>NZ_JAAUVN010000009.1 GCF_012030425.1 Sphingobacterium sp. B16(2022) | reverse complement strand
CGGATCAGCCGTTCCTCCCTTGCGGAGTGGTGCAAAGATAGCACCTTTTTATAATCACTTCCTAATCTTTTCCGGAAATAGTTTGCCGTGAACCGGTAAACAGCTTATAACCTGACCGATAAATTTATGGTTAAACATATAATTAATAGAAAATGTATAATCTCTGCTCAAAATCGATTGTCGATTCTGTAGATTGTTTAGTGATATATCATATTTATAAATATCTTTATACATCTACAATAACCAAAATTAGTAATCAAAATGGCTAAAACTACCTTAAAAGATATCTCTAAAGCATTGAATATATCAATCTCAACAGTTTCCAAAGCTTTATCAGATAGTTATGAAATTAGTGAGAAGACCAAAAAGGTTGTTCAGGACTACGCTACAAAAATGAATTTTAGCGTTAATAAAGTGGCACAAAGTCTTAAAATCGGGAAAACAAATACTATCGGTGTCATTGTATGCGCGATTAATAATACATTTATAGCAGAAATACTAGACGGAATTCAAAAAGCATCTATAGAAACAGGCTTTGATATCATCATTATGCAGAGCAGAGAAGATATACAGGTTGAGAAATCCTGTATTGAAGTTTTAAACTCGAGAGGTATTGACGGACTTTTGATTTCACCAGTCAGCGAATCATCGAATCTGAGTTTATTGAAAGAATTACAAGAAAACGGAAAACCAATCGTTATTTTTGATAGAACAGTCAATCAATTAAAAACGGATAAAGTCGGTGCCAACAATTTCGACGGGGCTTATAAAGCTACCAAACACCTCCTCGAACAAGGACGTACAAATATCCTTCATATTACAGGACACCAATTAGGTGTTTCCAAAGACAGATTAAACGGATATAAAGAAGCTTTAAGAGAATTTGAAATTCCACTAAAGCCCTATTACTTTATTGAATGTAATATTCAAGATACCGCAATACTTGATAAACAAATCAAAAGCGCCATACAAAAAACACTAAACACAGAACATAAGCTAAATGCAATTTTTGGAGCTACCGATGTCATCACCACAAGAACACTCGGAATTCTAGCAGAACTCGGGATTAAGGTTCCAGAAGAAATCGCTGTTATTGGCTTTTCTAATATTTCTATTCCAACGTCACTCAACCCTGCATTGAGCAGAATCAAACAGCCTGCAAGTGAAATCGGACATACTGCAATGAAAAAACTCATTTATCTTATTAAGCGTCCATCACATAACGATTTTGAAACAATCGAACTAGAAACTACCCTGGAAATAAGAAAATCAAGTCTTTTGACTTGATTTTGCACCTCAGTTAGCTTTTTTACTTTTTAAAATAGGCAACCGCATTGTGATAACAAATATCCGCTATAACCTTTCCAATCATATCGACATCATGCGGAAGGTACCCCTTGATGATATCTTCTGCAAAAATATTAGCAAGCAATCTTCTAAAATATTCGTGTCGAGAATAAGACAAGAAGCTTCGCGAATCGGTTAACATCCCAATAAAACAACTGATCAAACCATAATTAGAAAGTGCATTTATCTGTTCTGTCATACCATCCAACTGATCCTGATACCACCATCCTGAACCAAATTGAATTTTTCCCTTCATATTCCCGCCCTGAAAATTACCGATCATTGAACCAAAAACAGCATTATCAGCAGGATTAACATTATATATGATTGTCTTGGCCAATTGATCCTTCGTATCGAGATAATTAAAAAAATCTGCCATACGATCAGCTTGAGGGTAGTCCCCAATAGAATCATATCCCGTATCAGCACCCAAAATTGTCAGCTTCCCTTTATTTGTATCACGCAACGGACCTAAATGAAATTGCTGCGCCCAATTTTTTGCATGGTACTTTGAGCATAATTCACTTAAAACATAAAAAACAAAGCTATCTTCCACTTCCAAAACTCCAGTATCATCTCCATTGATCACGCGAATAAAAGTAGAATTCACTTCCGCTAAATTAAATGCCCCTTTTTTAGGCAGATATTTCAACCCATGATCTGAAGCCACACAACCCAAAGAGTCAAAATAATTAATTCGTTCATCAAGTGCTTCTAATAAAGAATCCAAGTGGTGTATTTTTATTCCGCTCACATCGGATAGTTTTTGCACATAAGCTCTAAATACATCTCCTTTCGATAACTGAAAAACCTTATCTGGGCGAAACGTCGGAAGTACTTTTGTGTTAAATTCAGTATTTAAACTTAAAGCCTTATGAAATTCCAGACTATCAATTGGATCATCAGTTGTTCCCACCATCTCAACATTAAAATGGTTCAAAAGTCCCTGAGTACTAAAACTCGGTTCCTTCAATTGTTCCCTTGTTTGTTCATAAATAGCATGTGAACTTTGAATGTTGAGGAATTTGTTAATTCCAAATGGATTCTTAAGCTCCATATGTGTCCAATGATACAGCGGATTTCTCAATGTTTGAGGCACAATCTCCGACCATTTTTGAAATTTTTCAAAATCAGAAGCTTCTCCTGTAATATATTTCTCTTCAACTCCCAAAGTTCGCATAGCACGCCATTTGTAATGGTCACCATAGAGCCAAATTTGAGCAAGATTGTCAAACTGATGATTATTGCTAATCTGATCAGGGGGAAGATGATTATGGTAATCTATAATAGGAAGATCTTTTGCATAATTATGATATAGCTGTTGTGCAATATCCGATTGCAGTATAAAATTATGATTGATAAAATCTGACATTCTTTTTTGTTTATTGACCTAAAATTCCATATTCTAATCCCCTGAGTTCTGCGAGCCCTCTCAAACGACCAATTGCAGAATATCCAGGATTCGTCTTCTTATTTAGATCATCCAACATTTGATGACCATGGTCAGGTCTAAAGGAAATAGGTCTGATTCGATTTTGATTTTCAGTGATCAAAATTTTCATCACAGCATACATATTTACATCACCATCTAAATGATCAGCTTCAAAGAAACTTCCTAAAGTGTCTTTCTTTACATTTCTCAGATGCGAAAAGTAAACTCTTTCTTTAACAGCGTCCAAAATGGATGCAACATCATTCGACTGACTAGCACCAAGAGAACCTGTGCAAAAGCAAATGCCATTAAACGGCTTATTAACACCTTCAAGTATTGCTACCAGATCAGATTGATTGCTCACAATACGTGGAAGACCTAAAATTGGATATGGCGGATCATCGGGATGTATAGTCATTTTAATCCCCTCCCGTTCACAAACGTCACTTATCGATGACAGGAAATGAAGCAAATTATTTAATAATCCCGTTCGACCAAGCTGACCATACACAGCAATGCTGTTATTCAGGTCCTGTAGTGTAATATCATTTTCTCCAGGGATTCCCATCAAAACAACTTGTTCTAACGCATCAAGATCTTGCTGTGAATAAGAAGAAATTTTTTTTTCAACTCCTTCCAACATCACTGTTGTATAATCCTTGACTGCATCTATTCGCTTTAGAATATGAATATCAAATACGGCAAGATCAATCCAATCAAAATACAAAGCTTTTGAACCATCTTTCATCAATAGATCTAATTGTGTTCTGGTCCAATCTAAAACAGGCATGAAATTATAAGTAATGATCTGAATTCCACATTTCGCTAAATTCTCCAAAGACATCACATAGTTTTCAATATAATATGCGGCATCATTGCTTCCTGTTTTTATCGCCTCATGCACTGGAAGACTCTCTACGACCGACCAGACTAATCCACTATCTTCAATAATTCTTTTACGTTCTAAAATATCTTCGACAGGCCAAACATCGCCATGGGCAATATGGTGCAATGCCGTTACAATACCTGTCGCACCAGCTTGTCTTATATCATCCAAGGAAACGGGATCATTAGGCCCATACCATCTCCAAGTTTGTTCAAGTTTCTTCATACCTTAAATTTATTAAACCCCACACCATGCGTTAAACCCGCCATCAACAAAAATCGTTTCACCAGTAACCAAAGCAGAAGCATCACTTAATAAGTAGACTAAAGTTCCCTTTAGTTCATCTGGCTCTCCTAAACGTTGATAAGGCATCGCATTAATAAATTTCTGCGCCCGGTCGGAATATGTACCATCGGGGTTTATCAGTAGATTTCGATTTTGCTCTGTTAAAAATACCCCTGGTGCAATTGCATTGACACGTACCTTATCACCGTATCGTAAAGCTAATTCAACAGACATCCATTTCGTGTAGCCATCTACACCGTGTTTTGCAACCGTATACCCCAAAACTCTAGTTAATGGTCTACTTGCTGCAAGTGAGGAAATATTAACAATAGAACCCTTACCAGATTCAGCTATTACACGTCCAAAAATATGTGTCGGAATAATTGTTCCATTCAAATTAAGCTCAATTGCTTTCAGCGTATCTCTTATATCATGGTCAAAAAGATTTTGTTCAGGCTTTATTGTTGCTCCAGCAATATTACCGCCAGCGGCATTGACCAAACCGTCAATCGTACCCCATTTCGCTATTATTTCATCCTTAGCCCTTATCACGTCCTCTTCGTTCAAAACATCTACTTGTATTGCTAATGCCTCAGCACCTTTCGCCTCAATAGCCTGGACTCGTTCTTGGAGTTTTTCTTTATTCCTACCCAGTACTGCAACCTTTGCACCAGCTTCAGCCAAAGCATCTACAAAAGATTTTCCTAGAACTCCAGTTGCACCGGTAACCACAACAACGTGATTGTTCAATGAAAATTTATCCAATATCCCCATTTTATAATTGTTAGATTTAAAGTTACCAATTTTATGAAATAATTAATTCCTAAAGAAACATCCTTATAACTTTATTTACTCAAACGTTTTCGAAATTATAGACACAATCAATACAGAAATACAATTATTTATACTACTTTCGAAAAGTAAACTAATAACTTATGGATAAAAACACAGTCCTTTGCTTCGGAGAGATTCTTTATAGATTACAAGCAAAAGATGAATATTTCTTTAATGATGACCAATCGGTAGTCTATTCCTATCCAGGAGGATCAGAAGCGAACGTTGCTGTTGCTCTTGCCTCGCTATCAATACCGACTACTTACGTGTCTGTTGCTCCTGATCACTCTTTAACCAAGGAGATTTTAAACACACTCAATCACAAAAACGTCGATACCTCCAAGTTTATATTTGGTGGCGAACGCTTAGGTTCTTACATATTGCAATCGGCAAATGGTTTAACAAGCGGAGAGGTAATATACGATCGTAAGTACTCGTCATTTTCCACACTTAAAGCGGAAGATATTGATTGGGATGAACTATTTACCGACTGTTCATGGTTTCATTGGACAGCCTTAACACCTGCATTAAACGAGGAATTAGCACAGCTCATGCTAACAGCATTGAAAATAGCGCAAGAAAAGAAAATCACCATATCTGTCGACCTCAATTATAGAAGTAGGTTATGGCAATATGGAAAACAGCCTCTAGATATTATGCCTACATTAGTTTCATATTGCGATGTTATTATGGGAAATATTTGGGCTGAACACAAAATGCTTGGAACTTCTATTCATGAGCAGTTGGTCAGAAATACCTCTTGCAGCGAATATTTCGACTATTCCAGTTTAGTTGCTCAAGAAATATTTGAAAAATATCCGAAATGCAAACATATCGCTAATACGTTTAGATTTATGGACAACCCTAAACATAATCTATTTTACGGTACATATCATAGCCCTGCAGAAAATAAAATAAGTACTATTTTAGAGACAAATGACTTAATTGATCGTATTGGTAGCGGAGACGCCTTTATGGGAGGTCTAATTGCTGCTATTTATGAAGGTAAGTCTGCTCAAGAAATTATAGACACTGCGACCCAACTCGGATTCAAAAAACTATTTAACAAAGGTGATTTCATCAATTTATAATAATCAACATGCATACTATCCTATCCAAGATTGAAAGTTCTCCCATTATCCCCGTCTACTATCATGACGATATTGACCAATGTATTGCCATTTTAACATCATGTTATAATGGTGGAGTTCGCGTTTTCGAATTTGTCAATAGAGGTCCTGAAGCGCATAACAACTTTAAGGCTCTGCTTAAATACCGCGATGACAATTTCAAAGATTTAAAGCTAGGAATTGGAACCATTAAAACGAAGCAACAAGCTCTAGATTTCATAAATATAGGAGCAGAATTTATTGTTAGTCCTATTGTGAAAGCAGAAATTGCAGATGTGACCTTAAAAAATAATATACTTTGGATACCGGGTTGCATGACTCCCACTGAAATTTCAGTTGCTGAAGAATTAGGTGCACCATTAGTAAAACTTTTCCCCGGTGATGCCTTAGGAGCAAATTTTTTGAAAGGTATCAAGCCTCTATTTCAATCATTGAAATTTATGCCTACAGGTGGTGTATCATTAGATGAAGAAAATCTGTTAGCGTGGTTCCAAGCTGGAGTATCAGCAGTAGGTATGGGATCAAAGTTATTTAATGGCCCGACAGAATCAGAAGAAAATAATTATATTGAAAATAGATTACAAAAAGCTTTTCAGTATATTGAAAGCTTAAAATAGAAAAATAAAAAAAGCTCTAACTTTCGTTAGAGCTTTTTTTGTCGGGGTGGCAGGATTCGAACCTACGACCTCCTCGTCCCAAACGAGGCGCGATACCGGGCTACGCTACACCCCGAAAAGGTATCACCTTTTGTTTTATTGTGATGCAAATATACAGCGAATATTAGTAATGTCAAATTTATTTTTCACTTTACACAATAAAAGACTGATTAGCTGACAAATAAATTTCAATTAACCAAAAAAACAATCTCATATTTAAGGTGATTGATAGAATAATCTGCCTCTCCATGGTCTAAATCGATAATTTTTTGGAACCTGTTTCTTCTCTAAAGAATAGCTTTTATCAGTCCATTCGCTATTACAAATGCTTAAATTGATTTCAAAAAAACAAAAATGAGTAAGTATAAACCTTTAAACTATATAATAAATTTCAATATTTTTGATTAGTTGAAAAGAGATTTACGTTCATTTTCATTCCATTTATCCTGAATAGATGTGCTATGTCTAGTTCTAAATTAATTGTGTATTTCGCCGATTTGCACTCATTCAGAAATCCTACTGATTTCTGAATTACACAAAAGTAGCAACCATATGTTTGAGCTAATTAATTTTAAAATCTAGGTTGAATTTCGATCAATTTTCAGGCTTGTAAATCCTTTTTCAACAGACGTAACTACATAAGTAGCTTAAATTCTAAAGGCAATAAATTCTTTAAAAGAATACAAACGGCTCACAGCTAGCGTTTTATATATTATATAGCAATGAACAATCATTTACTAAATTTCTATTTATTGAAATATTCAAGATTACACCTCTAATTAATGAGTTCTTAAAGAAGCAAATTAGACCAGTGAAATAATTCGATTATTTAGAGAAAACATGAAAGTACTTTAACTGGTTTAAATGTGTTAAAAATTAGAGATTGCAAGATACGGAGACATTATGCTTGTCCGATAGGAAGAGGATGTAGAAGCTGAATAGGTCAAATGATGAGCATGAAGGGCCTGCAGAAGTTACTGAAAGAACAGGAATAGCCCTGTTCACAGCATAAAAAAGGTCTAAACACAAAAAAGCCTCTGCTGTATAGCAAAGGCTTCTGTATAAAAAAAGGCACCGACCTACTCTCCCACCTGTTACGGCAATACCATCGGCTCTGGCGGGCTTGACTTC
>NZ_JAAUVN010000008.1 GCF_012030425.1 Sphingobacterium sp. B16(2022) | reverse complement strand
TTACCTTACCTTACCTTACCTTACCTTACCTTACCTTACCTTACCTTACCTTACCTTACCTTACCTTACCTTACCTTACCTTACCTTACCTTACCTTACCTTACCTTACCTTACCTTACCTTACCTTTTGTAGCTAATAAGCAATAGTAAACCGAAAATAGTAAATACCATCATAAAGATTCCATAACACAATATATCTGTCGTCAGAATTGAATACAGACCTCAACCCTACCTCTAAACCAAAATGCCAAACTTATTTATTCAAAAAAGTCATTAATTTTTAAAAATTCTAAATAATATATTATGCATGCATAATATATTATTTATATTATATTTGTGTATACAGTGATAAAAAGATATGATTAACCAACTTATATTTACATTATGCTTTGTTAGCGCAATTATTCTGTTTGCAAAAAATGCTAGGCAGATTTATAAAAATATAAAAATAGGAAGAGCGCTTAATCGAAATGACAAACCTGCCGAACGTTTTAAAACCATGCTTTTGGTTGCATTTGGTCAAAAAAAAATGTTTAAGCGGATTATTCCCGCAATACTTCACCTTTTCGTTTATATCGGTTTTTGTATTATCAATATAGAGATGATTGAGATCGTAGTAGACGGCATATTTGGTACCCATCGTTTTTTATCATTTTTAGGAGGATTTTATAATTTCTTGATTGCCTCATTCGAATGGTTAGCTTTTGGTGTTCTGTTGGGCTGTATCATTTTCTTTATTCGCAGAAATGTCCTTCACTTAAAGCGCCTCAATAGCCCAGAATTAAAGAATTGGCCAAAAACAGATGCAAACCTTATTCTGATTACAGAAATTCTGTTAATGACAGCGTTTTTATTAATGAATGCCGCAGATCAAAAATTACAGCTCTATGGCGAATCACATTATATTATTGCCGGCTCATTTCCAATCAGTCAGTATATAATTTCATTCCTACCTTCCGATCCATCTGCTCTAATATTGATTGAGCGTATCTGCTGGTGGTTCCACATTCTAGGAGTATTAGCTTTTCTTAATTATTTACCCTATTCAAAACACCTGCACATTTTGCTGGCATTCCCGAACACCTATTTTTCGAATTTAAAGCCCAAGGGAGAGTTAACGAATATGGAAAGTGTAACCAATGAGGTAAAAGCGATGTTAGATCCAACCTTCACCCCTCCTGTATCAGATCAACCTATTCGTTTTGGTGCAAAAGATGTTCAGGATTTAACATGGAAAAACTTACTGGATGCTTACACCTGTACAGAATGCGGACGATGCACATCCTCTTGTCCCGCAAATATAACAGGCAAATTGCTATCTCCAAGAAAAATCATGATGGACACACGGGATCGTCTAGATGAAGTCGGAAAAAATATAAAAGCAAATGGAAGCTTTGTAGATGATCAAAAATCTTTATTAGACACTTATATAACTCGTGAAGAATTATGGGCCTGCACAAGCTGTAACGCATGTGTAGAGCAATGTCCAGTGAATATCAATCCCCTTGAAATAATTATTGAATTGAGAAGGTTCTCTGTGATGGAAGAATCACAAGCACCTGCAAGCATTAATACAATGTTTGGAAATGTAGAAAATAACGGTGCACCTTGGAAATATTCACAAATGGATCGGGCAAACTGGACTTCTCAACAATAATGCTTTTTATAAAACGATAAAGATGGAAAAAGAATTACACGTCCCAACGATGGCCGAGTTAGTGGCTAAAGGTGAAACAGCAGATATTCTATTTTGGGTAGGTTGTGCCGGAAGTTTTGATGAAAGGGCTCAAAAGATAACCCGAGATATTTGCCGTATTCTACAGCATGTCGGAATCAAATACGCGATATTGGGAACAGAAGAAAGTTGTACCGGTGATCCAGCAAAACGTGCTGGCAATGAATTTCTATTTCAAATGCAGGCCATGATGAATATTCAGGTATTAGATGGCTATGAAGTAAAAAAAATAGTAACAGCATGCCCCCATTGTTTTAACACCCTTAAAAACGAGTATCCTGCACTTGGGGGGAACTACGAACTGATTCATCACACGCAATTGATTCAAAGTCTAATTGATGAAGGAAAACTGAAACCTGCAGACGGTCATATTTTTCAAGGTAAAAAGATCACTTACCATGATCCCTGCTACTTAGGTCGCGCCAATGAAGTTTACGAAGCGCCCAGAAAAGTACTGGAAAGTCTAGATGCACAATTAATCGAATTAAAAAGATGTAAAAGCAATGGACTATGCTGTGGAGCTGGTGGCGGGCAAATGTTTAAAGAACCTGAGAAAGGCACAAAAGACGTCAATATAGAACGCATAGAGGAAATAATCGACAGCCAAGCTACGATTGTTGCCGCCGCCTGTCCATTCTGCATGACTATGCTTAAAGATGGAGTAAAAATTAAAGACAAAGAAACGGAAATAGAAGTATTAGATATCGCCGAAATAACGGTACGAGCTAATCGAATATAAAAAAAGGTCTGGAAAAATATCCAGACCTTTTTTTATCATCAATATGATGTACCCAGAAGCAGATTCGAACTGCCACACCCATACAGGCGCCACCCCCTCAAGATGGTGCGTCTACCAATTTCGCCACCTGGGCCTAATTTCAAAATGGTATCGCAAATTTAAACGTTTTTTTAAATTCTACAAGTATTTTTTACCTGTATATTCATTTTTATTTTCACCTCTTATTTTAGCAAATTCTTTTTTATCAAAGTATGGATAACCCCATCAACTAATCCTACGCGAGGTACCATAATCTGCTTCAAGTGTCCATACTTCATGATAGTCATGAAAATTTCTGTCGCTGGAATAATGACGTCGGCACGATCATCATTTAATCCCAATAAAGTAATGCGTTCTTTTAAAGAATATGAAGTTAGATAATGATAAAGAGCCTTCAATTTTGCATAAGAAATAGGCTTATCACCTTTTTCATTTGCCAAGCGAGAAAGCTTATTGATATTACCACCCGTTCCTATACCGTACACCTGCTTATACATTTTTGTATTAGTCGTTACCCATTCCTTAAGGTCATCCCAGGTCTCCTGTTCATCTTTGTTATCCAAAATACGGATTGTTCCTAAATTAAAAGATTTGGAATTCACCAATTTGGCATTTGCAAACAACGATAATTCAGTACTTCCACCGCCAACATCGATATACAAATAAACTTTATCCATATCCATCTTAGCTTCCAGATGGCTATTGTAAATTATCTCAGCTTCTTTGGTTCCATCAATAATAGCGATATCAATACCAATTTCACTTACCCTTTTCACAACCTCAGGACCGTTGGTTACATCACGCATCGCCGATGTAGCACATGCCATATAATCTTCAACATTATACACATCCATCAATTCACGAAATGCACGCATAGTCTTTACTAAATTATCCGCTTTTTTAGGCGATAATTTTTGATGGATGAAAGCGTCATCACCAAGACGCAACGGCACCCTTAGTAGGGTATTCTTTTTAAAAGAAAAACCTTCTTTTTCTTGAACAATATCAGCAATTAAAAGTCTAACCGCATTGGAGCCGATATCTATCGCAGCATACCTCACATTAATACATTTAAAGTAAATAAAAATGAAATTGATTTCTTACTGAGAATGGATAAAATACTCCTTCACAATAAGCCTTCTTTAATTGTTTCGAAAATATAAATAATAAATGAAGACGAAGTGAAATTAGTGTTAAATAATTATGAACAAGATAATAATTTAACACTAAGTCGGTTATTCCAAAATTTCCAATTGCCAATAAATCTGTTCTTCCGTAACAAAATAAGCCTTATCGTTTCTTATTTGATCGTAAACAGCATCAAACAACAGCATATAATTACCTTTTAAAGCTTTTAATCGTTCTGAGACCATATTACCTTGCTCTAAGTAAGTAAGCAATCCTTCGGCATGTTCATTCTCTTCTCCATAATGCTCATCAATAGGACTAATACCATCAATCAGTTGATTCTCTTGCACGTCCGTACGATCCTTAACAAAGGTTCCTTGTGTACCATGGAGCAGAAAGCTGTACTGTGATTCTAAGACCAACATACTGACCGTGATAAATACGGTAAGACCATGATCAAAAGTCAATAGAAGTGTAGCAAAATCATCAACCTCAGAATCTTTACGATGTATAGATGTTCTTTTGACAGCAGTTAATGGCTTGCCAAATAAAGAGATCACCTGGTCCAGTAAGTGAGATCCCAGATCAAACAAAATTCCTGCGGCAGGACGCTTAGTTTCTTTAAAGACCTTTTGTCCAATCTCAGCACGATAACGATCAAATCGTAAATGAAGTTCAACAGTTTCACCAACTTTACCACATTCCAAAACAGATTTTAGCGAATTAAAATCCGAATCAAATCTTCTGTTATGATAAGGTAATACAAACTTTCCAACCTTTCGTCCCAAATCAAATAATTCCTTTGCTTCTAATACCGTAGGCGCAAAAGGCTTTTCAATCAGAACATGTTTTCCTGCCAGCAAAGCTTGCTTAGCTAAAGAAACATGGGTATCGTTTGGTGTATTGATAATGACAAGTTCAATTGCATCATCTGCGAGAAGCTCCTCAACACTATCATAACTGATAATCGAAGGATAATCTAATTGTGCTTTTTTAGTTGATCGCTCTACAACTGCCCGCAATTCAAAGCGATCATTATTGGCTATAAATGGCGTATGGAATACCCTTCCGGACATTCCATACGACAAAACACCTGTAATTATTTTATTTACAGTCATTAAAATAAGATTTTATTTAGTGATGTGCATGCTCATCTACTTTACCACCAGCAAGTTTATAAACCTCTTGAAGTTTTTCTAAGCTCTCATGTGAAAAGTGATTAACAGCAGCATTTGTATTGTGAGACTCTTTCGTCAATTTTTTATTTACTTCAGCTTGAATCTCAGCAACAAGATGAGTATAAGCTTTATCATTAAATGCTGCAGTACTGTCCGCACCTAAAGCAACCGGAGCTTGAAAAGCAGGAACACCTCTCATCGCATCATTAACATGAAGGCTCAATGCTAATGAATCCAACTGCGGAAGAATAGTACTATACGACTCTTGAATTTTTGCAGATAAAGCTTTCGTCTCTGCAGAAGTAGATTTTGACTCAGCAAATTTCGCCAAATTCATCAAATAGTTCCCTTGCTCACCCACAAACTTAAACATGGCATAAGCATCACCATCAGCCAAAGAAGCACGCGAATTTTTATATTGGTTATCCAAACCTGTTTGGTAGTTACAAGAAGCTAATAAAGAACTTCCACAAACTGCTACCGCTACAAATAACTTATTAAATTTCATATCAATTATATTAACAGCACAAAAATAATAAAATAAACGGGGTTCAAAACTCTAATTAAAAAAGAGTTGAACTTTATGCCACATTTCTACCGGCATTAACAACCCCATAAATTGTTCTGGCAATTAATTTAGCATAAGCTTCTCGCTTCTTTTCATCCAATTTACCCTCATTGATTACCTTGATAGCATAGTGTTGAATAATTAATAATGGCAACACAATATTCTCACGTGCCAATATAGATTCACGATCAATAGGGTAATTTTCCATTAATTTCGATGTATTGCTCAATTTTAATAAATACTCTTTGGTAATTAAAAACTCGGCATGCAACATCTTCCAAAACTCACCATATTTCTCATCATATTGCATATAAGAAGTAATGTCAAAGTTCGATTTGGTCATGGACATCATACAGTTATCAATTAAAGTCTGAAAAAAACCAGAAGATAAATATAACTGTTGAACATCTTTCCAAAGATTATTTTGTTCCGCCCATTTCAATGCTGTACCGACACCATAAAAACCTGGTATATTTTGTTTCAATTGACTCCAGGCAGTTACGAAACTGATAGCACGAAGGTCTTTAAGCTTCAGCTCCTTATCCGAATTTCTTTTAACTGGACGACTACTGATATTGATAGAGGAAAGCGCTTTTAAAGGTGATAAATTTTCTAAATAGCTTAAGAATAAAGGATTCTTACGTAAATCCATAAACTTATTATAGCTGAGATCTGCCAATTTATCCACAATACCTTTCTGATGCGGCGTTAAAGTATCACCCGACCTTTGTTTAAGATCTGAAATAATCCCAGCATGAAGTAATTGTTCGATATTAAATCGTGCTGTATCTAAAGAACCGTATTGACTACTTATAGTTTGTCCCTGAATAGTTAACTGAATATGATCATTAGCAATTTCTTCACCCATTGATGCATAGAAACGTTGCGTTTTACCCCCACCTCTCGCAGGCGGACCACCACGACCATCAAAAAATACGAGATCCACATCATATTCTCGAGCAATAGCGGTTAATTCAATTTTAGCACTATAAATAGACCAGTTAGCCATCAAATAACCACCATCTTTAGTACTGTCAGAATAACCAAGCATAATTGTTTGCTTATTCCCTCTCAATTTAAGATGCTTTGCATACTCCTTATTCGTATAAAGTGATTTCATCACATCAGCAGCACGCGTCAAATCATCAACAGTTTCAAATAGAGGTACAAAATCAATAGTTAAAGTATCTTTCTTCCAGCCAGACCAGAGAAATAACTGTCGTAATCCCAAAATATCGCTCGCTTGCTGACAATTACTGATGATAAATCGCTGTGCAGCACGCTCAGATCCTGATTTTTGAATATCTTTCAGTAAACGAATAACTTGTAAAGTATCAACTTCCAATGCGGTAGCCTCTTCATCAAACGCTAGATCTAACTCTTTAAAATCAATAGCAGTCTGTTTATCTACTTCAGATAACGATGAGAAATCAGCTGAAATACCAGTTTCTTCTGGATATTTCTTAATGATATATTCAAAAGTTTGAGTCAGAATACTACTGTCCTGACGAATATCAAGCGTGGTAAAGAAACAACCGAAGGTCATTACTTTGCGTAACAAATCGTCAACAATCTCAACAAAAAGATTATTATGGTCCTCTTTAAGCACAACTTGAATAGCTTTTAGATTTTCAACAATCTGTGCTGTTTCATCAACAGGATTCTCAACAGGGTTAAAACTATTTTCATAAAACAGTTCCTGCAGATTATCCATATATTTTTCAACCCCTCTAAATGTAATGCGACGTTTTACAACTCTAAAATCCCTATAATAACAGCGAAATAAGATTGTTCTTAAAAGTGTCGCTACCTTTTTAGTACTTTCAGCACTTACATTAGGGTTACCGTCACGATCTCCCCCCGGCCAGAAACCCAGTTCAATCAATTGCCTAACCTCTTCCGTCTCTATACCTAGCTCATCATCAATATATGTCTGGATTTCAGAAGCAACCTTGTAAAAAACATTTTCCAAAAACCAAGCTAAACTAATAGCTTCATCAACTGGAGTTGGCTTATTGTTATTAATAAATGGTGTTTTACCTAACTGTTGCAATAATAAATGAATATTGTGAATATCATTCTCCTTAATCGCTCCAATTAAATCATTGATAATCGATAGAACAGTCCCAGGATAAAACTGAGTTGGATGAGCCGTTAACACAAGACGAACCGAAAAATCTTTCAATTTACCAACTATCTTACGCTTTAATTCCGGATTTATTTCAGAAGATTTAATTAAAGACCCAAGCTGTGAAGATTGATCAGTCTTGCCGATCGCTTTAAATGAAGAATCTTCAATAGCATCAAAAAGAACCACCTGTCTTTCTATATATTGCACAAATCGAAATAATAGATCGACCTGAGTTTGTTCATCCGAATAAAGCTCATGCTGCACAAAGAAAGAATTGATAATTTCCTCTGGAGTTTGATGTTTCTCAACACCCTTCTCACAATGTTGGGCAAAAAAAGGTAACAAGGTACCAGTATCCTTCACTTGCTGGAAGGGCAGTGTTAAAAATAGACTTTTAAAAAGTTCAAATCGCGTCAAAACTTCGTTTTGAAAAACGGCTTCTTTTGTACTCAATTTCATATTATAGAAAAAACAAATTGTCGTTAATGGAGAATGTTTGAATAAGATCAAACATTCAAATATATAAAATTAATATTCAAATAATCATTTAAATGAAAAATAGATAATAATAACATTGTAATATTACAATATTATTAAGAACAAAAACCTTTTGCCATTTGTTATATTATTTTACATCATTCAACAAATAGCGAAATGGGAAAACTATATACAGCAGAAGTTACGGCAACAGGCGGACGTAATGGCGAAGTGAAATCTTCAGATGGAATAATTGATTTAATCGTTAAAAAACCAACAGCAATGGGAGGTGAAGGTAATGCCACCAACCCTGAGCAATTATTTGCAGCAGCATGGAGTTCATGCTTTTTAGGTGCCGTAGCTGCAGTAGGAGAAAAAGATCATGTCGACATGAAAGATGCTACCGTAACCGTAAGAGCTTCATTTAATGAAGAAAACAATGCATTTTTTATCTCAGCTGAAATTGATTTGCACATTCCCACATTAAGTGCATCAGAATCTCAAAAGCTTGCCGAAAAAGCACATCGTGTATGCCCTTATTCTAAGGCAACCAAAGGAAATATAGAAACCAAAATAACTGGAATTTAGATTCTTATATTTAAATATTAACAGGCTATGCTTTTACAATAAAAAGCATAGCTTTTCCTATTCAATCTTGTATATTTGTTTGTATTCGATATTATGAAGCAGACACAAGAGATAAAGAGTTTTTTTTATAGCCAATATTTCGCAGATGGTATTAGGATAACCATTGGATGCATAGTTCCTGTCATTATTTTTGCCGCCATGGGTCAATTCATAAATGGTACATATGTGTCATTAGGAGCCTTATTGGTCGGATTATCAGACACGCCCGGTGCCCCTTCCCATCGCCGTACCGGAATGTATTTTGCAGGTATATTAACCATCATTACCTTTATACTTACTGTTTCCGTAAACGCTAATATCTATTTATTGACCATACTCATTGCGGCATTATGTTTTATCTTCGCAATGTTTGCAGTTTTCAATGCCCGAGCTGCGAATGTAGGATTAATGTGTATGCTAATGATGTTGATACATGTCGATACGCCATTTACCCTATTTAGTGCCCTATCATATCTATTTTACTATAGTATCGGATGCCTCTGGTATATCATCATCAGCCTATCCATCACGCAGATTCGTCCATACAGATTAACACAGCAGGAACTCGCAGAATCCATTCGTCATGTTGCCGATTACCTCAGATTAAAGGCTAATTTTTATGATATCAATGTAGATAATGATAAGAATTACCTTAAACTTATCGAAAAACAAGTAGAAGTAAATGATCATCAAGAAAATGTAAGAAACTTACTTTTTCAAAGTAAGCGATCCATAAAAGATACCACGAAAACGGGCCGCTATCTAACCTTTGTCTTCAATGATATCATTGACCTTTTTGAACAAAGTATGGCAACACATTATGACTATAACACCGTCAGTGAAAAATTTGGTCATACCGGTATTTTGAACGAATTCAAACATATCATTTTAAAACTGACGAATGAGCTCGATCACATTGCATATCAACTCAATGCCAACAGAATGCCGAAACCTATGTATAACTTTGATCAAGAGATCAATTTATTACATAAAAAAATTGATACTGTTGAAAAAGAGCTTCAATACAGTACGATTGCCTTAAGGAAGATTTTAATCAATGTCCGAGATATCATCAGACATATCAATGATATCTACAGCTATTCCCATTTAAAATCTACAGAAGTTAATAAAATGGAAATTGACGAAGCAAAAAAATTTATAGAACCTTCGATCATTGATTTTAAAAAAATAAGAGAAAATTTAACCCTAGAATCCACTTATTTTAGACACGCATTACGCATGGCTATTGTCATGTCTGTTTCTTATTTTGTAGCCAAATCATTTCATATAACTGAAAATATCTTTTGGATACTGTTGACAATTATGGTGATTTTAAAACCTGGTTTTGGCTTAACAAAATCAAGAAATATACAGCGTCTCATGGGAACCGTAATCGGCGGTCTTATTGGCGCTCTTATTTTATTCGTAGTTCACGATGAAACGATTCGCTTTGTTTTGCTTATTTTTTTCTTCCTAAGTGCATACAGTCTTTTTCGGGTCAATTATATCGTTGCTGTTATTTTTATGACGCCCTATGTACTCATTATGCTAAGTTTTGTAAGTACAAATACCATGGAGGTAACAAAAGAGCGTATTTTAGATACTTTCATAGGTGGCATGATAGCATTTTTGTCCAGTTATGTCATTTTCCCAAATTGGGAAGCGACGCAGGTCAAATTCTCCATGCAAAAACTACTTATCGCAAGCTATCACTATATAGCACTAACTTTAAAAGAAATCGCAGGAAATGAGCCCACTATTACAGAATACAAACTGGTAAGGAAAAAACTTTACGTTGAAACAGCCAATATGGGATCAACCTTTCAACGCATGTTGACGGAACCAAAAAATAAACAGAAATACACAAAAGATGTAAACAAGTTTGTTATTTTTAACCATGTTTTAGCCTCATTTGCAGTAACCCTACATAATCAGGTTACATCCTCAAGAGTCAACCACACAATAACAAAAGAACATATTAAATTGATCCGTAAAATATTAAGTTCCTTAGAAACGGCTATCAAAGCATTGGCCAACCCCAATGAAGAAAATCAATTTATACCTGTAGATTTTCAAATACCAGAAAATCAAATATCAGTTGATGAAACGGCCGATGAAAACAGTACTTTAATGACCGAACAACTTCAATTTATTACTAAAATTGTTGCAGACGTAGCTAAATTGGTACAGCAATTAAAAGAAAAAACAAGCGCTGAGATCGACCCCATGTTAAACAATAAAATGCATTAATTTTCATACAACAAGCAACTATGCACGATAATTATTACGATATCATCATTGTAGGCGGAGGACCAATTGGACTGGCCTGTGCTTTAGAAGCATCTTTAAATGACAAGACATACCTGATCCTGGAGAAAGGATGTTTGGTGAACTCGTTATATAATTATCCGCAAAATATGACTTTCTTTTCCTCTTCCGACCGCTTAGAAATTGGCGACATCCCATTTGTAACCACATTACCTAAACCAAAAAGAGCAGAAGCATTAGAATATTATCGCCGCATCCAGCAGAAATTTAAGCTCAATACCCGACTATTCGAAGAAGTAACTGAAATAACAAAAGATCACCATCTTTTCAAAATCAATACGATAAAAAATACCTACAGTTCGAAAAATGTCATCATTGCTACCGGGTTTTACGACATCCCCACGCTACTTAATATTCCAGGTGAGGAATTAGAAAAAGTAAAACATTATTATCAGGATCCGCACTATTATGCCAATCAAAAAGTAATTGTAGTTGGAGCAAGCAATTCATCAATTGATGCCGCACTTGAGACTTATAGAAAAGGCGCAGACGTTACGCTCGTGATTCGCGGGAAAGAAATTAGTCCAAGAGTAAAATATTGGGTCAAACCAGATATTGAAAACAGAATCGCCTCCGGCGAAATACGTGTACTATATAATAGCAAATTAAAAGAGATCACAGATTCGCACGCGCACGTCCATACCCCAACAGGCGATATCATACTAGAAAATGATTTTGTTTTGGCCCTGACAGGATATCAGCCAAATTTCAACTTTCTTAAAAAAATCGGTATTCATATTCCCTCCGAATCACCCTGTCTTCCTGAACATGATCCTGATAGTATGGAAACAAATATTGATGGGTTGTATCTTGCAGGAGTGGTCTGCGGAGGTTTAAATACTCATTTATGGTTCATTGAAAATTCACGAATACACGCAAAACAAATTTTAGCTGATATCAAGAAGAAAGAAATGAGAGAATAATTTACTTTCTTAAACCTCTCAAAAATATTTGCATCATCTTCTTCTGCAAACTTAATATCACATCAAATTCATCCTTGGTCGGAAACAGCATATTCTTCATATCTTTCAATATTCCCATTCTCATTCCAAACAAAGAATATAATAAAATGCGGGCAGTCTCTTCAACATCCTCTACCTCGATTTTATCAGTTTCAACACCTATTTCTAATATTTCAGCAAAAAGATCAACCTCCCTTACATAAGATTCTTTGAAAACGCGTTCCAGTTCTTCAGGAAGTTCTTTGACCATATTGATCGTATATTCAAAAAGATTATAATATTGATTAATTAGTTCAACTCTTTTATCGATGGTATACATCATGATTTCTTCAAAATCATCACAGGTGTTGATCTTCTCTCTAATATCCTGCACCATCTTATCAATCACATACTCGAATACAGCAGAATAAAGACTATTCTTATCTGGAAAATAATAATAAAGAAGTGCTTTTGAAAAGTTCAGATCAGTTGCAATTTCGGACATGGTTGTTTTGGCCATACCAAAATGAGCAAATCTACGCGTTGCTGCCTCTAAAATCCTTGTCCTCTTTAAATCTGCATTTGCCATCAATTCAAAAATTAATTACACATAATAACTGCTTTGTACTATCTTTACTAACTATTATATAAAGATAATTTATTTTTTTGAATTTTTGAAAAAACTAGTCAACAATGGGTATAAATATACAGTCAGATATCTCTTTAAAAAAATATAACACATTCGGCATTACTGAAGTTGCTTCACATTTCATTGAAATAACAGAACCCACTCAGTTATTAAGCGTTTATGAAGCCGGAATATTTGAAAAAGATTTCTTGACATTGGGAAGTGGAAGCAATATTTTATTTACCCAACCATACGCAGGTTATATCATTAAAATCAACATTAAGGGGATTACAGCAAAACCGCATCAGAACGACATCTTTATCACCGCTGCAGGTGGTGAAATATGGAATGAACTCGTTTGGTTCTGTGTCAATAACAATTATAGTGGTTTAGAAAACATGGCTCTAATTCCTGGAACAGTGGGCGCTTCTCCAGTTCAAAACATAGGCGCATACGGCACCGAGCTTATGGACATTTTTTACAGTTGTATTGCTTTCGACACATTAGAAGGAGTGTTTAGAATATTCTATAATGAAGATTGCAAATTTTCTTACCGGGATAGTATTTTCAAATCAGAACAAAAAGGAAGATATATAATTACAGAGGTTACTTACAAAGTTAATTCTTCTCCATCAATAAATACCTCTTATGGAGCCATAAGTGCCGAACTAAAAAAAAGAAATATAAGTGATCCTACCATAAAAGATATTGCAGAAGTGGTATCCTTTATTCGAGTTGAAAAATTACCTGATCCAAGTACGGTAGGCAATGCTGGAAGCTTTTTTAAAAACCCGATTATTTCATTAAATAAATATCAGGGATTAAAAGAACTCTATCCAGATATAGTCAGTTACAACATGCCCGATGGTGGTGTAAAGTTAGCTGCAGGCTGGTTAATAGAGCAATGCGGATGGAAAGGGAAAGTAATCGGCCAGGCAGGTGTATGGAAAAATCAAGCACTTGTACTAATAAATGTACAATCTGCAAGCGGAACTGAAATTTTTGAATTATCGTCTAAAATAATAAACGATGTTGATCAAAAATTCAATGTAAAGTTAGAACGTGAAGTAAATATTTTTTGATTTTTAATAAAAAAATATTTTAAAAATAGCTTTATAAAAATGGTCATTTAAAGCTTCTGGCTAGGCGTTTTACACAAAATAACATTTCTATAGACGAAACTTCCTGTTAAATATTTATTAAATTTATATCAATTCTCAATAATTAGCATACTATTTGCGATTAGTCAACTGAACCGTATTAAAATCGCTGAGGAATCAACATTTCAATTTCTCACTCAGTGTTTTGTAAACCATTCATTTTAAAGTGAATAAAAATTCAGTGATATGACTAAGTATGAATTCAACTCGTTAGTGGTAGAGCAGTCAGACTCTCTAAAACACTATGCAAAGAAGTTTACAAATGACAACGAAGATGCTAACGATTTAGTGCAGGACACTCTGCTTAAGGCTGTTACATATTTCAACAACTTCAGAGAAGGAACCAATCTTAAAGGATGGTTATATACTATTATGAAAAATACATTCATTAACAATTACCGCAGAATTGTTAAAACGAATTCTTTCATAACAAAAGAAGAAGAAATTTCAAATGCAAACTTGATCTTATCAGCATCAAAAAATCAAGGTGAAAACAAATTTGTCATGGAAGACATCCATGATGCGCTTTCAAAATTATCAGAAGACTACTACGTTCCATTCAGCATGTATTTCGAAGGCTATAAATACCATGAAATTTCAGAATATTTAGCAATCCCAATTGGTACTGTAAAAACCCGGATACATATCGCCCGCAAAGTAATGAAGAAATCATTATCCACATATAAACTTATCGACTAAGTTTTTTATAACTTCGTCCTATGGACAATCATGAGGAGTTAACGGTATATTCTAAATCAAAACTTGCTTTACGAAATGGGCAAGATAAGCCTGAAATATGGGTTGCTTTTCAGGGCATTATATATGATGTTACAGAAAGTCGATTATGGAGGTCCGGAAAACATTACGAACATTGGGCAGGTCAAGACCTAACTGAGGAGCTTTCAGAAGCTCCTCACTCAGATCAAGTATTTAAAAAATTTCCTATAATAGGAAAGATCGGATAATTAAATATCAAATTTAGATAAAGCAACAAAGGCTTTTAATCGAGCTTCAATCTCGTCTTGCGTTAACGTTTGCAAACGCTCCGTACCGAATTTCTCAACACAGAATGATGCTAACGCCGATCCATAGATAACCGCATTTTTCATATTGGTAAAGTTAATCGTTTTTACCTTCGCCAGATATCCTATAAAGCCACCAGCAAATGCATCACCAGCACCTGTTGGATCAAATACTTCTGCCAGTGGTAATGCTGGTGCAGAGAAAATTTGTCCTTCACCAAACAATAATGCACCATGCTCACCTTTTTTAATAATCAAATATTTAGGTCCCATCTCAAGAATAGTTGCGGCAGCTTTCACCAACGAATATTCACCAGATAATTGACGCGCTTCACCATCGTTGATTGTCAAAACATCAACATGCTTCAACACCGCTTTCAAATCATCCATCGCGATATCCATCCAGAAGTTCATGGTATCCAAAACAACCAATTTAGGTTTGTTCTTTAGACGATTTAAAGTAGTCATCTGAATCTGAGGAGTAGCATTGCCTAATAGCAAGAACTCACAATCCTGGTAGCTCTCAGGAATAATCGGATCAAAGTCAGCTAATACATTCAATTCTGTAGTGATTGTATCACGGCTATTCATATCATTATGATACTTACCTGCCCAGAAAAATGATTTTCCACCTTCAATAATCTGAATCCCCTCTACATTTACACCTTTACTCGTAATGATATTTAAGTTATCATCACCAAAATCTTCACCGATTACACCTACTAATTTCACCTGGTCATATAAAAAAGACGCAGAAAGAGCTGCAAAAGTACCTGCTCCGCCAACAATTTTATCTGTTTTACCAAAAGGCGTTTCGATAGCGTCGAATGCTACCGTGCCCATTACTACTAAACTCATAGTATATAAATAAATAACTGTAAACAAAAAAAAACCGGCTATAAAGCCGGTTTCACCTAACGCTCCTGAAGCTGGGCTCGAACCAGCGACCCTCTGATTAACAGTCAGATGCTCTAACCAGCTGAGCTATTCAGGAATCTTCATAAGAAAGATGACTATATATCTTTCTCTTTTGATGCCACAAAAATAGCTAAATCCAACGTATTTCCAAATCTTTTTTAAAGATTTTTTACTTTTTTTTCATCTAAATATTCATCATATTTAGATTATCAAATTGTAGCGATTGAAAACAAGGCAATTACATAGCTTAACCATCACTATAAATTTCTTACATAACCGATTTTCATGAATAAACCACTTTTAAAAACAATCACATTGCTTTTATTTGCTCCTATGCTGTTCAGTTGCAGTAAAAAAAATCTAGAGGAAGAAAAGCCAAAGGAGAATGTTGTAGAACCAGAATCTGAAAAAAAAGTCAGTCGCGTAGATCGATTAGCTGACTCACTATTCTACTATGCACAGGACATTTATTTCTGGAACGACCAATTACCCACTTATGAAGTATTTAATTCGAGACAATTTAGCAAAGGAAGCGTCGAATTCAATAGCTTGAATAAAGTACTATTCAATATTACTAGATATGGTACAAACCCTGCTACTGGAAAACCCTATGAATACAATGAAATCGATAATAACGATACAAAATACAGTTACATCGACAAAGAAAGCTACGATGGAAGTAAATCATTCATTAAAAAAAATGAATTGTCAAACCTCGATTTAGAAGGAAATGGAGACGATTTAGGTCTGAAGATAGGTCTATACGGGGTCGAGCAGAATTACAAGATCCTAGTTCAATTGACTTATCCTGGATCACCAGCTGCAATTTCGGGATTACAACGTGGAGATATCATCACCGAAATCAATGGAGTTAAGTATGGCACCAATTTCAATCATGAAGTACCCTCCTTAAGCAACGCGCTTTTTGAAAGCCAATCTGCAATTATTAAAGGAAAAAAAAGTAGCGGTACCCCATTTGAGATAACTTTGAACAAAATAAGATATCAAACAAAATCAGTCATTAAAGACAGCATATATTTAGATAAAACAAAAAAGGTTGGCTATTTTGTTTTCAATTCCTTCTCCAAACTAAGCCACACCCAAGCCGATTTAACGGCAACCTTTAATAAATTTCAGCACGCCGGTATTACAGATCTCATAATTGATTTGCGCTACAACGGAGGTGGGTATATCAATACTGCCGAATTTCTTGCCAATAAAATAGCTCCAAATTCATTAAATGGGAAAGTTATGTTTACTGAAAACTTCAACAGCACCATGCAAAACAATAAAACAAAATATTTAAAGAACTTGAGCCTTGAAACGACAGACAGTAAAGGCGAGAAAGTTAAGGTCAGATACACCGATTTAGATTACAGTATTTCGGGGAATACATTCAAATTCAACCCTACAGGTAATATAAATATCAATACCCTTGTATTTATTGTAACAGAAAATACAGCCTCAGCAAGTGAGTTATTGATCAATATATTTAAACCACATCTAAACGTAAAAATCGTGGGAGCAAAAACCTATGGAAAACCAATTGGTTTTTTCCCCTTGACAATCGGCGGTTATGATGTCTATTTCAGTATGTTTGAATCACGAAATGCATCAAATGAAAGCGATTATTATAACGGTATATCCGTTAACAAATCAAGTAACGATGACGCCTACTACCCTTTCGGCAATTTAAATGAACAATCGTTTAAAGCCGCATATGATTACATCGTAACAGGAAACTTTTCGAATAGTACATCTATGCTCTCCGGTAAAGCATCGGGTTCAAACCAACTTCAAAAATTAAAAGCGCTCTCTCCTCCTCAATTTAAAGGAATGATTGAAAACAGAATCAAATCACACTAAACGCAAAAAGCCTTTCCAAACTGGAAAGGCTTTCATTTGCTCCTGAAGCTGGGCTCGAACCAGCGACCCTCTGATTAACAGTCAGATGCTCTAACCAGCTGAGCTATTCAGGAATCATTCAAGAGTATATCACTATAGCTCTTTGGTTATTTAAGAATTTGCATTCTTATCTCTTAAATACATTCAATCTAGACTTTCGATTGAATCACGATTTTACTATCTAAAATCGTTTTGCTCCTGAAGCTGGGCTCGAACCAGCGACCCTCTGATTAACAGTCAGATGCTCTAACCAGCTGAGCTATTCAGGAATCCGGTTAATTTTCCGAAGCGTCATTTCCGTTTCGGTGATGCAATTATCGGAAGATTATTGCAATCTTACAAATCTTTTAAAAACATTTTTTGCAACTCCCTCGCTTCCAACAAGAATAATTTTCATCTCATTTAGATCAAAACACCCTTCAAGAGTAAAACAGCAAATGTGAAGTAAATTAATAGGCCGGTCACATCAACCAAAGTCGATACAAATGGAGCTGAAGAGCTAGCAGGATCAGCACCAAGCTTTCTTAAAATAAAAGGAAGCATAGATCCCATTAAGGATCCCCACAGCACTACTCCTACTAAAGAAAAGCCAACCACAAGCCCCACTAAAACCCAATGTTCACCATAAGCATCAGAAAAACCCTGAAAAGTCATAATTCTGATGAAACCTAAAATACCTAATATTAAACCAAGCAGAAAACCAGAAACGATCTCCCTCTTCATAACACGCCACCAGTCCCCTATCGTAATCTCTCCCAATGCCATGGCTTGAATGATCAAGGTAGATGCTTGTGAGCCACTGTTACCACCGCTCGATATGATCAGTGGCATCAATGCGAAGAGCATGATAGCACTCGCCAATTGATGTTCAAAATGCTCAATGACTGTCGCAGTTAACAGTTGACCGAAAAATAAGACCACTAACCACCCAGAACGTTTTTTAACTAAATTAACAATCGACACATCCAAATATGGTTCATCTAAAGCTTCAGTTCCCCCAAATCGTTGCATATCCTCCGTATACTCTTCATTTGCCACCCAAAGAATATCATCGATCGTAACAATACCTAACATTATTCCCTGCTCATCAACAACAGGTAAAGCAACTCGATTATTCATCCGGAAAATATTCACAGCCTCTTCTTGTGGGTCATTCGCATGTAGAGAAATAAGCCTATTGTCAATAAGATCACCAACAACAACATTTGGATCTGCCATTAACACATCTTTAATACGAATATCATCTATTAATTTACCTGCGGCATCAATGACATATAACACATCAATTGTTTCCGAATTTTTACCATAACGGCGAATATGCTCAAGAATTCGGATGATATTCCAATGTGGTTTTACAGTGATATAGTCTGGGGTCATCAGACGCCCCACACTATCTTCAGGATAACCTAATAAAGAAAGAGCTTCTTTACGATCCTGAGGTGGCAGTAAAATAATCAATTGTTTTACGACATCACCATCCTTCAGTTCACTGAAAAATGATGTCCGGTCATCCGGAGGCATCTCATTAATTAATTCACTAATTTTTGCACCTGAAAGCTTCTTAAAAATACGCTCTTGCGTAGGGAAATCTAAAATACGAAATACATTAACCGCACGGTTCAAATTTAATGTTTCGATGAATATGTGGCCATATTCGGGTAGCTCATCGATCAACGCCTCTACATCCGAAATATTTAGCTCATTTAAATATGCTTGTAACCCCTCATTATCCTTCGACTCAATGAACTGTTCGATTTGTTCTACCTGCATTTCCAATTCTTCCATAATTCCCTTTCTTTACTAATATGCTACATCGGTGTATTTAAAATTTTATGCAAAAATCGTCTTTTTAAAAATAATATAAGAATTTATTTATTACCTATTGAAAATAGAAATTTTCAATAGGTAATAAAACAATAAAAAACATATTCTAATGCAGTATTAGATCATAAAATAAAGATCGTGATCATAATCGATACACCTAATCTATAGAAAAATAAATGATAGTGTCTCCAACAATAATCTACAAAAACAACCTTCTGAAAAACAGTCATCTATAAAAAGTTAGATCTTATTTTTCTTAAATCCAATTCATAAAATCTCCAAATAAGACAATCTAAATCAAAGAAAATAACAACAA
Organism: Sphingobacterium sp. B16(2022); assembly: GCF_012030425.1. Taxonomy (GTDB): domain Bacteria; phylum Bacteroidota; class Bacteroidia; order Sphingobacteriales; family Sphingobacteriaceae; genus Sphingobacterium; species Sphingobacterium anhuiense. The sequence continues at coordinate 41,436 of NZ_JAAUVN010000008.1, read as the reverse complement.
CACTAACTATCAATTCATTACAACATAAAGAACAAGTAACTCAGTAAATTGAAATAAAAAACCTATATTTAATTTGCAAATTATTGAATACATTTAAACGAATTACAAAACATAAACACCTAACGATCAAGCTATATAGTTATTCGAAAGTTAAAAAAACAACCATCGATCTAAAATAATTAGCAACAGCAACTTAAGTACATGAAAATCTACCTACTCTCCTTCATACTATCGATTTTAACTTTTCATAAAGGTATTTGCCAAATCTTTGAAGACAGTCAGGCACCTCCATCGCAAAAATGGCATCAGATTGACACTAAAGAATTTAAACTGATCTTTCCGGTCGAAATGAAAAAAAAGGCTTCAACGCTTGCCAGTCAAATTACACAGTATTTAAAAATAAATCATAAAGACTTACAAGTAAAACCGCGTAAAATTTCTTTAATTCTTCAAAACACCGAACTTCGTCCTAATGGTTTTGTCCAACTCGCTCCACGCAAATCGGAGCTGTACAGCAGTCCAACCCCTGAGCCAGATAATCAGGAATGGCTCTCCAATCTAGCATTGCACGAACTTAGACACGTTGCTCAATTTGATAAATTGACCGGAAAATTAAAGGCACCGTTCTTAGAACAGCTTGCCCTTGCTATATACGGTCTAACGTTGCCTTCCTGGTATTTTGAAGGTGATGCAGTCTGGGCAGAAACATTTTATTCCAAAGGAGGAAGAGGTCGACTCCCCTCTTTTGAAATGACGCTAAAAGCTAATGAAAGAACTGATAAAAAATATAAATTCGAGAAATATTTATTAGGTTCTTATCGTGATAAAATACCGAGCTATTATACCATTGGTTATTTCATGACCAATTATTTAAAACAAAACGTAAAGGAGAACTTTGAACCCGAACTGTATCAAAACATCAACAAAAATATATTGATGCCCTACAATTTTAGTCGGTCGCTAAAAAAAACAACTGGATTTAATAATACGAGTCTATTTGCACATACGATGGATGATCTGAATATTAAATGGAAAAAAGAAGAACATGAAAGACCAACGATATCCTACCCGATAATTGAACCAACATCCAGTAAAAACTACCAGGATTGGTTATTGCCTAAAAACAATCACGACAATAGCACCCTATCTATTTTACAGACCCCAGAAAAAACAGCTGAAATTGTTAAAATAGATAACAACAATAAAATAGAATCATTGTTAAAATTGGGAAATCAAATCGTCCCAAACTATGATTTCAGAAATAATATGATTGTATGGGATGAAGTTAAAAGAGATATCCGATACACCAAAAGATCCTACAATGTAATCAACCTTTACCATTTAGAAACAAAAAAGCGAGAGCAGATTAGTTTTAAAAGTCGCTATTTCTATCCCATACTACACCCATCCAAAGCAGAAATACTGACAATTGAAGTGGATTTAAGTAATCAGACAGCAATTCTATTGCTCGATATTAAAACCAAAAAAATATTAAAAAGAATTCCGATAGCTTCCGATATTTATCTTCAACAGCCTTCATTTAATGAAGAGGGCTCAAAAATAGTAGCTATTGCTATTTCAAACAAAGGCACAAACTTAGTAGAAATCGAATTAGAATCCTCCCAAATTACTTTTCTTCAGGACTGGAGCAATGAACAATTTGAAAGACCGCAATACATAAACGATCAACTTTTTCTGTTTAAAGCACAATATTCAGGTGTCGATAATTTATATCAATATAATAAACTATCAAAAGCATTAACGAAGCTTACAAATACCACTTTCGGAGCTTTCAACCCCTCTTATGATGTCAATAAAAAAGAAATTCTCTTTAATAATTACCAGTACAATGGATATAAAATATCCAAAATAACATTTAATGACACCGATACAGTTCTTAAGAACTCATATAGCATAAAAACTATTAGTAACAATTTAAAAAACAAAATTGATAGCATCACAGAAAGTGTTTCAGATTACAATGTAAGTCCTTATAAAGGCCTATCTAGAACATTTAATTTTCACAGCCTTTCCCTTAGCAACACCAATTTCGAAAGCTTAGACAACTTCAAACCAGGTGTATTCTGGCTTTCCAACAATATTCTAAATACAACACAATTTGTACTCGGTTACGAATACGATACCGATATTAAAAAATCTATTTACTCTGCAACCTTAAATTACAATAAATATTTTCCCAAATTCACACTTAAATATGAAAACAAAGGACAGATAGGAACAGCAAAAATCAATAGTAAATCTGATAGCACGATCAATTTCGATTGGAGAGAGCATGATATAAGTGGTCAGATCTCCATTCCATTGGCTTACTATAAAAGCAATTATGTCTATAGCTTAGGTTTCAATTTTGCGACATCATACCTTCAACGATACAACACAAGTATTAAAAACCTTAAAAACTTCGACTCAAAGGTATTGTTCCCGTTAACTTATCAAATTTATTGGAATAGAAACGCCATGATGTCAAAAATGGATATCACACCTCGATGGGGACAAAACTTTAGTATGACTTATCGCCACCTTCCATTCGAAGATCAAGAAGGAAATCTTTTCTCCATTCGAAGTGGATTCTATATTCCTGGATTTGTCAGTAATCATGGATTTCAAATTAGATTTAGTTATCAAAAAGCATCAGGCCGCTATCAATACAGCAACGATATACCAACAATTAGCGGCTACGGGTACTATAAGTACGAGAAAATTAAAAACACCTTATTACTAAACTACAGATTCCCGATCAGCTATCCAGATTGGGCAGTTGGAGGCATAACGTACATCAAACGAATTAAGGGAGGGGTATTTGCCGACTATCAAAATATCCATCACCAGTCCGACATGAGTCCAAAAACTTTCGGTCTTTCTGTATCAGCAGATTTTAATGCTTTCAGATACCCATTACCCAATTTTGAAGCCGCTCTTAAACTCACTTATATCAACGATGTTACCGCTACACAAAGAGTTGTACCAACCGTTAGTTTAAATTATACCTACTAAAATCTTAAAACAGGAAAAGGCATCTAACGATGCCTTTTCCTGTTTTATATTTCAAAGTTATTACCCTTCGATAGCCTTTACGCCAGGTAAAACTTTACCTTCCATATATTCTAACAAAGCACCGCCACCAGTGGATACATAACTTACCTGTTCAGTCATTCCAAATTTAGAAACTGCAGCTGCAGAATCACCACCACCGATCAATGAAAATGCACCTTTTTCAGTTGCATTGACCACCGCATCGGCAACAGCTTTTGTACCTTTAGCAAAGGTATCAAATTCAAAAACCCCCATAGGACCATTCCAAAGAATAGTTTTAGACGATTCAATTATTTTTGCAAACGCTTCTCCAGATTCTTTACCAATATCCAATCCTTCCAATTCCGCAGGGATCTGATCATTTGGTCCATCATAAACAGTTGCATCATTTGAAAATTTATCCGCAATTTGAGCATCAGTCGGTAATACCAGGTTAACGCCTTTTGCCGCTGCTTTCTTAACCAATTCTGTTGCCAAGTCCAACTTATCTAACTCAACTAATGACTTACCGATCTCTCCACCACGAGCTTTAATAAAAGTATAAGCCATACCTCCGCCTATAATCAGGTTATCAACACGATCCAATAAAGCTTCGATTAATTCTAATTTATCAGAAACCTTCGCCCCTCCCATGATAGCAGTAAATGGACGTTCAGCCTTATTCAACACTTTTTCTGCATTACCAATTTCTGCAGCCATTAGATACCCAAAATATTTCGCATCAGGGAAAAATTGAGCAATAACAGCAGTAGAAGCATGAGCACGGTGAGCTGTACCAAAAGCATCATTGACATACACATCACCCAATTTTGATAATTTCTCTGCAAATGCAACATCACCTTTTTCTTCCTCTTTGTAAAAACGAAGATTCTCCAAAAGTAAAACTTGACCTGGTTTCAAATTTTTTGCTTTTTCAACCGCATCTTCACCAATACAATCAGCAGCAAACTGAACATCAACCCCTAACACTCCAGATAAATGTGAAACAATGTGCTTTAGTGAATATTTATCTGTAGGCCCATCTTTTGGTCTACCTAAGTGTGACATCAAGATAACAGATCCACCATCATTTAATATTTTTTTAATCGTGGGTGTCGCACCTTGAATTCTATTATCATCTGTAATATTAAAATTGTCATCCAAAGGAACATTAAAATCTACACGTATTAGCGCTTTTTTGTCAGCGAAGTTTAAGTTGTCAACTGTTTTCATCTCTATTATTTATTATGAAGTATTTACCCACCTATTCAAATGGACAGCTAAATATAAAAAAAGCCTTTTACTATCCGAATAATAAAAGGCTTTTTTTGATAAAATGAAAAATAATTAATGTATTTCAATCGAATACGGCAATTTCGCCATAATACCAGATTGTCCAGAAACTTTTTTGATCACATCAAAGTAATTATAGAATTCTCCCATTTGCTGTTGTGCCATCCATATTTGAACCTTTTCCTTAGACGAATTTAAAAAAGTTGAAATTGCATCCTCTTTGGCAGGATATTGCTTAACTGCATATTGTCCTATTTTTGCTTTCTTTGCTGCTGCTTTAATAGCATCATCAATACCACCTATACGATCTACCAATCCAATCTCTACAGCCTGTTTACCAGTCCACACACGGCCTTGACCAATAGTATCAACCTGAGCAACCGTTATTTTACGACCATCAGACACACGCTTCATAAACGTTTGATAAACACGATTAACCTCCATCTGGATGATATCGCGTTCTTCAGCAGTTAAAGGACGATCCGGAACCATACCTAAATCAGAGAATTTACCAGTTTTCACACCATCAAAATGAACACCTATTTTATTATTCAATAAATTCTTAAAATTTGGAATAACCCCAAACACCCCGATTGAACCTGTAATCGTATTATTCTCAGCAAAGATTGAATCTGCTGCCGCCGAAATATAGTAACCGCCCGAAGCCGCATAATCCCCCATAGAAACTATGATCGGTTTTACTTGCTTTGTCAACTCAACCTCTCTCCATATAACATCAGATGCTAAAGCAGAACCTCCAGGAGAATTAACACGGAAAACAACTGCTTTCACATTATCATCTTGTCTTAACAAACGTAGCTCACGTGAAATTTTATCGGATCCAATCTCACCTTTAGTCCCCTCTCCTCCTACAATAGCACCTTCAGCATACAAAACAGCAACCTGATTAGATTCAGAACCACTCGGCATCTTCGATTTATAGTCAATTAGGGATACAACAGAGAGATCATCTTTTGTTGCTACGTTCAATCTTTTCTTTAATTCTAAAATCAGCTCATCTTTATACAATTTAGCATCAGCCAATTTATACCTTACAGCATCATCAGCGTTACGAACCAAATAATCTGTAGCTATACTCCTTAATGAGTCGGCAGACATTTTTCTTGAAGTTGAAATTTCCTGAATAAATGAATCATAGATACTTCCCAAATAAGAATTAACCTGTAAACGGTTCGCCTCACTCATTTGGTTTAAGAAATAAGGTTCAACAGCACTTTTAAAAGTTCCCACTTTTACAACCTGCATATCCACACCAAATTTATCAAAAGCATCTTTCATAAACATGGTGGAGCTTGCCAATCCTTTAAAATCAACAGTTCCTTCTGGATTCACATACACCTTATCTGCAACACTAGCGACATAATAAGCTTTTTGAGAATAACCCTCGTTGTAAGCCACAATAAATTTACCCGATGACTTAAAGTCTAACAAAGCATCTCTAATCTCTTTAAGACTAGCAAATCCAGTAGCAATTGTACTTGCATCCATAAAGATCCCTTTAATCTTACTATCTTCTTTAGCTGTTCTTATTCTCAACAGAATATCATCAAGACCAAGATTTTTCAAATTATAACCAGGAATATCCAAGGAACCAAAAGGATTATCTATGGAACGCTCTGTAATCTCATGATTAAAAGAAAGATACAATATTGAATTATCCTTAACCATTACTTCTTTTTCCGAAGATGCAGAAGTTACTAACGCGCCGATAATACCTAACATTATAATAAATAAAACTACCGATGATATCACAATTCCCGTGACAGTAGCAAGTACATACTTAAAAAATGATTTCATAAAATGAATAATCTAAAGTTCAATTGATTTATTAGTTGCCAATTTAGTACAAATGTTACAAATAAATTTTTAAATCTTTTATTTAATTAACTAAAATTCTATATTTATAAGGTGAAAAGCATCTACATTTTATTAGGAGCAAACCTGGGTGATCGTTTAATGCAATTAAACAGCGCATTAAGCGCTCTGGAGGATTCCTTGGGCAACATTGCAAAAGTTTCAGCTATTGTCGAAACCGAAGCTTGGGGGGTAGAAGATCAACCCAATTTCTTAAACCAAGTAATTGAAGTCAAAACATTTCTTAACCCAATAGAGGCGCTTGAAATCTGTCAAAGTATAGAAAATCAATTAGGGAGAGTTCGTTCAGAAAAATGGGGAGCACGTGTGATCGATATTGACATTTTATATTACGAAAATGAGCAGATTAACTTGCCTAACCTCCAAATTCCACATCCCTATATACAGGATCGTAAATTTACACTAATACCATTAGTCCAGATCGCTCCAGAATATATACACCCGATTTTAAAAAAGAGTAATAAGGAACTCTTAGCAATATGCACAGATCCCTTAGACGTAAACATCTACAAAAAAAATGTATAAACACATAAAACCAGATATTATCAAGCAAAGTATGTTTAATAATGAGGACATGATAAAAGAGTTTATCGCCCTTTACCGAACACAAACTCCTTTAGATTTTGAAAAATTAACAGCAGCAATAACAGCGAAAGACTATCAAGAGATTAATAATGCGGCACACCATATCAAACCTACTATGGAATACATTGGAGCACCACATTTAAAAGAGCAACTGCAGCTTATAGAATCATTAGCAAAAGAAACCGCTGACATCAATCACATTGAATCGGAATGCTCCCTATTAAAAATACAATTCGATGAATTATTTACAGAATTAGAGCAGTATGAAAAATCGATTTAATCTTTATTTCAAACGTTGAAAATGTAACAGTGAAAGCAAGATATAGCTTAATAAAATAATTGGCAATGCCACGAATTGAAAAATAGCAAATAAGACAACCGCTAAAATCACAAAAATAAATTTATATTTATTTTCAGACAAAGCCAATGACGATAGCTTCATAGAAAACAATCTAATCTCACTTACCAATAAAAAACTTGTTAGTGCAGTGCTGATCAAGAGAAAGAAGGGATTTAATATAATATCTGGATATTTTTCAGCAATAAAAGGCAGTGATAAGACATAAAAAGTATTCATAGGTGTATTTAACCCTATAAAATCAGTCGTTTGGCGTTCATCCAGATTAAATTTTGCCAATCGAAGCGCTGAAAACACGGTTACCACAAAACCTAAATAAGCAAACAAGGGTTGCTCAATAAAAACCTCAGACAATAACATATAAAGGATAGCACCTGGCAAGAAACCAAAACTAACCATATCAGCCAGTGAATCTAATTCCTTACCGATGTTGGATTTGACATGTAAAAGCCGTGCTACCATACCATCGAAGAAATCAAATATACCAGAAGCCAATACACAATAAGCTGTTGTCATATAATCACCTTTAAGTGCCATTAACACCCCGATACATCCACTAAATAGATTCAAACAGGTTATGGTATTAGGAATATGTTTTTTCATATTTTCAATATAAATAAAAAGCCATCATTTTTTATAAATGATGGCTAAATTATTAAAATCAAATGGAATTACCCATTCATGCTAATCAAAAACTCTTCATTAGACTTAGTACCACGCATTTGCGCTAATAAAAACTCCATTGCCTCATTAGAATTCATATCCGCCAAGTGATTACGTAATATCCAAAGACGACGAATCGATTCTTTATCCATTAATAAATCATCACGACGCGTACTTGAAGCTGTCAAATCGATAGCAGGGAAAATACGTTTGTTCGCCAATTTACGATCCAACTGTAACTCCATGTTACCAGTACCTTTAAACTCTTCAAAAATAACCTCATCCATTTTAGAACCAGTCTCTGTAAGAGCTGTTGCTAAAATAGTTAAAGAACCTCCGTGCTCGATATTACGGGCAGCACCGAAGAAACGTTTTGGTTTATGTAAAGCATTTGCATCCACACCACCTGATAATATTTTACCAGATGCAGGGGCAACTGTATTATAAGCACGAGCCAAACGTGTAATTGAATCTAGCAAGATCACGACATCATGACCACACTCGACCATACGTTTTGCTTTCTCTAAAACAATATTTGCAATTTTTACATGACGCTCTGCAGGTTCATCAAAAGTAGATGAAACCACTTCAGCACGTACACTTCTTGCCATATCTGTCACCTCCTCAGGTCTCTCATCGATTAATAAGATAATCAAATAAACTTCAGGATGGTTTTTAGCGATAGCATTTGCAACCTCTTTCAACAAATTGGTTTTACCTGTTTTAGGTTGAGCTACAATAAGACCACGTTGTCCTTTACCTATAGGAGTGAACAAATCCATGATACGAGTCGAATAGTTGCTTGTACCCAAATCCAAATTCAAACGTTCATTAGGGAATAATGGCGTTAAGAAATCAAAAGGAACTCGGTCACGAATTTCAGCAGGATTTTGACCATTGATCGCTTCTACACGTACCAATGGAAAATATTTCTCACCTTCTTTTGGAGGTCTAATGCTACCCCTGACTGTATCACCAGTTTTCAAACCAAATAATTTGATTTGCGACTGAGAAACGTAAATATCATCTGGAGATGTAAGATAATTATAGTCAGAAGAACGTAAAAAACCATATCCATCAGGCATAATTTCCAACACACCTTCATTGACAATAACATTGTCAAAATCTGCATTTGATGAAGCTGTTTCTACTTTTGGAGGTGCTGACTTAATTGCGGGAGCTGCTTTTATATTTTCTTCAGATTCTGAGATTGCTACTTCGCTAGCTGAATCTGTTTCTTCATTTTCTTTTTTACGGATAGTAACCGGCTCAGACGCTTTTGCGGTTCTTATTCTTTTTCGAGGTCTCTCCGTTGACTCATCATGATTTTCTTCCTTTTTTTCAGAAGTATTTTCGGACTCATCACCAGTGCTGATTATTTTTTCAATTAACTCTTGCTTTCTAAGCTTATCAGCGTCACCGATACCTATTAATTTTGCAATTTCGCGTAATTCAGACACGAGTTTTGCATTTAATTCATTAATATCCATTAAATTTTTATTATGATATATTAGGATTTTATTTTAAAATGAAATTTATTACACTCCATTAATCATTTTGATTAACAAACAAAGGGATTTAAGAACTAAGTGATTTCTTCTATACCTGAAGCGGAATAAATTATGAGAACCTGCACAAAGAAAAAAAACAAATCTGACAATTCAAAATTATTTGTAAAAAAAAACATACTTATAACAAATCATATCTTGTTAAAACGTTTTACTAAAAAATCAAACGTAGTTATTAACAACAATATTATATTTAAATATGATATATTTTTTTGTAAGTTAGCGGTGCAAAAAAAACAAAGCAAACGATTTAGATGGAAAATAAACTCATTAAAACAAATTATCCCGCCTTATATACATTAATAATTGTATTTTTCTTTTGGGGTTTTATTGCAGCAGGAAATAGCGTATTTATTCCCTTTTGTAAAAACTACTTTCACTTAGACCAATTTCAGTCACAATTGATTGATTTTGCATTTTACACCGCTTATTATCTTGGTGCATTATTACTTTTTATTTTCAGCACATTTTCAGGAAAAGATTTAGTTGGTAAATGGGGCTATAAAAAAAGTATTGTCTATGGTCTATTATTCTCAGCATTAGGTGCGGGAGCAATGATCGTGGCAGTAGAAGTAAATGTATACATCGGTATGTTACTTGGACTTTTCACCGTTGCCTTAGGTTTTTCATTACAACAGACCGCTGCAAATCCATTTGCAGTTTTATTAGGAGATCCCAAAACTGGTGCTTCACGTGTCAATTTAGGCGGTGGTATCAATTCTTTCGGAACAACAATAGGACCCTTAGTTATCGGTTTTGCGTTATTCGGAACATTTGAGAAAATATCCGATTCCGAAATTGCTAATTTACCTTTAGACAAAGTCGTTTTCCTATATATAGGTGTTGGTTTATTGTTCCTACTAGCAGCAAGTTTGTTTTACTTCAGTAAAAAGGTGCCTGCAGGAATAAGCAATGAACCCATGGAAAAAGCTAATAAAGCCCTTAATACTCTGGTTATCATGACCATCTTGCTTTTTGCCATGTTCGCTCCTGTATTTTTAAGTTACAAAAGTGAAGTAGCAATTCAGGTAGATCAATTACAGGCGCAATTAAAATCTTTAGTTGATCCAGCAAGTATTGAGCAATTAAAACTTCAGATTAAAGAGATTGCTCACCCACTTGAAATACAACGTATGCTGTGGTTAGCAGGTGCACTGATTGTTGTTGTTGGTGGATTGATTTTTGCAAATGTAAAAGCGCAGAAAAACCCAGAAGGATGGGGAGCTATGAGATACCCTCAATTAGTATTGGGTATGATTGCCCTATTTTTATACGTTGGAGTTGAAGTAGCCATAGGAAGTAACTTAGGCGAACTACTTACATTAAAAGAATTTGGAAGCCTACAATCATCGCAAATTACGCCTTACGTTTCTATGTATTGGGGTAGTATGATGATTGGTCGTTGGGCTGGAGCGATTACAGCGTTCAACCTAACTAAAACAACTAAAAACATATTACTTATCATTGTTCCACTTGTCGCATTTTCTATTATTATCGGCGTTAATGCAATGGCGGGCTTTGAAATGTCACACCTATACTATTATGTTGTTTGTATACTTATACAAATCGGAGCATTTTACCTAAGTAAAGAAAAACCTGCTAGAACATTAATCGTTTTCGGTCTATTCGGAATTATCGCTATGACTGTTGGTTTATTATCTTCAGGTACAGTAGCTATTTACTCTTTCTTAGCAGGAGGATTAGCTTGTTCCATCATGTGGTCATCAATCTTCAGCCTTTCAATCGTAGGACTTGGAAAATATACAGCACAAGGATCAGCATTCTTAGTCATGATGATCTTAGGCGGTGGTGTTATTCCCCCTATCCAAGGAAAATTAGCTGATATCATAGGTATCCACAACTCTTACCTACTTCCATTGTTAGGTTTTGCCTACATTGTATTCTTTGCAATAGCAGTAAAATCAGTACTCAAAAAACAAGGAATTAATATTGATGATGTCGAAGCAGAGGGATCACATTAAGCTTATTGATAAAGCTAACTAATTGTAAAAAATACACTATTAAATCAATTTAATAGCATCTTAAAAAAAAGGCCTTAAATACAATTTTAAGGCCTTTTTTTTCAAATTGCTATAAAGTAAATGAAATAATTTTTCATTTTAGTGCTTTGATCATACATAAATTATAAATAAAAAAATGTATTTTCGAAAATCGGATTCAAATGATCCAATTTTAAAACGAAAAAACTCAATTAAAACTACTCAATAATGATTATTATTGCTGACGGCGGGTCAACGAAAACAAACTGGTGTTTGTTGGATGATTCAAACAAAAAAATTTACTTCAATACAGAAGGGTATAACCCATATTTTGTAGATAGCGAATACATCGTTAACTCTTTAAGAAAAGGCTTACCAAATGATTTACCTTTTGATGAAATTAAAGAGGTTAACTATTACGGTGCAGGCGTTCATAATAAAGAAAAAGCAGAAATCGTTATTAAAGCTATCCAAGAAGTTTTCCAACAAGCTCAAGTTGAGGTTGGTCACGATTTATTAGCTGCCGCAAGAGCTTTATTAGGTACTGAATCAGGTTTTGCAGCCATTCTAGGAACGGGTACCAATTCTTGTATTTATGATGGAAATGACATTACCTATAACATCGACTCATGTGCTTACATCTTAGGTGATGAAGGTAGCGGAAGTTATATCGGTAAAAAATTATTAACAGATTACATCCGTGATTTAATGCCTCAAGATGTTCGTAAAGTATTTTACGACACCTACAAGATCACTCCAGATGAAATCATGGATACCGTTTACACAAAGCCATTAGCGAACCGTTTCTGCGCAAGTTTCAGCAAATTTGTTTACGACAACAATGTGAATATTGAATATACACGTGCTATTGTAGATGATGCTTTCGAAGCATTTTTCAAAAACTTAGTTAGTAAATATCCAAACTACCAAGAATATACATTCAACTGTATCGGTTCTGTAGGCTATAATTTCCGTAATGTTTTGGAGGAAAAAGCAGTACAGTACGGCATGAAAGTTGGCAAAATATTACGTTCCCCTATCGATGATTTAGTTCAATTCCACATCAATAGAGCGTCAAAATAGTTTCAAGCTATTTTAGTATTAAAAATATAAAGGGTGAAGATCGTATCTTCACCCTTTATATTTTTAATAATTTCATAACAAAGCATTTATATACAGATCATAATAAAATGCGTCTTTTGAAAAACGGAAGTTATGAAAAGAAATCTCGATATCGTAGTATTATCAGACATTCATCTCGGAACACATGGAAGTCACGCAAAAGAGTTACTCTATTATTTAGAGTCGATCGCACCAAAAATGCTGATTTTAAATGGCGATATAATCGATATTTGGCAATTCAAAAAAAGCTATTTCCCATCCGAGCATTTACATGTTATCAAAAAAATAATCGATCTCAGCGCCAATGGCACCGAAGTGCATTACATCACCGGTAATCATGATGAAATGCTCCGAAAATTTGCAGATTTAAAACTTGGCAATATCAAATTAACCAACAAACTCTTACTATCCCTTAACAATAAGAAAGCATGGATATTCCATGGTGACGTATTTGATGCCTCCATCCATCATTCAAAATGGTTAGCAAAATTAGGCGGTTGGGGATACGATAAACTGATCCAATTAAACCATATTATCAATTGGATCTTGCTTAAAATGGGGCGTGAGAAATATTCATTATCAAAAAAAATAAAAAACAGTGTTAAAAAAGCTGTCAAATACATTTCTGATTTTGAAGAAACAGCCACTGAACTAGCTATTGAAAAAAATTACGACTATGTGATTTGTGGACACATCCATCAACCACAAATCAAAGAAGTCATTACCCGGAAAGGAACAGTGACTTACATGAACTCAGGTGATTGGGTTGAAAACTTAAGCAGTTTAGAATATCATAACGGCGAATGGCGATTATTTCATTACGAAGATTATAAAGAATCCATTCTCAAAAACAAGCTGACAGAAACACCACTATTCACCTTAGAAGATCTAAAAAATCTGGTAACGATATAACAAATAAGGGGGATTTGCATCCCCCTTATTTGTTATAATTCAATTGATTCACCAATTGCAGGTAAGTATAGTGTCTTACCATAATTTGCGAATTTTTCAGAAGCATTAACTTTATCAATGGTAATAGGGGGAAATGTATCGTAATGCACACCCACTATTTTATCACAATTAATAAATTCTGCCGCCTTTACCGCATCATCAACATCCATGGTATAATGTCCACCGATAGGTAAAAATGCCCAATCCAATTCAAGATCTGCCAAAAGCTTCATTTCCATTGTAAGCGCTGTATCTCCTGCAAAATAAATTTTCTTGTTACCAGAATGCAGAATGAAACCAACAGGAAATCCACCATATTGTCCGTCAGGAGTGCTATTTGTATGCATAGCATATACCATCTTCACAGTCCCAAAAGAAGTGACAATAGTACCTCCTAAATTGAACTCAATTACTTTTTCATCCGGAACTCCTTGTTTCCTAACCCATGCTGCAGTCTCTACAATAGCTGCAACAGTTGCTTGGCTATTTTTTTGAATCTGTGCCATATCTGCCACGTGATCCTGATGACCGTGACTTAAAAAAATATATTCTGGTAATAGAGCATTAACGTCTACACCCTTTGCCAAGGGATTATAAGTGATAAAAGGATCCATTAATACCTCGTGTCCATCAAAATTGAACATAACACAAGATTGTCCGTAATATGTCGCTTTCATAAAACTATTGATTAAATAGGCCTCCTAAACCACCAAGCATATCTTGACTAGCAGCAGACATCTCAGATTGACTCACATTTTCAGCTTGGACCATCGCTTTATTTAAAGCCACGACAAGCAATTCTTCCAGTTCCTCTTTATCCGCATTACTCAAGAAGATCGGATCAATTGTAATTTCTTTAATTTCTTTATTAGCAGTTGCAACTACTTTTATCAATCCACCTTCAGCTTCTCCAAAAACAGAAATATTATCTAATCTTTGTTTAATTTCTTGTGCTTTTTGTTGCGCTTGGAATAATTTATCAAACATAATATATGATCTAAATGAACAATTCTAAATATAATGCAATTTACACATTTGAATTCAAATCATAGATGACAAAATAACCTTTCAATTTAATTCGCAAATCAAATCATCATTTGTAAATTTGCATCATGCAAAGCAATCAAGAAATTTTAGTTGAAGCTATTCTGAATCAATATGAAGTAGACAAAACGCAGTTGCCAACGGATATTTTAGAGCAAATCTATACCCTATCCAGTAATTTGGTCACGAGTCATGATATTATAAATTATACAGAGTCTATAGGAAGACTATTAAATAAGGATGAAAAAACCGCAGAGCTTTTAGAAATTTTGGATGATGAAGTTCATATCATCATTCATAAATTGAAATTTATTGTAGCAAGCGATCGCCCTAAAGTAATTCTTTTAGATGGCCTCAACCCTGCCGTAATCAATACCAGTGACTATTTACAAGAGTGTATTAAAATAGCAGGTGGTATACCTACTTACACCATTTCGGAAGCAGATAAAGTTATTATTATCAATTCAGAAGAATTAACAATAGCACAAATTCCCGCACTATTATCTGACACAAACTGGTCTGATAGTAATGCCGTTAAGCTAAATCAAGTTTTTTTAATCAATAAGGAGGAATTTGGAAAAACTCCGGGAGCTGACTATTGCTTAGAATTAGAAACATTAGCGGAAATACTGCAGCCCAAATATTTTTTTTACGGCTTAGAGGGAAATACCTGGATACAGTTTCAATTACAATAAAAAAAAAGCTGACTTGAAGTCAGCTTTTTTTTTATGCAAATCTTTTACGAATCAATAAATACAGCTTTTCAACCGATTGTGGTTTTTCAACCCATCTATTTTTAACCGCATAATTCGTTTGCAGAAAAGCATCCGCTTCCGCATAATCGTTACATCTGTTCAATAATTCAACAGCTTCACTATAAGCTAAACTATACCCATTAAAGAGATCCTTAATAAACAGTAGCTTATCATTCAAATTAATGATCGATTTGATATCTTTAACCTGCCCCGAATTTCCGGAGGCATTGTTCATCTCATAAACCCGGTTTTGTACACCAGCTTTTTTCTGTTGTGAAATAATTTCATTTAACGTTAACGGTCTTGAAGGAGTCTCTTGCTCCACATCTGGACGAATCTCTTCTTCAATCAAGATTTGTTTTGATTCTTCAATAACTTCATTAACAACTAGCTTCTCTTGTTCCACCGGATTAACAGCTACCTGTTGAGGCTTTGCCTCCTCTTTTTCATATGTTGGAGTTACACGATCTCGTGGTTTATCCTCTTGAGTAGTAGCAGACACAGGCTCAGGGATACTGTTGTCAAAAGTCACTTTCTCTGCTTCAGGAATGACCTCCTCTTGAGTAAGTTCTTCTTTGGCAGGCTCTTCTTTCAAATTTAAATCTTCGACAGGGGCAACTTCTTTCTGTGATGTATTCAAACTGATATCAGCTGTTTGATCTACCACCTCAGTTACCACATTAGGTTGTTCTTCTTTCTTTTCAGGAACACTTTGAAACAAATTGGAAGGAGGTGTAAAGTAGTTATTAAAAGAAACTTTCTCCTCTTCTATCCGGTCATGCACTACTTTTGGAGCCGCAGGTTCATCAGCTCTTTCAATTTTCTGAGCTATACCCAACAGATTCTGTGCTTTTAAAACACCAATCTGAGCGGCAATATATTGTGCGGTAGCTTCAAAAAGAGCTAAATCAGTTTTCTTATCTTCAAAGCCATCCTTTGAAAGCGCAAGATATTGCGCTTCCAACTCCTGCAATAAATCTCCTATTTTATCAAATAAATTTTGTTTCGTAACCATAAATTAATACATTTCATTGTTCGTAATTCCAGTAAAACACTAAATTTTACAAAAGGAATAAAACTTCATTTTCAACTTACTGATTTATACTTTATTGTTAAGTATTGTAGCTTTTATAGACTCAAATTTAATATTAAATTCTGATATTAGCAGGACATAAGTAGTATTATTTTATTTAAAAAATCAGATTTAATACTGATTGAAAGTAATATTCAATTTATTGATTTTAATTCATTTAAATGCTTTTTTCTGAACATAATTTCACACAAAGGGGCCCAGTATACGGGAGTATCGAAGTGATATGCGGTTCGATGTTTTCCGGTAAGACCGAAGAACTCATCCGTAGACTAAAACGGGCACAATATGCTAAACTCCATGTCGAAATTTTCAAACCAGCAGTAGACAAAAGATATGATGATCGCTTAGTTGTTTCGCACGACAGCAACAGTATACCATCTACCCCTGTTGAACACTCCTCTTCTATTTTATTACTGAGCAATGATACTCAGGTTGTCGGTGTAGATGAAGCGCAATTTTTTGATGAAGGTTTGACAGAGGTATGTGTCAATTTGGCAAATAAAGGAATTCGTGTCATAGTTGCAGGTCTAGATATGGATTTTAAAGCACAACCTTTCGGTCCTATACCCCATATAATGGCAATTGCCGAACATGTAACAAAAGTACATGCCGTATGCATGCAATGCGGAGCGCCAGCAAATTACTCTTTCAGGACTTCTACAGATACAAAAACAGTCCTTTTGGGTGAAAAAGAAGCTTACGAAGCAAGATGCAGGAGATGTTACTATAATTTAACAAATTATTAACATTTACTTAATATATGATGGCATATTTTGGCATTACCTTTGTATAACTATAATAACAAGATAATAACAGCTAGTAATAGCTACAAAATACTTTTCATAATTTAGGTTTATAATTGGTTAGTTAAAGTCCACCCTCCCAAGGTGGACTTTCTTTTTTACAATCTAATTTCACAAAAAAAACCAAGAAGATTTACTTCCTGGTTTCTCAATTTCTATTTCTTCACCCAATTGACAATTTCATCTGCAAGTGGATTAACTGCCGAACGATAGCGATGAACCAGCTTTCCGTTCTCATCGATTAGAAACTTTTCAAAGTTCCACTTGATATCACCTTTGAAATCCGGATTATCTTGCGAAGTCAGGTATTTAAATAAAGGATCAATCTGATCACCTTTTACTTCAACCTTCTCTGCCATTAAAAACTCTACACCATAGTTTTGTTCGCAAAATTCCTGAATATCTCCATTCGTACCAGGTTCTTGATTCCCAAAATTGTTCGCCGGAAACCCAATGATCACCAAATCATTTCCATACTCCGAATACAATGCTTGCAGATCTTTATACTGTTTAGTAAAGCCACATTTTGAGGCTGTATTGACTATTAAAATTTTCTTCCCTTTAAAAGACGACATTTTAACATCTTTACCATCGAGACTTTTAAAACTATAATCGTAAATGCTAGGATTTCCAAATATCATGGAAAAACAAGCAATAATCGTTGATAAAATCATCATGTTATTTTAAAAATTAATAAGTGAACTTTTTTCTCTTTCTATCACAAAATCAAACAATTCATTGATCGGTGATTTCAATATTTTTCCAATTTTAATATTATATCCATTACAGACATCACGTAATATCAGATCCAGATAATAAGCAATTGATCCCACAAAGTGACACTCGTAATCCTGATAATTCTGATAAGTTAATACACAAGTCTGTACATATTCCTCGAAACCCGAACGAATAATTTCATCTATAAACGGATGCGTAATATTCGCAGATAAAAATGGTGCAAATGAAGCCAAATAAGCATTCGGTCTCTCCTTTTGATACACATTCTTAATAACGATCTCCTTTGTTATGCGATAATTCTCTGCAAAATTCTCTGACAGATCCTTAGGCAATCGACCATAAAGAAACAATGTAATTAACTTTTTGCCAAACCAGGCACCCGATCCCTCATCTCCCAGCACATATCCATTTCCATGGTTAGAGGGTTGCACCTCCTGTCCATCAAAAAAACTAATATCAGAGCCAGTACCCAATGTGGCAATATACCCTTTATTAGTACCACAAGTCGCTAAAGCACTACCTACAAGATCGTTCTCAACCGAAATAAAAGCATTTTCAAACAAAGGAGTCAGCGCATTGGAAACCATTTCCCTACGATCTGGAGATATACAACCTGCGCCATAGAAATAAAGTTCCGTTATTTCATTCGCATAAGGTATTATCTCAGGTATTTCTTTAATTACTCGGGTTATTTCTTTATCGTTTACAAAAAAAGGATTAAGCCCATTTGTCGAAAAAGACAAAGGTGGACTATCTGGAAGCTCTAATTTCCAGTCTGACTTAGAAGAACCGCTATCAACGACTAAAATCATAAATTATAAGATTATGCTACATCGAGCGTATCAAATATACAAAATTTTCAAGTTTAAATTAACCAAAGATGTAGCCATAAAATAAAATGGCCTACCATTACAAAACATTACGTCAAATAATTTTGTATAACCCTCATAACCTTGTACTTTTGCATACCACAAATAAATTTTGAACTGGTATAGCTATCAGTTATTTAACGCTTTAAAATGATTGAAAAAAGTAATTATACGTCAAAAATACATTTTGATGTTTCCTTTAGTGAGCCTCAAGCACATTACGCAGCCGTAAAAATGTCCATCAAAGAAATTCAGTCTGATTTTATTGATGTTAAAATGCCCGTTTGGTCTCCAGGATCCTACCTAGTACGCGAATATTCTAAACAAGTAGAACGATTCTCTGTTGAAGATCAAGTAGAATATGAAAAAATAAGCAAAAATACTTGGCGTATATTTACCAAAAATAAAAGCTCAATTGTTATCAACTACCATATCTATGGTTTTGAAACATCCGTACGTACTAATTTTATTAATGACGAGCATGCCTTTATAGTACCGACTGCAACCTTTTTACATATAGACGGCAACATTGACAGCCCAGTAACTGTTACCATCAGACCCGCTGAAAACTGGAGCAGTATTTCAACAGGTCTTGAACAAATCGATACGCATACTTTTTATGCACCCGATTTTGATATTCTTTACGATTCACCCTTTGAAGTCGGTAATCAAGATATTTGGACCATTCAAGCTTCCAACGTAGAGCATGAATTTGCCATGGTAGGTGGTGGTACTTATGACAAAGAACGATTAAGTGCCGATGTCAAAAAAATAGTCGAAGAAGAAACCCGCATTTGGGGTTCTAACCCCAATAAAAGATACGTCTTCATTACCCATAACTACCAATCCGGAGGGGGAGGATTAGAACATCTCAATTCGACCGTACTGGGAGCATCAAGGACAGCATATAGTAATGAAGGATCATACAAGACATACCTCAGCCTAATTGCCCATGAGTATTTCCATTTATGGAATGTTAAACGACTTCGTCCCAAAGCATTGGGACCATTTAACTATGATCAGGAAAATTACACCACGGGGCTGTGGATTATGGAGGGCTTTACCTCATACTACGATAACCTGATCATCAAAAGATGTGGTTTCTTCTCAGAACTAGAATATCTGAATCTACTAGCAAATGATTTCACAACAGTACTGAATCGTCCTGGACATCACATACAATCAGCCGCAGAAGCAAGCTTTGATGCCTGGATCAAATATTATAGACAAGATGAAAATTCACCTAATTCAAGTATATCCTATTATAATAAAGGAGCTATGCTCACGGTGTTGCTGGATTTAAAAATTATAGCAGCTTCAAAAGGAACAAAAAAATTAGATCATGTATTAAAAGAAGCATATAACCATTTCTATTTAGATCAGAACAGGGGTTTTGAAGAAGATGAATTTCAGCGACTCGTAGAAGAATTTACAGGTATATCCGTTTCCGATATCTTCAAAGCTGCACACGAAAATGGTGAACTTGACTATAATGCATATTTCAACCTAGTAGGTTATGAGATCATAGACATTAATGCCGAAAGCAAAACTTTAGGAATTGGAATAAGTCATCAAAAAAATGATGGGATTCAAACCGTTACTGCAGTAGAACGAGGTTCGGGAGCTTGGGATGGAGGATTAAATGTCCGTGATGAATTAATAGCCATCAATGGCATCAGACTCGACCTCAAAGATAAAGAATACGACTATTTTATGCAGCATAGCAATGAAGGAGATATATTAGATATTTTAATAGCAAGAGATGGTATTATAAAAGAACTGAAAATTGAGATACGGGCGGCCAATAAAAAATTATTCCGTATACAACCCCTCAAAGAACAATCGGAAAAGCAAAAACAATTAGCAGAATTCTGGTTATCATAAAAATGCAAAAAGGTCACTCGATTTATCAAGTGACCTTTTTTTATATTAGAGGATATCTAAAATTTATATCGAAATGAAAAACCGATTGGATCTATAAGCTTAATAGTACTCGATTGCAAGAAATCAAAATAAGGTTTAACATCCAAAGAAACCTGGAAAGGAGTTTCAGGAATATTATATTCAATCCCTATAATTCCATCAATACTAAGCGCCAGCTCCGAATCATATTCAACACGTTTTCCATCAATCGTTTTGTCTTTTTCCTTATAAGACCCCAGGCCACCACCAAATCCATAATACCAATTAAAACCACCTGATATAGGCCTATAATATTCGTACAATCCAACGACTCTAAAACGTCTATAATTTGAGTTGCTCTGAATGCTCAAAAGCCCTTCGAAAGCTCGGTCATTTGAAAGTGTATGTCTATAGGTAATTCCCTGAGCAGAACCAAAACGAGCCCCAATTGCCCCTTTTGAATCTAATTGCGCGGAAGCTTCGTTCGATACGCCCAATAAGCCAACTGTCACTCCAAAGATCCAAGATAATTTTTTCATATTTAACGTGCCTATTTGTTTTTCAATTTATTCGTTCAAAGTTAATATCAATAATTAAACGACGCAAATACTAAATTGTTATTAACAATTTTAAATATAAAAAATGTACATCAAAACATTTTTCATATATTAGATTGTATTTGAATACTTAGTAATAAACCAATTAAGCAAATATTTTAAATATTTCATTATGGCACAACAAAGTAGAATTTTTGACCTCATCACAAATTATAAATCCGAGTTCTCCGATAAAACGATTATTGCTGGACGCGATAAAAATGGTCGTTGGAAAACCTACTTGACCAGTGAATTCATTGATAAAATAAATAGTCTCAGCAGAGCGCTACTAAGTATCGGCTTAATAAAAGGAGATCGAGTTGCGCTGATGTCCGGAAACCGTCCTGAATGGAGTATCATTGATTTTGCCTGTAATCAATTGGGTATTGCACTTGTACCGCTGTATCCTACATTAGCTCCACAGGACCTATCCTATATTGTCAATGATGCAGAAGCTAAATTGATATTCGTCAGTAATGCCGAGCTTGCTGCACGTGTTGACACAGCATTAAAAGATCATCAATTAACAATTCCGCTCTATACTTTTGAGAAGACTGAACATCATAAAGATCTAGAATCCTTATATCAAATTGGTGACACATTGGATACAGATCTAAAGCCTTACAATGACGCTATACAGGAAGATGATCTACTCACGTTAATCTACACATCAGGTACCACCGGTAAACCGAAAGGAGTATACTTATCCCATAAAAATATTTTAAGTAATGTACTCGCCTGCTACCATCTCATAAGACCCGATTTTAAAAAAGCGATCAGCTTTTTACCCTTATGTCATATTTTTGA
Source organism: Sphingobacterium sp. B16(2022) (assembly GCF_012030425.1). Taxonomy (GTDB): domain Bacteria; phylum Bacteroidota; class Bacteroidia; order Sphingobacteriales; family Sphingobacteriaceae; genus Sphingobacterium; species Sphingobacterium anhuiense. The sequence goes on along the minus strand of NZ_JAAUVN010000008.1, from coordinate 19,360 downwards.
ACGGATGGTTGTATACATGTATTATTCAAAAGGTATAGAGATCTATTTTTGTGAAACACTGGACAATGTTGTTGTGGATATCAACGAAGTTAAACCGGATCTTTTTACCACTGTACCGCGGGTACTCGAAAAAGTATATGATAAAATCGTTGCGAAAGGAAAAGACTTAACTGGAATCAAAAAATCACTGTTCATGTGGGCATTAAACCTTGGCCTTCGTTACCAAGAGCCAACAAAAAACAGCGCTTGGTACAATTTTCAATTAGCCATTGCTCGAAAATTAATCTTTTCAAAATGGAAAGAAGCCCTTGGTGGTAACATAAAAATTATTGTTTCTGGTGGTGCAGCTCTTCAGGAAAGATTAGCGCGTGTATTCTGGGCTTCTGATATGAAAGTATTAGAAGGGTATGGTCTAACCGAAACATCTCCAGTTATAGCAGTCAACACATTTTTTGACACGGGTATCAAATTCGGAACAGTTGGTCGGCCTCTGAAAAATTTAGAAGTAAAAATAGCTCAAGATGGAGAGATCTTAGTAAAAGGACCAAGTGTCACCTCTGGCTATTACAAAAATGATGAAGCAACAAAAGAATCATTTGATGAAAACGGATTCTTCAAAACAGGCGATATTGGCGAAATATCGACTGATGGATTTCTGAAAATTACAGACCGCAAAAAAGAAATGTTCAAAACAGCAGGTGGCAAGTACATCGCACCACAGCCTATTGAAACAAAACTAATGGAATCTACCCTCATTGCACAAATTATGGTCGTGGGAGAAAATAGAAAATTTCCATCAGCTTTAATCGTTCCCGCTTTTGAAGAAATCGAAAAATGGATGAAACATAAAGGCATTCCTGTAGGTTCCAAAGAAGAGATCGTTACAAATCAAAAAGTAATCGAAAAATATAATCAAGAAATCGACAGGTTATCTACAGAATTCGGTCACTGGGAAAAAGTCAAAAAAATTATCTTACTTCCTAAAGAATGGACCATCAACGATGGTCAGTTAACACCAAAATTAAGCTTAAAAAGAAAAGTCATTCTCAAAGAGTTTGATGAGAAAATTGAGAAGCTCTATCAGGAAAATTAGAAAAAATACCCTCTATCTAAAAAATAGAGGGTATTTTTGAAATAAAATTTGTTTATCCGCCATCATATTATGAAAGAAGTATACTTTAAAGATTTATTGACCCCTACCTACTGGAAACAAGTTTTAAGATTAGTTTATGATGCCTTTAATGGCTTTATGGACGACAACTGCATGAAAAAAAGTGCATCATTAGCCTACTACACGGTGTTTTCTATTGGTCCATTATTGATGATCGTGATCTGGTGTATCGGTTTCTTTTATGGACAGCATTTGAGTAAAGAAACTACTGGACAGAAGGAAGTTTTTGATGAGCTAATGGTCTTATTCGGAGCAGATGTTACAAAACAAATTCAATCCTTTATCGAAAAAATAAACTTTGAAAATAAATCTAATTTAGGAATTACTATTGGTATTGTAACCCTTATTATTAGTGCTACAACGATATTTGTCGACATTCAGGATTCTATTAATCAAATCTGGAAAGTGAAACCCAAACCAAAAAAAGGCTGGTTAAAATTAATCATTAACAGGCTCATCTCCTTCTCGATTATTATTGCATTAGGTTTCCTTCTTATCGCTTCATTAATGATCAATGGCGTCATTGCAGCAGTTACAAATCTTGTGCTACAATATTTTCCTTTTATCCCGATTACATTAATTGACTGGATCAATACCAGTGTCACGTTTATCATTATCACGACGCTCTTTGGCTTCATATTTTCATTTTTGCCAGATGCAAAGGTGAAATTTAAAGATATACTTGGTGGAGCAATCTTCACAGCTTTATTATTCATGTTAGGTCGCTATTTTATATCACTATACTTGACTTTATCCTCTACAGCAAGTTTGTACGGCGCCGCAGGTTCGATCATCGTTATGTTATTGTGGATATACTACTCTGCAGCAATTTTATATTTTGGCGCTGAATTCACCAAGTTCTATGCTCAAAAATTAGGTGGCGGTATTGAACCTTCCTCATTCGCTGTTGTTATCGAACAAACAGAACGCATTAAAAAAGTTGGCGAAGAAGCCGATTCCAAAGAAGGAGAAATTCTTCATGTTCTAAAATAAAAAAAGGGTGCACTTTATAACAAAATGCACCCTTCTATAATAATATTGATTACTTCCCTATGGAGTAACGTTATAACGAATCACTTTTCGACCCACATTACCTGTTTCATCCATACCTTCCACAATGACTTTATATTGTCCATTTCCATCAGCATTATAGAATTCTAAAGCAGCCTCACCCGTTTCAGTAACCTTAACTTTTGGATTCCAATAAATTGTTGTCCTCAAATCATTCACAGCTTTACTTTCTGGTGTTTCATATTTTGGCTCATAAAACTTTCTTTCTTTTATATAACCCAAAGGAAACAGATCAATCACATTTGATTTTGGTAATAATTTTTCAATTTCCGTCAATGACATTCTAGGTTTTTTCTCTACTTTCTTCGTATAGATAGACACAACCCCATTATTCTGGTACATTCTGGAAACAGTTCCGAGGTCATCCTTTAGGAAAATCTCAATTCCCTCAATATCCGGAACATTAATACTATTTAATCCTGGTTCATCGATTGCCATTCCATTTAAGAAAAATTGAACGGGCACCCGACTTCCACTATTATAAGATCGTGTAACATAGTATTTCTGCGTCTGCGAATCGTAAGTAATACCAGTCAACAATGTGTTCAGACACATCGTCAATACATTACATCCCGATAAACGCTCTGCATCAATACGATGTTCAGGCATCGACAATCCTGAAATGGAAGGAAAATCTCTGTTGGTGATCACCTTTTTCTGCACACCAGTAACCGCGACCTCATCCAAAAGAATAGATTTACGATATTCCTTTTTGCTATTTTCTAGATACGGAACCATTGCCCGATCAATATTCATGACAAAATTATTCTTATAAGCATTGTTTTTATCAATCTCCGGAAAATAAGTCTGATCCATATTAATCACCATACTGCGGTAATTATCATTTCCCCGGGCATTAACAGTAACTTTTGAAGAATCTGTAAATACAAGATCTTTAAATAGGAAACGCCCTTTATCATCTGTATAAGTATCTTTACGAATACTCTTAGAAGGAATAGATAAGAGTAAGCCCCCATTCGGCACAGTTCTACCCGTGTTCAGTCTTAACGTTCCACCAATCTCAATTCCCTGTTCAGGCATAAATGATAGTACAGGAAGTTTCTCAGCCACCAGGTCTTGATAATCAAATCGACGGAATCCTTGTGTCATTAATAAAGCATCCAATGCTTTATCGCGATTCACATTCTTTTCATCAAAATACGTATTTGGACTTTCAATATATCCCTTCAGATCAGAAGTCAACAAGAAATTACTGACAATTGATAAATCCTGATTATCATCATAAGGAACTTTAGATTCATCAATAACAGAAATGGAATAACTACCCGGGTATTTTTTACCGTTATTAAGTACAGAAAGTTTCAGATTAACCTTTTCCTTCGCTTTAAACTGTTCCTTATTGACCGCTAAATTGATATCCAGTAGTTTCTCACTTTTAACAAAAGTAAGACGTTCACTGATCACCTTACCTGCGGGGGTCATCAAGGTTACTTGAGCAATACCATTAGGAAGACGTTCCTTCGGAATAGTAATCAATGCTGTTGCACTTTTCAAGTTCGCCTGTGCCGCATATACGAGATGACCGTTTGATTGTACCAGCACATAGAACGATTGATTTGGATTTTTAGCAAAATCTTCTTCACTCGTCACAATCGCCATATTCAGATTTGTTTCATCTTGTTTTACAAAAACAACATTCGCTTTATTCTGAACCACTTCCGGCAATTTAAACTTTCGTTCCTGACCATTAGCAAATGTAATCGAGGCTACATATTTTTCATTTGGGAGAGGTAAAAGACTAAAAAAACCCATACCTAAGCCTAAATCTGAAAATTCTGCGACTTGTTTTCCTTTACCGTCCAAGATACGGCCTTTAACAGCTATACCTTTTCCATCTGCAGAAACAGCCTTAAAAGCAACGTTTTTAGCGATTCCAGCTAATAGATCACCCCCTTCAGGAAAGAATTGAACATCGGCATCCCACAAGGCATTTTTTAAGGAAAATGTACTCTTTAGTGGCTTGTCGTTCTTATTCTCTTGAAGTGAGACTTCTAGATATGCCTTTTTCAGGATTTCTTTATCTTTAGCACTTAAATTCACAGTGACCTTACCCATATTATCCGTTTCACCTTTGCCATCAGCAATGGTTTCCCATCCAGAAATCATAGACCAATTCACTTTCGAATTAATCAATAGCTTACCAACAGCATCTCTAAATTGAATAACAGCCTGACTTTTAGCAGCATTCTGATCATTGTTAACAAATGTAATATCAGTGATTAGTTTTTTACTAATAGCATCTCCAATAGGAACCACTTTATTATAAAAATAATCCGATGAAAAGTTACTCATCCATTTCGTGTACGCTCGAAATCGATAATTGTCCTGCGCCAGGTACTGCGGATCCAAAACAAGATAACCATCTCCCACTCCCTTATCCAACGGAATCCTTAACGTTTGAATCAGCGAATCTCTGCTATTAAGAATCTCAACATATGTAACCTTACTCGGTTCATACTCCGCAAGATTGCGTGATAAGTAACTGTTAAACCACAACGTATCACCTACCGCATAATATGGTTTATCAAAGTGAAGATGCACTTTTTCAACAGGAAATACTTGAAATAACTTTTGTACTCTTTCGACTATTGTATTGATAGGTAGTGTAGCTTCGGTTGTCTGGGCAACGGCATGCTTTACTCCACAAACCCCCATCGTAAGCGTCAATAATTTTATATACTTCATCTAATACTATTGGTAATTAAAATAGAATAGATAAATATATTCAATTTTAATTAGATATCGGAAGTATCACAAGTTTTTAACATTTTTTAGGCTATAATAAAGGTGCCAAAAGCCGGCATAAAGAATCAATACCCCTTTTCCATTTTTTTCGATGTGCCCAGATGTACAAAGTAATCAGATCAGACGCCTCCTTATCGATTTCAAATTGATTTTCAAGACGTTTACAATAAGCCTCATCAGAAACAATACTTGCTATTTCATAATTGATGTAGAAACTCCGCATATCAAGGTTTACAGTCCCTACGAAAGCCAATTGACCATCAATACATACTGTCTTAGCATGGATAAAACCTTTCTTATACAGATAAACCTGCACACCACGTTGCAAAAGAGGCTTCAAAAAGGAAAAAGAAGCATGTTGTACAATATAAGAATCGGCTTTCTCTGGGAGCATCAGCTCCACTCTTACCCCAGAGGAAACAGCTATCTCCAAAGCCGTAGATAATTGCTCACTCGGTATAAAATAAGGCGTACACAATTGAATGCTTTCCTTGGCATCATTGATCGCCAATATGATAGCTTCCATATTAAAAGGACCAAGGGAGCCCGGATCACTAGAAGAAAATGCAACAGCGGCACGCTCGGGAATGTGCGGTACACTAAAATTTAAATATTCATCAGTCAATAAAAAGGGTTCACCTTCAGTTTGATTCCAACTGTTCCAAAATTGGATCTGCAGATTATTAACTGCTATTCCTTCTACAGCCATTGCAGTATCTCTCCAATAATCAATCTGATCCGGAGTATTGATATATCGATCAGAAATATTAATTCCCCCCACAAAACCATATTGACAATCAATCACTACAATCTTTCTGTGATTTCGATAATTACTATTTGCTAAAGAAGTAAAATTGACTGGTAAAAATGCAACAAAAGGATAACCAGGTGGATTTTTAACTAAATATTTGATCACATCAGGAGAACCAAAACTATCCAGTATTAGTCGCACTTTTACCCCCGCTTTTGCCTTTTCTTCCAAAATTTCAAGCACCTGACGACCAATATTGTCCAATTCAAAAATATAATATTCCAAGTGTATGGAATGTTTTGCTTCTCGAAGTCTTTTTAATAAAACTGGAAATTTCTCCTCGCCATTGATAAACAATTCGACCCTATTATTTAAAGAGAAAAAAGATAATTTTTGGTTTTTCAGATAGTCAAAAACGCGGGATAAAGTTCCTATTTTTTCATGAATTGTTTCCAGTTGCTCGTCCATTCGTATTAAACTTTCCTGCCATGCTGCTAACAGTTTTGTGTTCTGCTCGCGATTAATATGTTGCAGTCGCCTAACTTTTCTAAATTTTTGTCCGAATAGATAATATAGAACCAATCCAATACCTGGAAGAAATACAATAACCATTACCCATGAAATCGTCTTCGTTGGATTCCTATTTTCAATCAGTATTGTACTTATTACCCCAAAATATAACACAAATAAGGGAAGCCAATACCAATTTAATAGCCATTGCCACAATTGGTTCCAATCTATTTCAATCTCATTAAAGAAGTTTTGCATATAAAAATCAACTTATTTTAATCTTATAAGTAACAAATAGCCCTATCAAACGTTAACATTTGTAACATATCAGATACATTTGGAAATAAAGTATCTCTAAATGAAGTCAAATCTGATTAATTTATTTTGTTAACAAATGTTAAATCATACTATACAGAACTTATTGGCAACATTTATGTATTAATGTATAATAATCTAAAAGTCAAAAGTTAATTAACAATTAACTCTAAATAATATTTATGAATAAAATCGCACTTTTTACCCTAGCCCTTGCCTCGACCGGAGTACTCTTTTTTAGCTGTAACTCGGGTAAAACCAAAGAATTAGACAAAAAAAACAACGCTATTGCACTACCAATATACTCAATTGATACAAGTTCTGCGAATACAATAAAAGATTATATTGGTACGATTGAAGGAAAAGTCAATGTTGAGATCCGCCCACAAGTTGAAGGGATTTTAGAAGAAATATATGTCGATGAGGGTGATTTTGTGAAAGCTGATCAAAAATTATTTAAAATTAATGCCTCAGCCTATGATGAGATATTAAATAATATGGTCGCGACAGAAAATGTAGCCAAAGCAAAATTACAGAATGCACGTTTAGAAGTAGAGCGTCTCCGTCCTTTAGTAGAAAATGAGGTCATTTCAGAAGTACGCTTAAAATCTGCGCAATCAGAATATGATGTCGCAAAAGCATCCTTACAGCAGGCATCCGCGGCGGTACGTTCAGCCGATATTGACAAACAGTTTACAACAATCAAAGCACCTGTTTCAGGTTATATAGGTCGTATTCCCAAACGCGTAGGAAATTTAGTGACTAAAAATGATTCCCAGTCTCTTACCGTACTATCCGATGTGCAAGAAGTCTATGTATATTTTTCGATGAGCGAATCCGATTTCTTATATTTCACAAAGAAACAAGCAAAACAAGACCAGCAAGATGAATCCTATAAATCGGATGGAAAAATCCGAAAACTTGCTTTTCCAGAAGTATCATTGGTACTTGCAGACGGAGAAGCCTACAGTCAAAAAGGAAGAGTTGATGCCGTAAATGGTCAAGTAAATAGAACCACTGGTGCAATTTCTTTACGTGCCACTTTCCCAAATACTGACAATATATTACGTACAGGTAGTACCGGTACATTAAAATTTGTGGAAACGCAAAAAGGAGTGATACAAATCCCACAAGTATCAACATCGGAGCTACAAGATAAAACCTTTGTATACGTTGTTGATAACAAAAATACGGTTCACCGCAGGTCTATCAAAATTGAGGGTAAATCCAATTCGAACTATATTATCTCAGAAGGGTTAGCTGTAGGAGACAGAATTTTAATGTCCGGTTTCGACAAGATTTCGGAAGGAGCTACCATCATTCCGATCAACAAGACCCAATAAAATACTTTTCCAATTTTTAATTAAACGCACTATAAATGCTAAAAACATTTGTTAATAAACCCGTATTGGCTACCGTTGTCTCCATGCTCTTAGTAGTATTAGGAGCTGTGGGGCTAAAGATGTTACCTGTATCCCGTTTCCCAGAAATAGCTCCTCCGTCTGTGGTCGTTTCATTAAGTTACCCTGGCGCGAATGCAGAAACCGTTGCTAAATCTGTTCTCCTTCCAATTGAAGAAGCCGTAAATGGTGTAGAAGATATGACTTACATCCGTTCAACGGCCAGTAATTCCGGCTCAGGATCTGTTCAGGTGTTCTTTAAAACAGGTATTAATCCAGATATAGCTTCTGTAAATGTCCAAACCAGAATATCGAAAGCAATAGGTTCTATTCCTTCAGAAGTCAATGAAGCCGGTATAACGGTAATGCCTCGTCAATCTGGGGTAATCATGACCATCAACCTCTTTGCAGATTCCAAAGAAAGTATGTTTGATGAAACTTTTCTTCAAGCCTATTCCCAAATCAATATCATCCGGCCATTACTTCGTGTTGATGGCATTGCCCAAGTTTCTCGTGTTGGAGCACGTGATTACTCCATGCGTATGTGGTTGAATCCTGAAAAGCTAGCTTTGTTTAATCTAGTTCCTGACGATGTCATAACAGCCATTAAAGATCAGAATTTCGAAATTGCTCCCGGAAAATTTGGTGAAACATCCGATGAGGTATTTGAAACCGTAATTAAGCATAAAGGACGATTCAGTCAACCCGAGGAATTTGAAAACATTGTTATAAAAACAAATGAAGATGGTTCCGTATTATATTTACGAGACTTAGCCCGTATAGAGTTTGGCTCTTCTAACTTAGGTTCGGACAATAAAGTAAATGGAAAACCCGGATTAACCTTAAATATCACACAGACATCAGGTTCCAATGCCCACGATATTGATATCGAAGTGCGTAAAGTATTGGAAGAGTTATCCAAAACTTTTCCAGAAGGCATTAAATATGAAGTTTCCTACTCTGTAAGAGATCAGATTGACGCATCGATCTCTCAAGTAAAACATACTTTATTTGAAGCATTTATTTTGGTATTTATTATTGTTTTTATCTTTTTACAGGATTTTAGATCAACCATAATTCCAGCGATTGCAATTCCGGTCTCCCTCATAGGTACCTTTTTCTTCCTCAATCTATTCGGTTTCTCACTCAATGTGCTCACCATGTTTGCATTGGTACTATCGATAGGTATTGTTGTTGATGATGCCATTGTCGTCGTCGAAGCCATTCACTTAAAAATGCATGAGACAGGTATGAAAGCCAGGGAGGCAACGCTTTCTACAATGTCCGAGATCTCCGGAGCCATTGTATCCATTACCTTAGTCATGGCGGCCGTATTTATTCCGGTCGGTTTTATGGAGGGACCAGCAGGTATATTCTATCGTCAATTTGCTTATACCCTGGCAACAGCAATTTTGATTTCTGCTCTAACCGCCTTGACTTTAAGTCCGGCCTTATGTGCCTTGATTCTAAAAGCACCCGAACATGAAGATCAGACGGATCAGAAAGAAAAAAATAAATTTACCGCATATAAAAAGCGCTTCTTCACGGCCTTTAACACCTCATTTGATAGCTTAACCTCACGCTACATTGTCGGTGTTAAATATCTGATCCGAAATAAGAAGATTGCCATTACAGGATTGATCGGTATTTCAGCAATCGGATTTACCTTATTACTTTTAGCACCCAAAAGTTTTATCCCTACGGAAGACGATAGTTTTGTGACCTATTCGCTGGCCATGCAACCAGGTGCTTCACTAGCAAGAACTACAGAAGTTTTAAAACAAGCAGATAGTATTCTTCAAAAAAGAAATCCAGATATTGCAGGAATGACCACCATCTCAGGATTTAATGCATTAGATGGAAGTACAAGTCCTGCATATGCAGTTGGTTACATTAACCTAAAAAGCTACGATAAAAGAGAAAAAATTAAAGATATTGAAGCCTTTATGGATTCGATCCGTCAGGACTTATCAGTAATCAATGAAGCCACTTTCAATGTCTTTCCTCGTCCCACTGTTCAAGGTTTTGGGGATTTCGCAGGTATACAGCTGGTTTTAGAAGATAAATTAGGTGGAGAGATCTTGGATTTTAGCAGTATTGCAGACAACTTCATCAATGAAATCAATCAATTACCAGAAGTTAAAAGTGCATACACTTCCTTTAAAGCAAACTTCCCACAATATGAAGTGGATATCGATGCTGTTAAAGCAAAATCATTGGGAGTCGATATTAAATCCTTGATGTCTACCATACGAGCTTACTACGGCCGTGTACAGGCCGGCGATTTTAGTCGTTTCGGCAGACAATATCGTGTATACATTCAGGCAGATTACGATTACCGAACAGATCCCGAATCCTTTAAATCCATTTTTGTCAGAAACAAAAACAACGAGATGGTCCCCATCAGTACATTACTTACCTTAAAAAAGGTAGTGGGACCGGAAACCATCACTCGTTATAATCTGTACAATGCAATTACCATTAATGCCAATCCAAATGAAGGGTACAGTACAGGTGATGCCATGAAGGCGATAGAGAAATTAGCTTTGGAAAAATTACCTGGAAACTATAGTTATGAATGGACAGGTATGAGCTTAGAAGAATCGGAATCAGGTTCCCAAACCATACTGATTTTCATCATGAGTATTGTTTTTGTATACTTCCTATTATCGGCACAATATGAAAGCTACATCTTACCTTGGGCCGTTCTGTTATCCATTCCAGTTGGGTTAGTAGGCGTTTATGCCACAATCTTACTCGTAGGATTAGAAAATAACATTTACGTACAGGTTGGTGTCATCATGCTGATTGGGTTGCTTGCCAAAAATGCCATTCTGATTATTGAATTTGCCGTACAGGAAAGAAACAAAGGTTTGAGCATTTACGACTCTGCTATTGCAGGAGCCAAATTACGTCTGCGTCCTATCCTAATGACGTCATTTGCATTTGTAGCAGGATTAATACCCCTTATGTGGTCATCAGGACCATCAGCAAAAGGAAATCATTCCATTAGTTTTGGTGCCGCTGGTGGTATGCTTTTCGGTGTATTGCTCGGGATCTTTATTATCCCAGTACTTTATATCATCTTCAAAACCTTAGATGAACGTTTAAAAATTAAATTCAAATCAAATTAGTCCGATATATATGAATCTTATCAATCGCCATATCTTCCTATTCGGGGCTATCTTACTTCTGTTCTCTTCCTGTAAAGTTGGACAACGCTATACTGCTCCAAAATATAATCTTCCAGATCAATACCGTGCGGATTCGACCTATCAAGATAGTGTAGGGACACTCGCCTATGTCAATTGGCGCGATTTCTTTAGAGATTCAAGCCTGATAAAACTAATTGATGCCGGATTGGCAAATAACTATGATATGCGTAGCGCTATCTTGAATATTCAAATCGCAAATCGTCAATTAACGCAGGCTAAAGCAGGTTATCTGCCAGAATTGGATGCAACGATTGCAGGTGTAGGCCAAGAATGGCGTTCCAAAAATTATTACGCAGGACCTGCTTCCAAAATCTATAATGGTAAAGAAGCAAAAAATAATCTTTTTAGAACCCAATCTCAGTATTTAACGGAATTAAACCTCAGTTGGGAAATTGATATCTGGGGTAAAATATCTGCCCAGAAAGAAGAAGCACTCGCTAACTATTTAGGTACTGCAGAAGCAAAAAAAGCGATTCAAACTAGTCTGATTGCAAATATTGCTAAGGGTTATTTCAATCTTTTAAAGCTAGATGCTCAGATTGAAGTGGCCTTACGTAATGTACAACTCAATGATAGCACTTTACGTATGATTCAATTACAGTTTGATGCCGGAGAAATCACCTCATTAGCCATTCAGCAAACGCAATCCCAAAGATTGCTCGCAGCATCACTAGTTCCGCAGTTGGAACAAGAAATACAGATTCAAGAAAATTCACTTTTAGAATTGACCGGTAGAATGCCCGATAAAATTGAACGGGGCAAAAGTCTACAGTATTTAATTGATGAATCTAAGATCTCAATGGGATCTCCTATAGATCTGATCCGCAACAGACCAGATATCCGTGAAGCAGAATTAAGTTTAATCGCATCAAATGCACAAGTTAATATTAATCAAGCTTTACGCTACCCTTCATTGACGCTCGGAGGTACACTGGGTCTAAACTCCATGTTACCTGAAAATTGGTTTAATATTCCCGGATCATTGCTAGGTTCCGCATTGGGAAATATTACAACTCCCATATTTAAAAACAAAAAACTAAAGACAGCTTTTGAAGTGTCAAAATTAGAACGTGAAAAAGCAGAGATCAACTTACAGAAAACAGTATTACGTTCGGTCAACGAAGTATCCAATAGCTTCACATCACTTGCGAAATTAAAAGAGCAATTGGTACTCGCAGAAGCCCGAGTCGCAAATTCTCATTTGGCAGTAAAAAATGCTAGTTTATTGTTTAAATCTGGATATGCAACCTATCTCGAAGTTATTACAGCGCAATCCAATGCCTTGACATCCGAACTTAACCTCGTTTCCATAAAGCAATCCCAGCTGGATTCATTCGTTGAACTATACAAATCCCTAGGAGGTGGATGGGCAGAAACTAAATAATATGACAGTTCATTGCTCCGTCGACATGGAGCAATGGACTTAAATAAGGAATATCTAAATTTGCTCCACGCAACAGAAACCAGATTCCCATTAAGATATAGAGAAAAGGTAACCATTTCGAAAAATTCATTTTAAAATATGTCCGAATAAAGTTGCCTAAAAAAGAGAAGATTAATAACAGTGGCAATGTTCCCAAACCGAACATGACCATAAAATAGAAACTTGTTAAACTTGATTCTGTATTCATTGCTGCAGCTGCGGCCATATACAACATGCCACAAGGTAAAATACCATTCAATACACCCGCAAAAAAACTTCCACCTGGACGGTATAACCAACGTCCCATAAGTTTAGCTATCGGTTGAACCAAACGTGTCTGCAATTTTATAAAATCCTGGTTTTTAAATTTAAATAATTGCACTAAACCTATAACAAGTAGTATCAATCCCGTTAAAATGCTCAATCCCATTTGCCATCCCTGGATCGATGCAATTCTACCAATCATACCGAGCGCAAGACCATAAACACCATAGGTCAATATCCGCCCTATCTGATATAATATCTTATTGAACGCTATTTTCCAGGTCAGTTCATGATTACCCTGCACAGCAAAAAGCAAAGGACCACACATCACCGCACAGTGTACACTGCCAAACAAACCCATAAAAAAAGCAAAATATTGGTAACTCATCTTATAAATGCAGTTGCTGATCTGTCAAAAACTCTAAACCTTCACTCTTCCAAACAATTTCCAGATTCCACGCTCCTTTTTTTAAAGTAGAAATCGGTAACTGATATACACCTGTATTTGTTTCAAATGGTAACTGCAAATCGATACTGCGATCCGAAGGACGTTTAAAGATCAGATTACCGCTATTTGCAACAGTGGCAAACTGAATATACAAAGTATCATGATTAATTTTAATAACAGGTTCAGCTTTATGCTTGGCAACATTTGATTTCTTATTATAAACCTGATCATAATTTAGACCTTGCTCATAATAATCTGTATCTTCTAATGTATCTGTATCATGACTGATCATATAAATCCCAGCACCTATGATACAGAGCATAAATATACCCAAGCTTAAAAATATTTTAGTACCCCAATTCATCCTTTATCTCTTTATAATTTAACCCTTCCTTTATCACATCCCCGGAGGAGCAATGAAGGTCGTTTTTAAGGTTTCTATTTTTCGATCTCCCGAATATACATCAACTTTCACATCTTCTTTATAGCGTTTTACATCATCTTTATTGATGATGAGAAAAAAGCTTAAAGAAGCCGATCCTCCTTTTGTCAACGATTTGATCGGATTTACAACTTGTATTTTTAGTTTTTCATCTTGAGGCACGAGTGTAAAAGGCATTTCAGCACTACTTTTATTCACTAACTCCAATGAATACAAATTACTGATTGTATGATCATCTCGTAATTGATAAGAACTTCCTTTGGCCCTTAACAAAGTTGCACCTACATCAGATCGCATCAATATAAGCGAAACAAAGACAGAAACTAATGCAACCAATACAACAGAATACGCAATAGCTCGAGTATTGCTTCTTTTGGTTATAGTTCCTTGAATCTCACCCATGGTATAAAAACCAATAAGTTTTTTCGGCTTACCTATTTTGTCCATCACGGCATCACAAGCATCAACACAAGCAGTACAGCTGACACACTCCATCTGCAGACCATTTCGAATATCTATCCCTGTAGGGCAGACATGGACACATAACTGGCAATCAATACAATCTCCTTTTACTTGTTCTACATCTTTTTTCTGTTTTCCCCGTGGCTCACCACGGCGGTGATCGTAAGCAACTGTTATGCTTTGATCATCTAACAATACCCCTTGCAACCGTCCATACGGACATATTGTTGTACAGACTATTTCTCTGATATGTGCAAACACTGCGTAGAAAACAAATGTAAATATCGTAATGGCTAAAAGCCCCCCTAAATGTTGGTCAATCGGGTCGGTTACAATTTTATAAAGTGCATCAACACCAATTATATAAGATAAAAAAATATTAGATATTAAAAATGAAATCAATAGAAATATACTATGCTTTAATACCTTTTTTAACTTTTTATCATCCGTATTAGGTCCTTCATTCAATTTTCTCTGCTGTTGCCAGTCCCCCTCAATCCAGTATTCTATTTTACGAAATATCAGTTCCATAAAAATTGTCTGTGGACAAGTCCAGCCACACCAGATGCGACCAAAAACAACTGTAAATAGAACGACACAAACCATCACGATAAGCATTCCGAAAACAAAAATGTGCAAATCTTGAGGATAAAAAATACTTCCCAAAATACTGAATTTTCGCTCAAGAATATTAAACATCAATAATGGCTCACCTCCAATTTTAATAAAAGGAGCTCCGAATAAAAACAGCAGCAACCCATACCCGACCCATTGCCTTATTGCATACAATTGCCCCGAAGGTTTCTTTGCATATATCCAGGCTCGTTTTGTTTTATTACTCTGGTTGTCAGGAAGATTTGTTGCTACTGCTTTCATAAATACTTTTTTTATTGAACTTTTGTAGAATCGGCGGTTGTTGCTTTAGCATCAGCCGTTGCATATGTAACCTCAGTACCTTGAGGTTCTTTAGGATTTGCAGGCTTAGTATCACGGATCGAAATAATGTAGCTACTCACCTCCGCAATCTGTCCCGGAGTCAAAGTCTGTTCCCAAGGCACCATCCCCTTATCAGGAACACCATACTTAACCGTTTTAAAAATATCCTTGATCTCCCCACCATGTAACCAGAATCTATCAGCCAAATTAGGACCTATTCCGCCTTCACCAGCTCCACCATGACATGCAACACAATTTGCTTGAAAAACAGCATGACCGGCTGCAACTTTTGATTCATCGTATACCACACTGGATTCATCGATCAAATTAGCCGCTTGCGCTAGGTATTCTTGTTTTGCGATTTCAGCCTTCTCCATCTCCTGAGCATATTCTTGATTTTGATTTAGACCCCAGCCAAAAACATGATAAATTAAGATATAAACAACCGCAAAAGTCATTGTCGAATAGAATAAAGCATTGAACCAAATTGGAATTGGATTATCTAATTCCTTAATACCGTCATATTCGTGATCAATGATTAAATCCTTCTCTTCCGAAATAGGACGTAGCCCTAGCAATTTATTCCAGGAAGCCTTACGTGACTCTTTTTTTCTAATTTTAGTAACTTGCTCCTCTTTTAAAATCTCAGGCATCGTGATACGCAAAATTGAGCGCATCGCCTTGTTCACCATCAATGCCGAAGCCAATAAAGCAAGCATGACTACAACGAGTACGATGATTAAAATATTCTGATATATATTACCAGAACTTATGCTCCAAGTTTCTGCATTTACAACTGTTGTATTTAAAAATAAACTCATATTTATAGACTATCTGATGATTCACCTTTGTTAATATCATCCTCTTGAAATGGAAGCTCCTTCATATAGGTAATATGTTCTTTATTCATTCTGAACAACATAATTCCTACGATAATGAAGAATACTAAAAATATCCATAATGAAGCGATCAAATACAGCTCGCTACCATTTAAATTTGTTATTTGTTTGAACATAATCTTCTATTTTAATTTAGTTCATCAACTATTTCCTTAGCTTTTGGTTCAGCTTTAATATCCGTACCCAATCGCTGTAGATAAGCAATCATGGCTATGATTTCACGGTTTGGTAAAACATGAACTTGGTTCTTTTTCAAATCCGCCGCAATCTCTTGCGCTTGCTTATCCAAAGAAGCCTGTGCTTGTGCAATGTCCTTATCCGTATAAGGGACACCCAATGTTTTCATTGCTTCCAATTTTGCGGTTAATAAAGAATTATCCAATTCTTGATCAATTAGCCAAGGATACGTAGGCATAATACTACCAGGAGATGTTATTGTAGGATCGAGTAAATGGTCAAAATGCCACTTATTAGGATACTTCCCGCCTATACGATGCAAGTCAGGACCTGTTCGTTTAGAGCCCCATAAGAATGGATGATCATACACATATTCACCGGCTTTACTATATTCCCCGTAGCGTGCAGTCTCCGAGCGGAAAGGACGTATCGATTGCGTATGACAATTCACACAGCCTTCACGGATATACAGATCACGTCCTTGTAATTCCAATGCAGTATATGGCTTAACACTTGCAATTGTTGGAATATTAGAAGATATTGTAAATGTTGGAATCATTTCCACGATTCCACCGATCAAAATAGCAATTAACGCCAGCACCATAAACATAATAGGTTTACGTTCTAAACGTCTATGTGTAGATTGCTCATTGGTCGTTACAGGCAATAATGCAGGTGCTTGCGCGGGCTCATTAGCCAATAACTTACCTTGACGCATTGTTTTTACCAAATTATATGTCATCAAAATAGCACCACTTAAATAAAGAGCACCACCGACAGCACGCATCATATGCATTGGAATAATTTCCAACGTAGTCGCAAGGAAGTTAGGATATTTCAAAACACCTTCTGGTGTAAATTCTTTCCACATTAACCCTTGCACAACAGCTGCCCAATACATCGGAATTGCATAAAATAAAATTCCTAATGTACCGATCCAAAAGTGAGCAGATGCCATTTTTTTAGAGTACAATTCAGTTCTATAAATGCGAGGAATCAACCAATAAAGAATAGCGAAAGTCATAAAGCCATTCCATCCTAGAGCACCAACGTGTACGTGAGCCACTATCCAATCCGTAAAATGGGCAATTGCGTTTACTTGTTTCAGCGATAGCATTGATCCTTCAAATGTCGCCATACCATAACAAGTCAAGGCAACAACCATAAATTTCAATACAGGTTCTGTTCGTACTTTATCCCATGCACCACGTAGCGTAAGCAGACCATTGATCATACCACCCCAGCTTGGAGCAATTAACATAATTGAAAATGCAACACCCAATGATTGAACCCATCCTGGAAGAGCAGTATAAAGTAAGTGATGCGGGCCAGCCCAGATATATATGAAGATCAATGACCAGAAGTGAAGAATACTCAATTTATAAGAATATACCGGGCGATTTGCCATTTTAGGTAAGAAATAATACATCATACCTAAAAATGGTGTAGTTAAGAAAAATGCAACTGCATTATGACCATACCACCATTGTACTAAAGCATCTTGTACACCAGAGTAAACATAGTAACTTTTCCAACCTGATACCGGTAATTGAACAGAATTTACAATATGGAGAACTGCTACGGTAACAAACGTTGCAATATAAAACCAAACTGCTACATACATATGTCGCTCTCTACGTTTTATAATTGTTCCAAACATATTAATACCAAAGACCACCCAAATTAAGGTGATACCAAGGTCAATGGGCCACTCCATCTCAGCATATTCATGGCTTGTCGTCAATCCAAGTGGTAATGTAATTGCCGACGCAACAATCACTAATTGCCAACCCCAAAAATGAATTTTACTGAGCATATCACTGAACATCCGCGCTCTTAAAACACGTTGTAGCGAATAATAAACACCCATAAAAATTGCATTTCCGACAAATGCAAAGATTATTGCATTTGTATGTACAGGTCTGATCCGACCAAAAGTGGAAAATTGAATCCCAAAATTCATCGCAGGCCACACCAGTTGAGTAGCTACAAGTAGTCCTATGGACATACCAACTATCCCCCAAATAATGGTAGCGATACCGAAATTTCTGACAATCTTATTGTCATAATTAAACTGCTCTAACTGCATACTTATAATATTGATTTCCTTACCAAAAGTAGAGCTTGTTTTATGACATTAGAATGATGGCGATAACCAAAAAAAATAACATTCGTCACACATTTATATCACATTAATAATGTTTTAACATAAATGATGAGTTTCAACTACTTTTTACAAATAGTAATGCAGCTTGTATGGTTATTTAGTATAAAAAATAGGTGAAGTTGTTTCGAAAAATTACTAATAATAAAGAGTTTATGGCAAAAAAATGGCTACCATCAAGATACTTGTTTCATTAGGTCACATAACAAAAATTTCTCCTTACTATAAAACACATCAAATACTACTTTATATTTACCTATAATTAGTAACACTGAAAATATCAAAGATATAATTAGGATAGGCCTGATAAGCCAAAACCACTTCTCTTATTAATGAAATAGTAATTACAGACCAGTTTTGCTTATTTCAAACAATTAGTTTAATAAAATAATATTGATAAATAAGCAAACTGAATGAGTGGCCATATCCAAATTTTTAAAAAATATAATATCTTTTACAGCGATTTAATATAAATACTGTACACTATTTTGTAAAGTAAGGAAAGTGTTTATATAAGTAGACGTCGAGGATTACCGATCTATAATAAAAAAAGAAGAAATGGTTTAATACCAGTATTCTTATAACGTGAGATAAACTAGATTTAAGAGTACAACTATTATAAACTAGGGCCTCAATGTCATGACCAGCAAGTGTCAATATGGACAAAAAGTACTGAACCTAATACAAAGCAGCTAATAGCCCATAGCAGAAATGAAAAATCCAATAACTGAGCAACAGATAATATTTATGCAATAATCAATGAAAAAGTGCGGTGTCATATAAAGCTGCCGAAAGAACAGGAATAGCTATGCTCTCAGCATAAAAAAGGTCTAAACACAAAAAAGCCTCTGCTGTATAGCAAAGGCTTCTGTATAAAAAAAGGCACCGACCTACTCTCCCACCTGTTACGGCAATACCATCGGCTCTGGCGGGCTTGACTTCTCTG
>NZ_JAAUVN010000007.1 GCF_012030425.1 Sphingobacterium sp. B16(2022) | reverse complement strand
AATGTGAAAATTTATTTTTTTTGTTTTCCTGCTGTTTCTGCGTTTAACCTGAATTAAACCCTTCTTTTTTCAGTGCCTCACCTTTCGGATCAGCCGTTCCTCCCTTGCGGAGTGGTGCAAAGATAGCGACTTTTTATAATCACTTCCTAATCTTTTCGAGAAATAGTTTACCATAAACCGGTAAAGGGCTTATAACGTGGCGGATAAATTTACCTATAACCTATTACAGGGACGGAGAAACGGACAATCCTGACTTTAAACAGTAAAAAAGCGTATACGGGGGAACTGTTCGTCCTGGGCCGTCTTTTATGGATACCGTATACTTTTAGGAAATGGTCTGCAGAAATTATATCTTTTTCGGTACAGCAGAATCATCGACACTATTACTATTACTATTACTATTACTATTACTATTACTATTACTATTACTATTACTATAGCTGATAAGGTGATTCATGCCTATTCATGCTGCCCGCAGGGCCGACATCTTTACTTTATACTATATAGTATATACGACAAAAGGGGTTCAGAGAATTTGTTGTCTTAATATAGTCAAGCTATCCTCGTTGGAATAGTCCGGAATAAGGCATATTATAACCTGATAGGGACCTGATTATTACTTAAGACGGGATTTATACAGAGATTATTGGGATTTCATAGGGGGTTTATAGGGTTTTACCCCTACTACCCCCCTATAAACCCCCTCTTATCCCCCTGTTATATCTCTATTATACTAGAATAAGATACCCAGTTGCTTATAATATGGTATCATCCTGATAACAGCGGTAGTTTTCTCGAGATTCTATTGGTTTATTGACCTATCTTATATTCATACCAGTGTGACTAAATTTCCTTACTCTATAATACTGCAATCCTAATAGTATGATATCCTACTCTTCTTAACAACACAAACTATAGAAGTTTGATAAATTTCAAATTCAAACAAGAGAGGGGGCTAATTACTAAAAATTACCAAAAGGAAGAAGCTTAATGGCAGTAATCAAATTCATTTTAATGCTCCAAATTTCTCATATATCAAAACTGCTTTTGCAAAAAAGCAGTAAAAGCTAAATGTAAAAAATGAGATTATGAAGCATTATTTTAACATAATCACTGCAATGCCTTTAAATAGTGTAATTTTCAATAAATAATATTTTTTTTCTATAATTAAATTTAATAGATTTGCCTTCTATTTAGATTTAGTATAAATAAATTCCAAACTCAAGATATTCCAATCATAACATGAAAAAGATTTTTCTAGCAGCTTTATTACTATCGGCTTTATACGGAAAAGCCCAAAATAACAATACCTTGATGAATGCGGATTTTTGGAAAGGTTCGCCAAATTTAGCTACTGTTAAAACTGAAATCGCAAAAGGAAATAGCCCTTCAAAACCAAATGCGGCTTCATTCGATCCTGTTACTACCGCTATTTTAAATAAAGCTCCTAATGATATTATCGAATATCTAATTGAACAAGAAGGAAATAGTGTTACTAAAAAAACACACCATAGCCGCAGTTATTTACATTGGGCTGCTTCTACAGGAAATCTTGAGCTTGTCAAATATTTAATAGCTAAAGGTTCCGACGTCAATTATCAAGATAGTCATGGCTTTCCTATTGCAGCCTATGCGGCATCAACAGGGAACAAAAATACAGCTGTTTATGATCTTCTATTCAAAGCAGGGGTAGATCCAAAGCAAAAATATGAAGATGGGGCGACCTTACTTTTATTGTCAGTCGCATCAGATAATGATTTAAGCATTACTGATTATTTTGTATCGAAAGGGTTATCGCTAACAGATAAGGATAACTTTGGACGTACTGCAGTCGACTATGCGGCTAAACTTGGTCATATTGAACTTATCGAAAAACTGATAAAAAGAGGCGTTAAACCAACAAATAATGCTCTTTTCTTCGCTACTCAAGGATCTAGACAGGTTACTAATGGTATTGAAACATATAAATACTTGGTAGAAACTCTAAAGTTAGATCCAAAAGCAACAAATAAAGATGGTGCTACAATTCTACATCCATTAGTACGTAGACCCAATATGGAAGTAATCAACTATTTCCTGGCAAAGGACGTTGCGATCAACAAAGCTGACAATGAAGGAAATACCGTACTTATGGTCGCAGCTGCCGGTAAAGATGCGAAGTTGGTCGAGCTTCTATTATCAAAAACAACAAATATTAACGCTGTAAATGATAAAGGAGAATCTGCATTGACAAAAGCAATTGCAAATGGCTCTTCAGAAGTAGCAGCTTTATTACTTAAAAATGGTGCTGACATCAAAGTGCTGAATAAAGATGGAAACAATCTTGCTTATTATTGGTTAAATTCATACACAGAACCTAATCCTCAAACACAAGGTGGCCAGCAACGCAATCCACAAGGAGATAGTTTTGAAGAAAAATTAACCTTATTAAAGAATAATGGCTTAACAGTCACTGATCTTCAAAAAAATAAAAGCTCTTTATTACACTTAGCTGTTGCAAAAGAGAACATAAACCTTATTAAAAGAGTCGCTGCCTTAGGAACTGATATTAATGCTCAGGACAATGATGGCATGAGCGCTTTACATAAAGCGGCTTTAATAGCAAAAGATGATACTATTCTTAAAGAATTGATTTCAATCGGTGCTAAAAAAGACCTGCTAACATCACTTGATGAAACAGCTTACGACATTGCAAAGGAAAATGACTTTTTAGCAAAAAATAATGTATCTATCGATTTCTTAAAATAACGGCATGAAAACCTCTTTAAAATTTACTGTACTTATATTTCTTATTACACTATTTAGCTCAAATTCATTTGCACAATCAAGTAAATTCAAGTGCATGATTCAAATGAATAGCTATGAGGGTGAGGGAGCATATATCATTATATCATTAATCAATCCAAAAGGCGCTTACGAAAAAACGCTTTCTGTATTAGGCCCGGATAAACAATGGTATAATACGCTTAAAGAATGGCATAAGTTTCAAACAAAATCCAACAACAAACTTAGTGCAATTACAGGTGCCTCTGTTGGTGGTGGTGACCGTGCAATGAGAACAATAGAAATTGACGATACAAAATTGAACAAAGGTTATAAATTACGTTTCGAATCGGCTGTTGAAGAACAAAAGTATCATGTCACTGACGTAGAAATTCCCTTGACAACAGAAGCATTAGCGGAGCGTGCTAGCGGCAAAGGATATATTAAATTTGTAAAATTAAGTAAAGTTCAATAATTAAAATGACCTTATCCATATGGAGGTATGCACATTTAGCTCTTGCGATCGTATCATCCCTATTTTTACTCATACTTTCCGTAACAGGAATTATATTGGCGATAGATGCAGTTAACGAAAAAACACAAGCATACCGAGCAGAAGATTCCAATACCATAACCCTTGCGCAATCCATAACGGCCTTGCGCAAGGTTTACCCTGAAATCATTGAAATAGCAGTCGATCACAATCAATTTGTCAGTATAGATGCTTTAGATGAAGAGGGTAATACCATTAAAGCTTATATCAATCCGACCACAGGGAAAGTATTAGGTGAAATCAAACCCAAAAGCCAGTTCATCCAGTGGACAACCGCCTTACACCGTTCCTTATTTCTACACGAAACAGGACGTATATTAGTCGGCCTGGTTTCCTTCATATTGCTATTGATTACCATTAGTGGACTCATCTTGATCCTTAAACGTCAGCAGGGTCTTCGCAATTTCTTTTCTAAAATAAACCGTGATTTTTTTGCTCAATATTTTCATGTTGTCAGTGGACGATTGTTCCTCATTCCTATTTTGATCATTGCTTTATCAGGCACATATTTATTTATGGCACGAATGGAACTGATCAAGAAATCGAACGAAGAGCTTGAACATCAGGATACGCAAACTGAGAATCAAAAGGATTTCAAGGAATTTGCGATTTTTCAACAGCACACTTTAGGTACAATTGAAAAGATTGAATTTCCTTTCATGGATGATGATCCTGAAGAATTTTACACGATCAAATTTAAGGATCGTGCTGTTACAGTTAATCAGTTTAATGGCGAAATCGTTAAAGAAACAAAATATCCTTATACTTCAGCACTAGAGAAATTAAGTCTCGATATCCATACAGGCCGAACAAATGTGATTTGGGCTATTATTCTAGGTCTTGCTTCTTTAAACATTGTATTCTTTATTTATACTGGCTTTGTCATCACATTCCGAAGAACAAAAACTAAGATTAAAAATAAATATAAAGCCAACGAAGCTGAATTTATTATTTTAGTTGGCTCAGAAAATGGCAGTACTTTATTTTTTGCAAATCAGATTCATAAGCAACTACTGGCAGATGGTAAATGTTCGTTTGTTACAGCGATGAACCAATACCAAAACTATCCAAATGCGACACATATTTTAATATTCACTTCGACATATGGGATCGGGACAGCACCGACTGGAGCATCAAATTTTGAAGAGCTACTTGAGAAATTTCCTCAAGAACAGACAGTCCAATACAGTGTAATTGGATTCGGATCGAAAGCTTACCCAGATTATTGTGCCTACGCAGAACATATAGATAAACTTCTTGCGACCAAAGAATGGGCTACCCGCTTCTTAGATCTTCATAAAATTAATGATCGATCTGCTCATGAATTTACAAATTGGGTACATCACTGGAGTGAAAAATCGTGCATTGCTCTAGCTACTGCTCCATCTTTATACCAGTCAAAAGTTGCCAATCTGCAGCAACTTCAGGTTGTTAAAAAAACAAGCCAAGATCACTCGACATTCACTGTTGTATTTAAACCTCTCAGAAAGTTAAAATTTCAATCGGGCGATCTTTTAGCGATATATCCTGCACATGATAATAGGGAACGCTTTTATTCCATTGGTGAAAATAATGGAACGATTCAACTGGAAGTTAAGCTGCATCCCAATGGATTGGGATCAAATTTTCTATATGAATTAAAGGAAAATGACCATATTGATGCCCGGGTGATGACGAATCCTGACTTCCACTTTCCTAAAGCTCCTGCTGTTATTATGATTGCAAACGGAACAGGAATTGCACCTTTTTTAGGTATGATTCAAAACAATGTAAAAACACCTCTTCGTTTATATGCTGGTTTTAGATACAACAATACACTCACACAGCGCTATCAACAATTTGCACAAGAGGAAATTATAAAAAAACATTTAACAGCCTATCAGTTTGCATATTCAAGAGAATCAACAGCACAATATGTGATGGATCTAATCAAACATGACGTACAACTATTTGTAGAACATTTAGAGAATGACGGTGTCATTATGATCTGTGGATCGCTTCAAATGCAACGTGACGTCGAAAAGGTCCTTGAAGAAATGACCCTATCGCAAAAAGGTAAAGCACTGCTTTATTATAAGGAGAAGAAACAGATTCTAACCGATTGTTATTAAAAGACAAATCAATACTACTGCTCATGAGACTTCTTTGTACGGTCACCTTCCTATTTATTATAACGCTTAGTCAGGCACAGGTATTACAAAAAAAGCAAGTGACTTTAATGGGCTCTGTCTTTGAAATCACTATTGTAGACCGGGATACCGCATCTGCCCGAAATCATATTGATCTTGTAATAGCAGAGGTTACACGTATTGAGAATCTGATTTCAGAATGGAGACCGGAAACCCAGATTTCGGAAGTAAACCGCAATGCAGGTATTAAACCTGTAAAAGTAGATCGTGAAGTTTTTGATCTGACCAAAAGAGCAATCGCGTATTCCCGCAATTCAAATGGAGCTTTTGATATCAGTATTGTTGCTTTAGACAAAATCTGGAAATTTGATGGCAGTATGACCGAATTACCTACGGAAGAAGCTATTCGTAAGTCAGTTGAAAAAGTGGGTTATCAGCATATTATCTTAGATAGTGTCAATTGCAGTATTTACTTAGCACTCCCGGGTATGAAAATAGGTTTTGGATCAATTGGAAAAGGTTATGCGGCAGATCGTGGAAGAGCTTTGATGCAAGAAAAATATGTTTTAGCTGGCATCGTTAATGCATCCGGAGATCTATCGACCTGGGGGCTTCAACCAAATAATAAGCCTTGGTTAATAGGCATAAAAAACCCTTTCAAAGCTTATAAAACGATTAAAATATTAAAAATGCAGGAAAATTCTGTTGCGACATCGGGCAATTATGAGAAGTATGCTGAAATTGACAACAGACGATATGCACATATCATCAACCCTAAAACTGGCTATCCTTCTACTGGACTGACCAGTGTTACGATCTACGGCCCTTCTGCTGAGTTTGCGAATGCTCTAAGCACCTCGATTATGGTTCTAGGTCAAGAAGAAGGTATTTTATTAGCAAAAAGATTTCCCCTCTATCATTATCTTCTGATAACTGACAACGGAACTGTTATAAAAAGCCAAAGATAAACCTAGCGCTTCTTCTTTTCTGGTTCCGGTTCAATTTCTTCCACATCATCGTCAAACAGGATTCGAACAGAAGGCGTATAGGTATCATCATTTTGTCCCGTTTTATTAGCCCAAAAAAAAGCACCTAAAAACAATAACGCAACAAATACACTACAGCCAATCAACATAAAGATGATACTCATAACACTATTTTAATATAAAAATCTTCTATAATCCCCTTCTTTTTGCAAACCATCTTGTCAAAATACTGGTGAATGATATAATCGTTACCGTACTTATAGGCATCAGTATTGCTGCAAACAAGGGAGACATTTCTCCTTGAACAGCAAAACTCAGTCCAATCACATTATAAAAAATAGAGATACAGAAACTTAAGTGAATAACACGGACTGCATCTTTACTAAAAGCAAAAAACTTAGGTAATTTATCAAAAGATTCGCCATCCAAGATTGCATCACAACCTGGAGAAAAATTATTGATATCATCACTGACCGCGATCCCTAGATCGGCAGTTTTCAGCGCTCCAGCATCATTAAGCCCATCTCCTACCATACAGACACGATGTCCATTCTCTTTGAATAAATTGATAATATCCAATTTATTCTGTGGAGATTGATTAAACAGCAATCGTGTTGTTGAAGGAAAAATCTCCTTTAATAAATCTTTTTTTCGATCATTATCGCCCGATATCAAGTGAAGATCATAATGTTTTAAATCATGAATAATACCGGAAAGCCCGGCACGCCAGGACTGTTCCATTGCAAAACTACCCTTTACTTCACCATTAATAGAAACAAATACATAAGAAGCTTCTGCTGCTCTAGTAGGCACATCTACAAAACGGGCACTACCGATCTTGATTGTATATTGGCCAATATGAGTTACTGACCCTTCTCCAATTTTTTCTTCATACCGATTAACCGGTACAGCATCTACTCCTTCTAACCATTTTACAATCTCCCGGCTCAATGGATGACTTGAATTTCGACAAGAAGAATACACCAATATTTTTTCTTCTTCTGTTAAATATCCGTCAAAAACAATTCCATTAACAGTAGGTGACGAGATTGTCCCTGTTTTATCAAATATTATCGTGTCAATTGATGCCATCTGCTCAATGGCATCTGTGTTTTTAACGTAGAATTTGTTTCGGTCAAATACACTTAAAGCTGCAGACAATGTAAATGGAGAACTCAATGCTAAAGCACAAGGGCAGGCGATGATCAATACTGCTGTAAATGCACCCCAAGCTTTATCGGTATCTGCGTCCATCATCCAAAAAACTGTTGCAGATAGGGCAATAACCAATAAAGCAACCGTAAAATATTTACTGATATAACTTATAAATGTCTGAAACTGTTTATCATATTGTTTAAAATTTTCATTATTCCAAAGCTTGGTTAAATAAGACTGCGAAACCGATTTGACCACTTCAAGCTCAATCGCTTCAGCCATTTGACGTCCTCCAGCATAAATCACTTCGCCTAGTGTTTTAGTCACAGGTTTTGACTCTCCAGTCACAAAGCTAAAATCTATACAGGCATCCCCGCGGAGCAACACCGCATCTGCTGGTATGATTTCATTATTTCGGACTAAAATCCGATCCCCAACTTTTAAATCGGCCAGCTGAATCGGTTTTTCCTTTTCATCGTGTATCGTTGTTACAGCTACAGGAAAATAACTTCTATAATCACGTTCAAAAGAAATGTGATAATATGTTCTTTCCTGAACCCATTTCCCAATCAATATAAAAAAGACCAAACTACAAAGTGTATCCCCAAAGCCAGCCCCGGTCTGCGAGATCACTTCATATGCGGTACGTACAAATAAGATAAATATTCCCAATGCCAATGGTACATCTAAGTTCAGTCTTTTTTGACGGATACTTAAAAATGCCGATTTAAAATAATCTGAAGCACTATACAGTAAAACAGGCAGTGTAAATAAAAGATTTGCATACCCAAAAAACACCGAATAGTTTTTTTCAAAACCTGCCAGTCCAAAGTATTCAGGGAAGCTCAACATCATCGAATTTCCAAAACAAAAACCTGCTACCGCTATTTTTGCTATCAATGGATTAGCATTAATTTTTTTGCCCGCCTTAACCACATCCTGCAAGGTAATCTTTGGTTCATAACCGATACTTCGCAGTAACTGTACAAGATCACGGAGTGATAATTCCGTATGCTTAAATGTGATACTTGCTTGTCTTTTCATGAAATCAACTTTCGAGACAAGTACATTTGGGTTTAATCTATACAGGTTCTCTAATAACCAGATACAAGAGCTACAGTGAATTACAGGAATGTAAAATGTTATGATCGTGATCTGCTCATCTTTATAGTCAATCAGTTTATCGGTAATAATAGCTTCATCCAAATAAGACAAATCAGCAGTTTTATCAAGGTTTGATTTTCCTGGATGCTGGTTATAGCGATAATAACTTTGCATATTATTATCATGTAAAATCTGGTATACTGTTTGGCAGCCTAAACAGCAGAAATCATGGTTATCAAATTGATAGCCACTGGAGACAACTGCATCACCACAATGAAAACAATGCTGGTCTATTTGAGTTTGTTTGATATCCACCATTACAGATTATTTAAATAGCTTGACTAAATAATTCTTTTTCGTTTTTGGAGTTTTGTAATTTCAGATCAAAAGCCATACAGATATTGCGTAGAAAAGATCTTCCTAATTGGGTTATAAGAACACGATCCTCATGAATAAGAACCAAACCCTCTTCTACCATTTTTTCTAAACGCTTTATAATAGACTCATTTTCAAACAAACCAACCGCTAAGTTTGTTTCTCCTTTACACATCAGATCTAAAATGTTGCGTCTAATAATCAGATCTTCGTCATCAAGTAAATGCCCTTTCACAACCGGCAACCGATTGTTTTCAATCATCTTTTGATATTCCTCCACACTTTTAACATTTTGTGCAAAAGCATCCCACGAATCACTGATAGAAGATACTCCGAGACCAATCAATAAAGGACGATAACGATCTGCATATCCCATAAAATTGCGATGAAGCCTTTGCTGTTGAAATGCAATAAACAATTCATCGCCAGGTTTAGCAAAGTGATCCATTCCAACATCTCTATATCCGGCATCTTGAATAAATTGCTTTCCCAGTGTATAAAGCGCAAGCTTTTCTTCACCTTGAGGTAAGTCTAATTCAGTGTAATGACGCTGTCCAGGCTTTAACCATGGCACGTGCGCATAGCTATAAAAAGAAATACGATCCGGATCAAGCAACAGCGATTCTTTGATCGTTTCTGTTATTGTTTTCAAACTTTGTTTGGGCAGTCCGTAAATCAGATCAAAATTAATAGAAGTATATCCGATAGCACGAGCTTCTTGCATAACGCGGCGTACATCTTCCACATCCTGCTTTCTATTTATAGTAAACTGCACAAGCGGATCGAAATCCTGAATTCCCAAGCTTAATCTTCGAAATCCCAACTGATATAAATCGGCTAAGTGTTCATAAGTCGTATTGCCAGGATGTGCTTCGAAAGAAAATGATGCATCGTCTGCGACCTGAGCTTTCGATAAAATACCCGCCAGTAATTTTGCTAAATTCTCTGGAGCAAAAAAGGTAGGGGTTCCACCACCAAGGTGAATTTCAGAAATCAAAGGCGCACCTTCCTTTAATATTGCTGTGTACATCCCCCACTCTTTTAGCAAACTGTCGATATAAGGTATTTCAACTTTATGATTTTTCGTAATTCGGGTATTGCAACCACAATATGTGCACAGACTTTCACAGAATGGCAAATGAATATAGAGGCTTATCCCTGCTTTTTTTGATTTTTGATAGGTATGATATACGCGACTAGACCATTCCTTCTCAGAGAATTGGTCGCTATTCCAAAATGGAACAGTTGGGTAACTCGTATATCTAGGGGCTGCAACATTGTACTTCCGTACTAAAGACTGCAAATCTATTCCATTGTTCGAATTCATGAGATTATAATTTTACAGGACATACTTTTAAACAACAACAAGCAGTGCCCACACATTTGCCAGCACCCCACAAATTCAAATTGCGAATTGTCTGTTCGGCAATACCTTTTGGACTTTGGTCCTCATAAGGTGTATTAGCAACTTGTATATCCAACTTTCCGGCTTCAACTAAGTCGATGTGTTCTGTCCCTAAAGTACGTGTCAGAATACGGCCTACACCCATATCTTTTAACACTCGGAGCATGGAAGCTTCTAGAATATCCTGTGCCGAAATCACAACAACATCTTTCCCTGTAGCATAAACTTTTGTTTCTTCATTTAGCCCATTAGAAATTAATGTCAAATCATGCATTTTACCATTAGCTAATGCTAATAACTCCTTTTCATAGGTCTGAATACTGTAAACAACTACTTTCATGCTATCTTTTTTGATATTCTAAATCCGAACTAGAACAAAAGTAAATAGTCTTCAAATACTTACACATGAAGTTCATCAGCTTAAAAAGTGATCTACGTCACATTTTTAAGCTTAAAAATGCTCTGAAAACGAAAAAGGGTCGCATCCTTACTGGATGCGACCCTTCTGATCAAAATATCGTGGTAATAAAAGACCTTATTGCTTTACCTTACGAAGTTTTTTAACTGAGAAAATACGAATGGCACTTTTCTCTTTTGCAATTAAATTTTCCTCTCTAAAATCGGCTAAAACACGTGAGATCGTTTCATTTGCAGTACCTGCAATTGTTGCGATTCCCTCTCTTGATATTTGAATAACACATTCATCTTCAATTGCTGTATTCACCGTTTTCTCAGCGACACTAATTAATGCATTGGCAATACGTTTACGTACTGTATCATAAGCAAATCCCAACAATTGCTCTTCTTTCTCTCTAATATTTCCCGATAGCAACTGGATAAATTTACCTGCAATCAGTGGTTTGCGATAAATTAATTCAAAAAAGTCTTCTTTACTGATCAGTGCTATTTCCGATTTTTCAATAGCTTCAACATTATCAGAATAATTTTCGTTCAACAGCATCGCTTCATAGCCTATATATGTACCTGCAATCTGAATATCTGTCGAAAGCTCCCGTCCATCATTATAACATAGAAAACTGCGGACCTGTCCACTCAACACAAAATAGACGAATACGGGTACATCACCCTCTTCGTAAATACTTTGTTTCTTTTTGAATACTTTAACACGAGATTTTTCAATGAGTTCTTTCAACAAAAAATCTTGTTCTTCAGGACTTAAATACAAGGAGTTTTTAACTGTTATGGCCTCGCCTATCTGTCCCCGCTTTTTAAAGCGCACATCAATGGCATTTAACAACTCAACATCATCAAAAGGTTTTGTTAAATAATCATCTGCTCCTAGCTCCATTGCTTTTCGCATATCAGACCGTTCAACTTTAGCCGTAAGGAAAATAAAAGGTATGTGTGCCGTTTCTTCGTTCTTACTTAGAATATATAAAACGCCATAGCCATCTAACTCAGGCATCATAATATCACAGAGAATTAAATCGGGCAAATGAGTTGTTGCTAAATCAACACCATCACGGCCATTTTCCGCTGCAAGTACATGATAACGTCCTGTTAACTCCAAAATCTCTGTCGTTCCTTCCCGTATATCTGTATTATCCTCTATAATTAATATTGTCTTCTTTTCCACCTACAATTATTTATTTTGGGTAAATATCATCTTAAAAAAAGCTCCTTCGTTGATAGCAGATTTGTATTCCAATAATCCGTCCATAAGATGAACATAGCGCTTTACAATGTTCAACCCTAGACCTGTACCTGGTATATTGCCTGTATTATGAGCTCTAAAAAACGGTTCAAATAAATTGATCTGATCTTCCTCCGGAATTCCTATTCCATTATCACGGACTGTGATGATGCAAATATTATCCTCGATTATAGTATTAAACTCAATGAAGGTATCTTCACCAGAATATTTTATGGCGTTTGAAATCAAATTAACCACCGTATTTTTAAGTAAATTAGAATCCATCATAAACAGTCCAACCTCACCTGTGTGCTGATAAACAATATGTTGATTCTTTTTACAGATCAATTGCATCTCTTCGGTAATTTCTTCTGCTAATCCAACCACATTGATCATTTGCTTATTGACCGTAACAACACCTGCTTCCAACTTTTCCAGTGATAGAAAATCATTTAAGATGCTTGTTAGCAATTGAACAGAGCTCTTAATTTTACCGGTGTGTTTCAATACACTTGCAAAATCTGGTTTTTCAATATACTTATCGATCAATGAAGCTGATAACTGTACAGAGCTCAAGGGAGTTCTAAATTCATGCGAAGCCATGGAAACAAATCGCGATTTTAGCTGACCAAGTTCTTTCTCCTTCTCAAGCGATTTCGAAACTTCAGCCTTTGTTTTCTCCAGTTCCGAAACAAGCATAATCAAATCTTTCGTTCTTTCGCTCACTTTCTGTTCAAGCTCGACAGCATGTTTTTTCAATCGGTTTTCCGCGGCTTTTTCTCTTGTAAGATCATGAATAAAGCCAGTAAAAATATTTCTATTTTTATACCACACCTCACTCACTGCCAAACGAAAAGGAAAGGTGGTTCCATCTTTCTTTCTTCCAAGAACCTCCCTTCCTATTCCAATTATCTTTTTGTGCCCTGTTCTTTTATAATTATCAATATAGCTATCATGGCGACTATGATCCGGTTCAGGCATTAACATCGAAACATTATTACCGATAACTTCATGATCTGAATAACCAAATAAACTTGACGCTGCCGGATTAATAGATTCGATCAATCCCCGATTGTCGATCGTAATAATTCCATCAATAGCATGATCAATAATTGCTTCTAAAAGCTTCGCACTATCCATTTACTATTTCACTAGTTTTTTATACTTAAGACGGTGTGGAGTGACATCGCCAATTCTTTTCTTTCTATTTTCTTCATATTCTGAATAGTTCCCTTCGAAGAAATATACCTGAGAATCACCTTCAAATGCTAAAATATGCGTACAGATACGATCTAAGAACCATCTATCGTGGGAAATGACAACTGCACAACCACCGAAATTCTCCAAACCTTCTTCCAAAGCACGTAAAGTATTCACGTCAATATCATTGGTAGGCTCATCCAGAAGAAGTACGTTCGAACTTTTCTTCAATGTAATGGCCAAGTGTACACGGTTACGCTCACCTCCAGATAACACACCAACTTTTTTCTGCTGATCTGCTCCATTAAAGTTAAATTTTGAAACATACGCTCTCGAATTTGATGAGCGGTTGCCCAACATGATATTCTCGTTTCCATCGGTAATATTTTCCCATACTGATTTCTCCGGATCCAAGTCATCATGGTTTTGATCCACATAACCAAGAGCTACCGTTTCGCCCACTTTAAATGTCCCCGTATCAGGCTGTTCCTGTCCTGTAATCAAGCGGAACAAAGTTGTCTTACCGGCACCATTGGGACCAATAATACCCACAATACCTGCAGGAGGAAGTGAGAAACTTAAGTTTTCAAATAAGATACGGTCACCGTAAGATTTTGAAATATTATCTGCTTCAATCACGACATTACCTAAGCGTGGTCCCGGTGGAATGAATAATTCTAATTTCTCTTCACGGTCTTTCGTTTCCTCTGAAGCTAATTTCTCATAATTATGAAGACGTGCTTTAGATTTGGCATGTCTAGCTTTAGGAGCCATACGTACCCATTCCAATTCACGTTCTAATGTTTTTTGACGTTTTGACTCTGTTTTTTCCTCTTGCGCTAAGCGTTTAGATTTTTGATCTAACCAAGAAGAATAGTTTCCTTTCCAAGGAAGACCTTCACCGCGATCCAATTCCAGAATCCATCCAGCGACATTATCCAAGAAGTAACGATCGTGGGTTACAGCGATAACTGTACCTTTATATTGTTTTAAATGTTGTTCTAACCAATCGATAGACTCAGCATCCAAGTGGTTGGTTGGCTCATCTAATAATAAAACATCCGGTTCTTGTAGCAAAAGACGACACATTGCCACGCGACGGCGCTCCCCTCCTGACAAATTGGCAATCTTAGCATCAGGCTCTGGACAACGTAAAGCATCCATGGCACGTTCTAATTTTGAGTCAATTTCCCAAGCATTGGTTGCATCAATAATATCCTGAAGTTCACCCTGTCTAGCCAAAAGCTTATCCATTTCATCTGCATTTTCATAAACTTCAGGTAAGCCAAATTTTTCATTAATTTCTTCGTACTCTTTTAGAATACCCGTGATCTCGGCAACACCTTCTTGAACAATTTCAAGTACTGTTTTTTCCGGATCTAAAATAGGTTCCTGCGCTAAATAACCCACAGAATAACCTGGTGAGAAAACTACTTCACCTTGAAAAGATTTATCTAAACCAGCAATTATCTTTAACAGTGAAGATTTTCCGGAACCGTTAAGACCGATTACACCAATCTTTGCACCGTAGAAAAAAGAAAGGTAAATATTTTTTAAAACTTGTTTTTGAGGAGGGTAGATTTTGTTGACACCCGCCATTGAAAAGATTATTTTTTCGTCTGACATACTAATCAATTATTCTTTGTTTGGACAATAAATACACACAAATGTAAACTTTTATACTGACATTTTGATCGATTTAATAGCATGGCTTAATTGTTGATAAATATTACTAAAATATTAAGGATTGATAAAGTAAATTTATTACATTTATATCATTCTTGGTCATTAAAAGAAAGGTAAATTACATGGAAGCAAAATTTTCACCGCGCGTAAAAGATGTCATATCGTACAGTAGAGAAGAGGCTTTGAGGTTGCGTCACGATTATATTGGCACAGAACACTTGTTGTTAGGTTTGATTCGTGAAGGTGATGGCATGGCAATTAAGATTTTGAAAAATATCGGAATTGACACTGCGGCTTTACGTCAGTCTGTAGAGGAGGCCGTGAAAAGCTCAGCTGTATCTCGCGCTCCAATTGGCAATATGCCACTTACTAAACAAGCAGAAAAAGTACTTAAAATCACATATTTAGAAGCTAAAATTTTTAAAAGTGAAATCATAGGAACAGAGCATTTGTTATTAGCTATTTTGAGAGATGAGGATAATATCGCTTCTCAAATACTACAACAATATCAAGTGAGTTATGATATCTTCAAAGCGGAAGTAGAACAAAATAAAACAACTATC
This sequence comes from Sphingobacterium sp. B16(2022), assembly GCF_012030425.1. GTDB lineage: Bacteria > Bacteroidota > Bacteroidia > Sphingobacteriales > Sphingobacteriaceae > Sphingobacterium > Sphingobacterium anhuiense. Next base: position 284,445 of record NZ_JAAUVN010000007.1, on the reverse strand, counting down.
CGAGATGAAGCTCCAGGTTCGTCCACTGGTGATGACGATTATCCTGAAGAAGAGCAATTCATCCAACCTAAGAAGGTTTCTGACATTAAATCTAAAACTCCGGTTTTGGATAACTTTGGTCGCGATTTAACAAAAGCTGCGGAAGAAGGTCGTCTTGATCCTATTGTAGGTCGTGAAAAAGAAATTGAACGTGTTTCTCAGATTTTATCACGTCGTAAGAAAAACAATCCGTTGTTAATCGGAGAGCCGGGAGTTGGTAAATCTGCCATTGCAGAAGGATTAGCATTACGTATTGTACAACGTAAAGTATCGCGTGTACTGTTTAACAAACGCGTCGTTACGCTTGATCTCGCATCTTTAGTGGCTGGTACAAAATACCGTGGCCAATTTGAAGAGCGTATGAAAGCTGTGATGAACGAATTGGAGAAATCTCCAGATGTGATTTTATTCATTGATGAGATTCATACGATTGTAGGTGCTGGTGGAGCTTCGGGTTCATTGGATGCATCCAACATGTTCAAACCTGCTTTAGCAAGAGGTGAGATTCAATGTATCGGTGCAACTACATTAGATGAGTACCGTCAGTACATCGAGAAAGATGGAGCTTTGGATCGTCGTTTTCAACGCGTCACCATTGAACCTGCAACTCGTGATGAGACTATTGAGATTTTAAATCGTATTAAAGAAAAATACGAAGAACACCATAATGTCAACTATACTCCTGAAGCTATCGAAGCTTGTGTAAGTTTAACGACTCGTTATATTACCGATCGTTTCTTACCGGATAAAGCTATCGATGCGCTAGATGAAGCTGGTTCACGTGTGCATTTAACAAACATACATGTTCCACAATCCATCATTGATATCGAAGAGAAAATCGAAGAGATCAAATTGGAGAAAAATCGTGTTGTTCGCAGTCAAAAATATGAAGAAGCTGCAAAACTACGTGATACTGAGAAAAAACTGTTAGAGGAACTTGACCGTGAAAAATTAGCATGGGAAGAGGAAACGAAAGCAAAACGTTATGTCGTAACTGAAGATAATGTTGCAGAAGTTGTTTCGATGATGACAGGGATTCCTGTACAGCGCGTTAGCCAGACAGACAGTCAAAAACTGTTGAACATGGGTGATCTGATGAAAAATAGAATCATCGGTCAAGATGATGCTGTTCAGAAATTAGTGAAAGCTATTCAACGGACACGTGCCGGTCTTAAAGATCCGAAGAAACCAATTGGTTCATTCATCTTCTTAGGCCCTACCGGTGTTGGTAAAACTGAGTTGGCAAAAGAGTTAGCACGCTTTATGTTTGATTCTGAAGATGCATTGATTCAGATTGACATGAGTGAGTATATGGAGAAATTTGCGATATCACGTTTAGTGGGAGCGCCTCCAGGATATGTTGGCTATGAAGAAGGTGGACAGTTAACAGAAAAAGTTCGTCGCAAACCATATGCTGTAGTCTTATTGGATGAGATTGAAAAAGCACATCCGGATGTTTTCAACTTGTTATTACAAGTGTTGGACGAAGGCCAATTGACAGATAGTTTAGGTCGTAAAGTTGATTTTAGAAATACCATCATCATCATGACTTCTAATATCGGAGCACGTCAATTGAAAGAATTTGGTCAAGGTGTTGGTTTTACAACTGCGGCAAAAACAACACAAGCAGATTCACATTCAAGAACTGTTATCGAAACAGCGTTGAAACGTGCTTTTGCTCCTGAATTCTTGAACCGTATCGACGATGTGATTGTTTTCAATTCGTTATCGAAAGAGAATATCTTCAAAATCATTGATATTGAGTTGAGATCTCTATTCGGTAGAATCACAGATTTAGGTTACACAATAGATTTGACTGAAACAGCAAAAGAGTTTATCGCAGAGAAAGGATACGACACTAATTTTGGAGCCCGTCCATTAAAACGAGCAATTCAGAAATATTTAGAAGATCCAATCGCTGAAGAAATCTTAAAAGGTGATGTCAAAGCCGGCGATCGTTTAAAAGTTGATTTAAACGCTGAAACTAAAGAAATAGAAGTCACTGCTGATCGTTCTGAAAGACCGATTGAGCCAGCAGATAAAAAAGAAGATTAATAGAATTTGATTTATTTAAGAAAATGCACCAGAAATGGTGCATTTTTTGTTAGAAGTGTTAAAAGATTGTTAAACTATTTTAGTTACAAACAGTCTTACAAATTAAGGAACAAAAAAACTACAGATATGAAAAGAATTTTATTAGCCTTATTAATAGGTGGTGCAACCTTAACTTCACTTAGTTCTTGCACGAAAGAGTATATAACTCAAGAAGTTAATGTATTAGATGGAGTTAGTTATGTTTATCCAGTTAACTCCAATCAATGGACAAAAAATGGCAATATGTATAGTATTGAGATTGCTGTGAAGGACTTAGATGCACAATATTACGAAGATGGCCATGTAAGTGTAGCTGTAAACTTTGTAAATTCTAAAACATACGAACTAATTCCTTCTATAATATTTGGTCATGACTACTCTTCTAACTATTCAATTGGTAAAGTACGTATTTTCGCGAGGGATGTAAGTGGTTTAACTCCAAAAGCTCCCGACGATATGGACATCAAAATTGTTTTAACAGATGCTACTGCTGGCAATTAATTTTTGTTAATAGAAAACAAGTAAATTTAACCATTTAAATTTACTTGTTTTCTATTAAAGCTTAACTTAAAATAGGCTATCCTAACACGCCTTAACATCAGCCAATACCACTGAGGTAGATTATTTTAAACCGCTCAACATCTCAGTAATTTACTTGATTCGTTCTTCTTGATTCAATAAATCAATATTATACTTCGTCTTATCTCCCTCATCATTTTTGCATACTTTAAAATGACATCTACTTTTTGATGCGATCTGAGGTGAATGAGAAATCGAAATAACTTGCATGCTATTCGCTAATCATGCTCCCAGACCTAATACTTTCTGATTATATCCAGTTACCAAACACAAGCTTATTCCGAATGAGACCTAGAAATAAAGAAGAAAGTATAAGAAAGAATATTAAAAAAAATAAAAATATTTTATTGACTTCTTTCTTAATGTTACATTATCCTTATATTTTTCATAAATATTCATGTATCGTTTATTCCAGAAAAAAATAAAATAAGTGGTGGAAAAACTAAGGATTACCATCAAGTATTCTAAAGTATCTGTCGGGCCTTGACGAGCATTCACATCCTGATATATAATATAGGAATAGCAAAAAAACATATAAATTCCAAAGAACATACAAAAAAATAGCCCCCCTACTGTGAGCGGTAGGTTATCATTTTTAAATTCATTATCCTTATAATAACTGTTGAAGATTACAAAAAATAATTTATCCATACTTTATTCCTATATAACTAATAACGAGCTTCTGTTGCCTTGATAAGAATTATAACTTCTCTATTTAAGTTATCTGCGCCAAATTTAATTTACTTCGATTTACAATCCTAAAAATTATTCTACAATAACATTAATCCCAGCCATATTGGCTTTGTATTTAATCTTTTCAATCAGGCCATAATAGCTCCAATTCCGTAATAGAAATTCATCCTCTTTAGCAAACTCTTCTTTGGTCGTCTGATTGACTAATAATAATGTTCCTGCTTCAGATTTCACACATATATCAATCAGCCTTCGACTATATAGATGGAGACGACTATCTACATACTGCTTCTCCTTTTCGTTATACTGATCCAAACTTTTCATTTTTTTCTTACGACCATGACCACCTTTATTGAATGTAGCAGCTTTTTGCAATCGTTGCCTAGCAGCCTGAATAGCTAACCGTCGGTATAGAAATTCTTCTTTATTTCCGATTTGATAACTATCCTTATCAATAGAAACTGTAATCGGATGCTCGACAGATAAGGATGCTTCAGCAATGATATGATCTTTCAGTTGGTGTTGCTATTATGGCAGTTCCAGTGCCAGCAATAGAAATATTTTCCCTTTCACGATCCGGATAGAACTTGTACAAATCTTTATCTCTCCGACCAATGCTCGCTGTAATAAAACCCTTTTGTCTGATCGGTCTTTCCCTAAATATGTACGGAAAGGAATTTTAAAAAGCTTCAATTTGAAATCCCATCCTTTCTCATCATTACTAAGTTTCACCTGATTTCCACCGAAGGGAATTGGCATATCTTTTTTATAGTTTCGCAATGATTTTTCACCTTTCCAATAAGCCACCCGATCAGTACTAAAAGCCCTATTCAAGGTCATATTCATTGATGAGAGAATATCCGAAGGCAGTTTTCCTTTAAAATATAAAGACAATATGCGATAAGTTGTATGCATCTTTGAGGATGTAAATATGCCTTCCGGATCCTTTTTAAAATCTCCCAATTTAACTTTAACGTCATCACGCAGATAAATGAGATCTTTCATCTGCTCTTGAATAAACTGGTGCGTCATCACCATATTCGATCCGCGGTACACAATATCCTGCCATTCGAATAATTTCTTATAATACTCAGATCGTTGTTCTTTATCATCACAGTCCAAATAAAGCTGAACTTTTCGAGTTAAAATTAGGGTATCTTTTTCCATAACGGACTATTTTAATTAAGCTTTTTTTGCAGTTTTGATCTTAGCATGAGCCTGCACGAACAGCTGTTTCACCCTCGATGGATTCAAATTCAGCGCTTCAGATATTTGTTCAAATGACAGTTGAAGTTCATAGCGCATATGAAAAATTTCTGTCTGATGGTCATTGAATTCACCATCAAGGACAATTTTAGATGATCTATTCAGCAGCTCCATTTGTTGCGTATTATTGAATACAGAACGGAGTATCTCAATGGTTTTTTCAACCTGCAAGCTGACTTCATAATCAGATATACCGCCCAAATAATGGGCAATGCGCTCGTAGTTAAAGCTATATTTTAGACAAAGTTTGATGAATAGCTGCTGTTGATTGTTAAGGCTTGGCAATAGTTTGTTAAGTTGGTCCAATCGTTCTTGCTTTTCTTCCTCAAGTTTCTCCAAATAGACTAGATCCATTTCATGCTCTTCTTCTGTTTCATAACCGAGTAAAAACTCTTGATAATCTTCAATTCCATCTAGCCGCAATAGACTTTTATGAAATCTATTTCGGGTTGTATTAAAGAATGCATATATAGCCGACTTAACCTGTGCCTTTAAAAAATTTAAGGTATCGTCAATATCCTTCACCTGTTTTCGGTATAGCCATAGTCTCAATAAAGCTTCCTGAGCTATACTCTCAGCTGCACAATCATCTTTTGTCACCCGAAATGATTTCACAAAAAGATAGCTGTAAAAGCGATTATAGCAATAATTTAAGCCACGTTCATCTCCATCTTGAAGCAGGGAAATATACTTTTCGGCTTTTAGTACTTGTAAAGTTTTATTCATAATCATCGTTTTAGTCAAGGCATTCGAGCATGCCAATTCTTTGGTTATTCACCTCAACAGATCACAGCCGGCCTGGCGGATTTATTGGAAACTGAGATCATGTTAGAGGTATACTAGTACGACTTAGAACGTTCATATCATATTGGAATTGATCGGAAATTAGTAGCTTTATCAAGAGAATGCCTATCTATTGTGAATACTAAGCATAAAATAATCCACTTATATCTATTTTTTTAGTGAAAAATTATTTTCAAACTGTGTTCGATTAAAAAATGTTATATTAATACGCTAATTCTGGCGCAGTTGTATATACCTTCCAAATTATAGTCAATAACGACCAATGCTATTTTCGGTACTCAGTGAGTGGCAAAACCCTCACCCTAAGGCGTAACAAGAAGCCTCAATTATTTTATATGGTGAACTAGAAACTAACCTGCTAACCCCTTAATTTTCTAACTATTTTTAAACGCTCTTTTAAACAGTGAACCGTAACAACTATCTTCTAAAATTATAAATAGCGAGTCTGTTGTACATACCATTCAAATTCTGATCAGCAACAACTTGGATGACCCTGATCCTGGATGTTGTAAATACCTTACAAATTATGGTCAATTACAACTCATACATTTTTGATATTCAGTGAGTGGCAAAACCCTCACCCTAAGGCGTAACAAGAAGCCTCAATTATTTTATATGTTAAACTAGAAACTAACCTTCTAACCTGTTAGCTTTCTAACTATTTTAAACTAACATTCAAGTTTGAAATTATATGCAATATCTTTTTGATTGCTTTAAATCGTTTCATCAGCTGTAAACACCACTAATGGTCTTCGTGATTGATTGCACATACCATTAAATTATGATCAATAACAATACTGTTATCTTCGGTATTCAGTGAGTGGCAATGACCCTCACCCTACGGCTTCACAAGCAGCCTCAAGAATTATTTGTGTGTGAGGATATTTTTGCGGAGTTTGTGCGGTATGAAAAACCGCTTTGATTATGATCATCTTTTTCTCCTCATCTAACGTATAAAAAATGATATATGGAAATTTCGTTAGCATCCTGCCACGAAAGTTAAGATAAAATACCCGGAAGTATCGGACTTTCAAAATATCAGCAACAGCTTTGTTAAAGTCCTGAAGAAATTTTAAGGCAACTTTTTTAGAGGCGTGCTCCAAATAATATGCGGTAGCATCTTCCATTTGCTTTCTTGCTGCAGGAGTTATAAGTATGCTATAGGCCATATTTGACCTTCAACTCTTCGAAAACTAAACTAGCAGGCTGGCAATCTTCGAGCGGCACATCATTCTGCGATAGAAGGAACTGCTCTTGTTCATGAGTGAGTTTGAAATCAGTCTCTTTCGCTTCGTACGTAGCCCCTATAAGTTCGAGTACTTCGAGGAAAAAAGAAGTCTTGTCTTCTGGAACAGATACTTTAAATGTAGTCATAACCAAATTTAGCAATAAATATTATAAGTTCCTAACTGGCAATAGTTTGAAATGACCATATCAAGAGAGCCTCAATTTTGTCTAATTTTAGTATTTCCAATATAGAGCTACCTTTTATATGTGAATATTTTTAGATTAAAGAATACGACCAGAAAAAATTGACAGCTTATTTTCTAATTTTATTAACGAGTAAGCGGACGCATTGTGTATATAACTTAAACCTAAACAATGAAGTGTTACTGCCAAGAACATTTTATAAATTTCAGATTATTGATAAATATTCAGTGAGTGGTAAAAAACCCTCACCCTACGGCGTCACAAGAAGCCTCAATTATTTTATATAATTTCTTAAAAAACCTAACTATCTAGTCCTCAAAGCATTTATTTCGACTTCTATTCAAATTGATTGAGCAGTAAATAGAAATGGTAAAAAGCTGAAATTAACCTATATTGCAAATACCTTTCGAATCCGATCAGTAAGAACCAATGCTATTTTCGGTATTCAGTGAGTGGCACCTACCCTCACCCTACGGCGTCACAAGAAGCCTCAATTATTTTATATGGTGAACTAGAAACTAACCGTCCAATCTCTAAACTTTCTAAATATTTTAAGCACTCTTTCAAATCGTGGTTAGAAACAATAAAACTTGTTCTTTAAAAATTGAAATGGGCGAACGTTGTATATACCTTTCAAATTTTGGTCAATAACAACCAATGTTATTAAGGTATTCAGTGAGTGGCACCTACCCTCACCCTACGGCGTCACAAGAAGCCTCATTATTAAATATCTTCAAATCGTAGATTAAATCCCGATCAATACCAATATGTCAAAGAACTAAGTAGTTTAATCTGGTTTATAATTCCTCTTGCAGAGGAACACATTACAATTTTGTCTTTACCAACAAACTTTCGTAATTTTAATCAAATTTATACTTTGTCAACCATAATCATTCATGGTATCCTACCGATTTACCGGTAAAGTACCGATCCATAAAATCATAGCATATGAACACTATTTTTGAAGAAAAAAAAGAAACCATGCACATCGGTAACAACATAAAACGGATAAGGGAAATTCAGGGAATAAAACAAGAAGCTCTAGGGCAATTATGCAAAAGCAAATACTCTCAACAACGTATTTCTGATTTTGAAAACATGGTTGCTTTTGATGAACCTCTTTTAAAAGAATTGGCAGATGCACTTGGGGTAACACCAGATTTTGTCAAATCGTTTAAAGACGAAAATGTTATCTATAATATACAAAACAATAATAATTCTACATTTAGCGATAATTCAGTTGGTCAAAATGCACAACCCATTTTTAACAATGATGGCTCAGACAAACTATTGGCACTACTGGAAAAATTCATTGAGGAAGACCGTATCAAAACACAATCTATTGCAGCATTAAGTAAAGCGGTTTTAGATCTTGCCAGTGAAGTGAAAAAATTGAAAGAGGATAGAAATAATTAATTGATCAACATGTTTAATATATCATACTATATTTTATGAGCGATCTCAGCTTATGCAAGACCTTTGCATAAGTTGAGAAGCCAAAAACTTATAGTAGTTCAAAATTCAAGTAATCTATCAGGGATCATGTTGTTAGCTCTTTATCTATCTTAAACATACCTGCACACCAAAATTGACCAGATGATTTTTAGTACTGACACGTACTAATCAACAATATTTAACAAGGCCTTAGCATGCGCTAGTGCTGCAGAGGTAGGTTTTATTCCACTCAACATCTGAGCAATTTCTTTGATACGCTCTTCTTGATTTAAAAGCACAATATTAGATTTTGTTTTATCACCTTCATCAATTTTGTAGACTTTAAAATGAGATCTTCCTTTCGATGCGATCTGAGGTAAATGAGAAATCGCAATAACCTGCATATCTCCGGCTAAGCGCTCCATAATCTCCCCAACTTTCAATGCTACTTCACCAGAAATACCGGTATCAATTTCATCAAAAATAATCGTCGGTAATGCTGAACTCTTTGCAATCAAAGATTTAATCGCAAGCATAACACGCGATAACTCTCCACCTGAAGCAACCTTATGAATTGTCTGTAATTCCTGTCCTTTATTTGCCGAAAATAGAAATTGGATACTGTTCATTCCATTTTCTTTCAGTTCATTTTCCGCTAAATCCTCCAGCTTCACTTCCAGTTTGGCATTGGGCATGCCTACTTCCGCTAAGATTGAAACGACATGCTTTTCAATTTGAGGTAAAGCTTTTTTCCGCAATTCTGTTAATGCTTTTCCTTTTTCCAAAGCCTGCTGATAAGTCTCGGTCAACTCTTTCTCTAAGGCAATAATTCGCTCATCCTGACTATTAACATCCAGTAGTTTTTGTTCTAAAGCATCTTTGATTGCTATTAAGTCTTCAACTGTATCGACATGATGCTTCTTTTGAAGGTTATAAATCAAACTCAGACGTTCATTGATCAACAATAATTTGTCCTGATCCAAATTTGTTCCCTGCTCCAGATAACCAATTTCTGTAGCAATGTCCTTAGCCTCTATCCAGACACTCCGAAGTCGATTGACCAGATCGGGCAAAGCTGTAAGATAAGAAGCGACAGACTCTAACTGACCTAAAGATTCTTTCACCTGTAAGATTACGTTCTGCTCCTGCTCCTCTAAGATATGTACGGCACCAAGTAAGCCTCTTTTTATCTCTTCTGCATTCTCAAGTTGTTGCTGCTCGGCCTCCAAATTTACCTGCTCATCTGCAGTTAGCGATGCTTGATGAAGCTCATCAAACTGAAATTGATTAAAATCTGCTTCAATATGAGCCTGCTTGGCTTGTTCCTTTATCTTTCTTAATTCGTTTTTAACTTTTTTATACCTCAAAAATGAGGTTAGGTAACCCGCTTTTAAAGCAGTGGACTTTGCGACATTATCCACGACCAAAAACTGAAATTCTTCCGTATTGATCTGCAAGGTGGCATGCTGTGAATGAATATCAATCAACTTTTCACCTAAACTTTTAAGGATAGCTAAGGTAACTGGTGAATCGTTCACAAAAGCACGCGACTTACCATCTACACTAATTTCACGACGAATAATGGTTTCATTTTCATAATCCAGATCATGTTCCTGAAAAAAACCTTTCAGATCGTATGCTTCAATTTGAAAAAAACCTTCAATGCTGCATTTCTTATTTTGATTAAAAAAATATTTTCCTTCTACCCTACTTCCTAAAATAAGGGATAGCGCACCCATGATAATTGACTTACCCGCACCGGTTTCACCTGTGATGATATTCAATCCTTTATCAAATTGAATTGATAATTCGTCAATCAATGCGTAATTCTTAATATCTAATCTCGCTAGCATATTTTTTTATGTGTCTATTTTTTGACTTAATTTATATGAGATTAATCTTGAACGCTATCAAATTTAAACGAATATATCGCTCTCTCCGTTACCATCAAGAATTATTTAATATCGGAAAGATAATAAATATTATCTTTTTATAAGCTAACTGAAAACGAGCTAACTATAAAAATTTCCAGCACTAAGATAAAACAATAAATGATAATTTACTAATATAAATAGCTGAAAATCTATTTATATTAGTATAAATAAGCGGTATGTGGAAGAAAAACAAACCTATATAACCATATAGCAGTACAAAAATATATGTAAGGGAGACAAGGTAAATAAGCGAATGTATACGAAGTGCGCGCGTTAATTTGTATTAGCACAAAAGGGAAAAGAACACTTCGGCAAGTATCATCAGTAAAAGTATTTTCAATAAAAAAAGACAGGCACGATAAATTTTCGTATACCTGTCTTTCAGATCTCTGCCTAGCGAAAGCAGAAACTTATCGTTATTTAAAAATCACAGTTGGCGCAATTCCCGTCCAGGATTTTGGAATATTCTTCAAGCCAAATAGCTTAGCGAGTACCAAAGAGGTATTTTTATTACTATTAAAAAACTGATCAGTAAGCCCTAGATTTTTAATTTTTGGACCGGTAATCGCCCATGGAATCTGCATTTCATTCATAGTCACGCCACCATGACCTTTTTTTATACCGCCATGATCTGTAATAAACAAAAAGTAGGTGTCATCGTAAAGCTTTTGTTCTTTAAGCTTATCAATGAAATTACCGATTTCTACATCCACCTCTTCAATTGCTGTAATATACTGCGGCGACATCCATCCATATTCATGTCCTGCATGGTCTGTATGCACACTATACAAAAAGACTAAAGTAGGATCATTTTTATTTTTCTCTATAAATTTCAATGCCTTTGCATAATTATCTTTATACCTGTCCCCTTCCTCAAAGGAGACTTCATCCAAATATTTTTTGTTAATTGGATTGATTAATTCGGCCCAGTTGTAGTAAAATGCTGTTTTTGCATTGTTTTTTTTATCTTTTAATACCTTGAAGATAGACGGACTATATCCCTGCTCATCTGTTTCTATGGCTTTTAATGTATGGTTTTCCATTGTCCAGTTGTTGGCTGTTATACCGTGTTCTTCCGGTCCCTGTCCCGTTAAATGACTTGTCCAATTGGGCAATGTGATCGATGGCATTACGGGCCTATTTGTCAACGTAATCAGTCCTTTTTCAAATAACCGATCAATATTAGGGTGTTTAGAACCGTTGAACCCTTCAGTACTAAAACCATCAAGGCCAATTATAACTACCCTTTGTGCGTTTACATTAACGTAAACCAGTATAAACAATGCTACTATTAATACTCTTATTTTCATGGTATTATATATTATATTTTTTAACAGAATTTCACTCACTGCATCACCAGAACAATTCGGTCCCATTACATTGGTAAAACTAAAGTTAGAAAATATCTTTTGTTTAGCAAACATAAACTTTGTTTATTAAAACTAAAATTACAATTTCTTAAACCACCGTTTACCTACTGATAAGCAGCCTTTTATTAAATACCTACTCTTTCTTTTAAAACAAAATTCATCTCTAGCATATTGTATCCATACTAGCAGTTCCCAATCTATTATTCCAGGTACATGGGGCAACATTATTCCTGCGCCAAATTATTTTTATGAAATAAAACTAATTACCGCATCTTTATATAAATTACTAAATGAACAAGATGGAGATAACAAAGATTTCATTAACAATTGGTAGCATCATCATCAGTGGCAGTTTATTTGCACAGAGCCCCAAAATTATTAAGACGGATTTAAAAGAGGTTATGCTGTATACCAATGCGGCTGAACTGAATCATCATGCTAACGTAAACCTGCCCACAGGAACTACTGAACTTGTATTTACACATGTTGCAAATGGCATCGATGAAAACAGTATTCAGATCGGAAGCTCTCCTAACGTAACGGTGATGTCCGTACGGTCAGCCGTCAATTATATTGGAGCGGATGTCAAAAGTGATGCATTTGTACAAGCAGAGAATTTATACAAAAAGGAGGCTAACGCTTTAAAAGCTTTTGAAAATCAAAAGGCAACGGAAGAAAGTATCTTAAAACTACTGGAAAACAATCAAAAAATAGCTGGAACAAATGGTAGTACTACTGTTGCTGAACTTGCTAAAATGGCCGATTATTATAAGACTAAATACCTGGAGGTGAAAAGTAATATTACGATATTAGAAGATAAAATCGTTAGCCAGCAAGATGTCGTTAACAGAGCAAAAGTCCAGCTAGAAGAGGTACAGGGACAAACAACAGGTTCAGGGGGACAACTGATTGTTCAGGTTATCAATAACCAAGCTGGAAATCAACCTTTCGACATTACGTACACATCTTCACAGGCATCCTGGAATGCATCATATGATCTACGATCCGCTAGTACTACTGCACCGTTGGAAATCATTTACAAAGCGAATGTCACGCAAGAAACCGGGATCGACTGGAAACAGGTTCATCTGACCTTGTCAACAGGTGCTCCGTCTCAATACGGAATAGCGCCAACGCTAGTTCCTTGGCAACTGTATTATAATCAGCCCACGCTTCCTCAAGCTTTGCAAAATAAGGCTTCAGGCCTTGTGCTTGATGAGGTCGTTACCATAAGTGACAAAAAAAATATCCGCATTCGGGGAACAAATGGTATCAATGCTTATACGCAGCAAAACGAAAATCAGCTGAATACGACATTTGATATTACTATCCCATACGATATTGCATCCAACGGCAAGCCACATAGTGTATCGTTAAAAGAATACAAGCATCCGGCAAATTACAATTATGTAGCGATACCTCGCTTAGATCCTAGCGTATATCTCCTGGCGGAATTAACAGATTACGAAAAACTAAATCTGATGCCCGGAATTGCAAATATCATGTTTGAAAATATGCTGGTTGGCAAGACCTTTATTGATCCAAATATGTCTACCGATACGCTCAAAATGAGCATGGGGAGAGACAAGATGATCAGCATAAAGCGTGACAAGGTGAATGATCTATCTCAAACCAAGATATTGGGCGGAAGCAAAAAACAAAGCTTGGTGTATGAGATCACCATAAAAAATAATAAGAAGAGCAGTGTAACCATCAACCTGCAGGACCAGATACCAATTTCGACAGACAAATCGATGGAAATCACAGTCGATGATCAAGACGGTGCCGAATTAACAAAAGAGACCGGTATACTGAAATGGAATGTCACAGTTCCTGCTGGCGCTAGTAAAAAGATCCGATTTGGCTATAGTTTAAAATATCCAAAAGATAAACAGGTAAACATTTATTAAAGTATTCTTTTTTTTTAAAGCCGCACTAGTTATAGTGCGGCTTTTATTTTTTAATTTCTTTTTGCATAAGTGCTATAATAATAAAAAAAGTTATGTTTGTGTTATGCAGGATTATAGTGCTACATTGAAAAGATTTATGCCCGAAGAGGCTGCTCCCATTATCTCCAGATGGATCAATGATACGGGCTGTTTATTCAAAATATCTAAAACCCGAAGTACAAAACTTGGTGATTATCGTGCACCTTTTCGTACGGCTGGCCATCGCATTTCGGTGAATCATGATCTCAACCCCTATTCCTTCTTGATCACCACCATTCATGAGTTTGCACATCTGCAGACTTGGCAACAGCATAAACATGCTGTGAAGCCGCATGGTAGTGAATGGAAGTCTAATTTTCAAAATTTAATGAATCCATTTTTAGGGCTTCAGATTTTTCCTGCTGAAATTGCCACGGCTGTAGCGCAATATTTAGCAAATCCGGCAGCATCCAGTTGTACTGATCTTCATCTTTTTCGTACCCTTAAAAAATTTGACAAACATGCCGATCAGGTATTAACTGTTGAAATGTTACCTGAGAAAAGTCATTTCAAATTACAGAATGGTCGGGTGTTTCAAAAGCAGGAAAAAGTGAGAAAGCGCTACAAATGCGTAGAATTGAGCAGTAACAAAATTTATCTTTTCCATCCTATTGCGGAGATTTATCCTATTGATACAACACATCAACATGAAAAAACAATTTAACTACATAGCGCTAGGTATAGCATGCATGGGTATGCCGCATCTTGTATCAGCGCAAACGAAGCAAAATACCCTCGATCAAAAAGCACTCAGCAGCATTAGTGAAAAAAGCTATAAGAGCACCATCCTCAAACTTTCATCGGATGAATTTATGGGTAGAAAACCCTTTACAAAGGGAGATACTTTGGCGACCAACTATATAGCAACTCAGTTTAAAGCGCTAGGGCTAGAACCCGGTAATGGCAACAGTTACTTTCAGGAAGTTCCAATGGTAGAGATTACCTCCACTCCCAATGTAAGCCTATCTTTAAAATCTCCGCAGGACGAACTCACACTAAATAATCTTACAGATTATGTGTTAACAAGCCGTCGCCTGCAGGATCATGTGGAATTGAAAAATACAGAGCTCGTTTTTGTAGGATTTGGTATCGTTGCTCCGGAATACCAGTGGAATGATTATCAAGATCTTGATGTAAAGGGAAAGACTGTCGTTGTCATGGTCAATGATCCTGGACATTATGATAAGTCTCTTTTTAAAGGCGATACAATGACCTATTATGGAAGATGGACCTACAAATATGAAGAAGCAGCACGTCAAGGTGCCGCTGGCGTTATGATAATCCATCAGACAAAGGCAGCTAGTTACGGTTGGAATGTGATCCGTACAGGTTGGGGAAATGCGCCGCAGATGGACTTAGACAATGTGAGCGACCCTCATAAATATGCACAAGTGGAGGGCTGGTTATCTACAGAAAGTACATCCAAGCTTTTTAAACTAGCAGGTTATGATGACTCACTAATGGAAAAAGCGAAGAAAAAAGGCTTCAAAGCAGTTCCTTTGGGAATAACAACAAATTTTGAGGTCAGCAATAAAATAAAAAGATCAAAGTCAAATAATGTCATCGCCAGACTTGAAGGTAAAAGCCGTCAAGATGAAAATATTATCTACACCGCACATTGGGATCATCTCGGCATTGGCGAAGCAGTCAATGGAGACTCAATCTATAATGGTGCCATTGATAATGCTGCTGGGGTAGCAGCACTATTTGAGATTGCTAAAGCTTTTAAAGCAGCTAAAAAAGCTCCCGAACGTTCCATTGTATTTCTTGCTGTGACTTCGGAAGAAGACGGATTACTGGGATCGGATTATTATGTTAGAAATCCGATTTACCCTTTAAATAAAACAGTTGCTAATATCAATATGGATGCCTTCAGTGCTGCGGGTGCTACCAAAGATGTATCTATTGTTGGAAAAGGGCAATCGGATATGGATGACTACGCCGAACGTTCTGCTCTCAAATTTGACCGCTATACGAAATCAGAGGGCAATCCTGGATCCGGAGGCTTCTATCGTTCTGATCATTTCAATTTTGCGAAGGTTGGTGTTCCTGCATTTTATGCTGGTAGTGGAAATGATTATCTGGAAAAAGATCGGTCCATTACTGAAAAACGAAAAAAAGCATTGGAGGGCCGTTATCATGCTGTCAACGATGAAGTGATTCCGGAGTGGAATTTTGAAGGTATGTTAGCCGATATTCGACTATTTTTTGATATTGGTTATACCTTAAGTCAAGAAGCGACTTTCCCGAAATGGAAAGAAAAATCTGAATTTAAAGAAATAGGCGAAAAGCGTTAGTTATTTTATACTTTTGTATTCAAAGAATTAATTAAAGAAGAAATTATGTTACACTTACACTCGACATTAGCAATTATCTTATTGTTAGCTCTGATTGTTTCAATCATCATTACCTTTGTAAACTTCTCAGGTAACAAACCGTATAATAGAAAAATTGCGCTGTTAGGTTTTATCGCCTCTCACTTGCAATTATTAATTGGATTGATTTTATTCTTCGTATTAAAATACCCATCCATGATCTCAGGTTCTATTATGAAAGACCCTACGATGCGTTTTAAAATTATCGAGCATCCGCTTACGATGATTATCGCGATTGTGTTAATTTCTATTGGTTATATAAAAGCTAAAAAATTGACTGATGCCAAACAAGCTAACAAAACTGTTTTGATTTTTTACATTCTTGGATTAATCTTAATCTTAGCTCGTATTCCTTGGGGAACTTGGTCATTATTTGCATAATTAATTGCTATTCGTACTATAAAAAAATACGCTGTTTCTCTTACGGGAAACAGCGTATTTTTTTTTCGACATTTTATCTTGGCGCGGGTAAGTAAATATTTAAAACTTTTAACCCTATGCTTTGTTATATCTTAACCTCCAAAAGGGGGTTACCTGTCATCTAGATGGAACCGTACCAAGGCAATTCGAAGAAAAACAGCGTAAAAAAAACGTCAATTCTTTCGAATTGACGTTTACTATATTTTTATAAAGACTTATTTATTTTTTCCGAATCCTAAAATTCCAAAAACTGTTCTAAAAGCGATAAGAGATGCTACTACAAGGCTAATGTTAGCTATTGCTGAAAACATCGATACATGTTGATCAAAGTTTGTGCAAACATCTGGTACAAATCTAATGAATACTCCTATAAGACCCAAAACGATAGCTATTGTTAAAGTCTTGTAATAATGAGTTTGATTTGCGTTATTATCAGTCTTTTTTGGTTCTCTATGTTGTACTGTTTCTGCCATTTCGATTTAATTTTTTTACAAGACAAAGGTACAAATTATTCATTGTTTCGGAAATAAAATAACAAAAACATTTATTGAATTATTAAGGCTATCTATTTTATAAAGAGATAGAAAATGTCTAAAATTGCAACGCAAACAATTTTTAATGAAACATCATGAACTAAATCAGTTCAAATCTTGAAGAATACTGGATTTATGATTGCTTCATTATTGATAAAAAACAAATTTAATAATGAAACCATCATGATCTTACAGATAGCTAAGTGCAGATCATGATCGCTTGATATCCGTTAAAAAACAAATTTAATAATGAAAAAACTATTGTTTCTCCTGCTGTTAATTCCATTTTTAGGGCATGCACAAATGCAAAAAATAGAGAATTTTATAGTAAAAGAAAATTTATCAGGCAATGGGAAACTTGCCATTATAGCTGTAGATTCGGCAGAGAAGACAAATGAACGTATCAACGGTACGTATAAGTTTAGCATTAATGGGTTTACCCAGGACTTACAGTTCCACGATGGAATTGGGGTTCCAAATGATAAAATTGAATCCTCAACATTTGTATTCTTCAAACATAAGAATCAAGACAGATCAAAAGGTCGACTATTTTATATCTATAAATCTGACAAAGGATTGTCAGCATTTGCAATCAGCGGACTTATGTTTCTCATTATCCCGGCAGTGATCTTACTTATTGCTTATGCATTTAAGAAACTATTATTAACGGCAATTGTACTGGCTGTATGTTTCTTTTTCTTCAATCACTCGCAGGGCCTAAATATCTCGTCTATTATAGAATCTATTTTTGCAAGTTTAAAAAACTTAATTTTCTAAAAAGGCAATCCAATACCAAAGTTATACTGAATAAAATTATAACGGTCAGGTCTATGTGTCTGGTAATACTGATCCTTAAATTCTTTGGAATCGAAAAAATGTTTTAAAACCCATTGATCGCTTCCTGAGAATTGCGGATCTTTAACTTTAAGTCCTGCATCCAATCGGATAATAAAATAGTCGGAATCAAAACGAAGTCCAAAACCTGTTCCTATTGCAATCTGACTTAAAAATTTATTAAACTTAAACTCTCCGCCTGGATTTAATTCATTTTCTTTTAATCGCCAGACATTTCCAAAGTCAACGAAGGTAGCACCATTCATCTTAGCTCCTAATACGCTATTTAATATGCGGAAACGATATTCAGCATTTCCTTCAATTTTGATTTCCCCCAATTGATCTAAGTTCCGAAGGTTCAACCGTAAGTCTTCATTGACACTTTCGCGATTATAATTTCCGGGACCCAATGTCCGAGCTTGCCAGGCACGCATGCCATTCATTCCGCCACCGTAAAAGCTTTTTTCGAAAATCATGAGCGTCGAATTGTTTCCATAAGGAATAGCAATACCTGGATTGATTCTAAAAACAAATTGTCTATTGCCCCCTAGATTACGATAAAGACGATAGTCTAATTCCGTTTTGGCATACTGCAAATAAGGTACTCCAAGAACCTTTTTTTCGCCATCCGCCGTCCGGTCAAACTTAACTACCCGGCTTACAAGATCTAAAATATTACCACTTAAATCTACTGAGCCTTTGAAATAATTAAAATTTTCCTTCTTGGTCAGCTTCTTGGCGTTATAAGTGAATGCGTACTGGGATCCCAGACCAAAATACTCGCGGTTATTACTTCGTACATATAATAAGTACCCCTGATCTATCAGGTTCTGAGCAAAATTATCATTTAAACGTCCTTGTCTATATTCTAACACAATTGGCGTAAAGCTGTGGAATTTATTTGCAGATTCGTGCCAGGAGTAATTTAATGTATTGATAAAGTAACGGTTTGAATAGGTGGCATCCTGATTGAAGATTTGTAAGCTCGTCGAAAAAGTCGTTTTGGCTAAACCATACTGTGCGGTATTGCTAACAGGAAAAGGTGTCATCATACGTGGGACAATCAGATTTACACCGATCTGAATATCATTATTAAAGATTTTGTTAGAAATGCTACCACTAAGTCTAGGGTCAAACAAAATACCATAACGTAATTTTACTTCCAATAGTTCGGCTCCGCCAAAGATATTACGATGTGAAAATGTATTTCCGATATTAAAACCGCTCATACCTGAACTCAGTGTAAATTCACCTTCAATCTGATTTCCCATCAACGGACGAGGTACCATCTCATAGAATGCATCCAATTTGTTTGAATCTGTCTTTTGATAATGAATTTTAACACTACGAAATCCATTCATTTCGTACAAACGATCGTAAGAAAGATTTTCTTTCGTCAGATTGTAAGGATTCCCAGATTTGATATACATATATCGGGTCAATGGTTTCAGACGAAAATTGTTTGTCTCATCTTTGAAATGGATATTGTTGATGCTGTCGAATGTCTGTTTAATTTCTTTCTTTGCAGTTCCAAAATTTCGAATAGTAACAAAGATATTATCGATGGTATATGCCTGATGTTTTGTTGAATCGCTTGGATTTTCAACCTGCACTTCTAAATTTAATTGATTTTTCTTTGACATCGAATCTACAGCGACACGCATGTATTGACGGATATAATCAAAATAGCCATGATCACGCATAGCCATATACAATTTTTCTCTTTCTGTGATCAGGTTTACCGCATCATATTGATCTCCTTCTTTGATAACTGTAGCTGGTTTTACTTCTTTTTTATAAAGGTCGGCAACTATAGGATCTGCAAAGTTGTACGTAATTTTACTCATGTAGTAGGGATCGCCCTGAGTAACATTAAAATGAATGGTCGCTCTTTTCTTCTTAACTGCTATTTCAGGTGTTACGCTAGCACCAAAATAACCTTTTGTAAATAAAAATCGTTTTATCTGTGTCGCAGATAAATCAACTAAACCAGAATCTAATAAATGGGGGGCTTCACCGACATTTCTGATATTACGTTTCTTATATTTTCCATCTTTTGTATTAAAAAGATTATAGATAAATAAGTTAACCCGCGAATTGACCTTAATCTCATTCGAGATATAGAGTGAGGTTGTTTCTTTGAGTTCAGGTTTTACGCCATGGATATCCACATGATCTACCAAAGCTTGGTCCTCATTTAAGAAACGTGCTGTACGGCAAGATGTGAAAATTAGCAACAAAAGCGTTATACTTGTAAAAGCTAAAAGGCGTTGATTATTTATCATTAAAAAATGTTGTCAAAAGCACAAATTACTCTAATATCATCACTTCAAAATAAAAAGTTTCGCAAACAACATGGTCTTTTTATTGTCGAAGGAATAAAATCTGTTATCGAATTTCTATCTTCCTCTTATCAAGTTGACAGCTTATTTTATACAGAAGATGTACTCGCAAAAGTGGGTAAAATATCGGGAAAAATAAAATCTTATGTGCTGACTGAAAACGAATTTCAAAAAATCAGCGGCTTAAAATCTCCGCAGGGTATACTAGCTCTAGTACATATACCGAAACAGGAGGCTTTAGCCATAAAAGATTTCAAAGGACAGCACACCTTACTATTGGATGACATCCAGGATCCTGGAAATCTCGGCACCATTATCCGCACAGCTGAATGGTTTGGTTTTCAACGGATCCTTTGTTCGATCGGTACTGTCGATGCTTATAACCCTAAAGTCGTCCAGGCTACAATGGGTTCTCTTTCACGTATCGAGATCCATTATCTCGATTTAAAGGCTTTTATTCAAGACGCTAAATTACCTGTTTTTGGTGCTTTACTCAACGGCGATAGTATTTACGAAACCGACTGGAGAGATGAAGGTCTCCTTGTTCTTGGAAATGAGGGAAATGGGATTTCGGATGAGCTCATCGAATTGGTCGACAAACCTGTCACGATTCCGAGGATCGGTGAGGCAGAATCTTTAAATGTCGCTGTAGCAACCACGATCTTTTGTTCGGAAATAGCGCGAACAAAAAAATTATAAGACATCGCCTTCTCTTCAAAAAGAAGGCGATTCATTTTTTACACAAACAAGAGTCCGTTTACCATGACTGAAAATAAATCCATTTATACATTACAATTTGCCCTTCTCTGTCTGAGTTCGTTACTTTTCTCTGCAAGTTTCAATATGATTATTCCAGAACTTCCGAACTACCTGAGTCAAATGGGAGGTGCTGAACATAAAGGTCTCATCATAGCTCTATTTACTTTAACAGCTGGTATCTCACGTCCTTTCAGTGGTAAATTGACCGATCGATGGGGACGCGTACCGGTTATGGCCATCGGATCTATTGTTTGTTTTTTATGTGGTTTTCTGTATCCGATACTCACCACAGTCTCCGGTTTTCTTCTTTTGAGATTGATTCATGGTTTTTCGACAGGTTTCAAACCTACTGCTACTTCAGCTTATGTTGCTGATATTATTCCGCGCGAACGGTGGGGTGAGGCTTTGGGGATGCATGGTCTCTGTTTTGCAATTGGTGGTGCAGTAGGTCCCGCTATCGGTAGTGCAATTTTCCAATACTTTGGTATCAATATCATGTTCTATAGCTCATCTCTTTTTGCACTTCTTTCTATTGTTATTGTCATGAATATGAAGGAAACAGTTGCAAAAAAAGAAAAGCTCAATTTATCCATGTTCAAAATCTCGCGTACCGACATCATTGATATCGGTGTATTGCCAGCGGGAATTGTAACGTTTCTATCTTACTCCGCATTCGGAGCCATATTGACATTAATCCCCGATTGGAGTGATCACCTCAACCTGAGCAACAAAGGGATATTCTTTGCTGCATATACGATTGCATCAATTTTGATCCGCTTCATATCTGGAAAAGCATCGGATAAATATGGACGTACCAAAGTAATTATGATCGGTTTACTCATTGTTGGTATTTCATTGTTCCTCATCGGACAGGGAGATTCCTTTAACAAGCTGATGTTAGGTGCAAGTATATACGGTATCGGTACAGGAATCTTATCTCCTGCGATCAATGCCTGGACTATAGACCTTGGTAAGCATAATCAACGTGGACGTGCGGTAGCGACGATGTACATATCGATGGAGGCAGGTATTGGTTTAGGTGCCTTATTTGCAGGGATGTACTATCAGGATATTATCACCCGGATACCGCAAGTGATGTATTTTAACGCTTTGTTTTTAGGTATCGCTTTACTCTATATGTTTTTTTGGCAAGGATTTAGCTATAGAAAGAAAAAAGCTTAATTGTATTCTCAATTAAGATTAACCCTTTATTTGTTAGCAGTCATATATGGAAAGTAAATCAGGAAAAAAACCGTATTCAGTTGAGCTTGCCTCAAGTTTGTTTGCCCTAGCATTAATCATCGGATTTTTATATGTTACTCAAAGTGTTATCGTACCGTTACTTTTTGCGATCATTCTTTCAATGACGCTCTACCCGATTGCATCTTTTTTTGAAAATAAATTGAGATTTGGGAAGGCGGCCGCTTCTATCATGGCTGTTATTATTGCCATCTTAATTATCAGCACTTTGATATGGTTTATTGTACATCAAAGTATTATCATTGGAAAAGATGCTGTAGCGATTCAGGAAAAAGTATTGGCTGCTGTAGAATCGATACAGAACTGGATTCAATCTCAATTCGGATTAGAGCGAAGTGAGGTGATTCAAAAGATGAAAGAGCAAGGAAATAATGCTTTAGAAAATGTGGGTGGTTATATGTCAACAGCTTTTGGTTCAATCGGAAGTACATTAGCTGGTGTTATCTTAGTTCCTATCTTTATTTTCTTTCTCCTTTACTACCGTGATTTTTTTAAAGAGTTTTTCTTTAAATCGTTCAAAAACACGGATAACAAGAAAATTCATGCTGTACTGAGCAAAATCTATGAGGTAGTACAAAGTTATTGTCTGGGGCTTGTAATGGTGATGGGAATTGTCGCTGTGCTGAATACAGTAGGTCTCATGTTGATGGGTATTCAATACGCCTGGTTTTTCGGCTCTATGGCTTCTTTGCTCATGTTATTGCCTTATATCGGTATCGCTATTGGCTCAATCTTACCGGCTTTGTTTGCGTTGGCGACAAAAGATAGCGCTTTATATGCGGTCGGTGTGATTGCCTGGTTCCAGGTGGTCCAATTTTTAGAAGGTAATATTATTACTCCTAATATCGTCGGCAGCAAAGTAAGTATCAATCCCCTGATGGCCATTATTGCTATTCTACTGGGCGGAATGATTTTTGGTTTAGCAGGATTAATTCTAGCGCTACCGATGTTCGCAACCTTAAAGGTGATTTTTGATGCGATCCCTAGCATGGAGCCTTTCGGATATTTAATCGGTGAGCCTGAAAAAGAGCATCTCAAACGAAATGCAACACAGGAACTGCTTCAAAAATGGGGAATTGTACGGAAACCTAAAAAGTTTCTTACACCAACTGTTGTGGAATCGGCTTCGCAGGATGATACAAACAGTACAGATAAAAAACTGTAAATACTCTTTTACTAAGTGATAAAACAATTCGTCCAAGGATCTGAAAGATGATTCTTGGACGAATTGTTTTATATGATCTTTTATTGCAACCGGATTTTTGATGATTGACATTGCTGAATTTAGTGTATTCCTGGTTTCAGGATTCCCGATGAGTTTGGAAGAGTCTATCCCAGATTGAGGTATAAAAACCAAAATTGACATGAATATCATGATGATGATTCATATGAAAAAGACCATTGGTGATCCATCGATTTTTAAACTCTAACAGATTAAACCCAATATGTCCTAATATTCCCCACAAGAGATTGAATCCTAGATAAAAACCAACTGTAAAAATATCGCAGGGAATTAACATAAAGGTGATGATCAGAATAGCTCCGAACATCACATTTTCTAGTGGATGCATCACAAAGAGACTCAATGCATTTGTACGTTCGAAGGTATGGTGCCTATAATGAAAATAACGATATAAAATGGATTTGTGAACAAGCCAGTGCAGTATAAACATCAAAAAATCCACAAGAAACAAAACGCCTAAAAATTTGATTGGAAATACCTTCCAATCAAGATCAACTATTTTAATCCATCCAATTCTTAACATATAAATGCCCGCAATGGCAACAACCGCATTAAGGGAGATATTTAAAATTGCATTTCCAATATCTGCTTTCAATATGGGATGACGCTCAACCAACTCCTGCTTGCTGTTATACAGATAGTGCGCCACAGCATAAAATGTAATGGATAAGAAAAATAGCAGAAAATTCCCTAGAAATGCTAGTTGTACGACTGCCGAAAAATCTGCCTGATGTAAGTAATCAACAATTTCTCTCCCCATTGTATCCATTTTCTTCACTAAGCTTTAAATAGTTGAAGATAATTAATTTCTATTAACTTTACTTTAAATAATATTTTTATGAAATACGTACCTACACTCGAAACGGAGAGACTACTTATTCGTCCGATAACTTTAGATGATGTTGAAGAATTCTATGCGATGGATTCGCAACCGGAAGTTCATCTCTATTTAAACAGATCTCCTTTAAAATCGAGTGAAGAGGCAAAAGATTATATTCTTAGTTTGCTGCAGCAATATGAAGCATATGGTACAGGACGTGTTGCTGTTATTGAAAAAGCAACAAATCAATTTATAGGCTGGACCGGATTTAAATTTATCGACGAACCGATGAATGATCGGGTCAATTTTCTAGACTTTGGCTATCGCTACCGTAAAGAGTCCTGGGGTAAAGGTTATGCCACAGAAGCGGCATTGGCCTGTATTGCCTTTTACTATGAAAACATGACGCATATACCTCTCCATGCCATTACGCACGTCGATAATCAAGGCTCGCGAAATGTATTGGAGAAGGCTGGATTTAAGATTACGGATACTTTTAAGTTTACCATCTGGGACATGGACTGTTATTGGTATGATCGGGTTGAAGATGCTAAATAAGACCTGAATGCATCTTTTCTGAATTTAGAATGCCACTTTTGAATGTTGAAATTTTCAATGTAAATCTATTTGTATATCCTTTGGATAAAACGAAATGCTTTTCGTATTTTTACGCTTGCAAAAAACGATGCTTTCTTGCAGCAAATTAGAATAAAAACACCATATTATTGATTACATGAGTGAAGAAACAAACTATCCTGCAGACGATAATCAAGAAGAATTAAATAACGAACAGACAAATAACAGTAAAACAATTCCACTTTCGGGTTTGTATGAAAACTGGTTTTTGGACTATGCATCTTATGTTATTTTAGATCGCGCTGTACCTCATATCAATGATGGTTTTAAACCTGTACAACGACGTATCCTGCATTCATTGAAAGAGATGGATGACGGAAGATATAACAAAGCCGCAAATGTGATCGGTAACACGATGAAATATCATCCTCATGGTGATGCTTCAATCGGCGATGCTATGGTTCAGATCGGTCAAAAAAACCTACTGATTGACTGTCAGGGGAACTGGGGTGATCCTATTACCGGAGATGCTTCTGCTGCTCCTCGTTATATCGAAGGACGTCTATCGAAGTTTGCTCTGGATGTTGTCTTCAATCCAGAAACAACAAACTGGCAATTGAGTTATGACGGCCGTAATAAAGAACCGGTTACGTTACCTGTCAAATTCCCGCTATTGTTGGCTCAGGGTGCCGAAGGTATTGCTGTAGGTTTGGCTACTAAAATTATGCCTCATAACTTCCTGGAGTTAATTGATGGTTCCATCCAGGTTTTGAATGGCGAAAGACCACATATCCTTCCTGATTTTCCAACGGGAGGAATGGCAGATTGCTCAGCTTACAATGAAGGCCAACGCGGTGGCAAGATCCGTGTCCGTGCAAAAATTGAGGAGCGTGATAAGAAAACATTAGCGATTACTGAAATTCCTTTTGGAACAACTACCGGTGGATTAATAGACAGCGTTGTTGCAGCGAATGATAAGGGGAAAATCAAAATCAAGAAAATCGAAGATAATACGGCAGAGTTTGTGGAGATTATAGTGCATCTAGCTCCGGGAATATCTCCTGATGTTACGATTGATGCTTTATTTGCTTTCACAGCCTGTGAGGTGTCCATTTCACCAAATACCTGTGTGATCAAAGAAGATAAACCGCACTTTTTGAGTGTTAATGATATCTTGATTGAAAACACCATCAATACAAAGAACTTATTAAAACAAGAACTTGAAATCAAATTACATGATCTCTTAGAGAAGATATTCTTTAGCAGTTTACTGAAAATCTTCATTCAAGAGGGTATGTATAAGCATCCTCAATACGAAAATGCTGGAGATTTCGATACGGTTGTTGAAGTGCTAAATGGTCTTTTCGAACCGTTTTTCTCCCAGTTCTACCGTCCTATCGTCCCTGAAGATTATAAGCGATTGATCGATAAACCGATGAGTAGCATCACGCGCTTTGATGTGAAAAAGGCTGATGATCAGATGGCTTCTCTAGAGGATGAAATCAAGAATGTTAAACGCCATCTTAAACATTTGACTGACTATGCAATTGCATGGTATGAAAGATTGCGTGATAAATATGGTAAAGGTCGTGGCCGCAAGACTGAATTAAGAGCTTTTGATCGCGTTGAAGCTACACAGGTCGCTTTGGCCAATGCAAAACTATATGTCAACCGCGAAGAGGGTTTCATCGGCTCGGGCATGAAGAAAGATGAATTTGTATGTGACTGTTCGGACATCGATGACATCATTGTTTTCCGTGCAGATGGCAAATATGTAGTCACCAAAATTCAGGACAAAGTATTTGTCGGAAAAGATATCATCCATGTCGCTGTCTTTAAAAAGGGCGATGAGCGAACAATTTACAATGCCATCTATAAAGAAGGAGACACGGGTACAAGTTTCATCAAACGTTTTGCTGTTGTCGGCGTGACGCGTGATAAAGAATATGACATCAGCAAAGGATCAAAGGGTTCTAAAGTAACTTACTTCACTGCAAATCCGAATGGAGAGGCAGAGGTAGTCAATATTCAACTGAAGCCACATACGAAATTAAGAAAGCTTAATTTCGACATGAATTTTGCTGAAATAGCCATCAAAGGCCGTGCATCTCAAGGAAATATTGTTTCGAAATATCCGGTTAAAAAGATCACGTTCAAAAGCGCTGGGGTTTCGACCTTAGCTGGCCGTAAGATCTGGTTTGATAAAATCACCAAACGTTTAAATGCTGATGAAAGAGGTCAATATTTAGGGGAGTTTGATGGTGACGACAAAATCTTGATCGTCATGTCGGACGGTACTTACGAGCTGTCTAATTTTGATCTGAGCAATTATTTCGATGATAAGATGATTCGCATCGAGAAATACTTCCCTGATCATGTTTATACTGCAATCCATCAAGATGGTAAATCGGGCACCTACTATGTGAAGCGATTTAAATTTGATGATATTCCTGTCGGTAAAAGTGTGTCATTTATTAATGACGAACCTGGATCAAAACTTATCGTGCTGACAAACAGTACAGATCCTGTGGTACACCTGGAAGTTCTGAAAGGAAAATCGCAGACAGAGGAGAGTTTAGATCAACCTTTGAATGAAATTATTGATGTCAAAGGTTTGAAAGCGCAAGGTAACCGCCTATCCTTTCATACGGTGAAGAGTGTTAAACTGACTACTGATGAAATTGATCTGGCCGTGAATGCCAAGGAAGAGGTGACAGCTCCTACTGAAACTTCTGAATCTGGTGAGGAAACGGAAAAGACAGCTGAAGCAACGAATAGCCAAAGTGATATTAAATTGGAAATAACAAATCCTGACGATATCCAAACGGATAATGGCGGACAGATTGAGTTATTTTAAAGCTTAGAAGCAAATAACTTTACAGCTATATTAGAACATAAAAAAACCGCTATTAAGCGGTTTTTTTATGTTCTAAAATCTTTTAATCTTTAAACTCTTTGATGAATTTTTGAAGTTTTGGTGCAATAACAACAGAACAGAAAGGATTTTCAGGATGCGTATTGAAATAATTGTGATGATAGTTTTCTGCTACCCAAAAAGTAACCGCTGGCTCTACAGTAGTCACAATAGGATCTTCAAAAACATCCTCACTATCTAACTCATCAATAAAATTCTTAGCGAGTATTTCCTGTTCCTCATCGTGGAAAAATACGACCGATCTATATTGCGTACCGACATCATTACCTTGACGGTTTAACGTCGTTGGGTTATGCGTTTTAAAGAAGATCTTCAATAATTCTTCGTAATTAACAAGATCTTCATCGTATTCAATCTGTACCACTTCAACATGTTCTGTGGTACCTGTACATACCTGCTCATAGGTAGGATTATCATTTAGCCCGCCCATATATCCTGGTAAAACGGATTTTACACCTTCAGTATTTTGAAAAATAACTTCCGTACACCAAAAACAGCCGCCTCCAAATGTTGCTTTCATATTTTAATATATTTTATATTCAAACTTAGATAAATTTGTTTAGTAAAATTACAAACTTTCAAATTTATCGATCTCTCCTCCACCATCAAAAAATAAATAATTGAGGAAACTTAGAAATTAAATGACAGAAAAAGCGTCATAATAGTTTACTGATTTTGAAAAATTATGATTTGTAGTAATAGGAACCTGGAATCAGCAGATCCTGCTTTTCGTTATGACATACAGCGTATGAGAATCCTTTTTGCAAAGCATAAGATCCATATTCACCTTTTTTATTCAATGCTAAAAATCCTACCTGAATATCTTTTGCAATATTAGGTTTCTTCTTAACAATACGTTTTACAGCTTCTTTGCAGGCATCTTCCGGTGAATATCCCTGACGCATCAATTCGACCACTAAAAAACTACCTACTGTACGAATGACTTCCTCTCCTACTCCTGTAGAAGTGGCCCCGCCTACTTCATTGTCTACATAAAGTCCAGCTCCGATAATCGGGCTATCTCCTACCCGGCCATGCATCTTAAAAGCCATACCGCTTGTTGTACATGCACCAGATAGATTTCCTTGAGCATCCAATGCAAGCATACCTATTGTATCATGATTATACTGATTACCTGGCAAACGCTCGACCGCGAATGACTTGTTCTCAATATTCATAACCGGTTTATATTTCTTTTCTTTTAACCATTCTTTCCATGCTTTTTCTCCTTCTGGGGTAAGCAGGTCTTCTTTTTCAAAACCATTCTCCAGCGCAAACTGCAATGCACCATCTCCTGCAAGCATCACATGTGGTGTTTTATCCATTACCAGACGAGCTACAGAAATTGGATGTGCGATATGCTCTAAGGCCGCTACGGAACCACAGTTTCCTTCTGAATCCATGATACAGGCATCTAAGGTAACGATACCATCGCGATCTGGATATCCACCTTTTCCTACTGTCATATTTTTTAAATCAGCTTCCGGTACACGCACTCCCTGCTCTACGGCATCAATTGCTTTTCCGCCTTTTTTTAGCACTTCCCATGCCGCCTGATTTGCCGCGATACCAAAGTCCCAAGTTGAAATAACGATCGGTTTCATTCCCGACCGCTTCTGCGGAATTGAAAAACTTGATAACGTCTCTACAGTACCTATAGCTGTTGCTCCAATAATACCTTGTCTAATAAATTGGCGTCTTGAACTCATATTTTAATCGATTTAGCAATACAAGTATACACAATTGCATTTTTCTTTTTAAGAATTTTTTAATTCTGCCAAGGCCCCGCATTCGTATTTATGCAAAAGAATCGATCATTAATTCACAAATCGTCAACATTTCTTGTGAAAACATACAATTTAGACTATCTTTAAAAACCAAACTAATCAGCATGACAAATAAACTAAAATATGCTATTCTTACCTGTGCAGGCTTTTTTACGATTAACCATGCCTTTTCACAAGCACTAGATTCCACTGTTTATCTTCAGGTTAAAGAACTGCAAGAAACCGTAAGAAAAGCATATGCTCCTGATAAGCGTACAAAGCTATTTGCCTTCTCAAAAACAGATGTTGTCAAAAATGACTATCTGATAGAAACGACAGAACCAGCCGCCAAAACAGCTTTCGAACAACAATTTAAAAATATTCCGGCAACGGTAGCCATTAACTTATTGCCCGAACAAAACTTAGGCAATAAACTGATCGGTATCGTACATTTATCTGTCGGAAATATGAGAACTAAGCCTGATAATGCGGCTGAAATGGCGAGTCAGGTATTAATGGGAACACAAGTTGATCTCTTACAAAAGGATCATGGTGAATACCGCATCCGTACTCCGGAAGGCTACATTGCCTGGTTACCGACTTCTTCGGTTACAGCGATGACAAAGGAAGAGGCGGCACAATGGAACAGTCAACCTAAAATAATCTATACCGCTGAATTTGGAAAATCATTTTCCGAACCGCATGCGCAAAGCCAACGTGTATCGGATCTTGTATATGGCGATATTCTGGTGCTGACGGGTGAGAAAAATAACTATTTTGAAGTTTCCTATCCTGATAAAAGGAAAGCATACATCAAAAAAGAAGAAGCTTTATCGCTAAAAAAATGGGTTGAATCACGCAATCCTACAGCTGACAACTTGATCTCGAGTGCCAAATCTATGCTCGGACTTCCTTACCTTTGGGGAGGTACTTCTGTAAAGGGAGTCGATTGCAGCGGCTTTACAAAGACAGCTTACTTCATGAACGGTTATGTTATTCCGCGTGATGCTTCTCAACAGGTATTAGCAGGTGAATCTGTGGATATCCTGGATGCTGAAGGTCACTTTGATCCAGAAAAAGCGCTTAAAAATTTAAAACCTGCTGATCTTTTGTTTTTTGCTGCTGGTAAAAACACGAATCCCAATGCCCGTGTTACGCATGTAGCACTTTACATCGGTAACGGAACGTTTATTCATGCAGCGGGATCTGTACGAATCAATAGTATGTTGAAAGATGCTGAAAATTACGATGATTTTCAGACACGCACTGTTGTTGCTGCAAAAAGATATTTGGGATCAAACGATCCACAAATACAGAAAGTACAAAATAACCCTTATTATAGCATCAAATAAAAGATAACAACGATCATGAGTATACATTCAGACTGGATTACTAAAGATTTTGGGGCTTTCAAACTGAGATATAAGCCTTACACTTTAGAAATGCGTTATGTCTTTACTGTTGCATCTTTCAGCAGAACGACAACTCCGGTTGTATTGACACAATTGGAATATGACGGCATTATTGGTTACGGAGAGGCAAGTATGCCTCCATATCTAGGAGAATCGCAGGAAAGCGTTATCAATTTTCTAAACAAAATCGACCTATCCGGATTCAACTCTCCTTTTCAAACGGAGGAGTTATTGGCTTATGTGGATCAAATAAGCGCTAAAAATACGGCTGCAAAAGCTTCAGTTGATATTGCACTTCATGATTTAATAGGAAAAATACTGGGACAGCCATTTTATAAAATTTGGGGATTAAATCCAGCACTAATACCTGCTACTTCTTATACCATCGGTATCGATACAGAAGAGGTGATTCGTAAAAAGGTCATGGAGGCAGATCAGTTTAAAATTCTCAAAGTAAAGTTGGGCCTTGAAACGGATAAAATGATTATCGATACCATTCGCCAATGCACAGATCGTCCATTGTGTGCTGATGTCAACCAAGGATGGAAAACAAAGGAACAGGCACTTGAAATGTCACATTGGCTCGCTGAAAGGGGCGTAGTTTTTTTGGAACAGCCGATGCCAAAAGAACAGATCGATGATAATGCCTGGTTAACAGCACATAGCCCCATACCGACTATTGCCGATGAAGCATGCCAGAGATTGATTGATGTTCCTGCATTGCAGGGGGTTTATTCGGGCATTAATATCAAACTGATGAAATGCACTGGAATGCGTGAAGCAAAACGAATGGCAGAATTAGCGCAGTCATTAAAAATGAAAGTAATGATCGGATGTATGACCGAAACTTCTTGTGCCATATCTGCCGCGGCTCAGTTGGCTCCTTTGGTAGATTGGGCAGACCTGGATGGTGCACTTCTTATCGGAAATGATATTTACGATGGCATGAAAGTCATTGACGGACAATGTATCTTACCAGATCGTCCAGGGATAGGTATCCTAGCAGAATAAAACACATTAAATTTTCATAAGATCATGAATTTTCAGAAAAAATATCATGATCTTATTCTTATCTTGTACCTTACGGGTATAAATAGATCATCTATTAAAAGCAACAACTAACCAATACTCTTATGAATAAAATTTTACTTACCTCGTTATGTACGATGGCTTGCGGGACTCTGCAGGTCGTACATGCGCAACAAATCCAGGTTGCGGGGAAAGTTTCAGATGGAAATGGCGCTGCCATTCCAGATGTGACGATCTCGGTCAAAGGAACAAATACCGCAACATCCACAAATTCCAGTGGATTGTTTACGATAAATGCGAATCAGGATGCAACAGTCATCATCAGTGCTGTCGGTTATCAGAAACAAGAAATCAAACTAAATGGCCGAAAAACATTAACAATAACCTTACAAAAAGAAGAGAATGCACTGGATGAGGTTATGGTAGTCGCTTATGGTACGGCTAAAAAGAGCACCTACACGGGTTCTGCTGCGGTGGTAAAAGAAAGTGATATTAAAGATGTCCCTACGACGTCGTTTGAAAATGCATTGAACGGACGTGTAGCTGGTGTTCAGATCAGTTCCAGCTCCGGCCAGGCGGGCGCAACATCTAGCATCAGGATACGTGGTATCGGTTCTATGAACGCTTCTAATGATCCTTTATATGTGATCGATGGTGTTCCTGTTGTTTCGGGCAATGTGGGACAAATGAGTGGCCAGATCAATTCTTCTTCCAATGTCATGAGTACGCTTAATCCATCGGATATAGAATCGATCACCATATTAAAAGATGCTGCCGCATCTTCATTATATGGATCTAGAGCTGCCAATGGCGTTATCGTAATTACAACAAAACGTGGTAAAGAAGGAAAGGCACGCATAAACTTTCGGTCTTCTCTTGGTTTTACCCCATCGTGGGCGACAGATAATTATGAAGTAGCGGATCCGCAGGCACAGATCAATATGGAATATCAGATTTTCCATGACTATAGAACGTCAAATAAAAACAGTGCTACTGGAGTCAATTACACCGATCAGGAGGCAAGTACTTATGCTCTGGGACAAATCAACAACCGATTTAATAAACATGGATATCGCTTTGAAGTAGATGGTCCTGCCCGTATGAATAATGTTAAAATTCTTGGAATAACTGACGGTGTCGAAAACCGGGAAGGTAAATTCTTTGATTGGGAGGATTACTTATTTAGAACCGGTGTTTTTAATACGAACGACATCTCTTTGAGCGGAGGTTCTGAAACAACAAAGTACTTCTCTTCTCTAAACTATACAAAAGATAAAGGACGCGCCACGATCAATGAATATGAAAGAATCTCAGGAAGAATCAACCTGAATCAAAAAGTAAGAAGCAATATTGAATATAATGTAAATTTAAATGTTGCTAATACGGATAAAACTGGGTTCAATGATACCCGAAGTACCGGATCTAATCCTTTCTTTCAATCTAGAAATCTATTGTTTCCTTTCTACTGGCCTACTGACTACAAAACCGGCAATCCATGGACAGCACAATATGGTAGCTTAGCCTATAATTCTGACTATTATAATAAACAATGGGGTAACAGTACAAAAACTCTCAAATTGGGTGCTGTACAATCTCTATCGTGGGAAATTGTTCCTAATCTAACGGCAAAAACAATTTTCTCATTTGATAACACAGAAGTAAAAGATGCCTTGAATTTTTCAGCCTTGCACTTCATTGGTTTGACTGATAAGGGTTCATCGAGCAAATGGAATACAAATATGCGGAAATATGTTTCGTCCAATACATTAACGTATGCCAAAAGTATTGAGCAGCATAACTTCAATATTTTAGCGGGTTATGAAGTTGAAAAGAATGTCACTGATTTTCAGTACAGCAATTCGATTAATCTCGGATCAAGTTCTTTAACATCTATCGGTACGGGAGCAAATTATAAAGCGGACAGCTATCAGTTCGGTAATAATCTGATGTCTTATCTTTCACGTGTCGATTACAACTATAATGAGAAATACTTTTTAGGAGCTTCTATCCGCCGGGACGGTTCGTCACGTTTCAGTGAAGATAATCGTTGGGGTACCTTCTGGTCTGTATCTGGCGCATGGAGTATCCATAAAGAAGAGTTCTTTAAAAATGATATCGTCAATACCTTAAGATTAAGAGCTTCGTATGGTGTTAATGGTACGCTACCGACAGATAATTATGCTTGGAGAACTTTAATGTATTATAAATACAATTACAAAGGTAACCCTGGGGGTGTCGTTGGCGATGGTTCATTAGGGGCTATAGATAGAGGATTAGGAAATACAAAACTAACCTGGGAAAAAAGTAATACCTACGATCTAGCTTTGGAATATGGTTTATTTAACAATAGACTAACGGGTTCCATCGAATACTTTAATAGAGATTCGAAAGACTTGCTTCAAGATGTGCCTACTTCTGGTACGACTGGTTTTACCAAGGTGCTCCAAAACGTGGGTGTCATAAATAATAGTGGAGTCGAAATTGATTTAGGCGGCGATATCATCAGTAAAGAAAACTTCAGATGGTCGGCTCGGGTCAATGGTTCATTTTTAACTTCCAAAGTCAAAACTTTAGATGCTGGTAAAGATATTATCTGGACTGATCCAACAGGTGGTGATGCCCGTGCACAGTTTATCTACCGTGAAAATGAATCGGTATTATCTTTCTATGGTTATGAGTGGGGCGGTGTAGATAAAACCAATGGTAAAAACGTTTGGTATACAAACAATAATCAATCGGATTTCGAATACAATGGCCGAAATGCTTCTTATAGCTATACGAAAGCAGATCAGATCATCTTGGGTTCGGCTACGCCTAAAATTTTCGGAGGAATCAATACAGATGTGGAATATAAAGGTATCTCACTTGGTCTAAACTTTAGTTACAAGATCGGTGGAAAGCTGTATGATGGTGCGGAAAAGGATGTCATGGATGATGGCTACTATTGGGAAAGAATACGTTCACAGTATTACTATGATAATATGTGGTCACCTAGCAATGTAAATGGTACACAACCAAAAATCGATGGTAACGATTTAACTGATGCTATCCAGTTCAGTAGCCGTCATTTATATAATGCTTCGTTTATCCGTCTAAAAAACATCAATGTCGCTTATAAATTGCCTTCACAATGGTTGGAAAAAGTTAAAATCAGTAATGCGCGTTTATTTTTCAATGGTACAAACCTATTCACGGCATCTAAATTTAAACTAGCGGATCCTGAGGTTAACCAATATGGAACGCGTGGATGGGAAACACCATATGGCAAAACATACACATTTGGTATTGAAATCGGCTTCTAGTTTTTCTATTGATCATAGGATAAACGATAACTTATTGCAACAAACCTGATGATCATAATAGCTATTAACCGACATAGGCATTGCTAATGCCATTAATAAACAAATTGATTATTGAATAAACAGCTAATTCTGATGAAAAAATATATAAACTATTTACTTTTCGCATCTGTTCTGAGTACAACTTACTCGTGTAAGAACTTTTTAGATGTGGAACCTACTAATGCGGTTGATGCTGATAAGGCCATTGTAACCGCCAACGATGCTCAGATTGCGATCAACGGTATACAGCGTCAAATGACTTCTTCGAACTATTATGGACGTAATTTCATCGCTTATGGTGATGCTAAAGGTGGCGATGTAACGCTTTACTCCCAAGGTCGTGGGTTGGATGCATTTTATACTTTTAATCATAATGCGCAAACGAACAGTTTTTCGAGCTTTTGGACTTCGATCTATAATATCATCTACCAGACCAATAATCTACTCGAAAATATTGAAAAGTTAAAAGCATCAGGAAGTATTGAGAACTTTGATCTTGCAAAATCGGAAGCATTAACCATCCGTGCATTGGCCAATTTTGATCTGGTTAGACTTTACGGTAAATCTTACACCGATGATAAAAATGCCTTTGGAATTCCTAACGTGACCAAAACACTGGCTTTCAATGAGCAAAGTTTACGTGCTACGGTTGATGAAAACTATAAACAGATTCTTTCGGATTTAAAAACTGCGGAAACTGGTCTTCCAAAGACCAAAAGAGATGGCTACTTAAATTACTATGCCAACAAAGCCATACAGGCACGTGTGTACCTCACGATGGCTGACTATAATAATGCTTTATTGGCAGCGGAGGAAGTGATCAATAATAATCCTATTTATTCTCTTTATACCAATGCAGCTTGGGTCACTTCGTGGCAATCCCAGTTTGGATCGGAATCTATATATGAACTTGTAATCGAACCTAATCAAGCGGATCTCGCTCGAAATTCATTAGGTTTCTATTTTATGAGAAGAAATCACCAAACAGGTGCTTTAGGAAATTTCCTAGCAAGTACACCTTTCTTAAATGCACTTAATGCTGATCCCTCTGATGTAAGAAGAGGTGTGATGGCTAGAGATGAATCATCTGCTGATCGTCTTGGCTCTTGCTATAAGTACCTTGGTTCTACGACATTTTCTGGGGATAAAGGAACTTCTAATTATACTGCTGTCAATATTAAAGTGATCCGTCTTTCTGAACTTTATCTGATTGCGGCGGAAGCAGCATTGAAGGCCAGTACACCTAATCCGGCCAAGGCGGCAACTTATTTGCAGGCGATCCATAAACGTGCTGCAGGATTACCGGCTATTGATGCCGCGTCTGTTTCGGAAGCACTGATCTTAGCAGAGAAAAGTAAGGAGTTTTTTGGTGAAGGCATTCGCTATTTTGATATGATCAGACTAAATAAGACAATCAATTTTGATGATGCATTTGCCGGTATCAGCGTACCTACTCGAGAACATGCGATCAATAGATCATTCTTCAAAACGATTTTGCCTATATCTCAAGAAGAGATTAATGCTAATCCTCCGATAAAAGCACAACAAAATCCGGGATATTAGTCTCCATGATTGACGCAATAAAAAATGGCTTCTGATGTTGATCGGAAGCCATTTTTTGTGAGGTTATCTTTTTTATGAATCTATCTTTTGAAAGGCTA
Organism: Sphingobacterium sp. B16(2022); assembly: GCF_012030425.1. Lineage (GTDB taxonomy): Bacteria > Bacteroidota > Bacteroidia > Sphingobacteriales > Sphingobacteriaceae > Sphingobacterium > Sphingobacterium anhuiense. Next base: position 247,507 of record NZ_JAAUVN010000007.1, on the reverse strand, counting down.
CCCGAGGTGTCCCATCGCCGACATAGATAATGCCACAACGTATGTATCCTAGTTTTGTGAGTACTTTTTGCATCGGGGTATTTGTTTCATGGGTATCGACCCGGATGTTGTGACATTGTTCAAAGCACCATTGAAAGCAATGTGCCGCTACCCCTTTTACTTGACCATTGGAAGCCAGACGATGTACTACACCATATGGCTCTTCATTCAACCACTGCCCATCTTCAATTATGGTATAATTTGGATCAGGTTCTAGTGAGAAACAGAAGGTGGCTACTATTGAATCATCTTCTATACAGACATAATTCTCTCCGATATCTATTGTTGACTGGATATATTCCCGAGAGGGATAGCCATTTGTCCACTGAATGGTATTGCCACTAGCACGCATTAGACCTCGTGCAATGTCAATAATAGCCATCACCTGATCTAAATCTTCTAATTTTGTTTTTCTAATATCCATATTTACAATAAACTTTTATTTTATCAGTAACGCAGTGACCAAGTAACGAAGTAACGAAGTGACTAGTGACATAGTAACGAATGGTATAACTTACTAACCATCTCACTTTATTACCGACTTATCAGTTACAAAGTGACTAGTGACGAAGTAACGAAAGGTATAACTTACTAACCATCTCACTTTATTACCTTCTAACTATCTAACCAAACTACCGAACAATCTGTTTCATATTTCGTGGCAACTCTTGATTCAAATCAATGAGATAACCATTGATAACAGCGTATTGAATTTCTTCATTCTTCTTTAAGAAAAAATTTGCTTCTTTACCAAGACTTAATGTTCTGATCGTATTCAACTTGCTTTTAGATAGTACATTGATGGGTAAATAATGTAGTACTTTGGGCTCAGATGCATTTATCTTTACACCGGCATATCCTTGCTTCAGTAATGCTTTTATATCAACGTTTTCAAGATCACTTAGGCGATAAAATTCCTTTTCGTAAACTTTAGCTTCTACAAATTCGAAATCTGTCAGATCCAGATCATCGTACCCATAAAAGTCATGAAGATCTCCAATGTCTTCAATATATCCTTTTGTATAGTAATCTTCCCCCTCGGTAATCTCATCTCTTCGGATAGCAATATCTATTTTCAGAGGAAGACCATGTGATATTGTGGTCACCCGACGAAGGATCACATCGTGCAGCTGCGAGGCGTTGAATGGTATGTGCTGGTATTCTGAGATTGAAAATTGCTGATAACTGTCCTGGGCGATTTGCAGTAAGGAATTAAGAATCAGAATAAAATTCAATTTTCTAATTTCCTGTTTTTCCGGATCTCCAGCAAAAGCTCCTGATTCGATCAGTATGGTGCTTGCACCCCATTTCTGAAAGCTATCTCCAAAAGCTCTTGGGGAGTGTTCATCATCATATTTGGCAATGGCTCCTGGGATATAGTCTTGAAGCAGCTGATTCATCCCAGCTATGATCTTCATTGCATTACCACGCACTTCATTGACTTCGCGCTCCCAATTATATGCTGGTGCTAAAAGGGAAATGGTAACCGGAGTTTTAGTTCCCGGAACGTTATAATAGATATTCTGATCGTGTAGATTAAAACCAAATTGTGGTTTGATCAGTTCTGCCTGATTTCTTAATAGCTTACCTTCTGGTGTTGCGGTATCTCTGGCATCCCGATTCAGATCAATGTGCTGCGCATTTCTTCTTGTATAGATTTCGGCTCCATCTGGGTTGAGCATAGGGATAAAATGCACTTCTAAGTTTGATTTTAATATTTCCCTTAAGCTTTGAAATCTGCTATCTTTTCCTTCTAGGAAATTAAACAGGTCAAAAAGGGCCATGGTTGCGGTCGGTTCATCGCCATGCATCTGCGACCACAGCATTACTTTCTTTTTTCCCTGACCGTAGGTTAATTTATAGATCGATCTTTTTTGAACTGACAGTCCGATTTGATCAATCTTTAGGGTTGATTCCTCCTGATGCTTATTGATGAGATCGACTACAGTCGAATGTTTAAATCTACGTTTTGTTAACGTGCTTTCTTTATAGGATGAATAGGCTTCATCAAAATCATTTTTATTTAAATTCATGGTTTGGGCAGAAATTGTAATTCCCGAAGTAACGAAGATCAAAAAGAAGATAATTTTCATCAGGGAGATAATTTTCATCGATTTAATCTTTTAGTACTTTCTCTAAAAGTGTAATGGTTCCTTTGTCGGCATCTATTTTGACCTGTGCTCCTACCGGTAATATAAATTGATTGGCAATATGTCCGATCATGGCTCCTGAATATGCAGGAATCCCGAGCGGTTTGATATAATCGTTCAATACCTGTTCGAGCGTAAGAGAACCATAACCTCCTGCTGGCCCACAGTCCGTACACTTACCAAAGACGAAACCTTTGATCTGATCCAAAATTCCTGCTAATTTTAATTGACAGAACATCCGGTCCACGCGCTCTATATTTTCATCTACTTCTTCTAGGAAGAGTATGGCATTTTTAAAATCTGGCAAATAGGCTGACCCGCATAACCCACTGAGCAATGTCAGGTTTCCTCCTAGTAGTGTACCTGTTGCTTGTCCTGAGTTTAAGGTCGTGATCCGCTCTTTGTACTGGATAAAGTTATCGCCTTTTTCTGTTGGGTTTGCAAATTGTGCCGGCTGATTAAGGAAAAATTGATTTTCAAAATTTTTAGCAACGGTATTACTCCATGTACTGATACCGACTGCGCCGTGAAAGGATATTAAACCGGTCTTTTTATAGAAGGCCATGATCAGTGCGGTAATATCGCTATAACCTAATAATACTTTGGGGTTATTGGCGATGAGTTGATAATCAATATGTGGTAATAAACGGGATGCTCCAGCTCCTCCGCGTATACAGACAATCGCTTTCACTTCTTTGTCTGCAAACATGCTGTGGATATCGGCTAGGCGCTCTTCATCTTTTCCTGCAAAATTACCATATCTACTTCGGATATGTTTTCCTTCCTTGATTTTGAAACCAAAGTTTTCAAAAATTTCGCGGGTCATAACAATGGCTTCTTCGGTATCAATAACTCCCGCAGGAGCTATTAATCCGATGGTATCTCCTTTGCGCAATACTTGAGCTAGTAATTTCTTTTGATCTGCTTTTGTTTCAAAGAAATCTTCCTGTGCAAATGACAGTGCAGGTATTCCTGTTGCGACTAAGCCTAAGGATTTTAAAAATGTTCTTTTATCCATAGTCCTGGATGATCATGATTATCTGTTAAATAATAAACGTCTACCAGAGCCGTACTCGATCAAGCTCCCTTTGGAATAGGCTAATTGTCCTGATACAATGGTGTGCTCGATAGAAGATTTAAAGGTATGATCTTCAAATGGAGACCAGCCACATTTTGACAGTATATTTGATTTTGTAACCGTATAAGGTTTATTTAAATCTACCAGTACTAAATCTGCCCAATATCCTTCACGAATAAATCCACGTTCCTCAATCTGGAAGCAAATTGCTGTATTGTGTGCTGACTTTTGAACGATCTGCTCTAAAGTGATCTTGCCCTCATGGTACATGTCCAATAAAGCTTGTAATGCATGCTGTACCAATGGCCCTCCAGATGGTGCGGCGCTATAAGCTTGTGTCTTTTCAGCAATGGTATGTGGGGCATGATCGGTAGCAATTACATCGATATGTCCATCCAATACCGCTTTTACAATGGCATCTCTATCATCTGCTGTTTTAACAGCTGGATTCCATTTGATAAAATTACCTTTTGTCTTGTAATCGACGTCGGAGAACCACATATGGTGAATACATGCTTCAGCTGTAATTAATTTTTCTGCCAATGGAATGTCATTTCTGAATAGTCCGATTTCTTTAGCAGTAGAGATGTGCAGAATATGTAAGCGGGTATTGTTCTTTTTTGCTAATTCTACAGCTTTGGAGGATGAGATGTAGCAAGCTTCTGCCGAACGAATAAGGGGATGCATATCTATTGTCAATCCTGCTTCGCCATATTTCTCTTTATATATAGCAAGGTTTTCCTGGATAGTGGCTTCATCTTCGCAGTGTGTGGCTACTAATGTGGGCGAGTTGGCAAATATCTGTTCCAATGCACGCTCATTGTCTACCAACATATTACCTGTTGATGATCCCATGAATACTTTGACACCACAGACATCACGAGGGTTTGTTTTGAGTACTTCTTCCAGATTATCATTGGCCGCACCCATAAAAAATGAGTAATTGGCTAAAGCATTTTGAGATGCGATATCGTACTTATCTTGTAACAAAGATTGTGTTAAAGTATTGGGTACTGTATTGGGCATTTCCATAAATGATGTTGTACCTCCAGCTACTGCGGCACGGCTTTCATGCCAGATATCAGCTTTGTGCGTCAATCCTGGTTCGCGAAAGTGTACTTGATCGTCAATTAATCCGGGTAAAAGGTGTAATCCTTCGGCGTTAATCTCTCTATCGGCAGGGTGGTTAATCTCTGCGGCGATCATCTCGATACGGCCATTACTGATATAAACATCTGAAGTGGTAATTTTCCCTTCATTAACGATTTGTGCAGATTTTATAAGTATTGTTGACATGGATGATGGTAATGTTTAATATGATATACAAATATAAGCATTTGAATATTTACAGCCTAAAAATACACAATTGGATGCTTGCTTACATACTTTATGAGTTTGAAAATTTGGTCTTTTAAATCTGTTGCATTAAGCCTGCTTGTTTTATATTTAATTGGATGACTTAAAACTGAAGTTGATCAAGATGTTATCGATTATACCTCTACAAACAAAAAAGCAGTAATGGGATCCATTACTGCTTTTAATTATAATTATATCTTGTCAATTAGGCAACATCAAATTTGTATCCAACACCTTTAACGGTGGTTACATAATCTTCACCAATTTTTTCTCTAAGCTTTCTGATGTGTACATCAATTGTTCTGTTGGTAACAACTACTGAATCTTCCCAAATACTTTTCAAAATTTGTTCTCTTGTAAAAACTTTATTTGGTTTTGATGCTAATAAGTACATCAATTCAAATTCTTTTTTTGCAAGTACAATTTTCTGTTCTCCACGGTACACTAAAAAAGAATCACGATCAATCACCAGATCCATAATCTCTAATCTGTCTTGTGATCGTGCTGCTTCTTCCGAAACATTTCTTCTTAGAATGGCATTGATACGGCTCATCAAAGCACGGGGCTTGATAGGCTTTGCAATATAATCGTCGGCTCCAACATGGAAACCTGCAATTTCAGAATACTCTTCACTTCTAGCCGTTAAAAATACCATAAATGTATTTTTAAACTCTGGCATAGCACGCATTAATCGGCAGGCTTCGATACCGTCCATCTTAGGCATCATAACATCCAAAATAATCAGATCTGGATTAATATCCTTTGCTACATTGATAGCTTCGTGACCATTCGAAGCAGTCGATACTTGATATCCTTCACGCTTAAGATTGTAAGCAATTAACTCTAGAATATCTTGCTCGTCATCAACTACTAATATTTTTTGCTTTGCAATGCTCATCTTTTTTTTTTGCTAAATTATGAACAAAATGACAACAAAACATTAACGAAGTGTTATTAAATTGTTAAGTAACATTACGAAAGTTAATATTTAATTTGCGCTATTTTAAAGTTTTCTTTAAAAAATCTTCCAATTCTTTACCGCGTAGGTTTTTAGCAATGATCAAGCCTTCTGGATTTAAGACATAGGAGGCTGGTATCCCTGTGATTCGATACAGACCAACAACAACGGATCCCCATGCTTTTAAATCAGATGCCTGCGTCCATTGTAACTGATCATCTGCTATGGCACGCATCCATGGTCCCGGATTATCATCAAGAGATACTCCGAAAACGTCAAAACCTTTTCCTTTGTACTGATTATATAATTTGACAATATTCGGATTTTCTTGACGACATGGCATACACCATGACGCCCAAAAATCCAACAGAACATATTTTCCTTTGAAATCTGATAACTTGATGGATTTATTGTTAGGTGTGAACGATTCAAAGTCTGGAGCTGGTTGACCTACAGCCAACTTTCTCAGTTTATTTGTTTCTTCTTTAAATTGGGTAACATAGCCATTATCTAAGAACTTATCTTTTATCTTATCGGCATAGGTTATGATTTCAGCTTCTGCAATTTCCGGGTCTAGTGTACTGATGGCATAAAATCCAGCGATATCATCGTGCTGTTCAGCAAAATCTACCGCTGCTTTTGTATAGTACTGCAATTGCTCTGTAAACTTTTGTTTGTACTCACTACGCAGATTTTCAATATCATCCACATCAGCTGTGATGGATTTCTTCGCAAAATCTGCCTGTAAGGAATCGCGAACTGCATCACGTCGATTTCTCATTTTTGAGAAACTCTGAATCGATGATGACAACTCAGAGCCCTCTAATTGATAATCGTTAACATCTTTCTGAAGATCTGCCTTGAAAACAATGTCCTCTCCTGGTGAAGCAATTAAATCATAACGATTTTTACCTACACGAAGTGATAATAGACGCGCCTGACTAGTAGGTCTTTTAAATTGAAAGGCATTTTTGTCTCCAAAAAACATGGAGTCCAATTTTCTTTCGCCTTCGTATAACGATATTACTTTAATATTTCCTGGATTTTCAATTTGGCCAGAAATTGTAAACTCATCTTTATTTTTACATCCGATTAGAAATAAAAATAAACAACCCACCACTAGCAACGTCTGCTTCATCATATTCGTTTTATTTTATAAATTCTATTGCTCTATCTATCGCTGTTTGTAATCCGACACTATTTTTTCCTCCGGCTGTCGCAAAGAACGGCTGTCCTCCACCACCACCTTGGATGTCTTTTGCTAAATCCCGGATAATATTTCCAGCATTCAAGCCTTTTGATTTTGCTAATTCATCTGAGATGACAACGGTCAAACTTGGTTTACCGTCAAAATCAGCTCCTATTACTAAGAATAAGTTATTAACGGCTCCTTTTAATGCGTAAGCTAAGGTCTTTACAGCCTCTGCGTTTGGCAAATCAACAACTGTGGCTAAGAAATTAACATCACCTACTTGTTGTAATTTGCTTTCTAGGACTGATTTTAACGCTAATGATTTTTCAATAATCGTTTTTTCAATTTCCTTTTTCAAAGCACTGTTTTCGTCCACAATTTTACCCATTGCGGCAACAAAGTCTTTTGGATTATTTAATAACCCTTTGATTTGGTCAACTAATTCAAAATGTTCACGGATCACTGCTGCAGATTTCGTTCCTGTAATCGCTTCGATACGACGTACACCTGCTGCAACGGCAGACTCTGATGTAATCTTAAAGAAACCGATCTGACCGGTAGCTTTAACATGCGTACCACCACATAGTTCTTTTGAAAAATGATCATCAAAAGTAATGACACGCACATAATCGCCATATTTTTCACCAAACAACGCAGTTACTCCTGAATCTAATGCTTGTTGGTAAGGAATATTGCGTTCTTCTTTCAATGCAATATTTTCACGAATCTTAGCATTGACAATATCTTCGACTTGTTTGATTTCCTCTTCTGTTACTTTAGAGAAGTGAGAAACATCAAAACGTAAAATATCATCATTTACTAAGGAACCTTTTTGATTCACATGATCGCCTAATACCTGCTTTAATGCAGCGTGCAATAAATGCGTCGCAGAGTGGTTATTCTCTGTATCTTGTCTTTTTGCCTGATCGACTTGAGCTACAAAAAGGCCTTCAAAACTTTGTGGGAGGGTATCTATAAAATGTACGAACAACCCATTTTCCTTTTTTGTATCGGTTACAAATATCTTCTCACCTGTAGCTTCAGAAATCAAAACTCCAGTGTCACCGACCTGACCACCACCTTCTGCATAAAAAGGTGTGACCGATAAAACCAATTGAAATTGGTCTTTTCCTTTTGCTGAAACTTTACGGTATTTTACAATTTCTGTTTTTGCACTTAGTGTATCGTATCCAACAAATTCAAAGCCTTCATCTTCATTGACTAAAATCCAGTCTCCTGTATCAATGGCAGTTGCTGCACGTGAACGGTCTTTTTGGATCTGCAATGCTTTATTAAAACCGACCATATCAACGGAAAGATTTTTCTCTCTCGCTAGTAACTCGGTCAAGTCTATTGGAAAGCCATAAGTATCATATAATTCAAATGCAAAATCACCATCAACAGTTGTATTTGATTCAGCATAATTTTCGAAACGCTGTACTCCTGTGACTAAAGTTCTTAAGAAAGATACTTCCTCTTCTAAGATTACTTTTTGAACAAAACTTTCCTGTGCTTTCAATTCGTTAAATACACCATCAAACTGTGCCGCCAACAAAGGGACTAGCTCATTTATGAATGGTGTTTTGAAATTTAGGAAGGTATACGCATAACGCACTGCACGACGTAAAATACGACGAATTACATAACCTGCTTTATTATTAGAAGGTAGCTGACCATCGGCAATGGCAAAACTAATCGCCCGAATATGGTCTGCAACTACACGCATTGCAATATCTGTTTTCTCATCCGCACCATAAGCTATCCCGGCTTTTTGAGAGATGAACTGAATAGTAGGCTGAAAAACATCGGTATCGTAGTTAGATGTTTTCCCTTGAATAGAACGTACCAAACGCTCAAAACCCATTCCTGTATCCACATGTTTTGCTGGTAAAGGTTGCAATGAACCATCTTTTAGACGGTTGAACTGCATGAAAACCAAATTCCATACTTCAATTACTTGCGGATGATCGGCGTTAACAAGTGACTGTCCAGCTACTTCTTGACGTTCTTCTTGCGTACGCATATCGTAATGGATTTCGGAACATGGACCACATGGTCCTGTCTCTCCCATTTCCCAAAAATTATCTTTTTTATTTCCTAATAGAATACGATCTTCAGCGATTAAAGCTTTCCAAAAATCATAGGCTTCAGTATCCTTTGCTAGTCCTTCTGAATCGTCACCTTCGAAAATCGTTACGTAAAGACGGTCTTTATCTAATTTATATACATCAGTAAATAACTCCCAAGTCCACTGAATAGCCTCTTTTTTGAAATAATCGCCAAAGCTCCAATTGCCCAACATTTCAAATAAGGTATGGTGGTAGGTATCAATACCTACTTCTTCCAAATCATTATGTTTACCAGAAACACGTAAACAACGCTGTGTATCGGCGACACGTGGAAATTTAATGGCGGCTTCGCCTAAAAATAAATCTTTAAACTGATTCATTCCCGCGTTTGTAAACATCAATGTGGGGTCATTTTTCACCACAACTGGTGCAGATGGTACGATTTGGTGTCCTTTACTTTTGAAAAAATCCAAAAAAGCCTGACGAATTTCTCTACTTGTCATTGAAAATCTAATTGTCTAATTATGATGTTGCAAACTTACTTAAAATTGCCTCGTTATGCAATTAGACGGATGTCTTTTAGTTCATAATAATGTACTAAAAGTGTCATGAAATAAAATATATTTTGACTATTTTTAGGAATAATTCAATTTCACTCTACAATAGGAACAAGGAAAATTAATGGTCGTGATACGTCTTATTTAAATTTGTGCTTAAAATCACTTTATTTCATTAAATTAAGCACATGTTTAGATCATTGGAAAAAATATCTTTACAACAGTCAAAAACAAACTTAACCGATACAAAATGTGTTAAGCTACAATGATGAAATTATATCATTATTAATTAAAGAAAGTGTACGTAATAAAACTAATTACCAAACAACATGAGCAATAAAATTTTAGTCCCGATTGATTTTTCAGAGAACGCCAACACGGCTGTTCAATTTGCAATTGATTTGGCAAAAAAGAGAGGGTTTGATATTCATTTATATCATAACTATACCGTTTCGTCCAGTACTTTTGATGATGTAAACAGTGATAGTTCTGATGATAATTTCAAAGCAGATGTTTTAATGGCTGATTTAATCGAGAAACTAAAGGCCAATAATCCTACTATCGTTTTCACGTCAAAATGTGAGCGCGGCATTATTACGGAGTCCCTGTTGAAAGAAACGAAAAATACTACTTATTCGGCTATTATCATGGGTACTAAGGGTAAAACAGATGATACCAGTGTGATAGTGGGCAGTACAACATATGCTGTTAGTCAGAAAAGTAATATTCCCGTTATTGCGATCCCCTTTAATTACCAAACAAAAGATATTAAGAAAATAGGTTTATTGTCCAATTTTAAATATGCTGAATTGGATACGTTAAATGAATACATCAAAATATTCGGATCTGATGTCAAAGTACAGATTATTCACGTACACTACCATTCGGAGTCTGAATCTGACATTGAGGATAAATTAGAAATTTGGAAATATCAAATCAAAAAGCACACGGAAATAACCGATGTGGATATAGAAGTAGATTCTATACAAACTGATGTAGAAGAATTGGACACTATTCCTGAGGTAATCAATGATATCATCAAAGATGAAGAAATCGATGTTGTATTGATCACGAAAACACGTAAGTCATTTTTTGAAAGATTGTTCAAAAAATCTGTCGCCAAACAAATCATTCATCATCCTATTATTCCAACATTTTTTTCTAAAGCTTAATTATTATGGGCAAAATATTAGTTCCGATCGACTTTTCTGAAAACTCGATTATTGCTGCACGATACGCAAGAGAAATTGCTCTTGAAAATCAAGATGAACTTGTTTTCTTACATGTTTACACCCGACATGTAAACAAATACGCCAATTTTATGGTCCATGGGGAACACATTGTTGATCCAACTATAAAGGAATCTGAGGAACAACTCAATCAACTTGTCGGCGTGGTAAAAGAAAAATGGCCTACTTTGGTCATAAGCCAACTTTTCGATGAAGGGATTCTTGCTGAAGTTATTAGTAAAGAAACGGCAAGAAATCAGTATAAAGTTGTTGTTATGGGTACAAAGGGTGCCTCTGGATTAGAGTCTGTATTAATAGGGAGTAATACTTATGATGTAATCCGTGATTCACAAACTCCAATTTTAGCCATACCTGCTAATGCAACCGCATATAAAAAGGATACGATTGCTTTGTTAACGAATTTTAAACCAGGTGAATTAGAGGTGTTAAAACAGGCGATTCCTGTCTTTGGCAGTAAATTTCATTTATTATTGATTCATATTAACAAAGAGGAGGTTGATATTAAGATCTTGGATAAAAAGCTTACGGAATGGATAGACAATATCATTACAGAAACGGGCATTGACGACATTTCCTATACCGTAAAAAATAGAAGTCATTTTGCAAATTCTGCTGAGAAAATTGCGAATGGAATACAAACGATGATTCGCGATGAAAATATTGATATTATTTTAATAACAAAGAGCCGTAAAACATTTTTTCAGAACTTGTTTAATGAAAATATAATCAAAGAAATGGCTATGGGGATTGTTATTCCTAACTTTTTTGGCAAAACGAATCCGAATAGCACAATTCCTAAATAAAGTACACACAAACGCTGTAATGTTACTAATAGTATACATTATGGCGTTTTTTTTTAAAATTAAGAAAATAGCAAAGTAGACAATTGTCTACAAGAGGGGATAAATGTAACTCTGATTGTAGCAGACGTCCAATATTTGGCAACATTATTGTCTAGAGCACTATAAAGAAATTTAAAATCAAATTTAAATAATATGAAGATTAACCTTAAGAAAAGTGGATTATTAGTAGCAGCTGGATTATTGGCATCTGCTTCATTTGCACAAAATGCAAAAGTTGGTTCTATAGAGGGCACTACACCACTAGGACCATCTACTCAATACAGAACTTGGTCTATCGGTATTGGTGCTGGGGTTTTAAATCAAACTAATATTTTTGGTTTCAACCGTAAAGATTACAATGATTTAGATCACAATGTTGGTTATTCGGCATACATTAAGAAACAAATATCTCCTTCTTTTGGATTTAAAGCTTCTTATTTAGGCGGTAAAGTTGGTGGAGCATATGATGATGGTTCACAATCTTTCGAAACTAAAACACCTTGGTCAGCAGCTTTATCTGGAGAGTGGACAATGGCTAATACCAATTGGAGATTTTTCAACAGTTTTATCAAACCTTATGTATCATTAGGTATTGGGGTATTAAATTCTGAAGCAACGGTAACGATGGGTTCAACAAGTACTACATATGATTCTCAATCGAAGTTATTTGTCCCTGCTGATTTCGGATTGAAATTCGCTATTGCAAAAGGGATTAATTTAGATTTAGGATACCAGTTGAACTGGGCGAATCAGAAATTTGATGGATCTATACCGGGTGCTACTCCTGCTCCAACATTCAAAAATGATTTATTCTCGTATGCACATGCTGGTTTAGAGATTGCTTTAGGAGATGGTTCGAAACCTACTTTGAATAATTCAAATCCTGTTGCTACGTTAGTAAATGATTATACTGCAAAATATGATGATTTAAAAGCACAACGTGATGCATTGGATGCTGCTAATAAAGCATTACAATCTAAAGTAGAGTCATTGAACGCTGACTTACAAGATGATGATGGTGATGGTGTTGCTAACAAATTTGACAAATGTCCAGGTACACCTTCAGGTGTTCAAGTAGATGGTGCTGGTTGTCCAATTCTTGTTAAAAATGAAACTAAAATTGTAGAGAAAGTTATCACGGAGACGGATAGAAGAACTGTTGATGAAGCAATCAAAAACTTAGAATTCGAAACTGGTAAATCTGTTATCCGTTCTACTTCATACAATTCTTTAGATCGAGTTGCTGCTTTATTAATTGAAAAAGATTTCAGTTTAAAATTAGCTGGTCACACAGATAACACTGGTTCATTACAATTGAACTTAAGATTATCTAAAGAGCGTGCTGAGTCAGTAAAAGCTTATTTAGTATCTAAAGGCGCTAACCCTTCTCGTATAGAAGCTACTGGTTACGGTCCAAACCAACCTATTGCATCTAACAAAACTGCAGAAGGTCGCCAACAAAACCGTCGTGTTGAGTTTACAATATATTAGTAGATTTTAACATCAGGCATAGAAAGGCTACTCTATATAGAGTAGCCTTTTTTTATGAAATAAAAACATCGCAATATGAATGCTTTGATAAGTTGTTTAAACCAAATAAACATTTGAACAACATAAAGATAACGCCAATATCATTTCCATAATACGTATTTTTATGTCGTTAAGATTTTAAAAAATGTGGAAATCAAATCGTATTGTTTTAACCCTTTTTTCAGTGATTCTTTTCTCCTGTGAAAAAGAAGACTCGTTGAAAGAGCCCGGCTCAAATGAGGCCATCAATCACTGGACTCTGGATCAAATGCGACAGTATTATTACTGGAATACTAAAATCAGAACAACAAACGATTATCAGCAACGTCCGGATCTATTCTTCAAAAGTATTTTGTTTCAAGATGACCATTATTCAATGATAATGCAGACCCTGAACAGCGACACCTACGGTAATACCTTGACAAATACTTTTGGCTTCGACATGGTGCAGATGCAGGCTGCAAGGGGTACTATACAAGTCGTAACTCAGGTGGTTCCATTTAGCGAAGCAGATTTACTGGGTCTAAAACGTGGTGATACTTTATCCTATATGAACAACGAGCTTTTGGATAAGAGTAATATGAAAGCTCTGATAAATAAATCCTTTCATTTACCTGCAATCAATCTGAAGCGAAAAGATGGGAAAATATTTATTCTACCCGCCTCCTATATTTCACAACCTGTTGTTTATATGTCTAAGATTATCTCGTCGTCTCCCACAGTAGGCTACATTTTTTTAAGTCAATTTGACTTCAGTGGTGCTTATTCATTATTGGAAGCTGTACAAAATTTTAAATCCAAACAGGTAAAGGATCTTGTTGTCGATTTGCGTTATAACCCTGGTGGACAGGTTGCTTTTGCTTCATTTTGTGCGCTGCTATTCGCTAATATTAGAGAAAATGAGATCTTTGCAAAATATCAGGGAAACAAAAACATCAAAAAGCTGGAGGACTCTTTTTCAGCTGCGCTACAAAGACAGCCAGAGGGTTATTCTTTTGTTGCCAAAGAAGTTTTAAAAGAAGGTCTGGGACTAAATAGAATACATATCCTAACGGGTCCCAACACAGCTTCGGCTTCCGAAATGCTCATTAATGGATTACAGCCCTACATACAGGTCATTCAAGTTGGCGATAAAACCTACGGAAAGGACATGGCTTCTTCCACGATATCTACACCGGAAGAAATACATGGTTCCGAACGTAGCTGGCATTTGCTGCCAATGGTTTATAAAATTTATAACAAATTGGACCAAGGGAACTACAATGCGGGAATTCTACCACAAAAGCCTATAAATGAATTTGATTTTTTACCATTGGTGCCCATAGGCGATATACAAGATCCACTTATTGAGGAAGTGTTACATACAATCAATGCACATAAACCTCAAGCTAGAAACGCTTCTGATAAAAAGCATAAAACCAATTCTAATATTCATCAATATCTAGGCAGCAGTTATGAGACGATTCCAATTGAAATAAGTCCACGTTAGAAAAGTAGGCATCAAAATACCTATTCGTTCTTCAGCGTGCGCAGGAATTGAAAGAATTGATCACGGTGCGGAGGTCAACTCCGGTTTGTCCTTCTCTAACAAGCTTACGAAGTGAACGCGATAATATGCCGGAACGAATATTACGCTCTTTTACTTCATATTCCTTGACCAATATTTCCAACTGTAGTAATACTTCTTGATATTGACTATAAAGTTGATTCAGGTCGTTAAGCTCTTTACCCAAGGCAAATAGCACGGAGGCATCTATATCATGCTTAATTTCTCCCTGAAAATTCAGGGAGAGTGCCAGTAGTTTTCGATGTTTTAAATCATTGACTCCTTTCATAAGGATTAGTTTTATGGTATTGATAGCTTACGTTCTGCGCAATAATAGAAAGCTTTGTTTTTCTTAAGAGGATCTACTTTTTTAGCCAAACATTTGACAGTTCAAATCCCAATCCATCCACGAAGGTCACCCAATCATCTTCAAAAATTACATCAGGATCTTTTTGTGGGAGATATATTAAGGCAATCGGATCCGAACCAAGAGCCGCTAATCTTAAAAATAAAAAGACTTGTTGACCATTGATCAATAGCGGTTTTGAATCTTTATCCAAGACTGTAGCTCTATAATAGGGTATTGCGACAGGTATTTTGATAAAATTATCAGGAATTTGATCGGTTATTAGATCGGTTGTTAGAATAGGTTCTTTTGCATACACCATCTTTTCCTCAAATGTATTTTCATCAAAAACTAAAGTTCCTGAATATATAGCCAGTCTTACCGGCTCGCCATTGGGAGAAATGATCTTATTATAATTCAATATTTTTATTTGATAATTTGTAGCATCTGATTGTGCTCCTTCTAAGGGGTTTTTCCCGACTACCAATGTCGGATCAAGTGGACTTTTTGGATAAACGCCGAAAATGTTACTTCCACTTTTCAATGCTAACCGCTGTTTTAGCACAATTTTATCCTCATTACCAAAGGCAATTACAACAGAAGTATCTTTACTCTTATCAAAGATAAAAAGATAGCTATCTTTCGGTCCATCATAATTGGTAAACTCGCCATCTATGGAGATTTTTTTTATTCCTAAATTTTCACCTGAATAAGATTTAAAGGCCACACGCGCCAACTGTCGCTGATCTTCAACTATTTCTCCTTTTTGACAGGAATATAACGCACAACCTGTCCAAAGTACAATAAAATAGATAAATAATTTTTTAAGCATATGTCTGTTAATTAAAAGAAGTGAGCCATAAAAATGGCTCACTTAAGAAAATAAGTATTAATAAGTTTTGGGAGCGAATTGAGCCCAGCCCGCAGTCCAAACTGGATTTGTTGGATGGAAAGCACCACTATAAGTTGTAGTTCCATTACCATATGCCGGTGAAGTCGACAACGGTCTTAACACAGCAGGATTAAATGTAGATGATGTCGGATAAAAGATATTAGCAGCACCGGCCAATTTCAAATAAGTTGTAGCATCTGTTGACACATTTGTTTGGTTTCCTGTCGGAGTAGCACCACTGAAAGCTGCAGTGTATGCATGAACGACATTTCCAGTAAATGTACCTGTTGCACCGTCTTGAAATGCGGCACCTGTTGCATAACCTGCGATAATCGAGTTTTGAATATCATACTCTGAAGCTCTTCTCCAACGGTTACCAAATTTCAATTTAGTACCGGCTACAGTAACATCTTTAATACCCAAGAATGTGAGATTTTTCAAAACTGGGCGTGTTTTAGGTGTTTGAGCATATGGAGCTGTACCTTCATTATCAGACTCCAAACCATTCGAATCAGAGTTACCGCCTGATAGACTGTTTGTAGAATTAGGATCTTTCAATGATAAAGCATATTGGATTGTTCCGGTATAACCATGATCAAAATCAAAATCATCATCGTCATTTGATAATGCTACTAAGTATTTCGCATTGACGGTACCTCCAAAGAACTCAAAACCATCATCTTTACCCCAAGATACTTGAATGTTTTCTAACGTAGTACCCGTACCAACGCCACCTAAAGTCAATCCGTTGATTTCATTGTCGGCAGTTAAATTGTAACCAGCAAACTCAATACGTACATATTTTAATGAGCCTGAATTATCTGCTGCATTTGTACCACCATAAGTCACATCTACGCCTACGGGTTGAGGAATTCCTTCGATTCTTTTTGTTGCAGCTTGATTTGTGGTTGCGCTACCCAGTAATACAACACCACCAAAATCACCTGGATTACGAGAGTTAGCAGCATTCGGAGAAGTAAATACAATAGGTGCAGCGGCAGTACCATTGGCAATCAATTTGGCCATTTTAGGAACAACCAAAACTCCTTTGATATTTTGTGTCAATCCGGTAATCTGATCATTATATGCTTTAGTTACACCAGAAGTAATGTACGTACCTGGTTGAATAGTTAATGTTGCCCCTGGTTTTACAAAAGCTACACCATCAATTTTCCATACGGTATCCGCAGAAAGAGTTGTCTTGGTAATAATACCTGAGGCATCTGTTGGAATAGTTGCTTGAGGTTTGTTTGGCAAACCAGCATTCAAATCTGAATTAGGTCCTACGTTGTCTTTGTTACAAGAAGCCAATGCGATTGCGCATACACTTGCTACTGTTAAGATTTTTTTCATTTTATGTTAAATAATTACTAGTTTTGCCATCACAAGATCATTTTTTAGACTATGCATCCCTATGGGATAGCATTTCATAAGTTTGCATAGTTGTTTTCATTCCCCCCTATTTTGCTTCTATTTTATTTTCCTGTTGTGCGACTTGGACAAACTCGGAACTCATGTGCAATTTTTTTAGGGAGGCATGAAGCTGCCTCGCGCAGTTATTTTTATAATTTTAAAAATTATAGGTCACTGAAAGATTAAATCTTCGACCATCTTTTCTTCGGTAAGTAATGATATCATCGTCCGCCCTATTGTACTTATTATCTCCTTTAACAAGCTCATAAATTATTTCTCCTTTTTCTCCTTGAGAATTACTATACGCTGATTGATTTTGATAATACCTTGTCCATTCATCCAGAAGATTGGCAGCATTAAATTTCACTTCCAATTTCTGTTTCAAAAACCGTTTATACACCTGAAAATCAACCTGTCTTGGCGCAAGTTCATACTCTACCCTATTTGGGTTGAAGGA
Organism: Sphingobacterium sp. B16(2022); assembly: GCF_012030425.1. GTDB lineage: Bacteria > Bacteroidota > Bacteroidia > Sphingobacteriales > Sphingobacteriaceae > Sphingobacterium > Sphingobacterium anhuiense. The sequence goes on along the minus strand of NZ_JAAUVN010000007.1, from coordinate 229,832 downwards.
GGCCGTATTTGTACGATAGCCTCTATGATTATAGCTTGCTGTTATACCAAAACTATCACCCCAATAACCTACACCAAGATTCAACAACCAAGGTGATTGTCCCATTAGTGGACGATCTTGATTAGGCGCTCTTTCTTTTTCGCGTTCTGCAATTGTACGATCATCTACCAACTTATGTCTCCACTGACTTAATGCATTAACTTCAGATTTCAATAATGTCCCATTGGCATTTAGAAAAGCTTTAGATAGCCAATCGGCCTCACCAATAAAACTCAAGTTTTTACGAATTTCAAATTCCAACCCCATGTTTTTTGCTGACTCCATATTATTGAAAACATACGCAGTTCCGGGACTTACATCTTCATTTTCAATCAGTTCTATTGGCTTATCTAAATATTTATAAAATCCGGTTAAGGATATAATTTCACCAGGACTTGGATACCATTCCAATCGCAGATCAACATTATCGATAAAAGTTGATTCGACATTATCCCCTGAAACAATAGCATCCAATTCAAAGTCATAAAATCCAAAAAAACCTGACTCCCTAAAGTCTGGACGAATGGCCGTCTTTGAATAACTTCCTCTCACATTAAAGGTATTGGTTACACTATAAGTTGCATTAATGGACGGTAGAACTTTCCAATTATTTTCACGAATCATCAGTTTATACAATAGTAATTTATTGTTATCTGCATCTGGATCGCCATTCTGCTTTCTAAACATTTCATCCTGACGATTTAACAGATTGTAGTATTCGGCACGGAATCCATAGACTAATCTTAGCTTATTCCAAAATTTCTGATCCAACATTAGATACCCTGCATGTGAACTCATATCACCATCATAAACATTACCACCGATAGGCTCAGGATAATAATAAGCTTGACCAACTCCGTTTCCGATAGTTTCTGGAGAGAACAATATATCATAAGGTTTTTCAATAGCAGGTGCCGATTTAGAAGGATCATCGGGCATATAAGAGCGGGTAAATGGCAACAAACGAAAAACCGAAAGATTACGATTTTTTTTCCAGCCTTGATATCCAGCCTTAACCAAAGTGCTAACGGATTTTCCTTCACCAAAGACTCGAGAAAATGCCATTGCCCAGTTAAAATCATTTTCATTAATCTCAGTCCACATGCGGGAATCAAAACCCGTTTCGGAATGGTTAGACCAGTTAGAAAGACTTAATAAATTAGGACTTTGAAACATATAATTCCCGTCTAATATTGTCGTTAATCCATATCGCAATTTACGTTCATCCAAAATCTGTTGCTTGATTCTATTATAGGCAAACATACCCTCAACCTTGATTTTCCACGGCAACTGATATTCACCGCTTAACTGATGCTGCTGCAAAGACATTGCTTCAGGTAATTGATATTGATTTTTGGTCGGAGGGTTATTTAAATTTGTAAAGGTTGACCGGATATTTTCACTATAATTATTGTTAAAAGTCCGAGCGTACATATTTTTAAATGCGAGCTTAAAATCCTGTCCTTTTAGTCCAAAATTCGCCACCAATCCGCTACTACTATTAAAGCGATAGGAGGTTCCTGCACCATTCTGACCGATCGTATCACTTTCTATCATATGTTGCTTCTCTCCATACCCATTAATGATACCAGATCCTCGCACATTATTAAAGGCGACAATATTTTGTTCATTTCGAATATTAGCAGAAGCAGAGAAGCCGAACAGTAATCCATTTGAAAAATTATACCGCCTTCCCAATGCAAACCTTAAATTTTGATTAGGATTGGCCTTGTAGCGATATAATTTCATCGCATCTGCGTTAACCTGTTTGGACTGGGCTATTGCATCAATGTCATTGTACTTGAGATTTGAACCTGGCATTAAAAATTCTTCATTCAATTTTTGGTCGTTCAATATATATCCTGGAGGAGCATCTAGACGTCTTGCTTCTCCATTCCAAAACCAAGGCTGTATCCCTTCGGGCTGCTTCGAAGAGGAATGATTAAAACCAAAATATTCGCTGGTATGCCGTTCACCAAGGCGATAAAAGTCTTTTCCTGTTGTGCGGGAATTTCCTCCAACGCCATATTGTATTGTGGTAAAATCCTTATCCGGGATATCTAACGTATTAATAGAAACCTGTCCGCCCGAAAATTCAGCGGACACATCCGGTGTTGCCGTTTTATTGACCACCACCGAGCTTACCATCTCTGTTGGGATAATATCAAAAGAAAAATCACGTCTATTCTGCGAAGTACTTGGGATGACTACCCCATCCAACATGGCTTGATTGTAACGATCGGACATACCCCGCACAATCACATTTCTATTGTTGACGGTCGTCAATCCAGTAACGCGCTTTAGCACCTGCCCCATATCATTGTCCGGTGTACGTGCAATCTGCTCGGCAGATATACCATCAGTCACCGAGGCAGCGTTCTTTTGTGCGGCATACAGTCCTGCTACAGATGCTTTTTTAAACGACACACTAACGACCGCCGTTTCCAACTTATTGGTCTGCGTTTTCATAGCAATATTTAATGCTGTAAGTTCTCCGTCCTCTATTTTCACGCCTTCTATGCGCTGTGTCTGATAAGATAGATGACTGACTTCCAAGACATAAGTCCCCGATACAGCGGTTAAAATATAACTACCATCAATACTGCTCTGTGTCGTCTTATTGGTTCCGACCAACTTAATGCTAGCATTAGCCAACAACTGACCTCGATCATCAATTACTTTCCCAGAAATGCGTCCTACCTGCTGTATTGGTTTTTTGACCAATGTAATATAGACCCCATTATCTTGAGGTATCAGATCTGTACCCCTAAGAAGGTAGCGCACTACTTCTCCTATACTGCTATTTTTAAAAATTTTGGCATTCACTTTTTCCTTTGACAGATTATATTTATTGGCATCAAAGGCAATATGTATATTTTGCGATTCCAATTGCTCGAAAGCTGCTGGAATATTAGATTCATTAAAAGAAACTGAAATCTTTCTATTGAGCAACTGGCCGTATGCACCTGATGCTAAAAGCATTTCTGCCGATACGATTAAAAGAAGTAGTCCCACCAATGATGACTTGATCATAAACTTAATATTGTTTTTCGTAACGTATTTCATAAATTTGTATGCGTATATAATAGCTCTGTAAGTTTTTGTATATGTTATTTATAGCACCTTATAGATGCTATAGGATCCAGAGTTGACGATGGCAGTCGTCAGCTCTTTTTTCATTCCTGAATTAATAGATATGCACCGTACTCCCCTCCTTCCTAGACTTGTTATGGTGGACAGCTTTTATACTTTCCAAGGTTGCTGACCAAGAGAGCTGTTTCGATATCGGCATGCTATAACGCTGTCGGGCAATCTGATCATCGCCGGCTTTCAGATCTACATTGTAGATATTTTTAACTGCTAATGCCAATTCTGCAAAACTGCTTTGCTTTAGGTAAATCTTTCCCTCAATCCAACTATTACGTATAGTCAGGTCAAAAGTCTCTTGGTTACTGCTGTGGTTATTTTTGGTGTAACGAATCTGTCCGCCGCGCTCCAATGTGCCTAATGACTTGTTGTCGGCCGCTACTTCTACTTTACCTGTAAATACAGATACAGATATTTCATCCGATTCGCTGTAGTTTTTTACCGTAAATGATGTACCCAATACCTTTGTCTGTAATTGTTGGGTATTAACAATAAAAGCTTTTGTGGGATCTTTTTTAACCTCAAAAAATGCCTCGCCGGCAAGAAGCTCTACTATACGGTCCTTTCTGTCGTATGAGACGGTATCCAATTTAATTTTGGAACGTGCATTTAAAATGATCGTTGATCCGTCTGCCAATAATACCTTCTTCCGTTGTGCAACTCCTGTTTCAAAAATCTGGTACCCTGGTTTTACATTCACTTCCTGTTTTACGGTATCCAGAGCGGTTTGGTTTTTCCAAAACAATATGCCAAAGCAAAACAAAAGTGTAGCCGCCACAGATCCAATCCAATAGACCATTTTCCGAATTGATGATTTTTGAGGAGTTGTATTTTCAATCTGCTGTTGTATCCTATTCCATAATTGGACCTCATCAATTGCACTTTCAGGAATTTCTTCCCGATCTAGTGTTTCATACCAGCGATCGACCAACATACGCTCTGCTTTTGTAGCTTTGTTCTGCTGATATCTGTAGATCAGGGATTCAAATATTCTTCTTTTCACTTTTTTGCCTGCTGTTTATATATAAGTCTGCAAAAAAGCTATAAAGTACTTCAAGAAATAGTTAATGTTTTATAAAAGAATTGTTAAGTATATTTTTGGTGGCAGTCATTGTCTGCAGTTCATAAAATTTACTTAGATAGTTCTTCCAGAACGAGAACAAGAAATACGCTAAGCGTGCTATTTTGAACATTTTGTCTTGCACTTATTGCTTTCCTCATTCTTTTGGAAGCTTCTGTCAGGTTATTTTTCACGGTCTGCTCCGAAAGCCCCATACGCAGGGCGATCTCTCGAATTGGTAGATGCTCCCATTTAAGTAAGAGTGCCTGACGCATATTATGCGGCATAATTTCCAATTCCTCTTCCAGTAATCTTTCTAATGCAAGGTAAGTTTCCAATTCTTCAGGATGCTGTTGTACATAGTCAAAAATATGGTTACTCCAATGATCCAATAGTCTATTTTTAGCTTTATTGGCATTAAAAAAATTTATAATTTTATACTTGAGCATTCCTTTGAGGTAAGCTGGAAGATTCATTTGGATGTCGATCGTATGGCGCTTTTCCCAAAACTGTACAAATAATTCTTGGAGAATATCTTCTACATCCTGAGCATCCAAAATCCGCCGGGCAGCATGCTGATAAAGATCTTTCCAACAATAGCGATAAAGCTCTCCAAAAGCGTTTGTATCATTTCGCTCTTTAATAGCTTGAAGCCAATGCTGATATATAATTGGTATTTGATCCATACTACTATCAAAAGTAAGGTTGAAATATTAAGTCTACATTAACAAATGATCAAAAAAGCAGAATAGTTATAAAATAGTTTCACAATCCAAATAATTCTTTTCAATGTGGTTTATTTATGTTTAACACGTATAAAAATATTTATTTGTCATTCAAAAAACACATTATATCAAATACTTAGCTTATAAATTAGTTTTGTAAATATTATTTTCCTATATTTGCATCGCCTTAGGCAATAGAGCCTATTGTATAAATTAATTCATGAACCCATTTTTAGAACTGGGAATCCGTGAGGAAATTGTTAATGCCATCTCAGAATTAGGTTTTGAAAAACCTTCTGAAATTCAGGAAAAAGCCATTCCTGTTTTATTGACTGGTAACGACGATTTTGTCGGATTAGCCCAAACCGGCACAGGTAAGACAGCAGCATTTGGTCTTCCATTATTACAGCAATTAGACTTTTCTCAGAAACATCCTCAAGCGTTGGTATTGTGTCCAACACGTGAGCTTTGTTTGCAAATCTCGAAAGATATAGAAAGATATGCTAAAAACCTCGACAACGTACATGTTGTTGCTGTTTATGGAGGTGCAAATATTAGTGACCAACTTCGTCAAATCAGACGTGGTGTGCAAATTGTAGTAGCGACCCCAGGTCGTATGTTAGATATCATTGGCCGTAATGCTATTGATTTCTCTCAAGTGAAATATGTTGTGTTAGATGAAGCAGATGAAATGCTTAACATGGGCTTCAAAGAAGACATCAACAACATCCTGTCAGAAACTCCTGACACTAAAAAAACATGGTTATTCTCTGCAACAATGCCATCTGAAGTACGCCGTATAGCTAAAAACTATATGACTGATCCAGTTGAAATGACTGTAGGTACGAAAAACACTGGTAATGCTAATATTGAACATCAATATTATTTAATTAGAGCTAAAGACAAATACGCTGCTTTCAAACGTATTGTAGATTCAAATCCTGATATCTTTGGTATCGTGTTTTGTCGTACAAAAATTGAAACGCAAGAAATTGCTGAATCTTTAATTAAAGATGGTTACAACGCTGATTCATTACACGGAGATTTATCTCAACAACAACGTGATAAAGTGATGAAACGTTACCGTGACCGTAGTTTACAATTATTAATTGCTACAGACGTTGCAGCCCGTGGTATTGATGTAAACGACGTAACTCACGTGATTAACTTCTCTTTACCTGATGAAATTGAAAACTATACTCACCGTTCTGGCCGTACAGCTCGTGCAGGTAAAACTGGTATTTCAATCTCATTGATCAACATTAAAGAGCAAAGCAAAATCCGTCAACTTGAAAAAGTTATCGGAAAACAATTTGAGCGTAAACAAGTTCCTCAAGGAGCTGATGTTGTTGAAAAACAATTATTAACGATCATCAATAAAGTTCAGAATGTAGAAGTTAATGAGGATCAAATCAATCAATTCTTACCAGCTATTATGGAAGGTTTTGAATCGTTATCGAAAGAAGATATCGTAAAAAGATTTGCTTCATTAGAATTCAATAGATTCTTAGATTATTACAAAGGTGCTCATGATTTAAATATCGAAGCACGTGATATCAGCAGCAATGGCCGCGAACGTGGCGAAAGAGGCGAGCGTGGTGAAAGAGGAGAACGTGGTAGCTCTAAAGGATTTACTCGTTTATTCATGAACCTTGGTTCTGTAGATGAATTCAGCCGTGGAGACATGTTAGGATTTATCTGTAACAACGCAAAAATTTCTGGAAAATCAATTGGTAAAATTGATTTAAAAGGAGTATTCACTTTCTTTGAAGTTGAAGATGCTGAGGTAACAAAAGTATTCGAAGGATTTAAAGACGTTGATTTCAACGGTCGTAACGTACGTATCGAAGTTTCTGGAGACGGAAAAACTGAAAACCGTGGTGGTGGAAACAGAAGCCGTGGTGGAAGTGGCGAACGTAGAAGCTTTGGCGGTGGTGAAAGACGTGAAGGTGGAGGTGGTTACCGCGGTGGTGGTGATCGCAGAAGCGGTGGCGGTGAAAGACGTGAAGGTGGATACCGTGGTGGAGATCGTAGAGAAGGAAATGGTGGTGGTTTTAGAGACTTTTCTGGAAAAAGAAAAGAATCTAGTAACAAATACTAATCGATTCATCTTATAAAATAAGAGCGGCTATCCCAAAGATAGCCGCTCTTATTATTTATACAACAGTTATGTGATTTCTTAATGTGATTAACATCTAAAAAACAAGAGTGGCTACCCTGAAGATAGCCACTCTCGTTTTTATATAATATTTATACAAATATTATTTCACGCGTTGACGAATAGCCTCGTATAATACAACTCCAGCTGAAACAGATACGTTTAATGATCCTATTTCTCCGAACATCGGTATTTTAGCAAGGTGATCTGCGATACGAATTAAATCGTCTGATACACCTGTATCCTCAGCTCCCATGATGATACATGTTGGTACAGTATAATCAACATCATAGATGCTATCTTTTGTCTTTTCAGTACTTACAACTAACTGTATGCCGGACTCAATAAGAAATTTACCCACTTTAGCCAAACCTTCATGGCGACATACTGGTATTTTATATAATGCACCTGCGGATGTCTTGATTGCATCAGGATTAACCTCTGCAGATCCTTTTTTTGGTACAATGATCGCATGTACACCTGAACATTCTGCTGTACGTGCAATAGCACCAAAGTTGCGCACATCTGTAACCCCATCTAGCATTAAAAATAAAGGCACTTCTCCTTTTTCATAAATTTCAGGAACAATGTCTTCAATTTTTTGATAGATAATCGGGGAAATAACGGCTATAACACCTTGATGGTTTTTGCGTGTGATACGGTTTAGTTTTTCAATTGGAACTTGTTGAAACCCTAAGTCGTGCTCTTTCAAAAGAGCTTTCAATTCTAAAACTAAACTTCCGGCTAAACCTCTTTGTATAAATAATGATTCGATTTCTTTACCACTATCTATCGCTTCTATAACGGCACGAATACCGAAAACCATCTGATTGGCTTCACGATCTGATGATCTATCGTGTCTTTGAAAATTTTGCATGCTTAATATTCTAAATAAGAATTGGTTTCTAGCAATTAGCTAACCAATTTGAAAGGCAAAGATACAAAAAGAAATATGGGTTAGTGCAAGAAAAAGTTGGTCTAAGTTTTAACTTAATCCCAAATTAAGCTCTTTTCTTAACGTTTCTAAAAGTGGATTCTTCTGTACCATAGCTTGATATTTCTCTTGCGAGGTATAAGGTTTACGTACAACATCATGCTCCATAACAATACCACGTAGATCTAGTGAAAAATTATGCAGTGCAGGGCGAAGGTAATTTAATAAATCTACCTTTGCCATATTCAGAACATCCATCTGGACCATATTCTCCACATCTACCTCTATCTGATTTCCAACTAACTTTGGGGGCACAGCTGTCATCAAGGTATACAGATTAATCTTATTTTGCTTTTTTATATCTGTTGCCAACGTTTTCCAGAATTGGATAAATTTTTCATAAGTCACAACTTCCTCTTCAGTACCTTTAACTAAACTAGGTTCATTACTATCTTCTTCTTCAGTTTTAGATTCAAAAATTGAATTTAGATCGGGTAATGACGGCATAGAACTTTTGGAAGCTCCCCACCCACCCTTTTTCACTTTAGGCGGTAAGTTAGAGACTTCTGGGCTTTTCGTTTGTTCTACTACTGGTGTTGCAGGAGGTACTGCAATCGGAGTTATAGCAATATTTTTATCTACTACTGGTAATGAGGGTTTTGCATCAACGACAGCTGTTTCTGTGGCTGGAGCTACATTAGGGAGTTTTTTTTTTAATCCTTCAACAGTATTGGGAGCCTGAAGGGTTCCAATCTGGCTTAACTTAATAGCACTTGATAAGTGACATATTTTTAAAAGTGCTAATTCTACCTGAAGCCGCTGATTCTTACTTGTTTTATAATTAATCTCACATTGATTAGCAATATTCAATGCTGATAATAATAATCCCGTTGAAGATTTACGTGCTTGATCCAAATATTTAGCTCTTATACTTTCACTTACTTCTAACAACTTTAGCGTAGACGGTTCTTTTGCTACCAATAGATTTCTAAAATGCGATGCTAAACCCGAAATGAAATGACTGCCATCAAAACCATTATTTAAAATATCATTTAATATTAATAAGGTATCTGCTGGATTTTCGATCAATATAGCATCTGTCAATTTAAAGAAGTAATCGTAATCTAAAATATTCAGATTATCAATAACTGCTTGATAAGTGACCTGCTTATTTGAAAAACTAACGATCTGATCAAACATCGATAATGCATCACGAAGTCCTCCATCTGCTTTTTGAGCGATGATATGAAGGCCATCTTGATCGTACTGAATACTTTCACGTGTTGCAATGCTGGCCAAGTGATTGGCCATATCTTCAACACGGATACGGTTAAAATCAAAAATCTGACAACGTGATAAAATCGTAGGTAAGATTTTATGTTTTTCTGTAGTTGCTAAGATAAATATGGCATAGGCAGGTGGTTCTTCCAATGTTTTTAGGAAAGCATTGAATGCCTGCTGCGAAAGCATGTGAACCTCATCGATGATATAGATCTTAAACTTACCCACTTGTGGTGGAATACGTACTTGATCAATCAAATTTCGGATATCGTCTACTGAGTTGTTTGATGCTGCATCTAATTCATGAATGCTAAATGAATTACCATTCTGAAAAGATTTACAGCTATCACATACACCGCAGGCTTCGCTAATATCTGAAATGTTTTCACAATTTATTGTTTTTGCTAAAATACGCGCGCAAGTTGTTTTACCCACACCTCTTGGTCCACAGAACAAAAATGCTTGTGCTAACTGATTGTTATGAATAGCATTCTTAAGTGTACCGGTGATGTGTTGCTGACCGACAACCGAGTCGAAGGTGACCGGGCGATATTTACGAGCAGAAACAATAAAATTTTCCATTGTACGAAGATACAAATTTTGTACCTCCGTCACAAAATTAAAAAGCGATACTTCAAAAAAGTGTGCTCTTAAAACTGTTAGATAACAGAAACAAGAAGATAAAAAATAGCTTCATTTTTCGATGAAGCTATCCAATATCATGATATAAAAGTTTTAATTCCCTTTGGGTTCAAGAGCACGCCAAACGACTGCGGCAATTATAGCTCCTACAATAGGGGCTACAATAAATAACCAAAGTTGTGAAAGGGCTTGGCCCCCAGCTAGTATAGCTGGACCAAAACTACGTGCCGGATTGATTGAAGTACCTGTGATGGGAATGGCAACTAAATGAATCAAAACTAAGGTCAGCCCTATAGCCAAACCAGCCATAGTGGAATTTCCAACTTTGGAGGTAGTCGCTAAGATGACAAATAAAAAGATGAAGGTTAAAACAGCCTCTGTTAAAAATGCGGCGGTTGTGCCGTATTCATTCTGATAGCCTTTCCCCCATCCATTCGACCCATATGCCCATTCACCTGGAGAGAAACCCGCTAGCTGTCCTCCTAGAATTTGCTGTAGAACAAAAGCACCTAATAATGCTCCTATTAATTGTGCTACAATATAAACAACAGCATCTTTCGCAGCAATCTTTCCTGCAACAAGTACACCGATTGTTACCGCTGGGTTGATGTGACACCCACTAATGCCGCCTATCGCATAGGCAAAAACAACAACGGATAAACCGAATGCTAGCGCAATCCCCAGTAATCCCAATCCCGACAATCCGCCTAAAGTCGTAGCGCCGGCAACAGCCGCTGCACCACAACCAAATAGTACCAAACCAAAAGTTCCAATTAGTTCAGCAACAAATTTTGTAGAAATATTTGTTTCCATTTCTTTAAGTTATAATATGGTCAAACTTGCGTCAAATATCTTGCCCCTTTTATACCTGTTTTTCAGCGAGTTAAATTAAAGTAAGGATACAGCTACATGTATATTATTTCCTACAGATAATGTACAATAGTAACAGGTAAAACTTAATACTAAAATCATGAGATAATAACGCTTTAGGTATGAAAAATTTTTAGTTTTTTAGTGTGATCTATATTACTTTTCTACGTAACATGGGTTCAAAGAGCAATTGATTAATGTTGGCGAGAGATGACGGTACCATCACATGCTATGACGCCGCTATATTGTTGTGTCGCAAATCGATGATGCTCTTAAGATGATACGCTACATTTTCTTGAAATATAAGTCCGCCAAGATGGTTAAACATCAATAAGTCAAAAGAAAAGTATCTCCCTGCCTGCACCGAGACAATACAGGAGTTTACTTTTATCTTGACAGACTGGTGAATAGCTCCAAACACTTTCCTTTCAATAAACTAAATCCCTCTGTGAGTAAAGTATTATTTCCTTAAAAACATGTTACGTAGAACTATCTACGCGAGATCGCGCAAAATAATCAAGCCGTTGGGAGATATAAGCTTGTTGTAAGAAGAAACCTTCCTGTTCCTCTTCATCATTACAGAGAAACTAGAAGATATCTTTCAAAAGTACGGTATCACTGAATTGCAATGGCGCAAAATGATCTCCCCACTATGCTCAGGGTATCGGAAATAGTGCGGAAGAATTCGGCCTTTCCGTCTGTTAGGAATTCCATCGCGTGAAGAGCCGTTGCATCGCGTATAATCTTTACTATCTATCGTTTCAATTGTGAGGTATAGCAAAAAAGAGTTATTTTAGTGATTAAACCTAGATGATATTCTGATGAAATATATTCGTGCAAAAGCCAATTTTATTCGATATACTGACGAAAAACTACTTGTAAAAGCAAGCTATATTTTATCGTGCATGAAGAATTCTACTGTCTTTATTAATCCGACTTTGCCACTGCCAACTATTGAAGATGCTTACCAAGATTACCAGAAGAAAGTGATCGAGGCTGAAAGCGGAAGCCGAGAAAAGAAGTCTTATAAGCGAGAAAGCAAGCGGAAACTCTGTGAACTGTTGCAACAGCTTGTTACTTATGTCAATTTAGTCAGTGATGGAAAGTTATCTTTACTACGCAGTTCGGGTTTCCCTGTACTCACCAGAAAACGTAAAGGCCAAGTTCCTGATACTCCATCCGCCCCATTTCTTTGTGATGGACGTACAAGTGGTGAAGTCGCCTTTGGATTTAAACCCGTAGGACGGGATATGTTTTATGATTATAGGTTTGCAACAGAGGTTGACTCGTATGGACTCCCACAATGGGGAGAAATATTCTATAAAACAAACTCGTTCAGGGCGTATTATTCAGGATTTACTCCCGGCCACTATATCTATTTTCAAGTTAGAGCGCGCAATAAACATGGTCAAAGTCATTGGACGGCTCCTCTATTATTTATGGTCGGATAAAACATAAAAGCTTCCAAATATTATAGTTCGAAAACTGCATCACAGTACCTTATTGTGAACCTCTAACGTCATTTAGCTGTAAGTAATGAATTTAGGTATTTCTTTTGATGTTATTTTTATGTAACTTCATTATTAATAAATTGTTAAGGAATTGAAATCTCTATCTTCATATTTGGTCGCAAGCGCTCTTTCACTGCTGTTTATCTTTATGCAGAAGCGAGAAAGCTATGCGCAAGAATACAAAGTTGATTTCTATAATGCACCGTTTATATTCTCATTAGATTCCACATTTATTATAAATGTTCCTTCTGAAATCAGCGAGAACAATGTTCTTGATTTTTATAAAAAAATAGAATCATCTCATGATTCTATGGTCGTCAATTCATTACTTGCTTACAAAAAGAAATACAATCTAAATGATTGGATCTACTACCAGCTCGTACGTCAGACAGCGCAAGCAATAAGCCCCAAACAGGAAAACTATAGTCGATATACTTTATATAAATGGTATTTGATGTGTAAATCTGGTTATGATGCACGATTAGGATTAAGAGAAAAGCAAACTATATTTTACATTAAAAGCAAAGACGACATATCAGATCTTCCATTTTTCCATTTAAACGATGACAATTATGTTTGCTTAAATTATCATGATTATAAGAGTATTTTCAACTATCAAGAACCGTATAAGTTAGTTGATGTAAAAATTCCTGAGGCCAAAAACAGCTTTAGTTATAAAGTCACTAGACTCCCGGATTTTAGACCAGATAGTTATGTTGATAAAGAAATTGGGTTTAAGTATAATGGTAAAGCATATCATTTCAAATTAAAGGTCAACTCCGAAGTGAATGATATCTTTGCAAATTATCCAATTGTTGACTTTGAGACATATTTCAATATTCCATTAAGTAAAGAAACTTATGAGTCAATAATCCCTTATTTAAAAGAGTATACATCAAAAATGTCAACAAAAAAGGGAATTGACTATTTAATGCAATTCACCAGGTATTCTTTTCTTTATGAAGATGACCGCGAAATTTACGGGGCTGAAAAACGCTTTGCGCCTGAACAGACATTAATTAATGATATTAGCGATTGTGACGACCGAGCTGCTCTTTTCTTTTATTTAGTCAAGGAAATCTATGACTTACCCATGATAGCACTGCGATATCCAACTCATGTTACTCTTGCTGTTCAATTTGATAAACCTATAGGACAAAGTATTCTTTATAATGGGAACTATTACACTTTATGTGAACCGACACCTCAAGATATCAAACTAGGCATTGGAGAACTGTCACTAAATCACCAACAACAAAAATATGAAATCGTATATCATTACGAACCCGCTTTAATCAAAAAATAAAATCCCGCTAATATTAACTTAGCGGGATTTATATCGAATTTAATGTCTTAAAAATTATAGCTATACCCTACACTGAAATTCCGCCCAGGGATACGTTGCTGATAGATTTGATCTGCTGCTTGAAAAGCTTCATAAACGCTAAGGCGCTTACTGTCTAAAAGATTATCTACTTTTAATGAAATGGTACCTGCTTTAAACTCTTTTCCTATCTTTTTGGATAAATTCAAGTTTAAACTATTAAAGGGTTTTGAATATACATCCGAGTTTCTCGCGAAACCGATGATTTCTAAAGTTTTACCCTGTACATTGTAGAAGACACCTGCCTCGAATCCTTTGCTTGAACTGTTATAAGATAAACCTGTATTGATTAGATAAGGAGACTGGCCTTGTAAGTCCCTCTTTTTTGAAATTTCTTGTCCTTCTCGTGCAAATGACTGTCTTGAAGCATACTCTTCTTCTGTCATATCGATTTCGGATTTAACCACTGTAACATTCAAGTTTAAACTTAAATTTTTCAATTCTTCGGAGATAAATCCAAAGTTCTTACGTCCTTCAAGTTCCAAACCAATCACTGTTGCCGACGGAGCATTTTTGGGAGTAATATCAAAAGGAACAGCATCATTATATGCCTGTAATTCAATTGGATTCTTAAATCCTTTATAGAATCCGCTCAATGCAAACATTTGCGCATCTTTAGCGAAAACTTCATAACGGACATCAATATTATTGATATAAGTAGGAACCAATTGCAAGTTACCCAAAAACCGCATTTCTGTTAATGGATCATAAATCTGAACGACAGATAATTCTTTAAACGATGGTCTTGCCACCGTACGTGAATAAGATGCTCTTAAGTTATGATTAGCATAAGTATTATAGATCAAATTCAGCGATGGGAACAGATCAAATTTATTGATGGTTTTTACCTTATCATATTTCAGTCTATCAATGTTTTCTCCTGTAAAAATTGTTGTATAATTTTCACCACGAAGTCCAACTATTGCTTTAAGCTTTTCTATAGGACGTACCTCTAATGAAGCGTAAGCAGCACCCGTTAGTTGAGATGCTTCAAAGGTATTTGAAGCTTGATAATTACCTCTTACCCAGAAACCACTATCTTCACTTGCATTATAAACATTTTCCGGACTCAAGAATCCATTGGGATCACCATTGGTAACATCTTTGTCGTTGTTACGGTATTCTATACTATAATTGTTAATGCGATAATCTCGTTTTTTATAGCTATACAAACCACCAAATTTAAAAGACGATTCGCGTTCAAATAAATTTAATTTTTTAGTGAAATCTAGTTTGGAAACTCCATTGAATTCGTCTAGGTACCGCCAAAAACGTTTTGGAAGACCTGCATCGGTATTAATAACATAATTACCACTACTATTTAAAACAAAAGTAGTTTGACGCATGTCTTTATCATTTACTTTAACCCATGTTGGTGAAAGTTTCCATTCGGTAATAAAATCTGCATTTTCATTACTATGTTTACCACTTAACAATAGGTTTGTGATTGCTCGTTCTGTATACTCCAAGGTATGACGCATGGTTTCGTTCGAGTTTGAAATCTTCGTTGTCTGATTAAATATAGCAGCTCGTGATTCTCCATTTTGAATACGCAATGCATTTAAAGTATATTTTGATCTTGCTGTTTTATAATTTAAACCCAGCATACCCGATAGCAACACATTTTGTTCTCCTAAATCTCCTGTGGAGATTTTATCCTCCCTAAGTTCAGAACTTACATCGCTTTGATTAGGTTTTTGATAGATTCCATTTTGGAATCCTTTATAAAACATGGTTGTGCGTTTGTAATTAACCAATCCTATTACACCAAGCTTGTTTTCACCTATCTTAAATTGATTGCTATAATCTATCCCCAAGCTTAGATCGGGCATATTATTTGATTGACGACGAGCAGCCATAATAGGGTCAAATGCCTTTGCAACTTGCTCAACAGCATATCTATTTTCAGGAGAAACCGGATTCAAAACTGTATAATCCTTCGTAACGGGAAGATTTCTATCCCCATAGTCATAACCTAAGAAATCCGTCTTGCTTCCTTTGTACCCTACGAAATCATCCTTAAAATGTACATTCGAATTATAACCTAGCGATGCAGAAACACCTAAGTTCTTTTGTGTAGGGATATCTTTTGTGACAATATCAATGACGCCTCCGGTAAAGTCTGCTGGCAATTCAGCAGAAGCTGTTTTCATGACAACAATATTTTCCAACACACCAGTAGGGAATATGTCCATTTGAACCGTATTCTTATCTGGATCTAATCCCGGTATATCGACACCATTTAAAATTGATTTGGTATAGCGGTCACCTAGTCCACGGACATATAAATATTTTCCATCTTGTACCGATACTCCTGGAACTACCCGGACTGCAGAAGCAATATTGCTTGCTCCCGAACGTTGAATAGCCTGTGAGGACAATCCGTCCATCACGACACCCGAGTTTTTCTGCATATTTAAGATTGAAAGTTCGGTATTTTTCCGAGCCGATACGGTAACGACAACTTCGCCAATTTGATTAGATGATGGGGCTAGGGAAACGTCAACAACAGCTGACTTGCCCGCCTCAACTTTAATATCTGTAATTTCTTTGTTTATATAGCCTACATAGCTAAATATGAGTTTATATGTACCTGGAGCTATATCAAAAGAATAGTCTCCTTCAAAATCTGAACTTGTAGCTTGATTTGCAGCTCCAACAATAGATACGCTGACTCCTGATAGGGCTGAGTTGGACCCTTCATCTTTGACAACGCCAGAAATTCTACCTGTTTGTGCAAATAATAAACTTGGCAATACTACTAATACAAATAGTAAAACCGAAAAATGCTTGTTCATTAAAATCTTAGTTTGTTTGGATTAATGTGTTTGTTTTTTTTATTCATCTTTCAGATTGATTGGACAATCTGAAAGATGAATATATGATTTAGATTATTTCAATAAATCACTAGCTTTTGTAAATGTCCAATCGAATGCAGAAATGGTTGCACCAACTGTTTGTGAGCCTGCTGTAACACCGACCGCATTGTTTGTGAATTTAACTACGTCAATAGCTGTTGTTCCTTTAGATGTCAACAAGTTGGCGATTGTTTTACCTGCTGGCAATACCATCTCCCATTTTATCAAATTGATCTTGCCACTATTGAATGTCCCTACTGATTTCTCATCGTTAGCATTCACAACATTTCCGTCAGGATTTATATTATAAACATAAATATTTTCTAATTTACCAGTAGCACCATCTCGGAAGTCTGCAATTTTGTTACCAGCTAAATTACTCATGTTAATAGTAACATTTTTCAACGTAAATGCTCCTGTTGCATTTCCCTCCGGACCATCTATTTCCAACGCTGAATCCGATTCCTTTGTCTGAATGATAAGTGCATTGTCAATGGTTCCAGCATAAGCCTGATCAATATCCAAACCATCATCTTCTTGGCCATAAATAATTACATTTTTCACATTTACAGTACCACCAAAGAACTCAATTCCATCATCTTTATTTGAGAAAATTTCAATATTCTCGATGGTAGTACCGTTACCTACACCAGCTAAAGTCAATCCTTGGATCTCACTATCTGTAGCGACTGTAGTACCACTATAACGGATAGAAACATATTTCAGCGATCCGGAATTATCAGCAGCATCCGTTCCTCCAAATTCTCCATAGCTTAAACCTGCAGGAACTCCTTCAATATAACCTTTACCTGACGAGGCAGCAACTGAAATAGGAGCTTTTCCCAAAAGGATCACCCCACCCCATTGTCCTGCGTCAGTCGGATTTAGTGTGCTCTTTTTTTCACCAACTTTAATATTATCTTTTACACTCGTAAAAATAATTGGCTTATCAGCCGTTCCGTTTGCAACCAATTTACCTCCCTGATCTACAATTAAAGTTGTAGCGTTAGCCTCTTGGCCATCTTTCGCTTTAACAATAGTACCAGGTTCGATTGTCAATGTTACACCTTCATCTACTACAACACGTCCATCTAACACATAAATGTTATTAGAAGTCCAAGTTTCATTAGATTTTAAGATTCCGGTTTTCACAATATCCTTTCCTGGCTCTGGAGTTGGTATAGGACCAGGTCCGGGGCTGATCGGATCATCACTGCTACAACCTACTGTCGCTAAACTTACTACTAGTGCTCCGAAAATTGGTAAAAATTTCTTTCTCATGATTTCATTTTTATGACTTCACAAAGTAACCTAGCTCATGTTAAGTTTATGTTATTTGAGAATTATTAATACATTACATATATGTTAAGTTAACATACTATGTAAATCATACATATATAAATCAGTGATTTTCAATTTAAATTTATAATTGAAATTGCCACTATATAAAAGAAGTGTAATAAAATTATTAACCGCACAATTTATTAACATATTTAGGCTATTTTTATATTTTATTATTTTTGAATACTTTTTCAATATCTGATTTCATGATCAATCCAATCATAGCAACACAGGAACTTTCCTTCCAATACAAAGGAGGTATACCAATCAAATTTCCCGCTATTCAAATTCAAAAAGGTCAACATACACTGCTTCTTGGAAATTCGGGAACTGGTAAAACTACATTGCTTCACCTTTTGGGGGGACTTTCTAAACCGACAGCAGGAAAAGTCTGGATTAATGAAAAAGATATCTATGCCCTGAGCACATCTGAAATGGATAAATTTAGATCGCAACATATCGGCTTTATTTTTCAAGAAGCCCACTTATTGAAAAACTTAACTATTCTTGAAAACATTCAGCTTGCGCAGTCTTTAGCAAAGAAAACAGTCAATAAAAATGAAGTTTTAAGCGTGCTAGACAAATTACAATTGTCTAATAAAGCCCATGCATATCCACAGGAATTAAGTCGAGGCCAATTACAACGTGCCGCTATTGCACGTGCTGTTATTAATAAGCCTTTACTTTTAATTGCTGACGAACCTACTGCATCATTGGATGATCAAAATACAACTAGGGTATTAGCACTATTAATGGAAATTGCCGATCAACAGGGCGCTACCCTACTGATCGCTACGCATGATAAAAGAATTAAAAATAACTTTTCGAATACTTACGATCTAAATACACTCAATCCTAACAGCAAATAGCATGAATACTATTCAATTAGTTTGGAAAAATATTAGTAAACAAATAGGATCAACAGCGCTCAGCATATTACTGACGGCTTTTGGTGTTGCCATACTATGTGTACTTTCTATAACCAGCGATAGCTTTGAAAAGCAACTTGAAAATAATAGTAAGAATATTGATTTAGTAATCGGAGCTAAAGGAAGTCCATTACAATTGATTCTATCGAGTGTTTATCACATCGACAACCCTACAGGCAATATCCCTTTGGCTGAAGCCGAAAAATTGCAGCATAACCCATTAATAAAATTGGCTGTTCCCGTATCATTGGGGGATAACTATAGAGGTCATCGTATCGTAGGCACGGATTCTAGCTTTCTCACTTTGTATGAAACTAAAGTACAACAAGGAAAGCTATTTGATAAAGACTATGAAGTTGTTGTCGGAACTGATGTTGCCCGTAAGCAAAATCTTAAGATTGGAGATCAGATTCATAGCTCCCATGGATTAAGTAAAGGCGGACATAGTCATGATGATCAACCGTTTACTATTGTAGGCATATTGGCATACAACAATAATATTACGGACAATCTCATACTGACTAGTCTAAGTAGTGTCTGGGATGTACATGGAATTGAACACCACGATCATGACCATGAATTAACTCTTGCTGAAGTACAGGCTAAAGAGGATCTTGAAGAGACGAAAAGCGCACATCTCCACCATCATGGTGAAGCAGAAGAGGATGAACATGGTCATGATGATCAACCTGAACCCAATATGATGGTAAAATCAATTGGTGCGGATATGATTCATTCTTCTGGTCTTGAAATTACGGCATTGTTAGTACAGTACCGGTCACCAGCTGCGATTGCGGTATTACCTAAGTATATAGCACAAAATACGCAAATGCAGGCTGCCTCACCTGCCATAGAGAGCACGCGCTTATTCTCTCTTTTAGGGGTAGGGATTGACTCATTAAAGATATTAGCTTATATCATCATGGCAATTGCTGGATTAAGTGTCTTCATCAGCTTATACAATGCCTTAAAACAACGAAAATATGATTTAGCGATCATGCGTACATTAGGTGCTTCCAAGCTCAAACTTTTCTCTCTGGTAATCTGTGAGGGAATGGTCATTACTGTAATTGGGGGTTTCTTAGGATTGATTTTTGCCCATATAGCGCTTTATTATATCAATACACAAACAAGCCAAAGTGCTGACTTTATAGATGCATTTAAGCTTGATCCCATAGAACTGATTTTTGTTTTATTAGCCTGTGTAATTGGTATTATTTCAGCACTAATTCCTGCGATCAAGGCATATAAAACAACAATTTCGCATATTTTATCAAACAATTAATGTAAAATGATATTATCATAAGCTTTTGTATTTTTACAAACTGATCTAAGATTTTTACGCACTATTTCGAAATATTTCTGCATATAAATATGGAATTATAAAACGGGAATTTTCAAGGTGAAAAGTTGAAGAGCCCAGCAAAAAGCAAATTTTAAATGTACAAACAAACAATTATAATGAAAAAGATACTCGCTTTCTTTAGTTTACTGATTACCTTTTGTATTACAGCAAATGCACAGATCGGTCGTGATCCCAATACACCCGATCATACGCCAATGATGAATAAAACCTGGGAAGCTGTTGATAAAATGGCTTATAAAGTTTCTTATAGCGGCAGTAAAAAGATCTATACTCCTTTCTATCCTGCAGAGTTAAAAGCTTTAGAAAATAAGATTGTTGAAATGCCCGGTTATATGGTGCCTTTGACCAGTGGCAGAACACATAAAAACTTTATGATATCGGTACTTCCTGTAGCGCAATGTATGTTTTGCGGTTCTAATGGAATCCCGCCGATGGTGGAGGTATTTCTAAAAGGTGACGCCATAAAATTTACAGAAGAGCCTATCAAATTAAAAGGCAAAATGGTCTTTAACAAGGATCCTTTAAAAGGTAATTCGGAAATTACGATAGTTGATGCAGTAATTATAAAATAAAAGAAGCCGCTATTGCGGCTTTTATTTTGATCTGTTTACGAGAGAAACCTCAACACAAGATGTTATTCCTGCTGTTTCGGTTCGTAAACGTGCTTCTCCTAACGAAATCGGTTGATAGCCCAGGTTTAATGCTTGTTCTATCTCCTGTGTCGAAAAATCTCCTTCAGGACCGATCAATAAGATATAATGCTGTTCTGATTGTAAAACTTCGTTTAGATACTGTTTCTCACTATCTATACAATGTGCGATAACTTTGGTAGCTGTATTCGATTCCTGTTGCTTACAGAATTGAGAAAAAGTAATCGCAGGATTCAATTTTGGAATATAGGCCTTCAACGATTGCTTCATTGCTGCTACAATCACTTTATTAAGACGATCTAATTTCACCTCTTTTCTCTCAGAATGCTCACAGATTAAAGGTGTAATTTCATGAATGCCAATCTCTGTCGCTTTTTCTAAAAACCATTCGAAACGATCGATATTTTTAGTTGGAGCAATTGCAATATGTAAGTGATATGAGGATTGCTGATAGTTTTCTTTGACATTTAAAATAGTCAAAACTGTTCTTTTGGGATGTGGGTCCAAAATTTCAGCTTCATACAATCCGCCTCTTCCATCAATCAAGTGAACTTTATCACCTACTTGAAGTCGAAGCACACGAATGGCATGCTTACTCTCTTCTTCACTTAGAATAAAGTTTTTAAAATCAGGTTTAATCTCTTCTGTAAAAAATAGTTGCATAATCGCTAATTATCTTGATCATCATGCATAGACTCAACAAGTTCTAATTTCACAAATTCTATATTCTGTTGTGTTTTACGAATAATCGTAAAGGTATAACCAAATACTTCTTTATACTCTCCTACTTCAGGAATTTTATCAAACAAATCGCTTACTAGACCTGAAACGGTATCATAATCTTGACTTGCTGGTAATTCTAATGGTAAAAACTCATTCACATCATGAATGCTCGCACCAGCGTCCACCATATATTCTGTTTCAGAAATACGTTCAACAACTGGAGTTTCTTCATCATATTCATCTTGAATTTCACCGACAAGTTCTTCGACAATATCTTCTAAAGTAACCATACCGGCTGTACCTCCAAATTCATCCAATACAATAGCCAACTGAATCCTTTTCAATTGAAATTCGGCCATTAAATCATTGATTTTTTTAGTTTCAGGAATAAAGTAGGGCTTACGCATGATATCCTTTAATACCACCTCTTTACCTTTCATTACGATCGGTAAGATATCTTTTGTGTGTACGATACCGACAATTTGATCGATGCTATCAGCATAAATAGGAATACGGGAATATCCTTCTTCTGTTACTGTATTGATAAAATCAATCGCTACACAATCCTCTTCAACTGCTACGATTTTTGTTCTCGGAACCATGATATTTTTCACGATCCGTTCATTAAAATCGAAAACGTTCTTAATCAGCTCATGCTCTGATGATTCTAATGCACCACTTTCTTTACCTTTGTCCAATAAATATTGAAGCTCCTCTGAAGAGTGTGAAGATTCACTAGGATGTGGTTGAATACCTATTAATCGCAATAAGAAATTAGCAAAACCATTGAATACATATATTAATGGCATCAATAACCAATAAAATATACGCAATGGCACTGCCACTTTCATTGTAGTCGCTACAGGTTTTTGAATAGCAATAGATTTAGGAGCAAGCTCACCTAGTACAACATGCAAGAACGTAATGGTTCCGAATGCAAGTGCAAAACCGGTCCAT
This sequence comes from Sphingobacterium sp. B16(2022), assembly GCF_012030425.1. Lineage (GTDB taxonomy): Bacteria > Bacteroidota > Bacteroidia > Sphingobacteriales > Sphingobacteriaceae > Sphingobacterium > Sphingobacterium anhuiense. Next base: position 207,257 of record NZ_JAAUVN010000007.1, on the reverse strand, counting down.
TTAGCCCAGCTTTGTGAAGTATCTACCTGAAAAAAAGAAAACAGATTAGATACGATTTCGGTCATGACTGCTTCGCCTTTCCAGCCTAAGCCTAGAGATGCTAAAGTAATACCTAGCTGTGTTGCAGCTAGGTATTTATCCAAATGCTCTGTAATATTTTTTGCGATTTTAGCAACATTGCTTCCTGATTTTGCTTGGAGCTCAATTTGTGAAGCTCTTACTTTGACTATAGCAAACTCTGCCGCAACAAAAAAACCATTTGCAACTACTAAAAATATTGTCCAAAAAATATCGAGGGCCATTATGGGGGTTATTTATTACCAAATTCTTTATTGTACAATTCTATACTATCCAATAAAATTTGTTGTGCTACTTCACGGCCTTGTACGCCTTCAACCACAACATTTTTCTTTTCTAACGCTTTATAACTTTCAAAAAACTGAACAATTTCTTTCATACTATGTGGAGAAAGTTGTTCAATATCTGTAATGTAATTGTACACAGGATCATTCTTAGCAACAGCAATAATTTTATCATCTTGCTCACCACCATCAACCATGTTCATCACACCAATGATTTGTGCTTCAACCAATGTTAAAGGAAGAATATCAACAGAACAGATTACTAAAATATCCAATGGATCTTTATCATCACAGTATGTCTGCGGAATAAAACCATAGTTAGCTGGATACACTACAGAAGAACTCAAAACGCGATCTAATAATAAAAGACCAGTTTCTTTGTCTAATTCGTATTTTCCTTTTGAACCATTTGAAATTTCAATAATAGCATTTACTGAATTTGGCACATTTGTACCAGGAGATACTTTATGCCAAGGATTTTGTGTACTCATTTGATTTACTGTATATTTTGTTTGTTTTTATTTTCATTCATTTTACGTTTGATCAAAGCAATGACGATCGGTAAGAAGGCAATCGCAATCAATCCAACAATAATATATTCGACATAATTAATAATCCAAGGAAATTCAATACCTAAGAAATATCCTGATAAAGTTAATAATAGTACCCAAAGCAGTGCTCCTGATATATTAAAGATTACAAACTTTTTAAAATCGAGTTTAACAACGCCTGCAAAAATTGGTGCAAATGTACGCACTATAGGTACAAAGCGACCGATGATCAAAGCTGTACCCCCATATTTATGGTAGAATTCTTCAGCCATAATGACGTATTTACGTTTGAAGATAAGGCTATCCTTCCGTTTGAAAAGCATAGGACCGGCTCGATAACCAAACCAATATCCTGCAAAGTTTCCGAGTACGCCAGCTGCAATTAAACCTGCACAAAGCGTCACGATATCAACTTCAATTTTATTTAATGCACAAAATAGTCCAGCTAAAAATAACAAATAATCTCCCGGTAAAAAGAAACCAAAAAACAAACCCGTTTCAGCAAATACAATGAGTAAAACTAAATAAAAACCGCCAGAGCTTAATAATTCCTCTGGGTTCAGTAATTGTTGAAAAGACAACAAAAGATCTTGCATAATTTCTTTTTTACGTTTTCACTTATTTTGTGAAAAATGTCATTATAATATAATCCCTATCTATGACATTTCATATAGACATATAATTTCTATATAAGACTGCAAAGATATGATATATTATAGTCTTTTTTTATATTTATATTTAAAATACTACTTTTAGATGAGGTTGTTTTCGATTAATTATCAGATGTAACATTGATAATTGACTCTTTAATTGTTTCCGCAATTTGGGTAAATTCTTCATGAGTAAGCGACAATCTAGGTCGAGAAAAATTTAAATCTGAAACATTATTTAACGGGACTAAATGGATATGAGCATGGGCTACTTCTAACCCTATAACAGCAACACCGACTTTCTTACAAGGGAAAACGCGTTTGATACCTTGAGCTACAATTTTTGAAAAAACCCAAAGAGCCATATATTCATCATCATTGATATCAAAGATATAGTCAGTCTCGCGTTTCGGAATGACCAAAACATGCCCCTCGGCTAATGGACTAACATCTAAAAATGCTAAAAAATCATTACTCTCAGCTACTTTATAAGCAGCAATTTCTCCTGACACTATTTTTGAAAAAATCGTAGACATATTTCAATTGTTTATAACCCAAATATAAAAAAAGGCTGCATGTAATGCAACCTTAAATAATGATATAACGTTTTATTAATATGCGGTTATGGCAAAACCGCACATAACCGATATAATTTATCTTGTAATTTCTATGATTTCGAATTCAATCTGACCTGCAGGAACGTCTATTACAGCTACATCACCTTTAGATTTACCTAGTAAACCCTTGGCAATAGGAGACTTAACAGAAATCTTTCCTAATTTCATATCAGCTTCAGTTTCGGACACCAATTGATACGTCATTTCAGCGCCATTTTTCTTATTCTTGATCTTTACGATAGATAAAGCCAATACTTTTGATGAATCTAGTTTGGATTCGTCAATTAAACGAGCTCCAGCTAGCGTGTTTTCCAAGTTTGCAATCTTTGCTTCATGCATACCCTGTGCCTCTTTTGCAGCATCATATTCTGCATTCTCAGACAAATCACCTTTATCTCTTGCTTCAGCTATTGCATTCGAGATATTAGTTCTTCCTTCAGTTTTAAGATAGTGCAACTCTTCCTTGAGCTTTTGTAATCCCTCTGCGGTGTAATAAGTTACTTCTGCCATAATTATTGTTATTTGTTTTATCTTAATTATTCAAAAATGAAACAAGACCATGTTATCCTTGTCGGATAACATGGTCTCGCTGTCTATAATACGAAGGTAAGAATTGTTTTTAACAAAACAAATTCAAACCCATTAATTCATTTTAATTCTCTTCCTCATCAACAAATCGATACCCTAAACCCCTAACAGTCTGCAAGTAATAGGGTTTATCAGGATTCTTTTCAATCTTCTTCCTCAATCTAACCACATGCATATCTAAGGTACGTGTATTGACATTTGAACTGTAGCCCCACACAACTTCCATCAACTCTTCACGCGTTATTTCTTTACCGACATTTTGCAGAAAATGCAATAAAATACGATTCTCTAAAATGGTAAGTTCTATTTTCTTACCATCTCTCACAAGTGAGTGAATATTTGGTTGATGCTCAGTTTTACCAAAATGATAGATCTCAGGTGTATTTTTAGGTAAAAAGAAACGAACCTTATTCTCAATCATAGCGATCAATACATCCATATTGAATGGCTTACTTATGTAATCTGTCACGCCAAAGCTGTAAGCTTCGATCTTATCGATATCTTGTGATTTAGCAGTCATCATGATAACAATGTTTTCAAATCCTGCTTTACGTATATTTTCACAAATCTCGTTACCTTCCTTACCTGGCAACATCCAATCTAGCAATACAACATCTGGTTTCTTTTCTAAAATCAACTTTTCAGCCTCATTTCCATCCCCCGTTTGAACAACATTGTATCCTTCCGTTTCTAATCTGTGACGAACTAAAAACCGTAGATTTTCATCATCTTCAATAACAGCTACAGTTATTTCTTTGCTCATAATTAATTATATTTTAAACTGAAAAAATGATAGTAAAGGTAGTTCCTTTACCGATTTCACTTTTAACAGAAATTTCTCCCCCCATAAATTCTGTTATCTCTTTACAAAAGGCTAAACCTAAACCAATACTTCCTTGTTGATTGTATTGACTTTTGATCCGATAGAACTTCTTAAATATATTTGAAAACTCATTTTTATTTATACCTATTCCTTCGTCTCTAAAGATAATAACAAAATTCTTTTTATTTTGTTGTATTTTAATATCTAATACTTTCCTCTTTTGATCCGAATATTTATAGGCATTATCAATTAAATTTTGAAACACACTTGTTAATAATACAGGATCTGCAAGTAGACTGGATTTGACGTTAATTTCTTTTGTTATTTTAAAATCTGCATGTTTTAATTGTGTGGATGCCACAATATTATCGACAAATGTATTTAAGTCAATTTCTTCTCGTTTTAGCTTGATTGTTTTATTTTCAATCTGACTAAATGACAATAATTTGTTCATCAAATTGTTCAGCCGATCTGACTCTTGATCCAATATGTTTCCATACATTATACGCTCTTCATCGGATAGATATTGTGCACTTTTAATATTATTACCAGCAATTTTTATTACGCTAACAGGTGTTTTAAACTCATGTGTCAAATTATTGATAAAATCATATTGCAATTTAAACAACCTACCATTAATTTCTAAATTACGGTAAATCAAATATAAAATGACCAATAAAATCAAATAAACTAAAGAGATCCCCAGCACAACAGGTAAAAAACTGCGATTCACCTCTTTAGAGATGAATGATTCACTGGAATGGAATAACAATTTATAATCTGCCAAAGCTCCGGGTAAAAGCATTTCGGTCACATATTCTTTAACATCCGAGGTGACGGGAGCACGTACTATAGGTACTACCTCAATTCTTTCGTAAAGATTGGGATATATGTTCTTGACATCCAATAAGGTCGGGTCAACGCTAAAAACAAACATATCCTGTTCATAGTTCACAATATGATCTAATTTTGTATCCATGATATCTTTATATACCAATAGATCATTAATGCGCGGAATATTGAGATAAGTAATACGTCCCGGTTGCGTGGAGTAGAAAACACGAAGAATATCGCGATCTGTTAGTTTTGAGCTGGACTGCAACTTATCAATATAACTTGCCACCTTAATCCCCATACTATTCAATTCCTCGTTAAAAGGTCCCATTTCTTCACGTTTGGTGATGTACCTTTTATTTAAACCGCGATTATTAATTGTAAATATGGATAATGTTTTAGGTCTTATATTTAATCCGTTGATAGAAAATCCCGCAAGCATTCTATTATCATTACTAAAAAGCATATCGTAAAATGCGATCTCTTTAACGAATGGATAAGAGCTTAAGACACTGTAAGCATATTTCCCAGCTTCCAAAGAATCCAAGTATCCCTGATAAAAAGAAACTTCGGGAACACGATTTTGAAAAAAATCATTGAAGGGTACCAATGTCAAATCAAAGACCTCCGATTTGCGATTCGTAAATTCGTTATTAACGAGATTTACAGTATAGTTTCTAGCTGCAAATATGACAACAAAATACAATAACGTAACGAAAGCAAAGAAGACAAAAAGCAAACCAAAATTCTTACGATAATTATAACCTGTTCCTCTCATCGCCCCACTATTTACCGATATATTTATCTAAAAATTTCTCCAGCTCCTGATAATATTGAATGACATTTTCATCCTTTTTAAAAGTTCTACCCTCTTCTTCTTTCAATATATATTGTACAGGAATATTATTATTTTTAAGTTTCTGCACAAATTGATTGGCATCTGTTACCGAACTTAATCGATCCTTTCCCCCTTGTGCTATTAAAACTGGAATTTTGACACGATTAGAATGAAATACTGGAGAAATCTGCTTAAACATGCTCGATTCGCGAATGGGATTTCCAATAATCTGATAGTATTTTTGCAAATAAGGTTTTACATATGGCGGTATGTCTCTAAAATATGTAAACAAGTTTGTGTACCCCGAATATGATACTGCACAGGCATACATATCAGAATTAAAACAAGCCGCATGCAATGCTGAATATCCGCCAAAGCCTTTTCCAACAATAGCTATTCTATCTTTATCCGCGATACCTTCTCTGATTAACCATTTTACGCCGTCAGTAATATCATCTTGAATCTTACCTCCCCACTCTTTAAAACCTGCCGACCAAAATTCTTTACCAAAGCCTACTGAACCACGATAGTTCATCTGAAATACAACATACCCTCGATTGGCTAAGAACTGTGCTTCGTGATCAAAACCCCAAATTTCTCGCTGATTAGGTCCATCATGTGGCATTACAACAACAGGAAGATTCTTCCTATCTTCATGCAAAGGGTAGGTAATAAAACCTGTAATGATCTTGCCATCGCGGGCTTGATATTTCACAGATTCTGTTTGCGATAACTCACGATCTTTTAAATTAGGATTGTTATCGGTCAGTTTATGTAATTCGTTATCCTGGCAATCAAAATAATAAATTGCACCAGGATTGGTATCTGTATATGTTCTTATGATGATTTTATTGAAGGAAGAGTCTGAGTCAATGATATCAAATTCAGATCCCTTTGCTTTTTCAGATATTTTTTTAAATATTCCTGCAATCTTATCGTTGAAAAAAAATCTTTTCTTTTTTGAAAGAGTATAAGAGGCATAGAGCATTTCATTGGTATAAGAAGAATATCCACCCCAATCGAGATCTACTTCCTTATTATTAAAAACTTCATACACTTCCTTCTTCTGCTCTAAATCATACTCAACTAACGACAGCTTATCTCTGCCGATATTTGAAAGTGCGTAAATATTTGTTGTCGAGTTTTTAACGAAACCCATCGGTATAATGGTAGAACTGAAATCATTTTTTAAAACCTGATGAAAAGGTTGTTCGTTATCTGCCCTATACATCATTGATTCTTCCACACTATCATTAGCCATGACAAGTCTTACTTGACCATCCTGAGAAAGATACCAAGAATTGATGTTTCCTGAGTTTTGAAGAATCATCTCGGATTTGCGTCCATCAATAAATAATTTATGAAGATCGAACGTTGAAGAATCTCGATCATTGATAGCTACTATAATTCCATTATCATATAATCTTGCCGGCTGTACCCAACGAAATTTTGCTTTCATGGGTTTAATCAATGGTTGAAGGGCGTCCGTAAAAATATTAACAGCATATAATCTTAGGCTGTCATTAGAGGTTTGTTCTATTGAAAATATAATCTCTTCATTATCTCCCCAAACAAAACTATTAACGTTCATATCATTTTGATACGTCAATTGCTTGGAACTGTCCTGATTAGTCAAGTTTAATAAAAAAATATTCTTACAATGATTATCTAAACCGATATAAGCGATAAAATTACCATCGGGAGAAATTTTAAATGATGTCTTTTCAGGAGTTGAAAAAAAACTTTCAATAGGTATACGTTCCGTCTTATTATTCGAACAGCTAATGCCTAGAAACAGCAAGGTAATTAATATAGAAAATGTAATATATGCGCGCATAAACAAACTCATTCGTCAACCTACTCAAAGATTAAAATTAATTAGCAATAACAAATCATGTGCAACTTTATTTTTACAAGAACAGCTAACATTTATTGTACCACGATAATATACAGATATATATTTCAATAAGGCAATTAAAGTTCATATTTTTGCACTTATGTATTTATATAACATATCCATCATATCAGAAGAATCTGTACATCAGGAAATAGTTTCCTGGATAAAAGAAAATCTTCTAAGCAGTACTAATTTCAATCCTCGTTTTTTGGAAATGCTTAATTCTCCTCATGAAGGAGTAACATACTGTATTCAGATACAGGTTTCCAGCGAAGAGGACATTGCACAATTTCAACAAGATCATCTTAGCCATTTACAGCATGAAATTTCATCCAATTATAAGGATAAAGCTTTCATCTTTGACAGTACAATGAAATACTTGTAAAAATAAGAGCGATACTAAATATCGCTCTTATTTTTATTTTCTTCTAAAAGTTCCCACTTGGGATCATAAACAATTTTTGGAGTCATGTAATGCAATAAGACCAATCTTGAATAACGAAAGTTAAATGGAGAAAAGATAATAATTGTTGCAAAAAGGACTACCATATACGTCCACGGGGACTCACTTCCTGTTAATACTGCTGTTGCCAAAGCAAATGTTACCACTTCAGCCACCGACATCGCGTAACTGACATACATGGCCGCATAAAAATAACCTGGCTCGATTTCGAAAGTCAAATTACAAACGGGACATACATCATTTGTTTTTTGTTTACGTAAACCATAGGCAGGTCCGACAAACATATTTCCGACATGACATCTTGGACATTTTGAATGCACAAGCGCATGAATTTTAGATGTTGGCATATCTTATTAATTTTAAAGAATTTTTTCCTGAGATTTATTCGACTTTACAGTACGATATTTTTTATACCATAGAAAGCCCAAACCTGCGGCTGCCAAATAAGGAATGACAAGCAAAAATAAGATTCCATCATTTAAGCCTTTACCTTGTGTATTGCCGTTCTGAGTAGAATTTTCAGCATTTAAGGAACACATAGCACACTGGGCATATACTGAACTGATTGGTGTTACCGTAATCGTGCAAAACAGAACAATTGTAACTAGCAAATACTTAAGCGTTTTCATAATACAAAGATACTTAAAAAATTAAGATTATTTTACAGCTACTCTAGTCATTAAACTTAGAAAACTTCTCCCAGAAACCGTCATGCTGTAATGGAGCCTTTAATGTAATCGCCTCTTTTTTGATTGGGTGAACAAAAGTAAGTGATCTGGAATGGAGACAGATACTACCCTTTGAGCTGCCCCGAGGGTACCCGTATTTATTGTCCCCCACTATAGGGCACCCCATCGTGGATAATTGCACCCGAATCTGATGAGTACGTCCTGTTAATGGCTCAACTTTTAATAAATGAAAACCATTCAGTTCACCGATCAAAGTATAATCCAATTCGGCATAGCTGCTTTCTTTCACTTCCTTATTAAAAGCTTTTGTTACCATTTTTTCACGATTTCGCACAAGCCAATTGATCAATTTACCGGCAGGTTCTTGTGGTCGTTGTCTCACAACTGCAAGGTAAGTTTTTTTTACCTGTCTATCTTTAAACAGTTTATTCATACGTTCTAATGCTTTGCTTGTTTTTGCAAAAACGATTAAACCGCTAACAGGTCTGTCAAGACGATGAATAACTCCTAAAAAGGCTTCATTAGGTTTATTGTATTTATATTTTAAATACTCTTTAACCATATCTTCTAAAGATTTATCACCGGTATCGTCTACCTGAACAATATCTCCTGCCCTTTTATTGATTGCGATGAGGTGGTTATCTTCATAGATAACATCTCTATCTGTAATATTATGCATTTAGTTAAAATAAAATCTTACAATAATTATACATATGCAAGAAATCTTGCCTATGTATAAAGGCAAAGATACACCTAATCAGAATAGCTTAAAAAAGTAAAGGGCGATTTTCGAAGAAAATTGCCCTTTACTTTTTTAAATATATTAAAATTTCTATTTCACTGAATCTTTCAATTCTAATTCAGCTGCCTTTTTTGCTTCCTTGTCTTTCTTCTTAAAGAAACCTCTCAATAAGAAATTACTTTGCAAGGCTTCCATGTTTTGATCCAATTTAGCGGTACTGTTATTTAAGTTACGAACAGCCTCTCTAAGCTCATTGCCAACAGCTGGATCATTGATCAATGTACCAATCGCATTATCTTTACTGCTTAATTTACCTGAAGCAGTATTTAAATTTGTCATCAGTGCATTAGCTGTCTGTGAAACGCCCTGCAGTTGTGCTGCAGAAGCTCTTAAACTAGCAAAAACTGCTGTATCTGTAGTCAGATCGTGAACTAAGCCTTTATTCGAATTTAATTTTTCTGTCAATAGAACAAGGTTAGATGTTGCTTTATTTGTACTGGCCATAACCTGACTGATCGACTGCAAAGACATATGAAGCGAAGATAACATGGCTGTATCTGTCAATAAAGATCCAACTACACCACGCCCTTCAACTAAACCACGTGAAATTTCAACAAAATCTGTTGTAATTTTTGCCAAGTTCTGGTTATTAAGCTGTAGGGTTTCCATCATTGCTTCCATGTCTGCGGCTTTCGCAGAACGAAGAAAATCATTAGCTTCAATCGATGGCGCATTTTGAGAACCACCCGAAATCACAATGATTTTATTACCAATAAGACCATCTGATCCTAATTTGGTAATGGCATCTTTACGGATATATTCAGCTGATTTTTCTTCAATGGTCATAACAACCTCAACATCCTGTAAATTTTTAAAATGAATATTCTTTATAATCCCCACTTTAACACCTGAAAACCAAACATTACTACCTACTTTTAAGCCTGCAACATCAGGGAAAGACGTAGCAATTTCGAAAGTTTTAGTAAATTTTTTCTGTTGACTCCCCAGTATAAATATACCTGCAATCAGAATAGCTAATCCTATAAATACGAATAATCCAACTATTACTGCTCTCTTATTTTCTACTTTGCTCATTTATTTAAACAATAAAATTATAATCATAAAACGCTTTAACTCGCGCATCATCTGTTTCAAATATTTCCTTAAAAGATCCCTGTCTTTCAAATTTACCATCTAGTAACATCACAATACGATCTCCTACCGATCGGGCACAAGCTAAATCATGTGTGATGATAATGGATGATGTTTTATACCTTTCTTGGACTTCGTTAATAAGACTATTAATATCTAAACAGGTTATTGGATCCAATCCTGCTGTTGGCTCATCGTACATCATGATATCCGGTCGTAAGATTAATGTACGCGCGATACCAATTCTTTTACGCTGTCCACCAGATAATTCAGATGGCATTTGATTGATTGCCTGTGATAGTCCCACACCTTCTAGCACATCTTCCACCTCTTTATTGATTTCAGCACGTGTAAGATTTCTTTTATTACGAATCAATGGAAATTCAAGATTTTCACGTACCGTCATACTATCATACAAAGCGCTATTTTGAAATGAAAATCCTATACGCAACCGCAACTTCATCAACTCATGGTTATCCAAATCATTAACAGAATTTCCAAGAACTTCAATACTCCCCACATCAGGCTGTAAAAGTCCAGCAATAAGTTTTATTAATACGGATTTACCAGTACCAGAACGTCCCAAAACCACTAAGTTTTCCCCCCGGTATAAGTCTAAATCAACATTTCTTAATACATGGTTCTCTGCGAATGATTTACTAACACCGCGTATTGTAATGACAGAATCTTGATAATCGATATGTGTTTTTACTTTTTCCATCACTAATTTATTATTGATAAAATTTGTACAATGATAATTTCTTCAATAAAAACTAAAAACATGGAAGCTACAACTGCGGCATTAGCCGCTTTACCAACCCCCTCAGTTCCTTTTGAAGAATAATATCCACAATAACAACTCACTGCACCGATAGTAAAACCAAATACAATAGCTCTAAAAACCATTGCCCATAAATCCTGATAACCAATTGTTTCGAAGACTTGTGTAAAGAAACTTAAAAAGCTTAGATCATCTTTGGATGCCATGCTTAGGTATCCACCAAGAAGTCCGATTCCCGCAACATAAAAACATAAAATAGGAATACCTATTGTTGTCGCTATAATACGACTTACAATTAAAAATTTAAATGGGTTTGTTCCCGAAACTTCCATCGCATCGATTTGTTCGGTAACATTCATCGAACTCAATTCAGCCCCTACCTGCGAACCAATTTTTCCGGATGCAATCAGTGCCGTTACCAAAGGGGCTAACGCCCGAACAATAGCAATGGAAATCAATGAAGGTAACATAGAGGTTGCTCCAAACTCTTCCAATGAAGGTCGTGATTGTTTAGAAAAAACAAATCCCACAATAAAACCCGTTAAACTGATTAAGGGTAATGATTTCCATCCAATTTCAAAACATTGACGTATTATTTCCTTAAATTCATAAGGAGGTGTGACAAGTTCTTTCCAGAATCGAATTAAGAATCGATGGATATTTGCGAATTCAGTAAAAAATGATCGAAGTTTATTTAACATTCAAATAAATATTTCCTGTGTACAATATTTGATGACACGATTGAAGGGATAAAGGTACAAAAAATAGGTAATTATTATCAAACCATAATCACTTAGTTTCCGCTTAAGTTTTCTTAGAGCCCTAGAAAACAACAAAATAATCTGGAATAAGTTTTGCCTACATAAAAAACAAATCACAGATTAAACCATATGTACATTATAGGTGTCATACGTATAAAATAAAGAACTATTTTTCACGATCGATAAAAAAGAAATATCATGAAAAAAATTAAATATATAAAATTAATCGCATTAACAGTTTTTAGTATCCTGTTTTTTGCGACGCCCAAATCTTCGTTAGCACAACGTGGATATTCTAATTATAACAGTGGTGTTTCTTTTCAAACATTTTATGATGAACTAGCGCCTTATGGTGACTGGGTAAATGACCGCAATTATGGTTATATGTGGATACCAGATGTAGGTCCCAACTTCCAGCCTTATTCAACCAATGGATACTGGACCATGACCGAATATGGAAATACATGGGTATCAAATTATTCTTGGGGATGGGCACCATTCCATTATGGTAGATGGGAATACAACAACAATTATGGTTGGGCGTGGATCCCAGATTATGAATGGGGACCAGCCTGGGTCAATTGGAGAGAAGGTTCTGGTTATTATGGATGGGCACCATTAGGAATTAATATTTCGATCAATCTTCCTATGAATTTATGGGTATTTGTTGGATCGTCTAACATCTATAGCAATAGATTAGATCGTTACTATGTTCACCCTCGTAATTATAATAATTTTTATAATAGAACTACAATTATCAATAATACTGTTATCATCAATAATAAAAACTATTATGGTGGTCCAAGAAGATCAGATATTGAAAGAAGTACAGGAAGACGTGTAAGCGTAAGAAGTATTAATAATTCTGATAGACCTGGTGCATCACGTGTAACGCGTAGCAGTGTTGATATCTATCGTCCAAATGTGGATCGTAATTCAAGAACTGATGCAAGACCAAGCCGCGTTGCTGAAGCTTCATCCCGTACACGCAGCAACAATACTTCTTTACAAAATAGAAATGATCGGGTGATATCTACAAGAGATAATATGACCAGTACGAGAGGTAGTCGCGAATTATATATTGACAATAGTGGAAATGCTACTGTTAGATCGAGAGAAAATGGATCAACAGATAGATCAAGAAGTAATAATAGTACAACTGATAGAACAGACGGACGTATAAACAATAATGGTGGTAGCACAAGAAGTAACTCATCTAATACAGATAATGGCTCTTCGAATACCAGAAACACCCGGGAGAGAGTACAATCTATCGATAATAATAATAATAATAATAATAATAATACTTCAGTTCGTACAGAAAGACCTGCAAGAAATACAAATACAGTGGAACAATCTAGAACTGAGCGTCCAGCTAGGGTTCAAACGAGTACAAACAATGAAACTAGAAATAGCAGAACTGCACCAACTAACACGGAGCGACCAGCTAGAGTACAGGAAACTTCAAACAACGAAACTAGAAGTAGCAGAACTGCGCCTACGAACACAGAAAGACCTGCAAGAGTTCAGTCATCTTCAAACAACGAAAGTAGAAGTAGTAGAACTGCCCCTTCATCCAATACGGAACGACCTGCGAGAGCACAGTCAAATAGTGTGGAAAGAAGTAATAAAAGTACCAATGAAAGAAGCTCAACACAGTCGGGAGCTACCAGAAGCGGCAGTACACGTACAAGATAAGAATTGAAATAATTTTATGAAGAGGTTTAGTAATGATACTAAGCCTCTTTTTTATGAATAAGACACAAATTGGATTTTCCGAACAATTACTTTAAATTGATGTTAATTATTAAATTTACATCCTTATTCACTTTATATTAAGAGGCCAATGGCTCAACTAACATCCATACTAGACAACGACTTTTATAAGTTCACGATGCAATATGCTGTTGTCAAGTTATTTCCAAAAGCAAAGGCTCGATACCAATTCATTAATCGCGGTCAACATAAATTTCCGATAGGATTTGATAAAAAATTAAGAGAGGCAATCGATGCGATGGCAAATCTGAAATTGAGCAAAGCTGAAAAAACATTTTTTGCCCAAAACTGCCCATATATTGACCCTACTTATTTTGACTTCCTACAGGGCTATCGCTATGATCCTGATGAAATCAGTATTATTCAAAATGGCGAAGATTTAGAAGTTAAAATTGAAGGATATTGGTACCGTACCATTCTATGGGAAGTTCCGATCATGGCTTTAATATGTGAACTTTATTACGAAATAACTGAACAGAAGCGCTTAACGAATGAACAGGTTATTGATGATGCTAAAACTAAAATTGAAAAATATAAGAAATTAAATATTACAATCGCAGATTTTGGTACAAGGAGAAGACATTCTTTTCAGGTTCACAAACTTGTCGTAGAAACATTAAAAGAATATGGGGCTGGTACTTTTATCGGAACGAGTAATGTTCTTCTTGCTATGCAATATCAAATTAAACCTATTGGCACACATGCTCATGAATGGTTTATGTTTCATGCAGCCAAGTATGGTTATAAAATGGCAAATTTGCTAGGTCTTGAACATTGGGCCGATGTATACAGAGGTGACTTGGGTATCGCGCTATCTGACACGTACACAACAGAAGTATTCTTTAGGCAATTTGACAAAAAACTCACCAAATTATTTGATGGTGTACGACATGACAGCGGAGATCCTATAGAGTTCGCTGAAAAAATCATTTCACATTATGTCAATAAGGGAATCGATCCTTTATCGAAAACCATCATATTTTCGGACGGTTTAGATTATGATAAAGTGGCTCATATAACGCAGTATTGTAAAGGCAAAATTGGACATTCATTTGGAGTAGGTACGAACTTCACTAATGATGTTGGCCTGACACAAATGAATATAGTGATTAAAATGACTGAAACACAACCAGAAGATGATGAATGGACGCAGGTAATTAAATTATCGGATGAACCCAAAAAGAACACTGGAGATCCAGCGACTATCAAATTAGCAAAACAAATATTAATGATACATGACTAGAGATATTTACGGCGAAGCCTTAAACGATTATTACATTCATCAAAAAGAGGTAGCGCCTCTACTGTTACACAGTAGTTATGGTGATATTGAAGAAATGCCCGTTGATATATTTTTTCGCGACGAAGACGAGATTCCTGAACTGGAATTTATTGCGCTTTCCCTATGTGATGGACGTGTTTTAGATGTGGGCGCTGGCGTAGGTTGTCACACGTTGTATTTGCAAAACAAAAACTTTGACGTTGAAGCACTTGAAGTATCGAACATAGCCTGTCAGATCATGCAACAGAGAGGGGTTCAAAAAATACATCATAACGATTTTTATCAATTCAAAGATCATAAATATGATACGCTCTTGTTCTTGATGAATGGAATTGGATTAGCAGGCGATATAGAAGGCTTTAAAAACCTTTTGATTCATGCTGAATCCATATTGACAGATCGTGGACAGCTTATCTTTGATACGTCAAACATCGAGTATCTTTATGAGGAATATAAAATAAAACGACCTGATCACTATTTTGGAGAGATAAATTATCAATATCAATATCAGGGAAATTTTGGGGACAAATTCAAGTGGTTATATCTGGATCAAAAGATGCTCATTAAAATTGCACATGAATTAAACTGGGTAGTACAAATTCTATTTGAAGATGAACACGACCAATATTTAGTTCGTATGGAAAAGAGAAAATAGTGCCCACTTAATGAGATACAACAAAGCCTTTCGGAAATATTGCGAAAGGCTTTGTTTTTTAATAAGTAGCAATTTTAAATACGATTACCAACCTGATAATTAAAATGGGCTATTTAAGCTTGATATAGGTTTCAATTATTATTTGTTTAACACCTAATTCTGGAAGATTTTCTTCACCTTTTTGAATAAGTGTATCTCCTTTTTGAGTTAGCTCAAAATCAAAAGTATTATTTTCCCAGTCGCGCATGCTGCAATACTGTAAATGTTCTTTATATTTATTACCATTTAGTGTATATGTACCTCCTCCCGAGACAAATAATGGTTCTTTTCCTTTCCCTTTCTCTTTATCGTGATTAAAAAAAGAAAAATGATCTCCATTAAACATCTTAAACATCTCTGTTTTTGATGTATCTGTAAAAGCAAGAATCGTGTCTGTTCCTTTTATGGTTTTACTTTCAAGTAAACGATAGGTTCCTGCAATATTTTGTATACTTTCCACAGGTTTATCAGACTTTGGCGCACATGATGAACATGCAGCAACAAATGACAAAATGATTAACTTTTGATTTATTAGGTTTTTCATAAAATGGTTTTTTATTTTAACAGAGATCAAAGTACTTGCATTTGATCTCTGTTAAAGATGCAAGAAATTACTTATCCCACCAAACACGTCCGGTTAATTTATCTCCACCAGTTACTGCATTTGAAGCTGCTTTATAATTTTCTGGATTCTCAGCAGCTTCCATTACCGGATAAGGAAATCTTCTCGGGATAGTTCCTCCTGTTGCATTTCCCGGATAATTACCGATCGAAATTAAAATAGGATATCCTGTTCTTCTCCAATTACTCCAAGTTTCATAAAAATCGAGCATTGTGATAGTATGTGCCCAATATTGGGAATTAATTTGATTAAGTGCATCACTTGTATTCAAAGGGTTTTTAATAACATACTCTTCTGCCTCTGCTTCAGAAATCCCTAATGTAGAACTATACTGATTTAGATATGTAAGTCCCGCTTTAACTCCATTTTTATAATGCTGTGATGCACTACCGCCAATACTCCATCTCTGAGCTGCCTCGGCCCATAGAAGTTCTGTTTCAGCATATGTTAGAATAAATGTAGGTGCCTCTCTTTTGATCATTTCAGGGTGAGCCGAAGAGTATTCATCCATTTTTGTAAAATTCGGGTCACTTGCAATATTGTATTCTGGTTTAGCACCTAAATCTTTACCATTAGGCATTCCTTTCTGTTTTGCTGGATCAGTAATAAAACTTGCATTTTGATCTTTATTCCCGTCAGATAAATATAATTTAGTAACAGCTATTTTAGCCAGTCTTGGATCATTTGATTTTTTCAAGAAATTGATAAAGGTCTTGGACCATTTAGTATAAAAATGCTCTTGCCCTCCATCACCTAATAACACTTGGCTATTTCTATTTTGAGTGACGCGTGCACCAGAAGTTTCATGTTTTAGATAAGCATTGTCATCATTAGACGTCATGGTCTTATTAATAACTTTATTCGCATATTCTTTTGCTTTGTTTTCATCGACCTTAATTAGACGCATTGCTAGACGTAATATAAATGAATTTCCAAACTTCTTCCATTTATTAATATCACCTCTATAAATTACATCTCCGACTAAATTCTCACTAGAAGCTGTTAATGCATTGGTAGCTTCATCTACTTCCTTTAAAAGATCATTATAAATATCTTGTTGCTTATCATATTTTGGTGTATATATTTTATCATGATAACCCAGACCTGCTTCTGAATAAGGAATATCTCCATACAAATCTGTCAGTCTTGCAAAAATTAAAGCTTTCCAGATTCTTGCTATTTGATGCAAATTGTTATATTCCGGTTTTCCTTTTGTATTGTATACCAGATCAGCAATATTGCGCACTTGCTCAGAATAAGCGCCGACAGCAGATGTACCCCAATAAGCCGTTGTATATGCTTCATTTAAAATATATTTATCTCCAGCCCAATAACTCACCACTGTAGAAAAACCTTGCATCATTGTAGACGCATAAATTAAATTTGCTCTCCAAGTATCGTAAGCGAAATCGGTACTTCCTGTATAGGTCAACTGTGACGTTGATAACAAATAATTAGGATTAAAATTCTCATTCGTATATGCATTGGGATCCGTGTTGATTTTTTCAAAATCTTTTGTACAACTTCCTGCACTTAGCAATAGTGTAACTGCTAAACCCGATATAATTGGTTTAAATATTTTTCTCATTGTAAACTTCATTAAAATTTAACACTTAAATTAGCACCAAACGTCCGTACTGCAGGTACTCCACCTAACTCCAAACCAGGAAATGTTGCATTGTAACTTGATTCAGGATCAATATTATCCGTTTTCTTCATCAGCACAAATAAGTTACGGCCTACAGCACTAACATTAAGGGATTTAATTCTATTATTGAACATTTTAACAGGGAAATTATAACCAATTACAACTTGTCTCAATTTTATAAAATCTGAACTTTGAACAAAGTTTTTTGAAACGTTATTTGCAACATTCGTATAATAGGCCGCTGCATTTGTCCCTAAAGATTCACGATTATCCAATGTTGCTTGATGTAATCCATTGATGTATCCATAATAATTAGTTGCTGAAAACAATTTACCGCCCCATTTTCCATCAATCAAGAACGAAACATTTAAATTTTTATAACTGAATTCATTATTCCAGCCTGCAAACCATTTATTCATAGCAGACCCATAGGCTTCCAAATCACCTCGCGCAGGTGATTTCGCATCATCATCCAGTAAAACGATATTCCCATTTGCATCGTATTTATTATCAAAAGCCATTACCTGATGAATAGATTTACCGACTATTATTGACGTAAAACCTACTCCTGAACGAGAAGTTGCAATCGTTAATGGATTACTCTCATCAATACCATCCGCTAAAGAAAGTACTTTATTATCATTAAAAGATCCATTTAAAGTTGACACCCATTTAAAGTGATCATTCTTAATAATTGTCGCAGAAAGTAAAGCTTCAAATCCCTGATTTTGCATTTCACCAGCATTTAAAACTGCTGCAGAATATCCTGAAGTAGTTGCAACCTTTACATAAGTAATCTCATTTTTCGATTTTTTATTATACCATGTCAAATCCAAATTTACACGATCATTAAAAAGACGTAATTCTGTACCAATTTCAAGTTCTTTTGCTGTAGATGGTAATAGCGAAGAATTTGGAATGTTAACATTTGAAATAATTCCAAGAGGTTTACCCTGTAAAGACTCGCTCCTTAATCCGTAAGTCAACATGGTTTGAAAAGGATCTGTAGCTTGTCCTACTTGTGCAAAACCTGCTCTTAACTTACCGAAACTTAACCATGATGGTTTTAAATATTCAGAAAAAATAAATGATGTAGAGATCGACGGATATACAGAATTTAATTTATTATCCTTGCCAGGGGAAGCCAAAGTTGAGAACCAATCTGACCGCAAACTTCCATTTAAGTAAAGAACATCTTTGTAAGCAAACTCCATTGTACCATAAACCGACTGCATCTCATTTTGATAATAACCCAAAGCGATCGATTTATTTAATGCATTACTTATTGTATAAACAAATGGAACGGCAAAATCTACTCCGTTATTGGTTGTCTGTTGAGATTCAGTATTACGGTATGCAGCTCCAACATTGGGAGTTATCGAATAATCTCCAAATTGAAATGATTTACCAAGTAATATGTCTGTATTAATGTCAACAAATTTTGTATTCTGTTCACTAATCTTACCAGTAGCGTAATAAGCTGTACCTGTAGGCAATACATTTGTATATTGATCGTTATAGCCATCCCTACCTGCGCGTCCTTGGATAAATAAGCCATTAATAAACGTATATTTTGCGGCTATTGAACTTATTGAGCGATCACGCTTTGTATTATTTTGAAATTCATAAGCGGCAAACCATGGATTAGTAGCATATACATTTCCTGTATTGAACGCAACCTCATTACCATGCTCATCTTTCCACGGTTTTAAGTCATCTACATTGACACTTGTTGGAATAAACATTGCATTAAAATTAGCATTCCCTGCACCGTCCGAAAGCATGGGTCTATTTTTCACCTGCTCATAGATCAAATTAACACGAGCGTCAATCGTCAACCTTTTGATCGGCTCAAACATACCTGCCAGATTAAATGACTGCCTATCTAAACCAGAATTAGGAACTACCGATTTATTTTTAACATCAGATGCTGATAAACGGATCGAGCCACCATCGAAGCTCTTGTTTAGAGCAAGCGTATTGGTCCAAGTACTACCTGATCTATAAAAACGATCTAAATTCCCCTTTTGTAAAGAATATGGTCTTTCTTTACCATCAAATTGAACAACAGGTGTACCATCTAATTTTGCTCCCCAACTGGAACTACCGACTTGAGCTGCTGCTTTTTGACTATTTGGTTTTACACCACTAGCCCCTTGCCCATAGATTGTTTGCCAATCAGTTTGGTCAATTATTTGTTCTCCAACAAAGTTACTATTGAAATCAATTGAATTACCTTTTCCAGATTTAGTTGTGATCAAAATTACACCTGCTTTAGCACGTGCACCATACAATGCTGAAGCCGCAGCTCCTTTTAATACGGAAATACTTTCAATATCATCTGGGTTAATATTACTGATCGCGTCCCCTAAATCGGGTGCATTGTCCCACTGGCTTCCAGAATTACCTTTTGAATTGGCATTTCCAACACCTACAGGTTTATTTTCCATGGGAATACCATTAATAACATATAACGGTTGATTCGTCTGACTTATACTGGAAATACCACGAATCGTTACATTCGTCGCAGCTCCCGCTCCCCCAGAAGTACTACCGATATCCAAACCAGCAACCTTCCCAACTAAGGCATTTACAACATTATTTTCACGCGCTTGCGTCAACGATTCACCTTGAACCTGAGTAACCGAATAACCTAAAGAGCGTTTCTCTTTTTTCATACCCAACGCAGTCACAACAACTTCATTCAGCATACGATTATCTTCCGTCAAAACGATTTTAATAGAAGTATCATTACCCAGAACCGGCTCCTCTGAATTATAACCAGCAAATGAAATGACAAGTGTATTTCCCGTCAGTGCGTTAATGGAGAACTTACCGTTTAAGTCAGTAGCTCTTGCGACTGCAGAACCTTTAACACGAACTGTAGCTCCCACGAGTGGGTTGCCTTTTTCATCTGTTACAATACCTTCATAAACTTTATTCTGTTGCTGGCTGACAACCACCAAACCCTCGTTTGAGATACTATATGTAAGGCCAGTCTTATTAAATAATTTGGCTAAAATATCCGTAACTCGTCCATTCTCAATCTGCATGGAAACCTCCTTATTCAGATTGTCGTTACTTGAGCCATAGACGAAGTAATAGTCACTTTTTTCTTCAATCATTTTAAGTACTCTGCTCAATTTTGTTTTTTGGACATCAAGCGATACTTTTTGTTGGGAATAAACATTAGCCGAAACATTCATTACGACAAATGCACTCATAATCAAGGTTAGTTTCATCCGTATAATGAATCTAAAATGCACAATGTAGCCATTACGCATTTGCAATAAGCAATTTTTTATCATACTTTAGTATTAGGTTTAAAATTCAATAAAGAGCAGCACGTTTTTCCAGAATTGCTGCTTAAGAATTAATCTTTTTTTCAAGGATGGCGTTGGTCCGCCATCCTATTTTTTTTAGTAAATGGTTATTTTTCTTCCATATATCTCATAATTAAAAGGTTCTACTTTTTGTAATGCATTTAATACTTGGTTTATATTTTCTTTTGAAAAAGTCGCTGTAAATCGATAATCTTCAAGATTTCTATTTTTAATCTCTATATCCACATCGTACCATCGTTCTAAGGTATGTCGCAATGATTCAAAATCTTGGTCCATGATTTCTAATCGATTATCTTTCCAGGCAATCTCCTTAGAACTGACGGCAGGTTCATCTACTGAAAAATCTTGAATTTTGATTTCCTTAACGTTGCTTTTTAACGCTTCCTTTTTAACGGCGGGGTCTTTTTTAGCCTCAATAAATTGATTTTTATATAAGATAATTTTCTGATTAGGCTTGATAATCATGGAGTTCTCATTAATTCCCTTACTCCGCATCTCAATTAATCCCTCCACTAAAAAAGCTTCAGATGTTCCATCATTAGGATAGGATTTCACATTGAAAGTTGTTCCAAGGACAGAAATATCAAAATCATTCGCGTAAACGACAAAGGGCTTCTCTTTATCTTTTTTAACTTCAAAAAAGCCTTCTCCAGTTAGATAGACATGTCGTGCATGATCATTAAAATCCTTATCAAGTTCCAGTTTACTATCAGAATTTAATGTTATTGTGGTGCCATCTGGCAAATCAAATGTTTTCTTCTCTCCTTTTTTAGTTTCGAATATCTGGGCAGCTACAAATTGATCCAACGGCTCAATTCTTTTAGAATAAAATTGTGTATACCAAAAGTAAGCGAAACCGAAAAGGGCGAGAACTGCAGCAATACGAAATAAGTGAGAGAGATGCCAAGAAAAAATAGAAAGTTCATTTTTCTCCTCTTTAAGGCGCGCTTTCATATGCTCTAACCTTTCATTAACAGCAGGTTTGTTGCCTACAAGAACTTGATATAATCTTTTAGCATGTTGAATCGTTTCTAACTGCTCAGGATGATTGACAATATACTGCTCCCAATATTGTATGCAAGATTTATTTTCTCCAGAACAATACTTCTGGAAAGTATCATCTATTAAAAAGTCTTCAATATTGTTGTAATCTTTTTGGCTCATTCTTTAGGTCTTTATTATAGAGTGCAGAGGATTGTACTTTTTTCCTAAAGAAATTTTAAAATAAAACACAAATAACTGTAAATCAATTAAATAAAATACACGTATTATGCTAATTTACAAATCTTTTAATTCTTGACGTAGTACTTTTAAGGCATCGTACAACGTATTATAAGCAGTTTTCACCGTCATCTGAGTGGTTTCTGCTATTTTTTCGTAGGAATATCCTTCAAAAAATTTAAGATGAATGAGTTGTTTTTGCCGAAAACTTAATTTTTCTAGTGCTTCTTTTAATCGAATCTGAATCCATTCATTTGTTTGTACCTTAATAATAAATTCTTCATATGGCATTTCTATCCAATCATCTTCTGCTTTCACATGTCGCAAAGCAGTTTGTATTTTATGTTGTTTTTCTAAGAGTCGAAGAATTTTTCTTTTTAAAAATGTAATGAGGTATGCCTGCACATTTTCTACTCGATCAAGGCGATCTCGTTTTTCCCAAATGGTAACGAAAATTTCATCTGTTGCTTCACTCGCCAGATCAGCATCTCCACATGTACGAATACCAAAATTCACCAATTCGTTAAATAATGCGGCATATAAATCAAAAAACGCTTGTTCATCACCATTCCGCACACGTTCCCAAAGCAATCTATAGCCTAACTTATTTTTCATTATAATTGGTTAACTTCTTTTTAATTCCCTAAATGTATCATTTTATAGCTATAAAAGAAAAAATTATCAACTATATCTTTAAAAAGAGTTAATATTATTATTTGTACCATAAAAATCCATATTTGATATCAAGCCAATATTCAATTTGATTTTATAAAAAAAGCCTAGCAACGAAATGCTAAGCCTCTAAAACTACCTTATATTTTTTGCTTTTATGCAAAGATCGCTGCAATGCTTTTCTCGGCATAACCAGCACTGGCTGTCATACCTTTTCCGCCGATTCCGGTACGTACATGAATACGCTCACTTACATCCACTTCTAAAATATCATTGTCATGCTGAGCATAAAATCCAGCCCATGAGCTTGCAATCATAGACTGATCCATAGTGATAATACGATTCGCTTCATTCAACATGAGATCATTAATCTTTGAATTAATAGCAAATCCTAATTCATCCAGTTGATTACCTTGTGCATATTCATGTGAATCTCCAACAATGATACTGCCATCTATGGCTTGCTTAAATAAGATATGTATTCCTTGTTCACGCAATTCTTTATAGTGTTCAGGCACTTTTATTTGATGGAAAGATGGACAATATTCTTCGAAACTTTCATAACGTCTTGTCGTAAGCCCTGTTAAAATATTTCCTGGTAAATGCAGATCTTTCATCGGCTTTGTACGCATCATCTGAAGTTTACTGATCTTCAAACCACTATCGTCAAATAATGATCTATAAAGAATCTTGAATTCATATCCATTGCATATGATAACCTTATCAGCATCGAATAGTTGCATATCACTCGTTGTCACTTTAACAAAGTCAGCATAATCCTCGCAAGCCATCACAGTTGTATCATATTTTAATGTATACTGCTCAAACTTAGTCTGCATATAAGCATGTAAGCGATGGATCATTAAATCTGGTTCAACGCTAACCTCTTGTTTAAAAACAATAGCCTCTTTTACATACGTGTCCTTCATCATAGGATAGGTCTGTAAGATCTGTTCTTTTGACCATAGCTCATGCGCATATCCAACCTGCTTATAATGTGCACTTAATTCATGCAGCATCTGTACTTCATCTGCGTCGGATGCAATATAGATACTGCCATTATTGCGAACAGAAATATCCATTTCATTTTGAATGGACTTATAGATTTCTAAACCTCTAACACCATAATCAAACCATTTTCCAGACATCCCTGATGGCACAACCTGTCCAAAATTGCGTACCGTTGAGCTTACCGGATAATTATCTTTCTCCAATTGTAGAACGCGTAATCCTTTTACCAAAGCATGGTAGGCATGGAAAGTTCCTAAGATTCCTCCTCCCACTACGATTAGATCATATTTACTCAAATTCATTTTATGTATTTTTATTAACTTATTTGAACATCACTACTATTCACACACCAGGGTTTCTCTTCCTCCTGTTCCTGTTTATCCATCGCTTCTTTTTTACGCGCAAAATAATATAAAGATAGTAAGGATAATCCCCCACCGATGATAGATGCGAAAAAAACCAATTGTATGAAATAACTTCCCCACGTCACGGAATTAGGTAATAACTCCTTATTCAGTAAAACTATAAAGCTGCCTAAATATCCGATCGAATCTGCCAAGTACATGACAAAACCTATATTGCTTTTCATTTTGTATGTAGCAATCATCCTTTCAAAAAAGATGGCGTTGTACGGGATATATGCTAAATAAAGACCAAGCCCTACCAGCAACATCCAACTTAATCCATCGATAAGTTGATGGCTAAAAAGATAAGTAGAACCACCTGCTATAAGAAAACCTACTATAATCAACATGTGAATCAATTTAAATGCTTTTAAATTATCTTTCACCACAATCAACAATGCCACCAGTACCAATACAATCAAAGCAATTATACCGTCAACTTTTGCAAAAATGCCATTGCCTTTTACATGCAGCATTTCCCAGATTTCAATTTCAAAATTATCTCGAACATCCCTGATAATTGTCAACATGGTATAAATAACAACAGTGAGCAAAATTCCAGGTTTAAACATTTTAAAAAACGCTTTTCGACTAGTACTATCCATCGCTACTCGTTCTGTTCTCAAGGCTTTATCCTGTTCTGTTGGTCCCGGTGCGTGCTCTAACAACCAGACACAACCGATAAAAGGAAGTAAGAATAAAAAACCTGTACAAAAGGGCATCCAATACTCATCAATTGGAAAAGTAGCCATTAACCAACGTCCCACTGTTTTAATCAAACCTGAAGCAAAAATCAAACTGACAGCCATAACTGCTCCCATTATTTCTGTATAACGTCTACCTTCCAGATAACTAAAAACCAAACCCCACACCATACCTAAAGGAAATCCATTCAATAAAAGAAAAATAATATTCCAAGGACGTGGACACCAAGCAAATGCTAACAAACTTAACCACGAAATACAAATCAATATAATCAGATAGCGTCCACGATTCTTTTGCTTACTTTCTGCAATAAATTTTATACCATAAAATTTAGAGAACATGTACCCGACCATCTGAGTAATAACTAAACAGACTTTATAATTGATTCCCCATACTGAAGCATCATCATAAGATGCGGCAGTAAAAGATTTTCTAAATGAATACATACAGGTATAGCAAAGAAATGCTGTAAGTGCCAATATCATGGCAACAGAGCGTTCATCCAGTTGACTAATACGTTGTTTAAATCTTTGCGTTAATTCCATTATTTAGACATTTGGTAAATGTGATTTTTTTCCACAACCAAAAGTAAACTTCAAAGATTAACACATTACTAAACTTCTGTTAAGTATTTGTAAACAAATATAGAAATAAATTGAATTAAGCCTAAAACAAAAAAAGACTTTCTATGGGAGAAAGTCTATAATATGATCTTAAATGAGTTCGCTATTTTTTGTTCTGCTCAAAAAAGTAAACAATTAACATGATTGCTTTATCTTTTCCGATGTTTCGCGGTGTATGCGATAGACGTCCATTAAAGAAAATAGAATCACCTTCATTAAGGACAATAACCTGATCCCTAAATACATATTCAACCTGACCACTCAAAATATACTTATATTCAAAGGCTTCAGTCTCCACCATAGGCCGTTTAGCATCTGGAAGAAGTTCCAATAAGACTATGTCTAAAGTAGAGCTATCAATAGAAGAGGTTAATATTCGCTTATAATGAAATCCAATTGCTTGTTCCTTTTCAAACTCTTCGTAATTTTCTTTCCTTTTGACGATAATGGGTCCCAATGTACTATCGGAATTAAAGTCTTTAAAAAATTCATTTAAATCCACATCAAGTGCATTGATGATATTGATCAAAACAAATAAAGAAGGAACTGTTCGGTTATTTTCAATCTGAGAAATCAACCCTTTACTGACACCAGCTTTATGGGCTATTTCTTGAATGGTAACCCCGTTAATCTTGCGGATTTCCTTAATTTTATTACTGATCTTAAATATTGTATTATCTTCCATAATTAACCTCAAAAGTACACAAATAATTACCCTGATGCATATTAAGTTTTTATTATCACAAAAACAATTAATATTATAGCACAACCATAAATTAGTAAAAAGTATAATCATTTCCAAGTTTTATCAGCTTTCAAACTTGAATGAAAATTTTGCACAAGAAAGTTTCATAGCATATGTTAACAATTTCTTATGTTGCAAAAGTCGTAAAGCATAAATAGTGTTTGTTTCGTATTTACAAATACCTATGATGTGCTATTTTATTATTTGCTAAACTCTAAATGTTGTATGAGAGTTTTTATTTGGCAAATTTTAATAAAGATTTAAAACAAGAAAAGACGAACTGATGGTTGGCCTTTTCAAAAATCAAAAATGTGTTAGTTAATGTTGAAAACTATATACGTTTCCAGCAAAATCTGTCACATAAAGTAAATCATCTTTTACAAGCACCTCTGCTAAAATTGGAGCACCTAAATTAATTTTATATTTTAATTTGCCCTGTGGATCTAGACGGTAAAGAAATCCATCCGACGCACCAAATACAAAGTCAGTTCCAACTTGCTGCGGAGCTGCCTCTACAGTTGCAACTAACTTATTTTGATCGGGTGAACTATACGATGAGGTATAGATTAAAGCCTCTCCAGTTGTGAAATTCCATTTTTCATTCAGCGTATTCTTATCCAAAGCAACAATTCCTTTATCCGAAGTCGATAGTAATAATTGTTCGCCACTTATTACAGGCGTTGCCATTACTTTGAAATCATAATCAAGTGTCTTTTTTCGTAAAACGTTTCCTGATAATCTATCTAGCACAAATACCGTATTTAATCCAGTTGCATATACTTCATTACCTACTACCGCAACTCCACCACTTCTAAAACGTAGACCATCCTCATTTTTCTTCCACATCAATTTACCTGTCTTGCGGTCATGAGCAAATAAACTGTTCCAATTAGCTCCTGTAAACAACTGATCTTTGGTTACTATGATCTCTCCTGGCATTGCCTCTCCCCCATTCCAATCCTGATTTCTCCATAGCTCTTGACCAGTCTTTAAATCTAAAGCGGTCAGATAAGAACCGTAACCAGTATAGTATACTCCTTCATAAATTGCTCCGGCTGTAACATAACTTGGTAATCGTCCCTGGCTTAATTCTTTCTTCCAAATCAGCTTCCCAGTTTTAGCATCCACAGCGTAGGCATTTCCTGCCACATCAGTTGCCGCAACAATGCCATTTTCATAACGGAGTTTCTGTTTGATGGAATTAGCTGTTGAAAAAGTCCATTTAGTCTTTCCTGACTTTTCGTCTAAAGCTACAATTTGGGACTTACCATTTCCACCATCATCAAAAGTTGCTCCCAAAACGAGACCTTCTACAAGTAATGGACTCACTTTCCAAGTGTTTCCACCTAAGTTTCCAGTCCATTTAAGTTGAAGCTGATTTGCTTTATCATTCACTCCAAAAGTTTCTTTTTTGGTTGCCTGGGTACCATCATTGTAATTGACTTCAATAAAAGCAGTACATGTTTTATTACTTACATTCATAAGAGGTTCTGTCTCCCATGACCAATCTGATAATGGTTTAAACGGTGCATAGGCTACTTGATTGCCTTTACTATCAAGTACTCGCACGTGGACAGATGCTACATCTCGATTACTATCGTATACTTGCGCACGGAAAGGAATTTTCCCTTTTTCAGTGCTTTGTAATGCCGGATCTATCAATTGAATATGATCAAACAAATTACTGTATTTTGGAGCAACATCTTCAACACCATCTTTAGTAACTTTAATATGCAGAAACTGGCCAACAGCATGATCGATCCCCCCCTTATTAGGTGCATTTGTACTAATAACACGAACACCGCTGCTTGCATTAACAAAAGAATAGTTATTATGCCAGTGACCGAATAACCACGCTTTTAATTTATATTTCTTTAAATCGATTTCCTCAGTCTTTCCCTTTAGAATAAAGTCAGGTCCGATATCAAAATCGTGATTAATAAAAATAACCGGTTTATTCTTATCCTTCAATTCTAGATCCTTCTTCAACCATGCGATAACTTGATCTCTTGTATAACTTGGTTTATAATCGCCTCCCCACATCGGCGTAACAACAAAGTGTGCAGGACCGGCATCAAAAGAATAATAGGTCGGACCAAACAAATCTTCAAACAATTTTTCACCATATTCTCCTTTTACGAGATCATGATTGCCAACAGCATAATAAACAGGTAAGCCCATCAGTTGGCTATTTACTTGCTGCGCATGAAAACGCATGCCTGGTTCATAACAGATATCACCGGTATGCATAATCAAAGAACTTTTTTGATTTGCAGCATATTTACGGACATTCTCAATCCATGGACCATACAAATATGTTTCGGTATCTGTTATTTGAATAAAATTTAAAACATCCGGATCTTGAGAAGTATCCTCAATAAGTCCCATTGAATACTCTTTACGGTCAGGACTTATTTTTAAAAAATGACTTTTTGCAGGCTTGAAACCAGCCGGAGCAGTTACAAATACAAATCGTGCTGCAGGATTTGCTGGTATTTCGAACTGTCCATTTGCATCTGTTTTCAAAACCTGATAACCATCGGAAACAACAGCATGCTCAACAGTACGTTCGCCACTGTCGAACTTACCATTTCCATTCGAATCGATAAAGATATGACCTTTATACTGTGCATTTGCAACACCCATCCCTAGTGCCAATAAGGATGTCAATAGATAATACTTTTTTTTCATTTTACAGTTTATCGTATATTAACTTTTAAAGTTGTTTTGTTTGTAATGAACCTAATTATTTTAACTTTTTGTCAGCTAAAAATAAAGCTACTCATTGGTACTATTAAATCTGATCTTTGAGATAGGTTATTGATAAACCTTAACCCAGTCAATGATCATTTCAACTGGCAGTTGTTTCTGATCGACTTTTCCAACCCAACTACCGCCTAATTGTTGATCAATTAATAGAAAGAAAGGCTGATCATATGGCCATTGTGATTTATCAACCCCTTCTATGCGAGGATATGTAAACGTATCTTTACCATTTAACTGGAATACAATTCGATCAGGATACCAGCTTATACCATATACATTATAATCACCTGCATTGATCTTAGCTGTTCCGCCGTGTTGAGGATTTGTTTTTTGTCCTAAATCTAAGGTATAATAGGAGTGTGTTGTTTGGTAGATGATGGAATCAGAATTTAAATGTTCCATAATATCGATTTCTCCATTTTTTGGATATTTTCCATATTTATCTAATTCCGCTAACATCCACATAGCTGGCCATGCACCTTGAGCACTCCCAAGTTTCGCACGGATCTCCACTCGCCCATATTGAAAAGCGAATTTTCCTTTACTCCAAATTCCTCCTGTCAGAAATGGACGGGGATCTTTTGTCAGATCAGTATTATTAATTCCCTTCAAAATCAGTTTACCATCTTCCATTGCAAAACAGGCATCGTCTGTACTCATATGGCGATTCCAATCGGCGCTACCTGCAGAAATTCTTGTCCATTTTGTCGTATCAATGGAGGTTTCATTAAATTGATCTTCCCAAACCAATTTCCATTTTTTAGCTTCACGAGCGTCGCTTTGAATGTACACATAGGGATGTGACTTTGGATGATTGCTTACCCTACAGGAAGTGATAAGTACTAGAAAAGAAATAGCTGTTAGAAAATATTTAAACATGGCAATAAATGGTTTTTTTACTATTGTAATTAAACTTAAAAGAGTTCAAATTTGTACTCAAATCTGAACGTGATCTTAATCCTTATTTTTGAAAAACTTTAATGGGCTTACCTCTCCAAGCCTCATCTTGCTCTGCTCCCAATAACCAGGTCAATGTAGGTGCAATATCATAAATTAACATTGGTTGATTTACCTGCTGTCCTTTTGGTACACCTGGACCAGTCATGATAAAAGGTATTTCAACTTCAGCTAACGATTTACCTCCATGTCCTTTGTCAATACCGCCGTGATCAGCTGAGATGACAAAAATAGTTTCTTTCTCTATTCCTGCTTCTTTAACAGCTTGTTGCAATTGCGTAATTCTACGGTCTACATTTTTCAGTTCTGCATAATATTCCGGAGTATTATGTCCAATGTTATGTCCTACACCATCAGGTTGATCAAAATGCACAAAAGTAAGCGTTGGTTTATCTCTTTTTATAACTTCAATTGCCTTTTCTAATGTCTTATCCTCGTTGTCTTCCATATTATACACTTGTTGGACAATATTTTTATCAATGAGGTAACCGATACCTGGCCAACTGTGTATCACTGCAAAAGTAGCCTTAGGGTTTTTAGATGCTACTGCATTAAAAATTGAAGGAAATAGACCAGTCTTCGTTGTTTTTATCGCTGGGATTTCGGGCGTCTTACTTCCCCACTCTGTAAAACCATGCATTGTTGGACCAGCTCCCATCAACATAGATGCCCAATTCACCGCACTTGATGAAGGCAATACTGTTCTGACGTGAAGGCTATAGCTTCCATCTTTCATCATTTGTTCCAAAGTGGGCATTTCAGCTTTTGGGATTGC
The DNA here is from genome assembly GCF_012030425.1 of Sphingobacterium sp. B16(2022). Lineage (GTDB taxonomy): Bacteria > Bacteroidota > Bacteroidia > Sphingobacteriales > Sphingobacteriaceae > Sphingobacterium > Sphingobacterium anhuiense. Next base: position 176,264 of record NZ_JAAUVN010000007.1, on the reverse strand, counting down.
ATAAGCACCTAATCCATCAAAACCAACCAGCACAACGTGTTTGATTTTTCCAGTCTGCGCTTGACTAATGGTTTGTGCAAAAAATAGGGCAATTAAAAAAATAAGGTTCTTTTTCATTATAATACAATTGTTTTAGTAATCATTACTAGTTGCTATCTGTATCATTTAGCTCCTACTTTAGGTTTTAAAAGTAGTAAAGCTTTTAGAAATACAGTATTCATTTTTGATTGCTGTCATTCTTAAATCATACAAATTTCACTTATAAATGAATCAAAAAAGGTAAAAGGCTTGATTTTGGTTTATTAATATTAAAAATTACTCGATAAAGTTAATCAATATTAAACAATACCAATTCATAACGAATGTCTGTATAACAAGATATTTACACAGAGATCCAAGTATTAGGCTGATTTAAAGTAGCGCTTACAATTACCTAACAAGATGTTTACATAGCAAAAAATAGCGAGTCGTTAATTTTGGTTAATTACGAGATGAGCATAATTAGAGTAAGAAATGGGAATTTCTTTATGAACTTGCTAAAAGTAAACTAATCATGATCAAAAGGAAGAGGATCTTTCAAAATAAATCGAAAATCCTTTTTTTCACCATTTCTTTCTATTTTCATTACGATCTCTTTTCCATCTTCCGATTTCATTAAGTTTGTTAAATCCTCCAGTGAGTACGAAGTTGCCTTTTTACCATTTATAACGAGAATTTTATCATCTTTCATAATCCCAACCAATTGAGCAGGTGAATTTGGTCTGACCATATCAATTTTAAAAAGTGTTTTCAAAACAAACTTAAATTGGACCTTATTATCGAAATTAACTTCCTTACTACCATCCTTCTTCAAGGCAACCGGAACTTCTTCCTTTTCCCATTTGACACCATCATGGATAATCTCTAGACCACTCATATTGAGATAATAGAATTTATCAAAATTTTTATTTTTACTTAGATAAAGTTGATTATTGGGGTAATCAAAAATAATTTTAAAACGTCTCAACAGTTCATTACCAACTGAACCTATCCTATCATTGATCATCTTTGCATTTTGTATAGATTCCAATTCCGGATAAGCGACTAAAGGATATGACATAGTAAACGGACCTAAAGACAATTTCTTGATTCGATTGCGGAGTCCATAAATTTCTCCGTTGAAACCCTGACCGATATAGTCTTCTATAAAAGGTGCGCGAACTTGATAATTTTGTATTTTATCTTTTAATAATAAAACAGCATCACTATTTCCCATATCAATAAGTGCTTTACCGTCGATCTCGCCTTCATTCTGCTGTATTTTGATCGCAACATAGGGGCGACTTGAAATTATCTCCAATGGTAAGGATGTCATTTTGGACCATGATTTTGGATTGCTATCGGTGGGATACACCGTTATTCGCTTTTTTATGAAATCAAATGCAATCTTATGATCAGTAAAAAAACGACTTCCCAATATACCGTTTACCTCTACGCCTATACGTGATGAAATATCAATATGTTCATTATCTAATATAAAAATAGGATGATCGATATCTTCCATTTTTTTACCAACCACCACATGATTATTGATCGCTAAAATACCGTCAACACCGGTATTCCGCCCCAGACCCTGAAACTTATTTTTAAAGATTGTACTATCGACTTCACCTAGAGATTTTCCAAAGACCATTGTTTCTTTTACTCCAGTGTCGAGCAGAAAATTCATCATAAAACCATTTACCTCTACAGGTATTATAACGAGATTATGTACAAATATAAATGGGAAACTTAGCTTCTTGTTTTTATGCAAAACGAATCCTGATTGCCCAAAAGCAACTTGGAAAAGCAAACATGTCAACAATAGGAGGCCTATTTTCATGAAAGTCTATATTGGTATAGACAATATACGAAAAAAGGAATAAGCTACTCGATTTTGAATTAAATAATTCTCAATGACGACTTGATAAACAGTTATATTATAATATTAAATTATATTCATAAAAAAAGCCTCCAAAAAGCTTAAATCTTCTTGGAGGCTTTGAATTGAATCAAGGCTTTAATAGTAATATTTATTCTAAGCCTTTATTATAGTCTGACTCTCTTAATGGAATAGACCATGTCCATTTATTTTTATCTTGAGGATTGATGGTAACGGCTAATGACGTCAAGAAATTTCCTCCATTTGCATGCGCGTTTCGAATGATCGGATCACCCCATCTTTTCATATCAAACCAGTCAAATCCTTCACCCCAAAGCTCAATTGCGCGATATAATTTGATTTCCTTTAATAATTCTGCACCTGTTTTTGTACAATTATACTTTGCATCTCTACCAGAAGAAGAATTTAATTCATTCAAAGTAGCTTGAACCGCAGTTGCCGGCTTATTTTGGAAATATTTAGCTTCAGCTTCAATCAAGTACATCTCAGCAGCTCTAAAGTGATTCAGATTACCTACACCAGGAAGATCTTTTGCTTTAAATTTAAAATTCATATAAGCATAAGGAACCGCTGTAGATTGTAAATCTGGAAATGTACGAAACGCTCTAGCTTTCATTTCAGGACCTGCAATACCAGTCGCTGTTGTATATGCCTCACCTTTAGGATCCAAAAATAGATCTCTTCTGATATCAGAAACAGGGATTTTATCAAAAAGCTCTCTACTGATAATTTTTGGTGTTGTTCTAGCAGCACTAGCAGTTGAATTATAAGCTATATAGGATTGGAATGAGTAAAAGAATAATGTTTCATCTGCCGCACCATAACTACTCCAAATCCATTCTCCATTTGGATCATAAAATCCGCTCTTATATTCATCATTATTCATCAATTTATAATTTTCGCGAGCGAGAATAGCAAATTTTTCAGCATTTACATAATCTTGTTTATTCAAAGCTGCTCTTGCATAAATAGCATAAGCGACATCTTTATTAACCTGAAAGTTCTTCCCTGATTCGCGGTTTAATTTTGACTCATCGTACATGGATATCGCATCGCTTAAATCCTTATAAATTAAATCATAAGTCTGTCCAAGAGTGGACAATGGCATATCACCCGTAGACACATCTGTTCTTAAAACTAAGCCGCCAGTTTGTCCATTGTTTGAATCACTCCATCTATTACCATAAATTTGAGCTAACATCATGAAGCTGTATGCTCTAAAGGTTAAAGCTTGAGCTTTTATAAATTGTTTTTCTGCAACTGGCCCCTCTGCACCATCAATATTTAATACAATTTCATTTGCGTTCGAAATTAATTTATAGTAATAATACCAAGGATAATATAAATAGATACTCGTTAAGTTCTGATTATAATTGGAGTTAATGATATCAGCCCAACCACTTAGATTGACAAAAAAATTGTTACCTGGGTAGTTACCGTAGTACATCTTTATTGTGCCCTCACCATTGAAACCTTGACTACTTAAATATTGTTGTGTCATCATCTTGGCAAGACCATTTACAGCAACTTTAGCACTTTTTGTGGTTGCAAAAACTTCAGATTTCTCTACAGAGTCTGTAGGACGTGTATCTAAATAATCTTTACTACAAGACGAAAGAGAGACAACTCCTAATAATAATAACTTTATATAATTAATTTTTTTCATTGTTTAAATTCTTATAGTCCAACTTTTACACCAAAAGATACAGTACGAGGAGTAACCCAAGCATTTGTACTTATACCGTTCCATTGTTGTTGTGGGTTCATACCTTTACGCTTTGTCATTGTAGCCAAATTTTCTATTCCTGCTACTATTGTTACTGAAGATAAATCAATTCTGTTGATCAACTGCTTTGGCAAACGGTATCCAAATGCAATATTTTTCACAACAAGATATGATCCGTCTATAAGAAAGCGGTCACTCGTAAAATTATTCATATTACTTTGTGAAAAGTTGATAGCTGGAATTCCATTAGGATCTAATCTATTTTCAGATGTCGTAGTCATTCCTTCTGGCATACCAGACCATGAGTTCATAATATCTGTGTGCAAAGCTCCAGGAGTTCCTGACATACTCATTAAATCTCTGTAGGATGAGTCAAAAACTTTACCTCCAATTGCGTAGGTAAATAAAGCTGATAAACTGAAATTTTTATATTCAAAGTTTGTATTGAAACTACCGCTCATTTTTGGGATAACCGAACCGGACCAGTCTCTTACACCATAAGTTGAAGCATTGGTAACATAATATTTGCCATTGATTTCAACAAGTTCGGCTGCAGGTATTGCCGCCTTATCAGGCGCAGAACCATTCACATTAAATCTTTCTGTATCTGCTAAATAGAGTGATTTACCTGTCATCTGGTCTACCCCAGCATATTTGAACATCCAAAAATCATAACGTCCACCACCTTCAACCCATTTAAAGTTTCCAGTTATAACGCCATTTTCTCTGTTTTCCTCTGGCAAACTTAAAATTTTGTTGGTCAACCACGTCGCGTTAGCACCAACGTTCCATCTCCAACCTTCACCTCTTAATACATCTACGTCGAAAGTTAATTCAATACCTCTATTAGACATTGATCCAATGTTTTTAGTTACAGTTGAAACAGCAGTACTTGTTGAGTTAGGCCCCGCTGATAACGGTAAATTAAGATCAAAAATCAAATTTTTTGATTGTTTATTGAAATACTCGATACTTAAGTTGGCACGTTTGAACAATTTCGCTTCGATTGCTGCAGAAAATGAGCTAGAAGTTTCCCAGATTAAGTCTGGCGAAGGAATCTGACTTTTATAAACTGCTCCTGCATTTGCATTTTGATCCATTGCATATAATGATAAATGCGCATATTTTTTTGCACTTTCATCATTTCCTACTTCTCCATAAGACGCTCTTACTTTAAGGTCATTTACTGTATTTAAAGCATTCTTGAAGAAATCTTCTTTCGATACGATCCAACTACCGCCTAATGACCAAAAGTTACCCCAGCGATTATCTGCACTAAAGCGAGAAGATCCATCTCTTCTAATAGATGCTTCCGCAAAATATTTCCCTTCATAATTGTATCGAGCACGAGACAAGTAACTTTCTACACGATAATCTTCTTGATAATCATACAAAGAAGTAATCTTTGTAAAGTTGATCATATCAGTTTTACCAGCGAAGATTTCATCTGTCTTATACCCATAAAGGTAACTCATGTTATCATAATAATTTTCATGACCCGCCAATACATCAATGTGATGCGCGCCAAAATCTTTATTCCAAGTTAACAATTGTTGGGTTGTATAATTCTTGTATCTATAGGTACGTCTTGCAGCACGGCCCTGCCCTACTCCATCACCGATAATCGCGTTATTATAGGTACGACGCTCAGAGTTACGTACATTTAAATCACCATTAACCGTAAAAGTAAAATCCTTTAAAAACTTAAATTCTAGAAAAGCTCTACCGTTCATTGTATTTTTAATGGTTTGATCGCTATTCAATTCATTTTCCCAAATTGTGTGGCGCCCCACATATTGCAATCGTGTAGATTCTCCATTATCGTACTGTTTTTCTCCCAAAAGACCTGGTGCATAACCTCCATCTGCATTATGTAGATGAATTGGATAAATAGGTGCAATTGAACGTGCATAGTTAAAAGGATTTGTAAATGAACCAGCATCATCTGTGGAACCGCTAATTCTATCCGAAATCTGGTGAGAACCAGCTAAATTGAAACCATATTTAAACCAATCTTTAGCTTGGAGTTCAGCATTCAATCTTCCCGTAAACCTTTTTAATCCAGAATTTTTAATATATCCCTTTTCATTTAGATATCCAGTAGAATAGAATACTTTAGCTTTATCAGTTGCAGTAGTTCCATCAATATTATAATTTTGGCGATGCCCAACACGATCCACCTCACTAAACCAATCTAAATCGTCACGATATCCATTTTTTATTTGTGCATCTGAAACCAATTTTCCATTTTCATCAAATAATTTATTATCCTCTTTATCGTAAATATTTAATTTCAGGTAGTTACTAATTAAAGACTTGGAAGCCTCAGCGTTAGCTAGCTCTGTTGTTGGATAAGCTTTGGAGTTCGTGCTCAACAGGTTATTTCGGTATCCTGTCCACATAGCTTCCATAAATTGTCTATCATTTACACGGCTATATTCAGCAATTCCTCTTGAGTAAAATCCTTGATCTGTCGATACATTAACCTGAGAACGACCAATCTTTCCTTTTTTTGTTGTAATAATGATTACACCGTTACTTGCTCTACTACCGTATAGAGCAGATGAAGATGCATCTTTCAATACAGAAATACTTTCAACATCATTGGGATTGATATCAGAAATATCACCACCAAAAGGCACACCATCAACTACATATAAAGGGTCATTAGAGCCATTTAAGGATGAAAAACCGCGGATTCTGATACTTGGCTCATCACCAGGCATGCCCGAAGTATTATTTATTTGAATACCTGCTGCTGATCCTTCCAAAGCTGCAAAAGCATTTGTTACTGGTCTTTTTTCTAAATCTTTTGCTCCTATTGATGATACAGAACCCGTTAGTGATTCTTTTTTAGCAGTACCGTAAGCGACAACAACAACTTCATTAAGTTCTTCTCGTGAATCTTCCAAAGTAACATTAAATGTTGAAGCACCTTCTTTAACGATTAATGTCTTTTCGCCATATCCTAAGGATTTAAAAACGATTATCTTTCCCGTAGGTACAGAAAAAGAATAGTTTCCATTTGAATCGGTTTGAGTAGCTTGATTTGACCCCTTTACAACTATTGTCACTCCAACTAATGGCTTGCCATCAGCGCCTACAACGCGACCAGCAACCTTTTTCTCTTGAGCAAAAGCGACCGATGTCAGAATCATACTACCCACCACAAAACTGAGTAATGTTTGTTTCATATATTTATATTTATTTAAATGTGTAAAGTCATAAAAAAAGACTTTAGTTAAGTAATTTCGTTTACTAAACAACTATAAATCAATATTTTAATCTTTCTAATAGATTTCGTCACTAATCGCTTTTACGCAATCGATTGCATTTTGTCTCATGCATGTGACTATTTGTCAAGTTTAATATTTAAAAGAAATACGATTGTATAGCGCTTGGGTGCTTTTCAATATGGCAGATTTCAAATATTTTAAAAATATTTGTTTAACTTCATGTGTTAAATAATGTTAAAACCAAAGTTATAATATTATTTTTATTAAGCAAACTTTTGCAACTATTTTTTTTATATTGGTAATAAAACGCAAGATAAATAAGTTTAAACACATGAATTTTTGATTATAATTTTTAAAATCAAAAATTCATGTAGCATTACGCTAACTAAGAAATTATATTGGAAAGCTCGATAGGTAACCATTAAAAATCGTAAATTAATATTTCGAAATAAAAGAATTACGATTATGAGATCAATTTGAGAAGTATTAACTTTCACAAGTAAGATGAGGGAAATATTATAAATAATGGAATTTGCAACTAACTGCAATAAACTGCACCTGACGCATCAGATGAGATTAGGTTGTGATGGGTACATTTTCCATAGATTAATGATTACATAAAAATATAGATCAGCATTAAAATGTTAAATTTGTAAACCTTAAACTCAAGTTTGATTTTTGTAAAATCATACAATTAGAGAGTTTCCAAGATCATTTTTCTTAAGTAGCATTATTGAACCGGAAATTAAACATTAAACCTAATTCATCTATGCCACTACTCTTTTTAGAATATATATAAATGTAAAATAGTAAGCTTGCGTACAGGTTCTGTGTAAGACAAATTGTTATTATATGGAATCACAACAATAAAAGAATAAAAACATGTTAAATAGAAAGAGCCCGGTGGAATACCGAGCTCTTGTACAAAAAACTTAATTTTGTTAATCCGTCCAACTTTTGGGGGTCACATCAAAAATCATTTTTGATACAGCCTCTTTTTTGAATTAAATATTATAAATCAAACCAAACTTTATCATAATACTTTGGTTGAGGATTAGGAATATTTGGATTTGCAGCTGTTTCATCCGTAGACAAAGGAAAACGTCTAAATAAAGGCCCTGATGTTGCTCCTTTAGGCACTTCCATTTTAGGAACTTCATTTCCATCAGTACCAGATCTTCTCCACTGAAGAAAAGCTTCCAATGGACGATCCATCAAATCAACCCATTGTTGAAGATGAATTTCTCTTAAAGGATTAGCAACTGTAGCAAGAGAAGGTTCCGCATTTAGATATGTTGTTATTGCTGCTGGAGTCACTTCATAAAAAGTCATCGCAACTTGTAAAGCCTTTCTATATAAATCATTTGCTTTGTTGAGATCTTTAGTTACGCCTAAACCACGAGCGTATACCTCAGCTTCTAAAAAGAGCATCTCTTGATACGAAAGTAATAGTGATGGTGCATCTTTTCTATACAAATACTTTGAAATCAAAGAAGTTTTATCGTCTGCATCGACATTCGCTAATATACCCACGTACTGTTGAGATTCCGGTCCTAAGTCAAAATATTTTGATAGTCTAGGATCAGATTTAGGCACCATGATATCAGTAACCAGTTTATTGGCATAAGTAAATGGATTTTGTCCCAAAAACAATCTATACTTTGGATTTTCATTATTAACCGTTGTTGTATAGGGAACTTTCCAGATTTCAGACTCTGCATTAATCATCGTAGCAGGAGCAGAAACCAATTTCCCAATAGCGTCAGCTTTTGAAGGATCCTTATCAACCATAACCATTAAAGTTTTAAACTTTATTGAATTTGCTAACTTAATCCATTTACTAAGATCTCCCTTATAAAAAATATCGTAATCTTCTATTTTGAGAGGGCTACTTGGATCTATTTGCGCTTTGGCTTCATCTAAAAGCTTTAAAATATTTTCTAAAACATCTTTTTGAGCATCATATTTTGGATAAGCAAAGTTCTCAGGATCCCAAGCTTCTGTATAAGGAACATCTCCATAAAGAGTTGTAGCCTCAAACATCAATTGAGCCAAAACTATTTTACATTGAGCTGCTGAATTATTTTGTACTGGGTTAGCAGATTCAGCTATTTTAATTGCCTGCTTAAGATTGTTTCCAGATGTACTATAATATACTTTCCACGTGTTCCCTACTGCAAATGTACTGATATTGTATAAATTTGATGAACCCCAGTTTTCAGAAAAATCACCTCCAGAAGCTAAACTTTGCCCTAGAAAACCTAAAGAAATATAACTATCCCCACTATTCTTATTTACATCCCAAGCCGTCACAGCGTAGCCAAACAAAAGCTTAGGCTCAACTTTAGTTGCCGTTAAAGGATTAGCATTTATATCTAAATATTTATTACACGAAACAATACTCGAAGCAGAAAGTAATAATAATGCTCCAGCTAATATTTTATTTTTAAATTTCATAATGTCAATAATTAAAAATTTAACCTCAAATTCATCCCAAATGATCGTGCAGAAGGAATACTATTAAATTCTACACCTTCGCCAACACTTCCCGAACCAAAGAAATTCAACTCAGGGTCTAAATGAGGTACATCGCTTTTAATCAACCAAAGATTTCTTCCTTCAACACCAATCTCCGCTCCTTTTATAAATTTTGATTTTAAAATATGAGATGGCAGTGCATATGCAAATCTCACTTCCCTCAATTTAATAAAACCAGCGTCAAAGACATTGGCAACGGTATTTGTTGAGTTACCTTCCCATACCCAATAATCCTGTGCACTTATTTCTTTTTTATTAGGGACATAGACACCATTTTCAAGAACCACACCAGGCGTAACAATTGGAGTACGATCAGCAGTTTCTGCTGCAAGACCACCAGTTCTTAAATTTGCAACAGTACCGGAGTAAAATTTACCACCAGTGCGAATATCTACAAGAGCACTTAATGAAAAGCTTTTGTAGCTAAAATTATTATTAATACCCATAGTCCATGCAGGGTAAATATCTCCTAATCTTTGATTTGCTACCGCTGTTTTTAATCCAGTTTTTGCATCGATAATAATTTGACCATCATCAGTCCTTGCCCAATCACTTCCATAAAGTCCAAAACTTTCTCCGACACTAGCTTTAATCTGCAAACCACTATAACCACTAGCCAAACTATACTGTGACAATCCCGGGGCTAATTCATTGACTTTTTGTTTATTTTTAGCAAAATTAAAATCTAAATTCCAGTTAAAACTTTCTGTTTTCACAGGAACTAAATTCAATGCGATTTCAATTCCCTTATTTTGTATTTCGCCAACATTTATATATTTCGCAAAATATCCCGTTGAAATAGCAATATCTATAGGGATCAACTGATCTCTTGTTATATTATTGTAATAAGAAAAATCTAATCCAATTCTATTTTGTAAAAATTTAAGTTCAAAACCTGTCTCAAAAGAATTTTGCTTTTGGGGTTTAAGCGTTGCATTTGGAAGTATACGTGGTCCACTAAATGCCGTTTCTATAGGTCCTGCTGGAAAAACAGTAGCTGTTGAAGAGACATATTGCATAAAAACAGTAGAGGTAGGCGTATATTGATAATCCAAATTATATGCGGCAAGATCACTACCAACAGATGCCCAACTCGCCCTTACTTTACCAAAACTTAACCAATCCATTCCTTTGTCCTTCAACAACTCAGAAAAAATAAAGGCTCCACTTACTGAAGGATAAAAATATGATCTATTTTCTATTGGTAATGTTGATGTCCAATCGTTTCTACCAGTAACATCCAAATACAAAAAGTCTTTATAACTGACACTTAAGTTACCATATGCCCCCAACAATCTTCTCTTACTATATCCTAATGTTGGAGTTTTACTTGCCGCATTGGTATAGTTCCATAACTGATCAATTGTTAAACCTACAGCTTCTACATTTGTACTTTGCGTTGTACGCTCATTAATATTTCCCCCAACAATCAATTTAAATTTAAAATTGTCTACAAGATTATTCTGCTCGAATGTAGCCATTAAATCGTCATTGAATTGCTTACTTAACAAATCAAAATTAATAAACCTGCCGTTCATAAAACCAGCGGTTCCTTTTCGGACATGCTGTGATCTTTTCTCAGTATATACATCCGCACCGAAATTATTATTAATTGTAATCCAATCAACCGGTTTATAAGTTAAGGTATATGTTCCTAAAAATCGATCAACTGTATTTCCATTTCTATTATAGTTCATTACCCAAAATGGATTATTCCCATTTCTATTGGGGCTTAGAAAGATTTGATTTCCCGTAACAGGATCTTCAAAATTATTCTTGAGAAGATCAATATCAACTGTTCTAGGAAGACTAAATATTGTTGAAATAATCGCATTAGTATTGTTAGAGCTCTGAGCAGGTCTACCGTCAGATTTCAAATTCGTGTAAGAACCGGTAAATCTAGAAGATAGCTTAGAACTAAAATCTCTTCCAGCATTTACAGATAAGGTATAGCGATCTAACTTTGATTCTGGTATTATTCCTCTTTCATTTGCACTGGAAAAACTCACCCTGTAATCTGAATTATCACCACCGCCTGAAAAAGCAATATTATTAATTAATGAGGTTCCTGTCTGAAAATAATCTTTTACATTATCAGGATAAGCTTGTAATGTAACATCCTCTCCTAAAAAATTTTTAAATTTTTGATTACTAACCTCCGCAATATTAGGACCCCATCCGTTAGTTTGAGCTAAAGCATATACACCCTGATTTCCTTGTGCATATTCGTTTTGAAAATCCGGTAGAACTAATGGGTTGTCAAAACGTAAGGATGAATTAACACTAATAGCATTGCTTGTGCCTTTAGAACCTCTTTTAGTCGTAATAATAATCGCACCATCTTTTGCTCTTGCACCGTATAATGCTGTTGCAGCGGCACCTTTAAGAATAGTCATTGATTCGATATCATCTGAACTCAAATCCCCCATTCTATTTCCAAAATCCACATTGCTTGCCGTTGTTCCTCCAAGAGATGTTGCATCACTAACTGTCAAGCCATCGATCACATATAATGGAAATCCACCGTCTAAAGAATTTACGCCACGAATGACGACCTTAGTTGATCCTCCTATTGTACCAGACTGCGCATTCACTCTCACACCTGCAGCCTTACCTGCAAGGGAATTTAGAACGTTTGAAGATCTTGCTTTAGTTAATTCTTCTGATTTAATGGTAGAGGCACTATAACCTAGCGATCTTTGTTCTCTTTTAATTCCCATTGCCGTAACAACGACTTCCGCCAATTCATTATCAGAATTATCTAGTGTTACATTAAATGCCGATTGTCCTTCCTTAACAATTAATGTCTTATCCGAATAACCTAATGAGCGGAAAACGATAACTTTTCCTGTAGGTACAGAGAACGAATAATTTCCATTCGCATCTGTCTGGGTAGCTACATTAGATCCTTGCACAGCAATCGTAACACCGACCAATGGTTTACCATCAGCACTAGTCACACGACCGCTTACCTTTTTATCCTGCGCAAATGCAACAGAGGTAAGAATCATACTACCCACGAAAAAACTGAGTAATGTTTGTTTCATATGTTTATATTAAGTATTTAAAGTCTCTAAAGACTTTGGTTAAGTAAATTTCTTTTCATAAAATTTTAAAAATCGAATCTCTTCATACTATTTTCGACCTTAAAATTCATACTCAATCAAGAATTGTAATCCATTTTCATCTTTATCCAGAAGAAAAAAGCAATCACTGTTTATTTTCTGTTTAACGCATTCTTAACAAAAAATATATTAAAACTTTACAAATATTTCCTTGGTCAATTTTGGGATCAGCTCGTAACTAAGATCGGTTTTTCCTAAAACACATTTAATTTCAAAAAAACAAGATTGTTAAAAAATGTTAAAAGCAAAGTTAAAATAAAAATTTCATTAACCAAAACTTCAAACAAAAGATAAAATCAGGCCTCATTAAAGTATAGAATCATAAGATTATTAGATGTAATTAAAACGATTTTAATGGGTTTTAATTACTAAAATCTATGATAAAGCTTTTAATCAATCAGATTTGTTATTATTATAAATTGTAAAGCAGTATTTAGTTTTTTTAATTCTCTTTTTCAAAAGATCAGTTAGTATACTTTGTTAAAAAAATGTTAAAACAAATATATACCATTTTTTAAATTTGAAATAGCAAAATGATATGCTAGCATATAAAAATGCTCAAAAATATTTCAACCACCTGATATTCAGTAAATTATTTTTCAACTCATATGTAACAAAAAACTTTACCTGTCAGTTAATCTTATAAAACGAATACTTGTCAATTATTGTCTAAACAATGATGAACGACATAATACAATGAAAACCTAGGAAAAAATTGGTATCCTACCTATACACTGTTATATTTATTCAAAAGAGGCGCTACAGAAATCTTTTCAGAAAAATTATCAATATCAGTTCACATCTTAGAATAGTCTATCTCAAAAGAAATAATTTTTTAATTCTAAAAAAATTCACCGCAACAAGAATTTTATAAAAGAAAATAGTCCTTTTCCAAAATATGTATGTAGCTTTAAGTTTAAATAACAATAACACACAAAAGAATAAACCATTTACGATCCGATTAATATTAAAACTTTATAGATCATCCAGAATTATGGTACTCCATTTGAACCAAGAAGAACGTTCTAAAGCCAAACAATAACTACTATCTGTGATATCAAAATTAGAGTTAGATTCCAATCCCCTTTCATCTTAGCGACGCCAGGCCAGATATAACTCCTTATTCCTTTTACTTTTTTTACAGCCAGTTCCGCAGACGCAAACTATATAATCAGCTATTCGAATGAAAAACAAGCAAATTGATGAACCCATCATCAGACACCATCAGCTCTTAGTCGGTTTCGAGGACGTGAACCGTAAACACATTGATATTCAAGAACAGTCTAAAGATATTAAATCAATCTTATACACAGCAAAATAAACCAAACACTTCCACTCACCATTTACGTTCTCAAAGAAATGGGAACCTCCGAAACCTTCCTGCAGGAAATCCGATATGCTGTCAACGAACACTTCGATGATATAAAAGTCAATCTCTCTTGTTAACGTTATTGTTTGAAAATTGAGTATATTTTTACTACTAAAGTTTTTACGCTCACAAGACTATTTCATTAAATAAGTTCAACTCCCATGAATATCCTGTATCTCCCAAAAAAAATTGAAGATCATAAATAAATTAGTTGAAAGACACCCTGATTCAAACAGATAAATATAAAAAGTAGGGGTATACCCCCGTTACCCCTACATCATCCGATCAATCTCTCCTTAAAAACAAGCTCTAGATCTCTGTAGAGCTGATTCTATAAATCAGCTGAATATACCCCATTTCCTATAGACTACCCCTCACCTCCCTTTAAACACCATTTAAGGCCTATATCAGGTGTAGAATACCCTGTTTACTACCCCTAATCAACACCATTATCCGATTTACCTTCGTTCTGAAGCGTACGAATATGCAGAGGGTGAAGCTTAAATCGTCCGCTTCCTGAAAACGGGAAATAAAGCACAGTAGCGCCTTGTTTTAGAAAAAAATGAATAGTAAAACACAAATAATTGGGCTCAAAAACGCAAATAATTGGGCTCAAAAACCCAATTATTTGGATTTCCTTTTTATGAACTTTAGGTGAACATTTATAAATATCAAAAATTAACAATTTTAAAACTCATAATTATGTTAAAATCATTACAATTACAACTTGATCAACCATTTGGAGCTCCCTATGAGCCTAATCATGTCATAATGAAATCTCTTATGTCGATGCAAAATGGAAATAACCAGCATTATAAACGGGCACAATCCGAAGCCATCCTACAAGAATTTGATGGCCTATTGGCATTTATCAATCTATTGGACGTCAAGTCTACAGATAAATGTATTATCCCCTTTAAGATCATAAAATCAGATATCCACTTAATCCACCTACTAAAATCAACTGGATCAATCCTGATTAAAGATCTGCAGGGAAATAAAACCTATACCATCAATCCCTTAAGAGGTCGCTACATTTACTTACCAGCAGGTCTGTATGAACTGCATATACCAAAAGGTCAGAGCCATTTATCTAATCTCTATTTTCGTTGTAAAATCTTTCGTGATGGCAATGAACGACCTTTCCATTTTTTACATCCTCTCATTGAAGCCCATCGTAGTCAAAGTATATATTCCTGTGTCAGTATAGATTTTGAAGTCGGTACACGTACACGCGCACATATCAAACATTTAGTCAATAATCTAAAAAAAGGAAAACTAGAAAATGAAGAACATATTTTTACCGCAGTCAAAAAATTGATTAGGCTCTCCTCTGAAAAAATTTTTATTGAATATGAACGTGTTGATGGTCATGAAAAAACTGCACTTGCATTGCATGACAGTATCAGAACCTATTGTGAACTCGAAGGACATTCCTTTACTTTAACAAAACTTGCTGAAGACTTTGGCGCTAGCTTTAGAAACTTGAATAAGATACACTTCAAATATTTCAACAAAACCATGCAGCAATACAAGAACGAAGTAATTTTAAAACAGGCAACAGATTTAATTTTAGCTGGCAATCCCTCTTCAAATGTATCTGACACCTGCAATTTTAAACATCGTGAAACTTTCAATCATTTCTTTTACCGTCATACTGGGATGAGTCCCACAGAATATTTCAAAACACAAGGTAAATAATTATACACAGATACATTCCATAAAAAATAAGGGAAGCTGTTTCACCAAAGATTGCTTCCTTTCTTTATACCTTTCTACATCGCCCCTATTCGGAAGCAACCACAGCAATACAAAAGGCTAAAATCGTCAGGTTCTAAGAACCAAAATCGTCAACCCATCCTCAATCTTAGTCCCGACCTTAGCCTTAGCAATTTAAATAAATAGCAAAGCGAAGAAAATAAATAGTAAAACTATCAATCATGAAAAAGAAGATAAGACATATCACCAGCAATAGCATCCATATCTTTATGATCGTGTTTTGGCTATTTGTAGCTACAGATAAACTCTGGAACTTGGAGACTTTTCATAGTGCGTTACTTAAACAGCCATTTCCATCTTTGTGGGCAGATACCCTGTATTGGAGTCTTCCTATTGGAGAACTGATTATCGGATTATTATTTATTGGACAGTACCGTCGTTTGGCTTACTTCTTATCAGCAATTTTGTTATTCATCTTCAGCATCTATATTAGCCTTGGGGTGATGGGATTGTATTCAAAACGACCATGTGGATGTGCTTCTGTTTTTAATGAACTTTCGTGGCACTGGCACCTTATTGTGAATATTGTTCTTTTCAGCCTATCTATATTGGGATGGTACTTGACTGGACCAACCAACCCCATAGATAAAAACCCTGATCAGCACAAAGTACAATCAGTCCGCTATAAGACGTTTTTCGTACTACTTATTATCTTCTTTCGTATCACATTTTGTAGGATAAGAAAAATATTCCCGAGAAAATTCGCCTTATTCCCGGGCAGGCCGGTACAACTTTAAATTATGATACGTGACGCTGCACCACGTAAAAAGAACAGCCGAGGCATTAAAAGGCCGGAACACCTCGTAAAAGCATAGTACTGATCATATTAATAAAAATAAAGTTTTTTGTGGAGGTAAACTTTTTTTGATTTAGCGTGTTCCATTAACTTAATTTGGAACCGATAAAAAGGCCTCAGTATGAAAGCAATTACTTTCATCAAAAAAAATGCAATGGCTCTAGTAGCCACAATTGCAATCTTAGGATTTAGTTCGTTTAAATTGGTTGAAAAATTTGATCAACCAATAGATGAAGTTTGGTTCGAGTTCAACAGCACTTTAAATCCCGGTGATTCGGGATACGACAGTGCTTTGACCAACCCGAGTAACTACAGTAATACTGGCTCTCCTACAAATCCATCGCAATGCTCAAGCACACCTAAAGTCTGTGCAATTAAAGCTGAGCCCGATGCATCAGGACATATAACTGCAGCAACTCTAAATTCATTAAAAAATGATATGCTTAATCCATCAAGTACAAACCATGATATTTCAAGAAAGCCAAATGACTAATTGATAGCAGAATCGCCCAAATAATTTATTATTTGGGCGTTTCTTATCATACATTCAATTTATTAATTCTGTTTAATATTTGACAATTCAATAACTTTTTGAGGAATAAGAAAGGTGAAATTTTTGATTTCTTTTAAATCGATCTTAAATTCTTTACTGTCAAGTTTTCTAGTGAGTTCTTTTTTATTAATATATTTATCTTCAAGTCTTCGCAAATCCATCCAACGAATACCTCTTAACAAGAGCTCCTTTCGTCTTTCAGCATATATTAATGTTAATAGTCCTTCTTTATCCAAAGGAAGGGGGGCAAGTGGCATACCTTTTACATATCTATTACTTCTAAAAAAAACTATCGCATCAGAAGCAGACTTTAGATCTCCTAATCTTGTATGACATTCAGCCTTATTTAACCACAATTCTGCTGTTGTTATACCATTAAATTTTTGAGCATTGGAATTACCCGAATAATCTCCTGTAAATGCATAATAACCATCATTTTGCAAAGAAAAGAAAAGTTTTTTCCTCAAGTCATTGCTATCATAAGACTCGTAGAGGTTTGTATCTATTCTCAACACTGATTCTCGTGACATGTTCTCAGCAGAATGAATTGAAAAAAATAAAACTTCTGCATTAAATCTTTCGAATGGATATTTTTTAACATCTTTAATCAAATTAAAATCCATGAGCTTTCCATATGAACTCAATGTCGAATCAGCATACAAAAGTGCTTTTTCAAAATTTCCAATCGCCAGATAAACTCTCGACAATAAACCTAAAGCTGCGCTACGATTAGGTCTCGTAGGATAAGCTAATTTCTGCTCTGGGAGAGAAGATGCCGCTACTTTAAGGTCTTCCACTATACTATTTATCGTTGTTTTAAGAGGCAATCTTATTGGCGGATCATTTACATCAGAATTACTCTTTACTGGCGGCCCCAAAATGACATCATTATCATCATAAGCCTTTGAATAGATTTGTGCAAGATCAAAATAACTGAATGCTCTAAAAAATAAACCAATACCCATTAGATTATTTCTATCAACTTTATTCATCTGTATCTTGTCTATATTTTCTAAAACAATATTCACATTCAAGATTCGACCATAAGACAACCAATACCAATCTGCCAAGGGTACTCTCTCCCACACATAAACAGACCTATCTGATAGCTGATTCAATGCCCTATAATATTGATCTGGAATAAAAAAATCATCAGACGCTATATCTCCGACAGCGGAGACATAGCCTTGGTTCATAGATACCGTATAATCCATTAATGCATATAAATCTGCTTTTGAGTTTACTGTAGCTAACGACATATCGGATTTTTCTTCTAAAAAATCATTACATGAGATTTGTATCGATGATAAAAAACTCATCATCATGAATATTAGTTTTGTGCTCATAATCGTATTATTTATATTTAAAAATTCATTTTAATTCCCATACTATAGTTTCTTGGCGCAGGTATATTACCTAAATATTCGGGATTAATATTTAGCTTAGTCGCCTTCCATAATAGACCAACATTCTCCACCATTAAAAACAATTCCAAATACTTAATCTTAGAAGTTACAGACATACGTGGCACATATTGGAGTCTTATATCTTGTAATTTTATAAAATCACCAGGTTCCACTAAAATGGTCGCATCTTTATAAAATAGATCAGCACCATCATCAATTGGATAAGTCATAGCGGGTACGTTTGTTACCAATTCATCTCCAGATTTTTGCCATCTGTTATAAAAATCAATATGACCATCATTCTTATTAAAAAGTGATTGGTAGCTAATACTATTCCTTTTAAAATAATATTTCAAACGATAACTAAAAGTCGTAGAAACACCAAACTGCTTGTATGAGAAATTGTTTCTCAACGAACCAAAATAAAGCGGTCTTGCTGACCCAACCCTATCCAAGACATCTAGATTCTTACTTCCCATAATATCCCAATATGCAACACTTTTTTCTGCATTCAATAAACCTTGAGGCTTTCCTTCATGATTTAGACCTTCCCATTTATATGCATATAAACTAAAAATCATGTCCCCAGGCTTATTAGACAGACCTCCTTTCAAGACGTATGATGTTGGCGATAATTGCTCTGTTAAAGTTTTTACAATCCAACTATTATTGTAGGTAAATAATAACGCTCCAGACCATCTGAAATCATGGCTACCTTTCGAAAAATTCAAATTAACATCAATACCTTTAGATTTTGTATTAGCTGCATTCAATATCATGGAGGAGGCTCCACTAGTTGGATCCAATGGATGCGAATCAAAAAGGTCAAACGTATATTTACTATAATAATCTACACTTCCTGTAATTGCATGATCGAAAAAACCGAAATCTATTCCTAGATTAATATTTTTCAACTTTTCCCACCTCAATTCTTTGTTTGGAAGATTAACGATTCGAGCCATTGGATAGGGAACAGTCCAATTATTATAACCAAAATATTGAATAGTAGTCAGCGCACTCATGCTGTTGTCAACATTTCCACTATATCCAAATGAACCTCTTAATTTTAACAAATTGACTCCGTTTAAATTAAAGAACTGTTCATTATGCAAATTCCACCCTGCGCCAACGGACCATAATGGTGTCCATTTATTATTTGTTTCTACTCCAAATAGATTAGAAGCATCTCTACGAATACTAGCCGACAGTAAGTATTTAGTATTAAAATCATAATCAAGTATACCATACAAAGAAGAAAAGTTAGTTGTGATATCCGTATTGGGAAAAATATTAAACGGCAAAACGTTATTTCCTCCTAATCCGCCATAGGTTGGATATTGTTTTGTAAAATCAATATTTGAAACAAAGGAAAGATTTGCAGGATTATATCCATAGATAATATTCCCCAGTGATCGATCTTTTTTAGTCCGCCATTCCGAACCTACTAAAATTGAAATTCTATTTTTATTGATTTCGAGTTTGTAATCAAGTTGTGCTCTGAAATTATGGTCTTCCAAATAAGCATTCTGTTGCCTTAAAACCCCTCCATATGGAAAATTATAATGTATATTTCCATTGATCACCTGCATACCACGATTAATCAAATCTCTAGTATAGAAAGAGTTCATATTGTAGCTTTCTTCTCTTTTACTATCATAGTAATTATACCTATATTTCACATCCAAAGTCATACCTTTTAAAGGAAAAAACTGAACTCCTAAATCAGTAATTATATTTTTTCGATTTGTCAATATTGGCGGTTCATCAATATAATCAAGCGGATAATATTTCCAGTCCAACAAATCTCCATTTCCAATTGTATCTATATAAGACATTCTGTATTTATATGGAATTGCCAAATTTTCTTGACCTTCTTTAATATTTAAATAAGGATATGGGTATCCGTTGTCCGAATAAAAATCGGTTGCAAGCGCACTTAAAGTTTTTAAATCTGAGAACACTAATCGTCCAGACAATTTAAAATAGCGACTCAATTTAGCTTCCGCAGATAGTTGACCACTGGTACGTCGATTATTATCACTCCGTAAACTAGCCAATGATCTATCATACCCAAGTTGCCCAATCATATTCAGTTTCTCTGATCCACCACTTATTGAATAGTTATATTGTTGCAACGTAGCTTTTCGGTACATGTATTTCAACATATCATTTCGAATATCTATTTGACCGTACCTAGCCAACTCAGAAGATAAATATGCTGTATTAACAAGTCCCTTTCTATGTCGATCGAGCAAATCGACCACAGGTGATATCACAGGTTTACTACTGCTGTTCAGTTTATTGTTAAAAAACCCTTTCTCAAACAAAAACAGCTCAACATCTATTAAATCTTTATTATTAATTACTTGATGACTGTAAAGATTAGGCTTCAAATCCAGACGTATAGTACCTTTAAAATCTTGAGAAACTCGGCTATCAAATTTTCCCTTTTTCATCGTTATGACAATAACACCATTTCCAGCTCTTGCACCCCATATTGCAGAAGCAGCAGCATCTTTCAAGAGTGTTATACTTTCAATATCATTCGGATTGACCATATTAAGATCACCTTCAAATGGAAAATTATCAATCACAATCAAAGGTTTGCTACCACCAAGCGCCGCTTTTCTCAATGTACTTACACCATGCATAAAAATTTTCGGTTCTATGGCTTTACCATTATCATTTACAGAATAAGCCGACCTATCAAAATATGTCCCTGTAGTGACATGTTCAAGTTTAGACAATAAATCAAAACTTGGTGTTCGATCCAAAAGTTCCTTTTTTATCACTTCATAAGATCCTACACTTTTTGTTTTTTTCTGTTCATGGTATCCTGAAACGATCACCTCATCAATCAATGATGTTTTTCCTGTCATAATTAAGACCAAATTCTCCCTATTCCCTGACAAGCTAGTTTTAAAACGCTCAAAATTAACATGCGATATTTCAACATCGACTTGCTTAAGATCCAAAGACAAGTGAAAAGCACCTTTACTATCTGTCATGACCGTCTGTTGACATCCAAGAAATTTTATGTTCGCATCTGCAATACCTCTACCTAGAGAATCCTTAACAACGCCCTCATAATTCCATTTTCCCTGAGAAAATGCATTCATAGTCTTTAAACTAAAAACTATAAAAAAAAAGATTAATAAATTCTTCATAATTCATCCGTAAGAGTAGTGAAACCATGTGAAGTCAAGTTCAGTTTACCAAATGATTTGACATCAGGAAATACCTCTTTAGAAAATACGAGCATTAAAATTGGATGTATTTCAGAGGTAATAGTCCATCCCTTAGATTCCAACTCGTTCTTCAACTCAATAAAATTATAAGGCCTCTCCTCTAAATTTAGGTTCGGAATGGTTCTATTTTTCTCAAAAAGAATGACTGGTGGCAATTCAAATACTGGATGATTTATATACCGTAAAAATGAATTCTGCTCCATCATTTCTATCTTAGGACCGACAAAATCTTTTAATTTTTTTAACACATAGCAATTCATTGGCACTTTCATCAACCGAGATTGAACGCCTAAATAGTTATCCAAGTCCTTAGCGAGGAAATGTTTTAACTCCTGCGCATTTAGAATTCTTGAACTTATATTTTCGTAGGTGTAGAAGTATTTTCGCTGTATATTTAAACGTGAATTCCGAGGATATACCCCTAAAGGTTTAGGTAAAAATAGTGGTGCCAATTCTGATGTTAATAAGATGCGCCTATTGGGATAGTTTGCCAAACCAACAAGATCTTCTACAGGATGATCATAATCAAAATATGCCAATTCAAACAAAGACATAATATCCATATTGGGCACAAGCCACCTTGTACCATTTATATCTTTTTCTAAAATTATATTGCTAATCAGACCATCTTGAAACCCCAATATAGTACGATAAGAAAGCGGCTTATACTGTATTAAATCATTCATTGAAGCCCGTAATAATGGAGTATCTTTCGCCTTACTAGCATCACGTTTTAACGGTAAATATGAGATATGTTTATTTAACAACTGCTCAATCACTTTAGATTCAACATACTCAGGTAATGTAATTGAAACAATTTCATTGCGAAAAATGATGACAATATGCGGATAGCCAGAAGAAGGAAAATATGTGTTGATAATATTATTATCTAAGGCTGTAAAAAAACCATCAATATCTTTAATAGACTGTTTTTCTAATGCTTTTCTTACCACATTTTTCGACTGGTTAACAACAGGTAATACCTTGATTTTTCCAGCAAATGTTTTTTGGAGCTGAAAAAGATGAGGAAAACTATTGATACAATATGTGCACCATGTCCCCCATAGATCCAAAATGATGATATCTTCTTTTATGTCATCAAGTGAAAGCCATTCTGATTGGTTATTTATCGTATTTAAAATCTCCATTTTATAAGATAAAACCGCATCGGGAATTCTATCACCTGGTTGCAGTGCTAACAAATCTGATAACCCATCAGCCCCGCTGTCCTTGCGGGGCGTCTGAGCTGATAAACTAAACATAGAAACCATCAGGACTAATAGCGAATAAGTTCTGATGCTCTTCAATTCCATTAAAAAACAATCAAGAAGATTGAAAAACATAAGGACTAGTAAAGAATAAGTCCTTATATTATTCAATGCGTTGAAAGAAATACCCATCAATTTTCGAAACTCATAAACACCCCACTCACTGACAGCATCGTGAACACTACTTAACATGTTATTTAAAGGGGTTTTTAAGCGATTTGCCAACTTATTAACACAAGACCACATCGTAACCCAGCTTAAGATTTTCAGGTGCTTAAAAACGCTTATTTGAAATAAAGCACTTTTAGCGTATAGATCAAGTATGGATGAAGCAGGTATAAAGCGTTGACAGTGCGTTAGTAGTGTGTAAACGGATACCGTTTTACGCACTATCCATGCTTTATCTATGCATATGCAACGCTTTACGGACGCTTGATCTACCCTTCGCCTATTGAAGTTCGGTGCTTCACCAGCTGTCGCCTTCAAGTCCGCAGCCAAGCTACTGCCGTTAGTACCTATTTGGTAGCTCTCCAGTAGCTTCTCAGTACCTTTCCCGTACCATTTCAGTAGGGCGTTAGTGAATAACCTGTACACTAACCGTACTTTCACAACGATTTTAGCAAGTACAATCTTCATGAAAATCATAAAAAAAGCAAAGCCATCTGCTCCGATCTTGTTCGGACTTTCTTTTAACCTTCTTTTAACCTTGTAGTAAGTTTCACTGTAACTGCGCAGTACTTGCAAAACACCTGCACCGTCCTTTTCCTGGTGCAGGGACGGGAGAGGTACGGTGCCCATACGGTGCAACGACGTCCGGAGGTAAAACAAAATCCGAAGCTTGTTAAAAGTAGGCATACAGCGGGTACCCCCTAGAAAAAGCTTCGATTTGCTGTTTGCCATATCTAGAAAGCTCCTACTTACTTTCTTTTCTTTTTCTCTACCCTTTTTTCTACATCCACTCGGGTTTTGCTCGACTATACTTCGACTTTTCATGCGCTGTAGCCGATGAAATCCCGAGGCCGAGTCGAAGCCCAGTCGCAGAAACTTAGAAGTTGGTGTTAATTTGGTCAGGAAAAAATAAGAATTTAATCTTTTTGATATTTTTTCTTCGACATCTAGTCGACAATGAGAGTCCTCCCGGAGATTTTTCGAGCCTTCACCGAAGGCATATTGACTGATAAAATCAACATTACTTGTATGTGCAATATTATTTTCAAGTGCTTTTTTAGTAACGGAATATTTAGGTAATATCCCGTGCATATTGCACTTGATTCTTATCCTACAAATGGACTGGATAATACCCTTAAAATAGGCATGTACTCTCCCACCCTTATAAAAATTGTTCATTTTTTTCATAAGTTAAATCATACTTAATGGCACGAAAGAGATCGCTTCGCTAAGTATTTAAGGTTTATAATTTTGGCATTTTCCTTTGTGCAATAGATAATCAGAACAGCTTCCAAATGATACTAATCAGCTGTCCATAAGCTCGTGCTCAGGATATTAATAAATTGCAGGAATCGAAAAGCGTTAAATGGTTATCATAAAGGTAATATACTGGTCTACGGTACGCTTTCATCGATTTGAAGACATCATAATGTCTTGTAACCGCATAAAGATTAAGGGGGATTTTTTTTGGTTGCTCCAAATAGTTTTATTAACTCCATATTTTAATTAATTCAAAAAGAAGTAAATACCAAAGAAGCAGAAAATCACAATAATTTTCCACAACTTAATAGGTAGATTAGATTGCTTATCTAAAATTTAATAAAGAATTCCAGTTTGAAAGAGAAAAAATATAGCTATACGGGAGGTGGTTCAATAGATCTAAGTTTTTTTAATTTGAAAATCTTAGAAAGATCTAAAAATAAGAAAAGGTACCTCCCTTGCTCAATGGTTGAGCGTGAGAAACTACGCGACCCTAAATTAAGGGAGGACCTCTCTATATGTGTAATGAATTTATTTAAGTTTATATGTTTCATTCTGCATGGTTTTTGGTTTCTCACGCCTTTACCAACGAATGAATATCCAAATATAGCAAGTACTTTTAATTATTCCAAATTTGGAATAATAAATAAATGTTTTAAAATGTCTCTTTGTCTATGGCCGAACAATATATAGATAAAGAGAATCTAGAATTGGTCAGAGATAGACTCTGGTCGATATCTAAAGACAAAGGAATCACTTTAGAGGATATTGAAGATAGAACAGGATTCAGCTACAGTCAAGTCTATCGTATAGTTAGAGGAGAAAATAACATGTCAATAAGTGGCCTTATTGCAGTATGTAAGGCTTTAGAAGTACAACCCTCAGATGTTTTTAACTTCAGCGTAGAAATGCCAAAACATTTGCCACTAAGAAAAGACCGCAAATAATCTTATTCATATTAGAGATTGGAAATTCTCAATTCGCAAAGTTTAATAACAACTCGTTCTAATAGCTCAACCTTGTTAATCAATTTTTTGAAATCGTCAGGAGAAATATAATAGTCGTCTTGATAACGCGCGTCTAAGTAGGCTTTATTTAAGATATCAAACAGCCTATTTTCCTCCCCATCTTCCAAAGGATATTTAAACACATGATTTAAATCTTCTGATATATGTTTAGCATATTTCCGATATGCTTTTAATCTGTGAGTCTTCGGTTTATACCCAGTATACACTAAAAGAATTCCTCCGTAAAATTTTTCCGCAGACTGATTTAAGTTAAAAATTAACTCGTTCAAAGGTAGTTTCTTTCTTAGAAACTCCTCACTAATTACTTTAGTTAACGTTAAAAACCTAGATCCACTCTTAACCCATTTATCATAATATTGAATTGCAAGAGATTTAATCTGCTGTGCAGTTAAAGGCTTACATTTTACAAATGTAAATTCCCCTGTATCAAACAAAACAATCCCTTCCTTGATGATATCACGAAAGAAGTACTGTCCCATTTCGAGTCCCTTATTTACATAATTGAAACTATGAACTATAGGGCTCACATCATTTTTATATTTTAAAGTCTTATTCTCAATTTTACTAGCGATTTCGTTTTCCTTTTCTCTATCACCTTCTGGTAGTACAACCAAGATATCATAATCACTTATATAAGAATAGGTGGCTCCCCGTTCCTCATATTCATCCTCAACCCACTTGTCCGAAGTATGGCTACCAAACAAAATAACCATAGCTGGATCAGCAATATTGCAAATAATATCTACAATTTCGGCTAATTGTTCCTGCTTGTTTTGTGGTAAATGGGATAATTTATTCATAATATAAAGATACAAATAAGTAAGATGAAAGCGCTATCAACAAGTTATTTTGAATATATAATTACAGCAACAGAGTAGAAAATACACATCTAAATTTTGAGTTTTTATCTCATCATCAAAAATCTTTTTAACCAGAATATCAATAATTTTAAAATAGTATTATTCAAATTTATAACGGTCAAGATATACTTTTTATATTTCAGATAATAATAAAATCAGGCTAAAAAAGTATAATATTGGGGTAAAAAACTTTTATTTTTTTTTTAATAAGTATTTCAATCTTTGTGTTTTTTTTTATATTTGTAAAGCCTATTCTTAACAATAGAAAAGAATTTCATAAAGATTTTATTTTTTAGTCATAATTCTCTTTTAGGATATTCTTCTTATTGTTAAGTACTAATCAAACATTATTACGCATTTTAATTCTATTAATTTGAGAATTAATAATCTTGTTAATTTATGTCAACGATAATTTAACAATTCAAACTAACTAACTAACTAACTAACTAACATAAAAACAATAAACTAACCAAAGAAAAAATTACCAGAATAATGCCAACTAACTAAACAATTTTATTTTACCTATTTTTTTATGCATGTATTTTTTAAAAAAAACACTGGAATTGCGTTATGCACGCTATTTAGTGCAACCTCCTTGTTTGCCCAGCAAACCATCAAGGGCACAATTTCTAATGAAAAGGGACCTATAGCGGGGGTAACAGTTACCGTTATCGGCTCAAATCGGGCTGCACAAACTTCACATGATGGAACATTTTCCATCTCTGCTAATCAGGGAGATAAGCTTCGTATTTCGATGATCGGATATCAAAGTGAAGAAATTACTATCAGTAGTAATAAGAGTCTGACCGTGAGCTTAAAAGAAACTGCTGCATCCTTAGATGAAGTTGTGGTTACAGGTCTAGGCGAGTCGCGTGAGAAACGACAATTAGGTTATGCCATGACACAAATTAGTGGTGACGAAATCCGTAGAACAAACGCAATAAATCCAATTGCTGCATTGCAAGGAATGGTTCCAGGATTGCAAGTCAATGTCGGAACAGGAGGACCACAGTCTACTCCTAGATTTCAGATCAGGGGAGCGGGATCATTAAACCAATATGGCAATACCCCATTGGTTGTTGTTGATGGAATTATTATGGATGAAGAAGTTGTACTTCCTAATCGAGGTGGAGACCAGGATTTTGGGAATGTTCTTAAGAATATCAGTCCAGACGATATAGCAACAATTTCAGTTCTAAATGGAGGTTCTGTAACAGCATTGTACGGAAGCCGTGCGGCCGGCGGGGTTATTCTGATTACAACAAAAAAAGGATATTCACAAAAAGGTTTTGGTATTGGCTTTACACACACGCAGGGCTTTGATAAACCATATGCTACTGCTGATATGCAAGATAAATATGGTCCCGGCTCTAATCCAAATGCTGTATATGTAGCAGGAACAGATGGTTATGAACAGATTCCAACAACAAATTATGGCTATAGTTTCGGTCCAAAATTTGATGGTAGAACGGTAAAAGATGTAGATGGAAGACTCGTTCCTTTTCAAACGAACAATAATCCATTAGATCTATTCCGTACAGGAAGATACAATAATTCCAACCTATCACTTCAAGGTGGAAATGAACAAACAACGTTCAGGATGTCATATTCCAATACCAATTCTACAGGAGTGGCGCCCAATAACAAGCTCACGAGAAATAATTTTAATTTAAGAGCTACCCATCGTATGGGTAAATCGATTATTCTCGATGCAGGTGCTACTTATGTCAATAGTCAAAGTTTCAATCCACAATATGGGGGTGAACGTTGGAATATGGGCAATAATGTAATGTACGGTTTATCATATGGTATGCCACGTTCTTATGACCTTAATTATTGGAAAGATAATTATAAAGATGCTATAAATGGAGGTGTCACCCAAGATGATCCTACTGGTAAAGCAAGTCTATTATTTACGCTTTATGAACAAAAACAACAACAAATCGAAGATAATTTTAGAGGAACATTTAATGCTCGTATTAATTTTACAGATTGGTTGATGTGGGAGAATAATTTCACTGCGAATCTTTTTAGTACTAACCGTCAAATGAAAAATCGAGGTCAGGAAGAAGGTTTCAACGGAGGTTCTTATAATAACAGGAGTTCACGGGTTCTACAGACTCGGTATCGCTCAAATTTAAATTTCACAAAAAAAACAGAAGATTTTGAACTCACACTACAAGCGGGTGGAGAGGTCAATCATTCCTTACGCAATGGTATGTATGGAAGAACTGATGGGATGCTTATCGCCGATGTATTTCGCCTATCAAATTCTAAACTTCCGGCTATTGTGAATGAAGATAAACCGAATCAATCCCGTATTGTATCAGGTTTTTTCCAAACAGCTGTAACATATAAAAACTGGCTGACGCTCAACCTATACGGTCGGAATGACTGGGATTCAAGTCTAGTATATCCCGATGGATCAGGTAATTTTTCTTATTTTTATCCAGGGGCCGATTTGTCTTGGGTATTGTCGGATGCGCTGAAACTTCCTGAAAATATATTTAGCTTTGCTAAATTAAGAATGTCCTACAATAAAGTCGGCAGAGGAACGTCCACTTATAGAGCAATGACAGGATATTATACTGCAAATACTCCTTATGGTGGTATTCCGAATTATGGTTTCGACTCAAAAACATTAGGAAACCGGAATCTAAAACCAGAGAGTAGTGATACCTATGAGATCGGAACTGAACTTAAAATGTTGAAAAATAGACTAGGTTTTGATTTTACGTATTATACTAAAAATACGATCGATCAGATCACTTCAGTGCCAATTTCTCAAGAAAGTGGCGTCACTGCAGCTTTGGTGAATGGAGGACATATTAGAAGTAGAGGAATTGAAGCTCGGCTTTACGGAACTCCTGTTAAAACACAAAATTTTTCTTGGGATGTAAATTTTAATTATTCTAGAGATCGCAATAAAATCATCAGTCTTCCATTTGGCGCTGGGGTTCAAGAACTTGATGCAGATGATGGTATCCGCTCTATAGCAAAAGTCGGTGGTGATTATGGGACACTTGTTGCCAGTTATGGCCACGCCCGTTTTCAAGCAAGAGATGGTGCAGGAAATCCCATTGATCATGTGAATAATGGAAAGCCAGTTATGGCAACGACTGGAAATATTGGTTACTATTTGCGTTCTCAAAACTACGCACAGGGCTTAGAAAAAGAAGTAACAATAGGTTCGTCACTGCCTGACTTTATGGGAAGTTTATTAAATAGATTTAACTACAAATCTTTCTCGTTTAGTTTTATGCTGGATGCAAAATTTGGTGGTATGGTCTATTCTCCTACTTACAATTATGGAATGCAGACTGGACAGATTGCAAGTTCACTTTATGGTAGACAAGGAGAAGCTGGAAGTGTCGCCTACAAAGATGCTAATGGTAATGAAGCTTGGGGTATTATACCTG
This sequence comes from Sphingobacterium sp. B16(2022), assembly GCF_012030425.1. Lineage (GTDB taxonomy): Bacteria > Bacteroidota > Bacteroidia > Sphingobacteriales > Sphingobacteriaceae > Sphingobacterium > Sphingobacterium anhuiense. The sequence continues at coordinate 146,564 of NZ_JAAUVN010000007.1, read as the reverse complement.
ATGCGGTATTCCGTCAAGGAACTGTTGTCAATGGTAATGATCTATCTGGGATGTCTTATCAAGAGGCTGTAGACAAAGGATGGCGATTGCCGATCAGTGCTGTCAATTATTATAACAATTCTTACGGATGGGGTAATGGAATTCGTGAATTATCAACATTTAAGTCATCTTGGTTGATTTTAAGAGACGTATCATTCAGCTATGATTTACCAACTGAAACTGCTTCACGTCTAAAATTGAATAATTTGAGACTTACTCTTACTGCCCGTAATTTAGGCTATCTGTATAATACTTTACCAGATAATATCAATCCAGAGGATAATAGATCATCTGGCTCTATCAATGCATTCTTGGGTGGTGGCTCTCCAATGATCCGGAATTTTTCTTTCACAATAAATACAAACTTCTAATGATTATAAATATGAAAACCTCATTGTATAAATATGCTTTAATACTATTTAGCTTGTATTTTGTAGGCTGCAGTAAGGAGAAGTTTGCTGAATATAATACCGATCCTGATGCCGTTACTAAATTACCAGTTGATTACTTATTATCAAGAGCGATTATCGCTACTAATGATAATGATTTTGATGCTTATTACGATAACTATAGTTATATAAGTCGTTGGTCCCGTGTTTTCTTACAAAGAACTGGAAATACGTTTACTGTAACAGATAATGCAGCAAATGCTAATAATCGTTATGGACGCTTTTTTCAAGATGTAGGTCCTCTTTTAGAGGATATAAAACAAACTATTGATAAAATGCCTGAAGATGAACGTGCTAGAAATCTTTATAAAAGAACTATCGCTACGGTCTTGCGAGTACAACAAGCTTGGTATGTGACAGACGTAAATGGCAGTATTCCTTATGATGAAGCCTTTCAGGCACGATATGGAGGTACACTGCAACCGAAATACAATACACAAGATGAACTCTATAAAATCTTTGAAACCGAATTAAAAGAGGCTGCAACTATTTTAAATACCACTCAAGCTGTGGAACAATTTAACTACGGTACAGCTGATCTTTATTTTGGTGGTGACGCAAAAAAATGGGCTAAGACAGCCAATTCGTTACGTTTAGTAATTGCTCTTCGACTTTCGAAAAGAGACCCCGAGCGTGTGAAAACTATCGTTCGGGATGTGCTGAGCCATCCTGCTGGTTTAATGGAAAATGCATCTGACAGTTGGATGTTATCAGCTCGTACGGAATTTACGTCTGGAGGTAATTGGAATATAACAGGAAACGGACGTCTTTTCGTTGGTGAGCATGGCGTAGTTAATTATATGTGGAATAACACTGATCCTCGTTTACGATTCTTCTTCCGTCCGAATCAGTGGAGCGAAGAAAATTTCCAAAAAGCAAAAGAGCAAGGTGTAATTAATGAAACTGCAAAATTTGATACAAGAAGATACTACGGTCAGTTTTCTAATCCAGAATTACCTAATAATCCTATCAAAACTCGTTTTTTAAACCCATACCAGATTAAAGATGGGGATAATTTGGTTACTTTAGATACGGTATCAAGAATTCAAGATCGTCTTTTTCAACCAGAGAACAATGCCGGTAGGGGAACGGGAATTATTCCGATCTTAACTTATGCCGAACTTTGTTTTGCACGAGCAGAACTGGCTCAACGTGGTTGGTCTAATGAAAATGCAGAAGAGCTATATTATAAAGGAGTGGATGCTTCACTTAAATTTTATGATAATCTAGCAAAAACTGCACAAGTTTATGACTATGTTCCATTAACGGATAGTGAAATTACAAACTTTAAATTACGTTCTGATATTGTGTTCAAATCTACTACAGGTCTTGAACAGATTATACTGCAGGCTTATTTGAATTACTTTAGAAATTTTAATGAGGCGTGGGCTTTAGTTAAAAGAACAGGAATGCCTAATAAAAATACAAAACTTATTTTTGAAGATTGGATCAATGAAGGTCAAACTTTAGAAATTCCAAGAAGGTTTGTAATTAATTATGCGTTGGAAGGTGATTTAAACTTTGATAATAGAAACTCTGCTATTGACGATATGCGAAAGGATCCAGATTTTGGTGATCCATCAAGTATTCAAGGCCGAGTTTGGTGGGATAAAAAGTAATAAATATTAAATAATCAAAAGAGGAGTGAAATTTTCAAATTTTCACTCCTCTTCTTTTTATAAAATCTTACTTTAGAATTCTTGGTATCAGATTCTCAACCTTTACTTACAATTTTGATACTACAAACAATTATACTTACATCATTTTTGCATTTTAAAGTTAATCTAGTTTACTTTCAGAAAAACATTACAGTAGGGCAACCTCACCTTTAGTCGCCCTTTTGTCATTACACTTATTAAGCATTTATCTTAAAAATAAGACGCTTCAAAAAGTTTAAAACTCCAACTCGACAAATAAAGCTTTATGATCAGTGGGCCATACTCCTACAGGTAGCATAAATTCATCCTGACTATCCTCATCTTGTTTTTTACCATACTTTACTGTTCCAGAAGGGCCAACAATTTTAACTTCAGAAACTTTTAAAGGCTTATTTGTTCTATAATAAACATAATCAATACGATCCCTGTCATCTGCCTGTGCCGCCCAAGCTAATTTATCAATAGCGATATCTTTGTTATAGGCTGGATAAGTAAAACCGGGATGACTAACTGGGTTGGGATATTTTTCTCTAAAACTATCTACAAAGCCAGCCTCGGTTAATAATACAGAACAGTCCCATGGAACTACAGCACCTCTATGATCAAACAAATCTTTTGTTTCACTAGTCCAATCTAAATGGGACGGTTCATTGAAGTCACCGGCAACTACAATCGTCTCACTATTACTTTCTTTATCTGCATCTAGAATGATATCACGTATCGCTTCGTCCCGCTTTCCTTTTCTATTTGCTTCTATTATGCTTGCTACATCTACAATCGGCTGATCAAGCTTTTTCCAGGTAACACCATCATACCCTCTAGGCAGATAACAGGCATAGTTAGTATAATCCAAATGAACAGCATAAAATGTAAAATTTCTACCTGCTACTTGAATTTTACTTTTTAACACATTACCCACCTTATTGGCTTCAGTATATAAGGGTCTTTGATCCTTAATAGGGAATTTAGAAATGAAAGCAACATCTAAAGATGGTTCACTGGATATACCATAATACACGGCATCTTTATTTTTTAATTCTGCCAGGATTCGTTGTACAAAATCTGTGTTATTGTAATTCCTTACCTCACTAAACAACACTACGTCTGCTTTCTTAGCAATAATTTCATCTGCAATAGCTGGAAAGCCATCTGGAACCATTGTTCCTTCCTGCCAGATATTAATTTGAAATATTTTCAATTGAGATTTTTGTTGAGCAAGGGCCACTTGTCCAGCAAAAAAGATGGTCACTATGTATAGAAACTTCTTCATATTTCTTATTATTTTTATATTTTTTAAAACTTTTTATTTTTGTAAATATCCTAATCTTTGAAAAAAGATGCAGTTATTTTCTATTAAACCACTTTATATGTTCATTTCAAAATAATAAACTACTGGGTCAATCAATTTTCCAAGATGAATATATAAAACTATTGTTTTATATAGATTGCTAAAAATAAAAAAGCGATCCCTTTCGAGATCGCTTTTTAAAAATTATAACCTTAAAATTGTTATTTAACATCCCACCATACGGGTGTATAGATAACTACATTGCCAGGATAATTTGCGTTAGTGGTTGCTTCACTATTTGCATATGGCATTCTTAAAGGCATTCTACCTTCTCCTAAGGTAGAAGCAGCAGACGTAGTAAAGAATGTCGGATAACCTGTTCTTCTCCATTCAGTCCAGGACTCAAATCCTTGAAAACCACACAATGCAAAATATTTTTGTGTGATAATTGCCTTTACTTTTGAATCTACATTTCCAGAAAATACAGCATCTGGAGCCTTAGCAATATAATTTGCCGCTTCAGCAGCATAACCTGTTGCCTTAAAACTCGAAGTAATACCAGATTCATATAACGCCTTAGCATCACCAGCCCCCCAGCCCTTTACAACAGCTTCTGCTTGCAAAAACAAACTTTCAGCATTTGAAATCAATTTAACAGGTGCTACTGCTGATGTTGGCTCAACTGCACGTCCGCCTACTAAAGGTGACGGAGATGACACCAATTTCTTTGTATTAGCACTATATGTTCCTTGATTAATAAATGCGATGGTGTCCTGAACGACTCCATCATTATTAACTACTTTTTCGTAGAATGCAAAAACTCTTGGATCATTGTTTTTCACAAAGGCTTTTACAGCTGTTCCACTAGCTACCACATTTTGAGTTTTACCTAAACCTACCATTTCATTATAAAATGGATTCTCGTTACCTCCAGTGGTAGTATAATTAATCGTTGCATCTTCATCTAGGAAAACTGGGCTTGAAGCATAAAGCGCTTTAATTCCTGCTGATGCTTTAGCAGCATCAACATTCGAAATTCTTAAATATGCTCTTAATTTTAAAGTATTTCCAAAAGCTTTCCACTTATTTAGATCGCCGTTAAATAGCATATCTTGACTCGTTACAGGAATAGCTTGCTTCGTTTGCAATAAAGCAAGACCTTTATCAATATAGTTGAAAATTGAATCATATACAACTTCCTGAGCTTCGTATTTAGGATTTAAATTACCCGCTGCCTGCAAACTTTCAGATAATGGAATATCTCCAAAAGCATCTGTTGCAATTTGAAAAGTATATGCTTTCAAAATATAAGCCATACCTTTATAATTTTCATTTGCTGATGCCTTTGTTTCGATAATCAAATTTGCATTATTCAAAGCATTTCTATAAAGAATCAACCAAGGGCGATCCATTGCTGAATTAACGATCCTATATTGATCTAAAGTACGGTATTGTGATGAGGTAGGATTTTGTGTCCAATATTGTCCCCAAATATTACCATAAACCTGAAAATTGTTCCCCACTACTTGACTTATTGCAGCTTCTACTGTAGGCAATAATAAACCTGGAGTAGCTTGTTCAGGGTTATTTGGATTATCATTAATATCCAAAAACTTATTACATCCTGTCAAACCAACTGTGCCAATTAAAGCTAATATTAAAAGCTTTTTAGCGTTTTTTAAATATATAGTTTTCATACTTTACTTGCTATTAAAATGAGACCTTAAGGTTGATACCATAGTTTCTTAACGAAGGTTGAGCTGTAAAGTCAAAACCTTGCGCATTGCCAGCTCCCGCAGAATTTACTTCTGGATCAGCATATTTATTTTCGCTAGGCGTCCAGATAAATAAATTGTTCCCAAATAATCCTATAGAAGCCGCTCCAAATGGAGTATTCTTTAATTGATCTTTAGTAAGCTTGTAAGATATTGTAAGATTACGCAACTTAATATAAGTTGCATCTACAATATTAACTCCTGCCTCCATATTCGGATAGTAATCCACTTTATCGTATGTTGCAGTTGTATTTACTACCGAATTTCCAGCAGCGTCTAAATATACCGAATTGGGAAAAATTTGACCAAAACGCTCTCCGCCAGTTTCAGCAGATGTACCCACAAAACCTAAGATATCTTTTGTTCTAGAATAGAAAACACCTCCTTGTTTAGTATCAAATAAAGCACTCATTGACCAATTTTTATATGTCAAGTTAGTACCCAAAGATGCTTGAAAATCGGGATTATATGTGCCTAAATATTGAGGTGAAGAAGAAACTACTGGTAAACCTGTTTTTTGGTCAACAATTGTACGACCTAATTCATCTTTAGCATTGGTAACTCCATAAAACTCCCCATAAGGACGGCCTACTGCAGCAACTATGTTCATTCCAGAGAAACCTCCAACAGAAACTTGCTCAACACCATTCATCAACTCAACAACCTCACTGTTGTTTTTAGTGAAGGTTCCGAACATCTCCCAAGTAAAATTTTCAGTCTTGACAGGTGTACCTCTCAATGTTAACTCGACACCAGTATTCTTAACTTTACCAGCATTTACTAAACTAAAACCATATCCTGTAGAAGCAGGAATTGGAATACTTAAGATTTGATTTTTTGAATTGTTGTTATAGTATGTAAAATCGGCGTATAAACGATTGTTGAAGAAACCTAATTCAGCACCAATCTCAAAAGAAGTAGTGATCTCTGGCTTCAACTCTGTATTACCGATCGTACTACTTGACATCAATGCCGAAACATTACCAAATGGAAAGGTTGTTGTTCCAAAACCACCATTGATTTCACCACGAGAAAAGGTCGTTAATAATTGGTATGGATCTGTATCAGAACCAACCTGTGCCCAGTTAGCACGAAGTTTTGCATAATTAAATTTATTTTTCAGTTCTGAGGTAAATAATTCAGAAAGAACAAATGATCCACTTACACTTGGGTAAAAGAATGAATTATTTTGTTTTGGCAATGTTGAAGACCAGTCATTACGAGCAGTAGCTTGTAAATATGCAATGTTTTTGTATGAAACATTTAAATCTCCATATACTCCAATTAATCTTCTATTACTCCAAGAGTCTTCTATTAAATCTAATGGACCATTACTATTAGCCAAATTATACCATCCTGGTACTACTAAACCGCCACTTGCATTTGTTGCGGTGCTAATATTAGAGGTTTTACGTTGACGAATATTATTACCCAACATGAAAGATGCTTGCCAATCATCATTGAAAGAATGCGTAGCTGTCGCCATAAAATCGTGTACGATTTCATTCACATTATATTGATCAATTCTATACTGTCCTGGATCTGTCTGAATATTCGCATCTGAATAATTTCCAGATGTATTATCTGCTGGTATGAAACTATATTTTGGAGATTCTGATCGGCGACGATCAGTATAATTATCCAAGCCTATACGCTCTTGGAAAGTTAACCACTCTAATGGCTTATAATTAACATTAAAGTTACCTGTTATACGATTTACATCATTGTAATTATTGTAGTTCTCCAATACCCAATATGGGTTATTTGAATATGCTCCATAGTAACCATAAACATCATTACGTTCTACACCATTTGCATCTGTAAAACCGTAACTGTTGTAAGGATTGGATAAATCTTTGAAACTTGTAATATCCATATCACGTGGCGTTTGCAACAAATTGTTGTACACGGAACCTCCACCTTGACCACCACCAACATTATTACTATTGATACGGCTATAATTAAAGGAAACACCAGCAGAAAATTTGTTAGAAAATTCTGTTGATCCGTTAAAACGAACACCGTATTTATTATAGGTATCTTTTTTACCAGGATAAACACCATTTGAGTTTAAAGCATTTAAACCAAGATAAAAGGTAGATTTATCTGATCCGCCTGAAAAACTTAAGTTATTATCTGATGCTAAACCTAGATCAAAAAAATCTTTTACATTATCCTTTACTGCAGAATAAGCTTTTTTCTGACGAACACCATTTATAGCTTGTCCCCATTCTTGAATCTCACCTGTAAAAGGAGCTCCCCATGACCAGTTTTCCTTTGGATCATTTACGAAAAAAAGTTCTCCTTCTTTGGTGTAATCAGAATAACCTTGTCCATATTGGTTTTGAAATTCTGGTAATTTCAAAATAGAAGACATCGTATTGGTCGAGCTAAAAGTAATTTCATTCTTAGCGCCCTTTTGACCACTTTTCGTTGTAATAATCAGCGCCCCATTTGATGCTCTAGAACCATACAAAGCTGCTGCAGCAGGACCTTTCAAAACTGTTACAGTTGCAATATCATCAGGATTGATATCATTACCGCGGTTACCAAAATCAACACTGGATAATGATGATGCACCTCCAATAACGCTTGAATTGTCAATTGGAGTACCATCAACAACAATAAGGGCTTGATTATTACCTGAAATGGATGATCCACCGCGTAAGACAACACGAGAAGAACTTCCTGGAGAGTTAGATGTCGAAGTAATATTAACACCAGCAACTTTACCTGCTAAAGCACCGATGGCACTTGAATTTCTTCCTTCCGTTAATTCATCACTTTTAAGAACAGGTGCAGAATAACCTAATGATCTTTTCTCTCTTTTGATTGCATTTGCCGTTACAATAACTTCTTCTATCGCATTAGTATTATCTTCCAATGATATATTAAAAACTGAAGTATTGTTATTAACTAGGATTGTTTTTTCGCCAAAACCTATCGAGCGAAATAAAACTACCTTGCCTGCTGGTACACTCAATGAATAGTTACCGTTTGCATCGGTTTGGGTAGCTTGATTAGTTCCTTTCACAACAACAGTAACTCCTGGTACCGCTTGGCCAGTTGTTGATGTAACACGTCCACTAATCTTCTTCTCTTGAGCGAATGCTACTGATGATAGAATCATCCCCCCAACGAGAAAACTAAGTAATGTTTGTTTCATGTTATTTAGTTTGTTAATTAATTTATATAAATATGTTTATGTCCATAAAATTAGATGTGTATTTAAAACGTTTAAGCTTTAATTGTCTAAACAATTCAAAAAACACAAATCAAAACCTCCTTCACCTTGACGGATAGCTTTTCCTTTGCAAACAGATTTAACAAATTGTAGATCCAACAAATAGTGACAACAATCAGTTCACTATGGTGATCTTATAAGAATCTGTAAATTTTCTTTTTAAAATTTACGATGAATAATGTGGTAGTAAACCTTCATAGACATTACATCTTGAAAGCGGGAAGCAAATATATATAGACAAAGTTGTTATTACAAGTATTTTAACAAAAAAGTTTTTTTTTCATAACTAATGTAAATATGAAGCTTCTATATTACGAATAATGCAAGCAGCACTGATATAAATTAAATTTTCATAATTCCCCATTACACAGAATTAAATACGGCAATCATTAGATTTAACAAAATTTTAACATAAAAAAAGGGTTGTAAAAAATTACAACCCTTTCAATTTATATTAAATTAATATCAATCGATATATTCAAATCCTGTATAGGGAACTAGTACTTTCGGTATTTTTATACCCTTATCTGTTTGATTATTCTCCAATAAAGAAGCGACTATACGTGGTAAAGCTAATGCAGATCCATTTAATGTATGAGCCAATTGCATTTTACCATCCTGGTTTTTAAACCTCACTTTCAGACGGTTAGATTGATACGTTTCGAAATTTGAAACTGATGACACTTCTAACCAACGTTTTTGAGCGGCGCTGTATACTTCCAGATCATAAGTCAACGCGGCTGTAAAGCTCATGTCACCACCGCAGAGACGCAATACACGATAAGGTAATTCAAGTTTTTGTAACAGTCCCTGCACATAAGTATTCATTTCTTCCAATGCATCATAAGAACGATCGGGATGAACGATTTGTACTGTCTCTACTTTATCAAATTGATGTAAACGATTTAAACCACGAACATGCGCACCATACGATCCCGCTTCGCGACGGAAACAAGGTGTATAAGCACAATGTCTAATAGGAAATTGTTCTTCTTTTACGATAACATCGCGATAGATATTTGTAACGGGAACTTCCGCTGTTGGTATCAAGTATAGATCATCGTGTGTTACATGATACATCTGGCCTTCCTTATCAGGTAACTGACCTGTAGCAAATGCAGATGCCTCATTAACCATAATAGGTACCTGTACTTCTTCATACCCCACTTTTGCAGCTTCATCTAAAAAGAAGTTGATCAATGCACGTTGCAAGCGAGCTCCTTTTCCTTTATAGACAGGGAAACCTGCACCTGTTACCTTTACACCTAACTCCAAATCTACGATACCGTATTTAGTTAACAGATCCCAGTGACTAACCGCATCATCTGCTAATGTAGGGATAGTTCCGTTTTCTAACACAACTTCATTATCATCTGCTGATACACCTACAGGAACGGTAGTATGTGGAAGATTGGGAAGTTGGACAATCTTTGCATTTAAATCCTGTTCAACACGATCTAAATGATCTGTCAAACTTTTGATCTGTTCTTTATATCCGGAGGATTGGGATTTTACGGCTTCAGCTTCTTCTTTTTTACCTTGACGCATTAATTCTCCGATTTTTTTTGCGGATGAATTTGCTTCAGCTGAAAGGGCATCTGACTCGGATTGAATTTTACGACGTTGTTCATCCAAAGTGATGATTTCATCTACTAATCCAATTTCCTTGAAATTTTTGACACCTAATCTTTCGATTACCTTATCCCTGTTTTCACGGATATAATTCAATTGCAACATAATTGTATGTATTTTTAAAGAAACAAACTTAGATAAATTTGTTTTATTTACAATTTTTATTCTGTCATTTATTAAACAAAATTGTTCGTTCCCGCCCTTTCTATTTGGCACTCATGATTGTTATACACGAATCGATATCCCACTCTTCCATCACGAAATATTATAGAGAAGAAATATAATAGGTGAAGTTCAATTAATAAGTCCGAATGAAAATTAAAATCAATTTTACATCAAGATCTTTATATATGTAAGATTACTTGTAAATTGCCTTTATATAAAATCATAAAGCATAATAACAGATGCACTATACACCTGCGAATAATCGATATCAAGAAATGGAATACCGCCGTTCGGGTAATTCCGGAATTAAATTGTCAGCAATCTCATTGGGCTTATGGCAAAATTTTGGTCATGTCAATGATTTTGAGAACAGTCGTAAGTTAATACAGACAGCATTTGATTCGGGTATCACGCATTTTGACCTTGCGAACAACTATGGGCCGCCTCCTGGTTCGGCAGAAGAAAATTTCGGAAAAATATTACAGACAGACTTTAAAGGACTTCGCGATGAAATGATTATCTCTTCCAAAGCTGGTTATACGATGTGGGATGGCCCGTATGGGGATTGGGGTTCGAAAAAATACCTAGTCTCTAGCTTAGATCAAAGTTTAAAAAGAATGAATCTGGATTATGTAGATATTTTTTATCACCATAGACCGGACCCGGAAACACCATTGGAAGAAACAATGGCCACTTTAAACTTATTAGTCCAACAAGGAAAGGCTTTATATGTCGGGATATCGAACTATAAAACACCTGAAGCAAAACGTGCGATAGATCTTTTAAAACAAATGGGCACGCCTTGTCTCATCCACCAACCTAAGTATTCTATGTTTGAGCGCTGGGTCGAAGAAAGCCTATTGGATTTGCTTACAGAGGAGCAAGTCGGCTGTATTCCTTTCTCACCCTTAGCCCAAGGTTTACTTACTGATAAATATTTACATGGTATTCCGCAAGATTCACGAGCGGCTTCTGGAAGTATTTCACTTCATGAAAGTGATATCACTTCAGATAAAATCGAAAAAATAAAAGCTTTAAACGAAATAGCGCTGCATCGAAATCAAAAACTGGCACAAATGGCTGTATCGTGGCTATTACAGAAACCTCAAGTGACATCAGTTTTAATTGGAGCAAGTAAAGTATCACAGATTCAAGATGCCGTCAATGCGGTAAAGAACCAGCAATTTACAAGAGAAGAATTACAGCAAATTGAAAATATTTTAGCAAAATAAATTTAAAAAGCTCATTTCATATTAGGATTCTATCCAATGAAATGAGCTTAATACTACTATAAATAAAATAGCCCATGCTATTAAAAAAAGGCAAGTCAAAGCCTTGATTACAATTATTAAAAAAAACTTACCTTTGTAAATGCTTTATTTAGTTCCTACGCCAATTGGCAATTTAGAAGACATGACTTTTCGCGCTATACGTGTGTTAAAAGAAGCAGATGTTATTCTTGCCGAAGATACACGCACAAGTGCCCCCCTTTTGAAACATTTTGGAATCGAAAAAAAAGTATTTGCGCATCATCAGCACAATGAACATAAAGCGATTTCAGAAATCATTAGATTTCTAAAAGAAGGTCAGACTATTGCCCTAATTTCAGATGCCGGTACTCCAGCTATCTCTGACCCCGGTTTTTTATTAGTACGGGAGGCAATTAAAGAGGGGCTTGAAGTACAATGTCTACCTGGTGCAACCGCTTTTGTTCCTGCCTTGGTTAATTCTGGACTTCCAAATGACCGTTTTTGTTTTGAAGGATTTCTACCTGTGAAAAAAGGACGTCAAACCCGTATGAAATTCTTGGCTGAAGAAAAACGAACGATGATATTTTACGAATCACCACATCGTATCCTTAAAACAATTGATGAGTTTATTCAAGTGTTTGGAGCAGAAAGACAAGCTTCGATATCACGAGAATTAAGTAAACTGTATGAAGAAAATGTAAGAGGTACTTTAACTGATTTAAAATTACATTTTGAAAACAATCCTATTAAAGGAGAATTTGTATTTTGTGTGGGAGGTTTAGAATAAGTTTAGCCTTCATTTATTTAAAATAGATTTAACATGAACTTTGAACTTTTTGCCATTGATGGCCAGGACATAAAAATTGTAGAAAAGTTAGTTGTCAAATTGCAAGACATGATGACAGAGGGAGAGCGAATTGATTATATCGCCGTACAGAAAAAACCGGCCGTTACCATTCTTCCCGACAGTATAACGATTAGTAACAAACGTATTTTCATGTGTGAATTTACAAAGCTGGGCTTAGCAACAGATTTTGAAATTTTCAGTTGGAAAGATATCAAAGATATCGCGTTTAAAGAAGAAATTTTTGGTTCTAAGGTTACCGTAATCCCTAGTACTGGGGAAAATTTAAGTATTGATTACATCCCTAAAGTACAGGCACGTAAATTATACCAGCTAATCAAAGGAGCTTTAGAAACATCTAAATTAAAAGAAATCGAGCAGGAGAGAGAAAAATTTATTGTAACCGCTCCTAAACAGACAGCTCCCTCATTTGAAATTCATCAACCTATAATAGAGGAAGAGCCTACCTCTAAAAACATACCGTCCTTGCCTATAGTGGAAGAGGTCAATGAAACTATTGTACCCGAAACTACAGTCCCTCCAATTATTGAGGTAACTGCACCTGCTGTAGTTGAAGAAGATGATGAGATAACACTCAAATTAAGAAAATTAAAAAACCTCTTTGACAAACAGTTGATTACACAGGCAGAGTACGAAAACAAGAAAAACGAAATCTTATCTCAAATTTAATCGTGAGAAATCAATATTTACTGGCACTTTTAAGTGCCTTTTTATTATGGTTAGGATGGCCACCTGTACCTTACAGTAGTCCGATCTTATTAATTGCCTTTCTCCCGCTCTTAATCGCAGTTGAAAATATCATCCGTAATCAAACCTATATTAAAAAAGGTAAAAAGATTTTTTTTACAGCAGGATTAACGGCAGTGCTATGGAATACGGCCTCTATTTATTGGGTATACAATTCTATATCTGCAGTAATGCCCTGGTATATTGCCATTTTTATTTCACTCATTCCTTTTTTATTAGGATCATTATTAATGGCACTTGCATTTCGACTATACTATCAAATGCGGAAAAAAACATCCATTATTCTTTCCCTGTTTGGATTAATGGCCTTCTGGATATCTTATGAATATTTACATCAATCCTGGGATCTAGCATTTCCCTGGATGACTTTAGGTAATGGGTTCTCAAATTTTCATCAATTAATTCAATGGTATGAGTTTACTGGAGTATATGGTGGTACAATGTGGATATGGTTAAGCAATATTTTAATTTTCTTACTTTATTTAAACAAGAAAGAAATGAATATTGTAGCAAAACCTCGTAGGATTACTATTGTGTTAGTCCTTACGTTGCTTATCCCCTCTTCATACTCAGTCATTCGCTATATGACGTACGAGGAGCATATTAACCCTTCTCAGATTGTAACTGTCCAACCTAATATTGACCCATTTGGAAAATTTGGTCATATCAGCCCTGAAGAACAATTGCAAACTTTGATGCAACTATCAAAATCTGTTGCCAAGCCGAATACGGAGTTTTTTATATGGCCAGAAACAGCATTGTCACAAAGAGGTGATTTCGATGAAGAAGATTTTAGAATTACAAGTACATTTGATTCGCTTATTAATTTTCTAAATGACTATAAAAATGGCAACGTACTATCTGGGATAGAGAGTTATAGATTATATAACGATAAAAGAACAAGTACTGCTAGAGAAGTAGGACCAAACTTATATAAAGACAATTTCAATGCGGCAACTTTAGTTGACGTGTCTTCCAAACTACAATTTTATCATAAATCGAAACTAGTTCCCGGTGTTGAGCAAATGCCATTTGGCACTGCTATTAATTTCTTAAAGCCTTTATTTAGTGCATTTGGCGGAACGACCGGAGGATATGGAAAACAGGATAAACCATCGGTATTTTATTCACAAAGTGGTATCGGTGCAGCTCCCGTCATCTGTTATGAGTCTATCTGGGGGAATTATGTTGCACAATATATCCAACAAGGGGCCCAATTTATTGCCATCATTACAAATGATGGTTGGTGGGGAAATACTTCTGGTAAAGATCAGCATTTAGATTACGCAAAGTTAAGAGCCATTGAAAATCGAAGATGGGTAGCCCGCTCTGCGAATACGGGAATATCGGGCTTTATCAACCAGCGCGGAGACATCATTCAAAAAACAGATTGGTGGGTACCTGCAGCCCTAACACAAGAAATCAACCTCAGTGAGGAATTGACTATTTACACAAAAAATGGTGATATCCTCGCTTATCTAGGTCTTTTGGGGGCTTTGCTTGCCACACTGACCTTTTTTAAAAAATCAAAAACAAGCAATTTTATTAAATAATCTCAATACCATTAAATAAGTAAACTTACTTTTACTTAATTTTGTCCATTATGCAAGTATATTTTGATAATGCTGCAACTACAGCGCTAGATCCAGAAGTCATTCGTGTCATGATAGACACCATGGAAAATAATTTTGGAAACCCTTCTTCTATTCATTCACATGGACGACAAGTAAAAACAATTGTTGAAAAGGCGCGTAAATCCATTGCGCAAATCTTACATACTTCTCCATCTGAAATTTTCTTTACCTCTGGTGGTACAGAAGCTGATAACATGGCAATTGTACGTTCTATTGTAGATTTTGGAATTACACATGCGATCACTACACCAATAGAACACCATGCTGTGCTTCATACATTAGAAGAATTGGAAAAATCAGGAAAAGTTCATCTCGACTTACTGCATGTAGATTCCACTGGTAATATTGATTTAAATCAATTAGAAGACTTACTCTCAAAAAACCCTAGAACTTTCGTTTCCATTATGCATGGTAACAATGAACTTGGAAATTTAAATGATATTGAAAAAATATCAGAAATATGTCAAAAGTATAAAGCAATCTTTCATTCTGATACTGTCCAAACTATGGGTCACTATCCACATGATCTAAGTAAGCTAAAAATTGATTTTATAACGGGAGCTGGACATAAATTCCATGGACCGAAAGGAGTTGGTTTTCTATACATTAATGCAAATACGAAAATCAAACCCATGATTTATGGTGGTGCACAAGAACGTAATATGCGTGGTGGAACTGAAAATGTATATGGTATCGCAGGACTAGCAAAAGCCTTAGAACTGAGCTACGAACATATGGAAGAACATAGTGCTTACATACAGGGGTTAAAATCTTATATGATTGAACAATTGCAGATAGCAATTCCAGATATTAAATTTAATGGTGTCACTGAACCAAATAAAGCACTTTACACTGTTTTAAACGTATCATTTCCATGTACGGATATGGCAGATATGTTATTATTCAATCTAGATATTGCTGGTATTTCCTGTTCGGGTGGAAGTGCCTGTAGTTCTGGAACCGATATCGGATCACATGTACTAGGAGCTATAAGGGCGGACGGCACAAGACCTTCAGTACGTTTTTCTTTCTGTAGAAACAATACAAAAGAAGAAGTAGACTTCGTTGTTAATCACCTCAAAGAGATCTGCAAATAGAAAAAAACTAAAAAGACCTTCAAAATTTGAAGGTCTTTTTTTGTTAATGTGATTTTATTAAAATGACTATTGTGTTAGTTTTTCTAACTTATAATTCTCTGCCAATTCTCCGACGATTTCATTACCTGATAAATCCAATTGCCAAAGTTTTGCCTTTTCACCCAGTTTGAATTTATAATCCACTCCTTCAAGTGTGATCACATTATTTTCAAATTTCCACTTTCCATCTTTGACAAATACTTCATCACTTTTATTAAGATATTTTGAGGTATAACTATAGGAAAAATTTTGGTTTAACTTTAAAACAGTTTCGATCCCGTCACAATCTGCACAAGGCATTACTCCGCTGTATGCTCCGCTCAATTCATATAGAGTAGCGCTTTGGTGATCTTGTTTGTCTTTAACTGCTTCAGCACCTTTACGTTGGTTATCACATGCAACAAAAACAAATAAGATACAGCATAATATAATAAATAGCCTTTTCATCTTCTTTAAAACTCTTTCTCAAATCTCCACAGAGATATAGACAAATTAAGTACCAAAAAGCAAGATTAAAATGTTAAAAAAATGTTAATATTCATCTTCATCATCTCCGTCCAGTAAACTTAATGCTCCGCGCAATTCACTTAACGCATGCATATTGCGTTTTTGTTGTGTTATGACCATACCTTTTTTATAAATATCTCGTGCATCTTCTACACGATTCATTTTCTCATAAAGTTTCCCCAAGTGGTAATAAGTTCCAACATAATCGGCATGATCACTTATCAGATCAGTATACCCCTTAAGCGCCTCATCTTGATTTCCTAATTTTAAATATTCGGTAGCCAAAGCATATTTCAAAAAAGGATCTTGTGGAGAATCTTTCAAAAACTCCTTCAATTGTTCTAAACGGTCTGACATTATGTATAGCTTTTAATTTTATACCGGTAAAGCTACAAATAATCAAAGAAGCTAAAAAGCTCATTTCGACAACAAATTACTATGCTAGCATACAAAAATGACAAACCATTGACGAATCATAAACTGTATAAAATTTAATCAACCTATAATAAAAAATACACATTTAATAAATAAAAATCTATTTAAAGACCATAAATTATCAATAAAATAATTTACATACCTTTATTTTAACAAAAACATAACTCAACATTCCATTGCAGACAGTATGGTACTCTCCCAAATTATCTTTACATTTAAAGTAAATTATATTAGGTTTGTATAAAACGGTAATAAATTATGAAAATATTAGTGTGTATAAGTAATGTCCCTGACACTACTTCCAAGATTACATTCACCAATGACAACACCGCTTTTAATAATGCTGGTGTGCAATACATAGTGAATCCTTACGATGAAATTGCTTTATCAAAAGCAATAGATTTGGCTGAAGGCGGTAAAGGCACCGTAACTGTTATTACAGTTGGGGATGCAAGTACTGAGGCTACTATCCGAAAAGCGCTAGCGACTGGTGCAGATAATGCAATACGAGTAAATGCCTTACCAAGAGATGCTTGGTTTGTTGCCAATCAGATTGCTCATTATGCAAAAGACAACAGCTTTGATCTTATATTAACCGGTAGAGAATCCATTGATTATAATGGAACTCAAGTAGGAGCTCTCGTAGCTACGATCCTAAATATTCCTTCCGTTTCTATCAGTAAAAAACTAGATATTGACGGCAATAGCGCAACTGTAGAACGAGAAATCGAAGGTGGCAAAGAAGTTCTAACTTTAAATCTACCAGCTGTCATTGGTACAGCTGAAGGGGTAGCAGAAACAAAAATACCGAATATGAGAGGTATTATGACCGCTAGAACAAAGTCATTAGATGTAATCGAACCTATTGAAGTAGCTCAGTTGTCGCATATTGTCAAATTTGAAACTCCAGCTCCGCGCGGTGCTGTCACTTTGGTTGATGCTGGAGATGTCGAAAAATTAGTTTCTCTTCTGCATGAAAAAGCAAAAGTTATTTAATCAACTCTAATCGTAAAGAATATGTCAATATTAGTATATGTAGAAAATACAGACGGTAAGTTCAAGAAATCGGCATTTGAGGTTGTTTCTTATGCTAAAGCTATTGCAGAACAATCGGGAACTGAAGTTATTGCATTATCAATCGGTAATGTTGAAGAATCGCAATTAAGTATTTTGGGTAAATATGGAGCAAGTAAGGTATTAAATGTCAATACAGAACAATTAAATTCATTTGTAAACCAGGCTTACGCCGCTATCATCGTTGATGTAGCAAAATCATCAAGCGCATCAATAGTTGTATTGTCAAATTCTTTTTCTGGAAAGGGGTTAGCCCCGCGGGTTGCTGCCAAATTAGAAGCTGGTTTAGCCGACGGAGCTATTGAATTACCTAGTATAAATGGAGAAACGCTACAAGTCAAAACTGGAGCTTTTTCAGGCAAGGCCTTTGCTTATGTCGCATTAACTTCGGCTGTCAAAGTAATTGCTGTTAATCCCAATTCATTTGAAGCAAAAGATTCCGAAGGAACAGCAACTATTGAAACCTATTCTCCGAGTTTGGATGCGTCAGATTTTAGTACGATTGTTAAGGATATCATTAGAGCAACAGATAAAATTTCATTACCTGAGGCAGAAATTGTTGTTTCCGCAGGTAGAGGATTGAAAGGTCCAGAAAACTGGGGTATGATCGAAGAACTTGCTAATGTACTTGGTGCGGCTACAGCATGTTCAAAACCGGTCTCTGACGCGGGATGGAGACCACATTCTGAGCACGTTGGACAAACGGGAATAGCGGTAACTCCCAATTTATATATTGCAATTGGTATCTCAGGAGCAATACAACATTTAGCAGGGGTCAGTGCTTCAAAAACAATTGTTGTGATCAACAAAGATCCTGAAGCTCCTTTTTTCAAAGTAGCAGATTATGGAATTGTTGGAGATGCATTTGAGGTTATTCCTAAATTAATCACAGCTTTAAAAGCTTACAAAGGAATATAAAGTTCCTGAATAAAAAACTCCATTAGCAATTTATTTGTTAATGGAGTTTTTTTATTTCAAATTATTTTTTCATTTTCTACTATTAAACACCCTATCACAGAGCATATAATGATTACCCGAGTATAATTATGTAAGTCACTTAAAATAGGTATAAATGAATAAAATTACCTTTATATCTCCTTGATTATATTGCTTATCTAAGCAAATTTATCTAAATTTGTAAACCGTAAAGGTATCATAATGAAGAAAATCAAGTTAGACATCATTGGACTATCCTACAGTCAGACGCAATCAGGTGCATATGCATTAGTGCTTGGCGAGTCTGGAGGTAATCGCCGTCTTCCTATCATAATAGGAAGTCACGAAGCACAAGCTATTGCGATTAGAATAGAAAAGATGGTTCCCAGTCGTCCTCTAACACATGATTTATTTCAAAATTTTGCAAAAGCTTTTCAAATTAATATACAGGAAGTTCTTATATATAATTTAATAGAAGGCATTTTTTATTCCAAAATCATCTGTTCAGATGGAGAAAAAACTGTAGAAATCGATGCCCGAACTTCAGATGCTGTTGCACTAGCTGTTCGTTTTGGAACACCCATCTATGCTTACGACTTCATCTTATCTTCTGCCGGCATCGTTATCGAAGGCAATGAGTTTGCCTTTCTTGAAAATCTAGAAAATGCAGTAAATGCTGAAATCGTTGAAGATGATGTCAAAGAAGAAAAATCAAAAATTCAAAATCCTTTCTCAAGCCTTACAGATGAACAATTAAAAACGGTTCTCGAACAATCCCTTCATGATGAAAACTATGAGCAGGCTGCATTAATCCGTGATGAGATATCACGTAGAAAATAAGGTCACAATCATCGACAAAAAAACAAACTCAACTCTATATTACTTATGTCTATTAAATTAAGGTTGACCATTATGAACTTCCTCCAATTTTTTGTGTGGGGAGCTTGGTTAATTACAATAGCAAATTACTGGTTTGGTACTAAGCAATGGGACGGTACCCAGTTTGGAGCTATATTTGCAACAATGGGTTTTGCCTCTTTGTTTATGCCTACTTTAATGGGAATTATCGCAGACAGATGGGTTAACGCTGAAAAACTGTATTTGGTATTACATCTTTTATATGCGGCGGTACTCTTTTATCTACCACAAATAAATGATCCTGTTACTTTTTTCTATGCGATGCTCCTTGCCATGTGTTTCTACATGCCAACCCTTGCCCTATCAAATTCCATCGCATATACTGTGCTCACTCAAGGGAAATATGACTTGGTAAAGGCATTCCCCCCAATCCGTGTTTGGGGAACTATTGGTTTTATTGCAGCCATGTGGATTGTTAACTTGACAGGCAGTAAAGCAACAGGTATGCAATTTTATATTGCCGGAGCCTCCGCAGTAGGTTTAGGATTGTTTTCTTTTTCTATTCCCAAATGTCCACCTAGAAATATCAAAAGCGAGCAATCATCTCTGGTACGTACACTAGGTCTGGAAGCTTTCAAATTATTTGGAAATTATAAGATGGCATTGTTTTTTATCTTTTCCATGTTTTTAGGTGCTGCTCTTCAGCTGACAAATGCATATGGAGATGTATTTTTAGATGAGTTTAAATTCTTTCCTAAATATACAAATTCGTTTGTAATCAAATACTCAACGATCATCATGTCAATTTCACAGATATCTGAGACGCTATTTATTCTTGCCATACCATTTTTCTTAAAACGATTCGGAATTAAAAAGGTTATGCTGATATCCATGTTTGCTTGGGTATTGCGTTTTGGTTTATTTGCTTATGGCGATCCATCTTCTGGTTTATGGATGATCATATTATCATGTATTGTATATGGTATGGCTTTTGATTTCTTTAATATTTCAGGTTCCTTATTTGTAGAAACATCCACTAGTTCGCAAATAAGAAGTTCTGCGCAGGGCCTATTTATGATGATGACCAATGGTTTTGGTGCAGTATTTGGCAGTTTAGTTTCAGGATGGATCATCGACAAATATTTCTCCATTTCATTTACTAATGTGAAACAGCTCGCTTCATTTTTAGATACAGATGTAAATAATAATAAGTTAATCAATTTAGTTAAAGAACGAGGACTCTCCATTAGTGAAAATGGTTTATTCAATACAAATTTGATCCTTAAAGACTGGCATCATATCTGGTTAACATTTTCGCTTTATACTTTGGTGTTAGCAGTTCTTTTTGCTATTCTTTTCAAACATAAACACGATAAAAATATGCCTTTAGGCGCTAAATAATAAAAAAGCCATTCTGTCGAATGGCTTTTTTTTATATTTGTAGATGCAGCTATCTACTACAGACTATTTAGAAGAAATAAATAAACAATCTCAATCAAAATTTTACGATTGGTCCTATCATAAACTTTTACAGGCAGGTTTCAATAGTGAATGGGCACATACAATCAATTCCATCGTTCTATTATTTTTAGTTATTCTAATTTTATTAATTATAGACTTTATAGCCAGAAAGGTAATCCTTTCTGTTGTAACCCGTTTTATAATAAAATCGAAAAACTCAATAGATGATTATTTGATAAAAAATAAAACGCTGAAATACATCAGTCACTTCATTCCACTTTTCATTGCCCAGCAGATCAGTCCAATCATATTTCTAGGATTTCCAAATTGGTTAGAAGCAATCAATAAAGGAATAGAGATCTTGCTAGTTTTAAACATTATGCTCATTGTGCATTCTGCATTAAAAACACTACGTGATATCCTTAAAACTAGAAAAAGCTTTGCTGACAAACCATTGGAAAGTTATTTGCAGGTTTCTCAGATTGTCTTAATCTGCATTGGAGGAACCATTACTTTTTCTATCTTAACAGGTATTTCTCCGTTATCATTTCTGGTCTCGCTAGGAGCTGCCTCTGCCATTTTAATGCTGGTATTCAAAGACACCATCCTTGGCTTTGTCGCAAGTATATCTGTCTCTGCCAATGACTCCATACGGGTGGGTGACTGGATTGAAATGCCAAAACATAATGCCGATGGGACAGTTATCGAAATCAACCTAAATAATGTGAAAGTGCAAAATTTTGACAAAACCATCACCACAATACCCACGCATACTTTACTGATTGATTCTTTTAAAAATTATAGAGGTATGCAGACCTCTGGGGGACGAAGAATAAAAAGAGCAATAAATATTAAAATTTCCACTATTCGGTTTATGACTGAGGAAGAAATCAAAGATTTAGAGAGAATTCAAATTCTTAAACCTTTTATTGAACAACGCAGGTTAGAAATTAGTGAATACAACAATAGAAGTCAAGCCGATCAATCCATGCCTGTAAATGGACGCAAAATGACAAATATCGGTCTGTTTAGAGCTTATGCGACAGCATATATTAGACAGAATCCAAACATAAACAAGGATATGATCAGTATGGTACGTCAAATGGATCCGACAGAACATGGAGTACCATTAGAAATATACGTATTTTCAAATGACACCCGCTTTGAGATCTATGAAGGTATCCGATCTGATTTATTTGACCATTTATTTGCTGTCATTACATACTTCAAACTAGAAGTTTTTGAAAGTCCTGCATCTGATGATCTGCGTAACTTAAGTATAAAAATTGATCATACACATTTACAATAAGAAAAGGTAATCTTCTCCAAGATTACCTTTCTTTTTAAAAACAAACTAAATTTCTGGGTGTGTTTCCCAACAGACCCCACATTAACCCTTTACTATATGAATCAAAAATTACTCTGATACAAATATAAAGTTGTCATATTAAGCAATCCTTAACTAAAGTTTAATCTTTCATCATTATTTATAAAAAAAGCAACCTTAAAAAGGTTGCTTCACGGTTTTATATGGTTATTTACTATTTTGTTTTATTTACAACCTCAATTTCCTTTACAGCTGTATGTATCCGGTTAAATAAATCAGTGGCTTTCACTTCAATTTTATATTCTCCTGCCTTTAACTTTGGCAATTTCAATCTCCATAAGTGAGAACTATTAGTACCATCAGAAGGCCTTCTTCCCTCTTTATAATCGGTTGCTAGGTCATACTGCTTAACCGCATCATCAAAGGATGGATCAACTTCTTTGACCTGATCCATTTCTTTCCATTGACTATCATTTATACGATATAATACTTGATCACCTTCTTTTCCAATAAAAAAATTTGCATAAACTGGGTATCGTTGTACATATTTTTGATCTACAATTGATGGTCCAGATAGTGCAATTTGATAAGCCTCATCTTTCCCTACCACCTTATAATCAAATGTATATTGATTATTTTTAATATTTAAAATAGCGTAACCTTTTGGGGTACCATCTCGCATGGTCGATACAGGTATTCCATTTTCATCCAGTTCTCCAGAGTACCAATCGCCAGAAGTTGTTCCTACATTATATTCATGGTGCGGTTTTGATTGCTTCCAGCCATCCTTAGCGCCAAAGAAATTTTGTTGCTGGAAATGTGTATGAGCCGATAAAGAAAGTGTGTGGGGAAATTCACTTAAAATATCAAATAATCGATCACGATCTTCAGTACGGAAAACCTCAGAATTTTCATGTTCAAGCGGGATGTGAAAAGCCAATACAATTAACTTATCTTTTGGTACAAACTTCAGATCATTGGCAATAAACTCCAATTGATCTTTACGCAAACCTCCTTTATATCCTTTTCCTGTATCAGGATTAGGATAAATAATATCATCAAGAACTAAAAAGTGAGCATTTCCATAATTAAAAGAATAAGTTGCGGGACCAAAAGAAGCTTCAAAAGCTTCATCCGAATAGCTATCTTCTTTTGTATCAAAATTTAAATCATGATTACCAATTACATTAAACCAGGGTAAACCCATTAATGAAATTGTACTTTTATATGCCGGATGCAATGACAAATCATTACCAACTAGATCTCCTAAGCTGATCCCAAACACAGCAGCATTTTTATTGGATATACGATCTATAATTCCTCTTTTAAAATAATCCATTTCGGTCATATCATAAGCTTGTGGATCTCCAAATACAAACGCAGAAAAATCTCTTGATTCAGATTGAGCTGTCAAACCAAAATTGATATCCTTAGGTAATTTTCCAGTAGGTGAAACTCCCTTATAGGTCAATTCCGGACTTCCCTGAGGTTTATGTATATAATAAAATTTTGGTTGATTTGCTGCACTAAGCGGTAGTGCATAATCAGCAGGTTTAATAACAAAAATAATATTGTCTTCATCAACAGGCAATTTATATTGACCCTGAGCATCAGTTTGAACGACCTCTACCCCATTACTCACAGAGACATTTGGTATACCCCGTTCTTTTTTATCAAGAATTCCATTTTTATTGATATCATCAAAAACAACACCTTTTGCAATTTCCTGAGCGCTAACCGTGTAACTTAAAGATAAAGCTGTTGCAACAGCAAAAATATTTTTCATTTGAATATATAACATAATTAAAGCCGAAGCTAATACTCTAATATGAATCAATAGTCACCTGATGTTTAACAAACTGTTAATTTATATACAAAAAAGGGATAATCATATGATTATCCCTTTTTTGTATATAATATTTTATTTTATCTACTTAACGTTTGATCTAGATTGAGCCGCGGCTAATATTCGGTTGACTTCATCGATCATAGACTTTCCTGCATTTCGCATTTTTTCATTACCAGCAAAATCAGCGTCCATCGTGACTTTTTTTGATTTGTCTTTATAATTCATCTCTAAATAAAAACGAGGCGTTTCTGTTTCAGGATTTACTTTTGCTTCAGGTCCCGTCATGTCATCATCCAAATTCCAAAAACCTAATTCTTGAGCTTTCCGATGTAAGTAAAGCAAATCATCTTTAGTCATGCGAACCGTATCACGCTCTATCTCGTTTGTTTTGGTCACATACTGAAAAATTCCAGTTTTTGAATCATACTGATTATCCATATGATTAGGCTCACCGTATCGAAAGACCACAGACTGAAAATCTGTGAAACGGAAAGGCGCATTGCTAATCATATTACTGTAGTAGTAAACACAGTAAATTAGAAATGGTACAACAATACATAAACCCAAAAAAATCTTTTTACCCTTGATACTCATCTTTATTTTAGTTTTTGACAAAAATAAGGATTAAAATAGCTTTATAAAGTTTTATCTATTATTTGACATAAAAAAGGGAATTCGTATTACCAATCAGGATTTTGGTGTTCCAGCATTCGTAAAATATTTGGCGTACCACGAATCTTTTAAGTCAGAAATAATAACACCTTTTTTTGTCGATACATGTACAAATTTATTATTATGCAGATATACGCCAACATGATCCACATTACGTCCCCCGAACGAAAAAAAAACCAAATCACCTTCTTTAAGTTGGGAATTTCGCTTGCTCTTAATTGCACCATCCATATCTCTA
Organism: Sphingobacterium sp. B16(2022); assembly: GCF_012030425.1. Classification (GTDB taxonomy): domain Bacteria; phylum Bacteroidota; class Bacteroidia; order Sphingobacteriales; family Sphingobacteriaceae; genus Sphingobacterium; species Sphingobacterium anhuiense. The sequence goes on along the minus strand of NZ_JAAUVN010000007.1, from coordinate 121,325 downwards.
GATGAACGAGGTAAATTCTCTTTATATACTTTAAGATATAATATATTAACAAAACCTGAACAATCCACCCCTCTTTTTGTTGCACCTCCCATTCGATGTGGTATACCCATCCATTCGTCAATAAAAGAATAAAGCGTAGGATTGAGTTCCTTTTTCTTTACTTGCAAAAGATCTGCGTAATTATCTAATGAGCTTGTACTATAATTCTTACCTCTAGCTTCACTGGCATCTGTCAAAACTGTACTGCTGTGGCCACTGTTACTGTTCACCTTTTTATTAACTGAACAACTACTGAGTAAAAGTATCAGGCTGAAAAAAAATAATATATTACGTTTTATAGACATATCAATATCAAATGTTAGGTAAATGTAATAAAACCAAATTTAACTGGCAAACAAGCCCTTCTTTCTTCATATCTCTTTTCAAATTGTAATTTTGTCGGAATTTGTAAAATATAATATGGAAAAATTAAAAGGTGCTATTGCTGTATTTGTCGGTGCAAGTAGTTTTGGACTGTTGTCAACATTTGTCAAAAAAGCATATGCGCAAGATTACACTTTAGGGCAAGTAACTGGAGTACAAGCTATTTTTGGAATGATTATCTTATGGGCAGTTTATCTACTGATTCAGTTACTAAACCCAAAAGCAAATCATGGTTTCTCTAAAAAATCTAATAAATGGAAAATTGTTATCAGTGGTATTTCTACAGGTCTAGTAAGTTTAGTTTATTACAAATGCGTTCAATTAGTGCCTGCTTCATTGGCGATTGTTCTATTAATGCAATACATCTGGATAGGAACGTTAATTGAATATATTATATTCAAAAATAGACCTACTAATCGTCAATTGATTGGTATTGCAATTGTACTTATAGGCACTGTATTTGCAACAGGTCTTATTGAACAAGGAATCGATAAACTCAATTGGACCGGCATTACCTACGGAGTATTAGCAGCAACTGCTTATGCAGTATTTCTAATTGTTAACGGACGAGTTGGAAATGACTATCCGCCAGTTCAAAAAAGTGCATTAATGGTCACTGGATCCTGCATCATGATCTGTTCCATCTTTCCGCCAACATTTTTAATATCGGGAGCTTTAGGTGACAGCATATGGCATTTCGGACTTATTCTTTCTTTCTTCGGAACTGTTATTCCACCATTATTATTTGCTTATGGAATTCCTAAAATCGGTTATTCTCTAAGTGGTATTTTAAGTTCTGCAGAACTACCAGTAGCAACTGCTATGTCATACTTCATACTTAAAGAAACTGTAAGTCCTATTCAATGGATAGGTGTATTCATGATATTAGCAACCGTCATTTGGTTAAATGCTAAAAAGGAAAAAGTTGCATAACGACAAGGGCTCAATTCTAATCGAATTGAGCCCTTATCTTTTATATCATCTAGCATTAGTGTGCTAATATTTCTTTTAACTCTTCTATTTCAACTTCACAACCATCTGTGATCGATAAGAATTTCACATGTGCAACTTCGTTGACCAGCAAAGGATCGTAGGCTGTACGAACTTTCACATAATTTTTGGAGAAACCATGCATATATCCGTCCTTCTCATCACTCTCAAAAAGTACTTCGCCTACTTTATCCAATTGTTTCTCATAGAAAGCACGACGTTTTTTCTCTGATAAAATGTGCAGCATTTTACTACGGTCACTGCGCTGAGATCCAGGGACAGCCCCTTCCATCTGTGCAGCTATTGTATTTTCACGTTCAGAATAAGTAAAGACATGCAAATAGGAAATGTCCATGTCATTTAAAAAATTGTAAGTGTCTATAAAGTCTTCACGAGTCTCTCCAGGAAATCCTACAATGACATCAACGCCAATACAGCAATCCGGCATTAATTCCTTAATCTTCTCCACACGCTGTGCATACAGCTCTCGCTTGTAACGCCGACGCATCATACTCAATACTTTATTATTTCCAGACTGTAAAGGCATATGAAAATGTGGAACAAAACGTTTTGATTGTGCTACAAATTCAATAATCTCATTGGCCAAAAGATTTGGCTCTATCGAAGAAATACGGATACGGTCTATTCCTGACACTTCGTCCAAAGCCTTTACAAGGTCTAAGAATTTATCTTGTCGTTTACCGTCTCGAATACCAAAATCACCGATATTTACACCCGTTAGCACAATTTCTTTTACGCCAGATGCCGCAATTTCCTCGGCTTGACGTACGATATCCTCAATTTTCCCCGAACGGCTTGCTCCACGAGCAAGAGGAATTGTACAAAAAGTACAAGAATAATCACATCCATCTTGTACTTTTAGGAATGTACGCGTACGGTCACCGATTGAATATGCAGATACAAATTGATTGGTTTCATCAATTGGTGCATTATGAACAACAGCCTTCTCGTTTTTTGTCAGATCATTGATATGTTCGATAATATTGAACTTTTCTGCGGCACCTAAAACCATATCCACTCCCGGAATTTCAGCAATCTCAGCTGGTTTCAACTGCGCATAACAACCGACAATGGTGATATAAGCATTAGGTGAATATTTAAGTGCTTCCTTTACTACCTTGCGACATTTCTTATCTGCATGATCCGTTACTGAACATGTATTAATAACATAAACATCTGCCGCACTATTGAATGGCGTGGTTTCATAACCCGCATCTTGAAAGACACGACCTATGGAGGATGTTTCTGAAAAATTCAATTTACATCCTAAGGTATAGAAAGCTACTTTTTTACTCATAATGATTTTGCAAAAATACAACAAAAAGCTCCAAATGAAAATTCTTAATTCTGATTTAAACGTTTTTCAATTAATTATGAGATTTTAATGATCCAAAATTTAACAATATCAGTTTTGATTTCTTTATTTTACAGTCTTTCTTTACATTGCTATGATAGTGTAACACATATGAAAATGATGTGCACACTTTTATAAATTTTCATGAGAATACTTCAAAAAATCTTACCTTCGTATAGAATATTACATGATTATACAGCGAGCATCTTTGTTGGTATATTACAGCCAAAAAGACGCTGTTTGTTAATCACAAAATAAATAAAAGCAACTATTTACAATGAAACAATATATTGACTTACTAAAGCACGTATATACAAACGGGGTTATTAAAACTGACCGTACTGGAACTGGAACTAAAAGTGTATTTGGATATCAGATGCGTTTCAATTTAAAGGAGGGCTTTCCACTTGTTACGACAAAAAAATTACATTTAAGATCAATTATCCATGAATTGATCTGGTTTTTGAAAGGTGAAACAAACATCAAATATTTAAAAGACAATGGTGTCAGTATCTGGGATGAGTGGGCTGATGAAAATGGTAATTTAGGTCCTGTTTATGGATCACAATGGCGTTCATGGCCAACTCCTGATGGAGGCCATATCGATCAGATTGAAAAAATAATCAAGCAATTGAAGACTTCACCCGATTCAAGAAGAATCATTGTGTCTGCCTGGAATGTTGCAGAAATTGAAAATATGGCTTTACCTCCTTGTCATGCATTTTTTCAATTCTATGTTGCTCCTGCTGATCCTGAAAATGGAATCTTAAAACCACAGTTGTCTTGTCAGCTATATCAAAGAAGTGCAGATATCTTTCTAGGTGTACCATTTAATATTGCATCTTATGCTTTATTAACCATGATGGTGGCACAGGTTTGTGATATGGAAGCCGCTGAATTTATTCACACGTTAGGAGATGCCCATATATACAGTAATCACTTCGAACAAACAGAATTACAATTGAGCCGTGAACCAAAGGCTTTACCTCAATTAAAAATCAATCCAGAAGTAAAAGATATCTTTGATTTTAAATTTGAGGACTTCGAGTTGTTAAATTATGAATCCCATTCGCATATTAAAGCTCCTGTAGCAGTTTAAAAAGAATCTTCTTTATATACATGTGTAACCTATAGAAATGAGTAAACTTAAAATAACATTAATTGTCGCCGCTACTGAAAATAATGTAATCGGTAAAGGAAATAAAATGCCTTGGCATTTACCAAATGATCTTAAATATTTCAAAAAAAACACACTTGAACATAGTGTGGTTATGGGGAGAAAAACTTTTGAGTCTCTTGGTAAACCATTACCAGATCGCAGAAATATTATCTTGACAAGAGACATGACCGCAAAATCTGATGATGTGGATATCGCCAATAGCTTTCAAGAAGTATTAAATTATTGCAGAGATGAAAGAGAGATCTTTGTTATTGGTGGTGGCGAAATATTTAAACAAACGTTACCATTCGCAGATAAAATATTATTGACCAGGTTGCATACAACTATTGATGGAGATGCTTACTTTCCAGAATTACCAGCACATGAATGGATATTAGAAAGCGAAGACACGCATGAAAAAGATGAAAAACATGCTTTTGACTATAGCTTTCAGGTGTACGTCAAAAAATAAATATAAAGGCTTCTCTAATTGTAAGAAGCCTTTATTGTAAACCATCCTTTCGAAAATCAGTATACTAAATCCAATTATGCATAAATTTCTAACATTTTTTTTCATCAGTATCATTCCTTACTCCTTTGCTCAAAAAATGGATACAATTTACCTCGAAAAATTATTACAAGGCCATCCCGAATTGTTAGAAAAGATCTTAGATCACCCGAGTAAAAATGAAGTTCAAATTCTCTATACGCAAATTGATCGGGATAAAAATAATGTGCCACATTTTAAATCATTCAGTTATAGATTAAATCCAAACTGGTATTTCTATCCTGCCAGCACAGTTAAGCTCCCAACGGCAATCCTAGCATTAGAAAAAATAAATGAGCTAAAGATTGCTGGATTATCAAAAGATACACCGTTAAGAATCGACTCTTCTTATGAGAAACAAACAGCTGTTGTACAAGATGAGTCTGCTAAAAATGGTCTCCCGTCAGTTGGTCAATATATTAAAAAAATCCTTTTGACAAGTGACAATGACGCACAGAACAGACTTTTCGAATTTATCGGACGTGCTGAATTGAATAGCAAATTACAAAAGCATGGCGCACAAAACTCACGCATTGTCAATAGACTGGCCATAGGTGACAAAGGTGTCTGGGCAAAACACACCAATCCCATTACTTTCTACTTAGAAGATAAAACCCTCTATAAACAGGATGCCCAATTTGATCCAAACGACTACCCTATTAAGCTAGAAAATACTCGTCAAGGAAAAGGTTACATGAATGACAAAGACGAGCTTATTCATGAACAATGGAGTTTTGAAGGGTTAAATGTTTACCCGTTAGATGATCAGCAACTGATCATGAAAAAATTACTTTTCCCGGAAGCTTTCGATGCTCGCAAAAGATTCAAATTAACAAATGATGATTATTCATTTTTGTACGACTACATGTCGCGTTATCCGTTTGAGTCGGATTACCCTAAATATGACACAACTGAATTCTGGCCGACATATAGTAAATTGCTTTTTTATGGCCGTGATAAAAAGGCAACAATAAATCCAAATATTCGCATTTTCAATAAATATGGAGATTCCTATGGTTATAATATTGATAACGCATACATTGTTGATTTTGAAAAGGGGATAGAGTTCCTATTGGCTGTAGTAATCCAATCTAATGAAAATGGAATTTATAATGATGGAATCTACGAGTATGAAACTGTCACCTACCCATTTCTAAAAAACATAGGCCAAATTATCTACCAGGAAGAACTCAAAAGAACGAAAGAATTTAGACCTGATCTAACGAAATTTGATTTTAGAAAATAAAAAAAGTTACATTACATGAAGTTGTAATGTAACTTTTAAAATCTCATACTGAAGTTATTTTTTTAGCGCCACTTCGATTAAATTACCGTAAAACTCTTGTTCCGTCAATCCTGCCGCGCGGACTTGTTGAGGAATAAAACTTTGGGGAGTTTGCCCTGGAATGGTATTGATTTCAATAAAATAAAACTTATCCGTATCGTTTTCCAAAAAGAAATCAATACGGACCATTCCTTTACAATTCAATCGCACATAAATATCTTTTAAAATCTTTCCTATACGCAATTGCTGATTTACATCCAGATCCGCTGGTGTAATTTCTTCTGTAAGCCCGGGAATATACTTTGCCTCAAAATCAAAAAACTCACGTGTTGTTTTCACTTCAGTAGCCGGTAAAACAACCAATTCCCCGTCGACATTACGATAAATACCTTCCGAAAATTCACGGCCGTTTACAAACTCCTCAACAATAACCTGGCTACCGGTGTTTTCAGCATCAAAAGCTTTATCAATGGCTACTTTTAGTTCATCTGCCACTTTTACTTTGGTCATACCTATACTACTACCTCCAGCATTAGGTTTTACAAAATAAGGCAGGGATAATTTATCTTCTACTAGCTCAACGGCTTGAGCTCGTTGATTTTCAAACAATAAGACAGATTTAGCTAAAAACAAATCATTAAGATCTGCCAAAATCGCTTTTGTATATCCCTTATTCATTGTTAGCGCCGAAGTCAACGCATCACATGATGTATAAGGTATGCCAACTAAGTCAAAATAGCTCTGTAATCGCCCATCTTCACCGGGTGAACCATGAACCATTATAAAAGCCAATTCAAACTGAACAATACTATCATCAAGCACTAAAGTAAAATCTTCTTTATTGATTGCATGCTTTATTCCTGAATCACTAACATAAAACCATGCATCTTTGGTAATCGTAATTTGATAGATATCGTACTTATTGTGATCAAGCTGTGAGTATACAAATGCAGAACTTTTAAAAGAAACTTCTGCTTCACCTGTATAACCTCCAGTTATTAATGCTATTTTTGTTTTCATAAAATTATCGTGATTCTTCTAACAAATATAATTTGCTATACACAGAAAAACGAATATTTTTGTTCAATATTTAAAAGGGCAGATATTGAACAAAAATAGTGGCTTTAATCTTGCTTAGAAAATATACGATAAAATGATTTTTTAAAGAAATATAAATGTCAAAAATATTACAGTATTTAAAAACGAATACGTTTAGAAACAACATTCTAATCGCTATTGGATTTGTTTTAGCAATTTTCCTATTCATCTATCTTGGTTTAAAAGTATATACCAAACACGATGAATCGATAGAAGTTCCACAAGTAAAAGGCTTACATATTAATGCTGCTATCTCAGCATTAGAAAATGCGAACTTGGAATATCAAATTGATTCCGTTTATCAAATGGATGCTAAACCAGGTCTAGTAATTGAACAAGATCCCGAAGCTAAATTTCATGTAAAAAGCGGACGTACAATCTACTTAACTATTATTACACAGGTAGCTCCTGAAATCGCGTTTCCAAAAATCAAGGATAAAACATTAATTGAAGCATCCTCTATACTAAAAAACCATAATTTACGTATAGGTGATACAACTTATATTGCAGACATAGCAAGAGATATTGTTTTAGATGCCCAATTTGCAGGGCAATCTATTCGTGATGGCAGAATGATTCCAAAAGGATCTAAAATTGATTTAATATTGGGTAATGGTCAGGGCGCAAATGAAGTTCAAATACCGGATTTATCAGGATTGACTGTTACGGAAGCAAAATTTGCATTACAGGGAATAGGATTATCTTTGGGTACGGTGACTTACGATATTGGCGTGTCGGATACGAGTACAGCCCGTGTTATCACACAGTTTCCTGGTTTAGAGACCGGGATCACGAGTATTGGATCCAAAGTGGATCTTACGTTGTCCAATACTGTCCCTGCTACTCCACCAGTAACAGCTCCTTCTTCACCGCAAAAACAAAAAACAAATCCATAAATATGGAAAATAAAAAGAGAATACCAAATTGGTTAAAAATCATTGCACTCCTAATCTTTATTATTGGAGGATATTTCGGCTGGACAGCTTACACCACTTTCCTAGCATCAAATGTTACAGATAATCAAAAATACCTGTATATCAATACAGGTGATACTTATTTACAAGTATTACAAAAAATAAAAGATCAAAAAATAGTGGAAGATCCAAATAGTTTTGATCGCGCTGCTAAATATCAGAATTATACGGAGAGTGTTAAGCCTGGTCGTTATGCTTTGACTCCAGGAATGAACAACCGAAGATTTATCGGTAATTTGAGAGGAGGCTATCAAGATGCTGTTAAATTTAGATTCGAAAATATCCGCTTAAAGGAAAACTTTGCTGGTAAACTTGCAGAAAATTTCGAGGCTGACTCTATCACGTTCTTAAAACTATTAAATGATGAGAATCTAGCAAAGTCATACGGTTTTACTAAAGATAATTTCATTGCAATGTTTATTCCAAATACATATGAACTTTATTGGAATACTGCGCCCGAAAAATTATTTGCACGTTTTCATGATGAATGGGAAAAATTTTGGACAAAAGATCGCTTAGCAAAAGCAAAAGCAATCAACCTGACACCACAGGAAGTTAGTTCTCTTGCTGCCATTGTTAAAGGTGAAGCACTTCACAAAGACGAAATGCCCGCTATCGCCGGGTTATATCTCAACAGATTACAAAAAGGAATGCTTTTACAGGCTGATCCGACAGTTATTTTTGCCACTCAAGATTTTACTATCCGACGTGTATTGAATAAACATTTAAGAACTGATAATCCATATAATACCTATATCTATAAAGGTCTTCCTCCAGGTCCTATTATGATGCCTAGTATTGTTGCCATAGATGCTGTATTAAATTATAAGCATCACGACTATATTTATATGTGTGCTAAAGAAGACTTTTCTGGATACCATGCTTTTGCTACTAATGTCGCTGAACATCAAATAAACGCCCGCAAATTTCAAAAAGCATTAGACGAACGAAATATCAAAAAATAGTATGTTTCAATTCGAATATCAAACACGTGTACGGTATGCAGAAACCGATCAAATGGGTTATGTGTACTATGGAAACTACGCTGCATTCTACGAAATAGCTCGAACCGAAATGCTACGAAGCACCGGAATCTCTTACCGTGAACTGGAGGAGATGGGTGTTATGCTACCGGTTATGGAGATGAAATGTAAATACATTAAACCTGCACGTTACGATGATTTTATAACGATTAAAACTACAATCAGAAAAAAACCTGCAGTAAGAATAGTTTTTGAATATGAACTGTTCAATGAAAAAGAAGAGCTCCTAAATACAGGTGAAACAACACTCGTATTTGTTGATATCAGTAAGAACAAACCCACAATGCCACCCGCCATTTTTCTTGAAAAAATGGCGCAATACTTTGAATAAACATGTCCAATATTCATCAATACTTATTGAAATTAAAACCTTACAATCAAGTTATTGAATGGAGTAAAGGAGTGATTTTACCTGGATTTGGATCTTTGCCTCTCTATACTGTAGCCATATTCTTTTTTCAAGAAATATCTCGTGACTCTATTTTAAGCAAAGCATCATCACTTTCTTATAGTTTCATGCTGGCTATTTTTCCGGGGATCATCTTTCTATTTACATTGATCCCTTATATACCAATAGACAATTTTCAAGAACAGCTTTTAGATTTTTTGGAAGTAGTCATTCCACATAATGCTTATGAAGTAGTCGAGACTACATTAGAAGACATTATTAAAAATCAGAATGGAGGACTTTTATCTTTCGGTTTTATATTGGCAGCTTACTTTGCTACCAATGGAATGGCCTCCATGATGCGGGCTTTCAATAAGGCTTCTCTTATTGCTGAAAAACGTACGTGGATAAAACGTAGAATGATTGCGCTTGGACTCGCTTTTTTGATTATAACAGCCTTAACCATAGGAATGACTATATTTACTTATGCTGGCATTGTTGTTAATTATCTTAAAGATAGTATTGCTATAACCAATAGTTTCTGGGCCTTTGTCATAAAGGCGGCTCGTTGGTTCGTCATATTCGGTATATATTTCTTTACTGTGAGCTGCCTTTATAAATTTGCACCAACATCTTCCCGTCGCTGGAAAATATTTAGCCCCGGAGCAACTTTAGCTACTATTTTAGCTATTCTAACTTTCTCCGGATTCGCATTCTATATCAACCACTTTGGCACGTACAATAAGCTATATGGGTCTATTGGAACTTTAATTGTCATCATGATCTGGATGTATCTCAATACATTAATATTACTGATAGGTTACGAACTAAATGCGGCCATTGCTCTGTCCAAACAAAGTATTAAAATCGTAAGGCCAAAAACCTACAATTCATTCAGAGCAAATAACGAAAATTTATAGTTCGGCTTGAGATATCGTCTATTTTTTAAAAATTAGTTTATTACAATATAAATCGGAACAGCTGTTCAATCTTCTTATTAATTCTGCTTTTAAATATCGGCTACCAGAAAAAAGGCACAATCCCCTATCTCCCTCTAAATCAACAAAATTCATAGCCCCTATTTTTTACGTTACAATTCGATCATACTGCTCAATAATTTCTCAAATGTACTTGTACAACCAAATCAAAGTAATTTACACCCTACAATAACTCCTAGATTGGAACAATTGATAGGAACATACGCCCAATTCCATATGGAAGAGTCATAATTCAATTATGTTTTAGCAGTGGATTTCACTCGAAATTGCCAGCAATTCCATAAATGTGGATAACAATTTAAAAAAAAATAGATATAAATACTTGTTAATAAAAGTTTTTCGTATTTTTGCAGTCCCTACAATGTGGGGAAAAGGAGAAAAAATAATTAATGGCAAAAAAACAAGAAGTAGAAAAAGAGTTAGCAGCGAAAAACGCGGAGCTACAAGGCGCTGACACCAAAGTGGTGAAAGACACAGAAAAAATTGAATCAGAGGCTGATTCAAAACTAATCGAAGAAATCAAATCTAACACATGGATCACTCCAGAAGGCGAATTCGACTGGGATGCTAGTGATAAAGGTTTCGGAAATTACAGCGAGGCTGAGCGCGCTAAATTAGAAGAACAATACGCAGGTACTTTCAACCAAATCAATCAAGGTGAAATTATCGAAGGTACTGTTGTTTCTATCAACAATAAAGACGTTGTCTTAAATGTTGGTTTCAAATCTGATGGTTTGGTTTCATTATCTGAATTCCGTGACTTACCAGAATTGGCAGTTGGTGACGTAGTTGACGTTTTTGTAGAGTCGCAAGAAGATGCTAATGGACAATTAGTATTATCTCGCAAACGTGCTAAAACTCAAAAATCTTGGGAAGCTATCAATGAAGCATTGGAAAATGATGCTATCATTAACGGTTTTGTTAAAAGTCGTACTAAAGGTGGTCTTATCGTTGATATCAAAGGTGTTGAAGCATTCTTACCTGGATCTCAAATCGATATTAAACCTATCCGTGATTACGATATCTACGTAGGTAAAACAATGGAATTCAAAGTTGTTAAAATCAACCACGAATTTAAAAACGTTGTCGTATCACACAAAGTATTAATTGAAAACGATTTAGAGAACCAAAAATCTGAAATCGTATCTAAATTAGAAAAAGGTCAAGTATTAGAAGGTACTGTTAAAAATATCACTGACTTCGGTGTGTTCATCGATTTAGGTGGTGTTGATGGTTTACTTCACATTACTGATATTTCATGGGGTCGTATCGAGCATCCAAAAGAGGTATTATCATTAGATCAAACTATTAACGTAGTTGTTTTAGATTTTGATGATGAGAAAAAACGTATCGCTTTAGGCTTGAAACAACTTTCTGAGCATCCTTGGGAATCTTTAGATAAAGACTTAGCTGTTGGTTCTAAAGTAAAAGGTAAAATCGTAACAGTTGCTGATTACGGTGCTTTCTTAGAAATCATCCCGGGTGTTGAAGGTTTAATTCACGTTTCTGAAATGTCTTGGTCTCAAAACTTACGTTCTCCACAAGAGTTCTTAAAAGTAAGCGATGAAATCGAAGCTGAGATCTTAACTTTAGATCGCGAAGAGCGTAAAATGAGCCTAGGTATCAAACAATTAACTCCAGATCCTTGGAAAAACATTGTTGAGCGTTACCCAGTTGGTTCTAAACAAACTGCAGTAGTTAAAAACATGACTAACTTCGGTGTGTTCGTAGAATTAGAAGAAGGTATCGACGGTTTAATCCATATTTCTGATCTATCTTGGTCTAAAAAAATCAACCACCCTAACGAATTCACTAAAGTTGGTGAAAAATTAGATGTTGTTGTTTTAGAATTAGATGAAGAAAACAGAAAATTATCTTTAGGTCACAAACAATTAGAAGAAAACCCTTGGGATACTTTCGAGACAATCTTCACAATTGATTCAGTTCATGAAGGTACTGTATTGAAAGTTGGTGACAAAGGTGATATCGTTGCTTTACAATATGGTGTTGAAGGATTCTGTCCATCTAAACACTCTGTAAAAGAAGATAATTCTGCACTTAAAGTTGACGAAGTTGCTTCATTCAAAATCATTGAATTCAACAAAGAAAACAAACGTCTAGTAATTTCTCACTCTCGTATCTGGGAAGATGAAAGAGCTGAAGCACGTGTTGAAGAATTCAATGCTCGTAAAAAAGAAGCTAAAGTAGCAAACAATGCTGTTAAAAAAGTAAAAGATTCAGTTGAGAAATCTACATTAGGTGACTTAGACGTTCTTGCACAATTGAAAGAGCAAATGGAAGGTGATGAGAAAAACGCTAAATAGTTTTTAACATCAACTCGATAATATTAAGCCCTAGCATTTAGCTAGGGCTTTTTTTGTTTATAACAAAAACATGATTAAATTTACGTAACGTAAATGAAATAACCCATGTACTTTCCCTCTTCACTAATCACTCCTGCACAGCTTAGTAGTGAATTAAACAATTCCAAAATTGTATTATTAGATTGTACAATCGACAAAGTAGGTCAATCGCTAAAGGGTACGAACTTAGAAGTAATAGGCAACTCGCTCTTTTTTGATATCGAAACTACCTTTTCAGATAAAAACAACCCGCTACCACACACACTTGTTTCCCAAGAAACTTTCACAAATGGAATTCAGGAACTAGGTATCAATCAAGATAGCATCATTATACTATATGACCGGTGGGGTATATATTCAAGTCCTAGAGCTTGGTGGATGTTTAAGATTATGGGGTTTGATCAAGTTTATATACTTGAAGGTGGAATTCCAGCATGGAAAGAACAACATTTTCCCATAGTAGACCATCATATAAAATCAAAACAAAGAGGTAATGCCAAAGCTCATTTTAATTCAAAATGGTATGCAGATAAAGATTACGTGTTAGCTCATTATGAAAATAGTGAAACAAGCATTATTGATGCTCGTAGTCAAGGAAGATTTATTGCATCAGCTCCAGAACCCAGAGCAGGATTAAGAGGGGGACATATTCCCAATTCTCATAATCTTCCATTTGATCTTGTTCTCGAAGGAAACAGCTACGATTCAAAAGAAGAGTTGCAAAAATTGTTTAAATCATTTAATAACAGCAATGAACAGATCTTCACCTGTGGATCAGGTGTTACAGCATCGATCCTAGCTTTTGCCAGTCATTTACTTGGGAATAAAAACATCAAAGTATATGATGGTTCTTGGTCTGAGTGGGGACAGGAAAAACTCAATTTACCTATTTCCAACTAGTTATTACAAATTTATGGATAAGCAAAGCAAATGGGGGGAAGAATTATTAATCCTACGCAGCATAATTGAAGAGTTCCCACTTGAAGAAACAACAAAATGGGGTGGTCCGGTATTCACGTACCAACAAAAAAATGTTATTTCATTTGCTGGATTTAAAGATCATTTTGCACTCTGGTTTTTTAACGGATCGCACCTAGTAGATCCCGCAGCAGTTTTAACGGCAACACAGGGAGAAAAAACGAAAAACCTGCGCCAATGGAAATTTACAGATCCAAGCCAAATTGATAAATCTCTACTCAGACAATATATACAGCAGGCCATTAATATTGAAGAAATGGGATTAAAACTCATTCCAGGGAAAAAAGAATATTTATCCATTCCCGCATTAATTGAAGAAGCATTAAAGAACGACCCGCAATTAAAAAGGAATTTTGAGAATCTCAGTGATGCAAAAAAGAATGAATATTATGAGTATATTCATGAAGCAAAACAAGATAAAACAAAAGTAAACCGTCTAGAAAAAATTAAACCTATTATATTAAGTGGAAAAGGTTTATATGATAAATATAAAAAATAGATGAAAAATATACTTTACCTTGGATTATTGATATTAGGTACGCTACCTCGTTCGTATTCACAAAAAGCTAATGCCAAATATGACCATTTATTAGCCGATTAATTAGGAGCTGACAATTATGGAATGAAGTATTATAGTTTTGTGCTTCTAAAAACGGGCGCAACAAAAATAACCGATAAAGATTCTGTCAATCGACTTTTTGATGGACATATGAAAAATATTCAACGCCTAGCAAAAGAGAAAAAACTAATTGTAGCTGGTCCATTTGGGAAAAATGAAAGAGATTATCGCGGTATCTTTATATTAAATGTTAAAACTATCAAAGAAGCAGAAGCATTATTGGCTACAGATCCTGCCATTAACGCTGGTTTATTAATCTCCGAAATTACGTTATGGTACGGATCTGCGGCGCTACCATTATATTTGGAAGCCAGTAAAAAAGTAAATAAATTTGAATTTTAAACTAGATATTGGTATTCCAGATATACCGATCATCTACGACCTTAATCTTATGATGATCTATTAAATTTCGCACTACTTCCAATTTTATTTCATCATCACCAAGAGAAAGCCTTCCAATCAGATCATGTATCGTTTGAGCTTCGTTCAGTAAAATGCGTTCTATCTCTAATTTTATATTATGATGCAATTTCACACGATGATTACGAATTAGGCACAGATCACAGACCTGACAAAATAGTGTATTCTGTTCACCAAAATAATGGAGTAGTGACTGGCTACGACATTGTGAATGCTCAATATAATTGAGCATCGCCTCGATCTGAACAGTCTTTACGCGTTGTCTTTCTCTAATGAAAACATGGTCTACATAAAGATTTTTATAATCAACACGGTCCTGCAGAAAAGATAGCTGTGGGCTATCTGTTGGAGGAATATAACTCGCAATTTCCATTTTAACCAAGGCGTTGATTAAACTTACAATTTGCTCATAAGAAACACCTAACTTTTTTGCAAACTCATATTCATTTATGGAAATATAATCATCAAATACTCCTCCATACGATCTTAATATAGCCTTTATAAGTTTATCATAACGCTCATATTGAACTTGAATTTTGTAGAGCTCTTGATGGTTCACTGCAAATTTAAATCGAGAAGGAATAAAGACAGCTTCAGAAAGCGTCAACCAGCCATCCTTTTCTAAAAACTTGAGGGCACTTAAAGTAGGAATTGTTTCAAGTTTATATTTTTTTATAAAAGAGACTACATCAAAATCAAATACAACTCCCTCCCCTGCACCATAAGGAATTTGAAAGTGATTACATAAGTAATGATAGACTTGTTGAATGAAAGCGACGGTTGGAAAACTCAGTTCTAAATTTTTTAAAAGACGATTCTTATCTTCCTGCTGATATAACATAACAGGATAAGCCTTTTTTCCATCCCTGCCTGCTCTTCCTGCTTCTTGATAATAAGCTTCTAAAGATTCAGGGATATCCAAGTGAATAACAAACCGGACATCCGATTTGTCAATTCCCATCCCAAAGGCATTGGTAGCAACAATAACGCGTGTTCTATTTTGCATCCAAGCTTCTTGCTTATCATCACGGTCTTTTCCTATCAAACCAGCATGATAAAAATCCGCCGAGATCCCATTGTTTATTAAGAAACGTGCAATCTCTTGAGTCTCTCTTCTATTTCGCACATAGACGACACCTGAGCCTCCCAGCTTTTGAATGACACGAAGCATCCGTCCCGATTTATTTTCTTCTTCCAGCGCCATATATCCGAGATTATCACGCAAGAAACTTTTAACAAATACGTTCTTCTTTTTAAAGGCCAATTTATCCTGAATATCTGCAATTACAGATGTCGTAGCTGTTGCAGTTAAAGCAAGAAAAGGAATATCTGGATGTATCTCCCTCAGTTTAGACAACTGTAGGTAAGAAGGTCGAAAATCATAACCCCATTGTGAAATACAATGGGCTTCATCTATTGCATAGAGATTGACAGGCATATGTTTGATACGCTCCTGTATCAATTCACTATACAAACGTTCGGGAGATAAATAAAGAAATTTTATATGGCCAAAAATACAATT
The DNA here is from genome assembly GCF_012030425.1 of Sphingobacterium sp. B16(2022). Taxonomy (GTDB): domain Bacteria; phylum Bacteroidota; class Bacteroidia; order Sphingobacteriales; family Sphingobacteriaceae; genus Sphingobacterium; species Sphingobacterium anhuiense. The sequence continues at coordinate 105,143 of NZ_JAAUVN010000007.1, read as the reverse complement.
GTCCAATATAATATCGACTTCTCGTGGTTTAAGACCCGAATAAATAGCAACAGCTTCGATACCGATATCCTTGAGATGTTTTACCTGATCTTTCATCAAAGCGATTAAAGGCGTCACGACAATACAGATACCCGGAAGTATCATTGCCGGAACCTGGAAACATATTGATTTACCACCACCTGTAGGCAATAAAGCTAGGGTATCTTTCTTATCCAGTACAGATTGGATGATTTCCTCCTGAAGAGGTCGAAACTCATCATGTCCCCAATACTGTTTTAATATGCTGATGCTATCTACACTCATAATAACTCCTTGTCCCAAACATACGCAAAATTATTTTTTATGGTATAATGCGCTACCCCCATATCATCAAGTTGCTGTCTCCACATCTGAATATTGAAGTCACTATTCGTTCCATCAAACAGCACAAGCTTAGGTTTTATAATTTTTACATTTTCGATAAAATTCCATTTGCTATTTTTTCTGACAAGTAAAATATCTGTAGGGCGATGACTTAGTAAAGAATGCTCCATAATTTGTATTGTTAAATTGGGTTTCTGAATCAGGTAATTTGTCCTTACAGAATCATATGATATCAATGGAAGAAAATCAATATCTTCCCAATTAGAGAAACGGGACAAATCCCTTTTCGCACTATAAACCAAATTTCTGGCATCTAAAGAATCAAAAGAACTAACCATGGTGATGTTATTCTTTTGTATAAAAGCAAGTGCAATCTCTTTTCTGGTACTGTAAATGCGAAATCCTATATAATTAAACTGCAAATACTGTAAATAGCTGAAAGTGCTAAGGCCAATCAATAGAAAACATACACTCATGTATAAAGCAACCTTATTTTTCCAATAAAATGCATAGCTGCAACTGAACAAGAAAACTAAACTGATCAAAACTAAAGCTGGAGAAAGGACAATTCCAGTCCATGTTGCAAAAGGTAATTGATCCAAAAACTCCAATGTGAAAAACATTTTCTTAATAAGCCAATCCATAGCATACCCTAACCAAACATTGATAATATCAACAGGAATGAACATCATCGCCATCCCGATATACATAATGAGCGTAACAGGTAAAACAACAAGTAAGTTCGCAATTAAAAAATAATTTGGGAACTGTCCAAAATAAAACAATGAAAACGGTGCTGTCATAATTTGAGCACTCAAAGAAATAGCGACGCTATCCCATATGATGCGACTGAAGCGATTACTTTCAAAAATAGATAGACGTTTAAACAGTGGAAAAAATAAAACAATTCCTAAAACAGCAAAGTAAGATAACTGAAACCCGATATCAAATAATATATTGGGCTGCAATAATAAAAGTAGGAATGCAGAAGATGCCATTGTATTGAGCATATTGCCTTCCCGCTGCATTGATCTAGCAATAAGAAAAAAACTCAACATGATCGCTGCGCGTAATATGGAAGGTGCCATTCCCGTTAAGATGGTATAACTCCAGATCGCACAAAGCAACATAACAATTCTTAAAAGATTTAGAGTATAATTACCACTTACTTTGGCTAGCAACCACATCAAAACAATAAAGACTATTCCAACATGCATACCTGAAACACTCAGCACATGAATAGTACCTGTATTACTAAAAGTCTGCACAATATCTTGTGACATCACTGCTCTATAACCAACGATCAATGCCACTGCAATTTGAAAAGAATCTTCATCTTTCAGATATTTTCTAAATTTACTGACGAGCTCCCTCCTTAATTCTAAAGCTCGGGCTTTAATCCCAAAACCTTGATGATGACGAATGATTTTATACTCCTTTGACTTCAAATAAATCTGGCCATCGATACCCTGATTTTTTAAATAATCTCTATAATTGAACTCCAATGGATTAAGTGGCTTTGGGATGGGTTTCACCTTATTTTTTAAAACCATCTCATCACCATATTGTATACGAGAGTCTTTTTGATCAAAAGGCAACGTCACCATAAGCCGACCTGTCGCCTTTTGAAATGTTGAATCGATACGTTTTGCTAACAGAGTTACAGAAAATCGAACTGAATTATTGTAAAAAACCGGTTCTTCATCCACCATCGCAATATACTGATCACTAGTACCAATGAGAAAATGGTTAATATCCACCTGATCATGCGTTCTCCAGATATTCCAAATTCCGAAAAAAATCAAAATAATGTAGCTATTTACAATAGATAAAATTTCTAAACGGGAAGTATAAAAGAAAAATACGAGATGCGATAAAAAGCTAAAAACAAGCAGTAATTGTATCAAATTAAACATGCTTTTGCTAGGTTCAAAAAAATTGGCAATTCCTATTCCAATACCATAAAATAGCACAATTTTAAGAAATGGAAGCTTTTTCAGCTGTTCTTCAAAATTCGTCTTCATTAAAATTGGAATCTTAGCTGTACTTTAACTTCTGATTTGATATTTCCCTGAATTTCATCTAACCCCGAACCTATTTTTTCAAGTTCAGGATAATAGAAAGCTGATATTTTAGTCCATAAATCAATATTTCGATGTATTCTGTAACGTATATTATTATACATTCGCCAACCTTTTTGATAATACAGTGGAAAGGAAGAAGCATATAAGACATCATTTTCAAAAGCATAAATCCGGGTATTATAACTATCAGTATGAAAATAAGCTAAACGCATATTTGTTGCTATTTTACTACTCTTGGGGTTAAAAAACAGATCCTGATAGGCCATCCACCCAAATTCTTTTTGTTCGGACTCTTTCAGATATTGAACACCTTCAAGCCTACTACGAATGCTCCAGATATTACTTAATTTATATTTGTATTCAAATCTCAATTGGTATTTATTAACTGTTGCCAAGAAAACCTTTTCATTTTTTGAAGCCGAAGTATTTTCTTCTTTCACACGGTATCGGAAGCGCACTGATATCTGGCCCTTCTTATACCAGATATAAGAGAATTGGGACATAATATCATAGCCTGAAGAAGGTGCTAGTACGCGGTATCGCAACCAAGGGAACTTAAAAACATCCAGATAAGCGGTCCATTGAATTTTTCGAGAGGGATGAAAAACAAGACCTGTATAGAGTCCTTTTTCATTCTTAGTACTGCTATTTTCTCCCATTGACTGGGCAAAGAAACTATGATAGTTCTTTTGATAATCACGATATAAAAGAACTGTGGAAAACTTTGGAGTTATACTGGTCATAATTCCCGTTAACCAAGCATATCCTTCATCAAAACTCGTAGCAATCTCTCCAAAAAAATAAGAATTACGATAAGTGTAATTATAATAGAGGCTAGCATTTCGAAGTAAATTACCCTCAAAATCATATTTATTTTCAAGAGCTTTGCCCAAAAGTTTAACACCTTCTAGATGGGTAGCAACAAAATTTCCACCTATCTTAAATCTATTTTTGCTGTAAAGTAAGTTACCTCCATAAACCAGTTGTCCGATCGCATTACGATATCGCTGTTCTGTTGGGGTACGATGAAGACCTGAAGTGGACAAAGTAGATATCACCCAATCATCATTGACCTTTTCCATATTGCCATCAATCTTTCGATAAGAAATATAAGGTGTAAATTCAAATTTACCTAAAGACAAAGAACCTGCTACACCTCTTAAAAAATTTGCTTCATTCAAAGATGTGTACTGTCTTAAACCTATCCCCTGCCTAGCAGAACTTTCGATCATGCTTCCTTTACCGAAACTCAATCCATTCCACATCGTCAAACCCTGACCAATTTGTAAGGCAAAATCTCCAATGACTACATGTTTTACTTTCCCAAGATCTCTAATTGATAGACTCGCACCATAAAAATCAAAACCATATTGTTGCTTGTCTCTGAAGAATAACTCCCCGGCATCTTTATCCATATTAATAGCAAGCCGAATCTTATCATTATAATTGAGCCTATAACGTACAGTATATCGATTCGGATCCCCAATGTACCGCGACCTGGCTGTATCAGTAATCGAATATCCTTTGGCACGTTGCAATAAACGTCCATATCGTAACATAACTTCTTGCTTCGATTTTAAGAAATTCTTAACTGTAAAATCTCTGTAATGCATATCACCTGAAACAGTAACAAAAGGAAGTAAATACTGAACTGTACGCAAATCAAACCCGATTATACTTTGTAACTCCTGTTTAGAAATAAAATCACCGGATTCTTTTCTGTGTGCCAACAGGCTTTCGATCTGAATAACACTTAAAAATAATAAATCGTTTAATTCACGTCCGTCTGTTTTATTTAAATCAATCGGATTTTTCAGGTAATATGACCATCTCTCTGAAATTTCGCTCGCATCGACATCCTCCTCTAATTCTTCCAATAGTTGTTCAAGTAACTGATCAAAAGTCAATTCATTATACTCTTGACCATATGTTGCAATAGCGCTACCTAACAAGATCCAAATTAATAGGTAAAGTTTAAGTCTCAAAAACTTATTACTTAAAAAAATAAGAATCATAAATTTGATATATAGATAATAAAAAGTTTAATTTCATATTATTTCACATATCGGAACACGACTATTACAATAAGTAATAATTATGTTACTTAAAGAAATATTGTAACGAATGCATCAATTAATTCTTTAAAAGAAGCTATAACGGTTGCTACAATTAAAAACCAGGAGAGGTTTTTTTATAGCATTATCGCATTCTCACTTAGGGTAAAAGCAAAAATAATCACCTAAATAAGATAGGCGAAGTAAATCATAATTTTTATCAATCAGCATCATTAATCTTTAATTACAGCAAACCAATACGTATTATATGGTTGAAGAAGGTTATCAACGGATCATAGAACACGCTTTAGTAGAGAGCTAATCGTTAACCTAAAATCGACGAAAAAACGTAATTTAAGTACAACGAAAATACTAATACCATATATAAGTTACAGTTATTAACCTAATTAGACAAAAAATATAGATTTTTCTAATTCAAAAAAAAAGGTCTAACTACCTGAGTAGTTAGACCTTTCAAAGATTAAAATCTAAAATAATTAAATATCGATCTTAGCGTAACGTGAATTGCGCTCAATAAACTCACGACGGGGTGCAACCTCATCACCCATTAACATTGAGAATATACGATCACATTCAGCCGCATTTTCGATGTTCACTTGTCTTAATGTACGCGTCTCAGGATTCATTGTTGTATCCCATAGTTGTTCAGCGTTCATTTCTCCAAGACCTTTATAACGTTGTACATGTACGCTGTCTTCTTTACCTCCACCTTTCAATTGCTGAATAGCATTTAAGCGTTGATCTTCAGTCCAAGCGTATTGATGATCTTTACCTTTTTTAACCAAATATAATGGTGGAGTAGCGATGTAAATGTATCCCTTCTCAATCAATTCTTTCATGTATCTAAAATAGAACGTTAGAATTAAAGTTGTGATGTGAGAACCATCGACGTCCGCATCGGTCATGATAATGATACGATGGTAACGTAATTTATCTAAGTTTAATGCTTTAGGATCATCTGGGGTACCTAAACTAACACCTAGGGCAGTAAACATATTTTTGATCTCTTCATTTTCATAGATCTTATGTTCCATTGCTTTTTCTACGTTTAGAATTTTACCACGAAGTGGCATAATCGCTTGATATTTACGATCACGTCCTGATTTTGCTGTTCCACCTGCCGAATCTCCCTCCACAAAGTAAATTTCACATTTTGTAGGATCATTATCTTGACAATCTGCGAGCTTACCAGGTAAACCAGAACCACCCATTACAGTTTTCCTTTGTACAAGATCACGAGCTTTACGAGCCGCGGCACGAGCCTGAGCTGCGATTACAACCTTTTGTACAATTGCTTTTGCTTCCCGAGGATTCTCTTCTAAATAGATATTTAAAATCTCTCCTACGGCAACATCAACAGCACCCATTACTTCAGAGTTACCCAATTTGGTTTTTGTCTGTCCCTCAAACTGCGGTTCAGCGACTTTCACCGAAATAACAGCTGTTAGACCTTCACGAAAATCATCTCCAGTAATTTCTACCTTCAAATTTTTCAATAAACCAGATCTATCGGCATATGCTTTTAAAGTACGGGTCAAACCACGACGAAAACCGGCAACATGTGAACCTCCTTCAATGGTATTAATGTTATTCACGTATGAATGTACATTTTCAGTGTAAGTCTCGTTATACTGTAAAGCCAATTCAACAGGAATACCTTGTTTGATACCCTCCACATAAATCGGATGTGGTATGATCGGGTGACGGTTACTATCTAAAAACTGGACAAATTCTTGTAGACCACCTTCAGATAAAAACACATCTTGACGTAAAGTACCGTCTTCCAAAGTTTCTCGCTCATCTGTTAAAGATAAAGTGATCCCTTTATTCAAGAAAGATAATTCACGAAGACGACTCGCTAATGTATCATAGTTATAAGTCGTAGTCGTTGTGAAAATTTCACTATCGGGAGTAAACGTAACAATAGTACCCGTAGCATCAGACTCACCAATCTCCTTCACCGTATATAAAGGTTTTCCCTTTTCATACTCTTGCTGGAAAACTTTACCATCACGGTGAACAACTGCGGACAAATGAATAGATAAAGCATTTACACAGGAAACCCCCACGCCGTGAAGACCACCTGATACCTTATACGTATCCTTATCAAATTTACCACCAGCATGTAATACAGTCATTACAATTTCCAGTGCCGATTTATTCTCCTTTTTATTGATACCTGTTGGAATACCACGTCCGTTATCCTTTACGGAAATAGAATTGTCTTTATGGATAGTGACAAAAATATCTGTACAATAACCTGCAACGGCTTCATCGATAGAGTTATCGACGACCTCATATACCAAATGGTGCAAACCTTTAACCCCTGTGTCTCCAATATACATGGAAGGACGTTTACGTACAGCCTCTAATCCCTCTAAAACTTGGATATTATCGGCTGAATAGGATGATGCATTTTTGTTTTCTTCGCTCATTGAAACTAATTAAATACTTGTAATCAAAAATACGAAATTTTAACCACTTTAACAAGTCAACGAGAAGTGATAACAAGCAATTTAATGCGCTATTATTCCATAATTATTTTATATTTTAGCAGTCGAAAATCCTAAATGTAATTTTTTTATAGTAGGTTTGTTCTTATTAAAACGTGTAATCAAATAAACAATGAGTAATATATTTTCAACATTATCAAAGGTAACTTTAGGCGTAGCAATATCAGTAGCCGCTATTTCTTGTAACCAAGAGGGAAAAAGTACTGGTGCTACAACTTCCAAAGATTCTACTTCAGCAAACACTTCTTCAACAAAAGTTGAGAAAATTGTATACATCAATTCAGATTCTTTATCTCAAAAATATGAGTACTTTAAGGACATTAGAAGTAAATTAGAAGCAAAAGTTAAAAAAGCACAAACAGATCTTCAGGCAAAAAGCCAAGCTTTTCAACGTGAAGTTGCAGAATACCAACAAAAAGCACCTAATTTAAGTGCTGCAGAAAGACAAGCGACAGAAGAAAAATTAGCACGTAAACAAGACGAATTAAGCCGTTTAGATCAAAATGCATCTGCTTCAATACAACAAGACGAATCCGCTGAATTTAATAATGTCTACAATAAAATTACCGAATTTTTGAAGAAACATGCAAGTGATAACGGTTATACACTTGTACTGACATATTCGAAATCAAATCCGACAGTATTATATGCTGATTCAAAATTGGAAATCACGAATGAAGTGGTGAAACAATTAAATGAAGAATATAAAAAAGAAAAGAAATAACATTTCTAAAATAGTTAAATAAGAAAGCCGCTCATGAGCGGCTTTCTTATTTAACAACAATTTGCTTTTTGAAAATCTCTTCGGTATATTAACCTAAAATCCGATTAATTTATGATATCCACTATAGTAAGTAAAGAGCAAGCTAGTTATGAATGGGTCGATGTATTCGAGCCAAGTATAACGGATCTCGAAATTTTGAAAGAAAAATATAACCTCAATCAGGCATCTATTAAAGATTCTTTAGAACCTGAACATCTTCCAAAAATAGAAGAGTTTGACAACTATACTTTTATTATCCTAAGGATGGTATCTGCAACATTTAAGGATAACTCCGACAATATTGGTGAAATAACAGACCGTTTAACTATTTTCTATGGTGCAGACTTCGTCATTACACTTCATAAGAAAAATGTAGAATTCATTCATAAAATGAAACTTTTGGATTTTAGATCTCCAAAATTAAAAGACAGTAAACATTTAGCTAATTACCTGAGCACGGCGGCGCTGGCCTCTTTTGAAAAAATACTGCCCAAAATATCTACTAAATTGGATGAATATGAAGAAAGCGTTTTTCTGACACGTCAAAAAAAGCTAGTCCTCAAACATGTCTATTTTATTAAAAGACAGATTGATGTTGTCAGGAAGGTTATCATATTGTACAAAGAAATTGTAGAGCACTTTCATGCTAATCAAAAACGCAATGTCTACAGCCGAGATTTAAAAGATCTATATTTGAGAGCCAATACCCTGTACGACAATCTTTCAGAGAACACAAGTCAGCTCCTCAATATCTATTTTAATATTTCCTCCAATCACACGAACGAAATCATGCGTATTTTAACCATTTTTTCCGTGTTTTTTATGCCGATTACTTTTGTCGCTGGCGTTTACGGTATGAATTTCAAAAACATGCCTGAACTAGAATGGTACTATGGATATCCTGTAGCAATTATTATTATGCTCGGAATATCGCTAGCAATCTATTACTGGTTCAAAAGAAAAGGCTGGTTATAAACCAGGTCTTTTCTTTGCAGTGGTTGCAACAAAATCTTTTAAATAATAGGGTTCGAAGTAAGCAACATCTTCAAAATCTTTAGCTTGATACTTATCGAAAGCAATTTTGCTCATATCAGTCGCGTTCGTCTGTACTTCCTCAATAATATCTACACCTTGTCCAGTACTAAATACATCTTTTAATTTATCCGCTCCCGGACCAAATAAACAAATACGAGGGTATTGTACTATAAATTGATCAAAACTTGTAGCATCGATAATCAAAGCTTGAGTAGTTACTACCGATTTTCCTGTATCATCAAATGAAGCACAGTACACCTCCATCCTTCTCGCGTCTAACATCGGGATATAAAGATCGTACGATAGTGATTTCCCTTCATTCGCACGAAAACCTGAATAAATAGCATCTAGCGTATTGACAGCGATCAAAGGTATATCCAGGGCATAGCACAAACCCTTAGCGGTAGAAACTCCGATCCTTAAGCCAGTGTAAGATCCAGGCCCCATACTTACTGCAATCGCGGATAAATCTTTAAAACCTATATTTTCCTGATCCAGCAAAGCTTGAATAAGAAGTGTCAATTGAGAAGCGTGCACATTCGGCTCATCAACACTTTCGTGCTGACGGACGTTACCTGATTCAACTAGAGCTACTGAACATACAGAAGTCGAGGTTTCTATTTGTAAAATATAAGTATGCATATTTATAGTAAAAAGATTAAGGAACCGGATCGTGGCCATGACCACCCCACGGATTACAACTCAAGATACGTTTAATAGCTAACCATCCTCCTTTAAATGGGCCATACTTTTGTATAGCTTGATAACCATACTGAGAACAGGTTGGCGTATAACGACAATTAGCTCCCAAGAAAGGAGAGATAAAAATTTGATAAAATCGGATAATACCTAAGAATAGCAGACTAAATATCCGCTTGATTATCTTTTGCCAAATATAGTTTAGAACACTCATTCTTTAATTTTATCAAAGCTTTTTCCATATGACTATACAGAAAATCATATGCTAACAAGCCTTTACCAACATATTGTATTGTAAATAACAAAGGTAATTGATGTTCCAGTAAAAATGGTGTTAAGCCATCATTTTTTTGTAAACGATAACATTCACGCATACGTCTCTTCATCAGATTACGATCAACGGCACGTTTGAACCGGCGTTTTGAAACCGCTAAGATTACCTGTGATAAAGAATTTTCCAAAATGAGGTTAGTATCTTCTCTTTGAGCATAGAAGACAACACGGTAGGGATAACAAACAAAAGAAGAACCTTTATGAAACAGCGTGTCAATCAACTTGACACTACATAAACGTTCTTCTTTTTTAAATGTATTTTTAATCATAATCGATGACTGAAAAGTCGGCCATGTCATTACACGAGCCTCCTGGCCACCAGCTACGCAAAAATATTAACCTTTGTGACGACCTTCGTCAGAAACTGTAAGGCGTTTTCTACCTTTTGCTCTACGAGAAGCTAAAATTCTTCTACCATTTGCAGAACTCATGCGATCTCTGAATCCGTGCTTGTTTCTTCTTTTTCTTTGCGATGGCTGAAATGTTCTTTTCATGACGCTTAATATGCTAAATTATGTTTTGATTCTATTAATAAAACTCCCTAAAGAGGAATGCAAAAGTAAAATATATTTTAGAGAATAACAAACAATAAATGCAACTTCTCCAAAATATCGAAATATTCCATAAAAAACAGATGAAGAATAGGGTATTCTTCATCTAATTTTTTACCAAAGTATATGATTACTTATTTTTAAGTAAATCTCTGATTTCTGTTAAAAGTGTTTCTTCTTTTGTTGGAGCAGGTGCCACTTCAGGAGCTTTATCTTCCTTACGTTTCATCGAATTTAAGGCTTTTATCACCATAAAAATACAAAATGCAACAATTAGAAATTGGATCACGACATTAATAAAGTTTCCTAAGTTAATCGCTACTTCTGGCTTTTTTGCAACCTCATCTGCAGCTTTAAGTACATATTTAATTTCTGAAAAATCAACACCTCCTGTCAAATAACCAATTGGTGGCATGATGATATCATCTACCAATGACGTTACAATTTTTCCAAATGCACCACCGATAATAACACCGACTGCTAAATCAACTACGCTACCGCGCATAGCAAATTCTTTAAACTCTTTCAAAATTCCCATAAAATAAATGTTTAATATTGCAATTATTGTAATTCTCTACCTAAATATAAGCTTATTTCAATATAACTGACACAAAAATATTAATATTTACGGTAAAATATCGTTAGCCAATTTACAACACAAAGTAGCGAGAAATAAAATAAACAGAAAAGAACTAATCTTTGACTATATTTACACGCATTTATTATTTCGAATTCAGTATTTTTGTTTATTTTTAAACAACACAATTCGCAACATAATATTTCCTAAATATCGCTCATGAAAAAAATATTAATTGCCGACGACCATAGTATTGTTCGATTAGGAGCATCTGTCATTATAAAAGAAACTATGCCATCCTGTATCATTACACAGGCTCAGGATTATAGTGAGGTTCTAACATTGTTGGAAAAAGAAGATTTTGATCTACTATTACTCGATATCAATATGCCTGGAGGAAATAATATTAGAGTAGTAAAAGAAATTCTAGAAATACAACCGTCCATCAAAATACTGGTATTCTCTTCTTATGATGAATCTCTTTATGCTTTAAGATATATTGAAGCTGGCGCTGCAGGATTTGTCAATAAAAGCACGGCTATGGCAGAGCTTAGTAATGCAATATTAACAATAAAAGAAAGAGGAAAATACATGTCGGATGAAGTAAAAGACCTTTACGTTAAGAAGCTAACTCAAACCAAAGCTAAGATAAACACGATGAATCCGCTTTCACGACTTTCAAACAGAGAAGTGGATGTTGCAAAGTATTTAATGCAGGGATTGGGTATCATTGAAGTCTCTACGAGCTTAGATCTTAGCCCGTCAACTGTAAGTACTTACAAAAGCAGAATATTTGAAAAATTAAATGTCTCTAATATTCCAGAGCTCATTGAAATATTTAAAATTCACTCTGCAAACTAGTTTGCAGAGTGAATTCTATTTTTTTAAGATAACTCATCAATTGTTACAACAGGAATATCTTTTCCGTGTACGATCTGTAAGTCACGTTCATTTTTATATGAATACCCGCTCTTTTCATCCAGTTCCCATAGCATTGGTGCAAAGAAATTAACACAGGTATTAAAGCCCTGTAAGATAGCAGACATAACCCCTGTATCTTTAGAATTTTTAGCTTCGTTTTCTATTTCAAAAACTCCGTTAAAAGCGCGGTTTTGCAAAGTATCAACAAATGCTCTCCAGTCCATGCTATCTGACCCTCCAAATCCAGGAAGCATGGCTTCGTAATGATGTCTATCCCAATCATGTGCTGGAATTGCAATATTAGCAGCCTTAGCAAGGTCAGCATCAACATGCTGCATTGGATACATACCGCCCCAGTCCGTGCGCGCTTGTGTACTTAAATTGCGTGTAGTCTTGATATGAATACGGTGTAACCGCTCAATATCCATAGCATTGATAACAGATACTGGATCTGTATTTTGCCAGACATCATGTGATGGATCATAGATTTCACCATGTGCTTTACTTGGTATCATTTCATACATCAATTTTCGTGCGGCCAATACTGCTGGCAAATTATTATAAGTACTGCTATAACGCGACGATCTCCAGCCTTCCATAGGACAGTTTTCATACAATACCGTTACCCCTAGATCTTCAGCATATTTAATAATTGGTGCAAAAACACGTTTGTACTCATCTAGATTTTTCTGAAAGCCATCTATCTGATTACCAAGATCATGATTATAACCAACAAAAGTCCCCACTTTTACATTATTGGCATCTCCTCCGAGTAAATGAGCAATCCGAATAAGTTTTAATAAATGATTCTGATTTTTAACCCGTTCACCTTCTTCTCCACCGATCATATTCTCGAAAGCCCCCAAAGACAGATGTAAAGCGGCCTGATTGAAAACTTCTATTGTACGTTTTGCATCCTCCGCTGTAAAACCTTCATAATTGAGATGTGTTGCCGTATGATCCTGACGTGTGCCATCTTTTCTAAACACACATAAATCAATACCTGAAGCTCCGACTTCTTTTGTTTTATCTATTAATTCAGTTAAATCCAGCTTGTCAAATGCTGAACTCATCACCCATATTGGATTATTCAATTTGCGATTCATATCTATACTACTTGTTTTTATCGGTTCTATGACATAACCATGCATATGCTCTTTTTTAGAGTTTTTACAACATTGCTATTTCATAAATATAATGTATTTCTATATAAATGGTAAAAATTAAAGATACAAAAAAAAGCTATCTCACACGAGATAGCTTTCATATTATTTATGCAAAATTAAACTAATCTACATTGTCATGTAAAAAAGAATTATTGGGTCTAATTTCTGTATTTCCATCTTCAAAAGACAGTGTAAATCTGGAAACCTGAGATTGTGAAGAATGCGGCGTATCATCTAATGACATTTGCTTTCTTTTGTAAGCTGGCTCATTTTCCAATTCCTGAAGACCATTTGAAGATTTTAATTTCATACTCAACTCCTTCAATCTCAAAATACGTTCTTTTGTACGTACCAATTGATCTTCAAAAGAAACTTGCTCCTCTTCCACCTGTTCTATTTCAGCTTTATTATTGACAGAAGCAGAGAAATTATTTGCCTGCTCCTCTTGCGGAGAAACAGATCCAGCAGTGTAATCGTCAAATACCGTAGGCATCTGAAATTGAAATACAGAAGGAGAAGTTTTTAATTGGAAATCATTTCCCTGATTTGCTGACGAAGCCTCTTCTTCGACCACTTCTTCAAAATTTAATTCATGACGAATAATCGAATTCCCTTCAACAGCAACCTGTTGTTGAACAACATTTTTAGGTGCAGAAAACAAATCATTTGTCGGGATAGGAGCTGAAACGTTTTCTGGATTTGTTTGCACAGGATTAACAAGAGGTGTATTCGTAACTTCCTTCTGTACAAATTGATTAACCGGTTTAACAAAAGATGCTACTTGTTCTGCAGCCGTTAAAGGCATCGTAACTTTCGTATTTTCGCGTTCAATATCTCTTTCCTCAGAAGTCTGGAATCCTGTCGCAATAATTGTTACAGATAGTTCCTCGCCAAAGTTTTCATCAATACAATTACCCCAGATTAAATCTGCAGAAAGACCAGCTTTCTCTTGAATATAATCAGTAATAATAGCAACCTCATCCATAGTTACTTCCTTTAAACCAGAAGTAATATTCAGTAAGATATAACGGGCACCTTCAATTTCATTATCTTTTAATAGCGGAGAAGCAAGAGCTCCTTCAACTGCTTTAATAGCTCGGTCTTCACCTTCAGCAACAGCATTACCCATAATGGCAACACCACTATCATTCATCACTGTGCGCACATCTTTAAAATCGACGTTTACATAACCAGGGATAGTAATGATCTCAGCGATACCTTTTGCGGCAGTTGTTAAAATATCATCAGCTTTTGCAAAAGCTGCTGTCATGGTAAGATTCCCAAAAATCTCTCTCAAACGATCGTTAGAGATCACTAAATACGAATCTACATATTTACGCAATTCAGATAAACCTTCTTCGGCTTGCGAACGGCGACGTTTACCTTCGAAAGTAAAGGGAGTTGTAATAATCGCAACAGTCAAAATACCTAATTCCTTAGCTGCTTTTGCCAATACGGGACTAGCTCCAGTACCAGTACCACCACCCATTCCTGCAGTAATAAACAGCATTTTGGTATTAGTACCTAACATACGTTTGATATCGTCAATACTTTCGATAGCTGAATTTTCACCTACATCAGGATCTGCACCAGCACCCATACCTTCTGTCAAACTCATACCCAATTGTACTTTATTAGGTATTGGACTTAACTCCAAAGCTTGAGCATCGGTATTACACACGATGAAATCTACCCCACTAATTCCTTGTTTATACATGTGGTTAACGGCATTACCGCCACCACCACCAACCCCAATAACCTTAATTATTGATGATTGTTCTTTTAACATTTCAAACTGTATTGACATAACTTATCCCTATTTAACTCATAATGACTTCAGTACAAACTTCACCTAAACTCAATATTCGTAATGTAATAATAACATATTTTCAACAATTTTTTTCCACAAATGTTTAAAATGTGGAAAAAAACATAAAGTGTTGAAAACTATTTTTTATCCAAGAAAGTGGCATCATCAATTTCATTGCCATCCTTCATTAATTTTTTGAACCATGTTAGCAAACCATGCTCCTTCTGTTGTTGCTCGCCGACCTCTTTCACAGACTCAACATCCTTCTTTACAACTTTAGGCGCTCTTCTGGTCTCTACTTCATCCTCGTGCGCCTGAATACCCTTCATCAACAAACCTATACTGGTAGCATATAATGGACTTTTCAATTCTTCATACAAAGCCTTTGGCAAAACTTCATTTTTTGCCAAGTATTCATTAGGAAAACCGATACGGCAATCAATGCCAGTGATATATTCAACAAGTTGTACCAAATGTTTCAATTGGGCACCACCTCCAGTAATAACGATTCCACCGATCAGTTTATTTTCATAACCAGAAGATTTGATCTCATAGTACACATGTTCAATAATCTCCTCCATACGTGCTTGAATAATGTATGCAAGATTTTTTACTGAAATCTCTTTAGGTTCACGACCTTTTAATCCGGGAACACAAATTACTTCGTTTTCCTTATTTTCATCAGCTAATGCAGATCCGAATCGTGTTTTTAACAACTCAGCTTGACTTCTCAATACAGAACAACCTTGACGAATATCTTCCGTCACGATATTCCCTCCTAAAGGAATTACAGCAGTGTGACGAATGATTCCTTCATGGAAAATCGCTACGTCTGTAGTACCTCCTCCAATATCAACTAAAACAACACCAGCATTTTTTTCGTCATCATCCAATACAGCTTCAGATGATGCCAAAGGTTCAAGAATTAATTCTGAAACCTCTAAATTTGAATTATCAATACATCTTTTAATATTTCGAATATCCGTAACACGTCCCGAAATAATATGGAAATTCGCTTCAATGCGACGTCCTGCCATACCGATCGGTTCTCGAATACCCGGCTCATTATCGATCGTAAATTCCTGCGGCAACACATGGATAATTTCTTCTCCAGGAGGCAACACTAATTTATACATATCCGAAATAAGACGTTCAATATCTTTTCTTGTAACTTCATCATCGCTATCAGTCTTGGTAAAAATACCACGATGTTGAATACTTTTGATATGTTGGCCAGCAATACCAACATTCACCACTTTGATATCAACATTTGATTGATTTTCGGCTATTTCAACCGCTTCAAGAATGCTGCTCACCGTTTTTTGAATGTTCGCGACCACACCTCGGCTTACTCCTGCCGAATCTGCTTTACCAACGCCTAAAAGTTCTATTTTATTTCCGCCACTACGTCTTCCAACTGTAACGCAAATCTTGGTTGTACCAATATCGAGTCCCACAATAATTGGGTTCTCTCTTTCGATTTCTGCTGATTTTGGATTCATAATATTCTGTATTGATGCTGTATACTATAATGTGTTATTCTTTACTTTCTTCTCCGGATTATGCAGATCATCAAATGTCCAAACACCACGTTTTTCACAAATAATTTGACCTGCATATTTTACATTCACTTTATTGTAAGCGTCAACCCCGACTTTAGGGATTATTTCTTTATAAAATGTCTGCAACAAACTAAACTTTTGGTCTAAAGAATCGGCAGTGCCGATAACAAGCTGCTGATTTCCGACTCGAGGTACCAATTCAATATCTTTATCATTGTTAACAAATACCTGTACAACTTGATTGCTCCACAGCTCATCATTTTCGATAAACTGTGTCACTCGTAATAAATCCTTTACCAGTGTAGAGTTAATCGAATCCAAAGGATTCTTATACCCCTCTTCAATATTACCTGTTGCAATCATGACATGAGGTACATATTTCAATGTAGTTGGTACCTTCAATCCATTTAAATCGATATAATATTCCCGACCATTCTTATTAATGACACGCATAACGACTTCCCGTTGCGCGATATTAATGGCTAGAATACCATCCATATCCAAATGAACCGTTGCCTTAGATACGTAAGGCAACTTTTTCAACGTTTTTTCGATCTTTTCTAAAGGAATATCAAGTAATGGCTTACCAATTATATTGCCATAACTTTTACTGATAAGCGCAGAGATATCTCCTTGATCAATAAAAGCTTCTTTTCCTTCAATAAAAATATTTACCTCACGACATACTTGAAGGTCATCTTTGCGATTGACCAAGGACATCACAATGATTACAGCTATCACACCTAAAAAAAAGAGTGATAAATATAATACGCGATTCCATCGTATGTTGTGTAAATATTTAAGCATGTGCTAAAATTTCCTTCAATGGTTTTACTAATTTATCAATATCACCAGCTCCAACTGTCACCAACAATTCCAGTTTTTCACACTGAGCAATTGCCAATACTTCCTCGGCTGTAACAACAGCTTTTTCCGGTGCCGTGATTTTACTCAACAACCAAGATGAATTTACACCTTCGATAGGTAATTCACGAGCAGGATAGATTTCCATAAGTAGTACACGATCTGCCATAGAAAGCACTTCTGCAAATCCTTCTATAAAATCACGGGTTCTCGTAAAGAGATGTGGCTGAAATACAACTGTCAACTTCTTATTCGGATATAGCTTACGCATCGAGCTCAAAAATGCACGCAACTCTTCCGGATGATGTGCATAATCATCTACATAAATAGCAGACGGACTTCTTACGATATATTCAAAACGTCTTTTAACACCTCTAAAATTCGTTAGTGCAACTTTTATTTTATCATCTGCAATACCCAAAATACGGGCAACAGTTATTGCCGCTACAGCATTTTCAACATTATGCGTGCCCGGTATTCCCAAATGAATATCTTCAATCTTTGCATCTCCTGAAATGTAATCAAAATAAAATTCTCCATCTTTAACATGTACATTAGAAGCATAAACATCTGCAACATCATGTCCAGAATACGAGATTTGACTTTCAAAAGGTAAACCCTTCTTAACAATACGCGTACCACCTTCAACAACTCGATCCAAATACATTTGAAAAGTCGTCAAAAGTTGGCTTGCATCACCATAAATATCCAAATGATCAGCATCAGCTGAAGTCACAATAGCTATATTAGGATGTAAGGTTAAGAATGAGCGATCATATTCATCCGCTTCTACGACGACCACATCATTATTACCATACAAAACATTTGTATCGTAATTGGAACTGATACCGCCTAGAAAAGCAGAGCAGTCAAAACCACTATCCTTTAATATGTGGGCCACCATGGTAGAAGTTGTCGTTTTACCATGTGTACCCGCCACACCAATTGTAAAACGACTTTCACTAATGATGCCTAAAACTTCAGATCTCTTATGTAGCGTATGCCCTACTTCTTCCAGATGATGTTTAATTTTAGAATCTTTAGGAATAGCAGGAGTAAAAATGATTAATGTTTCTTCATTAGAAATATTAAATATCGGATCTATCGTATTGACATCATCAACATACGAAATTTCAATTCCTTCTGACACTAATGTTTTAGTCAATTCCGTTTCCGTACGATCATATCCCTTCACTACGCATCCTAAGTGAGCAAAATAACGAGCAAGTCCACTCATTCCAATTCCACCTATCCCAATAAGATATACTTGTTTGATTGCGTCAATTTTCATTATTTCTACCTTTTATTTGCCAATTTTATAACTTCTTTTGCAATGACTACGTCCGCATCAAGAAGCGCTAATTTCTTTATATTTTGAGCCAAAGCTTTCGATTCAGATTCATTACCGAGCAAAGCAATAGCTGTGTCAAATAATGTTGCTTTTGCCTCGTTATCCTTAACTAATACCGCCGCATGTTTATTCACCAAAGCCATCGCATTTTTTGTTTGATGATCTTCCGCTACATTGGGCGAAGGAACCAATATTACCGGCTTACCAACCACACATAGTTCTGAGATCGTTCCAGCACCTGCACGGCCAATAATCATATCAGCCGCTGCATAAGCGTAATCCATACGTTGCAAGAAAGCAAGCATATGAACACGACCAGAAAGTTTATCTTTCAATTCTTGACTTAATTTATCGAAATAGTAACTTCCACACTGCCATATCACTTGTATATTTGCATCATCAAACTTCCCGAGAGAAGCCATTACACTTTCATTCAAAGTACGTGCTCCTAGACTGCCACCCGTGACTAAAATTGTCTTTTTATCAGCATCTAATCCAAAAAAGGCCAACGCTTCTTCACGCTTACCTTCAATCTCAATAGAAGCACGGCGAATCGGATTACCCGTTAACAATAATCTCTCTGCTGGAAAAAATTGTTCCATACCTTCATAAGCAACACAAATCTTAGCTGCCTTATTTCCTAAGCGCTTATTGGTAACTCCCGCATAAGAATTTTGTTCTTGTACGAGTGTTGGTATATGCAATCGATTTGCTACCATCAATAAGGGGCCAGAAGCAAAACCACCAACACCAACAGCTACATCAGGTTTAAACTCACGGACAATTTTACGTGCTTTGTTCATGCTTTTAAACAGCTTGAACGGTAAAAATATATTTTTCCAAAACTGTTGTCTATTGATCCCTTGAATATCTAATCCCGCAATTTTATAACCTGCTGCTGGAACTTTCTCCATTTCCATACGGCCGTTAGCTCCAACAAAAAGAATTTCATTTTGCGGATCCAATGCTTTTAGTGCATTAGCAATTGCTACTGCCGGAAAAATATGTCCGCCAGTACCACCACCACTTATGATCACACGTATAGCCATTCTTTATATCTTTTATACTGGAATCGTACCAACGACCACTCTTTTTTCCTTTGGTCGTTCATCCAATTCCTGTTTACCTTTTAACTCTTCAATATTTCTACTTACACTTAAGATAATTCCTAATGCAATACTGGTAAATAGAATTGATGTTCCTCCCATACTCACTAAGGGAAGCGGAACACCGGTCACCGGACCCAAACCTACTGCTACTGCCATATTCGCAAATGCTTGAATAGTCAAACTAAAGCCTAGCCCTGCGGCTAAAAAAGCACCAAATGCTTTAGGGCTTAATGTCACAATACGAATACATCTATACATCAAAGCGAGATATAGAAAAATTAAGACGACACCGCCTATTGTTCCATATTCTTCAATGATGATGGCAAATATAAAATCCGAATAAGGGTGTGGCAATACATTTCTCTGAATACTATTACCTGGTCCTTTACCAAAAACACCTCCCGTCGCTATTGCAATCTTCGCATTATTAGCCTGATAGTTTTTATCATCCTGAAATGAAACAGGCATACCTTCCTGTTTATCTTTTTCAACCCCGATAAAAGACTTGACACGACTGTAATAAGTTGCTCGTCTTGGACCGATCGAAACAACAATTATTCCGAGCAATACCACACCGGCAGATACAATAGCGATCTGCTTAAAACTAATACGCCCAATTAAGAGCAGTAATACACATACCCCAAACAACATAATTGCTGTAGACATATTCGCCCAAGCAATTAAAACAAAGACACCACAAACAGCACCCATGATCGGAATAAATGATTTCTTGACATCTTTTATCTCCTCTTGCTTCCTAGACAACATACGAGCTAAGAACGTAATCAATGCCAACTTTGCCAAATCGGAAGTTTGAAAAGTCTGATTAATCACAGGGATCGTAACCCAACGACTTGCATCATTCACCTTACTTCCAAAAATCAATGTATATAAAAGCAATGGAACCGTTATCGCCATCAACAATTTGGAAATACCTGCATAATAACGGTAATCCAGTTTATGCGATAAATACATCAACACAAAACCAACAGCAATTAAAGAGAAGTGCTTGAACAGATATAATTCTGTTCCCTTACCTTCTTTATATGCCAACGTTCCTACAGAACTGTAGACCGCTAACAAAGACCAGCCCGAAAGCAGGATTACAATAATCCATATCCAACGGTCGCCCTTTAATTTAGAAAGTAGATGCTCTACCATATTTAATTACTTTAGATTTATAAAACCTATATCCACTACAACTCCATCACTGCGGCTTTAAATTTATCACCGCGATCTTCGTAATTTTTAAACCAGTCAAAACTTGCACACGCTGGTGACAACAATACCGTATCTCCTTTTTGAGCCAAATGAGATGCTAATTGCACCGCATCTTTCATAGAAGAACTGTTTACGATCAATTCCGTATCATCTTCAAATGCGGCGTGAATAGCCGTATTATCTTTGCCGATACAAACAATAGCACGTACTTTATTTTTAACTAAATCGCGCAACATTTCATAATCATTGCCCTTATCCACGCCACCTAACATCAAAACGATAGGTGTGGATACACTTTCCAAAGCATACCAAACCGAGTTAACATTGGTTGCTTTTGAATCATTAATATAATTAACGCCACCTATACAAGCTACTTGCTCCAAACGATGTGCAATATTAACATATGAGCTCATACTTTCCTTCATAGCTTGATTTCTCAACTCTTGAACCTTAGCAATAAGGCCAGAAGCCATATTGTTGTACACATTGTGTTTCCCTGTCAAAGACAACTCTTCCGTTCTCATAGTAAATGTATCGCTATTAGGTATGTTAATTATAATATCTTTAATTGAAGTCAAATATGCTCCAAATTCTACTTTTTGTTCCTGTGTAAAAGGCAAATGCATTGCTGCAGTATGATGTCTTTTTAAACCTGCTGCTGTTTGTGGATCATCAAGACAATAAATGAAGTAATCGTCTTTTGTCTGATTTTGAATCATTCGAAACTTAGAATCCACGTAATTCTCCACCTTATAATCATAACGATCCAGATGATCAGCGGTAATATTCAAAATAACAGCGATGTCTGCTCTAAATTGGTACATATCATCCAGCATAAAGCTCGAAATTTCCAATACATAAACATCAAATTGCTCACGTGCGACTTGCAGCGCAAAGCTTTTACCGATATTTCCTGCTAATCCTACATGTTTACCTGCATGCTTCAGCATCTCATAGGTCAACATGGTAGTGGTCGATTTCCCATTTGATCCCGTAATACAGATCAATTTAGCGTCGGTATATTGTGCAGCAAATTCTATTTCTGCAATAACAGGAATATGTTTAGCTTTCAACGCAATGACTAAAGGAGCATGTTCCGGAATACCGGGACTTTTCACAACAAGATCCGCCAATAAAATACGTTTCTCGGTATGAGTGCCCTCCTCATAAGTAATCTGTTCTTCATCCAGCTGCACTTTATAGTGCGATGCAATCATTCCCATATCAGAAACAAAAACATCAAAACCTTTCTGTTTTGCCAGTATAGCAGTACCTACACCACTCTCACCTGCTCCAAGAACGATTAGTTTTCCCGACTGTGGATAATATGTTGATGAAATGTTCGCCATACTGTTATCTAATTTTTAATGTTACGATGGTCAAAATGGCCAAAATAATTCCAACAATCACAAACCGGGTTACAATCTTAGCTTCATGATAACCTTTCTTTTGAAAATGATGATGCAAAGGAGACATTAAGAAAATACGTCTTCCCTCACCATATTTTTTCTTTGTGTATTTAAAATAAGAAACCTGCAAAATAACAGAAACCAGTTCCAATAAGAAAACACCGCACAATATCGGGATCAGCAGTTCTTTACGGATCAAAATCGCAAAAGCGGCAATAATACCACCAATAGCCAAACTACCCGTATCTCCCATAAATACCTGAGCAGGATAAGTATTGTACCATAAAAAGCCAACGCATGCCCCAACAAAAGCACCTGCAAAAATCACAAGCTCTCCCGAATTAGGAATATACATGATATTCAGGTAGTCTGAAAAAATAACGTTACCGGACACATAAGCTAAAATGGCTAGTGTAACACCAATAATTGCAGAAGTACCCGTTGCTAAACCATCAATACCATCTGTGATATTTGCACCATTAGATACCGCTGTCACAATAAATACTACAACGACCAAGAATACAATAAACGTTAAAACATTACTATTAAGTCCAAATACCTTAAACACTTTAGCATAGTCAAATTCGTTATTCTTATAAAAAGGAATATTTGTTTTCGATGATTTCACATTCTCTGCATAAGTCTTCTCACCGGTACTCTGATTGATCACAACCTCAACAGGTTTAGTCGAAGTAGGTGATGCAACATTTTGACGTACGACAATTTCTGGATGAAAATACATTGTACATGCAATGAAAATACCTAGACCAGTTTGACCGATTACCTTAAAACGGCCAGCCAGACCTTCCTTATTATGACGAAATACTTTAATATAATCATCCAAAAATCCGACAGCTCCCATCCAAAGTGTAGCAACGATCATAATGATGACATAAATATTCGTCAGCTTCGCAAACAATAAAGTCGGAATTAGAATACCTGCAATAATAATCAAACCACCCATAGTTGGTGTACCTTGTTTCTTTTTCTCCCCCTCTAATCCTAAATCACGGATGGTCTCTCCCACTTGCTTATTCTGAAGTACCTGAATCAGTTTTCCTCCAAAGACAGTCGTGATGATCAATGATGCAATCACCGCCATCGATGTTCTGAAAGAAATATACTGAAACAGTCCAGCTCCTGGAATGTGCACGTATTCGTTTAACCATGTGAATAAATGGTACAACATATTCTTATTCTTCGTTAAATGTTAATTCTAAAATTTCTTTATCATCAAAATGATGGCGTACACCATTCACTTCTTGATACTTTTCATGTCCTTTTCCAGCTATCACAATAATATCACCTGGCTTAGCCAATTGATATGCTACTCGGATAGCCTCTTTACGATCGGCAATAGACAAAACTTTACTCTTTTGCTCAGGAGCAACACCCGCTTCCATCTCTTTGATAATAACAAGCGGATCTTCCGTTCTTGGGTTATCTGATGTAATAATCAGACGATCACTATAACGTAATGCCGACTGTGACATCTCGGGTCTTTTTGTTTTATCACGATCACCACCACATCCCAGTACCGTAATAATCTGCTGACTCTCATTACGTAATTTTTCAATGGTCTGCAATACATTCTCAACAGCATCAGGTGTATGTGCATAATCAACAATTCCGAAGACGCCATTCGGTGCTTTCATGGTTTCAAAACGTCCTTCTGCACCAGTCAAGACACTCATTGCAGTCAATACACGAACAGTTTCTTGCTCCAGCAAAATAGCAGCTCCATAAACTGCCAATAAATTATAAGCATTAAAGCCTCCAACCAATTTCACCCAAACATCATGACCATCGATGTTCATCAACATCCCATCGAAATGACTTTCCACAATTCTAGCACTAAAATCTGCACCAGAATGCAAGCCATATGTCTTTTTATAAGCAAATGTGTTTTGCAACATCACCTGTCCATTACGATCATCTTCATTCGTCAGTGCAAAAGCTGCTGTATCTAAATCATCAAAAAACTTTTTCTTTGCCTTAATGTAACTACTGAAAGTTTTATGAAAATCTAGATGATCATGCGTAATGTTCGTAAAAATAGCGCCTGTAAATTTCAAACCTGCAATCCGTTGTTGCACTACTGCATGCGAACTTACCTCCATAAAACAGTAATCACATCCCTCTTCAACCATTTCACTCAATAAGTGATTTAATTGAATAGGATCAGGAGTTGTATGTGTTGCAGGTATAATACGATCACCGATCTGATTCTGTACAGTTGACAAAAGCCCAACATGATAACCCAATTCTGAAAACAGCTGAAACAACAACGTTGCAACAGTTGTTTTACCATTCGTTCCCGTCACGCCAACCAATTTCAATTTCTTTGACGGATTATCATAAAAATTAGATGCAACAATACCCAAAGCTAATGCTGAATCGGCTACAACAATATAAACAACAGAATCCAACGTCTCTGTCGGCAACTCTTCTACAATTACTGCTCTTGCTCCAAATGCAATTGCTTTTTCAATAAATAAATGCCCATCAGTATGTACACCTCTAACGGCAATAAACAAACTTCCGAACACGACCTGACGCGAATCAAAGCAAAGCGATACTACCTCAACATCTAGTTGACCGACTACCTCCTGTACAGGAATAGCATGTAATATTGATTTTAAATTCTTCATTCTACTTCAGTTCTATTGTTACACCTGTACCAATTGGTAATTTTTGACTTGCAATCAAAGATTGCTTAATCACTTTTCCTTTTCCAATCACGCTTGTTTTAAATCCAGAATTCTCCAGAGCAAACAAAGCATCAATCAACCCCATTCCCATAACATTTGGCACTACACCCTCTTTTATTTGATACTCCACAAATGGAACTCCAAGCGTTGAACTTGTTGAATCATTCTGTGCAATTGAATTCCAATTCACAATTTTTAAACCTAACTGCTCGTACACCTTCTGAGTCGCTTCGCGCGATCCCTTTAATGTTAAAGCCTTCGTATTCAAGGCCGACGTATTTAGTTTTTTTCTATTAAAAGCACTGTGCATATCCAAATCATTTGCATACACCATATCAGCTAGCTCTTTAAAAACCGGTCCCGCTGTTGACGCACCATAATATCCGTTTCTCGGATTTCGAATCACCACGATGATCGAATATTTTGGATCTTCAGCAGGAAAATATCCTGCAAAAGAAGATTGATATTTACGATTACGATATCCCATCGCACCGTCTGCCATTTGAGCCGTTCCTGTTTTACCACCGGAACTATACAATGGATTTCTCAAGGTTTTCCCTGTTCCATCTTTCATCGTACCTTCCAGCATTCCCCTAATTTGTCCCAAGGCTTTATCAGAAGCAATCTTCTCATTAATAACCCTTGCTTCAAATTTTTCAACCGTATTACCTAGGTGTCTGATTTCTTTTACAAAAAGCGGAGAAATCATTCTTCCATTATTCGCTACGGCATTATACAATGTCAACATCTGTAATGGTGTCACTTTTAGCTCGTAGCCATAAGCCATTTGTACAAGTGACAGACCACTCCAACTCTTACTTTTTGGAGTTTTTATCAAGGGAGCTCCTTCTCCCGTTATTTGTAATTTTAATTTCTGATCTAATCCAAAAGAATGCAGCTTAGCTGAAAATTTCCCTGGATTATCTTTATAATGCTCATAAATCAATTTCGTAATACCTACGTTTGACGATTGTTCAAAAGCTTCCTGCGCACTCATTATTGATTTTTTAGGCGCATGTGAATCTTTAATCGTGTGACGGTAGATCGGCCAGTTTCCGTTTCCAACATTCACATGAGTACTCGAATCGATCAACCCATCATCAATAGCAGCCAGATAAGATGCTAGTTTAAATGTAGATCCTGGTTCAGCACTCTGTGCAATCGCAATATTCATTTTTTCACGGTAGACACCATCTTTGTCTTTCGTAAAATTTGCAACAGCACGAACTTCTCCCGTTTTAACCTCCATCATCACAACACAACCTTCATCAGCATTACTTGCTATCATCTGCTTCTCCAAGGCCCTTTGTGCCATATCCTGCATATTGATATCAATGGTTGAGATAATATCAGCCCCATCTACAGGAGCCACTTCAATATCACGGTTAACAGGAATCCATACACCCCCTGCAATTCTTTGCATCAGGCGTTTTCCACTTTTTCCGTCAATATATTCACCATAGGCACCTTCAAGTCCAACATGAATATTTTCTTTGACATTTTTATAGCCTATTGTCCGCGCAGCCAAATTAACAAACGGAAGAATACGCTTATTCTGACGCTCTGTAATCAAACCACCAGGATAACGTTCTTTACCAACACGAACAGCTTTAAGCAACGGAAAATTCCTAATAACTTTCAGGTCTTGATGCGAAACAGCTCGCTTAATCAAGACATAACGTTGCTTTTTATTTCTTGCCTGTTTTAATAATGTCAAATACTGTCTAGAAGATTTATCTTTAAAAAATCCCGACAGTTTAATCGCCAAAGAATCAACTTTCAGATTGAAATAATCGTTTTCCTCTTCCGGAATAGCCATAGCATCAAAGCGCAATTCGTATTCAGGTACAGATGTCGCCAGTAAGCTTCCATCATTAGAGTAGATATTTCCACGAGCAGCCTCTACTTCACGCTCCTGAATGGATAAACTATCTGACAACTCCCGCCATTTATCACCGTCAATATACTGTAAATGAAAAAGCTTCGTAAACACAGCAATCGCCACAAGGACGATTAAACCGAATGCGATATAAACACGAAATAGAATGGTAGTTCTGATATTCATAAACGTCTCCTACTTCTTTTTTTCTTTTACAATTTCGATCTTGATCGGTGGCTCTACCCGCTCTTTCAAACCTAAAGAATCCACACGTTTCGCAATTTCAGTTTGAGTGGACATTTTCATGAGTTCTGCCGAAAGTGATTTATGATCCCAGCTTAACTCTTTAACTTCCTTCCCCAGCTTATCGATATTACGAATCGTACGCTCCGCAAAATGCCTATTTGTAATATAAAGCAACATGAGCAGTGTTACAAACCCAATAAATGGCAGATAATTGACGATGGAATATATAGACAAATTACCAGCAGTAAGTAGCGTCCGCAGAAACTTCTGGGTCTCCTCGGCTTTTTCCTCAACTGCTTCCTGTAGTTCCTCTTGAAGCTCCTCGCTTAATCCCTGCTGTTTTATTGTATTCTTGCCCATCTCGACACTTTATTAAAGCATTAAGCTATCTCCAACTTTTCAGCAATACGCAGTTTCGCACTACGCGATCTATTATTTTCAACCAGTTCTGTATCATTAGCCGTAATTGCTTTACGACTGATAACATGAAATGGTTTTATTTCATTCCCAAAAAAGTCCTTCTCTACATCACCTCTAAACTTGCCCTTAGCCATAAAATTCTTAACCAAGCGATCTTCTAAAGAATGATAAGACATGACCACAAGACGTCCTTCTGATTTTAAAACATCGACCGTCTGTAATAAAAACTCCTGCAGAGCTTCTAACTCTTTATTAACTTCAATACGCAAAGCCTGAAAAACCTGCGCATGATATTTATGCTCTTTCCCTCTAGGCACTAACTT
Source organism: Sphingobacterium sp. B16(2022) (assembly GCF_012030425.1). Lineage (GTDB taxonomy): Bacteria > Bacteroidota > Bacteroidia > Sphingobacteriales > Sphingobacteriaceae > Sphingobacterium > Sphingobacterium anhuiense. The sequence goes on along the minus strand of NZ_JAAUVN010000007.1, from coordinate 77,158 downwards.
CTTGATCGCTTCCTTTAATTCCGCAACCGTATTAATAGGAGCAGTCAAACGAGCTGTCACAATTGTCTTTGCCAATGTTTTTGCATTAACGATCTCCCCGTACATTCCGAAAATACGATGAAGATCCTCCTCAGCGTAAGTCGCTAATACTGCACGAGCGTCAACATCAGAAATCTGATCCATACGCATATCCAGATCCGCATCAAAACGAATAGAGAAGCCACGGTCAGCGGCATCAAACTGATGAGACGAAACTCCCAAATCAGCTAAAATACCATCCACCTGCTTCACCCCGTTCAAACGAAGATTGTTTTTTAAGAAACGAAAATTTTGATGGATCAAGGTAAATCTAGCATCATCAATTACATTATTTAATGCATCTGGATCCTGATCAAAAGCAAATAACCTGCCCTCAGGTCCCAAGTGTTTCAAAATTTCTCTTGAGTGCCCTCCGCCACCAAAAGTAACATCCACATAAATACCATTTGGCTTAATCGCCAAAGCATCCATGCACTCTTTTAACATTACTGGTACGTGATAAACATTATCCATTCGCTAATCCTCCTAAATCAAAACCTCCCATAACCTGCTCGGCCAAAGCTGAAAAATCCTCTCCAAGATCTCCATTCATAAACTCTTCATATCCGTCTTTGGACCAAACTTCAATTTTATTAACCTGGCAAGCCAAAACAACTTCACCTGTGATACCTGAATAATCTAGCAAACCCTTTGGCAACAAAACACGACCAGCAGCATCCAAACTTAGCTCCGTTGCACCACGTGTAAAATTTCGGATAAACATCCTATTTTTTTCAACGTACTGATTCAACTGAGCTAACCGAGCTGTAATCGCATTCCACTCCTCGCGCGTATAGATCACCAAATGTTTTTCAAATCCACGATTGATCACAAGTCCCTCACGCTCAACATCAGGCAATTGCCTTTTGAGCGCAGCGGGCAACACCATTCTTCCTTTGGTGTCCAACTTGCATTCATATTCGCCAATTAAAAAACTCATTTTGTACACATTGGTTTCAAATTCAATGTAAAAGTATACACTTTCACCCACTTTTACCCACTTTTACCCACAAAAAAGTTTTCCACATAGCCAGCCCGCTACATTTAATTGAAAATTACTTGAGGAAAAAGCAGGCAAAAAGCTAAATATCAGCGCATAAATACAGTTTTTATACCGTTTCAAAAAACGGTATAACACGAAAAAAAAGACCTCAAAAATCACTTTTATTTTCGTCAAACTGGACTGAAACTACGTCAAAAAACATATTTTTTACAAAAAATGACTCAAAAATGGGAGAATGTGGGATAAAAAAACAGTTAAATAAAAACATTAAAATTCATCCTTAAAATACACCAACTAGTTTCAAAATTCACCAATTCTAAGAATGAAAAATTTAATTTACCATGGAAATAATAGCAGCTTCCAAAAGTGTAATGGAGTTTCTTTCAAAAAACAAAATTGCCATTCGTTATTCTCCCTAAAAACAGATAATTTTGTAGTAAAATTAAAATTTAGCGTATGCATAGAACAAACACGTGCGGAGAATTAACAATAGCTGACTTAGGTAAAACAGTAACACTTAGCGGTTGGGTTCAAAAATCTCGCGATTTAGGCGGAATGACTTTCATAGATGTAAGAGATCGCTATGGCATTACACAATTAACTTTTAATTCGGATGACGACGATTCTTTACGCGCTAGCGCACGTGAACTAGGCCGTGAATATGTGATTAAAGTAACTGGAACAGTTATCGAACGTTCGAGTAAAAATCTAAAAATTCCAACTGGAGAAATTGAAATCAAAGTTTCTTCTTTAGAAATATTAAATTCGGCGAAAACGCCACCATTTACCATCGAAGATGAAACCGACGGCGGGGAAGACATCAGAATGAAATTCAGATACTTAGACTTACGTCGTAACCCAGTTCGTGAAAACTTAATTTTACGTCACAAAACAGCTCAGGAAGTTCGTCGTTTTCTTGACGAGCAAAACTTTTTAGAAGTTGAAACCCCTGTATTGATCAAATCAACACCGGAAGGTGCTCGTGATTTTGTTGTTCCCTCTCGTATGAATGCAGGAGAATTCTATGCCTTACCACAATCGCCACAAACATTCAAGCAATTATTGATGGTATCTGGTTTCGACCGGTATTTTCAAATTGTAAAATGTTTCCGCGACGAGGATCTACGTGCAGACCGTCAACCCGAATTTACACAGATTGACTGCGAAATGTCATTCGTAGAGCAAGAAGATGTTTTAAATATATTTGAAGGTTTAGCAAAGCATATTTTCAAAAAAATCAAGAATATTGATTTGGGAGAAGTACCTCGTATGACGTACGCCGATGCGATGCGTTTATACGGTTCTGATAAACCAGATATCCGATTCGGTATGCAATTCGTAGAATTAAATGAAGTTGCAAAAGACAAAGGCTTCCCTGTGTTTGATGCAGCTGAATTAGTAGTTGGTATTAACGCAGAAAATTGTGCATACTATACTCGTAAACAGCTCGATGCATTGACCGATTTTGTAAAACGTCCTCAAGTTGGTGCAACAGGTCTTGTATATGCGCGCTACAATGAAGACGGTACGGTAAAATCTTCCGTTGACAAGTTTTATACACCTGAGCAATTATTAGAATTTGCAAAATTATTTAATGCTAAACCTGGTGACTTATTCCTAATCATGGCCGGTCCAAAGGATAAAGTACGTAAACAATTAAATGAACTTCGTCTTGAAGTGGCCAATCAATTGGGTCTTCGTGATAAAAACAAATTTGCACCACTTTGGGTACTTGATTTTCCACTATTAGAGTGGGATGAAGAATCTGAACGTTACCATGCGATGCACCATCCTTTTACTTCTCCAAAACCGGAGGATATTGCATTATTGGATACTAATCCTGGTGAAGTTAGAGCAAATGCGTACGATTTTGTACTCAACGGTACTGAAGTAGGTGGTGGTTCGATTCGTATCCACGATCGTGAATTGCAATCTTTGATGTTCAAACATTTAGGGTTCACACCCGAAGAGGCACAAAAACAATTTGGTTTCTTAATGGAAGCATTTACTTACGGTGCTCCTCCGCATGGTGGATTAGCATTTGGATTTGATCGTTTAGTTGCATTATTAGCTGGAATAGACTCTATTCGTGACGTCATTGCTTTCCCTAAAAACAATTCAGGAAGAGATGTGATGATCGATGCTCCTTCAACTATCCATCAGGATCAATTGAACGAATTGAGCTTAAATTTGAATTTAAAACTTAAATAATTTGATCGCATCATGCGATAAATAATTTATAAGCGTTATCTTTAAAAGTTGGTAATTTATTACCAACTTTTTTTGTAAAATTAAAAGAATTAGATGTCAGTAAGCTCTGCAGATAAATTTTTAAAAGAAAGTGCGACAAAATCTTTCGACAGTAAACATCGCGATATTATTAACTATAATATCGACAAGTATACTATTGCTTTCGAAAAAGGGAAGAGTAAATTTGTAAATCTGGAGAACTCCCGTTTAGAAGCCAATCTAACAAAATGGAGAGCTATTGAAAATTTAGATAAATATCTACTCGAATTTGAAAGCAAATTTATAGCACGAGGAGGTAAAGTAATCTGGGCCAATAACGCAGAAGAAGCGCGTCAGGAAATCTGGAAGATCATGGAACGAAATAATGCAAAAACTGTTATCAAATCCAAATCCATGGCTTCTGAAGAAATTGAACTCAATCATTTTCTAGAAAATAAAGGAATAGAGGCATTAGAAAGTGATCTCGGTGAATTTATAATTCAATTATTGGATCAAAAACCTTACCACATCGTTACACCGGCGATGCATTTAAGTCTTGCAGATATAGCGCAATTATTCAACGAAAGATTTGGCACTCCGCTCGAAGCAACAGCTGAAGAATTGACAATGAAAGCACGTGAACTTTTACGTGAAAAATATAAAACTGCTGATATCGGTATTTCCGGAGCAAACTTTTTAATAGCAGACACCGGTAGTATTGCCATTACAGAAAATGAAGGAAATGCCCGTCTAACAACAGCTTTCCCAAAAATTCACATTGCTATTGTAGGTATTGAAAAAATATTACCATCGATCAATGACCTTGATTTATTCTGGCCTTTGCTTGCCACTCATGGAACAGGTCAAAATTTAACAGTTTATAATACACTACTGAGCGGCCCAAGACAAGCTTATGAATCTGATGGTCCAGAAGAGATGTATGTCGTCTTACTGGATAATGGACGAACCAATCTATTAGCGCAAAAAGACCAACGTCAGGGCCTTTATTGTATCCGATGCGGAGCATGTCTGAATGTATGCCCTATCTATCAAAATATTGGTGGACACACTTATGAAACGACTTATCAAGGTCCAATCGGTTCACTCATATCTCCACACCTCAGTGGCATGAAAGAGTTTAAACACTTAAGCTATGCTTCATCGCTTTGCGGTAAATGTACAGAAGTATGTCCGGTTGGTATCGATATTCAACGTATGCTGTTGCTAAACCGTAGAGATTCCGTAGCAGAGGATCTATCACCAGCAATCGAGAAAAAAGCATGGAAAGGATTTACTTACTTAATACAAAGGAGAAAGCTGATCGATTTATTCGGCGGAAAGATCAAGAACTTCTTTATTAGTAAATTTTTCAAAAAAACATGGGGAAATAATCGACAATTACCAAAAATCGCAGACAAATCATTTTCCAAACAGTGGAAAGAGCAACAAAAAAATAAAGATTAACAAGATTGTAGCAATTGATTTGAAATCAATTGCTATTTTTTTTCCTAGCTTAGCTCCATCAATAAAAACCTAATTTATTTATGGATTTACAAACAAAAAGAACTTACATTCCCTGGATTGATTTTTTAAGAATCTTCGCTTGCTTTTTAGTCGTACTCTGCCATAGCTGCGATGCATTTGTCGCTTCTTTTGATAATAGCTTTTCTTTTCATACAGCAGTATTCATAGGAAGTCTTGTGCGACCATGCGTTCCTTTATTTGCCATGATGTCCGGTATTTTATTATTTCCGATTAAGACCGACCTCGCTACATTTTATAAAAAACGTATCGGGCGCATCATTATTCCATTATTATTTTGGTCCATTGCACTTCCAGTAGCATTTGCATTATACGCCTATTTTATTCAAAAAAGCCCAAATGGGTTGATTTCAATTGAAAAATACACTGTAGAAGGAACTATGACGAAAATAATTACCTCAATTTTTAATTTCAATTACGATACAACACCCCTTTGGTACATTTACATGCTCATTGGCATTTATTTAATCATACCCATATTTGGTTCATGGTTAGATCGCGCTTCGAAAAAAGACATACAGATCTTTTTAGGCTTTTGGATTGTAACCTTAGTTTTGCCCTACATTAAAATGGCTGCTCCACTATTAGGTTACAACGGCAACTACGGCAATACGGGTATTTGGGGAGTCTGTACCTGGAATGAGTTTGGAACTTTTTATTATTTTTCTGGTTTTATCGGCTACATCATTCTCGCCTACTATTTAGTAAAATTCCCTTTAAATTGGTCTTGGAACAAAACATTATCAATCGCTGTTCCGCTCTTTTTGATCGGATTTGTTATTACTTTTTCAGGTTTCCTAATTACACAAAAATATTTTCCTGCCAACTATGCTAATTTAGAGATCGTGTGGTATTTCTGCTCCATAAACGTCGCGATGATGACTTTTTCAGTATTTATTATTTTTCAAAGATTGAAGGTGCGTGAATCAAAAGCATTAAAAGATTGGTCTCTTGCAACATTTGGGATATTCCTTTCGCACTTTATAATTGTACAGGGTATATCCGATTTGTTTTTCAAAATTCCATATCTACCTGCTGGTCTAAAAATAATTCTCATCGCCGTTATTAGTTTTGTCTTAAGTTACCTAGTGACTAAGCTATTTGACACCAATTCCATAACAAGAAGATTTGTTAAATAAAAAAAGGTCCGCTCTTACGAACGGACCTTTTTTACCAAAAACCAATTAAAACCAAACCATTAAAACAGACTAACTATTTTTTTCGGTTATATCTTTTTTAACCTCTATACTATTTTTTTCACCTTTATTATTTCTGTCCAAACGATCACGACGCATTGGACGATCTTCAGATTTACGCATGCGGTGCTGTTTATGATTTTCAGCAAATGACTCTTTATACAGTTTTTGTTGATCAGGATTTAGATTTTTCATCAACTTTTCACGTTGAGCCATGCGATCCTTCTTCATCTGTTCCATAGCAGCTTTACGATCCGCAAAGTTCTTTTTATCCTTTTTCGCTTGATCCAATTGCAATGAATAGATTTCCTTACGCTGCTTATCCGTAAATTTTAATTTCTGATCTATACGATCCGTACGCAATTGCGCAATTTCTTCTGCTGATTTTTTATCTAACTTAAATTCTCGTTTTCCAGAACGGTGACCATCATGGTTTGCGTTTTCTTTAATATTAGCTTTTTCTTGTGCAAAACCCGCAAACATTGCTCCAGATAGCAACAAACTTAACATTAACTTTTTCATGATATTTTCTATTTAATACTATTAACAACTTTGTCTACTCCATTTTTAATTGATGAGTTTACAGACATTTGTTAATAAGATGTTGAAAACTACCTAAAGTTTAAATCGTCCACTGTTAAATAAAGTTAAACCCTAATAGTAATATATTTATTGAGAGACTGTATTTAACCGAATAGGCAATGTATAGGCTACCCGAACCGGACGACCGTTTTGAACTCCTGGTTTCCATTTTTTTGCTTTGACAAGCAATTCAACAGCAGCTTTCCCTGTTCCATGGGAAACATCACGCTTTACATGGATATCTGTTAGTGTACCGTCTTTCTCTATTACAAATGAAACCTCAACAATTCCACTAACACCTTGTTGTAAAGCGGCTTCAGGATACTGATAATTTTCGCCTACCCATTTCATAAAAGCTTCCATCCCACCCTGCGGTCTTGGCTGAATTTCTATATGCTCAAACCCAACAATAGCATCTGGATCTCCATGTAATGCACCATCTTTGTTAGTGCCGGTTATTCCACCATCCCGTTTTACTGTACCAAACTCACCTCTTGCAATAGATGTTCCATTAGGATTTGCCTTCAAACTCAAGCGTCCCGCCAATTTATTGGTTTTGTTTAGTTCATCTTGCGTCACCACATCTTCTTTTACCATACTTTGAGGAGCAACTTTAGGTTCAACGAAACGAATTACTTCCTCCTTTGGTAAATCTATAGCAACCTGTTGTGGTGCTTCTTTTTCAATAGGAATAGGTTCTACAATTTTGTCTTCCTCCTCTTTTTCCTTCTGTTCAACCTGGGGAGGTAAATCGACAACTGTTATTCGTTCATTTATAATTGGCGCTTCTGATTTGAAATATGTTTTGTATATGCTACTACTTAGCACGATTAAAGCAACTGCACTTAAAACAATTACGACCGACCAGTTCGTTGCCTTATTCGATAAATTACGCAATTCAAAAGCGCCATAAGATTGGTTACGTCCTGCAAAAACGACCTCTAACCATTCCGATTTGTAAATATTCAATTTGGAGTTTAGCATAGCTTTAAAAATTAAGTTTACATTTTAACATATGATGCACAGTAATTAAAATTCCATAAAAGAAAATTTTTCATTTATAAAATTTCCCGTATTTTTAAACCATAGAGAACAAATCAATCCATAAAATAGAAAATGGTTAAAAACTTTACAACATTCTTATCGGCCATCATAGCTTCTTCATTATTAATAAGTTGCATGAACGAAAAACCAAAACAAATCAAGCAAGAAAAAAAAGAAAGCAATCTCAAAACAGACAAGGCTGAAGCCTTTGTAGGTTTTGCTTTTTTAAATGAAAAAAAAGATTCTTTAGTTAGTTTGGCTGTTGAAGACGAAAAAATTAAACCTGAGGTGGCAACACATGCTATTATTGAAAACAAAATCACTTCTATTGATTTTTCAGGTACTAAATCTGAAAGTGAATCCTCTAATGGTCGACAAACAAGCAACAATTTCTCGAATAATGGTGGTACTTTTTTCAGTATAAAGGAGCAAATAAAAGAGGGTGATTTTGCTTTAATAGTGAATCAAAAATTCATTGATCAAAATCAAATTCTACCATTCAAGAAGATGGACAAAGCGACAGATGAACAGATAAAGTTAAAAATAGCGAAGCAGTATAATCGAAAGATCTCCCAAAGTTCAATAGTAGCAGAACTTAATAATAAAGCTCAGATTAATATAACATTATTTGAGGTTAAAAATGATTCAGCACTTGCTGTACTATCTTATCTGCATGATGATCAGCTGATCACGTTAGATTTTCCTGCAAAATATGATGAAATGAGTACTTGGCGAGTAGATGACGGCGGCGTATTTGATTTTGAAAATCTACAAGTATTATCTATTTTTCAATCCGATAAATCCATCAAAATAGCAACCGCATTTTGGGGAGCAGAGGGTTATAATCTCAATTTTTACAAATCAGTAGATGGAGTTTTTAAAAACATTGCTGAAGCATACGGTTATAGTGCCCCATTGTAGAAACAAAAAAAGACTAGTTAAACAACTAGTCTTTTTTTTATGATCGGGATCCATGTACTACATAGGCATACGTGCCAGTGGACCGACATCCTGTCCGACAAAATCTTTAATTAAATATTTTTGATATCCCGCTATTGCAATCATAGCCGCATTATCAGTACAGTACTCAAACTTCGGAATAAATACATTCCATTTATTCCGTTCTCCCATTGCTAGCAATTCTCTTCTTAAACCTGAATTTGCCGAAACTCCACCAGCAATTGCAATATCTTTTACTCCAGTTTCTTTGGCTGCCTTTTTAAGTTTATTGAGCAATATCGATACGATACGCGATTGAACTGAAGCGCAAACATCATCCATATGATTTTTCAAAAAATCGGGATCAGCTTTTTCCTCCTTTTGCACCATATAAAGAATGGCCGTCTTCAAACCCGAAAAACTAAAATCTAAACCTTGTATTTGCGGTTCAGGAAGTTTATAGGCATCTGGGTTACCATTTTGTGCATGTTTATCGATTAACGGCCCGCCCGGGTATGGTAAATTCAGAATTTTTGCTGTTTTGTCAAACGCCTCGCCGGCGGCATCATCTAATGTCTGCCCTAAAATTTCCATTTCGAAATAATCTTTCACCAACACAATTTGTGTATGTCCCCCAGATACAGTAAGACATAAAAACGGGAAAGTAGGTTTAGGATCTTCAATAAAATGCGCTAATATATGAGCCTGCATGTGATTGACATCTATCAAGGGGATATTACGAGCAAGAGCAAAAGACTTTGCAAATGAAGTTCCAACCAACAATGCGCCTAATAATCCCGGACCACGTGTAAAAGCTACTGCATCTATTTGATTTTTATGTATTTTTGCAATGCGAATGGCTTCTTCTACTGTAGGAATAATATTTTGTTGATGCGCACGCGATGCTAGTTCGGGTACAACACCCCCATACTTAGCATGAATCGCCTGAGTAGCAATAACATTAGAAAATATTTCACCGTCGATACAAATTGAAGCAGATGTTTCATCGCAAGATGATTCAATACCTAAAATAACAGCCATAGCTTTGGGGTAATTAATAATTGTACAAAAGTATCAAAAAAATAATTAAAATAGCACTGATTACACTGGCTAGCATACTCGTTTTGCTAGGAGTATTGCTACTATCGTTACAATTAGAGCCCGTTCAGAATTTTATTGCCAAGCGAGCAGTTTCTTACCTCTCCAAAGAATTAAATACAAAAATCGCTCTAAAAAAAATATATTTTAAACCCTTTCGTTCTTTGGTTCTAGAAGGGTTTGAATTATACAGTCCAAATGGTGATACGATTTTGATAGCTGAAAAGCTAAATGCATCGGTAGATCTAAATCAATACTGGGATGACAAAAAAATTGTTATCAATAAACTTACACTAGAAAATACCACAGCTTATTATCAGGCTTATAAAGACAGCTCAAACATTCAGTTTTTATTGCAGTACTTTACTCCACCAAAGAAAAAGGAAAAGAAAGTCAGTAAAAATTTAAATTTCGATTTAAAACAACTGAAATTAATAAATAATCAGTTTCGCTATCTTGATCATACCAAGAAACATTATGCGAAAGTTGTGGATTTTGGCGACCTAGACATTAAACAATTAAATGCCGACTTTCGAAATATAAAACTTACGGACAAATCCATACAAGTTGACATTAAGCAATTAAATCTTCGGGAAAAAAAAGGATTGGAGGTTAAAGGATTAGTTGCAAAAGCATTTGTGAGCAACAAGAGAATTCAATTGGATAAGCTTTTATTGATCACGAATAAATCAACGATAAAAGACTTTGTCAAATTAGAGTTTAATAGTTTTGATGACTTTTCTGATTTTAACAATCGGGTGAATGTAAGCCTAAGAATCAAAAATTCTATTTTAAATTCAGAAGATATTGCCTTCTTTTCTTCATCAATGCACCGGGTCAAATTTGATTTAAAAATAAAGCAGGCCACAGCGCAAGGTAGCGTAAATCATATTGATGCAAAAAATATACAGATTGAAGCGGAAAAAGCAACTAAATTAAAAGGCAACGTTAAAATAATTGGCTTACCAGATATTGATCAAACAGATTTTAAATTAACAGACCTATCATTACAATCAACCTACGCTGACCTGCAGGTTATTCTTCCAAAACTGAGCAATAACAAGAATTTTAAACTTCCAGAAATCGTAAAAATATTAAATACAGTTTCGTACCAGGGAGATTTGCATGGGCTTTATAATAATTTTCATATTGATGGAGAATTAAAAACAGAGTTAGGAGCGCTTCGCACCAAGTCATCTTTAAACTTTCAAAATGAAACACAATTTTCTGGTCTTTACGAATCGAAATCTTTTAATATAGGAAGATTTTTGAACAATAGCCTTTTAAAAACAACAGGGTTTAACTTCAATTTAAAAGGTAAAGGAAGTTCATCAAAAACACTTTCAATAGATCTAAATGGTAATTTAGAAAATTTTAATTTCAGAAATTATACCTATCAACAGATTCCAATATCGGGAATTATAGCTGAAGAAAAATTTAAAGGATCTGGTTCCATTAAAGACCCAAATGCAAGTATAGACTTTCAAACAGATGTGGACTGGTCAGATGCCCCCGTTCTATACAATCTAGTAGCAGGTATTCATGAAACCAATTTATATGCACTTCATCTTTCACAGCAAGATAGTATAATTGTTCACAACACAACGATAGAAACTAATTTAAAAGGATCAAACATCAATAATCTTGTCGGCGATCTGAAAGCAAACAACATCAATTTCAGTACAAAAAAAGGTACATTTGATATCAAAGAAGTTGTATTCCAAGCGTCCGGAGATGAAATCAACCGATTACTGACGGTATCTTCCGATGTTGTTGTTGCGTCGCTTATTGGACAGATTGATCTAAAAACAATTGTTCCTTATTTTAAAATGCTTGCCATGCGCTATGCACCTGCAATTGGTTTTGAAACAGAGCTGTACAATAATCAAAACTTTGAACTGGATCTTCAAATCAAATCATTTGAACCCATCGCGACCTTCTTTAAAAAGGAAATCAGCCTCGATAGCGGAGCAACTATGCACGCTAAATTTTCAAGCGAGGAAAACGCTGCACAATTCAATTTATATAGTCCCATTTTCAAATATAGTGGCATAAAGATTTCTAACCTTATTGTAGATCAGATCTCCAATACAGAATCCATGTCTGTATCAGCTTCAGCAGACCGTATAAATCTCACGGATAGCACCTATATTAAAAATGTAAATATTGCTAACATTCTTTCCAATGATAGTTTACGTTTCAATATAAAACTATCCGAACTAGATGCTAGTAATAACCTTGATCTTAATGGTGTTATTCGTTTTGCTCACCAGAAGCCTGCATTTATCAGTTTTGATCCATCAACTATTATTATTAATAAAAACCAATGGTCACTTACCCAGGGTTCAGAACTTAAAGTTTCCAAAGGGAAATGGTTCTTGCAAGATTTGACATTACAGCATGATGAACAAAAAGTACTGCTCAATGGGATATTGTCTAATGCTGAAAGCGACCAATTGAATATCTTATTCAAAGATTTTAACCTAAGTTCTTTAAATGGTATTACAAAGCCACTTGGCATTACTATGTCAGGCGCAATGAATGGTAATCTTGAAATCAATTCCCTTTTTAAGTCCCCATATTTTATTGCTAACCTACAGACAAATCCGATCCTTTATAATCAACTTCCAATCGGTCAGCTTAGCTTAAAGGCAAATTACGACCAAAATGCCAATATTGTCCATTTAGACAGTAAAATCGATGATGGGAACAAAAGCATTACACTTGCCGGCACCTATAATATCAAAGAGGAGGAGGATAAAATAAATCTCAAGGCTTCCCTAAAGAATACTGATCTTATCCTTTTCCAACCTTTTTTGAAATCATTAGTTTCAAATCTCCAAGGAAGAGTCCATGGTGAGCTTGATATCAAAGGAAATATCGACAAGCCAAAAATAAGTGGAAATGCTAATTTCACCGATGCATCATTTATCATCAATTATTTAAGGACTCCCTACCATCTTACTGATAAAGCCATTATAGTATCAAATGGTATTTTCCTCAACAATTTTAAAATTCTTGATCCTAAAAACAGTGAAGCCCTTGTCAATGGTATGGTCGATCTAAATAAGCTTTCCGATCCGACTATTGATGTTAAGGTAAGAGCGAATAATTTTTTAACGCTCAACACTACGCTTAAGGACAACAATCTTTATTATGGAACAGCATATGCCAGTGGTGATTTCAACTTCAAAGGTCTAACCTCAGCTATCAATATCGATATCAAAGCTAAGTCGGAAGACAATACAGTTATTAACATTCCCTTCAATAGTTCGATGACAATCAGTGATAACGATTTTATCTATTTCGTTTCTCCAGATAGCGCAATTACCTCCGAACAGATAAAAAGAAAAAGTTTCAATGGTATCACGATGAATATGGATCTTTCTTTAAGTCCAAATGCAGAAATGAATTTATATACTACTTTAGGTGGTGTATCTGGACGTGGAACAGGAAATATCACAATGAATATCAGCTCTCTAGGTGACTTTGGAATGTTCGGCGATTATATCATCAGTTCTGGTAAATTCAATTTTAAAGCACAGGATTATCTGAATAAGATCTTCGATCTTAAAGAAGGAGGAACTATTCGCTGGGCTGGTAAACCCGCCGAAGCCAACATTAATTTGACTGCGATCTACCAACAAAGAACTTCCCTGTCCCCTCTTTATAATGCGGCAGGACAAACAGACAATCCGCAACGAATTCTTGCCCAAGCGGATATGAATCTAAAAGGTTTATTGAGTCAGCCCGAAATAAATTTTGATCTCAACTTTCCTCAGGATCCATATGTCAAAGATGAACTTCAAGGTTATCTTTCAGATGTTAACAACATCAATCAGCAAGCCCTCAGTTTAATCGTTCGCAGAAGCTTTACGCCAGGATCGCAGACTGATTTCGGTAAAGAAGTCAACAATACCTTATTATCTGCCGGAACTGAAATTGCTTTCAATCAATTAAATAATATCATTGCAGAATCTCTAAATATCAATTTTTTCGACATCAATATTAAAAGTTTAAATGATGCTTCAGCATCATTGAGACTTTTTAATGATCGTTTAATCTTGACGGGTGGAATCACAGATAACAGGAGCAACCAGCTGACGGATTTAAATGTATTTTCGGACCGTGTAACTACGGATGCAGAAGCCCTGTTTTATCTTCGTAAAGATGGTCGTTTACTTCTAAGAGGGTCTAACCGTCTAAATACACGGAATTTCCTTATCAATCCTAATGGTGAGGAATATGTGAGTGCCGTGGGTTTAGTATACCGTCAGGAGTTCAATTCCTTTTCAGAATTTCTATCGCGGATGTTTCCATTTGGAAAAAAGAAAAAAGCGAAATAGCAATAGCCCTTCAACAGCTTAATAATTTATTCAATTAAAAACAAATAGACCATCTTGGTGCAAACAACATGAAGGTCATATAAAAGCTCGTGTAATCATACTAAAACTTTCTTATCTAAGGCTCACTTCATATTATATCAAGCTTAGAAACCAGTAATTGCACCTAAAAAAAGCCTTTCCAAAATATGGAAAGGCTTTTTCTATGATTAGAAGTTGAATAGCTTACGCTAATTTTTCGAATGCACTATATTCGATCTCTTCTTTATTGATTTTAATTTGCTCTTTTAAGAATTCGAACACTTTAAGTGCTTTTGCTTCTTCGAACAAACGGTTTCCTTGCTCTCTATCTTGCAACATTTGAATTGCATATTGCGATAATTGCTCATCACTTGGCTCCTCATTGATGTTGTACATTTTGATCTGCGCATAAATACGCTCTTTTGCCAAATTGATTACTTCATCATATTTAACTTCAAGACCATTTTCAGTAACAACACGGTTCTCAATGATCGTCCATTTCAAGTTATTCAAGAAATCAGCAAAACCTTCGTTCAACTCTTCTTCAGAGATACTTGGGTTCGTTGCTTTTAACCATCTTTTCAAAAACTCTTCTGGAAAAGCTACATCAACTTTTTCCATACCGAAAGTATACATATCATTACGTAAACGTTGGTCAGAATTTTGTTTGAATAAGTTTTCAACTTCTTCTTTTACTTTTGTTCTGAATTCAGCTTCTTCAGTAACTTCGCCTTCAGCAAACAATTTATTGAAGAACTCCTGATTTAAATCAGACTCTTCTAAACGGTTGATATTTTTTACCGTTAACTCAAATTTAGTAACGTCCAAAGCTTCAACCTCCTCAGGAGTGATTCCTAAAATACGGGAGATATCTTCAGCATTGAATGCTTTTTTAATATCAATCTTAACCGTATCATCTTGTTTAAGACCTACTAAAGATTTTTTAATTTTTGCATCTTCGATAATATCAGTACGTACCGAAGTTGTTTTCTCAATACCGTCTTCTTTATCTTGTTTCAACGTAGCGTATAAAACATCACCTTCTTCAGAAACTTCAGGGTTAGTCATTTTACCATAGCTACGACGTAAATTTTTAATACGTGATTCTAAAGTTTCATCATCAGCCTTAATGTCATATTCTGTAAATTCAGCTTCTTTAGTGAAAGGATTTACAAATTCTGGAGCTAAACCAATTTCATACTTAAATTGGAAGTTATCTTTATAGTCCCAGTTATATGTAGCCGTTTCTTCAATAGGAAGAGGTTGACCTAAAACTTCTAATTTATTCTCGCCGATGTACGCTGTAATTTTATCATTAACAATTTTGTTTACTGTATCCAACAAAATTGATTTACCATAAGTACGTCTAATATGTGCTGCAGGCACTAAACCAGGGCGGAATCCAGGTAATTTAGCTTTTTTAGCTTGATCCTTGATTTCTTTGTCTACTTGTGGGTTATAATCTTCTGGCGCTAAATCAACTGTAATTACTGCGTTGATCGCGTCAACTTTTTCGTGTGAAATGTTCATACTCTTTCTAAACCGTTACGCATTATTTTGATAAAAAAAAATCCTCCCGATGATTTAATTTCGGGAGGACATTCAAGTGCGGAAGAAGGGACTCGAACCCCCACGTCTTGCGACGCCAGATCCTAAGTCTGGTGCGGCTACCAATTACGCCACTTCCGCATTAGGATTTCTTGTTGGCACAAAGATAGAAACGAAACGTATATGATGCAAGTCTTTTCTCAATAAATTTTCATTATTTTCTAATTTATATTTTATGGTAAAAAATAAATTTGCATAATTCATTCTTATTCATTTACTTTGAAAAACAAAGTACTTTTATGAAACAAGAAGATTTAGTAAAAGAAATAGCAAGTATTCGGAATTTAATGGAAAAATCTAGCAAATTTATTTCCATTAGCGGGATTTCCAGTGTTCTTATTGGTACATATGCACTACTAGGAGCAGCATATGCCTACTATGAAGTTTATGGCTTTGATAGTCAAATGGGTTATCGGGATCATTATGTCAATGAACCATTGATTATCATGAAACTTCTAACGACAGCTATTCTCGTTTTAATAGCCTCTATCTTTACGGGAGTCTTTATGGCCATAAAAAAAGCTAAAGCTAATCGCCAAAATATTTGGAATACCACAAGCCGGGCTTTATTGTTTGCAATGGCAGTTCCGCTTTGTACTGGAGGCCTATTTGCCATCATAGCTATCTTTAAAGAAAACTATGCGGTGGTATCCTCTATCCTATTGATTTTTTACGGTCTGGCACTTACAGCCGGTAGTCATTATACATTTAGTGAAATAAAAGGTCTTGGAATTTTAGAAATTGTACTAGGACTATTAGCTTTGCTTTTTCCAGGTAATGGAATTATTTTTTGGGCATTGGGATTTGGAGTTCTACATATCATATATGGAGTAATCGTTCATAAAAAATACGAATAGTGAATTTAGACTTAACACAGTATAATAAAGTATTTGAAAATAAAGTCCGCTTACAGATCATGAGCGTATTGATGGCTAATGACGAATATGATTTTAATTCATTAAAATCCATACTGGATGTCACTGATGGAAATCTGGCTTCTAATTTGAAAACATTGGAAAAGGAAAAATACATCGAAGTTTTTAAAACCTTTGTCGACAGAAAGCCAAATACACGATATAGAAGAACAACCGAAGGTGAAAGGGCTTTCGAAGAACATTTAAAGGCTCTTGAAAAATTGATCAAACAACAATACAAATAATTTTTTTATCCATTTACTTTGAATTTCAAAGTACTTTTAAAATAAAAAACATGAAAATACGATTAACCATAATGCTCGCTTTGTACAACTCCAGTCAAAAGATTTACACAGAGTTATTTAAGCAAAATAAATCAGCTTGGAAAATCAGTAAAGAAGATTTCCTAAAATTCCCGAAAGACTCTTTGGGATATCATATAGGTATATTCTATCAAGAGAAAGGTTTTGATGTTATCCCAAAACTAGAGAATCACGATGTGTTTCATGTCATCACAGAGTGCGGCACAGAAATACAGGACGAAGTTGCTATGCAGTATCTATTACTTGGCAATGGAAAGATAAGTTTATACCAATTTGCCATGATTGGAATAGGGACCTGTATATATCCCGAATATCTAAAAACGTACTTCAGAGCATTAGCAAAAGGAAATTCTATGCAAAAATTCTATGATCTGGATTTTAAGGCATTATTGAAAATTCCTTTAGCTGAAATCAAAAACAGCTTATCTTTTAATTTAAAAACACACCTTAACCATCATAATTTAACAGCATTATAAATTTAAAATCATGGAAACAAATAAAACACCCCTCTTAGAACGTATTGGTTCATCTATTTTCGCCAAACTGAGTACCATTGTTGTACTGGTTCTATTACTGCTAATCCCATTATTCTGGGTGAAGGATCTTATTGAAGAAAGAAAAAATAGACAGTCAGAAGTAAGCAGTGAAATTGCATTTAAATGGGCTGGTCAACAGGTGATATCAGGCCCTATTATTGCCATCCCCTATCAGGTTGTAAAAGAAATTGTAACTACGGATAAGAACATCATCTCCACTAAGAATACCTACATAACACAATACGTTTACCTAATGCCAAAATCATTGGACATTAATAGTGTGATTTCACCAGAATCGCTTAAAAGAGGTATTTATAAAAGCGTCGTCTACAATGCCCAACTTGATTTAAAAGGTTCCTTTGATGCGATCGATTTTAACAAAATAGACTTGAGCGGTCAGGAACTAGAATGGAAAAATGCCAAAATACTGATTGGTTTAAGTGATCTTAAAGGGCTTGGAGCATCTCCAAGTTTGGTTTTCAATCAAACGAAAATTGACTTCGAACCTAATATGTCTGCTCTAAATCCTTTTGAGAATAACATGATTGCAGCCATCGATCTTTCTCAAACAAAAACAACCTTAGGTAATTTTCAGATTAAATTTAATGTAAGAGGTTCGCAATCCATTAACTTCCTTCCATTGGCAAAACAGACTAAGATCCATACCCAGGGAAATTGGGCTAATCCAAGTTTTAACGGTGCCGTTTTAGCCGATGACCGAAATATAACAGGGAACAATTTTGAGGCAACCTGGAATATTCCAAGTTTCAACCGTAAATTTTCGCAACAATGGGTTGGTGAAGCAGAGAAACTGTATGAAATTAAAAACAATTATGAAATCAGTAATGCCGTCAGTGAAGGATATAGCAGTACTGTCGAACCTACCGCTACCACTGAGAGTAGTATAGCGACAGAAAAAGATATGATTCAAATCAACTTCTTAGAGGAAGTCAATAATTATCAAAAAACTACCCGTGTAGCCAAATATGGAATTTTGATTATTATTCTAACATTTGCGGCACTGTTCTTCACAGAAATTATAAAAAAACAACGCATACATCTTATACAGTATATGCTGATTGGTTTTGCTATGGTACTCTTTTACTCCCTGCTTCTTTCCATTAGTGAGCATCTGGGTTTCAACCTCGCTTACCTACTAGCCGCATTAGCTACTATTATTCTTATCGCTTCATTCATTAAATCTATTACCAATGATAGCAGGTCTGCACTTATCTTTTCTGGAATACTTTCCATTTTCTATAGTTTCATATTTATCTTAATGCAATTACGTGATTATTCACTCATAGTGGGTACAATAGGTATATTTATCATATTGGCAATTTTAATGCGCGTATCCACAAAGATCAATTGGTATCAATACGATAAACGATGAGATTGGCAACAGAAGGTATCAAGATATATTTAACATATATCTTGATACTCCTTAAAAGAAAAGCAATATAATGAAATGGATTATTGTTTCTATTTCCATCTATAGCGGTCGGATAAGCCTAATTGCTCATTTGCTGTCTATAACATGTGCATAGCGAGGCCATAGGAAGGCGCATCATTGTGCACATGCAGCATGGAAGTATACTCCACCTTGTGTGATTCTAGGCTCATCCTAGTGTCGTTCTTGTGTGCATGCAGGCTATTTGTTGTGTGCCACTAGGGCGATTGTATAGTCAATGTTATTCGTTTATTGGCTCGTCCTTCACTCCATAATAGGTGCTTACAAAATCTGTTTTGGCTTGCTAATATATTGATGCTTGTTATCGAAGAGTTGGTTGCTTCATTTTTGAAATAGATCTCTCTATATATAAAGTGGTTAATGGTCTATTACCTTGACCGTTTCTATGACATAACTTATACTATAAAATGGCTTACAAGATCTAGAATGAGAAAAACCTCGTATTTGGGTAAAACACAATAATGAGCTATTGTATTTTTTGCAAATGAATTTAACCACGATACAAAAATAAAAATAGGTGTTATGACTCCCGTGAATTGGAGACAACAATAGATGTTTATAAAACCACCATCACATTCAAAGAAAACTATTGGGCCAGATGAGGCAATACGACAGAAGCATGTAGTAATAACTTTATTAACACTTTCTGTCCATGATATGCTATTGTAGCTAAAAAGTATTGGACAGAAAATGTTAGTTATACTTTGATCAGGCAGCATAAAAAAACTTCTTATACGCATCCTCCATATACAGAATCTGAGAATTTATCATGTAGCATATCGTAGAAACCGACATAGATGTGGACCTGATCTTCTTTAATAGAAAATTGTGTGTGTTCCCACAACATTTTTCCATCCGTAGAGATTGCTGCTCCTTCATTCCAAACGCAGGACTTTTCAATTACATAAGCGAGTACAACGACTGCAGTAGGATAACCCTTACAGGCATCTGTATTCCATTCGACATACAGCTTATTGTCCCTACGTTCCACATTAATAAGCTGTGGCGGGACCATATCACCTCGAAATACCAACACTTTCTCCGGATTAACATAGGGCACATTTTCGGTGTCATAATCAATTGCATTGTGGAATAAATAAGATTGGGCCGATTGAAAAGTTCCGATACGACTGCCTTTGGGGGCAACGTTTTTATAGCCAAATGCGATCGGAGCTTTAAGGTGTCTCAGAAACTGGGATACTACCTTCATACGCATCCGATTAATAAGCGTCAATTCGCTAGGAGCTCTTTTCACAACTTGCGGAAGAGACCGAATAATAGCCTGACCGTTTAATTCATAACCTACAATGCTTCCGACTTTACCCGAAAAAGGTCCATTTATCCCACCTTTTAAAATTGCCATAATGGTTTATTTATTTGAAAATTGGCTACAACAAAATATGCGTTTATATAAGTAACTATCTCGCAATTATAACTTGGTAAAAGAGAGATTGTATTACCGCGGCTTAAACTCTAAAATACCTCTATAAACTCTTAAATATCATTTATACATTTCTTAAATATCATTTATACATTAATATAAGTTATTAACCTACAGAAGTTTTACTACGGTATATTTTACCTTCAGCTTCACTCCATATTAAGGTAAAGCATTTCCACTACATGCCCATATATTAAATGAAAAACTAGTACACTTTAAACTTTGATCCAAAGGACCTCACAAATGCACTTGATTAATATCAGACGCATTGTAATTATAAAAGACACATTTATTCAGGTGGCCTATGCTACATTTCATTGAGCTACTCAGTCCATTGACGACATATAAAAAGGTAATTCGACACTTTCTTTAACTAAACGGCCTTCATCAAGTATATCCATAACGATTATACCTTTGTAATACGGTTTATTGTATCTTTCATCCGATACTTTTTGGATACTGGTAAATTTACCCCTCGTTTGAAAACGCTTCCAGTTTTGATCAAGGGATCCATAAGATTCCTCCAACATAAACAGTCCGGTATATTCCCAGTACTTAACACTGTATAATGGATTAGTGTCATCAAAGTCAATCTCCTGGCCTACCAATTTTGAAATATCGCTTTCCAGCTTCAAATTTATAAATTGACCAGAATTGGAGTGAGCAACATATGTATAGTAGTTGTACTGGTCCGATCTACCTGGATTAACAGTTGATTTAGTAGAAGATGAGTACATAGAGAAAAAATTAAAAGCAGATTTCACTGTCATTACATTAAGGATCAATGCTTCGCACGGTGCATATTCAATGGCGTGCAGATCTACTTTACCAGTCAGTACTCGTTCTTGCTCATTGTTTTTATAAACTTTTCCACTAAAAGAAAAAGATAATCGACCACCTGCTTTTTCATATTTAAAATCCGCGATTTGAAAAGATTTCTCTGGCTGAAGATGTGGAGCAAAATAGTTACCATCAGCTGAAGAATTTTGTTTGAAATACTGAACCTTGGCTAATGCTCCATTAGAAAGTAAAGTTAATTTCAATTGTGAATAAGTACCATCAGATTCCTTTACGCTCGTAATAAGATTGATCTGTCCACAATTGTCCAAATTATAGTCGTACTTCACTTTTCCTTTGACAGGATGATTATTGTCAGAGAAGACGATACTCATGTTTGATAGGGGATCAATTTCTTCTGATTTCTTGCAACTAACAATAAGCAGTGTGCAAAAAAATAGCAATAAAAGCAGATATTTCTTCATTAAATCAATATTAGTTTCATTAAAATATTAAAACATTTATGTACAATATATTTTACAATTTAAAAATAACCAAAAATTAATTCAATATCAAATTTAATTTTCCTAACGAAGAGATAATATGTTAATAACAGTGTAACTTACTAAAGGTTTATCCACCCTTGTTGATGGGTGGATCGTCAAGTATGCTTTTATGTCTCGTTCAGCCAACTAAGTTTTGATAAAAATAATATTGGCAGTAAATTTGAAATTATCTTGAAACGGCGAATAATAAAATGAAACAAAACAAATATGATGATCCTAGCTTCTTTGAAAGCTATGGAAAGATGCAACGTTCTATAGATGGTTTAAATGCTGCTGGAGAATAGCATGTTTTACAGAAAATGTTACCCGATTTCCAAAATAAGAAAGTGCTTGATCTAGGTTGCGGATATGGATGGCACTGCATTTATGCTAAGCAAAAAGGGGCTAAAAATGTAATTGGAATTGACTTATCTCAAAAAATGATTGATAAAGCAAAAGAGCATTCCAAAAACTTTGAAATTGAATATAAAAAAATGGCCATCGAGGATATTAATTTTGACCATGAAGAATTTGATGTCGTTATTAGTTCACTTGCATTCCATTACCTAAAAGATTTAAGCAGTGTTTTTATGAAAATAAATCAAATTCTTAAAAAAGGAGGAAGTTTTGTCTTTTCAATGGAGCACCCTGCTTTTACTTCAAGAGCTGAACAGGATTGGTTTAAGGATGAAAATGGAAATCGTCTGCATTGGCCGATGGACAATTATCAGGAAGAAGGTCAAAGAAACACTCGATTTCTTGGACACGAGGTAACTAAATACCATCGAAATTTAGAAACTATCATCAACACAGTTATTAAATCTAATTTTGATATTCAACAAATATCGGAATCCAAACCTTCAGAGGAAGTTTTAAAAATTTATCCGGAAATGAAAGACGAGATGAGAAGGCCAATATTTATTATAATTGCTGCCATAAAGAAATAATAATCGGATCGACATCATTCATAAAATTCTCATCATGAATTAATTATTTTAAAATAAATTTTGAAACAAAATAAAATCTACTAACTTTGTAGAGTATTCAGAATTGCACGTTGCAATACCAACCGAGTTACATAACCGCGGTGGTAAATTAATATGGGTTTCGACCAAAAATATCTGGATACAGTTTATGGTTTAATCCTTTAAATTTTTAAATTGTATGTCAACACCAAATCTTTATCAACATTTACTGGAAAAATTCAGTTATTATTCAATCAACGAACTGATACAGCTCAACAATGATACGGTATCGGAAAAAGGTTGGGGTTCTTCCAAATCTACATTCCGCACTGCGCTCATAAGTACTTTTTCTAAAAGAGGGCTAGATCTTTCCAACATCATTTCTAGAGAAGATGGTTTTACTTCCGTAAAGTATGTCGCAGTAAGATTAGAGGAAAATACGCTTATCCCGATTCTCCAATAAGAGCAAAGACAGCTTTAAAATTGCGTATTCACTCAGCGCTAAAAAGGTTAAATAGCCCTTCCTTTTTGAGCACTGAGTGAAGCTTTTTTTATCCAACTAATTCTATATAATTTTCAGTCACTAATATCAATGGTATGCTTTTTTTAATGCGTTAAGATAGTATTTTATAATTTCTCCAATTCCCTTCAATAGTTTAACACAAAGTGATATCGCGTCATTCTGAACAATTCCTTCACCTTGTTTTCTTTCTCCAATACTTTATTTAATATGTTAAATGATCTTAGATTTTGTATCTTGCCTGTTCATATTCGTATTCTTTATGAAAAAAAAATCTTTAATAACGCTTTCCATTTTATTATGCGCTTCGGCATCAATAGCTCAGGAAAACAAAGAAACCAAAATGGTTCTTAATATGGAAAACACCACAAAAGCACCATTAGATCCGCAGACACTTTGGAAATTAGGCCGAGTTTCTGGAGAAGGAATTTCAACAGATGGAAAAACTTTAATATATGGTGTCTCTAATTATGCTATAGAAACAAACAGTTCGGAAAAAAACCTTTACACATTATCCCTAGAAACAGGTAACACAGCTCCTCTAACAAGTGAAAAGGGCGGCGAGTCTGTTGTACAGATTACAGAAAATGGCGATATCATTTACTTGTTCAAAGGGCAACTTTGGAAAAAGAATAGATATAAAGGTGAAGCTATACAATTGACACACAGCGAAACTGATCTAGAAAATGTAAAACTCTCTCCAAATGGTCAATATATTTTATTTAGCAAAGCAGTTTTAATCAAAAAATATCACAGTACCGACAAATATCCTGATTTACCAAAATCTGACGCTTATGTTTTTGACAATCTTGACTACCGTCATTGGGACACGTTCAATAATGGAAAATTCAATCATCCATTTGTAGCCAGCTATAACAACGGTAAGATTGGCGAAGCAATTGATTTATTGCAGGATGAGCCTTTCTATAGCCCTCAAATGCCATTTGGCGGTTCTGAAGATTTTGAATGGACACCAGATAGTAAAGCTGTACTATATGTCAGTAAAAAAAGGTTTGGAACAGCGTATGCCGTGAGTACAAATACGGATATCTACCGCTATGATCTTACTTCTAAGCAAACAACAAATCTGACTGAGGGTATGAATGGCTATGATACCAACCCGACTTACAGTCCAGATGGAACTAAGTTAACTTGGCTAAGTATGAAAAAAGATGGTTACGAAGCCGATAAAAATGATATCATTATTTTCGATAAAGCATCATCTCAGCGTTTAAATCTTACTGCACATTGGGACGGCACAGTAAACTCTTTCATATGGAGCAAGGACAATCGTAAGATTTATTTTGTGGCACCATCCAAAGGTACCGTACAACTTTTCGAACTGACTGTTCCTACTAATTTAAAAAACAAATCTTTAGCATCGATTAAACAAATCTCTGAAGGAAATTTTGATATCACAGGAATTGTGGGACAGGTAGCCAATCAGTTGATCGTAACATCAACAAAATTCACAAGAGCTACAGAGATTTACAAATATGACTTAGCGAATAAAACGTTAACGGCATTGACGACTGTCAATGATAAAATGTATGCTCATATCAGTGATAATAAAATTGAATCCAGAATTACAAAAGCTTCTGATGGCCAAGATCTTTTTTCTTGGGTAATTTATCCGCCAGATTTTGACCCAACAAAAAAATACCCAACGATTTTATATTGCGAAGGTGGCCCTCAGTCTGCACTGACCCAGTTTTACTCATTCCGTTGGAATCTACAGCTTATCGCTTCTCAAGGTTATATTGTGATCGCTCCAAATCGTCGCGGGATGCCTGGCTGGGGAGTCAAATGGAATGAAGCAATATCCAAAGATTGGGGCGGACAGCCTATACGGGATTATTTATCTGCCATTGATGATATTTCTAAAGAGAAATATGTAGATACAACACGTCGTGCTGCTATCGGTGCTAGTTATGGTGGTTATTCAGTATATATGCTAGCTGGAGTACATGAAAATAGATTTAAAACATTAATTGCACATAACGGCTTATTCGATATGAGAAGTTGGTATGGTACGACAGAAGAATTGTTTTTCGCGAACCACGAACTAGGCGGTCCTTATTGGGATAAAGCAAATGTAAAATCATATACCGAATTCAACCCTTCTGAATATGTTGACAAGTGGAATACACCAATATTAATCTTTCAAGGAGGTCATGACTACCGCGTGCCGATTGGCCAGGGACTAGGTGCTTTTCAGGCTGCACAATTGAAGAAAATCAAAAGTAGATTAGTTTATTTACCCGACGAAAATCACTGGGTGCTATCAGGGCATAATGCTCAGGTATGGCAAAGAGAATTTTTCGGATGGCTGAAAGAAACCTTATAAATTAAAAAGGCTTGAAGTTTACCTTCAAGCCTTTTTAATTTTATTTCTCCTGCTCTCCCTTTTTACCAAAGATGGAAAGCTTAATGTATTTTCCCGGCTTCTCTTTAATATCTTTCATCAGGTGATCAAGGCTTTCTGAAGCATTATTCAAATTATCATAGAGCTTATTATCATTGATCAATAATCCAATTGAACCCTGCCCTTTGTTGATCTTATCTACGATTGTTTGGAAGTCTGTCATAGCCATATTAGCTTTATCCATAGTTTGTTGGAAATCTAATTTAGCTGCTTTATCTGTTACAGTATTCAAATTGGACATGATAGCTGTGATCTGACCGCTATTATTTTTAAATGTATTGGTAATAACTTCAAGATTAGAGATAATCGTGGTTAATCTTTTACGTTCCGAACCAACCAGACCTTCTACATCTTTCGTAATTAGCTCCACATTTTTTAAAGATGTTGAAATACTATGAACACTTTGCTTAAAGTCTTCTTGAAATTGATCGTCCAAAACAGAATTGACAACTGTTAGTACAGAATCTAATTTTATGGTGATGGTTTCAACTCTTTTCTGAATAGGCTCTACTTTGTCCATTATATTTGCCTGAATACCTGAAGCTAATGTTTCACCATCTTTAGCCATTTCTGTACTATTGCCCATATCAAATACAATTGCTTTTCCACCCAGGAGATCTGTACTTGCTATACGTGCAACGGTATTTTTCGGAACTTTGTATTCGGCTTTAATTTTAAATTCTGTGAGAATGCTTCCATCTGGTTGCAATGTCATCTTAGAAACACGGCCAATCTGATATCCGTTCACTAATACAGGCTTAGAGGCTGTAAGACCATCCACTGCCTGATAAGATGTATAATAGGTATTATCACTGCTAAATACATCATTACCTTTTAAAAAGCTATATCCTATAAATAATAATGTTACTGCTATTACAGCTAAAATTCCGACTTTAGTCTCGTTTGATATTTTCAAAATAATATTTCCTTAAGGTGTTTTTATTGAACTCAATTTATCATTTAAACAAGACAATGGCAAATAAGTTTATCTTTCTACGCTTTTTTTGAATGCGCTGATTGCTGAGACTAAGTTTTGTACGATCTCACTTTGTCCTTCATCCGATAGCATATAGTCTTCTTCTGCACGATTATTTACAAAACCAATTTCGGTCAAAACCGCTGGCATTCCTGCTTCTGCTAATACTGCCAATCCCTGTTCAAGAATCCCTCGGCTTACTCTTCCTGATTTAACATATTCTTGTTGCATCAGATTTGCTAATTTGACACTTTTCTCGCGGTATTGATTTTTCATCAAAGAGAAGATGATATAACTCTCTGGATCTTTTGGGTCAAATCCCTGATAATTTTCTTTATAATTCTCCTCTAATAATAGGGACGCATTTTCACGAATGGCAGCAGTCTGCTCACCTAAGCGATGTGAACCTGATACAATTGTTTCTGTACCTCTTGAGGATCTTCCTGGTGCAGAATTACAGTGAATCGATATAAAAATATCAGCCTTCGCAGCATTAGCCATTCGGATACGCTTATATAAATCAATAAACTCATCTGTTCTACGGGTAAACATTACGCGTACTCCAGGCAACTGTCTTTCGATTTCTTTACCTAATTTCAAAGCCACCTCTAAAGCTATATTTTTTTCCAAAGAACGTGATCCTTTGGCTCCGGAATCCCTCCCACCGTGGCCGGCATCAATTACAATTGTTTTAATTTGATAATCCTGGGGTGGAGTAACATGCGCTTTAGAAATAGTATTGCTTGGAGGAGTAGCACTCGTCAAAACCATAAATAGAAAAATCGCTGGAGCTAAAAAAAATATAAGTTTCCGCTTTCTAATATTCAAATCTAATTTCATGTATATTTTTTTTGATTTCTGTAATTTAATAACAAAATGTTATGAGTAATATTGTGGTACAAAAATAGGAAATGTTAATCTCGTTAAAAAACATCACTTTCTATTTGTTTTTGACTAATTTTGTCAAGCTTAGTTTAAATATTTTTACAAAAATAACATTTGTCTTTAATTTTGAAGTCGTTAACACACATTTTAACAATATTTCTTATTCTTTCGCTAAGTGTTTCTGCAACATTTTCGCAAGAAAAAACCCCCGTAAAGACAACGTCAAAGAGTCTAAAAGACTCTGTTTCGGTCAAAGGAACAACTGATTCCGTTCGTGTTAAACGAGATTCTACAATTATCGGCAAAGACAGTACCAAAAATAAGGGTGGATTGCAGGCGGAGGTCAGTATCATCGCCAGAGATTCACAACGTACGGAAGTCGATAAAAATATAAGTCACTTATATAGAGGTGCTAAAGTTAAGTATCAAGATTTTGAACTATCTGCCGATTATATTCGATTAGACCGAAATAAAAAACAAATATTTGCATCAGGTATTATCGACCATAATGGCAAGTATGTAGGGCGTCCTATTGTAATGACTGGAGCTGAAAGTCCTAAAACGGTCGACTCCCTCCTATATGATTACGAAAAACAAGAGGGTAATACCTACGGAATCATGACTGATGTAGAAGGAGGTTATATCCAGGCAAAGGTAGTTCGTAAGAATATTTACGATGAAATGTCGCTGTATCATGGACTGTATAGTACCTGTAATCTTCCAGAACCACACACACACTTCGGGATTTTTCTCAGCAAAGGTATTGTGACTAAAAACCAAATTATCGCAGGTCCATCCTATCTCGTATTACAGAACATCCCTTTAAAATTTATCGGTTTCCCGTTTGCCTTTTTCCCTAAACCGGACAAAAGATCTTCAGGTTTTTTATTTCCGTCATTTGGAGAAGACTATACCCGTGGATTTGCCATGCGTGACATCGGTTGGTATCTAGCTTTCAATGATTATTGGGATAGTGAAGTTCGAGGAAGCTTATATTCGAAAGGATCATGGGAAGCATCGATCAATACAAGATATACGGTCAACTATAAATATAATGGTGGATTCAATATCCGTTATGCCTCAACCAAAGCCGGAGTTGAAGGAACAGATAATTATGGGACTAACAAAGATTTCAATGTTACTTGGAACCATACACAGCGTCAGGAAGCAAATCCGGGAACCTCTTTTTCAGCAAATGTGAATTTTGGAACGGGATCATATTTTAGAAATACAGGTGCAAACGGAACCAATACGTATAACGATATCACCAAAAATAACATGTCTTCCTCCATTAGTTATGGTCGTGTATTTGCTGACGGAAAAGTTAACTTTACCTCGAGTCTGAGCCATCGCCAGGACATGAGTACAGGCAATGTCTATTTGCAACTTCCTAATTTCAGTTTAAACGTTTCTTCTTTCAATCCTTTTGATTCTAAAGACCGTGTAAATGAACAAAAGTGGTACCAACGTATCAACGTAGGATATAGTCTACAGGGAACTAATACCTTAAATACTGGCGACTCAACCTTATTTTCAAAACAGACCTTAAAACAATTTACAAACGGTTTTCAACATAATATCCCGATCAGTTTATCCCTAAATGTTAGTCATTTCCAATTCAACACAAGTGTGAATTACACGGAAAGATGGTATTTACAGAGTACCCGTCAGCGAATGGAGAATACCAAAGAAGGTTATGTTGCGGCCAAAGATACAGTACAAGGATTTAAAAGGGCTTATGATTATTCTGTATCAACCGGAGTATCTACCAAAATCTATGGTATGTATCCAAAAATCGGTAAAATACAGGCTATAAGGCATGTCATCACCCCATCTGTCAATTTAAACTACAGACCTGATTTTTCTGATTCGAAATATGGCTTCTATAAAAATTATGTTGATCAATATGGTATGTTAAACCAGTACTCTATTTTTCAGGATAATGTGTACGGCTCACCTTCGGCAGGTAAATCTATGGGAATCGGTTTCTCTGTTGATAATAATATCGAAGCAAAAGTAAAGAGTAAATCGGATACCACAGATGGTGGGTTTAAAAAGATTCCGATCCTACAGGGTTTATCATTTAGTGGAAACTACAATTTTGTGGCCGATTCCATGAAATTATCACCCATCTCTTTCTCTGGAAGAACTGCCGTATTTGGTGAAAAAATTAACATTAACTTCAACGGAACATTAGATCCCTATGCAATTGATCAAGCAGGACAACGCTATAACAAATATATGTTCAGTGATGGTAAACTTGCACGTTTGACCAATTTCGGTCTTTCATTTGATTATAGTTTCAATCCAAAGGCCTCAAAAAACAGAAATAATAACATCGATTCTTTACGTAACCAAATGGGAGCCAATATGACTCCGGAACAGGCACAGGCTCTATCCCGCATCAGTGCCGACCCGAATGCGTTTGTGAATTTCAATATACCTTGGAACTTAGCCGGATCATTTAGTTTCCAATATTCTAAGCCAGGTCATGTTTCGACCATCACGAGCACGGTAAATATTCATGGTGATTTTAGTTTAACGCCGAAATGGAAAGTAACCTTTAACTCGGGCTACGATCTAAAAGCAAAAGAGATATCGTTGACACAGTTTAATATCTATAGAGACCTTCACTGTTGGGATATGGCAATTGGATGGACACCTTTTGGAAGATACCAAAGTTATAACATTACGATAAGAGCTAAATCTTCAATCCTGCAAGATTTAAAACTTTCGAAAAGGAATAGTTCAGGTGGCAGTTATTTTTAATAACTGCTTTTTTTTAACATTTTTAATTGACCTAAAAGATTCAACGTTGAAATTCGGTAGCTTTTGCTCGCAACACCAGTACGTTTCTTTTATTATATATCCATGAAAGCACAAATTATAACCATAGGAGATGAAATCCTGATCGGTCAAATTATTGATACCAATTCAGCCTGGATAGCGACTCAGCTTCAAAACAATAATATCTCCGTAACACAGATCCTTTCGATCTCGGACAAAGAGGAAGCCATCTTCAATGCATTATCCAATAGTCAGGATCAGACGGATGTTGTACTTATTACAGGGGGATTAGGTCCTACGAAAGATGATATAACCAAGCAAACTGCGGCGAAGTATTTTAATACTTTCCTGCAACGCGATGAAAAAGTCTTACAGCATGTAACGCAATTTTTTGAAGCTCGTGGAAAAGAAATGCTGGAAATCAACAGACAGCAAGCGGATGTGTTAAAAGGATGTACTATCCTGTTCAATCAATACGGTACTGCTCCGGGTATGCTCATAAAAAAAGGTGCTACCACCTATATCTTTATGCCTGGTGTTCCTTTTGAAATGAAACATCTCATGAACACACAAGTATTACCCATACTTTGTAAACAAGATAACACAACTTATCTGGCACAGGAAAATATTATCGTTGGAGGAATTGGTGAATCTTATCTCGCTGAAAAAATAGCGGATCTAGAATCTGAATTACCTGCACATATTAAACTCGCATACTTGCCCACCCTTGCCTTTGTTAGGTTACGGCTATCGGGAACTGGATCTCATAAAGACGACATTACAAAAGAAACAAAAGAATTCGCAAGTAAGCTGATCGACAGACTTGCTGATCATGTCATTGCAAATCATGACACCTCAATAGAAAAGTTTTTAATTCACAAATTTATTCGTCTCCAGTTAACGTTAACAACAGCAGAAAGCTGTACGGGAGGCAGTCTTGCCGCTATGATAACGGCAGTGCCTGGCTGTAGTACGATGTATGTGGGTGGTACCGTTCCTTATTCGAATAAGCTAAAGCAACAGCTTTTGGATGTTAAAGAAGAAACACTGAGTCAATACGGAGCAGTAAGTGAACAGACTGTTATTGAAATGGCTCAAGGTGCTAAACATAAATTTGATACAAACTACGCGGTTGCAACCAGTGGAATTGCAGGGCCAACAGGAGGTACTCCAGAAAAGCCGGTAGGTACAGTTTGGATCGCAATTGCCGGTGAAAAAGAAACCATTGCCAGAAAGTTCCAATTTCAAAATGACAGAACAATAAATATCGAACGAACCAGACAATTAGCGCTTTTCATGCTTTGGCAATTACTTGTCAAAGAACATCAGATAGGCATTGATTTGTAAAATATTATTCCGCAAAAATTGATTTATCAAAAATTATATTTTACTTTGTAAAATATAAACCTTAAAATAACTAACTTAGTATTTAAAAGGATTGCAGTTGAATTATTATGGCATTATATAAATTATTACTTCCTAAAATGGGGGAAAGTGTATCTGAAGCTACTGTAACAAAATGGTTAAAACAACCAGGTGATACCATTAGTGAAGATGAAGCAATTTTAGAAATAGCAACTGATAAAGTCGATTCGGATGTACCTTCTCCAGTAAAAGGAATATTAAAAGAACAACTTTTTTCAATTGATCAAGTTGCACAAGTAGGTGATATAATTGCCATTATTGAGATCGAAGGTGACCAAGATGGAATAGAATCTCCAACAGTAGATACACAATCAGCATTAGAGAAAAATCAAGACAAAATAGAAGTTACTCCGACTACGATTCAGATTGAAGATAAAAAAATAGAAATACCAGGATTAAATCAGATTCAACCTGCTATTGAAAATCATCAGTCCAGCATTCATAATGGAATTAGATTCTATTCTCCTTTAGTCAAAAATATAGCTTCTCATGAAGGCTTAAGTCAACAAGAGTTAGATCAGGTTGTTGGAACAGGTTCTGAGGGACGTGTAACCAAAGAAGATATTTTAAAATATGTAACACGCAAAAGAGAGCAGACTGGCACTGATTATACTAGCACACGTGCAACTCAACCAGTAGCAACTGTTGTTCCCGAGAAAAAAGAACAGTATGCTGCAACTCCAGTTGAAACTGCTCATACTATAAATTCAGGCGGGGATGAAATCATCGAGATGGACCGTATGCGCAAGATCATCGCAGATCATATGGTGAAAAGTGTACAGACTTCACCACATGTATGTTCTTTTGTGGAAGCAGATGTTACTAATTTGGTCAACTGGCGCAATAAGGCGAAAGAGGTGTATAAAAAGAGAGATGGCGAAAATATCACCTTCACTCCTATTTTTATTGAAGCAATCGCTAAAGCGCTAAAAGACTTCCCTATGGTTAATATTTCTGTTGATGGGAATCATATTATCAAAAAGAAAAATATCAATATTGGAATGGCCGCCGCACTTCCAAATGGTAATCTAATTGTTCCTGTAATCAAAAATGCTGATCAATTAAGCTTAGTGGGACTTAGCAAATCTGTCAATGATCTGGCTAATCGCTCACGTGCTAACAAGTTAAAACCTGATGATACCCAAGGTGGAACATTTACCTTTACTAATATTGGTGCTTTTGGAAATATCATGGGTACACCTATTATCAATCAGCCTCAAGCAGCTATTCTGGCAGTAGGTACGATTAAAAAGAAACCTGCTGTTATTGAAACAGAACATGGTGATCTAATTGGCATTAGACAGATGATGTATCTTTCGCTATCTTATGATCATCGTGTCATAGATGGAGCATTGGGAGGAACATTTTTGAAGAGAGTGGCCGATTATTTAGAGAACTGGGATATTAACCGTGAAATCTAACGTTTTATAGCATAAAAAAAGGCTTCTGTTAAATTAAAAGAAGCCTTTTTTTATGCTAAGCATTCAAATGTTTATGAATTACAATACGGTAACGCCAGTACAATAAAACAGACGATGTGAGCAAGCCCAAAGTCAAACCATACCAGATTCCTTCGACGCCCATGCCTAAATGAACTCCCATAAAATATCCACTTGGCAATCCGATGATCCAATAGGCAATAAAAGTGATTAATGTCGGTATATTGACATCGCCCATACCTCTTAGTATGCCCAAACCTACAACCTGAGTTCCATCAAAAAGCTGAAATAATCCCGCTATAATTAACAAGTGAGCTGCAATAGTAACGACTGCCATGTCCTGTGTGAAAATAAAAGGAAGGTAGTTATTAAAGATAGCAAAAAGTGATGCCGTCAATGTCATAAATACTAAAACCAATTGATAAGAGGAAACTGCAAAACGCTGTAAACGAAAGAAGTTTTTGTTACCAAAGCTATTCCCTGTTTTAATAGTTGCAGCCGCCGCAATGCCACTTGCCATCATATAAGTCATAGCAGCTAATTGAATAGCAACCTGATGTGAAGCTTGCTCAACAGCACCGATAGTTCCTGCAATCAATGAGGCTCCTGCAAATGCACCGATTTCAAAGACATATTGCATGGCTACAGGTGCTCCTATTTTCAAAATTTTTCGAATCCGGATAAGATCAACAGCCCATAGCTTAAATTTGCTGATGTAGGGCTGAAAATAAGAAGATCTCATAACATAGAACAACATGACGACCATCATCATAATACGGTCGATCAACGTACTGTATCCTACCCCACTGACGCCCATAGGTTTGATACCAAACATTCCTTTAACAAAAATAACGGCCAAGATAATGTTCAGAACATTGCCCCATATGGTAATATTCATGGCTTGTTTAGTAAAACCTAAACCTTCAGCAAATTGCTTAAATGCACTGAAAATCATCAAAGGAAAGATAGATAAACTCAGAATAAGTAAATAAGGTTTCGCCTCTTTTACCACCGCAGGATCTTGGTCTAGATGATCAATAGCCAACATAGAACCAAAATATACGAGGCAAAATAAGAGTATCCCTGCTATGGCATTCATCCAAATACTATTCGAAA
Source organism: Sphingobacterium sp. B16(2022) (assembly GCF_012030425.1). GTDB lineage: Bacteria > Bacteroidota > Bacteroidia > Sphingobacteriales > Sphingobacteriaceae > Sphingobacterium > Sphingobacterium anhuiense. The sequence goes on along the minus strand of NZ_JAAUVN010000007.1, from coordinate 42,930 downwards.
GCAACTTGGCACATTCTTCTTTATTACCACGTCCATTTTCCTGAGCAATTAATGGGGTAATTCCGTAAGCAATACCCAAACCGATAACCATAACGACCATAAAGACCGCATTGACCAGGGATACCGCAGCCAAAGGAACTGTACCTGCAAAATGCCCTACAATGACACTGTCTGCCATATGTACCATGGTATGACCAAGTTGAGAGATCACGACTGGTCCCGCCAGTATAAAAGTGCTCCAATAATAAGGCTTGTAAGATTTTAATCGCTTCAACATATTTTCCCGCTACTTAATTTGAAAAGATTCCAAAAGTACGAGATTTTTCCCAATCCTACATTTCTTATCTATCAATAAATCATAATGAAAATGTCAAATTAGCACACTAAATTTTTACAATTGAAATGTTAATATTTCCTTAAACACTATTTCATTTTTAAAATATTGCTGTAACTTAGCATTTATAATTTATTAAAACGATAGTAAAATGTACAGTCAAATATTTGCATTTCTTAACATAGGAACATCAGAAATGATGTTGATTCTGGTTATCGCTCTTTTATTATTTGGGGGTAAAAAACTTCCTGAATTGGCAAGAGGTCTAGGGCGTGGGATCAGAGAGTTTAAAGATGCTTCAGAAGGTATCAAAAGAGAAATTTCCGATCAAATTAATAATTTCGAAAAAGACATTGATTTAAAAATAGAGGAAAATCCTTTGGCAGAAGCCCAAGCAGCAGAACAAAAAGTAAAAGAAGAGGCTGAAGCGGAGAACAAAGAAGAGTCCGAAAAGAAAACGCCTCAGTTTACAGCACCTGAAGGAACTATGCAGTATAGTCGTCAGCCTGAATATGGTGAAGAACCAAACCATTTTCAATATGGTTACAACGATCATTTTGCAGATAACGGACAAACAGCGGCAACTGAGGATAATACAACTGAATCTGTTGAAAAAACAGCAGTTGATCCAGCTAAAAAAGCAGAAGAGCCTTCCAAAGAAGCATAAGTTTAAGCCTATTATTTTCAATAAGATATCGTCAAATAAAGCTGTTGGATTATTTCCAGCAGCTTTCTATTTTAATAAATATTACATTCCCTATTTATGACACACGAAATTATAGTTTCGAAGGAATTAGCGATTAGCGAAAAACAAGTACAAACAACAATCGGATTATTAGATGAAGGTGCTACAGTACCTTTCATCTCACGTTATAGAAAAGAGATGACGGGCAGTCTAGATGAAGTACAAATTACGACCATCCGTGACCGTATTCAACAATTACGTGACTTAGATAAAAGAAGGGACGCCATCTTAAAATCAATCTCAGATCAAGGAAAATTAACTCCAGAACTAGCGTTAAAAATCCAGCATGTAGAGACGATGGCAAATCTAGAAGACATTTACCTTCCCTACAAGCCTAAACGTAAAACACGTGCAAGTATGGCCCGAGAAAAGGGACTGCAACCGCTTGCTGACCTGCTATTAGCGCAGGAACGTACAGATTTCACCGATTTAGCGACATCACTTATCGATGAAGAAAAAGGTGTCAACTCGATCGAAGAGGCACTTTCTGGTGCACGCGATATTATTGCCGAGACAATTGCTGAAAATGCAGAAGTAAGAGATAAAGCGCGTAAAATATTTGTGGACAAAGGCCAGTTTGTATCTCGGGTAGTTCCAGGAAAAGAAGAAGCCGCTTTAAAATATAAAGATTACTACGAATGGTCAGAATCATTAAAAAATGCACCTTCACATCGTGTCTTGGCCATGCGTCGTGGTGAGAAAGAGGAACTTCTCTATTTGGACATCGAAGTTGCTGAAGAGGAAGTTCTTCCTGCAATTGACCACCTTTATATCAAAACTAATAATGAAGCGGCGGCGCAAGTTCGCTTAGCTTTGACAGACAGCTTTAAAAGACTATTAAAACCTTCTATGGAAACTGAAATTCGGGTTTTAACACGTCAGAAAGCGGATGAAGAAGCAATCAAGGTATTTGCAGATAATGTACGTCAACTACTTTTGGCGGCCCCATTGGGACAGAAAAGAATTTTAGCAATCGATCCTGGATTTAGAACGGGTTGTAAAACTGTAGTTTTAGATCAGCAAGGAGCTTTATTAGAAAATACGGCTATATTTCCACATAGTGGTGCTGGTGGTCTAGCTGAAGCAACACGTACTATACCTTATTTAGTAAAAAAATATGATATCGAAGCCATTGCTATCGGTAATGGAACAGCAGGAAGGGAAACAGAAGATTTCATCCGTAAACTGAATCTAGATCAAGTTACTATTGTGATGGTTAATGAAAGTGGCGCTTCTATTTACTCTGCTTCAGAAACTGCACGAGATGAATTTCCGGATCAGGATATCACGGTACGTGGCGCTGTCTCTATTGGTCGCAGGTTGATGGATCCGCTAGCAGAGTTGGTGAAAATCGATCCAAAATCGATCGGTGTAGGACAATATCAACATGACGTTGATCAAAACAAATTACAGAGCTCACTTGACGATACAGTTATGAGCTGTGTGAACAATGTAGGTGTTGAATTAAATACTGCATCAAAACAAATTCTAGCTTACGTATCTGGTTTAGGTCCTGCTTTGGCACAATCGATCATCAATTATAGAAAAGAAAACGGACCTTTCAAATCACGTCGTGAATTGAAGAAAGTACCGAGGTTGGGAGATAAAGCTTTTGAACAGGCCGCCGGATTTTTACGCATCCGCAATGCTGAAAATCCTTTAGATGCATCAGCAGTACATCCTGAACGCTATAAATTAGTCGAGCAAATGGCTAAAGATCTTAAAACAAGTGTTCATGAGCTGTTGAGTAATGCCGAACTAAGGAAAACAATACCATTGAAAAATTATATCTCTGATGAAGTTGGTCTACCGACACTGAATGATATCATCGCCGAATTGGCAAAACCAGGACTGGATCCACGTGAAAAATTCGAAGCTTTCGCTTTTACTGATGGTGTAAATGCAGTATCGGATTTAAGGGTAGGAATGAAATTACCAGGTATCATAACGAATATTACTAATTTTGGTGCTTTCGTTGATATTGGCGTTCACCAAGATGGACTGGTACATTTGAGCCAACTGTCGAACCGTTTTATTTCTGATCCGCACGAAGTAGTAAAAGTACAACAACATGTAGAGGTTACAGTAACCGAAATTGATGAGAAAAGAAATCGTATCGGCCTTTCTATGAAAACAAATGACGCAACCTCATCACCAAAACAGAAGCGTGAGCCAAAAAGTTTTCACAACAAAGAGCGAAAAGAAAAAGAACCTGAGACTGATATGGCTTCAAAATTAGCCGCATTAGCAAGCAGATTTAAATAACATAAAAGGGTGATTTTAATAAAATCACCCTTTTATGTTGACATTATTCGCTATTTTAGAAGCATGTTAACATTTGAAAAATTTTCATCTTCCACCGTATTGGCAGTTCCACCGTCTGAACTTTCTATATGGCTCGAATCACTTTGGTGGGATAAAAAAGGTGATTGGCAAAAAGCCCATGATTTAATCGATCATCTACAAGATTCAAAATCGGCACATGTGCATGCTTACCTACACCGCAAAGAAAAAGATCTTTGGAATGCACGCTACTGGTATAACCGAGCTAAGAAATCTGAATTTATAGGCTCACTTGACGACGAATGGGAACAATTGGTTCGCATTCATTTATTTTAACAAAAAAAAGGTTATCTCAAATAAGCACGATGAAACTTTTATAATTAAAGTCATGACTTACTAAAGATAACCCATTTTATTAATTAGCTAATTAAAACTAGTAACCCGGGTTTTGAATCAACTTGGTATTTCTATTCATTTCATCTCGGTGAATGGATATGAAATACATTTTATCCAACCAATTTCTATTTTCTATCCCAGGTGCAATTGTATTCACTTTATAAGAGTAGCTATAATTGTCTGTATTATATTGGTAAAGACTCACAAGCTTACCCGCTTTTAAAGTCCCAAAAATATTAATTAAAGTAACTTGTCTCCCGATCGTTTCCTTGGCATTCATCCAACGGCGTGTATCAAAGAAGCGGTGTTCCTCATAAGCCAATTCAACACGTCTTTCATTACGGTACCGATCTTTTAATTTTTGTCCAGATTCATCGTTATCAATTGCAGGCATTCCGGATCTGAACCGAATTTTATTGAGCCATGTACGTGCTTCAGCATCCTCTCCCAATTCAAGACAAGCTTCTGCATAATTCAGTACGGCCTCAGTATAACGAAGTACTGGCCACGGCACACGTTGTCTGGTATTTTGATCAACAATCGCAGGATCCGCATCAACAAACTTACGCATATAATATCCCGTATAACTACCATTCCAATCTTCAACCGGAGAATTACGCGTATCTAACCCATACTGGATGACTTTCGCTCCCTTATCATTGATTACCTCATATTGACCTGTTTGGATTTGATTCGCAGGATCTCTCTTCTTAACATCATCTGTTCTTGGTTTCCAAGTAGCACCGTCATATAATATAGAAGCTCCAAGGCGAGGATCACGATTGGTATATATGTTTGCTGCGTGAACAGAATTATTCCAATTAAATTTTTCACCGGACAAAGTTTCATAATCATCAACCAGCAATTGCGTAGGACTATTCCCTGCCCAGTTATGATAGCCATTAGGTCCATTGTTACGCCCTACATAAGCACCACCTTCATCTTTCAAGTCATTAAAGAATCTTCCTAAAATTAAATCCCGTTTTGCATCAGCATCGGCAATTTTTGAATTCCCTCCCATCGCTAACGCGATATAATTTGCTCTCCCTTCTAAAGGAGAAACCGGTTCTGATAAGTTTAGTTTATATGCCAGTTCAGATTTATCCAGCACCGCCTTTGCTGCTGCTTTAGCTTTTTGCCATCTCTCTGTACGATTTCCAGATACATAACCTAGCAGTTCTGGGTTAGCATATGCTGATATAGTTGAAGATTTGGTCTTTGCCGTTGGTACATCATGCAAATCGGAAGCCGCATAAAGTAACACACGAGCTTTTAGAGCTAAAGCTGCAGCCTCATTGGTACGACCATCTACTTTTGCCACCCCACTCAATAAAGTAACTGCCTGTTCGCAATCTTTAACAATGAAATTGACGCACTCTTCATACGTATTTCGAGCAGCAGTATAATCCGTATCTTCAAGCGTATAAATCTTGGTAATCAATGGAATTGCACCATAGAAACGCAAAAGTTGCTGATAGTAATAGGCTCTTAAGAAATAAGCCTCTCCCAACATCTGTTTCGCTAGCGCTTCATTATTGAATTTTGGCGTAATAAGATTTTCGATCGCAATATTAGTCGCGCGGATACGCTTATACATATTCCCATACTCATATGAATCAACAATCCAGCCCTGATCCGCTGGATTGGACCTACTCTCCGTAATGGTATTGATTCCTCTACCCGGATGGGTAAACATGGACTCGTCTGTCAACGAGGCTAACATCTGTTCGTTAAAACCTCCCTGTCCAAATCCATTATATAGATCATTTACAAATGCCTGAGCGAGTCCTGCATCTGTCCATACAAGCTCTTTTGGAACCTCTGCCAATGGTTTGGTATTGACAAAATCATCATTACAGCTGGCAAATAATCCTGTAAATAATAATGCAGAAATCGGTATATAAAATAATTTTATTGTTTTCATAATGATAGCGAATTAAAAAGATAAAAGTATCCCTGTGTTGATTAATCGAGCTTGAGGATAGTAATGCCCTAAAGTATTAGTCGATTCAGGATCATACATTTTCAATTTGGACCAAGTAACTAAGTTCATACCGCTCGCATAAACTCTAAAACTTGAAATACCTAAGCGTTCCACAAGTTTCGCACTTAGATTATATCCTATTTCCACATTTTTTAGACGCAGGTAATTGTTTGAATGCAACCAATAGGTATTGTCTTTGGAATAGTACTGATCCGAACGATCGGTGATACGCGGATGTTCAGAACTAGGATTATCGATCGTCCATCTATTTTCATAAAATTCATGTAAGTAATTACCAATTGCACCAGATTCATCTGTCGCTATCCGAACTTCTCCACCCATAGCCCCTTGAAATAAGATGGATAGATCAAAATTCTTATACCGTAATCCCAGATTCAAACCACCTTGAAAAGTTGGATTCGTATTCTTATTTGTCCGCACACGATCATCCGGCGTAATCTTTCCGTCTCCATCATAATCTTTATACTTCATATCACCAGGTCTTAGATTATTCGTAATTGCCGAATAATCCAAGGTATTAGAGTTGATCTCTTCCTGACTTTTAAATACACCATCATATTGATAATACAACCCGGAATTGATCACTCTACCAGTTGTCTGCTGCCAAGATGGTGCTCCAGCAGCTTCATCCCAGAATACAATTTTATTTTTAGCATACCCACCATTGATGGAAGCACTATATCCCCAATCGCCTTTCTGATCGCGATAACCTAAATTAAACTCCCATCCTTTGTTATCAACTTTGCCGATGTTCTCAGCAGGTAACGTCATACCCGTACTTTGAGGAATAGATGCATTACGTCTCCATAGGATTGAGTTTCTTCTATTTTTAAAAACATCAAACTCAAAGTTAATCTTACCCCCTAAAAGCTGCGCATCAATACCTAAATTATAATTATTAGCAACCTCCCAAGTAATGAAATTATTTGGGACACGGCTTTCGTATAGGGTTTTAATCATTTCATCGCCAAGAATATAAGATCCAAATTTATAAGTGGAGAAGAATTGATATTCTTGTAGGAGATCATCATAAAAGACATTATCATTTCCCATCTGACCATAAGATGCTCGTATCTTAAAATAATTAATGGCTTTTATATTATCCTTCCAAAATCCTTCTTCTGAAGCGACCCAACCTAACATCGCCCCTGGAAAAAATCCATAACGCGTTTTCTCCGGGAACATATAAGAACCATCATAACGCCATAGCAACTCAGCAATGTACTTCGATTTATAATTGTAATTGATCCTTCCAAAATAATTCAATCTTGCACGCTCCCATGCACTACCGTCATTATTCTTCTCGGCATCACCACCAGCAAACAGATAATCGACCTTATCCGATAAGAAATAGCGTCGATAAGCTGAAAAGTTATCATTTTGGATTGTTTCTCTGTTTACCCCAGCTAGTATATTGAACGTGTGATCACCAATGACCTTATCATAAGTCAGCACACCGCCCAGCAATATATTCAACTGATCTTCATCAGATTGGTTTAACCGTGGATCTGCCGGACCTCTTTTGCCCGCTACCAATTGTGGAGTTACTCCATCAGCTTCATAAGCTCCCTGCCAAGTATACAGGTACCACGGCGTCTCCCAACGTTTAATTTTCTTAATGTATTTATCGACAGCTGCATTACCAGAAAACTTCAAGCCTTCTATCCAAGGAATTGTGATATCAATCTGTCCATTGGTTTGAAAATAATATCTTTTATCGCGTTCATAACCTGTTTCGTTAGTCGTGATCACAACAGGATTTTCACCATTTTCAATGTCAGGTCCAGGCATTCCATTTGGCCAATAAGCTGGTTGTGTAGGATTACCCCGCATCAACATTCTAAAGATGGTACCCGCTCCTTTGGTTGGGAAATTTCTATTTTCTTGACGCCCTAAAACTCCAAATTTGGTTGTGATGTATTTACTTATCTTGGCATCCAAGTTAATTCTTAAGTCATATTGTTTATATCCGGTTGCAGATTTTTTATAGTAGGCATCTTGATTCTGATATCCAATTGAGGTTAGATATTTCACCGCATCATTTCCTCCGGTAATCTGTACATTATGCTTCTCTTGAGGAGACCAATTCTTTAAGGTTTCCCCATACCAATCTGTATTAGGATGTCCCCAGGGATCACTGCCATCTTTAAATAATTGAACATCTTCTGGTGTAAAAGGAGCGGAAACAGCTGTATTGTTTGGACGGATAAAAGTACCGGTCGTTTTGAAGGCATTTTGTGCCGCAGCCCACTCTGCTACCGGTAATTTATAAATCTCGAGTTCATTTCGCAATTCGGAGTATTCAACGGCATCTGTCAATTTTGGAATGACCGTCGGTTGTGAAAATCCCTTATTAAAATTATACGATAATTTAGGTTTTCCGTTTGTTCCCCTTTTTGTCGTTACCAAAATAACTCCATTTGCCGCTCTGGCACCATAAATGGCTGCAGAGGCATCTTTTAAAACTGAAATATTATCAATATCTGCCGGATTTAATCTTTCAAAACCACCTTGGCGTGCCGGAATTCCATCAATAACAATTAGTGGACTCGAATTTCCTAAGGTATTGGTTCCGCGGATACTTATAGTTGACCCATCATAGCCGGGTTCTGCAGATCCATTCGTCGCAATTACCCCCGGCACCCGGCCTGCTAAGGCATTGGAAACATTGAGAGCTGGTGATTTTGATAGTTCAGAACCTTTTACAGCGACTACAGATCCTGTAACAGTTTCCTTCTTTTGCACCCCATAACCAACCACAACCACTTCTTCTAGGTTGGCGCTGGAACTAATGAGACTCACCATAATGCTGGTTCTTCCTTTAACTTCTTCATCTGTAGAAGTCATTCCGATCATTCGAAAATTCAACTTTCCGTCACTTGGAACATTTGTCAAAACGTACTCCCCTTTTTGATTTGTCTTGGTAGCGATATTTGTCCCTACAACAGATACAGTGACACCCTCAATTGGTGAACCATCATCTGTATTAGTGACAATGCCACTAACTGAAATCTTTTCTTGAGTCGAACTCATAAAAGTTAAACTCTTTGGATTTGCAAGCACTGGTGATTGGCAGATTGTAGATAAAGAGACGATAGCTCCCATCCAAAAGGCTTTCTTCCATTGCTGTTGACCTAAATTAAGATTGCTCATAATTTTTTAGTTTGGTTTAAAATAGTTGATGTTAATTAAATTAGGTAAACAGACTGTTTCTATTGGAAGTATACCAATAGTCTATTAAACAAGACCGTTATTTAATTTAATCGGTTTAAATTGGTAATGTATACAAAACACTAAGGCTGTATTATGTACACCAACTAAGTTATATCAAATTAAAGTTGTCTAAAAAGAAAAATATATCCTTTTATAAAAAAAATAGTTAAATTTCTCATTACCAGGAAAGTAAAAGTTGAAGAGTTTTTTTACCGTGTAACAGATGTTTGGCCGCAATAAGTTATTAACAATTTAATGTTAATAACTAACATAACGTGTTAATAATTGTAGTAATCTTAACTTATTAACACTTGGCTATTCACATATATTCTAGTTATTTATGGACAGTATAAATGAGTTTAAAAAGATTATCAAAAGAAGTATAAATGTTTAATACTTTTTTTTGTAAAACTTAAATTTAAAAAATAAAGCATTAAATACCATTTAATCAGCCACAAAGCAATAAATCCGGCATAAATAACTTATTCACATTTATGTTAAAAAATGTGGATAATATAAAATACCAATCTTATAGTTATCAACAATATTAATTCACAATGTGGATAACTTCAAGTAGAGAATCATCAAATCTGATTAAAAAGTAAAGATCTAGAAAATGAAATAACAAGGTAAAAAAAAGAGTCATCCGGAAGGGATGACTCTTTTTTCTAAAATTATAATAATACTACTTAGGCAAATAAGTCTGAGCTTAAATAACGGTCACCCCGATCACATGCAATAAATACAATAGTTCCTTCTTCAATTTCATTTGCTACCTTCAATGCGGCCGCAAATGCTCCTCCAGAACTCATACCTGCAAATATACCCTCCCTTTTCACTAACTCACGAGCCATCTCAGTAGATTCTTTCTGCGAGATATCTAGGATACGGTCGACACGAGAAGCGTCAAATATCTTCGGAAGATATTCCTCAGGCCAGCGACGAATCCCCGGAATGGATGACTCCTCAGTTGGTTGACAACCGACGATCTGTATTTCAGGATTTTTCTCCTTCAGATATATAGAGTTCCCCATTATCGTACCGGTAGTACCCATTGCACTAACAAAATGTGTAATCTTTCCTGCGGTATCACGCCAGATCTCCGGACCTGTAGTTTTAATATGTGCTTTATAATTATCGGGATTTGCGAACTGGTTTAAAATAAAATAATCTCCTGTGGCAGCTTTATCTTCCGCATAATCACGACAGATCTCCATGCTCTCTAATAATGTGACCTGTGCACCAAATGCCTGCATCGTTAATGTCCGTTCGCGCGTAGAAGTAACGGGCATTACTAGTTCTAAACTTAGGCCATAAATACCTGCAATCATAGCGAGTGCAATACCCGTATTTCCACTCGTTGCTTCAATCAACTTTGTATCCTTCGTAATTTCACCTCTTTCCATAGCCGATCGAATCATATTCAATGCAGCACGGTCTTTTACACTACCTGCAGGATTATTTCCTTCCATTTTAGCGTAAATCTTCACATTTCGATTACTATGAAATTTTGTGATTTCAACTAAAGGAGTATTGCCAATGGTATCAATGATATTTCCCATATTAAATTAAAGGTTTGGAATCTATAAATTTAGAATTTGCTTGATGATAGACAGTTGTATAAGGCTCTACAGAATTTGTCAACCACACATTTCCCCCGATAACGGAGTGATGGCCTACAACAGTATCGCCACCTAATATGGTTGCTCCCGAGTAAATAATGGTATGATCTTCGATTGTAGGATGCCTTTTCACATTGCATAAAATTTTCTCAACACTCAATGCGCCTAGCGTCACCCCCTGATAAAGCTTTACATAATTTCCGATAACACAGGTTTCACCTACGACTAAACCTGTACCATGATCAATATAAAGATGATGGCCGATAGTTGCTGCCGGATGAATATCAATGCCCGTCTTCGAATGCGCGTGCTCTGTTAAAATACGGGGTATCAAAGGAACACCAAGACGGTGAAGTCTATTTGCGATCCGAAAAATACTTATTGCGAAAAAACCGGGATATGTACGAATAACTTCCCGTTGATTCTTTGCTGCCGGATCGCCTGCTATTAAAGCATCAGCGTCTGAACACATCAATTCATATAATTGTGGTAATGATTGAAAAAAATCACGTGCAACAAGCGAGTGATCACATGCTTCACAAGCCTTTGATTTACTTAACAGTTGCTCTAATTCAAGCTCAGCTTGCTGAAAAGCAAGTTGCACTTCTGCGACAGATTTTATCCCACCTGCATTTCGCTCTGGAAATAACAGATCTAAGATCCCTACTGCCCAGCCTGATATTTTTTTATTGGAAGGCATTTCAAATACCTCCAATTGTTTTTGATAAATGTGTTCGTAAAAATCATTCATGGGTGTAATCCCTTTATGTAATAGTACAAATATACTATACTTATATGGTAGATAAAATATACAATTTATAAAACCAGCTTGTTAAAAAGAAGTTGTAAAGTTTCTGCCGGATCTTCACATAAACCGGGGTGTACCGGAGAACACTGGATAATTGTGCTTCGATTGGCGGTCAGCCATCTGAAACGTTCTGTCTGATCCAACGCAGCTAATTTGCCACCATCTTTTGCTCCTGTACATATTTTCACAAAAGATTCAAGATGAGCCTTTATCATTTCTATATCCATATCCGGAAATAAAGATCTGGCGCGCACTTCATCGATATCAAACAGAACATTTGCAAATCGGTATTTCCGGCAATATAACGCCACACCAACATTAATAAACTCTTCACGCTCCACACGTGGTACTAAGCGTACCACCGCATACTCATATAATGTTTTTTCGGGCATCTTCAATTTGATTTAAAAAATGATCAGCATGTGCTAAGCGCTTCATCAAAAAGGACACGTAAACTTCTCCCGCCTCAGCTGCAGATAAATCTCTCGATTCATCAACTAACCATTCACTTGGTATGATATCCACTATATTACGGATCACTTCTTCGGTTAATAAAGAACGGTATTGTCGGTCCACCGATTCAACTTGGTTGGCGTTCTTTAATAACACATGATCTTTTATCTGCACAAAGGGTTTTATAGCTTGCTCTTCCCAATTGTCCCAACTATGGTGGAAATATAAGGAAGCTCCATGATCAATCAACCATAATTCTTTATGCCAGATCAGCATGTTTGTATTACGGACCGTACGATCAACATTCATCAACAACGCATCGAGCCAGACAATTCGAGATGCTTCTTCAGGACTTATCTGATCAACATTGGCATCAAAAGTAATGGCCCCATTTAAAAAATGAACACCTAGATTTTTGCCAACACTAAATTTTAATAAATCTTGAATTTCCTCATCAGGTTCGGTTCTGGCAAAAGATTCATCCAAATCTGCAAAAACCATTTCAGGCATTCTGAGATTAAGAACACGGGCAATCTCTCCGCCTATCAACTCTGCAATTAAAGCTTTCTTTCCCTGTCCGGCACCTCTGAACTTAATCACGTAACTAAAGCCATCATCTGCATCGGCCAATGCCGGCAAAGAACCTCCTTCACGAAAAGGCTGTATGTAGCGGGTAATTCTAACTTCTCTTATTTCAGGTTTTTTAATTATCATCTGTCATCCTTTTATAATTTACCGATACTCAAGCGATAAATCCTTAAATCAAATATCAACATTTTTATTTTTTATTAGCGATATTCAGCTAAATTGGACATAATTGTGACGCATAAAAATGGTTAATTCTAATTATATTTGTAACAATAGTTCACTCACTTTCTCGTGAAATACGCAAATAATAGTTATGAATACGACTCAGGAATACAATACAGTTATCGAGCACTGCCAAGATTTATTTATCAAGAAAACGAAAGATTATGGAACAGCCTGGCGTATTATGCGACTTCCTTCTATAACCGATCAAATTTATATTAAAGCACAACGCATTCGTACTTTAGAGATCAAAAAAGTATCTAAAGTTGGGGAAGGTATTTTGGAAGAATATGTGGGTATCATCAACTATTGTATTATGGGTATGATTCAGCTCGAATTGGGTGAAGATGGTGAAGAAAATTTAAGTCCAGAATTTGTAAATGAAAAATACACGGAAAAAGTAAATGAAACACGTGACCTTATGCTTGCTAAAAATCACGATTATGGCGAAGCATGGCGCGATATGCGAATTTCTTCGTTAACAGATCTGATACTCATGAAAATTCACCGTGTGAAACAAATTGAAGACAATAACGGCGCCACCATCGCCTCCGAAGGAATTCATGCCAATTATCAAGATATGTTAAATTATGCCGTTTTTGCACTTATAAAAATGGGGTTAGCTCAATCAAACTAAAATTATGTCAGCAGTCATCAATAATAAATCGCAAAAAACAAACTATCTACTTTGCTTTGCGCGCATCTTTACAGGTCTTCTTTTTATGTTCTCCGGTTTTATAAAGGCAAATGACCCTACTGGCTTTGGTTATAAACTCGAAGAATATTTTCATGTTTTTCATACCGACTTTTTAAATGACTATGCTACAGCGATTGCTATCGTTGTCTGTGCACTAGAAATAATATTGGGTATATGGCTTTTGTTAGGTTTTTACAAAAAGCTTGTAGCGTGGGGTTTATTACTGCTGATCATTTTCTTCACTTTCCTTACTTTTTACTCTGCTTTTTTTGAAGTTGTTACTTCATGTGGTTGTTTTGGCGACGCTATTCCGTTGACACCCTGGCAGTCCTTTGGCAAGGATCTCGTATTGCTTGCTTTGATCTTAATCATTTTTGTTTACCGCAATCAAATTACACCACTCATTAAAGATCCGACCAATCGTGGCCTCGTAGCAACATTTACAGCAGTCCTATCTTTTGGCATTGGAATCTATACGTTCATGTATTTACCGTTTATAGATTTTTTACCTTATAAAATCGGTAATAATATCCCATCCCTAATGGTTCTACCTGAAGGAAAAGAAGGCGATGTTTATGAACAGATCTACAGCATGAAAAATGTTAAAACGGGGGAAACAAAAACCATTACCGATAAAATTTACATGTCTGAAAAAGTCTGGGAAGACACAAACTGGGAGATCGTTGGCGAACCGCAAAGTAAATTGGTGAAGAAAGGCTATCAGATTCCGATTACAGATCTTCTGATTACAGATGCTGAAGGAAATGACCATACCCAAGAAATAATCAATAATCCTTATTATAATTTAATTATTGTTGCTAAAGACCTGTCCAAAGCTAATGTAGAGGCTTTAGATAAAATCAATAAAATAGCGACAAAATTAACTGAAGATTACAATCTACGAATAGTGTTATTGACGGCCAGTTCTTCTGAAGATTCAGACTACCTAAGTGATAAATTACACTTAATTTCAGAAATATTCTATGCTGATCTTATTCCGTTGAAAAGCATGATCCGTGCAAATCCTGGGGTACTTTTATTAAAATCAGGAACCGTAATCGACAAATGGCATTACAATGCTATACCCGATGCAAAAGATATAGAAGAGCGATACTTAAGTTTAGATAAATAATAATATGCCAAAACCTATTTTTTTAATTGGTTATATGGGAAGTGGAAAAACCACTTTAGCCAAAAAGTTAGCAAGTAAATTAGAGTTACCTTTTATCGATACTGATGATGAAATCGTCAAAGAGATAGGCATGTCCATCACAGAATATTTTCAGTTGCACGGGGAAGAAAAATTTAGAGAATTAGAACGCAAGCAGTTACTAAAAACTGCGCAACAAAATGCAATCGTTTCTACCGGAGGTGGCTCTCCATGTTTTTTTGATAACATGCAGTGGATGAATGAAAATGGTATTTCGGTATATTTACAGATGTCACCAAAATCGCTATTTGATAGATTGTCTCAGTCAAAACCGAATAAAAGACCTATTTTAATCGGTAAAACTGAAGAGGAACTATTTAATTTTATTACTGAAAAACTAACTGAAAGAGAACCGTTTTATCAACAAGCTCATCTAATTATTGATCATATCAATACACCAATAGATGATCTCATCATTTTATTAAAGAAAAACCAATAACAAATCACTGTATGTTTAGAAGAATAAATCTCTTCCCTTTTTTAATTTTTACAACCGCACTTTTAGCATCCTGCTTTCGGACCGGCACATCTTCGGATGTTCTGGCGGGTAGTAAAACACTCAATTTAAAAACAGCAGAGGAGCTTTATCAATTTTTAACATACGATGAAAACCGATATCCGCTCATCAGCTTACATCGAGGAGGCCCTACAACCGGTTATCCTGAAAATGCAGTAGAAACTTTTGCATTTAACGCGAGCTACAGACCTGTCATTGTGGAATGTGATGTTAGGTTGACTAAGGACTCTGCTTTAATATTGATGCATGACAGCAACTTAAACAGAACAACTAATGGCTCGGGATCAGTAGATTCTAAAACTAAAAATGAATTAAAAGGTTTAAGATTAAAAGATCCTAATGGAAAGCTAACCCCTTATCGAATTCCGAGCTTGGAAGAAGCCTTAGCATGGGGCAAAGGTAGAGTCATCTTCACCTTAGATATTAAACAAGGGGTTCCCTATGATTTGGTGATCCGTGCTATTCGCAGTCAAAAAGCTGAAAGTAATGCCATAATCATTACGTATTCCGCAAATCAGGCTGCTGTTGTGCATAATTTAGCCCCTGACCTCATGCTATCTGCACCTATAAAAAATGAAGCAGATTTAGTGCGGCTCAATGATCGAGATATTCCAGATAATCGCATTATTGCCTTTCTCGGCACCAGAGAAGCGGATAAAAACTTAATAGAGCTACTTCATGAACATGGTATCATGTGTATATTAGGTACACTAGGAAATTTAGACCGCCAGGCCAAACAAAAAGGAGATCAACTATATGCCCGCTTTATTGAAAATGGCGCAGATATTTTGAGCACCGATAGACCCCTAGAAGCGGGACGCGTTTTAGACTTTTACATAAAAAAGAGAAATATAACTTCCAAATTTATTCAATAACGATGGTAAGACAAGAAGCAAGTAAAACTAAAACATGGTTAAAAAATAGCATATTTTAGAGTAAGCGAGCTTTTATCATTGTCTATTACCAATCATTGAATTGGGGACAAAAAAGTAAAGCAGCTATTCTTAAGAATAGCTGCTTTACTTTTTTATTGTATCACTCTTTTTTTATTTCTTCATACTTCCTTGATCGCGCAAATTCACATGCCAGCTAAATGCTTCTTCCAAGATATGTGGTGTATGGCCCCCGCGCTCACAGGCGCGGTCATAGTAGTCTTGTAACTGCTCTTTATAATCTGGATGAACACAGTTATCAATAATAACTTGAGCGCGTTCACGAGGAGCTAATCCTCTTAAATCAGCTAGACCGATATCAGTTACTAATATGTCAACATCATGTTCTGTATGATCAACATGTGATACCATGGGTAACACATGCGAAATACGATCTTCTTTTGATGCTGCCTGTGTAACGAATATACTTAAGTAAGCATTTCTTGCAAAATCACCTGAACCACCTATACCATTCATAATATTGGTACCTGAAATATGTGTGGAATTTACATTGCCATAAATATCAAATTCAATAGCCGTATTAATAGCGATAACACCCAAACGACGAATTAATCCTGGAGTATTTGAGATATTTTGCGGTCTCAAGACCATCTTATCACGATACTTATCCAAGTTTCCAAATACACGATCATAGCAGGGCTTTGAAACCGTAATGGAAGAAGCCGATGCAAAATCCATTACTCCCGCATCAATTAAATCAAAGGTACTATCTTGTAAAACTTCTGAGAACATCGTTAAATTGCGGAAATTACTGTCTTTAAAACCCATTAAAACAGCGTTCGCAACTTTACCTATCCCCGCCTGAAGCGGCAATAAACTGGAAGACAGATGTCCCATTTCTACTTCTTTCTCAAAGAAATTTAAGATATGACTGGCAATAGCCGTTGTCTTGGTATCTGGTTCTGCAATATCTGCCGGACTATCTTCGATATCAGTAAATACAATTCCAACGACTTTTGAAGGGTCTAAGGCAATTGTTTTTCGCCCAATTTTATTCTCAGGAGCTACTATAGGTATAACGTTTCTTCTTGGATAATCTTCGGCTTGATAGATATCATGGATGCCACGAATCTCCATCGGAACAGCTGTATTTATTTCTAAAATCACATGCTTGGCTAAAGCAGCAAAAGTTGCTGAGTTACCCACTGAAGTGGTCGGAATAATACTACCATCGGCTTCAATCGCTGCTACTTCAAGTACGGCAATATCAACAGAGGCTAAATTCTTATTGTGCAGCAACTCTGCTGTTTCACTCAAATGCTGGTCAATAAATAGGACTTCCCCGCTATTGATCTTTCCTCTAAGTGTTCGGTCCACCTGGAACGGCATACGCTTAGCAAGAACACCAGCTTCAGCCAGCTTACCATCTGTGCCATGACCTAAAGAAGCACCTGTGATCAATGTTATCTTTAAAGGATCTGTTTTCGCCCGGTCTGCCAAAGCTGGCAATACGACTTTGCTGTCTCCGGCTTTCGTAAATCCACTTGAGCCAACGATCATACCATTTTCAAATAGTTGTGCAGCCTGCTCTGCTGTAATTACTTTATCAAGTAAACTTTTAAGTTTAATTCTATCGTATGACATATTCCTTTACTTATTTCCCAATTTACTAATATTTACAAACATATTCTTAGTAATTGTTTGAATATTAGAACAAACAATATTAAGTTATTTTTTCTATGTCAATTTATTGCAATTAGTCACAAAATTATCCAATAAAGACGATATATTTGTAATTATTTATAAATCAGCATTTAATATTTTTTATCAGAAGAAATCGTTTTAATATTAAATATTTGAAAACACATAAAACACTATCAATCAACCTCTTAATTATTTAAAAAATTTCAAAAAATTAGTACACACTTACTTACATACCCAAATTAACAATCAATAATGGTGAGTATTAACTTACATTCATAAAGTAATACAAAGCTTTTGTATAAAAACTTTAACTTTGCAACGGAAACGGAAGGAAATCATGAATATAAAAAGCGATATAAAAGATCCCAAATATGTTAATCGTTATTACGTAACAGAAGTGGATTCTTTTGAGGATAGCATCTATTGTCACCATGCTATCATTGGCGAAAATTTTATTACCGAGCATGTGCACAATAAAGATCAATTTCTTTACACAGAAGGTGGTGTTGTTTTTTTAAAAACAGCTGAGAAGTCCTATTTTCTTCCTGCAAGACATTACATCTGGATACCGGCTGGCATACGCCACAGTATTCATCCGAGCACCCCTGATGTAGTTATGCGTAATCTTTATTTTCCAAAGTATGATACTGACCAGGAGTTCTACAAGAAGATAAGCATCTACCCTGTCGACGATCTTCTTAATGAGTTGATCATGTTCACAAACAGATGGAACGGTAATATTTTCCCTGTTGAAGAGCCTAAATATTCGCTTGCAAAAGCATTTAAATTATTATTACCTGAAGTCTCCCAGCACGAGCTACCATTGGCACTCCCCTATCCGAACAATCAAAAGCTAAAAGATATCGTCACCTTTTTAGAAAGCCGCATTGAGGAAAATGTAAGCTTTAAAACACTTTCTCAAAAATTCAACATCAGCGAACGTACATTAGCGCGTCTTTTCCAGAAAGAACTCAACATGTCTTTTATACAGTATTATACAATATTAAGAATGTTAACGGCTCTTAAACTTCTTTTAGATGAAAAACTGAGTGTAAATGAAGTTGCTCTGAAGGTAGGTTATAGTAGTTTGCCGACGTTCAGTAATACCTTTAATAAAGTGATCGGTGTAAGACCAAGCGAATATGTAAAGCAAAAACAATTGTTAATTTAATATTTTTAAGTATTTTAGTTCTCTAATACCTAAAATCTTAATAATGAATTATAAAAAACTATTTTTTAGTTTAGCAGGACTTGCCCTGTGTGTTTCAGTTGGCGCCAGCTCACTGAACAAGAAACCAAAACCATTACAATTGTTCAATGGCAAAGATATAAAAAATTGGACGCCAAAAATTAGCAAGCACGAGGTTGGAGAAAACTATGCGAATACGTTTCGTGTTGAAGATGGTTTATTAAAAGTAAGATATGATGGGTATGATCAATTTGATCAACAATATGGCCATTTATTCTACAACAAAGAATTTTCTGCTTACATCCTGCGTGTTCAATATCGTTTCGTTGGCGATCAAGCTAATGGAGGTGAAGGCTGGGCGTGGCGCAACAGTGGTGCTATGTTACATGGTCAAGATCCTAAAACAATGGCAAAAGATCAAGATTTTCCAGTTTCAATTGAAGGCCAGTTATTAGGTGGCGACGGAACAAATGAACGGACAACAAGTAATCTATGTACACCGGGTACAAATGTTGTCATGAACAATAAATTATTTACACCACATTGTGTAAGCTCTACATCGAAAACTTATCATGGAGATCAATGGGTAACAGCAGATTTTCTTGTCTTAGGAGATTCAATTATCCAACACTTTGTAAATGGAGAAAAAGTTCTCGAATATCAGAAGCCGCAATATGGTGGTGGAAATGTATCGCATTCTGACCTTCCAAAAACAAAAGCGGGGCAACTACTCAGTAAAGGAACAATCTCTCTTCAAAGCGAGAGTCATCCTATAGACTTTAAAAAGGTTGAGATTTACGATTTAGAACCTTATATGAAAAACCCAGCGGCTCTGAAAAAGGCAATTGCAGCGGTAATGGAAAAATAAGAAAAATAAAAAAGTGTCGAGAATCTCGACACTTTTATTTACATTCATTCGCTTGGAAAAGAGAAAATCCAGGGTAAAGTAAAAACATAAAGAAAAGGGATACAGAGAACTGTATCCCTTTATATATTATACTGAAAGCTTAAACTAAACCGTTAACAAATTTAGTTAACTTAGATTTGTTGTTAGAAGCTTTTTTCTTGTGGATTACATTTTTCTTAGCCAAACGATCAAGCATAGAAATTACACGAGGCAATAAAGTTTTAGCTTCTTCTGCTGAAGTAGAAGTGCGTAATTTTTTAATTGCGTTACGAGTAGTTTTTGCTTGGTAACGGTTTCTTAAACGCTTTGTAGCGTTTGCTCTAATTCTTTTGATCGCTGATTTATGATTTGCCATTTTTTAGCTAATTTTTATTCGTTCTTTACTTAAAATTCGGAATGCAAAAATAACATCTTATTTCTAATATTCAAAATCTATTTTAAAGTTTTCTATACTTATCTTTGCAACATGCAAAAATTATCCATGGATCAGCTGCAACGTGCTGATGTTGAAACATTCAAAAACCAAGAGAAAACAGCTATCACACTCGTTCTAGACAATGTGAGAAGTATGCATAATGTCGGATCAGCTTTTAGAACGGCTGACGGATTTGCAATAGAAAAAATATTTTTATGTGGTATCACGGCTACACCTCCACATCGCGAAATTGAAAAAACAGCTTTAGGTGCGACACAAACGATTCCATGGGAACATGTCGAGGAAACTACGGAAGCAATTAAAACTTTAAAAGAATTGGGATATACCATTATTGCGATCGAACAAGCCGAAAACAGTGTACTATTACAAAACTTTATACCTGCAAAAGATGCTAAGTATGCTTTAATATTTGGCAATGAAGTGAATGGTGTCGATGAAGAAGTCATGACATTAGTGGATTATTGTATCGAAATTCCGCAATTTGGCACAAAACATTCCTTCAATGTATCTGTCACAATTGGTATCGTAACTTGGGATTTTATTCAAAAAAGTAAGTTCTCTTAATTTTTTATCAATTAAGGGGATATAAGTATTTATATTACTTCCTATTTCCAATGCAAAATAGTAGATTTGTGATGCAAAATTTTAAGAAGAAATGAGTGTATTAGTTAATAAAGATTCAAAAGTAGTTGTTCAAGGTTTCACTGGAACAGAAGGTACTTATCATGCTAGTCAAATGATCGAGTACGGAACAAACGTAGTTGGTGGTGTTACACCAGGAAAAGGTGGTCAAACACATTTAGACCGTCCCGTATTCAATACTGTTAAAGATGCTGTAGAAAAAGCTGGTGCTAACGTTTCTATTATTTTCGTACCTCCTGCATTTGCAGCAGATGCGATTATGGAAGCTGCTGAAGCAGGTATCGAAGTAATCGTATGTATCACTGAAGGTATTCCTACTAAAGATATGATTCAAGTAAAATCTTACTTGAGTGACAAAAATTCTCGTTTAATCGGACCAAACTGTCCAGGTATCATCACTGCTGATGAAGCTAAAATTGGTATCATGCCAGGTTTCATCTTCAAAAAAGGTAATGTTGGTATTGTTTCTAAATCAGGAACATTAACTTACGAAGCTGTTGATCAAACTGTAAAAGCTGGTCTAGGTATCACAACTGCTATCGGTATTGGTGGTGACCCAATCATTGGTACTACAACTAAAGAAGCAGTAGAATTATTAATGAATGATCCAGAAACTGAAGCGATCATCATGATCGGTGAAATCGGTGGTGGTATGGAAGCTGAAGCTGCTCTTTGGATTAAAGAAAATGGTACTAAACCAGTAGTAGGTTTCATCGCGGGTCAAACAGCGCCTCCAGGACGTCGTATGGGTCACGCTGGTGCTATTGTTGGTGGTGCTGACGATACTGCAGCTGCTAAGATGAAAATCATGGCTGAGTGTGGCATCCGTGTAGTACAATCTCCTGCTGAAATCGGAAAAGCAATCGCTGAAGAATTAGCTAAGAAAAACTAAGCGTAAGCTTTATATATAAAAAAAGCCTTGCAAAAAATTGCAAGGCTTTTTTATATATACCCCCTTCTACTTACTGTTACCAGTCAACTCCATTGGAATCTTTCCTTTTAGCATGACAGTTATTCTGGAATCATCTTCCGATTTCACATCAATTAGTAAATCCTGCGCATTATTCTGATCAAAATCTGTTGTCAACATCTGCACTGCCACACCATCTGTTTCTACAGCATACAGCGTTTTTAAATCTGCTTTTTTTATAGCATTTTCAAGAGCTTTAGATTCTTTAGCTTGCTCAGCCCCAATTTGGCAGATGACCAAATCGTGAATATCTTTCAATAAAGAATCGGGAACAAATTGTTTAATATCCATAAACAAATCTCCATCGCTAAGTTTGTTTACATCTTTTATATTAGCACCACTAAATCTAAAGATGTCTATCCCTTTTTGTTTTTTCGGCAATGAATTTACAAATTCATTAACTTTAGAAAGCTGTGCCTGAGCGGTAAACACGCTAAAAACAAGTGCAATTGCGGTTATTAACTTTTCCATAACTAGTTTATTATTTTAGTTTTATTATTTTTCTTTTCGTAATACTCGATCATTTTAGATAACTCATTTAAATCCAGATCAGCCTTAATATCAACAAAAACATAGTCCTCCTCATCTGCGATCCCCAATAGCACACGCTTCACATGATCTTTCTTCATCTCTGTATTAATCGTAATTTTTGATCCTTCACTATACAAACTCATCATTTCTTCAAAATTATTTTTAGCTAGATAAGCATTAAACTTACTCATGAGATTATCTTTTTTATTTCCAGAAATTGTCATGATCTTTAACTTCTTGATTTTCCGCAAGGCCAATGCCGCAATCGCATCCTCTTCATCTAATTCTTTTATTTTACCTTTAATAAATGCTTTTGTTAAAAACATCGGTACCCTTATTGATGCAACTTCCGTATCACTTGAGAGGTCTCTCTTACTCACAAACGACATGTTTGGACTTGTTTTAACAAAACAACTTTGCAAAGTCAGACAAAAGAGTAAAAGGGCTCCTATAATTATTGAATGCTTCATAATCCTATTGTTTAGTATTGACCAATTTATTTACATCATCGTAGCTCACCTTACCATCCAGGATCATAAAAATCGTACTTCCTTCAGATTGAATGCTGAGCAATAGATTTTTAATAACATCAGTTGCTGTATCTTCTGCTAAAAATTTAATTTTATTACCTTCCGAATTAATGGTGATCAATTCTTCGTATTTCAATTTGCCAATAGCTTTTGACACATCAGATTGTACTCCTAGATCTGCCTCTTCTAAGATCAGCATCTTAATACTGTTTATTTTAGAAAGCAATGGTTTTATACTATTCACTTCATTATCGGATAATTTCATCTTATTCAGCATGCTGAACATAGGCTTACCAATTTTAATAGAAGTCACCCCTTTTCCTTCTTTATATTGCTCGAAGATCTCATCTAATTTCGATAGTTGAGCATGTGCCAAACTTGAACACAATAGCGCTAATACTAATAATATCGTTTTCATAATTTTTATAATTCAATACTTAAACATTTTATATTTTCAACTTCCTTCATTCCTTTTTTTAAGTTCGAAGAGGCAAATAGCAGTGCATTTTCAGTAATCTTTAATGCTTCCGCTTCATCTGTAATTTTTACCCCATTGACCTCTACATAAAATTCTTCTGACGCAAGTGGCTCACTTGCCAGATCTAATTCTGGCTTTAAAACTGATCGGTCACTATTGTAAGTATCGATCCTTACAACCGTTGAATTCCGTGATAGCTTTTTTTCACTTTCTTTATTCTCAACCAATGGTTTCGTTTCAATGATATCCTTTTCATGATGCTCCTTCGAGGGAATCTTAAGAGTGGCCACCTCTTCTTCTTCCACTGCTTTTTGATTAGGCAAATACCATATACCTAAACAGATGACCAAAACAGCTGCTGCGATAGACGAAAACAATGTCCATATTTTTCTCTTTTGTGGCAGATGGACAGATTGTACCTTTTCTGTAGTTGTTAAAAAAGATTCAAAATCCAACGGCATCTCCGCTTTATCCTGCTGTGATAAGACCGAAAAATACCCCTCTTCGCTTTGCTCCTTTAGTAACCTTTCTTCGGCAAGAGTCGTTTCTCCTGCTAAATATTTAGCTTCTAATTTCTTTAATTCTTCTTTCTTCATAATCAAATACTTTTGTCAAATTGACTTTTACCACATTTCGAGCTCGCGATAAATTTACGCGCACTGCATTTTCATCTATTCCGACCAAGGCAACAATGTCTGCAATTTCATATTCCTCAATATCTCTGAGATACATCACCAGTCTTTGCTTTTCAGGGAGCTGATCTATGAATTTTAAAATAAGTTCTCTAGTTAAGGAAGGATACTTTTCTTTTTGAATATCTTGATCAAGTTGTGCCATATATTTTGTTTTGACCCCCTCTCTATTTAATCTATTCAAGGCAAAGTTTTTTGTCATTCGCATCGCATAAGCTTCGATATTCGTAATTTTTAAAAGTTCACTCCTCGATTCCCATAACTTCAATAATACTTCCTGAACCAAATCAAACGCATCATCCTGATCTAGCAAAAACCTATTTGCAAAACGAAATAACCGATCCTTATGGATGAAGACTGTCGTTTTAAAGGTTTCTTGGTTCATAAATTTTAATCGCTTTTATATAGAAGACATGCAAGGGTATCGAAATATTACATACTTTTTTAAAAAAAAATAATTGGTGCTGTTATATTCTAGGAATTGTCTTCCTTATACGAAGGAACATAAAAAAACCGAAGCTTTTTAGCTTCGGTTTAAAATTAGTCTATTCATCAGCAGAAGGACCATAAAGTCCTGGTACTGGAATATTCAATAATCTCAAGTAAACAGTCAACTGACCTCTGTGATGGATCAGGTGATTGGTAATGATATAGCGCACGGCTCCAGCCTTGGGCAATCGTGCCATTTCCCAGTCACCAGCTTTTAACACCCATTCTTTTAACCAGTCCTCTTCAGGCAATTGTTCAATAGTTTCCTTATTTGCAATTAAACCTTTGATTAGAATATCTTTTAATTCGTCAATGGAATTAATTTTTAAAGGTTGATAATCAGTTTTAAAATCGAAGACATCCTTCGGAATAGCTTTAGAAACCCAATTATGCAATTCCACAACATGTGCTGCCAATGCGCCTAAACTCATCGATTTTTCGTGTGGACGCCAATCCAGATGTTCATCTGTAATGCGATCCAAAACACGACCTGTATTACTTGTCTCTCTTTCTAATTCAATCAGAAAACTCTTTTTAATACTCATAACCTTATTTTAAATACAAAAATAATTTGCTTAATCTATTTTAAAAATAAATGTTAATACTGGAAACCTTCATGCAAGTCATGTAAAATCCAGTGTTTACTCTTAATATTACTTTGTTCACTCTTCAATAATTGAATAAAATCTTGTACACCTATCTCTTCATTTCCATTGGCATGAATTAAAACGATACTGCCGTCTTTTGCATGCTGTCCCTTCGCAAGCCACGCATCTGATCCTACTGGTATCAAACCAAAACTTAATACCTGTTCAATAATTTTATTACTCGAAACAAGACCTGGAAATCTAAAAAAGACGGACGGAACTATTCCTTTAGAAAGCATCAACTTCTCATTGGCTATTACTTCATAATTTACATCAGTGCCAGTGGCTAATAAAAAATTATGATTTAAAGGATCCTTATTCACTTTATGATTATAAGTATGATTGATCCATGTTATCGTTAATAACCCTTTATTTTGTAAATTAATGAGCCATTGTAGGTCCGTTTCATGATTCAAAATCCATTTCCCCGAAAGAGAAATAGCAACTGGAAGCGAATTTTCAACACCTTTAAAAGCAACAAATAGAGTCTCAAAAACAATTTTATCTAATGGTTTATGCGATGGGCATAAATCAATAGTCAGATTAATGCCCCGCTCCTTTGGAAAGGGAAAATCAATTCCAGCATCTTGAAGCACCTGTTCATTACTTCGAACATGTTTAAAGCTCTTCATATACAAAGATGAATCAAAATATGGTACCTTCTCAATGGAAGTAACGGCTACAATTTTACAAGCATTACGATTCAACACGTATGTCTCCAATGTTATTGGATCTACTGACAACACGTAGTTCTGACCTTGGTCCTGAAAACTTCGAATACCAACATACTGCTTTCCTTTGTAAGAAACATTGGCAAAATTTACCTGATAGTCCACAATATGTTCAAAACGTTGTGCATAAATCACATCGGATGCAAGAATCACGAATAATATGACCAAATAGATGTGTCTAAATGAAAATCTTTGCCTTTTCTGTTTCATCGATAAGATATCAATAAGTCCAAAAAGTATAATCCGTGAGAAGCGTTATATTATATGGATGTATAATAGCATGATGAGCGGCTTGCTTTGCTATTTTACTTTCAACATAACTTATTGAAAGCGGTACAAACGCATTATTCCGAACATCTTCCTTAAATAGGGCTTCATACCAAACACAGGCTGCAATAAATCTACCATAATTTAAATTAAGATGATAGCCATCCCGTGTAAAATGGTCTCCGACATAAGTCGTTCTAGCATTTTGTATTGCAGTTCCACAAGGAATCAAAATTGAAAAATTCCCCCATTTATATACCTTTTCAGATGTCGATACAATAGCTTTATACATTTGCTCTTGATTGCGTTCATATAAACTAAATCCACTATGATCACTATCATGTTGATAAGCCCATGTTTGATGTAGAATATACTTAGTTTCCGGATACTTGACATGCTCCTTTACATAAGCATATAGCAAAGGTAAATCCTTTGCATAAGTGTCATATTTTCCCGATAGAGGGCTTGCCTGTTGAAAACTGATATAATCCCATGGTTCATCTAAAAGCGCAGCCGATATTTTCATATGCTCATGTACGCTCTTCGCTCCGGATTCATCTACTTTTCGATAGCTATAGGCACTACTATCTCCCAAAGCATTTTTAACATGTAGCTCCAAGGGTGCTCCTCCTATATATAAATTACCGATCACAATTTTTTTCCCCCGAGCATTTGCCAGTTCAAATAAATTGTTTTCAATAGCATCTTCTGAAAAACTATTACCAATAGCCAGTATACGAATCACCCCATCATCTAATGTCCGGTCATCAGTTTGGGCCTTTAATTTTGATAGAAAAATAAAAGAAAAAAGAAAAAGAATATAAGTAATTCGAGTGCTAAACATATGAATGCATTTATACAGATAAGCTCTAAATTAAAAAATATCTTTCAATTTGAGCAAAAAAAGCTTCTCAATAGAGAAGCTTTTTTTTTATCCATATTATATCTTAAATTTTATCTTTAATGCGCAATACAGATAATGAACCAAGTAGCATAAAGACACCTGCTAATAATATTCCGTAAACAGAATTACTATCAAAGAATATCTTGATCATATAACCTCCAAAAAAACCACAGACAATCTGAGGAAATGTGATGAAGAAATTAAAAATTCCCATATAAACCCCCATTTTTTTTGCAGGCAAACTATCACTCAAAATAGCATATGGCATTGCTAATATACTTCCCCAAGCCAGTCCTACCCCAATCATAGGAATAATTAAGAGATTGGGATCTTTAATAATAAAAATCGACATCAATCCTAGACCTCCCATAGTGAGTGAAAAAGCATGTGTCTGCTTGCGCCCAAATTTAGTTGCTATCTTAGCTAAAAACAAAGCATAGATTGCCGAAACGGCATTATAAATACCAAAAAGCACTCCTACCCAATTGGCTGCATCCATATAAAGCTTCGATTTATCCCCCCCCTTTAAATAAAAGATATGTTCTGCAATTGCGGGAGTAGTATACACCCACATCATAAAAAGTGCGAACCATGAAAAAAACTGTACGACACCCAATTGTTTCATCGTCTTTGGCATGGATCTAAAATCTGCAGCAATAGCAAATAAACCAGAATGATGCTCAACTTCAACTTGTTGAGATGCATCTTCAAAAGAAGCTAATTCTGCTGGATTATACTCCTTTGTCGATAAAACTGTCCATAAAATGGATAACAGCAATATACCTGCCCCACAATAAAAGGAATATATTACATTGAGAGGAATTACCCCTTCTGCAGCTGTTCCTTCCACTCCAAAATAATGAGTTAACACATACGGTAACCAAGATCCTATTACTGCCCCAAATCCGATAATAAAGGTTTGAACAGAAAATCCTAAACTCCGTTGTGAACTCGGTAAATTATCTGCAACCAATGCCCTAAATGGTTCCATCGTAACATTAATTGATGCATCCATAATGGTCAACATTCCCGCCCCTACTAATAACGGAGGTAAAATAGCCGTAAACAATGCAGCATTAGGCATTAATATCAGTGCGATTGCAGTTAAAATAGCACCGATCAAAAAATAAGGTTTGCGACGTCCAATTTTATTCCATGTCCGATCACTATAATAGCCTATTATGGGCTGAACAATCATTCCGGTGATCGGAGCTGCCAACCAAAAAAGTGATAAATGCTCAACATCAGCTCCAAATGTCTGGAGAATGCGCGAGGCATTACCATTTTGAAGAGCAAACCCTGTTTGGATACCCAAAAAGCCTATGCTCATATTGATAATCTGAACAGTTGACAGTTTTGGTTTATGCAGTTTTGAAATCATAATTTTATTGCTTAGCTGGTTATGCACTTGGCTTAACAGAGATTGCCTCTCCGTTAAAAATAATATTAATTTCTTGATTAGACTTATTGATCAGTTCAAAATCATGCTGTTTTATTTTTACAAATAATTTCACTCCCCTAAACTGAACATGAAAAGCATAACTTTCCCAAGTTTTAGGAATGAAAGTTTGAAAAATCAATGTATTGTTTTTCACCCGCATCCCTGCAAAACCTTCGACGATAGACATCCAGGTTCCGGCCATCGATGTGATGTGTAATCCATCTTCGGTGTCATTGTTATAATCATCCAGATCTAAACGGGCTGTTCTAAGGTAAAATTCATATGCTTTAGCCTCATTACCCAATTTTGAAGCTAAAATAGCGTGAACACAGGGTGACAGTGAACTTTCATGAACAGTTCGCGGTTCATAAAAATCATAATTCTTTCTTATCGTATCTAAATCATATTGATCTTCAAAGAAATATAAGCCTTGAAGTACATCTGCTTGTTTTATAAAACATGATCTCAAAATACGGTCCCAACTCCACTTTTGATTGATCGGTCGCTCTGTATCAGGCAAATCAGCAACTAAGACTTGCTCTTTATCTAAATAACCATCCTGTTGTAAAAATATCCCGCTTTCAGTATCGATCGGATAATATAAATGATCCATGACATGCTGCCATGCAACGGCTTCTTCTTGCTTAAAAGCAACTTTTTCAAATAAGACCTTTAGTTTGATATGATCACTATCTTTTAACGTTTGTATGGATTCCAGCGTATACTTTAAACACCAGCTAGCAATCGTATTGGTATACCAGTTATTATTGACATTGTTTTCATATTCATTAGGACCAGTAACTCCCAGTATAACATATTTATCCTTCTCCGCACTCCAGTTGACACGTTGTGCCCAGAAACGACTGATAGCGATCAATACTTCAAGCCCATAATTTTCGACATATGACCAATCACCGGTATAGCGCTGATAATTGTAGATGGCAAAAGCAATTGCGCCATTACGGTGGATCTCTTCAAAAGTAATCTCCCATTCGTTATGACACTCTTCTCCATTCATTGTAACCATAGGATATAAAGCCGCTCCATTTGAAAAACCAAGTTTTGCGGCATTCTCAATCGCCTTATCCAGATGCTGATAGCGATACAGCAATAAATTGCGGGCAATAGCCGAGGGTTGCGTAGCAAGGTAAAAAGGAACACAATAAGCCTCTGTATCCCAATAGGTCACACCACCATACTTTTCACCCGTAAATCCTTTTGGACCAATATTAAGTCTGGAATCTTCGCCAGTATAAGTTTGGTATAATTGGAATATATTAAAACGAATAGCTTGCTGTGCGGCAACATCTGCAGTGATCTCAATATCACTTTCATTCCAGAAATTTCCCCAGGCCAATGCCTGATTATGTTGTAATTCATCAAATGTTATGGCAGAAATTTTTTCGATATTTGCTTTTCCCGTCACAACTAATTCAGTTTCAGTATAATTTTGAGAAGTAACCATCGAAACACGTTTTTCTACAGAGAATATATCGCCTGGCTCTATAGAAATTGCTACACTTTCAGAAACATATGCACCTTCTTTTGAAAGTTTGGATTCCAGAGTTTTATTATTTAAAGTAAAGTTATTAAACAAATCAGCCCGGACTATGAAATCTGTTTTCTTCGTTTTCATCGTCACATTTAACTGTGAATCTGATGTACCACTTGAAATAAAATTCCAAAAATGTTCATCATAGTTACTGTCTCTATTCACGACATCTCCTTCCAAATAAGACTCCACCTGTAAAGAAGCTTTTTGATTCAGAACTTGGATAGTATATTTTAAAGATGCTGTTTCAGACTGAAAAAGATGAAATATCCGCATGCTCTTTACACGAATCTCCACACCATTTTGAAGTCTTGCGTCAAAAGATCGAACTAATAATCCATGCTTCATATCCAGTTTTCGTTGAAAACTATGTACATCACATTTTGCGAGATCCAAAACCTCACCATTCACTTCGATATGAAGACCAATCCAATTGATAGCGTTAATAACCTTCGCAAAATATTCAGGATAACCATTTTTCCACCAACCAACGCGGGTTTTATCAGGATAATAAACTCCAGCCAAATATGATCCTGGCAATGATTTACCGCTATAGTCTTCTTCAAAATTTGCTCGTTGTCCCATTCTTCCATTTCCAATAGAAAATATACTTTCTGAGACTTCATTATATGCGGGCTGAAACCCTTCTTCTATGATATTCCACTCATCGTGGACGATGTAATTTTTCATTGCAAAATCAACTAATTAATTTAAAACTTCTTCCAAACTGCTGATTGACAAATCGGTTCCATTCAAGTTTGAACCGATACCAATCACACTCATTCCTGCAGCCCTTGCAGCATCTACCCCGGCCTGCGCATCTTCAAACACCAGACATACTTCTGGAAGTAACTTAAGATCACGGGCAGCTTTTAAAAAAACCTCTGGATTAGGTTTAGAAAGACTCACACTATTACCATCAACAAGGACATCAAAAAAAGAAATCATACCCGTTTTCTCGAGGATAAGCGGTGCATTTTTACTCGCAGACCCTAATGCAACCTGATATCCATTTTTCTTTAACCAATGCAACAGTTCAAGAGATCCAGGTAGAATTTCATCTGCTTTCATTTGCTCAACTAAATCTAAATACCAGCGATTTTTCCGTTCTGCCATTTCTATTTTTTCACTTTCAGAAGCATCAACTCCAGCCCAGTTTAAAATTTTCTCTAGTGAAGCAATTCTACTTACACCTTTTAATTGTTCATTTTCAATCTCTGTAAAATCAAATCCCAATTCCTGAGCAAGTCTTTTCCAAGCTTGAAAATGAAATACCGCAGTATCCACCAAAACACCGTCGAGATCAAAAATTACTCCCTTAATTTCCTTCAAAAGGTCCAATGCACTTTTCATTTTTTATTTTTTTAATTCAAACACCACTGTTTGATGAGGTTTTAATGTAATTTCCAATGGTATTTCTTGATCGATATCTGTTAAAATATTTTTCATTCGCGTTGCTTCTTTCATACTCTCCCTAAATCTAGCTAAGGGTAATTTAACCTCCTTGTCATTACAGTTCATAAAAACAGATACTACTTGGTTTTCGTGAGATCTGAAATATGCATACACATTATGTTCCGGTACATAATGCTGTGTTGCTCCATATTGTAGCACCGTATTATTCTTACGATAATTCGCTAACTTTTTAATATGATCGAACAGTTCATTTTCTGCATCAGATCGGCCTGAAGCATTAAATTTATTAACAGTATCACCCGCAAATCCACCTTTAAAATCTTCACGTAGTAAGCCATCAGGTCTATTAAAATTCTTCATCAATACCTCTGCACCATAATACATCTGTGGTATACCACGAGATGTCAGCAACCAAGAGAATGCCGCTTTATACTTCTCTATGTCCTCTCCAACCACAGAGAAAAAACGGTCCTTGTCATGATTATCTAAAAATATTACATTCGCTAATGGATTAGGATATTGATAATCCGATCCTAAAGTTGCATACAATCTATTTGCACCATCCTTTTCATTATTCAATGCATCTGCGATAGCATAATTTAATTGAAAATCAGTGACACCATCAAGCTTCGTATCGATCGACTGGCCAACACGTTGTCCTCCTAAGAAATAAGCTTGATTCGGTACAGACTGTACCCATGTTTCACCAAAGAATGAAAACTGAGGATATTCTTTTTGAATTGCCGCTGTCCATTTAGCCATAAAATCCAAATCGTTGTATGGATAGGTATCTATACGAAAACCATCAATACCTGCATACTCAATCCACCAAATATGACTCTGTAGAATATACTTCTGAACATATTCATTTTCTTGATTCATGTCGGGCATCGTCTCTACAAACCATCCTTTTTCCATTCGCTCGCGATCTGCAACGGAAGCATAAGGATCGAAAATAGTCTGATCTTTATAAGTAGTTTGTGTAAAACTTGGCCATTCATGCAACCAGTCTTTAAAAGGCTTGTCAATTACGGTCCAATGATACAGTCCTACGTGATTCGGAACGACATCATGTACCAATTTCATATTTCGTTTGTGTAGTTCCTCCCCAAGTTTACGGTAGGTTTCATTGGTTCCCAATCGTGGATCAATATGATAGTTTTCTGTATTTGCATAACCATGATAGGAAGCCTGGGGCATATCATTGGTCAGTACTGGTGTTAACCACACAGAAGTAACTCCTAGATCAGCTAGATAATCTAGATGTTGAATAACACCATCTATATCACCACCATGACGAGCATACATGGAATCACGGTTTACCTGAATCTCCCGTAAACCTTTTATTTGATCATTCTTTGTGTTTCCATTGGCAAAGCGATCTGGCATGATTAAGTAGATCAAATCGTCGGAATGGACACCCTGAGCTTTCACAGAAGATGTTTCTCTATTTTTTAATTCATATTTATAGCTTCCTACTAGCTTATTATTTTCATAAAATTCAATTGGATAAAAGCCAGCAGTTGCGTCGGAGTCAACCGATAGATCTAGAAATAAATAATCGGAATTTTCAACCGGATTAGTTTTGACTAAGGTTAAGCCTTGCTTCTTGATTTTAACCGTACTCTTCCCAATGCCTTTTCCATAAATAATCAACTGCAAATCAGAAGATTTCATACCAACCCACCAATGCAAAGGTTCGACTCTTTGTATAGAAAATTTACCTTGAGAGAAGGCATAAGAAAGCTGAAGTAGCATAAAAACACCACTTAACAATAAACGTATCATCGTTCAAAAAAAGTTTGAAGAAATAGGGAGCCTCATGCTCCCTATTAAATTAGTTTTTAGAAATTTTTGCAGAATAACCTGAAGCTGTTCGTGACAGTTCAATATCGTATTTACCAGCAGTAGCAATTGCTATATTGGCACCATCTTGTTGTAGAGCGGATAAGTCGCCCCCGATATTCACAGCCCAATCATCGTCCATTCGGAATTTTAATTCACCCGCAACCAGGTTTACTGTTACTTTCCAGGTATATACTCCCTTGCTACCTACAAAAGTTAAATCTGTATCACTATCCCAACCTTTAGGAGTTGCACTACCGATAACCCCCCAGGTTGATTTTGACACTTCATAGGTTTGAGCTTCAGCATCCATCCGAATTCTATAAAAATCATTCGAAGAAACAGTAATATTTCCAGCATCACCGCTTTGTAATAATGTTCCGTCTGTTGCTCCTTTACCAAAAGCATCTGTCCAGTCAACATTAGTCGGTAAAAATTTAAATCCAGAACCATCTACGGTAACGTACTCATAAATCTCAAACTTAGTTTTACTTTCTTTATCGTACAAACTCATCGGAAGCGCTAAAGTTGGTTCCCAACCAGCGGCAACTGAGCCTCCAACAAGAAACATTTGTGGATTACTCTCTGTGAAAGTAATTGGTCTTGTTTTTTCAATAATCTGTCCTGAAGAATTATAACTGATTTTGAGTAAAGCCTCTCCTATCCATGATGCTTGATTAGGAATATCAAATTCTTTTGATAAAATAAATGTATTGGGATCAACAGTAATATTTTCTGTGATCAAAGCTTCGCCTGCACTTACGGGTACAATAGAGAATGTAAAATCCGTAACCTGATTAGCAATAAAACTAACTTTTAATTTTTTCCCGACTTGAATGGTCGAAACTGTACTTTCGTTAATCGACAATATTGGAACGTCCGTACCGTGCTCCACTTTCTTACAAGAGAACAAAAGGGAAGTAATACCAACAAATAAAACTAATAGTAATCGAAATATATTAGACATTTTCATAATTTCTATTCATTTAAAGATTAATAACCAGGATTTTGATCCAATTTATTATTATTAGCTCTTGCTCTTGCGGGAATAGGAAATAGACGTTTGTAAGTTTCTCCAGCATTTGCTGGTTTAAATAACTGAGCATCTTCCCATCTACCAAAACGAATCATATCTGTTCTTCTGGTCAATTCAAACGTAAATTCTAAGGCACGTTCTTTATAAATAGCGTCCAAAGTTAATGTGCTAGCCGTAAAATGTTTCTCCGGATTAACTGGGAATGCACGTTTACGGACCTGATTAGCTGCATCAACAGCTTGGGAAACACTTGCTGCTGTAGCTCCTCTTAAAACAGCTTCGGCTTTCATCAGCAACACGTCTGCTAGGCGGAATACAACCACATCATTGCCGGCATTATTACTAATCTGGTTCTTATCCGGATAGTATTTGATACAACGTGCACCTGCTAAACGTCCTCCATCATCCGCTCCTCCAATGTCAAAATCAGATCCCGGTATTAATTTATAATTATATGGATCTAAGATGACATTAAGTCCGTTATAATTCAGAGGTTGACCCGTAGAATTATACTGTTGACCATATAACCATTGTTTTTTACGATTATCCGCATTTTCAAACAAGTCAAAATAGGCCGGTTGTGCACTCCATCCATTCCACGGATTAATGCTCAATTCAAAGGTTTGACGATGTGCATAATGTAGTACACGGTTGAATAAAGTATTCCCTGTAGCACGGGAAGCATCATAAGGAATTGAAAATATTGGTTCAGGATTTGAAGCGCCATTATCAGGTTTAAATTGCGTCAAAAAATCATTTTCTAGCGCATATTTCCCCGAATTAATGACAGCATTGCTATGTTCAACCACCTTATTCCAATTTGCAGTGCCACTATAAACCTGTGCATTTAAGTACAGTTTTGCTAATAAGGTATGTGCAAACCATTTTGTTGGTCGACCATAAGTAGCTTCTGTTTTTTCTTCACTTAAATTTGCTAGATTATCTTCTAAATCTTTTACAATGAATTTATAGACTTCTGCCCGAGCTGTAGTTGCCGGTAACTCTGTTCCTGTATCAAAGCTGGTAACTAGCGGAATGTTTCCGTAAGCATCCATCATCATAAAATAATACCAAGCGCGCATGGCTTTTATTTCAGAAATTGTCTGTGCTTTTGTAGTTGATTCTGGAGCTTGTTCTAAAATACTAAGCACACGGTTACAAGTACCTATTGCATTGAAACCCCAATCCCAATTATTTTGAACAACTTCATGTGACGCTGACCAAGTATGGTAATGCATGTCCCGCCATTTTCCACCATCAAACCAATCTCCTCCTCTTGTTGGGATAATAACTTCATCAGATCCCGCTGTTTGCAGACTAAAATAATTATCAAAATAACCTCTTGCACTGGTATATACAGGCCCTGTTAAGGCGATAAATTGTTCTGGAGTCTTGGGAAATGTATCTTCTGTATATGCTGAATACATCTTATCGTCAAATTTGGTACAAGACTGTCCTGCAACCAGTAACCCGGCAAATAAGAATAAATGAATTTTACTGAATCTCTTTTTCATAACTAATTGTGAATAAGGGTTAAAAAGTTAATTTCACACCTAACAAGAAAGATCTTGTTTTCGGATAATAATTTCTATTATCAACACCAGGTGCTAAACCACCTAAACTTACCTCTGGGTCTACACCCGAATATTTGGTTATCGTAAATAAATTTTGTCCAGATACATATAACCGAGCATTTTTTAAATATTTAGATTCTTTGGTACTAAATGTATAACCCAATGTTGCATTATCTAGTCTTAAAAATGAACCATCTTCAATAAATCTGCTAGAAGCAATTAGTGGCGTTTCAAAGATGCCTTCTTCAACTGCATCTTTAGAAATATTCGTCACATTTGCTTGTTGAAGACGGCTTAAATCGGCACGGGTAGCATTAAAAATTTGATTGCCATACATACCACGTAAGAAGAAGTTTAAGTCCCAGTTTTTATATTGAAAACTATTATTCCATCCATAAGTAAATTTAGGAAGCGCCTGCCCCATGACCATATAATCATCTGGTGCCGAAATCTGATCCTGTGTGACAAGTTCACCTGTTGGTTTTTGATAAATCGTTTTCTTCGCAACTTCATCGTAGCCCATATAATTAGCAACATAGAATGTTCCTAATGCATGACCTGGTAAAACAATTGCTGCCGTTTGACCGGTCCAGCCGTCAAGACCAATACTTCCTTCATAACGCTGCGATACGCCAATATTTTCGATATTTGAAGCTAATGAACCAACCTTATTGATATTACGGGCGAAGTTGACAGTTGTATTATATGAAAAATCACTATTGCGATAAACGACGGCATTTAAAGTGATCTCAACACCTTTATTACTCATGCTTGCTCCATTAGCTAATAAACGATTGAACTGATAAGGTGGCGAAGGAACGTCGTACTCATACAATAAATCCTTAGTTTCTTTATTATAATATTCAATGGTACCTCCAAAACGCCCTCTCCATAATTCAAAATCCAATCCAGCATTAAACATTGATGTACTTTCCCATTTTAAATCAGGGTTTTCATTTTGGTTAACGCCATAGGCATTCATCCAATTACCATTATATAGAAATTGACCATTTTGAGGACCGAAAATAATGATCTGTCGATATGGATCTATATTTTGATTTCCTGAAACACCATACCCCATACGTAACTTTAATTCACTAAATAAATCTTGGTCTTGCATGAAACTTTCCCTACTTATTCTCCAAGCTCCGGAAATTGAAGGAAATGTTGCCCATCTATTATTTTTTCCAAATTTTGATGAACCGTCACGACGTACAGATGCACTTAACAAATATTTTTCATCATAATTATATCCCACACGACCATAAACCGAAATCAATAAAGATTCTAAAATATAAGGATAGGTACTATAAGGATTATAACCATCTGGCAAGGTTCCTAAATTAAGGTTATTGCCTCCTAGATCGTCAGACATAAAACCGACAGAAGAAGCAACAACACCATCATTATTTTTAGTTTTCTGATACGAATAACCAGCCATTGCATCAAAAGAATGAAGATTCTTAGTGACATTATAATTAACATAAGACTCAAAAATCTTATCTATATTTTTCAAGTTTGAACGTTCAGCAAATCCTCTTCCCAATGCTTTCGAATCAAAGTCTGTACGATGCATATAGTATTTTTTATCAAATTGATTTTGCTGATACGATATCACGTTAGTCCAGGTCAATCCCTTGAAGATCGTCAGATCCGCTTTTAAACTAGCTAGCAAAGTATTGTTATTTCGCTCTTCATCGCGTTGATTTAACATGGCTACAGGATTGAAATAGTTTGTTCTTCCAGGTACTTGGAAATAACCATTATATGGTGCATAAGCAACATCATCAGAACGAACCGGTGAAGTAGGCAGATAACGAGCTGCCCCATTAAAAATCCCGTAGTCTACATGATTGGATTTGTTCATACTATTCGTAACATTAAGCGCTAATTTCAAGCGATCATCAAAAGCATTTTGATCAATTCCAACCCGCGCTACGACCCTTTCTAAATCACTTCTTTTCACAATACCTTGGTTATTAAAGTAATTTACAGAAGCATTATAGCGAGTTCCTTCAGAACCACCTGTTAGCGAGAGATTGTGATTATGAGAAACCCCAGTCCGAGTTATTTCATCTTGCCAATCAGTATCAAAACCAGTCTCAGAGGCAGCTACAGTCAAACCATTGTCTGCAACAAATTGCTTGTGCTCAGCTGCACTTAACACATTGACACGATTTGCAACTCTTTCAATAGCAGCATAACCACTATAAGATAAGACAGGCTTACCTGCTTTACCGCGTTTTGTCGTCACGAAAATAACTCCATTTGCAGCACGTGACCCATAAATTGCAGTGGACGAAGCATCTTTCATAACATCCATCGATACGATATCATCTGGTGCTACCAATTCAATGTTTGCACCGACTACCCCATCAATCACATACAATGGTGAAGAACTAGCAGTCAATGACGATGGTCCGCGCAATTGGATAGTGGATCCTGCAGTAGGGTCACCACCTGATCTATTCACCGTCAAACCTGCAACTTTACCTGCCAATAACTGGTCAGGCGAACTCACTACTCCAGTATTAAATTCCTTTGGACCGACACTTGATATAGAACCTGTAATTTGCTTTTTCTTGGCCACACCGTAACCGATCACAACTACTTCTTCTAAATCATTGGTACTTGAATTCAAGTTGAAATTCAACACATTTGCACCGGAGACAATTTGGATCGGTAAATCCATAGAACTGTAACCGATCATATTGACCGTAACAGTCGTCTTTCCTAGTGGCACTTGATTAATTGTGTACTCCCCGTTTTGATTTGTTGCTGTTGAAATTGGACTTCCTTTGATTACAATAGTAGCTCCGATCACAATTTCTCCCTTATCATCCACCACTTTACCAGAAAGTGAAGAATTTTGTGAAAAAGCAGTAATCCAAAGCATCATCAAAAGACCAAAGGTCATTACAGCACGTAATGTAAATTTGCTCATAATGTAATTGATTTTATATGTTTAGTTTATTAATTTAGTTTTACTTAAAAGGTAATATCCACCAGGCTTAATTGTAATCTGACTATTTTGATCCCAATTTAGATTCGATCGAGTCATATTATCATACCAGCTCCCCGCTAAATCTGATGTAATGTGAAACGCTCTCGTTACAATGTCAAAATTTCCGATAACAAATACAGTTTGATTTCCATCAGACATGGTATAGTATTTCAATCCATCCTGCAGTGAGGACGATAATAAAGTTGCTTTTCTAAAAATTGAATTTAATTTTTTCAACCTGATCAATTTTGCATAGTGCTCAAATAAATGCTTACGAGAAATGTTGGACAAATAATCCCATTTCAATGGTTTTTCCCCTGTTCGACCATTTTCATCTATCGAGATATCGTAACCGAATTCACCAAATTGCCAGATCATTTTTGGACCAGGACTAGTTAACAAAAACGTTGCTGCTGCTTGAATCCTATCCAAAGCATTAGCAAGATTCTTAACAGAATAAGAACCGTCAGCATAACCATATTGAGCATTCTTAAATTGGATTCTTTCTTCATCATGAGACTCCATGTAGCTCACCATATTAGCTGTCTTAAAACCATGTGATTCCGCAAATAATCTACTTAAATCCGATTTAGATCCGCTATTATAGCCCATAGTCGCTTCATTAAAATTCCCATTTAAATTATTCCACAGTAACATTCCTTCAGCAGCTAATTCTTGTTCCTCTTGATCAGAACCGAAATGTTCTAAAATGACATAGCAACTTGGATCAAGAATTTTAAGATAATCATGATAATTTTTCCAGATCGCAACCCGGCTAGCATCATAAGCAGACCAAGACCCAACGTTAGTTTCTGCAGTACCCGTATTTTTCTGTGTAAATCCTTTTGATAAATCGAAACGGAAGCCGTCTATCTTAAATTCTGTAATCCAATACTTGAGAACATCCTTCACAAAAGTTTGTGTATAAGGGTTTTCATGATTAAAGTCATATCCGACATTAAAAGGATGTCTTGGCATCATATTAAACCAAACATTGTTAGAGCTCGTCGTTTGCCCTTCAAAATACAGTTGAGCGAGAGGTGATTGTCCGAATGCATGATTAAGTACCACATCTAAGATCACCGCAATTCCTGACTGGTGAAGATTATCGATGAGACTTTTTAAATCATTTGCACGACCATAATATTTATCCACGGCTAAATGATAAGAAGGATTGTAACCCCAAGTAGAATTGGCTTCACTTTCCTGAACAGGCATCAGTTCGACGGCATTAATACCTAGACGCTTTAAATATGGAATGGAATCGCGTATCGCATTAAAATTATGCTGTTTTGAAAAATCACGTGTAAGCAATTCATAAATCACTAAATCATAAGCATTTGGTTTGTTAAAGTTTTGAACTTTCCAAGGATAGTCCGTACCATTCAATTCCAATACACTCACCTGACCTGTAGTCTGCTGTATCGGATATGCTGGCAACTCAGCGACCGAACTTCCTAAATTGCTATCATAGATTGGGTCCAATACTAACTTGCTGTAAGGATCCCCTATTCTTAACTGACCATCAATTAGAAATTGATAGGTATACTTTTTTGAAAAATCCAAATCTGCTACTGTTAACCACCATGCACTTCCATCAGGCGTCTGTTTCAAGACATACTCTGATTCTGCCTGAAAATTATTAAAACTACCTAATAGAAAAATAGTTGATTTTCCAGGAGCAGTTAACGCGAAACTCACTGTTTTCTTTTCCTTGTCGATCGTTACACCGTTCTTATTGACGCCGATAGGAAGTGCTGCAATTTCAGGCTTATCATTAACGAATATCCGTAACTTCTTCTCGTAGCTATTTCCATTAACTTCTATGCGAGCAGTAATAAGATGTACACCTAAAGTTCCAAACTTACATTTAAATGTGTGCTGCGATGAATTGCTTACAGTTTCCTGTTCAACTTCATCAATACGTAGTGAAAGTTTGCCCGCTACCGTAGAAAAAACTTCGATAGCGAGCTCTTCATTCAATAAATAAGCTTCTTTTTCCGATGTTAAAATATAAGTAGGCTGTGTGCTAGGTTTTAAAAATGAAAGATGAACTTCCCCTTTTGTAGCAACATCTACATAAATATCAGACCCATCTCTATTCCTCTGAATTTTTGTTCCTGAACCATTGCGTACTACTAACGCAATTTTAATCACGTCAGTTCCAGCAATTCCTTTAAAAACTTCACTCGGTTTTAACGTGATGCTATACCGTCCATCAGATTGACGGCTTAGCTTAAAGGCATCATCATTTTTTGTCCAATCCGTAGCAACCTCTTTCCAATCATTTTCATCTTTACTTATAGCAGTAATTAGCCCAATATGTAAAAACAATGGTCCATCTGCCGATACCAGTGCCCGATTCCCCTTATTTACATCAAACATAAATGTAATGGACTCATCCCAGTAATTAAACAGCTTATTCGTTGTGACTAAACCAATATCACTAGGAGACACTTCACTTTCTATCGCTATAGTGGCAGGATTACTTTTTTTACAACTAAAAAAAATAACCGATATACTAAAAAATATACAGATAAAATAATGTCTCATAACTCCTTACAATTGGCAATATAATTTATGGGAACGTTCCCATAATGATGCATTAAAGCATCTTGTACGCTAAAAATATACTATGAATTCAAAGCTAAAATCCCTTTACAATTGGTAATCCTATACTGGGAACGTTCCCAATATTTATCTAAGATAAAAAGCTAAAGGCTTAAATCCAAACTTTTTAATGATTTTTTTTACTAGATTTCTGAAAAATTAGAGAAGATTCCAGATAAGTTACTTCTTGATTAGAGAAGCTAATCGGTTTAGCAATCAGTTGACACAGATATTCTGTAGCAGTTTTTCCCATTTCATAAGCGGGTTGTTTAACAACACTTAATCCAGGTTCTAGAAGATCTGCAATATCTAAACATGAAAAGCAGATCAACTTTAATTCAGAAGGAATATTAATTCCTTGATCTTTGGCAACACGCATTGCCGAAATAGCCAAACGTTCAACGGAAGCAAATAAACCATCAGGTTTTTGTATTTTATATAAATTCTTAATGTCTTCCATATTACCTTCTGATTCATTCACCGTATCAAGCACCAAATTAGTATCAAAAGGAATTTTATATTTTTTCAAAGCAGCCTGATAACCCGCCATACGTACCTTACCAATAGAGACGTTTTGATTAATTACCAAATAAGCAATTCGTCTACAATCATTCTCTATTAAATGCTCTGTAGCAGCAAAACTTGCCTCAAAATCGTTTCCAGTTACATAGCTCGTATTCACATCATCATAAGTTCTATCAAAGAAAACAACCGGTATATTATTATCTTTTAGTACCTGAAGATGGCTATGATCATGGCCTTCACCAGAAGCAGACATAATAACCCCATCTACTCGTCCGTTGATCAACGATCGTATAATAGAAGCTTCTTTATCCACGCGGTGGTCTGTTACATAAATTAAGGTATGGTAATTTTTTGAACGGGCAACCAATTCAATTCCTTTAATCGCCTGACTAAAAAATTTATTTCCAAATTCAGGTATTATAATAGCGATGGTACTACTTTTATTAGCTCTTAAATTGCTCGCATACATATTAGGTGAAAATCCTAATTCATCAGCCATTTTTAAAATACGTGCTTTTGTATTGGGATTGATATCATTACCATCGCGGAAAGCCCGTGATACTGTAGACTTGGATAGACCTAAACGTTCCGCTAATTCTATAATTGTTATATG
Organism: Sphingobacterium sp. B16(2022); assembly: GCF_012030425.1. Taxonomy (GTDB): domain Bacteria; phylum Bacteroidota; class Bacteroidia; order Sphingobacteriales; family Sphingobacteriaceae; genus Sphingobacterium; species Sphingobacterium anhuiense. The sequence goes on along the minus strand of NZ_JAAUVN010000007.1, from coordinate 211 downwards.
TGACATTCGTGCTGAAATAAAAGCATTTCAAATATAGAACAAATTTAGGATTTAAATGAAGCTTAAAGTAAGAATAGCTCAGGTATAAAAAGGTATAAACACAAAAAAGCCTCTGCTGTATAGCAAAGGCTTCTGTATAAAAAAAGGCACCGACCTACTCTCCCACCTGTTACGGCAATACCATCGGCTCTGGCGGGCTTGACTTCTCTGT
>NZ_JAAUVN010000006.1 GCF_012030425.1 Sphingobacterium sp. B16(2022) | reverse complement strand
TCCCATTCCGAACAGAGAAGTCAAGCCCGCCAGAGCCGATGGTATTGCCGTAACAGGTGGGAGAGTAGGTCGGTGCCTTTTTTTATACAGAAGCCTTTGCTATACAGCAGAGGCTTTTTTGTGTTTATACCTTTTTATGCTGTGAACAGGGCTATTCCTGTTCTTCCGGTAGCTTCTGCAGGCCCTTCATGCTCATCATTTAACCTATTCAGCTTCTATATCCTCTTCCTATCGGACAAGCATAATGGCAGCTTCTGCTTTTATGCTATACATACCCATGCTTATAACCCCATTAGTTTCAGAATCCATAATTACTTATTGATTGCTCCTCATAGTGGCATTAGATTCTCTTAATATGTTGATTGATTCTTCAACATATTACTAGGATTGTGTTCAGTTTGATAACACATTATTATTTCATAGTATATTTTAATAATTCATAAGATATGCTAACGAGCTCTTCAGATTGATGTTTATTAATCCAAAAGAAGGACTTCAGAAATGATTTTTATTTTAATAACAGATACATGTCTCTGCGTTTCATGATAAGAGAATTCAGGATGCTATAAATTATAATTCAGAAGTTTCTTCATTTAATTATGAACAAGATTATTAGATGTAACTAATTGGTTACTAGAATTTGAGAAATATCTGAATGCTGGATGTCACTTTGCAAACGGTTGTTTATTTTAAGCAAACGATTGCTTTGTTTTTTTATTTTTAATTACCGATTTTCTAGTGTATTCTTGTTATAGAAAAGGTCTACGGCTGATTCTATAACTAATTATTGAACGACTGTTATCATTAAGTTTGATAATCATTTCAAAGACTGTTTAGTTTGTTTTAAAATAGGTGATTTTAGAGGGGCTTTCTATGGCCCCTTTAATTTTGTATGTAAATTAATCTATCAAAATATGAATTCTAATAGAAGAGATTTCTTAAAGAAAGCGGGTATCTTATCATCTGTAGCGGTGACATTACCAACTTTAAATTCCAATGTATTGGCTGCAACAAAATTCAACATGTCCGGTCATGCGGCCCCTAAGATTGATAAAGTGCGTGCAGCAGTTATTGGTTTAGGAATGCGTGGTCCTGGTGCTGTGGATCGTTTGTCTTACATTGATGGTGTTGAGATCGTTGCGTTATGTGATAAACATGCAGACCGTGTAGAACGGGCTCAAGGTATCCTGCGTAAGAAATCGCTGAAAGATGCAAAATCTTATTCTGGTGAAGACGGATGGAAAGACATGCTGAAAAATGAGAAATTGGATTTAGTTTATATCTGTTCTCCATGGGACTATCATACTCCCATGAGTATCGGCGCAATGAAAGCTGGTGCGCATGTTGCGTGTGAAGTGCCGATTGCCTTAACTCTTAAAGACTGTTGGGAAGTGGTTCGCGTATCAGAAGAAACGAAAAAACATTGTATGATGTTGGAGAACTGTTGCTATGATTTCTTTGAAATGCTAACATTAAACATGACGCGTCAAGGTCTATTTGGTGAGCTGTTACATGGCGAAGGAGCATATATTCACGATTTATTGGACTTAAATTTTGCGAAAAATGGTTACGATAATATGTGGAGATTGCGTGAAAATATTAAGTTAAATGGTAACTTATATCCAACACATGGTTTAGGTCCGGTTGCGCAATGTATGAATATAAACCGTGGTGATAAAATGAATCATTTAGTTGCTATGTCTACAAATGATTTCCAAATGGGCGCTAAAGCGAAAGAATTGGCAGCAAAAGATTCTTTTTATCAAGAATTTGTTGGTAAGAACTTCCGTGGTAATATGAATACAACTTTAATCCGTACAGAATTGGGTAAGACAATTATGTTGCAACATGATGTGACTTCGCCAAGACCATATTCTAGATTACATACATTAAGCGGTACAAAAGGTTATGCGCAGAAATATCCTGATGAAAATATTGCGTTTGGACATGAATTTATCTCCAAAGATAAAATGAAAGAACTGTATGCTAAATATACACCTGAACTAGTGAAATTTATTGGTGAGCAGGCAAAACAGGTAGGTGGTCATGGTGGAATGGATTTCATGATGGACTGGAGATTAATAGATTGTTTGCGCAATGGTTTACCATTGGATCAAGATGTTTATGATGCAGCTTCTTGGAGTTGTATCGTTCCTTTAAGTTTTGATTCTGTAAAAAACAACTCTAGAACGGTCAATATTCCTGATTTTACTAAAGGTGCATGGAAAACGAATAAGCCTGTAGATATCACTTTAAATGGTGGTGGTACAACGAAAATACGTTCAAAAGAAGGTAAAGTAAGCGGTGTTCAATTAGACGTATAATCTTTTTGTTAACTATTAGAAAGGGAGAGCGGTTATTGTTCTCCCTTTTTTATTGACGATCGTTTCACTTCTTGTTTAAAAATATCTAAATTGTAACTTTATTTGTTATCGACCGACCTATGTACAGGAATATATTCTTTTGTGTCCCATGTTTTGTCTTATTGACTTCATGCTTCAGTAACAGTAAGCCGAAAGGTAATACTGCCGATCTCTTTGTTTCGCAGGATTCTTCCCGCTGTTATATGGCAACAAATATTCCCTCTCGATTCTCGAATTTAGATACTGCGCATCATATTGTTGAAGGGGCTGGTATTGATCAAGTTAAAATGGTCAAGGTTACAGGTGGATATTTTATGATGGGTTCGGATCAGTTTGTTGATGCTAAACCAGTTCATGAAGTTAAAATCAATGATTTTTTAATTGATGAACATGAAGTAACAAATGGTCAATTTGAAGCATTTGTAAAAGCGACCGGTTATGTAACTGTGGCTGAAAGACCGTTAGATCCAAAGGAATTTCCAGGTGTAGATCCGGCGATGTTAAAGCCAGGTTCTGCTATTTTTTCACCACCAAAAGAGGTTCAAGGTTTAACCAATCATCTGCAGTGGTGGTCTTATGTCGTAGGGGCTAATTGGAAGCATCCTGAAGGTCCAAATACCAGTATTGAGGGTAAAGAGGACTTTCCTGTTGTACACATTGCTTATCAAGATGCTGAAGCCTATGCAAAGTGGGCAGGAAAACGTTTACCAACAGAAGCCGAATGGGAATACGCAGCACGTGCTCGTACATCAAATCCGATGACCTATTATTGGGGAAATGAATTGTTGGATAATGATCGTTATTTGGCTAATATTTTTCAAGGACAGTTTCCTGTTCTCAATACGAAGTTAGATGGTTACATCGGTACGTCGCCAGTTAAAGCTTTTCCTGCAAATTCAATCGGTCTGTATGATATGGAAGGGAATGTTTGGGAATGGTGCGCTGACTTTTATCGTCCTGATTATTATGCAAAAAGTAATGCCGATAATCCTAAAGGTCCAACTGATGCATATGATCCCGATGAACCGGGGGCTGTAAAACGAGTACAACGGGGTGGATCGTTTCTCTGCAATGATCAATATTGTGAGCGTTATAAAGCAGGTAGCCGGGGAAAGGGTGAGATTAATAGTCCGACAAACAATGTAGGATTTAGATGCGTTAAAGACATTTAACTCGTGAACAAATATGATCCTATAAAAAAAGCCTTCTTAAATAAATAAGAAGGCTTTTTTATGCAATAAGAGTTTAAGCTTATTTCGATAAGAACATCGATTTTTTAGCAACTAAATCTCTAAAGTAAGGGTCATTTAAATCTTTGATGAAACGGATAGCTTCACCTGTAGACTTCATTTCTGGACCTAACTGTTTATCAACTTCAGGGAATTTAGAGAACGAGAATACAGGTTCTTTGATTGCCCAACCTTGTAATTTGCGCTCGATTTTGAAATCTTTCAATTTGTTTACGCCTAACATGATTTTTGTTGCGATGTTGATGTAAGGTACATCGTATGCTTTAGCGATAAAAGGAACTGTACGAGATGCACGTGGGTTTGCTTCGATTACATAGACATTTTCACCTTTCACGGCGAATTGAATATTTAATAGCCCCCTTACATCTAATGCTTTCGCTAATTTGATCGAATACTCTGCCATTTTATCTTGTACAGCTTGTGATAAGCTAAATGGAGGTAGTACTGCGTAAGAGTCACCAGAGTGGATACCTGCAGGTTCGATGTGTTCCATCATACCAATGATGTGTACATCTTCACCATCACAGATGGAATCAGATTCTGCTTCTTCAGCACGATCCAAGAAGTGGTCAATTAGGACACGGTTTCCAGGAAGGTTTTTCAATAAGTTAACGACTGCTTTCTCTAAGTCATCATCGTTGATCACGATGCTCATTCCTTGACCACCTAGTACATATGATGGACGAACAAGAACTGGATATCCAACTTCGTTCGCAACTTTGATTGCTTCTTCTGCCGACTCAGCTACACCATACTTAGGATAAGGAATATCCAAAGATTTCAATAGATCTGAGAAACGACCGCGATCTTCAGCTAAATCCATATTTTGGAAATCTGTTCCGATGATCTTAACACCAAGTGCTTCTAATTGATCAGCCATTTTAAGAGCTGTCTGACCACCTAATTGAACGATAACACCTACTGGTTTCTCTAATTCAATAATTTCGCGAACATGTTCCCAGAATACTGGCTCAAAGTATAATTTATCAGCCATGTTGAAGTCCGTTGAAACTGTCTCTGGGTTACAGTTAACCATGATTGCTTCGAATCCTGCTTCTTTAGCGGCCAATAAACCGTGTACACAAGAGTAATCAAATTCGATACCTTGACCGATACGGTTAGGACCTGAGCCTAATACAACGATTTTTTTCTTATCAGAAGCTACTGATTCGTTTTCTTCTTCAAAAGTAGAGTAGTAGTATGGTGTTTGCGCAGGGAATTCCGCAGCACAAGTATCAACCATTTTGTAAACACGGCTAATACCTAATGCCTTACGGCGGTCGTATACTTCATCTTCCGTTACATTTCCTAATAACCAAGAGATTTGGATATCTGAATAACCTTTTTGTTTCAAGGTCATGAAGAAGTCTTTTGGAATATTGTTCAATTGGTAGCGGCGAAGTTCTGTTTCTAAGGCTACTAATTCTTGGATTTGTACTAAGTACCATTTATCGATACGGGTTGCTTTGCGGATAGATTCCAATGGTACCCCCAATTCAAACGCATCTTTGATATGAAACAGACGATCACCACTTGGATGCTCAAGGCTATGCATGATCTCTTCTAAATTGCGTAATTGACGACCATCAGCTCCTAAACCTGCGCGGTTTGTTTCTAATGATTGACATGCTTTTTGAAGTGCTTCGATAAAAGTACGGCCGATTGCCATTACTTCACCTACCGCTTTCATCTGCAAACCTAATTCTGTATTTGCTCCTTTGAATTTATCAAAGTTGAAACGAGGTACTTTTACGATTACATAATCTAAAGTTGGCTCGAAGTAAGCTGACGTAGTTTTTGTGATTTGGTTTTGTAATTCATCCAAATTGTAACCAATCGCTAATTTAGCAGCAATTTTTGCAATGGGGTAACCCGTTGCTTTAGATGCTAATGCTGAAGAGCGAGATACACGAGGGTTGATTTCGATTGCGATGATGTCTTCATCCTCCGGATTAACAGAGAACTGTACGTTACAACCTCCTGCAAAGTTACCAATAGAACGCATCATCAGGATTGCTTGATTACGCATGTCTTGGTAGCATTTGTCGGATAAAGTCATCCCTGGAGCAACCGTGATTGAGTCACCTGTATGGATTCCCATCGGATCAAAGTTCTCAATAGTACAGATGATAATTACGTTATCATTGGTATCACGTAATAACTCTAATTCGAATTCTTTCCAGCCTAATACTGCTTTTTCAACTAATACTTCGTGAGTAGGAGAAGCACTTAAACCTCTACTAAGAGCTGCGTCGAATTCATCTTTCGAGTGTACAAATCCGCCACCAGTACCAGCTAAGGTATAAGAAGGACGAATCACTAATGGATAACCAATTTCTTGCGCTGCTTCTTTACCTTCTAAGAAAGAGTTAGCGATTTTCGAAGGTGCTACACCTACACCGATATCAATCATTAATTGACGGAACTCTTCACGGTTTTCTGTTTTTTCAATTGCAGCAACATCAACACCGATAACTTTAACGTCGTATTTTTCCCATAGTCCGATGTTTGAAGCTTCGATACATAAGTTTAACGCTGTTTGGCCACCCATAGTAGGTAGAACGGCGTCAATCTTTTGTTCTTTAAGAATTTCTTCAATACTTTCTACAGTTAAAGGAAGTAAATAAACGTGGTCTGCAATGACTTTATCAGTCATAATCGTTGCAGGGTTCGAGTTGATGATGGAAACTTCAATGCCTTCTTCTTTTAGAGAAAGGGCTGCTTGAGATCCCGAATAATCAAATTCACAGGCTTGACCAATTACAATTGGACCTGATCCAATGATTAAAACCGATTTAATGGAGGTGTTTCTTGGCATTATATCTAGTTCAAAAAATAAAATTTCAAAGTATGAACAAAGACAATCAAAAATGCGCTTCGAGAAGAGTATATTCCGACCGCTTTGTCGGAGTGCAAAATTACATTATTTTATTTGATTTTCCGATATTTATTTTCAGATAAATCATTTATGTACGGGAGGATAGTCAAAAAGAGAGCAGCAGCACATTTTTTTAATACCGCTGCTCTCTGTAAAGAATGCATTATTTAATAGACAATCAGCTCATCCGCAAATAGAAATCCTTTTTTCGGATTTGTTGCTACGACACGTACAAAACGTGCTTGTTGAGGCTTCGCTAATTTCAATTCAAACCGTTTGAAAGTTAAGGTTGGGTCTTGATCAGAAACGTCGTTCTGTACGATACCGACCTCTCTGAAAGTTCGACCATTTTCGGATAATAAAACTTTAAATTCTCCAGGCATATATACGCCAGGACCTGTAATCTGCATGAAATTCATGGCAACACTATTGATCTCTTCACGTCGCTCGAAATCAACAACAACATCAAGATCTTTTAAAAATCCTTGCCATTGCCCATCTTGGTATGTTAACCCGCCTTTAACACCGTTTGTTAATGTCAGTTCTTTCTGTGCAGGATATCCATCGTCCCATTTATTTGTATAAGAAACAGCTTTTCCTATTGCTTTATGAACATCCAGTTGGATCGTTTCGATGGGTCCGACCTGAGTTGAATCTAAAAAGTAAGCTGCTTTAACAATCGTAGGAACAGAGAGATCAAATGAATTGTTATAAGGGGTTGCTTGATAAGTGGGTTTTGATCCATCTATCGTAAATCGGATATTATCTGCATGTAATTGTTCGGTCGTTAATGTTACCGTATTTGAGGCCTTCTTTGCATCAAAATCTACGGAAGCTTTTACATTGTACGATGGTCGATAATAATTGATATCGAAGTGCTGTAAAATTTTATAGTGTGATTGCAGTCTTTTATGGAAGTTCGGCCAATTTTTTAGATCAGCTTTTGTCCAGACAACTTCAGCTAAAGCTAATGTTCTTGGAAAAGCCATATATTCTAGTTGTTGATAATTAGGCATATATTCTGCCCATAAATTTGCCTGAGCACCTAAAACATGCTTAATTTTATCTTGCTGAATAGCAGCTGGAATAGGGTTGTATTCATAGACTTTACTGATAGGAAGGTATCCGCCAATTGTTTCAGGTTGCGTTCTAGGGTCCGTTTGGTATGAATCAAAATAAAGGTGGGATCCTGGGGTCATGATGACATCGTGTCCCGCATTGGCCGAATTGATACCTCCTGATTCGCCTCTCCAGCTCATCACAGTAGCACCTTTTGTCAATCCTCCTTCTAAGATTTCGTCCCAGCCGATAATTTTACGACCTTTAGATTGGACATATTCATCCATCTGTTTAATCAAGTAACTTTGAAGTTCTTCTTCAGATTTTAAACCTTCTTTTGCTTTTAAAGCTTGACATTTAGGACAGGTTTTCCAATGTTTCTTATCGGCCTCATCTCCTCCAATATGAATGTAAGGTGAAGGAAATATGGCAATAACTTCATCCAGTACATTTTTTAAAAACTCATAAGTTTTCTCATTACCGACACAGAATTCAGATTGTGTATACGGTTTACCGGAGCAGGATAATTCGGGGTAAATGGCTAAAACTTCTTCAGAGTGTCCAGGCATTTCAACTTCAGGAATGACATTAATCCCCCGTTGCGCGGCATAGGCTACGAGTTCTCGGGCTTGATCCTGTGTATAGAATCCACCACTTGCATTTGGAGTTCCTGCATCCACATATTGACGGCCATTGTTCCACCAGTCTTTCCATTTTACATGTGTGCGCCACGCCGCTTTATTGGTTAATTCTGGGTATTTCTTAATCTCTAATCTCCATCCCGCTCCATCAGTCAAATGCCAGTGCAGATTATTCAATTTGTAGAGAGCCATAACATCTACAAATTTCTTCATAATAGGGAAAGGAATAAAATGACGTGAAGGATCTAAATGTAATCCGCGATATAAAAAACTTGGTTGATCTTCGATATCCACAGCATTTATCTGAGCAGGATCGTCCTGTAAGTAGCCGAGTTGAACAAGTGTGTAAATGGCATTGATGACAGGGGCAACTTCATGAGCTAGGATAACAATTCCTTTATCAGTAATACCGATGCGATAGGCTGCTTTATCTAGTTTATCTGTTTCCTCAGCTTTTAAGATGCGAATTCCTTCTTTGGGTGCTTTCTTAATCTTTTTTACAATTTCGGTCGTAATAGATGTTATAGCCGGATGTTCCGTTAGTAACTGACTGGCATTTATGAATTCTTCTGAAACATAAACTTTTGGAAAAGCTGGAATTTGATAAGAACCAACTGCTAGTGTAAGACTGCTGGGTTTCGGTATTAAGTCAAAATTTTGCTGAGCAAATATTTTTAGGGGTAAAAGTCCCGCTAAAAGTACCAAAGTTACTGAATGGCTAAATCGCATGTGAATTGGTATTTAATATGATGTTTTACAAATATCATAAAAAAAACAATACGTTCAACTGTATGATATGTGGTGACAATGGTTATTATGATAGTATTCAAACAAAATGTCGATAAAAAATTACATTTATAATCATTAACTTTGCATCATGATTGAACTTCCAGTTATCCCTGCAACACAAACACAGCGTAAGCCAGATTGGTTGCGTGTAAAATTGCCAGTTGGTAAAGAATATAGACATGTAAGAGGACTAGTAGACGAGCATAAGCTACATACGATCTGTGAGAGTGGAAACTGTCCTAATATGGGTGAGTGTTGGGGTGCAGGAACTGCTACATTCATGATTTTAGGCAATATTTGTACACGTTCGTGTTCGTTTTGCGCTGTATCAACGGGGCGTCCCAAAGCTGTTGAACTGGATGAACCAGCGCGAGTTGCTAATTCGGTTAAACTGATGCAGGTGAAACATTGTGTCATTACTTCTGTCGATCGTGATGACTTGAAAGATGGGGGTTCTATCATTTGGGCAGAAACAATCAATGCTATTCGTCAAGAAAGTCCTACAACTACTTTAGAGACTTTGATTCCTGATTTTAAAGGACAATGGGAAAATCTTGATCGCGTGCTTGCTGTTCGTCCAGAGGTTGTATCTCATAATATTGAAACCGTAAGACGTTTGACTCGTGAAGTGCGTATTCAAGCAAAATATGATCGTTCATTAGAATGTCTTCGTCGTATTTCTGAAGCTGGTCTGCGTACCAAATCGGGTATAATGCTTGGTTTTGGAGAGACTGAGGAAGATGTTATTGAGACAATGCAAGATTTATTTAATGTAGGGGTTGATATTTTAACAATAGGTCAATACTTACAGCCGACTAAGGCTCATCACCCTGTAGTGGAGTGGGTTACACCTGCGCAGTTTGATAAATATAAAGAAATTGGTTTAAAAATGGGATTCAAATATGTTGAATCAGGTCCATTAGTGAGATCTTCTTATCATGCAGAAAAACATTTGTTTGATATGCAATAGAAGAAAAAATATATGTTAGAAAAGCCTTTACTATAAATAGTAAGGGCTTTTTTTGTGGTTTTTTGATTTAAAATTGGCATATTTAAGTTATGACTGCATTGGAACATTTCAAAACCTTATATCTTATTGATGACGACTTAATGTTGTTGTTTTCTCAGATTATTGAAACAAAGGAATTTTATAAAGGAGATATAATTTTTGAACCTGATAGCTACTTAAAATATATTTATTTTGTAGAATCTGGCTTAACACGGATCTTCTACTATAAGAATGGTAAGGATATTACACATTATTTCTTTGGACCCAATACATTTAGTACAGGTATAGAGAGTGTTTTCTATCAAAAACCTTCTTTATTTGGTTTTCAGGCCTTGACCACATGTAAAATTTCATTCATACCTTTTCAACATATTTTGGAATTAGCAAAGACTCACATTGTTGTGAATCAGATCATTCAAAAAGTTTTACTCGATTCGGTGATCAGTTTCTCCAATCGGTTTTATAATATGCAGTTTCAAACGGCTATGGAACGATACCAATTACTATTAACAGAAAATTCGGAACTTCTTAAAAATGCTTCTCTAGGACATATTGCCTCATATTTAGGGATGTCGCAACAGACTTTATCGGTAATAAGAGGACAACTTGATTAATTTTTTCCTTTTTAAGATATCTTAAAAATTAAATCGTAAAACATACGCATCTTTGTATTGTTACTTAATATACTAATCGACCCTTATGCGAGTTATGAATATGTTAGTTAAAAAGATTTCATGCTTTATGTTTTTAATGCCTTTTCTGTTTCAAAATACAACGTTTGGACAGCAAGGTATTAGTCCCCAGCTAAAAGAATTTATTCAAAAGGCAATACAGAATAATAGCGATATTAAGAATAGTTATTTAGAAAATCAGAAAACCCTTTTAGATAAGAATTCTGTGAGCGGAAAGTTATTACCCCACATATCTGCTATGGGTATGTATGGATATCTCAATGCTAGTGGAGAATTAGATCTTCCGACAAAAACCCTTCCGATCTTGGGACTGAATCTTTTTGAAGGTGCACAAAAATTTAATACCTCTTCTCAGGTTGGCTTTGCAGGTGTAAATGCGACACAGGTTATCTTTAGTGGTCTACAGATTACGAATGGGAAAAAAGCTTTGGATGAAAAGTATAAAGCACAGCAGCTGATGACCGAAGCCGGTTATGAGGGGCTTGCTCAGGAAGTGGTGCAGACTTTCGACCAGATCATGTTATTGAAAGAAGTTGATGCTTTGATTGCTGATTCGGAGAAAAGATTGAATAAGGAGCATCTTAAAGTAGTAAAAGCGATCGAGAATGGTTTGGCTATACCTTACGATCGTGATAAAATTAAATTGGCTATGCTGGAGTTAGAAAGTAAGAAAGCCGAATCGACCAATAGTCGTGAACTCTTATATTTTAAATTGGAGGAATTGACTAAAATGCCTCTAGATAGTCTTAAGACAGTGAGTTATCCATTGGAACTAGCGATTGTAGATCCGGTACAACCTGCTGTAGAGAACAGGAAGGAAATGCAAGCTTTGGCAAGTTCTCAACGTGCGTACGAGTATGTACTGAAAAAAGAAAAGGGAGCAAAATTACCACAGATTTTTGCTTTTGGTAGTGCTTTTTATTTCAACGCCTTTGACACAAAGTTCAAATTCAAAGATGTACCGCTTGCCGGTGATCTTAATTTAAGTGCTAATCATTTTCAGATGGCACCGGGTTTTGCTGTAGGGGTTGGTGTTAAGTGGGATGTATTTGATGGAAATCAACATCGAAATAATATCAAAAAAGCAAATCTGGATCTGGTTATGAATCAGAATAAATGGAATGATACGCGGGATAAATTAATGTTGCTGCAACGTAAGACAAATTCGGATTACCAGTTGTCGATGAAAAAAATGGCGGTGCATGAACAGCAGATAAAAATTGCAAATAATAATCTTTCATTGGCATCAAAGCAATTTGAAGCTGGATTAATAGATGTAACGGAAAGGTTAAGTGCAGAAAATGAGCTTTACAAGCAGTCACTTAGTTTTTATAATCAACTTTTATTACAGCGTACTGCTGTTTTAGAATTATTAAAATCACAAGGAAGTCTTTATCAATCATTAGTGAAATAATTATGAGAAAATATATATCTATACTTGGAATCGCGGCATTAATGCAAAGCTGTAGCAATGAAGCTCCTCTTAAAAAAACTTTTGAGGGAAAGATTGAGCGGGATCAGATTGCTGTAACGACCAAGATTCCTGGAAAAATACATCAGATTTTAGTGAGTGAGGGCGATGTTGTGCAGGCTGGCGACACCTTAATGATTTTGGAGTTTCCAGAGGTTGAAGCCAAATCTATTCAAGCTAAAGGGGCTCTTGAGTCTGCTGAAGCGCAATACAAAATGGCTGTAAAAGGAGCAACAGATAATCAGTTGAAGCAATTGCGAGCGAAGCGTGATGGGTTGCGTGAGCAATATGAATTTGCACAAAAATCACTGAATAGAATGCAAAACCTCATTAAGGACTCTTTGGTTGCTCAACAGCAGTACGATGAAGTTTATATGAAATTTCAAGGGGCAAAGAATCAATATTTAGCTGTTCAGGCCGAACTTGCGGATGCTGAAAACGGTGCACGAATAGAACAGCAGAAAATGGCTTTGGGGCAAAAGGAGAGAGCAATAGGGGCGGTATCCGAAGTGGATGTTGCAACGAAGGAACGTTTTATCATCGCGCCTCAAAATATGACAATTGAAACCATAAATTTAAAAGTCGGGGAACTTGCTTTGGCGGGATATAGCTTAATTTCTGGTTACTTGGTGGATGGTACCTATTTCCGGGTTACAATTCCTGAAAAGCAGTTACATAACCTGATAGTAGGAAGTAAGCAGCAGCTTTCATTTCCATATTTAGATAATAAAAAAATAGAAGCTGAGGTGGTTTCCATTAAAACATTGAGTTCTTATGCGAATATTGCTACGGCTTATCCCGATTTTGAACAGCAGGAATCTTTGTTTGAGGTAAAATTGAAACCTGTGCAAAAAGTTGGTTCGGATAAATTATTGACTAAGGCGACGTTTATTCTTCATCTTGATAACACAAAATAAGTATTATGCGCACATTCTTATCCTTATTAAAACGAGAATTTAGGCTCTTTTTTCAAAATAAAGTGTTATTGATGCTTTTTGTGGGCGCACCTATTTTATATGGGGTGTTAATTGGTGCAGTTTATCAAAAGGGTAAAGTGACTCATCTACCTATTATCGTTGTAGATCAAGACAGAAGTCCGCTAAGCAAGCAACTGATCACAATGTTTAATGAGAGTGAGGTGATTTATGTTGCAGCAGTTTTGCCAGATGCTTTTAATGCAAAACAAGAGGCATTGAAACATGAAGCAACCGTTGTGGTACAGATTCCAAAGAATTTTGATTCGGATGTGAACTATAACCGTTCTACGGAGTTGACGCTCTTTGTCAATGCAGCCAATACATTAACTTCTAATTATGCGAGCATGGCGGCGAATGTCTGTGCAGCAACATTAAAAGCCGGGATTCAGATTAAAGCACAGCAGAAGAAAGGTGTCCCGGGGTACGTAGCCAATCAGCAATATGAACCTTTTAAAACTACAATCATTAAACAGCATATTAAAAGCGGAAACTATTTATATTTCATGCTTCCGGGCGTGCTATTAACTGTATTACAACAAGTGATGATGTTAGCTTTGGCATTAAGTTTTGCATCAGAGTTTGAAAAGGGAACATTTAAGGAGTTAGTAACTAAATCGTCTAATGTGCTACTGCTGATTTTAGTGAAAATAGCTCCTTTTTTGATCATGTCCGTAGGTATTTATTTTCTTTATTATGGTTTTTCACTTTTTTATAGAATGCCTCTTGAAATACCAATTGGTCCGTTTTTATTAGGAACTGTATTCTTCTTACTCGCAGTTAGTTTTATCGGTATACTGGTGAGTATTATTATTCCGAGTCAACTTAAAGCAACCGAGATACTCATGGTTATCGCTACACCAAGCTTTATCTTGAGCGGCTTTACGTGGCCTTTGAGCCAGATGCCTGATTGGGTAGTCTATATCTCTAAATTGATTCCGCTGACACATTATTTAGAGATCTTCCGGGTGTTAGTGATAGAACAGGGGGCAGTTGCAAATGTGAAGTCCTCGATCTTAGCGCTGGCTTTGACAACTGTTGTTTGTTTTATTCTTTCATTTGTTCTATTGTATTTAAAAGTTCGAAAAATAAAGAAGGAGAATACACCAGTTGTTAAGGAGATTGAATGATGTGTATGAATATAAGGATATGTGCATGAAGTATGGAGGTTAAAACATACAGTTTTAATATTTTACAGATTTCTGTTTAAAAATAATTTCATTACCTGTAATCATAATTATTATAATACAATAATAAATGATTTTTGATTTTAATTTATTGTAAGTAAGTGTGTTAAATAATTTTGGGATTGTTTTGTGGCACTTGGTTTGAGCGATTCTTATCAAAATAAACTAACGCTATCTTCTATTATGAAAGCAATAAAATTTTCAGGAATAACTGCAGCTATCGTTGCCTTTTTATTGGTTTATGGAGCAGCCTCAGTATCTGCGCAACAGACGCATCCTGTGAAAAAATCGGAACCAAAGGTGAAGCCAGCAGCACCGGTTAAAGAAAATCCTGAGGCGGCAAAGGATTCAACTGCAGGAAAAAAGACTCCTGACAGAAAGGGTAATAAAATGATGCCTAAAGCTAAGCCACCAGGTAAATAAAGAACCAGATTAAAGGGTTTTATGACTGATCTCATAAAACCCTTTTTTTATTAACCATTAGTAACGTTAAATATCTGTTAACGTGCTTGTTGTTAAGGAGTTTTGGCATTTGTTTTGATTTTTAAAACTAGTTTTACACTTAAATATATTGGGTTATGAATACCTTAAATTATTTTAAAAAAATGGCAGCATTAGCTGCATTTGTTTCTGTGTTTGGTATTACCATGAGTACTGCACAAGAAACTACTCCAAACAAGGCTGTTAAAAAAACAGAGAAAGCGGTGAAGGATAATACCGTAAAAGCAAAAGAGACAGCTAAAAAGGAGAAGGTTTCCGCAATTAAAACGGTAAAAGCTTCGGAAAAAGTAAAGGAGAATGCTGCAAGTACAAAACAGGTCGCTGAAAAAGAAAGTAAGGTCGCTAAATCAGATGCCGTTAAAGCTACTAAAGCTGCCGGAAAAGCGAAGGATGAAGCAATAAAAGCGAAGGAAGTAAATAAGCAGTCAGTTAAGAACGAAAGCGCTTTATCAAAAGCGGAATCTGAAAAAGCGATTAAATCAACTGAGAAAGCTAAAAGTAATGTGACAGCTTCAACAAATAAGGTGAAAAAATCGACTGCAACTCCTACTAAAGCAACTGCAGGCAAGTTATCTTCAGAGAAGTATAATGGTCATGATGTATATATTGGCCCAGAAGGTGGCAAATACTATATCAATAGTAATGGTAATAAGACTTATATTCCAAGAAATTAATTTGAATCTGCAGGGCTCATTTGAGCAAAGCAAATGATTTGATAATATCAAAAAAGGCTATTCGAATAACTCGAACAGCCTTTTTCTTTTTCAAAAATCAAAATAAATGATTAACAGTACTCGTCAAATGCAGCTGCTAAATTATCAGCGATCATTTGGGCAGAGCGACCTTCAATCATATGTCTTTCTATCATATGAACTAATTTGCCATCTTTGAATAATGCCATAGCAGGGGAAGACGGAGGATAAGGCAACATATAGTTTCTAGCTTTATCAACAGCTTCTTTTTCCATACCAGCAAAAACAGTAACAAATTTAGTTGGATGTTTTTCATTTTTTACTGCCGCTTTAGCAGCAGGACGAGCATTTGCCGCTGCACAACCACATACTGAGTTTACAACCACAAATACAGTTCCTTCTGTAGCAATAGCCGCATCAACTTGCTCAGCAGTTTTTAATTCTTCGAAACCTACATCTGTAAGCTCTTTACGCATTGGTTCTACTAAATATTCTGGATACATAATCTTCTTTTTTAAATTTAATCATACAAATATAAGTGTTGTTAGGAGCTAAGTCAAGACGTTAGTCTCAAAACAATGTCAGAATTTTACAGCTTTCAAATTCAACGTTTTGATTTAAAGGTATTGAATGGTATTTTTGCTAATAAATTTAAAACTTAAAAAGAATAATATATGTCATCAGTAGAAAGTACGTACGTACCATACAAAGTTAAGGAAATCACCCTTGCTGAATGGGGCCGTAAAGAAATAGAATTAGCGGAAGCTGAAATGCCGGGTTTAATGAGCCTTCGTGCTGAGTTTGGTGCCGCAAAACCTTTAAAAGGTGCGCGTATTGCGGGTTGTCTTCACATGACTATTCAGACAGCTGTTTTAATTGAAACTTTGGTTGAACTGGGTGCTGATGTGACTTGGTCATCTTGTAATATCTTTTCTACACAAGACCACGCCGCTGCTGCCATTGCCGCTGCTGGGATTCCCGTATATGCTTGGAAAGGTATGAACGAAGAAGAATTCAATTGGTGTATTGAGCAAACATTATTCTTTGGTGAAGAGCGTCAACCGTTGAATATGATCTTAGACGATGGTGGTGATTTAACAAATATGGTGTTTGATAAATATCCAGAATTGATCGCTGAAATCAAAGGTTTGTCTGAAGAAACAACTACTGGTGTTCACCGTTTATACGAACGTATGAAGAACGGGACATTACATTTACCAGCTATCAATGTTAATGATTCTGTTACAAAATCTAAATTTGATAATAAATATGGTTGCCGCGAATCTTTAGTGGATGCTATCCGTCGTGCAACAGATTTGATGTTGGCAGGTAAAGTTGCTGTTGTAGCGGGTTACGGTGATGTAGGAAAAGGTTCTGCAGAGTCTTTACGTTCTGCTGGTGTTCGTGTTATCGTTACTGAAATCGATCCTATCTGTGCTTTACAGGCAGCTATGGAAGGATTTGAAGTGAAAAAATTTGCTGATGCTGTTAAAGAAGCTAATATCGTTGTTACGACTACAGGTAATAAAGATATTGTTCGTCCTGAGCATTTCAAATCAATGAAAGACAAAACGGTTGTTTGTAATATCGGTCACTTTGATAATGAAATTGATGTTGCTTGGTTAAATGAAAACTATGGTAATACAAAAATTGAAATTAAACCTCAGGTTGATAAATATACGATTGACGGTGTTGATATCATTTTATTAGCAGAAGGTAGATTAGTGAATTTAGGCTGTGCTACGGGACATCCTTCATTCGTAATGTCAAATTCGTTCACAAACCAAACGTTAGCGCAATTGGAATTATGGACGAATACGGCTGCTTATGAGAATAAAGTGTACACACTTCCAAAATATTTGGATGAGAAAGTTGCTCGTTTACATTTAGCGCATATCGGTGTTGAACTGGATGTGTTGACTGAAGAGCAGGCTTCTTATATTGGTGTTACAGTTGACGGTCCGTTTAAAGCGGAAGCTTACCGTTACTAGTATTCACTTTGTTAAAAATAAGAAAGGCGATCTTGATTAGAGATCGCCTTTCTTATTTTTATCTCATTTCTTTTTGCCATTCCAAAGCTTTTGTGACATGAGGATGGATAACTATTGATTTTTGTAGCTCTTCTCTAGCCTATTGTAGGTTACAATACGATTTATTTTGCGGTGCTACCAAGATAAAATCTTTTTTATGATCAATATTACTTTTGACATTTCTATAACCGGAGTCTATGAATTATAAACGAGCTTCGATATCAGTTTAATACAAATGGCAAAAAAGTTATTTGCTTTTAATCGCCTTAAGTGCATTTTCAAAACGTTCAGCTCCTAATCCGGAAATAATGGCATATCGCGCATTGAGTTGATTTAATTCCTGTTTCCACACTTCCATAAAGTGTTCACGTTGCTCCGGGAAATCGCGTAATGGATCTTCCTCCCATGGTAGGTCGATATCCATGAGTAAGAAAAGGTCATATGGTCGTTGTTGTATTTCGTTTTTTACTTCCTGAGGTGTATCACCAAAGAGATGATCACACCAGATTTTGACAGTCAATATCGTTGTATCACATAGCAACATATTATTATAGGCTAAAGGTATTAAAGTGTCTTCAAGCGCGATTTGTCCATAATACATATTAACTTCATCTTGCAGGGTGTATTCATTATGCAAGTTTTTACAATATTCACGTGCAAATTCAGGAACGCAAACCGTGTTGAAATGTCTTGCTATAGCCTGAGCAATCGTTGATTTACCTGTTGATTCAGGTCCAACGACAGCTATCTTCATTAATTCTGGATTTGATGTACTCATTTGTGCGCATAAAGTTAGGCATCTTGTTTGGACATTATTGCATAAAAGTACGATAAGTGGACTTCCAGTCTCTATAGCCTCCCCAAGCAATCACGGCAAATACAAAATATAGAATCGCCGTTAGCAATAAACCTTTATGTAAGTAAAGTGGAATATAACAGATATCTACAAAAACCCACAGTAGCCAGTTTTGCAGTACTTTTCGTGTCATTAAAAATTGTGCAACAAAGCTTACGGCAGTGCAAAAACCATCTGCATATGGAACGTCTGAATCAGTCAGCTTTTGTAGAAAAGTGCCAAGCAAAGCAGTCAGGATTCCGATAGTAATTATCGTGAACAGCATTTCACGTTTTGTAAAGGAGACAATAGGCTTATCGTTTTCTCTGATTTTCTTTGACCAATAATACCAGCCATAAATGGCTGTAACTAAAAAATAGAGTTGTAATACGGCGTCCCCATATAATTTACTATGATAGAAAATATAGCCATAGGTCACCACACTGATTACGCTGATGGGCCAATTAAGGATATGTTGTTTAGCGGCGAGATAGACACATAAAAAACCGGTGATGGTACCGATCCATTCAAGCATGGTCGTCTGGGCAAATTGTTGTATAATCTGCTGTATAATTGCTGGCATAGCTCTCATGTCTTTAGAAGTAAAGATACGAATTTAGCAAAACCGTTCATTTGTCCAAAAGTAATTTTAGGACATCAACACTTTAAGATGAATTGCGAACTATTAGAGCTATCGTATCGAACGATCTTTAAGGTGCTCAGTCACTATTTTCATTTATTGTACTTGCTTGTTTGCACAAGTCGTACTGGCAAATGATTCTGGTTTTGCCTTGAACACAAAACCCATTCCCATAATGTAACCCATGGCTTCTTTTAATGCGACATTAGATTGAAAATTAGGGTTGGTATTAATGTCTGCATGGACTTCCAAATCGACTTGGTATTGCTCTAGGAGTGGACAAAGTGCATAAGCAACGTCGATGGATTTTTGAACTTCGAGGAGCATCCGTTCTTTAATGCCCATCAGGTGATTTCTTTTATCTTTATGTACGAACATAAATCCGCCTCGGTGTTCTCGGAGGAAAACAATAACGGTTGCAAAATCAATAGTTCCTCTTTTAATCTGTGAATCTGTCCCGATATAGACTTTGAGCTTATTGCCTAGATCTATTTCTTTTAAGATGTTGGTTTCAACAGCATCCCATATGGATGTCTTGATGCTTTCGCCATTGTATTTTTGCCAAGTCATATAAAGATAAGTTAGTTTGTGTATGTGCGTATTTCATTTTGTTGTTTAAATTTACTGATATATAATGTGTTAAGAGCGATGCTCTGTATTAAGTTTTTACTACTAAATTATTAAAAGACTAATGCTTATTTCCAAAAGCAAGGTCTCCCGCATCGCCTAAACCGGGTACAATGTACGCTTTGCTTGTCAGTTCATTATCTACTGCTCCGACCCATATTGTCGCTTTGGGTAAGAATGCCTGCACATGTCTAATACCTTCTTCGGAAGCGATGGCAATAACAATATGTAATTCTCTAATTGCATAATCATTTAAAAGATCCTTACAGCATAGTACTGCGCTTTTTCCGGTGGCTAGCATCGGATCGGCAACAATGACAATTTTGTTATCCAGATTTGGGGTGTTTACATATTCTTTATGGATTTCAAATTCACCACTTTTCTTGGTGTGACGATAGGCCGCAATAAATGCACTGTCCGAGTGATCGAAAACATTCAACAAACCTTGATGTAAGGGTAATCCTGCTCGCAGAATAGTTGCCAAAACGGGTTGATCAAGGAGCATCTGCGTATTTGCAACACCCAATGGAGTTTCTACATCTACAGGTGCATAAGTCAGTGTTTTACTGATTTCATAGGCAAATATTTCCCCAAGGCGTTCTAGATTGCGCCGGAAGCGCATGCGGTCTTTCTGAATGTTGACATCACGTAGTTCGGCAATGTATTGATTTGCGATGCTGTTCTGTGTGCTGAGGATATTGAGCATATCGTGTAGATTTTAGTGATTATACCAATTTACACAAATATTATTACTTATTGTTTGTTTAAACGGAAAAATAGTTGTGAATAGCAGACTCATTGAATAATATAAATGCCTCATTTATTTTGATTAAATTTGTATTACTTGAATAAGATTTTATGAAGTTCCAACTTACGTCTGAATATAAGCCTACTGGAGATCAACCTACTGCAATCAAAGAATTGGTGCAGGGTTTAAACGAAGGAGAACAATACCAAACCCTCTTAGGGGTGACTGGATCTGGAAAAACGTTTACAGTGGCGAATGTGATTCAGCAAACACAGAAACCGACTTTAATACTCAGCCATAATAAAACATTAGCAGCTCAGCTTTACGGAGAGTTTAAGCAGTTTTTTCCTGACAATGCTGTCAATTATTTTGTCTCTTACTACGACTACTATCAGCCGGAAGCTTTTATCGCGTCATCGAATACGTATATTGAGAAAGATTTAGCGATCAATGAAGAGATTGAGAAATTACGTCTTGCTACTACAACGGCACTGATGTCGGGAAGGCGTGATGTTATTGTTGTATCTTCTGTTTCCTGTATTTATGGTATGGGTAATCCTGAAGATTTCTCCAAGTCGATTTTTCGATTTGCTGTTGGGACAGTGATTTCCCGTAACGCATTTTTGCATCGCTTGGTTGAGATCTTGTATGCGCGTACGACGACTGAATTTAAGAGAGGTACTTTTCGTGTAAAGGGAGATACAGTAGATATTTTCCCAGCCTATTTGGATTTTGCCATTCGCGTATCATTTTTTGGTGATGAGATTGATGAGTTGAGTGAAATCGATCCGGTAACAGGAAAGACCTTAAGTAGAATGGAAGATCTAGCTCTTTTTCCTGCAACACTCTTTGTAACACCAAAGGAAAAGTTTACTTCAACGATCTGGGCAATTCAAGAAGAGATGGTGCAACGTAGAACACAGTTGGAAGAGGAAGGTAAGATGCTGGAAGCGAAACGTCTGGAAGAACGTGTTAATTACGATCTGGAGATGATGCGAGAGCTTGGCTATTGTTCCGGAATTGAAAATTATTCGCGGTTTTTTGATGGTCGTGAGCCTGGGATGCGTCCTTTCTGTTTACTGGATTATTTTCCCGAAGATTATTTACTTGTTATAGACGAAAGTCATGTAACGATTCCGCAATTACGGGCCATGTATGGTGGAGACCGTTCCAGAAAAATTGCTTTGGTAGAACATGGTTTTAGGTTACCGGCAGCGCTTGACAATAGGCCTTTGAATTTCCCTGAATTTGAATCTTTGACGAATCAGACGATTTATGTTTCTGCAACACCGGGAGATTACGAGTTACAGCAGACGGAAGGTGTTTTTGTTGAGCAAGTTATACGGCCGACAGGGTTGTTAGATCCGATTATTGAAGTTCATCCAGCGATTAATCAGGTGGATGATTTCCTTGAGGAAGCAGATAAGGCCATTAAAGCCGGTGGACGTGTGTTAGCGACAACGTTGACGAAGCGTATGGCAGAAGAGTTAACCAAATATATGACTAAGCTGCATATAAAAGTTAGGTATATTCACTCTGAGGTAAAGACATTGGAACGGGTCGAAATTTTAAGAGGATTGCGTCTTGGTGAATTTGATGTTCTGGTAGGGGTCAACTTATTGAGGGAAGGTCTTGATTTACCTGAAGTAACATTAGTCGCGATATTGGATGCTGATAAGGAAGGTTTTTTGCGTTCTCAGAGATCATTGATTCAGACAATCGGTCGTGCTGCGCGTAATGACAAAGGGCGTGTGATCATGTATGCAGATCGGATGACGGATAGTATGGCTGCTACTATTGATGAGACTACCCGCCGTCGTGAGAAACAAATGAAATATAACGAAGAACATCATATTACGCCTCGAACTGTCGGAAAAACTAAAGAGGAGATTATGGAGCAAACCTCGGTCGCTGATTTCAATGGACTGGAGCCAAAGATATATGTTGAGCCAGATCCTTCGGTAGCCATTGCCGCAGATCCGGTGTTACAATACCTAGGTGAGAAAGAGCTTAAAAAAGCGATCGATACAGTTCGTAAGAAAATGGAAAAGGCAGCCAAAGAAATGGACTTCTTAGAAGCCGCTAAACTTAGAGATGAGATGTTCTCCCTAGAGAAAATATTTGATGAACGATTTAAATAAAAAAAGGGCTTAAGCCCTTTTTTTATTCTTTTTTTTTATATAAAGTTTTGTCGCCTTTAATTAATGTCCAGCAATGCTGATCCTGAATTAACTTGTAATCCTGATTTTCATATTCATATTCTTTGACGTGTTTTAAGACAATGCTTTCTGGGCTTTCTTTTAGAAAAACCTCTGCGGCATGTTTCTTATCATCAATAATCAGAAATGCCGCTGTTTCATAGCTATCTGAATTATTAACGATATCCAATTGTATCTGTTCAAAAGGCCTAACACAGCTATCTTTTAAAGTTGACCAATTGTATCCTGCACTGGCGATACAGCCGTGCTTGTCTTTATCACCGCCCACTGTCGCTGTTTCTTTGGATTGGGCAGCCTCCTTGTTCTTTTGTTGGCATGAAACGAACAAAAGCGAAGCAACCATGATACTGTTAAGTAAACGATTCATATATGATGGTGTTTTGAATTGAGAGTATTCCTACACAAATTGTACCATATAAAATATACCTTTTTGGTAGATAATTTTTCATAAACCTTTCTTTTGTCAAAACGCTTCTTTATTTTTATAAGAATAAGTAATTACCTAAACAAAATAAACACAAAAAAATATATGAAAAAGCCAATTGTTGTTATCAAGTTTGGCTCAGCTTCTATTACGACAGCGGACGGGGAGGTAGATGAACGGATCGTATTGGAGATTGCAAGACAGGTTGCTCAAATACAACAGAAATATAATGTCGTTCTGGTTTCTTCAGGAGCAGTTGCGGCAGGAAAAAAGTTTTTGACACGGTATTCGGGGACTTTGTCAGAAAGAAAGGCTGCAGCAGCTATTGGTAATCCTTTGTTATTGCAAATTTATAGTACTTATTTTCGACCCTTTAAAATTGCTTTAGCTCAAAGTTTATGTGAGCGTCAGCATTTTGCAAATAGGAATCAATTTGTGCAATTGAAAAATACTTACGAAACTTTATGGAAAAATAACATTATTCCTATTGCCAATGAAAATGATGTGGTGAGTAATAAAGAATTGAAATTTTCTGATAATGATGAGTTGGCGACTTTGATTGCAGTTGGCTTTGGTGCTGAGCAAATTTTATTTACAACTTCGGTACCCGGAGTTATGGATTCGGAAGGAATAGTTATCCCCGAATTAAAAGTGATCGATAAGGCGGCACTTTCTTTAGCAAGAACAGATAAGTCTTCTGTCGGTCTTGGTGGTATGACGTCAAAATTAAATTTTGCACGGTTGGCTAATCAGATGGGGATACGGGCTGTTATTTTTAGCATGCAAACTGAAAATGCCTTGCTGAAAGCGATCGAAGGTCAAACGGGTACGATCTGCATGGCACAACCTAAAAAGGTTTCTTCCCGCAATAAATGGTTAGCAAGTGGAAGTTTAATTAAGGGTAAAGTAATTATTGATAGAGGTGCTGTAGAGGCACTTTTGCAACGAAAAAGTCTCTTACTTGTTGGTGTTAAAACCTGTGTTGAACAGTTTGAGGAAGGTGAAGTGTTCCATATTTTTGACGAAGATGATCAAATCATTGCTGTTGCTAAATCTAAGTGGGATATGGGCGATTTAATGAAGAATGTAAAACGTAAAGATATTATCTTAGCACATGCTGATGATATCGTATTGTTATAATATGGAAAATATCACAGAGCAATTAGAAGCAGCATTGGCTGCAACAAGGGATATAAATCAATTGGATTCAGATACAAAAGCACATATTTTAACTGATCTGGCAGAGATATTGCGAGCACGGGTTACTGCTATTCTATTTGAAAATGAAAAAGATCTGAAATTATTAGATGCAGATGATCCGAAAAGGGATCGGTTGGTTTTGAATGCCGAAAGGATAGAGGCTTTGGCAAAAAGTGTGTTGGATGTTGCTAAACTTCCTGATCCTTCCGGAAAGTTATTAAACCAGCAGGTTTTGGATAATGGTTTATTGTTGGAAAAGAAAGCAGTTCCTTTGGGGGTAGTCGCGGTTATATATGAGTCTAGACCGAATGTGACTATTGATGTGGCTGCATTATGTATTCGCTCGGGCAATGTTTGTCTGTTGCGGGGTGGCACGGATGCTTTTCATACAAATCAGATATTGGTTGAGATCATTCAAAAAGTTTTGATTCAGCATCATTTAAACCCAAATATTGTTCAATTACTGCCAACAGACCGGAAATTTGTACAAGAATTACTTACGGCAACAAAATTTGTGGATATTATTATCCCCCGAGGCTCGCAATCATTGATTGATTTTGTTCGTGCGCATGCTAAAGTTCCCGTTATTGAAACAGGTGCTGGGGTGTGTCATACCTATGTAGAGCAATCAGCAACAATCGATAAGGCTGTTGCTATTGTTGCTAACGCAAAAATATCCAGACCTTCTGTTTGCAATGCATTGGATACGATATTATTAGATGAAGAGATTGCTGATTCATTTTTAGATGGAATTATCGTTCCCTTTGAAAAGGAGCGGGTGGAAGTTTTTGCTGATGAACGGAGTTATGCTATTTTAGAGCGATTGGGATATCCTTATTTGCAACAAGCAAATGAAGTTGATTTTGGGCGTGAATTTTTAGATCTTAAATGTTCAATTAAAATATTAAACGGACTGGAACAGGCTTTGACGCACATTGCTACTTATTCCTCCCGTCATTCAGAATGTATTGTCTCCAATGATTCGGAAAAATTGGAACGATTTATGAATGCTGTGGATGCCGCTGCAGTGTATGCCAATGCCTCCACGCGATTTACAGATGGTGGAGAATTTGGTTTAGGAGCTGAGATCGGTATTTCTACACAAAAGCTTCACGCTAGAGGACCTTTTGCCTTAGAAAAATTAGTGACTGAAAAATGGTATGTAACGGGTAATGGACAAATAAGATAGTATGGGAATTAGATTTGAAAGTAATTCATTGTTGAATTGGACAAATGAAATGGGTAAGTTTTTGAGATTACTTGTCGATGAACAGCATGTTTTTGATGAGCCTTCATCCATTGTATTTGATAAAGCTTACGATGAGTTTTTTAAAAAAAGCCGTCAATTTTTCTTGACGGTAACTGATGAAGCTTTATTAAGCTACGCGAAAGAAGATCTGGAAGTGGAGCAGATAAGACCATTAGCATTGGTACTGATGCACGATGGTTTGAAAAGTAAGGACGTTCAAGAACAGCAAATCTTACTTCTAAGATCTAAGTTGTTATTAAATTATGTAATGAAAGAAACCTCTAGCTTTGCATTTGAAGATTATGGCTATTTAGCAACAATAGATGGTAAGCTTGTTTAATGGCAGATAAAATTTGATCACTTTTTAATCTGCTATCCTTAAAATAGAGGAAAATAAAAAGATTCACAGGGCATGATCGGTTGCCCTGTGAATCTTTTTATTTTAGTATCTCTCTAGCGATGACTAATCGCTGTATCTCAGAAGTTCCTTCATAAATCTGTGTGATCTTTGCGTCACGCATCAATCTTTCTACATGGTACTCTTTTACATAGCCATATCCACCATGGATCTGAACGGCTTCAATACTTGTTTTCATCGCAACTTCGGAAGCATGTAGTTTGGCCATTGCCGCTTCTTTGCTGTAGGGCAACCCTTGATCTTTTGTCCATGCTGCTTTATATGTCAATAGTCTTGCGGCTTCTATTTCAACTTCCATATCTGCGAGTTTAAATTGAATAGCCTGATGCTCTGCAATTGGTTTTCCAAAGGTTTTTCGCTCTTTTGCATAAGCAAGAGCGAATTCATAAGCACCTGCGGCGATACCTAATGCTTGGGCCGCAATACCAATTCTACCTCCATCTAATGTTTTCATGGCAAATTTGAATCCAAATCCATCTTCACCTATGCGGTTTTCTTTAGGGACTTTAACATCAGTAAATAAGAGTGAGTGGGTATCTGAGCTTCTGATGCCAAGTTTATTCTCTTTTGGTCCGATTGTAAAACCAGGCATCCCTTTTTCTACAATCAGTACATTTATGCCACGATGTGCTTTTTCGGGATGCGTCTGTGCAATGATGAGGCAAATATCGGCATTACCGCCATTTGTGATCCAGTTTTTAGTGCCATTTAAAAGGTAATGATCTCCTTGATCTATTGCTGTTGTGTGCTGAGATGTTGCATCTGAACCCGCTTCAGGTTCGGATAGGGCAAAAGCACCTAGCTTTTCTCCAGAAGCTAAAGGTCTTAAATACTTTTCTTTTTGCTCTTCGGTGCCGAAAGCTTCTAAGCCGTAGCATACGAGAGAATTATTAACAGACATGATCACTGCAGCTGATGCGTCGATTTTAGCAATTTCTTCCAAGACCAAGGTATAAGCTAATGCATCAAGCCCTGCACCTCCATACTTACTGTCGACCATCATGCCCATAAATCCTAATTCACCCATTTTCTTCACCTGGTCGTAAGGGAATAGTGCTTTCTCATCCCGTTCTATGACACCCGGTTTTAAATCCTGCTGCGCGAAATCTCGAGCAGCTTCCTGAATCATGCTATATTCTTCGTTTAATTCAAAATTCATAATGTGTACATTGGTAATGGTTTGTAAGTAAATATACTTATTTTATTATTATGCTTGCATAATAAAGTTTAATAATTTTTAACAGGTTTTTGTAAAAAACAAAGCTTAGATTTTGTTATGAATAAAAATCTACTATATTTGTAGAGTATATAGTGTATTACGAATTTAAAAAAGAAAGATATGAGTTTAAGATTAGGAGATGAAGCGCCAAATTTTAAAGCGCAGACGACAATAGGAGATATTGATTTCCATGAGTTTATTAAAGATAGCTGGGTTGTGTTTTTTTCGCACCCTTCTGATTATACACCTGTTTGTACAACTGAACTTGGACGGACAGCGAAATTAAAATCGGAGTTTGATAAAAGGGGTGTGAAAGCAATTGCGCTAAGTGTTGATCCTGTTCAAGATCATTTGGATTGGATACAGGATATCAACGAAACCCAGAATACGACTGTTAATTTTCCGATTATTGCTGACGAAGATCGTCATGTATCCGAATTGTATGATATGATTCACCCCAATGCTTCTGCAACGGTAACAGTACGTTCGGTATTTATTATAGGGCCAGATAAAAAAATTAAATTAACACTAACGTACCCTGCATCTACCGGTCGTAATTTTGATGAAATATTACGTGTTATTGATTCTTTACAGTTGACTGCCGATTATTCTGTAGCTACACCTGCGGACTGGAAACATGGAGAGGATGTGATTGTGGTTCCTGCTATCAAAACAGAGGACATCCCTGCAAAGTTCCCGAAAGGCTTTAAAGAAATCAAACCTTACTTAAGAACAACTCCACAGCCTAATTTATAATTAGGAGTATATTATTCATAAAAAAAGGCATCAATTTGAATTGATGCCTTTTTTTATGGGTCTTAAATGATTAATATACTTTCACCATGTATATATAATCTTGCATTCTTTTTATTTGCTCTGTTCTTGAAAGACCAGAGAGCATATTTTTCTTATTTAATTTTACTTGCCCTTGCAATGAATCGGCAGGTATTTCATCTAATGCTTTCAATATCGATTTTGTTTTGATTGCAAAACCGGCACCATCAATCCCTCTTTGTTTACCGGAGATAATACCGATAACATTTCCTTTGGTGTCCATTACTGGACCACCGCTGTTTCCTGGGTTAACAGGGATTGAAATTTGATAAGCGATTGTATCACCGGCATATCCTGTCGATGAACTCAAATATCCTTGCCCGTACACGGCCTCATCCCGTGGGAAACCTATCGTATAAATATCTTCCCCTAAATCTGATGCTGCGGTTTTAAAGGTGTATGGTAAAGTTTTGCCTCTTTTAAAGTTAGCATCTTCAATTAGTAGTATCGCTAAATCATTGCTGGCGTCCGAATGGATTACCTGTGCTTTGTATGATTCCCCTTTATTATTTTGCAGGTATATTGAATCTGCACCGCTTACAACATGGTAGTTGGTCACGACATAACCATTATTTGAAACCATAAACCCTGTAGCTCCATATTGACTGACAGAAGATTCACTTGCTTTGGTTGACTTATTATTAATACTTTTCAGCGCAGCATTATGTTCATTGACATCTTTCTTCACATTATTCATGTCACGCTTCAATGCACTGTAATCTGTATTTGCTTTATCAATATTCTTATAATATCCTGAAATCCATAATGTGGAAAATACCGCAACTACGGCTACCGAAGCAGCTACTAATGAACTTGCTTTCAATTTTTCCCATAAAGAGATTACTTTTGTTTGCTTCATCGGAAGCACTTTCGCCTGCTGATGCGACTGGTGATAACTTTTAGCGGACTGTGCGAGTTGCTGTTTAAAATCAATACGTGACTGTGTATCTTTAAGATTGTCAAGAAATTGACGGTGTTGCGTTAGCTGTGCCGAGAAAGAAGGGTTTTCTGCACAGAAAGATTCGAAAGAAGCACGCTCTTCTTTTATCATTTCATCCCTGAGATAGCGATCTGCTAATTCAAAAAACTCTTGTTGGCTCATCATACTCATTGTTTGTTATACTAATTTTTTTACTGCATGAAAAATAGTTTTTTCAATCTTTGCAGGCATTTGTATTTTTGAGTTTTGGCATTGTCAGTATTGGTATATCCAAACTTCTCGCAGATCTCCTGCATGGAATGGTTCTGGATATAGAAATCGTGGAGAATGGTTTTACAAGGTTCTCCTAAAAGAGACATTGCGTGTTCCATTTGGTCAAATTTTTTGTCAAGCTCCTGATGTCGCTCGATATCATCGTTATCCGGTAACGAATCTTCATAACCTCGGATATCTACTGATCCAAAACCTGCACGATTTAACTGCTTAAGCCAAAGTCTTCGGCAAATCGAATATAGATAGGTTTTAAGTTTACTGCTTAATTCAAAATTACCTTTAGAAACCTTGTCATAAAGAACAATCACGGCCTCTTGGAAGATATCTTTTGCCTCATCTTCGCTTCCGTTATTTTGAGAAATCATATGGGCAATAGATGGATAGTATAATTCATATATTGCATCCAATGCAATACTACTACCCGATTTAATACCGGCTATGATTTGCTCATCATTCTCGAGCTTATTTGATTTACTGATCTTACTCACCTATTAATACCTTAATATAACTAATAGTAACCCAACGAGTTTAATATTTGTGTTGTTTGGTAGAAAAACCCATTCTACGTAGGGCCAAACCTACTCTTTTTTTTTGATAAGCGTAAATTTTTTAAACGAAAAAAATAGCGGTTTCGTGTGCATCAAGTTTATTTTTGATTTTGGGCACTCAGCCGTTTATGAAGCTTTCCTAATTAACTTTTTGAACAGAATGGAACTTATCCATCTTTATATATATAAATTTTACGCAATCGAATGATTAATTGTAGCTACTTGTATTTCATTATATTGCTTATATTTTTGTGGACAACCTCTATTTAATAAATGAATATGATCAAATCATTATCTATGCGAATAAGCTGTGTCATGGCAGTTTTATTAGCATCGGCCTTTCAGGTGAACGCACAAATCGGAGATCCGATTGCGGGCTTTCGTTATGGGGTCGAAACGATTCCAACAGGTAAAGAGTGGGAGTCTCCCCAAGACCTCGCGCTCAATAAGGAGCAACCCTATGCTTATTTTTTCTCTTTTAAAGATGCTGATAAGGCTCGTAAAGTATTACCGGAAAATAGTGAGTATTGGAAGTCTTTAAACGGTACCTGGAAATTTAATTGGGTAAAAACTCCTGATGAAAGACCGAAGAATTTTTTTGATCCTCAAGCAGATGTAACAGCTTGGGATAATGTTGGTGTTCCAATGAGCTGGAATATAGCGGGCATTCAAAAAGATGGCACTTTAAAATATGGTGTACCGATCTATGTTAACCAACCTGTTATTTTTCAACATCAGGTAAAAGTGGATGACTGGCGCGGAGGTGTTATGCGTACTCCTCCGAAGCATTGGACAACGTATATCTATAGAAATGAAGTCGGATCTTATAGACGCTCATTTGAGGTGCCAACCAATTGGGACGGCCGTGATATCTATATTAATTTTGATGGAGTAGATTCATTTTTTTATCTATGGATCAATGGGAAGTACATCGGTTTTTCAAAAAACTCACGTAATGTAGCTTCTTTTAATATCACTGATTATTTGAATAAGAAAGGTGAAAATGTTGTCGCCGTAGAAGTGTACAGGAATTCAGATGCTTCTTTTATTGAGGCTCAGGATATGTTCCGTCTTCCGGGGATATTTAGAACTGTCGCTTTAACAGCAAAGCCGAAGGTTCAGATTCGTGATGTTGTCGCCATTCCATATCTGGATGAAAAGTATCAAAATGGAACTTTAAGTATTAAAGCTGAAATCTTAAATAAAGATAAAAAAGTTGCTAAAGGTCATCAGATTAAATATAGTCTTTATGCGAATGAACTTTATAGCGATGTTAATACAGCTGTAAAATCTATTTTGGTATCGAGTGATGTGGTAGATGTTAATCCGAATACCTCATCTATCGTGAAAGCTTCTCTTCAAGTTGAAAACCCCAATAAATGGTCAGCAGAGCGCCCATACCGGTACACACTTGTTGCTGAATTAAAAGATAGTAAAAACCGTACAATAGAAACATCTTCTCTTTACGTTGGTTTCCGTAAAGTGGAAATTAAAGATACAAAGGCTTCTGATGATGAGTTTGGTTTGGCAGGACGTTATTTCTTTGTAAATGGCAAAACTGTAAAATTGAAAGGGGTAAATCGCCATGAATCAAATCCTGAGAAAGGAAAAGTGGTGACACATGAGCAGATGGAGCAAGAAATTATCTTGATGAAGAAAGCGAATATCAATCATGTTCGTAATTCACATTATCCAGATGATCCATATTGGTATTACTTATGTGATAAATACGGAATCTATTTAGAAGATGAGGCTAATATTGAAAGTCATGAATATTACTATGGCGATGCTTCTCTTTCACACCCTCCGGAATGGAAGAATGCACACGTAGCACGTAACTTGGAGATGGTTCATGCAAATGTAAATCATCCTTCTATTGTTCTCTGGTCATTGGGTAATGAGGCCGGCCCTGGAAACAACTTTGTAGCGGCATATGATGCGATTAAAAAATTTGATACATCACGTCCTGTTCAGTACGAGCGTAATAATAATATCGTTGATATGGGGTCGAACCAATACCCTTCGATCGAATGGGTTCGTCAAGCTGTAAAAGGGCAGTTTAAGATGAAATACCCGTTCCATATTTCCGAATATGCACACTCTATGGGGAATGCATCAGGTAACCTGATTGATTATTGGGAAGCAATTGAATCGACAAATTTCTTTATGGGCGGAGCTACTTGGGATTGGATCGATCAGGCCATGTATTATTATGATAAACAGTCTGGTGAAAAGTTCTTTGCTTATGGAGGTGATTTTGGTGATAAACCTAATGATGGAACATTTGTCAATAATGGTTTGATTTTCGCAGATATGAAGCCAAAGCCACAATATTATGAGGTAAAGAAAGTTTACCAGAATGTGGGCGTTAAGGCTGTTGATATTGCACAGGGTAAAATAGAAATCTTTAATAAGAACTATTTTGTTTCTTTAGTAGATTACGATATCGTTTGGTCTTTATATGAAAATGGTGTGGAGATACAGAAGCCTGTCTCAGTAGTAAAGGGTGAAACAGTTGGAGCACGTGAGAAGAAAGTGGTTACATTACCTTTGGACTTTCAAAAATTAAATAAACAATCGGAATACTTTGTTAAAATACAGTTCTTATTAGCTAAAGATCAATTATGGGCAGCTAAAGGATATTTACAGATGGAGGAACAGTTGTTTGTTAAAGCTGCAAGTGAAAAACCTACTATAGCTGCTGTTCAGACAAATGCTAAACTAAGCATCGTTGATGAACAAAAGTTAAAAGTAATTAAAGGTTCAGATTTCATTATTAAGTTTGATACGGAAAATGGTAGTATTTATAGCCTAAACTATGCTGGAAAACAGGTTATTCGTGACGGTGAGGGACCTAAATTAGATGCTTTCCGTGCACCAGTAGATAATGATAACTGGGCTTATCAGCAATGGTTTCAAAAGGGCTTACATAATCTGAAGCATAAAGCATTATCCAGCTCGATCTACAAGAGACAAGATGGAGCAATCATATTATCATTTATGGTCGAATCGCAAGCGCCTAATGCAGCGACTATTCATGGTGGTACTTCTGGAACATATACGATTGAAGAACATAAAGACAAACCTTTTGGCGCTAATGACTTCAAGTTTACAACAAATCAGGTCTGGACAGTATATCAAGATGGTTCGCTCGAATTAGCCGCTAATGTAACATCCAATGATGAAACGTTAGCTTTAGCCCGATTAGGTTATGGTTTGCAGCTACCAGAACAATATAGCAACTATACGTATTACGGAAGAGGACCGATCAATAACTATGCAGACCGTAAAACTGCACAGAATATAGAGTTACATACGAGTACGGTTAAAGACCAATTTGTTCCATGGCCCAATCCTCAAAGTATGAGTAATAATGAAGAGGTGCGTTGGACAGCTTTAACGGATGAGTCGGGGTCTGGTGTGGTCTTTATTGCCAAAGATCATATGTCGACATCTGCATTACCGTGGAGCGAGATGGAAGTTACCTTAGCAAGTCATCCCTATAAATTACCAAAAAGCTCAGGTACACATTTACATGTGGATGCGGCAGTTACCGGTTTGGGTGGAAATAGCTGTGGGCAAGGACCTCCATTGGAACAAGATCGTGTGAAAGCAAAATCAACTTCGTTTGGCTTTATTATCCGTCCTGTTGCTAATCAGGATTATCGTCAGAAGTCTCAGGTATCTCTAGCGGGTGATGTGCCGATCTCGGTGTCAAGAAGCCGTAACGGTGACTTGCATATCGCAAGTGAGCAGGTAGGTGCGGAACTATATTATACCATTGGTAAAGGAAAACCACAAATATACAAAGCTCCTGTTAACTTACGTGAAGGTGGTATTGTGACAGCATGGGCAAAGGGCAATGAGAAATTGAAAGCTTCCTTCCAATTTCCTAAAATAGAAAGTATCCCGATGCAAGTTGTATTTGCTTCGAGTGAAGAAACAGGGGAAGGTGAAGCTTCTAATTTATTAGATGGTGATCCAAGTACAATTTGGCATTCGATGTATTCTGTTACTGTGGCACAATATCCGCATTGGGTAGATTTTGATGCGAATGCAATTAAAACCATTAAAGCTTTTACCTATACCCCACGTCAAGGTGGTGGTAATGGTACCATTAAAGGCTATAAATTGCAAGTGAGTACAGATGGTAAGAATTGGAGCGAGCCAGTTGCTGAAAGTAATTTCGAAAATAACGGAAAACCGAAGACCGTAACTTTGGCTAAGCCAGTAAAAGGTCGTTTTATTCGTTTTACAGCATTAAGTTCGCAAAATGGACAAGACTTTGCTGCAGCGGCGGAATTCTCTGTGAGCGCAGAATAATAGCTTTATAATAAAACAAAAGAGAAGCCTTCTTATGCCTTGCATATTAAGGCTTCTTTTTTTGTCTGTATCTATATATTGATAGGAATTTTAGATTGTACATTTAATTTAGACAGTTAGCCAATGATAAGCTTGTCTTGCGCTATTATGAGTCAAAAATGATATTTAGGGACGAGTTACCACAATAATCTGCTAGATCTATCTCTGAGTTTGAAAAATAGATTAAAAACGTTAAAATAATAGGGTATTTAGATGTTCAAGATGTTGAACATGTTTTACGTTATGCATATTTCGTATAGCTATACTAAAAGCTATCTATAGAAAATGTAATAAAAAAGAACAGGTGAATTAGGGAGAAGTCCTATATAAACAAAAAAAGCTTTCAATTTGCATTGAAAGCTTTTTTATTCCAGCGGTCCGGACGGGACTCGAACCCGCGACCCCATGCGTGACAGGCATGTATTCTAACCAGCTGAACTACCGGACCGTTTTTACTTTTTTTGGCGGTCTGGACGGGACTCGAACCCGCGACCCCATGCGTGACAGGCATGTATTCTAACCAGCTGAACTACCAGACCGAAAAATGTAAAATGTTATTTAAAATTGGCGGTCCGGACGGGACTCGAACCCGCGACCCCATGCGTGACAGGCATGTATTCTAACCAGCTGAACTACCGGACCAAATTTTAAATGTTGTTAAAGAACTATTCGAGATTACTCTCTTATTTCTGGCGGTCTGGACGGGACTCGAACCCGCGACCCCATGCGTGACAGGCATGTATTCTAACCAGCTGAACTACCAGACCGTTTACCTTCTCTCTTGAAGGTGTGCAAATATAGCGTTTATTTCTTTATTTGCTAATATTATTTTTAAAAAAACTAGTCTACGGCTCCGTCTTTCATCTTTTCTGCATTCTCAGCGAACTGTAATGCATCGATAATCGGCTGAATATCACCGTCCAAAATAGCTGGTAAATTGTATGTTGTCATTCCAATACGGTGCTCTGTAAATCTTCCCTGAGGGTAGTTATAAGTACGAATTTTTGCAGAACGGTCACCGGTTGAGACTAAAGTTTTTCTTTTTGCAGCAATATCGCCGTTCTTTTTGTTCAATTCGATCTCGTAAAGTTTAGTACGGAGCATTTCCATTGCCAATTCACGGTTCGCTAATTGAGAACGTTCTACTTGACATACCACTACAATACCCGAAGGTTTGTGAGTCAACTGTACTTTTGTTTCTACCTTATTGACGTTCTGACCACCGGCACCGCCTGAACGTGACGTATGCATCTCAACATCTCCTGGGTTGATGTCAACATCCACCTCTTCAGCTTCTGGAAGAACAGCAACAGATGCCGCAGAAGTATGGACACGACCTTGAGTTTCTGTATCAGGCACACGTTGTACACGGTGTACACCCGATTCATATTTCAATTGCCCGTAAGTATCTTCACCCATTACTTTTAAGATTACCTCTTTATAGCCACCAGAAGTTCCTTCCGTCACATCCATAACCTCAACTTTCCAGCCTTTGGTTTCAAAGAAACGGGTATACATACGGTATAAATCACCGGCAAATAATGCTGCTTCATCACCACCAGTACCACCACGAATCTCTAAAATTGCATTTTTGTCATCTTCCGGATCTTTCGGAATCAGCATCATGCGGATTTCATCTTCCTTCTCTTCTTTTGCAACTAATAATTCATCAAGCTCTTCTTTCGCCATATCGCGAAGTTCTTGATCTTTCTCATTGCTGATAATATCTTTATTGGTATCGATATTGCTTACCATATTTCTGTAAATATGGTACTGATCTACGATTTTGCCCAAATCTTTGTACTCTTTATTTAATTTGGCAAAACGCTTCATATCTTTGATGGTCTCTGGATTGCTTAATTCAGCCTCCACTTCTTCCCATCTTTCTTTTATCGCCTGTAATTTTTCTAACATAATTCACATTATTCAAACTCTACGACATGCGCAAGAGCTTTTAAGCTTACAAAAGTAAAGAAATTTTGTCGATTTAATAATAGTTCTATCGCTTAATGTGAAGAAACTGCCTTCAAGCCTACAATAGATGCGATAAGAGTGAAAATGAAGAATATGCGCCAAAAATCTGCAGGTTCTTTAAAGAAGAAGATTCCGATCAAAACTGTTCCTACGGCACCAATTCCTGTCCAAACTGCATACGCCGTACCGAGCGGTAATGTTTGCGTTGCTTTGATTAGTAAACCCATGCTTAAAAACAGGGAAAGGACAAATCCGAAATACCAAAGATACATGGCAGAACCTTCGCTTTGTTTTGCCTTTCCTAAGCAGGTGGTAAACCCAATTTCAAATAACCCACCTAAAATTAATAATATCCAATTCATAGCCTTTTTTTTGCAAAGATGGATACAATTAGCGTAATTATTTTTTACTAATGTTAAAAAATTACCGAATGTTGGCGCGGATACGGCTTAGGGTGACTTGGGAAATTCCTAAATAGGAGGCAATGTAACCTAATTTGATACGGTTGATATAAGTGGGGTATTTATCGAGCAGATCCATATATCTACTTTGTGCAGTATTGAAAAGTTTGGACATCGCTCTCTGTTCAATTTTAATAAACTCGTACTCCGCAATTTTTCTACCTAAGTTAGCAATGCGAATATTTTCTTCATACAACCTGAAAAGGGCGGGAGAGTTTATTTTAAATAAAGTAGCATCTTCTACAATAGCAATGTTTTCATATCCAGGCTCATTTCGGGCGTAGGTATTGACCGACATCAGCATACAGCCTGCATCATTAAAATCAAGTGTGATTTCTCTATTAGGAACTTCATAATAGACGCGTGCTAATCCTGATGATAGTATGTAGATATCATGTTGCAGTTTGTCCTGTTGTATAATGATGGTATTCCGAGGGATGTGGACTTCGGTCGTAATAGCTTCTATAGCCTCAATGTCCTCTGCTTCTAATGGGTAGTAACTCAAAAGGCAATCGCGTAAACTTTTTTTTATTTCGACCATTTTTCAAGTTTTAGTTTATGACCATCCCAGACTGCATAGGTCTGGTAATTCATCCATTCACCTAAGTTTATCACTCGGCTCTGATCCGAAAGTTTGATGTCATAAGGTAAATGACGATGTCCGAAAATGTAAAAATCATGGTGCTGCTTGGCTTCCATTTCTTTTGCATAACCAATGAGCCATTCCTGATCTTCACCTAAAAAATGCTCATCTTCATTATTAGCAAGTCGACTATGTTTTGACCAGCGTGTGGCAATGCCGATTCCTAAATTTGGGTGCAATCTTGCAAATAGCCATTGACAGGTCTTGCTTCGGAAGAATTTTTTTAAGATTTTATATTTACGATCTCCCGCACCTAAGCCATCACCATGATGGAGATAAAAAGATTTTTGATCTCGGTTTATGAGTAGTTCGTCATCGACAATAGTTGCTTGCAGTTCGTTTTTAAAATAATCGAACATCCACATGTCATGATTTCCTTTAAAGATGGTTAATTTGACTCCCTTATCCACCAATTCTGCCAGTTTTCCTAGAAAACGAATATATCCTTTTGGTACAACAGTACTGTATTCAAACCAAAAGTCAAAAATATCACCTACTAAATATAATTCAGCAACATCATCTTTAATATGATCAAGCCAAGATATAATAAGACGTTCTCTTTCTTTGGATTTACTTTGTGGATAAGATCCCAAATGAAAATCCGAAGCGAAATAGATATTTTTTCCTGTTGACATGTGGTCAAAACTACCTAAATCACTTCGGATTTCAAACTTCGATAAATTTGTTTTTTACAATTCTAATTTTTAATGGAAATAACATCCATTAAAAATTACCATCAGCGTTTTTCTTTGATCTGTTTGATGAATGGTGCTAAATATGCTTTTGCTTCGGAATCCAATGATTCAATTGATTTATTCAATTTTGAAGGAGCGATTTTTTTTATGGCCAGCAATGATGCACTTAATACAGCATAGGATTGTTCTTTTAGACCTTTTTCAATAATAGGCAAGTATTTATGATTACCGCTATTTCCTAATGCGACCAATGCTGAAGCTCTTACTTTCGTTTTAGTATCCTGCTGCGCCATGGAGATAATTTTTGCTTCAACACTATTTTTAACGGATGGGTCTGTTAAATCCAATCCTTGAATTGCAGCAGCTCTAAGATCTTCTTCTTTGTCGTTTAATGCTTCTATTAACAATTTTGTTGTTTCCGTATTTTTATTGTGTAAGGCATATCCAATAGCTTTAATACGGTTATAATAGGTCGGTACATTTTGATATTGATACGTATAGTCGGACATTGTTTTATTATCGATGACCTCACCAACCAATATTTTAGCAGGATCAAAATCGATAAAATCAGGCTTTTGTTCAAAAGGAAAACTAAATTCCTGTGCTCGCTGATTAATAATAATAGTTTTAGTCTCTTTTCCATTTGCCGTATAAAAATCGATGCTTAAAGGTAAAGTGAACGTTTGTACGCTGACATCCTGCATCTGCTTAATTGCTAATTTCTGCGTCCCGTTTTCATAAGTATATTGGATATTTAAAATAGGATGACCGCCTTGATAATACCATTGATTGAAATATGGACTCCAATCTTTACCTGTTATTTCTTCCATAGCAAGTCGAAGCTGGTGCGTTTCTCCTGTTTTATGGGCATTGTCTGTTAAATATTTTTGTAACGATTTATAGAAAGCAGCATCTCCCATCTGATTTTTTAATGCATAGAGAATGACCGATCCTTTTGAATAGGAGATATTATCGAACATATCTTCTTTATCGTTATAATGAAAGCGTGCTAAGGTAGGGCTTATTCCATTTTTGGTCGATCTTAAATAACTTTGCAGTTTTTCAAACCGAGATTTATCTTCTTTATCTTGTCCGCCATCGTGACCGCGCCATATCACCTCTCCGAATGTTGCAAAAGATTCATTCATGGTCAGATTTGACCATGATTCGGCTGTTACTAAATCACCGAACCATTGATGAAATAGTTCATGGGCAATAGTTCCTTCCTCATTATCATCCAGTAATTCCCGTGTTGTCTTTTGTACCGGTTCACCATGTAAAGTTGCGGTTGTATTTTCCATAGCTCCCGATACATAGTCTCGCGCAACTACTTGGGCATATTTATTCCAAGGATATTCTACGCCTAAAATTTGACTGTAGTAAGCCATCATTGCTGGTGTTTTGCCGAATATATCTTTCGCATATGGAGCGTATTTTGGTTCAAGGTAATAATCCACCGGAATGGATTTGTAGTGATCATTTGTTATTTTGAAATCACCAACGGCCATCATAAATAAGTATGGAGCATGAGCTTGGGTCATTTCCCAAGTATCTGTTCGGGTACCATCCGTATTCTTATGCTGTGCTGTTAACGCTCCATTAGAAAGGGTTGTATAGTGGTCCTGGACCCTAATGGAAATTTCAGAAGTGGTTTTTTGATTTGGTTTATCTATGGTAGGAAACCAGGCCGAAGAGGCCTCCGTTTCACCCTGTGTCCATATCTGGATCGGTTTATTTGGAACTTTTCCATCCGGGTTGATAAAATATAATCCTTTTGCATCGGAGATTGCCGCACTGCCTTTGGCTTTTAATTCATCTGGTTTAGAGGTGTAGGCTATATAAATGGTGTATTTCTCGTTCCCTTGAAATGGTTTTCCTAATTTAATGAATAGCGATTCGCCATCATAATCATATTTAAGTGGTGTTTTTTGATTACCTTCTTGTAATGCAATCTCTTTTATGTCCATCCCTTTGGCATCTAAGCGTAAAGAGTCGGTCGGATAGAAGTGAGGTTTTAGCGTCAACCATTCTTCTCCATATAGGTAGCGTTTACCGTAATCAAATTTTACATTCAGTTTAGTATGTACCAAATCATTGATTTTAGTTTCTGTGACCCGGTATTGATTGATCGGTAACGCTTGATTATTTTGTGCAAATACTGTTGTTAAGCTGGCAGCAGTTAGTACACTTAGCGTTAAAAATATTTTATGAATCATTCGATGTTAATTTATACTTAGGCAATTTGCGATATTTTCTGTAGTAAACGAATTTTGTTGAAAAAATGTTTGCCTAATCTAATTATTTAAGCGGCGCTGAAACACGTTATAATTTATTAAATTTGTTTATAACCTCATTTGAAAAAAACATGAATAAAAAACTGAGTTTAATTTTAACAGTAATAGCTATTTCCGTACATCTTGGAAACGCACAAGAATTGAAATATCCAGAAACAAAAAAAGGTCAGGTAGTTGATCAGTTCTTTGGCGAATCAGTTCCAGATCCCTACCGTTGGTTGGAAAATGACTTAGCAGCGGATACAAAATCTTGGGTTGTTGCGCAAAATAAAGTGACGTATGATTATTTAGCTCAGATTCCATATCGCGATCAGCTGAAACATCAATTGACAGATATTTGGAATTATGAGAAAGTTGGAACTCCTTTTATAGAGGGTGCTTATACTTATTTTTATAAAAATGATGGTTTGCAGCAACACGCCGTTCTATATAGAAAATCAAATAAAGGTGGAAAGGAAGAGGTCTTTTTAGATCCAAATACATTTTCTAAAGATGGATCAACTTCTTTGTCAGATGTAAGTTTTTCAAAAGACGGTAGTTTGATGGCTTATTCTATTTCAGAAGGAGGCTCGGATTGGAGAAAAGTAATTATTTTGAATACTGCTGATAAAAAACAAATTGGTGAGACGTTAATTGATATCAAATTCTCAGGTATTGCCTGGAAGGGGAATACTGGATTTTATTACTCCAGCTATGATAAACCGAAAGGCTCAGAATTATCGGAGAAAACAGATCAACATAAAGTTTATTTTCATCAACTAGGTACCGCTCAGGCAAAAGATAAAATGATTTTTGGTGGAGCTGCTGTTCAACGCCGTTATATCGGTGCCAACTTAACGGATGATGAGCGGTTTTTAATCATTTCTGCCGCAAATACAACGACCGGCAATGAATTGTATGTACAGGATTTATCTAAGCCTGGAAGTAAGATCATCAATATCTTAAGTGGATTTGACAGTAACACAAGTATTATTGACAATGATGGCGATACTTTTTATGTGCAAACAAATTTAAATGCACCAAATAATAAATTGGTGAAGATGAATATTCGTCAACCTGAATCGAAGAACTGGATTGATGTAATTCCTCAAACGGAAAATGTCTTTGAAGTTTCGACTGGTGGTGGTTATTTATTTGCCAATTATCTTAAAGATGCCATTTCAGTTATTGAACAATACGATTATACAGGTAAAAAAATCCGTGAGATCAAATTACCGGGTGTAGGAACTGCTGCAGG
Source organism: Sphingobacterium sp. B16(2022) (assembly GCF_012030425.1). Taxonomy (GTDB): domain Bacteria; phylum Bacteroidota; class Bacteroidia; order Sphingobacteriales; family Sphingobacteriaceae; genus Sphingobacterium; species Sphingobacterium anhuiense. Next base: position 290,894 of record NZ_JAAUVN010000006.1, on the reverse strand, counting down.
TTTTTCGGGTAAGAAAAAGGAAAAAACAATCTATTATGGTTTTTCCAATTACATCACCCCATCTACAAGTTTTACATTTAATGTAGACAATGGACAATCTGAGGTTTATATTAAACCTAAAGTGAAGTTTAATTCAGATGAGTTTGAATCTAAACAGGTTTTCTACACATCAAAAGATGGAACAAAAGTTCCAATGATCATCACGCACAAAAAGGGATTGAAGCTGGATGGTAAAAATCCGACTATTGTTTATGGTTATGGTGGTTTTAATATCAGTTTGACTCCTGGTTTTAGTGTATCTACAGCCAATTGGATTCAAAATGGCGGCGTATATGCTGTCGCAAACTTACGAGGTGGTGGCGAATATGGTCAAAAATGGCATGATGGTGGCCGTCAGTTTAATAAGCTGAATGTGTTTAACGATTTTATTGCCGCAGCAAAGTATTTACAGAGCAATGGCTATACTTCTCCTGATTATACTGCACTATCTGGAGGTTCAAATGGAGGATTGCTCGTTGGGGCAACCATTACGTTAGATCCAACTATTGCAAAAGTAGCTTTACCAGCAGTAGGAGTGCTGGATATGTTACGTTACCATACATTTACAGCTGGAGCAGGTTGGGGATATGATTATGGTACTGCTAATGACAGTAAAGAGATGTTTGATTATCTGAAGGGATATTCACCTGTACATAATGTTAAAGAAGGTGTGTGTTATCCTGCGACTTTGGTTACCACCGGAGATCATGATGACCGTGTAGTGCCGGCACATTCTTATAAGTTTGTTTCAGAATTACAGGCAAAACAGAAGTGTGATCGTCCTGTTCTTATTCGGATTGAAACAAAAGCTGGTCATGGGGCAGGTCGCTCTACAGAAGTGGTGATTAATGAAACAGCTGATAAATATGCTTTTACCCTGTGGAATATGGGAATTAAAGCACTAAAATAAATATCATTTCAAAGTAAATCCACTCCCGACAAGAGTGGATTTTTTATTAAAAGAGCTACTTTTACTTAAAACAAACTAAGATGAGTACAAAAGCATATGCAGCCTTTTCGGAGGCCGAAGATTTAAAACCACATCAGATTCAACGCCGGGATTTGCAGGATAAAGATGTTTTTATTGATATTGAATATTGTGGTGTTTGCCATAGTGACATTCATACAGCAAGAGCAGAATGGGGACAGCCACATTACCCAGTAGTTCCTGGCCATGAAATTATTGGGCGTGTGTTGGCCGTAGGGCCAAATGTGACAAAATATAAGGTCGGTGACCTTGTTGGTGTAGGCTGTATGGTCGAATCATGCAAGCACTGTAATCCTTGTGATGAAGGGTTGGAGCAGTACTGCGAAAGTGGGATGATCGGCACTTATAACAGTGCTAAATCTAAACATGGTGGTATTACTTATGGTGGCTACTCGGAGAATATCGTTGTAGAGGAAGATTTTGTTCTGAGTATCCCGACAACAATTGATGTGAAAGCAGCTGCTCCTCTATTGTGTGCCGGTATTACAACATGGTCGCCTTTGCGTCACTGGAATGTGAAAAAAGGTGATAAAGTTGGTGTTATTGGCCTTGGAGGATTAGGGCATATGGGTGTTAAATTTGCGAAAGCGATGGGTGCACATGTGGTCATGATTACAACTTCTCCAGAAAAAGGTGAAGATGCAAAGCAATTAGGAGCTGATGAAGTTTTGATTTCTAAAGATGCAGCACAATTACAGGCTCATACGAATACTTTTGACTTTTTATTGAATACGATTCCAGTAGGTCACGATGTTAATCCATATTTAAGTCTTTTAAAATTGGATAAAACAATGTGTATTGTGGGAGCTGTAGAGCCATTACCAGGAGTTCATGGTGGTTTGCTGATCGGTAAGCGTAGACACTTAGCGGGATCGTTGATCGGTGGTATCAAAGAGACACAGGAAATGTTAGATTTCTGTGGTGAACACCAGATCGTTTCAGATGTTGAGGTTATCAATATTCAAGATATCAATAATGCATACGAACGTATGATTAAATCAGATGTGAAGTACCGTTTTGTAATCGATATGAAATCATTGAAAAACAGTTAATAGTTTCTCTGATATCGAAAAGGGTTGAAAATTATTTATTTTCGACCCTTTTTCTATTTAATAATTATGTTCAAGAGTATTATAGATTCCAGGTTGGGATATCGCTTTTCATTTTAGCTAATGTATCCTGATAGTTATCTTGTTCACCTTCTGTCGCCAGAGATAATGCTTCTTCTTGCCATTTTATAGCATTTATCTTATCTCCTTTTTTATACAGTAGATTGGCATAGGTGTCTAAGTATGCGCTTTTTACATCTTGTTCTACAGCTCTTTTGCTCCATTTTAAAGCTGCGTCTAAACATGCCGCATCGGTACTGTTTTCAAAAATTTCCCAAGCATAACTATTCAATTGATTTGAATTTAGATCTTCTGATGTTAAATAGCTGTCAACAATATTTGTTAAAGAAGACCAATTACGCGATTGTACATAATACTGTGCCTTCATCAATTTGAAGATTGGGTCAAAATTGATATTTGTGTATTTGTCGGAAATTTCTGTTTTTAAAGCTTCCCAATTAGGTTCTGTATTGAAATCGATTTTAGTTCCTAATACTTCATTGATGGCCACAGTGGCAAGTACACGATTTGCCGCGCCATTTTTTTCTAATAAAGCATCAATTTTTTCAGGATTATCCCGTAGTAGCTCGAAAGCTCTAGATCGGGATGTGCGTGTGTTTGCCACGAGATAGGCTGCACATTCTTTCGTTAAATTTTCAGGTTTGGTATGGGAGATAATGATATCTTCAGCTTGTGTCACAGTAGCTTCATCATAAGCTGTGTTCGCAGCTCTAACCATACGGTGCGCTAATGATAAATCTGTTGGATTCTCGTTAAACGCTTTTAACAAGGCATAATACTGTGTTTCAGGTTTTAAAGCATCTTTACTCCGCTCAATAAATTCATCAGCATCGCCACCTCCGACCATACGGTGCACAAGTTCACCTTGAGGATTGAAAATTAAGAAGGTAGGATATGCGGCAATTTTGTAGTCTTTACCGAACCGCTCGGCTTCTTCATACCATGCTTTCACTTCTTCACTGTCCTTGTCCGTTTTATCCATTTGGATTTTGGTATTAACAAATTTAGAATTGAAGAAATCTCCCACTTTTGTTTGTGAAAATACACTAGCACTCATGTATTTACAAGGACCACACCAGGTAGTAAACAAATCCACAAAGATAAATTTGTTTTCTTTTTTTGCTTTTTCTTTAATTTGGCTCCAGTTCAATCCGTGCTCAAATGTTATTCCTTTTTCTTGACCTATAACGGCAAAGGGTAAAATAAGGAGGAATAATAATATCTTTTTCATAACCAGTCTCTAAGAAGTTGCTCACTTAATCATTTCTTGAAATTAAAGTTATGTAATAAAATTGTAAAAAAAATAGGTTACAGAAATTTATTTCTGTAACCTATTTGTAGAATGGTGCTTTTTATAAGCCTAGATCTTCATTTTGGACTTTAAACCTTTTTGAATTCCATCTTTATGAACTAAAAGTGATGTTGTTTTGTAACGAACAAACTCTTTTGTTACATACAAGTAACCTTTATAATCGTTTGTCACACCCCAAGAGTTTTTAACGATATAATACTCTTTGCCTGTTTGATCTTTGGCTAATCCAACGATGTGCATACCATGATCATCAGTTGTTTGGTAGTTGTCGAAAGCAGTCTGTCTTTGTTCAGCTGTAATTTTAGCCTCAGGTTTTGGTCCAACAAACATTTCTTGTTGTTCCTGTGGGGTCATTTGCTCGAATGGTTTTGCAGGGACATAAGCAACACCATTTTTCCAGCTAAAGCTTTTTTCAGAAACATCTGTTGCCCAAGCTACTGTATAACCATTATTCAATGCATTGTCAATGATATCAGTCAGGTCATTGATTTGAACATTATAAAAATTATCAAATGACCAGTTATCAGGAATCAATAATACAAATTTATTGTAGTAAGGTTGATCTGTAACAGAGGCAATACCGACATATTCATCAGGGTTGATACCAATTACTTGATCAGCAAATGTACGAGGTGTATAGCTTTTACCTTTGTATTGGAAGCTTTTAGGGACCTCACCTAGGTACGAATCCATTGCTGCAGTGTATGCTTTTTCCCAGTTTGGAGTTAACGTCTTGCTTTTTACAAAAGTAGCTAACATGGCATCCAACATATTGGTCATTTCACCAAAGTTGTTTTTATCAGATCCATAGTGTAGGCCTGTGTACTCTGTTTGTGGCAAAGCACCATAGTGGCGGAACGCATTTAAAACATCATGAAATTGTCCACCTTCGCCTAAAGATAATCCACCGTGTAAACGCACGTAGTTTTTTGCTTTTCCTAAATAAGTATTACGAGCAGAGAAAATCTGTGAAATTTCTACAGGTTCTTTTCCCATACGAATCATTTCAGACTCTAGGAATGAATTCCCAGAATATGACCAGCAAGTACCGGAAGAACCTTGGTTTTTGATCGAAGTATTTTTTAGATTAATGATTTCGGTAAAAGTAAAGCCAGCCTTACTGTTATCATTTTGATTTGTTTTTAAGGCATTGATTAAATTATCCTGAGCCTGTACTACTTGTAATGAAGCTGCAAATAGTGATGCTGCCAATACGAGTGATTTATTCCAATTCATTTTTTAAAAGTTAATGATTTTATGATGCTAAATTAAAAATAAATTCATTTACCATCATGACATTCTTACAATTTGATTGTAATAAAATTGTGCTTAACAAAAAAACGGGGCTTTTAAAGCCCCGTTTTTTATTAATTTTCTATTTTGAGATCTGGTTTTTTAGGAAATACCAATGACGCGACGACACTGATCACCAAAATACTGACGATAATAATCAATGAATGTGATGTTGAAAAACCAATTTGTACCAACCAGTGATGCAGTAACATTTTTAATCCGATGAAAATTAGTAAAAATGCTAATCCTACCTTCAGGTAATGGAATTTGTGAATGATATTAACCAATAAGAAGAACATAGAGCGCAATCCTAATACCGCGAAGATATTTGAGAAAAATACGACGTATGCATCTTTTGTTACCGAGAAGATCGCTGGAATAGAATCTACAGCAAAAATTAAATCGGTAAATTCAATTACCAACAGAACCAAGAATAAAGGTGTCATATATTTGACACCATTTTCAATATGGAAAAAGTGACCACCATCTAATTTAGGCGTCACCTTAAAATATTTAGATGCAAATTTTACCACAGGATGGTTTTGTGGATCTACTTCTTCCTCTTGATTTCTATTTAAGAACATCTTAATACCGGTAATCAATAAGAATCCACCGAAGATGTATAAGATCCACCCGAATTTTGTAATCAATGCTGCTCCTAAGAAGATGAATATGAAACGCATTAATACAGCTCCAATTACGCCCCATACCAATACTTTATGGTAGTAACGTTCTGGAATACCAAAAGATGAAAATAAGAGCACCATAACGAAGATATTATCGACAGATAGGGCATATTCTACTACATAGCCTGTTATAAATTCTAGGGCTAGGTTGTTATTGTATAACGCAATACTTCCTTCCAGATCTCCAGGTATGATTTTAACGTCATGCAGATGAGCTTTGATGACTTGTTGCAGATGATCTAGATCTTGAATGTTGTGTAATTCATGGCCATAGTGACGTAAAACCCAGTAGAAGCCTAATGCTAATAATACCCAGATTATACTCATGATGGCGGCACTTTTTAGGGATACAGTTTTGTCTCCTTTTGAAAACACTCCTAAATCGATCGCTAACATTAAAATAATGAAGATTAAAAATCCTCCAAAAAACATGATCTCGTGACTCATTTTCTATTTTTTTCTTTCAGTTGTAAATTTGACAAGTTGTAGTAACCCTGTTTTATATTCATTATCAGGAAATTCATCTAATATTTTAAAAGCATCTTTTTGGTAATCCAACATTTTTTCTGTTGCATATTCCAATCCACCACTTTGTCTTACAAACGCGATGACTTCTGCTACTTTTTTATTGTCATCATTATGGTTTTTTACCAGATTGATGATTCTTCTTTTTTCTGATTTGTCCGCTTGACTCAATGCATATATCAGTGGTAGGGTCATTTTTTTTTCTTTGATATCATTTCCGAGTGGCTTGCCCACATCGTCGATTCCAAAATCAAATAAATCATCTTTTATTTGAAAGGCGATACCTATTTTTTCGCCAAATGCATGTAGTTTCTGAACGGTCGTCGCATCGGCACCAGATGATGATGCTCCACAAGCACAACAGGAAGCAATCAATGAAGCTGTCTTCTGACGGATGACTTCAAAATAGATTGATTCTTCGATATCTAGTTTTCGTGCTTTTTCAATCTGTAATAATTCACCTTCACTCATTTGTTCAACGGCCTCTGAAACAATTTTCAGTAAGTCGTATTCATGATGCTTTACTGAAAGAAGCAATCCTTTGGAAAGTAAAAAATCACCGACTAGAACGGATACTTTATTTTTCCAGAGTGCGTTCACAGAAAAGAAACCTCTTCGTTCATTTGCATTGTCTACAACATCATCATGAACCAATGACGCTGTATGAAGCAACTCAACTAAGGAAGCGCCACGATAGGTGGATTCTTTTATACCGTTGCACAGACCTGCCGAAAAGAAAACAAACATTGGACGCATCTGTTTTCCTTTGGTTTTCACAATATATCCTGTAATACGATCTAATAGAGGGATTGAACTTTTCATTGAAGCTTTAAATTCAGTTTCAAAAGTTGCCAATTCCTTGAGGATGGGACGTTGTATTTCTTTTAATTTCAGCATGCAAGATGGTTAAAAACCACTATAATCTCCTTAAATGTCTATAAATATAAGCAATAGATTATAATGAATCTACCGCATTCTCTAATTTTTGGTACCATTCGTCACCATATTCCCGAATTAACGGGTCTTTTAGGAACTTGTATACAGGAACCTGTAGTTCTTTTCCAAAAGTACATGCATCTTTGCAGATGTGCCATCTGTCGTAATGAAGCACATCAAATTCAGGATAAGTTGTCGTACGAATAGGGTATAGGTGACAGGAAATTGGCTTTTTCCAGTTGATATCTCCAAGCTCATATGCTTTCTCAATGGCACATTTTGTGATACCATTTTCCCAAGTAACATATGCACATTCTTTATTACCATCGACACATGGGGTTGTTAAATCTCCGTCCATATCAATCACATGTGTGCCTTGATCTTCTATGGCTTCTATACCTTTAGCTGTCATGTAAGGTTTTACTTTTGGATATATCTCCGCAAGTATGGCCAGCTCATTTTGTTTTAATGGAGCGCCGGAATCTCCTTCTATACAGCAAATGCCTTTGCATTTGGAAAGATTGCATACGAAATCATTGTTAATCAAATCTTCGTGCACTAATACATTTCCTACTTCTATCATGATATTTTTTATTTTGAATAACTCGCACGTTGTCCGAGTTTATGTTTCAAGCCTTCGGCTTTTAAGAGTTCTAATGTGACAGAACCAATTAAAATGTCTACGTTAGCTTTTACAGGGATACGATTCCCATCATTGGTTACCCAAAGATATAACTTACTGTTTTTCTTGAAAATTCTTCCTGGCTTTATTTCAGGACTGAATTTAAGACATTCTAACGATCCTAAATCTGTTTTTATGGTTTCTACACCAATATATTTAATTCCTAATGTGGCGATCTCGTCGTTTAAGAAATAAGTCAATTTAAATGACTCTCCTGGCTTGACAGACGAAAGGTCTAAATTGCGCGCAAAATAGTATGCTGATAGTAAATCAAATGTTTGAGATACTACACTTTTGAAGTCTCCTTTATTTCCGCTTACTGATCTTGTCTTTTGATCGAAAGTAACCTTATCATTCCGTCTGTAACCTCCTTCTCGGATGTTTTCAGTATAATAATAAGGCAGGTAAGTCTTACCATCTATATAGGAGTTGTATTCGTTCTTAACTGTATATAAAGCAAATGCTCCGGCAGTTTTCCCAGTTGCATATAACCGGAATGCAGGTGCCCCGCTACCTGATTTAGTATCTGTTACCGTCAATAGGCCAGTTGCCGCAGATAGAAAACCATACTTTAATTTGTACTCTAATTTTTCTCCGCCTTTAAAAGCGGATTCTTTCAAATGAGGAAGTTCTTGAGCAAATATCTGACCGCAGAAACTGAGCACTAAGAGTATTAACGAGACTAGCTTTTTCATATACGTAAGAATACAAAAATATTTTGAAATTACGAATACCGCTATTTACGTTTAAATACAGGAACGGTAGAACAAGGTTCTCCATACATGATACTTTTCGCAACTTTTGCCAAGGCAGTAGAGAACTGAACGAAAGCCGATTCCGGAATTTTGATATCTCCACATCCTTTTACAACAACGCGTTGATCAGTATATTCAGACATATCAATTTCGGCTATAGTTTGGGCGTATAGAATACGTTCGAGTTCAGCAAGATCTCCAAATACAACAGTCTTTGCAAACGGCTCTAATTTGGTCGCTAACAGCATATATGCCCATGTCTGGACAATAGCATCAGTCGAACATGTAATTGCGACATGTTTGCCTGCATAAGCTGACCAGTCATGTGTTTTTATAAAATCTCTAAAGTCTTTCTCTTTTAAGATCAGGCCATGAAATAGATTGTCTTTAATATCATATTCAACAAGTTCACCTGATGGCTTGAACTTCGCAAGATCTACAGTGATAATACCACTCTGAGCAACTTTATTTACAATGTCGGTTTGAATATCCATATCAAATAATAAAAAAGCCGGACGATATACTCGTCCGGCTACAAAGTTAATTAAAATTATCTTAAAAGAATTTCACGCGATTGTCAGTGATTTCTGATTTATCTTGTAAAGCTTTGAAAATTGAAGCCCAAGAACGTTGAAGTTTTCCTGCTAAAATTTGTTTTTTCTGAGCATTTAAATCAGGAATCGCAGCTGGGTTAACAAAGCCATTCACTTGAACAGCATATACACCTTGTGCACCTTCAATTGCTTTAGATGGTTTGTTCGGTTGTAAACCAAATACAGTACCTACCACTTTGTTTTCCAAAGAAACTCCAGGGATAACTGGATTTGCCAATACGATATTTTCAACCGCTACTGGAGTTTTACCTAATTTCTGTCCTACCTGATCAAGAGAACCAGCACCGCTTAAAGCAGCATTCATTTTCTCTGTCAATAGTTTTGCTTTAACTGCGTTTTTTACAGCAGGCTCAATATCTTTTTTCACAGTTGCTAAAGGCAGGATACCTTTAGGTTGTACATCAACAAGACGTACTAATATATACGATTGTTCTGTTTCAAATACACGATCAGAAATATCATCTTTTTTAGCTTCGAATGCCCATTTGATCAATTCTCTTGGAGCTTCATTGCCGTCCAATGTATTGTCCATTGCTAAAACACGAGTTGCAGTAGTTGCTTTCAATCCTAATTTTTGAGCTTCTTGAGCAAAGTTTTGTGCTGTAGCTGCAGTTAAGAAAGCATTTGCTTTGCTATGTGCCGTGTTTAGTGTTTCTTTACCACTGATTATCGCTTTATCTACGATCGCAGCTTTAACATATTTTGCAGAGCCAATTTGATTCTCGATTTTGATGATATGTACACCAAATTGTGATTCCACAACTTTAATATCACCTGTTTTTCCGTTGAATACAGCGTTATCAAAAACAGGAACCATTTGTCCACGAGGGAATGTACCAAGTTCACCACCATTTACTTTACTACCTTGGTCAGTACTGAATTGGACAGCTAGTGAAGAGAAGCTTTCTCCTTTCGCTAATAAACCTTTGATTGAGTCTGCTTTTGCTAATGCTTTCTGAACACCACCTTCAGCAGTTGCGTTCAATAAAATGTGACTAGCTTTTACGGAGTCAGGTCCAACAGTCGTTTGTGCTACTTTAGCAATTTCAAATAAACCGTTAGATTCGTAAGGACCAACAATAGTTCCAGCCGGAACATTGAAAAGTACTGAATCCAATGCTGGACTTAATTGACCTTTTTTAACAAAAGTATAAGGGTATTTATTGTCTGAGTTGATCGATGCAAATAAAGAATCGTTTGTTGAAGCTGCTAATTCAGTTTTCAATCTATTGATAGTCTCTTTTGCATAATCGATATCTTTTGCAGTAGGACGTGCATCTACAACAACATACTCGATAGAGCGAGTTTCTTCTTGATTTTTAAATGAGTTTTTATGCTCATCGTAATATGCTTGATAGTCAGCATCCGTGATTTTGATTTCACTATCCTTAACGCCAGCATAATCCAATAATACATATTTGAAATTTGCTAATTTATTGCGTTGTTGATATTCATCATTAGCTTCTAATGAAGTAACATAAACACTATTGTTTAATAAACTTGTGTATTTATTGTTCAAACGTTCTTCCTTTACAGCTGCTAATAACATTTCCCACTGTTGTGCTGCCTGAGGATTACCCGCGGTGTTTAATTGTGAAATGAATGTTAATAATTGGTTACGATTAAATTGACCTGTTTGTGGATCAGTAAAAGCTTGAACAATTTGATTCGAAGGGCGATTACCTGTAACTAAATCATTTAATTCATTTTTACCAACCTCTAAGCCGATTTTTTCAATTTCGCTTTTTAGGATTTCTTTTTGCAACAATTGATTCCATACCTGTTGTACAGCATATGATTTCATTTGAGGAGTCAAGTTACCACCCATTTGTTGCTTAAACATTTCTGCTGTTTGATCAACTTGTTGATTGAATTCTTGGAAATCGATTTTCTCTCCATTTATTTCTGCTACGCGATTTTGGTTTTTAGCCCAAAACGGAGTTCCAGATTTGACAACATCTCCTAATAAAAATGCTAGAATTGCCACAGCCATAGCTCCAGTTAAAATGAAACCAGCTCGGTTGCGCAAAAAGCTCATTAATCCCATAGTCTGTTTATTGTGTTTATTATTGTTTAAATACTTAAAATACCATTATTTAGGAAATAGTATGCCTAAATGCGGTGCAAGATACAATTTTTATAAAAAAAAGAGTAATTATTTCTGATTAAGGGAAACTTATTTCATCCAAATTTGTTTTGAGCAAATTTTATTGGCCAAATGAAGGGAACATACTATTGTCTTTTACCAGCATGACACCCGTTGAATTTTGGATATTTATTTTTTTAAAATCCTTATCAGAAGTAAAGGAAGATCCCTGCAGGTTACCTCTATTATCTTTGAAATAGGCCGTTATAGGCATATTATTATAGAAAGATTCTTTGCCTTCATCGTAGATGATTTCATCTGTTTTAATGATTGACCCGTCTGCCATCGTTACGACAACGTTCTTTTTGAATGTTGTTGTTTTTGCCGCTTCATGCTGAATGGCATAATCCGAGATAATACGTTGTGTTTCTTTAACATCTTTATCATAGAATATGATCTGGATACCTTTAGGAAATTCATACACTTGCGTACTATCATGTTTAATGCGCATTTCAGGAGCTGACATCCGTGCTTTTACGATCGTTGAATCGCTATAGATGACGTCCACGTGACGAGAGATATCAACGGCTTCTTCTTTTTTAAGATTAGCGATCCGATCTACTTCTTTTAAATCGGGTTCACAAGCTGTAAAGAAGATTGCCCCTACTGCAATGAGGAGCAGTAGAGGCAATGTATAATGCTTTTTTGAGGCAATTGTATGTCTTGCCATATCAGTCTCTTGATTAATCAATGGAGTTTCTTCTAAACCAACGGTCATTTAAAGTAAAACCAACATTCAAGTTGACGTATCTCTCTCTGATCAGGCTATTGTTCATGGTTCCCATTTGTCCCAGTTCTGCAGAGATATTGATTTTAGAAAATGCACCTGAATAAGGATTTCTTGCTAATGGAAGGCCAACCCCAAAGGTAATAGCCATATCATTGATATCCTGTTTGTTGATGAAGTATTGAGTTCTGTTATAACGGAAGCCGATACGGTAATCCATTAAACTTGTGTATTTAAATGAAGTTGGATCTGGTGTGATTTGTCCACCGATTGCAAAACCATAATTTGTTTTTAAGTTTTCTTCGTTTTTTCTTACCTGAAATTTAGACCAGTCTGCATATTTGAATTCTGCACCTACTAACCAACGGTTTGTTCTGGCAAAAGTAATACCGACATTATGTTTTAATGGAAGGTTTAAATCTCTTCTCGTTCGCTCAGTTTGACTCACTGTATCCAAAGCGATATTTGTGTCGTCACTATTGTTTGAGGGTAGCGTACGCGTCACAAATGATGTTGTGCGGTCATGGATTGCATTATTCAATGATCCCGAATAACCAACTGTTATCGAATATTCTTTATTGATCGTTTTGTAATACTGAGCCCCGTAGTCAAAGCTTACACCTTGGATTTCACGTTTATCTTGTTGTTGTACGTTCAGACCGTAGTTAAAGGGTAATTCAAGTCGGCTAAAATCATTTAAGGTACCAAATAAGTAAGAAATATTAGCTCCGACACTGAAATTCTTTGTGATATTGACACCGTATCCGAAATAAGCTTTTGTTAACCCACCTTCTCCAGTAAATGTTTTTCTGTAATTAACGGTATCTATTTTTTGTATACTGTTTGAGTTGTAACCTAAATCTGAGTATGGTAAAAGACCGATACTGATACCGCCCGCTTTTTTCATTGGAAAGGTCATTGTGATATGACTGAAAGCAAAATCTGCAGTATTATCAGACTTATTTTTCGAACTCAATTGGGTGAAATTTCCATATAGACCGGCATCAAAAGTACTGAATTGGGCGGCAGAGTATGAAGCTGGATTACTAGGATTAGTATTATAAACTGAACCGAAGTAACGGACACCCGTTGATAAGCCACCCATCGCACGATGTTGAGGTAGTAGATCTTCACGCATTTGGCCCAAGCCAAATTGTGAATAAGGTGATGCAGACGTCGACTTCTGCGCAAATGCTGCTGACGAGCTGTATAATAAGCCTAAAGTCAATAACACTTGAGGTACTTTACTTGTAATGGAGCTTAAAAAGCGTTTCTGCATGATTATAGATTAAAGTTGCGAAACTTTTATTTTATATTAATAATATATTAAAGTTTTGTGTTTCAAAGATTCCAAAAATATGCGAAAAGATCGGTATAACGGGTTAAAAATCTGTTCAAATTTATATTTTACGATGATCCTATCAGCATACAAAACTATTTAATTTTTGCGACCTTGTAGAGTTGATTTTGTTAAAAAAGGTTAAACTCCTGATAGCTAAAATTTTAGAAAAACTGAAAATACAGTATTGTTAAAATAATGATTGCGTATACACTCTCAAAAAGCCATTTTTTCTTTGCATGTGTGAAATAATAAGCCATATAAATTGCTAATGGAGGTGCACATAGTAGAAAGTGTGTTTCGGTTATTTGCTTGTTCCAATAAAAGGAACCAACTGCTAATAACAACATGAAAAATAAGAGCTGAAATGATTTTCGAATATGTACTACGCTCTTAAAAAAATTATCTTTTAGAATGATGAGAAAAAGTATCAAATTAAATACGATGGGTATAAGTACAAAGTAATCATGAATTTCCATCGTTACTGTTGTTGGAAATGTTTTCGTCAGCGGTAGCCAGATGCTATAGAAATCCTTAAATCTCCCTAACCAGAGGTAGATTACCGCAAGGATAAAATAGATGGTTGCAAAACCCAACAACGGTGAAATCCATTCTCTCCAGTTGAATGGTCTGAAGATGATGAGACTGATCCAAAGTAAAAGAAACATGATGATGAAAGGGAAATAGATCAAGCTACCGATAGCTACGATCATGCCCAGGTCAAACATCAGTGCTTTGATATCTTGTTGCCGGTATAAACTTAATAATTTGCTCAGCATCCATACCGATATGAAATTACAGATCAGGGTAGGTGATATAACCAGAAATGGTAAAAACAAACTGGCTAAAGTCAAATACATCAATGCAACAAGAAAACTTGGTTTACCCAACAAGTTGAAATGACCGATGATTCGATTTAGGATCGTCGCTTGAATAATGGTTAATCCTAATGTCACCAGCACATTCATTTGCGGTGATAAGGTATTGATACCGTCCTTTCCGAGTAAATTGCCCAGTGCGGGCTCAAATAGGATAGGAGTCAGGCTTTCGGGCAGATGAATGAATACACCAAAACATAAGAAAAATCCTATAAGTATAAGAAGAACGATATTAATGGGCGTGAATTTCCTAAATTGACTGATAATCATGTATGCCTTGTTACAAGTTGTTCTCTACAATATTACTATTTAATTCCGAATAAGGTTGATTAAAACCAACAATGCCATCACATTCTTGATATGATAGCATTGCCTTTTATAAGATGATATTGTAAAATTATTTTTGATTTTGTTTCTTTTCTAATCTTGTTATTTTCCTATCCAGGATAAACAAATAACCAGCTATTCCTAAGAACAAAACGAGCATAACCAAAACAACCACGTATATTTTACCTGAACTTCTTAGTCCAGTCGCCATATCAATTTCGCTTTGTGCAAAGATGTTTAATGTTGTCATGAAGACTAAAGCGATTGATAGTGATAACTTTTTCATATCAATTGTAATAAGATTTTTCAAAAAATTAATTAATTTCATTTTGCTTCTGTTCGATGATACGTAAACGGTAGCGTAAGGTAAACATCCAAGTGCCGATCAAAATCCAGCCAATGACGGCTGTATAAAATACCGGTCTTAACTGATTGTTCATGTCCAAGTTACTGAAAGCGCTATTTCCTCCGCTTCCTGGGTGCAGTGAATCAGTCAGTTTTGGTAAGATATAAAGCAAAACAATCATGATAGGAAAAGCAAAAATATTATAGACCGCAGATATTTTAGCTCTTTTCTGTTCCTCTTCAAGCGCATTTCTTAAGACCAAGTAGGCCAAGTACATCAATGTCGCAATTGCAGATCCATTCAATTTAGGATCATTGGGCCATGCTTCTCCCCAGGTAATATTTGCCCATAGCATACCTGTAGCTAATCCCATAAAACAAAATGTAATTCCTGTATTTACAGCTTCTACTGCCATTAAATCATACTCTTGCTTGCCCGTATTCAAGTACTTGATACTGTAGATAACAGATATTGTATAAAGGAATAGCATTGCAAACCACATCGGGACATGGAAATAAATATTTCGGATGGTTTCATGAAGAAGGAATAAAGCAGGTACTGGACCTAGTAGCCCTGCAATGATGACCAATGAAATTAAGACTACTGCCAAAATTTTCCACCAACTTTTTCTCATTTTTATGAATATTTAAAAACTGTAATTGTGCAATTAATCACGCCAAAGGTAAGGAAATAACAATAAAGAAACAGTGATTGTGATGATATTAATTGCAATTAAAACGACGATTTCATTCAAACTTTCTGCTCTATCCATGCCCTGCATTGCATTCTGAGACAGCTTAATCAGTACGATAAGCAACGGAATAATAACAGGAAAACTCAGGATAGCCATTAAGGTGCTGTTATTTCCAGCTTTTGAAGTAATTCCCGAAACCATAGTGAAAACAGAAGCAAAGCTGACACTGCCCAAGATGACTGCAAAAAAGTATAAAGCGGGATCGCCTAATGGATTTTTGAAAATTACGGAGTAGGTTAAATATGCAACAACGGCCAAGAATGCCATTAAACACATATTATAAAAAATCTTAGCGAGTATAACTGCTTTCGGGTTTACAATAGAGTAGTAATAAAGTTGGCGTTGTTGGTTTTCTTGTGTGAAACTCTTATTGATGGCATTCACCGATGCGAAGAGCATGATAATCCAAAATAAAGCGTTCCATATCGTAGCATCTACAGATTTGAATGCTTGATAGCAAACAAATACTGTAGATATTACATATAGTAAAATGCTATTGATGGCATATTTGGATCGCCACTCTAGAATAGCATCTTTATAGACTAAAGTTTTTACTTGTTGTAGTAAATTCATACAGCGCAAAGATACAAATGAAATGTAATAAGCTGAATGAATAGTGCAACGAGGAAGTAAATTTTAAAAGGTTTTAGGCTTTATCAACTTTGCTTTTTGCTGTATCGACAGCATCGTCAACGTGATCTGCTAATTTATGAGCAGCGCTATTGGTATTATTCAATGCTTCTCTGCCTACTTCTTTTGCTTTATTTTTTAAAGCATCCACTTCATCAGAAGCTTTATCTTTCAATGATCCAAATCCTTCAGCAGCTTTATTTTTTAAAGCATGTAATTCTTCGGAAGCCTGGTTTGCTAATTTCCGAGCTCTTTTTGCTTCTCTTTTTGATACATCTTTTAGAGAACGAGTCAGATCTTTAATTCCGTCATTAGCACGACTTAATTGTTTCTTGCCATCATCAGTACCTAATAAATACCATGCTGCAGCACCTGCTGCTAAACCTATTAACGCAAATGCAACTAATCCATTTTTATTTTTCATATCGCTCATATTTTAATATACTTCTTTCAACTATGATACCAATTAAACAGTTGATACAGAGAAAAGTTTTAAAAGGGCTTATGAATTAACATTTTTTTACACTTGAATCTTATGTTTGGATTGCAATGAGTACAGGTGATGGTATAGTCCACTACCTTTGCTCATTAATTCGATATGATTTCCTGATTCGGACACCACGCCGTTTTCGATGACCATAATTTGATCCGAGTCTACAATAGTAGACAATCGATGTGCGATGATAATGGAAGTTCTTCCTTTCATTAATTCTTCAAGTGCTAATTGTACTTGTCTTTCTGATTCGGAATCCAATGATGATGTTGCTTCATCCAGGATAAGGATCGCAGGATCTTTCAATAAAGCGCGCGCAATTGCGATACGTTGACGTTGACCTCCGGATAATTTAACCCCTCTTTCACCTACCAGTGTATCATAGCCCTCCGGGAAATTCATAATAAAATCATGTGCATTTGCACGTTTTGAAGCTGTAATGATATGGTCAGCATCAGCGTCTAGGCGTCCATAAGCAATATTTTCACGAATAGTACCGCCAAAAAGTAAGACGTCTTGTGGAACAATGGCGACTTGATTACGGATATCAGACAATAAATAGTCAGCGCTGCTCATCCCATCATACAGAATCTCTCCGCTGTCAGGTTTGTAAAATTGCAAGACCAATGAAGCAATAGTTGACTTACCGATACCACTCGGGCCGACGATCGCAATTTTTTGTCCAGCTTTCGCATGAAACGTAATATCTTTTAATATTTTAATATCAGGTCTGCTAGGATAAGAGAAAGATACATGGTTGAAAGTCAGATCACCATGAAAATGTTTACGGATCTCTTTAGAAGATTCATCGATTGTGATACTTTCCTGTTCTTCCTGTAGGATTTCCAGTACGCGTTCGCTTGCTCCCAGAGCTTTCTGAATATTGGCATAGAGTTCTGGAAAACTCCCCATAGATCCAGCAACGAACATCGAATATAGAATGTAAGTGGTCAAATCTCCAACAGACATTTCTCCTAAAAATACTAGCGTAGAACCGTACCAGATCACCGCAATGACAGCACCAAAGATACAGAAGATGATAAAGGAAGCAAATGCACCACGATATGTTGCACCTTTTACCGCTAAGCCAACAACGGCATCTAGTTTATTGGAATATCTGTTTGATTCATAATATTCATTGACAAAAGCTTTAACATTGCTGATTCCCTGTAATGTCTCTTGCACGATGGTGTTCGATTCTGCCAATTTATCTTGAGCCTGACGTGATAGGTTTCTGATGAATTTACCAAATACAATAGCTGTTACAACGAGTACTGGCAAAATGCATAAGTTCATTAAAGCTAGCTTTGGTGATACAAAAACTAATAATGCAACACCAAATGCTAAGCTGATACACTGTCTCAAGATCTCAGCTAAAGTAGTTGTCATAGTGTCTTGTATCTGAGCTAAATCTGCAGATAACCTACTGTTGAGTTCACCAACGCGACGATTGGCAAAATACTCCATGGGAAGTGATATCAATTTCTGGTATGAATCCCGGCGAATTGATGCGAGAGATTTTTCTGCAATCTCCACAAATAGGCGAATTCTAAAAAAAGAGACAATGGAAGTAAAAGTGAGGATAACAAAAGCGATGGATCCTATTTCAAAAACATCGGCTGGGAGCCATGTGTACGTTTGTTTTCCTTCGGAAGCATCAATCATTGCACCTAAAAGTGCTGGGAAAGTCAGCATCGCCAAACTTGAAAGTATCAAGAAAAGCATTCCTAACAAAAACTTGGTTCTAAATGGTTTTAGATACGATAGTATTTGTGCCGCTCTTTTTAATAATTCCTTATTAAGTTTCGGTTTTGGTAGTTCTTCTTCTTGCTTATTTCCGCTGTTAAATCCTCTTGCCATAGCACCAATCAATTTAATATTGAGACCTGCAAAAGTAACTACTCTTCATTAATCACTTATCATCCTTTAGTAATTTTTTGATTTCGGTATATTAAATAACTCAGAACAGCTATGATAGCGAGGGCGATATAAAGTAAAATATTTGAACTATTATCACTTCCTTCTAGATTTTCTACGTCTTTTTTGAGTTTCTCATTCTCTTTTTGCAGCTTATTGATGGTGCCCATGTAAGCAGAAATCTGTTTGTCATATTCCGAAGCTAGATTCTGGAACTTCTGTTTTTCATCATCTTTGATGCTGATGAGTCTACGTGTTTCCAAAAAAATATTGTTGTCAGTGATGACGATATTTTTTAAAATATCTATGGTGCGCTGCATATCATCTTTCGATTTAAAAAGCCCAAATATGGCTGATTTCTTTTCCAGACTTAGATCGTATTCTCCAAATTTTACTTTACGATCTTCAATAAGTTTATTGACACGCATACGTTGTGCCTCAAAGGAAGTTGAGTCAGCATTTTGTGCGCTAACAGCAAAACCTGTCAGAAAGAATAGAAGAAAAGAAAGACTTTTTATAAACTGCATATTCAAATGATATTTTTTTAAAATCTTGGATAAGACAAAAAAAAGGAATAAAAGTTTAATCGCTCGTTTTGTTATTAATTGTGGAATTCGATTCTGATGATATGAGATTCATCATCAAATAATCCTAAGAGCTGACTTGCGTTTGCTTTATTCATAGCGATCTCCAGATAATTACTGATTCCGAACAAACATAGTTTTTCTCCCTCCGTTACCTCATTGTAGTTCCATGATAAATTAGTGATGGTTTCACTTCTTTTAAAATAGAGTGTGAAGCTTCGACCTTTTTGTACACGGTTAAATAATTCCTTGGAGATATTGGTAATCGCATTTCCAAAAGCATCAACATAGACGACATTACCGCGGATGGTATCATTGTCATATATAGGTTGTAACGTGACTTTTTCAACTGTTTGATCAATGGTATTACCAATGTCCGTTAATTTACCTCCTTTAGCAATGTGACAGGCTGATTTGGTCAAAATATCAGCAAGTGGGAAATGTAAGTAACGAAGGTCCTGAATCAAATTAAGTTCAACAAGTTCTTGAGGTTTGTCACCATTTAAGAGTAAGCTAAAGATGCCGTTGTCTGCGCCAACAAAGAAGTGATCATTATACATCATTGCCACGTAACGTGATCCTTCATGAAATAAAGTGTTGATCCCAATGATATGGACTGTTTTTTTTGGGAAATAATGATACGCATTGGCTAATACAAAGGCTGCTCTCGGAATATTGAAGGCCGGTATTTCGTGTGTAATATCAACAATTCGGACATCAGGAAGTTCCGATATCAAACTGCCTTTGAGCGCTGCTTGATAGAAATCTTTATGTCCTAAATCTGTTGTTAATGTAATAACTCCCATTCTTCTTAATTACCCTTTATGATATACCCTAGAATTCTTTTTGTTAAGGTTTTAATATATGAACTTAATCCTCAAAATTAAAGTAAAATTAACTCAAAAAAAAGAAAAGGTACGCAAAAGTACGTAATGTCTTCTGATAAAAATAAATAGAATGTACATATTCGATCCGATCGATTTGAGTTGGATGTTTTTAATCTTGATATCCACCAATATAAAAATAAAAAATGAACTCTTTTTTTTATTTTTGTTGCATATTCTGATGCTAAAATTGATATTAATACTGTATTTTTGGATATTGGTTGATGTTTGTAGGTAACAGGCCAATATGGAAATAATTCACCTTAAATTGAATGATTTGAACGAATTACAAATTACATTGGATGCTATCAATTTAGCGATACTTTGGGGCGCTCAGAATGAGCACTTTGACTACATAAAAAAACAGTATCCAAAATTGAGAATTGTAGCTAGGGGTAATGAGATGAAGGTATTGGGTGATGAAAAGCAACTTGAATCTTTCAAAAATTCCTTTGACGATGTTATCAACCATTTGGAAAAGTACAATAAACTTTCTTTAATGGATTTGGAAAACCTGATGCAGACAACTTCGGGATCTGCTGTACTGGAAGAAAAAATGCTTGCTGATAAAGCTGCAAGTGTCGGTTCCGAGCCTATCGTTTTTGGGCCTAATGGCATTATTGTGCGTGCACGTACAACGAATCAAAGAAAGATGGTGGATAGCATCACGAACAATGACATCCTTTTCGCTATAGGTCCTGCAGGTACAGGTAAAACCTACACCGCCGTTGCCTTAGCGGTCCGTGCATTACGCAACAAAGAAATCAAACGTATCATCTTAACACGGCCGGCTGTTGAAGCTGGAGAAAATTTGGGCTTTCTTCCGGGAGATCTAAAAGAAAAAGTTGATCCTTACTTACGCCCTTTATACGATGCGCTTGATGATATGATTCCAGCAGAAAAACTTAAAGGATATCTCGAGAATAGAACCATTGAGGTCGCTCCTTTAGCTTTTATGCGTGGACGTACTTTAGATAATTGTTTCGTGATTTTGGATGAAGCACAGAATGCAACCGATATGCAATTGAAAATGTTTTTAACCCGGATGGGACCGACTGCAAAATTCATTGTTACGGGTGACGTGACGCAGATTGATTTACCAAGAAAGAATCAGTCAGGACTAGCAACTGCTGTACGATTGCTGGATAATATTGAGGGTATTGATATTATACATTTAAACGGTTCAGATGTTGTGAGGCACAAACTAGTGAAACGCATTCTAGAGGCTTACGGAGATATTTAATAGTCAATAATAAATTTGAGATAGAGAGATACTATCCATTCATCAATATATGAACGCAATACAAGAAACAAATTTCAATTTCGAAAATCAAACCTCTTTTTACAGAGGTAAAGTACGTGATGTATATACCATTGCTCATGAATATTTAGCTATGGTGGCTTCAGATCGTATTTCGGCATTCGATGTGGTATTACCAAAACCTATCCCTTATAAAGGACAGGTATTGAATCAGATCGCTGCAAAATTTTTGAAAGCAACGGAAGATATTCTGCCAAACTGGGTAGTTTCTGTTCCGGACCCAAGTGTTACGATTGGTAAAATGTGTGAGCCTTTTAAAGTAGAAATGGTGATCCGTGGGTATTTATCTGGTCACGCTTGGAGAGAGTATAGTGCAGGAAAACGTTCGGTATGTGGCGAAGCGCTGCCAGAGGGGTTGAAGGAAAATGATAAATTACCTGAACCTATTATTACTCCCACGACAAAAGCAGCAGTAGGTCACGATGAGGATATTTCTAGAGATGCTATTTTAGCAAGAGGAATCGTGAGTGAAGAAGATTATATCCAGTTGGAGAAATATACAAAAGCATTATTTCAACGAGGTACTGAAATCGCAGCTGAAAGAGGATTGATCTTGGTGGATACCAAATATGAATTTGGCAAAAAAGATGGTCAGATTATTTTGATCGATGAAATTCATACACCAGATTCTTCCCGTTATTTTTATGCGGAAGGTTATGCTGAACGTCAGGCAAGTGGTGAAGCACAAAAGCAATTGTCGAAAGAGTTTGTACGCAAATGGTTAATTGAAAACGGATTTCAAGGTAAAGATGGACAGCAGGTTCCGGAAATGACAGATGAAATAATAAAATCAATTTCTGAGCGATATATCGAACTTTATGAGCATATTGTAGGCGAGAAGTTTGTTTATCCAAATCAAGAAGATGTTTTGGAACGTGTAGAACGGAATGTGACTCAAGCTTTAAAACAACTAAAATATTAAGAGAAAGGATCTAAATTATGAAATATACGATTGATAAGCATGACCGCTATATTGTAATAGAACCGCTTTGTGATAGCTTAGATGCGGAAAAAGCGATTAAATTAAAAGGTGAGTTTTTGTTGAGAAATACGGTTGGTCAACGTAATATTATTTTAGATTTATCTAATGTGCGTAAAATAGACGAAAGCAGTATTCGCTTGGCACTATTGGCAAATCGTCTTTGTGATTCAAGTGGTGGGCTATTCATTCTAGCAAACTTGGACTCTGAAGTCCTTGAGGTATTGGAAATGTCTCACCTACAGACCAACTTTACGATCGTAAACTCTGTTAAAGATGCTGAAGACCGTGTTTTTGCACACGAAATTGAATTAGATTATAGAGGAGAGAAAGAAAAATAATATGCGATTTGAAGTTTTGATTTTAGGGAATAGTTCCGCAACGCCTATGTATGATAGGCATCCAACTAGTCAAGTCGTAAACTTCAATGAGCAATTGTTCTTAATTGATTGTGGAGAAGGTACACAAATGCAGCTTAGCCGTTATGGCATTAAAAGCAATAAAATAAATCATATTTTTATCAGTCATCTGCATGGAGATCATTACCTCGGTTTAGTTGGGTTATTGTCCTCCATGCACCTGATTGGGCGTAAAAGTGATTTACACCTTTATGGACCAAAGGGACTTGATGAAATATTGGCTGTTCAGTTTAAATATTCAGAGACATTACTTCGCTACGATCTTATTTTCCATGAAACTTCTGCCGAAGAACCACAGGTTATTTTTGAAAATAGAACCATTAAAGTAAGTACATTCCCTTTGACTCACCGAATTCCCTGTACGGGCTTTCGCTTTGACGAGGGACAGCGTTCACGCCACCTACTTGTAGAAGATATTGAGGAGGCCGGTATTCCTGTTGCTTATTATCAATTATTGAAAAACGGGGTGGACTATGTTCGTGAAGATGGGCAGGTATTCAGCGCATCAGACTATACTTTACCTGCACCATTATCCCGCAGTTATGTGTATTGTTCAGATACCATTCGTACAGCAAACTACTTACCCTATATTCAACATGCGACATTAATCTACCATGAATCTACTTTTCTCCATGAGATGGTCGATCGTGCAAAGGAAACTTTTCATACGACAGCCTTGGAGGCCGCAGAGATAGCAAAGGAAACGCATGCAGATAAATTATTATTAGGTCATTATTCTGCACGATATAAAGATTTACAGCCTTTATTACTTGAGGCGCAGTCTGTTTTCCCGAAAACGATGCTATCGCAAGAGGGAAAATGGTTTTCGGTATAATGTTATTTGTAAAATCTCCCTGTTATATTAAATTACGCCAAAAATTCTCATAAGGGATCAATAAAGTTATATTTGAGCGACATGCGTCAATACCTATGAACTAAAAATAAATAAGGCTAAATTTCTATTGATCTGTAATTATATTGTGGATGTAAGCAAATTTATCTAAGTTTACGATTTAAAATTTAATAATTTAATGGACACTCCATTCAACTTAACGAAACTTTTACGGGAAAACATTAAAAATCTCGTACCTTATTCTTCTGCTAGAGATGAATTCAAGGGGGAAGCATCTATCTTAATTGATGCCAATGAAAACGCTTTTGGTTCTCCTTTAGCGCATAACTATAACCGTTATCCAGATCCTCTGCAACATCAACTCAAGCATAAGCTAGCACATATTAAAGGAGTGCCTGCAGAGAATATGTTCTTAGGTAATGGAAGTGACGAAGCTATCGATATCTTATTTCGTGCATTTTGTCGTCCAGGTGTTGATAATGTGATTTTAGTCCCTCCTACATACGGCATGTATGAGGTTTCGGCCAACATCAACGATGTCGCTTTTCGGAAGGTAAATTTAACAAAGGAGTATCAGTTGGACTTAGAAGGCATTGAAAATGCTGTCGATGAGTACACTAAATTGATCTTCATTTGCTCACCGAATAATCCAACCGGTAATACGATAAATCGTCATGATATCGAAACCATTTTGAACAACTTTGATGGTCTGGTTGTGGTGGATGAAGCTTATATTAATTTTTCACAAACTAAATCCTTTACTCAGGAATTGGCCGAATACCAAAATCTAGTTGTTTTACAGACGCTTTCAAAAGCATGGGGCTTAGCAGCTTTACGTTTAGGGATGGCCTTTGCAAGTACCGAAATTATTTCGGTGTTCAATAAGATAAAACCACCGTATAACATTAACCAAGCGACACAGGATATTGTTCTGGAAGCATTAGATCAAGTTGATCAGGTTAATGGCTGGATCAAACAAACTGTGGTGGAACGTGAAAAGTTAGTGCAGGGATTGTACAAACTGGATATGGTCCAACACATTACTCCTTCTGACGCCAACTTTATTTTGGTAAAAATGAATGATCCAAGAGCTGTATATGCCTATTTGGTATCACATGGCATCATTGTACGGGACCGCTCGAAGGTGGAACTTTGTGAAGGCTGTCTTCGAATTACAATCGGTACACCAGAAGAGAATAGTATATTATTGGAAAAATTAACCACAATCAACATATAAAATAATGCCTAATCAGCTAAAACGTGTATTGTTTATCGACCGTGATGGTACTTTAATTTTGGAACCTGAGGATCAACAAATTGATTCTTTTGCTAAACTTAAATTTTACCCAGGTGCATTGCAATACCTTCCACGCATCGCGAAAGAATTAGATTTCGACTTAGTATTAGTTTCTAACCAAGATGGTCTGGGTACAGATGTTCATCCAGAAGAAAACTTTTGGCCTGTCCATCAATTTATACTGGATACATTTGCGGCTGAAGGTGTAGTTTTTTCTAAAGAACATATCGACCGTACGTTTCCTCATGAAAATGCGGCTACACGCAAGCCAGGTATCGGTATGCTATTGGATTATTTCGATCCTTCACAATATAATCTAGCACAGTCTTTTGTTATCGGAGATCGTGTCAATGATGTAAAGCTGGCACAAAATCTAGGTGCTAAAGCTATTTGGCTACGTAATAATGATGACTTAGGGGCTTTGGAAAATGTACAGATTGATGCAGAAACAATTGGTCTTGAAACAACCGACTGGAAGTCTATTTATGAATACCTGAAGTTAGGAACACGCACCGGTGAACATCATCGTAAAACGAATGAAACGGATATCTATATCAAATTGAATTTAGATGGTTCAGGAAAAGGTGATATTGAAACAGGTTTGCCATTTTTTGACCATATGCTGGATCAGATTGCCCGTCATGGTGCAATCGATTTGACAGTAAAAGCAAAGGGTGATTTACATATTGATGAACATCATACGATAGAAGATACTGGTATTGCGCTGGGAGAAGTATTCTTAAAGGTTTTGGGTGATAAACGTGGTATTGAACGTTATTCATATACATTACCTATGGATGATTGCTTAGCGCAGGTTGCTTTGGATTTTGGTGGCCGTAATTGGATTGTTTGGGAAGCTGATTTTAAGCGTGAGAAAATTGGTGATATGCCTACAGAGATGTTTTTCCACTTTTTTAAATCATTTTCGGATGCATCTAAGTCTAATTTAAATATCAAAGCTGAAGGTGACAATGAGCACCATAAGATCGAAGCAATATTTAAGGCTTTTGCCAAATCAATAAAGAAAGCTGTACGTCGTGATGCTGATAATATGGAGCTACCAAGTACGAAAGGAGTTTTGTAGGTATCTCCAATCTCATGTCTGATAGCTATTATCTGACATCTAAAAAGACAAAAATGATAGGAATTATAAATTACGGAGCCGGTAATATATTTTCATTGACAGCAGCTTTAGATCGTGTTGGACTAGCCTATGGCATGGTCAACAAGGAAGAAGAGCTGGAACAATATGATCGTATTATCATTCCTGGAGTAGGGCATGCAGGTGCAGCGATGCAAAAATTGCGTGACTCAGGTTTAGCTTCATGTATCCATAACATTGATAAGCCTGTTCTGGGTATTTGTGTAGGCATGCAGTTGCTAACGGATTTCTCAGAAGAAGGAAATGCCTCTTTATTATCCATTATACCTTTGAAGACTTTACACTTTGATAAAAAAATCAAGGAGAAAGTTCCGCATATGGGTTGGAATAGTGTATCGATCAGAAATGACAATCCATTATTCAGCAATATAGAAGATAATGCTTATTTTTACTTTGTACATTCGTATTTCATTGAGTATGATGCGAAATACACGGCAGCAATGTGTGCTTATGGATTGCCATTTTCGGCCGCTATAGCAAAAGGTAATTTTTATGGTGTGCAGTTTCATCCTGAAAAATCAGGAAAGGCTGGCGAGCAATTATTAGTGAATTTTTCAAAATTAAGTTAGAAAATAAAAAACAGTTTACAATGTATATTATACCCGCAATTGATGTATTAGATAAGAAAGTTGTTCGTCTAAGAGAAGGAAATTATGACGATGTTACTACTTATGAAATCAGTTTAGAAGAGCAGATTGAGAAGTATCATGCAAATGGTACAGAATTGGTACATATCATTGATTTAAATGGTGCAAAAGGTGATTTTAGTAATCAAGAATATTTATTTGATATCATTCAAAAAACAGAAATGAAAATTCAATACGGTGGCGGTGTTCGCAGTATTGAAAAAGTTAAAGAATTGGTTGATGCTGGTATTTACCGTGTTATTGTTGGTACACAGGCAATCACTAATCCATCATTTTTGGAAGAATTAAGTACCTTGAATGAGGGTAAAGTTAAATATGCCGATCATATCGTTATTGCAATTGATGTATTGGACGAGGTGATTAAATATTCAGGTTGGTTGGAATCTTCTCCAATCAAGTTAATTGCATATATCGACAAATGTTTAGCTTTAGGGTTTTACCGTTTCTTATGTACTGATATCAGCAAAGATGGTAAATTAGGCGGTGCTGGTGTTGAATTATATAAAAAACTATTAGATCATTCTCCTATAATTAAATTAATCGGATCTGGTGGTATCAGTTCAATGGAAGACATCAGCAACTTAAAATCATTGGGAAGAATGGAGTCTGTTGTTGTTGGTAAAGCGATCTATGAGAATAGAATTTCAATTGAAGAGATTAAAGATTGGAATTTGAAATCGTTAATTAACTTCTAAGGATGTTAGCAAAACGTATAATTCCTTGTCTTGATGTTAAAGATGGCCGCACAGTAAAGGGAGTTAATTTTGTTGATTTACGTGATGCTGGTGACCCAGTTGAATTGGCATGGCAGTATTCTGAACAGGGAGCTGATGAATTGGTCTTTTTAGATATTGCAGCCACGCATGAAGGGCGTAAAACAACTATTGACCTGGTTAAGGCTGTTGCGCGTCAGGTCAATATTCCATTTACAATCGGAGGTGGAATTAACGAAATGAAAGATGCTGAGATTTTGTTGAATGCTGGAGCAGATAAGATTTCGATCAACTCTGCTGCTGTTCGTAATCCACAATTGATCAATGATCTTGCCGCAGCGTTTGGTGCACAATTTGTTGTTGTTGCGATTGATACGCGTTTTCTAGAAGGTCAAAACTTTGTCCACTTAAGTGGAGGCCGTATCAAGACTGATATCAAAACGGAGGATTGGGTACACGAAGCTCAGGAAAGGGGGGCAGGTGAGATTTTGCTGACATCTATGGACCATGATGGAACGAAGAATGGATTTGATAATGGATTATTGAAAAAAATCAATGATGCTATTACTATTCCGTTAATTGCATCCGGTGGTGCGGGTAATCAGCAACATTTTGTCGATGTATTTCAACAGGCAAATGTAGATGCCGCTTTGGCAGCATCAGTGTTTCACTACGGTGAAATCCTTATCCCAGAATTAAAGAATACTTTAAGGAGTAATGGTATTGTAGTACGTTAAATTTGCTTACTAAAGCAACTCTAATGACTTCATACCATGTACTCGATACTAATTAAAAGAAATGTTAGATTTTTCAAAAAGTGACGGACTTGTCCCTGTAATTGTACAAGACGCCCAAACATTGGAAGTGTTAATGCTCGGTTATATGAACGAAGAAGCATGGCAAAAAACACAAGCCGAGAAGCGTGTTACTTTTTTTTCAAGAAGTAAAAACCGCTTATGGACTAAGGGTGAAGAAAGTGGGAACTTTTTAGAGGTTGTTGGCTTACATATTGACTGCGATAAAGATACGGTATTAATTAAAGCGAGACCTGCAGGCCCTACTTGCCATACAGGTAGCCGCAGTTGTTTTAATACTGATTTTAATCAAAACTTCTTGCTGGAGCTAGAGCGAATCATCAAGCATCGCTATGAATTTCCTTCCGATGAATCATATGTTAATCGTTTGCGTTCAAAAGGAATCAATAAGATTGCTCAAAAAGTAGGTGAAGAAGCCGTAGAAACTGTTATCGCTGCATTGACAGAAACAGAGCATGATTTTATTAATGAAACTTCTGATCTATTGTTTCACCTTCTCGTATTATTACGCGAAAAAGGAATTTCATTAGAGACAATTGCTAAGAATCTCGAAGGTAGACATCAATAGTATTGTTCTACGTTATTAAGATGTATAAAATTTGTAAAAAAGGCACCTACGGGTGCCTTTTAAGATTTATAATACGCTGTAAATTTACTGATATAGCTTCTAGTTGATGTAAATTTAGCTAAGTTTGTATAGGGTAATATGATTATGGATACATTAGAAATGGAATTAGCAGCAACATTAACTGGACATCAAAATCCTATCTTCGCTTTGGAGAGAGGATATTTTACCAATACGTTCTTTTCTGGAGGAAATGATAAAGGTGTAGTGGAATGGGATTTGCAAACGAAGTCATTCAAGCGCATTCTTTGTGCTGTAAGTTCTTCAATTTACGCCTTGCATCTTATCCCTAATACCTCTTTTTTGGCGATCGCACTTCGTGAGGGTAAAGTTATGATTGTTGATGTTGAAAATCAAAAATTAATAGCGAGCATTCAAGTTTCTAAGAAAGCAATTTTTGCCCTTCAGAGTATTCCGACCAAGAATGAGCTGGTTGTCGTAGGGGAGGACGGTATTGCTAGTGTATGGTGTTTGACAGATTACAAGAAGATATATGAATTTGCTATTTCCTCAAATACAATCCGTACGATTGCTCTTTCTCATGATCAAAAGAAAATCGCATTTGGAGATAAGAACGGGGATATATTTTTATTCTCTGCAGAAGATTATCATTTTCTATTAGCGAACCAGAAACATACCATGCCGATTACGAGTCTGATCTTCTCTCGTAGCGGACTTGAGCTCTTGAGTGGAGCTAGAGATGCCGCATTGAAAATCTCCGACGTAGCAACTTTAAAAGAGCAGCATGGGTTTGTTCCGCATATGTTTACCGTATATGGCATTTACCCACATCCCAGTTATCCAGTATTTGCGACGGTTAGCCGGGACAAATCTTTCAAAATTTGGGATGAGGAAACCTATGCTTTACGCAAAACAGTCAGTCGTGATAAATTTTATGACTCGCATACTTTATCGATCAACACCGGACTTTGGACTACTTCTGGAAAATACTTTCTCACTGCAGGTGATGATAAATTAATCAAAGTCTGGGAGATGAAATTGTCTTAGGTATTCTTAAGAAAGCAAAGCAACTATTTCAGTTAAATATTGCTCATCGACAGCATCGAAATCGTTGAGTTCGCTACTATCTACATCTAGAATACCGATGATGTTGTTGCCCTTATAAACAGGGATAACAATTTCTGATTTTGAAAGTGAGCTGCAAGCGATATGCCCGGGGAATTCATCCACATTGGGTACGATAATGGTTTTATTTTCTTTCCAGGAAGTTCCGCAAACGCCACGACCATACTGGATACGCGTACATGCTACTGGTCCCTGGAAAGGTGCTAGTACAAGTTGCTCACCCTCAATTAAGTAAAAACCTACCCAGAAAAAATTGAACTGTTCCTTCAGTGCTGCGGCAATATTTGCCAGGTTAGCGATTTGATTCGTTTCACCGCTGATCAAGCCTTTTATTTGAGGAAGAAGAGCAATATATTGTTCTTCCTTTGTTCCTTTTTTAATTGTTAAATCTTCTGCCATAAAAAAAGCGCTATTATGCTGTTCAAAGTTAACAGAATAATAGCGCTTGTTAAAAATAAATAATCTTTCTTTACAACTTTTTCAAAGCTAATTTGATCATTCCTTCGACGGTCAGATTTGGATCCGTTTGGATGACAGTATTTAAAACTTTTTCTGAGGTAGCTTTATTGAATCCTAACATGACTAAAGCGGATAATGCTTCGTCTGGTACAGATTGTGCCATTGGAATCGTTGACAAGGATTCTACGCCCTGTTTTTTTAGCTTATCCTGCAATTCTAAAATCAAACGTTGTGCTGTTTTAGGACCAATACCTTTTATTTGCTGAATCAGTGTAACCTGACCATTTACAATAGCAGATTGTATTTCTTCCGGTGTATTGGATGAAAGGATCATACGGCCTGTATTTGGACCAATACCTGATACTGAAATCAGATTTTCAAATAGTTTTTTTTCACCTTCTGTTGCAAATCCGTATAAGGTATGCGCATCCTCCCTAACCTGAAAAGAAATGAATAGCTTACACTGCTCCTGGTCTTTAATCAAGGAAAAAGTATTGAGGGAAATATGGATATAATAGCCAATCCCACCCACGTCGAGAACAACATGGGTAGGTGCTTTATGTGCTAATTTCCCGTTAAAATATGCATACATAGCGATACGGAATTAATTACCTTGTTTTTCGTGAGATTGTACATCGACAACAGCGATCGTTACCATATTCACGATTTCGCGAACTGAACTATCCAATTGTAATACGTGAACTGGTTTGTTCATACCCAATAAGATTGGACCAACTGCCTCGGCGTTGCCTACTTCCTGTAATAATTTGTATGCAATATTTCCAGATTCCAAATTCGGGAATACCAACGTATTTGCTGGTTGTCCTTTCAATGTACTGAATGGAAAGTTTGCTTCTAATAGCTCACTGTTTAATGCGAAGTTTGCCTGTAAATCACCGTCTGCAACAATTTCAGGATGCTCCTTGTGTACGATTTTAATTGCCTCACGTACTTTTGTAGGTGTGTTACCTTCGTTAGAACCGAAATTAGAATAAGAAAGTAATGCAATACGAGGGCTTACATTCATTTTTCTAACTGCTTTATCTAACAATACGGTGATGTCTGCTAACTCTTTTGCTGAAGGCTCTTTGTTAACAGTGGTATCTCCTAAGAAGATAGGACCTTTTTTTGTTAACATCATATACATACCTGCAATACGGCTACCTTCTTTTGCTCCAATAACATGGATTGCTGGTTTGATCGTATTTGCATAGTTTTTTGTTAATCCAGAGATTAGCGTATCGGCATCGCCAAACTGTACCATGCTAGCTCCGAAGTAGTTGCGGTCGATTAAAAGTTTTTTAGCATCTAATTTCGAAAGACCACGACGTTGTCTCTTCACAAATAAATGTTCAACATATTGGTTGACACGTTCTGTTTCCATTTCTTCAAATGGATCAATGATCTGTACGCCTGCTAATTCAAAACCGTACTCATTAATTAATGCGTTGATTTTTCCTTTTTTGCCTAACAAAATAGGAACTGCAATACCTTCTTCTTTTACGATCTGTGCCGCACGAAGTGTTTTGTAGTTATCTGCTTCAGCAAAGACAACACGTTTAGGATTACGTTTTGCTGCCATTGTCAAGTTGCGCATAATAGCATCATCTTGACCTAATCTTTTACGAAGAGTTTCTCTGTATTTATCCCAATCTTCAATGGTATGTTTGGCAACACCAGATTCAATCGCCGCTTTTGCTACTGCTACCGAAACTTCAGTGATCAAACGTGGATCATTAGGTTTTGGGATGATATAATCTGCTGAGAATTTTAGATTATTGGTGTTATATGCTAAGTTTACTTCTTCTGGAACAGGTTGTTTAGCTAGATCAGCAATCGCTTTTGTCGCCGCTACTTTCATCTCTTCGTTAATCGCTGTAGCACGTACATCTAAAGCACCACGGAAGATGTAAGGGAAGCCCAATACATTATTTACCTGGTTCGGGTAATCCGAGCGTCCTGTACCCATAATTACGTCGTTACGTGTCGCAATTGCTAGATCGTAAGCGATCTCCGGGTTAGGGTTTGCCATTGCTAATACAATCGGCTGATTAGCCATAGTCAATAACATCTCTGCTGTCAACACATCTGCAGCAGAAAGTCCGATGAATACATCAGATCCGTTTACCGCATCAGCAAGCGTATGGATATCACGATCGGTAGCGTAAGTTGCTTTCATCGCATCTAACGTTTCACGGTCACGACGAATAACACCTTTACTGTCTAACATGACAATATTTTCTTTTCTAGCACCAGCAGAAACGTACATACCTGTACAAGAAATAGCTGCAGCGCCGGCACCGTTTACAACGATTTTTACGTCCTCGATCTTTTTGTCGATCAATTCACAAGCATTGATCAAAGCCGCGCAAGAAATAATTGCTGTACCATGCTGATCATCGTGCATAACCGGAATATTCATTTCCGCTTTTAAGCGTCTTTCGATTTCAAAACATTCTGGAGCTTTAATATCTTCCAGGTTGATACCACCAAAAGTCGGTTCCATTGCTTTTACGATGTTGACAAACTCATCCACATTTTTAGTGTCAAGTTCAATATCGAAAACATCAATATCAGCGAAGATCTTAAATAATAAACCTTTACCTTCCATAACTGGTTTACCGGCTACAGCACCGATATCTCCAAGACCTAAAACGGCCGTACCATTACTAATAACTGCAACTAAATTACCTTTAGCAGTATATTTGTAAGCATCTTCATTATTTGCAGCGATAGCTAAACAAGGCTCAGCAACCCCTGGCGAATAAGCTAGCGATAAGTCTCTTTGAGAATTTGTTGGCTTGGTTGGCACAACAGCTATTTTACCAGGTCTACCCATTGAGTGGTAGTCTAATGCCGCTTGTTTACGATTTACATTACTCATTTTAATTCTTTTATATAGTGCTAGTTTGTTAAACTAAGGTTACAAATGTATCATTCTTTTTTTGAGAAAGAAATGATAATTAGTCAAAAATTTATTCTGAAGTGTCAATTTATTTTAATACATCAAGAAGTGTGAACATTCGTTTGCGCATAGCGCTAGTCGATCCTGAGTAATTATTCACTAACAGTGTGAAGGTAAACTTTTGTCCTGTGCTATTATTTTGGATACCTGTATAGCCCAGTGCACCTCCAATTGTACCGCTTTTCATCTTCATATTATTGTATTCGGGCAGACTTTTATAGAATTCCGGGAACCAGGATTGTGATTGAGCATATTGCATAATTTTGTTCATTGCAGCAGTCGTTACCCTATTTTGTGGAGAGAGACCGGACCCATCCTGATTGTTGAGTTCACTGCTATTGATCTGCAATTTATTCTCCCAATATTTTTGAATAAAGGATGCTCCCTCACTCGTTTCAGTCTTTTGTGCCGTTTGGTATGCAATTGCTTTCAATAATGCTTCACCGTATAAGTTGATGCTTTTTTGGTTGAACCAGTAGATAATCGCAGCAAGATCGGGTGATTTATGGGTGTCCAGAAGATGTCTTGAGATTTCTGTTGTTGAAATCGCTTTGCTGTTACTTGGTGATTCAGCAGTTTTAATGCCGACATTCTTAAGTGCTTTTGTTAATTGAAAGGCAACATCATAAGCGGGATCCGGTACGGAGATTTCAATTGTTTTTTTGAGATCTGAACCATACGTGCCCCTGATGTAAATATTTGTAGCGTAAGGACCTGAATAAGCATATACATTGTCGCCCGAGCCGTTTTTTCCGGTAGTCACTTCGTTCGTGATTTTTACATAGGAAAGATCCGCAGTGAGCTTTTGTATTGTTGCTGGTTTTCCAAGCGCATCGTTAGGTGTGAAAACTACCCCTACGGTATTTTCTCTCCAGTTTAGTGAAGACACTCCTGCACCGTAATAGTTTCCAATATCGGACCAGATCCAGCCACCTGGAACTTTATATCCTTGATAGCGGCTATCATCACCGATGATACGGCCTTTTATTTCCTTAATACCTGCATTCTGGATTGCGTAAATCCATTTGTTGAGTATTTGTTCTTCACTGGTTTCAGGGTAACGGTTACTTCCTAAGGTAGGATCTCCACTACCTTCAATAATAATATCTCCATGGAGCACGCCGTCGGCCTGTATCGTTCCGGTATAAGATAGATTGGTTTTAAATTTAAAATCCTTGCCTAGGATATCAAATGCTGTGCTGGCGGTGATAATCTTCATCGTAGAAGCCGTTGCTAATCCTATCTCTTGATTATGCTGAAAAATGGGTATTCCTGTGCTTGCATCAAATACGGATAGCGATGCTGTACCATTTTTTAATGAAGGGTCTTTTTCAAATTGACGGTAAGCTTCTTCAATTTTGGTTTTTGTTGCTGACTGTGAAAAAGTAGGAATACTGTATAACGGGGATAAGCAGATACTGAGAAGGGTAAGGGATATACTGGTTTTCATTAATATTAAATCTTTCTGTTTTCATAAAGATACTATTGTTTGATCAAAAGTGTTTAATATGAAAGTCAAAAGTTACCCTTGAAAAGGTGTTTACTTCTTGAAATTTTATAACTTGCATGATCAAATTAAAGAAACAATGACGCATTCAGAAAAATTGACGGCAATTAGAAGTCTGATGAAAGAGCAAGGTGTTGATGGTTATATCATTCCTTCTTCTGATCCGCATATAAGTGAATATTTACCAGATCGTTATAAGTGTATCGCTTGGACATCAGGGTTTACAGGTTCAGCAGGTACTTTAGTTATTACACAGGATTTTGCTGGTCTGTGGACAGACACCCGTTATTTTGTTCAGGCAAATGAACAGTTGGCAGGAAGCGGTTTCGAACTTGTGAAATTAAAAGTTCAAGGGAATGCGGAGTACGCAGATTGGTTAGGCGAGCATTTAACAAAAGGTGCCAAAGTTGCTTTTGACGGTAATTTAGCTTCTTTGTTAGTTGCACAATCTGTTCAACAAATCTTGAAACCTCTTGATATTGTAGTTGACGGTCATGTGGATCTATTGTCTCCATTGTGGGAGGGTAGACCGGCTTTGCCTTTAGCAAAAGCATATTTATTGGCCGATACGACAACAGGTCAATCTACAAAATCTAAAGTGGCGGCTGTTCGCGCTGTATTGGCCAAGAATAGAGCACAGGCACATCTGGTTTCTTCTTTAGATGATCTAGCTTGGTTGCTTAATATCCGCGGACGTGACGTACCATGTAATCCTGTTGTTTTAGGATTCGTTTATGTGACAGCAGATGAAGCTATTTTATATATTGAAACAGCTAAATTAGACTCGGAAACGGTTATCAGTTTAGAAGCTTCCGGTGTAACTGTTAAGCCTTATGAGGAAGTGTATGCACAAGTGAGCAATCTAGCTGTAGCATCTATTTTGATTGATCCGAAAAGAACTTGTTTTGCTATTTATGATTCTATTCCTTCTGGCGTAAAAATCATTGAGAAAATCAATCCTTCAGCTTCTCTGAAAGCCATTAAAAATGAAGTAGAGATTGGACATACGCGCGAAACGATGATCAATGATGGTGTTGCGATGACTAAATTCTTTAAATGGCTGGAATCGGCAGTGCCTGCCGGTGGTCAATCTGAGATTTCTATAGCCGCAAGATTACAAGAGTTTAGAGAGGAGCAACCTGGTTTTAATGATATTAGTTTTGGTACCATTGCCGGCTATTTAGACCACGGTGCATTGCCACATTATTCCGCTAGTAAAGAAAGCAATTACGATTTAAAAACGTCAGGGCTGTTATTGGTCGATTCGGGAGGTCAATATCAGACAGGAACAACAGATATTACGCGTGTGGTTTCGTTGGGAAATATTACGCAGGAAGAGAAGGAAGATTATACAATTGTATTGAAAGGTACGATAGAAGGTAGCCAGGCTATTTATCCGCAAGGATCTAAAGGCTATCAGATTGATGCGATTACACGTCGTCCGATTTGGGCTACATTACGTAATTATGGCCATGGTACTGGTCATGGTGTTGGTTTCTTTTTGAATGTGCACGAAGGTCCGCAGACATTTAATGCCGCAAATATTGATGTTGCAATTGAAGCGGGAATGATCAGTTCGATTGAACCGGGGTTATACCGTGAGGGAAAACATGGTATCCGTATTGAAAATCTTGTCTTATCAAAACATGCTGATTCTTCCATATTCGGAGAGTTTATGGATTTTGAAACATTGACAATCTGCTATATTGCAACAGATCTAGTTGATAAAACGTTACTGGATCAGCAACATATAAACTGGTTGAATCAGTATAACCAATGGGTTTATGATAAACTGGAAGGCAGATTGAATGATGATGAAAAGGCTTGGTTGAAAACCAAAACGCAAGCAATTTAAGATTATTTAAAATGTAATATAATAGGAAAAGGAGATCATATGATCTCCTTTTTTAGTTTAATGTAACGGGCATGCTATAACGTTTTAATTTTTTAAAATTAATGCTACTTTTGTTGAAAGACCAAATCACTATCATGCGTAAAATCCTATTTTTAAGTTTTATTTTTTTCTATTCTTCTGTCTTATTCGCACAGAAGAACCTGATACCGATGCCTCAGCATTTGGAGATATCAAAGCAAGGTTCCTTTCCTTTAAAAGGAAATCTAACCGTTGGAGCAGGGGCATTTGAGACCCAAGCAAAATATTTGGCTAATCAATTAGAAAGCTTATTACAGACGAAAGTTACTCTTAAAAAATCGGGACCAATCCGATTTCAGAAAATCAACAATACTGTCTCGGAAAAGCATGATTATTATGAATTAAAGATAGGTCCTAGTGGTGTCTTCATAGCCGCTTCTACAGAAAGTTCCGCTTTTTATGCTGTTCAAACTTTGTTGCAGCTTGTGGAGGAGAACCAAGCTAGTGGAAGTATTCCTGCTTTGGAAATTAAAGATTATGCGAAGTTCACTTATCGTGGTGCACATCTTGACGTCAGCAGACATTTTTTTACTGCCGATGAAGTGAAATTATTTTTAGATTATTTATCGCGTTATAAAATGAATAAGTTTCACTGGCATCTTACAGATGACCAAGGATGGCGTATTGAAATCAAAAGTCATCCGAAACTTACCGCTATCGGAGCATACCGTGCAGTGACAGATGATGTGAAAGATTCTAAATTAACTAAAGATGGCCGTTACGGCGGATTTTATACACAGGAGCAGATTAAAGATGTTGTTGCCTATGCAAATAAACTACAGATTGAAATAATCCCTGAAATTGAAATGCCAGGTCATGCTCAGGCTGCATTGGCTGCATATCCTGAACTTTCTTGTACAGGAGGTCCTTTTCAGGTAGGAACAACTTGGGGTGTTATGGATGATATCTATTGTCCTAAGGAGGAAACTTTTGCGTTATTGGAAGATGTGATCGATGAAGTTGTTACACTTTTTCCAAGTCATTATATTCATATCGGTGGCGACGAGGCACCTAAAACAAGATGGAAAACCTGTGCACATTGCCAGGAAATGATTAAAAAAGAAGGATTAAAAGATGAGTTCGAGTTGCAATCTTATTTCATCAAACGGATGGAAAAATACATCAATGCAAAGGGTAAAGATATTATCGGCTGGGATGAAATTTTAGAAGGCGGTCTGGCTCCAAATGCCACAGTTATGAGTTGGACAGGTATTGAAGGTGGTATTCATGCCGCAAAGACAGGACACGATGCCATCATGACTCCCGTCAGTCATATGTATCTGGATTATTATCAAGGGAATCCGCAATCTGAACCGTTGGCTTTTAATGCTGAACTTCGCTTGGATAAAGTGTATAGCTTCAACCCGATACCCAAGGAGTTGAATGCGCAAGAAGCAAAGCATATCTTGGGACCACAGGCCAATATGTGGACGGAGTATATTACAAATTTTAAACATGTTGAATATATGTTGTTTCCTCGATTGTTGGCTTTGTCTGAAGTGGCATGGGGAACATCAAAACCGGAAGCGTATAAATCTTTCGAAAACAGGGTGATTCATGAGTTTACTTATCTGGACAGAAAAAAAATCAATTATAGTAAAGCTATTTTTGAATTGAATGGTAATATCGTTTCCAGAGACGGAAAGATGTATTATGAATTATCAACAATCAAAAATGACAATACGATTCGCTATACTACAGATGGAACAGCACCGACTGTTCAAAGTGCCGTTTATAAAGAGCCTGTTGTAGTGGATAGAACAATGACCATCAATGCCGCAAATTTTAGTGATGCGCGTATGGTCGGTTCAGTATTGAAGCAGGATTTTGTAATCAGTAAATCTACGGGGAAATCTGTTCAATTGTTGCATGAGCCAAATGAAGCATATCAAGCGAACGGTGCAGCAACATTGGTTGATGGTGTTTATGGCAATAAGCAGTATTTTAAGAAAAACTGGTTAGGATTTAATGGTAAAGATTTAGTGGCTACGATTGATATGGCTGAGCCAGTTTCATTTTCAAATGTGGAACTGAATGTCGTTGATCAAAATGCGAGTTGGATATACTATCCGCAAGCGGTTAAAGTTTATGTTTCCCAGGATAATCAAAATTTTACTTTAGTAAAAGAGGTGGGAAAAGAAGTGATCGCCGTATCTAAAGGGACCATCAAATTGTCGTTTGAAAAGCAGACTGCTAAATTTGTTAAAGTTGAAGTGCAACATCTGAATAAGATTCCTGCAGGATCTGGTGGTGCGGGTTCGCCGGCTTGGTTATTTGTGGATGAGCTGTCGGTATATTAGTATTTATCATACCTATTGAAATATGCTAAAGAGCTACTTTAGGATCTGAATACAGACAGATTCATAAAGTAGCTCTTTTAATTTGTCGGATGCAAGATTAAATAAATAGCATCATGTTATGCTTCATTATTGAGTTTGCGGATCAATTCATACAATTTAAGTTTATCTATGGGTTTCAAAATGTATCCATCAATGAATGGATAGTCTTGAATTTGTTCCCGATCGGTCCTGCTTGTTGATGAACTTATGATATAAATGTTCAAAAGATTTAAAAAGTCATGACCAAACTCTTCTAATTTATCCATCATTTCCCAACCTGTCATAAAGGGCATGTTAATATCGACAAATATTATTTCTGAAGAAGGATCGAGATTTTCCTTTTTATTTTCAAAATACTCTAATGCATCTAGCGCATTTTCAAATAAGTTGATCTGTATCGGAAAGTCTGGAAAACTCTTAATCATGTTGCTGAAAATAACGCGTAAAATAGCATTATCATCGACAAGGGTGACTGTTCTTATTTTTATAGTATTGGTTGATCCCATTTAGTTGTTTTCTAAAAAATTTACTAAAAAAGTAGTGCCGTTATTTGGCTTGCTAATAACATCGATCTTGCCTCCCAAAGATTCGATCTGATAGCGTGTGATGAATAAACCTAGGCCTTTGCTATCAAAGCCACGATGAAAAACTTTTCTAAACATAAAGATTTGCGATTTGAATTTGGGTAGGTCAATGCCTATTCCATTATCTTGGATGCTCAGTAAGGTTGAATTATTCTGTTGATATGTTCTGATATGAATTTGTGGCTGAACACGGGGAACGGTGTATTTTAGTGCATTGCTAAGCAGATTATAAATAATACTTTCGAGATATATTCTAGAGTATTGCAAATACTCAATCTCAAAATCTGTTGTCAGGATCACTTTTTTACTATATATCTCTGCTAAAAATTGATCATATACCTTTTTAAAAATTGTAGGCAAATGACAGTTCACCTTTTCTATGTTTCTATTTTGACTAATTTCTAATATCTCTGATAGCTCTTGCAACGTATCTGTTAGACTGTTGTTACTACTTTTCAGTAGTCTAAAATATTCTTTGTTAACTTCTTTTCT
Organism: Sphingobacterium sp. B16(2022); assembly: GCF_012030425.1. Classification (GTDB taxonomy): domain Bacteria; phylum Bacteroidota; class Bacteroidia; order Sphingobacteriales; family Sphingobacteriaceae; genus Sphingobacterium; species Sphingobacterium anhuiense. The sequence continues at coordinate 250,713 of NZ_JAAUVN010000006.1, read as the reverse complement.
GTTTTCATCTTTCAGTTCATCGATGAGCATATGGATATTGCTTACGGGCTCTCTTAAATTATGGGCTACAATATGATTAAACTCTTCCAACTGGCGCACTTTAGTTTCCAGATCTATCTTGACAATTTCGATTTCCTTTTTTTGCCTTTCTAAAATTTCAAGATTCTTTTTACATTCCGATATGTCCTGTAGCTGAACAATAAAAAAAGATACTTCATTACACTGATTATGTACTGCCGAGGTGGTTACTGAACACCATACATAGTGGCCGAGTTGATGGCGGTACCGCTTTTCTAACATGAAGCTGTCTATTTCTCCTTTTAACAATCGTTGACGTTGCTTATAATCATTATCGATATCGTCAGGATGTGTGTAATCAAAAAAGTTGGTGCAGGATAGTTCATCTTGCGAAAAACCTAAAATTTTAGTGAGCATTTTATTTGCATCAAGGCAATAACCTTGAATACTTGTCAATGATACCCCTAATCCGGAGAAATGAAAAGCTTGATTGAATTTATGTTGATTATATCTAATTTTCTCAAGCGATTTAATTTTTTGGGAAATATCGGAGACAACAACTGCTACACGATCTTTTGCTTTATGTATGGGTTTAATTTTTAATTTGAACCATCTACCTTTATGCGTATCAAAAGGAGAAGGAAATTCCATATGATAAACCTTGTTATAGGTTAATGCCTTATTGATCAATGGTAATGTTTTTTCGGTCATTTCCGAAGGAAATAGATCTGCAATATTTTTGTTCAAAAATTGCTCTGGTTCATAAAATAATAAATCAGGTTCGCTGGTCCAATAGTTTTTGAAAACTCCTTCTTTAGTTACTTCAAAGACAATATCATCGAGCGATGTTATTAAAAGTTGAAGTTCTTGTTTTCTATCTAGTAATTTTTTGTTTTCATTGACGAGTGGGGAAACATCCTGAATGCTGATGAGCATGTGGATATCAGGTCTATCAGGTATTAATTTAGAGCTAAAAGAAAGCCAGATAAACGTATTGTCTTCTGTTGTGATACCGTAGATCATATCACGCTGAACCGCACCAGTCTCCAATGTCCTAAAAAATGATAATTCATTGGGATGTATCGGATGTTGACTTTCTTTGCTGTAGAAGACCAACGCCTCATGTATTTTTTTATGTGCTATTTTGTCATAAGGTAATAAGGATTTCGCCTGATTATTTAATGCCAAAATATGCCCTTCACAATCAAGCGCAACTAATCCTTCAAAACCTAAAGTTTCTAGAAGTATATTTTGTTTGTCCAATGCTTGATTGTGAAATTTCATTCGCAATTCTAGTTGAGAAAACCTGTTTTTCTAATGTTGATGCATGCAAATGTGCACATTTTCTTGAAATTTAATAGCAAAACTGCATATTCAAATGTATATTAATGGCCTTATATGCTATACATAACCCATATTTATTTAATTTTTTCTAACCAAATACTGTTTAACCAAAGTTGTTGATTTCCACCTGTCTGGAACGTGATCTTTTGTTTACCTGTTTGACGAATATGAAATGTACCTATGGAAGTGTTCACAAACTCATCGGTGTAATTATTCTCGTTCGGTTCTACTACCATTTTTCCATTTGGTGTTAGTTTTCCTGAAGCTGTTTGATTGCTTGTTTGAACCTTAATTTCTACCGGATCTGTATTAGGATTATGTGCAGATACATCTATTTTATAAGTTCCTACTTCAGGAAAATCTATCTCCCAGACAATGTTTTCTCCAGCTGTTTGAATATGGTTAGGTTTTTTTCCGTCATAACGAATTACTTTTAATTGTTCTCTGTTTTGTGCATTAGTACTATTTAAAGCAAAACCACCAAAAGTGGACTCAGCAACGATATCTTTATCCAGTTGCAATGGTTCATTGTAATGGATTACTATGGTAGATACATAGTTGTCTGTTTGCTTATTGGGAAGATTTACATGCAGGATGCCACCAATTTGTTCAAATTTTAAGTTCTGATGATCTGTCGTACCTTGAATGGATATCTGTTCCGGTTTAGTTTTAATTCCTGATATCCGCAACACGCGATCCAGTGGCCAATTAAACACCTGAGCATATACATTTGTTTGTTTTCCTGTAGTTTTGGTTGTTAAATACCCCCAATCATGCTGGTTGGCTCTTAGATCTAGACCAGTTGCCCCATAGATACTTTCTCCATGTTTATTGAGCCATTTACCGATATCTTCAAGTCTTGATACACTTTCATAAGGTACAGTACCATCTGCACGAGGTCCAATATTTAAGGTAAATCCACCGTTTAGGCTAACATTTGAAATCAGCGAATTGAAGATCTGACTGGTTGATTTCCATTCATTTTCTTGACCGTTGTAGCCCCACGAATGTGCAATAGTACCTGGTGTTTCCCACGGATGTTGAATGTATGAGGTTCCAAATTGATTATCGCCGAAGGTTTCAAAATCAATATTTTTCTCATCCGTAGGTAAACCTAGTCTTGAATTAATCAGGCAGTTGGGCTGTAAGGTATGAATAAGCTCCACAACCTGTTCAAGCTGTTCTTTTTTAATTATTGATTTTTGATACGGAATCCACATATCAAACCACATAAGTGCGATATCGCCATAGTTTGTTAAAAGTTCACGTAATTGTGGTATTACTTTTTCCTGCCAATACTGATTGTACTGGGTGTCGGTGACATGTCCTGTGAGTTCCTGATTATGATCCCAGGCATATGGGTGTTCCCAGTCAATCCAATGTGAATAATAAAAACCTAGCTTCATGTTATGTTTTTTACATGCCGCAGCTAATTCTTTGATGATATCCCGATTGCTCCCACTTAATTTGCTAAGACTATAATTCCCAATTTTGGTATCCCAGATGGCTACACCGTCATGGTGTTTTGTAGTCATGATGATATATTTCATGCCTGCTTTTTTAGCAAGCAGTACCCATTCTTCAGGATTGATCTGATCCCATACGAAGCGTTTCGCTAACTCACCATATTCATCTTTAGAAACCCGGTTTCGATAGCGGAGCCATTCTGCGTAATTGTTGATATAGCGTAGTTTTTCGCCTTTCCACAATCCTTCTGCACCACTGTATAGCCCCCAGTGTATAAACATCCCGAAGCGATCATGACTAAACCATTTGGTTTTAGGATTTTCCTGGGCAAAAACCGTGAATGTTAACGTTAATAATAAAGAAAAAGTAATTGAAATTCTTTTCACATTGTGTAGCATAAAGGTTGTAGTTCTTATGTCTTACTAATATAGTGAAAAAAATCTTACGTAGGGCTAGTGATAGATGATTTTGCCTACTGTTGTATGGGCATTTAGGAGTATAGATTTGCTTTTTTTGTTTCTTACTTCTTGTCTAATAGGATAATAACTATTTCCGATTTTTACCTGAGCACATTTTATTTAAATTGAAAACGCACCGTTACACAAACGTAGGTTCCTCTCTTTTAATTTTTAGGGAGCAAACGAAGATCAGATGATTACCAGATTATGTCTTTTAACATTACTTGTTCAGTGTTTGTTCAGTGCTTGCTCAGTGATCACTGAGTGATCACTGAGTGTAGACTGTATCAATAATGACTCATTACTGTCTAAAAATTGGTTAAAAATTGGTATTAGTTATCATATGGTATTAGGATGTTCCCGTTCTAACTTGATTATCTATAAAACTAATCAGGTAATTCAGACAATCTTTTGTCATCCTAAATCGCTTTTAGCACATCAAATTCGTGGAACCGTATGGTGAATTGTTCATCTTTATCCAAGAAGGGCTCCGGATCAAGTTATAAGTAGTCTTCCAAATGATTTTTTTCATTGAATTGAAATCCAACTAACCGTTTGAGAATTGCGCGTTCCATAGACATATTTCCGGACAATTGATCGGGATTGGATTGGAGTGCCCGATACACTTGCTTATTTAGCCTGTTGATCATCTGTGAGTCGTAAAGATTCTGGTGAATCTCTGTAAAGCCAAAGCTGAACTATGTAGCTGTAAAGTATAGATGTTATTGTAATTCATATCTTTTGTATAGATATTTTATACAAATAATTTTAAATTACAATATTTAATATATATTTGTATATTAAATCTATACTAATTATTTATTATTAAATCTCTAATTATGCAACTTAACACCCAATTATTGGTCGATCGATTGGTTCAGCGGATTGATTTAGATCGTATTTTTTTGTTTAATTTTCTCAATGATAGCGTCGAAAGTCCACATCTTTTATTAGTTGTTAATCCTATAAAGGGTATCTCTGTTCAAAGTATTGAACCTATTATCCGCCTCTGTATGGCCGATATGCCCGATATTCCATTCCATGTGATCTGGACAGGGGAGTGGAGTAATCAGTTGAAAAAAGGAAGCCTTTATTTTACGTATGCTTCTTTGCCTGCACACCTGCTTTATCAGGCAGACAGCAAAAAGCGCCCCATTTTAGGGGGTAAGCTCGTGATCAGTTTAATGGAAATGTCTCATGTAGACTATGCTAAAGGCAAAAATTTAGCCGATGAATTTATGTTCGCATGTTACAATTTTCAATCTAAAACGGATTATTTTCAAGCAACTGCCATGTTGCATCAGTTTATTGTGTTGCGGTTAAAAGGATTTCAAACCATGGCGGGTGTAACGATTGGTAAAGCACAAAATCTGGAGCATATTCTTAAACTGATGCGGGGCACTTTACCTGGACTTTTTAAGATTTTTACTTATGATGCCCATAGTACACCTTTGTTGCGGTTATTGGATACTTGTCATAGTTATTTGAAGAAAAAGGATCGTCTCGATATTTTAGAAGAGGAATTTGAGTTTTTACTGGCGCATTGTCAGGCATTTGGTCAGGCTTTGGATAGTATGGTTGATTATATTTGGAATGGCGTAGCGGTATATATTAAGGAGAAGAGTGATCGTGCAGCTGCTGTATCGGTAGCTAAAGATACTGTTGCTATTATGGCTAAAAAATCTCATCCAATAGTTTCAGGGCCTGCTACATTGGAAAATTTTTCAGGTTTTCCATGGCCACAAAAATATAAGGATGATGCTAATTTACTTCTTGATAAGTTGTATTCAGGCTGTCATCCAGAACAGATCTTATTGGTCAACTATCAAACGGAAGGCTTATCACATGGTAATCCTTTTCAAGAGGGTGTTGATGAAGAGGAGAATGGTATCAAAGTTGAACTTTTTCTGGTGGTACTTACTAAACGGAACTCACCATATACATTTCAGATTAGGAAAGTGGGTGATGTTCGCGCTTCGGTTGTATTTCTTGATTTGCCTTATGTGGAAAAGCAGTTGACTCTTGGAGGCCGGTTTGTGAGCATTGTCTGGCAGAAGTCTTGGATTTTGAGGCAAAAGTCCACTTTCAATTCTCAATTGGTACCTAGGGTAATAGATTGGACTGCAAAATTTCAGAAAATTAAAATCATATCGGAAAACGCTGTTGTTGTCATGCGTAACCTATTATTAACGATGACAAACTCTCCTCTATTGATGGCAGACACCGCTTTGTTGCTATTGCGCGAATTGTACAGTATCGGTATACAGACCTATCTGCGATGTGCTGTCGGATATATTCCTAAAAATACTGATTTATTGGATCTCATGGAGTGGTCTGCTATTGCCAGTACCGATGTAATACAGGGTATTCTGAATGATAATGAACTCGATATGTTGATTCTTTCCATCATTTTAAAACCTCAGGAGATCTGGTGGAAAAGTGCAGCAATGGATATGGATGATCAGCATAAAAATTTAATCATAACGCGCGCTGGTGCTGTGGTTGAATTGTATGAACGACTGTTAAAAGCCGTCGTTCAATCTATAGAACAGCGTATTGAGCAAGTTAGCTAGGGAATAAACAACAAACAATAAATTTATGGGAATTAATAAAGTACAGGATAGCCAAGAGCTCTCCTTAGCCACTGCTTTGCCTAAACGGAAGTCATCAGAACCTTTTCAGATTCCTTGGGAGGATGGAGATCCTTTTAAAATGGGAAGAGAATATCTTTTACAGTTTTGTAAAAGGAAGTCTTTTGGGATCGATTATTCCGGGCGGATAACAGTTCATGTAAATGGTATACCTCCACATTTTGAGATTCGTAAACCTGGTGTGGAGGAGGTTGTTCAGATTAAAGTAAGTCGTGATTATCTTGAAGTTAATTGTAGTTGTGGGAAAAAGGCAAAGGGACTTTGTACACATGAAGCCCGTTTTCTTTACGACAAAATACCAGATAGTAGGGATCTTTACTTTAAAGGGCTTTATCCCAAAGTTCTGGACGAACTCTTACCGTGGCAACTCAAGATGCTACATTTTGAAATAGAAGATTTTTACGGTAGTATCAATTTAAAGATATGCAACCATACTACATATGGTAGGATGTTTAAAGTAATGGGACAGTCGTCGAATGATGAACAAAGAATCCAGATTCCAGATAGTCATATTATCGCGGACATGCCAGCGGAGAAGAGTGATAACGTTAAGTTTTTTGTTCCGCTCAATTTTTTGGCTTTTGGAATCCCTGTTGTTTTTCCATTTAAATCCAGGAGTCCGAATTCCGATTCTTTTACAAAGAGTTATTTGTTTGATGAATTACAGACCGTACTTTTCTTGAGCCCAAAAGATGGATACCTAGAGCGTTTCTGCAAAAGAATTGTCTCTCTTATTCTGGCTGATAAGGCTTTTAAAGAAAAGAATCTAGGTAGTTTAGATTTTTATAGTCATTATCGTAAGAACCAACAACAGATACTGCAGGTCTGGCGCGATCTATTATCGGATCCAATATTTAATATTAACCTTAATTTCGTCAGTACAAATCGATCATATCAATATGCTTATCAGATCAATTTAAGTAGAACTTACGGCCTACATAGTTCTCAGGTTTTGCTGGCAGCAGATCGATTAACAATAAAAGCACATCTTTATGATGAAGTCGTTTATCAAAAGCTCGTCGTGGAGGTATATGTAGATGGTATTCTTCTCGAAGAACCTACTTTTCTTGATTTTAAAAACTGTTACTTCTTAAAAATCAGTGATGCTCAGGTGCTTTTTATCGATAATCTTGAAATGGAATATCTGTTGCGCCGCTTTCGGGCTTTTGACTTTACTGTCACGGCTCTGCCGGAGCAGTACGCTGATTTTTTGACGGATTTGGTTGTTCCGTTGAGTAAATCTTGCTCTCTTGAGATTCACTCTCATCAGGAAATAAAGAGGAGACATGTTCTCTACGATCCTGCGTTTAAGCGGATGCTGACGATTCGTGAGCTAGATAACTTTCTTCATCTGGAGGCACATGTTGTATATGAAAATATAGGAACTTTTCCACTGAAATGGGATGCTAATTTGGTAATTGCACCGAAACAGGAAGACTTTACTTATTTTATGCGCGACAAGATACAAGAGGAGGAATTTCGAAGTTTTATTTTGCAACAGCATCCCTCTTTGGCATCATCTACGGCTGATAGTAACTGGTTTATCCCGATTGATTTACTTCAGCATCGTAGTTGGTTACATGATTTTATTGATAAGTGTAAGTCGGAGGGTATCTTGATTGTACTTGAGGAACTTCAAGTTGGTACTTCCTATTATCAACATCAGCTCAATTGTACGGTACGGAATATTCATTTTGAAAATAATCAATGTGCAATTTTGTTGGCTCCTAAATTTGGCAATCAGGCTATGACAATCTCTGATTTTGAAGATCTGATTATGGAGGGACAGCAAGTATTTCGATTGCCCGATTCTTCTTATGGAATTATAACGAAAGAGGTTCGACATCTCTATAAGCCTTTATTTTTAAGTTCGGTTCGGGATGAAGACAGCTTAGTGCTCAATACGGTACAGCTTATTTCGCTACAGCCTAATTTGGAAAAGATAGATGCTAAAATTATTCAAGGGAGCATCCGAGAACGTCGGGAGAAATTGATGAATATGGATGAGATTCCTTTGCTGAATGTTCCTGATACTGTGTTGGCGACATTGCGCCCTTATCAACAGGTTGGATTCAGCTGGATGGCTTTTTTGAATGAGTTTGGTTGGGGTGGTCTTTTAGCGGATGATATGGGATTGGGTAAGACCCTGCAGGTAATTACTTTGCTAGAGTATTATTATCATGCAAATCCTCAAGGTGCTCCTTCTCTTATTGTATTGCCCAATACGTTGTTGTTTAACTGGGAGCAGGAATATCAAAAATTTGCGCCGAACCGTCTGGTTCGAGTTTATCATGGGAAGTTACGAGCGCCTGTTGCGGAGTTAGAAGCGGGGACTGTCTTGTTGACGACATACGGTACGTTGATGACGGATGTGGAAGAGTTTGAAATGACGACGTTTAGCTATCTGGTTATGGATGAGTCGCAGGCTGTGAAGAATCGGAATTCAAAGCGTTTTGAATGTTTGTCTGAGATAAAAGCATCTTATCGGATCGCGATGACGGGTACGCCTATTGAAAATGGGATTCAGGATATCTATTCACAAATGATGCTGGTCAATCCTGGTTTTTTTGGTAATTATCGAAATTTTAATAAAACGTATAAAGGTGTTAAGGATGAAAACCTTGTACAGGAAACTGTGGGAAGCCTTCAAAAGGTGATCGCACCTTTTATACTTCGCCGCACTAAAAAACAAGTGGCTCTTGATCTTCCTGAAAAAACAGAAACTGTTCTTTATATGGATATGCTTCCTGACCAAAGGAAGGTTTATGATCGATATCGGAAACTTTTTAAGGGGGAATTGAAAGAGAATCTAAAAGGAAAAGATGCATCGAAGTCTAAGTTTTTGGCTATTGAGGCGCTCAGTAAATTGCGGCAGATCTGTAATTCTCCGAGCTTGATTAAAGGGGAGATGTTAACGAGTTCTTCAGTGAAATTGGATTATATCGATGAAATTTTGGATGAGGTTGTGCCAGAGCATAAGGTTTTATTGTTTTCTTTTTATACGTCTTTGTTGCAATTGGTGGGAAAACGAATCGCTGAAAGGGGTATAGACTATGCGTATTTGGATGGTAAATTGAATCAGGTGGATCGGCAGAAGGCGGTGGAAAGGTTTCACAATGAGGATGATTGCCGGATCTTTTTGATCAGCTTAAAAGCTGGTGGTACGGGGTTGAACCTGACGGCGGCGGACTATGTCTATATTTTGGATCCTTGGTGGAATCCTGCCGCAGAGGCGCAAGCGATAGACCGTTGTTACCGCATCGGTCAGGATAAACATGTGATGGCTTACAAAATCGTGTGTAAGGATACGGTGGAAGAAAGGATCTTGGAGATGCAGGCGAGTAAAAGGAGTGTGGCTGACGGATTGATTTTGGATGAAGCGAATCTGATGAAATCGTTGAGTAAAGATGACCTGCTGAAATTATTTGAATAACTATTATAAACTTAAACTATGAAAAGTGATATGATGATTAAGAGTTCCTATTCAGGAATGATGTATTCGCACGATTTTCAATTGTGGTATACATACTTTAATCGGAGACTAAAGTTAGGGTGGAGTCCTCAGGATCTTTCTTTTTTATTAGGTAAGCCTGATCATGCTTATCTGGATTTTGAAAAATTATTTGAGGTTTCTAAATTTTTATTATCTCAATCTATTTTACTGGATCGCATTTATGCTTGTTCGGAAGTTGTGCCGATGGAATTTTTTAGGGAACCGTACGAAGGTTCTACAGAGCGTATTGTTCGTGTTAAAGTAGTCGAAGATGAGATTAAATGGTATTATAAAATCGAATTAGGCTGGACGTTTCAGCGGGGTAAAGATAAACCTGCTACTCCTTTGCTTTCTCTAGAAGAATGGAAGCCGGAAATTAATCTTCTACTGGAGTCTGATGCCATGATTCATGTGCGCTCTAGATTGGAAGGATTGTTCTCGAGAGGGGAATTTGAAGAAGGGAAATCGTCATGGGAATTATTTCAAAATGTGCGGCATACGGGTTTGTCGAAATTGATCATTTACCCGAGACACTTGAAAAACTGCTTATATCAAATGATTCAGCAGGGAAAAATAGTGGTGCGCATTGTAGATGATCGTTATTGTTTTAGTTCTGTGAAATAAGAGTGATTTAATATGATAGAATTATTTAAAAGTGACAAGGAGAAGCATCGTTTTTCTTCAACGATGAAGTATGCAAGTTCGATCTATTTTTTGCTGTTGCATCGAATAAGTTGCGATTACAGTCCTGAAGAGCTTTCATTCTTATTAGGACAGGATGATGACTTTGTATATCAATTAGAGCGGTTTAAGATATCTATGAGTAATCTAGAATTGATGACTCACCTAACTTGGGTTTTTGAAAAAAAGGAGCTAAGTTTTGAATCTTATGATGACAAAACCAGTTATGAGTTTGAACTTGGGGTCTGGGTGGAGAATGGGGTGAGATACTACCAAATGGATTATTTTATTAATGCAGTTGAAAGCATTTCTTTTTTTAGATTAATGGAAAATCTAAATATCAAAAGAATTGAAGATGCTGAAAGTCCAAGTTCATTTGAACGGGGGGTATGCCAAACATTTTTTGAAGCGATATTGTCCACCGATTATTTTAAAAGACCTAGGACAGCTAGACAAATCAAGGATTGCCTTGACGGCCATTTGGAGGATTATAAGATTCCTGTTATTTATTTTAAGAGAGAGTTGGATTTGCTCTGGGGTAGGAAGGGAACTGCTCCTCTAAAAAGAAGCAAAGCAAATAGCTATAGTTATCGGTATAGCCTGCATAAATAAACGGAAGTTATTATTTTTTAAACTAATAATCTATGAAAAATGTGGATTCAGAGGCTATTGCTATACCAAAAAGTTTTCAACTCGCTTGTCAGCTTTTTGGTATTAAAGTGGCTGACTTTTTACAGCTTTATGTAAATCATTTTTCTTACATAGACCTGCATTTTGATGACAAATCTGTGTATTCTTTGGTAACTAAATCTTTCGATTATGTGATTCCAAAACAAGAAGAGGATAAACATAAATTGAATATTGAATTAACTGCAATAGAGCGCGATAAGGGGGTGAAATTAGTTCAGAGGCAAATTAAACTGGCCATGAACAGAAACTACAGTTATTCGCAAAGGAGAATGAAGGGTAAGCTGTTGACGAATCAACTTTATGATCTTTTTTCAAAAGATTGTGAGATAAAGAATGTCATTTATCTGGATGAAGAAACCAAGATAACACTAAATAAAGATTTGATGTTTAGATCACTTGTTTCGGGTATTTCGGCAACGCAGTTTTTGAATGGTATCATGCAATGTGTGGCGATCCCAGATTATCTAGCGAGAATACATTTAAATAAATCCATCTATAACCCAGTTTTAGGTGTATTTATTAGGGTATTTGATGGTTACGGTAGTATACGTGATAAGGAATTTCAAGATTCGGTACCATGCAGAGAAATGATGATGGAAATTCAAGAATTGAATAAGCGTTATTTCTTTTGTAGAGATGTGGACGAGAGAAAAGCGCATTATCAGGGATGGTTAAATAACTATTTAGAAAATAACAGTTTAAGTTAATGATATGAAGAATTTAGAGAATATTAAGCTCACTGATGAGTTTAAACAATTTTGTGATATTTTTAATTTCACACCTGAAAATGTTATTCAGGCTTTTGTTGATAAAGTTGATATAGCGGCGTACATGTGCTTTCCATTGGATCCTGATCGATGGGCCAATTTGTTTATGATGGAGTATTTAATTAAATATACGGATTCGGAAGGAGCATTGCAGGCTTACTTTGAATTTGGGGAAAAGTGGGCTATGATTATGAGAGCAGGGGAAAAGGATGCTCTTGAGAAAACTAAAAAACTGCTGGAGGATTGGCATAAATCTGTATTGGAAGACCGTATTAATCAGATTATGATGGGGGATGACGATAAGTTACAAAAATAAAAGTTTGAGACCTAACAGTTGAATTATCATGTTATGTTTACGTAAAGCTGTAGCACTCCTTCACTTATTTGCGTTATCTTTATACTAACGATATATAAACTATGACAAAAAAAATTTTTTATGGTGTTGCTGTTCTGGCTTTAATTAGTAGCTGTGCAAAAGATAGTGGTACTCCAGATCCTGACTTTTCGAAAGATATTCAAGTTCGATTGGGGGCATATGTGTGGCATCCTGTTATAGGGAACGCGAAGGAAACCGATTATAATCTAGATGACTGCGAAATGGATAACAGTTACCGCTTTATCTTTCAGGAAAAGTCAAATCAATTGAATCTGGATAAAGGGGTGAAAGTCTGTGAGGCGAATAAAGGAGCTTTTGAGGAGTTTATTTTCAAAGATAAGAATAATACAGGCTTTACTTTTAATAAAGAAAAGGGTACGATTAAATTTGCAAATCAAGATCAGTATTCTTCCTATACCGTAGTGGTTAATGGGGATAAACTGGTGTTAACGAGTCAGAATAATAATCCTGCGGCTTTTGTTAGGCCCGTGAAATATTATTTTAAAGGGGTGAAGGCTCAATAATTTGATATTCGCGTGAATGCATCCAATTAGTGAAGGCGTTCTGCTGGAGTTGAAAAAAACAAAATTTTCTCTGAGCCTAATATTGAGTTATAAAGAGAAGGATTGAGTTATTCGTTATATGGAAAGATTTGAAATGACTACTCGTCTTTATAAAATTTAAGAGACCTTGAGAAAAGCTCATATTTTTTATAATCCATTCTAAAGAGAAGGATATTTTTGGTCAAGTTATTATCAGATTACGGTAGGAAGAGGATCGTTTATAACGCGTTTACATTAGTCATAAAAAAGGACGATCAAAATCGTCCTTTTTTATGTTTGTTACTTTTAGTAATATTATTATGATGTATTACTGATTTCTAATGCTAAAACGTTAATTTAGGGGTTTACAAACCGACCGATGGTCTCTTTTATACAATCTTAAATGAAACTTAGCAGTATATTTTTTAGTGGAATGTTATTTCTAGCGATTCCAAACTTACAGGCGCAGCAGCCAGCTTATAAAAACAGTAAACTTCCGACAGAGAAAAGAGTTCAGGACCTATTGGGGAGAATGACTAAGGAGGAGAAAGTTGGTCAATTGTCGAAATTGTTGGGTTGGGAGATGTATGAGAAGAGGGCTAAGGGTATCGGTGTAAGTGCAAAACTGAAAAAAGCAGTTCAGCAGCAGCATATTGGTCTGCTCTGGGCAACCTTGCGTGCTGATCCGTGGACTCAAAAAACGCTGTTAAATGGTTTGAGCCCTGTGGAAGCGGCACGAGCTACAAATGCGATTCAACGTTATATGTTGGATAGTACACGTTTAGGTATTCCTTTGTTGTTATCTGAAGAAGCTCCGCATGGTCATATGGCTATCGGTGCTACTGTTTTTCCTACAGCAATTGGTCAAGCAAGTACTTGGAATCCAGTTTTAATTGAACAGATGGCGGCTACGATTGCAAAGGAAACTTACGCTGTAGGTGGAAAAAATGGTTATGGTCCTGTATTGGATCTAGCACGTGATCCACGGTGGTCACGAACAGAAGAGACTTATGGTGAAGATGCGTACTTAATCGGGCAGATGGGAAGGGCGATGGTGAAGGGCTTCCAGGGTGATGTAATTGGGAAAGAAGATAAAATAATTGGTACACTTAAACACTTTGTTGCCTACGCTGTTCCTGAAGGTGGTCATAATGGTGAAGGTGTTTCTGTCGGTGAAAGAGCAATGCGTCACCATTATCTGTATCCTTTTGAACAAGCTGTTCGCGCAGGAGCAGGTTCTGTGATGACGGCTTATAACAGTATTGATGGTATTCCTTGCTCTGCAAATCCCTGGCTACTGAAAGATGTATTGCGTAAAGATTGGGGATTTAACGGTTTTGTCGTATCCGATTTATTAAGTATTTCTGGATTAAACGGAGGGCACGCCACAGCTTCTACTGCAGCAGAGGGAGCCTCACAAAGTATACATGCCGGTCTTGATGTAGATTTGAGCGGTACAGGATATGGTGCTAATTTATTGGAGGCGGTCAATAGCGGTCTTGTAGAAACTTCAGTTCTTGATACTGCTGTGGCACGTGTACTGCGTATGAAATTTAATCTGGGTTTATTTGACCGTCCTTTTGTGGATGAAAAACTGGTTGCAAAAAAGGTAGCTACTGTTGAAAATGTGACTATAGCACGTAAAGTAGCTCAGGAGTCTATCGTATTGCTTAAAAATGAAGGAGACTTATTGCCTCTGAAGAAAACGGTTAAACGTATTGCAGTTGTTGGTCCTAATGCGGATAATGCCTATAATCAATTAGGAGACTATACTGCTCCGCAGGCTGATGGTAAAGTGAAAACAGTATTGGCTGGTATCCGTGCTGCGGTAGGTAAGGGGACACAGATTGATTACGTGAAGGGCTGTGCTATCCGTGATACGCTTAATAGTAATATACAAGATGCGGTTGCGGCGGCGAAGCTGTCGGATGTGGTTGTTGTGGTATTGGGTGGTTCTAGTGCCCGTGATTTTAAAACAACTTATCAAGCTACAGGTGCCGCAAATGTCGATATCAATGCAGTTAGTGATATGGAAAGTGGTGAGGGTTTTGATCGTGTCTCTTTGGATATGATGGGGCATCAGTTGCAGTTATTGCAGGCTTTGGAGAAAACAGGTAAACCTATTGTGCTTGTGACCATCATGGGAAGACCTTTGAATTTGAATTGGGCAGCTGCACATATCCCCGCTATTGTGAATGCATGGTACCCTGGGCAGGAGGGTGGACTTGCGATAGCTGATGTGCTGTTTGGAGATTATAATCCTGCTGGACGCATGCCGATTTCAGTACCTCGTTCTGTAGGACAGTTGCCAGTACATTATAATCATAATAAACCTAAACATCATGATTATGTGGAGATGTCGGCTAAGCCTTTATATGCTTTTGGCCATGGTTTGAGCTACAGTAAATTTGAATATGCTAATCTTGTTGTTGATGTGAAGGAAAGTGCAGACGATTTTGCTTGTACGGTTGCTTTTGATGTGGAAAACAAAGGACTGTTAAACGGTGATGAGGTGGCTCAGCTTTATGTTGTGGATGAGGTTAGTTCAGTAGTTACAGCTATCAAACAATTGAAACGATTTGAACGTAAGTCTATTGGGGCTGGTAAGCGTGAAAGGGTCACTTTTCAATTGACTAAAGAGGATCTGAAGCTTTGGGCTGTGGATAACCGGTGGAAAACTGAGAAGGGAAAATTTAAATTACTGATTGGTGCAGGATCTGATGATGTGCGACTGGAAGGTACATTGGAATTGAAGAAGGACTATTTGTAGGAAAAATAATACACTCGGAAAGTATACTATACTTGCATCTTTAATGATCCTACTCGTTTAGGATGTAAAATAAAATTGGGGCTGTCTATTATTGACAGCCCCAATTTTATTTTAATACAATGTGTTTAATATTCTTTCTATTCCAGGTATAGGTAATATGTATCAAACCATCATCATCTTGTATTATTGTCGGGTAGGAGTATTCATCCCCCTTTTTACCATCTTCTAAGATCAATGCATCTTTCCAATTCAGACCGTCTTTAGATAATGCCACGCGTAGTTTCGTACGTCCTTCCCACCAATCTTTTCCGGCAAGATCGGGATTATAAACGATCATAAATTTTCCATTGTTTAGACGTATTGCGTCTGTTGCCGCATTTGGATTAAGCAGATTTGTAGCTTGCCAAGGTTGCCAAGTCTTTCCGTTATCGTTGGAAAAGGAGCTCATGACTTTATTCTCTTTACTGCGACACAGGACTTGAATTTTTCCATCTGCATGTTGTACAACACTCGGTTGGATCACCTGAATGGGGCTATCATGGTTAATGTTAACAATTGACCACGTTTTACCTCTATCTGCGCTGATCTCTAAATGAGCTTTCCAAATTTCGTCTTTTGACTCGGTGCTTGAAGGGGAAAGGATAGTACCATTTTTTAGGGTGATGGGTTTGTTTTTGATGGGACCTAAAATGTTTTGGGGTAATGCTTTGGCTGTTGACCATGTATAGCCTTTATCTAGCGAATATTTGTAATAACCTTTCCATTCTCGAGGATTAGGTCCTATTTTATAATAAAGATATAGGCTGTCCGATGCTGGATGTTGATAAAATACAGGGTTCCATGTTGGATAGCGTTTGTCTCCAAGAACTCCATCGGCAACTTGCACAGGGGTCTGCCATTTGCCATTAATATAATGTGAAGTCCAGATCACAACATCGGGATTGGATTCATGTGTACCTCCAAACCAGGCGGCAATTAGGCTATCTTTTCCAATTTGTTCGATGGTAGAGGCGTGGCACTGTTTGAAAGGTACCTGACCTTCGTTAAAAATCTGAGTTGATGTTAATAGTGCAGGTCTATAATTATTGCAAGAAGAAAGGATAGTTAGTATGATTATA
This sequence comes from Sphingobacterium sp. B16(2022), assembly GCF_012030425.1. GTDB lineage: Bacteria > Bacteroidota > Bacteroidia > Sphingobacteriales > Sphingobacteriaceae > Sphingobacterium > Sphingobacterium anhuiense. The sequence continues at coordinate 234,338 of NZ_JAAUVN010000006.1, read as the reverse complement.
GAAAAGAAGAATAGTTTGTTCATATAAGTTTATTTGGTCCTGCACTTTTTCATATGTTAAACGAAGTACAGGAGTCTTTTTGGTTTTATTTTTTAGTTCGTTAATGTTTTAATATCTGATATATTGATTCCGGTAAAGCAATCGTCCTGACAATTTCCTATGACATAACCACACGATGAGATCATACCGTTATTCTTGGTTTCAAAAAATATCTTTTTCTTTTCTTGTGCTACAAGCCATTCACCTTTTGCCTTGGTATAAACGTCATCGAGTGTCATAATTTCAGTTGCTCCTAATCCATTATATTTTCCTAATTCTTTTTCAGATTCTGACCAGCTGAGGTATTCTTTTAATGTAATCTTCTTATCCGTTAGGTATGTTTTAAATGCATCCGTTATTTTTGCTTCAATTGCTGCAATTTTCTCATCTGTCCAGCCCGTAGCCGGCGAGATAAATTGATTACCAAACCGCTGAATGAGATGCTCTCGTTTTGTTACTTTTCCATTGATGACTGATATTGTTGTTGTGGCACTTTGTGTCATTAATGAGGTGTTTGTTTGGTATTGATAGGAGTTATAGCTTTCTTTTTTGAATTCTTTAAACTTTTCAAAGCTCTCTTCAAATTGATTTGAGTATTCAAGGTCGCTATTTTTACAGGAAAATACAGACAGACTCAATAATAAAGATAAGGTGTAAATGATCTTTTTCATATATAAGTATATTTATTGGTTGAAAAGATAACGAAGTTTGACGAAATATTGCTACAAAATAAAGGAAGCCACTTGCGTGGCTTCCTTTGTTAAGATTATTTAATTTTAATTAACGTCCCAGAAAAGTTTGGTGTTGACGTTATCTTGTGCTTTTACTGCTTCATAGTTCGTCGCATTATACACACTTTCTGAGGGTGGTAATGTAAATTTAACAGGCACTGTTTTTTGAATATCTGTGCCCTGGACAACAAAATCAAATTTAGGAAAATCTAATCGACGTTGTTCTGACCAAGCTTGAACTGTTTGCAAAACATTAAAATGTATCCATTTTTGTGTTGCAATTAACTCCAGTTTATTACCTGCCGCATCCCAGTTTATATTGTTTATATAAGCGGTAATTGCAGGTTCAGTCGGATTTGCTGCTGCAGGAACTAGGTTATTGTTTGATTTGCTTCTAATGTTTTTATATAGATCGATAGATTCTTTTATACTTTTTTCAAATGCTGTTTTCGCAGCACTTGCATTTCCAGATTTATTGTAATATTCAGCTAATAGTAAATTGGTTTCAGTAGCAGAGAAAAGTATCCCTGGAAAATAATGGTTTCTAGAATATGTTGATCTGTTGAAGATGGATAATGTTCCTCCGTTTACTGTGGAAATCTGATCTGCACTTGGTTTTGTTTGATCAAGTCCAATAAACTTACCCTCTGCTTTAGCTCCTGGTTCAAACATGAATGGCAATCTTGGATCACTATTATTTACCATATGATCAATCATTCTTTTACTTGCCAAATTGGCATACCATCCGCTCGCTTCAAAAGCCCCTTCGATATTTCTGGTATGAATACTGTTATCATCAATATTAAAAATATCCAATTGTGCATTTTCTGCATTTGTCAAAATCAATGGATTTGTATTTTGATTATTGATGATTTCGGCAATTTCTTGGTTTGCTTGTGTGGCGAATTTTGAACTTGCGGCTACTCTTGTTAAAAGTCTTAAACGGAGTGAATTGCAATATTTTTTCCAAAGATCAAGGTCGCCGTTGTTAATAATGTCCTGAGTTTTGAATTTATCTGTCATAGACTTACCAACAACAATTTTATTCAGTTCAGCACTTATACTTTTTAAGTCTGTTATCATTGTTGCGTAGATGTCTTCCGGTTGATCGTATGCTGGATATGAATTTTGATAATCACTTTTATTAGTGCTTAGCATACCTGCTTTTGACCAAGGAATGGGGCCGTGTAAATCGACTGTTTGCTGTGTTTGATCATAAAAAAGAATTTTAGCAGTTAAGAAAAAGATTCTTTTTTCCTCCTTTTCAATTGCTACGGAATTATTATAAGCAGTCTCTAGTTCTCTATATTGCGCAAGACCTTCATAATAACGACTCCATCTATCTTCAATTGCGGCGCCACCTGGTAAAAGCTGATTTGTTTCATTGATCCAGCCGGTTGTATGTAAGTATCTAAAGATGGTGGGGCGAAGTGTTACAAATAAATTTCTATATTCAGGCACAATTAATTGTCTGTAACTGTAGATCATCCCTGCAAATTGTTTTTCTACAGTAGTTTCGGTAATTTTTCCCGGATCTCGGTACATGTCTTCAAATGACTCTTTTTTACAAGAGCTCGTATAAGTTAATGTGGCTGCACATAAGCCTATAAATAATAAGTGTCTTTTCATGTTTTTAATTATTAAAAGCTAGCACGTAGCATTAAACCATATGTTCTTGTTGCTGGGCTTGTTCCTGCATTGGAAACTTGATTTATCCAGTTTGATCCCCCAGTCATTTGTTCTGGATCTAAATCTTTAATACTTCTATATAAGAAGAATAAATTACGACCAAAGGCTGAAATTTGAACATTTTTAGCTCTTAATTTCTCCGCAACAGCTTTTGGAAGACGATATGCTAGAGAAATTTCACGCATTTTAATATAATTGTTCTTTTGGACATAAAGCTCATATCGGGAGTTTGAATATTGAGGACCACCCCAATTGTACGTGTTGTTATAGTATGTAGCCTGAGAGATAATATTATCATTTTTTGAACCATCTGCTTTTACTCCATCCATTAACATCCCATCGTGATACACGATTTCTCCGTTAGGTCCTTGTGTTGCATTGGTTGCGATACCTTGTGTTCCTACTTTATAGTAACTCAATCCACCATGTTCTGCATCCATAGCAGTTAAACTTTCTTCCAATAAACCTCTACTGATCATCCAGTTGATTCCGGTCGGCATGACATGACCACCCCATCTGAAATCCATTAGGGCATCTAAAGTAAAGTTTTTATAGGTGAATGTATTTGTAAATCCACCCACAGCTTTTGGCATTGCATTTCCAGCTTTGATCCATGTGTTTCCATCAAGCTGATAAAGACCGTCACTCTTAACAATTTTATTGCCGTTACCATCTGTCGCGACTGGGCGCACCATAATATCTCCCATTGGTTGACCGACTTTTGATATCAATTGTGCAGCAGAACCATCATAATCTCTATGTAAAAGTTCTTTAACGCCTCCAGGTAATTCAACTACAGAATTTTTATTCATGGAGAAATTGAGGACAGTACTCCACTTAAAGTTTTCGTTTTGTACTGGCGTTCCATTGATCCCAAATTCCCAACCTTTGTTGCTAAGTGTTCCAACATTGGCTACAATTGAAGTCGATCCCATTGAAATAGGTAGTGTGTAGTCAAGGATTTGATTGTCAATCACTCCATTATAATAAGTGATGTCAAATCCTAAACGATTATTCAATAATCTCGTTTCTAAACCAAACTCGTACTCCTTCTTTCTCTCCGATTTCAGTTGTTCATTTCCAAATGCAGAAGTTGGAACTGTTGTATAGATTACAGGTGATCCGCCTGTCATTTGTATTCCTAGTGTAGATTGCGAAAGACTTGTTGGGCTCTGATATATTTTTGCGTAATTACCCACGATTCCATAGGAGCCTCTTAATTTGGCATAAGAAAAGACCTCAGGAAGTTGGAATGCTTCTGAAAGTAGTAAACTTGAGTTTACAGAAGGGTAGTAATCTACATTATCGTCTGGGTGCATTGTAGAGATGACTTCTCTTCTTAATGTTCCCTCAACAAACCAGTAATCTTTCAGATTGAAATTTACGGTTCCAAATAATGCATCTCTTAATTGATTTCTTCTATAGTTGTAGGTGGCACTTCCTCCGATTGTATTTGTTGATGCATTAATATCAAACCAGTCACGCACGCTTAAGCCACCTGCAGTTTCTCTTTGAAGATAAGTATCTATGGTTTTAGTAGCCGTGTATCCGACCATAGCTCCTACTTTAACATCTGTGGTGATCTGCTTATTGTAAGTTGCTAAGAAGTCACCATAGTAAATATTTGCATTTTGAAGCCCAATACCAAAATAACCTGTGTTTGCAAATGCTAAAGGTTTTTCATTAGGTTGTCTATCTTCTGTGCGCATATTGGTCATATCTGCCGAGAAACGTGCCCTCAAAGAGAAATCTCCCGTGACCTGCCATGTGTTAGTTACTGAACCTAATACACGATTGGAATACTCATCGTATTGTCTAGCTTTAGAATTCCACATAAAGTCTAAGATATCGGTTTTAGCCCCGTTGTATCTTATATTTTCCTCAGGAGTTAAGCTTTCAACATTAGGATCTTCGACTACATATTTATAGCCTAGGCTTGTTTTATATTTATTTAGGTACCAATCTGGATTATCAAATGTGGACATCATTCCTGTAAAATTGTTTATTAAACGATCTGTCAGAAAAGGTCTGTTGTGTGTATGTTGATTGACATAATTAACAACGATATCAGTTGTTAATTTATCCCAAAGTTTAAATGATGTATTTAGATTAGCAATGTTTTTCTTATTGTAAGAGTCCAATGCTGTCATTTGGTTATCCTGACGAGTGATCGAAAACCTTGTATTTGAGTTTTCAGTTGCGTGTCCCAAAGCAAGGTTAAAAGTTGTATTGTTTGGGTTGTTAAAAAGCTTATGATATGAATTTTGCGCTTCATAAGGTCTAACCACTCCGTCCCAGGAGATGACATCTTTGCCGTCAAATTTTGGCCCGAAATTAACTGATGCTGGCAAAAGCCCTCTTGTTACACCGTTAATTGCGCGGTCTGCCCCATAATAATAAAACATATCATCTGCCTGACCATCATTTTGATAGGCTTTTGTATAACCAGGGCCTCTTACATCTTGAAATCTAGGTAAATAAGCGATCTTGTCATGCGTATAAGTCGCGTTAAAGTCGACAGAAAAACCTTTTCCGCCTTTTCCCGATTTTGTGGTCACTAAAACAACACCGTTCATGGCTTCAGATCCATACAGTGCCGCAGCTGACGCGCCTTTTAAAATAGTAATGTTCTCAATGTCTTCAGGGTTTAAATCTTCTAAACCATTACCACGAGCACGTTGGTCACCCCAGTAATCGGAGTTATTGAAGGCTGTTTGCCGCATAGGAACCCCATCAATAATGACTAAGGGCTGTGAGTTTCCTGTAATGGAGTTTGTTCCCCGAATATTGATGTTGATCCCTGAAGTTGCTCCCCCTGGCGCCGCAGTAATACGGACGCCTGGTGCTTTACCGTATAATGCTCCGGCAAAGTTAGGACTTCCTGTTTTGGTAAGCTCTTCAGCCCCAACTGTACTCATAGCATACCCCAGCTCTTTAGGGGCTCTTTTTATACCCATTGCGGTTACAACAACTTCATCCAGTGCTGAAGCATCTTCTGTTAAAGTAGCATTAACCGTTTTAGTTGAACCAACTACAATTTCTGTTGACTTGTAGCCAATATTGGAAAAACGTAAAGTTTCACCTTGTGAGGCTTGAATTGTAAAACTACCATTTGCATCTGTCTGTGTACCGCGAGCTGTTCCTTTTACGGAAACGGTTACACCGGCGACTGGTCCTTTTGCATCTGTTACTCTCCCGGTAATAGATTGCTGTGCGAAGAGGGAGGATGCACTAAATAAGGTGCATAATGCCAATCCCGCACTTTTTTTGTAAAAATAACTCATAACGAATGGTTTATAAGTGTAATTAGTTTGTGTGAAAAAGTGTTTGTATAAAGTTGTCTATAATAAAGGCTGAAGTTCCTAGACTCTGGGCCTGTTTATTGGTATCAGATATTTTAAGTTGTGTGGCTTGCGCTAATCGTGGAATACAAAATTCGTTGATTGCGGTTTGGATCTGAGGCATTAAAATGGTTCCTGCTCGAGCTCCTCTGCCACTAATGATAATAGCTTCAGGATTGAGGATATGAATTAATGTCGCTATTCCTTTTCCTAGCATATAACCTATTTTTCCGAGATTGGCGACAGCTAATTGATCGCCATTTAGCGCACTTTCTAATAATGCATCACCCTGAGCTAACAGATTATTGTGCTGATCACCTTCTAAGCTTGATTTTTCTCCAGCATTAATTGCTGTCTGCACGTTTTTTACGGCTGCGGTAAGAGACGCTTCTACTTCAAGACAGCCTTTTTTTCCGCAGGAGCATAATTCGTTACTGTCACTGAGTGGAATATGACTGAACTCGCCGGCGTAACCGCTTGATCCTTTGAATATTTGGTCGTTCACGATCATACCCAAACCCACACCCCAGTTGAGATTAATGACTAAAGAACTTTTTATATTTTTAGCAGCACCAAATTTTTGTTCTGAAAAAGCAATACACGTGGAGTCATTTTCAATGATCGTTGGGATTTTAAAATGATCAGATATGTGCTTTTTAATATGATATAGCTTCGATTGTTTATCATACGAATCATTAATACCTTTCTCTGTATCAACGAAGCCAGGCATACTAATGCCCATACCTAAGAAATCGGTAACAGGAATTTTTGATTCAACAATGATGGCTTCTGTTAGACTGATAATTGTCTCTAAAGCTTTAGTGCTATTTTTTAAGGGATTATAGTTATCGACATTTTCTGCAATCACGTTATTTTCCAGATCAAATATGTAAATGGAAGTGTAGAATTGGTCTAATGCTATAACTAAAGTATAAGTGTTTAAATTGTTATTTATTTTAAATTGAATAGCTCTTCTTCCACCAGTAGATGCTGCAAGGTCATTACCTTCAATTAAATTCATTTCAAGTAATGAATTTACTGACTTTGTAATGAGTGGAATACTCTTATTAAATGTTTTACTCAACTGCGCAATCGATTGCAGTTTTTGAAAGTATATTGCTTTTATAATCTGGTTATTCATAATTGGATTGGTTTTCCGTAATAGTAAAGTTACAGTTATATTATTAAGATGCAAATACTTTTTACTTTTTTTTAATAAGTAAATTTTCTTAATAATGGGAATTAATATCATTTTAATCTAGTTAAGATATTTTGATTAAGATTTCAATATTTTGGAGGGAATAAATTGGGGAATTTAAAATTTTTGGGAGATTTTATTATTTTAAAACTATTTTTTGAGAAGAGATATAAGTTTCGAAAAATTGTAACAGGATTCGGAAAGATGGGCAAAAAAAAACCTACTGCAGGATCGATGCAGTAGGTTTTATGTAGTTATTTATTGTTAAACCTTATTTCGATTTTAATTGAATAACGGTAGCATAGTTTAATTTTGTGCTTGGATTCTTAACAATAATTTTATTTTCCTTTTGTGTCCATTTCAATTTTCCTTTGTGGCCTAAGATACTCATGTCTTTAATTTTGAAATTATCTGGAACATTGAATGTAAACTCAGTTGGTTGTTGATAGCTGTCGCCTTCTACAATATGGAAAACATTGACGGTCTTGCTATCCTTACTTCTGGTATAGTAATAATCTCCTTCGTGATAGGGAGCGACTGGACGGGTAGCATATATTGCGCCTTGGTTGATCTGCATCCATGATGCTAATTCTTTTAATCTGTCGTAAGCCGCTTGATCGTAGTCCCCATTTGGTCCAGGCGCGATGTTCATTAAATAATTGCCTCCTCGTGCGATAATTTTGATCAAAGTTTCTACAATTTTTTTAGTGGGCTTGTACTGATCATTAGGAACATAACTAAAAGAGTTACCCATGGTGATGCAACTCTCCCACGGGATGTCTAATGTGTGTTCTGGGATGGCCTGTTCCGGCGTGACATAATTTTCCCACTTCCCCGGTACAGTACGGTCGACGACAATGATGCCGGGTTGGTTCTTCCGCGCCATATTACCGATACGGTCCATATCTATATCTTGTTCTACCTTAATGGTTCGTTGCCAGTCAACAGATTGATCAATGGTTTTGAACGGTCTTACCCAACCGCCGTCTAGCCATAAAATATCCACTTTTCCATATTCAGAGGTCAATTCGTTCAATTGGTTATAGGTATAGTTTTTAAACTTCTCCCATCTTTCAGGATGTTTTTGCGGATCGTAATTCACGTTACGGTCTTTAGGTGGAAAATAGTTCCACCAATAAAAATCGGTATGCCAATCAGGTTTCGAAAAATAAGCACCTATTTTAAAGCCATCGTTTCGGAAGGAATTGAAAATTTCTTTTGTGATATTGGCTTTCGGATTTTTTGAAAATGGTGTATTGGGAGAGGTAACTTTGTAGTCAGACTCTTTCGTGTCAAACATGGCAAATCCATCGTGGTGCTTTGTTGTAAATACAACATATTTCATCCCGGCAGCTTTTGTGGCATCGGCCCATTTTTTAGGATCGAAATCTGTTGGGTTGAATGTTTTTTGTAAATTTTCGTAATTCTTTACATAATCATAATAGTTCTTTCCATGTTCCGGTTTACGCTGTGTCCAACCTTCATCTTCCGGACATAAGCTCCAGCTTTCGACAATACCCCATTGACTGTACGTGCCCCAGTGCATAAAAAGTCCGAATTTCATGTCCTGCCACTGTTCTAGGTTTTCAATAACTAATGGGTCAGTTGGTTTTTGGTAACCAGAAGATACATTATGAGCCTGACCAAAACTATGTTGTCCCGACCAGAGCAGCGCAAGGGTAGGGATTAAGGTTTTTAATTTCATGTGGTTATAATTTGTTATTATAAAACTAAAGCCACGTAAGTGGCTTTAGTTTTAAAGGTATAAAAAAATTAGTTGACGTCCCAAAATATTTTGGTGTCTCTCTTATCTTTCCCTTTTACTGCTTCATAGTTTGCTTGATTATTAGCAATTTCTTCAGAAGGGTACATCAAACGTGTTGGTGGTGTCGCATAGTTAGCTAAGCCCCCTTCTGGGTGAGTTAAGACAGGGTATCCTGTTCTTCTCAATTCTGCCCATGCTTGTTGTGCTTGAAGAAAACCGTAATGCAACCATTTCTGTGTCCAGATCAATTCAAGATCTTTAGTTTGATTGTTTGTGAATGAAATAGTGGAGCTGTTTGTAAAAGTATTGATGATATCGTCGGCAGGTTTTAATTCTGTTTTTAATCCTGATTTATTGCTATTGTTCAAATAATAGTAAAATGAAACCGACTGTTTTACAGCTGTATTATAAGCTTCTTTTGCTGCAGAACTAGCCCCCCAACGTAGTAATGCTTCTGCTTTATTGAAATTGGTTTCTGATGCTGAAAATACAATTCCGGGTAAAGCATTGTTATCGAAGATTGTCGCAGAATCTAAGACAGCATAGTCTTGATATTTTGTGTTGATTTCTTCTGATGTGAACGTTATGGGCATAGCCTTATATTCTTTGTTTGGATAAAAAACATTATTAGTTGTTCTACCAAATTTGTCAAAAAGAACAGGAATACGTGGATCATTGGACGGCAGCATAACTTTGTTTAGCATGTGGTCAGGCGCATATTGATTCGGACCTTCAATTAATGCTTGTCTCAAACTTCCGGTATAATTCGTTAAGGGCTGTAATAAAATATCTTCCGTTGCAGGGTTATAATTAGCCACATTACCGCCATCAGTTAATGGATATTGAGCTGGATTATTCAACATTTCCAATACTTCAGTTCTTGCTTTTGCTTCATCAACAAAAGAGATACGCATTAATAAACGAAGTCTTAGCGAGTTTGTGTACTTTCTCCATTTGTTGATATTTCCACTGTTAAGGATATCGTACTTAGAGAAATCAGCATTTGTTTGTGCTGTTGCTAAATAGTCATTGATCTTTTTTAATTCATCAATGAATTGATAATATAAATCTTTTTGTTCATCAAATTTAGGCTTTACAATTTCTCCGATAGCGGGTAAACTTCCGGCTTCGCTAAAAGGGATGTCTCCGAAGTTGTCAATCATTTTTGAAGCCTCGTCATACATCAATATTTTTGCTGTTTGCATGAAGATTTCCATATTTGGTTTTTCAGTCTCTGAAAGTTCTGAATAGGCTTTATTCATACTACGATTCAATCCTAATACGCCAGTCGAATAAAAATCTGACCAATAGGTGTACGAGTAATTGTCTCCTGGTTGATACATGCTCAATGAGGGCGTAAACGATGCAGTTTGCGTGTAAACAGCCTGATTTGATAGAATGAAAGTTCTATAGTGATAGTAAGATGGTCTTACCCGATCATTGTTGAGCATCTTTGCAAAAAATGCAGGGATGTTTGCTTGTGTGGAGGCATCTGGATTTTGAAATTTTTCCTCTAACTGCGATTTACAGCCCACCATCGTAGTGCAAGCTGTTATTAATGTTATGATTGATAAAAATATTTTTTTCATGATTTCAGTAGATTAATGTTAGAAATTAGCATTTAGTGAAAAACCAAAGCTTCTTGTCGCCGCAGTTGAACCTACGTCAACACCTTGAGACCACCATGCATTTCCAACTGGAGCTTCTGGATCCAGGTTCTTTAACGTTCTATAGATATAGAATAAGTTTCTTCCCAATAGCGATACGCGAAGGTTGTTGATTTTAAGCTTGTTCGTGAAACTGTCAGGAATCTTGTAACCGATCGATAGCTCTCTTAATTTAATGAAGTTATTGTCGTATACTGCTCCTTCCTCTGACCAAGAGTTTGCTCCCCAGCCGAACGTATTCATATAGTATTCAGGAGCACTTAAATGTACATCATTTGCTTTTCCTGTGTTTGCATTGACACCTTGTAGCGTTATGCCTGTCTCTCTATACTGAAGTGTGTTTTCATATAAACCTGCACTCATACCATATTTGAGGTTTTCAGATACCATCTGTCCTCCGAAACGGTAATCTGCTGTAAAATCTAGCATAAAGTTCTTGTAAGTAAAGGTATTGGTCCAGCCTCCGATTGCTTTTGGCATAATGTTACCTACATGCTTGTATTTCGTTTTATCGATCACGTAAAAGCCTTCGTTAGAAATTATATTATTACCCTGCTGATCTTTTGCGATGTCATATACGTAGATGTTTCCTAGTTTTTCACCTTCTCTAGCTGTGATTTTTAAAGAGTTTTCATCTGCCGAATAAAAAAGAAGTTCGTCAACGCCTGGTGCTAATGTTTTTACTTTAGAATTGTTGAATGAATAATTTAGTCTTGATGTCCAAGTGAAGTTATCATTTTGGATCGGCGTGCCGTTTAAAGATACCTCTAAACCATTATTCGCAACTTTACCTATGTTAAGAATCTGACTTCTAGCACCTGTTGAAGAGGGAAGTGTCAAGTTAAGGATTTGATCTTCAATGTAGTTATTGTAGTAACTTACATCTAAGCCTAATCTATTTTTAAGAAACTTTAACTCTACACCAAATTCCATTTCGTACTTACGTTCTGGTTTTAAGTTTAGATTACCATAATTGCTGGTATAGGTTAATGAAGGTACTGCACCATTGACACTTAGAAGTGGTGCCTGCGTATTGGAGATATTCGCTGCGTAAATTGGGGCATCGTTACCTACAATACCGTATGATGCACGTAATTTACCATAGGAGAATTTATCAGATTTCAAGTCAAATGCATCACTGAAGATAAAACTTCCACTAACAGAACCGTACTGATAATTGTTGTTTGCAGTTGGTAATGTTGATGAATATTCTGAACGGTAGGTACCATCTAAATAGGCATAGCCTTTATAGCCAATATTTAAGGTTCCAAAATAGGCATATTTTAACATCTCTTTTCGACTGTTGGTCGTTTCGGCTTGTGCATAACTATTACTTAAGCTAAACCAGTTTTCTGTCACTAGACCTGCCGCCGTATTTGAAGATTGATCATCGTAGCTTTCGGTTCTGGATTGAAAACCTAAACTTGCTGAATAATCAAAATCCTGACTAATCTTATTGCTGTATGTCAACATGGCATCACCATACAAAATCGAGTAGGCTCCTTTGGAAGTTCCAAAACCACCGGTGCTACTTTTTGCCGGATTGTAAGCAGTTGCATATTCTGTATATTGTTTATTTGTACTGGTCGCTGAGGTAAAGTCATTACCGATTCGCCCTCTGAATTTTAAATGATTGACAACATCCCAATTTAATGTTGCGCTCGTTAAGATTCTATTTTCGGTTTCTTCGTAACTATTTTTGTATTGATTCCAAAAATAATCTAGTAAGTTTGTTGCTCTCATAGGAAACAAAAATTCTTCTGGACGACCACTTCCTTGTTTTGAATATTTGTAACCTTCTGATGTTTGATAGGCATTCTTCATCGCAGACATATCCTCCGTTCTGCTGAAAAAACCATCAAATGTACCTAAGACCTCACCCAATAAGCGCGCTCTATTGTGCGTGTTTGTATTCACAAAGTTGGCTACGATATCGGTTGATAATTTGCTACTTAATTTAACCGTACTGTTTAAGTTGAAGGTGTTTTTATTTTGTTTACTGCCTGGACTTGTACTTTTGTAGTCCATACGTGTAGCACTTAAACGGTAGTTAATTTTATCAGTTTGATTGGATATTCCAACGTTGGCTGTTGAATTGTAACCTTTGTCGAATACGTCGTAGTAGTTGTTTTTTCTAGCAACATAAGGTCTAATTTGACCATCCCACCATAGGACATCTTCGCCTGTAAATTTAGGCCCAAAACTTCCGTATGCCCTGTAATATGGTCTTCTTCCTCCAGGTAGTTTGTCGTCAACAAACCACCCTTCTGCAGTAGCGCCATTGGCAATATTTGTTTTCGCGTCATATCCAGGACCATAGGTATTCTGAAATTTAGGAAGGAAAGCAGCTCTTTCTATTGATCCATTGTAATTGAAGTCAACACCCAATCCTTTTCCCTTAATACCTTTTTTAGTTGTGATCACAATAACGCCACTTGCTGCATCGGAGCCATATAATGCACTTGCGGCCGCACCTTTTAAAATAGAGATATTTTCGATATCGGAAGGATTGATATCTAACATACCATTACCGCGGATGCGTTGATCATTCCAGTAATTATTATTATTTGCGCCACTAGACCCATTTTGCTGATCATTACGGATAATGATACCGTCAACTACATAAAGAGGTTGTCTTTGAAAATTTAATGAGTTAATTCCTCGAATTTGTACGTTTACGGCACTTGCAGAACCACCTGGTGCTGTTGTGATTTTTACACCTGGAGCTTTACCATATAAAGCCGATCCAAAGTTCGTGTTACCCGCTTTTGTAATTTCTTCTGCTTTGATACTGCTGACCGCATATCCTAAAGCTTTTGCATCGCGTTTAATACCCATTGCTGTCACGACCACTTCATCTAAAGCTGAAGCGTCTTGTATCAACGTTACATTAATCGATTTAGTTGAACCAACCAAAACTTCTGTTGGTTTGTATCCAATCGTAGTAAATCGTAAAGTTTCTCCTTGTGAAGCCTGGATGGTAAAGCTGCCGTTTGCAGTGGTTTGTGTCGCTCGTGAGGTTCCTTTTACGGTAACCGTTACGCCGGATACTGGTCCCGAAGCATCTTTTACTGTTCCGGTAATGGATTGCTGTGCGAATAAGGATGATGCACTGACTAAAGTGCATAACGCTAATCCTGCACTCTTTTTCTGAAAATAATTCATGAGTAATGATTTATAAGCTAATTAGTTTGTAGTTATAAGGGTTTGTAATGTGTTTTCTATAATAAAGGCAACAGTCCCAATACTTTGTGCCTGTTTATTTGTTTCTGATATTTTTAATTGTGTTGTGCTGGCCAATCTAGGTATGCAAAATTCATTTACTGCAGTCTGAATCTGAGGCATGAGTATGGCGCCGGCTTTGGCTCCCCGGCCACTGATGATGATGACTTCGGGGTTGAGGATATGAATTAATGTAGCAATGCCTTTTCCTAACATATAGCCAATTTTTCCAAGACTGGCAATAGCAAGCTGATCACCCTGTAATGCATTCTCCAGTAAAGCATCTCCTTGTGCTAATAGGTTATTATACTGCTCGGATTCTAAACTCGATTTTTCTCCGGCCTTTAAAGCATTCTGTACATCTTTTACTGCAGCGCTTAACGATGCCTCTACTTCTAAACATCCTTTTTTTCCACAGGAACACAGGGTGTTGCTATGGCTTAGTGGTATATGGCTAAATTCTCCTGCATAACCACTCGATCCTTTAAATATTTGACCGTTTACGATCATGCCTAATCCGACCCCCCAATTTAAATTGATGACTAACGCATTTGTTGTCTTTTGTGCAGCGCCAAATTTTTGTTCGGCAAAAGCAATGCAGGTGGAGTCGTTTTCAATAATCGTCGGAATTTTAAAATGATCAGTGATGTGTTTTTTAATGTGGTGTAGGTTACATTTTTTATCGTACGAATCATTAACGCCTTTTTGTGTGTTTACAAATCCGGGCATACTGACACCAGCCGCAATAAAATTGGCTAGTGGAATCTGTGACTGAGTAATTAGCTGATCAGCATAACTGATGATGTTTTGGAGTGCTTCTGACTCGCAAGAAAGGGGATTATATTGATCAGTAATCTGTTCAATTATTTTGTTTTCGAGATTATAAATGTAAATCGATGTATAATATTGATCAAGCGCAATAACTAACATATAGTGAGAAAGGCTATTGTTTAGCTTGAATTGAATAGCGCGTCTTCCTCCCGTTGATGTCGCAAAACCATTACCCTCAATGAGTTTCATTTCCAGTAAGGAATTTATTGATTTGGTAATAACCGGAATACTTTTATTAAAAGTTTTACTTAGCTGTGCAATTGATTGTGATTCCTGAAAGTAAAGTGCTTTTAAGATTTGGCTGTTCATCATTAATAATCTCCGTATTGTCGTATTGAAGGGGTAAAGAAAGCAAATTTCTTTGTAAAATCCATGACTTTATAATATTTATTAATAAGTATAAGGGTCTTTGTCTTGTTTTATTAATAATTGGCAGTTTAATTTGATTTATTTTTCAAAAGTTTTTTGGAATGTAACAGACGTAAAAAGCTCGCGGATCCTTTTACAGTTGTTATGCATACTTTATTGCTTCTACTTTCTTATGTTTTTGTTTGAGGTGATGATGGATAATATTGATTTCTATTTAAAAAACAAAAATCCGTGTTTATGCCATTTTAAATTAAATTGCGCTTAAAAGTGAATAGTAAAATTGTTATTTTTATGCCTTAAACAAACTATTTTATGAAACAGCGTTATTATTCACTTGACGTATTCCGAGGAGCTACAGTTGCTCTGATGATTATGGTCAATAACCCTGGAACATGGGCTCATATGTTCGCACCATTAAAACATGCCGGTTGGCATGGCTGTTCCCCAACGGATCTTGTTTTTCCTTTTTTTCTATTTGCAGTTGGTAATGCCATGTCTTTTGTTATTCCTCGACTTCAGGAAGCTGGAGATGCTGTATTCTGGAAGAAAGTTATCAAAAGAACGGTTTTGATTTTTGCTATTGGTTTATTCCTTAACTGGGCTCCGTTTGTGCAGTGGGACGTTGATACACTTGGATTGAAACATTGGGTAAATCCAAATAATCCTGAAAAGGGCATCCGGATATTAGGTGTACTTCAGCGCATTGCTTTGGCGTATTGTTTTGCTTCTATTCTGGCTTATTACTTTAAAGAGAAGGCGTTAATCTGGATTTCTGCTGTTATCTTATTGGCTTATTGGGCTATTTGTGCTTTTGCTGGACAGGCAGGAGATCCTTATAGCCTTGCAGGTTGGTTTGGAACTCCGATTGATATACAGCTATTGGGAGTAGCTCATATTTATAAAGGAGAAGGGGTACCTTTTGATCCTGAAGGCCTGATGAGTACATTACCGACTATTGTGCAAGTCGTTTTCGGTTATCTTGCCGGTGCTTATATCAAGAAGCAAGGACAGGTAGATTGGTTATGGTCTAAGGTTCCCGAAAGTAAAGAGCCTCATTTCAAATTACTTTCTGGGTTATTTGTAACGGGGTTTATTCTGGTGGTTTTAGCATGGATCTGGTCATTAGGTTTTCCGATCAACAAAAAAATATGGACAAGTTCCTATGTGCTGTACACAACGGGATTAGGAATTATGACCATCGGCGGAATGATCTGGTTTGTTGAAGTGCAAGGTGTGAAAAATAGTCTGACTAAATTTTTTGATGTGTTTGGCAAAAATCCGCTTTTTATCTTTGTACTAAGTGGTGTTTTACCGCGATTGGTAGGGTTGATCCGTATTCCGGATGGGGTAGGAGATGATGGAACTGCTTTATATACCAATGCATTTACCTGGTTTTATACAACAATCTGCAAACCATTACCTGGTCCACCAGAGGTAGGTTCTTTCTTTTACTCGTTATGCTTTTTGGCCTTGATGTGGGGTATATGCTATTACTTGGATAAAAAGAAAATCTATGTGAAAGTTTAAGGCATTCCTTATTAATGCAGAGCGAATTTTAAGTTTATTGTTGTCAGGTATTTTGTCCCTCAATTGATTTAAACTTTATGTAAATTACTAGGTACCCATTAAGGTGGTACTTTAATACTACAGCGTTACTACTTAAACTTTAATCTTCATTTTCTTTGCAGATTAAAGTTTAAGTGCTACCTTTGCAGTCAATTAACAAAAATTTTTAACGCTTTAATATTATTTCAGAGATGTATTTAAGTAAAGAGTACAAAGCAGATATCTTCGCGGAATTTGCAGGTTCGGCAACGAACACAGGTTCTACAGAAGGACAAGTAGCTTTATTCACTAAGAGAATTGCTCACTTAACTGAGCATTTGAAAAAAAACAGAAAAGATTTTAACACACAACGTGCCCTACAAATGTTAGTAGGTAAACGTCGTTCATTATTAGCTTACCTGTACAAAACTGACATCAACCGTTACCGTGCGATCATTAAAGGTCTAGGTTTACGTGATATCATCAAATAAGCTTTTAGTTATAAAAACTTTAGAAAGCCGTCTCTTTGGAGATGGCTTTTTTTGTTACCGATTTTTGATATGATGATTTTATGCTTCTTTTATTATAAAACCATCTTCAATGTTTAAGGGGCACATGATAATTACTGTCATAAATGCAACTTACGTCAGTTTGATTATAAATATTTTACCTTATCTTTGCGATGAAATTAAAATATTTTTAATATAGGTATGCTGCCAAAAGATGAAAAGCATATCGCAAATAACAACGAATGAGTTATAACGAAATCAAAACAGTAATAGATATGGGCAATGGCTCCCAGATCGAACTTTCTACTGGTAAATTGGCTAAACAGGCTGATGGTGCAGTAGTTTTAAAACAAGGTGATACGATGCTTCTAGCAACAGTCGTTTCTGCTAAAGAAGCGAAATCTGGAGTTGACTTTTTGCCTTTGTCAGTAGATTACCAAGAAAAATACGCGGCTACAGGTCGTATTCCTGGTGGTTTCTTGCGTCGTGAGGCACGTTTATCAGATTATGAGATCCTAATCTCACGTTTGGTCGATAGAGCTTTACGTCCTTTATTCCCTGAGAACTATCATGCAGATACACAAGTGATGATCTCTTTGATCTCTGCAGATAAAGATATTATGCCGGATGCATTAGCTGGTTTAGCAGCTTCTGCTGCTATTGCGGTTTCTGATATTCCTTTCAATGGACCTATTTCTGAGGTTCGCGTTGCGAAAATAGATGGTCAATTGGTCATCAATCCAAAAATGTCTGAATTAGAAAGAGCAACTTTAGAATTTATCGTAGCTGGTTCTGCTCAAGATATAGGTATGGTTGAAGGTGAGTGTAGTGAAATTTCTGAGACTGAAATGGTAGAAGCGATTGCTTTTGCGCATGAGGCGATCAAAAAACAAGTTGCTGCTCAAGTTGAATTAGCAAATTTAGTAGGTAAAAATGTAAAACGTGAGTATAACCATGAGCCAACTAATGAGACGTTGAGAGCTGAAATTTTCAGCGCGACTTATGATAAAGTATATGCTGTAGCAGCTTCTGCTTCTGCAAAGCATGACCGTTCTGAAGCTTTCGCAAAGATTGCTGAAGAATTCAGAGCAACACTTCCAGAAGAATTGGATGAGGATACGAAGTTCTTATTCAAAAAATATTTCCATGATGTGCAGTATGATGCTGTTCGTAATCTAGTATTGGATGAAGGAAAGCGTCTTGACGGTCGTGATGTACGTACTGTACGTCCTATCTGGTCGGAAGTAAATTATTTACCTGCAGCTCACGGTTCAGCTGTATTTACACGTGGTGAAACGCAATCATTAACTTCTGTTACTTTAGGTGCTAAAGATGCAGAGCAAATGATCGATGGTGCATTCATCAACGGTTATAACAAATTTATCCTTCACTACAATTTCCCTGCATTCTCTACAGGTGAGGCTAGACCAAATAGAGGTCCAGGTCGTCGTGAAGTAGGTCACGGTAATTTAGCATTACGCTCATTGAGACAAGTATTGCCTCCAGTAGCTGAAAATCCTTATACAATCCGTGTTGTTTCTGATATCTTAGAATCTAACGGTTCTTCATCAATGGCAACTGTTTGTGCTGGTACATTAGCATTATTAGATGCGGGTATTAAATTGAAAGCTCCAGTTTCTGGTATCGCGATGGGTTTAATCTCGGATGAGAAAACGGGTAAATATGCAATTCTTTCTGATATCTTAGGTGATGAAGATCATTTAGGTGATATGGACTTTAAAGTAACGGGTACTGAAAAAGGTATTGTTGCTTGTCAAATGGACTTAAAGATCAATGGATTGAAATGGGAAGTTTTGACACAAGCTTTGGATCAAGCGAAAGAGGCTCGTCTTCATATCTTAGGTGAAATGAAGAAAACAATTTCTGAGCCACGTGAAGATTACAAACCTCATGCTCCTCGTATTGTTCAGATCATCATCGATAAAGAATTTATTGGTGCTATCATCGGTCCAGGTGGTAAAATTATCCAAGAAATGCAACGTGAAACAGGTGCTACTATTTCTATTGAAGAAGTAGATGGTAAAGGTATCGTTCAGATCTTTGCGGACAATAAAGCTGCTATTGATGATGCAAGTACACGTATTAAAAATATCGCTGCTAAACCTGAGGTAGGTGCTACTTACGAAGGTAAAGTGAAGTCTATTATGCCTTTTGGTGCTTTCGTTGAAATCATGCCAGGAAAAGATGGTTTATTACACATCTCTGAGATTGATTGGAAACGTTTTGAAACGATGGATGGTATCTTTACTGAAGGTGATAAAGTAACGGTTAAATTATTGGATATCGACAAACAAGGTAAATTGAAACTTTCTCGTAAAGCTTTATTACCTCGTCCTCCTCGTGAAGATAAACCTGCTGCTGATGCAGCTCCACAAGCATAAGTTTTAAAACTTAATCATATAAAAAAAGCTCACTGAAAAGTGAGCTTTTTTTATATGATTAAATATTTCTGCATCTTACTACTGTATGGCTAAATTTAAAACTACAATTGTAATAATCGGTTTTTTCTTTTGTTGGGTTGCAACTTGCAAGGGGCAAAATCTTATGAAAGATAATTTAAGATCTCTGTCTTTGATTTTACAAAAAGAAATCAATAAGAAAGGGATTAAATTATCTCAACCTATTACCACATTTAGCAAAATAGAAAATCAAATTAGCTGGTCTAGCGACTCGGTCATTATGAGAAAATTTGATTCAGATATTCGAAATGAAGTAGCAATTCAAGATTCTTTTTTGTATGAAATTAGAAATTTTTATGATGCTGAGGAAAACCAAATGTTGATTGATGTTTATAAGGGGTATGGGAAAATTAATGAAACCTTATTTATTAATTTAGGAGTCAATGCCATATTTAAGGGTGGAATGAAAAGTTATTTAGATAAATTTTCTCAGCATCTATCTCCATCCTATTTTGAGAGTCATTCATTAAAAGACACTTTGATAATCGCAATGGGAAATGTAAAAGATTCATTATTGGGGATTTATGGCAATAATGAATCTTTGGTAGATGAGACAAATAAATTTTGGAAAAAATATCAAATTAGTCATCGACCTGCTATTTATTATGGTAAACCTATTTTTAATACTTATTCTTTTGAGATTAAAAGTAATGGTGGAAATTATGAGGTTGACTGTGTTGAATATGAAGAATATTTATTTGCGACTTATGCTGATAACTCTTTATATATGATCAAGGGGATGCACACAGGTAAAGCTGATGAATGGAGTTTTGTTTACGATCGAAAATCAACTTGGTGTCAATTTCTTGGACGAAAGGATGTACAACGTGTGATTGCACATTATGGGAAAAAAAATATAAATAGACTTTTGAAAATCTTATTTGAAAGTAAAAATCTAAGTAGAACTTACTCTGTTATTTTATTGAAAAAATAATTGGATAACTCTGCCGTCATAAAAAAACAGGCTGTCTATTTGACAGCCTGTGTTCATTTGTTATAACATGATAACGGATTCTATTTTAGATACTTCTTTGTAATAATCAATTACTTCATCGGCATTATTGACAAAAGTCTCTACGGTGATGGACTTGTATTTACCACCTGATGATTCTTTTTCCGCGTATTTGGTGCTTGCATGCGTAAACACTTGTTTTACTTGCTCTATTTTGTCCAAATCGGCTTTTACAATGAATTTGAATTTGTACAAGGATGGAAATTGTTCTACAGCAATCAATTTTTCTTTGAAATTTGTATAGAAATCTTGCTGATTATTTCCGTCTTCAATATCTTGAATATTGATGTTGTTGTTTAATTCTGACATTTTTAATCTCCTTTTGTTGATTATTATCAAAAGCTATTCCATAAATAGTGGCCTGACAGACTTGCAGATTAGTTGTCGACTGCAATAGGTCTATCCTGTGATGCTTTACCCCAATTTTTGTTTGGTGTACTGCTCATTTCAATTTCGATCGTACCTCCTTTTAGAACCTCATCATATGTGATGAATGATTTCGAGTACGATAGACCATTGCGTTTGATGCTTTTTATATAGCTGTTTTTCTTAGCTTGATTTTTAACCTGTATCGTTAACTGTTTATCATTTGGAAGGGTAATGGTTGCTTTTTCCATCATCGGTGATCCGAAAACATAAACACCGCTGATTGGATTTAATGGATACATACCCATTGCTGAAAACACATACCAGGCACTCATCTGTCCAGCATCGTCATTACCACACAAACCATTAGGTTTGCTTGTATAAAATTCCATCATGGCTTTACGGGCAAGTGCAGAACCTTTCCAAGCTTCTCCTGCATATGCATACAGGTAAGGGACATGGTGATTGGGTTCATTGCCTTGAGCATATTGACCGATAAGACCAGTAATATCATTTGAAGCTTCTCCACCCAGATCGGAAGACATTGTTGTGAACTCGTCAAGTTTTTTTAAGAAGTTTTTATCGCCTCCAAAAAGATTGATTAGGCCTTTTACATCTTGAGGAACTAACCAGGTGTATTGCCATGCATTACCCTCACAGTAATCGTTTTCACGGTGTTTAGCCATCAATGCGTTGAATGGTCTTCTAAACTCACCGTTAGCTTTTCTTCCCACAAAATGTCCTACTTCTTTATCAAAATATTGCTCATAAAGCTTATATCTCTTCTCAAAATATGCAGCATCTTCTGTTTTCCCTAATTTCACCGCCATTTTGTAAGCACTATAATCTGCAATAGCATATTCTAATGCCCAAGCTACAGATTCATGATCCATGCTGTCAATTGGAATATAAGTTAAGTCACGTACGAATTTTAAGCCGTTTTCATAACCCATTGCGGTGGTTTTTACTGCTTCCCATGCCAATTCGTAATCCTTCTCATCTAAAATCCCTTTGATAACTGCATCAGCTACTACTGGTATTGCCGGTAATCCAACCATAGTATTGGTCTCATTACCTTGTAAATGCCATACCGGTAATTTTCCCTGTTGCTGATAAATCGCCAGCATGGTTTTAATAAAATCCTGATTGATCTTACGATCCTCCAGTAAATTCATTAAAGGGTGAAGTCCACGGTAGGTATCCCATAAAGAGAATACGGTATGGTTGGTAAAATCCTGTTTTTCGTACACTTGTTTGTCTGTACCTAGATAATCACCATTTGCATCATTAAAGATGGTCGGTGCAAAATAGGTATGATACAATGCGGTATAAAAAATGGTTTTGGTATCTGCATCTCCTTCAAATTGAATTTTATTTAAAGTGCTGTTCCATTTGTCATTTGCCTGTTTCTTCGCATCGGCAAAATTCCAGTTCGGCATTTCCACCTGTATGTTTTCTAAAGCATTTGTCGTACTTACAGATGAAAGACCAACCTTCACTTCAATGGTTTTATTTTTTACAGCATCAAAAAATAAAGCAGCTTTAATAGCTTGACCTTTTACGGTAGAAGAACCTAATTTTTGACTGTTCTCCTCATAGAACTGCACTTTTTGGATAGGAACAGATGTTTTTAACGCAAAATATACTTTTTGGTCACTTGCCCATCCTGAAGAAAAGCGGTATCCGACAAATGTGCTGTCATTGATTTGCTTAATGTACGAGTCTGTTGTTTTATCCCAGTTCATCTTAAAAGAAAGGTCGATGAATAAGTGGGCATTGTCCGATTTATTATAGACATACTGATGATAGCCAACACGCTCAGTTGCTGTTAGATTTGCCTGAACTTGGTAATCGTCTAATAGAACACTGTAAAATCCAGGCTGGGCTATTTCATTTTCTTTTTTAAAGCTAGATCCATAGCCGGTACCCATCTTGTTAAACTCTGCAGGTTTTAACTGTACTTTACCGTTTGCAGGTACAATCATAATATCATTAAGATCGCCAATACCGGTACCACTAAGATGTGTATGGGTAAAACCTAGAATTTCTTTGCTTTTATAATTGTAACCACTGCACCAGTCCCAGCCATTAAACTGATCCCAGGTCTGTGCAATCTGAGATGGACCTAATTGTACAGCTCCTAATGGCACATTGGCACCGACAAATACGTGTCCATGATCTTCGGAACCGATAAAAGGGTTCACATATTGAGTCAAATTTTGTTGAGCCATTGAACTTAATGGCGATAATGCAAGAATACTTAATAAAATTTTATTGTAATTCAATTGAATCATAATTAATTAGTTTGATCTTATTTAGGGGTGAAATATAGCATTTTTTTTGCTTAATAAATCCTTTTAGCTTAAATATTTTTACAATATATGGCGTTATTACTTTATTTTTTTTTAGATTAGTAACTCATATTATAAACACACTATACTTAATGAAGAAGAGAATTTTGATCAGTGATATAGCAAAGGCTTTAGGGGTTTCGGTTACTACGGTATCTTTTATATTGAATGACAAAGCCAAGGAGAAGCGTATAAGTGAGTCATTGACAAAGCGAGTTCTTGATTATGTTAAAAAAGTCGGCTATAAACCTAATGAACTTGCTAAAAGTTTACGTACAGGTAAAACGAAAATTATCGGTCTCATCATTGAAGATATTTCAAATCCATTCTTTGGTAATATCGCGCGTTTGATTGAAACTAAAGTTTATGAGCAAGGGTATCGGATTATCTATTGTAGCACCAATAATGATAGCGAGAAGACCAAAGAACTGATCGGTATGTTCAATGATCGACAGGTTGATGGTTTCATCATTACACCTTCCGAAGGAATTGAGGAGACAATTTCTAATTTGATTCAATCTAATGTACCTGTTGTTTTATTTGACCGCTATTTGCCGGATGTGGAAACAGATTATGTTATTGCTGATAATTTTCAAGGCGCCTTTGATGCTACCGTTCATTTTAATGAGCAGGGCTATAAACGAATTGGTCTAGTCTCGTTATACTCTGATCAGACCCAAATGCGGGATCGCCTAGATGGCTACATGAAAGGTATGGATCAATTTAAGAAGCAGGTATACATCAAGAAAATACAACTGGACGCATCAGAAGCAGAGGCAATAGATGACTTACATGAGTTTGTTGTAGATAACCGCCTGGATGCTGTTTTATTTGCAACTAATTATTTGGCAATTACAGGACTTAAGTCTGGGAAGAAACATAATTATAAATTACCGGCACTCATTGCATTTGATGATCATACGGTATTTAAATTGCACGAACCTGCCATCACTGTTGTTTCGCAACCTATTGAAGAAATTGCGGATCACATTATCAATATTTTATTGCTAAAATTGCAGGGTAAAGCCAAATCTATTAAACATCTGACACTACCCTGCGAATTGAAAATACGTGAATCTTCTATTTTGAAGCAATAGTATCTGCTACAAATACCATAGAAATGGAGTTGACACAATGACGTGTGTTTTTATCGGTCAATCTTTCGCCGATGAAAACATGCCCGAGGTGTGCTCCGCATGCGTTACACAGAATTTCTGTTCTTCTTCCATCTGCATCTGTTTCTTTTCGTATGGCCCCTTTGATTTCATCATCAAAACTAGGCCAGCCACAATGCGAATCAAATTTATCTTCCGAACGATAAAGTGCCGCGTTGCATCTTTTGCAAACGTAAGTTCCTTTTGTTTTATTATCCAGTAGGGTGCCCGTGTAGGGACGCTCCGTTCCTTTGTGAACAATAACATGTTCCTCTTCTGGCGTTAATTTGTTATATTTTGTTGAATCTTCCATTGTCTTAAAGATTGATGTTTGTTTTGGAGCTTGATGCGTCTGTGCATTACAGGAGGTTATTAAAAAAATCAAGCCATATAAAAATACTAATTTTTTCATGATAACTGCATATCCGTAAAGTTACAATTCTCTAATCAATTCTTTGTCAGCATACTGTTATCAAGAAACACTTTCGGGCAGTTTTGAATTTTTTTATGTCCTATTGATGTCTTAAATTTGAGGCTTATCAATTTCCGCCTTGAAGTACAAGAGGTGGTTTAAATCTGCATTAAATAGTCATTTTAAAATAATTTAGAACGATTATAAATTGATAAATAACGTCACAAAATTGTCAGGGATTTATTAATAAGTTATACTTTTGTGGCATTACTAGGCAGAGTGTGCTCTGTTTAGAATGGTGTTTAAATTTTTATATTCACAAATAAATAGTATAAAGTGTTAAATATGAGAAATATCTCATCCGTTTTGGGAAAACTTGCGAGGATAGCGTCAATGAGTTTGGTGCTGTTGTTTGCCGTTACGACGCTGCATGCGCAAGATGTCAAGGAAGGTGAAAAAATCTTCAAAGCAAAGTGTACGAGCTGTCACAAAGTTGATAGAAAAGTTGTTGGTCCTGCCTTAAAAGGTATTACCGAAACTAAGTCTGAAGAGTGGTTGATTAAATGGATTAAAAACTCTCAAGCTTTAATTGCTTCCGGTGATGCCGATGCAATTGCAATTTTTGAGGAGTACAATAAATCTGTGATGACTTCTTTTACAGATTTATCAGATGATAATATTAAGTCGGTATTGGCTTATATTAAAGCTGAGTCTGTTGAAAAACCTAAAGGTGAATTGCCTCCAGGTGAAACTGCGAAAGATGACAATGCTAACTTGTTTATGATCTTCGGATTAATAGGTGTAGTTGTTTTGGCAATTGTTGTTATCGTTGTTTTAAACCGTGTCATCCGTACTTTAGAGAAGGTTATCGCAACAAATCAAGCTGCTGTTGAAGCAGAAGAGGAGCCTCAAACGAGTTCTAAATTCCTTGCTTTTGCTAAAGCTTTTGTTAAGAACAAGAAATTAGTCGGATTTGCCGTATTAATGCTTGTTGCTTTATTGGCTGTTGGTGGTTGGAAAACCATGTGGAACGTAGGTGTTCACACAGGTTATCAGCCGGTTCAACCGATTAAATTCTCGCACCAATTACACGCAGGTGTAAACAAAATTGAGTGTCAATATTGTCACGGTGGTGCTTTTAAATCTAAAAATGCATCTATTCCTTCTGCAAATGTTTGTATGAACTGTCACAATACGATTACTGGTTCTGAGCATTATGATGGTGAAATTTCACCTGAGATTGCAAAAATCTACCGCGCATTGGACTTTAATCCAGAGACTCGTACTTACGGAAACAATCCTAAGCCGATTCAATGGGTTCGTATTCACAACTTGCCAGATTTTGCTTATTTTAACCACTCACAACACGTTACAGTAGCAGGAGTAGAGTGTCAGACTTGTCACGGACCTATTGAAACAATGGAAGAAGTGTACCAATACTCGCCATTAACAATGAAATGGTGTGTGGATTGTCATAAGGCAACAGATGTGAAATCAGATAACAAATACTACGAAGACTTAATCAAAGCGCATGAAAGCATCAAAAAAGGTGAAAAAATGACAGCGGCGATGATCGGTGGTCTTGAGTGTGGTAAATGTCACTATTAATAATTATTCAGAAATACGCAATCTTATATACAGCTTAAATGGATAGCAATAAAAAATATTGGAAAGGTTTGGAAGAATTGAAACAAACACCTGCTTTTGTAGAAAAAAGCAAGGGTGAGTTTGCCGAATCTATTCCTGTAGAAGATGTCTTAAATGAAGCAGGGTTGAGTACAAAAACTCCTCGCCGTGACTTCTTAAAAGCATTAGGTTTTGGTGTTGGGGCTGTTACTTTAGCAGCTTGTAACAGCACTCCTGTGCATAAAGCAGTTCCTTATTTAATTAAACCAGAGGAAATTACTCCAGGTATTCCTAACTTTTATACTTCGACTTTTAACGGTCAGAGTATCTTAGTAAGAACGCGTGAAGGTCGTCCTATTAACGTAGAGGCAAACCCGAACGCAATTGGTTTAAATCAAGGTACAGATTCGGGAACTGCAGCATCAGTTTTAGACTTATATGATGAGTCTAAATTAAAAACAGCCCAAATAAAAGGGCAGGATGTTGAATGGTCTAAA
Organism: Sphingobacterium sp. B16(2022); assembly: GCF_012030425.1. Classification (GTDB taxonomy): domain Bacteria; phylum Bacteroidota; class Bacteroidia; order Sphingobacteriales; family Sphingobacteriaceae; genus Sphingobacterium; species Sphingobacterium anhuiense. The sequence goes on along the minus strand of NZ_JAAUVN010000006.1, from coordinate 207,534 downwards.
TTAGATAGTACTGTTATCGCTGCGTTAAATGCAGCAGCTACTGCTGGAAAACAAATTACTATTGTTGCAAGCACAGTAAATAGTCCTACTACATTGGCTGCAATCGCTAAATTAACGGCGAAGTACCCAACGACTAATTTGGTTCAAGTAGACGCTGTTTCTTATAGCGCTATTATTGAAGCGAATAAAAACTCCTTTGGTAAAGCAGTTGTTCCTTCATACAATTTTGAAAAAGCAAATGTTGTTGTTTCAGTAGCAGCTGATTTCTTAGGAACTTGGTTAGCTGGCGAGGAGCATACACAGCAATATATTAAAAATCGTGATTACAAATCATTGAAAAATGGTAAGATGTCACGTCACATTCAGTTTGAGTCAGGTCTAAGTATGACTGGTTCAAATGCCGATGTGCGTATCGCAATTAAACCTTCGGAAGAAGCAGCTGTTTTAATTTCATTATATAATGCAATTACAGGTTCTTCTTTAGCGGGTGGTATTGCTGCAAAAAGAGCACAAACTGCGGTTACTTTAGCGGCAAAAGAATTGTTAGCAAACAAAGGTGCTGCTGTTGTGGTTGCTGGTTCGAATGATATTAACATTCAAACATTAGCAAATGCGATCAACAGTGCATTAGCTTCATACGGATCGACAATTGATTTAGATAATTTCTCTAAACAACATCAAGGTTCTGACGTTGCGTTTTCACAGTTCTTGACAAACGCAAATGCAGGTCAGGTAGGTGTTGCTTTATTCTTAAACAGTAACCCTGTTTATGATTATTTCAAAGCTGAAGACGTGAAAGCGGCATTGAAGAAAGTTGATTTTACATTATCTTTCTCTCAACGTGCTGATGAAACGGCTTCAGAATTGACTGCTATTGCTCCAACAAATACATTCTTGGAGTCTTGGGGTGATGCTTCTCCAAAAGAAGGTTTATTCTCAATCGTTCAACCGACAATTAATCCTGTATTTAACACACGTCAAGCGGATCAATCTTTATTGGTTTGGGCGGGTGATACAACAGATATCTATTCATTTGTTAAAAACCTTTGGACTTCAACTATTTTAGCTGGAAGTACAAAGAACTGGAATAGCGTTTTGCAAACAGGATTTGAATATAAAGGTGCAAAAACTGCAGCTTCTTATTCATTCGCTGGTAATGTAGAGGCTGCTGCTAGTGCTGCTATCGCAGCTGCTAAAACAGTAGTTGGTGAGTTCGAATTGAAATTGTATGAATCAAGTGCTTTACGTGACGGTAGATATGCAAATAATGCCTACTTACAAGAAGTTCCTGATCCGGTTTCAAAAGTAACTTGGGACAACTATGCTGCTATTAACCCTAAAGATGCTGAGAAATTAGGATTGGGTGAAGATGCAACAGTTACTGTTGAAGCTAATGGTTACAAAGTCGAGTTACCAGTTGTTCAACAACCGGGACAAGCTTTGGGTACTGTTTCAGTAGCCATCGGTTACGGACGTACTAAAGTTGGTAAGGCTGGTAATAATGTAGGTAAAAATGCTTACCCTTTTGCAAGCTTAGTTAATGGTACAATTCAGTTTGTAGCTAAAGCAACTATCGCTAAAGCGAATACGATCTATCAATTAGCGCAAACACAAACACACCACACAATCGAAGGTCGTAACATCATTCGTGAAACTACTTTCGCTAAATATTTAAAAGATCCTAACTCAGAGTCAGGCCGCTTTACAGATAAACACAAAACGTATGATTTGTGGAACAAGTATGAGCAACCAGGTCACAAATGGGTGATGGCAATCGATTTGAATGCATGTACAGGTTGTGGTTCTTGTATCGTTGCTTGTAACGTAGAAAACAATATTCCTGTTGTAGGTCGTGATGAGGTTCGCCGTCGTCGTGAGATGCACTGGTTACGTATTGACCGGTACTACACTATCGAAGAAGATGGTAAAGAATATACAAAAGAAGCGGATATTGAAAAACTGAATAGTTTCGAAAATGTAACCGTTGTTCACCAACCGATGTTATGTCAGCATTGTGCACATGCACCATGTGAGACAGTATGTCCAGTATTAGCTACTGTTCACTCATCAGAAGGTTTGAACCATATGGCTTACAACAGATGTTTCGGAACACGTTACTGTGCGAATAACTGTCCATATAAAGTACGTCGTTTTAACTGGTTTAACTACTGGAATGATTCACGTTTTGACAACTACTTGAATAATGAGTTTACACAATTGGTATTGAATCCAGATGTAACGACACGTTCACGTGGGGTTATGGAGAAATGTTCGATGTGTATCCAACGTATCCAAGCTGGTAAATTACATGCGAAAATGGAGAACCGTAAAGTAAAAGACGGCGATATCCAAATGGCGTGTCAACAAGCATGTTCTGCAAATGCGATTATCTTTGGTGATGCTAATGATCCAGAATCAGAAGTATCTAAAGCATTACGCAATGAGCGTGTTTATTACGTACTTGAGGAAATCAATGTACAGCCGGGTATCGGTTATATGACAAAAGTTAGAAACACTTTTGAGGCGTAATCTTGTTCATTATTTGAAATAAAAATACTATGTCATCGCATAACGAATCAATATTAAGAGAACCATTAATGACCGGTAAGGACATTACGTATGCTAAAATTACGGATGATATCTTACTACCGGTTGAAAATAAACCGAATAAAGCATGGTGGATCGGATTCACTGTAGCCGTATTAGGTGCTTTATTATGGGTAGTCAGCGTTAGTTATACCTTTTGGACAGGTATCGGCGCTTGGGGTCTGAACAAAACTGTAGGCTGGGCTTGGGATATCACCGACTTTGTATGGTGGGTAGGTATCGGTCACGCAGGTACGTTAATTTCGGCCGTATTATTAATTTTCCGCCAGAACTGGCGTAATTCCATCAACCGTTCGGCAGAGGCGATGACGATCTTCGCCGTTATCTGTGCCGCAACGTATGTTGTAGCTCACATGGGACGTCCTTGGTTAGCATACTGGATTTTCCCTTTGCCAAACCAGTTCGGATCTTTATGGGTTAACTTTAACTCACCATTAGTATGGGATGCATTTGCGATCTCTACATACTTCACAGTATCCTTAGTATTCTGGTACTGTGGTTTATTACCGGATATCGCGACTATTCGTGACCGTGCTACTGGTTTAAGACAAAAGATTTATTCTGTTTTGTCTTTCGGTTGGAACGGATCAGTAAAAACTTGGCAACGTTTTGAGATTGTGTCAATTATCTTGGCAGGTATCTCAACTCCATTGGTACTTTCGGTACACACGATTGTATCTTTTGACTTTGCAACTTCTGTTATCCCAGGATGGCATACAACAATTTTCCCTCCATACTTCGTTGCTGGTGCGATCTTCTCAGGTTTTGCAATGGTGCAGACTTTATTGTTGATCTTACGTAAAGTAATGAATTTTGAGAATTATATCACGATGTTCCACATTGAAGCCATGAATAAAATTATCATGACGACAGGTTCTATCGTTGGTATTGCATATTTAACAGAGTTATTCATCGCGATGTATTCACAATCGGAGTATGAAATGTACGCTTTCCAAAACCGTATGTTTGGTCCTTATGCTTGGGCTTACTGGTCAATGATGACTTGTAACGTAATTTCTCCACAATTATTCTGGTTTAAGAAAATCCGTACAAGTATTCCTATTTCATGGATCTTATCAATCGTGGTAAACATCGGTATGTGGTTTGAACGTTTCGTAATTATCGTGACTTCATTACACCGTGATTATTTACCTTCATCTTGGGCTATGTTTTACCCAACTTGGACAGATGTTGGTATTTTCGTTGGATCGATCGGCTTATTCTTTACATTGTTCTTATTGTTCTTACGTTTCTTACCAGGTATCGCGATTGCAGAGGTTAAATTATTGCTGAAAAGCTCTAGTTTACAACAAAAAACGAAATTGGTTAAAGAAGGCGCATTCCCAGCTGAACAAGTGGAATACTTTAGAGATTCTTTAGGTAAATATGATTCGGTAACAGAACAAGAAATTAAAGAGTTAAAATAATAGCAATGGGCAATACAAAATATATATTAGGTAGTTTTGCTGATCCAGATGAAATGATGCATGGGATCGACAAATTGCAGAAAAATAATGTAAGCATCTATGATTGCTTTACTCCAATGCCAATTCACGGTATTGAAGATAAATTGGGCGTTAAACCTTCGCGTTTGCCTATTGCAGCATTTTGCTTTGGAGCATTAGGAACAACATTAGGATTCAGTTTGTTGTACTATACAATGGTACACGACTGGCCAATGAATATCGGCGGTAAACCATCATTCGCTATCCCGAACTTTGTTCCAGTAACATTTGAGGTGACTATTTTAATCTGTGCCTTGGGTATGGTTGCAACTTTCTTTTATCGCAATCATTTATTCCCGGGACGTACACCTCGCGTAATGGATTTAAGAGCTACAGATGATCGTTTCGTTATCGCTATAGATGCTCGTGAGAACACAGACCATGCTTTGATCGATTCTTTATTGAAAGAAGCCGGTGCTGTAGAAGTTAAGTACAATGATAGAAAATATGTTAGTTATGAATAAGAAGAATTTACTAGTTACAGTATGTGCAGCTCTGTCATTGACAGCAGTCGTTTCTTCTTGTGGTGACAAGACTACTCGTAGTACAGGTTGGGAGTTTTCTCGCAACATGTACGATCCGATTGCTTTCAATCCTGATCAACCAAACGAGAATTTTAAAAACAAGCAAACTGCACAAACACCTCCAAAAGGTACAGATCCAATCGGTTTTACCAGATTTGAATATGCTAACACTTTGGAAGATTACGAACGCGCAGGACGTGAAGTTACTAACCCTTTTGAGTTAACACAAGCTAGACTTGAAAAAGGCCAGGCTTTGTTTACTACTTACTGTGCTGTTTGTCACGGACCAGAAGGTAAAGGTGATGGTTCTATTACAAAAGACCGTGAAATTACAGATTCTAGAGGCACACGTAAGCTTGAGAATTTCCCTAATCCACCGTCTTATCATAAAACGGATGCTGCAAATTCTTCTCGTGGCGGTATGATGGCTGATTTGACAGATGGTAAGATTTACCATACGATTTATTACGGTCACAACTCAATGGGATCGCATGCATCGCAGTTGTCTCCTGAAGAACGTTGGGAAGTTGTTATGTACGTTCATGAATTACAAAAGAAATAATCTAACATCAGATAAATAAATGGGAACTCACAATCATCATCACGATTATAATTTCAACGAGCGATTCGAGTTTGCTGGTAAAGCAAAAACATTCAGTATCATCGCAATCGTTGTTGGTATAGCTGCAGTAGCCTACGGAATGCTTATGGGCGATCATATTCTAGTAGAGCGTACTTATGCTAACTTATTATTGATGGGTTATTATTTTACATGTGTATGTGCTGCTGGAGCTTTTTTCCTGGCATTACAATATGTAACACAATCTGCTTGGTCAGCTGGTATCATCCGTATACCTCAGGCTATGGCAGGTATTTTGCCTATTGCGTCAATCATTTTATTAGTGATTGTTGCATTGGGATTAAGCACTCACAATCTATACCATCACTGGTATGCAGAAGGTCTTACAGATCCGAATAGCCCTGCTTATGATAGTATCATCGCTGGAAAGTCATGGTATTTGAATTTTTCAGGTTTTTTAAGTCGCCAGGTAATTTTTATGGGACTTTATAGTATTTTTGCCATTATCTTAGCGAAATTGTCTTATAAAGAAGATTTAGAAGGTGGTTTAAATTCTTATAAAAAGAGCTTTAAATTATCAGCTATATTTTTAGTTATTTTTGGTTTTACAACTCCAATTTGGTCATTTGATACCATCATGTCATTAGAAGCGCATTGGTTTTCTACGATGTTTGGCTGGTATAACTTTGCAGCAATGTGGGTTAGTGGTCTTTGTGTGATTACAATTATTTTAATTGTATTACAAAAAGCAGGTTACATGAACTGGGTAAATGAAAATCATTTACATGATCTAGGTAAATTGATCTTTGGTTTTTCTATCTTCTGGACTTACGTTTGGTTTGCACAGTTTATCTTAATCTGGTATGCTAACATGCCTGAGGAAACTGTATATTTTTACAAACGTTGGGAGCCAGAATATAAACCATGGTTCTGGTTAAACATTGTTATTAACTTTTTAGCTCCTTTATTGCTTTTAGTTGATCGTGATGCAAAACGTAAGAAAAATGCCATGTTATTCGTTGCGATTTTATTACTTGCAGGTCACTGGTTAGATTACTATATCATGATTATGCCTGGTACAGTTGAATCTCACCGTGGGTTTGGTATTGTAGAAATCGGTACAGCACTTGGATTTGTAGGTTTATTTACATTCTTAGTAATGAGTAAATTGAGTAAACAAAGCTTAGTAGCTAAAAATCATCCGTTCTTGGATGAGAGTTTACATCACCAAATATAGTTTCGCTTTTAAAGGGATATTACGTAAAATCGTTATAAAGAAATGAGCTTTAAATTAAATAATAGATTCAAATCCATCTCAGGTTTGGTCCTTGCAATCGGGTTGTTATTCGCAGTCCCATCTTTTGCAAGCCAAGATTCTGTAGTGGTAGATACGACTAAAGCTACGGAAGCTGTTGCAACTAATGCAACAGCTGCTGGAGCAAATGTTGTCGATTCGGCTACAACTGCAAAAGCAGAAGTTGCTGCGTCAGCAGGTACGTCTACAACAAAAGTTGACGCCAAAGCTGCGGAGGTAGAGAAGAAGATAGACCCTCAAGTCTATAAAAACTTCATTTATTATGTTTTATTATTCTTAGTTATCTGTACAGTTGTTGCTGTTATTGGTAAAGTTATCTCAATCTATGAGTTAACAAATAAGATGAACAGAAAGCATAATCCTTTAGCATCAAATAGTTTCCAGGCATGGTTATTATTCATCTTCCTATTTGTTTTCTTAGGAGGTGTGTATTATTCATTCTCTCACTACGGTGGTATGTCTTGGAGAGATGCTGTAACAGAGCATGGTGCGAAGATTGATACCATGTTTATCATTACAACAGTTATTACAACCTTTGTATTGATCATTACACACATTTTATTATTGACGTTTACGTTCATTTATAGAATGAAGAAAAATGGTAAAGCTTACTATTTACCACATAACAATACAATTGAAAAAATCTGGACAATTGTTCCAGCTGTTGTTTTGACGGTATTGGTATTATTTGGTTTCTTTACATGGAGATCAATTACAAATGTGCCAGAAGATTTGCAGAAATCTGCTCTTCAGATTGAAGTATTGGGTGAGCAATTTGCTTGGCATGTGCGTTACCCAGGTTTAGATGGTCAGATAGGAAAACGCAATTATAAATTAACGACTCCGACTAATCCTTACGGTATCGATTTCAATGATAAAACTTCATGGGATGATATTCAAGGTGCTGATATCGTGATTCCGGTTAATAAGTCTGTACGTTTCCACATCATTTCAAAAGATATTATTCACTCATTCTACATTCCTGATTTCCGCGTTCAGATCAATGCTGTACCGGGTATGACGAATTACTTCCAGTTTACACCTACTGTGACTACTGAAGAAATGCGTGAGCGTATGAATGACCCTAAATACGATTTTGTTATGTTATGTAACAAGATATGTGGTCAAGGTCACTATAATATGCAGAAAAAAGTAATAGTTGTTAGTGAAGCGGAATATAAAACGTGGTTAGCGACGCAAAATAAATATTTTACTGAGGATTTACAGAAGGAGTTTGCCGCTAAAGAAGTAAAAACACCTCAGTTAAAAGATAGCGTAAACGTTACTGCCTCATTAAATTAATTAGAATAATTGAATTTTAAAAACGAATATGTCAAGTACAGTTATTTCGCATAGCGCTGAGCATCACGATTCGCACGGACATCATCAAGAGTCATTCATCTCGAAGTATATCTTCAGTGGTGACCACAAGATGATTGCTAAGCAATTTTTGATCACGGGTATTTTCATGGCGGTATTTGCTATGATCTTATCCATCTTATTCCGTATCCAACTTGCGTGGCCGGATAAAGAATTTCCAATTTTGGAAGTATTCTTAGGTAAATGGGCTGAAGGTGGCCGTATTGCCCCTGATTTTTTCCTTTCTTTGGTAACCATACACGGTACCATTATGGTATTCTTCGTTTTAACAGCGGGTCTATCGGGTACTTTTAGTAATTTACTGATCCCTTATCAAATTGGTGCACGTGATATGGCGTCTCCTTTGATGAATATGTTGTCTTACTGGATGTTCTTCGTAGCTTCAGTTATCATGATTGCTTCTTTCTTTGTTGAAAGTGGACCTGCTTCAGCTGGTTGGACAATTTATCCACCGCTATCTGCAGTACCTACAGCAATTGCAGGGTCTGCTACAGGTATGACTTTATGGTTGGTAAGTATGGTTCTTTTCGTAGCTTCACAGTTGATCGGTGGTATTAACTACGTAAGTACAATCTTAAACATGCGTACTAAAGGTATGGATCTTTGGAAAATGCCTTTAACAATCTGGGCTTTCTTCTTAACTGCCATCGTAGGTATGTTATCTTTCCCAGTATTAGTATCAGCAGTTGTTTTATTGATTTTTGACCGTTCATTCGGTACTTCTTTCTATTTATCAGATTTAGTTGTTCAAGGCCAGATTTTACCTAATGAAGGTGGATCTCCAATTTTGTTCCAACACTTATTCTGGTTCTTAGGTCACCCGGAAGTTTATATCGTTGTAATGCCTGCATTGGGTCTTACTTCGGAGGTTATCTCAACAAACTCTCGTAAACCGATCTTTGGTTACCATGCCATGGTTTACTCGTTAATTGGTATTACAGTTTTATCATTTATCGTTTGGGGTCACCATATGTTTGTGACAGGTATGAATCCTTTCTTAGGAGGTGTATTTATGATCACAACATTAATCATTGCAGTTCCTTCTGCGGTAAAAGCATTTAACTACATGGCGACATTATGGAGAGGTAACATCCGTTTCACTCCAGCGATGATGTTTGCTATTGGTTTAGTATCTTTCTTTATCTCAGGTGGTCTTACAGGATTATTCTTAGGTAATGCAGCATTAGATATCAACTTGCACGATACTTACTTTGTTGTAGCCCACTTCCACTTGGTAATGGGATCTGCTTCGATCTTCGGTATGCTATGTGGTGTTTACCACTGGTTCCCTAAAATGTTTGGTCGTATGATGAACACTAAATTGGGTTACTTACACTTCTGGATGACATTTATCGGTGCTTACTTGGTATTTTTCCCGATGCACTTTATGGGTATAGATGGGGTTCCACGTCGTTACTATGCATTTACAGAGTTTGCCTTCATGGAGAAATGGGTTTCAGTTAACATGTTAATTACTTGGGCTGCTATTGTTGCAGGTTTAGGTCAAGTAGCTTTCTTGTTCAACTTCTTCTACTCCATTTTCTTTGGAGAAAGAGCTCCTCAGAATCCTTGGAAGTCCAATACATTAGAGTGGACTACTCCAGTAGAACATATCCATGGTAACTGGCCAGGAGAGATCCCAACAGTACACCGTTGGCCGTATGATTACAGTAAGCCAGGACATGATGAAGATTTTATTCCTCAGACTGTACCTTTCTCAGAAACAATGAGCTCTAATTTCCTTCATGATTTCGAAGGTAATGAAGAAGCTGAGCGTATCCAGACAGAATGGGATGCTCAAAATAAAAAATAATTAAAAACGATATTTAGAGTAAGTTGTGCGAAATGACTTACTCTAAATATTATTGATAACCAAAAAGGTAAAAGATATGTTTCCAGCTGCTGAAAAGCGTTTTATTCGATCCAATTTCATTACAATAGTTGTTTTGTTTTTAGTGATTGTAGCTGGAGGTGTTGTACGTAGTACGGGGTCCGGAATGGGATGTCCCGATTGGCCTAAATGCTTTAATCGGATTATTCCTCCTACGGATGTATCACAGTTGCCGGTTGGTTATGAAGAACATTATATAACAGGTAGAGCTAAGAAAAATGAGCGATTTGCCAAGATGATTGAATTCTTTGGCTATCGTGATTTGGCAACTAAAATTCGTCATGACAAAAGTATTCTTGAACATGAGGAGTTTAATGTAGCAAAAACATGGACAGAATATGCCAATCGTTTAGTTGGTGTTGTTGCTGGCTTTTGTTTATTGTTTACAGCCATCTATTCTTTTACCTATATTAAATCGAAACGATCAATTTTTATTTGGTCGGTGGTTAATGTTTTTGTTGTTGTCGTTCAAGCTTGGTTGGGTTCGATAGTTGTTTCAACTAATTTAACTCCTTGGGTGATTACAGTACACATGCTTCTTGCATTGGTTATTGTAGCAATCTCCATCTATACCTACTTTAAAGCAACAACATTACGGGATAAGTCAATCCTGATTAACCGAGATTCCAGTGGATTAAAAATGCTTGCCATCATCTCTTTAGTGTTGATGTTAGTGCAGGTTGTCTTCGGAACAGAAGTACGGGAAATTGTTGATATGTTGACAGCTTCCGGTATGCCTAGAGAAGATTTTATACAAAATATTGGCCAACATTTTGAAATACATCGTTGGCTAGCATATAGTTCTTTGATTTTAGTAATTGTATTGTTCTTTTTAGTGCGTACAAAATTTAGTAGCAGTACAGTTCAAGCAAGATTTGGTACGCTACTCTTTATTTTAGTAGGTATTCAGATGTTATCGGGTATTATCCTGGCAAGATTTGCTGTTCCTGCATTCGCACAGACAACTCATTTGGTCATTGGCAGTCTTTTATTTGGATGTCAATATTATTTGATGTTGTTGTTAGGAAAATCGCAACGTTAATTGAATGAATGAAATGGATGTATAAGGTAATTTAGTTTTTACTTTGTACAAACAATTAAAAAGAGGACATTTGTCGCTATGAAAGAATTTATTTCTGATTTCAAGAAATTAGTTAAGTTAAGACTGACATTAACGGTTGTTTTTTCGGCATCCATCTCTTTTTTGATCGGAGCAAAGCAACTTGGAGGGGATATTTTGTGGATCAATTGGTTGCTATTGACATTAGGAGGTTTTCTAGTGACAGGTGCAGCGAATGGTTTCAATGAAATTATCGAAAAAGATCTAGACAAGTTAATGACCCGTACTGCTGACCGTCCCCTTCCTTCAGGAAGAATGACAACTGGTCAAGCCTTGATTCTAAGTTTATTTATGGGAATCTTGGGAACTTTGGTTTTGGTACGTTTGAATTTTGTTGCGGGATTACTATCGGTATTTTCCATATTGTTATATGCATTTGTGTATACGCCATTAAAAAGGAAATCACCGATTGCTGTATTTGTAGGGGCCTTTCCTGGTGCATTGCCACCATTGATTGGTTATTTTGCTGCATTTAGTCAAGATGATTTAGCAATCTACAGTCAAACAAATGAAAGTGCAATCATTATGATTCCATTTATTTTGTTTGGAATTCAGTTTTTGTGGCAATTCCCACATTTCTGGTCTCTAGCATGGGTGATTGATGATGATTATAAACAGGCGGGTTTTAGGTTATTACCAACGACCAAGCGTGATAAGATTTCTGCTTTTATGGTCTTTCTTTCAGCATTGATCATGATACCAGCAGCATTTCTTCCCATGTATTATGGTTTCGGAGGCTGGATCTTTACAGCTGTTTCTGCGATAGGGGGTGTGTTCTTTGCTTATTATGGCTTTCAGCTTTTTAAGAATCAGGATATTGCTTCGGCGAGAAAAGTGATGTTTACCTCATTTTTTTATCTTCCTATTACGCAATTAGTGTTATTATTTGACTTTATACCTTTGAAATAATGTTAAATCAAGGAGTACAACAAACTGACGAGAAGTTAGTATCGCGTAAGGCTCAAAAATTTACCCTATGGTTGGGGATGCTGGGTATGTTTATGATGTTCGCAGCATTGTCCAGCGGTTTTATTGTCTATACGGCAAGTGGTGTCGATAAAGGACTTAAAACATTATTACCAGATACTTTTATCTATAGTACGATGGCAATTGTTTTAAGTAGTGTTACCATGCATTTTGCTTATAAGGCAGCGCAGGTAGGTAATTTGGCTAGACAGAAAGCGTTGCTTTTTGCTACCTTAATTTTGGGAATTATATTTTTTGCGCTACAGGTTTATTCGTGGGAAATATTAACAGAAAGAGGCGTTTATTTTGTGAATAACAATGCGTCACAGTCTTTTGTTTATGTTTTTACAGGAATGCACTTAGCACATATTATTGCGGGAGTGATCGTGTTGATTACCGCTTTAGTGGGAGTATTTAAACCACTTCCTCCAGACGGCAATCAATTCCGCATGAATCTAGCCACTATTTTTTGGCATTTTCTCGATCTTTTGTGGATTTATATATATGTTTTCTTACTTTTGAATCAATAATAGTAAACAATGAGTACAACTGTATCACAATTGGATAAGGTAAAAACCGGTCCATGGAATGGTGGAAAATCACCTTGGAATTTGGAATACGGAAAAATCATGATGTGGTTTTTCTTAGTTGGGGATGCCTTTACATTTTCTGCGTTTTTGGTTTATTACGGAACGCAACGATTTGCACATAGTACATGGCCAGATGCGGATAAGATTTTCCAATCTATACCAGGTATTGCAGAACACGGACAACCTTTAGTGTTCGTTGGTATTATGACTTTTATTTTGATTATGTCTTCTGTGACTATGGTATTAGCTGTAGAAGCAGGGCATCGTAACTCAAAAAATGAAGTAGTAAAATGGATGTTATGGACAATACTTGGTGGTATTGCTTTCGTAGGCTGTCAAGCGATCGAGTGGACTCACTTACACCATGCTGGTTTCTGGTTTGGTCAAAACCCGGCAACAGGTTTAGAGGGTGATGCTATTAAAGATGCTTTGCAACCGTATTTTACACATGATATCTCCTATACTTCAGCGTTGCAGTTTGCCAATCTGTTCTTTACGATCACAGGTTTTCACGGTTTTCACGTTACTGTAGGTATTATCTTAAATATTATCGTCCTGTGCATGACTTTGAATAACACATTCGAGAATCGCGGTTCGTATTTAATGATTGAAAAAGTAGGTTTATACTGGCACTTTGTGGATTTAGTTTGGGTGTTTGTATTTACATTCTTCTATTTAGTATAATTATAAGTTTTTAATTTTAGAAAAGCTATGTCACAACATCACGATAATATTGCTCATGAGGAGCACGGACACGGAGAAGGAATGGATAAAAAAGGCATTTGGAGAATTTTCTTCGTCCTTTTAGCATTAACTGCTGTCGAATTCTTAATCGCATTGGGATTTGTTCATCACTGGCAAATCTTAGCAAAAGGTGCTTTGGTTAACTCCATCTATATTGTATTAACATTAATAAAAGCGTATTATATCGTAGCTTACTTTATGCACTTGAAATTTGAGAAATCTAGTTTCATCGTTACTGTAAGTATCGTATTTATCTTCATTATTTATTTTATCATTTTAATGCTTACTGAAGGTAACTTCCTATTGCATGAATTACAACCTCACCAATTGTGGGAAAATAAATAATATAAATGGGTAAAAATACTGGTAAAAATAAAGGTATTCAAACTATCATGATCCTGGCAATAATATTATTATTGCCAGGATTTTTGTATGTAGTGCTGAATAGAACTGGAATGGCGAATTCGTATTCTACTTTGCCAATATTCGGTCAAAAAGAAGTTCCAGGTACTACTCATCGTAAATGGGGACGTGATATCATGGATACAATCTATCATGAGGTTCCAAATATGTCATTTATTAACTACGATGGCAAACCCGTTGAGCTGTTTGGGAAGGATAGCGCTATTACTGTTGTACATCTTTTTTATTCGAGAGATAAGTCGTTTTCGACAACAATGATTAATAGCCTGAATAAGATATCTGGTGAGTTTAGGCATAATAAGATGATTAAGTTCTATTCTATTTCTGTCGACACGACTTATGATACACCCGATGTATTAAAAAATTACATTAAGAATATCGATCCCTCTGATAAAAGATGGTACTTTGTAAGTAAACCGAGTTCGAATATCTTTAAATTTGCGAAAGATGGTTTACTGCAGGATGCTTTAGCTACAGCAGATGTCAATAATCCTTTTGTTGTGGGATCATCTTATGTTTTGATCGATACGAAACGTAGGATCAGAGGATTTTATGATATCACGATGAAAAAAGAAGCGGAACGCTTAAGTGATGAGGTTAAATTATTGGTTGTGGAGGAAATAAGAAATCATCCTCCAAAGATTGAAACTAAATAAAATGGGACAAACAGCAGAAGAGAAGAAATATAACAAGTGGATCATCGTTTTATCGGTTGTTATTCCACTTGTAGTAGCGGCTTTGTTTGGCGTTAATTTACGCAAATTAGGGTATGATGTAGAACCTTTGGGATTTTTGCCCCCTATATATGCAACGATCAATGGTATCACTGCGATATTATTGTTCTGGGCGGTCTTAGCGATTAAAAAAGGTAATCGTAAATTACATGAAAGATTAATTAAACTTTGTGTATGTTGTTCAGTTGCGTTCCTAGGAATGTATGTAGCTTATCATATGACCGCTAACTCTACACCATACGGTGGAGAGGGCATATTACGACCGATATACTATTTTATATTAATAACACATATAGTATTGTCTGTTATTATTATCCCTTTTGTACTGATTACTTATGTAAGAGGTATTGCCGGGTCGTATGGAAGACATAAAAAAATAGCACGTATTACTTACCCGATGTGGTTATATGTAGCGGTAACGGGTGTTATTGTATATTTGATGATTTCACCATATTATGTTCACTAATTAATTCAAAAGTTATGACAAGTGCATGGGTATATCAATCAAATCGTTTCTTTACTGATGATGAAGCGTTATTGATTCAAAACAGATTGGCAGATTTTGCCGCAGGCTGGAAAGTGCATGGAGAACCTTTATCTGCTCAGGCAGAGGTTAGGTATAACTTGTTTATTGTGCTATCCGTGGATGAGCAGATTGCTGCAGCATCTGGTTGTTCAATTGACAGTTCCGTTCGCTTTTTGAAGACACTAGAAGCAGATTTTGATATTCAGCTTTTTGATCGTATGAACGTTGCTTTTAAAAAGGAAGGTCAGTTGCATGCTGCATCCAGATCTGAATTTGAAAATTTAGTAAAGGATGGTCAGATTGACGACACAACTGTTGTCTTTGATAATACGATCACCTCTTTAGCGTCTTTAACTGATAAATGGCAGATTCCTTTTGGAGAAAGTTGGCATAAACGAGTTTTCGGCTAGATAATAAAAGAAGCGATGATTGATTAATCATCGCTTCTTTTATTATAACCTGACCATATTTTTGCTATTCTGGTATTTGGTAATGATCCATGTAACGAACAATACTATTTGCTCTACGATTGACATATGCTGAAGGATTTCGGGCATCCCACTCTCTTGGATTGGGCAGGATTGCAATGATCAGTGCAGCTTGTTTTTTTGATAATGTAGATCCTGATTTTTTGAAGTAATACTGGGATGCAGCTTCTGCTCCATAAACACCTTGCCCCATTTCAATGACATTGAGATAGACTTCCAGAATTCTTTTTTTACTCCAGAATGTTTCGATTAAAACAGTAAAGTAGGTTTCTAAACCCTTTCTAAGCCAAGAACGTTTTGGCCACAGGAATACATTTTTTGCTACCTGCTGACTGATTGTACTTCCCCCGCGTAATTTTTTTCCATCTTTATTTTTCTCTATAGCTTTTTGAATAGCATCAGTGTCAAAACCCCAGTGCGTCATAAAATGAGCATCTTCACCTGCTATCGCAGCACGTTTTAGGTTGTCCGAGAGCTCATCGTAATTTAACCAATCTTTTTCCAGTTTAAATCCTTTATCAGCTGCTTGTAGCTCAAACCCACGTTGGATCATGAGCCAGGTAATTGGTGGATTGATGAGTTTAAGTGCGAGTACCCAAAATAGAGTTATTGCAAAGAAACCTCCAACAATACGTATTGACCAAGTTTTAACTTTTTTTTGCCAACCTGTTTGAACCTTTTTTTTCTTTACTTGATTCGTTCTTTTAATTGCCATATCTTTTGAAAAACAATGCAAAGGAACGAAATATTTTGCCCAATTGTTATGTTCAGTATTGTTTATGATATGCTTTTTTTTAGATGTTCTTTTTTACAAGCCTGAGATCGAGGTAATGGATATTCTTCGGTAAGTATGTATATTGAAAAATGATTTAAGGCGAAAAGAGAATTAAGTTTTTCATATTCTACGAGATCGTTTGTCTAATCAGGTAGATTATGTTATTTTTACGGCTTATTATCAATAAACGAAATCCAATTGGCAAAGGCAGAAAAAAAGGTAACTCCATTAATGCAGCAGTACAATGCGATCAAGGTGAAATATCCAGGTGCATTATTGTTGTTCCGTGTAGGTGATTTTTATGAAACATTTGGTGAAGATGCCATTAAGGCCGCCAGTATTTTAGGGATCGTACAAACTAAGAGAGGAAATGGAACCGAATCGGAAACTGCTCTGGCAGGTTTTCCGCATCATTCTCTGGAGACTTATTTGCCAAAACTTGTCCGTGCAGGTCAGCGTGTAGCTATCTGTGACCAATTGGAAGATCCTAAGCAAACCAAAACCATCGTTAAACGTGGAGTAACAGAATTGGTGACTCCTGGCGTTTCTTATAATGATAATATTGTCCAACAGAAGTCCAATAATTATTTAGCCTCAATTTATATTGAGAAAACACAGATCGGAATTTCTTTCTTAGATATTTCTACTGGTGAGTTTTTAGTCGCACAAGGTACGCAGTCTTATATTGACAAACTTTTGCAGGGATTTAAACCAACAGAAGTCATCATGTCGCGTAAGCAATCCAAAGAATTTTTGGAGCTATTCGGGAGTCAGTATTATACCTATACGCTAGACGAATGGCCTTATACTGGAGATTACGCAACAGAGCACTTATTGAAACATTTTGAAGTTAATTCAATGAAGGGTTTTGGTATCGACCGGATGCCTATTGGGATGGTTGCTGCCGGTGTTGCCTTACATTATCTGAATGAAACAGAACACCGCAATCTGCAGCATATTTCTAATATTTCGCGTATTGAAGAAGATCGTTACATGTGGTTAGATCGTTTTACAGTTCGTAATCTCGAACTGATCGGATCTGCAAATGAAAATGCGACGACTTTATCGGATGTTTTGGACCAAACTGCTTCTCCCATGGGGGCGCGTTTATTAAAACGTTGGATTGTAATGCCATTGAAAGATCGTAAATCAATTCAAGAGCGTCTCGATGTGGTTGCTTACTTTTCTGAGCATAAAGATTTACGCGATGCCTTGATTCAAGAGATTAAGTATGTAGGCGATCTTGAGCGGCTTATTTCTAAAATTGGTCTTCAGAAAGCTTCACCCCGCGAAATTGTACAGTTGAAACGTGCCTTATATGCTGTTGAAAAATTAAAGGAGCTAACGAATCAGGAAAATTCTGAAGCCCTTCGAGCCATTGCTGATCAGCTGGATGTCTGTCGTATCATTCGTGATAAAATTGAAAAAGAAGTTTTCGCAGAACCTCCTGTTGCCTTGAATAAAGGAAATGTAATTGCTGATGGTGTGGACGATGAATTGGACCGTTTACGTAAGATCGCTTTCGGAGGAAAAGATTATTTAATCGAAATCCAAAAGAGAGAAGCAGAGGCAACTGGTATCCCTTCCCTTAAAATTGCTTTTAATAATGTTTTTGGCTATTACTTAGAAGTTACCAATACACACCGTGATAAGGTACCTACAGAATGGATTAGAAAGCAGACTTTGGTGAATGCCGAACGCTACATCACCGAGGAGCTAAAAGAATATGAAGATCAGATTTTAGGTGCTGAGGAAAAAATTCAGGTCATTGAGAATCGTCTTTATGCCGAATTGTTAATTGCTATTGCGGCTTTCATTAAACCGATTCAATTGAATGCCCAGTTACTGGCGAAATTAGATGTGCTTTTGAACTTTGCTGTTATCGCAGAAAAGAATTATTATGTTCAGCCCGAGATATCAGAAAGTAAAGTATTAGATATTAAAGGTGGTCGTCACCCCGTTATCGAAAAGAAAATGGCCATTGGTGAAGATTATATCACGAATGATGTTTACTTGGATAATACCACGCAGCAGATTATCATCATCACTGGTCCCAACATGGCCGGTAAGTCGGCGCTCTTGCGCCAAACGGCATTAATCGTACTCATGGCTCAGATCGGTTCTTTTGTTCCTGTAAAGGAAGCAAAGATAGGTCTTGTGGATAAAATCTTTACCCGGGTAGGAGCATCTGATAATTTATCGTCCGGTGAATCAACATTTATGGTTGAAATGAATGAAACGGCCAGTATCATGAATAACCTCTCTGACCGGAGTTTAATTTTATTGGATGAAATTGGTCGAGGAACAAGCACTTATGATGGTATCTCTATCGCTTGGGCTATCGCTGAATTTCTTCACAACCATCCTGCAGCTAAGGCCAAAACATTGTTTGCTACTCATTATCATGAATTGAATGAATTGACCAATTCCATGCCCCGCATCAAGAATTATAATGTGACGGTTAAGGAGATGAACAATAAGGTTATATTCTTACGTAAGTTAGTTCCAGGAGGCTCAGAACATAGCTTTGGTATCCACGTAGCTAAATTAGCAGGTATGCCACCAAAATTACTATCCCGTGCAAATGAAATCTTAAAAAGATTAGAGCAGGAGCGGACTGGTGGCGAACAGATTAAAGATAGTATGCGCAAAATCCAAAAGCAAGCCTATCAATTACAGATGTTTTCGATTGATGATCCTGTCCTTGAGAAAATCCGCGATATGCTGAATAATTTGGATGTGAATACGCTGACCCCTGTGGAAGCGCTTATGAAATTGGATGAGATCCAGCGGTTATTGAAAAATTAGAATCTGAAAAATAATTCGATACTTCCGTAGTGGTTGTAGATGTTGCTGAGAAGATTATGATCCCACTGGTATGGGGTATAATGATATCCAGCTTCTATTCCTATATAATTTTTTCCTTTAATCTGACGCATTCCTGCCATACTAAGTCCCAAGTGCATAGTATTCACAGTATGTAATTTTGTGGAATTTCCGCCGGATATATAATCGCCATAGCCATCGTAATAACCATCTGTATAGATGTCTTCAGATATTCCTGTGTCGACCATATCTATTCCGATATTAAGTTTAGGAATGACAATATACTTGGTGTTATCATAGATTTTGTAACCGACAGCTCCGCCAAAAAATAAACCGAAATTGGAATTTACAGATTCGCTCTGATCGTAATAATTGTAGTCAAAATTTTTATCGTTGCTATTGATACGAACCTTAAATCCCCCTTCAAATATAAATGACTTTTGGAGCGAGCTCATAATAGTAAAACCAAGAGAAAGATTAGGTCCAAATGTGGTGTTTTTTCCACCTAAAGGACCATATACGCCTAAATACGGAAGAAAACCTATCTTAGACTTATTGTAATAATCTGCTATAGCTAATGTCTCCTCCTGTTCCTCTTTTACTGCATGCTCTTGTTTTTCAGGTACCGTTTGTTTTACAGATGATGACTGGTTACGCAATAACTCTTCGTTCGAAAAAAGATTTAAGATGTCAATTTCTGCATCGGAAAGCGTATAGGATTGAGACTGCAATAAAGCTTTTGCACGTGTTTTAATGAGCTGGTCGATCGGATGTCTCAGTGGAACATAATTATATTGCAGTTTATTAGATTCATACTGATAGGCAAAATCCTCTCTTGCAGCATCAGCAAAGCGGTTCAATAATTGTTCATCAAAACCATTGTCTAAATAACGCTCGATGGCATTGCCACTACTTTGTTTAGCGATGATCAAATGTACTATTTTGATTCGCTGAACAAGTTCTATAGTCCCACAGCTTTGTTCTATCTGAGCTAAGATCGGTGCTAATTTATCGTACTGGTTTGCATTTAATATCTTAGTCAAGGGGTCAAGCGAGCTGTTGATCGTTAGTTCACATTTATCTTGTGCAAAGGATGAAGGAATGATCGTGAATAGGGTGATAATACTGAAGAGAATAACAGAAATATATCGGTTCATACGTATTTGTTTTTATTGACCTAAAGTAATAAAAATTTATTCAAATATTGTTAAGATCAAATAGTGCAACGGTTTTAAAAGAATTATCTTTGTGACAATGGCTTCTATATTTCAGTTTAAAGAGTTTGCCGTTGATCAATCTGATTGTGCGATGAAAATTAATACCGATGCTGTGTTATTAGCTTCACTCGTTCATGTTGAATCTTCGGAACGTATATTAGATATTGGTACAGGTACAGGTGTAATTGCGCTTATGTTAGCACAGCGCTGTGCGGATAGCGAGGTGATCGCTGTGGAAATTGATCCTGCAGCCGCGAAGCGGGCAGCAATAAATTTTAGAAACTCCAATTTTGGAGACCGAATGGTGATGCACGCTTGTTCATTTCAAGATTTTACTGATACAGGCTCTTTTGATTTTATTATTTCTAACCCGCCATTTTACACCGATTCGTTGCATAATCCCGATGCAAGGAAGAAGTTGGCCAGACATACCGATCTTCAGTTTTTCAACGAGCTGCTGACCTTCGCCGCAGACAAACTACAGGTAGATGGGCAATTGGCTTTGATCGTTCCAAAACTATTGGCCGATGAACTGAAGGAGATTGCGGAAACCTTGGATTTATGTTTAAAAGAGCAGATTCAGATCCGATCTTTCGAAGGTGATGCCATCATCCGTAAGATTATTGTTTTTCAGAAAGCTTATCGTGGAGTTTCAACAGTTTCTGATTTTATAATTTATGAAGCGAAAGGTGTTTATTCAGAAATGTATAAGACCGCTTTGCGACCTTATTTTTTAGCTTTTTAGTATGATAAGAATTGGATTGATATCAGATACACATGCTTATCTGGACGAGTCGGTGTTTAAGCACTTTGAAAACTGTGACGAAATTTGGCATATTGGTGATTTTGGAAATGCCGCTGTTGCAGACCAACTGGAAGGTTTTAAACCTTTACGAGGTGTTTATGGAAATATCGATGATCAAGAACTACGTCATCGTTTTCCCGAAGATCTGAGGTTCACCTGTGAAGGCGTAGATGTTTGGTTGACACATATCGGCGGGTATCCCGGTAAGTATGCACCACGGATAAAAAAGCAGATAACGACTCATCCTCCCCAGCTTTTTATTACGGGGCATTCGCATATCTTGAAGGTGATGTATGATCAGAAGTTAAAATGCCTACATCTAAATCCAGGAGCTGCGGGAAAACAGGGCTGGCACAAAGTGAGAACACTTATGCGGTTTGAAATAAATGGCAGTAAAATTGAAAATTTAGAGATTATTGAACTTGCGGGAAGGTAGGCAACTCATTATAAGCTGTCGCGTACTTCCAATAAAAAGCTCTTTAATTTTTCTAAAGAATCGACGACGCGCTGATTTTCTTTAGCTTCAGATTTATTAGTGCGCAGATATTCACGTGCACCTTGAAGGGTATAACCTTTATCTTTAACCAGATTGAAGATGATTTTTAAATTAGCAATATCATCTTGGGTAAATAGACGATTTCCTTTTTTATTCTTTTTTGGTTGAATAATATCAAATTCACGCTCGTAGAAACGAATTTGGGATGCGTTGACATCAAACATGGTTGTCACTTCACCCATCGTGTAATACAATTTATTAATTTCGCGCTCTTTGTAAGGCATACTAATCTGTTAATTTTTATATAACAAACTTAGATAAATTTGTTGAATATCGTTGCACCTAATATAAAACAAATTTATCGTTCTTTCCTCTACCATCAAGAATTATTTTATAGAGGAAATATACAATGTAAGATAGATAATAAAAATTATCTATCTTGATTCGTAGTAATTTATAGAATTGGATTTAATTTGAAAAGATATGATTTTGGTTAGTCGGTTTTGGACAAAAGTATTTTCATGGGGAAAGGCTGATGCCATTACTATTTATCCTTTTATTTTTCTAAAGAAGCGTATATTTAAAGATAACCGTCAATTGATCAATCACGAGCAGATACATATGAGGCAGGCGGTGGAATTGCTCATTATATTCTTTTATATCAGTTATCTTATTGAATTTTTATTTCGTTATCTGCAGTACAGAAATTTCCATCAGGCTTACCTGAATATATCTTACGAGCGAGAGGCTTATGCCAATGAGGCTGATCTTGATTATTTGTCCAAGCGGAGATTTTGGGCTTTTTTTAAGTATCTAAAAAAATAAGAGCTCCAATAGTAGGAGCTCTTATTTTTTCGGTGGAACACCGAAGATATTTTAAAGACCGATTATTATTTAATCAACCTCAAGTATGTTGATACTTTTTCTTTTAATTGTCTTCTGTCTACGATAAAATCCAGGAAGCCGTGCTCTAAAATAAATTCTGAAGTCTGGAATCCTTTAGGAAGATCCTTTTTGATTGTTTCTTTGATAACGCGTGGACCTGCAAAACCGATTAAAGCTCCTGGTTCAGCAATATTGATATCTCCTAACATGGCGTAAGAAGCGGTAACACCTCCTGTCGTCGGATCTGTAAGCAAACAAACATAAGGCAATTTTGCTTTAGCCAATAGGGCTAATTTTGCCGCTGTTTTCGCCATTTGCATCAATGAGAATGCGGCCTCCATCATACGGGCTCCACCTGATTTGGAGATCAACATAAAAGGAATGTTATGTTCGATACAGTAATCGATGGAACGTGCAATTTTCTCACCTACTACAGAACCCATAGAACCTCCGATGAAGTTAAAGTCCATACAAGCGATAACCAGTTCCTGCCCATCGATTTTACCATGACCAGAACGAATAGCATCAACCAGACCTGTTTTAGCCTGACTTTCTTTTAAACGTTCTGTATAAGGTTTTGAATCGAAGAAATTGATCGGGTCACCTGAGCTTAATGTCGGGAATAATTCAGTAAACTCGTTATTATCAAAAATGATTGAAAAATAAGCTGCAGAACCAATTCTAAGGTGGTATCCACAGTATTGACAAACGTAATTGTTTTCGATTTGTTCAAGGTTCAACAACGGTTTTTTACATGATGGACATTTGTTCCACAATCCGTCTGGCGCCTCTTTTTTATTTTCTGTTGCCGTGTTAATTCCGGCTTTATCTCTTTTAAACCAACTCATACGATAGTTCTAATTCAGTTACAAATAAACAAAATTATTTTGTTTAGTAGAAGTATTCCTTAAAATTGCTGTGTATTTACGATTTGTGAAAGGAAGCTGACCCGAAATTTTGGGCATAAAAAATGGGTAAGCTCCTTTTATCGCACCGCTCAACCAAATACCCTTGCTTTGTTCCCAACCTGGGGGAGTCAATGGGAGCTGGTCGTAAAAGACTTACCCGTCACAAAAGTAGAAAAAAAATCCTTCTAAAGAAAGATATTTTGCTATTAGTGCTTACTTCGCTGATAGTCAATAAGAATAATTTTAAGTCTTGTCTTTTCCATACTCGCCACAGAGCGAATAATACCCAAAAAGACCTAGACCAAGTGAGATAATTGGTGTTAAAATGAACATAATAATGATTCCGAATACTAAATCTTCTTGATGTCCGATCATTATTTTAGGAATTGCGAGCTCAAAAAGACAAAAGTATGCAGTAAATAGCGCCAGCGCAATCCAAAGAATCCCTAATATTTTTTTTAGTTTATCCATTGTTGAGGTGATTAGGTTTATTTTTAATATACAACGATCCGATTATGAAACATACAGCCGCAATAATGATCGGATACCAGAGTCCTGCCAAATAAAATTCAGGATCCTGAGCAATTTGCGCATTTGTCGTCAGGTAAGTCGAAATTGCAGGCAATAAGCCTCCGAAAATGCCATTACCGACATGGTAAGGTAAGGACATGGACGTGTAACGAATTTTAACCGGAAACATTTCCACCAGAAATGCCGCGATTGGTCCATACACCATGGTGATGTATATGATCTGAATAAATATCAATGCCGTTAAACCTATGCGGTTACTACCATGCACCGTTACCGTTTTTTTAATAAGCGTATCATGTTCGGTCGATTGATCGTGGCTTATTTCTTGAGAACGTGTTCCATCAGTATAGTGGATAACCGTTTGAAGCTTGTTATCGGCCAATTTTAATGTATTGGTCGAGCTCACTTCTTTTGTGCTGGTATCCGCTAGTTGATACATCGCTTTGTATATAGGTCTATAGGTACAAAGTGCCAGTAGCATGCCCAAAAGCATAATCCATTTACGGCCGACTTTGTCACTTAACCAGCCAAAAAGAATAAAAAATGGTGTTCCGATCAGCAATGCCGTTCCTAAGATCATATCAGCTTCGTCCGAATTGAGGTGCATCACAGTTTTCATGTAACTCATGGAATAGAATTGTCCCGTATACCATACGACTCCTTGTCCCATAGCTGCGCCAAATAAAGCAAGCAACACAAATTTTAAGTTATACCGGTTTCCAAAGCTTTCTTTTAAAGGATTTTTGCTTGTTGTACCCTCTTCTTTCGCTTTGGCAAACTCGGGCGATTCACTCATGTTTTTACGGATGAGGTAAGACACATACACCATCAATATGGATAGAATAAATGGAACACGCCATCCCCAGGCGTCAAATTGTTCTTCGGTCAAGATGTATTTTGTTACGAGTATAACAACCAAAGAGATAAATAAACCGAAAGTTGCTGTCGTCTGTATCCAGGATGTCCAATAGCCACGTTGACCTTCAGGGGCATGTTCTGCCACATAAGTTGCCGCTCCACCATATTCACCACCAAGTGCCAGCCCTTGCAATAAACGTAAGATCAGTACGAGTAAGGGGGCAAGAAAGCCAATGCTCTCATAGCTGGGTATACAACCGATCAAGAAAGTGGCACCTCCCATGAGCAACAGTGTAACCATAAATGTGTATTTTCTTCCGATAAGGTCTCCTAATCTACCGAAAAAAAGTGCACCGAAGGGTCTGACAACAAAACCAGCAGCAAATGTGGCTAAGGTAGAAAGGAAAGCCGCAGTCGGATTGTCCGCAGGGAAAAATTTGGTTGAAATGACGATGGATAAACTTCCGAAGATAAAAAAGTCATACCATTCAATCAGTGTTCCCATGGAGGACGCACCGATTACTTTCCAAATAGTTTTGGTATTTGTATTTTCTTTCATTTAGATTTATAAGGTTGTTTAGGTTTAAATTTTATACATTTTTCCAGGTAAAGAGGTGATATGACCATTCATCTCCATTTCGAGTAAAATCATCGCAAGTTTACTTTGTGGCCAGTTACAGTAAAGCGTGATGTCGTCAATACCCACTTGCTGTTTACCCTGGAGAAAGAGATAGAGGTGCAACTGATCTTTATTTAACTCAGGAGGTAGGAGCGGGAGCTGTATACCTGTTTGTTTTTCTGAAGTTTCCCAATTCATCAGGTAGCAAAGATCTTTCGCATCCCGGATCAGATGTGCGCGGTTGGTTTTAATTAAATAATTACAACCTGCCGAATAAAGCTGATCTATTGCTCCCGGGAATGCGCATACATCGCGGTTATAGCTATTTGCTATTTCAGCAGTAATGAGCGCGCCTCCCTTTGTGGCCGCCTCTATGACAATCGTTACATCAGACATGCCTGCTATAATGCGATTTCGCATAGGGAAATTTTGTCGGTCAAGATTGCTGTCTGAAGGAAATTCGGTTAGTAATCCACCCTGTTGAAGCATTGCTGACGCTGTTTCTCTATGAGTCGCCGGATAAATCCGGTCTAGTCCATGTCCTAATACACCCACTGTTGGTATCCGATGCAGTAAAGCATTTTTGTGAGCCATGATATCGATACCATAGGCCAGTCCACTTACAATTGTGGTATCAAGAGACTGCATCTGTTCAATGAGCGTATCGCAAATTTTGCGACCATAGCTGGTGGCATTTCTCGTTCCGACAATGCTGACCATACGTTCTTTATTGAGGTCGGCATTCCCTTTGTAATATAAGACCAGTGGTGCATCCTCACAATTTCTCAATTTCTGAGGATAATCCGGATTATCTATCCATAAAACTTTTATCTGGTGTTTTTCAACAAATGCCATTTCTTTTTCGGTTGCTTCCTGATAGTTTTTCGCAGCGATTTCATTAGCTGTTCGACTATTTACTCCTGGAATTTTTGCTAAAGTACTGGCATTTGTCTCTAAGATTTCTTGCACAGAGCCGCAGTGCGTAAGCAAAGCTCGCGCAGTTTTAGGTCCTACCCCCTTAATTTTGGTAAGTGCTATTTGATGATAAAAGTTCATATTCGGTTATTTAAAGATAATAATATTTTACTGAAATTCAGGCTAAAACAGTTTTACTTTTGGTATCAAAAATGATTAGAAAAGAATTTTACTTTCATATTTTAGAGAATTATGAGATAGCTTGTATCTTTGTTTGAAATAAAAATATATGACTATGGAAATGAAAGAACCGTTTGATATAGAAATTGAAAATATTGTTTACTCGGTATTCCCAGAAGAGGAAGATACTTATGTGATTTTTAAAGAAGGGGTAGAATATGTACAGATTATTAAAGATACAGAGAATCTGTGGTTGAAAACCAATCCTGAGACTGGTTTACCAATGTTTGGTATGGATGAAGAGATTAATGCGATTGGCAAAAAAATTATAGAAGAATTGGGTTAATAATTCAAGATAGATAGACAGTTAAACAAAGTTAAAATCGCCGCTCGTATTTCTTTTGTTGTTATTTTTAAATAACTAATTATAAAGAAATGAATCCAGGTCGCTTATTTTTTTTGATGTCTATCTGTCTGCTTTTATTTTTTAGCCGGGTCAAATCTTCATCTGCTCATTTTGTTTTTTCCTATCAAGATACCACTCTTCGGAATAAAAAAATAATTAATCAGGATACCAATATACTGGATACTGCGCTAATAGTTGGGAAAAAATTAACGGCGGAAGAGAAAATGACCGAAAAGCAGATTACATATAAGTCCATATACTTTTGGGGAGATACTAAAAATATGGTGACCTTGCCATATCAGGGCGGTCTTGCCGTTAATCTCAATAAGTTGTATAATCTTTTGAGTAAGAAGGGTCGTGCTTCTCGGAGACTTCAAAGACTATTCGAGCGGGAGTTCGAACAAGACAAAGTCTTAGCACAATGGACTGCGCTAACTGAAGCCTACACGCCTTTAACGGGAGACTCTTTGGTTAAATTTCGTTCTTATTATGAACCTTCCTCCAAATGGTTGCGCAAGGCAGACCATTACGATCAGATTGCTTATGTGCAGCACAGTTTAAAAAACTACCTAGATTCTGTCGAAATCATTCATCAACGTCTGAGTCTCCCTAAATTAGAAATCTTAAATCCCTAAATTACATCGGAACATAAACGACATATTTCGTTTCGAAGAAATCTTCTTTAAAATAATCGGAAAGTGGGTGCAGCTCAGCTTTCAGTCGTGACTCTTTAATTTCTTCTTTAAGATCACCACCTTTTAGATATAAGATACCGTTAGGAATTCCATTTTTATCCTGTTTAAGGAATTTATTGCGGATCCAAGGAGCAAAATCTGCTAATCGTGTTACAGCACGTGATACAACAAAATCATATTTGTCGTCCAATTGTTCTGCACGGATGTGATCTGCTTCAACATTCTCAAGTCCTAAAGCAGACGCAACTTCGCGAACAACTTTAATTTTTTTTCCGATCGAATCTACTAAATGAAATTTTACGTCAGGAAATAAAATAGCCAATGGTATTCCTGGGAATCCTCCGCCTGTGCCAACGTCTAAAATACGAGTGCCCGGAGCAAATGTCATGACGTATTTTGCAATACCTAAAGAATGTAATACATGATGAAGATAAAGGCTTTCAACGTCTTTGCGTGAAATAACATTGATCTGATTGTTCCAAAACGGATAAAGTTCTGCAAGTTGTGCAAATTGTGTTTTCTGAACTTCTGTTAAGTTTGGAAAATACTGATATATGATGTCTACTGTAGGATTCAAAGTGAAAGTTTTAAAATATGAATATTATTTCCAGCTAAGTGATTTCTTTTTACGGTTGAATAGTCCGTTGATGCAAATATAGAAATAGTAGATGATGTCTAATAATGGTAACCACCAAATGAGGTCAGAAACTGCTAATTTCTTATATATTGCCCTAAAAACAATGAGCTGTGCAAGTAGGCGAATTAGATATGCAGCTACAGGTACGTACCAGTAATTAGGGAAAATAATCGCAGTCAGGATAATCGTAAAATAGAATAAAAATGAAGTGATCAATTGCATACCCAACATACGCTGATGTCTTTTTTTGTAGATAACCGAAGCGCCCGAATGCCGTGCTTTTTGTTTGTAATAGCTTTTCCAGGTTGTTTTAGGTTCTGAGTAAACGATAGCATCCTCATGAATGGATATGGCTACATTTTTCTTCGTAGCGTTTTCATTTACAAAAAGATCGTCATCACCAGATTTAATGTGCATGTGTGATGCAAATCCCTTTTTACTGAAAAATAACGTTTTTGTGTAGGCCATGTTTCTGCCTACAGCCATGTAAGCATCTTTTTTTATCGCATACGATAAATAACTCATTGCTGTATGCGTTGTCTCGAACCGGATAAGTTTATTGAGAAAACCTTTATATTTAAAATAAGGGGAGTACCCGATGACAATCTCTGTATCCGGTTGGTTAAGTGCTCCAGCTATTTCTTTTAACCAATTGCTTGAACTTGGATTGCAATCAGCATCTGTGAAAACCAGTTTTTCGTAAATAGCAGATTTAATTCCTAGGGTAACGGCGAATTTTTTTCCATGCTTAAGCCGTATATGTTCCTTAATATCGACAATTCTTAAGTTATCATATTGAGATTGATATTCTTTTAAAATCCATTTTGTCTCGTCAGTAGAGTAATCATTAACAACAATCACTTCAAATTGGGGATAATCCTGCTCTAAAATTGATGCTAAAAACTGCTTTAGATTTTTTTGTTCGTTATGTGCACAGATGATGACAGAAATAGGATCAAATTGATCTTGTTCCTGATAAGAATGCACTTTATGACGACTCAGTTTTCCGTATACAATTATAATATAGTACAACTGGATGAGCAGTAATAAACCGATGATGCCAAAGGCGATATAAGGGTAATAGAAGGCGTATTGCTGTACGATGTTCATAGGTTGCAAAGATAGTATGTTCCAAGGATATTTGCTTTAATAATGTTTTTTGTGCTGTAAATGTTAAAATCTTGTAAAAGGTCAATCTTTGCATTGCTTTTTATAGTATTTTTGCAAAGATTTTAAAAAAAGCATGTTGGGGAATTTGCTTCTGAAACAGTAAAAATCATCAAATTAGAATCCCCAAAAAATAAAAGATTAATGAAATTCACTCTTCAAGTACAAGATAAATTTTCTAAAGCGCGTGCAGGTGTTGTTGAGACAGCTCACGGAAAAATTCAAACTCCTATTTTTATGCCGGTTGGAACAGCTGGTACGGTCAAAGGTGTGCATCAGCACGAATTGAGAAATGATATTAAAGCCCAAATTATTTTGGGAAATACCTATCATTTATATCTAAGACCGGGACTGGATGTTTTGAATAAGGCAGGTGGTCTTCACAAATTTAACGGTTGGGATCGTCCAATTTTAACAGATTCTGGAGGTTACCAAGTTTATTCATTGTCAGACAATCGTAAGATACGAGAAGAAGGTGTGACGTTCCGGTCACATATTGATGGTTCAAAGCATTTATTTACTCCTGAAAATGTGATGGATACACAACGAGTAATCGGTGCGGATATTATCATGGCTTTTGATGAGTGTACTCCTTATCCATGTGACTATGGTTATGCCCGTCGTTCGATTGAAATGACTCACCGTTGGCTGAAAAGATGTTGTGATCGTTTTGACAGTACAGAACCATTATATGGATATGACCAGACATTGTTCCCCATTGTTCAAGGATCAGTATATAAAGACTTACGTGAAAGATCTGCTGAGAAAATTGCGTCTTTCAATCGTGAAGGAAATGCAATCGGTGGTTTATCCGTAGGAGAGCCTGCTGAGGAAATGTATGCGATGACGGAAGTTGTCTGTAATATTCTTCCAGAAGATAAACCACGTTACCTAATGGGGGTAGGTACACCAATCAATCTACTTGAAAACATCGCTTTGGGTATAGATATGTTTGATTGTGTAATGCCAACGCGTAATGCACGTAACGGTATGATTTTTACACGTCACGGAACGATCAATATCAAGAATGAAAAATGGAAAGACGATTTTTCTCCAATTGATCCAGATAGTGATCTTTACTCAGATCAAGTATATACAAAAGCATATTTACGCCATTTAATCCGTTCGCAAGAACTTTTAGGTGCACAGATTGCTTCTTTACATAACTTACACTTCTATTTATGGCTGGTAAATGAGGCACGTGAGAAAATTGTAGATGGTACATTCTACGATTGGAAAAATAAAATGGTCAAAGTATTAGGTCAACGTTTGTAATTTTTTTGCATCTTAGTAGTATTATGTTTTCTATTATCGATCGTTACATTATTAAAAAGTACTTGAGCACATTTGTGTTCACGATGGCTATTTTTACAGTCGTCATGGTCATTTTTGATATTTCTGAGCGATTGGATGATTTCTTGAAATATAATGCTCCTATGGACAAAATTATATTTGAATATTACGCAGGATTTATCCCGTTTTATTTAAATTTCCTTTGTCCTCTGATCAATTTTATCGCTGTTATCTTCTTTACTTCGAAGATGGCCGATCAAACAGAGATCGTACCCATATTAAGTGCCGGCTATAGTTTTAACCGGCTTTTAAGACCCTATATTTTTTCTGCAACGCTTATATTTGCAGTTTCTTTTGTCTTTAACCTTTATATTATTCCGAAAACGAATAAAATGAAGATCGGTTTTGAAAATGTGTATGTAAAACCTTTGAAAGATAATACGAAAGTGTCCACGCATATGCAGATTGATAAAAACAGTTATGTATACATAGACAACTTTGATAACAACTCCAAGATTGGATATAAGTTTGTACTGGAAAAATTTAAGGGTGATACCTTATTGGAAAAAATGATCGCTGAGCGCATTACATGGGATTCTGTAACGACTAAGTGGAAAATACATGATTATACAAACCGGATTATTAATGGTCTTCATGAACGAATGGACAAGGGTACCGTAAAAGATACCACTTTGGATATGAAGCCGAGTGATTTTGAACTGTATGATAATATTTTTACAGCCATGGATACGAAAGAGCTGGATGAGCGTATCCATAAAGAGGAAATTAGGGGTACAGGGATGATGACAGATCTTAAATTGGAGAAATATAAACGTTATGTCTATCCTTTTTCGGCATTTGTGCTTACTTTGATGGGCGTTGCCTTATCCTCTAAGAAGGTCAGAGGAGGTATTGGTCTTAGTTTGGGTATCGGTATCGGATTGAGCTTTACCTACATAGTGTTCATTCAATTTGCCACCATGTTCTCATTAAAAGGAGGGCTCCCTCCTTTGATTGCAGTGTTAATTCCCAATATTACATTTTTAATTATTGCAATCTATTTGGCTATAAAGGCGCCAAAATAAACAAACCGACAATGTCAAAAATTAAAATTAATCAGAATGTTCTTATTCTGCATTTAACAATCCTGATATGGGGTTTTACAGGAATTTTGGGTAATTTGATTTCGATATCTGCTATACATCTTGTTTGGTATCGGGTTTTGATTGCGGCGATTTCTCTATGGATTTATCTTGCCGTTAGCAAGCAGCAGATTCTGGTAAAAAGAAAGGATTTTATCTCTTTCATAATGGTCGGGGGTGTCGTAGGGCTTCACTGGGTACTCTTTTTTTATGCAATTAAGGTATCTACAGTATCAGTAGCTTTGGTGACATTATCTTCTTTGACATTGTATACTTCTATTTTGGAACCCCTGATCAATAAGAAAAAGATCGCCCTAGTGGATATGTTAGTTGGTGTAGTGATAATAATGGGTATCTATATGATATTTCAATTTGAATCCAATTATATTGAAGGTATTCTTGCGGGCTTAGCATGTGCATTCTGTGCAAGTATTTTCTCGATTGCAAATGCCAGAATGGTTAAAAAATCAAGCGCTACCTTGATCACATTTTATGAAATGCTGGGTGCTTTTTTCTGGGTGTCAGTTTTTATGTTATGCAGTGGAGATTTTAATGAAAATATGGTTCTCAATCAATCGGATTTAATTTATCTATTGATCTTAGGGGTATTGTGTACTGCCGTTGCGTATGTGTTAGGTGTTGCTGTAATGAAAGAATTGAGTGCTTTTACAGTTGCTTTAACGACAAATCTGGAACCTGTTTATGGCATTTTATTGGCCATGCTGATCTTCGGTCAAAAAGAGACGATGAGTTTAGGTTTTTATGGTGGTGCTGCCATTGTTTTAGGTGCAGTTTTCTTCTATCCTTACTTAAAAACAAAAATCGAGAAAAGGAAGCAGGATTTGGTTATTAGAAAAATCTATTAATTATCTATTTTAGCTTTATATATCTGCTCTTGTTGCAGAACGGAATTTAATGGATATATTGCGTATCCTGATAAAAAAAGCGTGCTTAAAACTGATTTTAAGCACGCTTTTTTTTGACTTAGCACTGGATTAAAAATCAAATGTTCCGATGGTCACATGCTGCTCTTTGGTTTTATCTAAGTACAGGGTGATGATTTTACGTTCCTGTTTTCCGGAGCTATAATAGGTGAATATTTCTGCCATAACTGCTGTTGGACCTGCTAGTGTTAGCGAATTATCATTATAAAAATCTACTTCGACTTTATATTTTCCTTTGACTGCTCTTTTTAATAGAAATTGTTCAGGGCCATATCCTCCGGTAAAATCATTACTTAAACGTCCTCCTATTGCAGTGCTATTATTGCTGTAAAAGCATTTTTCTCCATGTGGATCTGTGACCCAAAGATCTATATCTGTATTGTTTGAATTCCAATTGATCACTACACGACAATCGACAGGAAGATCTGCAATGAGTTTTTTGCTGATGTTATTGCTATTGACATGAGTCTGGTTTAATTTTAATAAATTATTTAACTCCATCACAATAATTTCTTCTATACCATCGTCGCGATCGGCTGCTTCAGGGGAATAACTTTGCGTTAGGATACTATATAATTGATCAAAAGCTTTTTGATATTGTTTATTATCTAATAATGCTAAAGCATAATCGCGGTGGCTTTGCAGATCCATAGGACGCCAGTCTAAGATTTTCTTATTGATGTAAAGTTCATATTGATATTGTTCCCATTGTTTAAGTGTGTAAGCTATTGTCTTAAATAAATCTGCATTTTCAATTTGAAGATCTGCAAGTGAGCTCAACACTAATAATGCTTTATCTTTTGTGCCTTTTCGATAGAAAAAATTAGCAACGTCAAAATAGAAGCTCGGAGTACCCAAATATGCTTGGCGAAGTTCGAGATATGTTTGATAGGGATTCGCTGATTTTTCTAAGACCTGCAGATACATATTATCATTTTTAATGTCAGGAATGGTGATTTTTGCACCAGCAGTTGTTCTGTCACTCACATCAGTGCCGGAATAATGCTGTTGATCAGAAATTGGGTCTTCTAAATCGCTTAATACTATTTCCTCCAGATTTGAATATTGATCATCTGCTAAAAACATCTGTCTGCTTTCTGATGATACCATTTTTGATGTTGCAGCTTGTGCATTATTGATTGGATGAACTTCGGGCGCTACAAATGACTCTTCTACGATCCTGCTAGGCTGTGGATAAGTTTTCTTTGCTTTGAAGTCGGTCTGCCACCATTTTTTTAATTCTTGGACATTGGTTTCAGCCTGTGCCAATAAATCATGCATACGTTCCTCCCGAAGAACGCTTTGTTCTTTAATCAATTTATGATAAGCTGGAAGCAATTCTGTTGGAGGCAGGATGGCATATCGTACATAATCTTCCACGGTTTCCAATACAATTAAACTTGTGTTACGGGTAACAATACCAAATTGCTTACCAAGTTCTTCAATACGTTCTTTATTTTCCGTGTAATCAACATCTAATGTTGCAATCTTTTTCTGAGCCCAGATTTTATGAACATCCAACTCATTTTCTTGATAATTGATGTCAATTTTGACTTCTTGAGTTGCACGATCCCCGTAGCCAAAGAGTAAGGTAATCTGTTTTAAATTGTTGTTTTTTCCGAGACCTGTAATCGCGATATGATCCTGTACTTCTGTATGGATCGCTGGATATATTTCTGAGAAATCAGCATGTTCTTTGATCCCTAAAAATTTTAAATTTTCTGAACTTAATTTCTTGATACCGTCAATAGGTGATGTGTTCAATAGATTGAGCGTTTTTGCACCAGTTTTTTTGCTAATGGCCTGGAGTGTGCTGTAATCTGCAATAGCAGAAGAAGAGATGCAATATATTGGTTTGTTGATGGTTACTTGATTTGACCCAAATGTGGATAACCCTTCGGTAAAGAAAAGATATTCCTCCGCTTGCAGCACTTGATCATTTAATTTTGAATAGTCTGTTCCGCCATCATAAGTTAAATGCAAGAGATAATTTTTTAGAGCAGTCCAATTTCCCTGTTCTATGTGAAATGTTCCCGCTTTTACATAGCTGATATTCAGTAAGCCCAGTTCTACAGTTAAATTCTTTTTTTGTTGTATGATGAGATCCAGAAGTGCTAATTCTTTTTGAATGTCTTTATCTTTAGCGCTTAAAGAATTGTCCCAAATGATCCCAATTTTGTTAGTCCAGGTTTTTGCTTTCGAAGGAGCATCGATAAATATATTGCTAAGGAAATAGAAAGATTGATCTTGATTAGCCTGTGTCAAAATGTTGTTCTCATTTGGTCGCTTAGGTAGTCCAATTACTAATGATTTCTCAGGTATAAAATTGTTTTTAGCTATAGCCGCTTGATAAATGTGATTTTTTTCTGAAAATATGAGTGATCCATCTGGTTTGCTGATCAATGTCGGTACCTGGTCTGTTTGGTAGATATTTACCTGAAGTTTAAACCGCTCGATCGCTTGTTTATAGGCTAAAGGTAAATGGTATTGAAAACCAGTCGAAGCATGGAATTGTAAATTCTCTTCATAAGTTATGCTAATGGTTCGTTGACCTTGTGCAGGTATAGGATATATTCTGGTCTTAAAATTATTCCCTTCTACACGCTCTAATAATCCAGGATCTACACGACGAGATTCAATACTTTCGAAGACTTCAATCCCTTTGCTCTTATCAACTGCAACAGCTTGACGTAGTTTTCCATTAATATCAAGGGCGTATCCTGTTACCGAAACACCTTCAGGCATGGGGAATGTCAGTATGCCCTCCAAGTCTCTGTTTTCATTATTACGGAAGATCATTGTCATCGTTGTTTTCGCGATGTTACCAAAAATATTAACTTGAATATCGAGCTCCTGTAGATTAACTTTTGCCTGATCTTTTGGATCATTCGATATTTTTAAGCTGGGAATAGGTCTATTTGGATTATTCTGTGATTTAATATTCTCTCCCTGAAGTAGGAGACATAAAATCAATACTATTATGAGGATCTTATTCATATTTTTTGAATTAGCTTGCTGTGTTCATTTAAGATGATGCATCTTAGTAACGAATTCCATAATTAACCGCAGGATTAAAAAACTTCATGTAGGTTGAAAATCTTAGTCCCGGTTAAAATGAATAAAAGCTTTTTGAGATCAGCGAGGGTCCATATGCTACTCATTTTTGAGATGAAATAACCGGATGAGTCAGTGACAGGAAGTGCTATAAAAGAATAAACCCCGTAAATATATTTACGGGGCTCATTCTTTTCTATTTAGGATTGGTATTAAGCATATTGATGAATAGCTTCTTTGCTTTCAAGCTCCGAATGCCCCATTAGGAATTCGTCTACTTTTCTAGCACACTCACGGCCTTCTGATATCGCCCATACAACTAATGATTGTCCTTTCCTACAATCTCCAGCTGTAAAGATCTTATCTACCGAAGTCTGGTAAGCTTTATCTGTCGCTACTATATTTCCTCGGCTATCGACTTGAACACCCAGTTTTTCTGGCAATTGTTGCTCTGTATGTTGATAACCGACAGCTAAAAGAACAAGATCTGCCGGAATTTCTTTAGGCTCTGATTGACCTAATTTTGTTCTTCTACCGAAATCATCTACTTCGTATTCGATCTCTATGATCTGAACAGCTTTGACATTTCCATGGTCATCACTGATGAAGGCTTTTGTTTCGGTCGCCCAAAGTCGGTCACAACCTTCTTCTTGTGATGATGAAGTGTTGAAAGTGATTTTATCTGATGGCCATGGATTATTCTTTAATCGTTCCTTTGCAGGGATGGGTTTACGTGCGATCTGGGTAATGCTCTGTGCCAGTTGTCGATTGGAAGTGCCGATACAATCCGATCCAGTATCACCGTCACCGACTACGACTACATGTTTTCCTTGGGCGATGATGTGCTCTTCCGTGTATTCAATACCACTCACTTTTTTATTCTGCTGTTTCAGAAAATCCATCGCGAAATGGACACCCTTTAATTCTTTTCCAGGAATATCCAAATGCCAAGGAACAGTTGAGCCTGTTGCTAAAATAACAGCATCAAAAGAAAGTAACTCATGGGTGGAGATGTTTTTGCCAACCTCAGCGTTTACGTTAAATTTAATACCTGATTCCTGCATCACCGAAATCCGGCGGTCAATAATTTTCTTGTCTAATTTAAAATCTGGAATACCATAACGGAGTAAGCCTCCCAGTTGATCATCACGTTCAAAAACGACAACGTCATGACCAGCTTTATTTAATTGTGCGGCTGCAGCTAAACCCGCAGGTCCTGATCCAACAATAGCAACTCTTTTATCTGTTTTAATATAGCTTTTGTTAGGTTTTACATAACCTTTATTGAAAGCAATTTCAATAATATGTTTTTCGATTTCCTCAATGGTAATAGGAGAACTGTGTATACCCAATACACATGCCGATTCGCATGGTGCCGGACAAATTCTTCCTGTAAATTCGGGAAAGTTATTTGTTGAGGTCAATATGTTGTATGCATCTTCCCATTTTCCATCGTAAACGGCATCATTAAACTCAGGTATTACATTGCCCAAAGGACATCCTGAGTGACAAAATGGAATACCGCAGTCCATACAACGTGCGGCCTGTGTATTCAGTTGACTATCTGTGTAACCCTTGTTGAATTCCTGAAAATTCTGTATTCTGTAAGCTACCGGTTCTTTTTGCGGAAGCTCACGATCGTATTCTTTAAATCCTGTTATTTTTCCCATGATTTTTCCTCCTGATTATGCTTCAACTAATTTTGTACGTAATACCTGTTTGTATTCTTTTGGAAATACTTTGATAAAGCTGTTTTTCTCAGCAGTCCAGTTTTCGAGGATATGTTGTGCAATTTTGCTGTTTGTGAGTAAAATATGTCTTTTTAGCAATGCAATAATTGCTGTTTCATCTTCTTGTTCCAATGGATCAAGATCTACCATTTCAGTATTGCAATTGTCTCTAAATGTTCCTTGTTTATCATAGATCCAGGCGATACCTCCGCTCATACCAGCGCCGAAATTTCTTCCAGTAGCTCCTAAGATAAGTGCACGTCCCCCGGTCATGTATTCACAACCATGGTCGCCAAGACCTTCTACTACTGCCGTAGCACCTGAATTACGAACAGCAAAACGTTCGCCGGCTTGTCCATTAATAAAGAGATGTCCCGATGTAGCACCAAATAGAGCAACATTACCGATGATGATATTTTCATGCGGTATCAATTTACTTTCTGCTTTCGGATAGATCGCTAATTGTGCACCAGATAATCCTTTACCAACATAATCATTTGCTTCACCTTCTAACTCAAATGATAGTCCTTTTGTTGAGAATGCACCAAAACTCTGTCCCGCAGAACCTTCAAATTTGTAATTGATGGTATTATCAGGTAAGCCTTCGGATCCGTATAGTTTAGAAATCTCATTCGACAATAGCGTACCGATGGTACGATCCGTATTTTTAACCGTGAAAGTTCCAAAAACTGGAGTTTTGCTTTCTAAGGCATGTTTCGCTTGTTTCAATAATCCCCAGTCTAAGATCATACCCATGCCGTGATCTTGTTCTTCAGTATTGTAAAGAGACTGATTAGGATCGTTGGGCTCAACATATAATATCCCTGAGAAATCAATTTTGGAAGCTTTCCAATGATCTATGTTCTCACGTTTTTTAAGGAACTGTGCTTTTCCTACCATTTCATTGATGGTACGGAAACCCAATTCTGCCATGGTCTCTCTGATTTCTTCGGCCATGAAGCGGAATAGGTTAACAATGTCCTCAGGTTTACCGGTGAATAATTTTCTTAATTCTGGATCTTGTGTGGCTACACCTACTGGACAAGTATTCAAGTGACACTTACGCATCATGATACAGCCACCAGCAATAAGGGCAGCAGTTGATACGCCCCATTCTTCTGCACCTAATAAGGTTGCTACAACGATGTCACGTCCAGTTTTTACCTGTCCATCTGCTTGTAGTACGATACGGCTTCTAAGTTTGTTTTTCACCAAAGTTTGGTGTGCTTCTGCT
The DNA here is from genome assembly GCF_012030425.1 of Sphingobacterium sp. B16(2022). GTDB lineage: Bacteria > Bacteroidota > Bacteroidia > Sphingobacteriales > Sphingobacteriaceae > Sphingobacterium > Sphingobacterium anhuiense. The sequence continues at coordinate 168,824 of NZ_JAAUVN010000006.1, read as the reverse complement.
AATCCCAATTCCCAAGGTAAACCTGCGTGCTTTGTCGAACTGATCGGAGAAGCTCCTGTTCCTCCGTCAAATCCTGCTATCAGTATAACGTCGGCATGTGCTTTTGCGACACCCGCAGCAATAGTTCCAACACCCGCTTTTGAAACGAGTTTGACATTGATACGTGCAGCACGGTTTGCATTTTTTAGATCAAAGATTAATTGTGCTAAATCTTCAATCGAATAGATGTCATGATGTGGTGGCGGTGAAATTAACCCTACACCTGGCGTTGAATGTCTTGTTTTAGCAATCCATTCATTAACCTTAGGTCCAGGAAGCTGACCGCCCTCTCCAGGTTTAGCACCTTGAGCCATTTTGATCTGTATTTCGTCTGCCTGTGTCAGATAGTTGGATGTAACGCCAAACCTTGCGGATGCTACTTGTTTGATTGCAGAGCGCATCGAGTCACCATTAGGAAGAGGCTGATAACGGAGCTCATCTTCACCACCTTCTCCAGTATTTGATTTTGCACCGATGCGGTTCATCGCAATTGCCAGTGTACTGTGTGCTTCATGTGAAATAGAACCAAATGACATCGCACCTGTGGCAAAACGTTTTAAAATATCACTAGCTGGTTCTACTTCCTCTAAAGGAATTGCTGTTCTATGTTTAGCAAAATCTAATAAACCACGCAGGGTGAACATCTGTTCTTTTTGGTTGTTTATTTTTTCCGCATATCTTTTATAAGTAGCATAATCATCATTGCGACAAGCCTGTTGTAGAAGATGTACAGTATCTGGGTTCCAAAGATGTCCTTCACCTCTTCGTTTCCATTGGTAAAGACCGCCTTCAGGAAGCAATTTTTGTGGAGTACGGCTTTCTTTGAAATTCACCCAGTGTTTTGTCAATACTTCCTGTGCAATATCGTCCAAGTTTAAGCCCCCGATACGGGATACGGCACCGCAAAAATATTTGTCTACAACAGTTTTATCTAAACCTAATACTTCAAAAATTTGTGCACCATGATACGACTGCAGGGTCGATATCCCCATTTTTGAAAATATCTTTAATAATCCCGCATTTACTGCCTTTACATAGTTTTTGGAAAGTTCAGGCCATGTTAATTCGGTTTCGATTTTACTTTGTTCTTTCATCGTACGAATACTCGCAAGAGCCATGTAAGGATTGATTGCAGTCGCACCAAATGCAAGTAAACATGCGAAATGATGAACTTCCCAAGCATCTCCAGCTTCTACAACAAGACCGACAGCACCACGGTTTCCTGTTTTGATTAAATGGTGATGTACTGCAGATACAGCTAATATGGACGGGATAGGAGCATGTTGTGAATCAATGGCACGGTCTGAAAGTATCAATACTTCGAAGCCATCACGTACAGCATCATCTGCATATCGACAAAGGCGTTCTAATCCAGCTTCCAGAGAACCATTTTGACCATCTGCTCGGAAGTAAGATTGTAAAGTTTTTGCCTGAAATACACCCGTGTCTATTGACCGTAGCTTTTCTAATTCTTTCGAGGTCAATATCGGATGTTCGAGCGTAACGCAGTGACAGAATTTTTTATCTTCAATGAGTATGTTGCCTGCATTTCCAATGAATGTTGCTAGACTCATAACTAAACGCTCTCTTATTGGATCAATTGGAGGGTTTGTCACTTGAGCAAAAAACTGCTTGAAGTAACTGGATAAATGTTGCGGTTGATCGGAAAGTATAGCTAATGGTACATCAGATCCCATGGAACCTGTTGGCTCATACCCGGTCAGTGCCATTGGTGTTAGAATTGTTTCTAAGTCTTCTCTCGAATATCCGAAAGTCTGCTGATACTTAAATACCGACTCTTTAGACAGATAGGTATAAGTAACACGAGGCTCAGCCAATTCTGTTAATTTTATTTTATAACTGTCTAACCAATCGCCATAAGGCTGTTGACGTATTAAGTCGCCTTTTACCTCTTCGTCAGATAAAATTTTACCCTGTTCCATATCGACCAAGAAAATTTTACCAGCTTGTTGTCTTCCTTTTTTGATGATCGTTGATTCATCAATAGGGAGTGCGCCTGCCTCTGAAGCAACGATGACTCGATGATCTGAAGTAATGGCATAGCGTAAAGGACGCAATCCGTTTCGATCTAGGGTTGCACCAATGGACTTGCCATCAGTAAAACAAAGAGCAGCTGGACCATCCCAAGGTTCCATTAATGTGGCGTGGTACTCATAAAATGCTCGTTTTAATGGATCCATTTGTGTATTGCCATCCCAAGCCTCAGGGACCAGCATCAGCATCACATGGGAAAGGCTGCGGCCACTGTGTAATAAAAGTTCTGCAACATTGTCTAGACATGCAGAATCAGATTGACCACGGTCTACAACAGGTAATAAGATCTCCATCTCTTCTTCTGTAAAATAAGGAGACGAAAGCGCACGCATGCCTGCGTAAAACCAGTTCAGATTTCCTGTTAATGTGTTGATCTCACCATTATGCGCTAACATACGGAAAGGCTGTGCTAAAGACCAGGAAGGGAAAGTATTGGTTGAAAAGCGAGAGTGTACTAATCCAAATGCAGAAACAACTCTTGGATCGCGAAGGTCTTTAAAATAAGTGCCAACTTGGTAAGTTGTCAACTGACCTTTATAAATAATTGTTTTGCAAGATAGGGAAGCGAAGTAAAGCGGTAGTGGATATTCTTGATATTGTTTGATTTTTTGGATAATCAAACGTCTGAGGACAAATAATTTGCGTTCAAATTCTTCAGTGTTATGTACGGTCTCGGGTCTGTCGATAAAGAATTGAACTATTTCGGGTTCAGCGCTTAATGCTGTCGGGCCTATACCTGCTCTACTTACTGGTACATCCCGAAATCCAAGGAATTTCATATCCCTTTCAGTAGCCGCTTCTTGTATAACTGTTCTGCAAATTTTGTTCATTTCAGGTTCTTTGGGTAGGAAAACCATTCCTGCTCCATAATATCCTGGTTCTTTAAGTTGTATACCTAGGTTAATACATTCTTCCCAAAGAAACTCATGTGGTAATTGGATCATAATACCTGCGCCATCTCCACTCTCTGGATCACAGCCACAAGCACCACGATGCTCCATATTTTCTAACATGGTCAAGGCATCTTTTACCTGTGCATGTGATTTTATTCCTTTAATATGCGCTACAAAACCAACCCCACAGGCGTCATGCTCAAAACTCGGGTCGTATAGCCCTTGCTGATTTGTGTTACTTTCAATCATCTTCCTATTCAATTATTACTTTGCTAATATATGAATAAAAACATTAAAATATTATAGATTTTATAAATTATTTTAAATAAGCTTATGTTATTTGTAAATAAAAAGTCTTTTATTGCTGATATTGTATTTTGGAAGAGCTTTGTGATTTGTTTTTTGAATGAGCATGTTACGTGTTGTAATAAAATGATTTGTATCATCTTAATGATTGGTGATGCAGTTTTTAAAGCGGGTTCATCAAGATTATCTGCCTTTTACTTGATTAGAGTATGCTTCACTCTTTATTCGCACTTTGTTCGGGAAGCCTTCGGTAAAGCTCTACCTTTTGTCTATTGTTTGTCTTCTGTTTGTCTTCCGTTTGTCTACTGTTTCAGTATAGGCGAGGTATAGGATGGGTATAGGATTAGTATAAGCAAGACGAATCCTTTTCGAACCTTTTGCGAACGAAGGGCGAAATCAACTCTTACTTTATTCAATTGTGAAATGACTGCCGTTTGACTTAAGTTCGAGTTTGCTAGGGGAGAGATAGGAGACAAGCCCCACAGTTGTTCGTGGTCTATTCGGTAGGTGTTCGCCACCCTGCCGAATACCTGTCGAATAATAGTCGAAGGGTACTCGAACCAGACTCGAAGAGTTGTCCTGCCAATGCCCTAGCAATGTCGGAGTAAGGCGAAATAACGTATGCACTTGTATGGACTTTTACGGACATCCATGGACTTTCACGGACTTTCCTTTGCGCATTGTATTCCGATCTCAATAAGAAGTCGATCGGAGACAGGTCCTTAAAAAATAATAGATTTTAGCATATAACTAATTCTAGAACGGATAAGCTTTGCGCTATATTTTAGATATTCTTTATCTATCTTAGCTTTTGTTATTTTCGCTGTGAGGTAGGAAATACATAATAGTTTAAACCATGAAAATCACTGAAATAGAAATTTATAGATTAAGCATTCCTATGGAGCCTTTTGTCATTGCAACAGGCACTATGGATTTTGCACAGAACACCTTTATTCGGATTCGTACGGATACCGAAATCGTTGGGGTTGGTGAATGTTCTGCCTTTCCTATGATTGTAGGGGAAACCCAGGACACCTGTTTAGTGATAGCGCGTGACTTTGCGAAGTTATGGAAAGGTAAAGATCCTTTAAATATAGAGGAGCGTCTCGCAGAGCTAAATATGTATATAGCCGGCAATACAACAATAAAATCTGCATTTGACATGGCTTTATATGATATTGCATCAAAAAATGCAGGAGTTCCGTTATATCAATTTTTAAAAGGTATTCCACGAGAGATCGTAACCGATATCACGTTAGGTATCGCCAGTCCGGAAGAAATGGCAGCTAAGGCAAAAGAGTTGTACCGTGCAGGGGCTGTGATGTTGAAAGTGAAATTGGGCAAGGATCCTAAAACGGATATCGCAAGGATTCGGGAAATCCGTAAAGCGGTCGGCTTTGATATGCCGATTCGTATTGATGCAAATCAAGGATGGACATACGAAGGTGCTGTAGAGGCTTTGCAGGGACTGGAACCTTTTAAGATTCAGTTTTGTGAACAGCCTATGCGTACTTATTTAGATCATTTGCTTCCTGAACTTCGTACCGAAACAACGGTTCTGATCATGGCAGATGAATCTGTTTATAGCCATCATGATGCGGAACGCTTGTGTCGTGCAGATGCCTGTGACTATATTAATATTAAATTTTCAAAATCAGGAGGCATTCATGAGGCATTAAAAATTGCCGCAATAGCTGCTGAATTTAATATTCCCTGTATGATAGGGGGGATGCTTGAAAGTCGATTGGCTTTAGCCGCGAAAGTTCATTTTGCTTATGCTGCGCCGAATGTGAAGTTTTATGATTTGGATACTTGTATGGTCGGCCATCTAGAGGATCCTGTTGTCGGTGGTATTCAATATAAAGGATATCATATTCATCTTTCGGATCTTCCGGGTATTGGTGCTGATATTAACCAGGAATTTTTGGATTCCTGTGAGCGATGGGTAATTTAAGATTGCAAATATTTTTTAACATTTGTTAAAAAATGCTTGAATAGCATGCTGTTTGGCAGACCTCCAAGCTTAAAATAAATAATATTCAGTACCTTTGCTACACTTATTATTTTATTAAAAGTAACAAAATATTATGAGTACACAAAAAGGTCCTATTTCTCAGTTTATTGAGGAAAATTACCTTCACTTCAATGCTGCGGCATTGGTGGATGCAGCTAAAGGTTATGAGGCTCATCTATTAGAAGGTGGTAAAATGTTAATTTCTTTAGGTGGTGCAATGAGTACTGCTGAATTGGGAATTTCTTTGGCTGAAATGATTCGTCAAGATAAAGTACATATCATCTCATGTACAGGTGCTAACCTGGAGGAGGATGTTATGAATTTAGTAGCACACTCACATTACAAGCGTGTTCCTAACTATCGTGACTTGACTCCAGAGCAAGAAAGAGAATTATTAGATCAACATTATAATCGTGTTACAGATACTTGTATTCCTGAAGAGGAAGCATTCCGTCGTTTACAGAAACATTTGGAAGATGTATGGCATGCAGCTGAAGCAAAAGGTGAGCGTTATTTACCACACGAATTTTTATACCAGGTGGTTAATTCCGGAGTGTTGGAACAATATTACGAAATTGATCCTAAAAACTCTTGGATTGTTGCTGCTGCAGAGAAAAACTTGCCTATCGTTTGTCCAGGATGGGAAGATTCAACGACAGGTAACATCTTTACTTCTAATGTAATCAAAGGTAAATTAAATGTTCATACAGTGAAATCTGGTATCGAATATATGATTTACTTAACAGAGTGGTACCGTGCTAACTCTTCTGGTAAGGGTGTTGGTTTCTTCCAAATCGGTGGTGGTATCTCTGGTGATTTCCCTATTTGTGTTGTTCCGATGATGTACCAAGATTTAGAGTGGGAAGATGTTCCTTTCTGGTCTTACTTCTGTCAGATCTCTGATTCAACAACATCTTACGGTTCTTACTCTGGTGCTGTTCCAAATGAAAAAATCACTTGGGGTAAATTAGATATCGATACACCTAAATTCGTAGTTGAGTCTGATGCAACTATTGTTGCTCCTTTGATTTTCTCTTATATTTTGGGTAAATAATAAGAATATGTCGAATTTACTGACTACAGACCCCATTGCTTTACAGGCATTCATGTCCGAGACTATATTCGCGACGGCCGATGCTGTAGAAGCTTTTTCGGGTCAGTCTGAATCGGTATCTTCACCTTTAAATCCTCAACAGGTTACTGCTCATCAGGAATCTGTTGAGGAATTTATATATCAAGGCTCTAAAGCAAAAGGAATTCTGTTTATCTTAAGATATCCCGCTTATCCTTACTTTTCTCCGGAAGCAGAGGAGGCATTTGTAAAGACAATTGGGGCGCTTAAGCTAACAGTTGCTGATGTTGCGGTTGTTAATTTGGCCAATGCACACAATCCAAATGACTTTAAGCGAATTATGTCATTTTTCACTCCTAAAAAGATTATTCTTCTAGGCGTTGAACCTTTATCATTAAAGTTGCCTGAGATTGCGCATAACTCCTATATGCACGGTCGTATTGCGACAGTCTTCAATACCTACAGTTTTGAAGAGATGTTTGCAGACATGGTTAAGAAAAAAGCTTTTTGGACTGAGTTTAAGTCATTAATTCAACATCAGAGCTAGTCTTTAGCTCGGATAATTAGCTGTTTTTTCTATTATATTTAATACATTTGAATAAAATCTTATTCGGATGATTGAACTTATTTTTGCGACTAATAATGCACATAAATTGGAAGAGGTGCAGGCTATTGTAGGAAAGAAATTCCTACTTAAATCTTTGTCTGATATTGATTGCCATGAAGATATTCCTGAAACAGGTGTTACTTTTCATGAGAATGCAAAACAGAAGACAGATTATTTAGTCAATAAATATGGATTAAATTGTTTCGGAGATGATTCTGGGTTGGAAATTGATGCATTAAATGGTGAACCAGGTGTGTATTCGGCCCGTTATTCTGGTAGCCGTGATATGGAAAAAAATATTAATTTGGTTCTAGAGAAGTTAGCAGGTATCGCTAATCGTACCGCTCGATTTAAAACAGTGATTTCACTTAACCTAAACGGTCAGCAACATTTTTTTGAAGGTAGTATTGAAGGCCACATTATTGATGAACGTAAAGGTGCGGATGGATTTGGTTATGACCCTATTTTTATACCAAATGGCTATAGTAAAACATTTGCGGAAATGACGGCAGACGAGAAAAATAGTATCAGCCACCGGGCAGTCGCTGTTCAGAAATTAGCCGCGTTTTTGAGTAATTAGAAATGAATATAAAACGAATATTTTTTAAGAATAAGAATTTTAAGTTTGGATATTATGTGAAAGCTAGTTTCCGGGAATATTCATTTTTGCCTTTGTTTCGATTCAAAAGAGTAGCAATGATCAACAATCTTTCTTCTTATGACCATGCTATAATTGATCGTCTGGCTTATTACAATAAACTAGATGAGATTCAAACAGTGGGAGAGGGTGCTTGCTACTTAAAGGATATGAAGAGACCTAAAAAAGGTTCGGTTTATTATTTTGATCTGAAAGAATATTTACGATATTTTGACGGTGATCTTCGAATAGATATGATTCCAGGTGATGTTGTTGATATTCCCAAAACACCTGCAATTGTGAAAAGTAGACCTATTGGAGGAAATAACTGCAATTCAGTATTGCTAAATATGGATAAAGTCAGGCATTTTAATTTTATCAAAGATGAGATTGCTTTTCGAGATAAAAAAAATATGTTGCTGGGACGCGCTACAGTTCAACAGGAGCACAGAAGCCGTTTTTTTCAGATCTATTTTGATCATCCTCTGTGCGATTTAGGAGATGTCTCTAAAAAGAATCAACATAAAGGCTGGTATAAACCTGCGATTTCAATAACAGAACATCTACATTATAAATTTATACTGGCCTTAGAAGGAAATGATGTGGCGACCAATTTAAAATGGGTGATGTCATCAAATTCTATTGCCGTAATGCCAATTCCAAAGTTTGAAACTTGGTTTATGGAAGGGTTATTGATCCCTGATTATCATTATATACATATCCAAGATGATTATTCGGATTTAGAAGTGAAATTAAATTATTATATCGAAAATCCGGAAAAGGCAGAAGAAATCATTAAGAATGCACATCAGTTTGTGAAACGGTTTGAAAATCAGATGGTAGAAGATCTGGTTTCTGTCCTGGTATTAGAAAAGTTTTTTATAAAAACTGGTCAAAGAGCAGTATTATAGCAGTAGGTGTTGCTTTTCAATTTAGTCAGCTGTAAATCGATGTTACTTTAATTAAGCGAACGCTAGAATAGTCTATTTTATTTTTTTCAAAGTAGATTATAATGGAGCTAAAAATTTAGAAGAAAAACTATGTTAATCGATATTCAGCATCTTCATACATCTTCGCTTCAAGATGATTTTCAATCGGCTTTATATCAGATTTTTATGTTCGAAAATCCGGCGAAATTTTCGGTTGATTTTTCAAATTATTCCAGCGCGGCTTATAGTTTGGTTTTTTTATCTCCTTATCAACATTTCCAGTGGCAGGGGACAACACCGGCTTCCATTATTAAATTGGAGTTCCATGGTGATTTTTACTGCATTGAATATCATAAAAAGGAAGTTGCTTGCAATGGTTTATTATTTAACAATATCTACTTAACACCATTTGTGACTATTTCTCCGATTTTATTTACTGAAATAAAAAGAATTTTTAATAAAATTGAACTTGAGAAAGATGGAGGAAGTCCATTTTCTGAATCTGTATTAAAATCTTATCTACAACTTGTTTTGGCTCTTTGTAGTAAGGAAAAATCTCTTCAGCTTGTTCATACCGATGTTTATCAGAACGAATTGACAGTTAGTCTAAAATTTCAAGAACTGTTGGAGTCTGCTTTTCTTTTCGAGAGATCGGTGCAATTTTATGCACATGAACTTGCTCTTGGAGTAGATTCATTCAGCAAAAAGGTTAAAAAAGAATTGGGAAAATCTCCTTCCCAATTGATACAGGATCGTGTTGTTCTTGAAGCAAAAAAAATGTTGCATCTGACATATTTATCTGTCAAAGAAATAGCTGCAAAACTTCAATTTGAAGATGAGTTTTACTTTAGCAGGTATTTTAAGAAGAATGTTGGTATTTCTCCTTCAGGTTTTCGAGAGCGTGTAGGGATCTCCATTGTGGCTAAATAATCTATTGAATTTACCGATTTGTCCATGTCATAGCTGATTTATTAAAAGGAAATTTGTAGCCATATCAAATATAGACAACTATGTACAGATTTATTTCTTTTCTAGCGGGACTACAAAATCAATTTATTAATTTTTTACGTTTTGCAGTCTTTCTGGTGATGGCATGGATAGGTGGTTTAAAGGCATTTCAGTACGAAGCTGATGGTATTGTACCTTTTGTAGCCAATAGTCCAGTTATGTCTTTTTTTTACAGCAAGAAGGCACCAGAGTATCAGCAGTATAAAAATCCTGAAGGTAAAACTGTTCAAAAAAATGTGGATTGGCATAATGAAAACAGGACATATCTATTTTCTTATGGCTTGGGAGCGGTTATTGTCGGAATTGGATTTTTTGTTTTATTGGGTATATGGTTCCCGAAAATAGGATTGCTTAGTGGTGTTTTGACATTTGGGATGTCCCTCGTGACTTTATCATTCTTGATTACCACGCCAGAAACATTTGTGCCAAATTTAGGTGGTGATTTTCCGACACCTCACTATGGATTTCCCTATCTTTCCGCAGCAGGGCGTTTGGTTATAAAAGATATTATTATGTTGGCAGCAGGTATTGTGATCGCTGCAGATAGTGCTAAGCGCTTGTTGGTTTCCGAAAGACATTAACTTATTTGAAGATCATCAACAATGCGGTATTATTGACAGGCCGCATTGTTGATGATCTTTTAATTAAATCTTACTTTTTGATCGGTTCTTTATTTGGAGAAACTGCTTTAATAAGAGTGCTATCTTGTACGGCCTGCAATTTTTCTCCTTGAGCCTTACTTTCCATTTTCTGAATTTCCCGCTTAGGCGTAGTTTGTTTTTTAACTTCTTCTTGAGGCTTTTCCTCCGGTTCGCTTTCTATATTTTTAATTGTTTTCTCTTTAGGTTTTCCCTCTTTGTTTTCAGCCTCGGGAACTTTAATCTCGTCTTTTGCAACAGATCGTTTTCTATTGAGTAAATCTTCTTTTGACTTCGGTCTATCTTCCGGCCTCCAAATAAACCCCGGTAGAAATTCTTTTTCTTGCGTTAACTGGGCAATTGGGTAGACTTTACCATCAACTTTTCTAATGGAAACATACTCTTTCAATTTATTGTTTTCCATATAAATTTTAATGCGGCTGCTGCGATCATGGAATAATTCTGTTGCTACATTGGTTTCTTCATTGACGACATAAATGATGTTTTCGGCATTTCCATCAACGAACATCCGCTCTAAACTGTTTTTATCAAAGAATCCGGTTATTTTACGGCCTTTTAACTGATTGTATTTAGCGGAGTCCAAAGTTGCATTTACCATAAAAGCATTACCTACAATTAACGTATTGTCCAGTTTCTGATTCACAAATTGCAGAAAAATCGTATCACCGGATATTTGAGATTTCTCTGCCCAGATCATCGGTTTTCCCATTAGCCTGAACATAGAATCTGCCATACCATAGTAAACAGAATCTGCTACAGCTTGAAAATCGGATTTAAACATGCGCACATTATGGTATGCTTTGACAATACGGGTTTTTGCTGTGTCGGGTGGAGCTGCAGGTTTTTCATGATTGTTTTTCGCAGCTTTAAGAGCTTTATTAAAGATCTGATCACTATAATCTGCTTTTGGGACGACTGCATTTTTTCGCAAAATACTGTCAGCCTTACTATTTTTCTCTAATTCAAAACGATTTAAATCTTTTACAACAGGTTTTGCTGTTGTTTTTTCAGTATTTGGACTTGCTTTTTTAGGCTCCTGTTTGGTTTTTTCATTTAAGACAGCTTGCTTGTCTTTAATTTTCTTTTGAGGTGCATCGGTATTGATTTCCTTTTTTCCTAAGGTATCACCCTGCTGCTGCAAAGAATCTAAACCTGCTGTAAAATCGGTATCCGTACTATCATTATCGTCTCCATAATCTTCATCTACCTCTACATCGAGCTCACCACCATCACGGCTTAGTTTGAAATTTTTGGGTATATAGGTGCTTCGGAGAATCATTTTTGAGAACAGGGTATCTGCAGTCATAAATATTGAATCCATCTGTACAGAGTCCTTAGGTACTACTACAGGATCTAATTTGACTAGTTTATTCTCTCCCTTGTTATTATCTTTTGAGACAACTTCTTCTTTAACCTTTTTATCTTCTTTTTCTTTCTTCTTTACCTCTTTTTTATTGGACGGATTGGCTTTTGAATTTCCAGTATTTGTTGAATCACTTTGCGTACTATCTTTTTTGACGACAGAGATGATCAAGGGCTTGTCGGTCATCGTGATGGATTCATCCGACTGTCGATATAATCCTTTGTCCCCATAGGCATAAAACTTATCGGTCGTGTCGACAAATACAACATTCCGGATCGCTTCTCCTTCTCCGGTTCGTCGGTCATAATGCAGCGTATCTCCTTTTAGCATTTTACTGCCTTCGGTATATAGATTTTTCTTTGTGAAGTTTGCTACGCCGGTATTGGTATTATAATCTCCTTTTTCTGTATATAGATTTTCCCCTTTATTCCCTTTGATATTGGTAGGGGTATAGAAGTAAGTCATACTGCTAGGCGAATTATACTTCATTGAATCCGTGTATATTTTGACATTTGGTGTTCGTACCACGACTTTTTTATTGAAAAAGGCATCTTGTGTATTTTCGAAATAAGTCGCATTGGTACTCGTAATGGTATCTGTACCACTAGTGATACGGCCGCCACCATAATAATTTCCAACACTACTTCTCATGTTATACTGCAGATGATTGGTCGTAAGTATGGAAGACCGACTGACCATACGGACGTTTTGCGTTAGCGTTGCATTTTGTGAAGCCGCATCGTAGTGAAGTTTATCCGCGAATATTTGAGTCCCGGTAGGCTGTGTAATGATCACATTGCTATAAGCTTCAAAGAACTGGCGCCCTATGTCGTCTTTATGTAAATAACCGCTATCTGCAGAGAGGGTAGATCCTTTATGTTCATAAACCGGTCTGTAAAACATTGCATTGCCTGTTTTTGAATTGAGAACACTGTAAGAAGACGACAATAAACGGAGTTCATCTTGCTGTTGTGCAGATGCTAGCATGAGGCCCAGGGCCATAAATATAAAGGACAAAAAGTATTGTTTCACAGAGACAAAAATATGTATTTTAATTGAACTTGTTGATTAATGGTAATTTTTCATTTAAACAAATATATGCTCAAAAAATATACATTATCTTTGATATATGAATTTGCTGGAAAGATTAACATTTTTTATCAAAGATAACAGCCTTTTTGAGGATGATGATAAGATCTTGTTGACAGTGAGCGGTGGACGCGATTCGATGCTTTTGACTTTTTTATTGGCAAAGGCCGGTTATCAGATAGCTATTGCTCATTGTAATTTTAAATTACGTGGTGCAGAATCTGATCTGGATGAGTGCTTGGTTCGGGATTTCGCTGAAGCGCATGGTATCCCTTTTTATGTGAGGCATTTCGACACAGAGCAGATAGCTTCCGAAAGAGGAATTTCTATACAGATGGCTGCGCGCGAACTGCGGTATTCCTGGTTTGAAGAATTAAGAGAAGCGTTAAGTTTTGACAAAATAGCTGTTGCACAGCATTTGAATGATCATATTGAAACGGTGTTGTTAAATCTATCCCGTGGAACAGGCCTTCAAGGCCTACAGGGCATTCAGGCAAAACGCGACCGTCTGATTCGTCCATTACTGTTTCTTAAAGCAGAGGAAGTATTGCATTATGTCCAGGAATATCAGATTCCATACCGTGATGATCAATCCAACTTTTCGACAAAATATGCGCGTAATAAAGTACGTATCGACATTATTCCGCAATTTAAAAAAATGCAACCTGATTTTGAACGTATTTTTGAACAGAACATTGCTCACTTCAAGGAAAGCTATGCTTTGTTGCAACAATTCATAACACCCCTTCGTAATGACCTTTTTATAAAGGAACAAGAAGCTTGGATTATTGAAAAGGAAAAGCTTCGGAAGCATATAACGGATCTTCCCCTGTTGTATGAATTATTTTCACCATTTTGTTTTAGTAAAAGTGTGCTGACCGATCTCCAATCTTGTTTTGATAAGGAATCAGGTCGATTGTTTCAATCTGAGGGATACGATCTGTTACTTGATCGCGATTTTTTGATTATTCGTGAAAAAGAGTATAAGCAGGAAGATGAAACCATTATTACTTCAGAAACTAAATCTGTATCTTGGAGAAATTATAGTTTTTGTTGTGATTATAGTCATGATGTTTCTATTGTTCGGGATAAGCAGATTGCAAAAATAGATGCTAATCTTCTGATTTTTCCTTTGACGCTAAGAGCTTGGAAAACGGGTGATTATTTCTATCCTTTGGGAATGACAGGACGTAAAAAATTGAGTGATCTTTTTAATAATTATAAGGTGAATGTTTTTGAAAAGGGAAATGTTCCAATTTTAATAAACGGTAACGGCGATATCATCTGGGTAGCAAACTATCAACTTGATAATCGATATAAAATAAGTGGAAATACAAATAAAGTGTTTATTTTAAGCTGTAAATAACATGATAAAAGAAGGACTTCTATATACTGAAAATCAATATTTGGGACGGGACCGTGTTTGGATAAGTGTACGTCTGGTTCTGGCCTTGTTTTGTTTTACAGCTGTTTATCTCAACATAGATCAATTACTTTCCAGCCAATTGTTTTTTTTAGTCGGAATAGCGATTATTATTACCTCTGTGGTCATGATGTATCTATTGCTGTACCGTATCGAAGTTTTTGAAGGAAAGGTGATGTTGAGTGGCTTATGGACTACGCGCTTAGTTAAAATTGAATTGAGTTCAATTGTTAAGGTGGAAAAAAAACCATTTAGTAAGTTTTTCTTCAATAATCCTGTTTATAATCTACATATTAATGGTAAGATTAAGTTTTATGCAGGTGGGAAAGATGCGGTATGGTTAACAGATAAAGATGGTCTGGTGTACGTAATTGGTACGCAACGTCAAGAGGAATTATTTCGTGCAATTGAGACAGCAAAGTCCAAAACAAACCCTTAAAAATTGTTAAATCGAATATACTGACATTTTTAAGACAACTGTTTTGAACGAGATTCTTTATTTTTGATTAAAATGACAACGAATATAAAGTTATGGCAGGATTATTAAAATTTTTATTGATTGCATTCGCTGTATGGTATTTAGTTAAATTCTTAATTCGATTAATATTACCATTTGCAATGCGTAAGGCTGCAGAAAAGCTTATGAAAAAAGCGCAGCAACAAGGTGGCTCTACCTATACCAATGGTGGTGGCTCGTTCCATTATGAAACATTTGGTCAAAATAATAACAGTTCGCAATCAGCTCCAAAAACAGATGGTCGTATATCGGTAGATTATGTTCCACCTAAACAAGAGTCAAAAAGAAAAGTGGCTGACAATGCTGGTGAATTTGTGGATTTTGAAGAAATAAAATAGATGAGTTGCTACGCTAAATAGCGTATCTTTGTGCTATGTGGTTGCGTCAGCTTTCAGTTTTAAATTTTAAAAATTATTCAGAGTCTTCTTTAGAATTCCTACCGGAGGTAAATGCTTTTGCGGGGGATAATGGTGTTGGTAAAACCAATCTTTTGGATGCTATACATTATCTTTCCCTATGTAAAAGTTATTTTAATCCCATCGACTCGCAACATATTAAACAGGGCCAAGACTGGTTTATGTTGCAGGGTTCATTCGAAAAAAACGAATTTCAAGATGTTATTTCCTGTAGCATCAAACGTAATCAAAAGAAACAATTTAAGAAAAATAAAAAGGATTATCCTAGATTGGCTGATCATATCGGTCAGTTTCCTTTGGTAATGATCTCTCCTAATGATACCCTAATTATTACTGATGGCAGTGAAGAACGCCGTAAATTTATCGATAATGTCATCTCGCAGACAGATAATAAATATCTGGATACGCTTATTATTTACAATAAAATCATTGCCCAGCGTAATATGCTACTAAAGCTGGCCAAACAAAGTGGGGTATTGGATCTTGGTCTTGTTGAAGTGCTAAACATGCAACTCGATGAAGTTGGTACTGTCATTTATAATAAACGTATTGCTTTTATGGCTGAATTTCAGCCAGAATTTGATCGGCATTACTTATACCTGACTGAAAATGCAGAGACTGTCCAGCTTGTCTATGAATCTCCTTTGATGGAAGATTCATTTTTGAACATTTTGGAAAAGAACCTGGAACGCGACCGGGCACTGGAGAGAACCACAGTGGGTATACATAAAGATGATCTAATTTTCACCATCCACGGAGGTATGCCCTTGAAAAAATTTGGTTCTCAGGGTCAGCAAAAATCATTTTTAATTGCACTAAAATTAGCACAGTATTCCTTTTTTCAGCAAAAGAAAGGCTTTAAACCGCTATTGCTTTTGGATGATATTTTTGACAAATTGGATGATAAACGTACGCACAAACTGATGCAGATGGTATCTGATGATGAATTTGGTCAAATTTTTCTAACAGATACAGATGCAAAAAGAATTAAGCGAATTTTTGATGCGATTGCCAGTCCAGTGCGTATCTTTGACATAGCAGGAGGTGAAGTTTATGTATAATAAGAAGTATAAGGGCGGATTGGAATATATTCGTTCGAGTGATGATATCACAATAAAAGAGGCGATTGACCGTCTTTTGGATGCTTACAAATTGAAACGTAAATTTGAAGAAACTTCTATTCTGGCAGTATGGCCAACGTTGATAGGTAAGGCTATTGCCAATCGGACAAAACAGATCTATATTAAAGACAAAAAACTCTTTGTAAAGGTCGAGTCTGCTGTAATTAAAAATGAACTTGTTTTAATGCGCAGGCAGATATTGGGACGAGTCAATGAGCATGTTGGTCACGTCATCGTTGAAGAACTTGTCGTTTTATAATTTAATTTTCAAATCTTCAGTATTAGGAGATGAATACATTTTTTCAAGATCAAATTGCGAAGCTTTTTGATGTTTACCCCAATAATCTGACCGCCATATTATCTTCTTTTGTCGAAGAGGATCTTTTAAAAGGAACATATTTTTTAGAACACGGTAAACGCTGTGATCGATTGAGTTTTATTCAGTCGGGTATTGTCCGCGTGTTTAAAGAAAATGCTTCAGGCGAGGTTACGCAATGGATAGGGCAGGAGGGGTACTTCGTTACTGACTTATCTTCGTTTCTTTTTGATGAGCCTGCCAGATGGAGTATTCAGGTCTTAGAGGATACGAAGTTACTTTCCATTTCTAAACAGGATTATCTTTTATTTGAACAGCAGATCCCTGATTGGAATCGGTTGGAAAAAAGATTTATAGCGAAATGTTTTTTACAATTGGAAGATCGCATATATAACTTTATAGCGCATACGGCAGAAGAACGCTATCATTTATATTTTGAACAGCATAAAGCGCTGTTTAACCGAGTGCCGCTTCAATACATTGCGTCTGTACTGGGTATGTCTCCAGAAACATTGAGCCGAATAAGAGCAAAAATTAATTCTTGATAAAAGTCAAGTGTATGGTTATTTGAATATACTAGTTTTGGTATATGAAAGCACATATCGAACAGACAATTACTATTAATACATCAATCGAATCAGTTTGGAATGTATTAGCTGATTTTAATAGTTACTCTATCTGGAGCCCTACAATTAAGCATTTTTTTTCTATTCCAAGCGTTGGAGAAAGATCGAAGGTTAGATTGGAACAGCCTGATGGACCAAGTATGACCATGAATCCGATGTTTTTAGTAATTAATTCTCAGAAGGAGCTTCGTTGGAAAGGCAGTCTTTTTATTCCAGGTTTGTTCGATGGCGAACATTATTTTATACTCGAAAAAAAATCTGATCATGCAACAGTTGTGACTCAAGGTGAATACTTTTCCGGAGTGTTGGTTTATTTTTTTCGAAAGATGATTTATGGTGTAACCTCCAATGGTTTTAAGTCTTTTAATGAAGCTTTAAAGAAACAGGTGGAGAATAGGAATATCTTATAGATATTCCTCTAAGTTTCCTTTGCCAGCTCTGATAACTTCAAATTCGCCCTCTGTAAGGTCAACTACTGTAGAAGCAACATTATCACCATAACCACCATCAATTACTAAATCGACTAGATTTTCATATTTTTCATGGATCAATTCTGGATCTGTTGAATACTCTAGAATGTCATCTTCATCTCGAATGGAGGCTGTAACAATGGGATTACCAAGCACACGTACGATTTCGCGTACGATATTATTATCAGGAACACGGATACCCACTGTTTTCTTTTTGGAACTTAATAATTTTGGAACTTGACTGCTGGCATTAAAGATAAATGTAAATGGACCTGGGAGGGCTTTTTTTAATACTCTAAAAACGGTTGTATCAAATGGTTTGGTATACAAAGATATATCTGTCAAGTCATAGCAAATAAAGGATAGATTGGCTTTATCTGCCTTTAATCCTCTAATTTCACAAACTTTTTCTATTGCTTTCTGATTTGTAATGTCGCATCCTATACCATAAACCGTATCGGTGGGGTAGATGATGACTCCACCTTTTTTTAGAACGTCAACAACTTGCTGTATTGACTTTTCATTGGGGTTATTATCGTAAATTCGGACTAACATAACGTTGAGATATAGTACTAAATTACAAATTATTTATAGATAAAAGAAAAACGGTCAAAACTGGATATGTTTTGACCGCTTGCTATCGTATTGTTATCGATTAAAATTCTGCGTTGTTCGGTGTACGAGGGAACGGAATAACATCTCTAATATTGGTCATTCCTGTTACAAATAATACCAAACGCTCGAATCCTAGTCCAAAACCGGAATGCGGAGCTGAGCCATAACGACGTGTATCTAAGAACCATTCCATTTCTTCCGCAGGGATGTTGACTTCAGCCATACGTGATAATAACTTATCTAAATTTTCTTCACGTTGTGATCCGCCCACCATTTCACCGATTCCCGGGAAAAGAATATCCATCGCGCGTACTGTTTTGTGTCCATTAGCATCTACATCATTTTGCTTCATATAAAATGATTTGATCTCCGCTGGATAATCAATCAGGATCACTGGTTTTTTATAATGTTTCTCTACTAAATAACGTTCGTGCTCGGACTGTAAATCAGCTCCCCATTCATCAATTAAGTATTTAAATTGTTTCTTTTGATTTGGTTTACTGCGCTTCAATATGTCGATCGCTTCTGTATAGGTTACGCGTTCGAAATCATTATTCAGTACAAACGTTAATTTATCTATTAGATTTAATTCTGCCCTTTCTGCCGCAGGTTTATTTTTCTCCTCTTCTAATAAACGTGTTTTTAAAAATTCAATTTCTTCAGGACAGGTATCCAGCGCATACTTGATGACATACTTCAACAAATCTTCCGCTAAATCCATGTTATCTTCCAACTCATAAAATGCCATTTCTGGTTCAATCATCCAGAATTCTGCTAAGTGACGAGTTGTATTAGAATTTTCAGCTCGGAAAGTTGGACCAAAGGTATAGATATTCCCAAGGGCCATAGCCGCTAATTCACCTTCTAATTGTCCTGATACGGTTAGATTAGTAGATTTACCAAAAAAGTCTTCTTTAAAATCAATATCACCATTTTCTGTACGTGGAATATTGTTAAGATCTAATGAAGTTACACGGAACATTTCACCAGCACCCTCTGCATCAGAACCAGTAATAATTGGCGTATGCATGTACACAAAATCTTTGTCATTGAAGAATTTGTGAACAGCAAATGCTAAGGCATTACGTACTTTAAAGACAGCATTGAATGTCGTTGTACGGAAACGTAAGTGAGCGATTTCACGTAAAAATTCTAAGCTATGTTTTTTCGGTTGCAAAGGATATTTTTCAGCATCTGAATCACCTAAGATCGTCAACTCATTTACTTTGATCTCAACTTTTTGACCTTTACCTTGTGATTCAATTAAATTTCCTTTTACGCGTAATGCAGCACCTGTTGTGATCCTTTTTAATAAAGCATCGGGTGTGTTTTCAAAATCAACTACTGCTTGGATGTTGTGAATGGAAGATCCATCATTGATTGCTATAAATTGATTGTTTCGGAAAGTTTTAACCCATCCTTTAACAATAACTTCATGCCCAAATTCAGTGGCATTTAATAATTCTTTTATACGTGTATGTTCCATTTTTATTGTGGCATTTCAAATCAGGTCTAAATAATAGATCAGGATCTTATTTTTTTGTATGAAACTCAAAAATAGGGTATAATTTATAAAAATCCTTTATTTATTTAGAAATATTCGGTATTTGTTTTAATTAAAAAAGCCTCTGAGATTTTCAGAGGCTTTTGATATTGTTTTAAAGGGAAGATTATCCTTTTAATACTTTAGTTACTAATTCAGCAGCTTCTTGTAATTGAATTGCAGAATAAACTTGTAAGCCTGAATCATCAATTAATTTTTTCGCTTCAGCAGCATTTGTACCTTGAAGACGTACGATAATTGGCACAGGAATATTTCCGATTTCATTATAAGCATCGATTACACCTTGCGCAACACGGTCACAACGAACGATACCACCGAAGATGTTAATTAAGATTGCTTTTACATTTGGATCTGATAAAATGATATTGAAACCAGCTTTTACCGTTTCAGCATTTGCAGTACCACCTACATCTAGGAAGTTAGCAGGCTCACCACCAGCAATTTTGATGATATCCATAGTTGCCATTGCAAGACCAGCACCATTTACCATACAACCTACGTTACCGTCAAGTTTTACATAGTTTAAGTTAGATTTACCAGCTTCAACTTCTGTAGGATCTTCTTCCGTTACATCACGTAATGCTGCATAATCCGGGTGACGGTATAATGCGTTCTCATCTAAGTCTACTTTCGCATCTACAGCTAAGATTTTATCATCAGATGTTTTTAATACAGGATTGATTTCGAACATAGAAGAATCTGTTGAATCGTATGCTTTATATAAAGCAGCAACGAATTTCACCATTTCTTTATGTGCACCACCAGTTAAGCCTAAGTTGAAAGCAATTTTACGTGCTTGGAAACCTTGTAAACCAACTTTAGGGTCGATTTCTTCTTTGAAGATTAAGTTTGGAGTTTTCTCTGCTACTTCTTCAATATCCATTCCACCTTCTGTAGAATACATAATGATATTACGACCTTTAGCACGGTCTAATAACACAGATACATAAAATTCTTTAGTTTCACTTTCACCAGGATAGTAAACATCTTGAGCAACTAATACTTTATTTACTTTTTTACCTTCAGCGCCAGTTTGAGGAGTTACTAATTGCATACCGATGATATCTGTAGCACGTTGTGATACTTCTTCTAGGTTTTTAGCTAATTTAACGCCACCACCTTTACCGCGACCACCAGCATGAATTTGAGCCTTGATTACAACCCAGTCAGAATTGTATTCTTCTTTCAATTTTTTAGCAGCTTCTACAGCTTGCTCTGGAGTTTCAGCAACAATACCTTCTTGTACTCTTACGCCAAAACTTTTAAGTATTTCTTTTCCTTGATATTCGTGAATGTTCATTGCAAAAATGTTTGTGTTGTAAAAGTATTATTTTTTAAGTGAATGGTCAAGTTCTGAAGCATAAATTTAGCTTAAATTGACTTTTATTATATACTACTTGGCGGATATGGAGTTAAAAGGTCTTGATTTATTCAAAGGTTTTGTTCATAAAAAATATTTAACTTTGTCATATGATGTTACAAGCCAAAAGTATTTTCAAATCATACGGTCCTTTACCTATATTAAAAGGGGTGGATATAGAAGTTGCAAAGGGTGAAATTGTGAGTATTGTTGGAGCTTCTGGAGCTGGAAAAAGTACGCTTCTTCACATTTTAGGGACCTTGGATTTAGCAGATAAGGGGGAACTGTATATCAATGGAACCAACATCAGTGCACTGAATGCAAAAAAACTGAGTGCCTTTCGCAATGAACATATCGGGTTTGTTTTTCAGTTCCATCACCTACTCCCAGAATTTACGGCTTTGGAAAATGTGTGTATCCCAGCATTTATTAAAGGTGTGGGGCGCAAAGATGCAGAAGTTCGTGCGATGGAGATATTGGATTTATTAGGTGTAGCACATCGGGCTAGCCATAAACCGACTCAAATGTCTGGTGGAGAACAACAACGTGTATCTGTTGCTCGTGCCTTAATTAATAACCCTTTTATTATTTTGGCAGATGAACCTTCAGGAAATCTAGATTCTGAAAATGCTACTGCATTACATCAGTTGTTTTTTGACCTAAGGGATAAATTTGAACAAACTTTTGTCATCGTTACTCATAATGAAGAGCTGGCACGTATTTCGGACCGTACTATTCATATGCGTGATGGAATTGTGATCGTATAGTATGTATACAGTCATTATAAGTCACTTAGAATACATAAACCGCGATAAATGTATTGCTCATAAGAACTTTATCGCTTAAAAAAACACTTTATTCTGATGAAAAAAAGAATACTAATAACCTTTGGAACTAGAGGGCTTGGGCAACGTATTGCAAAGCTATTAGGGGATGAATTTGAAATCTTTTTTGCGAGTTCTGAGGAGATTCCTTCACTGTTATTAAATTCAGGCAAGTATTT
The DNA here is from genome assembly GCF_012030425.1 of Sphingobacterium sp. B16(2022). Taxonomy (GTDB): domain Bacteria; phylum Bacteroidota; class Bacteroidia; order Sphingobacteriales; family Sphingobacteriaceae; genus Sphingobacterium; species Sphingobacterium anhuiense. The sequence continues at coordinate 146,722 of NZ_JAAUVN010000006.1, read as the reverse complement.
TAAATTGCCTGCGGGGTTAATGCCAACCTATGCTCACGAAGTATTAAAAATAAGTTTAGATCATCAGATTGACTATGTCCTGCCTTTGGGAGGTTATGAATTTGAACCTCTAGCCGTGGCCAAAATTTTATTTGAAGAATATGATATTAAGGTAATTGTTCCAGCTCAGGATGTTTTACAAGATTACTATGTGATTGAAAATCCACCAAAAGAATTATCACTTGCTTTATTAGTTGATGGTAAGTCATTGATTGATGATTTTACAACTGAACATCCTGGACTGGATGGTTTGTTTGTGGTATCGGATTCAGGTGATGATTTTGCCTTATGTGCTGTTTCAAAAGATTAATTGTTTTATGTTAAGATATCAAGATTTCCCAACGGATAAAAAGGTATTTATTTTTGAACTGGATGACGTTATTTATCCAAAACGGGACTATTTATTACAGGTTTATTATCTTTTTGCTAATTTTCTTGAATTTACAGAGACCTTTCCTCCTCAGGCTGATTTGGTTACATTTTTTAAGAATCATCTAGATAGTCAAGGAGAAGATATGATCTTTGAACATGCTGCCGAAGTTTTTCATTTTGATTTAAAGTATAAAGAGCATTTCGAAAGATTATTTGTTAATGCTGTTTTACCCGTTAAATTATTGATGAAAGATGGTATTCCAGAATTATTAACAGCTATTGTTAATGCAGATAAACAGATCTGTATTTTGACGAAAGGGAACCCGCTTATGCAGTTGAATAAAATAAAACATATGGAGTGGGGGCCTTTGGCATCTAAATTAAAGGTTTATTTTGTTGATGAGTTAAAATTCCGCAATTTGGAGCCTCTCGATTATATAGCTGAAGAGCTACAAATAGCTAAAAATGATTTTATATATCAAGATTGTTAGTTTTTCGATTTAGCCATTGATTATCAGTTATTTAAATTTATGTAATTAATTGCTTTTTTCTAAAATTAAACTCTAATTCTAAAAAATATGCTAAAAAATGTTATATTTATCAGAATGTAAATTTAGTGAGATTCGACTATGAGTATACAAGGAGATAAACCAACAACAATTAAGGAAATAGCGAAGAAGCTGAAAATTTCACCCTCTACTGTATCTCGAGCGTTGAATGACCATCCAAGTATTGGATTAGTGACGACCATGCGTGTGAAAAAAGTTGCTGAGGAATTGAATTATGAGCCTAACCAAACGGCGATATTTTTTAAGCAACGCAAAACTTTTACAATCGGTGTTTTATTACCAAGTCTATCTGAACCATTTTTCTCTTCTGCAATTAGTGAAATTGAAAATGTTTCCAACGACCGTAAGTATACCGTGATCATGGGACAATCTTTGGACGATGCCGAAAGAGAAGAGAGAATTTTGAAAACCTTTAAAAGCCATCGTGTTGATGGTGTTTTAATGTCAGTAGGTAAAAATACCACAAATCTTGAGTTTCTTGAAAAGCTAGAAAATTCTGGAACACCAATTGTATTCTTTGACTGTGTACCCGATATTCCTAAAATTAATAAAGTTGAAAGTGATCTAGCAACGGGTATGAACGAAGCTATTGATGCTTTCGTTGCTCGGGGTCATGCTAAAATAGCACTTATTAATGGTCCACAATTGCTTCCTGCAAGTGAAGAACGCAAAAATTCCTTTTTATCCGCTTTGAAACGTAATGGCTTGGACTATGATGAAAAGTATATTGTGAATACGGATTTAACGACTGAGGGAAATGAGGCTGCTATGGAGAAACTATATGCCTTACCTGAAAGGCCTACAGCAGTTGTGTCTTTTAATGACTTTGTGACTTTAGATGTTATGAAGGCTGCCCGAAACAGAGGTCTGGTTCTTAATCATGATATTCACTTTATTAGTTATGCGAATTATCCTCTCTGGAAATATATGGAAAATCCTCCAATGGGATGTATTGAACAATTTCCAGGAAACCAAGCTAAGAAAGCAGCTGAGATTTTATTTGAAAAAATAAATAATCCTGATCTTGCTCCACAACAGATTGTATTTAAGTCGAGATTGATTATGTAATCATTCTTTTAACATAAAATAGAAAGGGCTTATCATTATGATAAGCCCTTTCTATTTTATGTTGTCCGTTACCGTTATAAGTGTATCACTTCATCGTAAGCATCGGCACAAGCTTCCATAATAGCTTCACTCATAGTTGGGTGAGGATGGATCGCTTTAATCATTTCATGACCAGTTGTTTCTAATTTTCTTGCTACAACAATTTCAGCAATCAATTCCGTAACATTTGCACCGATCATATGAGCTCCTAAGAATTCACCGTATTTTGCATCAAAGATAACTTTTACAAAACCATCTTTTGCTCCGGAAGCAGATGCTTTACCTGAAGCAGAAAAAGGAAATTTACCTACTTTAACTTCGTAACCAGCTTCTTTTGCCGCTTTCTCAGTATAACCTACTGAAGCAATTTCAGGAGAACAATAGGTACATCCAGGGATGTTGTTATAGTCAATTGGTTCTACATGAAGACCTTTAATCGCTTCTATACATAAAATTCCTTCTGCTGAAGCAACGTGTGCAAGAGCTTGTCCTTTTACGATATCACCGATAGCATAAACGCCGTCGATATTTGTTTTATAATAATCGTCAACCACAACACGGCCACGGTCTGTTTTTACACCAACTTCTTCAAGACCTAGGTTTTCGATATTTGGCATGATACCTACTGCTGATAATACAACTTCAGCCTCGATAACTTCCATGCCTTTAGCAGACTTGATATTTACTTTACTTAAAGTACCTGAAGTATCAACAGATTGTACTTCAGATGAAGTTAAAATGTTAATGCCTTGTTTCTTTAAGCTTTTTTCTAATTGTTTTGATATTTCTTCATCTTCAACAGGAACGATTCTGTCCATGAATTCTACTACTGTTACTTTCGTACCAATTGCATTGTAGAAATATGCAAATTCGATTCCAATAGCTCCAGATCCAACAATCACAAGTGATTTTGGTTGTTTTGGTAATACTAATGCTTGTCTGTAACCGATGATCTTTTTACCGTCTTGTGGTAAATTTGGTAATTCACGTGATCTTGCACCAGTAGCTAAAATAGTATGTTTCGCGGTGTATTCTTTTGATGAACCATCTGCAGCTTTAACATCGATCTTACCACCGGTTTTAATTTTTGCAGTACCATTAATGACGTCAATCTTATTCTTTTTCATTAAGAATTGAATACCCTTGCTCATTCCATCTGCTACGCCACGACTTCTTTTTACAATAGCATCAAAGTCAGGCTCACCACCTTGTACATTAATACCATATTCAGCAGCATGATTTAAATATTCAAAAACTTGTGCACTTTTTAATAGAGCTTTCGTCGGGATACAGCCCCAATTTAGACAAATACCTCCTAAAGATTCGCGCTCGATGATAGCAGTTTTGAAACCTAATTGTGAGGCTCTAATGGCAGCAACATATCCACCAGGACCACTACCAATTACAATGATGTCGTAATTCATAAAATAATTATTGTGTAGTTGAATGCTCAATCTATTTCTGAATTTCTTGAGATTCAGAATAGCAAAGCTTATTCAAAAGTACGCATTTTTTCTGAATGTTATAAAATTGAGCGACATTATATTGGCAGATTTTAATAAGCGCACGTCATTTTAAAGATTAATATGTCAAAGGAAGGTCAAAGCATTCAGAAAAAATATCCATCTCACTAAATAATTCTATTTTTGGGATTACTTATTTTTAAATCAAGTTTTTATGCTCCGTATTTTTAGACAAATAGCACTTTGGGAAGCTGTTTCAACCATTTGTTTGTTTTTCTTTGCTATGCCGATGAAATATTTTTTTGAAACGCCCGAAGCGGTGAGAATTGCAGGCTCGATTCATGGCTTTTTTGTCGTCATATTTGTCATCATGTTGATCATGTGCACAGTAGAATATAAATGGAACTGGAAAAGACCATTGACTTATTTTGTCTTATCTCTAATTCCTATTGTAGGTTTCTGGGTAGAATTGGATGTGAAGAAGATTATTAATGGACAAAAGAAATAGAAAATAAAAAAGGATGATTTATTCATCCTTTTTTATTTTATCAATACCTACATAAGCATAAGTAATTTCGGTGCGTCCGTGCGGTGTTGGTGTGCCTTCTTTATTAAGGTTGACAAAAACTAATTTGTCGATGGATAGAATTGTTTTTCTCGTAATTTTGTTGCGAACCTCACATCTCATCGTGATGGATGTTGTACCAAAATTAGTTGCTTCTATTCCTAATTCTATAATATCACCTTGTTGAGCCGAACTGACGAAATTGATTTCAGAAATATACTTCGTTACTACATGTGAATTTGCCAATTGCACAATTGCATAGATAACGGCCTCTTCATCAATCCATCTCAATAGGGTCCCCCCAAATAGTGAACCGTTAGGGTTTAAGTCTTCTGGTTTTACCCATTTTCTTGTATAGAAATTCATGTTTTATTTTGGGCTTGGTTTGTTGAAAAAGAAAGGGGAAAATTTTATTTTCCCCTTTTTAGTATTTTAAGCGTGAATTGCTCTATTCGAAGTTGCGGCTAACGCAGCTTCTTTTATTGCTTCCGTATATGTCGGGTGTGCATGGCAAATGCGACCGATATCTTCTGCTGATGCGCGATATTCCATCGCTACGACTGCTTCTGCAATCATATCAGCAGCTCTTGGTCCAATCATATGTACGCCAATAACTTCATCAGTTTCAGCATCAGCTAATATTTTTACAAAACCATCCGTATCCATCGAAGCTTTGGCACGACCAGAAGCTTTGAATGAGAATGAACCCGTCTTGTATTTAACACCAGCTTCTTTTAATTGCTCTTCTGTTTTACCTACAGAGGCAACTTCAGGCCATGTGTAAACAACACCAGGAATTAAATTATAATCGATATGTGGTTTTTGACCAACAATGCTTTCTGCTACGAAGATACCTTCATCTTCTGCTTTGTGCGCTAGCATAGCACCTTTGACAACGTCTCCAATTGCGTATACACCTGGAACGATTGTTTCTAAATGATCGTTCACTGTGATTTTTTTACCTCTTTCTTCAACAGTGATGCCGATATTTTCTAAACCTAAATTATCCGTATAAGCAGTACGTCCTACAGCTACGATACAGTAATCACCTTCTAATGAGATGATTTCACCTTTAGGGTTTTCAGCCGTCACAGTTACAGTTTTACCTTTTGAAGTTGCTCCTGTTACTTTGTGGCCAGTATAGAACTCCATACCAACTGATTTTTTCAAAACGCGTTGTAATTCTTTACCTAAACCACCATCCATAGTTCCGATGATTGATTTTGCAAATTCTACAACAGATACTTTAGAACCAAGACGAGCGTAAACAGAACCCAACTCAAGGCCAATAACACCACCACCGATTACGATTAAGTGTTTAGGAATTTCTGTTAAATTTAAAGCTTCTGTCGAAGTAATAATTCTTTTTTTATCAACAGGTAAGAATGGTAAATAAGTAGGTTTCGAACCTGTAGCAATAATTACATTTTTACCTGTAATTTGCTCAGAAGTACCATCATCTTTTGTGATTTTAATGGTGTTCTTATCTACAAATGAACCAATTCCTTGGAAACTTTCAACTTTGTTCTTTTTGAATAGGTATGTGATACCTGCAGTATTTTGATTGATAACATCGTCTTTACGAGCAATCATCTTCTTAATATCAACTTTTAAATTGCTTAAGCTAATACCATGTGCTTCGAAAGAATGTGCAGCATTGTGGTAATGCTCAGATGAATCTAATAAAGCCTTTGAAGGAATACAACCTACATTTAAACAAGTTCCTCCAAAAGTGTTATACTTCTCAATTACAGCAGTTTTTAACCCTAATTGTGCACAACGGATTGCTGCTACATATCCGCCTGGTCCACTTCCAATTACTATTACGTCGTATTGCATCTATTACGTTTTAAATGTTTGAGCAAATTTAGTCATAATTAACATTATAGGAAATCTATTTTGTTAAAAACGTGTATAAATTTGAAATAGTAGTCTCGTTATAATGTCATAAAAAAAGGCATCCCTATTTAAGGAATGCCTCATTGAAATATTTCTGAATGATTATTCTGCAACAATCTTTCCTTGCATTACACCGTAATGTCCTGGAAAGCTACAGATGAAATCATAAGTTCCTTTTTCTAACGTGAAGGTGATTTTATCTGTTTCACCTGGACCTAATAATTTTGTATGTGCAATTACAGAAGAAAGTGCTGATTTAGGTACATATTCATCTGCTTGAGCACCAGCTGCTTCAGCGCCAAAAGTCGCTAGGTCAGTTCCTGGTTTTAAAATGACAACATTATGCCCCATAGATTCTTTAGGCATAGTACCAGCATTCTTAAAATTTAACTCAACGCTCTCTCCAGCTTTTACGCGGAATAGGTTTTTATCATATTTCATTGCATCATTACCTTCTAAAGCTAATGTATTAGAAAGCTCTACATTCTCAATTCCAGGGATTTTTTCTGTTTCTGTTTCAGCAACCTCTGGAGTTGTTTGTTCAGTTGTTGAACTGGTTTCTTTTTTCGTTGAATCGCCACCGCAAGAAGCAAAGGCTACTGCTAAGGCAATAACTGGTAAAACAAATAATTTTTTCATTATGTTAATTATATTTTTACTAAAAATAAGGAAAATATTGCTTTTAATTGTATTTTTTGCGTAACATTTTTTCTATCATTTCATGTAGGTGGTTTGGATCGAAAGGTTTTCCAATCACATTGTTCGCTCCAGCATCAAGAGCTTCCTGTTGTTCTGCCTCAAGCACAGATGCGGATATCGATATGATGAGAATATTCGAAATTGCTGGATTATCATGCTGTCTGATTCTACGGATAGTCTCAAAACCGCTCATAATAGGCATATGTGAATCCATGAAAATAATGTCAAAATCTTCACTTTCTACCTTTTCAAGTGCGGCTTTACCATTATTCGCAGTTTTAATTTCACAGTTCCAAGTTCTGAGGATATTAGCAAGCATGAAACTATTCAATTCATTGTCTTCTGCCACTAGAATTTTTAAATTATCGAAACTTTTGAGTTCTGAGTATAGTATTTTTTCAGGTTTAGACTTTGTGACTGCATTTGTTCTGTCAAACCAGCAGTCAAATGTAAATTTACTCCCTTTTCCATAAGTACTAACAGCAGTAACTTTTCCTCCTAACAATATGGAGAGTTTTTTCACAATTGCTAAACCAAGACCTGTTCCTCCAAATTTTTTCGTGATTCCATCCTCACCCTGTTCGAATGCAAAAAAGATTTTCTCCAAAGAATGTTCCGGTATACCTATTCCAGTGTCGGTAACTTGAAATTGTAGGTGAAGTTTTGAAACATTGCTATCAATTAAATTGATATTTAAAGTGATACTGCCTTCTGCAGTAAATTTGAAACTATTTGATATGAAATTGGTGAGAATTTGTTTTAATCGCAATGGATCTGCTAAGAAAAAACTATCTATTTTTTCATCGATATAAATAGAAAAATTTAGACCTTGATGAATCGCTTTATGTACAAATAGATTTTTGAGGTCGTCTGTTATATCATGTACGGAGGTGGGTTCAATTTCTAGTTTCATCATTCCGGAATCAAATTTGGAAAGATCTAAAATATCATTTACGATATTAAGTAAATTGAGCGATGCACTATTTAACTTATTGACCCAATCTTGTTGTTCAAGTGAAAGCGGTGAGTTTTTTAACATTTGAGCGATCCCCATCACACCATTGATTGGTGTTCTAATTTCATGACTCATATTTGCTAGAAAAGTTTCTTTGGATTTTCGGGCTAATTCTGCCTCTTCCTTTGCTCGTATAAGTTCTTCTTTGGAGTTCTCTAAAGCCTGATTTTTTTCTTTAATCTCGTTTTGAGTTTGCACCTGCTGAATAAAGGATTTTACTTTAGCAATGGTGATTTCAGGACTTAGCGGTTTATAAAGGTAGTCGACAGCCCCACTGTTCAATCCTTGAATGAGATATTTTTCCTCTTTAGATATAGCCGTAACCATGATGGCAATAATGTGGCTGGTTTTCGGATTATGCTTGATAAGCTCCACAAATTCGAACCCATTAATGTCTGGCATTTGTACATCAACCAATGCAATATCAATGTTTTGTTTATAGCAGATACGAAGTGCTTCATTAGGATCTTGACTACTGATAATATTGATACCTACAATATCATTTAATAATGCTGTAAGGCTAATGAGATTTTCAATTTTATCATCAACTATTAATAAGTTTATATTCTTCATTATACTAGTCCATTTAAATGATCAATGTACTTTACAATTTCTTCTGTTGTATAAATATGATGTTGAGCATGTAAATCGATAGCGGCTTGAGGCATTGTAGGAACTTCTGCAGAATCTGGATGTTGTACTATACATATTCCGCCCCTATTTTTAATTGCTAATAAGCCTTTTGCACCATCTTGATTCGCTCCCGAAAACAAAATTGCGATACAGTTCTCTTTATAAACTTCGGATGCTGATTCAAATGTGACATCAATCGAAGGCCTTGAAAATTGGACGGGTTCTGAATTATCTAATGCAAGTTTGAAATCAGGTTCTATCAATAAATGGTAACCAGGGGGCGCAAAATAAACCTTTCCTCCTTGAATCTGTTCTTTATCTTCAGCCGATTTAATTTGTAGGGCATAGTTTTTTTTTAAAACTTGCTCAAAATTAGATTCAAATTTTGGGTTACGATGAACGATTACAAGTATTGGAATCTGAAAGTTCTTCGGTATTGATTTTAATAGATTTAAAATCACACCAAAACCTCCGGCAGATCCTCCCAACAGTAATATTTTATTGCCCTTATTCATATACGGCTAATTTTTTTAATGCGTGTTCGTTTTAGTGTTATTATTAAGCTCGTTTATAGCGTTAATGAAATCTTTGTTATGTACTGGATCTCGCCCGCTTACGAAATAGCTTATTCCATATGATATTTCTTACGCTATTTTTTGATAGATATTGTTTTTTTTATCAATTAACTTGAATCGGTTTGCGTGCTTATAGTTGATTAGGGATTCTTTTGATCCTAAGCATAGAAATCCTAATTTGCACAAAGAATCATAAAAAAGATCAAGAACTTTTTCTTGTAATTTAAGATCAAAGTAGATTAATACATTTCTACATGTAATTAATTGAAATTCATTAAAAACACCATCAGAAATTAAATTGTGAATAGAAAATAGTATATTTTTTTTTAGATCATTCTGAATGGTGGCCGCATCATACATCGCGGTATAATACTCGGATAAAGAATGTTCAGTTTTTGTTTTAATATAATTTTCGGAATACTCCTTAAGCTTTGTTAAGGTGTAAATACCTTTTTTTGCTTTTTCTATAACCTGCGAATTAATATCAGTACCATATATAAACGATCTGTTGAGTAAATTAGCTTCTTTTAGTAAGATAGCTAGGGAATAAACTTCTTCGCCTGTAGAACAGCCAGCACTCCATATTTTTATATGTGGATAAGTTTCCAGATAGGGGAACAGTTTTGTGGTTACAGATGAATAAAAGTCGGGGTCCCGAAACATCTCTGTAACATTTACCGTCATTTCTGGGATGAAATAATGTATAAAACCTTCCTGATTGATCAGATTTGATTTAAGACCAACGACATCCAGTTTATTAATATCCATGATGCGGGTAACTCGTCTTTTTAAAGATGCTTTTGAATATCCAGAGATATCTAATCCATGGAAATTTTTTATGATTTCTATAACGTCGTCTAATTCGGAATAGTCTAACATATCTAATTCTATTTAACTAACCCAAACACGGATCAATGAAATTAATTTGTCAATATCAATAGGCTTACTGACATAGTCATTGGCACCCGCTTCGATAGCTTTTTCTTTATCACCTTTCATCGCTTTTGCTGTTATGGCAATGATGGGTAACTCCTGATACTTTTTATTTTTACGGATATTGGCAATGGCTTCATATCCATCCATAACGGGCATCATAATATCCATTAATACCAGATCAATGTTATTTTCTAAATTGAGAATATCAAGCGCTTCCTGACCATTATTGGCAATTTCAACATGAATATTTAAACTTTCAAATGCACTTGTTAACGCAAAGATATTTCGCATATCATCATCTGCTAATAAAATTGTTTTGTTTTCTAATGTTTTTTCAAGTTGAAAATCATTTGCTTTATCAATTATCCTCGATTTATTTTCTGTTTTCTGGTCAATTTTATTCAGGAAAAGGCGTACTTCGTCTACTAATCTGTCGTTTGACTTGGCAGATTTTAAAACCATAGCTTGTGAGTGTTTTAAAATTCTAGTAGTCTGTTCAGAGGTCAATTCCATCGCCGTGTTGATGATGATAGGAGTTTCATTGTATGTCTCTAAGGATTTTATTTCGTCTAGTAATTCTAACCCTGATTTATCTGGAAGATTTAAATCTAAAATAATACAATCGTAATTATTCGCTTTATTCTTCAATAATTCAAGAGCTTTATTGGCATCATAGGCTTGATCTACGGTTAGTTTTTCATCTTTTAGCCCGTGCTTAATAAAATCGCTTTGTACTTTTTGGTCTTCAATAAGTAAAACTCTTTTCATAACATTTGAAAGCATGGATTGAATTTTTTCAAACGTGTTTTGAAGAGTTTTTTCAGAAACGGGCTTAGCCATAAATCCAATTGCTCCAGCATTGATTGGTTCATTGTCCAAATAGGTGCCCGCAGACATCATATGTACAGGTATTGAGGAGGTCTCCCGATTTGCTTTTAAAACTTTGAGTACATTCCAGCCATCAATTTTAGGAAGCATAATATCCAAAATAATCGCCTTTGGTCTTAGTGCCATTGCCTTTTCTAATCCTTCTTCTCCGTCATGGGCAAGTATGACACGGTAATGATATGCTTCGGCATAATCCTTTAGTATTTCTGCAAAAATCAAATCATCTTCAATGATCAACAAGGTATTCAGGTCATCCGGATTTCGAATTATATCTTTATTTTCTGGTAACAGTATTGAATCATCGGTTTCAGTGGACGGGATTATTTTTTCCGTATGTTCCTCATTAGATTTAAGTGTTTGAATGGTACCAGGTGCAGTACGTAGTGGCAATGTAAAGATAAAGGTGCTTCCTACTCCGATTTCACTCGATAATGTGATTCGACCACCTAGTAATTTTGCAGTTTCTCTACATATTGATAATCCTAAACCAGTTCCACCATATTTGCGGCTTGTAGAACCATCTTCTTGTCTAAAAGCTTCGAATATGAGTTTTTGTTTATCAGCAGCAATGCCAATTCCAGAATCGATAACTTTAAAAGTAAGTTCATCACCCTTATTTATATCAATATGAAGTGTTACATTTCCATTAGGATTGGTGAATTTGAAAGCATTTGATAGTAAGTTTTTCAAGATCTGCTGGATCCGATATTCATCCGAATAAAAATGAGTAGGCACATCGGGAGAAAGAGCTATCTTGAAATTTATTCCTTTGTCTTCCGCAGTATTCTTGAAGAAATTTAAGATATAATCGATGAGATCTTTGTTGTCAATGTTCTCTTGTGCCAGTTCCACTTTGCCCGATTCTATCTTAGCAAGATCAAGTAAGTCATTGATTAAATGAAGTAAATCAGTTCCTGCATTATGGATCACACTGGCATATTTGATTTGTTCACTAGTTAGATTGTCTAGTTTATTATCTTGTAATAATTTTGCTAATATTAAAATACTATTTAAAGGCGTACGCAATTCATGGCTCATGTTTGCCATGAATTCTGATTTGTAATTTGAGGCTGACTCGACCTCTTTGATTTTTAAAGCAATGTTATCTTTTGCTTTTTCTAATTCATTATTCTGCTCCTGTAGTAATTTAGCTTTTTCATCCAGTTCATTATTGGTTTGTACGAGCTCCTCTTGCTGTACTCTCAATTCCTCTTCGGATGCTTCTAGCAAATTCGTTTTATAACTTAATTCCTCATTCGTTGTTCTCAGTTCCTCTTGTTGGGCTTCTAATTCTTCCGTTTGTTGCTGTAATTCTTCATAGAGTTCCGCCATCTTTGAATGCGCCTGCGCAACTTTCAAACTAACAGCTAATATTTTGCTAACGCGGTGTAAATATTCAATATTTTCATTTTCATTCTTTTTGTCTTTTGGACATACTAATTCAATTATACCAATAGATTCTTCTTCATATACGATCGGAATAAGATAGAGATTAGTTTCAAATTGATCAATTAACGAAGACGCAATCTGATATTTGTTTGCATTTACATCGCGAATGATCGTTAATTTTTGATTATTAATCACATCACTGAGTATCCCATCTCCTTCTGAAATAAAAGTTTTAATAGGGACATCTAATGGGATTCCTTTATTTGCTAATAGGGAAAAAAGGGTGCTATTTTCTTTTTTGACATATACTGTACCAGCAAGAGAGGAAGTCGTTTTACAGATATTATCGAGTCCTATCGTTGCAATTTGTTTTTCATTAAAATCGCCTCGAAGGTTGTGGTCTAAAGTGTTGATGTTATTTAAAATGGAGTTGTCTTGTTCAACTTTAGAGGTTAATTTTAAAAGGGCTGTATTGGACTTCTTTTCATCAATTATACTCTTTTTTAATGTTTTAAAAACATTAAGAACAATGATGAATATATAGATCATGATTGCTAGACCCACAAAAACTAAAAAGTAAGTTAAATACCTGATATTTTCTAATCTATCTGTTGATTTTTTAATTAATTCTTTTCTTTTATCGATTAAGTCTTTGGAGATTATAGAAATCTGATTTTGAATATCAGCTCGTTTATTGTTTACATTTAGCGCTTTAAATTTGTTTTCCTTACTTAACGAGATGGCTCGCTCGAAGTCATAGAAATCTAAAATGGTATTTTTTAAATTATTTAGCTTGTTAGCATCAAATGTATAGTAGCTGTCCTTTTTGCTTAAGTTTTTTATAGTTTCAAGGACCACAGTTATTTCACCAGCAAAGGGTGCAAATACACTTGCATTTTTTTCTGTATAAAACTTAAGTTTTGCATCATTTACTCGGGCAACACTATTCTTGATATTATCGATAAGATCAAACTTTGCTTCTGCTTTTTGTATAAGGTCTTGTTCATGAGCCGTACTTTTATCCAATTGGATGAAAAATAATAACGATGCCGAAAGTATGATTAGAAATGAAAATATAATTCCAATGATGAGTTGTTGTTGAAAACGTAGCTTTTTCATCTTGATATAAGAGTAATATTTTTTGATAACACGTTAAAATAATACGCTAATTGACATTAGAGTAATAGCATAATAATTTTCTGATTTCTTTTGATTCCTTTTTTATCATTCAAATGCGTCAAAGAAAGCTGTTCTTTAGCGTGTTTCAATAATTTTTAAGGGAAAAGTGGCAAATTAGAAATCAATGCTAGTTCTAAGTAAAAGTAGTAAAAAAATGAGGAAGTACTCGTAGTTTTTGAGGTTAATATTTGGAAGTTGAGTTTGGTTGGATTTTACTTTATTTACTCTTTTTAAATTGTTTTGGCTCATGTTTGATCATTATTTGATATCTTTAAGACAATTACTATTTAATTAATCTAATCAAATGGATCCAAATTTTTCTTTCGCTTTAATGATTATAGGCTGTATTGTAGCCTTGTTTCTATTGCTTTATTTATTACCTGTAAATCTTTGGTTTACCGCACAGCTTTCTAATGTTAAAATTAGTTTATTGAACTTGGTTTTGATGCGATTACGTAAAGTACCACCTTCTTTGGTCACTAACGCAATGATAATCTCAACAAAAGCAGGACTAAACATCACATCTAATGAAATTGAAACCCATTATTTGGCGGGGGGAAATGTTAATAGAGTAATTAAAGCTTTAATATCCGCCGATAAGGCAAATATTCCTTTGAGTTTCAAGCTCGCTACAGCTATTGATTTGGCTGGTCGTGATGTATTTGATGCTGTGCAGTTATCAGTAAATCCTCAAGTTATTAATACACCTCCAGTGGCAGCTGTTGCTAAAGATGGAATTCAATTAATAGCGAAAGCAAGAGTAACTGTTCGCGCCAATATCAATCAATTAGTTGGTGGTGCCGGCGAAGAAACTATCTTAGCGCGCGTCGGTGAAGGTATCGTAACAACGATAGGCTCGTCGGAAAGTCATAAGCAGGTCTTAGAAAATCCAGATCGAATCTCTAAAACTGTTCTTTCAAAAGGACTTGATAGCGGTACGGCATTTGAAATATTATCTATTGATATTGCAGATATAGATATCGGTGAAAACGTAGGAGCAAAATTGCAGACAGATCAAGCTGAAGCTGATTTGAAAGTTGCTAATGCAAGAGCAGAAGAGCGGAGAGCAATGGCTGTTGCAAGTGAACAAGAGATGCGTGCCAAGGCACAGGAAGCAAGAGCGAAAGTTATTGAGGCCGAAGCACAGTTGCCATTAGCTATGGCGGAAGCTTTTAGAAATGGAAATTTGGGTGTAATGGATTATTATAAGATGCAAAATATACAGGCAGATACAGACATGCGAACTTCTATTTCCAAACCTGGACATGATACCAGAGGACAGCAGAAAGATTAAAAGCTGATGTAACAGATTTTTTATACGAATCAACAACCGATTGCAGTTAAAATGCAATCGGTTGTTTTTTTTTAAATATTTTGGACTGTTCTATATTCCTATTCCTATCATTATATTTAGTGCTATAATTAATTATTATAAACATGAAATCAATAAAAAAGTTATTATTTCTCTTCCTTTCTTTGAATCTGACGCTAGCTTACGCACAGTCTTTGACATCGGGAAAAGAGAATTTTGTCCCTATTGGAGGTAATAGTTGGGAGTATCCGAATAGCAATCATAGAGAATCTATTGTAAAGAATGGAAAGATTGAAAATTGGAAAGACAATAAACGGACAGTAAAAACATTTGTTCGCTTTGGTAAAACGGGTCAGGTAAATCTTTCCGTTCAGGTACTTGAAGCCAATGCTGGTGGGAAATTCACTTTTACATTCGCTGGTAAAAGCGTTGATGTAACAATAGAACCGAATCAAAAAGGACTGATCAATGTTGCTGATTTTAGTATTGCGGATACCGGATATCACGCAATTGAATTAAAAGCAAAAACTATAGCTTCATTGTATCCGACAATAGGTGGTTACGTTTTGAAAGGAACAGCTTCCGATGGTCAGATGAACTATGTTAAAGATAATGAAGATAATTTCTTCTACTGGGGTAGAAGAGGGCCGTCGACCCACATGGGATATCAGCAACCGAAAGATAAGAATATAGAATATTATTATAACGAAGTTACTGTTCCAAAGGGTAGTGATGTGGAAGGATCTTATTTTATGTCCAATGGTTTTAATGTAGGATATTTTGGTATGCAGGTAAATAGCAGTACAGAACGTCGTGTCTTATTCTCCGTATGGAGTCCTTTTACAACAGATGATCCTAAAGAAATTCCTGATGACCATAAGATAATTTTGAAAACAAAAGGTCAAACTGTTCATACCGGCGAATTCGGAAACGAAGGCTCTGGTGGACAAAGCTATTTGAAATTTAATTGGAAAGCCGGAAGTACTTATAAATTCTTATTGCGAGGTAGACCTATTGCAAATAATTATACTGCTTATACTGCTTGGTTTTATGCGCCTGAAATAGGTAAATGGCAAATTATAGCCGAATTTGAACGTCCTCAGACGAATCAATATTTAACAGGCTTTCATTCTTTCCTAGAAAATTTTAACCCTGATCAAGGTATTTATCAACGGGAGGTACAGTTTTCAAATCAATGGGTAGCCGATGACAAAGGAGACTGGTATGAATGTACTGAAGGTAGATTTACCATTGATAATACTGGCCGTAAAGGTTACCGTATGGACTATGCTGGTGGCGTAAATGAGAAAGGGTTTTATTTAAAGAATTTTGGGTTCTTTAATAAGTATGTTCCGTTTGGTAGTAAATTTATTAGAAAAGCAACAGGAGTGAAGCCTAATATTGATTTCAAATCACTTCCAAGATAATAACGTTTTTTTAAGGAATTATAGCTGTAAATAGTTTATTTGCAGCTATTTTTTTGTCTTGCTAGTTGTTTAAAAAACAAAACCCTGGTGATGGGCACCAGGGTTTGTTACTAACCAATTATAAACCTAAATTATGAAAAGACATTTTTAATAATCACTGTTTTTAAGTAGTGATTTGATACAGCAAAATTAATGATAAACATTTGATATTATGTTATGTGAATGTCATTTCAAATATTTCTTGATGTCATTCATCATTATTCCCCTGCAATAGATAACCTTAATTATCTCCTACAAAGATACATCAAAAAACCTATTTATTCCAAATGTTTTTGAATTAAAGTTGTCTCCACAATATGTGTTGTGACATTAATATGATTTTTTGTCTATTTGTAATAATAAGTTGTCTTAATAGCTGTAAATTTTGTATTATTTTGTATTGTATTTCGAATTATATATTACTTATTTTTGAAAGAAAACAGCTATGATTTTTGATAATCTTAAAAAAGTGAAAGCTTTTGTATTGGACGTGGATGGTGTGTTGACTGATGGGCGTGTGCTGGTCAATGAGGCTGGTGAACAGTTGCGCACTTTTAATATTAAGGATGGTTATATCATGCAGTTAGCTGTTAAGCGGGGTTATCCAATCATCATTATTACAGGTGGAAATTCTACTGGTGTTGTTAAAAGACTAAAGGGGTTAGGTGTTCAAGAAATTCATTCAGGAATCTCCGATAAGATTGGAAAGCTGAATGAAGTCCTGGCTTCACTGAGCCTGAATTTTGAAGATATCCTTTATATGGGAGATGATATGCCAGACTTTGACTGTATGAAACTGGCTGGTCTAGCCACATGTCCTGCTGATGCTATTGAGGAAATTAAAGGAATTTGCCATTATATTTCTCCAAAAATTGGTGGTGATGGGGCTGTACGAGATGTCATGGAAAAAGTATTAAAAATTCAGGGTAAATGGCAAATGGATACAACAGTCAAAAGTATATAAGTAATGATAAATTTAGAGAATAGACAAATAATACTGGGCTCTCAATCGCCGCGAAGAAGCCAATTGTTAAGTGAATTGGGTTTGAAGTTTGAAGTGGTGGTCCGCGAGACGGATGAAGTTGTCGATGAACTTCTAAAACCTATAGCGGTAGTGAAGGCCATTGCGACAAAAAAAGCTGAGGCTTTTCTTAATGATTTTGAAGGGGCTGTAATCATTACTGCAGATACTATTGTTGTTACCTCTGATCAAAAAATATTAGGAAAACCCAAAAGTAAAGCGGAAGCTTTTCACGTGTTAAAGATGTTATCTGGTGATATCCACGAAGTAATTACTGCAGTTTGTATTCTGGAAGATGAAAAATTAATTACTTTTTCGGAATCCACTGAAGTAGAATTTTATCCGCTTAGTGATGATGAAATTAATTTTTATATTGAAAAATATGAGCCATTTGATAAAGCGGGCTCTTATGGAATACAAGAGTGGATAGGTCGTATCGGGATCAAAAGTATCAAGGGAGAATATACAAATGTGGTAGGATTGCCAACAGCTCGACTCTATCAGGAACTAAAGAAACTAAAATAAAAAAGGGAACCGCTAACTTGGTTCCCTTTTTATTTTAGTTGATATGAAATCTTACACCGGTGTAGAACATTCTTCCCGTTAATGGTCCCCATAATAGAGACGTGTCAAAGTAAGATCCAAATGGATCATCTGCTCCTAAAATTGGATTATGTTGGAAATAATTTGTTAAGTTTTCACCACCAACATAAATTGTGAAGTTTTTATTTTTCCCAAAATCTTTACTTACCTGCGCATTCATCGTTACATAAGCATTTGATTTTGTTGCTACCTGATATGCAACTGGGTTTTCTATTGTTGAAGGTATTCTTTTATCTCCTACAATATTTAAGGTATAGTCAAAGCTCCATCCTGATGAAGGTAATGTATAAGCTAGATTAGTAAAACCTCTGTGCTTAGCCAATAGCGGTTTACTTTTTCTACCACTTTCAAAGTCAGTTTGAACATCGAGTAAACGATATGCAAGTCTTGTTTCTAAACGAGGAAGAGGATTGAAACGTAATTCTGCCTGAAGACTATTTGAATATGATTTACCTGTTAAGTTATAAAAAGATATTTCTCTAGGGTTTTCATAGTCAACTACGACCTGATTTTCAAAACTGTTTCTAAATAACTCAACCGATGCAGTTGCCTCTCTGTTGAACAATCTGAAACTTTGATCAATTGTAAAGCCAGTATTCCAAGAAACTTCAGGATCTAATCCGTAAGCATTTTTAAAATTGTCTGGAGATTTGATAATTAATGTACGGCTACTTGCTAGTGCAGACATATTTTCGGCAATAATGTTAGCCGTTCTTTGCCCTCTACCAGCACTTAAACGCATTGTATTACCTGTAAAAGGTGCATAACGTAAATTTAAACGAGGTGTAGTAAACCAACCGTACAATGAGTTATAATCTTGTCTTAAACCTACGACGGCATCAAATTTTTCATTTGGACTGAAAGTATATTCTACAAAAGCACCGGAAACAGTTTCTTTTCTCTTAAAATTCTGAACATCCAGATATAACTCATCATAGTTATCATAATTTACCGAAGCTCCCACACGGTATTTGTGAGCTACAGTTCCGAGAACATCTTGAAATATCAAATTGGCATATCCATTCTGTTGTTCACCATTATAATTTTTTAGACCAAAATAACTTTTTTGATTATAGTTTGAACCTGCAAGTTGTAGACCTATACTGCGGTGTCTGTTTTCTGGAAATACATAGCCGATTTTAGCAAAACCTTCGATTCTTTCAATATCAAAACCTAGACCATATCTATTGGTAGTTCCTTTATCTGTTTTTTTGTTAAAATCTGTTTGACCACCTGTACGGTCATCATTTAAATATTTAATTCCAAACTGTGCCATGAAGCCTTTTCCGTTTTCGTAGTTCCAACGGTTTACTCCGGAAAAGAGGTTTCCAACAGGGATATCACGAAAACCGTTATCGCTGAAATTCATTGTTTTATTATACATGAAATTATCATGTAACAGGACAGCGGTAGACCAATTGTTGTTTATTTTTTGAGCTAAATTTAAGTTTACATCTGTTCTTCCCATGTTGTTTGCATAGGCATTGAAATAAAGTCTGTCCGAATTTTGCGGTTTTTTAAGTTCAACATTAATTTGTCCAGCCATGTTTTCATATCCATTTGCAACAGAACCAATGCCTTTTGCAATTTGAATAGATTCGATCCAGCTTCCAGATATCGAATTTAAACCTAGTGGGGCTGCTAAGCCTCTAGGGCCAGGTAAGTTCTCTACAGTAAGCTGTGTATATATACCGCTTAATCCTAGCATTTGAATCTGTTTAGAACCTGTTACAGCATCATTACTTACGACATCAACAGAAGCATTTGTTTCGAAACTTTCACTTAAATCACAACATGCAGCTTTAAATAGTTCTTTAGTTGTTAATACCTCTACACGTGCAGGATTCATTCGATTGATGAAGTTTGATCTTCTGCTTCCTGTTACTACCACCTCAGATAAGACATGGCTTTTTGCGTTTATCATCAATACTTCATGCAAGTCTTTTATAGTAATCGTATCCGATTGCATACCTGCAAAACTCACAACGATCTTCTTAAAATTTCCATGATGCTGTAATTTGAAAACACCATTTTCATTTGTTCTTGCATTTTTGCTTTTATCTTCTAACCAATGGATATTAACACCTGTGATTGGATTGAGGTCTCCTTTTTCATTTTCTTCAACAACTACGCCCGTTAAAATGTGGTTGTGATCATGATGATCATCTTTCTTTGCTTTTACATCCGTAATTTTACCGTTTTCCATTCTCGGATATAAACAACATTCATGTAATTGTTCATATACTTGATCATCGGCACGTACATTGTCTACATCGTGTCCAACGGCAGCAATGCTCTTTTTTATTTCTTCTAAAGGTGCTTTTTGATGATTATGTTTTACGACCAGCTCTTTTGTGTTTACATCCCAGATTGCTGATGTAACACCATTAATAGTTGCCGCAGTTTCGATTCTTTTTTTACATAAAGCACAGTTTCCTGCTACATGCATAGTGGTTGTGCTATCAACAGAAACGATTGTTGTAGCACTACTATTGTTTGTGGTAGCACTAACTGTTAATGGCGAAGCTTGAACTTTTTCTAATCTAGGATATAAGCAGCATTCATGTAATTCGGCATATGCTTTATCGTTTCCTCGTACATTCTCAACATCATGTCCGACAGCCGCAATGCTTTTTTTAATCGTTTCTAATGTTGATTTTTTAGCACTATATGTTAAGGACAGTTTCTGAGTATCTTCACTCCATACGGCGTTCGACACACCCGGAAGATTGGCTGCTTTTTCAATACGTTTTTTACACATACCGCAGTTTCCAGCGACATGTAATGTGACCGTACTGTCTTGTTTAGCAATATAAGAAGTGGCTTTCAGCGAAGTATTTGCAAGAAAAATAAATAGGGGTATAAGTGCGTATTTTAATATTTGTTTCATGATTTTTTTAAAATTTTGAAATAGTAGTATACTTCAGCTTTTATCGCTAAAGTGTGACCTTGGTTGTCTTTAAAAGACCTATTAAAAAATTTAAAAATCAGATTCTGAAGTTACAGTTTATCAAATAAGGAGAAATATCAGTTGCCGATATCGGTTTATTTGACGCGAAAACACATTTGGAATTGGCAATGTTTTCAAAGTAGTTTTGATTTATAATAATCCAGTTTAATACCAGAATGGCTGGACTGATAACCGGATAAACCTTTGCACTATCCGATGAAAAATGATTGTCGTCGACGTTTTTTAAATCGACAGAAACATTTTTACATTTATTATCTTCAGTTGATTTATGCTCTTCCGAAACAGGAGTTTTATGGCAGGCATCATTTTTTTTGCATAATGCACATTCTGCATGTGAGGCCTCGTCTTTATTGAGGGAGATGGATTGCGTTTCTCCATGACAAAAATGAAAGTACACAGTTGCACTAGTCGCCGTAAGGGAATAGTGAAAAATCAAGATAAGTATGATCAACTGTTTCATTTCGACAAAGCTAATAAACAACTTGCTCTCTTAAGCATTCTTGTTGTCATATTATTGCTACAATTTTTGTTCAGTTAGTAGAAGTTTATAAAAATAGTCCTTGATGGAGCAAGGACTATTTTTTGTTTTAACCTTTTATTGATTTAATAAAATTAGGAATTTCATCTAAGTAATTGTCCTTCGTTAGTAGTTTCACAAATGCTGTACCTATAATAGCTCCTGTGGCAAACGATGTAGCTTGTTCAAAAGATTGTTTATTTGAAATGCCAAATCCGATTGCAATTGGATTTTCAAGCTGCATATCTTTTATTCGCTGGAAGTAAGCAGTTGTTGTGTCTCCTACATTCAGTTCTGTCCCTGTAGTTGCATTAGAGGAGAGCAAGTAGATAAAGCTATTGGAAAGTTTATCAATCTTTCTAATACGTTCTTCTGAAGTCTGTGGGGTCACTATAAAAATATTGGCAACGTCATTCTTTTCAAATGTATCTTTATAAAGTTCTTCATATTCATACATCGGTAAGTCCGGTACAATTATTCCGTCAATACCCACCTTTTTGCAGTCAGCACAAAAGCGTTCCACACCATATTGTAATAAAGGGTTTACATAACCCATTAAAAATACGGGAATGGTCACATGCTTACGTAACTCTTTCAATTGTTCAAAAAGAATTTCTACTGTCATGCCATTCTTTAAAGCAACCTCGGAGCTATGTTGAATAGTGGGGCCATCGGCAACAGGATCTGAATAAGGGAAACCGATTTCTAAAAAATCAGCACCTGATTCCTCCAGCTTTTTGGCAATAGTTACTGTGCTATCAAGTGTTGGGTAACCAGCAGTATAATATATCGATAAGAGACCTTGATCCCCTGTTTTTTTTATTTTTCTCATCGTTTAAAAGCCAAAATATTTCATGTAATTGTCCAGATCCTTATCTCCGCGTCCTGACAGACAGATGACCACAGTATCATCTGGTTTTAAATCCATTTTTTCTAAGTATGCTAAAGCATGAGCACTTTCAATAGCAGGAATAATTCCTTCCAGTCTTGTGAGCAACAATCCTGCTTCCATTGCCTCTTTATCCGTCACGCTCACATAATTGCCGCGTCCGGATTTAAATAACCAGGCGTGCTGTGGACCAATTCCAGGATAGTCTAATCCCGCAGATATGGAGTATGGTTCTATAACCTGTCCATCTGGAGTCTGCATCAGCAATGATCGGCTCCCATGTAATACACCTTCTTTTCCAAGTGCCGTTGTTGCGGCAGACTCGCCAGAATCAACACCCAATCCAGCAGCTTCTACAGCAATCAGCTTTACTGATTCTTCATCTACAAAGTGATAAAACATACCTGCAGCATTCGATCCTCCACCTACACATGCTATTGCATAGTCAGGATTGGATTTGCCTGTTTTTTCTAAGAGCTGTTTTTTTGTTTCTTCAGATATGATAGACTGAAAACGAGCAACCATATCTGGATAGGGGTGAGGCCCTACTACAGAACCAATGATATAATGTGTGTCAACGGGATTGTTTATCCAATCTCGTAAAGCTTCGTTAGTAGCATCTTTTAAAGTTTTGCTTCCCGATTGTGCTGGTACTACTTGTGCTCCCATCATCTTCATTCTGGCAACATTTGGTGCTTGGCGCTCAATATCGATGGCGCCCATGTAGACCACACATTCTAATCCTTTTAGTGCACATACAGTAGCAGTAGCAACACCGTGTTGCCCAGCTCCCGTTTCAGCTATGATCCTTTTCTTTCCTAGTCGCTGTGCAAGTAAGATTTGACCAATTGTATTGTTTATTTTATGAGCACCTGTATGATTTAGATCTTCTCTTTTTAAATATATATTACTCCCATATTTCTCGGATAGACGGCCTGCATAGTATAAAGGTGATGGTCTACCCACATAATCTCTTAGAAGTTGATTAAACTCTTCCTGAAAACTGGGTTCTTGAATAATATCTAAATATTTTTGACGCAGTTCTTCTACATTAGGGTATAGCATTTCTGGAATGTAAGCACCTCCAAATTGACCATAATATCCTTTTTCATTAACCTGGTACTTGCTCATAATTCATGTTTTTCAATGTCTGTTCTAATAATTCTACATTTTTTATTCCTGACTTAAATTCAAATTTTGAATTTAAATCGAGACCGTATAAACGAGGATCGGAAATCTGGCTTGCCTCTCTTATATTTTCAGCACTTAAACCACCACTTAAAAAATAGGGTTTCTCTAAGGGGTAGTTCCTCAATAAATCCCAGTCAAAGTGTATTCCCGAACCACCATGGTTACTAGTCTTAGTGTCAAATAAAAAATAATCAGCAACCGATTCGTATGCGTTGAGAGATTGCCAATCAAAGTTTTCGTCAATGCCAAAAGATTTGATGACAAGAATATCTTTAGATTTTAACCTAAGACAAAAATCAGGATCCTCATGACCATGTAACTGAATTCCGGCTAATCCGTAATCACTGATTTTTTGTAGAATTTCCTGCTCGCTGGCATTTACAAAAACACCTATTTTTTTTATTCCTGGGATTGCCTTTATAAAATGGGCATCCAAAGCACTGACATATCGTTTTGATTTTTCATAGAAAATCAAACCCATATAATCGATCGGTAATTTAATGAGATCTAGCATATTATCCAGATCTTTCATGCCACAAACTTTAATTTTTAAGCTCATGTTATTTATTTATAAGTTTTTTGAAACTATTGAATGCTCTTCCGCTTTTAAGTGATTCTTCTGCTTCGGCCAAACAAGCTGCAAATGTTTTTTGCGGATCAAATGTATTGATAGCAAAGGCGGCATTTGTAAGTACTACGTTATTTTGAATGTCATTGCCATCATTGCTTATAATTTTCAAAAATGTGTCTGCCGCTTCATTGATTGTTTCCCCACTAGCTAAAGAAGCTGGTGCAACAATATCAAAGCCAAGTTCAGGAATACTGTAGTATTTTTCTCCAGCATTGGTTATAACTTTGAAATCACCTGTAAGTGATATCTCATCGTATCCATCCAGTGCATGTATAATCGAATATTGTTTTACTGAATCTTGATAGAGGTATCCATACAATCTTGCAAGCTCTAGACTAAAAACACCTACGGATTGAAATTTTGGATTCGCAGGATTGGTCAAAGGGCCTAGCATGTTAAAGAATGTTTTAACGGCCAACGCTTTTCGAATAGGTGCTACCGTCTTCATCGCAGGATGAAATAAAGGGGCATGTAAGAAGCAAATGTTGGCCTCATCCAGTTGTCTGTTTAGCTCGCCTTTATCGTTTGTAAATTGATAGCCCAAATATTCCATAACATTGGAAGAACCACAGCCCGATGAGACGCCGATATTACCATGTTTAGCGACATGATAACCTGCTCCAGCTACAACAAAAGATGCTAATGTAGAAATGTTGAAAGTGTTTTTTCCATCTCCACCTGTACCACATAAATCGATTAAATCATAACCGCTGAAGTCAAGCTGAAGACATAGATCGTACATCGCATCTCTAAATCCACCAAGTTCTTCCACACGGATACTTCGCATGCCGTAAGCTGTCATGAATGCAGCGATTTGATGGCTATCATATTTGCCCTCTGTGATATTGATGAGGATATCATAAGCCTCTTTTCTGCTGAATGATTTATATTCAAATAAATGCGCTAATATTTTTTTCATGGTATTATTAAAATAAAAAAAGGCTTACCTAAAAAGGCAAGCCTACTATTTTGATGTATAGATAAATCTAAGCAATAGTTCTTTGCCACAACAGTTTAACTGTTATGCCACCACCAAGACTTATTTAATACGTTTATATTCATTTCTTTATTGTAATAGCAAATATGGTTGATTATTTTAAAAAAAGCAAGTGATTTAGTGAATAATTTTAATATGTGACAAAATGTGCTAAATTATTTCCTTTTGAGACTAAAGTAAAGGATGCAATTTTGTCTGCTTCAAGATAAAGGGATACAATCAGCCTGTCTTTTATTTTAAGAAAGTAAATGTTCGACGCATTTTTTCCTTCTAAGTCGATATCCCTAGTTTCCTTTTTAGGAAGCTGATGATAGTTGAGATACTGAATTTGACTAATATCTTTCATCTGTATATTGAGACGGACTTCGTTTAGACTTGCTTCGAGATATTCAAAATATTCATCCGTAAGCTTTTTGTTGATGATGATGTGCTGACTTAAGATCACATCTGTAGCAATATTGGGGTCATTAAGAGCAGTGACAAATTTTTTCACAATAACCAAATTGGAATCAGGAACTCTGTTTTCCTGTGCAAAATTGATATTGGGAATCAGAAATGCCAAAAGTATACATGCACTTTTAAGATATGTTATCATATAGTGATAAGACTGCTATTTAGTGAAAAGGATTAAATCGTATAAAAAATGCCTTACAATTCAATGTAAGGCATTTTTTATTAATACTCGTCTTCGTTAAAGAAGAAATCATCCTTTGTAGGATAATCTGGCCAAATTTCTTCTATATTCTCGTAAGGCTCACCGTCGTCTTCTAAATCTTGTAAATTTTCGATTACTTCAACAGGAGCACCAGAACGAATACCATAGTCGATTAATTCATCTTTTGTTGCCGGCCAAGGGGCATCTTCTAAATGTGAAGCTAACTCTAATGTCCAATACATAATAAAAACAGATTAAGTTTTCAATTTTCGCAAAAATATAATTTAATTTGTCTTTAGCAAGTTATTTGTCATTTATTTTTTTATCATCAATTTAAGTAATTGATATTCAGTTTGAAAAAATACACTAGCGTTGTGCTCATCTTTCTAAATATTTTCAAAATCATCACCTTTTTCTTCTAATGCTGATAGTCTTGGAGAAACGGATTTGATATCTGTATTTGGATAATCAGCTTCTATAAGTCCATCTCTCATGCGGACGATTCGATGTGCATGCTGTGCAATATCTTCCTCGTGAGTTACCAATATGATGGTATTTCCCTTAGAATGGATTTCTTCTAAAAGCCCCATGATTTCGATAGAAGTCTTTGTGTCAAGATTTCCTGTAGGTTCATCCGCAAGAATAATGGATGGATTGTTTATCAATGCACGGGCAACTGCTACACGTTGGCGTTGACCACCTGATAACTCATTCGGACGATGATCAACACGATTTCCTAATCCGACACTATTTAAAGCCTGTGTTGCTTTTTCCTCCCGTACACTTTGCTTAATCCCTGCATAAATTAATGGAAGTGCAACATTTTCCAATGCTGTGCTTTTGGGTAAAAGGTTGAATGTTTGAAAAACAAATCCAATCTCCTTATTCCGAACTTCAGCCAGTTCATCATCTGTCATATCACTGACATTGATGCCATTTAAAATATAATCACCATAATTAGGAGTGTCTAAGCAACCTAAAATATTCATTAATGTTGACTTTCCAGATCCAGATGGACCCATTAAAGCTACAAATTCACCTTTCTTTATATTTAAAGAAACAGATTTTAACGCATGAATAGTCTCTGTTCCTATTGTATATTGTCGAGCGATCTCTTGAATTTCAATTAATGTTGCGGAAGCCATAGCAAACTTGTTTAAATTTGGTGTTCAAATTACAATTTATTCTGCAATTTCCAATGTGAAAGCATTTTATTGTAAACGTAATTTTCTAAGTCAGCAGCATTTTGTTCATCATAATTATCTGTATTAATCGGAGCAAATACTTGCACTTTTACGATGCCTGGATGCGATCCTAATTTATGACCGTCATCCCATAAAATTTCCCAGGCATTTTCAATGACAATCGGGATTATTGGAATATTATTCTCAATTGCCAGACGAAATGCACCAGATTTAAAAGGATGTATAGTAGGTGGATACTGCTCATCAATTTTTCCCTCCGGAAAAATGGCAAGAGATTTTCCCTCCTTAAGCATTTCATTAGCCTTTTTAAAAGATCTGAAAGAAGCCATTCTGCTCTTACGATCTACAGGGATATCAATTGTTTTAAAAAATATGCGTGTTACGGGGTTTTTCAATAACTCTGCTTTTCCAATAAAACTAATAGCTTTCTGGGATATAAAAGTCATCGCCGTGATGTCTAGAACGGAAGTATGGTTAGCACAGAGGATATAAGGTTTGGACCAGTCAATTTTTTCTTCAAACTTTACGCGGTAAAAAATACCGGCACCATATGAACCGATGAGACTCATCCATCTCCTGAGATACGCGATTTGATTATAGTTTTTGGATGCATTTCTTGCATATAGCCATATGATGGGAAAAAGACAACAGAACACAATAAAAACACTGGCAAAATAAAAATAGCGATGCAGTTTCTTCAGAATTTTAATCATTCAATAATATTTTTATACAAGATAGCTTTTCGTAAGGAGAGCAATATAATAAAAAAGGGGTTCAAATTAGCGAACCCCTTTCTGTATTTTGTGCAGGTATTTATTTACTTAATGCAGCATAATATTTATGAAACAAAGGAATAGTTGAAATACCTTTAAGATAATTTTCAATACCATATTTCTCGTTCGGAGAATGTAGGTTGTCACTATTTAATCCGAAACCAAGAAGGACAGTTTTTAAGCCTAAAACTTCCTCAAATAAGGCTACAATAGGAATTGAACCTCCGCCGCGGGTTGGGATAGGTTTTACCCCAAATGTGTCCGTTAAAGCTTTCTCAGCAGCTTTGTAAGCGACACTATCAGTTGGAGTTACAACCGGTTCGCCACCATGATGCGGTTTAACTTCGACTTGTACATTTTTGGGAGCAATTGCTTCGAAATGTTTTTTAAATAAGTCTGTAATACGCTGTGAATTTTGATTTGGAACTAATCGCATCGAAATCTTGGCATATGCTTTCGAAGGAAGTACAGTTTTTGCACCTTCACCAATATAACCTCCCCAAATACCGTTCACTTCTAAAGTCGGGCGAGTACCTGTACGTTCAATTGTTGAATATCCTTCTTCTCCCCATAGCTCTTGAACACCTAAATCTTTTTTATATGCTTCGATTTCGAATGGCGCTTTATTGAGCTCATCGCGTTCTTCCTGAGATAGTTCGACGACATCATCGTAAAATCCTGGAATGGCAATATGATTGTTCTCATCATGTAGAGATGCGATTAATTTTGCTAAGATTGTAGCTGGGTTTGCAACTGCGCCCCCGTAAACACCAGAGTGTAAATCTCTATTTGGACCAGTTACTTCAACTTCAACATAAGATAATCCTCTTAATCCAGTTTCTAAAGATGGAGTTTCCAGACTGATCATCGATGTGTCAGAAATAACAATTACGTCAGCTTTTAATTTTTCCTTATTTTCTTTTACAAAAGTTCCAAGGTTAGCAGAACCAACTTCTTCTTCTCCCTCGATCATGAATTTAATATTGCACGCAAGTGCATTATTTTTCATCATATATTCAAATGCTTTTACATGCATATAGAATTGTCCCTTATCATCTGCAGAACCACGCGCGTAAATTTTACCATCACGTACTGTTGGCTCAAACGGTGGAGTATCCCACAATTCGTATGGATCAGCAGGTTGCACATCATAATGTCCATAGGTTAATACCGTCGGTAAAGCAGGATCGATAATTTTTTCTCCATATACAATCGGATTACCCGCTGTTTGACAGATTTCTACATTATCTGCGCCAGCTTCCTTTAACTTTTGTGCTACAAATTCTGCCGTTTTTTCGATATCACCTTTAAATTTTGGATCAGCACTTACTGACGGAAGACGTAATAAATCAAACAACTCATCTAAAAATCGTTGTTTGTTCGCCTCAACATATTCTTGTATAGTTTGCATAGTATGAATGTATTTAAAACAAAAATAGGTAAAACATTATAATTTCACCTTGGTAATTATGGTTTTAGAGGCATAATTAAAGGATTTAAAAAAAAGTTATAAAAAGTTGTAACATTTCTATTGAAAGCCTATCTAATAGGGGTAACTATGCAATATATTTGTGCAGTTTTATTAACCAAAGTGATAATTATAGTTTTTAGATGAAAAGAAAAACGATTTTCCATTTGTTGTTGCTATTACCGATGCTTGTGAGCTTTTGCTTTGCTCAGAGTAAAATTCAAGGTAAAATTAGTGATGCCAAAGATCAGCAGAAGTTGTCAAATGCAACGGTCATGCTCTTGAGTGCCAAAGACTCTATTCTTTTAGATTTTACCAGATCTGATGAAAATGGTAATTTTTCGTTAAATACACCCGTACAAAGTGAGGCAGTACTTATTGTAAGTTATCCCAAATATGGAGACTATTATACCGAAATTTTACCAAATCAAGATTATTCAGCATTAAAGGTTGGTTTGACAAGTACAGCGCAACTTTTACAAGAAGTTATCGTAACAGGACGCATTCCGATCACTATTAAAGGAGATACTACAGAATATGATGCAGGTAGCTTTAAAGTGGAAAAAAATGCTAAAGTTGAAGATTTATTGAAAGTATTGCCGGGTATTACGGTTGATGCATCGGGAAAGATTACTGCACAAGGTAAAACTGTGAAAAAGGTTTTAGTAGACGGGGAAGAATTCTTTGGCGATGATCCGACATTAGTGACACGTAACATACGTTCAGACATGGTTGATAAAGTGCAGGTCTACGAAAAGAAATCAGAACAAGCGGAACGTACAGGAGTGGATGATGGTCAACGAGAGCAAACGATTAATGTTAAATTAAAAGATGGAGCCAAAAATGGTATGTTTGGTAAAGCGCTAGTAGGTGGTGGAACAGATAAATACTACATGGGGCAACTGATGGTTAATAAGTTTAAAGGTTCGCAAAAAATATCAGCTTATGGTCTATTTGGTAACAATGGTACTACGTCGATGAATTGGCAAGATGCAGAGAAATATGGGGGCGATTCCGGAGTAAGTTATGGTGATGATGGATCGATGTCCTGGTCAAGTTTTACCGACCCATTCTCTGGCCAAGGTGTAATTGGTGTCCCAAGAGCAATTAATTCAGGCATTAACTTTTCAGACAAATTTGATAAAAACAAGCATAACGTCAATATAAACTATAAATATGGTCGTATCAGTAGTGATGGTCAAGATGAAACTTTGATGAGTGGTCTTATCAACAGCCGTACTGTAAAGACAGTAGATACGGAAAATGATCAGCATCGTGTAAATTTGAAATACGATCTTAACTTTGACTCCTTAAATACATTGACAATTCGTGGAGGAGCATCGCAAAAGAATCTTTGGTCTGATAATAAGCGCGAAGCGTATCAATTTTCCGAAAAATTGGATACAGTAACAACTGAAAATACAAGAGAAGTTGCGGACAACAAGGTGAAAGCATTTAATTTAAGTGCGTTGTTTACTCATAAATTTAAGAAAAAAGGAAGATCATTGACATTTAGTGGAGAGACAAGGAAAGATGAAACTACTGGTGGAGGGTCTCTATATTCAAAAGTTCGTAAATATGATGTTGGACAAGATTCTATTACTGATCAGCGAAAAAACAGAGAACAGAGGGTAACAAATAACCGAGCATCTTTAACCTATACAGAACCATTGTCTAAAGTTTTAAATATGTCGATTGGAGGTGGTGTCGAAAGTAATAAAAGTTCTTCTTTGGTGGAATCGTTTAATGAATCCTCTTCAGGAAATTATGATCAACTGGATAAACGTTTTAGTAATGATTATGATTTCAATAGAACAAGCAGTAATTATAAACTGGCATTCGGTTATACAACGGAAAAGTTAAGATTAAATTTTACGAATAGTTTCAATAATGATGATTTAGAGCAACGGAATAACGATACGAAAGAACAGTTTTCCAGAAACTTTTTCACTTATAATCCGTCATTAGGTGGTGGTTATTCATTTACTAAAAGTAAGCAGTTGTGGTTTAATTACAATGGACGTAATCAACTACCTGCTTTAAATCAAATCCAGCCGATACTTGATAACTCAGATCAATTGAATCGCTATATTGGGAATGAGAATTTGAAACCATCTTTTAGTCATAATATAAACTTAGGTTATAATACATTTAAGTTATTGACAGGAAGTTATGCATATGTAGGAGGGAACGTAAATGTTGTAAAAGATCCTATTTCACAGAACATCACTACTGCTAATGGTATAAATACCTACGAATGGAATAATATAATAGGAAAAACTAATCTGTCTGCTAATTTTTGGTCCGGTTATTACTTTAAGTTGAATAAAAAATTGGGATTGAGTAACTCGCCACAATTATCATTGTCAACATCGGAAAATTATAATTTCTTCAATGGTGAACTGAATAAAGTAAATACAACCAATTATAATTTTACTTACACGTTGACTCGTGATACAAAAACCGGGCTAAACTTTAATATTAATCTAAGTCCACAATACCGTGTTATGGAGTCTAACTTACAGCAAAATACAAACAGTAATGGTTTTGTATTCGGTTCCTCTGGAAGTGTAGAATACTTTTTTACAAAAACACTTAAGGTATATACCAACTACGATTATACTTACGAGGCAGCAACGAAAGCGTTTGACCAGAAGTTTGATCAATTTTTACTTCATCCAGGAGTTAGTAAGAAATTCTTGAAAAATGAATCTTTGATTTTAGATTTTACAGTTAATGATGTTCTGAATCAAAATAAAGGCTTTAGCAGATCGGCCTCAAGCTCTGTATTTACGCAAAGAAGATATGATACGATCAGACGTTACTATATGTTAAAGCTATCATGGGATTTTACAAAAATGTTTTTATAAGATGAAACACATGAAAATACTAAATTACGGAATACTTTTTATACTCTTATGTTGCAGTACGCTCGCTAAAGCACAGTATACACTTTTTTCTAAGGTCGGTACCATCTCGTTTGATAAAACGATGTATATGAAGAACATCG
This sequence comes from Sphingobacterium sp. B16(2022), assembly GCF_012030425.1. Lineage (GTDB taxonomy): Bacteria > Bacteroidota > Bacteroidia > Sphingobacteriales > Sphingobacteriaceae > Sphingobacterium > Sphingobacterium anhuiense. The sequence continues at coordinate 114,685 of NZ_JAAUVN010000006.1, read as the reverse complement.
TTAATAAACAGTTTATTGCCAAAGCTGATGGTAATTCCAGAACTCAGTTTGAACAGATGCTTCCAAATATTCCAGAGAATGTTGTTTTAAAGAAGACCCTTAAATTCAATGGAAATGAAACACTATTTCAACCGGTCGCTGGACAGGAATTGGATATGAAAGCAAAGCAACTAATTATGATGTTTGCTCTGGACTTTGATGCGCAGACTTTATCAAATTTAGCAACGAAGGATTATAAACGTTTTAATGATATGATGGGTGATAAAATTATCATTCAGGACTCCGTTAAAAAAATTCAATGGCGTATTACTGATGAGTACCGCGATATAGCAGGTTATACATGTCGACGGGCAAATGGATTTACTTCCGATTCAACTTATGTAATAGGTTTCTATGCAAATGAAATTCCAGTTAGTGGAGGCCCTGAGTCTATAAGTGGCTTGCCGGGTATGATTTTGGGTCTCGTGGTACCAAGTCAACACGTATCTTATTTTGCTACGAAGGTAGAATTGAGCAATACTATTGTAATGGATAAGAAGGTTTTTGAAAATAAGAAGACTAAAACAATGAGCCGTAAGCAAATGATTGATCAATTTACATCCACTATTTCGCAGTGGTTGAACAAAGATACCGTAAAATATATTATGCAATTAGCTACTTTGTAATTGAGTAAGAAAGCTGTATATTATTAATAAAGCCCTTAAATATTACATTTAAGGGCTTTATTAATATAAAAAAATAATAGCAAAATAAAAGGCGCTTTTAAAGCGCCTTTTATTTTGATTAAGATAAATAAAAACTATTTACCGTCATTTTTCTTAGCAGTAACTTCATTACGAATTTCTTGTGCTAATGTTTTAATGTCTTGTAATCCTTTGCGTACACGAGTACCTGCAGCAGAGTTACCATTGTTGAAAAATTTGTCTGCATCTCCTTCGATTGATGCTACTAACTCTTTTAATTTTACGTAGTTTTCCATTTTAATAATTATAATTTTAGTTTTATGGTCTTGTTTATTACTCTAATTAACACAATAAATATACAAAAACCAATTTAATAGAAAATATTTTTTCAGAAAAATTTCTGTTAAAAATTGTGAAATATGATTATTCTACAATTTTTAATTCACTAATGATATTGGTAGCTCCAGCAAATTTGTCAATTACAAATAAAACGTAACGAATATCTACAGATATCGTGCGTTGCAATTTGTGATCAAAAATAACGTCACCTGCCATCGCTTCAATATTACCATCAAAAGCCAAGCCAATTAGTTCGCCATTTCCATTTATTACAGGAGAACCTGAATTTCCGCCAGTTATATCGTTGTCACTTAAGAAGTTAACCGGAAGGTATCCAGCTTTATCTGCATAGCGACCGTAATCTTTATTGTTTTGCAAATCAATCAATCTCTGAGGCAAATCAAACTCTTCGTCTCCTTTTTTGTACTTAGCAATAGTGCCTTTCAAAGTCGTATAGAAGTTTTGTGCAGCATCATTACGTTTATCTGCAGGCAATGATTTAATAGAACCATATGTTAAACGTAACGTGCTGTTTGCATCTGGATAGAATTTTCCTTTTGGATTAGAAGCTAATACGCCAGCAACATATTTACGGTGTGCAGCCTCGAATTTATCCGTTGCTTCTTTATCTGAAGGCGAAGACTCACGGTATTTATTTAATAATGCTGTCGATAATTTGTACAATGGATCGTTATCCAACGCTAACGCTGTCGGATTGTCTAAAAAGTTATTAAGTCTTTCTTCGGAAGCAAAAATACTATTTTTGACAGCTTCACGAATATATGATGTTAGATCATTGTTGTTTTTACCAGCTAGTTCTGCAACATAAGGAGCGATGTTGCCACCTTTTTTTGCATATAAGTTCAATTCATCAATCAATACATCTTCCTCTAGAGGTAAGTATAATTTCTCATAACTGGAAGCAATTGCTCCTTGCAACTTCGGTAATAACTCTTTACGTTTCGCCTCATTAGACTTTACATATAAATCCAATCCATTTCCGATTGAAAACGGTAAAGCGGCTAATGTACTTGAACGGATCATACCACTTAAATAGTTATCATGACGCGCTTTTTCATTCGTAGCAGCATAATAAGCATTAATCGTAGCAATTACATCACCATATTCTGCTTTATTCTCTTTTTTATTAGCCCATTTGTTAAATTTAGCCTCATCTTGAGCTTTTGTCACCGCAGTTTTGTGCAACGTTAAAGCGTCGATCATTCCTTGGCGATTTTTCCAGTAGTTAGCTACTTGAGAATATTTAGAAGCATAATTGATTTTAACAGCTTGATCTTTGTCCATGTATTTTTTCATGGCATCCATTCCTGTTTTTGATGCCTCTACCCAAGCAGGGTAAGCAAACTTTACATTTTGATCAATTCCTCCTGCAGGCATCCAACGATTGGTACGGCCAGGGTATCCCAATATCATAGCAAAATCACCTTCTTTAAAACCCTTTAAACTGATCGGTAAGAAGTGTTTTGGTTTTAAAGGAACATTTTCCTTCGCATATTCTGCTGGGTTACCATTCTTGTCCCCGTATACACGGAAGATAGAAAAGTCTCCTGTGTGGCGTGGCCATTCCCAGTTGTCTGTATCACCACCAAATTTACCTATGCTGTTAGGAGGAGTTCCTACTAAACGGACATCGTTAAAATCTTGATAAACGAAATAGTAATATTCATTGCCATTGTAAAATGATTTTACATTGACGATGTATTTACCGTTTTCGCTGTTTTCTTTTTCGATTTTAGCGATTTCCTGATTAATGATTTTTTGACGTTCAGATTCAGACATTTTATCATTTACTAATGACAAAATTCTTTTTGAAACATCGTCCATACGAACAAAGAAGCGAACGAACAAAGACTTCGGTTTTAGTTCTTCAGATTTTGTTTTTGCCCAGAAACCATTTGTTAAGTGGTCATTTTCAGGAGTTGATAATTCTGCAATTGCACCATATCCACAGTGGTGATTTGTGAATACTAAGCCTTGGTCAGAAACGATTTCTGCAGTACAACCACCATTGAATTGTACGATTGCGTCCTTTAAACTTGAATTGTTGATGCTGTAGATTTCCTCAGCCGTCAGTTTCAATCCTTTCTTTTGCATATCAGCTTCATTAAGTCGCTTCAAGTGCATTAAGAACCACATTCCTTCATCTGCGAATGTGGTCATACTTGCTGTGATAAGCAGCAATAAGATCCATAATTTTTTCATACAAACTTGATAAAAAAGTTTAGTTATTTACTACAAAGGTGGTTTAATTCTGCTTTAAATCAAAATGCGACCAATGAAGCATCTTTTTAACAATAATAATGAAACAGTTATGTCAGTTTTACGTCAATCTGATAATCATTTAATGCATAAGATAAGCATGTGGATGCTTTTCATTATCTTTGTAAAATGCAGCAAACATTTGAAAATTTTAAATTGAATAAGCAGCTTTTGAACGCAATTGAAGAAGCAGGTTATTCGGTTCCAACAGAAATACAACAAAAAGCTATTACACCGATTCTAGCTGGTCAAGATATCATGGGAGTAGCGCAAACAGGCACTGGAAAGACGGCTGCATTTGTCTTACCTATATTAATGAAATTGAAATATGCGCAAGGTCAAGATGCACGCGCTTTAATTTTATCGCCAACCCGCGAACTTGCTATGCAGATCGAGGAAAATATCCAGACATTTTCAAAATATCTTGATTTACGTACAGTCGTTTTATATGGTGGTTTGGGGCCTAAAACCCAAATTGAAAACCTTGAAAAAGGAGTAGACATAATTGTCGCGACACCGGGGCGCTTTTTAGATTTATATTTAGAAGGTCATATTAATGTGAAATCATTGAAATTTTTGGTGATGGATGAGGCCGATAAAATGATGGATATGGGATTCATTTCTAAATTGCACCGTATTTTGGAAGTCGTGCCTCGAAAAAGACAAAATTTATTATTCTCCGCAACAATGGGAGAGCTGGTTCGGAAAATTGCTGGTGATTTCTTAGCTTTTCCAACGGTTATAGAAGTTTCTGAGCAAGCAACGCCAGCTTCGACGGTGAGTCAGAGAGTTTATTTCGTTCCTAACCAAAAAACAAAACTCAATTTATTGCAACATCTATTGAAAGATGATGAATCATTTCATCGTTTAATTGTTTTTTGCAAAACAAGAACAGTTGCGGATAATGTTTTTGCCTTTTTAGAACGTAAATATGGTAAAGATCAAGTACGAGTTATACATGCTAATAAAGGTCAAAATACACGTATCAATTCTATTAATGCCTTTAAAGAAGGAAATATACGAATTTTAGTAGCGACTGATGTAGCAGCACGTGGTCTTGATGTTTCAAATGTTTCTCATGTGATTAACTTTGAAGTTCCCATAGTGACAGAAGATTACGTACACCGTATCGGACGTACCGGCCGTGCATTTAATTCTGGTGATGCTATTACTTTTTGCAATGATGCAGAAAAATATTATTTCAGAAAAATTGAAAAGTTAATGCGTCAGTCTGTTGATGTTGCTCCACTACCAGATGAAGTTTTTATCGAAGAAACACCATATTTCGAACGCCAGGCTATTGCCAAAGAAATCGATATTCAAAAACGAAAAGAAGATCCAGATTTTAAAGGAGCGTTCCACGAGAAGAAATTTGCAATCAAGCAGAAAGAAGCAAAAGCATCACAGCGTGCATCGGGGTTCAAGTCTAATAAACAAGGTCCTAAAACTTCTACTAAAAGAAATTATAGAACAAAATAGTGAGACTTACACCAATTAATATCGTATCGGCATGCTTAGTAGCTTGGTATTTTGTAGAGGATATGTCCGATACGAAACCATTACTGTCTATGACCGCGCTGTTGATCTTAATGGTGGTATTACTATTGGTGGATATTTTCTTCCGGATTATTGTCAAACAAAATAAAAAGCTTTGGCTCTATGAGTTGGGTTTTATAGTGGTAGTCGCGATCTTAACACTTATTATAAAAATAGCGTAAGCCTTTTGTAAAAAGCATTATTAATATGAAACAGTCTTGAGCATATCATATAGAAATCAACATGTTCAGAGTAGCTTCATAGCCTTTAAAAACCGAGTGAAACCAGCTTAATAATTAGTAAAAGCTAACACTCATTATTAAAACAAATCATATTCTAATGAAAAAAGCAGAAATAAAATTACAGGTTGAATTGGATGATGCAAACGTGCCTGACAAAATTACTTGGTCTTCTAATGATGGTGAATCTTCTGATGAACTTCCTGCCAAAGCCATGTTTTTAGCATTATGGGATTCTGCATATAAAAACTCAATGCGTATCGATTTATGGACTAAAGATATGCCTTATGATGAGATGAAACGTTTTTTCTATGAGACCTTACAGACATTAGGAGATTCATTTCTACGTTCTTCAGGCGGTGATCCTATGGCAGAGAAAGTAATCGCAGATTTACGTGATTATTGCGCTCACTTTGCTGATAAAATGGAAGTATTAGAACAACAAAACTAATTTTTTCGATATGAATTACTTTTTGGTCAAATCTGAACCTTTCAAATACAGCTGGGAGCAATTTAATAAAGATGGTCAGACGTTTTGGGATGGTGTACGTAATTATCAAGCCCGTAACAATCTTAAAGCAATGAAAGAGGGTGATCTTGTTTTATTTTACCATAGCAATGAAGGAAAAGAAGTGGTGGGTATTGCAAAAGTTGTAAAAGAATACTATCAGGATCCTACAACTGAAGATCCGAAATGGGTAGTCGTAGATTTAGCTCCGGTCGAAACATTTAAAAAATCAGTTACACTAGAGCAGATCAAAGCAGATGAATTTTTACAGGATGTTGCATTAGTACGTCAAGGAAGATTATCTGTAATGCCACTAAAGGCTGAAGAGTTTGATCGTATAGTGGCTTTAGGCTCTGAATAATAGCGTTTGCACTAATTAAAATTAAAAATGCCTCAGATACACCATCTGAGGCATTTTTAATTAGCCTTTGTGATCAAATAAATTGACAAGGTTTTTTAATTCAGTAGCTTTGCTTGGATCTAGCTTACCACTTAATATTAAGCGTAACTCACGACGTCTCATTGCCTCGTCGTAAAGCCTATGTTCCAATTCCGTTTCAGGAACTACTTTCGGAATTGGCTGCGGTTTGGCATGCTCGTCTACCGCTACGAATGTATAATAAGCTTCATTTGATTTTTCTTTTGTTCCCAATGGAAGATTTTGAGCAAACACCTCCATTCTTACTTCAATTGAAGTATTAAAGGCACGCGTTACCTTCGCTTCAATGGTCACAACTTCTCCTAGTCGAATGGACCTTTTGAATGAAACGTTATCGACCGATACGGTTACTACTGGACTATTACAGTGTTTCTGCGCTGCCATTGCAGAACAGATATCCATCCAATACAACAATCTACCGCCCATTAAATTACCAAAAGTATTCGTATCATTCGGTAATACTAATTCATTCATTACCGTAGTAGACTCTTTAGCACATTTCTCCTTCATCTCTTTTTTTATTATTAACGGAAGATTCCGTATTGTTTATCGATTATTTCTAAACTCGCTTTGAAAGGAGTTGGTTGAAAGCCCAAAATCGACTTGGCTTTTGATAATATAAACCCTGTTTTTTGTGGTCTGTTTTCAGATTGACTTATTGATGCCGCCGTAATTTCTGAAATTAAGGATTTGTCAAATTTCCAAAAATCTGCAATTTGATAGACTGCTTCTGCAATTGTAAACATTTCCTCCCCACTGATGTGGAAAACTCCTGTTGCACGTTTTTCAATAGCTAAAAGACAGGCTTCAGCTAAATCATCAACAAACGTTGGCATGCGCCATTGATCTTTCACCACTTTTATCGGTTCATTTTTTGAAAGTTTTTCTTTTGCCCAAAGCACTAAATTAGAGCGGTTTGGATTAGCATTTATTCCATACACCAATATAGTTCTTAAGATCGCATATTCACATCCAGAGTTATGGATAACTTGTTCTGAACGTAATTTGCTTTTACCATATTCACTTAATGGATTGGTTGAATCATCCTCTTTATATGGACCATTTTGGCCATCAAAAACAAAATCTGTGGATAACTGTACTAAAAAACCATTTGTCTGCTTACAATAATCGGCCAATTGCTTCGCTACCTCAACGTTCATCTTTTCAGAGAGCACTTTATCAGCTTCGCACCCTTCAACACTTGTGATTGCAGCAGTGTGAATGATGTAATTTGGTTTAACTTCTGACAGATAGGTGTTTAAAAGGTCCGAATTCATCAAATCCAATTGTTGAAAATGATAATTCGCTACATTCGGATTGTCGTTTTTATTCATGGAAATAGCAAAAACTTCATAATTGAGGTTTTTACTAAGTAGATCGATTAGTTTTTGTCCTAAAAACCCATTTGACCCAGTTATTAACACTTTGTTGGTAACCATCATTAATTTGTGAATTGGAATTCGAGTTTCTCACTTTGTTTTAACATATTGTTGATAACCATTACCTCGAAATCGATAATTCCAGTAAGTCCTGAATAGTTGATTTTTTCTGGATCATCTGTTGGCATATGATAATCAGGATGACCTCCTGTGTGGAAAAATAGAACTGGAATATTCTTCTTATAGAATGAGGTCTGGTCAGAACCACCATTACCATCATGACCTGTATAAAACTTAATTTTAGGTGTGATACCCTTAAATATTTCCGGCCATTTTTTACTTGTTCCATATCCAATTACAGCAACACCCTGTTCAGGATTTAACCTGCCGATCATATCCATGTTTAACATACCTGTTATTTTATCAAGTGGCAAAGTTGGGTGTTCGGTAAAATATTTTGATCCGATTAATCCTAACTCTTCAGCACCAAATGCGATAAAAAGAAAATTATAACTTTCCTTTAAATTATTCGTACTATAATAACGTGCTAATTCCAGTAAACCGGCTACGCCTGAGGCATTATCATCTGCTCCGTTGTGTATTTTACCAACACCGAGAGAGTCTTTTGAGCTGCCTTGATGACCAGTTCCTAAATGGTCATAATGTGCCCCGATTACAATAGTAAGTGGAGCGCCATTGTCTAAAAATGCAATGATGTTATCTGCTTTGCGAATGCTGTCACTCACTTTAACTTTCCATACTTTAGCATCAAACGATTGTCTGAATCCTTTTTCACCTAACGGTTGAAGTTTAAGTGTTTTAAAATATTTTTCAATATAATTTGCCGCTTTGAATACTTCTTTGCTTCCTGTACCGCGACCTTTCATCTTATCACTTGCGAGATAGTTGATATGTTTTTTTACGAGTTCAGGATTGCTGTATTGTGCAATTCCTTGTAAACTTAGAACACTGAAAAGTGTTAAAAGGGTGCATTTAATATATAATTTTATCATTTGTAGTTGTTCATAAAAAAAGCCTTGAAAATTCAAGACTTTTTAGAAGTCGTTATTAATCTTCTACGATTTCACTATGTATACTTGTTTTTTCTTCTTTCTCTTCTTTAAAATATTTCTTTTGGAAGAGTAGAATCAGCACAACCCCCACCGATATTGCAGAATCAGCAATATTGAATACCGGTCGAAAGAATAGAAATTCTTGACCACCCCAAATCGGGAGCCAAGATGGGAATGTTCCATTAATCAGTGGAAAATAGAGCATATCAACGACCTTTCCATGGAAAATCGTTGCATATCCTCCATCTGCAGGAAATAATGAAGCTTTATCGTACCAGGTGCTTTCACTAAAGATCATACCATAAAAAGTAGAGTCGATAATATTTCCAAGTGCTCCTGCAAAGATTAAGGCAATATTGAGAATAAATCCGCGATTATATTTCTTTTTAACCATGTAATGCAGGCCATAGCCGATTGCTCCGACAGCGATAATACGAAAAAGTGTTAGCATCAGTTTCCCAAATTCGCCACCAAATTCCATTCCATAGGCCATTCCATTATTCTCTATAAAATGGATTTGTACAAATTTACCAATCACCTCATAACTTTGACCAATGGTCATATTTAATTTGACCCATATTTTTGATATCTGGTCAATTAAAAGAACGAGAATAATCAGAATTACTGGTTTAGTATAGCCTTTCATAGTTGTAAAAATGGTCTTTACTTTTGGTAAAGACCATTATGTTTTTGTATTTAAAAAATATTAATACTGTTTATTTTTAGCTTCGATACTTAACGTAGTGTGAGGAACAGCTTTCAATCTTTCCTTTTGGATCAATTTTCCCGTTTCTCTACAAATACCATAAGTTTTGTTCTCAATACGAACTAAAGCCGCATCTAAGTTGTCGATGAATTTTCGTTGGCGAGCAGCTAACTGATTCGTTTGTTCTTTTTCTAAAGTGGCAGAACCATCTTCCAAAGTTTTATAAGTACCAGCAGTATCATCCGTACCATTTGCATCACTATTATTTAGAGAGGCTGTTAAGGCAGCAAGTTCCTCTTTTGCAATTCTTAGTTTTTCTAAGATAATGCTTTTAAATTCTTGTAGCTCTGAATCGCTATAGCGTGTCTTTTCGTTATTAGTTGCCATAATTTAAATTTTTTCGATTAAAACATTCAATTCCTTTCCGTCAATATCAATGCTATCTCCGGTAGTTAGTGATTCTTCGAAACTCAATGAATCCGCTAGAATTTCGGTACAAATATAAGATAAATTTTCATTCGTTGCGCTCTCAATATCAGCATCTTTGCTAACTAAAACACGGATACGGTCAGTAACCTCAAAACCTTTGTCTTTCCTTAGGTTTTGGATACGGTTAACCAACTCTCTTGACAATCCTTCTTGTTTTAATTCCTCAGAAATATGGATATCCAGGGCTACGGTTAATTTAGCTAAATTAGCGACCTGCCAGCCAGCAACATCTTCTGCTATAATTTCTACATCGCTCAATTGAATTGTATAAGGTGTATCGGCTAATAAAATTTCACCATCGCTTTCCAATTTTGCAAGCTCTTCTGTAGAAAGTGCATTGATTTTTGCAGACACTAACTTCATGTCTTTACCAACTTTCGAGCCAAGAGCTTTAAAGTTCGGTTTAATTTTTTTCTTGATGATACCTGTCGTGTCCGTAATGAATTGAATATCTTTAATATTCGTTTCGGAAAGTATCAAATCTTTTACCTTTTCTACACGTTCTTGGAAGCTATTATCCAGTACCGGAAGTAAGATTTTGTTTAACGGTTGTCGTACATTGATGCCTACTTTTTTGCGCAGTGATAAGGTAAGGGATGAAATATCTTGAGCCAATGACATACGCTCCTCCAAATCCTTGTCGATCAATTTTTCCTGATAATTCGGGAAATTTGCTAAATGCACAGATTCAAAAGTTTCCCTACCCGTAGCGTTGTTCAAATCTAGATACAACTGGTCTGAAAAGAAAGGCGAGATAGGAGACATCAATTTCGCTATCGTATCCAAACAAGTAAATAAAGTTTGGTAAGCAGAGATCTTATCTTCAGAATATTCTCCCTTCCAGAAACGACGGCGGCAAAGACGAACGTACCAGTTACTTAAATGCTCGTCAACAAAATTTTGTATGGCACGTGCCGCTTTTGTGGGCTCGAAGTCCGCATAAAATTCATCGACTTCTTTAATTAAACTGTTCAATAGTGATATTACCCAACGGTCTATTTCAGGACGGTTTTCTAAAGCAATATCCGCTTCACTATAACTAAATTTATCAATGTTCGCGTACAGAGCAAAAAATGCATAGGTATTATATAAAGTTCCGAAAAACTTACGACGTACCTCATCCAGTCCCTCTTCATTGAACTTTAAATTATCCCATGGTGAAGCATTGCTGATCATATACCAACGTGTTGCATCAGCACTATATTTATCTAACATGGTAAATGGATCAATCCCATTACCAAGACGTTTAGACATTTTATTACCATTTTTATCTAAAACCAATCCATTCGAAATGACATTTTTGAATGCAACCGATTTTTGTAACATCGTTGAGATTGCATGAAGTGTGAAGAACCAGCCACGTGTCTGATCAACTCCCTCAGCAATGAAGTCTGCCGGAAATGCTTCTTTATAACCTTCTTTAAATGGAAGTGCTTCTCCTTTTGCAAGTTTTTCATAGTCTAGACCCCACTGTGCGTAAGGCATAGCACCAGAATCAAACCAAACATCGATTAAATCAGGTTCACGGAATAATTTTTGACCCGCATCCGATACAAATACAATATCGTCTACATAAGGACGATGCAGATCAAGTTTTTCAGTTCCGAATTTATCCAAATATGCTTTGTTAGTTTCTTTTTCTTTTTCAGATAATACATCAGAAACCAGAGATGCTTCCAATAAAGCCTTTAATTCAGGCATAGAACCAACGCAGATTTCTTCATTCTCATCTTCAGAGCGCCAGATAGGTAGGGGAGTCCCCCAGTAACGTGAGCGTGATAGATTCCAGTCAACTAGATTTTCCAACCAATTACCAAAGCGTCCAGTACCAGTCGCTTCAGGCTTCCAGTTAATGGTTTTATTTAGTGCAACTAAATCATTTTTAACAGCGGTCGATTTAACAAACCAGCTATCCAATGGATAGTACAGAACAGGTTTGTCTGTACGCCAGCAGTGTGGATAAGTATGCTCATATTTTTTAACATCAAAAGCTTTGTTGTCTTCTTTCAATTTTATGGCGATAAGCACATCTGTAGGACGGAAATCTTTATCGGCACGTTCAGCATCCGAATAATATTCCTCTTTAACAAAACGACCTGCAAAGTCAGTGATTTCCTTAACAAATCGACCAGTACGATCCACAGTAGGTACTTCTTTGCCATTTTCATCTTTGATCAAGATTCCGGGTACACCTTGCTCTTTAGCTACTCTAAAGTCATCTGCGCCGTATGTTGGTGCAGCATGCACGATACCTGTACCATCTTCTGTAGTTACAAAATCTCCAGGGATTACACGGAAAGCTTTTTCCTGTAGTTCATCTGACGTGATATAAGGCATCAACTGCTCATAGCGTAAACCAACAAGCTCTTCGCCCGTGAAAGTTGCCGCAACTTCCCAAGGAATAACCTTATCACCTAAATTATAATCTTGAAACGATGCGTCTTTTCCTTCAGTTTTAAAATGTTTAGGGATTAAATCTTTAGCCAATATAACCGAAACCGGTGTTCCTGTATATTGATTAAAAGTTTTAATTTTTACATAGTTTATTTTTTTACCAACGACCAACGCCGTATTGGAAGGTAATGTCCAAGGCGTAGTTGTCCAAGCAATGAAAGCAACATCTTCAGAGTCATCTTCCACTAAAGTGGCAATTGCTGGATGCAATTGATTTTTGATTAATCTAAATTGTGCGACAATTGTCGTATCCTTTACATCTTTGTAAGTACCAGGTTGATTTAGTTCATGTGAGCTCAATCCTGTTCCTGCCGCAGGTGAATAAGGCTGTATGGTATACCCTTTGTATAAAAGACCCTTTTTATAAAATTCTTTTAAGATGTACCAAAGTGTTTCAATATATTCATTTTCATAGGTAATATAAGGGTTTTCAAGATCTACCCAATACCCCATTTTTATAGTTAAATCATTCCATACATCAGTGTATTTCATTACCTCTGTACGGCAGGCATCATTGTACTCTTCAACAGATATTTTCTTTCCAATATCTTCTTTAGTAATGCCAAGTTTTTTTTCAACAGCAAGTTCAATTGGAAGGCCGTGCGTATCCCATCCGCCCTTACGTTTTACTTGAAATCCTTTTAAAGTTTTATAACGACAGAAGATATCTTTGATTGCGCGCCCCATTACATGGTGAATACCAGGCATACCGTTGGCAGAAGGAGGACCTTCATAGAAGGTGTACGTTTTATTTCCTGGACGGTTTGTGATACTTTTTTCGAATATTTTTTCCTGTTCCCAACGGGTCAATATTTCTTTGCCTATTTCCGGCAAATTAAGCTGCTTATATTCTTTATACATCAGTGTCTCGTATTCTTTTTCTAAAGGTCGCTAATTTAATCAATTAAGCTGAAAGGTAAAAGCTAAAAAACAACCCTTTTAAGGTAAATACAACCTTTAACATCAGGTTGTATAGCATAATCAATCTAAAAAGTGATATTTAAACTTGAAGGAGTGATCGTATCAATAGGATTCATAAATAAAAAAAGCCCAATATTCACTGAATATTGGGCTTTGTCTGTATATTTTTAATTCTTTATGCAGAGAAAGAACTTCCACAACCACAAGTGCTGGAAGCATTTGGATTGTTGAAGGTAAAACCACGTGCATCTAAACCGTTTCTAAAATCAACTTCCATCCCAGCTAAATATAAACCATGTGCTTTGTTCATAAATACCCTAATTCCCGAAATACTGTATTCGCTATCACCTTCTTTTTTCTGGTCGAATCCTAAAATATAGCTCATCCCAGAACAACCGCCACCTTCAACACCAATACGTAATCCAAAATCATCTGAAATTTCTTGTTGATCCTTCAGTTTTTTTAGTTCCTTTATCGCTCCTTCAGTTAATGTCAAGGGAGCTTTTTCTGTTATAGTCTCTGTACTCATCGTGATAATATTTTAACCAACTTAAACAAAATTACATAATTTTAATAGAAAATAGGACTGCTTCTGATTTATGACATTGATTAAACACATTGATTGCCAATATCGGACATAGGTTCGTTCGTAACATGTTACAAAGTAATATGTATTAACATCAATTTGATCGTCATGGGATTCCTGATATTGATATTTATTTGTGGATGAGCAACTTTCTTTTATTGATTTTATGTGCATCATATGCAGGAAAGAATCAGGAAATATTTGAATTTTTCATTTTAATGAATTTTAATAAATAAGGGGTTTTTGTGAAATTTCGTAATAATAAAGCCTGTTTTTTGAGGCCTTTTTTAAGTATTATACTATATTTGTAGACTAAAATCATAATATTCATATTTTACACTAGATTAAAACAATGGAAAGAGATCAAGCCATTTTCAATTTGATAGCTGATGAGCTGAAACGCCAAGAGGAGGGTATCGAATTAATCGCATCAGAAAACTTCGTTTCAAAACAAGTTATGGAAGCTGCAGGTTCAGTTTTGACAAATAAATATGCTGAAGGCTTACCGGGAAAACGTTACTATGGAGGTTGTGAGGTAGTCGATGAAATTGAGACTATTGCCATCAACCGTGCAAAGCAATTATTCGGTGCAGAATGGGTAAACGTACAACCACATTCAGGAGCACAGGCCAACGCAGCAGTTTTTTTAGCAACAATTAAACCAGGTGATAAAATTCTAGGTCTTGATTTATCGCATGGTGGTCACTTAACACACGGTTCTCCAGCAAATCTTTCAGGTAAAATTTACCAACCTTTGTTTTATGGTGTAAAAGAAGATACAGGACTAATTGACTATGAGCAATTAGAAGAAACAGCACTTCGTGAAAAACCAAAAATGATTATTTGTGGTGCTTCTGCTTATTCTCGTGATTGGGATTATGCGCGTATCCGTAAAGTTGCTGATGAAATTGGAGCTTTGGTTTTAGCGGATATTTCTCACCCTGCAGGACTTATCGCAAGAGGATTGTTGAATGATCCACTTCCACATTGTCATATCGTAACAACTACTACCCATAAAACACTTCGTGGACCACGTGGCGGTATGATTATGGTAGGGAAAGATTTCGAAAACACTTGGGGTGCAAAAACACCAAAAGGAGAAACAAGAACTATTACACAGTTGTTAGATTTAGCAGTATTCCCAGGTACACAAGGTGGACCTTTGGAGCATACTATCGCTGCTAAAGCTATTGCTTACGGTGAAGCTCTTTCTGACGAATATATGGAGTATATTGTTCAAGTAAAGAAAAACGCAGCGGCTTTAGCACAGTTCTTCGTAGAAAGAGATTACAAAATTATTTCTGGCGGTACAGACAATCATTTAATGTTGGTTGACTTACGTAATAAAGATATTTCTGGTAAAGAAGCAGAGGCAGTTTTAGGAAAAGCGGGTATCACAACTAACAAAAATATGGTTCCTTTTGATTCTCGTTCTCCTTTTGTTACTTCAGGTGTTCGTTTTGGTACAGCAGCCATTACAACTCGCGGTATCAAGGAAACAGAGATTGTACAAATCGGTGAATTAATTGATGCAGCTATCGTAAATGCATCAAACGAATCAGAACTTGCTAAAATCCACGCTAAGGTAAAAGAGATGATGGCAGGTTTCCCTCTTTATAAATAAGCAGTACGTTAACATATCATAACATAATAAGTGCCCTTGATTTAAAATCAGGGCACTTTTTTTGTGCAAATGTTAAAAAGTCTTAAATTCCATTGTAATAATTTGATTACTCGATAATTTTCTCTTGTTTTGAGTATACGAAAATTGATCACTATATAAACGAAATACTATACGACAGACATCTACTTTTTAAACAGGTTGTAATTAAAATTAATTTGGTAACTGCTAAAAATAGGTGAAGTATGAGTATTTTAAATAAAAAGACGGATCAAGAATTAATCCATATATATTTAGATGGTAAAGAAACAGCGTTAGCAGCTTTGTTAGAACGTTATAAATCAAAAATATACACATCCATTTATATGAAAGTAAAAGATGAATATCTTGCAGAAGATATTTTTCAGGAAACTTTTATAAAAGTAATCAATACATTAAAAGGAGGGAAATATAATGACGAGGGTAAATTCTTGCCTTGGGTTATGCGCATTGCCCATAATATGATTATCGATCATTTTAGAAAAGAGAAAAGAGCTCCGAGTATTGTCAATACAGAAGGTTTTGATATTTTCGATGTATTGGATTTCAGTGATGAAAATGTGGAATCAAAAATGTTAAGAGAACAACGTGATATCGATTTGAAGAAAATGATTCAAAAACTTCCTGATGATCAAAAAGAGGTATTGATTATGAGACATTTTTGCGATATGAGCTTTAAAGATATAGCTGATATCACTGAAGTGAGTATCAATACTGCATTGGGACGTATGCGGTATGCATTAGCCAACCTTCGTAAGATGATCGAAGGCCAAAGTCTGATGTTGCAGATCGGTTAGTATCACACAATATACTACTATTTAAAAGGGATGAACCGATGAGGGGCATCCCTTTTGTTTTTTGACTTTCTATGTAATAATGTCATATTTTTGTTTCACTTATTGTTCTTTTATGTATTAATGAATGATTTTAGTACATTAGTATGTGAAATTTTGTCTGTTATGACAAGGTGGAATGTATTTTGATAAGTAACTATTAAAACAAAGAAAATATTATGTATTGGATTTTATTTATAGGGATCATGGTTATAAGCCTGATCGTTCAAACCCGATTTAAAAATAAGTTTAAAAAATATTCTGAAATTCCTTTAACGAGTGGATTGACAGGGGCAGAGATTGCACAAAAAATGCTTCATGATAATGGTATTTATGATGTGAAGGTCGTTTCGATCCCTGATCGTTTAGGTGACCACTATAATCCAGCAGATAAAACAGTAAATCTAAGCCCTGAAGTTTACAGTGGAAGAAGTATTGCCGCAGCGGCAGTTTCTGCTCACGAATGTGGTCATGCTGTGCAACATGCTACGGCATATAAATGGTTAGGATTTAGATCTGCCATGGTACCCATGGTGAGCTTCGCTTCAAAATTGACATCTTGGGTTTTGATGTTGGGTGTTATATTAATGGCCTTTTCACAGAACTACATTGTTCTAGCAATAGGAGTTGCGGCATTAGCGATTACAACAATTTTTAGTTTCGTGACGCTTCCGGTAGAATTTGATGCCTCAAATCGTGCGAAAGCCTGGTTAAGCAATAATGGTGTAACTTACAGCTCGACAGAAGATGAAGGTGTAAAAGATGCATTAAAATGGGCTGCAATGACATATGTAGTAGCAGCATTAAGTGCTTTGGTTACCCTATTATATTATGCTTCCCTATTATTCGGAAGAAGAGATTAAGGGCTTTACGGATACTTAAAAGCACAAAAAAGCGAATGTTTTTATAAATATTCGCTTTTTTTATGTATTAATCCTTGGAATTGAATTCTATATGCTTCAGCTTCCGACTATTTTTTTAACTTTGCTTTTTATAATAGCATAGACTTACAATTATCATGTTTCAGAACTTACAGGATAAATTAGATAGAGCCTTTAAGGTTTTAAAAGGCCAAGGCAGTATTACCGAGATCAACGTTGCAGAAACGATGAAAGAAATTCGTAAGGCATTATTAGATGCCGATGTGAATTATAAAACTGCAAAGACATTTACAGATGATGTTAAACAAAAAGCGTTAGGTGAAAATGTATTAACAAGTATCTCACCCGGCCAATTGTTGACCAAAATCATGAATGATGAGTTGACAGCGTTAATGGGAGGCTCTGTTACTGAATTAGAAGCTTCTAAAAATCCGACTGTTATATTAATCGCCGGATTAAATGGTGCTGGTAAAACAACATTCTCAGGGAAATTAGCTTTATACTTAAAAGATAAAAAAGGTAAAAAGCCTTTATTAGTAGCTGGTGATGTGTATCGTCCTGCGGCAATTGACCAATTGGAAGTATTGGCAGGACAGGTAGGTGTTCCGGTTTATGTAGACCGTAATTCTACAGATCCAATCGCTATAGCAAAAGCAGGGGTAGAGGAGGCAAAAAGAAGTGGACATAATGTAGTGATCATTGATACTGCAGGTCGTTTGGCTATTGATGAGCCTTTAATGGTGGAGATTACTGCCGTAAAAGAAGCTACTCAACCGCATGAAATTCTCTTTGTTGTAGATTCGATGACTGGTCAAGATGCTGTGAATACAGCTAAAACATTCAATGACCGTTTGGATTTTACAGGTGTAGTATTAACAAAACTAGATGGGGATACTCGTGGTGGTGCCGCATTATCAATTAAATCTGTTGTAAACAAACCAATCAAATTTATCGGTACAGGCGAGAAGATGGATGCATTAGATGTGTTTTATCCGGATCGTATGGCTTCCCGTATTTTGGGTATGGGTGACGTTGTGTCTTTAGTAGAAAGAGCGCAACAACAATTTGATGAAAAAGAAGCCGCAGAGCTTCAAAAGAAAATTCGCAAAAATAAATTTGACTTCAACGATTTTAAATCGCAGATTCAGCAAATCAAAAAAATGGGTAACATGAAAGATTTGATGGGCATGATTCCTGGAGTCGGTAAAGCGATGAAAGATATTGAAGTGGATGATAATGCATTCAAGCCAATTGAAGCAATTATTGATTCAATGACTCCATTTGAAAGAGAAAATCCAGATGCGATCGATCAAAAAAGACGTTCTCGTATTGCCAAAGGTTCAGGTACTGATATCAATGAAGTGAATAAGTTAATGAAGCAGTTTGGCGATATGCGAAAAGTAATGAAGCAGATGTCAAACCCGGCAATGGCAGCGAAATTAATGAAAAGCATGCCTAAAATGCCAGGGAAATAAGATAGAAATTATTTTTTATATCCTTTAATACCCTAAAAATGCATAATTTTTAGGGTATTTTTTTAGAGATATAAAAAATGCCAGTTCGATTGTAAATGGGGTGTTGTAGCTGGCCCATTGTCATAGAGTTATCAAAGATGAAATAAATGAGCTATAAGGGCCTGGATTCTCTGATATCTTTTGACAATTCGTATTTATTTTTTTGTATTTTAGACTTAGTTCTGATTGTAATAGAATTATTTTTTAACTTTGTAAAACAATGGATGACCCCGGGCAATTATCGGAATACGGAAAGATACTTATCATAATTTTGGTAGGCATATTTTTAGTTGCGATGACCATTATGGCAGGAAGAATGCTTTCTGTAAATAAACCTACTCCTCAAAAATTAAGTACTTATGAATGTGGTGAAGACGCAGTAGGCTCTTCTTGGGTTCAATTTAACCCAAGATTTTATGTTATTGCACTTATATTTTTACTTTTTGATGTAGAGCTCATTTTCATATTTCCTTGGGCTACTGTATTTGGACAGGCCGAATACATTGCCGCCGATGGAAGATGGGGGTGGTTTACTCTGATTGAAATGGCATTGTTTGTAGGTATACTTATTATAGGGTTGATTTTTGTGTGGGTAAAGGGCGATCTCGAATGGGTAAAGCCGATACATCAACGACCAAAGGTCAATGTCAGTATTCCAAGTACTGCTTATGATGGCCTTAATCAAGCAAATTATCCCTTAAGGGCGTATACAGTGCAGTTAGACGATAAAGCAACTGCAGAAAAAGCTAATGAAGAAATGCCTGTAGCCCCAAAAATAGCTTTTAAACCCAGATTCAAAAAACCAGGAGCAACATCATGAGTTTAGAAAGTCAAATACAGAATAATGGTGTTATTGTAGCCAAATTGGACGATCTCCTGAATTGGGCAAGACTATCATCGATGTGGCCGATTAGTTTTGGTATAGCCTGCTGTGCCATCGAGATGATGGGAGCCATGGCTGCTAATTATGATCTCGATCGATTAGGGGTTTTTCCTCGCCCTTCACCTAGACAGTCGGATGTGATGATTATAGCAGGGACGGTAACCTTTAAAATGGCCGATCGTATTCGGAAGCTATATGAACAGATGCCAGAACCAAAATATGTGATTTCGATGGGATCATGTTCAAATTGTGGAGGGCCATATTGGCAACATGGATATCATGTTGTAAAGGGAGTTGATCGCGTTATACCGGTGGATGTATATGTGCAAGGCTGTCCTCCGAGACCAGAAGCATTGATTGGTGCATTTTTAGAACTACAAAAGAAAATTGAAAAAGAAAGTTTATTGGGAGAACAGTTGTTTAACCAAAAAGCTTAATAGAATAGAAATAGAAAAATAGACATGGGAAAAGATTTTTATGGTGATTTGCAATTAGGTGTTCTTGGCGGTGGTCAATTGGGCCGTATGTTGATTCAAGAGGCCATTAATTATAACGTTAATGTTCACATTCTTGATCCAGATAAGAATGCTCCTTGCCGTAAATTATGCAATCGTTTTGAATGTGGCTCTCTGAGCGATTTTGAAACTGTATACAATTTTGGGAAAGATCTTGATATGATTACCATTGAGATCGAAAAGGTAAATGTGGATGCCTTAGAAAAATTGGAAGAAGAAGGTGTACTTGTCTATCCACAATCGCGTATCATTCGTCTTATACAAGATAAAGGATTGCAAAAGCAGTTTTTTAAACAAAATGATATTCCAACTTCTGCATTTCAGCTGATCTCTACCAAAGAGAATCTTAAAAATACAAATTTGACTATTCCTTATATTCAAAAACTGCGTAAAGATGGTTATGATGGTAAGGGAGTGAAGAAGATAAACACAGTTGATGATTTAGAAACTGCTTTTGATGAACCCTCTTTAATTGAAGAATGGGTTGATTTCGAAAAAGAAATAGCTGTTATAGTCGCACGAAATGATGATGGTGATGTTGCAACTTTTCCAATGGTAGAAATGGAGTTTAATCCTGAAGCTAACCTGGTGGAGTTTTTAATAGCACCTTCAACATATGGTTTCGATATTCAGCAACGAGCAGAAGAATTAGCCAAGAAGATTGCCAATGATTTACAGATTGTCGGACTTCTAGCTGTTGAAATGTTCTTAACAAAAGACGGTGAGATATTAGTCAATGAACTTGCGCCACGTACACATAACAGTGGTCATCAAACAATAGAAGGGAACTATGTTTCTCAATTTGCACAACATTTGAGAGCGATCTTTAATTTGCCATTAGGCGATACACGTTGTCGAACTAATGCAGTGATGATAAATCTTCTTGGTGAAGAAGGTTATGAAGGATTAGCAAAATACGAGGGTGTAGAAGAGATTCTGGCTATGGAAGGTGTATATGTACACTTGTATGGCAAAAAATTCACTAAACCTTTCCGTAAGATGGGACACGTGTGTATTATCAATGACGACCGTGAATTAGCCATCAGTAATGCTAGAAAAGTACAAGAAATTTTAAAAGTAAAAGCTTAAAAATATATGTCAACATTGAACCAGGTTTTAGTTGGAATTATTATGGGAAGTAAATCAGACTTACCTGTAATGCAAGATGCAGTAGATGTATTAAAAACATTGGGAGTTCCTTTCGAAGTAACGATTGTTTCCGCACATCGTACGCCGCAACGAATGTTTGATTATGCGCAAGATGCGGCGAAAAGAGGTTTGAAAGTTATTATTGCTGGTGCAGGTGGAGCAGCACATTTACCAGGTATGGTAGCATCAATTACGCATTTGCCTGTTATCGGCGTTCCGGTAAAGTCATCTAATTCAATTGATGGATGGGATTCTGTATTATCGATCTTACAGATGCCAAATGGTATTCCTGTAGCGACAGTGGCATTGAATGCAGCGAAAAATGCAGGTATCCTTGCAGCACAGATAATAGGAACACAAGATAAAGAAATCGAAAAAAATATCATCGCTTTTAAAGCTGAATTAGCCGCAAAAGTGATTGAAACAGCTGAAGAAGTCGAAAAAATGACTTTTTAAGTGTGAATATAATTATAAAAATAAAGGGGGCTTAAGCCCCCTTTATTTTTATAATTATATTTTAGCTAAATGCTGTTCTACGTAATCGTAGCTTTTCTTTAAGCTCTCAAATTTATTAGGTAGATAGATATCATCTTGTTCAACAAAAGCATATTTTAAACCAGCTTTTGCTTTTGCCTGTGCGATAGCAATAAAATCAATATGGCCAGTTCCAACTTCTGTATATTTTACCTCTTTTGAAATTGCGCCAAAGTCTAATTTGTCAAATTCAGGTCCAACAATAGTTTTTGTAAATGCTTTATCCATATCCTTGATATGCCATAATTTGAATCGGTTCGGAAATTTTTCAAATAAACTGACCGGATTAATTCCTGCCTTTTCTGCCCAGTATAAATCAAGTTCAAAATCAACAAGGTCGGGCTCTGTAAAAGCCAACAATACTTCTTCCCCTTTGGTGCCATTTCCTAAATCTCTAAATTCCCAGAAATGATTATGGAAAGCAACCTTTAAACCATGTTTCTTAGCCGCTTCACCCGCTTTATTTAGCTGTTCAGCTATGTAAAGAAAATCATCCTTCTTTAAGGCAGAAATATCAAACATTGGAGAGACAGGAGCGATAACATATTCTTGTCCTAACTCTTTTGCCGCATCAAAATAGATATTTAGATCCTCTTTATCTTGATGGTTTCGGCTGAAGTATTTTGACATATCGTAATGACCGCTATGCGATTTTAGGCCGTTATCGTCTAATACTTTTTTTAAACTTTTATAATCTAAACCCCAAAAACTTTTTGCTACAGTATCTATTCCATATGTTTCAACATGCTTATAACCTATTTTAGAAACCTGCTGTAAAGAATCGGTCGGGTTTGCAGTCATCAGATCTCGAATCGAATATAGTTGTACACCTATATTAGCAAAAGGTGAATCAATACCTGGTTTCTTACTTTCACAAGAAAGGAGCTGTGGTAGGAAATATGCTGCAGAAAGTCCAAGACCAGCTTTTTTGATAAATTGACGGCGTGAATTATTCATACTGTTTAATTTGTTTGTAGTTTAGTTTAAGGATTAAGTTACAACTAATTTTAAAGAAAACCATTATTATAAAATAAAAAATGGGGATGTATAGCATACATCCCCATTTTAATATTCTCAGAAAAGAAAATTATACCGTCATGATATCTTTTTCTTTTAATTCTGCTAATTTATCAACTTTTGCAATATATAAATCAGTCAATTTCTGAACTTCAGCTTCACCAACTTTTATTTCGTCTTCAGAAGCACCGTCATTTTTCAATTTTTTCAAAGACTCATTTGTTTCTTTGCGGATATTACGAACAACAACACGACCTTTTTCAGTTTCTTCTTTTGCCTTTCTTACTAAATCACGTCTTCTTTCTTCTGTTAAAGCAGGAATTACCAAACGGATCACAATACCATCATTTTGTGGGTTAACACCTAAGTTAGCATCTGTGATAGCTTTTTCAATAGCATTGATCAATTGTTTTTCCCATGGTTGGATAACAATAGTACGTGCGTCAGTTGTATTAATATTACTAACTTGAGCCAACGGAGTTGGAGATCCATAATAATCAACCGAAATGCCATCTAACATAGATGGTGAAGCTTTTCCGGCACGAATTTTTGTTAATTCTGATTCTGTAAAAGAAACAGCTTTG
Organism: Sphingobacterium sp. B16(2022); assembly: GCF_012030425.1. GTDB lineage: Bacteria > Bacteroidota > Bacteroidia > Sphingobacteriales > Sphingobacteriaceae > Sphingobacterium > Sphingobacterium anhuiense. The sequence continues at coordinate 91,483 of NZ_JAAUVN010000006.1, read as the reverse complement.
GACATATTCTCCTTACAATCGTCCAATTCAAGTGAAATCAATTCATTCATATCTTAATATCGTTTTTTTCTTTTTTATGATTAGCGTACGATAGTACCTACAGGCTCTCCGTTTGCTAATTTAGACAAGTTACCAGGCTTGTTCATATCGAACACAATAATTGGTAAGTTGTTTTCTTGACACAGTGTAAATGCTGTCATATCCATTACATTCAAACCTCTTTGATACACTTCTGTAAATGAAATTTCATCAAAACGTGTAGCTGAAGGATCTTTTTCAGGATCTGCAGTATAAATACCATCAACACGAGTACCTTTTAAAACTGCATCTGCATTAATTTCAATCGCACGAAGTGAAGCTGCGGTGTCTGTCGTAAAATATGGGTTACCCGTTCCGGCTCCAAAGATAACAATACGACCTTTTTCAAGGTGACGCACAGCTCTTCTGCGAATAAAAGGCTCACAGATCTGCTCCATCTTAATAGCTGTCAACAAACGGGTTTTCAAACCTACTTTTTCAAGACCATCTTGCAACGCCATACTATTGATAACCGTTGCTAACATGCCCATATAATCCGCTTGTACACGGTCCATACCAGACTGTTCTGCACTTAAACCTCTATAGATATTACCTCCACCAATAACAATAGCAATTTCTAAGCCTTGAGTATGTAACTCTTTGATGTCTTTTGCATATTGTGCAACTCTCTTGATGTCAATGCCATAGCTTTGATCTCCCATTAAGGATTCGCCGCTAAGTTTTAATAGGATACGTTTGTATTTCATAATTGTTTTTTTGGAAATTCTCCAAAGGCCAAAGATAAAATTTTTTTTTCATCCGATAAGGACGAATGTCATATTTATTAGGAATTTTTAACTTTTTCTATCACCTGCCTATAATATTCCTCGTATTGGGGCATAATATTACTAAGCTGGAATGTTTTAGCTCGCTCTAATGCAGCATCTTTAAACTTTTCTAGGCGATCATTATCCTCTAAAATATAGATTGCATTTTTCGCCATTTCATCAACATCACCAATATCACTTAAGAATCCTGTTTCTCCATTAACATTCAGTTCTGGTAAACCTCCCGTATTGGTTGAAATAACAGGAACTTTACAGGCCATTGCTTCCAAAGCGGCTAGACCAAAACTTTCAGAACTCGATGGCATTAAGAAAAGATCGGATACGGATAGAATTTCTTCAACAGCATCTTGTTTACCCAGAAAGCGAACATCTTGACATACACCAAGATCACGACATAATTCTTCAGCATTCGTCCGTTCTGGTCCATCACCAACCATTAATAGTTTACTGGGGATATGTTCATTTACTTTTTGAAATATGCGAATCACATCTCCGGTATTTTTAACTTTTCGAAAGTTGGAGGTATGAATCAAAATGCGTTCATTTCCAGGAGCAATAGCTCGTTTAAAATGAGAACGGTCTTTTATACTAAAGCGTTCCAGATCAATGAAATTAGGAATAACTTGAATGTCTCGCTTAATATCAAAATAAGTAAGCGTTTGATCCTTTAAACTCTGTGATACGGTTGTTACACCATCAGACTGATTAATTGAAAAAGTAACGACAGGGCTAAAGCTTTTATCTTTACCAACTAAAGTAATATCAGTGCCATGTAATGTCGTTACAACAGGGATATTGATGCCGTAAGTTAATAAGATTTGTTTAGCCATAAAAGCAGCTGAAGCATGTGGAATGGCGTAGTGAACGTGGATGACGTCTAGTTTTTCAAAACGAACAACATCAACAAGTTTACTTGCTAAGGCAGATTCGTATGGCAAGAAATCAAAAAGAGGATATTGTGAAACAGCAACTTCGTGATAAAATAGATTTTCCGAAAAAAAATCCAAGCGGGCAGGTTGCCGGTAAGTGATGAAGTGAACCTGATGTCCATGCGTAGCTAAAGCCTTTCCAAGTTCTGTTGCTACGACGCCACTACCGCCGAATGTTGGATAACATACAATCCCTATTTTCATAATGCTTATTTATTTACTGCAAATTAAAGATTAATTTGTAAAACAGCCAATCACACGAATGCAATAATTTGTGAAGGACTATTTTCAGGTATTATGAATCGGTATTGCTGGTTTATTGCTGGAAATAAATTATCTTGTTATATATTAACTAAACTTATTATGAAGACTTTTGTAAGCAGTATATCTGGAAAGACATTTCCCATTACCAGTAAAGTGTTGGGATCTACATTAAGAACTTCTATTTTTGATCTTGTCAAGGAGGATTTTCCAGAATTTTCAAAAGAATCTCTCATTGCCGCTAGCGAACTGGATGGATATAAAGAAAAGTATATCTCAACAATCTTGAAAAATGAGTTGGGAGAGCTTACACGTTTAGATCAGCTGGTGATTGAGAGTATGAATAATAATCAGATGATTAGCGCATCTATTGACCAAGAGGAAGTTGCAGATTCTTTTGGGGAACGTATTGCAGATAGAGTTGCTGGGTTTGGAGGGAGCTGGACATTCATTTTATCCTTTTTAGGATTTTTAGTTTGTTGGATTGTGTTAAATATGTATTGGTTGAGTAACAAAGGATTTGACCCATATCCATTTATATTGCTCAATTTGTTGTTATCCTGTATTGCTGCTTTACAGGCTCCCGTTATTATGATGAGTCAAAACAGACAAGAGGATAAAGACCGTAAAAGAGCGCAGAATGATTATATGGTCAATCTTAAAGCAGAGTTGGAAATACGTACTTTACATGAAAAGATAGATCATTTATTGATTCATAAAGAACAGGAGCTCATCGAGATGCAGCAGTTCCAGTTAGATATCATAAAAGATCTAATCAATAAAATAGATAAGTTGGAAAGAAGTAACAATGGTAAATAAAGAATTATTATTAAGAGAATTAACCTTTAAATTTGCACGTTCGGGTGGAGCAGGGGGACAAAATGTCAATAAAGTTTCAACTAAGGTCCTGTTACAATGGCCAGTTTTGGCCAGTACATGCGTTGATGAGGATATGAAGAGTCTCATTATGGAAACATTAAGTAACCGTATCAATAAAGATGGTATCTTTCAATTAGAATGTGATACAGATCGTTCTCAATTGAAAAACAAAGAAATTGCAATCGAACGATTTTTACATATTATCAAAACGACATTGACACCCGTAAAAGCACGGAAAAAAACAAAAATACCTTATCGGAAAGTTTTAGATAGGCTAGATAGAAAGGCGAAACAATCAGAAAAGAAGAGTAACCGACGTTGGAGTGCTGAATAATGGCTATTAAAAATCATTCAAGCTTAAAACTCAAATTTAAAATATAGCCACTTAGGCCTATGCTAGTATATTCCTGTAAATATTGAAGGTAATTCTTCAGTATTTATAGGAATTTAATGAACCTAAATTACAGTTATCCCAAATGATTCAATTTAGCAATAGTCTCTTACAATATGACAATGTAACTTTATTGTTAATTTTAATTCATTGTATATCAGTGCAATATGTTGTAAACTAAAAAATTAGTTTGATAACTAGGTTTTTAGTTTTATACTTGTTATATAATCGATTATCGGCAGACGTGCCATTTTAATAAATAGAGTTATGAACGAAATTAAAGAACTTACAAAAGCTGAAGAGCAAATCATGCATGAGCTTTGGGAAATGGATGGAGCCTTTGTTAAAGAAGTGATAGATCGTTTACCAGAGCCCAAACCAGCTTACAATACAGTCTCGACCATAGTGCGGATTTTAGAAACCAAGGGTTTCTTAGTGCACGAATCTTATGGGAAAAGTCATCGATATATCCCTAAGATTACAAAAGAAGAGTATAAGAAACTGATTACAGGGAAACTTTTAAATAATTATTTTGATAATTCAGCGAGCAGCATGTTATCTTATTTTCTTGAAGAGAATAAACTTGATCTCGGCGAAGTCAACGAATTATTAGAGATGATTGCCAAACAAAAGAAAATTTAAAGATTTCAATCACTTAACACCTGAATTATGATAGCTTATCTGATTTTAGCAAACACAAGCCTCGTCATATGCTATTTACTTTATCATTTAGTCCTGAGAAAACTCACATTTTTCCAAGGAAATCGGATCTATTTATTGGTTGCTGTATTATTATCTTTTACATTACCAGCAATACAATTTGTAGATCTATCTGAAATGGATTATAAGACTACGTTAATTCCTGCTATTTCGCTGGAATTAACAGAATTTAGTATACCTGAAATTGAAATTGTGGGTAAACAGCAATTTTGGCAACTGCATTCGAATGTTGAACTCATTTATTGGGTCTCCATCATCATTGCTACTTCGTTTTTACTAATTAGATTGTATAAGCTATACCGTAGGTTTAATAAAGCTGATGGCAACGACTCATTTTCTTTTTTGAATTTTGTTTATATCGGTGAGGAAGTGAAAGAAAATGAAATCATCCACCGTCATGAATTAGTTCATGTACAGCAAGGGCATTCTTATGATATTCTTTTTTTAGAAATTGTTCGAGTTTTTAATTGGTTTAATCCTGTATTCTTTTTTTATATCAGAGAATTGAAATTTCAGCATGAATGTATTGCTGATCAACTTTGTGCTGCAAAAGATAAAGCATCTTATGCAGAATTATTAATTGCAAATGCGCTCCGGGTATCGACTGATGTGTTATCACATGGCTTTGCCAGAGAGTCCATTTTAAAAAAGAGAATTATGATGTTATTTCAAAATAAATCAAAGAAATCAAATCAATGGAAATATATGTTGATCATTCCAATTGCTGGTTTAGTAGGTTTGGTGGGGCTCGTATTAAACAATACCGTTGACGCAAAAACAGAACTGATTGATAAAGTGATCGATGTGAAACTACCGGTGGTATCTGAGGCTGTTACAAAACTGATGGAGATTGAGGAACAAGGACCACAGCAGGAAAAGATTTTTAGTAATCCGGAAGTGCCGGCAGTTCCTTCGGGTGGTATGAGAGCTTACATGAGCTATATACGTCAAAATTTCAAATATTCAGATGAGATGTTGGATAAAGGCATCAATGGTACTGTTGAAATTGATTTTGTAGTCGAGAAGGATGGTCGTATTACAAATGTTAAAACGAAGAATGATATTGGATTTGGTGCTGGGGTTATGATTCAGAATCTCGTGAAAAATGGAAAAAAATGGAAACCTGCGATTCAAAATGGTAAATCAGTTCGGTCTTCCTACACACTTCCTGTGAAATTGGCTGCAGGTAGATTTGGATCGGAAAATTCGAAAAGTAATAATGTGAACAATTCAGATGGATCTAAAGACGCTACCGTCCACTTTCCAGAGCCTAAAAAATCAAATAAGCAAGCTGTTATTAAGAGACAGACTACAAAATCTTCGGAGGATGTCGTTCGTTTCCTTCCACCGAAAGTAACGAAAGATGAAGTGCCACAGAAGAAACCTGTTAAATCGTCTCCTGATGAAGTTCGTTTTCCGGAACCCAAGAAACCAGCGGAAAATACGGTTATATTTTCAGCTGTTGAAGTTAAACCAGCGCCACCAAGGGGGATGCGTGATTTTATGAATTATGTGGGAGAAAATTACAATTTTCCAAAGGAGGCCTTAGAAAATAATATTAACGGTGTCGTAGAAGTATCATTCATCGTTGAAAAAGATGGTAGCCTATCTAACTTTGATATAAAAAGAGATTTAAAGTACGGAACTGGACAAGAAGCGGTGAATGTTTTGAAGAATTATCCTGAAAAATGGAAACCTGCAATACAAAATGGACAGCATGTAAGGGTTGCTTATACGATGCCTATCCGATTAAATACAGCTGCCCAATAATTAAAATAACGTTTTATGCGATGGCGCTTTTTTTGAATAATGTTATGAAAGCTATTTATATTTTATTTGTACTATTCTTATTAACGTCTTGTCGGTCAGCTTATCAATTCACTCCAAAAGGTTTTATTGTTGATGGGGATGAGTATTTTGTTAATGTCGAACGAAATCTGTCTGTATATGTCGGTGATAATTTTTCAAATTATGATGAAAGGACGAAAACTGGACTGCAGACAGCTTATCTTTCACATGACGATCAGAAGATCATAAAGAAATTAGGCTATGATGCCACGAAGTATACTGTTTTGTTCAATGGAAAAAGTATCGGAGATACGACATTTAGATTGATCAGCTTAATCAATAATAAATCGGATGAGCGTTTTAAAAATACAAAAGAATTGTTGTCAAGAGATGGATTCGAAATTAAAAAGACAGCAGAAGGGAAATATTATTATCGAACTACGACCTTAAACAAACAAGTTATTTATCATGCTATGGTTCCCTTTAAGCAGCAATTGGGAAGAGAAGAGTATGTCAGTTTGATTTACATTATCCCTGAGAAGTACTTTAAGAATTTTGCTCACATTGAAGATCTGGCGATATCAAATGCTTCTATGTATAGACAGCATTATATTTTTACACCAAGCCGTACAGAAATTTTATGTCCTGATGATAGCAGTAGGGGGCATTTTGATTACCGTATCCCTGATCAATATATACAAAAGGAAAATTACACATTAATGAAGGGCTTTTCTGCGGATAGAGATGAAGGAAAAAAACAGTTGATTATTTACCGGCTTGTTCAACCAGGACAATCATATGGTTCGTTTGTTGTTTGCAAAGGTAATTATCAAATTGAATTAACAGATTTACGCCATAATGTGATTTGGAAAGATATAATAACAGTTGATCAAGACTTAGATAATTAATACCAGATTGTAAAAATCAGCTTAAAGCTTTGAATTATGATTCCAAAGCTTTAAGCTGATTTTTTATGCGCTGCAATTCACTTTGTAATGCTTCCACTTTCTGAATGAGATGATGTGCTACCTCAATACCCGCAGGATTTACATCTAGCTCATAATACCAGTCCGAAAATCTTTCCAGATCCCGAAGCTGTTCCTCTTCAATATATTTTTCTTCCTGTTGGATGATAATATGGAGAAGACCATACTCATTTAAAGTTTCTATAAAAGTAATCTCCGCTTTCCTTGAATAGCAGTAATCAGATAGTTTAATTAGGGTCCTTTCCATAGGATTATTTCTTTAAATCGGCCAACTGTTTGAATAGTTCTTTTTCTTTGTCGGTTAAATTGGTTGGTATCATCACGTTCATACTGACATACAGATCTCCAAATTCACCATCTTTTTTATAGACAGGAAAACCTTTTCCTTTTAACCTGACTTTGGCATTGTTTTGTGTTTCAGGTTGAATTTTAAGTTTTATTTTACCACCATATGTATCAATGATGGCTTCCCCGCCTAAAATAGCGGTATACAGATCGATATCTAATGTTGTATAGAGGTCATTACCCTGACGTTTAAACTTGGGATCAGCAATGATGTGGAAAGTAATATAAAGATCTCCTTTTGGCCCTCCATTTACACCTTCACTACCAAGGCCTTTAAGTTTAATTTTCTGACCATCTTCTACACCCGCCTGTATGTTGATTCGGATGTTCTTACCATTAATCGTAAAAGTTTGTGCATGAGTCGTATAAGCTTGTTGTTGTGTTAACTCCAATTCAGCATTGAAATCTTGTCCACGAAAGTTATTTCTTCTTCCGCCCCCGGAGCGGTTACCAAACATTTGTTCGAAAAAATCTGAAAATTGTCCATCATCAAAATTTCCTGTATAGCCCTGCGAACCTCCGAAAGGATTTTCATTCGACTGTCGGTACTGCTGTTGAGACCGCTCATATTCCTCTCCTCGCTGCCAGTTTTCACCATATTGATCATATTTCTTACGTTTTTCCGGATCGGATAATACCTCATTGGCTTCATTAATCTCTTGAAACTTCTGTTTTGCAGCCTCATCATTAGGATTGAGATCGGGATGATATTTGCGGGCTAATTTTCGATAAGCTTTTTTTACATCATCAACAGATGCCGTTTTGCTTATGCCAAGTACTTTATAGTAATCTTCAAATGCCATATTATTTTAGTTGCTATAGTTTCAACAATTGTGAAGCCTGTTTGTTTAATTTTTCAGTTTTGTTACTTTAAATTTATAAATATATCCTAACAAAAAGTACTGTCTTAAAGTAACCGTGTTTTGAAAATAGGTTGTATTGCCACTGGTACCCCAGTAGTTCTGTCTGTTTTGATTTAAGATGTCAAAACCCGTTAATTTGATCTGGGAATTATTTTTCAACGTGTAATAAATAGAAGAGTTCAGTATATGATAATTGTCTCTTCCACTTAGGCCACTTGCCCTATTCTCTAGTGAATAGGAGGTCTCTAGAGAAAAACCTTTTATAGGATTTATATTTAATCCTACGCCAACATTGTGTGTTCTATTAGCGGTAGCAATAAAATCGGGATTGTTTTTAACCGAATTCTGAGCCTTGTTCCAGCTGTAGGTATATTTAGGCGTTAGGCCGATTAAATTCTTCCAAGTAATAGAAAATTCCTGTGTTAGATTGATGCCGAGGTTTGTTAATTTGTTGTCCACATCATTGATCGAAGAATAATATTGGTAGGTATATAAGCTACTGTTTTGAGATATATAAAATACCCAATCGTTACCAGCTTTAAAATTATATCTACCATATAAATAGCCATTATAATTAGTCGTTGATCCTGCTTGAAATGCCTGTATGGTATAATGTCCATTTGTCACATTACGCCAACTTCTATGACCCTCACTTTTATCTTTATAGTTTACACCGGAACTAAATCCCAGTTGGTATTTTTGTGTGTATTTATTGAATGAAAAGCGCGTACTTTGTTGCAGTTTATTCTCATAGAAAAAAGCTGACAGTCGCGTCATCAGAGGATTTAGTGTATCCCTAATACTTTGGATCTGATATGTTGCAGGTGATTCTAAATCTTTAGACCAAGAAAGATCAAAATCTTTATAGCGAATATTGATATTAGGTAGCCAGTAACCATTCGAAGTTGTTTTTCGTTTATTGATTTTGAATAAATCAAATTGATTATCCTTAACTGCATATGCTGTACCGAAGTTTACCGCTAATTTTTTGAAAGGTTTCCAGTAAAATTTCATGGCAGTCACATATTCCTGTGATTTAAAACTATAGCTGTTTTCAAACTGCTCACCATGGATAGTTCCTGTATTATCTCTGTTATAGAATAAACTTTGTGTAGGTCTGCTACTCGAAGTATTATAAGAAATATAGAAATCAAAATTTAGTTTTTCGATACTGGTATTATTATACCCAGCAAAAGTTTTGATACTGCTGGATTTCTCTCGATTCGTTCTGTTTTCCCATAGACTAGTATTTGGGATCGGGTTCTGGAATATCTCTGTTAATTGATTGCCAATTTCTTCTGATTTATCATTTCTAATATTGATGGTATTTTTTAGAGATACAAGATGTTTCTTACTTAATTGTTTTTCAATGTGGAAATTATGATCGTAATTAATATTATACCCATCTGATGTGTTATTGCTTTTGCTGTTATTTATTTTTTTGTCTTCGGTATAGGTATTCATCCAGCTATCAGTTTTACCATCATTATTGGTAATTGAAAGCTTAGGTGTAAACTCGACGTATGCTGTTGTATCCATTCGGTGTCTGAAAAGCGTATTGATATTGTGCGCAAGCGACTTCCGATAGCTATTATATTCGTTTTCGCCAAATTGCTTAACATTATCATACAGCGAGGTTTGACTTCCTTGGTTTTGGCCTTCTTCATTTTTGTACTTTAACATGTACATGAGGTTTAGTTTTGTTTTCTTTCCCCAATCATTATTGAGGTTAAAGCCACCGGCAATATCATTTGCTTTGCCATTATAATTTCTGCCACCAAAGTCATTAAAACCATAATTTTCAGCTCTTCCTAATCCACCGTGTTGATTAAGTTCATTGTAATCAAAACTTTCTCGATTGATATTATTACCAAATCCGATTAAACTCAATTGCAAAGTATCCTGAAAAGTATTGAACAGACCACCAGCTTCATAGCGGTCTCTAGTTCCGACACTGCCATATAATTTACCAAAACTTGCTTTCAGAAAATCTTTTTTGAATTTCAGATTGATGGTAATAGGTAATTTTTCTTCATCCTCCACTGTTTTTTTTGATTCGCCTTTATCGCGGTATACCTGTACCGTTTTAATTAAGGAAGCATCTAGATTGCGTGTAGCAATTCGCAGATCGCTGGCAAAAAAATCTTTACCATTTACTTTTACCTGAGAAACTTCTTTACCTTCATAATAAATAGTACCATCCATATTAATTTGTAGACCAGGCAACTGTTTTAAAAGTTCTTCAGCATTGGCGTTCGGTCTAGTCTTAAAAAAATCAGTGTTATATTCTAATGTATCTTTATTCATGCGCACAGGTGGTGCAACAGAAATGACGACCTCGTCCAATAGTTTTCCCCCCAGTTTAATCGAATCTAATTGCTTTTTTTCGTCAGGATTTAAAAGAATGTCCTGATGATAGTTGCTGCTATTGACGTGCGAGATATATAAGATCAGATTTTTATTTGCAGGCAGTTTAACGAGGTTGAATTCTCCTTTATCATTTGTCAGAGAATAGGAGAGTACCGAAGAATCCTGTTGCATAAGAATGGAAACTGTTGCTTTTTCAAGCGGTTTATTTGTATGATCAATAACAGTCCCTTTCAAACTTCCTGAGTTTTGGGAATAGGCAAAATTAATGCATAAAAATAGCAAGCTTAATACATATAGCTTCATAATTGACTTTTTAGGAATGGTTGGTTTATTGCTCGCTAAGATAATTACTTTTTTAGATATCGATTTTTAATTAACTTATTTTTAACACATTCACTTTGTTTTATGCTGCATGAAATTGTTTATCCGATTTAATCAGTTGGATCGGTTATCAAAATAGGAAGCAGTTTTACTCGTTTAATTAGGTGCAATAAGCACATAAAAAAAAGTGGTTTCCTTATTCAGGAGAACCACTTTAAAAATCTTACGCAACTAATTTTTAATCCTTCTTGCTATCTACAGCAGGTTTTGTAGCACTATTGGCAACATCCCAAGCCGTTTGAAAAATAAATTTTTCTCTTTTGACCATAATCGGGAAATCTATTTTATCAACAGTATCTTCAGGCGTGTGATAATGCGGATGTAAACCTGAGAAGTAAAAAATTGAAGGAATACCTTTACTGGCAAAATTATAATGATCAGATCGGTAATAAAGACGCATTGGATCTTTTGGATTATCGTACATGAAGTCTAATTCCAGTTTGCTGGATTTATCATTTGCTTCCTTATTGATTCTTGCTAATTCAGAGCTTAATTTATCTGCTCCAATGGAATGAATATAGTTGTGATTTCCATTTAAATGCTTATCGTCAATGCGTCCTATCATATCAATATTGATACAAGTAACGGTATTTTCAAGAGGGAAGACCGGGTTTTCGGTATAATACTTAGACCCTAATAAACCCTTTTCTTCTGCAGCATATGTGATAAACAAGATACTTCTCCGAGGACCTTTGCCCTCAGCTTTAGCCTGACTAAATGCTTTCGCTAACTCAAGAACAGCAGTAGTTCCTGAAGCATTATCATCAGCTCCAGGAAAGATAGTGCCATTTGAACTTTTGCCGTCGTGATCATAATGGCCACCTATAACAATTATTTCATCTTTCAGATCAGACCCTTCAAGCAAGCCCAGTACATTAGGATCCGTGAATTGTTCAGCCACCATACCCAATTGTGCATTAAAACTTGTATTGATAGCAAAAGATTGAGGCTTTTGACTCTGATTGATTTTTGATGTAATATTTGCAAGACTTGTTTTTCCCTGATTCAGGATATAGTTAGCAACATGATCGGTGATATTGACAACAATAGGCATTGGATTAGTTTCAGGAGCTGTTTGATCCTGAGCTAAATTAAAGCGTCCTTCGGTTGCACGATCTCCTGCACTTTCCAGCCATGTACCGAGATCCTCAGTGTATGCAAGAATAAGTTTAGGCTTATGTTTTAGCACCTCTCTAATCTTTTTATTGCGCACGGTGGACCATTCCGATAATTTTGTCGTTCCAGTGATCACAGAATTCCCTTTTGCATCAACAGGTTCTTTGTTATTGATCAGCATCACAATTTTGTCTTGCAAATCAATTCCTTTGATATCAGAATATTTGGGGTCATCAATACCGTAACCGATAAAAATAATCTCTTTATCGTCGATTGATTTCAACTCATTATTACCTAACGCCAGTAGATCTTGTCCATTGACAAAAGGACGGCCTCCAATTTTAAAGCTCTTAACCTGATAACTGTTTTTTAGTAAACTTACCGGTTGAAAATATTTACCTGCAACAGGTGGTGTTAATCCTAATTTTTTAAATTCATTTGCAATGTATTCAGTAGCCAAACGACCACCTTTTTGACCTGTGCCACGTCCCTCAAGATCTGCAGATGCTAGGATAGTAAGATGCTTTCTGGAAGACTCTTCAGTAATCAGATCAGCATATTTTGCAGCTGGATTTTGTGCAACTGCACAGCTGTAAATGGACGAAATAAGACAAATTAAACTGAATAATTTTTTCATTGTTTTTTCATTTAGAACAAATAGAACAAAAAAAACGGAGAAAAAGTATATATATACCTTTTCTCCGTCTATTAAATTATGTTAAAATTAACAACCACAGGCAATTTTACCAACACGTGTAGCATGTCTACCACCTTCAAAATCTGTCGTTACAAATGTTTTAACGATTGATTTTGCAAGATCAAGATCAATAAATCTTGCTGGAATACACACAATGTTAGCATCATTATGTTGACGTGCCAATGCTGCAATTTCTTCTAACCACGCTATTGAAGCGCGGATCCCTTGATGTTTGTTTGCTGTAATTGCCACACCATTTGCGCTACCGCATATCAATACACCTAATGTTGCTTTTTCTTCTTCCACTTCACTTGCAACCGGATGAGCATAATCTGGATAATCAACAGAATCCGTATTATATGGTCCGAAATCTTTTACTTCGTAACCTAATTCTTTTAATAAAGCTACGATAGCCGTTTTGTATTCAAAACCTGCATGGTCACTTCCTATTGCAATTGTCTTTACAGTACTCATTATATATTGTTTTTTTCTTGTGCTAATTTTTGTTTTTTAACTTTCGCTGATACTAAGATACTAATTTCGTATAAAAGGAACATTGGGGTAGCTACCGTCAACATGGTGATGACATCCGCTGTAGGAGTAATAATCGCTGCCACAACAAGGATAATAACCGTTGCATATCTTCTGCTTGCACGCATAAACTCTGGAGTCATAATACCTAATTTTGATAAGATAAAGATCAGAATTGGTAATAAGAACACAATACCACAGCCTAACGATAATGTAGCGATCGTTGAAAGGTAAGAGTCAATGGTAATCTGATTCGTAATTTCGATACTTAATGAAATATTGGCTAAGAAGTTAACAGATAACGGAACGACTACATAATAACCAAATAATACTCCTAATACAAACAATAGGGTAGCATAAAAAACAAATCCTCGAGCAGATCTTCGTTCAATATCTGTTAAAGCTGGTTTGATAAAAAGCCAGATTTCAAATAAGATGTAAGGGAAACCCAATAGTAAAGACATGAGCAAACAAGAGTTGATTTGCAACATAAACTGTCCCGCTAGTTCAGTATTGATAATATTGAAAGGAATATGTTCGACACAGAATCCATCGATATTAAACTTGTTACCAACAAGACACATCATTCTATATGTCCAGAAATTAAGACTTTTTGGCCCCATAATGATTTCGTTAAATACGAAATCATAGAAAGTGAATGATAAACCTGCGAAAATACAAATTGCAATCACCGAACGAACCAAATGCCATCTCAGTACTTCGAGATGATCAAAGAATGACATTTCTGCTTCTAAATTTTTTCCTTTATCTTTTATAGATTCGACTAGGCTTTTCCGTTCTGTAGTACTCATAAAAATTGTTTGTAAACAAAAATACCATTCTTATTGAAAAGAATGGTATTTTTTATCTATGTAAAGATAATTTTATTATACATTATCTTCTGAAAGGTCAAAAGTTTCCATAAACTTCGTAGTAAAGTTACCAGCTCTGAAGTTAGGATCGCGCATTAAACGTAAATGAAGAGGTATTGTTGTTTTAATACCTTCGATAACAAATTCACTTAAAGCTCTTTCCATTGTTGAGATAGCTTCTTCACGTGTTTGCGCAACACAGATTACTTTAGCAATCATCGAATCGTAATATGGAGGAATCGTGTAACCCGCATATACATGTGTATCGATACGTACACCGTGACCACCTGGTGAATGGAAATTAGTAATCTTTCCTGGTGATGGGCGGAAGTTATTAAATGGATCTTCAGCATTGATACGGCATTCGATCGCGTGCATGGTCGGCTCGTAGTTTTTACCTGAAATAGGGATACCGGCAGCAACTTTGATTTGTTCTTTGATTAAATCAAAATTAATGACTTCCTCTGTTACTGGATGCTCAACCTGAATACGTGTATTCATTTCCATGAAGTAGAAGTTACGGTTTTTATCAACTAAAAACTCTACTGTACCAGCACCTTCATAGTTAACAGCTTTAGCACCTTTGATAGCCGCTTCGCCCATTTTCTGACGTAATTCTGGCGTAATAAAAGGTGAAGGAGCTTCTTCCAATAACTTTTGGTGACGACGTTGAATAGAACAATCTCTTTCAGATAAGTGACATACTGTACCGTATTGATCACCTACTACCTGAATTTCGATATGTCTTGGTTCTTCTACATATTTCTCCAGATACATACCGTCGTTACCGAAGGCTGCAGCAGATTCCTGACGTGCAGAATCCCAAGCATGTTCAAATTCTTCTTCTTTCCAAATAATGCGCATACCTTTACCGCCACCACCAGCCGTAGCCTTAATGATAACCGGGTATCCGATTTCTTTAGCAAGTTTAACACCTTCTTGCAATGAGCTCAAAAGACCATCAGAACCAGGTACCGTAGGTACGCCAGCTTGTTTCATTGTATCTTTTGCTTGTGATTTATCGCCCATTTTTTCAATCTGCTCTGCAGTGGGACCAATAAATTTGATACCATACTGTGCACATATTGAAGAAAATCTCGCATTTTCTGCTAAGAAACCATATCCAGGATGAATCGCATCTGCATTTGTTAATTCTGCAGCTGAGATAATATTTGGGATGTTTAAGTAAGAATCTTTACTGGCAGGAGGACCGATACAAACAGCTTCATCCGCAAAACGAACGTGTAAACTATCTTTATCAGCTGTTGAATAAACAGCTACACTTTTGATACCCATTTCGCGACATGTGCGGATGATACGTAAAGCGATTTCTCCTCTATTAGCTATTAATATTTTTTTAAACATTGTATTTTCTGTAAGTTTTGAGGTATGAGTGCACAGTAACTGTGCGCTCATGTTGATCGACAATAAAAATATTGACGATTGTTTATCTAGGATCTACCAAGAATAATGGTTGATCGAACTCAACTGGTTGAGCATCTTCTACCAAGATTTTAACAATTTTACCTGAAACTTCAGATTCAATTTCATTGAATAATTTCATCGCTTCAATGATACACAATACATTACCATTGTTAATTTCGTCGCCAACATTAGCAAATGTCGGTTTACCAGGTCCCGCAGAACGGTAAAAAGTTCCGATCATTGGCGATTTAATCGTGATAAAATTAGCTTCTTCAGAAACTACTGCAGGAGCTGCCGCTGCTGGAGCAACTGCAGTCGGTTGAGGAGCCGCTGCCACTGGTGCTGCTGCAACTGGAACCGAAGCGGTTACATATGTAGGCTCCTGATTTGTTTTTATCGTAATTTTGAAATCTTTTTCTTCGATTGCTACTTCATTCACACCTGATTTTGAAACGAATTTAATCAAGTCTTGAATTTGTTTAATGTCCATACCCATAGTTATGCAGGTTAAATATTTTAGTGTTAATTTTTAAAATTCTTAAAACAGCCTTCAAAGCTACAAAATAATATTTGTACTTAGTAAGCCCATTTTAAGTATACAGATCCCCAAGTAAATCCACCGCCAAAAGCTGCTAAAATCAGGTTATCACCTTTTTTCAGTTTACTTTCCCATTCCCATAAACATAAAGGAATAGTGGCACTTGTGGTGTTCCCATATTTCTGAATATTAATCATTACTTTTTCTTCCGGTAATCCAGCACGTTCTGCTGTTGCATCGATAATACGTTTATTTGCTTGATGGGGTACCAAATAAGCAATATCCGAAGCTTGAAGATTATTTTTCTCCATAATCTCGGCTGCTACATTAGCCATATTGGTAACAGCAAATTTAAATACCGTTTTTCCTTCTTGATAAGCATAGTGTAAACCAGCGTCCACAGTAGCATGGGATGCCGGATTTAGAGAACCGCCACCTTTGATATTTAAATATTGACCACCTGAACCATCCGTTTTCAAGATTGCATCTTGAATACCATTGCCATCAGTGTTAGGTTCGAGTAGCACTACACCACAACCATCTCCAAATAAAATACACGTATTACGATCTTGATAGTTGACTACTGAAGACATTTTATCGGCACCGACAACCAATACTTTTGTATGTTTACCCGATTCAATAAATTGGACACCAGTTGTCAAGCCAAAAAGAAAACCTGAACATGCCGCTTGTAAATCATATCCCCAAGCATTTGTAGCCCCAATTTTATCGGCTAAGATATTAGCTGTGGCAGGAAAAAGCATATCTGGAGTACTTGTACAGAAGATGATCAAATCAATATCTTTTGCAGTAATTCCTCTTTTTTCTAATAATTGTTGCACCGCAGGTACAGCAAGGTCTGAAGTAGCTTTACCTTCTCCTTTTAAGATTCTACGTTCTTTGATACCTGTACGAGATACAATCCACTCGTCATTGGTTTCAACCATAGTTTCCAGCTCTTTATTTGTGAGGATATAATCAGGAACATATCCACCAACTGCTGTAATCGCAGCATGAATTTTTGACATAAAATTTAATTAAAAGCAGATCTGATTTTGTCAATAAAATCTGACTGGATCATATCTCTAGATTGTAAAACCATATTTTTAATAGCCTGAGGAGTTGATATTCCATGGCCTATTATAACAGGAGCATTAACTCCTAAAACAGGACTACCTCCATACTGCTCGTAGTTGAATCGGTCGAAGAACTCATCTTTAAGTCCTTTTTTCAATGTTACTACGTAAAATGATTCTGCTAGCTTTAAAACAACATTCCCTGTAAAACCATCACAAACATACACGTCGGCAATATCTGAAAACAGATCACGGCCTTCGGCATTTCCGATGAAATTAATGCGTTCGTTATTTTTTAAAAGGGGATAGGTGGTTGTGGTTAGGATATTTCCTTTTTCTTCTTCTTCACCGATATTTAATAAACCAACCTTCGGAGAAGAAATACCAAACATATGTTGCGAATACAAACTTCCCAAAATCGCAAATTGATTGAGCATTTCGGGTTTACAGTCTGCATTAGCTCCGACATCAAGGAGTAGTCCAAAACCGGATTTCAGTTTGGGTACAATTGTCGTTATAGCAGGTCTTAGTACGCCAGGTACCGTTTTTACACTAAAAATAGATCCGACAAGCATTGCTCCGGTGTTACCAGCAGAAGCAAAAGAATCAATTTCACCGTTTTTTAGTAATTCAAAGCCTTTGGCTATACTAGAGTTGGGTTTTTGTGTAATCGCTTTAGTAGGGTGTTCACCCATACTAATGTTTTCAGGTGCATGTATATATTCAAAGTCCGAAGGATTACCCCCAGCTTTTTCAATAAGCGATTTAGTCTCCTCCTCATCACCAAAAAGAACAAGTTTTTGATCTTCTGTCAAGAGTTGTTGAGCTTCTATCGCACCTAATATTGTTGCATTAGGGGCATAATCGCCACCTAAAATATCTAAACCAATCTTCATTCGTGATTATTTTTCAAGTCAATAATACGCAAAAAACATCCCAAATTAAAGTATAATCTGAAAATTATACTCGTTTTGGGATGTTTTATGTTTTGAAAGATCTAAGTTAGACAACAGCCGTATTTTCAATGATCAATTTACCGTTGTAGTACAAATTACCATCTACAGTGTATGCACGGTGTGGTAAATGAACTGCACCAGTTTCTTTACAAATGCTTAAGCTAGGTCTGTCTGCTTTATAATGTGTTCTTCTCTTGTCTCTTCTTGATTTAGAAGTCTTACGCTTTGGATGTGCCATCTCGTATTTCTGTTTTAGTTATTTTTAATATTTCTTAATGCGGCCCAACGTGGGTCAATGTTCTCTTCTTTTACTTGCTCTTCTTTCTGTTGCTCAGTTGATATATGCGCTAACATAATCGGATCACAGGTAATATCTTTTCCTTGATCACTACATTTAGCAAACAAAGGAACTGCCAAATTGATATATTCATATAGCAATTCAGTCAGGTCTAGCTCATGATCGCTTTTGGATAAAACCAATACTTCTTCCGTATTATCAGTCCAGTCCTCAGCGGTGAATTTGACCAATATCCGCTCTTTTACTGTAATAGGCGATGGAAATTCGCTTAAACAAACATCACAAGTCAATCCGATATCTCCAACAATTGTGAAATTTAAAATAAGCAGATTTTCTTGCTTCTGTAATTCAACATTTGCTGTTAGATGACCATCTTTAACAATGGAATGCTCAAAACAATCAAAGAACTTTTTATCGATCTCAAACTCAAAATTGTGCTTCCCTGCATTTAGCCCCGAAAACGGTATTTTGTATTGTATTAGATGTTTCACAATCTTGCATTTGAGCCTGCAAAGGTATGTATAAATAAGTTAGCATTGAAATTTTTTTTTAAAATATATTTCAATTTCGACTTCATTTATATGCCTTATAGCAAGCGGTTATTCATAATAATTTTTACCTAATTCTATTTTTTCCCGACCGTTTTCCATTCGCCAACGGTTGGTATCCCGTAAAGAGTAAGCGCAACCACAATATTCTTGCATGTAGAACTTTTCTTTTTTAGATATTTCTAACATGCGGATAGCACCACCTTTTTTTCTCCAGTTGAATGTCCAATAGTCCATTCCCTCGAAGCGGGAGGCGGCACGTACACCACAATCATTGATTTGATCCATGTTTTTCCACCTTGAGATTCCTAAAGAACTTGATATAACATCAAATCCATTCGCAGCAGCATATTCTGCTGTTTTCTCAAAGCGCATGTCAAAGCACATCGTACAACGAATTCCCTTCTCAGGTTCGTTTTCCATTCCCTTTGCTAAGTCGAACCAATGATCTACATCATAGTCGGCATCAATAAAAGGAATATTATGTTTTTCTGCAAAACGGATATTCTCCTCTTTTCGTAAATCGTATTCTTTACGAGGATGAATGTTAGGATTGTAGAAATAGATTGTAAATTTGATATCCGAGCTGATCAAAGCCTCCATTACTTCACCAGCACAGGGTGCACAGCACGAATGTAAAAGCAGATTTTTGCCTTCGTTAGGTAATGTTAACTTTTCTCTGATGAACTCCTTCTCTTCCATTGCTATTTTACTGATAAAAGTTTGGCAATTTTACTCAAAAAGTACTGAACTAGCAAATATTTGATAAACAGAATTTATTGTACCCTCGCCAATCTCTCTTTTTTTATCTTTATATTGGATCATATTTGTAGATTTGTACCTATATCAGATTAAAAATGAAATCACTAACAACGTATATAACTTTACTTTTATTGGCTATTGTAACATGCTTGACTTCATGTGTACGAGAGGATGATGAGCCAGCATTGGCTAAGGTAGCAATCTCGAGGCTGTATGTTTCTTTTTCGGATTATCAATTGGATGAGGGGCAGACACCTTATAACAATGTCGATATTATTGATCCTGCTGACTCATTGACTCATTTTGAACCTTCTTTATCCTATAATTCAAGTACAAAAGGTGGGGCAGCAATATTATTTAACCCAATCGCAAAATATATTTTTCAAAGCAGTGCTAATGATGGTGGTATTGTAAAAGATACAAGCATTCAGGTAATGTCTGTAAATCCTGTAACAGGAGCTCCCGCATCTAATGGTTTAATTTCAAATGGATTGTTAACCCGTGTCAGAGGATTAGCCTACCATTATAATAAGGGTACAGAAAATTTATATGTAGCAGATCTTGGTGAAGGTACTAGACCTCCGAGTATCTATCTGTTTCAACGACCAGGAAGTTACAGAGGAAAAGCAAAAAGAAATCAACAGATATCCCTAGGGAAATTAGTCCCATGGACAATGGCTTTTAAAAACGCTGAAGATAATTCAGACTTATATGTCGCTGTCAATGGAGAAAAGAAAGGTATTGCGATATTTAAGGATATCTTAAGAAAAAATCAACCCGCAGATTCAGTTTTGAGTGAGACAGCATTTCCACCCAAAGCTGTTCTAACTATAGCAGATCAGGGGGAAATCAGAGGATTTAGTTATTCCGCCCGTCAGGACTTACTTGCTGTTGCTAGTTATACCTCTACCGGCGGCACTAGTGTCGGAAGAATTTTATTATTTGAAGGAGCAGGAGCATTATTAGCAGTCTCAGGAGACCGTGCTATTCAACCAACACGTATCATTACAGGGGCATTAACAGGATTAAAAAGACCACTAGATGTTGCTATTGACAATCGTGATGGAGCGAAATATTTATATGTCGCCGATGCCGATACTAAGATTGTTTCCCGTTTTTTGATTACCGATAAAGATAATGTAGAACCCAACAAGAAAAAACAATATACCTTAACACCTGTTGCATTATCTTTAGATGCGAGAGGGCCAAGTGAGAACGATTAAGATTATATTATTCCTCTAAGAGTTTAAAGAGTATTTCGATTTCTTGTTTCTTATTGACACTTTCATTTTGTTCGTAAGCTGTAACAAGATTACGTAATACTCTTTTTAGTATCGTCACATTATCACAGGGCAACATAAATTCTTTTGAGAGCGGGAGGTTCAGTTGTTTTAAGAATGAAATAACATCTGCTTTTTGCATCACTTGACCTTTATTAAACGCATTTAGATAGAACAATAAATGATCAGCGTTCTGATCCTCATCCAGATAAGATAAAATAAAATGCTTAGGAAGATTAATGCCGAAGATCGGGATATCCAGTTTTTGAGCAACGATACTGTAGATACATGAAAGGGTCAGGGGATTTCCCTTTTTTGTTTCCAAAACCCTACCGATAAACGAATTCTGCGGATTATGATAATCATTTGTATTTCCGGAAAGACCAAACTTATCAAATAGAACATAATTCATCAGTGATACTTTTTCGTAGGGTGTCATTTCATACCGCAACTCCATCCATATATCGCGCTTTAGCTCTTCTAAGCTCATCCTTATGAGGTTATTGTCGTAAGAAGGGTATTGATAGCTATTGATGATGATGAGGCCATCTAAGAGGTTAAATGAGTTGCTCATCTTCCAGATCAGAAGTTCACTTTTAATTTGATCAAACTGTATTGCATGGATAATTTTCTCCAGGCGTTCCTGTATGAAGGGATCAAAAGCAGATTCCCAATACTCTTCTAAAGAAGGTATGATCTCTGGTCCTAAACTCAATAATTTATTTTCGATTTCTTCAGAAATCAATTGATCCGGATCATCGAGTAAAGTAACCAAAGCATGTAATTCTTTTTCATCCATATACAAATTTAACAAAAATCCCCGCGATATGCCAAATGAAGCATATGCAGGGATATATCTAGGTATATGGTTATGGAGTTACTTTAATTGACCATCCAGCATGTGGACCGTTCTTTTTCCGTAAGTGGCGTTTTTGTCCGAGTGGGTCACCTGTATAATCGTGACACCTTCCGTGTTGAGCTGTTGAAACAATTCCATGATTTCTTCTCCTTGTTTAGAATTCAGGTTTCCCGTTGGCTCATCAGCCAATAGCAGCGACGGAGAACCGGCTAAAGCTCTTGCAATCCCTACAATCTGCTGTTGACCGCCCGATAGCTGTGAAGGAAACAGATCTTTTTTACCGACAATGTTAAAACGGTCCAATAGATCACTGACAATGGACTTACGCTCCGACGAAGATTTATTCTTATAGATCAATGGTGTTTCAATGTTTTCATACACAGTCATTTCATCAAGCAGATGATAAGATTGAAAGACATAGCCCATGTGGGACTGAAAAAGCTGCGTTCTTTTTTTAGGCTTTAGCTCCAACACATTTTCACCTTGAAATAGGTATTCACCCTCATCGGGTTCATCAAGCATTCCAATGATGTTCAATAGTGTTGACTTTCCAGATCCAGAAGGTCCCATGATTGAAATAAAATCCCCCTCTTCAATATTTAGACTGACATCTTTTAGTACAAATGAACGTGTACTTCCAACATTATACCATTTAAATAAGTGTTTTAACTGTATCATTTTATCTATTTTTGTTGGTTATTTTAACTGTATGTAATATATAATTTTTTAAACTGTTGTTATCCTAATTTACTCATTTCTCAGACTATCTACCGGATTAACTTTTGCTGCACGTACAGTCTGATAGCTGATCGAAACGCAGATGATGATGAAAATTATCATGATTGCAATTAGAAAATACCACCACTGCAAGTCAATGCGGTAAGCAAAATTGTCCAACCATCTATTGAGTATAAAGTAAGTCAGAGGAAGAGAGATTAGAGTAGCAGTTAAAAACAGTCGGAAAAACGGTTTGTTGAGTTGCATGAAAATAGATTGTACAGAAGCACCTAATACTTTACGTACACTCATTTCTTTTTTACGAATTGTCACTTGATAAGCGGCCATACTAAAAAGACCAAGAGCCGCAATAATAACTGCTAAAAATGTAAAGCTATTGAAAGCAGTCTGCATCTCCTGTTGTTTTTTATGCAACAAAGCATATTGTTGATCCATAAAAGCATATTCCAGAGGCAATGATTTTGTTGATGAATTTTGTTGCCATTCTTTTTTTACAGTTTCGATAGCTTGTGCTGCTTTTCCTTGAGCAGCTTTTACAATTAATGTTGCCTGGGGTCTTGCAGATCCACATTCATTTTTATAAGAATAGACCGTTGGCTTCACGGCATTTTCAAAACCATAAGCTTTACTATCTTTTACCACAGCGATAATTTCAAAATTGACATCACAACCGGCTAACTTAGCTCCGATAGGCTGTCCTAGATCTAATGCCATAGCCGCAGATTCATTGATAACCGCATAATGCGAAGTAGAATCTTGTAGCAATTGCTTGATTGATGTGGGAATATTTCCCTTTAATACCGCTATATTCAGTGTGCTGAAATAGCTTTTATCGATCCCAACGTGATCGAATTCCAATTGTTTTTGGTTATGAGAAAACTGTTTTTTGGGAGGAAGCTCCCCATCTCCAGGCATATTTGTTGCAGAAGCAACCGATAAAATACTGGGATCTTGTTGCAGTCGTTCCTTAAGATTGTAGTATGTACCATTTAATGTGCCATCATAATACATTCCTAAGCCCTTATATGTAATTACCTGTGCCGGTTCAAATCCTTTGTCTGTGGTTTGAATATACCGGATTTGCTCATGTATAACGAGCATCCCTGTCATAAATAGTAAAGCAATACCAATTTGAAAAACCAGTAAACCATTACGGAGTGTATTTTTTCGTTGCGTCTTACCAAGTCCGCCCCTCAATAAACTAACAGATTTGAATCCCGAAAGTACGAAGGCTGGGTAAATTCCGGATAGACAGGTTGTGCCAATTACACCTAGAAAAAGATACATTACCGTATCTTGATTTAAAATGTACTGTTTGAGGTCATCATTGAACCACTTTTGCAATACATTTCCGGTAATACTTAGCATAAAAAAACTAAACACAGCTGCAGTAAATGTCAAAATAAAGACTTCCAAAAGTAATTGACGAATGATCGTCCAGCGCGAGCTTCCCAGTATTTTCTTTAATGCTAACTCTTTAATGCGTTTGTCAGCTTGTGCCATGATCATGTTGGCAAAATTTGCTGATGCTAATACAAGTATAATAATCGATACGATGCCAATTATCCATAACATGAGATAAGGCGTATTACTTCCATTTTTTGGTCTTAAATGTAGATTGGTTAATGGATCTAAATAAATTTTTCCTTGCGATAAAGCTGCTGTTTGAGATAGAGGAACAATTTTATCGTGGTAGAGTTTATCTATTTTACGGGTCAAAACATCGATATTAGTTCCGGGCTTTACTTGAATGTATGTTTGATATGAAAATGGAATTTCTCCTGTAAATAAATCCTCAGGTTCTTTTATAAAGAGTAAGTCATGGTCAATAAGAGATAAACCATTATTCTTACTAATTCCATAAATACGTTCATGGTGATCTAATAGTAAACTAAGCACTGGAACAGACTTAGGGGTGTCAAAATTTAAATCCCCCTTTTTGAAAATTTTCTCGGCGATACCTTGCTTTA
Organism: Sphingobacterium sp. B16(2022); assembly: GCF_012030425.1. Lineage (GTDB taxonomy): Bacteria > Bacteroidota > Bacteroidia > Sphingobacteriales > Sphingobacteriaceae > Sphingobacterium > Sphingobacterium anhuiense. Next base: position 67,038 of record NZ_JAAUVN010000006.1, on the reverse strand, counting down.
CTAGAGTGGCCTCATTTTGAATTTTACTCTTATAAAGGTTACCGGTCTTACTTTCAATTTGAAAAATATGTGCTGCAGAAGAATCTATTACCGCAGCATTTTTAATTAATACCGTATTTTCTCCGAAAACTGGATAAGTACCAAAACTATAAATTATTTTTCTGCCGGCAGTTTCTATTTCGGGTAAACTTCTTTTCAATAAGGGCGCAAGCATGGCATTTGTTGCATCAGTAAATTCTTCTGAAGAGGTCAGTCCAACCTGATAGATCCGATCATAATTGGGGTTCCATTTATCATAGCTTGTTTCTCTATTGATGTATTGGTACGACAGGATAAAACCTGTAAATCCCAACATCAGTCCGAATACGTTCAACAATGAAAAGAACTTATTTTTCAATAGGCTTCGCCATGCAATTTTGATTTCGTTTAAGATCATATGTCGCCTGTTTAGTTCGTTGTTAAAAATGAAATGTATGAAGTCATTACAAAAGCGGAAGATGCAATTGCGTTGCCATTTTGGTTTATATTTGATTATCAGTATGTTATTTTATTCTGAATTTATATTACTGTTCAATATCGAACAGTAACCGTTCAGTATTGGACAAGAAATCCTCATCATTTGTTAATAGCAGAATATTAAAACAAATTATGCATTGTCAGTAAGGACGAGCATCTAGCTTAATCAAACTGCCGTGTATTTTTATTATGCTTATTTTAATGAGTATGTTAAATCAATTAGTTCGTTAGACAGTACTAATGCGTGATTAGGATGGAAATAGGGGAGGCGGGACATTTCAATTTGTAGGGGGACTTCATAAGATATGTCAGTAATTTTTCGCTTGCTTCGTTAGAAAAGCAAGCGAAAAATTCAACACTCTTATTAACATGTAATCTATTGACTTTTATATGTTAAAATTATGGTTTAGATTTAGTTAATAGAAATCTAACGATACAGAACCTGAAGAAGTACGGGCATCTATTTTTTTGCCACCTCCATTAATTGCACCCTGAGCTAAAGATCTGTTAGATTTGCCAGAAAAATTTTGAGCGGACGGAAGATTGACCCGTGAACCTTTTAGGTCGACGTTATATTTTCCTTCTGGTACTTTAATCTTCACGCTGCCACCAGATGTAGCTAATGTAATGTCATCCGACATCCGCTTCATATCCATAGTAATACTTCCGCCACTTGTATGTGCATCAACTAATCCTTCTACATTCTTACCATTAATTGATCCGCCACTTGTAGCAATACGGATATTTCCAGAACAATTATCCAGATTTATAGATCCTCCAGAAGTGTTGAGCTGTATATCGCCCTGACTGTTGCTAGCAGTGATACTGCCACCTGAAGTCTTACCTGAAATATTTCCAGCTAACGATTTAATTTGTAAACTTCCACCCGACGTTCGGAATGTCTGCTTGCCATTTAGTGCACTCAGCTGTATACTGCCTCCTGAAGTGCTCAGATTGCTGTTGACAGACTCAGGAACTGTTACATAAAAAGCGACAGAAACCGAACTGTTACCATTGTTTCCTTTTTTACGTTTAGCAGATGCGGTCAATTTTCCACTTTCTAACTGGATGACAACGTCATACTCTTCATGCAGTAATTTTTCTAAGTCCGCTGATGAATTGAGTAAGTTTCCGTTGCGAGACACCCAGACTTCAACCGAACCAGGTTGGTTATTAGACCCGGTTACTTTGATTGCCCCTGCCGATGTGCTGACTTCGAGATCTTTAATTTTGCTGTTCTGAAAAGTTTCTTTCCATACCATTTTTTGACCGAAAGAAACCTGTACCAACAATAGTAATAATGTGGTTTGAATAAATCTTTTCATATTTTTATTAAGATATTAATTAGCGTACCTTATTAAGGTTCAATCACAATGTATTCACTAAAACACACAATCATTTTGCCATTCTCCTTATCAATTAGTAGTCAGTGATTTGTTGTTTTTAATTTAAAAATTACCTGTTCGCTATCGAACAGTTTACGTTCGGTTTTGAACAATAATGAATCTCAATCCCGCAACAAATACAGCTGGTGATCAGAAAATTCCTATTCATTTCTTAAGCTATCCACAGGGTTAGTATGGATTACCTTTAACGTTTGCAAGCTGATTGTTGCCAAAGCAATCAGAATAGCACATCCACCAGCAATAATAAAATATATCCAACCGATGTCGATACGATAATTAAAGTCCGCAAGCCATGTGTTCATGGCCCACCAGCCAATAGGTGTGGCAATGACAATAGCGACAAAGACAAGTTTCATAAAATCTTCCGATAATAATTTCAATAAGCGTATATCACTTGCCCCTAAAACCTTTCTAACACCTATTTCTTTAGTTCGCTGTTGCGTGATATAGGTGACCAGTCCAAAAAGACCCAATGAAGCGATAAAGATGGCGACAACTGCAAAGCAGGTAAAAATATTTTTTGTTCGCTCCACATCTTGATATAAGATTTTAAAACTCTCATCCATAAAGCTATAATTGATCTCTTGATTTGGACTAAACTGATCCCAGACTTTTGCTATGGCATTCAGTGTCTCATCCATATGTTGCGGTTTTACCTTAATTGACAACAAAGAGGGGCTATCCCGGAGCACCAGACCAACTGGAGCAGTACCTTCACCTTTGAGCGATTCGAAAATAAAATCATCGACTACCCCTAAAACCGTCCATGTTTCACCATTCGTAATCTTTGTGCCGATTGGATTCTTAATTCCCATTTCTTTAACCATCTGTTTGTTAACGATGATTCCCATGCTGTCCGAGGCTATCTGCGCATTGAAGTTACGTCCTTCAGCCATTTCAATTTCAAAAGTAGCCAGATACTCTTGATCCACTCTCCAAAACTGACCTTGAGTTGCAAGATCAAGTTCGCGCCTTCCATCTAGCCAAAAAGCGTTACCATTTCTTTTTGCACCATCTATTGGAACTGGAAGATAGTCGCTAACGGAAATATGACTCACGGAGGGAATGGAAATTAGTTCATTTTTAAATGGACCAAGCTGATCGCCTATTACATTTAGGCCTCGCAGTACAATAACCTGATCCTTGTTAAATCCTAGATCTTTTTGCAGCATGTATTGAATTTGCTGATGACTGATCAATGCCCCAACGATTAAAATAATCGATGTTGAAAATTGAAAAATGACTAAACCATTTCGTAGCAACGAAGGGTTTGCATTGTTAACCAGTTTATTTTTTAATGCCGTGATAGGTCTAAAACCAGAAAGATAAAGTGCCGGATACGTCCCTGCGATGCTCCCGATCAGAATAGCCGACATGAATAAACAGGGTATAAAATACCACGTGAACCACGGAATTTCAATTGATTTATGAGCGATATTATTAAAGACAGGCAGTAATAGGTGGGCAATGAGTATCGCTAAAAATAGAGAAATAAAGCTATAGCTTAATGCCTCCGTCATAAACTGACTGATTAGACTTTTTCGGTTAGATCCAATTGTTTTTCGGATACCGATTTCCTTTGCTCTAGTCGTGGCATTGGCAGTCGATAAGTTTACAAAATTGATGCAAGCTATCATTAGGATAAACAGAGCCACCGATGCAAAAGTCCACACCATGCGAATATCACCGCGATTTAGTGTCGATACTTGATCATCTTCGATATCAGATGAATGTAAATGAATGTCCAAAGCATTTTGAAGACTGATCTTAATTTGATGGACAATAGGTCCTATTTTTCTTCCCGCTTTTATCAGTTCCGGAATGTAATGGCCAGTGATGTAAATTTTATTAATCTCTTTTTCAACAAGATCTATATTTGCCTGTGGAGTCAGTTTGATATAAATCGTGTAATTATTGCTTGTCCATTTGTTCTGTTCACCGGGATGAAATGGTTCTCCGGCCAAGGACATAAAGAAACTATATCCAGATAAGGTCGAATTATTGGGAATATCATCGATGACCCCTGTAATGGTAAAAGCCTTTGACTTATTGTTATTGAGATAGATCTGTTGACCAATAGGATTACCCTTAAAGTATTTAAGCGCTTTACTTTTGGTCAGCACTATGGTATTCGGTTTATCTAGAGCATGCTGTAACTGACCATATTGCATCGAGGATGGAAACATATCCAATATGGATTGGTCGATATAAACAAATCCATCATCATAATGACTATCGGGCAAATTATTAATCGATAGCTGATTACTACCTGCACCTAATTGCGGATTTGGGAGTATTCTCCCGGAGGTCTCTATGGCAGGAATTTCTTCTTTTAATGTTTTAGCTCCTGGAGCAGAAAGCGATACCCAGCGATTGATTTTATTTCCCTCTGGAGCTTGGACAATGAGACGATAAACACGATCCATTGACGGATAAGACTTGTTGTAACTTATTTCATGTTTGATGTAGAGAACGATCAGTACACAAATTGCAATACTAAAAGCAAATCCGCCAATTTTAATACTGGAATAAAACTTATTCTTTGAAATATTGCGCAGGGCAATTTTAAGGTTATTTACCAACATAACAACAGTATTTATTTACATAGCCATATCCTATCATGATAATAGTGGGGGCGTAACTGATAGAGACAATTGTGTTGCCAAATAGTTATATCACTGTTAATTAGTTTGTTGTGTGTGTTTTTGGTAGGTTGTATTTGTACGGAAATGAACAGTTTCCGTTCGCTTCCGTACAAATACTTTAGTCAGGATCTAAAAACCGATCGGTTATATTGTCATTGGACATGACCGATCATTTTATTTTTATTATTCAGGCTCTTTCAAGCGTAGGTCTTCACATAACTTAAGCATCATCTCATTTGGATCACTATCCGTTGCAAGAGCAATAAGATACATTTCATCTAACCGCAATTTTGCTGTATCATTCATCGTTAGTTCATTGATACGTGCTTTACTTAGTCCCGTCTTGCGTGCCACCATAGATTTATTGACGGATTTCTTTGCTAAAATCTCTCCAAGTTTTGTCATTATAATACTATTTACTGTCTGCTCATCTGTATAGATAAAAATACAAAATGTTGTATTTAAATATACAATCATTGCGAATATTGCCAGTTATTCGGTTTGTTTGTATAGAATATGTATATAAATAAATTTATAAATGAGAAAAACTTAAAGGAAAAACTGATAATTAAAAAAAACTTATGTTGACAAGAAGGAAAATTTCTACATAAGAAGAATGTACATACTAGACGTTATATTAAAAAATGCCGGCTGTCAATCATCGAACAACCGGCATAACATAAACATATTAATCTCTTAAAAAGAGATTTTAAACAAACACTAAAATCCTTTATTATATTTATTACGAATCTTACTCATCGCGCAGGCTATCTACAGGATTGGTTCGAATAACCTTTAACGTTTGGAAACTGATTGTAATGATAGCAATTAGAATGGCAGAGAAGCCTGCCAATAAAAAGTACAGCCAATTTATTTCGATGCGATAGTTGAAGTCCTGTAGCCATGTATTCATAGACCACCAGGAAATAGGAACAGCAATTACGATAGCGATGAATACTAGTTTGATAAAGTTGCTGGAAAGTAGTTTGATAAGACTAATGCTACTCGCTCCAAGTACTTTTCGGATACCGATTTCTTTTGTACGCTGTTGGGTGATGTATGTAGCAAGGCCAAATAAACCTAATGAGGCAATGAAAATAGCGATAAAGGCAAAGCTTGTAAAAATATTTTTTGTACGCTCAACATCCTGATATAAACTTTCAAAACCTTCATCTAAAAAACTATAATTGATCTTTTGATTGGGAGAAAATTTATCCCAGACTTTAGTAATCTGTGCAAGAGATTGATCTATATGACCAGTTTTAACTTTTATAGATAGGAGGGAAGGGCTGTTTCCAAGAGCTAAAGAAACTGGCCCAGACTCCTCTTTTAGCGATTCAAATATAAAGTCGTCCACCACTCCAATGATAGTCCAGGACTGACCGTTATTGATTTTGGCACCGATCGGATGTGTGAGTCCCAATTGTTCCACAAGCGTTTTGTTAACAATAGTAGCCGAACTGTCAGAAGCCAATTTGGGATTGAAATTGCGGCCTTCAGACAAGCGCAACTCAAATGTAGATAAATAAGTATCGTCAACAAGCCAGAATTGTGCTCCTCTACCAAGTTGTACATCTTTATTATCATCAAGTGCAAAGGAATTTCCATTTCGTTTCACACCATCAATAGGTACAGGAAGGTAGTCTCCCACAGAAACATCAGAAACGTAAGGAAGTGATTTTAATTCATTCTTTAGACTAGCTAGATCCTGAGATAAAGTTGTGATGCCACGTACTACAATCACCTGATCTTTACTGAAACCCAGATCTTTGTTTAAAATAAAATTGACCTGTTGATTTGCAATAAGTGCACTCACGATTAGAATAATAGAAGTTGCAAATTGAAACGTAACAAGACCATTGCGTAATAAAGAAGTTTTTGGATTAGAATCCTGTTTATTTTTTAATGCTGAAATAGGTTTGAATCCCGATAGATAAAGTGCCGGATAAATACCAGCTAAACTTCCAATAAACAGCAAAGAAACAAGGAGCGTCGGAATAAAATACCAGCTAAATATTGGAATCTCTAAACTTTTATTAGCCAGATTGTTAAATAATGGTAATAAGATCCAAGCTAACAAAAGGCCTATGATCAGTGATATTAAACTATAACAGATAGCTTCTACCATAAACTGACCAATTAAAGATTTTCGGTTTGAGCCAATGGTTTTACGAATACCAATTTCTTTAGCTCTTGTCGCCGCATTTGCGGTAGAAAGATTGATGAAATTGATACAGGCGATCAGTAAGATAAAGGCCGCGATAGATGCAAATGCCCATATCATTTTAATATCTCCCCGATTTAAGATCGAGACTTTGTCATCACGGATACCCGTTGAGTAAAGATGTATATCAGAAGCATTTTGTAAATACATCTTTACCTGACGAAACCAAGGTTTAATGCTTCCACCTGCTTTTTGCGTCTCAGGGATCAGATGACCATCTATATATACTTTCTGAATAATACTTTGCGTTTGCTTTGGATCACTATTTTCTTTCAGTTTGACGTACACAGTGTAATTTGTAGCCATCCAACTATTTTGTTCCCCTGGATATAAAGGATCACCTGCTAAAGACATAAAAAATGTGTAGCCATACAGTGTCGAATTGCTTGGGATATCATCGATAACAGCGCTAATCGTATAAGCCTTCGATTTATCATTGTTCAGATAAATCTGTTGACCTACAGGATTATCCTTAAAATATTTTGAAGCTTTACTTTTGGTCAGGACGATAGAATTTGGATTATCCAGAGCATGCTCCAATTGTCCATAGATCATGGGTGAAGGAAACATTTCCAAAATAGACTGATCCACGTACACAAATCCATCGTCATAATAGTTTTCTGGTCCAGATCCCAATGTTAATTGATTACCTCCAGCCCCAAAAAGCGGATTGGGCAATATCCGACCGGATTGTTCCACTGACGGGACTTCCTCTTTAATTACTTTTGCCGCTGGTGCGGTCAAAGATAGTCCTCTCATCACATCATCCCCATCCGGAATTTCTGATACAATACGATAGATCCGGCTTACATCTGGATAAAACTTATTATAGCTCGTCTCATGTTTAATATATAAAACAATTAAAATGCAGATGGCAATACCAAAGGCAAAGCCGCCAATCTTAATACTGGAATACAGTTTATTCTTTGTGATATTCCGCCAGGCGATTTTAAGATTATTGATCAACATAATAATTGTTTTTATTTCACAGGGTCCTATCAATATAGTATTGGACATACATCTGAAAACAATTGCATTGCCAAATATTTATGTATTTGATTTGTAGTTGTTTAGTTGTTTTTTCGCAGTTGAGGTTTGTACGAAAATGAACAGTTTTCGTTCGTTTTCGTACGAATGCGCTTTAAGATTTTAAAATATTCCTAGGCTATGTCCATTGTAAATATCGATTATGAGATTATTATGTTGATCAAAATTTTTCAATGAGATGTCTAGATTTAACCTGATCAGTACTTGTCATTAGTTTGTTAATGAGTGTTTTAGCGTGGTAAATAGAACTGTAGTCATTGATTTTACCTATTTACTAAAAATACATGGAGGGTTGTTGCTATAAACATCTTTTAATATATTATTATGTATAGAAAAAAATATAGAATGAATTATTTATCTATACAATCGTTTTGAATATTGCTTATTGTTATGTTTATTTGTATAGAATAACTATATAAATTTATTTAATTATGGAAAAGAAGGAATTCAAACCAATAATCAAAGTGTATTCAATCCACTGTAGTGAGATTGAAATCACCATTATCTACCGCATGATGCTACTACGGACAGCAAAACATTTATCAACAGAAGAAGTTTCATTTTTAATGGGTAAAGAGCATGATTTTATTGAAAAAATAGAGACTTTTAAAATAAAGAGTGTCTATGCGCATGATCTTTACATATTTACACAGGTGTTAGATTATAATGCCGGAGCAGCTTACCCTAAATCTGTTGATGTTGATCATCAAAAGTTTGACTATGACATGTTTGTAACTATTTGTAGTGATCGTGTAATTTATGAGCTCAAACAGTTGGATGAAAACAAGAAAGCTATCAAAACCATCTTCTTGTTAATAGATTCAAGACATGATATTGATTGCTTTAATAATTCAACAGCTACAAAAATTGAACAATTAAGAAGTCTTATGCGACAGTTGTTTGTAGAAGGTTATTTTACAGAAGAAAGAATCGCTTATGAAATACTTAATAAATGTCAAAATTCTATCGATACATCTATATCTCCTAAAAATTTGATGTTGGTTTTACAAGATTATTTAGATAAGAAGGAAGACTATCATTTAGAGCAAAAGATATCCAGTAAAAAGAACTTTTCTGGATTTGCGTATTTACAGATAAATAAGGTGAAATCTTAAATAGAAGCAAGAAACTATGAAAAATAGGAGTAAGCTAAGCTTATGACAATTTAGATTAGCATTTTAAAACCTTAAGCCGTAGGAGCACACCAATTATAAACCGTCCATCTCTCAGTCGGCTTACTTTTCTTATTTGCACCTCCTACGGCTTTGTTTTTTATTCATCCCTTAACTTCTCAATTGGATTGAATTTCGTAGCTCGGTATATAATACCGATAATCAGTGTACCCAGCAATAATGCTAAAAACCCCAATGGGAGCAGGTATGTCACTACATCGATAACAATACGATTGTTATAATTCTGTAGCCAGACATTCATCATCACATAACTGGCAGGTATAGTTACCAATAAAGCCATAACAAAAATTAGATAAAACTCTTTCGAAAAAAGTAAAATTAAATGCATCAAAGAAGCACCAAGCACTTTGCGTACACCGACTTCTTTATTACGCAGGTTGATGGATAATGTAATCAACCCGATGATGCCCAAGGCGACGATCAGTAAAGATGCAATAGTTGCAATCTGGGAGGCACGTTGCAATTGCAGTTCTGTTTCATATAATTTTTGGATGCGGTCATCTGTAAATTGATACTCAAACGGTGCATCAGGAAGGAGTTCTTTCCATTTTTTTTCCAAAGCCTCCATAGATGAAGACAAAGAACCATCCTTTAAACGGATACTCAAAAATCGGAATTGTGCAGATCTGGAAATATTGATCCACGCTATTGCCGTAGCTTCATCGTTCATGGAGTTTGGAACGAAGTCTGCTGTTACCCCAGATATCATGACAGGAACGTTAGCTTCTCCAAAACCGATGGTTCGGCCAATAGCCTCTTCCGCCTTTGTAAACCCTAAAGCGAGCAGTGCCTCTTTATTAATGACTACATCAGGATTTTGGTCATTTTGTGAACTGTTAGGATTTAAAAAATGACCCGCTAATAGCTGGATCTGATACGTTTTTGCAAAATAAGAATCAGACATAATGATCTTAGAGTGCACTGTTTTTTCCGATTTCGTGTTGAAAAGTGATTGATTATTGCCTCCTATAAAGCCAGGGATCTCATAAGAAAGACTAATGGACTCTATTTGTGGAAGTCTTTGGAACTCATCTCGCGTCGTTTCCATCTTTTTAAGCCCCTGTTCAGTCCAGTCACGGGGTACCTGAACGTTCAATACCGATTCTTTATTATAGCCCAGCTCACCATTTATAAATAGATTAATTTGTTTCGATATAATGATTGTAGCCATTAGTATAATGACAGCGACCGCAAACTGTGTGAAGATGAGTACACGACGAACGGCCTGCTTGCCGTTACCTTGTGTAAACTTATTTTTCACAGACTGTAGAATGTCATTGCCTGAAAGTTTGATTGCTGGATAGATACCTGCTAAAAGACCAACAATACATGCAAATAAGAAAAGTAAAATATAAAAACTAAAAGGTAGTGCTGTCAACGATGGTAACTTGCGCATAAAGATTTCTTCAAAAATAGGACTTAAAAGTACATAAATAGGAAGACTGATCGTGACAGCAATCAGCATGGTTGTCATGTATTCGGCTATCAACTGGGAAATGATCTGTGAACGGGAAGAACCCATCATTTTGCGAATCCCGATCTCTTTCAATCGGGTAATGTTTTGACTGATGGTGATATTGATGAAGTTAATGATGGCCATCAACAATACGAAGCCTGCAATCCATAATAAAGTAGCAATCATTTTGCGGACAGCTCCCTTATTATCATCTAGAAAGTAACTTTTCAAAGGCTTTAAATCCGGGGCATAGTTTGTTGAAAACTCACCATCCGTATTGCGCTTTACCAGATCCTGGATAGGAATAGCGAGTTGCTCAGGCGTAACACCTTTCTGTAGCTCAATAAATGATGCAATATAAGGGTTTTGCCAGTTGTCGATAGACCTTCCAAAATACGATTCACTCGCTATCGGTAAAAAAACATCGGACTTCATGGCGTCATTTAATTGCATGACGGAGTTTTGAGTATTTTCTTTGATTACACCTGTAATGGTGAAGGGTTGCTTATCGCCTTTGAAGTTTTTGATTTCAAGTGTTTGACCCAAAACATCTATTTTTCCAAAATACTTTTGAGCAGCTTTTTCTGTGATGACCACAGTGAAAGGCTTCGTTAATGCAGTTGTTGAATTTCCAGCAAAAACCTCAAAACCAAACATATCCAGTAATGTCGGATCGCCTAAAACTGTCCCTTCTTCAAATATCTGGTCGCCATGGGAGACAATACAGGTCAAACCGTCGATGCGGTAATAATTTGCCACCAATTGTGGATACTCTTCTTTTAAAGCTTTTGGCAAAGCACCAATACTTGTTAGTGGGATGCCGAAACCTTCTTTCTTATAATTACTTTGTAATATATATTGTTGCTCTTTGTTGCGAAGTTCACTATTGACCTGATGCACTTCCCAAACATATGCGCCGACCAGTATGACGAAAGTAATACTGCAGATCAAACCCAAAAGATTGATTAAACTTTCATACTTACGTTTTATGATATTGCGCCAGGCGATTTTGATATTATTCTTTAACATAGCTATATTTTTTACCGCAGCGCTAAGCTTCGGGTTTGATTATCTTATTTTGGGTTTATTAATCGCGTTAATTATTCATCCCGCAAACTGTCTACCGGATTTGCTCGCGCGGCTTTGAAAGATTGAAAGCTGATTACCAATAACGTAATCATGACTCCAAAGAGCAACGCTGAAGCAAAAATCCAACATGTCAGCTCAATTCGGAAAGGAAAATCTTCTAGCCATCTATTCATCAAATAAAAGGCAATAGGCGTAGCTATTATACCAGAAATGATCATCCATTTAACGAAATCTTGCGTCAATAATTGAATAATTCCTGCTATAGAAGAGCCAAGAACTTTTCGGATACCAATTTCTTTGGTTCGCTTCAGAATAGTAATCGATAACAATCCTAAAAAGCCCATAGTGCTTATGATAACAGAAACGACTGCAGCGATCCAAATCAGTTTTTCAGTTAGTGTTTCTTTTGCATACAAATTAGCGATTTGTTCATCATAAAATTTGTATTCAAATATTTCCTTAGGGTACCAATCCCTCCATTGCTGTTCAAATTCATGTATAAATTGCTGTGGATTTGTACCATTAAACTTGATGGCTATATTTTTTAAACGCCCCGCATTATAACCGATAACTGTCGGCGCTATACCTTCCTTTAGAGAGTTTGTACTAAAATCAGCTACAACACCAACAATCTTTCCGATGCTTTCCTCATTTAATCCTCCCGCGTTAAGGCTTTTTCCTAAGATATCATATGGGTTCTCATATCCAAGGTCCCTAGCCATTTTTTGATTGATCAAAAACTCCGGATTCTTGGGGTTATCATTAAAATTATGTCCAGCGACAAGTTTGATATTAAATGTTTTAATATATGAAGAGTCAGCAATAGCATAACGGGCAGGCCATTTTTCCCAATCTGATCGATCATCAAATTGAATAGTTCCTCCCCAAACTTTATCATTTGCTGGCGGATTATCACAAAAACTAAATGAGGTAATATCAGGCCGTTTCGCAAGGAAATGCTTAATTTTTTCTTTGCTGGCAAACATTTCTTTTTTCATAGGAAAAAGGAATACCTGCTCGCGCTCAAATCCCAGATCCGTATTTTTAAGATAATGGACTTGAAGAATGATCACTAAGGTTGCGATCAGAAGTACCATCGCGATTACATTTTGCAAAATAATGAAAGACTTTCTGGTGAAACTCCATGGACCCATTGTCAGTTTTTTTAGAGCATCTTGTATAGGTGTCCTATTGACGAAAAGTAAAGGATAAACACTAGTCAGAAGAGCCGTGCAGATCCAGGTCAATCCGACAATACTAATCAGTGAACTGAAAGAAAGAATTGCTATAGGTTCATCTTGAAAAAGATATCCATTACTCCAGTTTAGGAAAATGCTTAATAAAATGAGTGCAAAAATAGTGGACAGAAAGGTCAATATTAAAGTCTCCAATAAAAACTGGAAAAAGAGTTGTTTCTTTGAGCTCCCTAAAATTTTTCTTACCCCCATTTCAACACTACGGTTCATTTGTTGCGCAAAAAGAATATTGCTGTAATTCACGATTGCCATGATACTAATGCCAAGGGCAATAACTGACAATATCTGTAGTAGCGATTTTTGGGTACCTTTTCCATAGTCTTTATCAAAATGAAAATCGGTTAACGGAAGCAGTTTATAGGAATAATATTCTAGTACACTTTTATCATAATATTTTCCGACAAGCTCATGGATGGTTTTTTCTACCTGAACCTTATCTTCATTATTCCTTAAAGTCAATAAAATATTGTTGTTCGTATTTGTATAACCCCAATTATGAAAATAATCATCCTTGGTATCAATCTTAAAAAGTGTCGGAATCGATTTTAAGGAAAAGTAAACTTCCGATCTAAAGTCAGAATTCTTTCGACTATCCTCGATAATACCAATAACTTTTATAGGAAACTCACCCTCAACTAGGATTGTTTTTCCTATTGCATTTTCATCTCCGAAATAAAGCTTAGCAGTAGATGCAGTAAGCGCGACAGTATTAGGCGCATCTAAGTCTTTAGGATTTCCCTGTTTCCAGGGGAAATCAAGCATATTAAAGTAATTTGAAGAAGCAAAAGCTGCTTTTCCATCAGTTTTGAACTGTTTATCTTCGATGCCTATAGTGAAATCTTTTTTGTCAATATATAAAGCAGTTTTCTCGATCTGTGGCATTTCTTTCGAAATGGCCTCATACATGGCAAATGATCCTCCTTTTTCATGCTCAACCTGCTCCAGCTTAAGATCGTAAACAACCATGTAAGTCCGATCTTTTTGATGATGAAATTGATCGTAGCTAAGCTGATAGCTATTGTAAATATAAATGAACAAACCACATGCAATCGCTAATCCTAAACCAATAATTGTCAGAATTGAATAATACCGGTGCTTTAAGAGCTGCCTAAATGCTGTTTTAAAAAATAACTGAATCATTAGCTTGTTCTAAATTATTTAAAATATCTATTAAGCTGTTATTCATCACGTAGACTATTGACAGGATTTGAAAGAGCGGCTTTGATCGCTTGGTAACTAATCGTTGCCAAACTGATCAGAATAGCCATAAGACCTGCAATAGCAAAATAATGCCATTGGATTTCAATGCGATAACTATAATCTTTCAACCAGTCATTCATTGTCCACCATGCTATCGGTGATGCGATAAGAATTGCTATAAGGACCAATTTTAGAAAATCTAAAGAGAGCAAAGATGTTAATTGCCCAACAGATGCCCCCAATACCTTCCTAACAGCAATTTCCTTCATCCGTGTCTCTGCCATGTAGGCGATAAGAGCCAATAGTCCAAGACATGAAATAAAGATTGTTAATCCTGCAAATAGCATAGAAATTGTTCCAATGGATTGTGTCTCTTTAAATTTAGATTCGAAATTTTTATCAATAAATTTATAATCAAAAGGATAGTCAGGATTAAATTTCTTGAAGATATCCGCTATCTTTTTTAGGTTTGTTTCGGTACTGTTATTCGGATTCAGTCGATAATGTATCGTTGTGAACCAGGATTTAGGACCAAGAATAATCATTGGCGCTATTTCGTCATAGGGTGAATCAATGATAAAATCTTTGATTACACCAACCACTGGCCAATTTTCGCCGTCGGCTTGAATGACTTGACCGACCGGGTTACTTAAGCGCATGGATTTTACAGCTGTTTCTGTCAGTAACACTGCATTGCTATCAGTAGAATATTTGTATACATCAATATCTCGACCTTTCACGAGTTTAAATCCTAAATTTTGTACAGCATTGGCATCCGAACTAAAGCGATTGAATAATAATTTCTTGTCACTCTCAGTACTTCCTGGCCAGCTAAATCCCCAGCCATTGCTAAAGCGATCAGTAACTGGAGACATATTTTTTGATACCGAAAGAACTGCATTACTGTTTAGTAACTCATTCCGTAAACTGACATAATTTTTATCTAATTTCCCGGAGATACTGGTATAAACTAAACCATTTTCATCGTAACCACGTTCCCGGTCTTTCGTAAATTGAATTTGCTTTGATACGATTATAGTAGCAATGGTTAAGATAATGGCGAGTGAAAACTGAATAATTACCAACATCGAACGGATGCTCATTCCCTTATTGTAAGTATTTAACTTTCCTTTCAATGTCTTCAAAGGTTTAAAAGATGAAAGAAAAAATGCTGGATAACTTCCTGCCAGTATACCCGTAATTACACTGAATGCTATTAATGATAACCAGGTTTGGACTGAGAGAAGAGAAAGTGTTAGATTTTTTTGTACTAAATTATTAAAAGCCGGTAGTACCAACACCATAAATGTGATTGCAAGTACCATAGCTAACAAGCTGATCAAAATACTTTCAGAGATAAATTGTAACATGAGGCTTTTACGATCAGCACCTACAACTTTACGAACACCTACTTCTTTGGCTCTTCTTTCAGAGCGAGCAGTACTTAGATTCATAAAATTAATACAGGCGACGAGCAAGATAAAAGCACCGATCCAAGCGAACAAACGAACGAGTTGAATGCGACCGGAAGTATAGTTTCCACCGTCACCTTTATCGTAGAGATAACTATCTTTAAATGGAAATGCAAAGATTTCATTTGTGGACTTGATCTCATTATCGCCAATGTTTATATGATTTTGACTAACTAATCTTATTTTTTCATTGAATGCTGGCAACGATGTCCCTGCTTTTAATAGTACATAGGTATAGGTGGAGTTATTACTCCAATTTGTATCTACATATCTTATTTTTTTTGCATAATCCCAAGAAACTAAACCTTCAAAATTCATGCTGCTATTATTGGGCAGATCTAGAAGAAGTCCAGTTACAGTAACCAAATTGACAGAATCAATTTTAATGATCTTTCCTATAGGATCTTCGTTTCCAAAGAGAGTCTTTGCATATTTTTGTGTGATTACGATCGAGTTAGCATCATTCAATAGGTTGTTTTTATCTCCTTTCAACAAAGGGAAACTAAACATGTTGAAAAATCCAGGATCAGCGAATCCGATTTGGGATACTATTTTTTGATCCTTGTATGTTGCAATAAATTGATTACCAGTTCCATCGTCAAGTCTTGTAAAACTTTCAATTTCAGGAAAATCATTTTTCAAGGTTGGTCCCATTATTTTGGGTGTATTTAACCATGCCCATTTCTTGCCAGTATGATCATCTCGGTTACTTATCGCATAGAGCCTATCACTTTTCTCGTGAAACCGATCCATACTCAGCATGTTTTGCAACCATAGCGCAATAAGCAAAGCTCCGGCCATACCAATAGCCAATCCAATGATGTTGATGCTAGAGAAAGCCTTATTTTTCAATAAATTACGCCATGCGATTTTGATATAGTTCTTTATCATCGTTATCGTATAAAGTAGTCAATTTTTTTAATGCAGTAAATTATTCATCCCGTAAACAATCAATTGGATTGACCATAGCAGCACGGACAGTCTGGTAACTTATTGTTAAGAACGAGATGAGTAAAGCACTGCCACCGGCAAGTATAAAGATCCACCAGTCAAGTTCAATATGATAAGCAAAATTGTCTAGCCATTTATGCATTGCAAACCAGCCAAAAGGAATGCTAATAGCGAGCGCAAGAACTACTAACCTGAGGAAATCTACACTTAATAAGCTAACAATTTTTATAACAGATGCACCAACAATTTTCCGGATTCCAATCTCTTTAATTCTTTGTTGCACCGTATAGGTCGAAAGTGCAAATAATCCCATACACGCTATGGAGATAGTAATTAATGAAAAAAGTTGCATCGCTCGTGTTGTCTGTTGATCCTGTAGATAAAGTTGATTAAAGTCGTCATTTAAAAAATGATAGTCATAATTGTTTTTCGGAGCGATCTCTTTTACAATCGTTTTGATCTGATTCAATGCGTCTTGTGTAGGAACTCCAGCATGCAGCTTAATAAAGATATTTCCGAAATAACCATATTCAAGAAAGAGCACAACAGGAGTGATTTCATTATGTAAAGATTTAAAATTAAAGCTTTCAACCACTTGTTTTACAGTGCCCTTGCGGCCATTTAAATTTATTTTTTTACCGATTGCATCTTTAGGAGTCCAGCCCATAGCAGTTGCAGCTAGCGTATTAATAATAAAACTATTCTCCGGAGCGACGGTATCGCTTGCTCTTAAAATGTCCGTATCCGATAGGGAAGAACCAGCAATAGATTTAATGTTGAACACGGATACAAAGTCTTTTTCAATAGGAATAGCAGTGACATCAATAGAGAAGTCTGGAGCCTGTCCTTCTACTTCATTAATCGTATAGCCCCCCTGAATATTAACCGGACTATCATAAGATGCCGTTACGCCTTTAACACTGTTTAATTGAATTAGCTTATCCTTTAGCAATTGACGCTCTTTATCCTGCCATCCTCGGCCATCGAGCACCAATATATCTGAACGATCCAGTCCTGTATTTTTAGATTGAATAAATTTCATTTGTTGACCAGCAAATAATGTACAGATGATAAAAAATATGGAAATACAAAATTGGAACACAATC
The DNA here is from genome assembly GCF_012030425.1 of Sphingobacterium sp. B16(2022). Classification (GTDB taxonomy): domain Bacteria; phylum Bacteroidota; class Bacteroidia; order Sphingobacteriales; family Sphingobacteriaceae; genus Sphingobacterium; species Sphingobacterium anhuiense. Next base: position 49,477 of record NZ_JAAUVN010000006.1, on the reverse strand, counting down.
AGCACTTTACTCAAGGATATCCCTGTCTGTTTTTCGATCAGTTTACTTCTGAATATTGAAATCGGTTTTGAACTCGAAATCGAGTAGGCAGGCCAACCACCTGCAAGTAGTGACAGGATAATAAAGAAAGCTAATATTGCTATATAGAGGATAGGTTTGTTCCAAAAGTTGATCTGCATTTCTACTCCCATAAAATGACCGAATAGAGGTAACAGTAACCATGTTGCCACTAAGCTTACAATTAAGGATATCAAAATCATTAAGCTACATTCGAAGAGAAACTGAAAGAATATTGTTTTTCGTCCTGCACCCAGTACCTTCTTTACACCGATCTCTTTTTTGCGCTCAATCGCATTTGCAAGAATCAAATTGGTGAAATTAATGCAGGTCAAGACGATAAGAGCAATACCCAAAGCCATTAAAATATAAACATAGAGGATATTTCCTGTACCTGCAGTTTTTGAGTGCAAATGAATATCACTTAATTTTTCTACTTTAAAACCGAATTCATATCCCTGTTTAATAGACTCACTAAATTTGTCCTTAACCAGATTATCCAGTTTAAGTTGCACCGATTGAAAGCTTTGATCAGTTTTTAATAATCCTATAGTAATATCGTTAGCTGAATTCCATGAAGCTTCTTTATAGCGTGCTAGACCTTGGTTAGAGAGAATGGCAGAAAATCTGAACTGCGTATTACTTGGCATATCGGCTATTACCCCAGATACCTTCCAGTTCACTTTATCAATAATCAATGTTTTATTTATAGCCGATTCATTTGGAAAATATTTTTTAGCTAAGGTTTCTGTTAATACAATTTGATTAGGCTCATCCAATACATGTTTTTTGTTTCCCTCAATAAAATCATAATCGAGAATTTCAAATACGTTTTTATCAGCATAAATCAGCTTATTTTCCTTTAAAGATTGATTTCCAATATCAACTAATCCACCTTGTATATACGGATATAAACGACTGGCCTGCTCAACTTCGGGAAAATCAGATTGTAAAGTCTGTTGTAGACCTGTTGGCGTTGTACTGGATGAAACCATTTCTGGGCTATTTGGAGCCTTGTATGATAGGCTGAAATACGCAATGCGATCTGCATGAGAGAAAAAACGTTCATAACTGGATTCATGGTATATGTAAGTAGCTAATAACAAAAAGCAGGTTATTCCAATTGTTAATCCCGACATGTTCAACAGTGAAAACCCTTTATTCTTTCGAATATTCCGCCATGCTATTTTAATATAGTTTCGTATCATTTTTTATGCTTTAAAGCTTTTTTCATTAATTCATTCAGATAACCCTACAGTAAGTGTATGTTATTATTCATCCCGTAATGTTTTTACAGGATTTGTATTGGCCGCTTTAATGGCTTGTGTACTCACCGTAATAATTGCGATAGTTAATGCGGCAATCCCCGCTAAAGCAAAGACCCACCATTGAATCTCCATGCGGTAAGAAAAATCCTGCAACCATTTATTCATGATCCACCAGGCAATAGGTGAGGCAATTAAAATGGCAATAAGAACCAATTTTACAAAATCTCTTGAGAGCATCGCTGTTATACCTGTTACAGACGCACCCAATACTTTGCGGATACCAATTTCTTTCGTTCTCAATTCCGCGATGTACGATACCAGTCCAAATAATCCAAGGCAAGATATAAAAATGGCTAATGTAGAGAATATGAGTGCTAACTGAGCTGTTTGTTGTTGCTCTTTAAACTTTGCCGCAAATTGCTGATCAACAAATTTGTATTCAAAAGGGTACGCCGGATTGAATTTTTTGAGTACCTGCTCCATTTGTTTCAAGCTCTGTTCTATAGGTACAGATGCAGGAGTACGAACAACCATATTTAACATCCACTCTTTGGCAGGATGAATAAGAAGTGGAGTAACTGGACTGTATGGAGATCCGCTGATGTAATCATTGATAACTCCTATAATTGTAAAGTTATTACTTCCCCATTTCAAAATGCTGCCAATAGGATTTTTCAATTTCATTTCTTTGATAGCAGCCTCATTTACGAGTACCGACATACTATCAGAAGCCAATCGCTCGAAGTCAATATCACGACCTTCGATCAATTTTAATCCCAGAGTTTTAACAAAATCACTCTCAGCTTTTCCAATATTGAATACGATTTTTTTTCCTTGTTCAGGGGTAGATCCTTCCCATGAAAAATTACCCCCTGAATTGGAATTGTTTTGGGTAATTGACCATCCGGTACGGGTCACAGCTTGCGCAATATCCTTATTGATCAATTCAGATTTGATAACTTCATAATTTTTTGTCATATCACCTTCCATTGGAATTTCGATCAGTTGTGAAGGTGAGTAACCAACATCACGTTTTCCTGCATATTCAATCTGTTTATTGACGATCAGGGTTGCAATAATCAAGATTAAGGCAACTCCAAATTGGAAAACAACTAATACTTCACGGAAATTGAAGGCAAATCTTTGAGACTTTCCAGATACTTTCAATGATTTAACGGGTTTAAAAGACGATAGCACAAATGCAGGGTATAACCCAGCTAATATTCCTGTAAACAATATAAATCCGAGAAGAGAGACCCAGATCATAGGATCTGTAATCGAAAAAACTAAAGGTTTGTCCAATACTTTATTAAATAGTGGGAGGGATATAGATGTTAATCCTATGGCAAGTATTCCTGCAATACAAGATAGTAGGACCGACTCTGTTAAAAATTGTATAATCAAACTGCTGCGTTGGGCGCCAACCACTTTACGTACCGCGACTTCTTTTGCTCGCTTTTGACTGCGCGCAGTGCTTAAATTAATGAAATTAATACAAGCGATCACTAAAATCAAAAATCCAAGACCAGCAACAAGTTTAACTTGGGTGATTTTGCCTCCAACTGGGATACCTTGTTCAAATTTAGAATACAAGTGCATTTTGGATACTGGATATAAAAAGAGTGAACCTTTCTGCTCATTATTCGTTTTCTTTGCAATGATATTGACTAGTTTTTTATTAAAGGCATCTACATTTGTCCCATTCTTTAGCTGGATATAAGTCATAAATGTATTTATGTTCCAAGTGGGAGATTGACTACTTGCATTGATTAAGGGAATCAGATATGTAAAATCAAAATCTGTATTGCTGGGTAAATCTGCTATTACTCCAGTCACCTGATAAGGTTCTTTGTTATCCAATGTAATCGTTTTGTTCAAAGGATCCGCATCCCCAAATATTTTTTTTGAGAGTCGCTCTGTTAGGATAATATTGTTTGGACCGTTTAATACTTCATTGCGATTACCCTTTAAAAGTTTGAAATCGAACATTTCAATAAAATTTGGATCAACTTCATTTCCTTTAGATTTTATCTTTTTATTATCAAAGGATAATAATCTATCGGTGCTCCAATACATACGAGCAGCATGCTCCACCTCTGGATATTCTGCTTTTAAAGTAGATGAAGCAGTTCCTGCTGTGATGTTTAGCAAGTTGATTTCACCCTCCTCGTCATATTTGTTCCAGAGTCTATATAGATTATCTTTATTGCTATAGAAATTGTCAAATTGTGATTGATTCTGTATCCAGATGCCTATTAACAATACAGCTGCCATACCAATAGCTAAGCCAATAATGTTAATGGTTGCATATCCCTTACTTTTCAAAAGATTGCGCCATGCTATTTTAATATAGTTCTGTATCATTTGTTTAAACTTTAGACTCGTATTTTTTTGCCACTTTTTAAGTTCAATCCATAAGCCAATGTTTTAAATTATTGCTAATCAGTTAATTGTTTATTGCTGTATCCTTCTTTAACTGTACGCTTTCGAACACCTAGCGTTCGTAAGCGTACAGGTTATGAGGGTGATTATTCATTCCGTAGTGTATCAATAGGATTTGATAAAGCAACTTTAATAGCCTGATAACTTACGGTGATTAACGTAATGAAAAGAGCAAGACCTCCCGTGACAGCAAAAATGGACCAGCTAATAGTAATACGGTAAACATAATTTTCTAACCATTTTTCCATAAAAAGATAAGCAAGCGGGGTGGCTATCATAAAACCGATAAAAGTAAGCCAGATATACTCGGTTGATAGTAACTTCCATAAGCCGAGCTCAGATGCGCCTAATACCTTTCGGATCCCAATTTCCTTTTCACGTTGTTCAGTTAAGAATGAAACGAGGGCGTACAATCCTAGGCAGGAAATCAAAATTGCAAGACCAGTAAATAAACTGGTTAAACTACGAATCATTTCCATCTGCTTAAATTGTTTCGCATATTCTTGATCTGTAAATGTGTATTCAAATACCAGATTCGGATCTATAGCAGAAAATTTCTCCCCGATATTTTTTAGTATTTGACTTTGATTTTCTCCATCTTTTAAGCGAAGTGTAATTTTGTTTTTAGGAAGGAAATCAAGAAAATAAACCGTTGGTGTGATTGATTTGAAAGGAGATTCCGACATTGTGTTCTGTATGATGGCAAGGATTCTGTATTTTACACCTCTAAAACTTAATTGCTTGCTATTCAAATCGGATACTCCCATATATTTTGCACCAGCTTCGTTTAAAATGACAGCAATAGAATCTGTTTTAAAATCTTTCGAAAAGTTTCTACCTTTCATAAATTTCCATTGGACAGTAGGAGCAAAATTTTCGTCAATAGTATATATGCCCATGATTGATCCTTCTTTAGCATCATTACCTTGCCAGGTAAATCCACCGCCTGTTAAAGCGAGATTGTTTACAAAACTAGAGGATAAAGTTGCGTTTTGGATTAGTCCCTTGTCAAACAATTCTTTTTTGAGGACGTCGAATTTTTTAATAATCTCACCGCTTGAACTCGTGACATTAACTAAATTTTTGTTGCTGTAGCCAATTGGACGATCTTTTACATAGTTTAATTGGGTGATGACGAGGTATGTGGCGATCATCATAAAAATAGAAATAGCGAACTGAATAACAACCATAATCTTCCGCGCTTTAAATTTACTATTTCCTTGAATTGATTTTCCTTTAAGTGCTAAAATTGGATTAAATGAAGTTAGGAACAGGGATGGATATAATCCGGATGAAAGACCAAGAAGAACGATGCTTAAGAAAGCAATAAGATAGAAAAATATCGAATGAAAAGGTATTCGTAATTCAGTTCCTATAAAACCGTTTATCCATGGAAGAAGTAAGAGTATAAGGGGGAGGCTGAGTATAAATGCTAAAAATACAGATAAGATAGATTCAAATAAAAAGCCCTGAATCAATTGGCGGCGATTTACGCCGATCGATTTTAATATACCGATTTCTTTACCTCTTTTGATACTTCTAGCGGTACTGAGGTTGATAAAGTTAATACATGCTAGCAAAATAATCAAAGCACTTACCAATGCAAACATCCAAACATATTGAATCTGCCCACCGATATTTTTACCATTTTTAAAATCATCATACAAATACCATTTAGACATAGGATGTAAAAGAACTTCAGGATCTATGTCTGTAAGTTTCGATTTTAAAATGGTGGTTGTCGTTCTCTCTAATGAAGGTAGAGAGAGCGGATTTTGAATAGAGGCATAGGTATGGAAAAAACAATTACCCCAACTTTGATCGGCATCAGGGTTTTGTTTCAGATAGTCGCAAAATGGCAATATATAATCCAATTGATGAAAAGTACTATTTTCTGGCAAGTCAGCATAAACGCCTGTTATCTGGTACTGCGCTTTACCGTTAAGTTCAACGACTTTACTTATAACGTCTACATCTCCAAATAACCGACGTGCTAATGATTCGGAAATAATCATTTTTGATGGTAGGGCAGGTGTAGATACGTCTCCTTTTATAGATTCAAATGTGAAAAGTTCAGAAAATGCACCCATTGCATACAATCCTTTGCCAGTGATCCTTTTTTCACCACTCTTAAAATTAGCATTTTCACGTTTACTGACTAAAGTAATATGTTGCATTTCATTTTTAAAATCAGATTGCAATAGCTTAGCCAATGGTATGGGAGTAGATCGATCTGTAGACTTCTCACCATTAAATGTACCTGTGATCATGACCTGGTAGATATCATCGTAGTTTTTGAAGTTTTTGTCAACAGAAAACTGCTTCATTATCCACAATGAACTAATTATGACGACTGTAAATCCCAATGCTAGACCGATTATATTGATAATTCCACTTAATGGATTACGTTTTATATTGCGTAGAAAAGTTTTAAAAAATAGTTTTATCATGATTTTGAATCAATTATTTTATTTAGCAATCTCTTTTATATGAAAAGGTCGTAACTATTCGTCTCTTAAACTATTTGCAGGATTGATAATTGCAGCCTTAATGGATTGAAAACTAACTGTAAGTGCCGTGATGAACAATGTGAGAATACCGGAAAATAAAAATATAGATATAGGTAAATTAGTTCTAAAGGCAAACCCCTGAAGCCAGTCATTTGCGAAATATAAAGCAAGAGGAATCGCAATAATATTCGCAATAATGACTAAGATGAAAAACTCCCGATTCAGCATTTGTATAATGTGGAAAACCGTCGCACCTAGCACCTTTCTAATCCCAATTTCCTTTGTTTTTACTTGTGCGGTGTATGTACATAAACCTAAAAGACCTAAACAAGATATTAAGATGGTTATGACAGCAAAGAAGTTAAATATGGTACCCTGTTTTTGTTCACTTGTGTATAGTTTTTGATAGCTTTCATCCAGGAAATTATAAGTGAAAGGCATATCATTATAGTATTGCTTCCAAATTTTTTCCATAGCGCCTATAGCATCAACAGTTTTATTTTCATTCGTTTTTATATAAAGCTGTCGAGAATTTTTTGGATTAAACTTAAAAACGATAGGTTCAATCTTCTGACGTACACTAGCGTAATTAAAATCTTTCACGACACCAATAATAGTTCCGGGTACAGTTCGGATTCTCAAACGGGTGCCAATAGGATTTTTTAACCCCATCTCTCTAACAGCCGTTTCATTTAGAATAAAATGGGTAGAGTCCGCTAATGAGCCCGTAAAGTTTCGTCCTTCCGCTAGTTTTATCTTAAAGAAATCGAGCGTATGCTGATCTGAATGCGTGATATTAAACCAGAGATTTGACTTTGCAGGTTTTCCTTCCCAATCGTTATCTCCAGTAGCATCACCGCCGTGTATCATATCACGCCCCAGTCGGATTACATCATTTATTCCTTCGTTTTTTATCAGTTCATTTCTGATGGCATCAAAATGTTCGCCCATTTTTGATCCCATAGGAACCGCGAAAATATGGCTTTTTTCGTAGCCAAGATTTTTGTTGCGGATAAACTCTAATTGACGACCAATGACAATTGTCATGGTTATCAAAACAATAGAAACCGTAAACTGTAATACAACTAATACCTTTCTGGAACTAGATTTTTTCATTCCCAGATTACCTTTTAAGACTTTGATAGGATCAAAAGTTGATAGCAGTAAAGCCGGATAGATGCTCACTAAGAGAAGTGTTCCAATCAGTAAGATGAAAATGTAGACCCATAAATTAATACTAGTGAGATCCAATGATATTTGTTTTCCAGAGAAGTTATTAAAAGAAGGGAGAAAAATAAAAACGACCGTTATCGCAATGGTCACTGCAAAAAGAAACAACAATGTAGTTTCTATGATAAACTGAAAGAAAAGTTCCCTTTTGCCAGCTCCAATAATTTTTCGAATTCCGACCTCTTTGGCCCGATTTAAAGAACGGGCAGTCGAAAGATTAATATAATTAATACTCGCTATTGCTATAATCATCAGGGCAACTCCCATAAAAATATGTACAGCGCCGATTCCTCCATCGCTACCATCCATGTGGTATAAGTGAACTTTAGATAGTGGTTGTGCTACGTAAGGTACAGGTGTATCTTCAGGTTTATTGCGCTCATGTATCTGTTGTAACTTTTTAGTTAAAGCAGTGAGGTTCGCTTGGGGAGTTAGCAGTAGATAAGTTTCAAATGAAAAACTGGACCAATCCATATCCATGGATGACAAATATGTTTTGTTGTCATAAGTGGTTTTATTTTTTACATATGCCTGCTCATTAAACCTAGAAAGGGGAAGAAGTACCTGCAATTGTAAACTCGAATTTTCGGGATAATCTGCGATAACACCCGATACCACACAAAGTTCATCTAGACCTATGGTGACCGTTTTACCAATGGGATCTTCATTTCCAAAATAGCGTTGGGCAGTACTGGCTGTGATGACAATCGAATTGTTGTCTGGAAAAGGTAACTTTTGAATGCCTTGAACCAAAGGAAAATTAAATACAGAAAAATAGCTCGGATCTACAAAAGCAAAGCTTTTCTCGATAAATATTTTCTCTTTATATTTGATGGGACCATCTCCAATTTTGAGGATACGTACGGCGTCTTTTACTTCCGGAATCTCTTTTTTTGCAAAAGTGCCAACAGGGGCAATGATATTCTCAAATATTTTTTTAGTGATTCCAGTTCCACCTTCAATACCAATTTTATAGATCTTACGCTCATTTTTATGGAATCTGTCAAAAGATAGCTCATCCTGAATCCAAAGTAGGAGGAATATCCCTACGACTAATCCCGCCGACAATCCTAAAATATTAATGGCTGTATAGAATTTATTAGCGAAAATACTTCGCCATGCGATTTTTATATAATTCTTTATCATGATTGAGGTGATTGTCAGTGGTTAGATTTAATTGGTCACTATACTGTTTTCGTTAACATAGAAAGCCGTCGGTTTCACAATCCGACGACCTTCATTTCACACTTAATACTTAACTTATAAAACACATACTACCTATTCATCTCTTAGGCTATTGATCACATTTACTTTTGCCGCTCGAATGGCTTGATAACTGATGGTCAATCCTGCAATTAATAGCGCTATACTTGCGCCGATTAAAAATATCCAAACATTCAATTCTGTTTTAAAGCTGAAATTAGCCAGCCATTCATTTGCAAAATACCAGGCAAGAGGACTTGCAATTAAAATTGCGATGATGAGTAAGCTCACAAACTCTTTACCTAATAACTGAACAATTTGTGGTATGCTAGCACCTAAGACTTTGCGGATTCCGATTTCTTTTACTTTCGTTTGTGCCGCATTGGTGGCCAAAGCTAAAAGACCTAGTGAAGAAACGAAAATTGCGATCGAAGCAAAGATGTTGAAAAGCAATCCGGTACGTAAGTCCGATTTGTACATTTTATCGAATTTGCTATCCAAAAATGTATATTCGAAAGGTTGTTCCGAAGGATAACTATTAAAAATCGTTTTTACCTTCTCAATTGCCTTTTGAGCATGTGAAGCAGTCGTTTTAACATATAAGGTACCTGCATAACGATGAGTCCAAAAGACTAGAGGTTCAATCTTATTCTTCAGATTACTGAAGTTGAAATCCCTTACAACACCAATCACCGTTCCGGGTACCTCATGTAATGACATTTGCGCGCCAACATACGGTTTTTCCAATCCCAATTGTTTTGCCATCGTTTCGTTGATGATATAACTTGATGAGTCGGCAGGTGTTCCTTTGATATTACCACCCTCGATGAATTCCATGCCCATCATGGGAATAAAATTTTTGTCTATTGTAGCTTGGGTTACTATGAGTGATTGATCTTTAGTACGATTTGGCCAGTCGATATCTCCAGTTGAACTGCCATAGTCCATTGGATTATATATTCCATTAATGGAATAGGAAACAATGGAAGGATCTTCAGAAAGTTTGGACGCTACAGTAGATTTATTTTCAACGGCTCCTTCATTGAGCTCTACGGTAAAAATATATGAAGTGTCATATCCTAAGTTAAATTCGCGGATAAACTTCATCTGCTTTTCAATAACCAAGGTGCAGATGATTAAAATAATTGATGATACATATTGAAATACAACCAAGCCCTTTCGGAAAATACTATTTGTGGGTTTGGATGATTTGCCTTTAAGTGCTGCAATAGGTTTGAAAGATGACAGTTGAATAGCAGGGTATATGCTGGAAAATAAAACGGTCATTAGTAAAGAAGACCCTATTAAAAGCCAAAGCGTGGGATTATTCAGATTAAAAGCCATTGATTTTCCCGAAATACTGTTATAAGTAGAAAAGGATAATCCAATCCATATAACTGCAACGCAAGTTGCTAAGGTAAATGTCAGGAAGGTTTCGGCCATAAATTGAAAAAATAGTTGTTTACGGCTTGCGCCCACAATTTTTCGAATACTTACCTCCTTAGCACGGTCCATAGCCCGAGCTGTAGCAAGATTAACATAGTTAATAGCGCCAATAAAAAGTAGGAGTAAAGCTACTGCACCAAATATCTGCACCATGCGTAAGGCTGATTTGTTTCCGTCAGGATCGATTAAATGTTTATCAGCAAGTGATCCTAATTTAAAAATGGTATTTTTATTACCTTCTCTAGCTTTAATATAGCTATTATTTATTTGAGCAATTGCTTGATCAGGGTTTGCTTCTGGAGTTAATTTGAAATAGGTATCAAAGGAGTAATTACCAAGATCTTCATCAATCGTTTTCCATATTCCATTCCCTCCATTTTCAGTAAAAATTTTTGCACGATAGGTCATTGGAAAAATTGCATCGTATCTTAATGTTGAATTCTGCGGCATATCAACGAAAACTCCCGTGACGAAAAATGGTGTTTTCTCAAATAAAATCATTTTGCCAATGGCATCTTCTCCTTTAAATAGTTTTTGACTTAGCGCTTCGCTTATGGTCACTTCGTCTATATTTGTCAATAAGTTTGGCTTACTGGATTGCAGTAGCGGAAAAGAGAAGAACTTAAAAAATGAACTATCTGCATAAGCCATGGATAAACCCGTATAAGAATCTTTTTGGTTCTTTAGGCGAATGATGCCAGAATACTCGCGGGCTATTCTCACTGATGATGCTATTGCAGGAACGTCTTTTGCATAGAATGCAACTGGCCCAGGTGTGTTACTAGAAATGTTTTCTTTACCACCTCCCTTCCAGATGTTATGGACATTGTATATCTGTTTATAATCTTTGTGGAAACGATCAAAACTGATTTCGTCCTGTACCCATAGCAATATCATAATTGCTGTGGCAATACTGATCGAAAGTCCTACGATATTGATGGCGGTGTAAAACTTGCTTTTTTTTAGATTTCGCCAGGCAGTTTTAATATATTTAAAAATCATAAAGGTTTAATTGATTATATTTTTGTTCCTTTTCTAATTTTAAAGGCCAATCCCTAAGCCATTATTTTAATATTCTTGTATACAGGTGTTTAGGGTGAGTTGTGTATTTGCATAAGTGTACGTTTCCGAACAGTTGGCGTTCGCAAACGTACACTAAATTACTGATCTCTTAAACTATCAACAGGATTTGCCTTTGCAGCTTTCAGAGCTTGATAACCGACAGTTGTTAAAGCAATGAACAATGCACTTACTCCCGCTATACCAAACATCCACCATTGCATATCAATGTGATAAGCAAAATTATTGAGCCACTTACCCATTGCCCAATAGGCTACCGGTATGGCAATGCATATAGCAATAATGACCAGCTTGATGAAGTCAAGAGATAATAATTGTATGATTCCAAAAACACTAGATCCGAGGACCTTACGGATGCCAATTTCTTTGGTGCGTTGTTGAGCGGTATAAGTCACAAGCCCCAAGAGCCCTAAACAGGCAATAAAAATTGCAAATCCTGAAAATGTGGTAAAAATTCTTTGGAAACGATAATCTGCTTCATATTGACGTTTAAAACTCTGATCCAAAAATGTATAATTAAAAGGAATCTGGGGAGCTAGACCTGTCCAGATCTTTTCGATGCGGGCAATAGTTTCCGGTTGATTCGCTTTTTGCAATTTAATCGTTATAAATTTGCTGCTCCACGGTGATAATCGCAAAGCAAGTGGTTCAACCTTATTATGTAAAGACATATAGTTAAAGTCTTTTACAACGCCGATAACCTGTCCCTCTTGTCCCCATTGCGTAAAACGCTTTCCAATAATATCCTGTGAATTATTATAGCCCCAAAGTTTAGCTGCAGCTTCATTGATTATCATGGAGTGCGCAGTGTCGGCAGGAAAATCCCGGGAATAAGCCCGTCCTGCGACCATTTCAATCCCCATGTTCGGGATAAAATCAATATCCACCTCAAAAAGTGCAGGACCCAACATCGTCATTTTTCCTTCTTTAGTCTCTATCTCTGTGCCCGCATTAGGGAAAAATGTACCCGGAACACTGCGCGATGATGATACCGCTATGACGTCCTTATCTCTCTTAAACGTATTTTTAATTGCTTCTAAATTCTTGTTGACCCCATCGTCAAAATTATAATCGATAACCAGCATCTGATCTTTCTGAAAACCAAGATTCGTATGTTGCAGGTGATATAATTGTGAAAAGACAATACAGGTTCCTGCAATAAGTACAATGGATAAACCAAACTGAAAGATTACTAATCCCTTTCGTAAAAATTGCCCTCCAGCAGCAGTTTTAAATGTTCCCTTTAAAACTTCGATAGGTTTAAAACGCGCTAAAATAAAAGCCGGATAACTAGCAGCAACAATACCGGTTATGGTCACGATACCTAGAAAGATACTGAATGTTGTCAAATTGAATAGACTGCTCCATGCAAAATGTTTCCCTGCAAAGGCCTCCATGGAAGGAAGAAGTACGATAACCAATAGCAATGCCAGTAATGCAGCGATAAAAACTAAAGCTAACGACTCACACATAAATTGAAGAATCAAATTACGGTGGTTCGCGCCAATCGCTTTTCGCACACCTACTTCTTTCGCTCTCTCCATGGAACGAGATGTAGCCAAATTCATGAAATTTACACAGGCGATGAAAAGGATAAATAGCCCTATGATAGCAAATATGTACAGATTCTGTACGCTCCCCGTTACACCAGGCTGTCTGCCTGCAGACGAATGCATATAGGCATCCAGTATAGGTTCGAGTTGGAAATTATACTTGCCCTCTGCAGAAGGAACATTCTTTTTGAGAAATTGCGGAATTTTCTTATTAAAATTAGAAAGGTTAAATTGATCGGATACCAGTATGTAAGTATAAAAATCGACATATCCCCAGCTTTCAAAACGATCTGTAAAAGCTTTTCTAAAGGTACTCATCGAGAGCAAAGCATCAAATGTAAAATGGGAGTTGGAAGGAACATCTTCAATAACCGCTGTGACTTTGTATAGTCCCGGATCTGCCCGTCCGGAGGCAAGTCCCCCTTCTAGTGTTTTGCCAATCGGATTTTCATTTCCAAAATATTTTTTGGCTGTACTTGCAGTTAAAACAGCAGTATAGGGTGCTGTCAAAGCAGTTGTTGGATTACCAGCCAGTACTTTCCAGCTAAAAACATCAAATGCAGTTGAGTCCATGAAAAAAACACGTTCTTCCTGAAAAACCTTTTCCTTATTCTTTAAAGAAATGGACGTAACTCCTGAAAATTGAACCACATTCTTGACTTCTGGAAAATCAGCTTTTAAAGCTGGACCTATAGGCGCAACACCCCATACATTTTTTCGGATTAATTTCTCGTTGTCTTCGAAAGAATTAATAACACGGTAAATGCGGTCTTTATTTACATGGTATTTATCATAGGATAATTCATCATGAATATATAAGACGATTAATAAACAGCAAGCTAACCCTATGGCTAGCCCAACGATGTTGATGGAAGAATAACCCTTGTTTTTCCAAAGGTTTCTCCAAGCGATTTTTATATAGTTCTTAAACATAGTTTATAATTTAGAGTAGCGATTTATTTAGGACTACTTATGCTTTAATTCTTCTATTCATCTTTTAAACTATTAACAGGATTGGCAACTGCTGCCCGTATAGCCTGTGAACTGACTGTAAACAGTGCAATGACGACAGCTAAAAGTCCTGTAACAGCAAACATCCACCATTGAATGTCGATGCGATAAGCGAAATCTTCCAGCCACATGTGCATCATCCACCAGGCAATAGGGGAGGCAATAATGATGGCAATGACCACTAATCGAATAAATTCAAAGGATAACATACGCGCAATATCAGGCACAGAAGCACCGATTACTTTTCGGATTCCAATTTCTTTTTTACGTTGATGCGTGGTGAAAATCGCCAATCCCAATAATCCAAGGCAGGCAACAAAAATGGTCAGTGACGCAAAGATAGTCAGTAATTGTCCGGTCTTAAGTTCCGACTGATAGGTCTGATTATAACGATCATCAAGAAAAGAATAATCAAAGGGAAGATCCGAAGGATATGCATTGTAATACTGTTTTACTGTTGCCAGTAATTTTTCCATGTCTGTCGCCTTAGTTTTGATAATCAGATTTCCTGCCTGATCATTCAATACCATCACCAAAGGAGCAATAGTTTCATGCAGCGGTTTAAAATGAAAATCTTCAACAACACCGATCACCTGCAAGACTTTATTATCCTTATCGGTTAATGTTCGACCAATGATATTATCTTTCCAACCTAGATTTTTGGCAGCAGTTTCGTTGATCACAACCGATAGGCTATCGTTGCCATAGGTTGTTGAAAAATTGCGCCCTTCTTTCAACTTCATACCCATGGTAGGAATGTATTGCTCGTCAACATCATAACGGAGAGTTTTTACCCATTGGTTAGGGCTCTCTTTTGGATAGATAAAAAAATTGTTATTGTAGGTAGCTCCCGCAGGAAGATAAGACGAGTGTGAAACATGTAGTACGCGGCTATCCTGAGTTAGGCGTTCAGCGAAATCTTTTTCGTTAGCTCCTAGAGGCCAGCTTTGAATAATGACAACATTTTCCTTGTCATAACCAAGTTTGATATGACGCATGTAGTCCAGCTGACGACTTACCACTACAGTGCTAAATATCAATCCGACTGAAACGATAAATTGAAATACCACAAGGCCACTTCTTAATCCCAGACCATTTCCAGAGGCGTTGAACCTGTTTCTTAAGATCATTATAGGATTAAATGATGATAAGTATAGAGCAGGATAACTACTGGAGAATAAACCGATCAGTAAACCAAATCCAAGTAATAAAGGAATTGTTGTGATGAAGGAAAGCTGTCCGATCTCCAAATATTTTCCCGAAAAGTGATTAAACAAGGGGAGTGCAAGTAATACAATAGCTATAGCTAATACTAAAGCAATATAAGTAGTCAGAATACCTTCGGTGAAAAATTGAATCAACAGTTTTTGTTTTCCAGCTCCTAATACTTTTCTTACGCCAACTTCTTTAAATCTTTTAGACCCACTGGCGGTCGATAGGTTCATAAAATTGATCGTAGCAATCAGGAGCATAAAGATGCCGATTACTCCAAAAATATAAAGGTATCTGATATTGCCAGACGGACTCAGGTCATATACAAAGTCAGAGTGTAGATGGATATCAGTTAAAGGCTGCAGATAAAGTCCGATCTTATTCCCGGTCTTTTTGTAATCTTCATAACTCATTCCGAAACCTGCCATAAACTGAGGTCCCACATGCTTGTCAAATAAGGTCGCGAGTTTAGTCTCCACTTGTTTAACTGTTACATCTTTTTTTAATAGCGCATAGGTATAATATTCCGAAGTCATCCAGGAAATAGATCGTGCATCTTCAAGCGCATCGATGGAAGTGAAAATATCAAAATTAAAATGAGAGTTTTTGGGTATATTTTTCATTATACCCGTTATTTTAAGAATTGTCCCATTTCCCTTTATTGGTAGTTCTTTCCCGATCACATCAATGGTATTGAAGTATTTACGTGCCATCGTTTCAGTAATAATAGCAGTATTCGGCTCCGCTAATGCGGTTAAAGGATCTCCTTTCAATAAAGGTAATGTGAATATCTTGAAGAAGGATGCATCAACATATGCTAAATTGGCATCGTGAAAAACCTGGTTGCCTATTTGAAATAGCGGAACTCCTCCCATGCGTAAGCGAGCCGTTTCTTCGACATCCGATAATTCAGCCTTCATCGTTGAAGCAACAGGTGGCATGATATGAGCTTCCTTGATATCGCCACCCTTTACTTTTCCTTTAAAAACTACGCGAACGATGCGGTCAGCCTGTTTATTAAAACGATCATAGCTAAGTTCATCAGTGATATACAGACTGATGAGTAAGCAGGTCGCAATGCCTAAAGCTAATCCACATACATTGATTAATGAAATAGAAATATTTCGCTTTAAGTTTCTTATTGCTATTTTAATGTAGCTCTTGATCATGGCTGTAATTATTTAAGATGTTAACATTAATGTCTAAATTTTAGCTTTATTCATCGCGCAAACTCTCAACGGGATTGGCGTTTGCGGCTTTGATGGAATGATAGCTCATGGTAATAAATGCAATAAGCAAAGTAATCACTGCAGGAATTGTAAACATCCACCAGCTAAGCGTAATTTTGTAAGCAAAATCATTCAGCCAATGATTCATCGCCCACCAGGCAATTGGAGATGCTATCAGAATCGAAATGAAAATTAATTTGATGTATTCTTTGGATAGTAATGCAATGATTCCAGAAATTTTGCTACCCAATACCTTACGGATTCCAATCTCTTTTGTCCGTTGGGCTGTAGTAATCGTCACAAGACCAATCAGTCCTAAGCAACTTAATAAAATGGTTATTGAGGTAGACAAATTGATTATTTTTGAAAACTTCGTATCGTTTTCATATTGATTTTTTATTTGCTGATCATAAAATTCGTATTTAAATGGAGCATTTGGATAGTATTTTTTCCATTCCTTTTCAATTTGTTGCAAGGCAGATGGCCATTTTTCCTGATGATCCGGCAATTGAATACTCATATTCTTTAATTGTTCTTTTTTGTTTGAAGGTCTGAGCTCTAAAGGGCCAATTTTACTGTGCATATTTTTACTGTGAAAGTTATCAATCACGGTAACGATTTGTCGATCCTGATCATCTATTTTTACAAAATTACCAATAGCCTCTGATGCAGATTTAAATCCTAGTTTCTCAATAGCCACTAGATTTAGAGCAATACCTGAAGCTGTGTCCGATAGTTTAATCGCTCGACCAGCCAGTATATTGATATTGTATAATTTAAAATAGTCATCATCTATAAACTTAAATTGATGATCCACCCGTACTTCTCCGGTATCACTTTTTACAACGATCGAATTACCCCAATGATCACCGCTCATCGGGAGATGCCCCAAAGAAACGTGTTTGATGACAGAAAGTCCTTCCAAAGCATGCTTATAGGTGAAGGGATCCGTATCAGCATTTTGAAAGCTTTTATGTGGAAGCTGTAGCGTAATAATTGCTTCTTTGTTGAAGCCAAGTTTACTATTTAAAGAATGTTTAAGTTGCATTCCGATGATAAACGTGGACACAACAAATATTTGAGCAATCACAAATTGAAATACAATAAGTGTTTTTCGTAAAGACAGGCCGCCCATTTTCACTTTACTGCCTCCTGTAATTTTGATAACTTCGGAGATTTTAACTCTATTAATGAGCATGGCCGGATACCAACTAGATAGTAGTGTGATTAAAATTGTCGTCCCGGCTATAAATGATAGAACCATTAAGTTGTCAGCAAAACTGTACATCTGCTGCGGAATGTAGGAACTTAAGCTCGATTGGATAATTTTAACTAGTGGCCATGATAATAAGAGTGCCAATATTGTGATGATAAATGTTTCGAGAAAGAAGATGACGGTTATTCTCTTTTGGCTCTCTCCCAATGTTTTTCTGATACCTATTTCCTTTGCTCTATGTGGAACTTGGGCTGTCGTTAAATTGATATAGTTTATGCAAGCAAGTATCAGTAGAAAAATTCCGATGCCAATAATGCCATACATTGTTTTTTTGTCGCTACTTTTTTGTGCAAATGATGTGAAATGTAATTCAGATAGCGGAATTAAGTTTGATGACATACTGAAGCCGTATTTTTTAAATTCTTCATTGGTCATCTCATGGAATTTAGCATTAACCGATTTTAAAATGGGAGCAATAACGTTCGGCAATTTAACCTTAATAAACATCTGCCAATTGGAATTAGAATTTGTCCAAGTGGTACTTGTCCAATCCTTTTCCGGAATCTGCATAAATTCTTTACCGATAAAACTACTTGGGTAAGCTAGATCTTCCACGATTCCAGCAACTGTAAATAACGTACTGTCGTAGGATAAGGTTTTGCCAATAATATCTGCAAACGTGTTTTTCGGGAAATATAATTTTGCTCTTGATGCCGTCAAAACCACTTCATTAGGGTTCTTAAATACGATATCTTTATTTCCCTGCAACCAGCGATAATCGGTGAGTTTGAAATAATCTGGTGTAGTT
This sequence comes from Sphingobacterium sp. B16(2022), assembly GCF_012030425.1. GTDB lineage: Bacteria > Bacteroidota > Bacteroidia > Sphingobacteriales > Sphingobacteriaceae > Sphingobacterium > Sphingobacterium anhuiense. The sequence continues at coordinate 31,212 of NZ_JAAUVN010000006.1, read as the reverse complement.
CCAATAATTTCCTTTGGGTCTTCAAAAGCTAATGCTTTAGTATTCGGTAAACTGACCTTTTCAAAATATTCACTGAATACAGGAACAGATAATGCTACATCAGAAAAATTATCTTTTACAAAGGCGGGTAGTGGTGCAGGAATACCGTCAAAATGATCTGTTTTGTTGTTTTCAAGATAGCTCGTGTGGACTTTATAAATCAATTCCTTATCAGGATGTTTCTGGTCAAAACTAAATTCATAATTGACAATACGGAATATCACCCAACAGGCACTGATACCGATGGATAACCCTACAATATTAAGTAAGGTGAAGAGGCGGTTGCGCCATAATTGTCTAAATATTAATTTAAAATTGTTCATTATCGTAAGGTTTATTATTGATTTTACTGACAGAATCAATAGTGTTTTTTTTAGTATTGATTAAAAACGATTTACTCATCTCGCAAACTTTCTACAGGATTTATTAAAGCAGCTTTTAGAGCTTGATAACCTACGGTTACAAACGCGATTATCAGAGCAAATAAGCCAGCAATCGCGAATGACCATAATGGGAATGCAATTCTATCATTGAAATCTTGAAGCCAATGAGAAAATAGCCACCAAGCTATAGGTATAGCAATAAATAATGAAAGTATAATCAAATTTAGAAAGTGGCCGGAAAGCAATTGAACGATTTTAAAAGTACTTGAACCAAGTACTTTACGTACTCCAATTTCTTTTTTTCGCTGCTGAGCGGTAAATGCCGCTAAACCAAATAAACCCAAACAAGCAATAAAAATCGTTAAAATGGAGAATGTTGAAATGATATTATTTGTTCGGTTCTCGGCTGTGTAATATTTCTTGATGTGTTCATCTAAAAATTGATAATCAAATGCTGCCTCAGGAACCTGTTGTGTAAATATTTGTTGGACTTGGCTAATATAGGAAGATACATTTTGCGTATCGTATCGAATAAGTAAATAACGATAACTTTCATTGGGGATGTGCATACGGTAATACATATACCCACCAATGGATTCTTTTAAACTTTGAAAGTTAAAATTTCGAACGACTCCTACAATAGTCGTATTTGGAGTTATTTCAGTTGGAATATTTTGTCCTACAGCATCGCTTGGATTTTCATAGCCTAAATAGGCAGCAACTACTTCATTAATCAAAATATAACAGGTAGAATCTGTAGGAGCTAATACTTCCGGCAGATCCTTTCCTGCAATCAGCTGTAGTCCTAGTGTGGGAACTACAGCTCCAAGACTACTTGAAGTATTGATTGGTAGACCTTCATTCGTATCACCTGGTTTATGCATTGTTTTTCCACTTTCACCAAAACCAGGGAATGTTTGTAAAGTAGCGATACTAACAGTGCCTGTTAACTTTTGAATAGATTCTTTAATATTCTTTAATTTGTCCATAGAAGGCACGGAGCGTATTGGAATCGTAACAATGTTAGTCGCCTGATATCCGAGATCTTTTTTAGAAATATGTCTCATCTGTAGCGAAATAATGATAACGCCAATAATCAATATAATAGAGCAGGTGAATTGAAATATAACCAAACCCTTACGTAGGTATTGAGCAATCTTACCTTGTGTGATGACATTTTTCATAAGGGAAAGGCTCGGAATATTGGCCATCATAAAGGCAGGATAACTACCCCCTACAAGCGTTATAATTAACCATATAGTCAGGCAGATGCCCATATTTTCTAGGGTAAATAAATGAGGAACAGCGAGACCAGAGCCAATAATGTGATTAAATGTAGGGAGTGCTACAAGAGCCAAAATTATTCCAACAGTAATAGACAAAAATGCAATAATACCTGTTTCAATGTAAAAACGAAATTTAATCTGGTTGCGATGTGCTCCCAAAACTTTGTTAATTCCTACTTCTTTTGCATTTTTTTGCGAGCGAGCTGTCGCAAGATTCATATAATTAATGCACGCAATCATGATAATAAGAAAGGAAAGAAAAAATACTGTTTTAACAGTTTTTATATTTCCTTCTCGAGTAGACATATTATCGCGTAAATCCTGTGATTGTAAATAAACTTGGGATAAAGGTTGTAAGTAAAATTTAGTGAAATATTGATTGTCCTTTGGTACATACTTATCAATAAGGGCTGTTGCTTTTTTTTCGATTTGAGCAGGATCAGTGTGATTGCTTAATAAGCAAAATGTATAGTAGCTTGCGTTAGACCAGTGCACATTTTTTCCCATCCAAGAATCCATCATATTCAAAAAAATGTCGCCTTCAAAGGAACTATTTTCCGGAAAATCCTGAAACACACCCGAAATGTTTAAAGTATCTCGTTGATTAATAATTATTTTTTTATTTAATGCAGGTCCTTTACCAAATATTTTGTTTTTCTTACTGGATGAAATGACAACATTTTTTGGATTTGAAAAGGCAGTAATACTATTTCCTTCTATAAATTCCACATCAAATAAATTAAACAAGGAGGAGTCGGTGAGATAAATATTTTTTTCGATGAAATTATTATCATTAGCACGGACAGAACCAAATCCTGTAAAATCTAGCCTTACCAATCGGGCGGTTGATTTTACTTCAGGAATATCATCTTGCATTGCGGGACCAACCGCATTAGGAAGATTGCTCCATTTCTCATAATTATATTCCCCGTTGGATTCCAATAGAACACGATATATATTGGCTTCCTTCTTAAATTGCTTATTAAAACTTAATTCTTGGCGACCGTAAGTTATCAATAGGATAGCAACGGACAAGCTTATGGCTAAACCAAATATATTGAGAATACTGAAAAATCTATTCTTCCAAAGACTACGCCATGCGATTTTGATATAATTCTTTAACATAATTTTTTTATAACACAGGCTATTAAAACCGGTAAGTGCTTTATTCTTTATATACTACTCATTCCTTAGATTATCAGAGATATTTGAACGGGATGCTTTTACAATATGAATGCATATCGTACAGGCTGCGACAATAAGTAAGACAGCTGCCGATAGTACAAATTGCCACACACTAAGAGATATTTTATAAGCGAAGCCTTGCAACCAAGCATTTGTCGCCCACCAACCAAGCGGGATCGCAATCAATACAGCTAAAGCAACTAGACGTAAAAAATCTTTACCAAGTAACATTCCTAAATCGCTTAAGTCTGCTCCCAGAATCTTACGGATACTGATTTCTTTTGTCCTACGTCCAATTAAAAATGCAGTTAGCGCGAATAACCCAATAATGGCCATTGCAATGGCTGTAAATCCAAAGAAGGTGACGATGCGTTTTAAGCGCAGATGACTCGCAAATAGTTGTTGAAAATTTTCATCTAAAAAAGAGTGACGAATTCCTAAACCAGGTTCAATACCTTTCCATAGTTTCTCAATACCTGCAACCGTTTTGTGCGTGTCACCGCCAGAAAGTTTAACCAAAATCGCACCTCCTGATTGAAAAACACAAGCATCATTACCTATCGTGAAGACAGTCGGTTGTATTTCCCGCTCAAAGCCCAGCACATTAAAGTTTTTCACAATTCCTACCACCTCGATTGGAACACTATCACAGTCAGGGTAACTAATATATGCTCCTCCAGCATGTTTAAGACCTAATTTTTGAGCTGCGGCCTCATTGATAATAGCCGATCTTGTATGCTGGTCAGCATGATTGTCATTGAATGACCTGCCGTCAACTAAATCAATGTTGAGCGTTTTAAAATAATCCTGATTTACTTTGACCGACCCCAGGCGATAGGAAGCCCCTGCATGTTTAAAATTCATTGTCGATGTATCCGATAAAACATCACCAGGAACCTTGGTTGTTTTCGCCACAGACTGTACACCCGGTATACGAAGCAGTTCATTTTTAACCTGGTCAAAGTTTTCGTCTCTGTTTTTCTGTATGAATGCTTGCACACGTAGCACCTGTTCACTCGAGAACCCTTTGTCTGACTGCTGCATGTAAGTCAATTGCCGATTAACAACTACAATGCTGATAATGAAGAAGGTCGCCACAACAAATTGAACCACAATTAATCCGTTTCGTAAAGCAAGTCCTTGTTTTCCGGTTGAGTAATCACCTTTAAGAACTTTTGTGGTGTTATAGCGCGAGAGGAAAACGGCCGGATAAAGTCCGGAAAGCAAGGTGACAGTAACAAGGGAACCGGCAATCTGAGCAATTAATGACCACGAAGATGCTATACCAAATAAATTTAAAGAGACTCCGAATTCCTGATTAAAATAAGGTATGGCTACGCTTAAAAGTAGGAAGGATAAGAATAATGCGATGGTACATTGCAGGGCAATTTCCACCATAAATTGCCAAAATAAATTAGCACGGCTAGAGCCAAGAACTTTTTTGATCCCCACCTCTTTAGCGCGTCTCAAAGAAGATGCAATCGAAAGGTTACTAAAATTAATTGCTCCGGTAAAGAGAAGCAGTATAGCTAAAACCAATAAGATTGAAATCGTGCCAATATTGCTAGTTCCGTGTTTAGGGAAATTATGGATATCATGAACGGCATCGACAAAAAGACTTGTGTGATTGGCAGATTTGATATACTGATCATATGTCTTGCCTGTTTCTTTCATAAGTCTTTCCGTATAATAAATACGGTCTATTGCTGTCTCCAAATCATTTCCAGCTAGGATATTTTTGGTTTTAACATACGTATGGAAGGACCAATTTCCCCAATGATAGTTTTGTTTTTCAAATGGTGAACGGTATACGATTTCAATATTCAGATGAGTCGGCCCTTCTGGATTTTCCATAATTGCAGTCACCTCGAAATCAAATGAATTGAATGTTTTAATAGTCTTTCCTATTGGGTTTTCATTTCCGAAAAGTTTATTAGCCATCGATTCACTAATGACCATGGCATTTGGTTTTTGTAGAGGATTTAATGCATCTCCTGCTACAATCTTATATGGAAAGACTGAGAAAAAGAGTGAGTCTGCAGATATGGTACCACTTTGTGAAAATGTTTTTTCTCCTACAGAAAGAGGTACTTCAAAAGTAGCATCTGTTGAAATTTTAGTGCTAGATTCGATTTGAGAACCATTTTCAAGCAATAAAGTCGCTAAAGGTGCCTGTGTATTGGGAGAAATATCATTCTCGGCGTCACGAAGCGATACTTTATATACTTTTTCAAGTTCCGCATCCCAACGGTCATAATTAAGTTCATAGTTGAGGTATAATAAGATCATCAAGAAACTAGTTAGACCTACAGTGAGTCCAAGAATGTTAATAGCCGAGTACCCTTTGATTTTCCAAAGGCTACGAAAGGTTAGTTTTAAATAGTTCTTTATCATCTTACTTTACGTTACTGCAACTGTTACACTTTTACTTACAATCCTAATTCCGTTTTTTAGGGTTGCTATTATTTCAATTATTTATTAAAGTGCTCAATTATAATGTTGCTGTTTCCATAATTACTTGTCCATCTAACATACGGATCACACGATCTGAAAATTTAGCATCATGCTCACTATGTGTTACCATGACGATCGTTGTTCCAGCTTCATTCAACTCTGTTAATAATTGCATCACTTCGTTACCATTATTGGAATCTAAGTTACCTGTAGGCTCATCGGCAAGAATTAGTTTTGGATTATTGACCACAGCGCGGGCCACTGCAACACGCTGTTGCTGACCTCCAGACAATTGTTGTGGGAAATGATTGCGTCGGTGCATAATCTGTACTTTCTCCAGCACCTCTTCAACACGACGTTTACGCTCTGCTGCAGGAACATTGGTATAAACAAGTGGTAATTCCACGTTTTCGAATACCGTCAGTTCATCGATCAGGTTAAAACTCTGAAAGACAAAACCAATATTATGCTTACGTAAATCCGAACGGCCACGTTCTTTGAATTTAGCGACTTCGATTTCATTAAATAAGTAGCTACCTTCATCCAAATCATCCAGAAGCCCGATAATATTGAGCAGCGTTGACTTACCACATCCAGAAGGTCCCATGACGGCAACAAATTCACCCTCCTTAACATGGATATTCAAATTGTTGAGTGCTACGGTTTCCACTTCTTCTGTACGATAGTACTTTTGAAGATTACTGATTTTGATCATATTTTTTGTGCTCATATCTTTATGTATTGTTTGTAATTGTTCTATTTTATTATTGATCTCTTAATGAGTTTGTAGGGTTAGATAATGCCGCCTTTAAAGCTTGGCCTGAAATCGTTATGATGGCGATAACAAGTGCAAGTGCTCCACTGAGTAAAAATACTAGCCAGGAGATATCAATGCGATAACCATAATTACCTAACCATTGATTCATCATGTACCACGCGATCGGAAAAGCAATTAGGCAAGATAGAAAGATGAGTATAATGAATTCACGATTGAGCATATTGATCAGTCGCGTAACAGATGCTCCCAATACTTTTCGAATACCAATTTCTTTTGATCGCTGTGCTGTTGCAAAAGCTGACAGTCCAAATAGACCTAGGCAAGAGATGATAATAGAAAGGATGGAAAACACTGAGGCTAATTTTTGAATAAACAGTTCAGATTGAAATGTATTATTAAAAGAATCATCTAAAAACCGATATTCAAAAGGATAAGAGGGATTATATTTTTTAATAATTTTTTCAATTTGCCGAATAACGACCGGAAAATCAACACCATTTTTAGTTTTAATATTTAAGATTCCATTAGATGCAGAAAAAGGAATAAAAATAAGTGGCATTGGCGATGAATAGACACTGTTATAAAGAAAGTTTTTAACAACACCCGCTATTCGAAAGGATTCTGTTCCATAGGTAATCGTACTTCCTGCAACCATTCCATCTTTTTTGATCATTTTTGCGAGAGTCTCATTTACGATAATAGATGTACTATCTCCTAAAAAGTGTGGATTAAAGTTACGTCCATCTATCATTTTCATGTCCATGCTTGGAATAAAACCATCATCAGTTCGCAACATACTAATTAGAATACTGGATTTGGGATCTTTCCCTTCCCATTCAAACCCACTTGAATTGCTGCCGATATTTAAAATACTCATGTCGCTAATGCCTACATGTTCAATACTTCCTGTAGCCTTTAACTGATCTTTAATTAAATCAATATGTTGCGATAAATCCCCTTGGAGATTTGTGGTAATGACTTGACTGCGATTGTAACCTAAATCTCGACCTTTAGCATAGTTTATCTGTTGATAAATGATAATCGTACTTATTATAAGAACAATTGATGCGGTATATTGCAAAACTACCAATCCTTTTCGAATGAAAATTGACGCACCAGCTTTCTGCCTGTGTCCTTTTAAAGTCGAAATAGGATTGAATGACGAAAGATAAAATGCAGGGTAGCTTCCTGCAAATATGCCACATGACAATACGATAGTGAGTAGAAATAATAAATGGTTTGTACTGAATAGATTTACCTCGAGTTTTTGATTGATAATACTATTAAATGGTCCAATTGAGATGTAAACAAACACAATCGCCAATAATGCGGAAAGAAAGGCGAAGATCAAAGATTCTCCCAAAAACTGAGCAATTAAAGAATTTTTTGTTGCTCCAACCACTTTACGCATACCAACCTCTTTAGCTCTTTTTTCCGATCTGGCTGTAGCCAGGTTCATGAAATTAATGCAAGCAATTAGTAATACGATGCAGGCGACAAGACTAAATAACTTGACATTTTTAATCCCACCTTCTTTCTCGTTCCCATTTTGATCGAATGCATTGTAAAGGCGCCAGCGGTTCATCGGATAAAGGAAGTTCTTAGAAAATGTAACTTGGCCGTTTGTTTTATTTTTAACAAAGTCTAATAACTTAGCATTAATCTGATTAACATCAGCATTTTTCTCCAGTTGGATCAAGGTCATGATTCCATTATTACCCCATTCTTTTAACCATTCTTGTCCGGTCTCAAATTTTTTGAAAGGAATCATCCAATTAAATTTCAAACTGCTATTATTCGGAAAATCCTGGACAATACCAGAAACAATATACGATTCATTGTTACCGATATGAACAGACTTTCCAAGTGCGGGTTCATCCCCAAATAATAGCTTTGCACCATCCAAACTAAGAATAATATTATTAGGCTCTTTAAGTGCTTCAGAACGATTACCTTGTAGGAAATTTATTGATAATAAATCGAGAATTTCGGGTTCGGCATGATAACCATTTAGATAGAGATTATTCTCCCCATTTGAAAACAATAGGGAATTATTCGAGCCAACTCTTACTGCATGTTTTATACCTGGAATTTCTTTTTCAATAGCTTGGCTTAAGGTGCCTGGAGTTGATTCGAATACGAAAGTAGCACCATCATAAGTCTGTTTGGATTTAACAACATAGATGTCATCTATTTTCGTAAAGTTCTTATTATAGTTTATCTCATTTTCTACCCATAGAAAAATTAAAGCTGCTGCGGCAATGCCAATAGCGAGCCCAAAAATATTAAGAAAGCTGTAGCTTTTGGTTTTCCAAAGGTTACGAAAGGTGGCTTTTATAAAATTTTTAATCATGTCTTTAATGTATTAGAATGAGGTGTTAAACTATTGAAAAACACCTCAGAAATTTTCTCTTTACTTTTTTGGAGGATTAGCGCGAGCATCCTATCATAAGTTTTATTAGCGTTTAATATTTAACTCCTGTACTTTATCATAAGTTTCATAGCTGGATACAATTACTTTATCACCAGGCTGTAGACCTTTAATGACCTCATAATATTCAGGATTCTGTCTTCCCAGTTGAATATCCACACGGTAAGCAGTATTTCCATTTTTATCCAGTTTAAAGATCCAATTACCACCGGTCTGCTGATAAAATCCTCCTTTTGCAAGTAATACTGCTTTGGTCTCGTCACTCAAAGCCAATCTGATCTGTAAAGTCTGCCCTCTGCGTATACCCTTAGGAACTTCATTGATAAATTCCATATCGACCTGAAACCGTCCATTTGTTACTTGTGTATATACTTTTTTGATTCTTAACTTATATGCTTTATCACCAATCGTGAATTCACCTTGAAGATCCGGAAAAATTCGATTGATATAATGCTCGTCAATATCCGCACGAACCTTAAATCCCGTAAGTACGTCGATCTGTCCAAGACGTTCACCTGCATTTTTATTTTGTCCAATCTCAGCGTCAAATGATGTTAATTGACCATCTACAGGAGAACGAACGATCAAATCGCCGATTTTTCTCTTCATCAATTCAAGAGCACTTTGTGTACGTTGATATGTTTCTTTATCCTGATGCGCTTTTTGATTGGTCGAAACCTCATCCTGTTTTAGGATTTGTTTTGTTAAGTTAACCCGTTCTTTTTGGTAGTTATATTCATTTTTTGATTTTTCAAATTCTTGTGATCCAATCGCTTTTTCATTCAATAATTTTTTATTTAATTGATATACACGTTCAGCCTCTTTATAAGCCTGTTCTACATCTGCCATCTGGTTACGATTATTGATCGAAACCTGTTGTGCATTGGTTTGGGCAATCTGTGATTGTGTCAAGAGGTTTAAAACCTGTGTTTCCTGTTGAATAAGATTAAGTTCCTGATCCGTATTGGACAACCGCATGATTGGATCTCCCTTTTTTAAGGTCGCACCATCTTCTACATATTTTTCTTCCACACGGCCTCCAACGGAAGCATCTAAATAAATACTGCTAATAGGAAGAACAGATCCATTGATTGGAATGAATTCCTGAAAATTGTCTTTTTTAATCTCAACGATGGAAATACGATCTGCTTCTACATTCAATTTGCTGTTACCGCTTGTAAAATAAAAGCTTGCGGCTATAAGGCCGACCAAACCTGTAATTCCGACTAAGGTTAATATGCGTTTGTTATTCCACTTCTTCTTTTCTAAAGGTCTGTCCATAATACGTTTCAATTTTGTTATTATCTATGAAAGATGTGCCATAAATGTAATGCATTGATATTCATTTAATTATTGTGTTTTAGCTATTTGTTTAGTGTTCGTAATCGAACACTTATTGTTCGGCTGCGTACAACTTGATCACAAAGCCGTTTTTTATGGTGAACAATGAGTGTATTCTTGAAGTGTTCGAAAGCGAACACCTGCATGTACGAAGATGAACATATATCATTATTGGTTATTGTTATTTAGTTGATAATTAGTGATTTGTTTGTTTGGCATGGCCTGTGGTTAAAGATTTGGAAAATATGAAATATGAAACGAATCTTTATATACAGTTTGTGTTTTCTTTATAGCTTGACTTTTGTGCGTGCACAAGTTCAACAGCGCTCGTTGAATGAATGCATACAGTTGGCTATAAAAGCAAATCCGGCTTTAATGCAGAACGAACTAGATGTAAGAAGGGCGGATATTAATTTGAAACAGGCAAAAGCGAATCGATTGCCAGATGTCAATGCAGGTTTAAATCACGGTTTTAGTACGGGGCGTTATTTGGATAAAACAATCAATCAATATACGACAACAAACAATTCTTCGGGAGGAGCTTCTTTAGGAGTAACTGTTCCTGTATTTAACGGATTTAGAATTTTGCACGACATACGTATGAAAGCTGATGCAAAAACTGCCAGCAAGTTGGAATTCGATTCGCAGATCAATACGCTTAAACTGGATGTGATCGAATCGTTTATTCAGATTTTGACTGCTCAGGATGTCTTGAAACAGTCCGAATTGCAAACAGAGGTGACCAGGGAACAGGTTCGTAGGGCAGAAGTACTTCATAAAGAAGGTGCAATTGCACCGGGGGATTATTTTGATCTGAAAGGACAATTGGCGAATGATATCAATGCAATTGAAAATAATAAACAGATTTTGTATCTCAATAGAGTGAGGTTATCTACTTTATTGAATGTAGATGAAACAAGTTTGGGCGAGTTGAAAGCGATCGAATTTAAACAGGATGCTGAAATTAAAACTGCAGCGCAATTGTTTGATGCTGCAAGTGAGAATTTGCCAATTATACCAGCACTGGATTGGCGGATCAAGGCTGCTGAACGCAATATTAAAGTGGTGAAATCAAATTATTGGCCATCCTTGTCTTTCAGTGCAGGTTTATCTACAAATTATTCAAACGGTGCTGATTTTGGTTATTTTAAGCAATTCAACAATAATTTAGGGAAGTCAATTGGACTCAATTTAAACATTCCGATCTTCAATCATCTCGCTGTATATAATCAAGTGAAATTAGCTAAATTAGATTTGGAATCTGCCAAATTTCAAAAAGATGTTAGTCTCAATGAATTACGTACCGAGACGGCTAAGGCTGTTTTTAATTTGAAAAATGTCAGTAATAACATCGTTCAATTGCAAGAACAGCAACAAAGTTATTCGGAATCATTTCGTATTGCACAGGTACATTTTGAGGCAGGAAATAGCAATTCCGTACTTTTCTTAACAGCAAAGAATAAATTGGACAGTAGTCAGATTCAGTTGCTTGTGAAGCAATATGAATGGTTGCTTCAAAAATATATCAATGATTATTATGCAGGCTCGTTGAATTTATAGTTATCTTAGTATCTGAATAAATGCATGCATGAGTATTCTTTTAGAATAATGAACAATAAATTACTCATGATAACCTCATTGCCAGTGCAGAACAAATTATTTTAATGAAAAAGTCAGCAGTTTTAGTCGTCGATGATGACCATGATTTATTAACAGCAGCACGCATATTACTCAAGCCCAAAGTGAGCCATGTGCAAGTAGAATCTAATCCAGAAAATCTCATGGGACATCTGGATAAGATGTCGTACGATCTGGTTTTACTGGATATGAATTTTAAAAGTACAATCAATACGGGTAATGAAGGATTGTTCTGGTTGTCACGGATAAAAGAAAAATATCCAAATATTCGGGTTATCATGATTACAGCGTATGGAGCTGTTGACCTAGCCGTGAAATCGCTCAAACAGGGAGCTTCAGATTTCGTGGTAAAACCATGGATTAACGAACATCTATTGGCTACAATAGAAAGTGCGCTGACAGAAAATAAAAATCAAGACAAAAAAGTTAAAAATTCGCTTTTAACGTTGGACGGTGTTCCCGATTTAATCGGGCAGTCGGTCGTAATGGATGAGTTGCAATATAAGTTAGAGAAGATTGCTCCGACAGATGCAAACATATTGATTTTAGGAGAAAATGGTACAGGAAAGGATCTGATCGCACAGGCCATTCAGAAACGTTCACTTCGTGCCAATGATGTCTATGTGAAAGTTGACGTAGGCTCTTTAACGGAAAGTTTGTTTGAAAGCGAATTGTTTGGATATAAAAAGGGAGCTTTTACGGATGCACGGGAAGATCGTCAAGGTCGGTTTGAAACAGCCAATGGAGGGACTTTGTTTTTAGATGAAATTGGAAATATCTCGCTGCAGCAACAGTCTAAATTATTGACCGTCCTTCAAAATCGTTATGTGACGCCATTAGGATCACATCAGATGATTCCTGTCGATATCCGCCTCATAACAGCTACAAATGCTGGCTTGAAAGTACTTGCGGATGAAAATAGGTTCCGAAAAGATCTGATTTACCGGATCAATACTGTAGAAATACAGGTTCCACCTTTACGACATAGGGGACATGACATTCAACTTCTCGCAGAACATTTTTTAAACGTTTATGCTAAGAAATATAATAAACGGATTGACGGATTTGAAGCAGATGCCATAAAAAAACTCTTTTCTTATCATTTTCCGGGTAATGTACGAGAATTACAATACAGCATTGAACGCGCGGTGATTATGGCCGACCAAGCGAGTATTAGCGGTAACGATATCTTTTTTTCCCCAATTGAGCAACAGCCCGAAGAAAGTTCATTTGACACGAGCATTGCTGGTACAAATTTGGAAGAATTAGAAAGAAAAGCGATTAAAGCGGCGATAGACCGATTTAATGGAAATATAAGTAAAGCAGCAAAGGAGTTGGGACTGACACGGGCAGCCTTATACAGAAGATTGGAAAAATATGATATCTAAAGAATGAAAGGTAATCGATTCTTTAATCTAGTTAAATTACTGATTTTGTTGGCAGGATGTGTGATCGATGCCTTTCTGGTGTTTAAGGGTTTTTATACCTATGCTGTTTTGATTTTTATTCTGCTTGCCTGCTTAGCTTACAGCATCTATCAGCAAATCCACTTTTTATCGCAGCAAGTGGTCGAGTTTTCCGAGGCGGTGAAATACCATGATTTTACACGTAGATTCGTTGTTAAAAATGCGAAATCAACGGAAGGTAGACTTTTTACCTCTTTTAATCAGATTAACGACACCTATAAGGAGATCAGCATGGATAAGGAGATCCAGCATCAATATCTCGACAGGGTTATTAATATGCTAAATTCGGCTATTATATTCTATCAATTGGACAACGGAAAAGTGATGTGGGTAAATGATGCTTTTAAGCAATTGTTTCATATGCCGCATCTAGGAAATATTTCTGCCCTGAAGAAAAAACACGAAGAATTGTACGAAAAGACCATGCGTTTGGATGTTGGACAGCAACAAATGGAATCTGTACAGTCAAAAAAAGGAAAGATAAAGTTGCTTATTCAGAGTTCCAGCTTTGAAACACAAGACGCAGTCTTTCGGATTGTCGTCTATCAAAACATCAATGAAGCGATGGATGAGACCGAAACGAAAGCCTGGCAAAAGCTTTTAAGGGTGTTGACGCATGAAATCATGAATTCAATTGCTCCGATCAGTTCGCTAGCAGAGACTTTAAACGGAAGGCTAAATCATTTCAGAGGACAGGAAGATATAGAGGATTTAAAAGTAGGAATTTCGACCATCCAGCGCAGAAGTCAGGGACTTTTGCATTTCGCTAAAAGCTACAGGATGATCAATAAGGTCGACGAGCCTTTGCTGGTTCCCATTTCTGCGGCACAGCTTTTTGAACATATTTACCAATTATTGGAACCGACAATTCTTCAAAAGAATGTGGATGTAGATATTATTCTGAAGAATACGCGCTTGGTTCTTCACGCTGATGTTAATCTGATTGAACAGGTTATCATCAATTTGATGTTAAATGCTATTGACGCAGTTAAATTAAATGACAATCCATATATCAGTCTTTCTGCCATAGAAGCCGACGGTAAGATACAGGTAAGGATTGAAGATAATGGAATTGGTATACCCAGTGATTTGCAAGAACAAATTTTTACACCATTTTTTACAACAAAGAAGACCGGTACAGGTGTTGGCTTGACATTGAGCAAGCAGATCATGCTGTTGCACAAAGGGACGATTTTTGTTAATAGTGAAGAAGGAAAAGGAAGTGTTTTTATTTTACAGTTTTAAGTTATTTCTTGCTATTGACTCATTTTATCGCTAACAGTTCTCCGCTGGTTAGTCCTATGTTTCTGTGTTTTATCATCAACCATTCACGAATGTTCCATGTGAAATATTTCCTGTTTTATATCTTTTTAGAGAAACGAAGGTAGATCATGTTGTTTCTTAATAGGAAATATGTGTAGGCCTTATTATTATTTTCTAAAGGATTTATAGAGCTTTTCTAGAGGTTTGATAGAGGGTTCATAGAGGTAAAGCTCTATAAACCCTCTATTAATACTAAGTAAAATTAGTATAAACGCTAAAGAAATGTCCAATATGCTATACAGGTGATCCAAATATGTATAACTCTATGTAAATTTGTTCTCGAAATGCAGTTTTATCTAAAATATTTACGCCATTACTTAATCTCTCATAGTCGTCATGGGACTCATTCACCTTTTGTATATAAATTGGTTGATGAAGTTCTTTATCGAAAACCTACTGTTGAACAGTTGGATGCTGTACCATTATTTTATAAGAGAGCAGGGAAGAGGGCTATTAAAAAATATTTATTTCTAGAACGTTTTTTTGGGACATTTGCCTTTAAAACCTTTAAAATAAGAGGTAAATTGGTCCAGCAGGATCTTTTAGAATTGTTTGGGCAAATTAGAAGAGATGACTTCCCTAGAGTTATTTATTATATTGATACCGATGAGGATTATCTATCTGTATTGGATGATGTTGATGAACATGCTATTTTAATCATTGAAGAGCCACATGCTTCTAAAAACCATGAAAAATACTGGAACCTACTAAAACAAGCTGAAAAGGTAGTTGTGACTATTGATCTTTTCCATTTAGGATTGGTTTTTTTTAAAAAAGGTCAAAGAAAAGAAGATTTTGTCATTCGTTTTTAAAAGAAGGGGTATTTATGAAATTGATCATCTCTTATTAGGAAAAGATGATCAATTAATTATTGGTATTTTATTTTAAAATGCTTCGCTAAGAGAAAGGTAGAATCCCGATTGTCTTTTTTCTCCAGGCCTCTGTTCACCGTAAGCGTAATCAATTCGAATATTACTATTATGTTCTAAGCTGAAAAAATAACGAAATCCTCCTCCATACGATGGAATAAATCGAGCATTATACTCTTTTGAAAAGACAGATCCCACACCTGTAAAGGCTGCTGCTGCAAATCTGGGATGAAAGCGGTAACGTAATTCCGCTTGCGATGCCAGGTAGTTCTTATCTTTATACCGACCGATATAATAACCCCGCATCATCATGTCTCCGCCTAAATCTCTATAGGCGTAATATGGAATGGTTTTGCCAAAGGTAGATCTATAAATAGCCTGAGCAGCCAATGTTAGTTTGGGATGAATAGGAAAAAATGCACGCAGATCAGCGTCAAAATTGCCACCTTCAAAATCTTCTTTTGTCCATAGTTTTGGAGCATAAGCTAGTTTAGCTCTTGCGTAATATCCTTGAGTCGTGTAAGATACATTGTTTCTGCTGTCAAATAGCTGTGAAATACCCAGCAGTAACTGCTGTCCACCATTTTTTCCTAGTAACGATGCGTCGTCAAAGATACCGTCTATTTCCTTGTCCTTAAATTGTACATAGTCATATTGTATATTGACACCAGCATAATATTTGGACGCAATTCTTTTTTCTACTTCTAATTTGACACGGAAAAGTTTCTGACTGATAAGATCTTCGTCAGCTTTTTTTGTATCCATACCTATACCATAGTAATTCGAGGGCCAATTGCGGTACCGGATCTCTGAAATAATATGATAATCATTATTATCTGTCCAAATATCAGCCTGTAGTTTAATATTTGATTGTTTTTTAGTTGTATAGGTACCCATTAATAAAATGTTTGATGACCTAATACTTGAATCTTTTTTGTTAAAATAGAAATTGTAATTGCTGGCGATGCCATATTCAGCACCTGTTTCTTGCGCATAACCCAAAGCCGGCAATACCATGAATACGCCAGATCTTGTTGAGTCCTTTGAGGTCGAAAAAACTTTTTTTGTAACTTTTTCTATTATATTTTGAGCTTTTACAATATGTGTATCGGTGATGAAAACAATGAATAGTATTGAAACTAGTATTTTGATCACTTTACGCTGATCTCGATTTTGCATGGCCAAACTTAGATAAATTTGTTTTATTTACAATTTTAATTGCGTCATATAGATAACAAATTTATCGATTAACATTTATTTTTTAGGCTTTATGTTTGCTGTTCTGTTCTTGATCCCGAGCTGTCAAGGATAATAATCTAGTAGATGAAATACCGAATTTTGCACCAGCGTTATTAATTGTCTTATTTCGCTTGAAATTTATTTATCTGCGTATCAGTAGTGTTGTGAAAAAGTAGCGTTTTTTTTAAAAAAATATTTTTGTAATGTGGGTTTAGTGTATATCTTTGCATCAGCAAACAAGGAAATAGCGATGCTAACACAGAAAGTTTGATAGTTCTTTTAAGAGTGAAAAAAAATAAAAAAAAGCTTGCAAGTGTCAAAATTAAAATAGATATTTGCACTCGCTAAACAAAAGAAATTGCGTTTGGAGATTAAAAAAGCTTTTAAATAAAGATGCCTCTTTAGCTCAGCTGGTAGAGCAACTGACTTGTAATCAGTAGGTCATTGGTTCGATTCCGATAAGAGGCTCAAACATAACTTTAGAGTTATGGGGGGGTTCCAGAGCGGTCAAATGGGACGGACTGTAAATCCGTTACTTCGGTTTCGAAGGTTCGAATCCTTCTCCCCCCACACTAAGCAGTTAGCGTACTGTTGGTGACGAAAGTCTAAGAAAAACGCAAAAAAAGCGAAAGTAGCTCAGTTGGTAGAGCGATAGCCTTCCAAGCTATAGGTCGCGAGTTCGAACCTCGTCTTTCGCTCAAATTTTTAAGTCTTGATTTTTAGTCTCTGTCTTCTTTGATAATATTATATCTAAAGGTGGGGGCATTAATCTGTAGATAGGATTTTCGAAAAGCCGAAGTAGCTCAGGGGTAGAGCACTTCCTTGGTAAGGAAGAGGTCGTGGGTTCAAATCCCATCTTTGGCTCGTACAACATTGTATAACAAGTATAGAAATATTTATAATTACTAATTCGCATAAACATGGCAAAAGAGAAATTTGACCGTAGTAAACCACACTTAAACATTGGTACAATCGGTCACGTTGACCACGGTAAAACTACTACAACTGCAGCTATTACTAAAGTATTAGCAGACGCAGGTTTATCAGAAGCTCGTTCATTTGATTCAATTGACTCTGCTCCTGAAGAAAAAGAGCGTGGTATCACTATTAATACTGCACACGTTGAGTACTCAACTGCTTCACGTCACTATGCACACGTTGACTGTCCAGGTCACGCCGATTACGTGAAAAACATGGTAACTGGTGCTGCTCAGATGGATGGCGCTATCATCGTAGTTGCTGCTACTGATGGTCCTATGCCTCAAACGCGTGAGCACATCTTATTAGGTCGTCAAGTAGGTATTCCTGCTATTGTTGTTTTCTTAAACAAAACTGACTTAGTAGATGATGAAGAATTATTAGATTTAGTTGAAATGGAAGTTCGTGAATTATTATCATTCTACGATTATCCAGGAGATGATGTTCCAGTAATTAAAGGTTCTGCTTTAGGTGCTCTTAACGGTGAGCCTGAGTGGGTTGCTAAAATCATGGAATTAATGGATGCTGTTGATAGCTACATTCCAATCCCTCCACGTTTAACTGAATTACCTTTCTTAATGCCAGTAGAGGATGTATTCTCGATCACAGGTCGTGGTACAGTAGCTACAGGTCGTATTGAAAGAGGTGTAATCAACTCTGGAGATCCAGTTGAGATCTTAGGTATGGGTGCTGCTGAAGGTTTGAAATCTACAGTAACAGGTGTTGAGATGTTCCGTAAAATTTTGGATTACGGTGAGGCTGGTGATAACGTAGGTTTATTATTACGTGGTATTGAGAAAACTGATATCCGTCGTGGTATGGTTATCGTTAAACCAGGTTCAGTAACTCCACACGATTACTTCAAAGCTGAGGTTTACGTATTATCAAAAGCTGAAGGTGGACGTCACACTCCATTCTTTAACAAATACCGTCCTCAATTCTATTTCCGTACAACAGATGTTACAGGTGAAATCACTTTAGCTGAAGGTACTGAGATGGTAATGCCAGGTGATAACGTAACGATTACTGTTAAGTTGATCTCTGCTATTGCTATGGAAAAAGGTTTACGTTTCGCTATCCGTGAAGGTGGTAGAACTGTAGGTGCTGGTCAGGTAACTGAAATTTTATAGTCTTTAAAGATTCTAGAATCACATATAATAAGCTAATCAGTTCATACTGATTAGCTTATTTTTTCAGTCTGAAATATTGATTAAAAAACAATAAAAAAAGATTAAAAAAATTTGCAGGGAATAGTTAAAAACACTATATTTGCATCATCAAAATAAGATAATACACGGGAATAGTTCAACGGTAGAATAGAGGTCTCCAAAACCTTTGATCAGGGTTCGAATCCTTGTTCCCGTGCTTAATAAATAAACTGAAAATGGCAAAAGTACTTGATTTTTTTAAAGACTCTTATGTCGAAATTACAGAGAAGGTTACTTGGCCTACTTGGGGTCAATTACAGAACTCCGCTGTGATTGTACTTGTTGCTTCTGTTATAATAGCATTATTGGTTTTTGTAATGGATAAAGCTTCAAGTAACGTATTAGAGTTATTGTACGGTATTGCTTCTTAATTTCATCAAACATTATTTATGGCAGATCAAAGTTTAAAATGGTACGTAGTTCGTGCAGTGAGTGGTAAGGAGAAGAAGGTAAAGCAATATATCGATGCCGAAGTTAGCCGTTTAGGAATTGAGCATTTGATTACTCAAGTGTTGATTCCGATGGAGAAGTACTATTTGATGCGTGATGGAAAGAAAGTGGCTAAAGAGCGTAACTACTATCCTGGATACGTTTTGCTAGAGGCTGCTTTAGATGGTGAGTTGGAACACATTATAAAAGGAGTTAATAGTGTCATTGGATTTTTAGGGGATAAAGCAGGTAATGCTATTCCGTTGCGCCAAGCTGAGGTTAATCGTATTCTAGGTAAAGTAGATGAGATGGCTGAGCAAGGTGAGACAATTAATGTACCATATTACGTTGGTGAGACAGTGAAAGTGAATGATGGTCCATTTAATGGTTTCACAGGTGAGATCGAAGAAGTTCATGAAGATAAGAAAAAACTGATTGTGATGGTGAAAGTTTTCGGAAGAAAAACACCATTGGAATTAAACTACATGCAAGTAGAAAAAGAATAATAAAAAGAGCAAAGCACAACTTTGCTCTTTTTATGTTAAAATAAATTTGCAAATAGATTTAATTCTATATATCTTTGCACCTCATTTGGTGGTTAAACGCAAGTTAATAACCAGGTGAAATAATAAATGTTACGTTATTTGCTTCCAACTTACTAACAAACATTTAATAATTTAATTCAAAACAAGATGGCAAAAGAAGTCAGTGCGTTAGTAAAATTACAAGTTAAGGGCGGAGCTGCGAATCCATCTCCACCAGTAGGACCTGCTTTAGGTGCTAAAGGTGTGAACATTATGGATTTCTGTAAACAGTTCAACGCTCGTACGCAAGACAAACCAGGAAAAGTATTGCCTGTTGTCATTACAGTTTACGCTGATAAATCTTTTGATTTTATCATTAAAACTCCACCAGTTGCTATTCAATTGAAAGAAACTGCGGGTTTAAAAAGCGGTTCAGGTGAGCCTAACCGTAAGAAAGTAGCTTCAGTTACTTGGGAACAAGTAGAAGTTATTGCTAAAGATAAAATGGTAGATTTAAACGCGTTTACTTTAGATGCTGCTATGAGAATGGTAGCTGGGACAGCACGTAGTATGGGGATTACTGTAGCAGGTAATGCTCCTTGGAACAATTAATTAAGAAATCAATTTAAGAAAAGTGGCTAGATTAACAAAAAATCAAAAAGCGGCACTATCCAAAATTGAAGCTGGTAAAGCATACTCTTTAAAAGAAGCTGCGGCTTTAGTTAAAGAAATCTCATTGACCAAATTCGATGCTTCTGTGGATATCGACGTTCGTTTAGGCGTAGATCCCCGTAAGGCAAATCAAATGGTTCGTGGTATTGCAACTTTACCTCACGGAACTGGTAAAACTGTACGTGTTTTAGTTTTATGTACTCCTGATAAGGAAGAAGAAGCTAAAGCAGCAGGTGCTGACTTCGTGGGTTTAGATGAGTATATCAGTAAAATTGAAGGCGGTTGGACTGACGTTGATATCATTATTACAATGCCTAGTGTGATGGCTAAAGTAGGTAAATTGGGTCGTATTTTAGGTCCAAGAAACTTAATGCCAAATCCTAAAACTGGAACTGTAACTACAGAAGTAGGTAAAGCAGTGACAGATGTTAAAGGCGGTAAGATTGATTTCAAAGTTGATAAAACTGGTATCATCCATACTTCAGTTGGTAAAGCGTCGTTCGATGCAGACAAAATTTATGAAAACGCATTAGAGGTATTACAAACTATCTCTCGTTTGAAACCGTCTGCAGCAAAAGGAACATACTTTAAAAGCATTCACATTTCATCAACTATGAGTCCTGGTATTCATATTGAGACTAAATCAGTAGCGGGTATTTAATCATGAGAAAAGAAGAAAAACAAGAAATTGTTCAAGCTCTTGCCGAGCAGATTAAATCTTACGGTAATTTCTATATTACTGACACTTCTGAATTATCGGTTGAAAAAGTGAACGGCATTCGTCGCAAGTGTTTCGAAGGTGGTATTGAAATTAAAGCTGTTAAAAACACTTTAATCAAAAAAGCATTAATTGAAGCTGGTGTTGATTCAGAAGAAATTATTGGCGCATTGAAAGGTGCATCTACAATGATGTTTTCTGAGGTAGCAAATGCTCCAGCAAAATTAATTCAAGCTTTACGTAAAGAAGGTGATAAACCTTTGTTAAAAGCTGCTTATATTCAAGAAACTGCATTCGTAGGTGACAATCAGTTGAAAGCATTAGTGAGTCTTAAATCTAAAAATGAACTCATCGCTGACGTTATCGCTGCATTGGAATCTCCTGCTAAGAATGTTATTTCAGCTCTTCAATCGGGTGGAAATACAATTTCAGGTTTAGTAAAAGCTTTAGAGCAAAGAGGTTAACGAATACTCTTTTAAAATAAAACATTCGTACTATTAATAATAACAATTTTTCATAACGACATTCAAAAATTCAAAATAAAATGGCAGATTTAAAACAACTTGCTGAGCAGTTAGTAAACTTGACAGTAAAAGAAGTTAAAGAACTAGCTGATATCTTAAAAGACGAGTACGGTATCGAGCCTGCTGCTGCTGCTGTTGCAGTTGCTGCTGCTCCAGCTGAAGCTGCTGCTGCTGAAGAGAAAACATCTTTCGATGTTATCTTGAAAGAAGCTGGTGGTGCTAAATTAGCTGTAGTTAAATTAGTAAAAGATTTAGCTGGATTAGGCTTGAAAGAAGCTAAAGATTTAGTAGACGGTGCTCCTAAAGAAGTTAAAACTGGTGTTTCTAAAGACGAAGCACAAGCGTTGAAACAACAATTAGAAGAAGCTGGAGCTGTTGTTGAGATTAAATAATCTTAGCTAACAAGCCCTCAAAAGGTTTAGACTCTGACGTATTTTCGTTAGAGTCTATTCCTATTTATGATATTTGACTACTAGTCTATGTGTGTGCTGAACATAGTCGAGATGTAGTAATAACAGCATAGTTAAGCTCAGTTTTTTTAAAACTAAAATTCATATCCCCTTGGCAAACAATAATATTCAACAAGAAAGAGTAAATTTTGCGACAAGCAGGAAAGTTCTGGAATATCCAGATTTCTTAGATGTGCAATTGCAATCTTTCAAGGAGTTTTTTCAATTAGAAACTACTTCTGACAACCGCCATCAGGAAGGGCTGTTCAAGGTATTCTCGGAAAACTTCCCTATTTCTGATTCTAGAAACATTTTTGTGCTCGAGTTTTTGGATTATTTTATTGATCCTCCTCGCTATGATATACAAGAATGTATCGAACGTGGGTTAACTTATAGCGTTCCTCTAAAGGCGAAGTTAAAGTTATCATGTAATGATGAAGAACACGAAGATTTCGAAACTATTGTACAGGACGTATATTTGGGAACTATCCCATATATGACACCGAAAGGTACTTTCGTGATTAATGGTGCGGAGCGCGTAATCGTATCTCAATTACACCGTTCACCTGGCGTTTTCTTTGGTCAAAGTAGACACACAAATGGTACTAAACTATATTCTGCAAGGGTAATTCCTTTTAAAGGATCTTGGATCGAGTTTGCAACTGACGTAAATAACGTTATGTATGCTTATATCGACCGTAAGAAAAAATTCCCAGTTACTACTTTATTACGTGCTATCGGTTATGATTCGGATAAGGATATCTTAGAATTATTTGATCTTGCTGATGAAGTAAAAGTTAGTAAATCTGGTCTTAAGAAATACGTTGGTCGTCGTTTGGCGGCAAGGGTATTGAAAAAATGGATTGAAGATTTTGTTGATGAGGATACAGGTGAAGTTGTATCTATTGACCGTAATGAAATCATACTTGAACGTGAGACTGTTTTAGAAGAAGATCACATTGACTTGATCATCGATGCTGGAGTAAAATCTATTATTTTAGCGAAAGAAGATGCATCTAACAATGCGGACTATTCAATTATATATAACACATTACAAAAAGATACGTCTAACTCTGAGAAAGAGGCAGTAGAGCATATCTACCGTCAGTTACGTAACGCTGAACCACCTGATGAGGAAACTGCTCGTGGTATCATCGACCGTTTATTCTTCTCGGACAAACGTTACGATTTAGGGGATGTTGGTCGTTACCGCATTAACCGTAAATTGAAATTAAATACTCCTGATGAAACGAAGGTATTGACTCGTGAAGATATCATCGCTATCGTGAAGTATTTGATTAACTTAATCAACTCTAAAGCTGAGGTGGATGATATTGACCACTTATCTAACCGTCGTGTACGTACTGTAGGTGAGCAATTATACGCGCAATTTGGAGTAGGTCTTTCTCGTATGGCACGTACTATTCGTGAACGTATGAACATTCGTGATAATGAGGTTTTCACACCAACAGATTTAATTAATGCACGTACGTTATCGTCTGTTATTAATTCTTTCTTTGGTACTAACCAGTTATCACAGTTCATGGATCAAACGAACCCTCTTGCAGAGATCACGCACAAGCGTCGTCTTTCAGCTTTAGGTCCAGGTGGTCTTTCTCGTGAGCGTGCTGGTTTCGAGGTTCGTGACGTTCACTATACGCACTACGGTCGTTTGTGTACAATCGAAACTCCTGAGGGACCAAATATTGGTTTGATTTCGTCATTAGCTGTTCACGCTAAGATTAATAATTTAGGTTTTATCGAAACGCCATACCGTCGTGTTGAAGATGGTCGTGTTGTGGTTGAAGAACCTGTACATTATTTATCTGCTGAGGACGAAGATGAGAAAACAATCGGTCAAGCTAATGCACAATATGATGATAATGGTAATTTTATCGATGCTAAAGTAAAAGCTAGATATTTTGGTGATTTCCCGGTAATCGAACCTACACGTTTGGATTATATGGATGTTGCACCTAACCAGATTACGTCTATTGCGGCTTCATTAATTCCTTTCTTGGAGCATGATGATGCCAACCGTGCATTGATGGGATCAAACATGCAGCGTCAAGCTGTTCCAATTTTACGTCCACAAGCACCTATCGTAGGTACTGGTCTAGAAGGCCGTGTTGCGAAAGATTCTCGTACATTAATTAATGCAGAGGGTAATGGTGTAGTTGAGTATGTAGATGCGGATGAGATTAAAATTCGTTACGACCGTACTGATGATGACCGTTTAGTGTCATTTGATGACGACGTGAAAACATATAGATTGATCAAATTCAAGAAAACCAATCAGAATACTTGTATGAACTTAAAACCTATTGTAGGTAAAGGGCAACGTGTGACTAAAGGTCAGGTATTATGTGAAGGTTATGCCACTGAAAATGGTGAATTAGCATTAGGACGTAACTTGAAAGTTGCATTCATGCCTTGGCAAGGATATAACTTTGAGGATGCGATCGTAATTTCTGAGCGTGTAGCAAAAGAAGACTGGTTTACTTCTCTTCATATTGAAGAGTTTGAATTGGAAGTTCGTGATACAAAACGTGGTGAAGAAGAATTAACAGCAGATATCCCTAACGTTTCGGAAGAGGCGACTAAAGACTTAGACGAAAACGGTATCATCCGTATTGGTGCTGAGGTTAATGGCGGTGATATCTTGATTGGTAAGATCACTCCAAAAGGTGAGTCTGATCCTTCTCCAGAAGAGAAATTATTACGTGCAATCTTTGGTGACAAAGCGGGTGACGTGAAAGATGCTTCATTAAAAGCTTCTCCTTCATTGAAAGGTGTTGTTATTGATACGAAGTTATTTGCACGCGCTAAGAAAATGTCAAAAGAAGTTGAGCGTAAAACATTAGAGAAATTAGAAACAGCACATGAAAGAGCTGTTAAGATTTTGAAAGAACGTTTAGTAGAGAAATTGTTTACAGTTGTAAATGGTAAAACTGCTCAAGGTATCTATAATGTATATAAAGAATTATTAGTAGCGAAAGGAGCTAAGTTTACACAAAAAATCTTAGCTGAATTAGACTACAATAACATCAACCCTACAGGTTGGACAACTGACGAAGATAAGAATGAAATGATTAAAGCTTCTTTACACTTCTATAACATTAAGTTAAACGAAGAGTTAGGTGCTTTCAAACGTGATAAATTCGCAGTTTCTGTCGGTGATGAATTGCCATCAGGTATCGTTCAAATGGCTAAAGTTTACGTTGCTAAGAAACGTAAATTGAAAGTAGGAGATAAGATGGCTGGTCGTCACGGTAATAAAGGTATTGTTGCACGTATTGTACGTGATGAAGATATGCCTTTCTTAGATGATGGAACACCAGTAGATATCGTGTTAAACCCATTAGGTGTACCTTCTCGTATGAACTTAGGACAGATTTACGAAACTGTTTTAGGTTGGGCTGGTCAAAAATTAGGTGTTAAATTTGCAACTCCTATTTTCGACGGTGCTGAAAAAGAAGAGGTAGAAGACTGGGTAGCTAAAGCTGGTTTACCTGCTTCAGGTAGAACTTACTTGTACAATGGTTTAACGGGTGAGCGTTTTGACCAACCAACTACAGTTGGTGTGATCTATATGTTAAAATTAGGACACATGGTTGATGATAAGATGCACGCTCGTTCGATCGGACCATACTCATTGATTACACAACAACCATTGGGTGGTAAAGCTCAATTCGGGGGTCAGCGTTTTGGTGAGATGGAAGTTTGGGCATTAGAGGCATTTGGTGCATCTAATATCCTACAAGAAATCTTGACTGTGAAATCGGATGATGTTGTTGGTCGTGCGAAAACTTACGAGGCTATCGTAAAAGGAAACAATTTACCAACTCCATCTGTACCAGAATCGTTTAACGTATTGGTACATGAGTTACGTGGTTTAGGTTTAGATATCACATTGGATTAATTAAGCAAAGTGAAGTTTTAGTGATCGCTATGATCACTAAAACTTCTTCATAAAGCTTTAACTTTTGAATAAGTATGTCTTACAAAAAAGATAATAAAATTAAAAGCAACTTTACATCAATTACTGTAAGCTTGGCGTCTCCAGAAACAATTTTAGAGCGTTCAAGTGGTGAAGTTGTAAAACCGGAAACGATTAACTATCGTACCTACAAACCAGAACGTGATGGTTTATTCTGTGAGCGTATCTTTGGTCCTGTAAAGGATTATGAATGTCACTGTGGTAAATACAAACGTATCCGTTATAAAGGTATCGTATGTGACCGTTGTGGTGTTGAAGTTACGGAGAAAAAAGTACGTCGTGAGCGTATGGGACACATTTCATTAGTGGTTCCTGTTGCTCATATCTGGTACTTCCGTTCTCTTCCAAATAAAATTGGTTATTTATTAGGTCTTCCTACCAAGAGACTAGACATGATTATCTACTACGAAAGATATGTAGTTATTCAGGCTGGTATTAAAGAGGACGATGGTATCAACTATATGGACTTCTTGACTGAAGAAGAATATTTAGATATTTTAGATACATTACCGAAAGAAAATCAATATTTAGATGACAACGATCCTCAAAAGTTCGTTGCTAAAATGGGTGCTGAAGCGTTAGAAGAATTATTGAAACGTATTGATTTAGATAAATTATCTTATGATTTACGTCATCAAGCGGCTAACGAAACTTCTCAACAACGTAAAAATGAGGCTTTAAAGCGTCTTCACGTTGTAGAAGCATTCCGTGGTTCTAGAGACCGTATTGAGAATCGTCCGGAGTGGATGATTGTTAAAATCGTTCCTATTATTCCACCGGAATTGCGTCCATTAGTGCCTTTAGATGGTGGTCGTTTTGCGACTTCAGATTTAAATGATTTATACCGTCGTGTTATTATCCGTAATAACCGTTTGAAACGTTTAATTGAAATCAAAGCTCCAGAAGTAATTTTACGTAATGAAAAACGTATGTTACAAGAGGCTGTAGATTCATTATTCGATAACTCACGTAAAGTTAACGCAGTGAAAACTGAAGGTAACCGTGCGTTGAAATCATTATCTGATATCTTAAAAGGTAAACAAGGTCGTTTCCGTCAAAACTTATTGGGTAAACGTGTGGATTATTCGGCTCGTTCGGTAATCGTCGTTGGACCTCACTTGAAATTGCACGAGTGTGGTATACCTAAAGATATGGCAGCAGAACTTTACAAACCGTTTATCATTCGTAAGATGATCGAACGTGGTATCGTTAAAACTGTAAAATCGGCTAAGAAAATTGTAGATCGTAAAGATCCTGTTGTTTGGGATATTTTAGAAAACGTGTTGAAAGGTCACCCTGTATTATTAAACCGTGCACCTACGCTTCACAGATTGGGTATTCAAGCTTTCCAACCTACTTTAGTAGAGGGTAAAGCAATTCAATTACATCCATTAGTGTGTACAGCGTTCAACGCCGATTTTGATGGTGACCAGATGGCAGTCCACTTACCTTTAGGTAATGCTGCAGTTTTGGAAGCACAAGTTTTAATGTTGGCTGCCCACAATATCTTAAATCCTGCAAATGGTTCTCCAGTAACAGTACCATCTCAGGATATGGTTTTGGGTCTTTATTATATTACTAAAGGCCGTAAGAGCACACCAGACCATATCGTTCATGGTGAAGATATGATTTTCTATTCTGCTGAAGAGGTAATTATCGCTTTAAATGAGAAGAAAATTGATTTGCATGCTTTTATTAAGGTAAAAACTAAAATCAGAACAAAAGACGGTAGTATTGTTGATACGTTATTAGATACAACAGTTGGTCGTGTTATCTTCAACCAGGTTGTACCTCATGAAGTAGGTTTTATCAATGAGTTATTAACGAAGAAATCTTTGCGTAATATCATTGGAGAAATTGTGAAAACTACGGGTATGGCTCGTGCTGCACAGTTCTTGGACGATATGAAGGAATTAGGTTTCCAAACGGCCTTCAAAGGTGGTTTATCGTTTAACTTGCAAGATTTGAACATTCCTGCTGCTAAAACTGACTTAATTCAACAAGCTACTAACGAAGTTGAAGAAGTAATGAATAACTATAACATGGGTTTCATTACTAACAACGAGCGTTATAATCAAATTATCGATATCTGGACACGTATCAACAATAAGTTGACATCACACGTAATGGATATCTTATCGAATGACAACCAAGGTTTCAACTCCGTATATATGATGCTTGATTCTGGGGCGCGTGGTTCGAAAGAGCAAATTCGTCAGTTGTGTGGTATGCGTGGTTTGATGGCTAAACCTCAGAAATCTGGTTCAGCTGGTGGTGAAATTATTGAGAATCCGATTTTATCAAACTTTAAAGAAGGACTTTCAGTATTAGAGTACTTTATCTCTACCCACGGTGCGCGTAAAGGTCTTGCCGATACGGCATTGAAAACTGCCGATGCGGGTTACTTAACACGTCGTTTACATGACGTTGCACAGGATATGATTGTTATTACGCAAGACTGTGGAGGTTTAAGAGGTATTTACACAACTGCATTAAAAGATAACGATGATGTTGTAGAACCGTTATATGATCGTATTTTAGGTCGTGTTTCATTGTACAATGTATATGATCCTGAAACAGGTGAATTACTCGTTTCTGAAAATGAAGATATTGAAGAAGCTGTTGCTGAACGTATTGAAGCTTCAGGTATTGAGGGTGTTGAGATCCGTACTGTATTAACATGTGAGTGTAAACGCGGTGTATGTGCTAGCTGTTACGGTCGTAACTTGGCATCTGGTAAACGTGTTCAATTGGGTGAGGCTGTCGGTGTAATTGCTGCGCAATCAATTGGTGAGCCAGGTACACAGTTAACGCTTCGTACGTTCCACGTCGGTGGTACGGCTTCTAACATTGCTGCTGAGTCACAAATATCTTCTAAATATGCTGGTACTGTAGAATTTGAAAATCTACGTACAGTATCTCAAGAAGGTGAAGACGGTACGCATCAAGTAGTATTGGGTCGTTCAGGTGAGATTAAAATTTTGGATGAAACTAAAAAAGTTGTATTCCAACAAAATATCCCTTACGGTTCTCAATTATTCGTTGAAGAAGGAAATCAAGTAGCTAAGGGTGATAAATTAGTATCATGGGATCCATACAATGCTGTTATTATCTCTGAGTTTGCCGGTAAAGTTGAATTTGATGCAATTGTTGAAGGTGTAACTTTCCGCGAAGAGTCAGATGAGCAAACGGGTCACAAAGAGAAAGTAATTATTGAAACTCGTGATAAAACGAAGAATCCTGCTATTAAGATTTTAGATAAAAAAGGTGAAGTAATTCGTACATATAACATTCCAGTAGGAGCTCACGTTTCTGTATCGGACGGTGTAACTGTTAAAGAAGGTGGTATCTTGGTTAAGATTCCTCGTTCTACAGGTAAAACGCGAGATATTACAGGGGGTCTACCTCGTGTAACAGAATTATTTGAAGCGCGTAATCCTTCTAATCCAGCAGTTGTAACTGAGATTGATGGTGTTGTAACTTTAGGTGGTGTTAAACGTGGTAACCGTGAGATCTCTATTGAGTCACGCGATGGCCAGATTAAGAAATACTTAGTTCCACTTTCGAAACATATCTTAGTACAGGATAATGACTTTATTAAAGCAGGTATGCCTTTATCGGATGGTTCGATCTCTCCAGCAGATATCTTATCAATTAAAGGTCCTTCAGCAGTACAGCATTATATCGTAAATGGTATTCAAGAGGTTTACCGTCTTCAAGGTGTGAAAATTAATGATAAACACTTTGAGACGATTGTTCACCAAATGATGCAGAAAGTGAATATTGAAGATCCAGGAGATACGCGTTTCTTAGAAAAAGAAGCAGTTAACAAATGGGATTTCATGGAAGAAAACGATTCACTTTACGACAAGAAAGTTGTAGTTGAAGCAGGTGACTCTAATGACTTACGTCCAGGACAGATCGTTTCATTACGTAGATTACGTGAAGAAAACTCAAGCTTGAGACGTCGTGATCAAAAACTAGTAGAGGTACGTGATGCTATTCCAGCAACTTCAAGTCCTTTATTACAAGGTATAACTAGAGCTTCGTTAGGAACGAAATCATTTATCTCTGCAGCATCATTCCAAGAGACTACTAAAGTCTTGAACGAAGCAGCTATTGCAGGTAAACGTGATAATTTATTAGGATTGAAAGAGAATGTAATTGTGGGTCACTTGATCCCTTCAGGTACAGGTCTTCGTCAATACGGTAATATTATCGTTGGTTCACGTGAAGAATATGATCAATTATTAGCTTCGAAAGAAGAAGATTAATAATTTTTAATAATACGTAAAAGGGTTGCAGATTTTATTTGCAACCCTTTTTTTGTTTAACATTATACTGCGACTCTTGTATATATGCCTGTTGTAGTTTTAACCTTGTTAAAGAATGAATGCTATTTGGTTTCAGTTACCTCTTGGTGAATAGGCATTTACTACTTTTTGAGAAACATCAGCAAAGCCTCAATCTAAGCATAGTATACTGAATTCAGTAGCAACAGAGGTTAACGGCTTAGTGTTGATGATCGTTCAACACCAGTTCGAATGTTTAGATAAAATAGTCTTCATCGGGAGTGGTTGAGCAGGGCGGGAGACTCAAGAAAATAGCACGACATGCTGCATTTGATAAATCGATGTGCGTTCCAGATAAGATTTTCGTTCATTACGTAAAGGTTTTTGTTACGGATAAGATGTAAGTGAAGATCTTTTGATGCTCCACATATCGGGTGCTAAAAGTTAGACTACTGAAATGTACATTCCCTATTAAATGATCGGCTATTTCCCGTTAATTATAAAAGATCTGCATTAAATGCTTATCTGAGCACGTCTGTAGTGGGCGCGAATCATTGTTTTTCTCAGATTAGCGAATATTTTTTTGAGCATTATACCAATATATATTATGGGATTGCAGCAATTAGTTATTGAAATGGAGTTCAAGTATAGCAGTCAAAAATACCTTGTAAAAGAAGGAATCAGTCCTTTTTTATTCCAGATGTCTTGCTATAGATCTATAGCTTATAAATGAATCACCCAATGTTACAGTTAGTTAACCTTATTATTTAGAAATAAGCGAAAAAAGATTAGGAAGTGATTATAAAAAGGTGCTATCTTTGCACCACTCCGCAAGGGAGGAACGGCTGATCCGAAAGGTGAGGCACTGAAAAAAGAAGGGTTTAATTCAGGTTAAACGCAGAAACAGCAGGAAAACAAAAAAAATAAATTTTCACATTTATTTTGGAGAAACCAAAAAGATTTCTACCTTTGCAGTCCCAACGGAA
>NZ_JAAUVN010000005.1 GCF_012030425.1 Sphingobacterium sp. B16(2022) | reverse complement strand
GACTTTGCAGAACGATAATGCTCATCCATTTGTCTAACACAGCTCAACTTAAATTCAAAACTGTGCTTGTTTTTCTTATTCATAAAAATGCCCCCAGAAAGTGTCTAACTTTTTGGGGGCACTGCATAAAGACAGCCTCTTCTTTTGTTATATACTCAGATTAGCCCAATTTTCTACGTAACATGGCAAGGGAACGGATATGATTTATCTTGTCGCGGTATGCCGTATTCATAAATCCTTCTGCTAATTTTATTTCGGCATACGGCATATCAAAGCTGTCGTATGGGTTTTACGTCAATTCCGAATACAAAATAAGCTCCCCAATATGATGTTCAATAAATTCAACTAAAAATCAGACTTTCCCTAAGTGCATCTATTCTGTACGAGAAGCTTTTTTAATTTAAACAAGAGGCTAAATAATATCAGAATTTTACTCGCCAGTAAACTAAATTAACTTAATAGTAAAATAATATTTCTCTAAAAGCATGTTACGTAGCAATACCTATAAGCCATGCAGAGTTAATAATAAGCAATAGCGTAAAATGAACTACCGTAAGAATAAAAACAGACGGCCAAATTTCAATATACATTGGCCAGCGTGATGAATCAATTGGACATGGCGAATTACTACACCGCTGCAACGCAAAATGGTTTACCAAAAACGCGAAGACAAACGGCTAAGTTGGTATATACATTGACCAGAGTGATAAATCAATGCGCCATCGCGCATTGCTATCATACCTTTAAGCAAAATGAATGCGCAACACCACTTGTTACAACTACCAAGCACACAGGAACCTTTACCCTATTGTGGCCACTCCAAATCTCAAAGCGAAAATTATGGAATGAAAAACATATTAGATTTTCTCAATCTCAAGTCTTGCTACAGACACTAGTTTTTTTTAAAATTATTGGTATCAATACGATTCAATGTAAAAGAAAAAGTACTTCCTGAACCATATTCACTATCAACAGTTATAGTCCCCCCCTGTGCTTCGATAAACTCTTTACTGATACTTAAACCCAAACCTGTACCTTCTTTTTTTGTTCCCGGAATTCGAAAATACCGTTCAAATATTTTATCCTTATACCGATCTTCTATACCTTGTCCAGCATCTTTAATTGCAAATTTCACTTTATCCTCACTAGATCCAATAGAGATCCCAATGATAGCATTTTCATAGGAATAACGTACTGCATTTGAAAGTAAGTTGGTCAATACCCAGGCTGTTTTTTCATTATCAGCGAGCACATCTGGTAGGTTATTTTCCATTTGCAATTGCAATTCTATATGTTTTTGTTCTGCCATCGCTTTTGTTGCCCGTATAGCATATTCTATGAGTTCGCTCACATTGGTCGGTGCTACATTTAACTGAATGGTCCCACTTTCAACCTGCGTCATATTCAAAAGCTCACCTGTAATTTTCAACAACCTCCCGGTATCCTCGCGGATACTTTGAACAAGATTATTTTGATCTTCATTGAGTACACCAATTTGTTTATTTTCTAAAAGTTGTAACCCCATCTTTATGGAGGCAATCGGTGTTTTAAGTTCATGCGATATGGTTGCTATAAAATTCGTTTTAGCGAAATCCATTTCTTTAAACTGGGTAATATTACGCAACATGATGACCTGTCCTATAAATTGAGAATCTAATTCTCCCGTCGGTACAATATTGATATCGACAATTTCCTTCTCAAAATAACTTTCTTTACCATTTGCATAAATCTTAAGAAGAGTAGCTTCTCGTTGTTTCTGATCCTGAAAAATATCTTTGATAAAATCACGTATCAGATCATTTGTCACCGCTACATCCTGTATTTGCTTTCCAATTAGCTGTTCATTTTGTAAACCAGAAATTTTCAAAGCTTCTTCATTCGCGAATAATACCACCTTCTGTTCATCAATCCCAATTACAGGATCATGCATGTTATTAATAAGAGTATCTATTCGTTTTTTCCCTTTTAATATTTTATCCAATTTACTTTCGGCATATTCTTCTAGTTTTTCAGCCATTGTATTAAAAGAATTTGCAAGCTCTCCAAATTCATTACGTTTATCATAATGTATTCGTTTTTTATAGTTTTCATTTGCAATCTGCTTAATGCTTTCTGTCAATTCTTTAATAGGATTTGCAATATTTGATGGCAGGTTAACGATCAGAACAAAAGCAATCAGAAAACACAATGTTCCGGTAATGGAAATGACAGCAATGGCTTTTTCTGCAGTTACAGAAGCAATATCACTTTTACGTTCTATGGCTTCCATATTGAGACGCATCAATTCAGTAATGTCTTTTCTTATTTTGGAAAGCAGCGTAACATCCGCTTTATTTTCAGTAAACTGATAGAAATGTTTTTCGACCATCTTTGTAGCCTGCACCTCTCCGATTTCAGTAACATTATGCTTTTGTTTCTCTAGATTTTCCTTAAAATCATGTAACGCTACTGGATCAACATCATATTCTTCCAATGCCAACAGCATATTGCGGGCATATTGCAAAGTATTATAATTGGCAACGAGAATATTATTGGTATCCCTTTTCAACTGATTGACATACCAGCCACTTACCACAACCAATAGTACAATCATCAGAAAAAGTGACCCAACACCAAAAGTTAATTTTGTCTTTATACGCATTATGAAAGAATTATAAGATCAATTTTTTCGTTTGAAAGCTTCGTCAGAAGTTTATTAAAAGTATTTGTTGCCCAAATGATTTTGATTAATCCCAAATGTGGCTTACCTATACAAACTGTCGTTATCTGTTTTGCTTCACATTGCTCAATAATGGCTGTAGCGATCTTGCTATGATTAACCTTTATAATCTCGGCGCCCAATTCTGTTGCTAATTTAAAATTATTAATCAAATGTCGCTGTTTATCCAGCGCTATTTTAGAAACACTTTCTTTAGGCGTTTGTACATAGAGAACAAACCATTTACTATTATAATAGTTTGCTAACCTTGCAGTCTTACGAATTACGATCGTAGCAGTCTTCTCATTTGAACTTACACAAGCTAGAAATTGCTCCTTCTTCATATATTTATGATGAATAACCTCCGTCTCAACTTTCCTTTGCACCTGTGAAGCAACTTCTTTTAAAGCCAGTTCACGTAATTGCAAAATATGATCACTATTAAAAAAATTTGCTAATGCCATTTCTATCTTAGCAGCATCATAAATTTTACCATCTTTCAATCTATTTATCAACTCTTCAGCTGTTAAATCAATATTAACGACCTCATCGGCCAATCCCAGCACACTATCGGGTATACGTTCCTGTACATCAACACCTGTTATATTCTTAATCTCATCATGCAGACTTTCAATGTGCTGAATATTGACTGCGCTGATCACACTGATACCTGCATCCAATATATCGACAACATCCTGCCAACGCTTAGCATTGACACTTCCTTCAATATTACTATGAGCAAGTTCATCAATTATGACAATTTCAGGATGTATGTTAATAACCGCCTGAACATCCAATTCTTCAAGCTCTTTTCCCTTATAAAAAAGTTTACGTCTGGTTATCAACGGAATACCATCCAATAATGCATGTGTTTCTTTTCTATTATGAGTTTCAATATAACCTATTTTAATATCTACCCCACTATGTAGAAGCATATGTGCCTCTTGTAGCATACGATAAGTCTTCCCTACACCAGCGCTCATACCGATATACAGTTTAAATTTTCCTTTCCTAGATTTTTTTATCAGCCCTAAGAAATGTTCCGCATCTTTTCTTTCTTCCATATAAGTGTAGATCATGTTATTAGCTCTCTTGTTATTTTATAAACCAGTATAAAACAACAAGAGAAATAATAATTTGATTAAAAACGTAATGCCAAAGAAGTAATTCCAATCATATTATCTTTTTCCAAAGAATCATTTCGATCAGCAAAAATAGCATCTTTACTCTGTAGTCTCTTTAACTCTGTTCGCCATACTAAATTTGAGAAAACCACATAATCTACTGAAAAGGAATAACCAAATGTTTGAAAACCATTTGTAGTTCCGGTATTAATAATTATCCCTTTCTTATCTTGATAATATTCACCTCGTAAAGCTATAGCAAAATCATCATGAGGTTTATAGGAAGCGATCAAAACTGGAGTAAACCATGTGTTATAATGACTGCTTCCTTTTTCTTTTTGTTCAGCACCAATATCAAACCCTGTTATAACCGTAAATTTATCATGCAGTTGGAACTGTCCATAAAAATTATGAAAATACCGCATCTGACGAACAGAATCGGCTTTATCATTACCAATAAACGAACTGCTGTTTAAAGTTATTTTATCCGTGGGCCTATACGTTAACTGATGCCCAAAAGCGGGGGTACTGTTTCCGTCAATCCGCTGAATTCTTTGCCAGCCATTTAAAACTAATCCGCTCATCATCCATTTACCGTCATCGGTCGTATACGATATCTTAGCTCCTGTTTCAAAATAAGGAGAGTTATCCGCTCCTATACTACGTGTCAGGGTATAGCAATCCTTACTAATGGCGCTTTCAAATCCAATATGAGATGGCAAAACACCAGCATCAATCCATAAATTATGCTTTTCTGAAATCTTGATACCGACATTTGCTTCGTAGATATTTTTCAACGTTACTGGTTCAGCAGCATAATTTGCATTCATATAAGTACCAGCCGCCAATGCCAGGTTAGTCCTGATTCTATCAGATTCATAATTTAATTTAATCATTCCAAGATTTAAATTAACCTCATTATTACGATGATGACTGTATACATATCCTGGTCGGGAATTATTTTTAGGGTTAGAAAAATCGTACTGACTGTATACTTCAACATAGCCACTAATCGTTAACGGATTTTTGATCTCAACGTTTTCTTGTGCTTGCAAAATATGGATAGTTCCTAATAACAATAGGGAACTGATGATATATTTTTTCATCTTAATTTTATCATTTTGTTGATAGAGCATTCGTGTATATCATGCTTAACATCCATAGCAGATGATTTTACAGCTTGATTTCACATTTGTTAATTGATTGTATAAGGATGCTATGAAATATCCAGACTGCGTACACATCACTCTTGACAGAATTACATTTATTCGAATGTGTATGACATGGATATTTCATATTAAATTATTTTGCAGATAATTGGTCTAATGCAATATTCAACTTTAATACATTTATTTTCGCAGGACCAAATAGTCCGATTAATGGTTTTTCGGTATGCTCATGAATTAATGTCATTAAGTCTGCTTCTGCAATATTTCGGATCTTAGCAATACGTTTCACCTGAACCTGAGCTGCCTGTACTGAAAAGTGAGGATCTAAGCCACTCGCACTTGCAGTAATAAGATCAGCAGGTATTTGTGCTTTTGTAATAGCGGGATTATGCACCAAAAATGTATCTATCCTACCTTTTACCTCTGCCAGATATGACGGGTTTGAAGGGCCTTTGTTACTTCCCGCAGATCCTGCTGCATTATAGCCAGCCGCAGAAGGACGGGACCAGAAATAGTGATCATTTGTAAAGGCCTGACCAATATTGCTGTAATAAGTCCTACCTTTAAAAGTAATGATTTCACCTTTACCTTCATTTGGAGCTGCTTGAGCAATGGCCCATACAGCAAAAGGATAGATGACTGCAAAAAAAACAATTAGGATAAAAGTCAGCTTTATAGCTGGTAAAATATGCTTTTTCATGATTTCGTTTTTTTTAAATAAATAAGGATACAATAAGATCAATCAATTTGATGCCTACAAATGGCACCAAAATACCCCCTACTCCAAAAATGAGCAGATTACGCCGTAACAGTGCACTTGCACCTATGGGTTTATAGGCCACCCCTTTCAAAGCCAATGGAATTAAAAATGGAATAATTAGGGCATTGAATATCACGGCAGATAAGATGGCACTCTCTGGACTATGTAATTGCATAATATTTAATCCTTGCAAAGCTGGAATAGCCGTAATGAATAAAGCAGGAATAATCGCAAAATATTTCGCCACATCGTTTGCAATACTAAAAGTAGTAAGTGTGCCACGAGTCATCAATAATTGTTTACCGATCTCCACAACTTCGATCAATTTCGTCGGATCATTATCCAAATCAACCATGTTGCCTGCTTCCTTAGCAGCTTGCGTCCCACTATTCATTGCAACACCAACATCTGCCTGAGCCAGTGCTGGAGCATCATTTGTACCATCTCCCATCATGGCAACCAGACGGCCATTAGCTTGTTCCATTTTGATGTAGTTCATCTTATCCTCTGGCTTAGCCTCAGCAATAAAATCATCGACTCCGGCCTTTTCGGCAATATATTTTGCCGTCAATGGATTATCGCCGGTTACCATAACTGTTTTGATACCCATTTTCCGTAAACGTTCGAACCGCTCTTGAATCCCTGGTTTAATAACGTCCTGCAATTCAATGACGCCTAAAGCAATTTCGTTTTCACAAACAACTAAGGGTGTACCTCCATTTTGAGAAATTTCAGTAACCTGATCGGTTATATCTACTGGAAATACATTTCCGGCCTGCGTAACGATATTACGGATCGCATCAGTCGCACCTTTACGAATACGAGTCTGATCAAAATCGATCCCTGAACTTCTTGTCTCTGCCGTGAATTTGATAAAAACGGGTGCATTGATTGGATATGCCAACGGATTAACACCAGCCAACTCAATGATTGATTTTCCTTCAGGAGTTTCATCACTCATTGAACTTAATACAGCAGCTTTAATCAGTTGCTCTTCGGCTATGCCCTTCGTTGGGTAAAAATGTGTTGCTTTACGGTTACCAATGGTAATGGTACCAGTTTTATCCAATAATAGGACATCAATATCTCCAGCCGTCTCTACTGCTTTTCCGCTTTTAGTAATGACATTTGCCCGCAACGCTCTATCCATTCCTGCGATACCAATTGCGGATAATAATCCGCCAATCGTAGTGGGTATTAAGCAGATAAATAGTGAAATAAAAGCTGCAATTGTGATGGGCGCATTGGCATAATCTGCAAAAGGTTTTAAAGTCACAGTAACAATAATGAATACCAAGGTAAAACCTGCTAAAAGAATGGTCAATGCAATTTCATTTGGTGTTTTTTGACGACTTGCTCCTTCTACCAAAGCGATCATTTTATCTAAAAAACTTTCACCTGGTTCGGTAGTTACTTTTACCTGTATCTTATCGGACAATACTTTTGTTCCGCCTGTTACACTACTTTTATCCCCTCCAGCTTCACGTATGACAGGAGCCGACTCTCCAGTGATCGCGCTTTCGTCTATCGTTGCCAAGCCCGCAACAATCTCTCCATCAGAAGGAATGATATCACCTGCTTCACATATAAAGATATCACCTTTCACAAGTTGTGAAGAAGAAATCATACTTCCATTTGCTAATTTTGCAGGGGTTTCCTCTCTTGTTTTACGTAAACTGTCTGCTTGTGCTTTTCCTCTAGCTTCAGCAATCGCTTCCGCAAAATTGGCAAACAACAGAGTAAGCAATAAAATCAAAAATATGGTGAAGTTATAACCAAAACTACCTTGTGATGATTCTCCTGACAATATCCATAAACTGACTACTAGCATCACAAAAGTTCCGATCTCTACCGTAAACATTACGGGATTACGAAACATCAGTTTGGGGTTCAATTTCACGAAAGACTGTTTGCAAGCCTGCAATAACATATCACTCTGAAATAATGATTGATTCTTATTCATTTTTAATTATTTATATTGATGAAGTAAATGATCGTGTCTGTATACATTACCCAGCGATCCGTTACTATTCAAATGAGATTAACGCATAGAAAAATATTCAGCAATAGGACCTAACGCTAATGCTGGGAAAAATGATAATGCAGCTACAATAATGATTACTGTAAATACCAAAATCCCAAAAGTTGCTGTATCTGTCTGTAAAGTTCCCTCGCCCTCAGGAATGAATTTTTTCTTAGCCAACAAACCTGCAATTGCTACTGGTCCGATAATCGGCAAGAAGCGTGATAAGATCAAAACGATACCAGTGCTGATATTCCACCAAGGTGTATTATCACCTAAACCTTCGAATCCACTTCCATTATTTGCCGATGAAGATGTATATTCATATAAGATCTCACTGAAACCATGAAAACCAGGATTGTTTAGTGTTGATGCACCTTGTCCGGGAAATGCGGTTGCTAAACCTGCACTGATTAAGATTAGAAATGGGTGAATCAATGCAATAATCATCGCAATCTTCATTTCTCTAGCTTCTATTTTTTTTCCTAAAAACTCGGGTGTGCGCCCCACCATCAGGCCACTGATAAATACAGCAAGAATAATGAAGATGAAAAAGTTAAGGATACCAACTCCTGCACCTCCATAAAAACTATTTATCATCATTGCTAATAATTCATTCATTCCGGAAAGTGGCATTGAACTATCGTGCATGGAATTGACAGATCCAGTTGAAATCACTGTTGTCACAATACTCCAGAACCCAGATGTTGCTGCTCCAATTCGGATTTCTTTTCCTTCCATTGCACCTAATGACTGATCAATTCCCAAACTCGTTAAAGCAGGGTTACCATCCATTTCCATCTTGATATTGGGAATTGCCAACATCAAAAATCCTACAGTCATCACGGCAAACATCATCCAGGACAATTTTCTCCTCTTAATAAAATAGCCGAAAGCAAATATCATGGCAAATGGTACGATCATCTGCGCGGCCATTTCGATCATATTGCTTAAATAGGTCGGATTTTCAAAAGGGTGAGCTGAATTGGTTCCAAAAAAACCACCACCATTTGTTCCAATATGTTTGATTGCAACAAACGCTGCGGCAGGTCCTCGCGATACTTCAACGGTATCACCTTGCAGACTTACAATCGTATCCTTACCCTCAAACGTCATGGGTGTTCCTTGAAAAGCAAGTATAATAGCTACAATAAAGGATAATGGAAGCAGAATTCGTGTACAGGATTTTATAAAATATTCATAAAAATTACCTAAATCTGTAGCTGTTTTATCTCTAAAAGCTCTAAAAAGAGTTACTACTGCAGCCATACCTGTACCTGCACTGACAAACTGTAAAAACATCAACCAATATTGTCCCAAATAACTCACCCCAGTTTCACCAGAGTAATGTTGTAAATTACAGTTCACAACAAAAGAGATTACCGTGTTGAATGCCAAATCTGCTGTCATGCTTGGATTTTGATCTGGATTTAAAGGTAATCTTCCTTGCATCATCAGTACCAGCATTCCCACCAGAAACCAAATCATATTGATAGTGAGCATCGCAACCATATGCTGCTTCCAACTCATTTCAACTTTTGGGTTTATACCTGTTAGTTTATAAAATAATCTTTCAATCGGATTGAAAACGGGATCAAAGATTGTCTTATTTCCAGCAAATACTTTCGCAATATATTTCCCTAAAGGAATTGCTAAAGCGATCGTACCAAGAAACATGACGATTATGGCTATTATTTCTGTATTCATAATTAAATTTTAAATATTATTTCATTCACAGTTTGATTGTTAAAACTGCTCGGGCTTTAGTAATACATACACGATGTATGCAAACACGCCTACTGCTACTATGAGTAATGCTATCATCGTTTGCTATAATTTTAATTTTCCATTATCGTTTTGAGGTATTCCTTCCTCAATTCTTTTGGCAATATGGCCAGATGCTTTTTTAAACTTGCTGGACTTTCTTCTATGGACAGCTTAGTCAGAAATTCATTTTCGATCGCATTACGTGTATATTGGTTTCCTCCCTGATATATCAAATTCACCACTTTTGCAATTTCTTCGGCGTCTGCATACTCATATTCATTACCTGAGTTCATCTTTTTTAAGCATTGTTCGGCTAATTTCCCTAATACGATATAATCAGCTACGGTATGATCGCCTAATTCTTTATCTGAAATCCAATTACTGGACTCTGGTATCCATTCTTCCAGGGTACTTATCATTTTTGTTTTCATTCTATTATTTTTTCATTTGTTGATGACTGCTCGAGTAGTACATAATAGCTGCTATATATCAAGATTATCTACTTCTTGGCTTCACCTTAAATCTGATCAAAAAAGTCAATTGATTTAAAAAACAGTGCAAAACAAATTACACCGACAAGTGTCAATATTATGGCTATCATCTTTATCAATTTATGTGCTGAGAATATCTACAAATTTTACAAGCGCAAAAGTCACAATTGCAACAAAGGCAATTTTCAATAGTCCGGACGTTATGCCGGATTTCCAGTACCTGTCGTACTGCCTGATTTTTTTCCATTTTGAATTTAACATGAGTATTCATTTTGGAAGTGCTGGATGCCAATTTTATTCCAAGTCTAATAACAGGAAAATAAAATACTCAATAAGAGTAACTTAAGGCAATAACGCAA
This sequence comes from Sphingobacterium sp. B16(2022), assembly GCF_012030425.1. Taxonomy (GTDB): domain Bacteria; phylum Bacteroidota; class Bacteroidia; order Sphingobacteriales; family Sphingobacteriaceae; genus Sphingobacterium; species Sphingobacterium anhuiense. The sequence goes on along the minus strand of NZ_JAAUVN010000005.1, from coordinate 381,828 downwards.
ATAATTAAAAACAGAAAAACCTATCAAAATGATAGGCTCATTATCATAATAGAAGGAATTTTAAGAGGTATGATGCAGAGTGATATAAGGTTAAAAGGAATTTTTACAGAGAATTATTACACTGCTCGAAAGTTGTAAGGAACAACATGTCTGAAAGAGCCAAGAATAGTGGCATTATAATGAAAGTAATATAAAAATGGCCGTATAATGAATATAAGGCCGATATACAGATAAATTGGTATTAACGAGATCCAATTGACATTCCTATAACAACAATTGGATTTTTTTATCTTAAACTATAAACTTCTAAGTTCTCTGAGGAATAGTCTATTCTTTCCAAAATCAGTTCAATACAAGTTTGAAATATACTTAACAAAGTAATTATTAAACAATCATCCGAGAGGAAGATTACAATATGTAAGGCCTCCGTAAGACCAGAGACCTCTAGCTCATGATATTAATTTATACTCTTCAATCTTACGATAGAGTGTTGCAATACCAATTTCCAAAAGACGAGCAGCCTCTGCTTTGTTTCCCTGAGTATGGTGTAGTACTTTTTGAATATGCACTTTTTCTACACTTGCCATGGAGAAGGCAGATAACATTTTTACACCTGAATCAACGGCTATACTAGCAAAAGGAAGCGTGTCAACACACAATACATCATTATCTGATAAAATCACACTACGTTCTATGCAATTTTTAAGTTCACGAATATTTCCTTTCCATTGATGGTTTTCCAATGCAGTAATATATTCAGGCGAGATTTGTAATTCTTTTCTCTTAGCACGCAAAGAAAAGATTTGTGTAAAATGATTTGCCAATAAATGAATATCTTGCTTACGTTCACGCAGTGCTGGCAAATAAATACTGAATACCGAAAGACGATAAAATAAGTCACTTCTGAAATGTTCATTTGCTATTTCTTCTTCCAAATTACGATTCGTAGCTGCAATAATACGAACATCTACACGTGTTACTTTTGTTTCTCCAATTTTTAAAAATTCGCCAGTTTCTAATACCCTTAAAATTTTGGCTTGCAATTCCACTGGCATTTCGCCGATTTCATCAAGAAAAATAGTGCCTTTATTTGCCTCTTCAAAAAGTCCTCTTTGATCTTTCATTGCACCGGTAAAAGAACCGGCCTTATGTCCAAATAATTCACCTTCCAATAGTTCTTTACTAAAAGCAGCACAATTAATGGCGACAAAATTAAACTTACTACGGTTACTTGCCTGATGTATCGCTTGTGCAAACACTTCTTTTCCAGTTCCTGTATCACCTGTTAATAACACTGTTGTATCAGTAACAGCAACTCTTTTTGCTAAATCAATTGCATTTAATATTGGTTTCGATTTTCCGACAATCTTGTCAAAGGAATAGCGGTCTCCTAGCTGTTTTTCGAGTTTTTGAACTCTTTTTGCCAATGCTACCTTTTCGCTTGCATTATTTACTAATGGAATAATCTTATTGTTATCGTCTCCTTTGGTAATGTAATCAAAAGCTCCATTTTTAATTGCCTGTACGCCATCCGGAATATTTCCATATGCTGTCAACAAGATAATTTCAATTAACGGGTACTTCTCTTTTATTACTTTTGTGCTATCTACACCACTTCCGTCGGGTAATTTAACATCACAGATTACAACATCAATATCTTGCTCTTCCAAGCGTTTCAATCCTTTCTTTAAATCTGAAGCTTGAAATACCTCAAAGCCTTCTAGGGTAATAATTCTAGCAAGTAGTGTACGAATCTTTTCTTCGTCGTCGATGATTAGGATAGTGCTCAATGATTAAATTTTAGATATCAAACTTAAGTAAATTTTAGGCGAAACTTATTATGTATATCAGATACAATTTGTACCTAACGACCAAAATGATCATAGTTATCAGTTGCAAACTTTTCAAAACGTGTTAATAGGGCAATATTATCACGTTCCAATTGCGTTAGCTCTTTTGTTACATCATTGGAAACCGGCACATACCAATCCACCGGATCAAAGAATTGACGCACATTAATTTTAGTAAAAGCATATCCATGACGTGCAAAAATAGTATTTCGAATAATCTCTAAATCCAACTTCTTCAAATTTTTTAAATCGGCTTCTGTGAGCTTTGTTTTTGACGCATTGAGCGTATATACAACAGGCGATGCTGCACGATATAAATCATTAATAAAGGTGTAAGTTGAATCTCCGTCTGCCATCGTCTTTGATTCCTTTTTTGACGCATACCAATCAATTAATGGTTCGCTATTTTCATCATTAGGTAACATGAGATTAGCATTATAAACGAACTGTTTTTTTATTAATTTGAAATTCCTTTTTTTCACATTTACACTTTGATCAAATGCTGTCCAAGCCCCCTCTAAAGTATCTTTATTCAATTTGAACTCAAATCTTCCGTCAGATTTTTTATCTCCGGGCTCATCCAAGATAAAGGTGATCAAATTTCCATTTTCTTCTATTTTCCCTACCAAAGGTCTTAAATTTCCTTTTACCACATTTTGCGCAATGACTGTATCGGCTGTAATTCTTTTAATTGTCAAATTAATTTTAGGACTATAATCGAATTCAGCAGGAAACTCGCCTTGCTTTTCAAGAATTTCTTCCGAAACTTTTTCATCTACAGTAAAATCGCCTACCCAATTTCCATATAATTCTGGATGAATCTCATTTTCGACCATAGCTCCCGAAACTGATTGGTCTGAAGATTTTTTATCTGTTTTACTATTACAAGAGGTTAGCATGACGAATGCCAGTGCAATATAGAAAAGTCTTTTCATATTATTTATTACGGTTAATTATCCATTCTGCAATTAGTAGATTTGGAATCCAGCCTAACCAGGCCACCAATTGGTATAGGTCCATGGGATAGGGATGAAAGAAATAAACTAATACAAGTTTCCAATAGCGCAAAGTTAATGCCGAACATGTCAATGCAAAACTTCTGATCATAAAATTTTTATGCGCTTTAAAATCTCCCGTTTTTGCTCTTAGAACAGCTTGAAGTGTAACGTAAAACCAAAATATTGCAAGTAATGTAAAGGCAATCTGAGCAACTGGTCCACCGTTAGCTTGCATTGCGATTAAAAAACCAGAGGGTGCTGCAACAATTAAAATAGCACCAGCATATAAATAACCAAATGCTCTATGTAAACGTGGGTATGTTCTTAAAATGGTGCTATTAAATTGTGTAAATCCAGCTGGAAGCGCTAAAATTGCAAAAGTAACATGGGCATAAAACACAAATCTGTACCAGAAGATCTCTGTTATTTCAGTTTGTTTAATCTGTAAAAAAGAAGTATCTAATTCAAAATTTCGATATTGCCAAATAATTTCTGCCATTAGAATACAGCTATATCCAAACAGTAATAATAGTATTAAATTACCTATGATTTTTTTCCAACCCAAAGTCATCTCTTCCAATTTGATTTAATTAAGGTAATTTAAAAAATTACCTTAATTTTCAAAATTTCAATTAACAGCCAATGGTAATGCCGTTCACAATAACCGCTTCTTTCTTTACGACCACGATACCGTCACAAACAGCATAGGTCTCATAATCTCCATCTTTAAGATGCTTCCCTCCTTTTATACGAACATTATTACCAATACGACAGTTTTTATCTAGGATTGCATTTTCAATATAACATCGTTCACCGACGCCTACTGGCGGAGGTGCCTGCGTACTTCCTAATTCCAAAACTTCCTCCAGTTGTTCATAATAATCACTCCCCATCATATAGGTGTTTTTAATCACTGTACCATGTCCTATACGGGAGCGAATACCAATGATGGAACGCTGAATTTTATCGCCATTAAGAATACATCCATCTGCAACAATTGTATTGTTTAATGTAGTTCCTGATATTTTAGAAGGAGGCAACATCCGTGCTCTTGTATAAACTGTTTCATTAAACAAATTAAAATCAGGGATATCATCGGTTAAACCAATATTTGCTTCAAAAAAAGAACTAATTGTACCAATGTCGGTCCAGTACCCATCAAATTGATAACTCAGTACATTTTTGGAATCTATACTTTCAGGAATGATTTCTTTCCCAAAATCCATACCTGGATTTTCTTTGAGTAAGGAGGCCAATACTCCTTTTGAAAAAACATAAATCCCCATAGAAGCTAAATAATGTCTACCGCGCTTATCCATCTCTTCTGATACTTCGGACCCCCAGTTTAACAGTTCTTCTTTATTAGGCTTTTCTATAAAGGAGGTAATAACATTATTTTCATCCGATTTTAAAATTCCAAATCCTGTTGCATCTTTACCAGTGACAGGAATAGTTGCAATGGTGACATCTCCTTTGTTTTTAACATGAAAGTCGACTAATGCAGCATAATCCATTTGATACAATTGATCACCTGAAAGAATAAGTACATAGTCATAATCGACATTCAGCAGATTTTTCTGTGTTCTCCTCACAGCATCAGCTGTTCCTTCGAACCACCGATCGCCTTCATTATTTTGATCTGCAGCTAATATATCTACAAATCCTTTACTAAAAATACTGAAATTATAAGCGTTTTTAATGTGCTTATTTAAAGATGCCGAATTATACTGTGTCAGAACAAAGATTTTATTATATCCGGAATTTAAGCAATTCGAAATCGGAATATCCACCAAACGGTATTTACCAGCAATTGGTACAGCTGGTTTTGAGCGCTGTTCGGTCAAGGGATACAAACGAGTACCTCGTCCACCCCCCAAAACAATAGAGACTACTTTGTGTGACATATTATTTCAATAATTTAGTGTACAAATCCAAATATTTTTGAGCTGACTTATTCCATGAAAAATCCAAATGCATTTCCCTTTGTCTAATTTCTGACAACAAATCGGCCTGGTTAACTATTTCTAAAGTCCTTATCACACCCTGTACTGCATCTTCAACATGTGCTTCGGGAAATACGATACCGTATCCACCTGTATCTTTCACATCAATAACTGTATCTTTGAGCCCGCCAATACCTCTTACGACTGGAATTGTCCCATACTGTAGGGCATATAATTGGTTTAATCCACAAGGCTCCACTCTTGAGGGCATCAATAACAGATCTGTTGCTGCATATACTTGATGTGCAAGTGATTCATTATACCCAAAATAAACTGCAAGCTGTTTTGGGTATTTTTCTAAAACCTGTTGCAAAGCATCCTGAATATCTTGATCTCCTGAGCCTAAAATAAATATACTCATTTTGGATTTAATATTTCCCAAAAGTTGATCAATTATTTCAGCTAATAAATCTGCTCCTTTTTCTATAGCAAATCGGCCTATAAATGACATTAATGGTAAAGAAGGATCTAATTTATACTGTTCACATAAGCTTTTTTTATTTTGTGATTTACCTTTTTCAACTGTATTAAGATTATAATTCGAATCAATTAAAGTATCTAACTGCGGATTCCAATAATCTGTATCGATCCCGTTAACAATGCCGTATCCTTTTTGCGATTCGGATGCAAACAAAGATTGTAGATCATTTGCTTCGATAAATAATTCTTTTAGATATCCATCTGAAACCGTAGAAAATGCATCGCAACATTTAACCGCTGCTGCCATGGGATTTATTACACCATCCCAATCAAGCAATCCCCATCGCCAAGTATCGAAACTTGGCAATAAAATACCTTTACTCCAATTCATCCAGCCTTGATACTGCCCATTGTGAACTGTAAAAAGTGTTTTAACATGCGAAAACTGTTGAAATTCATAACTGTATTTCAATAAAAAAGGAACCAATCCAACATGATGATCATGACAATTGATCAAATCGGGTTGTATGCCATCTGCTTTTAACCAATGTAAAAAAGCATGTTGAAATGATAGCCATTGCTCAGATTCATCTGGGTAACAGTATACTTCCTCACGATCTAATTTACCGGGTATGCGAATGAGATATAATGGAAATCCAAGTAGATCATCTGCTTCCTTCAAAATTTCATAATGCAATAATTCCGATCCTTGATAGAAAGCTCCGGAAGCAATATGATCAAACTTATTTTCTTGTGTAAATTTCCGATTGTACCAAGGCATAACAACGGATGCGTCAACACCAAGTTTACGCTGATATTTAGGTAAAGCTCCCAATACGTCTGCCAGTCCGCCTACCTTTGCTACCGGAAAACATTCAACACTTAAATGTATTACTTTCATTATGCTTTTCGTTTTAATATTATACCTCCTAAAGGTGGTAAAGTTATCGTTATCGATTGCTCAAAACCCATCCAGTGAACATGTGTTGAATTGTAAGCTTCGCCGATCAGTCCACTCCCATTAAATTCTAATTGATCTGAATTCAAAATTTCCTCCCATACGCCATTTTTTGGTATACCTATCCTAAATTCTTTTCTAACAACTGGGGTTAGATTTAATATGACTAATAAGTTGTCTTTTTCTTCATATCCCTTGCGTAAATACGCGTACACGCTATTGGTATAATCTCCTTGTTCTACCCATTGAAACCCATCGCCTACAAAAGCTTTCTGATAAAGTGCAGGTTGACTTTTGTACACACGATTTAAGGCGGTAACAAATCTAAGCATACCTTTATGTGGCGAATAATCCAGTAAGTGCCAATCCAAAGATTTGTTTTCATTCCACTCTGCTGTTTGTGCAAATTCATCACCCATAAATAACAGTTTCGTCCCGGTTAATGTAAACATATACAAATAAAGTGCTCTTAAATTTGCGAATTTTTGCCATTCATCACCCGGCATCTTATACAAAAGAGATTTTTTTCCATGCACAACTTCGTCATGAGATAAGGGCAACATAAAATTTTCATGATATGCATACACAGTTGCAAAAGTCAATTTGTGATGATGATATCGGCGATTAATAGGATCTTCTTTGAAATAATCTAACGTATCATGCATCCAACCCATCATCCATTTCATGCCAAAACCTAATCCTCCTACAGATGTTGGCTTACTTACACCAGGCCAAGATGTTGATTCCTCTGCGATGGTATGAACATCTGGGAAATGATGATAAACAGCTTCGTTAAATTCTTTTAAAAACTCTACAGCTTCCAAATTTTCTCTTCCTCCAAATTTATTGGGTTCCCACTCGCCTTCATTACGCGAATAATCAAGATAAAGCATGGAAGCAACGGCATCCACACGCAAACCATCCACATGATACCGGTCCAACCAAAAGAGCGCATTACTAATGAGGAATGATCGCACTTCGTTTCGACCATAATTAAAGATATATGATTTCCAATCTGGATGAAAGCCCTTTCTTATATCTTCGTGCTCGTAAAGGAAACTACCATCGAAACGATATAATCCATGAGCGTCACCAGGATAATGTGAAGGTACCCAATCTAAAATTACACCGATATTATGCTTATGTAAAGATTCGATCAAATACATTAAATCTTGTGGTCCCCCATAGCGTGAAGATGCAGCAAAATAACCCGCAATCTGATAACCCCAAGATGGATAAAAGGGGTGTTCCATAACAGGAAGAAACTCGACATGTGTAAATCCTGTTTCTATTATATAGGGAACTAATCGATCTGCAATTTCGCGATAGGAAAGCAAACGATCGGGATCTGAAGGATCACGTTGCCAGGAACCCAAGTGCATTTCATACACCGACATAGGTTTATCCAAACTATTAAACTGAGCTCTTTGTGACATCCAGTTTTTGTCCTCCCACTCATACCAAGTTGTACCGACAATTGACGCAGTTTGTGGTGGTAACTCACTAATCAACGCAAAAGGATCAGCTTTTTCCAATTGCTCTCCTGCCATCGAATTAATATGATATTTATATACTTCTCCTATTCCAATATTTGGAATAAATCCCTCCCAGATACCACTTCCGTCCCAACGCACATGCAAAAGGTGTGTATAAGGATTCCAGCCATTGAAATTTCCAATGACGGAAACTTGACTTCCATAAGGTGCCCATACGGCAAAATAAACTCCTGATTGACCGCTATACTCAACAACATGAGATCCAAATTTCTCATATAATTTGTAATGTCTTCCAGCTCTAAATAATGATATGTCGAATGCTGTAAGTAACGAAAATACTTCTACTGGTTGACCCATGATCAGATTAGGTGTTAGGTTTAATAATCGTAAATTATGTTATAATTAAGTTTCTGAAATCTTTTTCTACTTGGATGTAATCATTGCCTGATTCATCTTTTAACAAGTTGAGTTCAACACCATCTGCCTTAACTGTTCTTACTTCAAATGGAATGCCGATCAGATAAATTTTGTAATCATCAAATCTTTCATTGTAAAGTCCTTCCACTTGTTGCAGTATCACTAAGCTATTATCTGTCCCTTCTAAGAGGAAGTGTTTTTCAGCATAGACACTTTGTTCATAAGCAAAGGTATCGCCATGATCAGCATAGGTATAAGAGTCAAACTTACCTCTACTGAAATAAACATTCAATTTCAATGCATCAATTTTTTGCTGAAATGTATATTGCATCACGGGATATTCAGGAATTATACTTCCTCCTTTTACAAAAATCGGCATTTCATCTAGGGGAGTATCAATAGTATGTTCCTGTAAACCTACATATTTCTGTAAATTGAAATAATAATACCATTCTCCTTCTGGAAGATAAACCACTTTATTCTTTTGTCCAGGATTAAGAACAGGTGAGACTAAAATTTTATCTCCGAAACAAAACTCTTCCTCTCGTATTAAATTTTTAGGGATATGTTGTTCCACCAAGGAAATCGGTCTTAAAATAGGTTCTCCATAACGATGTTGTTGCCAAAAAATGGTATAGATATAAGGTAGTAATTTATACCTCATTTCAATAAATTTCTTACATATTGCTTCCCATTCAGGGCCAAAACTCCATGGTTCACGGTCGCGGGTATCACCTGCGGAATGTACACGCATGAATGGAGAAAAGACGCCAAATTGCATCCAACGTGTAAACAATTCTCCATCCGGTTCTCCTGTAAATCCTCCAATATCGGTTCCGCAAAAAGAAAGTCCCGAAACGGATAATCTCTGCAACTGCAAAAGACCAATACGAAGATGTTCCCATGTTGCAATATTATCTCCGGTCCATACCGAAGAAAAACGCTGTGTACCCGAATACGCTGCTCTCGTGATAGTAAAAGGTCTTTTATTTTTATATAGCTTTTTTAAACCATCATATGTAGCACGTACCATCTGCATGCCATATATATTGTGCGCTTTCCTGTGGGAACCTCGATAGCCATCATAGTTATGTCTTACGTCATCCGGAAATGTACCTCTTCCAAAAACAGCAGGTTCATTCATATCGTTCCAAAATCCAGCAACTCCGTCATCAACCAAGCCTTTGTATAAAGTACCCCACCATTCCCTTACAGTTGGATTTGTAAAATCGGGAAACTGACATCTTCCAGGCCATACAAAACCTTCCATAAAATAATCATCACCTCGACGACAGAAATACCTATTTTGCTGTCCTTCCTTGAACACCCAATAATTTTCATCAACCTTAATACCAGGATCTATCATAACCACTGTTTTAAAGCCGTTGGCGGCCAAATCTGATATCATTTTTTTAGGATCCGGAAAATATTTTTTGTCCCAGGTGAAACAGCGATAGCCATCCATATAATCGATATCAAGGTAAATAGCATCGCAAGGAATTTCTCTTTTTCTAAATTCTGCTGTTATATCTCTTACATTCTGCTCAGGATAATAACTCCATCGACATTGATGGTAACCAATCCCCCATAATGGAGGCATATAATGGGTTCCAGTGATACTATGATAACGTTTTACCACATCGATCATATTTGGGCCATGAATATAATAATATTGCATCTCACCGCCTTCGGACCAGAAGCTTGTACGTTGTTTATTTTCTGAAGCAAAATCGAAGAATGTTCTGAATGTATTATCAAAGAAAATACCGTAGGCTTCTCCACCAGTCACTCCGATATAAAAAGGAATTGTTTTATAAAGGGGATCTTGATTAAAAGCATAGCCGTAGGTATCCGAATTCCAGTTTTTAAATCGTTTACCTCGAAGATTTAAATTGGTGGCTTTGTCTCCCAGGCCGAAGAAAGCTTCATCTTCATGTGCCTTTTTACTGCAATATACATAATAACCGCCAAAGTCTGGATTTTCCTCCCAATGCATTGGTTTATCATCGGTATTGAATACTTTACCTAAAAAATCTTGAAATGAAACCAAAAAATCTGCTTTACGGATAGCGCAGATCACTTTATTTGTTTTGACGTAATAACTTGTTTCATCTTCATCTACAGAAAACGATACTGCGTGCTGATCTGTATCGATAACAGCATAAGAAAAGTCATCTAAAAAAGATCCTTGAGGAGCCAAACGAACGCGAATAATTTCATCAGAAACTATTCGAATTTCCACTTTAGCAATACCATCTGTAAAATAAAATGTATTCCGATCCTTAGAGCATGCTCTTACTCTAGCCAGGTATTTTTTCTCTATAGTAGGAAGGTCTAATACAGGATTATTAACATGATGTACATTATCTTCAGACGAGTTTGCATCTAACAGATCATTTGCAATTTCCTCTTTTTTTATCGAGTCTCCCATAGTATTTATCTTTAAATAATTTAATCAGTTTAAGCTGAACTTAAATTACGATAAATAAAACAAAAACTCGCTACATCATGTGGTAAAGAATAAACTTAATTTTATTTTATAGCTTATTTGCTACGGATTGCTTCCACTGGATCTAATCTAGAAGCCATCAAAGCCGGAACAATACCTGATATCAAACCAATTAACGTCGAAATAAAGACTGTCAAGAGTACCATCTTTATACTCACGACAATTGCTAACCCAGTACCAATTTTAACCAATAATGTGATCAGAAACACGATAGATAAGCCAATAGCACCGCCTAATAGACAGAGCACGATTGATTCGATCAAAAATTGAGACAATATAAAAAAGTTTTTAGCTCCTAAAGCCTTTTGAATACCAATAATATGTGTACGTTCTTTGACACTCACAAACATAATATTGGCTATACCGAATCCGCCTACCAATATGGAGAAAATTCCAATACAGAAACCGGCTAGATTTACAATGCCAAACATTTTATCCAGTTGGGAAGTTATCATGGTTGTTTGATTAATTGAAAAATCGTCCTCTCGTTGTGGAGAAATGCGGTGAATTGAACGCATTAAAACTTTAATTTCACTTTCAGCTTCTGCTAAAGAATACTTTGACATCACTCGAACAGCAATACTAGGTGAAAAATTATCGTAATTAACTAGATTTCGAGCAAGCTCAAAGGGAATAAATGCACTATTATCAGGAGAAGTATTGATCAGCACTCCTTCCCCTTCCTTCTTTAATACACCAATTACCTGTACCTTCCGTCCCAGCATGTTGACATATTTTCCCAGAGGATCACTATTTGGGAAAAGTCCCTCTGCGATGACAGCACCTAAAACAGTCACTAATGACCCTGCACGGGTTTCGCTTTCGACAAAATATCTACCTTTTTCAACATTCAAATTCTGAATACTGTACTGATCCTGTGTTCCTGCTGAAATAGACACCCCAGAGGCATTATTATTTTTATATTTAATCGTAGAATTACCGATATCAATCATATAGGCAATCTTATCTGCCGTTGTTATGCGTTCTTTCAGCATTAAATAATCCTCATATTTAGGTTCTGGTCTATTGAGATATTTCCACCAAGGGAAATCGGGCCCTCCAGTCCAAGGCCATTTCTGAACATATAATGTATTTGATCCTATCTTCTTAACAGAATCTTCTATATTATTTCGTAATGTATCAACAGCTGAAAAGACACCAATAATCGTTAAAATACCTATTGTTACCCCTAATAAGGACAATAAAGTACGCGTACGGTTATCTTTTAGAGCCGATAGTGCGAATTTTGCACTTTCCTTAATGAGACCTATTGCTAGCATATTCAGGTTCTAAATTACAATTAAGTTTTGATTTTATGTCAAAATCAATTCATTAATCAATTTAATCCAGAAAGAAACTCCCTTTTAACTAAAAAATTGACTACCTTTGTATGCTTATTTATGTTCCAATAAGTCTGTTATAGGGAACTTAAATACATATAAAAGGCAATCATTTAAAATATCAATATTAAAGATGAAGTTATCTCAATTTAAATTCAACTTACCAGAGTCTCTTTTGGCGTCTGAACCAACTGAAAATCGTGACGAATCACGCTTAATGGTTTTACACCGTGATACTGGTAAAATTGAGCATAAAATTTTTAAAGATGTATTAGATTATTTTGATGACAAAGATGTCATGATTTTAAATAATACAAAAGTTTTTCCGGCGCGTCTATATGGCAATAAAGAAAAAACTGGTGCTACAATCGAAGTTTTCTTGTTACGTGAATTAAACAAAGAACTTCGTTTATGGGATGTATTGGTTGATCCAGCTCGAAAAATCCGTGTAGGAAATAAACTTTACTTTGGAGATGATGATTTATTAGTTGCTGAAGTTGTTGACAACACAACTTCACGTGGACGTACAATCCGTTTCTTATTTGATGGAACTGATGAAGAATTTCGTCGTAATATTGAGATTTTGGGTGAAACTCCACTTCCAAAATATATTACTCGTAAAGCAACACCTGAGGATAAATTTCGTTATCAAACAATTTATGCTAAAAATGAAGGAGCAGTTGCAGCACCAACTGCAGGTCTTCACTTCTCTCGCGAGTTGATGAAACGTTTGGAACTAAAAGGTGTTGATTTTGCTGAAGTAACTTTACATGTTGGATTAGGAACTTTCAGAACGGTTGAAGTTGAAGATTTAACAAAACACAAAATGGATTCTGAGCAGTTTATCATCACGGAAGAAGCTGCTAAAACAGTAAATAAAGCTATTGACTTAAAAAGAAGAGTTTGTGCCGTAGGAACGACTTCAATGCGCGCAATCGAATCAGCTGTTTCTGCTGATCGTCACTTAAAACCAGCGAACGATTGGACGAGTAAATTTATTTATCCGCCATACGATTTCAGTATTGCAAACTCAATGATTACGAATTTCCATACTCCAGAATCTACTTTATTAGTAATGATTGCTGCTTTTGGTGGTTACGAACACGTTATGAATGCTTATGAACAAGCGGTTAAAGAAAAATACAGATTTTACAGCTATGGCGATGCCATGTTGATTATCTAATCGACAATTAAAAAATACAGACGTGGATAAATAGTATATTTATCCACGTTTTTTGTTTTCAATCCTTTTATATTCATCATAACTCATGATCGATCAAAGCTTTGTTTTAATAGTTGCGGCTGGCAAAGGTAGTCGTATGCAGTCAGATTTACCGAAACAATATCTATTGATGAACGGGAAACCAGTCTTGATGCATACGATAGAGAAGTTCTATACAAGTACCAAACAACCCCATATCATCATAGCGATTGATCCAGCAATGGAGTATTTTTGGAAATCTCTTTGTCAAGAATACAAGTTCACTATTCCTCATGATATTACTTATGGAGGAGAAACCAGATTTCAGACGGTCAAAAATGGAATTGCATTTATCAAAAAAAAGCAACTAAATTTACAGGAAATTGCTATCGCTGTACATGACGCGGCGAGACCTTTAATAGCCACCAATACAATTGATCTGGCCTATGAACAAGTGAAGGTTTCTAAAGCGGTAATCGTTGCTCGTTCGTGTACTGATTCTGTTCGTATGACGACAGCAGATACCAACTATGCAATTGATCGTAATCATATTTGGCTTGTACAGACACCTCAGATTTTTGAAGGAGGTTTATTAGAAACAGCTTATGAACAGGATGAAGAGGCGACTTTTACAGATGATGCTTCCGTTGTGGAAAGATTAGGTATACCTATTCATATTGTGATTGGTGATTATAAAAACATTAAGATAACTTATCCTGAGGATCTGGAAATTGCACAGATCTACTCAAAAGTATAGAAGTGTATAATTACAACCTGATCTCAAGTTGATCGTAAGCTAAAGTGATATTTGCAGGAAGTTCCTTCACAACATCTTTATGCAGCCCCATGCGATGACCAATATGTGTTAGATAAGTTTGTTCAGCTCCTATTTCTTGAGCAAAAGCTACAGCTTCATCCAAAGTCATATGCGAAACATGGCTTTCTTTTTGTAAAGCATTTATAACTAAAACTTTCAATCCCTGAAGTTTTTCTTTTGTTAAATGGGATACGGTCTTTGCATCTGTAATATATGCAAAATCGTCTATTCTGAAACCTAAGACAGGCATTTGATAATGCATCACTTCCAAAGGAAGAATTTCCTTTCCAAACAATTGAAATGGTTTTAATGCTTCAATTTCCACTAATTCTAAACGCGGTATCCCAGGGTATTTTACTCCAGAAAAAGCATAATAAAATTCTCTTCTTAACGCATCATGAAGAACATCTGTACCATAAATATCTATGGAAGACTGTTGCTTAAAATTAAATGCTCTAACATCATCAAGACCTGCGATATGATCTTTATGTGAATGTGTCATTAATACCGCATCCATATGCATCACATGCTCGCGTAGCATTTGATATCTAAAATCTGGCCCCGTATCTACGACAATGTTTCTATCGTCATAACTAATCAAAATAGAGGAACGAAGACGTTTATCAAAATGACTATTTGATAAACAAACAGCACATTGACAAGCGATAACAGGTACACCCTGCGAAGTTCCAGTTCCTAAAAATTTGACTATCAACGTTTTGATTTTAGTTTAGTAATTTGTGTATAAATAGTAAGGTGCTTTTCATTAACGCGTGATTGATCGATGTCGATTTCCGTTAAAATAGCCATCAAAGACTGAATTTTCATCTCTAAATTAGAAAACTTATTCACGACAACTACAAGTGAACTCTGTAACACACACGCTCCTGTCTTAAAAGTCCCTTTCTCGTACCTCACCCTATATCCCTGATCCTTAAAAAGTTCTTCGATCTTATCTAAACTTCCTTGTGTATATGCTACCAATTTTTCCCTTATTTATGCTTGTGCCTATATTCAAACTTAGATAAATTTGCTCAGATTTGCAATACAATTACCTCCAATTGAGCAGGAATTGTACAGGTTGCAATGCACTTTTATCATTATTGATTGCCTATAGAATTCTGATTTTTCTGCTAAACCTGGCTGGAAATGATTAGCAATCAGTCCCTAAATAATTGTATATGAAAAGCTTTATACATTAAATTTTAAAGATTACTTCGCCAATCGAATTATTTCTTCACCAAAGATATCCCAGCTATATTTTTTCTTTTCCTCTTTCATATTTTCACGAAAGACACTTCCTTTATTTTGATCATAAAAAGATGCTATTCCTTTTGCAATTTCTGCTACATTAGGTTCGACAACGGTACCAACGAGTCCATCGTGGACCAGTTCTGGCAGTCCGCCTACTCGAGTAACGATCATAGGAAGATCAAAGTGATAGGCTACTTGGGTAATACCGCTTTGTGTGGCAGTTCTATAGGGTAATACGACAACATCGGCCGCACAGAAATATTTGCCAACTTCATCACTCGGAATAAAGGAAGTATGGAGATAAACACGGTCTTGCAAACCGTACTTTTGAATTAGTGACTGGTAAAGATCGTCATCTCCATAAAACTCTCCAGCTAGCAATAATTTTACATTTAATTCCTTAAGTTCTACTTTTCCTAACGCTTCCAAAAGCATATCCAATCCTTTATACTGGCGTATAAAACCAAAAAACAAGACAACTTTGTCTTCCACTGGTATCTTAAGCGCTGCTCTAGCTTGTTCTAGACTAATGCTAGGACCATAGTTATCGTATAAAGGATGTGGTGTATAAGTTGCAGGTATCTTAGAATTGATCTCTTTTAAATCGTCCAAAACACTTCTACTCATCGTAACACAACCATCAACAGCATTTAAGAAGTATTTCGCTAATATTTGGTCTCCAATCCGATGTTCATGTGGAATGATATTATCAGCAATACATACTACTTTTGTGTGTTTGTTTTGACGTACAATTCTTTGAATCGTTCCAAGGCAGGGCCCAAAGAAAGGCATCCAGAAGCGCACGATTAAGAGATCATAATTTGCTTTCTTTAATTCCAGTCCTATTTTAATCCAGTTAAAAGGATTGACAGAGTTCACCTTTGAAAAAATTCGTAATCCATTTGGTGCGGACTCATCTGAAAATTGCGATTTACCAGGAAATAAAAAATTTGGGTACTGGAGTGAAAAAGAATAAATATCCACCTCATGTCCCATTTGCTGATAATGCTCGGCCAATCGTTCATTAAATGAAGCTATTCCCCCTCCTCTTAATGGATATGCAGATCCTAAGATAACAATGCGCATTTCTATTAATTATATTACTTTCTCGATCTGATAATTATTACGATCTGTACTATTTCTCGAAACCAATTCTGCCAAAAAACCGGTTAGAAACAATTGTGAACCAATGATAATCGCTGTCAGTGATAAAAAAAACATCGGCTGATCTGTGACATCTCTAAATGGTGTTCCAGCTGCGATACTCATCAATTTATGACAGATCAAGTATAAAGTAATAATAAGACCTACTAAAAAACTCACTACACCCATTACACCAAAGAAGTGCATAGGACGTTTAGCAAATTTTCCAACAAAAAATATGGATAATAAATCAAGAAAACCCTTTACAAAACGACCTGCACCAAATTTGGTTGTACCGTATTTCCTTGGATAATGTTGTACAACCTGTTCTTGAATATTGGTAAAACCTGCCCATTTCGCTATAACAGGAATGTAACGATGCATTTCTCCATACACTTCAATGTTTTTAACAACATCTTTACGGTATGCTTTCAATCCACAATTAAAATCATGCAAATTATTAATTCCCGACATACCTCTTGTCACAGCATTGAACAGTTTAGTAGGTAATGTCTTTGTAAGTGGATCATAGCGTTTCTGTTTCCATCCAGAAACTAGATCTGCCCCTTTATTCATTATACGATCATACAATTCCGGAATTTCGTCAGGACTATCCTGTAAATCGGCATCCATTGTAATTACCACATCACCTTGAGCTGCTGCAAAGCCAACATTTAAAGCAGCAGATTTACCGTAATTACGTCTAAATTTGATTGCTGAAATATTGTTATTGCTCTTTTTTAATTCTTCAATTATAGCCCATGATTTATCCCTGCTTCCGTCATCAACTAAAATAATTTCATAAGAAAACTGGTGTTTAGCCATCACACGGTCTATCCATGAGGTTAGCTCTGGTAAAGATTCTTCTTCATTAAGAAGGGGAACAACAACTGAAATATCCATATGTACGTTGATCATTGTCAATATATTTGCTTTATAAACAAGTTAAGGTATCGTCATTCTGACAACACCTTAACGTAATGATTTTTTTTTAAATTTATCCTTTTAAACAGCAGGATTACTGCTAGCTTTTTGACCATTTTTTGTCAAAGCAGCTAACATTAGGGCAAACAAAAAATAAGGAAGTAAGGTGATAATAAAACCTTTTGCACGAGCGCCCAAAGTCATGTTTGCAACCGATTCATTATCTTTCTCCATTTGTTCAATGCTTACATCGATTGTTTTTTGCTTTTCTTCTTCACTGGCAAAACCTGTACTTCTTTCCATACTTTCAATCCTAGCATTCATCATTACATGAAAATTTTCTTCCTGAAGAGTTGGTTCTACATATTTTAAATAGGTAAAGGTACTTACTGAAGCGACTAAATGATTAATTACAAGCATGATGTAAATACATTTCAACGCCTTACTAAAGTCCCAGATACCTCCCCTTTTTTTTCGTAGCGCAAAGGTTATTAAAACCGTCACACCTAAAAATAAAATAAAATTAAAAAATGGATTGCTGTATTGCAATAAGGCTGATCCTTCTAATGGCTTTACTACATAAATGGAACATAATCCTAAGATAAATGAAATCACCCCTAAGCCAACACCATATAGGATACTTGTAATCTTACTATTTTTGTCAACACCAACTTCCATTACCCCTTGTAAAAATTAGTAATAATTTGATAAAGAGCGGCATCGAAAGCTTTGTTTTCACTGTGAGATTCATACTCTTCAAACTGCGCATCTTTAGGGTTAATCTCACTGAAGAAACTTATGATTGCATAAAATAGTTCATAAACCTCACTTGATGGATTGATTGTTTTTGCAGTTTTTGCAATTTCTGCATATGTACTTTCTACTAAAATTTGATTCGCAATGATATCTTCATAAATCTCATGCTCATCTTGAAACTCATCTTCATCAACCAATAAAAACTCCTTCAAGTAATCATCTAAATCAGGATCAATCTCATCATCTTTACATTCACGTAAGTATAAAAATATATTCAATAGTTCTGTACCGCGATCTATTGTTTCATCTTCGATTTTCTCCCATTCTTCAGACTCCAAATAATCTTCTTCTAATTTTTGAATATCAATAGAAAAAAAGTTCATCAATAACAGATCGACATATACTTCTCTTAACTCATCAAATAGTGGATAGTCATCAAAAGCTTCATCCAATAAAGCCAATTTATCGATATATTTTCCATCGGTATCAAAAACATGCTCAACTTTTGTTAAAAATTCTGATTTTGTTTCGATGTTATCTACTCTACCGTAGGTATTGATCCCTGCAGCAACAGCCGCTTTAATATTCGCTTCCATTATTAAGCATTTTTTATGATTTGACCATTATTGATCACTAATTTAACTTTTCCTTTTAACT
The DNA here is from genome assembly GCF_012030425.1 of Sphingobacterium sp. B16(2022). Classification (GTDB taxonomy): domain Bacteria; phylum Bacteroidota; class Bacteroidia; order Sphingobacteriales; family Sphingobacteriaceae; genus Sphingobacterium; species Sphingobacterium anhuiense. The sequence continues at coordinate 363,085 of NZ_JAAUVN010000005.1, read as the reverse complement.
CTTTTCCGAACAAAGGACTATTTCTAGATTTGGATCTGTTTGATTCTTGATCAAAAATCCAATTTTCATTCATACTGAATAGCACCAAATTGGCCACTTCACCCTCTTTTATCTCAGGTAAAGTTAATCCAACTACCTGTCGTGAATTTACAGCTAATTTTTCAACTATCTGTTGTTCGTTTAATCCTGCTTTGATTAAAAGAGGTAAAACAGTCTGTAAACCAATTATACCATTTTTTGCGATATGAAATTCAACATTTTTAAATTCAATTTCATGCGGAGTATGTTGTGAAACAACAGCATCAATAACACCATCCTTCAATCCTTTTATTAACGCTTTTGCATCGGATTTGGTACGCAACGGGGGACTTACTTTATAATTACTATCAAAATCAACAATTTCATCATCAGTAAAAACCAATTGATGTGCGGCAACATCACAGGTAACCTGAATTCCTTTTGCTTTTGCCTTTTTTATTAAATCTACCGCTTCGGCTGTACTTATCGTAGTAAAGTGAATAGGTGACTCGGCATATTCAGCTAGATAAAGGTCACGAGAAACCATCAAAGACTCTGCAAGATTAGGAATACCTTTCATACCTAAATAAGTACTCATCACCCCTTCGTTCATTTTATTACCTCCCGCCATTGAAGCATCTTCTGGATGAGCAATGATTAAGCCTCCAAATCCGCGCGCATATAATAATGCACGGCTCATTAAACCAGCATGCTGCATACTTTTATTACCATCACTAAAAGCAATGGCACCAGTCTGTTTCATATCATACAACTCAGCCATTTCATGGCCTTCGCGATTTTTACTCACTGCACCGATCGGTAAAATATCTACCAAATTACCTTTTGCAATATTGACAATTAAAGCAACTTCAGCCCTACTTTGGATTGCCGGTTGCGTATTGGGCATCACAGCAACAGCAGTGTACCCTCCAGCGGCGGCAGCTGCCGATCCAGAAGTAATATCTTCTTTGGTTTCCAAACCTGGCTCACCAAAATTAGCATTTAGGTCAAAGAAACCTATAGAAAGGATATTTCCTGAACCATCGAATATTTCTATATTTTTATCAGCGACTTCAATGGAATTTGCAATTTTGGAAATCTTTCCTTTTTCAATGAATACATCAACCACCTGTTGATCAAATTCATTTCCCGGCAAAACCACTTTGACAGAAGTAATTAATACGCTTTTCATATGCTTAAGAAGTTGAAATTTATTGGATTTGAATAGTAAGTACGCGCAGTTTTAAAGCACACTAATACTCTTTCCTTAGTAGAATTCAATAAAAATAGCGAGTTTTCTCTTTGAAAATTAGAGGAAGGATTATTTTTAATACGTGTAGCTTTAGACTGCTTCATTTCAAAAAACAAAGTTACAAAATACTATCGATTCTCCATTGAATTTTAGAAAATATTCACGTAGCTATCGCTATTCTGTTCCCCACTGATAATGATTAAAATTAAAACCAGCCAGACTCAACACCCGATCCACGACTGTACCTGCCAATTCATCAAAAGTTTTCGGTAAACTATAAAACGACGGTGATGCCGGGCAAATAATACCACCTGCATCAGTCACAACTTTCATATTTTGAATATGAATATGACTTAAAGGCGTTTCTCTAGTTACTAAAATTAATTTTCTACGTTCTTTCAATATGACATCAGCTGCCCTTGTTGTTAAATCAGAAGAGATACCATGCGCGATACGTGCTAAAGTCCCCATTGAACAAGGACAGATAATCATCGTATCAAAACGTGCAGATCCCGAAGCAAATGGCGCAAAAAAATCATTTTTACTGTAAAACTGGAAAGGGAATTGTTCATAATCTTTATTTTGCAACTCCTCCTGCCACACAACTTTGGCATTGTCTGACATTACTACTCCCACTTCACTGATCTGATCTTTTAATTCCATCAGTCGATTTAGCAGAACCTTAGCATAGATGGAACCACTTGCTCCTGTTATTGCTACTACAATTTTTCTAGACATAATTTCCTTTTAATAAACAAAGCTATAAAAAAGGGTCGAATAAGGAATATTCGACCCTACATCTACCTATGAAAAACAAACCCTTGGGAGGGGCGTATACAAATATACCATAAGTGTGAATATTTTAAAGGATTTTTAAAAAAAAAGAATAATTGTTACAACTATATTCCTAAAAATAGTTAAAAACACCTTATTTATTACCTAAAAGCCTGATAAATTAAAACTTAACAAGGTTATCTACATGCACAACCAATGATTATTAATAAAAAATAATCTGTACAATTCTTTCATAAATTCAGATTTTCATCACATTTTTTTTCTATTTTAGTTACCGTTAAGATCGTATAATACTAGAAAATGAGTTTAAGTATATTAGAACAATACATCGAATCTGGAAATAGTAGAGATTTAGATTTGCTTTTAACAAGCAACCCAGCCTTAATCTTAGAAGAAACAAGTCACGGCATTTCGCCTTTATTACTAGCTTGCTATTTTCATAAACCTCAAATCATCCGCGTTCTGCTTCAGCACAATCAAGGCTTAAATATTCATGAAGCAGTGGCTGCCGGCTTGGATAATTATATTCAAGCGATGATTAAACAGTTACCTTCAGTTGTTAATGAGGTCTCCACACATGGTTATTCTGCCCTCGCTTTAGCGACCCATTTTAATAAAGAAGATGTTGTTCGTCTATTACTTGCACATAAAGCCAATCCTGATATCCCTACCCAAAATGAGGAACATCTCTACCCGCTTCACATTGCTCTTCTAAATAAAAACACGGCAATTACAAAGCTACTTATTGAAGCTGGAGCTAATGTTAACAACAGACAGCAAACAGGTCTTACCCCATTGCATTTAGCAGCACAACAAGGAAATATTGAAATTATCGTTTTACTCCTTGAACATGGAGCTATTATTGAATTGAAGAACTCCAACAACAAAACAGCATCAGATCTCGCTGCCTCAAAAGGCTATAGTGATATTGCAACAATACTTAAGGATGTGTAAACTAACGCCTCAGCAATTCTAAGCCAATCCCACAACGTAAGCATTGTTTTGAATCGCAATACTTCCTTTTTATATGCAACAACCCTTGTGAATGTGCCGCATGCCACGCATTAACCCCTATATCTTCAAATTTTTGAATAATATTATTTCTTTCAGTTGGTAATTCTTCTAGCCATCGCATTGCCTTTTCTTTCAAATCTTCCAGCTTAAAGTAAGCCCCATAAGAAAATGTTAATGCAATAAATGCATTAATAATCAAGCTATTTTGACTCATTTCACTTAAACTATGATCACTAGTCGCTAAGGATTGCTTCGCAAAACTAAAATGAGTCTTCCAGTAATGAGTAACCCTTATATTATTAAGTAGCGATCTAAATTCACTTAAATTTTCAATCGCTAAGATTCCTTGTAGACGAACACTTTCATTTTGTAACAAACTGGCTAATTGAGCTATTCGAATAGTGGGAAAATTGTGAGGTCGCATCCGTGAAAAAAGCAGTGGAAAATGAGTTTCTTTTAAGGAATAGGCTTTTTTAAGATAAAGATATTCCTTTTGTAATTGTAGAGGATATGCTTCGTCAAAAGTAGAATTTAAAAAACCCGCCTGACCAAAAATCATAGCTTCCAATTTACTGATATCTGTCCTATATTTCAGCAATAATAAATTTGACAATTGCTCGCCTAAAGCCTGAAAAGCTTCTGCATTTACTTTAAATCCGAAACTTCGAAACAGCCATATAAAAAATATTTTCTCCCAATCTCCATCAAATTTTTGCAGTAATTCAAGTATCAGTCTTGACTTATCTTCCATTCTTTCTACTGCCATACGCTCCACCCAGCTCTCCACTTTAAAACTATCTAAATGAAGTATCTGACTTTCACAGGGAATCCAACGTTGCCCATCCATTAAACGCTGATATTGTCTCAGTAATTCTTCAGAAACATAATCCGACAGTCTGAGTGTTGGAACAAGGGAGCCATCTTCATGAAACACTTCTTGATCATGATCCCACACAACATGTAAAATTACATTTGCATATTTTGCATCTTTTTGATGTCCATGTAGAAACCAATCTGATGATCTGACATGAATCTCCACATTACCTGTCCACAACTCACTTCCGATACGGGTTTTTGAAAACAAGAAATCTGGTCCTGCATTGTCATTATGTTCACCTACATGTAAAACTTGGATGGATTCGCCATTTACGGTTTTTAATTGATCTGTGTGATACAGACGCAACCTCCATATGAATTGCAAAAGATCTTCAGGAATAGCCATAACCTAAAGATAATCAAATAATTTAAAGTTTATATATTTACGATAATTTCCAATTGATCATCCGAAATTTTCATAATTTCTTTCAATTCACCTTTTACCTGCGGGGCTTTTATCCCGCCATCCAAAGTACGTTTACTTTTAAAAACCCTAGCCTCATCCCACAGATTAGCTTCAATAAATAGGGACAATGTCTTTGCTCCACCCTCAATAATAATAGATTGCACATCCATTAAATACAATTGATACAAAATATTTTGAGGAAGATACCAATCATAATTTTCCAATTCGATATACTTATTATGACCAGACCATTCCGTCTTCAAAGCATTAAAAATAATGGTTTCAGCTTCATCGTTAAAAATCGCAGCTTCAGCGGGAACGGAAAGTAATTTATCTATCAATATACGTTTCGGATTTTTTCCATTCCACTCGCGTACGGTCAAGCTAGGATTATCAACCAATGCAGTCTTAGCACCCACTAAAATTGCATCTTCCTCAGCTCGCCATTTATGAACCAACTGCTTACTCGCCACATTACTAATCCACACTTGCTCCCCTTCTTTTCCAAGATACCCGTCTGCACTTTCTGCCCATTTGAGAATAACATAAGGGCGATTTTTTTGAACACGTGTCAAAAATCTGCGATTTAACCACAAAGCCTCCTGTTCTAATAGTCCGATCTCAATAGCTATTCCTGCATTTTTTAAAATCTCTGCACCCTTACCGTTCACTTTGGCGAATGGATCTAAACATGCTATATATACTTTTTTAGGCTTGTATCTTGCAATAAGATTTGCACAAGGTGGTGTCTTACCATAATGTGCACAGGGTTCAAGACTAACATAAAAAATTGACTGTCTTAATTTAGTTGCGGCCTCATCCCCATAATGGTCCAATACCTGCTGAATAGCATTTACTTCGGCATGAGCTCCACCGTAAGGTGATGTAAAACCCTCTCCTATAATTTGGTCATCACAGACAATAACAGCACCCACCATTGGGTTAGGGCTTGTAGTACCTGCTCCCAGAACGGCCAGTTCCAGGCATCTACGCATGTAGCTTTCTTGCATATTCATATACAAAAGTATCAAAACAATACTATAACTTAAAATACGAGCAATATTGTAAATTTAGACTATCCAATAGTTCTGAATACTAGAGGAGAGATTCATCTTGTTTAATAAGGTAAGTTCCAATAAAAATGACTTCAACAAATAAATTGTTTAATATCTGAGGCAATAATAATTGTAAATAAAACAAATTTATCTAAGTTTGACCAATGGAAAAATTACAAACCTACGACAGCTTATTCCAAAAAGATCTAGCTAAATTTTATGACGCAGAAGAAATCAAAAACATCTTCTATATAGTTATTAAAGATGTTTTAGGACTTTCCAAGATGCAGTACAGTGTGAACAAAGAGCTGGCATTATCAGAAGAACAAAGCAGTCGGATTTCAAATATTTTAAAAGATCTGCTGAAACAGAAACCTATACAACACATCTTAAAAAAAGCTGATTTTTTTGGAGAAGTTTTTGAAGTCAATCCTTTTGTTCTAATTCCGCGGTCAGAGACAGAGGAATTAGTTGATCTGATCATCCGCAATCATCGGGATCAGCTACCGTTACGTATTATCGATATTGGAACCGGATCCGGTTGCATACCGATTTCACTTAAAAAGCATTTGCCGGAAGCCCATATTTCAGCATTGGATATTTCTAAAGAAGCTATTGCCACAGCCAGACGCAACGCACTCCGTTTAGATGCGCCAATAAATTTTGTGAATGCAGATATCCTAGAATGGGAATATATCTTTCAATCCCAGCAATATGATATTATCGTCAGTAATCCTCCCTATATTACACCAAAAGAAAAAGAGGAAATGCATCCAAATGTATTAGAATTCGAGCCGCATTTAGCTCTTTTTGTGGAAGAAACTGCTCCTTTATTATTTTATGAGACTATAGCTTCTTTTGCGCTGAAGCATTTAACAGCTGAAGGTGACTTATATTTTGAAATTAATCAGTATTATGGGGATGAAACAGTCGATATGTTACAAAAAAAGGGGTTTAAAACAGTGATATTACATCATGATATGCAACAAAATCCAAGGATGATACATGCTAAAAAATAAGGTGATAAAAATTTAATTATTTCATTACCAAATAGTAACAAAATAATTTAAGAATATTTAACTTAAAAGTTGGCACATATCGTCTTTTTTTCTACCTTTGCATCACTTTCAAAAACGAAATTTCTTCAAAAAAGAAAGGATTCCGTAGCTCAGCTGGTAGAGCAATACACTTTTAATGTATGGGTCCTGGGTTCGAATCCCAGCGGGATCACCAAAAGCTTCACAGAAATGTGAAGCTTTTTTGTTATTACTGGATTTCAATAGCACCATTCGGATAGATACCATGTACTGGATGTTAAAGATATTATACGATAATTGTAAAACTGCTCCAATTGCATTTCTACCATTGAGAATTTACAACAAATTACCAACAACTTTTCCCTAGATAAAACCCCACATTATACTGTATCTAAAATATTCAGTCCTGTATTGCCTCAGCTTTATGTTTTTCACCCCACTTTCCAAGTTCTTCAATAATAAGTTTCAATTCATTTCCGATTGAAGTTAATTCATATTCAACGCGCGGAGGGACTTCAGCGTATACCGTTCGTTTCACAATTTTATTTTCCTCCAACTTACGTAGTTGTAAGGTCAGCATACGCTCGGTAATGTTTGGTAAACATTTTTTCAATTCTCCAAATCGGTGTTTTCCGTTAATTAGATAGCAGCAGATCGCCAGCGACCACTGACCGCCAATTATGTTAGAAGCATAAACCTCCAAACATTCATTGGCTAAAGCCTGCTTATTTGCAAAGTTTGTTGAAGTTTCTTTTATTTTTGTCATTACTTACTTTTTTTATAGTATCCCACAATTAGCATCTAACCTACAAAATTTATGCTTCATCAATTACTTTTGTATGAGAATTTTAAAATTAAAAGACATTTGAAAACATTAGTAATTGTTATTCATCCCGATGCAGAAAATTCCATAATCAATAAAAGATGGATGGAGGAATTAAACAAGCATCCTGAGCAATATCACATCCATCAATTACATGCCATCTATCCAAATGAAAAGATTGATGTTGTAGCAGAACAGAAATTGATAGAGCAGTATGATAAAATTGTATTTCAATTTCCGTTTTATTGGTTTAATTGCCCTCCGTTATTAAAAAAATGGCTAGATGAGGTTTTTACTTATGGATGGGCATACGGAAGCAAGAGTGGCTACAAAGTCTCAGGAAAAAAGATTGCTCTAGCAATGTCGATCGGCATAGATGAGGAAGAGTACGCTGCTAACGGAAAGTATAAATACACAATAAAGGAACTGACCCGAAATTTTGAATTAACTTTTGAATATATAAAAGCCGATTATCAACCATTCTTTGCTTATTATGGCCGAGAACAAGACAGTTCAGAGGAATGGATTGAAAAAAGTGTTACCCAATATATAGATTTCATGAATAATCTATAACATGCAGGTCAGACAAATAAATAGACACTGTCTTTCCATTGTTTATAATTATTGGATTCTTTCAAAAAGAACTTAAATTCGCTCGCTGCCGATTCCATAAAAGGAGCACATGTTACATTAGCTCCTTTTATGGAATCGATATGAAAATTCGAACGAAGCATCACCTTAATTACGTACTGATTTGTTAGGATATACTAAGCCGGAATATTAAAACAACCTATATAGATCATATCGTTGTAATTTCCAATTGGTTTGTCTATGATCAATTCGGCATCAGCATAACATAATATGGCATTCACATTTGAAATTCCTTTATCAACACATGCCTGATAGATTGCTACTTCTGTTTGATCATTCCATATAGGCAGTTCTTCTATAGCAGCTTGAATACTCATTTTTTTGCGACTAAAGTAAACAGTGATCCAATCTACATCATAATCATACTGTTTGTCAATTGCTTTGCTAAACTGTGAACGGAGATTAAAGTCAGGTGCATTTCTCGCATAGGTTTCATCCGTTTTAAATCGATTATAATCCTTAATAAATTTGCTTTGGTCAAAATATTTATAAAATTGTTCTTCCGTTTTATTTGATGTCCCTGTCCAAATATGGATACGTTGTTCTGCCATTTTATTTCTTATACTTTTAGTAGACTGTAAAGATAGCCTAAATTCCCGAACCTTTATTTGTTCATTTACCCTCCCTACCATGGCTCAAGATATCCTTTTTAACGCAGGTAAGTTTTTTTATATTTGCAGTTCAACTAGTGATTCATAACATGTCGACAAAGCAAACAAAAATTGAAAATTTCGATCCATCACAACCTGGCTTACCAGATTCCAGCATATACGGGCTTCCCTTTACAGCTGAAGAAAGTGATATTATTGTTGTACCCGCACCTTGGGAAGTAACTGTAAGTTATGGAAGCGGTGCCAGTAATGGTCCTGATGCTATTTTAAATGCCTCATTTCAGGTTGATTTACTGCACCAGGAATTTCCGGATTTATGGAAATTAGGAATTTTCATGGATGAAACTCCTGCGCACTGGTCGGAAAACAGTGAAAAATATAAAAGTTTAGCGCAACCTATTATAGAGGCGTTAGAAAATGGTGAAGATATTGAAAATGACGTTACACTAAGAGGGTATTTAGAAGAAATAAATAAAGCTTCCAAACAATTCAATGACGAAGTAAAAGAACGCTCATTGTATTGGATGAATAAAGGTAAGAAAGTAATTCTTTTAGGCGGAGACCATTCTACACCTTTGGGATATTATGAAGCTTTAGCTGAAAACCATGATTCATTTGGAATTTTACATTTCGATGCACACATGGATTTACGCAATGCTTATGAAGGTTTTACCTACTCTCACGCATCAATTATGTTCAACGCGATCAAACTTCCACAATTGGAAAAAATCGTTCAGGTTGGTATTCGCGATTTTAGTGAAGGAGAATTGGAAGCAGTTCAAACTTCAAATAAAGTAAAAGTATTTACTGACACAGATCTAAAAGCAAATAGCTTTGAAGGAAAAATTTGGAAAGATCAATGTGATGAAATTCTAGCACAATTACCGGAAAATGTAGCGGTCAGTTTTGATATTGATGCTTTACAGCGTTGGTACTGTCCAAACACCGGAACTCCGGTACCTGGGGGACTGTCTTATGAACAAGCAACTTACTTGTTAAGTCGATTGGCTAATAGCGATAAAAACATTATTGGTATTGATTTAGTTGAAGTTGCTCCCGGAGAAGACGACTGGGATGGTAACGTAGGTGCTAGACTTCTATTTCATTTATGTGGCGTATTTGCAAAAAACAACAAACTTGCTGTAGGATCGAAAATCAATTTTTAAAGCAAACTGCATGTACTAACGATATTTAAATAGATCATATCTACTGAAATAATGTTCAAAAATAATTAGAGCAGTAGACATTTTACATAATTACACTTACCAGAAAACACAAAAGCCAATCTTTCGATTGGCTTTTGTTGTTATTAAATTGTGATAGGTCAGTATTTGTATACGTCATATCTCAGAAAATAATTAATTTGTGAATAAATAGAATATTAAAATCAAGGTATGGACAACGCCAAGACTGTAGCAACACAAATAATTGAGTTTAATAAACAATTACATTACTCAGGAAATCTTCCAGATGACTTTCGAGTATTAAATCCTTACTTTGAAAACCCGGAGACCTTAATCGTTATGGAAAAGTTTTACAACAAGTATTACGACGACACTGCTCCTAGAAAATTTATTATAGGAATCAATCCTAGCCGTCACGGCGCAGGGGTCACAGGCGTACCATTTACAGACACCAAAAGGTTAGAACACATCTGTGGTATCCCCATGAAATCTGCACATACCCATGAAATATCTTCCGTTTTTCTTTATGACATGATTAAGGAATTTGGTGGTACACAAACTTTTTATCGACAATTTTACATCAATTCACCCTTCCCATTAGCCATTGTCCGCAGAACAAAGGAAAACAAATGGATCAATGCAAACTATTATGATGATAGAAACTTGTTTGCAATGGTTAAGCCATTTATGATCGAATCTCTAAAAAAACACATAAGCTTAGGCCTGGATACAACTAACGTATTTGTATTAGGAAAAAAGAATGCAACGTTTATTGAAAAGATAAATAAAGAAGAGCATTTATTTGAAAATTTAATGATTCTAGATCACCCACGCTATATACAGCAATATAAATCCCGAGATAAAGAGCATTATATAAATAAATATATCGGTGTACTAGGGACTTAGGGTTAAATAATAAATTTTATTTGGACTATAGTACTATAAACTATATCTTTGCATCACTTTCAAAAAGGGATACACTTCCAATTAAGAAAGGATTCCGTAGCTCAGCTGGTAGAGCAATACACTTTTAATGTATGGGTCCTGGGTTCGAATCCCAGCGGGATCACAAAAAAGCTTCACAAATGTGAGGCTTTTTTTGTTTTCCCTGGATTCGAACATAAGCGTTGGGATGATTCGTCGCTTTTCATTGCGGACATGCGTTAGATGATTAGGCAATGTAATTAATCCCAACGGAATCAAGATATCGATCATCTCAATACGATATTCTAAAAAAGCACTCAAAATCGCATGTTCCTATAATATCTACCAGCGTTCCTATAATAGTAAATATTTCATTCTGCCAAACCTCTACTTTCGTAGAAAATTTGAAATATGTTAAAACCACTATCTTTTCTATTATTTTTAGTATCAATCACCAATATAGGTATTGCCCAAAAGCGATACAACATATCAGGAACTATAACAGATATATCAACCGGCGAAACACTAATTGGTGCTTCGGTTAAACTTCAGGAATTACCACAGTCCGGCAGTTTAAGTAATTCATATGGTTTTTATTCAATTGGTGGACCAGAAGGACGATATGTACTGATAAGCTCCTACATCGGTTACAAGACCTATACAGATACCATCACCTTAGATAAAAATTTTGTTTTGAATATAGCATTGCAGTCTCAAGCGATGCTTGAAGAAGTGGTCATATCTACGAACAGAAAAAACAACAAGAATATTTCGTCTCCGCAAATGGGTGTTGAAAAGCTCAACATGAAGCAAATTAATCAGCTACCAGTCGTTTTAGGTGAGCAGGATGTATTAAAAAGTATTACACTGATGCCGGGAATAAAAAGTTCCGGTGAGGGAAATACTGGTTTTTATGTCCGTGGAGGAGGTTCAGATCAAAATTTAATTTTATTGGATGAAGCTACTGTTTACAACGCCTCTCATCTATTAGGCTTCTTTTCAACATTCAATTCAGATGCGATCAAAGATGTGAGCATCTATAAAGGTGGTATGCCTGCTGAATATGGCGGAAGATTATCGTCTGTCTTAGATGTAAAAATGAATGAAGGGAATAATAAAAAAATAACCGTTCAAGGCGGTATCGGAATGATTGCCTCCCGCATTAAAGTTGAAGGGCCAATCGTAAAGGATAAAGGTTCATTTATGATTTCCGCCCGCCGCACATATGCGGATCTTTTCCTGAAAGCTTCATCAGATACCACAATAAATAAAAGCACATTGTTTTTCTATGACGTTAATGCAAAAGCAAATTACAGATTCAACGATAATAATGCCATTTATCTTTCAGGTTATTTTGGTAAGGATGTATTGGGCCTTCAGGACATTTTTGGCACTAATTGGGGAAATGCAACTGGTACGGTAAGATTTAACCACGTTTTCAATAGTAAATTATTTTCAAACACTTCATTCATCTACAGCAATTATAACTATGTTATTGAAGGACTGGACCGAAATGATGGTTTTAAGGCAACTTCAAAAATAACCGACTTAAATTTTAAACAAGATTTCAATTATTATGCAAGTTATAATCATGCTTTAAAATTTGGAATCCAGGCAACTAGACATGATATTTCACCAGGAGATATTACCACCACAGCGAGTTCCAGTTTTAATGATAAGCATGTTGAACATCGGTATGGTTATGAGATGGCAGCGTACTTAAGCGATGAATGGAAAGTAAACGATAAATTAAGTATGATATACGGGTTACGCCTAAGTTCAATGCTAGTCGTCGGTCCTGGAACATTCAGCAAATATGATATGTTAGGCAATACGTTAATGTCAGAAAAGTATAAGACAGGTGAAGTTGTTCAAAATTATTTAAATTTAGAACCTCGATTCAGCGTAAGCTATATGTTAGACGATCAGCAATCAATCAAGGCCTCTTATAATAGAAATACACAAAACATTCACCTTTTAACAAACTCAACAAGCGCTAGTCCTACAGATCTATATGTCATGAGCAGCAAAAATATCAAACCGGAAATCGCAGATCAGATTTCTACTGGATATTTTAGAAATTTCAAAGACAATACCTACGAATTATCAGTTGAGCTGTATTATAAAAATTTACAAAATCAAATCGATTATAAAGATGCGGCACAATTGCTAGTCAATCAGGATGTAGAATCACAACTACTCTACGGTATTGGCAGAGCCTATGGTACTGAGTTATTCCTAAAGAAAAGATATGGAAAATTTAACGGATGGCTTGGCTATACCCTATCCAAAACAGAACGTAAATTTGATGGAATAAATGATGGAAAATATTACCCTGCAACACACGACCGGACACACGATTTATCTTTAGTTGCTATTTACAAATACAGCGACAAATGGACTTTTTCGAGCAATTTCGTCTATGGAACAGGTAAAGCTGTAACCTATCCTACTGGCAAATATAATATTGGAGGTAACACAACTTTCTCTTATTCACAAAGAAACGCTTATCGCCAGCCAGCCACTCATCGTTTAGATTTAGCAGCAACATTCGAAGGAGCACCTGGTAAATATTTTCAGTCCAGTTGGACCTTTGGTATTTATAATGTGTACGCCCATAAAGATCCTTATCGAATAGCATTCAGAGATAGTAAAAAAGTTCCCAATGCAACTGAAGCAGTTCAAACCAGCATATTTGGAGCACCTATTCCTTCCATTACCTGGAATTTTAAATTTTAATCTAAAAATCAGAAAACATGAAAAAAACTTTATTTTATATGTTGTTGCTAGTCCTATTTATCTTGACACAGTCATGCGAAAAAGTGATTGATATTCAAGTAAATGACGAGATAGGAAAGCTTGTGATTGAAGGCAGTATTAACAATACAAACCCTCAGCAAGAGATTAAACTGAGTCGTAATGTATCTTTTTCCGCAGGTAATGATTACCCTTCCGTAACAGGCGCTAGGGTTATTGTTTATGATAATGAAGAAAAAGAATATGTATTTCAAGAAACCATTCCAGGAACTTATGTAGCTAAAGATTTTACGGGACAGCCCGGAAGAAGCTACAGCATGGATATTCAAGTCGATGAGAATAAATTTGCTGCGAAGTCTAAAATGCCACAGGTGGTTCCGATAGATTCTTTAATAGTAGAAAAGCCAAAGCTTGGAGATAAAGATACCCGCAATATAAAAGTATTTTACAGCGATCCTAAGAATGAAGCTAATCAATATCGTTTTATCTTATTTGTTAACGATAAACAGATTAAAGACATCTATGCCGTAAATGATGATTTTAACAATGGTAATCAGGTTAGTATCACATTAAGGCCAAATGATGATGAGAAGATATATCCAGGGGATCAAATTCGTGTCGAAATGCTTTGTATTGATAAATCGATCTATAATTACTGGTATAGCCTCATGCAGCAGTCTTCAGGAGGTGGTATCACCCCCAGTAATCCACCAACTAATATAAGTCCAAATGTATTTGGTTACTTCAGTGCGCATACCATATCCAGCAAAAACATCGTTGTTAATTAATGTCAACTCCATCATTACAAAAGAACCATATCGTTGATAACATATGGTTCCTTTGTATCACTTCATTCTCCTAATAGCTTTCATTCATCACCTATTAATTGTCTGCTTGTCAATACGCGTTAATAGGTCCTCTTTAAAACTAGCACCCAAAGGCATTTCGAACCCAGCAACTGTTACCCAATGATTATCGACACTTTCAATCTTTTTAAGATTGACCACAAATGATTTATTCACACGTACAAAATCCATACTTGGCAACTTATTTAAGATTGTTTTTATATTCATAGCAACCATTAATTTTTTGTCTTTACTATGTATCATAACATAATCTTTCATTGCCTCAATGTATTGAATTTCGTCCAGTGCAAGACGGAATAATTTGCGATCAGACTTAACAAAAATATGATCCGTTGGTTGTAAAGCCTGTTTATCATAAGCTTTATTCTGAAAATAGTTAATTACCTTATCTAAAGCTTTTTTTAATCGATCTTCAGCGATAGGTTTTAATAAATAATCTAAGGCATTCAGATCGTAGCTTTCTAAAGCATAATTAGGGTATGCTGTAGTAAATATAACCTGAATTGACGCTGGAATATGTTTTGCAAACTCCAATCCACTCTCCTCTGGTAAATGAATATCTAAAAAAATTAAATCAAGATCTTGCGTTTCCATAATCATACGGGCATCATCAGTATTACTGTACATACCCATACAATCTAAGAAAGTATAATCTTTTAGTAATTTTACCAATCCCCTTCTTGCAAAAGGTTCATCCTCAATCACAATATACTTAATGCTTAACTGCTCTATATTCATACGACCCTTCTATTGGAATACTTAAAAATACTTTAAAAACATCTTCTCCATCATCTATTGCCAAATTATATCTATTCGCATATATAATGTCCAACCGCTTTCGAATATTACTCAATCCTAAGCCTCCGTATTCTTTGACAGATACTTTCTTTTTTTTCGCATTTACACATGAAAAACAAAGTTGCTCATTGACTACATTAAAATTAATTTGCACATGCAAACCGCCATGCATAGCTTGATGTGCACCGTGCTTCACGACGTTTTCAATAAAGGGAATAAATAGAAATGGTGGAATATTAATTTCCTCCACACTTAAATCAACTTCAAAATTCACACTAAATTTATCCCTTCTAATTTCCTCTAAAAAGATAATATTTTGAAGTACCTCAATTTCTTTTGCCAGTTCTATTGTATCCCCTTTTGATAAATAAAGCTGATTTCTAAGAATATCACTAAGCTTCAATAAGACTTTTGATGCCAATTTAGGATTTTCATAAATGAGAAAATTGATATTATTGAGTGTGTTAAATAAATAATGGGGATTAATCTGACTTTTCAATTGTTCCAATTGACTCAGTAAGGTATTATTTTCAAATTCCTTAAATCGTATTAAATTGATAATCCATATTTTAAACAGCTTAACACTACTTACAGCTGCAATAAAAATTGTAAAAAGTATGATTAATATCACAAAATCTTTTCCATCTAATAAAGATTGATCTGGCTTCTTAATAAACCGCAATTCTTGACTTTCTAAGATCAACATACTTAAGAAAATGATGGTATAAAATGCGAACAAAGTACCTCCATAAGCTAAAAACTTACTTCTCAACATAAACACAGGTATCAAAACATAGTGATTAATATAAAATAAAGCCAAGAGAATAATAATTGAAATACATTTTACCAGTAGATTCCACACCTTCATTTTTTCATCAACTTCTGCAGGCGCATTATTTGGTAAAAAATGAATTCCTATGATTGCTGCTATTAACAAAACATGCCGTATCCAGCGGTATTTACTGTCAATTACGAAATCTATAAAATGGCTATTTTCATAACCGATAATTATTTGTCCATTTCTCATTTAAAAGATTTGCAGATAAGCATTTAATTTATTGCAAAGGTACATTACTCCGAAAGTGATTTTGCGACCTTTTATCATTTATTTTTTTCAAAAGATACGTCTTCATTTAATTGCTATCTATTTGTAATTGTATGTTCTATATGATTCTTCTTTGTATTGAAATTAGATTCAAATAATTCTTAACTTTGTACGTAATGAAAACCCCCTATTTGAATTCTAGGGTAAGTCATGTTTGTTTCGATAGAAAATCTACCTTTTTAATGTATAAGTTGTTAATTTATATATTAAAACATTTGAACACAAACCAATTGATGCAAATGTTGTTACTAAGAAAAACAACATCCATTCGTTGCGCGACACTTTTACTAGGTTTTCTAACTTTTTACAACAAATAACATGGAAAATAAAAAAAACAAAATTACTGTATTATATGTTGACGACGAGGAAAACAATCTCGTTTCTTTCAAAGCAACTTTCCGTTTCAAGTATAAAGTACTTACTGCCATTAGTGGTTCTGAAGCTATCGAAATTGTAAAAAAGAATCACGTCGACATTATAGTTACAGATCAACGGATGCCAGGCATGACGGGTGTACAATTTTTAGAAGAAATCATCAAGATTAATCCAGAACCTATGCGCATTTTACTGACCGGTTATACCGATATGGCCGCAGTTATAGATGCTGTAAACAAAGGGAAAATTTTCCATTATCTAAATAAACCTTGGAGTGAGGAAGAATTAGACGAAACAATAAATCGGGCCTATGATATCTATTCTGAACGAAAAAATCTATTAGAAACATATTCGAAATTGGAAGTATCAAATGAACAATTAGAATTTTTACTTCGTCAAAAATTGCTTTCATAGGTTATACAAAAACCTAAATTCAATAAGTTTTTTTGCTTGGAACAACAATTTTAAAAGTTGTTCCAACTCCAACTTCAGATTCAACATCAACTGTACCCTGTAATTTAAGTAGCGCACTTTTCACGTTATAAAGACCAAATCCCATACCCTCAGCTTGGTCACTTGCTCTAAAAAACAATTTGAAAATATCATTGATATAGTCTGAAGAGATTCCTATCCCGCAATCACTTACTTTCAGCGTTGCATTTCCATCAGAAACTTCGACAGATAATTTAACAAATTTATTTTCACAATCCTTTCTTTGATATTTAAAAGAATTAGAAAGCAGATTATGTAAGATTAATTCCAAGACAGTCTTATCGCAAATAAATTCTTCTTTTTGATCAACACTGATTATAAATTCTACATCATTATTCCGAACAGACATATTATAGAATGCTTGAATATCATTAAAAAGTTCTCTGAAATTAATTGTAGATAGCATTAATTCGCCACGCCTCAATAAATAATAATCACGTAAGCTATCGATATATAAATCCAGTCTTGTCAACGAACCATCCATTAATCCCAATAACTCATGAATTTGATCGACCTGATCAAATTTTAACCCAAGTTTAACAGCTGATAGAACTCCAGTAAGTGGATCGCGAAGATCATGACTTACACTGTAAGCAAATTTATCCAGCTCATGATAAGCTTTTTCTAGTTCCTCATTTTTTATATCGAGCATAGAATTGGCTGTATAAAATTTATCAGCCTCTTCGATACAGGAAATCATTTCCTCCTCTATCCATGGTTTACGGACAAAACGGAATATATTTCCTTTATTAACAGCATCAATTACAGTCTCCATATCTGCATAAGCAGTTAATAAGATACGGATAGGTCTTGGAAAATCCCTCTTTATACGATCAAAGAAATCAATTCCTAACTCATTTGGCATGCGCTGATCACAGAATATGATTCTAATTTTAGGATTTTTAATCAATATTTCTTGAGCTTCAACTGTTGAAGAAGCGGTATGTATAACATAGCTATATCTAAAATTGGCTTTAAAACCAAATAAGTTATTTAATTCATCATCAATATATAGTATTTCTATATCTTTTATCATAATCTAATCATATAGCAGTAAATGCCACGCCTACAAAAATAAGAATATCCCTTACTTTAAAGATAAGGTTCCATTTAAATAATTTGTCGAATCGGAATAATTAATTTAAAAACGGTCCCCTCTCCGACTATAGAATCAACCACAATCTTTCCATTATGCTTGGCTATAGTATTATAAGCAATTGACATACCTAAACCTGTGCCCTCACCAACATCTTTAGTGGTAAAGAATGGTTCAAAAATTTTCTCTCTAATTTCTGAAGGAATCCCAATACCATTATCAGCAATACTAATATACATAAGTGACTCATCTTCAGTTAATCCTGTTTCTAACTTTAAAATTCCACCCGGATTATTTTGAAATTTCTTATTGATCGCATAAATCGCATTAGTCAATATATTTAAAAAAACTTGATTAAGTTTTCCTGCATAACATTCTATCGCTGGTAATTCACCGTAATTTTTATCAACTTCAATCCCCTGTTGTATTAAACTGTTTAGAATAACCATCGTAGATTCCAAACCCTCATTAATATCAGCAAATTTAAGTGTGTCCTCATCGACACGTGAAAAGATTCGAAGACTTTTAACGATCTCAGCGGTTCGATTGGCTCCCTCACTCATCCCTTTCAATAAGAAATCCACTTCAGTTCTGAGGTATTCCAGATCAATTTCTTCTTTATATGCTATAATACGAGATTGTTTTTCACTTAAGGTCAGTTCATCATCAAGTGCAACACTTTCCACTTCATCTAAAGTTTCCCAAATCATATTAATATCTCGCTTCAAAGGCGC
Source organism: Sphingobacterium sp. B16(2022) (assembly GCF_012030425.1). GTDB lineage: Bacteria > Bacteroidota > Bacteroidia > Sphingobacteriales > Sphingobacteriaceae > Sphingobacterium > Sphingobacterium anhuiense. The sequence goes on along the minus strand of NZ_JAAUVN010000005.1, from coordinate 344,216 downwards.
AACACTTGAGGTGACGAAATTAATCGGATTATTAATTTCATGTGCTACACCAGCAGTCAATTGCCCTAAAGAAGCCATTTTCTCGGCCTCTACCAGTTGTGATTGCGCTTCTTTTAAATGTTTCAAAGTCGCTTGCAGCGACTCATTCGACTCTGTCAATTCGCTCGTTCGCTCTACAACTTTTTGTTCTAAAACTACATTCTGTTCACGAATAAGACGTTCATTTTCAAGTGAAGTGGCTAACTCATTAGCTTGGGATATTTCCTTCTCCCTTTTCAAGATATTAATTCTTGAAGCTAGTGCAAAAGAAAGTAATGCCATTTCAACAATTGATGCTAATCTAAAGGAATTACTTGTAAATAGATTATAGGGTAATATTCCATAGTCTTTTAAAAGAAATATCAAAGCTCCTGTTAGCAATATAAACCATGCTATAAAGAAATATCTAGCCGGTTGATACTGCTTTTTCAGTACATATAAAGAAGCTATAAATAAGATTATTGTTTCTAATGATGTTGCAGTCTGCATTAATTCAAATGCGAACTGGTGATAGCCAAAAATTAATAAAAGAAAGCTTGCTAAAAATAAAACAAGAAGTGCCAAGAGCATCTTGCGGATAGTCGGCGCATTTTTCTTAAGATTTAGAAATTGATTCGAAAAGAATAAAACGGCTATACTACTAGAGCATGCAAAAATAACGATGCTGACAGATTCCCATCCAGGCATAGTTGGCCATAAAAATTGAAAATTAAATCCGACTATTCCTAGCTGTGTAAGCCCTAAAAATGAGATATAAAGCACATAATACAAATATGCCAAATCTCTTACAGAAAGAAATAGGAAAAAATTGTAAATTGCCATTATCAACACCACTCCTAAAAACAGTCCTAATAAAATATTTTCTTTCCATAAATTTTCCCAAACTACATCAGGCTTCCCCACAGCTATCGGGAGTATAATTTGTTCGGAGCTTTTCACTCTTAAAAAATACTGTTTGCTTTCTGTTGGTTTTAAATTGAGATCAAAAATATAGTTTGGGCTTTGATAAGTTCTTTCTTTAAAATTTTTAAAACTCCCAAAATGTGCCAATGATCTAAAATTCCCTTCCTTATCCAAATCATACAGTTCCACTTCATCTAAAAGTGGATATGCAATATCCAAAAGGTAATGTGTACGTTGACTGAGATTTTCAATTTTAAATGCAACCCACACACTGAATTTACTAAGCCCTAGATTAGGGTTAGGGCTTTCACCTGGTTTAAATTTCTTTAATAATGTAGGGACCTCCTGCGGAGTCACCTCTCTATCTAATTTTAAAATGTGTAAATCAGAACCAGGCTCAAAAAATTCAAAATTATCAGTTAATTGAATTTGACTAAATAAAGGGATAGGTATTACTATAAAAAATAATATCAGTCGAAATAAATTCATACTATTTTACAGCCGAAGCAATTACAATATTCATGGAACAAGAAAAATAACCTTTTTGATCAGCATGTTTTTGAGATTCAATAAAACGATCTCTTTCAGTTGCTTCAATAATATTTAATGAAAACATTTCATCAATCATTTTATCAATCCATAGATATTTACATGCATCATCATAATTTCTTAGTACAAAGGGAAAAACTTCAATTGTTATCTGCGAAAAGCCCATTTTATTTAGATAAGTGGTCAAGGATTGTGCAGCTCTACCGTTATTTACTTTTTGTTGGGTTAAATAACCGTTTAATTTATCAGCAATCGCACTATCGCCATTATAAAATGATAGACTATTCCAATCAGATTCCACCACAACAACAATACCTTTATCCTTTAATATACGGTGTGTTTCTTTGAAAAGATTTAATGGTTCTCCAATATGTTGGACTAAACGTTCCATCCGAACACCATGAACAGACGTTTCCGCTAAAGGTACTTCAAGTACATTTGATACTAAAAATTTAACATTTGATTCATCTTGTATAGCAGCTTGGCCCGCAGTGATCATTTCCGGATCGTGATCTATACCAATAAATTCAAATTTATTAGTATTAAACATACGGCTCATATTAAGGACATCCTGTCCAGAACCGCAGCCTAAATCAACAATCGTTCCTCCCTCAGGGATATCATTAAAATAGGTATAAGATTTTTGTTTAACTCCACTCAATATTTTCAGTGTCTCAGTTAAATAGTCTAGATTATAATGTTTTTCGTACATTTTATATTATCAAAGTATATTGAGATTATTCTCATCAAAAAAATCATTGTTAGTTTTCTGTTTGCTCATCTGCTTGATGACTTCACTCAAGTTCCATCGGTCCATGTTATCCAGTTGCAACATATAATGTATCTCAATCTCCTTGGAGCGCAATTCCTCAATTCTAACAACATTTCCACGATTACGTAATTCTAAAATAGCCTTTCTATCTTCTTCAGAAGCTAATTCAAGATTATTAACGTCATCTAGAATCATCGTTGTTGCAAGAAGATCCAGCTTAGGATAATAAAATGTGCCGTTATTTCCAACCCCACTTTCCAAACGATAGCCCACACATTTTGTTAAATTAATCGTGTATGGAGCACATAAAGCAAATAATGATTTTATACCTATTTGTGGTGCAATTGCAATTGCAGCTCTAGTTAAAAAAATACTTCCAATACCATAGCCCGCAATTTCCCTTGAATTCCATAGCCCACAGCCCTCGCCTGTACCTTCTTGTGCATAGTCCCATACCAAATCAAAGATTTTAGCGTCCATGTTTCCTGTCGCCTCCTCGATAGGAAGAGGTTGGGATCCTCCTGAAACATGTATCCTTGCACCTCCGTATACATTTTCTCCATCCAGAGATTCTACAATCAAAACGAAAGCAGCAGGGTTATACATCCAATCATTTTTGGATGATGTAACTTTTTTCACACCTATGGCCGTTAAAACATGTGCATGTCCCTCTATAAAACGTTCGCAAGTTTTAGGATCATCGATTGCACGAAACGCTCTTAACCTGACCACAGGACGTCCCTCTTTAAATATTAGTGCCATGGACAGTTAATTATTCGATTAAGATTCAAAAATAATCAATATAATCAAAAGCTGTTCACTATATATAAAAATATTAAAAATGAACTATTTTATTGAATTCTAAATCATTAAAAACCTAAAATTGTATAGCGTAATTAGAATATAAATTTGGTAGGCCCTTAAATATTATTTTTTGAAATAAACTCAATTTAATTGTTTTTTTGTATCTTTTTCAAATTCAAATTTCATTAGATTATATCAATAATGCATTTTGCGATAAAGGAGTTTCGAAGTCATAATTTTATTCATTCGACATTTTGAAATTACTTTGTTGCAACAAATCAAAGTTACTGAAATCATATATGAAATTTCCATATAGATCATCAAAAACACCTTAAAAGTTAATTTAAGATAACTATGTGTTACATAACACTTTCTTCTGAATAATAATTTTATTAAAATCTAGTCCAAAACAACTTTTCAATTCAACACGGATTTAGAATATACATGAACTATTATAATCTCCATATAGATAAGAGACCAAGGTTACCTGCTTATGGTATTTTACGATAATAACATCTTAAATGGTAAGTTTGTATTTATTAAACCATCATGTGTTTAGCGCGCCATAGTAAAAAACAGTTTATGAATTAAATATCGATGATGGTTTCAACTGATAAATAACGTATACTCCATGAAAATATTAATTATAGAAGATGATCAGCGCGTAGCAGAACTCATAAAGAGAGGACTGGATGAACAGGATTTTGAAACCGTATTAGCTTATGATGGATTATCAGGTAAAAAGCTTTTTTCCCAAGATCATTTTGACTTAATCATTACGGATATCATCTTACCCAAGCTGGATGGTTTAGACCTTTGTAAGCAAATCAGACAAATAAATCCAGATCTTCCAATCATTATGCTGACAGCACTAGGAACTACAGATGATAAAATAGAAGGGTTCGATGCCGGAGCTGACGATTATTTAGTAAAGCCATTTGAAATGCGCGAACTTTTAGTCCGTATTAGAGCATTATTAAAGCGTCGTCAAAAAACAACTGGTAATCTCAATTTTGTTTTACACTTTGAAGATCTCGAAATGAATCTACATACCAAAATTGTAAAACGTAGTCAGCAAGAGATTAATTTAACACCTAAAGAGTTTAAACTGCTGGAATACCTGATGCAAAATCCCAACAGAGTATTGTCTCGGGTCGAAATTGCAGATAAAGTGTGGGAAACCCATTTTGATACCGGCACGAACTTCATCGATGTATACATCAACTACCTCAGAAAAAAAATAGACCGTAATTTTGACAAGAAACTCATCCATACAAAATCCGGAATGGGTTTCATTTTGAAAAAAGAACTATGAAAATAAGAACACGTCTAGTTTTTCTATTTACCCTCATTACAGCAATTATTCTTAGTTTGTTTGCTACTGTAATCTATCTATCTGCAAAGGAAAACAGACAGATAGAATTTTACAATCTACTCCAAAAAGAAGCGATCACCAAAGCCAATCTTTTTCTAAATGCTCATGTAGACAAAAAGATTTTGCAAGATATCTACCATAATAATAGAAAAATATTGAATGAGGTTGAGGTTGCTATTTATGATACCAAATTTGATTTAATCTATCATGACGCTGTGGATATCGATTTTGTCAAAGAAACAAAACCTATGTTTGATGAAATTTACCAAAAAGGTGAAATCAAATTTTATCAGCAGGACTGGCAAGTTATAGGTCTTCAGTATGTTTATCAAGGTAAAAGATATATTGTTACTGCGGCCGCTTATGACCAATATGGTTATAGTAAACTCCATAATTTATTAAATAATAGCATTATTGTTTTTATTATTTCAATTTTGTTTATTCTCGTAGCAGGTATTTTTTTCTCTAAGAAAGCATTTGAACCTGTTCGTGCCATGAGTGAAAAAGCACGAAATATTTCTGCTACCAATCTTGATCTACGTTTATCAAATAATGACAATAAAGATGAACTATCTGAGCTTGCCGATACCTTCAACGATATGTTGGATCGCTTAGAAAACTCATTTGACGCACAGAAACATTTTGTATCGAACATCTCTCATGAATTACGCACACCACTTGCGGCTATTATTACTGAACTGGAATTATCAATGAGTAAGGATCGAGGGATAGACGATTATAAGAACGCAATTAATCATGCATTAAATGACTCAAACAAATTGGCCCGTTTGTGCAATAGCCTCCTTGATCTAGCAAAAGCTAGTTACGATCCTGCCGAAATTGCATTTAAACCCATACGAGTGGACGAGCTTTTGTTAGATGCCAGACAACAGGTTAAAAAAACCAATCCCGAATATAAAATTGACATACACTTTGATGACGATTTTGAAAACGACAATCAAATCTCCATAAATGGTAATGAATACTTGTTAAAAGTGGCCTGTAGCAATCTTTTCGAAAATGGTTGTAAATTCTCTATCCCACCTCGTTGTACTGTTTCTGTTCTATTTGACAGCCAAAATATAGTGCTAAAATTTGTTGATTTAGGAATTGGAATTGCAACAGAAGATCTACCACAGATTTTTAGTCCATTTTATCGTGGTAAAAACAAAGACTATACTTATGGACACGGCATTGGACTTGCATTGACACAAAAAATTATTGCACTGCATAATGGCAACATCTCGGTCATTTCAAAAGAGAATGAAGGAACAACTTTCATCTTAACCTTACCACATTGCTAATGATTTAACGCAGTTCGACCACTTAAACAGACCTAACTGCCAAACAAATTATTACAGCCCAGTCGTAATCCAAAAAATGCTATGCTTTAATTTCTCTATAAATTATAGCCATACAACACTTCAATCAGCTTAACCCTATCTTGAGCACCATCAAACTCAAATATTAAAACAAATTGATCAAAATCTGCTCTGCTAAGCTGAGCATCTCGTAAATCATTCTAATAATTTTCTAATAATTTTCTATTCGTCTTCTAACTGCTATACTCCTACAACCTAAGCACCTTTGCAATGTTCAAAAACAGCGATAAAGATGCTCCTCATGGAGAAATATCACTTAGGCACAAATAAATGTTAATTTAAAATTCTTGGCGATGAAAACCACAATTACAAAAAAACATAGTCACTTAATACAGATTCTCATCATTTCTGTACTTTCTCTTAGTCTAATGGGATGTCATACAAAAGTTGATGAAGAAATTACTGAAGATTTCACACAAAAAGGTGATACCATTCAAGTCCAAGGAAAGGTAAAATCACAATTAAAGACATGTACTGTTCTCAAACAAGCACATCAACTGGAGCTCATTACAGCCGGGACAGTGAAAGCTATTCCAAATCTCTATGCTGAAATCGGTTCTCCATTTTCAGGACGTGTTTCAGCAGTACATCTCAAATTAGGAATGAAAACAAAACCTGGAACTCCTCTTTATGAACTGATATCTCCGGAATTTATTGAAACTCAAAAGCTATACTTTCAGGCAAAAACAGCTTATCAAAATGCTAGATTGATTCTAAAGCGACAACAAGATCTTAAACAACATGGTGTAGGAACTGATAAAGATGTCGAAGAGGCCAGGGCCCAGTACGAAATTACAGAGAAAGAATATCAAAATACGTCTGCTTCGCTTAGATTCTTCAATGTAGATACTGAAAAACTAGTTTTAGGACAGCCAATTATTATCCGATCGCCTATTAGTGGTGAAGTTATCAGCAATGACATTGTTCTGGGACAATACATTAAATCGGATGATTTACCCCTTGCTAAAGTAGCCGAACTGAACACTGTCTGGGTAGTTGGAATGGTTAAAGAACAAAATCTAAACCTTATAAATAAATTAGATTTAGCCGAAATTGCTACAATAGCCTTTCCTGATGATAAGATAAAGGGAACCATTTATCACATCGATGAAATTGTAAATGAAGATACCCGAAGTGTCCAAATACTTATTGAATGTCACAATCCCGATCGTTTATTAAAACCAGGCATGTATGTGAATGTCAACTTTACTAAAAAAGCTTCTGATGCTGCGTTCATTCCTGCAAAATCCTTACTACAATATAATGATCAAAGCTATGTGTTCTTAGCAATTGGGAAAGATAAATATCTCAGACGCTACGTCGAAACAGGTATCACAGATAAAGATCAGGTACAGATTTTATCAGGTCTGCAAGCAGGAGACAATATTATCAGTGAGGGTGCATTTTATCTATTAAATGCAAAATAAATAGTATTTCGAAGAAAGTTTATTCACATAAAATCATAAAAACTGCTGGTACATTCTCAAGTATATCATTCCAATGAAATCAATTACGCTGTGAATTGCATTTGGAGATCTATTGAAATAAGTCTAGCTATGAAAACATCGCTGAAAAGCTAAGATAAATTAATGACTTTCTGATTGGTGCATCGCAACTTTAATCAACTCTATTCTAATGAAAAATATATTCAACAATACTATAGCCAAACGTTGGTTGGTCTTGGCTCTTTTTATTCTATTAACCTTTTTTGGATATTATTCTTGGACACAGCTTTCCATTGAAGCGTATCCTGATATAGGCGATGTAAGTTCTCAGATTGTGACACAAGTACCTGGACTTGCTGCAGAGGAAGTAGAGCAGCAAATTACTATTCCGATAGAAAGAGCTATCAATGGTTTACCAGGTATGCACGTTATGCGGAGTAAAAGTACTTTTGGACTGTCTATGGTTACAATTGTTTTTCAAGATGGAACAGACGATTATTTCGCACGCGCCCGTATTCAAGAACGGTTGACGGATCTGGAACTGCCTTATAACGCAGCCGCAAATCTTGACCCTTTAACTTCTCCAACAGGAGAAATATTTCGGTACATCATCGAAAGTAAATCACATGATCTACGCGAACTCACCGATCTGCAGACATTTGTCATTATACCCCGTATCAAGCAAGTGTCTGGAGTAGTTGATGTTACAAATTTTGGAGGTATTACGACACAATTTCAAGTTGAGATTGATCCCATTAAACTGGAACAATATGGTCTAGCCCTAAGCGAGGTAGTGAACAAAATTGAAACAAACAACACCAATGCAGGTGGAAGTGTTATGAATAGAGGAGACCAATCTTACGTCATTAGAGGAATCGGACTTCTCAGGACATTGGAAGACATCGGAAATATAGTAGTTAAATCCCGACAAGGAACAGCTATTTTCATGAAAGATATCGGTCAGATCAAATACGGAAATCTTGAAAGAAAAGGCGCTTTAGGCTATTCTGATAAACGTGGAGCAAACTATTCCGACAATATTGAGGGAATTGTGCTATTACTTAAAGGCCAAAACCCTTCTGTCGTTTTAGAGGGCGTCAATCAAGCTATTGATGAATTAAACAATACCATCTTACCTGCGGGAGTACAGATTCATCCGTTCATGGATCGTACTCAACTTGTAGAAACAACCTTAACTACCGTTTCCCACACCTTATTAGAGGGAATGGGTTTGGTTATTATTGTACTCATCATATTCCTTGGTAGCTGGCGTGGAGCGCTGTTAGTTGCTATTACCATACCTATCGCTCTGTTGACAGCTTTTATCCTGATGCACTTTACGCATGTTCCGGCTAACTTGTTGTCATTGGGTGCCATCGATTTTGGTATTATAGTCGATGGGGCCATTGTCATGATGGAAGCTATCTTGAAAAAAAGAGAAGAGAATGAAGATGAACAACTCACAGAATTAGGTATTGCTTCTATTGTAAAGCAAATGGCTAAACCCATATTTTTTGCAACAATCATTATAATCACGGCTTATATTCCCCTATTTGCATTTGAACGTGTAGAAAAAAAGTTATTTACTCCTATGGCTTTTACAGTAGGTTATGCATTGTTGGGTGCGTTAATAGTTGCTCTATTCCTAATACCTGGACTCGCTTATGTTGTTTATCGTAAGCCTCAAAAAGTATATCACAACAAATGGTTAGAAAAATTAACTGTAGGATATCACAGACAAATCCAGCATTTATTAAAGCGTCCAAAGAGAGTATTCATGCCTTTAATAATCATTTTTGCAGGTGCAATCATATTAACATGTACTGTTGGTAAAGATTTTCTGCCTCCCTTAGATGAAGGATCCATCTGGTTGCAAGTATCACTGCCTCCCGGAATCACAGTTGAAAAATCAAAGGAAATGAGTGATTCACTACGTGCGCGAACACTTCAATATGATGAGGTTACATATGTGATGATCCAAGCAGGTCGCAATGATGATGGTACAGATGCATGGACTCCCTCTCATTTTGAATGCAGTGTTGGCTTACTTCCTTACAAACAGTGGAAAAATGGGAAAACCAAAGCTGATCTAATTGAGGAATTGGCTGCTGAATACAAACAGATGCCCGGATATGACGTTGCTTTTTCACAACCAATGATTGATGGAGTGATGGATAAAATTGCGGGGGCGCATAGTGAGCTCGTCGTTAAGATATATGGAGAAGACTTTAAGGAAATCCGAAGAATAGCAGATGAGGTCTTGATTACGTTGCGAAAAGTAAAAGGTGCTGTAGATTTAGCGATCGATCAAGAACCTCCATTGCCGCAACTACAGATAAAAGCAGACCGTTATAAAATAGCACAATATGGTTTAAATGTCGCCGATGTCTCCGACCTTATTGAAACAGCTATCGGCGGAAAAGCGGTTTCCCAAATATTTCAAGAGGGAAAGGTATACGATATTATCTGCCGTTATCATGAAGCAAGTCGCAATACCCCTGAAAAAATAGGAAATCTAATGTTGACAAATGAATCCGGAGCCAAAATTCCCCTATCACAAGTAGCGACAATAAAACTCAATACCGGAGAAAGCACAATCGCTCGTGAGATGAATAAGAGACATTTGACAGTGCGGTTAAATCTACGCGGAAATGATCTTACTTCCTTTCTCAAAGAAGCACAAGCTAAAATTGAAAAAGATATCAAATATGACCACAACGACATAAAAATAAAATGGGGCGGTCAATTTGAAAATCAAAATCGCGCATATCAGCATTTGGCTATTATTGTTCCTATGGCACTAGCATTAATGTTTATACTACTATACGGCGCTTTTGGAAGCTTCTCACAAGCCGGGTTATTGATGAGTGTTGTACCGCTTGCCATATTTGGAGGTATGCTTGCATTAAATATTCGCGCTATCACCCTCAATGTATCTTCAGTAGTCGGATTTATAGCACTCTTTGGTGTTGCAATTCAAAATGGTGTACTGATGATCACACAGTTCAATGCATTAAGAAAAAAAGGGTATGCTTTAAAAGAAGCCGTAATAGAAGGCGCTCAACATCGTTTCAGACCAGTAATCATGACTGCCACTGTAGCCATCTTGGGGCTTCTTCCTGCTTCATTGGCCACAGGTATTGGATCTGATGTTCAAAGACCATTAGCAACTGTCATTGTTTACGGATTATTCTTCGCTACCGTGATAACCCTCTATGCATTGCCATCATTATATTATCTATTAGAGAAAATAAATGCAGACAAAAAACATAATTAGTTTTCATCTCAAAAATACCATCACATGTTACGTCTTAAAAACATCCATAAAAAACACTTTCTACTATTATATTTTACTTTAGTCTTAAGTGTAATTACTCAAGCTCAGATTGACGCAGATATTCAAAAAGAGATTACTTATCCCGATTTTATAAAAGCTGTTGCTCAAAATAACATAGCTTATGCGGCAGAAAAGTTAAATATCAATATTGCTGAAGCAAATATTGAAAAATCCAAAATAATTCCTGATCCAGAATTTACCGCTGATGTATTTAATAACGACCAGCATAAGATGAAGATGGGGTACGGATACAATATCGGACTGGACTGGACCCTCGAACTTGGCGGAAAACGGAAAGCACGCGTTGATCTGGCAAAAAGTGAATCTGAACTTAGCAAATATATATTGCAGGATTACTTCAGGAATCTCCGAGCCGATGCTACTGTACAATATTTAACCGCAATCCATCATGAGCAACTGATGAAATTAAAGTTCAATTCCTATGAAACGATGGATGAACTTGCAAAATCGGACAGTTTACGTGCCAAATTAGGTACAATTACTGCTATTGATGCCAAACAAAGTAAACTTGAGGCTAAATCCATATGGAATGAAGCAGTTCAGTCCATCGGAAATTGGAAAGGATCGTTGAGTAGCCTCAATTTACTGATGGGGAGTAAACATGCTGTACTTACACAGATGGCATTGGTGAATTTTTCTACATTTGACCGGTCTTTTTATCTTGATGACCTTATAGTCCATGCACTATCAAACCGTGCAGATCTACTGTATGCATTACAAAATAAAGATGTGTCAGAAAAAATGATCCGTCTTACAAAAGTAAATCGGGTACTAGATTTAGGAATAACGACAGGTATTACGCGCAATGCAGAAGCCCGCAATGAGTTAGCTCCCAGTCCAGCTTTCACTTCATCAAATTTTGGAATAAGAATTCCTTTGAAATTTTCAAATCATAGGAAAGGAGAACTTAAGGAGGCATTTTATACTGCCCAACAAGCTGGATTACAACATCAAGAGATTGAACTACAGGTGCAAACAGAAGTTAAGCAAGCATTTTATAACTATGAAGCGACTCAAAAGCAACTCCAGCAGTTCAACAGTGGTATTCTTGACGATGCTAAAGCTATCTTAACGGGGAAACTCTACGGCTACAAACGAGGTGATTCTAGTTTACTTGAAGTACTCCATGCACAGAGAACCTATATTGAAGTTCAACAAAATTATTATGAAATACTGTTTAATAATGCCCATGCTCTCGTTATATTGGAACAATCCGCAGGTATTTGGGATATACTTTTTTAGAAAAAAAACAATTTTATGTGTGTTTAAAAAATATTAATATGGATAATCAGAAGCATATTTTAATGAAATATGCTCCCAGAAAGCAACAAAAATCCTAGATAAAAAAAATATTCTCCCTCAAAATAAAGGATTTAAGGAATATTCGCAAGATATACTTGGCATATCTCAGGGATTTTTCTACCTTTGCATCACTCCAAACAACGAAGGAAACTTCAAAAAAAGAGTAAGATTCCGTAGCTCAGCTGGTAGAGCAATACACTTTTAATGTATGGGTCCTGGGTTCGAATCCCAGCGGGATCACAAAAAGCTTCACAGAAATGTGAAGCTTTTTTTATTTCGGCTAGATTCGAAAGAAGCCTCGATCGGGTTCGATCTAGTGGAGGCTCAAGCTAGTGTGCGGGGTGGAACTGAGCCAACTTTCTATCTCAGGGTAGAGTTTGTGGTAGCAGAGTTAATAAAACCATCGATAAAGTAATTTTAATATATGACTGAATATCAAGTAATGGTTATAGAACAAAAATACAATCTAAGAAAGTGAACGTACGTTCACTTTCTTAGATTGTATTACCTTTTAATATTAATTATAATTTCGCTCCTATTTCAAGAAAACCTTCCGGATTGCTTTATTGTCCGGATCCAAGATATAAATATTACCATTCTTGTCTACCGCCATATCGGCCAAAGCTCCAAAGCGTGACTCTACTAAAGATCCATCTATATATCCACGGTTGTTCGCCTTGAAAATAGTGGATACCTTTCGAGTTGCTACATCAATTTCTCGTAATGCATAATTAAAGTTATCCGTAGCGTACATGGTATTACCTCCAAAAAGGACAATACTACTAATCCCCTGAAAGCGTGCAGCACTTCCAATACCATCCGCATAGCCTGCCTCTGAAAAACCGATCCATGCATTCATCGTTATACCATCAGCTCCCCTACGCATCAAACCATTCCCACTGATGGCATTTTGATCTGGGTAGTAGTAATTTCCTAAAGCATCCACCACGGTGCGGGTTGTCACCCAACCTGTGCCATTAAGTTTACTATAATTTCCTGTTGGATTGACCTTATTGACTCCTGCAGCAAATCCATTGATATTGACATACAGATTTCCAGCATCGTCAATACTCATATGCCCGGGTGCAAATCCCGAAGTGTGGACCGAACGTTGACCAGCTGATGTAATCTTGATCACCTGATTGGTTCCCTGATCACTCACATACATGGTATTCTGCTTATCGATGACGATGCCATAAGGTTTGACAAAAACCGCATCGGCTCCATTGACCTGCAAAATTGAAACAGCTCCCGAAGGCGTTATTTTTTTCACCTGTTTATTATTTGTATCGGTTACATAGATATTGCCCTGCTGGTCGGTAGCAATGGCAGACATATATCCTGCAAAAGTATTACTGTTAGGTCCACCCGCCAAAGTCATCACACCTGCTCGTTTAAACAATTGCGGAGCGAGGGCTTCCTGCCCGCCAACAACCACTTTCACATTTCCAGTGCTTAATCCTAGAGGTGCTTCAAGTACTAAACTATTCTCCGTCGCTGTTTTTACCAGCGCTGATACGCCATTGAAATACACTTTATTTTCAGATGCTGTTGTGCTAAAACCTGTGCCTCTAATCGTCACACTGGTACCAGTCAATCCGTTGTCTGGTGTCATCGCAGTAATCCCCAGATTTTGATCTTTAAACTGTGGACCATTACTCACCTGATCGTTCACCACAACACGGATAACGCCTGACCCAGTACCTCCTGGAACGGTTAGTTTCAGTTCCGTTTCATTAGCTGAGGTCAACGGTATCAATATATTGTTGATATATACTTGGTTTTCATCCAACTCTTTACTAAATAAAGATCCACTAATCGTCATTTGTGCCCCCTTTGGACCACTTAGCGGTGTTACAGTTTGAATAACAGGTTTATCCACAACGGTAAAAGATGGACCTATTGTTTTTTGGTTATTGATATTAACCGATAAAGGACCTGTTGTTACTCCATCTGGAACCTTTACGACCAAACGCTCTGGGGTAGATTCAACGACAAGAGCTTTCTTACCATTAAATTCAACAATATTATTGGTAGTCAGTTGCTCAAAACCTTCTCCTGAGATCACTACACGTGTATCTTTCCCTCCTGTCAAAGGTTTGATACCCTTTATTGCCTGATAAGTGAAGGTTTGCCCTTTTGCATTCATCCCATCCACCTTAACAATTACAGATCCAGAACCAGCCTCATTGGGCACTTCTGCTACGATCAGCGTATCACTAATGCTGACGACCAAAGCTTTTTTTTCATTAATAAAGACTTCCGCCGGATTACTGACACTTCCAAATCCAGTACCTCCAATGCGTATTTGAGAACCAGCAGGACCATTTGCAGGAAATACTTGCCGAACACTTAAATCTTGATAGGTATATGTACCTACATCCATGATCTGGTTATTATAGCTCAACACCAATTTACCTGTATTCCCACCTGTGGGCATACGAACCACTATAGCTGTTGCAGTCGCACTGATCACAGTGGCATCTTTACCATTTACTGTTGCTTTATACGCTTCAAGTGTTGTACCAAATCCCTCTCCTGCGATGGTGACAAGCGTCCCCTCTTTTCCTGAATTTGGATAATACTGCGTTATTTTCACTGCTGTCTCAGGAAGTATACCTTCCTTCTTTTCACAACCTGCAAAACCTGCAAGTATCAAAATAAAAAGGATGATACCGAGGCTATATTTTGTCCATATTTTCATGACTTTCATTTTTTATTTAATCATATGGAATATCCATATACTATCTTTTTTCATTATTATCCTCCTCACCGTTCAGGTCATTACCGTCATTAGGAGTTAAAATCCCATAAACTGCAAGAACCTAAAATGTATACCGAACCCCTAATTGAATCTGTGCTCTTGAATTGAAATAATCAATACTATAGGTTTGTCCAGGTTCATTGAACGTAAATACGGGCCAGTTTCCATTATTTTGCTGTGGTGGAAACAAGGTCGGTGTCAAACCCACGCTACTTGTCGAATTGAATGTATTAGGAGAAAAATACTGTACTCCCCACTTTTTGTACAGCAGGTTTGTCACATTGACCACATCGGCAGAAATCGTAATAAACTGTCCTTTTTTAGTGCTCACAGGCAAATCATGCGCAATGCGGAGATCCGCTTGCACATTCCAAGGTGTACGTCCCCTATTACGTTCCGTAAAATCTCCTCTTCTGCTGCTGAGATAAGCATTGCCATCGATGTACTTGTTAAATGCTTCAGCTTGTTGTACCGCCGTGTTTCCACTAGGAATATCTTTAAAATAACGGATTGCTTCCTCCGGATTTGGTACATAGACTAAACTCACCTGTTGTGGTAATCCTTGAATACTGTTGTTTACTATGCCATAAGTAAAGGGAGAGCCCGATTGTGCACTGATAAACAAGGTGATGTTTGTTTTTCCAGCCGTTCGCCAATAATGATCGTAACTGATACTGGAAACGATGCGGTGGCGGATATCAAAATTACTATAGGCTAACTTTGGATTGTTTGGTATAAGCGATTGGTTCAGTTGCCAATTTGATTCCATAGAATTACGCACCCCGTTGCTCAAATCCTTTGATTCTCCGTACGTATAACTCGCTGTTCCATTAAAATTCTTCATTCGCTTGCTGATTGTCCCCGTGATGTTATAACGGTAGCCCTGATCGGTATTGCTCAATACATAAATATTCGAGAAACGATCATCAACCGCACCCTGATACACCGGTTGCTGTTGATGAATATCATAACCATAATAAAGTGGATTATCATGGACATTCAACTGTTGAAAGAGCACATCGCTGATATTTTTGGTATACAAACCTTCGACTGTAAACTTCCAGTTGTTCGCTGTTTCATAGTCAATACCCAGACTACCACGCAGTACCTGAGGCATTGTAAAGCCATTATCAACCAGATCAACCTGCGTTTTACCACTCTTCGGATCATTTACTACAGCTCCATTTGCGGCAATAAAATCGGCCAATCCATTGCGGCTGGGTTTAATCGCATCACTTCCCGGAGCAAAAGGTTTCTGATCTGCACGCTGATCAAAAGCACCATAGCTGTCCCCTGTATTATAATAAGCATATGCCAACCATGCAAAGGGAATACGTCCTGTAAAAAGTCCTGCTCCACCGCGTAATACTAAACTTTGATCTTCCAGCACTTCCCAACGGAATCCCACACGGGGTGAAAGCTGTACGCGATTAAGAAAATCATTTGAAATCCGAGACAAAGGCGTATAATTATAAGTTGTACCAAAGTACGGATCGGACTGTATATGACGAACCTTATCACTAAGCACAGGCATATCGGGCAACTGCGTAAAATCGGCACGTAAACCCGGTGTAACACGAAAATGATCACTTACTCTGATCTCATCCTGTACATAAAGACTGTACATATTGATTCCAAAATCTGCGGCAGGATTACCTAGAATATAATCCCGCGTATTGTTCTTGTAGTTGTAACTACCACGTACGCGATAAGGATTATTATTTAAAAAATCGTCAATACTATTATAGTCTACACGTCCATTCCAAGCATTCACAAAACCATAGCGAATACGGTAAAGCTCGTTATGCGTACCAAAAAGGAGTTTATGCCGGCCAAGGTTCCAGTTCAGATTTGCCGTTAGTTCCCATGTCCGCTGTTGCATATCAAAAATACTGGCTTCACGGTCAGTTCCCAGGTAAATTGTCGTACCTGGAGTACGTCCCTGAATCTGAACCTGTGGAAGAGTAGGGTCGCTCAACGGATCCCGTCTATCGTTTACTACGGTAAACCCCAGTACTGCATTAGCAGAAAGATTATTGCTAAAGCGGCTTTTCAATTCAGCTACTGTACTGCTTTGATTATTCGTTTGCTTAAACGCCATACTCGAAAAGCGGAAATCCTGTTGATCCCGGTCCATGTGAGTGGCACTGCTAAAAATCGTGTTATTACGAATGGCTAATTGATGTCTATCATTGATATTCCAGTCGATACGGTTAAAAAACTTAGTGGATTTTGACCAGTTTGTGTACTTACCGGCTGTACCTGCATCAAATACATCTCCATAGCGGCTACCCACTGCTGTAGCAATCGATTTGACATCATCCTCACTCAGAATATGGGCTGTCTCGGTAGTACCTGCATACAGTTGTGTAGGATCTTGACGACAGGTGATCTCTTCATTACTAAAGAAGAAAAGTTTATCTTTTATAATTGGAAAACCAATTCTAAATCCGGACTGGTAGTCATAAAAATCATGATCCATTTTACCGAGACTTCCCACACGGTCTTTACCCGTTAAAGCAGCATTGCGTCCATATCCATAGACTGAGCCTTCGATTTTATTGGTACCGCTTCGAGTTACGGCATTGACCGAACCTCCCGTAAAATTTCCGATTTTAACATCGTAGGGTGCCAGATAGACCTGCATGTCCTGTATGGCATCCATGGAGATCGGGTTGGTACGCGTACTGCTTCCAGCCATTCCTGAAGTCCCCGTCTGTCCACCCAAAGAGGGTGAAAAACCGATCGCATCGTTATTGACGGCCCCATCTACAGTGACGTTATTATACCTGAAATTAGTTCCTCCGAAACTATTGTCTCGACTTCCTTGTGGTGTCAGGCGGGTCACATCTGTAATCGAACGACTCACCGTAGGCATATTGCGCACTTGCTCAGCACTGATATTGCGCCCTGCGCCATACGTATCCACACGTTGTCTCTGCGAACGTCCAGTTACAGCAACTTCGGCCAAAGCTTGACTACCTTCCCGCACTTGTAAATTGAGTTCCTGTGCCGCACCAAGACGGATTTGAATATCCGTACGTGTATCACTTTGCATACCGACCATACTCACGGTCACCGTATAGGGTCCACCAATACGCAGATTGTTTAAGGTATAGCGCCCATCTTTATCGGTAGCGAGCGAATAGCGTGTCCCCGATGGGGTATGTACAGCCAGAATTGAAGCGCCTGCAACAGCATGCCCATCGACATGTTGCACACGCCCTGTTAAAGCACCAGATGTTTCCTGTGCAAAACCAGAGGTGCTCATAAAAAAGACGAGACACCATAAGGCAACTTGTATGTGTATCCTCCAAAGCATATCTTTCCCTGAAAATAGACCTGATCTGGGCTTCCTATTGATATAAATATTCATTTTAATTTCTTTTAGCTAATCCTAGTTTGATTATTGGGTAATCCGTAAACCGCCATCGATCACATGTAATACCCCATTTCCACTTAACATATCTTGTTTCAGTAATTTAATCTCTGAAGTATTCCCTATTCCACGTAAGCTGATCCCTTGAAAAGAATTAGGAGCATTTGGATTTGATACCAGTGAGATGGTGATGCTATTACCGTCCATCATGCCCTGTTGCGCCTTATTTGAAGCACCCGTACTCAGAATATAGTCGTATACAAAACGTCTATCCTTCACAATATGGTAGAGCAAAAAACTTCGGAGTTTGACCGGATCTGCCAACAGAATCTGCTGTACCGTACTATACCCTAAAGCTTGCATCGCTGCATTATTAGGAGCAAATACGGTATATGGACCCGCATCACTTATGGTCTGTAGAACTCCCGAAGTCTTTAAGGCTTGTGCAAACAAGGTGATACTGGGGTCAGCAGCAATAGCATTTCCAATCAAATCGTGCACATAGGGCGTCAGCACCCGATCTAAGACCTGAATCAGTCCATTGGATGCGGCGATGTTTTGAGCCAGTACACGTGAGCCGTTGAGCGTCAATACCGTATCCCCTCCCTTTAACCAATGGGTCGCATACATTTTTCCTCCGCGCGTGCGTAATTCCTGATTAAACAAAAAAGGAAGTTTATTTAACTCATATTTACCATCCAACATATGATAATGAGCAATTCTGCTGATCACTTTCGTATTTCCCGCCAAAACTGATACCGCATCGCCATAACCTGCTGCTGAAAAAGCCGCATCGGAAGGTGCCAATAAGGTATAGGGCCCTTCTCCGTCCTGTAAAACTTTATCCATGCCGCTTTTACGTAAAACAGCACTAAAACTAGACAGATTAAAGTTGTCGGCTATGACCAAATTGACCCTATTATTGTCATGACTATTCAGTACCTCGTCCTTTTTACATGAGGTAACCATGAAAGTTGCAAAAAGCAATATCCCCAATTGCTTATAATATCTTAGCTGTAGTTTCATCTATCGTTTATTAATCATGAGCTTACCAGCTCGTTTTGTTATTCAGCGTTCACCTGAAATCGTATCGATATCTTGTTATTTTTCAGTTTCCATACGATTTAAGCGTCTACTTTAATTTAAATCCCTTAGGCAACAGCAGATTGTCAGCAACATGTATCGGTCCATTGAGGGTATTGATATCTGTTTCGATGATCTGTACAGGTGTACCGCCACTTTCTTTTATGGTCATGGATAGCTTTCCATTGGATGCTGTAAAAGCGAAAGGATTTTTATAGGCATACTGCACCTGCGCATTTCCACCGATATTGACGTAATAATCCTGTAAGAAGTCTGCAGTCAGATCATTACTAAAAAATACCGTACTATTGGGATAGGCTAACCCATAACTAGGATCCTGGATCGCAAAAAAACGTCCCCAATCCCGATGATAGTTAACGATACTATCCAAAGGATAGCCACCAGTCGGTTGAAACGTTCCTTCATCAAAAAACACATGACCACGAGTCTCATTGAATTGAAGCATTTCTGCTACAGAATTAAATCCAGCATGCTTAAAGGCGGCATCTGTCGGAGCAAACCAAGTCGAAATGGTGATGTTGGGATCAGCATAATCGGGATTAGGTGTTGGTCCAATTAGCCATTTTTTTGTATAAGGCTCCCGCGCATCAGGAAAATTCTGCCAATATTCTTCAGGTGACATTTTATAGCCAAATAAAGGCTCCATTTGAGTCACCATCACTTCCACGAAAGCATCATCAGAAAGGCGTTGCAATTCGAGAAACATGGTAAAACGCCCATCCTGCTCCAAGGCTTCCAAAACAGTTTTTGTCGGTTTGGTAACGGTTTGCTCCAAAAAATAAAGTGCACCATTACGTGCCGGTTGATACTTCATTTTACCGGTTTTCTTTCCATTGATCAGCAATTGTTCATCGCGTATAGCCAGATAATGTTTGTAATAGTAGGGATCATATCGTTGGCCAAGACCTGATCCCACTCCACCTTCATAAAAAGGAACTCGTAAACCCGGATTCATCAGCATACTTTTTACAGGTAAACTATTATCTCGAAGTTCATCATGGGATATCATACCCAAAACCGTATAAAATAACAGGAGGCTGTCTACATCTGCCCGTGGCATTTGTGCAATCTTTGCTTCGGTCAGTCCCGATGCGATCATCGCCGCATTGTTGGGAACCAACAAGGTATAGGTTGTATTCCCTCCTTTTTCCTTGATTTTCTCCTCCATGCTGCTCTTTTTCCAAGCCGTATAAAATAATGTCGCATCCGGATTTTTACCTAATATTTCGGTAACACTCTCGGTCGCATCAGGTTTATACGGGACCTGCTCGCCTTCCGCTGCAGGCATAAACTCTGTTTTTTTACAGGCGGCAAATAACAGCGTCATGAGCAAGCCCATAAAGGCCAGCCTATATATTGTATTGATTTGTTGCATTTTCATCAGCATAATTTGTGATATTATTTAATAGCCTGTTCAGGTCTTACCAATCCTTGATTAAGATCATGTATCACACCATTACGACACAGATAGTCCATCTTTGCCCTGATTCCATACGATACTTGAGCAATTATGGGTGCTGTGACGGTACGGTCTGCACGTAATCTGAGGTAGTAACTTAATATAAAACTGGGGTACTCCTCTCCGGCAGCAAAACTCATCTCATGCAGATTGTTCTTTAACTGATAGGTATAGCCCCCAGTAGTCGCAATGATCCCCATGACTTTAGCATCGGATACAAAAAAGTGTTTGTCATAGATGAGGTAAGATCCAAACAGCACATCAGCACGATATTTTTCTGGGCTTAATGTCTGTAATGTTTCTTCGGTAATACCCACTTCTTCCAATGCTTCATTGGTCGGCGCAAAGATGGTGAAGGGCCCATTCGTTGCCAGTTGATCCCATAAACCAAATTTCTTCAACCCACTTACAAAAACACGGTAGGTAGGACGTGCTGCCAACCAAGCCTGAATAGAGGTATCAAATTGTGGTTTCATCATTTTATCCAAAACATACAAAACGCCATTGGCTAAAATCACATCTTTTCTAGACGCCTTTGCTCCACTGAAAAAAAGCTCATTTGTAGGCGTACCACCATTTGGTCCCACCGAACCTAGCGAAGCATATAACTCCGAACCGGCTAGCGTGGCATAGCGCACATCTACCCCATTTGATGGGATATCCCGCAAGAGCATACGGCGAGGAAGAATATGGTATTGGATCACTTTTTTTAAACTGTCCAGATTCATCTTATCAAAATCTGAAGGTCTAAATATGCCTAATTCATTAAATGCGGCATCTGTAGGCACCAAAACGGTATAAGGTCCCTTTTCATTTAATGTTGATGCCAATCCCACTTTTTCCAGCGCAGCACTGAATAAGGTCATTTCATAATTATTTTTGATAAAATCCGATGCTGGACGTAAGTTCTCGTTGGGTACGACCACCGTTAAATCGGGATGTTCACAAGAGAAAAGGAAAAACGAAAGCATAAATAATACGTACTGCCTTACTGGATACCATCTCTTATCGATTATCTTATAGTTCATATTTAAAATCTCCTAGCTAACTGTTAATAAACTGGTGGTGCATATTTGCGTTGAATGGTGGTCAGGTAAATCCGGCCATTGACCACTTCTAATGTGTTGACTGTTGCAAAAGTTTGTGGATTATGGGTGCCGGAATGCACATTGACCAAGAGGTTCGGCAACTGCGTTCCATTATCAGATCCTTCTAATGATACTTTGCCATTCTTCAGGCAGTTCACGGATGCCCAATTGCCTCCGGTAGCGATATCACCGGAGAAAAAAGGATTATTGGTAATATCCATACCTGGGATAAAGAAATCAAACCGTTGCCAGATATCAGTCTGGATACCGTTACTTTTACTACTTGCCCACAGCGGAAAACTCACATAAGGACTGACCGCAGCGTTGGTATTATTACGGGTCAATCGCGTTAAAAATTTACCTTTATAACCAGGTACTGTCTGTGCTTGAACAAAAGGTTTTTCTTGACTTTCATACAGCGAAAGAAAGATATTCATCTCGTCTTTGATCCCATTTTTAAAACTCCGCAATAAGTAATCATCATCTTTCAAAGTCAGATCGGCCTCTAAGAAGCCTGTTGCACTCATGTTGTAAAAATTGACATAGACCAAGGAATCAGAAAGTGGCAGTTTATGAAAATTCTCCTGACGCAAGAGCAATCCATGCGTTTTGGTCACAAAATCTTTTTGCAGCAGATGCAGGGTATACACCTCTTTACTTGCTAGATGGATCACCGTATCGATTAAAACATCCGTCTTCAGGTGACTTTCTAATTCCAAAAAAGGAATGCTGTTCTTTGGTCGATAGGCGAAAATAATGCGCAGGTCTCCCGACGGAACTTGAGCCCAGCTGCTTAAATCAAATCCGTTTAAGATAGGGCCTACCAGTACATTTTCTTTACCTGGATATTCTGGATTATCCACTGTGGTACTATTTCCGATATGTGAGGGATAAGGGGGTGCATAAGCTGCCCTTTTATCCAGAAAGTCACCTACAATCTCGGCTCCTGTTATTGCTCCTCCTACACCAAAGGTAGGATTGATCAACATACAGAAATAGGGCACTTTATCA
Source organism: Sphingobacterium sp. B16(2022) (assembly GCF_012030425.1). GTDB lineage: Bacteria > Bacteroidota > Bacteroidia > Sphingobacteriales > Sphingobacteriaceae > Sphingobacterium > Sphingobacterium anhuiense. Next base: position 321,482 of record NZ_JAAUVN010000005.1, on the reverse strand, counting down.
TCTTTACTGCCTAAGGTCTGAACATAATTGAGGTTGTTGAACACCCGTAGATAGGCAGGTTCGGCGATGGCTGTATATTCCACCTTATTACAACTTGTAAATAGGGAAACACAGAGCAGCCATAGTGCTAAGTAAATCGTTAATCGTTGATTTTTCATATCAATATTTTTTTAAATCATGGTCAGACAAGAATACTTATGCCTTCCATTATCGGGTATGTTTAACTAAAATCATTCTTGCTTTATCGGTCGCAGTAGCATCTTTTGCACTCTTGCCAATAAGAGAAACCGTATATACGCCTGCTTCCTGTATGGGTTCGGGGCGTCCTGATTTCTCGTAAAGTTTTTTATTGGCGATAAAAGCTTCGTGTGTCAACACGCTGATATCGCTTGCCCAAATACCCGGAACGACATCAGGTGTAGAACGATAGACCATAAATTCAAAAGGATTATAGAGTGTTCGATATCCGATATATGGTCTTTCCATCTTCGGAATTCCAGGTTGTAGATTTTCTACCGCGTCCCGATTATCGAAAGACGTGGCAGGAGACTGTCCATTGCCCACGGTAAACGTCACATATGGATTTCCAATGGATAAGTTTAAAAAGCGTTTTGGGAAATAAAACTGATATTGTAAACGGGCAAAACTGGCATCATCCTGAGCTCCTGTATAGACCGAACCACTTAAGTCATTGGCTACTAATAGCAGTTGAGGTTTACCATCTTGTTGGGGATAAAGCCAAATGGTATAATTTTGTGCCGGTTGCATCGCCTGCTCCAAAGAAGCCAATACTTTGCCTGATGCATCCAATGCTTCTATCCTATGTGTTCCCTGAATCATATTGAGATAATTACTGGCCTGACCAAAAGCCAAAGCATCGGCTAGTGGTTTACCATCAACCCGAAAATTGACCGGTTGACCTGCTCGCGCATTAGCTGCTTGAATACGGGAATAGGTCCGGTTGGCAGGAGCTGCTACATCGGTCAATACCTGAAAAGCATTCTGATAATAGGAAGAGGTATTTCCGATTTCATCGACGTAGTAATTAAATTCTCCGGGAGCAACCAACAAGGTATACACGCCACCGGGTTGATAGGTCGTGACGGGAGCGTAATGCAAATTGCTATTGCTCGAATGATCGATAGCGATCGTGGATGTCGACGGATGAAGGACAGTGTATGCGTAAGTATCTGCTCCCAAAGCTGGAATCTGCCTTCCGTCTTGGAGCAATAACCTAAACTGATAGGTACCATAAGGCAGTTCAATATAATCAGAAGCTACTGCATTTGTCTGTATATTATTGGTTTGTGTACTGACCAATGTACCATCGGCATACGCTAGAGATACGGCCCCCGTAATATCTTCCTGCATACCCAAAAGGCCCATGGTCTGATGTTTGATAGGACCACCCAGATTGACGACTCGGATTTTAAAATGATCCGGTTTTGAAGGAGCGGAAACCGCACGTGGCACCGCTACTATATCCGGTTGTCCATCCATAAATAACGTAGGCATCAAGAAATAATCCATCGGTTTACGGTAATCGTTGGCAGCCTGAAAAGTAATGTCCCGATCTAAAGCCCCCTGATAATGACGTATCCCCAACGTAAGCTTTACTTGATCCTGTTGGTTAAAGAGATCCTGTGGAATTACCCAGCTTTTACCCAATCGTCCGTCTACAGGAAAATAGGATGTACCCGGATAGCGATCAGTATCTGGAGCGTCTGGACGACGTACGATAAAATTGGTTAAACTATCTTTACCTGAAATAACCTGATTAAATCCAGCCATATTTATAATCCGCACATTTGATCGTTCACGGTTTTCCGTTACCGCCCGATTGTCAACACCCATATCCATTTTTTCTTTCTGACAGGCCGTGAACACGAATGTGAAAAATAAAATGGCCACATACATGAGGTGGTTATCCACTAGGCGAAACCAATAAGCTTGTTGCGTATGATCGCGTTTGTACTGTTTAAAGTCTAATTTTTGATATCGCATGACTACAATAAATTATATGTAAAGCCTACCATGATTTCCGCACCGCGTTTATAACTACGGTTGATGTACTCGTTGCCGTACCATTTTCCTCCCGTTTGCGGATTAGCATACACCGTTTTAATCGCTGGATTCATGATATTTTTGGCAAAGCCCTTAAATTGAATTCTTTTATTGATCCGTTGACTAAATACAAAGTCCAGATAAGGCACTGGCTGTGTATATAGATCTGGCTCACCCGTTAGATTGATCTGGACCAAGCGTTCGCCGACCATATTAAAGGTCATCGTTAGATCTGTTCCTGATTGATCATTATCATAATTTAACCAAGCGTTGATCGAATAGGGAGCTTGTTCAAACAGGGGGCTATTTTTTGGTGAATGTCGATCCAACGAGCGATTAGCTTCATAGCGCGCTGCTGATTTTTGGATCTCACTTTGAGCAAGCATGAGGTTGGAGCCTAAGAAGAAATTGCGTAAAGGATCGATCAACGTTCCCAAGTTTTTAACCACTTCAAACTCGACACCCCATACTTTACCTACATTCACATCATTCTGGAATTGTATGGTCGGAAATTCTGGGTAAGTAGCTGCCAATCCCTGAGTTTCCAGATTAAACACCTTGACCAACTGGTTTTCGATACGCTTACCAAAAGCCGAAACGGCTATAACCTCGCCTTTTGCCGGAAACCATTCCCATCTAAAATCTGCATTTTGAGTACATTGATTTTTCAGATTTGGATTTCCAACGACCAATCCCATTTGAAAAGCATCAAATTCAAATACATTGGTTATTTCCCGAAGCTCCGGCCTTGCCAAGGTCGTATTGACAGCGCCCCTGAAATTCATATTATCGTTTAGGGTAAAGGTTGCATTCAAAGAGTAAAAAGGCTTATAACCAGTTTTATAAACCGAATTTGGATCAATCGGGTTAAGCGGTATTGGAGCTTCTCCATTAGCGCCTGTTGTCAATGAAGGATCCAAAAACACGCCAGCTGTATCGACTGTAGAGCCAATATTGGTCATTTCAAATCGAACACCCCCTGCCATACGGAAACGATCGGTCAATTTTAGATCAAGCATACCGTATAGGGCATTGGTTTCAAAATAACCGGTATAATTGTTCGGCGATTTCTGACTGTTATATAAAAATCCGCCGATAGGCATCATTCCTTCACCCTGACCAGCTGCTGGTATTTTCACTCCAATGATTTCATTACTGACCAGACGATTCAGATTACCTTCAACGTCATAGAGCGGTAATGCTTTATTTCTGGTAAAATTCGATCCTGGTAAGAACAACTGGTTTTCTGTAAAATCCCGATCCCGAAACAAATAGTTTACCCCTGTTTTGAACTCTTGCTTCTGACCTAATAAGCGGAAAGGAATGCTGATATCAGCTTTGTAATTGTAATTCTGTTCTGTCAGATTTCGCCATCTCCGGCCATTCGGCTCCGCCTGCATAATACCATAGGTGCCAAATCCATTGACATAACCTGAAGTCAAGGCATACAGATGTTGAGTATACACCTCTTCTGTTTCACCATTATTTGCGCCGACGACCGGTCTGCTATAATAGCCTCCTCCACGCGGGATATAGTCTGCTAAACTCGCGAAACGAAAATCAGGATCATTCTGTTTGGATTTTGAACTGGCCACATTGTAACTTAGACGAGGAGAAAGATCACCTTTTAAAAATTTGTGTTCTCCTTGTAAATTGAAGGTATTCAAGTTTCTGAACGTCTGTTTAAGCGAATAGGTTGTACTTCTCACCTCTCCTGGCAAACCCGTGTATTCGTATCGACCATTTAGGTGAGTAGATTTTGTTTCACCGCCCCAGCTCCCGAGGTACTGCATACTGATTTCATGCTGTGGATTAAATCGGTAGGTCAGTCCCACCAGCGTTCCATAATTCAATGTTTCGGTTCCGGTATTTTCCTTATAAGTCTGATATTTGCCCATGTACAGACTATTAGGTGTAATATAATTTGGAATATTACGAACACTGTACACGTCCGGATTACCGGTTACGACTCCTTGATAGATACTATATTGTGTCAAGTCACCGCCACTGATATCGGTTGTTCTTCTATAATAATTACCTCCTAAAATGACCCCTAGCTTATGTCTCTTATTAAACAGGTCATAACTGTTTCCAAAGGTGGCGGAATACAACTGGTTCAATGGCGCTTTTTTATAGGTACTGGTCATCACAGGATCAAAGCCCTGCATAATGCCGTTAATCCGTCCGACCTCCTGATAAGCATCGTTGCTATAATTACTATTGGCAATCAAATTATGGATCGATGATAAACCTGCGGGATATTCTTTCGCTAGATGTAAGAAATCAGTCGACAGATTTTTATTATTGATTTTTGTGCCTAAAAAGCCCATCTCACTATTCCAGAAACTATTGTACTTCCCTCCCATTCCAATATTTGAATTTAATCCGGTCTGTGCTATGACTTCGAAAGTCATCCGATCGGGGACAGACTTTGTTTTCAGTTCTACAATTCCCGAAGCCGCATCTGCCGGTTTATCAGGTGTCACCGTTTTATAAATGGTGATGTTATCCAATAAGGAAGCAGGTACCAAATCTAAAGGGATAGAACTACGGTCAGGATCCGATGATGCTAGACGTACTCCGTTTAGCTGTCCAATCACCGATCGGTCACCAAGACCGCGTACCGCAACATATTTATCGTCAGTAACGGTTACTCCGGTGACCCGCTGTAAAGCTTGAGTGGTTGTAATACTTCCCGTACGCTGTATCAATTCAGCTGAAATAGCATCCTGAACAATAGATGCTCGTTTACGCTCTTCCAAAACGGCAACTTCGGTATTTGCTTTACGTCGCGCCTGTACCCTCACTTCAACTTCATCTAATGCTGTTGAGGCAGAACGCAGTTGAATCAGGATATTACGTTCGGCGGCGTTAATCGATACTTCTCGGGATTGGTATCCCAATAAGGTGAATACAAACACCTGTGTGCTTTTGGGAACGATGATTGTAAAATTGCCCGAGGCATCGGTAGTCGCACCCAATGAAAGACCCTTGACCCGAATGGTGACCCCAGCAAGAGCCGCTTTATTATTCACATCTTGCACCCGTCCGGTCATCGTAAATTGCTGTTGTTCGGGTTTGGATTTGCTTCCAGCATTTTCTGGAGCATCGGTCACCACTACTAATTTATTTTTAATCACATATCGAAAAGGTAGGTCGGAAAAACAAGCCATTAATGCCTGTTCAATGGAAGCATCCTTCAGGTTAATATGGATCGGTTTGGTATTTTTAAATAATTCAGTATCATAAAAAAAGTCGTACTGACTTTGTTTTCTGAATTCCTGTAATATGGATGGTATGTTGCTATTTTGCTTATTCAGTGTAATGCGTTGTCCAAAAGTAGACGCACTGACCTGAACCAACAAGCAAGTCATTAACATCATGGTGATTTTCATAACACGCATGCATTGATAAAAATTCATATGTATTTATTGTCCTTTAACAAGACTATATAGCAGATTCATGACGGGTGTTTACCCAATGCAAATGAATATTTTATATATTTGTTGTCGTTAATATTAATTGATGATTTTGTTCGCACAACGTTATCGATCAGCTTAACGCACTAGCCAGAGGTGTTACGAGCACCTTTGGCCTTTTTTAAAAGCCGATCAGGTATTATAGAGGTATTAATCGGTCACAATAATCCTCCTTTCTATCAATTTCAATTTTGCTTTTCCCGTTATTTCAACCATATCCATAATAGCAGTTAAGGGCTGAGAACGCGAAACGATGCCATCAAATTTGAGTTTTCCTAAATGTGGTGGACATACGATATCCACATCGTACCAGCGCGAAACTTTGCGCAGGATACTGGTTAATGGCTCACTTTTAAACACAAAATCTCCGGCAGTCCACGCTACCTGCTGCTCGACATCTGCCGTACTTACGACCAGCTGTTTATCTAAGAATGACTGCTGTCCGGGACGCAACAGAATCGATTCGCCGTTTAAAGAAGAAGTTACGCGCACACTTCCTTCCAGCAGTGTGGTAACTATTCCGGGTTCATCGGGATAGGAGTTCACATTAAAATGCGTACCTAATACTTGGATCTCCTGATGCGCTGTTTCCACATAAAAAGGGATACGCTCGACCCGACCATGCTGACGCTTTTCCATTTTGGCAATTTCAAAATATACCTCACCGGTCATTTTTACCCGGCGCTCGTTATGCTCAAAATGTAGGGGATAGTGTAAGGTTGATGAAGCATTCAACCAAGCCTTAGAGCCATCAGGTAAGGTAAGTCGATACTGCCCTCCTTTAGGAGTAGTAATGGTATTGGAAGCATTCTTGTTATTGGATTCGGATTCGGAAACACTGTAAATAAGTTGACCACTTTTTGTTTTCTCTACACGGACTCCGCCTTCTAGGGCTAATGTTCCTACGGCAACTTCATCTAATGAAATCGTAGAACCATCTGCTAGAGTCAATAAAGCTTTATCTTCTCCCGGTATCACTAAACTTTGCGTATTGTTATCAGGCTTAGACAGGAAAGATTGACGAAAAATCAAGTAAGAGATGGAACAGATGAGCAGTAGTGAAGCTGCGATCTTTAGCCATGAGGAAATTCGAAAACCCGGATCCAGTTTCTTATTTTTTTTAGCGATCCGCTTCTTAAGTCGAAGATAATTATCTTCAGCAGTCGTAACGGTAGCATGATAAGCCAGCGCTTGTACGATACGCTTCTGTTCTTCAACTTCTTTACGATACTGCGGACGATCCTGAAGCCAATTCTCCCATTTGGCAACATCATGAGCAGGGTATCCTTTACAATAGTTAATGAAGCTCTCATCTGCTAATAATGCTTTCAGATTCAGTTCTTCCATGTTTTATTTTTCTTCATTTGATCAATAGAGCATGGAGTAAGCTTTTTTCACTACTGATTTTCTAAAAAAAATAAAAAAAATGTTGAAAGGGCGCCAATGGCTATTTTAAGGAAAGTTTCTTGTTCTTCAGTCAACAGATTTCGTAATTTATCAACAGACTTATAGATGGTGTTGTAGACCGTATTGATCGAAATACCATTTGCAACAGCGATCTCATGATAGGATAATCCAAGGTAAAATTTCTGATAAATCAACAAGCGTTGCTTCTCGCCAAGCTCATCTACTTTTTCTTTTACAAAGCGACCGACCTCATCTTCCGTATAACGCTGTATAAATCCATCTTCAACAGAAGGTACCTCACAGTTTTCTAATAAAGTAGCCATGGTAGGTATCATTTCGTATTTTTTTGCGTCGCCACGGAATAGCTGGCGCAAAAATATGGTAATAATGTAATTATGCTGATTCTGTATCGCACTGCTTTTTATCCTATTTTCCCATAAATAAAGAAAGACATCGTTAATGGCATCTTGAATAATATCAATAGCAAAACCACGTTTGGTGCCGACATAGCTTAGGTAATGGTGATAGTATTCGTAAATCTGATAAAACGCTTCTTCACATTCTTCGATAACAAATTTATTCCAGTGTTCTTTCAGGTCGTGGCGTTTTATAAGAGGCATAAATTCAAAATAATACGGTTAACTATTCCTTACAAAGAAATAGAACGCATATTAACAGAGCATTAATTATAAATAACCAAATCATGTCATCTCTAAGAGCAGCATAAAAACAAGCTAGCAACAAACATCACATACCTTGCCTGTATTGCCCCATCGACAATATTTGCCCCCCTTACTTAAAACAATAGATCATTTGAATCAACATGCATTTTTTTAATAATATTGGGTTTGTACCAGATTTATTTCTTCACTTTTTATAATTACACTAAATGCAACTTAATTGCATTTAGTGTAATTATTTCCTATATTTGCTTTTGTATAACAATTCAGAAAACAGATTATATATGATACCTCAAACATTTGAACAATGGAAAACCTGTTTGGTAAATGATTGCAAGATCAGTCTTACGAAAGAATTTGCAACTAGGAGGCTTGCTGTTTACCATGATTTGGATAAGCCCGAAACGAAAAAATTCATCCGCTTATATGGTTTTCAACATTATCAAAATATCATTGGCTGGTTTACAAAAATAGTTGAAGGCTCGATTTAGGCTAAAATTAACAAGGCAATACAACTGAATACTTCTACTCATATTGATAGTGCTTAATATAAAACTCTAAAGAATTAACTACATGCAGACAGAAACATCTTTATCAAATCCTGCTTTGAGCATCGGCAAGAAACTTCCGGTCACCGTATTAAGCGGTTTCCTTGGTGCTGGAAAAACAACCTTACTTAACCATATTTTGCAGAACAAAGAGGGCTTAAAAGTTGCAGTAATTGTCAACGATATGAGCGAAGTGAATGTCGATGCACGATTGGTTGAAAATCAAAACACACTATCACGTACGGAAGAAAAATTAGTAGAAATGAGCAACGGTTGCATTTGCTGTACACTCCGTGAAGATCTCATGGTTGAAGTTGAAAAACTTGCGAATGAAGGACGATTTGATTATTTATTGATTGAAAGTACGGGTATCAGTGAACCTATTCCGGTAGCGCAAACTTTTTCCTATGTTGACGAAGAACATGGGATAGACTTGTCTCGCTTCAGTTACATTGATACCATGGTTACGGTAGTGGACTGCTTTAATTTTTTCAAGGACTTTGGAACAAATGAACTGCTACAGGATCGCAATCTAACGGATATGGAGGGGGACGACCGAACCATTGTCAACCTGCTTACCGATCAGATCGAATTTGCCAATGTCATCATCCTGAATAAAACAGATTTGGTGGATGCTGGAACAGTTGGTATTTTAAAGGCTGCGATACACAAATTAAATCCAGGAGCAAATATTATCAGTTCTGTTTTTGGAAAGGTAAGTCCAAAAGCAATATTAAACACCAACCTGTTTGATTTTGATGAAGCCCAGACTTCGGCGGGATGGCAAAAGGAGTTGGAGTCGGAGCATCATGTTCCTGAAACTGAAGAATACGGGATTAGTTCGTTCGTATTCAGAAATCAAAGACCTTTTCATCCTGAAAGGTTTTGGCATTACTTAAACCATAACTATCCCGCAGGTATTATACGTGCCAAAGGTCTTTTTTGGCTAGCTTCTCGTCGGGATGAAGCTTTAAATTTTTCTCAGGCAGGCGGATCTTCACGCCTAGAAACAGCTGGCGTGTGGTGGAGCAGCATGTCTTACTTTGAACGCATACAGTTTGAAAGTTATGTGGCCAACAAAGACTATATTGAAAGTCGCTGGAGTAAACAATGGGGCGACAGGATAAATGAACTTGTCTTTATCGGACAAGACATAAACGAAAAAAAAGTAATGCTGGATCTGGAAAAATGCTTACTCCAAGAAGATGAGTTTTATCTGTTTGATAAAAACATCCTATTCGAAGATCCTTTTCCAACAAATATATAAAGTGGAGAAGATCAGTGAAAAAATAAAATAGCATGGTAGCATAAGTATGCTCCATGCAATTTTATTATCATCGGACTTCAACATGCAGATACCCCCTTCATCATAAAATTGACCTGATAGCAGGTTTTATTTTAAAAAGCTCACATCCTGAACGGATCAAAATAATGAAATAACCATTCAAGTATATCCATAAGCTTTAAATAAATTATCAAAAAAAATGGCACGATAACACAGCATATTGTCATTGATGATCCTGTTACGATCGAGTACCTTTGTCCTAATCAATATGCAAATTACGTTGAGACATGGATAAGAAAAATATTGCCATTTTGATATTACCAGATGTACAATTATTGGATGTAGCAGGACCTACTGATGTCTTTCATACGGCCAATGAGATTTTAAAAAAAGTAGGTTATGGCGCACCCTATCAGCTTCATTACCTGTCGGCATTAAAATCTGAAACTGTCACATCAAATTCAGGTATCAAGCTCCAATGCGACGCAAGTATTTTCAATATAACAACACCTATAGATACCTTGATCATTGCGGGCACGCACCCAAATTTATTTGAAAATCTTGATGAAACGGTCTATACATGGCTCAAGCAAATATATCCGCAGGTAAATCGCCTAGCTTCGATCTGCGTCGGCACATTTCTAATGGCCAAAAGCGGTCTGCTGAAAAATAAAACAGTGACCACACACTGGAAATATGCAGGTCTGCTTAAAAGTATGTATCCTGAAATTCATGTTGACGCCCGATCTATTTTTTTAAAGGATGGCAATATCTATAGCTCTGGCGGGATCACTTCTGGAATCAACTTGGCATTACATTTAGTTGAAGAAGATGTGGGGCGGGACATAACCATACAGGTGGCCAAACATCTGGTATTTGGAGTACATAGACTCTCGGATCAATCACTTTTTTCTGAAGAATTACCTGCTGTTGAAAATATGAGTGAACTTGTTCAAAAAGTTTATCACTATGCTAATGCACGTATTGAAGAAACATTAAATCTTGAACAATTAGCATCCGCAGTAAACATGAGTCCCCGTAATTTTTCACGGGTTTTTAAAAAAGAAACTTGTTTTCCGCCTGGACAATTTATCGAAAAAATACGTTTAGAAAAAGCAAAACAACTACTTGCTTACACTGCTGACACCTTAACGATTATCAGTGTTCAATGCGGCTATGATCAGGTCAGCTCCTTAAACAAGCTGTTTTATAAATACTATAAAATTAGTGCAATACAGTATCGAAAAACATTTCAACATTAATTCATAAATACCTTTTCAAAAATGGAGATCAACAAAGATAAAACTATCAAAAACATTGCATTTTTTGTTTTTGACCAAGTAGAAGTATTAGATCTAAACGGACCTTTAGATGTATTTGTAAAAGCAAATATAATAATACCAAACAGCTTTAATTGTTATACTGTTGCCTTGGATACTACGCCTATATTTGCAGAATCCAATACCATGCAAATTATTCCTAATTATACAATTGATAATTGTCCACAAGCAGATCTGATTATCGTACCTGGAGCATTTCCTGAAACAATTATCAAATTATTCAAAGACGAGCATTTTGAATCCCGATTCACAGCATGGGTTACAGCTCAGGCACAACGTGATACTGTAATTGCCAGTATTTGTACAGGTGCGCTATTACTTTCGAATACTAAGCTTTTAGATGGAAAATCTATTACCAGTCATTTTATGATGACAGATCTGTTACAAGAACTAAATCCGGACAGTCAAGTTGTAACAGGGCCTCGATATATTGATCAGGGTGACTTATTAACTACTGCAGGCATCACAGCGGGTATAGATGCAGCCTTATATATGGTGACAGATATCCTTGGTCAGGATGTGGCTCAACAGATTATTGAAATTTTTGAGTATAAAGCAGAATTGCAAATTCATTAAGCTCACTTACCTGGATAATCGTATCGTATAAGATTGAAAAACAGTCTTTACATGATCACTTCACCTATCCATTCTTTCTTACATCAAGTAAAATAACATCAATTAAAGGATTGCTCAATTCCTTTAAACGCATACCCTGTGGATTTTACTTTCAGTTTTTGAAGAGCTAGTTAGGTTATTTTAAAAATCACTTCATGTCGCATGAAGTGATTTTGCCCATTACTAACTTTTTTGATCGTGCTTTAAACCATTGATCAGCGTTGTATGCAATTCCTTTATCGATCAAAAAACACCTTCCATCGGCTGATTCCACCTTTTCATCGGTAGAAATTTCATCGAATGCTGCATTCACATATTTTTAAGAAAAATTAAAAGATATGTCACTATTCACACCGCTTATTTGGATCTCTTTGATGCTACCGTTAATGGCTATTGCTTTTGCCAAAACGAAAAAAGTAAATACAAAATTTTTAATCCTTTTTATCGTCTATTTTTTAACGGATTGTTATATCCAACATTTTAGCAGACAATATTTTAGCCTTGATTCGATCGGCCTTAAATTTTCATGGATCGGTAAAATATTGAGTTTATTGTTATCGCTGACCATCATTTTCTCGGTAAGCAAAACCCATCGTGAGCAGATCGGATTCACCTCGAAAAGTAATGCAAAGAAACAGGTGAAATTCGGTATATCCATATTCCTTGGATTCTTACTTTTTGATTTGATTTTCAAATTTATCTTATTCCCTAAAGGAGGTCATTTTGATCTTGAGGCATTCGCTTTCCAGGCTACAATGCCAGGCTTAACCGAAGAATTAGTTTTTAGAGGCATTTGCTTTTGGCTTCTTGATCAAGCTTTTACTCCCCAATGGAATATCAAAGGCATCTCATTTGGCTGGGGATTTATTATCGTGACCCTGCTATTCAGTGTTGCACATGGTCTTGTGTTAACGGAAGATCATCAACTCAAATTTGATATCATAACCATCATCTACCTCACGCTGATATCTTCGTTAAGTCTTGGCTTGCTAAGGAAATTTACAGGTAATCTGATTTATCCCATAATAGGCCACAATATGGTCAATGTATTGAATGCACTGATACGAATATTATAGTGGAACATATGCTGAAATAGGGCAATAGGTGAATCATGAATCTGCTAACAAGCGATCGTAAATACCATAAGCAATTCTCTTTTTATATGAAAAGTAATCCTATAACTCGTTCAAAAAACTATATTTGGTTGATCATTTAAACAAACATCATGTCGCAGGATACGAGAATTTTATCTAGTTATTTAACAAGTAAAATAGCTGAATTTGATTTTGATAGTTTATACAGCAAAACCAGTCGAATTTTACTTCATGTCTGCATGTGGTTCACTTTTTCCATCTTATTGCTGTTGAGCTACATACTTGCATATAAACTCTCTTTTTTTAATGCTACCATCCTAACCATTAGGATGACAAGCGTTAATATGCTCGTTTTCTATCTGTTCTTTTATGTGTTACTTCCCAAGATTTTATCCGGTAGCAAGAATAAGATCATTTTACTTCTAGTCATTAGTTTGCCGATATTGCTATTTATCTGGATTGCTACTACCTATTTTTTCTCCCTAATCTACCATGCGCTGGGCTTTGAAATAGAAAATGGAGAACTAAAGAATGCTATTAAGATGAGTGCCGATCAGACGTTCTTACAAGCCGTATCTGTAAAACGCATGATTTCACAAGCATTCATTGTCATTTCAATTCTATCGCCTTTCTTTTTTGTCAAAATTCTATTTGAAATTTCAAAATTATACAGTAAAACCTTAAAAATTCAAAACGAAAAAGCTTCATTAGAAATTGAGAATATCAATATTGAAAAGAATTTTTTAAAAGCACAGCTTAATCCACATTTTCTATTCAATACTTTAAATAATCTCTATGGTCTTGCAATTAAGAAAGATCCCACTACGCCAGAGGTGATTGTAAGTCTTTCGGACATTATGAGTTATACACTTTATGAGTCTAACACGGAAAAAGTATCCTTGCAGAAAGAATTGGAATTTATAAAAAACTATGGTGAACTCGAAAAAATGCGATACCCGGTAGATAAAAAGATCCAATTTGATCTTCCTGAAGAAAGTGCATTATTAGGTTTATACATCGCTCCTCTCTTAACATTTACATGTATTGAAAATGCTTTTAAGTACGGACTCAAAAATAATAAAGAACAGCTTATATATTTGACGATAAAAGTTAAGGATCATCATTTTTACTTTCATCTTGAGAATGATGTTGAAGACTTTGTCCCGACAAAAAACTTTGGTGGTATAGGTCTATCTAATTTACAAAAGAGACTTCAATTGTTATATCCCAATAAACACGAACTCAAAATAGAGCATTTACAAAATAAATTTATCGTCAACTTAAAAATAGATTTAGCAAATTATGGATAAATTCACCTGTATCGTCACCGATGATGAACCACTTGGTAGAGAAATTATAGAATCATTTGTAAAAGAAATACCCTTCCTTAAGCTTGTCGGCTCATTTGGAGATCCTGTAGAAGCATTGCTGTATTTACAAAGTAATGCTGTTGACATCATGTTTAGCGATATCCAGATGCCGAAAATTAATGGTATGGAGTTGGTAAATGCCTTGGTCAATCCACCTGTTATTATTTTTATTACCGCACATCGTGATTTCGCATTGGATAGTTTTGATGCTGGGGTAACAGATTACTTAGTTAAGCCCGTTCGATTCGATCGCTTTTTAAAAGCAGTAAATAGAGCCAAAGAAAGTGTATTGGCCGGTAAAACTCCAAAGATACAAGAAGCAAGACCTGATCGTATATTTATAAAATCAGAAGGAAAATTAGTGAAGATCTTATTGCATGAAATTCTGTACATTGAATCCCAAGGAGATTATCTAAAAATCGTTGTTTACGAAAAAACATATACCACACAAGCTACGCTCAAATCCATGGAAGAAATCCTTGATAAGCAACTATTTTTTCGTATTCAGCGGTCGTTTATCCTCAACATAGAAGCTGTAAAAACAGTTACCGGAAATATGATCGAATTAACCAATGGCAAATCAATAGCGATCGCTGTAAACAAAAAGGAGGAGTTTTTCACCTTATTGGGCATCAAATAAAAAAGATAATTTTAATATTTAAAAGAGATCCTTATGGTAGATATACAATTTAAGAAGAGCAATATTATGACAGGCATTTTCCTTTGTATTGCATTTATTGTACTATTACTTTTCATCTTTTATACCTCGTCCAATAGCTATGCCCCCATACTAATATTTTTAATATGCATAACTTTACATATTTTATATTTTCACAAGATAAAATTCTGGATCGATCATAAAAATGGCCGACCAGGATTAAGCATTGAGGAACAAGGTATATTAAATAACACCGCTGATACATCCATTTTTATTCCTTGGGAAGAAATTCAAAGTTTTGAATCTGGCTTTTTTCGTACCCAAAATCAAATCTTTATCAAAGTTAGGAACGAAAAAAAATATGACCAAGTTAAACGTACGACATACTTAACTGCTTTAAATAAAATAGGTCGCCTTTTTAGGTCAAAACCAGATTTACTTTGGATCGATGTTGATGTCTTAGCGATCTCAGAACAACAGCTTTTAACCTTACTGCGGTCGAGGTTGGCTAAAAATAACCGTCAAGGGTAAAACTTCCTTTAGATCAACTATTATTTAAAATTAAACACCGCTTTTAAAACAGCCATCCTGCCTCGTAGTTCATACTGATTATGAGTCTGCATATTCGCCGATATGTAATAGGTTTCAAATTTCTTCACATTTGCCAAATTCGTCAAATTTAGTTCAAAATCCGTTTTCAACTTCTTGTGACGATAGCGTAAAAATGTATCAAAGAAAACATAATTAAAATCTTTCAATCCCGGTTGATGGGAATAAGTATTTCTAGCACTTAAACGCAAATGAACGCTTGAAAATAGATTTACCGGTAAACTCATTTGATGTGAAGCATTAAATGTATTTCTATTTAATTCATCAGATCCACCCTTTTGTTTCGTACTTACCCAAGATAATTGTCCAGTATAAGAAAGGTTCAACTGCTTCCATATTTTAAATTCCATATTTGGCCTCAACGTATAACTTGTATTCTGAAATGGAAGTATCTCCTCATTAAATAACTGATTATAGTCCGACAAAGACCACGATGCAGCAATTTTCACCGTACTCGATAAAGCAAAAATGTATTTATCAATCCCAGCAGAAGCACTATAGGACTTCACTTCATTTTCTTGGGCGATCAGCTGTGTTTGAGTCGACTCCTCATTGATTACATTAGAAAGCATTGTACTTGATATGGATTGGTTGTAGCCCAATCCAAAATTAAAAAATAGCAGTTTTATTGTTTTACCTAACTTATAGTTTAATCCAAAATTATTGCTCCTATTTTCATTGATCCCACCACTATTAGTCGATAAAGTCCGGTAATTTCTAATCAGTAAACCTCGATACACATTTTCGATAGTTCCAAAAGTATTGCCTCTCTGATAAGAAAAACTAAGTTCATCCTCTTGGTGTACTTGCAAACGAGCTGAAAATGAAGGATTAAATAAAAGATTATTCTGGCTATTATCGATACTAAAACCGTCATCAATATAACTGGTGTGTTGCCATGATAAAGGCAAACTCAACTTTGTGGCTAGTCTATTAATACTCCATTCATAGTCTGCATTGACAGAAAACGATGAACGATTCCAGTGCATATTATTCTCCGTAGAATCAACATCTGTAGCCTTTACAATTCCTTCTTTATTGAGATCAATACCCGATTTGAGTTTTTGGTCTTCCATCATTGCCCCCAGCGTATAGTATTGTTTGATCTTTCCTTTGGGAAGCCTATATCCGATACTACCATTCGTAAAAATTGTGGGAACTTCAACATGTTGCAGTGTTTGTTCATATGATATTCCTGAAGCAAAGATATCCGGAAAAAGACCAGGAGAAAAAGCTAAGGTCTGTGGTTTATTGGCGTAATTCATATACCAATTGATCTGCACAATATCTCCATTTTTAAGTTGAGGAACCCATTCCAATTGATTAGAAAAGCCTCTAATTTTATGGTTCAAATTCCCGAAAATAGTATTTCCATTACTCCCTATTGTGGCGCGCCGATCTTCTTTTTCATATTCGAACGAGAACGTATTATTGATATAACGCTTTTCCATGTTCTTGTTCAATGACAACCGAAATGCTGCTAGCCATTCCGCTGTTTCTGTATATTGGTTTTCATCAAATACAAAATCTCCTTCTTCCGAAAAATAGCTTGTTTTTCCTTGAAAAGTGGTATTATTCTTATCATACAAGAGCTGTACATTCGACTTCAGTTGCAAACCATTTTTTATATTCAATAGATTATTTGCATTTAAAGCCACTGTATTATTCATAAAATAATTTGATTTTGCTACAGGAGGACCACCAACAGTCCCTACAGCAAGCAAATTATTTATAGGTGAATACCCCATTTGTGCAAACACGGAACTTTGATTAAATCCAGTAAAATCACCAGTCAAGTCATTACCTATATTATTTCCCTGCAGCACATTCAATACCTTATATTTTTTATTGAACAAGATCGTATTGACTTCTGCATCATATTGCTTGGGCATTCCCGCTCCCAGTTTAGCCTGACCGGTTAACTTGAGCTTAGCATCGTCTTTAATAACCAGATTTATCGCCACATTATCTGTAAAACGCTTATTTTTCAACACTTTCATATGTTCGTGGTTGGTCAGTACCTGTATATCCTTTACCATCTTATGTGGAATAGTTTTCGTGCCGATAGAGTAGCGATCATCCAGCAGATCGTCTCCATCGATATAAAACTTAGAAATAGATTTACCTTGGTACTTGATAGCACCGTTTTCTCCAACTTCAATACCCGGCATGCGTTTTAAAACCTCACCAATGCTACGATCCTCATCCTTTGCAAACGTCGAAACATCATAAGATAATGTATCCCCGATTCGACGGATCTTCGGTCTACTTTTGACTTCAACATCATCCAATAAAACAGCTTTCTGTTCAAGTTCAATCGTTTTTTTAGTACGAAGATCTGTCAATGGAATTATTTTTTTATGATACCCTAAGTGGTTGATCTCGAGATATGCTCCATCCACACCTTTCAATGTAGTTAAAGAAAAAGCCCCATTCTCATTTGTTTCTTTAAAGGTTAACAATTTATGGTCACTTGACTTCAGTACCACATGGATATAATTTAACGGTTTTCCCGACGCCTTATCTACTAATACCCCTTCAATGGCAACCTGCTGCCCAAAAACCCATGCACTACAAAGTATATAGCATATTACAGTAAGAGATCTTAATAACATATTATGGTTTTAATTCTAAAGGATTATTAGTGACCGAAGAAGGTTTAT
The DNA here is from genome assembly GCF_012030425.1 of Sphingobacterium sp. B16(2022). GTDB lineage: Bacteria > Bacteroidota > Bacteroidia > Sphingobacteriales > Sphingobacteriaceae > Sphingobacterium > Sphingobacterium anhuiense. Next base: position 303,670 of record NZ_JAAUVN010000005.1, on the reverse strand, counting down.
AATTATCATCATTTTTAATAGATATCGATTTAATTTTATTAGGGTCGATAGTTGAAAATGGCACGTCGCTCGTTACAAAAACTCCACTCTTTTTTATAGAGGAAGAACCACCCGATTTTGTTTGCATATACGCCTTTGGATTGGTTTTAAAAGCCTTGTACAATTTTTCTACCTCTTCAGGTGCTGATAAAATAACATCAACCGGAGCACCAATCGTAATCTGAACACTATCAGCAAGTTTATCAAAACCAGAATACTCGAACTCAACTTCACTTTTATCATCCCTGGCTTCCAAAATTAATCCTGGTAAGCCGTGTAATTTCCATGGTCCAAAAGAAAAAGGAAGATCTGTTGTAAACCAAGTTGTGTAATGTCGACCGCCAAAAGTCGTTGTCGCTTTTTGACAAGTATATCCGCCTATTACTTTAGTATCATCATGAATATCCCAGTCTTGTTTAGGATATACTGCATCCAACAAGAACTCATCGGATGCTACACGTTTCACTTCAATCATATTGGATTTAGAGGATTCTAAAAGATAAGATTCTCTTATTCCGCTAGTGGATTTCGAAACAATAACATGACCATCAAAATTTAGAGCATCCATCTGTTGCGCAGATTGTTTTTGTGTTCTAGTAGATGAATAACTTGTGTAATAGCTTGTTTGGGGACTTAAATAAGTTACGACTTCATCTCTCCGATATTTATCTCGTTGTGTTGTATCATTAACGTGTTTAAAGAGGTAGTGAACTTTCGCAATTGCCTTTTCTTGAGCCTTAACAGTGATCCCCGTTAATAACATCAATACGATGAATAGATTTCTTTTCATTTTTTTGGTCTAAAGCAGTTGAATTAAGAATAAGGCGTAACGAAGCCAAAGTATTATATTCCGATTCGAATAATTTTAGGGTTTTTAATACGGTTTTAACTCGAGTGGATTATTGATCACAGAAGAGGGCTTATAATCATCATCATTCTTAATAGTCATCGATTTAATTTTTGAAGCATCCATAGCTGGAGCTGATGAACTCGCGCCACTAATGCTAACAAAAACACCAGCGCCTGTAGATCTTCGGCTAGATCTGGTTTGCATATAGGCACTGGGATTTGCCTTAAAAGCCTGCTCTAATTTCTCTACTTCATCTTTTTTAGACAAAATTGCATTTGCAGGAGTTCCAATTTTCACTTGTACATCATCAGTTAATTTATCAAAGCCAGAATATTCAAATTCCACCTCACTCTTGTCATCCTTTACCGCCAAGATCAGTCCTGGTAAGCCATGCAATTTCCAAGGTCCAAAAGAAAAAGGAATATCTGTTGTAAACCAAGCGGTGTAATGACGACCAGCAAAAGTTGTAGTTGCTTTTTGACAAGTATATCCACCAATTACTTTGGTTTCATCTTCTATATCCCAATCCTGCTTAGGATAAGTAGTCTCTAATAAAAACTCATCAGATGCAACACGTTTTACTTCTACCATCTTGGACTTCGAAGGTTCTAAAAGATAAGATTCCTTGATACCACTAGTCGATCTGGAAATCACTAAATTACCATCAAAATCCGGAGCTGATAGTATTTTTGAAGTCTGTTCTTGCATTCTAGTACTAGAATAACTGGTGTAATAACTAGCTTGTTTACCAAGGTAAGTAGCAACTTCATCACGTATATGTTTGTCTTTTTGTGTGGTATCATTAACATGCTTAAAGATGTAATGTATTTTAGCAATTGCCTTTTCTTGTGCATGAAGAGAGAGCAGGCTGAATGAAATGAATGTGGTTAATAAGATTTTCTTCATAATTTTACGATTTATTTGTAAACTTACGAAATATTCGTAATTAACAAATACTCATTAAGGAAAATCATAAAATAAATATATAAATAACTGATTCATTGATAAATAAAATCAAATCACATGTCTTCACATTTATAATTATCAATATTTAGTGATCTCCTTATAACAGTTTAATAATAATCTTTATAGCCATTTATATAGAATATATAGCGCTTAGCTCATCATCTTTGTCGTTGTACAATGAAGATCACGGACTAACCGTAGGCTTATATAACAGACATCAATGCAAAGTAAAAAATAGACTTGTCTTATTGTAGAACAGCAAGCATTATGATAACAGCTTTTTGATCGTATGATTTTATTTGCTAGTTTTATATGTCAAGATATCCTTGGCAAATGTGGAAATCAATGATAAGAGAAATTTAATAATTAAATACAGCCTGGAAAAACCTACTTAAAATCTAACAACAGACTACATTCAATAGTTAGTGAATATGGATCGTTGCTTTTTTTATTAGTATTAGGAATTCTTACAATAAAATTTAAATGATTGTAAATAACAAAATAGGAATTACGCTTTCCGGTGGTGGCTTTAGAGGAATCGCCCATTTGGGCATACTCCAATATCTTCAGGAACTGAACATACAGCTTCATGCTATTTCAGGAGCGAGTGCAGGAGCTTTGGTCGGTGCGTTTATAGCTGAAGGATACGCTCCGCTAGAGATATTGGAGTTGGTAAAACAGGAAAAATTCTTCACCTATTCCGACTTCTCCATTAGAACTGATGGCCTGTTCAGTGCAGATATTTTTGAAAAAATCATTAAAAAATATATTCCGCACGACAGCTTCGAAAGCTTGAAAATGCCCCTATATGTTGCTGTTACAGATTTAACCAATGCGGAGTCTCTTATCTTCAACCAAGGCTCACTATCTTTTGCTATTAAATCTTCCTGCTGTTTTCCTCTGGTATTTCAGCCGGTAGCTTATAAAAATAACCGTTACTTATGTGATGGCGGAATATTAAATAACTTTCCGGTGGAGCAGATTAAAGCAACATGCAATAAAAGTATCGGCATCAATGTGAATCCGGTCAACCGTTCCGAAGGACGACTGAACTACAAGCAGATTGTGGAACGTATTATCCGAATTACAACCTCAAACATTAAGGCTGAAGCTCCTGGCGATTGCGATATATTTATACAGCCTGAGGAAATCAATCAGTTTAAAACATTTGACACAAGTAGAGTGAATCAGATATATGAATTCGGATATAACTACGCGAAAAAATTTGAGAAAGAATTTTTAAATCTCCAGAAAGAACTCGGCTAATAGCTAGTTTTAATCATGATAAGAAAGCTCGCGCTTCCATAAAAACACTTTTTCTGTTGTCGTTTCTTGATCTTTATCAATAACAACCTCTTCTCTCATCACCCAGTTGTTGTTCTGATCATATGTATAAGAATAGGTAGTTGTACTACCATAATTAGGATCTGCGGTTTTGTAAATGGAAGAGACAACATCCCCCTGTTCATTATATTGATAGGTGTAAGAAGAGTTTTGATCTCCTGAAAAAATTTTGTTCCCTTTGGCATCGTATTTATAACGGGTAATTATAGATGGAGTTTTCTGTGGCCACTCTACTTTTTTACTTTCAATAAGCACTCCGCCATTACCAAGTGTTTTATAAATTGTTTCACTTAAGACAAATTCATTCATAGCATCCTCGACACGTTCATAATTTTCTTCAATCTGTCTATGATCCTCGTACTTATAGAGCGTCCGAAAGCCTCTGCCCTCCTCGATCACTTCATCACCGTTTTTATCTAAAGAAGTATAGTATACTTTCCAAAGTTCCCCTTCGTCATTATATTCCAGTTCTTCTTCAGCTTCTTTTTGACCTGTCTCCCACCAAAAATATAATTTTAGTTTTAATTGTGCTCCACTGTAAAAGTACTCTGTAGTGAGATAAGCACTATCTTGCTTAGTCTTCTCATCTTCAAAAATAACATAAAGATGAGTCAGAATGCCATTGCTATCATATACTTTACGTTCGTTCCATCCATCGCCATAATAACGAACCGTGTCCATTTTATTATTCTCTAAGACGTAGCAAAGTTCATTTACTGACTTCAGTACAGGTTTATTCATATTCGAAAATTTACCTGTACTATAGTTTTTCAATGCCGATCTTTTCTTTTTCAAATATGTCTGATAATCTTCATGTATCACCGTATCTATAGATGGCCAAAATTGAAAGGGTTTATCATAAGACTTTTTCTCACGGGCGGCTTTAGCATTGTCAGCGATATCATTTTCTAGATCATTATTTTTTATCGGAGATGCAATCATAGGAGGCACTTCTGCAAAAATAGAATCAGTTATTTTTCCCACCACAACCGGTGGTTCAATTTGTTTCTTAATCGGTTTAAGGATCTCCTTTTTTATTATTTTTTTCGTTTTTTTGCTTTGCGCACTTCCACTTTGAGAAATGCATATCAATAGCACAGTAGCAATAAAATAATAGTGAAGTAATTTCATTGTATATTTTTTATAAAAGTTCAATAGAGTACGTGTTAATTTCAAGATATGCTGAAGCTATATTTTGGAGGCATCTTCATTTACCATCTAATAGACCCTCTTTATGATGAGCCTTTATCGAATCGATCTGCGAGTCTTTATTACATGATTTTAATTCATTGCTAGATTCAGTTGTGACCTTATTCAATCGGTGCACTGATGAGTATATATAGTTAAGTATCATTTTACAAACAATGGCTTTTTATAAAAATACATTAAAACACTGTGGCTATTCGACAACAGCGGTATCGACCTCTTCTACTGTTTCCTCATCACCTTCCATTTCGTGTTTTGAATTTTTAACATCCTCATCTGTATATTGATAATGTTCATCAAAGGTTTTCGTCTCACGATTATAAATCAGCACATATTTTGAGTTTTTGTTTTGCTTTATTATACCATCAGTTGGTGCAGGAACAAGCTTCATATCATTCAAATATATTAGTGCGCCTTTTGCAAATCGTTTGATGGTCGGCAACTCGGAACTTAATTCTTTCCAGTACAGGAGATTACCTTGATCAGTTATAATGAAAATGGCACTACTGGCAAAATCTTGTTTTTCAAGTAGAAAAGCCATTTCTTTATCCCCTTGACCAGTAAAATTGCCATATGCAATTACTTTAGGTGCTCGATCTTTAATTTTTGTGAAAAAATATTGAATGTTATCTTCATTTTGCATGAACTTATTGTCCATAAAAATCTTTACGATAGCCCTTTGAAATGGAACAGGAATATCGTTATATTCAGGTATTGTAAAAACCGCATTTTTCCAATATGCATAATCTTCTTGACTAGCCCATCCATTTACAAAAACACTATCAGCGGGATATGCGATCTCTTCTGTATAAACTTCCTGACGCTGTTTATAAACTCCAAATTGAAAAGCAATAAAACATACTATCGCGAGTAAGGCAATGATGAGAACTACCCAAAAAATAGTTTTTTTATTTGATTTAGGTTTCGGTTCCGGCAAATTATCCGAGCTCTGAAATTGACTTGAGTTAGAATTGGTTCGATCCATCTTATTTTCGGTTGTATTTCTAGTATTCAAATTACTATTTCACTGATAACAATTTATTGGCCAAAAATAAAAATCGACAAGACTAAAACACGAAGCATTTACAATTTGTAAACCATCACTTACAATTCGTGGCGTTTCCATTAAAATAAAAAAAGTTATACTAAATAGACAACTTGAAGAATATTAAACTGTCGAAAAGAATTCTTAAAATGAACCTATAAGTGTCCCTTTCTATAAAAGCTTAATCAGATTAACTTGATCTATAAATATTCTTTATTCTAAAATCATCGCGTAAATTACATAGAATTATTGATCACTTAAGAAGAGGTGCAATCATCGTCTTTTTTTCAGAATTAAATAAGTATAGTACATTATATTTGTATCTATAATCAAAAAAATTATGAAAGATACACCTACACAAAAACTCAAGCACGAACAGATCCAATATATTGAATTTTTATCTCAAGATCTTCAACAGATCAAAAATTTTTATACAGCATGTTTCAGTTGGACTTTTACCGATTATGGACCTCACTACACTGCATTTGAAGGTGAATATATTGATGGTGGTTTTACTTTAGGAACTCCTGTAAAGGGAAGTATATTAATTATCCTTTACTCTAAAGCTCTTGAAACAACTCTTGAAAAAGTAATTAAAGCTGGTGGTATAATAACAAAAGAAATCTTCAGCTTCCCTGGTGGGAGACGATTTCAATTTATAGATCCAGATGGCAATGAGCTGGCAGTTTGGTCAGAATAAACTAAACATGCAGGTCTGTATTGATGAATCAAATAAACACAGGCCTGCATGAAAATAATAGCTTAACATCTAATCTTTATGTGCTGATTCTTTTTGAAAAGCAATAAAATCTGCCTTAGAATAATCTGGGCATGCTCCCTCTCGAGCAGTAACAAATGCTCCCAGTGAAACAGCTTGATTCATAATTTCAATTGCTGAACTTCCTTTTTCAAACCTTTTTGATAAAAATCCCGCCAAAAAGGAGTCTCCGCTACCAACAGTATCTTTTACTTCAATAGGGATCGTCGATATGGAATAAAAATCATGATGATCAGCATAGAGTGCTCCTTTACTTCCTTTGGATACAATAACTTCGTTCATCCCGAAAGTGTCCTGTAGGAAACTTACACAATCCTCTTCTGTCGTATAGGACTTACCCATAAAGTCAATCATCATACGTAACTCGGCTTTATTAAATTTTGCTAACTGTGTTTTATGCAACAGATCTTTTATCACATGTACATCATAGTGTGGCGCTCGCAGATTGATATCAAATACATTGTAAGAACTATTTTCAAGCAACTCAAATAATGTATTCTTAGACTGGGTATTACGAGTGGCCAGTGTACCAAAAACCAATGCATCCGATTCATTAACCATTGCTTGATTAATAGCATTCACTTCAATATAATCCCATGCAACCTCCCGGACAATATCATAATGTGCATCATTATGTTCATCGATAGTCGCAACAACTGTGCTCGTAGGATAAGCACTATTCACCTGTATGCCAGTAGAATGTATTTTCCAATCTTCGATTTTCTGCAGCAATTCACGACCTAATTCGTCATCTCCTACGCTGCTTATCATATTGACCTCAACCCCCATTTTAGACAAGTGATAAGCGACATTAAAGGGGGCTCCCCCAGCTCTTCTATCTCCTCCAGGGAATATGTCCCACAGTACTTCGCCGAAACAGGCTATTTTATTTTTTTTATCGATCATTCCAATTTCTTATTTCCAAAAAATGAGCTACCACTCATTCACATCCCCCCGTACTCTCAGTATACACTAATTTATCAAAATATTTCCTATTGTCGATTTTATTTTTCTTTTGATAATCATATGGATGCTCTTTTGTGCTGTGGTATCCTTCACAGAAGTATACATATCGTGAAGTTGAACTTTTCGTTCCAAATCCCTTATTACGGAGCTTCCGCCACGCAGATTTTTCCAACCATTTGAGAATCCTCTATTTAAGCCAATGAATAAAGAAAGTCGATTCCGCTTTACTGTTAAACCGTACCTTACCGGTTGCTCGGCATTTTTGTCTCTCGACTACTTCATTAATTTCAATCCTGTAAATCACCATGTCTAAAAACTGTTTAAAACTGCTTATCATGTTTTCTGCTTTCAATCATTGCGATCTTATTTTTCTCATCTTCAGGGCAAAAACTAAATATTCCTTTCTCCTCGTAAAAAGCACCCCAAAATCATTAATAGCACTATAAACCTCTTCTTTAGCGCTCTGATAATATACGGCTACCGTGACTAACTAATTCTTGGGTACACAATCCCATCGCTTTATCGTAAACCCTTCCAAACGGCTCATTTCTTCTACAAAAGCTACTAAAGGAATATTTTTATAAATCCGTACTTTACGAGTCTATATTTTATCAATATCCATATTAGGGCCGATAAAAAGTATATATACCTGAAAACAAAAACTATACAATCTTCCTACCAGCAACACCCCCATATCACCTGGTAAATTCAGCGCCTCACTCTTCTTAAGATTGTAAGAATATAGAACCAACTTCCCTGTCATTCTTTCTTTAGGTATTTTTGGCACCCGACAGACACCACTTCCACCTCTTCAATCTGATCTTACAAATGGTTTAGTTGCACGTGCAATAATATACTTTAATTATAATTCAACTCTTGGGTTTTATAGCCGACAGAAGTCAACTTCACTTTACCATTGCGTTGGGATACGGTCATACTGAACATGCCATCTTTATTGGTCGATGTCTTCATATTATCCGATTCAACACGCCCGCATAGAGCGTGTACGGCTTTTTATCTACAGCAGAAATAACCTTTCCCTGCAACACATAATTCTGCTTACTCAGGAATTGTTTGGATACCGATCCGAAAGTCATCAACTGCAATAAAAGCAACACTGCTGAAAACCTTTATTTTAGCAACCGCTTTCCAAAACGCTCATTCACAACATCTCTTACACTCCCATGCATTTGATTTGAAAAGCTTTTTAAGCGATTAGACAGATTATTAACGCAAAACCAGCCATAGGACCTGACTAAATGAAATCAATCGCTTAAAACTTCTTATTTTAAATAAAGCGCTTTCAATGTAGGGATTAAGTATGGATGAAGCATAGATAAAGCGTTGATAGTGCGTTAGTAGTGCGTAAACGGGTACCGTTTTACGCACTATCCATGCTTTACCAGTACTTAGCATACGCATTACGGACGCTTGAGCTACACACCAAACCCTCTTGAGCGAGATCTTACAAATAGATCGACAATGATGCGGAAAACGACTATTTTGATCAGCGTTTGTTTTAGCCTTCCTTGAACCTCGTACTAAGTTTCCCAGTAACTGCACAACACTTGCAAAGTAGCTACACCGTCCTTTCCCTTGTGCATCGACAGCCGGAAATAAAACAAGGTCCGAAACAGGTTAAAAGCAGGTATATAGCGTGTACCTCCCGGACAATGCGTTGATTTGCTGTTTTGCCACATCCAGCAAACTTCTACTAACTTTTTTTTCCTTTTCTTCACCTCTTTTTATACTTCCACTTGACTTTTGTTCGACCGTGCTTCGACTTTTCATGCACTGTAGCCGATGAAATACCGATGCCGACTCGAAGCTCAGTCGAAGAAACTTAGAAGTTGGTGTTAAATTGGTTAAGAAAAAATCAGAATTTATTCTGCTTGATCTCTTTGCGATGGTCTTTGTCCGCTTATTTATTGCTAATCCATTACCGTTTGTTTGGTATTTGATTACCGAATCGTTGCCATTTATAGGCCGTTTCTTTGATAATTCTAGGCTTCTGCATATGACCTGCATTACACCTTGCCTGCTTATTCTCTGCTGTTTTATTGCTTATTCTTTGCTTATTTAGCAATAAATAGCCAGAGAAATAGTAATCCAGTCCTGAGTCAGCTATAACCTTATCCCCAACAATAAGCGAACCTTCACCGAAGGTACATTTACTGCTAAAAATTACATTAGTTGCTTCTGCAATATTATTATTTACTACATTTTTAGTTACAGGATATTCAGGTAATTCCTCCTGCTTTCTACTCAACAGAAATCCTTTCCCATCAGATTTCAATAGCTTACGGAGATATCCCCAGAGCTTGATTATATCGTGTATAGTTTTGTTTATTATTTTGATTTTTTAGGCATTAAACCGCCCCTTTTCATCTCGAGGTATTATTGACATGTTTAATGTGTCAATTATACCTCGGGGGCATCCGGAGTTCACAGGTAGAAATTCTATTTTAATATTTTTCTAAGATTAATGCTTAGTTTTCTTCAACGACAACTTTAGCTTTCATGATCATCATCCGCTGTTCCCTAAAAATCAAGTCGAAAGATTTACCTACTATGTTCAATACTTTGCGACTACCTTTTACTATTATTTATCTTTCTAAGTTCTCTTCTATTCCGAAGTACTTGTTGAGATCGTTAAGTATCCGTTGTCTATATTCTTCCCATTCAAAAGCATGAAGATTACTATTAGCTCCAATAGCAACTTCTGTCCCAACATAAAAAAAGATAGCCACTACCCCTAAGGCAAAATGTCGAAATGACCGGATGCTCCTTTCTCGTTTTTCACCAGGTTCAGCTCGGGTATTGGCGATATCAGGTAAATGGATGCGCTTGGTAATAGATGTCACTAAGACCAAACACAAAATCATAAACGGAAATAGCAATTGTTTGATGTCAACATTCACTAGAAGAACCTCTTCCAAAAGAAAGAAAAAAGATAGGTTTTAAGGTAAGCTCTTCAGATTGATCGGCATCACCTTATTCTACATAAAAAGATCTCCAAAAGCACGAAACTATTGGAGATCTTTTAGTTAAAAAGCTAATTGCCCTTAGACCTTCTCTTTGCGATAAGCCAGATAAAAAACAACTGGTAAAATAGTAAATGACAGTACAAGACAAATCAGCAGTCCACCTACGATCATAATGGCAAGTGGTTTCTGGATTTCAGAACCCATACCTGTCGATAAAGCTGCGGGCAATAAACCCATTGACCCCATTAAAGCGATCATAACAACAGGCCTGATCCGGCTTCGGACACCATGTATAATGGAATCTTTCAACTTCATTTTATGTCTGAGGTTATCTCTGATAACACCAATAAGTACAATACCATCAATCGTAGCCACTCCAAATAAAATGATGAAACCGATACCTGCTGATATCCCAAAGATGGTGCCTGTGGCCCATAGTGAAATAAACCCTCCAATAAAGGCAAAAGGTAATGTGAGAGAAGCAATGGCTGTATCTTTTATATTTCCAAAATTGGCATACAGTAATAATAAAATCAGCACTAAAGAGATAGGAACTACTAAAGCTAACTGTTTAGCGGCACGCTCTTTACTTTCAAATTCTCCTGCCCACTCCATATGATTTTCTTTTGGTAGACTTACTTCTGCGGCTACTACCTGCTTCGCTTCTGCAATCGTACTTCCCAAGTCACGGCCATCGATACTAAATCCGACACCGATATAGCGGCTATTGCCTTCACGATATATAAATGCAGGCCCCGTTTGATAATTGATACTCGCAATCTCCTGCAATGGGATATTCTGTCCGTTACTGGTCGGTATTAAAATTTGACCAATTTTAGTTGGGGTATCACGATAAGCTTCTTGAAAACGAAGGATGACATCAAACTGTCGATCACCTTCATAAAAAGTTGTCGCAGCCTGTCCTCCGATCGTCATTTCAATAACAGCCTGAACATCTCGAGTCTGAATCCCATATTTTGCCATCTTGGAATCGTGCAACTGTATTTTGAGTTCTGGCAGTCCGATATTCTTATACACATTGATATCGGCTATACCCTTAACTTTTGCAATAGATGTGGCTACTTTATTGGCATATTTTTCTAAATCATAGAGATCATCACCAAAAATTTTGATAACCAAAGAGCTCTTCACACCTGCGACATATTCCTCGACATTGTCTTGAATCGGTTGACTGAATCCAAATGTAATACCGGGATAATGATGCAATTTGGTACGCATTTCTTGAATAATATCTTCTTTAGATACTTTTCTTTTCCATTCGCCGGCATCTTTCAGTTGAACATTGAACTCAATATTGAAGAACCCCGTCGGATCTGTCCCATCATTTGGCCGACCTGTTTGCGTCAAAATAAAATCGATTTCTTCGCAATCTTTTTGCATTAAATCTTTCATTTCTGCGGTCAAACGGGTAGATTCTTTCAAATTGACACTATTGGGCAGTGTTGCACGGATGTAAATCGCTCCCTCATTGAGTTTGGGTAAAAATTCGGATCCATAATGCATAAATTTGAAAAGACATAAAGCTAAAATACCTAAAAATAGACCTATGGTTGTTCTTTTATAACGGAATGCCACGGCATACATCCCGAAAATTGTTTTCTGAAAAAATCGGGTGATCACATTTTCTTTCTCGTCGATATTTTTGGTAAACAACAATTTACACATCGCTGGAACATAGGTCAAACTTAATATCAGAGAACCAAGTAAAGCATAACCCAACGTAAATGCTAAAGGAGTAAACATTTTTCCTTCCACTTTTTGAAAAGAAAAAATAGGCAGTAGTGCAACAATCAGAATAATCAATGCAAAGAAGATGTAAGAAGCTACACTACCAGCACTTTTCTTGATCACCCCTAGCTTACTCATTTTAGCAAAACGCTCGGGTCCTACTTTGTGTGATAACGTAGCCATGGCTACAAATACAGTCTCTACAATAACAAGCGTCCCTTCAAGCAATAAACCAAAATCTAAAGAACCCATAGATATTAGGTTGGCCGGCAGTCCTTGAATTTTCAGCATGATAATAGCAAACAGGAATGCAAGCGGAATGACCGAAGCAACAATAAAGGTGGACTTCCAATTATAAAGAAAGATAAATACAATCAGTGAAACCAACAGAATACCTTCGACCAGATTTTTAGATACTGTTTTCACCGTATTGTCCACCAATTTGGTTCTGTCGATAACGGTTTCAATCTTTACATTATCAGGTAATGTCCGCTCATTAAGTTCTGTAATTTTTGTTCTCAGATTTTCAATAACAGCTGAGGGGTTTTCTCCACGCAACATAACCACAATTCCTTCAACCATATCATTGTTCTCGTTATATCCTACCTGCCCCAGACGAGGTTTATGCGAAACAACGACTTCAGCAACATTTTTAATCAATATTGGCGTAGAACCGTTTAATTTGATTGTGATATTCCCAATATCTTCAATTTTATCCAATAGACCTACTCCACGTACTACATAAGCCTGACTTCCCTGTTCGATGACATCACCACCGACATTCACATTTGATTTCGATACAGCCTCATAGACATCTAATGGAGAAAGGTCGAAATTTTTGAGTTCTGTCGGATTAATTTTGATTTCATAAGTCTTCTCTTCACCACCAAAACTCACAACATCGGCAACTCCAGGTACAGAAAGCAACTCACGTTCAATTACCCAGTCCTGAATAGCGGTTACTTCTTTCAATGGAAGATCACTTTTAATCACATACCTAAAAATCTCTCCAGTTGCACCCGAAGGAGGTTCAATCTCAGCACTTGCTCCTTCGGGTAAATTGACCCCGCTTAATTTGTTGGAAACATATTGCTGTGCATAAAAATCATCAACTCCGTCTTCAAATTGGACCGTAACAACTGATAATCCAAATAAAGATATGGAACGAATGTTGGATTTATGCGGGATACTATTCATCACCTTTGATATAGGCAAAGTAACCAGCTTTTCCATCTCCTCTGCACTTCTTCCAGGCCATTGTGTAATAATACGGCCACGGGTACTCGTTACGTCGGGAAATGCTTCAATAGCTGTATGTCGTAGCGCATAAACACCTCCAAACAGCAATGCTAAGGTTGCAAAAAGAATAAAGGTTGTATTTCGCAACGAGAAGGTCACGATATTTTGAACTAACTTTTGCATACCTTAGGGATTTAACTGTTCAAATAATAACAAAGCGTTTTTACTGATGATCTGTTCGCCTTCATCAAATTTTTCTTGAACAAATGTATACTGCTCATTGGAAGAAATTGTCGTGATACGTTTTGTAGAAATAGCACAGTCATTTTTATAAATAACGACATATTCTTTATTGTTGTGAAAGACAATGGCGCCATTAGGAACAGCATAAGCTTGTGCACCTCCATTGGATTTATCAATAATGATATCGGCCGCTAAACCTGGCATCAATTGTAGATTTTGATTCTCCAGTACCACACGAGCTTTTAATACATGCTCATTGTCATCAAACACATGATATATTTTATCAATTTTTCCAGCATAAAAAATATCGGGCTGTGCGATGGTTTTTACCTTTACCGCATCACCTTCTTTGATGTATTTTAAATTGTTGGCATAAATATTAACCATCACCCAAACTTGCTTCAGATTAGAAATCGAAAAAAGCGGATCCTGGTCTGTTGAAATACTTTGTCCAATACTTACCGCTTTTTGAATAATATAACCATTCTTAGGCGCTACAATTTCAAATGATCCCTGTCCTTTTGCGCGATACATTTTTAATATCTGCTGAACTTTATCCAATTCAATTTTTAAACTGGCTAATTCATGTTCGCTGGTCAGAACCTCCGATCCAGCTACCATACCGTCTTGCAACAGTTCTTTTTTGGTCTGCAACTGCTTAGTCGCCATTACAATTTGATTTTGTAAATTACGCTGTTCCTGAAAGAGTTCCTGAACATGTGTCGATTTAATCGTCGCCAATATTTGGCCAGCTTTAACATAATCTCCCAATTCAAATCCAACACTTTCAACTGTACCTTCCAATAAACTTCTAAAGGCAACTAGATCATTTTCATTATAATCAATTTTACCAGAAAGCGATAATTGTTCCGTAATGGGTAATAAAGCGATCGGGCTTATGGTCGTTGTTTTTTTCATCTGTTCACTGAGACAGAATTTGGTGGTATCGGCTATACCTTCAGTTGTATTTGAAGTGGCATCGGCACTGCATCCCGATAGCAATTTCATAAAAATGACCATCGGTAAATATATAAGTTTGGTTTTCATCGTCATCTTTCTAAAATTTTTGTCCGGTTAAATATTGTAATTGCGCATGTGCCATTTGATAAGCTAAAGTCATATCAACAATACCCGTTTCGGTTTCCTGATAAGCTTCTATAAAATCAATAAACTCCAATAAAGTGATCTGTTTCTTCTGTAAATGTTTTTGGTAGTTAGCAATCATAGCTTTGCGTTCTTCCGAAGCAATATTTTTTGATTTTAATAAAGTAACTTCATATAGTGCAACTTGATACTGTAAATCTTTGAGCTGTCCTTTCAATTGACTGAGTAACACATTTTGTTGCGATTCAGCATGTTTTGCCATACTTTCGGCGGCTTTTATATTTCCCTTATTTCGGTTCCAAATAGGTAAGTCCATGCTAACTCCAGCACCTACAAAATCACGCATAATATTTCCACCACGATCATAACTTAATTGAAATGTTAGATTGGGCGTTCTTTCAGCTTTTTCGATCAAAAGCTGTTGCTTTGCCTTATCACGTTCGTTGATTTGTTTTTGATAACCAATATTTTGATCTAATAACTGATGCTCAATATCAAGGGGTATTTTTTGAGATAAATTTAACGGCACCTCAGATTGTTCAATTTGCAGATTTTCAATCGTTTCATTCTGAGTCAAAACTTTAATCTTTGTCAACCAATTATTTTTGTCGGCATAAAGTTCCACACGATCTTTTTCAAAATTGATAAGCGCAGCTTGAATACGGAGGTAATCAGATTTAGGAATATTATTGAGGTCGGATTGACGTTTATATTGATTTTCCAAATTCTGATAGAGATTTACAATGGAATCCACGAGCGACTCTTTTCGGGAGACAGCCATATAGCTCCAATATGCTTCATCTAACTCAAATTGTAATTCACGAAGTAATTCTTCATAATCAAGTAAAGCATCTTTCCTTTCTAAGGATTTAAGACTGATTCTTTTTTTACGTTTTCCGGCAGTTTCAATCAGCTGTTCTAATTCTACCGCGACTTGCTGTTGTTGCCCGTATTTTCCAAACAGATAAGGTAAAGTCTCTGAGGTACCATTTTTCCAAAGATTGACTTCACTAATACTTAGAGTAGGATTAGACCATAATTTTTCCTGTACGACCAATGCATCTGAAGCAGCTATCTGATACTTTTGAGCAATAAGTTGTCCATTGTTCTGCAGAAGCATATCCTTCAATGCCTGTAACGAATACGTCTGTGCCCGCGATTGACCAACTGTCAATAGAAAAACACCTATAAACCAATATATCTTCACTATTTATTATTTTTAGCAAAGCTATGCTTAGAAGATTAACAGGAATTTCGAAGTAGATTAGAATTTGATTAGAAATACAACGAGACGATTGTCCCTTTTGTACTAGAACTGATATCCATACGAATGTGATGGAGTTTAAAAATAACATTCGCTAACGATAGACCAATCCCTTTCCCCGTATAACCATGTGCATTTTCACCTCTATAAAAATTTTCGGTCACGCGAATAAGTTCCTCTGGCAGAATACCTATTCCTTGGTCGATGATTTCAACAAGCAATTTACCACTATGGGATTTGAGATGAACAACGATAGGTTGATTATTGGAATACTTGACAGCATTTAAAATTATATTTTGAACAGCAAGCTGTAACAGCTTATCATTCGCATCGATTTTTAATATATCGGTATCTGCAACCTGGATATCAACACTGATCTGGGCACCATGCACTAAGGTAAGTTGCTCAATAATTTCCCAAAGTACTTCATCAATACGTATGATCTTAGTCTCAAAATTAGTCTTTGCGCCCGATAGAATCATCATATGATCGATCGTATCACGGAGATCTTCGGTATAACGTTTCAGCTGTAAATTGACGAGCTCATGCTCTTCGACAGTTCTAGGCTTTTGTTTACTCACTTCCAATGTCCCTAAAATCGCGGCAAGGGGTGTTCGCAATTCATGAGAAACATAATCGATAAAATTTTTTTGAATGGAAAAGGTCTGACTTAGCTTTTCAACAAAGTGATTGTAGGTATCAACTAATTCCTGTACCTCTTGATAGGATTTATTTAATACAATGGGTTCATTGAAATTTTGATTGTCTTTTTTCTTAATCTGACTGATCATCTTGAGGATCGGATCATAAGCAATATTTCCAAGAAACTGAGAGAAAATCAGGATCAAAATCAATCCAATTAGCGATACAGCCAATAAGATATGCAACAACAGTTTCATCTGATCTTGAAACTCGGCTGTTGACGCCCGTGTTACAATAACAAAATCACCTTCATTATCATGATAAAAAAGTCCATTATAAAAAAAAGCATCTGTTTTAAGTTGTGCTTCATCCTGTTTACGTACCAAATCGAAAAAATCTGAAGAAACTGGAGCATCGTCCTCCATCAGTCCATCATAGCGTCTATTAAGGGAGTCCACAACCAGTATATTGCGTTTAGAAATATTCTTCTGAAGTTGATTTTTAATCGATTCATGTTCGATAAATGACACCTCGTCTTTCTCCAGATAAAATAGAGCAGATAAGAGGGTCTTACTCTCCAGATTCCGAAATTCCTGGCTTTCCATCTTAGTATAAAAAGACACATAGATGATCGTCGAGGCAATCAAAATAATCACTCCAAAGATGAAAGCTGCATATATAGAAAGTCGGTTCTTTAAATTCATTGTTCTAACTTAAATAGATACCCTACTCCTTTTACAGTAAAAATATATTTTTGATTTTTTTCTACCTTATTGCGAACATAAGAAATATAAACATCAACGACATTGGTCTGATTATCAAAATTGATTCCCCATACTGCATTGAGGATCTGAATTCGGCTAACCGCTTTATTCTGATTTTCCACCAAGTACATCAAGAGTTTAAATTCTCGAGGTGATAATTCCACCTCCTGTCCCCCATCAAACACCTTATATTGATCTTTGTCGATCATGAGTGATCCGATCTGTATACATTGGCTTTTTTTAACGTCAAAGCCAATCTGACTACGACGGGTCAGTGCTTTAATCCGAGATAATAATTCATCAAAGTGAAATGGTTTGGTCAAGTAATCATCAGCCCCAATATCTAAAGAATCGACCTTATCTTGTACCGTGTTTAATGCACTCAACATTAAGACAGGTGCACGGCAATCTTTATAGCGCAAAGTACTGACCAGTTGTCTACCATCCATTCCCGGAAGCATAATATCAATAATCAAGAGATCCCATGCTATATTGAGGTAATTAGCAATGACTTCTTCTGCAGACCGACATAACGTAACCAAATAGCCGTTTTCTTCTAATCCTTTAATTAGAAAATCACTGATCCGTTTATCATCCTCCACAACTAATATCTGCATAGTAATTTACTTTAATTCACAAATTTAAAGAAAGGTTAGAGGAAATTAAACAGAAATATGAATATCTAATGAAATTCTAATCTAAAGAAGTAGCGGTGCAAATAGATTTATGATGCTAACAAGCAACCATCAGAAATCTATTTCATTATTTCAAGGGGCTTGTATCAATTTCCCAATTATCTGTTCTAAATGGCGCCATTGGAAGATTATTTTTAGTAAAAATATTTCCGATTCCAGTGTTACTAAACTGATAGCGTACCGCTACAGGAGCCTTCACTTGTTTATTGGAGACAAGGAGTTGATTTCCTTTTATTTTAACTGTTGCAGGATAGAATACTTTATCCGCTCCAGCAATAAAAAGCTCCTTTGGTTGATCTCCTTTTAAAACTAATCCTGATGTAGCATAATCAAAGTCGAGGATAGCTTCTTTATCCTTTATTGTTAATGATTTAAACATCGGGCTTTTGTGCGCATCTTTCTTAAGACCATAGGTTTCTACTAAAGCAAGGTTTGCTAATCTTAGACCTACATCTTTTTTATTTGTAGGGTGAATGTTCAACGTATCTGTGACTAAATCTGAAATCACCACCATTCCTGTATTTTTTGTAGTAAGGTTTTTAGCCTGCGCTTCTCTCAATAAAGCTCCGACACCATGTCTTTCATAACGAAATGGTGCAATCTGTACATAATAAAATGGAAATTCTTTATTCCATGCCTTACGCCATGATCCAACCATGGTATTGATCAATTCCGTATAAGTAGATGCTGTCTCTTTATTACTTTCACCCTGATACCAGATTGTACCTGCTATTTTATAATTGACAAGTGGAGCAATCATGGCATTGTAAGCATATCCTGGCGATACAGGCCACCACGCTGTAGGTTTATTGTTAGTTGCCCCTTCTTTGAGAACCGTATTATTATTCACCAGCTCTTCGGGAGTCCACACTTCAGCTGGTGTACCGCCCCAATTGCTACCGATCAATCCAATTGGAACATCTAAATCTTCGTTGAGGTGTTTACCAAAATAATAACCTACTGCGCTAAAATTCTTTATGGCGTTACTGTCACAAACTGACCAATTACCTTCATTATTATCCTGTGGTGTTTGAGAAGTTGTTTTAGGGATATTAAACAATCGAATATTACGTGTGTTTAGTTGGGAAAACTCATCCTTTATACTTGTGATACCTTGATTGTATGACCACTCCATATTAGATTGACCGCTACAGACCCACACCTCTCCGATCAATATATTTTCAAGGACTATTTTATTATTTCCTTGAAGCGTAATACTGTAAGGTCCGCCTGCTTGTGGCGTCTGGATATCGATCTGCCATTTTGCATTTCCGTCGGCAACGTTTTCGCTAACCTTATTATCCCAAGAAGTAGTGATTTTAATCTTTTCACCCGGCTCTGCCCATCCCCATAGCTTAGTCGTGGATTTTTGTTGTAGGACCATATTACTCCCTAAAATATTAGGAAGACGAATTTTTGCATACGATGTCGCTGTGAACAAGAAAAGGATACCAACTAGCAAGTATTGTTTCATTTTTTTATTATTTAGAATTTAGGTTGCATATCTTCTATTCTCAGTACATTAAAAAGTAGGTTTTATAGTAACAGAAATAGGGTAAGCAGTTGCAATAGCAAATGATTATAAAAGTAAATATAAATGATTTAAATCAAATAAAGTATAAAAAAAGAAGCTCCAATTCTAGAACATACTATCCACAAAGTAAGTCGTTCAGCATGTTTAAACTCTTTTTAAAGTGACAAATACCTCATTAGGGTACCCTTTTGATAAAAAATAAAGACTTGTGTGAAACAACAGGAGTAGGTTTTATAAAAGAAAAGGATCTGAAGAATTAACTTCAGATCCTTTTTCGGTACCCGGAGCCGATGCAATTAATTTGTTAATTATCAGTTGTTTAAATCAAAGGTGTACGTATAGGTGTACGAAAATCTGTCAAACAATATAATTAGTCGAAACTAATCTAGAAGATATTCTTTGTATACATCAGGGACAAATAGTTTGCTTAAAGTATTTGATGTCAATGTCTTAAAAGTATTATCTGTATATTGAATTTTTATAGAATTTAATTTGGCGTATTCAACAATATCGGTATGCCAAACATATTCAAATGTGTAACCTCCAGCATTTTCTGGTTCAATGGGTCCAATGCCTTTTCTAGTTTTCATAGTTGAAACAGGATCATCGACGGCATTATAGCCTGTGAAATTAAAAGTTATATATTTAATAGTTTTCTTACTGGTATTATGTATTTGAAACTCAATACCTGTTCCATCCGTATATTCACTTTCATCATAAACTTGGCGTTTATAAATAGCTATTCCCGAAGGACTAGTTTTCTTAAACCATTCTGTCATTTCTACCATTTCCTCGACATGAATTTCTATTCCAGCATCTACAGCCATTTGTCTATATGCAGATTTAGAATCTTCATTCATAGAAGCAAGAAGATTAAATGTTTTAGAATTTACTTTTACTTTTTCAGCATCAACAAAAAAGCTTTTCCCCCGATATGCGATTTCGAAACTTTTATAATCGTTCACACCATTTAATGCTGCAACAACAGGAACAATTAAGTCTCTTTTCAAATATGTTGTACCATATATATTATATTCGGAAAATTTCTCTCCAATAACATTTGATTCACCAATTAAACAAAAAGCTAATGATGTATCGCTGGGTGGTTTAAAAATATCATCCTGAGCTTTTGCAAAAATGACGGTAAAAATGATTGATATTGTCAGTAGATATTTTCTCATAGTATATTTTTCAATTTCTTTCAGGACTAAAATTTATCGAAATTAATTTCATGAATCTTACTTATCCTATCATTAATCATAAGATTGATTTTCAGAGGAATATAAACTGAGTCTAGATCACGAGAGACCATATCTTTGTTATGAGCATATGCATTAACAATAGCAAGGTAACCTGTTGGAGTTTTTGAGTCATAAGCTTTAATTTTAATCAAAGAGTCAAGTTTTTCAATGTGATCTAAAAGAGTTAATGCATATTTCCCAATTTCCATCGATTTCTTATACTTAGTTTTCGCATCATCCTCCCATGAGCTTGGATCCATATTCAATTTTTTAGAAATTTCAGCAAACTCTGCTCTATTTTTAACTTCTGAAACTAATATTTCTCGGTATTTCTTAAGTCTAGTAAAATTTTGCATATATGAATTCATAGAATGTGTGGAGTCCAAAAGCTCAGTTAATGTATCGATTTTTAATAATTCGATAGAATCAATAATAATTCCTTCTGGATCCTTTTCAGAAGAATTCAACAGAAATGTTAGAGCATTAGCTTTGATTTTTTCAATATCTTCCTTCTTCTTCTTTTCAGCTTTATCTTCAGGACTTGTGCCACATGACATTATCAAAAGTCCCATCAATGCAATACATAAATACTTCATATTTCAATTTTAGGTTAGTAATTATTATCCCAATTCCTCCAAATAACTTCCATTTTAACCTGCTTTAGAGCTTTTATCTGCAGTAAATATTTCTTGCAGCTTATTCTCCAATAAAGCGGTATATTTCTTTTGTATAGCTATATATTCATTCTTCCAAAATTCAGCATCATCACCATAACCTTGTACTGGTTCTTTAACTGCGTTTAATTCTCCTGAAGGAAATTGATTTTCTTCATTTTTTAGTATTTGCCCCTTTCCGGTCAAAAGCCAATTTGCGTCAATTTGTTCGCATTTTGCGTACACTAATTCTATGTCAAATGTATTTCTCGTATGCCAAGTCGATAATGTTTGTGGCTTTATTCCTAGGAATTTAGCAAATTCTGAGTCTTTACTATAACCTAGCTGAATTTTTATTTGATTTAGAATCAATGATTTATCATTATTTGTACTCATTTTGCGTATTATATTTTGTTTTGTACTCATTTTGCGTATATATTTGTAATAACAAAACGAACGAACGAACAAACGTAACAAAAAAACATAACAAACAATACGGAAAACCGTAAACGAATTCAAAAATTAAAAACACACGATAATGAATACACAAGTAGAAAACACTAGCATGATAGTAAGCATAGAAGAGCTCGACTTTATGCGGAAAAATGCCCCTAAAGCATTCCCCCGATTGATTACAGAAGCACTGGAAGCTCAAGGGTACAAAACGAGCCGAGTTAAAGTTCATCAAGAGCTAGTCACATTAAAAGATGAGTACGATGTAAGAATCATTGAAACTGCTAGACGGATCCTTCTAGCAATCAAAGGCGTGGACTTTCAAAATCAATAAACCCGATAGAAACGTAAATATCCCCAGTTCTTTATACGGGGTCCTCATCGCTTAGGGATAGAGCGATGATATTTTGTATCACTGTAATCAAATTGAAATCATGAATGAAATCATAATATACATAGCTGGGCCAGTCAGTGGTCAACCCGATTTGAATCGATCTGCATTCTATCAGGCGCAAAAGCAGCTCAATGCCCTGGGCTTTGAGATCCGGAATCCACACGATTTCTGTGCAGATATTAAAAGCGAAGATTCTTCGGATCCTAAATACTATCGTCGAGGTTTTCAGGTGCTCGCAGAATGCTCTGATCTGCTACTGCTCGACGGGTGGCAATACTCTGCAGGTGCTCAGGTGGAGCGCGAAGCTGCAGTACTATTCAAAATGGGAATCTTCGATTCAGTCGAAGACCTAGTTCGTAAATATTCAAATCAATAAACAAATGACAACATTAATAATAATAGCCTCCCTAGCACTCAATGTGTACCTTATAGCGACTGTAGTAGTGCTCAATAATAGATTGATTACAACGAAAAACATCCGTGAAAATCAATTGATCGAATTGAATAAACATATCTATAAGATGATGTCGATATACGAACCCTATAAACGAACAATAGAAGGACGTATGGCTTTGGGCACACAAGATATAGGGCTGAGATATTTAGATCATTTACGCAAGAATCCAAAAGAGGGGCTGGGTAGTACCCTTTGCGAATATGTCATTAAACAAGTCGCAAAGCAAATAGTAATAGGAATTGAAATGGAGCTGAATGACAATCCTCAGTATATGAAGATAACTCACAAAACTGAAAGCTATGAGGTATTAATTGATTTCAGTTTCCCTTTCATTCTATATCCTGGTCGGGAAAAACTGATAGAGGAATTCTCACGAATAGTAAATACAGCGCCGGATCATTTCACAAAGCCATCAATCATCAGAAAACACTTTTAATCATGACCAATCTAAAAATACAACAGCTATCTGCAGAGATAATAGCAGAACAGGAAAAACAGATCCAACACCTACAGATAATCATTATGATCACGATCATCATTTGTGGCCTGTTTGTACTCGCCCTGTGCATATTGATTTTGAAACGTATGGAAACTAAATCTGGGCAACAAAAGCGCCTTCCTTCTCCTCCAAGAAGATCACACAATTGGGAGATAAGAATAAATGAAAATCAACAAAACTATTAAGAACAAAACATGGCATTCGACATAGATCAAATATTTCAGGAGACAAATGGAGGACTTGATATCATACGTTGGTATGTAAAAGATATCGATGATTTTGTAGGGACGAATAAACATTTTCGGATGCGTGACGCTGATAAGTCTGAATCGTGCGCAATCAAAAAAACACCTGAGCATCGATATATCGTCACGGATTTTGGAGGTGGAGGTAGTGCCAAACCACGTAATGCAATTGCACTTGTGCAGCATGAAGAAAATTGCACCTATGGCGAAGCATTGAAAATAATCGTAACAAGGCATAACTTATCATTTGGGCAGGAAGTTCAATCTCTTTACACCGCAAAATTCCGTAAAGAAGATGCTAATCCGGATGAAAAAGAAGGTCTTTGGGAATTTGGACACTTAGAAGAGTGGCCAGACTCGTGGATCGATATTTTATTTTCCAGATATGCAATTGCTGATGTAGAATACAAGCACAAACATATAAAGGAAGAAGACCGTAAAAAAGCTGTCTATGATTCATTGAAATTATTATTGACTAATCAAAATTGGCATCCTTTATCATCCTACAGCATAGTTAAAGAGCGTAAGAAGACAATCGTTGAGTCTCAAGATCATTATCCTATCATTTCAATAGAAGAGGAATCGACAATTAATGAAAAGAAAACGAAGTGGAAAAAAATATATCAACCAAAAAATAAAGACAAGAAATTTCGCTTTATGTACTATAATGGAGGCGATCGATACTTCCTACACGGGCTGGTACAGTTGCGTGCTAAAGTCGAAAAACTTCGTGATCAAAAACAGAAAGAAGCTAAATCAAATGATGATACATCATTCCAACGGGAAAAGATTAAGTTAGAAAATGTTTTCTTCAGTACTGGTGGCTCCGATGCGATCAACAAAGCAGCCATAGGTTTCGAGTGTGTGTATGGTGCGTCTGAATATTTCAAATTATCGTCGTCTGTATTGAAGGAATTACGTTCTTTAGCGCATAATATATGTACATGTCCTGATTTGGACTATACCGGACAACGTGAGAACCTCGCTTTATGTTTTACTTCTACTTCTACCAATTACTTAGACATAAAGACGGTCGACCTCCCCGTAGAACTGCAGTACAAGACCGATCAATACTTACGTAAGTGCAAAGATGTTAGAGATTATTTAAATTATTTCAGTGCATCATCATTTCGGAACTTGGTTAAGATGGCTAAACCTATGCGCTTTTGGGATTCTCATCAAGCGTTAGATCGTGACGGAAATGCACGATTCAAATTCGGACGTCCAGTATATGAATACAAGATAAGTATCGAGCGCATGTTGAATTTCCTAATAAAGAATGGTTTTGGACGATATGAAACGATGCCAGACTTTATAGAATATATTCATGTTAAGGGCTCTGTAGTTAGCATCGTAAAGCCTGAGCAAATCAAATCATTCGTTATCAACTTTCTCCGTCAATGGTATATGGAAGAAGGTTTAATTGATACAGTTCATAAATCACCGATTTTGAGTGATACACATTTTACTCAATTGCCCGAATTGGAATTAGATTTTCGTGACGCATGGTTTAACACCCAGCTGATGTATTTCCCTAAAAAAACAATAAAAATTGATGATAAGGGAATTACTGAAGTAAAGAATGAAGGTAGTGGATTTTACGTTTGGGAATCACAGATTATACAAAAGCCATTTAGCAGATTATTGGATCCAATGTTTAATGTTTTAGAACAAGATGGACGCTTCAAGTTAACTATGCTTAATAACGACTGTATTTTCAATCGTTTCTTGATTCAAACATCCCGTGTTCATTGGAGAAAAGAGTTAGAGGATAATCTGGACGATCTCTCTTCAGAAGAAATCGAAAAATACAAATCGGAAAATCGATTCAATATCTCGGGACCGAATCTGACTGACGAAGAACGGTATGAACAAGAGTTACACCTGATGTCCAAGTATTACGCACTTGGATATTTAGTACATCGATATAAAGATCCAAGTCGATCATGGTCTGTTGTAGCAATGGATGATACGCCGAATGAAGATGGTTTACCTCAAGGTGGTACTGGTAAATCTATTTTCTTTGAAGCAATCAAACAGGTTCGTGAACAAGTGTTTTTGAATGGAAAAAAAGATAAGCTATTTGATGATTCACATGTGCTTGAGCAAATCACTCGAAAAACAGACAGCTTATACATTGATGATGCCGCTCAGGGCTTTGACTTCGAACAGCTGTTTTCTTTAGTCACTGGAGACATGACCGTCAATCCTAAAGGAAAAACACGCGTTTCGTTGGATAAATCTGAATCTCCAAAAATATCGATATCAACCAACTATACCCCCGGCAAAATGTCAGGTTCATTGTTGCGTAGAATTCTATTTCTTGGGATGTCAAATTATTTCCACAACAATAAACTGGGAGAATTTAGGGAAGAACGTACCCCTGTTTCTGATTTAGGTAAATCGCTTTTTTCGGCTTTTGATGATAACGATTGGAATAATTTTCTAAATCTATTGATCCAATGCTCACATCTATATTTATCTACTTCGCAAATAGAAGCACCCATGAAAAATATCATGGAACGAAATATCCTAGCGGATATTGGATTAACTTTTTTAGAATGGGCAGAAAATTATTTTAACAACGACATGGGTACAATTGATATTGTGATACCTGTCAAAATCGCATTAGAAGACTTCAAAAATTCTGCTAATATGAACAAGTATAGTGCACAATTATTCAATTCAAAATTAAGGTTATTCGCACAATTTAAAGGCTGGAGATACAATCCAAAAGACTTATTAGGAAAATCAAAAAGATTCTCGAGAAGATTTCCTGCCTATGAACTTGATCACAAATTAAAAACTTGGAGCAAAAGCATAGACACAGTGGCGCAAGATTATTTTTATCTGCAGACCGAAAAAGAAACAGGTGGATGGAATGAAGTCAATGGCGCTAAAGTCTACGACCCCACATTTAAAACAATCCCTGCAGATGGATTTCCGACACCGGTACCAGGAACAGAAAAACCAAATTTTACATAACTAAATCATGAAAAAACAAGAACAAGATTACATCGCATTGTTGGTTAAAGCAGTAAAAACAAATCCGCCACGTAAGTATAAAGATAGATTTGAGATCAGATCTTCAGATCCCGATCGCTTGAGAAATGAGGTGCAGCATCACATCAAAGTTAACCAATGGCCTATCGAAATATTTGATGTAAACGCTCAACTGAGATCTGTTTCAGTCAGGCTTAAGAAAGAAAATCATGAAGCCGACCTCGACGTATAAACCGACATGGTACCTGGGGCTGATCTTCGTTGATTCCGATCAGCGAAGTTTCGAAGTCGTCAAAACGATATTCGGGGATATCAGTCAACCGATGAGTTACTGCATAGATCTCGATAATGACTGGTCGATAGAATCAGAACCTGGTGATCATCTGCAGACAGCCGTTGGATTTCGAGAATTAAACGTCGAGCAACCAAAATTAATAATTCAACAAATAGAAAAAATGGACCTGTACGAACGTACAGGTCATCTTAAAAAGATTTAAAATGGAAAAATTAGAAATAACGCAATTAAAAGGGAATTTCATCTTATACAAAGGGAAAATTTATCAAGTCCTCGATGTATCACTAGGTTTTAGTAGACGATATGAGATAAAAACAGATTTAGGCTATATCTATTGTAGTCTGTTTGATGTCGAAAAGTTCATGAGCTCAATTTTAATAGATAAAGATAAAAGTAATCTTGAAGTAGAAATTTGGCGTAAGCTAGATGGACGATTCACTGATATCATGATCGATATAGAAACGTTAGACACTAAGCCAACAGCTGCTATTTTAAGTATCGCTGCCGTAGCCTTCAATTTGGAGACAGGTAAAATATCAGAAAATACATATTATCATCAACTTGATTACGTTCGTCAGATCGAAGATAATAGAACGACATCTATTCAAACCACATTATGGTGGGGTGCGCAGTCTGAAGAAACTCAGGAAGAAAACTTTAATGGCGAAAAATATTTGTATCAGTCAGTACTGGAATTAAATGAATATTTCCAAAAGGAATGCTTTACAGATCGCCGAGTATGGGCAAAATCACCAGCATTTGATTTAGTTATTTTAAAGAATGCCTATGAGGGGGCTGTTGTACCCTGGCATTATACAAATGAAAGAGATGTCCGGACTTATTGTGATTCTAATAACCTAGGTCTTGGCCCACTAATTTTTTTACCAAATACACATCATCCGTTAGAAGATTGCTTAGCGCAGATAAGAGATGTATGTGCAATTTATACTTTGTTGCACGATCGATCAAAAAACGAGGATATCTAATGAAGAAAAAAGCGACTCCCGGACAATTGAAGTATTGGAGCAGAAAAGTCCGGAACGCAGGATTTGTCCTGGACACTAACAAAAGAGAACTCGACGTGACCCCGTTTACACAGTTCAAGGATATCCCAGTTGGTCCACGTTATTATGTCGGCCAACTGATCAGAGCAGGGTATAACGTTCAATTAAAGATTCAATAACTTCATTCAATTAAGACAGGAAAAATCATGTCTCAAAAATTCAAACCCACTTATTCAATATACGATGCTGCAGAAGCTATCGAGCTTGTTATTGGATTTGGATTGTCTTCAGACGAAGTTGGTCTATTCCTAGGATGCTCCAGCAGAGCTGTTGATTTTTGGGTTCGAAATTATTATACCTCCACTTTAAATGATAAAAAACGATTTGAAACAATTACCAAACAAAGTAAAGTGTGATCACAGTAAATTTATTATCCGGAGGTAAGACAAGTTCTTTCATGGCAATACATTTTCCTGCTAATCATGAAATATTTGCCTGTGTTGAGCAAGAAGCTTACAAACACAATTCATGCCCACATCTCATACGCCGATAGTTATCGTCCAGTTGGGTAAATGAGCAAGGAGAATACGAGCAAGCACCTTTCGTAGAGAAATTTGGAGGTTGGATGGAAAATTAAGCTTATTTAAATTTAGTATATTTGTTAAAATTAAAACCAATTATGTTACGATTAAAAACTAGTGACCAGAGCCTGAGACAAGCCCAAAAATCCTTTAAAAATTTTTCAAAAAATTTATTAGATTTTGGTATGTCTGATAATCCAGCCGATTATAAAGAACAAGAATTACTTGAGATAATAAATGGGATATATAAAACTAAGAAGAAGCTTCTTGTGGGAGGAGACTATTTTATTGAGGTTAATGATATCATTAGTGCCGAATGTGAATTAGTCAAAGTAACTTATAAAAAAGGTAAATTATCTACTAAAGATTATCAGGACGGTTATCATAAAAAAATAAGTAATGTAAATACTTTCCATGTAAGTGATTATTATGTAAGTACTAAAAACCCTCAACACGGGAATTATAAGCATGATATCACTAAAGTTCTCGAAAAGTGTGGATTGATTAAAAAAAGTAGAGGGAAATTCCCCAGGGCTTTCTCGATAAAGAATGATTATGAAAGTTTAATAAATGATGAGTATCCAAAAGATTTATTTCATCCAATTAAGAGATTTATCAACGGTTTCTTTTTTGAAGATGATTACCATATTACGGACTTCACAGTAACTGGAAATGTGTTGAAATTTGAAGAATATAGCAAAGATTAAGATAATTCATCCTAGTAATTTAAGAAAAGAGTAGGTTTATAGCCTACTCTTTAATATCCATTTTTTCCAAAGCATCAGTACGTTCCAAAAGAATTCCTAAGTCATCATAAAATTCCTCGCCTCTTTGATCAGAAATCTTCATATAAAATTTTTCACCATTTGAACTTAAGAAGGTGTTTAAAACTGCTTTTGCTCCATTTTCCTCAAGCGCTTGGCTTAGTAATAAGTCAAGAAGATAGGATTTTCCATTGTGAGTGTATATCATAATTTATAATTGTTGATTTAATACAAATATAAATCCTGATTTATGCTTATTTCATGACCCCTTAATACAAAACAGTGCCTTTCAAAGCTTCCTCTTTCAGTGCAAGTAAATCATCAATCACCGCACATGCTAATTCACCGTCCAGACTTTCAAGATATCCCCAAAGGTCAGCTTTAAATTCTGGTATGAATTTGGGATCGTCGTCATCTGCCGTAGAATCAGTAACTAGAACATTATAGTGATCTTTCTTAAGTTCACTTAGTACGGCGTGTGTTACTTTTACGTATTCCATGACTATATCATTTAGATAGTTTAATATTTACCCAAGTTTTATTTGGTGTTTTTATTAGAGTCCTTGGCAATATTCGGTTTAGGATAAAATCCTCTTCCTCGATTACGTACATATCAGGATCTTCAGAATCAGATACATCAACCATCTTAAAAATAGCGTCTGGATCGTCTGCAGAAATATCTGATTCTACTACCTTAATATCATTACTAGCTAACCACCTAGCCAATTCTTCATTGTCCAATGCTTTGATATACTTTACCTCAGTATCAAAGTTCTTAAGTTCAATTTCAGTCAGCTCCGGAAAGAAGATATCCAAATACTTATTATATGCTGCCTTATCTCCCGTTCTAATTGCATAGTTCTTAACGATTAAACGATGAGGATTATATTCAAAGTTGAAATCCTGAGGATTTTCAACAAACCCGTAATGCTTATCATAGGCAATAACACGGGCTTCCATATTTAATTTATCTTGATCCATAAACATATAAGTTTTAAAATTGTTAAACATTTAAACTATTGTATTATGTGCTATCATGTTTCAACACCGGACATTACTTATCTAAAGAAAGCAAGACCTGAGAAAGAGGTGATCTTTGAAGGATCAGAAATTTATCACGTCTCTGGTTTCGCTCGTCCTTACTTGCCGGTAACACTTAACAATCAGAATGATAAGATTGTTCAGGCTCGCTGGAAATTAATCCCATTTTGGGTCAAAACAGAAGATGACGCAAAAAAGTATGCTAACACACTGAATGCTGATTCTGGTACCATATTCGAAAAAGCATCCTATAAAAACTATATAATGAAAAATCGGGGCCTACTTTATGTGAATGGCTTCTATGAGCCTCACAAAGTTGCCGGACAGAAAGACACCGAAAATTATTACATCTACACTCCATCTAAAGAGATTTTCACACTTGGCATTGTATTCAGCGACTTTAAAGACTATGAGACTGGAGACACTTATCCAACATTCTCAATAATCACTACTGAGGCTAACCCTCTCTTAGCTGAAATTCACAATGAGAAGAAACGTATGCCTCTGATCATTTCCCAACAAGATGAAGATGCCTGGTTAAATGCCACCAATAAAGAAGACATCATTAAAATGATGAAGCCTTACGGTGGTGAACTAGGTAGCCATCAAGTTGTACGTGTAACAGATCCTAAATTGACAGACACCAATCACCCCGAAATCCAAAGGGCTATTTAGGCGGTTTAAACTGAATATCATAACCTTCAAGCTTTTCCAATAAGGCCTGGAGCTCCTCATTTGCTTTTTTTATCCATCCAGCCCTCTGTTTAATCGCAGCATATGGACTTTTAACTGCAAAATCTTTAATATTGCTTAAACCAGTATGCTCTTGCTTATATAACTGTCTCCACTTATCCATAAACTCTTCAGGCGTATAAAACACGCGATTATGATCATAATAGATCCAGCAATTGTTTTGCAAAGCAAATCTATAAAGCGACGTGACTTCCGCTGGTACTTCTTTCTTTTCTTCAATTCCCCATGCTCCCATAATTTTAATTTTATTCAAAAGTATATTTAAAAATACTAACATCAAACTAAATTAATGCTAAAAATTATAGCAAACAAGATAATCAACTTTTAAATAAAGAAAACCCGTGTTGGTACTTCCCTAGAATCAAGTAGATAATTTTGAATATTAAAATAGAGGCGAAGAATAGTTGATCAAATCTCGTCCGCCCATTTCCCATAGAACTCAAATGCGATTGCGGAGCGTCGCAAAACTCGTTGCTGGCATCTTTTGCCAACAACACCATATTCATTGGCCCAGCGCTCTGCCTAGCCTTTCCCTTTTATCCCTTACTCTCCTTTAACCTTTAAATCTTTGTAACTTTGTAACAAAGGATAATTCTATAAGATATTGAGCTGAAAATAAAGAAGTTTAACTGTTACAATTAATTGTAACTTTTGAAAATTTAAAAAAAAAAAATTGTAACAGTAATAACTGTTACAAACTGTTACAAACAGAAAAAGTAAGCTGTTACAAATAACATAAAATATAACATGCTTATTATCAATTAAATAACATTTGTTACAACTGTTACAAAAAAAACACCACCTTACCAGCCCCCAGCCATTCAGCTAGTCTTAGAACAACGTGATCACAGTACCGCAATCAGCTATGTAAGACTATAATTATTTTGCCCAAAATATTCCGATTCGAGCGGAAGACGGTGTTTTCAAAAATTGAAAATTTTAGCGGAATTATCTGTTCAAATTAAACACCATAAACTATCATATTATCAGAACATTAACTTCCGATTCGAGCGGAAAAATGAGTACCTTTGAATAAACCATTTCCGAAGTATTTATGAATGTTTTTTGTCACATTAAGAAAGATGTCCTACGCGACTACCTACATTTTCTCTTTGCGTTCGAAAATGAGTCATTTTCAGTATTCAGAGATACCAAAGTTGGTAAGTTCATTTGCTCGATGGTCCGCTATTCGGATTACCCAGCTGAGCAAAAAGTAATCGATTCTAAAGTCGTGTATTTTAAATTACCGAAAACCAGTGCCATGCCTGGATTATTCAGACAGTTCTGCTACATCACCCCAGATGATCAGCAGAAAATAGAAGATTACCTGAGTGCTACGTTTGAAAATGACTGGATTCAATTCTATTATAACGGTATTGCCATGCGTATCCAACAAAAGGAAGTGATCCAAACTTTCATCCTAACGCGTAAGCTTGTATCCAAGATCGGAGACCCTGAGCAACTGAAGAAACGACAGTATAGATCAGAAACGAAACAGATCAATAAACTTTATGAGCGATTCTCAAGACGTATTCGTCTGCAAAATGCTGCCATTCAAAAAACAATACAAGAATATCAATCTGTGCTATAATGAAAATAATCGAATCTATCCAATATGCACCTGCTGATCAGATTGTCAGTTGGTTTCAAAAAAAAGATACTGTTCAGGTACAACCTTATCTACCGTGGATCTTATTTCCTATATATGTCGCATCTGGGGATATGACTACATCTGACAAAAACGATAAGGCCGGAAAGCTTTACACCGTCAATATTTCTGCTCGACTCACGGAAGAAGTTAATTTTAAAGAACTGGTCATTATTAAGGTGAACCTTTGCGATGGCAGCTCGCTGATCATAGGGGCCCCCGATATCCCTGTCGACCTAAATCAAAGCAGCACATTGTACCTTTCGACACTTTCAATTTCCTATACCGGAATAAATCCACCATTAAAATATACAGTATAAAAGGAGTTTAAAAACCCCTTTTATACTTTCATAGCACCCCGGGAAACGTCCTTTCTCAGCCTACCCACCTTCAACACCTTTGCATCAAACAATATTGTATGCAAAGGATAATCACCGCCAATTGGCAATATCATTTACTTTCCACTATCTGCAAGGGCCATTTTATGGTCGCACCCGACATGATCAATGGTCTGATGATGCAAGCAAAAGGCATCGTCGGTTCATCGGCACTCTTTGCAGATAACATTCAAAAATTAGAATCAATAGATATCCGAGCATTTTCTGCTGGATCTGATGAAGAAGTACAAGTCGACGTCGAGACAGAAGAAAAACGTGTCGTTGTGCTCCCAGTTAAGGGCATGATGATGAAATATGGCACCATGTGCTCATATGGGATGGATGAGATTGCTCACTATGGCAAATACTTCGCATCAAAAGAAAATGTCGCAGGCATTGTTTTAGACATCGACACAGGCGGTGGTGCTTGCAACGCTGTACCTCCATTATTGGAAATGATCAATTTTGTTCGTGGACAAAACAAACCTATAGTAGCTCA
The DNA here is from genome assembly GCF_012030425.1 of Sphingobacterium sp. B16(2022). GTDB lineage: Bacteria > Bacteroidota > Bacteroidia > Sphingobacteriales > Sphingobacteriaceae > Sphingobacterium > Sphingobacterium anhuiense. Next base: position 270,348 of record NZ_JAAUVN010000005.1, on the reverse strand, counting down.
TATCGACTCTGCTTATTCAGCTGGGTACTGGACCGCTGCTGCTACCGATAAAATTTTCCTAAATAACGATATCACGTCAGGTACCGGATCTATAGGTGTCATGATCTCTTACTTAGATCCAGTTCCATACTACGAAAAAGAAGGGGCCAAATACCATGAAGTATATGCCGACGAATCACCGGACAAAAACAAACCTTTCCAAGAATTCCTCAAAGGTGAATACGACCTGATTAGGAAAGAAATGCTCAATCCATTAGCCCATAAATTCCACGCTGGAGTAAAAGCAGGACGACCAAGTTTACAAGCAGATGCTGAAGGTGTACTGACTGGATCAACATTCGATGCTGAGCAATCCATTAAGCTTGGACTTGCTGATCGGATCGGACCTCTCTCAACCGCAATTCAATATGTCCAAGCGCAGGCTTGGGGCAAATCATAGAATATTCAACCTAAACCCAATTTCATAATGAAATTTTCACAAATCAAAACAATCTTTTTTTCAGCTTTAGGTATCACAACTTTAGCTGATAATAAGTTGACCGCTGATCAGGAAGAAACCCTGAAGACGGTTTTCGGTGAAGATCCTTTGGCGAAATTCAAAGCTGGATTATCGGCGGAGAATCCTGAAGATCATGCAACCGGTATCCATGCAGCTATGAAAGCTTTTTTCACTCCACAAGCAGAAGAGGCTACTGCAGATATAGCAGCTCAACTTCAAGCAGTGCAAGCTGAAAACAATCGATTAAAAGCAGAGAGTGCTGCCAATCGCCAAACAATTGCAACCCTATTAGACACACCTGAAAATCTGCCAAATTCAGAGAATTTGGAGGGATTAGGTCAACAAGCATCTAAGCCAATGAAAGTTAATACAGTAGCAACGCATTATGCTAGAGCAATGACCTATAGCCTTACTGGAGTTGCTCCTTCAGGTAAAGGATCTATTGATGTTGCAGACTTGCGTCAAGAATTTGGGACATACCTTTCTCAAGGTGTGAACAACTTAGACATCATCAAGCAGATTTTCAATGGTTTTACATCGAGTAAACATTTTAGAACTGTACCAGCAACCACAGAATACCGTGCTGTTCAATCGATGATTAATTCTGTCGTACAACAATTCAAACCAAAGTGGACACCGAAAGGAAAAACTAAGTTTACACCGCTTAAAATTCCAAACTTTAGACACAAGATCAACGTAGAAATCATCCCTTCAGATGTTGTTGATAGTTACATGTTTCATTTATATGATGAATCATTGTCACCAAGTCAGATGCCGATCACAAAATACATCATCAATGTGATGATCCTCCCTCAAATTTTGGATGACATCGAGTTACGTATGATTTTCAAAGGGAAATATGTTGAATCTACAGATGACGAAGCGACACCTGCTGAAGAATCGATGGATGGTATTGAGACCTTTTTGATCAAAGAAAAAGCGAAGGCAAATACTAAAGTTAATTTCTTTCCACAGACAATCAACTGGGTAACTGCTACCGATGCCCAAGTTGTCAAGTTCGTCGAAAATTTTGCTGATTTCGTTGATGATAAATTGAAAATCAAAACAATTTCGGCGTCTAAGTTTGTAAAGAAACGTTACCAACGTGCTTATGAATCGGTTTATGGTGGAGGACAAAAGCAGGTAGGCGGAATGAATCCAAATGCTGAAGTGGATTATGTTGAAATGGAAATTATTCACCTAGATGGAATGGGTAATTCCCCTATCATTTTTGCGACAGTTCCGGGCAACATGGTTAAACTTCGTCATATTAATGAAGCGCCAAACATTATTAACAAAATTGTTGAAGGTCATTATCAACTTGATGTAGTAGGAGAATTTTGGTTAGGTGCCGGATTTGCAATAGCTGAAGCATTATTTGCTTATGTTCCAGATGGCTATGATCCTCAAGATGGATTAAAACCGGATGACGAATTCCCTGACGGAACAACTCCTGCTGTAGATGCCGGTTCTGGATCTGGAGCAGGTGGTATGTAATCAACCTAAAACCAACCTAGGGGCTTCGGCCCCTTATTCACAAAATTTAAAACTCTTTTATACATAAAAATATGGCAAAGAAAGTATCACTCCGCAAATCTTCAGGAGCACCAAAGCCAAAATCTGGAGTAATTCAGCTCGTACATTATGATGATATTGAAACATTTCCGGCTCGTACGGATAAAGATATTGTCGTAACTGGGGATATCAAATTAAAAGTTGGGGCGAAAGCCATAGCAATAGAAGTGACAGCTTCAACCATTGACATCTCTAATCCGCCTGAGGGTGATCCGGACGGTGAAGGTGTAAAACAAACTATAGTATTTGAACACCCGGGTGTAAATGTGGATACCGAATTATTTTTTCAAAATTATTTAGGAGAACCATTCCTGGTCTTAGCAGATGAATGTTCAGGAGATGGATCTCGCGTTGTGGGATGGAGCTGTAATCCCGTTTACTTATCTCCAGCAGGACAGGATAATAGTACTGGAGCAAAAACTGTTGTCACATTTGCGCAAAGACTTCACTCGCGCAAACGCGTAGGCTTCTACAAAGGAGCTGCTATTCCAAACGAAGAATGGAACGATGCTTCGGGTTCTGCAGGATCTGCAGGCGGAGGCGTATAATCAACCGAATAATTAAATAAGTGCCGAACCTCAAAGATTCGGCACTTTCAATAAATAAATTATGAATTTATCAGAAAAAGAATCAGCTGTATTACAAGAAGTACAAAGTGCTAATGTCGAGGCATCAAGTATTGCTAATAGAACAGAATTATCGATTGCATCAGTTCATGCTGTTATCAACTCATTAGTCAAAAAAGAGTTATTGGTAAAACTAGAAGATAAAACCTTGAGATTAGGCGCAAAATTCGGAGAATATATTGAGTCGTTAACGCAATCTAAGGTAGACCAAGGCGATGCTGATCCTGCTAGATCTGGCAAACCTCCAGTAATTATTGCAACTACTGAAAATGGATCATCAGATAATGCCGAGAATAAATCGGAAAATAAAGGTATTGCAATCTTAATTCCTTATTTAAGATCTGAAGCTGCAGGTGATGAATTGCGATACGCTTTGCGCTCCTGGGCAGATCATTTCGCAAACAAGCATCATGTTATCGTAGTCGGTGATCGTGAAGATTGGTTTTCACCGGAAATCAACCATATCCCGATGGATCCTGTTTTAATTTTAGAGGACTGCAATTGCGCAGCACCTGCTGAGATTCGCAACCCTCAGGCAGATGTTACGCACAAGATCCTGGCATTAATCGCTGCCGGTGAAATCGAGGGTGAATTTATCTTGAGTAATGATGATATCTTCTTAGCCGGACATACAACCTTAGCGGATATCCAATCGCTAAAAGCATTCGGTGATCTTGAGGATCACGGAAAAGGTGCATCGCTTTATTGTAAAAATGCGCTTTTGACAAAACGAGCGTTGGAAGCTGAAAAGAAAACGACAAAATCATACGGTACACATACACCCATGTTACTGAATGCGGAAGTCTTAGCTGAAGTAATCGAAAAGTATGGCGCAACTGAAAAAGGTTTGCTATTGACATCATTGTATTTTAATGATCAATTCCCCAATGCCCGTCCGATCCAAATCACCGGTGCGAGTAATGATCCGATCCTGGCTTCATTATATCGCGACAACGCTGAGTTAGCCTTGGTCCAAAAAGTTTTCGCCGAACGTAAGTTCGTCAATTGCAATGCTAAAGGCTGGGTATCTGTTGAACCTGTGGTTAAATCGCTATTTGCTAATCCCTCCAGATATGAGAAAGATTAAGTTCATTGTCATTCATTGTACTGCTGGACCATTGAAGCAAACAACGAAAGCGATTCAAGCATATTGGCGCGGGCTTGGTTGGAAGACAGATGGATATCATAGATTGATCGGGGAAGATAAAACAGAACAATTAGTATCATTTGAAAATCCTTCCAATGGCGTAAAAGGTTTTAATAGTAAGATTATAAACATCTGTTATAAAGGTGGTGACAGTAAAGGCACTGATACCCGTACAGACTTTCAGAAAGATGAATTATTAGACAGTATCAATAAGGCTTTGAAATGGTGCGCTAAACATCATACGCCTGAAGAACTTGCCGCTATTCGAATATTGGGACATCGTGATTTTTCTAGAGATCTCAACCATGACGGTAAGATCTCAAAAAATGAATGGGAAAAAACGTGCCCATGCTTCGATGCAGAAATTGAATATGAATGGATTGTCGGTACTGAAGCTTTAAAACATATCGGTGAATCAATAAAAAAATAAAATGCTTTCATCTCTTATTCATAATTGGTTATTAGGCGGAGCCGACCCCACGGTCGGCTTACGTCTTTTTATGGATTACACGGATCCTAAACCTGCTGTCGCAAAGATGGTATCGAAACACCCGGAACGACATCTGCAGATCATAAAAGTAACCTTGTTTGCTAAAGCACAAATGCCTTATGATTTCCAGATACCTCATTCGGTACAATTAAAAAATGAACCGACCAATCTGCAGTCGCACCAGGTTAATAAAGCACAACAGTATCAGCTCCGTACCCAGTGGCCATTCCTCGCTGATCATGACTGTCCGCCGGAACTCAAGTTGTTGATATCCGACAAGATCACCGCTTATCGCAATTGCATTCAGGCCTATGACTCATTGAGCGAATACAATGATCATAAAGAATTGCTAAGTAAGTTAAGTTCCCTGGTTAACAACTTTATCGACAACCATAAGATCTACAAAGAGCTGAAGTATTATAAAGACAATAGAAAAGTATTGGGTGATCATAAGATATTCGGACAATTCCAGCGCATCAGAGAATTACGTAATCTTAAAAGCATAGATCTCTTTAAAAAGAAAAAGAATATCGAGCACGCGATCTGGAGGAATACCTCCCTGATCAAAAAAGATAAGCGATCGGATCTGTTCCCACAACGAGAAGAGAAAATAAAAGAATTACAGATGCAATTAGCAGAGGTTAATAGGTTATTGGAGTAGAATTTTGTATCATTGAAAAAACTAATTCATATGGCATTTAATGATATTTTAGACAGGCAATGTAAGATTTTTTTTAATGATAAATTTGAAGAAAGTCGTTTGATTCATTCTTTGATAGGACCTGCTACGAGAAAGGAGCCGGTTGATAAAGCACTAAATACTTTTTTACAAGACTTCAAAGATGAGTCTCATTTAGAGTATATTGCACTTAAAACTATTGAATATCTTGATAATTTAAAGTTAAAAATTAATAACTCTGAAGAGTATGTAGATATTGATAAATATTTCATTGATGAAGGAATAGTGGAACTAACAGATCGATTAAAGCTTCGGTTACATAATATTGGCGCCAACCTAAAAAAAGAAGTATATACTAAAGAAGAGTTTGAAGACCTATTATCTAAAATTGATAAAATAGCAGAATCTCTTTTTTCCTTCCAACAAAAATCTGATATCGCGAATGAAATCATTTATGATTCCGTTGATCAAATAAGAGAACAATTGAAAGCTCAAGCCGAAAAAGGAAAGATATTTGGTAAAGAATTCGTTGAGCAGCAACTGGCTGGTAAAGTTATGGATATGGCCTTCAAAGGCTCATTTTTTGCGATGCTTAGTTATGCGCCGGAACAAATATCCGACATTGCAGACCATGTTAAAGGTCTACTATAAGAATAACTAACCGTCCTTTCCATGCCGCTAACTTAGCGGCATTTTTGTTTTATGGCCAACAACAAACCCATAAAGCACCCTACTCTACCTTTCGATGACGAAGATTGGGATAAACTAGAAACCTTATCGGCTCTTGGTTACTCCAATGAAAAGATTGCGACCTATTTTGGTATCGATAAAATCATCTTCAAACAAATTGCTGCAGATAAAAATTCGATGCTCGCAGAACGCCTCGAGGCTGGAAAGCTCAAGCAGGATGTCGACGAACGATTAGCACTCTATAACGTTGCCGCTAATGGCGATGTTCCGGCACAAAAGCAGATTCACGAGATCAAACGATCCCGAGCTTTCAAAATATCGAAGATGGATATTTTCGGGACCTTCGAACACCAGCGCATTTTAGAACGCCTGAACGATTATATACAGGATGGAAAATCGATCAAAGATATTTCCGTCGAAGAACAGCTGTACATCGATTCTTTGATTTTCATCCGAGATATGGATTCGATTTACGGTCGTCGTGCAACTGTCGATTTCTTTGTAAAGCATTTCAAACTAAAACACCAGCGCGCATCCGAAATGTACGATGAAGCGGTTAATCTTTTTTATGCTGATCGAAATATAAACAAAAAAGCTTTGCGCCATAAATTTGCCGATCGTTTGGAAATGGCCGCCAATGTAGTCATGTCAAATGCGGAGACATCTAAAGATTGGGAGGTTTTTGGAAACTTGACCAAACAAGCTTCTGTATTGCTGGAACTAGACAAACCTGACGTAAATAAGTTGCCTAAAGAACTTTACATGCCGTCTGTAAGGGTGTTTAGCTTAAATACAGAATTAGTCGGCTTACCAAATATTAATCGTAATGAACTAGCTGCAGAGATTGATTCCCTAGATCAACCTGAATCTGTGAAATCAAGTCTACGTCAAGACGCAATGATCGAACCGATCAACTTATCATCAAAGTTTGATGTCATCGAAGAAGAATATAAAAAATAAACATGGCTTGGAGACCGAAAATTAAAAAGACAGTCGATACTGCAGTAGCATTTATGAACTGGTTGGCGCAGATGGCTCTGATGGTTCTGCCAAAATATTTATACCTGGTACTTGGTCGTGGATCTGCAAAAACAACGGATATCCTCGTTGAACGATTAATAGCAATTGCGGAGGATATGCCTGGGGCTCCTGTGGTTTGGGTGTCGGATACCTATTCCAATTTACAGAAAAACGTATTACCCTCCGTTCTGGAAGGCTTAGAAAGAAAAGGGTATAAAGAAGGAATACATTATGTAATAGGAAAAGCTCCACCTGTGTTTTCTGAAGCTGAAAAAGAGGATCTACCTGCAGCACTTAAGGAACATTTTTGGAAGCCATATAACAAGATCGTTTCGTACAAGCATACAATGATCTGGTATACCGGGTTGAATGTCACCTTTGGTTCATTGGATCGTCCTGCTTCATTAGCCGGTAGATCATATGTACATGCTTTTGGTGATGAGGTTAAATACTTTCCGGAACATAAGATTGCCAACTTACTGAAGTCTGTTCGTGGCTACATGGTGAAGTATGGTAAATCTGTTTTTTATCGAGGTCATACCTTCACAACGGATATGCCCAACCCTGCGAATATTGGTGAACATGACTGGATTCTGAAACAAGTTAATAAAATGCGAAAATCAGGTATCCTGCGCATTTTAAAGACTGCTTTTGTATTGAATGAGGCAATTCAAGAAAGAGTCTATTATCAGCAAAGAAATGATCTGGAAGAAACAGCTAAAAAGTTGCGCACTGAAGAGCGTTGGAAAGAACGTTGGCGAGTTGCACGATCACTGAAAGACGGACATACTTTATTTTTCATTGCATCTTCCCTGGTCAATATTGATATATTGTCGAATGAGTGGTTTACAGATGCCGTTGAGTCTGATCTGGGTGACGTTGACACCGCGATATTGTCACTTAAACCGAGTCTAGATTCGGGAGATCGCTTTTATCCGAATATCACGGAAGTCAATTTTTATAAAGATGGACTTGATCCACGTTGGCACGATCGCTTTGGTATAAAGGATACTGCGGACTGCCGGGAATTACTATACCTGAATAAAAAGAAAATCATTGAAATAGGGTTGGATTTCGGTAACATGATGTCGATGTGTATCGGACAACCAAAGCCTAACAATGAATATCGGGTATTGAAATTTATTTACACGCTGTCACCGAAGCACATCACCCATTTGGCAAATGAGTTTAAGGGATACTTTGCCCCTCAAGAAGAAAAAACAATTCATTGTTATTACGATCGTGCTGGAAATAATCAAGCTGCAGCAGGTGTCGATCAAGCCACGCAATTTAAAAATGCAATTGAATACAATACAGATGATCAGGGTAATAAAAAACGCTCCGGCTGGAAAGTGGTATTGATGTCCAAAAACCAAGGCACAATCTATCAGAAAGAAGAGTATGTATTTATGCAAACTTTATTTGCTGGTAACGAACGTCGATTACCTAAAGTGTTGATTGATATGTATCAGTGTAAAGAACTTAAAGCTTCACTGGAACTCGCGCGAACGAAAATTAAACCGACGAAGTCAGGTGGTAAGATGATCACGAAAAATAAGACCTCGGAATCGCTACCCATTCATCGACTTCCTCTCGAATCGACAAACCCTTCAGATAGTTTTAAATATATGCTGATGCGACGTGAATGGAGGAACTTGGTTAAGTCCCGATCGACTAGAATCGAGGATACTAGCTTACTTTAAAATATCTCAAAAAGAGTATTTTTTTATAAATATTTATTTTATTAATTTAAATAAATATTTCAATTACTTTAACCGATATAATTATGAAAAGAATTATTAAAATTAGCACACATTTAATATGTGGTATTCTAGCAGTTAGCATATTTGTTTCTCAAAAACTATATGCACAGTGCGAAACTCAAAGCAAATCTTTAGATCTGTTGCAAAAAGAGTTTGAAACTGAAGTAAAAAAGTTAGAGGTAGAGGGGAACTTACTAACAGCGAATATTGAAAAAGAGAATCATGAACCAGAGTTACCTGGGCACAAAGTCCGATTTACCGTGAAATTTAATAAAAAAGATCTTTCATTTGACTTAGTTGATGTTACAATGAAAAATAAGGAAATGAAATTTGATATTCCTTCAACAACAATGAAAAGAAAAACAATATCCATTCCTGGAACAACTATAAGATGGAAAACCAAAAAAATTGGATTTTTCAAAACAAAAATCCCACAGGTTGTCGTATATAATCAAAAAAAGTATTTTGATTTACCCGAATTTAAAATGAACACTACCTCAATTATTACAAAGATTCCAGAATTTAAGAAAAAGACTTTAGGATTCTCTATGCATATTCCTGAATTTACTTTGGTAAGTCCAATACCTAATGAGGGTTCAATTCCAAATCAAGAAAAATTTGAGGAATATAAAAACCAAGCTGAAGATCTTGCTGCTACTGCTCAAAGCTTAGATTCTATTCAAAAGGAAAAAATTCTAATCGCTACGGATGACATGTTCAATTGTATAGAATCAAACTTAAAAATTGAATTAACAAAATTAAAATCTCAAAAGGAACAAACATTGGTTGAAATTGATAACGGGATAAAATCACTTGTAGACAATAAATTAGATCCGGCTAATATAAAAACAGATGATGGTAGTACCATAAATTTATATACCGAAAGAGAGAATTTTGTAAAATCTATAGATGAAGCATTGCTAAATATTGAAAATTCAATAACGGATTTAGAATTAAAGAGAACAGAAGCAAAATCACAATTAACAACACAAGATTAGATAGTACATATTCCTGTCCTTTACCTACTCTTAAGATAGAAGCATCTTTGAATCAAATCAAAGATGCTTTTTTATGTCAATTTATGAGGCTATAGCCGAAATGCGTCGACTTTCTAAACTGGGACGGACATTTTCATTTTCGTTTTACTCCTTTTCAATTTCTAGGGGTGAGACTTCAGGAATTATTGAAGTACATAATGCCCGGTTACGGAAACGAGGGCGTGTAGATGATAATCAATATGCAGAACTGCAGGAAGAATATATCAATCTCGACACCCTTGAGCCTCGCCGGTTCTGGCATTGCTGTTTAGATTCATTTAATGGACAATCACTAACCTTCACAACTGCTGAAAATGGACAATAATAAACCCGAAATAAGAGAAATTACTAAAGATACCAAGGCCATTCACCTCATGGATGGCAGTGTATATACGATATCCAGTAATTATAAAAATGACGATTCTTTATCATCTCGCTTAACATTTACCAATAGCTGGGAATCAGATCCTGCTATTGTGATGGGAAAAGAAATTGTTCCTCATGGTCACAATAACGATATGCCACAAGTGATCAGAAGGGTGATGGACAGAAGTAACATTGGCCCAGGTATTTTAAAAAGAAAAATTGGTCTGCAGTATGGGGACGGTCCTTATCTGTATACCGAAATTGTTGATCTGGAGAATAACATTATCCGAAAGCCAACACCTGATGCAGAAATCAACGCCTGGTTGGAATCCTGGTCATTTGACAGATACATCGATATCATCGTGACCGAATTTATGTATATGGAAGGGTTTTACACGCGATTTTACCGTAACCGAACAAAAAAACTTTCGGCAGATCAGCTCAATGATTTGGGATCAATGGGCATTAATACGGAAAACAAGATTCTGAAATTGGAAGCTGTCCAAAGTTCCTGGGCTCGCCTTGGTTGGCCAAAGACTCCAGAAAAGCGTTTAGAAAATGTTGATACGATCTACGTCGGAGATTTTGAAAATAATTGTTTCAGGTCGGGAATAGCTTCTTACCCAGTTTGGAAAAAACAGGATCCGTTCAAGCATGCCGTATCAATGACCTATCATAATTTATATTCTTTTGCCCGGACATTTTATTCAATTCCGAGTTATTACGGAACATTGCCATGGTTGGAAACGGCTTCGGATATTCCCGATATATTCCGATACCTAACTGAAAATGGTATTACTGCAGCGTTCCATATTCATAGCCCACAGATTTATTGGGATAATAAACGCGAGCAACTTGAAAAGAAATATGAAGATGAAACCGATGCGCAGATCCTAAAACGATTAGAGGATGTTAAAACGGAATTGTTCCAGCGTATCGCCGAAACACTTTCGGGAAAACAGAATACAGGTAAGTTCATCCAGACGGTAGACTTCTATGATCAGGACGGAAATTTATGTTCATGGAAAATTGAAGCAATCGATCAATCCATCAAAGATTTCATCGAAGCTCAGATCAAAATTTCAGAAAAAGCCGACTCAGCAGCCACTTCAGGTATGGGCTTGGCGCCTTCATTGGCCAACTTAGTAACCAATGGGGGTTTAAGCTCTGGATCGCAACAATTGTATTCCATGAAATTCCACATTCTCACTGAAGTTAATAAACCCGAAAAGATCATTTTTCAAGCCATAAATGAAGCTATTGCAATCAATTGGCCTGATAAAGCACACATTAAAATGGGCTTTTCGCGTAAAGTGATCATGAAAGAAGATGAGGTGGCCCCTAAAAATCGTGTTACTAATAACGTTTAGACTATGTTAATACAAAATACTGAAGAACTTCGCTACCTAACCGGATCTTGGTATGCGAGCAATGATTTTGATCGTGTAAAAGAAGATATCGATGATGAAACGGAAGAATTGGCGCAGATCGTAGGTGATGATATCATAGACCTCGCTAAAGAAATTCAATTAAAGTCAGATCCGACTGCCGATGAAATCGAATTGCTCAAGCTCATCAAACGTCCGATCGCGATCATGGCCACGCTTCGATTTTATCAAACGAATCTGGTTTCGCATGATCAGTCAACACGTAAAATTAAAGTCGACAAAGAAAATGAGTCCGTGCCCTGGGAATGGATGCTCGATAAGGATGATGAAGCGCATATGAATAAAGCGCAGCGGGCTATCGATCGACTGATTCGTTTCCTGGATAAATCGGATTTCCCAGAGTGGAACGATAGTCAGGAAAAGAAAGATGCAAAGGCGTTATTCCTTAACTCGACAAAGGTATTCGGGGGCTATTACCCAATCGACAACAGTGCCCGATTCTATTATATGGCTATCCCATTAATGCGCGAAATCCAAACATTGGAATTAAGAAAAGCACTTGGAGATGATTACACGACTTTATTAGAGGCTTTCCAAAATACACCGGATGACTTAACCGATCATCAAAAAATATTGTTGGAATTGGCACGCCGTGCTCAGGCTCTGGCGACTATTGCCCTTGCTGTTCGTCGCTTAAATGCGAAAGTACTTCCTGAAGGAATCGTGAAATCATTGAAATCATCGAGCCAGACGGTCAATGCTTCGCGTCCAGCACTTACAGATGAGATCAAATACTTCAGTCAAAAACTGGAAGCGGATGCCTTTGAAATGTTGGACGAAATAAAACGTGAACGGCATAAGACTAAGCCTGAAGCATTGGATTACCAACTGCTGCCAAATCATGATGTTCGAGATAAATTTATAGGTACATAATGCATACGATCGAGATTGAATCTAAAAACAAACGCATAGAAATTCCTTCCTGTTGGGGTGAATGTCAACCTGCAGATGTGTTTTTCATCTTAGAAAATGCCTTTAAAGTGGTCGATGGAACGATGTCGATTGCTTTATTCCGGATTAAGATATTCCAACATTTTACAGGTTTGAAATTTGGATTGTCTTATCAAATCAGACATCTTTTAAAACTGAACAAAAAAGTAAATACGGTCATTTATCAGCTTTCACAGCAATTGTGCGACTGGATCTTTGAGGCTCAAGATGATCATTACAACTTAACCTTTGATTCGACTGTCAATTATTTTCCAATTATTGGAAAAGCTGCAGGACCTGCAGATCTGTTGTCGGATCTGACTTTCGGAGAATTTCAAGAATCATTGAATTTGATGAATGCTTACTTCGATAATTATTCGGAACCTATAGTGGCTGATGAATGTTTAATCGAATTTATTGCAATGATCTACCGGACATTGGATAAAGGTAAACGAGTCCCATTGACCGATTATACTGCAGATGAAAAATTATTCAGAAAGATACCGCGCTGGAAGATGCGAAGTATTATGATTTGGTTTACCAACTGTATCAACGCGATCAAAAGTGAAGATCTAACGATCAACGGGCTTGATGTTAATTTTTCATGCATATTCCCTGAAGGTGATCAGAACGGCAATAAAAAACGTAAAGGCTTGGATCTCGGTTGGACAGGTGTCTTGATCGATATCGCCGAATCAGGTGTATTCGGTCCTGCTCCTCGAGTAAATGAAACGCCTTTATATGATATCCTTTTTTTCTTGATGAAAAGACAGGATGAATACCAGCGACAATTAGAAGCAAGTCAAAAGAAATGATAACAGTAAAAGAATTTAAAAATCTATGCACGGAAATAGTTCCCGTCATAGAAATTGATGGCTATGTGCTTGCTAGCACGTATGAGCAGGGCTCAAATAAGTTGAAGGACAAAGCTGGTTTAAGACTCGTTGGTGTATATCCTGCCTACAATATGGAAGGTGACTCTGATTCTGTACTCGAAAAAAACGAGATGTTGATGTTTATAGTGGTTCGTCAAAAAGAAGGTGGTACCGATGAGGAAGAAATTGAACAGTACAGCGCGACACTGGATGCAATGTTACGTTTAAAAAAGTACTTAACCTCAAATCGAACTGGCTCCTATTGCATGATATTTCCAAATATCTATGTGTCCAGTATTCAGATTGATCCTGAGTATAATATTTTCGGTGGCTATTTGGGCTATTCCATCAAATTCATTTGCTAAATTTACATCATGGGACTACTTAAAAAGCTGAAGAAAACATCAAAGGCCATCACGATCAAACAAACAACAGATCTATATCTGGATATCGATCGTCTGAAGCAACAAAAAATGCTGGAAACAACCGATGAAGGTGTATTTTATACCTTTCCGGAACTCCTGCAGATGAAAAACTCAGAGGCATTTCTTCGCAAACTTTACATCTACGGACGCACAACCGGTTTGCTCGCTGAAGGTGATATCCTCACCATCGAAGATATCAAACCCGACGACGATTCAAAGATCAAGCTGGCAACCGTGCTGGCTGATAATATTATCATACACTAAAACAAAAGGCAATCAAATAGATTGCCTTTTTTGGTTATATTAGGTGCTTAAATATTAACCGTATGAATATATTTTTATTTTTTGATACCTACTATGTGAATGGTGAGGATTCTCTTTTTTCATTTTATAGTTTTTTAAAAGATTTTGTTGTTCCTGCTGCTGCAATTTATTTCTCTATTAAAGCAGTTTATTGGGGTATTAATAAGCAGAATACGCTAAAGGAAATTGAAATTAATATTGAAAAAGAAAATGAGAAAGTGTTATTATCGGAAATTATAAAATTCAATAATCCAATTTTAATAGAAAGCATTAAAGAAGCAGAGATAAGCTTAGATAAAACCAAAAGTATATTAAACTTTAAAGATTTTACTGCCATAACAATTACAACTATGAATTCTACTAATTTTGATATTGTCAAAAATTTTGGATATGTGAAGATTATACAATTAATAGATAGTAATAATGAAGATGATTTTAAAATAGCATCTAAGTATTGGGTAGCCATCGATTCTGTAATTAAGAATTACACATCTCTAAATAATTATTTGAAAATGATTGAGGAGCAATACAGAATAAACAATAATGAATTAAATCGCATAAATCATGAAATAGCTCAAGAAACCTCAGTAAACATACACGGTGTAATTCCGCCATTTACAACAATTCATGTTTCGCAGGCACAAATAGAATCCGATCCGTTATTAAAACAAGCTATTTATTCCAATGAAATCACGAATCAGTTTAAGGAATCAAAAGATTCACACTTAATTAAGATACAAGAATTTCTAAAAAGCCTCTCTGCTTTAAAAGACGATGAAGTGATTTCTAAAGGAATAAATGCGGAATATGCTCAAAAAATAGTATTAGCGCTAGAGGTATTAGGAACTATAGAAAATCTATTTGATTCAGCAAATAAAACTATTACAAACTATTTGCCGATTTTTGATAAAAATAAGGCTGCAATTGAAAAATTCAATGAATTAATATCGAAAAAGGATTATAAAACACCGAAAAAAGAACAAAATTCATTTTTAAAATGCGTTAAAAACTTGTTTTGCAATTAGTTACTCCCTGTAATTGAAAACTCGTTTTCGCTCACACAAGAACGACACCAGCCCGCCCTGCCGGTGAATTGCAATTGCACCGCTCGGCCACAGGGCGGATATATGACGATAATTTTCAAAAAAGTGCCTTTAAATGTATTTAAAGACACTTTTTTAGTTGAATTCGACCGGTAGATTCTACCCCGTCGATGTCCCGATCGACTAAGACTCAACGACTACCGACTTAGGACCGAAAACCTCTGTCCTTTCTGCCCCCTAACCACCTGCCTACCTTCGATTATCAACTCAAATCGCATGGCAATTGAATCTACATTCATCAGAAATATTCTGAAGGAAGAAGGATCTCGGATGTTGACCAATCAGGGCAAAGCAATAACCCGGGAGGTCAAGTTCCACTCTAATAGATTACTTCAGGACAGGACTACTACTGTTATCCCTACAAGTATGGGCGGTACCTTAAAGTTTACCGTACCCCATTACAACCGCTTACTAGACATTAAAAGAGAACGCAAAAAGAAATCCGGTAAAGGCACGACTGTTAAGTCCCTTCGTATTTACAACCGATTCGTGATGGGCACCTACTATGCGATCGGCTTTCGGGTTGCAAATGATTTCACTGATCAAGTAAAACGCGATATCAGATCGCAGATGAGAGGGGGTATAAATGGCTAAGAAACTCACCGAGGAAGATTTAGTACTGAATATTATCGTGAATGGTAATAAGGCACAGTCGGATATAGGTAAGCTGTCACGATCATTAGTTGATGCTAAAGCTAATCTGAAAGCAACTCAGGCAGAGATGAAGGAACTGGAGAAGCAGGGACAAAAGAACTCATCTCGATATCTAGCCCTTGCTGTTGAAGCAGATAAGTACAATGCGACTATTTTAGAAACGAAAAGAAAGTTATCGGAATTAAACCAATCCCTAAAACTGAATGATCAGAACGAAAAACAATTAGAGGCGACATTGAAGCGAATGATTGCATTACGAAAGCAGTCGGTACCCGGGTCTGAAAACTATAAGGCATACTCGCAACAGATCGATATGGTTCGGAATCGTTTACGAGAACTAGGGCACGGTGCTGATCAAACAGGCAATTCTATACTACGGACCGCAAATCGTCTAAATCAATATATAGGTGCAATAGTAGCAGGTGGCGCATCAATGATTGCTCTTTGGGCGGGTGCTAAGAGAGCATCTGACGAATACGCGCACTTTGATGATGTACTGGCCGATGTGATGAAAACAACCAACTTGACAAAGACTAGTATTAAGGATCTGAATGCTGAACTAACCAAGATCGAAACAAGGACCAGTCAGGAAGATATGCTGGGCTTAGCTCGTATTGCCGGTAAGTTAGGTTATACAGATATCAAAGATATTACCGAGTTCGTTCGAGCCAATAACCAGATCATCGTTTCGCTTAATGAAGATCTCGGAGGGAATGTTGAAGAGACCGTGAACAAGATCGGTAAGTTGGTAGACATCTTTAAACTTAAGGATCTCTACACAACTGAAGAAGCTTTCTTAAAAGTTGGATCGTCGATCAATGAGCTCGGTATGGCCTCGACAGCCAACGAAGGTTATATGGTTGAGTTCGCGCGACGCATGGCCGGTGTTGCTCCTCTGGCAGGAATAACGATTGATCAGATCCTCGGTCTAGGAGCTACACTTGATCAGCTCGGCCAGTCTGAAGAGGTGTCATCGACTTCACTCAGTAAGATGTTTCTTGCTATGGCTAAGAACGCCGAAACATATAGTAAGTATGCCGGCATGAAGCTCAATGACTTTAAAGGATTCATGGAAAAGGATTTCATGGGTGCTTTTGTCAAAGTTCTGGAGGGAGTAAAAAATAACTCTGCAGGGATTAATGAACTTGCCGGTACACTCGGTGATCTGGGTGAAGATGGTGGTAGAACGATTGGTGTTTTGGGATCCTTAGCTAATAATGTCGATGTACTTAGATCTTCTATGAATCTAGCTTCGACATCGATGAAAGATGGTACATCGATTACAGCTGAATATGCGATCAAAAATGAGACTGCCGCTGCAAAAATGGAGATGGCGCAAAAGAGAGTAAAAGCGCTTTGGATCGAATTGGGTGAAAAGCTGAATCCTGTTGTCTTGTCAGGTACCAATCTCGTCATTACATTTTTTAAAGTTTTGATGACACTGTTTAGCTTCCTTGCTAATAATCATCGAATCATAATTGTCATTACAGCTTCAATTATCGCCTACAATGCGACGATCGCTATAAGTAATATCAACCTTACTACTAATATTGCTCTTACTAAACTAAAGGTGCTTTGGGAAAAGTTACTGACTGCAGGAACTATTTTACTCATAGCTGCACAGGAACTGTTAGCAGGAAGGATACTGAGTGCTAACAGGGCGATGGCTTTATTTTTCACGACTATAGGTCTTAATCCAATTGCTCTTTTAGTAGCTGGAATAGGTGCCTTAGTTGCTGCTTTTGTTGTCTATGGGGATAATCTTAGAGGTATTGTAAAGGTGCAGGATTCTTTAAACAATGCAATGAGGAAAGCTTCTGAAGATACTGCTGCGCAATTATCTGAAATTGATTCTTTAAACAAGGTGATGACCGATAACAAAGTTGCGCACGATAAGCGGATAGCAGCTATGGATCAGTTAAAACAGATCATGCCTGGTGTGCTGGATGGATATACTAAAGAAGAATTACTATTAGGAAAAGCAACTACTGCGATAAATACATATAGTGAAGCGTTGGTGTTGAATTCGCAAATACAAGCTAAAAGAAATGAGCTAAATAACTTGGCGGAGAAAGAATTAAAAGTTCAAAAAAATGATTTAGGATTTTTGACTGATACATATCGATATGTTAGGCAATCAATTATTGGTGTTGGTGCTGCTACAGTAGAAAATGCAATGGATAATGTCGAGTCATTACAAAATATTAATAAAGCCAGAAAAGAATTGACCGATTCAATATTATCGGATCAGCAAAAGTTAAACAAAATAGTCGTTGCTAAGACTCCAAAAGCTGAGGGTGGTACGAAAGTAGGTATTGATACCAGCAAAGAAGATGCAAAAGCAGCACGTGCCGCTGAAGCTGCTTCTAAGAAAGCTCGTCTGAAGGAATTGGAAGATGCAAAAAAAGATTATCAGGATAAATTAAAAGCAGAAGGTTTATTTCAACGCGATATTAATTCCTTAACCGCTGATGAATTGGAAAAACGTGCGCAGATCAAAGATGATTATATTAAAAAAGAAAACGAAATCAATCAAAAATATAACCATTCACAACGCGAACAAACAAACGAATATTCCTCAGAGTTAGATCGTAGGGCAGCGACTGAACGTAGATATCGTGACAAACTAGTCGATAAGACTGATCCTTTAATCCAGCAAGAAAAAGAAGATTTTGAAAAGCGCTTGCAATTAGCCGGTCTCTTTGATAAAGAAATGGAGGATAAGGTTAAGAAATGGGAAACGCTTACTGTAGAGCAACAGACAGCACTAGAAATTCTTCGAAATAATCATCAAAAGAATCTCAACAAGATAGATGCTGATGCAATTGAGAAAAGAACGGATAAGTTGTTGAAATCGAATTCTGTTGAACTTTCAGAATTACGAATCAAGCATAACGAAGAGCTTTCCGAAATCACGACTTTGGCTCAAGCTAAAGAAACGTTAAGTAGTGTTTTAAATGCTAAGGAATTATCTTCTATCAAAACTCTCGGTGACGCACGTAGGTTGATCCGGAACCAACAAGATCTTGAGGAACAAAAATTACAAAAGCAACATCTAGAAAGTTTATTGCTGGTTTTAAATGCCACGATCGAATCAGGTCAAATGGAAGGTATGAACCTTTCTGATTCGATTCTCTCTGATAAAGAAAAAGAAAGCCTTCAAACCAAAATCCGGGAGATAAAGGAAGAATTGTCGAAACTAAAAGGTCTCGACAAAACAGACGATATCAAAGATGATCAGCGATCAAAGGTTGATATACTTGGTATGGCTACTGAAGATTGGGAGAAGCTATTCGAAAACATTGGTACATCTGAAGAAAAATTAAACCGTGTTTTTGGAGCACTTGGGGCTATGACTCAAGTATGGAGCGCTTACAATAATATGGTTGCTTCAGGTGAAAACGCCCAGCTTCAAAAAGACGAACAGGTTAATAAGAAAAAGAGGTCAAATCTTGATTCAAGACTAAAGTCTGGGACGATATCACAAGAGTCATATAACAAACAAGTCGAAAAACTTGATAAGGATCTCGATAAGAAAAAGTCTGAAGTTGCGCATAAACAGGCGAAACGTGAACGAAATGTATCACTAATGTCTGCCGTTGTCAATACCGCTTCTGCAGTGACAAAGGCGTTACCAAATATTTTTCTAGCTGCATTAGTCGGTGCGATGGGAGCTTTACAAATCGGAACAATATTAAAAACACCACTTCCTGCGATCGAAGGTCGTGAAGATGGTGGATATATCGACGTGACTAGGTCGCAGGACGGTAAACAGTTTCGGGCAAAAAATGATCCGAAGAAACGTGGGTTTGTACCACAAACTTCAGTTATCGTGAGTGAAGAGGGAACAGAATGGGTTGCAAATGCAGATCTTGTTCGCAATCCTTTTGCCGCACCAATTATTTCACTCCTGGACACGATGCAAAGTAATGGCCGGATAGATCCTGCAGTACTAAGTAATATCATCACATCGACAATGCCTGGGCGTGCTAATGGTGGATATCTGAATAATAATAGTTCTAGATCTTCAACTGCCACACCTGGTCAAACAACGATCGTAAATGAGTCTGATGAAGAAATTCGCAAACTGATCGCGAATAATACTGCAGTAACTAATGCACTTTATCAAGCCGTTAAAAATGGGGTATCTGTATCGCTTTTAGGTCCTGAAGGATTTAAAGCTAAAATGGCGGAATTGGATCGTATTCAAAATAACGCTGATCTCTAGTGTCCTTTATTCAAGCATGGCTCAATGATAATTTTGAGCCATGCTTGAAATCCTAGTTAGAAACATATTTGTTGATCTGCCTGAAGATATTCAGATCGCTATGACGAACGAAAATCCGTTGCTCATCTCGGATAAACTGCCAGTACCTTATTCTCTATCTTTTCAACTTCCTCCTACTCCTAAGAACTCAGGAGTATTTGCGCATGCCAATCGTCTTGCGACCCATCAAGATGGTAAAGCTTTTAAAGCAGCTCCCTGCAAGATCTTCTTTCAGTCGATTTGTATTCTTCAGGGAACTATCACGCTCGACGAATATAATAAAGGTTTCAATGCAACATTCAAGGCTGTCGATTTCAATGATAACCTAAAAGCCGGGTTTTATAAAAAAGATTTCGGAGAATTGGTATTCAATGGTGATGTCCTGATACCTGGCTTTGACGATCCAGCATCATTTGATTATCACTATAAAGCTTGGACGGATACACTCGCTTACAACTCGCATCCAGACTATATAGCGGCTCCGATCTATGTCAAGATGTGGAATCATCCATTTTCATTTTATCGAGAACATGCTTCGGGCAATGGTAGTAATTCGATCCGTGTTCGAATGATCACGATGATGCAGGATCTCTATCTAAGTATGTTCAATGTCAATGATCAATCTTTCTTCTTCAAGACAGATGACGATCGTACCCAATCGACATCTTTGATATTTCCACTTTTCCGGCTTGGTTTTTTAGTCGATTGCTTGGTCGGGAATAACCTGAATAGCTCGCCTTTTGATGCGACCGAAATGCGAGATGTTTTAGTACCAACCTTTTACTTCAAAGGTCTTACTAGGGCATTATCTTCAATTCTTACCAGTAGCCCCTACCGGGAAAATCCTGCCTATGTAACTTTTAGTGATTACATGCCTGAAATCAATGCA
This sequence comes from Sphingobacterium sp. B16(2022), assembly GCF_012030425.1. Lineage (GTDB taxonomy): Bacteria > Bacteroidota > Bacteroidia > Sphingobacteriales > Sphingobacteriaceae > Sphingobacterium > Sphingobacterium anhuiense. Next base: position 249,562 of record NZ_JAAUVN010000005.1, on the reverse strand, counting down.
AATGATTTCCTGAAGACGATACTAAATATTTTCTGCATGACCTTATCGGCTCATAAAGGCGGTTTTGTAGTCAACTTTAATAAGGAGATTTTTCAAGCTGATTTAAAATATAATTGGAGTAATAAGCTTATCGATGAATTGGCGATTAAAACAGTCGATGGCTTATTTTATGATTTCGGCTTTCAGGATGAAGAATATTATGTACCAGTTGAAGTGGTTCCTGAAGTCCAGACACATGAAGACATGTATAATACTCCTTTTAATCTACCAACTGTAGACGACAGCTATGAAGAGTTTTTCTACATAAAAGATACTGAGCAATATTTCCTAAAGTCAGCCTATTATCAATCGTACCGGGAGAATAACCAAGATCAATATGAATTGATGATCGCATATGATTTTAAAGGTTACAAGAAACCGGTGCGTAAAGAACCTGCTCCTGATCAGGAAACCTATGATGCAAAAAGTGATTTAAAACAAATGTATCTGCAGCCTAGCCCGTACTGGACCACATTATCCAATGATGATACGAAAAGATTTTGGACAGTACCCATGTGGATCCCTGAAGAGGGCGACGGTTATGATAAGAGTAAGCGTAATGTAAGATCTAAAAGCATTTCCTTATTACTCTATTCCGGTGTCCGAAAAACTGTTGATGGTAGCAAAGATTATCCATTTGTATCACCCTATAAAAACGACAACATTTCTCTGAAATGGGACGGCGCAGATGGTCTATTGAATAAATATCACCTGGATTTCAAGAACTGGATCGAACGGACTAAAACGAAAGCAACCGGTACATTTTTATTATCTCCGCTTGACCTGAATAAACTCGCGATCACGGATAAAATCCATGTTCAAGGGCGAAACTTCTTTATCGAAAAAATGCAGTACGTGATCAGGAAAGATAAAATCGACCCAGTTGTTGTGGACCTCGTCGAGGTGTAGCCTTGTCCTTTATTAACATACCTCTAACCATCAAATTTGTAACAAACCACTAAAATGAATGAATTATTTAAAATAGTATTCACACCCTTGCTGACGGCATTGACTCGGCGGTTTAAGGAAACCATCTTCGTCCTGTTGATCATCGCAGTGATCTGGGCCGTTTCGGTCAATCGGGACGATCAAAACAACAATAAAGGTGATTGTCAAGTACAATTAAAGGATGCTCAGGAAGAATTGAAAGATACACGAAAGCAATTACTGCAGGCGGTTCTGCAGAGCAAGGCCCAGGACGCCAATACTGCTCGAAACGATGAGCAAATACGTAAACAATCAAAAACAGATATTAAACAAGTAATGCCCTAAAACTATAAAGCCATGAAAAATTTCATTTTTATCTTACTAATCGCGGTATGTGGTATTATCGCCTTTACATTTTATCAGGAAAATAAATCCCTGCAACTTGCAAACAAGGATCTCGCAGAATTAAAACCTGGGAATGCTTATAACCCGATCATAAAGAGAGATACCATTGCAGGAAAATCGAAGATCGTTTATTTGCCTGCAGAGACACCCAATAATATCGGTGATTACGTTTCGAAATCGGTAGCCGACTCTTTACAGACAGCTTTGAAAATAGCGGTTAAAGATCTAAAGTCTTATAAATCATTCGTGATCACACTACAGGATTCCCTGAAGGGAAATGTGTATAAGGACAAAGCCGGTCTGCAGTGGGCTTCTTTGAAAGATAAAACCTTTGATATCCGGTACAATATTGATTCTAACCTATGGATACCTAAAGTAACGATCAAGCCTGAGCTATTAACTTATCGCACCCGAAAGAGCATATTTCACCCTTACAAATACAATAGTGCAATCATCGTCGATGATTCTAGGGCTGAAATTTCATTTGTACAAGACTTCACCAAGATCAAGCAGCCATCCCGTTGGGGTATCGGTGCCTTTGGAGGTCCGATCATGACACCCGTGGGATTATCTTATGGTGTAGGACTTGGATTGACCTATGATCTGATATCGTTTTAGACTATGATCAAAATTCTTAAAAAGCCTGCGGCGCTTAATTATACCAAAAGCTTACCACACATCGAATTTACATCCGATGAGGCTGAAGTAATGGTCAAGATCTTGGACGATGGTGTCGAACTGATCAGTGAGCGGTACAATCCTTTTAATGCAACTACTCCAGTAGTATTAAAGTTTGCCGGACTTTTGCACGGGAATCAAAATATTATTATTCCTGGTGCAGATCGCGTGACGGTCCAAGATCAGGGAGTGCGAACTTATACTGTACAGTTTATAGGCGAAGATACTTTCGAAGATCCAACTTTTGAAGAAATCAGCTTTGTAGCGATCAAAGGTTTCTATTATCGCCAACCGTTAGATATTGAATTCTATACGGCTTATAATTGGTTGAATATTGGAATACTTCCACAATCCGTTAAAACGCATCAGCCAGTTTACTTGACAGCGTACCCAGCAGAGCCAATCACGGTAAAGGTAGATTGCATCTATGAAGGTGGAACAACCGGGACATTTGAATATGCAAAATTATCTGCAGATAAATTACAGACGTTGGACGTTTCGCCATACCTGGTGCAACAGCTATCGTTTGATAAGTTGGCTCAATACACCATTTATGGAAATTCATCTGCAGGGAAATTGGTTTTGCGAAAACAAGTCTTCAGTGTTGAGCATTTCAACCCATTGATCCATGACTTCTTTGTCTTCGAAAATCGCCTCGGGGGTTTCGATTCCTTCGTCATGTCCGGCGAATTGAAAGATACATTTAAGAATAATCCGTCGAATGCACTGTTCGATGATCATGTAGTCGAGTATGCAACCAATCCAACCCGGACAGTATTAAAAAATACCGGATACATCCAAAGCCGTCAACATAGACAATTGTTGGTCGACTTTTCATTTTCAATCAACAGGTACCACATGCTCGACGGTGCTTTACGAAAAATTAACGTGAAGGATTCAACTTTGGATTTCACCAGGAACAACCTAAATGAATTTGATATCGAATTCAGCTATTCGGATTCGATCCTGGCATACCCACAGATCGAGCAAGCACCAAATTTTTTAAAAATCTAACTATACTAATATGACTCTTTTAGACCCAAATTTTAACGGACTCCCACCAGTAACGGATTGGGAAAAAGTATTTATAGCATTACAACAGGCTAATGAAAAAGTATTTCGTGGGGCATCTGCCAAAGAATTTGGAAAACAAGTTATTGGAGATGTAGCAATTCAGGGAGCAGATTTCGAAGATCTACCAATTGCAACGTCTTCAGCTCCTGTTGTACTACCAATTCCACAAGCAGAAATGAAATTTGGATTTTTAGCTAATGGAAGATATACGCAACCCAATGGCCCGGATCTAGAATATTCCACAACACAATGGGGTTTAACCTTGTTTGATGGAGTTAGATGGATTAAGAAGTTTACTTTAGATCTACCAGATAATTCAGCAAACGCTCCAGATTGGTCTTTGGGACTATATAAGAAAAATGATATTGTTACGAATGCCTCCAAAATATGGATTGCGCTTGAAAATACTAGTCAAGAGCCTAAAGCTACATCTACTCAATGGAAATTAGTTGATGAGAGCAGTCAATCATTTACTGTAGAAAAAAATTCTCAGAATTTAACTGCTACAATCGTAAATGGATTTTTAACCCGATCGGGAGGTTCAAATAATAACGCAGTAGGCAGAAGAACGGCTACAGCAAATGTAAACATGTACAAGATTACATATGGTAAAGCGTATGAATATGATGGTGAGATCGATCTTACAATATTTTCTACTATGGCTGGTATTTTGTACAAAGATGAAAATTTTGCTTTATTAGATTATGATGCATCTGAAACAAAAGTGTATAAAGGATACAGATTAAATTATCCGCCAGGAACAGTATATATAGCAGGTTGTGCAATTGGTTCCGATCCTGTCATAAAAGAAGTAGATGAAAGATTAGTTTTAAAATCCTCTGCTTTACCTAAAGAATCTCGTGGTCAAGTTACACTTATCGTTGATCCAGATGCAGAACTAACAGAAAATGTTTTTCATAATCTATCTGATGCTATTGCCAGATATAAAGAATATGATTCAGCTATTATTAGAGCAAAGGGTGGTAGATATGCCGAAACTTTAAACCTCGCTACAATTGGAGACTTACGATTAGAGTCTTCGGACGGAATTCCTGTAAAAATAGCTGGTGGTGAATTTTTGACAGGATGGGAAAAAACTGCAGGAACATTAAACGTTTACCAAATTAATTACAATAAAATAATACCTGAAACAACTCAGGATAAAACTAAAAGGATATTTGAAAACGGCAGACTATCATTAGCAATAGATCCGGCAAAATACCATCCTTTACATCGAGGCATGACTCATATGTCACCATTTAGTGAGATTAAACAAGCTGCTAGCCTTACCGAATGCGACTCAAATAAAGGTTCTTTTTTTCACTCAGAGGGAGTACTATATATACACACAAATGATTCTATTAATCCTAACACTAGTGGGTTTACATATGAAAATGCTGTTCGGCCAAACACTTCTTGGGGTAGTGATAATACTGGAAGGAAAATAGAATTAAACAATATTATTTTTGAATTTTCAAACAATGATGGTTGTCATATCTACGGAAGGCATGTAATAAGAAATAATGTTACTGTATTAGGTTCAGCTAGTGAAGGAATTAATGATGATAACTGCACGGGAGTATCACGAGGAGATAGAGTAATAAGTCCCGGAGCTGACTGTATTAATGGTCATTACACAAACTACAATACTGATGTAAGAAATGATCAATATACTTTCTATTACTACAATGTGTATGCTATAAATGGAGAAGGTGATGTTATATCTCACCATGCTAGAAGTAATGTTTTTATTAGCAATATATTAGGGGAAAGATGTAACCGCAGAGGTATAATTGCTTTCGGTGGAGCTATAATGACAGTTAATGGAGGACGTTTCCGCGACAATTTAATGGAAGGGTGTATGGCACAAAATGATTCCGAAAGTGGTAATAGCGGAAAGATCAGTACTACAGTGCACCTAATTAATGTTGTGAGCGAAAACCACTCGGTTAATTTTAGAACCACAGAAGGTGCAACTATTGTAGCTGAGTGGACACGATCTAAGGGAGCAACTGTAAACGATATAAATAATGCAGGTATTTTTGAATACCATGATTTTGGGGTCGATACTGTAAGTCCAAATAATATTGTTGGAGCAGGGACAGTACGAAAAACAGAGTATAAAATGATATAATGAAATGCATAATAAAACATTTAATTAAAACCGTTTTATTATGCATTTCAAATCAATTTTCATCTAAAAACCATGCAGCTTATTTTTAAAAAAATCATTTGACTTTTCATCGTCAAAAACAATATCCTTTTTATCTTTATCCAAAATTATCATATTAAATGATTTTCTAAGTATTGTATCTAGACCAACACTAACCTGTTCTTGATATTGCCTATCTACTAATTTTTTTAATTTCTTACTCTCAAAAGAGGCCCCGTGCAGAAATTTAGACCGTAAGTCATAGCCTTTATTAATAATTGATGTAGTCATTTCTAAATCCGCTGGCTCACCTCCTAGAAAATAAGCAACCATAAATCTCAATTTGAACGAAATATCTGCAGGTCCAGTTGAAAAAAGGGCTTCCAATGCAACAATGTACCAAGAAATCTTCTGTAATAAACTACTTGTACATCGTGCTAGGAATACAAATTGTTGGGCTCTCGCCATTTTATTGTATGTTGCATAATTTCTCAGACTGAACTTAGATGATGAGAATCCATTTTCGGATTTATAAACATTTTCCAAGGGACCGATAATATCTCTAAATTTTCTATCCAAATCCATTACCTGTAATATTTCAGATTTTGAAAAAAAGGTGTTTTCATGTGTGCCATTGGCCAATGTGCAATAATTCAATTGTTCATCCCAAAATGGATTTGCTATATTTGTATTCACTAGATATCCTGATGGAGTAGATCCACAAGTATCTTTCAATAGCCAGCAAGAAACTGATAATATTGTGTTTGTCCTAGATATTTTATTATTTAACACTACATTTTCATTTGGGGTAAAAGCATCCTCTTTAAAAAAAAACATAGGATTTTCAATCAGGTTTTTAAACTTAATTTTGCCTATGAATGGTTCAATATATCTTAAAAAAGGACTGTTTTTGTTGATTGATGCAAATAATGCTAGCTCTGGAATATCTTCCTCCAAAGCCAATCCCTTTGTGGAAATTATAGTAGTTCTCATAATTAAATGTTGTTTAAAAAAAAGTAATACAATTTACTACAATATAAGTAGAATGCAAATTCATCATCACCCATTAGCCCACATTTTAAACCCTTCCTGTATTTTAATAGCCTGTGCGAATTCATAGTCATCATCGATATGAGCATATCTTTCGGTTGTTGTGATCTTAGTATGCCCCATAATCTGTTTAAGCGCATAGATGTCACCTACAGCCGTCATAAATAAATAACCAAAAGTGTGACGTCCAACGTGCGAATGCAAATTCTTATTAATATCAGCCATACGCGCTAGATCTTTTAAGGTTCTGTTGTATTCCTGCTCTGTAGGCAACGAAAAGAACTGACTTAGTGTTTCATTAATAAAAGTTTTTGCGATCGGGATAATCGGTATTTTAATCGTTTTCGGTGCGCGATCAATATTTTTTTGCATTGTGAAAATTATCATAGTTTCTGACATCATCCATTTCTTATTCGCTTTATACACATCCGAAATTCGTAGCGATGTAAAGCACTGAAAAAGAAAAGCACGCAAGACGTTTGTTTCTATTTCTTTTAAAGGTTCATTCTGCAAATTGATCAACCGTTGGATCTCATCCCTCTTTAGATAAGTTGTCGGAGTATCGATAGGCATATTTTTGTAATCGATAGCTACCTGATCAACAAAGATGGTAGCTTCGTCATTCGCTATTCTTAAAAATGCCTTAAGATCACGAATTCTAGTCCAAACAGTATTGTGGGCATTTCCTTTCTTTTTTAAGAAGGCTTTATACCCATCCATCCAACTTGTAGACACCTGTGAAAATTCTGCTTTATCATCATAGGCAACCAACGTATTAATTGTTGTGTGGTAATTTTTATAAGTCTGATATGATATAAGCCGTTTATTCAAAAGTTCTTTTGATCGACTGATCATGTACCCTATAAGTGATTTGGACGTTTGAGCCAGACGCAGTTCCCTGAGTAAATTCTCTTCAGTCAATATTCGATTCGAAAGCCTGTAGATCTTAGCTATCTCATTAACTTTTGAAATTTCAGAAATGATCATCATGTTGTAATCCATGACGTCATTATCCTTTCGAGTACGAGGTAATAGGGTATTATTTCCCCGATCAACCTTTTCAGCGATCCAGCGGAGATCTAAAGGCAAGCGTGTGCGGTATTTATTTCCGTTGCCGGTAATAAAAACTTCGAGATAGAGCGACACTTCCCGTGTCACTGGGTTTATTTTATCCTTACGATAAAATAGCGAGATAGAAAATTTGAACAATTTTTCTGCTGTTTGAAAGTTCATAATCATGATCGATTTTTCAGGTGTACACAAAGGTGTACGTGAGCATCGGTCACCAGAATTATAACCCCCGACAGAAATGAGGATTTGCGTGGTTTAAACGCATATAAAGCTAAAACAGGAAGACCGCTTAAATGCAATCTTCCTGCTAAAGTACCCGGAGCCGGGATCGAACCGGCACGGTTTCCCACTAGTGTTTGAGACTAGCGCGTCTACCAATTCCGCCATCCGGGCGGTCCGTTCAAACAAGTATTTCGTTGTTTGGAGTGATGCAAATGTAGATATTCTTTTGATATATGCAAAATAAAAATGCACCTAAACAAGAAAATAACTGATTATGAACGACTTTATTTTTTTAATAAAAAAATAAAGATCACAAATATCGACAGGTTTATAATCTTTATCGGATATTGATTCTCAATCAAGCCAAATGATAATAGTAAGCTTGAACTACCTTATGGAGCAATGCTATAAACTCGCAATTTTCATTTCAGGGTTTTCCTTTCCATTATGACATGTTTTACATGAAATTGCCTTGATCTCCCCTTCCTTATTTGCTCTATGGAAATATTTTTTATTGATCTTGGCTGTCATCTTCATCATGTCACGTGCTATACTTTTATGCTTATTCTCGTCACTCGCAAATTCCATTTTCTTAGGATCATCTTTTGAAGGAGTATGGCAGAATCCACATTTGACTCCCAAGGAGCTATTAAATTCGCGCATCACTAACTTTAACTCATCTGGAGTTATATTTTTAGGGAGTACTTTTAGATTGGTAAACTTTTCTTCCTTTGGTTTTTCCTGATTGGGAATAAAAGCACTTAAAGTCATCGCAGTTGCAATCACTGCAGTAACTAAGGATATTTTCCTGTATTTAAAATTAAACTTCTTCATTTTTCTTCTTCTTCTTTTAATAACTAAATGTAAAAAAAGAACAACGAATAACCTATGATAAAATGAAATTAATATGACAATACAGTAGATTGTTACAATATTGACTTTTGCACCGTAACCAGTTAAGGTGCAAAAAGAAAGCGCCCGATAAAATATCGCGCGCTTTCAAGATGTATCAATTTAAATTATACCTAATTTACCAATTCTTAGCTAATGAACAACAGTTCGCGAAGTTTCGGTAATGGCCATTTTTGATCATCAACAATTTTCTCTAATTTATTGACATGGTAACGAATCTCATCAAAATAAGGTTTAACAACCTCATCATATGCGATTGATTTTTCGCGCATATCTTCGATTTGATTTGCATTTTTACGTTCTTTACGCATCGCCTCTGTTTTCTCAAGAACAGTATTAACGTGTAATGAAATACGCTCTAAGAAGTTAAACTGAGAGCTATATGCCTCTTTTCCGAATCCTAGATCTTTCAGACCTTGTACGTTTTTGATCAATTCGTTTTGATAGATCAAACATGCAGGAGCAATCTGATTATTGACGATATCTTCAATAACACGAGCTTCGATCTGAAGTTTTTTGTAAAAGTTTTCCAACAAAATTTCATGACGTGCTTCACTTTCACGTTTTGTATAAATACCTAATTTCTCAAATAACTCGATCGACTCTTCTTTTACGTAAACGTCTAAAGCTTTCGGAGTAGATTTGATATTCGACAAGCCTCTTGCCTCAGCTTCTTTCTCCCACTCTTCGCTATAACCATTACCTTCAAAACGGATTGATTTAGAATCTTTGATGTATTTACGCACAACATTCAATAATGCTAAATCTTTCTTAATGCCTTTTTTAATTTGCTTATCAACTTCGATCTTAAATTCGATCAATTGATTCGCAACAATAACATTTAATACGGTCATTGGTAATGCAGAGTTCGCAGAAGAACCTACAGCTCTAAATTCAAACTTATTACCTGTAAAAGCAAATGGGGAAGTACGGTTACGATCTGTATTATCCAATCTCAATTCAGGAACTTTAGGAATACCATGCCATAAGTTCGCTTCAGATTTTACTTTTTTAGCAACACGAGCCGATTCAACTTCTTCTAAAAGATCATCTAACTGAGAGCCTAAGAAGATTGAAATAATAGCAGGAGGAGCCTCATTTGCACCTAAACGGTGATCATTACTTGCACTAGCAATCGATGCACGTAATAAATCCGCATGTTCATAAACAGCCTTAATGGTATTAACAAAGAATGTCAAGAACATTAGGTTATTTTTTGGAGTCTTACCAGGAGACAATAAATTAACACCTGTATTGGTAATCAAAGACCAGTTATTATGTTTACCAGAACCATTGACACCGCTATAAGGTTTCTCGTGTAATAACACTTTGAAATGGTGACGCATTGCCACTTGGTCCATTAAATTCTGTAACAATTGGTTATGATCAATTGCTAAGTTGATTTCCTCATACATAGGCGCACACTCAAATTGAGAAGGAGCAACCTCGTTGTGACGAGTTTTTAATGGAATACCTAATTTCAAAGCTTCATTTTCCAAATCGACCATGAATGCTAAAACACGCTCAGGGATCGCTCCGAAATAATGATCATCCAATTGTTGTCCTTTTGCGGACATATGACCGAATAAAGTACGTCCTGTCAATTGTAAATCTGGACGTGCATTATATAAAGAAAGATCAACTAAAAAATATTCTTGTTCAATACCCAAAGAAGCATTTACTTTTGTAATTTGTTTATCGAAGTATTGTGCTACCTCAGTAGAAGCTTTGTCAATAGCACTTACAGCTTTTAACAAAGGAGCTTTATAATCTAATGCCTCGCCTGTGTATGATACAAAAACTGTTGGGATACATAATGTTTTACCTGAACCTGTTTCATAAAGGAAAGCTGGTGATGAAGTATCCCAAGCTGTATAGCCACGTGCCTCGAATGTATTACGAATACCTCCATTTGGAAAACTTGATGCATCAGGCTCTTGCTGTACCAAAGCATCTGCGGTAAACTTCTCAATAGCTTCACCATTATCATCCGGCTCAAAGAAAGCATCGTGCTTTTCAGCAGTAGATCCTGTCAAAGGTTGGAACCAGTGTGTATAATGCGTAGCACCATTAGATAGTGACCAACTTTTCATCGCCTGTGAAATATGCTCCGCTAAATCACGAGAAATTGCACTTCCATCTTCGATTGCCTGTGCTAATTCCTTGTAAGAGTTTTTAGGAAGATAATCTTTCATCTTCGCAATTGAAAAAACATTCTTACCGTAAATATCGGTAGCTTTTTTAGTTTCTACTTTTAAAGAAGCATTTTTGCGAGATACAGCTGCTTCGACAGATTTAAATCTTAAGTTAGACATTATGTGATTGAGATTTTAAGTTTTTTTACACCCTATTTTTGATCTTTCCATCAAATTACTTTGTAAAAGTATGTTGTTTTCAATAAAAATTGAAATTTTTTTTAATATTTTTATTGAAAACCTTAAAAAATTACAATTAGACATAAAAAAAAGAGCTTATTTGTAACAAATAAGCTCTTTTTAAAATTATTCACTAGAAAACCCCCAATCGATTCCTTTTTCTTTTGCGGGAACTCCAGATTTCAACCATTTCGGAGCAGGCGCTCCTTTTAAATAGTGATCAAAAAACTGTTGCTCTCGTATTTGAATATCTTTTCTATTCTGTCTTAACAACAAATTATGTTCGTCACCATTGTAATTAAGCATCCAAACAGGTTTTTGTAAGCGTCTTAATGCCGTAAACATTTCGATGCCTTGGTACCATGGCACTGCTCCATCATTATCATTTGCCATAATAACGACTGGTGTTGTCACTTTATTCAAATGAAATAAAGGTGAATTGGCTAGATAAGCTTCTTGCCCTTCCCATAGGGTCTTACCAATTCTACTTTGTGTATTTTCATACTGAAACTGACGGGACATGCCTGTTTGCCAACGAATACCCCCATACGCTGAAGTCATATTCACAACTGGAGCACCTGCCCAAGCTGCTGCATACATATTGGTAGCTGTTATTAAATGCGCCACTTGGTAGCCTCCCCAGCTTTGTCCTTGGATACCCATTTTAGATGAATCTACCCAATTATTCTGCGCCAGATGCTTCATTCCTGAATTAATATATTCTTCCGCAGATTTACCAGGCTCACCTGTAACATATGAAATATCAGGCGCAAAAACCAAATAACCATTACTTACAAAATAAGGTATGTTCAAACGAGACGGTGTGGGCGCCGGCGCTTGGTAACTATATAGTCCTTCTGATAATTTTTCATAGAAATAAGCAATAATTGGATATTTCTTATTCGGATCAAAATCTTCCGGTTTGTACAGAATACCTTCTGCAGCATGACCAGCAGGTGTAGTCCATTGTACCAACTCCGCGGTTCCCCAATTGTAATTCGCTTGCTGCAGATTCAACTCGGTCAATTTTTCTTCCTTTTTAAACGTATTGCTATTCACATATAAATCAGGACTATTGACATAATCTTCTTTTGAATAAATCAGATATTTCTGATCTTCGGATGCTTGTAAATTTCTAAAAACCTTTGGTGCCATCAAGATCTCTTTTGGATCTTTCCGCTTACCTCTCAATTCATAAAAACCATTCTCTTTGGTCTTTTCATTAAAAGCAGTTAGCAAAACACGTTGACGCTCATCAAGTGTGTTGGATTTCCACTTGCTATTTCGCGGATGTGTTAAGTTCTTATAACGCAATACGGTACTGGATACCCTTCCATATCCATTTGTGGCTAAATATTTATCCGATCCATCTAAAGCGAAATACCAGATATCATATTTATCATAAACATATACTCCTTTATTGTCGGCTCCCCAAGCGGCCATACCATAGCCTTCTGGTTTTGCCGGCATATCATTATCCTCATCGACAAAGGATACAGGAAGACCATCATTTAATATCGACACTTTTTTGGAGGCAATTTGATACGAATACCAATTGCCACTATCCTGATTAAAATACAGCACATACTGACCATCTGGTGATAAAACAGCTTGTCCTGATAAATTTTCAGCTACCAACTGACGAGCACCAGAAACGGTAGAGACGACATATACATCCTGTTTGCTCCTATAATCCCACTGCGTAGATACTCTACGTCCATAATCAGTGGTTGCCAAAACATATTCTTGGTCGGCTTCAATTGTTGTACGTACTGGATTAAATTTCTCATCAACTAGAGGAATCACACGATTATTCTGTTGCGGATAAAATACACTCAAATAGCTTTGAGCAAGATCTTTTTTAAGATTGACTAATTGCTGCGGCTGTAAGTAATCATCCTGCCAATGCCAAACGTCTACTTTCGCATGCTCAAAATCCACTAATGTCGTATCCTTAACTCTAGGTATAGGTGCCAATCCTAAAAATAATTTCTGCCCATTTTTACTGAATTTTAACTCTCCATCTCCACTTACTGCCCAATTTGCAGGTACTCCTGAAGTATTTTTCTGAACAGCAATGCGCGCTGAATCAAGCTGTGCAGTATAATAATAAAGATTAAACTCTTTTAATAAAGATTTTTCAGCAGTTTTATCTCCTAAATAGACCAATTGATTGCCAAGATCGTCAAAAGTGAAGTTTTTATACGTTCCGCGACCATTTGTAATCTTTTTTAATGTTTTATTGGTCAAATCATATAAATAAACACCTGCAATATTGGATGTAGAATCTTTAGCTTCAGTTTTTTTGGTAAAAACCAGCTTGTTTCCCGCTTTATTAAAGTCGTATTGATCTACCTGTTGAAAATTAACCGTATCACCTGTTGCTAGATCATATACATGCAATGTGCTGATTTTAGTTGCTTTTTTAGTCTTTGACGTCGCGGTGTCTGTAGGAGCTATCCCTTTATCATCCGTTAAGAATCCAAAGTAACCATTAGCTTCCTCAGCCAATTTATAAGATTTAACTTCTGCATACTTTAAAAGCTTTCCAGTCGCTACCGTAAAAATAGCAAGTGAATCTTTCGGCATTTCTTCCGGTTTCTTTTTCTTAATTTTCGCTTGGCGTGTATCAGCAAACTTAGGCTTTATCAATGAAATGACATGCGTTTCATTATTGGTCAAACGGGCATTATATCCCCTTGGTAATGCAAGTATGGATTTGTTTAAATTATCCTTGACATATAAGGCTCCATCTCCCTCCTGTGGCAGTACTTGAAATGTGATGTATTTTCCACTACCACTTATTTCACTTGCATTCAAACTTTGCCATCCATCATAAACCGTATGGTTAAGCGGTTGCTTTTGAGCGAATAAAACGGCTCCATGCATTGCTAACAACCCTATAAGAATGATTTTTTTATTCATTATTTATTACTTATATCAACAAATTGATTCAAAAACTGCAAATTATCTATTTAAATTCAAAAATAACAGTTTTTTTTGGTATCATGATTGCTACATAGTAAGTCGATAAAACGTTAAATAACCTGATTAGAATAATGATTATGAAATACAATCCAATTATAATAGCACTTATTGCAGGTATTGTTATTATTGCAAGTGCATGCCTTTTTAGCAATGCATACCGTTACAAATTCAAATCTTCACAAACGATTACCGTTAATGGAAATGCTAAAAAAGATTTTGAATCTGATTTAGTAAAATGGAATGCCAGCTACAGTCGTAAAAATTTCGATTTAAAAGGCGCATCAGATCAATTAGCTGAGGATCGTGAGCTGGTTCGCAATTTTTTGATCGCACAGGGTTTAAAAGCTGAAGAGATAAGATTTGAAGCTGTTAATATTAATAAAGAATTTGAATACCACACAGATGGTAAAGGCAGTAGCTATAATACGTTTTCTGGATATACCTTATCGCAAACTGTTGGAGTGGAATCAAAAGATCTTAACAAAGTCGATAATGCATCTCGCGAAATATCAACGTTAATCTCTCAAGGGCTTGAATTAAGTTCAAGTACACCCAACTACTATTATTCTAAGCTGGAAGATTTAAAATTAGAACTCATTTCTCAGGCTTCTAAAAATGCACACCAACGTGCACAGAATATAGCGTCCGAATCTGCCTCCACTTTAGGTCAATTGGTAAAAGCTGATTTAGGCGTTTTTCAGATAACTGGTCAAAATGATAACGAAGAATTTTCTTATGGTGGTGCATTCAATACAACATCTCGAAAAAAGACTGCAAACATTACTGTAAAAGCGAGCTATTTACCATTATAAAGTATAAAATGATATTTTCAAAGCCATTTAGTCTTAAATCAAGAGAAAAATTCACAAGAAAAACGCTATACAATAAATTGTCTATCAAGAAAATAGCATAATTTAAAACGACTTCCAAAACTTTTCATGATAAAAAAAATCGTCAACGGATTAAACTTATCGTATACAGATCGCTCTAACCTGATAATAATACACATGTAAAAATAATATATATGAAAAAGTTAATGTTAAAAACAGGTATGATCGTTGCTACTTTATTAATTTCGATATCCGCTATGGCACAGACATTACTTAAACAAGACGTAAATGTATTTCCAGCACCAGAAAAAGGGATGGTAAAATATGTCATTGAAGTCCCTCATGCAGGAATCGATGGTGATAATAATAAAAAGATTGAGTTTTTTGCTGGCAAATATATGGAGACCGACGCGTGTAACAGTTACTTCTTAGCCGGTGATTTTGAGAAAAAAGATCTGCAGGGATGGGAATATAATTACTATGTTTTCAAAACAAATGGAAATGTAGCTTCGACTCAAATGCTTTGCCAGGGTGAAAAAAAGAACAGCTTTGTACAGGGTAAATCTGTTATAACCGATTACAATGGAAGAATGCCAATCGTTATTTACGCACCAGAGGGTTATGAAGTAAAATTCAAAATTTACAAAGCTGAGCCTGAAACTTACCAGGCCGCTGAGGTTCCTCTAAAAAAAGCGAAATAGTTAAACGCAATATAAAATAAAAAACGCTCTTCAATTAAATTTGAAGAGCGTTTTTGTTAATTAACAACTTTGACGTAAACGATTATTTTAAAAATTTACGCAAGGTAGAAAGTGTAAAGTCTGTTTTTGTTTCGTCTGAAAGTTTTCCAGATAATGCACCAATCTGGTAATCATTGAAACCAATTGTACTCGCTCCAATCGTTTCTAAATTCATATTTTTCAAATATCTACCTTCATTTTCACCTACAAAATACAACTGTGAATCTTTAGCTTTAATTTGAACGCTTTCATAATTATTCTTTGCAAAATTCACATTGGAACTATCTAAATCGAAATTCAAGTGATTTAAATTGAATGAAACTGGGCTATCTTGCTCTCCGTTATTAATAGCAAATTGCGAATACTTCAGTATAAAATTCAATTTGTTGATTTGCGTTCCATTATTCATAACAAATCCTGAAAGTTTGTTTCCTACGATCGTTAATTCATCTTGTTTAGTGGAAAATTCATTGACCATCAAATTTGTTAAATCTATCTGCTCTAGATTGGGTGTAAAGATATAAATTGGCGTATTATAGTAATTGCCATAAAAATTGAACTTAATACTTAACTGTCCATTCTCATCCGATTTAATTGTTAACCGTTCAGCATCCTCTTTTGCTATTTTCACAGCACGCTTATCACTCTTGATCACATATAATCTGATAGGGATAATATAGTTTAAACTATCACTTCCAGTAATGCTGACCTTTTTAAAGTTATTACTTTTAACGGTTTTAAGATACGTGTCTTTCGTATTTGGATCTTTTCCCTCTTGGTTCAGTATTTTATTATACACGTTTATATCGATACTATTATGCCCCACGATATAGGAGGTCGTGACTGTAGGAATAATAAGTAGCGCTATCCCCAAGCCTATCAATAATTTAGTACTCAGTTTCATAATTCGTTATTTTTAAAATTTTGTTCGATAAAGTTGTGGTAACGCTGTTTTAATTCATCTAAGCTAATTTCTAGTAAATAAATATTTCTAAAAAATGGAAAAAGATCTTCTTCTAAAAACACCGCTTTTCGATATGCCTTCACATTACTTACAGAAGCATCAGTTACAAAAAAACCAACTCCTCGTCTGTTCACTACTATTTCCTTTTGCTGTAACAAGTCATAAGTCCGCATTACTGTATTTGGATTTACTTCCAATTGTACCGCCAACTCCCGTACCGATGGGAGTTTATCATCCACTTTCCACGTCCCCAACAGAATATGATCACATACATAAGCTGCTATCTGAAGATAAATGGCTTTATTAGCATTAAAATCCATACTAAACCTCCTTTTCTTTTAATCTCAAGAATGCTAACCCCCAAAAAACTAATGTTAAAATAATTCCTATCGCCATAATGAGCTGAAATACATGGATTTCATCTTGAAAAGCATTTCCTCCAACTTGAATGGTATCTTTAGTAGTTAATTTCATCACATAAATATATGAAATCATCCAGATCGCTATATATATAATCATGGTAATAGCAGTTTTAATATATTGAAAGTTTTTATAGGCAATAGAACCCAGTAAAAACAAAGCGTTCAATAAGAATGGTAGGAAATATAAATAATGTAAGTACTTCCATTTTTCCAATTTGAAGAAATAAAGCCAATGGTCGGTTATCACTGTTTCACCAGTAGAATAAGTTTTGGTTATTATCGAAGACCCTGTACTTCTTAAATAAGATACAAAGGCCAGATCAATTAAATAGAAAAGTAAAAAGTAAGCCCCTAAACTCACAATAACAGTATAAAAAATAGCTGCAAGAAATTTTTCTAAACGAGAAGCTGGCATCATTAATTCAAAGATGGCTTTAGTTTTTTGGCCTAGGTCAGAGAAATAACTGCTAGAGACAACAGTGATAAAGAATAAACCCAAAATGAAAAATAAAGGAACTCTAAAATTGAGCAAATATTCTCCAGTAGCATTTCCAAATTTTAGCTCTTCAAAATATCTAGAAAAATAGAAACTATAAAAAGCTATAAAAACTCCAGCAACAATAATTAGGGACATCAAATAAATGCGTCCGACAGAAATCCACTGCCGGCGAATCAATGCACACAAGCGATTAACATTAAATACGTTCGACATCTTCAGTAACATTTAAAAGGTTTGTAATCAATTCTTTTTTCTGTAAAACAGCATTAAACAACAGTTCCAGATCTAATTTCGAGTCTTCTCCCATCGCATTCAACTGTATGGTATTAAAACCACCTAATGCAGGTTCTGAATAAAGCACATCATCGTTCAACTCAGGTACTTTTTTAAAGCTGATATGATCCGTAATACGATTAACATTAGCATTTAATACCACCCGATGTTCATCCAATAGAATAACCGCATCGATCAGGTTGTCGAGATCACGTACTTGATGTGTCGAAATAATAACACAGCGGTCGTCAGCAATAGCCGAGGCCATAATTTTGCGAAATTGCACTTTAGAAGGAATATCTAGACCATTAGTAGGTTCATCCATAATCATGATTTTGGTATTGGAGGCCAAACCAAATGATATGATATATTTCTTCTTTTGCCCATAACTCATATCTGCAAGCTTCTGTTCGATCGGAATTTCAAACTCTCTGATCAGTTCTTGAAAATATGCATGATCAAACTTTGGATAAAAAACGGCATTCGCTTTTACAAAAGTTGCGGATTTCACTGCTGGTAAGTGAAATTCCTCAGGAATAAAACTGATTTCCTGAAGCAGAGCAGGTTCGCGTTTACAAGGATCATGCTGTAACACTTCAATCGTACCACTTACAGGATAGACCAAACCGGCCATATTCTTCAGTAACGTCGACTTGCCTGCACCATTTTTCCCCAATAGACCATAAATATGCCCTTCCTGTAAATGAAGATCCATATTTTTAAATAATGGTCGCGATTTGCTGTAGCTGAAATTTAGGTTTTTAATAGTTATCATACTACTGTATTATTTAATTAATACACTAATATAGAAAGGAAAAATAAGAATGCAAATTATTTTGTACTTTTTATTTAAAAAAAAACGCAAACAATTTTAAATATAATATCAGAAATAAGAAGCCTACCCTTTTGATTTTTAACATTATATTGAAAAGATTAGCGATCGTTATAAGAAGTAATTATGCCGAACAAATTAGGTGCAAACAAAAGACCGTTTCTCTATATAAGAAAAACGGTCTTTTACCTTCGATGGAGAAATTTGTGTTAAAGATAGGAACCTTTCATGTAAATGAGTACTGTCACTTAACAATATTCTCTAAACTCAGTATTATAACCTTCAGTCCATATGTATGTATGATAATATATCTAACCTGATCGCTACTATACATTACATCTTTTAATAATCATTGCAGAAGCACCACCGCCACCATTACAAATTGCTGCTAACCCATACTGTCCTCTCTCCTGCTCCAGCACACTTGTTAAGGTTACTAAAATTCTGGCACCCGAACACCCTAGAGGGTGACCTAAAGATACTGCTCCCCCATAAACATTCATCCTTTCCAATGAAATATCCAGCAAACGGGCATTTACTAATGCTACAACTGAAAAAGCTTCATTAAATTCAAAAAAGTCAATATCAGACAATTCTAGATCTGCTTTTGCTAATACTTTTTTCACGGCGAGACTAGGCGTCGTTGTAAACCATTCCGGTTCCTGTTCCGCATCAGCATATGCAATGATTTCAGCTAAAGGCTGTAAACCCAATGCTTCCATTTTCTCACCGGACATGAGTAATAATGCCGCAGCTCCATCACTTAAAGTAGAAGCATTTGCTGCAGTAATCGTTCCGTCTTTTTGAAAAGCTGGTTTCAAAGTATAAATTTTCTCAAAATTGACCTGCGTAAATTCTTCATCTTGCTTGACAACAACTTCTCCTTTTCGGGTAGAAACTGTTATCGGAGCCACTTCTTTATCAAACTTTCCCTCTTTCCAGGCATCACGGCTTCTGGTATAGGACGATACCGCATAGGCATCCTGCTCTTCTCGGTTAATACCATATTTAATGGCACACAGCTCCCCAAAAACACCCATTGCGTCTTGCGAATAAGCGTCACTCAGTCCATCTTTCTGTACTCCGTCTACTAAACTTTGATGACCGTATTTCGCTCCCCAACGTACTGTAGGTGCATAATAAGGTACGCGACTCATACTTTCCATACCGCCAACAAGTACCACATGAGCATCACCCAATAAAATAGCCTGTGCCCCTAATGCTACCGCCTTCATTCCACTTGCACAAACCTTATTAATAGTAGTCGCAGGAATATCATCGGGTAAACCTGCATATTTTAAAACCTGGCGAGCGGGAGCTTGTCCCAAATCAGCTTGTAGGACACAGCCCATTAATAATTCATCCACTTCTTTGCCATCAACAGCAACTTGACTCAAAACTGCTTTAACAGCTTGAGCACCCAATTCTGTCGCGCTCAAAGTGGATAATCCTCCTCCAAAGCTTCCTATTGCGGTACGTTGCGCCGCGACAATAAATACTTTCTTAGTCATCGTTTATTATTTTGGTTATCTATGCTACTACCTTGTTTTATCTAGAAGTCAGATCCGGTTTCCCCCGAACTGCGAATCCCAATTGACCTACGAAGAAAACAAACAGTAGAGCGTTATCATAAAGTTATATTTAAAGGTACAAAAAATAGTAAACAGTAAATGAATCGGTTAAACAGAAATCTTTAATAAGCTTATAAATGAGCCTAAAACACTTAAATCAAGCGAACAGTCTCCCATAAAAATAAGTTACCATAAAAATTAACTTTCAAATAAATGGAAACGTCAGCTTTTTAATTTAAATTAGCTTCAACTTATTTGGATCACCAAAACCAAAAGAGAAAATATAACCAATAAAACTTGATAGCATATGCAAGCAACACAATTGACAGTTGAGCACCACGTATTTCGCGAAAGTTTAAAAGCATTTATCCGTAAAGAGATCCTGCCTTATATTGACCAATGGGAAGAAGAAGGTAAAATAGATCGTGCCATTTGGAAAAAAATGGGCGACATGGGCTTTACAGGTCTTAACTATCCAGAAGTTTATGGTGGGCTCGACCTTGATTTTTATTATTCCATGATTCTGTGCGAAGAGCTCTCTCAGTGTTTTTCGGGAGGATTCACGATAACAGCATTAGTCATTCAATATATGTCAGCCCCATACTTACTCAAGTATGCCTCTGAAGAATTAAAAGAAAAATATTTAAAAGGTGTTATTGCTGGAGATTTGGTCAGTGCAGTAGCTATTACAGAACCAGGTGCTGGATCTGATGTACAAAAAATCCAAACAACTGCTATCCGGGAAGGTGATTATTACATTGTTAACGGTTCGAAAACCTTTATCACCAATGGTTACTATGGCGATTTTTTTATTACTGCTGTTAAAACCGATCCGACCAAAGGTAGTAAAGGTATCAGTTTGCTCTTGATCGACCGTCATGCTTCAGGAGTAACTGCAACCAAAATCAATAAAATGGGCTGGCATGCTTCTGATACAGCAGAATTGGGTTTTGATCAGGTAAAAGTCCCCATTTCACATTTAATAGGTGAAGAAGGTGCGGGTTTTAGTTACCTGATGGACGGACTACAACTGGAACGCCTGACCGCAGCAATCCAAAGCATTGCTACAGCAGATTCTGCCTTACAGTATACCCTAGAATATATTAACAAACGTGAAGTATTTAAGCATAAACTGCAAGATTTCCAAGTAGTGAGACATCGCGTCGCACAAATGGTTGCAGATATCGCTACAACAAAAGCATTTATATATGCTTGTTGCGATTTGCAACAACTTGGAAAATATGCAGTTAAAGAATGTTCGATTGCGAAATTACAGGCGAGTGAGCTTGCGGTCCGTATTGTAAGCCAATGTTTTCAACTTTTTGGTGGTTATGCCTTTACAGAAGATTTCAAAATAGCCCGTATCTACCGTGATATAAGAGTCGGTACCATTATCGGGGGAACATCTGAAATCATGTTGGAAATTATTGCTAAAATGACAATTGATAAAGTCAATTATCAATCCAAATCCGATAAAACAATTTCTTCAAATTAATTAAACTCTATACTGCAACTCCCCATAAGGGAATATAACACCTAAAAAAATGCAGAAAATTAATCCTACATATTTTACTTATTTCTTAAGTGAAAGAGATGAACAGGGAGTCGTATTGATTAGCCCCTTAATTTCTACAGAAACTATCCATGGAAATGACTTAGAGCGATTAGAACAATTTGTGACCATCATCCGTGATCAGATTGATCTCACTGAAGTAAAAGGAATAATATTCAAAAATCCACTTATAGGCCAAGCTATTAACTATGATATTTTACTTCAACAAGCATCAGATGAAAATTCATTTAAGCTACGTTTGAAATCACTCCTTTCAAATTTTAATGAGCTTAACCAACAAAAGAAACCCATTGTCGGTCTAATGGACAGTGATTGTCTGAGTTTACAGCTTTCGACACAACTATGGGCACACTGCCGGATTGCCCTTGAGCAGATAAAAATAGGATTTCCAGAAGTCAACTATGGATTATTTCCAGGGTTTGGTGCCACCATACAAATAACAGAGATACTTGATGCACAAGATGCTCTTCCATTGGTGCTACAGGCTAAAATAATCACAGCACAAAAAGCTAAAGAAATAGGTTTAATCGATCTCATTTCTTCAAATATCGATCATGCAATCTTTCAAGCCAAAACATGGATCTTAGAACATGTGCATGAACAGGCTCGGAAACCAACTCCACCATGGGATGGAGCACAATGGGATAATCTTACCGTACCCATCAAAAAACGTAACCTAGGAATTAAGCCAAACATAGACAACTGTATGGCAGTTATTTATCAAAAACACAATCTTCCAAAACAAGAAGCACTCCGTATTGAAATAGCGTATTTTATCCAGACCCTGCGCGATCCTATTACCTGCAGTATCATCCGGACTCAGTACTTCGGTATAAATGAAGCTACAAAAGCTACAGGTCCATTAGCCAATAGCTCATATGAATTAAAAAGGATGGCAATATTAGGAGCTGGTATGATGGGGTCTGGAATTGCATTCGAAGCTGCTCGCTCAGGAATTGATGTTATCTTGAAAGATGTGACTTTACAACAAGCAGAGCAAGGAAAAAAATATGCAGAAAAAGTATCAGCAAAATGGGTGGAACTGGGAAAAATGAATGAAGAAAAAAGACAGGCTCTCCTCTCCCGAATCTCCCCTACAGATCAGACAAAAGATTTTGGAGAAGTTGATCTCATTATCGAAGCTGTGTTTGAAGACAAAAATCTTAAGGCGGCTGTCAGTACTGAAACACTTCCTTTCCTAAATAATAATGGTTTTTTTGCTTCCAATACCACATCATTACCCATCAGTGAATTGGCTTTAGTAAGTCCGAAACCAGAAAACTTTATTGGAATGCATTTTTTTTCACCTGTAGATCGAATGGCTTTAGTAGAAATCATACGCGGGAATCAGACAAGTGAACAAACCCTGTCTAAGGCTCTACAAGTAGTCCGTCAACTGGGAAAGATTCCAATTGTTGTACATGATGGCCCTGCATTCTTTACTTCCCGTATTTTTTTCAACTACCTACTGGAAGCAGTGACGATGCTGTTGGAAGGTATTCCTGCATCTCTCATTGATGAACAAGCAATAAATGCTGGGTTTGCTGTTGGTCCTTTGGCAGTTCTTGATGAAATTTCGCTATCGCTTATGCTGCATGTATACGACCAACTACCCCATCTACATCCAAGCCAGAGGCGATGCTATGATTATTTAAAAAAACTTGTGGATAATGGACGAAATGGACGAAAATCCAATAGAGGTTTTTATGACTATGACATTGCATCCGGAAAAAAAACAATTTGGCAAGATTCGAATTTACCTACCTTAGCTACATTGCCCGAAACGACCAACATTCGGGATCGATTATTACATGTTATGGCACTGGATAGTTACCGATGCTTAATAGAAGGGATACTCGACAGACCGATCGATGGCGATATCGGCGCTACCTTAGGGATTGGCTATCCCATTCATACAGGTGGTGTATTTGGTCATATAGACCAAGTTGGCCTTCAAAAATTTGTAAGAGACTGTCAGCGTTTTGCGCAACTAGGCGAACAATGGATGATTCCAACCTCGTTACATCAGCTCGCCGAAGAGAATTACAGCTTTTATTTAGGCCTTCAATCCAACTGGCCTATCCAAGCCCAAAATTTATAAATTCAAAAAAGGTTTTCATAAAAGTTTTAAAAAAAACCTTTATGAAAACCTTCTCTAACTAACTAACTAACTAACTAACTAACTAACTAACTAACTAACTAACTAACTAACTAACTAACTAACTAACTAACTAACTAACTAACTAACTAACTTTATTTCACCATCAAATCAACTAACTGATTAACATCCATATCGATAAAAGTATCGTAATCCAATGTTGCATTTAAGATTTGTTTCTGTTGTTTATCTGCAAATATGCGGGCCAAATTAATCCTGTATTTTTCAATCAGTTTAGGAATACCTTCATCGCGGCGGCGTGGATGCCCTATTGGATATTCAACCAAAATTTCAGAGAGCTTTGTTCCATCATTTAATGTAATCATCAATCCATTTGCAATTGCCCTTTTTTCAGGATCATGATAATCTTCTGTTAATTTAGAATCTTCGATACAATTCATTTTATCACGCAAAACATCAATTCGAGGATCCATAGCTATCCGATCTTCATAATCTTCTGCTGTCAATCGGCCATAGATCAAAGGTACCGCAATCATATATTGTATACAATGATCCCTATCAGCAGGATTATGAAGTGGCCCCTTTTTATCAATAATGCGAATAGCAGCTTCATGGGTCCTAATTTCTATATGCTTAATAGACTCAACAGTTTTCCCTATTGCTTTAAGTTGATCATGCAACAACATGGCGGCCTCAACAGCTGTCTGAGAATGGAATTCAGCAGGAAAAGAAATCTTAAATAAAACATTTTCCATCACATAAGAACCATAAGCTCGCTGAAATTGGAATTCCTTTCCTTTGAACGAAACATCATAAAATCCCCACACTGGAGCCGTTAATACGGAAGGATATCCCATTTCCCCTGTCTTGGCTATCAATGCTAACTTTACAGCACGTGAGGTTGCATCGCCTGCTGCCCAAGATTTACGGCTACCTGTATTGGGTGCATGACGATATGTTCGCAGTGCCTGCCCATCAACAAATGCCAGTGAAACAGCATTGATCAATTCATCACGACTTAATCCCAACAATTTACCAACCACAGCTGTGGAAGCTACTTTAACAAGAATGACGTGATCTAAGCCCACTTTATTAAAAGAATTTTCCAAAGCAAGAACACCCTGAATCTCATGTGCCATGATCATTGCTTCTAAGACTTCCCTTGCTTTTAAAGGTTTTTCACCCATAGCAATACGGGTTCTACTCAACCAATCAGCCGTTGCTAAAATACCTCCTAAGTTATCCGAAGGATGTCCCCATTCTGCCGCAAGCCAAGTATCATTAAAATCCAACCAGCGCACAATTGTACCGATATTAAAAGCAGCCTGTATCGGATCTAATTGGTAGTTTGTTCCAGGAACTTTCGCACCGTTTGGCACAATGGTACCAGATACCACCGGACCTAACAATTTTGTACAGGCAGGGTAAGTGAGCGCTTCAAAACCGCATCCTAATGTATCCAAAAAACAGTAAAATGCAGTTCTCCATGCAACTTTGCTTTCAATCTTATATTGAAGTACATAATCTGCAATATCAGCCAAGACCTGATCAACCGGCGGTCGTTCATTCGAAATTTGTGATGCCATTTTTTCTAAAAAACTATTCGTAAATATTAAATTTCAATTGTTGCGTTCATTTGTATATTTTCTCACATTACCTTTCAGAAATAGGAATATAAGGCCTATTTTCTGGTCCGATATAGTGAGCACTAGGTCGAATAATCTTCCCGTCCTGACGCTGTTCAAATACATGTGCCGACCATCCTGTTATCCGTGACAGCACAAATAAAGGGGTAAACATTTCAGTTGGGATACCCATCATATGATATGAAACGGCCGAATACCAGTCTAAATTGGGAAACATTTTCTTTTCTTCCCACATCACAGATTCCAAACGCTCGGCAATGGAATATAGTGTCATATCGCCCGCTTCCTCCGATAGCTCCCTAGCAATACGCTTAATAACCTGGTTACGCGGATCTGAAATGGTATAAACAGGATGACCAAATCCAATAATAACCTCTTTATTCGCTAACCGCTTACGAATATCAGCCTCCGCTTCATCAGCATTGGCATAACGACTCTGTATTTCAAAGGCTACTTCATTAGCACCACCATGTTTTGGTCCCCGCAGGGCACCAATAGCTCCTGCAATACAAGAATAAAGATCCGATCCAGTACCTGCAATAACACGGGCGGCAAAAGTAGAGGCGTTAAACTCATGTTCAGCATACAGATTAAGAGACACCTGCATGGCTCTTATCCAAGATGCAGATGGCGGCGTGCCATGCAACAAGTGTAAAAAATGCGCACCCAAAGTTCCATCGGTCGTTTCGACATCAATTTCTCGACCATGTTGGCTAAAATGATACCAATACAACAAAGCAGAAGCCATAGAGGCCATTAAACGGTTGACAATATCGCGCGCACCAGCACTTGGATGACTTTCCTTTTCAGGTTGAATACTCCCAAATACCGAAACATAAGTTCGAAGAACATCCATTGCATGGGCAGTTGTCGGCAATTGTTTTAAAACTTTCTATATCGCGATCGGTAATCCACGTTGACTTATTAATTGTGCCTGATAAGTGGTCAATTGCGATTTAGTCGGTAAATTTCCATAGATCAATAAATAGGCTACTTCTTCAAAACTAGCCTGATCTGCAAGTTCCAAAATATCATAACCTCGATAATGTAAGTCATTACCACTTTTTCCGACGGTGCTTAATGCTGTATTGCCTGCGGCAACACCAGATAATGCGACGCTTTTCTTGGGTTTAAAACCCATTTCATTTGTTTCTGTCATCATGCTTAGTATTGAACAATTGATCTAGTTTATTTTCATATGCATAATAATTAATGCTACGATAAAGTTCTTCACGGGTTTGCATACCTACCAGAACGGCAGCTTGCGTACCATCTTTTCGAATATGCTGATATACATTTTCAGCCGCTTTATTAGCTGCTCGAAAAGCAGAGAGCGGATATAAAATTATTGAAACTCCTACTTGATGTAATTCATCTCGAGTAAACATTGGCGTTTGACCAAACTCTGTAATATTTGCTAAAACAGGCAATTGGGTTGCATCATGAAATCGTCTGTATTGATCCAGTTCATGAACAGCCTCTGCAAAAATAAAATCAGCTCCAGGCTCTTTATATGCGATAGCTCTATCTAAAGCCGCCTCTAAACCTTCTGATGCTAAAGCATCTGTACGGGCGCCGATTACAAATGTATTATCCGTACGTGCATCCACAGCAGCTTTAATACGGTCCACCATCTCTGTCTTCGATACCAATTCTTTTCCAGGTCGATGTCCACAACGTTTTGCTCCCACCTGGTCCTCCATGTGAACAGCTGCAGCACCAGCCTTGATCAAAGACTGAATCGTACGTGCTATATTAAATGCCGAGGGTCCGAATCCGGTATCGATATCGACCAATAAAGGGACTGGACAAACGTTCGTAATACGCTGCACATCAACCAGTACATCTTCCAGCGTGGTAATACCAAGATCAGGAATTCCCAAAGAACCCGCGGCAACTCCTCCTCCCGATAAATAAATGGCCTGAAAACCTGCTTGCTGAGCTAGCAGAGCATGGTTCGCGTTGATAGTTCCAACCACCTGTAATGGTTTTTCCTGTTGCATTGCTTCTCTGAAAAGAAGCCCTGGAGTTTTTATCATATAATTGGATATTATAAATGAGCCCGATAGCCGAGCAGAAGCATTAAACTTTTTATTGTTTAATGTCCAAGAAATTTTCTCCTTTATTATCGTACTGAAAAAAGTTCCCTTATTGCTAAAGATAAGAAAAATAATGGTCGTGATCACCATCTTTAAAGATCATTTTTCATGTAAATGTTCAAAGTACACACTCTCAACAACACCCTTCAAAATATTGATTATCAAAAGTTTTATTGTAAAAAAACACTTGATAAAATAATTAAAAAGGCTAAATACTGAGACAATATGCATATCCACTGGGTCAGATGATGAGCAATAGAATTGGTGATAATTATATTGCTTATTACTACAAATTTATTTAAGTTTGCTTGTACGCAGTATGTTAATCATAATCCTTATTTAACCTTTTTTAAACCGTTTCACTACATCAATATGAACCTTAAAACTATCGGTTTATTTTTTCTTTTGATCGCTTTATGTCAGCATAACTACGCTCAAAAAATACCCTTATCTTTTGGCGAAGAAGTACAACTTGAGGATCTACTTTTATCAAAAAAGCCCACGAAAAATTCAATCAACTGGCTAAATGTAAACACAGCCAAAGATACTTGGCGTTTAAATGGAAAATCACTCATATGTACAGGGCTTCCTATTGGTGTCATGCGTTCTGAAAAACTATATGAAAACTTTATTATCCATGTCGAATGGAAGCATATCTATGCAGGAGGTAACTCGGGTATCTTTGTATGGTCGGATGCAGAGCCCGATTCCATAGGAAGACTTCCAGGAGGAGTTGAAGTGCAGATGCTGGAATTGGATTGGGTAAAACAAAATACCAAAGACGGTGTTGTACCGCCAATCGCTTACGTTCATGGCGAATTATTTGGTGTGGGCGGTGTGGAAACAATACCAGATAATCCACGCGGTACAAGAAGTAAAGCGATAGAGAATCGGGCTAAAGGGAAAGGAGAATGGAATAAATATACGATCGTCTGCGTGGACGGTACAATTAAATTAGCTGTGAACGGAAAATTTGTCAATGGTATTCGCAATTCGACTATTAAGAAAGGGTACCTATGTCTTGAATCTGAAGGTTCGGAAATACATTTTAGAAATTTTCAATTAATTGAACTTCCTCCAAGTGTTACCCACATTTCTCAAATCGTAAAAACAATAATACAATAACCACTTAACTTCGTTGCTGCTCTTTTAAGAGCAGTTTAAAACAGAAAATTTAACAGCTAAAAATTAAAAATAATTAATTTCGGATCTTAATTGTAAGTTACAAGCAAAAAAAAAGAAAACTTTTGATTTCGTTTACTGTTATATAATAAACAACAATCGTTAATTATATAGAAAACTTACGAATCATGAAGAAATTAGCATTACTACTTACAATTATGGGGGGAATAGCTTTCGGCGCAAATGCACAAAAGATCGAAACTGTTCCACAAAGTTCAGCAGATGTTGGAACTGCCCCAATAAAAAAAGGTAACTGGATGGTTGGTGGTTCCTTAGCAAATCTAGGTTATAGTTTTGAAGGAAAAGCATTTAATATCAACGTACAACCTCGAGCTGGTTATTTTGTTTCTGATGGTATCGCGATCGGAGCTCAAGCTAACTTAGGATTTATTGCTGTAAAAGATCATGATAACGAATGGAATTATGGTATTGCACCTTTTGTCAGATATTATTTCCCAGAAGGTTCATCTTCGTCAGGACGTTTCTTCGGACAAGGTGATATTGGTATCGCAGGTAGTTCAGTTGGAAAAGGTGCTTCCTTAGCTTTAGGAGCAAATCTTGGTTATGCACACTTTATTACAAGAACAGTTGCACTTGAGGCTACTGTCGGTTATAACTATACCAAATCGAACGTTAACTTAGGTGAGAAGTCTTCTGGCTTAGGAGTAGGACTTGGATTCCAAATCTATTTACCTGGTCAGAGATAAAAACAGATTTTTACACCGTATAAAAAAAGCACATATTCATCTATGTGCTTTTTTTATTCACGTCATTTTTTCATCATAAAACAGACTTCATTAAAGAATCATGAACATAATACGTTCTTAGGTTTTATTGTCATCACAGTCTGTTCATGCCAGCTTGTTGCTACTGGACAACCCAGTTTTTCATTATAATAAATATCAGATACAACATGCTCTTTTTCGATTTTCACCTCCAGCTGAAACATACTGTCCAAATCATTTAAAATACGCTGCTGATACTCCTCCCTTTCAGTTGCCGCAGGTAAAGTAATTTCATAGCAATACAAATACTTCTCCCTCCATAATGCGGAGTCTCCACAATCCTGAGTATGTAAATACTGACACCGATTATCATCATAGATAAAAATACGTGAGACAGGAAAATTTGCCGATAAACCAAACGCAAACAAGTAAAATTCATAAATCGCCATATTGACTAATGAGATTCGAAGTATATCGGCTTTTTCATCGCGCACAACAGCACTGTAAGAATCAAGTCCATTTAAAGGAGATGTAAACTGTGCATAGTATTGTTCCGGAGGTTTTACTTTTAAAATGCTTTTTAAAGGTTGTTCCCGATTATGAGTTTGAAACTCTTTCATGACACGAGTTTTAAAACGATCTTGCCTTAATGTTTTCATTCTTATTATATGTTTATAAGTTTTTCGTGTAATTAAAAGCTTTAGCTATACTAAGTATGTTCCCAAATCAATTGACTTCCCTATAAAAAATTGAAAATAAAAAACCGACCTACTACATTCACAAATAAACAAGAACATGCATCTATCATAGAGCACAAAAAACTCACTTAAATTTATTGTATCAAGAATAAATTAGTCATGAAGATTTCTCTATCAGTGCTACTTGCCAGACAAGTAGGTCGGAAAAATCATAAGATACTAGCCGTTCACCATCTTTACATAAGCCGTTACAAATATGAAAAACAGACAACATGAAGTTGACAACATGTTGTGAAAGTTGACGACTAGACTTATAATTTTTTTTAAAATGTCATTATCTAACAAATTTTAATATAGCATGCATTTTATATAAATAGTGCATGTAAAAAAATGCTAACAAATCAAATGTCTACATGGCTTCAATCCCACTACTATTAAGATTTCTCGATTGCTATAAATTAATAAAAAATAATGCATACAAGAAAAGGCACCCTATTGGGTGCCTTTTCTTGTATTATAGTGCATATGTAGTTCTTACCAATAAATTGAATATAGGGCAACCACAATCATGAGTACCAATAATGACCCAATAACAAAACCATTGTGAGATTTAAACATTTTTGCATCAATTTCTAATCCTTTAGGGACAATGCCACGTTTGTTATCAATCAAACTAATGATTACCATAAAGATCACACAGATGATAAATACAAAACTCATCCTGTCTATAAATGGAATTTCATAAATACCTGTTGTTGGATTCAGCACAGAGAATCCGGTGCTTGATAAAAAAGAAAGGTCCATCATATCTGGCAACTTTTTGAATAGTACAGATAAAATAAAGCCTCCAATCGTTGCGAACATCGCTGCATTTGATGTTGTTTTTTTCCAAAAGAACCCGAGAATAAACATCGCAAAAATACCCGGAGAAACGAATCCTGTATATTCTTGAATGTATTGGAATCCCTGTTTTCCTTCTCCCATTAGCGATTCACCTAAAATAAGTGCCAATCCTGTTCCTAAAATCATGGAAACAATAACAGCTATTTTTCCAACATTAACCAAATTCTTTTCAGAAGCAGTTTTATTGATTGCTTTTTGGTAAATATCTAACGTAAAAATGGTCGCAATACTGTTTGCTTTCCCCGCTAAAGAAGCGACGATTGCAGCAGTCAATGCGGCAAAAGAAAGACCTTTTAAGCCTGCAGGCAAAAGAGTTAAGAGCGCTGGATATGCTTTATTTGGATCCTGTGCTCCAGTTGAGGTCAATAAGCTTGAAGCATCAATAGCACCTAAATTTTTATTTACAATATAGTAAACAGCAATACCTGGGATAACAACAATCACTGGCATCAAGAGTTTTAAAAATGCGGCAAACAATAGACCATTTCTTGCTGTTGGCAAAGAAGCTCCCAATGCACGCTGTGTAATATACTGATTACATCCCCAGTAGCTTAAATTGGCTATCCACATACCCCCGATCAGAACACTGATACCAGGTAAGTCCATATAATTAGGGTTGTCGGTTTTGAATATCATATGGAAATGCTCAGGAGCATCATTATGCAAAGTGGTAAAACCAGCTAAAACACCATTACCATCTGAAATGATATTAAGTGCTAAGTAAGTAGCTACCAAACCTCCTAATACTAAGAAAAACACCTGAATAACGTCTGTATACCCAATAACTTTCATACCACCTAATGTGATGATGATAGCAAAAACAGCCAATAACATAATACATAAAGTCAAATCTAAACCAGAAATACCACTGATAGCGACAGCTCCAAGATATAAGATCGACATTAAGTTGACCACGATATAAAGCATTAACCAAAATACAGCCATGATCATCGCTACAGTACTATTGTAGCGTTGATTTAAAAACTGAGGCATGGTAAAAATCTTATTCTTAAGATAGACCGGCATAAAGAATATGGCTACAACAATCAGGGTTATAGAGGCCATCCATTCATATGCTGCGATTGCAAGTCCCATTTTAAAGCCCGAACCGCTCATTCCAATGAATTGTTCGGCAGAAATATTTGAAGCGATCAAGGAGGCACCAATAGCCCACCATGTCAATGATCCTTCAGCCAAGAAATAATCCTTTGCTCCTTCTGACGCTGACTTCTTTTTGTAGTAGATCCACAAACCATATGAAGCAACAATTATAAAGTATACAAAAAATACAATATAATCCTTCGTACTTAAAATAGTATTCATTAGTTAAGATTAATTAGATTTTGATATAAAAATGTGAGGCTAAATATAGAAATATTTATTGCAGAATCACATAAAAAAACAGATACAAAACGTATGTAATCAATTTCACTCATCTCAAAATAGTTCAATTTTTATGTTTTTTCCCAATTTTCTTTGTAATTTTGCACAATAATGTCAAAAATCTCATCAAATAGAGTTATTCGTTATACCTCTTTATTATTACTTTTCGTAATACAATTATTATTTTTATTAGCAATCTTTAAGGAAAATAACTCAACTATTGCCCTATCATTCTTCATCATTCTAATTTCATTCTTATTACTTTTCTCCTTTTTTAAGTCGCCAGTTCATCATAATAAATTAGCGTTTGAAAAAGTTTATATTGCCGTATGGGTTCCAATTGGTGCAATAAGTTGTTATTTTTTAAATCACGCATTTGGATTAGGTTCGGTATTTTCAGCAAGTTTAGTAGGGCTCACCGGCGCCTTAATTCCGTACCTAAACAAAAAGTCAAGTTATCTGCCCCATCTACCTCCTGCTATTTATTGCGGTGCATTCGTAGGTATGTCCAATACCAAAGTAGCTCATGATATTTATTTCATTCTCGCAGCCAGTATCTGTACGGCTATTCTGCTGATCATATCAAAAAGTTTGTTGAACGGAATTGGCGGAAAACTTGGAACATTGGCTTTTGCCGGAGTTACCATTACCTACTTGATTCTATTTTTATTTTCTAGATAATGATATTTACAGCGATTCTCATATTTACAGGAATTTTCGGAAGTTTACTCACTTATTATTTTAACAATAAGCTGAAACTTGGAGGTGTATTATCCTCATCCCTATTGACCAGCATTGTTGCTGGATTTGTCCACTTTTTTCCTTCTTATATTCCAAAAGAATTAGTCAATCATATTCCACTGATTTTTATAGGTTCTTCTTTTGTTGGTATGGTTTCGAGCAATCAATTGTCTACATTTATCGGAGTTTCACTTTCAGGTCTTGTATACAGCCTGATCTATATCAACACCAGTAAATTTTTTGATGGTTTTGGCGGTGCATTAGGTACTTCAGCTTGCATATCATTACTGGTAATTATGAGCATACCTTATCTTCGGTCAAATCATAAAATGACACTGGGTTTCTTTCAGTTACGCCGTATGATATTTAAGAACACCAGAAGAAAATCGAAAAAAAATACCTAGTCATCTACAAATACCTTAATAGTCTACTTTTTCAATAAAAGGCAGCAGCTCTCTTCCCTAAAAATCTCAGAACCTTATCGACAATAAGAGCACAAAAAAAACGGTTTGAGTACTATTATTCCCGCTTTTAAGAGAAATAACAGCCCCAAACCGTAAGATGCAAAATCTTCTCAGAGATTACAAAACAGTAACATTAAAGTGTTACTCGATTATCATCACTGGTATAATCCATAAATATATCATTATCAAGCACAACTTCTTTCACCTTTGCTTTAGTTTTCAGTTTTAATGTAGTAACAGCCTGATTACTCTCCCAAACTTGTGGTGTAAAATGAATTTTTTCTTTTTCACCGTCCACATAAGTCAATATCACATCAAATGGGATTGCAAATCCACCATTATTTTCAATCTCTAAACTAATGGTTTTATTTTTTTGACTGACCTTAGACACCTTCAGATCGATATAATGATTACTAAAATACCAGTTATTCCAGAACCAATTGAGATTTTTTCCAGATCCTGTATTGAAGGAATAAAAATAATCCCAAGGAGTCGGATGCTTCCCGTTCCAATTCTCCATATAATGATGTAAAGCTTTTCTGAATGCTTCGTCCCCTAGATAATCTTTCAGTGCCAAATAAGATAATGCCGATTTGATATAGGCATTATTACCATAACCCTTACCGCTCAATTGTGAAGACAAAGAAATCAATGGCTGATCTTGTTCCGTAGCAGGATCCTGAATCCATCCTTTTACCCGAAATTCTTTAAACAATTGCTTAGCAGCTTCCTCTCCATTTTCATCCATTCCAATTAGCAATTCCAAAGCTGTAGCCCAACCTTCATCCATAAAAGCATAACGGGTTTCGTTAGTTCCCATATAAAAAGGAAAATAAGTATGGGCAATTTCATGGTCTACAGTTTGTCTAGCATCCATCAAGTTATCCGGTACACTGCTATCATTGACCATCATCGGGTATTCCATATCCGCAAATCCCTGAATTGCAGTCATCGTTGGAAATGGATATTCTACTCCTGGCCAATTTTTAGAGAACCAGTCAATACAGTAACGCTCCCACCCTACATATTGCTCGAAATCCTTAGTCCCATTCAGATAAGCTGCCTGAACACTTACTCTTTTACTTTTCAATTGAACACTAGAAGCATCCCACACATAATGATCACTCAAAGCAAAACAAAAATCAACGATATGATCTGCTTCAAACTTCCAGATGTTCCAGTCATGCTGTTTTGTCACCTTTTGTGTCTCCATTTCTTTTAAATTTGCAACCGTAATCACTTGGTCCGAAATCAAAGATTTTTTAAAACGGTCTAATGTTTCAGTTTGCAGTACCTCTTCAGGATTTAGAAAACTTCCTGTAGCCCATACTACATAATTTTTTGGAACGCGGATTTCAACTTTATAATCATTGAAATCATTATAAAATTCCTGACGGCCGTTATGTTCCAAGACATCCCATCCATTATAATCATCATAAACTGCTATACGCGGGTATGCATACGCACAGAAATAGGTACCAGGATCAATCTGCCCCTCACGGTCACTGGATAATGACAATGGATATTCCCATTCCATTTCGACTGTGACAGAAGATTTGGGATCAACAGGTTTATTCAACTTAATGCGATTGGCGGTAGTCCAGTCCTTACTATCGATAACATACACTTTATTATCTACTTTAAACGACTTCAACTTCAGTCCCGAAGTGAGAAAATTTGTACTGACGTCCGCAGCTCTTGCGGCTGTAGGTTTATGTACATTATTAGCAAAATGAATAACAAGATCTTTTAATGCATTAGGACTATTGTTCTCATATTGAATACGTTCTTTTCCAGAAACAATTTTTGTTTCTGGGTTTACCGTTACCTGTATGTGATATTGCGCTCTGTTTTGCCAATATTTTGCACCTGGTGCACCGGTTAAACTTCGGGTTTCATTTTTATAAGCCTGCTTAATATGACGAGGAGTATATAATTCCTGAGCATGCAGGAATATGTTACAAGCGAAAATGTAAACCAGACTGAGGAGAATCTTTATTTTCATGTACTTTTTTTTGCTAAAGATAAGCAGTTCCTACACGCGGTACAACAAGGAGATGTGCCGTATATTAAAAATTACTGGCTAAAAAATATCGCAAGTCTTACTTTTAACCGTATTTCCTCATTAAAATAACACTTGATACCAAAGAGATATGGATAATTGTATAAGAATCATGAGCGCCAAATAAAAAAAATACAAACAAATTTATCTAAGTTTGCATACTATCTATATGACTAAAACGTTAAATTTTATACTCATATGTTGCAATATAAACTTGATACATGAAAAGATCTTTACCTCATTTTAAAGCTGTTAACATAACTTTAGTTTCCTTATTACTTTTGTTCGCAACTCTTATCACTCCAGTTCTTGCTCAGGTCACTATTGTATCGGACTCATCTAGATTAGAATCACAATCTACCTATATGCAGCATAAAATTGATTCTAACGCTTCTTATCAATATGATATATCCGATTTATTTCGCAACATTCTTCATCCCAAAAGAGAGCGAAACCCAAATAAAAAACGTTCTGGAATTACCCTGATGCCTGGTGTGGCCTTAAATCCCACTATTGGAGCTCAAATCGGAATAAAGGGAGTTGCAGGAATTGTACTGGGAGATAAATCGAATACCACAATGTCTACAGCGGCATCAACAGCTTCAGTAACAACAAAAGGTATTATGGTTTTTTACGTAAGCCATAACATCTATACCAGAGAGAATAAATGGAATATCCAGGGAGGATGGGCTATTGTTAAAATGGTCAATCCAGATGCCGGCTTAGGAATGACTAAAACTTTTTCTGGCCAACATGATGATGATATTCTTGCTAACCCAGACAAAAACATGTTTGTCTACAAGTATACATCCTTTAGCATCAATGAAAAGCTCTATAAACGGGTTTCAGATAATCTTTTTCTGGGTGCTGGTTTTGCATTTGACATTCGCAGAAATATCAAAGCATCAACCGAAAACAATGACAATCCAAATTACGTCTATAGTAAACGTTATGGTTTTGATCCTGAAAAATTCAATTCAAATGGTCTTCTGTTTAATGTTCAGTATATGACACGTGATAATCCAAATCGTGCGTATAAAGGAATTTATTCGGATATTGGAATTCGTATGAACCAGGAGTGGATGGGCAGTAGTAAGAATGCAATTCAGCTTACCACAGATTTTAGAAAATACATTAGTCTTTCTGAGGAAAACCCTGAACATGTACTTGCATTATGGAATTATGGATCTTACCGTATAGCAGGAAGACTACCTTATCTTGATCTACCAGGAACTGCCAAAGATAGTTATGCACGGTCAGGGCGCGGTTATACGCTTGGGTTTTTCAAAGGCTTATCTTACTTCTATAATGAGGCAGAATACCGTTTCCCGATACTTCGTAATAAATTTATCAGTGGAGCAACCTTTTTTAATATCCAATCGACCAATAACGATATGGACAGCAAATTATTTCAATCTTGGAGAGCTGCTGGAGGAGCAGGATTGCGCATTCTGTTTAATAAAGCCACGCGCACCAATTTATGTATTGATTATGCTTTTGGTGGGTATCATCAAAGAGGTCTATTTCTTGGATTAAATGAAACCTTTTAAAAAGCAGGCTTAATTGAAGTTTTTCATTATTTTAGGGGCAAATTGTTTTTGAGCCCCAATATCATATGTCTGTTTTTAAATCTACTTTATACGCTTTAATATTATTTTCACCTTCTCTGTATGCACAGGAGGTTAGTAAAGATACCATTACATCCTATCAATTAGAAACAGCAAAAGTATCTGGCTATTTTACAGAACAGCCTCTATTAACAACACCAGGATCTGTTTCTATAGTCGGGCAGAAAGCAATTCTTAGTCAAAATGGCGCAACTTTATTACCGAGCTTGAATACCGTTCCAGGCTTACGGATGGAAGAACGCTCACCAGGAAGCTACCGTTTGGCCCTTCGTGGTAGTTTAATCCGTTCTCCTTTTGGTATCCGTAATGTGAAAATATATGTCGATGAATTTCCAATAACTGACGCAGGTGGGAATACTTACCTCAATCTTATTGATCCGGCTTCCATTTCGCAAATTGAAGTTCTAAAAGGTCCTGATGGATCTATTTTCGGACC
Organism: Sphingobacterium sp. B16(2022); assembly: GCF_012030425.1. Classification (GTDB taxonomy): domain Bacteria; phylum Bacteroidota; class Bacteroidia; order Sphingobacteriales; family Sphingobacteriaceae; genus Sphingobacterium; species Sphingobacterium anhuiense. The sequence continues at coordinate 211,879 of NZ_JAAUVN010000005.1, read as the reverse complement.
GAACTCGGGAGGTGTACTCATGATTAAACCTAATGGCTTTCAACATAGTCCGTTATCGAAAACCTCACTTAACCTTGCTGGTGGATCTTTTGGATTCGCACAACAACAACTTTCGATACTACAGCAGATCAACCAGAAATATCAATTTTCCCTTGATCAAAGTTTTACAAGATCCGATGGTTATCGAGAAAATTCGGCTTTAAATAAAAAAACTATTCAAACAGCACACCAATGGAACTATCATCCACAAGCAAGTCTTAAAGTCTTTGCCCTTTATAGTGATTTGAATTATCAAACACCAGGAGGACTTACGCTAGAACAATATCAGGAAAACCCACGTATGGCACGTCCCGCTACTCCAGCCACACCATCGGCTAAACAACAAAAAGCGGCGATTGATAATAAAACCTTTTTCGGAGGAATATCCCATAAAATCAACATCAGTAATAAACTATCCAATACGACCACTATTTTTGGCTCATCATCAAAAATAGAAAATCCATTTATCAGTAATTATGAATATCGAGATGAACAAAACTTAGGGTACCGAAGCTATTTTTCTTACGAATCGCAGGATCAATTGAATTGGCAATTGCAAATTGGTACAGAAGGTCAAAAAGGTTGGTATGATATTGCTAATTATGATAATAAAAACGGAGTTTCCACAGATCCTCAAGCAGAAGATAAATTGGAAAATTGGCAGAATTTCTATTTTGTAAGAGGTAAAATTATTCTTGCAGAAAAATTGACCGTGGAGGGTGCTATTGGGTTGAACCAGAATCAAATTGCTTATAGACAAGTATATCCTCAAACCTCGCAACAAAAAGAACGAATCTCTTTTGGAACAACGTGGATGCCGAAGTTTGCGGCATCCTATCTGCTTACACCAAAACTAGCCATCCGAGGTTCCATTTCCTCTGGATTCTCAGCTCCTACAATTGCTGAAGTCCGATCATCGGACAATATCATCAACACAGCTCTGAAACCTGAATCTGGTTACAACAAAGAGATCGGATTACGATGGGAATGGATGAACCGTCGTTTTATTACCGATATATCCTACTATCAGTACAAAATGAATAATGCCATTATTCGCCAGTTAAATGCAAATGCGGTAGAATATTACCAAAATGCTGGAAAGGTAAACCAAAGTGGAATTGAGAGTTCCATTATGGGGTACATTATAAAGCCTTCTTCAGAAAAGTTGGTGCAGGCGCTGTACATCAATTCGAGCGTGACCTACAATCATTACCGATTTAAAGATTATGAGATAGGGAATAACAATTATGATGATAATAAACTTACTGCAGTACCGGACTGGATTATTGTTCATGCTTTAAACCTAGATTTTGCCCATCAACTTGGTCTCCATGTGCAACATAATTATACGTCAAAAATTCCGCTAAATGATGCAAATACAGCATTTGCAGATTCCTATCATCTGGTTCAGGCAAAGATCCAATGGGGATTCAAATTTTCAACTAAATTCATGGCAAATGTATACCTCGGAGTGGATAACCTACTGAATGAAAAATACAGTTTAGGAAATGACATTAATGCATTTGGGAATAGATATTACAATGCCGCACCAACACGAAATTTTTTCGCTGGACTAAAACTAAGTTATTAAATGAAACGGGACTATATCATCAGAAAACATTCAACTGATGAAGCTATACCTTACGATTTACTGTTATTGGCAGATGAGACGAAAGAAGCTATCGACAAGTATATTTCGACCTGTACCATCTTTACATTAGTACATCGAATAACTAACGAGATTGTTGGAGTCATGGCAGTAAAACAAATAAATTCAGATACGGTTGAACTAAAAAATATTGCGATCACAGCACAGTACCAAGCGCAAGGTCTGGGCAGCGACATGCTGTCTTTCTTAAAATCCCATGCACAGGAAGAAAATTTACTGCATATCTGGGTTGGTACTGCGGATGTAGGCTTTCAACAGCATCGATTCTATATGCGCAATGGTTTTGAAATGAATCACATCCGTCATAACTTCTTTATGGAAAATTATGCTGACCCTATTATAGAGAACGGACTGCAGATGAAGCACATGCTTGTCTTTGCATACCGTTTAAATACGAATACAGATTAAACTACCTGCAACACAATATAAATAATTATACATACCTTTAAAAATAATAGCTTTACAAAAAGAGCATTTAGATACCATGAGCAATTTCAATTATCCATTAAACTTTCTATTTAAAATTTCGACTTTTCATAATGACTTCACCATTAAGGATAGTGAGGATCGTACACTCTTTTATGTTCGTCAAAAACTATTCAAGCTTAAAGATGAAATTATGATCTTTTCAGACGAAAGTAGATCAGAACAGCAGTATGGTATAAAAGCAGACCGTTGGTTAGATTTCAATGCAAATTATACTTTTACAGATACCAGAACTACTGAAACGATTGGTAAAGTAGGCCGAAAAGGAATGAGATCGATATGGAAAGCTAATTACAATGCTTTAGACATAGATGGTCTTGAAGATTATACCATCAAAGAAGACAATGGCTGGGTAAAAGTTGGCGACAGCTTTTTAGGAGAAATACCGATACTCAATATTCTCACCGGATATGTATTCAACCCCTCATACACCATGTATGATAAAGAAGGAAATAAAATATTACAGCTCAAGAAAAAACCTTCTTTTTTCGGCCGAAAATTTACATTGGACAAACTCGCGGATATCAACCCAAAGGATGAAACAAGACTTATTCTTTGTTTTATGATGATGATCTTACTAGAGCGCGAAAGAGGATAAAATAGAAAAGGAGAATACATCTTGTATTCTCCTTTTCTATTTTATAAACCTTTAATCTGACGGTTCAAGTGATATAGCTTAACAAGCCTTTCTATAAAAAACAGGATCAATATCGCATAGATGATCTGAGAAACTAACAAGGCATTTTCCTGCTGCGGTAAATTGAATTGGAGGTCTTTCCATGACCTGCTGAGTAGATAGTTCAGTCCAAGCCCAAATATCATTCCTGCTAAGAAAAAATAAATTCCTCTCTTACGATCCTCTAAAACAGCAACCGCTTTTTTTTCATCCTGTTCGATTGTTTGCATTACACGACTTTCAAAATCAGAAAAAGGCATTTTAAGTTTACTGCTCTGCATTAATGTCTTCATTAATTCATCATTATTTTCCATGCTACACATTTGCTTTATTCATTAATTCCTTCAAGATGGCGTACATTCGTTTACGGCCCCGGTGCAAGATCACTCTTGTATTTGCATCAGTCCAGCCCGTTATTATCGAAACCTCTTTGATACTTTCTTCCTCCAGATAAAATAACCGTAAAGCCAAACTTTCATTTGCCGGTAATAGACAAAGTGCTTCATTGATCATCTGACTCCGTTCTTCTTCCTCCAATAAAGTCAGGTCACTTTCATCGATCACCTCTTGATCATAATCTGACTGAAAATCTAAGACTTCAATCTTAATTTTTCGCAATTGCATAAAGGCTGTATTGACGACAATTCGATATAACCAACTGCTAAATTTGGAGTGCTGATTAAACGTGTCGAGTTTATGGTAACATTTGACAAAAGCATCCTGCGCGACTTCTTCTGCAAGCGATTCGTTTTTCACAATACTCATTGCAACAGAAAAGACCATATCCTGATATTTTTGTAAAAAATATCGAAAGGAATCGCGATCTCCCGCTAAAACTTTATCAATATACTGTTGATCCATCAATCCCTATCCTGCTTAGGTTTATCTACATAATTCGCAACAATCATGGCAATACCGCCACAAAGTACAATAATCGAAACTTTAAGTACACCGACAATATTTTCGGTCTGATATTGCGAAATTAAACCAACTATCAAAAGCCCGATGCCAATTCCCACTGCAAATATACCTAAACGTAACCATTGTGAAATTCGAACTTGCTTTTTATAAAATTGAGATAAGTCCAGCCCTGCTTCGATCAAGGCCATACGCTCTTTATTTCTTGCTTGAAAATAGTAATAAAGCGTGAAGAAAATTGTACTAAAAAATGATACGAACATAATCGCACCCATTGTTTCCTTTTCCATAATTTATATTTTTCTCATTAGATGCAGACCGATCATCAAATGTTACAACTTAGCACTATAAATTTTAAAAAATGCTTTTTTAGTCTTTTAACAAAAAATATTTCTGGAAAACGAATTTACATCGTTGCGCTTATATTCATACTGATATAACAGTTTTAAAGACTCTCACCATAAATATTGAAGAATAAAATTGGTTTTATATGACGGAATTAAAATTGTAAATAAAACAAATTTATCTAAGTTTGAGTAGCATGTATACAAAAGACGTTTTGCCACAGGGTTCAGATGATTTTCACCAGTTTCGATTCTCAGATATTCATTTTAACAATGAAAATCGATACAGTTTTTATTCTTGGATGTCAAACTTATCCGATAGCAACGCTCCAATCCGCATATTGACACTAAAGAAAAATGAAGGCCATTTCTCTATCCTCTCCCTAGGTATTTCCTACGATATCATTGTCGTTTATGACACTCCCGTACTCTCATTACTGTGCAATTGCTCTGAAAGCGAAGAATTCTGTAGCCATCAAAAGCTAGTTCTGAATGAAATCTTTAAAAATGATCAGGTATATTTATTTTTCTCCGATCATGCTTATCAGAATTATCTAACTAAAATAGCAGTTAAATATGGGATAGAAGATGAACAGCAACTCGAGGATTATTTCGAAATTCAATGCATAGATGGTGTTGTAAAAACCATCAAAAAACAGGATAATTTACTAGATTTATCTCAAGATATTCTTAATAACGCAACAAATCCTGATTTAAAACGCAACAATAAGGAATTAGAACAGCTAAGCAACATTCTAGTACTTAAAGAGCATAAATACTATAAACACCCTCAGGTGTTACTCTATCGTGCAACCCGCGCTAAAAATGGTTCGCTAAAAAACCCAGTACAGCAACTTTCATGTGAGGAAATGATCTGGAAAAGTAAAGATATTACAGAAAGTCAATTTTTTACCGCACTTCATTTTTTAGGGCAGAACACAATAGAAGAAAACAAACAACAGATCAACGCCTTTAAAAAGCTGATTAAAAATCCACTAGGACTGGAAATCTATCAACATGATAAATCCTTATCGCAAACTATCGGGGCAAATAGTCTGACGCAGATCACATTAAGAGAACTACCCAAAACAATCCGAATTGACATCGATCAAATAGGTAAATTTTTCACTATTCGAAGCACAATTCAAATTGCTGGACAAGATCACGCTTTACAGCAGCTACCTTTGGTATTTGATTATTTCATCCAAGTACAGCAACATTTCTATTTTATAGAACATGCACAAATCCTTGCCCTGTTCAAACTTTTCAACACCACAGCAGATCACCTTATCGTACATCAGTCCAAATTCGAAGGTTTTAACAAGGATTTTTTAGTAGCAATGGAGGAGATTGTAGAAGTCAACTATCTACATATACCCAAAGCAAGTAGTAAACAAATCAAAGAACAGCAATTCTATAGCGATACCGAATCGATTATCTATCTGGAAGAATCTGGTGATTATATTAATCTCATTCCGACCATGCGCTATGCGGATGTAGAAGTTCCTGTTCGAAGCAGGAGATCTATTTTTGGATTTGATAAAAGTGGACAGAAATTTTTAGTAAAGCGGGATCTCGAAGCTGAACTCAAAATCGTCAGCTTGATCATTAAGCAACATCCCTATTTCCAAGAGCAACTTGATGAAGATTTTCAGCACTTTTATCTGCATCGTAAACATTTCCTTGAACTGGACTGGTTCTTAAATGTGTTTGAAGATTGGCGCAATCATCATATTTCCATCATCGGATTTAACGAAATAAAAGCAAATAAATTCAACTCCTTTAAAGGTAAAATAGCAATTCATGTGCTCAGTGGACAGAATTGGTTTAATGTAAATGTGGATCTGCAGTTTGGTAAAAGTAAAGGTTCGCTTAAAAACCTTCAAAAAGCTATTCGTAATAAATCAAAATTCATTACACTAGATGATGGTACGCAAGGTATATTGCCCGAAGAATGGTTGAATAAATTTGAACAGTTCTTTTTAGCAGGCGAAATCATTGATGACAGCCACTTACAGATTGCAGAAACAAATTATACAGCCATTGATCAATACTTTGAGGAACAATGGTTATCCCAAATAGCAAAAGAACGTTTGGAAGAAATTAAAAGTAAAATACGCAACATCGATCAGGTCAAACCCGTAATATTATCAAAAGATTTTATCGGCGAACTCCGTAATTACCAACATGATGGATTGAATTGGCTTAATTTTTTAGATGAATTCAATTTTGGAGGTTGTTTAGCAGATGATATGGGACTCGGAAAAACCATTCAGGTCATTGCTTTTATTTTAGATCAACGTAAAAAAGTAAAAAACAATTGCAATTTACTGGTACTTCCAACTACGCTAATATTCAATTGGAAAAACGAATTGGAGAAATTTGCGCCATCGATTAAGACACTTGTCTTACAGGGTGCTGATCGTCAAAAAAGTATCCTAGGATTTGAACAATATGAACTCGTATTAATTTCTTACCACAACTTATTGACCGATATCAATCACTTAAAAAAGTACGCTTTTAACTATGTTTTCTTAGATGAGTCACAGCAGATTAAAAACCCCGAATCACAACGTTATCAAGCCGTTACCAAACTCAGTGCACGCAATCGTATCGTGATCACGGGTACACCGATCGAGAACAGCACCATGGATTTGTTTGCGCAACTGTCGTTCGCCAATCCCGGATTATTAGGTTCGAAAAAATATTTTAAAGATGTCTATACTACGCCTATTGACGGATTCAGCAATAAAAAAAGATTGGAAGAATTGCAACGCAAAGTAAAACCTTTTATTTTGCGACGTACAAAAACGGAGGTTGCCAAAGAGTTGCCTGCAAAAAATGAAATCGTACTTTATTGTGAAATGAAGCCTGCTCAAAGACATATCTACGATACTTACGAAAAGGAATTTCGGGAATTTATCTCGGTCAAAGATGGAGATGAAATACGCAAGAGTCCTATGCATGTACTAAAAGGATTGACCAAATTACGTCAGATCTGCAATTCAACAAAATTGCTAAAAACAGATGATCTAAGTGTAGAACAAGATGCCTGCAAGATTGAAATGCTTATCGAACAAGTACTCGACAAAAGTCCATATCAGAAAATCATCATCTTTTCCCAATTTGTGAGCATGCTAAATCTAATCGAAACAGCTTTAGCCAAACATGATATCACAGCACTAAAATTGACAGGACAGACAAGAGACAGGCAACATATTGTAACACAATTTCAGGAAAATGAAACACAAAGGGTCATATTGATCAGCTTAAAAGCAGGTGGAACGGGCTTAAATCTTACAGCGGCGAGCTTAGTCTATTTGGTTGATCCCTGGTGGAATCCTGCAGTTGAAGCGCAAGCTATCGACCGCGCCTTTCGAATAGGTCAAGCAAAAGATGTCACCGCGATACGCTTAATCTGCCCGGATACTGTGGAGGATAAAATCATGAAACTGCAAGCCAATAAAACAGCAATAGCAGATAACATCATTTCCAGTACTTATAATCCGATTGCAGACTTTATGAATAAAGAACGCCTACTGAGTTTATTTCAATAAATCGAATTGCTACATACAAAGCGAATGTTAAGAGCTCATCTATGCCCTTAAAACATACATTTTTAAATAATTATCCTGATGAAAAAACTAAAGCAAAGCATTGAATATCTGAAATCTTTAGAACATATTTCTATAACGGCTAATTTAGATGATATTTGGTCGTATATCTGCTATTCCCCTAAAATGCCATTGCGACAACATCAAGAGCTACTAATACAGTTAGCTTCAAAAGATGAATTAGCAGTAAAGGATGAATTTTTCAGTGGTCACCTATTATCTTTTCCTCTCTACCGTTGGGGATCGGGCAAAGATTTAGTTTTGTTGACACACGGTTGGGGATCAAAAGCCGCAGATTTTTCCATGCTTATTGATAAACTATTGGAAAATCCAGATTTAACGATAATCGCATTTGACGCACCTGGAAATGGAGGAGCGGAAGGAGAATTATCCAATTTAATTTTATACATTGAAGCTGTTCAAACTATTATTAATACCTATGGTTTACCTGCAATAGTCATCGGTCATTCTCTCGGTGCCATGGCTAATATCGCAGCATTAGCAAAACTTAGACATACTCCGAACTGGATTATCAGTCTTACTCCACTAATAGATTTAAAAGCAAATTTCGCAGCTAGTATGGATTTCGTAGCTGTACCAAAAGATGTTCAAGAGCACTTTTTTCTGAATTTTGAAGAAAAATTCAATATGAAAACCGCTTACTTTCATTTAAACAGTTTATACGATTTTGATAATAGCCAGCAGCATCTTGTACTCTATGATCAACAGGACAAAATTGCGCCCTATACCTATCTGCAATCATTTTTTAAAGTTCATCCCCCGACAGAGGCGATAGACTTGAATGGTGTCGGTCATGAACGCATATTAAAATCACAGGAAGCACTAGCTTACATTCTTGAAAAAATAAGTTCTTTAAAATAAGAAGAATCTTTATTCAAATCCTTCAATTTTTGACAGATGAAATGTAGCATAATACTGACGCTACTAGTCTTCATTATGACATCATAAGGGCAAAAAGCAATCTTCTAATGATTACCTTTGTATCACAAAAATTTTTAAAGTAGCATGATTAAAGCAGTTTTTTTTGACATCGACGGTACTCTTCTTAGTTTCGATACCCACAAAGTACCCGCTTCAACCGAAAAAGCCATTCAAGAATTAAAATCAAAAGGTATAAAAGTAATTGTTTCTACGGGAAGGTCTATCAATAGTTTAGATCATATCAAATACCTTGACTTTGACGGATTTATCACATTCAACGGTGGCTATTGCATCACGAAAGAGGGTGATGTACTTTTCAGAAAAGGTATTCACGCCACTGATATTCAATCTTTGATTGACCATGCTGCAAAAAATGAAGTAAGCTTCTCGCTGATGTCTGAAGAAGAAATCAGCATTTTTCAAGTAACACCAGAGATCGCTTCCATGTATGCACTCTTGAATTTACCTGTCCCGCCTCAAAGATCGTACGCAGACTTTGATATGGGATCTGTACTTCAAACCAATATCTTCATTCAACCGGAGGAACAGGAAGAATTCATGAACAATGTAATGCCTAATTCTGTGGCCAGCCGTTGGACCCCGCTATTTGCAGATGTGAATCCTTTAGGTCAAAGCAAACAAATTGGTATCGATATTTTCATCAAACACTTTAATATCGACATCAAGGAAACCATGTCTTTTGGTGACGGTGGAAACGATATCACCATGTTGAAACATACGGCCTACGGAATTGCTATGGGTAATGCCAATCCTGAGGTAAAAGCTATTGCAGACTATATTACCGATGATGTAGACAATGACGGTATATACAATGCTCTAGCTCATTTTGAGGTCATCTAAAACCTCAAAGTTAGATTTGCGCGAAATGTATGTGCATTGCTATTCATAATAAGTGTATGTTGATCACCAAATTCATACTGTAGACGAGCCTGATAATTCTCCACAGAGTCATTAACTTTTTGATCTACAATATGGTGATTAACATGATTTGTAATATCCAATGAAATGATTTTTTCAAATACTGAAATCTTGATTTTCATTGGATATTTTGCTGCTGCATGATATCCTTGCCACAAAGCATTCTGAACCAATGGCAATAAGATAAACCTCGGTACAGACAAAGTGGGATATTCGATCTTTTTAGTCCAAACAACGGAAAGGTCTACAGCAGAAATCTGACTAAATAAAGAAACATATCTTTCCATAAAATCAATTTCTGCTTCAGCACTATTCTGAGTTTCCAATTGCGAAGCAATATTCTGATGAGCTAGAAAAGCTTGTAAAAATAAGGTATTCTTTGGATCATCCTTAATTTTATCCAAGCAACCTCGTATAAGTTCTACATCAAACTGACTGTTTACAAAAGAAAGTTTTGCCTTATCTTTCCATTGTTCGTGTAAGTTTTCAGGAACTTTACTGCTCCATAAACGATTCCATAATCGATCCATCACCACCTTTAATTTAAAATCCTAATAACCTATTTAAACTTATCTAATGTCTCTGAAACCCTAAATTCAACAATTCTTCCGATGAGTTCAAATGGGATCGGCTCCCGTAACGGAAACTGCACCGAACCTTTACCTTGCTTATAAGAAGCAAGTTCTATTTCAAATTTTGAATGACCAGTCGGCGTTGCATAAAATCCGATATGCTTTTGATAACCACCGAAATAAACAAGCGGTTTTCCTTTTAATTTATAAGCTGGCATGCCATAAGCTGTTCCTTCAGTAGCTTGAGGAGCATGCTGCAGAATTGTATTACGGACCTGCAACAAGATCTCCTGCACTTCTTTTGGAAAAGAAGCAATATACTCTTCTACTGTTTTAAATTCAACATTCATCACTAATTATGATTTAAAGTTCAAGATAAATGTAAACAAAAGGGAACCATTTTACCAATGATTCCCTTTTGTTTTATATAAACGTATGTATTTGTATCTTATTCTAAACCACTGACACCACCTGAAACAACGAGCTTCATCGCGTCTGTAGCAGACATATCTAATTTGGTTACCAAGGATGATTTTACAACGACCACCTGACCTGCAAATGAATATGAATAGGGAAAATAAACCACCACTTCATCTGTAAGCTTAATTTTTGATAGATCTGATTGTGTCAGAAAACCAATTTTACTAACACCTATTTCATTCACTTTAACTAGAACAGGAACATTAAATTTTTTGGCATCACCTACAAAGGCTTCAGTAAAATCTTTAATGGATGAATATAGCGTATTCAACAAAGGAATACGGTTAATCTGATTATTCAGCCAGTGTTTAATTGGATCTGTCACAAAATTGGTAAAAACAATCCCTGCTACAACCAAAAATAAAATGACTGTTAAAATACCAATTCCGGGAATATATAAAGGATGTCCTGTCTCATCCTCCAGGAATAACCCTGTAAGGTTAAGCGCCGAATCGACTGAAGCAACAATCCAAACAATTAAAAAAACCGCACCAGCTAAAGGAACAACGACCAAAGTTCCTTTGATAAGATAATTTAAAAAAGCTCTAATTAATTTTGATAACATATTACTTGTACCTAAAAGACCCTACAAAGATGCGAAATAAGCCTCGAATTACTCGTAAAAATAAACTCTTTTCACCCGTTGTGAGATATTGACCAACAATTCATACGGGATGGTTCCTATAGCCAATGCCGCTTCCTTGATATCAGGATAAACAATGACTTCGTCTTCTTCATTAACATTAATATCTGTCACATCCAACATACACATATCCATACAGATATTTCCAATGGTAGAAACCAGTTGCCCGTTGATCGACATTTTACCTACTCCATTACCGAACCTTCGATCATAACCGTCTGCATAACCGATCTTGATGGTTGCGGTTCTGCTCGCACGTTGCAACATACCAGCGCGATTGTATCCTACTGTTTCATTAGCCGCAAGCTCTTTTATCTGGGTAACATTGGTCTTCAGAACACTAACTTCTCTCACCGGCAGATCATCTCGATCCATATCAATTCCATAAAGACCAATCCCTAAGCGTACCATATCGAAATAAGCACTTGGCCACAGATCAATACCCGATGTCGCAGCAATATGTCTGATAAAAGAATACCCTAATTCCTCCTTAAGTTTTGTAGTGAAAACATCTAAAAGATGAATCTGACTCTCAGTAAAATCATTATCAACAGCATTTCCTGCCGAAGCTAAATGTGAAAAAACAGACTGCACTTTCATCGCATCCTGATTTTTCAATATCGCTAGCAGTTCATCAACTTCCTCTGGCATAAAACCAAGACGATGCATCCCGGTATCAACTTTAATATGGACTGGAAAATCTTTTAGTCCTTGCTGTAAGAGATAGCGGAGAAATGAATTTAAAACTCTAAAACTATAGATCTCTGGTTCCAACTTATGATGTACAATAGCATCAAAGGCATTTTCATCAGGACTCATTACCACTATTGGAAGTGTGATGCCTCCATTTCTCAGATCAACACCTTCATCAGCAAAAGCAACCGTCAAATAATCCACATGATTAAACTGTAGTAAATTAGCAATTTCAAAACTTCCACTTCCATAAGAAAAAGCTTTCACCATAGCCATCAATTTAACACCTGCAGGCAACAGACCCCGATATACATTGAGGTTATGTTCCAATGCATTTAAATTAATCTCTAATATCGTATCATGTGATTTAGCAACCAATCGTTTACTGATCTGTTCAAAATGATAATCACGTGCACCCTTTATCAAGATCGTTGAATTGCTATAATCAATATGCTTAAAACCATCTATAAATGATTTTGTATCCGAGTAGCTGGCCGTGGGTAATGAAAACTGTGCTTCCAACTGACTCAAAATAGGTCCGATAAAAATCAAATCAGTTAATCCACTAGCTGCGACCAAACGCTTTAGTTTACTGATACTCTTCTCATCATGCAACTGTACTCCAGGAATATCGGATAAGATTAGGACCTTACGAGAATTTTGCTTTTGTTGCTTTAAAAAATCCAATGCAATCTGTAGCGCTACCAGATCATTACTATATGAATCATCAATAATGGAAGTATTATGTTTTCCTTTTTTCAATTCAAGACGCATCTCCATCGGTTGCAACGTGGCAATACGATCGGCTATAGTTTTAAAATCATAACCAAAAGTAATCATCACTGCAATACATGAAATCGCATTCTCAATTGATGCTTGATCAACAAAAGGAATTTTAACCGTAAAAAACTGGCGGGAAAAACATAAACTTACCAATGTAGATTGATCACCTTCCTTCTTAAGCGAATAAACCTCTAATTGACACGATTCATCCTCTCCCCAGGCGAATTTGTAAATCTGAGAAGGCATATAGATCTGTTCAAGATACTTTTTAGGATAGACCAATACCTCAGCATCTGTAAAAAGTTTCAGTTTCTGTGCAATTTTTTCCTCTTTCGATTGAAACCCTTCTTTATGGGCTACCCCAATATTGGTTAATACACCATGCGTAGGTTTAATCATTTTTTGGAGTTTCTCCATTTCACCGACCTCACTTATTCCAGCTTCTATGATGGCGAAATTATATTGTTCATTTAGTTCCCATAGTGATAAAGCAACACCCAGCTGTGAATTATAGCTTTTAGGACTGCGATAGATTTTATATTCTGGAGATAGCAGTTGAAACAACCATTCTTTGACGATAGTCTTACCGTTGCTCCCTGTAATACCCAATACAGGAGATTTAAATTTCATGCGCTGAGTTTCTGCTACTGCCTGTAATGCTAAAAAAGTATCTGCGACCCATAAAACATTAGCATCTGGCAATATCAGTTCTTGCTGAAAGTCATTTTGTAACACAAAATTTCTAATCCCTTTACTATAGGCATCCATGATAAACTCATGTCCATCACGACGATTGATCAAGGCAAAGAATAATCCTGTTTCAGCATTTACGATCTTACGTGTATCATAAATCAGATTTTGAATGATAGATTTATGATGAACAATAATTGATCTTTTAGGAACAACAATCTCTGAAATATCCGATATGGTATACATTTTTTAAAATATTTATTCAATCAAAGCTCCACAATTTTTCAATAAGTTCAATATATTTTTGAAATTTGTAAAGATGTTTGACGAAGAGAAAACGAGAAAAAAAATATACACACCTAAGCAAGCATTGCTTAAGGCTGCCAGTTATTGTGCTTATCAAGAACGGGCACAACAAGAAGTCCGGGATAAATTATACGAATGGGGCTTGCATCAAGAAGATGTAGAGGAAATCATTTCACAATTGATATCGGACAATTTTCTAAATGAAGAACGCTTTGCTATAGCCTATACTCTAGGTAAGCTTAGAATAAAAAGTTGGGGAAAGATTAAGATTAAGCAGTCCTTAAAACTCAAAAGGGTATCCGACCCTTTAATCAAAATTGCATTTTCAAAAATTGATTTAGATGAGTATGAAGATAAACTCCATGATCTTTTAGATAAAAAGCAACTATCATTGAAAGATAAAGATGTCTATATTCTAAAAAACAAGTTATTTCAATATGCTTTATCAAGAGGTTTCGAAAGTGATCTCATTTCTTCTCTCCTGAAAGAAAAGGGCTTATAAAAAAAAGACAATAAAGCTTATATTAAAATTTGTTTTTTTAATTATTAGCTCTATATTTGCATCACCAAAACAGAAAACAACTTGTTAACTGTTAGCAATGCGAAAATAGCTCAGCTGGTAGAGCACAACCTTGCCAAGGTTGGGGTCGCGAGTTCGAATCTCGTTTTTCGCTCCACATTAATATCACCTGCCTAGGTGGTGGAACTGGTAGACACGCAGGACTTAAAATCCTGTTTCCGTTAAGGAAGTGCGGGTTCGATTCCCGCCCTAGGTACAAGAAAGCTCATCCAAAAGATGAGCTTTTCTTGTTTATAGACCTTTGATTTTTTTATTGATATCAATAGATTTACCATTGCATTTTATTGTTTCCATCTTGTATATTTCTAGATAGGTAATAGTGATATTATAGAGGTTTACTAAAGGGTTCATAGAGGTATATCTCTATAAACCCTCTATAAATACATAATAAAATGTATTTAAGATCTCAAGTACTTTTTAACCTGTCCTCTACATGATCTTCATCATTTTATATCAGCTCATAAAGGCAATCGCTACTGAATAAAACTTCCTTTAACACGATCGATTTTTCCCATATAAACAATTTTAGGAGTTTATAAATTTATATACCTTTAGCCATCGACAACTTACTTTTAAAAGTCCACCGTATTTTAGAAAAAAAGTATAAAAGAACTGAAAAATATGCATATGATAATTATTAATAATGCGAATTTGAAATACCTCAATCATGATAGATAACATCAAAATCACAGAAACCAAGATCTTATCAGACAATTGGTACGTCTTGCGAAAGATCACTTACGAATATTTAAAAAAGGACGGCACCATTATGAGTCAAAGCAGGGAAGCATACGACAGAGGAAACGGCGCCACCATTTTACTGTACAACAAAGAGCAGAAAACAGTTATTCTTACCCGTCAATTTCGTCTACCTACATTTGTCAATGGAAATGAGAGCGGTATGATGATTGAAGCTTGTGCAGGTTTGTTGGATAAAGATAATGCCGAGGATTGCATCAGAAGAGAAACGGAAGAAGAAACGGGTTATAAAATTACAGATGTACGTAAAATATTTGAAGCTTATATGTCCCCTGGATCTGTCACAGAAATTCTGTATTTCTTTATAGCCGAATATGCTAAAGAAATGAAAGTCAGTGAAGGTGGTGGACTAGAACAGGAAGAAGAAAATATTGAAGTTTTAGAATTGCCTATAAAAGAAGCGATGCAAATGGTTGATAATGGCGAAATCAAAGATGCCAAAACCATTATGCTGCTTCAATATATTAAACTCCATCATATTTTATAGTATTTTCCATTGATTCACCCTGCCCATAACTCCACCTCTGGCAGGGAGAATCATTGTTCGCTATACCAGCAGGCCTCATCAATAAAACACTTCACTTCTTAAAGTATATGGTTCTGTCACAAAAAGATGGACAGACTAAAATAAATCTACCTCTTTTCGTTTATTGAGATTTTTTACCTAGTTTAGTGGAAACTTTAGGGGTGTCTGCAAATTTGCAGGCTGAGATTTTACCCTTAGAACCTGATCCGGATCATACTGGCGTAGGGAAAAGTAGATGTCTTCATTGTGCATATACCGGCACAACTGTGGCCATTCCTAAAGTTTTTTATTTAAAAATTTTAAAAGGAATGGAACTCACAATTAATCACCAATTACGTCTTTTTGAACAGCCCCCCTCCTCTTTGGAAGGTTTGATGCTTTTGGAATTCCCAGAAAAAAGCAAGGGCATTGCTGTCGCTATTAATAACCAGGTTATACCCAAAACGGCTTGGGCAACAACCAAACTACAGCATCAGGACTCAATTCTAATTATCGCTGCAACACAGGGCGGATAAATCTCTTATACCTATTACTATACCATTATGTTAGAACAAAGCATTACCCAGACCCCATTTCCAAATTCAAAAAAAGTCTATATTTCAGGTCAGCTCTATCCTATTCAGGTTGCCATGCGTGAAATTACATTAAGCCCGACCAAACTTAGCAAGGGTGGAATAGAAATCAATCCTCCAGTCACTATTTATGACACTTCTGGTCCGTATACGGATGAACAAGCACTGATTGATATCCGCAAAGGTCTTCCTAGAACTCGTGAAAATTGGATATTGGACAGAAAAGATGTTCAAGTTTTATCACAAATCAGTTCAGATTATGGAAAAGAAAGATTGGCAGACTCGGAGCTGGATGAACTCCGTTTCGAATACAGTCATAGACCTAAAAAAGCATTAGCAGGTAAAAATGTAAGTCAACTGCACTATGCAAGAAAAGGTATCATAACTCCAGAGATGGAGTATGTAGCCATTCGCGAAAATCAGCGTATTGAGCAAATCGAAGCAGCAACTAAAGGTATGGATCATCAGCACACCGGTCACAATTTTGGTGCCCGTACTCCAAAGAAATTAATTACCCCTGAATTTGTAAGAGAAGAAATTGCCGCCGGAAGAGCAATTATTCCAAACAACATTAATCATCCAGAAAGCGAACCGATGATCATCGGCCGCAACTTTTTGGTAAAGATCAACGCTAATATTGGTAATAGTGCCGTTACCTCAAGCATTGAAGAAGAAGTTGATAAAGCTGTCTGGGCATGCCGATGGGGTGCTGATACAATTATGGATCTTTCAACAGGTAAAAATATTCATGAAACACGCGAATGGATCATCCGTAATTCTCCTGTGCCAATCGGTACAGTTCCTATATATCAAGCTTTGGAAAAAGTAAAAGGCGTTGCAGAAGATCTGACATGGGAAATATTCAGAGATACACTAATTGAACAGGCCGAACAAGGGGTTTCTTATTTCACCATCCATGCAGGAGTACTTTTACGTTATATCCATTTGACAGCACAACGTGTAACAGGTATTGTTTCCCGAGGTGGCTCGATTATGGCAAAATGGTGTCTGTTCCATCATAAAGAAAACTTCCTTTACACGCATTTTGAAGAAATCTGTCAGATCATGAAGGAATATGATGTTGCTTTTTCCCTAGGGGATGGACTTCGACCAGGTTCTATAGCTGATGCTAACGATGCTGCACAATTTGCTGAATTAGAAACCTTGGGAGAGTTGACCAAAATAGCATGGAAACATGATGTACAGGTTATGATCGAAGGCCCAGGTCATGTACCTATGCACATGATCAAAGAAAACATGGACAAACAGCTTGAGGTTTGTGACGAAGCACCATTTTACACTTTAGGCCCATTGACAACAGATATTGCTCCGGGTTATGATCATATCACCTCAGCAATTGGCGCGGCAATGATTGGCTGGTTCGGCTGTGCCATGCTTTGTTATGTTACCCCAAAAGAACACCTCGGTTTACCTAACCGAAAAGATGTAAAGGATGGCGTGATCACCTACAAACTGGCTGCACATGCGGCAGATTTGGCTAAAGGACATCCTGGTGCACAATACCGCGACAATGCTCTAAGTAAAGCGAGGTTTGAGTTCCGTTGGGAAGATCAGTTTAACCTTTCCTTAGATCCTGACACAGCCCGAGAATTTCATGATGAAACTTTACCTGCAGACGGTGCCAAAGTTGCTCACTTCTGTTCGATGTGCGGCCCTAAATTCTGCTCGATGAAGATCACACAGGAAATCCGGGATTCTGCAGAACAAGGCATGATCGATATGTCAAAAGAGTTTATCGAACAAGGTAAAGAATTGTACTTATGATCATCGTCTTGACAGCTGAGCATGATATTGATAACGAACTCCAGATCATCAACAGTATACTGGATGCAGGATTGGAACTGTTACATATCAGAAAATATAACTTTTCAGATGATGATATGTGTCAATTTATTTATGGAATAGCTCCGCAATATCGAAACCGTCTTGTCCTGCATAGCCATCATTATCTAGCCGAAAAGCTGAACATAAACCGGTTACATTTTAATGAATATGATCGAAAATCAAAAAAACAAAATCAGTATAGTCCTACCGTAATCCGATCAACATCTGTGCACAGCATTGCAGATTTTAATCAACTGGATAACCGATGGTCATACGCACTGTTTAGTCCGATGTTTTCAAGTATTTCAAAACCTGGTCATGGTAAGGAGCATACCGTAAAAAACGAGTTAAAGCTACGGAATAACCAGCAAGTTCAATTAATTGGGCTTGCTGGTATCCATTCCGAAAACCTAGGCCTTGTATATGATGCCGGCGTCGATGGTGTAGCGCTATTAGGAGAAATCTGGAAGAATGAACAACCTTTAATAAGTTTTAAAAATTGTCTTATGAAAGATCATGCATATTGCCTGTAACAATAGTTGTTAAAGGTACTTCATTCCTTTACAAATGATTAGAAGGAAATACCCAAACCGGATTATACTGAGCAGAAAAATGCGATAGCAAAAAAATTGAAACAGTAATGACAGCATACCCCAAAAATATCACGTTCAGTAAGATACAGTATATCTCGCAGGGAGATACGGCTATTGAACAGGAGACTAACATTAATAATGCACTACAAGCGGGTGCAGATTGGATTCAGCTACGCTGGAAACAAGGCACTGAAGATGAAGTGCTCGCATTAGCACGTCGTATTAAACAGCATTGCTTGCAACATAGTGCTACTCTTATTATCAATGATTATCTGCACATAGCCAAAACCATTGATGCTGCCGGAGTTCATCTGGGATTAACAGATACTGACATACAAGAGGCCCGACATGTATTAGAACCGCACAAAATAATTGGTGGTACAGCAAATAATATTTCTGACGTACAGCAACGCATCACAGAAAACTGCGATTACATCGGTCTTGGCCCTTTACGGTTCACCGCAACTAAAAACAATTTAAGTCCAATATTAGGCTTAACAGGATATCAAGACATCGTTTATCATTTAAAAAACAACGGTCAAAACTATCCGCCGATTTACGCTATTGGCGGTATAACACTTGATGATATCGTTCCCCTACAAGATATTGGCATTTATGGGATAGCACTGTCAAGTTTGATCACCGTACACCCTCACTACATTCAAGAACTTAAAAATAAACTGCAATGGATACATTAAAAATAGCAGATCAGATATTTCAATCGAGACTATTCTTAGGAACAGGAAAGTTCGGAAGTCTGCAACAAATGAAGGAATCTATCGTCGCATCGGGTTCTGAATTGGTCACGATGGCTTTAAAGCGTTTGGACCATCAGTCTTCCTCAGACACATTTCTCGAGTCTTTACAAATCACTGGCGTAAATTTACTCCCCAATACCTCTGGAGCACGTAATGCAAAAGAAGCAGTCTTGGCCGCACAACTTGCTCGTGAAGCCCTGGAAACGAACTGGGTAAAACTCGAAATTCATCCAGATTCACGTTACCTGATGCCCGATCCGATCGAAACATTGTTGGCTACGGAGCAACTTGCAAAACTCGGTTTTATTGTGCTCCCTTATATGCATGCAGATCCAGTGCTCTGTAAAAGACTAGAAGAAGCTGGAACGTCGGCAGTAATGCCGTTAGCTGCACCCATAGGTAGTAATAAAGGACTTCGTACATTGGACTTTTTAGAAATGATCATCGCTCAGAGCCAAGTTCCTGTTATTATCGATGCTGGAATTGGTGCTCCTTCCGATGCCGCAAAGGCAATGGAAATCGGTGCTGATGCTGTTTTAGTCAATACAGCTATTGCATCCGCAAAATATCCGATACAGATGGCGGAGGCATTTAAAGAAGCTGTAATAGCAGGTCGCAAAGCTTATCAGGCAGGATTAGGTATATCAGAAAATCGTGCTATCGCTTCTAGTCCGCTAACTTCATTTTTAATCGATTAAGAACGTTTTATGCAAACTTTTCAGGAACTATTTACACTATACAGCTGGCAGGAAATCAAGGAAAAAATATATAACACCACAGTTGAGGATGTTAGAAGAAGTCTCCGTAAAGAAAAAAGAAATTTAACTGATTTTCTAACCTTCCTTTCTCCTGCGGCGATTACTGAAATAGAAGAAATGGCCCAATTAACGCAACAGATCACACAACGTCGATTTGGTAAGACAATCCAGTTATATGCTCCTTTATATCTAAGCAATGAATGTCAGAATATCTGCACCTATTGCGGTTTTAGTATGGACAATAAGATCAAGCGCAAAACACTTTCGAATACAGAATTACTGTTAGAAGCCATGGCGCTAAAATCTATGGGTATCAGTCATGTATTATTGGTAAGCGGAGAAGCCAATAAAACAGTTGAGATCAATTACTTTAAAAATGCGATTGCATTGCTGAAGCCCCACTTCGCGCAGATATCCATTGAAGTACAACCTCTGCTTTTAGAAGAATACCGTATTCTGCAGGAAGAAGGTGTTAATACTGTGCTTGTCTATCAGGAAACCTATCATCAAGAGGTTTATAAAACATATCATCCAAAAGGCAAAAAGTCAAATTTTGAGTATCGGCTGGATACACCAGACCGTATTGGTGAAGCAGGAATTCATAAAATTGGTCTTGGTGTTCTTTTAGGTCTAGAAGACTGGCGTGTCGATAGCTTTTTCAATGCGTTACATATTGATTATCTAGAGAAGCATTATTGGCGTACAAAATATTCAGTTTCATTTCCTCGATTACGTCCTGCTGAAGGTGTATCCACACCGAATTTTATTATGGAAGATCGTGATTTACTGCAATTGATCTGCGCTTATCGTTTATGGAATGAAAATTTAGAAATATCCATATCAACCCGTGAACGCGAGAAATTTAGAGACCATATCATTCCTATCGGTGTTACGACCATGAGTGCCGCTTCGAAGACAAATCCAGGTGGCTATGTGGTCGATCCACAGTCGCTTGAACAATTTGAGATCAGTGATGAGCGCAGTATGGAAACTATCCAAGGTATCATCAGAAAGGCTGGATACGATCCCATTATGAAAGACTGGGACAAAAGCTACTCTGGTAGCCAATAATAATTCTAATTTAAATTACTGTATTTATGCAACAGCACAGTGCTTTTGATCGATACTCCCGCCAAGTTTTCATTAATGAAATTGGTGTTGAAGGGCAACAGAAAATTATGGCAGCAAAAGTCCTCGTAATTGGAGCAGGTGGACTAGGTTCGCCTGTTCTTCAATATCTCGCTGCTGCTGGAGTAGGTCATTTAGGGATTGTTGATTTTGATCATGTAGAAATTCATAATCTCAACAGACAAATTATACACAATGAAAAAAGTGTACATCTACAAAAAGTAAAAAGTGCGGCAGTATATATCCGCGAACTCAATTCATCCATCCAAGTCGATAGCATTGCGACAAAAATCACTTCTGAGAATGTTGATGTTACCCTGGCAGGATATGACATTGTTGTAGATGGTTCTGATAACTTTACTACACGTTACCTGATCAACGATGCTTGCGTACGTTCCAACAAAGTTTTGGTGTATGGAAGTATTCTTGCTTTCAAAGGTCAAATGGCTGTTTTCAATTACATGGGCAGTAAACAATTGCGTGATTTATTTCCAGAGCCTCCTCATCCGGAAGATGTTCCTAACTGTGATCAATATGGGGTATTAGGCCCTCTGCCTGGAATCATCGGAAGTATGATGGCCATGCAGGTATTGAAAATTATAACGGATCTACCTGTTGATTTGGACAAACTGACGCTAGTTGATACTTACCACTGGAGATTCACTACCCTCTCATTTTAAGTTTTGACTGCTATGAAAGATTGAATTAATTACGCTACATACGTAGCAAGGTGGTGAATTCAAATTTAAACACATCGTATTTTGAAGCGGGATGAAAATTATCTCGCTTCATTTGAGGGAATTACGCTTTAGCTGTAAAAAAACATTTTGTAGTATCTATAATCTCCCTATATTTGCAGTATCAAAAGCGAAAATAGCTCAGCTGGTAGAGCACAACCTTGCCAAGGTTGGGGTCGCGAGTTCGAATCTCGTTTTTCGCTCCACATTAAATCACCTGCCTAGGTGGTGGAACTGGTAGACACGCAGGACTTAAAATCCTGTTTCCGTTAAGGAAGTGCGGGTTCGATTCCCGCCCTAGGTACAAGAAAGCTCATCCAAAAGATGAGCTTTTCTTGTTTATTTTAAATATTTCGAGTTTCCTCCCTTTACATGTAATTGACCAAGATATCCCTTAAAACTTAAATTTCAGATTTTAAATCCTGATCATCATGTATTTCAAAATACAATAACCCCAGCGATAATACATCCGCTCACTTCAAAAAAGTTCTTGCATAATCAGGTAGGCCTGATCATGCGGAAAAATCCAACTACACCACTGATCTCAAATAAATATCAGCAACTCTTGCCTACCAACTGGTAGGTTTGTATATTTACAAAAAAATAATTGATGTCAACAAAAGAACAAATCATACAAGTTGCTGATAGCCTGATTCGGGATAAGGGTTACAATGCCTTTAGCTTTTTTGATATATCTAATGCCGTTGGAATAAAAAAAGCTTCTATTCATTATCATTTTCCACAAAAAATAGATTTGGGAATTGCAGTTATAGATTATCATATTGAAAACTTTCACAAAATGAAAAAGGATTTTGAAGATAAATCTCCACTACAAAAACTAGACAAGTTCCTCTCTATATACAGGAATATTAAAAATGACAATAAAATATGTATCGTTGGCTCTCTATCCACTGATTACAATACTTTAGATATAGGTATTATTGAACATCTAAAGATTTTTTCCGAACAGGTTTTAAACTGGGTAATTGAATGGCTTAAATATGGTCAAGAACAGGGTACTTTTCATTTTAAAGGTGAGCCTAGAACAAAAGCCGTCTTACTAATTTCCACGATGATTGCAAGTGTACAGATTACTAGACTGACCGGTGATGAAGATTTCACTCTCATACAAAAAATTATTAAAGAAGATTTAATTAAAAACGATTAAATGATGAAAAGAGTTGTTATAACAGGTATTGGAGCGATTACGCCTTTAGGAAATACCGTAGATAAATTTTGGAATGCACTGATTTTGGGTCAAAGTGGCGCAAAAATGATTACTAAATTTGATGCGACAAACTTTAAAACAAAATTCGCATGTGAAGTAAGAGATTTTGATCCTTTACAATTCATGGAAAAATCAGAATTACGAAAATTAGATCTTTTTACGCAATATGCATTAGCTAGCGTTCATGAGGCTATTCACCACGCTGAGATTGATTTCAATCTACTGGACAAAGATCGGATAGGTGTTATCTGGGCTTCTGGAGATGGTGGGGTTTCAACATTTGAGCAACAAATAGCGGAGTTTAAGCAAGGAAATGGAATACCACGCTTCAGTCCGTTCTTTATTTCTAAGCGTATTTTGAACATTGCTTCAGGTGTTATCTCCATTAAATATGGACTTAGAGGAGTAAATTATACGACCGCCTCTGCCTGTTCTGCAAGTAATACTGCGATTGTTGATGCCTTTAATTATATCCGCTGGGGGAAAGCGGATATGATTATTACCGGAGGTTCTGAAGCGTCTATAACCGAAAGTTCCATCGGTGGATTTAATGCATCTAAAGCTTTATCAACAAGTAATGAGGATTATTTGGGTGCCTCCCGCCCTTTTGATATTCATCGCAACGGTTTTGTATTAGGAGAAGGAGCTGGGGCTATTGTATTGGAAAGCTATGAAAGTGCGATTAAAAGAAATGCCCCGATTATTGCGGAAATAATTGGAGGAAGTTTAGCGGCGGATGCTTATCATATTACGGGCACACATCCTGAAGGAGACGGGGCATTTCTGGGAATGAAACTTGCTTTGGAGGATGCGAATATCGCTGCAAAAGATATAGACTATGTCAATGCGCACGCAACTTCTACTCCTATGGGCGATCAAAGTGAACTGAAAGCTATGGGAAGAATGTTTGGTTTTAACAACGAGGTATCTATTAGCGCTACAAAATCAATGACAGGGCACTTACTGGGAGCTGCTGGAGCTATCGAAGCTATTGCTTGTATTAAGGCGGTTCAAGAAGATATTGTTCCGCCTACGATAAACTCTAAAGAAATAGAACCTGAATTTGCTGATAAATTGGATTTAACTCTCGGAAAAGCAAAGCATAAAAAAGTAGACATAGCCATGAGTAATACTTTTGGTTTTGGTGGTCATATCGCTTGTTCCATTTTCAAAAAAATAGAGCACTAGATCTCGGCTACTTGTAGAAGATTTATAAATGAACATTTTAAAATGACGGCTTTGGAAGGCTGTCATTTTACTTGAAACATGTACAAATAGTGCATCGTATAATAGGTGCGAAATTTTGAAAAAACATCTATACTCCAGTTTCAGATCAATGTATTTTTCTATTATTCATTTCAATCTAAAAAATAAGAGCCAATATTTGAGGTCATTACATTAAATATTAAAAAAATGATGGTTTCAAATTTTGATTTTATAAAAATCGCCGTATATTTGCATCACCAAAACAGAAAACAACTTGTTAACTGTTAGCAATGCGAAAATAGCTCAGCTGGTAGAGCACAACCTTGCCAAGGTTGGGGTCGCGAGTTCGAATCTCGTTTTTCGCTCCACATTAATATCACCTGCCTAGGTGGTGGAACTGGTAGACACGCAGGACTTAAAATCCTGTTTCCGTTAAGGAAGTGCGGGTTCGATTCCCGCCCTAGGTACAAGAAAGCTCATCCAAAAGATGAGCTTTTCTTGTTTTCTATGCAACTGAACATATCAAATTGTCTCCTCTTCATAAAACAAAAAAAGCCATGTCTGTACAGAAAATTGCTATATTCGAAGTAAAACAAAGTCAGTATGTCTACTTTTTATTATAGTTTATTATTTCTTGTGTTCTTTATTCTTGTTTTATTAGCGGTCTTCCTCTTTTGGAAGGTTCGTATTTTAAAACGTCAAAATAAACTATTAATTCGACAGAATCGAGATTTAAATAGCATTTCTCTTCCTGATGAAACGAATTATTATAAGTTGGACCCACACTTACTAAAAAATGCATTAAACGCTATTCAGTCTCATGCCTATCAAAGTTATCATGCACTTGATAAATTATCCAATGTACTGGACTATATTCTTTATGAAACAGATGGCACGTTCGTAAAGCTAAAAGATGAGATCGCTTTTGCGCAAAATCTAATTGAGATCAATAAACTTAAAATAAGTCCCTTATTTGATCTACATATACGAAAAAAAATTAGTGCCGAAGCTGGAGAAATGCTTATTGCTCCATTTATGACCATCAACCCAATTGAAAATGCTTTCAAACATGCTGATGTTCAAAATGAAAACAGTTTTATCTCTGTGGTGTTTGAGGTTATCGACGATTATTTTCACCTCACCGTTTCTAATCGGGTCATGCAAAAACAAAAAATAGACTCAAGCTTAGGTGGATTGGGCAATAAAACTTTTTCGAAACGGTTGAAAAATATTTACGGTACTGAGTACAGCTTGAATACTGAGCAAAAAGAAAATATATACACGGTAACCGTAAAAATAAAACTTTATCAAAATGATTAAATGTATTTTATTGGATGATGAACTTCCTTCACTAAGTTACATTCAAGCTTTATGTGAAAATTTTAAGGACGTAGAAATTGTGAAAAGTTTCAATAATCCCCAAAAGTTTTTAGCACAGATTGACAGTCTTGATTTTAACACCTGTATTCTAGATATTCATATGCCAGGTATGAACGGACTAGAGGTTGCCCGGATACTTTCTGACAAAGCGATTATCTTTTCAACAGCTCATAAGGAATATGCTGCTGATGCATTTGATCTCAATGCTGTGGATTATATACGAAAACCTTATCAGGCTGATCGATTACAGACTGCTTTCGATAAAGCCTTGAAGTGGCTTAGCTCAACAAAGGAAACAGGTTTAGAGGTTATAGAGTTAAACAGTAATCAAGGAAAAACAAGGATAATAATAGATCAAATTGCCTATATTGAGGTGGCCGATCATGATAGGCGGGATAAATACATTTATATGAAAGACGGTCAAAATATTCTTGCGAAAAACATCAGTTTAGATGAAATTTTGGCGATCCTACCTTCTGGAAAATTCTGTAGGATTAATAGACGAAATGTTGTTGCATTAGCTGTGGTCTCGTCTTACACAGCACAGTATGTCACGTGTAAAATAAAAGATATGCCTGACCTGATACAACTTACCTTATCGGCACCCTACAAAGATCATTTTGTAAACAGCTTAAATGTTTAGTACATTTTTTTTCTGGTTTGGTACAAAAAACACGAATTCGTTTTGTAGAAAAAACTTTAGCTATTATACTTGCTCTTTACAATCCGACGAAATATGTTTAAAAGTAAGTACCGCTCCACCTTTTTTTATCTAGCCATTTTAATTATTGGGATAGCTTTAGGCTATTTTATTATCCATCAGGGCTCCCAATTTGAAAATCAACCACATACAACTGCAGATGTCCCTCTCCACTCAGCGTGGTCACATTTCTTAGATCATTTGCATGAAAATCTTTCCTACCCGCTAGCAATACTCATGTTGCAGATCATAACAATCATATTTGTAGCGCGAATCTTTGGTATATTATTCAGAAAAATTGGTCAACCCTCTGTTATTGGAGAAATCGTAGCGGGTATAGCACTAGGCCCCTCCTTACTAGGAAATTACTTTCCAGAAATATCCACATTTTTATTTCCAGTCAGTTCTTTGGGAAATCTGGGAGTATTGAGTCAAATAGGTTTAGTGCTATTTATGTTTGTCGTCGGCATGGAGCTAGATTTGAAAATATTAAAAAACAAAGCTCAGGATGCCATAGTTATCAGCCATGTAAGCATTATCTTTCCTTTTCTTCTAGGAATGGGGCTCGCCTATGTGATCTTCCAGACAACAGCACCTGAAGGTATTTCATTTTTATCATATGCGCTCTTTATTGGAATATCCATGAGTATTACTGCATTTCCTGTTTTAGCAAGGATCGTACAGGAAAGGGGTATGAGCAAAACACGACTAGGTTCGATTGCCATCACCTGCGCAGCGGCAGATGATATCACTGCTTGGTGTCTTTTGGCGGCTGTTATTGCGGTTGTAAAAGCAGGATCTGTAGTCAGTGCAGTTTACACGATCGCTTTCGCGGCCGGCTATGTCTTATTGATGGTCCGGTTCGTAAAACCATTTCTCCAACGTATAGGTGACCTTCACTCAACTAAAGAACGGTTAGGTAAATCGATCGTAGGCATCTTTTTTCTGACATTGTTGATTTCTTCATGGACCACTGAAGTTATCGGAATCCACGCCCTATTTGGAGCTTTTATGGCTGGTGTAATCATGCCAACCAACACAAGTTTTCGAAGTATCTTTATTGAAAAAGTGGAAGATGTAGCACAAGTACTTCTTTTACCGCTATTTTTTGTCTTTACAGGCCTTAGAACACAGATTGGATTACTCAATGAAGCCGAACATTGGCAAACCTGTTTCTGGGTGGTTACAATTGCTGTAGTGGGTAAATTTATTGGAAGTGCTTTATCAGCAAGATTTGTGGGGCAAAACTGGCACAGTAGCCTTACCATAGGAGCTTTGATGAATACTAGAGGTTTGATGGAACTAGTCGCTCTAAACATAGGATATGATTTAGGAGTCCTTACTGATGAAATGTTCGCAATACTGGTTCTTATGGCTTTGATCACAACATTTATGACGGGGCCTGCATTAGATTTAATTAATAAATTTTTTAAGCCTGAAATCGAAAATAATGGCGATCTCATTTCAAAGAAAAATAAATACAATATTCTGATTTCATTTGGCAACCCAAATTCTGGAAAAATTTTGCTCCGTATTGCCAATATGCTGATTAAAAAATCAAAAGAAAATAGTACGGTAACGGCATTACATCTTTCGATCGGGAATGAACTCAATACTTATAATTCGATCGAATACGAAAGAGATAATTTTTCAGTATTAAATGATGAAAGTGAAAAAATAGAGCAACCGTACACTGGTATTTTTAGAGGTACCGACAATATCAACGACGATATTGCAAAAATGGCCAATGAAGAAGATTTCGACTTACTGTTGACAGGTATTGGTCAATCTGTCTATGAAGGATCTGTTTTAGGAAGTATCATCGGGTTTACAAGTAAAGTCGTTAATCCGGAAAGATTGTTAGGTTCATTAACAGGTAAAGAAAGTCTATTTAATCATAGCGGATTTGAAGATAAAACGACAGCGCTTTTAAAAGCTGTTCATATTCCTTGTGGAATTTTAGTCGATAGGGGTCTTCCTGAAGAGGTGAAAAACATATTGGTTCCTATCAAAACACTTAGTGATAGTTTCTTATTAATATATGTGCACAAACTTGTACAGAACAACGATGTAAAAATAAGTTTCTTAGACGAAGATGAGGTCATTAAAACCTCTGTAGAGCTTAAAGAGGCGATTCGTTCGTTAGATTATGCGGCACCTAATCAAATCAATATTATAGAGGAACCCAAGACTAAAGATATTGATTATTCTTCATTCGATATTATACTGATAAGTTTCATTGCTTGGAAACAGATTTCTTTTGAGAAAGAGCAATGGACGAAAAAATTACCGAGTACATTGATTTTAAAACCTTAATATTTATTGTTATGGAAAAATACATTTTTGAAACCATGCTAATTAATGAAGACAAAATTCATCAATTAGAGGAAACTTTAAAGAAGATTCCCAACATCATCACCATTAATATTAACAGATTCAGCAACGGATTAATATTAAAATTGGAAGCTCTAAATATTCAAGCGTTTGAAATAGCACTACGTCTGAAACAAAATGGTTTTGCCGTTGAGCGCTTATACGAAGAATAATAGATGATCCATTGTTACACCATTATGTAAACTCCGGCAGAAAGTTTACATAATGGTGTATGCATTTTTAACGATTCCCCATACATGATGCCCTTATAGCCTGCTTCTACTATCTTCCAATTCTCATTTTATTGTGCCCGAATCATCTTTTCTTGATTATTTTTCTATTTTTATCGCACAAATAGATTACATATGCACACAGCTCTATATATTTTTTCTTCCATCCTAATCATTATAAGTTTTATTCCATTAATAAGGAATGATTATTGGACATTCCGAATTTTTGAGTATCCAAGACTACAAAAGCTTGTATTAACAGCCCTGTCACTGGCGCTCCTTTTAATATTCTCTAACAAAACGCTAACCTTCTATATCTATGTAACCTTACTTTCAGGGACTATATTATACCTATTAAAACAGATTATTCCCTTTACTCCTCTTGGGAAAAAGCAGATTTTAAGAGTAAAACAGGAAATACCCGATCAAACCATCAGTATTATGATATCAAATGTGTTTGAAGATAATACCAATTACAAAGGCTGCATTGCGGAAATTAAAAAGACTGATGCTGACCTGGTACTGCTACTGGAAACCAGCCATGAATGGATGGAACAGCTTAAGGAGGCCACAGATACCTACCCCTATCGTGTAGAGAAACCGATAGATAACACTTATGGTATGTTGCTGTACTCTAAATTGGAATTGAAGGAAAGTGAAGTCAAATTTCTTGTGGAGGATGATATCCCTTCCATTCATACAAAAGTAATTTTACGAAATGGGCAGGTCATTCAGTTATATGCGGTACATCCGACTCCTCCTGTACCAGGTGAAAACCCAAGGTCAACAGAACGTGATAAGGAACTCCTTCTGATTGCAGATAAAGCTTTAGCATCAAAAATACCTGTGATAGTTTGCGGTGATCTGAATGACGTCGCCTGGAGCTACACCACTGAATTATTTTTAAAGACAAGTCAATTACTTGATCCGAGAAGAGGCCGTTTCTTTCTGAATACTTTTCACGCCCATCATTTTTTTATGCGCTTTCCTTTAGATCATATTTTCTGTAGTACAGACTTTAAATTAAAGAAAATGAAAAGACTGAATAATTTTGATTCAGATCACTTCCCAATTCTGACCGTATTACAATACGAAAAATCCGCGGATGCAGAACAAGAAGACAACACATTAGATTTAGATCAGGAAGATCGGGAATTAGCTGAGGAAAAAAAAGAAAAGTGCTGATATAACAGCACTTTTCTTTTTTTTGAGTAATTATTTTTGTTTAATATTCTATTGCTAAAATTGATCTCAGAGGAATCAATACACCGCTTTTTATTTGGAGATACTTATCCGTTAACGACCAAACTGTTGTTTCTATTCTTTTAGGACCTACTTCTGTTTGAAAGGCTATTGTAGTCTTCGACTTAAATTCATTCCCCAATCGCAAAGCTCCTTTTAAAGTTTCTAAAAATGTTTGACTTTTATCTTCATTCGCCGCCACTATTTTGAATGAAGAGATTTGTTCTTTTTCTATCAATTCTCCGATCATACTACTAATAATTTATAATTGACACTTTGATTAAGTAAGACATTTCATTTATAACGCTCCTAATTGTTATAACATATACTTAACCTTATTTAAATGTAAGGAATCCTCGATAAAATACCAATACTATTTCGATTTTAACATTTATTTTACAAAATGACTTATGCTACAGCATAATAATGCCTAAATTTGTTGAAATTTATCAAAAATGGACAATTCAACATTTGAAAAAAACTGGGAAATCAATTTTACACAATGCTATTCAAATGCCAGAATCCGTTATTCTGATCTTTCCAATTTACTGCAGCTCACAGCTGGTGAACATGCGACTATTGCAGGTTTTGGTTTTAGGGAAATGGCCAAAAATAATCAGACCTGGGTGTTAAGCCGTATCCGGTTTGAAATAAACCGCTTGCCAAAATGGATGGATATAGTGACCATAAAAACCTGGATTCAGCACTTAGAAGGGGCTAAATCAACCCGTAATTTTGAGGTGTATGTCAATAACCAACTTTATGTGACTGCTACAAGTTATTGGGCAGTTATCAATACTGTAAAAAGAGGACCTGAGGAACTGGCAATAGCACTTGGCGATTTTAAAACATTTCCAGAGCGTCACAGTACGCAAAAGCCTTTTTCAAAACTAAATCTAGCACAGACCGTAAAACCAATCGAAAACTATACGGTTAAAATATCGGATCTGGATATTGTCAATCATGCTAATAATGTCAAATATTTAGATTGGTGTATGGACAGATTACCGATGGAATTAGTGCTTACAAATCAAATTGTATCCATAGAAATGAATTACCTACGAGAACTCCGCTATAATGACCGTGTAGAAATTAGTGGTAACTCAACAGATAAAGGCTATTTCATGACGGTCACAAAGCAAGAACGTGTTTCTTTCGCCTTAGAAATCGAAACTAAATAATAAGGGAGTACTTCGCTTGAAGTACCCCCTTTTCTTCTTTATCTTTTTGAATTAACCTGCAAAAGCTTTATCACCTTTTTTATAAGGGTAATTTCCATCGAATTTTCCTGGAATCTTCACATAGCGCAATGCTTTAGTTAATCCCAGTTCCGAATTAAAGTATCCTGTTAAGGTCAACTGCTTAAACATGGTAAACCAATGAGGTGGTTTGTTTTCCACTTCTCTATATAATTCATTTTGTTTTACAGCATTTTTCTCACGTTCTTCTTTTGTCGCCTCATCTTGTTTTTTATTAAACTCACCAGCTTCTTTGTCTAGTAAGTTTACAAAACTTGTACGTTCTTCAGCAGAAAGATCTAAGAAATTTTTCTTCATTAACTCTTGTGCTTTTTTATTTAGGTTGTTAATTCCATCCATGAAAACAGTTTGTTGTTCATCGGTATAACAATCTCTTACCATCACTGGGATAAAGCTTCCCACGCCTGCTTCTTTAGCTCCAGGAGTAGAGGTTTTCGGTAATATTGCTTCGGCTAAGTCTCCCAATAAATCGGTTGTCTTAGGTTCGAATAAAACTTCTACCTGTTTAGTAGCAGAGCGTGAACAACCTTCAAGAAAAAGGCTTGAACCAATGACCACGCCTCCCATCAACATTGCGACACGTTGAATTGCTTCTCTTCTATTCATAATCAATCTCTTTTAATACTTAAATTGTATAATTAACTTCCCAGCCTGGACGGTAGTTACGCTTCACGAACTGGTTTACTTCATCAAAATTCGTCACACGCATATTATTATTATCCCATAATAAGCGTAAGTTTCTTCCTGGATATTTATTATCAACTTTCAAATCTGATCCACGGATAGCCAAGTTTGCCATCAGTAAAGCTTCTGTCAATGGTCCAGCAATTTCAAAAGGAGAAGACATCTGCATATTACCATAACCAGCAATACAACCTTCTACCCATTGTGCCCAGTGACCATCGGCACCACCTTTAACACGTGCATACTTTTGTTTTGGAGTCGTATAAGAAGCAGTTGTAGGCAATAATCTCGGATTTGCAGCGTAAGTATCGGCCAATATTTTACCTTTCGTACCGATAAATAAAATACCATTTCCACCGTCGCCAAAAGCCTCATTAGGACCTAGTTCATCTGGTCTTGGTGGTTGAATTCCACCATCCATCCAATGTAGCTTAACATCTCCTGCTGTTTTATCCGTTTTCGGGAATGTCATTACGGCATAGCTTGACGGCGGACAGCTTTCTGGGAAATATCCTCTTTTAAATTCGTCAACATATACAGATCCAACAGTTGCCTGTACATCTTTCACATATTGAAGACCATAGATACTAAAAGGCGCTTCCATGTTATGGCATCCCATATCACCTAATGCACCTGTTCCATAATCCCACCATCCTCTCCAGTTGAAAGGAATCAATTTTTCAACATAATCTTTTTTTGGAGCAGTACCTAACCAAAGATCCCAATCCAATTCTTGTGGAACTGGAGCTTGTTGTGTAGGCCATTGGATACCTTGAGGCCATACTGGGCGATCGGTCCAACAGAAGATCTCTTTCAGATCTCCAATCATCCCTGCGTCAACCCATTCGCGCATCTGTCTCACACCATCACCTGATGCTCCTTGATTACCCATTTGCGTCACAACTTTATATTTCTTGGCTGCTTGTGTCAAAACACGTGCTTCCCAAACATCATGAGCTAATGGTTTTTGCACATAAACGTGCTTACCCAATTGCATTGCTGCCAAAGCTACAATAGCATGCTGATGATCCGGTGTTGATACTGAAACTGCATCAATATGTTTATGCTCTTTATCGAGCATATCACGGAAATCCTTATAAAATTTTGCCTTCGGAAA
This sequence comes from Sphingobacterium sp. B16(2022), assembly GCF_012030425.1. Taxonomy (GTDB): domain Bacteria; phylum Bacteroidota; class Bacteroidia; order Sphingobacteriales; family Sphingobacteriaceae; genus Sphingobacterium; species Sphingobacterium anhuiense. Next base: position 178,410 of record NZ_JAAUVN010000005.1, on the reverse strand, counting down.
CTTTTTCACAGAATCTGCCGCACGACGCGTATCTACATCACATAGGTAAGCAATATTTGCTTTTCCACTTGCTGCAAATCGCGATACGTCTGATCCCCCCATACCACCGACACCTACAGATGCAACATTCAACATATCACTCGGTGCTGTAAAACCTACTCCACCCAATACATGGCGGGGCAGTATAGTCACTCCAGCGCCAAATAAGGCAGCTTTTTTCAGAAAGTCTCTTCTTGATGAATTATTCTTTTCCATAATTTAGATTTATAACTGATTAAAGATTACCTTTTTTCAACTCACTTACAGCAAAATCAACCGCTCTAGCTGTTAATGCCATATACGTTAATGAAGGATTGACACAGCCTGCAGAAGTCATCGCTGCACCATCAGTTACAAAAACGTTAAGCGCATCCCAAACCTGGTTGTTACCATTTAAAACAGATGTTTTAGGATCTCTACCCATACGAGCAGTTCCCATTTCATGGATACCTTGACCAAAACCATACACGTTATCATAAGTATATGTGTCCTTAACACCAATTTTCTCCAACATCTCTTTCATCTCATTTTGCATATCACCACGCATCTTTAACTCATTATCCTTGATTTCAACGTCCATTGATAATACAGGAAGACCCCATTTATCTTTTTTAGTTTTGTCTAAGCTAATTTTGTTTTCATGGTATGGTAAAATCTCACCGAAAGCAGTAAAACCTACGTTCCAATCACCAGCTTCGGTAAGAGCATCTTTCCATGCGCCACCTACACTCATCTCCGCGACCTCTCCAGACCAGCGACCACGGCCTGCAGCTCCTTGATAACCAAAACCACGAACATAATCACGTTTCTTGTCATCTCCAGCAACGTTAACAAAACGTGGCACATATAATCCTGTTGGTCTACGACCAAATACATAGCTATCTAAATATCCTTCTACATTACCTCCTGCTCCACAACGGAAATGGTGATCCATTACGTTATGTCCCAATTCTCCACTGCTACTTCCAAGTCCACCTTCCCAAACATCTGTAGCTGAGTTCATCAGTACCCAAGTTGAGTTAAATGCAGATGCATTAACGAAGATCACTTTAGCAAAAAACTCATACGTTTGATTTGTTTCCGCATCTACAATTTCAACACCTTTTGCTTTCTTGGTATTTTTATCATAAATGATTTTCGTAACAATTGAGAATGGACGTAATGTCAAATTGCCAGTTGCTACTGCTGCTGGTAATGTTGCCGATTGTGTACTAAAATAAGCACCAAAATTACAACCTAACCAACATTGGTTTTGATATTGACAGTTGATACGGTTATGATGAGGAACAGTAATGTTTGCTGTTCTTCCCATAATAAAATGGCGGTTACCACCGTATTCTTTTTTCAAACGTGCTGCAAGATCCTTTTCCACGATATTCATCGCCATAGCAGGCATAAAATCACCATCCGGCAATACATCCAAACCATCACGGTTACCGCTGATACCAGCAAATTTCTCTGCATAGCTGTACCAAGGAGCAATATCTTTATAACGGATCGGCCAATCTACACCGTGTCCATCTTTTAAATTTGCTTCAAAATCTAAATCGCCAAGTCGGTAAGATTGTCTTCCCCACATCAATGAACGACCACCTACGTGATAACCTCTATACCAGTCAAAACGTTTAGTTTCGGTATAGGGACTTTCTTGTTCATTTACCCAATAATCTAAGTTTTTTTCATTTAACGGATAATCCCTGCTCAAAACTGGACGTTCTTTGATCATCTCTTGCGTACGTCCTCCGGCATGTGGGAAATCCCAAGGATTCTTATTCGGCGACGGATAATCTTTTACGTGCTCGATATTACGACCACGTTCTAACATAAGAGTTTTTAAACCCTTTTCTGTTAATTCTTTTGCTGCCCATCCACCACTGATTCCTGAACCAATGACAATAGCATCATAAGTGTTATTTTCAGCCATTTTATTTTATTGTTTAGTTTTAGTTCTTTTATTAATTTATTCAGCAACCGCTTTATTCTCGACCTTCTCATCTTTAAAAGCAACTAAAAAGATAATAAAGACTACGAATGCTATTCCCGCAGGAATGATCCATGTTTGTTTCCAAAAATCAGCAACATTAGCTTGTTGCAAGTATGCATATTTCTCTCCGATAAAACCTGCAACCCAGAATCCAATAAGCTGACCTACCCCATAAGTCGCTAATGTAATCAAACCCTGTGCAGCACTTTTATATTTGATTCCAGCTTTACTATCGGTATAAATTTGTCCAGAAACGAAAAAGAAATCGTAACAGATACCGTGTAAAGCAATACCTAATATCAACATGAAAGAAAGATCGCCCGCATTACCATAAGCAAATAAGATATATCTTAATGCCCAAGCAAGCATACCAACCAAAATCGTTTTCTTGAAACCGAATTTAGAAAAGAAAACAGGTAATGCTAATAAGAATAATACTTCTGAAATCTGACCAATTGTCATTTTTCCAGTAGGATTTTCCATTCCTATTTGATCTAAAAATGGATTGGCATTTTGATAGTAAAATGCCAAAGGAATACAGATCAAAATCGATGAAACGAAGAAAATCAAGAAATTACGGTCTTTCAATAATTTGATAGCATCCAATCCGATGATCGATGAGAATGATGGTTTCTGATCTGACTCAATTTTAACAGGTGGCGTTTTAGGCAATGTAAATGAGAATAAACCTAACACCAAAGAAGCAATAGCCCCCATTAAAAAGGTATTTTTCAAAGCTCCAGCAGATGAAGCTTCTGCTGCATCCCATTTAAACAAATAACTGATTGAAAGACCAGCAATGATCCAACCGATAGTTCCCCAAATACGGATATTAGAGAACTGTTTCTCAGGATTGGTCAACTGTCTGAATGATACCGAATTTACCAATGATAGTGTCGGCATATATAAAACCATATAAGCCAATACATAAGGGTAAAAAGAAGAAATTTCAGTTGCATTATACATTTGATACATCAATACCGCACCGATGATATGCAATACGCCTAATATACGTTCCGCGTTAAAGTAACGATCGGCAATCATACCGATAATAAAAGGAGCAATAATAGCACCTAATGATTGGGTTGAAAAAACATTCGCAATTTCAAGCGGCTGTGCTTGTAAATTTTTACTCAGGTATGTACCCAATGTAACGAACCATGCGCCCCAGATAAAGAATTCCAGGAACATCATGAAGGATAATTTAAATCTAATAGATGTGGACATTATATGTTTTAGTTTATTTTATAATAAGAGATTTCTATCAAGAATTTGGTTTTTAAAATGACAATCTAGCATAAAAAAAACAATTGTACAAGTTACACTAAGAAATTATCTACTTCTCTGTAAGCGTTGACCAAAGTTTCTTCGCCGATCTTGCCACTTTTGGACATACCATGCTCCATACCGACCACGCCTTTAAATCCCTTCTCGTGAAGCCATTTAAACACATTTTTGTAGTTAACTTCACCTGTAGTAGGTTCCCTTCTTCCTGGATTATCTCCTACTTGAATATAAGCGATCTCATTCCAGCACTCATTCATTTTATGAATGAGATTACCTTCATTTTTTTGCATATGATACGCATCATATAATAATTTACATGAAGGACTTCCCACACCTTTGCATATTTCATAGGTCTGATCTGAATATCTAAGAAATAAATCAGGACTGTCACTTAAAGGCTCCAGTACCATCGTTATGCCATGTGGTTCAAAAATTTCTGCCCCTCTCTTCAATGCCTCAATCACATTACCAGTTTGTACCCCGATAGATAGATTACGTTCGTAATCGCCAGGAACAACCGTTACCCATTTTGCATTGACACGTTTTGCTACTTCCACAGACTCTTTACAGCCTTTTAGAAAGATATCAATGTACTCTTGTTTACCTGCCGCTAAAGTATTGGCACCGTTCCCGCCCTTTGGAACAACAAAAACGCCCATACGCATCCCAAGAGATGCCAACGTTTCACCTATTTTCTTTTGTTCATCGATACTGCGTCCTGTCATACCGTTATCTTCGATACTTCTGAATCCCAGTTCATGCATATATTTTATTTCATCAACAAAATTTTTACCAGCAGTTGCACTGAACATGCCCTGATGCGGTGCATAATCTAAGTTAAATACTGCTCCTGCCTTATTTTTTTTCTGTTGTTGTTCACCCGCTAAAGTATTCAAGCTCACAGCGGAACCTGCAACCAATAAGGTGTTTTTTAAAAATTCAGATCTTTTCATAATTTCATTTATATTGTTTTTTTTAGAAAAAAGTTGGAAAACCCTTTCGAGTACTTTTCTTCTATTTCTCCCTTTTCATTGTTAAATATAATATAAACTTCTAAATTCTTTCTCTTCTTCACAAAATCAAGTATCTCATCTGGTGTAAGGGCCATAAAATAATTGTCCAAGGCATCTGCTTCCATTGCAGTTTTTGCATATACCGTAACACTGACTACTGGACTAGAAAACATATATCCCGTCAAAGGATTGACATGATGACTAATCTTCTGTTTTCCATTCATCATGTACTTTTCAAAATTTCCAGCAGTCGTCAATGCTCCAGATTTGATATGCACAACTTCGGTTTTCAGTAATTGATTGTGGCTGGAGGCTGGTCTTTCAACACCAATTTTAAAAAATTCACCTGCCTGATTTCTTCCCTTAACACGCATTTCCCCACCTAACTCCACAATATAATTTTTGATATGCTTACTTTCAAGAAATTTAGCCAAGACATCTACTGAATACCCCTGTGCAATACCATTGACATCAATACTGACGTTAGGTTTGCTTTTTTTAAGATAAGGAGCTTTCCAAATTAACTTATCCATTCCCACAGACGCTAGGGTTGCATTGATTTCATTTGAGTCTGGAAAATGTTTAATCTGTTTAGGTCCAAACCCCCACAATTGGACAAGTGGTGCTACCGTAATATCAAAAATACCTTTCGTGATGCGATTATAGCGGAATGATGCATCAACAACCTTTTGAAAATGACGATCTAACTTGACAGCACTTCTCTCCTCTTTATTAAATAGACTTATTGTAGAGGATGGGTTATAAATCGACATTGACAAATCAATGACTTTCAAAACACTATCGATATCATTTTTTGAAACCAACTCCTGTGTATCAAAATACGTAATATGATAAGAAGTACCCTGCGCAGGGCCAGATAAAACAGTTTTTCGGAGAGATTTTAAAGAATAAGAAGCTTGTTCAGCTCGTGCAGCTGTTATCCTGCACAAGCCAAAAAAACTAATTGAGAGCAGTATCCATGATTTAAAATACATGAATGCATCCTCTTATTAAATGTATAAATTTGTATTCTGACCTGGTATAGCTACCGGGTACGAACCATCTTCTTTTGGTAATATCTTAGGTAAAGCATCCCATGCATAATTTGTAGGCATAATATCGATTTCCGACTTTAATGCAGCATCCCATTTAATTACTTTTCCTGTATAACATGCGATACGACCAATAATACCTGTTAAAGTACTATATGCACCATATTCTGCATTATCAAATTTATATTCACCTTTTGAAATTGCTTCAAACAATTCTTTATGCTCTTGTTGATAAGGATTTGGATTTCCTTTTGGTTCATGACGATAGATTTCATTTCCTTTAGCATCCCAAAGTACTGCTTGTCCATTTGCTGACAGGTAGGCTCTACCTTTAGTTGCTTGAAACTGTTCGTCGACACGGTTTGTAACCCCTTCGAAGTGCGCACACTGACTGTATACAACTGAATTATCAGGATAAGTTAACTCTAATGCAAAGTTGTCATAGATCTCACCATATTCTTTACCTGTTCTATGCGCGCGGCTACCAGTACCTTGAATACGTACCGGGTATGCACCTTTGACCCAATTGGCAATATCAATATTGTGAACGTGCTGCTCTACGATATGATCACCACATAACCAGTTAAAATAATACCAGTTGCGCATCTGATAATCCATTTCTGTCTGTCCCGGCTTACGTGGTCTTACCCAAACACCACCACTATTCCAGTATACCTGTCCAGAAACAACATCACCAATTGCACCCTCGTGAATTCTTTTAATGGCTTCTCTATAGTTTGTTTGATACCTACGTTGAAGACCCACCACTACATTCAGTTTTTTCTTCTTAGCAATTTCAGCAGCTGCCAAAACTTTACGGATCCCTGGGATATCTGTGGCAACAGGTTTTTCCATAAATACATGTTTACCTTGGCGCACAGCTTCTTCAAAATGAATTGGACGAAATCCAGGAGGAGTTGTTAAGATCACCACATCGGCTAATTTAATAGCTTCTTTATAGGCATCAAATCCAACGAATTTATTTTTTTCAGGAACATCAATTTTATCCTGCCATTTATCTTTTAATGTTTTATATGTGCTGTCCAAATTATCTTTGAAAGCATCAGCTAATGCAACGACTTTAATATTAAATCCTGAGCTTAGGGCGTCAAAAGTTGCACCTGTACCGCGTCCACCACAACCGATCAATGCAACTTTAATTACATCGCTTCCTGCGGCAAATGCTCCTACCAATGGCACTGAACTTAAAACTGTCCCGCCTGCGATAGCTGCTGTCGTTTTTAAAAAATCACGACGTTCAAAATTTTCCATATTTTAGGTTTTTTGGTTATAATTAATAATCTTTAATTGGAGCCTTATCATAATAGGCCATTATTTCTTCATGCGAAGGAGGTGTCACAGGTCTTACTAAGCGCATTCCTACAAATGGAGCTTCAGGGAACCACCAGTTACTTTTAGGAATTTGTGGATCTAGTTGTTTCCAGAATGGATCTGAAGCTACCCGAGATGCACTTCTTAAATCTACAGCTTCACTATCAAAGGCACCGCCTCTTACACTATTGGGATATAATTTAGTAGGTATTGCAACGGGGTTATCAGCTACTTTACCGTCAAACTGCTGGTAATAATCTTCGATATATTGATCAAAAGTCCATTCTGAAACATTTCCATGCATATCAAATAAACCCCAAGCATTTGGCTTCTTAGTTCCAACAAGATGTGTTGAACCGTCACTATTGCCTTTATGCCAAGCATATTGATCCAATAAAGCGGCATCATCTCCAAAACTATATGCTTTATCACTTCCGGCGCGACAAGCATACTCCCATTCCGCTTCTGTTGGCAATCTATAAAAAACTCCTGTACGTACGTACAGCCACTTGCAGAACTGAATTGCATTATAGTGGGTCATGGCCAAAGCTGGGTGACCTTCTTTACCCATACCAAAGGTCATATCTAAATATGGTTTTGTAGGACGTGTTACTGCATCCACTTCGGGAGTGATCTTGCCATCTATACTTTGAGTCACCTCATAATCTTTATACAAGAAAGGTTCAAACAAGTTCCAGGTTACCTCGTATTTCCCTATCCAGAAGGGAGCTATTTTTACCTCATGAATAGGCTTTTCATCTGCTTTAACATTCCCACCTTGTTTATATACGCCAGCTGGAATCGCAACCATGTCAAACTTCAATTTTGTCCCTTTTATTTCTTGTACATAGCTTTCCACCTTTTGCTGTGCAAACAACGAGCTGGACATTCCTGACAAGATAAGAGCAAGTAAACTTTTACGCATTTCTATTTTTTTCTATAAATAATTGGTCATCACCCACCACTAATCCAGATATATTATTTGTCTAAGATATTAATTTCATTGTGTAATTTAAACAATAAGTATCATAACTTTTTTATTACACAGATAAAAAATGACAATTGAATAAAAAAAATAGGGTCTGTAAGACAATGTTTTACAGACCCTATTTAAAAATTACAAGTATCCTTTATAATAAAATATTACGGCTAACTTCACGATCAATCGTTATATATCCGGGATAAAAAATTGATTTACCGGCGACATTTATCGAAGGTTTAATCTTTATTGTAAACAAACCTTTTTTAGTGTTTGAATTAGATCCTATAAATCCTGCTAAATCACCATTATTGATCAATTCATAAATATTAGTATTTAATCTTACCGAGGCTACCGTAGATTGTCCAGGGTCTAAAGAAATCGACTGATTAACAATACCCTCTGCTAATTGCTTTTTTTCAAACAGAATAATATATTGAAACTGATTAATTGCAGCTTTCTTTAAAGTCGGATTTTCAATTTTCAAGCGAATTACGGCATCCAAAGGAATATTTTTACGCAACATTCCCAAAGCTACACTCGGTAGTGCCGATAGATCAATACCATCTGCTTTCACTATTTTTTGAATGGAAGTTCCCGCTACACGAATGCTATCAACAGACTGTATATCAAACTTACACTTACCAAGATTTTCAATCTGGGCTTTTTGCCTACTGATCCCGCAGCTACTCAAAAATGCCACGCTCATTAACATCAATAGCCAGTTCTTTTTCAATGCTTTTATCATAATTTAATTTTTCCCTCCAAATTTATAAAGAATTCCCAAACTATTTATCGGATGCCCTGCTTTCAAATAATCATTGCTCATCAAACCGAAATTCATGCCAGTCATATATTGTATCTGCCAGCCACGCCCTACTTCCATACGGGTATAAAATACAGGTTCTATCAAAACATTCTGTTCTTTATTTGCATTAAGCTGGTTTATTTTAAAATCGGTCATATTTACATGTGACAATCGTAAAATTGTACCATAGTTCAGGGCGCGATCTCCACCAAATAAACGAATTTTCTCCCGTTTTGTGGAAGAGTAATTGACTTGGACAAATATTTTATTAAAATCCATATCTCGGCTTTCTACCACTGCCGGCCCCGCCGTTGATGTCCTTGTATCTAGTTCATTTACAACACCCATCCCATAACCTGCATATACTTCGAGAATACGATTGCGCCGTTGACCAAAAGTCGTAAAATAGCCAATACCCAACTCACCCATTTTTTGAGCAAAATCTGTAGGGCTATCTTTTCGGTCCACATAAGAACCATTTGCAATCACTCCGATATGATCTGAAACTGCGACTCCTCCGCTGGCAGAAACATTTCCCTTTAAATTAATATTTCCGGAAACATATACTTCACCGGCATCTTTAAACATTGGTGCGGCTGGCACATTGGGCATATACATCGAACTACAAGATGACAACAACAATAACACAACTGTTGGAATACTGTAAGGTAGACTTTTATAAATCATGAACGTTTAATATTATCTATAAACTGCAATTCCTGTATAAAATTGTACCAAACTTTGATTCTTGAAGAAATAAATGTATACAATTTTATTAAGAAGCTCTTACTTAAGCTTTAAAAACATAAAAAAGGCGTTAAGTAAACTTAACGCCTTTTACAAATATTGTGTAGCAAAAAAACTTATGCCTTCTCTACAGGAACTACAGAAACTTCTGCAGGAATAATAGAAACATAAGATTTGTTGTTAGCTTTTTTGCGGAAAAGTACTTTTCCATCAACTAAAGCAAACAATGTATGATCTTTACCAATACCAACATTTAAGTCAGGATTGTGTTTAGTACCACGTTGGCGAACGATGATGTTACCAGCGATAGCAGCTTGACCACCGAAGATTTTGATACCTAAACGTTTCGAATGTGACTCACGGCCGTTCTTAGAACTACCCGCACCTTTTTTATGTGCCATTTCTTTATCTCAATTTAAGACTAATGTCTGATTAAAAATTCAATTATAATGTAATACCAGTGATCTGGATTTTAGTGAATTGTTGACGGTGACCGTTTTTCTTTTTGTAGCCTTTACGACGTTTTTTCTTGAAAACGATAACTTTATCACCTTTTAAATGAGACAAAATTTTAGCCGAAATTTTAGCACCTGCCACGTTCGGAGTACCGATTGTGAATTTACCACCATCTTCTGCTAACAATACATTGTCAAATTCAATACTAGCGCCTTCTTCTCCTTGTAAGCGGTGCACAAAAAGAAATTGGTCTTTTGCAACCTTGAATTGCTGTCCTGCTATATTTACTATTGCGTACATTGTTAATAAATTAATTAAATGTGTTTATTGTTAATGAACGGCAAAATTAGCAATTATTATTCAATTCTAAAAATATATTACACTTTTTATTTACCACTACCAAACAGCAACACGTTTCTTGGGTGCTACATACATCTTCGCAGTTTTTGGAATCTGGAATGCTTGATAAAAAGCTTCCATATTATAGACTGGACCATTGACACGAAATTCTTCAGGGCTATGCGGATCGACTTTCAAACGCATGTTCATTCGCTCATCACTATTTTTAATACGCCAAACTTGAGCAAAACTTAAAAAGAAACGTTGATCTGGTGTAAATCCATCTATTTTGGTTGCATCTTGTCCTTGCTTTGTTTTTTTGAAAGCATCGAATGCAATATTAAGACCTCCAATATCCGCTAAATTTTCTCCTAATGTCAATTTTCCATTCACATGTTGTTTATCCAGTAAAGTAAAACCATCGTATAAGGCGGCTACCTGATTAGCTTTTGTCGTAAACTTAGTCGCATCTTCTGGAGTCCACCAATCTTTTAGATTTCCTTCTTTATCATATTGACGGCCTTGGTCATCAAAACCATGCGTCATTTCATGTCCGATTACAGCTCCTATAGCACCATAGTTGATTGCATCGTCCGCATTTGCATCAAAAAATGGAAACTGTAGTATTCCTGCAGGAAATACAATTTCATTATAAGGTGGGTTGTAGTATGCATTGACAGTAGGTGTTGTCATCAACCACTCAGTCTTGTCAACTGGTTTGCCCATTTTGTCGATCATTTCCTTATAAGCATGACGTGATGCAGCTTGTAAATTGGCATAATAAGTATCCTTATTGATTTCTACATCAGAATAATCTTTCCATTTATCTGGATATCCGATCTTTTTAGTAAAAGCTTGCAGTTTTTCGATCGCTTTTTTCTTGGTTTCAGGAGTCATCCAATCTAACTTTTCAATACGGTCACGATATGAGATTTCTAAATTATTAACTAACTCCAACATTCTTTTCTTAGCCTCAGGTTTAAAGTATTCTTCGGTAAACAATTTTCCAAGTACTTCTCCTAAGTTATCATCAACCGTACTGACCATAAGTTTCCAGCGTTCCTTTTGCTCTTTCTGTCCCTGCAAAGTTTTACCATACAGTTCAAACTGTGCATTACGGAAGTCTTTTGTCAATGCTGTTGCTGATGAATTCAACAGATCCGCCTTCAATTTAAGTTTCCATACTGGTAGCGGTTCAGATTTCAACAAATTATTTAGAGCAACATAAAACTTCGGTTGCTGTACCAATAAAGTATCTGTTTTAATTGCTAATCTGCCCAAGATATCATTCCAGTTCAGATTAGGTGTCTCCTTTTGAAAAGCTGCTACCGCAACTTTATTATAATTTTTAATCGGATCACGTAATTCAACTGGATTAAGATGAGATTTCGCAATTGCAGTTTCAATCTTAAGGACAGATTCTGCATCCGCTTTAGCTGTAGCCTGTTGACCGGCAAGCGTAAACAGCTTACTGAGATAATTCGTATAAGCTTCACGTATTTTCTTTGCCTTTTCATCCTGATCCAAATAATAACTTGATTCAGGAAGATTAAGTCCACCCTGTACAAAAGTAGCGGCATTTTTATTACTCATACGTTCATCGGCAGCGATATAAAATGAGAAAAGATCTCCCTCCCCCTCTTTAAAACCGTCGGCACTATAAGCAATCAGTTCTTCGATGGATTTTAAATCATCAATTTTCTTCAGCTGAGCCTGAATAGGTGAAATTCCAAGCTTTTCTATCGTAAGGGTATCCATTCCACTGGAATAGAAATCGCCAACCTTTTGTTGATCCGTACCTCTTTTACTATTGGACTGAGCGGCCTTATCTAAAATACCATGAAGCTTTTGTAAGTTCTCATCATTCAAGGTATAAAATGATCCCCAGCCAGACTCTGATGGAGGAATAACTGTTTTCTTCAACCATTGTCCATTGGCATACATAAAGAAGTTATCTCCTGGATGAACTGTCGTATCCATACCGGATACATCTAAAAATACAGTTCGATCTGCTTGTTTCTGATCCGAACCTTTATTGGATTGGCAACCAAATGCTAGAGCAGCAATCGGTAATATTGCCCATAATTTTTTATTGACCATAATTTTCTTATTTCAAACACCTTGAGTAAAGGTAGTTTTTTTATTAATGCGGAAATAACACATTTTAATAAAATTTGTTTTGGAAAATAGAATTATACTTCTATTTTTGCCAACAGACTACGGAGAGGTGTCAGAGTGGTCGATCGAGCACGCTTGGAAAGCGTGTGTACTTAACGGTACCGCGGGTTCGAATCCCGCCCTCTCCGCATCCTAACAAGGAAAACGTATCAAAACCCTACAAATTGTACAATTTGTAGGGTTTTTCTTTTACACGCCATATCGTTTTTTTAAATACTTCTCATTTCCAGCGAGACCCTAAAAGATGGTTAGCTAGGGTCTCGCTAAAATGAACCGCTAGATAAACACCGCACAAAGGCACTACATAACCAGTCTTTGAACATCTTGACAGTTTATATCCAATAGAATAAATTGAATATTGAAATAAAACATCACACACTTACATGACAAAGTGAATAAGCATAACGAATGGTTTTATTTTTAGATAAAGTCTTCCTATAGCATAGGTATCATTCCTACTTTTTTTGTAGATTGGTTTTGCTGAACCATTAGGAGCGAACATAATCATGTAAGATTAAAATGGACAAACTGACAATCATAATAAACGGAGACAATTTTTCTGATTTAGAAAGTTTCTATCATGAAGTCGACCAAGTCTTGACGAAAGATCTTGATTGGCAAACAGGGCATAATCTAGACGCGTTTAATGACCTACTTTGTGGCGGTTTTGGTGTTTACGATTATGCGACATCTGTAAAAATTGTTTGGACAAAATTTTCTAAAAGCAGAAGCGAATTAGGGGAGAAACTTACAGATACTTTATGTGCGATAATCGCATACCACGATCATATTGAATTTGAGACAAAAGACTAAGAAATAATTGTAGTATAAAGAATAAATGATGGACGTGGTTATCTATAGCTTAAAGCGCCTACATAGGTGACTAACGATAACACTCCCTCCCTAAACTACTAAAAAGCCCAGCTACAAAACTGGGCTTTCTCATTTTTTACATGTAGAATTTTTGAAATTTAATGATGTAAAACGTATCGTAGAAAATTATTAATCAACCGAATATTTACCCAAAGTATTCGAAAATACATAAATACCAGCCGAATATTTATTGCCTAAAAAGACCTCTTTCTAATTGATTATTTTTAAAGAATACATAGATGGTGCATTGCCTTTGTTAATTATAAAATTTAAAAAAAATGAAAAAATTAAATGGAATGAAGAGTTTCTCTTCTTTAGAAAACAAAAAACTAGACTTAGAAAATGTGGAAGGTGTTACTGGAGGTCGTCTATCTCAGGAACGTTTCACCCAAGTTTCTTCTAACTTTTTAAATGCAGACGGTGCTCAAGATTATGATATGTACATCGGTAGTAGATTTGTTGGAAGAGGATGGGATATGTCAGATTGTGACGTTTCTTGGTAATAACTGAATCGATTCATCACATCGTGTACATCTAACATTATTCAAAAGAACATTGATTACCTGGCGAATATGTATGTTCCCCGAGCCCCATTGACTTACTGATTGATTTTAAAGAACACAAGCAATTGTGCATTGAATTTGTCAATTATAGATTTTAAAAAAATGAAAAAATTAAATGGAATGAAGAGTTTCTCTTCTTTAGAAAACAAAAAACTAGACTTAGATAATTCTAAAGCTGTGTTAGGTAGTTTGGCTGGTGGGCCTCAGTATATCAGATCTAATTTCTTAGATGAAAATGGATGTCAGGATGTAGATTACTATCATGGAGGTAAATGGCGTGCTAGATTTTATGATTGTTCAGGTTGTTAATAGTTCTATTTTAAGGTTATGAAGAAATTAACTGGAATGAAGGATTTTTCTGCTTTGGAAAAGAAGAAAATCGATATAAATACTGTAGGCGGATTAGCCATGTCTGGTGGTGTTTATGAAATACGTTCAAACTTCGTCGATGCACATGGTTGCTCTGATGTAGATGTTTATGATGGAAATGGTGGTACATACCTGTCAAGAGTATGGATCAAAGATGGCCGATTTCCTCACCTAGATTAAACTAAATTTCAGTTTTAATCGAAATATATTTCTAAAACATAAGCTGCTTTTGTTTGCAAAAGCAGCTTATGTTTTTAAAAAGACTGTTATACTTAAAAATAGTACACTACTCAAATTTATGATTTTAATCATCTCTAAAAACAATGAAATCACGACCACAACGGTCATAAAGTGGCTTATTGCTATGAAGAAGGAATTTATCCGTATTCATGAAAACGAGGTATTTGAAATCAAAGCTATAGAAAAAAGAATTCTTTTAAAAAGCACGCGAAATCAATTTTTTCTTGATGAAATAACTGCTGTATGGTATCGACGAGGAAATATCGCATTTGATACATTAAAGTACGAGAATCAAGCTATAAATCGCTATATGTTTGAAGTACAGCACTGGTTAACGGATTATGTAATCAAATCTTTGGAAGGAAAGAAACACATCAATAAGGAAAGTAATAGCCATGTTAACAAACTATTGGTTTTAGAAAAAGCAAAAGAAGTAGGATTGGATGTACCACCTTATTTTTTGGCTGAAGATATGAAGGATGTTATCATCAATCAAACCATTGTGAAACCCATTTCTGGTACGCCGATAATAGATATGGTTCATGAAAATCAGAATGGTATTATGTACACATCGGTCATCGAGCAAAAGAAAGAATCCAATTTCTTTATTTCTTTTTTTCAAGATAAGATCGAAAAAGATTTCGAGATACGAAGTTTCTACTTAAATGGAAAAATTTATTCTACCGCCATTATATCACAAAATGATGAAAGAACAAAGATTGATCATAGAAGATACAACAGCAAAATTCCCAATAGAAATGTCCGGTATAACCTACCTCTGGAAGTAGAGCAAAAAATTAAGGTATTGATGCAGACATTAGATCTAAATTCAGGGTCTTTAGATTTTATTAAATCTGGCGATAAGTTTTATTTTTTAGAAATTAATGCCATTGGTCAATTTTTAGGAATGTCCAATGCCTGTAACTATGGATTAGAAAGAGAAATAGCAACATACCTATAATATGGAAGAAAAAGTAAAAGACCTGATTATAAAAGAAGAGAATAAGCTTCCTCTGACATTTGAATACATGGAATTGTATGATGGTAAAAGTTCGAATAATTTAGATTCAGATTCATCGCTTTATCTAAAATGTTCAACGTATCAAACAGATTATTTGTTACGGACAAAACCATTTAAACGATTGACAAGACTGATATGAGATTTTTTAATTTGTACACTGACATCTTTATAACAAAGGGATATAATCGTATACTAGTATCCGATTTAGGGAGAAATGTTTCCAAATTATATCCGTTAGAATTGTATGAGCTTATTGAAGAATTAAAATCGAGTTCCATTGAATCGGTACTTGACAATTATGATCCAGAATCCAAAAATATTGTCCAAGAATATCTCGATTATTTATTGGAAAAGGAATATGGTTTTATTACGGAAAACGATTGGGATAAAAATTTCCCCCCATTATCTTACGAGTACCATGATTATCAATTGGTTTCCAATTTATTTATAGAAATTGAAAAACTATCCGTACCAGAAACATTAATAAAATCTATAACCAATTTAAATATTAAACATGTGGTTGTTTTTTGCAGAAGTTCAGCATCTTCACAAGAAATCATCGATTTTGACCGTGCTTTTGAAAATACACCTTTAGAAGGTTTAGAAATATTTACAGCCTATTCTACTGCTCTTAACGAAGCTTTTCTTCAAGCTGTTCATGATCGAAGTCAGCGGATTTATCATCTTGTATTTTATCAATGTGAAAAAGTCCCTGTGCTATCGAATTCCAGTTTCAGATTTATGGTTGATTTTACTGAAGATGCACTATCCATTAATTCCTGCGGAAAAGTAAATACAGATTATTTCAATACAAATATGCCCAAAGTTCTAGAGGCTATAAATCATAATTCTTGCCTTCACAAAAAGATTGGAATCGATATAAATGGTAATATTAAGAACTGTCCAGCAATGCCACAATCTTTTGGTAACATAAAAGAGATGACTTTAGAAGAAGTATTACAGCAAAATTCGGTTCAGGAATATTGGCATCTGACAAAAGAAGAAATAATGGTTTGTAAAGATTGTGAATTTAGAAATGTATGCACCGATTGCAGGGCTTTTACAGAACGTTCCCAATACAATAAAAAAGGTTTGGATATTTCCAAACCCTTAAAATGTGGCTATGACCCCTATAGCAATGAATGGTCGGAATGGTCTATGAATCCGCTAAAACAACAAGCGATAACGTACTATGGTTTTGAACAATTGGCTCCGAAAAATTAAATATGGCAAAATTTCCATTCTATAAACAACCGGATTCCAAAGACTGTGGACCTACCTGTCTCCGCATTATCAGTAAATATTACGGAAAAATATTACCCCTCCAGATGCTCCGTGATTTGTCCGAGACAACACGCGAAGGATCAAGTCTTTTGGGATTAAGTAAAGCTGCCGAATCTATAGGATTTAAAACACTTTCTGTAAAAATAGATTTCAAGACACTTGTTGAAGACGCACCACTTCCCTGTGTAGTGTTTTGGATGAAACAACATTACGTTGTTGTCTATAAAATTCAAAAAAAACGTCAGGGTTACCGAATCTATATTTCAGATCCAAGTTACGGCTTAATTAGCTATTCAGAAGAAGAATTTCTACAGAACTGGATAGGAAAAGGTGCTACCGATACAACAGAAGAAGGTATTGTACTCGTTCTAGAAACAACAGCACGTTTTGATCAACAAGAAGACATTTCAGACAGATCCTTTTCTATCAAAAACTATCTGAAACATTATTTTTTTAAATATAAATCCTTTATTATTCAATTGGCTTTAGGGTTGATAGGAGGAAGTTTACTGTCCTTGGTTTTTCCGTTTCTGACACAAAGTATCGTTGATATAGGGATTCAGAATCAAGATTTAAATTTTATCTATTTAGTGTTATTTGCCCAAATTATGCTTTATATTGGACAAATGGGCATAGAAGTGATCCGAGGATGGATTTTACTGCACCTATCATCACGCATCAATATATCTATTGTATCTGATTTCTTCATTAAATTGATGCGTTTGCCTATTAGCTTTTTTGATTCAAGGGTAACGGCCGATATCATGCAACGAATCGCTGATCATGGTCGAATCGAACAATTACTTACCAACAACTCTCTACAGACACTCTTTTCATTGATCAATTTTTTGGTTTTTGGTGTTGTTCTTCTATTTTACAGCTATAAGCTTTTTATTATTTATCTGGTAGGTGCTGTTCTTTATTTCTTTTGGATCGCATTTTTTTTAAAGAAGAGAAGAGAATTAGATTACAAACAGTTCTCCCAGCTAGCAGAAGAACAAGGCCAGGTCATGGAATTGATCAATGGTATGCAAGAAATCAAAATGAATAATGCCGAAACCAATAAACGTTGGCAATGGGAAGGTATTCAGATTAAAGTTTTCAGAATTAAAATTAGAGCACTTAAGCTTGAACAGATACAGACTATAGGTGGAAATATTATCAATCAACTTAAAGATGTATTCATCAGTTTTATCGCGGCAAGCCTGGTGGTAGAAGGTCAATTGACATTAGGAATGATGCTTTCTGTGCAATACATCATAGGACAGCTAAATAGTCCATTAATCCAATTTATGAACTTCATCAGACAAACGCAGGATGCTAAAATTGCACTGGAGCGATTGAATGAAATCCACGGAAAGGACGATGAGGAAAGTCTGGATAATAACTATGCGTCTGAAATTCCAGAACAAAATATTTCAGTAACGAACTTAACATTTCGCTATAAAGGATCAACTCATGCTGTATTTGAAAATTTGAATCTATTGATTCCCTATGAAAAAACGACCGCTATTGTAGGCGCCAGTGGATCTGGAAAAACGACTTTAATGAAACTATTAACAAAGTTTTACGATGCAGATGAAGGTGAAATTAAGATTGGGAAGACCGACATACGCCATATCGCCCCCAGTATGTGGCGTGCATCCTGTGGCGTTGTTATGCAGGATGGTTACATTTTCAATGAAAGTATAGCAAATAATATTGCAATGGGTAATATTAGTGTAGATAAGCAAAAATTAAAGCACGCGGTAGAAATCGCACATATAAAAGATTTTATTGAATCATTGCCAGTAAGTTACAATACAAAAATTGGCTATGAAGGATTAGGTATCAGCGGGGGACAACGCCAACGGATGTTAATAGCGCGTGCAGTCTATAAATCTCCACAATATGTATTTTTCGACGAAGCAACTTCTGCCCTTGACGCAAATACAGAAAAAGTTATAACAGATAATTTGAATCAGTTCCTAAAAGGGCGAACGGCAGTGATTATCGCACATCGCTTATCTACTGTAAAAAATGCAAACAAAATAATCGTACTGGATAAAGGTAAAGTGGTCGAGGAAGGCACCCATGAACAGCTTGTATCCTTAAAAGGAGAATATTATCGATTAGTAAAAAATCAATTAGAACTTGGCAACTAAAGACAACATATTGGACAATATCAATCTGCGTTCAGAGCAGGTACAGGAGGTTTTAGAAACACCGCCAAATTGGCTTATCCGTTGGGGAAGCCTAGTGATGTTAGGTATAATACTTTTATTTTTTTTACTGGCATGCATTATTAAATATCCAGAATTCATTTCATCTACTATTATTATATCATCTCAAAATCCACCAGAGAAAATTGAGGTTAGGATCGATTCACGGATTGAAAAATTGATCGCAAAAGATCAAAAAACAGTAAAAAAAGGAGACTTACTGATGGTTTTGGAGTCGTCAGCCGATGATCAAGATATATATCAATTAAAGAAGATTCTCGATTCTCTATCGACGAAACAACTTAGTAAATTTCCATTACAACTTGTTTCCAGCTTTAGATTGGGTGAAGTACAGGAAGATTACAATGCCTTTGCCAAGGCGCTGGAGGAAGAGATATTATTTACCAATCTACAGCCTTATGCTGCAGAAGAGGTAACGGCCCTTAAAGGTATTACAGATTATAAAGAACGTGTTGCAAATCTTAGGCAACAACATATATTAGAATCAAGTAAGTTACAATTGACCGAAAAAAACTACAAGCGTTCCGAATCATTACATCGTGAAGGTGTGATAGCTGCTTTAGAACTTGAAAATGAAAAAGTAAAATTATTGGAAGCGCAAAGGAATTTCAAAAATACAGAAATATCAATTGCGCAATTGGAAGAAACTATTTTAAACTTTAAAAAAATAAAATCAGGTGCAGATGTAAATATTGTTAAAGAAAAAACTTCCTATTCATCTGCTTCTATCTTATTACTTGAAAAGCTCAAAAAAGCACTACGACAATGGGAAAAAACTTATCTCGTCTATGCTTCTATAGATGGAACATTAAGTTATCTCCAATTTTTAGGAGAGAAACAATTTGTGAAAGCGGGCAGTACCCTGCTCAGTATACTGCCAAACAATAGACAGATAACAATAGGACAAATGCATATAGGAGCGCAGAATCAAGGTAAAATAAAAATAAATCAAAAGGTATTGATCAAGCTTGATAATTATAAGTACCAGGAATATGGTATAGTACAAGGGAAAATCAAATCCATTGCTTTAGTTCAAGATAAAGACAGTAAATACTATATAGAAGTAGCACTGCCCAATGGATTACAGACTTCTTATCATAAAACAATTGTATTTGACAAGGAATTGAGCGGAACGGCTGATATTGTTACACAAGAATTAACACTTGCTGAAAGAATATTGAGTCAATTAAGGAGTTTACTTAGATATCAAGATAATTAATGATTGTGTTATTTCGATATATATTACTAACGCTTGGCATCACATGCATTACAGGCAAAGTTTTGTTCGCACAACAGACTTTTGACTTACACCAATGCATTGCCGTTGCACTTGAAAAGAATATCACTTTAGACAAAGCGAAATTAGTTCTTGAAGACAAAAATCTAGATATAAAAAATTACAAAAATGAACGTCTACCTAATCTAAATGGATTTACAAATTTATACAACAATTTTGGACAATCTCAAGATATTTTTGGTAACAATGCACGAAATGACAACTTCAACAGTACATTAGGTTTATCTTCCTCCTATTCGATCTTAAACAATGGCAAACTGAAAAATTTCATTAAGAAATCAGAGAGAGAAATGGAAGCAAGCGGACAAGACTTAGCTTTACTCAAAAGAGAAATAACACTAAAAACTATCCAGGCTTACCTAAACGTATTGTTGCAAAAAGAGATCTGCAAATCGGTAGATACAGCTCTATTTTTTGCAGAGAGCCAACTTTTAAAAGTACAAAAGTCAACTGACCTCGGAGCCACTTCACTCACTATATTATACGAAGCAAAGGCTAATTATGAACGTGAGAACGAAAAGAATAGACAGGCGCACTACACTATAGATAAAGCTATATTGGAACTTAAACAAATAATGGCTATTGAACCAGATCAAAATTTTGAAATTAATACGGAAACTAAGGCTTTTTCACCGTTACAGCAATCAAGTTCTGAATCTTCGGATTTATACAGTTCCTATTTAAAACAGCACCCTGCATTAAAAAAATATGCATTGTTGAGTGAGGCACTTCAATTTGATCAAAAAGCTATAAAAGCCCAGCTTTACCCCACGATTGATGCGAGTCTGACATTGGGTAGTTTTTATTTCAATAATTTGACTACAGGCTTTGGAAGACTTCCTTTATTTAATCAGCTTCAAAATAATTTTTCTCAACAGATAGGTCTGACCATCAATGTACCAATATTCAACAAAAATACTGTTAAGACAGCTGTTCAAAAGAATAAGATTCAACAGGCTGAAAATGCAAAACAAATACAATTAGAACAGCTTACTATCAAGCAGGAGCTAACAAAACAATTACTAGATCTGGATAATTATCAAAAACAATATAAACTAGCAACTAATGTTCTGGAAGTCACTAAAAAGGCTTTTGATTTAAGTTTAAAAAGTTACGAGGCAGGTAGAATCAGTATATATGACTTAAATACATCGCGTTCGAACCTGCTCACGACAGAGAGTGAGCTGATTCAAACTAAATACAATATGCTATTTACACAAATTTTAATCCATTATCTGAGTACAGGTGACATTAAATTTTAAACCTGTTCAAAAAATAAAATTATCCCAATCCTTCGATAAACTGCATAATCATTTCTCGCTTTCGATTTGAAATAGGAATCATCCTGCCATCCTTCATTTCCAGTTGCCCGTCTTTAAAATACTTATGGATATAATGGGAATTAATAAGATAAGATTGGTGACAACGTATAAACTGTTCTTGAGGCAACATCGCTTCAAAATGCTTTATTACTTTAGAAACCATTAAATTGACCCCATCTTTTAAATGAAAAGTAGTATATCCTTTATCACTAAAACAGTATAAAATATCCTCTACATCAACAATCTGTGTAAATTCAAAGGTTCGAAGTGCTATTTTTTTTGGAGTAGCCGGATGTTTAAGATGACTTTCTGCAATCTTGAGCTGTAATTGGTTTAGCGTAAATTCTGTCGTCTTTTTATAGCATTGTTCAATCTTCTCCATGAGTAAACTTGGATCGATCGGTTTTGTCAGATAACCAATAGCGCCAAGATTAAGCGCTTCAATAGCATATTGGTTAAAAGCAGTTATAAATATAATATTAGCATCTAAATTAAGATTGGCTAATAATGCTAAGCTGAGACCATCTTTTAACTGTATGTCTGATAAGATAAGGTCCGGTAATTCTCTTGGAATGTCGATCTCGGCCTTTTTGATATTAGACGAGCTTCCAACCATCCGCACATAGGGTATTTCATCCAAAATGGATTGGATATAACGAAGTATATTCGCCTCGTCTTCGAGTACATAAATCTTTAACATAATCTAATCAAAATTCAGAGTTAATGGGAAATATATTTCAACTTGATAACCTGTTCCGTCCTGTTTAAAATTCGGATGTTTGCGCATACCTGCAACATGCTTATCCTTTCCAAATAGCAGTTCAATACGCTCCTCGGTTATTACCTGAGATAAGGATTCTTTCTTCTTTTTTATCTGTGAGTTTTCCGCCACTCCCACTCCATTATCAGTAATCTCAATATGTAGCGTACCTTTAGTTTGGTAAAACCTAACTTGTAGACAACCTTTATCCTCCAGGCTCATAAGACCATGTTCTATCGCATTTTCTAAAAAGGGCTGGACTAACATCGGAGGAATAAGTGTATTATCTAAGTCTAAATCGCCTGTTTCCACATGATATTCAAAAGAGTGATTAAAACGCATTTGTTGAAGATTGACGTAGTTATTAAGACTATCTATTTCTTTTTCTAACGGTATAAAATCTTTTCTATTTAACTCTAACATATCGCGGATAACTTTTGTCAGAGTAACCAAATACTTATTTGCTTCCAATTTTTTATCGGTACTGATCAAGCCCTGCAAGTTGGCAATAGAATTATATATAAAATGAGGATTTAGCTGATTTTGCCTATTTTTTTGTTCTAAGACAAGTTGTTTATGTTGTAATAACAATTTATCATGTTCAGCCTTGAAGAGTTTTTGTTTGTAGGAGCTGAAAACAAAAAAGACAATAAAGATCGTCAATATGATGAAAATTATAAATGTCCATCGCTGTTGGGTAATAAATTTACTGTTTAAATCATTATTTTCCTGAAGAGATCGAATTGCTTCATCTTTCTTCTGAGCATCATAACGTGCAGTAATGTCAGCTATCGCTGTCTTTTGCATCACCTCAGTGGCCTGTAGATATGCTTCATATTGTTTTCTACCATATAGATAAGCCTGTTTATAATCGCCCTTTTTTTCATAAGATTTGCTTAAGATATCCAATACCGAAGTCATATCTTTGGTTTCCTTTTTGTTTTTACGAGCGATTTCCATCCCCCTCTTCACATATAGAATAGCTGAATCAGGTTGATTGTTAGCAAGGAATAGGTCGGCAAAATTATTGTACTGTTTTAATGCCGTATTCTCTTTCGTTTTGGTGAGATAGTTAAAATATATCCTATGTCGATCAACAGCTTCTTTTGTCTTTCCCTGTTTTTTCAGCCATTGTGATTCAAAGTCAATCGAACGCATTAATGCCATTGTATCATCCAATTCTCTAGCCAAAGCTTGACAGCTATCCAGATATGTCTCAGCCCCAGGAGTTCCATCAAGATCTAAGGAGATCATAAAACGAATATCATAGTACATTTGAAGGAAGCGTGCAGATGTTGCATAAGGATGATTTTGTCTGAACAATTTAATATACCGTAAAGAATTCTCGGAGTCCTGATTAGTATAAAAAATCATGGCCAACATGTTGTCATATAAAAATAAGAATACAGACTTAGATTTCTCCACCTGACTTCTTGTATTCATAAGCTCCTTGGTCACTTCTGAGCTATTAATATCTGTATGGTCGGCTTTACTTTTTAAGAGCACATATTTCTTTAAAGCCCACTCATCCACCTGCTTAGGTAATATATATATGTTATTCACACTACTTATCAGTGAATCATCTTTAAAACCAAAGGGTAAATTAAGTGCTTTGAGTGCCCAATAATAAATATTCTTGTTAAAATTGGCTGATTTTTCATACTCGACAAACAGACTATCTCTGATCCGATTATTATCCTGTGTTGAATTTATAATCGAACTTAACAAATGATGCTTTGCAACACTGTCCAAAGTCAAACCTGCATGTTTAGAAATTGTTGGCTTCTGACTGGAGTCACAGCTTACAAATATGGTTAAAAAATAAATGCAGAAAATTATGCTCCAAATTCTATTCAATTTCAGCAAGCGACCAGTTTTTAGACAATATTCTTTCATCCCTATAAAAATCATTTTTTAAAACAACTAATATAAACCATTTTCAATATTCGCTATAGTTCAACCAATATTCGAAACGATCTTGTCGATATTTAAAGAACAAGATTGTCCGAAACTTATACTATATGTAAAAATAAATAAGGTTACAGAAGTGCTGACTTCAATTAGTTTGTTTCAAATATATTTAAAAAATGGAACTAGTCAGGGGCTCTCAATTCAATTATATAAATAGTCAAATAAAAAATGCTAAAATTATTTTAAAAAAAATCCGCCGGTTTACCATATTACATAAAATCAAAACCCTATAAATCAGAAAATTTACAGGGTTTTGATTTTTATTTTAAATTACGATTTTCTATCTAGTACCTATTTTGGTTGGTTAAACATGTACCGAGCGATCTTCCATTTGTTATTTTCTTTTTTCATTAAAAAAAACTCTCGATTTAACTCGTTAGATTTTTGTCCACTAGCACGGATCAATTGACTTCCGTTTGATTGAGTTCGAACAAATACTACACTATCTTCAAGTATAACTGCTTCCTCCATTTTAAAGGATACATTAAGCAGGATTGCTTTAAAAACATTTTGATAAGCTATTGTAAGTTCATGTTTTCCTGTTGCTGTGGGCAACCCTGTTGCCATAAATATACCGTCAGCCGTATATTGACCGACGGCCTGCTCGACATTTGATTTATTCAGGGCCTCAAAATAAATAGTCAAAGCATCTTCGATTTCCGCTTTTATTGTTTGTTTATTCATTACTGTTGAGTTTTCAAGTTTAGAAATATGTGCATCATCATTCCGTTGATTTGTTTCATCTTGACAGGCTAATAACATAAAAAAAAACACTGCCGCCACCATGGCCTTTATCATACAATTTTAGATTTTATGTTGACCAATAATATCCTTTGCTTCATCAAGTACCACTGTTTTTCCCAGTGCTCCGAACTCATGAAGATCGCCAAATACTTCTATGCGAATAGATTGATTGATACCTCCAATATGAAGAGGTTCAAAACCACTGGCTTTGATTAATTCTTCAACAAATTGATTACTATTAGTATTATCCGATGCATAAAATAACACTTTATTTTGAGGGGTAACGAAAGCCTCTTCTGATAATGAATGTACACCTAGAGTTCCAAATGCTTTAACAAAACTGGTTTCTTTAGGTACCAAAGCTAATAGAGTCTGACCTGCAGAATCATGTTGATCAATAATTTTTCTAAAACCTCCATTGCCATCTGGAGCAATTGGATTTGAAACATCTACAATAATTTTTCCTTTTAGCTCCGTCGCATACTGCACCAAAAATTCTTTAATATTATCAAAGTAAATCGCAGGAATGATTACATCAGCTTTATGAATCGCATCGGATATCTCCTCTGCAGTGGCAAGATTTCCAAATTTGTCCGCCAGATTGCTTGCCTTCTCAAATGCTCTAGAGGAAAGGATAACCGGGTGATTTCCTTTTACAAGATTAGTGGCTATGGCTTTACCAATATTACCCAAACCAATAACGGCTACTTTTACTTGTTGATTTACTGTATTCATCGTTTTATATGTTAAAAATTTGTTTGTCATTATTGACAATACAAAATTGCGATGAATAGTCAACCTACACCTATAAGCTATAATAAGAAATACCCTTAATCTAGTTTAAGAGTATAGTTATTTTCTAAATCTATCGTTCTTTATTTTACTCAAAAATTCTGCAGTTATACCTAAATAAGAGGCAATTTGTGTATTAGGTAGCCTATTTGCTAAATTGGGATATTGATTAATAAAACTTTCGTACCTATCAATAGCGGTAGAACTAAACATTTGTAATAATCGATTTTGAAGTTCAATATATTTATTTTCAATAATCACACGGAAATTACGGTCAAACTTTGGATAATTAGTGTATAAATACCATAAATCACCTTTGGAAATCTGTAATACTACTGAAGGTTCTATTGCTTCTATATATAACTGCGAAGGAGTTTCACGATGTAAACTACCTATGTCCGAAATCCAATCGTCTTCAGCTGCGAAGACAAGATTATGTTCAGCCCCCTTATCATCTATACCGTACATTTTAAAACAACCAGTCTGTATGTAGGTAAAAGACTTACATACATCCCCTTGGTGTAAAAGAAACTGTCTTCTTTTTATAGTTCTCTTCGTAATATGGTTTGTTAAAACCGCGATCTCCTCGCTATCAAGGGGCAGATACTGGTTAAAGTGGTTTATAATATGATCCATATCAATTCTTTTTTCTAAACAATCTTCTAAAGATACAAAATGAGAATGCCATGAATATAATGATGGATTTAATATTTCTAAATAATGCCGCGTTTATAGTTTTGATAAATACGCTATATTTTCAAAATTAAAACACATATGCTATAACATTCATCCTAATTTTTAAACAAGGAATATACTAATAAAGTTAACAACTTTAAGATCCGAGTACATGGAGTGATGGTGTAAAAAAGAGTCATAAACGAATGCTTTACCATATAAAACAATCCGAAATAATTATTTTTTTCCTTTTAATAAAGCAACAACAGCAATTACTAACATTTTTCTTATATTAGGGAAAATATTACATATCAAGGTATCCTTACTAACATTTAACTTTTCTTTATGAAAGCTTTAATTATAATCGATGTACAGTATGATTTTTTACCAGGAGGTGCTTTAGCTGTTAATCATGGTGATGAAATCGTGCACACAATTAACGAGCTACAGACACAGTATGATCTTGTGGTAGCCACACAAGATTGGCATCCAAGGGGGCATAAAAGTTTTTATACCTCGCATCCTGGCAAAGAGCCATTTGAAGAAATAAAGTTAAATGGATTAGATCAGGTACTTTGGCCAGAGCATTGCATACAAGGAACTAAAGGCGCTGAATTCGTCTCTGGACTTTCAACAAATGCAATTGAAGCTATTTTTAGAAAAGGAATGGATAAAGAAATTGATAGCTATAGTGGTTTTTTTGATAATGGTAGAAAAAAATCTACAGGAATGGGTGATTATCTTAAAGGTAGAGGTGTTACAGAAGTAGCTGTCTGTGGAGTGGCTGCTGATTACTGCGTATATTACACTGCAAACGATGCTTTAGATTTAGGTTTTAAATCGAGTATTATAGCGGGTGCATCTAAACCAATAGATCTGGAAAGATACGATCGTGTGAAAAAAGACTTTATCTCGAAGGGCGGTACAATCATATGACCAGCTGACAACTCTAAACATAATATTTACAGTAATTATAAATTAGGCCCAATAGCGAAGTTGGGCTTTTCTTATGATCACGAATGTAGAAGGCTTAATTTCAGGTTTATGTATTCGTTATCAAATTGATTGTTGGTATATGATAAAGAACACCAATAGTAATGGCAGGCCATTTCCTTCTTTTCCCCCTTTTCATAAAGAAATGCTAAAGAGCTATAAAATGGAAATTTAAGAAAGTCATTTAACATAGGTTCCAAATCAAACATTTTCTCAATCAATGGAGTTATTGGCAAGTAATTACTCTCAGCAATAACCCTATTTATTTTTACTGCTATAGCATTAGGCTCTAAAAATTCTAATTGAGAATACAAGGTAGATATCAATCTCCAATCTGTTTTTTCATAATTAGGTGAAGAACAATGCACTGAAGCAATTAAAGCCTCTAAATGATATTTATTCAGCCTATTTTTACTTAAATCTATTTTATTAAGATAAGCATATCCCTCGCTTATTAAATTTTTATCCCAAAGCGTCCGATTTTGAAATTGAATAGATATCCATCCATTTTCTTGAATCCTTGCGGGAAATCGAGAAACATGAAAGAAAAATAAAGCTAAAAGAGCATTTAATTCACAATGATCCTCCTGATATTTTTTGACTAAAACACTTAGACGAATCGCTTCAAAACATAAATCCTTTTTTATTGATTCTCGTTTTTGAGCAGATTTGAAGCCTTCATTAAACATCAAATACAATACATGAAGCAGATGGGGCATCTCATTATGCAAGCTTTCGAATTCACATTTCTCATATTGAATAGCAATTTTTTTTATTAAAACCTGACTTCGTAAGATGATCTTTTTAATAGTTTCAACGGGTAACATCATGGCTCTTGATATTTCAGAATAGCCAAATCCACATAAATAAAACAAAGATATAATCAACTTATTTCTGTCAGAGACATTGATTTTAGAAAAGAAGATCAACAATTGAAGTAAACTATCTTCGGCTTCATGTGACGCAATTGATTCTTCTTCCTCGTACGAAATTCGATTAAGAATCTTGCTTCCAACCGAATCTCGATTGATTTTATTGATTAATTTATTTTGAGAAACATAAATTAACCATCCGAAACAATTTTTGGGAGTTCCTTTATATCTCCATTCACTTAGGGCAATTTCAAATGCTTCCTGAACTGCATCAACAATATTATCGATCTGCTGATATCCAAATTTTGCAGACAAAAACGAAATCATCTTTCCATGGTATTCCCTGAAAAGATGATCTGTTAATTTGTCAATGTCCTTATTGCTCATCGGTAATGATAATCTCCCGTATTTCTAAAGTTGCACCATTCTTTAAATCAGGACAACTTTTAGCAAGCTGTGTTGCTTCTTCCAAACTTTTCACACTTAATTTGTAGTAACCGCTAACACATTCTTTTGTCTCGATGTATGGACCATCTGAAATCATATCCTTCTTTAATGTAACTCCATTAGCTTCTAGTGGATTTCCTTCTAGAAAATGTCCATTTGCAACCAGTTCCTCTACCCAATTGATATGTTCCTGAATATCAGCCTGCATATCTTCTACCGATAGGTTGCCATAAGTCGAAGACTCACGAATCAACAATAAAAACTCTTTCATCTTTTCTTAATTAAGGTTAATAAATATACTATTTATTTTAATGACAAATGAGGATCGTAATTCGGGACATTTTTTTTCAAATCGTATTCAAGAAATTTATAATCACATGAATAGATGCAATTTAACGTAATATAAGGTACTAAAAAATAGTGATTAATGTATATGATCGCGATTAGATATATACTTTTTCCTTGTCAATAAAATCAGAAGACAAAACTTAACGTCTGCCTTTAAGATTTCAAGAACATTCTCTTAAATAAATTATGCAATTAAATATACTGCATTCAAAGGCAATTCATCAAGTTGATTTATCTCCGACTGTTTAACAAATCCCTTACTTTCAAAAAGTCTGATAAAGGGATTTTGAATATACTCGTGGATCCATACCGCTTCATATGGCCTGCAGACGGATAAACTTTTTTCCAGTAATGCTTCTTCTACACCCAGATTAAAATATTTTTTTAAGATCCCAAAATTGGCAATACGGATAGCCCGTTTACGGTCTAAACTCGAAGGTCTAACGCCCTTTGACGTAATTTGGACGAATCCTGCCGGTATATTATCGACGTATGCGATGAGCCATTGATTTGACATGCTATTTAATTCTTCAACCAAATTGCTATCACTAAAATTTTCATGTATATATTTCTCTACGAACGAAAGCTCTAGATGTTTTGAAAACTTTTCTATCGCTATCGCATGCGTTAATGTTAAAAGAGCTGCCAATCCTTCTTCTGTAGCTATAGTAAATTTGATTATTATTTTCATACTGATATCATAAATGTGTGTGCACAAATGTATAAGTCTTTCAAAAGAATAAAGAGAACAGCTTATGCAACATGAAGCAGTACAGTTGTTATCGCATTAGTTGACCAGCAAGCATAATCGCTTCTATCTTCTTAACAGAAAATTTGTCTGCAAATACTACTCGAAAGTAATTTGCGAACGCCCCCGAAAATGAAAAAGTATACCCAGGAGTAAATCTCACTCCTATTTGCTCACATTGTCTGTAAAATTTAAGCATGTCTGTCCCGTCAGGCATCTTTACCCAAATATTATAGCCTCCTGCTGGCATTAAAATAGAAGTACTGTCCGGAAAATTAGCAGAAAGCAAGTGTACAGTACTATAGGCATTCTTAGCCAATTGCATTCTAAAGGAACGTATATGACGATCGTAACTACTTCCTGTCATCAGTTTATTTAGCGTCTCCTGATATAAAGGAGAAACGGTACTTCCCAATGAAAATTTAATCTGCTCTGCCCGTTGCATAAATTTTCCAGCCGCCAACCAACCTAGTCTTATACCGGGAGCCAAAGTTTTCGAATAGGACGAATAAGTAAGAACTAGACCACTTACATCAAAACTTCTCAAAGTAGTCGGTCGCTGTCCATGAAAATTCAGATCACCATACATATCATTTTCAATAAGCGCAACATTATAGTATTGTGCTACAGTAACTAAGGCTAGCTTTTGTTCATCTGACATTAATATCCCTGTCGGGTTATGAAAATTTGAAGTTACAATCGCCGCTTTAACCGGATTGTGAAGGCATGCCTCTCTGAAAAAATTAATATCAAATCCCAAAACCGGATCTACAGAAATCTCGATAACTTTCAGGTTCAATACCCTTATTACTTCAAGTACCGAAAATACACAGGGATTTTCCACTGCTACAACATCGCCCGAAGAACAAACTGTAGCCAGAGCAATATATAAAGCCTGCAATGCACCATCTGTAATAATTAGCTCATCCATATGAATAACAGTACGATAAGCTGCCGCACGTGTGATAATATGTTCTTTTAACTCAACAGAACCATTTGAAGGATAATACCGAAGTAGACCTGCCCCCTGCTCCCGGATCACCTGTTGCATCGTCCGCAACACTAACTTTTGTGGCACAAGCAAATCTCCAGGAGCAGCTACATTAAACTCAGAAAATGTCTTTCCTGCTCCCGCAGAAGTTGTAAGTCCAAGATGATTCTTAAATATAGCATCCCTAATGACTGGAATACGGTCACTTTTTAACTCTTCTACATTTTTTTTTGTTTGATAACTTACATAATAACCCGATTTAGGAATACTTTCCACTAAACCATGAATCATCAGATATTCGTACCCATTTTGTATTGTACTGACACTGATCTTAAACTGTTCTTTCAACTCACGAACGGAAGGCAGTTTATGACCTGGCTTGAAAATACCATCTTTGATATTTTTTTCTATAGTACTGGTAAATAGTTCGAATTTATACGCCTTCATATCTGTACTGGTAAGTTTTACAAAATCTACACCTATATCGCAAATCTAAGTAATTTACCTTTGAGAAAAAAAATACTATGTCCCCTAATAATTTCATAAGTAGTCCAGTAGATCTACGCAATTTATCCTTTTCCTCTTTACAAGTTGTATGCGAAGACTTACGATCGTTTATTATCGATCATGTTGCCGTAAACGGAGGTCATTTCAGTTCTAGTTTAGGTGTTGTTGAACTTACTGTGGCCTTACATTATGTTTTTAATACGCCTATAGACAAACTGATCTGGGATGTAGGACATCAAGCTTATCCTCATAAATTACTCACAGGAAGAAGAAAATCTTTTTACTCTAACCGAGTACTAGGAGGTATAAGCGGTTTCCCCTGTAGGGACGAAAGCGAATTTGATGCATTTGGAACTGGTCATTCTTCTACCTCCATTTCGGCCATCCTAGGTATGGCTATCGCAGCCAAATATCGCGGAGAACTCAACCGGCAGCATATTGCTGTTATTGGAGATGGGGCGATGACAGCAGGACAAGCCTTTGAAGCAATGAACAATGCGGGATATGAACAACCAAACATGCTTATTATACTCAATGATAATAATATGTCTATCGATAGCAATACCGGTGCACTACAAAATTATTTGACAGATCTCACTACCGCTAAATATTACAATACGTTAAAGTTACATCTCAAAAATCTCCTTTCATCAGAAAATTCATCCACAAAATGGGCTTCAGAGACGCTGCGAAAATTTGATAAAATCATTAAGGGAGGATTTATGCAGCATAGTAATCTTTTCGAAGCATTAAACATACGATATTTTGGTCCTGTAGATGGACATGATCTAAAAAAAATGATTGGTTTGTTCGAAAAACTAAAGCACATACCAGGACCAAAATTACTTCATTGTGTTACTATCAAAGGAAAGGGATTTGCTCCCGCTCTGGCCGATCCTAAAAAATGGCATGCTCCAGGAACTTTTAATAAATCAACGGGAGCGAAGTTGAGTACAGTTAATCGCAGTCCCACTTTTCAGGAGGTTTTTGGAAATACGCTACTTACACTAGCAAAAACCAATGACCGCATCATAGCAGTCAGTCCAGCCATGTTATCGGGTAGCTCGTTATCGAAGATGAAATCAGAAATGCCTGACCGAGTTTTTGATGTCGGTATTGCCGAACAACATTCCGTTACTTTTTGTGCTGGACTTGCCGCTGACGGCCTGTTGCCATTTTGCGCAATATATTCAACATTCCTACAGCGCGCCTACGATCAGCTCATACATGATGTCGCTTTGCAAAAGTTACCTGTTGTATTCTGCATAGATCGTGCAGGTGTTGTTGGCACAGATGGGCCAACACATCACGGCGCATTTGACATTTCCTTTCTTAGATGTATACCCAACATAACAGGTGCATCTCCCATGGATTTGGATGATTTTAAAAATCTGCTTTTCACAGCACAATGCGATACGTTAAATGGTCCTTTCGCGATACGCTATCCAAAAAGCGTAGGCTCTGGTGAGCTCAAAAGTAAGTTTTGCAAAATACCTCTCGGAAAGGGACGAAAAATCAAATCTGGAAAAAGAATAGCCATATTATCGCTCGGTCCGATAGGTCAATTTGCAGTAGAAGCCTGTCAAGAACTTTTGGATGATCACATTGATGTAGCCCATTACGACCTCCGGTTCTTTAAACCTATTGATGAAACATTACTGCACGATGTCTTTAGTCAATTTTCAGTCGTGATTACTATAGAAGATGGTAGTATCATAGGCGGGATAGGTAGTGCAGTAATGGAATTTATGGTAGATAATGGATATCATTCCATTTTAAAACGTCTGGGGTTACCTGATACATTTGCGACACAGGGAACCCAGAATCAACTTCATGCAATATACGGATATGATAAGAAAGCTATAATTTCTTTGATTAGATCACTACACCATGAACCAAATAAAGAGAACATCTCTTAAAAAAAACAATTAGTTATATAAATATGCTGCGCTTGTATCTTGATTTAAGCAAATAAAACAAGCTCTGAAATAGAGCTTGTTTTTAAATATCAGAACTATTAAAAATAGCCAACCTATTCAAGTTTGTATTACCAAAGTCTATATGCTACACCAAGTGTTAGATACATATTATGCAAATTATATCCTATTCCACGGAAAGATGAAGTGAAAACCGGATTTAAGCCTAATTGTCCTGTCAGATCTGCCGCCCAACGTTGACCAAAATGCCTTGAAACTCCTAAATGAGCTCCAATATCAAAGGATCTCACCTCTCTTGAAAAGTCAAAATCAGCACTTTCAATCAATACTTTTTCACCTAATGAATTACCTTTTCTAATATAACCATCTGACACAGTTCCTTTGAATTCAGCCGATAATAAACAAGCGAAATACATCCCTAATTTAAAATCCCATTCTCCCTGACGGTAACCTGAAAAAACAGGTAGCGTTAAATACACATTTCGGGATGTCGTGGCGTTTGTTCCTGTAAAATCTCCTTCAAAAGAGCCTTTTTCACCATTACCATTATCCACAGAAATAATAGTATGAAAGTACTGGACACTGTCAGTTACTTTCATTCCTTTAACATCTACGCTTAATCCAGTACCTACAAACCACTTTGATGAAAGATCATATGTAGCCTGATAGCCAATAGAAGGTGAAAATATCGGTGCATAACTATTGATCTGACGAATGGTATTAGGAAAAGAAAAAGGAGCCGTAGCACCAATATTATAACCTAATGTAATTGAATGCTTAATCTGATCAAATAAAAACTTTCGCTTTATGTCTTGTGCGTACAAGATATTTGATCCCACCAATAGACAACAATAAAGGGATAACGTTATATATTTCTTCATAATAAAGGTACGATTCTTAAACTATCTACCACCAATCTCGATCCTATCGCTCCTCTATATTGATCCCCTTCAGCACTGGACGAGGTAACAATGGCCATCATCAAATTTTTACCAATACTAGCATCCTGTTTATATACAAAAGGAATATCAAAACGTGTAAAATTGGTTTTATCAGAGCCATCCTGAAGATCCGCACGCGCAATTATCCGGTCCGAATTCATAATATTAGTCGCATTAAGTCTATCCGGACCGTTAAACAAAACGGCATAGATACTACATTTGTCTTTCACTCCTGGCTGAACCTGACCTACCTTATTTATAAAATCAGGTCCTGCACTATATTTATAATAACCTGTGAAAGATTTAGGAAGCCCCTTATAAGGTTCTCCAAATTCTGTCGCCGCCAACGGATTAAGCATAGCCTCAGAAGCATTAAAATTTCCTAAAAACAAAGAACCTGCATACAGTCGAATACCAATAAGTTCTGATAAAGGTGTACCTTTAATCGTAACCAGTTCTGCAGCCTTCGTTCCAAGGTAACCATCTGTAGTGGATCGTGTCGGGTATGCGTCACTGCGCGCAGGAACACCCGAAAGCGCAACTCCCGGATTGCCGGAGGACCAGAGCTGTAATCCATCATCCTCTACCGGATACTCATATTTATCTGTAGGATGACTAGCCCAATTTTGAAAAGCAAAATCCCAATGACCAATATTCACAACTTTAACCGTATACCGTTTGGTGTTTTCTCCTGATTCTGAAGTGACATCATATACAATTTCTTGATCACCGTCAAACTTGATCAGTGTTCCACTTGCTGGTTTTACAGAAGCACCCCTAGATAACGTCAGCACCGGAGAGATTCCCGAATCATAGGCTTCGTTTGTAAGGTTTAATGTTATTGTCCGATTTATCTGATCTATAAACACATTACCAGTTAGTAAATGTGGATCAACAGTAACGGATTCAATATCTGCCTCAGGATTTTGCGGAGCATCCTTAATACAGCCTTGCATAAGTACTATGCATAGAAATAGCGTGGCAAAAAGCCGTTTTCTCATCGTTCCTTGATTAGTATTTATTAATTACGTAAACCATTCTCATTTGATTAGTCAATCGTATTATTTGACTCAGGTTCATTTTTCCACAGTAGCTCTTGTTTCGGTAAGGCCAGATCAACTCCATTCTCCTGAAATACAGATTGGATGGTTTTAATCACATCGCTTCTTACCTGACCCGTGTCTTTTAAAGTTTTCACCCAGAAGTAAATTTCTATCATTATAGATTGTGCTGACAGACTTCCAAATTGCACGGATACAGCAGGAGTAGCGAATATCTGATCATTCTTATTTAAAACATCTACGATTAACATTTTTACTTTATCCAGATCTGACCCATATTTTACCTCTAACTGAATATGTATTCGTTTTTTAAAACCACCGACAGTCCAATTTAATACATTGGAATTCAAAAGATCACCATTAGGCATAATGAGATCAGCACCATCTAGTGTAGCAATTACACTGCTACGAAAACCAATAGATTTAACCTTACCGGCATGTCCGTCAATTTCGATTAGATCATCTACGTTAACCGGTTTTTCAAAAGCTATAATCAATCCACTGACTAGATTATTGACTAGTGATTGTAAGCCAAAACCAATTCCTACACCCAAAGCACCAATCACTAACATGATTTGATCTACGGGAATTCCGGCAGCGGCGAAGGCTAGGAAAAAACCGATTGAGATAATACTGATACGAATGAGCAGAATCCAGCTTCCCAAACGGAACTTTTTCTCCTGCTTATCATCGTTGGAATTCCATTGGGAGTCTGATGCAAAAAAAGATACTATTTTGGAAAGTACGGTGGCTCCGATCATAATAAGCATAAAAATAAGCAAGTTATATATCGAAAAGGTATAACTTCCTAACTGATGTTCTTCCTGAAAAAAACTTTTTAATGGTTCTGACAAAAGCCTAAACTCATAAAAATTTCGTCCAAATAATACGAACCAGCCAACAATTAAAATAGCGTAAAAAAAGAATGGGGCCCGCTTACCAACTCGATTATAATTAATGTAAAAAAGTCTTCTTTCCTGCTTTTTATAAAGATTAGAGGCATAAGTCAATCCCTCATTAACCAGCCTAATCACCCAAAGAAAAACAATCGCAACAACGACATTCATCAAACCTGCAACCATCAAAATTTTAGCAATATTGAAGCGCCCCAATACATTAAACAAAATCGAAAAAAGTTCCATTATGGTCATAAGAAAGATCGGTATAAGAATCCAACGCTCACGTAATTCTTGATGACGCTCTTTATTAAAAAGAATAAAGATACCAGTAACAAAACTTATCATGGCAAGAATAACCATTAACCATCTTTCTGGCCTAGAAGCCTGCAATACAAGATTATCTACAGCTACAAAGGCAAACAAAACGACAAAAATAACCCAGATACCCAACCAATATTTAGAAATTTCTTTTCTAAATATAATAGTGATCATCAAAGCAGATACTAATACAATTCCCGCAGTAAAAATAAATGGTGGATTAGGAAATAAAAACTGAGCTACACTGAGCGTAATCACTATTCCTGATAGAAATGGAGAGCTTAGTAGCATACTTTTCACTTCTTCTTTATTATTTATATTTCTAATTCCAGATCGTAAAGAATAAAGATAGGTCGTTACGAGAAGTAACAATAAAACAGAAAGAATAATCTTTCCCCAATGCCCCTTTAGGTAATAAAAGAATACCAGCTTTGCTTTTAGTGCGGAAAAGTAAAGCACTTCGTGGATCGGCCGATCAAAATTACTTTCTTCCCAAAGATTTAAAAATTCTTGTTGAAATGTTTTATCTGAAATTTGCTGTTGATCGTATTCAATTTCTTCCATTCCAGTTTGAAGTTGAAGCAACTCAAAATTAACTTGATTCTGTATGGTCTGTATAGTATTAATATTATCTTTTAATAAAGTTGTGACAGGAGTTATTTCCACAGCTACAACTTTCAGTTTGTGAATATATTGATTGAGTTCCGTTGAGTCTTTAGATAATATAAATAGTGATTTATCATTACATAACGAATCAATCTGAAATCTATAACGAACCAGCTGGTCTAAATAACGATCAACCCGTTTCTTATAGATAGAAACCTCTGCATGAAGAGCATCAAGAATATGATAAGTTGTGGTCAGGTTGCGCGAGGTTTGAGTTGTACCCTTATTTTCAAAGACACCATCTTTGGAAATATTATGCCATTGGGAAACTTGATTCAGATCGCGAATAAGGGCTACAGTATCAAAACCTTTTTTCAAAAAAGAGCGGGCTTGCCTCGACAGCACTTCGATTTCTTCAATGACTTGATTTTGTCGTATGGCCGCTTTATCTGTCTCTATATCTTGAAGACTTTTTTTCGCCGATTCTTTAAAGAAAATCTCGGTACGTGAAACGAAATCTTGCTTTGCACTATCTTGTGCCAACACTTTTGAATATGCGTCAGAAACAAAAAGAAATATGGTCAGCAGTATAGATATATTCAAAAAGCGCATTCTCTTTAATAATTAGGTTAATAAGTTTATCCTACACAAAAGATTATATGTCAGAGCACTCATCAAATTTAATGATTAATATTGAAGTATTTTATGTTTTTAAGCTAAATAATCGATAGGCAATATCAATTCTAAAAACATGAGTACTCATCTACAATTGATTTTAAAAACCATATTAACACGTAAATGGAAGATAATCGTACTCTCCTATATATCTTAGCATCACACCTTAATTTACACTGATCCTGAAAATAAGGAGACGGGCGGTTTGGTTGTTATAATAATCATGAGAAAATGATCTTAAATCGATCACTTTCTCATGATAATAGCACGGTAAGACTCCTCAAATTAGTAGTAAGAAGAGTTTAAGTTATTGTTTTCTTTTTCCGCTTTTTCAATAATTTTGATATCTGTCAGAATTAGAGGAAAGTTTTTCTTAATACATAAATCCTGTTCAAAATGGACTGAAGGTTTACCATCTGCAGTCCGAATAGTCCAACCGTCCTCCTCTGTATAATTATCATCCGTTCCTAAATTAATCATCGGTTCAATTGCTATCACTAAGTTTTCTTTCAAGACCTTACCTTTACCACGTTGTCCATAGTTAGGAATATCTGGTCCTTCGTGCAAATCACGTCCTAATCCATGACCGACCAAGTCGCGTACTAAACCATATCCATAT
This sequence comes from Sphingobacterium sp. B16(2022), assembly GCF_012030425.1. GTDB lineage: Bacteria > Bacteroidota > Bacteroidia > Sphingobacteriales > Sphingobacteriaceae > Sphingobacterium > Sphingobacterium anhuiense. The sequence goes on along the minus strand of NZ_JAAUVN010000005.1, from coordinate 140,101 downwards.
GGTGAAATATGAGAGGCTATTGCATAACCTATATCGCCAATACGATTACCATGCACAGCTTGCTCGATACCTTTAATCAATGATTCCTTTGTGATTTTGACTAATTGAATTACTTCTTGAACAACTTCACCAATGATAAATGTATATGCCTGATCTCCGTGAAATCCGTTTTTAAATGCTCCAACATCTATGGAAACTAAATCACCCTCTTTCAAAGGATTATGATTTGGAAATCCATGCACGATAGCATCATTTACTGAAGCACAGATATGGAATGGAAATCCACCAAAATTATGAAACGAAGGAATTGCACCATGATCACGAATAAATTCATTTGCAAAACGATCGATATCAAGTGTTGTGATACCTGGTCTAATAATCGATGCAATAGCAGCCAATGTTTGACTTGTCAATTTTGCACTTATTTGCATTAATGCTACTTCTTCTTCTGTCTTATAAATCATATCATTTATTTTTATTACAATCTGTTACAATCAGGCTTTTAGCCAATAAATATCACTTCACCAGGATCAAGATTCTAAATGAGCACACATCCATCTAATCTACTAATTAAGTAATAGTTTGAAACAAATTTAATGACCATAATACAACTAGAAAAGTAAAAATTGGACAATAATTCGACATAGCACTGAATATATTTTAAGTACTTTTGTAAAACTATGCCCATTAATTTTTTTGGAGATATTAAACCATCTGATTCCATAATAGGAGAATCAACAAGATACTGGAGGGATTCTAATTTATTTTTTAAATCAGAATGCATCTTAGGTGCATATGTATTTTCATGCAAAGACTTAGAAGGCAACCAGGCACTATTCAATGACGGTCTTCCTACTTTAATTTTTATGCCTAATAAAACGGATATCGTTCATATTAAAAAGGCTGATCAAACAATCAAATTAAATGCGGCATGGGTATGTTGTGGGACAATACAGAATACTTACTGGCAACTACCTCAAGATCTTGAATATATTATTGTATTACGTTTTCATCCTTCATCCTTTTATCAAATTTTTGATGTAGCACCAGAATTCTTTCTTTCACATCCCGTCTGTAGCCTAACTGACATCATAAGTGAAAAATCAAAATTGCTAATCGATAAACTGTATCAAAATAAAACTGTTGCAGATCGTATGCAATTACTGGAAAACACCATGCGCACATATACTCCAGCAGAAAACCTACCTTCTCTGCTTCAAGAAGCTTTAAATAAAATTGAACAGAAAAAAGGAAATATATCTGTAGCAGATATAATCCATGGTTTGGGAGGAAAAATAAATCGTAAATGGCTACAGAGAAGTTTTGTAAAATACATGGGAATTTCTCCTAAAAAATACATTTCTTTACAACGCTTCATTTATATATATGGCGAGTGGCAGAGCAACTATCAAAAGGATTTCATGTCGAACTCTTTCTTATCTGGTTATTATGATTACAACCATTTTTTAAAAGATTTCAAACTATATATAGGCGTCTCACCCACGAAATTTAAATAAGCAGAAACTATTTCCTGCTCATTTAAATACAATATTACTAATCTTCATGTGTAAGATTAAAAAATGTAAGCATTTGCTCTAATGCATTATTGGCATGCATAATTTCACTATTCTTTAAAGTATCTGCTGTAGCCTCTGCACCTCTCTTGATCATATCTGCTTCAAAAAATGCTATAGCACTCTTTAAATCACTAAATTTATCACTGGTAAGACATGATGCCAATTCAAATGCATCTTGCATTGCAACATTGGCACCTTCACCAGCAAAGGGTGGCATCCGATGAGCCGCATCTCCAATCATAGTCAGGTTATGATTTGCTTCCCAAGATTGATCAAGCGGAAAGTAGTATTGTGGACGTAAAATTAACTGAACATGCTCATTTCTAAAAAATTCAGACCATGCTGTACTCCATTCCACAAACTCCTGTCTGAACCATTGATCCGCTTGCTGCTTGTCTTTCAAATCTATTCCATTTTCTTTGAACCAATGTTCTGGACATTTAAAGCTCGCAACAAACATAATCGAACCATCACCTTTAGATCCGTATCCCACAAATTGCCCCTGCCCAAAAGCCATCACCTTTCCATCTTTCGCAAATTCAACAAGTTTTGGAGCATGAATAGCGGCATCATAGATATTACCTTCAATCAAGGTGATACCAGAATATATAGGCTTAATAGTACTAATGAGCGGACGAATTTTTGAATTAGCTCCATCGGCAGCAATTACCAAATCTGCATATGTAGTTGTGCCATTTTTAAAATTTAAATACCATCCATCTTGATGTGATTCCATGGACACAAATTGGCTGTCCCAAATGACAGTATCGGGTTTTAATGAATTTAACAGAATATCACGCAATGGTCCGCGGTCTATTTCAGGTCGGTCTTCTCCTTTTCCAATTTCACGATCATGATCATCCATGTGAATGTTAAGATCCTGATCGACAAGCAACAATTTACTTGCAGTGGGTCGGTGATGTTTATAAAACTCTTGAAGAAGACCTGCACGCTTCATCGCTTTTAATCCAGTACCTTCATGAAGATCCAACGTAGATCCTTGCACGCGCACTTCACGATTAATATCCCTTTCGTAAACATTTACTTCCACATTTTGCATCTGTAAAAGACGAGCTAAAGTTAACCCGCCAACGCCACCTCCGACGATAGCAATTTTCTTATTTTCTACTAACATTCTTTTTCTTTTAACACGATGTGGTAAAATTATTCAGAGTTAAGAGAAGATAATAGTATAAATCGGTCGTTTTTATTCTTCAATAATTCTTTCGGTACTACGCCAGAAAATTTTTTTATATCTTTTATAAAATGGGTCTGATCAAAAAAATTCTCTTCAGGAAACAATTTTCCCTGTGCAACATGATCCAGAGATGCTCGAAAGCGTAAGACATTGCAGTATGCCTTCAGGGATAGACCAAATTGCTGATTGAAATACCTATTGATCTGACGGCTGCTCCATATCACTTTTTCTGCTAATTCTTTTACACTCACGGATCCCTTCGAGGCATAAATTAAATCAAATAAGTGCTGTTTCCGTTTATCGATTTGATGGGGAATTAAGGACTCCATTGTCAGTGTTGCTTTATTCATAAAACAATTAAAATCTTGCAGATCATCTTCAGAAAAATCCCAAAAATCACTTGGAAGCACTTTGCCTGAATCCACTAGATCGGAAATAGGTTGTTTCAAAATATAGTCGACAGCAAGTAATTTAAAACTTACCACAAACATCTTTATACGTGCGGGAATAGTCGCCGGTTTATGTTGTGTACCAAGTCCCAATAATATGATTTGAAAAGGATTTTCCGGTGATTTAGAAAATATCAGATCAATTCGTCCATCTGGTAAACCAACTGTTTCTTTTTCCTGATCAGATTGATTATGCAAAAACCAAAAGCTTTCTACATAATCGCAAAGGGATTTATTCGGTAAAAAAACGCCATAGTCTATGCTCTTATCCATCACCTTACAACCATATTTAACTGTTATCTGACAGCTGAAAATTCATAATTTATTGAAATATCAAAACTAATTTACAGATTATATTCTTACAGATAAATACTTCTCCTATTTAATAATTATAAATAGCATATACTTAGACCAGCTCCCCTAATCTTTAATTATCTATCTTAATCGTTGCTAGCCATTTCTTTATATCCGCTTTAACCTGCTCTTCTTTTACACCTTTCATCACCAAAAAAAGTCCTTCTTTTTCCTTTCCGTCTGTAGTAGAATAGCCTGTTAAAACGGTACTATTAGCACATAATTGCCTTAACGTTTCAAAACTGCTACCAATACCATAACCGCCATTCGTGTTAAAAGGAACAATCGTTTTCCCACTGAAATCATTTTGGGACAAAAAGCTTTTGATTGGAGGAGGAAGTTGCATTCCCCAAGTAGGAAACCCGACAAAAATTACATCATATTGTTTTATATTCTCAATTTGCGTTTTTAAAGGAGGCAAATAGCCTCCTTGATTTTCACGTGCAACCTGATCTACTACACTTTGATAATCCAGTGGATAAGCTGTCATTAATTCGATCGGCACCAGATCACCTCCTATTTCTTTGTGGATGATCTGAGCAACTGCCTTTGTATTGTTTGTACGCGATAAGTACACGATTAATATCTTTTTATCATGAAGCGGTTTGTCTGTTATTGGATCAGGGCTAGACTGCTCTTTTATCGGTTCTTTAGCCTGAGAACAGGATAATAGCAATAATAAAGCTAAACTTAATAGTAATCCGTATTTTGTTAATGCTTTCATTATTAATCAATTTATTAGACAAATATCAAACCGTCAGTTTTTATTTTAGTATACGGATTACGGAAAAAACTACCCTTATTACTTATTTCCCTACTCGATTTTGTAAAGCTTCTGGATACCGCGCTCCTTGGATCGTAATTTTTGAAGTAGCTTGTTCAATCTGTTCCATATCTGCAGCCGATAATCTGATATAAGATGCGCTGATATTCTCCTGTAATCGATGGATTTTTGTTGTCCCTGGAATAGGTACTATCCATGACTTTTGTCCCAATAACCAAGCTAATGCTATTTGTGCCGGAGTAGCCTCCTTATCAATAGCGATTACTTTCAACAAATCAACCAAGGCTTCATTAGCTTTTCTATTCTCTTGTGAAAACCGAGGCACTATATTTCTGAAATCTGTGGGATCAAACTGTGTTAATTCATTGATAGCACCTGTTAAAAATCCTTTTCCTAATGGGCTGAAAGGAACAAAACCTATACCCAATTCTTCAAGAGTAGGTATAATTTCCTTTTCAGGATCCCGATAGAATAACGAATACTCACTTTGTAATGCAGTTACTGGTTGCTCTGCATGTGCTTTACGAATCGTCTCCGCACCCGCTTCTGAAAGCCCCCAATGTCTAATTTTTCCTTCATTTATCAGATCACGAATAGTTCCTGCAACGTCTTCCATCGGAACATTCGGATCCACTCTATGCTGATAAAATAAATCAATATAATCTGTTTTAAGCCTTTTCATGGATGCTTCCGCTACCGCTCTTATGCGTGATGGACTACTATCCAATCCTTTTTTTGAATCACCTTCCTGAAACCCAAATTTGGTTGCAATTACTACTTGGTCGCGAAAAGGGACCAAGGCTTCACCTAGTAGCTCTTCATTAATAAAGGGACCATAACATTCTGCGGTATCAAAAAATGTTACCCCTGCTTCATACGCTTTATGAATTAAGCTAATAGCCTCTTGCTTATCTGTAGCAGGTCCATAACCAAAACTTAACCCCATGCAACCCAAACCCAAAGCTGATACTTCAAGTTTATTATTTCCTAAATTCCTTTTTTCCATGATTTAATATTTTTATACTGACAATAAGTATTTTTTACAATCGCTACTTTTTCTTTTAAGATCTTAAACAGGTATTACAATGCAAAGTTCAGCTATAGTATTGAATAGTCGTGTATACAGATTACGGTTTCACTTACCATTATTACCGATGCTTATTCATTCTCTATTAAACAGACATCATTGTACATGATTTTGTTTATAAAAATCATGTAAGGACTGATGGATATTTATAAAAATAAACAGCATAACTCTATTTACATGCTTAAGGGAATGGTGTATTACAAAATATACTTTCGTCTTCATCCTTTATTTTTCGTTTTAGTCGGGTCAGGTATTTATTTTCGAAACAGAAGGTTGTATCTTTATAAATAGTACTATTTATTGTTGTACAAAATCAAAAAAATATTGTTAGCAAAATACAGTTCATGGCAGGTCTTATTAATCAGTATCGCTGCCGCAACATTTATTATATACCCGGATATCACCTGGTTACCTTTTGAATTAAGAGGATTAGAAGAAACAAGAAAAATGCAGCATATCATCTTTTTCTTATTTCGCTACCTGTTCTTTGTCTCATTGGTTTTTATTTTGATTAAAAGCAATCTGACTTATCTTCGATCTTCAACCTTAAAAAAACGGATCGCTTACAATCTTTTGATATCAGCTAGCGGCTACGTTGTATATGGCGGTATTTCATTTTTACTATTTACCAAAGTGAGGCATTTTGGAAGTCTTGTACTCTTTCAATTCTTTGTTGTTTCTATCCTGAGTTCGCTCGTGGGGTACATTATACAGCTCTATCGCGATAAGAGAAAAAAAGAACAGCAGATTGAGGAGCTAACCATGAAAAATCTACAGAGCCGCTATGATGCACTTACCAATCAGATCAACCCACATTTCTTTTTTAATTCCCTAAATGGTCTAACTTCTTTAATTCGAAAAAAGAATGATGAAGTCACTTTAACTTATGTTAACAAATTATCTGATGTATTCCGATACATTCTGCAGAGTGACAAAAAAGGTCTGGTTACTTTGAGAGAAGAGCTTGCTTTCGTAGATGCTTTTAAATATATGATGGAAGTTCGTTTTGCCAATAAATTGACCTATAACGTTGATATAAGTGATGAAGTATTGGACTATAAATTACCAGTGTTATCTATCCTCCCTTTATTGGATAACATTGTTGTACATAATATCATTGACAGCGATCATAAAATGATCATTGATATTTACTTCAATGACCGCAATGAACTTGTTGTTTCAAATCCTATTTACCCTAAATTGGTCGCACCCGTCAGTAACGGAACAGGTCTTAAAAATCTAGAAAGTAGATTTATATTATTACTGGAAAAACCGATACATATTGAAGATAATGGCAAAACATTTACAGTTTATTTACCCTTAAAGTAATTATTGATGCAGGTATTAATTGTTGAAGACGAAACTGCAGCTTATGAAAGCTTGGTTGAGATATTAAAAGAAATTGATCCCACTATTCAGGTATTAGGTAATACAGAAAGTGTCAGCCAGACCATTAACTGGTTAACTACAAATCCACCGCCGGATCTCATTTTAATGGATATTCATCTTTCTGATGGTGCGGCATTTCTTATCTTCAATCATGTTGAGGTCGAAATTCCTATAATCTTTACTACTGCTTATGATGAATATGCTATTGAAGCCTTCAAGGTCAACAGTATTGATTATTTGCTAAAACCAATAAAGAAAAATGATCTTGACCGCGCGTTGCAAAAATTTCAACGTTTTACACAATCAGATCTAGTAGCCTATATCTCAAAGATTACGCAATTAGCTCCTGCCAAACATTATAAAGATAAAATCTTAATTCCTGTTCAAGACAGATTAATTCCAATTGACCTACAGACTGTTTCTTTTTTTTACACAACAGATAAAAGTACCCATATCTATCTCAAAGATGGCAGTAAATATCCTTATTCAAGAACACTCGAGCAACTCTATATTACTTTAAATCCTAAGAACTTTTATCGTGCTAACAAACAGTTCATTATTGCAAGAAATTCAGTCGAGAGCATCACCATCTGGTTTGATAACCGCTTACTTATTACACTTGATACAGAAACCCCTGAACGCATTTATGTCAGTAAAAATAAAGCTTCAGATTTTAAAGAATGGATGGTAAATATGTAAAACCATCGTCGTTTATTTCTCAGATTTTTCGTATTCAGTAATCAATATTTCGCTTTGTTCCATCCCTACATATAGGCATTAATAAATTTCCACATTTTTGCGACTACCTATTACAAGATAGTTTATGGAACCAGTAGCAAAACAAGCAATTACAAACAATAGAATAACTGTCATAGATGCTATTAGGGGTATTACTCTAATCGGTATTTGTATGACACATGCCTTACAGCATTTCGGTGCATTCACTAGTACTGCCCCACCACCATTGCCCTGGATCGGTACAATGGACTCGATCTTAAGCTGGATATTGCAGTATTTCATCATGGGGAAATTCTTTATTATCTTTTCTTTTTTATTCGGCTTGAGTTTCTTTATACAAATGGATAATGCTGCTAAGAAAGGTATTGATTTTCGTGGTCGATTTTTCTGGCGTCTTATTATCCTATTTATCATCGGTCTTATACATAGCGCTCTTTTTCGAAATGATATCTTGATCATCTATGCGCTATTGGGTGTACCGCTGATCTTTATGTATAAATTATCCAACAAATGGTTGATTGCGATCTCGATTTTCTTTTTATTGGGCGGTGCACAGCTATCTAACATTGTTTACAAATCAATTGCTCCAGAGATTCTATCAACTATTACTGAAACGATGACTGAAAGAAGAGGCCGTTGGCAAGAAATATTTTTCAATGGATCGATTTTAACAAACATACAGCACAACCTTAGTGAACAGTTACATTTTAAATTCAACTTCCAATTTGGGGAATATGGACGAGGCTATATGACAATGGGCTTTTTTATTCTTGGATTATTGGCAGGTCGTTTACGTTTATTTGAAAAACTTGAAAAATACAAAAATCAGATTTATCGCTTAGCTTGGATGGCCTTAGGTGCCGTTATATTACTTTATATTATAAAACCGATCTTACCGGCACAACATGGTAATCCAATTGCTGAATGGCTAGTAATTCCCTTAGATAATCTCATTAACCTATTAGCAGCATATTTATGGTTAGCTGTCATCATAGTTATTTACAGTAAAGAAACGATGCAAAAGAAACTTTCAAAACTTGAAAGCTATGGTCGAATGGGGCTGACCAATTATATGGTACAGTCGATCTTAGGTGTATTTATATTCTATGGATATGGCTTTGGTCTATATGATCTTGGTATATTTCTAAGCGTTATGATCTGTTTAGGCTATACTATGCTCCAGATTCAGTTAAGTCATATGTGGCTACAGAAATTTCGTTACGGTCCGATCGAATGGTTATGGAGATCAGGAACCTATCTTAAATGGCAAAAATTGATCAAATCATAAATGTAAGTAATATGAAAAAAATCACTCATCTAAATAGCGTTTATGCATTCAACATTTTCAATCATTTTGAAGTGCGCCATCCGTTAGTTAATATCGTTGACTGGTCTAAAGCAACCTTACGTCCAGATTGCAATGTCCATTTGGATTTATATTGTATTGCACTATCTATACTTGATAATCATGAAGGCAAGCTTTCTTTTATTGCTCCGGGCAACACGATCGGAATCGAAAATACGGCCGATCAGGTTTTTAGAAAAGGGCATGCCTTAGTATTTCATCCGGATCTGATTGCAGGAACAGCACTTACTGAACATTTAAATGTTTATCATTTTTTTCAAAATAACAGTCATCAAGTATTGCTATTAACTCCAAATGAATGTAAGATCGTATCTGACTGTTTCGCAAAAATCGAATATGAATTAAGTCAACCCATAGACAAGCACAGCAAAAAACTATTAATCTCGAATGTCGAGTTGTTTTTAAATTATTGTGAAAGATTCTATGATCGTCAATTCAGCGTTCCAGATCATATTAATCGGGGGATGGTAAAGAATTTTAAACAGCTATTAAATCATTATTTCAAGTGTGATAATTTAATTGAAAACGGTATTCCTTCCGTGGCGTATTTTGCAGATAAACTAAACATATCACCCAATTATTTTGGAGACCTAATCAAAAAAGAAGCTGGCAAATCAGCACAGGAATATATAAAGGATAAGATCATTGATGAAGCTAAAAATAAAATTTACAACCGAAGTAAATCAATCAATGAAATTGCATATGAATTAGGATTTAAATATCCTCAACATTTTTCAAGGTTTTTCAAGAAGAATGTAGGCCTTAGTCCAAACGAATATCGGCTCTCGGCTTTAACATAAAAAAGCTGTCTTCCTTATAAAAGAAGACAGCTTTCTAATAAAATAATCTTGATCCTGATTAGTGAAGATGTTTACTAAAGAATCCCATCATCGCTTTATAAAACTCGATCTGATTTTCTTCTTTACCAAAACCATGTCCTTCATCATATTTAACCATATAGGGTACATCAACACCCTTATCCCGCAAAGCTTTTACAATCTGATCAGCTTCAGCAATTTTAACGCGTGGGTCATTTGCTCCTTGTACGACAAATAAAGGTGATTTGATTGCATCAATATGAAAAATTGGTGATACTTCTTTCGCGATTGCAGCTTCATCTTCTTTATCCAGATCATACCATATTTCATATAACATTTCTTTATAAGGTTTCCAATACTCAGGAATCGAACTCATAAGTGTAAAAATATTAGAAACACCAACATAATCAACTCCCGCTTTATACAGATCAGGTGTCTTTTCTAAACCTCTTAGTACAGCGTATCCACCATGACTAGCTCCATAGATCGCGACATTACTTTTATCAACCCAACCTTGCTCAATAGCATATTGTACACCATCTTCAACATCATCCATCGCTTTACGACCTATTTGCTTAAAACCGGCACGAAGGAATTCTTTTCCATATCCACCAGATATACGGAAATTCACTTGAAGGGTTGCATATCCTCGGCTTGCGAACAATTGTGTTTCGGGATTAAAGCCCCAGCTATCGCGTATTCCCTGAGGACCACCATGTGGGTTTACGATCAAAGGAACTTTTTTACCATCAAGAGCTACTTTAGGCAATGTGATATATCCATGAATAGTCATTCCATCACGGGATTTAAAAGTAATTGGACGCATCACTGCCATATCCTCTTCTTTCAATTGTGGCATCAAATCCACTAATAGAGTCGCTTTACCACTTTTGGTATCATAATGATAATAACGCCCATAAAGTTTGTCGCTTTGAACAACAACTAACAATTGATCTTCATTGTCTGTTTTACCAGCAATCGAGAACTCATAACCTTTAAATTGGCTTTCCAGATTTTTATAAATTTTCTTAAAAGTCTCGCTGACCGGTTTTATAATTACCTTTTCTCCTTCATATCCCACAAAGTCAATTTCCCAATTGCGCTTTCTTGAAAGAGAAATTAGATTCGCATCATATTCTTCATTGGCGTAGATTTCTCTTAATATCTTTTTATTTTTAAGATCGTACAAAACAATTCGAGATTTGTCGGAATCCAAATTAGTTAAGACATAAGCTTCATCGGAATTCTTAGAAGCATAGTTAAACGATACAACACTAAATGTTTCATCCCACTTAGTCGTATGGAAAAGTTCAAAATTTGTGGCACCTTGAGGCTTATAAAAAAATTGACTATTTATACCATTCTGCATCTTTGCATATCCACGAAGGTTACCATCCTTATCAAATTCATAACCAACTATTGCATTTGCAGGATCTTCATTCGTAAATAGTTTTTCCATTACCCCAGTTTGAATATTAACTTTATAAGGTTCGAATACCTGTTTATTATCTTTATTCATCTGGATAATAATAAAATCCTTTTGTTCCTTCAACATATTCAAAATCGATGCTTGAATATTTTCAAAAGGTGTCAAGTCAATATTATTAGTTCCATCAATATTTATTGCATAAAGATGGTAATTCTCGTTACCACCCTGATCCATGACGTACACTAAACGATCATCATTAATCCAACCCATACCGCGGATCAGCTCATTTTTTTCTTCAATAGCCCGAATAACTTTACCAGTAGCGACTTCTTTTACCATTACATGGCGTTTATTCTTATCATCCTTCTCGCGATATGAGATATATTTACCATTTGGAGATAACTGAAAACCGGATAGCTTTGGTTTCGCAAAATAATCTTCAACCTGATATTTAAAATTACCTTTGTCCAATGCAATAAGTGTTGCTAACTGTTCTTTGGTAGATACCAATGTAGTATCGCCAGGCTTAGTGATTACTTTATTTTCCAAAATTAAAGGTAGCTTGGCGTCACCTTGTGTATATGTACCTGTGATTTTTCCATTTTCCAATTTACCACTATACTTAATTCCTGCTTGCTCAATACTCAAAACAAGTTGCTTGTTTTCGAAAGTGACAACAGACAGGGGAATTCCAACAGCCCCCTGAAGTGGAACATCCATAGTACCCTGAACTTTACCGTCGGTCTCGGTTAAGTGAAAAATAATGGCAATTGCAGTACCTTGGTAATCCAATGTACCGGTCCAATCGCCTTTGATCTGTGCTTGCGTATTTGACATACCCAAAATTACAAATACAATTGCATAAAGAATCTGCTTCATAATTAATAAAGTTATTTTTGTATTAGTCGCATCTTTATCAATTTTGTTACACTTTTTTTATGGCAGAATCAATAATACTAAAACATCCTATCATCTAATGAAAAATACACAGCACGTATGAGCTCTGGCCAGTACCTCTCCAATCGTCCTTCTCGAATCTGCTGTTCCATCTTACATGCTCTTTCTGACACAACATTGCTTAAAATTGTTATGTTCTCTCCTAACTTTTCTGCGGCTATCTGCTGTAAAAGTTTCTCATATATATTTCCAGATTTAATTTGATTTTTTTACCTGTTGCAATTGAAAACGACTACCTTTCAGTAGATTCCTCAATAATGAGGATCATACCCTTGCCTTTTTCGATCATAATTAGGTCATCAGCTTTATATCTTCCCTCAACTTGAAAAAGAGGTATTGCTGGAGCATATATGTTTGCTTTCTGTGGATTTACGCCCAATTTACTCCAATCAATCTCCAATTTAACTGCGGTATTTTCCGGAGCCCAGCTCGCGATTGCCAGCATAGTTTTATTTCTTTTTTGAAAAACAGTAGTCAAAACATTCTCTTTATTCGTTTTTATAGGGATATTTGGAGACCAGTAACCGATCATTTTACTTCCTTTGATACCAAAATCATCCCATGCTTTCCACAGTCCGGCAGGTGTTAATTTTTGATAAGGCATACGGTTAGTCATACCATAGATCATGCCTCGCCAAGGATTTCCACCGTCCTGTAACATTTCCCCCATCAATCCAAATGGAATACCGCTCACCTCTGTTAAAAAAAAGTCCGGTTGATTGTTTTCATAATCAAAATATTCACCAAACCACAGTCTATTGAGATAAGGAAAATGTTCCAAATAAAGATTTGCACTGTTATTAAAACCATCACTCTTATTAAACTGATTAGCGGAGTGTAGATCAATTAATCCAGCTTTACCATTTTTAGTTAGTACCCTTTTTATGCGTTTCATCGTGATCCGATCAAATGCAACGTCATCGAGATAAATACCATCAATACCAATACGATCGACCAACCAGTTCATACCTTCAACATAGTAGTTATGCCATCTATTCATTCCACTGTTGATGATTGCAGCATCCTTAAATTGAGGCACATACCAAGCAGCAATATAATCACTTCCCAAATGTTCCTGTAGCCATGAATATCCCTGTCCTTTACCAGAGGAGAATACCTCATGCCCTAAGCTTCTTAACGGATACAGTTCATAGACTCTGTTGGAAACTTCCCTAACCGTATTATATATTTTCACTTTCAATCCTGCTTGATGGGCTTCATCTACATAATGCTTCATTTCCTTAGTAGCAATAAAAGGATAATTGATGTAGGGATTTATTTCATTAGCATGATGTATATTAATCACATTAGATCCACTCTGTACAACCGAATCCACAGGTTTATAAGCATGATAATAACGTTCGTTCCATTGGGCTTCGGTATTCAACGGATGAAAAGGGGTAATCAGTAAATTAAAATTATAGTAGAGAATATCTCCTTTTTTCAATATTCGTTCACCACTATAATTATTTACTACAACTGAGTTTCCTTCTTCTATAATATTGATTCCACCTTTATTGTCGTTACCCCAAGATTTTGGTAATACCAATGGTTTTTGCAGGTAAAAATTAGTATTGAGCGGTCTTGAATAATGTTCGTCACGAAGTGAAAACTGTATTCCGGCATGAACAGCTCCTATCCAGCCACCATCCTGATTTTTATTGGCCACATCCCATTTCCAAGTCAGTTTATTAGGCCTTTTCCCTCCTTTTTCTCCCAAACCCATAAAATAGGTTGCATATTGGGACTGCATCGGAATATGCATCTGGATATCTTTTAATGAAACATCCTCCTGAGCAGTTAGCTTAACTTCGTAATGTAAGTAACCATCAAATTCCAGACGTCCATTTACTTCCATGTTAAGTTGTGGAGAACTATTCATTGCTGTCCAACAATATTGGCCTTCATTTCTTTCGACAAACTTAATTCCACTATTATTCATTTTTATAGCTCTTCCATCAATGGCTCCATAAAGATTAAACTGCATAGGTCCATCTAGAAGATTATTTGGTTTATCTGAAATTTCCGTTAATTCCGGTGTAAAAAACGTGCTGATCTGTCCGGGTAATCCCGATGCACTCAATTTAACCGCTCTCCCCAATATTTGTAAAGTAGAATCAGCTTTCATCTGCAGTGCTGTATATGGCGCGATAAGTGTATTCTTTTGTGCTAAAGTAGAGTTCAACCACGGAAGGCGTGTCATATTCCAAGGTTCATCCGCACCATGATCCTGAATCAGATCGGCTGTAACTTCTACAATAACGTTTATCACTTGTTCCTCAGCATTGGCTGGTTTTACTTTTACTGTTCCTTCATACACTCCAGCACCTATAGTTTCAGGAACTTGAAGACCACACCAAAGCGACTGGATATTATTTATCGGAACAGAAACTTTTAATTTCATCGGTTGTCCAGTATAATCAATACCTTGCGTATTTAGACAGTTCAAGTTCTCTGCAGTGATCAACGATCCATCCTTAGATTTAAAGTCTGAAAATGAAATCTTTACATCCCTTAAATCATGCTTAGAAGACCAAAGAGCAACTTGAAAAGCATAATATTCACCTCGTTTTGCGTGTCCATAAATACGATCACGAGGTCTGTCAATGCCTATCCAGCGCTGGGGTAATTGTTTTTCCATTTTTACAGGAAATTCCCTTAACTCCGGAAATACATAATAGGATTTCTTAGCATTATGGGAAACAAATGCTTCGATCTCTTTCTGAGTTGCAAGAATTTCCATAGGATCATTACTATTATAGTGATCCACCGATTCGAAACGATCAAATGAAACACCTTTCGAATTTTGAATTTCAGGTTTTGCATCCGAAGGTGCTGCAATAGGATTCTTGAGGTAGATGGCATCAGGGTAATTAGCACTGCGTCCCCCCATTTTATAGGGTAAATAATAAATGTAGTACGTTCCATGATTTGCTAAAGGATTAAAGCGAAAAGCCCCCGATTCAGCATTGATCCACAAATAAGTATTGGGAACTAACTTTTTGTTACTTGCACTATCTACCATGATAAGTTGCTGCTTAGGTTCCATCCAACGGTTACGCCAAGGCAAAACGACCTGTACCTCTTTTTCTTGACTATTTACCCTCACTATCGCCCGATGATTTCCCAATGCATCAGCATCCCATTTCTGTACCTCTGGCGGATACGCTAATTGGCCATAAGCAGAAAAGGAAAATAACGTCACTGTGACAATTCCAACTAAAGCATATCTTTTTACTGTATTCATTTAAATATAAATTTAATTAACAAAATGGTATTTATTCCAGTTTTTTAAGATACATAAGCCTACACAACCAAGAATCTATTTAACAACATCTTTAAATATTCGCAATGAAAATTCGTAACACAATACCAATAACGGAAAACTCATGTTATGGGCTGGTTGTCTCTATACGATTTCGGTACTGCATAATATCATTTTAGATTATCAGGTTTATACTCATATATCTTCTCTCAAGCAATATTTTCTTTTGATCTTGAACTACTTCCTATATGATTTTTGTTGGTTGTATTATGAAACTAATTTGGTTATTATTTATCAATATTACAAGAAAAACGTCTTGATACACACATCATTATAATCTTAAAAAATTATAACAATCCTTTTTAAGAAACACAAGCTTAGAAAGTCTATCCTTATGATCACATAAAAAATATCAAAGTTCATTACTTCCAAAATTTTAAGTTCGGGTATCCCAGTTAAATGATCGTTTATCTATCACTTTCTATAAAATTTTATCGATATTCGTGTAAGTCGGTGCAAACATTGCCTCTTAACACTTGTTTTAATAAAAATTCGACATGCAACAAGGAATCGTCACACTAAAAAACGTTAAAAAAATTTACAAGACAGGCGATTCTGTTATAACTGCATTAGATACTACCAATGTTAGTTTTGAGACAAATAAATTGACTTTAATAATGGGGCCTTCGGGTAGTGGAAAGACAACACTATTATCAATTTTAGGCTTTGTGATCTATCCTACCGCTGGTGATGTTTTTTATAAAGAAACACATGTTAACAACTTAAAGGAATCCGATTTAGCACAATTACGGTTACATGAAATCGGTTTTGTATTTCAACAGTTTAATCTTATAGAACCATTAAATGCTTTAGAAAATGTAATCCAACCACTCATTTTGCAAGGCATTACAAAAAAGGAAGCTATCGTCCGTGCAAGCAGAGCTTTGGATGAAGTAGGATTATCAACTAAAATGAAGACACTTCCGAAAAGATTAAGTGGGGGACAGAAACAACGCGTAGCAATTGCGCGTGCTTTGGTGACTAATCCTGCAATGATCCTATGTGACGAACCAACCGCATCGCTTGATGCTAAAAGTGCCACAAGCATTATGCAAGAACTAAAAACACTAGCTTCCAAAAACAAGGCAGTCATTATTGTTACCCATGATTTACGTCTGCGCAAATATGCAGATAAAGTAATATATGTAGAAGAAGGAAAAGTTTCAGATGTGATTAATAATGAACAAGATTACAAATAGAATCGCGATAACTATAGCTATTGTAATGATGACAATGGCCTGCACTTCGGATAAGAAGCCGAAAACATCACATACTAATAAACAAATCTTACAAGATATAACCGAAATAAAAGCGATTGGTAAGATAATTCCTTCAGAAGATTGGGCCATTATTGCTAGCACAACCGCTGCAATTATTAAACAGGTACTGATTAAAGAGGGAGATACAGTTCAGGCAGGAGAGCTTCTTGTCCTACTTGATAAAGGCAATATTACATTAGATATCGAGCAAGAGCAAACAAAGTTAAATGCGGCAGTCACCGAAAACAGAACTACAGTTGAGGATATTGAAAAAGCAAACTTAAATCTAAAAGAATTGCAAGCTAAATATGAAACTTCTAAACGTCTGTTTGCCCAAAATGCAGAGTCAAAAGAGGTAATGGAAACGGATCTTACCAGTTGGCGACAACAAGAATTAACGTTAAAAGGTCTTCAAGAAAAGCGCAGAGCGCAGCAGATAAAAGAACATGAACAATATTTACAGATTCAAAAAATACAGAATCAGGAGAATGATTTCAACATAAAGGCACGTAAATCAGGAATTATTATGGATCTAACTGCCAAAGTTGGTCAAAGTGTCGGCAATGCAAATGAGCTTGGAAAAATAGTAAATGTTTCAAACCCAATTATTGAAGCCGAAGTCGATGAATTATTTGCTCAGGATGTTAAAATTGGTCAATCGGTAACTATCCTGCCGGTAGGCAGAAAAGATAATCCTACTACGGGACAGATCTTCTACATAAGCCCCATCTTATCGAACAAATCGATTCTATATGAAACCGCAAATGAAGGAGAAGACCGCCGTGTTCGAAAAATAAAAATACAGGTAAATAACAATAATCAACTACCTATCAATGCCAAGGTAGACTGTACAATAAAGATGAAATAGCATGTTAGCATTAGCTTTTAAATTCATCAAATATGATCGCGCAAAAAGTGTAGGAATCATTACGGCAATTGTCATCAGTATCTTTCTAATCGGACAACAGCTCGGGCTCCTTTTTTTTCTGATGGGGCTAATGGGAAATCTAGTGGGCAATGCTCCTGTTCAAGAAAATGATCTATGGATTATTGAAGCACAGAGTAACAATATAAATGCTGTAAATAGTATCGATAAGCGACTGGTTCAGCAAATAGGGAGCTTAAACGATATTGAGCATACCTACCCTGTAATATTAGCACCAGCACGAGCAACTTTTTTAGATGGAAAAACGGCTTCAGTAACGCTAATTGGTGCCGATGCTCCAGACTTTGTTATGGGCCCTAAGACCGAAAGGATAAAGGAAGGAAATTTATCTTCATTAACAACTCCAAGTACAGTGTCGGCCGAGTTTTTCAGTTCAAAAACATGGAATACAAATTTATTTGTCGATAAAGCCATAGAAATCAATGGTCAAAGTGCCAAAATTAGTGTAATAACAAAGCAAGCGCAAGCTTTCGGAGCAAGTTTAATGTATACCTCTATGGAAAATGCCATATTTCTGGGAAATGTATCTCCTTTTAAAGTCAACATCATTATTGCAAGATTAAAGCCCGGAACAGATAAGGAAAAGGTACGCAACGATATTCAGCAATTATTTCCACAGCTCCGTGCTTGGGATGCCAAGAAATTGCAACAGTCTACAATCAAAGAAATCTTGATTACCTCCAATATGGGAATGAGCTTTGGAACTCTTGTCCTTTTCGCTATGATTAGTGGCTTTTTCATTATCGGACTTACCTTATATTCATCTGCTTTAGATAGAATTAAAGATTATGGGACGCTAAAAGCGATCGGAGCAAAAAAAAGCTATGTAAATAAACTTATTATTGCTCAAGCATTTTTATATGCTGTCATTGGCTATCTTATTGCCATGTTTTTATTGGCAGGATTTAAATTCGGTGTTGCCGGTGCTGGATTAGTAATTGATATTTCCCCACTTTTTGCCTTGTTTCTACTATTCATTACATTGCTTATTTCAATTGGCGGTTCATTATTTGCAGTTAGAAAAATAACCAAATTAGAACCGGCATCTGTTTTTTAACATGAAGAAGATCCTATTTACTATACTAACAATTTTTCCAATCTTCGTTCAAGCACAAAAATTGAGCATTGCACAACTATGGAAAGAGGTTGATAAAAACCTCATATACCAACAAGATCTTTTAAAAAGAGGAATTAAAATACAGGAATTAAAAGAATTAAGAAATACTCGTATTCCGGTATTTTACATAGATGCTAACCTGCAACGGAATCTTATTATCCCGACCACGCCAGTCCCGGCAATTGCATTTGATCCGAATGCATTGGAAGGTGCTATACTTCCTTTAAAATTTGCCACAAAATGGTCTTCCAAAGCGGGAATACAGATGGAATGGAATTTATTTGATCCAAAACGAAAGCTCGATGAGAAACAAAAATCATTTGAAATACAAAAAGAAGATATCAACAAAGAGCAACATATACAAGAGTGGAAAAAAAATGCTACACTAGCTTATGCTTCTGTTGTACTTGCAACACAACAGTATGAGCTCGCATTACAGGATTCTGCTTCTTATAATGAAATTTTGAAAATTAGCAAAGCTCGTTATGAAGCTGGACGTCTCCCATCTAGTCAGTATTTAAATGCGCAACAAGAATATGAACAGCATCTGATCGGACTATACGATGCTTGGTCGGTTCTAGAAGATGCTGACTTAGAGTTAAGAAAGTATACCGATCTCGCTCAAACACAATCCTTAAATTCAAATATCGAGGAAATCTGTTCTTTCGTCAAAAATTTGCAACAGGAAAATTATACCATTAAGTCATTAGAATTAGATCAACAGATCAACAAATTACAGATGCAAGGTGTCAAAAAACAGCTGTTGCCGACCCTATCAACAAACGCCTACCTAGGGAAACAGTATTTTAGTAATGAATTCCGCTTGGATAGAGGCCATTCGTGGTATGGAAATAGTTACATCAATCTAGTGCTTCGCATACCCTTATCCGCTTATTTTACCGCACAGCCAACCTTGAAAAAAGAAATATTAAATTCAGGTGTATTGGAATTACAATTACATCAGGAACAGCAAATCGACCAGATCAATGCGCAACAGCAAATTGTTAAAATTAAGACTGCACAACAAAAACTCTTCCGCTTTCATAATATTGAACAATTGGCAGCACAAGAAAAAAAAGAACAAGAATCACGATATCGAGAGGGACGCTCCATGTTATCAGATTACAATCAATCAATTCTCTCCTATCATAAAGCCAAACAGAATGTATGGCAAGCAGAATTTGATCTGATCAAATTACTCTTAGATAAAATAGGAGTTAATCAATCAAATTGATTGAAAAGCATATTGATTATAACCTTGAGAATTGTTTTTTACTAATGTTGAGATAGGAAAACGTTCATTAAATCACAGAAAACTCATATTAAAGAAAACTAAATTAAATCCTATTCAATTTTCTTTACACAGCTCCCTCTAGGCGCATCACTTTCAAAAAGTACCATTTCTGAATGCAGAAATTTCGCAGCATCTGCAGAATCCTTCACTTTGACAGCACTCCGTGTTATCATTTCTGACTCATACTCCATCAACACGGATTCCCTTATTCCAGTTTTTTTCCAATGAGATGATCCACATCCTTTTGAAATACCCCGCGCTAATGCCAATGCGTCCAGTAAGGCTTGATTTGCCCCTTGTCCTTTAAAGGGACTCATAGGATGGGCCGCATCTCCGATTAATGTTACCTGCTTCCCATTATCCATAAGCCCCGCTTCAAGTAACGCTCGATCATACACAGGATAACCTGAAATAAGATCAACCTCGGTAGCAGCTAGAATCTGAGGAATAGGATCGTGCCATGGCGCCTTGCGGCATGCCTCCTCTTTAAGGGCCTGCGGTCCCTGTAAACTTAAAGCTTTTGCTTCATTTTCAGAGACAGGAAAACTAAGTTGCCACATAACAGAATCTGAAGTATAGGGCATGATATAAATACGATCATTTCCATTAGCTGTTTGAAAAACCGTCGCACCGTCCAATAAAGTGCTTGTGATATTATTGAGCGCACTCAAAGAACAAATACCCAATATCACCATACAATCAAGATAACGTAAAGGATTCACATCATCACCAAGCAATAACTTGCGGACAGAACTTCGAATACCATCTGCACCAACTACTAAATCGGCTTTCGAAGTTATGATTTCACCGTTCACTTGGAAATCTAAGACAGCCCTCCCGTTCTCGTCTTGCTTAAAATTCACCAATTGATGTGCCCACTTAATTCTATCATTTCCACCAAGCTGCTGTAAAAGTGCCTGCCGTAGTGATTGACGGGCTATATGTACATTCGAACGTTTCGCAACCATCTCAACATCCGAAGACAACCATTTCCTCATCCCCCACTCACCTATCACTTCACCTGCAGTTGTATGAACCACATGCTTTGTGGAAACCACACCTTCGTCCAAAGTTAAAATACCTAATGAAGAAATAGCTTTACTAGCCTGTTGCAAAGTAAGTCCATAACCCTGAGACCTAGTGCTAAAGTCACGATCGCGTTCATAAAGCGTAAAAGGAATACCACGGTGCATACACGCCACCGCTAGCGCAATACCACCAATACCCGCACCAATAATAGCAACATGTGGATAATGCTCTTCGTCAGGTATAACTGGTTCGTTAGACAGAATCAAGCCCGAACCATTACAGTGCAAACAAGTATATTGATGACCTTTAGGGCGAACAGGTACATTGCCCTCACCTTTCATTGTTTCAAATTGATCGCATGCAAGCTGGTAATTTAACCGTACTTTCTTACTAAGCTTACGTCTTTTTTTTCCGCGTCCCAAGCATTCCCGGCACATCACCCAATAAGTTCCTTTATTTTCTACTTCCTTCACTTCAACTTTACTTTAACATATTCAGATAAATTAGCAATTTACGAGTACAGTAAAAGCTAAGTGACCTACGTCTATGATACTACTAAATAGTATAAAACATTACTTTATCAATAGATTGCAACAAAGTAATGATACAAATTTACGACAAATAATAGGTTTCGCCATTGCAAAAAATAACCCGAATAATATTTATTTATAAGACGACATTGATCCACTCAGACGCAAAAACATTGAATTCACATCAAGAATGAAGAGGAGCTCAATAAAGATATGTATATTAGATTTACTAAACCTTTTTCAACATGCAATACCAGCAATCACTCTTAAATATAAAATCGATTTTCATAATCTTGTTTTTAAGTTTAATAATCATACCTTCTTCGGCACAAAACATACATCGCTTTACAGAAGGGCTTAGCATAGAAGCATCCTTTACCTATGGAAGGGAAGCCATATATACAGACGAACTACTCTGGTATTTTTACCAGCATAAATTATCCACCCCTGTGGCAGGAACAACTTTAGATGGCAAAGATGATAAAGCTTTATGGACTATTGTAAAAGCCGATACTAGTGGCTTCTTTAGACGTCAACAAAATACAGCGACCAACCTACAGCAACCCAATAATCCACCAGGACCAGGTCGTATTGCACAGCAAAGTCAGAACACAACATCTGCCGCATCAACATATAGAGGGCCGCGCCCGAGCTATCTTTATCTTACTTACCATTCAAATAAAGAACAGGCCGCTCTACTCAATATCAGAGGGAATAGCGCAGTTCTTATTAATGGTGAAATGCATACTGGCGACCCCTATCGTATGGGCTGGCTATATATTCCCGTCCAGTTGAAGAAAGGCTTAAACGAATTTTATGTAAGAGGTTCATTTATAGCTGCGACACTCAGTTTTCCAAAAAACAAAATACAGATAGCAACCGAAGACCTGACACTTCCAGATATCGTACAGGGTAAACAAAATCAGAATCTCCTTATCGGCCAAGTTCTGATTAATACAAGTAATAAAAATATTCATAATATAAAAATTCAGAGCAATACTGGAGGGAGAAAAGTAATTTCAACAGCACCTGTTCTTATGGCCAATAGTACACGGAAAATTATCGTTCCTATTGATGCATCTGCAATAAATAGTTTAGGTGAAGTACAAACTGATATCGCTATCTGGGATAAAGAAAAGTTGATCGAGACGAAAAAAATACCACTGAGAAGTGTATCGGGAAATACTCCCTATCGAATCACATTCATCAGCAAAATAGATAATAGTTTACAATATTATGCCGTAAATCCAGCCTTAGGAGGAGAAAAAGCAGGAGATGCACTTTTCTTTTCAGTACATGGTGCCGGTGTAGAAGCCTTAGGGCAAGCACAGGCTTATCAAGCAAAGGATTGGGGAACACTTGTCGCACCGACCAATCGTCGCCCCCGCGGGTTCAACTGGGAGGATTGGGGCAGAATGGACGCTTTAGAAGTACTCGACCTTGCCCAACAAACGTTAAAGCCAGACAGCCAAAAAATTTACTTAACTGGTCATTCCATGGGCGGACACGGCACCTGGTTCCTAGGCGCTACTTATCCAGAAAAGTGGGCAGCAATAGCACCTTGTGCAGGATATCCAACTTTAAAAGGCTACGGATCTGCTGATGGGCTGATACCAGAAAAAGGCCGAAATATGTATGAAGACATATTATTAAAGTCAGGAAATCAAAGTGATGTAATTGCATATGCAAGCAACTACAAACCTTTAGGAATATATGTGCTCCATGGTGATGCTGATCGAACAGTATCTGTTGAATATGCACGTCAAATGCGTAAATTACTCGGAACTTTTCATCCGGATTTTAGCTATTACGAATATCCAGGTGGATCACATTGGTACAGTAATGAAAGTGTCGACTGGAAACCTTTATTTGATTACTTTAAAATACATCAAAGAAAAACAACAAACGAAGTCGATCATATTGATTTCAAAACATCAAATCCTGGTATCTCAGCGACATACTACTGGAGTACGATCTATCAACAGATTAAGCCACTTGATTATTCACAAATTGTACTTACTAGAAATCTGGAGAAAAGAACCCTAATCGGTAAAACAGATAATGTACAGATATTGAAATTAAATTTGGAAGGTTTTCAGAAAAATGAACCCATCACGATTGATATCGACAGCTCCAATACAATTACCTATCAGTGGAATACAATTGAACAATCTGTAGTGTACCTCAAAAGAGAAACCCAAGGTTGGTTAGTTGTTGAAAGACCAAAGCTAGATCAAAAAGGCCCTCATCGGAACGGTTCTTTTAAAGAGGCCTTTAACCACAGTATGGTGTATGTTTATGGTACAACCGGAACTAAAGACGAAAATAAATGGGCTTTAGAAAAAGTACTCCATGATGCTGAAGCATGGTATTACAGAGGTAATGGAACATTTGATATGATAGCTGACCGCGACTTTGATGCAGAAAAATACATTGATCGCAATATTATATTAATTGGTAATGCAAAAACAAATAGTGCTTGGAACAAACTGCTTAGTGACTGCCCAATTACGGTAACGTCTGATCAAATTAAAATAGATAAACAAACTTATAAAGGCAATAATTTAGGCGGTTACTTTTACTGGAAAAAACCAGGAACCGAAACCAGAGGTGTTGGCGTGATTACAGGAACTGGACTTAAAGGAATGCAGGCCACAGGAGCAAATCAATATTTTGCAGGAGCTAGTGGTTTTCCAGATTATATGTTCTTCAATTTAGATATGTTAAAAAATGGTCCAGAGAATATAATAGATGCAGGATTTTACTCGAATGAATGGAAGATAGAAGCAAAATAAAAAAAATAAGGCAAATAGAATCAGAAAATTAAATTGTAAAGTGATCTAGCTTTAAAAAATATTAAACAACAAAATAACTACCTCATTAGCAAAATGATGACTTTTTCAACATTTAAATTAGAGGGGATTGGCAAACTATTTGTTATAACAGCGAAAGTTTTCCTTTTGAAAACTTAAACTAATATTTTTTATAATTATCATGAAAAAAGTAATTCTACCTTTTCTTACTCTTTTTACTTTATTATTTGCCGCTCATCAGAAGGCAAATGCACAAACACCTTATCGTACGGCCATTGGTTTAGGGATAGATTTAGGTGATGGCGAAACTTTATTTGGTCCACAAATAAAACATAACTTTGGCGGAAATGACGCTGTAAATGCACAGGTATTATTTGGGGATAATATCACAGTGCTAGGCGTTGACTATTCCTATAACAAAAGAATTCCAGGAGCTCGTGGTCTTTCCTGGTATATTGGTGTTGGTCCGCAAGTATCGTTTATCGATTATGATAAAGGGTACAAAAAGTATCATTGGAAAGATGGTGATGATACGCATGTAGATTTTGCAATAAGACCAGCGCTCGGTTTAGAATTTAGAATTCCTTCCGCTCCATTGGCGATGCATTTTGATTGGAAACCTTGGTGGAATATTTCTCATGATGTTAACTTTGATCCATCAAGTTTCTCATTGGGATTCAAATTCGTTTTAAAATAAACGAAATTATAGCTAACAAAAAAAGGAACTCCTGCACAACATAAAGCTTGCAGGAGTTTTTTTATCATAAAACTTCAGTTACCCTAACCGATAAAAATTCATCTTCCAATCTGAAATAATAAACGGGAGCTACTGCTATTTTGATCTTCTCCTCTGCCATCTAACCTAAACAAAGGTTAATATATACAACCATGAAATAACCTTAAACATACATATAGTTAAGTTTCTGGATAAGAAGAATTGATTATTTTTAGTAAACGATAAATATTACTATCTTTATTAATAACTGAGTACCAATAGTTTTTAAATTTTTGTGTTTTATAAAAGGATAAAACTTTATAGAAATGCTGATCTATTCAAAACCATACTCAATTTAAACCACAATCAAAATTTTAATAATGACTATTCATAGAAACATAAAATTGACAGTAGCTATATTGACTATAATATTTTCATCACCTGTATTCGGACAAACTCCTTCAAAATTCTATGATCAAGCTAAAATAGAGGTATTTCACCCCGATTTTAAAAAAATAATTGACCCTCTTATAAAAATTGAGTTACTAGCAGAAGGTTTCCAGTGGACAGAGGGACCGGTATGGGTTCAAAAAGGTAACTATCTCTTGTTTAGCGACACAAGGCTGAACACCATATATAAGTGGTCCTCAAAAAATGGAGTAGAGAAATTTATACAACCTGCAGGATACCAAGGAACTGAGATCTACAGTGAAGAACCAGGTACTAATGGGCTCGTGATCAACAAAGAAGGATATCTCGTTGCATGTGATCATGGGAATAGACAAATTGTTCAGATCGATCTCAATAAACGAAAATTTACACCATTAAGTACACACTGGAAACAGCTCAGATTTAATTCCCCTAATGATATCTGTCAACATGATCATGGAGATTACTTTTTCACTGACCCTCCTTACGGACTCCCTAACCGGGAAGTGGATACTATAAATAGAGAGATCATTAGTAATGGTGTATATCGACTAGATTCCTTTGGAAACGCGATCCAAATAATCTCTAATTTAACAAGACCTAATGGTATAGCACTTTCAACAAAACAAGATAAACTGTATGTCTCCATTAGTGATCACAAGCACCCATTTATTATGGAATATTCTTTAAATAATAAATTGGAAGTGGGAAAACCAGAGGTTTTTGTTGATTTCAAATTAAAGTTTCCATCAGAACCAATGGCTGCCGATGGTATTAAAGTACATCCTGACGGATATGTTTTTGCCGCTGCTGGAAGCGGAATTATCATACTGAACGATAAAGGAGATGTAATAGGTAGAATTAAACTCGGAATTGCAACGGCAAACTGTAATTTCGGTGGAGATGGATATCTATATATAACTGCCTCTGATAAACTCTTACGCGTTCCCCTTCTGAAATTATAATATCCAAATTTCAGAACATTCGATTTACGTATCACATAAATCTTGATTTCCAGCACTTGCTATCCCCCCTTTAGCAATGATGTTTTTGTTTCAGCTGACAACCAAAAGAATACAAAAAAATGTTGTTATAGCAGAATCGCTCGTAAAAATTAAATTTTTACCTGCTTATAATAAAAATGCTACACCGCAAATTCCATAAAAATAGAATCACATCCTAATTATGTAAAGTTATTTTAATTTTCCTATTGCAGGGTTAATTAATTATGATTAAAATTGATGAATTATAAATAAGAAATAAAATAAAAAATGAATTTAATTCCCTAATAGAACAAAATTAGTTTTAAAAAATACCATTCAAATCTAAACTCATTAATTTTTATTAAATATATTTTTATCAAAAACCTAAACCCGTAAGATTCTTATGACTAGATTTACACAAAAAATGATGTTAATTCTGTTGATTTTCACAAGTCAACTTGTTATTAACTGTTCTTCAGACAATGATCCAATTAATGAAGAAATTGAAAACCCAACCGGATGGATGGATGATCTGGAAAGATCACTTGGTACAGGTACTAAGGCCAAATTAAATAATTGGGTACAAAAAGGATTAGATAATACGAAGCTAAAAGAAGCTTTCTCTAAAACGAGTGATAAAGCGGGTTTAATGACTAAACTTGAAACTGCAATCAGCATTTATCACCAAAGAGTTCATATAGAAGATTGGAACAATATTCCAGGAATCGCAAAATCTGATTATAAATCAAATGGTTTATTGGCAGGTATTAACCATCCGGATTGGAATGATCCAGCTTTAGATCTACCAGCTATTGAGGCCGCCAACTTTGTTGATGCAACAGCAACGGTTCTACCTTCCGGAACAAAAATTTACCGGGTAACCGGAGGTAATCCTGCAGGAGGATACTGGACAAAGGAAAAACCAAAATCTGTTGGAGCTGTTATTGGTGGTACTGCCGTTCAGCCCGCTTGGAACGATTTTAGTAAATGCTACGAATATGAAGTTCCACAAAAGCAGACTTTAAAAGTTTGGCAGGGAATTACCGCAAAACAACCTATTGCAGCAGGTGTAATTAATCCACACCTACCTGGAGGAGAACTGCAGTTATTCATCCCTCCAGCAGTTAGAGACGATGCTTTTAAAAAATTAGTAATACAAATTCCATTATCATGGTAAGTTCAGAGAAAATAAAAAATGATTATCTAAAGTTATTGCAACTAATAGAAAAAGAAGTCGCAAATGAAACCACTATTCAAGCATATCTAAACTATCTCAATAACTACAAAGACAGATTCATAAACGAAGATAACATTCAGCACGGTCAGGAATTGAGAGAATTTTTGAAAGGGGCAAATAGATTCTCAGATGAATTTTCATTTTCTAATCAAAATATTTCTCAAATACGGACATTAATCAATAGTATTTATGAGTCACTAAACAACTCATAATAGATCAGACCATTAAAGATTGCTATCTTTTTATGCAGATAGCAGTCTTTAATGTCGAAATAGACATTTTATTCACAATACCTTCTTGCTCAAAAGGGATAAAAATTACACTTCAATTCATTGGTTCTTATTCAAATTTTGCATAATTTTTTCTACAATTGCTTTTGCATCATCACTTACTCCAAAAACAAGTCCTGATTTTTTCTTCCGTAACCAGGGAAAGCCTATGCAATAAAAACCCTCCGTTAGCATTTCACCATCTACATGCTCAGGTCTTCCCTTATCATCAACTAAAGATGCATTTAGATAACTAAAGTCATATCCAAACCCTGTAGCCCAAATTATTGTAGCTATATCAAAGTCTCTTAAACAAAGTATACGTAAATCGGAAGCTGAAACATAGTTATTATCAGGACAATCTGAAAGATCCTCCTCTTCTTCTGAAATAAATGCAGAATGCTTTTCAAGGTAAGCATCTACTTGACTCTTAATAAAAACCGAGGTTTCATCTGCATAATGGATATTACTTTTAGCATTATCGTCAAAATATAGATTTTCATCATCTACGCCTTTTAAACCACCAAGAATTGTGACCCCTATACTATACAATGATTGATAACTTACCGTATGTCCTAACAAACCTAGACCTGAAACTTGAGGTTGCACAGCAAGTAAATGAGATTTTTCTTTTAACAACTTACTGGACATATCCATCATCCCCATCCGATCCATCCATTCCATGATATCTTTCCCTTTATAGCGGCGTGGTGCTCTTGCGACTTTACTTCCAGCTAAATATACTTTTCTCTTTGCCAGAGCCAGTTCTTCAGCAATCTGACAACCTGATTGCCCACCTCCCACAACCAATATATTTCCAGTAGGCATTTGTTTCACATTCTTATATTCGGAAGCGTGAAATTGTTTTACATGAGCAGGTACGTTTTTCCATAGCTTGGGCAATGAAATCTTATTCATAATACCCGAAGCGATTACAACTGCTTTTGATAAAAATGTATAAAATACACCCTCCTTCTCTATATTAACAGCAAAACCTATGTCAGTTTTTTCAATTCCGATTACTTTATGGTTTTCTAATATAGGTAGGTTAAATGTTCGAACATACTTTTTCAAATACATTACAAATTCTTCTTTAGTCATAAAGTATTCCCTTTTATTAATCGGAATATCCATACCAGGAAGAGTGGTCATCCAGTTCGGTGTATTCATTTTGAATGAATCCCAGCGATGCTCTTTCCACGAATAACCAATAAAATGCTGCTCCAATACGATATGTTTTATTCTATGGTTTTTAAGATAATAGCTTATGGCCAGTCCAGCTTGCCCAGCTCCGACAACAATAACATCCTGTATTTTTTCTACTTTCATTTTTAAACTGTCTTAAAAAAAAATTCAACTTATGAAGGAATAAAGCAAATTGTATATCGAGTTCATTCCAAAACAATACATAAAAACTTATTTGCTTACCTTTGTACAAATATTATCATTACATATCGAGAGAAGATAACGCAATAGAGATTAAAACCTACGCAATGATGCAAAATCAGGAATTAACTATTATCCAACGCAATAGTCTAAAAAGCGAAAAGTTTTCTGCTTATTCGGAAAAGAAACATAATATAAAAACAAAATCAGGTGGTGCGTTTTTTTTTCACGAAACGACCTTTGATTCGTTACAATTTATCCAGTGCAATTACACATTAATTAAAGAAGAGCAACTCCAGATTAATATTGAAAAAGAAGCTCTTGAAATGCACTTCAGATTAGATGGATCTAGTGGAGCTTATCGTTCCGGACAACCATTGAATCTTATAAAAGGAAGCAATACTATAACATATTTAGAAGATTATAGACAAGATATTGTGATGTCTCCAACTGAAACAGGAAGTTTTTTGGAAATTAGGATAGGCCAATCTCATTTTGAAAAATTATTAAGTGATTTTGTTTCTGACACATCAAATCTATTCTCAGGAACTGTGATGACCACTACTCCAGCAATGCGTAATACAATTGCTCAGATTCAAATTAACCCTTACAATCAAAAGATGCGCGGGCTATATATGGAAGCAAAAATGACAGAACTTTTCCTACTGCAATTACAAAAATCCAATAATCATCCCCACCAAAAATCTCTCTCTTTTGGAAAAATGGATAGAGATAAACTCTTTCATGCGAAGCAACTAATCGAGCAGCACATGGACCAATTCCTAACCATCACACAACTGGCTCAACTTATTGGCATGAACAAACGGAAACTTATGCTAAGCTTTAAAGAGCTTTTTGGAATGACAGTATACAGCTACATCAAAGATCTGAAAATGGAAGAAGCAAAAAGGCTGTTGTTAGAAGAGGATAAATATGTAAATGAAGTGGCAGACCACATCGGTTATCAGAATCCCCAACATTTTATAACAGCATTTAAAAAGAAATTTGGCATTTCTCCAGGTACACTAAAACAGTAAAACTTCTAGCACTTAAGAAAGTTATACCTTAGTAAAGTGAATAGAATAGTTCACTCATCTTACTCAAAAATAATAAGAAAGCATTCTGTAATAAAAAATAAAAAATGGAAATTACAACTTTAGAAAATATCAGAATTGATTACATTACAGAAATTTTGAACCAATCATTTTCTGATTATATCGTTCCATTTCAACTTACTTCTCAGCAGTTGGAATATAAAATTTTCACCGAAAACATCCGGCTTGATTTATCTTTAGGAGTTTTTTATTCAGGTAAATTAGTTGGTTTTATGCTTCATGCCTTAAATCATAATGGTGAAAAATTGGTCGCTTATAATGCTGCTACTGGAGTCATTCCTGATTTTCGAGGACAAGGTTTGGTAGGTAAAATGTATAATTACTTAATCCCAAAACTAAGAGATCTTGATGTAGATCATATGGTACTGGAAGTTATTGTCGGTAACCAACGTGCAATACGCGCCTATGAGAAAATGAATTATCGGGTTAATAGAACGCTAGATTGTTTTAAAGGATCTTTTGAATCAGATAAGAAATCCAGTTTTTTATCTATTAAACAAGTAGAAAATTTTAAATGGGATGATTTTATATCTTTTTGGTCAATTAAACCATCTTGGCAAAATTCCATAACAACTTTAGAAAAAAGCAAAGATAAGATTACTATCCTCTGCGCGTATTTAGAAGACGAATTGGTCGGATATATAATCTATAATGCTCAGACAAAAAGAATACAACAAATTGCAGTTCCTACAATCCATAGACGGAAAGGCATAGCAACACAATTGATAAATGCGATGACACAATCAACCGGATCAAAAGAACTATATGCCTTTAATATCGACAATAGTTCTTCAGAAAGCACTGGATTTTTTAAAAGTTTAAGTCTTGAAAATAATGTGTCTCAACTTGAAATGATAAAAAATATATAAAAAGCTAGGAAACTAATGATTGGCGGTGTCGCTGCACATATTGTTTTTTGATAATATATAGTTTATAGTAATCATAAGAGCCTATGATCAATAGGACAAAACATACTACGTAAAATGTCTTATTGGTCAAAAAAGCAAATGATAAACCACTTAACAGCCCGCCCGCAACATAAGCCATTACTATACTCAACAATAAATTAAACTTATCAACAAGTGCTTTATTATGTCTGTTAGATTCCTTTGTAAACATAGAAATCAGAATAGCCAGATCTGTTGTAAGTCCAGTCAAATGAGTCGTTTTTACTACTGAGTTTGAAATACTGGCAGTCAATCCATTTTGTAGCCCCATAGCGAATAACAACGCCCCCACCAAGATTTCTGTTTCCTGTAAAGAATCTTTATAAAAAAAATCCAGATAAATGCCGACAAATAATATGCTTAATATTTCAAGAACTAAAGGTATAGAATGAGTAAGAAAAGCACTAAAACGCCCCTTTCCATGAATAATAATCATATTCGAAAGCATACTGCCGATTAAAAATAATAATATCCAGAATAAAACTACAGCCCCCTGATACCAGTTACCCTTAGCAATCTCTTGAGCAAAAATGGCATAATACCCCGTTACATTTGAGGTAAATGAAAAAAAAACGATGACCGATGCGACATTGACCATACCTGCTGAAAAAGCAGTCAAGGATCCCAATTTAATATTGTCTTGTATCGTGCGATGATTACTATATTTTCTTAGCATAATTTATTTTTTCTCCTTTCTCCAACACAATTCGTGCAATTCCCTTAGCCTGTAGATCTAAATTAAGATGTAGTATTAATCTGGTATCACTAAGTTCATGTATCACAAAACTTTCCACAAGTTTATCGTCTTTCCGTAGCTCCAAAATATGACCTCTTCCCTTTAAAAACCAATTATATCTATTATCATGATGATGGGCAATATAACTGCGGCTTCCTTTTCTTTCAAAGTGCCACAAACCGTCTTGAAGAGGCGGTAAATGTGCAATCAGAGTATTTTTAATTTCTTCATGAATCGTCGATTGCTTTTGAAAAGATGGCATATTATCCACTTTTTCAAAATACCATCCTTGTTCGACCCATTCTCCTTCCAACATACGCTCTGGACTTTCATAAAACATCACCATAGTTGTTGCTAAAAAAAGAAGCAAAGCAAGTAAGATAAAGTTGAATTTAACCAGCAGATTTATTTTAATAATTGACATCCCATTTTTTTTTAAAGAATAAATCAGATAAAACATTACACTCAAATTTCTCAGTACCGGGTTTCTGTATAATTCCGACTTGCCCCAGTTTACGCGCGTTCAACCGCAGTAAAACCTTTCCTACATCAAAAAAATGCTTAGTTCTTTTTTCAAATGCATAATTTGATGGCACTCTGATTTCATCAATCTTTGCGCCTAATAAATAATTATGTAAGTAATTTGAATTGTCGGTACCGATGATATCCGTATATATGACCAACTTCCGATCTTCATAGCGATTACAGATCATCTGGCAAGCTTTAATAAAATCTTCCGAATGAAGATCTGACAGTTGATCCTCCAGTTTAATACCTAGCAATTCACTGATAGACGTACTACTGCGGTTGCCATATACCAATACGACCTCCACTTCTTTCGCCTTCGAATGTTCGAGACTTTGGATCACAAATAAAAGGGAATCTATTGTAAAATCACTAGGAATCAATATACGTTTCTTCATATCAAATTACTTTTGATACAAAGTTAACACCGAGAGATTGCAATGGAATGAAGCTGAAATTAGCTTTCTATTAGAATTTCAAAGCTGAAATTAAAATGAGATTAAAACAAATGAAAAGATTAGAATAGGATTAAAATTTAAGATAAGTAGGGAGCTCTATTTCAACTGTTGTTCCTTTTCCTACAGAAGATTTAACTTTTAACGTCCCCTCGTGTAATTTAATGATATTGCGAGCCAAAGGCAAGCCAATACCATAACCGTCAATACCATCGGTATTTGAAGCCCTAAAATAAGGATCATAAATATGTTCCAAATCTTCTGAAGGGATACCTATGCCCTCATCTTTGATCAAAATAAACACCTTATTATCCAAAGCACCTAAAGCAATATAGGCAGTCCTATTAGATGAGTACTTACAGGCATTACTAATAATATTGGACAAAGCCAATTGAAGTAAAATAGCATTTCCATTAATTTTAAGACGCATACTGTCATCTGGCAATAAGTCAAAATCAGTAACAATACGAAACTTATCATTAATAGCTTTGATTGTCAACTCTGCATCCATTATAATTTGATCAATACGAACAGGACTAAAAGAAGATGAATTACTGACAAAACCAGTACGTGCCAACAACAAAAGTGCCTTTGTTTTTTTTTCTAAATGCTCAGCAGATGAAATAATTTTCAAAAGAGTTTTTTGATAATCTTCTTTACTTCGCTCTTTTGATAGTGCCAGATCTGCCTGCCCTATTATGGAAGTCAAAGGAGTATTCAATTCATGTGAAGCATTACTGATAAAATTTTTCTGAGTTTCAAATGATGTCTCTAATCTTGTTAACATATTATTAAAAGTGCTGGCAAGATCCTTAAGTTCCCCTTTATATTTAACTTCATCCAATCTTTTATGTAAATTTTCAGAACCTATTTGTTGCACCTCCTTCATCATTGTTAAGATAGGCTTCAAAAAAGAACGTTTCATAAAAACGGAAACTACCAAAATAAAAAGTATACCCAAGATTAAACTAATTATCAGCAGATTTCGAAGATATGCAAGATGATGCGTATAAAAGTAGTTCTCAGCAGAAGCTCCAATTATATACCTCCGTCCATCCTTTTCAAAAAATTTGGTCGAATAAAACTGACTATCGGATTTAAAATTAGAAACACCTTTTTTATCGATCTTACTCCATAGCTTTCGATTAAAACCGCGACTCTTAACAATATTCCCAGCGGCATCAAACTCGACAAGAAATTCGTGCTGATTATCAAGATTCTCAATAAATTCTAAGCTCCATTGGTTATTTTGATCTGCGCTACCATTATTTAAAAACTTCTCAGCTGCTATATTCCGTCTCAGATCTAACCGTTTATAAAAATCGCGAAACGCAAAATTGGAAATAGAATAAAAAATAAAACCAACAAAACAACAGACATAGATAACCAGAATGGTAATGAGGTAAATAAGCTTTTTATTATAATTATGCATAAAATCTTAATCTTCGACTTTTAAAACATATCCCATACCGATCACTGTATGTATAGCTTTTTTGGATGATACTTTTTCTATTTTCTTGCGGAGATAGTTAACATAAACATCCACTACATTAGAACCAATATCAAAGTTTATTCCCCATACCCGATCAAGCAGTTCGCTACGCTCAAATACTTTTTTGGGATTTTGGATAAACAATAAAAGCAATCGATATTCTGTACTCGTAAGCGTTAATTCTTGTTTTTCACAATAAGCTATTTTTTTATAATCATCGATTTCAAAAAAACCGTATTTATATATCTCATGGACTGGTTCCTGATCCCGCTGTGTAGCCTGAAGTATGGAATGCTTGCGTCGAATCAAAGAACGAATTCTTGCTTTAAGTTCAATCAGTTTAAAAGGTTTAGAAAGATAGTCATCAGCCCCGTTGTCCAAACCCAGAACAACATTTTCGGGAGTTCCCAAGGCAGTTAGCATCATCACAGGTAAATCAGTATAACCCCAAAACCGGATTTGTCTACAAATCTCCAGCCCATTGGTACCTGGTAACAATATATCCAACAGTACGAGAGATATATCATGATTGCTAAGCAGCTCCTGCAATAAATTTGCTTTATTTAAATGAATTACCTGATAACCGTCCTCTTCCAAGCCCTGAACAATCAGATCAGCTACATCTTGTTCGTCCTCTACCAAGATAATTTTTTGTTGCTCTATATTCATGACATGATATCTGATTACCTTTTAATTCCTTCAAAAGATAAAAATAAGCTTTTGGTAACTCACACACAAATTTGAAGACATATCGGAGCAAAGAATATGAAACCAGAGACCATGCTAGAAAATAAAAAGTGAAATACCTTATTATACTTTGGTGTTTTCAGCACGAAATAAATAAAATAGAAGAAGGTCAGAAACGGATCAATTAAATTATAAGAATTGCAAACCAATTCCATCAACTCTCGTATCTAACCATATTTTTTCTCTTGATTTAAGTACTTGATTTGGACAAGAATGACGCAAGATGAAATCATCATTGTCCTCATTCAGATAAGGGTTAATATCATCTTGATCTGATAAATAAACAATATTAAACACAGCATCTTGATCATCTGCATTAATATCAGATTGTAAAATTTTAACATCTTGAGTCATTAGCCACTTTGATGCTTCGTCTTTATTAAAGTATTTTAAATGTAAGATATCTACACCAAACTGCTCCAATTCTTTAGTGGCCCTATCTGGAAAAAAGTTAAGCAGATAACCTTTATATACCTCTATGTGATTATTCCTAAGCGCATAATTTCTTACAATAAGTCTGTGAGGATTATATTCAAAATTGAACATCATAGGATTTTCCATAAAACCATAATGCAGATTATATTGTAAAATACGCGCATCCATATTGATCTTTTCGTTTTTCATAATTGGCATAGTTTAGTATAATCAATAACATTAAATTACCTAAATAGTTCGTACAATTGCTAATTTACTAACACTTTAAGCAATATTCTCATTCATTTACTATAAACCACAAAAAATAATATGACGATGAATTCAATTCAAAATCTGAAAGAAGATTATAAACCGTAAAAATCAGAATAGATTAAAAATCAACAAGATCAATGTATCTTAATCTATTCCTAAATTTTCATTATTAATTTCGGTCTAATTTCTCCATCCATCTTAATAACAACAAACAACCTGGGGCATACACAGCACCGTGATCAAAACCCTGTAATTGGAATAACTCCGTTTTAGAATGTTTTAAGTTTTCGAGCACTTTGGCCAGATGTGCATTCTCCTCATATCTGGCAGGTAATTCTAATCTAGCATCACCTGTAATCAACAAAGTCGGAGGAGCATCCTTTCTAGCAAAATGAATAGGTGCATACTGATCAATAATGGGTATTTCCATTGACTGTTTACGTTCCTTCTTGATAGTGTAATGGGTATTTGTTTGTCCGCTGATAGGAGCTATACCTTTGATCTGGTTAGCATCTATATGGTATTTCTTCAGATAGCTCACATCCAATCCGACCATCAATGCTAGATAACCTCCAGCCGAATGCCCAGATACATATATTTTAGTAGGATCACCACCATACTTTGCGATGTTATTGAACGCCCAGGCAACAGCGGCAGCAGCATCATCAATATAATCTGGCCCCTTTACTTTGGGACTCAATCTATAATTAACAGCAATTACAGCAATCCCCTTTTCCTTAAGCTCCAATGGTACATATTTTTCTCCTTCCTCTAATCCTCCGCCATGAAACCATACGACTGTAGCAAAACTCGATTTGTCCTCCGGAAAATACAAATCTAACTTACAGCGCTCTTGTTTATACATATCTTTTTCAGACTTTTCTACATAAGAAATATCTTGCAACAATTTATAACCCTGAGCTGAAGAAGTGAAATTAGTTAAGATTAAACAAAAGAATACAAAAATTTTATACAACATCATGATCTAATTTAAAAACGCATACATAAAACTGGCAAATAAAAATATAGTAGTCATATCTATTCCGAAAGTGCAGTATCTTTATCAATCGCTAATTCTTGATTATAAGCGTTTACAAAAGTTCCTTTCACACGTTCTGAATTATAAAGATACATCCCCCATAGCACACTGTAGATGATATTCTTCACATTTGTAGAAATTACATCGGGAGCTAAAATATTACTCATATAAAAATAATTAAAAAAAGTAAAAACAACATTTGAAAGAAACATCACAGCGAGCACAACAATCATAGTTTGTGGGAAAAGATCTCTTTTTTTACTAAATAAATAGATGCAGTATATAAAACCCATTAAGAGAATGATATTTAATAAAATTTCACTCGCAACAAATATTTTATGAACATAGTCCGGAAAATAACTAGTATACCTATAACTCTCCCAGATCTCCTGAGTTAGATACCCAGACTCAAAAAAATTATACGCAACTCTTAGAGTAGTAATTACCATCGAAATAATTAATAAAATCAACCATCCCCCAACTGAATGGTATTCGGGCTCCTCGTATAATTGAATCATTGAAGATGATGCTGTTTTATTATAGCGAAGTATAAAAATAACACAGATTAAAATAATGCAAACACATCCAAAAATTGTAAGCATACTGATTTTACCTGAAATGTTAGAGCCAACGATTATTCCATTATCCTCAATATAATATGCATTGTACAATAAAACATCTCTGTTTTTAAAATCATCAACATATTGTTTTTTATCACTCGATGCTACGAAAGGATTGTGGAATCCAAAATTGTAGCTGATAATAAGCGTGTCTTTTGACGTTTTAACAGTTTTACCAAAATAATAAGAATCACGATCAATGAAAGAGCTCTCTCTTTCTGGATTAAATTCAACCCCGCCATGATTTACGATGCGAATATCATATTCTAAGCAATACGGAAAATACAAACCAAGAGGCGCTAAACCTTCTGATGAATTAAGTTCAGGTAAATTAT
The DNA here is from genome assembly GCF_012030425.1 of Sphingobacterium sp. B16(2022). Classification (GTDB taxonomy): domain Bacteria; phylum Bacteroidota; class Bacteroidia; order Sphingobacteriales; family Sphingobacteriaceae; genus Sphingobacterium; species Sphingobacterium anhuiense. Next base: position 101,925 of record NZ_JAAUVN010000005.1, on the reverse strand, counting down.
TATTAATTTGACTCGCATATATGCCAAAGATATTTTTATTTGACGCCTCATCTTTTTCACCAATTTTCTCAATATAATACCTCTCTGTTACATGAATAATATTTTTATCAAACTCATCCTCAAATTTTAGTGACTCTTTAATGGAAATTTTGGGATACATTTTTTTGTAGTAATCCAAATAACTCTTTTGTATTTGATTTTTTGCACTTTCTTTAAATGAAGTTCTTATAAAGTCTGCACTAGAGGCGCTATAGCTCGTTTTAACCTCTAAAATTGCTCCACCCTTACTATCTAGCAAATAAGTTTCTGAAATTTTTGTTAATCCATTGACATTTTTATCAACAGATGTCAAATGCTTCGAATCATCGATTTTTAAAACTCTACCGTAGTAAGGGAAATATAAATCTGTAATCCCGCCACCTTGATTAGTGATGGTAGGGTCAATATACTGTTGTCTGTCTCCAATCTCAATAGCAGCCACAACATGATTAAAAGCACCTGGCGATGGTAGATAATCTTCCATACCATATGTAAGGTACGAATTCGCTAAAACCAAAGATCCTTTTATTCCTTTCCGTTTTAACATGGAAATCATCAGCAACGATTTATCTTTACAATCACCGTATCGCTGATTAAAAATTTTTTCTGGTGTGTTAGCACGATGAGAAAATTCACCCAGCTCAACTCCCATATAACGAATATCATTCTGCACAAAGTGCGTTATCTTTTTCAGAAATTTCATCGAATCCCCCTGAGAATCAGCCCAATATCTATCAACCAGAAGTGCTAGCGGAGAACCGTCTTTAAAATCTACAGTTGGATTAGTCCGCGCCATCCAGCCCCCTACTTCTGACCAAGAATTAAATTCTGTACACTCTATCCATTGTAGATTTGTATACCATGCAGGCGCATATTCATCAAATTCAACGGCAGGAAACGACTGCTCTTCCCAGCTATAAGAAACGTGATTACTACCTTCTTCTATAAGCGGTTTACTAGCATTGTTATGCGATTTAAAATTTAACTTCCTATTTTTCGGAACAATATAATTAACTACTGCCAAACCGATAGGTTCATAAGATTGCAGATAATATTTGTCAAAAAACTTATTTTCAAAAACAGGATTAAATCCCTTCAAACTATATGAAACAATGATCTTATCGTCTTTTCTTAAATCATCCAATATATAATAAGCAGAATAAGTTCCATTATAGATAAATCGAGATAAATCGGTCTCAGTAGCAACTAAGGTAAATTTACCGACATCAAGCTTATCAATAGTTTTCCCATCCCTAATTACTTTCAATTCATGAAGAGTAACCTGCTGATACTTTGGATCAAAGTTTATTGAAATTTGACCTGCATTTTCAGCACCGTTACTATCAAATAAAACTTTAACATCTCTAAAAAACTTAATTTGCTCCCCTATATTAACCTGATATTCAATCAAATCATAATAATACCCTTGTCCTATATCTTTAATATCAATTTTTGAAGGTGAAAGTTTATTCGCTCTAACCCAAGTTGGAACAGGAGCTTTATTAAGTTTGTTATTAGCCAGAACATGGCTATTAAACAAAACCGCTATAAAGAATAAAAAAAATAAATATGAATTAAATTTCATTGGTTAATAATCTTATGTTAAAGATATAAAAATTAAATTATTATCGATATGACAAGCAAAATTTTGCTTTGTTATAGACATAAAGATCAAGATGATAAGATATAATATAGACAACTAAGATATAATATATACACACAGTTCTAATCTGAAGATAAACAAGGTGATCAATAGAAACAACATCACAAAAATCACCGAATAATCCATTTTCAACTATTTATAATAAAAAGAATTGGCTCATTTTACTCATCCCTAAAAAGAATATCTGCAAACATTTTCGTCTCCTGGCTGTTGATTCTAATAAAGTACACATTAACATATGTGACACAGGTATACAATTTTTTAACAGACACCCGAATAAACCTATACGAATTCGTGGTGCATAAATCTCAAAAAAATGGCAATAACAACCAATAGATTATCACAGACTCTTAGTAAAGCTTTGAATGATCAAATTACATTAGAAGCATATTCTGCTCAAGTATATTTAATGTTAGCTTGTTGGGCTGATCAGAATATGTTAGATGGTGTCAATTCGTTTCTTATGAAGCATTCCCAAGAAGAGCGCGTACATATGGCCAAAATAATAGAATATATTCAAGAAAGAGGTGGATCTGTAAAAATTGATGCAATAAAGAAACCAGAACCAGAACCTAAAAACATTTTAGAATGCTTTGAAATGGTACTGCAACAAGAAATAGAAAATACAGAATCTATCTATAAAATAGTAAATTTAAGTATGCAAGAAGGTGATTGGGCAACATGGAATTTCCTTCAATGGCTTGTTAATGAACAACGTGAGGAAGAGAAACTTGCCTTAGACTTATTAGACAAAGCTAAATTGGCTGGAGGTGAAGATATGACAGATAATGCCCGATTTGAACTCAACAAACTAATCGGAAATACTGGGCAAGAGTTTCCAGTTGCAGATCAAGTAAACCCGCTGGCATAAAATACATATAAAAAAAGGTAGCTTAAATCAAAAGCTACCTTTTTTATTTTTCTGAAATTACCTATAGCGACCGCTTAGCCAGTAAGAAAATATCTAAAGAATTATGATACAATTTATCCACAAGACCATCCATTAATTCTAATTGCTCTCTAATTAATAGCTCGTCACTCTGATCACTAATATGCGCTTTTGAAACAGCTGTTTTCAAGGCAAGAATTTCTAATGAATCAGTGGCAAACAAAGTATAGGTCTTTTTTAATTTCGAAAGAATCTTGTTCATCAGCCGTTCATGCTCCTCATGAAAGGCTAAACCGGAACTATGGTCCAGCATATTTGTAAAGGCCATAGCATAGGAAATCAATTGATGCGTAAAAATAGAAAAGTCATTTAATTCCTTTGTGAACGGGCGTTGAAATATAGGTTCATTCAATATACGTTCATTTAGTGCATTCAATTCCGCTAAACTGAGATAAATTTCTTTCCTAGCCAATTTATAATCCGCAATATCGACTTTATCACCCGATAACTTACGAAAACTAACAGATAAGAAATGTACATTCGCCTGTATCACATTTTTCAAATACGTCTTTACTGAATCACTTTCCCAAGTAGGAAATATGAAATGAAAAGATAAAAATGAAAGCACACAGCCAATTACAGTATCCAATAGACGTTCCTTCAATAAAAGAACGCCAAAATCATCTACTCCTGTAAAGAAATAATAAGCAATTAGAAAAAAGGCAGTTAGAAAAAACGAACCATAAACATATTTACTTCTTAAAAAAGTAAAAGTCAATAGCATATAAACTAACATGAGACCTAGGAGTACATAAATATTTGTGATCAAGAAAATACTTGATAATCCCAACATGCCCCCCAGAAATGATCCTTTCAATCGATCAATACTTCGTTGTTTGCTTAAACTGAAACCAGGACGCAGAATAACAATTATGGTAATGTAAATCCAAAAACTATGTTTTGTCAAAGCAATGTATTCTGGAAAAAAAACAGGAAGTGTTTTAGTAATAACAAAAGCAACCAACATAACAATAGCGACACGAAGTGAGTGTCTAAAAATTGGTGACTTTAAATTTAAATGTGCCTGTAATGCTGGCCACGAAAAGGTTCTTTGTTTAAAGAAACGTTCTTTGTGTGCAAGTAACTCAGAGTGATCATGAACTTCCTCAGATTTAGATAAAATACGATGAACCTCTCTTATTTTCTGCATGACATAACGGATATTAACAAGGATTTTCTTCAATACGATTGTCGTTCCTTGCTCTTGGCTCTCTAAAGCGATAACCTCAGCATAGGCTTTATCCCACTGTCCTGTAAATTGAATAGCTTTCTTCGGTGGCTTCAATAAACTGATTGGAGTCGTCAGTCGCTCCAATTCTTGAGCACAGCTAATTAACAATTCAGGTATGACCTGATAAACCTTTGTATGTCCATATTTTTCACGAATCTGATAATAATCATGATGAGAAGCATTTATTCTTTCAAACAGTTCCATCAAGGTCGCGAAAATAAAAGTAAGCTGTTTATATTGGTAACTTGCAAATTGCTTCTCAGTAGCCGCAGAAAATAAAACTTCACGTACATTTTCCTGTCGTTGATTCAATATTACATTGATCTGAATAACACGTTTATGAGTCTTTGCAATCGCAGTATGAACATCAAAGAAGCAAGCTTTGATACGCAATAAAGTACCGATCTTATAGGCACACTCCGCCAGAACCTGTTGACTGACCCGATAAGGTCTCATGTAGCGTACTGCTAACACAAAAATCATATACCAGACTGCACCTCCAGTCATCAATAAAGCCTCTGTTATAGGATGACTGCTTTCATGTGTCAATGTCAAACTAAAAAATAGAGCCAATAAACAAGAAGCTCCGATTCCCATAGCTCTGATACCAAAAACACTGAGCATGCAAGCTGCAAAAGAGAAAAAAGCAATAAACAAACCAAGGAACACATCTGAAAAAGGAAGTATACGCGTAAGCATACTCATTGCGAAAATAACAGCAACATTGATAAACAAGGACTGACGGCGTTCCCGGTAAGGACCAACCAGATCTGGAGTACTTGCAATAATGCTACCTATTCCTAAGGTTACACCATTGTGCAAATGGCCGAAACAAGCAAATATTACAACCGGAATTAGCACTGCCACCGTAATTTTTAATCCTTCATGAAACGGTTGACTATTGATAAAGAACCGTGCCTTTTGCCATACTATTTCTAAATGATCACGCAATGTAGGTTATATTATTAATGTGGAAATATATCGATAAAAGACTATGCATATGCTAATCATTTAACTTTTGCAAAAGTACCAAATTAAATACTACAAAAAGAAATTTTCATCTCCTATAAAGTTCACATATAACCATAAAACATTCATAAAATATTGTTTTACATCAAAAATCAATATTTTATTTTAAAAAAAAGACCTTCTTTAGTAACACAAATGAGAAATAGTCAAAAGAAAACAATAATTTTAGGCACTAAAAATCTTTAAATGCATGAAAAAACTCACGCTACTTTTGTTATTAGCAAGTTCAATGGCTTATGGTCAGCGCAACTTGAATATAGAAGAAACAGTCTTTGGACCTCGTACATATGCCCCGACTGCCCTTATTAGCAGCAATTGGATACCCAACAGCAATAACATTAGTTATTTGGATAAGGGATATCAAAATTTAGTTCAGAAAAGTGCTACGAACACAGGGTCTGAGGAAATAATACTGAGCAAAAATGACTTACAAAATGCTTTAAAAACAAGAATTCCGAATGAGCAGATTAATTTGCAGATCTTTCCTAGTGATTATAAATGGGAGGATGCAAATACGATCAGCTTTATACTCTATACGAAACAAGCTCATTATCATATCGCTGTTAACGTAAAGAATAAAGAAATAGTTCATCTGTTGGAAACAAAGTTGGAGGCAACAAATCAAGAATATACAACAGATTACAGTAAAGTAGCTTTTTTAATTGGTAATAATATACAAATTAAAGACAATACTGGGCAATTAACTGTTGTTACTGCAGATACAGTAGACGGTATTCTTAGTGGAAGTGACTATACGCATAGACAAGAATTTGGTATCAAAAAAGGTATGTGGTGGAACCCGCAAAATGACAAATTATTGTACTACCGCAAAGACGAGACGATGGTTACTAAGTACCCGCTTATCCAATGGGACACGCGTGTAGCTTCAGTCAAAGATATTCGCTACCCGATGGCGGGTATGAAAAGTGAAGAAGTTACCTTGGTCATTTATGATACGAAAACAAAACAAAAAATTACCCTTGCGACGGGAGAACCAAAAGAACAGTTTTTAACAGCGGTAACATGGGATCCTTCTGGACAATCAGTTTATGTTGGGGTATTAAATCGTGAACAAAATCATCTAAAACTTAACCAATATAATGCACAAGATGGTCGTCTAATCAAAACATTATTTGAAGAAACAGCTTCGACATGGGTAGAACCTCAAAATGATTTATTGTTTTTACCAAATAACCCAAAACAATTTCTATATCAATCAGACAGAGAAGGTTTCAATCAACTTTACCTGTATAATACTGATGGTAAATTGATCAAAAAATTAGGACATCAAAATCTTATTGTACAGCAGCTAGGCGACTTTTCGCCAAAAGGAGATTTAATTTATTATACAGGTGTCACTAATGATGGCTTAGATCGTCAGCTATTTTCAGTAGACCTTAAAACCGGTAAAACAATACAATTAACACAGGGTACAGGAACACACAATGCCAAATTAAACAGTGATGGCTCTTATATTTTAGACCAATTCAGTAATCTGACAACTCCAAATATTGTTCAGATAAAAGCTACAAAATCCGGTAAAACAGAAAAGATAGTGGAATCAACAAATCCGTTTTTAGGAAAGATCAATCCTCCTAAAATAGAATTTATCACGTTGACATCTGCAGATGGAGCAACACCTTTAACTGGCCGTATCATTTATCCAAGTGATTTTGACACAAATAAAAAATATCCCGTGATGTATTACCTTTATGGAGGATCTCATTCACAATTAGTAACCAATAAATGGTTAGGCGGTGCGGGTTATTTTGATATGTACATGGCGCAACAAGGTTACATTGTATTCACAATGGACAATAGAGGAACAGACGCTCGTGGAAGAGCATTTGCAACAGCAACACACCGTCAATTAGGACAAGCAGAGATGGCTGATCAAATGAAAGGTATCGAGTTTTTGAAATCCAAATCGTTTGTTGATCAAAACAAGATGGGTATATTCGGCTGGAGTTTCGGTGGATTTATGACAACATCATTTATGATACACCATAACGACATCTTTAAAGCAGCAGTAGCAGGTGGTCCAGTAATGGATTGGAAATACTATGAAGTCATGTACGGAGAACGTTATATGGATATGCCTCAAGAAAATCCAGAAGGCTATAAATTGACTACACTAATCGATAAAGCAGATCAGCTGAAGGGCGACTTATTAATCATTCACGGAGCTCAAGACCCTGTAGTGGTACAACAGCACAGTATGGAGTTTGTAGAAGCATGTATCAAAGCAGGAAAACAGGTTGATTATTTCCTATACCCTACTCATGAACATAATGTTTCTGGGAAAGATCGCATTCATATGTATGAAAAAATTGCCAGATACTTTGACCTGCATTTAAAGAAATAAATGATTTGAATAATTAAAAACAATAAAAAATCCCCTTGATCGCTCAAGGGGATTTTTTATTATATAATATCAATACTAGCGGGCAAGAAGTGCTTCAACTCCTAATCGATAGCTATCTAAACCAAAGCCACAAATGACTCCTACACAATTCTTTGACAAATACGAATGATGCCTAAATTCCTCCCGTGTATGAACATTTGAAATATGGACCTCTACAACCGGAGTATTAATAGCCGCAATAGCATCAGCAATTGCAACAGAAGTATGCGTATAAGCCCCTGCATTGAGTACAATACCGTCGTATTCAAAACCTACCTCATGCAATTTATCTATAATAAATCCTTCAGTATTACTTTGAAAATAACTCAACTCAACAGATTCATAGTTATTTTTTAAAGTTGAAAAATAACTATCAAAATCTTGTGCTCCATAAATTGATTTTTCTCTGACTCCTAATAAATTAAGATTAGGTCCATTGAGAATTAATATGTTTTTCATTAAAATAAATAGCTTCTTGAGCAACCAAGCTCGGTTTCTTTTAAACAATTTACAGACTAAAAATCACTATATAATGATCTAAAACTTGAACGAAGACCAATACTAAATACACCCGATTTATGCGTTAGCGGGGTCTCATATTGTATCTTTTGATAACGTTGCGAATAACCTAATTCGAATCTAAGATTATACTTAGGATTCAGAACATAAGCAGCTTTAGCATCTGCATAAACGACTTGACTTTTTATCCCTTGCCCAATATGATTACCATACATGTTAGCAAAAGTACGGTAAGACTGAAAAATATCACCTCCCATATTTGAACCATCCTCAAGATCTAACCCCTTTTCATTATAATTCAGCTGCGCAGAAAAATCAAATCTTTTCCATGCATAGTTAGCAATACCAACAACCTCTCTAAAATTAGCTCCCAAAGGATGCGCCAATGGCTCAGCATTATTACTGTAGTTTGAACCAGAATCAAAGTGGGCATAGGTATAAGGTCTGGCTGTGTTGTATTCAACTAAAAAGTTTAAGTTTTTTACATCAAATATGTCATATCCCCGTACACCAAACTGAGCTCCCCATTTATTATGCACATAACCTTTACCCGCAAAAAACTCCTTTGCCGTAAATTCACCTAATAGGAACTGGCCATAAGCTGTTATGTTCTTAAGAACTTTATACTTTGTATTCAAACCTAAAAACATCTTATCCGGAGATGTTGAATTATTAGATTCGACCGGACGTAAAAACATCACAGGGTTAATATAAGTAAAGTCAAAACCTCGAGTACCTGCGGCATCACGATTTGCCCAGGTGATGGCCTGGAAAAATCCAATCGAAAATCTATTCGTAGCATTGTAATCCACATACTGAAAAACACCCCACTTCTTACCGTCACCATATCGCTCAGTCTCACCTAAGGCATTAGAACGTTTATTGGTTGGATCATTCATATACGCCCAGACTGAAGTATACTGAACATTACCAATCGTACCTGTAAATTTTAAATGTGTATAATTAGAAGAAAAATCCGACAATAAAAGCGAACGGTATCCATCACCGATAAAATTCTTATCATAAGCTACAGTAGCCTGAAAATGCTTACTAAAATCATAAGTTAAACTAGCAGTTGCATTCATCCAGTCTTTCTTATTATTAGACTGATGTTTTGTATTCCCCTCTCCTGGTATAACTTTTCTATCATCGATATAATCCGACAAATATTCTGGAAAAACGGCCTGATTTTCCGTTGCACTGGTGTAAAATGTAAATTTATCTCCCACTGTGACTCCCGCTTGAAAACCTCTAGAGTTCATCCAAGTACGGCGTTTATCTCCCATCATATCCTTCCCAATTATCATATCGGGCAATAAATCAGCATAAAAAGTATAATCATCTTTCTCTACCTCAATAAGATGTTCATTAAATATCTTACGCATAAACCAATTATCCGAAGCTACCGGCTGATTCGTTTTTATAGAATCAAACTTCGCCAATAATTCATCGGTAAATAGAAATGGTTTAGATGATGTATGTAAACGCGTATGTGGCGAATACAGTACATCGTTCATTTTTTGAGAAAGTTGATAGGAATAGGGTTGATTTTTAATTTGTGCGCTTAATTCGTTCTGATTTAGCATACCAAGTGCAAGCACTCCAGCAAATGCTAAAAATTTTAATGACACTTTTTCTTTCATGAGATTTTTTTATACAGTAAAATAGGACAGCAAAATCTATTCCTAAAAAACAAAATAACGCTTTTTTAAACTTATAAAGATTACTATTTACAAAAAAAACATGCTAAAACGTATTTGCTTTCCATTTTAACGATTTTTTATTACCTTGCAATACAGAGAAAACCAGTATGATAATAAATAACCTTTTTGAAATTTAACAATGAAACGCAGAACATTCATTCAAAATTCAGCCGTATTGGGTGCTGGATTATTTGCAAGCAAAGTATCTTTTGCTTCGAATCAGACTTCATTCCCAACAGTGCGTATTCCTGCAGATAAACGTCTATTTTCAAGTAAAGCTATTGAAAATGCAATTGTAACATTTGGTAAAGCAACAAGTAATAAAGAATTGGCTTGGTTATTTGGCAACTGTCTTCCAAATACCTTAGACACAACAGTATTCCCATATGTTGAAAATAATCGCAATTATACCTATGTAATTACGGGTGATATTGATGCGATGTGGTTAAGAGATAGTAGCGCTCAGGTATGGCCATACCTCGCATTTATGAAAGATGATAAAAGTTTGAAAAATCTGATTTCTGGATTAATACATAAACAGAGTAAATGCATCAACATAGATCCTTATGCTAATGCATTCTACAATGATCCTACAAAAAAAGGTGAATGGTTCAGTGACCATACAGACATGAAACCAGGGATTCACGAACGTAAATGGGAAATCGATTCGCTATGTTACCCCATCAGACTCGCCTATCACTACTGGAAAGAAACAAATGATGCAGGCCCTTTTAATGAAGAATGGGAAGCTGCACAGGAAAAAATCTATCAGACATTTATTGAGCAACAACGTAAAGAAAATCTAGGTCCATATAAATTTATGCGTACCACGCCAAGAGGATCAGACACCCTGCAGGTTGATGGTTATGGATATCCCGTTAAACCTGTTGGTTTGATTTGCTCCAGCTTTAGACCTTCAGATGATTCAACTGTTTTTTCTTTCTTGATTCCTTCTAATCTTTTTGCAGTAGTCAGCCTTAGACAATCTGCAGAAATCTTAAGAAAAGTCAAAAATAACAATACTTTAGCCACTAAAATGGAAGCACTAGCCAATGAAGTGGAAGCAGCTGTTCAAAAACATGGAATAATAGATCACCCACAATTTGGAAAAGTATATGCTTTTGAAGTTGATGGCTTCGGCTCATTCTTAATGATGGATGATGCAAACGTTCCAAGTTTACTTTCATTACCATATTTGGATGCAGTAAAAGTAGAAGACCCCGTATATCAACGTACACGTCAATATATCCTATCAGAAAACAATCCGTTTTTCTTTAAAGGTACTGCTGGAGAAGGTATCGGTGGACCACATATTGGTCGCGATTTCATTTGGCCAATGTCTATCATGATGCGTGCCTTTACATCAAATAATGATAAAGAGGTAATCGAATGTGTTAAAATGTTGATTGCTACACATGGAGATACAGGTTTTATGCACGAATCCTTTCATAAAGACGATCCAAAAAACTTTACCAGAAAATGGTTTGCATGGCAAAATACTTTATTTGGAGAATTAATATGGAAAATTTATAAAGAAAAACCATCTTTGCTTAAACAAATATAGTTTACCCTATAGTAATAAAAGTGCTATAAGGTAATACTTATAGCACTTTTTTATGGAGCAAGAAAAAAAACAAATTGGTCCAATAGGGATATTTGATTCTGGATATGGTGGTTTATCCGTATTTAAAGAGATCAAAAAACAATTGCCTCAATACGATTACATCTACCTAGGCGATAATGCTCGCATTCCTTATGGAACCCGTTCATTCGAAACCGTCTATGAATTTACAAAACAATGTGTATTTAAGTTATTTGATTTAGGATGTAATCTTGTTATTCTAGCTTGTAACACAGCCTCTGCCAAAGCATTACGTTCAATCCAACAAAATGACCTTCCTCCTGGAAAAAAAGTACTGGGTGTCATTCGTCCAACAACTGAAATTGTAAAAGAATTCACAAAAACAAATCAGGTGGGCATACTAGCAACAACAGGGACAGTGAAATCGGAATCCTACAAAATTGAAATCAACAAATTTTATCCCGAAATAAAAGTATTTCAACACGATTGTCCTTTTTGGGTACCTTTAGTTGAAAATAATGAAATCAATACAGAAGGAGCAAAATATTTCGTTGAAAAAGATATTGAAAAACTTTTAAAACAATCGCCTGATATTGATACCATCATATTGGCCTGTACACATTATCCCTTATTACTACCCGTAATTAAGCAATTTGTACCCAGCCATATCAATATCATTTCACAGGGACCACTCGTCGCTAAAAGCTTAGAAAAATATTTGGACCTGCACCATGATATTGAATACAAAAGTTCTAAAAATGGAAGCATGCAATTTTATACAACCGATGATCCACTTGATTTTGAATCAAAAGCAGAAATATTTTTCGGTCAAAAAATTAAAGCTACACACATTAAAGTCACATAAAAAAGGCCTCATCTACTAAAAGATGAGGCCTTTCCATTTTATCGATGTAATTTAGATCTTAATCAGCCAATACCTCTTTTTTAACATAACTATCATTATGAACCGCAGCAACAGCTCTGCCCGAAGGATCATTTAAGTTTTGAAATGACGCATCCCATAATAAAGCTTCAGGAGTACTGCAAGCAACAGACTTAACAGAGGGCACTGTTTTAGCAGCCGCATCTGAAGGGAAATGTGATTCAAAGATCGTACGGTATAAAAACTCTTCCTTATTTTTAGGAGGATTGATAGGAAATCTTTCCGCCGCACCTGCAAATACGGCATCACTTACTTTACTTTCAGCCTGTTCTTTTAAAGTATCGATCCAACTATAACCTACACCATCAGAAAATTGCTCTTTTTGTCTCCAGGCAATACTTTCTGGTAAATAATCTTCAAATGCTTTACGTAACACCCACTTTTCCATTTTACCATCCTTAATCATTTTATCCTTTGGGTTGATCGTCATGGCAACATCCATGAATTCCTTATCTAAAAATGGAACACGTCCCTCCACACCCCATGCCGCTAAAGATTTATTAGCACGCAAACAGTCATATAAATACAATTTCTTCAATTTACGAACTGTCTCTTCGTGAAATTCTTTAGCATTCGGTGCTTTATGAAAGTACAAATATCCTCCAAATAACTCATCAGAACCTTCTCCTGAAAGAACCATTTTTATCCCCATAGATTTGATCACACGTGATAATAAATACATCGGTGTAGAAGCTCTTATCGTAGTAACATCATAAGTTTCTAAATGGTAAATAACATCGCGGATAGCATCGAGCCCTTCCTGAATAGTAAAGTTAATCTCGTGATGGATAGTGCCAATATGGTCTGCAGCTTTTTGTGCAGCAATTAAATCTGGAGCACCTTTTAATCCAACAGCAAAAGAATGCAATTGTGGATACCACGCCTCTTCTTCATCACCAGATTCTATACGTTTGGAAGCAAATTTTTTTGTTACAGCAGCAATTACTGATGAATCTAGACCTCCGGATAATAAGACACCATAAGGGACATCAGACATCAATTGACGGTGAACAGCAGCTTCTAAAGCTTCACGCAATTTAGCTATATCTGTTTCAGCATCCTTAACTGCGTCATATGATTCCCATTGTCTTGAATACCAACGCTTAGGCTCTTTACTTTCAATGCTATAAATATAATGTCCCGGAGGAAATTGATCCATAGTAGTGCAAAATCCTTCTAAGGACTTCAATTCCGAAGCAACAAAAAATTGTCCCTTATCATCCATACCATAGTATAAAGGTATAATACCCATATGGTCACGAGCGACAAAAAATGAATCATTGCGAGCGTCATAAAGAGCAAAACCAAAAATTCCGTTTAAATCTTCTATAAATTGAGGTCCTTTCTCTAAATATAAAGCGAGTACAACCTCAGAGTCAGATTGTGTAGCAAAATCATAATTTGGCAGACTATCGCGCAATTCCTGATGATTGTAAATTTCGCCATTAACAGCTAAGACAACTTGCCCGTCTGGACTATATAAAGGTTGACTACCCGATTTTGGATCTACAATAGCTAGTCGCTCATGCGCAAGTATAGCCAGATCTGAACTATAAATACCTGACCAATCTGGTCCACGATGACGTATACGCTTAGACATTTCTAAAACTTGAGGTCTGATTAATGTGACAGATTCCTTTAAATCAAATGCTCCGATGATACCACACATATTATTGTTTTTTTATTGTTTCTTTCTTTTGATTGAATTATTGACACAAATTAAAGCAATAAATAATTAAATTCATAATGTTTTTTAAATTTTATTAAAAATTTAACATTAAACAACTAAGTTCTTTACCATTTATACATTAAAATGACTCAATCAGTACCAAATAAAGAACCCTCTAATAATCAACAATAAAACATGCATTACTAAATATACTTGTTTCATTTTCTAACCAGATTTGGCATTTTTTGCATAAATTCATACTAGAAAAAAAATATAAATCACCCATTATGAAAGCTTTACTTCATCATTATGAAAATCTAGCAATTAAACAAAGTGACCTAAATAAAATAATGACCGGACATGAGCTTCTTCATTTTTCTAAAAATGATTTTTTACTCCGCAAAGACGAAAAGGCACATGAATACTATATTTTGGAAAGTGGCCTCATAAGGTCATTTATTCATGATTATAATGGAAATGAAATTACAACTGATTTCTTTGGTGATCATGATGTAGTTATCGAAGTCACTTCACTTTTTCTTCAATTTCCTTCTCCCGAAAATCTTCAATGTTTAACTGACTGTAGCGTTTGGAAAATTGATTTTAATACCTTTCAATCTTTGTATCATACCATTCCAGCTTTTAATGAATGGGGACGATCATGGATGACCTATGCTTTACACATTAACAAAAAACGTTTTATAGATATGGTTTCACTTTCTGCTACCGAACGCTATCATAATTTAATCAGTACCAAACCCCAAATAATTAAGCAAGCAGCTTTAAAATATATAGCTTCATACCTAGGCATAACAGACACATCGTTAAGTCGAATCCGAAAAGAAATATAATTTATCCGAGCAGTAAAATTACTTGTCCTATGCGAAGTCGATTGATTAGGGTTTACTTTACTTTTGAGTAAGATAAATAAAGCAACAGATCGTCAAGACTTTAAAACAGTTCTTTTATATTCTGGTTTATGAATAGAAACAAAACTTAAATAATAAAAATATTTTTTACCAATTTATTTACTGACATACAGTTGTCAAATCAACAACTAACTTTGATATAACTTAAATATAAAAAAGAAAATTATGGCTATTTTACATGCTTACTTAAACTTTAACGGTAATTGCGAAGAAGCTTTCAAATTTTACCAATCTGTTTTTAATACAGAATCACTAGGTATATACCGCTTCAAGGATATGCCAGCCGATCCAAATTATCCACTACCTGCTGATGCAGGAGATAAAATAATGCATACAGCAATTAAAATCAATGATTCTGTCATGCTAATGGGATCCGATTGTATCGAAGGTTTCGGACATAAAGCAACTTCTGGAACAAATGCTTATTTAATGTTGGATACAAAAACAGCTGATGAAGCAAAAGACTTATATGCAAAACTCACTGCAGAAGCACAAAATATCGAAATGCCATTAGGAGAACAATTCTGGGCTGAGCTATATTCATCATTCCAAGATAAATATGGTATTTCGTGGATGATTCATTTTGAAGGGAATAAAAAAATGCAATAATGAAAAATGCAGTTGTATACTTTGAGATTCAAGCAACTGATCCTAAAAACCTTGCTTCATTCTATCAACAACTTTTTGGTTGGACATTTATTAAAGAAGAAAACCTTCCAATTGAATACTATCGAATAGAAACAGCAGGTATAATGGGTGGATTATTAAAACGTCCAGCAGAAGTTCCTCCGTCAAATTGTGGTACTAATGCATTTACATGTTCAATGGAAGTTGACGATTTTGATCAGACATCAGCAAACATTTTACATAATGGCGGAAAGATTGCCTTACCTAAGTTTGCAGTAATAGGAAAATGTTATCAAGAATATTTTACTGATCCGGACAACAATATCTTTGGGATATTTGAAGTGGACATCAACGCTCATTAAACGTATACTAAAGGGATTAATAACTTATTTATTAATCCCTTTAGTATATTTTATAAAAATATCTTCCCCCTATTTGCTATCCGTTTCATAAGATCAAGTTTATAAAGGCTCCGAATTTCTTTACCATCACTTTGTATAGGAATATTGAAAATTGTAATTTTTCAATATTGTTTTACAAAGATTTATACGTTCTTTGCAAATTCAAAAAAAGAATTTGTGTTAAAAAAATATCTACCCTACTTTTTACTCACTGGTAAAATAATCTTTACAGCTTGTATTTTATTTATTGCACTCATTTTTACTATTCCTTTATTATTTCAGGAACAAGTAAATACAAAAATTAAAGAGGTTATTAATGATCAGATTGATGGCGAGTTAAATTACAGTAAAATTCATTTATCTTTCTTCGACCACTTCCCTGCATTAACAGCTTCCCTTCATGACCTTTCCCTAAAAGGATCTGCTCCCTTTAAAGATGTTGAGCTATTAAAAGCAAAACAGGTAAGTCTTGGAGTCGATATTCTAAGCCTTTTAAAGTCAAAAATTGTCGTTGAACAATTCTATATCGATCATGGCAAAATCCATGTTAAAGTAAATAAAGATGGTGAGTCTAATTATAATATCGTTAAAAAAAAGAATGATAAAATAACAAATACTGATGAAACAAGTACCGCAATTGACTTAGCCTTTAAAAGCATTTTACTTCAAAAAGTAGATGTGTATTACGAGGATTTATCAGTTCCAATCATCCTAGAAGCTAAAAAAATGGATTATGAAGGTCATGGTGATCTCATGTCTTCACTTTTTGATTTAGATAGCAAAGCCGACATACAATCATTAAGCCTAACTTTCGACGGAGAAAAATATGTAGATGATAAAATGATACATGCCAGTCTCATGACTAAAGTAAACACCAATACATTGGCTTTTATATTTGAAAGGAATGACATTCGGATCAATAAACTTCCTGTTAAATTTAAAGGTGAATTTGGTTTCTTAACAAATGGCTATCATCTGGATTTTAAATTAAAATCCAGTAAAAGCACTTTATCTGAATTACTATCTTTAGTTCCGACCTCCTACTCGAAATGGTTGGCCGAAACAAAAATAAAAGGTAACTCAGAACTATTCATAGATCTCGTAGGGGAATACATTGTAGAAGAACATAAAATGCCAGATCTTACCGTGGGTTTAAATATTACAGATGGATACTTTTCCAATAAGACGGCTAAAATCCCAATAGAAGATCTACAGACAAAACTTAAGATTAACCTTCCTCAATTAAACCCAGATTCTCTTTTAATTGAATTAAAACAATTTGAATTTAAGGTTGCTTCCGGATATTTCAACAGCAAAGGAATAGTTAAAGGACTAAATCCTTTATATGTAAATACTGAATTTAAAAGTAATCTAGACTTAAGTGCTGTCAGTAATGCACTAGCTTTGCCCACCTTAAGCTTTAGAGGAAATTGGATGTTAGCTGGTTTTATTAATGGAACCTACGCAACGGCTATTAAAACCTCAGGATTAAGAAATAAAATAGATACTACCATTGCATCTATACCTAATTTTGATATTCACAATACGTTACGCAAAGGGTATTTCAAACTCGCAAATTTACCTGCAGCTATCGAAAAAATTGAGTATGATTTAAAAGCAACATGTAATGATGCAAAAATCACCAATGCTCAAATTGCATTAGATCATATTGACATTAAAGCACTGAACAATTACATAAAAGGATTTATACATATCAACGATTTGCTAAAATTAGATGTCAAATCAAATATGCAGGCTGATATTCAATTGGCCGATATTAAAAAAGTATATCCAGTCGATAGCCTTGAAATATCGGGAAAAATCTTTGTCAATATGGTAGCTGATGGTAAAATGGATCTAAAAAAAGGTACTTTTCCACAAACAAATACAACAGTTACTTTAAAAAACGGATTTCTAAAAACACTAAATTATCCCCTTCCAATTGAGGAGATAAATATTGAAACCTTTATATCCAGTGAAAAAGGTTCTTTAAAAGATTTAAAAGTTAAAGTTTTACCGATATCTTTCAATTTAGCTGGCGAACCTTTCTTTTTGCAAGCAGATTTGCAAAACTTTAAAAATATCCGCTATGCAATTAAGTCTCAAGGGAAGCTTAATTTAGAACCCCTATATAAAATATTTGCCATAGAGGGGATAAACGTCAATGGTTATATTAGAACCGATCTGGATCTCGCCGGATTACAAAGCGATGCTACAAGTGGGCAATACCATAAATTAAAGAACCATGGAACATTAGACATCGGGCAAATACAAGTACAATCTGAATTATTTCCTAAACCCTTTAATATTAAAAAAGGACATTTCACTTTTGCCAAAGAGAAGTTAGTTTTTAGCGATGTCGCATCTTCATATGGACATAACAAATTAAATATTACAGGATACTTAGATAATCTTATCCAATACTTCACAAACACAACACAGACATTAAAAGGTAATTTTCAATTAAGCAGCCCCATTATTAATGTAAATGATTTTACATTTTTTGCTGAAACTGAAAACAGTAGCCCAACAAGTACTAATTCAGGCGTAATTTTACTACCAAAAAATCTAGATATCTCAGTTAATGGCATCGTAAATAAAATGAAATATGATCAGCTTACATTAAATCAACTAACGAGCAAAGTATCAATTCAAAATGGAAACCTTTCATTCTCAAATACAAGATTTGAACTTTCAGGATTAAAAGTGGCTATGAATGGTCAATATAAAGCATTGAACAGCAATAAAGCTCGATTTGATTACCTCGTAAAAGCTGATAGTTTTGACATCCAGCGTGCTTATCATGAAATCCCTATGTTTAAAGAAATGGTTTCTTCTGCGAAAAATGCCCATGGACTGGTATCGCTTGAGTATCAATTATCAGGACTTCTAGATAACAACATGAATCCAATAATGCCTTCAATAAAAGGAAGTGGTTCCTTGACCCTTGAACAGATCCAATTCATGGGGTTTAAACTATTGAACAACATTTCAAAAGAAACTTCAAAAGAAAGTCTAGCTGATGGATCGGTCAAAAAAGTAAAGATCAATACATCCATAGCCAATAATGTAATGACTATTGCACGTACTAAAATGAAAATGGGATTTTTCAGACCTCGTTTTGAAGGACAGGTCACACTGGATGGTAAGATGAATCTTGGATTCCGATTAGGGCTCCCTCCTTTTGGTATTTTTGGAGTTCCAATGCGAATAACTGGTAGTGCACAAAACCCAATAATAAAATTAGGGAAATATAAAGAAGATGATCTGGATACAGATATGGACAATGATGATAAAAAATTATATCGAGAATCATTGATGCAAGATTCAATCACAATATCCAACAAATAGACGATAAAATAAAAAAAGGTATCCAAAATCACAATAGATACTTAAAGAATATTAAAATTAAAAAGGCGAAGGATTGTTTTTATCAAATAATCCTTCGCCTTTTTAATCCATTCAAATTTTAAAAGTCATGAATAATAGATTATCTTTCGATGGATTTAGTTACTTTTTCCAATATTTCAAAAGCCACTTCAGCCATTTTATTCCCTTGGTGATCCAATAACGGATTTACTTCTACCACCTCAAAGCAAACAACCTTCTTAGAGCTTAATATACCTTCAAGCAATTCTATAACTTCAGAAGCATAAAAACCTTTAGGTACAGGCGTACCAGTTCCATCAGAAATTAACTCGCTATCCATGCTATCAACATCAAAAGAAACATAAATCAGATCACAACCGGCGAGTTTCTTCATCACCTCACGTATACAGCCCTTTACAGATAACTGACGAACCTCGTCGACAATATAATTCTTAATTTCTAAATCATTGATTAATATATCCTCAGGAGGTTCAGTATCACGTACACCAAAATAAATCAAATCCTGAGCCTGAAATTTCCCTAAATGTCCACCAACACCCTTTAACTTCTGCCAATATTTTTTCGTCTCCTCATCAGGCCGATTAACTGTGCACAATAAATTATCTACGCCTAATGTAGCTGCCAAAGGCATACCATGTAAATTACCAGAAGGAGTGGTATAAGGAGAATGGATATCGGCATGAGCATCAATCCAAATTACCCCTAATGATTGATCGGGGTAAACAGATTTTATTCCAGAAATAGTTCCAATAGCAGATGAATGGTCCCCTGAAAAAACTAAAGGAAAGAAACCTTCTCTTAATGTCCTTTCAACGACAAGTGCAACCTCACGGCATTGCTCGTAGACTTCTTTAATTCTTTTAGCATAGGGATGGAAGGACGGGTCGTAAACTGCATCATTGCGAGTTTCCACATCAATATGAGGATAATTATGAAAGTATTGGCTTCCCTTATTAATCGCAGCAACCTCAATAGCATCAATTCCTAAATCGGAACCTCTTGTTCCAGCCCCTATATCAGATCTATTTTTGATAATTTTTATGGATCTTTTCATACATCAAATCTAAAACTAGGCATACAATTAAAAATAAAAACCACGAAACATAATATGAATACTTAATATTCACTCATTGGGTTATAATTGTTTATATAAAGATAATTATTTCAAGTTAATAATACCGTCTAATACTAGGATAAGAATCAAAAACAAAACGGGCTTAGAAATATTTCTCTAAGCCCGTTTTTATAAAAAATAAAAAGAATTTAAAATCTTAATGTATTCAGATTTTTATCAACTAAAAACCCTTGAACAGCTTTCAATGTATATTTTAAATCTTTTTTTGCTCTAAGTTTCAAAACAAATAGATCTTCATTTCCATTTAAAGCTTTTTGATCGCCAATATTTACAAAAGTAGGATATAATACTTTTTCACCACTAGTATGAAGTCGGTCATTGGTCAGGTTATCCATCCCTTTAACAGCTAACGCCTGAACTGAAATAAATTCGTAATCTTGCGACTGATATGGTAATCCAAAACTGATGGCATTAACAGATTTAAGATCCTTACCTTTAACCATAATTTCAATGATCTCATCCTTCTTATAACTTGCTTTCGGAATCGATAGGCTGATTTCACCTGCAACTTTTTCGACTTTAGGATCTTTGATACCACCATCTAATTGAGTTGCTACAACTGAAATATCATAAGCATCAATTAAATCATTTTTATTAATATCACCATTACTAACATAGCCTTCAAAATCAGCATCACCCCTTTTCAAACCAGTATAATTTGTATAAGAAGTCAAATCATTTCGATCTATCAAACGATCGTTGTTGATATCACCAGGAATGTAACTCTCTGTACCAGGAACTTTAAAAACATACATTTCACGACCTGAACCAAATCCGCCGACTCCTTCAGTAATTGCTAACTTAACATAACGAGCTGTAGGCTGATTAGCAAAATTGAAGATCTTCAGTTCATCATTATTAGCCCAGTTAAATGCACCTGCTTCTGTCCAGCTATCTTTATCTGCGCTATAATAAACTTTACCTTTCAGCACAATACCGTTACCACGACCTGTACGAGGTAAATAGTGAATCTTATCCAATTGATTAACAGACTTTAGATCTAAAATCATATCAAATGGTAATGCATTTTTACCCCATGCAGTATGCCACATATTACCTTCGTCAAAGTCAAACAATTTATCAACTCCTGATCCATCTTGATTCTCAGCTGTTGTTTCGCCTTTAATATCATGAATAGCAAACTCCAGTGGATTTGACTTCGTCACGGACTTAACTTCAACCCAATCAGAAAAACCACTCTTATTGACAGCTCTTAACTTAAAAGTATACGCCGTTTCTGGACTTAACCCATCAAAGAGCAATTCATTCTCCTTGATCGTCGAATAAAGCATATCTTTAAATTCGATCTCATAATAATCAGCATGGTCTACCTTGCTCCATGTCGGCTTCAATGTATATGCAGCTTTATTATCTTCACTAACAATAGCATTTTGAGGCGCAATCAATGCACCCGAAGAAATGCGGAAACGATCCTGTGGATTAAATTCAAATCCCTCCAACAGTAAGCTTACATTACTTGCTGTAATATCTGTAGAGGCCAATTTAATATGTACAACAGGATTTTTAGTAATAATCTGCTTCTCAAATTCACTACCTTTAGTTGCAAACTTATTCATGTTAGGCGCAGCATCATAAAAATAAACATTTTCTTGATTAGCCAATTCTCCTAAAGAATTTACTTCAACCAATTTAACCTTGCGTTTTCCAATCAGTCCAGTCAGTTTTTTAGGTTTTGAAGTAACGTTTATTCTAAATTCTGTTTGCTTATTTTTCACAAAACCATCAAAATCACCAATTGTAGAATTCACCGTAACAGCTAACCGATTTTTTCCGTCTAAAGATGATTCAATTAAGGTAGAAGATCCTTTACCTAATTTATAAGCTTCAGAAACCCCATCATCATCATACTCCGTAAAAGACGTTTTTCCTTCTGGATAGATTTCATAAATACGAAGTCCTTTATTTATTTCATGAACGTTATTGTTTGGATTTGCCATGGGAATAATGGAACCATTTTTTACAAATACGGGCAATTTCCAGATCGGCGAATCAAAATTATTGAGAATAACATTTCCAGTAAATTTATCACCTGTAAAATAATCTACCCAAGTACCCTCTGGTAAATAAATGCCATTACGCACATCATTACCTTTATCATCAGATTTCGTAGCCTGATAAATAGGAGCTACTAAAAAGGAAGGACCGTATAAATATTGATACTGTGTAGATGTTCCTTGTGTATAAGCATTTGGGTACTCTAAGAACAGTGCTCTGATCATCGGTAAACCATCTACTGCTTCTTTAGCAATACTATAAGCATAAGGAATAAGCTCTGATTTTAATTTCAGATAATTACGATTAATTGAGGTAACAGGCTCACCCAGTGCATGTGGATATTTTTCATTCGAACCCCACCCGTCCATATTCAACTCCATTGGAGTAAAAGTTTTCCATTGAAAATCACGAATATTGACCGCATTATTTTTACCTCCAAAAATACCATCCATATCGGATGTAATATTAGGCTGGCCAGATAAACCTGAACCTAAATATGTCGGAATATGGAATCTGATATATTCCCAGACACCACCAGTTTGATCGCCAGACCAAATGCCGGCATAACGTTGCGTACCTGCCCATCCGTCTAATGAAATAGTGAACGGTCGAGCTTCATTTCCATAATAAGGAATAATATGACCAACATCCGCCACACCATTCAATCCAAAAGAATAACCAGCACCTACCCAGGCAACATCCGTTTTCAGAACACGAACTCCAGCATCTCTCACTTCTTTTACGATATCACGTTGCAATAATGCACTGATCTCAGGTTTTGGATGTAAATCAGACTGTGTCCACAATCCAATTTCAACCCCATTCTTACGTGCGTAATCACCAAGACTTTTTAAATTAGCAATATTACCATCTAAAGTTTCTGTCTGTCCGTAACCCGCTCCATAACCATCATTAGGCAACAACCAGCCAAAAGGCATATCATGCTTCCTATAACGATCAATAACAGCACGCGCCGAGAATTGGTAATTATTCAATTCTCCATTTAAAGACTCCTTTATACCGCCATTATCTTTTTGACCTTCCTTATAGCGCTTCCCATCTTCAAACAAGATGCCCTTTTCATCCTCTTTCCAAAAATCTCGGTTGTAAGCATTCAGATGACCTTGATAAAAACCAAACTTCGGAAGTAAAATAGGATTTCCTGTTAATTGATAGAAATCATTCAACAAAGGAACAGCGCCATCATTTACCATGAAGAAGACATCAAGATAGTCGCTGTCATGTGTCAATTGAACTTGTCCTTTTTCTTTTGAACCAAAATCATACTTACCGGGCTTGAAAGTATACCACATAAAACCATATCCTCCGGATGACCAGTAATAAGGAGTAGGCGAAGCAACACCACCGTCGGTCCAGCTATTTTGATTTTCAATAGAGATAACTTTTCCTTTATGAGAAAAACGACCATTCTGAACACCTCCCCCATAAAAATACTCCTCCGGTTTTTCCTGAAGACTTAAAGTTACCTTTCCCTTTTCAAATTGAATAGGTTTTGTAAAAACAATAGACTTGTCTTTATTTTTTTGATTAACAACAGTCAATAAATTAGTTGACTTATCAATAACAACAGAAATTTCATCTGTAGCAATAGTTATCTGATTATTTGAATCGTTAAGATTTAAAAGATGAACAGGCTTTCTGGGATTTGAAACTAATATCGAAGCTGCAGGTTTGGCTTCTGGATCACGAATGATACCTCCGGTATTATCCTGAAACAAACGAAAAATATGTCCTCCGTAAAAATCAAATGTTAATCGTTGATTATCGGTAAATAAAACCTCTATTGTCGTCGCATTTATTTTTTTGCGCTCACAATAGTTAACGTTGGATTAATTTGCTTCTGCAAAGCCTCTCCCTTGAAATTGGCCTGCGTAGGAGCAATACTAACCATTAAAGGAAATGCCAAAGCAAACATCACCTTTCTGTGTTGTTTATACATTATGTTACAATTTTGTGTTTTCTTATTTTATTTATAGCTGTTTAGACGTTAAATAATAATTTGTTTTAAAACTGTATTTATAGGTCCGTAAATGTAGGAAAGAGATTTGAAAATAAAAGATTGTATCTATTAAAATACATTATTCTTCAATTTAAATTAAAGTGCATATCAATTTGTAACTCCTTCAATCAAATTCTACTTATCAGAAACAGCTATATAGCATTAGCATTTAGATGAAATAACAAAAGGTCAGAACTAAGTTATAATTCTGACCTTTTGCTATTATTATATAAGTTCAACTATTTATTTGAAGGGGCAATACTGTAAAACTTCAGTTCCTCTTTTTTGAACCGATTATTCAATTCAATCAAGACATCATTTTTAAAACCACCACTATTACCCGAATTATCAATCCAGCAACTAATACTAAGGTAAATCATTTCTTCACTTATATCTTGAACGCTAATGCCAATACCCAATTCAGGTTTACTAAAAGTACTATGCTCAACAGCCTCTGTAATCCACGATTTTAAAGTATCAAGTTCAGCTGTACGATCCACCTGAATAACAAAACTTGTTTTTGCATCATCATTAGATAAAGTCCAATTGACCACACGTCCAGATAATAAATCACCATTTGGGATAATAACCTCGGCCCCATCTCCAGTATTTAAGATGCTCGCGCGAATACCAATCTCTTTTACCCTACCCTTTTTATCAGCCAACTCAATGCGATCTCCAACGCGAAAAGGTTTATCAAAAGCTAAAATAATACCCGAAACAAAATTATTAATGATATTCTGCATTCCTAAACCTATACCAACACTTAAGGCTCCAACGATTACCGTCAACTTATCAAGACTAACACCTAAAGCAGAAATAGCTATAAAAAAACCTATAACAATTATAATCAACCTAAATAAGGGAAAAAGGGTCATTTTCTGATCGTAATCAGTACTCAACGTTCCATTTTCACCACCGATCAACAATAAATTCAAATTCTTTTGAAACCAATTAGCAGCAGCCAATATAATTACCGCTAACAATAAATTACCAAAATTAAAATTAATTCCACCGAGCTGATGATTACTGCTCAAAAATTTAGACACCGAAGATGCTAAAGAAGCAGCAAACTGAAGGTTATTCGCCAGCACAATAATGGCTAGTAGAAGACAAACAAATTTCAAAGCATCCCCTGTAGCCTTCAAAGCACGTTCTTCATTAAATCGCAACCAAAATCCTCTCTTCACACGATTTCTTGAAAACTGATTTCTAACATCCTCTTTTATCATCTGCGTGAAAAAAGTCAAGGTAAAAGATTGTGCAAGACCAACCGCACCAGCAATACTAAAACTACGAGAGTGATCAACATAGCCTAAAATATTCAGAATAATTGCACCAATATTTAAAACGGCAAATATGATAAAAACTGGAAGTTGAATATAGCCCGCGGCAGTAGGATCGTTAATATTCTTTTTTAGATAAAACCCTATTCCTAAAGCCACTATATTAAATAAAATACAAACAATCCGCATAATAAGGTCTTCGCTCACAACAGAATTGACAAAGACATCGCATATATAAAAAAGAAGTAAAAATCCTACAATTTTACCATGTTTTACAGTAAATTTCTTTCTTAACAAAAGACCAAATATGGCCATAATTAGCAATTGCATCCCTTGAATAACCAAAGTTGGAGTAACAATGGAAACAATAGGTAATAACGTCAGAAATAGAACAAATGCTTTTCCAACAGGAACCCAATAATTAAAAGATGATTTCGTAGCAGATAGGCTATTGTTATGCTTATTTAATACATAAGCTGTCGAAACAATCCAATAGAGATAAGCAAATACCAAAATAATCAATAACACCCGACTCGTCCACTCAGTCTTATTCACATAAGTATCTAGCGATTTACTCTTTCTGTAATTATCTTTTAAATTATTTAAAATTTTCTCTTTTGTAACTGCGGCACCTCCAGCTTTCCATAATGAACTTTTTACAGCTGAGGTATCCGACTTCCCTGCATTAGTTTGCGTAGAGACAGTTTCCTTCACATGATGGGATAAACCATAATAAGCCTTCAAATTATCATTGGTAATACTTACAGACACTTGTAAAGAATCAATTTTACGTTGCACATCTTGTTCTGATGTAGTCAAATAAGTGCTTAACCGCTCATTAGTTTCACTTTGACTATACTTTGATCGAAACCCTTTTAGTTGACTTAAAGTCAAATTAAGACTACGGTTGTAACTTTCTAAACTACTGTGAAATGCATTTAAATCAGCGATTTGAGTGCGAACATAATGCGTCCATGAAGTCACAGAATCTGGAGGAAGCGTTCCAGAAAAATTATTCACCTTCTCAATAAATTCAGTCCGTATATCACGCTTATGTATAGCCTCACTTTCCAATGCGTATGCACGAATATTTGCAATGTATTTTACATTGATCTTTGATAGATCAGCCCGCAGACTATCAACAGTACTATTCGACTGCAAACTAGCGACAGTATCTACAAAATTGCGTCGCATCCTATTTTCTCTACGATTTTCCTTATTACGAGAAGCTTTAACAATGTATTCGCTCTTCCTTGCGCTAATCGTATCAACAGCGATCTGAGCGAAACTTTTATCACTAAAGCAGAGCAATAAAAACAAAATCAATATATAATTAGATGGTTTCATTTAATATTCTTTAAATTAAAAACAAAGGATACTCAAGATGAATGTGTGCAATCAAATTCAAGTTCAACAAAAATAACTAAATATCTACGATTATAAGGAACTAGCAGAACCTTCAGACATCCTTAATCTGAAATAAAAGTTCCAACATTTTTATTTAGAGCTCGAATCGAAATAAATTCCTAAATTCATGTTATGTAGATTACTTTATCAAATTAAAATAAAGGCATTTCCAGAACAGATCTGACAATTGTATCTAGTAACAGGTGTATTACACAAATTGGTCACAGGCTTTTCCTAAAACTTGCGACCATAAAAAACTAAAAAGAAGCCAGAAAATAAGATTTAACTGTTGAACCCAGCGTAGATAGAATGTATATGCTTTTAAAGAATGCTTTCCATAAACGAATAGTTAATTTTTCATTATCGCATGTCTATCGATATACTTAAACCATATAACAGGAATGAATAAGGCATTTCTTACCGCTTTGATAGATCTAAAAAATTAACATAACAAAGTTAGTTTTTCAATTTCTTGAATTTCAAAAAAACAGCACCAACTTAATAAACATCAAAATCAAAGTATGTTTTTTGGTAAGGTTCATGAATTAGAGTAAAATGCCACCATTCTTTAGCATAGCCTTTAAAACCATGTTTCATCATGATGCTTTTCAACATTATTCTATTCTTTTTCTGCGTCGCATTAATTTCCTCAGTATCAAAATGGGATATTGGTCCAAAAAAATCAAAAGGACTTCCCATATCCAATTCCTTATGATCAATAAGAGTGACTATCGTTAGATCGATCGTACTACCTCGACTATGCCCCGATTTACTTGCGATATAACCTAATTTAAATAAATTTCTTTTATCTAGATTCGGATAGAATTCTCTTTTTGATAAAGTGTCATTAATTTGTAGAGCCCATCTTTTAAAATGCTGAACCGCTTTTTGTGGGCGATAAGCATCAAAAACTTTCAATGACATTCCCTGTGCATTTAATTCCTTCTCCACTTTTTTCAAAGCATTTGTCGCTGCAGTACTCCATATAAGGACAGGCGATTTATAACCGTCGATTTTCTTACCAACAAAATTATGTGAACTATAATAACGTAGATCAACATTTATTCCAGGTATGATATCTTTAACATAACTAAAACCTTTCGGTAATTTTTGCTGAGCAAAAATGGTGGTTTGACTAAAAATAAAGATAAAGAAAAGATAGCGATGCATTTTCATTGATAAGTTGTATGCTTGAAGTTAATAAAAATATAGGATACTACTTGAACAACCTGTCGAAATAAAAGAGAATAAAAAAAGCCAGTACTTATGTACTGGCTTGGGGTAAATGATGGGGCTCGAACCCACGACCCTCGGTACCACAAACCGATGCTCTAACCAACTGAGCTACATCTACCGTGTTTGTTGCTACAAAAGTAGAACAATTATTGGTATTTAGAAACTGTTTTTAATCTTTTTTTACAATAAATTTTTACTTCGTTCATAATTAAGAATTTAATTTTCACAAATATCGACTTCAGCCCTATTCATCAAGCATATCGGCAATAAATACAAAATATAAAACCGCACTTGTTAAATAAAAAACAAACAAATTCGCTTTAGAAATTACGTGTGGACAAAAAAACGTAACGCAAAAATATCTACTCTTTGCTAAAACATATTTTTTGTAATCACCATTTCCTATATTTGACTTTTATCAAATTCAATCAATGGCACTTTGATAAAGATGATCGTACTCTGTCTTGTACTTCTGCAAAATCACTTTACGTTTCAGCTTTAATGTAGGAGTAAGTTCTCCCCCTTCAATTGTAAATTCATCTGCAATGATTATAGGTTTTTTGATCTGCTCCCAATTACCAAAATGTTGGTTAGCCATACGCACTTCTTGATTTATTTTTTTAATAACCTGATCTTGCTTCAGAAAATCTGCCTTAGATAATTTTAGAAGATTAGGATTTTCAGATTTGGCCCAGTCAATTAAATGTCCATAATCAGGAACTATAAAAGCAGAAGCAAATTTCATCCCATCACCAACCACCATCGCCTGTTCAATAAACTTAGACTCTACTAATTTTTTTTCAATAGGCTGAGGAGTCACATATTTGCCTCCTGAGATCTTAAATAATTCTTTTTTTCGATCAATAATTTTTAAAAATAGACCGTCCTCCCAAACTCCGATATCACCTGTATGCAACCACCCATCAATAATCGTCTTACTCGTTTCTTCCGAATTTTTATAGTATCCCATCATGATATTTGGCCCCTTCACTAAAACCTCACCATCACTGGCCAATTTTATCTGAACATCCTTTACCGCAAGTCCAACAGTACCTACCCGAGTGCCTCTTAAATAATGATTAACAGATATAAGTGGAGATGCTTCAGTCATCCCATATCCCTCATAAATAGGAATACCTGCAGCTAAAAAAACACGTGTCAACTTACTTTGCAAAGAAGCACTGCCAGAAGCAACTGTCTGTAAAGAACCTCCAAGCCCCTCATACCATTTATTCAATACCAGTTTCCTAGCTAGGTTTAATTTAACATCATATACAAAACTTCTTTTTTGAGGATCGGGATCATAATTTTCCCCTACCGATACAGCCCAATCAAATATTTTACGTTTAAGACCATGCAGGTCATGTCCCTTCTTAATGATCTTTTCATATACTTTTTCCAAAATCCGAGGAACAGCAGTCATTATGTTAGGTTTTACCTCTATTAGATTTTGACCGATCTTATCAAAAGACTCTGCAATGTAAACGGTTATACCGATATAAAAATAAGTGTATATAACCATCCTTTCATAAGCATGACAAGGAGGTAAAAATGTTAGTCCGCGATCATAAGCCTTACAGGGGGTAATCTCTCGGGCCGATCGAACATTTGCTATGATATTATCATGTGACAACATCACACCTTTAGGCTTTCCTGTAGTTCCTGAAGTATAAATCAAAGTTGCAAGATCATCAGATTTTACTGCATTTTTCAGTTTTTGAAGATGCCCATCCTCAATATGACTTCCTATTTGAACAATCTCTTTCCAATTCCGTACCTCATCATGCGAACTCATACAGAAAATATACTTGAGCGTATAGATGGAATTTTTAATATTAACAATTCTTTGATAAAGACTCCTTGTACTAACTATAGCAACCCGAATCTCGGCATCATTAAAAATATATTGATAATCAGCATCCGTAATATTTGGATAAATAGCAACAACTACAGCTCCAATTTGTTGAATTGCAAAATCAACAATATGCCACTGCACACTACTTTCGGCGATTAAACCAACTTTTTCATTAGGCTTGACCCCCAATTCTATTAATCCTTTTGATAGCGCATTAACCTGACTAATAAACTCATCAGTTTTTAGATCAGTCCAGTCTCCATTTATTTTACTGGAGAACATGGCTAGACCGGGATATAATCCTAACTGCCGTTCAGCTAAATCAAATATTCTTAATTTTTCTTCCATTTCAATCTTTAAAAAACATCCACCTTGAGAGTAAGGTCATCTCTTAAACAAAATGTTAAGAGAATAAGTTTACAAAACTAACCAATTGTCAATATAAAATAATTCAAAACCTGAGTAGCAATAAAAGAATCCAAATATTTAAGATCAATTGAATTTATTCTGTAAACAAAAAAGGCTTTGAGTTATATCCCAAAGCCTTTTTTGAAGGTTATAAATATTTATTGTTTAGACCAACTTTTAAAAAACTGCATGACCTTATCTTTGTCATAGCCTTTACCAGATTCTAAACTACCACTTTCCTGAATTTTAAGGACCTCACCTTTACTATTCATGACAATAAAAAATGGATATCCTAATTTTAATGAATCAGGTACATATTTTTTAAATATGGCCTCATTTTTATTCTCTTTGGAATAATTAAGATGGTAGTATAGATAGTTATGACGGAGATAATCATTAATCTCAGCAGTTTTATGAATATAATCATTAAATCTCAAACACCAAATACACCAATTACCTCCCGCTTGAATAATAATATTTTTATCCTCTTTATTAGCCTGAGCTATTAATTTATCTAAATCCTCTTGTGCATTAGCTTCAGGATGATACGGATATGATAAAGTATCTTTTTCTACTACAGGCTTCGTTTGTGCAATAACCTGCTGAAAAGTAAAAAAAACAAAGCATAACGTGATAACTCTTATAATCTTGCGCATACAATTCTATTCAAATGTAAAATCAAATTTAAGGAAAGTAAAGCTTAAAACAACCTGCATTCATGAGTTTTTATACATTCAACGACGATTCAAGCTCCATACTATAAAAATACTCCACCTGTTCAACCATGAGTTTACTTCCTATAACTACAGGAACACGCTGATGTAATTCAGTAGGCTGAATATCCAAAATCCGTTCACTGCCAGTAGTAGCTTTGCCTCCTGCCTGCTCAACAATAAAAGCCATAGGGTTACATTCATACATCAAACGCAACTTTCCTGTAGGAAAAGATAATGTTTCAGGGTAAATAAAAACACCTCCACGAATCAAATTACGATGTATATCAGCAACCATTGACCCGATGTAGCGGGAAGTATAAGGACGTTTTGAAGCCGAATCTTCAATTTGGCAATATTTAATATAGTTCTTGACCGCTTGTGGAAATTTAATATAATTTCCTTCATTGATAGAATAAATCTGCCCACTTTCAGGAATTCTCATATTAGGATGAGATAAACAGAACTCTCCTATAGAAGGATCTAAAGTAAACCCATTCACACCATTTCCGGTAGTATATACAAGCATAGTCGACGAACCATAGATAATATATCCTGCCGCAACCTGCTTCCGCCCCTGTTGCAATAGTTCATCAGCCATCGAAACAGGTTCATTGTTCGCCCTTCTGTATATTGAAAAAATTGTTCCTACTGAAACATTCACATCGATATTAGAAGAACCATCTAGAGGATCAATACAAACCATGTACTTTGCATTCTTGGAAACAACATCATGCGACAAGTCAATGCCCAATTCATGTTCCTCCGAAGCTAAATAACAGCATTCTCCTCCCCTCTGTAGTGCGGAAGTAAATTGAACATCAGCATAGACATCCAGTTTCTGTTGCACCTCACCCTGTATATTCATATCCCCGCATGCACCCAGAAGATCAGCTAACCCCGCTTTATTAACTTCACGATTTACCACCTTTGCGGCGATAGCGATATCTCTTAACAATCGGGATAACTCTCCTTTTGCAAAAGGGAAATCAGCCTGTTTTTCAATAATAAATTGACCCAACGTTTTCATATATACACAATGATTTAGCCTTTACATTAGACGGTAGTAAAATAGGTATCTTGATATTTTTTGAAGTTATTCTCAAAAAGTGATTTTAGAGCCATGGCCTGCTCATCATAGGCATCATCATTGCCCCACAATTGCTTGGCCCCTAGAATCTGCTCTGGAACTTCTTGACAAAATGTGGGATACTTTAAATTAAAGATCGGATGCACTTCCATAGGATATTCCTCCAGTTCTCCTGATAATGCGGCCTGAATTAAACTACGCGTATAAGCGAGCTTGATGCGCCTACCTACACCATAGGGGCCTCCGATCCAGCCAGTATTGACTAACCAAACCTTAGTATCTGGATTCTTTTTTAATCGATCTCTTAATAACTCAGCATACTCCATAGGATGTAATGGCATAAATGCCTGCCCGAAGCAAGCTGAAAATGTAGCCGTTGGTTTTGAAACACCCATCTCAGTACCAGCAACCTTTGCAGTATAGCCATTGATAAAATAATACATGGCCTGTTCTATAGTTAACTTTGATATTGGAGGCAAAACTCCAAAAGCATCCGCTGACAAGAAAAATATATTATTAGGTGCATCAACCAATTTTACATCTTTATAGGAAGAAATATAGGATAAAGGATAAGAAACACGCATATTCTCAGTAATACTCGCATCCTCAAAATTAGGAACAGCTGTACCCTCGTGAAATTTAATATTTTCCAAAAGTGATCCCGATTTTATAGCTCCGCAGATCTCCGGTTCTTGTTGCGGATTTAACCCTAAACACTTTGCGTAGCACCCACCCTCAAAATTAAACACACCATTGTCAGACCAGCCGTGTTCATCATCACCAACCAAATTACGATTCACATCCGCAGAAAGTGTCGTTTTACCCGTACCCGATAATCCAAAAAATAAAGCTGTATCTCCATCTTTACCAACATTTGCAGAACAATGCATGGACAAAACTCCATCCTGAACCGGCAATATAAAATTCAAAATCGAAAAAATACTTTTTTTAATTTCTCCAGTATAACCAGTCCCAATGACCAAGACAACACAACGACTAAAATCAATAACAACACAATTTGGAGCATTAAGACCCAACTCCTGAAAATTAGGAACTTGAAGATCCGAAGCCACAAGAACAGTCCAATCGACCTCAGTATATTCAATACCGTTTGTTTCAATAAACATATTGGAAGCAAACAGATCCTGAGTAGCTTTTGTGGAGACAACTAAAAGATGTTTCGATAAATCATCGCTCGATACAACCTGACAATCTCTTACAAAAAGTTCCTTAGCCGATAGATACTCAGTAGTCAAGTCATACAATTTATTAAATGCATCTGAAGTAATTGCTTGGTTAACTTCATTCCAAAAAACTCTGTTTTCAGTTATCTCATCCTTTACGAGATAACGATCCTTAGGAGATCTTCCCGTAAATTTACCGGTCAAAATATTCAAAGCCCCATTTTCAGCCAATGAAGCTTCTCCTTTTTGAATAGCATGTCCAATAAGAGCAATTCTATCCAATTGACAAAATACTTCCTTGGGCTGGTGAATACCCAAAGCAGCTAACTGTTTAATCTTTGATAAAGTCATACTTTTGTTTTAAAATATTGTTCAAATCTAGCTAAATATAACACATAGATACAAACAAAATTTAGCTTATTGTTGAAACTACACATTTATAATACTTTGAAAATAAGTGAATTATAATCAAAAATTAATTTAAATATTATTTAAACAGCTAAAATTAAGATATAGATTTAAACATATTTTTGCTAAAAAAAACAAGTCGCAATTCAAAAATAAAGCCCTTGAAATTTAGAATAACAAGGGCTTTGTAAAAATGAATATATTTTAGACCTAAGATTCGACTACAATAGATTGTTTACTAAACAACTTGTATTTTAATATTTCTTCGGAGAGTTTTGAGATAGCATATCCAATAATAGTCACATCATCTATCCATCCCAACACCGGAATAACGTCTGGAATAGCATCTAATGGCGATATCACATATATTATGGTCGCAACGATAACGGATAAATTCCACTTATTCATTTTGTATTTTCCCGAAAATGTATCCTTACACATTGCTATCAACAATTGAAAATCTTCCTTTCGAACATCCAAATTTTTCGCCTTTTGTTCAGCTTCCTCTAAATCCGCCGACGTAATTTTATGGGTTTTAAATCTTTCAAATAGAGCCAGAGCCTTACCTAGAAATTGTTTCTTCATGTCCTTAAATTATAAAAACCATCCGTTAAGACTAAAATATAAGATCAAAGTTTAATCTCAACAATGGTGCAATATATATTTACTTCAATATCTATTCCAATAAACTATTATATCTCAAAAACAATTAAATACGTTAAGACAGAAATAATCTTATTTATTATCAGTAGCTTTAGTAAGAATTATTATTCACTTAAACATAACTGTTATGGCAAAGGAACAAAATGCGGTAAAGAATGATAAAAAGAAAGCTGAAAAGACGCTAAAAGAAAAAAGAGCTGAGAAAAAAACAAAGAAAGCTAGTAAAAGCAAATCCGAATAAAATAAAATCCCCTTTACAAAAGTAAAGGGGATTTTATTTTATTTGGTTACTAAAAATTAATTGAGATATTTCTTCATTGCCACCTTCAATCGTTCGTCATAACCATAGATATCAGGAAATTGTTGAATTTTATCATCCCCATCTAACCAAGTCGTGTAATAAGATAGGTAAACAGAGATGCCCTCTTTCATTTTCACCCATCTGGAATTATTAACTGAATCTTTGATTTCTGTTGCAATTTTTTCCGCCTCTTTCTCATTATTAACTAAAAAAGCAGCTAAACTGGTAGGATCTTCTACACGTACACATCCATGACTCAAAGCACGGTTACTCACCTTAAATTTCTGTTTAGCAGGAGTATCGTGAAGATAAATAGCATAAGGATTTGCAAAGATGAACTTTATATTCCCTAATGAATTATCAAATCCAGGGTTTTGCTTAAATTTAAAATTCTCTACCGAATCTGCCTGCCAATTTATTGTATAAGGATCAACGATTTGCCCCTTTAGATTATAAACCACCATATTCCGACTCTCAAGATAACCTGGATTAGCTCTTACACTATTTAACAGTTCCTTTTTCACAATACTTTTAGGTATATTCCATACAGGATTAACTTGCATTCTATCCAGTACACCACGCATCATAGGAGTTTCGTGATTTTCCCCTGTTTTAGCAAAAGCTTTGTTTTCAGTCTCTCCCACACAAACATTCATCGTTTGTTCAACAGCCCCCGCTGTGATCATCTGAAGTTTCATTTCCGGAATATTCACGAAGACATATTTATCAGGAAAATCTTCCCCCATCCACCGCAACCGTTCCATGGTCATCAAAACTTTGACACGTTCTTCCTTATTAAGATCTCCTTCAAGCAACAGATGCTGAAATTTTCTATAAATCGAATTTGTAGGTTGAGCATGGTTCACAACCTCCGAAACATTTAAAGTACTATCCAACAAATGCTTTGCCTTATCTAACGAATATCGTTTATGCCCGACAAAATATCTTCCGTAAAGTTTTTTAGGGTTTACAATACCGTTTTCCAATACGTTCAAATAGGCAATCAAAGCATCTGAAGAAAGAACTTCCACTTTCGCCAACAATTGGTAAGCCTCATTTAAATCCGTTATTTGCTTACTTTTTAGCCGATTCAAAGCACGGCTAATTTCTACAGTATGAAAAATTGAGGGATCAATACCATGTTCTTCAGATCTTTCTAGATAGTACAATAAAGTATCTGTACCACCCGTAAACAACTGATTAGGTATCCAGGTAAAACCACGAGAGGAATCTGCTAATACACGCATCCATTTCGGGTTAAACAAACGAGAGTTATCACCTTTTAATTCTTTCTCAATAGCAGAGAAATATGCCGTACTATCAAAATCTTTAAATATCTCTTGATCAAATGACTTTGCTAAAATATCACCAAATGTGGGCGGATCTGTTTGACAAGATGAAAAGGAAAGTATAAACAAAAAATATACAAGCACTAAATTTCGCATAATATAATTAAGAAATTGCTCAAAAGCTCAAAGATAACAATGTTTCAAATGATATTGAAATTTGTTATTACAACTATCCTAATTGTCAAGGTCCCGCTACAACCCTCTAAAACGAACAGAGCCTAAAATAATGTAATTTTAGGCTCTATTAAAGGTTAAGAAAGACTTAAACTGTCTGTAGATACTGTGCAAAACAATACCCCTCTTCATTATCTTTTGTCCGAACTAACCACCACTGGTCATTAGCTTTACTAATCAATGTGATGATTTCATCCTTTGCAGCTTTCCCAACGATAGGCTGATCAGTACCAGGTCCTTTACGAATGTTCAGATTTGAACTATCAGTAACAACCCTGACCTCACTTCCTGGAACCTCAGTAGCTACTTCTACATCCATAACTACATCTCCTGTTGCAAAATTTGGGTCTATATTTCCATATATTTCCCATAATTTATTCTTAACATCTGCAGAAGGAGCAGTACCCCTAATTTGCAATACGCCATCCTGCTCGGCATAATTTAAATCATTAATACCAGATGATCTCGCAGTATCCAATAATACTTTATATTTTTCTTCTAAAGCCATGATATTCGTTTTTTGAATTAGTTATTTAGTGACAACCGCACTCAGATCAACTTTTTTGGGATGTAAATTATCCAAAGCTTGTTTTAGTGTTACTAACTTTGCTTTTTCAATAGTTCCAGTTACTGAAATAACACCATCTTTAACAGTAGCCTGTACAGTTGGAAAATCTTTTGTAGCATCAACAATACCTTTAGCTAATGATTCATCCACAGTATTAACAGAAATCTCTGCCGGAGGAACAGCTTGCACGATAATATTATTCACAACAGACTTGATAGACTTATCAGCAGCTTTGACGTCAGTTTCAATCTGAGCCTTCTCTGCATCTGAAGATGCGAAACCTTCCAAAGTAACGACACCATCCTTAACCGATGTCGTTATACCTTGATGGCTAGTAATCACCGTTTCTACTTTAGCTTTTAAATCAGCATCAGAAACTTTAGATTTACAGGAAGGCATTGCAACAGCTAAAGTGCCCGCCATCATTAACATTGGGAATACTCTTTTTAACTCCATAATCACAGTTTTTTATTTTTTTTAAAGCCTAAATCATCCAATATAGACACTTAAATCTAAACAATTATCAGAGTAAATAGTTTCGATTCCCAAACTAATTAATAGAAAGTAGACGTTGTTCTACATTATTAAAGACAAATGATTCCCCAACTTTCTTTCGTAAAAGCAACTTTCCGATTGGCGATTGATTAGATATTACAAACACCTTATCATGATCGATTTTCACAACACCAATGCTAATTGCAATAAAATAAATACCCAAATTTGTTTCCACTATACTTCCATTCTGTACAAAATCCAAATGATTTGGTTCAAGAAGCCCCGTTAATATTAATTCATCCTTTTTTGCTTCTGCCAACTGCATTTGACATCTCGCGATATCCTGTTGCATCATTTCGCGCGTAGTTTCATATTTATCACCCGCACTACTTTTAGTATCATCAGTACTTGCCTCGTGAGCCGATTTCAATGCCAGTTCTAAGTTTGCAATGCGATCCTCAACATGTAATTTACATGATGACATTAACGACGATCGTAATAAAGTATAATCCTTCTCCATGATTGCAAACTAGGGATAAAGATTTAAAGAAAAAAATCAAAATAAAAGTAACTAAAAAACAGGATGATACAGCTCACAATACATTCAAACAGCTTTAAATGCCAAAATAAATTTGGTATTGAGCTTAAAATTTGTACTTTTGTGACGGAGAGCTGGCAGAGTGGTCGAATGCGGCAGTCTTGAAAACTGTTGACTGTCATAGGTCCGGGGGTTCGAATCCCTCGCTCTCCGCTAAAACCTTCATCATTTGATGAAGGTTTTTTTATGCAATGACTTTTCATTTTAAATGCATAATATAAATAGCAATTCCAGATTAAAACAAAAAACCCATTTAAACATCATAATGACATCAAAATGGGTATTATTTATTTTAATTTCGTAATTAAATTTGCTTACAGAAGGGGTTATGCTTTCTTTGGAGGAAGATCAAATGCAATAGCCTCATGTTCAAAATGACCATTGTGAGCACCATCGCAAAAAGGTTTATTTTTGGATAATCCACAACGACAAATCGAAAGTACTGTTCTTCCCTGCAAACCATAAGTGTCACCATTTCTATCAACGATTTCAAAATCGCCTTCAATTTTTACTGATCCGTTATTATTAATTGTAAGTTTCGTCTTCGACATATCTATTTTATTAATGTGTTTTCTATACAAAACTAGAGATAATGAACTAACTTTACGCAATCTCTCTTCTATTTAGAAGCGTTCCGTTTAACGAGACAAAATTCCATAAAAACAATTTATATTAAACAATAAGACAATATTGATGTAAGTGATTTTACTCAATTGTATTAAATAAAGATTAACAGACCAAAGTATCGTTAACAAGCAAATCATTTTTAAATGCACAAAAATGAGGTTAGAATAAAGTTGATTGCCAAATAAAAGATATAAATCTATAATCCTGTTCTTCGAACCGTTTTAGAGAACCGTTCGTAAAAGATTCGAGGCTGTGACGTGTTTAATTTACCCGATGTTCGGCATTGTTTCGACTATTGTTTTCCTCGCTGTCGAATATCAGTTGAACCAGACTCAAACCAGTCTCGAAGAGATGTCCTAAGAATACCGGATCAATGTCGGATCACTATTAAGTGATGTATGCACTTTTACGGACTTTCATGGACTTCTACGGACTTTCATGGACTTTAGCAGACTTTAAAATTTTCATCGGACCAATATTGACATCATTTACAAGTAATTTTCGAAGCGGCAATTATAAACAGTTGTGCGTTATAAATCAATAAAGTATTACATGAGCAAGAAAAAGAAATAATAAGAAAAAGGACATTTTTATGTATAAATGTCCTTTTTTCTATCTAAACTACAGCTTTAGATAGACCATTAGATAATGCCGTGTAGCGAACCCCCCTTTGCTCCCATTGCGTCCACTCTTTTTTCAACAGCAGGATCTTTAATTAAGTCAGGGGCATGATGCGGCTTACGTCTTGCATCGATAATAACCGGTCCATAACAACCCCAATGTTTATATTTTGTAAAGCTATTGACACCATAAATATCATATGCTGGATTCGATCTTGTAAAGGTTACCCATACAAAATTGTTTTCATTTGCAGCAGTAAAAGATGCGTCATCAGCTAAAACAATCATCTGTATCCCCGTAAAATCAACATCTTTCATTGCATCACACCAGTCCTTCAAAATCACTTCCTCTTGCTCATAAGATGAAAATGCAGCACCATCGACAACAAGGATACCAGGCATCGCCATCTTAACATGATTAAAAGGACGAGGAAATGATAATCCCAAAGGAATTTCATTACTCAATATTCTTTTCTTTGAACCTGCGGCAGCAAAAATAACTTTAGAGCCGGAATTAAGTCCATCACCAGAATAATCGAGAGTATCTATAGTAGTATTAGTATGAAAATGTAAATCTCTTGAAAGATCGATTCTTTCTAACATATGACGCAAAAAAACTGCAACATCATAAATATTCAGATCAGGATCATCTTCAATCGCTGCAATAAATAGGTACTTCGCTAAACTAAGTTGATTTTTACCCAATGCCTGGCTAGCTATCGTCAAGATCTCCTGCGGTCTATCCACTTTTTGATACGGCGTGTAGCTTTCTCTTCCTATAGCAAACAATAGGGGATGCACACCAGCGGCATCAACAGCATGAACAGCCTGTAGACCATTAATTTCCTTAGGAATTGCGGTACCTGTAATTTCATGAATCAAATTACCAAAACTTGTATCTTCCTGTGGAGGGCGACCAACAACGGTAAAAGACCAAATCGGATCTTTTTTATGATACACATTATGAACTTTCATTAAAGGAAAAGGATGGGTTAAACTATAATAACCGATATGATCACCAAAAGGACCTTCAGGCTTATTCTCATTAGGATACACGGTTCCTGTTATCACAAAATCAGCATCTGCTGAAATACAAAATCCCTCATGATCATAAAAATAGCGGAATCGACGATTTCCTAGAGCCCCGGCAAAAATCATTTCTGACAACCCTTCAGGTAAGGGCATTACTGCTGAAAGAGGATGTGAAGGAGGACCTCCAATGAAAATACTAACTTTCAAAGGTTTCCCTAATTGATTTGCTTTTTGTTGATGAATACCAATACCTCTATGTAATTGATAATGCAGTCCTATTTCTTTATCTTGAATATAATCATTACCAGAGAGTTGTATACGATACATCCCTAGATTTGCCTGCATGATACCCGGCTTAGTAATATCCTCGGTATAAACTTGAGGCATGGTTACAAATGCACCACCGTCCATAGGCCAATTTACTACTTGAGGCAACTTGCTAATTTCAGTTTTACCATACAAAATAGAGGCATTGGATTTCTTTTTCCAAGGAAGAGCTCCTAATGCGACAGCCGAAGAGCTTAAATATTTAAACGGATTTTTTAAAACTGCGGTAGGGTCCATCTTGACATCAACCAGCTTTTTAATATGATCTAATGTATCCCTAAACATAAATTTAGAACGGTCTAAAGTTCCAAATAAATTAGAAACTGCTGGAAAATCTGTGCCTTTTATATTTTCAAAATACAAAGCCGGTCCCTCTGCGTCGAAAACACGCATGTGAATGGCTGCCATTTCTAAATAAGGATCTACCTCTTCCTTAATTCGGATCAAATGTCCATGTTGCTCTAAATCGCTAACACACTCCGCTAAACTTCTATATCCCATATAGCTCCATTCTATTGTTCTATTACAAAATTAACAGAATAATTGGGAGGAAAAAGTTTTAAAAATACTTACCTTGATTTATTGATCAAGCAAAAAGCAACGATTAATTGTGGTAAAAGTGAAGTGCACTTTTCTAGACCAGCTGGTATTATCAACTTCAGCTTCATATTTCATCACTCTCCTAAATTCATCAAAATTCTCTTCATGAATTCGATAAAAACGAGTGTAAACCAATTTTACCAACCATTTCTTGATGGAAAATGTTTTATACTCACGATCAGGATGGTAAACTTCCATGTATTGATTAAAAAGCTGTTTATAGTTTAAAGACTCCTCCCCGCCCAAATAAATTACCTCACCAATAAAATTATCTTCCCAGGGAATTGTCCTAATCCAACGATAAACATCCAATAGTGGGATAGGCTTAAATTTTAAATCGCCGATAAGTTTCCAGTAAGGAATAAATTTACTCTTGGCCAAGCGACCGAAAATATCACTAATAATAGTGCCCTTCCCTACTGCACTACATTTAAGGACAACCGTATACTTAACTCGATGTTCCTCAAATAAACTCTGAATGGCATCAATATAGAACGAATCCATCAACTGTGCAACATACACAATTCTATTGCACATGTTTTCCTTGCAAACTTGAATAAAATTTCGAAGTGAAATAAGCTCCATTTGCATATTTAATTGGTCATTCAAACCCGGAACCTGAGTAAAATAAATCCCTAACTGCAAATTTCCTAAAGAGAAATTTTTACTCAAAGTATTTGTTTTAAATAAATCAATTTCAATTAAATCTGCTGTTACAGGTTCATTTAATCGTTTATTAAAAAGTTCCAAATTACGAACCAATCCAGTGACTTTAAATTCCTCAGAATTTAGATGACTGACAGCCCTTCTACCCAAATACGTGTTTAAACCTGTAATTAATACTTCCATGAATGAACCATTCAAATTTCTTTAATTAGAGATTAAACAAATAAAAAACACTAAGGTTTAATCACCACCATTTTTTTACACTTACAATTATTGTCCTTTTATTGTCAATATGTAAATAATGTCCATAAAACAAACAATAACCTTATATATTTGTACTTCCTATAAGCTTTTTC
Organism: Sphingobacterium sp. B16(2022); assembly: GCF_012030425.1. Lineage (GTDB taxonomy): Bacteria > Bacteroidota > Bacteroidia > Sphingobacteriales > Sphingobacteriaceae > Sphingobacterium > Sphingobacterium anhuiense. The sequence continues at coordinate 59,713 of NZ_JAAUVN010000005.1, read as the reverse complement.
GAGGAAAATAATACAAAAAAATTATATCTGTATGGAAAAAAGGGCCGCGTTGATCTGGTTTAGAAATGATTTGAGGCTTCATGACAATGAAGTGTTTTTAGAAGCATCCTCAAAAAGTTCCTTTATCATCCCTATCTTTTGTTTTGATCCCAGATATTATGCTAAAAACCAATACGATTTCTTAAATACAAATGTTATAAGAGCTGCTTTCCAACTAGAAACAGTTAAAGCCCTGAAAGAAAAATTACAATCCTTAGGAAGTGATCTGATTACTTTTGTCGGCTATCCTGAAGATATTATTCCTCGCATTGCACAAAAATATGAGGTCGATGAAGTATATCATCATCGTGAAGTTGCTAACAGAGAAACTACAATATCCGAAAAAGTAGAAGAAGAACTCTGGAAAAGTAAAATTAATTTAAAGCATATCATCGGTCACACCCTCTACCATAAAGAAGATTTACCTTTTCCAATCCGTGATATTCCAAATTCATTTGCAACATTCAAAAAGAAAATAGAGCGGGAAAGTTTTGTAAGAAGATCAGCAGATTACCCTACTAATTTTGTAACAGCCCCTCATCTCGAGAAAACAGCTCTACCTACTTTGGAAGAGTTAGGTTATAGCAAAGAAGAAATACGACTTGTTAAAAACAAATTCATTGAAGGTGGAGAAGATCTAGCACTTGAAATGATGCAGGCTGTACTGGATGATCCTAGAGGGTCAGAACATGACTATACATTACTATCTCCTTTTATAGCACTGGGCTCATTATCGCCGATAAACCTGTATCATGAAATTAAGAAAAGGGAAAACGGTAAGAAAAATAAACGTTTTGACAAAATTATAGATATGTTACTCTGGAGAGACTATTTCAGATTCATGTTAAAAAAATATCCAAATGTTTTCTTTAAGGAGAAAGGATTTAAAAAAGAGCAAATAATGAGTAAAAATGATCAATTACTCTTTGATAAATGGAGATTTGGAGAAACAGAAAATGATTTTGTTAATCAAAGCATGATCTTACTCCAAAAAACAGGATACCTCCCTTACTTTGCGAGAATTATTGTATCGAGCTTTCTTGTGCAAGAATATAATATCAATTGGCTAAAAGGCGCATATTGGTTTGAACAAAATATATTCGACTACAGTCCCGCAACCAACTATGGCAATTGGTCGCATATAGCAGGGGTCGGCACAAGTGAAAAAGATAATACACCAATAGATTGGCAAAAGTTAATTAATACACATTATCCAAAAGGAATTCAAGAACCAGAGGATTATTGGGGTTAATAACAAAATGGCTTATTTGAATAATTAAATCGCAAATCATCATATAGAGTCAAATTTTTATTCACGATAAAAACAAGATTAAAAATGAAATTCGTTACTAAAATAATCAATCACAGTACCTAAAACTCTATTTTTATTCCTAACTTTGACACATTCATATTTTTTCAAATAGATGGACAAACTTACATATTTGAGTAACGCTGATTCGAGCTATATCGACGGCTTATATCAAGCGTACAAACAAGATCCAGAATCCGTAGATTTTGGATGGCAAAAATTTTTTGAAGGTTTTGACTTTGGTCAAAATGCTGGCGAAAGTGTTGGTGTTTCTGGAGATGCAACACCAGATCATGTTTTAAAAGAGATTAATGTCTTGAACATGATTAATGGCTACAGAGACCGTGGTCATTTATTTACGCAAACAAATCCGGTACGTGAACGTCGCAAATATTATCCTGGAAAAGAATTAGAGACATTTGGTCTTTCTGAAGCTGACATGAGCACAATCTTTAATGCTGGTGTAGAAGTTGGCTTAGGTCCTGCCAAATTAAAAGATATTAGACAATTAATTGAAGATACTTATTGTCGCTCAATTGGTGCAGAATTCAAATACATCCGTAACCCGGAAAAAATTAAATGGTTACAAGATCGTATGGAGGCTGATCGTAACAAGCCTACCTATTCTTTAGACATCAAAAAAAGAATCTTAGACAAATTAAACCATGCAGTTGCTTTTGAAAGTTTCTTAGGAACAAAATTCTTAGGTCAAAAACGTTTCTCTTTAGAAGGTGCAGAAAGCTTAATTCCAGCTTTAGATGCTGTTATCGAAAAAGGATCTGAATTAGGTATCCAAGAATTTGTAATCGGAATGGCTCACCGTGGCCGTTTAAATGTATTAACAAATATCATGGGTAAACCTTACAAAACTGTTTTTTCAGAATTTGAAGGTAAAACTTATGCCGAAGACCCTGAAATTAACTTTGGTGGTGACGTAAAATATCACTTAGGCTATTCAACAGATGTTAAAACAGATGATGGTAAAACAATCCATTTGAGTTTAGCTCCAAACCCTTCTCACTTAGAAACCGTAGATCCAATTGTTGAAGGTTTAGTTCGTTCAAAAATTGACATGAAATATGAAGGCGATTCATCTAAAATCGCTCCTATTGCTATTCATGGTGATGCTGCTATCGCTGGTCAAGGTGTTGTATATGAAGTAACACAGATGTCCAAATTGGATGGTTATAAAACAGGTGGTACAATCCACATTGTCATTAACAACCAAATTGGTTTCACAACAAATTATAAAGACGCCCGTTCTGGTACATACTGTACAGATGTTGCAAAAATTACTTCTTCACCTGTGTTCCACGTGAATGGTGATGATGCTGAAGCTTTAGTATATGCCATTAAATTGGCAGTGGAATACCGTCAAAAATATAAAACTGACGTTTTCATTGATTTATTATGTTACAGAAGATTTGGTCATAATGAGGCTGATGAACCTAAGTTTACGCAACCATTACTGTACAAATTGATCGAAAAACATCCGAATCCAAAGGAAGTTTATGCTAAAAAATTAATCGAAGAAGGTAGTATAGATGAAGCTTATTCTAAAAAAATAGAAAAAGACTTCAAAGCAATTCTACAAGAGAAATTAGAAGAATCAAAAGAAGTTGTTAACTTAACAGAAGAAACTCCAATGTTCTCAGGCGCTTGGAAAGGTCTTCGTCCTGCTAAAAAAGGTGAATCTTTCAAACCTGTAAAAACCAATGTATCGGATAAAACATTCTTACAGTTAGCAAAAGAAATTACAACACTTCCTAAAGATAAAAGCTTCTTCCGTAAAATCTCTCGCTTATTCGAAGATCGTGCAAAGATGATTGAAAAAGATTCTTACGATTGGGCAATGGGCGAATTAATGGCTTATGCTACATTATTAAATGAAGGAAGCCGCGTACGTATTTCTGGTCAAGATGTACAGCGTGGTACATTCTCTCACAGACATGCTGTATTAACATTAGAAAATTCAGAAGAAACTTACACACCATTAGCAAATATCAATGGTGGAGATAAATTCTCAATTTACAACTCCCTACTTTCTGAGTATGCAGTATTAGGTTTCGAATATGGTTATGCTTCAGCAAACCCACATGCATTAACAATTTGGGAAGCACAATTTGGAGATTTCTACAATGGTGCACAGATTATTGTGGATCAGTATTTATCATCTGCAGAAACGAAATGGAAACGTTCTAATGGTTTAGTAATGTTATTACCTCACGGTATGGAAGGGCAAGGTCCTGAGCACTCTTCGGCTCGTATCGAAAGATTCTTAGAGCTTTGTGCGGACGAAAACTTGATCTTAGCAAACTGTACAACACCTGCAAACTACTTCCATTTATTACGCCGTCAACAAGTTCGTGAATTCCGCAAACCATTAGTAGCGTTTACTCCAAAATCGTTGTTGCGCCATCCCAAAGTTGTTTCTTCATTGAAAGATTTCACGACCAGCACTTTCCAAGAGGTAATTGACGATGCAAATGTAAATGCAAAAGATGTAAAACGTGTGTTGTTCTGCTCTGGTAAAGTATACTTCGATTTATTAGAAAAACAAGAAGCTGATAAACGTAAAGATATTGCAATTGTGAGGTTAGAACAATTATTCCCTATTCCTGAGGAACAATTGAAAGCTATCCGTAAAAAATACAACAAAGCAAAAGAATTTATTTGGGTTCAAGAAGAAAACGAAAACATGGGAGCTTGGTCTTACTACTGTCGTAAACTAATGAATACTGAAATTGCATTCACTGGATTTGTAGCACGTAAGGAAAGCGGTAGTACTGCTACTGGTTATATGAAACAGCACGTAGCACAACAAGCTAGCATTTTAAATAAATCATTCGAATAAAAACAATTTTTATCCAATTGCGTCTTTTATCAAAAAGACGCAATTGTCTGTAAAGAACATTATATATGAGCTTAGAAATTAAAGTACCAACCGTAGGTGAATCCATTACTGAGGTAACCTTGTCACAATGGTTGAAACAAGATGGCGATTACGTCGAAATGGACGAAAACATCGCTGAATTGGAATCTGATAAAGCAACTTTTGAATTACCAGCAGAAAAAGCAGGTATTTTAAGAATCATTGCTCAAGAAGGTGATACTTTAGAAATTGGTGCTGTAGTATGTACTATCGAAGAAGGTGGTTCTCCTGCTGGTGATGCAAAACCTGCAGCTGCTGTTTCTGAAGAAAAAGCTAGCACTCCTGCTGCAACAGCTAATGTTGCTGATGAGAATCCTGATTCTTATGCTGCTGGAACTGCTTCTCCTGCTGCCGCTAAAATTTTAAGAGAAAAAGGAATTGATCCTGCTACTATTAAGGGTACAGGTAAAGAAGGCCGTATTACAAAAGAAGATGCTGAAAAAGCACAAGTAGCTCCTAAAGCAGCTGCTCCTGCTAAAGAAGCACCAAAGGCTACTGCTCCAGTTGCTGTAGCTGGTTCACGTAACGAACGTCGTGAGAAAATGACTTCATTGCGTAAAACAATTGCGAAACGCTTAGTTTCTGTTAAAAATGAAACAGCAATGTTAACAACTTTCAATGAAGTTAACATGCAACCGATCATGGATCTACGTGCTAAATACAAAGATACCTTCAAAGAAAAGCATGGTGTAGGTCTAGGCTTCATGTCATTCTTCACTAAGGCTGTTACAACAGCATTAAAAGAATGGCCTGCAGTAAACGCTAGAATTGAAGAAAATGAATTAGTATATTCCGATTTTGCAGATATTTCAATCGCAGTTTCTGCTCCGAAAGGATTAGTAGTTCCTGTTCTTAGAAACGCAGAGTCAATGTCATTACATGAAATCGAAAAAGGAATTGGCGCATTAGCTGTAAAAGCACGTGACAACAAATTAACGATCGACGAAATGACTGGTGGTACATTTACAATTACGAACGGTGGTGTATTTGGTTCAATGATGTCAACTCCGATTATCAATGCTCCACAATCTGCTATCCTAGGTATGCACAACATCATCCAACGTCCAGTTGCAGAGAATGGTCAAGTCGTTATCCGTCCAATGATGTATATCGCACTTTCATATGATCACCGCGTGATTGATGGTCGTGAGTCTGTAAGCTTCTTAGTACGTGTAAAACAGTTATTAGAAGATCCTGCTCGTTTGTTATTAGAAGTTTAATAACAAATAAAAGCTATTAAATAGAAAATCCCGATGAGAATTATTCTCCTCGGGATTTTTTTATTTAATAAAACTTAAACCCTTAACTTAATAGTGTTCTAATTTATTTATGCTCTCGCCTGCAAAGCCAAGGCGTACAATTTCATTTGTTTCACCATGGATAGCAATCCATTGGCACGAGTCGGCGAAAGATGTTCATGAAGACCGATCTGATTAATAAAATATAAATCAGCATCCACAATTTCTTTTGCTGTATGACCAGACAAAACCTTTACCATCAAACTCACCAAGCCTTTTGTAATGATTGCATCACTATCAGCAGTGAAATACACTTTTCCATCTTTCACTTCAGGAAATAACCAAACTTTCGATTGGCATCCTTTAATGATGTAATCATCTTTTTTATGTTCTTCACTTATTAATGGAACTTCCTTTCCTAATTGAATGATATATTCATATTTTTCCATCCAATCTGTAAAAAAAGAAAAATCCTCAATTAACTCATCTTGTATTTCGTTAATAGTCATTACTATTTATATTTTTTTAAACTAACATATTTGCAGCCCTCTTTAGACCTGCAACTAAAGTATCCACCTCTTGTTTCGTATTGTACAAGGCAAATGAAGCCCTTATTGTACCTGGAATACCGAATTTGTCCATAACCGGCTGTGCACAATGATGCCCTGTACGAACTGCAATTCCTAACTTATCTAAAATAACCCCAACATCATAAGGGTGAGTACCATCAATCAGAAAAGAGATTACCGAACTCTTGTGAGCCGCTGTACCAATAAAACGGATTCCTGGTACAGTTTCCAATTGCTCTTGTGCGTAAGTCAATAATTCTTCCTCATAAGAAGCAATCTCATCAATACCGATAGCATTAATGTACTCGATAGCAGCATTTAAACAAATACCTGCTTCAATATTTGGTGTCCCCGCCTCAAACTTAAATGGTAATTCATTATACGTTGTCTTCTCAAAAGTCACTTCTTTAATCATATCTCCCCCACCCTGGTAAGGAGGGATAGCATTCAAAGCATCCTCTTTTCCATATAAAACTCCAATACCCGTAGGGCCATACATTTTATGTCCAGAAAAAGCAAGAAAATCGACATCTAGATCTTGTACATCAATTTTTATATGTTGAATAGCTTGAGCTGCATCTAATAAAACAGGAACATGATGTTCATGTGCTATAGCAATCATCTCTTTAATAGGATTGATCGTACCTAATGAATTTGAAACATAAGTAAAAGAAGCAATCTTAGTTTTTTCAGAGAACAACCCTTTATAAGCTTCGATATCCAGTTCCCCCTGCTCATTCATAGGAATAACTTTTAAAATAGCACCTTTCTCTTCACAGATCATCTGCCAAGGAACTATGTTCGAATGATGCTCCATTGCAGAAATAATGATCTCATCACCAGAACCAATATTCGCTTTACCAAAACAAGTCGCAATTATATTAATACTATGGGTAGTACCTGTAGTGATAATGATTTCATGCTCATGCTTAGCATTTATAAAAGACTGAATATTCCTTCTAGTCACTTCAAAAGCGTCCGTGGAAATTTGACTTAAATAATGAACTCCTCGGTGAACATTACTATTCATATCTGAATAATAATGAGTTATTGCATCAATAACAGACTGCGGCTTTTGAGTCGTCGCTCCATTATCTAAATAAACTAAAGGCTTTCCATTGACTTCCCTTTTAAGTATTGGAAAGTCTGCTCTTATCTTACTTACATCGAAATCTTTCAATTTGTTTTGCTCCATGATATGAGCAAAGTTAACAGTATTTTAGCGAAAAAATGTCTTCGCTATCTACTTTTTAAATATAGCGATACATTTGTCCCAATTTTTTAATCCACCTCTATACTTGATTTTTATCACATAAACGTATAATCTTTTTTCTAATACAATCAATATTGAACCTATTTAATTATCTTTGTATTGATATGCAAGAATTACCTCTAAATTTACCCGAAGGCTCACGAAAAGAAGTTATGAGCTATTTGGAACCGTTCATGCTTAACGAGATGAGCGATTATTTAAAGCCTGTAGACGAAATGTGGCAACCTGCAGATTTTCTACCAGATGCTTCTAGAGATACATTTTTTGAAGAAATTAGAGATTTACAAGAGAGTGCAAGAGAACTTCCATATGATTTAGTTGCTGTATTAGTTGGTGATACGATTACAGAAGAAGCGTTACCTACATACGAATCGTGGTTAACCATGGTTGAGGATGTAGAGAAAAATGAACAAGGTGGCTGGATGAGATGGGTACGTGCTTGGACTGCTGAAGAAAATCGTCATGGTGACCTTCTGAACAAGTATCTATATTTATCAGGAAGAATTGATATGCGTCAATTCGAGATCTCAACACAATATTTAATAAAAGATGGTTTTGATATTGGTACCGGGGCAGACCCTTACCGTAACTTTATTTACACATCTTTCCAAGAATTAGCAACCAATGTTTCTCACCGCCGCGTCGCAGGTCTCTCCAAAAAGAGCGGTGATAAATTATTAGCAAAAATGTGCGGTGTTATTGCTTCAGATGAAGCACGTCATGCAAAAGCATATATGTCATTTATATCACATGCATTAGTCGTTGACCCTAGTGAAGTAATGATTGCTTTTGAAGATATGATGCGTAAGAAAATTGTTATGCCTGCTCAATTCTTAAGAGAGTCTGGAGAACCACAAGGGGAAGCATTTGCGCACTTTTCTGATGCAGCACAACGTCTCAATATCTATACAGCAATTGATTATGTTGATATATTAAAAGAATTAAATGCTGATTGGAAAATCGATCAAGTGACCGGTTTAAATGAAAAAGGAGAAAAAGCGAGAGATTATCTAATGAGACTACCAGATCGCTTACTTAGATTAGCAGACAGAATGAAGGTTCCAGAAACGGAATATAAGTTTAAATGGATCTACGATCAGAAATAATAAAAAAGCTCGATAATTAATTATCGAGCTTTTTTATTATTTCACAAAATTATGGAGAAGTGGATTATTTCACTCCCCCCATTAATTTCTTCACCAATGGTGATAAAGCAATTAAAACCACCCCGGCTATTAAAGAATAAACACCCAGTTGCTTATAACTATCCGTATAAGTGATTAATTTATCCGCCAAAGAATCACCTTCTCGAGCTTCAGCCATACTAGCTCCTATTAAACCCGCTACATATTGACCATAAGCACTTGCTAAAAACCACATCCCCATCATAATGCCCTGCAGCTTCCCTGGCGACAGTTTAGTCATAATAGACAAACCAATAGGCGATAAACATAATTCACCAACAGTGATCACTAAAAGCGCTAAAGTAAAGATATCTAAAGATGCGATTCCATCCTGCGCAAAAAATTTAGTTCCAAATAATACGTAATAACCTAAACCTAGAAAAATAAATCCTAAACCAAATTTAATAATGGTATTCGGTTCCATCTTTCTTTTTGACAGCCAAATCCATAATAGTCCAAAAATTGGAGCCAAAATAATAATGAAAAATGCTCCTCCCGAATTATTAACGCCATTAGGATCTAAATGAAATAATCCACCTAACATGGAGTCATTCAAATTCTTCGCTGCAAAAATGCTCAATGAACCACCACTCTGTTCGTAAATTCCCCAAAAAATGATAGAAAATAAAATAAAGACCAAAGCAGCAATCAATTTATTTCTTTCGACCTTATTCAGTTTTGTCATTTCATAGAACAAGTATATCAATGTCAATGGACCGATTAGGTACATAAAAATATCCGTATACTCCGTTTTAGAAACCATCACCTGCACTAACGGTATTAATAATAAAGTCGCTAGATAAACAGCATATTCTGCCCACTTAGGTAATGCCTTAACTTTAACAATAGCATCTGGATGTCCTGGCTTTAAACCGATAGGTCCTAAGTGAAACTTGGTAAAATGAAAATTAATGAGACTGATCAGCATACCGATAGCAGCTAGACCAAAAGCAACATTCCACCGATGTGCTTCATCAATTACTGAAGCTAGCATATACCCCTTTCCAATTGCAACACAAATGTACCCACCTAGGAATGCACCTAAGTTAATCCCAGCATAGAATAATGAAAATCCCGCATCTCTTCGATTATCATCCGAGCGATATAATTCACCCACCATTGTTGAAATATTTGGCTTAAAAAAACCCGTCCCGATAATGATAAATGCTAATCCGAAGAAGAAAAATTGATGTGGATCTGTTGCTAATAATGCACTACCTACAATCATCAAAGTACCACCCCAAAAAAGGGATTTTCTAAATCCTAATATTTTATCAGCAAATAAACCACCGATAAAAGTAAAAGCATATACAAAAGCCTGAGTCGCTCCGTATTGCAAATTTGCTTCCTTTTCTGCAAAATTAAGCTGCGTGATCATAAAGAAAACCAGCATACCCCGCATACCGTAAAAGCAAAAGCGTTCCCACATTTCCGAGAAAAATAAACTCCAAATCTGCTTTGGATATTTTCCTTCAAAATGTTGAACCTGTTCTAATGTTTGTTGTCCTTGTTTTGACATTTCGATTATTATTAAAAAGAGCTTCCTTTTTAGGAAGCTCTATCAGATTTCATTATTTAACGCCGTGCATCAATTTTTTAATAATAGGATTAAATACCATTACTAACAAACCTGCTGCTGCTGGAATAGCAGTAAACAAAAAGAAGAAGTGACTTAAGGAGTATTCCTGCTGAATAGTCTCAACTTGTCCACCTAATACGGCGGCAACTTTTTGCGCAATCGCAATAGCTAAATACCAGATACCAAACATAAAAGCCAGCATACGGCCTGGTACAAGTTTCGAAACATAAGAAAGACCTACCGGAGAGATAAATAACTCACCCAAAGTGTGGAATAAATAAGTAAGAATTAGAAAAATCATGGAAATTTTAACACCCTCACCAATTCCCCATGAGCCTAAACCAATGACCAAAAATCCAATCGCTACTAAAATTAAACCGTAACCATATTTCATCGCGGCAGAAGGATTATACTTAGACTCCCATAGTTTAGAAACCGTTGAAGCTAAAGCAATAATAAAAAAGGAATTTAATGTTGAGAACCAAGAAACAGTAATCTCCGAAGCTTCTTTAGAAAACTCATTTTTCAACATCCAGATTGCTGCACCCCAAATAAGTACAAAACAAATAATCAAAATGATATTAGATAAAGCAATTTTATTCCATGTCGCTTTTGCTAACTTGATTAATACCCAAGATATAAGTCCCAAAGGAACAATCGTTAATAACGCATTTACAATATTAAAAGTAGTCAAAGCAGCACCAGTTAAACTTCTATCGATATAATCCCGAGCAACTATAACCAATGAAGTAGCTCCCTGCTCAAAACTCATAAAGAAGAATATTAAAAAGAATGCTAGAAATACCACAGCTATCATTCTATCCCTTACAACTTTATCATATCGTCCTATACGAGATGCAATTAAATAGATGAAAAGAACTAAAGCAATAAAGATCATCAGGTATTGACCTCTCAGGAATGGTAAGTCCAATGCACTAAACATATCTATAATACCATTTTTAGACAATGGATCATTAAAAGCATATAAAAATCCTATGATCGAGATAATAGCTATTAAGATGTAATCAAGAGAAGTAAAAGGATTTCTTTTGTCAGCATCTTCTAACAATTTATCTTCAGCACTTAAGTCTTTCGCTTTACCTAATATCCCTAGATTACCCATTAAAGGTTTAGCAAACACAAATTGTAATGTCCCTAAAAGCATAAAAATTCCGGCTAAACCAAATCCCCAGTGCCATCCTTGTGTTTCAGCAATATAACCACAAAGCATCATACCAAAAAATGCCCCTGCATTGACCCCCATATAAAAGATCGTGTAAGCGCCATCTTTCTTTTCAGGTAGATCTTTATACATTTCACCTAATATAGATGGCATATTAGGCTTAAAGAAACCTGTACCGATCACTAAACATGCTAAACCAATAAAAAACATCATCTGTGTATCAAATGCCATTGAAGCATGACCGATTGTCATGATGATAGATCCAATAATTACAGCTTTACGTGATCCAATATATTTGTCGGCAATAATACCACCCAAAATTGGAGTTAAATACAGCATCATCGCATATGTACCGTATAATGCTCCGGCTTGTTCTGCACTCCATGCCCAGCCTCCTTTTAGAACTGCAGCAGTCAAAAACTGGATCAACAATACCCGCATACCGTAGAACGAAAATCGTTCCCACATTTCGGTAAAGAATAGGACAAATAATCCCGATCGTTGTCCTAAAACATTTGATTTATAAAAATCAGAAGTCGTCCCTCCTGAAAATGAAGCCTTAGATGCTTGACTCATATCAATAATTTAAATCTATTTATGCGTATTAAAAAAATGTATTAACAGTCTACAAAGAAACAAAAAACAATCGCATTTTTTACTGAATAATTGTATTATCTCTATTATAAGGCATCATTTAAAAACAAAAAGAGACGTCTCTACCGAAACGCCTCTTCTAAATATTATATAATGAGCACAGATTAATTGATACCGTGCATCATTTTCTTTAACACTGGGTTTAGAATTAATAAAATTAAAGCTGTAGCTGCTGGAACAATGGCAAAAATCATAAAGAAGTATGACATAGAATGTTCAGCAGTAATTTTATCAATATATGATCCTAAGTAACCACCTATAAAATTAGCGATTGCAGATGCACAGAACCAAAATCCAAACAATAGACCTAATAATTTCTTAGGAGATAACTTACTTACATAAGATAGACCAACTGGCGATAAGCATAATTCTCCTGTAGAGTGAAAGAAATAAGCAATAATCAACCAGATCATACTCACAGTTGCAGTCTTAGCTCCTTGAGGTATTTCACTTGCGCCGTAAGCTAAAGCGGCAAAACCGACACCTACCAAAGCAAGTCCTAAAGCAAATTTCACTGGACCTGATGGATTCCAGACCTTTTCCCAAAACTTACTAAATGAATTTGCTAATGAAATGATAAAAAAAGCATTTAAGATTTGGAACCATGAAGCAGCTACTTCTGTTTCTGTAGCGCCAAATTCTCTAAAAACTTTCCATAAACCTAAACACCAGATAACTGCAAATGAAATTCCTGTAAATATAATAGTTAATGGGTATTGCTTATAGATACGTTTTGCTAATGCAAACAAGACAACACTAACAATAACCATTGGTGCAATGGTTAAAATGGTATCTATCCATTTAAAAGTAGTAGCTGTGTTTCCCGAAAGAACACGTTGTGTATAATCTTTAGCAAAAATAGACATTGATCCTCCTGCCTGCTCAAATGCTAAGAAGAAAACGATACTTGCAATCATTAATACCGCAATCACAATCAAACGGTCCCTTACCACATTTGGAGGAATCACTTCCTCAGGTTCTTCTTCGTGATTTTTTATCTTTTCATCATGAAAAGCTTTGGTAGCTTTTGGAGACTCACCAATGACACCAAAAATCTTCTGGGCAAAGTAGAATTGCAACATTCCAAAAAACATAAAAACACCAGCTAAACCAAATCCGTAGTGCCAGCCAACCTTCTCTCCAATATAACCACAAAGTAACATACCAAGAAAAGATCCCGCATTAATACCCATATAGAATATCGTGTATCCCGCATCTTTCTTAGCACTAGCATCTGGATAAAGATTTCCAACCATGGAGGAAATATTTGGTTTGAACATACCATTACCAAGAATCATTAAACCAAGGCCAACGTAAAAGAAATTTTGGTTTATCCCTTCAAAAGCCATAGATAAATGGCCCATGGTCATAATCAATGCACCAATTAAAATTGCTTTTTTAAATCCAGTCAACTTATCAGCTATCATTCCACCAATTAATGGTGTCAAATAAACCAAACCAGTATAAAGTCCATAAAGCTTCATGGCTTCCTCATTACTCCATCCCCATCCTTCATCAGCAAGAGAACTGATTAAGAATAATGTCAGTAAAGCACGCATGCCATAATAACTAAAACGTTCCCACATTTCGGTAAAAAATAGGACAAATAATCCCGCAGGATGTCCAATTACCATCTTATCGTCCACACCTTGTTTTTTCAAATGGATAACAAGAGCTTCATCTCTTTCTTGATACATATAATATATTAATAGGGTTATCTAAGTTTAAAATTTTAGCAAATTAACAAAAAGTTATGGATTAATGAATACCGTGCATCATTTTCTTAATCCCCGAACTACACAAAACCAATATTAAGGCAAATATAAAAGAAACAACGGTAAACATACCAAAGAAATAAGACATAGAGTGTGTTGCCGTAATATCATCTATGTAAGAACCTATAAAACCTCCTATAAAATTGGCAATCGCATTTCCGCAATACCAGATACCAAATAGAAGACCAATGACTTTCTGAGGCGATAATTTACTTACATAAGAAAGACCAACTGGTGATAAACAGAGCTCTCCAACTGTCTGAAGAAAATAAGCCAATACCAACCAGATCATACTCACTGAAGCTGTTTTAGCCCCTTGAGGGATAGCTAAACTGCCATAGGCCAACGCTGCAAAACTTAAACCAACAATTGCTAAACCTAAAGCAAGCTTTATAGGCCCCGAAGGATTCCAAACTCTTTCCCAGATACGACTAAAAGAGGTCGCTAAAGTAATGATAAAAAACGAGTTTAGCATTGGAAACCAAGAGACAGTAACTTCAGAACTCAACGAATTGAATTCCCTAAATAATTTCCAACCGCAAAGTATCCAGATAATTAAAAATGAAAGTGCCGAACATATGACAATAAGTGGATACTTGGACCAGATCTTTTTTGCTAAAGCAAATAAAACGGCGGAAACGACGAGTATTGGAAATACCGTCAAAGCCGCATCGACCCATTTAAAAATAATCGCAGTATTTCCCTCGAGAACACGTTGAGTGTAATTCTTTGCAAAAATTGTCATTGATCCTCCAGCTTGCTCGAAAGCTAAATGAAAAATAATACTCGCAAACATAAAAATACCGATAACAATTAATCGGTCACGGGTTACATGTGCAGGTGTTTTTAACTCATTAGGATCATCTATTTCTTTTACCTGATCAACTTGTTGCAATTGGGGCGAATCGCCTATAATTCCAAATATCTTTTGAGCAAAATAAAATTGCAACATACCCAAGAACATGAAAACACCTGCTAAGCCAAAACCAAAGTGCCAACCAACTTTCTCCCCGATATAACCGCATAACATCATACCCAAAAATGCACCACCGTTGATACCCATATAAAAAATAGTGTAACCGGCATCTTTCTTACTACTAGAATCGGGATATAATTTTCCAACCATCGAAGCAATATTGGGTTTAAACATTCCATTACCTAAAATCATAAGTACTAATCCTAGAAAGAAAAAATTAGAATTTATTCCTTCCAACGCCATGGAAGCGTGACCTATGGTCATCGTTAAGGCACCAATTAAAATTGCATTTTTATATCCAAGCAGGCGATCAGCAATTACTCCTCCGATGAGCGGAGTTAAAAACACAAAACCAGTATAAAGACCATACAGCTTCATCGCTTCAGCATTCGTCCATCCCCATCCCCCACTTGAAATTTCACTAATTAAGAAAATTGTCAGCAAAGCGCGCATACCGTAATAACTGAAACGTTCCCACATTTCAGTAAAAAATAAAACAAATAAACCCGCTGGATGACCTTTTACTAAAATGTTTTCTACTTGCAGCTGATGCAAATGCTTGGCAAGAGCATCATCTTTTACCTGATTCATATTTTTGGTTTGTTTTAATATTTGTTTTTCTTTAAATAAGGAGTTGCAAAATACTAATTTAATTCAGTTGCCGTATGAACAATCGAATTTTTCATAAAACTGTTTTTGCCTTATCTTAAGCATTTAAAAGTCATACTTCAACACGCTAGCGACATGAGACAGGTACTAAATGGTCTTAAAGTAATACAATGACACGCAGTTTCTTCACAGCTTAGAAAAATAATCAATCCCACAGATAAGTCTAATAGAGATTTAAATTCAACAAAAAAAACCCTTTATTTATGCAAATGCATAAATAAAGGGTTTCAGCTATCTAAAAGTTTTGTACGCTATTATACTTAACTATTAAATTGTTGGACGTAAACGCTCCAATAATTTTTTTGAAGCAAAAATACCTGCTTCTTCACTGATATTGCTTCCTTCGTATTCGATACCGATATAACCTTTAAATTTAGCATCTTTTACTATTTTAAGCATGCGTGCGTAATCAATTTGAGTTTCATTACCATTTGCATCAAAATCATGTGTTTTAGCACTCACTCCTTTGGCATACGGCATTAGATCCTGAACACCTTGATAACGATCATACTCATAAAAATTACCCAAATCAGGTAAACTTCCACAATTCTTTTTACCTACAGTTTTTAAAGTATCTGCTAACCAATCGCCATGTGATGAAATACCACCATGATTTTCAACGATAACACTTATTTTCGATTTTTTACCATAATCAGCCAAAGTAGATAAACTTTCTACTACAGCTTTTTTAACTTCTTCTGGAGTACCTTTACCAGCGGCATTTACTCGTACTGCGTGACATCCCAAAAAGTTTGCCGCATCAATCCATTTATAGTGATTTTCAACAGCTTGTTTACGTTTAGTAGCATCTTCATCACCTAAATTACCCTCGCCATCGATCATAATTAAAACGTTACGAACACCATTGTCTTTAGCGCGATTATTAAGATCTTTCAAATACGTCATATCTTGTGCTTTATCCTTAAAAAAAGCATTCACGTATTCAACTCCATAAATTCCGAATTTTTTTGCCGCTAATTCAGGAAAATCGATATTTTTAAGATCTCCCTTAAATAATGTTTTGTGCAATGACCACTCAGCTAATGAAATATCGAACCAGTTTTTAGGTGCTGCCAGCAAATCTAAGCTCGGCATTAAGGCTACTCCGGCAGCCGTTAAACCCAAATTTTTGAGAAAATCTCTTCTTGAATTCATAATTATAGTATTTAGTTTAAGTTCTTTATTTTTAAATATTACCCCAACCAGCTGTTAAAACATCAACCAGGTGAATAGTTTTTATTGGCAATCGATATTGATCGATATATGCTTGTAACTGAAGTAAGCATGAGGCATCTGTCGAAATAATGTAATCAGCATGCATATCCATGGCATTTTTTACTTTTTGCTCTGCCATAGCAGAAGAGATTCCTTCAAATTTTACTGAAAATGTCCCACCAAAACCACAGCAAACTTCACTATCCTTTACTTCCACCATTTCTAGACCAAGGACTTTACTTAATAAATGCCGCGGTTCATCTTTGATTTTACACTCTCGTAATGCTGAACATGCATCATGATAAACAGCAATCCCCTCTAACTCAGCACCAAAATAATCCTTCTTAACGACATTTACTAAAAAATCAGAAATTTCAAATATATTTTTCTGTATCGAACGACAGTGTGACTGCTCAATAGAGCCCGTGAATAAATCATTGTAACTATGCTTCACCATTCCGGTACATGATGCAGATGGCGAAACTATATAATGATCTGCACTAAAATCTTTTAAAAATTTTTGCCCAACAACTGTTGCCTCATCCCAAAAACCGGCATTATAAGCAGGTTGACCACAACATGTTTGTTCTGCGTTATAAGTAACTTCACATCCTGCTTTCTCTAACAGTCGAATAGTATTAAAAGCCGTTTCCGGATACAACTGATCTATAAAGCAAGGAACAAAAAGTTCAACTTTCATATGTTAATATTCTAAAATTTAAATTTAGGATTTATTGAACCGCAACAGACGAGCGAGCAGTAACAATCCAATTACAAAAAATAAAGATAAGGATAATGCCGAATATCTAATATTATGTGTCATTTGTTCAATCAGCGCAAACGAAAACAAACCCACCACAATTGCTAATTTCTCTGTAACATCATAAAAAGAGAAAAAAGCCGTTGTATCCTGTATACCTTCAGGAACTAATTTAGAGAATGTCGATCTTGAAAGCGATTGAATTCCTCCCATTACCAGTCCAACCAAAGCTGCCAATATATAAAATTGAATTTCGGTTGTTAAAAAATAAGCAGAAATGCAGATACTGATCCAAATAACCACAACTAACATCAACACTCGAACATTTCCAATACGAGCTGAAATAGCCGACATAATAAATGCACCTGCAATTGCAACAAGTTGAATCAATAAAATAGTACCAATTAATTTAGTCGCGCCCAAATGCAATACCTTCTCTCCAAATGCCGATGCGACAATCATTAATGTCTGTACCCCTATACTGTAAAAGAAAAATGCGGGAAGAAATTTTTTGATCTCCTCTATCTGCTGAATATGCCCCCAAACTGAAGAAATTTCTGCTTTTACCTTGTTAATTAATGACGAACCCTCACCTTTTCGGGTAGCCGGAATGTTAGGAAGATATTTGAAAGGAATAAGAGAAAATCCCAACCACCAAATTCCAACCATTAAAAAGGAAACCCTTGCCGGTAAAGAAGGATCAGTAATACCAAACCAATCAGGTTTCAATACAATGATAAAACATAAAATCTGTAAGGTAACACAGCCCACATAACCATAGGAAAAACCTTGTGCACTCACCTTATCTTGCTGTTCCACAGAAGCGATAAGAGGAAGATAAGAATTGTTAAATAGAACACCGCCTATATACCCCATCGCGGCAATCACAAAACAGATAATACCAACTTCCAAAGTTTCCAGCTTAAAGAAAAAGAGTCCCATACATGCGACTGCTCCAGCAGTAGTAAAAAACTTCATAATTTGTTTCTTCTTGCCATTTGCATCTGCGTACGAAGAAATAAAAGGTAAAGTCAATGCCATGACCAAATAAGCAAATGCTAAAGCAAAATTTGATAATGCCGTATTAACAAATTCAAACCCAAAGAACTTAACCACATCACCATGTTCTTTTGTATTGGTGATTGTTGTATAGTAAACAGGAAAAATCGTTGATGTAATAACCAGATTGTAGGCCGAATTAGCCCAATCAAACATGGCCCAAGAACGAATTAATTTTTTATTATCTTTTTTAATAACAGACATACTGAAGGTTTAGTCGATAAAAATAATAATTAAGCAGTATAAACTGAAATATTAATAATTCTGCCTGATATAAGTCATGATATTAACCATTTCCTTTCTAATAATCGCGCTTCTTTCATCAATAAAATTATTATTTAAAAAAGAAAAAGCAAGTTTTTTTCCAGATCGGGTTATTAAGTATCCACTTTGACAGTAAACTGATGTAATGGTTCCTGTTTTAGCAAACACAAATGGAACACCACGGTCAGTACTGTATGAACGTCTTAATGTACCATCAACGCCACCTGTAGAAAAAAGTTTAAATCGTTGAGATTCATCTGGAAGCTTATTTTTTATAGCCACTAAAACATCAATCATGTTTTGTGGCGTTATCTTATTATAAGAAGAGAGCCCAGATCCATCATGTAATACAATTTCATCCGAGTAATATTTAAAATAATGCTCCTTCATCCAGTTGCGGACTAAATAAGTATCAAACATCTTAAATTTCTGTAGTGATATCATCATGAGAATTTGCTCAGCGAGGTAATTATCACTAGGTAACATCATTTCACGTAAAACATAACGGGTAGCATTAGAGTAAAGAGTTTTTACCTCAGTTGGTTTACTATATTCAATGATCTGAATAGATTTATTTAAAGTGTCTGATAATAATCTAATGGCTAAAGTATCCGAATATTTAAAAGGAATTTCGTTAACATAGTTGGAAGGTACCTTTTCCCGAGATTGTAAGAATTGATTTCCAATAAATGATCTACTTAATGTAAACTTACCTTTATCTAAAGAATGATCAATCGTTAACTTATCTTGGAAGAAGTCTGGAACAAGCTTCAGACCATTGTTCGAATTCTCTCTAAAAGTAACGACATTTCCATAAATTGGAAATGTTGCAATTTCGGGTTGATAATAAGAATCAAAATCATCCATTGTCCAACCTGCAGCAAAAAAACGATTCTGCATAGGAGTTGGAATAAAGAACAGCTTTTTTTCTGTCTTCTTTAAAAAGTTGTAGACAACATGTGAATCCATTTTACTGTGTAAAAAAGTCGGATCACCTGTTCCCCAAAATAAGAGCGAATCACCTTTTTCAACATACTGTAACCCAGGAATTGAATCACCAAGCATTTCTAGAGCTGTATAAAGCGTAAAAACCTTAGTATTAGAAGCCGGTGTAAAATGCTTGTGACCATTAATATCAACTACATAACGATTACTGTCTAAATCGTATAAGGAAAATCCAAAAAAATGATCATTAAGTATTTGAGATTGCTGCAATTTAGCGTAAACTTCACTAAACACCTGGGCATTAACATTATAAATATTAATAACTAAAATTAAAACAATAAATATTCTCTTAAAAAATTCCATCCCTGTAAAACTACGAAAATTGAGACATAATACGGATTTAACTTGTTTCCCTCATGGCCATAAATGAGCATGAGGGAAACAGCCAAACAATTATTATTTAACCTAAGTAAACATTCGCTTTCAATATAAAAACAAGCAGAAAGCTATTACACTAAAAAACATTGCTTAATTAATGATCAGCTACTTCAAACATTTCGTATGAGTATTAATGAAAACTTACAGACAATCAATAAATATAAAGTAAAAGGTCCTTATATTTGTTCTTAATGAATGTAAGCAATTTATTAGAAAAAGCCTTAAAATTTGAGTTCTTAACCAAAGAAGAAGGCATATATTTATATCATAATGCAGCCACAGCTGATCTAAGCTATGTTGCAAATGAATTACGTAAAATACAAGTACCTCATGGAAAGGTAACTTGGCAAATCGATCGTAATGTAAATACCACAAATGTTTGTATTGCAAACTGCAAATTCTGTAATTTCTTTCGCAGACCTGGCCATGAAGATAGTTACATCACAGATCTTGAAACATACAAACAGAAGATTGAGGAAACCTTTATGTACGGAGGAGATCAATTATTGTTACAGGGGGGACATCACCCGGATCTTGGTTTAGAATTTTATGCGACTATTTTTAAACAATTAAAGGAGCTCTATCCAACATTGAAACTCCATGCTTTAGGTCCTCCAGAAATTGCCCATGTTGCTAAACTAGAGAATCTATCTCATATTGAAGTATTAAAAGCCCTAAAGGAATCCGGATTAGATTCATTACCAGGAGCTGGTGCAGAAATCTTAAATGATCGTGTACGACGCCTTATATCAAAAGGGAAATGTGGCGGAAAAGAATGGTTAGATGTAATGCGTGCAGCACATCAAATTGATCTCCCAACCTCAGCAACAATGATGTTTGGTCATATCGAAACAATTGAAGAACGTTTCGAGCATCTGGTCTGGATTAGAGAAGTGCAAACTGAAAAGCCTGAAAACCACTTCGGTTTTGTAGCATTTATTCCTTGGCCATTTCAAGATGATGGTACTTTACTAAAAAGGCTCAGAGGCATTACAAATGACGTAACTGGGGAAGAATATATCCGTATGATTGCTTTAAGCAGAATCATGCTTCCAAATATTAAAAACATTCAAGCTTCTTGGTTGACCGTAGGTAAACGAACAGCTCAATTATGCCTACATGCCGGTGCTAATGATTTTGGTTCCATCATGATCGAGGAAAATGTAGTATCTGCTGCTGGAGCTCCGCATAGATTTACAGCAAAATCTATTCAACAAGCGATCAAAGAAGCTGGATTTGAACCCCAACTGAGAACGCAGCGTTATGAGTTCCGCGAGCTTCCTGAACATATGGTAGAACAAGTCATCAATTACTAAAATCAGTGAAGGATATTATTCGTAACATAGAAGCAATTATATATGCTTCGGAAGACGGCATTACGTCGCAAGATATCAAACATGTATTGCAAGAAGCTTTAGCGATCGAAATTTCAAAAGATGAATTGCAAAATTTAATAGATAAGATCATCATTAAGCATCAAAGCGAAGATGAAGTGTTGGAATTAAAAGTGATTAATAACAGCTACCAATTTTTGACAAAATCAACTTACCATGAAACGATCAATCAATTACAGTTGCATCGGGACAAGAAAAAGTTAAGTCAGGCGGCATTGGAAACTTTAGCAATCATTGCATATAGACAACCTATTACAAAGCTAGAAATCGAACAGATAAGAGGTGTGAGCTGTGACTACTCCGTTCAACGACTTTTAGAAAAAAAACTAATTCAGATTGCTGGGAAGTCAGATTCAATAGGAAAACCTCTGCTGTACAGCACAAGTGCTCAATTTATGAACCACTTCGGCATTAATGGTGTAAGAGACCTACCACAACTTAAAGATATCGTTTCTGTAGACAATGAAATTGGTGAGGTCGTCGAATAACGACATTAGTAATTTTGCTCCGCATTTACAAATCAACGAATAACACTAATAATCAGCCCTTTAGATTGATTATTTTTTTTCAAAAAAAGTTTAAAGTTCGAATTTTGTTATATAATTTTACATTATTAAATAAGCAAAAAAAAATATAATTTTATGAACACGGCAATGATGAAAAGTGAATCTATGAATGTAGAAGATGATAAATTTGGTTCATTTAATGGACCTGATGATGATTCTGATGATATCTTAGAAGATGACTTTAATTTAGAAGACATTGACTCTATTGGAGAATTTGACGATTTCGGAGACGAAGACGAATTTTAATCCAAATCAATCACAAAGATCTATAGAAAACAACTTACGTTGTCAGTCAAAAAGTAAGAAGGCTTGCAGATTAATATCTGCAAGCCTTTATTTTATTCATTCCCAAAATTGAATAAAACCTATTTCTTATGCAATTGCTCGTAAAGATCAATAACTTTCTTTTGCAACTCGATAACTTCAGTTTCACGGGATTGCAATTTTTTAGTTAATTCTGCCAATTCATTGATAGCTTCTTTATCCTCTTCCATATCGGAAGTTGATAAAAGCTGAACTACTGACAAATTAAATAATTTCGAAATTTGATTTAAGCGTGAAAGGTTAACATCTGTAATTCCTGTTTCAATTTTTGAAAAAGCTGGAATTGAGATATCTAATCTCTTTGCAACATCCTCTTGGCTCCACCCTTTTTGGTGTCTCAGTAGTCTAATTTTTTTTCCTAGTGCATTCATTTGGTAGATTTTTTTATTTACAAAACAAATATAAAATAAAAAATCTTTTATTCAAAGTGTTAAGGCAATTTTATTAATAATTCTTAAAAAAATGATCCGCCAGCTCGGTCAAATTAACCCCACTGTAATTGCCAGAACTCATCAGCAATAAATTATTGCCTTTTGATTTAAAATTCTCAAGGAAATCGTAGAGATCACCTAAATTCGTCACAATGTCCACGTCTGATCGATTGAACGCGTTTCGGATGTCTTCCAATAGATGTGTAGTACACTTATTTACCTCCTTAATTGATTCCATATTTATAAAAACAACCGGAAGATCCGCTTCATTCATCGTATCTTTATATTGACTCACAAATTTCTCATCCAAACTGTCATAAGCGTTTAATTCAATTATTGCAACCAACTTTTGACTTGGAAATTGCTCTTTAATAGCATGAATACTTGCTTTCAGTTTCTTAGGAGTATGAGCAAAATCCTGATAAACAACAGATCCCTCGAAACTTGCTACAAATTCCAGATAACGAATTGAACTCTTAAAAGTTTTTATGGCGTCAAAGAAATCCTCCTTCTTAATACCAAGCCACTCACAAACCGTATATGCCCCAGCAATGTTTGAAAGGTTATGCTTCCCAAATACCTGCAAAGGAATATCACCTTTTACGGACTTAATATATGTGGTACCTTTATTAATAGCATATTCAGGAATCTGATATCCATGCCGATTAATTTTACAAGATTTAGTATCTGTTATAATCTTTTGCAGATATTTATCTTCTTTGTTATAAATCAGAGTTCCCTTAGACTCTATCGTATTAATAAAGTCTTCAAACTGTTTTAAATAGTTATCGAAAGTTATTGTCGTGCTATATTCGTTCCAATTTATACCGCTAATCAAGGCAATATTTGGTTTATAAAACATAAACTTTGACTTATTACTCAAGCTAGAAGCTACATTTTCATCACCCTCGATTAATATAATTTTGTTTGTTTTTGTAATTTCGATCAAATTATCAAAACCTTCAAGTTGCGCTCCAACTAAATAATCAAAAGGTCTTTCAAGAGTTTTTAAAACATGCATGATCATACTCATGATCGTAGTCTTACCATAACTACCTGCTATGATCACCCTCGTTTTATCTTGAGAAAGTTCTTGAATAAATTCGGGAAATGAATAAATCTTTAACCCTAACTCCTGCGCTTTTATAAGCTCAGGGTTATTGATAAGTGCATGAGCTCCTAAAATTACAGCATCAATATCATCGGTAATTTTTTCGTCAAACCACCCTAGTTGCTCAGGCAATAAACCTGCATCAATGAGATGACTACGGGAAGGTTCCACAATCTGATCATCAGACCCAGAGACCTGATGCCCCTGCCTTTCCAAAGAAATAGCAAGGTTATGCATGATACTTCCTCCTATCGCAATAAAATGTATGCGCATATTATTATTTTACTTTCACGAACTTAGCCGAGCACCAGTTGTCCATTACTTTATTGGAAACAAACTCAAAACCTATAGCTTCTGCACTCGTTCTCAAAATTGATAAATCTTCCCCATCAAAAAAACCACTAATATACAACTCTCCGTTTAATCGAAGAGACTTGCTATACTGCGGAAATTGTTCTAACAATATATTACGGTTTATATTAGCTAAAATGATGTCAAATTCCCGACCTATTAATGTTTCATATGAACCTAATTTTGATTCTATATTACTAACGTTATTCAGTAATTTATTTTCCTCAACACTAGCGATACAAACATCATCAAAATCTACAGCAAATACATGTCTTGCTTCTTTTTGTGATGCTAAAATAGCCAATATACCTGTACCGCAACCCATATCCAAAACTTCTTTATCCTGAATGTTATTTTCCAGGATATAACGAAGTATCATAGTTGTGGTCTGGTGATGCCCCGTACCAAACGACATCTTAGGATCTATTATTATTTCATAACGAATTTCCGGTTTAGCCGGATGAAAATTAGCTCTGACATAACAATCATTATCAATTAAAATCGGGCTAAAGTTACTTTCCCATAACTTATTCCAATTTTGATCTTGTATATCCACCACTTCATAACGAACCTCGAAACCGTCTTCTTGTTGAAGAATAACTGTTTCCAATGCCTGAAGATCAAGGTTTGCAGTTGGAATAAAAGCTGCAAACCCTGTCTCAGTATCTTCAAAAGTATCAAAACCTATATCAGCTAGCTCGGCAATAAACAAATCCTGTTGCCACTCTTCCCCTACTATTCGCGTAAATATTACCTCACTATATTTCATAATAGATTTTTACTTATTAAAAACTTTAACGATATCTAAGAAGTCTCTTGATTTTAAAGAAGCTCCACCGATCAATCCACCATCAATATCAGGTTGTGCAAACAATTCACCTGCATTTTTAGGGTTACAGCTTCCTCCATATAAAATACTAGTCTCATCCGCAACAGATTGATCATAATGAGCCGCTACAGTAGCACGAATAAAAGCATGAACTTCTTGAGCTTGCTCTGGAGAAGCTGTTAAACCAGTACCGATAGCCCAAACTGGCTCATAAGCCAACACAACTTTCGCAAACTCCTCTTTGGATAGATGAAACACCCCTTCTGCCAATTGTGTTTTTATAATATCAAAAAACTTTCCAGACTCTCTTTCCTCTTTAGTTTCACCAATACAGAAAATTGGTAACAAACCATGCTTTAACGCAGCATCAACCTTCTCACTTAATAAGGCATTTGTTTCTCCAAAATAAGCTCTACGCTCCGAATGTCCCAATATAACATAATCAGCACCTACAGATTTAACTTGACTTGCAGAAATTTCTCCTGTATAAGCTCCAGATTCAGCCTGGTGGATATTTTGTGCACCTACAGCAACATGAGAAGCCGTCTTTGCCAATTGCGCAATACTATGTAAATGAATAAATGGGCTACAAACAACGACTTGTTGGTCACCAACAATTTCATCTTTAGCCATATTCACAACTTCAGAGAACAAGCTAACTCCATCCTGATAATCCAAATTCATTTTCCAGTTTCCTGCTACAATTTTCTTACGCATAATACTTTAGTTTTTAAATGTTGATTGATTAATTTCTATAATTCTTTCAATTAGTCTCTTGTCTAATCTTTTATTTTTTGATAAAAATACAACTTCTAAATCAGAAATAAACTTTTGAAGTTGATAAGCTTCCTTTATGTCCCCGTATAGCCAAGTAAATGACGGAACAAATTTAGGATAAAAATCCGTCAATGCTAACATACATCCTGTACCAATAACAGTTCCGGTGTTAAAAGCTGACTGTATTCCAGATCGACTGAAGTCTCCCATATATAAACCACACTTCATCAATCCTGTATCACGCAATCCTTTCGATAAATAATCATAAAGCTCAACAGGAGATAAATTATTCTTCAAGTTTGAATTTGTTGTGCCCGCACCAAGGTTACACCAATCACCAATCACCGAACAACCCAAATATCCGTAATGCCCTTTTGCACTAAAATTCCCGATACTTGAGTTCGCGATCTCCCCTCCTACTACTGCGCATTCACCAATTGAAACATTTCCGTAAATCGTTGTCCCCATCTTAACAACAGCATGCTTTCCAATATACAATGGTCCTCTTAAATTAGCCCCTTCCATAACGACAGCACCCTCTTCTATATAAATTGGACCTGTCTTTGTATTCAGAGTCACACATTCCATCTCAACGAAATTACCGATATACAATTGATCACCAATCACCGTATTGCTCTCAGAATAAAGTGCACCTGAAAAATGTTTTGTCAAGATCTCAAAATCACGTATAATCTCCGTACCAACATGTAAATACAGATCTTCTATAAATCGGACACGAATGAGGGTCTCATCAAAAGGTATATGGGCCACCCTCACTTTAGAAGGCTCGTCAAAATCAGCCCTTAATGCAAGTAGATCATTACCAGACTTAAGATACTGGCCCTTCGACAACGAAATTAATTTTTCAAGAAAGGATTCATTGGGAATAACATTTACAGACACAAAGTAGAGTTCCTCTGCTTCATAAGATGATAATGCAATCTGTTCATCGATAGATAAAGAATTGTCTAAGCAATCATATAAAACAACAGCATCTAAAGCATGTTTCCACTTTTCAAACAAGGGAAGTATTCCAATACGTAACGAAGCGGTAGGTTTAACTTCTGTAAAGGGCCACAAAGAATCAGAGTTAAATAGATCCCCTAATCCATTAAAACATTGTAAGTACCTTGACTCTGTTGACTGATCAAATAAGATAACTATCACCCTATAAAAATAACAAAAAAAACTCGATAATGGATATTATCGAGTTTTAATATTGTGCTACCCTTAGGATAACAAAAATTACTTTTTGTTATAACGGCTACGGAATTTATCAATACGACCAGCCGTATCAACCAATTTCATTTTACCAGTATAGAAAGGGTGAGAAGTATGAGAAATCTCCAATTTTACAACTGGATATTCATTACCATCTTCCCAAGTGATTGTCTCTTTTGTATCAACACATGATTTTGTGATGAAAGAATAGTCATTTGACATATCTTTAAACACAACTAATCTGTAATTTGAAGGATGCAAATCTTTTTTCATTTTTATCTTATGATTACGTATATTCAATAATTGAGGTGCAAAGATAATTTATTAAAACCTTATTTGCAAGAATATTCCGTAACAAATATTCCAAATAAGGTATTTATTTTTTACCCTTTACTCCTACTGCAAATATAGTCAATTTTAGCATAAAAAAAGATAATATTTATTCCTTATTTAAGGAATATTGTTTAATTTAAACATAAATTAGAAACTACTTAATTTAACAAGACCACATTATGAGCAAATTAGATGAAAAAATCTCAGCATATATTGCAGAGGCAAAAAAATTAAAACTATCCTTAGAAGACTCTCTTATCGAATCTGTTACAAAAGGGTTAGGTCCTTCTATTTACAAAGCAGATGCTGAAACAATCGCATCTTCTGATCCTGAAGAAATTAAAAGATTAAAAAACAATTTTTTAATCAAAAAATTAGGTCTTACAGATGATGCAAAATTAGATGCGGCTATTGAAGAAGTTTTTACTCAAATTGGCAAATCAAACCGCAACAAATACCGTGCATTAGTATATGCACTGCTTGTTAAGAAATTCAAGAAAGAAAGTTTATACAAATAATTTGAATAAGAGTCATCCAACTCTTATACAAAAATCAATTCACCAAAGAATTCAGGTAAATGAAAATTAGGAGTTGGATGATCTATTTTATTCCAAGATAAAAAGTGAGGTCGAGGTAAATGATCTCCACATTTATAAAAATTAGCAAAAATCTTATTTTCCTTTAAAAAGGAATTTGTAATTTGATTATGTGTAAAAGCTGTAAATGGAATGTACTGAATCAAGCTCCATTTAGAGCCTGTTTGAGTACGCTCAATAGTACTAAATACATCAACTTGATCAATTTGCTCTTCTGTTAATCGCGAGCGCTCAGTCTTCACATTAGTGCCATACCCAATCAACCCTGCTCCAATAGGATTAAACTCAAAATTGTAATAGTGCTCTTTGTTATCAAATGAAATGAAGAATTCAACACAGCTATCTTCCCAGATATTATCATTGTGTACATGATATTGTGCCTTGATAACTTCTTCCTCGATCTCATACTGAATAATTATCGCCTTTTGATCATACGCTACCCTAAACTTAGCTTGAGGAATATATGGGTAATCTTCATTCCAGTTCGCGACATTTATATGATTCCAAGATGTAGAACGTAATAATTCATTTAAAGATTGATACCCCTTTAAATCACTATTTTCCAGATTAATTGATGATATAATGATTGAATTTGTCATATACAATAATACTAAATTAAAGCAAAAAGAGAGCATTGAAATATCAATGCTCTCTACTATTTGATTACTAATCTTGCAAAACTGAACTAATGGCAGTTTTTAACTCCTCTTCTTGTCTTTCCATCTCTTCAACCAATTTCAATTGCGTTTTGGTTCTAACGAGATTATGATCATCATACTTTGTTTTAAAATAATGATCTCCTTCAAGATAATCTGTTAAAAATCGTACACCTTGCATATATGGCAGTAAAAATACGCCTTCTAACAAAGAGTGCACCTCAATATCAGTTAAAAACTCTTTAGCTTCATTTAAATATCCTTCTGCGTATGCTGCATAAAGAGGAATATTTAAAACAATCTTAGACAAGTCTTTCTCATCTTCCTCCACTGGATTAATAATCGTACGAATTGCATCTCCAAAATCATATGCTACATATCCAGGCATGACCGTATCTAAATCAATCACACATTGCGCCTGATCATTTTGATCCAATAATACATTATTAAATTTTGTATCATTATGAGTAATGCGTAAAGGAAGATCTCCTTTAGAAGCTAGATCAAGAATTGTTCGCATACGGTCCTCTCTAGAGAAGATAAATTCTAAAATATCTTTTACGCCCTCAACACGTCCTTGTGAATCAGCCGCAATTGCCTTCCTTAAATTATCCAACCTAAACTGGATGTTATGGAAATTTGGCAATACTTCAACAATTTGAGTAGCATCTAAATCTGCCAACTGTAATTGAAATTGACCAAAAGCTTTCCCTCCCTCTGAAGCTTGCGTTGTCGTCTCCACAACATCGTAGCTTTTGGTACCATCAATAAGAATAAACATCCGCCAATAATCTCCATCTTCATCAAGATGATATAAATCATTTGATTTAGTCGGAATTATAGTGAGTACCCTTGACTCTTGAATTTCAATTGGTAAATGCGCAATTTTAGTTTTTAAATGATCGGTGACATGTTTAATGTTTAACATGAGACCATCAACATTTTGAAAAATATGATGATTTATCCTTTGTAATAAAAAGGTTTTACCAATGGTATTTCTTGTTGTTACACGATATGTATCGTTGATATGTCCTGAACCAAAAGCTTCCACACTTATGATATCTTCACTTAAAGAAAACGCTGCTGCTGCTTTCAGACCATTCATTTGATTCGAATTTGACATTAAAAATTATACTAACTATAAATAATTAAGTTTTTAACTGGACTGCAATATCCCAAATAGTTGTGAAAAGTGCTAATAAAATATCAACACAAACGTTTGTTCTTTTTTTTCATTTTAGACAAACGTTTGCACATTAAGTTTGTATTTTCAATTTTATATATTTGTTTGATAGCGAATTAAGTTATATCACACTAAACTCACAATATAACTTAAAAGGGATATTTAATATCCTGATTATAAAAGAACAAAAATTATGGACAGAAGAAATTTCATAAAATCTACAGCACTTACAACTGCTGGACTGGGTATCCTTTCTAGTACAGATTTATTTGCAAAAGATGGTAAAGTTAGGTTAGCATTTATTGGAGTAGGACTTAGAGGCCGTAACCATGTTGCTATCGCATTAAACCGCGACGATGTTGAAGTTGTTGCAATTTGTGATACACAAGAAGAATCTTTATCACAATGTCGTAAGCAATTTGATAAAAAAGGAATTAAACTTCCGAAAGAATACACAGGCGGTATCGATGCTTACAAGAAAATGTTAAGTAAAGAAAAGTTAGATGCTGTAATCATTGCAACTCCTTGGGAATTCCACAAAGATCAAGCAATTGACTCCATGAAGGCAGGCCTATATGTAGGTTGCGAAGTTATTGCAGGACTAACAGTACAAGATCACTGGGATGTAGTAAAAGCATCTGAACAAACAGGGAAACCTTACATGACTTTAGAAAATGTGGCATATCGTCGTGATGTATTGGCTGTTCTTAACATGCACCGCCAAGGATTATTTGGAGAATTACTTCATTTAGAAGGTGGGTACCAACATGATTTACGTGAAGTTCTTTTTAATGATGGAAAAAGCTACTACGGTAAAGGTGTAGAATTTGGCCCTAAAGCAATTTCTGAGGCACAATGGCGCACAAAATATAACGTAGAACAAGATGGTGATTTATATCCGACGCACGGTTTAGGTCCAATTCTTCCTTTCGTTAATATTAATGCTGGAAATCGTTTTACACACCTTACGTCTTATTCGAGTAAAGCGAGAGGCTTGGCTGCATATGTTGAAAAACAATCTCCAGGTCATCCAAATGCAAAATTGAATTATAAAAATGGTGATATCACCCAAACAATGATTCAGTGTCAAAATGGAGAGACTATCATGTTAACACATGATACGCACTTGCCAAGACCATACTCAATCGGTTTCCGTGTTCAAGGTACAGAGGGAATCTGGATGGACGTTGCACAAGGTATCCATATTGAAGGGAAATCAAAACCTCATACTTGGGACCCTGCAAAGGAATGGGTAGATAAATACGATCACCCAATTTGGAAAAAGTATGAAACATTAGCAACAGGCTCAGGTCACGGTGGAATGGACTGGTTTGTCTTCAACTCTTTTATCCAAGCTACCAAACAAGGAAAACAAACTCCTTTCGATGTTTACGACTCTGTTACAATGAGTGCAGTATTCCCATTATCAACAGAATCAATTAAACAAGGTAATAAAACTGTTGAATTTCCTGATTTTAC
Organism: Sphingobacterium sp. B16(2022); assembly: GCF_012030425.1. Taxonomy (GTDB): domain Bacteria; phylum Bacteroidota; class Bacteroidia; order Sphingobacteriales; family Sphingobacteriaceae; genus Sphingobacterium; species Sphingobacterium anhuiense. Next base: position 28,401 of record NZ_JAAUVN010000005.1, on the reverse strand, counting down.
TTCCGGAAAATGGAAAACGAAGAAAAACACATTCATGCTAGATGATAGCGGATTGTAAAATAACAAAAAGGCTTCTAAATAGAAGCCTTTTTACGTTATAGACGAAGGCTAATGCCCTGACAAAAGAGATCTCTCAATCTTTTTTACATATAAATTTCTAAAAATTTACTACATTTAGCCTAAGTATAAAAAAAACATGCTCACAGAAGTCCTTATTATATTAGCTCTAATTATTCTAAATGGAGTATTATCTGCATCAGAAATTGCAATCGTCTCCAGTAGAAAAGCCCGACTGCAAGCAGCATCTGACAAAAATAACCCTGCAGCTAAAATAGCCTTAGCTTTAAAAGAATCTCCAAACAATTTTTTATCCACTGTTCAAATAGGAATTACTTTAATAGGGATTCTAACAGGTTTTTTTAGCGGCGGAAGTATTGCAGTCTACCTGAAGCAGATATTTGTTCAAATCTCATTTTTAGCACCATACAGTGAACAGTTGTCTGTAGTAATCGTTGTTTTTATCATCACTTTTTTTTCTTTGGTACTTGGAGAACTAGTGCCAAAAAGAATCGGTATGGCTATTCCAGAAAAGTATGCCATGGTCATCGCTTACCCAATGAATCTACTGAGTAAAATAGTTCGTCCCTTTGTCTGGCTACTCAGTATTTCAACAGATTGTATTGTCAAACTATTTAATATCAAAAGCACACACAATTCAGTAACAGAAGAAGAAATAAAAGCATTGGTCGATGAAGGAGTGGATAGTGGAGCTATTGAGGGGATAGAACACGATATTGTAGACCGATTATTAAGCTTAGGCGATAAAAAAGCAATAAATCTAATGACCCATAGAAGTAATATTGCTTTTTTAGACCTAGAAGATAGTTTCGAAGAACATCGACATATCATTATGAACACGGAGCATACCATGTACCCAATTTGCGAAGGTAATCTTGATAACATAAAAGGAGTCGTACATGTAAAAAAATTACTTTCACAATATTTAAAAGAAAAACCGATAGATTTAAACAGTTTGATAGAACCTATTAAATTTGTTAACGAGCATAGCTCCGCTTACAGTATTTTAACAAGCCTGAGAGCATCGCATATACACCAGGCTATCGTAATTGATGAATATGGCTCTACACAAGGCGTTATTACCCTTCGGGATATTCTATCTGACCTGGTAGGTAATTTACCTGAAGATCAATCAATCGACAGACCTCGAATCCGTAAACGTGAGGACGGATCCTATATTGCAGATGGGCAATACCAACTGGATAAGTTTATGGAAGAGTTTGAAATTGGTCTCTCTGAAGAAGACGAAGATGAAATAAATAATATTACCACTTTAGGTGGACTTGTATTTTTGCTCCTTGACCACGTTCCTGAAGAAGGAGAACAGGTCCAGTACAAAAATATAAAATTTGAAGTCTTGGATATGGATGGTAATCGAATTGATAAAATTTCATTCAGAAAAAAAGGAGATGATTAATCATCTCCTTTTTTATTTGTGAGCATCAATAAGCTTATGTAGATCTGTTTTAGTAATCATTCCACTTTGCCTCCATACTTGAGTACCATTTTTAAATAATACAAAAGTAGGAACTCCACTTACTTTATAAATGGATGCTATCTTAGGATTTTTATCCACATCAATTTTTATAATTGACAAACTTTCATCATAAAACTCTTTTACATCTTGTAATATGGGTGCCATGGTCTGACACGGTCCACACCAAGTTGCAAAGAAGTCTACCAGTACAACATTATTTGATTTAATAATCTCATCGAATGTAGCCATTATTTCTCCTCTTTTAATTGTTTCAATGCCTGATATCCACCTCTAATATTTATTACATGCTCAAAGCCCTTCTTCTTCAAAATAGACATAGCAATCATACTACGATATCCAGAAAGACATTGGACATAATAATTCTTATTGTCTGGTAAATCTAGATTAAAGTTACCTAAATCTTTTAATGGAAAATTCATAGCATTGTCAATATGCCCTGTGGCAAACTCTTTTTCCGACCGGACATCTATTATTTGACCTTCGTTTGATAAATCTAAATAAGTCGAAGCATCGACCTCTGGTATAGAATCTAAAAGGTACTGCTTTTTATAACTACCCACACCTCCCTCAAGATACCCTAATATATGCGTATAGCCTAATTCTTCCAATGTTAAGCATACCTGTGCTACTGTTTCCTGATCTGAAAGGAGTATAATCGGTTGGTCTTTGTTGGCTAATATTTTTGGAACCCAAGCTTTAAATGGGCCGTTCCAACCGATAAACACCGACTTAGGAATATAACCTGCTGCAAAATCTTTTACCGACCTGGTATCTAACACCAATGCTCCTGTTGCTTCCAATGACATAAATTGCGTTAAATTCAAAGCTGAAACAGGAGGGATAAGCGAAATAGAAGGAGATCTCTTTTCACTTTCCGATATTGCTTTTCCAAAACCGATCTGTGTAAATGTTAAAATAAAAAATACTGTTGCACACGCGCCAACTATATAAGTTAAATATTCTTTTTTCATCTGTATTAATTTTTAAAAGAAGATAAAGCAATTAAAACCGATACTTTCAACTTCTTTTGTGAATTGATGTGCGATGCTGATCGCTTCCACCAGAAAATAATGATGTATGTTTATAAATTTCAAAGAGGAATATCCCCCCTTAAACATCCTCTGTATTTATTGTCTCAAGATTATGTAATTTCAATTTTTAAAAGGAATAGTAATTTCTTCAAGTTCTTCAATAGTACCATTAAAGATATTTAGATCCACATTCCCGTTAATCCCTCTAACAGTCCCCTTCTCGGAAAACTGCCAAAAATTCCAATGATCTTTAAGATCTTCGACCCAAAAATTATAATTGGCAATCCATAAAATATAATTACTAAATTCTTTTTGAAGAAAATCTGTATAATATTTATCTCCTGAATACAAAATAGGCTTTACCCTATAATGTGATTCAACTTCGTCCAGCCACCGTTTTAAACCAACTTTCAGACTGTCCATGGATTGATGTTTAGGCAATTCCTCAATATCTAATACAGGCGGTAGATCTCCTGATTCAAGTTTAACAGTCCTAATAAAATTTTTAGCCTGCTTAACGGAATTTTCATTTGGTCTAAAATAGTGATAAGCCCCTCTTAAATTCGCTCTAGTAGCAACTGCTTTCCAATTATCATCAAATCGATCATCCACCTTACTTTCACCCATCGTTGCCCTTACAAAAATAAAATCTATTGGAAATTGATCATTGATTGTATTAACTTCTATCCAGTTAATATCACCTTGATATTGCGATATATCTAAACCAAAAATCTTATCTGAATGGCTCGACATAATCTCCACATTTCGAATATCATATTTAGCCTCTTTATGAGCAGTTCCTCGAGCTTTCCCCAAAGTACTGAGGTAATATCTAATTCCCGCACGATAATGCCATGCAAACGCTAAAAGAACAAGAAGAATAAAAGCTCCAGAAAATGCGATATACTTCCATCTTTTACCATTGTCATCTGTGATCTCGCCTGATTTCTTGCGCTGAACTTTCTTTTTCTTCATTTGGCAATGAATTTAATCTATCTTTTACAAAGAATCAAAATTAAAATAAACATTTTGTATTTTTGTCTATGATTGTTTACAACCCAAAAGATTGGCTTACTTCAACTCTCAAACTCCATAAAACGGATACTTTCCGTAAATTATTTCCATATCTTATCTTAGCATCTTTATATTCTTGGGGCATTGCGTACCTAGAACTGGAATATCTAAAACTAGCTGAAAAAAGTTGGATTAAAAATATCACAATAGTTCATAGCTTACTTGGATTCGTACTCTCCCTTTTGCTTGTATTTAGAACTAATACTGCATACGACCGTTGGTGGGAAGCTAGAAAACAATGGGGTTCATTAACAAACATCAGTAGAAGTTTATCCTATAAAATGAATGCATTTCTGGAAAGCGATGATAAGGTAAACCGCAGCTTTTATAGGAAAGCAATTCCGCTTTATGCAGAAACACTCTATACCTTTCTTCGTTCGGACTACACCAAATTTATGCTTGATGAAGTGTCACATCCGGAATTAGAAAATCTGGATGATCAAAAACATGGTCCCAATCAGGTAGCATCATTAATTTTTAAAAAAACAAATTCCCTCTATAAAGAAGGAAAAATAACAGGAGATCAATTTCGAATCATCAACAATGAACTTGAATCTTTCACCAATGTATGTGGAGCATGTGAACGGATTAAAAACACACCAATACCGCTATCCTATAACGCATTCATAAAAAAGTTCATCATCCTTTATACAGCAACACTCCCCATCGGATACGTCTTTTCAATTGGTTATTTTGTCATTGCAGCAGTACCATTTATATTTTATGTACTAGCATCATTAGAATTAATTGGAGAATCCATTGAAGAACCTTTCGGAACGGATAGTGATGATTTACCGATTGACAAAATCGCACAGAACATCAAAAAACACTGTTATGAAATCTTACTTCCATAGCCTTTAAAAGTAATTTAAGCCTTTTTTTTAACTAAAATATAGCTTAAAAAATTAATCTCCCTCATTTTCAATGGAGTAAAAAATAAGTTTTGGCGACTAAATGAATTTTTCTACTTTTGTGGCGGAGAGCTGGCAGAGTGGTCGAATGCGGCAGTCTTGAAAACTGTTGACTGTCATAGGTCCGGGGGTTCGAATCCCTCGCTCTCCGCCAAATAACAAAGCCCAAAGCAATTTGGGCTTTTGTCATTTATAGAACTTTATATACTTGCTTAACAAAGAAATGAGCAAAGCGAATGTTTTATTGTAGTATATCCTCATTTGGAATCATGGGATAAACCCTCGCTCTCCGCCAATAAAAAAGCCCAACTGCAAAGTTGGGCTTTTGTTGTTTTTTAAGTATTATTTATCCATACTGATTCGTTCTGTTTTTTCTACTTTTTCATCCTCTTTTGGAAAGCCAGAGCGCATGATCTCATCCCACAAAGCTGAACTTACACCGAATCCGTGTTCTGGATCAGAATAATGATGCAACATATGGTGTTGTTTAATTCGTTTAAAAATTCCACTCTTAAAGTTAGCATGATGCATTGCGTAGTGGCATTCGTCATAAATTAAATAACCAATCATAAAACCCGAAAAGAAAGACGCCAATATAATATCCGAACTAAAAAAGAAAGTAAACAAATAATAAACCAATGCTGCCAAAGGTATACTCGCAGATAATGGCATAACCAATCTTAATCTATCCTTTGGATAATCATGATGTACACCGTGAAAAATAAATGCTATTCTCTTACCCCACTTAGTTGTTGGATGATAATGAAAAACCCAACGGTGTAATGCATATTCGAATAAAGTCCAGAAAGCAAGTCCAAAGACAAAATACTGGATATAACAAAGAATACTCATATCTCCAGGACCTAAAGCAGTCCATGAAAAGTAACCAATTATTGGTAAGTAAAATATTAAAGGAACACTCCAATGGACTTTTGTCAATGATTCTAAAAAATCACTTTTAAACATCCTTGAAGATTCAGTGGAATTTGAAACAAAATTACGCTTTGCCATACAATTAATTTATTAATAAAATTGCTACAGATTATCTTTTGCAAAAATAATAATTATAAAAAAATATATAAAACACCATTCATCAAGTTAAAGTCACATTACTGACTTTTTAAACATAAAAGTTAAACCTATAAAAATATCTATAAAAGAAATCTAATTTAAAAATCATTATTTCATCAATTCTTTCAATTCATCTTCACTAAAAGAGTTTGCACCTTTGATATATTTATATATAATTTCTTTTACATCCCGATGCTGAAGACTATATAGGTGGTCAATTATATAAGATTTATCTTTTTTGATATCATTGCTGTAATTTAAAATAGAAGGTGCATGAGTTTGAACACTCCACCTGATAAAACGAAGTTCAACATTACTAGGTTCTTCCCTAATTAAGGTCTCTAATAAATTTTTACCTTTATTAAATTGACCAAGTTTCCGGAATGGATTACCCATATGTTTAGCAAAAACCATTTCATAAACAGCTAAATAACCTCTATCAGTCGTTTCTTTCGCTTTAGCCCGTAGTAAATTCAGATTATTTTCACAAATACTTTCATCTTTCACTGCTAAAGAATACTCTTTACGAATTTTAAGAAGATTCAATTCTTGTGCTGAAGCATGAGAACCGATCATTAAAAAAAATAAAAGAATCTTAATTGTCATAAATAAAAGGTTTTAAAATTAAATGTGTCAGTTTATTCTTGCTCTCTTAAAATTACTCAAAAAAAGTGCTAAATCTTAAAAAATTATCAGATATAATTCTCATTGGTTAATAGGTTGAAAATACAACGTCAGTAAACGACTACAAATAAAACTAATGAAACCAAAATTGATTAGGAAAACCAATCTAATTACGAGTTTTGCATCATGAAATTACAATTAATACAAACTCCCTCTTGGTTTAAAGTAACTGGTTCGATAATATTAGGAATACTGCTGGGTTGCTTTATTGGGGAGATTCTTTTTTCTTTTTATCAATTGTTGACGTAAAAAGCAAAAAAAAGAATTTCATAACGAATAAAAATTTTCTAACAAAGCTTTCATTACTAATTGTTTTTCAGTATATTTAGATTACCGATTATAAATAAAAAACAGCTGAAGTATGGAAGCAACTTTAGAATATGAAATTTGGGACAGCATTGTTAACAGTGCAAAAACAAGGTTTGATTACAAACATATTTTATCTTTATTCAAAGAAACTGATAGTGAAATCATCGATAAATTTCTATTTCATGTTTTAGTTGCATTCGCATGTGGCGAAGATCATGCAACGATTTCAACAAACCTTTTTAATGAATTACAACAAATTGGTTTTGATTGTAACGAACAACAAATTGACGGGTTTATTGCTGACAAACACGAAACTTTCAGTATTGAAATATATGCCACCTATATTGCTTTTTCACTTTTAGAAGATGGTGAAGATCCTGCAATAATTTCCGCAACAATTCAAGATCTACTGAAGAAGCCAGAGTAAGAAATAATATTTTTTTTCGATTATACGTATAAGTCCTTTGCAAATTTCACCTATTCACTATCTTCGCAAAAAAAAGATGCTAGAAAGGGACAATTCACTGGATATTATACGTAGTGTAGGTTTATTGTGCATTATTCTCGCACATGTAAACCCACCCTTTACAATTTTTCAAATCAGAAACTTTGATGTTCCTTTAATGGTATTTATCTCAGGATATTTATTTGGGAACAAAAATCAAACCTTTAAATCCATAACCGATTTTACAACCTATCTATGGAAACGCTTTTTCCGTCTTGTTGTACCCGTATGGATTTTCTTATCGATATTTTACATCATTCAGTACTTTTTCCCCTTATCCTTTAAGATCAATTACACACAGTTTCCAGATATTATGATTTCGAGCTATCTGCTATTAGATGGCTTTGGCTATGTTTGGATTATACGCATCTTTTTAATGATTGCCATCCTAGGGCCATTGTTCAGTAAAGTCATTAAAAATAAATGGCAATTACTGATTTATTATGCCATTTATGAAATGGTCGTTCAGTTTTCAACTGATTTATTTCAACCAGGCGTACAAAAATACTTCAATCAATTTGGCACCTATAGCTTAGGTTTTCTCATTTTCTTCATGCTAGGAGCACAATACCGAAATTATGATGTAAGAACTAAAACACTATTATTTATCATAAGTGCTTTGATAAGTATTGGAGGCTTGATATATTTTAAATTCCACCTGGGAATACCATTTGATATTGGAGCATTGAAATATCCACCACATTCGTTTTATATTTTTTATGCAGTAAGTATTTTCTCACTTATATTTTGTATAAAACCAACTATTCAAAAATTAAACAAACCTATTTTAAATTTCATAGGCTCTTCAACAATTTGGATTTATCTATGGCATATATTATTTCTATTCTTGATCAATTTAGAAAACTGGTATTTAAATTGGATAGCTATTCTCACACTATCCATTATAGCAACATTTCTACAACAACAACTCATTAACAAAGCAATAAATCACTTTAAAATTCCCGCTAAGCAAGCAAAACAAATACGAATTATTTTTTGTTCCTAGTTTTTTAAGTTACAAATGACAAAACTTAACCAGGATAATATCATATTTTAATGTCAAAAATGTACCTTAGCACTATGAGTAATTACGCAGTTATTTTTGATATGGATGGTGTTATTTGTCACACCAATCCCTATCACGCTAAAGCTTTTGAAGCATTTTTCAAAAAATACAATATTGAAAGTAGTGAAGAAGAATTTCAGGAGCATATGTATGGTAAACACAATAGCTATATCATGCAACATTTTTTCAAGAGAACAATAGCTCCTGATGAATTGATCAAGTTAGAGTTTGAGAAAGAAGAACTCTTTAGAATTATTTATAAAGATCAGATCACACCAATAGCAGGTTACTTAGAATTTTTAGAAGACCTCAAGAGAAATGATTTAAAAACTGGAGTGGCCACTTCTGCACCTAAAGAAAATATGGATTTAATCTTAGATGCACTTCATATCCGATCCAAAATGGGTTCGATCTTATGTAGTGAAAATGTTAGTCATCATAAACCACATCCAGAAGTTTATCTAACGTCCGCTAATAATTTAGAGGTAGAGCCTATAAATTGCGTCGTTTTTGAAGATTCTTTTTCAGGAATTACAGCTGGTCTGAATGCGGGAATGACAGTAGTTGGCGTATTATCTACCCACACCAAAGATCAACTTCCAACCTGTCATGCATACATCAATGACTACACGGAGATATCAACTTACAAGATTTTAGAATTACTAAAAAGGGCTTGATAAAATTATCAAGCCCTTTTTTCTAATCTCTTTTAAGACCGAATTTTTCGATCTTACTATATAAATGACTTCGCTGAATATCTAAATCATCAGCAGTTTTAGAAACATTCCACGTGTTTTTCTCTAATTTATATTTGATAAACTCCTTCTCTGCAAAATCCTTAAAATCTTGAAAAGAAGCAAAGTTATCTAGATCAACCTTTCCACCATTTTGAGTCGTATGGCTAGATCCATTATCCGTATGTGCATGAGAAGAAATAGCATTCACCGTGTTTGAAGGATTTGCAAATGCAATAACATCCCTATCCGTAATAGATTTATCACTTAAAATAATTAAGCGTTCAATCATGTTACGTAATTCGCGAATATTACCCGTCCAAGGAAGATTACTCAACTCTTTTAATGCAGCAGGTGTAATTTCTTTTATTGGAACCCCATATTCATTACAAATTTCTTCACAAAAATTTTTCGATAATAAAGGAATATCATCCACACGTTCAGTCAATGAAGGTACGTGAATAAGAATTACAGAAAGGCGATGGTATAAATCCATTCTAAAATTCCCTTCATCAATCTCTTTAAAGAGATTCTTATTCGTCGCTGCAACAACACGAACATTCACATCAATTTCCTTATCACCACCTACACGGGTTATCTTATGCTCTTGTAAAGCCCTTAACACCTTAGCTTGGGCAGAAAGGCTCATATCGCCTATTTCATCCAGAAAAAGTGTACCATTGGTAGCTAATTCAAATTTACCAAGACGTTGTTTAATAGCGGAAGTAAAAGATCCCTTTTCGTGACCAAATAATTCAGACTCAATTAATTCCGATGGTATTGCTGCGCAGTTAACTTCAATTAAAGGACCTTCTGCACGATTAGATTTCTCATGCAACCAACGTGCAACAAGTTCTTTTCCGGCACCATTTGCACCTGTAATAAGTACGCGAGCCTCCGTAGGTGCAACCCGATCAATTGTTTCTTTAATACGACTAATCGCTTCAGATTTACCTAAGATTTCTTTGGTTTTATAGCTCGTTACCTTTTTCTTTAAAACTTTAGTTTCAGTAACTAATGAGACCTTCTCTAAGCCATTCCTTACCGTGATAAGTAAACGATTTAAATCAAGTGGCTTTTCTAAGAAATCAAAGGCACCTTTTTTAGCGGCTTCGACAGCAGTTTCTATCGTACCATGACCCGAAATCATAATAAAAGGAAGATCTGGATTTGTTTTTTGGGCAGTTGCCAAAACCTCCATACCATCCATCTTATTCATTTTAATATCACAAAGAACAAGATCAATTTTTTCCTTCTTAATGATCTCTAAGGCCTCAATACCATTATCTACATCTAGTATATTATAATCTTCATACTCTAAGATGTCTCTTAGTGAATTTCTGATTGCCCGTTCGTCATCAATAATTAATATTGTACTCATAAAAGTATTATTACTCTTCCTTAAAGGTTATCTAAATTATTGGTAATATAGTAAAAAAGAAGCAAACCTTATAAGCCGGGTTCTGTAAACCGAAAAAATCGGAGTTTCTACCATTTATCTAGGCTAGTCATCACTAACTAGCTCCATCAACCTACCCATTACGAATCTTAGCCTAAACTAAAAGAAGACGAGCAGCCTTCGAATTTCGCAACCTATTTGGTCTTTCAACACACGAGGTTTACCGCAATGTATGTCGCCATACAAGACCGTGAGCTCTTACCTCACGTTTTCACCCTTACTCCGAAAAGCGGTATATTTTCTGTGGCACTTTCTGTCTGCTGTAACAGCATCCTTCCCGTTAGGAAGCGTGTTGCTCTGCGTTGCCCGGACTTTCCTCTCCTCCTCAAGGGAGCAGCGGTAGAACCAGTTTGCTTCTTCTGCAAAGGTAGGATTTAGATTGATAATTATTCCCTATAAATAAAGAAAAGAATGAAATTTTGAATTTAAAGTGCTTGTGCTATAGCATAACCAGATGCCCAAGCCCACTGAAAATTATAGCCTCCCAACCAACCGGTGACATCAACAGCCTCTCCTCCAAAAAACAATCCCCTTACCCGCTTACTTTCTAGAGTCTTAGCATGCAGCTCTGCAGTAGAAACACCACCACGCATTACCTCTGCTTTATCGTACCCTTTATCTCCAGCAGCCTTGACTTTAAATTTATGAATAGTATCAATAATCAATTTTGCATCCGCTTTACTTAAAGATGCTATTTTAGTTTCTAAAGGAAGAAATTTACCCAGTGCCTCCACCATACGTTTAGTAAAGTAATCGTTCAAGATACTCGAAACCAAACGTTTTCCACCTTCATTACGTTCATCTTTGATTATTTTATCCAATTGAAACCGAGGTAAAAGATCAATATAAAACTCTTCTCCAGCACGCCAATAAGATGAAATCTGTAGAATCGCAGGACCACTTAAGCCCCAATGCGTAAAAAGGATGTTCTCTTCAAAACTAATCTTATGATTATAAACTCTAGAAAAAACTGAATTACCAGCTAAAGAAGCATACCATTCAGCCTCCTTTCCTGTAATAGTTAGAGGTACTAAAGCAGGTGCGGTAGGGACAATTGCCATGTCAAATTTCTTAGCCGTACGAATAGCAAAATCAGAGGCTCCCAACTTCGCGACAGGTAAACCTCCGCTGGCCATAACAACTTTCTTTGTCGTTAACTGCTGAATGCCCTTTTCACTTTCCACTGTTAAGACAAAGTCATCCTCAAGCTTTTCTATAGCTTTAACAACCGTGTTTAATCTTATATCCTGATCCGTAGCAAATAAGATCTTAGTAAAAACGGCTACAACATCTTTAGCCTTATTCGAAGAAGGAAATAATTGTCCCAACGTTTTCTCCTCACCAAATATACCATGCGACTCAAAAAAACTCAATGTATCATCTACCGTCCATTGACTAAATGCAGATCTTAAAAAGTCTGCATTCTCAGACACAAAATTATCGATGTCAGTACCCAAATTGGTATAATTACACCTTCCTCCGCCCGAAATTAGAATCTTAGCTCCAACTTTATCATTTCGTTCAATCACTAAAGTTCGCTTACCTAATAATCCAGCTTGAGCAGCACACATGAGCCCACACGCCCCTCCCCCAACTATAATGGCATCATATTGCTTCATATTTATATATTAATAGCCTATTAGTTCATTATCTAATGAAATGACACGGCGTTCCGCCTGACTTTGTATCCCCAGTTCGATAATACGAATAACATCACGTCCTTGTTCTGCTGTAACAATTAGAGGAGTTTTCCCAAGAATAGCATCTGCTATATTTTGGTAATAATCAGGATAGCTGCCTAATTTCGAAGTAACGGTCTCTTCGAGATCTTCGCCATTCCAAAGTAAATTTAATTTACCATAAATAGCTGGATCTTCTTTGCCCCAGTTTGGATCTTCATCAGGAAATGCACCAGCACGTAATAATTCCTCTTGAGGATCAACACCATTTTTAAGGAAGTTTCCGTTTAATGCAAATACAGTGTATCGCGGAGTCGGCTCTTTAGCAAGCATCCCTCCTTTCAAAGAAACACGCATTTCCGGGTAGTAAAGTAGTATTTCAAAATTATCAATTGCCCCCGCTCCAGGTCTTTGAATAGTCAAATCTGCAAATACAGCATTTGGTCTACCGAAGAGTTGTAGCGTCTGGTCAATTAAATGCGCTCCAAGATCATAAAAGATTCCTGAACCAGGCAGATTATCTTCTCGCCACGCACCCGGTCTAAGATGGTTACGGAAACGATCGTAACGAACTTCAAAATTCTTGATCTGCCCCAATCGTTCATCCTTAATCACCTCTTTGATCGTTCTAAAATCTGAGTTGAATCTTAAATTATGATATACAGATAAAATTTTACCACTTTCTTTTGCCAATGCGATCAATTCATCAGCCTGTTCAGATGTATTGGTAAACGGTTTTTCGACTACCACATGTTTCCCTGCTAGCAATGCCTGCTTAGCAAAAGGATAGTGCATATCATTAGAGGTAGCAATAACCACCAAATCAATGGAATCGTCATTTAATATTTCGTCAGCATGATCTACAGCCAACGCTGTAGGATACTTTTCACTTACAATTAATTTTTGCTCCGCTTTGCGAGCAGTTATTTTTACTAATTCTAGGTCAGCAATAGATCGCATAACAGGAGCATGAAATACTTGTCCTGAAATACCAAAACCAATTAAACCAACACGGATTTTTTGAGCCATCATGAGATAAATTACATACGTTCAGGAACTTCAATTCCTAATAAACTCATTCCTTTTGCAATAACTTTTGCTGCAGAAGCCGAAAGGTGCAAACGGAAATTCTTCACTTCTTCAATTTCTGCCTTTAAAATAGTCTCTTCATGATAAAACTTATTGTACAATTTAGCTACATCATAAATATAATTAGACATCTGCGCTGGACTGAATTCTTGAGCTGAGATTGCTATAATACTTGGAAAATTACCCAAAGTCATAATCAAATCACGCTCATAAGCCGATATGGATACTGGCACCGATACTTTCGACTGTTCATCAAAATTTACTTTAGAAAGAACAGACTTAATACGAGCGTAAGTGTATTGGATAAAAGGACCTGTATTTCCTTGAAAATCAACAGACTCTTTCGGATCGAACAATAAACGTTTTTTGGGATCAACTTTCAATAAGAAATATTTCAAAGCCCCCATACCGATGGTATTATAAAGTGCATTTTTATTTTCTTCAGACAAGCCCTCCGTTTTACCCAGTTCCTCTGTGCGCTCTTTCGCTGTTTCGATCATCTCACTCATCAAATCATCAGCATCTACAACTGTACCTTCACGCGATTTCATCTTTCCAGAAGGTAAATCGACCATCCCGTAAGATAAATGGAATAAGCCATCTGCCCAAGATTTACCAAGTTTTTTTAAGATCAAAAACAATACTTTAAAATGGTAATCTTGTTCGTTACCGACCACATAAATAGAATCATTCATCTTGAACTCATCGTATTTCAATTGAGCTGTACCTAAATCTTGAGTAATATATACAGAAGTACCATCGCCTCGCAGGACAAGCTTTTCATCCAATCCGTCGGCAGTTAAGTCAATCCAAACAGAGTTATCTTCTTTCTTAAAGAAAACACCACTATCTAAACCCTCTTGAATGATATCTTTTCCTAACAAATACGTATTTGATTCATAATAATATTTATCAAAGTTAACACCTAGTTGCTTATACGTTTTTTCAAAACCAGCATATACCCAGGTATTCATTGTTTTCCAAAGATCAATCACAGCCTCATCACCAGCTTCCCATTGCTGTAACATCGCTTGTGCTTCTTTAATCAATGGCGCATTCTTCTTAGCCTCATCTTCAGTTTGACCTTCAACTTTGAGTGTTTCTATTTCTTTTTTATATTCTTTATCAAAAACTACATAATATTTACCCACCAAATGGTCACCTTTCATACCCGTAGACTCAGGAGTTTCTCCATTTCCGAATTTTTGCCATGCAAGCATAGATTTACAGATATGAATACCGCGATCATTTACCAGATTGGCTTTTATGACATCATAACCATAAGCCTTTAAAAGCTCTGCAACAGAATATCCTAATAGGTTGTTACGAATATGGCCTAAGTGAAGCGGCTTATTGGTGTTTGGAGAAGAATACTCCACCATTAATTTTTTACCATTCGAAGGAAATACCCCAAAATCAGATTTCACGATAGTCTCGTTTAAAAGAGAAATCCAGTATTCATCCGAAAGACAAATATTTAGAAACCCTTTAATAACGTTAAAATCAGTAATAGCTGAGATATGAGTTTTCAAATACTCACCTATTTCCGTACCAGTCTGCTCAGGAGATTTCTTAGAAAATCGGGTAACAGGAAAAGTTACAATTGTAATTTGCCCCTCAAACTCTTTGCGTGTCTCTTGCAGAGCAATTTGATTTTCAGAAATATCTGCATTATAAAGCTGTTTTACAGCTTGAACAGTGACTTCAATAAGTCTGTTTTGAATAGAATTCGCCATGTAATGATTATGTAAAATATGCAACTCCCTGAAATAGAATACAAAAATAATTCACATTCGCTATTCTTGTATTCATATTGAAAGTATATCTTTGCAAAAATAATAAAAAATGCAGAGCTATCAGGAATTTCTTGACCTAAGTGTTGGTTTTCCGCAAGACGGATTCGAAATCATCGACGACGAATTGTATTTCCACGATTTGAATTTAATGGAAATGATAGAAACGTACGGTACGCCGTTGCGTTTTACTTATTTGCCAATCGTCAGCAAAAAAATTCAACAAGCGAAAATTTTGTTTCAAACCGCAATTTTGAAACACAACTACAGAGGGTCCTACAAATATTGTTATTGTACCAAATCTTCCCACTTCAAACATATTGTTGAAGAGGCATTGAAGAATGAGATTCACTTAGAAACATCATCTGCATTTGATATGCCGATGATCGATTCCTTAGAACGTCAAGGTACAGTAAAAAAAGACATTACAGTGATTTGTAATGGTTTTAAGACATACCAATACAAACAGTATATCATCGACATGATCCATGATGGGTATAAGAATATTATCCCCGTCCTAGATAACAAAGAGGAATTCAATCTCTATGATGATGAAATTGAATTGGATGAACCATGTGCTTTAGGTATCCGTATCGCATCGGAAGAACAGCCAGACTCACAGTTTTACACTTCAAGACTAGGTATTCGTATCGAAGAAGTTATAGAATTCTATAACAACAAAATTGCGAACAATCCTAACTTCAAAGTAAAGCTGTTACATTTCTTTATCAATTCAGGTATATCGGATACCCCGTATTACTGGAATGAGCTAGAAAAATATGTTACATTGTTCTGTAAGTTTAAAAAAGTAAACCCAGACTTAGATACTTTAGATATCGGTGGAGGCATGCCTTTCAAAGATTCATTAGTGCATGATTTTGACTATGAGTACATGGTCAATGAAATTGTGAACAGGATCAAGCAGATCTGTGCACAACATGAAGTAATGGAACCGGATATTATTACTGAATTTGGTAAATATACCGTTGCCGAAGCATCAGGTATCCTTTACAAGGTTTTAGGTCGTAAATTACAAAATGATCGTGAAAAATGGTTTATGATTGATGGCTCATTTATTACAAACTTACCAGATGTTTGGGCTTTAAATCAAAAATATATCTTACTTCCGATCAACAATTGGGATTCTGAATATGAACGGGTAAACCTAGGTGGTATTACTTGTGATGGCCAAGATTATTACAATCAAGAAGCACATACTAGTTCAGTATTCATGCCTAAAACACGTAAATTACAATATCTAGGTTTCTTCCATACAGGAGCATACCAAGATGTATTGAGTGGTTATGGCGGTATACATCATTGTTTATTACCATCTCCAAAGCATGTACTGATTCGCCGTAACCGCGACGAAACATTCAATTACGAAGTTTTTGGTGAGGAACAAAATTCAAAACAGGTTATGAAATTATTGGGCTACCAATAAGCGCGTAGTCAACTCACAATAAAAGGTTAGAAATTTTCATTTCTAACCTTTTTTGTTTTATTTAATATCTGTTATTCATGATTAATTTGTATTTTAGGTATATAATACTTTAACCCAACCATAGTTATGACAGATTCAATTTATAATTGTTTATGGTTTGATGGTCAAGCCCAAGATGCAGCAAACTTCTACTGTTCAGTATTTAAAGATGGAAAAATCATCTCATCCAATTCTCTGGTCGTTATTTTTGAAATTAACAAAACTCGATTTATGGGACTTAACGGAGGTCCATCATATAAACCATCAGATGCTGTCTCATTTGTCGTTGAATGTGAAGATCAACAAGAAATCGATCACCATTGGAATATGTTGACCGCAAATGGAGGTCAAGAAAATATGTGTGGCTGGCTAAAAGACAAATTTGGTTTTTCTTGGCAAATAATTCCTAAAAGAATTCATATGCTCATTTCAAATCCAAAAGCAATGGAAGCTTTGGTCAAGATGAAAAAAATTAATATAAAGGGTTTAGAAGAAGCATGCTAAAATAAGATGAATAACAGACTGAGATCGCCAGTAGTGCTACCAGGAAACTCTTATGCTAAAAATAAGATTATTTGTCTACCCGAAGCACCATTATCATTCGACCCGTCAAAACAATATGCATGCAATTGATATTATATCCATATAAAATATAACAAACCATGAAAGAAGAATTTATCAACTTACCTTTAACTAAAAATGATCAATTAAATCATTTTGAACTTCATATAGGAGAATACCAAGCCTTTATCGCATTCAAAGAAAGACCTAGTAAAGTTTGGCTCATTCATACCGAATCCGACCCTCAATTAGCGGGTCAAGGAGTAGCAACTGCTGTCATTGAAAAAACATTACAATACCTGAAAGAACATCATTACACCCTTTTTCCATTATGCCCTTTGGTATACGCGTATATAAAAAAACATCCAGAATGGAAAGAAATCGTTGACCCAAGTTTTGAAGGATTTCAAGAGGATAAGTAGGTATTAATCATATTTTTAGATCATATTAAAAATAAATGTTTCAACAAATTTCAGTTGCAATCCATAAAATTAAGCTACCTTTGTCGCTTACAAATAAATAAATTAGATTGCAATTTCAAGATTTAAAACTCATAGCACCAATCCTTAAGGCATTGGAAGCTGTTGGATATACTACTCCTACCCCAATTCAGGAACAGGCGATTCCTATTATTTTTAGAAAAAATGATTTATTAGGTTGCGCTCAGACAGGTACTGGTAAAACAGCTGCCTTTGCCATTCCTATACTTCAAATGTTAAGTTATTCAAAAGTTAAAACTGCGAAAAAAAATATTCGTGCATTAGTTTTAACACCCACACGTGAACTAGCAATTCAAATTGAAGAAAATTTCAATCAATACTCCAAAGATCTTCCACTTAAAAGTCTAGTTGTTTTTGGAGGTGTCGGACAACAACCACAACGTGATGCCTTGAAGAGAGGTGTTGATGTGCTTATTGCTACACCAGGCCGCTTACTAGATCTATACGGTCAAGGATATATCGATTTAAAACATTTAGAATTTTTTGTTTTAGATGAAGCTGACCGTATGTTAGATATGGGATTTATCCATGACGTAAAGAAGCTAATTAAAATAATACCTGAAAAAAGACAAACATTATTTTTCTCAGCAACAATGCCACCTGAGATTCAGAAATTAGCAAATCATATTCTTGTTGATCCTATCAAGGTTGAAGTAACTCCAGAATCTACTACTGCAGAAAAGATCCAACAGGAAGTTTATTACGTTAAGAAAAACGATAAAAAAGATTTGTTAATCCATGTTTTAAAGGAGAAAAATATAAATCACGTGTTAGTTTTTTCTAAAACTAAACATGGTGCAGATCGCATCGTTAAAGATCTTGCAAAAAAGAATATTCAATCTGCGGCCATTCATGGAAACAAATCTCAAAGTGCCCGTCAAAATGCCCTTAAAAACTTCAAAGATCGTACACTACGTGTACTGGTTGCTACCGATATCGCTGCACGTGGTATTGATATAGATGAGTTGGCATTTGTAATCAACTATGATTTACCCAATATACCAGAATCATATGTACACCGAATAGGCCGTACAGGTAGAGCAGGTAAAGATGGTCAAGCGATTTCATTCTGCGACGAAGAAGAATATGCATTCTTACTAGATATCCAAAAATCCATCCGTATGGAGATCCCTTTAGTTGAGAAGCATCCCTATGCTTTACATATCTCAGGTGTAGCACCAAAGAAAGCTGGTACAGCAAAGAAATCTGGCAGACCATCATCTACATCCAGAAATGGCCAAAGTTCAAATAACGCTAGTCCTGGAGGAAATAGAAGAAGAACGTCATCCGGTCCAAGATCTGAAAATAGAAACAGAACTTCTTCGAGAAGAAGAGATTCTTAAAGCAAAAAATAATTACAAAAAAAGAGAGGCTTAGCCTCTCTTTGGTTTTTTATTACCATACTCCCGATCACGTTCGAAAGTATTCATATGTCTTTCTTTTTTCACAGGATAAACATCGTCAATAATGATCAAAATCCCTGTTTCTTCAACTTCACCAAACTCATCGTTAATTGCTGTCCCAAACGATTTCATCGTTGGAGATAGATTCATATAAGTGTTAATCAGAGGAGGAATATTCTCACCCAACGCACGAACCTTACTATTTAATAATTTATAAGACTCCTTATAATCTAATCCATCGAAAATACCTTCAAATTTAGAAAAATCATTTTCACAATTTAAACTTGGGATTGGTACCACTAAATTTTCATGATCAGGGAAGTGATACTCCATGAAATAAAGCAACAAATCACGGGCTTCTTTATTATAATGCGGATACATGGTCACTTTACCGAAAAGATACTTAATATCTGGATTAATCATCACTAATGCACCTAATCCATCCCATAGATTATCTAAAGAAAAGATTCCTTTGCGGTTATCAATTGCTGGTTGAAATTTTGGTTGGACAAAAGACCTGCCTAATTCAATTGTATAGGGCAAATAATCCGTTTTAAATCGTTCGGAAAACTGAAAATAATGAGCTGTTGATAAATTTGGGACACCATCTTTTACCGAAGCATTGGCACATTTGATGACACGATAGCCTGCAACAACTTCTTCTTCTTCAGGATTCCAGGCAATCAATTGATCGTAGCAATCTTCGCATGTATCATTTTCATCAATATCAATTGATAAACCAGTTCCACCACCAGCACCTCTAAACGTCAATTCTCTTAATCGTCCTATCTCCCGCATCACATTAGGTGCATTATGATAGTTAATCAAATATATTTCGTTATTTCCATTGTTGGTATATCGTATAAAAGCATCTTTACCTAATTCTGCCTTTAACAATTTTCTATCAACAGGAGCAATAATTTCTTGCATAATTCTATTTTTCTTGAGACATTCCGTAAACCAATCGCTTCACCTCTTCAGCCCATTTTTTTTCGCCTTTAGATTGATCAAAATGTGTGTAAGATATTTTTTTGCCAATAACAATCGTCACAGTTTGGTTGCGTTGAGAAAACATTTCATCAGGTAGATAAAGCATTTCCAAATTTGCCTTTAAGCCAATCTTCTGTCTTAGCCTTGCAAAATTATAAAAAAAGTTAGAGTTTTTCCCCTCAATATAGACAGGTACGATATCTTTTTTATATTTCTTTGCCTTATTTATAAAACTTTTCTTCCATTCAAGATCTTCAATTCTTCCGTCTCCCTGTTTTCTAGAAACTAAACCCGCAGGAAATACCAATAAAGCACTATCAGACGCGTAAGCTTCCTCTATGGCGGCGATCCCACTTTTTCCTTGTCCCCCTAATTTATTTACAGGTATAAATAGCGGCTGAAGATTACCGACATTCATCAATATATCATTGACTAAAAATTTAACATCTTTACGGTACTGTCCAATAGCATGCATAAAAGCAATTCCATCTAATCCACCTAAGGGATGATTTGAAGCAAAAATAACGCTTTCATCAATCGGAATATTAGCCGCACCTTTTAGCTCAACATTAACGCCTAGATCTTTAATTAAAGCATCAACAAAATCCAAACCTTTCAAGTCCGAAAACCGAGTCATAATATCATTGATATCGTCCTCATGTATAGTTCGTTCCAAATACTTTAATAAAAAAGATGGAATCCATTTTATCAACTTGGGACTTTTCTTGCGAATTACTTCTCTAACTTCAATAAATTTCCGACTTGCAACCTCACTCATAAAATTTCAGTACTATGATTTAACTTCATTATATATTCAAAATATAAATCGCACTTTTGTAAAAGTAGATAAAATTTGTACAATCCATTATCAATAATATATAAACTGTGCAAAGTTAAAGTAAAAATTTAATGACCTTTAATGCAAGAAAGCTTTTTTATTAATAAAAAAGGTTTTCTTTAAACATTTTACTAAATTTAAGGTCAATAGTATACAGATAAATTATCCATATGTATATAGCGAACATTCCTCTTTCACAAAACACGACGATAAAGCAATCTGACACAATTGCTTTTGCTTTAGATCGAATGGAAGATTTCCAATTTCATTTGTTGCCTGTTGTTGATGGTGATAATTATTTAGGATTTATTTCTCAAAATGATTTACTGAATGCCCTTGATGATCAAAATACAATTGCTTCTGTTCATTTAAAAACTGACCCAATTTATATCAAGGCAAATCAACATCCATACGATGCGATCCGTTTAATGACAGCTTATAACATAAGTACTTTACCTGTGTTAGATGAAAACAATAAATTTGAAGGAGTATTGACTTCTTTAGAGTTGGTAAAAACGATTTCAGTATTGCAATCACTAAATGATATAGGAGCAATTATTACCTTAGAAATTGGAATACATGATTTTTCTTTATCTAAAATAGCACATCTAGTTGAAGCAGAAAATGCTCAAATTTTAAACTGTTCAACAAAAACAGTCCCTGAAAATGCAACATTGCTTGTGACAATGAAAGTAAATAAGTCAAACATCGCTTCTCTACTATCTTCCTTCGCACGACAAAATTATAAAGTCATTGCATCTTTCAATACACTGCAAGAATTTGATGATTTAGAAGATCGTTACCAACAACTCATGAATTACATCAATATTTAGCAATACGCTAGTTTTTTCTCATCTTTGGCAAAATAATGCAATCATTACTGCTAGAATAAAAAATACTGTACAATATGAGAATAGCAATTTATGGTAGAGAATTTAGTCCTTCAGTTATTCCCCATGTAAAGCATTTACTGGAATATTTAAATGGGAAAAATGTTGAGATTTGGATCTACGACAGCTTTTATACTTTTCTACAAAAACAATTTGACTGTAATAAAACCTTCTCCACTTACAGCTCTAATGAGAATCTGCCAAAAGACACAGATTTTATGTTAAGCCTGGGTGGTGATGGAACTATGTTATCAGCAGTATCACTAATCCATAATTCCGGAATCCCTATTGCAGGCATAAATTTCGGAAGATTAGGTTTCTTAGCATCCATAAATAAAACAGATTTTGAACCTTCAATTGATCAAATTCTAGCTAAAAACTATAAAATACAAAAAAGAGCATTACTAGCCGTAGAATCGCCTGACAGAGAATTATTTGGCGGAAACAGTAATTATGCCTTGAATGATATTACCGTTTTTAGATATGATAGTTCTGCAATGATCACAGTAAATGCGTACTTAAATGGCGAACTTTTAAACTCCTATTGGGCCGATGGTCTAATTATCGCGACACCAACAGGATCTACGGCATATTCATTAAGTTGCGGAGGACCTATCATTATGCCTGGAAGTGGCAATTTCGTAATTACCCCAATTTCACCACACAATTTAAATGTTCGTCCAGTAGTTATATCATCTGAATTTGAATTAGCATTAGAAATTGAAAGTCGTTCCGAAAAATATATATTGAGCTGCGATTCTAAAAATGAAACAATAGAAAGTAATGTCAAACTAAAAATAACTAAAGCGCCATTCTATATTAATTTAATCAGATTAGAAGGTGAAAGCTATTTTGAAACACTCCGGGAGAAACTACTTTGGGGCTTAGATGTAAGAAATTATTAGCGTTAACATGAATTTGTAATCCGCTATTCGTCAAAAAGATTTATATTTACCGCACGATATTTTAAAGAATCTGGTTAATATAAGTTATCCTTATGCAGCAATACTTAAAAATTAATGAAGAAAAAATTGCTTAATGGCAAGCGCAATTTCTTGAGGATATTAGGAAATTACATTTTTCAAATGAAAATCACACCTGATACAAGGAAATCTGACGTAGCACTTCACACTAATTTAATAATTTAATTGCAGTGGTAGTTTGTATACAACGAAATTAAAATAAGTATACACGATTGAAATTAAAACAGGCATCAGGCCAATTTCAACAACTATCTTACGAAAAAACGATACACTTGTAGCATATATTTAGAAATAAATGTTTTTACCAATCGTGAGATAGGCAGAAGTAAAGAAATAGAAAATGAGCATAATAGATCATATTGACAAAAACAATCTTCCTCAACATATTGCTATTATTATGGACGGCAATGGAAGATGGGCAAAAGAAAAAGGAAAATTACGGATTTTTGGTCATCAAAGCGGAGTAAAAGCTGTAAGAGAGGCACTAGAAGCAACTTTACAGGTTGGCGTAAAACACCTTACTTTGTATGCTTTTTCAACAGAAAACTGGAATAGACCCAAACTAGAAGTAATAGCGTTAATGGAGTTGCTGGTATCTTCGTTAAAAAAAGAAGTGAAAACTTTCCAAAAAAACGGTGTTCGTTTAAATGCAATTGGAGATCTATCTAAGCTCCCTAAAAATTGTCAAGAAAAATTGCAGGAAACAATGAATTTAACTGCCGGCAATGATAAATGTATACTAACATTAGCATTAAGTTATAGTTCGCAGGAGGAAATCGTCCAAGCAACAAAAAAAATAGCAGAAAAAGTTGTTAAAGGAGATCTGAAAATTGAGAATATAACAACCGAGGTATTTCAGGAAAATCTCTACACTTCAAACTTACCAAACCCAGATTTATTAATCCGAACAAGCGGAGAATATCGAATTAGTAATTTTCTTTTATGGCAGATTGCTTATGCTGAATTCTGTTTCCTAGATAAGATGTGGCCTGAATTTGAACAAGAAGACCTTTTTAAGGCAATTCTTGACTATCAAAAGCGAGAAAGAAGATTTGGAAAAACAAGTGAACAGATCTAATCTTTATTAGTAACTTTGCTGACTGATTTTAAACCTTCATATCTGCTGGTTCTTAAATTTTTCTTAATTAACAAAAATTAACAACTGATTGGTGTACTTTAGCATCAATAAAAATTTATAAATGAAGCGCATACTATTTGTTATATTATTTTTAGCATGTACCCAACCACAATTCGCACAAGCTCAAGTGAATGGAACTGCTATAAACCTGAATGACCCCGACCAGATAAGTTATTTATCCCCTAAAGACTATATTATTGGTGGTGTTACTGTTTCGGGAACGCAGCATCTTGACAACAATGTATTAATTACCATCTCCAAACTTGTCGTTGGCCAATATATTGAAGTTCCTAGTGAGGCCACATCAAATGTCGTGAAAGTGATGATGGCACAAGGACTTTTTGATGATGTCCAATTATGGGCTGAAAAAATAGAAGGTGAAACTATTTTTCTAAACATTCGTGTTAACGAAAGACCTCGATTAACCCGTATAGACATTAACGGTTTAAGTAAAAGTCAAACAGAGGAAGTTCGTAAAAGATTAAAAGATAACGCAGGTAAAGTTGTCAATGAAAACTTGATCAATACAACACGCAATACAATTCAACGTTTTTTAAGAGAGAAAGCTTATTTATATCCAGAAATTAAGATTAGTACTATTAAAGATACTACTCAAGCTAATAATGAGATATTAATTGCTGATGTTGACCGTAAAAATAAAGTTCGTGTTAAAAAGATAACATTTACCGGAAATAAGGAATTCACACAAAAACAGCTTCGTAAGAACTTAAAAGGGGTTAAGCAAAAAGCTTGGTTCCGTATTTTTGGACCTGGAAAATTCAAAGAAGAAAAATATAAAGAAGCAAAAGAAACCTTAGTTGCGAAAATGCAAAACAAAGGTTTCCGCGATGCCGAAATTATCCAAGATTCCGTAATTAAAGTTGATGATAAAAATGTCTTAGTCAATATCGATGTGTATGAAGGCCCTAAATATTATGTTGGTAATATTAAATGGTCAGGAAACGCAAAATATACAGACACAGTTTTAAATAGAATTTTAGGAATCCGTAAAGGTGATATTTTTAGTGAAGAAAAATTAACGACTAAATTGATGGGTGGAGGAAGAAATAGTGATGATATTTCTTCTCTGTATATGAATGATGGTTATTTGACATTCTCAATTGATCCTGAACAAACGCGTATTTATAACGATACAATTGATTTAAATTTACGCGTATATGAAGGTGCACAGTTCACCATCAACAATATTATAGTAAAAGGAAATGACGTGACCAATGATCGCGTAGTATTAAGATCTATTCGTACAAAACCAGGTCAAAAATTTTCAAAAGAAGCTATCATGACTTCTGTTCGTGAAATTGCACAGTTGGGTAATTTTGACGAACAGAAAACAAATCCAGTTCCAGAAAATATTAACCATGCTGAAGGAACCGTAGATATCGTTTATAACGTTACAGAAAAACCTTCCGATCAAGTTGAACTATCAGGCGGTTACGGTGCTGGACAAATTATCGGTACCTTAGGTTTAACGTTCAATAACTTCTCGACAAGTAACTTCTTTGATAAGAGCTCTTGGAAACCACTACCACGCGGTGATGGACAAAAATTGAGTGTTCGTGGACAAACTTCAGGTAAACGTTACCAATCTTATAGTTTCTCATTCTCAGAACCTTGGTTAGGCGGTAAAAAACCAATTTATTTTGGTCTTAGCGCATATACATCAAGCTCTTCTTACGGAGGTTTTAACTACTATACAGGAGAGCAGATGGTAAAAGATTCAGATCTTAACCGTATCTGGATGACTGGTGTTACCGCAACATTAGGTAAGCGTGTACAATGGCCAGACAACTGGTTCCAGGTAAATACTTCCCTTTCGTTCCAACGTTACAAATTACAGAACTATTCAAACTATTTCTTGTTTGACAACGGTACTGCTTACAACATTAACTTAACACAGGAAATCAGCCGTAATACGATTGATGCACCGATTTACCCTACTTCAGGGTCTAATCTAAAGTTTTCAGTACAACTTACGCCTCCATATTCATTGTTTAACAAAATTAACTACGAAACATCTGCACCGGAAGTTAAATACAAATGGACTGAATACCACAAATGGAAATTTGATTCACAATGGTATGCAAAGATTGCTGGTAAATTGGTGTTCAAAGCACAGGCACAGTTCGGTTTCTTAGGTAGCTACTCCAACAAAACAGGAATCTCTACATTTGAGCGCTTCAAACTAGGTGGTGACGGTATGCAAGGATTTGATTTCCTACAGGGATCTGAAATCATCGCGATGCGTGGCTATGCAAATGGTTCCATTATTCCAGAAGGAACACAAAACGTTAATATCGCTATGCGTTCAGGTAGTCCAATTTACACCAAGTACCAAATGGAATTGAGACATCCTGTCATGTTAAATGAACAAGCAACAGTCTTTGTATTAGCTTTTGCTGAAGCTGGTAATACTTGGAACAAATTCTCTGAATACAATCCATTTAAAGTAAGACGCGCAGCGGGTGTTGGTGCACGTATCTTCTTACCTATATTTGGTATGTTAGGTATCGATTACGGTCACGCATTTGATCCGATCCCAGGTTTACAAAGTAGCCAGTGGAAACAAAATTTCACATTCAGTATCATGCAAAATATGGGCGGGTTTTAATCGCTGGATTTATCCAACCCTCAGGTACTATCAAAATAAAAAGAAAGGCTTTCACCATTGTGAAAGCCTTTCTTTTTACCACCAATTCCTAAAAGGGTTGAGAAGTTTGTTTTAAACACTAAGTTTTCAATTATTCTAAAAACGCGTTTCATCTCCTATGCCAAAAGTATAAAATACCATACTCACATCCAGCAACTCGATTATAACCCCCTCGAAAAAGCACCTATAAAAAACGATTATAAGTGATACTACTAATTTAACGGAACAAATAAAAAACACGCATTAAATGCTACATATCATTGATAATATTTCAATAAAAGTTCCAACAAAAAAAAATGATAATTCATCAAATCATCATTAATCACTAGAATCTATACTACTCATAACATGAAGGAAAAAGGGCAAACAAGTTAAATAGTGTTAAACCCGAAAAATATCGCATAGATTGCTTCTTTTTTATTATTTTTGGGCAGTAAGTTTACTGGAGATGATTTTCCCAAATTAAACTATTGGGTTTATCCATGGTCTTAAAGTAAATTAGTGTTAAATAATATATTATAGTCTATAAAACTTTCAGAGAATATGAAAAAAATAGTTTTAGTAATAGCATTTGTCGTAGTTACCATATCAGCTACTTTTGCACAAAATTTTGCCTATGTTAATTCAGAATATATTTTAAAGCATATCCCTGAATATACAGCCGCACAAAAACAGTTAGATGATCTTTCTCAAAAATGGCAACAAGAGGTAGATCAACAATATGCTGAAATAGAAAAAAT
This sequence comes from Sphingobacterium sp. B16(2022), assembly GCF_012030425.1. Classification (GTDB taxonomy): domain Bacteria; phylum Bacteroidota; class Bacteroidia; order Sphingobacteriales; family Sphingobacteriaceae; genus Sphingobacterium; species Sphingobacterium anhuiense. The sequence goes on along the minus strand of NZ_JAAUVN010000005.1, from coordinate 1,226 downwards.
GTATAAAGCTTATCAGAATGATCAAGTTTTACTAAATGAAGATATGCGCAGACGTCGCGAAGATGAAATCGTGAAAAAAGAAAAAGAAGTAAAAGATTATCAAAAACAAAAATTTGGTTTTGAAGGCGAGTTATTTAAACAACGTCAGCAACTGGTTCAACCTATACAACAACGCGTGTCCAAAGCAATTCAAGATATAGCACAAGCGCAAGGATTCGATCTTGTATTGGATAGAGGTCAAGAAGTAACATTCCTATATGCAAATCCAAAATTGGATAAAAGTAATGACGTCATTATTAAATTAGGATTAAAACCTAATTCAGCACTTGCAAACTAAATATTAGTTTATTAATATTGCGAGAACAAATACCAGTAGTAGTAAGTATTAAATTAGAAACACAAAAATTTGTCTCATTATAATTTGAAGAGACGATTTAAGATTAAAATGAAAAGAATGAGAAATTTATTTAAAGGTGCTATTGCATTTGTAGCAGTTATTTTCGCTACTCAGTTAGCTCAGGCACAACAAAAAATTGGTCACGTTAATTTAGCTGAAGTAATTCAGGCAACACCAGAATTCAAAACAGCGGAAGGCCAATTGAAAACTTTAAGCGACGGAAAAACGAAAGAGCTTCAAGATATGTATGCGATGTATCAAACGAAACAAAAAGAAGCAAATGATAAAGCACGTAACAGAAGCGAAGCAAACAAAGAGACTGTTGATGTTGAATTACAAAAATTAGGTACTGAACTACGCGATATTGAAACTCGTATCAACGAAAACCAACGTGTTGCTCAAGAAGAATTAAACAAAAAAGAAGAAGAGTTGATTTCTCCTATTCATAGAAAAGTATCAGATGCACTTACTGCTGTATCTAAAGAAAAAGGATTTGCTTATGTTTTTGATATCTCAAGCACAAACATTCCTTATTTCCAAGGCGGAGATGATTTAACACCTGCTTTAAAAACAAAATTAGGTATTTCTGCAACAGCTGCTCCTGCAACTCCAGCAAAAAAATAATTAATTAAATCCTGAAATAAATTCAGGTTATAAAAAAACAGCAGTCCCTTCAAGGTCTGCTGTTTTTTTTATGACCTTACCTTACCTTACCTTACCTTACCTTACCTTACCTTACCTTACCTTACCTTACCTTACCTTACCTTACCTTACCTTACCTTACCTTACCTTACCTTACCTTACCTTACCTTACCTTACCTTACCTTAC
>NZ_JAAUVN010000004.1 GCF_012030425.1 Sphingobacterium sp. B16(2022) | reverse complement strand
TGATGTCGGCATTGCGCCGTTATCGATCTTGTTTCTGTTTCCCTTCGTTTCCGTTGGGACTGCAAAGGTAGAAATCTTTTTGGTTTCTCCAAAATAAATGTGAAAATTTATTTTTTTTGTTTTCCTGATGTTTCTGCGTTTAATCTTCATTAAACCCTTCTTTTTTCAGTGCCTATCCTTTCGGATCAGCCGTTCCTCCCTTGCGGAGTGGTGCAAAGATAGCGACTTTTTATAATCACTTCCTAATCTTTTCCGGAAATAGTTTGCCTCGAAACGGTAAACAGCTTATAACCTGACCGATAAATTTACCTATGATCTGTTCTCGGGGCTGAGAAACGGACAATCCTGGCTTTAAACTATAAAAAGGGGTAGCGGGGGAACTGTTCGTCCTGAACCGTCTTTCATGGATGCAGTATGCTTTTAGGGAATAGCCAAATGGAAATTATATCTTTTTCAGTACAGCGGCATCATCGACACTATTACTATTACTATTACTATTACTGATAAGGTGATCCATGTCTCCTCATGCTTTCCGCAGGGCCGACATCTTTACTTTATACTATATAGTATATAGTATATACTACAAAAGGGATCCTGAGAAGTGCTGCTGTTTTGCAATAGCCAGCTATCCCCGTAAAGATACTCCGGAATAAGGCATATTATAACCTGCTCGGGAACTGAAAGGGAACTGATTATTACTTAAACTGGGATTTATAGAGAGATTACTGAGATTTTATAGGGGGTTAATAGAGCTTTACCTCTACTAACCCCCTATAAACCCCCTCTTATCCCTCTGTTATACCTCTATTATATTCGAACCAGGTACCCAGTTGCTTATAACATGGTATCACCCTGCTAACAACAATAATAGTAGGTTTCTCCAGATTCAATTGGTTTAAAGAGCTGCTTTATAATCACGCTCAAACAGCTAATCGAAAATCAATTTGCATCAAATACGTAATTTTTTCTTTCATAGATTTTAAAAATAAAATCTATGAACTATATTATAAAAGTCAGATTATGTAATAGTCGGTATCTCCAAACTTCCAAAAAAGAAGATATTGATTCTTACCATGCTGTAGACAAATTGATCAGAACTAGCGCTAAGCATTATCGTGATGTAAAATAAAAAACTATATTTACTGCTGGAATAGACGAAACATTAGATTAAGTGATCGGAAAATCATTTTTTAAATCAGGATCATAAAACGATAAAAAAGTATATTAAATACGAATCAACCTATACAACTAAGCGCCAAACCAATAGAATAAGCATAAATGACAGGACCTGATTATATATACTATACTGATTTAATGGGCACAATGCTTTTTGCCATTTCAGGAGCCATGGCAGCTAATCGGAGAAAAATTGATATTTTTGGTGCAACTTTTACAGGATTTGTTACAGCAATAGGGGGCGGTTCACTCCGGGATGTTTTTCTAAACCTTCGTCCCATTTGGGTTGACGATGGGAATTATTTAATTGCTATACTAATCGGGGCTTTTCTATCAGCAGTCCTTAACGACAAATTAGATAGATTCTCCCGAACTTTAACACTTTTTGATGCCATGGGGATCGCTTTCTTTACTATTGTTGGCTTACAGAAATCCATTACCTATGAAAGCTCTACAATTGCGGCTGTAATTCTAGGCATGTTTTCGGCTGTAATGGGAGGGGTCATCCGGGACACCCTTATGAATGAAACGCCACTAATTTTCAGAAAAGAAATTTACGCAACAGCTTGTTTATCAGGAGCTATACTTTACGTAACCTTACCTTATTTTGGACTTTCCGAGGGCATAAATGCTTTTTTAAGTGCATTGTTGATCTTTACAGTTCGGATCTTAGCCGTAAAATATAAATTCTCCCTTCCGATAGTGGGTGGATAAGGTGGAGAAATAATTAGAAAAGCGTTAATTATAACTAACGCTTTTTCTTTTGAAATGGAAATTTCATTTTATATCCAACACGGATCATCCCTTTAGAAATTGTATCCAGTTTTCCTTTCAACATTGTTTTTTTCAGTGTAGACAATTTATCAGTAAACAATTTCCCTTCGATATGATCATATTCATGTTGTACAACACGCGCTGCTAAACCGGATAAATCAATTTCGTGCTCCTCAAAGTTTTCATCCAGATAATTAATCTTAATATTCGGGTTCCTCAAAACATCCTCATTAATATCAGGAATACTTAAGCATCCTTCATTAAAGGCCCATTTCTCACCAGACTCTTCAACCATGATCGGATTAATGAAAACTTTCTTGAAAGCTGTCAACACTTCTTTTTCTTCTTCAATATCTTCAGCAAAAGGAGTTGCGTCGATTACAAAAAGACGAATTGGCAAACCAACTTGGGGGGCTGCTAACCCAACACCACTTGCTGCATACATCGTTTCAAACATATCTGCAATAAGTTGTTTCAAGTTTGGATAATCCTCATCTATTTCATCTGCTACCTTACGCAAAACTGGGTCTCCGTAAGCCACAATTGGAAGTTTCATACTTTATTTTTTTTTGAAGGACAAAGATACGTATTAAAATTCAATCGAAAACCACAGTTTGTTTCTAATAAATCATATTTTTGTTATTCGAAAATGACAGATTCATACCATCAAATAGTAGAACGCTTTTGTAATGCATTACGAAAGAGCTTCAATTCAGAGATTTTAGTCTCCGAAAAATCCCCCGTATTTACAGTAATAACGGGGGAGGAGCTTCCTTTTAAAATTCACCTTTACGGATCTAATATCACGAAGCGGGTTTCAGAAGAAAATCAAAAAATCGTACATATTGATGAAGATATATTATTTAGCAAATATGCTATCATTCTAAAAAGAATACTGGCAATCGCCTTACATCAGAAAAAAGCTTACGCTAGAAATACCGTTGTAGCTCGTGTCGATAAAAAAAATACAATCGCATTCTTGGAAGAAAACCACTTGCAGGGGGCAATGCCAGGAAAATATCGGTATGGTCTATTTTTAGAGGGTGAACTAGTTTCTCTTGCCGTATTTAGCGGAGGAAGAAAAATGCCTGAATTAAATATTGAAAACTATCGGTCATTTGAACTAATTAGATTTTGCAATAAACTTGGTTATAATGTAGTAGGGGGAATCAGCAAATTGCTTAAAGCATTTATCAACGATTTCAACCCCCAGGATATTATGACCTATACGGATAAGGATTGGAATCAAGATTCTTCATTAGAAAAAATTGGTTTTGTCAAAAAATCAGAACTCGAACCCCTTAAATTTTGGGTAAATGGAATATCAAGAGTGCTCATTAGAGATGAAGATCAATATAAGAACCTACAAAAAGAATTTCCTGATGGCTACTTAAAAGAAAACTTGGGCAGTCTTAAACTGATTCTATCTATAAAATAAAATCATTTTTTGTATCTTGTCGATTAATCTAAACAGTAAATAATAAAATATATCACATGAAGAGAAAACTACGAATGGGTATGGTCGGAGGGGGCAACGATGCTTTCATCGGAGCTGTACACCGTATCGCGGCAAATATGGATGGTAAAATCGAACTTGTATGTGGTTCATTCAGCATCAATCCTGAAATCAACAAACAGTCTGCTGAAGATCTATTCATTCCAGAAAATCGTTGCTATGCAAATTATGAGGAAATGATTTTAAAAGAAAGCCAGCTTCCCGAAGGAGAGCGCATGGATTTCTTAACGATTGTTACGCCCAATTTCATGCATTATCCTCCTGCAAAAATGGCTTTGGAAAATGGTTTCAATGTTGTCATTGAAAAACCGATGACCTTAACATTAGAAGAAGCAAAATCTTTAGAAGAAATAATAAAAAGCACGAATAAAACACTTTGCTTAACACATACTTACTCCGGTTATCCGATGGTAAAACAAGCGAAAGCAATGGTTAAAGCTGGTCACTTTGGTAAAATCCGTAAAGTTGTTGTCGAATATCCTCAGGGATGGTTGAGTAAATTGACTGAGCGTGAAGGAAATGCCGGTGCGGCGTGGCGTGCTGATCCTACTAAATCTGGAAAATCTTTAGCGATGGGCGATATCGGCGTACACGCAGCTCACCTAGCAGAATATATCACAGGATTAAAAATTACAGAATTATGTGCAGACTTAACGACTTTCGTTGAGGGAAGACATCTAGATGATGACGGTTCTGTTTTATTGCGTTTTGAAGAAGGAGCAAAAGGAATGCTTTGGGCTTCACAAGTAGCAGCCGGAGAAGAGAATGCTTTACGCATTCGTATTTATGGTGAAAATGGCGGGTTAGAATGGGCTAACGAAGATCCGAATAACTTAACAATCAAAATGTTAGGCGAACCTCGTCAAGTATTCCGTACCGGAAATGCGTACAATGCTCCAAATCAGTTAAGTTCATTTGCAACACACAATACGCGTATCCCATCTGGGCATCCAGAAGGTCTATTAGAGTCATTTGGTAATATTTACCGCAATTTTGCTCAAACTGTATCTGCGAAATTAGAAGGTAAGACACCAACGGCAGAAATGTTGGATTTCCCTCAAGTACACGAAGGTGTACGCGGCATGGCTTTTATAGAAAATGTTGTCAACAACAACAATGGTTCTGAAAAATGGACTAAATTTGTTGTGTGATAACTAAACAACAAACATTACTTTCTTCTTTGGCAATCTCATCTTTGCCAAGGGAGAAAGTCATCGTTATTTTAGGCCCTACAGCTTCTGGGAAAACAGCTCTAGCAGTCCAAATAGCAAAAGAAATCGGGGCCGAAATTATCAGTGCAGATTCCCGCCAGGTCTATCGTCAAATGGATATAGGTACTGGTAAAGATCTATCCGAATACGGCGATGTTCCTTATCATCTCATCAACATCTGTGATCCAGGAGAAAAATATCATCTAGGACAATTTATAGAAGATTTCCAACAAATCTATCAATCCCTATTGCTACAAAAAAAACGTATCATACTTTCCGGGGGCACTGGGCTCTACATTCAAAGTGTTATTCAAGGCAGTAAATATGTTAAAATTCCTAGCCAACCTGGTTTTAAAGAGGCTCTATATCAATTTGAAAAGGATGAACTTATCGATAGATTAGCCAAGTATAACAAACCCAATGATCTATTTATTGATTTATCCACTAAAAAGAGAATCATTCGCGGGATAGAAATTTTAGAATGGCTTAAGAATAATCCAGAAATGATACTTAGTAATGAAAGTTTAGATTCCTTTGTAATAGGCTTAAATCCTGATGTATCAACAAGAAGAAAAAAGATCTCCAAAAGACTGGATCAAAGAATAGAGGCAGGACTTATTTTGGAGGTACAGGCATTATTGGAATCTGGTGTTAGTCATACAGAACTGCAATATTATGGTCTGGAATATAAATATATATCTAAATACCTATTAGGCGAATTAAACTACGAAGAGTTCTATAAAAAATTGGAAACAGAAATTCATCGCTATGCAAAAAGGCAGATGACTTATTTCCGTAAGATGGAAAAAGATGGCATTGTCATCAATTGGTTGGATTAAAAGTATCAGAGTTTATAAACAGAAAAAGGGTTGACCAGATGGATCAACCCTTTTTAATTTCTTTCGATTATAACTTGATTTCCTCGTCTTTAGCATTAAAGAAATGGAATTCCGTTAAATAATATGAAGTAACCGGAACAACTTTGATCCATTTTTGAAACTTCAAAAACCATTTTATTCTTTTTGAAATAAAGCCAGATTTAATAAAAGCGGCTATATAAGGATGTACACATAGTGATATTCCTTTTTCATTTTGTTCTTGAAGAATAAAACTTAAATTATTTTCAATATCATCCATCAGGACAATACTTGACCGGATCTCACCAGTACCATCACAAGCGGGACATTTCTCATTTGTAACGATATTCATTTCTGGTCTAACACGTTGACGCGTAATCTGCACTAATCCAAATTTACTTGGAGGCAAGATTGTGTGTCTCGCACGATCCGTGGCCATACATTCTTTCAAGAAGCTGTACAGCTCTTTGCGATGAGTAGGTTTATGCATATCGATAAAATCGACAACAACGATCCCGCCCATATCTCTTAAGCGCAATTGACGCGCAATTTCTTTTGCTGCTTCCATATTAACCAGGAGCGCATTATCCTCTTGGTTCTCTTTATTAGCAGAACGATTACCACTATTAACATCAACGACGTGAAGTGCTTCAGTATGCTCGATTACGAGATAAGCACCACCTTGTAATGTAACAGTTTTTCCAAAAGCAGCTTTGATTTGTTTCTCAACCCCAAAATGGTCAAAAATTGGTTCTTTATGTTTATAAAGTTTTACAATTTTTTCTAGATCAGGAGAGATATCTTGGACATAAGATTTTGTCTCTTCATATATCACAGGATCATTTACATGAATATGTGTAAATTCATCTGTTAATAAATCGCGTAAGATGGTAGAAGCTCTATCCATTTCACCCAATACTTTTTGAGGAGGTTCTGCTGTCCGAAGTCGCTTGGTAAATATTTCCCACTTAGAGATTAGATCCAATAAATCCTTTTGTAGTTCGTCTACGCCTTTACCTTCAGACACCGTTCGGATAATAACTCCAAAATTAGGAGGTTTTATTCCTTCGACAATCTTCTTGAGACGTGTCCGCTCATTACTTCCTTTGATTCGTTTGGATATGGAAACCGCGCTTGAAAAAGGTACCAGTACGACAAATCTACCTGCAATAGATAGATCGGAGCTCAATCGAGGTCCTTTTGTTGATATTGGTTCTTTTGCGATTTGAACTGGTAAAAGCATATTTTTGCTTAAGATATCAGATATCTTACCGGCCTTATCGATGTCCTTTTCAAGTTTTAAACTATTTAGCAGTTTCTCTTGATAACTGCCATTCTTTACTATTCGAGTAAGTTTTAGCAAAGATTGAACCTGAGGACCTAAGTCCAAATAGTGGAGAAAAGCATCTTTTTCGTATCCCACGTCTACAAATGCTGCATTTAATCCCGGCATAATTTTTTTGATTCGCCCAAGATAAATATCTCCAACTGAAAAATTATTGTTAACCGTTTCCCTATTTAGTTCAACAAGCTGCTTATCCTGTAGCAAAGCAATAGTAACTCCTTTTTCAGGAGTAGAATCGATAATTAATTCCTTTACCAACAGCTACATATTTACGATACAAATTAGCATACCCTGCTAACTTTGTTGTATCTGATTAAACCTTAAAGAACGTTTTTTTATAAAAAAAAACAATCTACACGTAATAAATTACGTGTAGATCATCAAACTTCAATGCGATTATTGCGTTATTTTCATGTCTCAACAACCTATTGGAGTCTTATACAAGAAAGACTATTTTTTCTTGTGTCTATTTTTTCTTAAACGTTTTTTACGTTTGTGAGTAGCCATTTTGTGTCTTTTTCTTTTTTTTCCGCTTGGCATAGCTAATTTTTTTTAAATGATTATAAACTAAATTAATTACTTACTCAACTCAGCGATCTTGCGATCGATAAATTGTGAAAGGGAAGGGTCAGCAGCTAGTTGTTTACTTTGTTTAAAAGCAGCAACCGCCTCACTTTTCATCCCAATATTTTCATAGCCTGTGGCTAAATAAAAGTAAGATTCCGCATCTGGTTTCAATTCAATAACTGTTTTGAAACGATCAATCGCTTTATCAAACTGGCGAGATTGTAATGAAAACAATCCCAAAGTTTTGTTTGCTTCTACATTTTTTGGATCTGCTTGAACCACTTCACGAAGTAAAGCAATTCCTGCCATCGGGTTATTAGTACCCGAAACCATAGCAGCTCCTAATCCTGTTTTCGCTTCTAAACTAGCAGTATTTAATTTCAACGCAGCTTCGTAAGAACGAATTGCATTTTGTGTTAAAGCCTGAGCTAAAGTAGAGTCTTGTAAATTTGTGTAAGCAGTACGATAAGAGTTACCCGCTTTCAACCAGTATTCATATTTTGGAGAAATTTTAGCCATTTCTTCATAAATGAATCCTTGCGGAGCTGGCTTCGCCAAATCATCCCACTTTACAGCCAACTTTTGAAGTAAAGAAATCTTTTCTTCTCCAGATGCCTTTGCAATTTGGGTCTCAATATCGGAAATATCTTTGATTAAATTTGCATCTAATCCTTGTTTTGTCATTAACGATATGTTTTCCAAATTAATTTCGGAAGAAGATTGCTCCGTTTGAGCAGATTCTTCTTTCTCGTTCACCAAACCTTTGATAGGTTGTGCCAATAGTACCGCAACTAATGCTGCAACCACGCCTACTACTATAATTTGTTTGGTTTTTGCCATTTTTAATCTGTTTTTAAGATTATTTATTGCCGTTTTTTACTTTCTCAACAAATACTTTTGCCGGTTTGAAACTAGGAACGAAATGTTCAGGGATGATGATCGCTGTGTTTTTAGAAATGTTTCTAGCAGTTTTTTCAGCTCTTTTTTTAACAACAAAGCTACCAAAACCTCTTACGTATACATTTTCTCCACCCACCATTGCGTTTTTAACCACTTTGAAGAATGCCTCAACGGTCTCTTGAACATCTACCTTCTCTAAGCCTGTTTTGTTAGAGATTTCTGCAATAATTTCTGCTTTAGTCATATCAATTTTACTGTAATTATTTATTTCTCAACCTTTAACCAAATATACTTTGGGGTTGCAAAAGTATCTCTTTAAAATGACGTTTGGAAATAATTTAAACATTTTTTTTATTTTAAAATTATTCCAAAAGAGATCATTTACAACAGCTTAGCCATTTTGCATCGCTAAACTCATTTTTCAAAGAAGCACAAAAATACACTTTATTACTGAAAATCAAACCTTTAATTTTATTTTTATCATTTCACGTGAAACAAATGATAAGCCTATGACTTAAATTTTAATCACAAATTACCTGTGCTATTTTTTTTAAATCTTCGGCATTATGAAGACTGCTCAGCACAATTCTGTTTAATGGTGGATCTGTTTCCAAAGGATAAGGAAAACTTGAAATCAAAAATCCCTCTTTTACTAATTTTTGATAAAGTTCAGGGTTCGTGGAGCTGAAAACAGGAAAATTAGGAATATGACTTAGGTTATTGCCGATTAAATCGCTTAATAGCTTGATATTCTGTTGGAGTTTATTGAATTCATCCGAATATATTTCCTGTGAATTTGTAAAAGCGTACATGAAAGCGGGAGAAGCAGGGGAGGCTCCAGTAAAAAAAGATGACTTGCGAAACCTTTGAATCCACTTATTGGATGACAAGATGATACCCGCATCTGTTCCCATTCCTTTTGCCAAAGATGCAACCACTACGACATCAATTCCTGTATTATCAAACATAGACAATTCCGTAGAAACTTTATTTTTGCGAACCACCCCGATTCCGTGCGAGTCATCGACTAAAAGCACGATCCTTTTATTGGGATCTATTTTTAGTAATGGACTAAAATCGTAGTGCTGGGGTGTTAAATTATCCAGTGCATTACTCACAATTACGAAAGAATCTTCTTTAGAGGCATTGATATGCTTTACCACATCCTCCAGCCAAGAAGCCATAAGACCACTCACTCCTGGATTGACATCAAACCACAATGCTGGATGACTATTGGGAGCATATAGAAGTGTTCCTTGTAAAGCAAGTTCCCTCACAACCAATTGTGCCGCCAAATAACCACTTGAAACTATCATCGCATCTTCAAAGCCAAATCGTAAAGCTGCAGCCTCCTCAGCAATATCAAAAATACCAAGCTGAATATTATTATTACGGGAGGTTCCGTTATTCAGTCCATAAATAGAAATTCCTTGTTTATATACATCGATATAAGCCTCATTAACCAATAAGCCCAGATAGGAAGTTCCGCCAAAAAAGAGATACGTCCTTTCTTCATCACTGATCAGTCGACCTGTTGGCTGATGCAAATGGGTAAAATCTTTCATTATCAATATTACACTTTAAAATTACCGGGAAATAGACTCTGTTATAAATAATAGGTTGTTATCTCAAATAACAAAAACACTACATATTGAGTTTGTAGTTGAGCGGAATATTAAATCTGAGCGAAATCGTAAAACCCTTCAGTGGACGATAATCCTGCTTGTCAGCGATTGAAAATCCATATCCAAAATCCAAGTCCAAAAGAGTGGCCATTGTAACACCTACTTTTGGTGTAAAGGTATATGGAGTGAATTCTGTCCGTACAAAAGGAGCAACTACCCAGGATTCAGGATAGAAAGACAGCGCCAGCTCAGGAATTACTGCAAACTTTTTCTGTGTCCATGTAAAATTATGTGTCCATGTAAAATTAGCGGTAACATCTGTTTTTAAAATATTTTCACCGAGAAAAGCAAATGCAAAATACCCTCCTGTTTTTACAGCACTTCCTTTTTGATATTGATAACTAATTGTAGGACCATATAAGATCTCCTGAGCTTTTACCTGCATACTGAAGCTAAATAGCACAAGACAGATCAATTTAACAACAATACTTCTTCTCATAGAGTCTAATATAAATGAAAGTTTAAAGGAATATTGACTCCTAAGGATAAATTCACTCCTTTAATTTGTTTAAAATCTTTCTTGGTATTAATATCAAACCCATAACCTACTCCCAGATCAATGAGAGAGAAAAGACTGAGACCAACTTTTGGCGTTACCGTATAGGGGGTCAATTCGGCTTTGACAAAAGGTAATAGAACAAAATCATTGACATAATAAGTAAATCCCACCTCGGGAATTACGGTTGTTTTACCGCCCATCCAAGTGAAATTTGCACCAGCATCAATTTTCATATACTGCGACTCATTTGGTGCAAATAACCCCCAGGCAGATGCTTTCAAAAAACTTCCGCTCTGATATTGATAACCAATAGAAGGTCCAAATATCCAATTGTTATGTGCCGGTAATGGGTTCTTTTGCGCTGCCACACTTAGACAGGACAATACCCCAATAAGAATGAAAGCAAATCCTTTTATATTCATCTAGCTAAAATACAAAGTATAACCATTAATCAGTACCTCCAAAACAATTAATGTCTAAAATCGTTTGGTTTTATCATTAAAAAAGAATGGGAATCTGAGCTTAATTTTGCCTAGGTCCCCCTGATATTTCTTTTAAAAGCAATCTTCTAACAAACAACTCACCAATATATATGGTGCTGTTCAATGTCTTGTGTGTTTTTTACAATGCAATGAATGGTAAGATTTATCTCCAAATGTTTGCATCAATACTTTGTTTTTGCGTTGTATTTAAATCCGGGAACAAATTAAATCCTGTCACTTTCTCTAATTCGCTTACTGTCATTTGATACTTTTCAAACTTGTTAGAACTTGGTGTTTCATTGTCCATCTTATAGGCAATGGTATAATAATTCTTTCCCTTTTTCATTGCTAGCGCTTTAAAATAATACTTGGGTCTGGCGATTTCTATGTTTTTATTATCGATGATATATTCAATCGCTGTGTTAGATTTTGTATTTGGCATCGCTCCTGTTACCACATATAGCGTATCACATTGTGCCGTCCATGTCCGCACTTTATTTTCTAGGTTTGCCCAGACACCCTGATTCAGTTTAGATGCCTGTGCGGTCATATTTGAAAAGTAAAACGTAGTCTTATTCTGAGCATTATTAAAATTTCTGTCCGCACTTGGCAACTGATGCCCTCTATCGTAACCTGAAGTACCAAAACCTTTAAATAAAGTGGGCTGAAACTCCATTGCTATAGCCGGGTCGTATTGCCAGTCATCGGTACGTTTGGCATTACCGAGATAACTACTGTGCAACGGGTAGGCAACCCAATAGGCCATTTTTTTCACCTTATCGTACAGCATGGTGTAATTACGGCGTTTCGGATCATCAGGTAAAAAGTGCTGAATAAAAACCTCGTCCTTTTTCAACTTCGTTATTCCTGGAATTTCTAAGTAAGGTTGCGTTGCGACAATGCCTCCATCAGAAATACCGTTATCAATTTTTACATCAAAAGAATAATGATTCGCTCTTTTCAGTTTATTTACTTTTGGTAGCTTCCAAGTAAACTTCGTGTTGTCTGAAGTTAAAAACTGTATGGTTTTTCCAGTAATATTTTCTCCTGGAAAAAGGAAGAATTCGACAAAAGCAGTCCCATCATGGTTGTTTATGACTTTTCCCTCAATATCTTTCTGGCTGTCCTTTTTAACTGCTAACTTGCCTGTTACCAGATCAAAGGAGCCAAGCGTGTTTAGTTTCGGCATTACGACTTTCATCTCTTCATACCCGTGTTCATCTATATTGGCTACCGTTAATTTAATGGATATTTTTGATAATTGACGTTCAAATATAAGTGGAATATTATTGTTCCCTTTATTGATTGCCTTTGCATTTTTTGCGTACATGAGATCTATTTTCGCCTGATTAGACTGATCCGTTATATCAAGTACATATTGATAATCGCTAATTATTTTAAAAGGATAATAAGCAATAAAATCTACCGATTTTTCAGGTAAGAAAAGTTCATCTGTAGTTTGAAATATTGATCCGTTTATAAAAAAAATATGATTATTAGTACCGTTGACAATGGAACTAGTCGATAATGGCATTCCTGACTCGATCATAAATATACCGATCTCATCTCCTTTTTGCCATGTAGTACCTATTGCTCTATTTTGATTCTCTTCAACGATCGTTGCTGTAAAGTGTACAGCGTTCTGATCTATTCTGATCTGGTTTTTACGACATGCGTATACAACCAAAAATGTTATAATAAAATAAACTACCTTCTTTAAAAATTTGGTCTTTGTAGTTCTGGTTTTTTTAATCATCCTAAAATATAGTAAGTATTAATTTTAGGGCGAAAATGGCTAATAAATTTAGATTAATGAACATTTAGTAATGACTTTTAATCGATGAAACCACCAAAATTTTGTAGTTAATTGATTACTAGAGGTCTTAAATTAGCCGAAAAAACGATTTTAACAGGATGATTGATTCAATCACAAATGTCCAAGTTACATATGAATTGCAAAAAATGTAAAACAAATCATTTTGAGGATAAAAAAAACGAATCAATCTCAAGTATCAAAAGTCGCGAAGAATAAAAAAGCCACTTTTCATAAAGAAAAATGGCTTTTTTACAGGAGGTGACCTCGGAGGGGCTCGAACCCTCGACCCATTGATTAAGAGTCAATTGCTCTACCAGCTGAGCTACAAAGTCAAGTCTATACTCAAATGTAACTTAGATTTTTTTTATATCAAACATAAAAATGAAAAAACAATATTTCTAGGCTTCTAGACACTGTTTATTATATTATTTTACTTGAAAAATTTGATTTTTAATATCTAAAGTTACAATGAAGCTATCATATTTAATTATTGAAAAGAAAAATACAATAGATAAAATTTATTGGGAGAACAGTGCGAGAACATCAAAAAATGCACAAAATCCAGATTTCCATTTCCACAACTGATGACTTAAAAAAACGTTCCTATATCTACATCAAGATAGGAGAAAATAAGTATAAGGAGTACACAGGTATAAAACTAGGTTTAAACATACAACCAAACTCTTGTAAAACTATCAATGAGAGGAAAGAACAGTTAAGGCAACTAGAATACGAATTTAAAAAAGCCATTGAATTTGGTAAATATCCTATCAACAAATCTTTATCAAAAGTAAAAACGATAGAAAACACTTCTTTAGGAGAACTATTAGATCTAGCTATATCAAACAAGAAAAAAGCAAATCTAACCCGTAACTACGTTAACCATCTTGAAAGATTAACAGAAAAACTAAAAGCGTTTCTAACAACAGAAGAGTTAAATAGTAATATTAACGACTTACAACGGAGTCGGATTCAAGAGTTTATGAATCAATTCAATTCTACGGCTTCTAATTACATGATTTCGCGTCGTCATATAAAAGCTGTATTTGGAGAAATAGATAAGGATTTTGAATTCAATACGGCAATAATTACCAGAACTGACAAGAGAAAGGCTACTCCTAAACTACACAAAATCTATTCTGACGAACAACTTAAGAACGTATTACAGTTCTTAAAAAACAATCATGAAGAATTGCACTTATGTTGCCTAATGAGTTATGGCTGTTTATTACGCCCACATAATGAAATTAGGCTACTAAAGCGTCACCACTTTAAAAACAATATAACAGAAATCCATCTTTCAGGTAATGAAAATAAAGGTAAAAAAATCAGAACAGTGCCAATACCTAGTTATGTAAGAGAATTACTTCTAAATCGACTGGAAGGCTTATCTCATGACGACAACATCTTTACAAGAAGACCTGATTCCAATAATCCATATTATTTTAGTACCGCTTGGACTCGAATGTTTAAACTAATGGAGAAAGAGGGTATTATTGAAAAGAATCAAACAATCTACTCCTTTCGCCATACTGCTTCTGTGAACGTATACAAAAAAACTAAGGATCTACACATTCTACAGCAATTGTTAGGTCATTCGGACATGATAGTCACCTTAAAGTATTTGCGTGGTCTAGGGGTTCATAATGTTGATGAATTAAAGCATGTGATGCCTGAGTTATAATTTAAAAGTGAGACACGGATATTTTGTTTTTTATACCCCTTAATGAAAATGATGTCTCATCAAAAATAAAAATACGCCCATTTCCCTTTATTGGGGATGGGCTTTTTTCATTTGTTTTTGCTTATAATTAGTTTTTATTTAACAGATCAATATTTAATGGAAATTACAACCTCTTGGGAAACATTAGGATTCGATGAAACAATCGAAATTACTGAGACAATTTGTAAATATTTTATGCCAATCACAAGGGAGATTGATGATTCAAAAATAATTACAAGACAAGGAACAAATTCCGAAGAGTATCTAAAGCAACGGAAAAAAGAACTAGCCAATACACGAAATCTTAAATATAAACTACGAGTTCAACGGAGTTATTCCGAACACGGAGAAGTTTTCTACCATAAAGACTATAGCTATCGAGACCTTAGCTCAAGAGTACTATTTAAAAAGCCTGAAACTGAAATTTCATCTGAAGAAGCCGAAACACTGAAACATTTTTTAAACAATCTTTTCAGTATTACAGCGCTTTACAAAGAAGATTATTGGCAATCATACTATGAAAATTATGATGACTTTAGCTCAAATCCTTTTATTCAAGAGGCTATAGAAGAGGTTAGAGATATCTTTAATGTGCTAAAAATGAGAAAGGATATCCTCAACTCCGAAATCGTTCTTAGGCATAAAGACAAATATGGCGCGGTCATTACCGATGAAACCACAAAGGTAAATGACCTTTACAAACAGGAGGCGTTTGATTATTACACACAGCTTAAATATCAAAACTTTCTGCATAGATTCCGTTTGGAAAGGTTCTTAACTGATCAAGAAAAAGCTTTAAACATTCCTATCAAGAAAACACCTAATACAATCTATGAGTTTGATCATGAGATTTCCTTAAAGATTGGATTCATGGAATTTTCTGGCATTACCCCCACTTGTACTACTGATTTTTTCGAGAAGCTAGTCACCAATCTAGTCGACAGTATGTCTTTTAGCGCTAAGCTATCACCATTATACGAGTTTTTAAAACTAGTGGTACCTGCGCTAAACAGCTTCATACATGACCATGCTCATGAGAAATACAAGAAAAAGGATAAGCACTTCCTAATTTTCTCCTTTCTTAGGCTATTCGATTTAGTACCCAAAAAACAGACTATGGATGTCAATGGGCTTGATGATGTTAAGGAAGACTTTATAAAACAACTCATAAAGAAATAGACAATATATAACCCTCCATTTTAAAAAGGACAGAAACTTGAATGTTTTCTGTCCTTTTTTATTTAATCCAAAAAAGTTTTACACACTAATAATTAATAAGATAACTCTTTATTGTAAAAAGGGGGCGATAGAAAATAAACCTTATTATATCCCCCTTTTTTGCATGTGCACCTTTGTGCTGTCCGAAGGGGATAACACTTAAACAATAAGGCGCCAAAGTTTAAGTGGAGAAACGAACCGGGATGACATGACAGATTAAAACTAAAAATTTCGAAGATGAATATTGCTCAATTAAAAAACAGATCACAGGTACAAAAACCATTATTTGCTAGCACGACAAAAAAAGCAAATCAAAAAAAAGCCAAATATACCTTGTCTAATAAAAATTTCTTCACTGAAAATCATGAATACTTTGGAGTCACATCAAAAAAATACTTTAAAGAATATTATAGAGCGCTTGATAATGAACAACGATTAGGTTTATGGCTGTTCTTTAAAAATCTCTCAAGCGGAAATAAAATAGACATTTCCGAAGTTAGATTTAATAAGGATAATATTTCATATGTTGAAATCAAAACCACAATAGACAAAAAGCGTATTACATTTGAGCTGTATTACATGAGAGGTATGCATAAGCTTCTAAGTTTCGCATCATATACCAAATATGATCTAGATGCGAAAGAATTATTAAAAATAGCGAGTCAAGACTAATACTTCATAATCTGGGGGATTTCTCTCCCAGATTAATACTAAAATTTCACAAAATTTCCATTAGCCAATTTATTTGGCTCAGCATTTTAATGTCATGAAAACAGAAAATCTATACATCTCAAAAGATACTTATTTAGATACAATACTTTCGCGAATCCCTACAAATACATTGCTATTTAAAAATATTACTGGCATTGGAGCGACTTACTTAGAAATAATTGATAAGACTAGAAATTCAATCATAATAGTACCAAATGTTCCAGTAATACAAGGCAAGCAAACAAAGCACAGCCATCTATTGGGTGTTTATGAAGGAATAGGAAAAGATCAAATCAAGCGCTTCCTAAAAAAAAGTAAGCCAAAATTTAAGAAAATCATGGTAACTCCTGAATCACTGTCCCGTGTATTGGACTCGTTGAAGGAACTAGAAATAGACTGTTTTAATGAATACTTTCTTTTGATTGACGAGTTTGATAAAATGACACACGATAGTGACTTTCGTGAAGAAATTACATTCCCAATGACGGTATTTTTTGAGTTCAAGAATAAAGCAATGGTGAGCGCAACTCCTATCATTCCATCAGACTCTCGTTTTGCAAAGCACAATTTTACAATTAAAAATATTATTCCAACTTACCCTATCACGAGAGAGCTAAAGGTAATTACAACAAATTCAGTATTGGATGCATTTAAATCCAAATTAGAATCTTGTAAATCAGATAAAATATTTGTTTTCTTTAAATCACTAGCACAAATATCCAATTATATTAAATCATTGAATATTGAAAATGAGTCTAGTATTTTCACTTCAAAGGAAGAAGTCAAAGAGTTTTACAACAAAAGAAAAGAAATAAACCCCTTCCATCTAAGTTATTTATTGGACGAGACAAAGTTCAGCAAATATAATTTTTTGACCAGCAGATATTTTACAGCTGTCGATATAGATATCGAAGAAGATGCTGATGTATTTATTCTTGCAGATTTAAAAGTCTCACATACGATCATCGACCCTTCAAATGAGATTATTCAGATACTAGGCCGATTTAGAAAGAGTAAAATCAAATCAGCACATTTCATCACAGATATCCCCACAAGCATTTCCTTTAAAAGCCAAGAACAGTGTAAAGCATATTTAGAAGCAAACCAAGAGGTATTTAATTATCTTAAAACTATGCGCTTTTCCACGCCAGACTTAGTAATTAAGGAAGTTATTGATGGACTTATTGATATGACTGGATATAAGATTTTTGTAAATAAAGATTATAGTATTAACTACTTTTTAAGAGACAATTATTGTCTGTCAAATCACGTCAAATCGTTGTATATCGATGTAAAACGATTAATCTTGGAATTTAAAAATGTAAAAATTTATAATACAGAGATGAAATATTTCAATGTTTTGCATGAAGACCTCCCATTTTCAAATCTTGATTTGGATAAAATTAAATTTAAGGATACTAGCATTCCGTTTTTAGATAAGCTAAACATCATCATTGATAATCTAAATGAGTTACAAAGTATTCAAAAGAGAATTCACGAAGGTGAATATGTGATTGGAAACATGCAAGAAATGAGAAAAGACCTATTAGAAAAACATCCTGAGATATTCAATATCTTCATGGACGAGGGTGAAGAAAGGCTGAGGGAAATTGCCAAAAGTCAACTTAAATTAAACCAATACTATCAAAAGGCTTATCTCAATGACGCTTCAAAAAATTTTCCTTTAATTTCCGAATTGAATGAAAAATTTAGAATGGGGGAGCAATATAATGAAGCTAATATTTTAAACAAATTTTTTTCTATTGCTAAAAAGTATGATAATGGCATAAAAAGAAATAAACATTTTCTAAATCTATTTATCAATACTAAGAAGATTCCAAAACTCAACGGACAAAGAAGAATAGAAGTTACAGGGTTTGTACACTTAAAATAGGGATATTTTGGTACATCAAAATCATTATTTATACCCCTCAATAATTTTGATGTACCATAATGTTTTGTTTAAATCAAACATCGTACTAACTATACACTCACTATATATCTTCCATATTAGTAATACTAAAAAATGACAGCTATATAAACTCTATTATCAATATAGCCGACAATGGAAATAATATTTATATCATTGATATACATTAAATTACTGTCAAGTATTCCAAATTAGAATTAGTAAATATTGGATTTCAACAGTTTAATTAAAGAAATACAACATTAAATATGGCTCCTATTTCTAAAATAGTCAGCAAAATTTCCACAAAAAATAAAATTATATAGAAATTTTTAACAATTGGTGTTGAAATACCCCCACCCAATTATCTTTTGAACACCACAGGTGTATATTAAACAGCCCCCACCTTAGATTTGAGGAAGAAGCATTTATTAAAGTCAAATTTTTATATTTATCTTTGGACAATAAATAATTACAGCTATAGAATAAAAAGAATTTAAAATATCAAGTTAAGCGTTAACTAAAAGTTCTTGTGAAAGAGAAAACCTAGGAAATTTTCAAATTACACAACAAGGACAGTTAGAGTAACGTTCTACGCTCAAAAGCGTGGGGCGTGGCCTATCTGTTTGTGTAAGGGTTCTTCCTAGGTACCTCTCTCCGACAGCTCTAGGTTATAGTCCCACGCTTTTGTATTTACTAACCTATCGTAAAGGGATTCATCGATACCTAATTATTATAACATGTTTATAAAGTAAAATCTATTACGGATTACCGTATACAGCAATTTATTGCTCTCCGTATTTTTGAAAATCACACCATAAACAGTCGTTGCAATTAAAACGACACTAATCAAACTTTAGATTTATGAAAAAAGTAATCTTACTTTTAATGACATTGGCAACCTTAGCAGGTTGTTCAAAAAAAGATAATACAGATAATAACTCTGGTGAAATAGAGAACAATTGTCTTGTCGAACAATTAACCTATGAAGGTGGCTTTGTAAAATTTAAGCGTGATAACCAAAATCGAGTCATTAATGCTCAAAATGAACTGGATGAAAGACCTTGGCAAGGTAAGTTAGAGCATTCATCTTACGATTTTGCTTACGAGCTAAATACAATTACACTTAAATTCAAGAATGACTATGAGTCATATACTGTTATTTACCAGATTGATAAATCAAATAATGTTGTGAAATCCCAAAAATTAGATTCTAACAATTCTATTGATATCGAAAAGAACTACAGTTATGATGCAAATGGATATTTGAACAAAATTATTTCAAAAAGTAAAAGCAAATGGCATCGAGACATTATTTTAGAATACAAAGATGGCAATTTGATTAAAACCAATGAAAATTATGGTTCAGAAAATGGGATTTTAAATAAAAGTAATTTTGAGTTCAAATATGATTTACCTCAAAATAATGTTCCTTATTTCGCCTTATATTCAAGATTATCCTCAACTCTTGATTTTGCAGAATCAGTTCTTCTTGAACAGGGCTATTTTGGTAAAAAATCAAAAAATGCAATAAGCTCTGAAAAAAGTCTATATAGTGATGGTGCTCCTCATGAAACAAATTGGTCATTTACTTACACCACTAATAATAATGGTTTAATAACTAATGTTAAAGAATTCGAAGAGACCGATGGAGCAAAGGAGTATACAATAGATTATAAATGCAAATAGTATTTTAACAATGTGGTATAAAATCAGAACTGGTGATAATTCAACATATAGAGGTTGGAATTATAGCGTAACAGCAGATTCTAACAATGATCTACGAATTTTAATCACCTCTCCATACGCAATGGATAGACCGATTGCAAACTCGGGCAATTATGAACAAGAAATAGAATTGTTCTACAGATTTATGGAAATCAATGCGACAAATACATATTCTTTTAAAGAAAAGGTAAGAGTTTTTGGAATATTTTCAACATTTGCACCCAATATTGAAAAGGGGCATAATGCCGCTAGAAAATATATAGATCAACGTTTAGGTGACTTCAACCTCGAAAAATTTTATAAAACTATCATGTAAAATATCTATGCAACGGTTATTAAAATATGCTTAATTTCTTAATATTAGTATTTGCTATTACTCTAGGGATTATTAAACTAATAGAGTTTCTATTATGGGGAGTCATTATTACTATAATGCTTGTCACTATTATTGTCTCTCTACTTTATTTTTATCGTAAAAAAAATACTAAGTCTACACACTGCACTCTAGATGACTTTTTTCCAGACATTGGAGCAGATATTCCTGAAAAAGAGTTCGAACACATGAAAAAACAAATCATTTCTTACTTGCGTTCCTATGGTGTTAATGATAACTGTGAAATTAATCAGGACATAAATAATGATAACACAGTCGTTTTTCATAGTGACCCAACATTTAACGGAGTGTTCCACTGGGGAACCATGGATTCACTTAATCAATATAAAAGTGTTTCTGAAAATCCCAATCTGGAAGAATTTACAACTCTTTACATAAGGTCTTACTATGATGTGATCGCAGGCGTTATATAGTAATCATTTTTAAATCTACCTCAATGTTAGCCTCTCCACATCGGAGAGGCTTTTTTTATGCACTTTAATTTACAACACAATATGAAAAATCTATCGAATGTGGCGGAAATCACCGTCCAATTTAAACCTAATTTTAAGGTTTCTGAATGTCCTCAAATTTCTGACTCATCTACAGCTCATACAATATTAAAAGAGTTCTGGGACGAAGGATTGATGCAATTTTTAGAAGAGTTCAAGGTCATCTATCTTAATAATGCAAATCATGTACTTGGCATATCAGATATTGCAATGGGAGGGAGAGCCTCCGTAAGTGTGGATATGAAAACCATTTTTTCTATTGCTCTTAAATGCTGTGCATCTAAAATTATCTTATCACATAATCATCCATCAGGTAAACTAATGCCAAGTTCTCACGACCATGCTATTACGAAGAAGGCTATTGAAGCAGGTAAGGTTTTAGATATACAGGTGGCTGACCATTTGATACTAGGTGTTAATGGGTATTACAGCTTTAGAGATGAAGGAGATTTTTGAGACATGATCTTTTTGTTTTTATAACCCCTGAATAATTTTGGTGTCTCACCTGTAATCATCACCTCTCACTTGGAACCTTTGTGGGTTTCTGTGAGGGTGATGATTATAGAAAAAATAAATTTTATTCAGCTATTAAGTTTAGGTATTTATAAAGGTCATCATGTGCTCTTATATTAAAATAAATCAATATAAATGCTGTTACATATAATCCTAATACAATAAAATGATACCACTCCAACTTTTTTAAATTTTCTCTAGTTATTATCCAAATTAAATAAATGAATAGGGATAAACTAAAAGCAAATGCTAGTATGAAATTTAAAATTGTATTCAATGATAAATCCACATTGTCTTTGAATATTTGTAAAGAACCTATCGAAAAAAGTGCTACTGCAGAGAAAATACCTAAGACCTCTATTGATCTTCTTTCTTGTTGTTTAATAATACTCTTGCTTTCTTCTAATTCTTTGTTTGTGGATTGTATTTTTTCAATAAGATCACTTAATAGATCAAAAGTCGTTTCAAAAGATTCTATTTGATTCTTCTTAAATTCGATATTTTTAACTTCTTCGGATATTTTGCTATAATCTAAAGGTACGACATAGCTACTGGGGAAAAATAATTGGAATTCACCAAATTCAAGTATATTAAATGTTTCTTCTGATTGACAATGTTTAAAATCGTTTTGAAATGGTTTCAATTTCAACTGATGAGACCATTTAAAAGCACTTTTTAATTTACTATGGCATTTGCTAAATAATTCTAATAATTTATCGAATTCACTTTTAATTTGAAGACTGACTTGATTCTCCTTAATCCCATAAGTTTTCTTATAATAGTCTTCTATAACACAAGTTAGATACTTTGTCAATTTTAACCAAGGAAAATAATTTTTGATATTATCTGTATGCTGATATGTTCTAATACTTTCATAAATTTCGAAAAGTTCCTGATAACTCAGGCTTATTGTTTCGAGTTTTAAAGATATAGAATTATTAAATACATAAGCCTTTAATATTTTCAAACTATTTCTATCAAAATCTGAATCTGTTATATTTTTAGATTTTAATTTATTCTTAATTTCTTCTAAAATGTCGAACCTTTTAAAATCATCTTTACACAACTTAATATATGTGTGATAATCAATGGATGTAAAATCATCTAAATTCAAATCACTGAGTCTAGCTAGATTTTTTCTTTGCTCTTTCTTCGAGTTTTCTCCATCCGTATAATGCGATTCAATAAAACTTTTCCATACCTTAAAGTTATTATCATTATCTAAGTCGACCTCAATTTTATCATTATCAAAAATATAGCTATATGTATTTTTACCAGTCCTTTTTGCAATTTTGTAAAGTAAAAAATCACATTTCATCTCCACAATTCTTTTTAACTCTTTATTTTCCGAATTTGGTAATTGAAGTTCTTTAAAAGACTGCTTAAACAAAATTAGATCAGTAAACACATTATCATTAGGATCATAACCAAAATGCTCGAGACCATATAACTTTAATATCGTTTCAAATCCATTTAAATAATTTTGTTCTTTTTCAGGAATATTTAGCCTTTTTATATTTAATGCACTAAAAAGCTCCCTCTGAGAATCGAAAGAGAAATTAGATTCCAACCTTTTCTGAAAATTTAAGGTTAAGTTCTTTATTCTTTGAAAAATAAGTAAAGGACTATCGTAAATTAACAAAGACGAAGCATCACTAAGCCTTTTATAAACACTAACATATGCTAATGGTATCTGCTTCAGATCGATGTTATCGTAAAATGTATATTGTGTTAAATAGGTCTCCAATTCCTCCAAATCCTTTTTCAGATCCGATATGCAATACTTACCAGACAGTAATACATAAGAATAGTACCTAATTAAGTCAATACTCAGTTTGGTAAAATGGAGTATTAAGAGCCCCTCCTGAAGGTCATAAAATGATTCAACAAATTTTCTTCTCTCTGACTTTGTCGTTAAGATCATCCTTTCTCTATCCGATTCCTTAATATTCGCTTCCAAGGAATAGATTTGACTTTCTTTCTTTGCATTTTCTAAAAAATCCCAAAAATTCAAATCATAGAAATTCATTCTAGAAGGAGTAAATTTTTAATTCATTAGATATAAGTGATTTATCAATATATGATGAAAGGCTACCCTTTTTTTTCGCCTGTTCAAATGAATATTGCCAAGAGAACCACTTATGACTTAATTCAACTAAATCAAAAGCAGTATATGTAACCAAAATACGATTGCGATTTTTCAAATTATTTACTATTTCATCGATAATAGATTTATCCTCTGGAGATATAGATGTAAGTATCGACTCAATACTAAAATTACTTTTTATAACCAATGATGATTTGGTTATTGTAAAATTATTCAGTTGATCTATGATTTGATAAACATCACTCTCAACATGACCATACGGCAATGCATGGAAATTATTAAAAATCCTTAAAGCACTGTCGGAAGTACTACATGCAAAAAAATGCAGTTTAATTAATTTTAACTTACTTAAATCATTATTTCCGCCTTGATTAAAATCTAAGTTCTTAGCCTCACAATACCATTGATAGACTAAATACACGAAGTATTCAAATAGATCTTTCTTCTGACTCATTTTTATTTTTCTTATTTAAGTTTTTGTAATATACAAAAAATTGTGCAAATCTACTTAATTATATTAGTATTTCTTATACTTCATTAATAATTATCGAAATTCAATCAAATTGGTAATAAGGCATTCCGTTTTGGAATTACCGCCATGAAGATACGCCAAACCAAGTTAAAAAAGAAACAGGATTACATCCCAATTCTTTTTTAATGCTCCGCAGTTTGTCATACTTCCTGTTTTGGTAATTCCTTCACTTCATAAAAACTCCTTTGTGTTTCATAATAAGCATTACATGCCTATTAGAAACCCAACCGTTTTTCGAGTTTGGCTCGCCTGCTTGGTCCCTCAGGCTTCGCTGTTGTCACTATTTTTGATATTCCCTCCTCACAGTCCTTTTTTCAAAAATACCACCAACAGCTTCGTCTATTTCATAGATATCGTTGAATCATGCTACGCATTTCTCTTCAACGACCTTCGCTCAACTCGCAGGACGGCGAGCGATAAAAGTGTGTGCTAAAATGAGAATGTTTTACAATAAATAGGAGTGAGACATGAAAATTATGTTTTATATACCCTTGAAAATAATGAGGTCCCAACAAGAAGCAATTTCTCATTAAATACGAAAGTCCTTAGTAAGCGCATTACCACAACTTCAAAAATCAAAAAAACCTATTTAACTTTATACTGATAGAAAGGAGAATATTTCATTGAAATAGCGAGAACACATGCGAGAACAGGGGCCTATTTAAGGCTCAAAAACAAGGTTAATCAACAAAATTTTAAAACTACTGATCTGACAATAAATTTGCTTAAGTATTTTAAAATCAATTAATTAAAGAAGTGAAATATGAGCTTAAAGCGCTGATTAAGAGTCAATTGCTCTACCAGCTGAGCTACAAAGTCAAGTCTATACTCAAATGTAACTTAGATTTTTTTTATATCAAACATAAAAATGAAAAAACAAGATATATTAATATAATCTTTTTAAGACATTCATTATCAAATTGAAAATCCATAAATGAAGTATATGAATTCGATAACAAATATAGACATGAACTCAAACTGCCGTTTTTAATCGCGAGCCTCAATCAGCCAAATTACTCAGGAAGTATCAGCTTTGTGTGTTTTCTATATTTTATTCGTCTTTTTCTTATATAGCTTAAAATTTCCTTCTTTTCTATATTCTAACACATGCTCTTTACAATATCCCGTTAAATAAACGGAAAATTTATTGCTATCGTTTTTATCCAAATTCAATTCTGCCAATACCTCCGCCACACGTTTAGGTGTATTAAAAAAATCCGAGTGATAAACTAAATGATCCAACTTTTGTGTTGTTTCTATACGTCGTTTAGATTCAGGTTCGATTTTATATAGTGGCGTCAGATCCATGTTCTTCTCAAACAATGTTCTGGGCTGGATATTCAGTGCGCGGCAAATTAGCAAGAAGTTATACATAGTCGTACCTTTTCCCTTTTCTACCGCAGCAATGGTATTAATGGTAAGGTCAGTCATATGTGCAACGTCCCTTTGCGTAAAATCTAATTCATCTCGACGCTCTCGAAATTTTTGACCAATATTCAGGATAATATCTTCATTTATTCTTGACACGTAACAAATAGAGTAAATATTTGCGCAAAATAAATACAAATAAAAAGCTGATTTAATTTGCGCAATTCCTTTTATAATATTACTTTTGTGTATATAAGGGAGAAATTACCTTTCGTCCTATGGTATATGTAACCAATTATGATCGATATGAAATATTCATCAAAACCTAGGATTCTCAAAAATTAAATGTTCTAAGGTGATATCAGCACAGCGATATATTCACGTTTTTGTTCTTTGACTTATTGGTATTGATAAAAAAGAGGCTTCTTGTGAAGCCGTAAGGCAAGGGATAGTTCCACTCGCCAAATACACTGAAAACAACTTTGTATTTTTTCTTCATTAAAAAAAGATATTAATAATATGTTGCCAATTTCTGTTTTCCAAAGTCATACTTGGTTAATAGATGGTTAGGGATCTTCTCATATTTGGTCTTGTTTGTTGTCCCTAATTATTAAGTGATACACAACTATGTTTATGTTTATTTATCCTAAGGGTTCATTAAGATTAGAAATTAATTTTTCTTATTATTCCTTTTAAAGGGCACATTATAATTTAATAATAGATTTAGACAGATATCATAAGTTTACGTACCCATCATCTACCTTGGTAAACATTACGCTCACGACCTACACTCCTTTAGTAGCCCGAGAGAAGAGGTTCCTTGTGAAACCGCAAGATGAGAGCAAATGCTGCTCATTAAGTACATGGTCTACAAAAAACTTGCAATAACCTTTGTTCATCAACTTTGTAAACTGAATTGTACATACAGCAAAGGACTATAAAATTACATGCAAAAGCTCTTACTACAGTTGGATTACAATATGGAGAAAGCTGCTCTTTTTATTGCATACGAAGTATTTTAAAGATAAAAAATAAAAGTAGTACACAATTAGGTTCTTACTAAGATAAGGAGACTTAAAATCTATAGCTGTAAATAACCTTTATAAAAACAGCCCTATAGAAGCACTGCGAAATCACTTCCATAATAAAATAGATATTAAAGACAAAATGAGGCTTCTTGTAAAGCCGTAGGGTGAGGGTTTAAACTACTCACTAAATACTTTCCAATTTATTTTTTTCAAGCTTTACAATCTGTATCAACTGTAACTTGCTAGAACAATAATGGGTTAACAATCTTTATGGGTTACTCATCCGCTTTTTATAATGATTAACATCTTTTCTCTACCCACATATTGAGGTTAACTCAATCATTAGCTCCTGAACACAAGACTATTGGTTATGTATAAACAATAAGCTGGACTAACAAAATGAATAAATTACTACGTATATACAATCATGCACTATTTATAATTATGAGGTAAGAATATCAGCTTATAAGCAGGTTATATATACGAATCAGCTATTAAAATATTTATCGAGGCTGCTTGTACAGCCGTAGGGTGAGGACACTTGTCGCTCACTAAATACCTACCAAGAATTAAATTATTCAACGAAGATAAAGCTACATGTTGCTAGGGATATACAATTGAAGGTCTGCCATTACACTAAATTTGAACCGGTTTATTCATTAATATCTTCTTGGAGCGTTTATACAATATTGAATTTTGAGTTAAAACATCTTTTCACGAACGCTTTCAACATGATAAGGTCTTCACAAATTCTTTTAAGAAAATCGCAAAACGACTAAAACAAGATTACCGTCAATACCAATAAGTTCTATTCATAAATCTTTCAACTTAGGCAGCTTCATGGTTAAAATCGCCAGAAAAGAAACTGCACGAAGTTGTCTCAAAAGTTTACCCACTAAATAAAACGAAATATGAACAAACTTTACAGTCAAAAAAACACTAAAAAACAACTTATCCAACTCAACAAAGGGATTGAAGCAGGATTAAATTATTTCTATGAGAAGTTTTATCCGTATTTCTACCTCCGCTCTAACCGTGCGACACAAGACACCTGTATTGCAACTAGTATTACTCATGAAGCTTTCTTAAGGTTATGGCTATATCGGGAAAATATTCATTCTGAAGAAGATCTTTTGCATTTCCTAAAAATGCAAATTAAAAAGGCTATTCATATTTTTTATAGCAACCCCCGGAGCCGCTTTCACCGTAGCCTCCTTCAATTAGATTCTATAGAAAATTATCAGGAATTTCTTGCTGGATATGAAGAAGATGATGACGCTCATGAAGACTTAGTTTATCTTGATAAATTAGACAATGAAAAGCAGCATCAATTAGATAAACTCAACAAAGTACTGCCATTTTTAAACCTCGAACCAACTATTCATCAGACTCAGTCTTCAGTACAGCTTCAATTATGAGCGTATTGCCTATTACTTAGGCGGAATATCGGACTATGAAGTGAGTTTAAAAGTAGAAAAGACGATTGAAGTTCTTCGTTCAATTTTAAATAGTTATGAAAAAATAAATAAGGCAATCTCAAATAAAAAGATTGTTGCACAAGTAGAACTTACAGACGAACAGGTAGAAATTTTCCGCATGCGCTATGAATTGCAATTCTCTTTTGAACAAATATCAAAGCAATTGCATTTAAACACTACAGCTGTCAAAAAAATATTTATCGAGGCACACAGTAAAATAAAACCCCGCAAGAAAACTGCTTAAAACCCCTTTGTTATGGAAAACAACACAACTATTTTAACCCGGAAAATACAGATTTATATCGATTGTGATGATAAAAAGAAAAGAGCCACATATTACGATAGGCTATTCGATTGGCAAAATATAATATTTAGAGCATCCAATATTGTACTCTCCCATCAATTTCTGCAGGATAGCTTAAAAGATCTCATTTATCTAACTACTGAAGTGAAAGTAAAATTAGCAGACCGTAATACCGATGAAGAAGGAATATTGAATACATCAAGAATGAATACTACCTATCGGCTTCTTTCAGCTTATTTTAAAGGCGAAATACCGACCGATATCTTATCTACGCTCAATACAACATTATACAAAAATTTTCAATCGGATCGTAAAGCTTACTGGAAGGGAGAGCGCTCGTTAAGAACTTACAAAAAAGATATTCCTATTCCTTTTTCTTCAAAATCTATGAAATTAAGTAATGATGAACAAGGGCGAGATTTTAAAATTTCTTTATTTAAACTTCCTTTTCGAACTTATCTTGGTAAAGATAGGTCTGATAAACGCATACTGTTACAAAGGGTACTGGTCGGGCAGATTAAGGCTTGTTCTAGCGCTATAAAGGTTATAAAAGGTAAAATATTTCTTCTATTATCATTAGAAATGCCCCAAAAAGACCATGTTCTGCAGGAGCATCTTATTGCAGAAGCATCGCTATCTATTGAACATCCTATTTCAGTGAGTATAGATAATGATTGCTACCAAATCGGGACAAAAGAAGAGTTTTTATACCGTCGTATTGCTATTCAAGCGGCAAGACATAGACTACAAAGAGCCATAACTTATAATAGAGGTGGCAATGGCCGTAAAAGAAAACTCAAAAGTCTAGATCATTATAATCAGAAAGAAAAGAATTATGTTGATAGTAGACTACATCTCTATAGCAGAAGACTCATTGATATCTGTATCAAATCTCAGGCAGGAACACTTCTTCTAGTCAATCAATCCAACAAAGAGGAGATCGCCAAGGAGGATGAATTCTTACTCCGCAACTGGAGCTATTACGGCCTTATTGAAAAGATCAAATATAAAGCTAAAATGGCCGGTATTAATGTTATTATAGAATAGTTTACAGCCTACAGTACATTAAAAAAGAAAGAAAAATACAATCTAGAAATGTAAAAACTTACTGTGAAAACGCTACCGGACTAGGCAAAATATGAAAACTGGTACACGATGAGCTTCATGCGGGACAATACCTTTGTTTCAAAATTTAAAGCTATGGATATTCAAAATGTGCTTCGTTGTATAGTGCAGCAAGATGAACTGCATGCCAGATGGTTGAATACACTTTCTTTTATGGAAAACGCTGGCGCTAGGAAAATATCGCAATGTGAACATCCTACAGAAGTTAGTATCATACAGCTAAAACATGCGGCAGAGGAGCATAGGCATGCTTATTACCTGAAAAAACAGATCGGTAAACTTGGAACAGCCATCTGCTCGACCTATGAGGATAAATATTTAATCGCTCCAGTATACACAAAACAATACCTGCATCAATTGGATATTAAATCTTGTCGCTACCTCAAAGAAACTTTTAATCTAAGCGGCGCAGCTCTTAAGCATGCCGCTTACCTATTTGTTACTTACGCCATTGAGGTCCGTGCCGACGAGCTATATCCCATATACCAGCATACGCTTGATACAATGAAAAGCAAGGTTATGGTCAAATCTATAATTCTTGAAGAGGAAGGGCATCTGGAGGAAATGATTGATCAACTGGCGCAGTTTTCTCCTCAATGGGAGCAGTATGCCAACAATGTACAGACTATAGAGCGGGCCTTACATACGGAATGGATCAGCGCAATAGAAAGTCAATTAAACTAATGTCCGGCGATGTACAGTACATGGGATAAACTGCTATTGCAAAGAAAAGAGTCCGCATCACTTCGAAAGCTCAGCATAAATGCCAGTGAGACCGATTTCCTGAGCAATGACTATTTGGGCATGGCCAGGAATAAAGTTTTTCATAAGATGATGCTAGAAACCATACAGTCAGACCCCAAAATACTTGCGGGTAGCACTGGTTCAAGACTCATTAGCGGTCACTCGGCAGAGGTGCATGAAACAGAATTCATTCTTGCACAAAAGCATCGTACCGAATCAGCTTTACTATTCGCATCGGGATATGCGGCCAACCTCACTTTATTCTCTTGTCTACCGCAGCGGCAAGACACCATTATTGTAGATGAGTATATACACCGTTCTGTACACGACGGCTGTGTTATGTCTAAAGCTATAAAATGGAAATTTAGACATAATAATCTTGAAGATCTAGAAGCCAAGTTAAAAAGAGCCAGGGGACTGTGCTTTGTGGCCGTTGAAAGCCTATATTCTATGGAAGGAGATTTTGCCCCTTTAACAGAAATCGCCAAATTGACCGATAAATATGGAGCATCTCTCATCGTCGATGAAGCACATGCATTTGGTGTATTTGGCTATGGCCTTGTCCATCAATTGGGTTTACAAAACAGCGTATTTGCAACTTTGATCACTTATGGTAAGGCTATGGGATTACATGGGGCAGCACTACTCTGCAGTAAACCTATCAAAACTTACCTCATCAATTTTGGCTCTCCCTTTATATACAGTACAGCCCTTCCAGATCTTATCTGGAGACAGATTCGTATGGGATATGAATTTATTGACAATCACCCTGCCTTAGCTTCAAATTTAAGGCACAACATTCGCCTATTCAGAACACAGCAGGTACCCACAATATCAGGCACAGATAGTCCGATACAATCGCTTATAGTTCCTGACAACAAACAGTTGTTGAACTTAAAGAACTCCCTGTCTGAAAAAGGATTACAAACCTATGCTGTTTTTTCACCAACAGTAAAATTAGGAACAGAACGTTTACGTATTTGCCTACACACATTTAATCAGAAAAACGATATTCTCTTGCTAACACAAAGCATAAAATCGAGTCTTGACTTATAGAGAAAGAAACATATCAAAATACTCGTTTTGAGTCCCAAACCAAATAGAATTAAAATAAAAAACAATATGAAAGAACAGATTTTTGTAACGGGAATTGGAACAGAAATTGGCAAAACCGTCTGTTCCGCTATATTAACTCAATATCTAAAAGCGGATTATTGGAAACCTGTCCAATCTGGAGATTTACATGCCACAGACAGCATGCGCATATATGATCTCCTTCAAGGTGATGTCCGTATCCATCCCGAACGATATAAGTTACAACTTGCTGCATCTCCACATAAGTCCGCTTTATTAGAAAACACATCGATATCGCTCGAAGATTTTAAAATTCCTGAGACGACAAATAATCTTGTTGTAGAAGGTGCTGGTGGTTTATTTGTCCCACTCAGTGACACCTGTTATATCATTGATTTAATACAAGCCTTAACAATTCCAGTCGCGCTGGTTATCAAAGATTATTTAGGGTGCATTAATCATAGTTTACTATCAATAAATGCCATAAAGCAAAGAAATATAGATTTAAAATACTTGATATTTAATGGTGGTATCGATACCGATACCGAAAGGGTGATCTCCCTCCAAATACCTGAACATACACAAATTATTCATATCCCGCAGCTAGAAACTGTAACGGCAGAAGCTGTACGAAAAATAACCGATCCATTTAACTCTTAAAGCAGTTTAATAACAGATGAAAACTACAATCCGAAATAACTGGACCAAGGAAGAAATTCAACAGATCTATGACCAACCTCTTATGGAGCTCATTTATCACGCCGCTTCGGTTCACCGCGAATATCATAATGCCGCTGAAGTACAGGTGTGCACCTTACTATCTGTAAAGACAGGCGGATGTCCAGAAGATTGTTCATACTGTGGCCAGGCCGCACGCTATCACACCGATATAAAAGTACAGGCCCTCTTACCCACACAAACCGTGATCGAGCATGCTCAAAAGGCAAAAAATAATGGTTCTACCCGATTTTGTATGGCGGCCGCTTGGAGAGAAGTTCGTGACAATCGTGATTTTGACCGTATTATAGACATGGTAAAAGGCGTAAATGATCTAGGTCTTGAGGTCTGCTGTACATTGGGAATGCTAACGGAACAGCAGGCTATTCGGCTTCAGGAGGCAGGTCTACATGCCTATAATCATAACCTAGATACCTCTGAACAGTATTATGATGAGATCATCTCTACCCGCACGTTTGATAACCGCATCAATACCATCAACCATGTGCGTAAGGCTGGAATAACCGTTTGTTCAGGGGGTATCATAGGTCTAGGTGAGTCACACATAGACCGGATAGCGATGCTTTTAACATTGGCGACTATGCCCAAGCATCCTGAATCTGTACCGGTCAATGCACTCGCACGTGTTAAGGGAACCCCATTGGAAAACAATGCCAAAGTTTATATCTGGGATATGGTCAGAATGATCGCTACAGCCCGTATAGTGATGCCAAAATCAATGGTTAGGTTAAGTGCCGGCCGTATAGAGATGAATGAAACAGAACAAGCCTGGTGTTTTATGGCGGGTGCCAATTCCATTTTTACAGGTGAGCGAGAGACATTACTGGTGACTCCAAATCCAGGAGTATCTGAGGACATGAAAATGTTCCAGACACTGGGATTAAAACCGATGGTCAAACACATGAAGGACGAAGCATGCACAGCACATTAAAAGAACGGGACAAGAACGTTAACTGGCATCCTTACACGCAAATGAAGGGTGCATCGGACATCATCCCTATCATTCGGGGCGAAGGGACATATCTATATGATGATCTAGGTAACCGATATATCGATGCTGTATCGTCCTGGTGGGTAACTTTACATGGGCATGCCCACCCCTATATTGCAGCCCGTGTTTCTAAACAGTTAAATACGCTGGAGCAGGTTATATTTGCAGGATTTACACATGAACCAGCTATTCAATTAGCTGAAAACTTACTAAAACTACTTCCTAATAATCAACAAAAAGTATTCTATACCGATAATGGATCTACTGCTGTCGAGGTTGCCTTAAAGATGTGCATACAGTACCATGCAAACAAAGGTCAAAAGAAATCAAAAATTCTAGCCTTCCGCAATGCTTACCATGGTGATACTTTTGGAGCGATGTCAGTGAGTGCCAGAGGGGTATGGACAGAGCCATTCGGACATCTGCTTTTTGATGTTATTTTTATAGACATTCCCACAAATAAAAATATTGAATTCCTACGTCAGGAAATTGATAAACACGCGACAGAGGTCGCTTGCTTCATCTACGAACCGCTGGTACAGGGGGCAGCAGGAATGTTGATGCATGAACCAGAAGACTTGAGTACATTAATGAACTATTGCCGTTCTAAGGGAATCTTAATGATTCAAGATGAAATTTTTGTCGGTTTTGGCCGCACAGGAAAACTGTTTGCGGCAGATTATCTGTCTGAATCACCAGATATCATGTGTTTTTCCAAAGGTTTAACAGGTGGAACTATGCCATTGGGCATGACAACTTGCTCCAATACGATCTATGAAGCTTTCTATTCGGATGAAAAACAACGGGCCTTATTTCACGGCCATTCTTTTACCGCCAGCCCTTTAGCTTGTACAGCGGCACTGGCAAGCATGGAGTTATTATTAAATAAAGAAACTTTAGCCCGTATTGCAAACATCACAAGGAAACACAGCATCTTTCTTTCTAAGATCAAAAATGAGCCTAAGATCAAGCATGTCAGACAAACGGGAACAATAATGGCGATCGAATTACAACAGCGTGAAGAAACATCTTATTTTAGTAATATAAATGAAATTGTATATCCCTATTTCTTACAGCGAGGTATATTAATAAGACCATTAGGCAATATTATTTACCTTGTTCCTCCTTACTGCATTAGCGACGCGGATCTTGATTATATTTATGAAGTCATTACCGATGCTTTATCTTTATAAATCAGATATTAAAAGCGAAAAGAACGAATTGCAATCTTTTTACTTTTGAGTCACTTATTTCCCAATATGTCCAAATTTTGATAAATAAGAAGGTGAAAATTTTCACCTTCTTATACAAATATAACCCCAATTTGTCCTTCTGTCTCCAGTAAAAGCCAATTAATATTGGAATAGTATCGTCAAGTAAATCTTACGAATATGGCATATAAGGCCCTTCTAATAGCTCTATTCGCTCTGATCATATACCGATAATACACAGATCGTATCAATTCATTCTTAGTCTGCACAAGAAATAATTCCATGCGATGCACTGCTAACTATGGTATGAATAACCGATGCTTTTGTCAGCTAATTCATTGATGAGGTCTAATTTTCAAAAAATAAGTTATAATATTTCATACTATTATAACTTAAAATTGTATGTTTGCACGCATAAAAAAAGGCGATAGTATGAGTATATCATCTATCCCCTAACAAAAGCATAAACAACCCAAACAGCATGTCCATTACATACAACGAACGTTTCTTTCTCTTGTTTGAGGATCTAAAGAAAAAAGGTGAATTAAAAACATACGTAGAACTTGGTAAATTAATCAATGAATCGAAAGTTGGAATCAATGATTTAAAAACCGAACGAAAAAAAGTGAGTATTCAGCATATTCATGATATGAAAATATCATACAATTATATCAATACAGACTACCTGATCGGAGCAAGTAATCAGCTATATTTATCGGCTAACGAAACCTTGCAATTAACCTCAGCGACAATTCCTGACAACTCTGGACAGCAAGAAACTATTCTAGCGCTCAAAGAAACGATCGAAGCAAAAAATGAAACGATCGCGGTTCTTAAAGCATTGCTCGCACAGAAAAAATAGATTCCTATTTTTTTTAGCAAACAAGTAAAAAAGATAAGAGCTTTTTTATTTTGGAAAAAAGCTCTTTTAAGTTTTTCATCGTTTCTTAAAAATATTTATGCATTGGCAAAAAATACAGATACCTTTTCCAATTGTTGCCAATAGTGTTTTATAAAAATTCAAGCAATTAAGTAATTTTATTGCTACTCCATGATAGTTAAGAACAGTAAATTCGAATTTTATTTGTAAACTTAGCCCATCAATTTAAATCAACAATATGCGTGTAGGATTATTTATTCCTTGTTATATCGATGCGATCTATCCCGAAGTAGGAATTGCAACACTAGAACTGTTGGAGCGCCTCGGAGTGGAAGTGGTAGTGCCATTAAATCAAACCTGTTGCGGCCAGCCGATGGGCAATGAAGGTGATCAAAAAAATGCGGCTTCATCAGAGCAGCTTTTCTGCGATAATTTTGAAGGTTTTGATTACATCGTTGGTCCGGCAGGAAGCTGTGTAAAACACGTACGCATGCACTTCGATGCTATTCCACAAACTGAAAAAGTAAAGCATGTACGCAAAACAACTTACGAGCTTGTTGAGTTTCTAACAGATATATTAAAGGTTAAAGAGTTCCCTTGGGCTTCTTACAAACATAAAGTGGCCATTCATAATAGTTGCAGCGCTATACGGGGTTTACATATACAATCTCGCTCTGAGTGGCAAGAACCCTACTTTAATAAAACGGAGCAGCTATTAACGATGGTAGAGGGGGTGACCATTAAACAGATTACCCGCCCGGATGAGTGCTGTGGATTTGGGGGCACATTTTGTGTTACTGATGAAGCTGTCAGTGTCAAAATGGGGCAGGATAAAGTTGCTGATTACCTGAATCACGAAGTAGATTGTATCGTCTCACCTGATATGTCTTGCTTGATGCATCAGGAAGGGATTGCTAAACGCGGAAAAGCACCTTTAAAATTTGTACACATCGCTCAAGTTTTAAATAATGGTCCTTTTTAAAAGAAAATCAAAATGAGTAAAGTTAGAGTTGACCAAAATGCGGCAGATTTCATCTATATGGATGACATCCACCAGCCTACACACGATAAAAACTTATGGAATGCCCGCATGAAACGGGATCTTGCCGCATCTGGAATTCCTGAATGGGAGCAGATGCGTGATCTTGCCTCACAAATAAAAGAGCATACACTAACCCATCTGGACCAATATGTAGAACAGTTTGTGGCCGAAGCGACCAAACGTGGTGTAATTGTACATTTTGCGAAAGACGATATAGAACATAATCAAACCGTATACGACATATTAAAAAGTCACAATGCCACCAAAGTAGTCAAAAGTAAATCGATGCTCCAGGAGGAATGTGAAATGGGCGCTTTTCTTGAGGCTAGAGGTATCGAAATGATCGAAACTGATCTTGGCGAAAGGATACAACAACTTTCTGGGGAAATGCCAAGCCATATTGTCATGCCCGCTATTCATAAAACGACGGCAGATGTGGCTGAACTTTTTGCAAGAACAATCGGTACGAATCCAGATGAGGATGATCCTACACAATTAACAGAAGCTATGCGAAACAATGCTCGTCCTAAATTTTTGGAAGCGCATGCAGGTTTAACGGGAGCAAATTTTGCTATCGCAGAAACAGGTGCTTTTGTAGTCTGTACAAACGAAGGTAATGCCGACCTTACAGCAAGTATACCACCGTTACACATTGCCAGTATTGGAATTGAAAAAATTCTTCCCAAAACGAGAGATCTTGCCCTATTTATCCGTTTACTGTCACGCAGTGCTCTAGGCACTCCAGCCACTCGATACACTTCTCATTTTATGGGACCTAGAGAAACAGGAACCGAAATGCATATTGTACTAACGGACAATGGAAGAAGCCGTCGTTTAGGAATGGAGGATTTCTGGAGATCCTTGAAATGTATTCGTTGTGGAGCATGTATGAATACCTGTCCGGTATACCGTAGAAGTGGGGGATTAGCATATGGAGCCACTTATTCGGGGCCGATCGGTATCATTATCGATCCGACTTTTGATGAATCAAAATTCAGTGAGCTTCCTTTCCACTCATCACTTTGCGGTTCTTGCTCTGAGGTTTGTCCAGTTCGGATTAATATTGCTGAGCAAATTGGGCTATGGAGACAGCGCATGGTCAATATCAATGAATCTTCCAAAGCACTTCACTATGCGTTTGGAGCGGTAGAAAAAGTATTTGCTAATCCCAAATTATTCCGATTGGCAGAGAAGGCGGCATACTATGGTATGAAACTTACACCAAATTGGTTATTATATAACACCAAATTAAATGCTTGGGGTAAACACCGCGAATTGCCGGAAATTAAAAAAGAGACTTTCCGCGATTGGTATATTAAAAATAGATTGAAAAAATGAGTTCACTAGACGAAATATTAGCGGCTATCCGTCAAAATCTTCCTGCTCAAAAGGTTGCTTATCCTGAGTTGCCATCTTTTGAGAAACAGGGAACTAATCTGAAAGATCAATTTAAAGTAAACCTTGGGCTTGCCGGAGGAGAAAGCTATGACGTAGAAAGTATTGCAGAAGCGCAAGAAATCATGCTCAAAAACCTTCCTGATACACGGGTTAGTTGTTCTGCAGCCCCAGAATGGGAGGGTACCAAATCGCTTAATGCTATTGCACATCCTCGAGATCTAGACGACGTAGATTTAGGAATTATAAGAGCAGAATTTGGAGTGGCAGAAATGGGGATGATATGGCTTACTGAAAATTCATTGAAGGTAAACTCTCTGGGATTTCTATCACAGCATCTTGCTATATTACTTGATCCAGATGCGATTACAGAAAATATGCATACAGCATACAGCGATATTGATTTTCAAGCCTCTACTTATGGTTGTTTTGTTATGGGCCCTTCAGCTACCGCAGATATTGGAGCTTACTTGGTACGCGGCGCACAGGGAGCACGAAGTTTGACTGTTTTCTTTATAAAAGAAACGAAATAGTCATTATTTTATCCTACTCTAATCTTGATTTCTAATGTTTATCATTAAAGAATAATTGAATAAAAATCAAGGTACTGTTCAAAAATAATAAACCAGATTCATCTCTGAATCTGGTTTATTATTAAAAATTTCTTATTTCAAGTCTTTCAATATTTCTTGCACTGCGCGTTCCAGTTGCGGGTCTTTATCATTCGTACGATCTGCGATTGTGTTTTTAACCACAATATCCGGTGCTACACCTGATAACTCTAAATCTTGACCAGCTAAAGTATAACATCCCCAGGCTGGCACGCGATAACTAGATCCGTCTACTAAACCTTTTGCTGATGTAAAGATAATCCAACGATAGGTTTCATTTCCAATAATCTTACCTAATTTCAATTCCTTAAACCCTGCTGCGGTCATTTCTGCATCGCTCAGAGATTGTTCATTTATCAAAAGTACAATAGGTTTCGATGCTGGTGCAAAATTACTTTGCGGAGCCCGCTGACCGCCACGATACTGCCACTTCAAATAAGGTCTTTGTGACAGAAAACGTAACACCTCATCGTGCACATTACCTCCTGTATTGTATCGCAGGTCCAAAATAATACCATCTTTATTATTCTCTTGCTCGGCCATATCGATCAAAAAGCGTTGCAACTCCGGCCCTCCCATATTTTTCATATGTGAATATGCAATTTTGCCATTACTCCATTGATCAACTTTCCCTCGATTGCCTTTCATCCATTCGTCATAAATCAGGTCCTTAAAAGCGGTACTGGTTAAGGGCCGAATAAAAACTGAAATTTCTTTACCGCCACGTAGTATAGTCAACTGTATTTCCTCTGCAAGGGACGGCCATGTAAAATACTGATCCCGATCTTCTTTAGGATTTACTTTATTTCCATTAACAGCCATGATCTCATCGCCTTCTTTCAGATCTACTCCTTTACGGGAAGCTGGACTGTTGTCTATAATCTGTGCTATTTGATAAGGATTATCCTGATTGAATAAAACACCAATTTCATTAGTTACGTCCCCAAATGGTTTGCGCTCTTCTGCTCCCATCGAACTAAAGCCCAAATGTGAAGAGTTTAGCTCTCCTAACATATCATTTAATAATATCCGTAAATCACTACGGTCATTAATACCAGAAAGATACAGTTCATACTTCTTCTTCATTGCCGTCCAATCGATACCGTGGAAAGTACTATCGTAATAGTTTTCTTCTAGCCCAGCCCAAGTCTCATAGAACATCTGCTTGAACTCATTTTCCAGATCACGGTTAAATCTAAAATTGATTGTTACTGCATCAATTTTATTTTGGTCAAGGTTATATTTTTGAATTACTCCTCTATTAAGGATAAAATACTTACCTCCAGATTCGATAAACTGGTTAATTCCGTTGTCAACAACTTTTTCGGTTTTAATAACTTCAAAAGGTTCATAGATCGTTCTGTATAATCCGTACTTTCCTTCGTGATTGGATGAAAAGAAAACATAGTTTTTTTCTCCTTTTTGGATAGCAATGGGATCTGATTGCGTTCCAAAAGCAGGGCTTACTTGTTCAATACGGTCACGTAACCCTTTAACATCTATTGTAACCAGCACTTTTTTGTCGGTAGAAGAACTTGTTGCTTTTTCTTCTTTCTTATCCTTCGCCTTTGTTTTATTGTCATTCTTATTGTCCGTAATGGTATCTTTCTTTACAGGCTGACTAAAGAGCTCATTGAATTTGCTAATGCGATAAGGTTCGTCAAAATTCTCCAATGCCATTCTAAAAATACTGGAGTTCTGCATGCCGGTAGGAAAGGACGGCTTTGTGCGGTTACTGGCAAAATAAATATATTTTCCATCTGGTGACCACGATGGGGAGGCTTCAGTGACACCAGTATTGGTCAGATTTGTTGTTTGACCTGAACCGATATGATGAACAAAAATATCTTGCTCAAAATTTCGAATAGCAGTAAAAAGAATATATTTCCCGTCTGGAGAAAAAGAGGGAGAAGAATTTTGAAATGCCCACAGTTCATCCTTAACAACAGTTTTACTATTTAAAGTTGTCAAATCTAAAAGACGTACTTCATCTCGCCCACTTAAATAAACAGCATGTGATTTATCAGCGTTGAAAGTTAACTCTCTATTATTGCGAAGATCTTGTGTCAACTGCTTTGGTTCGCCCAATCCGTCTGCGCTACGGGTGTACCAGTTCAGGTAACCTTGATGGGTCTGACTGTAAAGTAATGTTTTGTTATCCTTTAACCATTTCACCTCCATAACGCGCTGTCCCTGACTAGGCATCTGACGGATAAATTTACCTTCGCTATCGGAAACGAAGAGCTCGCCTCTCGATACAAATGCCATCTTTTTACCGTCAAGTGCTACATCAAAATAGCTGATGTTACCATTTACATTAAATTCCTTGCTCTTGCCTAATACCTGATTTCTGCTCAATGCGATAGTTGGCTGTGTAACCTTCTTTGATGCAACGTCATATAAAAACAATTGATATCCTTTTTCAAAAACAATCTTTTTCCCGTTGGCAGCTACAGCAGGTCTCTTGATAGATTCCTTAAATGAAGTCAAAGCCACGGGTTTATCACCGCTCATCTGATACAGGTTATATTCGGCATTTCCTTGATCAGATACGAAATAGATCACACCATTTTGATCAACAGTAGGCCAGAAATCTTTACCATTGTAATCGGTATATTGCTTAAATGTTTTTGTTTTAGGATTATAAGATTTTATATCCGGATTGAATGC
The DNA here is from genome assembly GCF_012030425.1 of Sphingobacterium sp. B16(2022). Taxonomy (GTDB): domain Bacteria; phylum Bacteroidota; class Bacteroidia; order Sphingobacteriales; family Sphingobacteriaceae; genus Sphingobacterium; species Sphingobacterium anhuiense. Next base: position 476,353 of record NZ_JAAUVN010000004.1, on the reverse strand, counting down.
TCCTTTATATCGCTTACGGTTAGTTGAACTATATCCTTCCCAACTATCATTGAACAATAGTTCTCCAGATGGTGTGGTTACAACTTGACTTATATAATTGAAATAATGTGGAAATAGTCGCTTTGCAGTCCCCCCTGTAGCATCAACTTGATAACTACTCATCCGATTGTAGCGGGTTGATGTAAAATATAACGTTTTACTGTCCCAGCTCCAACTGTCCACTTCATCAGCACCATCGTGATGTGTAATTTGACGGATATCACCACCAGCTAAAGGCATGATATATACATCCATATTTCCATTCTGATTTGCTGAGAATGCAAGCTGTTTGCCGTCAGGCGATATCCGTGGATTGATTTCATTGCCCTCCATACCTGTTAATCTCACTGCAACCCCACCTTCACTTTCAACTTTCCACAGATCACCTTCAAAACTAAAAACAAGGACTTTTCCATCAGGACTTAAAGTCGGATGGGATAAAAATGTGGGTTGTTGCTGCGCAAAAGCATGCATGGTTCCACCTAAGGCAAGACAAGTGCCCAATAACAATTTTCTAATCATACTTTTCAAGGAGGCTAATCGATTAAATACCTGTATGCCAAAGTTAATCAGCTACTCGTTAGAAAACAATGAAATAATCAATCGTTATTAAAAAAACCTACCCCAGCATTAAAAACAGTTTTCAATATCACGTGTTCTTTATCAATGTGCACCCATTAATTTTAATATTTTTTGCATAAATACCAAAAGATGAAACATCATCACTGTCATTATTAATTTCTTACATGTACCTTTGCTGACACATCATTACAACAATGAACGCATCCTTAACCTACTCTGAAGAAGAGCTTTACCAAAACCGTAATCGCATTCGGATTGCTGTATCCTTATTTTATTTTTGCCAGGGCCTGGCATTTGCTTCTTGGGCAAGCCGTATTCCAATTATCAAAGAACGTCTGAATCTTACAGAAGGTCAATTAGGCACAATTTTATTGATGCTTCCTGTCGGTCAACTGGTCACCATGGCGTTATCCGGGAAACTGGTTACCACTTACGGCAGTGCTAGAGTACTACGAATAGTCGCGATTATTTATGCCCTTATTTTATGTTTAATAGGTTTTGCACAAAACGCATGGGAATTAGGAGCAATCTTATTTTTCTTTGGGGTAATTGGAAACATGTGCAACATAGCTGTCAATACACAGGGGGTTGCTGCAGAAAAGATTTTCAAAAAATCAATCATGTCATCTTTTCATGGAGCCTGGAGCATCGCCGGATTTACTGGTGCCCTCATCGGGTTACTCACTATGAATATAGCTGTAGACACCATTCCTCATTTTATCATTATTTTTGTTCTCATTGTGATTAATACGACCATCAACTACCGTTACTTGATTCCTGGTGTCGCTACAGAGGCTAAAAAAACATCATTTTTTTCCAAACCGGAAAGCAGTTTAGTACAATTGGGTATCATCGGCTTTTTCAGCATGGCCACCGAGGGTGCTATGTTTGACTGGAGCGGCGTTTATTTTAAGGAAATAGTTCACGCTCCAGAACAATTTATTATTGTTGGTTATGCGTCTTTCATGGTCATGATGGCGCTGGGAAGATTTATTGGGGATGCGGTCATCAGTAGGCTCGGTAGAAAAAGAACCTTACAAATTAGCGGTATATTGATGTTTGTCGGCATGATGACCTCTGTTATATTCCCTCTTTTTTACATTAGCACATTGGCTTTTATGATGGTGGGTATCGGTGTTGCGTGCAATGTCCCGACGGTATATAGTGTTGCTGGCCAGAACAAAAAGGTTACTCCAGGGGTAGCCTTGGCGATGGTATCTAGCATTAGCTTTCTGGGCTTCTTAATGGGACCTCCTTTAATCGGCTATATTGCAGAGCTGACAAGTTTACGATATTCTTACGGTGTATTTGCTTTCTTCGGTGTCCTCATGTTTATTATGGTAAGTAAACTGAAAGTTTTCAAGGAGGGATAACAGGTAAAAGAAAGATTATTCATTAACCATATGGCAGATGTGATAAAAAAAGAAAATGCGAGACTATTTAACAGTCTCGCATTTTTTGTTGTAGCCCCAAGCAGAATCGAACTGCTATCTAATGTTTAGGAAACATCTATTCTATCCGTTGAACTACAGGGCCGACAAAGCGTATGCAAATATTTCAAATATATTGCTTAATCCCAAACTTATTTATTAAAATGTTACTGAAAAAAGAGGAGAGAAAAAATACTGTGGGGGGAGAAGGATTCGAACCTTCGAAACCGAAGTAACGGATTTACAGTCCGTCCCATTTGACCGCTCTGGAACCCCCCCAGTATAATTTGTTGACTTCTAAAGAATTAAGATTTATTGTATCTCAATTTCCTTGTGGAACGCTACAAAGGTAGAATTTTGTCTGATAAATGCAAAATTTATTTAAAATAAACCTATCGAGAAAACTTATTGTACCCTTAATGTAAAAATAGATTTTAACGATAGCTCATTGAAAAAATCAATACTTTTTTAACCTTATTTGAGGTATCTTTGTATCAACAAAAAAAGAAAGATATTATTATGAGTTTCACAGGTAAAAGTTTTCCAAGCATCACAGTAGATGCAATCGATTATTTAGGCGATAATTTACAAATTAACGTTTTCGAAAAAGCAGTTCAAGAAGGTAAAAAAGTAGTATTGTTTTGGTACCCAAAAGATTTCACTTTTGTTTGCCCAACAGAATTACATGCTTTCCAAGAAGCTTTACCAGAATTTGAAAAACGTAATACAATCGTTATCGGTGCATCTTGTGATACAAACGAAGTTCACTTCGCTTGGTTAAATACAGCAAAAGATAACGGTGGTATCGAAGGCGTAACTTACCCAATTTTAGCAGATACTACACGTAACCTATCTTCTGTATTAGGTATTTTAGACATTAAAGAAGTAGAGCACCCTGAGTACGGTACTTTAGTTGAAGGTTCTGCAGTTTCTTACAGAGCTACTTATTTGATCGATGAAACAGGTCGCGTATTCCACGAATCTGTAAACGATATGCCATTAGGTCGTAACGTAAAAGAATATTTACGTTTAATCGATGCTTATGCTCACGTTCAGAATTTTGGTGAAGTATGTCCTGCTAACTGGGAAGAAGGAAAAGAAGCAATGCACGCAACTCGTGACGGTGTAGCTAGCTATTTAGCTGGTAACTAAAAACAATACTGAAAAGACTACATTGGTCTTTTTACAAAGGGGGTAATCCCTTGCCCCCTTTGTTTATTCATCTTTCTCAATAAATAAACAAAAAAATCATGGTACAGGAATTAGAAAACGATAATTTACAAGAAATTGTAAACAGTAATGATATTGTAATGGTTCAATACGCAGCTACTTGGTGTGGTAACTGCAAAATTATGAAACCGAAATTCAAAAAATTGGCGACTGAAAATGAAAATGTAACTTTCGTAATCGCTGATGCAGAAAAATTTCCGGAATCTAGAAAACTAGCAAATGTCAATAACTTGCCTACTTTTGCGGCTTTCAAGAATGGAAAATTGGTAAATCAAGTACAAACAAATAAATTTGACGCCTTAATCGACTTATTCAATGAAGCTTCCAGTAATTAAACATATCACCGAGTTTATCGAACAGAACGATGTTGACTATGTATTAGAGACCATCGAGACATTAGAATCCTTGGTAGAAGCTCCTTTAAAAGATGAAGAGCTTGATGTAATCGGTGAATTGATTTCAAATCTTTATGGTGCTGTTGAGGTTGATAAACTAATTAAAGAAGGAAATAGTAAAAAGGACGCTATGAACATGTTTATGAAACGTGTTTTAGGTTCAATTGATAAATAAATCTTTTAGCCTTTAGCAATAGCAATTACTGCAACAAGAACTTCATTTTTAATATGAATGTGTATAATCCGCTTTTTGTGGAAAACTTGTTCTCATTTAATGCTAAAGTCCAATAAAGATTGTACTATCTTTAGCGGTAATAAAGGTTACCACTTAAAGAATTTGCTATCCTGATGAACAAACTATAAAAGGGTAGATTTTAAGATAATATTTTAATTGTTAGAAACGGAAATTCTCCCTACAGAATTTCCGTTTTTTATTTAACCACAATATTAATTACCTTTAATCTATGTTAAAATCAATCCTATTTACCAACATATTCATTTGTTTAACCTTTCTGCCACAGGCTCAAGCTCAAAAGGCAACAAATAGCTGGAACAGTGCTGACATAAAATCAAAATTAGAAAAATTAAATGTTCTAGGGTCTGTTCTATATTTTGCAGCCCATCCGGATGACGAGAACACTAAATTAATAGCATGGTTAGCTCAGGAAAAACATTATAAAACGGGATATCTGTCCCTAACAAGGGGAGACGGGGGACAAAACTTAATCGGTACGGAACAGGGAATAGAACTTGGTCTGATTAGGACACAGGAACTTTTAGCAGCAAGAAGAATCGATCAAGGAGAGCAGTTCTTTACTTCTGCTTTTGATTTTGGATTTTCAAAAACTTCGGAAGAGACCTTTAATTTTTGGGATAAAGAACAAGTACTTCGAGAAGCGGTGTGGATCATTCGAAAATTCCGACCTGATGTCATTATAACCCGATTTCCACCTGATGCGAGAGGGGGACATGGTCATCATCAAGCTTCTGCAATATTAGCAAAAGAAGCATTTGTTGCCGCTGCAGACCCAACACGGTTTCCAGAACAGTTGAAACAGGTCAAGCCATGGAAAGCAACTCGTTTGCTATGGAATACGTACAATTTTGGCAATCAAAATACAATTAGTGATGATCAAATACAGATTGAAATAGGCCAATACAATCCCTTGATAGGCAAATCCTATGGAGAAGTTGCTGCCGAAAGTAGGTCATCGCATAAAAGTCAGGGATTTGGAAGTGCTGCTCAGGTTGGAAAGTCTACAGAATATTTTGAATACATAGCAGGAGAAGCAACGAATAAAGATCTTTTCGAAAATATTGACGATACCTGGTCAAGAATCCCTCATACCGCTGCTATCAGTACGAAAATAAAACAGATTAATGCTTCCTTTCAGCTCGACCACCCGGAAAAATCAATTCCTGACCTATTCGAAGCTCTGACACTGGTCAAGGCGATAGCGGATAACTACTGGAAAGAAATAAAAACAAATGAAATCAATGATTTAATCCTTGCCTGTGCTGGAGTAAGAATAGAAAGCATCGCAGCAAAGCCGCATTATGCTATTGAAGACACGATAAAGGTTACAAATCAACTGATTGTAAGAGCTGATGTTCCTGCGATACAGGTTGCTAAGATCAATGGAAAAAATATCAATCAAAATCTCGAAAATAATACCCTAACAAGTTTTACTAGTTCTTACCCTGCGCGGTTTAGTACACAACCATACTGGTTGGATGCTCCAAATCTTATAGGTCGATTCCAATTCGCAGACTTTAATAAAACTGGAGCCCCTGAAAATCCAGACTATCCAGCTGTTGACTATGAACTGGTCATCAATGGAAAGGCGCTTAACTATAAAAAACCCATCCAATATAAATTTACAGATCCTGTTAGGGGAGAAATCTACAATCCTATCGTGATTTCACCAGCCATAACCGCATCTACGGACCAGACGATCGTACTAAGTCAAAATAACACTCCACAAAAGGTAAGGGTAACATTTGTAAATGAAGGCAGTACAAAAAATAGAACAGAAAATGTTTCTCCTGTTGTCAACAAAAATTGGATCGTAACTCCAAATCTGGTTAAGCTCGAATATTCAGAAAACCAGCAACAAATAAGTCAGGAATTTACCGTTCAGGCACAGACCAAAGATACACGCCTAGATACACTTTCCTTCCGTTATGGCTCAAATGAAAAAGTCAAAATAAACCGCGATATACATTATGACCATATACCAGCCATCACGTGGTTTCCTGATCTTACAGTAAAAGTCAGCAATCTGCAACTTCAAGTTCCTATCAAAAAAGTTGGATATCTGGTTGGAGCGGGAGATTTAATTCCTGAGTCTTTAAGAGCAATTGGTATTTCTGTAGATCTTCTAAATGAAACACAGGCTCTGCATCAAAATCTCGCACAATATGATGCCGTCATAGTAGGAATAAGGGCTTTTAACGTCTTAAAATCGATGAATCAGATTAGTGCTAAACTAAATGAATATGTTAAAAATGGCGGTACAGTTTTGGAACAGTATAATGTAAACAACAAGTTGCTCTCTAATCAATTTGGTCCATATCCATTCCGTTTAGGCAACAGCAGGGTGACGGAAGAACTTGCTGTAGTAAAATTTGATGAACAAAATCAAATTTTTAACTATCCAAATAAAATCATCAAATCTGATTTCGACAACTGGGTACAAGAACGGGGTCTGTATTTTGCGGAAGATATCGACAGTCGTTATCAAACACCTATACAGATGCAGGATAAAAATGAACCGCTTCACAATGGATCGCTATTGATTACTAACTATGGAAGTGGTAGATTTGTCTATACATCATTGTCATTTTTCAGACAATTGCCTGCAGGAGTTCCTGGAGCTTACAGATTATTTGTAAATTTGTTATCAAAATCAAAATAAAACATACAATTCAATGGAAAATCAAGTTGAAAACAACGCATGCGCACCTAATCCAAAAGGATTAATCGTATTAATCGGTGTGATATTTGGAGCTTTAATTTCATTCACTGCAAACGAGACTTTTTTAAGTATCATAGGTGGAGCTGTTGTTGGTTTAATTATCGCAGCTTTCTTCAATAGCTTCCTTTACGCTCAAACACCGCATGACAGATAGGGGAAATAACCCCTTAACACAAAAATGGAAGCGCTTTTATATTTTAGTAGCGTGTAGCCTGCTTGTGGTCATACTATTCCTTTATCTATTCACGAGCTATTTTTCATGAGTACGATTGATTGGATAGTTCTTATTCTGACTCTTTTGATTATTGTGCTGTATGGCATGTACAAAAGTAGAGGAATCAAAAATATTGATGGGTATTTACTTGGTAATCAATCCTTACCTTGGTACCATGTCGGACTTTCGGTGATGGCCACTCAGGCGAGTGCCATCACCTTTCTTTCTGCGCCAGGCCTGGCTTACAGTTCAGGAATGAGCTTCGTCCAGTTCTATTTCGGTCTTCCTTTGGCCATGATTGTACTCTGTATCACCTTTGTACCAATCTTTCATAAACTTCGCGTTTTTACAGCTTACGAATTTCTAGAGAAACGGTTTGATATTCGGACCCGTGGATTAACGGCTTTCTTGTTTTTGATCCAGCGCGGTATATCAACAGGCATCAGTATTTTTGCTCCGGCACTTATTATAGCCAGCATTTTACATATTAACCTTCCTCTCACCACGCTTTTAATCGGCAGTATCGTGGTAATCTATACGACATATGGTGGTACTAAAGCAGTTTCACACACGCAAATGCTCCAGATGAGCATCATATTTGGAGTGTTGCTTGTCGCCGGAATACTTGTTGTCAAACTCTTACCTACAGACATTGGTTTATATAAAGCGCTTCATATTGCTGGTAAATCTGGAAAAACAAATGCGATCGACTTTACATTTGACCTGAATAACCAGTATACTGTTTGGACAGGTATTATTGGTGGTTTCTTCCTACAGCTATCCTATTTTGGTACGGATCAAAGTCAGGTAGGCCGTTATCTAACGGGTTCATCTATAAAAGAAAGTAGACTTGGTCTACTAATGAATGGCTTACTCAAAATACCTATGCAATTTTGTATTCTGCTCATAGGCGTTCTTGTTTTTGTTTATTATCAATATCACACACCGCCAATCTTTTTCAACCAGGTTGAAGTAGATAAGTTAAAACAAAGTGAATATAACAGCACTTATACGGTTCTGGAAAAGCAACAGGCTTTTATTAGTAATAAAAAGAAGGAAACAATCAATCGTTTAACTAAAGCCATTGATGATGAGGATCAATCTACAATAGACGAAGCAAGGCTTACACTCAAGAATTCAAATGAAAAACTAAACGGTATCCGTACAGAAGTTGTCGCATTAATAAAGAAGAATAATCCCGCTGCCGAAACAAATGACAATAACTACATCTTTCTATCTTTTGTAAATAATACTTTCCCTAAGGGCTTAATAGGTCTGCTTATCGCTGTTATCTTTCTTGCATCTATGGGATCTACAGCAAGTGCGATCAATTCTTTGGCTTCTACAAGCACCGTTGATATTTACAAGCGATTTATAAACCAAAATTCTAGCGATAAACAGGATCTATTCTGGTCACGTATATTCACGCTTTTCTGGGGTGTATTTTCTATCGCTGTTGCCTTATATGCGAGTAGACTGGGCAATCTCCTAGAGGCGGTTAATATCCTAGGTTCATTATTTTATGGTACTATTTTGGGCATTTTTATTGTCGCCTTCTATATGAAGAGTATAGGAGGGAAAGCCGTGTTTTATGCTGCAATAATAACTGAAGTGATTATTTTTACGATCTGGAAAATAGATGTCATAGCCTTTTTATGGCTCAATGTCATTGGCTGTATCTCGGTCATGTTCATCGCCTACTTATTAGAAAACTTGATACCAAAAAAAAGCCATTCAATCGAATAGCTTAATAATTTTGATATAGATTATAAAGAATACTTTTATCATAAATCGTGAGTTCTGGGCTCACATCGTTGACAACAAACTTCCTTTTAAATGCAATAATTGCCGCTTTCAAATTGCGTGTATCGTAACCAATGATTCTCAAGGCATCAATTGGGTTGAAGGTTTCTGGGGCTGTTACCAATTCTGCAGGATTATACCATATACCAAAACCGCGATCTGCCAATTTTTTCCAAGGAAAAAATACACTTGGATCATTTTTACGAGCTGGAGCAATATCAGCATGACCAATGAAATTTGCTGCGGGAATGCCGTAATTAGCTTTTAATGTATCCAAGACAACCATTAACGCTTCAATCTGGGCATCTGGAAATGCTTCCTTTCCATTATTATCCAGTTCTATTCCAATGGAGATCGAATTCATATCTGTGATCGTTCCCCACTTGGAAAGTCCCGCATGCCAACCTCTTACATAATCATTGAGCATCTGAACGATTACACCATTACGGCTAATCACATAATGTGAACTTACCTTTGTGTGCTCTACCTGAAATGTTCTGATGGTTTGATCCAGACTATTTTGTGCTGTATGATGGATAATAACGTAGTTTGGTTTGCGCACATCATAGTGTATGGCCGTTTCCTGACGTATATTAGCATGTATGCCGGCCTTTCCCAATGTCCATACTTTGTGCTCTCCCAAGCTTAATTTGGGAACGGTATCGTGCACGATCACCTTTTGGATGATCGTATCTATCTTTATAGGTACAATTTGCTCTATAGATCCCTTTTTAGCCATGCCTGACTTACTCTTACATCCAATAATGGATAGAGCAAAACAAAGTATAAACGGAATCCAAAGATTTTTTTTTTCAAACATTATCGAGGTAACCTATAAACCAATCCTAATGCCAATGATTCACTTAACTGAACTTTTGAGATCACATCCGTATCATAAACTAAAATTCCGTTTAAGTTTACATTGATCGCTCGCGATACTTTAGCTGTCACTGTGACATCCAAACGATGTGAAGGGTCCGTTACTTTTTTATAATTCGCAAATAAATTATAACGTGCTTTCACATTCAATTTATCTGTAAAATTTTTATCCATATTTCCGGTGATCTGAAAAGCGAGGTCATTTTGAACAGTTTTACCTCCTTCAACACCATACCTTACTTGATCTTTATCAATTGGTGCACGATCTGGATATTTCTGACTATATTGCTCAACCGTTAGGGGTTTAATACGGTTATCCAAAATCAGAGTTTGGCGTGCAGTACCTGTACCAAAACGAATCGAATAAGAAGCGCTTGGCTTGTATTCAAAACCCAGCGATTCGGTTATGTACGCAGGAGCCATAAATGCATTCTCGATATAATCAATGGTATCTTTACCGTCAACTTGTTTATATTTATATCCTGCATCAAATTGAGATTCAAAGGTTAATGAAGTATAAAGTGCCCATTTAGCAGACAATTTATAAGACAATTTATTATCCCAAAAAATACGGTCGTTATTTTTCTTCGCGATTTGCTTATTATTTTTAATCTTACCATATCGCAAATCGATCTCAGTTACAAAATTGAAATTGTCTCTGGTATAATCTGATTTATGATTTGCAATTAATCCGACGGCTGTTGATCCAACTCCACCACCTTTCCAGTCGCCATTAAAGGCTGCCTGATTAATATTTACTCCAAAACTGGTCCAATGCTTCCAATAATCAACTTGTAATTCTAATTTTGGTACTACTGGACGAATATTTTTTAAGGAGATATTTTCTTGTTTATTCTCCGAAATAACTGAATCTGGCTTTACTCTAAGGTCTTTCAAATTAACCTGAGCGCTAACCGTACCACACGATAAGCCAATAATTAATAAGGCAAATAAGGATTGTAACTTCATATCAAGCAACTCTTTTTTTTCTTTTCTTAATTTAAGGTACTAAAATAGGATTTATTGTTGGTAATGGCTCAATAAAATATCGAGAAGGATTTTTTTGATACTTTTCATAACATTCTTTGATATAATTTGTCAGTTCATACTGTGTACAGCTAATGATGAAAAAGTAACTTGGTTTAAAGATCCGTCTAAATTTATTAAGCTCTTCTCCTTCTAAACCTGTTGTACGACTCACCAGTTGTTCTGAAAACTTATACTCGATAACATTATCTTTATAATCACTCTCAATCAATTTCTTTAATCTTTTTGCATTTTTAGCTTCTCTGCTAAACAGACTATAGATGGAGTTGATACTGAGCCCTGCACCATTATGCCCTACTGAAAACAGATCTCCTGGATCAGAAAGCCGAAAGGCTTTCTCATAATCATTTCTTGCCTTTTTTAAAATCTCATCTGGATCTTTCTTTGCAACTACAGAAACTTCATCAATATAAATCGATTCACGCTTCAAATGGAACAGTATAACAGGAGAGGTATTTACAATGACGGTATCAGGATAGTATTCCCGAGAAGTCGCGATCAATGCATCTCCTTTGTCGGCCATAATAGAAAATTCTCCCTTACTATTGTTAAAGACTTCTTCGTTGGTCCTAGTGTTGCGGATTGTTACTTTTGATATACGTTGTTTGGTATTAAAATCAGAAACAATACCCTCTATACGCTTTTGTGCAAAAGCATCGGGTGCTAGTGCAACCAAAAGAATGAGTATTACGATATTTTGCAGAGTCTTCACTCTCGTAAAACTACGTTTTAGCTTATCAAAATAGAAATATTTAACATCTTTTGATGATTTACTTTGAAATTACCAATAGCTGCCCGATGGCTAAGTTTGTGTCAGTCAAGCCATTTAACTCTTTTATTTGATCAACAGTGATACCGTATTGTTTACTCAACGAGTATAATGTGTCTTTCCCTTGTACTTCATGAATACGCATTGCTACAGGACTCTTGATTTGCTCTGTTTGTACCACAGGAGCTTCGACTGCATTGTGTACAATCTCTCGCTCAACAACAACTTCTCTTTTCTCCTTCTCAACACGAGTTTCCACGCGGTCATATTGGTAGAGTTCATACCGTTCAATCATATCGATCAATAAATCTGGATATCGCGGGTTGGTGGCATAGCCTGCGGCTTTCAAACCTTTGGCCCAGCCTTTATAATCGTTCTTATTGAGCAAGAATAAATCGGAATAACGTTTACGCAACAAGAATTCAGAATGATCTCTAAAAGACTGTTCCGGACTTTCATAAACGCGAAAGCAGTCATTGATATTATCATCTGGGCGATTAATGGATTTTCCCTTCCATACACCTCCACATTTGATTCCAAAGTGATTATTGGCTTCGGTAGCGAGGTAGCTATTGCCATTTCCAGATTCTAATAATGCTTGTGCCAATTTGATACTCGCAGGAATACCGTACTTATTCATTTCTGAAATAGCAATATCTTTATATTTCTCAACATAAGCATTTCCTGAAACAGCTGGTCTTAACTTACTAGGACGATTGGAAGAGGTAGAGCCTTGATGATTTTTGCTTTTATAGACGGTGTTTTTTTTGGATGAGCATGAACTAAAAAAAACAGTAAGGGCAAGTAGGATAAAAGCAATTTTTTTCATTGGATGAGTAGCATTACTTAGAAGCGGTGAGTTTCCTAGATATTGTGGTCGGATTTTTATCAAAACTATCTAAATCATACATTTCAATTGTTTTGATAACCTTCGCAGACCAATCTTTAGTTCTTGAATATCCTGCTTTTGCTAAAGCACCTACCCAAGCTTTGTAGTTTTGTCCTCGATTTTCCTCAAATAAGGGAGTCGTGGTTTTCTTTCTTTTAACCAACGATATAAAGTCATTATAAGAATCAAGTACTGATTTATAACCTTTATATGCTGAATTAATCACTTTGCTATTATTTTTTCCTTTAATACCGAAGTGATTATTTAAATTTTTTGCAATCTTACTATTTCCATGTGCACTTTCATGCATTGCAATAGCTAAAATTACTGATGCTGGAACACCATGTTCTTGCATCATCTCTTGTGCTACGGGGCTGTATTTATCAATATAAAATTGATTGCTTTGAGCGGATGCAGTAGCATAACTACTGACGATCAAAATTAATACAGCAACATAGTTTTTTAATGTTTTAAAATTCATAAAGAATCATTTAGTCCACTAATTACTTTTTGCGTAATACAAAAAGTCCATCTCGAATCGGCAATAAAACCTTTTCGATGCGCTGGTCCTGAGCTAATTGTTCATTCAAATCTATGATTTGCTTTGTTTGATTGTCTGGATTTTCATCTAATACTTTGCCTTTCCACAAGACATTATCGATTAAAATCAGTCCTCCAGACGGGACTCTATCTAAAATTAATTCGTAATAGTAATGATTACGTTTTTTATCAGCATCTATAAAAACCAGATCAAAACTACCTTCGATCTTCGGAATTACTTCTGCAGCATCACCAATATGGTATTTAATTTGAGACGCATATTCAGATCTGTCAAAATATCCCTGTACACGCTCCTCCTGTTCTGCATTAACATCTACCGTATGTAAAATCCCCTTTTTAGACAAGCCTTCTGCAAGGCATAAAGTAGCATATCCAGTAAACGTACCGATTTCCAAAATAGTATTTGGAGCAGCTAATTTACTAAGCATAGCAAGCACCCTTCCTTGGTAATGTCCGGATAACATATGAGGCATTGTTTCCTTCAAATAGGTCTCCCTATTGACGCTTTTTAGCAACGGATTTTCTTCGTCACATGTGCGCTCTAAGTAAGATTCTAAATGCTCATTACAAATGTCCATAACAACAAAATTACTGAACATGATTTATAATCAGAAAAAATAAAATACAAACCGCTGATAATTAGGTAATTAATATTTAGTCAGATGTTACATAAAAAATCGCATCCGCCTTTATGAAGCATAATGACACTTTTAAAAAATCGTGATTTTTTAAATTCTTTGAATTTTCAAAGAAAAAAAAGTCCAATCATCATAGGAAGATTGGACTTTAAATTTTGTTATTTTTTTATTGAATTACGTCAAATTTGCAGTAATTAGTTTTAAGAATTCCGAACGCGTTACATCGTTTTGAAAAGCTCCTGTAAATGCTGATGTTGTAGTGACAGAATTTTGCTTCTGAATGCCTCGCATAGCCATACACATATGCTTACATTCGATCACCACAGCCACACCCTTTGCTCCTAAGGTTTCTTGAATACAGTCACGGATTTCATTGGTAAGACGTTCTTGAACTTGTAGTCGACGTGCAAAGATATCTACAACGCGTGGAATTTTGCTCAATCCAACGATATGACCATTAGGAATATAAGCAATATGCGCTTTACCAAAGAATGGCAACATATGGTGTTCGCACATCGAATACACTTCAATATCCTTCACCACAACCATCTGGCTATAGTCTTCCTCAAACATAGCACCTTGTAATACTTTAGCAGGATCAATATCATATCCATGAGTTAAAAACTGCAAAGCTTTTGCTACACGTTCTGGTGTTTTCAATAATCCCTCACGATTCGGATCTTCTCCTAGAGATTCTAAAATATCTGTATAATGAGCGGCAATACGACCAACTTTTTCTTGATTATATTGATCAATTTTCACGTAGCCGTCTAACTCTTCTTCTTCAAATGAGTGATTACTCATAGTAATTAAATAAATTAGTGTATAAGATTAGTCGCCAAAATATTCGACGTAATTATTTTCTGTTTCATGAAGGCGAATGCTGTGCAACTGCACTTTTTGTTCTTCAAATAATGGTTTCAATACCTCAAATATAGCAATTGCTATATTTTCTGTAGAAGCCATCTTATCTTTCATAAAATCAACATCAAGGTTAATATTTTTGTGATCGACTTTATTTACGATATTTTCCAAAATAATGGTTTTCATCAATTTTAAGTCAATCAGAAAACCTGTTGTTGGATTTACGTCACCTTTGACCGTCACAAACAAATCATAATTATGACCATGCCAATTAACATTTGAACAGTTTCCGAAAACATTTTCGTTTTTCTCAATACTCCAATCTTCGCGGTAAAGCTTATGTGCAGCGCAAAAGCGCTCACGACGAGTGATATATACCATAATACCACAAAGATACGTGTTTGCAACCAAAATATCGCTTTCAACGAAATGATTACCATCACATTTGCGTAAATATTGATTAATATTGTACAAAGGTTATCCCACATGAAAACACTTATAGTAGCAGCAACTCGATTCGAAATTCAACCCTTCCTTGATCGTATTGCTGCATATCCGAATACCGACTATTTAATAACGGAAGTAGGTATGGTACAAACAGCTTATCGGCTTGGAAAACATCTTGCAAATAATCAATATGATCTTATCATTAATATCGGTATTGGTGGCTGCTTTAATCGATCATTACCAATAGGGGCGGTCGTTTCAATCGATCGCGAGATCTTCTCAGAATTAGGAGCAGAAGATGATGAGAGATTCATTCCGATTGATGAACTTGGATTTGGTAACGCTCATTATGTGGCCACACAAAATAAGACAACTAAGGAACTGGTGCATGCATTACCAACAGGGCTAGGTGTAACAGTTAATAAGGTGCATGGAAATGAATTAGAAATTTCGAAATTACTGATACAAATACCCAATGCTCTGATTGAATCCATGGAAGGAGGATCTGTTTTTTTAGTTGCATCTGAAGCAAAAATTCAAACCATACAGATCCGTGGAATATCTAATTATGTAGAGAAGCGAAATCGTGCCACGTGGAACGTACCGCTCGCTATCCACAATAGCAATGCGGTTCTTTTCGAAATTTTGTGTAAAATAGATAAAGTTTAATTTTTGAATTTTATTACTGTTTTCGCCATCCTGTTATTAAAAAATGACATAAAAGCAGATATTTAGCGATGAATAACCTTCAAAATATCAATAATAAATAGTAGATTTGTAATCTAAAATTTGACACTATTTTACAACTGATGAGAGAGATACAATTCAGAGAAGCACTTCGTGAAGCGATGAACGAGGAAATGCGTAAAGACGAAACAATATTTTTATTAGGAGAAGAAGTTGCAGAATACAATGGTGCTTATAAAGTGAGCCAAGGTATGCTGGATGAATTCGGAGCTAAACGCGTGATAGATACACCTATTGCAGAATTAGGTTTTGCAGGTATAGCAGTCGGTGCTGCGATGAACGGTTTAAAACCAATCGTTGAATTCATGACTTTCAACTTTTCTTTAGTTGCGATTGACCAAATTATCAATGCTGCTGCAAAGATTCGTTCCATGAGTGGAGGTCAATTCTCTATTCCAATAGTATTCCGTGGTCCAACTGGTAATGCAGGGCAATTGGGAGCACAGCACTCTCAAAATTTTGAGAACTGGTATGCAAATACTCCAGGATTAAAAGTTGTTGTTCCTTCAAATCCTTATGATGCGAAAGGTTTATTAAAATCTGCTATGATTGATCCAGATCCAGTTATTTTTATGGAATCTGAGGTTATGTATGGTGATAAAGGTCACGTGCCTGAAGAAGAATATTACTTACCAATAGGTAAAGCAAATGTTGTTAAAGAAGGTACTGATGTAACCATCGTATCTTTCGGTAAAATGGTTCCACGTGTTGTATTACCTGCTGTTGAAGAATTGACAAAAGAAGGTATCAATGTGGAAGTAATTGACTTACGTTCTGTTCGTCCAATAGATTACCCAACTATTATCGAGTCTGTTAAGAAAACAAACCGTTTGGTAATTGTGGAAGAAGCTTGGCCATTAGCGTCTATTTCATCTGAAATAACATATTCTGTACAACGTAATGCATTTGATTATTTAGATGCTCCAATCGTTCGTATTACAGCAGCAGATGTTCCTCTTCCATATGCAGCTACATTAATTGAAGCAGCTCTTCCAAGTGTTGCTAAAGTTGTAAAAGCTGTAAAAGAAGTTGCTTACATCAAAAAATAAAAGCATCTAATTGCTTAAATCAAAAAAGACCTTTGGTAATACCAAAGGTCTTTTTTAATTTAGGGGATATTTTACTAACTAATCTTAAATGATCAAGACCCTATCGCTCGCTTTTTTGTCGTTCTTTATTATTACGACATTAATTGCTCAAGACAAAGTTTTATTAAAGCTGAAACCCGATCTTAATAATCCCTTTTCACAAAAAATGCACATGACTATAGATGTCAATGCTGGTGCTCAAAGTACTATGATCGATGCAACCATGTTGTGCGAGACAACAAACACCAATGCTACAGACAGTACATTGACCTATGCAACGAAATATACAGCAATGATCATGGCAATGGATGCAGGAATGATGACCGTCAACTATGATTCCAAGAATCCGGAAGCCAATGAACTTTCCAAACAGATCCATGAAAAAGTTAAAACTTTGCTGGAGACCCCTATCGTGGCTGTGATGGGTTTAAATGGAAAAATAAAAGATGTCGAAGATTTACCTGATGATAATGATCTGTTTGATGCCAATATGCTCAAAGAAGCAGCGTTTGAATACCCAAATAGAGAATTAAAAGTTGGAGAACAATGGAAAGCAACAGCAAATAATAAGTCTCTAGGCCCAATAGAACAAACATACACCCTAAAAAGTATCTCAGCAGAGGGTATATCGATTACTTCAGAAGGAAGTATAACGGCAGAAGGCCAAACTGTCGGATCAATCACTGGCCAATACCTATTAAATCCTAAAACTCATTATTTAAAAGCGCTTACGCTCGAAACAAAAGTAAAAAATGAAGAGGTTGAAGTCACCAGCAAAATAGAAATCCTATAAACCACAAAAGAGCTGTCAATGACAGCTCTTTTGTGGTTTTATTGAACGTAAATGTTAAAATTACGCGTTAATTTCTTCTTTATATTGATCAGCAGTTAATAAAGCATCAACGTCAGCTACATCATTTAATTTGATACGAATAATCCAACCCTCTCCATAAGGATCTGAGTTTACTAATTCTGGTGATGCATCGATTGCCTCGTTAACAGCTAACACTGTTGCTGTAACAGGAATGAATAAATCAGAAACCGTTTTTACTGCCTCGATTGTTCCAAAGATTTCGTTTGCAGCCACTTCTTCACCAATTGTGTTGATGTCTACAAATACGATATCACCTAACTCACGTTGTGCGAAATCAGTAATACCAATAACGGCCTCATCACCTTCAACACGAATCCATTCGTGATCTTTAGTGTATTTTAATTCTGCTGGAAAATTCATTTTACTTTTTTTTAATCTTCTATTTAATTACGCCATGAAGTTACAAAATATATTTATATCACAAAAATCTTGTGTACTCTATCATATTTTGTTCCTACTTTTAAGGTATGAACTCAATGATTGAAAAGCTTTACAAAATCGCAAAAAAAGATAGTCGTTTTATAATAGGACTTATGTCAGGGACTTCATTGGATGGTCTTGATATTGCACTTTGTAGAATAAGTAATAGTGGTAAGTCTACACAAATTAGCGTGGATAATTTTATTACAATGGACTATCAGGATGAGTTTAGAAAATACGTAAGAGGTGTTTTTGCAAAGCGTACAATTGATCAACAGCTGCTCTGCGGACTTCATGCTTACGTCGGAAATGTACATGCAGCACTGATTAATCAGGCTCTTGAAAAATGGGGGATTCCACATTCAGAAATTGATTGTATTGCTAGCCATGGGCAGACAGTATACCACGCTCCACAAAGCCTTACAGATGATCAATTAATGCCCAACAGCACTCTTCAAATCGGGGATGGCGATCATATTGCTGTAAAAACTGGTATTATTACACTATCAGATTTTAGACAAAAACACATCGCTGCAGGTGGTGAAGGTGCACCTCTGGCGGCCTACGGCGATTACTTACTGTTTTCGGATAGGAAAGAAAATCGATTTTTATTGAATATCGGTGGCATTGCTAATTATACATTTATACCTAGCCAAGAAAGTGATTTGAAAGCTTTTGCAACAGATATTGGCCCCGGAAATACCATTATGAATCAGTTTGCAAAAGAAAAATTTGATATAGAGATGGATAAGGATGCAAACATCGCTACACAAGGAACTATCAATGAGGGACTTTTAAATGAGCTTTTAAAAGAACCATTTCTACAAGATGAATTCCCTAAAACAACTGGTCCGGAGCTCTTTAATTTGGATTATCTAAAAAAATGTCAGATAGCATCCAATAATCTTTATATGATTCCTGAAGATATCATGGCCACTTTAAATCAATTTACTGCAACATGCATCATTGACGCAATCCATAAGCTATCAAAAACATTAAGCAATGTACATATCTACATCAGTGGGGGAGGTTTACACAATCCGCTATTGGTCGCTAAAATCAAAGCAGGATTGCCTCATCATAAAGTCTCCTCATTTGGAATACTAGGCATTGATCCCGACGCTAAAGAAGCTGTGTTATTTGCCCTACTGGCTAATGAAACATTGGTTGGCGACCGAGACAATGTAAGTCAAATAAAAGATTCTCCTGCAGTCTGTATGGGTAAAATTAGCTTACCTCAATAACAACTAATCATTATCAATAGCTTCGTGTAGATACTGCTTCAAAGGAAGCATTGTTTTATATAATGCAATGATATTATTCAAAGCATTTTTATCAGTCAGAGCGCTATTGGATAAGCTTTTGTGTGCAACAAAGCTCTTTAATTTTAAAAATTCAATTGAAGGATGTGTTGCCTCATAACCAGCAGGGGGGCGTTTTAGTTTGTCTTCTTCTTCTAAAGTAAGACCACTTTTTTTCTGTAAATCTGCTATAATTGCATTAAATTTCTCTTCGTTATAATCTATTTCCTGACGAATAGCATCTAAATGTTTTTTTTCTGGTCTCCAGTAACCACAGGCAATAAATGAATTATCTGGAGAGATGTGGATATAATATTCTGGTCCGTCCAATTTACGGCCATCTTTGGAAATACCTGCACCGAACCAATTTTTATAGGGTGTTTTGTCTTTTGAAAAACGCGTATCACGATAGATACGAAACAAACATTTATTAGCCTGAATATCGGTCGTAATATGAGGATCAAATTGAGACAGGCTATTAATCAAATCAGCCACAAACAAACGAACATCAGCTAAAGCCGCTTCATAACGTTCTTTCTCTTCTGCAAACCATTCACGGGTATTGTTATTTTGTAAATCTTTTAAAAATTTAAACGTATTTTGATTAATATGTCCCATAAATATGATCTTAATTTACTAAAAACAAAAATAAATATACCAAAGGTCCAGCGATTAATAAACCGTCGAATCGATCTAATAAACCTCCGTGTCCAGGTAATATATGTCCAGAATCTTTCACATTTAAGCTTCTTTTAAGCATCGATTCTACCAAATCACCCAATGTACCAAATACAGCAATTATCATTGCTACAATAATCCATTGCCATTGCGGTATTGTTTCAAAATAATGTGCTAAACATAAAGATACAAGAACTGCCAATACAATACCACCAATAAAACCTTCCCAGGTTTTCTTTGGAGAAATTCGCTCAAAAAGTTTATGTTTTCCCAAGGATCTCCCAGCTAAATAAGCCCCTGTATCACTCGTCCAAAGTAAAATCATAAAACCCAAAGGTAAAAAATGATTAAATGAGCCACCTATATAGCCTAATCTTGTAAAACAATAAAAAGGAAATCCAACATACAGAATACCTAAAATGGTAAAGCCGATATCATTAAAGGGGAAATCACGCTTTTGATAAAGAGCTTGTATATAGATCGCTAAAAGAAAAGGGATGCATAACAAAATATACTTCGCCTCAAAAATGCCTAAACTATATAACGCTGTTGTACTAAATAAAACAACTGTAGTCAATATACCTAAAGCTTTACTTGGTCTACGATCTTCTGAGCTAACAATACCATAAAACTCATACAGACACCAGGCGCTTAATAAAGAAAAAAATCCAAGGAAAACTGCGTCGCCCAGCAGCATAGCCCCAACCATGACGATGATAAAGAAAAATCCTGTAATAGCTCTAGTTTTCATACTAATCTTCGCTTTCTGTCGTAGATTCGATTAAAACTAATGCCTGTTGCTCATCTTGTTGATTCACATAAAGCTCAATCTTACCAAATACAAGGTATGATGAGTCCTGCTTATTTAATACAATAGCAGGTATCCCGCTTTCTTCTAACATTTGTTTAACGATCTCAGCTTCTATTGCATTAGTATAAACTTTAATCTTCTTCCAGCCTTGCTCCATATGGGATTTTTTTAGTTGAACGATAATATAATACTACAAAAATAACAGTAAATATTAAGCTTGCAAGGTAAACCCAAATTGGTTCTTGTTCAAAGTTATTCATTTCTTCGAAAGGTATCCCTTTTCTTGTATAATAAAACGCTGTAATGGTGGCACTTGCATTATTAATAAAATGGCCAAAAATAGGCAAATATATGTTTCTACTCCAAACATAGAGATATCCAAAAAAGGCACCAAGAAGCATTCTAGGAATAAATCCAAAGAACTGCATATGAAATGCACTAAAGATTATTGCTACTAACCAAATGACCACGTGCTTATTCCATATCCAACGACCAAAAATGTTTTGTAGACAGCCTCTAAAAACCATTTCTTCACCTACGGCTGGCACCACTGCTAAAATGATCAGATTGATCAATAAACCGCCCCAAGTTGACTCCTCTACAATTTGTTTAGTCATTACAGCGGCACTATCTTCACTAGCACGCATCCACTGCTGTACACCTCGAAGACTATCGGGCAATTGCATAGATTCATTCCAATACGCAAGCAATGACATCATAGGAATGAAACATAGCATGGCCGCAAAGACAAAAAGATATTGTAATGATGAAACCTTATTTATTCTTTCAAAATAGGGATGAATGCCTGATTCGCTACGATATAAGATCCAAGCTGGTAAAATAAATGTTGTAACACTACTGATCAACAACATCCCTTTGAGTGCCACTGTATTTTCTTGAAAAAAAGATAAACTGAACGGGCTCTCGGGAGACAAAATCTTCATAACCAATAGTGATAATCCCATCAATACCAATTGAATACTTACACCCAAAACGATCATGTAAAGCAATAATCTAAATAAAGATTTTCCGGGATTTATCTTTGTCACTAATTCTTCCATGTAGTACTTTTAATTTATTTCATAAATATATTACAATTAAAATTTATTACCTCAAAATCTTCTAAAAGATCTACTTTAAGCTATCATGCTGCATCTAGAACAACGTCTATCTGGATATAGAAACCTGTAAACCAAAAAAATCCCGTTTCATTTAAAATGAAACGGGATTTCCATATTTTTCAATTAATTAACCCGAATTGGATCAGCCGGTTTTTTCATGTTCTTGTAGGGATAATTTTTCATTTCTTCCAACAAGATCTGAACCGTTTTTTCCAATTGTGGATCACGACCTTCTATCAAATCCTTAGGTGTTTGCTCGACGAAAATATCTGGAGCAACACCTTCATTTTCGATGATATAATTGCCTTTCAAATCGTATACACCAAAGTTTGGTGAAGTGATTCTTCCTCCATCCAATAAAGGAGGATAACCGCTGATACCAACTAAAATACCCATAGTGGTACGGCCTACCAATTTTCCTAATCCTTTGTGGCGGAACATATAAGGCATCATATCTCCTCCGGAACCCGCATTTTCATTAATAATCATTGCTTTTGGCCCATAAATTCCATTACCTGGCGTATTGAATCCCTTTCCGTCACGTATTCCCCATCCAGCGATTAAATCACGGGATAATAAATCGATAACGTAATCGGCCACCCAACCGCCACCATTATTACGCTCATCAATTAATACCGCTTTTTTATCCATCTGAGAGAAATAATAGCGATTGAAAGCAGTGTATCCTTCTCCACCTGTATTAGGCATATAAATATACGCGATCTGACCCTTGCTTAATTCTTCCACACGTTTTCTGTTCCGCTCCATCCACTCGGTGCTTCTTAAACTCATCTCATCAGAAAATGATATTGGTTTAACCACATATTCTTTAGCTCCAACTAAACTAGGTTTTGTATTGACTTTAATACTTACCTGTTTACCAACAGTATTATCAAATAAACTGTACAAGTCCATATCGGCAGTAACTGCTGTACCATTTACTGCTACTAAGTACATTCCCGATTTGATATTTAATCCCGGTTCAGACAAAGGCGCTTTAAATGATGGATTCCAATCTAAGCGTGTAAAAATCTTATCAAGCTTATAAAAACCTTTATCAATAGAATAATCAGCTCCTAAAACACCCACACTAACCGAAGGACCACTAGGTTGATCACCTGGATAAATATAATTATGTCCAACAACCATTTCGCCCATCATTTCGTTCAATAAATAACCTAAATCAGAACGGTGACTTACATAAGGCAAGAACTTCTCATATTTCGTTTTTACAGCATTCCAATCTGCTCCATGCATATTTTCAACGTAGAAATAATCTTTCTGCATTGCCCATACTTCATCGAATATTTGTTTCCACTCAGCAACAGGATCAACTAATTGTTTGATATTATCCAATTTCAATACACCAGTTGTAGGACTTGCCACTTTTTGACCTGCTGTTACAATATTAATACCTGCACTGGTCTGAATAATCATTTTCTTACCGTCGGCACTGATAGCATATGAGCGGATACCTGCGACAAGATCTTTTTCTTTGAAATCTGTAAAATCATAAGCATAGAGTGTCCCATTCTTGACATATGTCAATTGATTGACGACAGATCCATTGATACCATAAATACCATCACCTAATGGAAGCGCAACAATTCGATTATTGATATGATCAAAATCTATTTCTGTAGGCTGTACCGCAGGTTTTGAAGGTTCTTTGTTTGGTTCTTCTTTCTTCTCGTCTTTTTTCTTTTTATTAGCCTTTGCTGTTTCTTTAGGCTTTTCCGACTCCTCTTTCTCTTCTTTTATCGTTTCTTCATCACTTTCATTTTTGAAAATAGAAGGTGTTTTACTGGATAAAATGAATGCATATGCTTCATAATTAGCACGACGCTCTGTTGCTGACATATGCAGTCCAGAATTTGTTAGTCCTACATTTGTACTTGCTGTGAAAAAAAGATACTTACCATCTCGACTAAATGAAGTCGATCGAACCGCACTCATACCATCGGTAATCTGTGTGCTTTTTTTACTGTCAAGATGATATAAAAATACTGCCGAAACGGAATTTGGAAGTGTTTTAATGTAAGAAATCCACTTCGAATCAGGTGACCAACTTGGTTGGAAATGATTAAAAACACGTCCAGTCTGAGCACTTTCTGTATCCGAATCTACCTTGACTATCTTTTTACTATCGATATCAATGTAAAATAAATTCAAGTGAGAATCGTTATAAAACAATTTCTTAGAATCAGGAGACCAGGTAGGTTCAAAATAAAAATTAGCTTCACCTAAAGTATACATTAGAGGTTCATCTTTTCCAAATTGATCGCGTAATTGAAGTACATATTTCCCTTTTTCACTCGAAATATAGGAAATCCATTTCCCGTTCGGAGACCAGCTTGGAAAGCGGTCATGTGCGCCTGGAGAATTTGAAATATTGCGCGCTTCGCCTTTTTCTTTAGGTACAGAGAATATTTCTCCTCTCGCTTCTATAAGAGCACGTTGCCCGGTAGGGGAAATGTTCAAAGTGCGAATATCATCACGCATATTATCATAATGTGGTCTTTTATACAACGCATCATTACTCACATTAATTTTTAATGCTGTAGAAGACTTTGAATTGATATTGTAAATGTGTACTCTTCCTTCTTGTTCAAAGGTCAATTCCGATCCGTTGCCCGTCAATGTTCTGACGTCATAGTCAGTAAAATTGGTAATTTTATCGATTTTTTTTGATTTGACATCGTACGAGAAAATATTGACAATTTTATCTCTATCTGAAAGGAAGTAAACCTTATTATCCAACCATACCGGCTTAACGTCATTGCAGCGCTCTCCAGGGATTATTTCGATTTGATTACTCTTTGTGTCGAAAATCCAAATGGATGGCATACCACCGCCTCTATAGCGCTTAAAAGCAACACGGTCACGTTCCGTAGGATCTGTATTTTTTATATAAGCCCAATAGCGTCCATCTTTAGAAGGGCTACCCTGATAAGCCTCTGGCATAGGAAGCGATTTGTCCAATGTCAATCCAGTAACAGATGAAGAATATAAACGTGGACTTAATGCATAATTGTATTCGCGGGTTGTGGTATAATATACTTCATTATTATTTAGCCAGCCTCGCAGCACATCAGATGCGGGATGAAAAGTAATACGTTTAGGTTCACCACCTTCAATCGGCATGACATAAACGTCTGTATTACCATCATAATTACCCGTAAAAGCAATCTGTTTTCCATCCGGTGAGAAGATGGGGCTTTGTTCAACACCAGGATTTGTCGTTAATCTTCTTGGATTTGCTCCAGATTTATCCGAAATCCAAATATCACCTCCATATACGAAAGCAATATTTTCGGCGCTAATACTAGGACTTCTCAATAACAAAGTTTCTTGTGCTTCTACTGAAAAAGCACCCGATAAAGCCATTACTAATCCTAAAAATCGAAGTTTAGGTTTTAACATATATTTAAAGATAAAATAGGGTTTTTATTGTGCTGTAAAAATAACCAATAATTTATCAATAAATTATGTATATCAATTAAGTTGCAATAAAAAAGCCCCAATTAAAAAATTGGGGCTTAAATATCAATATAAGGCTGTTTTTTAGAAACCGTAGTCTTGTTCTATTTCTAAAACAACACCTTCGTCTACTAAAACACGTCCACAGTGTTCACAGATAATAATTTTCTTACGTTGACGAATCTCAGATTGTAGTTGTGCAGGAATTTTATTATGACATCCTGAACAGCTATCACGGTCAATTGAAACAACTGCAAGACCATTCTTGAATGAATTACGTAAACGGTAATAAACTTTATTTAAGCGTTCATCAATGTTAGCTTCCGCTTTTTCAGCTTTAGCCAACAAATCATCTTCATCTTTTTGAGTTTCAGAAGTAATTGTTTCCAATTCTTTCTTTTTACCTTCTAACTCACCTTTACTATACTCTAAATTAGATACTGTCGTATCGTAGTTTTCTGTTTTATTGCGAATTTCGAATTCGAATTCTTTAATTCTTTTTTCACAAACTTGGATTTCTAATCCTTGAATTTCAATTTCTTTCGAAATAGCATCATATTCACGATTATTTTTTACTTCGTTCAGTTGACTTTCATATTTTTTGATAGCCAATTGAGCGTCTTTAATCATGTTCTTACGCTTAACGATCGAATCTTCTAACTCATCTAAGTCTGTTCTGATCTTTTCGATACGTGTTTCTAAACCCGCAATTTCATCTTCAAGATCTGCAACCTCGATAGGTAATTCTCCTCTAATTTGGCGAATTTTATCTACTTTAGTATGTATGGCCTGTAATAACCATAATGCTTTCAATTTTTGTTCTACGGTTTGTTCCATCAACAATAGTGTTTTATAGGATTTGTATCTACTTCTGTTATTAGGACTGCAAAGTTAGGAAATTTTTCTGTAATTATATCGAACAATAATTCTTGCGTAAATTGTTCGCTTTCATAATGACCGATATCTGCAATCACAATTTGATTTTCTGCATCAAAAAATTCATGATATTTATAATCGGCTGTAACAAAAAAATCCGCTCCAGACCGCTTTGCGGTATTTAATAAAAATCCACCGGCACCACCACATACGGCAACCCTTGACACAGGTTTACCCTGTAGAGCAGTATGTCTAATAACCTGCAGGTTTAAATTATTTTTTAAATAGGCTAAAAAATCCTGTTCAGACATAGGACTTTCTAAATTTCCAATAACTCCAGCTCCGACTTCTTGATTTTTATTTTCCAGTTTAAGCGTATCGTAAGCAACTTCTTCATAAGGATGTGATTCATACATAGCCAAAAGAACTTTACGTTCAATAGCTTTTGTATAAACAACTTCAATTCTGGTCTCTTCCACTCTTTCTTGTAGCCCAATTTCCCCAATAGTTGGTTGTGCTTCGCCATGAGGTCTAAATGTACCATAACCGGCATTATTAAAACTGCATTGATCGTATTTGGTCCCAACTTTACCTGCGCCAGCATCAAATAGAGCTTCTCTAACCAATTCGACATGGCTTCGTGGGACATAGACCACAAGTTTATACAAAAGATTAGATTTAGGTTCTAAAATAGCCTGATTTTGAAGATTTAACAGGGAGGCTATCTTTGAATTAACACCACCTGTTATATTATCCAGATTCGTATGAATAGCATACAGCGCAATATCATGTTGAATTGCTTTTATAACAGTACGCTCTACGTAATTGTTACCATTAAATTTCTTCAGACCTTTAAAAACAATAGGATGATGAGAAACAATTAAATTACATCCTTTAGCAATTGCATCATCAACTACCTCTTCAGTACAATCTAAAGAAATCAATATTTTTGAAAGTTCTTGATCCGGATCTCCCACGATTAAACCGCAATTGTCATACGACTCCTGTAGATCTAATGGTGCTATCCTTTCCAGATAAGCAGTAATTTCCTTAATCTTCATGTTTATTCTCTAATTCTTCTTGATCCCTAAAAGTATTATGTTGCTCTAATATACGCTTATAATTTTTGATATCAACCCAATAATTAATCATGGTTACAAAATGAAAAATAATAGCAACAACAGATATAAATGGGGGTAATGGAATATTTGTCGCCAAATATATCCAGCCATATAGTGAACCTTTCTTAAATGTCGGAGATTCATCTACAGCGATTTTACGATCAAAAAATTCATTAATTAACGAATCCCGTAAACGTCTTGCTACTTCAAAATTCCAATAAATATTAAATAAAGGAATAGCGATACCAAATACCTGATTAGGTTTTATACATTGATTTTCTTCTGACACCAATAATAATGTCTTTCTCATCGTATTGGCTAAAAACAGCCAAATAACAATACGAATAATATAAATTGCAATTACTGTATAGATAAACTCCGGCTTTGAAATTTCCTTCAATAACTGTTCTTGTAATTCTACTTGATCCATCTGTGCTAATTCTCGTTATGCAGTAAAGATACCAATTCTTTTAAATTCTTTATTCGTCGATTTTGATCAATTACCCTTAAAATGATATTTATATTAAAAGCTTTAACCTATTCCCAAATAGTGAAAGAGTGGGGGATTTATTAGATTATTATCCAACTGTATTCCTGCAACTTAGCAAGTTTTATGAAAAATAAAGTTCATATAAAAAATATATCTAATTAATAATCAGACGTGTATTTCAAAAGCATAGTATGCCGTATACAACTGAGATAATGATTGCAATCTACATGGAATCATTTAATACAACGCGTTTCAAAAACTATTCGTTATCAACAGATAAAATAACAGAGTAAATAAGTACTTACTCACCGTATTTCACCCCGTTTAAAACACCTCAGTGAGGTTTTTAATTTCAGTATGCGAACTTACCACACTAGGGTAGGGGAGACCATTACTAGTAAAGCAAAAATATAGCAGGTCTTTTATGAAAATCATCGGATCTCTTTTTCCATTGATCAATAGTCAATGTTTTAATAAATTCAGCATCATCTGTGAGATCACATGCAACACAAAGTTTAGTTTGTCCTTTACATGTTTTTAATAATTCGGCCAGTAATTGATTATTTCTGAAAGGAGTTTCTATAAAAATTTGTGTCTGATCTTCCTTTGATGCCTGTAGTTCCAATTCTTTTATACGTCTTGAACGATCTGTTTTATCAATAGGTAGATATCCTTGGAAAGCAAATTTTTGTCCACTAAAACCCGAAGCCATTAAGGCTAATAAAATAGAACTAGGCCCAACTAATGGCACAATCTTAATTCCTTGACGATGTGCTTCAGCCACAATATCAGCACCGGGGTCAGCAACACCTGGGCAACCAGCTTCGGACATGAGACCGACATTTTTACCTGCTAGTAAGCCCTTGAAAAAATCTTTAATGTTTCCTTTATCTCTTGCATGCTTACCATAATCATAAATGATCAAATCCTTTTGAGGAATATTAAGTCCAGCTTGTTTAAGAAACTTACGTGCTGTCTTCTCATTCTCTACAATATATTCATCCAAGCTATTTATTGTCTCCACTAAATAGGAAGTGAAAGATTTTGCTGATGCTTCCTCGCTAAGAGGAACCGGAATCAAAAATAGTGTACCTTTTTGCATATTTACAAACCTACTAAATTGTCTTTCATAACAGATGCATTTTTCAATATAATGTAAAACCTTATCATTTTTTTGAGTATTTAAACTCATTATTAGTAACTTAGTTGCATAGCAAAAAAACTATATATGACAACTCAAATAACAGAAGGAATAAAAATTTCAGTAGAATGCGTTTTTCAACCTGAATATTCTAATCCAGAAAGAGATCATTTTATGTTTGCTTATCTAATAAGTATAGAAAACTTAAGTGATTCAAGTATTCAGCTCATGAGCCGCTACTGGGATATTTTCGATTCAATCGGAGATCATAATGAAGTATATGGTGACGGTGTGGTCGGAGAACAGCCCATTATTGAGCCAGGTCAAATGCATCAATATACATCAGGATGCAATTTAAAAAGTGAGATGGGCTATATGGAAGGTTACTTTAATATGATCAAATTGATAGACGACTCTTCATTCAAAGTTGACATCCCTAGATTTAACTTGATTGCAAATTACGTATTGAACTAGATCATTATCACCTGCATTTCATCTTATCCAGATCTTCTCCAAAGATTACATATAAAAGGCGAAAATTACTTACTTTTGCGTGATACATTTGTGAGTGGAAATTATTTTCTAAATAATCAAATTCATATATCTTCCTTATTCATCGCGATTGATTTTACATGTGATAAAATCTGCTTGAATAACTTGGACATACTGTTGCTAGGGACCAACATTTAAAATCTCCTATTAAATGACCAACTGTCATTTATTCTTAATAAAATAATACGTTAGCAATGTGCTAACTTTTGCATATAATTTACTACCATCAAAGTTATTTATACTAGAGGGTAGACATTCATAGTTTTTAATACATAGAGGTGTATTGAAAAACACAAGAAAAACACAAAATACTAATAATCAGTATTTTATGTTTTTCTTATGTATAAATTATGCAATTTATTGAACAAGAAAAATTAGGAAATTAACGTGAGTATATTAGCAACTGAACAAGTAAGTCATTCATTTCATGATAGATGGCTTTTTAAAGATTTACATTTTGGACTTCTAAAAGGGGATCGAGTAGCCTTAGTAGGTATCAACGGAACAGGAAAATCAACCCTTCTCTCCATATTAGGTGGCAAATTAGAGCCTACCTCCGGAAAAGTTGTTAAAGAAAAAGGTATCAAGATTGGTTTTTTAGATCAAGATCCTAAATATGATGGATTAACCTCCATTAACGATTTTATATATTCAACTGACAACGAAGAACAGCGATTAATTAGAGATTATGAAGAGCTTTTGGCTATGCCAGAAATTGATCAGAATAAATTAGAAGAGCTGACAGAAAAAATAACAACCCTCAATGCATGGGAGTATGAGTATAATATTAAGACTATTTTGAATAGACTTAATATTGTCGATTTTCATCAAGATATAAAGAGTCTTTCGGGAGGACAACGTAAGCGACTAGCTCTAGCAAAACTTTTAATAGACGAACCGGATGTTTACATTCTAGATGAGCCTACCAACCATTTGGATATTGAAACAATAGAATGGCTTGAAAAACTTTTGACAACAGGAAATAAAACTGTATTACTGGTTACCCATGATCGTTATTTTTTAGATAACATTTGTACAGAGATCAGAGAATTGGATAGGGGAAAGCTGTTTACTTATAAAGGAAACTATTCATACTTCCTCGAGAAAAAATCTGATCGCGAAGCGATCGACGCAGTAATGGTAGAAAGAAGTAGAAATCTATTACGTCGGGAACTAGAATGGATGAGAAGACAGCCGCAAGCACGTGGTACAAAATCAAAATCTAGAATAGATGCTTACTATGAGCTTGAAGATAAATCCAAAGCTCAAAAAGCAAATGACTCTGTTCAGTTAAGTGTTAAAATAAGTAGACAAGGCTCTAAAATTTTAGAATTGGAAAATGTCTCTAAAAATTATGGAGATAAAGTCATCATCAGTGATTTCTCTTATGTTTTCAAAAAAGGTGACCGTATTGGATTAGCCGGTAAGAATGGAACAGGTAAATCTACTTTTCTAAATTTAATTACCAAAAATGAAGTACCGACTAGTGGTAGTATTGCTGTAGGTGAAACGACCGTTTATGGATATTACAAACAAGGTGGTTTAGAAGTAAGTGAAGGAGATCGAGTTCTAGATGTTGTAAAAAATGTAGCAGAATATATCAAGATGGCAAATGGTGAAGTGATCACTGCTTCACAATTGTTGACACACTTTTTGTTTCCTCCTGAAAAACAATTTGGTTTTGTAAGCAAGTTGAGTGGGGGTGAGCGTAAGCGTCTACAACTAATGCGCGTGCTGATGTTAAACCCGAACTTCCTAATACTCGATGAGCCATCAAACGATCTTGATATTGACACCTTAAATGTTCTAGAAGATTTCTTAATGAACTATAATGGCGTACTTATATTAGTTTCTCACGATAGATATCTACTAGATAAATTGACAGAGCAATTATTCATATTTGAGGGAGAGGGAAAAATTGATATCTATAATGGTAATTATGCCGATTATAAAACAGAGCAGGATATCTTACTAAAAGAACAAAAACAGAAAAAAGATATTCCTGTTCAAAAGAAAGAAGAAGTAAAGGAAGAAAAGAAAAAGCTTTCATATAAAGAGCAATTGGAGTACGATAAACTGGAAAAAGAAATACAGCAATTGGAAGAACTCTTGGTAGAAAAAAACGATACACTTCATTCTACGGTTGACCATGTACAACTATCAAGTATAGCAAAAGAAATAGAAGATATACAAAATAGTATAGACGTCAAATCTGAAAGATGGTTGAGTCTAGCAGAACTGATGTAAAAATAACACACTACGTTTCACGTGAAACGTAGTGTCATAAATAATAAAAACTAAACAATCAATTCCGCCGTTTCACGTGGAACTTTGAAATAAAATAAGATGTTTAAAAAATATAACGTTATCGTAGTTGGTGCAGGACATGCCGGCTGTGAAGCCGCGGCGGCAGCTGCAAACCTAGGTTCATCTGTACTTCTCATTACAATGAATATGGGAGTAATCGCACAGATGAGTTGTAATCCAGCAATAGGTGGAGTAGCAAAAGGACAAATCGTAAGAGAGATTGATGCCATGGGTGGCTATACGGGTATCATCGCAGATAAATCAACTATTCAATTTAGAATGCTTAATCTGTCGAAAGGACCTGCCATGTGGAGTCCCAGAACGCAGAATGATCGTATGCGATTCGCAGAAGAATGGAGATTACAACTGGAAGCTCTGCCAACATTAGACATGTGGCAAGATACCGTGAAAGAAGTGATCGTTAAAAATGGAAAAGCTTGCGGTGTCATCACTTCTTTAGGAATAGAAATAGAAGCAGACGCAGTAGTCCTAACAAATGGAACTTTTCTAAATGGAGTCATTCACATTGGCGAAAAGAAATTCGGTGGCGGGAGAACAGGAGAGAAGGCAGCAACAGGTTTAACAGAACAACTTGTATCACTAGGCTTCGAGTCCGGTAGAATGAAAACCGGAACACCTCCGCGAATCGATGGAAGAAGCTTAAATTATGCCTTGATGGAAGAGCAATGGGGCGACGATAATCGAGGTCGGTTCTCTTATACAGATACTCCATTACCGACAGAGCAACGCTGTTGCTGGATCACATATACCAATGATAAAGTACATGAAATGTTGAAAACAGGTTTTGAAAGATCGCCTATGTTCACAGGTAGAATTAAAGGTCTCGGCCCACGTTACTGTCCTTCGATAGAAGACAAAATCAATCGCTTTGCAGAACGTGAAAGACATCAGATTTTTGTAGAACCAGAAGGATGGACTACCAATGAAATTTATGTTAATGGCTTCTCCACTTCTTTACCGGAAGACGTGCAACAAAAAGCTTTACAATTGATCCCAGGTTTTGAAAATGCAAGAATGTACAGACCAGGTTATGCTATAGAATATGATTTCTTTCCACCTATGCAACTTGATCTAACTTTGGAAACACTCATTGTAAAGCATCTCTTTTTTGCAGGACAGATTAATGGTACTACAGGTTATGAAGAAGCAGCAGCGCAAGGATTCATTGCAGGTATCAACGCACATCAACGCATTAATGATGATAAAGAACTAATCTTAAAAAGATCTGAATCTTATATAGGCGTACTAATTGATGACTTAGTAACAAAAGGAACTGATGAGCCATACCGCATGTTTACTTCCAGAGCAGAACACCGCTTACTGCTAAGACAAGATAATGCAGATATCAGATTAACACCGATTGCCCATAAATTAGGATTAGTAGGAGATGAGCGACTGAATAAAGTAAATGAGAAAATTAAAAATTCAGATCATATTATTCAGTATCTTAAACAAAATTCAACAACAGTAGATAAGATGAATCCTATCTTAGACGAAGTTGGATCAAGCTTGATTTCACAAAAAACAAAATTGGTTAATTTACTAGGAAGACCACAAATCAATATCTATGACCTCGCGAAAGGTGATTCAGATTTTGGATCCTATTTAAACCAGTTTGACAAAGAGACAATAGAGCAGGCGGAAATCAAAGTCAAATATGAAAGCTACTTCGAGAAAGAAATGGAAATCGTAAACAGAATGAAAAAAATGGAAGATAGAGAAATCAATCCAGATTTTGATTATTCTTCCTTAGTTTCGTTGTCGATAGAAGCAAGACAAAAACTAGCTCAGGTAAAACCAAGAACATTGGGCCAGGCATCCAGAATATCAGGTGTATCACCATCCGATATCAGTGTTTTAATGGTACATATGTCATAATAATCTGATTTACAGTTACTTGTATAATAAATATTATCAATGCAAAATAAAGCGATATAAAGTATTATTATTTCATTTATGAGTCAACATTCAAAAAAAAATAAAACAAGCTTAAAAAGCATTAAAAGCACACTAATCACAAGGTTAGTGCTTTTAAGCTTGTTTTCTTCTCTGATTTTATTAACTGTGCAATGTGCAAGCATAAAGCAGCCAACAGGTGGACCGAAAGATTCAATTGCACCGGTTGTACTCAATGAGTTTCCTAAGAATTTCTCAAAAAATTTCAAAGAGAAAAAAATTAGCATCACATTAGATGAGTATATTAAACTCAATAATCAGCAAAAGGAAATCAGTGTTTCTCCTGATATGGATAAGCCACCACAATTTAAAATTAAAAAGAAAGTACTCGAAATTACCTTACCAGATTCTTTAGAACAGAATACAACCTATACCATCAATTTTGGAAAGGGTCTCGTTGATTATAATGCGAGTAATCCAATCATCAATTACAGTTATGTATTTGCAACAGGAGATCAGATTGATTCATTATCAATATCAGGAAATGTAACCAACGCTTTGACAAAGGAGAAAGAAAAGGAAGTCCGGGTATTACTAATTCCAGTCAGTCAGGATTCTATATTTGGCAAAAAGAAAGCCAATATTTTTGCGCAAACAGATACAATTGGCAATTTTAAAATAAGTAATCTAAGAGCTAATACCTATCGCATTTATGCACTAAAGGAAACAAATAATGACCGTATCTATAACGGCGCAGATGAACTAATCGGTTTCTTAAAAGACTCCATTGTATTGGACAAAGACCTAACGAATATTAATCTTCAAATATCAAAAGGTACACCACTTAAATTTAGAGTAGTTGACAAGAAAATTGAAAACACAGGACGAATACATTTAGTTTTCAATAGGGGTATTAAAAAGCCAAACTTAGTGCTACTAAATGATGATGAAAATGATAAATCAAAAATTGTTAAGTACTCGGAAGCACAGGATTCAGCGTTAATTTTTATTAATAACCTGGAAAGAGATTCTTTAAAATTTGTCTTATCAGAAAACAATACAGTACTTGATACCATATTGGTAAAGAAATCGAATCTGAAATTAGATAGATCAATTGTTCCAACAACTTCTCCATCTACAGGTAAAGTTGACCGCGTAAAACATCTAACAATATCATCTTTAACACCTATAAAATTAATAGATAAAAGCAAAGTAAAATTGATAGAAGATAGCATTGCTAAAACAAATTTTCAACTCCAATTGGATACTAATGTTGCCAATCTTTATCACTTAAGATACAATTGGAGAAAGCAAAAAAACTATGAAATTATTCTTGAAGAAGGCGCAATGCAAGGCTATTTCGGTGAAAAAAATAAAGAGAAAAAGCTGACACTCGCTTATGATGATAGTGATAATTACGGCGATATAACGTTTACTTTTACTGCCATTGACAGTGCAAGACAGTACATCGTAGAACTTATTGATGAGAAAAAAGAAAAAGTATTCCGAAGAGATATTCTCAATAATTCAATCGGGAAAGTAGCTTATAAAGAGTTCCCCGGTGGTAAATATTCCATCAGAATAATACGCGACGATAACAAGAATGGCATTTGGGATCCTGGAGAAGTTTATAAATCAACGCAACCAGAACCCCTAGTATATTTAAACAAAACCTTTACAATACGTGCTAACTGGGAGCAAAATGAATCGTTCAGTTTACAGGAACTGAACGACTTGAATTAATCAAACCAGGAACTATAAAGCACATAATTATGCGGTAACTGCTGTAACAATAACTTTTGTTCATCAGTTATCGCTTTTATTTTTTTAGCCGGCACTCCAGCATATAAATACCCCGATTCACATACTGTATTTTCCAAAACAACAGCTCCTGCTGCAATAATAACATGGCTTTCTAGCACAGCATTATCCATAACAATGGCCCCCATACCTATCAGCACATAATCATGTACAACACAACCATGTACCATCGCCTGATGGCCGATGTTCACATAGTTACCGATCGTTGTACCAGCCTTTTGATACGTACAATGAATAACAACCCCATCCTGAATATTGGTATAATTACCGATACGGATATAATTTACATCTCCTCTTACGACAGCATTAAACCAAACTGAACAATGCTCTCCCAGCTCAACATCACCTACAATAGTACAATTAGGCGCTATAAAGCAGTTATCTTTAAATTTAGGGCTAATACCCTTTACTGGTAATATGAAGGCCATAATTGTTCTAAAATAAAGTATCTGTTAAAGTATCAGCATGTTGCGGATAATCTGTTGTAAAATGCAGTCCCCTACTTTCTTTTCTTAACAAAGCAGATTTTGTCACAATGAAAGCCACCTGTATCACATTTCTAAGCTCACATAGTTTAACTGACAATTTAGTATGCCTATAAAAGTCTTCAGTCTCCCCATACAATAAATGCAATCGATTGAGTGCTCGTTCTAATCTAAAATCTGAACGTACAATGCCAACATAATCACTCATCACTTTTTGACACTCTCGCAGATTATGGGTAACCAAAATATCTTCATTGGAAAGCTTTGCTTTTGAATCATCCCATTCTGGCACTCCTACTGCATAATCGGCTGTAGAAATCACTTTTGTAGCATCCAGGTAAATACGATGCGCATATACCAATGCTTCTAACAGGGAGTTGGAAGCTAGGCGATTTGCGCCATGTAAACCTGTCGATGAACATTCGCCACAAGCATATAAATTTTGAATACTGCTACGTCCAAAATCATCAACATAGATACCCCCGCATAAGTAGTGCGCAGCTGGTGTAACAGGAATAAAATCCTTACTCATGTCGAGTCCAATAGACAAGCATTTCTCGTAAATATTTGGAAAATGTTTAATAATATCCTCCTTCTCACGGTGGGTTATATCTAAATAAACATAATCAATTCCTGACTTTTTCATCTCGGCATCGATTGCTCGAGCCACAATATCCCGAGGTGCCAATGAAGCTCGTTCATCGTATTCAGCCATGAAATCATCCCCATTAATACGTCTTAGAATACCGCCAAAACCACGCACAGCTTCCGAAACCAAAAACGCTGGTGAGTCACTCGGATTATACAAAGCAGTAGGATGAAATTGCATAAATTCCATATTTCGCACCTTACCTTTTGCACGGTAAACCATGGCAATTCCGTCACCTGTGGCAATAGTTGGATTGGTTGTACTTGCATATATATGGCCAGCACCACCAGAAGCCATCACCGTAGTTTTGCTCAAAATCTTATCAACCTGATGCGTATTTGTATTGAATGCATAGATGCCAAAACACTTAATATCGCTCCTTTGCTTATCGACAAATTCACCTAAATGGTGCTGTGTTATTAAATCTATAGCGAAATAATGCGTCAACATTTCGATATTTGGATGCTCGTGTATTTTCTGCAAAAGAGACCTTTCAATCTCATACCCCGTGATATCTTTATAATGCAAGATACGATTGGCAGAATGACCTCCCTCCTTCGCAAGATCATAAAATCCGCTGTCCGATTTATCAAATGAAGTTCCATATGAAATCAATTCGTTAATACGTTCTGGAGCTTCCCGAACTACGTTTTCCACAATATTCACATCGCATAAACCATCCCCAGCAATCTGAGTATCAATTATATGCTGCTCAAAGCTATCAGACTTATCCACAACTGCGGCCACTCCTCCTTGTGCGTATTTTGTATTAGATTCATCTTCGTTAGATTTTGTGACAATCAATACTTTACCATGATCAGCAGCTTTTAAAGCAAAGCTTAATCCCGCTATTCCAGACCCAATTACAAGGAAATCTACCTTTTTTTCTGACATAAAATAATATTACATGTGACCAGCACATTTTGACTATTCAAATTAACAAAAAATGTGGAAAACGTGTAAATAAAAGGTTAAATAAAAATGATAACTTTTTTTTTATTGTTGATATCTCCTATTTCTCACAAAATTCTTAAAAGTTATTAGCACAAAACTGCTCGTTTATCAACATAAATTAACATCAAAAAAATTCACATTTTTTTATTGAAAACAAAATCAAGGAAAAATCAGATAATTAAAAATCAGGCCTTTAAAATGAAATTAATGTGAATAAATTGTTAATAACTTTATAAAATCTTCATATCAAAATAAAAAATCACACTTTTATCCCCATTTTCCACACACTAATAAACAATAAGACCTTTTTATATAAAAAAGATTATTATTTATTAAAAAAAAAGAATGTGGAATACGTTTGATTTTCTTTGTTTAGTTTTGTCAAGTTGAATTTGAGTCTTTGAGAATTTGATTATTGATTAGGTATTGAAACTGAAATCAAATATTCAATTCTCAAGGGCTTTATTTCTTTTGAAAATATTTTTAAACCCCTTTAGAATGCGATAAATCTTATTTTTTAATTTAAAAATCTAAATAATGAACTGTTAAACAGCTTAATCGGCTATTTTAGTGGCTTTAGATTTCAATATTTTGATTTTATTTTTTTATTATTCTAAATATTGAATCTTAAATACCTGAAATTTGTTTTTTTATAAATTGGTCTAGATTTAAAACGAAAAATTTTAGGTCATTTTACACTGAGATCCCTTTGGTCAGTCTTTTTTGTAATTGTGTATACAGCATTTTCAAAATTTTTAATTGAAATCTCTCCTGCCGATCTTAAATACCATCTTCTTAAAAATCATATTTTTGAAATTTGAAATTGAAAAAATAAATTTTTCAATTTTTTTTTGAAAATGTTATTACGATTAAAGTCGTTTAGCTTTGAATTTTTATAAAATTTTTTGGATTTTGTAAAAATTTGAGCTTTTAAAGTGGTTTATTTTATAAATAAGCCCGCTTAGAATTGAATATACTTTTTTATAAAAAATGAATTATTCTACATTGTAATTTCAAAGCCTTTAATTTGATTTTAGGCGCCTTGAGGATCTCTTATTTACTTCATCAGAATTTTATTTTCAAAAAATTCTATCTATGGTCGCTTTATTTTTTTTAAAAAATTAGCAGTCAAATATTTTTATATCATCTTCAGATCGTAATGGCCGATGATCATAGCCGCTTCCACTTTTCAGTAATTTTTTTTTTTCGAACCTTATCTTTTGTATTTAAAAGCGTTTTACTTGCAATATTTGTTTTTTTAAAATTTTTCTGTTGATGTATAGGTTTTCTCAAGCGTTTATATTAAAAATTAAGTCCCTTACATTTAAATATTTGAAAACTTTGTGAATAAATTTTGCTGTAATTTATTTGTATAGCTTCAAAATAGTTTAGCTTTGTCCTATTGATTTGCATTAAAATCATCTTTGATTTTTTAATTTATAGCATTTCATTAAAATTC
Organism: Sphingobacterium sp. B16(2022); assembly: GCF_012030425.1. Taxonomy (GTDB): domain Bacteria; phylum Bacteroidota; class Bacteroidia; order Sphingobacteriales; family Sphingobacteriaceae; genus Sphingobacterium; species Sphingobacterium anhuiense. Next base: position 437,296 of record NZ_JAAUVN010000004.1, on the reverse strand, counting down.
TTTGATATTCTCACCATTCTATATTGTGATCAATACTGCGATATTTGATAATTTTAGAAGTGAAATTCCAAATATTCGATTCTAAGAGCCTTTAATTTGAATTTTGAGGCCTTTACAATTCGATATTTATATTTATGTGGACAACTATATTGAATATTTAAATCTCATATTGCTATACAGTGCTATTTAGATAGGTTTTTGTAGTCTTAAAATTCACCTTTTAAGAAATGTTGATAAGTGTGTTAATTATCTTTATGACAAGTATTTACATTGTTATTTTAGCCTTAATTTCACCTGTTATTAACACATAGTAAAAATACGCTTTATTGAGATGTTGATAAGTGTGTTAATTAGCTGAATATTAATATACTATTTGTAACTATCAGTTAGTTACGGTTGGAATTATAAACATCATTTTCTATTTGAAAGATTTATTGAAGAACTATTCTTAATTTTGTAACGTAAATCAAATTAAGAAGAAGAATTAATGGATTTAGTAAATTACGATATTGAAGCTAAGGGCTATATTGATGCTCCTATAGATCCTAGCTTAGATTTGATACAAGAGATCAAACGTCTTAAGGAAGAGAAAAACGCCGTCATTTTAGCACATTACTATCAAGAAGCGGAAATACAAGATATAGCTGACTATATTGGTGATAGTTTAGGTTTATCTCAGGAAGCAGCAAAGACCGATGCTGATGTGATTGTTTTCGCTGGAGTGCACTTTATGGCTGAAACAGCAAAGATACTTTCACCATCAAAAAAAGTTTTACTTCCAGATGCCAAAGCAGGCTGTTCATTGTCGGATTCATGTCCACCTCATCTATTTGCTAAGTTTAAGGAGCAGTATCCCGATCATCTGGTCATCACGTATGTAAACTGTACTGCAGAATTGAAAGCGCTATCTGATATTGTCTGTACTTCTAGTAATGCAGTTGAGATTGTGGAGAGTCTACCGAAAGATCAAAAGATCATTTTTGGACCAGATCGTAATCTTGGGGCCTATGTAAAGAAGAAGACAGGAAGAGATCTTGTTTTATGGAATGGTGCATGTATGGTGCATGAGATTTTTTCTCAGGATAAAATAGATCGTTTAAGAGCTGAACATCCCGATGCAAAATTCATTGCTCATCCGGAGTGTGAAGATCATATCTTAGCAAGTGCAGATTATGTAGGTTCTACCTCTGGAATGCTGAAGTTTACAATCAATGATCCTGCGACCACATATATAGTCGCTACAGAGTCGGGAATTATCCATCAGATGCAAAAGGCTAGTCCAGGTAAAACTTTCATTCCTGCGCCTCCAAATAATGCTTGTGCGTGTAATGATTGTCCACATATGAAATTAAATACGTTGGAGAAGCTTTATAATTGCTTAAAGTATGAAAGTCCGGAAATAACACTAGATGATTCGATGATTGCCCGTGCGCAACGACCTATTGAACGTATGTTGGAAATATCCGCACAATTAGGATTATAAAATATAAAACAAAGACAGATATGTTAGAATTTGATAATACAGAAAGAACAAATTTAGGAGAGTTGGGTGAATTTGGTTTAATTTCATATTTAACGAAGGCTGTCGAGATTAATGAACCCAGTACCCTTAAAGGTATCGGGGACGATGCCGCTGTTTTAGATTTTTCAAATAAGAAAACTTTAATTTCAACAGATCTTCTGTTGGAGGGTATCCACTTTGATCTGCGTTATGTTCCTTTGAAACATTTAGGCTATAAAGCTGTACAGGTGAATTTGAGTGATATCTATGCCATGAATGGAACAGCATCGCAAATTACATTCTCAATAGGGTTATCCTCAAAATTTCCATTAGAAGCAGTTGAAGAAATCTATCAAGGTGCACTGATTGCTTGTAAAAAGTATAATGTGGACCTTATTGGCGGGGATACGTCAGCTTCAGTTCAAGGATTGGTTATTTCGGTAACGAGTATCGGTTTTGCTGATGAAGATCAGATTGCCTATCGATCAGGTGCACAGGAAGGCGACTTGTTATGTGTTTCAGGCGATTTGGGCGCTGCTTATGTTGGGCTACAATTACTAGAGCGTGAGAAAAATATCTTCTTGGAGAACCAGAATATACAACCAGATCTAGAAGGTAAGGATTATATCGTAGAGCGCCAGCTAAAACCAGAGGCTAGAAGAGATATTGTTGAATTATTAGCAAAAATCGGTATTAAGCCGAATGCAATGATTGATGTATCAGATGGATTGGCATCAGAGATTATACATATTTGTGAGGCATCTGATAAAGGTTGTAAACTTTACGAAGATAAAATACCGCTGGATTCGATGACTTATGAGACAGCTCGTGAATTTGGAATAGATCCAACCGTTTGTGCGTTGAATGGAGGAGAAGATTATGAATTATTGTTCACGATTCCACAAGCTGATTATGATAAGATAAAAGGATCGATGGATATTACTGTTATTGGGCATATTACACAAGCAAGTGAAGGATGTCAAATGATTTCTAAATCTGGAAAGGTCTATCCAATAACGGCGCAAGGTTGGAATGCATTTAAAGACTAAGGGTATTGTATACTATAAATAGAAGAGGCGATAATCCAGATTATCGCCTCTTCTATTTATGATGCTAATTCTTCTTCAATATCGATGTGATCGAATTCATCTGCACGTCTTTTTCGGATACTGAATTCGTTATAGCCGAAACCTATTTCTATTTGCAATAATTTTTGTTGAAGCATTTCAAGGATCGCGAGGAAATTGTAAACGAACTGTACCTTATTTTCAGAGTTTTTTAGAATATATTGAAAATCGAGTTGCCTATTTATTTCTATCAAATCTGCAATTGCCTTTTTTTGTTGATCTATACTATAAGGATGTTTTATAACAGTATGTTTTACTTCCGCAGGTCTATTAGCATATTGAAACATGACACGTTCGTATACCATCATCAATTTATACAGATCAAAACTGTTTAATTCTTCGCCTGTATTTGACTCCGGCCTAGCAAGTTTAATATCGTAATTGATATTACCCCGTTTATAAAGTTTAAGCCGCTCATCTTCCAATAATTTTAAATCCTCACAGGTATCCTTAAACTGCTTGTATAAAATTAATTTTTGGATTAAATCTTCTTTAGGATCGATTTCATTTTCATCATCATCCAATTCCGGGCGTGGGAGAAGCATCTTAGCTTTTATACGCATCAGGGTCGAAGCCACAAAAATAAATTCACTGGCCATCTCCATGTCTAATGCCTGTAATTTGTTGACATATGACAGGAAATCGTCGGTTATTTTTGAGATTGGTATCTCATGAATATTTAATTCATCCCTTTCAATAAAAAATAAGAGAAGGTCAAATGGGCCTTCAAACTGGGGTAACTTTATTTCGTATCCTTCTTCTACTTGCATATCAAGAGCAAATTTACATAATAATACAAACATTTTTATTTCAAACTATTAAAACTAAAAGCTTCTGCAACTGTTCATTTTCTAATACAAAAAGTATGATAAATACGAAAGTTGTGATAAATTAGTTGTTATTTTGTATCAATATTTTAAAGTAATTAGCAATACTATGCAGTTTGATGCTGGAGAATTATTAAGTAAAATCAATGATCCCTCTGATCTGAAAAAACTCAAGGATGACCAACTGGAACAAGTCAGCCAGGAATTACGTCAATATATCATTGATTTAGTTTCGGTTAATGGTGGTCACTTTGCAGCTAGTTTGGGAGTAGTTGAATTGACTGTGGCATTACATTATGTCATGAATACTCCCTATGATCAATTAATATGGGATGTAGGTCATCAGGCCTATGGGCATAAGATATTAACAGGACGTAGAGATTCTTTTCATACGAATAGAATTGTCGATGGTATTTCCGGTTTTCCAAAACGAGGAGAGTCCATCTATGATGCTTTTGGAGTAGGACATTCGTCAACATCAATCTCTGCCGCATTAGGTATGGCGGTTGCTTCTCAGATCAAAGGAGAAAAAGATCGTCAGCATATTGCGATTATTGGCGATGGTGCTATGACAGGAGGTATGGCATTTGAAGCTTTGAATCATGCAGGTATAGAGAAATCAAATCTTTTGGTTATTCTCAATGATAACTGTATGTCCATTGATCCTAATGTAGGAGCATTAAAAGAGTATTTAACCAGTATCACAACTTCAAAACGATATAATCGTTTCAGAGACGATATTGCATCTGTCTTATCCAAGATATCAGAGATGGGACCGAATGCTTTAGGAGCTGTTAAAAAGCTGGAAAAAAGCATAAAAGGGACATTGCTCAAGAATGCTAATTTATTTGAATCTTTAAATTTCAGATACTTTGGACCTGTTGATGGACATGATGTCAAAAAATTAGCAAAGACACTGGAAGATTTGCGCCATATCCCGGGGCCAAAGTTGTTACATTGCGTAACTGTTAAAGGTAAGGGATATGCATTAGCAGAAAAAGATCAAACCAAATGGCATGCCCCAGGTTTATTTGACAAAATAACAGGCGAGATAAAAAAATCTGTCAATGATAAACCGACAGCACCGAAATATCAAGATGTCTTTGGAAATACATTGGTAGAACTTGCGGAGAAGAATGATAAAATAGTGGGTATTACACCTGCTATGCCTTCTGGATCATCGATGAATATTATGATGAAAGCTTTTCCAGAACGATCATTTGATGTAGGAATAGCAGAACAACATGCTGTTACATTCAGTGCGGGTCTAGCAACCCAAGGGCTAATGCCTTTCTGTAATATTTATTCCTCATTCATGCAGCGTGCGTTTGACCAAGTCATTCATGATGTAGCCTTACAGAATCTTAATGTAGTATTTTGTCTGGACCGTGCCGGTGTAGTAGGAGCGGATGGTCCGACACATCACGGTGCTTACGATATTGCTTTTATGCGCTGTATACCAAATATGACGGTTTCCGCTCCAATGAATGAAGAGGAGTTACGCAATTTGATGTATACTGCTCAATTAGAAAATAAAGGTCCTTTTGTAATTCGCTATCCAAGAGGTAACGGCGTGATGGTCGATTGGAAAAAACCGTTTAAAGAAATTGAAATTGGAAAAGGCAGATTAATTCAGGATGGAGAAGCTGTTGCCATTTTAACTTTTGGAGCAATTGGTAACGAAGCCAGTAAAGCAATTTTGCAATTAGCTGAAGAAGGAATATATCCGGCTCACTATGATTTAAGATTTGCTAAACCTTTGGATGAAGAATTGTTACATAAAGTTTTTCAAAAATTTGAAAATATCATTACCGTTGAAGATGGCTGTTTGCAGGGTGGAATTGGGTCTGCTGTTCTAGAATTTATGGCCGATCATCAATACAGTCGTAAAGTTGTAAGATTAGGTATCCCTGATGCTATCATCGAGCATGCCGAACAGAAAGATCAATGGAATATAGCATACTACGACAGTGCCGCTATAATGGCCGAATGTCGAAAATTAGTAAAAGGTATAAAAACGGATACGATGGTTAGCTAAATTCGTTTGGTAAAAAAAATAAAAAAGAGGAATCATATCATCATGATTCCTCTTTTTTTGTTTAACTTTATAAAGATTCATCCGGCAGCAGTTCCCTTTTTTATAGTTTACTAGATTCGATCATTATTTTGCAACGTTATACGGATGGAATATTGCATGAATTATAGACCAAAAACTACTTTTTTTTAAAAAAAATAACAAAAAATTTGGAATGTTAATAAAAAAAAATAAGGCTAAAATTAGTTGCAAAAAAAAGCGATTTTTTTAATGTAACTAGTTGATTAATAATGAATTTAAATTAATTTTAAATTTTAGTTTTTTAGCTGATTTTTTTTTGTCATCTTCGTCTTAAGAGAAAGTTATCAACATTTTTTTGGTCGCTTATTGGAAATCAACTTATTAAGAATTTTAGAATGGAAAAAACGAGTACAAGTGTTTGGAATAATTGTCTTGCAATCATCAAAGACAATATACCAGCGCAAAGTTTTAAAACCTGGTTTGAGCCTGTGAAAGCAGTACGTTTGGAGGGTGACGTTTTGACTATTCAAGTACCTAGTTTATTTTTTTACGAATGGTTGGAGGAGCACTATGTTGGTATCCTTCGTAAGACTGTTAAAAAGTTTTTAGGTGAGCTTGGTAGGTTGGAATACAATATCGTGGTTGAGAAGTCATCAGCTTCAATTCCTTATACAACAAATATCCCTTCCAATGGCAATGGTGCAGAAGGTAAGAAACAATCTATACCTGTTCCTGTATCTTTAAATAAAGATATCAAGAATCCATTTGTAATACCAGGATTAAAGAAACTACAGGTTGATCCTCAATTAAATCAAAATTACACCTTTGATAATTTTATTGAAGGCGAGTGTAACCGTTTGGCGAGATCTGCGGGCTTTGCTGTGGCAAATAAACCTGGAGGTACCTCATTCAACCCATTGATGATTTATGGAGCTGTAGGACTAGGAAAGACTCACTTAGCACAAGCTATCGGTAATGAAATCAAAAGAAATCTACCAGATAAGTTGGTGATCTATGTTTCTTGTGAGAAATTTTGCCAACAATTCGTAGATTCACTTAAAAATAATACCATTAATGATTTTGTGAATTTTTATCAGGCAATGGATGTGATCATCATGGATGATGTACATAACTTCGCTGGTAAAGAGAAAACACAAGATATATTTTTCCATATTTTCAATCATTTGCATCAGTCTGGAAAACAAGTAATCTTAACATCTGATAAAGCTCCTAAAGATTTAGCAGGATTAGAAGAACGTTTATTAAGCCGTTTCAAATGGGGTCTTTCTGCTGATATTCAAATTCCAGATTTGGAAACAAGAATGGCTATTTTGAAAAAGAAAATGTATTCTGATGGAATTGAATTACCAGAAAATGTTGTAGAATATGTTGCAAATCAAATTGACAACAGTGTTCGTGAACTAGAAGGAGCTATGGTTTCTTTATTAGCGCAGTCAACATTAAATAAAAAAGAGATTGATTTAAATCTAGCTAAATCAATGCTTAAGAACTTTGTTAAAAACACGCATAAGGAAATTTCAATGGAATTTATTCAAAAGCTCGTTTGTGAGTATTTTGAAGTTCCAGTAGAAATGGTTAAATCTAAAGTTCGTAAAAGAGAAATCGTACAAGCTAGACAGATTTCAATGTATCTGGCTAAGAACCATACAAAATCGTCATTGAAAACAATTGGTTCATTCTTCGGTGGTCGCGACCACTCTACGGTAATTTATGCTTGTCAGACAGTAGAAGATCTAATTGAGACAGATAAGAAGTTTAAAACGTATGTAAATGATATTATGAAAAAGCTAAAAGCTTAATATCATCCATACATAAAGATATAAGACAAAAAAGGGATTCTAATTAGAATCCCTTTTTTTATCCAAATTGGATAACGTTTATGAACAAGCTCTTATACTATTGTGTTGTTTCTTCTGTATTTTCTTTTTGCTCTTCCTTGACCGGCTTAGGTGCTACTTCTGGAATAACTTTAGCAGGTCTTTCTGCCACCACTTTTTTGAATAATTCTTTTTGATCCTCTGTTAGTAATGCATCAACCTTTGCATCTGCATCAGCTTGTAATTTAGTAAATTGTTCTGTTAATACTTCTTTAGTAGCCGTAGTATCCTGCAGTAAAGCAGCCTCAGCTTTTGCCTGATCTAGCGTAATTGTATAAGCGGCAGTTTTCTGCTCGTCTGTCAAACTTAATTTTTGCGTTAATTCCGTCGTTACCTGAGTAGCTGTTTCTTCTGGACTAGCTTGTTGGGCAAATGTTAAACTGAGTGCTAATAAAAACCCGATCCCTGTTAAAAATAATTTTTTCATGACTGTTATTTTTAGTGTAAATATTCAATTCTTAAATTCTACTACTAAAACTAAAAACTACTGCTTTTTATTGTATCAAATCTGTTACTTTAACAAAGTTTTAACAAAATTAACGTTTTAAGTTATTGAAAATCAGTTTTTAATAAAAAAAGGTTCAACCGTGAAGTTGAACCTTTTGTCAATAATTATAATCAAATTAGTTTGATTTTTGTCTTTGTTGCCTACGTTCTAGCATTTCTTTTTGTAATGCGTCGTAAGATTTACTTTGTTCAGCATTTAAAAATGATTTGATTTTTACGTCGGTTGAAGAACGAAGAGGTTGCAATTTTTCGAAAGCTGCTTTACGGTCATCTGTATTCTTAAAAATATCTTGTTGCTTTTTGGACAGTTCCAAGCTATATACATAGATTGAATCTTTTTGATTTTGTGATAATTTTAATTGCTTATCTAATCTTTCTACCATATTTTTAGCTTGGTCTTCAGGAGATCGCTGCTGACCACCATTACGTTGTCTCTCTTGTGCCATAGCTGTTACAGCCAATAACATAAAAGCTCCCATTAAACTTGATTTTAAATTTTTCATATCATTTTATTAGTTTACTTATTTTTTATGTCAACTAGTTTAGTCGCCAATAAGAAGACAAATGATATTTAGTAAAGTTTAAGTGATGTGAAAATTTAAGATTCATTAACACTTCTGTCACAGATAGATAGAAGTTGTTGTTCAATAATATTTCGATATTCCTGATCTTCAAATGCTATTTCGATGGGAATGTAAGCTATAGGTAAGCTCTCTACTAAAGCTAAGTATTCAGGAGTACGGATTCTTTGTGCATCCTTTTCTGTAGTTATAATTAATTTAAAAGGATTTTTGATCTGATTAAACTTCTGTTTGACTGTCAATATATCATTTGATGTATAGGCATGGTGATCAGAGAAACCAAGATGCTCTATACCTTTTACAAGCCCTGTAAGGTAATCTAATAAAGGTTTTGGGTTCGCTATACCTGTAAGTAATAATACTGTCGTATTGGCGTTCATTTCAATCCTAGTTGTATTCAGATATACTAGCTCACCGTAGTGTATGGAAGTGAAAAAAATATTTGAAAGACCACTTTTACATTCTAGTTTTCTTTTAATAATTGCTTTCTCTTGAAGCGTAACTGAAGCAGGAGTTTTTGTAACCATAATCAGATCTGCGCGTTTAGATTCTCCTGGAAGATCTCTAAAATTACCCATGGGAAGTACAAACATGGGATTGAGGCAAGAATGATAATCGAATAAGAGTATTGAAAATGTAGGTTTTAGCTTACGGTGCTGAAAAGCATCATCTAGAATAATAACATCATGATTATCCATTAATGTTTCAACCCCTAAGCATCTGTCTTCACAAACAGCAACTGTAATATCTGAAAATTTATTTTTGAATTGTAAAGGTTCGTCACCTACTTCATCAGCAGTTGAAGAGACGGTAACATATTTAAAACCTTTGGTTTTACGTCCATATCCCCGACTCAAGGTAGCGATACATCTTTTATCTTTAAGGATTTTAATAATAAACTCCGTCATAGGACTCTTTCCTGTACCTCCAATGGCAAGGTTGCCAACAACGATAGTCGGTATGGAATAAGTTTTAGATTTTAGTATCTGGAGGTCAAATAATCGATTTCTGATCCAGATGATAAATCCGTATAGTATTGCAAAAGGGAATAATAGTAATCGAAGAAAATTCATTTTATTTGCTCATAATATTTAATCCAACGTCACTTATTTCTACAAGCGGATTGTCGCGCATATTCTGTTCAAAAGTGAATTGGTAAATACCGGTATCTGGGAACGTATAATTTTGATGAATAAGGCTACGCTGCGTATATAAAGAACCTGCGCTTTTTCCTGTCCATTTTCCATCAGCTTCTGCTAATTTGAGCGCTTTTCTATAGCTGTATTCTTTAGTTTTGGGACCTTTTTCATGTACTAAAACAAAAAGGTTAGAATAAGGGTATTTTGCCGTGTGTCGAACATTTAACCAAACGTCATATTTTTTAGAGATATCTGAAATATGTATGTTAAAGCTTGGTTTATCAGAATGGAGCCATTCTTTGTTGTTAATATTGACATTTTTATCAATAATGGTATTGGAATCGCAAGCACCCAATAGTATTATCATTATAAAGCCAATTAGAAACGCGTTGTTTTTCATTCTTATTTAAGTCTATAAAATTGGCGAGAATAGCTATTCTCGCCAATTAATGCAATAACTTATTATTCAGCTGAAGGATCAGTGTTATTGCCTTTATTTCTATTATTTCGATTCTTATTGAAACGTCTTTTTGGCTTACTTCCTGTACCTTCTTTACTTTGGGCAGAAGCAGTAGTTTTGTCTACATTTAAAACCTTTGTATTTTTATCCTGCTTTTGTTGCGGTTTCTCTAGCTTTACCGGTTGCGTTTTTACATTAGGTTCCGCAACAGTTTTTGCACGATTGTTAGGTTTGGATCTACCTTTATTATTTCTTTTTCTTTTGTTTTTTTCGTCCAGACGGGTTAAGCTATCTTGACCGACTACGTTCTCGTAATCATAATTAACAATTTTTTCCTCTTTGATCTCAGTATCAACAGTTGTGATCAACTCTTCAACTTTAATGCCCTGTTTATTCTTCTCGATTAGTTCTTTGACCTGATCCACAGGAAGTGCAATCCAACTCTCAGCTCCAGGATAAGAGAACCACATCATTTTCTTGAAAATGTCGGTTTTTTGCAAATATGCATTTCCTTTCAAAGTTTCAATACGGTCTACATTATTAGGAATATCCTTTAAAGCATCCATATAACTATCCAATTCGTAATTTAAGCAACACTTCAATTTACCGCATTGACCCGCTAATTTTAGCGTATTAAGCGATAGATTTTGATATCTAGCTGCAGAAGTTGAAACAGTTTTAAAATCTGTTAACCATGTCGAACAACATAATTCGCGACCACAAGAACCTATACCACCTAAGCGGCTTGCTTCTTGTCTCATACCAATCTGTCGCATTTCTATTCGAATACGGAATGACTCCGCCATTCTTTTAATTAACTCACGGAAATCCACACGACCTTCTGCTGTATAGTAGAAAGTTGCCTTTGTTTTATCACCTTGATAATCTACATCAGAAATTTTCATGGAAAGTCCCAATTCTAAAGCTAAATTACGCGCTTTATGCATCGTCTCCCATTCCAGATCTTTTGCCATATTGAATTTTTCAACATCGGCCTCAGTAGGTTTACGGTAGATTTTTTTGGTAACACTCTCTAAACTTACATTGTTTTTCTTTAACTGTAAGCGAACGAGTTCGCCAGTTAGAGAAACGTGTCCTATATCATATCCGCCTGTAGTAGGTTCTACAGCAACCATTTCACCTATTTCTAAATATAGATTGTCTGAATTGACAAAGAAATCCTTTCGGGATCCCTTAAATCGAACTTCTACAATGTCAAAAGGTTTATAGTTGGATGGCATATCCATATCAGATAGCCAGTCATATACATCTAATTTATTACATCCGCTAGTCATGCAAGAGCCATTATTTTGGCAACCTGCTGGAGTACCGCCCACTGTCGTCGTACTTCCACAACCTCCGCCGGATGAGCAACTGCCACATCCCATAGTTTTCTATATATATTGAGTTCCTTTCGGAAACGTTTTGTATTTAAACATTAATACTAATTGCAAAGATAAATCTAAAAATAATATTTTAGGATTTGCATTTCTTTCCACACTATAGTGTGTTGTTTCAAACAAATTAATTGTTTCTTCAATTTGTTCGATGGTATAATGAGTAGCAAACTTGTTTACAAAATCAAGTTCATGCGCGGATAGAAATACTAAGTTTGAAAGATCGAGTTTAATTAAAATAATTTGACGCATGATATTAATAGCATACATCAAAAACGTTTTTTGATTTTCACGACCTAATTTAGCCAATTCCTCCTCGCAAATGCTGATGATATTTAGACCAGAATCCTGAACAATAAGCCGTAACCATTTAACCAATAAATTGAAATGGTTGTTTGTCTGCGTATCGATCATATTTATAGCTTCCTGTACGTTACCGTCAGCTATAAAAGCAATATCTCTTGCTTCAGATTCTTCGAGGTTTTTATTTTCTATTAAATACGATGTAATCGCTTGATGACTCAATTTATTAATTTTAACGAGCTGTGTTCTCGAAATAATCGTGTTTAATATTTTATTCTGATTTTCAGCCACCAAAAGGAACAATGTTTTTTCTGGGGGTTCCTCAATCAATTTTAATAAGGCGTTACCTTCTTTTTCTAAATATTCAGGTAGCCACATAATCAAAACTTTAAATTCAGCCTCAAAAGACTTTAAACTTAATTTTTTGATTATTTCATGCGCTTCAGCAATATTGATGTTAACCTGCTTATTGTCGGCATCAAGTTGTTGTCGCCAATTTTCTAAACTTAGGTACGGATTATTCAAAAATGCTTTTCGCCAATTCTCAATAAATGTCGCAGCATTATCCTCCTTATGCTTCGCAATAAAAGGATAAGAAAAATGCAGATCCGGATGTATAAGTTTATTATATTTCCTACAGGATGAGCATAAACCGCAACTATCAAACTCGGCTTTATTTTCGCAATTAATAAATTGTGCGTAAGCTAAAGCTAAAGCTAGTGAGCCAGAACCTTCTGGTCCAAGAAATAATTGCGCATGACTCACACGGTTTTCACGAACTGTGCTGATCAGATGAGTTTTAACTAAATCATGTCCAATAATATCCCTAAATTGCATATACTACTCCTAGTCTATACAAATGTAATAAATAATAGACAGCATTTATTTATATTCAAAATATAAATGGGATATATGATGTCAATTTTATTGAAATTCAATTATTTACTAACCTGTAGCAAGATAAAGTTTATACAGTTAATTTTCCGCTATTTGGATATACACCTTCTAAAAATGTAGATTCTTTTGCGTAATATTGCAGATATAATTCATAATTTTAGGAAATGAGATTTATAGTATCCACATCGATTTTATTAAAACAACTTCAAGCTATTAATGGCGCTTCAAGTAGTAGTACAGTTCTACCCATTTTAGAGAACTTTCTTTTTGAAATAAAAGACAATACGTTAACAATATCTGCGACAGATTTGCAGACAAGCATGGTTACGTCATTGCAAATTGAGGCTAAAGAAGAAGGAAAAGTAGCGATGCCTTCTAAAATTTTAATAGAGACCTTAAAAACATTACCAGATCAACCAGTTGCTTTTTTTGTTGATAATAATACGCTAGCGATCGAGATCAGTGCCGGTGACGGTAAATATAAGTTGAGTGGTGAGAATCCTGAGGATTTCCCTAAAATTCCAGTAATTGACAATGCGCATACTGTTCATATGCCTGCTCCAATACTAGCAGAGGCAATTAGTAAAACAATATTTGCTGTTAGTAATGATGAGTTAAGACCGGCAATGTCAGGTGTGTTAGTTCAATTGGGAGATAAGGCCGTAACGTTTGTATCTACAGATGCACATAAACTGGTACGCTACAGACGTTCTGATATTGGCGTAGAAAAGCCTGCTTCATTAATTCTTCCAAAAAAAGCATTGTCTTTATTAAAATCATCTTTGCCATCAGAAGATATCAATGTTTCGATTGAATATAATTCGACAAATGCATTTTTTAGTTTTGGTAACATCAATTTAATTTGTCGTTTGATTGATGAGCGTTACCCAGATTACGAAGCTGTAATTCCGCAGGTGAATCCAAATAAGTTAACTGTTGACCGTTTACTATTTTTAAATACGTTACGTCGTGTTGTTATTTTTGCGAATAAAACAACGCATCAGGTACGTTTGAAAATCTCAGGTAGTGAATTGAATATTTCTGCTGAAGATCTTGATTTTTCTAATGAAGCTCATGAGCGCTTAGGATGTCAGTTTGAAGGGGAAGATATGGAAATTGGTTTCAACGCTAAATTTTTAGTGGAGATGTTAAACAATCTAGCTAGCGAAGAAGTAGTCATTGAAATGAGTACAGCCAATCGTGCAGGTTTGCTAATTCCAGCAGTAGCAGAAGAAAATGAAGATATTTTAATGCTGGTTATGCCAGTTATGTTAAATAACATCGGTTAATCGCACTGTTTTGGAGGTTATAGCGCATATCATTGATTTTGTTCTGCATATTGATAAACATTTACTTGAGATCGTAAATGATTATAAAACGTGGACATATCTCATCTTATTTCTGATCATTTTTGTTGAAACAGGAGTTGTTGTGATGCCATTTTTACCAGGCGATTCTTTACTATTTGCAGCAGGAATGCTAGCAGCACAGCCAAATGAACTTAATGTCTGGTTGATGATTGCTATCTTATTAGTAGCCGCGGTATCGGGAGATTCTCTTAATTATGCCATCGGGAAGCGATTTGGAATGCAGATGACCAAATTTAAACTATTTGGTAAGCAGGTAATCAAAGACGAGCAGATTCAAAAGACACATACTTTTTATGAAAAGTATGGTAGTAAAACAATTGTAATTGCACGCTTTGTGCCTATTGTCAGAACACTGGCTCCATTTGTAGGAGGAATTGGAAGAATGCATTATGGCACTTTTATAACTTATAATGTTATTGGAGCAATTCTCTGGGTCGTAGGGATTACATTAGCAGGATATTTTTTAGGTAATATACCGATCATCAGAGATAATTTTTCAAAAGTAGTGCTGTTGATTATCTTATTATCAGTATTGCCGATTGTCTTTGAAGTCTTAAAAGAAAAATTTAAAAGTAAGAAGGAAGCCTAAAAGCTTCCTTTTTTATTACAGGCAATTTTTTAGTATCATATCATAAAATAAGGTATTTGTAACCCAATAAGGTTCGATGATCAAAACAGTAAGTGTTTGATTTTATTAAACATGCATTTTAAATGGATATTATCACAAATCTCATTGATTTTATTTTACATATTGATAAACATCTTATTCAAATTGTTCATGATTATCAAGGATGGACTTATCTGATTATATTCTTAATTGTGTTTGCTGAAACAGGTCTTGTTATAACACCATTTTTACCAGGAGATTCGGTATTATTTGCATTAGGAGCTATTATTGCTCTTCCAGAAAGCGATCTATCTTTGTCTTTATTTTGGTTGGTGTTAGTGACAGCAGCAGTTTTAGGAGACTTTGTTAATTATGAAATTGGAAAATATTTGGGACATCGAGTTTTCAGGTCAAAGTCTAAAATATTTAAACCCGAATATTTAATCAACACCCAGTCTTTTTATACTAAACATGGTAATAGAGCTATTATCTATGCCCGCTTTGTTCCAATAGTACGCACATTTGCACCCTTTTTTGCAGGAGTTAGCCACATGACTTATGTTAAATTTGGTACCTATAATATTTTTGGAGGGCTATTATGGGTCACTTTATTTTTATTAGGAGGATATTTTTTTGGACAAATCCCAATGGTTAGGAATAATTTCTCTTTGGTCGTCTTCCTGGTTATCATCATTAGTGCTGTACCTGTGCTGGTACAGTTTTTTAATCATAAAAAATCTTCTACGGTCTAAACCTAAGATCCTTTTTTGAGTCTATTTTGTGAAAGAATTTCACACGAAGCATCTATTTATTTACATGAAGTACCTATTAATTTTCAGTTTAAGTCTACTATTTTCATTATCATCAGCACAAGTAAGAGTCGAAAAAAAGCAGGCAAAAGAAGCCTATCATCTTCTTAATGAAATCCGTAAAAATCCTGAACGGTATAAAAAGAAGCTCGGTCTATTCAATTTGAATAAAGTGACACAAAAGTCACTGAATTGGAATAAGAGGCTCGCTGAGGTTGCCGAATCGCGGGCCAAGGATATGGCAAAGCGAAATTATTTTGACCATGTCAATCCAGATGGTATAGGTCCTAATTATTATATGCAGCAAGCAGGTTATGATTTGAATGCCAAATGGCTAAAAAATAAGCGCGCAAATAATTTTGAGTCTATTGCCTGGAATTGGCCAAGTGCCACAGACGCAATAAAAGGTTTAATTATTGGTAAAGAAGCGCCCGGTTATCATCATCGAAAACATCTATTAGGGATGGACGAATGGAATGCCTCTTTATATGATATCGGTATTGGTTTTGTTACTACAGGAAAGAAAGGACATCAAAAAAGTTATTTATGTGTCATTATTGCCAAGCATGATTGGTAAATTAATCAATTTATAGTCTTGATATTATGCATTATTGGAATGTTTCTTACCTTTGCATATGATAAAATCAATGACAGGATACGGCACAGCTGTAAAAGACAATGGAAAAGTTAAGTACAGCGTCGAGATTAAATCCTTGAATTCTAAATTTCTTGAATTAAATCTGCGTTTACCAAAAGCAGTTTCGGACAAGGAATTGACTTTACGTACAGAGTGCAGTAAACTTATTGAAAGAGGTAAGGTGAACCTTTCTGTAAACGTTGAATATTCTGATCAAACGGCAAAAGCATCGACAATTAATGCAGATTTGCTAAAAAAATACTATACTCAATTACAACAAATTGCTTTTGAACTGGGAGATAAACAAGTTTCTCTTTTCGAATTGGCTCTTAATATGCCCGAAGTAATTGCTAATAATGATAATGAAGTTGATGAAGAAGAATCACGATTATTATTAGAAGCATTTTACGCGGCAGTAGAGCAATTTAATATTTTCAGAGCAGATGAAGGAGCAGTTCTTTCACAGGACCTGACAGATCGTGTTGAATTGATCTTAACTTATTTAACAGAAGTCGAAGCTGTTGAAATGGACCGTATTCCTTTAATACGCGAACGTATAGGCCATTACCTGGAGGAAACTGTAGGTAAGGAAAACGTTGATAAAAACCGTTTCGAACAAGAATTGATCTATTATATCGACAAATTAGATATAACAGAAGAGAAAGTTCGTCTACGCTCTCACTGTACCTATTTTCAAAAAGCTTTGAAAGCATCTGATTCTAATGGTAAGAAATTAGGATTTATTTCTCAAGAAATGGGTAGAGAGATCAATACGCTAGGATCAAAAGCCAACCACGCTGGTATTCAGCAGATCGTGGTAAAAATGAAAGAAGAATTAGAAAAAATTAAAGAGCAATTGCTCAACGTATTATAGGAATGGCAGGTAAGTTAATTATATTCTCGGCACCATCAGGAGCAGGTAAAACAACAATCGTAAAGAATCTATTAAGTAAACATGGTGATAAGTTGGAGTTTTCTATTTCTGCTAGTACACGCGAACCGCGCGGTGAAGAAATAGATGGCAAAGATTATTACTTTATATCAAAAGAAGACTTTCTACATAAGATTGCGAAACAAGAGTTCATCGAATTCGAAGAAGTATATTCAGGTACATTTTATGGAACATTACGTTCTGAAGTAGAACGTATCTGGGCACAGGGTAAACATGTTATTTTTGATATTGATGTGATTGGAGGACTTCGTTTGCGTTCAAAGTTTCCAGACGAAGCCTTATCTATTTTTGTGCAACCTCCTTCCTTAGAAGTTTTAAAAGCACGCCTGCGTGGTAGAGGAACAGACTCTGAAGAAAAATTGCAGGAACGTTTTGCAAAAGCTGAATCCGAATTATCCTATGCAGATAAGTTTGATGTGATTTTAAAAAATTATGATTTGGATGTTGCTGTTGTGGAAGCAGAGAAATTGGTAATGGACTTTCTGAATAAAAAGTAATGGCTAAAGTCGGATTATTCTTCGGGTCTTTTAATCCAGTTCATGTTGGGCATTTGATTATTGCCAATTATATGGCCAACTATACTGAGCTGGACGAAGTTTGGTTTGTGGTATCCCCACAAAATCCATTTAAAAAGAAAGAGAGCCTTGGTAATATGTACGACCGTTTAGAGATGGTTAATCTGGCAATTGAAGAGACCGAAAATTTAAAGGCAAGTTCCATTGAATTTAGTTTACCGCAACCCTCGTATACCATCGATACTTTAACACATCTGGCAGAAAAATATCCCACGCATGAATTTGTTTTAATTATGGGTGAAGATATTTTAGAGACCTTTTCAAAGTGGAAGAATCACGATATTATTTTAAGGGATTATCATATCTATGTTTATCCAAGACCTGGATATAATGGCGGTACAATGAAAGAACATCCGTCAATAACCCTGACACAAACACCGATGATGGAATTGTCTTCTACCTTTCTTCGACAAGCGGTGAAAGAGGGGAGCAATATCAAATTCTATACTCCGGATAAAGTCATTGAGTTTATCGAAAAAAAAGGACTATATTCATAAAAAGGCGAAACTTAAGTTTCGCCTTTTTTATGAACTTCAATCTTCTATAATAAATCCAACTTCCTGATCAAAAGCTTTTTTTTCTTCTTCAGATAGGTTCTTTTTCATAACACGGATGGTATATCCACCTTTTAGGACCCCTTTATCTAGATACATCCAATCAGAGATCCGTTGCGGATCTATTGTTACTTGATCACCATATTTTACAACCTTAGTTAGTTGCGGTTCATTATTAACGGTACCACGATATGATTTGCCATCTGAGGTTAGGTTACCCACCCAGATATGTTCACCACCCCCATCTTCTGTATCGAATCTTACTTTGATAGCAAAACTCTCGTATCCTTCCTGGGGATCCTTAAAAGAAGTTTCAAAATTCTGAAACGTTTTATTTGCTTCGAGGATGGCCTGATTCATGGCTTGATCATCACCATTGAATTCGATGACATCATCATTCTTTATCTTTTCTTTAATCGTGTTTTGGCACGAAATAAATGAGAACGATACAAGTACGGGTAATAAAAAAAACTTGAAAATTGGACTGTTTTTTGAATGTAGCATTGTTTGTTTATTTGTATTAGCTTAGAAATATTATTTTAAGATAATCATAATTTAGTATTTACTGCAAATAGAAGAGAAATGACTAGTACTATGGTCTGTATTTTTATATAACAGTTTATTCATATCTTCAATAAATTTTAAATGGACAACTGGACTAACTTATATTAAAACAATGAAACATCATTTAATATTATTGATTCTCCTTTTTTCAGGCTTTATAAAATCATTTGCTCAGACGAACGAGGATGATGGAAGTTCTTATACTAGGGATGAAAAAGGATACGAATTGCGCACTAAAATGACTATACCGCCGTACGGACTGACGAAAATCAAGACGTTAATATCAAATATTACATTTAAAGAAGATCCAGAAGGAAGCTCTGATGGAGGTTTTGAGGCGATAAGTGCTTCGCAGTTTAATGGACTGAGCCTAAGAGAGAAATTTACTTATGTAATGATCCATGCAGAACTTTCTCAACAGAATTGTGCTATTCCAGAATATCAAAATGATCTTCAGAAACGCATTTTCGGACAGCTTGAAACGGGATTTAATGAGGCGAGCTGGAGCCAGAGACAAGCTGACTTTCTTCTTGAAAATCGAGACTCGGTATTGAGACTCATTCAAGAATCAGTTGGACGGAGCAAATGGATGGGCATTAACTACAAAGAAGCAATTTTAGAAATGAATGCTTGGAACATGATTCCTTTTATCATTACGTATGTTAAAAATACACCAAAGGATAAAGATGCACTAACCTTACTGATGCTATTAATGAAACGTGGCGAATATGAAGAATTCCTCAATTCAGTATCCTATCAGAAATTGTATGGTACAGATGCTGGTTATTATGCCTACTTGAACTATAATAAAGCAAATGAGGATTTAATTTGTGAGCGGGCAAATCGTTACTACAAAGTAAAAAAGAAATAATATGAAGCGAATAATTAGTGTAAGTCTCTTTATGATTTGTCTATGTACAACATTAGTTGCTCAAGAGCATGTTTATGTTGAACCGACGCAGGCTGATCGAAACTATAGGGCATACCGCGAGCAGGAGACAAAACCTGAGTTTGGTTTGAGAAAAGTTGAATCTTTAATCAAAAAAATTAAAGAACCAGAAGATGATGGAATGATTGCAGATTACATCGCGGCTATTTCTAAGGACGAATTTAAGCGATTGAATTTAAAAGAACAGTTTACCTATGTTATGATTCATCCAGAAGTATATAGTCAGGCTTGTATAGATGATATGACAAGTCGGGGTGAAGATCAAAAGATCTTTGGGTTACTTACCTTTCGTCTTTCAGGAGTCGACTGGAGCGCGGATCAATATAAGTTTCTCAAACAAAATCGCGATACAGTACAGACATTGATTTTTGAAACCATAGCTGTAAAGAAACATATGGGTGTCAATTTAAAATCGGCCCTTGTCGAAATTTCTGCATGGGAAAGTATCCCGGCTATGATTCGCTATTATCAAACAAATAGGAAAGATAGGGATGTTTTGACGGTATTATCTTTAATATTAAAAAAAGAACAGTACACTCCTTATCTGAAATCTACGATGTATGGAAAATTGTATTTGGGCGATGCTAATTATATGACATCAGTTCGTTTCAATACAGCAAACGAACAATTTCTCTTATCTACGGCACAGGAATATTATAATCAGAAAATTTCAAAATGATGAAGAGCATTCGGATATTATTGATTGGATTTTTTTTATACATGAATACTTCTTTTGCCCAAGAACAAAAGTTTATTGCGGTGGAGGCAGGTACTTATATTTTAGGTGATACAATCAGTTTGGATAATCCTAAAAGATCCGTTTCAATTCCAGCTTTTGCTATTGCTGAAGCCGAATTAACAAATGAAGCATTTGCTGCATTTGTTTCTGCTACGCATTATGTCACATTGGCAGAACGATTTCGTAATGCAATGGTCTTTGAACCCGGATTAGAAGAATTTCGATGGATACAGGATAGTACGGCATATTGGCGGTTTCCAAACGGAATAAGTAGAGGCGGGATTAAAGATAAAATGAATCATCCTGTTACCTGTATATCCTATCGGGATGCAGTAGCTTACTGCGAATGGGCAGGGGTTCGTTTACCCTCATTGGATGAATGGGAAGTAGCTTCAAGAGCAGGTTCGGAGACAAAGTATTTTGAAGGGGTAGATTTAGAAAAAATCATCAATTATGCCAATATATGGCATGGCAGAAATCATTTGGTAGCCGATACCACGGATGGTTATCTCTATACATCACCGATTAAAACATTTAAAGCAAATCCTTTAGGTTTATATGATGTATATGGTAATGTGTTTGAATTTTGTGAAGGCGCATTAGAACGTGATAAAGGTAGGAAAGTTGCCCATGCACGCGGGGGATCGTGGTGGTGTAGTAAAAATAGTTGCGTATCCTTTAATTCGCAATACATAGGTTCGGTCAATCCAAATGCATCTTTTAGTAATCTTGGCTTTCGAGTAGTCAAGAAAATGTAGAGAGATCTAATAAAAACAAATCTCTCTACATCTATTTGTTATCTACCCATCCAGCCACCATCTACGGTCAGAATTGTTCCATGAACATAGTTAGACGCTTCAGAGCTCAGAAATAATATAGGTCCTTTGAAGTCTTGAGGTTCTCCCCATCTTGCGGCAGGAATTCGACCTAAGATAGAAGCAGAACGCTCCGGATCATCGCGCAATGCCTCAGTATTATCTGTTGCAATATATCCCGGAGCAATAGCATTCACATTGACACCTTTGGAGGCCCATTCATTTGCAAAAGCTTTCGTGAGCGATGCAATCGCACCTTTTGAAGCCGCATATCCAGGTACATTGATTCCGCCTTGAAAAGAGAGTAAAGATGCTGTAAATATGATCTTTCCTGTTCCACGTGAAATCATGTCTTTACCTATTTCTCTGGTTAAGATAAACTGAGCATTTTGATTGATCTCGATAATTTCATCCCAATACTCATCCGGATGTTCTGCTGCGGGTTTGCGTAAGATATTACCGGCATTGTTGACTAATATATCAATGACAGGATGTTGTTCTTTTACCTTAGTAATAAATGCATACAAGTCATTTCGCTTTGAAAAATCACATTGATAGGCATGGAATTTTCTACCTAAAGATTCAATAGATTTTTGAACAGCAGAATTTTCTAGTTCTAATGTTGCAGATACACCAATTATATCTGCTCCAGCCTCAGCTAATGCCTCGGCCATAGCTTTGCCAATTCCTCTTTTGCAACCTGTCACAAGGGCTATTTTTCCTGTTAAATCAAATGATTGTAGTATGGACATTATTTTTTATAGCTAATGGTTAATGGTTTTTGTATTTGTTCTGATGCTTGTTGCAAATAAGCTTTCCAAGCATCCATATTTTCAATTTTTCCGGCTTTGTTGAAGGTTGCGCCAATATAATAAGTCAGGGTCTGATTATTTTTAGCCGCTATATTCCATAAAAATTGAGTTGGAGTATCAATAAAATCTTTCTTTACATGTGGTAAAATGATCGCTGTTCCCGTAATATTGCCTTTATTCTCTGGTTCCCAGTAAGCAAAGAAGTTTTCTTTTTTATAAATCGTGTAATTAGGATTTGCTTCTTTTCGCTTGGCGATACCCAATACGATAGGTGTCTCAGCAGCGGTTGCATTATGCATATTCACATTAATTCTACTTAACTGACTTTCAGCATCAATTGATATCTCTTTTTCAATACTGATCATCTGACCTTCTATTTCTTGAGGCTCATAAATTAATTTGAAAGTACTGCGTATAGGACCATTGTCCAGGACTTCTGATCGACGGTAGTGTTTTGTGTATTGAATTTGACCATTAAAGTATAGTGCCATATCACCTACCCCAAGGGTTTGTCCTACAGAATAATAGTCGAGACCTTTACCGTGATCGGCATGATAATCACCTGTTTTATACCACTCATCAATAATTAGATCGTTGGTCCGTTTTGACCAAAAATCAAAACCTTGTGCATCTTCAGAAGTCCCTTCTAAAGCTTTACCATATGCTCGAAAAGCTACAACATTGTTTTCCCATGCAAAATCATCTTTTCGTTCAGGAACATAGCGCGCATATGTTTTGCTTGCTGTCTTTACAGGTGCAGTGGCGGTAACAGCAAGTTCAATTTTTGCTTTCGGAGCAATGTGAACCGCAATCAGTACATTTTGAGGTGTTGATTTTCCGCGCTTTTCCAGTTGATAGATGACCGGTTTTTTCGATTCTTCTTCCAAAATCGAAAAAACGGTATCTTTTAGTTCAAAGTGCTGTTTAAATTTTTCGTAAGGAATACTCACGACTTCTTTTCTCTCAAAAGAAGAAGTATTGTGGATGAGTAATGAGCTCTTATTTTGGGCAGATAAACTAGATGTAATACCGAGTAATAATGCCACCGATAATAATGATTTCATAGTATTTATTTTAAATCTGTAATTGCAGATTTGTCCATATCGTCGTAGTCGAGGTTTTCTCCTGCCATTCCCCAGATAAAAGTATAGTTACTGGTACCTGCTCCAGCGTGAATTGACCAAGGGGGAGAAATCACAGCTTGTTCATTTTTCATCCAAATATGGCGTGTTTCATCTACTGGACCCATAAAATGTGATACCGCTTGACCTTCGGGAACTTCAAAGTAGAAATAAACTTCCATTCGACGGTCATGGGTGTGTGCAGGCATCGTATTCCAAACAGATCCTGGTTTTAGCTCTGTCATACCCATTTGAAGTTGACAGGTATCAACAATCTTATTCAGTAACATCTGATTGATTGTTCTATGGTTTGCTGTCTCAAGAGATCCGAGTTCAATTTTATTAGCCGACTCTTTCGTTACTTTTTTTGTGGGGAAGGTATGGTGAGCAGGAGTTGAATTTAGATAGAATTTTGCTGGATTCGAGGGATCATTACTATTGAAGTAAACATCTTCTACACCTTTTCCGATATATAAGGCCTCTTTGTAGCCTAATTCGTAGGTGGTACCATCAACTTCTACTTTTCCAGCTCCACCAACATTAATAATTCCAAGCTCTCTTCTGCTGAGAAAGAAAGGTTCTTTCAACAATGCTGGAATCGTTTCCAATTTTATTTTTTCAGCAACCGGCATGGCACCTCCAGCCATGTAGCGGTCATAGTGTGAGTAAGTAAAATGTATCTGATCTGCTTCAAAAATATTTTCTATTAAAAAGTTCTCTCTTAAAGACTTTGTATCAAGTGTTTTACATTCATTTGGGCTAATTGCGTAGCGCGACTCATAATTCATTTTCATATTCTAGCGTATTTAAGAAACATGCTAAAAATAACATATAAATAGATCATAAGCCACAATAATCTTCGCAATCGATATCGGAGACTTTAAATAAATATTGAAATGATATAAGACCAGATGGCTGTTGTCAATAGACTTAAGATAATTCCTAAGCCAATAATGAGATTGATTAATTTCGTGTTTAGCCTAAATTGTTGTACCACCATACTGGCTGTAATTAAAGTCGGCATAGCCGCTTCCATAATACTCACACGGGCGATATCCCCCTTAACATTGAGTAACAATGCGGCGATAAGAACAATCGCAGGCGCTAACATCAATTTATACAATAAGGTCATCGAAATTTGAGAAATCTCTCTCTTCATGCCTTTAAATTGCAACTGTAACCCCACAGAAAATAATGCCAAGGGCGCGACTGTAGATGCGATCTTATCAAAAAATGGTTCGGTAATACTCAAATCCACGTATTGTGCCAATACAAGGGCAAGTATGCAGGCGATAAAAGGAGGAAAAGTAACAAGTCTTATTAATAGGGCACCAACCTTAATCCCTTCATTATTGCTCCGGTCTCCCTTGATGGCACAAATAATCCCAACGGTAGACAATAGCATGAAATTTACCTGATCGCAAATAATAGCAATACTTAGATTCTGCTCCCCATAATAGGCAATAATTAAAGGAAAACCAATAAAAGAGGTATTGCTGTATGCCGACGACAATTCCAACGTACTTCTTGACCGCTGACTATAGCCTTTATAGCGACAATACAGTTCCATAAAGAGCCAACTCCCTGCAACAACAAGTATAGGGGATAGGACAGGGAAAAAAAGTTGCATACTCCAGGTGATCTGGGGAATATATTTAAAAGATACGGCAGGTAAGGCGATATATAAAACCCATATATTAATGCTTTTTGAAGCATTTTCAGGAATTAATCTAAAATGCTTAAATAGCATTCCAGCACAGACACAGAATATAATAAGTATAAAATTGACCATTTTAAATTGGAAAACGATATGAATGGTCGAAGTTACTCAAAAGAGAAATTGACTTTATATTTTTTAGAATATATATCGGATAAAAATCATCTTTTTTTAATGCAGTTCTGCTGGTAGATATAGGGCAATTATATTTTGAACATATTATAATTTCATGTAGTGATACTACAGGAGTAATAGAGGGTTTCTAGAGGGTTCATAGAGGTAAATCTATAGAAACCCTCTATAAAACCTAAATAATATCTGATATAAATCTCATAAAATATTTAATGAGATACCTATATGTGCATCAGATGTCCTTTAAAAAATATGAGTTAAGGTCTTTTTAATGTATAAAAAGAAAAAGCAATAGGTTAAAAGCTAACGCTTTTCTTTTTTTCTTCCTAAATTAGCATCATGACAAAGAAGAAACCAACCATCTTGGTTGTGAATGATGATGGCATTACAGCTCCAGGGATTAAAGTTTTAATTGAAGAAATGCAAAAAATTGGCCATGTGGTGGTCGTTGCTCCCGATAGCCCGCAATCGGGTATGGGACATGCCATTACGATCGGGCGACCTTTGCGTTTAGACCGTATTGATCTTTATGAAGGGGTTGAGATGTATAAATGTTCTGGAACTCCGGTAGATTGCGTCAAATTGGCCGTAAATAAGATCTTTAAGGGGCGTAAGCCTGATGTATGTGTCTCTGGTATTAATCATGGGCTCAATCATTCGATCAATGTTTTATATTCAGGAACGATGTCCGCTGCGGTTGAGGGAGCAATAGAAGGAATTCCGTCTATTGGATTTTCTTTAGATAATTTTGATTACGATGCAGATTTTTCTCATTGTAGATCCTACCTGGTATCAATCACCAAGCAGGTGTTGGCAAATGGTCTTCCAAAAGGTTCTTTGTTGAATGTTAATTTTCCTAAAGATGAAGCCAAAGGTATAAAGATCTGTCGTCAGGCAGGTGGACATTATGTTGAAGAGTTTGATGAGCGTGTCGATCCTAGAGATCGGGATTATTATTGGATGACTGGCAGGTTTGAGTTGGAAGATCGTGGAGAGGATACTGATTCATACGCATTAAGCAAAGGTTATGTTGCTATCGTACCCACACAGTTTGATATGACTGCCCATCATGTTATTCCTGAATTAAATTCTTGGGGATTCGATAGTTAATATGAAAAACAATTTAGGCATAGGGATTTTGTTGGGTGCCATTGCACCCATGATCGCTTATTTACTTTCTACCTATACAACGCTTTTTGAAAAAACGATATCGGAAAAGCCGATGTTAATTTATGCCATAGCGGTATTTATCAACTTATTGGTTATACGTTTTTTGTTTAAAGGAGAAAAAGGTGCCTTAGCAAAAGGAGTCTTGGTCGCTACATTTATAGCAACCATACTTTATATTCTTACACATAAATTATCCATATGAAATTGACATTGGGTTTTTCACCATGCCCGAATGATACGTTTATTTTTGATGCACTTATTCATCATAAAATAGATACAGAAGGACTAGAGTTTGACATTGTATATGAAGATGTCGAAACCTTGAATTTAAAAGCCTTTAAGGGAGACTTGGCCGTCACAAAATTAAGTTACCACGCTTTTGCTTATGCTGTTGAAGATTATGAGCTATTGGACGCCGGTAGTGCATTAGGTTTTGGAGTAGGACCCATGTTAATTACGAAAGATGAAGAGCTGGCTAAAGAGCTTCAAGAAATATTGTCATCCAAAACGGTATTAACGAAAGCACTAGCAGAATTACGGGTCGGTTATCCCGGGAAATATACGACAGCTAATTTTTTATTGGGTTTGGCATTTCCTGAATTGAAAAATAAAAAGGAACTTGTTTTTTCAGAAATTGAAGGTGCTTTGTTAGCCGGCGATATAGATTTAGGATTGATCATTCATGAAAACCGCTTTACTTATCAGGAAAAGGGCTTATTTAAAGTGGTTGATTTGGGCGATTATTGGGAAAAAACGACAAATTGTCCTATTCCTTTAGGTGGTATTGTTGTTAAAAGAAGTATTCCTCAAGATATTAAAGAAAAATTGAACCGCGTTTTGAGAGCGAGTGTCGAATATGCTTTTGCAAACCCGACATCAGGTCTCGAGTTTATCAAATCGCATGCTCAGGAGATGAGCATCGAGGTGATGTATAAACACATTGAACTTTATGTCAATAAGTACTCTGTAGAACTTGGAAAAGAGGGGCGTTCGGCGATTGAAATCATGTTTAAGAAGGCTCAGGATATGGGCTTTATCCCTAAAACGGAAAAGAATTTATTTTTGTCATAAAAAATAGTAAAAAATATAGATATAGTGTGTTAGATATGATATCTAATAACTAAATTTGCCCGATTAGTGTCAATTTGTCTGCAATTTTAGTTTGGAGTCATTATTGAATGAAAGTCATAAATTGAGATAGAAAAGAATATTATGTTAAAATTTTTAAGTAAATTATTTGGAAGTAAATCCGAGCGAGATATTAAGGCGGTCCAGCCAATTGTAGAAAAAATCAAATCGGAGTACGAACAACTTTCGCCGTTAAGTGATGATGAATTGCGTGGCAAAACCGCTGATTTCAAAAATAGAATAAAAGGATATTTAGCAGATATTGATAAAGAGATTTCTACTCTAAAGGCTGAAGCTGAAGATGATAATTTGGACATGTCACAAAAGACAGCGATATACGAAAGTGTAGATAAATTATCGAAAGACCGTGATAAAAAATTAGAAGAGGTTTTAATGGATATTTTACCAGAAGCATTTGCTGTGGTAAAAGAAACATCAAGACGTTTGGCAGAAAATAAACAATTAGTCGTTACTGCGACAGATTTTGATAGAGAACTTGCTGCGCAAAAGCAAAATGTGGTTATTGAAGGAAATCAGGCAACTTGGAAAAATGTATGGTTAGCTGCAGGAACTGAAGTAACTTGGAACATGGTGCATTATGATGTGCAATTAATTGGTGGTGTTGTTTTGCATCAGGGTAAAATTGCACAAATGGCAACTGGTGAGGGTAAAACATTAGTTGGAACCCTTCCTACTTATTTAAATGCATTAGCTGGTAATGGTGTGCATATTGTTACAGTGAATGATTATTTGGCACGTCGTGACTCGGAGTGGAATGCACCACTCTTTGAATTTCATGGATTGAGCGTAGATTGTATTGATAAACACCAACCAAACTCGCCGCAAAGACGTAAAGCTTATGCTTCAGATATTGTTTACGGTACGAATAATGAATTTGGTTTCGATTATTTGCGTGATAACATGACGCAGACACCCGATGCTTTGGTACAGGGTAAGTTACATTTTGCAATGGTGGATGAGGTCGATTCAGTTTTAATTGATGATGCGCGTACGCCATTGATTATTTCAGGTCCTATCCCACGTGGTGATCAACATGAGTTTTACCAATTAAAACCACGTATCGAACGTTTGGTAAATGCACAAAAAGCATATATCAATACGGTTTTGAATGAAGCTAAGAAAGCAGTTAAAGCTGGAGATATCGATCCAGAAAAAGGTGGTTTAGCATTATTTAGAGCTTATCGCGGTTTGCCGAAAAATAAAGCTTTGATCAAATACTTAAGTGAGGATAATCACCGTCAGATTTTGCAAAAAGTGGAAAACTACTATATGCAAGAGCAGAATAAAAATATGCCTAAAGCTGATGCTGAATTGTTTTTTGTAATTGATGAAAAAAATAATCAAGTAGAATTAACGGAAAAAGGTATTGAGCTTATTACTGCTTCGGGAGAAGATCCTTCATTCTTTATCTTGCCAGATGTAGGTTCTGAAATTGCGGATATCGAAAAAGCAGATATTCCTTTAGAGGAGAAAGCTGCTCGTAAAGAGGAGTTATTACGTGATTATTCTATCAAAGCAGAGCGTATTCATTCAATCAATCAATTATTGAAGGCATATACTTTATTTGAAAATGATGTTGAATATATTGTTGACGAAGGAAAAGTAAAAATAGTAGATGAGCAAACAGGACGTATCATGGATGGTCGCCGTTACTCTGATGGATTACACCAGGCAATCGAAGCAAAAGAAAATGTGAAAGTAGAAGATGCTACACAGACATATGCAACGATTACCTTACAAAATTACTTCCGTATGTACCACAAACTTGCGGGTATGACGGGTACAGCTTCTACTGAGGCTGGTGAGCTTTGGGAAATATATAAATTGGACGTTGTAGAAATTCCTACAAACCGCGTTGCTTTACGTGATGACCGTCAAGATTTTATTTACCGTACTGCTCGTGAAAAATATAATGCCGTTGCGGAAGAAATCCAAAAGTTAACTGAAGCGGGAAGACCTGTGTTGGTCGGTACAACTTCTGTTGAGATCTCTGAATTATTAAGCCGTATGCTTCAATTACGTAAGGTAAAGCATAATGTCTTAAATGCAAAATTACACCAAAAAGAGGCCGATATTGTTGCGGAAGCAGGTCAACCTGGACAGGTAACTATTGCGACAAACATGGCTGGTCGTGGTACGGATATTAAATTAACAGATGAGGTGAAAGCTGCAGGTGGTTTAGCGATCATCGGTACAGAACGTCACGAATCTCGTCGTGTTGACCGTCAGTTACGTGGTCGTGCTGGTCGACAAGGGGATCCGGGATCATCGCAGTTCTTTGTTTCTTTGGAAGACAACTTAATGCGTCTTTTCGCTTCTGAGCGTATCTCTAACATCATGGTTAAAATGGGTGTTGAAGAAGGTGAAGTGATGCAACATAGTATGTTGACAAAGTCAATCGAAAGAGCACAGCGTAAAGTAGAAGAAAACAACTTTGGTATTCGTAAGCGTTTATTGGAGTATGATGATGTGATGAACTCACAGCGTACAGTTATATACACAAAGCGTAAGAATGCATTGTTCGGAGAACGTTTAGACGTCGATTTGAACAATATGATTTTTGATGTTGTTGAAGAAATTGTTGTTGATGCTAAAGAAGGCGGTTCATATGAAGATTTTCAAATTGAAGTAATCCGTATATTTGCTGTAAATCCAGAGATTTCGGAAGAAGAATTCACAAGTCTAAAGATCGAAGCGTTAACAGATCGTTTGTTTGATCAGATAATCAATGCGTACCACACTAAATTAAATACGGTAGCGGCACATACGATGCCAGTATTGCAAAATGTATTTGAAGAGCGTGGTAATGTTGTCGAAAATGTTGTTATTCCTTTCTCCGATGGTCTTCGTGGCATTCAAGTTGCTACAAATTTGAAGAAAGCAATAGAAACAGAAGGAAGAGAAGTTTTCAAATCTTTTGAAAAAGGTATTGTTTTAGCATTAATTGATGAAGCTTGGAAAGAGCATTTACGTGAAATGGATGACTTAAAACAATCTGTTCAGAATGCTGTTTACGAACAAAAGGATCCGATCATTATCTATAAAATGGAAGCATTCAACTTATTTAAGTCGATGCTGGCGACCATGAATAAGGATATTGTAAGCTTTATCTTTAAAGGTGAGATCCCTGGACAAAATATGCAAAGTGTTCCAGAACGTTCTGTTCAAGCTGCTCCGGTACAGGTTAAAGCGACAAAAGCAGAGCTGGAATCTCCAATTGGAGTAAGTGCTGAGGATGTAGATACCCGTGATTTGGGCCCTACACAGCCTATCCGCAATGAAAATGCAATTGGCCGCAATGATGACTGTCCTTGTGGTTCTGGTAAGAAATACAAAAACTGTCACGGCGTTAATAGCTAGGCAGTGTTTTAAAAAAATATAATAATGCTTAAGAGAGGATTGATAGTTGTTTTTGCTTTAGTTGCTTTTACTTTTTCGAAAGTAAAGGCGCAACAAAATGAAAATGTAGTTGTCGTAAAAGATACATTAATTACGCTATTACAACACGTTAGGGCAAATATGGGTATCAATCCTGTCGAAAGCAAACCTGTTGCTGTACCAACTAAACCGACTGTAAGAAGCGCGGCTACGCGTACTACGGTTCGTGGTTTTAGGGTTCAGATATTTGCAGGCAGTGATCGTAACAGTGCTTTCTCAGAGCAGGCGCGATTTAGAAATATGTATAAAGATATTGATACCTATATTAATTACGATGAACCTAATTATAGGGTTAAAGTAGGAGATTTTAGGAGTCGATCTGAAGCAAATAATTTTATGAATTTGCTGCGTCAACAATTTAAGAACGTCTTCGTATTCTCTGAAAACGTTTTTGTTTACCAATAATCTTATTAAAATGGCAAGTATTAAAGATAAAGTTAATGCCTTAGCCCAACAGTTTTTCCACGAAGCAGTTCAAATGAGGAGACATCTTCATCAGCACCCTGAACTTTCTTTTGAAGAGTACAGTACTTCGGCATATGTCAAGTCTGTTTTGAATGCTATTGGAATTCCCTTTGAAGAAATGGCTGATACGGGTGTAGTTGCCTATTTAACGGGTGACATCGTTTCTGATGAAGTGATTGCTTTACGCGCTGATATGGACGCTTTGCCTATCCAAGAAGTGGAAGGCAGGACTTACGGTTCTCAAAATCCAGGTGTCATGCATGCCTGTGGACATGATGTGCATACCTCATCTTTGTTAGGTGTGGCCAAAATACTGCACGCATTGAAATCGGAATTTGGAGGAGTTGTAAAATTGATTTTCCAACCAGGAGAAGAACGTCTTCCGGGTGGAGCATCCCTCATGATTAAAGAAGGAGTTTTAGAAAATCCTATTCCTTCAGCCATTATAGGTCAACATGTTATGCCTTTTATTGAGGCAGGTAAAGTTGGCTTTAGAGAGGGGAAGTATATGGCTTCTTGTGATGAACTTTTTGTGACAGTAAAAGGTAAAGGAGGTCACGGTGCCCATCCGCATCAAAATATTGATCCAATTGTTATCACAGCGCATATCATAACGGCACTGCAACAGATTGCGAGCCGATTTGCCGACCCAAGAACCCCTACAGTTCTTTCTTTCGGAAAGATCATTGCAAATGGAGCTACAAACATCGTTCCTGACGAAGTTTATCTTGAAGGAACCTTTCGTACGTTTGATGAAGATTGGCGCGCTGAGGCTCATGAAAAGATGGTTAAAATGGCAACAGGTATTGCAGAGAGTATGGGTGCGGTTTGTGATTTTGATGTACGTAAAGGATACCCGTTCCTAATTAACAATCCTGAACTGACAAAAGCAGCAAGAGGTTATGCTGAAGAATATCTCGGTAAAGAAAATGTTTTAGATTTAGATCTTTGGCCTGCGGCAGAAGATTTTTCCTATTACTCGCAGGAAGTAAATGCCTGCTTCTACCGTTTAGGGACAGGAAATAAGTCGAAGGGTATCCAGTCTGCTGTTCATACGTCATCTTTTGATATTGATGAGGATGCATTACAATTGAGCATTGGTCTTATGGCTTATATGACATTAAGACGTTTAGGTCAGTAAAGTCTATGTCGTCACATCATATTGTTCGAGAAAGGCAAGAGCCGGCACTACTGATAACGGATATTTATAGTATTGACAAAGAGTTGGTTGGACAGCTTTTAGAATGGTCTCCAACGATCGTTACGGATGTCAACTCTTATGAAGCTGTTACTTCTCAGGCCTATAAGGTAGATATCATCTTCACTCCGGGGCTCATGGATTTCCCGCAGGAGCATGTAAAGGCTGTTATTTATGAAAAAAATTTTATAGCCAGTGCTTTGAGTTATCTTATTGAGGAGGGGTACAAAGCTGTAAATATATTAGGATCTGGATTTGATCAGACAGTATTGGAATATTTTGCACCAATGATTGATATTGTATGGTTGCATCACGAAACGAGAACTATCTTTGTTCAATCGGGATTTGAGAAATGGATGCCTGCTGGGGATGAGCTTTTTATAGGGTCTGTACTGAATGACTTGGAGACAAGTGGTTTGCAAGCGATTGGAGAAAATCACTTTAGAACAATTCAAGATGGTTTTTTTAGGTTAGAATTTTCATCACCAAAATATTGTTTATTGACAGAAAAATTATGAGCGCAGTAATTATTAAATCCGCAGGAAAAGATGAAGCGGCATTTATTAGTAAAATTGGACAGCAAAGTTATAATGAAACTTATCCTGCTATTCTAACGCAAGAACAAATTGATTTTATGTTGAATAAAAATTACACTGTTGATGCTATTCAGGCTTTAATGGACAGTGGTCAAGATTTTTATTTACTGTATGAAGGTGCTGTACCCAAAGGATTTGTTGCTGTTCAAAATAAGGAACAATCGATTTTGAGAATAGAAAAACTTTATCTGTTAGCTGAAGATAAGGGAAAAGGTTATGGAACGAAGTTCTTAAATTTTGTAGCTGATCTGGCTAAATCAAGAGATTTAAAGCTTTTAGAGCTAAATGTAAATCGGGGTAATCCGGCTTATCATTTTTATTTAAAGCAGAGTTTTGTTGTAACGGAAGTTGTTGACATCCCTTATTATGGTTATATTTTGGATGATTATGTTATGCAAAAAGACCTCACGCTTTAACGGTTTATTTTCGTAATTAAGTAGTATATTTCCTCTATGAATTAATAGCTTTTAATGGCAGAGGAGAGAACATAAATTGTTTTTATATGTGACAAAATTATGTTGCATATAAAAAGCAATTTATCTAAGTTTGATATAAATAGTAATCATCATGAAAGAAGTAACAGTAGAAGAGCTTAAATCAAAAATTGATAATGGCGAAGATTTTCAATTAATTGATGTTCGTGAATCATTTGAATATGAGGTTTCTAATTTAGGAGGATTGAATATTCCTTTATCTGGAATCTTAATTGAAGTAGATAAAATCGCTAAAGATAAACCTGTCGTGGTACAATGCCGTTCAGGAAAACGTTCTGCGCAAGCAGTAATGATGTTAGAGCAACAAGGTTTTGATAATTTAGCAAATTTAAAAGGCGGAATCCTTGCTTGGAAAGAGGAGATCGATCCTGAGATTGATGTTTATTAATATACATCCATCAAGGTTATACTTTTCATATCGATAATCAATAACCGAATAGGTTTACAATAAACAATCGTATTTAATGAAAAACTTAGAGCATCAGACTAAACAAGCTTTTTTGTTTAGTCTTGCTTTTTATTGCATTTCAATAATATCAAAATTCTTTTATTTTGAAATTTTTCCTATTCTCTTTAGTATATCTTTGTTACTCTCTTTAATCTGGGTCGTATTGGTACTGAGAGAAATCATTTTTTCTGGTCGAATTTCAAATACAGAGCGGATGCTCTTGGCTTTATTTATTATATTTTTCAATATAGTAGCGGGTCTATTTTATTTCTTCAAATTTAGGGAGAAGGTAATTGCTAAAAAGTAATCTTATGACAAAAAATTTTATTTTAAATATTCTAATCAACTTACTGATAGTAGGTGCAGTTTATTATGGCTATAAGTCTTATGAAGCAGGAAACATTTTAGTCTGTGGTATTTCGATCGCGCTATTGGTCGTCTTTATTTTCTTTAAACGTGTACTTATTAAGAAAGTTAGGATTGATTTAAAGAAAGAGGAAGAGCGAAGAAGATTAGAAAAGAACAAGCAATAAAAAGGGGGGCTAATTTTTCAATTGCCCCCTTTTTATTATTACTTAACAAATGGTGGTTTTACCACTTTTGCTTTTATACTTTGGTTACGGATACTGATGAAGATTTCAGTGCCTTCTTTAGCGAAAGCATTATCTACATAGCCTAAACCGATTGATTTTTTCAATGTTGGAGATTGTGTTCCTGAAGTTACACGACCAATTTTGTTTCCTTCAGCATCTACGATTTCGTAATCATGACGTGCAATACCACGGTCAATCATTTCAAATCCTACTAGTTTTTTCTTGATACCAGCTTCTTTTTCCGCTTTTAGATTCGCCGAGTTAACAAATTCCTTCGTGAATTTTGTTACCCATCCTAAACCGCCTTCTAAAGGAGAAGTTGTATCATCAATATCATTGCCATATAAGCAGAAGCCCATTTCTAAACGAAGCGTATCACGCGCGCCTAAACCGATTGGTTTAATACCGTAAGCTGCTCCAGCTTCAAATATAGCATCCCAAACTTTTTGAGCATCTTCGTTAGCAACATAGATTTCAAAACCACCAGCACCAGTATAACCTGTAGCTGATACCAGCACATTTTCTACTCCAGCAAAGGTACCTTTAGCAAAAGAGTAGTATTCCATAGATGCTAGTTCAATATCTGTCAAAGATTGTAAAGCATCAGCTGCTTTAGGCCCTTGTACCGCAAATAGTGAAGTTTCGTCCGAAATATTTTTCATATCAACTCCAAAACTATTGTATTTGGAAATCCAGTTCCAATCCTTCTCTATATTAGAAGCATTGACAACTAAGAAATATGTGTTTTCGTCGATGCGGTAAGTTAAAAAGTCATCTACTATCCCCCCAGTTTCATTTGGAAGATAACCATACTGTATTTTACCATCATATAATTTAGATGCGTCATTTGAAGACACCATCTGAATAAGGTCTAGCGCTTTTTCTCCTTTTAGAATGAATTCGCCCATGTGACTAACGTCAAACACACCTACACCTGTACGAACAGTTTCGTGTTCATCATTGATGCCCGAATATTGAACAGGCATATTGAAACCTGCAAAAGGTACCATTTTCGCTCCTAAAGCGATATGCGTATCCGTAAGGGCAGTATTTTTGATCATAATACGATAAGTTTTATTTATTTACAAATTTACAAAATAAACATGGATTTTAGCCTAAAGATTAGCATTTATGCAATCGATTTACTGATCGATTGTCAAAGAATAAATCGTGGTTTCCATTTTATCATCATCTTTATCTTCGCAAAGAAAAAAAGTGATCTGATCTTCTGATTGCTCTTTTAAGGTAATGCCTTCAAATTTGTGCTTTCCCGGAATACGGATAGTTTCAATACTTTGAGAATTTTTACGATTAAATTTTCCAAGTATTGTGCCCGCAATTTCCCCATCTAAATAAGTTGAGTTTGATGCTTCGGCCGCAGCAATGAAATAAACGAAGTCACCAACCAGAATGGCATCGGTAAAACCTGCTTGTACTTGATCTATGAGCGGTAATTTGATCGCATCAAAACTGGATTTTTCAGTGTTGAACTTGTTGATTTTGAAGATTCCGTTTTGAGCTTTTTGACCATTACCTCTATTGAATAACCAAATCTCATCTTCCGTATGAATAACACCTTCAATATTAAAATTGTCCTGATCGACTAGAAATTTCTGCTGTAAGCGATGATATATTTTGGAAAAATCTTCGGTTAGAACCTCTTTTTGGTAGGTAATGCGAAGGTTACGGTTTGGCGTTGATCCTGAACCATAAATATAATATTTATCCTGATCGAAAGTTATGGATTCAAAATCTGGTTTTCTAGCTTTCGCTATATTCTCTAGATCTGATGTGTTTTTGTCAAGTTGAATTCTTGTTAGAAGTCGGTCATTTAGTCCAAAGTCGTACAAGTATTGACTGTTATCAGCGATTAGAAAAAGGTGATTATTTTGATGTACTAACCCTGACGCGGCACTGATACCGGTGATGGTTAGAAAAAAATCCAGTATGATATTCTTCATATTGAGTTCTCCATGTTTAAGATCTCGAGGACACGTTTAAATTCCGGTTGTAGTCCTGCGTTGATGATGATATTATTTTGTGTTTTGGGATGCTTAAATGTTATTTCAGAGGCATGCAACATCATGGTGTCCATTTCAAAATGCTCTTTCCAAAACTTGTTTTGTTTATTACAACCATGAGGGCGATCACCTATAATCGGGTGGAAGATGTGTGCGAAGTGCTTTCTTAACTGATGCATCCTTCCTGTTGTAGGATTTGCTTCAACTAAGCTATAACGAGATGTTGGAAATTTTCCTGAAGGAAAAGGAAGTTCTGTATGAGCGATTGTTTTGAAATCGGTTTGTGCTTCCTGTATTACCCCGTTATCTTTTTTCAGGGGATAGTCAATGTGCATCTCTTCGGGCGCATGGCCACGTAATATCGCTAGATATTTTTTATCGACCTGTTGGTTCTGAAATAACTGCTGCAATTCCTTATCCATATCCTTATTTAAAGAGAATAAGAGGATTCCAGCTGTTTTTCGATCAAGGCGATGTGCAGGGTATACCGTTTGATTAATTTGATCACGCAAGAGCTGAAGGGCAAATTCGGAAGCATCGCGCGCGATAGATGAACGGTGTACAAGTAAACCATGTGGTTTATTAATCGCAATGATATCTTCGTCTTGATATAATATTTCTAACATGTTGGATTAATTGTTCTTTATAGCATCGATTATTTCGGTCGCTTTTTCGTCAATCTTAGGGCTTAACCATATTTTTCCGAAAGCACCGACACCTATGGGGTTCTCCTTACCTTGCCATTTAATTTTTGTTAATGAAAAAAGATAGAAGTTTTCAACGAGAACGTTTTTCGAAACAAAATCTTCGACTGCATTATTTCCGAATAACTGCATGCCGATATCAAATAAGCTCTGTTCTTTTTTACCTAATTGATTTTTTAATAAATATTCGGCTTTTTCCTTCACAACAAGTTCATGTTGTTCCTTTTTCGGATTTGTCCATATTGCTGCAATAACAATGAAAATGATTACTAAAGCAAAAATTCTTTTTTTATTCATTTTTAAGAAATTGTGTATACAAAAATAGCGTTTATACATCCATATAAACGCTATTTTATGATTTTATATACATTCGGTTAAAAAAGTAATTGCCAAACCCATTCTCCGGCAATCCATAAAAGATAGATGGTGCCGACAAAAAAGAGGACAATGATCGATAGAATACCCAGTAGTAACCAAATCGCAGAACCTTGATGTTTGTTTTCGTAGTAATGCTCTTTCATCAATTTGATATTCTTGGTATTTGCCTTGTTAAAGAAATCAAATACATTTCCAAAAAGTGGAATTGCTCCTAAAATTGCATCAATTGAAATATTAATCAGCATTTTGACGACTAATTTAGAGCTCGCTCCATTTCTCCACATGACCATTACCAAAACGAATGACGTTCCAAAGCTGGCAATTGTTCCTGCAAAAGGAACAAAATTAAGAAGTGGATCAAGACCAAAGCGGAATCCAGCTATCTGGAAATTATTATCCATCAGCCAGGAGAGTCTTTCAACCCAACCGAAATCATGATCTCTTCTTTTTTCTTTGTCAGCTAAAGATAAATCTCTTTTCATTATAATATTTCAAAGGATGCATTTACCTCACTTGTAATTTTGATCGGTTTAATATCCAAGTCCAGATCATCAGCTACATCTGCAGCTTCCATGTTACTTGATTTGAATGAAGCCATGGCACGTGGTGAATTGAAATAAATCATTTGTGGACTTTCAGACAATAGAATTGCTTTTCCAACTTTTTGACCAGCAGCTTCAGCTAAAATTTTCGCATTTTCCATCGCATCTTTAACCGCTTTAACTTTTAATGTTTTTTCAAGTTCTTTCTTTTTTGAATAATCAAGTTCGCTGATTGCTGTATTCTGTATTCCGGCAGCATCAACACCATCGAACAAATCATTTAATTTATTCAATTGCGTTACTTTAATACGGTATTGACGAGAAAGTAAGATTTCAGTTTCTTTTTTCTTCTTTGTAGCATAGTTCGTACTGTAGATGTTTTGAATTGTAAAATCCTTTTTTTCAACCCCTACATTTGTTGCTGCTTGAAATAATTGCTTTTCAAGAGTTTCGATTGAAACCTTTTTCTTTGTGTTTCCGTCTTGATAAAATTCCTTTAAAGTAACGTTTATATAAATAATATCGGGTGTTACTTCTTCTTCCGCTCTTCCGATGGTTGTTACCATATCTTTATTTGTCATTTGTTGTGCTTGTAAAGTGTGTACAGATGCAAATAGCATTATTCCTAACAATAAATTTTTCATACTTTTTCTATTTTAATACTTGTTTTCAAAAATCGAACCATTGTTTGTTTCTATTGATGTAGACGCAGTTTGAGCCAAGTAGTTTAATGGAAAAAAAA
This sequence comes from Sphingobacterium sp. B16(2022), assembly GCF_012030425.1. Classification (GTDB taxonomy): domain Bacteria; phylum Bacteroidota; class Bacteroidia; order Sphingobacteriales; family Sphingobacteriaceae; genus Sphingobacterium; species Sphingobacterium anhuiense. The sequence goes on along the minus strand of NZ_JAAUVN010000004.1, from coordinate 398,312 downwards.
TTAAAAAGATAAAGGATTTTAATTTTTTTTAAATATCTTTAAGAAATTTAATACAATAAAACAATGCAAGAAGGAGTAGTAAAATTCTTTAATGAAACCAAAGGTTTCGGTTTCATCATTCCAAATTCAGGCGAGAGCGAAATCTTCGTTCACGTTTCTGGTTTAGTAGACAAAATTCGTGAAAATGACAACGTTTCTTACGAAGTAGAACAAGGTCGTAAAGGTCTTAATGCGGTAAATGTAAAAGTTATCTAATCAGATTTTAAGATATATTTATTGTAGAAAAGCCCGATTTCAGAACGAAATCGGGCTTTTTTATACACTTCTAATTATGAAATTTAATGAGTTTCGGGAGCCTTTTTATATTGTATGGAATCTAATTTCCATTTGTATGCTTCTTTTTTTAGTAGTACTGTTTGTTTTAGATAGTTCTTTATTACTTGTAGCTGCGCCGATTTGTCCATCAAAGCTAAAAGGGACGGAATGTATGCTATGTGGTATGACAAGGGCATTTTTAAAAATTAAAGAAGGAGATTTCTCACTGGCTCATCAGTTTAATCGTGGAAGCATAATTTTGTTTTCATTGATTATCGTAAATTCTATTATCTTTATAAGTGAAAAAATTATAAACCATAAGAAACTATGAGAATAGCAGGATTACTATTGGGTATTCTATCCTTAATCGGGATGTTAGTGGCATTTATCCCTTGTTTAGGTTGGTTAAACTGGCTTAATATTCCTTTTGCTGTAGTAGGTTTGATCGTTAGTTTGATTGCTTACAATGATGTCAATGTGCAACCAAATAACCAGCCAAAGACTGGCATTATTTTATGTGTCATTGCAATTGTACTTGGTGGGTTTCGTTTGGCTGTTGGTGGCGGTATTTTTTAAAATACCATAATCAAGATATTAAATACAGCTGATATAGATTGATCTATGTAATTGATTTAATCTATATCAGCTGTATTTATTTACGAATTATGAGGAGCAAAGGGGTCATTATTGCCTCTTTCAGAAGGAGGGGGCGGAGGAATATGTCCGAAAGGATTCTGGTCTGCAAATGGATTATCATTTTCGTCAGCCTTTGGATCTTGACCATATTCGTTAGGACCTTTATCTCCTTCTAAAAAGAAAAGATATATTAAATAAAAGTTGACGAATGGTATTAGACACAATAGGATCATCCATCCTGACTTATTAATATCATGAAGACGTCTAACTGCTACTGCTATACTTGGTATTATTAGTGCAAGAGAAACAATAATACTCAGGTAGTAAAAAACATTAGCTATGTAAGCAAGAATTCCAAGAATACAGGAGATGATAAAGTTAAATAACGCGAACATCCAGTATTCTTTTCTGCGGGCTCGACCATCAAAATTTGCATAGTTGTCGCGAACGACTTTCAGAAACCATTCCATAATGTTAAGTTTTAATTAGGTTTTTTTATTAAAGTATATCTAAAAGTAAGGAAATAAATTTCAATTAGATGATTTAATGAAAGATTTCTTCTAAGATATAGAGCGATTTTATTTCTCTGAAATTCGTGAGATGTAGTCTGTAGTAGTCGATTATTTTTTCTAAAAGTATTTGGCGATCTTTAGTACTCATTTTGATATCTTCGGAGGAGTTGAATTCTGTTGCCATCAATTTTCTAAAGAGTGTGGTATGAGGTTCCTGTAGTACATAGGGATGTTCGGGAAGCTGATTGGAGAAAGTGGCAGATTCCAAATTGAAATAGGGATAGTTTTTCGCAGCTTCAACAGGGTAAAAACCCAGAAAACGACTTAAGTTAATAAGAAATACCAAATGAAAATTTGCCAGATTTGTTTCAGAGTTATCAAGCCAAAGTATCGCTTGATACAAATATTCAAAAAGAAATGGATCTCCAGATTGTTCCCTTAAGATTTTGTAGAGCACTTCATTGAGAAATATGGCTAATGAGCTTTTAACAATATCGTAAGGTATACTTTTTAAAGGAGGTACCTGCCGTGCTTCATTTATGCGATGTAGGGTATTGTTATCTTTAAAGGTTACAACCATATCTAAAGGATGTAAGGCCTGTAAGAACCCCGATCTAATTTTAGCTTTGGGTTTGCGGGCACCATTCACAAGGTATGATTGCAAGCCAAAGTGTTCCGTATAAATTTGAGATACGACGCTGCTTTCAGAATAATTGGTGGTTTTTAGTACAATACCCCTAGTTTTATGAAGCATATTTATTTATCTTTTTTTCCTTTTCGCATTTCTAACAATGCATTTCTATCAATCTTGCGTATCAGGCGATAAATAATACGAAGAAACCCGACTCCAAAAGAAATTACTCCTAAAATCATAATCGGTTTATACCAATTGTTTTGTAATTTCATTAGATAATAACTGACCAGGATGAGTATAACAGCAAGTATAATTTCTAATAGTCCTCTGCGTAAATATTTATTCATGATGTTTACAAGTGTGAATTGTTGAAAACTATTTTCTATGTTTAAGCAAATATAATATAATTAAATACATTATTTTTGCCTTTACCAAGGCCTGGATATTTATTTTTTTAAAAATAAATCCTTAAAATTGTTGCATTTAACAAAATAAATATAGATATTTGCACACTCTTTGCGAAAAGATATATTTAAATTAAGACAACAAAATAACATAATATCATGTCAAGAATTTGTGATTTAACAGGCAAAACAGCAATGAATGGATATAATGTATCTAATTCTAACGCTAAAACAAAACGTAAATTTTACCCAAATTTGCAAACAAAACGTTTCTTCATTCCAGAAGAAGATCGTTGGATTACATTAAAAGTTTCGACTTCGGCGATTAAAACTATCAACAAAATCGGTATCACTAATGCTATCGGTAAGTTCATAAAAAAAGGATCAATTTAATTGATTTTTCGCCTGTTGCATAAAATATCATTCATGAATTTCAATCCTAGCATTTTATAGGATTCAAAATAAAGTAAAACAATGGCTAAAAAAGGAAATAGAGTACAAGTTATCTTAGAATGTACTGAACACAAAGAAAGTGGTCTTCCGGGAATGTCTCGTTACATCACTACTAAGAACAAGAAAAATACAACTGAGCGTTTAGAATTGAAAAAATTCAACCCAGTATTGAGAAAAGTTACTGTTCACAAAGAAATTAAGTAATTCACATCTTAGTTGCTGTGTAAGCACTAAGTTAAAATATTAATACCATGGCAAAGAAATCTGTTGCATCGTTACAAAAAGGTGGCGGTAAAGAATATACAAAGGTTATTATTACTACTAAATCGACTAAAACGGGAGCTTATACTTTCAAAGAGGCGATGATTCACAATGATAAAGTAAAAGATACTTTAGCAGAGGCTGCAAAAAATAACTAGTAATTTTCCTTTTTTAAAGTTTTTCTTTAAAAAGAATTCAAAAAAATAGCCGTTTTGGTATACACCGAAAGGGCTTTTTTTGTTGGTTTCAAATATCTATCTTTGGCAATCGGTATTTTATACTGGTCGGAAGATAAATAATAATGAATTCATAAGCGGAACATATATCAATGGGATTATTCGATTTTTTCAAGAAGAAACAAGAAACTCCTGAAGCCCAAGAAGCTTTAGATAAAAGTTTGGAAAAGACTAAAGAGGGTTTCTTTTCTAAAATTACAAAAGCAGTTGTTGGTAAATCAACTATCGATGATGATGTTTTAGATAATTTGGAAGAAATATTGGTGACCTCGGATGTGGGTGTGACAACAACGCTGAAAATTGTTGACCGTATTCAGGCGCGTGTTGCACGTGATAAATATGTTTCAACCTCAGAGTTAAATACGTTATTGAAGGAAGAGATTCAGGAATTATTAGCGGAAAACAACAGTTCTGATTTTGAAAACTTTGAGTACGGTAATCACAAACCATATGTTATCATGGTGGTCGGTGTAAACGGTGTTGGAAAAACAACAACAATTGGAAAACTGGCACATCAGTTGAAAGCAGCTGGCAATAAAGTTGTTTTGGGTGCTGCCGATACTTTTCGTGCTGCTGCCGTAGAACAAATCAAGCTTTGGGGGGAACGTGTAGGTGTTCGTGTTGTTGCACAGGCAATGGGATCTGACCCTGCTTCTGTTGCTTATGATGCAGTCCAATCGGCCTTATCTAACGGTGATGATGTCTGTATTATTGATACAGCAGGTCGTCTTCATAACAAGGTTGGATTGATGAATGAGTTGGGGAAAATAAAAAATGTCATGCAAAAGGTTATTCCTGGTGCTCCACATGAAATTCTATTGGTTCTTGATGCCTCTACAGGACAAAATGCCATAGAACAATGTACTCAATTTACACAAGCAACTGATGTCAATGCCTTAGCATTGACTAAACTTGATGGTACCGCAAAGGGTGGGGTAGTTATCGGTATATCTGATCAATTTAAAATACCTGTAAAATATATTGGTGTCGGTGAGAAAATCGGCGATTTACAGTTATTCAACAAAAAAGAGTTTGTGGATTCGCTGTTCAAGTAATCCACATCCATTATATGAAAACAAAATATAGTAAGGCTGTAGAGCCAAAGTCAAAACCCCGTGTGAATGTGGTTACATTGGGTTGTTCTAAAAATATTCACGATAGTGAAGTATTGATGGGACAATTAAAAGGTAATCAAATAGAAGTTGTACACGAGGCTACTAATATTCAGGAGAACGATATTGTTGTTATCAATACCTGTGGTTTTATCGATAATGCCAAACAGGAGTCTATTGATACGATCTTACAGTTTTCAGAGTTGAAAGATGAGGGCAAGATCAATAAGGTCATCGTCACAGGCTGTCTTTCTGAGCGCTATAAACCTGAGCTACAATCTGAGATTACAAACGTAGACGGTTATTTTGGTACAAATGACTTACCTGATTTATTAAAATCTATTGGTGCAGATTATCGCCATGAACTTTTGGGTGAGCGTATGCTGACCACACCGTCGCACTATTCTTACTTTAAGATCGCCGAAGGTTGTAACCGTCCATGTTCATTCTGTGCGATTCCGTTAATGCGTGGTAAGCATGTTTCAAAATCAATTGATGATTTAGTGAAAGAAGCAAAATTCTTAGCTTCTAATGGAACGAAAGAATTGATATTGATTGCACAGGATTTAACCTATTACGGATTAGATATTTATGGAAAGCGTAACCTTTCTGACTTGATGCGTCATTTATCTGATGTTGATGGTATCGATTGGATTCGTTTGCAATATGCTTATCCTTCTGGATTCCCAATGGATATTCTTGATGCGATGAATGAACGTTCAAATATCTGTAATTACTTAGATATGCCATTGCAACATATTTCTGATCGTATGTTGACTTCAATGCGTCGCGGTACAAGTAAGCAAAAACAGATTGATTTGGTTAATAAAATCCGTGATAAAGTTCCTAATATTGCCTTGCGTACAACGTTAATCTGTGGTTATCCCGATGAAACTGAGCAAGATTTTCAAGAGATGTTGGAATGGGTTGAGGAAACACGTTTTGACCGCTTAGGATGTTTTACTTATTCGCATGAAGAGAAAACACATGCGCATTCATTGGAAGATAATGTCCCTGAAGAAGTAAAACAGGAGCGTGTAGAAGCGATCATGGAAGTACAACAAGGAATTTCTTTTGAGATCAATCAAGATAAAATAGGAAATACCTATAAAGTATTAATTGACCGTGTGGACGGCGATTACTTTATTGGCAGAACAGAATATGACTCTCCAGAAGTTGATAATGAGGTTATACTTGATGCAAAAACAAACTATGCCCGAATCGGTGATTTTGTAAATGTTAAAGTGGACCGCGCTGAAGACTTTGATTTATATGGATCTATTGTCAAATAATAGCGATCCAATCGTTGCTTTTATTCGTAAACACTACATTTGTGCGCAGAGAAAATATTAATTGCTTATTTTGTATAGCAATTATGTATATTACTCTGTTTTTAGTGCAAATGTAATCACGAATGAAAGCAACTTATATAGACTACAGCGAAACCAACAGCTTTTCTAAGACACTTATTGCTTATTTAAATCAGGATGAGGCTTTAGTTCCCTTTATCGGGAATTGGCCAACTTTCGCTGGTTTTGAAAAGCAAATTAATGAAAAAAAACCTTTTCTTTCGCGTACGCTTTTAGTTGATCGATTAAAAGCACAATATGGGGATTTATTAGAATCCGCACCTCACGTTGCAGCAAACATTGATAAATTACTTGCTGATAACGCATATACCATTACAACGGGACATCAACTCAATATTTTTACTGGTCCATTATATTTTATCTTTAAAATCATAACAGCTATTCGTTTAGCAGATGATCTTAAAGTCAAGTTTCCAGAGAAAGAATTTGTTCCTGTTTATTGGATGGCTACGGAAGATCATGATTTTGCGGAAATAAACCACACGAAATTGTCAGGTAAAAAAATCGTTTGGGATACTCCCGCTGTTTCAGCTACAGGAAGAATGGATACGGATTCTATTGTTCAGGCGGTAAAGCAGTATACCGGTGTTTTAGGGCTTTCTGAGCATTCTTGTAAACTTGCCTGTATTGTTGAGAATGCTTATCTCAAGCATGATAATTTAGCCGATGCTACCCGATATCTTGTACATGAATTGTTTAAGAAATTTGGCCTGCTTATTATTGATGCTGATGACAAAGCGTTAAAAACCGTTTTTAAACCGATCATAGCAGAAGATATTTTAACTGAAAAAAGCTTTAAAGCAATAGTAGAGACGTCTGAGTCTTTGGAAAAAGCCGGTTTTGCCACGCAGGTGCATGCTCGTGAAATCAATTTTTTCTATCTGACAGATGAATTTCGCGAACGTATTGTTTTAAATGCTGATGGCCGTTATGAGGTTTTACATCAGGATATTTACTTTACAAAAGCGGAGCTTGAAAAGGAAATAGATACATACCCAGAAAGATTCAGTCCGAATGTGGTTATGCGTCCTATGTACCAGGAAATCATCTTGCCTAATTTAGCTTATATTGGTGGTGGGGCAGAAATGGTTTATTGGATGCAGCTGAAAGCTAATTTTGATCAATATGGAATTGATTTTCCAATTTTAATACCACGTAATTCTGCCATGATTACTGAAGATAATGTGGTGTCTAAGATTTTTAGACAGGATCTTACTTTTAAAAGTATATTCCGGGATAGTGAAATTCTAAAGAAGGAATTTGTGCGTCGGCAAACGAAACATCGTTTAAATCTAAATGATGAATGGATGGAGCTAAATGCCATATTCGGAAAAATAAAGCTTCGTACGCACAAGATAGATCCTAGTTTATCACCAAGTACGGAAGCGATTAAAGCACGGTTAAAAAAAGCTATTAATAATCTGGAAAAGAAATTAATGCGTGCCGAAAAGCGGAATCATAAAGATGCATTGTCTAATATCGACCATATAAAAGAACGTCTGTTTCCCGGTGGTGGATTGCAGGAACGGTCTGAGAATTTTGGTCTTCTCTATGTTAAATATGGAGATACCTTATTTGATGAACTTTATAAGCATTTTAATCCATTGGATTTTAAGTTTACGATACTCTATTAAAAGTCAGCTCAAAGCTGACTTTTTTCATTTATAATTTGATAACACACAGTTCAGTTCTAGTTAACAGGGGGTGGTTAGATTTGTTGCATAACAATGTAACAAAATACTAGATGAAAGAATTTCTACTCACAACATGTTTAACTGTCATTGGTACTGGTTTGTATGCGCAGACAACTCAGGCTGGTTTTGCTGGAAAGATTACAGACGAGCACGCTAAAGGTGTTCAAGGCGCTTCTGTAGAGGTTCGAAATGAATCGACAGGCTTCACCACAAAAACATCTACCAATGCAAATGGCGATTATAATTTTAAAGAGCTGCCATTGGGCGGTCCTTATATATTGAAAGTTTCCTATGTTGGATATGGTGAACAGGTTCGGACTGGATATAATTTAAATCAGGGAGATCTTATCCGAGTTAATATTCCCATTCAAAATTCTTCAAATGTCCTGGAGACAGTCGAGATTAAAGGCACAAACACATTAAAAAATCAAATTGAAAATTTGGGTGCAGCGACCTCGGTTACAGGAAAAGATATCGCGAAGCTACCGGTTAACGGGCGGAATTTCACGTCATTAATGGATCTTTCCCCCTTAAGTAAAGGTGATAATATTGGTGGTCAACTGGGCTCCTCCACAAACTTTACGATAGATGGTATGAATGCAAAGAATCCGACATCTGCAGGCTCGACAACAAGCAGAAGTGGCGCACCATTTTCGATTTCTATAGAGGCTGTTCGTGAGTTTAAGGTGGTGACCAACCAATATGATGTGACTTATGGTAGAGCTGGCGGCGGTACAGTTAGTGCTGTTACGAAGCAGGGAACCAATAAAACACAGGGTAGCGCCTGGATTTATTCTCGAGCTGACTGGTTGTCCAGCCCCTACACGATTGACGGTAAAAAACGGACCAATGATTTTTCGACTTATCAGTATGGCTTTACATTAGGTGGGCCTATCATAAAAGATAAATTACATTATTTTGTTGCTTGGGATCATCAAAAGGATGCACGACCTTTAATTATTGCAGATATTACTTCTACTCTTGATGAGGAGCGATTTAAAATCACCCAAGATAATTTAAATGCATTTGTTGATATCGGACGTGAAAAATATGGATTGAGTAATGACCGTCAGTTTGGCTCTTTTGATAAGAAAAGAAATTCAGACGCGGTATTTGGTCGGATTGATTGGCAGATTAACAATAGTAATTTGTTAACGATCCGTAATAACTTTACCAGCGATATCAATAAACTGGGTCTACAGGATAATAAACCGATTACGCTATACGAGTCTTATGGTAATGACAAGAATATTGATAATAGTTTTCTGGCTACGCTAAGAACGTCTGTTTCGTCAAATATTACTAATGAACTGAAATTACAACACTTATATACGTATCAGAACAGTAGTCCTGGTGATCAGTTGCCTAGCCAGAATATTCCAAGAGCGATTGTGGAGAATATTGTTTCTAAAGTTGGAAATAATGATCTCAAAACAACCGTTCAGTTAGGGGGACATCGTTTTGCACAGGAATCTTTTAAAAACAATGTCTTCCAGTTAGTCAATAATTTATATTATAACACGGATAAGATCAATTATACATTCGGTGTTGACCTGATGTATACGCATGCTAGTTCTATTTACGGAAGTGAAGTAAATGGCCGTTTTCATTTTGGAGCCAGTGATACTAGAACGGCACTACAAAATTTTCAAGACAAGAAAGCTTATAACTTTTATAGAGAGGTGCCGTTAGTTTCGGATCCTACGGTCGTTGGCAAGATCTTCAATGCTGGATTGTATGGACAGATGCAATCCAAGTTGGCGGCAGGTTTAGATTTGGTTGCAGGTTTACGTTTTGATTACGGTCACTATCCGACATCACCTTTAAATGAAGAACTATTGAAAGAGGTTGGTGTACGTACAGATCATAAACTAAAGTCTCTTGTGATACAACCGCGTTTTCAGATGACATGGGATGTGAATGAAGGGCATAAGGATTTCTTCCGAATCGGAGCGGGTATATTCGCATCGGACATCAACAATTACATGACGATCAATAATCTGACCTTTGACGGTAAGCACTTTGCTACTGTTGATGTCCGGGGAAATGATGTACCTGCCCCAGATTTTGTACAATACCGTAAAGATCCTTCTTCGACTCCCACTTTAGCACAATTTCAAGTCCCAACTATTAATACCTATGGACCTGATGCTAAAATACCAGTAGTTTATAAAGCAAATGCTTCTTACACGCATTTCTTTACTGAAAAACTGAAAGCAGGAATTTCGGCCTACATGAACCTCGGCCGTAATAATTATATGTATGTGGATCGTAATATGGTGAAGGATCCATTCTTTAGATTAGCGAATGAAGATAACCGGGGAGTTTTTGTGCCGATATCGGCTATTGTAAATGGAGAATCGGACTGGAAGCAGGGACGTATATCTAATAAATTTGGTCGTGTTCTGGAGTTAAATTCGGAGGGTAAGGTGAATCAGTTTGCAGTGGTTTTAGACGCAAGTTACCAATACTATAAGGATGGTTCTATCTCGGTAAGCTATACATGGAACGATGCAAAAGATAACACATCATACAATGGTAATGTGGCGAATACTGCAACACTATCTTTGGCCGTGAAAGATGATCCAAGAGATTTGAGCAATATGACGTACTCAAACAATCAATTCCGTAATAAGGTGGTTATTTATGGAACATTGCCTACTTTTTATGGAGTCAGTGTAGGCGTACGTTATTCAGGTATCGGTGGAACACGTTATAGTTTGCTTGCGGGGGGTAATATCAATGGCGATTTTGTTGCAGGTGATAATGATCTAGCGTATATTTTTGATCCTAATAACACGAAGACTCCGACGAATCTGGTTGATGGTTTACAGGCATTATTGAATAACCCGAATGCTAGCCAGAGTTTAAAGGATTACATTAAAAAATATGAAGGAGCAATGGCTCAACGAAACGGTGGAATTAATGGTTTTTATGGTCTAATTGATTTACGTATTGCAAAGAAGTTTAACCTATATAAATCTCATGCCTTGGAAGTATCTGCGGATTTGTTTAACGTTGCCAATTTATTTAAGAAAACTTGGGGAATCAATGAATCTTTAGGGAATCAAGCGTTGTATTCTTTGGGTGTTAAAGCAGCGAACGGAAATCCTGCTTTACCTGCATTTGATGCGGCGAAGCAACAGTTTAATTATAACCTCAACAATACAGGGGTTGTAAACCCTTCTGGAAATCCATATCAATTTCAATTAGGTTTACGTTACTCTTTCTAATATTTCAACTTATAAGAGGGTCTTTTCAAAATGAGAAAAGGCCCTTTTTTTATGATTTTATTTTGGAATGGGTGATAAGCGAACTGACATCGTGCATAACGAGCACTTGTTATTAGGATTTATGTCGGGTAACATAGAATCTTGTTCTAGATGATGAAATTGAGCTTAAATTTTGTGTGCAGATGAGATCGCAAACGATTGTTTTGTATGGGTATTCTAATAATTATTTTTACAGACATAATCTGCTTTTTTTAGGACTTGAAAAAATGTATCTTTGCACATCCAAAAAGCAGCTGTTTTGCTATTATTTTTAATAAAACCAAAAAAGGTAAGAATCTAGCGAAAGGCACTAATTTTTTGCACACATGAGTAACATACATTTTCAAGAAAAATTTGAAGATCGTCACAACGGACCAAGATCGGTTGAAACGAGAGAAATGTTGGAATTTTTAGGCGTTGACTCGCTTGACCAACTTATTGAGCAAACTGTTCCTGCACAGATTCGTGCAAAACAAGCTTTACAATTGCCTGCTGCTTTAAGCGAAGTCGCTTATTTGAAAAGGGTAAAACAAATTGCAGAAAAAAATAAAGTTTTCAAGTCTTATATCGGACAAGGTTATTTTGATGTGATTTTACCAGGTGTTATTCAAAGAAACGTCTTTGAGAATCCAGGATGGTATACACAGTATACACCTTATCAGGCAGAGATTGCACAAGGTCGTCTTCAGGCTTTGTTAAATTTTCAAACGGTTATTTGTGATTTAACAGGATTAGAGATCGCGAATGCGTCTTTATTAGATGAAGCTACTGCTGCCGCTGAAGGTATGTTTATGCTTTATTCGGCTCGTAAAAACAAAGCGGCTAATGTTTTCTTGGTTTCTGAAAATGCTTATCCACAAACGATCGATGTATTAAGAACTCGTGCATTATCTTTTGGAATTGAACTTCGTATTGAAGCTATTTCTGAAGACAGTTTAACGGATGATGTATTCGCTGCATTTGTTCAATATCCTGCTGCAGATGGTTCAATTATAGATTATAAAGCTTTTACTGCTGATGCGCATGCCAAAAACATTACTGTTTGTGCCGCTGCAGACTTAATGAGTTTAACGTTATTAACTCCTCCGGGAGAATGGGGTGCTGATGTTGTTGTTGGTAATTCACAACGTTTCGGTGTACCAATGGGTTTCGGTGGTCCTCACGCTGCTTTTTTCGCAACTAAAGACGCTTTTAAGCGTAATATTCCAGGCCGTATTATCGGTGTTACGACAGATTCTAATGGCAATTACGCATTGCGTATGGCATTACAGACTCGTGAGCAGCATATCCGTCGTGATAAAGCATCATCTAATATCTGTACTGCACAGGCTTTATTAGCAATTATGGCGTCATTCTATGCCGTATATCATGGTCCTCAGGGAATCAAGAATATTGCTAGCCGTATTCACGATTTGGCTCAATTGTTAGACCAAGCTGTTCAACAGTTGGGTTATACGCAATTGAACAAAAACTACTTTGATACTGTTCGTTTTGAATTAGGTGGTGAAGTTGCTGGATTAAAATCTGAGGCTTTAAATAATGAAATGAACTTCAATTATGTAGGTTCTGTTGTAGGTATCTCTATTGATGAGTCAACGACTTATGAAGACATTTTAACGATTGTTAAAGTATTTGCTAAAGTAAAAGCTAAAAATTTGGCTGATGTTGATTTCGAATCTATCGAGGCATCTTTAACATCAGCTCTTCCTGCTGATTTGGTTCGTACTTCTGATTACTTAACACACCCAGTTTTCAATAGCTACCACTCAGAGAGTGAGATGTTACGTTACATCAAATCTTTGGAAGCAAAAGATTTATCATTATGTCATTCTATGATTCCATTGGGATCATGTACAATGAAATTGAATGCTACTGCTGAAATGACTCCAGTTACATGGGCTAACTTCGGCGGTTTACATCCATTCGCTCCTGCAGATCAAACTTCTGGTTATATGCAGTTGATCGGTGAGTTGAATGAGTGGTTATCTGAAATTACAGGTTTTGCTAAGATGAGTTTCCAACCAAACTCTGGTGCTCAAGGAGAGTATGCCGGTTTAATGGTTATTCGTGCTTACCATGAAAGTCGTGGAGACCATAACCGTAACATTTGTTTAATTCCTGCTTCCGCTCACGGTACAAACCCTGCTTCCGCTTCTATGGCTGGATTGAAAGTTGTGGTTGTTAAATGTGATGATCGTGGTAACATTGATGTTGAGGATTTAAAAGTAAAAGCAGCAGAGCATGCCGCGAATTTAAACTCATTTATGGTGACTTACCCATCTACGCATGGGGTATTTGAAGAACCTATTATTGAAATCTGTGAAATTATCCATGCAAATGGTGGACAGGTTTATATGGATGGAGCGAATATGAATGCGCAGGTTGGTTTAACAAGCCCTGGTCGTATCGGTGCTGACGTTTGTCACCTGAACTTACATAAGACATTCTGTATCCCTCACGGTGGTGGTGGTCCTGGTATGGGTCCAATCGGTGTTGCGGCACACTTAGTACCTTTCTTACCTAATCACGAAGTGGTTGAAGTTTCTGGTGAAGAGGGTATCACTGCAGTATCTGCGGCGCCATTTGGTTCTGCTTCTATCTTAATTATCTCGCATGCTTATATCGCAATGATGGGTGGAGATGGATTAACGAACGCTACAAAAACTGCAATTTTAAATGCAAATTATATTAAAGCTCGTTTGGAAAACCACTACCCAGTATTATATTCTGGCGTAAATGGACGTTGTGCACACGAGATGATCTTAGATTGCCGTGCATATAAAAATGTGGGTGTTGAAGTTGCTGATATCGCAAAACGTTTGATGGATTATAGTTTCCATGCTCCAACAGTTTCTTTCCCTGTAGCGGGTACTTTGATGGTTGAGCCTACTGAGTCTGAGTCTAAAGCTGAATTAGATCGTTTCTGTGATGCTTTGATCGCTATTCGCCAAGAAGTTGCTGCGGTTGAAGCGGGTGATGTAGATCAGGCTGATAACGTATTGAAAAATGCGCCTCATACTGCATCTGTTGTAACTGCTGACGAGTGGACTAGATCTTATTCTCGCCAAACAGCTGCGTATCCTTTGGCTTATTTAAAAGATCGTAAGTTCTGGCCTTCTGTTGGTCGTGTAAACGATTCACAAGGAGATAGAACATTAATTTGTTCATGTCCTTCTATTGAAGAGTACGCAGAAGCTTAATCAAAAATATAATAAAATAAAAAGGCCTTCATCTAATACAGATGAAGGCTTTTTTTGTAAAAGATAATATTGAGCATGTCATCTTAAGGATATTGCTCATGATAGATGGTAGACAGCTCAATACCTTAACTTTTTGAGGAAGTAAGATTAAATATAATTCATTTGTAGCAGCAGTAGAGAGAGGATTGTCATAGCTAAATGATGAATCTCAAAAAAGGTAAAAGAAAGAAGATGTCTTATATATGATGCATTTATAATTGTAAATAAAACAAATTTATCTAAGTTTGTTTTGTGTTTTAATGAAAATCCAAGTTTACATGACTTAACTAACGACGCGGATTGTCTTTTTTGTGCAGCATCAATAATGATGATATCATTTTTGTGAATAGCTTGCTGACGGAATATTTACTGGACGGAAAAGCAAGATATTGGAATAAGTATTAATCATGCATAAATGAGATTAAGTGCTCCTGAAGTAATTATATTAATAATGAAAGTAAAATCAACAATAACTTTTTTAGTGATGACAGCGCTATTTGCTTCCTGTTCGACAGGTAGGTATGCCGCAACTGAGAAAGTCTATAAGAAAAAAGCAAAGTTACTTGCCAAAGAATATGCTACAAGTCCTGTTATCAACCAAGCTATCGGTAAATTACCGCTATCGGTTGAAAAAGAATGGATCGCATCGATAAACTTTGGGATTCGCAAACCAAACTATGTTGTGATTCATCATACTGCTCAGGATTCACTGGGACAGACCATACGTACCTTTCATTCTGAAAAGGCGGGTGTAAGTGCTCATTATGTTGTTGGCCGTACCGGTAAAGTGGTGCAGATGGTCAATGATTATTATCGTGCACATCATGCAGGAATTGGTAAATGGGGTAATGATACGGATCTAAATTCTTCTTCTATTGGAATTGAATTAGATAATAATGGAACAACAGATCCTTGGACAGATGCACAGATTAATGCACTGACCGAGTTACTTTCGTATCTTAAAGTGAAATATAACATCCCTCAAGCAAACTTCATTGGTCATATGGACTTAGCTCCAACTCGTAAAAATGATCCATCACGATTTCCCTGGAAGGTATTAGCAGATAAGGGTTTTGGTTACTGGTATGAAGAATATCTGGAAACTCCACCAATTGATTTTAATCCAAAACTGGCTTTGAGAATTATTGGTTACGATGTAAAGAATTTGGATGCAGCTATTAAGGCATTTAAACAGCATTACATCCAGACGAATGCAAATGTCGCTACGCTGAAGGAAAATGATCTGAAGATATTATATTCGATCTATAAAAAGTTCTTATAACAATAAAGAGCTCCAAATTTTGGAGCTCTTTATTGTTATTGTGACATCTATACCGTCTTAACATATTTGATATCGTAATTCTCAATGTCTATGATGTAGCCATTTTTAATTAAGAAATCAAATAATGGTTTGGCTTCTTCAGAAACGGCCATATTTTTTGTGGTGATAATCTTATTTTCTTTTTTCAATAAGTATGGGTATGCATATAGCTTGATATTCTTATTGAACATTCCCGAAATATAGGAAAGAAGTTCATTGGTGTAATGCTCCTTGTTGTAATTATCCGAATTAAAGATATTTCTTAAATTGGAAACGTTTGTCGCAATACCAATATTTTTTGGTTTGAAATTATTGATAAACTCAGCAAGATGATTATTTCTTCTGAAATTGCTGACGATGATATTATTGCCTGTTGAACATAGCTCTTCGGCACGGTGTGCAAATTCTTCGAGATCTTTATCGGTAATGATATGATCCTCTTCAAGTACATTGCCCATTAATACCTCTATCAGGACTACTGTGTTTTCTGATGTTGCGCCTGTGTTTTTCTTAAATTGATCTACAGCAAGATTGAATAGATCAAAGTTAGGTAGAGATTTTTGTCTATATTTCGTTCTTAGAAGAATGATATTCTTTTTGTAAAGGTAATCTTTGATCTGTGCGGCTTTGCCATCTGGTTTAAAGATTGCGGCCTTTGCAAAACCTTTAGCAATGAGGTATAAATTGATCAATCTTTCATTGACATTTTCAAACAACGGGCCAGTTACTTTTACAAGATCAATTTCTACAGAGCCTACAGATAGATTGTCGACTAATGACTCAATCATCGTCTGCACGTTATCGGTATAATAATAGGCTGCGAAAAGGAGGTTGACTCCAATGATACCCAATACTTTTTGTTGTAGCTGGTTGTCGCTATCTAGCAGTCTTACGTGTATAATGATATCGTTGGTAGGGCCGTCGACTTCGTGTTGAAATCTGACACCAATCCAACCATGAGGTTCATTTGTTTTTGTAAAGTTTAGCGTAGTAACGGTGTCGGCAAAAGCGAAGAACTTTTTGTTACAGTATTTTTCACCATGTAAGCGCTTGGTTAATAAATCGAACTCGTGTTTTAGCATTTTCGTTAAACGCGTGCGGCTTACATATCTGCCATCCTCTTCTTCTCCGTAGATGGCATCGCTAAAAGTCATGTCGTAAGCCGACATTGTTTTGGCGATTGTTCCAGATGCCGCCCCTGCATTGAAAAAGTTACGTGCAACTTCTTGACCCGCTCCAATTTCAGCAAAGGTGCCGTAAATCTCCGGATTCAGATTTATTTTCAGTGCTTTTCTTTTGGTTTCAAATATTTCTCTTACCATGGTACAAAGGTACAAAAAATGATAGCCTGCAGAAAAGGAATGGGAGGGAAGATGATATTTGATCAATTTATAACAAAAGGGTTATTTTGATATCAAAATAACCCTTTTGTTACTGGTCTGTATGAAATTTTAATTTAAATATGCTTAAAATATTTTCAATTTGTGAAAGGCATAAAATAAGGCTGAACTTTGAAGTGCCTGACCAAATTTATTTTGCAACAGCAATTCTTTTGCTTCTTCGATAGAAATCAAATAAACATCTATTTGCTCACTTTCATCTAGGTCTTGCTCCTGGATCTTCTTTCCTCCCTGCATGAGGTAAGTATGTGTAATATTTTTACTTGTAGCAGGGTTGGCATAAAGTTCCGCAATTTTTTCAATCTTGGTAAAAGAATAACCTGTCTCTTCAAGCATTTCTCGCTCCGCTGTAAATTGTGGATCTTCTCCTTCTTCCATCGTTCCTGCCGGTATTTCAAGAATAACCTCGCCGGCAGCGTGTCTATATTGTTTGATGACGATCAACTTATTGTCTTCCGTTATACCGACCATATTGACCCAGTTTGGATATTCTAGCACATAGTAATGATCATTAATACTGCCGTTAGGCAACTCACAGGTATCCCTTCGTAAGGTAGCCCAAGGTGCTTTCGAGATATATTCTGATGATAGTAATTTCCACTTTTCCATTCGTACGATTAAATAATATCGGCCATCATTCGGTCCACTTTTGTGGCTAACTCTTTTTGGAGCTGTTCATAGTGCGATTTAGCTGTTAATGGTGCTTTTACTGAACAATAAAATTTTATTTTAGGTTCTGTTCCTGATGGTCTCGCAGAAATAACATCACCATCTACAGTGATAAATTGTAAGACGTCCGATTTCGGGAGATCAATGACTGTTTTAGTACCGGTGGCTATATCTATGGCGACCGAATTTTCATAATCACGAACTTCTACAACAGCTATGCCTCCTAAAGATTTAGGCAAATTGGCACGCAGGTTACTCATCATTGCTTTGATTTCTTCTGCACCAGCTTTACCTTTTTTAGTTAATGAAACTAATTTTTCTTGGTAGCATCCAAATTCTTGATACAGGTCAAGGAGAACTTCATATAAAGATTTGCCTTTCGATTTGTAATAGGCGGTCATCTCTGCTAAGAATGCGCATGCATTTGGGGCATCCTTATCACGTACAAGACTTCCGACTAAGTAACCATAGCTTTCTTCTCCGCCAACTAAATATGTCGCTGAATCGCCTAATTTGGTCATTAGTTCGCCAATATATTTGAATCCAGTTAAGGTCTCATAGTAAGGTACATTAAAATGGTTGGCAATTTCAGCTTGAAGATTTGTTGTGACGATTGTTTTTACAACATAGGGATTGTTATTAAGTTGATTTTGTTCTTTTTTAGAACTTAATACATAATAAACAAGTAGACTACCGATCTGGTTACCGTTCAGTAATTGAAAACTACCTTTATCGTTTTTAACTGCGATTCCAACGCGATCAGCATCGGGATCTGTTGCTAGTACGAGATCAGCATCCAGCTCTTCACCTTTTCTCTTGGCCAATGCCATAGCATCTTCTTCTTCTGGATTAGGATAAATAACTGTTGGAAAATTACCATCTGGAGTGGCTTGTTCTTCTACAATGGAAACATTGTTAAATCCCCACGCTTCCAATAATTTTGGAACAATTGTAATTCCTGTTCCATGAATGGGAGAAAATACGATTTTAAGATCTTTTTGAGCTTCTACAGCCTCCGGGTGGATACTTAATTTTTTATTTTCATTAATGTAAATTTCATCAATTTCATCACCTACAGGTATAATATTTTCTGGAATTGGCTGAAATGATATTTGCGAAACGCTATGGATAGCATTAACTTCTGTAATGACATTTATATCGTGCGGAGCTGTTAATTGGCATCCGTCGTTCCAATAGGCCTTATAGCCATTATATTCTTTTGGATTATGTGAGGCGGTAAGCATGACCCCGCTTTGGCAGGCAAAGTGACGGATTGCAAATGATAGTACAGGTGTTGGACGCAGTTCATTAAATAAATATACTTGGATTCCATTTGCCGCAAATACATCAGCCACCAGCTTTCCTAGGCTTTGCGAGTTGTTGCGGCTGTCGTAAGCTACAGCTACTTTAATGACCTGATTTGGAAATTGCTTTTTTAGATAGTTTGCCAACCCCTGAGTTGCTTTACCGATGGTATACTTATTTATCCTATTGGATCCTACACCCATGATACCACGTAAACCTCCTGTACCAAATTCTAAATCTTTATAGAATGAATCTGTTAGTTCAGTTACTTCGTTGTTATCAATTAAAATTTGTAAAGCAGCTCTTGTTGCTTCATCGTATTCTGAGCTAAGCCATTGGTTGACTTTTGCTTGTAAATCCTGATCTAGACTATTCATTGTTATTGTGAATTTAAACTGTCAAAGTAAATATTTTTTAGGAATGTAATGCTTTTAATGTGAAATAAATCATTATTGTTAGGCATCACATCCACCATAAGCACGATCAAGTACCGTAAACATCCACTTACCATTTTTATTTGTGATGTGGAAGATAAGTGGAGCGTTTTTATCGGTTAGTATGATGCGGTAACTTTTAGCTTCTAAAGCTTTTAGTTTTTGAATTTCAGCATTTGATATTTTAGCATCCGAGATCTCGTTCATGAATTTTGCGGTATGCGATAGTTCTGTTGGATGTTGTTTGTTATTACAAAATAACCCTTTTTTATTCCAGGCCTCTTTTCCGCAGTCATATACTGGCAATTGCCCTATAGTAACCTTTCCTAAGAAATTGGTATGCGGATAAGGGTAATAATCGGGTATTGGATGATTGAAATCAAAAGCCACAGCATGTGTATAGATGGCTTGCACTCCAGGTCTATAGATGGTGTAATAACCGACCGTATTGTCAATATAATTGTTTAACGCCTTGGAATCTTGTTTGTTAAATGCTTGAATAATATTCATTATGGCCGCGTCTAATGATTCGCCCTGTGGTGCTTGTTCTTGGATCGTATCTGTTGAATCTGATGGGATCGGCAGTGTATCTTTTGCTATCGTATCGATAGAATCCAGTTGACTTTCCTTTTTTTCAGCAGTTCTATTGCAACTGCTGAAAAGAAAAACTGCAATGAGCCAGACTCCCAATATTTTTTTCACCATGGTTATTATCATCTACTTGTGCGGATTTTAATTAATCCGAGTTAATTACAAAAATAGAACAACGGTTGCTTTATTCAAATACGTTGTACGTTAATCTTAAATTAATTGAATTATTTAGTTTTGTTCGTTAAATTGTGTATGATTGTTTTTAGAATACTACGAGTTGAGGGCTTCCACCATTGCTCTAATATTTTTTCAATCGTTTCTTCCTCTTTTGCGCCGAGGTTTTCTAGAAGTTCTTTTCTGAAGTTCAATTTGCAGGTTTTCCATGTTTCTTTATCAAACTGGGTTACTGATTTGATCTTGCGTAAAGCGGCGGTGTGAATTGCATTTGCTGGCACGACTTCATCAACAAGACCTACTGTAAGGGCTTCTTGTGGTGACAGTAATTTTCCCTCAAGTAAAAAGCGATAGGCATTCCCTTTCCCTAGCCAAAAGCTATAAAGGTGAAATATACTTTCTGGTACAATTAATCCAACTGGAATTTCGTTTAGGCCGATAATAAAATTTCCTTCTGCCATGATCCTATAATCACAACAGATTGCGATAACACATCCTCCTGCAGGGCTATGACCCGAAATTGCTGATACAATTGGTTTTGGAAACGAAGCTAGATCACGTGTTGTTTTGAAAAAGAGTGACCAGAAGGCTCTGATTTCGGTTTCATTGTATTCATATAATGTGATCAGATCTAAACCGGCGCTGAAAAAACCTTCTTTGCCATGAATGATAACACCTTCAATAGCCACATCTGATTTTAAATCGTGTATACAAGCATTTAGTTCTTCAAGCAGCACCGTATCCATTGCATTAGATTTTCCTCGGTCTAAAAATATGTTCGCGATACGGTCTTCCGTTTTGATTTGTATATGTTTCATATGTAATTATTTTTTTTTAAAAAGGCCATATGGAATATCCAACGTATTTTCATTGGTGTTTGTGCAGTTTGTACTATATGGATATTTCATAAGATTTCTGTTCTTGTAAATTTATTCAACCACATTTATATTAATTTCTTTCCTGCCTATCTTTCCATTGAAGTCTATACCTTCCAAAATTATTGTATATGGACCTTTTTCGTCCGAAGTATAAAAATCGAAGCTTGCTTTTCCAACTTGATCGGTAATGATGTTGGGTTCCCAGTGTATTGTCGTTCTTAAATCTGAAACTATTTTTGATACATCTTTTGCTTCATAGCTCGGTTTATAAAATGTTCGACTCAGGTTAAAGCCTTTCGGTATAATGGTACGAATGCCTGTTGGTTTAAATGCAGTTGTAGCGCCATTGCCTCTTTTTGTTGTGATTACAATTAAACCATTGCCTCCATATGAACCATAGATTGCAGTATGATTAATGTTTCTCAGGACCTCAATACTCCCTACATCCGCGGCATTTAACATCGAGATCTGATCACCTTCGATGTACATGCCGTCGAGGACAACCTGCATAGGTCCGTTGCCTCGGGTATTGTAAGGTACACCGTTCCTCCACATCACACCTGTGAGTCGTCCGACTAGACATTGTTCTAATGTACTGCAGTTTGACAGATCCTCTTCTGTAAGTACTTGATCGGCATTACCTGGTCCATTTAAGTTACTTGAATTGGCAACGGCCTTTTTTATTGCTGTGCGAGTAATTTTAACTTCTTCGAGTTGTATGGAGCGCTGTTTGAGTCCAGCGGCTTCTAGCTGTGCAAAGTAGGCTTGTGCATTTTTTATATTTCCTAAGTATTTGGTGTTAATATTGTTCAGTACTTCAGGTAAATTTTTATTGACACCAGTTGCTGGTTCCTCGATTTCATCAAGCTCAATGTCCAGTCTATTTTTATCTTTATCGGATTTTGCCGTCATAATGAATTTAATACTGTCGGTAAATAACAGGTCATCAAAAGAAAATTTTCCAGCTTCGTTTGTTAGCGTATCAATAGCGGCAGTCATGTTGGTTGTAGGGATCAGAGTAACTGTTGCTTTTGGCACAACCGCTTTTCTACCAAGTTTTTTTATTGTTCCTGATATGGATATATTTTTTTCAAAATTATATTTTGGATCAGATACTTCATCTATTTTTGCCCAGTCTAATTTTCTCCACCCTTGTATCAGCATCAGATTATCCAGATCACTTTTTTTAATGTCTTTACTATCTGAAAAATAATAGTTGGGGTTTTCTATGAATCCATTTATTTCCGAACTTAAGAGCAAGGACGTATATATGCTGGATCTATAGGGAGTATCAATCTGGGTTTTATTGCTATTAACAACTGATGCTGATAATGAACCAACCCGAATGGAGTCTATGGTGTTTCCGCTTAAAACGCTAATGTTTACTTTTTGACGGGTTCCATAAGTGGGTTTATCAGCGGTTGCTTCGATAGGAAGAATCTTATCAGACCGATAGTTGAAAATCATTCGTTCTAGTAAAGGCTTTAGGGTTGCATCCAATATGGATAACTGTATAACTCCTTGAGGCAGATTTTGTCTGGGGATGGAAAAAAGGACTTCGTTTTTATTCAATTTTTGCTTGGAAACATGAAAGGTGTTTCCATTATATTGGGCGATAAGATAGATTTCTTGCTGATTGATTTGATCAGGGCTAGCATTAACCTGTACAAAGACCCTGTCTTCAGTAAGATTGCCCACATTCATGTTTAGTCCTGACATGCTGATTGTCGGAAAAGGTGTTTCTGTTTTAGTGCCGTCGGTAAATGTCGCTATGGCTGTATATTTTAATTTTGCATCCAAAACAAAAGGATAGCTGACCATACCGAGCGGACTGGTTTCCATCTCGACTATCTTCTCCTTGTTGCTGTCCATAATGATAATGGTGCACTTTTCTCCCAGTCCTTTACTATTAAGAGCTTTAAAGCCTATTTTAGTGTGTAGTTGGTTTATAATGTTGCCTGATTCGGGTAGTATTTGCAGGCTGTTACTTGATTTATCTGCTGGAACGGTAAATGTTTTACGAATTATTATTCCGTCTATTGATTTAAAAGACAAATTGATGATTTCACCTGCGGGTATATCTTTAAGATCAATCAATAGCTGACCCTGCTGATCTGTTTTTTCGCGTGATGCTCTTTGTTTTCCATTCTTGAGATGGGTTTTGTAGTTAATATTAATTTCTGGCAGGGGAACTCCTGATAATGTTTTTAGTTTTATTGCATAGTATTTTTTCTCTCCATCGTAGATGATTTCATCACCGGTCATAATATTATCCGAACGACCGTTATAGATGGGCACTGTTTTGTCAAAGAAGTAGGCTGTACTATCATTTCTCATCCATTGTGTATAAGCGCGTATACGATAGGAGCCTTCTATGAGCGTGTCTGATAAGGTCAGATCAGCAATTCCTAAACCAGCGGTTAAGGGAATTTTTAAGGTATTCACTGTTTTGTTATCTGGAGATATTAAATCAATGTAGGCAACTTGGCTTACTCCGGATAAGAGGTTGTCTGGTGTAAGTGTGCAGTAAAGCTTCATCCAAATATTTTCACCAGCGGAATAGCTTTCTTTGTCCATATGAACATGGATTTTTTCTTTTGGATTTCTTGCAGCATAATTTCCTAATTTATCGATGAACTGTCGGATATCCGTTTGTCCTAATGACATAAAAGGAATTATGAATAATAAACTAAACAAGCTTGCCTTAAGATTCATACATTGAGGGTCAATAATTTGGAATAAATTACGAAAAATTATTAAATAATCCGTTGTTTCGAATTTGATATCAATGCAATTCGAAATTTTCTATCAATATTAGCTTAAAACAAATATCTTTGTGCTATGAATATCCTAATCATTGGTTCTGGCGGTCGTGAATCAGCCTTCGCCTACAAACTTTCGCAAAGTAAGCGTCTTCAAAATTTGTTTATTGCTCCTGGAAATGCAGGTACAGGTGCGTATGGTAAAAATGTAGCATTAAAAGTGACTGACTTTGACGGTATCGCAAGTTTTGTTCTTGAAAATGATGTCAACATGGTTTTGGTAGGCCCTGAGGAGCCTCTAGTAAAAGGTATTCATGATTATTTCTTGAACCGTGCCGATTTAAAACATATACCTGTTATCGGTCCACAGCAAGAAGGTGCGCAACTAGAAGGATCGAAAGATTTTTCTAAGCAATTTATGGACCGTCATGGTATTCCTACTGCCGCTTCACGTTCTTTTGATAAAACAAATTTGGAGGAAGGTCTTGCATATCTGGAAACTCAAAAGTTACCAATTGTATTGAAAGCTGATGGTTTAGCTGCTGGAAAAGGGGTGCTGATCTGTGAAACATTGGAAGATGCCAAGTTGGAACTGAAGGCGATGATCGCTGATTCTAAATTTGGTGCAGCGAGTGATGTTGTTGTTGTAGAAGAGTTTTTGAAAGGTATTGAATTGTCTGTTTTTGTTTTAACAGATGGTAACTCGTACAAAGTATTGCCTTCAGCTAAAGATTATAAGCGTATTGGAGAAGGGGATACTGGCTTAAATACAGGGGGAATGGGATCAATATCTCCAGTTCCTTTTGCTGATGAGGCTTTTATAAGTAAGGTTGAGGAGCGTATTATCAAGCCAACTGTTGAAGGATTAAAGAAAGATAATATTCCATATAAAGGATTTATTTTCATTGGCTTGATGAATGTTGACGGCGAACCATTAGTGATCGAATATAATGTGCGTATGGGTGATCCGGAAACAGAATCTGTTTTGCCACGTATTGAGTCCGATTTAATTGACTTATTAGAAGGTGTTGCTCAAGGTAATCTAGAAACACGCTCTTATACTGTTACTCCAAAAACGGCAGTAACTGTTATGCTGGTTGCTGGAGGATATCCTGGAAACTATGAGTCTGGTAAGGTGATTTCAAATATTGAAAATGTAAAAGAGTCGATTGTATTTCACGCAGGTACCAGCATGCAAGACGGTAATGTTGTGACTGCAGGAGGTCGTGTTATCGCAGTAACGACATTGCAGGATACGTTGTTTGATGCTTTGCAACAGGCAACTGCTGATGCTGGAAGAATCTATTTCGATGGTAAATATTTCCGCAGAGACATCGGTTTTGATTTGATTTAAAAAATTTTTCAATTCTTTTTTGGAAGATTAATAAAAATATCTATATTTGCATCTCCAAACAGGGAAATATCCTATTGGAGATGCCAAATGGCCCGTTCGTCTAGGGGTTAGGACGTTAGATTTTCATTCTAGAAACAGGGGTTCGATTCCCCTACGGGCTACGAAAGCGACTTAAGAAATTAAGTCGCTTTTTTTATGGCGCTATTTTTTATCATCGCTAGATGTTTCTTGGTTAAAATTGATGAAATGCAGGTAAAAAAGTACTATTTTAGAACTACATATACCACAGGATCAATATACCATGATATTAAAATGTTCTATTATTGCCATTAGTTTTTTATTTGCATCGGTTGCTGTTTATGCACAAGAAGCAAGGGGACGCGTTCGTGATTTTGGAATCCAGATTGGGATTTTGGAAACAGGTCGATACAATGCAATTACTGATGTACAGGGGGTGAAAGTTGGGCATACAACATTAATTGAAGGAAGTGATATTCGGACAGGGGTAACTGCTATTATTCCACATGGTGGAAATATTTTTCAAAATAAGGTTCCAGCTGCGGTATATGTTGGAAATGGTTTTGGGAAATCAATGGGACTTTCTCAGATCAAGGAGTTAGGCAATATTGAAACCCCAATTTTATTAACCAATACATTGAACGCTCCTTTGGTGGCTAATGCTGTTATCGACTATGTTCTTGCTCAAACGGGAAATGAAAAAGTGAAGTCTGTAAATACCATGGTGGGTGAAACCAATGACGGTGGATTGAATGATATCAGAGGGCGTCATGTAACAGCAGAACATGTTATTGAATCGATCCGAAATGCACATTCTGGCCTGGTTAAGGAAGGTAATGTCGGTGCGGGTACTGGAACGGAATGTTTGGGATTTAAAGGCGGCATTGGGACATCTTCCAGGAGACTGCCAATATCTAAAGGTGGCTATACAGTTGGTGTATTGGTACAAACAAATTTTGGAGGAGTACTGGATATTAACGGGGCGCCAGTAGGACGAGAGTTGAATAATTTTTATATGCGAGATCCTAAAAATAATTATAAGGCGGATGGGTCTTGTATGATTATCATTGCGACAGACGCTCCTTTATCGGCGCGCAATCTAGAACGTTTAGCAAAACGGTCTTATTTAGCGTTCGGAAATGTGGGGTCTTTTTCTTCTAACGGCAGTGGAGATTATTCAGTTGCTTTTTCTACTTATGCGGGCAATCGTATTTCTCATGAAAGTGAAGGGCAGATCCTGAGCTTGACAGAACTGAAAAATGACGCGATGTCTCCTCTCTTTATGGCGGTCTGGGAAGCAACAGAAGAGGCTATTCTAAATTCGATGTTTATGGCAACGGATATGAAAGGTGCTAATAACTCGTTTTTACCGGCCTTACCGATCAAACAAACGCTTGAAATCATGAATAAATATAATGCACTAAATTATGATCGATTACCTAAAGCAATGCGGGATTAAGCAATTTCTTCTTTTTATTATTTTGATGATTGTAAAATCGGGTTTTGCTCAACAAAATGAAATAGCGGTAATTGCTTCCAAAATTGGTGTACCTGGATTATCGGTAGTACATGTAGATAAAGAGGGTAAAGTTAACTCCTATGTATACGGTGTCAAGAAATTTGGAAAAAAATCACTTATTGATGCTGAAACGACATTTCAGGCTGCTTCTTTGACTAAGGTTCTTTCTGCGTATGTATTTTTTAGATTTTACGATCGAGGTTTGATTAATTTGGATACACCTCTTTCTGAATATTTTGATTACGATCGACTTAGAGACACGAAAGATGGAAATAAAATAACGGCAAGAATGGTTTTGACGCACCATAGCGGACTATTGAATTGGGAAGGAGATGTGGGAACTGCGACGTGGTACAAGACGCCACTTCATACACAGTTTACTCCTGGTGAAGATTACCTTTATTCTGGTGAAGGCTTTTTTTATCTTCAACGTGTATTGGAGCATCTTACTGGCAAAGCATTTCAGACTTTGGTTGAGGAAGAGGTATTCATTCCTTTTGCAATGAAACGGTCTCAAATCGTTTGGAAGGAAGAATTAAGGACAAATACAGCATGGGGACATAACGATAGTATAAGTCCACGTAATCGTTTGGCAACGTATTTTCCGGCAAATGCTGCCTATAGTCTTTACAGCACTCCTTTAGATTACACAACCTTTATTCAGGCGGCTTTAGTTAGAGGCAAAGGCTTAAAAAAATCAACACATAAATTAATGCTTAAAGAGTGTGCATTAGCAAATAATGATGTTGATGTTCAAGAGATAGATCGACATGTTCCTTTGGCACTCGGTTTGCGTATTCAAAAGAATGAACGTGGTATTGCATACTGGCATACAGGTTCAAATCCTGGATTTAGAGCTTTTTTTATTGTTTATCCGGAGTCAGGAGAAAGTGTCGTAGCATTTAATAATTCGGATTCGGGAATGGATGCTATGAAATATTTAATGGAATTATTTTTGGAAAACAATCAAACTTTTTGGTCATACGAATGGCGAAAGGGAGAGCTAGATTAGATAAGGAGGAAATATGATCGGTATTATAGGAGGTGTTGGTCCGTTAGGAGGGCTTGACTTGTATAAAAAAATTATTGAGGAAACTATAGCGCTATCAGATCAGGAACATTTACCTGTTATGCTTTATTCATTTCCGAACTTAATTGGTGATCGCTCGGAATATTTAAAGGGAAATTCAACTGTTAATCCAGCTATAGCTTTAGCAGCAATCACACGACAGATGGAAAGTGCGGGTGTTACTATTGTCGGTATTCCGTGTAATACTGCTCATGCAGATCCAATTTATGGGGTCTATGAACAGGAATTAGCTAAAACGAACCAAAAGATTAAAATACTGCATCTCGTTAAAGAGACGATTTCTTACATGAAGGCGTTATATCCAAAAGCAAAAGTTGGTATCCTTTCTACCACTGGTACGCTTAACAGCGGGCTTTATCGGGACCTATTATTGAAAGAAGGATTCGAAATTGTAGAACCAAGTGAAGATTGGCAAGAGCGGATACATGCTGCTATATATGATAAGGAATATGGAATCAAAGCGCAGTCAACTCCTGTGACCAACAAAGTCCGTCTTGAATTGCATGGTGCCATGGACGAGTTAAAGAAAGGAGGAGCAGAAATTATTGTCTTGGGATGTACTGAACTGCCACTTGCTCTTCCAGAAAATGATCATAATGGCATGACCTTAATTGATCCAAACCGGATATTAGCAAGAGCACTTATTTATGCTTTTTCACCGGGTAAATTGAAATAATGCTTCATTATTTTGAGTATGGAAGTTTTCCCTGCGTCTTTTAAAGAAATTCTAGGAGCAGATTTGTCAATCTGTCATGTTAAATAGTCCATTATTTTATTGATTTCTAGCTTGGTATGTTATTTGTGTGTTTGAACATATAATTATAATCAAATGCAAAAGATAATACATAAATCAGAAAAACGTGGTCATGTTGACTTTGGATGGTTGAAAAGTGCCCACTCTTTTAGTTTCGGAAATTATTTCGATCAGGATAAGGTTAATTTCGGAGCATTACGTGTTTTGAATGATGATTTTGTTGAAGCAGGAAATGGTTTTGGACGTCATCCCCATGATAATATGGAGATCGTCAGTATCCCGTTAGCGGGTGTTTTGGCTCATCAAGACAGCATGGGAACCAGTCGTGATATCCAAACCGGTGATGTACAAATTATGTCCGCAGGAACTGGCGTTACGCATTCTGAATTTAATGGTAGTAAAGTAGATCCTGTTAAATTTCTTCAAATTTGGGTTATCCCGAATGAAAGACAGTTGACCCCAAGTTATGATCAGAAGTCATATTTGGATTTAGATCGAAAAAATAAGTTTGCGACGATCGTTTCTCCCAATACAGCAGATGCCCAAGCGGTCTTTATTAATCAAGATGCTTATTTCAATTTAGCAGATATTGAGGTGGATACTACCGTTAATTATCAATTGCATAGTGAAGCAAATGGTGTTTACGTATTTGTTTTAGAGGGGGCCATCGAAATAGCAGGAGAGAAGTTAAATCGCAGAGATGCGGTTGGAATTTGGGAAATAAACGAAATCGATATGCTTTCTACATCGGATGCTCAAGTTTTATTGATTGAAGTACCCATGTTTTAAATTTTGAGATACATAGTAAAAAAGTGTCTGTATCTAAAGATTCAGACACTTTTTTAGTTCGATGCAACAGGTTGCTATTTGATTGACACCGTGTCAAAAACAATCGTTTCGTAATTATCCTTTTCATAAAGCACGCCGATCTTCTTATTGTTGATCAGAATAATATCTGAATAGGCGGCATAAGAATCTTTATAGCCCACAGGTGCTTTTGCCACTACATGGTTAAAATACCAGGTCTTTCCTTGATCTTTACTGATTCGTAATGTTAAATTATCTCTATCTTTTTGAGAGGCAGCATTGCAAACAGCTAGAATATAATTTTTACCTTTTTTCCAAGATAGGGTAGAACCTTGGTTAACAGGATCTGGTAGATTTTTATCATAGAAAGTGGTATCCCATGTTGCTCCGCCATCATTCGAATAAGAAATAATACGGTTTCGTACATTTCCCTGTTGGTTTCTAGTATTCATATACAATCCTGTTTCGGAGATCTGTGCGGCCATCGTTTCATTTCCACCTTCAAAGCTTATTGTATTTCCGATTTTGAAAGTTTTACCATGGTCGTCGGAATAATAACTATGTGCAAAATAATCTTTTCCTGCAGGTTTTGGGTCTCCTTCTGAATGATTTGCAGGAATGTATATACGGCCTTTATATTTTCCGGAATCAAATTGTAAAGCATGACCAGGTGTATTCGCGTAGGTTCTCCAATCCTCTTTAAAAGTATAATTAGGATTGAACGCGGGTTGATTTGGACGATGCACTGCAGTTGTAATGTTTGTCGGTGCAGCCCATGTTTTTCCTCCATCTGTAGAAGTGATATACCAGCATTCGCGAATTCCATTTCCTTTTCTGACATCTCCTTCGTGATTATTTCCTGTATTGTAGAATAAGAAAATTCGTCCTTTTGGATATTGTGGATCTAATAGATCAACGATAGGTGCGGGGTTGCCCGCCTGTAATTTATCTTGGTCTACAGCTATCTGCAGAGGTCCCCATGTTTTTCCATTGTCAGAACTGATTTTGTAAACGATATCGACATTTCCGTAGTCTCCGGCATGTTCAACACGGCCTTCGGAGAATGCAATCAGATTGTTACTTTTATCTTTGACAATCGCTGGAATACGGTAACTTTTGTAACCGTCATCTCCCGATTTAAAAACAGTCGTTTCTTGTGCTTGGATCATCGTCGATGATAGCAGGATAGAAAACGTTAAAAATAATTTTTGCATGATATAATGTTTTGGTTATTAATTACTCTGTATAAATGTAAACATCCATTTTACTGGATTTTGCCAATCGGTTCCTTTAAAATCGCTGATCGGTAATTTGATTAAAATTTCATTCCAACCTTTTTTCAATAAAATCTTTGTTGGCGCTCTGTAGGAATAGCCTTCGTCTACTAGAGGAGTTTCTAAATCTCCTTTTGCACCGGCATGCTTCCAAATAGGCGGTTCGATCGTTTTATTATTGACCCAGACTTGGCTTCCAAGATCATCCCAAGTGTGTAATTGGGGTGTATTGCTTGCATATGACCGAGATAGATTGTTGAATCCGATCCAGAATAATTTGTGCTCGCTTTTTTCACTCCATATCTTGGTACGTGCGTACCAAGTTGTGTTCTCTTGTGGATTTTTAAGTGCACCAGGTATGATATCTGCCCACCAATGTCTCAGTATCACGGTACCTCCCGCTATTGTTTTTGTAACTGTTATATCAGGTGCAAATGGTTTCGTTTCTATTGGAAATGTTTTTGCAAGATTGCCCTCATTTTGAAAGGGGCCGATCAGTTCCCATTTTGATCCTATTTGTTTGACATAGGGAAATGGTTTATCAGAAAAATAGCTGTTTTTATGATGGAGCAGTCTAGTTTCAAATGCTTTAAATTCCTGATAAGCAGGAAGACTTTCTTGCACAATATTACATGTCCAGCCAGCTATACCACCACCTCGCCAACTGCGTTCTGCAAATGTGACAAGAGCGGGATATATGGCGTTTTGGACAAACATATCCTGAGGTTCGGCTACTGCACGATCTGGCCATGAACACAAGGTTGCTCCGATCAGATTTTTATGCTCCTTATCTTGTTCGCCAATTTTTCTATGAAATAAGGTCGTTACAGTTTCCAAAGGATCCATATGATTTATATAGAGATGTTTGGAATCGATAAATACATGGTCCCCTTGTTCTAGTATTTTTTTGGGACCACCCATCCACAGTTGTCGAATGGTCTGTGGCATAAGGTTACTGCCCGGATCCCATCCAATTGTTTTATAACCTAATTCTTCAACGTATTGTGTGATTTCAGGCATGAAGTTTT
Organism: Sphingobacterium sp. B16(2022); assembly: GCF_012030425.1. Lineage (GTDB taxonomy): Bacteria > Bacteroidota > Bacteroidia > Sphingobacteriales > Sphingobacteriaceae > Sphingobacterium > Sphingobacterium anhuiense. The sequence goes on along the minus strand of NZ_JAAUVN010000004.1, from coordinate 366,796 downwards.
TATTGCTGATTTTTACTTCATCACCTCCAATGTGCAAATAGGGGAGATCGGTATAGGTTTGTGAGAATTCTTTTAAAAGTTCCTTAATATATACCATACCAGAGTCCGTTTGCATGCCTACTCCAAAATATCTTTTGAAAGCATCACTGTGTCCTGGCATATCAATTTCAGGTAAAAGCAAGATATGGCGTAGTTTGCAATAATTTATTAGTTCTTTGAACTCTTGTTCTGTATAATGTTCACCTTTACCTCTGGTAATGTAAGATGGATCGGTAAGATCCGGGTATTTTTTGCTGGCTAAACGCCAAGCGATATCTTCTGTAAAATGAAAGTGTAAAACATTTAATTTATAACGTGCCATGATATCAACATGTTCTTTTAGGATAGCAAGAGGTTGATAATTACGTCCGACATCAACGAGGAAAGACCGCCATGAGAATGCCGGTTTGTCATTGATCTCACAAAATGAAAGCTTTTTCTGTTGAATTGAAAATTGTCTTAATGTTTGTAATCCGTAATAAATGCCTGCACTATTTTGTGCTTTTATGTGGATTCCTTTCTCATCAATTTTCAAATGATAAGCTTCCTTATTTTCGGATAAACCACTTAATAGCTCAAGTGTTAAGAGCGGCAGACTGTTGTTATGACCAGCTTTTTTAGTTCCTATTTTCCAATCAGCAAGAATGGTGTTGGCCAGTTTATATTCATTCGTTAGTGCTGTATTATTTTCATTTACAACAATCCCCTTCTTCAGATCAAGCATACCTTCCCCCAATTCCATGTTGATCGGTAATGGAATTAAGTTTTCTTGTGCAGACGAAATTGAAAAAAAACTGATGCTAAGAAGTAAAATGCTAAGGTATTTGAGCTTAAGATTCATTTTTATCTTTTAAGAAGTTTTTAAGAATTGTCCAACAATACCATTCCTGACGAGGAAGGTGGAATGGTCCTTTGAATAGATTTCCTTTCGCAGTCTGTGCAATTGAACCATCCCGATGGAGATATCCAAACCATTCGCCATGCTTCTGATCGTGAAATTTTTCATAGCCATACTGATGTATTTTTTGATGCATGTCGGCATACTTTTCGTTTCCTGTCAATAAATACGCGAGCAGTGTCGCAATGATAGTTTCGTTTTGAGGCCACCAGAATTTCATGTCCTGCCAATATTCTTGTACAGGTTTATTATATAAATCTCTAAAATATAAAATACCACCAAATTCTTTATCCCAACCCCTTTCCCACATATAGTCGAGCATCTTACAGCCTAACTCGATGAGCTTTGGATCGTTGTTGCGGTATTGCGCTTCATGCAGAATAAACCAAGCTCCTTCTATGGCATGGCCGGGATTTAAGGTTCTGCCATCTATATGATCGATGATTTCTCCTTTCGGTGACACTTGCTCCATGACTACCTTGAGGTCGTGCTTAACGAAATTGGTTTCAATTTCTTTGATCCAAGTGGAAATGGCTTCATCACAGCGAGGGTCACCGATTGTGTCACGTAGTTGCTGTGCCGTATTGATCATGATCATCGGCGTTCCGATACCTTTTGAAGGCCTTGTGTCTGTAAACTTAGGAGCTAATTTGATTTCTCCGGAAGCATATTGGATGCATTTCCCAAAAATAGCACGAGCTTGTTCCGCAGCTTCTTGACTGCCTGAGGCCTTTGCATAGGCAGCAAAGGCAATAACGGCAAAAGTCTCTGAAAAATAATATCTTCTTTTACGGATCGATTGACCATTTTTAGTAACATGGAAAAACATTTGTCCGTCAGTATCAAAGCAATGTTTTTGGATAAAATCATAGCCTAACTTAGCCCCATCTAACCATTCTTGTTTGGGTTCTACTGTGTTGTAGAGTGTTGCCAGTAACCAGGTTGCTCGTCCCTGAATCCAAACTGCTTTGTCATCATCAATTAAACTTCCGTCCTGATCGCGCATGAGTAAAAATCCACCGTCTTCATGGTCAAATGATTTTGGGAACCAAAATGGTACAGTATCTTCTAGAAGCTGTGTTTTATAAAATTTTTCGAGTTCTTCGAGTTGTGTTAAAGTATACATCGTTTTTAGTCAATTTTAAAACTGCATGTTGAAGCTGGTACTTCTGCCTCATTTTGCAAATTTGCGGTGCTATAGGGTGAATATGCGTATCGGATTTCAGTTATGATTTTATCGCTTGGCAAATCAATCGATACACAATTTTTTTGAATTGATATTTTTCCAGGCTGCAAGGTATATCCTTTTTCATCGATCAGGGTAAATCCCTGTAAAGGTTGATTATTGTTTGTTTTAAGTGATTTACAGTTTTTAAAGTAGACCTTGATCATATTGTTTTTTATGGTATAGTGGTCGAATGTTGGATAATCTGCATTGATTTTGAATTTGTATTCGTGAGCAAGGGCTAGATTCGCCAATCGGTTTCCGATAATGATCTTATTTTTAGGATGGACATCCGAAAGATCACCGACATCTGATGAAACAGCCATGTAGGTGTTTTCAAGTTTTGTATTCAATTTGCGCTGACTGTCTCTGAATCTCGGCCATGAAGGACGTTCAATACTTGACAGTTGCACATAATAGAAAGGTAGGTCTTGCTTAAAATTTTGGCGCCATGAACTGACAAGTGTTTTAAATAATAGCTCGTGTAGTTCAATATTATGGGCATTGCTTTCTCCTTGATACCACAAAACAGCTGTGAATTGCGTATGTAACCAATGCAATATACCGGCTTCAAAATTGTAGGCGGGTTCATAAGGGTGACGTTGATATTTTGCGGAGGACAGTGCCAGATTTTGATCAGATCTATTGCGGCAAAAATCCTGTATAAAATCGGATTTCCTCCAACTATGGATGTAGCTTGCTAGTAGATTATTTTGTTCTAATGTTGTACGGTCTATCCATGATTCGGTATTGGATCCAGGAACATCCAGTTCGACTATACCAATTGGAATATTGGTCCTAGAAGATACTTGGAGTGCAAAAGCATAAGCTATTGCAGAGAAATTTGCCTTATTTTCTTGTGTTGGTAAAGTCCAGTTTCCACTGAAAAAGTCTAATTTATTAATCTTTTCAAGTGTATTTAAGTCCCAGGATGTCGGATTGGTCTGAACGAGATTGTTATTTTTAAACAACCTTACTTTTGGTGCATTCATTTGAATTAAACTGTCTCCTCCGCGTGCATTTTTTAGCTCAAATGCCATATTGGATTGTCCAGATGCTAGATATACATCGCCAAAAAGTATATCTTTAATTTTCAACTCTTCGTGTTCCGTTTGGATATGAATATCATATGGACCTCCGGCACTTCTTTTGGGAAGAAGAATTGACCAATCACCATTTTCATCGGACTGAGTTTGATAGGTTTTGTGATCGAATCTTAACGCTATTTTTGTATTGCATGATGCTTTTCCTAAAATAGGGTTTTCTCGGTTTCGTTGTAAGACCATATGATCTCCAAAGTTAGCCTTAACGGAGAGAGGTTGCACGATTCCCTGTATCGCTTGGTTTACCTGTTTGGCGATTATGGTCGCGCCTTCAACATTTGGATGTATGTTATCTTCGAATAAATCGATTCTACTCTTTAATTGTTCATTGATGTTGATCAGTTTAACTTGATTATTTTTGGTAATTTTTGGTATCAACGCAGTGATGGCTTGATGCCAATCCCTTGTACCGGATAAGAAACGAGTATGACCGCTGAAAATAGGGGTAAGGGTACAAATATATATGGAGACATCGGGGTTTGATTTTCTCAGATTACTGATAAGTGTACTGTAATCCTGTTCAAATTCATCGCTATAGTTGGGCCAATTTCGAGGATCAGTGTCATTTACGCCCAATGCTATAATCGCAATGTCAGGATGAAATGCCAGTGCTTGTTTATATTCCTGGGTTTCGACATAGGGCTTATGTCCCTTGCTCAATAGTGTGGCACCACTAAACCCGAAATTTTGGACGTTAAAATTTGATCCTAATAACTCTTGAAGTTGTTGGGGATATGTTTTATTCTCCTTTTTTAATCCTAATCCTTTGGTGATTGAATCGCCAATGCATGCCACTCTTTTCTGAGCATACAATGCGATGGAGGAATACACCATAATAGATGTGATTAAAATTATTTTTTTAGTCCAGCGAAGCATTTGATTTTGGCTTTAATACAACAAGTTGAATGATGACAACAACAAATACAATGACAGCCAAAAGCGCAAAATCTTTTCCTAGTTTACCTTCATCAGCAGACGCCCCCAATACTTTAGTAATAAATGCACCGGCCATAACACCAAGCATATTCATGATCCCATATGCTGTTGCACGGAATTTACTCGGAACAAATTGGCAAAGAATAGGCATATTATTAGCGTCGAACATGCCGAAGCCAAAACCGAACATTAATCCTGCGCCTACAACATGGTAGATATGTTGCCCATATCCGATTAAGAACATAGCCGGAATTGTTAATAATAAACCAATTGCAGATGTATAAATACGGCCTTTTACATTCTTTTGTATCCAACGGTCAGATAATATACCTCCAAAAATAACCCCTAAGAAAGAGGATATCGCGATTGTGATTGTTGATAGTGGACCTGCTTGCGACATCGATATATTGAGGTTCTCTGAAAATAAAGTCGGTAACCAGTTTTTTGTCGCCCAGCCTGGTAAGCTTGGTATCGCAAAATAAAACAAGATGACCCAAAACGATATATTGCTCAGGAGTATACCTATAGCTTTGAAACTATTGATGGGTTTTTCTGTTTGTTCTGATTTTTTCGTTCTTACCGGAGCTTCTGCTAGAAAGAACATGAGGACAATAGCATATAATACTCCTATTAAACCAAATATTTTGAATGTACTGTGCCAAGAATAAGAACTTGCTAATGTTGCCCCGAATCCGCCTAGTGCCTGGCCTGTATATAAACCAGTCATGTGAATACCAATTGCTAATGAACGCGATTTATCAGAATGAAAATCCGAGATGAGTGATAGTCCTGCTGGAATATAGATGGCTTCGGAAACGCCCATAATACCGCGAAGTATCATTAATTCCGGATAGGTTGTAGCGTATCCCATTAATGAGGTGACTAATGACCAAACAAATAAAGAGCCTACGATAAGCCACTTGCGATTGAGTCTATCAGCCAGTATTCCTGAAACAGGACTCATCAGTCCATAGATCCATAAGAATATGGCCATTAATTGTCCAAAGACAGTTGCTGACTGTAGTTCAGTGATATCGACCTGCATCGTCGGACGCATGGTCGATAGAATCTGCCTGTCCATGTAATTGAGTAATGCAACCACCCATAGTAGGCCAACAACAATCCAAGGATAATATTTTTTATTTTGTATCATGATTTGGTTTATATTTAGATGTTATCTAATGGTACCTGTTAATATTCCTGCAGATCGAATGCCTGCTTTAATTTCCCCCGATGGAATATAAACTTGTTGGTCATGAAAGACAGCAGTTGTGGTAACAGGTGATCCTGTCGGTAAAGTGCTGGCGACATGCCATTTGTTTAGTTGGTCATCATATTGCAAAACATTTTTGGTAAAACCTGGATGATTGGATTGCACGATTGCTTTATCTTGTATTAATTTTTCTTTGCGATCTGGAGCCGTTTCTTGTGCTATATCTAGAATTAACCGTTCAACTTTGTGAAAAGTTGAACCATTATCACCGCCTATTAAGAATAGGTTACCTTTATTATCTGCGAATCCTGTTCCTGCAGAAAGAGCTTTTGGCAAATCGGCGATCTGGATAATCTCTTTTGTTTTTAAGTCAATTTTATAACAGGTTTTATATAATGTACTGATCGCATTAAGCTGTCTGGTACGCCCTCCAAATAGATAAAGAAAGTGATCTTTAACAAGTGCTACAGTATGTGTTAATGGATATGGAAGACGCATATACTCCTGCCATTTTTGATCGTATAGGTATATTTTATCTGAAACAAGCGCCGCATTTTCTCCACCTATTAAGTAGAGCTTGTTATCGTCTGCCACCAGGCTTGCATTGCTTAAAGGAATTGGAAGTTCGGGAAGCTTTTTTACTTGGAAGTTGTTTTGTTCTCCGTTCCAGCTATAGATCTGAAATTGTGAAGAAACTCCCATTTCATTTTCTCCACCTGCGGTATAAATTCCCTCTTCTTGACTGCAATTTGCGGCATATGCAGTAGAAGTGTTTAGCGAGATTGTATTTTTTAATTGTAAATTGTGATCTTTTATAGCATAAATATATGCTGTATGCTGGTATTTTTTTATTCCTCCTTCCCAAGGCATCTTTTCTGGAAAATTTGCGCCACCAGCGATCAGTAAATGATTGCTGTGGATTCCTACAACAGGTCCTGCAACACCAAGTTGCACTTGACCGGTAATCGTTTTGGGTAGAGAGTCCGAAACAGACCAAGTGATCTCTTCTACATTTTTTGTTGTGCTACATTGCATAAATAAGAGTGTGCTTAAGATAAGAGGAATAGTTTTCATCATGTTATAAAGTTGATTTGAAACTTGAAAAATTTAGCGATGCAACATCGGCTTTAAATCTTTCAAAATCTTTTTCTGTCATATTGCGAACAGGTAATCTAAACGCTCCACAATCTAAACCTATGAGTTTCATGTAAGATTTTCCGACAGCAATACCACCATACTTTCCTAATAAAGTGATCATATCAATTGACTGTTGCTGTAAAGCATTTGCTTTTTCAAAATCTCCCTGATCAAATGCATCAATTAATGCTCGATAAAGAGGAGCAGCATAATTATAGGTGCTTCCCACAGCTCCTTTGGCACCAAGGACTAGTGCTGATAACATGTTTTCATCTCTGCCCCATAGCATATCATATTTGCGATTGGCAAAATTTAGACATGAGAGATAATCCATAAAGTCCTCATGTGTATATTTTATTCCTACAAAATTGGGAATTTTACCATCAATTGCTTTCAATAAATCGATCATTGCAAAATTTCCACCTGTTAATACTGGAATATGATAATAATAGAATGCTGTTTTAGGTGCAGCTGCTGCAATTTCCTCACAGCATTTCGCTAACTGTTCTACATTGGCAGGTTTAAAATAGAAAGGTGAAGTAAATGAAATGCCAAACAAACCGATCTGTTCAGCTTTTGTGGCAAGTAAACAACATTCTCTAATATTTGTTCCACCTACTAGTGTAATTACTTTAAACTCTTTATCACTGGCAGTTGCTTTTGCCCAAGCTTGCATAATAGCTACCCTTTCATCAAAGGTTAATGAAACACCTTCGCCCGTTGACCCACAGATAAATGCACCAGCTACCTGATTTTGTTTCAGTAACTGATAATAAGCAGGGATAGATTCAAGATTTAAATCACCATTTGCCAGCATTGGTGTGAAAGGCGCCGCAATTAAGCCCTGTAATTTGTGATTATTCATGAGTGTAAATATTTTTTTATAATTGGTCTTTAAATTATTTCCTTTTATCATTTGTGTGACATATTCGATAGGCTCAATTAATAACGTATTTTAATTTATTATGAGTTTACCCACGATATTGTTACTCTTGACGTCGTTAGCAACATATTCTATTTTGATTAAAAATACAATAAAGCATTATGTCATACATTTGAATGATTAAAATTATTCTTTTATCTCTACTATAGCAAGTAAATGATAAAAAAAAGTGTAACATTTGTACAGACTAAGATAGATGGTGAGAAATTATAATAAAAAGTCCGATGTTAGAGAAATTTGAGAGCATTGATACTTCAAGTTTAGTAGACAAAGTAGAAAATCATATTATTGATTTAATTAGAGCTCGTAATATTCAGATTGGAGAGTCATTGCCAAAGGAATTGGAGCTTTCTGAAAGTTTTGGTGTATCTAGAACTGTTATTAGAGAGGCTCTTTTACGGTTACGTATGATGGGGTTAATTGAGTCACGAAAAAATAAGGGAGCAGTTTTGACGAATCCTAACTTATTGACTCCTTTAAAAAAAGTTTTTCATCCGGCTATGCTGGATGATGATACGTTGAAAGATATTTTTGAAATGCGGCTCGCTTTGGAGGTCGGAATGGCGGAATTAATTTTTGACAGAGTAACGGCAACTGATATTGCTGAGCTGGAAGAAATTGTTGAAATGGAGATGAGAAATAGTGACGGACGATCATTCCTTATACAGGAAGAAGTCGCTTTTCATGGAAAGCTGTATAAGATTTCAGGCAATAAGATGCTCATGGAATTCCAGGAGATGTTACTGCCAATTTTTCAATATGTGCACGATGGTGGTTTATTGAATCAACAATTTTTTTCCAATGATTTTATTTCGCATAAGCAATTGATTGTATTGCTGAAAGAAGGAGATGTTTCCTCCTTTAGAGATGGGATGCGAAAACATCTCGATAATCATTATCATCGCTTATTGAAACACTAGTTATTCTTCTTCATTTTCGATAGGGGTCAGGTTCTTTAATAAAAGATTGACTTCTTCTTCAGTGGATGTTAACTGTGCTCTACAAATTTGAATCAATATTGATGCTCTTTTAATTTTTTCGGAAAGCGCATCAATATTTGTATTACCTGTTTCAATTTCCTGGACGATTTTTTCTAATTCTGTAAATGCGTCGGTATATGTATATTTATTTTCCATTTTTGTTAATTTTTTGAGTTACACTGATAATCTCACCATCCCAAACTTGCGTTGTCAATATATCGTTATTTTTAATCTGATCGACTGATACAAGAAGTTCTCCATTCACCTGTGTAATGGAATATCCTTTTTTTAGAAGTCTGACTGGATCTGCCAATTGGATCATTTTTTCAAGATGATCCAAGGTGGTAAATTTTTGACGGAAGATGTAGGCAATATTTATTTTTAAATCCTTTTCAAATGAGTTTAAATCGACTTTCGATTGCTGAATTGATCGCTGTGAAGACCATTTAATATCTGATGCAAGCGATTTTAATTTTTCATTTTCACCTTTAAAAATCGTTGTGGTGTTTTGCAGTATCCGCGTTGTCAGTTGATCTAAAGGAATGGCGAAATTATGAAATTTCTGAATTAGAAAATCTGCTAATTCACTTGGTGTGATGGCGTTTTTATAAGCAACCATCTCGCTCACAGTTAGATTGGTAGAATGTCCGATGCCAGTTAAAACGGGAAGTGGAAAGATTGCAATCGCTTTAGCCAATAAATAGTTATTGTAGCTGGAAAGGCCAACTTCCCCTCCGCCACCACGAATAATGGCAACCGCATCGTAAGCATCGGAGCGCTCTGCAATGACTGATAATTGTTTGATGATTGACGGAACGGACTTGTCCCCCTGTAATAAGGCGGGATAAAGGGTTTGTTCTATTTTATATCCCCAAGGGTTTTGATTGATAATTTTATAGAAATCGGATAAACCCTTACTAGTTTCGACAGAAATAATTGCTAGCCGCTTGGGTAAAGTGGGAAAAGGTAGATTTCTATTTAAATCAAAAATCCCATCTTCTTTTAGTTTATTGATACTATTTATTCTTTCTTTTTCTAGTTCTCCTAAAGTGAAAGTGGGATCGATATCGACAATTCGTAAACTTAAACCATACATCGGATCATAAGAAATACTAGCTTGAAATAACATAGTAATTCCTTCTCGCAAAGGTTCCTGCGCAATTTTGAGAAACTGCGTGTTGATTCTTTGGTAGTCTGCTTTCCATAAAATGGATCGGATCTCGGCCACAATCTTTCCTTCTGTCTTTTCGACAAGCTCCGGGTAGCAGTGTCCAGAATGAGAGTAATGGTTGAGTTTATTCATTTCTGCTTTGATCCAATACAAACTCTTATAACGCTCAGCAATAGTTTTTTGGATGCTACGCGTTACTTCTAACAATGAAAAAATGGTTCTGTTTTCTACTACCTCCGGCATATATCAAAGATAAGATTATTAAATGTAAATATTTTGATCATGCGTTTTTGTGCATGATTGTATTTCTTTTATTTGTACATTTACATATAAACCCTTTTTAAACAGATGATGATAAGTAGAATAAAACTTCTAATTTCAGGGATTTTTGCAGTAGGATTTCTCCAAATGAATCGTGTAAATGCGCAATATAAATCGACTATTAAAAATGAAACCGTTCTTTTTAATAATATCGACGCTGTACTTCCTTTAGGTAAATTGGACAAGTACACGATTACAGTTTGTACACAGGATTCTAGCTTATTCCGTGATTTTAATGATCAGATATCCCGTTATGCTGCTGTAACTTATGCAGGTTTGGGGAGTTTTGATGAACAAATTAAATATAGCAACCTTGTTATTGTGGCTGTTAAGGCTGAAGCATTAACATTTCCATTTATAGAACAGCTTGTTCAAGCAAAAATGAATAATAAGAAGATTATTCTTGCTGTGTTTGGAAAGGGGGATGTATTGTCTTTGCTGAATAATGTGAAAGTCCCAATTTTGTGGAATGATCATTTTTCTCGCGAAACGCAGAATAATGCAGCTATGACAATTTTCGGGGGGCTATCTGCTTTTAATAAACTACAGAAAACTTATTCCAGCAGTTTTATGAAAGGTATGGGTGAAGCGACTAGTCAGACTCGTATCCAATATGCAGTGCCCGCGAATGATGAGATCAACATCGATCGATTAAGTAAAAAAATTGATGAAATAGCAGCGGAAGCAATCGCTGAAAAGGCAACACCTGGTGCTGTGGTCATGGTCATTAAGAATGGTCAGGTCATATTTGAAAAAGGCTACGGATATCATACTTATAGTAAAAAAGAACCAACAACTATTCATAATATCTTTGACTTGGCTTCAGTAAGTAAAATTGCAGGTACTACTCCTGTAATTATGCGTTTGACCGAACAGGGGATTGTTGACTTAGATAAGCCTATCGGGGACTACCTTTGGCAGGCTAAGGCTACAAATAAAAGGGATATCCGATTAAAGAGTGTGATGTTACATGAAGCCGGATTTACGCCTTTTATTCCTTTTTATAGAAATTTGAAACCTGGCGATTTACAATCTTATGATTCACCGACTCATCATGTGAAAGTGGCTGATAGCTGTTATCTGGTCAATAATTATTACCGGGATGTCATGTGGCCTGAGATGTTATATTCAGAGGTGAAACCTGAAGGAAATTATGTATATAGTGATATCAGTATGTACGTGATGAAAGAGGTTGCGGAGCATCAAACTGCTATACCGATGCAAAAGTATGTGCAGGATAATTTCTATCGCCCATTAGGTATGAAGACCGCTGGTTATAACCCAAGGGATCGTTTTGCAAAACAGGATATTATTCCAACGGAGCAGGATACTTCCTTTAGAAAAGTGCTTTTGGAGGGATATGTTCATGATCAAGGAGCGGCAATGGCCGGCGGAGTGGCGGGGCATGCTGGTCTATTTGCTACTGCAAATGATTTGGCAATTTACGGACAGCTGCTATTAAATAGAGGTGAATATGGCGGAGAACGTTATTTTGAGACAAAGACAGTGGATCTGTTCACATCAAAACAATCCTTAACAAGTCGGAGAGGTTTAGGTTTTGACCGTTGGGATCCGAATCTGAAAAATGAGTATCCTTCAAAACTTTCAAATGCAACTGTTTATGGACATACGGGCTATACAGGTACTTGTATTTGGATTGATCCTGCTAATCAGCTGGTTTATATATTTCTGTCAAATCGTGTTCACCCTCAGGTTTCGACTAAATTATTTAACCTCAATATCAGAAGCAGGATTCAAGACGCTATTTATGAAGCCATAGCAGCAGGTAAAAAATAGTTCTTATGAAAAATTACATTTTACCATTGGCAATCGTGTTATCAGGGATTGAAATTGTGAAGGCACAGGATTATGAAACTATTCATCGAAAGATGATCGTTGTTGACGGCCATAATGATGTGATTATTACATCGGTCTTACCCGGTCTTGATATCAGTCAGCGGTTAAGGGTAAACCATACTGATATTCCAAGATTGATTGAAGGTGGTATCGATGTACAGGTTTTTGCGGTATGGTCGGATGATAAAAAATGGAAATCGGGAGCATTTAAACATGCTAATGATCAAATTGATGCTCTTGAAAAAGTGCTGAACAGAAACCCCGATAAGATTGAGCTTGCTAAAAATAGTGATGACATTGAGCGTATTACAAAAAATGAAAAAGTAGCAGCGCTTATCGGTATAGAAGGCGGAAATATGATAGAGGCTAATATTGATTATTTAGAAGCTCTTTATCATCGAGGGGCCCGGTACATGACGCTCACTTGGAATTATAATTTATCTTGGGCTACTGCGGCCGCTCAAGAGTTCAAAACGACATCACAGGATGGTAAGGGTTTATCATCCTTAGGTAAGGATATTGTTAGAAAAATGAATAAACTGGGCATGATGGTAGATCTATCACATGTTGGTGAAAAGACTTTTTATGATGTATTGGATGTCGCGACCAAACCGGTACTGGTGTCGCACAGTAATGCTTATAAATTAACTCCTCATTTCCGAAATTTAAAAGATGCCCAGTTGGAAGCTCTGAAGAAAAATGGGGGAGTGGTAGGTGTTAATTTTTACTCTGGTTTTCTGGATAAAAATTATGAAAAGCGTGTCAAAAAATTGTACAAGAAGCAATTTGGTCTTCAAGGCGATTATACCCTCTCTGCTTCTGATCAATATGGGATATTGTCTGTGGAAAATAAACATATTGCAGATGTGCCTTTGTCTTTACTCTTGGATCATATTGATTATCTGGTGCAAAAAATTGGTATTGATCATGTTGCCATCGGATCTGACTATGACGGTATAGAGTCAGCCCCTCGAGGATTAGAAGATGTAAGTAAATTACCGAATTTGACAAAGGCTTTACTGAAAAGGGGCTATAATCAGTCGGACCTTGAAAAGCTTATGGGATTAAACTTTTTAAGAATACTAAAAGAAAATGAAAACTAGATCAAATGATGATAATTCGCATATCCATAGACACCCCCTACCTGTAGAATAACAATAATAAAAAAGGGAAGCAGAAAGCTTCTCTTTTTTGTTTTATGGCGAAATAACTGCATGCCGAGAAATCCTCCTAAACTACCCCCAATGGCACAAAAACTTAGCAGTGTTTTCTCCGAGATTCTATTGGTTTTATTTATCGCTTTTCGTTTATCAAGATAAAAAAGCAAAAAAGTAAGAAGATTAACGAATACAAGATAGAAAATAATAGTCTGCTGCATAGTTTGTAAAGGTAATAATAGATTTCTTTTTTCTAAGATTCCTCTTCTAAGCGTGTTAACTCTTCGTAGTTATGATTCAATTTTTTGAGCAATTTGCCATAGATGAGATGATAATAGCCTTTTGCTAATTTTATGAAGACATAACCAAATGTAAAAGATAGAATTGATCCCAATATTAGAATAAATAATACCATGGACCAACTATGACTTTCATAAAATTCAGCTACTATATTATGTAGTAGAGAAATTATGATAACATAATTTATACACCATAAATTAAACTTAATGTAGTGATCTGCATTTTTTCGAACGGCCAATATTGCTTCCATTAAGGATTTTGTATTATTGGTATTTTTGATTTTTTTTAAAAGTTTGAAAAAGATATATATAAAGTAGAAGATGGCGATATAGGATATAATCTCATATGTCCAGTTCAATAATTCGAAAGCAAGAAACTCTTCCTTTTCAGATGGAAGTATAAATGAAAGTGTGATTCCCAGTAAGAGTTCGAGACAACAGATAATAAATATCCATTTAACAATGGATGTAGAACTCTTATGTAGAATAGCTTTGATTTCAGATTGATTGAGTTTCATGAAATTTTCGTTTTCCTTCCACTGTTTTTTAAATTGATCTAACTCATCCATTACAAAGCCCCTTTCTTTTTTAAAATCTCTTTCAATTTTGTTTTTGTTCTGTTCATTTTAACGCGAGCATTGACTTCGCTGATGCCAAGTGTCTCAGCGATTTCTGTATAATCCCTATCTTCTAGATAAAGGTATATGAGTGCTTTTTCAATATCATTCAAATGGTGGATCGCTTCATATAAATATTGGAGCTGATCATCTTTTTCTGGATCGTATTCCTCGTATGATATTTTTTCTAAATTTTGGTCCCAGGGAATAATTGGTAAAGTCCTTTTTTTGTTTCTAAATAGGGATATCGCTGTATTTAGCCCAATTCGATATGCCCAGGTGCTAAATTTTGCCTCGCCTCGGAATTTAGGATAAGAATGCCAAAGCTGAATCGTTATTTCTTGAAAAAGATCTTTATGCATATCCTCTTGATCCGTATATATTTTACAGATTTTATGTACGATATTTTGATTTTTTTCTAAAAGGATGATAAACTCCTGTTCCAAATTCATATTCGATAAGTCGATAACTTCTGATTCTTGTTACAAAATATTGTAAGATTTTTTAATAACCTAAATGTTGCCGTTTAAAAAGTGGTAAATTCGTACAATGGCAAAGACAAAATCAGCATATTTCTGTCAAAGTTGTGGATTTGAATCCGCAAAATGGCTTGGGCAATGTCCTTCATGTAAGCAATGGAATTCTCTAGTAGAAGAAGTGGTAGAGAAATCAGGATCTAAAGTCCCTGAATGGCGCAGTACATCGGTCACATCGTCACCCAAGCGCGCAAATAAAGCAGCTGTTATTCATGAAATTGTGTATCAGGATGAATCACGTATCCTGACACCCGATCAGGAGTTTAACCGTGTTTTGGGGGGAGGGATTGTTCCAGGCTCTTTGGTTTTAATCGGTGGAGAACCGGGTATTGGAAAGTCTACGCTTATGTTGCAGTTGGCATTATCCATTCCGCTGGTAAAGACCCTTTATATTTCAGGAGAAGAGAGTGAGCAACAGATTAAAATGCGAGCGGAACGGTTGTCGCAATCATCTAATGCGAATTGTTATATCTTAACAGAAACGTCTACACAAAATATTTTTAAACAGATAGAAGTTGTGCAACCCAATGTAATCGTGATCGATTCCATTCAGACCCTGCATTCGTCGCAGATAGAATCTGCGCCGGGTTCTGTGTCTCAGGTTCGGGAATGTACAGCAGAGTTGTTGCGGTTTGCCAAAGAAACGAGTACTCCAGTTTTAATTGTTGGTCATATTACTAAAGATGGATCTATTGCAGGACCTAAAGTTTTGGAGCATATGGTCGATACTGTTTTACAGTTTGAGGGCGATCGGCATCACGTTTATCGTATCTTGAGAGCTGTGAAGAATCGGTTTGGTTCGGCTTCAGAGCTGGGTATCTATGAAATGCAGGGTTCAGGTCTGAGAGAGGTTTCAAATCCCTCTGAAATTATGATTTCGCAACGCGATGCTCCGGTTAGTGGGGTGTCTATCGCAGCAATGCTGGAGGGAGCACGTCCTATGATGATTGAGGTGCAGGCCTTAGTTAGTAATTCTGCTTTTGGAAATCCACAACGTACATCCACTGGATTTGATACTAAAAGATTAAGTATGTTACTTGCTGTATTGGAGAAACGTTTTGGTTTTAGATTGAGTGCGCAAGATGTCTTCTTAAATATTGCAGGAGGACTAAGAGTGGAAGATCCTGCTATAGATTTAGCAGTCATCGTCGCTATTATTTCTTCACAACAGGATATTGCTGTAAAAACAAACATCACTTTTGCTGGTGAGGTCGGGCTATCTGGAGAAATTCGTGCTGTAAATCGAATTGAGCAACGCATCGCTGAAGCTGAGAAATTAGGTTTTGAAGGAATCTTTATTTCTAAGTTTAATACAAAGGGATTAGATCCTAAAAAGTATAATATCGCTATTCGTCCGGTTGCAACTCTAGAGGATGTATTCCGAGCTCTGTTTGGTTAACATGAGCTATAAATAGAAAAGGGAACGACTATTAATCGTTCCCTTTTCTATTTATTTTAATACTTCTTTGAGTTTCTTATTCAAGTCCTCGCCATGTATATTTCTGGCTATGATTTTTCCAGAAGGATCAATCAGCACATTTTGTGGGATAGCTTTGACGCCGTATAATGTTCCCACATCATTTTGCCAACGCTTTAGGTCCGAAACATGTTTCCAATGTAACTTATCGGTATGAATGGCCTTTATCCAAGAGTTTTTGTCTCTATCAAAAGAAATTCCTAATATTTCGAAGTTTTTATCTTTAAAGGTCGCATAGGTTTTGACTAAGTCAGGACTTTGCACCCGACAATCTGGACACCAAGAAGCCCAAAAATCCAAGAGCACAAACTTCCCTCTGAAATCGGTTAATTTAATAGGATTTCCCGTGGTATCATTTTGCGTAAACTCGGGAGCTTGTTTTCCGATTTCGACTCTCGAAAGTGCTTCAAGATAAGTTTTAAATTCCTGACCTTCTTGTGAATTTTTAACGTTTGTGCCTAAGGTGTTGTATAAGATTTGTAATTCTTGATATTCTGGCGTATAGCCACCAACTCTTCGTAAATCTACCAATGTAGAAATAGAATCTGGATTGGCTTTTACACGAGCGATATAATCCTCTTTAGTTAACTCTTTCTTCTGTGCTGCTGCTATAAGGGGTAAGCAAAATAAGAAGTATATAAAAAATTTTTTCATCATTATTTGAGCATTTTTATTACAAATATAATATAATCTATCGCTTAGGTAGATTATATTTGTTTTTTATACATTCTTTTTACAATTGATTGCGAACTTTTCCAAAATATTATCTTAGCATTTCTTTATTCAGACTATTATGAATTCAACCTTTCAATCTAAGCTTCCACGTGTGGGAACAACAATTTTCAGTAAAATGTCTGCGCTCGCGCAACAGTATGGTGCACTAAACCTGGCACAGGGTTTTCCTGATTATGATACTGATCCACATTTAATCAATCTTGTAAAGGATTATATGAACGATGGGTTTAATCAATACGCATTAATGCCGGGAGCCTTATCCTTACGTGAAAAAATAGCCTTGAAAGTTATGAATACCCATCAGATAGAGGTCGACGTTCAGGATGAAATTACTGTAACAGCGGGAGGGACTCAAGCTATTTTCACTGCTATAGCTACAGTTGTTCATAAAGATGATGAGGTCATTATATTTGAACCAGCATATGATTGTTATGCCCCAACTGTTGAATTATTTGGAGGAAAGGTTATACCTGTTGTTCTTTTGGCACCTGATTTTACTATTGACTGGGATTATGTCAAAAGTCTAGTGAATGCCAGAACGAAACTGATTATTATTAACAACCCTAATAATCCAACTGGTCGACAACTGGAACAGGTTGATATCGAAGCATTAGCTCAGATTGTAGCGTCGTCGCAAGTATTTGTATTGAGCGACGAAGTGTATGAACACCTCGTATATGATGGCAGAAAGCCCTATTCTTTATTAGCGCATACCTTGCTAAGGCAAAGAAGCTTTGTCATTGCATCTTTTGGAAAACTACTCCATGTAACTGGCTGGAAGGTGGGATACTGTATAGCACCCCTTGAATTAACGAGAGAATTTCGAAAGATCCATCAATACAATGTCTTTAGTGTCAATGGAGCAGTTCAAATGGCTATTGCCGAGTATCTGGAAGATTCACAAAGTTATTTAGGTTTAGGAGATTTCTTTGAACAGAAGAGAAACTTCCTGATTGCTGGAATATCATCTTCCAAATTTACCGTATTACCGAGCAACGGAACTTATTTTTTGAATGTTGATTACAGTTCAATTTCGGAGGAACAAGACCTCTTATTTGCTGAACGTATGATCGTCGAAAATAAGATCGGATTAATTCCGATTTCAGCGTTTTATACGGCAGATCCAAATCAGTATATTTTGCGAATTTGTTTTGCTAAAAGATCTGCAACGCTCATTGAAGCCATTGATTTACTTAATAATATTAGATAATACTTCAAATAAACGTTTTAGCAATCGTGTGCATTTGCATTTTTGCTATAAACGATTTAAAATCTTATAAAATATGGTGAATAAGCTACAATATTTTATAAATTTGTAATTCACCCTATCAATACTAATTCTAATAATGGCTAGATTAAATTTATTGGAAGAAACACGCTTTGAAAAAGTTCCTGTAAGTGTGTATCCTGATCCAAGCACAGCTTCCAAAGTTGTTGCAAAGCGTATTGCGGACATCATTCGCAAAAAGCAAGAGAATGGCGAAAATGCAATTTTAGGTCTTGCTACTGGTGCAACACCCATTAAAGTTTACGCTGAATTAATCCGTTTACATAAAGAAGAAGGTTTAAGTTTCAAAAATGTCATCACGTTTAACTTGGATGAATATTATCCGATGCAGCCAGATGCCGCACAGAGTTATGTGACATTCATGAATAAAAATCTATTTGATCATGTCGATATTGAAAGAACAAATGTTAATATTCCTGACGGAACATTAGCAGTAGATGCGATCAATGCCGCTTGTGAAGCTTATGAGCAAAAAATTACTGACTTAGGTGGTTTAGATATTCAAATTTTAGGAATTGGTCGTACAGGTCATATCGGTTTCAATGAGCCGGGATCTGCTCCTAATTCGGGTACACGTGTTGTCACATTAGATGATTTGACACGTCGTGATGCTTCTCGTGATTTTGGTGGTAAAGAAAATGTACCTCGTAAAGCAATTACGATGGGTGTCGGTACTATTTTTAAAGCTCGAGAGATCATTTTGATGGCCTGGAGTGGTAATAAAGCTGAAATCATTAAGAAAGCTGTAGAAGGTGAAATCTCATCAGAGATTCCAGCGACTTATTTGCAACTGTCTGATAATGTAGAATTCATTTTAGATACAGAATCAGCTTCATTATTAACGAGATTTGATTTGCCTTGGTTGGCTGAAGATATTGAATGGACACCTGTTTTAATTAAAAAAGCAGTTGTTTGGTTGTCTTTAGAAATTAAGAAGCCTATTCTGAAACTGACAGAAGAAGATTATAATAATCATGGTATGGCTAAGTTGGTAACCCAATCAGGTCCTGCTTACAATATCAATATCCGTATTTTTAATGAATTGCAACATACCATTACTGGCTGGCCAGGTGGTAAACCAAATGTTGATGATTCACAAAGACCTGAGCGTGCTAATCCAGCTAAGAAAACTTCAATTGTATTCTCTCCGCACCCTGATGATGATGTAATCTCTATGGGTGGTACATTTATTCGTTTAGCAGATCAAGGACATGATGTACATGTTGCTTATCAAACGTGTGGTAATACAGCTGTTTGGGATGATGATGTTATCCGCTATTTAGAATTTGCAGAAGATTTTGCAAAAGAGATGGGAATTGATGCATCAAAAATTTCAACGTTATATAAAGAAAGCCGTGAGATTTTTGAAACTAAAAAACCAAACCAGATCGATACAGAGATTGTTCGTAAGATCAAAGCATTAATCCGTAAAGGAGAAGCTATCGCTGGCGCTCGTTTTGTTGGTTTACCAGATGCAAATATCCATTTCCAAGACTTACCTTTTTACGACAGACAGAAATTCTCAAAAGATGTTTCTTTCGAAGATGATATCCAACAAACAATGGAATTATTACGTCAGGTAAAGCCACATCAGGTATTTGCTGCAGGTGATTTTGCAGATCCACATGGAACACACAAAGTATGTTTTAATATTTTGTTTGAAGCATTAAGACGTTTAAAAGCGACTGATGAGTGGACTAAAGATTGTTGGTTATGGTTGTACCGTGGAGCGTGGCATGAATACCCAATTCATGAAATTGAAATGGCTGTTCCATTATCGCCACAAGAGGTATACCGCAAGCGTTTGGCTATCTTTAAGCACCAATCACAGAAAGATCTTCCAGTTTTCCCTGGGGATGATCCTCGTGAATTCTGGGTACGTGCAGAAGATCGTACCAGCGAAACTGCAGAATTATATGATCAATTGGGATTAGCTAATTACGAGGCAATCGAAGCTTTCGTAAGATGGGAATTCTAATTATATTAAATAACTAATAAAAGGCTCTCCGTTTTAGGAGAGCCTTTTTTGTTCTATTACTGACCATTTGAATTATCGCATTTTTAAGGAAATAATGATATGTTATTGTATTCTATATGGTTTAAACAATTTTGCATTAAATATAAATCATCGCAATATCTTTAATTGCGAGATAATTGTCTATGAAAACTGCAAATAAATATCTTAATGCGTTTGGTGTATATCCAAAAAATTTCTTAAAAGCTGTAGTAAAATGAGTCGCATGTCTATAACCCAACTGCTGACTAATTGAGCTTACCTTGACATCTTTTTCTTTAAGCATCAGTTTCGCCTTATTCATTTTACAATCAACTATAAAATTGAATACTGTCATTCCATAAAATTGCTTAAAATGTTTTTTAAGGTATTGTTCATTAGTTCCGACAATTCTGGCCAATTGAGAGATCGTGAAATTCTGACTCAAATTGGACTCGATCAATCCTTTAGCGGTCTTTATCTTTTCCATATCAATATCTCTCAATCTTGTACTTTCTGTTTTTGTAGATAATTCTAAGTAGGCGACCAATTTGCAGAATATGTTTAGAGATGTCCCTTTATAGAATGTAGATAGGAGAGACTCTGGAAGTTGCGTATGAATAAGACCTAGAGCATTGCTATGAATGGATGGGACACGAAAACATCTCAATGTTGATGAAGATTGAAAGAGTTTTTCTATCTTTTCTTGATTACCAAGTTCAATTTCACTGTGCTTTAGAAACCCAGCCTTAAATGTCAGTATACAAATTTTTGCTTTCTCATTTTTTGCGATCAGAAAGAGATCCAAACCTTGTGAATAATAAAAGCAAGAATGTTTTTCTTTAAGCTCAATCTCTTGTTGGTCCAAAATTATAGTGCTGGTTTTAGCCATAGAAATAATGAGAACCGAACTGGTGTCATCAATTTTGAGACGAGAAAATTCATCATTTAAAGCTAAAAGCTTTACTTCATAATCTATGTTATTGTATAAGGAGATGTTTCTATCCTCTTGATTCATATTGTGCTTATTATTATAGTTGCCACTTAATTTCGGATTGTTAAGCTTGTTTTTCGGATCTCGTCACTCCACTATTTATAATTAATCTAATTTTGCACTCAGTTATTTAGACTGGTTCTAAAGACAAAGATATAAATTTTTACATGTATTAACTAAAAAGTGAAGGATGATAAAAAATTACTTTTCAATTTTACTGCTATTGCTGCTGGCCACATATTCTTTGGATTTGTTGGGACAGACTCATGTTACATTAGCTGGACGTGTTTTAGAACAAGAAAGTGACGAGCCTATTAGGGGCGTTTCTGTTTCTGTAAAAGGGAATGAACGTTCAGGAAGTGTGATAACAGGTTCCCAAGGTAGCTTTAGGATTCAGGCACATCAGGGACAAAAATTAATTGTTTCCCACTTAGGATATTTGCCGACCGAAATTTTTATTGATAAAGATTGGTCAGATCGTGTTATTTACCTAGCAAAAGATAACAAACAACTCTCAGAAGTAGTTGTGACAGGAGCACTTGGTATTAAAAGACAGTCCAGAGAGCTTGGCACTTCTGCTCAGTCTGTCAGTAATGAAGAGCTTAATCTAGGTAAAGTTGTAAACCCATTACTTGCTTTGTCTAGTAAAGTTGCCGGGTTGCGTATCAATGCAACAGATCTAACAACTGGTAAAACTGATCCAGGAATTCAGATCAGATTAAGAGGTACACGGTCTTTAAACAGATCTAAAAATGATCCTTTATATGTTGTAGATGGAGTTCCTTTACCAGATATAACACGTGTTAACCCAAATGATATACAGGATATTACTGTTCTTAAGGGTGCAAATGCTGCGGCACTTTATGGCTCTGAAGGTGTAAATGGTGCTATTATGATCACGACAAAATCTGGAAAATCAGATCGAGGTCAAATTAATTTTAGCAATAGCACAACTTTTTCTAATGTATTTTTATTACCTCCGGCACAAGTGGAATTTGGACAAGGACAGAATGGGATTTACAGTCCAGTAGCTAATGAATCTTGGGGTGATAAGTTTAATGGAGAAGAGAGAGACTTTGGTCTTCCAATCAATGGTGTACAACCGACTAAGCGATATGAAGCTCCAAGTAAAGATAATCGTTTAGGATTTTTTGATACAGGTATAACGACCCAAAACGACATATCGTTTTCGGGTGGAGATACTGAAAGCTCATATTTTATGTCCTTACAGGATGTTCGTATTAAGGGAATTATTCCAGGAGATAAATCCAGTCGTACTGGAGCACGATTTAACGGTTCTCGTCGTTTTAACAAACTAAATACTTCATTTAATGTGAACTATGTTTTTTTCAAGAACAATACTACGAGCGACGGACCTTGGCTTTCTGTTTATACTCAGCCAGCAAATATTGACTATAAAGACGCTAGAAATTGGCAAAATCCAAGTTCCCCAAATCATCCTTTAAATTGGTATAATCCTGTTGCAAGTACGAGAAACCCAATCTTCATGGCTGATAACAACAGAAATACATCCGATCAACATACCTTAAATTCAAAATTAGAGTTTAATTATGAATTTGCAGATTGGTTTGATGCGACTTATAGAACAGGCCTTTATTTCCAATCTGAGCCAGGTCGTATAACAAATCGGAAATTAACATCTAGCGTAGCAACAAGGAATATCAATGGATCTGTTAATGATACTCATTCCGGATTTACAAGATTTAATAATGACTTGATTTTAAATTTCCATAAGGATTTTGGTGATTTCACTACTAAATTACTAGTAGGTCAAAATGTCAGAATGGATGAAGGAAAACAAATAAATGTAAGTGCATCAAACTTATTATTTGAAGATATTTTTAATCAAGGATCTAGAACAGGAGAGTTGACAGGAGGCTCTACAATAACAAAATACCGATCATTGGCTACATATGGAGAGTTTACTGCAGGTTATAAAAATTATTTGTTTTTGACTTTGACTGGTAGAAATGATAAAGTTTCTGTGTTAGACCCCAATAATAATAGTTACTTCTCGCCAGGTATAAGTTCTTCCTTTGTATTTACAGATGCAATTGAAAGTCTGAAAAATAACAGCGTATTAAATTATGGACGTGTTTATTCATCTTATAATAAGACTGGGAATGTTACATTGGATCCTTACAGATTAAATTTAACATATAGTCAGACAGCAGGATTTCCGTATGGAAGTTTGGTTGGATTTACACCCTCTCTATCAGAACCCAATTTATTAATTAAGCCCGAATTTGTAAAATCTTATGAGGTAGGTCTTCAGCTGGGATTCTTTAATAATAGATTGAGTACAGATATTGCTTATGCACATTCAGATTCTGATGGACAGATTTTTAATGCCGGGATATCAAGTGCAACGGGATTTAACTCTACAATAGTCAATGCAGGACGGATGATCAATAAAACGCTCGAAGTTATGATCAATGGAACTGTAATTAAAAATGATAAAGTGAAGTTGGATTTGGGTTTTAACTTCAGTTATACAGACACTAAAGCTAAAGACCTATTTGCAGGAGATGAATTTAACATCTTTAGACAGGCTTATGCGCTTAAAGATCATCAATATCCGACGCTTAGAATGACAGATTTCTTAAAAGAAGGAGGTAAAATAGTACTAGATAAAGATGGTAATGTTATTCCTTCAGAAGAAGAAGTTGTATTGGGTACAATGGTTCCTCCATACCTTTTTGGTTTTTCAACAAAACTCTCCTATCAGTCCTTTACATTAGGTTTTCAAATAGACTCAAGATTAGGAAGCTGGATGTACTCAGAAGTATTTCCAAGAATGTATGCCGCAGGAACACATATTGAGACTGTGAAATATGATAGACAACCGTTTATTATGCCAAATTCGATGGTTCGACTTACGGATGGAAGTGTTGTAGAGAATACCGATGTATATTCTAAAGGAGACAAAGCTTGGTGGACCGCTTATGGAAATATTCAGACAACTACTGCTGCAAAAGCAGACTTTTTAAAATTAAGAGAACTTTATGTTGGATATGAATTGCCGGCAAAGTTTTTGGCCGGACAGAAATTGTTTAAAAAAGCAAGCATAGGTTTTGTTGGCAATAATTTGTTCATTATTAGACATTCTTCCAATAAAATTGGTGATCCCGAAGCCCTGTACAATCAAACGGATGGTTATGCGAGTTTCAGACAAATCCCAACCTCAAGGTCAATGGGCTTCAATATTAATATGACTTTTTAAAAATACCGTAATGAAATACAATATTAGAAAAATAGGATTAATGAGTTTTGCATTTTTCACATTGACTTCTTGCAAAGATTTTTTAGATGTAAATGTTAACCCCAATTCCCCAATAAAGGAAAATTTAAGTTTGAATGCTAAACTTCCTGCAGCATTGGTGACATCAGCGGCATATGAAGCTACTCAATTAAACCAGATAGGAGGTCTTTGGGGAGGATATTGGGGTACTTCAAATGAAGGAATTAATTCTTTTGGAGCTCTCAAGATATATAATGGCCCAGGAATTAGAGATACTCGTGATGGATTGGCTGTTTGGGAATCGACTTATAATAATTTGTTTTATTATAAAGAAATATTAGAACAGGCGGAAATAGAAGATGCTAAATTTTATTCAGGAATAGCAAAGATTATGATGGGATACCATTTTTTTATACTTGTTGATTTCTATAATAATGTGCCTTATGAGGACGCCCTAAAAGGGTCTAAGATTTTGCACCCAAGTTATGAGTCCGGAAAAGATGTATATAAAAAATCTGTAGATCTGATTACTCAAGGTATAGAAGAAATTAAAGTTGCCTCTTTGCTTCCTGCAAATGATGATGTTGTATTCAAAGGAAATAAAACGAAATGGGCAAAATTTGGAAATACGTTGAAATTAAGAGCATTGTTAAGACAGTCTGAAGTTTCGAGTCAAGCATCTTATATTACAGAGGAAATTGCTAAAATTACAAAAGAAGGTTCTGGCTTTTTAGAAGAAGATGCTAGTGTAAACCCAGGTTTTTTGAATACAGCATCTAAGATTAATCCATTCTACGAAACCTACTATCGTAATAATTCTGGAGTAGCTGTAGCTAATTATGCTAATATACGTCCTACTCAGTATCTTATTGGAAAATATAAAGAATTTAATGACCCGAGATTGGCTCAAAATTATGTGAGTATAAACGGAGACTTTAAAGGGGTTATTTTGGGAGAAAATATGATAAAAGATGAGTATGCAGCAGTTAATACTTCGTCTTTAAAAGGACCAAATGAGAATGGAAACCAACCAGCAGGAATAATTAAATCTTTCAATCAATCTATTGTTTTAATATCATTAGCAGAATCTAATTTCTTGCGAGCAGAAGCAGTTGAAAGAGATTGGATAACAGGTATAGCAAGTCAATTATATCAAAGTGGGATACAAGCATCATTTAATTATTTGTTCAATGTTAATAATTATAATGTACAATCTTATATCAACCAGACTAATGTGAACTATGCGACTGCAACGAATAAGATTGAGCGTATCATCACACAGAAATGGTTAGCTCTAAATAATATTAATAACATTCAGTCATGGAATGAT
Organism: Sphingobacterium sp. B16(2022); assembly: GCF_012030425.1. Taxonomy (GTDB): domain Bacteria; phylum Bacteroidota; class Bacteroidia; order Sphingobacteriales; family Sphingobacteriaceae; genus Sphingobacterium; species Sphingobacterium anhuiense. The sequence goes on along the minus strand of NZ_JAAUVN010000004.1, from coordinate 341,285 downwards.
TTTAGAAGACTCGGATACCCTAACTTTCCTAACTCTGTGTCTTCTCCAGTGCCTAATGGGTATCCATTGCGGTTTATGTATCCTGAAACAGAAATCAATACGAATAACCAAAATGTGGTAAGCCAGGGTGATAATGGAGTTTTAACCAATAGAGTATGGTGGGATGCTAATTGAGTTCTTTTGTTACAGAATCTTAATGAAACAAAAGACCTCATCATCAATACAAAAAAGCCAATCTTTTTGGATTGGCTTTTTTGTATTTTGAAAAGTTTTATTTTAATCTTTGCTAGGAAACATTTTTCCAATGATCATTTCTAGCACCGCTACTACAATTGCAAAGAGCGCTGCTGTCCAGAAGCCGGAAACATCAAATTTAGATCCGAGTAATGAATCTGTTAATAATATCATGAGCACAGTGATGATAAAAGAAACTAGTCCCAGTGTTAACCAATTTAATGGAAAAGTGAACAATCTTAAAATCGAACCAACGGTAGCATTAACAAATCCAATAACAAGACCTGTTATGATAGCCCAAAGAAAGCTGGCAACATGTACTCCTGGAGATATGTAGGCTGCTAGTGCAATCACTACACCTGTAATAAGTAGGCTAATAATGAATTTCATGATATTTATAATTTTAAGTTAATCTTACAAAATTATCATCAAATGCGGTGCCAAATTCTACTCCTAAACGATCGTTTGCTATTCGTCTCTCCCAAATTAAACTTTTGGTACTTTAATCTGTTTAATATAATTAATTGCATATATGTTATGCTTGCATAATATAAATTTTGTAAATTCACATAAACAATTATAACAGAGACAATATGAAAAAGATGATCATGACACTGATGCTGGTATTTACGTCAGTATTAATTTTTGCACAATCTGACCCTATTATTGGAAAATGGCAGAATCCTAGTGGAGAGGGTAGAATAGAAATCTACAAAAAAGGTGAAAAGTATTTTGGTAAACTATATTGGTTGAAAGAACCAAATGATGCACAGGGTAATATTAAAAAGGACGTTAAGAATCCCGATAAAAGTTTGCAAAGCAGACAGGTTCAGGGCTTAGAGATTTTGACTAACTTTTCAAAAGATGGTAATGTCTATCAGGACGGTAAAATATATGATCCAAAAACAGGAAAAACCTATAGTTGTAAAATGACCTTACAGGGAACAGATAAGTTAGATATCAGGGGCTATGTGGGCGTCAGTTTATTCGGACGTACTGAATCATGGAAAAGGGTGAACTAAAGCTTTGGTAAAAAAATGGAAAGCGCTACTTATTTATAAGGGCGCTTTTTCTTTTAGGGTCTTTAATTATTAAAAACATTGTAAAATTAATTTAATAGCAGTAATTTCAGCAATCTAAATATTAACGATAGAATTGCTATGGCTGTTAAAATGTCCTATTCAGAGAATATAAAACTTGCTCTCCAATCCATTGTAGGCAATAAGTTGCGCACATTTCTGACAGCACTGATTATCGCAATAGGCATTACGGCACTTATAGGTGTTTTAACATCTATAGATGCGATTAAATCGTCTTTAACAGACTCCTTTTCTTCAATGGGATCCAATTCATTTAATATTCGGAATCGCGGTCTGAATGTCCGCATTGGAAATAGCGGTGAGCAGTCGAAGGTATATTCATCCATTACATACCGTGAAGCGGTCAGCTTTAAAGAACAATATAAGTTTGACGCCGTCACCTCGCTCAACGTGAATGTTTCATGGGCAGCAACCGCAAAATATAAATCAGAAAAAACAAATCCTAATATCGGTGTCATCGGATCAGATGAATCCTATTTAAAAACATCCGGATATAACTTGTCTATTGGTCGTAATTTTACGAATCAGGAAGTTTATAAAGGAAGTCCTGTTGTCATTATCGGTGATGAAATATATCAAAAATTATTTAAAGGCACCATCAATCCGATAGGTGAATTTATGACAATCGGTGGGGTGCGTTATCAAGTAATCGGAGTATTAAAAAATAAGGGATCAAGCGCTGGTATGGGCGCTGATAAGGCCTGTTTGATACCTTTGGTAAAAGCAAGAACAGTAATGGGTGGTGTTGAGCCTTCTTATACCATTACGATATCGGTTAATGATCCGGTCCGCTTAGAAGCCGCAGTAGGGGAGGCTACTATTGTGTTCCGTAATATACGTGGGTTGACAGCTAAACAAACATCTGATTTTGAAATCACGAAATCTGATGCGGTTGCGCAGATCTTACTTCAAAATATGGTTATCATTACAATGGGAGCAATCGTGATTGCATTAATAACATTAATAGGAGCTTCCATCGGTTTAATGAATATTATGCTGGTTTCTGTAACAGAGCGGACGCGCGAGATTGGAATCCGTAAGGCAATTGGAGCAACCCCTTCGGTGATACGTAAACAGTTCTTAATAGAAGCAGTTGTTATCTGTTTAATTGGTGGGGCAGCAGGAATTATATTGGGTATCGTTATCGGCAACCTGCTGGCATTACAATTGGGTGCATCATTTATTGTTCCTTGGAATTGGATCATATTAGGTTTTACTGTATGTGTTCTGGTGGGTATGCTCTCAGGCTATTACCCTGCATCAAAAGCTTCAAAATTAGATCCTGTAGAAGCATTACGTTATGAATAGTAAAATTGTGCAAACGGTTTCACATACTTTTGAGGCATTAATAACATAAACTTCATTTATAAGTGGAGTAAATGCTCTTATAAAATCTTATTATTGTAGAAAATTTTGAATTATTATGTATAAAACTCTTCAACCTGCATTGCAGAAAGAATTAGCAGCTATCAAAGAAGCTGGTTTGTATAAAGAAGAACGCGTAATTACTACGCCTCAAGGTGCTGATATTAAAGTAAGCACTGGTGAAGAAGTCATCAATTTTTGTGCAAATAACTATTTAGGATTATCATCACATCCTAAAGTAACTGAAGCAGCAAAAAAAGCAATTGATTCACATGGATATGGAATGTCATCAGTACGTTTTATTTGTGGAACACAGGATATTCACAAAGAGTTGGAAGCAAAAATTTCTAAATTTTTAGGAACAGAAGATACTATTTTATATGCGGCGGCATTTGATGCCAATGGCGGAGTATTCGAACCTTTATTAGGTGCAGAAGATGCGATCATTTCAGATGAATTGAATCATGCATCTATTATCGATGGTGTCCGTTTGTGTAAAGCACAACGTTTCCGTTATAAAAACGCGAATATGGCAGATTTAGAAGCTCAGTTACAAGCGGCTTCTGGCGCGCGTCACCGTATTATCGTTACAGACGGAGCATTCTCTATGGACGGTTCCGTAGCCCCATTAGATCAGATCTGTGATCTAGCAGATAAATATGAAGCATTAGTGATGATCGATGAGTCACACTGTACAGGTTTTATTGGTAAAACTGGACGTGGAACACATGAATTATATAATGTAATTGATCGCGTTGATATCATTACTGGAACGTTAGGTAAAGCATTAGGTGGTGCATCTGGAGGTTTTACTTCTGGTCGTAAAGAAATTATCGATATGTTACGTCAGCGTTCCCGTCCATACTTGTTCTCCAATACTTTAGCGCCAGCCATCGCAGGAGCTTCTGTAGCAGTCTTAGACATGCTAAGTGAAACGACAGACTTACGCGATAAATTAGAAGCAAATACAGCTTATTTCCGTGAAAAAATGACAGCAGCAGGTTTTGATATTAAACCGGGATTTCACCCTATTGTGCCTGTTATGCTGTATGATGCAAAATTAGCACAAGAATTTGCAACCAGAATGTTGGCAGAAGGAATCTATGTAATTGGTTTCTATTACCCTGTTGTTCCACAAGGAAAAGCACGTATCCGTGTTCAGATTTCGGCAGGTCATGAGATCAGTCATTTGGATAAAGCAATAGCAGCATTCATAAAAGTTGGAAAAGATTTAGCTGTAATCAAATAAAATACACATAGTTATATGAATTTATGATGCAAAATACTTATCTTTGCACCCTGAATTTAAAACAAATTTACTTGCTGGATGCAAAATATTAGAAATATAGCGATTATCGCTCACGTCGATCACGGTAAAACTACGTTGGTAGACAAAATCTTACACTTCACAAATCTTTTTAGAGATAATGATGGTACAGGTGATTTAATTTTAGATAATAACGATCTAGAGCGTGAACGCGGTATTACAATCGTTGCTAAAAACGTTTCTGTTCAATACAAAGGTGTGAAAATCAACGTTATTGACACTCCTGGTCACGCCGATTTCGGTGGTGAGGTTGAGCGTGTCTTGAAGATGGCTGATGGTGTTGTGTTATTAGTAGATGCTTTTGAAGGTCCTATGCCTCAAACTCGTTTCGTTACACAAAAAGCTTTAGCTTTAGGCTTGAAACCTTTGGTAGTTGTTAATAAAGTAGACAAAGAAAACTGTCGTCCTGAAGAAGTATATGAAAATGTATTTGATTTATTCTTTAGCTTAGATGCTACTGAAGAGCAATTGGCGTTTCCAGTATTATACGGTTCTTCTAAAAATGGTTGGATGTCAACAGATTGGAAAGAGCCTAAAGAAGATGTATCTGAATTGTTAGATGCTATCATCTCTCACTTCCCACCATCTCCTTTTAATGAAGGTACTTTGCAAATGCAAATCACATCTTTAGATTACTCTACTTTCGTAGGTCGTATCGCTATTGGTCGTGTTGCACGTGGAACAATCAAAGAGAACCAACCTATTTCATTGATGAAACGCGATGGTAAAATCGTTAAATCTCGTGTAAAAGAGTTACATACGTTTGAAGGTTTAGGTCGTCGTCGTGTTACAGAAGTTGCTTGTGGTGATATCTGTGCTGTAGTTGGTATCGAAGGTTTTGATATCGGTGATACTATTGCTGATTTCGAAAACCCAGAGCAATTAGAGGTTATTCATATTGATGAACCTACAATGAACATGTTGTTCACGATTAATAACTCTCCTTTCTTTGGTAAAGAAGGTAAATTAGTTACTTCTCGTCACATCCATGATCGTTTACAAAAAGAATTAGAGAAAAACTTAGCATTACGTGTAGTTCCTACTGAATCTCCTGATGCATGGTTAGTATATGGTCGTGGTATTCTCCATTTATCTGTATTGATCGAAACAATGCGTCGCGAAGGTTACGAATTGCAAGTAGGTCAGCCACAAGTTATCTTGAAAGAAATTGATGGTAAGAAATGTGAGCCAGTCGAAGTATTGGTCGTAGATGTTCCTGCTGAAGTTTCTGGTAAAGTAATCGAATTGGTAACACAACGTAAAGGTGAGTTATTGATTATGGAGACTAAAGGTGAAATGCAACACTTAGAGTTCGAAATCCCTTCTCGTGGTATCATCGGTTTGCGTAACAACGTATTGACTGCTACTGCTGGTGAAGCTGTTATGGCTCACCGTTTGAAAGGTTACGAGCCTTGGAAAGGTACAATCCCTGGACGTCAACATGGTGTATTGATCTCTTTAGATAAAGGTACTACAACAGCTTATTCTATCGATAAATTACAAGATCGTGGTAAATTCTTCGTTGATCCAGGAGTAGATATCTATGAAGGACAAATTTTAGGAGAGCATATCCGTGATAACGATTTAACAATCAATATCGTTAAAGCGAAACAATTAACGAATATGCGTGCTTCTGGTACTGATGATAATACGCGTATTGCACCAGCGATCAAATTCTCTTTAGAAGAATCAATGGAGTATATCCAAGGTGACGAATATATTGAGGTTACTCCGCAGTCTATCCGTTTACGTAAGATCTACTTAACAGAAGGTGAACGTAAAGTGAACAAAAAAGTTTAATGATCTCATTAGATTTAAAATAATATAGAAGCCTCCGATTTATCGGAGGCTTTTTTTGTAATATCCCTTTTTCAAACAGTGATTGTAAATTCTCCTTTATCTGTTTTGAAGAATTCTTTTTGGAATTCTTTTTAGATTTTCCAAATCATTTGGATCGTTAATAATCTGTCTTTTTTGTAATAAAATCAGTGCAAAGTCGTGAATGTCAATATAAATTTCGATTTTTAAGTGGCCTTATTAAAATCCTTACATATTATATTTTATGAAAAGAACTTATCTCACGTATATTTTCTCAAAAAGAGTCTTAGGTTATACCTTGTTTTTTAGCTTTTTTACGCTAGATCATGGATTTGCACAAAATCGATCACAGCAGGGATCGCAGGTATTAGAGCCTATTGTGCAAAAAATTGTAGCAGAAGCCAATCATAACTCTCAGCTGGAATCACTCGCGTTTGAACTGTTAGATGTAGTTGGTCCCCGCTTAGTGGGAACTCCAGGTATGACCCGTGCAAATGAATGGGCAGTTGCTAAATTTGAAAGTTGGGGCATTACAGCTCAAAATCAAAAATTTGGTGAATGGCGAGGATGGGAACGCGGTATTTCACATATCGATATGATTGCACCCCGTGTCAAATCATTGGCCGGAACACAGCTTGCATGGAGTCCGAGTACAAAAGGGAAAAGTATACAAGCGGAAGTTATTAGCCTACCAGATTTAAAGGATTCCTTGTCATTTCATAAATGGCTTCCATCTGTTAAAGGTAAATTTGTGATGATTTCAATGCCACAGCCAACCGGTCGTCCGGATCATAATTGGGAAGAGTATGGGACCAAGGAATCCATTGAACGGATGAAAGTTTCTCGGGACTCTCTTGCAGTTTTATGGAACAACCGTATCAAAGCTTCTGGAGTATCTGCAAATTCTATCCCAGCCATGTTGGAAGATGCAGGTGCCGTAGGGATATTGACCAGCAATTGGTCAAAAGAATTTGGAGCGAATAAAATATTTGGAGCACGGTCATATAAGGCGCCATCGCTCGATATCTCCTTAGAAGATTATGGTATGTTATACCGTTTAACCGAAAAGGGAATCAGTACAAAGATCAGTGTCGAGACTGCTTCAAAGGATCTAGGAAACGTACCTTCCTTTAATACTATTGCTGAAATTAAAGGAAGTCAATTTCCGAACGAATACGTTATTCTTTCAGCTCACCTTGATTCCTGGGAGGGAGGTTCGGGAGCAACAGACAATGGAACCGGAACTATCGCTATGATGGAAGTCGCACGTATTTTGAAAAAGATATTGCCAAATCCTAAGCGAACTATACTAATCGGTTTGTGGGGAAGTGAAGAACAGGGGCTAAACGGCTCGCGTTCGTTTGTCTTGGACAATCCAGAGATTATAGAAAATACACAAGCTGTTTTCAACTTAGATAACGGTACAGGCCGTGTCGAGCGAATTAATGGCTCAGGCTTTGTACATGCTTATGACTTTATATCCCGTTGGATGTCTGCTGTGCCTGCACATGTTACAAAAGATATCAAAACAGAATTTCCGGGATCACCAGGAGGCGGGGGATCAGACCACTCATCTTTCGTTGCTGCTGGAGTACCTGCTTTTATGTTAAGTTCATTGTCTTGGGGTTACTTTTCAAATACATGGCATACCAATTTGGATACTTATGATAAGTTAGTGTTTGATGATCTCAAGTATAATGTAATTCTTACTGCTGTAATGGCTTATAAAGCCTCTGAGGAGGCCAAGTTGGTTAATCGGGAGCAAAGGGTGCTTCCGGCGGGAAGTGATGGTAAACCGGGTATTTGGCCTCCTATTAGACAACCAAGGAGAACAGGAGTTGGATATTAGGTAACATTTGAAATAGATTCTTTATTAAGAATTTGTAAAATATTGGGCTTTTCTTAGTCCATATTATTAATAAGGATTTTTAAATCCTTATTTTTGTTTTTATCTGTATGTCAGATTGAAACAAATTAGATTGGAATTTATAAATGGCGAAGACACAGAATAATAGTCCGAAAAATTATATTCAAATAAAAGGGGCAAGAGTCAATAATTTAAAGAATATTGATGTCGATATCCCTAAAAACAAACTGGTAGTTATTACAGGTATGTCAGGCTCGGGCAAATCTTCCTTAGCATTTGATACACTCTATGCCGAGGGGCAACGTCGTTATGTCGAAAGTCTCTCTTCCTATGCTCGTCAGTTTATGGGAAGGATGAATAAGCCTGAAGTTGATTATATTAAAGGTATAGCACCGGCAATAGCGATCGAACAACGCGTTATTACAAGCAACCCACGCTCTACTGTTGGTACATCGACTGAGATTTATGATTATCTGAAACTATTATATGCACGTATAGGCAAAACCTATTCTCCAGTATCTGGACAACTTGTTACGAAAGATACAGTCTCCAGTATTGTAGATTTTGCAACAGCTTTAGAGGAGGGAACATCTATTACCATTTATGCTCCATTAATTCCCACGAACGACCGTAAGATAAAAGAGGAACTTTCACTTTTATTACAGAAAGGTTTTGTTCGTATCAAGTATAAAGGTGAGTTACAGAAAATAGAAAGTATCATCGATGACAAGAAAGTCGATAATAAAGCAATTAAAGAGGGTGAAATAGAAATCGTTACGGACCGTCTTCGTATCGACTCGGATGACGATACCTTAAATCGTCTTTCGGATTCTATTCAAACAGCTTTATTTGAAGGAAAAGGTAATTGCTCCATAGCCGTAGGAGAGGAATTACATCATTTCTCAGATCGTTTTGAGCTTGATGGAATCTTGTTTGAAGAACCAACAGCTAATTTCTTCAGTTTTAATAATCCATATGGAGCATGTCGCCGTTGTGAAGGATATGGGAAAGTGATTGGTATCGATCCAGATCTTGTTATTCCTGATAAAAGCCGATCGGTATATGATGGTGCTATCGCACCATGGCGAGGAGAGAAAATGGGCGAATGGTTACAGGCACTGATCAAAGTTTCATTAAAGTTTGACTTTCCTATCCATCGTTCTTATTCTGATTTAACAGCCGCACAGAAGAAAGTTCTTTGGACTGGTAACAAATATTTTTCAGGTTTAAATCAGTTTTTTCAAGAGCTTGAAGAACAGACCTACAAAATCCAGTATCGGGTCATGTTATCCCGCTATCGTGGTAAGACAGATTGTCCAGAATGTCATGGTTCCCGTCTTCGTCAGGATGCAACCTACGTTAAAGTTGGCGATAGGTCCATTACCGATATCGTGCTGATGCCTTTAGATAAAGCATTGGAGTTTTTCCAAGGGTTAGAACTAAAAGGGAATGATCTTTTAATTGCGAAGCGGTTATTATCTGAAATTGAAAGCCGGTTACAGTTTTTATGTGATGTAGGATTGAGCTATTTAACTTTAAATCGCTTATCCAACTCTCTTTCTGGAGGTGAATCGCAACGTATCAATTTAGCGACTTCTTTAGGAAGTTCTTTGGTTGGGTCAATTTATGTCTTGGACGAACCGAGTATAGGTTTACATCCTCGAGATACACAAAGACTTATAGGAGTTTTAAAATCGCTAAGGGATATTGGCAATACGGTTATTGTGGTCGAGCATGAACAGGAAATGATGGAGGCTGCCGATTATTTGATCGATATTGGTCCGGAAGCAGGAATAAATGGCGGTGAATTGGTATTTGCGGGTCACTACGATGATATCATTAAAGATAAAAAAAGTTTAACAGGACGTTATTTAAGCGGACAAGATCAGATCGTCATTCCGGCTCAACGCCGTACATGGAACAATTCCATTACAGTTAAAGGAGCGCATGAAAATAACCTGCAGGGTATCGATGTGACTTTTCCACTCAATAATTTTACTGTTGTCACCGGTGTTTCCGGTTCTGGGAAAACATCGCTTGTAAAACGGATTTTATATCCGGCTCTGCAAAAAGCGATCGGGAATTATTCCGGTGAGCAGACAGGAGTTTACGATGGAATTGAAGGAGATATTGATCGCGTTGAACAAATTGAAATGGTTGATCAGAATCCGATCGGTCGTTCTTCACGATCAAATCCCGTTACCTATGTAAAAGCTTGGGATGAAGTTAGAGCTTTATATTCAAATTTACCGGCAGCTAAAGCTGCAGGACTAAAACCCGCCGCCTTTTCATTTAATGTGGAGGGTGGTCGCTGTGACGTATGCCAAGGCGAGGGAGAAGTAAAGATTGAGATGCAATTTATGGCCGATATTGTGCTGCCTTGTGAAGCTTGTGAAGGAAAACGCTTTAAACAGCATGTACTTGATGTCCAGTATAAAAGTAAGTCGGTTTCAGATGTTTTGGAATTGAGTGTTGATGAGGCTATTGTTTTCTTTGCTGATCAACCTAAAATCTTATCTAAACTTCAGCCTTTACAAGATGTTGGACTAGGTTATGTGAAATTGGGACAATCATCGAGTACACTATCTGGTGGAGAAGCACAGCGTATCAAACTGGCTTCATTCTTAATTAAAGGAAATAACAGTAAGAAAACACTTTTTATATTTGATGAACCAACAACAGGTCTCCATTTTCATGATATTAAGAAGCTCTTGAAATCTTTTGAGGCACTGATCAATTTAGGGAATAGTATTTTGGTTATCGAACATAATATGGATATGATCAAATCGGCAGATTGGGTCATAGATATCGGTCCTGAAGGGGGAGATAAAGGAGGGAAATTAGTTTTTGCAGGACTTCCTGAAGATTTGGTCAAATGTAAAGATTCTTATACAGGGCAATATTTACAGACTCATTTAACGAATTAATTTTACATTTATAGCCTAAACAAAATAAAAGACATGATTAAAAAAATGTTAATAATGATGTGCGTAGGGTTGAGTAGTTTGACAACCTTTGCACAGTCGCCAGAACGTCCTAAATTAGTCGTGGGTCTTATGGTTGACCAGATGCGTTGGGATTACCTGTACCGATTCGCTGAACGTTATGGCGAAGGTGGTTTCAAAAGATTGTTGAATGAGGGATTTTCATGTGAAAATACGCTGATCAACTACATTCCAACGTATACTGCTATTGGCCATAGCTCTGTTTACACAGGATCAGTACCTGCTATACATGGTATTTCGGGTAATGATTGGATTATGGAGCAAACTGGTAAACCAATGTATTGTACTCAGGATGACAATGTCGTTGGGGTAGGTACAACAGAGGCTGAAGGAAAGCAGTCTCCACGCAATTTACTCGCTTCAACCATTACAGATCAATTGAAATTGGCGACCAATTTTCAATCAAAGGTTATCGGTATTGCCATTAAAGACCGTGGCGGGATTCTACCTGCTGGTCATTTTGCTGATGCAGCCTATTGGTTTGAATCTAAGTCAGGTAATTGGATTACGAGCAATTTCTACATGGATAAATTACCAAACTGGGTAACAGATTTTAATAAGAAAAAACTTGCTGAAAAATATTTAAAACAAGATTGGAAACCATCTTTTCCGTTATCGACCTATACATCAAGTATTGCTGATGATAATATTTATGAAGGAAAATTTGCTGGAGAGGCAAGTCCAACTTTACCAAGGGCAACTTCCAAATTGATGGCTACTGAAGGGTACGAGTTGATCAAGACGACGCCTATGGGAAACACCTTGACATTAGATTTAGCTAAAGCGGCTATAGAAAATGAAAAACTTGGAAATAACCCAACGAAAAGTACGGACTTTCTTTGTGTAAGCTTATCTGCTACTGACTATGTGGGCCATCGCTATTCCCTTTCTTCTGTAGAAATTGAAGATATCTATTTAAAGCTGGATCATGAACTTGCAGATCTTTTCAACTATTTAGATAAATCAGTTGGTAAAGGTAATTACACATTCTTTTTAACAGCAGATCATGCCGCATCTTATAATTCTCGTTATTTCATGGACATGAAAGGGAACGGGGGATATTTTCCAGGTAGACAGATCTTAACAGCTTTGAATGATAATTTGAAAGCTAAGTTTGGTCAAGAAAAAATAGTTAAAAGCTTAATGAACTACCAGGTTCATTTGGATAATGAAAAGATTGAAACTTTAAAACTAGATGAAGAAGCCATTAAAACAGATATCATCAAGTATTTGAAAAAACAGGATGGTGTTGCTTTCGTATTCGATATGTCCAAAGGTGATGTTCTTCAAGCTCCACTTGCAATTCGAGAAAAAGCAATTAACGGATATCATATGAAGCGAAGTGGTGTTATTCAGATTGTTGTTGAGCCACAATGGTATGAGGGATCTCCTCGTTCTACAGGTACAACGCACGGTACATGGTCAAGCTTTGACTCGCATATACCATTAGTATTTATGGGATGGGGTATCAAACATGGCGTTTCTAATAAAGCTGTAAACGTTACTGACATTGCTCCAACTTTAGCCGCGTTGTTGCATGTTATGGAGCCAAATGGTAGTATCGGTACTCCTATAGTAGAAGTGTTAGGACAGTAATATCGCTTTTAAATGCTATATTACAGGTAAAATTTGTTAGATTTCTGCTATATAAATTTACTGATTGAAGAGAAGAGGGTGGTAAAATTGTTTTATAAGCAATGCAATAAGATTGTAAATAAAACAATTTTATCTAAGTTTGTAGATAAAATTGAATAAATAATATGCTTTCTAAAAAGACAAAATATGCCATTAAAGCCTTAATGGTTTTAGGTAGGAACTACGGTAAAGATCCCATGCAGATTGTAAAAATTGCAGAGGAAGAAAACATTCCGAAGAAATTTTTAGAACAGATATTGTTGGAAATGCGTAATGCAGGGATTTTGTATAGCAAGAAAGGTGCAGGAGGTGGTTACAGTCTAAATAAAGCACCAGAAGATGTTTATTTGTCCCAGGTGATGCGATTGATCGACGGACCTATTGCCTTATTACCTTGTGTCAGTCTTAATTTCTATCGCTCATGTGATGAATGTACCACAGAGCATGCCTGTGGTATACGCGATACTTTTGTTGAGGTTCGTAATGCAATGTTACAAATACTAAACGATACGAGTGTTGCGAGTCTAATAAACAAGGAAAAACAATTAAACCTAGACACTACAGAAGATAGCTAGATAAATTAAACTTTTTACTGAAAGGGCCGAATTATTTGATTAATTCGGCCTTTTTTATTTTTAACGAAAATTTAACAAAAAGCATACGACTTTATCGTATTAAAACTATATCTTTAGTTTTTAATATCATTATAAACCGAACCTAATGGCCAAATTCTATTGGAGCATATTATTACTATGCTCATTTATGCTGACCAATGCAACACATGCACAAACAAAAGTATCGGGAGAGATTGTAGATTCGAAGGATGGGGGGAAACTTGGTAAAGCGGCTGTTGTATTATTAAATGCGAAAGATTCCGTTCTTGTCAAGTTCGTGAGAACAAATGAAAATGGATCCTTTTCTTTTCCTAAAATTGATACAGGAACTTATCGGTTCATTGTATCCTTTCCTCAATATGTGGATGTTGTCAAGGATGTTACTGTAGGTCAAGAGCCCATTGCTTTTGGAACTATTAAATTATCAAAAGCCGCATTGCTTTTGGAAGAGGCACAAGTAACAGGCAGAATCCCTGTCGTTATGAAAGGGGATACCATTGAATATGATGCAGGAAGCTTTAAAGTCGAAAAAGATGCTAAAGTGGAAGACCTCTTAAAAGTATTGCCAGGAATGACCATGGATGCAAATGGTAAGATTACGGCAAATGGAAAAGAAGTGAAGAAAGTATTATTAGACGGAGAAGAGTTCTTTGGCGATGATCCAACACTTATTACCAAGAATATCCGTTCGGACATGGTTAGTAAGGTACAGGTGTATGAAAAAAAATCGGACTTAGCAGACCGTACAGGTGTTGATGACGGAGAACGCACACAGACTATTGATATCAAGTTAAAGGCCGATAGTAAGAAAGGAATGTTTGGGCAAGCTACCGTGGGTGGAGGTACCGATAACTACTATGGGGGCAAAGTGATGGTCAATAAATTCAAAGGGAGCCAGAAAATAGCTGTTTACGGTATTGCGGCCAATGATGGTATGGTGGGACTTGGATTTGAAGATGGACAGAAGTATGGTGTAGGTGGATCGGGTAGCATGGAAGTTATGGATGGTGGCGGTATTATGATCTCTTCTGGTGGTGACGGCTCCGAAGGTGGATTTGACGGAAGGTTTTATGGAGGTGGAGTACCCAAAGCTTTAAATTTTGGGGCCAGCTACTCAGATAAGACTGCAAATGATAAGCACAAAATTAACGTTAACTATAGAAGGAATCAACTAAACGTAAATAATACCAGTACTTATTCTGCCCAAAATAACATTCCAGAACAAGCACGTATTGATAATTCGGTAACGAGCTCGGACAACGAGACTAAGACAAATGCAGCCAACCTGAGGTATGATTATAAATTGGATTCCTTAACCGATATGACTGTGAAAATGGGGTTCAATAAGTCGCAAAGGGATAATTTTTCAGAAACATTTGCTGATCAAAAAACTTTGGAAGGGCAGGGAATTACGGAAACATATTCTAAAAATAATTCGAGAACTGATCAGGAGCAATACAATCTGGACGTTTTACTCACGAGACGTTTTAAGAAAGTAAGAAGATCATTGACTTTGGCGGTCAATACGAATTCGGATAAAAATGATGGTAATATAAATTATTTCTCAAGTACCCATTTCTTTAAAAACAATCTTACCGATACCATAGATCAGTATAAGAAAAATATGAATAGGAATACGAATTTAGGAGCTTCGATGACCTTTACAGAACCTATTTCTAAAAGGTTGACCGCTGCTCTGGGATATTCATTCCTAAATAATAAGTCGGAAACATTAAATCAATCTTTCGATAGAGATTCGTTGACAGGCGAGTATACCGTATTAGATCAGGCGATCCTGAATGATTTTGATTTTACGAGTATGAAAAATGGATTGAGTACTTCACTCAATTATAAAGATAACAAGTTAACGGTTAATCTAAGTAACCAACTGGATTTTGAAAATGTGAAGCGTGATTACAATAATTTGGAAACTGTGCTTCAGCGTGATCAAACGTCAATTCGTCCAAGCTTATCGACTAATTATCAGATTACGAAAAGTAAAAGTATTAATTTCAGGTACTCGGGAAGAACATTGCAACCGTCACTGACGCAAATCGAACCATTAAAGCAAAACTCACAACAATTGGTAACCTATCTCGATAATTTTGATTTAAAAGCTGGTTTTAGTAATAATTACAGTTTAAGTTTCAATTCCTATAAACAGCTGAAAGATCAAAGTGTTTATGCATATGTAAGTGCAACCCAGGGAATCAATAATATATCCAGCAGGGTGAGGTATTATGAAGAAGGTCGTCAAGATATTCAATATGTCAACATCGACAAGACAAACTGGCGGATATATGGGCAATCTGGATATCGATTTGTTGTACAGAAAAAATGGGGACTGAACCTAAATTTAGGAGCTAATGTGGAATACAGTAGTCAATATAGTTACTTATCATTAGGAATAGAGGAACCGCGTTTAAATCAGAATGAAACTTGGAGTTTAGCCCCTAGTATCGGATTAAGTCGTTATAAGGCAAATAAGTTGGATTTCTACTTAAATATTACTCCGGGTGTTGAAAAACTAAATTCCTCTTTACAGCCTCAATTGAGTAGAACAACTTTTACAATGAATTCTTATGGCAATGTAACTTATTACCTGCCGAAAGATTTTAAAGTAGGGCTTAACGTTAATCAAAGCTATCAGAGTTCGACTCAAACCTTGCAGTCTATTAATATCGTTAATATGAATGGTTATATTTCAAAGAAATTCTTTAAAGATAAATCGTTAGAAGCACAGATTTATGTTAACGATATCTTGAATAAGAATAGTGGTATAAACCGCTATCAGAATGGATCCTCTTTTATTCAGTCCAGTAATGAAGTGTTGCACCGTTATGGCATGTTGAAAGTGATTTATAATTTTACAACTATGAAAGGAGGAAAATAAGATGAAAAAGTATATTGTAGTAATGTTTTTATTTGTGGGTTTTATGATGCATGCGTCTGCCCAGTACGCTTTTTTTCCGAGTAGTGGAACCGTTACGTTTGAACGGAAATTTCATTTACATAATTATTTGAAACGCAATTTCTTGAATAAACCAGATCTGGATGGTTGGGACAAGATTAGTGTGGAGCAGGCCATGAAATCTGGTCCTGTAGAGATGATTACGCATCATAGTTTAAAATTCTTTGATGATGAAACCGTTTTTGAGACTGTGCAGGAGGATTATCCGCCGAATTATCGTAATTACTCTTGGTACAGCCCCTTTATTACTGATTCCAAAACCTATATCAATGTTAAACAGAGCAGCTTTCTAAAGTTATTGCCTTTCGGAGATGAAGAATTATTAATGAAAGATTCATTGCCCAATGTGAAGTGGAAGTATACGGATGAGTACCGAAATATTGCAGGGTACGATTGTCGTAGGGCGAATGGTATTATTCAGGATTCAATTTATGTGGTGGCATTTTTTGCAGGGCAGATTCCCATTCCAACAGGTCCAGAACTTATTCATGGTTTACCGGGGATGATTTTGGGTGTATCCATTCCGAGCATGAACATTAATATTTTTGCAACAAAGGTTGAATTAACCAATACGCCAGTTTCCAATGTGTTAACCAAGAAAAAGAAAGTGGTAGCGGAGCCCAAGACTGCGATTGTCGCAAAACTAAAATCTTCTGTCTACGATTGGATGGACGAAAAGGAATTCAATAAAAAGCTGAAAGCAATATTATTTTAAATAAGAAAGGGAACGATAAGTTCCCTTTCTTATTTAAATATAGTTCTTTATCGAATGGTACTACCCGGTTTGATTGCCGAGGTTGGATTTACAAAGTCCAAACGGCCATCAGCATCCTCAGCCATTAAGATCATCCCTTGAGAGGTGATTCCTTTGATATCGCGAGGCTCCAGATTTACTAAAATAGATACCTGTTTGCCGATGATTTCTTCTGGAGTGAAGAATTCTGCAATTCCAGATACAACCGTACGTTGGTCAATACCAGTATCAATTTTGATTTTTAATAATTTCTTTGTTTTAGCAACTTTCTCTGCTTCTATGATCGTGCCTACACGAATATCAAGTTTCGTAAAATCTTCGAAAGCAATATTTGCTTTAGCCGGTTCAGTTTTTACATTTGCCGCTGCATTTGCAATTTTTGCCTGAGTCAATTTGTTCAATTGAAATTCAACTTGCTCATCCGTGATTTTTTCGAATAAGAGTTGTACTTCACTCAATTGGTGGCCATCAGCAATTAAATCAGCTTTACCAGCATTTGCCCAATTCGTACTTGGGAAATCAAGCATCTCAAAAAGTTTTGTAGCAGTTTTCGGAAGGAAAGGCTGTGCCAATACCGCTAAGTTTGCGACTATTTGTGTGGCCACATTCAGAACCGTTTTTACACGTTCCTCATCCGTTTTGATTACTTTCCAAGGTTCTTCATCTGCTAAGTACTTATTTCCTAAACGAGCAACATTCATAAACTGTGCTAATGCCTCGCGGAAACGATATTGCTGTATAGAACCGGTGATCGCGTCAGGGAATTTTGCTAATTCAGCAAAAACATTTTGATCTACTTCATTTAACGGAGAACCGCTAACTACTTTACCATCAAAATATTTGTGAGAAAGTACCATGACACGGTTGACAAAGTTACCAAAGATGGCAACCAGTTCATTGTTAACTCTAGCTTGGAAATCCTTCCATGTAAATTCACTATCAGATGTTTCAGGAAGAATAGAAGTCAATACATAACGTAATTCATCTTGTTTTCCTGGAAACTCTTCTAAATATTCATGTAACCAAACAGCATGATTACGAGAGGTCGATAATTTGTCTCCTTCAAGATTTAAGAATTCATTTGCTGGTACGTTATCCGGTAAAATATATTCACCATGTGCATGTAAGATCGCGGGGAAGATGATACAGTGGAATACGATATTATCTTTTCCAATAAAATGGATCAGGCAGGAGTCATCTTCAGGATTTTCTTGTTTTTTCCAATAATCTTCCCAGTTTTTACCATGATCAATAGCCCATTGCTTGGTAGCAGAAATGTAGCCTATCGGAGCATCTAACCAAACATAAAGTTTTTTACCAGCAGCCTCTTGAAGCGGAACATCTACTCCCCAGTCCAAATCGCGGGTCATAGAACGAGGTTGTAAACCCGATTTCAACCAAGATTGGCACTGACCAAAAACATTTGATTTCAACACGTCTTTTTTACCTTCGATCAACCATTTCTCTAACCAAGGTTGGTATTTATCTAGTGGTAAGTACCAGTGTTTTGTTTTTCTTAATACCGGTGTTTTTCCGCTCAATGTCGATATTGGATTGATTAAGTCTGTTGGACTTAACGAAGTACCACATTTCTCACATTGATCACCATAAGCACCTTCCGACTTACAGTTAGGGCAAGTACCAACAATATAACGATCAGCTAAGAATTGATGAAAATCTTCATCATAGTATTGTTCTGAGAATTTCTCAACGAATTCACCTTTATCGTACAAATTCGTAAAGAATTCTTGAGACAACGCATGGTGGATAGGTTCGGAAGTGCGGTGATAGATATCAAATGCAATACCGAACTCTTCAAAGCTCTCTTTAATTTGTGAATTGTACTTATCAATAATTTGCTGCGGTGTGATACCTTCTTTTTTTGCTCGGATGGTAATCGCCGCTCCATGTTCATCAGAACCACAGACATAGACAACGTCTTTATCGTTAAGACGTAAATAGCGCACGAAAATGTCGCCAGGAATATATGCGCCGGCCAAGTGACCAATATGCAAAGGACCATTAGCATAAGGCAATGCAGATGTAATGGTGTAACGTTTTTTGGATAAATTACTCAATGCTATACAGTAAATTAGTAGTTAGCGAAATAAAAAAACACTATAAATGTTTGTTTCTTTGACAAAGATAATTCAATTTGCGGTATTAAAATAAAGATTATGACGAAAATACCTGAATTTCTTAAAGCAGGCGATAAAGTCGCAATTGTCTGTCCTGCAAGTTTTATTCGTGGAAATATAGACGCCGCCGTTAAAATTTTGGAATCATGGGGCCTGGAGGTCCATTTGGGAAAGACTGTCACAGCCGCTTACCATCAATTTGCGGGCGATGATCATGAAAGAGCTGCCGATTTGCAATGGGCTTTGGACGATGAGTCTATCAAAGCTGTTTTTGCGGCGAGAGGTGGATACGGTTGCGTGAGGATTATTGATCAACTTGATTTTTCGCTTTTTCAAAAACAGCCTAAATGGCTTGTTGGGTTTAGTGATATTACTGTTTTACATAGTCATATTCAACAGCAATTTGCCATTCCTACCATACATGGGCAAATGCCAAAATCTTTTGAAGCAGGTACCAAAGCTTCTTTAGATACATTGAAGGCCGCTCTTTTCGGGCAGTCGGTAGATTACAGCTATGAGCAGAAAGAATTTCCAAATAGAGTAGGAGAAGCAACAGGAATACTAATTGGAGGAAATTTAGCTATTCTACTATCCGTACTGGCATCTGAGTCAGATGTCAATTACGATGGTAAAATCTTGTTTATCGAAGATGTTGGAGAGACTTTCTACAGTGTCGACCGGATGTTATGGGCATTGAAGCGGGCTGGGAAATTTAAAAAATTGAAAGGCCTGATTGTCGGCGGTTTTTCCGGAATGAAAGATGCTGATCCTTCATTTGGACAGTCTGTCTCTGAAATTGTGATGGAAAAAGTAAGGGAAGCAGATTTTCCAGTAGCATTCGCTTATCCTGCCGGTCATATTGATGATAATCATGCATTAATTTTTGGGAAGAAGGTGAAATTAAAGACCACAAAAAATAAGGTTTCATTAACATATATCGATTAAGTATTATGGCACTATTTCAAAATTTAGGAAAATATAAAGATTTCGGTTTATTGATCATGCGTGTTGGTTTAGGCGTGATGATGATTGTGCATGGATTCCCGAAAATGATGGGTGGAGTAGAAACATGGACTAAGCTTGGGGGTTCTATGGGAGTATTAGGCATTCATTTCTTACCCATTTTTTGGGGATTTATGGCCGCAGTTGCCGAAGGAGTAGGAGGTCTGTTTTTATTGATCGGCCTTTGGACTAGACCTACTTTACTTTTTTTAGCGTTCACGATGATTGTTGCGGCTCTTGTTCATTTCGGAAAAGGAGATGGCATTAAAGGAGCCTCTCATGCCATTGAATTATGCTGTGTTTTTATTGGTCTATTATTTATCGCTCCGGGAAAGTATTCTGTTGATAAGAAATAAGACAGTTGAACTTATTGTAATAAGAGAAGAGGCTTAACACATCATGCGTTAAGCCTCTTCTTTTGTTCTGTGAACGTTCTATTTTAGTATGTCGAAACAATCCCCAAGTCTCCGATCTGAGTGATTACTCTAAACTTGTAGGTCGACTTGCTATTAAAAGGAATAGCTCCTTTATATTCTTTTGATTTTAAAGTAGGTTCCGTGTTATCTTCACTGTAGTAAATTTTAAAACCTGGGTAGTCGGTGTTGGCTGTTAACTTTCCATCGATCAATTTTACTCCGACAGCAGGTACACGATAATGATACCCTTTATTTAATTTATCTAATTTCTTCAATTCATCATTACCTAACTTCTGCATAAATCCAGCATAGCTTTTTTGGTAAGTCTGATGAT
This sequence comes from Sphingobacterium sp. B16(2022), assembly GCF_012030425.1. GTDB lineage: Bacteria > Bacteroidota > Bacteroidia > Sphingobacteriales > Sphingobacteriaceae > Sphingobacterium > Sphingobacterium anhuiense. The sequence goes on along the minus strand of NZ_JAAUVN010000004.1, from coordinate 320,705 downwards.
CAAAATTTTCGCCATTTTCCCAGCTTTGTTCCGGAGCCCATCCACGATCGGCAACTGCCAATAAGCGTGGAAAAATCATTTCTTCAAGACGCGTATCGTTATTTATTTTTTCAGACCAAAGTCCAGCTTTAACACCCAAGAAGTTTGCTTTGCCTTTTTCCGTTAAATGCACCTTATTTTTTGCGAAATCTTTCGGTAACTCGTTTCCTGAATTGTCTTTGAACAGGTTAATAAAATAGTTTTCCGGAGCAAACGAGTATGTTTTGTTAATATCAACCAATCCTACCCAGCTATGTCCCGGCTCAGCAAAGTTATGGTCCCAGGTCATGTCCAGATAGTTGTTATAGGCAGAAGTAAAGACAACTTTGTAACCTGCATTCGCTAGGCGGTACGCTAAATCTTCCTGTCCACCACCGATCAGGTTATTCCAGACGTTTAAGTTGATGTTATGGTCTGCTAGTGCTGGATTTACATCCATTCCCTTTCCGAAATTTTTCATCCCCATTTCTTCCCAGCCCGACATGATCAAACCTTTAGAGTGGCATAATTCATTAATACGGTTAATGTAATATGGCCACACATCATGTACGGATGTGATGTTATTTTCTTTCATGAAAGCTTCGATCTTCGGAGATTTTTCCCAGACGCCAGCAGGCGTTTCATCACCACCTAGATCGATGATCTTTAAAGGTACGCCAGCTTGTTCATGCATTTTTTTCACTTCATCGATTACCTTACTTAAGAATTGGTATGAAGAAGGTAAGGCAGGATTTAAAACGTTGTCGTTCCAGTTCTGTGCAGAGTTGTATACCGATAGGTCTTCTGGATCATGTAATAAATATTCTTCCGCACCTTTAAGGTCTCCTGTTTTTTTAAGTTTATTGTAACGCGCTTCCATTGATTTTATCGCAGCACGTGCATGTCCAGGAGTTTCAATTTCTGGAATGACATCAATATGTCTTGCGGCTGCATAACGTAAAATCTCGATATAGTCCTGCGTGCTTAGATATTGTTTTTCTTTTGCTACCGCTCCAGATCCATAGGCCGGTTGTATGGCTTTTCCATCTTTAAAGTTGGCAGAGCGTACACTACCGACCTCAGTCAATTCAGGTAATCCTGGAATTTCTAAACGCCAGCCCTCATCATCGATGAAGTGGAAGTGAAATTTATTCAGTTTGTACTGCGCCATTGCATCCAAAATACGAAGTACCTCAGCTTTGCTATGGAAATTACGTGCCACATCCAGCATGAGACCACGATACGGGAAACGGGGCTGATCTTTTACCTGAGCATATGGGAAATTCAATGATTTATTCGTCGGGCTCCATGCTGCGGCAGGAATTAAAGATTTTAATGACTGTAAACCGTAGAATGCACCCGTAGGAGTACTTGCTTTAATTTCGATTCCTTTGCTATCGATATTCAGTGCATAAGCCTCGTCTTCAAAGCCTACAGTTTTAACGATCTTGATTTGGGCGTCTTTACTCGTGCTTTTCTGTGCCTGTATTCCTGTTTGATCTTTTAGAAATTGAATGAATAAAGCGGCTTCATTATTAAAATCATTATCGCTATTGATTGAAATAGTATTTGTCAATTTAAATGACTTTGTTTTATCAAAGCTTGCTTGCGCAGGTAGCGGTAGAATATCCTGCTGTGAGCCTTTAGAAAGAAGTTCATTGCTCGCAAACTTCTGCTCTAAATAGGCTTTACGCTGTTCTGCTGTAAAGGTATTGCGTTGCGCTTCATAGTTTTTGATGTCCGCATAGGTGTCTTTACCATCATAGCTTACGTAAAGCCCGATTGGTCCATCCGTATAATTTATCAGGCCACCGAGTGTTGTAAAATTGATTTCAATGGTATCTTTGGGCTGTAGTGTTAGATTGTTTTTTGCAAATTCGATCTGGAATAAATCTCCATTACGATGTGACAATTTAAAACGGGAATCAACAGATTTTGCATCTATTCCACGGATGAAATTAAACCATAGTGACCAATCTTTAAGTGCAATTTGCTGACTGTCTGTATTTTTAATGATTAATTTTGACGTAGGGTTCTTCTTTAAACTTATTCCTGTTGGAACTTCCCAGCGTACTGAAATCTTATTTTCAATGTTTGCAGGAGACTGGGCAAAGAGATTTGCTGTCAATAATGCCATTGTAGTAGACAGCCAAATGGACTTTTTATACGGTTGATAACTCATGAATCTATAAGTTGTTTAGTTTGTTGTGTGATCTAAAGATACAATTTTTAGAGAAATAAATAATTTTTCATTTTTATTTTGAAATATTCAATAACCTTTCTATATTTGCACACCGAAACACAAAAAGGCCCGTTCGTCTAGGGGTTAGGACGTTAGATTTTCATTCTAGAAACAGGGGTTCGATTCCCCTACGGGCTACAAAAAAGCGACTTCAAAAGAGTCGCTTTTTTTATGCGCTTTATTTGGCATATGTCCTATTTTATGCCAAAGTATTTTGTGTGATTTCTATAAATTAATACCCTATTTAATTCCATTTTTTTCATCAATTAATCTATCCCCAAAGAAGCAGATGTAGCATCTTTTTATTCTCTATCTGTGGCATCGTTGTCATACTAATCAATTTAAATTTAAGATGTGCGTACGGGGAGTTTGATTATGTAATAAATCACATACATGGAAGTTATATGGGTGAATTATATTATTTTTGAAATTTATGCTATTAATTAGCATAGAAATTAAACTTAATTTAATGATGAATAAAAAAATTATATATGGTTTATTAGGGGCAGTTATTTTAAGCGGAAGTTTAAAATTTGGGTATGCTCAGCAAAAGAATTTTGAAACTGCTACGGTATCAACCCTTCCCTCTATATTTCCCTCACCTGTGTTTATGGAGCTTCAAGGCGAGAGCTTTCCTCTTGGACAGACCATTACTTTAGTTGCATTACCAGAGGTTAGTGAGTATACTAAGACCACAGTAGAGAAGATGCTGAACAAGGCAGGAGTGAAGAATGTGAATACAACCCAAAAGATTCCAAAGTCAATTCGAGGTACAGTAGTGGTTCTAGGGGAGAGCAAAAGTGGGGACGGAACAGCACTTCTTAGCAACAACCAGGCAATTTTAGATTCTCATAAAGAAGGTTATGTAATTTCTAGTGGAAAAAAAGATCAAGGTTTTTTAATATCACTAATGGGGCATGATGCGCATGGTCTATTTCATGCCACACAAAGCTTCGCACAGTTAATCACAAGCGCTTTCTTTCCATCACTATTGATTCAAGATTACCCCGCTCAGCCTATCCGCGGTTCGGTGGAAGGGTTCTACGGGAAACCCTGGACTATGTTAGAGCGCGAGCAACATTTATTATTTTTATCCTCTGTTAAAGCCAATACCTACGTGTATACGCCAAAAGATGATCCTTACGCTAGAGATAGATGGAGACAGCCTTATCCAGCGGACACATTATCAGAACTTGGCCGTATAGCAAAGATTGCAACCGATAATCATATCAACTTTGTTTATGCAATATCGCCTGGTCCAACGATTTGTTTTTCATGTAAAACAGATTTTGATCTATTAAAAGACAAAGTAAATGCGTTAAGAAGCGTGGGTGTGCGTAGTTTTTATTTGGCATTAGATGATATTGAGTATCAAAAATGGAACTGTAATCAAGACTCGATCACTTTTGGGAAATCAGGCCCCGAAGCTGCTGCGGTAGCACAATCATCATTATTAAATAAATTGCAGGACTATATCAAGGGAGTAGATCCTGAGGCGCCAAATTTAATTATGGTTCCCACCGAGTATTATGATGCTAAAGAAACCCCGTATAAAGCTGCATTACGTAAAAATTTAAATCAAGATATCGTTGTTCAATGGACAGGAACTGATGTCGTTCCGCCATCAATTTCAATAAATGATGCAAAAGCGGCTACTAAGGTGTTTGGAAAACCAACATTGCTCTGGGATAATTATCCTGTAAATGACTATGCAGAATCTAAAGGAAGGCTTCTTTTAGCACCATATGATAGAAGGGAAGCAGGGTTATCAAAACAGCTTGCCGGGATTTTGTCCAATCCAATGAATCAGGAAGCTTCTAGTAGAGTAGCAATATCGGGAGTGGCTGCTTTTGCCTGGAATGATCAGGATTACGATGCTTCTCGTACTTGGACATTTGCTGCACGTCAATTAGCTGGAAATAATCCAAAAACCACTCAGGCACTATTGCTGTTTTTCGATACCCAGCACTTAGCCCCAACATTTGGAACACACCCTTGGCAAGTGCAAGCACCTGCATTAAAATCAATTTTAGATAAGTTTAGAGATGCTTTTTCTTATGGTAATAAAGATGATCGTGCGCAGGCTATTAAAAGTCTAATAAATCATGCTCATGAATTTAGAAATGCTCCAAATATTATTCGTTCAGGAACAATTGATAAGGGTTTTGTCCGTGAAGCTGGACCGTGGTTAGATGCGATGGCAATATGGGGAGAGGCTTTAGAATCAGTTGTCTTAGGTTTGCAGGAGGTAGAAATGGGTAAAAGTAATAGTATCGGTTATTTTGATAAAGCTCAAGAACTCGCTAAAAAGGCGGCGGTTATTCCATCAACACCAGGTGCGACTCGCTTTGAAGGGCCAGTTAAAATTGCAGACGGAGTATTGGATGTATTTATTAAAGATGCACCCAAATTACTTTATATAGCAAAAGGTAGTAAGTAGATCATACTTTTTGGTCAGATTAATCTAATGAGAAGATATCTAATCTATCATTGAAAGAACAGCTAAAGGTAATTCCTTTAGCTGTTCTTTTTTGTTGTAACTTGATTTCAGACTCGATATTAAATGGGTTTTAAGATAGAAATAAGAAAGGAGCGGAAGGTCGATATTTGTAAAATCTGTAATACTTTAGTGAAGCCTTATGTTGATTAATAATCAGCAAATTAGATAGTTTGTTACTTATTTTTTGTTCACTATTTCACACATGTTCACGTTCCATGAACATGTGTGAAATAGTGAACATGTGTTTGTTTTATCTTTCTCATGGGGCATTTACCGGCCAATGGAATAACTCTTAAAAATCTTATCAGAAGCCAATTTGTGGAACATGAGGCAGCTCTACCAAGTATTCCCTGAATTTGCCACATTCTCTACGTAGCGAATCTTAGCTGGACAAATATCCGTTTGATTATGCATATCGATGAACCCAGCGAATAGGACTATTATATCAAGGATGCAACAGGTGAACAATAAGCTAATGATGACTTGACAACGAGATATGCAGTAAGTAAACTGCGATAAGAAGTAGTAGGACGAAGTGTCAAATAATGAAGAATTGACGCATTCTAGGCAAGCTGGGAAATCGTCAGTTTTATGGGGAGTGTGCAACGGAGCATGTCTTCGCGCTATGGCGTAGCGGTTTCGACGATGGAGAAAAGCATTTATACCTAGGTCGATGTGATTTAGAGCGGAGAGGAAATGTTTTGATCACCCGGGGAAATGCAACACACCGTTGACAGTGTGGTCTCGCAATATGTCAAAGAGCTTTTGGGCTTCATGAAGAGGGGAGGAGGAAGGACTAAGTGATTCACCGAGATGACGGATTAATATGGATACTCGGGAAAATGCATCGGAATGGTGGCTGTATGATTTCGCCACGTGGTGAAATGGTCAAGTGAGTCCGGAGATTCCTTTCGCCATATCGCGAAATTGACCATGTTCAATTTGATTAAAGAGTGATTTTTAGCTAAAATCTGTTGATATCACCAAATGGAATACAGCTAATTTTAATATTTATAAAAACGAAAGTTGAATCTTGGGAGATAAAAGATATTCATGGAAGTTGGAATTATTTAATGGAATAGTCTTGTGAGCGGGATTTTGTTATAAGTTTGGCAAAAACTAGCGTAAGTTGCCAAACTTATATTTGATTGTTATCAGGGATTTAATTTTAAATGCTATTATAGGATTATACAGTGACCAAATAAATATTGCCATCATATTAAATAAGCTTATATTTATCGAATGAAAAAATATTTAGTACTTATAAGTCTATTTTTTTTCTCCGTAATGTCAGTAAGAGCACAAAATGCTAAGCTAGTTGGAGAGCGGGAGATTTCAGTTTATAAAGTTATAGCTAAGACATCTGATGGAATTATCAAAGGTATTTTGCAAAAAGCTACACCCGATCAGGTGGAGATAATGACTGATAAAGGGATCAATGCAATTAAGCCTGAGTCCCTTAAGTCCTTAAAAATTAAATTTGATAAAAAGAAAAATGTTCCCGTTTTTCGGCACATAGCACAATCGGCTGTTGACGTAATCGCTGATCCAAAGTATACAAACACAGTAAATAATACTGGAAAGAATATATATGGCAATCAGATAGCGATTGATGAGCAAGAAACTCCATTAGGCGATAGATTATTAGTGGGGAGCGCTATGATGGCAGGTGCAGTTCTTGGGAATGAGCTGGTAAAACTCGTTCCTCCGGCGACCATTGAAACATTCAAAATAGCTTATTCAAAAGAAAAGTATAAAAACCTGTATGATGATCTGTTAATGTATACTGTCGACATACAGTCCTCATATGAGTATGAACTTTTAATGAAAGAAAAGTTAATAAAAGCAATGAATAAAATACGGTAAATTAAGGATTCTAGAGACCTCCCGAGATTATATTCCTGTAATTATCCAAAAGCGAGTTTTACCAAGGCTTATTGACTACCGTATATTGTTGTGATTCAGAGCTCAATAGTATAAAAGTATATAAGTTGAAGAAGCCCCCATTCGATACATTTTCGAACAAATTCGGCAACACAGTTTACATTGGACTTTCTAAATAAATTTTTTCTGTGTGTCCGTACTGTATCTGGTGAAATAAAAAGACTTTCTGCAATCTGTGTGCTGGAATGCCCTTTTGCAATCAGAGACAATATTTCGCGCTCCCGTTTGGTCAGTTCAGGTACACAGGGCTTATGTTCTACTAATGACAGATCGATCTGACAAAAGTAAGTTTCTTTGGTACCAATGTTGGTCACCAAAACTATTTTATTATTTGTGCAGGTAATGTGCTGAATATCGGTATGGATATTAAGTGCAGTTATTAATCGTCCATCTTCATCCTTGTTCAGATGAATGGCTTGATGGTGAAACATATGGTAAGAGCCGTCAGCGATGCGCATCCGGAAGCAATATGAACTTTTGAGGTACAATTGATAGTTAAAGCCAATTTCTTTCATTTTTTCTAAAGTTGCTTTTTCGGCCATGAGTACAAAATCTAAATCATCGGGATGGATCTGATCAATAATATCTGCTACGCTTACTGGATAATCTGATAACCCATGTATTCTCAAAGTACTTTCAGATACTTGAAGTAACGAAGAGTCGGGAACATAAATGACATAGGAGTAGTACGGACCTACGACAAAAACATCGGCCAATATAGTCGTTAAATCATCTTTTTTTCTAGGTAAAAAATCTTTTGAATAAACATCCTCATAGCTATCCCAAAGATCAGAAAGAAGATGTCGAGTTTTCTTCTGCTCCATAAGTATAAAAAATGGTTTATAATTAAAAGGTTAATATAAATGTTGAGGGGTTCGGCTAAAAACAATGGAAGATACAATAATTTTTTATTGTCAACAACCATTTTGTCTTTCTCTCTGAAGAAAGATACTTTAAATATCAGAATACCTCAATTGGGGTATATAGTTATCCAATAATTTGTTTTATTTTGGAATGAACTTATCGTAAAATGGATTAAATGGAACAGGGGCGTTTTAATGACCAGAATAAGAGGTTAATAGAGTTTCAGACTGATGTATTGGTCGTCTGTCCATCTTGTAGGAAACAGGCTTTGGCACGTGTAGATTATCTGATGCAAATAGCACGGTTACTATGTTCTTCCTGTGGCTATAGTAAAGAGAAGACAACTGAGAAACGCATGCTAGGCGTGAAGGGAAATATTCAGGTTGCTGCTCATGTTTACTTTAGTGCAGTGCTATGGTTGGAAAAGCCCTTTAAAGGCGATGTGGTTTGGGCATATAATTATGCACATCTTGATTATCTGGAAGCTTATATTGCAGCTACATTGCGCGAACATAAAGACCGGACTCATTTTACTCTATTGGAAAAACTTCCTAAGTTTTATCATGATGCCAAAAATCGAACTGCATTACTGAAATTGATCAACAAGATGCGAAATCTGTAATTTGAGATTTCCCGTTATCCGATTCCAATCATTTGAAAAAAGCAACATATGAGAAAAATGGACTATTTTTTTGATTAGATCAATCTTTCCCGTTTAAAATCTAACATTTCGAAATTTTCCTCCCTATTTATTTGAAAAATACCCCAATTGGGGTATTTACCTGCATGCTCCAATTTCTGAAATTTGTGTTACAGTATTACCTAAAAAATTGGTTATGAAAATTATTATAAGAATGATGTGTATCATGTTATTTATAAGCATCGTAGGAAAAAGCCAAGCTCAGCCAAAGGAGGAAACAGTTACGCATTACTATTATACCTTAGTATTTCTGAAGGGAAAAAATGTTGGAATAACACCAGTTGTGATTAGCACCGTAAAAAAATACACCTATCTGTCTACTTGTATGCGCGGTCTTGAAATGTATTTAACGGACTATATCCCAGCTGAAACAAATCATAAAATAGACCATAGTCTAAGTAAACCACTTCTTTCAGGATCCGGTACCACCTATTCTGATGCAGATAAACGTCGATTATTGGATATTAAAAATTACAAAGAGAAGGGATACAATATTGTCCATTTAAATGATATTGGTTACAGATGTGCAGGGTAAAGTCGTTAAGGAGAACCATTTTAAAAACTTAAAATATGAAAAAGTATTTAATTACAATACTGCTGTTTGGTTGGATGGGGGTAGTGTGGGGGCAAGGAACTTTTAATTTATCGTTCGTTAAAGATAGTATAGTAATCTCAAAAAGTAAAGACAGTGATATAATTATTGCGATCCCCTATACCTATAAAACTACAAAAGGTGATACTTTAGCAAATAAATATATTCTGACTTTCTCAGTTAACGAATCTACTTTACCCAATTCAGATTATTCGATAGACTTTAGACCGCGTTTGCTTTCTTCCTTACAGGAAAATGAGACAGTCTATGTTAGATTAAAAAAAGATATCCTGACAGACAGGGAGCGAAGATTGGATTTAAAGATTAACATAAAAAATGACGATAAAGACGTTAACGATCACAACTTAGGAGATAAGAAAAATTTCACCTTAATTGTAAAATCTTCTGTTGATGTTTCAGATGACTATACTTTACTTTCCTATTTAGGGACGAACTTCGACATGGCAGATGGTAAGACCAAAGCAAAGAATCTATTTTTTGCGACGAATGTATTTGTTCCTCCAATAGAAAGTAAAAATCGATTTGGATTTTATTTGAGTCTGTATGGCAATAGAACGATGAGTAATACTGATAGCAGTCGCTATAGTAATCGTGCTTTTAAGGTACAACCTGTTAATGATTCTCTTTATTATAGAGTTAGAGGCTCAGGAAGTATTGTAACCACCACTACAGCAGATAATATGGGGGTACATTTTAGCCCATTGATAAAAATTAATAAGCGAGGGAATCACCATTTCAATTTATATTACGCTCCTTCATTAGAATTTGTTTGGCGAAGGATTAATACACTACGTACTTATGGAGCTCCAACTGAACTTGATACTGTCTATGAGTCTGGCTTCATTCCAAATCGTGTTGATTTATCACAAAATATACAAACTCAAAAAAATGAATTCGATTTTAGTGTTGGACTTGTTGGAGCTTTTCTTACATATGAAACAAAAGCTGTAAGTGTAAGAATACATAGTTCGGTAGGATATTTAGGTAGATTTCATAAAAATTCGCGTCGAAGCGTTGTAAACGAGGTTTTAGGTAGTGAAACAATTGCACCAATGGATAAAGCTCATGATATTTTTTATACAGGTAGAGCGTGGATTACCGAAGCCGTTACAGGAATAACATTACAAGCTGAAATTACGAACCAGTTTTTTAAGCCACGTCCATTCTTTGGTGTTACTTTATCAAAAGCATTTAAGCTTAAAGATATTGGATCTATTCTATCCCCATTAGTTAACAAATAAAGAATAAAATGAAGATTATGAAAACAAACAACATTTTAGCAATATTGACAATTTTCATTCTATTCTTAGGTTGTCATTCAGCGACAAGTACACCTGACGATAAATTATTGGACAAGAAAGAATTTCAGATACCTAAAGAGTTCTTGAAAGCAAAGGAGAAAGTATATAGCTCCCAAGTTGATTTCGAAGAAATGAGTGCAAGGTTAACCTTCAATATCATTACACTAGAAAAAGATTCAGCGAATGCTGTTTTAAAAGAAATATCGGTTAAATTGGATAAGGGGGTGAATAATGTGGAATTCGTAGCTAAGATCAATGATAAACAGATTAACACAGGTACAAAGCATACGTTTTACACCTATTCTCTAGTAACGATCACTTATTTCACTACTGATCAAACTAGAAAGATAAGCAGAGCAAAAACATACACCATTACCTCCAATGGAGAAATCAAATAAATAAATGCTATGAAAAAACTACTTATACTTTTCGCATTATTCCTTGGATTAGTAACAGCGGAAGCACAAAAAAAAGAAAGTGGCGAAAACGATCCTGATCTAAAAAGGTCAAGAGAATTAGTTGCAAAAAAAGATTATGAACAGGCCATCATATATTTAACCAGATCTGCAGAAAGGGGAAATGTGACTGCAATATCTACCATAGCCTATATGCATTATGGTGGGTATGGAGTGTCCCAAAATTATGGAACAGCATTAGAATGGTATAAAAAAGCGATCGATATAGAAAAAAGTGAAAAGACCGCTGAGGTGATGTGCATTATAAGTGGGATGTATTATGAAGGGCTGGGAACGACAAAAAATAGTAAGGAAGCGATGAAATGGCTGAAAATGGCAGCAGAATATAAGGATGCGGATTCAATGCGCCGCATTGGCGACTTTTACATGTCTGGTAAAGGGGAAGTCAAAACGAGTGTTTCTGAGGGAATCAAATGGTATGAAAAGGCGTATAATGCTGGAATTAAAGAATTACAGGGAACTATTGCTGAAATTTATGAATTTGGGTACGGAGACGTGGAAAAAAACTCAAAGTTAGCAAAAGAATGGAAGAATAAATGATATCTAGTAAGCTTACTTTACTACAATGAAGAAGTTATTGCTACTAGCCATGCTATTTATCATCTTTGAGATTACAGAGGTGCAAGGGAAATTTCCCTGTCGGCAGAGACCTACTGTAAAAAGTTGGAGGCTTCCTTATAATACTTCAAAAAAATATACTGGAAAAGTTGTCAAAGGCTTCAACCATCTTCGGAAGCTCTGCGGAGTACCAGAACCGATTTCTTTTGATTAAAAATAAATGCCATGAAAAAACTCATTCTATTACTTGTTTTTGTTGCTTCGCTGACAACAACGCTTGCGCAGAGCACTACCTATCAGTTTGTCTATTACAAAACTGGTACAAATGCCAAACCAATCTACTACTTTTCTGATCTGTTTACTAGTTCTGATTGGTCTAGCAATAAAGATGAAATCAGATCAAAATTTAAATCTTTACTAGCGGAAGAGGGAGTAGAAGTAAACTCACTCCTTATTCAAGAAGGATTAAAGGGAGCAAACTCAGCAGATTCGAAATTTAAGGCTAACGCGTTTAAAGAGACGCTCATCAAACTGGATAAAGATAAATTCGAACGCAACCAAAGCCAATACCCAGCAAACAAAAGAGAAGTGTTTAGTCCAAGTAAGAATACCATTAACTTATACAGATGATAGGAAAGTGTCAAATATTATATACCATGAAAAAACTATTAATACTGTTCTCGTTTTTCTTAGGAATAGGATCTGCAAATGCGCAGACGGCAGAGCAAACTATCGAATGGCTTCAAGCAAAAGTTCCTTCATTGCAAAAAGATAGTGATTTTGCAAAGGGTATTAAATTTAAAGATGAATTCTGTGAGTCAGCTTCCTCTATGATTACATCATCTGTACCAACAAGATTTAATGAATTTCATGTATTTAAGTATTCAAAAATAAAAAGTATATCCTCTCTACAAAAGGAAATTATGGGTAAATTATGCTATAAAATAATTATAACCGGTAATTTTCAGGCAAACGAAATAGGAGATAACAACGACGTTATATCCACAAAGAGTATTGAAAGTACAGATTTTGTATTCAATCCTACTGTAGAGAAAGATGAAATCCTTCGGATAGTAAAAGCGTTGAAACATTTGGCGACTATAAAAGGAGCCAAGCTTTTAGACGATAACTTATTCTAGAGATAACTATTATTTTCAATATTATCTTTACGACTTACAGCATGCGACATATCATCATTATATTCTTGCTGTTATCTTTCCTGAGTCTTAAAGCTCAGGAAAAGGTAACGCTCTACAAAGGGAAAAAAGCACGAATCTTCCCTACTATCGAACAGAAGGATAGCTCGGGCATTGATCCTTTTCTGGTAGCTGTAAGAGTAGAATTGCTGTTTTATATCAGTAATCGTATTTCCTGGAAGGGTAAAGCAGGAAAGAATTTAGAAGAGCTGTTTACCAACAGTCATTTAAATATTCCAGCTGACAGTATTGCAGGAAAGGTCCAATTGGACTCAGCACAATCGTCGGATTGGCAATACACTTTGTATCAAAGTCAGCTCTGTGAACAACTGATGGTGGCGGGGTGCTATGAACCACGGCATTTGCTCGTTTTTTACGGAGAAGACAATAAGATTTTTGGCACCATAGAAATTTGCGTTAGCTGTTCGGGAGCTTGGATAAGTAAAGGATTACGATCTTTTATCGTCTGCCCCGAGCGCATGTCAACCTTGGAAAGTATGGTAGCCCAAATTGCAAGGGAAAACTGTATCACAGTTGGACAATCGAATAATACAAATAGTACTAGAAAAATATAACACCCTAGTAATACTACATTTTCAGAAAGTCAGAGTACCAAATGCACTATAGATGAAAAATAAGAATAATAGGATGTTGATCACAACGGATGGTTATGCGGAATTGCTCATTTCTGAAAAAGGAATGCATCAGCATCTCAATCTGATTGACCTCATTGCCGATTTCCTATATACGGGTGATTATTATTATTACTTTGTGGATAGCCCTAGACAAACGCTATCCAACCAGCATAAGAATATGCTCAAGGTGCATGGAATGAAGAAAATGCCCGAGTCGTTACAAGAGATCATTGATTTAATCCATCCTGATGATATTGAATTTGTTATTAGGGCAGAGGAGGCTGCTCATCGATATATTGTGAGTATCGGTATAGAGTACATACGATCGCTTAAATGTTGCTATTGTTTCCGTATGCAAATTTCAGATGGAACATATCGATTGTTTTACCATCAATCTATTTGCGTCGCGGTCGATAGCAAATTTAGAATTGTCAAAAGTTTGAATATTCATACAGACATTGAACATGTCACTAAGGTGAACAATCATGTTGTGACTATTATGGGTATAAATGGCAATACTGAATTTCGCCAAATCTCAATAGTGGACACTAAAAAAAACAGTGCTTCGGAACTAAATCTTACTGTGAGTGAAAAAGAAATCATCTGCTACATTTCAAAAGGACTTTCAAGTGATAAGATCGCTGATATTTTGGGCATAACTTCAAATACCTGCCGTACACATCGCAAAAACATATTTCGGAAAATAGGCTGTCACAGTGTTGCAAGTCTGATAAAAAAAGCAACTGATCTAGGGTTTCTATCTCAACCGTAAATCTTTTTTTGGAGAATTAAGATCTCTTACTTTATCCCAAAAACGGATGTTTCCAAGGTGCCCGATAAGGTCTTCTTAATAATTTGGTTGCTTCAGGATCATCAATGCATATTTTTTTAATAGGGTCGTAGACCAATGGTCTGTTCAATAACATGGATAGATTGGCCAGAATACAACTTGCTGTTGAGATATGTCCTTCTTCAATATCAGCAATAGGGAGATGGTCATTTTCAATCGCAGATAAAAGATTCAGCATATGTTGGCGGGTAGCAGGAGCGGTGTGCAGTTCGATTCTGGGTTCATTGAGATCTGCGGGAAATTTTTCTTTCTCATAAACAACATCCATCGCAATACGCTCTCCCTTACCAACAGGAATAAACTCATATTTCATGACACTGCCTTTTAAAGTACCTTTTTCTCCATAGATAACAAATGCCCAAGGGTATTCTGGATCTGCAGGAGTTCCCCAGGACCGCATCTGCCAAACGCAATTTAAGTCAGGATATTCAAATATAGCAGTCTGCGTATCCACAATATTGGATTTTCCGCCTTTTTGCACAAATATACCGCCTGTTGAAGTAATCTTTTCTGGCCATTTAAGTCCTAAAAGCCAACGAACAGTGTCGAACATATGCATACCCATATCGCCGGTAATACCATTACCATACTCCATGAAAGTGCGCCACCAGCCACCATGTGGTAAACCATCATAAGGACGCAATGGAGCGGGGCCTGTCCACATTTCATAATCCAGAAAGTCAGGAACAGGTTCTACTGCAGGATTTCCATTTTTACGCATATGATAATAACAGCACATCTCGACATGTGATATTTTACCAAGCAGTCCTTGATCTATGATGCTTTTTTTAGCATCTATAAGGTGGGCTGTACTTCTTCTCTGTGTACCTACCTGTACTTTTTTATTGTGTTTTCTTGCTGTGCTCAGTATCGCTTCGCCTTCAAGAACATCAATGCTAATGGGTTTTTGGAGATAAAGATGTGCCCCTGAACGTATGGTGTCGATTGCTTGTTGCGCATGCCAGTGATCGGGAGTTCCGATGAGTACCAGATCCAGTTTATGTGCGTCGAGCATTGCTCTGTAATCTTTGTAAAGTTTTGGTACTTTTCTGGATATTTGGCGTTCACTGATCAATTTTCCAGCTTCTTCCAGATGTTTGCTGTCCACATCACAGATTGCTACAACATCAATATCGCGTACCTGCATGAGTCTAAATAGATCGCTTTTCCCGTACCAACCTGCTCCAATCAATCCGACCCGCATATTTTTAAGTGTACTTGTAGAGGAAACCCCTTTTGCTTGTAGAGCAGATAAAGTTAAAACAGCAGTAGCACCTTGAATAAATTTTCTACGGTTCAGGTTGAAATCAGGCATAATTTGTTGGTTTAGGGTTTATTAAGAGAAAACAAAGAACTGGTCAAAATGTTTATTTTATTATTAATTTGCAATAAATTACAACATTCTCCGATCCCTAATCCGTCCATTATATGTCCGTGTAAAACCAAATATAATCTTAGTCTATGTTTTAATAGATCAGTCTCGTTGTTCCCTGTGTAACATGATAAGAAGGTATAAAATTGATTACGTTTTTTAACGATCAAGAGTATATTAATAAAAAAGGTTGAACGGGATAGAAATCACCTGTTCAACCTTTTGTTCAATCACTTTTTTACAAATAGATCCTTTAAGGCGATAGTATCGTCAATCCGGATTCAAATTATCTAGTGAGATGCACTTTTTGAAGGTATTAAAATATTAACACCAGCCTGTACAGCCATACCTCCGAATCGGCTTTCTGTTGCAAAGTTCTGGGTTATACGTGCCATTGCTCCAATTTTTTTAGGTACAATCCAGTAGGAAACAAAGCCACCAACTCCTGCTGTCTGATCTGACAAGAAACTACCTTCAGTTCCTTTATCATCGGAAACCTGTTTGGTGTAGTGACCGAATACACCAACTTCATCGCCACGGCTGTTGAGCAGATAAGAACCTCCGAGATCGACAGTAAGATGGCTTCCCTCTTTGAAGTCAGTATCTTTTTGCCATTGATTGATCTCGAATGTTGGCGCAATACTCAGATTGATTTTGGGTTGCGGTTTGTATTGTAAAGCCCCTCGAATATTGTGAGACCAGTAACCATGACCGCCGTTGTCTAAACTATTGTGTTCATATTTTCCGGTGGGAGCCCACACGCCGTAATTTAACGCATATTTGAATTTTCCATCTTTCCATGAGAGCCAGATCGGCTGGATATACATATCACCAAAACCAAGACTTTTATTGGTGAAGTTATAACGGCCAGCGCCTGTCTGTTGCGAATAATAATCTAAAGCAATGCTTGCCGTGGGGCTATTAAGGGTTGGAATGATCATCATACCCCAGTCTGCATTTAAGATTTTACCTTTGCCGCCATAAATAGCCATTAAGATAAATGAATGGGTCTTGACATTTTGCTCGATATTAAGAGTCGTCGGATTGTTCGGTGTCGGATTGATCAGCTGATCCGATTTATTCCCCTGCTTATTATAATAGTTCATATTGGCATAGCCATACCATACCGGAATGATAAAGCCCGCATGTGGGGCAAAATAATCATTTGGATTAAAGGATGAACCATTGTAATGTCCTTGAGCAAAGCTACTGGTACTTACAAATAGCAACAGTAATAAATTGATTATTCTTTTCATTGGTATAAGTTTTCTTAATATGCGTAGCTATCGTTTAAATACTGTCTTACCTTCCTTGATTGTTTCTATGACCTGAACAGAGCGTAATTCTTTCGGATCAATGGTCAAAGGATCTTTATTTAAAATAACAAGATCTGCAAGTTTTCCTGCTTTTAATGAACCCTTTATATCCTCTTCTTGGTATTGATAAGCGGCATTGATGGTGATCGCTTTTAGCGCATCGATAACCGGAATACGTTGATCTGAACCCAGGACCATACCCGAGCGTGTTATTCTATTGACAGCAGAATATACACCTGTTATCAGATCCGGTGGCGTTACAGGAGCATCATGGTGTATGGTAAATGTGATACCAGCATTTTTTGCAGCGTTTGCAGGACTTATAAAAGCAGCTCTTTCAGGCCCGAAGACACTGCTATAATGCCAATCACCCCATAAATAAACATGCCCAGAGAAGTATGAAGGTATGACACCCACTTCTTTAATTTTGGCAATATGGTCAGGTCTGCTATTTTGCACATGAATGAGTGTGGCACGGATTTCCGGTTTATAAATACCTTCTTCTTTTAATTTTCCTATTACACGCAGTGCCTGATCAATAGCGGCATCGCCGTTCACATGTAGCTGAGCGGTGATGTTTTTTGAGAAAATCGTTTTTAAATCTTCATAAAGAACTTCATCCGTAAAAATTGGGAAGCCTTTATAATCTTTGTTTTGTCCTTCAGGAGGAACTAAGTAGGGTTGTGTCAACCAAGCTGTTTTACCTTGTGGAGAGCCGTCATCCGAAAATTTGAAACCTCCAAATTTGAGGTTATTTTCATATTTCATGTAATGTGGTAAAAATGATTCCCACTCCTTTTTGTTGGCTTCAAAATCAGGAAAATAAACGATATCTGCCTTTATTAGCTTCTTGGCCGCTGCTTCTCGAAGTAAGGTAAGTCCTACACCCATAGTTCGACCATCACATATCGTGGTTTGTCCATAACTAAACCATTCATCCTGCGCCGCTAAAAAATCTTTAAGGGACTGTGATAAACCATCTGTTTCGGTCGGCTTTGGTAAAAGTGAGGTTAACTTTATTAGTGCTGTGAAACTGGCATTTTCTTCCAATTTCCCATTTAGACTATGGGTTTTTGGATCGCGTCCGTAATGTCCTCCCTGCGGATCTTTAGCATCTTCAGGAATCTGTAGTAACTTGAACATAGCCGTATTGATAACGCTGGCATGACCTGAAGTGTGAATCACGATTATGGGATTTGTTGTACTTACAGCATCCAGTTCAGCACGTGTAGGATGTCTATGCTCACTAATAATCGCGTCGTCATATCCATTCCCCATCACTGGAGTAGTTGGATCCAGCTGATGTTTTTTGATATAATCCTTTAGTGTGGTCTGCAGTTCTGCAATACTGTTTACTGTACCGTAAGGAGTTGGAGAAAGGTCAACAGCCTGAGACATGCCTGCTCGCGAAGTAACATGACTATGTGCATCAATAAATCCGGGCATTAACGTTTTGTTTTCTAAATCTACTTCAGCGGTTTTAGAACCAGCATAATTCATGGCTTCTTTCTTCGTACCTGCAAAAAGAATTTTCCCATCCTTAATAGCAAGCGCTTCTACTTGAGGATTACCGTCTTCCATGGTTAAGATCGGACCTCCGTAATAGAGGATGTCCGCATCATTCTTAGTGCTTTTACAACCTGTAAAGATCAAAGCAAAAAAGATGATGTTTATATTGTATTTCTTCCACATAGCGTTAGTATTAGTAAATTAACTTTTTCTAAACCTTTATTGAATTTAATCAATAGTTTCTACTATAAACTGTTTTTTGCTTTTAAAGTTTTAAAAATTATTGCTGAAGCACAATAAAACAGCGTCGTAGTTGGAGAAGAGAAGTGGCTCTTAATTTCATGATAAAAAACTATAAAGCAAAAGGGCCTACAGATTAACTGTAAGCCCCTTAATGTCTGCTTTTTTACCTTAAATATTCATCTTATTTCCAACCCCCGCCAAGGTCACGATAGGTATTTGCGACAGTATTCAACTGATCTTTTTTTGTTTTAATCAGCTCTAACTTTGCTTCTAATGCATCTCTCTGGGTCATCAGTACTTCGAAATAATCAACCCGGGCAGACTTAAACAAATCATTAGAGATATCGTTTGATTTTGTTAAAGCGTCTACCTGCTGTGATTTAAGATCATAGCTTTTTTGCAGATTGCTGATCTTGGAAAGATGGTTTGAAACCTCGGCATAAGCACTTAATATCGTCTGCTGATAGTTGTACATCGCTTGTAGCTGCAGTGCACTAGCCTTGCTAAATTCAGCTTTAATACCATTTTTATTTATCAAAGGCATGGCAAGTTCTCCAGCAAGAGAATATAACATAGACTCGGGCATTTTTACAAAATAGGAGGGTTTGAAGGCCTCTAAACCTAAAGTTGCAGAAATGTTAAAAGAGGGATAGAATTCTGCACGGGCAACTTTAACATCCAATTTTGCAGCCGCTAGATCCAATTCTGCTTTTCTGATATCTGCTCTATTGGCTAATAACTGGGAAGGAATACCACTATGAACTGCAGGTGATATCATCGTTAGAAAGCTGTTCTTATCCCGTGGGATCTTTTGCGCAAATCGTCCCAATAAAAGATTAACCCTATTTTCAGTTTCCTGAATATCCTGCTTAATCTCGTACGCTAAGCTTTGCGAATTGAGCATTTCAGCTTTGAATTTCTGAACCGCAAGTTCGGTTGATCTTGCGGCCTCTTTTTGTGCTTGGATAACCTCTAATGCACTTTTTTGGAGCTTGATAGTTTCTTGTACGACGTCGAGTTGGTTATCTAAAGCAAGTAACTCGTAGTAGCTGTTGGCCACTTCAGCAACTAAATTTGTCAAAACAAAGTTTTTCCCTTCCATCGTGGAGAGGTAGCGGGCTATAGCGGCCTTTTTTTGATCATGCAATTTACCCCAGATGTCTATTTCCCAGTTTCCGGTAAGAGCAGCTTCATAATTCATGAGCGGATCAGGGAATTTCTTTCCGGGTGCGATATCAGTACTCGCATCCCCTGCACCCTGACTTGTATAGCGTCCAACTTTTTCGACACCGCTTCCGATTCTCGCTTCAACAGTAGGAAGTAATTGTCCCTGTTTAAACCGAACTTCGCTCTTCGCAATTTCTATCTCTTGCAAAGTGATCATAAGCTCCTGATTGTTTTTCAAAGCTGTATCAATCAGACTGCTCAGGTAATGATCTGAAAAGAAGTCACGCCATGGCGTAACAATCATGTTTGAACTGTCTTGAGATGAAGCTGTCGAGTCATTAAACGCTACAGGAAGTACCTTGTTCTCTTTTACAATTGGAATAGCGGGTACTTTACAGCTTGCGACTATAAAGCACATAACGGCTATTCCGATCCACTTTCTTATCTTAATATTATACATTGTGATCGATTTCTTCTGATAATGGATTCTCGTCTTCGTAAGACGTTAATTTACTTTTCGACGCAATTTTTCCGAAAATATAGTATAGTCCGGGTATGATGAGTAGACCAAATACGGTTCCTATGAGCATACCGCCGGCGGCAGCACTTCCTATGGTTTTATTTCCAATAGCTCCAGGTCCTGTAGCAAATACCAGCGGAATAAGACCCGCAATAAATGCAAAGGATGTCATCAAGATCGGACGGAATCGCACCCCAGCTCCCTCGATTGCCGCAGCAAGAACCGAACTACCGGCATTGTGCTTTTGTACCGCAAATTCAATGATCAGTACCGCATTCTTACCGAGCAAACCAATGAGCATAACCATGGCTACCTGCGCATAAATATTGTTTTCAAGACCTAATACTTTCAGTAAGAAGTATGCGCCAAAAATACCTGCAGGTAAAGAAAGTACAACTGCAAGTGGCAAGACAAAGCTTTCGTACTGCGCTGCTAAGATCATGTAAACGAAAGTAAGACAGATCAGAAAGATATAGACCGCTTCGTTTCCGCGGGAAACTTCATCTTTTGAAATCCCTGCCCATTCGATACCGTATCCTCTTGGAAGGGATGCTTTGGCTACTTCAGTAACAGCCTTAATCGCCTCACCACTGCTATATCCAGGGGCTGCAGAACCGCTGATCTCTGAAGAGTTGTACATGTTGTGTCTTGTAATTTCGGAAAGACCATATACTTTTTCCAATGTCATAAATGCCGCATATGGAACCATCTCATCCCGATTATTTTTCACATACAGTTTCAGGATATCATCCGGCTGTGCGCGATATTGCGGCAATGCCTGTACCATGACCTTATACTGCCGATCATATTTGATAAAACTGGTTTCGTAATTACTTCCTACCAATGTGGATAGTGTACTCATCGCATTGTCGATCGTAACTCCTTTTTGTTCGGCTTTTTCGTTGTCGATATGCAACATAAACTGAGGGAAACTAGCGCTGTAAAAGGTAAAGACAGATGCCAGTTCGGGGCGTTTACTCAATTCTTTTACAAGATCTTTACTTACAGTTTCCATTTTTTTGAAGTCACCAGAACCTGCTTTATCCAAAAGGCGCAATTCAAATCCACCTGCGGCACCGTATCCGGGTACTGCCGGAGGTCCAAAAAATTCAATCGTAGCTCCGGTAATATCTTTTGACTTTTCTTCGAGTTCGTGCATCACGTCCTGAACAGAGTTTTTACGGTCTTCCCAACTCTTTAAGTTGATCAGACAGGTTCCAGTATTAGCTCCAGTACCTTCAGTTAGAATTTCATAACCCGCCAGAGAAGAAATCGATTTTACACCTTCAATTCCCATACCTATTGCCTGAAGTTTTTCGGCAATTTCATTGGTACGTTCTAGGGTAGACCCTGGAGGAGTTTGAATAATGGCATAAAACATGCCTTGATCTTCATTTGGAATGAAACCAGAAGGTAGGCTATTGTTTAAAAAGAAGATCGCAGAACAAAATGCTGCCAAGAGTACGAATGTGACCAGTCTTTTATTAACGATCTTACGAAGTAGATCTTGGTAACGATTAGCTCCTTTTGTGAAAAGATTATTGAAGCTTGTCAAGAACCTATTTAATGGCGTTTTTTTCTTTGGATGTCCATGTCCATTTTTTAGGATCATGGCGCAAAGCGCAGGTGTAAGTGTTAGCGCAACCACACCAGATAAAATAATGGCTGTGGCCATGGTAATGGAGAACTGCTTGTAAAAGATACCAACAGGTCCTGACATGAATGCTACTGGAATAAATACTGCCGCCATAACCAGTGTGATGGCTACGATAGCCCCGCTTATCTCATGCATCGCTTCTTCCGTCGCTTTGAGAGGTGACAGATTTTTTTCCTCCATCTTGGCGTGTACAGCCTCAATGACGACAATGGCATCATCAACCACAACCCCAATAGCCATGACCAGTGCAAATAGGGTAATGAGATTGAGGGTAATTCCAAACATGGACATAAACGCAAATGTGCCGATCAAAGAAACTGGAACTGCCATGGCAGGAATAAGGGTAGATCTCCAATCTCCTAAAAACAGAAATACCACAATACCAACGAGGACGAAGGCCTCAAGAAGGGTATGGATGACCTTTTCAATTGATGCATCAAGAAATTTGGAAACATCATAACTGATCTCGTAATCCATGCCTTTTGGAAAGCTCGTTTCTTTGATTTCTGCTAATTTGCTTTTTATGTTTTTAATAACATCACTCGCATTACTTCCATAAGACTGTTTAATAACAATTGCTGCGGAAGGTCTACCATTTAGCGTAGAATAGATATCATACATCGAGCTTCCAAATTCGACATCAGCAACATCTTTTACACGCAGTACTTCACCGCTAGGATTTGATTTCAGGATGATGTTTTCATAACCCTCTTTGGTATTGAATCGACCTGGATATTTAAGTACATATTCAAATGCTTGTGATCTCTTTCCAGAGCTTTCGCCCGTTTTACCAGGAGAAGCTTCCAAACTTTGTTCATCAAGTGCTTTTAGTACTTCATCAGCAGATATTTTGTAAGCCAGCATACGATCTGGTTTTAACCAGATACGCATGGCATATTCTCTGTTACCTAGAATGTCGGCAACTCCTACACCATCAATCCGTTTCAGCTCGGACAGGATATTGATATCACCGTAGTTGAAGAGGAAGTTTTGATCGGCTTTGGGATCCTTACTGAATAAATTGACGTAGACGAGCATGTTAGACTCTTCACGGGTTATTTTTACACCTTCGCGAACGACTAAAGGCGGTAATTTATTGATAACAGAGGAAACCCTATTTTGTACATTGACTGCAGCGAGATTGGGATCTGTTCCCAGGTTGAAAATAACCTGAATAGAAGCCTCTCCGTCATTACCTGCATCTGAGGTAATGTATTTCATGCCGGGTACACCATTGATCGCACGCTCTAGGGGGATCAATACCGATTTTACCATCAGCTCGCCATTTGCTCCGGGATACTCCGCCGTTATGTTTACTTTAGGTGGAGAGATGGACGGAAATTGCGTGATGGGCAGTTTGAGCATCGACAATATTCCAAGAAACACAATAATCAAGGAAATGACGATGGACAGAACTGGTCTATGAATGAATTTATTAAACATCGTTAATTTTTTAGAGGTGAATTATTGAGCGTGTATTTGCAAATGGGACATAACCTCCTGCGGCGCTACAAATTCGAATTTTATCTTATCGTCATCTTTAACCTTCTGAACGCCATCGATCAATATTTTATCTGTGGGCGCCAGTCCCGAAGAGATAACATATAGATCAGGAAGGTCATTGCTAATGGTGATGTTTCGAGATTTAACAACTCCATTTTTGTCAATGACAAAGACATAGGTTTTATCTTGAATCTCGTAAGTAGCTTTTTGTGGAATTATCAAGGCATGTTTCAGCGGTACAAGCATTTGTACACGCCCTGTCTCGCCGTTTCTAAGAAGTTTATCTGGATTAGGAAAGCGTGCCCTAAAAGCAATACTTCCTGTTTCATTATTAAATTCGCTCTCTATGGTTTCTACTTTTCCTTTGTATTTCAGTAACTGATTGTTTGCAAGAAGTAAATTCACTTCATTGTTGGCTCTATTTTCCGTATTCGTCTGGTAGTCGAGGTATTCAGATTCCGATACATTAAAATAAGCATACACCTGACTGTTGTCGGATAAACTGGTAAGAAGTTCACCTTCGTCGACCAAACTACCAAGCTTCAAGGGAATCCGGTTGATGGTTCCTGCGAAAGGAGCCCGAATCTCGGTTGCCGTTACATGAAGTTTTGCCAATGACATTTCTGCTTTGGCCTGATCAACTTTCGCTTGTGCCAACGCCAATTCATTTTTAGAAACGATGTTCTTATCTGCTAATGCTTTCGTATTTTCAAGTTCTATTTCTTCCGCTTTAACTTGTGCCTGCGTTTTGAGATACTCAGCTTCGTAGAATTTAGGCATTATTTTAAATAAAAGCTGACCCGCTTGTACAGTCTGGCCTTCATCGACATAAATCTGTTGTAAGTATCCTTTTTCAAGACCTCGGATCTCGATATTACGGATCGATTGAATCTGGGAGACATAGTTTTTAGAGAGGGTGGTATCAATTAATATTGGATTGGTTACTTGATACTGGACGTTCTCAATCTTTTCTTCTTTTTTTTGGGAACAGCTTGTTAGGACCAATAAGGCATACAGACCTATAAGCATGCCTGTGCTAATTCTTTTCATGGATGAAATAGTTATTAATATATTGTAATAAATTGGGTAATATTCCAGGACGGAAGAGGCTCTTCAGAACACAATGCTAAACAACAGTACAGATAGCGATTGGAAAATATACCATGCTATGATGCCTATTTAAGCTATTTTTTTAATGCTGAAGAGTGGGAGATATCACAGGCGAAGGACGCGCTGTAAAATGTATTTGTTTGTAGAAGTAAAATGCTGTGTCTTAAAAACCGATAGGAGGTTCTTTAAATTTTTAAGAACAAAAATCAGTGCCAGTGCATAACTGAGCAAAGCAATGTTTTTGAAAACAGTAATCGTATGCGATTCAAAAACAAGTTCATCTTCGACATCATCTTCTGTCATTTCATATGTGCGTTCATTTAACGCTTTACTGAAGATAGAATGGATATGTGAACTTTTTATTTTTGTTTCAGGAGACTTACCTAGGAAGGAAGAAACAGAGCCTGTGCTGCTATGAAAATGACTGTTGGTCAAAACAATTCCATCTCCCTGTAATAGGAATAAATTGAAGATCAGGACCAGTAAATACAGCGCTCTCATATTTGCGGTAAAAGTAGTATCAAGAACGACATGTTACACCATATTAACACTTTTTAACTGTCAGCTTTTTGTAAAAATATAATCATATGATTTCGAGATAAAGTATAATGTTGGGTTATCCGTTTAATATGCTATGGGATTTTATTCATGATATCAAGTCAAAGATTGAATTTCAGATTCTATATTTCCGCTTTATCATCATTCTAGATCGTGGTAGCTGGATTTATAAGTGGATCACGATCATGACTTCAAATAAGGAAGTTTCCAGTAAATGAATTTGTATCGTGTCATTCAATAATAACAGGAAATAATACAAATTTATCTAAGTTTGGTTGAAATGAAGATCGGTAAACGTTTAAAGATAGTTCTTGCTAGTGTAATTATATTAATTGTAATGGGTAATGTTTATTTAATGAGACCTCTTTTTGGAGGAAAAATCACCGGAACACGTCTGGAACGTGTTATGAAGTCTCCGAATTTTAGGGATTCGCAGTTTCAAAATTTGGAATATACTCCATCATTGAAAGAGGGCGAAAGCTTTGTCGGAGCGATGTATGCTTTTTTATTTAAAGATCGTGCTATTCGAAGCCCTAAGATGCCACTTCCGGTTATGAAGCAGGATCTTAAAAATTTACCTGATGCTGATTTGCTTATCTGGTTTGGACACTCTTCTTACCTCCTGAAGATTGACGGTAAGATCATTGTTGTAGATCCCGTCTTTTCGGATAATGCTTCTCCTGTTCCAGGGAGCAATAAGCCATTCAATCTATCGTATGTTTATCAGGCTGATGATTTTCCGCCGATTGATCTTTTGTTAATTAGCCATGATCATTATGATCATCTGGACTATAAAACCATAATACAGTTACGTTCAAAAATTAAAAATGTGATCTGTGGTCTTGGTGTTGGCGCCCATTTCGAGCGATGGGGATTTGCTGAAAATCAGATTACGGAATTGGACTGGTATGATGAGGCATCTTTTGAAAAGGAGTTTAAGATAGTAGCTACACCTGCACGTCATTTTTCAGGAAGAAAGTTTAAGCGTAATACAACACTTTGGACATCATTTGTTTTACAAACAGAAAAGTATAAGCTCTTTTTAGGTGGAGACAGCGGCTATGGGAAACATTTTAAGACTATCGGCGATAAATATGGCCCTTTTGATTTAGCGATCCTGGAAAATGGTCAGTATAATGAAACATGGCGTTATATCCATTCCATGCCCGACGAACTTTTAAAGGAGGTTGTTGATCTTCAGGCTAAACATTTTCTACCAGTACATTCTGGCAAGTTTGCATTGGCACTGCACGACTGGAAGGAACCGCTTTCTCTGGTCAGTAAGTATGCGGAAGAAGCAGAAATTCCTGTGTTAACACCCAAAATGGGGGAGATTGTTTATTTGCAACAGCTAGATAAACGATATGATAAATGGTGGGAAGGGCTTAAATAAGCTTATTTCTTATTCTTTTCAGCTATCCACAAGGATAAGTATTTCGTGCTTAATAAAGAATGGTGGAGCAGCAGCTGTCCCATAAAATTCTGCTGTCGATGGGCCTGAAGCTGTGCTTTGATGAAACGGATGGTCATTAGAAAATCGTCTTCAAACCTCGTGCGTGAATAGCGCTGATTAATGATGGTGATACCGTTTTGCTGTGCTTCTAACCAGATTGTTTTATTGTTATAAATTTCGATTGCTTTTTCAACAAATAGTTGCGGTTCATTTGCGATAAACCCGTTCCATGGCAGGTCTCCTGACATTGCTTCAGCTCCAATAGTTGTTGTAACGGAGGGGGTTCCTGTTTGCATAGCATCTATAAATTTACCTTTAACACCGGCACCAAATTGAATAGGAGCTAATAGGACACGGTGTCTGGACATGGTATCTTGGGCATGGTCTGCTCTTCCATGAACAAAGAATCGTTCCTTAGGATTGTTAAGTTGAAGTACCTTTTGACTTGGATAGGCACCGTAGATATTCAGACTTACTTTAGGAAGCCGCTTCCTGAGCAAGGGCCAAATTTCGGTTTTTAAATACTGTACGGTGTTCCAATTCGGCTCATGTATAAAGTTGCCGATAAACATAAAGTCAGCACGGTTTTCATAAGTCTTCCAGCTCGCTATACATGCTTCATCAATTTCTTCTTCCAAAAAGGGGAGGTAATAGAGGATGGATGGATTGATCGCAAACTGATTCGTCAATAATTGCATCTCAAGTTCGGAGATAATGAGCGAGATATCCGAGCGTAAGATTGCGGCAACTTCCCGTTTAGCAATATCGGAATACAATAAGGTTTGATCAAACTGTTCGCCATTTTTAGCATTGGATTGGCGGGCGTGTCTTAAGAAGTGTAAATCTTCGGTATCGAGTATTCTGACAG
Organism: Sphingobacterium sp. B16(2022); assembly: GCF_012030425.1. Taxonomy (GTDB): domain Bacteria; phylum Bacteroidota; class Bacteroidia; order Sphingobacteriales; family Sphingobacteriaceae; genus Sphingobacterium; species Sphingobacterium anhuiense. The sequence continues at coordinate 293,532 of NZ_JAAUVN010000004.1, read as the reverse complement.
CATCTGGACACTCTTGTGCTACTCGCCAGCTGTATTGCTCCTCGGTCATAAAGCGATCAAAAACAACAATATGAGGTTTAAGATCTCGAACGAAATCATTGAAGCTAGCATCATTGAGTTTGATCTCCACTTCATTAATACCCATAGCGACTAGATCGGCACTATATGGAGATTTAGATGCGGCACTTGCAAAGGTGATGGTGTTATCATTTTTTTGAAAACTTTTTAGTAGCTGTACCATACGAAATCCAGCCGCAGAAGAACTTGGTTCCGGCCAGACTAAACCTATAAAAAGTATTTCTTGTTTTTCCATCGATGGAAATTTACGCAAAAAGCACAATACTCTATTCATTATATTTTCAATTGATTGTTTTTCATCTTGTAATATTATTTACAAAAAGAAACTTAGCTCAAAAGGATAATAAAAGGATGGTGTTGAATACATTTTTTTCTACAATTTGATTCTTGCCGTTATCAGGCTATCTGTTGTCATATGGACATAAATTTATCTACGTTTAAAACAATGGTCACAATTTATTTATTTAAAGAGGATAAATACTCGTTATATTTATCATAGATAAAATAGCATACTCATATGAAGAAATCATTGCTAAGTGGTATCCAAAAGCTGTCTCCAAAAACGTACTGGAAGGAGCTATTGGCTATTTTTATTGTATTGTTGGCCTTTGTTTTTTTTAGAAGCGAACGTAAAGAAATAGCCTCCATAGGTCCCCAGCTGGCTTCAGCAGATTTTAATTGGTTAATAGTTGGGTTTGGAATCACTTTATTATATATTTTGTTACAAGGAGTGATGTATATTTTTAGTTTCCGATCTATCGGATTGAAACTGAATCTATGGGATGCGGTTGAACTCTTTTTAAAAAGGAATCTACTGAGTGTATTCCTTCCGGCCGGAGGGGTCAGTTCATTGGCCTATACCACTTCGCAGTTACGAAAGAAACAACTTAACTCGACCAAAATTCATCAATCAGGCGCCATATATGGGTATGTCGGGTTACTGACTGTTTTTATTATTGGTGTCCCTATTATTCTGTATACTGTTTTTGATCATAAAAACTTTGATAATGCCTGGATATCTTTGGTCGTACTTGGTTTGTTACTCGGTTTATCCTTTCTGTTTTTCTGGTCGATTAGAGTAAAAAATGGATTGTATAGATGGCTGGAGACTAAATTTCCGAAGCTGATCGGTAATATTCATGAGCTGTTTTCTGCACATATTCACAAAGGATATCTATGGATGACCATTCTGGTTTCTGTCGCTATTGAGTTCTGTGGTATTGCCCATGCATTTATTAGCATGTATGCGCTACAGACACATGTTTCGTTTGAAGCTGCAGCTGTGGCCTATACCATTACAGTCGTTCTGATGATGGTCTCTCCCTTTTTGAGAGGCTTAGGCGCTGTAGAATTTACGATGTTATATATCTTTACTTCTTATGGTTATAGTAAAGAAGAAGGCTTAGGGCTGACAATTATCTATCGGTCATTTGAATTTTGGTTGCCCTTAATTTTTGGAGTTTTTTCTTTTATCTGGCGTGGAAGGCAGATCATTGCACGAATTTTACCCGCCATTGCCATTTTCTTTTTAGGGATCATCAACCTCATCTCGGTAGCAACACCGCCACTGGTGGAACGGATGCGGCTTGAAAAATATTACCTTCCTATCGAAGCGATGCATGCATCTAAGTTGATGGTATTGGTTTTAGGACTTGGGTTGATGGTCAGTGCCGCTTATCTGATTAAGGGTTACAGATCGGCTTTTTGGATTGCTCTCATATTTTCTTTTCTATCCTTACTGGGACATATTGGTAAGGCACTAGATTATGAAGAAGCATTGGTGTCCTTATTTATTATTGTATTACTGGTTACGAACCAAAGGCAATACCGGATTAAGACCAATAAAAATTGGATGCGTATCGGTTTTGCGACCTTTTTCATTGCCTTGACAGGCGTGTGTTTGTTTGGGTTTGTCTGTTTTTATGTGATTGACAAAAAGCATTTTGGCATTGATTTTACCTGGCAGCAGTCTATATATCATACCATGCAGAGTTTTTTGTTATTTAATGACGAACTCAATCCGTTAACAACTTTTGGTCAGGAGTTTTTGAATATTACACACTTTCTGGGTCTGTTTTCATGGATGTTGTTGATCTATACTTTCTTGTGTCCTAGGATTATTCATGAAGAAGATCATGAGCAGAACGTGCTGGATAAGGCGAAGCGTTTACTCAAATTGTATGGAGGGTCGCCGATGGATTATTTTAAAATCGCTCCAGATAAACAATTGTATTTTTCTGAGCGTACAGATGGTTTTGTCTCTTACCGTATCAGTCAAGCTTTCGCGATTGTTTTAGATGAACCTGTATGTGCATTTGACGATAAAGATGAAGTAATTGCAGAGTTCGAACTTTATTGTACCTCTTTGGGGTTAAAGTCCGTGTATTACCGCGTTGATGAAAACAGCTTGCCTTATTTTCTGGAGCTTCGAAAGCGGAAGATCATTATAGGGCAGGAGGCCTTGATGGATGTTGCATCATTTTCTTTAGAAGGTAAGAATAGAAAATCGCTTCGGAATTCTTTAAATAGCTTAGAAAAAAAAGGGTATGCGACTGTTTTGCTCACCGCCCCGCAGTCGGATGCGATTGTAGCTGAACTGAAGGCTGTTTCTGATGAATGGCTTACGGTGTTCGATAAGAAAGAAATGATCTTTTCGCAAGGACAGTTTGATGCAGCAGTAATTGCTGAACAAGATGTGATAGCGTTAAAAGATGATCAAAATAAGATTGTCGCCTTTTTGAATATTATACCAGATTTTACTGAAGGGGAGTGTACGTATGATCTTATCCGTAAAGTGGAGCATGCTCCCGGAGGATGTATGGATGCTCTAATTATAAATCTGGTTGATTATGCCCGGAAAAAAGGTGCTAAATATATCAATCTGGGAATGGTACCGATGAGCGGGATTGAATCTCCAGATAACCCTGCAGAGCAGATTATGAAATTTGCGGCCGACAAAGTGGGCTCTTTTAAACATTATCAGAGTTTGAGAGATTTTAAAGAAAAGTATGCGACGATCTGGGAAAATAAGTATTTAATTTTTGGCAATGATTTTGACCTATTACAGTTGCCTCAAGCTTTGTCTAAAGTAATGAAGCCAGATAATGGATAGGATACAGATGGTACGCAATAAATTAGGGTTATTTATCCTCTTGTTTTTGTTAAAATTAACAGTAATGGGACAGCAGAAAGATATCCCGCTTAAGATTTGGAACAGTAATGCGAATAGCCCTACTGTCCTTTATCTAAGTGGTGATGGCGGTTTTAATAGTTTTTCAACAGGTTACTGCGAGCTCTTGGGGAAACAGGGATATACAGTTGGAGCTGTAAACTCGAAGAGCTTTTTTTGGGATAAGAAATCCGCAGATCAGATTGCGAAGGAACTAAGCAGCAATCTTGAAAAATTATTGGTAGGTAAAAAGAATCACCTCGTTTATTTTGTCGGATATTCCTTTGGTGCAGATGTTATTCCTTTTTTGGTTAATAAATTAACCGCAGAATGGAAGGAGCGATTGCAGGCTGTGGCACTTCTGGAACCATCAACTTCTACAGATTTGGAGATCCATGTTTCAGACCTGTTTGGGAGGAGTGAGGTTAAAAGAAGTATGGATGTTGTTGCCGAGATCAATAAAATGGTCAATGTTAGAACGGCTATTTTGCTTGGTGAAGATGGAGTGAGTTTCCCGATTAAGAATATTCGGTTAAAAAATTTAGAAACTATTTATATGAAGGGGAATCATCATTTTGATGGTCATGTGGCAGATGTCGTAAAAGCAACAGTAAAGCATTTTGCATTAAAGTGATCAGTCTCAAGAATGTGTTAAATAATGGTTATGCTCATTTTCTTTTAGTTTGATGGCTGTACTGTCATCATGTTTTCAAAAAAGTATTTTCTAGTTTTTTCTTGTTGTAGATCAATTTTTAAGAGTTAGAAAATTGATAAGTTTGTTTAATCATAAAAAAAAGAATAATATGGAATTAGGAATAGGAATGTTTGGCGATTTGCATATTGATCCCAAAACAGGGCAAATACAATCTTCACAGGAAAAGTTACATCAGATTATTGAACAAATAAAATTGATGGATGAAGTAGGGCTGGATTTTTTTGGAATGGGTGAGCATCACCGTCCGGACTATGCTGTTTCAGCTCCAGAAATTATATTAGCGGCAGCCGCTTCTGTTACTAAAAATATAAAATTAGGGAGTGCAGTTTCCGTGTTAAGTTCTGCAGATCCTGTTAAACTTTTTCAAGACTTCGCGACAGTTGATGTTTTATCAAATGGACGTGCGGAGATTATGGCAGGTAGAGGATCATTTATTGAATCATTCCCTTTGTTTGGTTATAATTTAAATGATTATGGAGCATTATTTGAAGAAAAATTGGACCTATTGGTCAAACTAAATAATCAGGATACGATTAATTGGACGGGTAAATTTCGTCCCACATTAGTAAATCAACAGATCTTTCCAAGACCTGTTCAACCTAAATTACCAATTTGGGTTGCGGTAGGAGGTACAACTTCATCTGTTATTCGCGCTGGGAAATTAGGTTTACCCGTTATGTTTGCTATTATTGGAGGAACGTACGAAGCTTTTAAGCCACTGGTAGAAATGTACCAACAAGCTTATGCCGATAACGGTCATGATATGGCTAATTTTCAGGTAGGTGTACATATGCATGCTCTTTTTGGTGATCATTCACAACAAGTTGCCGATGCTTACTATCCTATTTATGCAGCACAAATGAACCGCATAGGCGGCGATCGTGGATGGCCACCATACCAACGGACTCAATATGACTTTGGACGTTCATCACATGGTCATTTAATTATTGGAGACGCGGACTATGCTGTAGATAAAATCTTAAAAATACAGGAATCTTTAGGATTGACGCGCTTTTCTGCACATATGGATGTTGGTGCACCAAATCATCTTGATATGATGAAAGCAATTGAGGTTTTTGGAACAAAGATAGCTCCTCAGGTTAGAGCTGCTCTTAATAAGGGATAATAAGACCTTGGTTAAAGTAGTATTCAACATTTTTATATCGGAGAGATATGCTTAACTTTGTGTTTTAAAAATAGAGAGGACAAAATGTTAGGATTGAAATTGTTAACGGATCCAAGGTGGGCAAATATTGCAGAAGGAAATTTAGAAGAGATTCTGACTGATCATGCTTGGTGCGAGCAAAAAGCAGCTTCAAATGCTATTTCATTAATTATGTACAATTCGGAACATGAAGAATTGGTACATGAATTGACAGCGATTGCTATTGAAGAAATGCAACATTTCCAAATGGTCATTGATATTATTAAAGAAAGAGGCTATACATTGGGTAAAGAACGTAAAGATGATTACGTGGGACAACTGATGAAATTCAATAAAAAGGACGGTTCCCGTAACATGGCTTTTATAGATCGTTTGTTATTTGCAGCCATGATTGAAGCTCGAAGCTGTGAACGCTTTAGAGTATTGTCTCAAAATATAAAGGATGAGGAATTAGCGAAGTTTTATCATGATCTAATGGTTTCTGAGGCTAATCACTATACAACGTTTCTTAATTTCGCACGTCAATTCTCAACGGATGTCGATGTTGATAAGCGTTGGAAAGAATGGTTGGAATTTGAAGGAAATTTGATCCAATCGTATGGAACGAAAGAAGCCATACATGGATAATAAATAGTAATCTATTGTGCAAGAGCCCCATTTTTCTAATAAAAATGGGGCTCTAAGTTTATATTAGTGCTGACCGCCGCTCTAAAATGCAGTTGTCCATCCAAATTCCCTTTAGCTGGGCCGCTTTTTGCTGCGTGCCTAATAATTTAAATCCGAATTTTTTGTGCAACAAGATACTTTTATCATTTTCAGGAAAAATAAAGGACATGATCGTCCATATGCCCGCGTTTTCAGAAGTGTCAATAATATGCTGCATCAATACTTTGCCAATTCCTTTGCCTTGATGACCCTGATCGATATAAATACTTAATTCGGTTACACCATGGTAGCCTGTTCGCTGTAGTACAGGAGATAATGCTACCCAACCGATTATAGTATTGTTCTCAATGGCAACAAAGCGCATATTTTCGAGATGATCTTTATCCCAATCTTTCCAAGAACTAGTTTTTGTCGCTAAAGTGATGTTTCCTGCATCGATTGCCTGCTGGTAAATGCGGGCAACATCGGGATAATGCTTGTGTTCTAGTTTCTGTATTTCCATCTGTAGCGTGAGCTTAAGGTATTATATTCTAATACTTCTTTTGAAGTTGATCAAAACTGATGATTCAAAACTAGGAAAAGTTTTGCATCCATTCGAGCGGGAATGTATATTTTATCTGTGATCTAAATCTCGTATGCACACATTATAAACTTGTTTTTCATTTAGTTAAGAAGATTTTTTTTAAAGTTGGTCAAGAACGATGTTGGCTCCGTTAACATTTGTATCCCGTTGATAACAAGTAATAATTTATAATTCAGCGAGTTCTGATTTTTATGACATTATAAAAATAAGTTTTTTATAGAAATAACCTTACCTTTGCGCTGTGACTGAGAAAAGTAAAATAATTGATATTCGTAGTCTGTCGATAGATCAGATTAAAGAGAAGCTTACTGAAATGGGTGAGCAAGGGTTCCGTGCAAAGCAAATTTACGAATGGATTTGGGCAAAATCCTGTGTGGATTTTGATTTGATGAGCAACCTAAGTAAACCTTTAAGGGAAAAGCTAAAAGAGAATTTTGTTATTCGTGCTGTTAAAGTCAAACAATCACAGGTCAGTTCTGATAGAACGATCAAAAGTAGTTTTACTTTGTATGATGGAAATGTGATTGAGGGTGTATTGATCCCTGCTCCAGAACGTATGACTGCTTGTGTGAGCTCTCAAGTTGGATGTAGTTTGACCTGTAAATTTTGTGCCACGGGTTATATGGATCGTAAACGTAATCTGAATGCAGATGAAATTTATGATCAAGTTGTTTTGATCGCAAAACAAGCCGAAGAGAAATATCAGCAACCATTGACCAACATTGTTTATATGGGGATGGGTGAACCACTCTTGAACTATGCGAATATGATGAAGTCGGTAGAGCGTATTACCTCGCCAGATGGTTTGAATATGGCGGCAAAACGGATCACAGTATCTACCGCTGGTATTGCTAAAATGATTAAAAAATTAGGGGATGACGAAGTCCGATTTAATTTAGCATTGTCTTTACATGCCGCAAATGATAAAAAGCGTAATGAGATTATGCCCATCAATGAGCAAAATACATTAGAAGCATTAGCAGATGCATTGAAGTATTTTTATGCGAAGACAAAAAGTCCAATAACCTTTGAATACATCGTTTTTGATAATTTTAATGATGAGCTGGAGGATGCTAAAGAGTTAGCAAGATTTTGTAAAAATGTTCCTTGTAAGGTTAATATTATTGAATACAATCCTATTTCTTTAGCAAGTTTTGTCAATGCCGATGCCGATAAGATTGAGGTATTTGCTAATTATCTGAAAAATCAAGGTATTATTACGAATGTGCGTAGAAGCCGTGGTAAAGATATTGACGCCGCTTGTGGTCAGTTAGCAATTAAAGATAAAGAAGCTCAAGAGGCTTAACAATAAGGGATTATACTATACCTCTTCTCAATAATATTATTGATGATAGAGACTGTGATAAATTTGTTTTATTTATAATTTTAATTGTAAATAGAACAAATTTACTTAAGTTAGTATAGGCATAATCAAAAATGAGAAACCAATTATTTCTTTATTTATCAGACTTTTTAGCCTTATTTTTCCCAAAAATTTGTGCAGGCTGTGGCCATGTTTTAGTTAGTCAAGAAAGGTATATCTGTACTTCTTGTCTATTTCATTTACCGATCACAGATTTTCATTTAGATCTTAATAATCAAGTTGCGCGCCAATTGTGGGGGAAATTTCCATTTGAGCATGCTTCGGCTCTATTTCTGTTGCAGCAGGACTCGCGGGTAGAGCGAATACTTTATCAAATCAAATATGCCAATCAACCTCAACTTGCATATTTCCTTGGAAGGAAATATGGTGAGACGCTGTCTAACAGTCACACTTTTCAGGATATTGATGTCATTGTGCCCGTTCCTTTGCATAAAAAGAAGTTGAAGAAAAGGGGCTATAATCAATCCTTTTATTTAGCAAAAGGCCTTGGTATTGCATTGTCAAAACCCGTTTTGGAACATGGATTAACGCGAGTTGGTGAAGGGGCAAGTCAAACCAAAAAATCAAGATTGGAACGATATGACAACGTTCAAGATGTGTTTTTTTGCCCAGATGAAACTATGCTAGCAGATAAACATGTGCTCTTGGTAGATGATGTATTGACCACAGGAGCTACATTAACCGCCGCCGCGGAAAAACTTGTTGCGGCGGGTTGTCGCATTTCTGTACTGACCTTAGCCCGAGCTTAGCATATCTCAGACAACTACTTCGCCGTTAAGTTCTAAGCAGTATTTGATCTAGAATGTTAAATATTTGATCTGTTACTTTTTACGTCTCACGTAAAAAAGCAAGTAAGCAAAACCCGACATACCAATGCCTACACTATCTGCGAAGAGATCCCACCAATCACCAGATCTATAGGTGAATATATACAATTGCAATGCTTCAGTCAGTAAGGCGAAAAGGATACCTAAAATACTTACAACAATAACGGGAAGCCATTTTGTAGGGCGACCTTTGAACTGAACCAATACACCATTATAAATTAACGTACAAAATACGAAAAACATACCTGCGTGAACGAGCTTATCCATCCCCGGATAGGAAGGAACTTTCTCAAAACTTTGTCCTGGCATACAACACAGTGCTATAACCACTACAGCCCAAAGCATTACCCACTTATAATCTAATAATAATCTTATCATGCACTCCTTATAATCAATTTTCGTGCTAAAATAGTGATAAATATAAGAAAAGTGAAATAATGTATTTAGACGTATATAAAAATTATTTATCTGATTTACAGCGTTTTAATTTTATTTTTGAAATTTATATAGTACTATGTATTGCATAGTACATAATAAAACATATATCTTTGTATTGTTATGATAGCTGAAAATACACAAATACAGATGCGGAAAGGAATACTGGAATATTGTATTCTTTCTATTATTTCCCGAGGGGAAATATATGCGTCGGATATCATCAGCGAACTGAAAAAAGCACAGCTCTTGGTTGTAGAGGGAACTTTATATCCTTTGTTGACTAGGCTTAAAAATAACGGTTTGCTGAGTTATATATGGAAGGAATCAACTTCTGGACCTCCACGTAAATATTATGAAATCACAGCAGAAGGAATACAGGTTCTTGAGCGATTGGATGTTACATGGAAAGAACTGGTTTTTGCAGTGGAGACATCTCTAGCGGACAGAATTAATACAATTGACAAATCAATATAACCTATAAATACCATGAACAAGACTATAATTATCAATATAAATAGTATCGTTTTTCATATAGAAGAGGACGCATATGATGTGTTGCGCAATTATATGATTGATATTAAAAAGCATTTCGGAAGTTCGGAAGACAGCAAAGAGATTTTGGAAGATATCGAAAATCGTATTGCAGAGATGTTTACAGAGAAGATTCAACTTGGAATCAAAGAAGTACTGAATATGGATGATGTCAATGCCGTCATCGCACAGATGGGAAGTGTGAGTGATTTTGAGATCAACGATACGGATCAACAGTATTCAGATCAAAAAACAAATCAGGCATACAGCACTTTTCGTACGGGTAAAAAGTTGATGCGTGATCCAGAAGATAAGGTAATCAGTGGTGTGTGTAGTGGTCTGGGACATTATTTTGGCATAGAGGCTCGATGGATTAGACTTTTATTTGTGTTATTCGTTGTAATCTTCGGTTCAGGATTTCTGGTGTATATTATCTTGTGGATTGTAATGCCAATCGCAATTACCAGAGCAGATCGTATGGAAATGCGCGGAGAGTCGCCTAATATCCAGAATTTTAAACGAAGTTTTGAAGAGGAATTGAGCGGTCTAAAAGAGAATTTCTCTGGTGCCGGCAACACATTCAATAGAGGTGTAGAAAATGCTGGAACAGCATTTGGAGAGATCATTAAAATCTTTGCAAAAGTGATCGGTCTGATCGTTGCTTTTTCAATAGGCTTAAGCTTAATATCGCTGTTAATTGCCTTGATCTTTTTTAGCTTGGGTATAGCAGGCGTAACGGACCGAGGGATTATTGAACCGTTAAATTTGATCGATCCTCAGCAGGCTCCATGGGCATTAACGGCAGCATTCTTGGCAATTGCAATTCCATTTGCAGGTTTATTTTACCTCATTATTCGCTTGTTGTTTGACCGCAAGCCGATGAATAATTACTTAACGACTTCTTTATTTCTAGTCTGGTTAATTTCTTTAGGTAGCATTATTTATTATGCAGGTTCGGTGGCTAAAGATTTTAGAGAAGAAAGTATGATCGTAGAAGAAAAACCTTTGGCTCCAAGATCAATCTATCGTATCAATGCCCGTGATGTTCGTGTCATCAAAATAAATGGAGATCACGGCCGTTCAAATCTAAAAATCAGAGGTACTAACTTATCCGAATATCTTCAGGATGATATCCGAATTCGATTTGAAAGGGTAGATTCAACGCAAATGCCTTATATCAAATATGAGTATTCGGCAAAAGGAGCTAATTATAATTTGGCAACTAAACGTGCGTCTGCAATCAATTATAAAGCCGTTCAGGATAGCGCGAACATTATTTTTGATAGCCACTTTAAATTAGGTGAGAAAGAATTATATAGAGATCAAAAAGTGAATGTTACGATCTACCTTCCTGTTGGTGCAAAAGTAATGCTGAACAGGGATTTAGAGCGCAATTATGCCGATATATCTTACTGGGAATGCTATGATCGTTATGAAAATCATGATATCAAAGAAACGGAATGGGTGATGACAAATTTGGGTTTGAAATGTGCTCTTCCTGAAAAATCTGAACCTGAAACTGAATCGGATGATGTGACGGACGAAAATGTGATAACTGTAGACACAGCAGTTATCAGAAAAGATACCATTATCAGTATTTCTCCTACTGGTGTGGTGGTTGAAACAAAAGGAAAGAAAAAATAAATAATAGGTGCTAAGCACCTATTATTTTAATAAAACTCGCAAACTGTAACATTATACGATAACCGCATACTAATTATTCATTACACCTATTTTGAATATAACAACCTAAACAATACAATGAAAATGAAACTAATATTAACAATCTTATTTGCAATCAGTAGCCAACTGCTTTGGGCTGCTATTGGAATATCGGGTAAGATCGTAAATGAAAAAAATGAACCTATGGGCGCAGTTACAGCCTATCTGATCAATAGTACTAATGATATTATCTTAAAAACAGCAATTACGAAAGAAGATGGGCAATATGCTTTTGAAAATGTTGCTGCAGGATCTTATTATGTGGAAGCAAGAATGATCGGGTACAGTGTATCCCGATCTGCAGTTATTGCTTTTAATAAAACACAGCAACAGCTTGCAGATTTGAAATTGAGTCCCAGTACAAATGCCTTAGCTGAGGTGACGATCGAAGGCAAGAGGCCATTAGTCGAAAATAAACAAGGGAAATTGATTTTAAATGTCGAGAATTCGCCTTTAGCTGCGGGTAATAATGGACTCGATATCGTACAGCGCGCTCCTGGAGTTAGTTTGGACAACGACAATAATCTGCAGTTAATGGGGCAGTCTGGAGTAAAGGTTACTATCGACGGCCGACAAACTTATATGACTGGAGAACAATTGACTACGCTTTTGAAAAGTACTGATGGAAATCAGATCAAATCTGTTGAAGTAATCAAATCACGTAGTGCGAGGGACGATGCAGAAGGTGCTGTGGGAACGATCAATATCGTGATGAAAAAAAATAAGATGGAGGGATTTAATGGTAATTTCTCTGCCACAGCAGGATTAGGACAGAAGTTTAGAGGTAATTCGGCCTTATCTTTAAATTACAAAAAGAATAATACAACCTATTTTGGATCTTATTCTTATAGTGATGATAAATATGTCAACAGACTAAATATAGAGCGTATCATTTCTAATGACGGCATCGAGACTTTATTTGATCAAAAATCAAATCTGCATATTAAAGATCGTACGCATACATACAAATTTGGCATAGAGCAGAAAACTTCCGATCGGAATGTGATGTCTTTACAATTTAACGGAAGCAATAATGTGGAGCTTAATGATAACGATAGTAAATCTCTCATTGGACCTTTAACGACAATTGATTCGACGTTGATCTCTATGACACAGTTCAAAGAGGGTTTTAATCGTTATTCACTTAATTTCAATAATGAGTTTAAGATCGACTCGACAGGTAAAAAATTGGTACTGGATTTAGATTGGAGTAAATTCAAAAATAGTAAAAAGGCTGATTATGATAATAGATTGTTTAATCAAAACGATCAATTGATACGTGATCCAGAACTATTGCGAAGTGAGATGCCAATAGGAATTGATATATACGTCGCAAAACTGGATTATAATCAACCGCTGAATAAAACCTCGAATATAGAAACCGGCGTGAAGTATTCAAATGTGAAATCTGATAATAATCTTCTGTTTGAAGAGCAACTGGATAATGTCTGGACAAATATCGTCAATAGATCAAATCATTTTGTTTATAAAGAGCAAATTGCCGCAGGTTACTTTGATTATGATAACCAGATCGGTAAATGGGGTATTAAGGCCGGTTTAAGAGGGGAATATACCCTGTCTGATGGACACTCCATTACAGAAAATAAACAGGTTAAACGTAATTACTTTGATCTATTCCCATCAGCTAATTTGAGTTACGATGCGCATGAAAACCATATTTTCTCTTTGGGATATTCACGTAAAATCACAAGACCTAATTATCGTCAACTTAATCCTTTTGATTACTTTATCGATAAGTACACTTCTGAGCGTGGTAATCCTTACTTAAATCCACAGTATGCAAATGAGTTGAATTTGAATTATACTTTATATAAGAAATATACGGTTACATTAGGTTACAATGCGCAGACCGATGCTATCGTGGAAAGTATGGGCCAAGATTCAATTAAGAAAACAACTTGGGTAACGCGTGAAAATCTAGGGAAAAATAATTCGGCATTTTTGAATTTAAGTATGCCAGTTCAGATTGCAAAGTTCTGGTCTTCCTACAACAATATCACGGCTGTATATATGAATTTTGATGGAGCTATTGCAGGAGCGGTGGTTAACAATTCAAGTTTCCTTTTTCAGGTGAATTCAATGAGTACATTTAAGCTGTCACCTTCATTGTCTGCAGAGATGAATCTACGCTACTTTTCACCTTTTACTTATAACATTTATAAATTGGAAAGTCGTTGGGATGCACAAATTGGCTTTACTAAAAACTTTAAAGACAAAAGAAGTTCGCTTAAACTCGCAGTCTCCGATGTCTTTAATACAAGTAATCAAAACCTATCAACGAATTTCTCATCTTTCAATACAAAGATTCGACAGAATCAGGACCGAAGAGTGGCACGTTTAACCTACTCTTATAAGTTTGGAAATTTGAAAAATGTGAGTAAGAAGAAGAGCACAGATAATGAAGAAAAACAGCGTGCCCAATAATAGATAGTTTCAATGTTTATGTAATATGTTGACCGTAAGTATGAAAATACTTGCGGTTTTTTTTGCAATATCATCACTCAGATGATACCTGTTTACAACAGTATTCGGATAATCTCACTATTCTATCTCGCTATTAAATATAAGTTAGGGTAAATATAAGATGGCTTGCTGCTATTTTGAGAGAAAATTAATGAGCTGATGTGTGCTTGATACATGGTCAATTTAAGATATGTAGGGAGTTCGTGTTGGTAGACTTATTTCAGATTGAAAAAAATACAGGAGGGATATTCTATCCCTCCTGTAAATAATATGCTAATATTGAATTTACGGAGTATCTCTCAAGGTTGATTCCACTGTTTGTGTTATTTGTTATAATTCTACAATTTTCATTTTAGGAACTAATGCTTTCATTCCTGCCCACGCAATAAGATAAGCGACCGCACAAAATGAGAAGATAATGAAATATCCAGCTGGTTCACCTTCAAATCCCATGAATTTCAGTTGAGTTTCTTTAGCATAGTCAAAAAGAACACCTGATATTTTATTAATAATAAAGGCTCCTAAGCCTCCTGCTAATCCTCCGATACCGGTAATAGTGGCAATAGCTTTTTTCGGAAACATGTCTCCAACAGTAGAAAAGATATTTGCAGACCAGGATTGGTGTGCAGCACCAGCAATTCCAATAAAAATGACAGGAACCCAATAGGAGATATAACCTAAGGGCTGTGCAAATAAAACGATCAAAGGAATAAATGCGAAAATTAACATCGCTTTCATTCGACCTTCATACGGATTCATGCCCTTTTTTTCGACAAATAGGGTCGGAAGATAACCTCCGTAGATTGAGAATAAAGTAATGATGTATAAAACAAAAATTGCTAATTGTCCTTCTGTATCAGATGATTTTATATTATAAACAGCACTTAAATAGGCAGGCATCCAAAATAGGAAAAACCACCAGACACCGTCTGTCATAAATTTTCCAAAGGCAAAAGCCCAAGTTTGTCTATGTTTAAAACACTCCAAAAAAGATACTTTTAATTTCTCATTAGATTTTTGTTCTTCGGTATGATGAGCTGAATCCTGTAGAATATAGCGCAGCTCACTTTCATTAACCTTAGGGTGCTCTTCTGGTTTTTTGTACATGAATACCCAAAATCCCATCCATACAAAACCCAAAGCACCAATAATAATAAAAGACATTTCCCATCCATAATACTTTGCAATGGTTGGGATCGTGATGGGAGCCACCAGTGCACCAATAGTCGCACCGGCATTAAATATACTGGTCGCTAAAGCCCGGTCCTTTTTTGGAAAGTACTCTGCAGTTGCCTTTATGGCGGCAGGAAAGTTTCCAGCTTCACCTATTGCTAATACAAAGCGGGCAAAAATAAATAGGGTAACACTCGTACTGATTACTAAACCGACATCATTAATTGTTCCAATTACTGCTTTAGACTCCTCAAAATTTAGAAACCAGTTACCTGTTAACTGGCCCGCAGTAGCGATACCACAAAAAGCATGAATAATAGCACCAACTGACCAAATGCCGATCGCCCAAAGAAAGCCTTTTTTTGTATCCATCCAATCGACAAACCGACCTGCAAAGAGCATACTTACGGCATAAAAGATTGAGAAAAGTGCTGTTATATTACCGTAGTCATTGTTTGTCCAATGAAATTCAGGGCTTATAAAATCTTTCCATGTTAAGGATAAGACTTGTCTATCTAAATAATTTATAGTGGTGGCAAAAAATAGGAGAGCACAAACACTCCAGCGGTACTTTGTTGGTTTATTATTGTTCATATTTGGTTTACTCTATTCTTTCTATTTTGATAATAGAAATATAAGTTTGTTGTTACTGTAACTTTATGAATCTATATGATCATCTTTATGCAACTGGATCAGTGCTGTATGTGTCGAAGAATTATAATAGATATATTTTAAAGTTAATGCTTATAATAATAGGTAGAGCAAAATCAGCATCTTATTTTTACGCAAACGTTTTCAGAGATTGATTAGATTTATACCAGCATTTTGTGCCTAATGGTAAAAACAGGAAGCATGATCAGCTGTTGTCTTACGGTTGCGTACTATAATTGTGTCAATCCATCTGGATCATTTCGTACATCCTCATTTTCACTGTTATATCAGCATAAATTATAAGGAATCAGTTGACATTCCCATTAATTTCCAAAATAGTCCCACAATACTCATATATGTAATTATTTGGATCTCCATCTTTTGAGTATGCGCATGTTTATGCTGCAATTAGCTCAATAGCCTACGTTGATTGGGATTAAGGATTATTTGAAATTTTTGTGCTTATTTATAGAACTCTAAATTATTATATTTGTTTGATGATTGCTACTATTGAGGTAATCAAGTAAAAGTTTTTAAGAATGGAACTGCAAGCACTGTATAACTTATTCAAACAACACCCCAGTGTATCCACGGATACACGAAATATTCTACCTGATTCGATTTTTTTTGCTTTAAAGGGATCAAATTTCAATGGAAATGAATTTGCGGAGCAAGCCTTGATTTCGGGTGCCGCTTATGTCGTCATTGACGAAGAGAAATATAAAAAAGATGATCGATTTATACTTGTAGAAGATGCTTTAGAAACTCTCCAAGCGTTAGCACATGTTCATCGTAAACAATTGAATATTCCTTTTATTGGTGTAACGGGCACTAATGGTAAGACAACGACGAAAGAGTTGCTGCATGCCGTTCTGTCCAAAAAATATAAAACTTATGCTACAAAAGGAAATTTAAATAATCATATTGGTGTTCCATTGACTTTGTTGGCGATAGACGATGATATTGAAATTGCAATCATCGAAATGGGAGCTAATCATATTGGTGAAATTGATTTTTTATGCAGGATTGCCGAACCCACTCATGGTCTGATTTCAAATGTAGGTAAAGCACACTTAGAGGGATTTGGTTCCTTTGAAGGGGTAAAGAAAACAAAAGGTGAACTCTATGACTGGTTGGAAGCTAATCAAGGAACGTTATTTTTACAGGGAGATAATCCTTTTCTTAAAGAAATGGCAGAGCAACGGCATATTAATAAAGTAGTTAAATATGGTTTTTCCGAGTCAAATGCTATTATTGGAAGGCTGATTAAAGCAGATCCATTATTACAGATTGAATGGCATCTTCAACAATCTGAAGAGATCTTTCATGCCGATACGCAGTTAGCAGGTTCTTATAATACGGAGAATTTTTTGGCAGCGATAGCTCTTGGACATTATTTTCATGTGCCTCTTACCCTTATTAATAACGCTATTTCAGAATATAAACCAACAAATAACCGTTCTCAGATAACAAAGACAGATCGTAATACAGTGATCTGTGATTATTATAATGCTAATGCAACGAGTATGGAAGCGGCATTAACAAATATGCGTATCATTGAGGCTACTCATAAAGTTGTTATACTGGGAGATATGTTTGAATTAGGTGAAGAATCTTCTTATGAGCATAAAAAAGTGGTGGAACTAGCGAAAACCATTTCTGGAGCGCGTTTGATCTTTGTCGGTAAAGCATTTTATGAGCATCAAGATGTAGGTGGAGAATTTTTCGAAACAACAAGTGATGCGAAAGCCGCTTTATTGAGCAATCCGATTTCGCATGCAACAATATTACTGAAAGCATCCCGTGGAATGGCTTTTGAAAAGCTGATGGATGTTTTATAGATTTTTGAAAAGATATTAGAAAATAAAAAGGAGCTGATCGGCTCCTTTTTATTTTCTAATCAATTTACTATTGAAATAATAGATCGACAATCTGTTTGGCTTCGTTTACATCATGCACACGAAGTAACTGTACACCCTTAGTCAGGAGAAGTGTATTGAGAACTGTTGTTCCATTTAGCGCTTCTTGTGGAGTTAGACCAAGTTTTTTATAGATCATTGACTTTCGGGATATACCACCAAGTATAGGAAGCCCATAATAGTGAAGTTCATCTACCCGATATAGCAACTCGTAGTTTTGTTCAATTGTTTTTGCAAAACCATAACCCGGATCCAGTATAATATCTTTGACGCCCAATTTTCTTAATGTAGCAATCTTCTCACCAAAAAATGTAGCGACATCTGTGACGATATCCTGATAGGCAGTTAATTGTTGCATATTTTCGGGAATGCCACGCATGTGCATCAAGATATAAGGCACTTGCAATTTTGCAACTGTCGGGAACATTTCCGGATCAATTGTACCTCCGGAGACGTCATTGATCATATGTACGCCGGCATGTACGCAGGCCGCAGCAACATCGGCACGGAATGTATCTATTGAAAGTATCGCATCAGGAAATGTGTTTGAAATAGCGTGGACAGCAGGTAGTGCTCGATCTAGTTCCTCCTGTGAAGTAATTAACGTGGCTCCAGGTCGAGAGGAATATGCACCGATATCAATGATGTCGGCTCCAGCATCTAAAAGGGCCTGAGTCTTGATCAGTATTTGTTCAATATTCTTATTATTTTGCCCACCATCAAAAAAGGAGTCCGGAGTAACATTTAAAATTCCCATGATGACGGGACGGTCAAATGTCATGATGCGACCTTTTAAATTGATGGATTGCGCAGGGGTAGTTTTGATCATTTTCATCTTGTACAAATGTATCAAGCTTATTTAATAAATGCTAAAATTAAAAAGAGGTCAATTTTCGTTAATGAAAATGACCTCCTTTAATTTATTAAACGATCTATTTAACAACTAATACGCCATCAGCAACAAAAGTGATTTCGTTTGTCGTATCTTTTACTTTGGCATAACCATCTACAATCACATTTTTACCAACTAAATCAGCAGGTACAAAATAACTGTAATCAGTAAAGCGTACTGTAATAGGCTCTTTGTCACCCGTTCTTTGAAGTGTCAAGAAGCACCCTTTTTTGGTGCAGACCTGAATAACTTTTCCAGTGACTTTACCGGTGAATTTAGGTGATTTTTCTAATGATTTTTCAAGTTTGTCAACTGTAATAGCATTAGACTTATCCACTTTTTTACCATATTGTACACCAATTTCTGCAGGAGTAATTTCTTTTTGTTGAGCTTGGCCGTTCCAAGAAATACCAAAGGCTAAAGCAACAAGTAATAGTAATTTTTTCATACTGATCTTATTTTCGTAGAAATTCAAACTTCCCGCTAGGATCTAACTTCATCACACTTGATGACTTCCCGTCACTTTTAGTATGTTGTCCAAACTGAACAACATAATCCACTTGATTTTTAATCTCTTCAGAGATATCATCAAAACATTTTGGCGAATCTTCGCCACTAATATTCGCAGAGGTAGATACCAACGGTTTTCTAAAACGTTGTAAAAGCTGTTGACAAAAGTCGTGATTAACAATACGAATTCCGATTGAACCATCTTCTGCTATAACATTTGGAGCTAAGTTTTTAGCTCCAGAGTACACGATAGTTAATGGTTTCTCTGTGTATTCAATCAATTGGTAAGCTACTTCTGGAATTTCAGTAACGTAACTTGCCAATTGATTGTCATTATGTAGTAGAATAATAAGGCTTTTTTCCTTTGCTCTTCCTTTTAACTGAAAAACCTTCTCCACAGCCTCAGGATTTGTGGCATCGCAACCAATACCCCAGATCGTATCTGTTGGGTATAAAATCAAACCGCCATTTTTGAGAACTTCTAAAGCTTGATTAATATCGTTTCTATCTACAAATTGACTCATTTTTTATTTTAATTAGGAAATTATACAGCTACGTTGTGATCACGTAAAGCATCATTTAAAGATGTTTTCTTGTCTGTAGACTCTTTACGTTTACCAATGATAAGTGCACAAGGAACTTGATATTCACCAGCAGGGAATTTTTTGGTGTAAGAACCAGGGATAACAACCGAACGAGCAGGTACATAACCTTTGTATTCCACTGGCTCAGGGCCCGATACATCAATAATTTTAGTGGATGCCGTTAATACCACATTAGCACCTAAAACAGCCTCAGTTTCAACACGGATACCTTCTACAACGATTGCTCTAGAACCAACAAAAACATTGTCTTCGATAATAACCGGAGCAGCTTGTACCGGCTCTAATACACCACCAATACCTACACCGCCACTTAAGTGAACATTTTTGCCAATCTGTGCACAAGAACCCACAGTAGCCCAAGTATCGACCATAGTGCCTTCACCAACATATGCTCCGATATTGACATACGAAGGCATCAAAATTACACCTTTAGCTAGATATGCACCTAAACGAGCAGATGCTCCAGGTACAACACGAACACCAATTTCTTTGTAGTTCGTCTTTAATTTCATTTTATCGTAGTAAACGAATGGACCTGCAGAAGACTCACTCATTTCACGGATCGGGAAGTATAAGATTACAGCTTTTTTAATCCAGTCATTAACATGCCATCTCGTACCGATTGGCTCAGCGACTCTCAATTCACCAGCATCAAGTTTTAAGATCACAGTACGAATTGCTTCCGCATATTCTTTATATTCTAGAAGTTGTCTATCCTCCCAGGCATCTTCGATAAGTTTTTTTAATTGTTCAGGCATCTTTTATAATTCAAAAATTATCAGTTCTTTTTATTGAAGACAAATATGTTAAAATTTGTTCAATTTATAATGGATAATGAGCAGATTTTAAGTCAATATGACTATTTTTGTACAAATGGCAACAGAAACTGAAAAACTTCGAATCGATAAATATTTGTGGTCAATACGTCTTTTTAAAACACGTAGTCTGGCTACCGAGGCCTGTAAGGCTGGGCGGGTAAAATTGAACGGGCAGAATATTAAGCCTTCCTACGTTGTTAAAGTAGGGGATATCTATCAGGTTCAAAAAGGAATCGAACGTAAGATCGTAAAAGTTCTAGGACTTCTTGAAAGAAGAGTTGATGCGAAGACGGCCGTACAGTTTTATGAAGATCAAACTCCGGAAGAGGAGACAACCGCTTATAAATCGGCATTCCATGCTCCAATTTTAACTCGAGATCGGGGAGCTGGCAGACCCACTAAAAGAGACCGTCGTGAGATTGATGATTTGAAAGAAGATTGGTGGGAAGATGATGGACAAAGTAAATAAATACATATAAAATAGAAAAAGCTACTTAGTAGCTTTTTCTATTTTATATAAGTGACAAGATCATCGAAATCAATATCTCCGTGCGATGCATTGAAAAGGCATGCTTTGCCTTTTATAATCAAGAGCTGCGGCGACTGATGTTCGATATGCCAAATGGAAGCAATCTGATTCGAAATTTCTCGGAAAGCTAATAAATCTAAATAATAAACATCGTAAGACTTATCTGTTAAATTAGCAAAGCGTTCAAAGTTTTTCTTCGCCATACCGCTAATGCCACAGGTAGTACTGTGTTTAAAAATTGCAGTGACCTGCTCACTACCCAATATTTCCTGTAGTTGGTCTAAACTATTAAGAGGAATCCAGTTAATCATATTATAATTCAGTAAATTTTGAAGCTTCTACGTGTTCGAATGTAGAAACAGTTGTAAATGTACAGCTTTTCTTTTTATTGTTTAGTGCGATAAACGAAGTTGGAAGCTTTAGGCCAGAACCTGCATCTTTATATTGATCAACCTGATAATTGACCATACTTATGGTGTTTTCAAAAGCTTTTATCTCACCCGTATTTTCATTGATGAGTAAATTTCCTTTTATAGGACCGTCATAGAAACTCCCATCATAGCTAACAAACATGCTCAACAATTTCTCATTATTCAAAAGTTTTACTTTTATATCAGTGAAGTTTATACCTTTTAATTCTGTTATTAGTGGCAATAACAAGAGCTTTAGGTCTTCATTGACCTGTTGCTGAATGTCGCGTTGCAGAGCCGTCTCTATGGTTTTAATCTCAACAGCATTAACAAAGAGTTTAAGGGGCTGCTTGCGTTTGAAATTGAATAAATAAACCAGCTTCTCATTTTTTGTTGATTGTCCTTCAAAGCGGCATTCTCCAGTTTCTCTATTCCATAATAATGATCTGTCGGAAGAGCTGTTAAGCAGATTCGCATTATCATTCCCTGTGCAGGAGAATAAGAGAAATTTAGTATTCTGCCAGTTTTCAATTCCTCCTATGGAGGATTCCAGCTTCATTTGTATATTACTTTCTTGTGCTATTCCCAAGACAGCATTCATTTGCATGATGATGTATAAGAAAGCAATTTTTAGTATAGTCTTCATTATATAAAATATAGATCTTTATAAAAGATAAAATCGACTTCAATATCTTATACAAGACACTGAAGTCGATCAAATACTATAGTGATAACAATATTATCTTATTCTTGTTTGCATTTCGCTAGCCAAGTTTTGATCTGAATAGCTTTTGTCTGGCTCTCGTGTTTAGAGCTCTTGTTTTTTTTAATTAAAAAAAAGACATATTAATACTGCGCACTAATATGTGCCATCTGAATAGCAGTGATTGCTGCTTCTTCACCTTTATTCCCATGCTTGCCACCCGCTCTGTCCAATGCTTGCTGTTGATTGTCAGTTGTCAATACCCCAAAAATAACAGGCTTGTTGTATTTTAATGCGACGTTACTGATGCCATTGGCAACCGCGTCACAGATGAAATCAAAATGACGTGTTTCTCCTTGAATCACACAGCCTAAGCAAATGATTGCATCAAATGAATCATCGCGTAACAAAATATCTGCACCCGTTATTAATTCAAAACTACCCGGTACTTCGATGATTTTTATATTTTCTTCTTGTGCTCCATGCTTTTCTAGACCAGAAATTGCACCATTTAAAAGAGCCCCAGTTATTTCCGCATTCCATTGTGCAACAACAATTCCAAATTTAAAAGGATTTGCGTTTGCAACTGTAATGTGTGAAAAGTCCGATAAATTTTTAATACTACTTGCCATATGTAGAACAAACTTAGATAAATTTGCTTAGAAACACAATATAATTGCGCTCATATCAACGTAAATTTATGCATTGGGAATTGTTTCCAGGAAATGCTTTGTAGTTATTTCAATTATAATTGGAGTGATGTTATTGCACCGTATTTTAGCTGTCATAATAGCTCATATGAGAAATATATAGCATAAAAAAAAGGCTGCCTTTTTGGGCAACCTTTTTTTTTATGTATTTGAGTCAATTCTACAAATGCGCTTGAACACGGCCGATAAGACCATCGATCATAGCTGCTTCTTGACTTTCAGGGAAATCAGTCTTTATTTTTTTATACGTTTCTTCAGCTTGCTTGAACTCATTCTGAGCTTCGTAAACTAAACCTAATTTTTTCAAAAATAATGGAGTAGTATAAGAGTTCGCCGATTTATCAGCTGCTTCTTTGTAAAATCCAGCTGCTTTCTTATAATCTTTCAATTCTGAATGTACGTCACCTTTCAATCCAGTAACCAATGGGTCTAGAATTGGACTTCCGGTTGCCGAATAATTTTCTAAAGCTTCGATCGCTTCATTATACTTTCCTTGACGTAAATATAAGCCACCTAGGTATGCATTTGCAATGTTTGCAGATTTTGTATTTGAATATTCATCTGAAATTTCTTTAAATCCTGCAAAAGAACCGTCTCCTTCAATAGCGCGATTTTGTAATGAATCTATTGCAGCATATTCTTCAGCTTTAAATATTTCGTTCGCTGCTTTCTCAGCTCTCGGTTGTAGATAAAGTTTTTGATATCCAAAATACAATATAATTAACACAAAAATACCACCGACGATAAAAGTGATGCTTTTTTGATTGTCCTGAAAAGATGAACCTTGTGAAGGTTTATTCGCTTGTCCAGCGTTATTTTGGTTTTGATTTTTAGACATTATGATTCAATGAAAAAATATAGATTGCAAAAATACAATTTTACGGTAAATATGCAAGCTTTTGTAATTATAATAAACGTTAAACTCTATTAATTAAGTCTTTCTCTGCCTCAATTTCTTTATCTATCTGTTCGTAGATTGAATTTTGGCTTTTAAATTCTGGCACAATCCTTTTCATTTCTAAAACAACATTATGCTTATTTTGCTGTTTAATACCGGTTACTAAGTTCTCAAGGTGATGATTAACCTGTTGAAAATCGTTTTCCCGAACTTTTGCAATCATAATTTTTTTATGATGCGTTGGCATTGTGTTCTCTAAATCATTCAGTAGCTCCTCGTAAAGTTTTTCTCCGGGACGTAAACCTGTGAACTTAATTTCGATATCTTGATTTGGAATAAAGCCAGAAAGTTTGATCATTTTATTCGCTAATTCGATGATTTTAACAGATTTGCCCATGTCAAAAACGAAAATCTCACCACCTTCTCCCATCGATCCAGCCTCTAATACCAATTGGCAGGCCTCTGGAATTGTCATAAAATACCTCGTTATTTCGGGATGAGTAACGGTTACGGGACCTCCTTTTTCAATTTGATCTCGAAAACGCGGTATAACAGATCCATTTGAGCCTAATACATTACCAAAGCGCGTCGTAATAAACTTAGTTTTAGCATTGACTTGCTCATTACTTTGTAAAAAGTGGTTGAAGGATTGGACATATATCTCAGCAATCCTTTTCGTTGCACCCATAATATTTGTCGGGTTTACCGCTTTGTCTGTTGACACAAACACGAATTTTTCCGCACCATATTCAACAGCAAGATTTGCGATATTTTTAGTGCCAACAACATTTGTGTGTACTGCCTCTAAAGGATGGTTCTCCATCATCGGAACATGCTTGTAAGCTGCAGCATGATAAACATAATGCGGTTTGAAAGTTTCAAACATGAGCTTCATACGGTCAATACTACGTACGTCACCAATAAATGAATGATAAACCTGTAATGGAAACTCGTCCTGTAAATCCAGCTGTAAGTTATGCAAAGGTGATTCTGCTTGATCGCACAAAATAATCATCTGTGGTTCAAATTTGCCCAACTGCCTCGCGATTTCACTTCCAATAGAACCAGCAGCACCGGTTACCAGAACACGCTTGCCTTTTAACTGATTTAAAATGTTGTCATTGCTTATCTTTATTGGAGCTCGTTCAAGGAGGTCTTCAATTTTTATTTTTTGAATCTGATTTGGATTTAACTCCCCATTCATGATTTTCTTGACAGAAGGTAAAGTCAATATGGTCACCTTCTTCTCAAGGCAGATGTCAATGATATCATTTTTAGATTCTAAGGGGATATTGTGAGAAGCAATGATGACCTCTTCAATGTTCAGATTGATAATAACCTGTCCTAGTTTCTTCGGGTCAAAAATTTTAATTCCATCAATTACTTTTCCGATTTTTTGTTCATTGTCATCTAGATAACCGACAATGGCATTTTTGGAACGGGTATCGTGATCTAACGTTCTTTTAACGGCAATACCAAGGTCGCCAGCGCCGTAGATCAACGTATTGCGTCTGTCACTTCTTATATTTTTTGTATAAACAAAGAATATTTTAATAAATGTTCGGTATGTCGTGAGCAATAAGAAACAAAATAAGGCATATAAAATAATGAGTGAGCCAGGTAGAGTGTGTTGATCTCCAGTTGCGAGTAATACCGTTTTGATAACGAAGAAAACAAGTACTGCGAATACAATTGCTGTAAGAATTCGAATGGAATCAACAGCACTGGTATAGCGTATAATGCCCGTGTGCATCTTAAATAAATAAAAGGAAGTTGCTGTGACACCCATTGCATAAATCAGTCTGATCGCAAATTCAGATGTATTTATGAAAGCAAAATCAAAACTGTAATAGATGATATTTGCCAAGGTAAAGGCAAATATTGCCGTAAAGATATCTAATACAAAAATAATCCAACGTGGAACAATATTAAGTTTATTAAACATAGTTTTGTTTTAGTGCTTAGTTGGACAAATGTAACTTTTTTTCTAAACAGCTAGGCATATAAGTGCTTAATTTCTTTTGCTTAGCTTAAATAAAAGTAGTAAATTTAAAAAGTAATGCATGAAAATAAATGAGTGACTTAAGTAAATTGGCAAGTCAAGCAATGATACAGCCACAAGAGACTTTATCAGCGACTGCTTCTAGGGAAAAAAGATTGTTTATTGGTATACCCAAGGAAATTGCATTTCAGGAGAGAAGGATTTGTTTGACACCACTGTCAGTCGGTCTTTTGGTAGAAAATGGCCATGAAGTTATTATGGAAACCGGTGCCGGTTTAGGATCTAATTTTTTGGATCATCATTACAGTGAACAAGGTGCTCGTATTGTCTCATCTGCCGAGGAAGTTTATCAAGCGGATTGTATTGTGAAAATATGCGCACCCACTTTTGAGGAAGTTGGAATGATGAAGCAAAATCAGATATTGATGTCTTCACTGCAGCCTTCATTATTAGAGCTACCTGTTCTGAGAGCGCTTATTCAAAAAAAAATTACTGCTTTATCTTTCGAATATCTGCGCGATGAGGGGGGCTGTTTGGCAGTAGTCCGAGCAATGGGAGAAATTGTTGGGGCTACTTCAACTTTAATCGCTTCTGAATATTTAAGTAATAGTTTTGGTGGTAAAGGCTTAATGTTGGGAGGTATTACAGGTGTTCCGCCGACAGAAATGGTCATTATAGGTGCCGGAACAGTTGGAGAATATGCGGCAAGGACAGCTATTGCACTGGGTGCACAAGTGAAAGTTTTTGATAATTCCATTTATAAATTAAGACGTCTCCAAAATAATCTAGGAAGTCGGGTATACACATCTATTATCCAACCTACAATTTTGAACAAAGCTGTGAAAACCTGCGACGTGGTCATCGGTGCTTTACGCTCAAAAAATGGGAGAACTCCTTGTGTCATTTCTGAAGAAACAGTTTCAGAAATGAAACCTAATTCTGTTATTATAGATGTAAGCATTGATCAAGGGGGATGTTTTGAAACTTCAAATATCACATCACATGATACACCGACCTTTAGAAAATATGATGTCATTCATTATTGTGTCCCTAATATTGCTTCTCGGGTGGCGAGATCTGCAACCTATGCATTAACAAATATTTTTACACCAATACTACTTGATATTGCTGAGCAGGGAGGTGTCAAAAATGTCATTTGGAAAAGTGCAGGAATTAGAAGTGCAACCTACTTATACCAGGGAATATTGACCAATAAGGATATTGCTTCAAAATTTGAAATGACAGCCAAAGATCTGGATTTAATTATAGTGACCAATTTGTAATTCATGAAACTTACTTTAATGATTATTCTTTTTTCAGTTGTTTTTCAAGCAACAGCGCAAGAAAAGTTTGTCTTATATAATGACAAGATCCCAAATTCTATCAATACAGATACGGCCAGATACAATCGAAATATTCCAGAAATATTTGTTTACAAGCCAAGTGCCGCTTTAGATAAGGGTATGGGTGTGTTGATTATTCCAGGTGGTGGCTATGCACATATTGCTATGGATCATGAAGGACACGATGTTGCAAAAGAGTTGAACAAAGCTGGTTTTACGGCTTTTGTTCTTAAATATCGATTACCTTCGCCCAATATCATGGTCGATAAGAGCATTGGACCAATACAAGATGCGCAGCGTGCCATGCAGTACATCCGCAGTGGTTTTCCTTTATTGCATAAAGTCGGAGTTATCGGTTTTTCAGCAGGAGGGCACCTTGCATCTACTTTGCTGATCAGTTCAAAACGTGGTTTCATTGCTAATCCGTCACAGTTATCTTTAGCGCCCGATTTTGCCGGATTGATTTATCCCGTTATCTCCATGACTGACGCTATTACGCACAATGGTTCTAGAATCAACCTTCTCGGAGAGAATCCATCTCCAGAGCAGATTGCCAAATTTTCATCTGAACAGCATGTGACCTCAGATCTTTGTCCTGTATTTTTTGTTCACGCAAAGGATGATAAAGCGGTTCCGATTGAAAACAGTTATGTGATGATCAAAGCACTGGATAAAGCTCATGTTAAAAATAAGCTATTGACTTATGAGGAGGGGGGACACGGTTTTGGTTTGATTAATAAGACAAGTTCAGTAGCTTGGTTAGATAGTTTTGTAGATTGGGTAAATCATTTATAACATATTATTGAAATGAAACATATTTTAGGACTTATTTTTAGTTTTTTGTTTTTAATAGCCGAAGCACAAACCTCTGATGGAGGATGGAAAGTGCCTCTTAATGCAGCAAGTCCTGCATTTGCAGTTCCCAAGAAAGATGGAACTTCTATTGCCAGTTCCGATCTGAAAGGAAAAGTAGTGTTGCTTAATTTCTTCGCAACCTGGTGCCCTCCATGTCGAGAGGAATTGCCTCGCTTGCAGAAGGAAATATGGGAAAAATATAAAGATAACCCCAAATTTGAATTAATGGTACTGGCGCGTGAGCAGGATTGGAATAAAATTGATCCCTTTGTTGCCGAACACAAATATTCCCTACCATTTTATCCAGACTTGAAAAGAAATGTATTTGGTTTATTTGCAGACCAAGGTATTCCACGCAATGTCGTACTCGATGCCCAGGGCAATGTTATTTACCAGTCCCTTGGGTATGAGAAAAAAGAGTTTGATCAATTGATTGCTCTTATTGATCGTCTTTTACTTAAAGACTGATATATTGCGCGATCTTGACGGTTACAGGTTGTCCTATTTGGATTGAAACAGGAGTCGTACTGATGGCATGTAGTTGTAAGGCATGATTTGTAATTACTAATTCATAATAAAAACCTCTAAAGCGGATATCGGTTAATGTGAAATCATGCGTTGTCTCCGATGCCGTTATAGATACCCATTCTTGATGAATGATGACGGTTGTATCACTTTGTATTTGAAGCAATTTCGCATCTGTGCTACTCAGAATATTGCTTTTAGCTAATAAAAGTGCTGTGTATGGATTAGTTGGTCTTTCGTAAAGTTCCCGTGGATGGCCTTGATCCAATATCTTACCATCTTTCATTACAATAAGATCGTCGGCCAGTGCCAATACTTCTGTCGGATCATGGGAAACAAGTATAATCGTAAGGCCTGTCTCGACCACAATTTGTTTGATGTCTTGTTGCAATGTGTCTCGGAAAGAGGCATCAACCTGATTGAAGGGTTCGTCCATCAATAGTACTTGTGGATCATTTACCAATGCTCTGCAGATCGCAACACGTTGTTTTTCTCCACCGCTGATGTCAGCAATTCTTTTCTTTGCAAGATGATCAATTCGCAGTCTTTTTAGGATTGCAGCAGTTTTTGTTTGTTTGGCTTCGATATTTGTATTTGGCAATTGGGACGCGACATTATCCCAAACATTGGCAAATGTGTTTAAGTCATCAAAACCCTGGGAAACCAACTTCATGTCTTGATGCCCTGGGATTAGTTTATCTTTTCTTGTCGGAACTAACCAGCCTTTGTAACGAACTTCACCGGTTAATGGCTCTAATAGACCATAGATGAGACGAAGTAATGTGCTTTTCCCACTGCCGGATTCTCCGATAATAGCCGTGATTTTACCTTCTTGGATTCCTATATTTGCTTGCTGTACGGCTAAACTTTCCGAATTTTCTGAAAATGAAAAACTAAGATTTTCAAGATGGATGTAAGGAAGTCCAAGGACCTCTTTATCAAAGGGAACATACTGACAAGAAGATTGTGACATATTTTGCAAAATAAAAAAAGCCGAATGTTATAATTCGGCTTAAAATTAAGCATTTTAATATTATTCTACCCTAAAAACCTAGCGTCAGGCCAAAAGTAAAATTATTTAAACCCTGTTGATCAGGACTATTTTCGAACATATCATTGAAATAATATTTGACAAAAACGCCCATTGAATCATATCCGAGCCGCGCAAAGGCACCATACTGGAAGCTGGCCAAATTGTAATTATCTTTAAATTTTTGGCTGCCTTGTTCATTACTTTTTAAACGTTGACTACCTTTTATTAAAATTCCGGTCATTGCGCCGACAGCAAGTTTCGCACGCTCACCATTTTTAAACCTTTTACTTCTGAACTCAAATGTTAACGGAACACGTAGGTATGTTGATGTAAATACATTCTTCTTGTAAGTGATGTCATCCGGGTAGGAATAGTCCAAAGGAGTAGCGTCCTGATCCAGCAAAACATTATGTTTCAACCTCAGATAGTTCCATTCAAAACCTGTCGATATATACGTTTTGAATCGATCATTGAACCTAAGGCCAAATTGAGCAATATCGAAACCAAAGTTTGAAGCTTTTTTATATTCTAAAAATTCGTTATTCTCATTTAATGTAAAGCTACCATCATTAATTAACCTTGAAAATCCCCAATCTATGCGAGAAAAAGTGATGCCACCAAATATTTTTGGATATTTTGAAACAGCAGGTGTGTTTTTGTCATCAATTTTATCACTGTCTTCTTTGCCTAAAATGCTTGTTGAAATATTAATTTTTTTAGTGCTGTCCTGTTGTGCATATGCTTTTACTAGAAGGCAGGATGTTAGGATACCGATGATTGCGAACGATAGAAAATATTTTTTCATATGGAAAGAGTTTATTTAGGTTTTACTTTTTTCTTTTTTTATTTTTAACGAAACTATTAAGTAGATCAATCTGTAATGTTCCCTCGTCATCATTGCTGAACTGAACTTCTGAACCATTCCCTTGATTGATGGTTTTGCTCAAAATGTTGAGCACCTTAGTAACAACATTCTGTTTGCTTTCGCTGGTTGAAGCCATCATACTTTCTTCTTCGTCCGGGTTTTCAATAATGGGTTTGATCGGGATGTATTCCATTGCATGTGCTATTTGTGCTTGTGAATCCACAACTACTAGCATCGGTTGTTCTGCTGTTATTTTTAGTTTTTTAAGCGCTACCGCTTCATTGATCTGTGCAATTTTCGGTGGCATTGATTTTATTTGATAATCAGTTTGCGTATCCTGAGTTTTTTCGGGTACAGTTTTGACGGCAAATCGGACAGGCTCTTCTTTAGTTTCTATCAAATCTTCTACTGGCTCCTTTTGTTCTTTTTGGGTAGCTGTATCTTTTTTCCGATTAACAATGTTTGTGGTTTCCACGGTGCTTGCTGACTGCTTCATGACCAATAGACTAAAAATCCCAATACAAATGAGGGTCGCGGCGATGCTAACAAGCGGTTTTAACCACTTTATTTTTTTCTTGATTGGTACAATTTTCTGTTCATCAAGATCCGCTTCTATTTTATTCCAGATATCAGCGCTAGGCTGTATATCAAGTTTGTCAATATGATCGCGGAATAATTTGTCGATTTCTTCATTTTTCATAACGTAAATGCCTCAATTTTTAATAATCTTGTTTTCAGCCACTGCCTTGCTCTTGATAACTGTGATTTTGAATTTCCCTCACTTATGTTGAGCATTTCGGCAATTTCTTTGTGTGTATAGCCTTCTACAGCATAGAGATTAAAGACTGTACGGTAACCAATGGGTAATTGATGAACGATTGACATTAAATCTTTGTAATGTATCTGATCGGTAGCGTTGTTATTCGGAATTTCATGGATAATGTCGTTATCGAGAGACTCTACATAAACAATTTTGTTTTTTCGCTGTATTTCAATAGCCGTATTGACCATAATTCTTCGTATCCAGCCTTCGAGAGACCCATTTTCTGAAAACAGGTGTCCTTTAGTGAAGACTTTTACAAATCCGATTTGCAGTATATCCTCCGCTTCTACGCTGTCTTTTGCATAGCGTAAGCAAACAACAAACATTTTTTTAGAAAAAAATTGATATAGATGGTACTGAGCTTTTCTATCTCCAGTGAGACATTTTTTCCATGTTGAATCTATACTTACGTTTTCCAAAATTTAATCAGTTTATATTAGGAAGACGTAAGATATTTAGGAAAGGTTGCATGGGGCGCAACTATTTTATAATTATTTTTCGACTTGTAGGTGATGTAATCTCAATTTCAATTGTTTTTGCATCATCAGGCAGTAAGTTTGGGATTTTATTCGGCCATTCGATAAAACAATAATTTCCAGAATAAAAATAATCCTCATAGCCAAAGTCATAGGCCTCTTCTTCTTCTTTTATTCTGTAAAAGTCGAAATGAAAAATTGTGCCCTGTGGTGTGCTATATTCATTTACAATTGAAAATGTGGGACTTGAGGTGTTGTCTTGTACTTGCAAAGCTTTGCAAAGTGCTTTTATAAACGTTGTTTTTCCCGCACCCATATGACCGTAAAAGAGAAATACACGATCATCAGGAAAAGACTTTAAAAGTAGTTCTGCAGCATGATCTAATTCTGAAAGTTGATTGACTTCGATTATCATGCTGCAAAATTACTTATTTGGAAGTATAAGTAGCGAAAGGAATAATCATTTCTTCCAATGAAATACCCCCATGCTGAAAAGTTTCATTAAAATAATTGACAAATTGATTGTAATTGTTTGGGTATACAAAGTATGAATCCTCTTTTGCAAAGACAAAGCAGGAGCTCATGTGCAACTTTGGTAATTGAGCGTCATGTGGATTCTTAATTAAGAACACGTCCTTGTCAATAAAATTTAGATTCTTCCCCTGTTTATAGCGTAAATTGGTATTTGTATTACGGTCACCAACAATCTTGCTCGGTTTTTTTACTTTAATTGTTCCATGATCTGTTGTGATGATCACTCGAACATTACGCTGGGACAGCCATTTCAAGGCTTCAAATAGGGGCGAGTGTTCAAACCATGAAAGGGTTAAAGAACGGTAAGCCGCTTCATTGTTTGCCAATTCGCGAATCATAGCCATATCTGTTCTTGCATGCGAAAGCATATCGACAAAGTTGTAGACTAATATATTCAGATTGTTCTGGATTAAATTGCTCAGATTGTCCACGACATCTTTCCCCTGATCTAAGGTTAAGACCTTTGTATAGGAGTGTTTTATAGGTTTCCGGTAAACACGGTTGATTTGGTCTTCTAAAAATTTGTCTTCATATAAATTTTTACCACCTTCATCTTCATCGTTCTGCCACATTTTTGGAAATCGCTTTTCCATTTCTAAAGGCGTCAGTCCACTGAAAATTGCATTTCGGGCATATTGCGTCGCGGTCGGTAAAATACTGTAGTAAGTATCTTCTTCCTCTAGTCTAAAATAATCGGTGATTACTTCGTTGATCACTTTCCATTGATCGTAACGCAAATTGTCAATTAAAAAGAAAAATGTAGGTTTATCTTCCGTTAATTGCGGAAATACCTTTTTCTTAAATAATTGATGCGAAAGTATTGGAGCTTGATCTGGAGCTTTCATCCAATTCAAGTAATTCTTTTCGATAAATTTGCAGAATTGAACATTTGCTTCCGATTTTTGCATTGTCAAGATTTCATGCATGCCCGCATCTTCAAGTTTCTCGAGCGAAAGCTCCCAATAGATCAGCTTTTTATATGCCTCGGACCATTGTTGATAATTCAGATCATCATTTAATACCATACCAAGGTTTCTAAAGTCCTGTTGATATGCCATCGATGTTTTCTCGTTAACAAGTCTCTTGTTTTCCGTCAGTTTTTTGATAGTCAGGAGAATTTGCTTCGGGTTAACGGGTTTTATAAGATAATCGTCAATTTTAGAGCCTATGGCATCCTCCATGACATGTTCTTCTTCATTTTTTGTGACCAGTACAGTAGGTACGGTAGGATTAATGGATTTTAAGATTGCTAATGTCTCTAAACCTGTTAAACCCGGCATATTTTCATCTAAAAATACTAGGTCGAAAACACCTTCTTTAAAAGCATCCACCGCATCATTTCCATTATTTACTGTTTTGACTTTATAGCCTCTTTCTTCTAATAAGAGTATATGAGGTTTTAAAAAATCAATTTCATCATCAGCCCAAAGTATATGTGTTTTTTGCATATTGTAATATTTGCTATAATCAAAATCGATTAAATTCCAATTGTTTTAGTGTTTAGGTAGCTGGAGTAATAATCACTTTTTTTGATATTTTCATTTAAACTATACGAACTTAAATAAAAAAGGAGCTTTACCTATTATTTTTAACACTTGTTAACCACTTAAACTAATTATATTTGTATTTATAATTTAACTCCTAGGACAGGAAAATAAACTGGCTCATCTTTAACTCATTTGATGAACAATTAAAGTTAGCTATTGTTTTGGCGCTATATGTTAGAAGAAATGCATTCATAAATTGAATAAGAAAAAAATATTAAATGATCCTGTCTATGGATTTGTTTCCATTCCATCGGGATTGATTTTTGAGCTTATACAGCATCCTTATCTGCAACGACTTCGCTATATTAAGCAAGTCAGTATGACCCATTTGGTGTATCCTGGAGCGCTGCATACCCGCTTTCAACATGCGATAGGAGCTATGCACTTGATGTCGTTGGCGATTGATACGCTAAAAGGTAAAGGTGTCGATATCAGTGAGGAAGAGAAAGAGGCGGCACTTGCGGCTATTTTGCTGCATGATATTGGCCATGGCCCCTTTTCTCATTCTTTAGAACATACGATTATAGATGGGGTTTCGCATGAATTACTATCTTCTCTTTTAATGGACCGTATCAATAATGAGTTCGGAGGAAAGCTTGATCTGGCCATTACTATTTTTAATAATAAATATCACCGAAAATTTTTCCATCAGTTAGTTTCCAGTCAATTGGATGCTGACAGAATGGATTATCTAAATAGAGACAGCTTTTTCACAGGAGTATCAGAAGGCGTTATTTCATATGATCGAATTATAGCTATGTTAGCTGTGGTTGATGATCAGATCGTTATAGAAGAAAAAGGAATTTACTCGGTTGAAAAGTTTTTAATAGCGCGTCGATTAATGTACTGGCAGGTATATCTCCATAAAACCGTAGTGGGAGCAGAACAGTTATTAATCAAAATACTGCAACGGGCAAAGCAATTAGCAAGTAGTGGCAACACATTGTTCGCGACACCAGCATTTAACTGGTTTTTGACTCAAAAAATTGATAAGAACAATTTTTTAGAAGATGCTTTACACTTGGACTGGTTTACACTTTTGGATGATACTGATATTATGTCTGGTATTAAGACATGGGCCCATCATGAAGATTCTATTTTGCGTATGATGTGTCAGAAATTGATGAGCCGTGAATTGTATCGGACCATTATGAGTAATATGCCTTTCTCAAAAGAATTGATGGATGAGGTTTATCGTCGCGTTAAAGAATATTTTCAGGTAAGTGATGACGAATTGCAATATTACGTTTTCACCCAGGAAATTCAGAACAGTGCTTATGATAGCCACAATGACCCGATTAAGATATTGATGAAGACAGGTGAGATTAGCGATATTGCTGAAGCATCAGATTTGTCGAATTTAGAGGCGTTAGCAAAAAAAGTGCAGAAGTTTGTACTGTGTTATCCCAAAGAGCTTGGATATATAGCAATTCCAGCTAAAAAATAATTAAAATATAATAAAAAAACATAGCTTTGTAGCATGCAATTTACTGCTCAACAAATAGCATCCTTATTAAATGGATCGATAGAGGGGAATCCTGATGTAGAAGTTTCAAATTTAGCGAAAATAGAAGAAGCTTCTTTAGGGGATCTTTCATTTCTATCGAATCCTAAATATGAGCAATTTTTATATGAGACTAATGCCTCTATTGTAATTGTTAATGAAGATCAACAATTATTATCAGCCCCCAAATCAACTTTAACGTTGATCCGCGTAAAAAATGCTTATACGGCATTTTCTACATTATTGAACATCTATAATGAAGTTCGCCTGGATAGAAAAGGCAGAGAAGAACCGTCATATATACATGATACTACTACCATCGGTGAGGATGGTTATATCGGAGCTTTTGTCTATATTGGCAAAGGTGGAAAAATCGGTAAAAATGTTAAAATTTACCCGCAGGTTTATATTGGTGATAATGTGATTATCGGTGACAATACGACCTTATTTCCTGGCGTTAAGATATACCAAGATTGTGTGCTGGGAAATAATGTTACTGTGCATTCTGGAACTGTAATTGGTTCTGATGGTTTTGGATTTGCTCCGCAGGATGATGGTACCTATGCTAAGGTTCCTCAAATTGGTAACGTGATTATTGAAGACGATATCGAAATTGGTGCCAATACGGTTATTGACCGTGCTACAATGGGATCTACAATATTACATAAAGGTGTTAAACTGGACAACTTGATTCAAATAGCCCATAATGTAGAATTAGGAAAGAATACTGTAATTGCCGCTCAAACGGGTGTTTCTGGAAGTAGTAAGATCGGTGAAAACGTAATTTTGGGTGGCCAGGTTGGTATTGTAGGCCATATTACTGTTGCTGACAAAAGTCAGGTACAGGCTCAAGCCGGAATCAATAGATCGATTACCGAAGCGAATAAAAAGTGGGCGGGGAGCCCTGTATTGGGTTTTCAATCCAATATGAGATCGCAAGTCATTTATGCGAAATTACCTGATCTTGAAAAACGTGTCAGGGAGTTGGAGCGATTATTAAAGGAAAATTTGAAATCTTAAAAGAACCTTTTGGTCGTTTTTGATTAAATATATGTTAGAAATGAATGTAAAACAAAGAACCATCAAGCAAGATGTGGTCATATCTGGAGTCGGTTTACATACAGGTAAAACTGTATCTATGACAATAAAGCAAGCTCCTGAAAATCATTGGTATAAGTTTAAAAGAATTGATTTAGAAGGTCAGCCAGAAATACTGGTTGATGCTGATAATGTCACAGATACATCGAGAGGTACAACGATTTCTCAAAATGGCGCAAGTGTGAGTACTATTGAACACTTAATGGCTGCTCTGGTAGGTTTACAGATTGATAACGTATTAATTGAAATTGATGGACCCGAAGTACCTATTTTAGATGGTAGTTCAGCCATATTTATTGATAAATTTGAGGAAGCTGGTTTCGAAGAGTTAGAAGCTGATCGTGATTATTTTGAAATTCAGCATGCCATACATTATATAGAATCTGAACGTAAGGTAGAAATCATGGCAATGCCACTAGATGGTTACCGTTTAACGTGTATGATTGATTTTAATTCGCCTGTATTAGGAAGTCAGCATGCTGCTATTAATACCATTGAAGATTTTTCAAAAGAAATATCTTCTTCAAGAACTTTCTGTTTTTTACATGAATTAGAAATGTTGGTTGATAATGGTTTGATCAAAGGTGGCGATTTAAGCAATGCGATCGTTATCGTTGATAAAGAAACATCTCCTGAGGAATTGAAGAAATTATCACATTTGTTCAACCGTGATGATGTTACTGTTGCAAAAGAAGGTATCTTGAGCAATATTCAGCTTCGTCATCAGAATGAGCCCGCTCGTCATAAGTTATTAGATATGGTGGGTGACCTCGCTTTAGTTGGTCGACCATTGAAAGGACATGTTATGGCAGCAAGACCTGGTCACGCCGCTAACGTTGCTTTTGCAAAGAAAATCAAAGAGCAAATCCGCAAGGATAAAAATACAAAAAAGATTAAGGTGTACGATCCAAATATGACTCCTGTATATGATACAGTGCAGATTATGAAGATTTTACCTCACCGTCAACCGATGTTAATGGTTGATAAAATATTAGAATTAACAGAAAATCATGTAGTTGGCCTGAAAAATGTTACAATGAATGAAGACTTGTTCATGGGGCATTTTCCTGGGGCGCCAATTTTCCCTGGGGTATTGCAAATTGAAGCGATGGCACAGACAGGTGGTATTCTAGTATTGAATACTGTTCCTGACCCGGAGAACTGGTTGACGTTATTTTTAAAAATTGAAAACGCACGATTTAAAGTGCAGGTAAGTCCAGGTGACACGATTATTTTTAGATGCGATTTGACGGAACCTATCCGCAGAGGCATTGCTAAAATGAAAGGTGTAGCTATGGTAGGTGAAAAAGTTGTTTGCGAAGCTGAGTTAATGGCTCAGATTGTGAAAGTAAAATAATAGTAGAGATGATACAGCCGTTAGCTTATATACATCCAGAAGCAAAGATTGCTCAAAATGTTGTTGTAGAACCATTTGCTACTATCCATAGGGATGTAGTTATTGGGGAGGGAACGTGGATCGGTTCCAATGTGACAATTATGGATGGGGCACGTATTGGTAAAAATTGTAAAATTTATCCAGGAGCAGTTATTTCAGGTGAACCTCAAGATTTGAAGTTCGACGGTGAAATTACAACTGCTGAGATTGGGGATAATACTACTATTCGCGAATGCGTTACTATCAATAGAGGAACAAAAGATAAATTTAAAACAGTAATTGGAAAAAATTGCCTTATTCAGGCATATAGTCATATTGCACACGATTGTACAATCGGTGATTACTGCATATTTTCAAATAGCAGTACACTAGCGGGACATATTACCGTAGGAGATTATGTAGTTTTGGCAGGTATGGTAGCAGTTCATCAATTCTGTACCATTGGATCGCATGCTTTCGTGACAGGTGGTACATTAGTAAGAAAAGATGTACCTCCGTTTATCAAAGCGGCACGTGAGCCTATTTCTTATGCAGGTATAAATTCTGTTGGATTAAGGAGAAGAGGCTTCTCAGAAGAGCAGATTGCTGAAATTCAAAATATTTATCGTGTTCTATTTGTTCAAAATAGAAATTTAACAAAAGCGGCGGCGATCATTGAGGCTGAATTTCAGGCAACTGAAATTCGTGACGAGATATTAGGTTTTATCCGCAACTCTAATCGAGGTGTTATTAAAGGATTTAATCAAAGGGCTGTCTAATTTTAGATCATTTGAAAATTATTTTAACAGATGTAGGTCGGCGTTATAATCGGGAATGGATTTTTAAACATATTACATATGAGTTTGAATCCGGAAAGTCATACGCCATACTTGGACCTAATGGTTCAGGAAAGTCCACTTTGTTAAAAGTGCTTTCGGGAAGTTTAGCGCCTTCCGCTGGAAGTATTTATTATGAAATGAATGATAAAGCAGTGGATGTTGAGTCGGTTTTTCAATATCTTTCGCTCGCTACGCCCTATGTAGAATTAATAGAAGAATTTACGTTACGAGAGCAAATACAATTTCATTTTAAATTTAAGAATTATCTAAGCGGATATAGTGAACCTGAGGTTGTACACTTATTAGGCCTGGAAAATGCAATAGACAAAGAACTGAAATTTTTTTCCTCAGGAATGAAGCAACGTGTCAAATTGGCTTTAGCTTGTTGCAGTGATTCTGCTTTCGTGTTATTGGATGAACCAACTAGTAATTTGGATACCGCAGGTGAAGGATGGTACTTAGAATTGGTTGATAAAACAAAGCGTGCAGATCGATTGTTTATCATTTGTTCCAACCAAGAGAAGGAATATAATTTTTGTGACCAGACCCTGTCTATTTCAGATTATAAAAGTTGATAATTATTAGATTTTTATTAAAAGATTAGATTTTGTAGTTTTGTGACTCAGAAAATAATTATAAAAGTTTAAATCATGGCAAAAGCATCAGACGTTAAGTCAGGAAATGTTTTAAGATTCAACGGTGAGTTAGTCGCTGTTGAGGAATTTATACATCGTACACCAGGTAATTTACGTGCTTTCTATCAAGCGAGAATGCGTAATGTGAAAACTGGTAAATTAGTAGAATACCGTTTTCGAGTTGACGAAAGTGTTGAGATTGCTCGTGTTGAAACAAACGATTATCAATATTTATATGAGGAGGGAGACTTTTTCGTTGTAATGGACAATACCACTTACGAACAGTTTAATATCCCTAAGTTCTTGTTTGGAACTTCGGCACGATTCTTGAAAGAGGGTATGAACGTAATTGTAGCATTTGAAAGTGATGAAGCAATTATGGCGCATGCTCCTAAAAGTGTTGAATTAGAAATAACATACACAGAGCCTGCAGTAAAGGGAGATACTTCAACAAATGCATTAAAAAATGCAACAGTGGAAACTGGAGTTGAAATTAAAGTACCTCTTTTTATTAATCAAGGAGATAAAGTAAGAATTGATACGCAAACAGGTGATTACATCGAGCGTGTTAAATAATATTAAGATTTAGGTTTAGGTTGATTATTCGGTCTTGTTAGCACCCAGCTGCAAGGCCGTTTTTTTTTCTATTATGATGACCAAAAATGAACTCAGGACATATTATCGGCATTTAAGATCGCGATTAGCTCCGTCTGAAGAGATTGATCTAAATTTGGGTCTGTTAGAAAATTTAAAGCGTTTGGAATGGCAAAACGTGAAATTTTGTCATGTCTTTTTGCCAATACTGAAATTTCATGAACCTAATACGCTGCTACTCATTTCATATTTGCAGGAAAAGTTTCCGGAGATTCAAATTGTTATCTCCAAATCGAATTTACAGTCTAATGTGATGAGTCATTATATTTATGATGATAAGTTGGCATTAGCTCATAATCAATGGGGCATACTCGAACCGGTAGAAGGAGTTTATGTTGACGAAAAGAGTATTGACATGGTGCTGGTTCCCTTATTAATTTCAGATAAGGCTGGGAATCGGATTGGATATGGAAAAGGTTATTACGATCGCTTTTTATCTTTATGCAGACCTGATGTTAAAAAGGTCGGTCTTTCATTTTTTGAACCTATAGCGATAATCGAGGACATCGATCCGCACGATATTCCTTTGGATGTCTGTGTGACACCAAAAACAATATATTATTATTAAAATAAAAGCGGGAACTATAAGTTCCCGCTTTTATTTTAATATAAAATTCGAAATTTTATGGTATTCTGAACTTTTTTAAGTTGTTTGATTAAATCCCGGTCATATTCACCTTTGATATCCGTGACAGCATAGCCTATATCAGCCTTAGTCATCAGAAATTGAGATATGATATTGATATCATTTTGAGCATAGACAAGATTAATCTGCGCCATGATACCAGGTACATTTTTATGGATATGAAGTAAACGTGTAACATCTTTTACTTTAGGAAGCAATAGATTTGGAAAATTGCGACTCATGTAGGTATCTCCATTATTAATGAAGTCGGCCATTCTTCTCGGAATAAATTCGGCGTTTCTCTTTTTGTCTTTTTTGTCATCAAAAACAACAATGCCTTTTGCATTGCAAATATCTTTGTTAAGATGATTTTTTGCATCACCTAAAACGCCAATCGTTTTGAGCTTATCGGCACGGGATAATTGATCTTCAGAAACAGAGATATCTTTTCCAAGTAAAAGCATGCCGACGTCTTTTGTATACTTTTCTTCAAAAGTGTCTTTTGTGCGCACAGAAAATCCATCTCTTTTT
Organism: Sphingobacterium sp. B16(2022); assembly: GCF_012030425.1. Classification (GTDB taxonomy): domain Bacteria; phylum Bacteroidota; class Bacteroidia; order Sphingobacteriales; family Sphingobacteriaceae; genus Sphingobacterium; species Sphingobacterium anhuiense. The sequence goes on along the minus strand of NZ_JAAUVN010000004.1, from coordinate 252,688 downwards.
AATATATGAGAAGCAATTTCAGGAACCTCTCCGACGATCAGACAAAGAATCCGATTTTTAGGGTAGGAAATAGCGCGGGGTAAATTATTGACATATAGAAATTCATCAAAACTAGGTGTAATAAAATCCGCTTTTTCAGTGACAGTTTTTCTGGAAATATTTTCAGTAAATGCAAAGAATTTCTCAATAAGCCCGGATTCTTTTAATTGAAAATCAGAATACCCATCACCGATGCCGTAAATAGTACCATCTATTTTTAATTCCTGTAGTAATTTTACTTTACCGCCTTCATCCGATAAAGGATTTGATTCGTCAAATCCGATGATATTATCATGCTCATCAAATATAAAGGTGTTCGCGTAGATATTTTCCTTTTTGATATTATAAGGAATAACAACTGGCGTAATGAACTCTTTAAATCCTCCAGATACAATCCAAGCGGTGTCCGAATTTTTTTTAAAAAACTCTCTATTTCTTGAGAATGAAGTAGAGACTTTCTTTTTCAGGTGTGTAATAAGTTTGTCGAGATGACTTTTATTTGCTTGTAGTAATTGGACACGACCAGCTAATGCTTCACGAAATGAAAGTTTACCCTCCATTGCAAGATTGGTGTAGCGTTCAATTTCAAGATATATCTTTTCCCTGTCAGGATGATGTTCTAGCGAAATTTTTGCTAATTCGTCCAAAGCCTCTACTTGCGTAAAGGTACTGTCAAAATCAATGATGTAATAATTTTTCACGGTTTAGTTTGAGTTTAGGATTAGATTATTTATTGTCAGTTATAGCGTACAGCTATCTCTTTTAAGGTCGTTTCTAAAGGTTTATATTCAAAAGCTAATGCCTGTTGTAATTTTGCATCTGTATAGGCTAGCTTCTCGCTAGAAGCCCTAGCGCTATCTTTTGTAAGGGTCGATTTTTCCTTTTTTATCGATGCAACTGCAGTCGCTAGCGTAGCTGCGATCATCAGTACAGCAGGAGGGATTGCTATTTTAGGAGCTGCTTTACCCATCAAGGCACTTGCCTTCTCCAGTAGTTCCTTATTGCTGAGGTTCACATTGTTGATAATAAAACGCTCTCCTGAAATATTTTTTAGTGCCATTAGATTGCGCATAATGGAAGCCACATCTTCAACATCAACCACACCAACAGTACCTGTTGGGTAGTATTTTAATCCTTTATTGATTAATGAAAATATTGCACCGGAACCTTTTGCACCAGAGGAAGCTCCAATGATAACAGATGGATTTACGATAACAGCATTTAAACCTTCCGCAATACCTCTCCAAACTTCCATTTCACTTTCATATTTTGAAATTGCGTAGTTGGATAACGAAGACTCATATTCCCAATAGTCTTTTTCACTAACAGGAGCTTGATTTTTACTGGATCCTAATGCAGCAACAGAACTGACATGAACAAGTCTGGCCTGATGTGCTAGACAAAGGTTGACAACATAAGCGGTCCCTTCAACATTTACTTTTTTCATGTTCACCGCATCTTGTTTTTGGTAAGATACGACAGCGGCACAGTGGTACACCTCAGTGATATTTTGGAATGCTTCTTCAAGATCAAAGTAGTTACAAATATCAGCGTCAATCCATTGGATTAAAGACGATGATAATAGCTGTTCTGGAATTATCGAGTTTGAGCGTTTCGTAGCTATCACATCAATTCCTAAATCGATCAATTGCTTGATCAATGTAGCCCCTAAAAATCCGGTTCCTCCTGTTATTAATATCACATGTTAAAGATAACGTTAAAAATAATGTTTTCAAAAGTAAGTTAATAAATGGATATTTGTCTAAGGCAAGGTTTTAATTTTTGATTACCGTCAACACAAATTCATCATATGTCATTATCCGTTTTTTTTAGTCCGATTGTTACCCAAAAGCTATTTCCTGAAGAAGGATTTTTTCGTTCGCAACTTGGCAATGTTGTTCGTTTTTATGACAATCAATTTCCGACTTGGGATAAAGACGATAAGCCACAATTGGCTATAATTGGCGTAGAAGAAGATCGTGCTGCTGTTAATAATCAGGGCTGTGCAAAATCTCCTGATGCGATAAGAAAACATTTGTATCAGCTTTACCAAGGGGATTATGCAATCAACGCTGTTGATCTCGGTAATATTAAAGAGGGGGCAACGATAAAAGATACTTACGCAGCACTTAGAGCAGTTGTGGAAGAATTATTAGCCGATGATATCGTTCCCATAATAATTGGTGGTGGTCAGGATCTGACCTATGCACAATACTTAGGCTATCAAAATCTGGGGCAAAAGGTGGAAGTGGCCGTAATAGATGGTCGATTTGATCTGAACCAGGAAAGTGGTGAACAGGTTGCACTGGATTCAAGATCATATTTGAACCATATTATTCTGCACGAACCCGATTACTTATTTAATTTAAATAATATTGCATATCAGACCTATTTGGTAAGTAAAGAATCGTTGAATATGTACGATAAGTTATTCTTCAATGCTACTAGGCTCGGTGCAATAGCCGGTCGAATGGATCAATCTGAACCGCTGGTGCGAGCCGCTGATATGGTTAGTTTTGATATTGGAGCTATCCGTGCTTCTGAAGCTTCGGGCAATGCGAATGCAATGCCAAATGGTTTATTTGGCGATGAAGCCTGCCAGATTGCACGTTACGCAGGGATGTCAGATAAATGTTCTTCAATCGGGTTCTATGAATTTAACCCATCTTATGATCCCATGCAGCAAACAGCCATGTTGGTATCCCAGATGATCTGGTGCTTTATAGATGGCTTTTATAACCGTAAGCAGGATACCCCTTTATTACCAAAATCGTCTTATATTATCTATAGAACGACCCTGGAAAATGAGGAACATGAATTGGTATTTGTTAAAAGTAAAAAATCAGATCGCTGGTGGATGCAAGTTCCATATTTTGGGTCACGTTCTGTTAATGAAAGGTATCATTTGGTTCCTTGTCGATATGAGGACTATCAGATGGCTGTTACAGGTGAAATGCCTGACCTTTGGTGGCGAACTCATCAAAAGTTACAGTAGTTTTAATGGTCTGAAAAGACCATTTTTTATTTAGTTAAGTGAATTTATGGAAACAGTGTATATTATTATCGTTATCATTTTATTAGTTGTTCTAATTGTAATTTCTTTGAAAAAGAAGGATTCACATCAAGATGATAATCAGTGGAGACAGGAGAAGGAATTAATGGCAATAGAACTGGCAAAAGTGCAGCAACGTGAACAGAGTTTATTGCAAGAGCGGGCGATGTTGCGTGATGAACTGGAAAAAGAACGGGAGCATGTACTGATCGTTGAACGTTCTTTAGAGAGCACGCGTTCTTTTTATGAGGCGCAGCAAGATAAGTTTCAGGAGCAGAAAGTGGAGATTGCTGCTATTAAAAGCCAATTTAATACCGAGTTTCAGGTCATTGCCAATAAAATTTTAGAAGAAAAGACACTTCGATTTACAGAAACCAATTCGAAGTCCATTGGATTGATCTTAGATCCTTTAAAAGAAAAAATCAAACTTTTTGAAGAGAAAGTGGATAAAACTTATTCGCAGGAAGCCGCAGAAAGAAACTCTTTGAAAGGTGTGGTGCAACAGCTGATGGAGCAAAGTTTGCGGATTAAGGATGAAGCGACCAACTTGACGCGTGCTCTTAAAGGTGACGCAAAGAAACAGGGAAATTGGGGCGAGGTAATCTTAGAACGTGTTCTGGAACGCTCGGGGCTTGTGAAGGATCGTGAATTTAGATTGCAGGCATCATTTACAGATATTGATGGGAGACGAATGCAACCCGATGCCATTATTGATTTGCCCGAAAATAAACATCTGATTGTCGATTCGAAAGTTTCTTTGATAGCTTACGAGCGTTGGGTAAATGCAGAAGATGATATCGATCGTGCTGTTTTTGCAAGACAGCATATTTTATCTGTGGAAAATCATGTCAAAGACCTTTCTGCAAAAAATTATCATGAATTGTATGGTATTGAATCTCCAGATTTTGTCTTACTCTTTATGCCGATAGAATCTGCTTTGAGTATGTCGGTTTCCGAAAAACCAGATCTTTTTAGTGATGCATGGGATAGAAAGGTCGTAATTGTAAGCCCATCTACGCTTTTAGCAACCTTACGTACCATAGCTAGTATCTGGAAACAAGAAAGACAGACACGTAATGTTATTGAAATTGCCAAGGAAGCCGGAGCACTTTATGACAAATTCCACGGATTTTTAACAGATATGGATCAAGTACAGGCACAATTGCAAAAAGCATTGAAAAGCCATGAAGATGCTTCTAAAAAACTATCTTTCGGCGCTGGTAATGTGATTAAGCGCGTGGAGAATCTGAAGAAATTAGGTGCTAAGGCAAATAAGCAAATTGATTCCAAATATTTCTTCGTTCATTTTCTTAAGTCTTTTATTGATCGATATATCGATAGAAGCATCTTTTAAATGGTCTATAGCAGCTTTCTCCGTAACGGTATAAGCATCCGATTCATATTCATCGATTATGCGTTGATTGTAGATCGCCTTATCATAAGCATCTCTTCCTGAAAGAAGCTTAACGAATACCGGTAAACACTCAAGGAAAATAAAAAGTAATCCGATGAAAGTAACCGCATTTGCAGTTGCTTCATCCACTTGTCCGTTAGCTTTAAACTTAAGGTTTCCAAGGGCTGAATTTCGGTCAGCAAATCCAGCCAGATTAACAGCGCTATCCAAACTGGCATTTGAAAGCCCTTTTTGATTTAATATACCTTCCGCTTTTTGTTTGTCAAGTATTAAGCGCTCTTTAGCTATAATTGAGCTACGTAAACTGTCAAGATATACTGTTGATTTTTCTAATTCAAGTTCTTTTCGTTTTGCATATGGTCCGTATCCTACTACACCAGATGTTTCGGTTGTTTTATTACCGAAGATTTCAAAGTTGAGCTTTTGTCGATCGGCTTTGATTCTTGCATCAAGGGAATCTCTTTCTGTGGTAAGTGATTTAAGTTGAGTGAGATCAAACGTATATTTTTTGTTAAAAATAATATTTAGACTGTCTATCTTAGCTCGTTCATTGGCAATATAGGTTGTCTTTAAATTTTCTCTTATTTCTTTGTCGAAAATTTTAAGCTCTAAAGGTCTTGAAATAACGATACCAATTAATATGGCAAGTAATATCCGTGGTAAAGCCTGTAAGAATTGAAAGCCACCTGTTTTCGATTTATTAATACTCAATACAATATAACGGTCCATATTGAAGATCATTAGACCCCATATGATACCAAATACAATTGCTAAAAGCCAATCTAGATAGGTTCCACTAAAAACAAAATACATAGCATAGCCACCAGAAAGGGAGGCAAAAAGACCCGTGAAGAAAATGGTAGCACCAATAGCCACATACTTATTATGTTCTTGCGGATATTTTTTTAATGTCTCTTCATGTACACCTGCGCAGTACAAGAAAAAATGATTGATATTATTCATTAATGAAGATTTATGCTATGAGACAACAAAATTATAAAATAGTTTCAGTACTTTTCTGGTTATTACAATATTGTGATAAATATACAATACTTATTTTGATCTTTCTAAAAAGTATTACTTACACAAATATTTGTAACTTTGCCCAAATTATTGCGAGAATAAAAAGATATATAATGAAGAAAAAACGACTTTTGCCATTTTTTTTAATTGTGGCAACAGCCTTTGTTGGTTGCGAACAAAATAAACAAATGACAGATAACCCGCTATTATTAGCATACGATACTCCATTTAATGTTCCTCCATTTGATAAAATTAAAGATGAACATTTTAAACCCGCTTTTGAAGAAGCGCTTAAGGTGCATAATTTAGAGATTGATACAATTATAAATAATTCCGAAGATCCATCATTTGCCAATACCATTGTTGCATTAGAAAATGCTGGAAAATTATTGGGTAATGTATCTACCGTTTTTTATAATTTGAATCAGGCAAATACTAACGATAGTATAAAAGCAATTGCTAAAGAATTAGTGCCCATTATGTCTGCACATAATGATGAAATTTCTTTAAATGCGAAATTATTTGAAAGAGTAAAAGCTGTTTGGTCTAAGAAATCATCGTTAGGTTTAGATAGTGAAGATAATAAATTGTTGGAAGAGACCTATAAATCGTTTGTTCGTGCGGGAGTTAACTTAAAAGATGCTGATAAAGAGAAATTGAAGAAAATTAATTCTGAATTATCGTCATTAACATTACAATTCGGACAGAATTTGATGACTGAGTCTAAAGCTTTTGAATTGGTTGTCGATAGTGCTTCACAATTAGAAGGTCTATCAGAGGCTTTAAAATCAGCGGCTGCTGAAGATGCAAAAGCTAAGGGTAAAGAAGGAAAATGGGTTTTTACTTTGCAGAATCCTTCTATTATGCCATTCTTGCAATACGCTAAAAACAGAGAATTAAGAAAACAAATCTGGGAAGCATACCAAACACAAGGAAATCATGATGATGCTACTGATAATAAAGAAAACTTACGCAAGATTTCAAATCTTAGATTAGCAAAAGCTAAATTATTGGGTTATGCATCTCATGCAGCGTTTGTTTTAGAAGAATCTATGGCTGAAAATCCCGCAAATGTATATGCATTGTTAAATAAATTATGGACTCCGGCACTTAATAAAGCAAAAGGCGAAGCTGCTGATATCAATAAAGAGATAAAAGCAGAGGGGGGTAATTTTGAAGTAGCCCCTTATGACTGGAGATACTATACAGAGATTATCCGTAAAAAAAGATTCGCATTAAACGAAGATGAAATCAAACCTTACTTTAGTTTGCCTACAGTAAGAGAAGGCGCATTTGCTGTCGCTAATAAATTATATGGATTGACGTTCGTTGCTTTAAACAACGTTCCTGTATACCAAAAAGATGTTGAGGTGTACGAAGTAAAAGACAAAGATGGCTCTCACTTAGGTATATTATATGCCGATTTTTTTCCTCGCGAATCTAAAAGAAGTGGTGCATGGATGACATCTTACCGTAATCAAAGTAAAACAGAAGGAAAGCGTAATGCTCCTGTAATCTCGATCGTTTGTAATTTCACAAAACCTGTTGGTGACCAACCGGCATTATTAACTTTTGATGAAGCGAGTACTTTGTTTCATGAATTTGGACATGCTTTACATGGTTTATTATCGAATGTAAAATATAAAAGTCTAGCAGGAACATCTGTTTCAAGAGATTTTGTAGAGCTCCCATCTCAGATTATGGAAAATTGGGCTGCAGATCCACAAGTATTGAAAGAATATGCAAAGCATTATAAAACTAAAGAAGCAATTCCAGATTCTTTAATTGCTAAAATGGAGAAGGCTGGAACGTTTGATCAAGGTTTCGCGACTGTAGAGTATTTGGCAGCTTCTTTATTAGATATGAACTATCATGCAACGACATCACCTATTACTGGAGATATCAATGATTTTGAAAAAGGAGCTATGAAGAAGATTGGTTTAATTGATGCAATAATACCACGTTACAGAAGTACCTATTTCCAACATATTTTTGCCAGTGGGTACTCGGCGGGCTATTATGCCTATATCTGGTCGGAGGTATTAGACTCAGATGCTTTTGCAGCTTTTAAAGAAAAGTCATTGTATGATCAGCCAACAGCAGATTCATTTCGTCGTAATATCTTAGAAAAAGGAAATACAGGAGATCCTGCACAAATGTATAAAACATTTAGAGGAGCGGATCCAGATCCGAAATATTTGTTAATTAAGCGTGGCTTGAATTAAACACAAAAAAAAACAAAAAAAGGAGCAAAATTATTTTTGCTCCTTTTTTTGTTTTTTTATTCGTCAGATTCGGAATTAATCTTTACATTTGATTATTATTTATAATTAGTCTAAATACATACAAGGTGTCATGTTTTAAATAAAGCGAATCATATGTGTCAATCAGTCGTTCTCAGCCATAAAGGCAAATCTCATATCAGTTATTGCACGAAGTGTAAAACATTTTATATCTGGCAAGACTCTTTCCTATTAAGTTTAGGTTATCTTCAGTTTGAGTCCTTTGTTTCCGCAACGATGAGAAGTAATGTGAAAGGGAACTATTTTAGCTTTCCTGATGGTGATATGCGCGTATTGATTGATACACCTTGTCCAGAAATTGTTTTTGTTTTTAATGAAACCGAATGGAATGATTTTTCGGATGCACTGTCAGAATCCACTTACATGAGCGAAATATATCAGATGATGTCCAGCTAAAGATAAAAAGTCCTGTAGGCCTTTTCCACTTTCTTCTTCTATTCTTTTAAAAGGCTTTACAGGCACTATTAAAGTCCGATGTTAATTTATATACGAATCAAATAAATAATATTCGGACTTCTCTCGAACCCAATACATAAAAAATTGGTAAATAAAAAAGGGTTGTTTTCAAACAACCCTTTTTTTATTACAGAAATGCATAGACTTATTCACCGATAGCATAATATTTAAATCCTAGATCTTCCAGGTACTTTCTGTTTAACAGTTTTCTGCCATCAAATATAAAAGCGGGTCGTTTCATTTGGTGTTTTATGGTGTACCAGTCATAGTTTTTAAACTCCTCCCATTCCGTTAACACAGCAATAGCATGGGCGTCTTGGCATGCCTGAATGGGATCATTTACGACCTTTACAAGTGCTCTATTTTCTTCAGGACTTCTTGTATTTAAATAATCGAGATCAGCGTAGATACGTTCGGCTGTGACTTTAGGGTCGTATATCGTGATTTCAGCTTGTTCACTTAATAAGTAATCAGCAACGTAAATAGCTGCAGATTCTCTAGTGTCATTTGTATCCTTTTTAAAAGCCCATCCCAAGAATGTAATTTTCTTTCCTGATACTGTATTGTACAAAGTTTGGATGATATTATCTGCAAAGCGCTGTTTTTGGTGATCATTCATGATGATGACCTGATCCCAATAATCTGCGACTTCATTCAGACCATAACTTCTTGCAATATACACAAGGTTTAAAATATCCTTTTGAAAACAGGAACCGCCAAACCCAACAGATGCCTTTAAAAATTTTGAACCAATACGGGTATCCATGCCAATTGCTTTAGAAACTTCATCCACATTGGCACCTGTTTTTTCGCAGAGTTCAGAGATCGAATTTATCGATGAAACGCGTTGTGCCAAAAAGGCATTTGCCGTCAATTTAGATAATTCCGAAGACCATAAGTTAGTCGTCAAAATGTTAGTGTCAGGAACCCAATTTTGGTAAATTTTTACGAGCGTATCAATTGCTTCTTGATTTTCTCCACCAATTAACACGCGGTCCGGGGCTAATAAGTCTTGAATAGCAGTACCTTCGGCTAAAAATTCTGGATTGGATAGGATATGAAAATTAACACCATTGCCTGTATGGTCGAGAATACTTTTTAATGCTGCTGCAGTACGCACAGGTAAAGTAGATTTTTCGACAATAATCTTATCTGTTTTTGCAACAGAAGCAATTTGTCTCGCACATAATTCAATGTATTTGAGATCAGCAGCCATCCCTTTTCCTTTGCCGTAGTTTTTGGTAGGGGTATTGACAGAAATAAAAATCATATCTGCTTCATCTATAGCTTTATCAACATCAGTAGAGAAAAATAGATTACGACCCCTTGCCTCAGCGACAATCGCTGTCAGCCCTGGTTCGTAGACCGGAAGGTTATCCAAATTTTCGTCATTCCAGGCCGCAATACGTTCGACATTGACATCAACAATGGTGATTTGGATATGAGGACATTGTTGGGCAACAACAGACATCGTCGGTCCGCCTACATATCCAGCACCGATACAACAGATTTTTTTGATATTAAATGACATAGCTTTCTATTTCAGCATTCTTATGGTATTGCAAAAATAGTAAAATATTTAGTTTGGATAGCAGAAATGCCGATGAATTTGATGTTGTAATTGCTTATATATTTATTAAATTTACTGATTATAAAAGGATACGAAATTGATCAAGCAAGAGATAATAGATAAGGTGTTGGATGCTGCTCGAATAGAGGAGGTTGTAGGTGATTTTGTAGACTTGAAAAAGAGGGGTACATCGCTTATTGGTAACTGTCCTTTTCATCATGAGAAGACGCCATCTTTTCACGTTTCTGTTTCCAAAGGAATCTATAAATGTTTTGGATGTGGGGTTGGAGGAGATTCGTTGAAGTTCGTGATGGAACTAGAGAAATTTTCTTATCCGGAAGGCATTAAATACCTCGCTAATAAATACAGTATAGAGGTTGAAGAGGTTGAACGCTCGCCAGCACAGTTAGCGGCTCAAGATAAGAGAGAAAGTTTATATGTGTTGAGCGCATGGGCCAGTAAATTTTTCAAAGATGAAATGTGGACCACAGAGATGGGGCAGGTTATTGGCCTGCACTACTTTAAGGAACGTGGCTATCGGGAAGATATCATCAAAAAATTTGAATTGGGCTATTCCCCCGATAATTGGACTGCACTTGTTGATGCAGCGACCAAAGCGGGTTTTCATCCCGACTATCTGAAGGAAATTGGGCTTGCGATCGAGCGCGATGATAAAAGCTTATACGATCGTTTCCGCGGACGTGTTATGTTTCCTATCCATAATTTGACTGGAAGAGTAATCGGTTTCGGAGGAAGGACATTAAAGACAGATAAGAAAGTTCCCAAATATGTAAACTCACCAGAGAGTGATATCTACCATAAGTCAGATGTGCTTTATGGACTCAATTTTGCGAAAAAAGCAATTATGGAGGAGGATAACTGCTATTTGGTAGAAGGATATGCAGATGTAATATCTACCCATCAAGCAGGTGTAGAAAATGTGGTATCTTCATCAGGTACATCATTGACGACAGCACAGATTCGACTTATTGCGCGCTTCACAAAAAATGTAACAATTCTTTATGATGGAGATGAAGCTGGGATTAAAGCTTCTCTTCGGGGAACGGATATGTTGCTGGAGGAAGGTTTGAATGTTAAGATTTTGCTTTTCCCAGATGGTAATGATCCCGATTCGTATGTAAAGACTTATGGTTCTTCCGTATTTAAGTCCTATATCAAAGAGAATCAACAAGATTTTATTTTTTATAAAACTAGAATTTTACTTCGCGATACCAATAATGATCCGATAAAAAGGGCAGAGGTGATCCGTGATGTCGTTGAGAGTATCGCATTGATTCCGGATGAAATTAAAGTTTCAGTTTTTATACGGGAGTGCAGTAATTTATTGGATATTGAAGAGCGAATCTTACTTTCAGAATTAAATAAGATCCGAATTTCAAAATCTAAGAAAGCAGATAAGGATTTCACTAAGAAGAGTACTCCGGTTATGGGGGCAGGGGCTCCACCAATGGATGGACCTCCTGCAGATTTTTTCATGACCGATGAAGAAAGAGGTGGTGCCGCGCCGCTGGCACCAGAGACACCTGCGCAGCAGATTACTTCAGAAATACTTCAAGAACGTGAAATTATACGGATTCTTATCAATTATGGCGACTATCTGGCGACCTGGGAAGGGGACGGAGATATACCAGTAGCAGGGGTTTTACTAAGTAATATCGCTGATGTCAATTTTGAGGACAAGGCCGCAGCTTTTATCTTAAATGTTTATCGTGAGGCGGTTGAAAAATTTGAAATACCGGAGGCTAAGCAGTTTTACTCTAATCAAGACGCTGCTGTTGCTGAGCTTGCTATTAACTGTGTTGCGTCCAAGTACAATCTGAGTGAAAACTGGAATGATGATAAACGTAAAATCTATGTAACTCAAGAATATGAGCATTTAAAAGTGCTTGTTATCACTTCGATTTACCGCATCAAAAAACGTAAAATAACCCGTGAAATGGTCAAGATCCGTGAAGAGCTAAAGACGGAAAAGGATGACGCGAATGTCGAAGTTTTAATTTTCAAATATCAAAAACTTAAAGATGCCGAGAAGATGTTAGGAGGATTACTCGGAAATACCGTAGTCAAGTAAAGTATGGCCAAGCATCTTGAATTCGGCAAATTAGGAGAGTCTTATGCGGAAAAATTTCTGCAGGATTTAGGGTGTGAAATTTTGTTAAGAAATTGGCGATATAAGAATTTAGAAGTAGATTTGATAGTCAGAGATGCCGGTATTTTAGTTTTTGTTGAGGTAAAAACTCGTCGTAAGCTTGATTACGGAGAACCGTTTGAGTTTGTTGACTGGCAGAAGAAACGAAAATTGACAAGAGCTGCAGATGTATATTTGAAAAAATATGATGTGACTGGAGAAATTCGCTTTGACATTATATCAGTTCTCATCACAGATAAAGATAACATACAATTAGAACACATCAAAGATGCGTTTTGGAATGAATAAAAGTAGATTTAATATGAAAAAAACAACCTATATCCTCTTAGGTTTAGTACTTGGTTTAAGTGCCTGTAAAACGAAGAAGTCAGGTAAACTGGAGTTTGCTAAACCCGATGCTAGCCAATCAATTCAGCTAGGTGATCCAATTCAATTTCAGCTCAAATTTAATTCACCTGATCTGGACTCGGTTGTATATTATATCGATGATAAGATGGTTGCTTCTGGAAAAGATACTTCTGCAGTGCAGGTAGACAGTAAGAACTTAGCCTTGGGTACACGCAATATTTCTGCAAAGGTATATCAAGGAACAAGTATTGATAGTGCAAACGCATACATCACTATAGTGCCACCAGCTCCAAAAGAATATGGGTTCGAAATTGTCAATAAATTTCCACATGATACGACAGCATTTACCCAAGGGTTACAATATGAAAATGGGTTTTTGTATGAGTCAACAGGTAGTGGCGGAGGTACACTTACCTCCTTGAGACGCGTTGACTTAAAAACTGGTAAAGTGCTACAGAAAAAAGAGTTTGATTCAGAAAAATATTTTGGTGAAGGAATGACCATCATGGGAGATAAAATCGTGATGTTGACATGGAAAAATATGGAAGGTTTTGTTCTTAATAAATCAAGTTTTGAACTGGAGAAAACTTTTCCTTATAAGGATAGTAAAGAAGGTTGGGGCTTAACCTACGATGGCAAAAGATTAATTAAGTCTGATGGATCCAATAAATTATATTTTTTAGATCCGAATACACAGCAAGAAATGAGTTCTGTTGATGTTTATGACGAAAATGGTCAGGTGAATTTTCTAAATGAACTGGAGTATATTGATGGTAAAGTGTATGCCAATGTATATGAAAAGGATGTTATTGCTATTATAAATCCTGAAACTGGAATCGTAGAAGGTCGAATTAATTTAGTTGGGATCTATCAGCATGCACAATACGATAATGAGTTGAATGGTATCGCCTATGATCAAGCAGGTAAAAGATTGTTTGTCACTGGAAAACTTTGGAATACGCTATTTGAAATCAAGATGATCGCCCGTTAGGCTACCTACCTTGTCACATTAAAAAATATCTATTTTCAATCAGTAGCTTTGATGCGATGAAGATTGAAAAAAAGAGCATAAATAGATTTTATGCTCTTTTTTTTGTCTTAAGTTTTGGACGCATTACCTCTCTTAGATAGACATATAGATTTGCTGGGAATCTTATGAGAGACACCTTTGAATCTTGTTAGATTTTAGTAGGAATATTTAATAGCTTAAAGGCAGGGTTTGTAGAGGATTTATAGAGCTTTACCTCTATGAACCCTCTACAAACCCTCTATTATCACACTATAAAAACTTAAGGAAATTATAAGATGATCCCTATTAGATAGTAAGTTGTTTCAACTGTCATGAAGGGAGGTCATTTGTTTACGATTTACCAAATACAGGTGGTAGGAAATGTATTTGTTGCTATAGGGTCATTGCCTTTTCTAACAGGACTTAGATCGTTTGAATTAATAGCTAGGGATAATAAGTCATAGCTATTGAATTAATTCATTTTGCAAAATATTTTTCTTTTATCAAGCAGATCTCTATGGTAAAGGAGAAATTTATGATTGTATGCCAATCGGTGATGCTCAAGTAACAATGGATCGCTATGGATATTTTTAATAAGATCCATAGCGATCCATTTTTTTATTAAGGGCGTAACGTATTTGGCTTAATATAAAACTGCATTTTATCACTTAGGGGTTCAAATTCTTCTTTTTGAGCCTCTTCCACACGGTCTGGGTAAAGTATTCCATATAAATGATCTACTTCATGCTGAAAAATAACGGCAGTAAACCCCTCAATATTTTCCTCCTTTATTTTGCCTTCTTTACTAATATATTGTAAGCGGATGGTATTACTGCGAAGTACCTCTTCCCGACGATCAGGTATTGATAAGCATCCTTCAACTCCCTTTCTGATGAATTTTGATCGCCAAATAATTTTAGGGTTAATGTAACTTTCAAAAGGTTCACCTACTTTATCAAATCGTTGTACAACAATTAAGTTTTTATTTATTCCTATTTGCGGGGCCGCGATGCCAACGCCAGCATGCTCTGGATCTTGGACTGTGCTAAACATTCTTTTTTCTAAGATTGCGATCGATGGGTCATCAAATTTAAGGTCAACAGAAGTGGTCGTTAATACAGTCAGATCTTTCTCATTTGTAATTTGTAGCACACGTAATTTTTCTGTTTCTGTACCATTATTGATGATCTTAAGATCATCTGCGCTAAAATTTTGTCCTGCCTGAATATCTACTGGTCTTTCGTTTTTTTGTTTATGAAAAGCTTTTTCTCCTGCCATAATCTTTGTCTCTAAAATGTTTTCTTGAGGTGGTACAGGGCAGCGATAGCCATTGCTGTACGCACAGTAAGGGTTGTAAGCGGTATTAAAATCTATAGTTGCTTTGCCATTTATGATGTCCTCCGTTGATAAATCAATATAACGTCCTCCACTATAGCTTTCCTGACCGTTTGTTAAATCTAAAAAGGGTAGAAAGAGGTGGTTTTTGTATTGTGGATTTTGAAATAGCGCCGCACTTTGATAAACTGTCAGTTGATAGGGTTTATTGTTTAAAGTGAAATTTAAAATAGCATAACGTTTATAGGGGTTGCTAGTTCCATCGTAAGTGGGCATTTTGAACGTTTCTTCTCCTATTAATAAGGTAACGTCCGCCGTCACTTGGTATGCTTTATCTACTGGGAAATAATCTAAAAACTGTACCTGGTCTGCCGGTAAAGGACCGAATTTTGACTTGGAGAGACTCAAAGCTTTTTCTTGGCGATCTTTTAGAATAAGCGCCTGGTAATCTTGAGCATTTGCTTTTATACTTACAGTCATTAAGAAAAGCCCAATTAATATGGTGTATTTCATTCATTTTAATTTAAAGTCTAGCAAATTTATAGATTTTTTTTGATCAATAGGGAATCTATTTTACAGAAACAGAATCGTATTTTTGTCAAAATATTTAAGATAGGCATCGTTATGAGATTAATGGCTTTTGATTATGGAACAAAAAGGATCGGTATTGCAGTGACAGATCCGATGCAAATAATTGCAACAGCATTAACGACGGTGCATCCGGATAAAATTTGGGAGTTCTTAGAAGATTATTTTAAAACAGAGCAGGTGGAGACGTTTGTATTGGGCAAGCCTTTGCAAATGGACGGGACGGATTCGGAGTCTGCGATTCATATTTTAGGATTTGCAAGACGGTTAAAGAAAACATACCCTTTGATCCCTATTATTGAAATAGACGAACGGTTTACGTCAAAAATGGCCGCTGCTGTTATCGCTCAAAGCGGTAAGAAAAAAAATAAAAGACAAGAAAAGGGTATTGTGGATACCATATCAGCAACCTTGATCTTGCAGACATATATGGAAACTAAAGCATTTTAATATGGCATTAAAAGATATTCTATTCTTTGTAGAAGATATTGATTTTAAATTAAAGGAAAAGGCAAAAATTCGTCAGTGGATTGTGGATACAATCAAGGCTGAAGGATTTAAACGTGTTGGTGAACTAAGCTTTATCTTATGTTCAGATGCTTATTTATTGGAAATTAATAAGCAGTATTTGAATCATGATACTTATACAGATGTTGTTACTTTTGACTCCTCGGAAGATGATGATGTGATTGCTGGTGATATATTTATCAGTGTTGAGCGTATTACAGAAAATGCTGCTAAATTTAAAGTTGATAGTAAAGATGAGTTACAGCGCGTGATTATGCATGGCGTATTACATTTATGTGGATACCATGATAAAAAACCCGAAGATAAAACGTTGATGACGGCTAAAGAGAATGAGTATCTTGGGAAACGAGGTTTTTAGATATAAAAAAGGCTTGCAATAATACTATTGCAAGCCTTTTTTATATGATTTGATTAAGACTAAAATCTCTCGAATTGAGAAAAGAAAAATGCACCTTCGATTTGAGCGTTTTCATCTGAATCAGAACCATGAACCGCATTAGCATCGATAGATTTTGCATATTTGTTACGGATGGTACCTTCTGCAGCTTCAGCAGGGTTAGTAGCACCGATTAAAGTACGGAAATCTTCAATTGCATTTTCTTTCTCCAAGATAACAGCAACAATAGGACCTGAAGTCATAAAGTTTACTAATTCTCCGTAGAAAGGACGCGCGCTGTGTACTGCGTAAAAAGCACCCGCTGTTTCTGTAGTCAATTGAATATATTTCATTGCTACGATTTTGAAACCACCAGCAATAATATCATTCAAAATAGCGCCGATGTGACCATTTGCTACTGCATCTGGTTTGATCATCGTAAAAGTTCTGTTAGTTGCCATTAATGTTATTTTTTTTGCAAAAGTAATGATTTCCACCAATAACTGAAAGATAAGCATATTATATTATCATTACGACTATTTTTATGTAACTTTTTCTTTGATAAAAAGTATTTTCTTTGCGTGTCTAGAAATGATTAACTTTGTACTATTATGGCATTAAATCTAACAGTTGATATTGATAAGGATTCCGGTTTTTGCTTTGGTGTAGTCTATGCAATAGACATGGCTGAGGAAATTCTTGAGGAAGATGGTTATTTGTACTGTCTAGGCGATATTGTACATAATGATGAAGAAGTTGCTCGACTAAAAGCAAAGGGTTTGCGGATCATTGCTCATGATGTTCTTCCCACTTTACAACATGAAAAAGTCCTTATCCGTGCACATGGTGAAGCTCCAGAAACTTATAAGATCGCTCTAGAGAATAATATTACGCTAATTGATGCATCGTGCCCCGTTGTTCTCAAGTTGCAAAATAGAATTAAAACTTCTTTTGATCAGGATGAGAAGATCCTCATCTTTGGGAAGCATGGCCATGCTGAGGTTGTTGGTTTGCAGGGACAAACTAATGATGAAGCTTTAGTTTTTCAGGATATTGCTGAGTTGGATGATGCCGACTTGCCAGCATCCTTTACACTTTATAGCCAAACGACGAAGAGTGTAGATAAGTTTTATCAGATCAAAGATGAGTTGATCAAGAGAGGCTATGAAGTAAAAGCAAACGATACCATTTGTCGCCAAGTTTCTAATCGTTACGAAGATCTGGTACACTTCGCCAAGATGTATGACAAAATTGTTTTTGTTTCGGGTAAAAAATCTTCCAATGGTAAAGTTCTTTTTGAAGTTTGCTTAAAAGAAAATCCTGATACTTATTTTGTTTCAGAAGTTGGAGAGATTGATGTAACAGTTTTCAAAGAAGGCGATCGTGTGGGTATTTGTGGAGCGACCTCAACACCTATGTGGCTGATGAAAGAAGTCAAAGCTTACTTAGAAGCAATATAACCTCACAATTACGCGTCATAAATATTTCATATTGTCGTAGATAGCAATATCTACGATCTAATTTTCATACTTTTGTTTCAAATGAGTAAGAAAGCTACCAAAGGAATTTTATTAGTTCAACTGGGGACTCCGGATAGTCCTGCCACATCAGATGTAAGAAAATATTTAACAGAATTTTTAATGGACGGAAGGGTAATTGATATTCCATATATCAATAGAACACTTTTAGTTAGGGGAATCATAGCTCCTACTCGTGCTCCGAAGTCTGCTAAAATTTATGAAACAATCTGGGATAAGGAAACAGGTTCTCCTTTGATGCATTACAGCATTATACAGCGTGATCTCTTGCAGGATTCTTTAGGGGAGGATTATCATGTCGAATTGGCCATGCGTTACCAGAGTCCTTCTATTGAAAATGCTTTAAAAAATATGGAGGGAATGCTTCTGGATTCGATTCGTGTTATTCCTTTATTTCCGCAATATGCATCTGCGACCAGTGGATCTGTTATTGACCGCGTGATGGAACTGATTCGTAAATGGAATTATTTACCGAATATGAGTTTTGTAAGTAGTTATTGTCAAGAGCCACTCATGATTGAAACCTTTGCAGATCATGCAAGACAGCATGATATTGCTCATTTTGACCATATTGTATTTAGTTATCACGGGCTTCCTGTACGTCAATTGGGGAAAGTTGATCCAACCAGGCAGTTAAGTTGTCCGGAGGATGGTTGTGATTCGTGTAAAAATACGGTCAATTCTTTTTGTTATCTGTCACAATGTCATGCAACTACAAGAGCAATTGCGCAAGAATTAGGTCTTGAAAAGGAGCAATATAGCATCTGTTTTCAATCGAGATTAGGCAAAGAACCTTGGATTCAACCTTATACGTCAAGTTTATTAGAGGACTTGGCACAAAAAGGCAAGAAGAAATTATTGGTATTTAGTCCAGCATTTGTTGCCGATTGTATTGAAACAATAGATGAAATTGGCGTGGAATATGCTAATGAGTTTAAGCATTTGGGAGGTGAAGAGGTTCAATTGGTTGAAAGTCTAAACGGTGATCCTAAGTGGATTGAAGCATTGAAGCGCTTGGCTTTGAATGCTTAATACTAACTTAAAAATACGATGTTAATAGTAAATGTAATTGTACTTCTTCTATTGGACTTTTATATCTTTTTTGCATTAAAGGCAACAAAGATCAAGTTTGCAAAGACTAAAACTTTTGGGATTCTTTGGTGGGGTTATTCAATTTTGCTTTCTCTAGGAGTTATCATTTCCTTTAAATTTAATATTCCACTACTAGTTCGTTCCGTTTTTTTAGTTGCTTTTTTTCTCACAGCAGCTTCTAAATTCTTCTTTTTCTTTGTTCTCATTCTGGATGATTTGAGGAGAGGAGGACTTTGGCTAACGAGACTGTTGACCCCGAAAAAAACGATCAAACAAGCGGTCAATGTGTTGGAAATGCCAATCGCTGAAGAGCCAGTTAAAGGGATCACAAGGTCAGATTTCTTAACAAAGGCGGGGATTTTGGTTGGTGCGTCGCCATTGGTGCCTTTAAGCTGGGGAATTATTTCGGGAGCGTATGATTATCGTGTGCGTCGTCAAAAGTTATACTTGCCAAATTTGCCAGCAGCTTTTCACGGGATGAAGATTGGACAAATTTCTGATGTGCATTCGGGTTCTTTTTATAATAGAAAAGCCGTAAATGGTGGAGTTGACTTATTACTGAATGAAAAACCAGATGCTATTTTTTTTACTGGTGATTTAGTTAATAATGTCGCTTCAGAAATGCGTGATTATCAAGATATATTTTCAAGGGTAAAGGCTGATTTAGGTGTATTCTCAAGTTTAGGAAATCATGATTATGGTGATTATTATTTTGGGAAAGAGGATTCAGCGGCCAAAAGAAAAAATCTTCAGGACTTGATTGAGACACATAAAGTAATGGGCTGGGATCTTTTGAATGATGAGAATCGGATTTTGAAAGTTAACAATGAAGAATTGGCTATTGTTGGTGTACAGAACTGGGGTACCGGCCGATTCCCTAAGCACGGCGATTTGCAAAAAGCTTTGTTGGGTGCAGAAGAACAGTCTGTTAAATTACTTCTTTCCCACGATCCTTCGCACTGGCGGGCTCAGGTGCTAGATACAGATATCGACGTCATGTTCGCGGGGCACACACACGGTATGCAGTTTGGTGTTCGGCTTAAGAATGTTCAATGGAGTCCTGCAAAATATGTGTATAAAGAATGGGCCGGTTTATATAGAGAAAAAAACAATAAGCAACTTTATGTAAATGTGGGCTATGGATTCTTAGGTTACCCGGGTCGAGTAGGAATATTGCCTGAGATCACCATTTTTGAACTTATAAAAGGGAATGATCCGAAAGCACGCGTATAATTAAAGAATAACATTTATAAGGGATGTGGTATTTAAATATGCTTCTCCTACATGTTAGCTGATGACAATAAAAAAAATAAGCACTCAATCGAGTGCTTATTTTTTTATTGTCATTGTCATTTTCTTTAACAGTCTAATTACTATCTTTAACGATCAAAAATTATGAAATAAAAATTAGACCATGCAACAAACATTCGAAATTAATTCGGATCCTCATACCCGGTTGAATATACTTACTGGTGAACGTGTGCTCGTTTCTCCACATCGAAGTAAAAGGCCATGGCAAGGACAAGTCGAAGATGACAATCAAGAACAACGACCATCATACGACCCGAAGTGTTATTTGTGTCCGACGAACGAACGGGCTGATGGAGATGTTAATCCCGATTATAAAGAGAGTTTTGTATTTGTAAATGATTTTTCTGCACTCTTGAAGGATACGCCTACGGCAGATATCAATGAAGATGAGCTTTTTATTGCGGAATCTGAAAAAGGTATTTGTAAAGTTATCGCCTTTTCTCCACGACATGATCTGACACTTCCAGAAATGTCAGTTCTGGCAATAAAAGCGGTAGTAGATGTTTGGCAAAAGGAGTTTACTGCTTTGGCTGAACATGAGTGGATAAAGTATATTCAAATATTTGAAAATAAGGGTGCTATAATGGGGTGTAGCAACCCGCATCCACATGGTCAGATCTGGTCACAAAATCATGTTCCTGTGGAACTTCAGAAGGAGTCGAAAAATCAAAAGACATATTTTGACAATCATGGTGTTACCATGCTAAGTGCATATGTTCAAGCAGAATTGAGAAAAAATGAACGTATTATAGAAGAGAATGACAGTTTTGTTGCGTTAGTTCCATTTTGGGCATCATGGCCGTATGAGACGATGATCGTAAGTAAAAGACCTGTACAGAATATATTAGCTTTCACAGATCAGGAGAAAGAACAGCTGGCCTCAATTTTGAAATTGTTGACAACACGCTACGACAACTTATTTAATACATCATTTCCTTATTCTGCGGGTATGCATCAAGCTCCGGTGAATAGTGGAGACTTTCCGGAATGGCACTGGCATATGCATTTTTACCCACCATTGTTACGTTCTGCTACGGTTAAGAAATTTATGGTAGGTTATGAAATGCTGGCAAATCCACAGCGTGATATTACGCCCGAATTTGCAGCTCAACAATTAAGAAACTGCTCAACGACTCATTATAAAAACGTTTAATTTATGATTACTAAAGAATCTATACAGAATAAATTTACATCCATTTTTCAAGCTGAGCCTATTATTGTACGGTCCCCAGGTAGAATTAATATCATAGGAGAGCATACCGATTATAATGACGGGTTTGTGCTGCCAGCGGCTATCGATAAAGCGGTATATATTGCTGTATCTAAAAGAGATGATGAGTTGATCTCTTTATATGCCGAAGATTACAAGGCCGTCTACGAGATCAGTTTAAATGCTATTGCACCAACAGATTTACATTGGCCTAACTATATCTTGGGGGTTGTTGATCAAATCCAGAAAAGGGGTTTATTGGTTGGTGGATTTAATCTTTATATCGATGGTGATGTTCCCTTAGGAGCAGGTCTATCTTCTTCTGCCGCTGTAGAATGTGCTACGACTTTAGCTTTAAGTGAGCTTTTTGAGTTAAATATTCCACGTTTGGAGATTCCAAAAATTGGACAATTGGCCGAGCATACTTATGCAGGAGTAAAATGCGGTATTATGGATCAGTTTGCTTCAACGTTTGGTAAAAAGGATCAGGTATTAAAGCTCGATTGCCGTTCTTTAGAATATGAATATGTTCCTCTGATATTGGATGGTTATACAATCATTTTACTGAATACAAATGTAAAACATGCATTAGGAGATACTGCGTATAACAAGCGTGTGGAACAATGCAAGCAAGCTATTGATTGGGTTAAGGAAAAATATCCTGAAGTTGTCAATATGCGTGATGTGTCGGTTTCGATGTTGGATGAAATTGTGAAAGATAGAGATGCTGAAGTATATACAAAAACACGTTTTGTCGTTGAAGAAAGCGAACGCGTGCATGAGGCATGTGAGCATCTGAAAGCTGGTAATTTAAAAGCATTAGGACAAAATCTATTGGCGTCACATCATGGTTTGAGTCAAGAATATGAAGTGAGCTGTGCTGAGTCAGATTATTTGGTGGATTTTATCAAACAGTTTCCTGAGGTGCTGGGGGCAAGACAAATGGGGGGTGGTTTTGGTGGTTGCACGATTAATCTTGTGAAAAATGATTTTGTTGTCGCACTTATCGAGAAGATCTCACCAGAATATTTCGCGAAATTTGGTAAGGAATTGACCGTAATACAGGTGAAAACAGATGATGGTACATCTGTTTTGTAATGAATAATCTAAAAAAGGTTTCTATCATTAAATAGAAACCTTTTTTAGATCGTGTACTCATATGACAAATGCTATTATACCATTTCTTTTAAAAGCTTTAAAGCATAACTAATACTATTCACATTACTTAAAGCCAGCCTAAGCTGCTTTTTGATTTCTTTTAAATTACTAATCTCTGGGTGCTGCTGAACAAAAGCAAGTACTCTTCCAAATTGATCTGATTCGAAATAAGTTGATTTTGGGTTGTTAACGAAATATCCTTTTAAAGTGTTTTTCTTGTAGGATATTTTTTCAAATCCAATCTGCTTTCCAAACCATTGTAGGCGCAAAGTATTAAACAATTCAAAGACTTCATGTGGTATCGGACCGAATCGGTCTTCTAATGATACTGCAAAATCTGTCAGTTGGTCTTCATTTTCGAGTTTCGATATTTCCGTATATAGGTTATATCGCTCACTGATATTGGTTACATATTCATCAGGTATCAATACTTCCATATCGGTGTCGATCTGCGTAAAGGAGACATATTTGTGGTCTTTATCATCGGCAAAGACATCTGAGAATTCGTCTTCTTTTAATTCCTGAATTGCTTCATCAAGAATTTTATGATACATCTCAAAACCAATTTCGGCAATAAACCCAGATTGTTCTCCACCTAATAAATTTCCTGAGCCACGAATATCAAGATCGCGCATAGCGACATTAAATCCTGCCCCTAATTCTGAAAACTCTTCGATTGCTGATAATCGTTTATAAGCCTCTGGCGTAAGTGTAGATAATGGAGGGCTTAGCAGGTAACAGAATGATTTTTTATTTGAGCGACCTACACGTCCACGCATCTGATGAAGATCGCTTAGACCAAACATATGCGCATGGTTAATGATGATGGTATTGGCATTGGGAATATCCAATCCGGCTTCGATAATGGTTGTGGCAACCAATACATCAAAATCGTGATTGATAAACTTAAGCATAACATCTTCGAGATCATCACCTTCAAGCTGTCCATGCGCGATACCTACCCGTGCATTAGGGACTAATTTTTGAATCATAGCACCTAGTTGCTTAAGATCGGCAACACGGTTGTGAATAAAGAACACTTGTCCACCGCGTTCCAGTTCAAAGGATACTGCTTCCTGTATCAGTGTTTCATTGAATACATGCAATTCTGTTTGAACAGGTTGACGATTGGGGGGTGGCGTGTTGATTAAACTCAAATCTCGCGCCCCCATCAGCGAAAAGTGTAATGTACGGGGTATAGGGGTTGCGGTTAATGTCAGTGAATCGACATTGGCACGTAATAGTTTTAATTTTTCTTTAACGGAGACTCCAAATTTTTGTTCTTCATCAATGATCATCAGGCCCAGATCTTTAAATTTAACATCCTTACTTACTAGGCGATGAGTACCGATGATAATATCAATTTTCCCCTCAGCTAATTTTGCCAATGTTTCTTTAATTTGTTTTGCTGTTTTAAATCTATTGATATAGTCTATGGTACACGGTAGATCTTTGAGGCGTTCAGTAAAAGTTCGGTAATGCTGATGTGCAAGAATCGTTGTTGGTACAAGTACTGCAACCTGCTTGCTGTCTGCAACAGCTTTAAATGCTGCTCTTATAGCAATTTCCGTTTTTCCAAAACCAACATCACCACATACTAGACGGTCCATCGGATGTGGCGATTCCATATCACGTTTTACATCTGCAGTAGCTTTTTCTTGATCTGGTGTGTCTTCATAAATAAAAGAAGCTTCCAGTTCATTCTGTAAATAAGAATCTGGACTAAAGGCCGTACCGGTCTGTGCTTTACGTTTCGCATAGAGCATGATCAAGTCTCGGGCAATGTCCTTGACTTTTTTCTTTGTGGTTTTCTTTAGCTTGTCCCATACATCTGTTCCCAGTTTATTCATTTTTGGAATAGAACCTTCTTTTCCTGAATACTTGGAAATCCGATTTAAGGAGTTGATGTTTACGTACAGAAGGTCATTGTCAGCATAACTCAATCGGATCATTTCCTGAGATTTGCCATTGACTTCCACTTTCTCAAGTCCAGCATACTTTCCGACACCATGGTCGATATGGGTAATATAATCACCTGGTTTAAGATCTCGCAGATCTTTTAACGTGATGGCCTGACTTTTTTCATAACCTTTTTTTCGCTTGTACTTATAATATCGATCAAAAATTTGATGATCTGTATAGCAGGCTAATTTGACATCATCGTCCCTAAATCCTTCTCTGAATCCTTTATGGACAGGAATAAAGGTAACTGTTTTGTCGAGATCTTCTAAGATTTTATATATCCGCTCTATTTGTTTAGGCGAATCTGAGAAGATTAAATTTTCGATTTTATTTTTCTCATTCTCTTTGAAATTATGGATCAACAGATTGAAATCTTTATTGAATGAGGGTTGTGGGTGGATATCAAATTTGATTGTCGTTTCGGCTTTATAGAAGAATTGTTTTCCGAATTCGACGATTGGGAAATCGAAAAGGAGTGCATTGAAATTTTTTTCGTCAGAAAATCCATAAGCGGGATTTATCCACTCTGAATTGTCTTTCTTTTCTTTTTCTGATAAAGCATTCCAAAACTCGGTTGCTTTTTTATTTCCATCTTTTATCGTATCCAATGTGAACTGAACATCTTTTATCCAAACAACTGCATCTTTGTCAATATACTCCAAAAGGGAAATATTTTGCGCACTTAAGAATTTAGCTTGCACATTGGGGACGATGGTTACTTTATGAATTTTTGATACAGACAGTTGGGATTCGATCTCAAATGTTCGAATGCTTTCAATGTCATCTCCAAAAAATTCTATTCGGTAGGGAAGATCATTAGAAAAAGAGAATATATCGACAATTCCTCCTCGAATGGCGTACTGTCCAGGCTCGTAAACAAAATCTACACGGTCGAAATCGTATTCAAATAGAAACTCATTGATAAAGTCTATACTTAATTTGGTGTTTTCGGTTATTTCTAACGTGTTTTTCTCCAGATCACTTCTATTAATTACCTTTTCAGCAATTGCTTCTGGGTATGTAACAACCATTTTTGGTAATTCGGAAGTATGATTTAGTACATTTAATGTTTCTGCGCGTTGTAAAACATGTGTTGCATCAAGTTGTGTAAAATCAAAAGGTTTACGGTAGGAGGCGGGAAAAAATAATACCTGTTTATCCAGAAGGCTTTCCAGATCACTTAAGAAATAAGATGCATCTTCATGTGTTGGAAGGATAAAGAGGTAGGGGCGTTCTTGTAGGGTATAACTCGCTACTGCAACAACGGCATCAGATGAACCGATAAGGCCTCTTAAATGGACTTTTGGATTTTTAGCTTGTATCGCTTTTGTCAAAGTTTGTGTCAACTCACTTTGACCGTATTTTTCTATAATTTCTTTAATTCCCACGCGTTCACTAATTTGGAATATTGCGAATTTAGTTAAAATGATGGGTTGTTACAAAATAAGCTTTTGCTATCTGCTATAAATAACCAAAAAAATTAGTAAGGTCTCATTGTCATTGGTACTGGACGGTGTTGTAAAACTGTATTATAAGTTTGTATTTACATTTAATACTTTTATATAGTCTTTTAATGCTGTAGCATTTGCTGCATCAAGTATTTCTTGGAAATGCTCTCTATAGTCAAACTGATGGTCCTCATGAATTTTTTCATATTTTGACACAGCATGTTTTATTCTGCCAGCTATATATTTTTGAAGTTTATGTGCGGCAGATTGGTAAGATGAACCAAATAACGATGGGTACATCATGATGGCTCTTTCTAAAATGTAAATACGAAATTCTACTTCACTCAATTTATCTTTTGTGATTTTTTCGTGCTCGTTAACCATGCCGCTGGCTTGTTTTACCAATTTGCTTAATCCTACGAAATTGCTCATACTTGGCGTATTGTACACTTGTGATTCACCTATGTCAAAAAGTTTCTGTAGCTGTTTTCTCAGATGTTCAATGCGTTGTTCTAAGTCAGATTCATCTTCTAAAAGCTGAAAATGTAGTTGTTTGATGAGCATTTTATCTTTACTAATCAATCGGAGTAATAACTTGTCTTTTTCCTTTAAGGGAAGGTTAAGCACAGCTTTTTTTAATTCGGGATCTTGATGAATTGACATGATTTAAAGATAGGTGAAAATTAATGATTTTTAAAATTAGTAACGACGATGTATGCCCTACCTTAAAAAGCGGTTGGCTAATTGTTCATCCTGATGTTACTATAAAATCAAAATTTTAATAACATTATTTTAATAGACCTTCTTGACGTACTACATCTAAAATTATTTATATTTGTAGATAAATACCTACATCCTAATAATCTTCCATTGATTTGAAACTGCTAAATATATTTTTCTGTACGTTAGTTTTTGCGAATACGGCTTTTGCGGATTCTATTAAGCTTGAGGATTTGTTTTCCAGTAAGAGTCGGATTGAATATTTAATCAAACAAGAGAGGGATTTTGGGACTGATACTATTGCTTTAAAAAATTTTTTAAAGCCTATCATTTCTTATTCGAAGATATATGATGATGAGTCCTTGCTCATTGCATACGATAATATGCTTGTAAGAGGATTTGCCAATGTTTATGATTCGGCCAATGCTAGAAGCACAAATCTGTATTTAACTGCGATAAAAAAAGCAAAAAATACCAAAGATAAAGAACTTGAATTTTGGACAAAAGTCAATTATGGGTTTTATCTGTATGATTTGCATAATTATACGGACGCATTTCCAGTTTTCTTAGGTCTACGCGACTTACTGCCTCAGATATCTCTGAAAAAACTTCCTAATCCTGATATTTCCCTACGTAATATGGCTTATTTTTTTGGTAGTATAGGTGATGCTGAGGCTAATATGGAATATCTAAATCTTGCCCGTAAACATGCAGCACCTCAATCAAGAGAAATGGGAAGTATCCTTGATGCATTAGGTACGGCATATCTGAAATTGGCAGATACTGTAACAGCATTTCGTTATTTTAAAGAAGTGGAGTCACTGTCTAAATTTAATGGTGACGAAGTTCGATTGGGTAAGGCACTTGGTAATCAGGCACTCATTTATCGGGGGAAAGGGGATTTCGGAAAAGCAGTTGATTTATTATTGGAAGACCTTGTTTATTCTGAACGCAATAGTAGTAATCAGAATACCATGTACGCTTATATCTTATTGGCTCGAATATATGTCGATCAGGGTAAATTAGACCTCGCTGAGAACGCGATCAAGCGAGCGAGTAATTACGCTACTCAAAAAGTGTATCTGAAAAAATCTGAAAAGGAGATTACGGAAGTTAGATTACAAATTGCTGTAAAGCGACAGGATGACCATAGCGAACTTTTAGCCAGGAGGAGACTGATTCAGATTAATGATAGTTTACAGCTGTGGAATAGTGATGAGAAACTGCAACAATTAAAATGGCTGGCGGATAAACAGAAATATATTCATAGAATAGAACTGGGCAAAGAACAATTCGAGAAAGAATTGTTTAAAAAGAGAGCGTACAGTATTGTTGTTGTATTATTATTGGCGTTATCGATAAGTTTGTATTTTCTTTTTAACAGAAAACTGAAGGTGCGTAGAATTATCTATGAGAGGCGTGTATTAGGCCTGCAGATGGAAAAGTATTTGTCTGACCAAAAGCTAATGGAAGCAAATAATAATTTATCTTCTTTTACTATATATCTAAAAGAGAAGAATGAGTATATCGCTAATTTGAAAGATGAAATAGAAACTGTAAAACAAACTTCGTTTTCTGTTATTGAGAATGAAAGGGGGCAACTACAAGCATTGTTGGAATCCCATTTAATGACTGAAGATAAATGGAGTTTATTTAAGGAAGCTTTTGTAAAGGAGTATCCGCTTTTTTACAATGATATCCTTAGAAAATTCCCAGAATTGACTGAATCAAATCTGAGATTCATATTTTTAGGTAAGTTAGGCTTAAAAAATAACGAGATATCTAATTTATTGGGCGTGACTGAGGATGCTGTGAAGAAAGCTAAACAGAGATTGAAGAAGAAAATAGGGGAAGACCGTTACACCGTATTGTCTTCGAATTTAAAATCGTAGCGCTGTCATAGGTGATCTCCACTTTCAAAGTCAAATATCTGTTTATGGATAAAAAATAAAAGGAGTTAACACTAAACGTTAACTCCTTTTATTTTTTTAATCGATTGGATTTTCCTGCAGGTATTTCTCCCACTTCCAAGCGCTATCCATCATTTCGAAGATGCCTAATTGTGCTTTCCAATTTAACTCATTGGTTGATTTTGTGACATCGCCATATACCTTGACGATATCGCCTTCACGACGTGGTCCTACGACATAGTTTAGTTTTTGGTCTGAAGCTTCTTCAAAAGCTTTTATAGCTTCTAAAACAGAATATCCATTTCCTGTGCCTACATTAAATACATCGTACTTTCCTTTAGGATTTCCTTTTTCCAATAATTTGATTGCTGCAACGTGTGCTTTTGCTAAATCTACAACATGGATAAAGTCACGTACACAGAAACCGTCGTTTGTATCGAAGTCATTTCCAAAAACAGTCAATTTATCGCGTTTTCCTATAGCTGTTTGGGTAATGAATGGAAGAAGATTTTGAGGAACTCCTAATGGTAATTCGCCAATTAATGCTGACTCATGTGCTCCTACAGGATTGAAATAACGTAATGCAATAATATTAAAATTGTCATATGCATTTGCAGTTTCTTCTAATATTTCTTCTGCAATCTGTTTGGTGTTACCATATGGAGAAGTTGCTTTTTTTACTGGGGCAGCTTCGTCAACAGGTAAGTAATCAGGTTCTCCATAAACTGTACAACTGGAAGAGAAGACAAAGTTTATCGGCTTTTCACGATAAGCTTCTAAAAGATTGATTAGGGAGAAGAAGTTGTTGTGATAATATTTTAATGGATTCTGAACGGACTCACCTACTGCTTTAGATGCTGCAAAATGAATGATACCGTTGATATCTGGATTGTTTTTAACAAATTCTAAAACTTTGGTGTCATCACATAGATCAAACTGATGAAACTCAGGCTTTATACCGATGATTTTTTCAATTTGATCTAACATTTTGATGCTAGAATTAGATAAGTTGTCAACGATAACCGGTGTATAGCCTGCATTATGTAATTCAACAACTGTATGCGAACCAATATATCCTGTTCCGCCTGTTACAAGTATTTTGCTCATTGTTTATAGTTATAATATGTAAAGTCTTTGTGATCTAAATGCTCAGTTGATACCTATCGATAATATGTCATCGTTTTTTTAATCTTACCGCTTCGGTTATTAAAATTCGTTTCCCAGCCTTATTTTCTACTTATTTCCAACAATTAGAAAAGGGTTTAATATCTTTGACGAATATAAGTATTATTTTACGAACATGCGTCTTCTTTATTCTTTAGGAATTCATCTTTATGGGCTTTTATTACGCTTAATAGCGCCTTTTCATCCGAAAGCAAAGCTTTGGGTAGAGGGGCGTAGGGACTGGTATGCACGCATGAATCAAACGGTTGAAACGGGGCAAAATCACATCTGGTTTCATTTTGCTTCTTTGGGTGAATTTGAGCAGGGAAGGGCTGTTTTGGAAGGAATAAAAAAAGATTTCCCCTTAAAAAAAATTGTTATTACTTTTTATTCTCCCTCGGGATATGAAGTTCGTAAAAATACAAATTTAGCAGATTACGTTTTTTATTTACCTGAGGATACAGCAAAAAATGCAAAACTGTTTATTGATTTAATTAATCCTGAGTTTGTAGTTTTTACAAAATATGAGTATTGGTATCATTATTTTTCTGAGCTGAAAAATAGACAGATATCATTATTGATGATTTCTGCCATTTTCAGGCCTGATCAAATTTTCTTCCAGCCTTATGGCGGTTTTTTTCGAGAGATATTGAGTGCTGTGACTTATTTTTTCATGCAGAATGAAGAAAGTGTTCATTTATTGAAAGAGCATGGATTTAGAAATGTTGGGTTAACAGGGGATACGCGATTTGATCGTGTGGTTGAATTGCCTAAGCAGAGAAAACAGATCGATGAGGTTACGCAATTTGTCGCAGAATATCCAGTTTTGGTTGCGGGTAGTACTTGGCAAGAAGATGAGCAGTTATTAAAAGATTTAATGTTGAAATTTCCGAAGTGGAAGCTGATATTGGCTCCACATGAAATTCATGATACTCATATAAGGGCAATTTTAGCGTTATTTCCTGATGCTTTACAATTCTCTAAATATGTTTCGTATGCTGATGAAAGAGTAGCACATGCTCAAGTGCTGATTATTGATAATATTGGCATGCTGTCGTCGCTATATGGTTATGGAAAGATGAGTTATATCGGTGGAGGCTTTGGAATTGGTATTCATAATACATTAGAGGCTGCTACTTATGGTATTCCCGTTATATTTGGTCCTAAATATCATAAATTTCAAGAGGCTAAAGATCTGATTGAGCAAGGCGCTGGGTTTTCAATTCAAAATCGGGAAGAACTGTATAAAGTGTTTACATGTCTGCAGGATAGTGTAAAAAGAGAATATTCCGGGAAACAAGCAAAATGTTTTGTGCAGCAGCATGCTGGTGCTACTGCAATTATTATGAAATATCTTTATTCTTCTAAATTATTGAAGTAAGGTGTTTATGAGAAATATGATCGAACTTTGATCATACAAGTTTGATCATTTAGTCTACAATAAACAGTTCTGACATAATGTGATCGGCCATGAGTTTTCCTGTATCTGTAAGGGTCAGCTGATTTTCAACTTGAGTTAACTGCTTGTTGTAGATGAACTCTTCAGCATTGTTCAATAATTGTTTTTTAACCTCTGATCCGAATTTATCTTCCACTATTGTAAGATTAATACCCCACATCGTCCTTAGTGAGGTCATCGTATATTCATTGATACGGTCTAAGGCTGATAATTCTTCAGTTTCCAAAGGAAGTACTCCTTGGTAGATATCGTGTATATATTTGGCATTATTCGCGATATTCCATGAACGTGATGTACCATTAAATGAATGTGCAGATGGACCTATGCCTAAATAATGCTTTCCTTTCCAATAGTTCGTATTATGCTTTGCATACATCCCATTTTTAGCAAAATTAGAAATTTCATATTGTTCAAACCCTGCAGTTGTTAATCGATCAATCAGCATCAACATTTGATCCGCTGCTTGATCGCTATCTATTGCGGCTGCTTTTCCTGTTTTGATCATATGATCGAGCGCTGTTTTCTTTTCTACAGTCATCGAGTAGGATGAGATATGCGGAATCTGAAAATCCAGTAGCTTTTGCATATTCATTTTCCACTTTTCATCGGTTAATAATGGAAAGCCATAGATCAGGTCGCAGGTTATATTTTCGAATCCAGCATCTTGAACCCGCATAATACAGGATTCGGCTTCTTCTTGATTGTGTGCCCGGTTCATCCATCTTAGATCTTCTTCAAAAAAGGATTGAATGCCGATACTAAAACGATTGATTTCTGTTTGCCGCAGTTTCGCTACTTTTTCTCGCTTAAGATCGTCGGGATTAGCTTCTAAGGTAATCTCAACATTGGTGTCAATTTCGAAATGCTGCGATACTTTGTCAATCAGTCTGGAGATATCTTCCGCTTCTAGTATAGAGGGGGTGCCACCGCCAAAGTAAATGGACTGAATATTTTTGTCTTCCAGATAATCAGCTCTAAGTTCCACTTCCTTGTATAGCATGCTGAGCATTTCGTCTTTATATTTCAGTGACGTGCTGAAGTGAAAGTCACAGTAATGACAGGCTTGCTTACAGAATGGAATGTGAAAGTAGATCATGGGTACGTTTTATATGAAGGCAAAGGTAAAGGAAAATCCATATTTAAATGGATTTATTCTATTTCTTTGGTATACTGTTGCATGTTTTTATGAACTCTTCTTTTGATCCGATCGCGTAGATTACGGGGAGCAATAACCTCTATATTCTCGCCAAAGCCCAATATTTCTCGTTCCAGTTCAAAGTTTAAAACGACATCAAGACGAATCATGATACTACCATCATTATTTTTATCGATGATCTGTTGAGAGCTGTGTAATGGTTTGGTCTCTACATAAGGAGCATTGAAACTGTCAATTTTTAAAATTACTTTTTGGCCTCGGTCTTTGTGGCTTTTTGTTACGCCGATTGTATCGGCAAAGTAACGATCGAAATCAATTCCATCATAGGCTATGAAACCATTTTTTGCCATTTCATCAATATCTACAATACGATCAAGGGCAAGGTTGAGTAATAATTTTCCTTTTTTTGGTTTACAGATTAAAAACCACCTATTTCGGTATTCTTTTAAAAGGTATGGGTAATAAACATCTTGCGTTGGTGCAAGCGACTTAAATGATTTGTAGGTGATAAGTAAAGGTATTTCTTCGAGGATGGCATGATGTAAGGTACTGATCCAGTTCAAACCTTTCAGTAGTTTATTACTTTCCATTTGCACGACAGGTTTTTGAATTCCTACGGATTTAATGAGTGTATTTTCTAAACGTAAGATCATATCACTCATCTCGTCAAAATAAGAAAATCCATTAAGATGCTTGAGTAAATCCACGGCTTCTTTCATCTTCTTCATATCTAAGGAGGTGATGGGTGAATTACTGATGCTATATTTTGGATCACTATAGCTGTAAAATTTCCGATCTGTCACAATGATTGGAGCATTATATCCTAACTTATTGCTACGCATAAGCTGTATGTCTCCTTGAATCGTTCTTTTACTTATCCCATTATGGATACCTTCCAGTTCGTAAAGGGCATTGGATACTTTTTCAATGAGATCTTCTAACGTCCATTTGCGATGACGTTGACATAAACAACTGTCTATGGTTTTGTAGCGTATTAATGCAAGTTTATTGGTGGACATCTTCTTTTTGATGAAATTTTACAAAGTTAAATGTACAAAATTCATTTTTACTGCGCAATGTATTTGCGCATGAAGTTTTTTGTTAAGATTTTTTTTATATATATTCAAATTTATAAATTTGATTTTCAGTTATATATGTATTTTTTGTATTGTTTTTTAAAAGTATTTTTTGCTACGCAGTAAGGTTGCGTGATTAGGTGTGCACATTTGTAATGTCGATCAAGACAAATAGTTCTTTGAGAAATTAAGCGAATAGCTTTTAAGATATATACCTGAAAAGGTGTATGACATAGTGGATTATTTTAAAGTCCTCGTCTCCTGTTTCTGTATAGCAGGGTAGTATTATTTCAGTTGAAAATAATATGCTGACTTAAAAAACTACTATTGTCTCATGTTGGGGTCGTAGGTTCGAATCCTACCTCCGTCTCGAACGGAGTAACTCAGGGGGTAGAGTACAACAAAAAGGTGGGTTCGAATCCCACGCACATCTCAAAAGTGTGTCCATCGGTTGGAGGAACGAAAGTTCCATGTTCAAGTTTAAACTTTCTTTAAAAAAGTTTCCACTTAATAAGCGCTTCGTCTCTCGTTTGGTTTTCTCTTTTTGTGAAAAGGGCAGACAATTGAATGGGGTCTTTGTAGTATAAAATAGGTTCTAAAAGCAACAATAGGGTTGAGGATAGTGGAATACTTAAAAGTAATACAGGAATGGGCTGTATTTTATTTAGGGATAAGCTGTCATCATTTTATTTTTCTTTTAGCCCACTTTTATATTCCGGTCATATTCAATAAACAGGAATCGAAGCGTTTATAAATAATTGGATGATCTTTTTGATCGCGAGAAAATGTTAGAACAATAGTATATTCTGATAAAACACAGTGTTTTGTGTTGGGGAAGAGTATAATAAAAAATAAAATTAGAAATGAAAAGAGTAAGTATAGATATCAATCAATTGGGATTAGTTGTTAAAAAAAATCGTTATATCCGCGTAGTGCCTGCTGGAAAATACTGGCTAGGTTTTGGTGAAAAACTGGAATTATATGATTTGTCGAAGCCTTTTCCAGGTAGCTTGGATGTCGATGTATTGATGCAGCTTGCAGGTTTTTCGGAGCATGTGGAATTGGTGGAAGTTTCCGATAATGAGATCTGTCTGATTTTTGTTAACAACAACTATAAGCAGGTACTAGCAGCGGGCAGGCATGTTTTCTGGAAGGGTTTATTAACCTATCATTTTCAAAAGGAGGATATTACTGATATAGAAATAGGAACGACAGTACATAAGCAACTGTTGGAGAAGCAGACGCTGGCTTACTACGTACGGCAGTTTAAGTTGGAGCCTTCGGAAAAAGGTTTACTATTTCTTAATGGAGCATTTTCAAAGATATTGGAAGCGGGTACATATTACTGGTGGAAAAATGCGACATCCATCAGTATTTCAAAAGTAGATATACGATTGACGACTATGGATATTGCTGGTCAAGAGATTTTGACTAAAGACAAGGCGCAGATTAGGATTAATTTTTCGATACAGTACCAAGTTGTGGATGTACTGAAAGCAATGCTTGAAAACAAAGATTTTGAGAAGCAGTTGTATATGTTGATGCAATTGGCATTACGTTCTTATATAGGTCGAATGACTTTGGATGAACTGATGGACAATAAATCTGCAATCAACGCACATGTGCTAGAGGAGACTGCTTCACAGGTTGAATTGCTGGGTGTCAAGGTATTTCATGCCGGTGTTAAAGATATCATCTTGCCAGGAGATATCCGAGAGATAATGAATCAGGTACTGGTCGCGGAAAAAAAAGCTCAAGCCAATATCATCACGCGGCGTGAAGAAACTGCTTCTACAAGAAGCTTGTTGAATACAGCGAAATTAATGGAAGATAACGCGATGTTGTTTAAATTGAAAGAGATGGAATATGTGGAGAAGATTGCAGAAAAAATAAACAATATTTCGGTTTCGGGTAATGGTCAGATTGTGGATCAGCTGAAGCAGCTGTTTGTGAAATGATAGAGTTATCGTTTTATTTTAGCGTAAAACGGAGGTATAAATAAAGAGGCGCAGGGGACAGCGGTAAAGAGGTGCTGTTCCTTGCTTAAGAGAAATGAATAACCGATGTGAAAGATTGTCAATCTGTAAGCAATGGTTTCAGTACAATGGATTTGAGTAAGATCATGATGGAAAATAAAAGAATAAATGGCAATGACTTAATTGCTTTAGGCTATGAAGAGAATTTTGCTTTAGGTGAAGCATTGAAAATTAATAAAAAGAGATTAGGGTTTACCCGTGAAGAGATGTTGTTGAAGTTTGCAGAAGTATTGGCCACTCCGGATAGCTATTTGGAGGATGGGCTATTCAAGTCGCTAGCGTCAGCACTTTTAAATGTTGATGAAGTAGCTAAAGCTACGATTTCTTTAAAGGAGGGGAAACAACAATACACTATTTATGGTGAGTCACAGATTGAAGAGGGGGCATTGCGCCAGATGGATCTAGCGATGAAGCTTCCTATTGCAGTTGCAGGAGCATTAATGCCCGATGCGCATCAAGGATATGGTTTGCCAATTGGTGGGGTATTGGCTACTCATCATGCTGTCATTCCTTATGGTGTGGGTGTTGATATCGGTTGTCGAATGGCATTGTCAATTTTTGATGTACCCGAAGAGCATCTTTATCTGCATCATGATTTATATAAGAAAGTGATTATGGATAATACCAAATTTGGTGCTGGACATGGTTATTTAAAACATGAACGTGTTGACCACGCTGTATTAGCGAATAAAGCTTTTGAAGCGAATGATTTTATTCGTCAATTAAAGGATAAGGCTTGGACGCAGTTAGGCTCTTCTGGTGGGGGAAATCACTTTGTTGAATTTGGGGTCATGGAGTTTAAAGAAACAGATCGTACACTTGGTATTGAGAAAGGTCGATATGTGGCTTTATTGACGCACTCGGGATCTAGGGGATTGGGCGCAACTATTGCCGATCATTATACTAAATTGGCTAAAAAGCTTTGTTCTTTACCTTATGAAGCTCAGAATTTGGCTTATATGAGTTTAGATACTGCGGAAGGGCAAGAGTATTGGTTAGCGATGAATCTTGCTGGTGATTATGCTTCGGCTTGCCACGAGGTAATACATGAGAAAATCGGTAGGGCATTAGGTGCAGAGCGATTGGCGATGATCGAAAATCATCATAATTTTGCATGGAAGGAGTTACACCAAGGCGAGGAGGTGATTGTGCATCGGAAGGGAGCAACTCCTGCCGCGAAAGGGGTGCTGGGTATTATTCCTGGATCGATGGCAACTCCAGGTTTCTTAGTACGAGGGAAAGGAAAAGAGGAGGCAATTCATTCGGCTTCTCATGGTGCTGGACGTTTGATGAGTCGTACGAAAGCTATAAAAACCATAGCCCGTAAAGATCTAAAATCCATGTTGTCGGATAATGGTATCACTTTAATCGGTGCCGGATTGGATGAAGCACCAATGGCTTATAAAAATATTCACGAGGTGATGGCTGCGCAAGAAGATCTGGTAGATATTATCGCGAGTTTCTCTCCGAAGATTGTGCGCATGGCTGATGATGGAAGTCGGGAAGATTAACATAAAAATAAGAGGCCGGTTTATTAACCGGCCTCTTATTTTTATGTTATTTCTTTTCCCAGATATTGTCGTTGGATTCAATATCTGCTAAGCGTAGCGATGGATCAATGATTACTTTTGCTGGTTTTTTTGTTAAATTGATCTCATAGGATGGCTGTGTCCAGTTCCAGTCTTCCAATGTTGTTCTTTTAATACCTTCGTATATCTTGAAGTTTTCCGATGGCTTTTCGCCTCTCATTTCACGTAATGGGATATAGAAAAGTTCTTTTGTGCCATCTTCATAGGTTACTGATAGATCAATAGGCATTGCAAAGTCGGATTTGTTCTGTAAGATAATTTCTTTATCGGTAACCGTTTTGATTGCATAATCAATCTTACGAGTTGTGTTTATAAAGAGGTTGAAGTACCATTTCAGATTGATTCCTGATATATTTTCTGCAATTCTTTTAAAATCATTCGGTGTTGGATGTTTGAATTTCCATTGTTTATAGAATTCTAAAAATGTTTTGTCCAAGTTATCTTTACCGATAATATAACCCAACTGTACTGCTAGTACCTGGCCTTTGTTGTAAGCTTCATTACTGTATGCATAGTTGGTGTTGTAATAATCGGCAAGTAGGCTTGCAGGTTCTTCTTTTCCTGATAAAGCTAGTTTGTAATATGCACGATAAGCTTCTATTGATGGGTTAGCTTCAATGGCTCCACGTTTTTCAAATAGATTTTGCATGGCAAGTTCTTCTACATAAGAAGTGAAACCTTCGTCAAACCATTCGTCTACGGTTTCATTAATGCCAAATAAGTGCTGGTACCACGAGTGGGCTGCTTCGTGGAAGATGACACCAACTAGGCTTTTTAAATTACGGCCACCTGTAACCAACGTTGCAGTTCCATATTCCATTCCTCCATCTCCTCCTTGGATAATGGTATAATTTGGCCAAGGGTAAGCTCCAAATGTCTTAGAATTGAAATCAAAAAACTCTGTTGCTAATCCAAGTGCTGTTTTCCAATTTGTTTTGACAGAATCGCTTTCTGGAACATATACTGTATAAACATGCACTCCTTGGTTGCTCTTCGCGGAGTCAACAACAAATTTTGGATCTGCAGCCCAAACAAAGTCATGGATGTTTTTAGCAACATAGTGCCATTGGACTTTATTATCTTTTGCTTTAATCCTTGGTTTTCCAACATAGCCTTTTACTTCTGTAGGGTTTTGTAAAACACCGGATGCGCCTAGAATATAATTTTTGTTGATATTGATGGTGATATCAAAGTCTCCAAATGGGGCGATAAATTCGCGTCCAATATACTCATCTAAGTGCCATCCAAATTCATCAAAATGTGCCATTTTAGGATACCATTGCGCCATGGATAAGGCGACTCCTTCTTTAGAATTGCGTCCCGATCTTCTGATTTGTTCAGGGACTTGGGCTTCCCAGTTCATCTCAAATGTTGCGGTTTCGCCGTCTTCAATTTCATTAGGAAGGGTCACTTCTAAAATGGTACCATCAACTTTGAAATTGGTGTTGTTACCATTCATCGTTAATGATTTTATTTTTTGATAACCAATTTGTTTTGCTGTTAATGTAGCAATACGGCTCTGGTATTTGGGTTTATCTTTTGTTCCAAGATTGGTGGTCATTCTTTTGTCTGGATCGGCAATGTTTGCCAGTCTGTTGTCCATCATTGATCCTGGTTGAAAGGCGTTGAAATACAGGTGGAAATACACTTTTTTGAGTGATTGTCCTGAATTATTACTGTATTTCAATTGCATATTTCCGTCATATTGATATGTCTTCTCATTCACATCAATGTTCATTTTATAATCTACGGTCTGTTGCCAATAGCCTTTTCGTTGTGCTGTTGCTGTCTGAAAGACGAACAATCCTACGATTAATGTGTAGAGGTATTTCAAATTCATGGTCCAAATTTACAAAAATGATTAGGAATTTGTGGAACTTAAAGAA
Source organism: Sphingobacterium sp. B16(2022) (assembly GCF_012030425.1). Taxonomy (GTDB): domain Bacteria; phylum Bacteroidota; class Bacteroidia; order Sphingobacteriales; family Sphingobacteriaceae; genus Sphingobacterium; species Sphingobacterium anhuiense. The sequence continues at coordinate 213,762 of NZ_JAAUVN010000004.1, read as the reverse complement.
GTGCTGTTTTGTAATATTTGTTTGATAAAGGGTTGTTTTTACATCTTTCAATTGTTATTTTAGATATATATCTAATCAAATTTATATGGAGGAAACCTATTATAAATCTTCAGGAAAAGCTCCGATTGGGGGAGTCCTATTTGCTATTGTTGCTGGATTATGTGCTTCTGTTATTTTAGCTATTGTTTATATTGCTTTGCAATGGTTTATACCACTTGTGTATTTCAATTTTTTAATCACATTTGGATTAGCATATGGTTTATTTTATGTCATTGATGTTCTTCTAAAGATAGGAAAAGTTAGGAACAGGATGATTGCACTTTTGCTTACTTTGATCTGTACTTTGGTTGCCTGTTATGCGCAATGGTGCTTATTTGTTTCTTTGATGTTTAATGCGGAAGGTACAATGGGAGGTGATATATGGGTGAAGTCTTCCTTTAATTTGGATGGTTTTTTATACTTTCTATTTCACCCAACGGATACCTTTAGCGGGATTCAAGAATTAAATGCAGTTGGAACTTTTTCTCTACAGAAAAATGTTGTGAGTGGCTGGCCTTTGTGGATTTTATGGGGTATTGAGGCGGCTACCATTATTATCTATCCTATGGTATTAGCCTTTTCGGGTAAGACAACTGAACCTTTTTCTGAGAGGGGTAATGAATGGATGAGAAAAAGGGAACTGGAAAAACAAATTGCTTATATCCAAGATAAGCAGATACCCGAACAGAATTTGCAAAAAAAAGATTTTGCAAGCCTACAAACGTATCTTCAAAGTGATGATTTGGGTGCTACGTTTGCAACTGTCACGATTTATGAATCTGACGCTGATAATTATCAATATATTTCAGTGGTTAATCATAAATTGGGCACAAATAAAAAGGGCGATATTGTTGATAATAAGACGAATGTCCTCACATACTTCAAGATTTCTGAACGTAGTCTTTAAAAATAGAAAAAGCGGATTAATCCGCTTTTTCTATTTAATAAGCTGGCCATTCTTTTCTTTCCAATCTTTCATGGAACCACTATAATTTTTAATCTTTTTTATCCCTGCTCTATAAAGGAGTGAAGTGGCTATAGTAGCACGATCTCCTGACTGACAGTGTAAATAAAGTTCTTTGTTGGTGTCAATTTTATGAAGATTTTCGGTTAAAGTTCCCACGAATAAATGTGTTGCATTTGGAAGATGTGCAGTTTTAAATTCATTCTCATTGCGAACATCTAGAATTTGTGCATTAGGATTATTTAAAGCATTATTCATTTCTTCGAAATCAATAATTTTCTGCTTTTCAAGAGGTAAGCCAAGTGTCGTTATTGTTTCGGGAGTGATAAAACCAATCGCCTGATCAATACCTATGCGCATTAGTTTTCGTGTAACGTCTTCTAATTGGTCTTTTGAAACAATGAGTATAAAAGGGTTATTATAATCTAATATCCAGCCAGCCCAATTGCTGAATGCTTTGTTATTTTGAATGTTAATGCTATTTGGGATAAATCCTTTTGCAAACTCTATTTTATGGCGTGTATCAATAACTGTTACATTATTTTGATAATGCGATACAAATTCATTCGTCTCTAATTCTTTGTAATTGGGTACGGATGTTAATAATGGACGCTTGATTTTGTTGAGTTTTTTCATCATTGCAAAATACTTTGGTGGTTCTGGCTGCCCACTTAACAGTTCTTCTACAAATCCCACTTCATTATTTCCAAATTGTAATGCCCAGTTTCTTACTTTTTCATATCCGACAGTTGTACTTGGGACTGCGCCTAAAGCTTTTCCACACGCTGATCCTGCTCCATGTGCAGGCCATACTTGGACGAATTCGGGAAGGTTGGCAAATATTTTCAAGGATTCGAACATTTGATGTGCTCCAATTTCTTTTGTGCCAATAAGTCCTGCCGCATTTTCTAATAGATCTGGACGACCCACATCGCCAACGAAGACAAAATCTCCTGTAAATAACATGACGGGTTCGCTCGTTGCTGGAGTATCGGTTAATAGGAAACTGATACTTTCAGGCGTATGTCCTGGTGTATGTAGTACTTTGAAAATAAGATTCCCTAATTTTATTTCATCTTGATGCTTTAACCCGATATGATCAAAATCATACTGCCACTCTGGCCCTCCTTCATCAGATAGATAGAGTTGAGCTCCTGTTAGCGATGCTAATTCTAATGATCCCGAAAGATAGTCGGCATGAATGTGGGTTTCTGCGATATGAGTTATTTTTAAATTGTTTTTTTCTGCAATTGATAGGTATGTGTCTACATCTCTTTTAGGATCTATCACAATTGCTACGCCTTTGGCTTGACAGCCAATAAGGTAACTTGCATGTGCTAATGATGATTCGAAAATGTGTTGGAAAAACATAATTTATTTCTTTATAAATTTATAAACTGACTGATTTCGGTACCTGCTATGGCAATGCCTATTGCTCCAAGAAAGTATCCAAATACTACTTTTAAATTTTCTGGCTTTAATTTCGTTTTCAATTGGAATCCAATCATCAATCCAATCAGTGTGATTCCTGTAAAGATAATTAATATTGCCCAATTGATTTGATCTAAGTGTCTGAAATTGCTGAGTAGACCGAATGTGGCGTTAATGGTAATAATGAATAGGGATGCCGCCGTGGCTTGTTTAATGTTAATTTTCATTAATAATACGAGTGCGGGTACGATGATAAATCCTCCTCCGGCCCCCACCAATCCAGTTAATAATCCAGTGATAAATCCGATGGTTATTAAATGAGCTATAGTATTGCGTACTCTTCCAGAATTATTATTATTATTATTATTATTATTATTATTATTATTATTATTATTTCTTTTAAGCATTACAAATGCCGAGACTAAAATCAGTACTGAAAAGAAACTCATAATAATCTGATCTTTCGAGATAGTACTCTGATTGATAGGGATACTATTGGGAATATTTGGAAGTATATATTGCTTCGTAATGTACACCGCTAGCAGCGATGGAAGAATAAATAATGTTGTTGTTTTAAAATCAATTTCTTTTTTGTACACGTGTCCAATGGAGCCTATTAGTGATATTATGCTAATGGTAAATAAAGAATAATCAAGTGCCTGGATGGGCTCTATATGAAATAAGTAAACAAATATAGGTAGTGTTAAAATACTGCCGCCACTGCCCATAATACCCATTGTGAGGCCTACAGCTATTGCTAATGTGTATCCGAGAATGAGTGATAATTCCATCATATTATTCCTTTTTTTTCAAAGGTATGGCCTTATTAAATCATAAAAGGTAACATAAGTTACCTTTGAGTGTTTTATTTTATTCATTAAAGTAGCTGGATATTATTCCTTTGCAATAGAATCCTCCCTTGGTTTTCTAATGATTTTAATATGCGCGATACCACTACACGAGATGTATTGAGGTCATTGGCAATTACTTGGTGTGTGATGTCAATGTCTTGTGATTGAATGATTGTTGCTTTTTCTTTTAAGTAGTTCATGATCCGAACGTCCATTTGCAAAAAAGCGATGTTGTCGACGGTTGTTAGCATCTCATTGAGTCGATTGGAGTAGCTCTCCAAAATAAAATTTCTCCAGGATTTATAATGCCCCATCCAGCCATCTAGATATTGATTGGGTATCATAGCAACTATAGTATCGGTATCAGCAATTGCTCTGATTTCACTTTTTTTTGCCCCAACACAACAAGCTATAGACATGGCGCAAGTATCTCCTTTTTCTAAAAAGTATAATAACAGTTCACCTTCTTTTTTGTCTTCGCGAATAATCTTGATGACGCCATCTAATAGAAGTGGCATAAATTTAATATACTGACCAATGTCTATGATTACTTCGCCTGCTTTAAATTTTTTGACGATGGCAACTTGTTCGATTTCTACGATCAATTCTTTCTCAAAAATTCCAGAAAATGCTTGTTGAACTGTGATCATTTGTTAGTGTTTAATGAGGTAACTTATTTCTTAAAAGGCCATATAACCACGTTCCCAGGAGTGCAAATACCAGTACAATTCCCATGGTCCAATATCCTGCTCCTAGGAGTGTAAACATTGGTCCGGGACATGCGCCGGTGAGCGCCCAGCCTAACCCAAAGATTGTTCCTCCAAGAAGGTAGCGTGTGATACTCCTGTTTTTATCTATGAATTGAATATCTTGGCCACTCGTATCTTTGATATTCTTACGTTTGATTATTTGTACAATTATAATTGCTGTGGTTAAAGCTGTACCAATTATTCCATACATGTGAAATGATCTGAATTGGAACATTTCATATATGCGGTACCAGGAAGCGGCCTCTGACTTATACATGATGATACCAAAGAGTATTCCAATTAATATAAATTTTAACTGTTTCATAAGGATTTAGAAAATAAGTGGGAATATAAATTGAACCATGATGATCCCGCCAATAAAAAAACCGATAACGGCAATCAATGAGGGCAATTGAAAGTTGCTCAATCCGGAGATGGCATGTCCTGACGAGCATCCTCCAGCATAACGGGTCCCAAAACCGATTAATAAGCCACCAATGCTTAAGAGTAAAAACTGAAAAAGTGAGCCATCAAATAGAAACAGACGGTCGGGCATATATCCTTGTAGATTTTCTATAATACCTAACGATTGAAGGTCAAGGACACTTTTGCTGTTAATATCAGGTGTGCTCCCATCACTTAGATAGAAATGCGCTATGAATCCCCCGATTATAGTGCCTAGTACTACTAATAGATTCCAAATCTGTGATTTCCAGTCAAACCGGAAAAAAGAGCTTGTTTTACCTGCCCCTGCTATTGAACACATTGTTCTTAAATTATTGGACATCCCAAAATCTTTGCCCTGTTTTAGTAATAAAAACATGATAAGGGCAATCAATGGACCTGATATATACCAAGGCCATGGTTTTTGAATAATTTCATACATAATAATCAATCCTAATGTGACACAAAGTAAAGGAAGAAAAAAGAGAAAGATTGTAACTTTAGTTACAATCTTTCTCTTTTTATGTATTTGTTACATGTCGTAATATTCTAATTTACTGTCTTTTAGTGATTGACAGAGATTCTTGAGATCATCTTCCGATTCGAATAACTTATTTCTCCAAGCTCTGACGTGCGCTCCGGTTTTTAATTTAATGATGATAAGATTGCCTCCCGATCGTCTTAAATTACGCACATAGTCTATGGTATTGAGCGGTATGATTTTATGAGAAGTGGGATCTTCTATTGTTAGAGATTCATTGTCAATAGTCCAAACTGTTGGTTTTCTTGAGCATTTTACGGCAATATACAAGACAAGAGGCAATGAAAATAAGGAGCCCATTATTTTTACTACTTCGGATAAAGGCAGTCTCGATACGATGTAAACAAGAGCTAGGACAAATAGCATCATGAGCAACATATATCTGCCCCGGTGTAATGTTGCAATCTTAAAGCTCAATTTTTCCATGTTATATTTTTAATGCAAAGAAACAGAAACCTGAGCTAAAACAAAAATGAGACAAGTAATTGCCTCATTTTATTATTATTACTCTGTTTCCATCTTTTGGACGAATTTTCCTTTATGGTCGATATAAAAAAAATCTTCTCCATTTTCTGAGACTAAAGATAACCCAGAATCGAACGGAGCTGCGTACTGATATTTAATGGGCGTGACAGGTTTGCCTTTTAAATCAATGAATCCATATTTTTCGTTCTGCATACAAAGCCAGAGATTCTCCCCACCGTTTGTTATAAATTCGAAAGCTGCACTAAGTTTTTTCTCCTGATGGTCAACTAGGTAATATAGTTCTTCTTCTGATATGACAGCTGTTCCATTTTGAAATTCGTGAATGAGTTCAAATTTAGTAGGAATGATTATCTTCCCAGTCCTGTCAATGACACCTGATCCAGTTTTTGTTGTTACGATGGCATGTTCATTGTCGAATTCACGGGCATAGCTGTATAATGCAGGAATAATGATATGAGCATTCGTATCCATAAATCCGTATTGGTCATTTTTTGAAAATAATAATGGACCATCTTCCGTTCTTGCTAAGTGTTCATATTGACATGGTATAACTTCTTTGCCTTCAAGATTTAATAGACCATAGCTATTATTAGAATCTACAGCTACGGCATATCCTGCAATGTATTCTTGAATAATGCTATATTTAGCAGGTGTAACTTGATTGCCATCCTCATCGGAGATACCAATGTATCCGGTGTTTTCGTCAAAATAGGATACTCTGTTTTCATCTAATTGAGTAGGTTCAAATGTGAATTGTTCTTCAGCTTTTTCGATAAGTTCAAAATCAGCAGGGATTTCAAATAATGAAGGATTTATTTCTGATGCTGTAACTTTAAAAGCTTGAATTCCCATTTCATAGGCTGATATGGATAATGCCGCGCCGGGGATCTTCTCTAAATAACCATATTCTCCCCAGTACATTTTAGGGAGAGCTTTCGTATACCAGACTTCAATAATTGGATTTCCTTCTTCTGTTTCAATTGGAAGTGTGATGATGGCTTTGTTACAGTTGTAGCCTGCAATTGATTTGGATTCTCCTGTTATAAATTCAACCTGTAGATCAGCTGTTGAGATGGGGTCTTCAGTATCAGTGACAGTTAATTTTCCTGATAACAGCTCCTCCTCATAATAGTTTTCATTATCGTAATCTAATGTATAGGCTTTGTGTTTGTTAAAGTCAGATATCTGAACTGTTTTATCCATAAATTTATTTTCTACTCGTAGGAAGTCGCGAGTGGAATAAAGATCTGCTACAGATTCTGCCTCTGCAACTCCGCCCATATGGAGAGCAAATTGAATTTTATACATTTTCTCCTGTGCATTGGAGAAATTAACAAAAATTAATAGCAGGATAAGTGTTTGAAAGTGTTTACTTTTCATTGTTTTTTCTATGAACTGCGAAATTATGCATTTTCTAAATTCTTTTAAGGGGTAAAGTTTGTTGCTGTGATTTTTTCGTTACAGCATTTCTTCAAATTGCTGTTTTAAATCGTTTCTGTATATTTGAAATTCAACCAAAACTAATTCTTTTATAATTCATGAAGAAGACCGCATTATTAATAGTTCTCTGTGTAGCAAAGGTGCTCGCTTTTGCTCAACAAAAGCCAAATATTGTTATTATCATTTCGGATGATCATTCGTACCAGACAATTGGTGCCTATGGTTCTACCTTGGGACATACGCCAAATATTGACAGAATCGCAACAGCAGGTATCCGTTTTAACAAGGCTTATGTAACGAATTCGATCTGTGGACCGAGTAGAGCTACTTTATTAACGGGAAAATATAGTCATAAAAACGGCTTTAAGGATAATGAAACATCAAACTTTGATCATAGTCAAGATTTGTTTGTTAAAGACTTACAAAAGGTAGGTTATAAAACGGCCTGGATTGGAAAACAGCACTTAGGTAATGAACCTCAGGGTTTTGATTATTTTAGCGTGTTGGTGGGGCAGGGACATTATTTTAATCCGACTTTTGTGAACGCAAATAATCAAAGAGAGACCGTTAATGGTTATGTGTCTGATATTGTTACGGATAAGGCAACTCACTGGTTGGATTCTTTAGATAAAAGTAATCCATTTTGTCTTGTTATAGGCCACAAGGCTACCCATCGTACCTGGATGCCTGATCCGCAAGATTTTGGCAAAAATGATGAAAAGGAATTTCCTCTTCCTGCAAATTTTTATGATGATTATGAGGGACGATTGCCTGCCGGGGGGCAAGAAATGTCAATTGACAAAGATATGCAGATGGGATATGATCTTAAAATGTACAACTCTGTAGCGGCAATGAAGAAGGAAGGCAATTTTTCCCGTATGAATGACGATCAGTGGCGTAAATACTTGGCCTATTATAAGCCTATCAAAGAGCAACTGGATATGAAGCAACTTTCTGGAAAAGCTTTGGCAGAATGGAAATATCGTCGTTATATGATTGATTATTTGAATACTGCTGAATCTATGGACCGTAATATTGGTCGCGTGCTGGATTATTTGAAGGAACATGACTTGGAGAAGAATACAATTGTTATTTATTTGTCGGATCAAGGTTTTTATATGGGCGAGCATGGATGGTTTGATAAACGATTTATGTATGAGGAGTCTTTCAGGACTCCAATGATTGCTAAATTTCCTGAAATGATTGCCAAAGGGACGGTATCCGACGCTCAGATTATGAATGTTGATATTGCTCCAACGTTGCTGCAGTTGGCAGGAGTGAAGAAACCCCAGGAGATGCAAGGTCAATCATTTGTTGATGTGCTCACTGGAAAAGATAAACGGGGACGTCAAAATTTGTACTATCATTATTATGAAAATGGAGAACATGCTGTTTCACCTCATTTTGGTGTGAGCGATGGACATTACAAACTGATCCGTTTTTATAAACGTTTCAATTCTTGGGAGTTATATGATCTTACTCAAGATCCATCTGAAATGAAAAATATTTATACTACTGCTCCCGCAAAGATTGTGAAGGATCTGAAAAAGAAATTAAAACGTGAAATCATGAAAGTGGAGGATCATGATGCATTAACTATCTTTAATAAAAAATTATAATGAAATTGGTAAACCACTATATTATTAGTCTGCTGACTTTAGTTGGCTCTGTTACTCAGGTAGAGGGACAGCAACAGAAACCTAATGTTGTTCTGATCTATGTTGATGATCTAGGATATGGCGACCTAGGAAGTTATGGCGCTACAAAATTAAATACCCCCAATCTGGATGCTTTGGCTTCGGAAGGAATCAGATTTACAAATGGTCATGCTACGGCAGCGACTTGTACGCCGTCTCGATATTCTCTAATGACGGGCAATTATCCATTCAGACAGACAGGTACAGGTATTTTACCAGGTGATGCTAAATTGATTATTCCTCAGGATAAAATAACGTTACCCAAAGTATTTAAAGATGCGGGGTATCAAACCGCTGTGATTGGGAAATGGCATTTAGGTCTTGGAAATCAAGTGGATAAGGACTGGAATGGGAGTGTCAAACCAGGTCCTTTGGAAGTTGGCTATGATTATTCCTTTATTTTTCCAGCTACTGCCGATCGTGTGCCAACTGTTTTCTTGGAAAATCATCATGTACTTGGTGTTAATAAGGCAGATCCGATAATGGTTTCTTATAATAAAAAAGTAGGTAGTGAGCCTACTGGTAAAGAAAATCCGGAGTTGCTGAAGATGAAAAATTCTCTTAATCATGGTCATGATAATACCATTGTGAATGGCATAGGTAGAATCGGATGGATGTCAGGTGGCAAAGAGGCTAAGTGGGTTGATGAAGAATTAACGTTAACATTTGCAGATAAAGCGATCCGTTTTATACAAGATCATTATCAAAAGCCTTTTTTCCTTACTTATAATGCCACCGAACCACATGTGCCTCGTATGCCTGCGACAATGTTTAAGGGTAAAAGTGGATTGGGTTATCGCGGAGATGCTATACTGCAACTGGATTATACTGTTGGACAACTGGTTAAAACATTAAAAGATAATAACGTATACGAGAATACGATTATTATTTTTTCTAGTGATAATGGACCTGTGCTGGATGATGGTTATGATGACGGTGCTGTTAGTCAGTTAAATGGACATAATCCATTTGGACCTTATAGTGGTGGGAAATATTCTGCATTTGAAGCGGGGACGCGTGTTCCTTTTATAATCAGCTGGCCAAAAATGATTAAAAAGGGTACTACATCGGATGCTTTAGTTTGTCAGGTTGATTTATTGAGCAGCTTTGCTTCTTTTCTGAATGTTAAATATCCTAAAGGGGAGGCTGTTGATAGTGAAAATACTTGGAAAAGCTTTATGGGTAAAGATCTGGTAGGAAGACCTTATCTAATAAAAGCATCAGGTACTTTGAGTGTATTAAAGGATAATTACAAATATATTAAGGCTGGTAAGGGCGCAAAAAGAAATAGCCTAGTCAATATTGAGCTTGGAAACGACGAGGTTGATCAATTGTATGATCTGCGCACAGATAAAGGAGAAAAAATCAACATTGCAAAAAATAATCCTGAAAAAGTCAATGAGCTGAAAGCGATTCTTGAAAAGGAAATGAATAAATAATTGACGGGGATTAATTTGATAGCTGGTATAAAAAAACGCATTTTTGCAGGATGTCATTTGCAAAAAAAATAATAGAATGGTATCATGATCATCAGCGTGATCTGCCTTGGCGAAATACAAGGGATGCTTATAAAATATGGTTGTCTGAAATTATTTTACAGCAAACCCGTGTAGAGCAGGGCATGCCTTATTACTTGCGGTTTGTGGATCGATATGCTGATGTTTTAGCTTTTGCTAACGCTTCTGAAGATGATATTTTGCATTTATGGCAGGGACTTGGGTATTATTCCCGTGGCCGAAATATGCATAAGGCTGCAGGAATTGTGCGTGATATGTATCAAGGTGAATTCCCTAAATCGTATGTAGAATTAATTAAACTGCCGGGAGTTGGGGAGTATACTGCAGCGGCGATTTCTTCTTTTTCGAATGATGAACAGCAAGCAGTGTTAGACGGAAATGTTTTTCGTGTTTTATCTCGTTATTTTGGTGTAGAGACGGCTATTAATACTCCTGCGGGTAAAAAAATCTTTACGCAATTGGCAAAGGATAATCTTGATCGAGACTATCCGGCATTGTATAACCAAGCGATTATGGATTTTGGTGCTCTACATTGTAAGCCAAAGGCTCCATTATGTGGTGAATGTGAATTGCAATTAGACTGTTTTGCCTATACGCATGGAATGGTGGCTGATTTACCTGTGAAAATTAAAGCTAAGAAAAGCAGAAATCGTTATTTTCACTACTTTATTATTCAAAAGGACGATGAAATTTTAATGTCTAAGCGTGGCGCATCTGATGTTTGGGAGAATTTGTATGAATTTCCTATGATTGAAACTTCTGAGGCTTTAGAAGGGTTGGAAATAACTGCTCATCCAGAGTTTTTAGCTTTATTTGGGCCAGAAGTTACAATAAGTTTGTTGCAACGGAATAAAAAACATGTTTTAAGCCATCAAAATATTTATGCGACTTTCTATAGCGTGTTAAGCTCTAGGGATTTGGAGCAAAAAAAAGTAAATTGGAATTATGTTTTATTAAAAGATTTGGATAAATTAGCTAAACATAAGCTCATATTTTCTTTTTTAGAAACAGCTAAATTATAACCAAATACCTTAAATATTATGTCAGGAGTCAACAAAGTTATTCTAGTAGGCCATTTAGGCAAAGATCCAGAAATTAGATATTTAGACAATAATGTCTCTGTTGCTAGTTTTCCATTAGCAACATCAGAAAATTTTAATCGAGATGGAAAACGTGTAGAGCAAACGGAGTGGCATACAGTTGTTCTTTGGCGTGGATTGGCGGATGTCGCAGCAAAGTATCTGACAAAAGGAAAGTTAGTTTATATTGAAGGACGCTTAAGAACGCGTTCATATGAAGATAAAGAGGGTATAAGACGTTATTCTACTGAAATTGTAGCTGAGAACTTCACCCTATTAGGAAGGAAATCTGATTTTGAACCTCCTACAGCTCCCCCTGCTCAATCTCATGCAGATAAGATTGAGAATAAGGAGGTTGAAGTCGATTTTACAGAGAATGAGAATGATAGTGATCCATTACCGTTTTAGGTGCTGGAATATATTTCGAAAAAGAGCATCTTTTTTAATGATGCTCTTTTTTTGTGATTATTTTTTTGCTCTTGTTACATAAATTTGAACTTCACTTACGAAAACCCTTTATCTTTTATAATATTTTGGTGTATCTTTGAATAATTATGTTGCAAGATAAAATAACGCAGTATACTGAGGAAATTAAGCAATTTGCTCCAACTTCTTCAGCTGATGTAGAAAATTTCAGATTGAAATTTTTAGTTTCAAAAGGTATTGTTAAAAGTTTGTTTGATGAATTTAAAACTGTTTCTGTAGAAGAGAAGCGTGTTTTGGGTATGGTATTGAACGAGTTTAAACAATTTGCTGAAAAAACATACCAAGAGGCTCACGAAAAATTTGGTGCGAATAAATCACAGGCTCAAAAGAGTGAAGGTGATCTTACTTTACCTGGTCAGGGTTTGAAGTTGGGATCCCGTCATCCACTGTCTTTGGTACGTAAAGAGATTGTTGAGATTTTTAAGAAATTGGGTTTTATCGTTTCTGAGGGACCTGAAATTGAAGATGACTGGCATAACTTTTCGGCTTTAAATTTTCCTCCGGAACATCCTGCTCGTGATATGCAGGATACTTTCTTTATTAAAAAACAAGAAGGGAATGATATTACATTGCGTACGCATACCTCATCGGTACAGGTTCGTTTAATGGAAGCTGGTAAGCCACCTTTCCGCGCTATTATGCCTGGTCGTGTTTATCGTAATGAAGCGATTTCTGCTCGTGCACACTGTTTCTTCCATCAAGTGGAGGGATTGTATGTGGATGAGAATGTTTCTTTTGCGGATTTGAAGCAAACATTGTTTCACTTTGTGCAGGAATTATATGGTGAAGGTACACAGGTGCGTTTCCGCCCTTCCTACTTTCCGTTTACAGAGCCATCTGCTGAGATGGATATTTCATGTACAATTTGTAAAGGTGCAGGTTGCCAATTGTGTAAATACTCCGGTTGGGTAGAGATCTTAGGTTGCGGTATGGTAGATCCAAACGTTTTAGATAACTGTGGTATCGATAGTAAAAAATACTCTGGCTTTGCTTTCGGTATGGGGATTGAGCGTGTCACCAATTTAAAATATGAGATTAAAGATTTACGATTGTTTTCTGAAAATGATGTGAGGTTCTTATCTCAATTTGAAAGCGAAATCATTTAATGATAGAACGAATAGATTATTTAATCACATTATCTATACTTTTAATCAAGAAATTGATTTTAAAAGGTATAGATAATGTGATTTCTTTTTTCATTAATGCAAATAAATATGTGTTTGATAATGAAATTTTATTGATGAATAATCGTATTTTAAACGTTGTGGTTGCTCGACGTTTGGTTCATGTACTTAAATTTTCAAGATAAATTTATGGAAGCAGATAAAATTATTGAATCTATCAAAAGATCTGCTCGAGAGCTATTTCGTAAGTACGGTTATAATAAAACCAGCGTTAATGAATTGGCAAAAAGAGCTAATATAGCAAAAGCGACATTCTATAAATATTTTGATAGTAAAGAGCTGATTCTTCACGCTATTTTAATGGAGTATATTCAAGAGAATGTGAAGGATATTCTGAAAAAGAACGTCGGAGAAGAGGATTTGGCAGTTTTTCTTGGAAATACAATTTTGAAAGTTAGCCGCCTTACTTATACAGTCTGTAATGAATTTGTAGGTTGGGAATTTATTCGTGAATCTGCTAATGCGCAGGAGTATTTAAAGACGCTCTCCGATGATTTAGAATTTTTATTGCTGAGTTCTTTTATTCAAAATGATACCATTGCAGCTTCTATCTCCGAAAAGAAGCTGACTTTCCTTATTAAGACGAGCAAAAACATTGTATTTTCATTTGCATTTACAGCGGTTACAGAAGCAGATGTGCGTAAAAATTTCATTTCTTTTCAAAAGGAAATTCTTCCTTATTTAGTTCACGCAACTATTCATTAAAATTCTGATCAAAAAAGCGTAATTTTGCGCCAATATGAGAAGAAGAAATTCACAAGAAAGATTAGTTTTCAACGATATCGCGATTATTGATATTGCAGAAGAAGGTAAGGGTGTTGGAAAAACAGATGATTTGGTATTGTTTGTTGAAAAGGCAATTCCAGGTGATGTGGTTGATGTTGAATTGATGCGCAAAAAGAAAAGCTTTGGTGAAGGTCGTATTCAGACCTTGAAGAAAGCATCTGAATATCGTGTTGAACCTTTTTGTGAGCATTTTGGAGTATGCGGTGGTTGCAAATGGCAACATATGACCTATGATGCACAGCTGTTGTTTAAACAGCAGTCTGTAGAAAATGCGCTCACACGTATTGGCAAAGTTGATACTTCTTCAATGGAGCCTATATTGGCATCTGGGCAGACGGAATATTATAGGAATAAATTGGAGTACACTTTTTCTAATAAGAAATGGTTGACGACTTTGGATGATAATGTGGAAGATATGAATATGGATGCTCTAGGTTTCCACGTTCCGGGAAGATTCGATAAGATTCTTAATGTTAGTCATTGCTATTTGCAAGAAGATCCTTCTAATGTATTGCGTAATAGTGTTCGAGAATTTGCTGTCGCAAATGCGCTATCATTTTATGATTTACGTGATCATAGTGGCGTGTTACGTAATTTAATCATTCGTATTTCTTCAACAGGAGAATTGATGGTGATCGTGGTGTTCGCTTATCCAGAAGAAGGACAAGTTGAGCTATTAATGTCTTTCATTAAGGATAAGTTTCCGTCAATAACTTCTCTTCTTTATATTATTAATCAGAAAAAGAATGATACGATTTTTGATCAGGAAATAGAGATTTATAATGGACGCGATTTCATTTATGAGGAAATGGAAGGTCTTAAATTTAAGGTTGGACCAAAGTCATTTTATCAAACGAACTCTGCGCAAGCTTATGAACTGTATAAAATAACCCGAGATTTTGCAGGCTTGTCTGGTGATGAACTTGTATATGATTTGTATACAGGCGCTGGTACAATTGCAAATTTTGTTGCTAAATATGCTAAGGAGGTTATTGGTGTTGAATATGTGCCGTCGGCAATTGAAGATGCGAAAATCAATTCGGAAATAAATGGCGTGAAAAACACGAAATTTTATGCAGGAGATATGAAAGATGTGCTAACGGCAAGCTTTATTGCTAAACATGGCAAACCTGATGTAGTCATTACAGATCCCCCTCGTGCTGGTATGCATACCGATGTTGTTGCACGACTATTAGAAATGGAATCTCCAAAAATTGTTTATGTAAGTTGTAATGCGGCGACTCAGGCACGTGATTTGACTTTATTGGCTGAAAAATATGATGTGGTTCGTATTAAACCTGTTGATATGTTTCCGCATACACAACATGTTGAAAATGTTGTTTTATTAAAATTAAAGGGATAATTATGGAAATAGAAGAGTGGTTTGGGGCATCGAAAAATAATGAAGATGATAGCCAAAAATCTAGTCCCCTAAAGAGTTTAAAGATCGATTTAGATTATTATAGTGATTCGATTAAGGAGATATCTTTAGAAATTATGGCTGAGGGCTTATCTGCGTATCCAATTTTTATAGCGCACCAACATGTTGTTAATGTCGGTGAATTGATTTTAGATCATGTCGAGCTAAAAACAAACTGGAGTATTAACGCTTCTACATTTGAAGAGCTTGTTGAATCAAATATTATTAAAGAGGATAGGAAAGACGCGTTTATCAAAAAGTTTAAGCGTGCACAGGATTTTATGTGTTTGTTAGTTATTGTTCCTGAAGGTGCAAATTTTGTCTTTTATCCTTATAAATAGGAATTCTTAAATATTTAAACTTTTTTAACAATTGATGTGTCAAACTATTATTACTTTTATTTAAATATGTATAGAAAAATAATTTGCCATATCAGTTTGCTTAGCTTCGTGTTCCTGTTTTTTTTAGGCACAAATGTTCAGGCACAACAAATACAGCGTATCTCAGGGATGGTGTTCGAAAAAGGGACTTCATTGCGTCTTCCGGAGGTGAATGTTCGTAATTTGAGGACAAATAAATCTGTTGTGTCCAATTCATTTGGTGTATTTGTAATTGAAGCATCTATTGGAGATAGTTTATCTTTTTCTAAAATCGGTTACGCTGAGGCGAAAACTTTAATTAGTGATCTTAAAGATTTCTATGTTGAATTGCAATCAGGAATTCGACTAGAGACCGTTATTATAGAACGTAAAACTAAGGAAGCGGAATTAAATGAAGCTATGCGTGACTACGGAAAGAAGGGCGTTTATAATGGTGGTAGTAATAAGTTTGGAACCTACTTGGCTAGCCCGGCCACTGCTCTTTATAACCTTTTTGGGCGTGAGGCTAAAAATGCAAAGCGTTTCAGTCGTTTTCTAGACAGTGAAAAAGAACAGTTGCAGGTGGATAAGGTTTTTTCTAAGGACGCTGTCCGAGAAATAACAAAATTGGATGATAAAGATTTAGATTCCTTTATGCGCATTTATAGGCCATCTCCGAATATGGTTGCAAATTGGCAACATTATGATTTTTTGGAGTATGTGCAACGTTCTCTTGCTGATTTTAATAAAAATGGCCGTCCAGAGGGGCTTACTCTTCCAGATATTGAAGTGAAGACACAGGAAAAATAATCAGTTTAATTTTATATCTGTCAACTATTGTCGACATTTTTGTTACTAAAATCGGCGTTTGTTGGCTATTATTTATTTTTTGGCATTCGGTTTGTTTCATATAGCTTTGGAATCACACTGGAAATATTATTTAAGATATTATAATTATGAAAATGAATAAGAAGTTAGCTGTTTTTGGTCTTACAGTGGCTACATCAGCAATGTTATTTGGGAGTTGTTCAACAATTCAAAATACAAATAATACCACAAAAGGTGGCGTAATTGGTGGGGTTGCAGGAGGTGCATTAGGAGCTTTAATAGGCAACAAGGCTGGTAGTACCGCTATTGGTACTATTGCAGGTGCTGCTATCGGTGGTGCTGCAGGTGTCTTAATTGGTAAGAAGATGGACAAACAAGCTGCCGAGATCGCTAAAACTGTTGAGGGTGCTGAAGTTACTCAAGCGGGTGAAGGTATCGTGGTTAAATTTGATTCAGGTATTTTATTTGATTTTAATAAATCTGATTTGAAAGCTTCTGCGAGAGAAAATATTAAAAACTTAGTTGCGACTTTAAATAAAGAGCAAGGTACTGATATCTTGGTTATCGGTCATACGGATAACGTTGGATCTTTAGATGCCAATCAAAAAGTTTCTGAAAACCGTGCTAATGCGGTTCGTGCATTTGCAGTTTCTCAAGGTTTAGCTTCCTCTCGTATCCGTACGGAAGGACGAAATTTCTCTGAGCCTTTGGAGAGTAATGATACTGAAGCAGGTCGTGCAGCAAACCGTCGTGTAGAAATTGTTATCGTTGCTGGTAATCAAATGAAACAAGAAGCTAAGAGCCAAGCTCAATAGGTCTGAAAAATATTTTATATTTAAAAAAGCGCTGATGTATCATCAGCGCTTTTTTGTTGGTTTTTATATTCATTTAGGTGCAATATTAATATGACAAACTGTCATCAATTCAATATTTATTCCTAACTTTGTAGTCTTTGAATTTTGAGCTATGTTAGATTTTGCGCATACAACTAAGGAACACGACGAGACGCGTCAAGGTGAAGCCTTATTGATTGAAAATAATGTTTCCAAAGGTAATGGACGTAAGTTATATATTGAGAGTTATGGTTGTCAAATGAACTTTTCTGATAGTGAAATAGTTGCTTCTATTTTATTGGAGACAGGATTTGAAACAACGAAAAACTATCAAGAGGCAGACGTTGTCTTTATCAATACATGTTCCATTCGTGAGAATGCTGAGCAACGTGTACGTAATCGTTTGAAAGAATTTGAATTTGCTAAGAAAAGCAACCCTGGTATGATCGTGGGTGTGTTGGGATGTATGGCAGAACGATTGAAAGCTAAATTTTTGGAAGAAGAAAAGTTAGTTGATGTTGTTGTTGGTCCTGATGCTTATCGTGATTTGCCAAATTTAATTTCACAGGTGGACGATGGAAATCGTTCTGTTAATGTATTGCTTTCGCGTGAAGAAACATATGCTGATATAAGTCCTGTTCGTTTAAACTCGAACGGTATCACAGCATTTATTTCGATTATGCGCGGATGCGATAATATGTGTTCGTTCTGTGTTGTTCCATTTACCAGAGGTAGAGAACGCAGTCGTGATGCTGCATCTATTGTGAAGGAAGCGCATGATTTGTTCAATGCAGGATATCGTGAGGTTACTTTGTTGGGACAAAACGTTGATTCATATAAATATACTGCCCCTACAATTGAAGGGCAAGAAGCAAGTACTCCTGTTAATTTTGCGAACTTATTAGCATTGGTGGCTGAAGTGAACCCGTTATTACGTGTTCGATTCTCGACATCTCATCCAAAAGATATTACTGATGAGGTGTTGCATACAATGGCAAGCTATGATAACATCTGTAAATACATTCATTTACCTGTACAGTCTGGAAATTCTAGAATATTAGAATTAATGAACCGTACTTATGATAGAGATTGGTATATCAATCGTATTGATGCAATCAACCGGATTATTCCGGGTTGTGGTATTTCAACAGATATCATTACTGGTTTTTGTACAGAAACGGAAGAAGAGCATCAAGATACAGTGAGCATGATGGATTACGTGAAGTATGATTATGCGTTTATGTTTGCGTATTCGGAACGTCCGGGTACATTAGCTGCTAAACGTTATGCTGATGATATTCCAGAAGAAATTAAGAAAAGTCGTTTAACAGAAATTGTTGCGAAACAAAGAGCACATAGTTTTGAACGTTTACAGCAATTTGTAGGTAAAAACCAACGTGTTTTAATTGAGGGTTTTTCAAAACGCTCGGATAAAGATTTTGCTGGTCGTAATGATCAAAATGCAATGGCTATTTTTCCTGTAGATGAACGTTATCAGGCTGGTGATTACGTTACTGTAATGATCGAGTCTTGTACTTCGGCTACTTTACTGGGTAAAATAGTTGATTAATTAGAATATAATAGAGGTCTTTATTCTTAAATTTAGAGGATGGATAATCAAGATATTAAGAATCGATTTGGGATTATAGGTAACTCACCTTTACTTAATAGGGCTATAGATATTGCCCGTCAAGTGGCTCCTACTGATATTTCAGTTTTGATCCAAGGGGAGAGTGGTAGTGGTAAGGAGGTGTTTTCACATATTATTCATCAATTAAGCGCGCGTAAACACGGTGCTTTTATTGCTGTGAACTGTGGGGCTATTCCTGAAGGAACAATTGATTCGGAATTGTTTGGTCATGAGAAAGGTTCTTTTACTGGGGCACATGAAGCAAGAAAGGGATATTTTGAGGTTGTCGATGGTGGTACTATTTTTTTAGATGAGGTAGGGGAGTTACCTTTAGGTACACAGGCTCGTTTGCTACGTGTTTTAGAGTCTGGTGAATACATCCGTGTGGGTTCTTCTAAGGTTCAGAAAACTAATGTTCGCGTAGTTGCTGCGACAAATGTTGATGTTTTTAATGCTGTACAAAATGGTAAATTTCGAGAAGATCTTTATTACAGATTGAACACTGTTCCCCTTCGTATTCCATCATTACGTGAACGTGCGGAAGACATTTATTTGTTATTTAGAAAGTTTGTTGTCGATTTTTCTGATAAATACCGCTCACCAAGCATACAGCTGACTGACGATGCACAACAACTATTGAAGACATACAGCTGGCCAGGAAATGTGCGCCAGTTGAAAAATATTGCGGAACAAATTGCCGTTCTTGAGAAAGAACGAGTTGTGGATGCGCGAATTTTACAAAATTATCTTCCTTCTGAAAGCCGTTCTACTTTACCAGCAGTAGTTGCTAATCAAAGTGGAAAGGATGATTTTTCAGAGCGCGATCTTTTATATAAGGTTCTTTTTGATATGAAGAAAGATATGGTTGATTTGAAAAAATTGGTTGTTGAATTGATTCAAAATGGAGTTAATCCTTCCACGTTTGATGAAAATTCTCCCTATATTAATCGATTGTATCAAGAGGTTGAACCTAGTGCTGATCGGCTTCAAGATCATTTGGCCGCTTCACAGACATTGACTATACATCAACCTAATGTGCTGAAAAGTAACCCGGGTCAAGATGGATATTTAAATTATGATACACAAGATGCCGAAGAAGTTGAAGAATCGTTATCTTTAACAGAGAAAGAATCCGATTTGATTAAAAAAGCGCTTAAGAAGCATCGTGGTAAACGTAAAGCGGCAGCGCAGGAGTTGGGTATCTCCGAAAGAACTTTGTACAGAAAAATTAAAGACTTAAATTTAGATTTATAATCTCGTTTATGAAGAAGCTTAGATCAAGTTTGCTACCGGGTTTTATCATGATAGCGATGTTGTTTTTTACAACAAGCTGTGGTGTAAAATATGGTTTTACCGGTGGATCTATTCCTGATGGGATGAAAACAGTGAGCGTATTGTACTTTGAGAATATTGCATCAATGGTTTATCCAACCTTAAGTCAGAATTTTACAGAAGCCTTAAAAGAGCGTATACGTAATCAATCGCGGTTGAGTCAGGTTAATGATAATGCTGATGCAACTTTTGAGGGTTTTATCACGGATTATACGATTAGTCCCGCTGCTGTTGAGGCAGGAACGGATCGTGCTGCATTAAATCGCCTTTCAATAACGATTAAAGTAAATTATCATAATAAAATCGTTGAGAAGGATAATTTTGAACAATCTTTCACAAGGTTTAAAGATTTTTCTGGTCAATTGCAATCGGCTCAAGAGGAAACATTAAATAAAGAAATTATTCTAATGTTGACAGAAGATGTTTACAATAAAGCATTTGCTAATTGGTAGTGGTTTGAGATATGGAAAATAGACGAATTTCAGACGATATAAACTTGTTTCATCAAGCGATCAACAATCCGTTATCTCTTTCGGAATCTGATTTGTTGTCCTTGATTGCCAAATTTCCATATGCGCAGTCTCTTCGTTTTGCTTATGAAAGACACCTCTACTTGCTAAATAGGGAAGTTCATAATATTTCTTCGACATTGCTTTATGCTGCTAATCCAAATTGGTTATATGAGTATCTGCATAAAGCTGTTCCTGTTGAATTACCTATTGAAGTTGAATCGGATGATTATATTGCTTTCGAAGATACAATTGATGATGTACAGGAGGATTCAACTGCAGATCTTGATAATGGAAGAGAGGAACTAAATGCTTTGATTCAATCCGGTGTAGCGCATGATTTTTTTCGATTGGAAAAAACCGATGATATTCTGGAGGAGATTAAAGATGATATTTCTAATGAACCAATGTTATCTGTGGAGTCGACCTTTGTCATAGGTCCTGTGGATGAAGAAGTGCGTGAGGAAGAGCGGATCAGTGTGTATGACGATGAGCTGATGCCTTATAGTTTTTTATGGTGGTTACATAAAACTCGTTTAGAGCATGCAGATACGTACCAGCCATTTTTGAAGGCCCCAAATTATCATGCCCATTCTGCAGAACAGCATGTGACTCGGTTTAAACAGACGATTGATGCTCAAGTTTTGGATCAACAGATTAAGGAGAATATTTTTCATCTGCAGTCTCCTGAGGTTAAGTTAAGCGAGGAATTTAAAAATACGGTACCATTTCAGGTAGAGAAGAAAAATACGGATCATCTGATCGAACGATTTATCAAAGAGGATCCGCAGATAAAACCTCCTCCTGCTGATAAGATTAATCTGGAAAATAAAGCAAGGAAAAGTTCGGAAGATCAGTATTCGCTGGTGACTGAAACTTTGGCCCGAATTTATATCGAACAAGGATTATATCCTAAGGCTATAGAGGTTTACAAAAAATTAGTTTTGAAATATCCAGAAAAAAATGCGTACTTTGCGTCGGAAATTTTAAATTTAGAAAAGAAATTAACTTAATACATATAGAGAAATGCAAGGAATATTAATTGCTCTTATAATTTTGGCAAGTATTTTATTATCATTTTTAGTTTTAATACAAAATCCAAAAGGAGGTGGTTTATCATCAGGATTTGCTGGTGGAACTAATATTATGGGTGTAAAACGTACAGGTGACTTTTTAGAAAAAGGTTCTTGGGGATTAGTGATTGCGATCATGGTTTTTTGTTTAGCATTTAATATCGTAGCTCCAACTACAACAGCTACTGTGGGTGGTGGTTTGGGTAATCAAATTGAAACTCCTGCACAAACTAGTCCATTGAATTTAAATAATACACAACAACCTGCTCCAGCTCAACAAGCTCCGGCACAGAAAACTGTAACAGATTCAACTAAATAGGTTGTTGTATAGAAATTGAAAGCCCCCAAGTAATTGGGGGCTTTTTTTGTATTGTCAGTTTTGTAGCGTGACAGCCTGACAGAATGTGAATGAAATCTGCCAGTGCCTTGTTTTTTCGATGCAAATTTGTCTCAAAAGTCTGCTCTTGGCTCTTTGGCATAATTGCTGATGACATTTAGATATAATTGAAATAGAACTAAAAATAAAATATATTATGGCATTAAACATTAAACCTATCGGTGACAGAGTAGTAGTTGAAGCTGCTCAGGCAGAAGAAAAAACAGCTTCAGGATTATACATCCCTGATACAGCAAAAGAAAAACCATCACAAGGAATCGTTGTAGCAGTTGGAACGGGTAAAGTTGACGAACCTTTGACTGTTAAAGTTGGTGATAAAGTTTTATATGGTAAATATGCTGGAACTGAAATTACTGTTGAAGGTAAAGAGTATTTAATTATGCGTGAGGCTGATATTTACGCGGTTATTTAATTTTTTTATATAGTATCCAAATGTAAATAAATTTGGTCTCTTCTGGGATCAGGTGAAAATTTCAAAAATTTAAAGATAATGGCAAAACAAGTAAAATATAACGTTGAAGCTCGTGAAGCACTTAAAAAAGGTGTTGACACATTGGCAAATGCAGTAAAGGTAACTTTGGGTCCTAAAGGACGTAATGTAATCATTGAAAAAAAATTCGGTTCTCCGGTTATCACTAAAGATGGTGTTACTGTTGCTAAAGAAATCGAATTGAAAGATGCCTTAGAAAATATGGGCGCTCAGATGGTGAAAGAAGTTGCTTCTAAAACTGCTGATCAAGCAGGTGACGGTACAACTACTGCAACTGTTTTGGCTCAGGCTATCGTAGCTCCAGGTATTAAATCTGTAGCAGCAGGTGCTAATCCAATGGATTTGAAACGTGGTATTGATAAAGCTGTAGCAGCAGTTGTTGCGAATTTAAAATCGCAATCTCAAACTGTTGGTCAAGACAATAATAAAATCAAACAAGTAGCATCAATTTCTGCAAATAATGACGAAGTTATCGGAGCTTTAATTGCGCAAGCAATGGAAAAAGTAGGTAATGATGGTGTTATTACTGTAGAAGAAGCAAAAGGTACTGAAACTGAAGTTAAAACAGTAGAAGGTATGCAATTTGACCGTGGTTACTTATCTCCATATTTTGTTACAAACTCTGATAAAATGGAAGCGGAACTTGAAAATCCGTACATTTTAATCTATGACAAAAAAATCAGTAACATGAAAGAGTTGTTGCCGATTTTAGAAAAACAAGTACAAACTGGCAAACCATTAATCATTATTGCAGAAGATTTAGATGGTGAGGCATTAGCTACTTTAGTTGTTAATAAAATCCGTGGTTCACTGAAAGTTGCAGCAGTGAAAGCTCCAGGGTTTGGTGACCGTCGTAAAGCAATGTTAGAGGATATTGCTATCTTAACTGGTGGTACAGTGATTTCTGAAGAAAGAGGTTTCAAATTAGAAAATGCTGAATTATCTTACTTAGGTCAAGCAGAAAAAGTTGTTGTTGATAAAGATAATACAACAATCATTAATGGTGCCGGTAATGCTGAAGATATTAAATCTCGTGTTGCTCAAATCCGTTCTCAAATCGAAACAACTACTTCTGATTATGATCGTGAGAAATTACAAGAGCGTTTAGCTAAATTATCAGGTGGTGTTGCTGTTCTTTATGTAGGTGCTACTACTGAAGTAGAAATGAAAGAGAAGAAAGATCGCGTTGATGATGCTTTACATGCAACTCGTGCAGCTGTTGAAGAAGGTATCGTTGCAGGTGGTGGTGTTGCTTTCATTCGTGCTACTGACGCTTTAAAAGGATTAAAAGGTGCTAATGAAGATGAGACTATCGGTATCGAGATCATCAGACGTGCTATCGAGGAACCTTTACGTCAGATCTGTTTCAATGCTGGTATTGAAGGTGCTGTTATCGTTCAGAAAGTGAAAGAAGGTACAGGGGACTTCGGTTACAATGCTCGTACTGATGTATTCGAAAACCTAATTGGTGCTGGTGTTATCGATCCAACTAAAGTTTCTCGTGTAGCTTTAGAGAATGCAGCTTCTATCGCTTCTATGTTGTTAACAACTGAATGTGTATTAGCTGATGAGCCAGAAGAAAATAATGGTGCTGGTGCTCCTCCAATGGGTGGTGGCATGGGCGGAATGATGTAAGATCATTCTTCTTTACTAAATATAATAAAAAAGCCCTGTTGCAATTTTGCAACAGGGCTTTTTTGTTTATTTAATTAATGACGGCGTCTATACTTCTCGTAATATCCATCGTAATCAGATGGTGAATAGTTTCTTTTTATTCCCCATTCTTGAAGTTCATTGTTGAAAAAGTATAGCCAGTAGATTCTATATCCTGAAGTTGAATCTGCCGCATTTTCTAATTGTGCAGTGCCATATTCATAAATCTCTAATATACCGTCTTGATATTTTTTTGAGGCTACTACGGCATCCGGCTTTCCTAGTTGCTGAACAACCTTCTCTTTGGTCATGCCAACTTGTATTTTTGTAAAGTCAGGACCTTTTAGCATGCTGCAGCTCACGATTAAAGTGGCAAAAAATAGCATCATCATTGTTCCGCTGATTGGATACGTATAATTTTTAATCATAAAATCAGTGTTTGTTATATAGAGCTGATATGTTTGTATAAGTTTAATTGTTTTAAAAATAATCTATACTATTTAAAATTTAATATACTAAAAACCTGAAGCGGTATCATCACCCCTCGGATCGGCACCTGTCTGGAGTTTTCCGTTGGGTAATATTATGATATTTTCCACTCTGCCTATATTACCTCTAGGTGATATTTTGTACCCTGCATTTTCTAGACTTTTTCTTACTTTGGGAGTTATTGCATTTTTTTCTACATCAATCTGATCGGGTAGCCATTGATGATGAAAACGCGGGGATGAAACGGATTGCTGTGCATTTTGTTGATAGTCAATTACGTTGACTATCGTTTGGAAGACGGAGGTCATAATTGTTGATCCGCCTGGTGTTCCTACTACCATAAATAGCTTTCCATCCTTTTCCACAATAGTTGGTGTCATTGAACTTAACATACGTTTGTTTGGCTCGATGGCATTCGCTTTTCCGCCAACGAGGCCATAGATATTTGGAACTCCTGGTTTAACTGAGAAGTCATCCATTTCATCATTTAATATAAAGCCTGCGCCAGATACAAAGACACGTGATCCATATGAATTATTAAGTGTTGTCGTAATAGAAACGGCATTGCCTTCGGAATCGACGATATTAAAGTGTGTTGTTTCTTCTGATTCATATCCTGGAAATTTCGCAGCCTTTACATCGCTGCTTGCGGTTGCTTTGGTTAAGTTTACGGCTTTTAATCTTTCACTGTTGAAAATAGAGTCTGTCAATTCTTTGACAGGTACTCTTATGAAGTCTGGATCACCTAAATACTTTGCTCTATCTGCATAAATACGACGTTCGGCTTCAACCATTACACGTACAGCGGAATCACTTTGGAATCCCCATTTTCCTAATGGATATTGTGCTACTGATTGTAATAGTGCAACTAAGGCTGGTCCACCACTAGATGGAGGTGCCATACATATGATCTTATGTCCACGGTAATATCCTGTAACGGGTTGTCGCCATACTGCTTTATAATTCTCAAGATCATTATAACTGATAATGCCATTGCCTTTATGCATTTCTTTAACAATGAGGTCAGCTGTTATGCCTTTGTAGAAGCCATCACGACCATGATCAGCAATTCTTCTAATTGTGTTAGCCAGTTCCTGTTGCTGGAATAAATCGCCTTTTTTCCAGCTGGTGGTTTTCAGTATAGGGGCGCCACTTGGGTTATATTTTTGAAAGCTTTCTTTATATTCGTTGAATTCCTCTGCCTGTTGTTTTGTAATCGGAAAGCCTTTTTCAGCTAATGCTATAGCAGGATTTAATAAAGTTTTCCAATCTAATTTGCCATACTTTTTGTGAGCTTCAACCATTCCGTCAACTGATCCTGGTACTCCTGCGGATAAATGGCCATATACACTTAGATCTTCTATTACATTTCCCTGCTTGTCTAGGTACATATTAGCATGTCCTTTTTCTGGTGATTTTTCTCTAAAGTCTAAAGCATTGATTTCACCTTTACTACTTCTGTAGACCATAAACCCACCACCACCTATGTTTCCAGCATTAGGGTAAACTACTGCTAATGCAAATTGTACTGCGACAGCGGCATCAATGGCGTTGCCCCCCATTTTTAGGATATCTACACCAACTTTTGAAGCTAAGGGATGCGCGGTAACAACCGCCGCCTTATTGAAGGTCTTGGCTTTTTTATCAAGTTCTAACGAAACTGTGCACGATTGTACTGACAGCGCCGCCGTAATAATAAACAAATAGAATTTGCTTTTTTTCATAATCTTAATTAGGTAGTTGTTCTATTTTTTCAAAATTTCCATCTACATGGTCAATTTTTATTTTGTATCGCTTAATGTTTGAAGGTGCTGATCCCACTCCAATTCCAATCATTCCACCTCCATATCCAAAACCTGATCCTATGCCTGCTGATATCGAGAAGCTAGTACTGTTTTCTTCTGCTAAACCATAGAAATAGTATTCGTCATTTTCCATTACAAGTGGATAATATCCATAACTTGTGGAGACATAGGTTTCGTCATTATCTACCACGGCATATATCTGTGAATCTTTTAATTTTACTTTTTTCCCTTTTTCATTGGTGTAATAATAGTATTTGATTTTGCCTTTTTTATCTTTCTCATCAACTAGCGGATAATCTGGTTTTTGGTTTTTTAGAGTTTCATAGCTCATATAAATCCCGTCCACGAGATGTTCTGCGGCATATAATGGTAATTTCTCTTTTTCCTTGTAATCAATGTTTTGGATATCATGTAAGGTTAATGATTCGGACGATATGTCTTTTACTTTTAAATTTTTACGAATGAATGAATCTATAATGAGGCTTCCTTTTTTTAATAATTTGTTGGAGACATCGATTCCTGAAACTTGAAAGCTACTGTCGATATGATTTAATGGGAAATAATTGTTCCCTTTTTTTTGATATAGATTTGCTCTGAAATCAAAAAAGCCCTTTTCTTTGATTCCACCACCAATTTCAGAAAATGATAATCTTCGAATTTGCAAAAGCAATGTATCTCTCTGCGTATTTCCATTACTGATTGTTTCTAGATATTTCTGCAATTGATCTTCAAGAGCTGGATTTGCAACTACAGTAGCGGATTTTCCTAATAAACCTTTTTGTATGATTCCGTAATGAGTTGTATCTTTTCTTGAATCCAGGATCTGGATCTTTTGGTATTGGCTACCATTAACGATTTCCTGAGGGTCATATTGAAAGGTAAATTCTTTATTTCTATCTTGTGCTGAAGCGTGTGTTAATCCTGTAAGTAAGATTGCTAAAAGCACATGGTGTTTTAATGTATGGACGTAATGTGTTAAATTCATTTCCAGAGGGAATTAATGATCTGCATTAAAGATAAAGAAATTAAAAGGCTGTATCAAGTTTCTTGATACAGCCCTTCAACAGTTTGCATGCAAACTGTATTAAAATTAATTTGATACTTATATAACGAACTAAATTATAGTAATGTTGTATTACTTTAATTTTTCATTGTTTTTATGTCGATCGGCGTCACGGATTGATTTTTTCTCTAAATTTTTTTCTAGCGCATCTGTTAAATCAATACCGGTTTGATTGGCCAGGCACATTAATACAAAGAGAACATCGGCCATTTCATCCGCTAAATTTACTTCTTTATCAGATTTTTTAAATGATTGTTCGCCATACTGTCTTGCCATAATTCTAGCAACTTCTCCAACTTCTTCCATTAGCATTGCTGTGTTTGTTAATTCATTAAAATAGCGAATACCTGTTGTATTGATCCATTTATCAATGGTCTCCTGTGCTTCTTTTATTGTCATAGTATTAGAAATTATCTTTATCCTGTGTATTCATTATGATGGTAACGGGCCCATCATTTAATAAATCAATTTTCATATCTGCACCAAATATTCCCATTTGCACTTCGCTGTTTATTAAAGTGCTAAGATAGTGGGCCATTTGTATGTACATTGGCTGTGCTTTATCTGGTTTGGCTGCACGGATAAAAGAGGGGCGATTTCCTTTTTTTGTTTGTGCGAATAATGTGAATTGGGATATAAGTAATATTTCACCACGTATGTCTAGCACCGATCTATTCATTAAACCGTTTTCATCATTAAATATTCGAAGATTGACGAATTTTTGTGCCATCCATTTCATATCTTCAATTGTATCTTCCTCTTCGATCCCAATAAGGATTAGTAAGCCGTCTTTAATCTGACCTGTTATTTTGCTATCGACCGAACAGCTCGCCCTGGAAACTCGTTGTATTACTGCACGCATAGGACAATATTAAGAAAAAAATGCCAACTATTGAGTTTGATCTGATTAAGTATTGTTGACGTCATGGATCTTGAAAATGCTGTAAAACAACTTGCGCCTTAAAATAATGTTGAAGGCGCAAGTTGTTTTATTAGAATTTTACGTTTAGGCTTAACATAAAATTTGTTGTAGCCTGTGGATAGTAAAAATTAAAATATTTTCGAGATGTACCGTCCATATAACCCCAAGTATATCCGTTGGTTTGATATTTTTCATTTAGGATATTGTTGACAGTAAGTCCAAGGTCTATATTTTTCAAACCTAATATGGAGAAATTATAAATAGCTCTAATATTGTTTACAAATGAAGGGTCTATACTTCTTACTTTGGCTGAACTATTGTCCAGATATTGTCTTGAAATATATTTTGATAATAGTGCAATTTCTACTGAACGAAGAGGGCGATAAGTGAACTCGCTTGATAAAATAGTTGCCGGAGAAAGTGCAATATCTGTTTTTTTAATGAATTCTCCACTCGTTTCATCCGTGTAATTTTTGATTTTGTTCTGACTTAGTCCCGCTGTTGCTTTCCAACCAAAGTACGCTGAAATTTTCCATGCGGCATCTACTTCTAAGCCTATTCTATAGCTATTTGGGATATTCATTCTCAATGGAGAACCTACATTATTAAGTGCTCCGGTCGGAATAAGTTGATCTTTATAGAACATACCATAAAAGTTCGTACCGATGTTAAATGTTTCATTATTGAAGCGGTAGCCAGCTTCGATATCTTGCATTTTCTCTGGTTTGGGATTGTTTCCTTTTAGATCAACAAAGTCATTTCTGACAGGTTCTTTACTAGCATAGGCATATGAGGCGTATAAATTTGAATTTTCATTGATGAGGTAAGTAATTCCTAATTTTGGATTTACAAAATTGAATTTTCTTTTAAAATCCATTCCTTTGATTTTATCGTCATCACCTTTTACTTGGTAATTAATATTACGATACTGTATATCCGCAAATAATAACCATTTTTCGAATGTAAAGTCTGCTTTCAGAAATGTACTGATGTCATCTTTTTTAGCATCATTGAGATAGTATTTATCCCCTAAGTTGCTGGCGGAAGCATATTTTGCCCAGATTATTTCACCGTAATGATCTCCCTTATATTGATTTGCAGCTCCACCCCATGTCAATTTTATTGTCTGTGAAGGATTATAGTTGAAGGAAAAGGTAGTCCCATAGAAGTAATTATCTAACCATCTTCTCCTTACCAAATCGGTTTGTTTGATGGTATCGGTTCCTGAAATGACTGGTGGTAAATTGTATTTTGAAAAGTCGTCTTCAGGTCGGAATTCTTCGTAATAGCCTGCACCTCTGGTGTAATGTAGTGCCGCATTAAAAATTAGTTTTTCATTGATAAAATTGGTGTAATGTAACTGGTGATGTGTTTGCGTGTAGTTGTCTGTTTGGTTTTTATATAGGTATTTGTTGTAAGTGCGACCAGAATTTAATAGATTTTCTGTTTCTAGCTGTGTATAGCCATCATTGACGGCATAATCTTTCATCCCCGCTACATCATTGTTTAATCTTGGCTCTGGTGTTCCGTACCAAGATTGATATGTTTTTTCCTTGCCAGAGAATACAATGGCCTTTAAAATATGTTTGTCACTATAATAACCTCCATCTACATAAAAAGACTTTAAATCGGAAGATGCTCGGTCGATATAGCCATCGCTCAAGATACGTGAGAGACGAACATTAAAGGCAAATTTATTATTTAGTAGTCCTGAACCTACTTTCAAAGTATTTTTCCAAGAATTATAAGAGCCGAAAGAGTTGTTGAATTCTACGTACGGCTCTTTTTCGAGTGTATTGGATTGTATGTTTAGTGATGCCCCGAATGATCCCGCCCCGTTTGTCGAAGTTCCAATTCCTCTTTGAATCTGGATACTCTCGGTAGAGGATGCAAAATCGGGAAGATTGACGAAGAATGAGCCCATACTTTCCGCGTCATTCAACGGAATTCCATTCAATGTTACATTTATGCGGGCATTATCAGATCCTCTTATTTTCATATTTGTATATCCTATACCTGCTCCTGCGTCCGATCCTATGACGACAGATGGTGTTTGATCTAGTAGGTATGGAATATCTTGTCCGAAATTGTTTTTAGCGATATCTTGTTTGCTAATATTTTTATAGGTTGTAGAAGAGTTGTTTTTGGCACGTGTTGCCATGACCAGGACTTCTTCTGTTTTTATAGCACGTGGTTTTAGAAAGATTTCAAGATCAGTATTTTGTACCAGATCAATCTGCTTCTTTTCTGTACTATAGCCTATGTAAGAGATTGTTATGGCGTATTGTCCATCAGGTAATCCTGAAAACTTTGAAGTGCCATTTCGATCAGTTGTTAAATTCTTACTCTGATTTTTTGTCAGAACGATACTTGCGCCCTGTAACGATTTTTTTGTTTCATTGTCTAAGACTTTGATGGATAAAGCGTTTTGAGCTGATACGGATAATGTTATTCCTAGAAATAGCACTGTGCTGATTAAATTTTTAATCATGTTTTTTAATTGAATTTTGAGTTAAACAAACTATTGCTAGGGGTTACAACAGTTTTTCACTTATTTAACTAACCTTTTCCCTCCGCCAGCATTATCTGGATCAGGTGCACAACACATAAATGTATTGTTGGGTATAATCTCAGCCTTTATTCGTGTTCGTAGAACAAGGCACCCCTTATTGATAATGCGAAGGTATTAAATAAAATCTGTACTAAAAATATAATGTAAAAATGGATGTTGAGGAATTGAGTTTTGGAATATCAATTTGTTTTGCTCGTAAAAATAAGTGGAATAGATTTTCGTTTATAGGATTGTATTATGATGAATGTTGTGTTGCTTTATCTTTAGCTTCTTTCGGATTTTAAAGTAGCTGTATTGATCCGGTTTCTTTTTTTAATAACTAAAAGGATGTCCATTTATAATTCCATGATTTATTGATGCTTCACTGACATAACGTCATTGAATCGCTACAAAAATGAATAAAATTGTGGTTTTTAGATAATATATTGGCTGAATTTAAACTTATTCCCTACCTTCAAAAAATATGCTAAAATTCAAACTTTTAGCTCATGTTAATTATTTTTAGCAACAAGGGAGTTTTTATTAAGGTTTAAATTTATGTTACATTCCTATAAGTTAATTTATCTAAAAGTCTTTGATTTTTATCACGATTAAATAATTAAACTAATTGTGTAAATTTGTTTTTTTTAATGGTAATATTTTTTTTACTAAATTTTGGCACGAATTTTAACGTTAATAACCACAGTTCCTTTGCGTTGACCTGAATGCTAAGTAACTATTAAAGTTTTTATAATAATGAAATATTTTAGCGCTACCTATATCTTACCAATTACATCTTTACCTATTAAAGATGGAGTGGTAAAAGTTAATGATGATGGTGAAATCCTTGGGATTTATGAAAGTAAAGACGTAGAATTGAGCGGCCAGCATATTGAAAAATTTGAAGGAGTTATTGTTCCTGGATTTATTAATGCGCATTGTCACTTAGAATTGTCCCATATGAAGGGTACGATTCCGCAAAAAACTGGATTACCAGCTTTTCTTTCTTCGGTTATGACAAGTCGTGGCACTTCTTTAAAAGTGATTGATAAAGCGATGGCTGCTGCTGATGAAGAAATGTACAATAATGGTATTGTGGCAGTTGGAGATCACGTGAATTCTGATAACACATCTAACATTAAGGAGTCTAGTAAGATTCTTTACCACACTTTTGTTGAAGTCTTCGGAGTAGAGCCGGATGAAGCTGATGGTCGATTGCAGGAGGCTAAGGATTTGATTCATGAATTTGATCCAGCACATTCTTCAATTACACCACATGCTCCTTATTCTTGTTCGAAAATACTTCTGAAGAAATTTAAAAAAGCGGTTTCTGATGTTAATATTATCAGTATTCATAATCAAGAGAGTGATGAAGAAAATCGATTGTTTCGTTATAAAACGGGAGGATTTATCGATTTCTTTAAAGTAATAGGGAAAAATCCTGATTTGTTTAAAGCTCAGGCTAGAAATTCAATTCAGTCATATTTACCATATTTACCTCATCCTAATAAGTTGATCTTGGTTCACAATACGTATACGTCATTGAAAGACCTTGATTTTGTGGACCGAATGGGCCGTGATATCGTATGGTGTTTATGTCCGAAGGCGAATCTTTATATTGAAGGTCAATTGCCAAAAGTAATGAACTTTGTAAACGATAATCAAAAAATTGTAATCGGTACAGATAGTTTAGCATCCAATGATAAGCTTTCAATTTTAGATGAATTAAAAGTGTTACATAAACATTTTGATAATTTAGATTTTCAGCAATCTATCCAGTGGGCTACTATTAATGGGGCACAGGCTTTAAATATCGATGATAAATTTGGTTCAATTGAAGTTGGTAAAAAACCAGGTCTTGTTCTATTGAAAAATATGGAACATTTTAGATTATCTGATAAAGTTACGGTGCAAAGATTAGCATAGTAAAATACTCAAAATCTTCTGTACTTTTGTTGATATGAAACATGTTAATATTTCTATCAAAGGAAAAGTACAGGGGGTTTATTTTAGGTTATCTACCAAAGCAGTTGCCGACCAATTGGGTATTAAAGGGTTTGTTAGAAATTTAGCGGATGGTTCTGTTTATATTGAGGCAGAGGGTGATGATTTTGCTCTAGATTGTTTAAAAGAATTCTGTGAAGAGGGACCTGAGCGCGCAGTAGTGGAAGAAGTGATTTGTGAAGAGGGCGTCTGGGAAGATTTTAAGAATTTTGAAGTGCTAAAAAAATCGTCTAAATAAATCTTAATATCTTGTCTGTTTTTAAAAAATTTGCTGGTCAAACCTTGATCTACGGTCTCAGTACTATCATCTCTAGATTACTGAATTTTGTTTTAACGCCAATTTTCGTTCGTAAATTTGAAGCTTCCACCTATGGAATATTTACGAATATGTATTCTTGGGCAGCTATGATCAATGCATTCCTAGCTTTTGGGATGGAAACAACCTATTTTAGATATTTACAGAAAGTTGAGGAGAAGGATAAATCTAAAGTATTCAATAATAGCTTTGTTGTCACCATTTTTACTTCTTTAATTTTTCTATTAACTATTCTTATTTTTTCTAATGACATTGCGCATTGGTTTGCAAAAGAAAATATTGACTCTGTAGGTCAATATAAAAGCTATATTTACTTTGTTGGACTTACTTTAGTCGTTGATGCACTTGCTGTTGTTCCTTTTGCCAAAGTTCGTGCTAATGGTCGGCCATTGCGCTACGGCGTATTGAAGTTAGTCAATATCATCACATTTGTTATTTTAAACTTGACATTCATTGTCTTCATACCTTATTTACTTCAACATTTTCCGGATACTGAACCATATTTTTCTAGCTGGTATATAAACTCATGGTTGGGTTATGTGTTTATTTCTAATTTTGTAGCGAGTGCAGTGACATTGTTGATGCTGTTGCCCGAGATTAGAACATTTAATTTTAAAATTGATCGGGTGTTATTAGGTGATATGTTTCGATATAGCTTTCCTATTTTGATCGCTAATATTTCATTTATCATAAACGAAAACCTAGATAAGATTTTAATGCCTGAATTATTACCGAAAAGTATTGCTGACCGAGATGTTGGTATATATGGTGCTATTGCAAAGATTGCTGTTTTCTTAAGCATTTTCGTGCAGGCATTTCGTTTAGGAGCCGAACCTTTTTTCTTCTCCTATGCCAAAAATGATAATTCGAAAAAGGTTTATGCAATGATCATGGAATATTTTGTGATTGCTATGATGGTTGTCATGATCGGATTGTCTGTCAATATTGAATGGCTTAAGTATTTTATTCAAGGAGGATCTGCTTCAGAGAGTGCAGAATATTGGTCGGGTCTATTTATTATTCCTGTTATTTTATTCAACTATGTGATGCTTGGGATATATATGAACCTTTCTGTGTGGTATAAACTTTCTGATCAAACACGATACGGTCTCTATATTTCAGGTATTGGGGCTTTAATTACAATTATATTGTGTTATATCCTGATTCCGCGCTACAGCTATGTCGGTGCAATTTATGTGACGACCATAACTTATGGTGTAATGGTATTTTTATCCTATTTTTGGGGACAAAAGAATTATCCAATTCCTTATAAGATCTTTAAAATTGGGGCTTATATGTTGGTTGGTACTATGATCGTTTATATCCATTACATAGTATTTGACCGGAATTTTTGGATTGGCAATATGATGTTGATTGCTTACTTATTGGGAACCGTTTTTGTCGAGAGGAAAACGGTAATGAAGATGTTGAAGTCTAAAAGTTAGAAGAAGCTATTTTTAATAAATAGCTTCTTCTGCAAAGTTATGTTGTATTTCGTCTAACACTTCTTGGATCTCTTCGAATGTCTGAAGACTGACTAATCGCATTCTGTATTCTTTAAAGTCTGGTATACCTTTAAAGTAGTTTGAATAATGACGACGCATTTCGAAAATACCTGTTTTAGGTCCTTTCCATTCAATTGATTTAACCAAATGTGTTCTGCACACATCTACACGTTCAGCAATTGTTGGACCGGCTAAACGTTCTCCTGTGTTGAAAAAGTGTTTTATTTCTCTAAATATCCAAGGATATCCAATTGAGGCGCGACCAATCATAATACCATCAACTTCATATTCCTGGCGCCATGCAATTGCTTTTTCTAAAGAATCTACATCGCCGTTTCCAAAAATTGGAATTTTAATGCGTGGATTACGCTTAATATCACGAATCATAGACCAATCTGCTTGCCCTTTATACATTTGTGCGCGTGTACGTCCATGTATTGATAAAGCTTTAATACCGATATCCTGTAAACGTTCTGCCACTTCATAAACATTTTTGGTGTCATCGTCCCAGCCAAGGCGGGTCTTCACAGTAACTGGTAGATGTGTTCCTTCCACGACTGCTTTTGTCATTGCGACCATACGATCGATATCTTGCAATAAACTAGCGCCTGCTCCACGGCAAGCAACGTTTTTAACTGGACAACCGTAATTAATATCGATTAGATCTGGATTTGCTAATGTGCAGATTTCGGATGACTGTCTCATGTGTTCGATTTCGGAACCGAAGATTTGTATACCTATTGGTCTTTCATACTCGAAGATATCTAACTTTTTACGTGATTTTGCTGCGTCTCGAATTAATCCTTCTGAAGAGATAAATTCCGTATACATCATATCTACCCCATTTTGCTTACAAACAAAACGGAATGGCGGATCACTTACATCCTCCATTGGAGCTAGCAATAATGGAAAGTCTCCTAAATCTATATTTTCGCCAATCTTAACAGACATATTTGATTTTTTTACAAAGATAACAATTTTGAGATAGTTCTATTTATGGTGTTTTTGATATGAATGTCATATGATGATTTAGGAAATTCATGTTTTATTGTTTATTAATATGCAGGGCAGGTTTCTTGCTAAAATGTGCTTCTTCGTAAAGAGATTAATTAGTAAGGATATATGTTCTGAAGTTTTCAAAGTTGTTCGTATTTACAACGCTCGAATAAATATAAATAGAAAACAGCTATCAATTTCTTTTGATAGCTGTTTTCTATTTATACTGGTGTGGAATATCACCTTTGCATCGTGTTGATTTTTATAATCTATTTTTGATATCTTCCGAACCTGTTGAGCGTTCTTTTGCTCTGTTATCTGAACCTCCAAATCGGTAATTGAATGATAAAATTGCTGTTCTGCTATCTGGATTTGATTTTCCTATTAATCTCACTGCATTGGATACTGTTTCATATCGACGGTTATTGGTATGAAATATGTCGTTAACGACCAGCTTAATCGTTGCTTTTTTACTTAAAATGCTCTTTTGTATTCCACTGTAAATAAGTCCGTAACTTTTGATATTCGTTAAACCAATGGTCAGACCAGAGTTATAATTTCCTCCAATCTCTACAGACCAATCTTTGGGTAGTTTGAAAGTATTTTGTGTATTTAGTGATAACGTATTGCCTGATCTTTTGATTAGTTCATTTTCTTGTGGAATCTCATATTCGTTTCTGTAATAGTTTGCAAAATGTGTAGCTGTCCACCAGGAAAATAATTGTGTAGGAGCCATGAATGATACGCCAAAATTTTTGAATGAACCGATATTTTCGGGTCTTTCAAAAGTGATTTGTTTGTTTGTAGGATCTAATCCTATGATATCATTTACGATATTAGATCTGTCTGCATAATTTAACGTAAATATATATTTGTTAGCTAGTGTATAGTTAGCTTCATAAGCGTGCTCGTAAGCAGGATCTAGTTTTGAATTTCCTTCTGAATAGGAGAAGGGGTCTGTATAGACGCGGAATGGGTTTAGACTCCAGAAGGATGGACGCTCGATGCGATAGCTATAGCTTAGTTGTACTTTATGATTGTTATTGATGCTATAAGATAAAAATGCTGATGGGAAAAACTTTAAATAATCTTTAGAGAACTGTTCATTTAAAGTTATTTGATTACCATCGGTAGATGTGTGCTCTGCTCGTAATCCTACTTGTGTTGAAAATTTGCTCCAAGTTTTTGATAGATTCACATAACCTGCTTGTATCGTTTCTTTATAAATGAAGTGATTACTTGTCGATAGATCTGGAACATAACTCTCATTTAGCAATGTATCATACCGCAAATCGTTTTCTGTCCGGATATGACTTGCTTTCCAACCAGTTTCTAGCTTAAAAGTTTCATTAAAAGGGAGTGTATAATCAATTTTTGCAACATAAACCTTACTGTCTGAGGGAATATCGCCAGTGCGTGATGATAAGGGGCGTATATTATTTTGATTTTCATTACTGTATTTAGTATTTAGTGTTTGATCCATTTTGGAATAATGGTCAATCATATCAAAATCCACTTTTAGTTCATGTCCATTTTCGTTGAACTTCAGGTTATAATTGATGTTATATAACATGTCTTCCCATCTTTCTTTTCCTTCGGTTATGGTTGAAGCCGACCAGATGAGATCTTTTGTCGCATAGTTTCTAAAATAATTGGTGGTTGGTTCATATTTTGGATATTTACCAAAGCCTCCATTTACTAGAAATCCCAAAGTCTGTTTTGAACTTAAATAAAAATCCATACCAACTCTGAAATTATTTGAACGCAGTTTCGGTTGAATTTTGTTTTCCTGTTGGGAGTAGGTTTCTGGTTCTGCTTGCGTATCTTTATAAAAGTAGCGTGTTAATGAATTGTAATACTCTAAATTTTGAAAGTATTGATTGTAATTTCCGAAGATATTTATTTTTTCCGTTCTGTAATTTAGGTCTAAACTACCGCCTAGGTGTAATCCGCGACCTGCTCCCATATTTCCGGAAACAGCTCCGTTCAACCCTTGCTTCAATCCTTTTTTTAATACGATATTGATTATCCCTGATGTTCCTGCCGCATCTTGCTTGGCATTAGGATTAGTCATAACTTCAATTTTTGTTATATCGTTTGAGGATGTACTTCTTAACAAATTGGCTAGCTGATCTGCGGAGAGGTAGGTAAGTTTTCCGTTAATCATGATAGAAGCACCAGATTTTCCTTTTAAACTGAAGGTTCCATTATCATCTAGACTTATACCTGGAATTTTGGTCAAAAGTTCTAATCCACTGTTACCATCTGCTAATGCAGAGTTTTCTATGTTGAAAATGGTTTTATCTTGATGTTGTTCTATAAATTGCTTGCGTTTATTGATGACAACCTCACTCAGATAAGCATTGTTTTGAAGCAATACAATTTTCCCAAAATCATATGCATTCACGTGCTCGCTTAATATGAATTGAGATGTTTTAAAATCTTCGTGTGTCATATTTTTTATATGCACATAGTAATTTCCATATGGTGCATTAGGGAAAATAAAATTCCCTATGCTATCGGCAGTAATAATTTTTGCGACAGTTCCATCATGAACGCGATGTAAAGTTACTTGTGCATGGGG
This sequence comes from Sphingobacterium sp. B16(2022), assembly GCF_012030425.1. Lineage (GTDB taxonomy): Bacteria > Bacteroidota > Bacteroidia > Sphingobacteriales > Sphingobacteriaceae > Sphingobacterium > Sphingobacterium anhuiense. The sequence continues at coordinate 175,309 of NZ_JAAUVN010000004.1, read as the reverse complement.
TACAGGTTCGTTCTGTTCATCTAGGACACGGCCCATGATTTTAGCAGAATTTTGAGCACTGGCAACAAATAAAGTAAAAACTAGAAATAAACTAAGTAAGTAGTTGCAATGATGAAACATGTCTGCAAGATTAAGATGTTATTGGATGAATAGATTTTGATTTTTTTACTTTTTTTTTCTTTTTCCCCCACCAGATATAGAAACCAGTAATCGGTAATGTTGCGCAAATAAGTGATGCTAAAAAATATATTATTTTAGTAGCCATTCCCCCAATGAATCCTGTATGTAAGGCATAATTTGCGCGCATTAGCCATTCTGTGGTATTGGCATCATCAATGGGACCTTGTTTTCTGCCTGTTAATTCTAGCGTATTACGATCAAAATTTAAGTCACGCCATATACCGTTTTCCATATCTGTACATGCATATACGGATTTATCCTCGGCTTCAGGGTAGTGGACGATAACGGCTTCTTTGTTATGGCGAGCATATTCATGGCGCACTTTATACCAGATTTGATCAGCAACAATCAATGCATCATTCAAGGGCTGATCATCAGGTATTTCTTTTTCAACTTGTTCTACTTTAGGTTTATTCGGGTATCCTCCGCTGAGCCAAACTACTGATTTGCGCATCCACGGGAAGCTCATGATTAACCCTGTAAGGCACATAACTAAGGCTATGGTTAGTCCGTAAAATCCTAATACATTGTGCAGGTCATAATTTACTCGTTTGAACCGCGCTTTCCATTTGATGGTAAAACTCTGCTCACGAGATCTTTTGTTCCATTTTTTTGGCCACCATAAAATAAGACCAGTGATTAGTAGTGAAAAGAATATAAAAGTACTCCAGCCGACTACTTGACGGCCGATCTTGTTCGGCATCCATAGATGACGGTGCCCCTCATCCATGAAATGAAAGAAATCTTCATGATTAACAACAGCTAGGATCTCAGCTGTATAAGGATTGACATAGACTAAACTATCGGAGTGGTCTAAACTTACTTTAACTGATTTATCTAAACCATAATACCAGGAACTAGCTATTTCTTTGTCTGGAATGGCTGTCTTTACAGCTTTGTAGATTGCAGATGGAGGAAGCTGATCTTCTGATCTTTGTGCTTCTACGCGAATATAATTTGTAGTGAATTCTTTGATGTCATGTTCGAAGACAAGTACACAGCCGGTTATACTTAGGATAACAACAGGTATGCCTGCCGCTAGTCCTAACCAAAGATGTAGCCATGCATTAATTTTGCTGAGCATAATAATTTAAAGCGCTATTTATAAAGTGATAAAATTTATTCTGTCAAAGTATTTCTTTGACAGAATAAATGGATTTTTATTTTTAGTAATTGATTTTACTCATGGACGAAACACCAGATACACCGACAAATTTTAAACCTCTTTTGGCTGTTGCATTATTGATGTCAATTGTATAGGTATAATATTGTTTGTCTTCTAAACTCTGACATGCATAGTAAGCTTTACTGCCATCTTTTTCAACAAATACGACGTCCTTATATCCTTGTTGTTCATGGGCAGGAATTTCTTTGATTTCAGTCATCTTTTTTGTCTGAATATCGACGATGTATAATTTTACTAATCCACCTCCTACACCTTCAGCTTGTTCGCCTTTATTATAAACTGTCATTAAGAATTTATCATCTTTAAGATAACTTCCTCTTGCAATTTTGCCATTTCCTAATGATTCAATATCAAAATAATAGTCTTTATCAAATTCATCAGTTCCTTTCTTAATTCGAAGAAATCCTGATTTGTTTTTAGAAGCTAAAGATGCTTCATTTGCTGAAAACCAAACGTATGCATCACCTTTGTTGTCTACAGCAAGACCTTGTTGTGCCCACCAATTTCCAATATGTGAACCACGTCCATCTCTAATTGTTTTTTCGAATTTTAGCTCAGGATAAGAGAAGATACCGATATAAGTAGTGTCGGTGGTTGTGAAATTACCGCCCCAGTTGTTTGATCCGTCTCCAGATTGAAAAGGAACATATATTTTATTTCCTACTTGAAACACGCCGGTCCAGATGGCCATTCTTTTTCCGCCTAAAACTTTGGATAGATCAACGGTGTTTTTATTTGCTATAGAGAAATTTTGAGCATCGTAATTTCTTAGGGTTGCCACTGGATTAACAATACTTCTATTTGTGGTACCTAATATAATATTTTTGTCTCCAAAATGTCCATAAATACCTGATGTCTCAGCATTTACTTGTTCATCTTTAAGTCTCTGGAACTCACCTTTACTGTCAATGTTGTAAGGGGTTATCGGTCCTTGACCACCATATGTTAGTCCAAAGATATAGTTGTTCTGATTGATAAAGGATTGTTCTGTCGCTGGCATACCGTTACCTACAATACTGAGTGTTCCATCGCTTACATTATCTGTTGACAGGATATAATTACCTGAAGTTCCAGCTTCTCCACTACCTTGTCCATTTACGATAAAAACAAATTTTTCTCTTTTTCCGGAATTTCCGGTATCACTTCCTCCATCAGAAGGATTGTCTTTTGAACATGCAGTGATGGCTAAAACGCCACATGCTAGGGTCAGCATTTTTAAAGTGTTTAACTTTTTCATTGTATTTATTTATTGAATTGTGATTGTTATTTTGTACGTATAAAGTATCTGAACTTAATATTGAAAGATCTACTTGGCTTTTGCATTTCGAAATTGTCGAAACGTGTTGCATCGGTTAGATTATTACATTCTAAAGCGATATTATATTTTCCAGATGCTAAAGAATAGATGATGTTTACATCATGTGATACTTGTGTTGGGATTCTATATCTTTGAGATGGGGTCGCTAAACTTGGCCAATCTAAAAAGAACTCATGTATATATTGAAGATTATATCCTACCGTTAAAGTATTATTCTGTTTACCGACGTTGTGAAAATAGTAAGCCGCGTCAGCATTACCATATAAATAGGGCATATTTGGCATTCTATCTTTGTAGATACTACTTTGTATAATTTGCGAAGGTTCAACTTTAGTTGTGTTGATCAGGTTTTGGTAAGTCATATTTCCTCCGACTGAAAACAGGTTCTTGAAATAATATTTTAAGTTGATATCAACACTATTGTTTCGTACACTTCTTAGATTAGCACTTTTAAGTTCTCTTTTATTATTGCTGCTTAATGGTCCTACATACTGGCGTATAAAATCTTTAGCATTGCGGAATATGTAATTGGCATCTATGATAATTTGTTGGTTTTTTTGTAATTTTAAAGCATATGATAAACCTAAGTTGATATTATCACTACTCTCGGGTCTTAGACCAGGATTACCACTAATATTGATGGCATCACCAAATAATTCGGTATTATCGGGAAGTCGGTATGCTTTCTCATAGGAAGCTTTTAGTTGAATGTCTGGATTCAGGAAATAGGAAGTTGCTAAGCCATATCCAATTTTATTGAGTGATATTTCCACATTCTCATAAGTTTCCTTCTCAAGTTCATTGAAGTATTTTCCATTTTGATTGTAGTTTTTTAGAAAAATATTAGCATCCCAACGATCACGTATGGAGGTTCTATATCCGATTCCTGTAATGTTTTTTATTGTTTTGCGTGGGAGCTTATTAACTTCTAAATCTGGATAGTAATGATCTTTTCCTTTTCTGTCAAATGTTGTCAACAAATGATTGATCATAATGCTATTATTCTTGTTAATTGCATAAGAGATATTGGCCGTAAGATTACCATTGTTGTTTTTGTAGCGGTAATCTGTTAAGTCATTTTCTCCTCCTGGAGCATTTGGATCTTTTGGATTTTTAGGTATACTTTCTCCTGTCCAAGTGAATCTTCTTGGGACGGTATCCAAACTTCTTTCTGTACCGAAATTGTATCGAGCGTTTATCGTTACATCTAAACCTGCTGTCAATAAATTTCTCTTGATGTATTTAAAAGTCGGCTGTACAATGTTTCCTTGGCTTTCTCGACCTCCATATACATCTTCCATATGATTACCCGTTTGGATTTCTTTCTTATTCTGGCCGAGGGTAATACCAAAAAGGAGCTGATCAGCGTATTTTTTATTAGAAACGCCCATATTATATACTAATGTTTCATTTCTGTATGCATCGTGGAAACGTTTTCTTCTTTCGGCGGGGTAAAATTTTCCAGTGTCAAAATTGTATGATCTTACATTTACCAAGTAATTGTTGTCCGAATAATTTTGAAAAGCAGAAAGCATCATTGTAAAACCGTTGTTAGCAATGTATCCGGCATTAACTGAAGTTTTGTGGGTGTTAAATGAGCCATATGAATATGAAGCATCTAAATATTTTCCCGGCTGGTTTTTGGTTACAATGTTGACTGCGCCACCTAATGCATCGCCGCCTAGCCATACGGGAACGACTCCTTTGTAGACTTCAACTCGTTCTGCAAAATTGATCGGTATGTTGTTTAACTGAAAGGACGATCCGAAATTATCCATGGGAATTCCATCAACGAATAATTTAACCTGATTGCCCGAAAAACCATTTAAGCTAAAATTCATGTTTGATCCTACACCACCCGACTCTCGCAGTCTAACACCCGAAACACGATTTAATGCCTGACCAATATCCATTGTTGTATTGTACAATTTCTTCGCATCGATTGCTGTAACATTAAATGGTTGTTTTTGTATTTCTTTTGCTTCGGATCTTGCAACGATCTCGACTTCATCCATTGTTGTCTGTTGTGAAGCCAATTTTATAGATAGCACTTCTGTGTTTTCCTGGTTAATAAGAAAAGTTCTATCCTTGGCTTTGAATCCAACAGCAGATACTCGTATAGTATAGTTGGCAAAAGCGATATTTTTTATTGAAAATAAACCGCTTTTATCAGCTTGGGTCACTTGATTTGTTTCAAGAATTGTAATAGTTGCACCCTCAATAGGTGTATTTGAGGTGGTACTTATTCTTCCTTTTATTTCTCCTCTCTGTTGTGCATAAGCAGTAAACGATATGATTACATATAGACTTAACCATATTATTTTTAAATTCGACATCCCTTTATTTAGATTAATTATACATAGAGATGTTGCGTAACTCTAAATATACCGAAGGTCAGAGTGAGAAAAAGATTGTAAAATGTGCTATTTGCTTAATTTTTAGGCTAATAAAATTTATACATCTAAATTTATTTAGTTTTTAGGCTATTCATTTTTGGAATAGATTTATGAAGATAATGTCAAATTGAAATATCATCATTGATTAGCTGCATAAAAAGATAGATAGCGAATTATGGAGTTAGCAAGAAGAAGAGAAAGGTTTAATACTGTTGTATGGAGACAATATTTCTTGGTCGAAGAGGTTTCAATTTAAAATCAAGTTGATTTTAAATTGATTTATTTAACAATATTCAAATGACAAGTGGTAAGATATTCGGAGCGAATTATTTTCAGTTATAAAAACTAATTTAGTTTGTCTATACGGACAATGAAATCTGTCTCTTTGTCTAATTTTAGTCCGGTACTTATCTTTTTAGTTTGAATATTGTATATCCAAACTTGATGATTATCATCTTTATCGTCAATGGTAATATATGCCTTACCATTCTCCACAAGAACAGATTCTTTGCGAGTTCCTTTATCGTAGGGTAGGGTTAGCTTTGTTGCTGTTTGTTTTAATAAATCTACAACATAATATTCAAATTGATAAGTTGAATGATGATCGCTGAAATCGTTATAAAGGTCTTTTCTTTCACTACGAATGATTGCTTCATTATTCCCTAAGTACCACATGCCATAGGCATGATTTTGATTTGTAGCGGTAAGATTAAAGAAATAGCTTGAATCTACTGTTGTTGTATTATTTGGTATTCTAAATATTGCGGTAGGTTTACTGAGATTGTTTCCTAAAGCAATTCCTGGGCAACTCATAAAATAGAAATTTCCTCTCTCATCATGAAAACTGTAAGACTGTACTGTATTGACTCCTCCTGGGTAGGTGGATCGGTTATCTTTTTGTATGCTTTTTATCTTTAGCGTTTGTGGGTCTAATGTTGCAAAATACATGGTGTCAATAGTCGTAAAATCTGTTTCGTTGATTACTTTATTGTATGTATATCCCAGTATGAGATTATTCTGATGTAATGTGCTGAATCCTATTGAAACTATCGGAAATTTACTTGGAGCAACTGGTAAATGTATTTCTTCTTTTTGTAGGATCTCGAACTTCTTTACATCTATTTTATAGTAATGCAGTTTACTATATGTTTTATTGTCAAGCGTAAAAAGTAATAACGTATCTTTTTCTTGCCAATTCATATTTTCTATATGTTGATTGGACATCGGAATCGCAGCTATTTCTGTTAATGCATTTTCCTGCATTTCGAATTTTATGAATTTTCCACTTTTTATATGATAGAAAAAGCCATTATGTACGATGATGCTTCGATCAAAATATTGTGTTGGTAAGTCGATACCATCTTTCAGAATATTTATTGTTCCCGAATCTATAGAATTAGTTGTTACAATGGTATTTCCCAAATTCTTATTCATAATATACAAGCTGTAGTTGTTGGAACTACTGTTACTTTGGTCTCTACTCGAACAACCAATAATGAAAACTATTAATAAAAGTAGAAGAGTTTTAGAAATAGGTTTTAATTGCATGGGAATTTAAGTTATTAATAGAGGCTTGTTATATAATGTTAAACTGTAATTTAAGCTGATTCTGTATTGTTGGTGCTAAAAAAGTGAGTTCCGATTGGGAGAGAATAATTTGCTTGCCTGTATTTTTGGAGTTTAGAATGAAATAAGTTTCTCCATTTTTTAATTCCTTTTTTTCTCTAGTTCCAATAAAACTAAATTCGAAATCTTTCTTTGGAATAATAACCATTGTACCCATTGAAAAAAATTCTCCAGTTTCTACATTAATTTTTGCTGTAGCATGCTTTCCTAAAATTAGTTCATAACTATTTTTTTCAAAATACTTTGAATTTGCACTTGTGCTATTATCAAAAATGGCATAACTAATTTCTTTATCTATATTGTTTTTATAGATAAAGAGGCCGAATAAAATTACGATTGAAGCAGCGATACTTATGTAACGTATTAGTCTTTTTCTATTATTATCAACTTTAATCGGGGCTGGTTCAATTATATTAGCGGCAATGTTTTCCCAGATCTGTGATTGGATATGGGACTTGTCAAATTGAGGAAGTGATAGTGGAGAAAAGTCCAAATTATCATCTACAAGCCATTCCTCCACAAGAATTCTTTCTTCTGGAGTGCATTGGTTTAAATGATATTTCTCTATCAACTTTTGATCAACTTTCATCGGCTTATATCCTTAATAGCAAAAATACAGGATTTCTTTTTTATTTAATTAATATATTCGGTTAATTCGGTTTTTAGCGTTTTTAAAGCTTTGGAAATGTGATATTCTACAGCTCGCTCTGATATATATAATTTATGGGCTATTTCTTTATTTGTTAAACCTTGATCTCTGCTCATTTGAAAAACATTTTTACATTGAGCGGGTAATTTATTGACTAATGATGAAATCTTCTCCGATAGTTCTTGAGCAATTAAGGGATGCTCTACATAGTGGTTTTCCGCTGTATTAATTATGTTTTCTAAATGATGTTGGCGCGTAACTTTATTACGTATATATTCAAAGGTTTTAAGTTTAACAGCTCTGATTAAGTATCGCTCAACTTCTAGAAGACGAAGATCATCACGCCGTTCCCATAATGATTTAAAAACTTCTTGAACGATTTCTTTTGCAACTTCTTCATCTTGGATATTTTTGATACAAAATGCAAACATACCTTCCCAATATTGAAGGTATATTTGCTCAAAGCTATCTTTATTTATGATAAAAATTTTTGTGTCCAAAATAAGAAGCGGCTACTTAATCTGTGATTTTAAGAAGCAAATATACTCTTATTTAGATTGGATTTAAATAGTTTTTATATTTCTTTTACAAATTCCAATAATGCTTTCCCCGGGTCAGTTGTTTTCATAAAATTTTCGCCAATAAGAAATGAATTATAACCAATGCTTTTTAATTCACGGATTGTTTGAGGGTCTGAAATTCCACTTTCTGAAACTTTAATATAAGTATCTGGAATTTTATTGACTAAGTCGTAAGAGTGCGCTAATGATACGGAGAAGTCTTTCAGATTGCGGTTGTTTACGCCAATGGCATCAACTGTATCAAATAGGTTTCCTTTTAATTCTTCTTCGTTATGAACCTCCAAAAGTACATTCAGACCCAAAGTTTTAGCGTAATTGGAGAGTTCGCTTACCTCTTCATTGGTCAAACATGCCGCTATTAGTAAAATAATATCAGCACCATAGGCTTTTGCTTCAGCGATCTGATATTTATCGATTATAAATTCTTTACGAAGTAAAGGTATGGTTAATACTGATCGGGCTTCTTCCAGATCCTTTAAACTTCCTTGAAAAAAATCAGCATCTGTTAATACTGATATTGCAGAAGCGCCTGCATTTTGATATCCTTTGACAACTTCTGATACCGTGTTAATGTTGTTGATGACGCCTTTGGAAGGGGAGGCGCGTTTGTATTCTGAGATTATTCCCGTACGTTGTGGATCAAGAACGGATTCTTTTAGCGAATAACAAGTTCTACTAAAGAGCGGATATTCACTAAGTTCTTCGATAGAAACTTTTGCTTGAGCTTCTGAGACTTCTACTCGTTTTCGTTCAACTATTTTATCTAAAATTGTCATTTCTATTTTTTTAACCAGTTTTCAATTAGTTTTTTCCCATTCTCTGTCAAAACAGATTCTGGATGAAATTGTAATCCTTTTACGTCAAGGGTCCTATGGGACAGTGCCATGATAACACCATCTTCATCTGTTGCGGTTACTTTTAAGGTTTCAGGAAGAGATGAAGTTTCGACAGCCCAGGAATGATAACGTGCAATTTTACTGTGACTAGCGTAATCTTCAAATAGTTTTTCTGAATGATCTATAATAATTAGATCTGTTGCCACTCCATGTAGCGGTCTCGGCATATTATAAAGTTTAGCTCCAAAAACTTCGGCAATGGCTTGTTGGCCAAGGCAAATGCCTAATATACTTTTTGTATCCGCATATGTGCGGATGACATCTAATAACAGACCGGCTTCTTCGGGAATACCTGGACCTGGCGACAATAAAATTTTATCAAAAGCAGCTACCTCTTCTAATTTGAATTTATCATTTCTCCATACTGTATATTCTTGATCACATTCTTGTAATAGATGAACCAAATTGTAGGTGAACGAATCGTAATTGTCGATTACTAATATTTTATGATTGCTCATGGAAAATTTCTGTTTCTTTATTAATGAAGTGATTGATGATTGATTGGAATACACTTTCTACGAGTTTTCCTTCAATTTTAAAATTAGTTGCCCAATCATTTCTTTGCTCGAACATGTTAATTACTCTTTGTTCCGCTTTAACTTCTTCTAATGAAGATTTATATTGAGCGGCTTGTTGTACATATTGCGCCCGTTGTGCAATAAGTTCAATGATTCTATAGTCGATACAGTCAATTGAACTACGAATGTGTGATAGATTGTCACAATATTCTAAAGGTCTAATCATAACGTTTCTGCTAATTCTAATGCTTTTCTCAAAGCTGCTATTTTATTATTTACTTCTTGTAATTCCATCTCTGGATCTGAATCTAATACAATTCCTCCTCCTGCTTGGTAATTCAATAGATTTTGTTTACTTAAAAATGAACGAATCATAATAGCATGATTAAAATCGCCATTAAAACCCATATATCCAATTGCACCGCTATAGAATGATCTTTGTTGGCCTTCATAACGATCTATTAAAGTAAGCGCCATATGTTTAGGGGCACCACTCAGTGTTCCTGCCGGATAAGTATCACCCACAACATCAAAAGGATTGACTCCTGGTTTTAATTTGCCTGAAACTTTTGAAACTAAGTGGATTACATGGGAGTAGTATTGTGCTTCCTTATAAGATTTTACCTCAACTTGGTTACAATGTCTACTTAAATCGTTTCTTGCAAGATCTACGAGCATGACATGTTCGGCGGATTCTTTAGGGTCATTTTTAAGTTCTTCGGCTATTTTAATATCCTCCTCCATATTACCGGTCCGTTTAAAAGTACCTGCAATTGGATAAATTGTTGCCTCTCCATTTTTAATGGTCAATTGTGCTTCTGGAGAAGACCCAAATAGTTTGAAATTTCCGTAGTCAAAGTAGAATAAGTAGGGGGAGGGGTTGATGGAACGTAAAGCACGATATACATTGAACTCATCGCCTAGAAAAGGCGTTGAAAATGCGCGTGATGGAACAATTTGAAAAACATCACCCCTCTGAATATGTTCTTTTACTTTTTTGACCAATTCGCGATGTTCTTCATCTGATCTATTGGACGCCTCTTCTCCAGTTCTACGAAATGTATATTCGGGAAAGTTCTTATTTTGTATTAAATACTGTAGTTTATCTAATTCGGATTCTTCATCATTTAATAAATGTTCAAATACAAATAGTTCATTTCTAAAATGGTCTATTGCTATCACATATTTATAAACATGATACTGTAAATGTGGAATCTCTAGTTTTGGACTTGGAACTGTAGTTAATTTGATATCTTCGAAATGTTCGATGGCATCAAATGTGAAATAACCAAAAAGACCATTTGAAATAATGTTACGTTCTGTGGAAATGGGTTCGCCAAATGATTTTCTGAATGTAGCAACCTCCTCTTTTAAATTAATTTCTTCCTTATTTTTAAGGATGACTTTTTCGTTCGGATATGCAATTTCTAATTGCGTATTATCAAGTTTGATATGCGCAATGGACTGGCAACAGATGTAACTTATATTGTTGTCTCTGCTGTGGTAATCCGAACTTTCTAGTAAAATGCTATTTGGAAAGACATCACGTAATCTGAGATAGATGCTAACCGGAGTTGTCGTATCAGCGAGCAATTTTTTGAGATTTGTTTTAAACGTGTATTTCATTTTATTCTTAATTTTTTAAACATAAAAAAACCCGATACTGAGTCGCATCGGGTTTGAACTTCCATAAATGGTTTTGGTTGATTATGAAATATTTTGACAATACCAATTAGTCCCCGATGCTTATTGCTTCAGGCCACCACCAATTTGTATATGTTCTAACTGTCGTCATTGTATCACAAATTTATAAAAAAAAATGATTAAGCAAACTTTTTATGATAAATAATCAATAAAATCTGAAATTTATTAGTCATTTAATAAATCTGGTCTTCTTTCTCGGGTGCGGATAAGCTGCTGTTCGTCTCTCCATTGCAATATTTTAGCTTCATGTCCACTAAGTAATACATCCGGAACTTTATGTCCTTTCCAGTCTGCAGGACGCGTATAAATGGGCGCATCAAGTAATCCGTCTTGAAAAGAATCGGATAAAGCGGAAGTTTCATCTGATAAAACTCCAGGTATTAATCTTATAATGGCATCTGTTAAAATTGCCGCTGGTAATTCTCCTCCAGATAAAACATAATCACCCACAGAAATTTCTTTTGTAACATAGATATCTCTAATTCGTTGATCAATACCTTTGTAGTGGCCACAAAGAATCATCATGTTACCTTTTGTAGATAAATTATTCGCGATTTCTTGATTGAGTGTTTCGCCATCAGGAGACATGAAGATAATTTCATCATACGTGCGTTCTGCTTGTAGTTTTTCTATACAAGCCGCAAAGGGCTCGATCTGCATAACCATACCAGAACCTCCTCCATAGGGATAATCATCAACACTTTTCTGCTTATTTGTCGCGTAATCACGTAGATTGTGTACAACAATTTCTGCTAAACCTTTTTTTTGTGCCCGTTGCAAAATAGAATGTGCAAAAGGACTATCTAATAGACTTGGAAGTACGGTAATTATATCAAATCGCATGAGGCAAAGATACACAAAATTGAAAATTACTATTATTATTTCTTTTATAGGAGATGATATTCAATTATCGATAAAGATATATGCTGAAAATTATTGACCATAATTCTTGTTTTTTTTTGTAGTTGTTAGGTATAATCATCCATAAAAATGGTGGGTACTATATTTATAAGATTGATTCGCTTATCTTTGCGGAAAATATAAGCGAATAAAAGTGATTAACGTAAATAATATTTCAGTTTCCTTCGGAGGAACAACTCTTTTTAGTGATGTGTCATTTTCAATCAATGAAAATGATAAAATTGCTTTAATGGGAAAAAATGGTGCAGGTAAATCAACATTATTGAAGATTATTGCTGGTGCAGGTAAACCTACAACAGGTAATGTTTCGGGACCGAAAGATGCAGTTATTGCATACTTACCCCAACATTTATTAACAGAAGATAATGTTACTGTTTTTGAAGAGACATCTAAAGCATTTGGAGAAGTTTATCAGATGCGGGATGAGTTAGAGGAACTAAATGAACAACTTAATGTAAGAACAGACTACGAAACTGATGATTACATGAAGCTGATTGAAAGAGTGTCTGAACTAAGTGAAAAGTTTTATTCAATTGAAGAGGTTAATTACGATGCTGAAGTCGAGAAGGTACTAAAAGGATTGGGATTTGAACGCACAGATTTTACTCGTCAAACTTCTGAATTTTCTGGAGGATGGCGCATGCGAATTGAACTGGCGAAGATTCTCTTGAAAAAACCAGATTTAATTTTATTGGATGAGCCGACCAATCATATGGATATTGAGAGTATTCAATGGCTAGAGGATTTCTTGATGAATTCTGCAAAAGCTGTCATTGTTATTTCTCACGATAGAGCTTTTGTCGATAACATTACAAATCGAACAATTGAAGTAACGATGGGTCGTATCTATGATTATAAGGCTAAGTACAGTCATTATCTTGAGTTACGTAAAGATCGTCGTCTACACCAATTAAAGGCTTATGAAGAGCAACAAAGATTTATTGCTGATAATCAAGAATTCATAGACCGTTTTAGAGGAACTTATTCAAAGACGCTCCAAGTACAATCACGTGTTAAAATGTTAGAGAAATTGGAAGTAATTGAGATCGATGAGGTTGATACATCTGCTTTGAGATTAAAATTTCCACCTTCACCTCGTTCAGGACAATATCCTGTTATGGTTGAGGAGCTTACAAAAAAATATGATGAACATGTTGTTTTTCAAAAAGCAGATATGGTTATTGAACGTGGCGAAAAAGTTGCTTTTGTGGGTAAAAATGGAGAAGGAAAATCAACTATGATTAAAGCAATTATGGGAGAGATTGATTACGAAGGAAGTTTGAAAATTGGTCACAATGCTAAGATTGGCTATTTTGCACAAAATCAGGCCGCGTTATTGGATGGAGAACTTACTGTTTTCGACACGATTGATCAGATTGCAGTAGGTGATGTCCGCGTGAAAATTAAAGATTTGCTCGGCGCTTTCATGTTTAGTGGAGATGATACTACAAAAAAAGTAAAAGTCTTGTCAGGAGGTGAAAAAACTCGTTTGGCCATGATTAAATTGCTATTAGAACCTGTAAATGTTCTTATACTAGATGAGCCTACCAATCACTTGGATATGAAGACTAAAGATATTATTAAAGATGCTCTTCAAGATTTTGATGGAACATTGATCTTGGTGTCTCACGATCGAGATTTCTTAGATGGATTAGCTCATAAAGTCTTTGAATTTGGAAATAAACGTGTTCGTGAACACTTTACAGATATTAAAGGTTTCCTAGAATATAAAAAGATGAATAGCTTAAAAGATATCGAAAAATAATTTTTCTAATCTTTTAATCGCTAATTGAGAGGTAAGTATCCAAGATACTTACCTCTTTTTTTTGAATGTATTGATATCGAGTAGCCTTCGTTGCGATATTTTATTTATGAAGAATATTAAATGTTTTTTGGTTCAAATTAAAATACTAAATTTAGTTTATGTCAAGAATTTTTAAAAAAATTATTTTCACAGTTCTTACCCTTGTATTAATTCATGGGCCCTCATTTTCTTTTGCTCAATATGGCATTGAAGATCTTCCTAATCCTAAAATTAAGGGACAAAATTATTTTGTTTCAAATCCGGATCAAATTATTTCTAATCATGTAGTAGCAGAACTAGATGCTATTTCTTGGCAGATCGATTCGATCACAAAATGTGAATTTGCGATTGTAATAGTTAATGACTATATCGGAGATAGTGATTTTGATTTTGCATTAAATTTATTTAATGCTTGGGGAATTGGTAAAAAAGAGAGTAATAATGGATTACTTCTTTTTATTGCTAAAAACAGACATGAGTATCGATTTATATCTGGATATGGTATGGAGGGTATATTGCCGGATGCCTATCTTAAGCGGATAGGTGAAAAGTTTTTAGTTCCCAATTTTAAAGCGGAGGATTATGATCGTGGCGTTTTAGAATGTTCACGATTTATCCAGACTATCCTGACTGCTCCAGATGCACGAACAGAATTGGATCGCTTAATGCCAGAAACAATACCTTTCTGGAATTTTAAAAATCCACATTTAAAAAATTCATTACTAGTTCTTTTTGCTTTTGTAATCTTATATGTTTGGATATCAGTTGTGACTAAAATGACAAAGGGAAAGATTACAAAAAAAAGTAGTTATTTTCCTCCGTTAGTAAGCGGTTGTGGGTGTATGGGTATGCTGATGTTTTTTACATCTTTTATTTTTGCATTTGTTTTTGAAAATTTTGAACAAGTTTATCAAGTTAGGAATTTACCTTATTTCATTCTCGTGTTCGGTATCATAACTCTTGCTATGAAGTATAATGCGGGTGTAACGACTGTTATGAATTCTTATAAGGATGAAGAAAATATTCAGCAAGCAATTCGTAAATTTTTGAGATGGAACTTTTTTCCAATATTAGTAAGTCCTTTGGCTTGGATAGATTTTGGCAAGTCAAATAAAAGATTATATAAATATGAAGGACGGTTATTACCCCCAGATAATTCTGATAATTGGTTGCGTATAAATAGAGATAATGCGGATTCAAAAATGAGAAATTACCTGGATGCAGGTCAATTAATGGAAGAGAAAATTAATAGCCGTGATTATGAAGTCTGGGTTAATAGTAAAACTAATGAGACTAAATTGATTCCCTGGGATGAAAATAAAACTATCGAACTATGTCCACAATGCCATTATAAAACATTTGAAAAAGATTTACGTAAAACTATTACAAAGGCGACCTATAGTTCTGGTGGATTGGAAGAAAAGTATGATCTATGTAAATATTGTGGTTATACAATCTCTCATGGAACTCAGAGTACTCCGAGATTGGTGAGGTCATCATCAAGCAGTTCAAGTGGTGGATCGGGCAGGTCTAGTGGTTCGGGTAGTGGAAGTTTTGGTGGAGGATCTTCTGGAGGTGGAGGCGCGGGAGGGCGATGGTAAAGCATTGTCCATTAATGTGATAGATGAATTTAGTATTTCATTAAATAAAAGGGATTTCCTAAAATATAGATCTATAAGTCTATATTATTGTTACAATTATCCAATTTTTCAAATTAAATTTCAAAGCTCTTTATTGTGCTCTAAGAGTATAAAACATCATTTCTTTCTGATTTTTTATTTTATGCTTTAGCATTTGTTTAATTTTAAAATATATTGTCTGATCTTTATTTTAAATTAACGTAATTTTATTTATTTTAAACTTATAATTTTATGAAGAAATTGATTTTATCTGCTGCGGCTGCGGTGATTATTTTTGCGTCATGTAATAATACGGATAGCAAAAAAGTAGAAGTAAAAGATACAACTACTCAAGTTAACACTGATAATGGTGTTGCGACAACAACTACTACAGAGACTACTTCGACAACTACAGTACCTAAATTTAGTTCTCCGGAAGTACAGCAATTGGCTGATGATTATACAAAATTTGTGAATGAGTATGTTGCCGCCGCTAAAGGTGGTGATGCGACTAAGCTTCAAGAATTAGCAACTAAACAACAAGAGTGGGCTACTAAAACAGCTACCGCTGCTAGTAAGTTTACAGCTGATGATGCTAAATTGTGGGCTGAATATACTCAAAAATTGGCTACTGAAATTACTGGAGCAGCGACTAAGTAAATCTTACAGCAATAAAATAGAAGAGGCATTCATTTTAATGATTGCCTCTTTTATCTTATGAAGATAGAATAATCTTAATCTTTATTATGTTACCGATTTTATTTCTTACTGATAGCATTGATTATGCCCTGTAAGTTTTCATTAAATTCCAATAATTGAGCAAACATTTTATCATCTTTACCTAGAGCACCATGCTTATTGTCTTTTTGAAAAACCTTTTTGATTGCTTCCCAGCGCTCTTTTTCCTCTTTTGTTAAGATATCTGCTAACTCTTTAAGCTTTAATAAATTTGATTCTGTATCTGCAGTAAGCGTTTGTGATTCACTTTCATAATGTGTTAAAATAAGCTGATTAATTTCTTGATCGTTCATCATAGGAACGACTTGGGCGACCAGTTTGCTCATATTTCGATAAGAACCCTGTAATTTAAAGGGAGGCTCTGTTCGATAATTATCTTGCATAGCAGCACTGTTGATGTAGCTTTGATTTACTTTTATGACGATATTACGAATCTTAAGAAGATGCTGCGAGACTGCAAGGAAGTCATCAACGTCTTGCTTCAAATAGTTTCCTTCTAACTCTGGTAATTGTTCTTCTCTATTTTCTATATACCGTATGAGCGCGTAAAAATCGTTGAAACTTTTACCTGCAATTTTGTCAATTGCAGGATTTTCAACAGCAGCATTTTCAATTAAGCTTAAATTGAATAAGTAATCTGTATCTCCTATAACATCTCCTAAGTTGTATACATCAGCGCGATTGGCTAGCATATCAGGGATTCTAAATTTTGAGCCACTCTCTGTATAAGGATTTCCCGCCATTACGATACAAAATCGATTTCCGCGAAGATCGTAAGTCTTGCTTTCTCCTTCAAAAATACCGTCAATCTTTCTTTGTCCATCGGCTAGTGATATGAATTTTTGAAGAAACTCAGGATTGAGATGTTGGATGTCATCCAGGTACAGCATCACATTGTCTGCCATTTCAAAGGCTAGATTAATTTTTTTAAGCTCCTCTCGTTCACCAGATGTTTTAGCTTCAGAAGGATCGATCGATGTAATGGTGTGACCGATTGTGGGACCATTGATTTTCACAAAGTGTAGCCCCATTGTTTTTGCTAAATACTCCATCAATGTTGTTTTACCATACCCGGGAGGAGAAATGAGAAGAAGCATTCCCATTTTTGCTGTACGTTTATTTTCTCCAGCCACACCTAATTGCTTTGCAAAATTTGTTCCTATTAAAGGAAAGTAAACATCATTAATCAATTTATTTCGAACAAACGAACTCAATACTTTTGGTTCGAATTCGTTTATTTTTAGTTCTTTTTTATAGGCTGTGCTTAATTTTTCTTTTAATATGTTAAATGACTCGAAACGAGGTATATCTATATCGTGAAATTTTTCTAATTTTTGAATGAAAGAGTGAAAATCTATTTGATAACTTTCATTTGTGATCACTGGATGACTTCCTTTCAAATTCGCTACTGAAAGTTGATCCTTGGCTATAATAAGTTCGTAATCAATCTGATCAAACAAGATTAATGCTGCGGTTTCATTAATGTATTTTTCAAATTTAATTAAATGATCATTGCTCTCAATAAAAGCATATAGCCAGTTCTGAATTAAATAATAACGATCTATAAGACTGAAACCTTCATTGTTTATATCTCCTTCAAAATCTTTTAGGGTCTTTCTATCATGTAGGTAACGCGTAAACTCTTGTTTTAAATGATCGGCAAAGTCGGACAATGATAATTTATTGAATTTGCTAAATGTTTTAAAAAGGTATTTTGCAATGTTCTCTTTGTTTATTTGCGATAGATCCAGGTGTGTTTCCCAACGATTGACCTCATCATTCATTTCCTTTAGTATACTTTCGTATCGATTTGAATTTGGAAAATTCTTAAGGATTTGATTAGATGATCGGATAAGAGCTATTAATTTAGAACGAACGGATTGGTCCAATTGCTGCCAAAAAAAATGGGCTAATGTTCTTGTTTCAGGATCAAACTTTAATACATCTAATTTTTCCCCTAGGGTGTGAAGTTGTTCGTAGATCTGAAGGGCATCAAAATTGTGAACACCTTTGATATAAGATTCTACATAGTTTTGTTCTACAGCTTGATTAATGAATTTTTCTGCATTAAAATTGCTTTTGGATTGTGATGCTAGGAAAGTTTTATAAGCTAAATATTCGGCACGATACACAAGTTTGTTCTCAGAAATAATTTCTTGTTCCCAAATATCTTTATAAATATTGATCTCTTGGGCGGTCACTTTTTGATAGAAACTAGTTCCTGTCAAATGATAATATAGTTCGTCTTGACGCCGTATTAATGTTAAACCTAAGCGTTGGTTATTAACTGTGAATTTGTTTTTGCCAAGTTTAATTATATTTTCACCTTCAACATATAGTTCGGACTTATCTCTTAAAACTCTTAACGCATCTTCTTGTGATTTCTTAAGTAAATTCTCAAGGCTTTCGGCTTTAGATACATCTTGTATTGTTTTCAGTTCTGAAATAATATGACGAATCTTGTCGATCATTAAGTCGGTCGAGTAAAAACTTAAAATCTCTTCTTTCGTGAGTAAAGATTTTGCCTTATTTTCGATGTTTTTAAGGACACGCAGTGCTATCTGTTCAAGAGAAGAGGCGCGTTTATTGATTTGTTCAATAATATATTCGCGTTTCCCGTTGAAAGCTTTAATGATTTCATCGCGCTTATCAGCGATTTTTAAAGCAAATTCGTCAAATTCAGAAAACTTGCTTTCGAGTTCTTCTAAGTTTACAACAATCTTAGTATAATACTCGTCAACTTTTTCTGCCGAAGTTGATAATTCCAGGTAGTTAACAATTGATTGCTCTAACAAAGTGAGTTGAGCCGAAAATTCTGCAATGGCTTCAGAACTTTTTAGTGTATTTAATTTACGTGTTAATTGGGCTCGAACCTCATTTAATGAAGCGAAAATAACTGATATTTTTTCAATTATCTTTGTTGTATGTGTTGTGTCATCAATCTTTAAGCTATGAAGTATATCAATTAATAATTCCAAATCACTAGAAATAGCTTTACATCCATCCTCTATGGCTTTGGCATCGATAGCTTTTGTTACTTTGTCGACTTCATTCTTTTGGATGACAACCTTCTGTTCATATGATGTAAGTGCAGCTTCCTGTAATAAGAACTGTATTGTTTTCTCAGAAAGATTAGTCGCTATGTGGTGAAGCTGTTCCTCTAGTTCATTTATCCGATTGTTTTCAATATACTTTACATTGCGCAAGTCAATGACCTCACCTTGTAATTTACGTGTATGTGATAAATTATGTACCAGTTGATCTAACTGTTCATAAATCGAACTATTGACTTTAAAAACAAGATCTTCTATTTTTTTTTCTATTGCTGTTAGAATCTCTTCCGCATGTTTACGCTGAATCTGTACCTTAACGAACTCGTCGATCGCTGTGTTCGCAATTTCTTTTATATGTTGTAATGGTGTACCAAGATTTTGAAGAGCCTCATCATGGACCCAGAAGTACGAATCAATGATGGAATTTGATTTTTTTAGAATATCCTCATATAGGCCTTCATAGGAATCTTCTTTGTTAATCAGTTGAATGACTTCTTGAACTTCAGACATCGCTTGGACAATATCTTTATTGCCAATTTTGTATAAGGGATCATCTCTGCGCGATGCATTTTCTTTCAGAACAGCCATGTATGGAGTCTCCCATATTTGTACTTGATGGTGGCGCGTCGCTTCATTTTCTGTACGAAAATAGATTAAGCTTCCATCTTTAAATATGGTAAATCCATTGCAAACGATTGGGGTTTCTACAGATTGTTGAATAATATTGTAAGACATTAAAATGTATGTATTCGACTGCTCATGAGTGAAAACATATAGGTAGTCTTCTCCGTTAGGAGAGATTACTTTTTTTAGAAACTGAACATTTTCAAGGTTATTCTCAAAGGTTTTATGTGTGCCATTTTGAAGATAATATCCATTTGAGAAAATAATACCTTGATTATCTGGTAGCAAAATAGCAGATTCATTGAGCGTTTTTAGGTTGACAACCTCTTTAGTTCTGATGTTGAAAATGTAAGCGCGAAATTCTTCTTGAAAGGGTTTGATCCTAAGAGCAATCATATTACCTAAGTCAGCATAATGGTATTCTGCATCATCTAGCTGTTGATCAAGATTACTAACCTTTTCAGAATAAATTCCTTTACCTGACTCTGTATTATTTTCAATTTTAAATGTTATATCACCATGAATTGCTTCAATAAATACCTTATCTAAGATAGAAATATGGGGAAACCGACCCAATCTTCGATCTTCAAGGGTAGTTTTTGTCCAATCAAATTCATGTTGATTTGCTTTTTTAACTTCATGTATACTTCGATCATCTAAATAAGTTAATTTTCCATCTTTAATCAACCATTTAAATGCTTTTAGATCTTGTTCATTCTTGGTGGTTTGAAAGATCATATATAAATAGTTCTCTGTTTTTCTAAATTTGGAAAAAATTGAATCTCTATAATATTTGTATAGATTTTGGTAATCATTAACAAAATTTATATCATTTATGAAATCAAGATCTTGGGGAATAAATTGATTATCTTCAAATAAATAGATGCTAAATACGTCTTGTAACTGAATTTCGGTTCGTAATCCAAAATGTACATTATATCCGAATATGCAGATATTACCAATTGCTAAAATACCTCTTGATACGCAGTTATTATCTGTTGATATACGTTGATTTGCCTTTAATATAAAGTTGGTCGAATTAAATATTTCTTTTCTGGCGGTATTTAATAATTGTAATTTATCGGAAAGCGTTTCTTTTTGATGTTGAAGACGTTTTCTGATAATTTCGTAAGATCCAGAGTCTAAAGTATCGTTGTTCGCTTGTGTTTCTTGCATAATTCGAAAATAATCGTGGACTATTTAATCCGTGTTGAATTCTAATTTCTACCTGTGTTAGTATATAGTTAATGTATTGACTTTATGATTTTCATTTGGTGAAGTCAATGTTACATTTACAATGGTGAAAATCTAAATCATCTTTGGAAAATACTATATTATGAACAGTGTAATAAAGCTAATTATATCGTTGTCAACTTGAAAACAATCCGTTATCAAGTTGACATATGTGTAAAAATTAGATCAATTTTTTGTTTGATATTCCTAAGTTTTTGGCTAAACCGAATAACGAGTTGATGAAATTAGTATCTTCATTATCATCCGCATTTTTGGCTGCTTGTTGTAATTGAACCAAGGCAGCGGAGACAGTTAGATTTTTGATATCATTAGATGAAATACCATATTTATCGGCTAAGCCACGTACTTTTTCTGCCAGATCACCTTTTCCGTCTGGACCCAACAATGAATTTTTGATGTCTGTTGCATGTTTTGAATTATTGATTAAATGATCAAATCCTTTGGAATTAGAAACTTGGCGTACAATGTTTTCGAAGAACATAGTCTCACCTCCAACGATATCAATTTTTGCAGTTTTTAACGCTTCTGCCAATACAGATGCTTGTGAAGCTGCGATATCTTTTTGAATGCCTATTTGAGCCAATTCAATATCTTTTTCTTTTTGTAGTTGAAGCTTGAATTCTTCGTGATCTCTTCCAACACCATCTAACTTTTTCATTGCTTCAGCTTTTTCTTGAATACCCGTGGCTTCAGCAATTGCTTTCTCTCGCGTTACCTCTGCCTCCATTATTCCCTGCTTACGGCTTGCTTCAGCTTTTTTCTCGATGATAGATGCCTCTGCAGTACCCTGTATTTGAATTGCTTCTGCTTTCGCTATCATAACTTCTGCCTCAGATAGACCTAAAGCAGCATCCTCTTTCGCTTGTGCTTCGGCAATTATTTTACGACCTTCTGCTTCTTTTACTGATGCTTCTTTTTTCGCATCAGCATCGATTAATAACTCTTGCGCTTTTTTCTCGGCAACTTTTCTGCGGGACTCCGCAAAAATAACATCTTGCTCAGCTTTTTGTTCAGAAGCTATTTTATCTGCTTCAGCAGCTTTGACAGTTGATATTAGACGCTCTTCGGCTTCTTGTGATGCCGCAATAACACCTGCTTGTTTTTTTCGTTCAACTTCACGGAATACCTCTATATCTTTGACACCTTGTTGTTCTTCTACAACACCTTTTTCGAGTTGAACACGCTCTTTGATTACATTTTGAATATTTTTCTTTTCGATTTCAATTGAACGTTCCTTATCAATTTGTGCTAATGTGACAATTCTTATTCGCTCTGTCTCTTCCAGTGCACGATCTTTTTCCACACGTTCAGTTTCAACCGCACTAGTACGTAATTTGTTTTTCTCTGCAATGATAATCTGACGAAGCTTATTTTCTTCTTGAATAGCTAACTGTTCTTCTGTAGAGATGCGGACAGTTTCGGATTTTAGACGCTCTTCTTCTCTAACTTTCGCTATTTCAGCATCTTCACGAGCTTTAATATTGTCGATTTCGCGACGTTGTTTCTCTTCTTTTTCAGCTAATTGTCGATCTAACTCAAGTATTGCCTCACGCGTTTCTACATTCTGTTTTTTAATTACTTTTTCTTCATCACGACGTATTAAATTGGCATGAATATTCTGAGCTGCAGTTAGTTCAGTGATTTTACGGATACCCTGTGAATCTAAAATATTATCTGGACTTAAAAATTTCAATTCTGTTTGTTCTAAATAATCGATTGCACAGTCGTCTAATATATAGCCATTCAAATCTGTCCCAATAATATTTAGAATTTCATTTCTAAATTCCCGTCGAGCTTCGTACAATTCAATAAAGTCGAATTTTTTTCCTACAGTTTTTAGTGCTTCTGAAAATTTGGATTCAAAAATACTTTTTAACGTATCTGGATCACTCGCGCGCTCACATCCTAAATTTTGTGCTACACTGATTACATCATCAACAGACTTATTAACACGCACAAAAAATGCGACCTTAATATCAGCACGAATATTGTCCTTACATATTAATCCATCGTGCTGCATTCTGGATATTTCAATCTTTTTTACTGAAATATCCATTATCTCCATTTTGTGAAAAACTGGAATGACATACATCCCTTTGTTGAAAGCAACATTTGTCCCGCCAATCCCAGTTCTTACTATTGCTTTTCCTTGTGGAATTTTTTTGTAGAAAGCACTTAATACAATGAAAAATGCAAAAATTAGTAAAACTATAATTCCTACAATCAAGAGGATGAGACCTGTTATCCCATCTATAAATAAAAGAGTTTGTAACTGCATGGTTAATAATTAAATATTGTGAATGGTTATTTCTTTGGTTACGTAATATATTTTTTTGTCTTTTGATTCATCAACAATAATGACTTCATCTCCATATTCTATTTTTTCTCCATTTAGACTTTCTACATAAAGCCGTATAGGATCTCTTTCGATCAAAAATTCTGCTGATCCCAGTTTTTTTCCTTCTATTGTTGCTTTCATTTTTCCTATTCTCCCAAGGAAATCAATCGGTTCTTCCCCATGATATCCAATGTTTTTAAAAAGTTTTACAAGAGGTTTAGTGAAAAAATGCATTAATATAAAAGTGATGAAAAATATAGGAATTAAAATAAAAAGGGATTTCAGTCCCCAGGTGGCGGTATTTAAAAGTAATGAAGAAATGATCGTGATGATCCATCCAATAAATTTGAAAAGTGTAACGATGATCATAATAGGAACTTTGCCAACATTAATGAAATCCATTGCTTTTGCGAAAAATGATGGCTCTATATGTGTATCGGCGTCCGAATGGTGATGTAAATCTTGTGAACTGTCTACGTCTGTTACATCAGCAGTAGAGTGGAGGTGACCATCCAGGTCCACATCGCCATCAAAGAGATGTAATCCATCCCCCGCAAAGGACATAATTATCCAATATAACAGCGAAATTCCTGTCAGTACAGTCATGATACCGTTGGATACTGGATTGAAAAGGAGGTTGAATAATTCGCTCATAATGGGTTCGGTTTTGTTATAATTCTCTTTTGAATGTATAGTGAAATGACCAAGAACTTCCGCCGATCTCTAAATCTTGCATCGATACAAGTTCCCAGCCCTGAGCACCTAATTCGTTAAGTATTTCATCTATTCGATCTTCATCAAGTTTTGTCCCCCAAAAACCTTTAGGTTCGATTTTAATTGTTTTGTATTCAAATTTTCTCATCATTATTAAGTTTTAATTTTAAAGCTTCTAGTTCGGCATTGATGGAGTCCTTATTTGAAATTGTTTCATTGATTTCATCAATGATCGATTTATTCCCATGTGCAATTTCGCCATATGCTTTTGCTAACGCTTCATCTTCCTCTACTTTAACTTTCATTCGTTCCAGCATAGATATGGTACTATTTGAATCAATATTCGCCAATTGCTTATTGACCATCTTAGCGGCGTTAGACACTTTTACACGAGCTTTTAATGTGGTTAATTCGCTTTCCCATTTCGTAATGTTGAATTTGAGTACATCTACATTCTTATGTAATTCATCTGCTGACTGAAGATGAATTATACTTTGTTTTTCTAATTCTATCGCCTCTGCTATAAATTGCTTTTTTAATAAGAGAGCCTCTTTTGCTAAGTTTTCAGCTTTATCAACTTGAAGTTCTCCATTCTGTGCTTTCTTTAATAAGAGAATAGCTTTTCCTTCAAACAGGTTTGCTTCTTCTTGTTTTTTCTCAAAATTGCTTTTGGTACGAATTGCTAATGCTTTTACTTTAGCATATGCCTCAAGGGCTTGTTCTAAATCTTCTTTCATTTCCCGGATACCTTGTTCCGTCATTTTGATTGGATCTTCCATTTTTTCAACGACAGCGTGTATTTCCGCTTGACCAATCCTGAAAATTCTTTTAAAAATATTCATAATTACTATAATTTAGAGAAGTTAATTAGTTGATTGTAATACTCACTGATTAATAAGCTTAAAGAATTGATGGCTGCATCAAATTCATTTTGGTCAATATTGCTGATTTGTAGTGTGTATCTAAAAATTACTTTTTTACCGTCTTCTGTTAACGCGAAACCACCGTGGATCATGTCCCTATTTTTAATGAGTAGTGATTTAAACAATTCCATACTTTCATTGGAAATTGTAAATAAGTATTGTTCAAAAATTAAAATTGGATTAGCTATACCTACAATCAAATTGTGAATGCCATCTAATTCATTTTGAATGATGAAAACGCCTTCTTTCTCATCTTTATAAAAGATATCGTATCCGATATTGCTAATAAAATTTTCAATTTTTGAGAAGTACATAATTTAGTTTTTTATATATTGCATATATTCTTTGCATAAAGATAATATTTTTGCAAAAATATTTTGCAAAAAATTTTATTTTTTTTTTTAAAAATGACAAATATTGGTAATAATATAAAGAAATTAAGAAAGGTGAGAGGGTTAAGCCAACAAGCATTTGCTGATTTATTTAATCTAAGCAGAGGTAATATTTCGTCTTATGAAGAATTAAGAGCTGAGCCTAAAATAGAAACAGTAATGATAATTGCTAATTATTTTGGCATTCCTTTGCAGAGTTTAATTCAAGAAAATCTTTCTGTTAATCAAATTTTAAATTTCAGTGATTATTTTGAACCAGCTATTGTAACAAATAGCACAAAAAAATTAGCAGGTATTCCCTTATTGACCCGAGAAGTTATGATGAACAATACTGATTTGTTAAAGCAAATAGAGGGCGCACCACAACTTCAGCTTCCTATTCAAAGTAAGCATAAGTTTTTAGCCATTGAGTTTTCAGAATTGATTGCCGCTCCATTGGAATTGGAAGTTAAAGAGCAAAGTATACTAATTTTTGAAGGTATTGAAATGGAATATCTGCATCTTCTTCACAATAACTTGGGTTTGTTTTTGTCTGAAGAGGAAGTTTTTGTAGGGAAGTATGAGCAAAATGGGGAACAGATATCGCTGATTCTTAGCTCTTGGAAAAAAAGTTTATTTTCCTTGTCTGATATTCGATATTATTGGAAATTGTATGGAAAGTTTGAAAAAGTTTAGTAGTTCAATAGTAATGAAACATAGATATAATTAAAAAAATATGCCTAAAATATTTTTAGGCATATCTTGTAAGTTATGTTAGTTTTTACTACCTCCACCAAAAAGTTTAGCTAGTAGCCATATTACTAAAGCAACAACGACCACAACGATGATTATACCTGACCAAACTCCTGCTTTGAAAATACCTTCAATGACCGAACAGCTCGATAAAGAAAGGCAAGTTAACACGATTAATGATATTGGAAATATTCTTTTCATATGATATTGAGTTTAAATAAGAAACAATCATCTGGATTGAAATGTTTGTTTTTACTACTATTTAATTAAAATGGTAAGTCTTCTTCTGTAATTTCTTGACTAGAAATTTCTTCATTTCGTTTCCTTAATTTAGATTTATTCATAACAATTAAACTGTCGACTTTGATTTCTGTAATTGTCTTGTTATTTCCATTATTATCTTCGTATTCGCGGTAGGTAAGTTTTCCCTCTACTAGTAACTCTGAACCTCTTAGACAATATTTTTCTACAGTAGTATTAAGGTTGCCCCAGATCACTAAAGTATGCCACTGGGTTTCATCAACCCATTCACCAGCTTTGTTTTTAAATAGATCTTTGGTAGCTAAACGTAAGGTTGATACTTTAGTTCCGCTTGTGCTAATTTTTACCACGGGATCAGAACCTAAGTGTCCAATCAATTGAATTCTGTTTTTTAATCTGCTCATAACTTTGCTTTTAAATGTTTGTAAAATTGTTTAACTTCAATAAATGCATCCTTTCGAATTATGCTTAGGAAACAGAAACAAAAGTGAAAAGTAATTGAGATTTTAATCGGTTAATAAACGTTTGTAATCGACTATAACCGTTTGTAAGCGTTTGTTGTCGTTTATTTTATGATTTATGGAAGAAGAAATTAATTTAAAAAAATGTCTAGATTGTAAAAAGTCAATAAGGGGACGCTCTGATAAAAGATTTTGTGATGATGCCTGTCGCAATAGTTATAACTATAAACAGAATAGTGATCAAACGAACTTGATCAGAAAGATCAATCATACATTGCGTAAGAACAGGCGTATTCTACAAGAAGTTCTGGGAGATGAAGGGATACTCAAGATAAGCAAGGAAAAGATGTTGCTGCAAGGCTTTGATTTAAAATATCATACTCATAATTTCATCAATGCTAAAGGACAGACCTACTATTTTATTTATGAGTATGGCTATTTGGTTCTGGAAAATAATTTGCTGTTGATCGTGAAACGTATACCTAAATAGTTTTTGATAAATTTATTTTGAAATTTCAATTTTGTTTTAAATATTTGCAAAATCAATTAGGTATTCACAATTAATAATAGAAGAATATGTTTGCTATATTAAATAACCCTACTTCAATCCAAAAGAAGGATCTTGGGTATATTCTTCAGAATACTTTTTTCTCGTAGTTACTCCTCTTTTGACTTTATTTTGGTCTCGACAATGTTCGAGCAATTAATGATTTCTTTGGTATTTCGTGAGTCGAGGTATTTAAGATAATCTTTTATTTAATTATTGATCCTTAAATAGACATCGCTTATTTAAGGATCTTTTGAGAATTGATGCAATATATTTTATGAATAAATATGTGTTACAGGCATTGGATAGTTATCCATATTACCTAGAAAATACGTTAGAATCTTTGTCATACGCCTTGTCTTATGATGATTCAAATACGATGGCACTATGTCTGATGGGGAGACTTCATGCGGAACAGTTGTTTGATTTTGAACAAGCAAAGAAATATTTTCAAGAAGCGTTAGTACATAATTTATATGCTTTGGAAATTTATCAACCTTATATACAAACCTTGATTGATACCAATGCATATGAAGAGGCAGAAAAAACAATTGAGTTTGCTTTAACAATACCCGGAGTTTCATCTTCTTTATTTTTATTAAAAAGGGTACTTATATTGGAAAAACTTAAAAAATTTAAAAAAGCCTTAAAAGTATTAAATTTGGTTAGATTGGAAAATTTAGATAGTGAGATGTTGTCCACGATCAAAGACGTTGAAGATCGAATAAAAGGAAAACGGAAAATAGGACGTAAAAGCAAAAAATAACTAATTGACAGTTTATTCTTTCTAATTGAGGATAAACTCAATAGATTGTTTCTGAGATGAGATGAATAACACGTATATCCTTCCCCTGAATTAAAGAAGGGTATACGTTTAAATATTATGATGCAACAACGTCAAATAAACGCCTCATTTTCTTTTTCAATCAAATGATGTAAACTAATTAAATAAAAAATCTAATGCATTAAAGAGTTGAATATGACAGTAGGCAATGGGATTGGCGCCTAATGTCAACTATGGTATCAATTTCTCTCGTACTTTGGTACCCCTGTGGTCTGTGCCGTAAAATATGAGATATTCAACTTGCGTCCCTAAGCCTGAAGTTCCCTCTTTTTGTTTGATGAAAATACGATGGAGATTAAATTTGTGACCATTTAATGTGGTTTCCACATAAGGCTTTCCTGCTTTATCCATCTTGAGATATAAGGGTTGATTTTTGTAAGACACAATCTCAAACTCAAATGTATTATTGCCTAGTTCTTTTGTTATAATACCGTAGGCAAATTTTTGTTGGATACCAGTTAAAGGTTTAATTTCTCCTCCTTTATCATATAAAATCCGATAGTTATTGATAGGATTCTTGTTATTGAAATGCTGTTTATCACTCATATTTGCTTCATAAACATAGGTGTTATGACCTTCGCTATGTTGTATATAAAAAAGAGTGTTTGATTTGAATGGTGGAGTGGGATAGCCCTCTTGTGCAAAGGTATAGATTGATACAAAAAACAGAAAGTATAAAAGACAAGTGAAAGTTTTCATGATATACACTTTTTTGATTAGGGTAAATTTAAACTTTCTATATTAAAGTATTAAATAGAAACTATTATTTTTTTACAAAAAAAAGATCCTGAAGTGATTTAACTTCAGGATCTTTTATATTTATAATTCTAAAAATCTAAACTTATTCAGCTCGCAAGATTTTAGCAGCTTCAACCATAGCTTCTAAGGCAGCTTTAGTCTCTGGCCAAGCACGTGTTTTTAAACCACAGTCAGGATTTACCCAAAGTTGTTCAGCTGGAACTACCGCTTTTGCTTTACGTAATAATTCAACCATCTCTTCTGTACTCGGAACACGAGGAGAGTGAATGTCATATACACCTGGTCCAATATCGTTTGGATATTTAAAATCTGCAGCAAATGCATCTAATAATTCCATTTGCGAACGTGAAGTCTCGATAGTAATTACATCAGCATCCATTGCAGCAATATCTTCAATGATATCGTTGAACTCAGAGTAACACATATGGGTGTGAATCTGTGTATCGTCATCTACATTCGAAGATGAAACTCGGAATGAACGTACAGCCCAATCTAAATATTGTTGGTGATCAGCTTTACGTAATGGCAGACCTTCACGAATTGCAGGTTCATCGATTTGGATAATTTTAATACCTGCTTTTTCTAAAGCTTGTACTTCATCTAAAATCGCTAATGCAATTTGGTAAGTTGTTGTAGAGCGTGGTTGATCGTTACGTACGAATGACCATTGTAAGATCGTAACCGGCCCCGTTAACATTCCTTTTACTGGACGGTTTGTCAGGGTTTGAGCGTATGAAGACCAACGTACGGTCATATCAGCAGGACGGTAAACATCACCATAAATAACTGGAGGTTTTACACAACGTGAACCATATGACTGAACCCATCCGTTTTTAGTGAAGGCATAACCTGCTAATTGCTCTCCGAAGTACTCAACCATGTCATTACGTTCGAATTCACCATGAACTAATACATCGATATCCAATTGCTCCTGAAGACGGATTGTTCTTTCTGTCTCTTCTGCGATTTCTTTATCGTATTGTTCTTGAGAAATTGCGCCTTTTTTCAAATCAGCTCTCCATTTACGAACATCTTTAGTTTGTGGGAATGAACCAATTGTCGTTGTTGGAAATGCTGGAAGATTAAATTTCGCTTGTTGTGCTTCTTTACGAGCTAAGAAAGTAGATGTACGTTTAGCATCATCATCAGTGATATTTGCTGTACGTTCTTTAACTTCAGGCTTGTGGATTAAAGAAGATGTACGACGGTCTTCCGCAGCAGCCTTATTGGCTTCGAAACGCTCAGCGGTTTTTGCATCTACTTCGCCTTCAGCTAAGATCGCTAAATCTTTTACCTCTGCTAATTTTTGCTTAGCAAATGCCAACCAATTTTTAACTTCTTTAGGCAATGACTCTTCATTATCTTCATTGTCTAAATCGAAAGGTACGTGTAATAATGAACTCGAAGGTCCTACTAATACACGGTCTTTGCCTAAAGCATCAACAGCTTTTTTGATTTGTGCTAAAGATTTTACGTAATCATTTTTCCAAATGTTGCGACCTTCAACTACACCCAAAGAAAGTGTTAATGAAGCCGGAACTTTGGCTAATATAGTGTCGAGTTGGTTTTCACCTCTTACTAAATCAACATGAACTGCGTAAACTGGTAAGTTTAGAGCTGTTTCTTCGTTGTCACGTAAAGCCTCGAAATAAGTCGTTACAATAATTTTGATGTCTTTAGCAGCAGCAGCTAATTTAGTAAATACACGAGTGTATAGAGCACGTGTTGCATCATCAATATCTAAAGCTAAAAATGGCTCATCAATTTGTACATATTTTGCACCAGCGGTAGCCAATTTAGTTAAGATTTCTTCATATACAGGAACCAACTTATCGATTAAATCGATACGGTTGAAACCAGATTCTTTTTCTTTACCTAATAATAAGTATGAGATCGGGCCAATTAACACAGGCTTCGTTTCAATACCTAAAGATTTTGCTTCATTATATTCATTTAAGAATTTCTCTGAAGTCAATTTGAATTCTTGATTTTTCACGAATTCAGGTACGATGTAATGGTAGTTGGTATCAAACCATTTTGTCATTTCCATTGCCGTTACGTCAACGCCATCTTGCTGGAAACCACGCGCCATTGCAAAGTAAAGGTCCAAATTGTATCCTTTATCTTCGTTATTTAAAAGTGATTGATATTGTGCAGGGATTGCACCTACAGTTAATGTCAAGTCTAAAACTTGGTCATAAAATGAAAAATCATTGGAAGGAATCAAATCGATGCCAGCATCTTTTTGAGTTTTCCAGTTGCCTTCACGGATTTTCAGTCCAGCCTGCAATAATTCTTGCGCGCTGATTTTTTTAGCCCAATATGCTTCATTGGCCTTTTTCAACTCGCGGAAGGCACCTACACGTGGGTAACCTAAGTTGTTCGTTAGTAACATAAATATAAAATTATTTTATTTGTTCAACCTTAACGAAGCAAGAAATTAGAAGGATTTTTTTATTCGAAATAAAAAACGATCAAAAATTCTTGAATCTATTTACTAAATTTTTTGATTGCTTTTAGAGAGGAGGGCACAAGATATATTTTGTGTCTAGCTTATCATTCCCACTTTTTGATGGGGTAGAATGTAGCACCTTGTCAATCGACAGGTTGCTAAGGCTTCATTGGGTCTATTCCCTCTGCCTTTCTCTATAAGCGCTGTAAATATCGGAATTAGTTTTATAAAAACAAATATTTTGTAACTTTTATATAAAAATGATAATAAACCAAGGTTTAAAATTGGAAATTAGCAGACAAACCAATTTGTTTTCCATTGTAAAATGGTATTGCCATCGTTAGGTAACTTGTTTTTTTTGATTGCAAGTGTTTATCAAATAATGGTAAGAGCCAGTATGCAATTTTTGTTCCCATAATACCAATACCAGCTCCCATGGCGACGTCAGAAAACCAATGTTTATGATTATACATTCTCAGGTAACCTGTTCCCGCCGCAATTGTATAGCCTGCAATACCATACCAAATGGATTGATCTTTATATTCTTGCCATAGAATTTCTGCACCGGTAAAAGGTACAGCAGTATGTCCTGAAGGAAAAGATTCTTGATCTGCGCGATCGGGTCTCCAAGTAGGTGTCGTTTTTTTTATGGTATATACTGCTGATAAGGTGATTGCATGGGCAATCGAACTTACCACTAAGCGTTGTTTTAAATTGTGCTTACTTGGTATTCCGAGTAAGTCAAGCCCAAAGACCGCTGCAGAAGGAATGAAAACACTAACATTATCAAGTTTAAAGGTTTTGGACGGATCATTATTAATTGAATTGTTTATTTGTTGATCCTTATGTTTGAGGTATGGGCTATTTAATGAGATTACTCCGTAAGTCATTAAAGCCGCAGGAACTATTAATTGCTTATAATTTATTGGCTTAGCATTGGTTTCAAAATCTTGATTATCATTTTGTAAAGTATCTTTTTGCGCATAAAGCGATGTAGAAGAGCAAAAGATTGAAAGGATTAAAAAAAATGGAATCGATAGTTTCATTGTTGCAAGATAAACAAAAAGAGATGTTTTTAACATCTCTTTATTATTCTAGTAATTGTGTATTAGCTAACCAATAATTTATAGCCTTTTCCATGTACATTGACAATTTCAACTTTGGGATCATCTCGTAGGTATTTTCTCAATTTGCTTAAGAAAACGTCCATACTCCGGCCTGTAAAGTAATTGTCATCATGCCAAATTTTTAAAAGGGCTTCTTCTCGAGTCAGTACATCATTCTTTTTTAGACAAAGTAGACGTAATAATTCCGCTTCTTTCGTTGATAGTTTTTGTTGCACACCTTTATGCGCAATTTGTTGACTTGTATAATCGAAGAAGTACTCTCCAATCTCAAATTTATCGCTTACAACCTGATCATCTTTCTCTCTTACAACACGCTTAAGCAATGCATTTATGCGAAGGAGTAATTCTTCCACTCGAAATGGTTTTGTGATATAATCATCGCCACCAAGTTCAAATGCTTCTGTTTTATCTTCCATCATACCTTTTGCAGTAGCAAATATGATGGGGGTTGTTGTATTTATTTTCCTGATTTCTCGGCCTACTGTAAAGCCATCTTTCTTGGGCATCATGACGTCTAAAATGCAAAGATCATAACTGCTCTTGCGAAATTGATTGACAGCTTCTTCACCATCTGTACATAAGGTGACATCAAATTTCCCTTTAAGCTCTAAATAATCTTTTAATAAATCTCCTAAGTTTGGATCGTCTTCTGCTAATAGTATCTTCTGCATATTCTTATGGTTTTGTTCGAATATTGATGATAATATACGAAATTAATATCGTTTTAAATTTAATTTTTTATGGGTAATAGAATGTCAAACTGCGTTCCCTTATCTTTATCGCTTTTTACTTGAATTTTACCATTCATTCTTTTAATAATATCATAAACATATGATAGTCCCAATCCAAAACCTTTTACGTTGTGGACATTTCCTGTAGGAATGCGATAAAATTGATCAAATATTTTTAATAAATGATCTTTTGCCATTCCAATCCCATTATCAATAATTGTAATTTGAATACTTTCTTTTGTATTTTTGGTTTTCACAATTATGTGTGGATTATCTTTACTGTATTTTATAGCATTATCTACCAAGTTGAAAAATACATTTGACAAATGAAGTTCATCTCCTACTACAATATCATTTTGTGCATCAAAGTGATGTTCAAATTTGCCACCTACTTTTTGTATTTGAAGTTGCATGCTGTCTAATACTGCTGAAAGCAGATCATTAATGTGAATAGGTGTTTTTTCTAACTTTAATGTTTCTTTTTCCAGACGGGCAATATCTAATACTCGTTCGATATGGTTACCTAATCTCACATTTTCATCATATATAATATTTGCAAGACGCTTTACTCTACGCTCATCAGATATGATCTCTGGATCTCGCAAGGATTCACTAGCTATCATAATTGTAGCAACAGGTGTTTTAAATTCGTGCGTCATATTGTTGATAAAATCAGTTTTCATCTCTGAAACTTTTTTCTGTTTGAATATGATTAATAGGGTATATGCAAAACAGCCAATTAATAGGAAAAGCAAAGCTATTGTAGGGAGCAATAGATAACTCATATTATCAACAATGATAGTACTTTTTCTAGGAAAATAAACGCTTAATCTTCCTGGAGGAGAACCAATATCTCCTTTAAATAGAGCTGTTGAATAACGAGTTATTTTATTTGGTTTAATAATATTATCGATGGTTTGTACACTGAAAACGATATTACTGCTATCGCGAACTTCAATATTAAAAGGATAATTGATATCTCTTTCTGCAAGTTCCTCTTTTAATAAGTTTTGAATGAGATTAATATTTAAGCGCTCTCTAAATGGGCGTTTGGATAGCTCCATTCCAATAGCAACATCTTCAATAAGACCGCTTCTTTTCCCGCCAATAGCTGCGATAGTATCAAATACATTTTTACCAGTTCCAATCAAATTCTGACCGCTCATATTTTCCAACTTATTTTCAAGATCTACTATTTTCTTAGCAATCTGTTTATTGAATCTTGGAGGTAAAGTCGCAATTTTATACTCAATTGCTTGCTTTAAGATAGGATCTATTGTTGGTATAACGAATCTTGCACTATCATCTTTTGCATTTTCTTTTGGTAGAAATTTGGTTGCTCCAATTTCTACATATTCTTTTATGACATGATCAGGACTGTTGTATTTGATGACGTCAATGCTTAATACATTTTCTTTACTTTTTCTATTGATGTAAGTCTCATAAAATGAATTTTCAATAGATACAACACTAGGAAATGTTTCTTTTAGTTGATCTTCAGCTTCTTTAAATTTTTCTTTTATGGCATATTGATCAGCTCTTAAGTTTTCCAGATCTCTTTGCATTTTCAATTGTTCAGCAAGATGCCTTTGCTTCTCCTGCTCAAATTGATATTTTTTGATATTGGTTTGCTGTTGCACTTTTGCAAAATCAATTACCTCCCGACGTTCTATTTTACCTGCGACTGCCGTTAAGGAAGCATTGACCGATTCGTCAAACAATTGTGATTTTTGACGATAGGATTCTCTGATAAAATAAAATTGCATAGCTGCCACTCCCAGTAATGCTAGGGTCATCAAGCTAATAATTAAAACTATGCTACTTTTCTTCATTTGTTACAAATATAGGGATGCTTTATTTGATTTAATTGCTTTTAACAATGTTTAACAAGCTTAATGTTTCATTATGAAGGATTAAGCTTTATTTTAGATAAATATTTTATAAAAATACTCGATATGAAAAAGATATTAAGTTTAGTTTGTTTCTGTATTTCATTTTTTGCAACACATGCATATAGTGTATCCAGAGATACATCAAGTGCTAAGTTTGGTACAGAGGGTAATAAATACGGATCGAAAAATTTTGATTTAAAATTGGAGCCCAATTCGGATGAACGTTTTAATGTAGTAAAATCGAATAGTCTGCCAATAGATAGGGAGGGTGCAGATTTGAATATGAGAGGAAGTCGCTACAAGTCTAATACTCCGGTGTTAAAGATTCCGACAGATCCAAATGTTCATTATCATATGCAACACAAAAAAACTGACATTGACGATGCAGCTCCGATACCAAATTCTTTTAAGAATGCTATCCCTTTAGGAGACAGTGGCAATTCTAAACTTGAGAATAAGCCTGTTCAACCTTTATATAAATTAGAGTTTTTACCCGATAGCCTGATGCATCGTCATGACTCTCCACTCAAACGTAATGGATATAAAGCTAAATGAAGATAATTAAACCATATTTTATTGTTGCTTAAATTTTGACGGAGCTTTATTTTACTTGGTTTTTAGTTAAAAATATAGGTTCATATAAGGCAATGGGCAAACAACAACAATTAATTAGTCGCTAATTGCTATATATTGGCTATTCCTTAGATTTTGAAGTAAAGGAATTTCAGTAAATCTTGAGAATCAGCATCTAAAATTTAATTATGCTCAGTAATTGTACTTATCATATTTTGCTGTACAAGAGGTTTATTTATTATACAACCTTTTAAATGCTATTGTTCTTTGAAATCCATAATATTTATCATCGTTATGGTGGCAAAGGGAATACTAAGTTTTACGATATTCCTTATTAGATGTAAAAAACTGTGTTTTAATTAACATTTAGAAAATAAAAATAGGTCAATAACAACTAAGCTATTGACGTTACTTTACCCCGTAAGTCTGTTTTAAAATGAATTTAACAGCATCTTTAATTCGATTTATTCCTTCTTCTGTTGTTAAGTTTATCTCACAAAAGGTACTATCTGTTGTTTTTGTATGCAATACAAGATAATATATACCAGCTACTAGTAAACTAGAGACGGCTCTAAGATCAACATCTTTTCCAGCGAGTTCTTTATCAGAATATGGGAAAAACAGGGCACTCATCTTCTCTCTAGTCTGCGTTACATGGGACATAATATCAGATTTTTCACTGATCTGCCAAAGTACTACTTTTTGCATTTCTTCATTCAATGTGAATTGATCAATTTGCTCCAGTAATAAGTTTTCAAGGAAAAGGCGAGAGCTAGTACCTGAAGCTTTTGCAAGTGTTTCCTCAGCAGCAATGGTTGCTTCTACCCAGTAGTCCTTACCTTTTATATATGTTTCGATAAGATTGTCAACACTTCCAAAGTATACTGAGATTAATTTTCTGTCTACTCCAGCAGTACTGGCAATATTCGCGATTGAAAGTCCTGTATATCCTTTTTTTTCCAAAACTGCACCCACTGCTTGGATAAGTTTGGTCATCGTTCTACTTTTATCGTTCTTTTCTCCTTGATACGTTTTTCTGGCCATTGAAGTAATATATTTAGTTAGACACTGCCGTAATATATTTAGTTAAACTTTAGGATCAAAGTTAATTAAATATATTGCTTTCTTTCAATTAGATGCTTTTATCTTGTCTTAGTAAGATCAATTTTTTTGCCAATATGTTCAAAAGCATTTAAAACATGGTCTAAATGCTCCTTGCTATGTGTAGCCATTAAGCTGGTTCTGATGCGTGCATCTTTTTTAGAAACACCAGGATAAACAATGCAATTTGCATATACACCGGCCTCTAGTAGCATTCGTGCTACTTGCGCAGTTTTGTGTGGATCCCCAATCTTCACAGGAATTATTGGAGACTGTGTTGTGCCTATATTTAAGTTCAGTGAAAGAAGTCCGTTTTTAAAATAAGCAATATTTTCTGCTAATTTGGTTCTCCATTGTGGTTCTTCATCAATGAGTGCGATCGCTTT
The DNA here is from genome assembly GCF_012030425.1 of Sphingobacterium sp. B16(2022). Taxonomy (GTDB): domain Bacteria; phylum Bacteroidota; class Bacteroidia; order Sphingobacteriales; family Sphingobacteriaceae; genus Sphingobacterium; species Sphingobacterium anhuiense. The sequence continues at coordinate 138,009 of NZ_JAAUVN010000004.1, read as the reverse complement.
AATTAAGCCATTGGCGGCGGGTGATGATGTTGAAGAAAATACTTGTTGCCTAGCTTGATAGCGTAAATAATTTATAATTTCTGGAGTTGACACAATAAAACCGCCAATATGTCCAAATGCTTTGCTTAAAGTGCCAGAAATGATGTGAACTTTATTTAATAAATTATAAACTTCAATGCATCCTCGTCCTTTTTCACCTATTACACCGATGCCATGTGCATCATCTACCATTAAATAAGCACCATATTTTTCACAGAGATCATATATTTCATCCATTTTCGCAAGATCTCCATTTTGTGAGTAAACACCATCAATGATGACCAGTTTTGTCCTGAATTTGTTTTGAGCATCAACCAAAGCTCTTTCCAAATGAATCATACTATTGTGAGGAAAACGTTTTGTGTTTGTGCTATTTAAACCTTCGTAAACACTAGCGTGTACTTCCATATCAACAATAGCACAATCTTCTTCTTTTAGTAATGATTGTAGCGTTGCTGTGTTTGCTGTATATCCTGTTGTATAGACAATTGAGGAGCCTGTTGGTCTATTGAAAAAATCAGATAGTTTATCTTCAAGTTGAACATGATATTCATGATGGCCTCCAATAAGAGGAGATGCACCTGCCCCTGTTCCATATTTCATTATACCTTCAATTGCTGCTTGCTTCACTTTCGGATGCTGGGTGAAATTTAGGTAGTCATTTGAGACTAAACTGATACATTCCTTTGAATTTTTCATGAAGGATGTTTTCACTTGAACGACTGGTCCACACCCTTTGGTAACGAACCGAAAATTCATATGATCATTTTCGCTCATGTAATCAGTAAATTCCTGAAAAGCAGTAGCTGATTGGACCATGTCATAGTTTGGAATATTTTCAAATTCCTTAAAGCTAGCCTTTTTAAAATCAATGTTGTGGTTAAGAGTTGGTAGCATTTTTTTCTATATTATTTAATTGGCTGTAAATATTATGAAATATAATGATTTATTTTTTAAAATTCCTTGCCTTGGTATTTTTTATTATAAATTTTATCTAATGATTTTGAGCATTTATTTTGTACTTGTTTTGACATTCTAATTTATATCTAACTGTAGGTTGGGTATAAATTAGAAAATGGTGGATTTATAGATAATTTAGATTTTCTTTTGGCTCACTCTAGAGTTAAATAATACTTAGTGGACAATCCGGAATGAAGAAGGTTGTTTAATTGCCTAAATTATCAATAAGTGTCTAGTTCAAGTAGGTGTCCATCATTCCCGATATCAACCCTATTTTCATTAATTTCGATTTGCTGGGTAAGAACATAGCTACCTTGATAGGCATCATTTAAGGTTAAAAAAACCTACTGGAATAATAGTATTGTTAAAAAGGTACCTCTAAATCTTTACCGATTTTCATAGCTTAAAGCTGAACTTTACTTTATTTTTAAAATCCTTGACAGTAATCTCACTTTGTTGTTGTAGTCCATCAATAAGCACCTTTTCAGCGGTAGTTGAAAAGGTTGCTTAGTAGGTGTCGCCATCTTTTAATGGTTTTAGATCTTTAATCAATGACGGATTGTTTGAGACGCGAAAGTAAAATGCGCTAATTTCTATATTCTCTTCAGGGGTATGTTCTTTGTCCTGCTGTGTAACATCTTTACTACTCTAATAAAAAATAATATGTACAAGAATAAACGATTGAGAATGTACATATTTACTAATTTAGGAATATGGTTGAGACAATTTAGCTAATTGATTCTGTAGTAAATATCGGCTTAAATCAGGTTACTTTTTTTATTAAATGCTTTGTATATGGGAACTATGTCATTTTTAACAATAACTTCTAAATATATTGCAACAAAAAAAGCGCTCTCCAATTTATTCATGGAAAAGCGCTTTTCTATTTTTTTAATATTATGCTGATTACAATTGGGAAACACGAATTGTGTTCGTTTTTCCTTTTTCGATTAACGGTGTCGATGCAGTGTTAATCACAATCGAACCCGGAGCGATATAGTTATTCTTAACAATAAATTTATTAACATCATGAATAGAACCGTCTGTACTGTCAAATTTGTCATAAATAAAGGTTTTAACACCCCATAATAAACTTAATTGACGTAACAATTTTTTAGTTCCTGTAAAAACCATGATATCAGCGTTCGGTCTGTAACTTGCGATTTCAAATGCAGTAGCACCAGAAGATGTTAAAACAGCAATTGCGGCAGCATCTGTTTTCTTTGCTAAATATACCGAAGACGCACAAATTGCATCTGGAATTTTAGTTCCATCGCTAATCTCACTAACTTTCTCATTATAATATGGATATGATGTTTGTTCCACGTGGATAATGATTTTACTCATTGTTTCGATAACGATTTCAGGAAATTCACCTACAGATGTTTCTCCGCTTAACATCACTGCATCAGCTCCATCAATAACCGAGTTAGCAACATCATTAACTTCAGCACGTGTAGCACGTGGAGTTGTGATCATACTTTCTAACATCTGAGTTGCAATGATAACCGGTTTTGATAAATCACGACATTTTTGAACGATGATTTTTTGTAAACCTGGTACTTCTTCCATTGGCATTTCAACACCTAGATCACCACGTGCAACCATAATTGCATCAGTTGCTTCGATGATAGCATCAATATTTTCGATAGCCTCGGGTTTTTCGATTTTTGCGATTACTTGTGCGTGGCTTCCTTTTTCAGCAATGATTTTTTTACATTGGTAAATATCTTCTGCTGAACGTACAAATGACATTGCAATCCAATCTGCACCATGGTCAAGTGCAAAATTTAAATTATCTAGATCTTCTTCTGTTAAAGAAGGAATTGAAACTTTTGTGTTTGGTAAATTAACCCCTTTACGAGAAGTTAATACACCTCCATGTACAACCTCACAAGTAACAGTATCTTTATAGTTGGTGTTTAAAACACGCAATTGCAATTTGCCATCATCTAATAAGATGATTTCATTAGCAGCAACATCATTTGGGAAATTTTCATAAGTGATGTAAATTTTCTCTTCATCACCGATTAATTCATGTGTAGTGATTTCAACTTGTGAGCCATTTACTAATATAGCGCCACCTTCTTTCATTTTTCCGATACGGATCTTAGGACCTTGTAGATCGGCTAAAATAGCGACATTAAAATTAGTTTCTTCATTGATCGCATTGATGGTTTCAATTACTTTCAAATGATCTTCTTGACTACCGTGTGAAAAGTTTAAACGACATACGTCTACACCTTTAGCAATCATATTTGTTAGCACTTGTTTATCAGCAGATGCAGGACCTAGTGTTGCAACAATTTTAGTCCTTTTTTGAACTTTTTCCATTCTAATTTTTTTATTACTATGTATTTTTATTTTTATATAACTTCATTTTTTTTGTGAAATTATAAAACTCGTTTTACTAACGAGGATAATTTAGATTTAAGGGGTGTATCTTGTACACTATTAAATAGTTTGCTAAAATATCAGATTTTCTTTGGATTTCAATATTTTTGGTGATATTTCTTTTACAAACACGACTTCGGGTATTTTGTTTATATTTTTTACTATACGATCCAGGTCATCATCATCAATATAATTTTTGATAATTATAAAATAATCGAAATTAGGATGCTCCGGTATTAATAAATTACCTTCGATACTTTTATTGTTGATTAAATAATATTCTGTTTGAAATTTGGTATTTATATACCAGAAGGTAGTAAAGTGCTGCTTCGATTTTTTAGCATTGTCAAAAACAATATGATACTCTAATTCTTCAGAAGTTTTTTGCTTTAACTTTTGATTATGGTCAAATTTATCTTCTTTTCCTCTGACAAAATTTAGGAGCGTTAGCTTATTAATAAAATGGCAGAGACGGTAATCTTTTAAAGGAGATGAAATGGCAATAAGGACGAAGTCTAATTCGGCATCAAATTCTAGGTCCCATTTTAGTATCGTTTTGTTATTCAAAGTGAAAATTTAAGCTTGTGTTCTTGACGAAAATACAAAAAAATGATGCAAATGCTGTGAATTTAATGTAAAATTTCAATTAATTGCCTCTATGTTTGTACATATTAGGAATTATTGTTATACTTGAATACGGTTAGTTTATAGCGAGTTAAGGGTGTAGCTGTACCGGGTTGGGAAATAATTTGACAATCTAAAAATCAAATGGATTTTTATATTTGATGAAATTTATTTTTCTTTGCACAGATTTATTAAACAATTAAACTATAAAATCATGTCAGATATCGCTTCAAGAGTAAAGGCAATTATCGTTGAAAAATTAGGTGTAGACGAAAACGAGGTAACACCAGAAGCTTCTTTCACTAATGATTTAGGTGCAGATTCACTTGATACTGTAGAGTTAATCATGGAATTTGAGAAAGAATTCAACGTTGCAATACCTGATGACCAAGCTGAAACTATTGGTACAGTGGGACAAGCAATCACTTATTTAGAAAAAAACGTTAACTAACTAATTTAATTGGGCCAAATCGTATAAATGGAGCTTAAAAGAGTAGTAGTAACAGGATTAGGCGCACTTACACCAATTGGTAATACCGTTTCAGAATATTGGAATAGTTTACTAGATGGTGTAAGCGGTGCTGCTCCCATTACGCATTTTGATGCGTCAAAATTTAAAACCCAATTCGCTTGTGAAGTGAAGGGGTTTGATCCACATGAATTTATGGATCGCAAGGAAGCTCGCAAAGTAGATCCTTTTGTACAGTATGCTATTGCATCATCTGATGAAGCAATTAAGGATGCTGGTTTAATTTTTGAAAATTTAGATACAAATCGTATCGGAGTTATTTGGGGATCAGGAATTGGGGGATTGACAACTTTCACAGATGAAGTTGTAAATTTCGCAAAAGGGGATGGAACACCACGTTTCAATCCTTTCTTCATTCCAAAAATGCTTGTCGATATTGCTCCGGGACATATTTCTATGCGTCACGGACTTCGTGGACCTAACTTTTCGGCTGTCTCCGCATGTGCTTCGGCAACCAATGCGATGATTGATGCTTTTAACTATATCCGTATGGGTAAAGCTGATGTAATCGTAACTGGTGGATCTGAGGCAACTATTAATGAAGCTGGAATCGGTGGATTTAATGCAATGCATGCATTGTCAACTAGAAATGATGATCCTAAAACAGCTTCACGTCCTTTTGATAAGGATCGTGATGGTTTTGTTTCTGGTGAAGGGTCTGGTGCGATCATATTAGAAAGTTTAGAACACGCATTAGCGCGTGGTGCTAAAATTTATGCTGAAATTGGGGGTGGGGGTATGAGTGCTGATGCACATCACATCACAGCTTCTCATCCAGAGGGCTTAGGTGCTAAACTTGCGATGACAATGGCGGTTAATGATGCGGAACTAGATTTCACAGATATTGACTATATCAATGTGCATGGCACTTCTACTCCGGTAGGGGATATTAGTGAAACTAAAGCTATTGTAGATTTATTTGGTGAGCACGCTTATAAATTGAACATTAGTTCGACAAAATCAATGACAGGACACCTTTTAGGTGCTGCTGGTGCGATTGAAACTATTGCTTCTATTTTAGCTGTTCAAAATGATATAGTACCACCTACTATTAATCATTTTACAGATGATCCGGAATTGGATAACAGATTAAATTTCACATTTAATAAAGCTCAAAAGCGTATTGTAAATGCTGCAATGAGTAATACTTTTGGTTTTGGTGGTCATAACGCAACTATTGTTGTGAAGAAATACAAAGCTTAATATTACTTTATTTAAGTTATTAAAATAATTGGGATACAACAGGTGCTTTATACCTGTTGTCCCTTTTTTAGACTAAGATGCCTTTTTCAAGGATTTATAAATTATATTTTTCTGCTGACAAAGCTTATGTTAGAAAGCTCAAGAACCTGTTAGGTTTTGTCCCTGGAAACATACGACTTTATCAAATGGCTTTTAGGCATAAGTCTGTAGCTGTTGTGATCAAGGAAGGTTCCAAAAATAGCAACGAAAGATTGGAATTTTTGGGAGATGCTATTTTAGGTTCAGTGGTTGCTGAACTACTATTTAAAAAATACCCTTATAAAGACGAAGGCTTTTTGACTGAAATGAGATCTAAAATTGTCAGTCGTGTACATCTTAATCAACTTTCTCGGAAGCTCGGATTAAATGAGCTTATTCAGTTTGACGCGAGAATGATTAGCTTTCCCAATAAACAAGGCTCTCTGCTAGGTGATGCTTTTGAAGCACTTATCGGTGCCGTATATTTGGACAAAGGGTATGTGTTTACTAAAAATTTTCTGTTAAACCGTATTATTAAACCACATGTAGATATTCACTTATTGGAACAAACGGAAACTAATTTTAAAAGTCGTTTGATCGAATGGTGCCAGCATAATGGTAAAGAGGTTGTATTCAATCAAATTGATAATCCTCCTGGTGAATCGAATAAAATGTTTTCTATTGAAGCAGTTGTACAAGGTGAAGTTTGTGGCCTAGGACAAGATTTCAATAAAAAAAGCGCTGAAAAAACAGCTGCAGAAAAAGCTTGTGAGTATTTGAAAATTTTAGAGCTTGACTAAGCTTTTTTCTTCGAAGTTCCAATAAATCCTTCTTAAATATTAACTTTGCCAAATGGCAACAGTAAAACCTTCTTTAGCAAAAGGCACACGTGATTTTTCACCTGCCGAAATGCTTAAACGTAATTATATTTTCAATACACTTAAGCGTGTTTTTAAAAAGTATGGTTACAGTGAAATTCAAACTCCTTCTTTTGAAAATTTGCAGACACTTACGGGAAAGTATGGTGATGAAGGGGATCAGTTAATTTTCAAGATTTTGAATTCTGGAGATTATTTGAGTAAAGCTCCCAATGATTTAGTTGAATCCAAGTCTTCAACTAAATTAATCTCATATATTTCTGAAAAAGCACTTCGTTATGATCTCACTGTACCGTTTGCTCGTTACGTTGTCATGCATCAAAATGATATTTCTTTACCTTTTAAACGTTTTCAAATTCAACCTGTATGGCGCGCTGATCGTCCTCAAAGAGGTCGTTATCGCGAATTCTATCAGTGTGATGTAGATGTAGTGGGTTCTGAAAGCCTATTGAATGAAGCTGAGTTTATTTTGATCTATCATGAAGCATTGAAAAATTTGGGACTGCAAGATTTTACGATTAAAATTAACAACCGTAAGATTCTTTCAGGTATTGCTGAGATTATTGGCAAGCCGGAACTTATTGTCGATATGACAGTTGCGATCGATAAATTGGATAAGATCGGTTTAGAAGGTGTAAATAAAGAACTATTAGAACGAGGTTTTACAGCAGCGGATTTAGAAATTTTACGTCCAATTATTTTATTAGAGGGATCAAATCTAAAGAAATTGTCTGCCTTAAAGCACGTATTATCAAATTCGGAAATAGGATTAAAGGGAATAGCAGAAATAGAAGAATCGTTTGATTATATTTCTAAGTTGGATTCTTCAAATGAAGTTTTAAACCAATTTGTAGAGGTTGATATTACCCTAGCGCGTGGGTTGAATTATTATACGGGCTGCATTTTCGAGGTAAAAACGAATGAAGTCGCTATGGGGAGCATCGGTGGTGGTGGACGCTACGATGATTTGACAGGTATGTTTGGTTTGAAAGGATTGACCGGTGTAGGTGTGTCTTTCGGTGCCGATCGTATCTATGACGTTCTAGAAGAATTAAATCTTTACCCTGAGGCTAAGGGAGATTACACTAAGCTTTTGATTGTGAACTTTGATAAAGAAACCGAGTCCTTTACATTACCTCTTCTAAATCGCCTACGTAAGGCGAACATTGCAGTCGAGCTTTATCCAACAGCCGCGAAATTGAAAAAACAGATGAGTTATGCCGACAGTAAAGGCATTCCATTTGTTCTATTAATTGGTGAAGAGGAAGTTTCTTCAGGCCAGCTTTCATTGAAAGATATGCAAACAGGTGATCAAAGAAAAATAGATGAATCAAGTTTGATTGTTGAATTGAGCTAAAATCATATTTGTTACAAAACAAAAAAGCCAAAAGAATAATATGTCTTTTGGCTTTTTTGTTTGTTCTTTTTTTAATTTACTAAATTAAGCCAGTCATTTATTTGGGTATCTTCTTATGTCGTTTAAATCAAATGTCTTAGAACTGTCTAAAACAAGAAGAAAATTTGATTTTCTGACCAAAATATCACCCAAATTGATTAGATTTGTAGTCAAGATTAGTAAGAAATTCAAAACTTTGAAATGAGTTCAACACCTATAACAAAAGAGACATATTTAGAGTGGTATAGATCTATGCTACTTATGCGTAAGTTTGAAGAGAAGACAGGTCAACTTTATGGACAACAAAAAATCCGTGGTTTCTGTCACTTGTACATTGGACAAGAGGCAGTAGTAGCAGGTACAATGTCTGTTATCAAACCTGAAGATTCTTTAATTACAGCCTACCGTGATCACGCACATGCTTTAGCAAAAGGTGTGTCAGCGAATGAATGTATGGCTGAGATGTTTGGAAAAGCAACAGGTTGTTCAAAAGGAAAAGGTGGATCTATGCACTTTTTCTCGAAAGAACATAAAATGATGGGTGGCCATGGTATTGTTGGTGGTCAGATTCCATTAGGAGCTGGTATCGCTTTTGCTGAAAAATATTTGGGTACAAATAATGTTAACGTATGTTACATGGGTGATGGCGCAGTTCGTCAAGGTGCTTTTAATGAAACTTTGAACATGGCCATGTTGTGGAAATTGCCTGTAATTTTTGTTTGTGAAAACAATGGTTATGCAATGGGTACTTCCGTACAACGTACAACCAATATGCAAGATATTTATAAAATGGGACTGGGTTTTGATATGCCTTGTGCACCAGTAGATGGTATGGATGTCGTAGCTGTACACAATGCGATGGATGAAGCTGTTCAACGTGCTCGTGCTGGGGAAGGACCTACTTTCTTGGAAATACGTACATACCGTTACAAAGGTCACTCGATGTCCGATCCTGCGAAATATCGTACGAAAGAAGAATTAGAAGAATATAAAGGACGTGATCCATTGTTGGCGACAAAGCATGCTATTGTTGAAAACAATTATGCTGATGAGGCTTGGTTTGCTGAAGTGGATGCTGAAGTGAAAAGTATTGTAGATGAATCTGTGAAATTTGCTGAAGAATCTCCTTTCCCTACAGCTGATGAATTGTACAAAGATGTGTACGTTCAAGAGGATTATCCATTTATATTAGATTAATATAAGTTACTTTAACTAGATAAATAAAATACAATGGCTGAAGTAGTTAGAATGCCGAAAATGAGCGATACCATGACCGAAGGGGTTATCGCAAAATGGCACAAACAAGTTGGTGATAAAGTTAATTCTGGTGATTTAGTTGCTGAAATCGAAACTGATAAAGCGACGATGGATTTTGAATCATACCAAGAAGGAACACTTTTATATATTGGTCCTAAGGAAGGTGAAGCAGTTGCTATTGATGCTGTTATTGCCATTCTTGGAGAACCTGGAGAAGATTTTCAAGCATTATTAAATGACGCTCCTCAGGCTGAAGAAGTGACGGAGAAAAAGGAAGTAGAAGGTTCTAATTCATCTGGGACTGAAGCAGCTCCTCAGTCTAATGTAACACCGGAGTCTTTAGGTGTTACAGTTATCACTATGCCTTTGTTAAGTGATACGATGACAGAAGGTGTAATTGCGCAATGGAATTTTAAAGTTGGTGATACAATCAAATCTGATGATTCTATTGCGGATGTAGAGACGGATAAAGCGACGATGGAGGTTACAGCTTATGCTGATGGCACATTGTTATATGTAGGTCTTGAGGCAGGTGAGGCTGCTAAAGTAAATGATATTATTGCTATTGTAGGTCCTGCAGGAACAGATGTAACACCATTGTTAAATCAAAAAGCTGCTCCTACATCTCAAGCTGCTCCTGCCGAAGTAAAAAATGAATCAAAGGTAGAGGCTAATGTAACTACGGAAAATAAAGCTACTGATGTAGCCGATGATTCTCGAGTGAAAGCATCTCCATTAGCACGTAAAATTGCTAAAGATAAAGGAATCAACCTGAATGAGATTAAAGGATCTGCTGATGGTGGCCGTATTGTAAAAAAAGATGTTGAATCTTACGTTCCAGCTACTAAAGTTGCTCCTGCTTCAACAACTGCTGCGCCAGTTGCTACTGAAACAAAAGCGATCACTTTACCTACTTTTGTAGGTGAAGAGAGATATACAGAAGTTGCTGTTTCTCAAATGCGTAAAACAATTGCACGTCGATTAGGTGAAAGTTTGTTTACTGCTCCACATTTTTACCTAACGGTAAGTATTGACATGGAAAATGCAATGCTTGCTCGTACGCAAATCAATGAAGTGGCTCCAGTAAAAGTTTCTTTCAATGATATCGTTGTAAAAGCAGTTGCAGTTGCATTGAAAAAGCATCCTGCCGTAAACTCTTCATGGAAAGGTGATAAGATTCGTTTTAATGAACATACAAATATTGGTGTTGCAATGGCTGTTGAAGATGGCTTATTAGTTCCTGTTGTACGTTTTGCTGACGGAAAATCATTATCTCACATTTCTGCAGAAGTTAAAGATTTCGCTCAAAAAGCGAAAACTAAAAAATTAACTCCAGCTGACTGGGAAGGTTCAACATTTACAGTTTCTAATTTAGGTATGTTTGGTATTGATGAATTCACATCAATTATCAACTCTCCGGATGGTGCAATTCTATCTGTTGGTGCAATTCAACAAGTTCCTGTTGTTAAGAATGGTACTGTTGTTCCTGGTAATGTGATGAAGTTGACTTTAGGTTGTGACCACCGTGTAGTGGACGGTGCTACTGGTGCTCAATTCTTGCAAACATTAAAAGCATTATTAGAAAATCCAGTGAGATTATTAGCGTAATCTTACTTCGAATAAGTATATTCAAAAGGTCACTTTATATAAAGTGACCTTTTTTTATTGTTTTTTTCTTTTTTTAGTACTAAAATCAGCATTTTAGCATTAATACATTAGAAAAGAAATAGAATCCGTTAAATAGTGAAATTATATATACTAAAAAGCATAGTTGCTGTTCTTATCATAGCAACCGTATCGTGTAGTTCGAAAGAAGAAAAGCAAAAAAAAGCATTAGTTGAACAGGCTAAGACTGACAGTTTAAAACTCATATACAATCCATCTGAAGCAGATCCTAAAATTGAAGCTTTTATGCAAAATTTGCATAAAAGAGTAGGATTTAATGGTAATGTACTGATTGCAAAAAATGGAAAGATTTTATATCAGAATTCATTTGGTTGGGCAAATTATCTTTTAAAAGATAGTTTGAAGATTGATTCGAAATTTGAATTAGCGTCTGTTTCCAAACCACTTACAGGTATTGGTATTTTGAAATTGGTTGAAGAGGGCAAATTGAAATTGGATCAAACTATTAATGATTTTTATCCTAATTTTCCCTATCCAGATATTACAATAAAGCAATTATTGTCTCATCGTTCTGGATTGCCAAATTATGTTTATTTTTCGGAAGAGCATTGGAAGGAAAAAAAGAAGGGTATGACCAATCAAGATGTCATGAATATGCTGATTGAGTTTAAACCGAATCGCTATGGTAAACCTGACGGTAAATTCTTTTATAACAATTCGAATTTCATGGTTTTAGGCGCTATTATTGAAAAGGTAACTAATCAAAGTTATGCGGAATGGATGAAAGAAAATGTCTTTAATCCAGCAGGAATGACTAATACAGCTGCATTGTCAAAAGCTATTTATGAAAAAATTCCGACAGATGTTATCGGTCACGATAAGGTTTGGAGAAGATCTGTTGTTCAGAATTTTCAAGATGGCCCTCTGGGCGATAAGGGAATTTATAGTACAGTTCGGGATCTGTATAAATTAGATTTAGCGTTAAATGAAGGAAGGTTATTAAAGAAAGAAACGTTAGATTCTGCTTATGTCGATCGTGCGAAATCTAAAAATGGAATATTTGGGTACGGATTAGGTTGGCGCACTTTTCACAGAAATAATGATCTAATAATCTATCATACTGGATGGTGGCACGGATTTCGCAATTTGTATGTTAGGGATCTAAAAAATAACGTTACGATTGTACTTTTATCGAATATGACTAATGGTAGCTTAGTTAAATTGGATGAATTGTATAAAATTTTAGGGATGCCTATCTTAAGAAAGGGAATATATAATGATGCTGGTAATGTGGCTGATGATGTTTAATAAAATAAGTAGTTATGAAAAAAACGCTAATAATAGGAGCGAGTACTAATTCAGAAAGGTATTCGTATAAAGCAGCCTATAAATTGAAGCAATATGGACATGATATTGTGAATGTTGGGCTTAAGAAGGGTGAAGTTGCTGGTGTCGAAATAGAACCTATGGGACTTATTCACACGGATATTGATACCATTACTATGTATGTTGGCGCAGCAAATCAAAAAAGCTATTTGGATTATATTTTAGAAACAAAGCCAAAGCGGATTATTTTTAATCCTGGAGCTGAAAATGCGGAATTAGAAGCACTTGCAGGTGCAATAGGTATTAATACTGAAAATGCTTGTACATTGGTTCTTTTAAGTACAGGACAGTATTAAGTGGATTGATCTAATTGTTTTATTATTGGATCTATGATCCTTATTAAATAATCATGAAAAAAGGGTAATAATGGTTTCTGAAACCATTATTACCCTTTTTTCATGATTATCTTCTCAAACGATTTCGTAAGTTTCTCTTGTGTGTCTACTAAAAAAAGTACATTTTAGAGCCCAATTGAACCCTATTTATGCGGAATTTATATATTTTTTTTATTTCAATCTTATGTGTTATTTGTCGTGCTCAGGGTCAAGACAAACCAATATTTCATATTCCTCAGTTGGGTAAAAATATTTACGAAGGGGTATTCACGGGGAATGGTTTATTAGGAACGATGACCTATTTGAAATCTTCACAAGCTGTACGTATAGATATTGGTAGAACGGATATTTATGATCATCGTGAAAAAAATCGTGAAAAGCTTTTTGATAAAGCTCGTCTGTCACTAGGGCATTTTTCTATAAACCTTAATGTGGACATTGATAGTATAGGTGGTGATATTTTTATTCAGCAAGCTTATTCTCAAACGAATATTAAGACTTCGGATGGTATGTTGCATATTAAAACGACAACACTGTCTGATGATAATATTATACTCATTGAAGTCATTAAAAAGGACTACCATGGGAACTACTCTTTTGACTGGTGTCCGGATTCTGCTATCAGTCCCCGTATGAAATTTGATTATACACAAAAACCTACTTATTATACTCGCAATCCTGAGGGAAAATCAGGCACTAGTAAGGGATTTTCTTTTTATAATCAAGAGTTATTAGCTGGCGGTGGCTATGCAACTGTATATAAGAAAATGCTCGGTATGTACAATGATGTTTATGTTGTCTCGGTTGGATATAATCAGGTTAACAAGAGCTATCTAAAAGAAACAATTGATTATGTTGATCATTTTGATTCTAAAGATATTACTATAGCCTTGGATAAACACCAAAATTGGTGGCGTAATTATTATAGTGCTTCTTCTTTGTCATTACCAGATAAAATTTATCAGCGTTTTTATGATATGCAGTTGTATAAATTAGCAAGTGCCACCAGAACAAATAAGCCAGCAATAGATTTGCAGGGGCCATGGACGAGCGTTACTCCTTGGCCAGCTTACTGGATGAACTTAAATATGCAATTGACATATTCTCCTGTTTTCACGTCAAACCATCTTGATATCGCGAATTCTTTAATTCAAATGATTGATCAGAATGTCTCCAATTTGAGAGAAAATGTTCCTGTGGCTTATCGTTATAATAGCATTGCTATTGGGCGCTCATCTGCGAACGATCTCTGGAGTCCTGTTCTCTTAGAGAAGGGAGTCTCAATTTCCGATGCTTCTGATGGTGAAAAAGAACTTGGCAACTTGCTTTGGTTATTGCATAGCTACTATTCTTACTATCGCTATGGCATGCAGGAAGAGGTATATGACCGCTTATTTCCCTTACTTAAAGAGGCTGTTAATTATTATTTGCATCTATTAGAAAAAAATGAATCAGGAAAATATCATATCGCTGTTAAAACTTATTCGCCAGAATATAAATATGGGTATGCTTATGATACGAATTATGATCTAGCTATTCTGAGATGGGGGCTTAGATCACTCATCGAGCTAGATTATGAAAAGAATAGGAAAGATCCTCTATATGATCGATGGCTCGATGTACTCGAAAATTTGGTCGATTTTCCACAAGGGGTAAACGGTTATTTGATAGCTAAGGATGTTCCTTATGGTGAGTCACATAGACATTATTCGCATTTAATGATGATCTATCCTTTTTATGAAATTAATTGGGATCAAAAGGAAAATAGAGTTTTGATTGAGCGTTCAATTAAGTATTGGCAGAGTAAAAATCAGTTCTTGCAAGGTTATTCATTTACTGGTGCTGCATCGATGTATGCCATGATGGGAAGGGGAGATGATGCCTTAGCGTCTCTTGATAATTTATTAAAATCTTATATTAAAAAGAATACGCTTTATGCCGAGTCGGGACCAGTAATTGAAACCCCGTTAGCAGCAATGACAAGCATCCAAGAACTGTGCTTACAATATTGGAATGGAAAATTAAGAATTTTTCCCGCTGTACCTACTGCCTGGAAGGATATTTCTTTTAAAAGATTTTTGACTGATGGAGCTTTTCTGGTTTCTGCAAAGAGGAAAAATGGTATAACGCAAACTGTGGAGATCGAAAGTCAACATACGGGTACAATTAGAGTTGAATCGGGGATATTGACTCCAATGATTGTGATTAAAGGGAAGGGTAAGTATGAAATAGATCTTGATGGAATAATTGTTTTTACACTTAATAAGGGCTCTCGAGCAGTAGTTTATGAGAAGAAGTAGAAAATGCTATAAAATTTTAATGTTTCTCTTTTTTGTTATGTTGCAAATTAATGCACTTGGACAACACACCTTAGAGCGGCATCTTTCAGGTGCAGTTTTGACAAATACGATTAATCGTATTGATGACTGGCGGTTGGAAAAGAAAAATGAATGGAACAAAGCTATTCAAGCGCTATCAATATTGGAAAAGTCTCACATAATAAAAGTTGCAGAGGATGCGAATTCATTTACTTGGCCATCATTGTTAGCTACAAAATATCTTGAATATAAGACTGATGGAAACAGAACTCGCTACGAGGATGATATTAATACACGCAGGAGTATTGTATCGCATTTGGTTATAGGAGAATTGGTTGAGGGAAAGGGACGTTTTATTCCGCAGATTATAAATGGCCTCTGGTTAATGATGGAAGAAAGTACTTGGGTAAGTCCTGCACATATTGTAGTGCAAAAATCTGGAATTGGTTTGCCTGATCCACTGGATGATTATATTGATCTAGGAGCAGGTCGGGTAGCAGCTGATCTGGCGATGGTTTATTTATTGTTGGGAGATGAATTAAACCAAATTTCTCCTATGATTACTAAAAAATTGAAAGATGTCTTACAGGGCCGTATTATAAATCCTTATTTAGCCCGAGATGATTTTTGGTGGATGGCGCTTCAGTCAAACAATATGGTTAATAACTGGAATATTTGGATCAACACCAATGTTCTTAAAGTAGCATTGTTAGTGGAAGAAGATGCTTCTAGATTGAAGATGATTATTCAGAAATTGGCTCATAGTGCGGATAAATTTATTGACTCTTACGCTGAAGATGGTGCGTGTGAAGAGGGGCCCTCTTATTGGCTACATGCTGGTGGTGAACTTGGACAGATGTTGTTGTGGTTAGAGGATGTGTCGGATGGAGAGGTGACATTTAAGGAGGAACATAAATTATTTAATATTGGCAACTATATCTTGAATTCTCACATTTACAGAAATAGATACATCAATTTCGCAGATGCAGAGGCGATACAAGTACCCTATCCTGCTAAAATATGGGCTTATGGTACTTTATATAATGATGATAATCTAAAAGCATACGCAAGCTATTTGACAACTCTAAAATCACCAAGTATGTCATTAGGAACAGTACAGGATTTTTTAATGCATGCGTCTATTTATAATGAATTAAGTAATCATCGAAAAGACTTTATAGCCCCCCAATTTCATTTTTATGAGAGTTTGGGACAGGCAACTATGCGGAGTTTAAATAAAAAGGGTAATTTATTCTTGGCTACGATAGGAAGTAATAATGGGGTAAGCCATAATCATAATGATGTTGGAAGCTATATGCTCTATTTGGATTCGACGCCAGTTTTAATTGATGTAGGTGTGGGAACTTATACCAAAGAAACTTTTAGTAGGAATCGCTATACATTGTGGAATATGCAATCGCAATGGCATAATCTTCCTATTATAAATGGAATACAGCAAAAGGATGGAAGGTCTTATCATGCGGAGGATGTCGAGTATATAACTAATAATGAAACTGCTCAATACCGTGTCAATGTTGCGAAGGCTTATCCTAAAGAAGCCGCAGTACAATCTTGGATACGAACTATCAAGATGCATGCAGGAAATAATGAAATCAGGGTAGAAGAACAGTATCAATTGGAGGAATTTAAAAAACCACAATCGATTAGTTTCATATCTAAAATAAAACCTCAGTTACTAAAGGATGGCTTTTTCTTACAATTGCATAATGGGAAAAAAGTCTTTATAAATTTCGAAAGGGAAACTGTTACTTTTTCTTTAGAAAATAAGGAAATCGAGGATCCACGATTGATTAAAGTGTGGGGTGGAATGCTTTATAAAATGAATGTTTTAATTAAAAGTATGGAATTAAGGAATCAAGTGATATATAAAATAATAGCGAATTAAGATTATTGTAAATTATGATGAAATTGAAAAGACAGATTATCATGGTATTATGTTCTGTTTTAGGAATATGTACTGTTCAAGGTCAATCCCGGGATCTGAAATTATCGAAAGAGTTTATTCAGCAGAATTTGAATGACGCAGCTCTCCAAATTAAAGTCTTGGCAAATGCAACACCCAATGGAAAATTTCCTAAAACTTTTGAAAATAATAAAGAGATCTTTTCATCATCCAGTTGGTGGTGTTCTGGATTTTATCCTGGTACACTTTGGTATTTATATGAAGGGACTCAAGATCAGGAATTATTAAAAAATGTAAAAGAGAAATTACCTAATTTGGAGAAAGAAAAGTATAATAAAGGTACACATGATCTAGGTTTTATGCTGTTTTGTAGTTTCGGCAATGGTTTACGTCTGACCGGCGATTCTGCGAAATATAAAGATGTATTAGTTACAGGTGCTGCTTCTCTTGCTTCTCGTTTTAATGAGAGAACAAAAACAATTCGGTCTTGGGATCACAAACCTTGGCATTATCCCGTTATCATTGATAATATGATGAATTTAGAGTTTTTGGCGCAGGTTTCAAAAATGACTGGTAATAAGAAATATTATGACTTGGCTATAAAGCATGCGGAAACAACATTGAAAAATCATTTTAGGAAAGATTATAGCTCATATCATGTTATTGACTATGATGTGAATAGCGGCAAAGTTATTGGAAAAAAAACGCACCAAGGTGCTTATGATGAATCCGCATGGTCTAGAGGCCAAGGTTGGGCGCTTTATGGGTATACGATGATGTATCGAGAAACAAATAAAAAGGAATTTCTAAATCAAGCTAGACATATTGCGAAATATATTTTGAATCATCCGAATATGCCTCAAGATTTAATTCCTTATTGGGATTTTGATAAAGATAAGATTGATCAATCTAGTAAGATGTATGCTAAAAAAGATCTTCGGGATGTTTCGGCAGCCACATTGTATGCATCTGCTTTACTTGAATTGGCTCAATATACAAAAGGTAAGGAATCTGCCCTTTATCTTTCTAATGCAGAGACAATGCTTACTAATTTATCCAAAGAACCTTATAAAGCAGTTTATGGGACAAATGGCGGTTATTTATTAAAACATAGTGTGGGGGCACTTCCTTTAAATTCGGAGATTGATGTACCACTGACATATGCTGATTACTATTATGTAGAAGCATTAGTGCGCTATAAAAGGATCTTGGATGGTGAACCAATGATTAAGGAAATCGCGAAGTAAATACAGTAAAGATAAAGGTAACAAAGGCTCCCATTTAGGCGCCTTTGTTACTTTTAAATCTATTCGTACCCTGCCTACAATCTTTTTTCAAATATTTAATCCCTTTTGTGTTTTAATTATCTTCGTAGGAGTCTGCTATTTGCTGTGATGGATTATACCCAAATTGTTTCTTAAATTCCCTGCTAAAGTACTTTCTTTCAGAAAATCCGACTGCATAGGCTACCTCACTGACATTCATCGAAGATTTTAGCAACTCCTTCGCTCTGTTAAGCCGGTACATCTTCACATAATTATTGATAGAAAGGTTGGATATCGCCCGGAGCTTTCGATAAATAATAGGTGTGCTCATACCCATCTTTCGGGAGATAAAATTAACATCAAAGTCATCCGACTGCATATTATCTTCGATCAGTTGATCTAATGTAGCAATAAATTTAGCATCCAGTTCATTGTCGAAATCTGTTTTTTTGACCTGAAATTCCTTGCTCTTTTTATGACTGATTGCTATGAGATTCTGCACAGATAGAAACAACAGCCTATTGTCAAAAGGTTTTGTTAGATAGATGTTTGCTCCATATTGTAGGGCCTGTGTCTGTGATTCACTGTCTGTCACTGCAGTCAACAGGATAACAGGAATATGACTGGTTGCGATATTTGTTTTTACTGCCCGGCATAACTGGGTTCCATTCATATAAGGCATCATCAGATCAGATAAGATCAAGTCAGGAATATACTCTTGCGCTTTCGATAAGGCATCTTCTCCATTGACAGCCGTGATGACGGTATAGCTATCCTGAAACAAATGAACTATGGTATCCAAAAGCTCTCTATTGTCTTCGACAATGAGAATGGTCCGTTGCAAAGATCTGCCTAATAATGTCGGAGTTGTTGAATTTGATTCATCTATAATGGTCATCAGGGAGTCTTTAGGAGCGGACATGCTGACTTTTGATAGCTTCGGTAAACGTAGGTTGAAAACCGTCCATTCTCCTTTTTCATCTTTCATGGTAAAGCAACGGATCTCTCCTTGATGCTGTAGGACAATCTGCTTGGTTAAGGCTAGTCCGATGCCAGTACCTATACTGTCATTTGCTTGTTCCTCCCGATAATATTCTTCAAAAATCTTGAATTGATTGTCCGTTGCGATGCCAATCCCGTTGTCAACGATGTTGATAATGATGTTGTCTTCGCTCTCAAGGAGCTCAAGATAAACTGTGCCATTCTCGGGTGTATACTTAATGGCGTTTGACAATAGATTGAACATGACCTTGTCAAATTGAATAGCGTCTATGGATTGTAACCCTACGGCATCCAATTGTCGGATATAATAATTGATATGTTTATTCTGGGCAAGATCATTGAGGAGATAGAATGTGTCTTCAATATATTCCCTGAAGGGGATATCGCTCTGTTTCAAGATGAAGTGCTTGTCATCAAATTTTTTGAAATCAAGTAGTTCGTTAACTACCCCCAATAATTTAGCTGTATTCTTTTTAATCCGTTTTATCTTAGATTGGGTAGTCGATAAGTTGGCTGTTTCGGTAATGATTTCATCCAGAGGTGACATGATCAGGGTGAGCGGAGTCCGGATCTCATGCGAAATTTGTGTGAAGAATTTGATTTTCTTTTCCTGTTCTCTTTCGGAATTGATCAGCATCTCGCGTTCCACAACAAATTTAATGACAAAGTGTACCCCGAGTGTAAATAGTCCGGCGTATAAGAGGTAGGCCCACCATGTTCTCCAGAGCGGAGGTTTTATAACAATGTGTATTTGTAGTGGGGTACTGCTCCAGATGCCATCATTATTGCTGGCATATACACTGAGTGTATGCTGTCCTTCGGGAATATTGGTATATCTGACACTTGGTGTATTGGTTTCTATCCAACCTTTATCAAAACCTTCGAGCTTATACCGATATCTATTTTTCTGTGGTTTGATAAAATTGGAACTCGAAAAATTGACCGTTATAAAATTCTCGTCATAAAGTAATTGCAACGTATAGTTATTGGGTTGATCACCTTGCTGGATGCGACCATAGTTTAAGGGTGTATCTTGAAGGAATATATTTCTAAAAAGCACATTCGGTTTTTTCTGATTGAAAGTGATTTTTCGGGTGTCGATCGAAACTAAACCATTCAATGTAGTCACGAATAAAAATCCGGCTTCGCTGCTATAGACCTTAGCCCCTTGCATATTCTTAACAGGGAGACCATCATACTGATTAAGGACAGTATGATACTTTGTGCTTGGATCGAAGAAAATCAGTCCATTTTTGCTGCTGATCCAGAAATGTTTGTCGATCATGACGGGCCAACCTAGGGTGTTATTGGGAAAATGGGCTTTAAGGGTCACATTATCCTTAACATCGAAATGATATAAATCCCCTTTCGAGGTAAGCCAGATATTGCCATCGGGCGCGACATAAAATCCATTGATGTACAGTGAGTCAATTTGCTTTATGGATCGGACAGTAGCGCTAAAAGTCTTTTTTCGAAATAGCTTTCCTGATTGCAGGAAATAAATCTGTTGTTTATCATCTGCCTGTATCTCATCTATTGTGTTTGCTGCTAGTGAGGAATCAAACTGTAGTGGTTTTTCCTGTTCCGCAATGTAAAGTCCCTTATTTGTGCCTAGATAGATTCGTTGTGCTGGATCCACGTAAATGCTATAAATATTGTTTTTGAGGTTTAAGAGATCCTTTTCGAGGAGATAATTTTTGGTGTTGCCCGATTTTAGGTCAATGATGGAGTAGCCTCCACCATATTGTGCGGCATATAATTTTTCATCCCGGACATAGAGGTCTTTTATCAGGTTTGATCGGGTAAATTGGGGTTGTGGACTAGTATTCCCCGTAATTTTATCAATTTTATTGATTCCTTCTTCTTCAGTGCCTATCCAAGCAGCATTCTTGGAAACGGCAAAACTACCCACGATATCACTATTCAACTGTTGACTTAATAGCGAACGTGTAGAGTAGGTTTGTATAGGGATAAAATCAGGATAAACTGCGTTGATACCCCCAAAATATGTTCCTAACCAGACTACTTTTTGATTATCGACAAAGATATCATAAATCGAGTTCTGGCTGAGGGAGTTTTTGATGGATGTATTATGTTTGTAATTTGTGAAAACAGGGGATCCATTGAAAACGGAAAGACCTTTCAATGTGCCAATTAATAGTTCTCCATTTGTGTTTTTAATGATTTTACGAACATTATTGCTTAAGAGATTACTATTTCCTTCCGTTAGATTTTTCCAATTTTGACTGGAAAAATTAAACAGAAATAGACCATGTAGTTTTGTCCCTACCCAAAGCGTGTTATCTTTCACATACATCGTACTAAAGATTCGTTCCTTTAGTGGTAACTGTGGTAAGCCCAGGTTGCGGGTTTCAGATAGCCGCTTGTTTTTATAGGTAAATGATTCGATACCGTTAGCGCTAGCTATTGTATAGGAGTCTGCTCCTGTTTGAACAATAGTTTGTGTATGAGGACGGTCTAAAATTAATTTAAAATCATAAGAGCCTGAGGCGGGAATAGCTATATATAGACCCCTATTTGTACATAAGAAAATATGGGAGGATAGAATTTGTATGTCTGAGATAAGGACTTTCTCGATAAAGGGCTTTCCTCTTTTTAGGAGAGGCTTTCGTTTGTCTATATTGAAAATAAATACCTGAGTAGAGGTAGCTATAAAAAGATCATTATTGTCGTTTATACAAATCTTGTTGATATAATCTAATTTGTTGAATACGCTATCCTGAACTCGAAGGTTTATAATATTCTGTGAGTCATAAATAAACAGATTTGGACCTCCTCCAAACCAAAGTTTTCCATTTTTATCTTGAGCGATACTCAATACCGCCTGTTTATCTAATACATTGTCCTGTGTTAGTGTTTCAAAACTGAAATTCTGGGCCAAACAAGACATAAATGGGCAAAGTAGCCATGCGATAATGATCATGTTTTGGATCTGTTTTACAAGGAAATTCATAGATGAATAGAGGTTATACCATCAAATTTAAGATTTTACCCCTTAATATTTATAAAAATCACCCTAATAAATGACCGCACTTAATCAATTTTGAGCTTGTTAAATAACCAATTTTTAATTATAAAACCAATTTCCTAAAGTATGGCTAAGTTTTACGCAATAGGATTGTCCGCGATGACACTATTTTCTGTAGGTACAGTTCACGCCCAGCAGAAAGTAAATGTAACGGGACAAATCAAAGACAGTCAAGGAACACCATTATCAGGTGTAACAATTCGTGAGAAGGGGGGGACGCTCGCTACTTCCACAAATGGATCGGGAACATATTCCTTATCTGTGAACCCTAACGCAACGCTAGTAATTTCTTATGTAGGATACCAAAATCAAGAGATTGTACTAAATGGCCGCAATGCCATTAATGTAACGTTGGAAAGTGCCAGCTCGGCGATTGATGAGGTTGTTGTTGTGGGGTATGGTAAGCAAAAGAAAGAAAAATTGCTTGGATCAGTGAGTACCGTTGATACAAAACAGATTGAAAACAGACCCGTCACAAACGTTTCAACGGCGCTTAGCGGTGTAGCAGCAGGGGTACAAGTCAAACAAAGCACGGGTAGACCGGGAGCTGACGGCGCTACAATCCGGGTTCGTGGTATAGGGACACTCAATAATTCGGATGCCTTAGTTGTTATCGATGGTATACCTGGTTCAATGGATGCGGTGAATCCCAATGATATTGAAAGCATCTCAGTATTAAAGGATGCATCATCGGCCTCTATCTATGGAACGCGTGCCGGTAATGGTGTTATTCTGATTACAACAAAAAAGGGAAAGGCAAATCAAAAAACACAACTTAACTACTCCGGTATCTTGTCCCGAACCAAACCGATGGGAACTCCTGAGTTTGTGTCAGATTATGTGCGTCACATGGAGCTTATGAATGAGGGGACATTTAATTTGGGAAAACCTGCAAAATTTGCTGAATCTACACTTGATCTTTGGCGAAAAGCCAATGCCGATCCCAATGGTGTACTAGCTGCATCTGGCCTACCTAATTATATCGCTTACCCAAATACCGATTGGACAGATTGGATTTATAATTCGAGCTGGATTCAAAGCCATAATATTTCAGCAACGGGAGGTTCTGAATCGACCAATTATATGCTTTCGGGTCGGATCTTTGATAATCCCGGTATTATGAAAAATACGGGCGCAAAGAAATACGAACTGAGGACAAACCTAAGTACTAAAATCGGAGATCGCTTGACAATTGGAACCAATATGTTTGCATCAACTGAAGACCGGAAAAAGGCGAATGTTGACAATTTGTATAACTTCTTGCGACAATCTACTCCAGGGGTTTATCCGATGTATGATGGTCGATTTGGTGGAGCTGTGGCCGCCGAAGAATCCACCCAATTGAACAATTTGATGCAATATCTCTATGAACCGCAGGGGATGGATAAAGTGTCGAATTTTAACTCGACTATTTTCGCAAATGTAAAGATCATTAATGGATTGACATTCGAAACCAAATTTAATTACCAAACGCGATTCCGTGAACAAACAGGCAGCTCAATCCCAGTTGATAAATATAGCTTTGAGACGAATAAAATCGTCTTTCCCAAAGGCGTTGCCGCCACGCAAGTACTATCGCAGGGGTACGAAAACCTTCGTACACTCACTTTCGATAACGTCCTTCGTTATGAAACCAGCATCGGTAAACATAATATCGGAGCACTATTGGGGCATAATGAATTCAAGACAAAATGGTATAATTTCTCGGCTTCAAAAAGGGGGGGCATAGATCCAACGATTTCCAACATCGGTACGGCGAATGAAATGAATGCTATTGATGGCAACGAATACGAAACAAGTATGCGCTCCTTTTTTGGCCGTGTAAATTATGACTTTGACAGCAAATATCTTGTCGAATTTAGTTTACGAAGAGATGCATCTTCCAAATTTGGAAAGGATCTTCAAGCGGGCTATTTCCCATCCGTGGGTTTGGGGTGGTTGCTTTCAAGAGAGTCTTTTATGAAAGGTCTTGAACCATATGTCCAAAATGTAAAGCTTCGTGGGTCTTGGGGTAAATTGGGGAATGATATGAATAATAGCGATCCGGCTAGAGAAAATTATTTACCTGCATTTGCTTTCTACGGCAATGCAGGATACTCCTTTGGTGGATCACAAGTCGGTGGTTTGGAGTTGAGCAAATTTGGGAATAGATTATTGGCCTGGGAAGAGAGTGAAAATAGAGAAGTGGGATTGGAGTTTGCGACTTTTCGAAATAAAGCCTATGTCGAGTTGAATTATTACAACAAATTAACATCAGGCATATTGGTACCGGAGCAATTGCCACTGACCACAGGCACTACGGGTGCGCCGATTGTTAATTCGGCTGCGATGCGTAACAGTGGTATTGAACTTAATTTGACGTGGAAAGACAAGATCGGAGAATTCAGCTATAATATCGGAGGTAACTTTGCTTACAATAAAAACCAAGTAACAAAGCTCAAAGGTCAGTTAGTCAGAGGCTGGAATGACGTCAATGGTACAAATGTTTACAGCACAAATATCGGACAGGTTTCAAATGCGGTAGGTACCAATCAGCGGAATCTCGAAGGGCACATGTTTCAGGAATATTTTTTGAGACAGCGTTACAAAGGTGATGGTAGCTATTATGCTAATGGCGGGGCTGTAAATCCTAATGGCGGACCTCGGGATGGTATGATCCGCACGGAAGCTGATTACAAATGGGTGCAGGATATGCAAACAGCGGGATACAGCTTCTCACCTGTAAATAAACTGGGGGTTGAACAATTGTATTATGGCGATTTTTTGTATGCTGATCTCAACGGAGATAAGGTCTATGGAAATGAGAATGATCAAGATTTTACAGGGACATCTAACATTCCCAAATATATTTATGGTATCAATTTAGGATTTTCTTACAAAGGTTTTGATCTACAGATGCTCTGGTCAGGGGAAGGAAAATTACAATATTATTGGAACGATGAAGGTTATAGTAACAACATTGTCCGTGATGGTAACGGTATTTCTAAACGAGTTGCAGATGACCATTATTTTTATGATCCAGCTAATCCTAGCGATTCGCGAACCAATATAAGTGGATCTTATGCGCGTCTTAAATACAATGGAGAGACAATTAACAATGTTGCCAATAATTTCTACCTCTATGATGCAGATTTTATAAAACTGAGAAATTTGCAGATAGGCTACACCTTTAACAGTAAACTTACTGAAAGATTACATGTGCGCAATTTACGGGTATATTTCTCTGGTGAGAATTTGCTGATGTTTACGAAATTCCCTGGTGCAGATCCTGAAATTGGAGCTGGAGCAAAATATCCTACAATGAAGCAATATGCTTTTGGGTTGAATTTTGGATTTTAATACGAAGATACATGAAGAAGATACTAAATATCGAAAAACAAAGATTGTCTGCATACTGTAAACAATATAATAAATATATGTGGCGTATATCTGCGCTTGCAATTTTACTGGGAACTATGGGGTCTTGTAAAAAAGATCTATTGGATATTAGTTCGAATACCCAAGTTCCAGAGGATAAAATGTGGACAACGGACAACTATACTGATCTTGGTGTAAACGGTGTGTATCAAGCATTACGTTTTGGATATGCAACTGGTGGCACAAATAATCGGGAGCTCTATCAGTATGACCGTTTATCCAACACGTTGATTCCAAGAGGTGGAGATCCTCTATTAAATGCCTCCACGAATACTTCAAATTCACTTTTTGCGGATGTTTGGAGAGAACTATATGAGAGTGTTCACCGCGCGAATGATGCTATCTATGGATTAACAAATATTTCGCCATCGGCCCCTGAGAAGAAAGCGCGTTTGCTTGCGGAGGTTAAATTCCTAAGAG
Organism: Sphingobacterium sp. B16(2022); assembly: GCF_012030425.1. GTDB lineage: Bacteria > Bacteroidota > Bacteroidia > Sphingobacteriales > Sphingobacteriaceae > Sphingobacterium > Sphingobacterium anhuiense. The sequence continues at coordinate 111,969 of NZ_JAAUVN010000004.1, read as the reverse complement.
CATTCTATTATTATCGGTTGAATCAGTTGTATAGAGGGGTGCCATTATATGATACACCGATTAACTACAATGAAGCAACCAAACCCAGAAATACAGAAAAGGAAGTTTGGGATTTTATCTTGAAAGATCTGACGGAATCTATCGCTGAGACGAATTTACCAGCAAAGTTGCCCGCAGGAAGTAAAGATTTTGGTCGTATTACGAGATCAGCAGCATACGCACTACGAGGTAAAGTTTATATGTATCTACAAGATTGGGATAAAGCAATCGCAGATTTTCAGTCAGTTAAAGATGCCGGACACCAGTTGTTCCCAGATTATAAGACATTATTTACTGTCGCCAATGAAAAGTCAGATGAGATGATTTTCTCAATTCAGAATATCGCTTTGGACAACTTTGGATCGACAACACAATTCAGTTTCGGAAGCCGCTCCGCTTTTGGCTCCAATTGGAATACCTACATGGTCAGTCCGGATTTTGTAGATTTATACGAGAACAAAGATGGTAGCAAATTTAGTTGGGATGACGTAATCCCTGGTTATAATGCGATGGCACCTGACAAAAGAGAGATATACTTTATCCGTAATAATGTACAACAGGTAGCTGAAGCAAATAAAAAGCCGTCGAAATACACTGACCTTATTGACCCGAAACGAGGATTGGATTTTAAACTTTATTTGCCTAATGGCAATGAGGAAAGATTAAAAAAGGCCTACGACAATCGTGATCCACGCTTAAGTGCAAATGTTATTCTCCCTTATTCAACTTTTGTTGGGACAAATCTCGGAGCTGATCAGACATTTACATCGAGATGGCCACATATTGAAGAATTTAATAATGTGTTTGATCTGCGCACTGACGATCAACCGAGATTTTTTTATATCCCGCGTAAATTTGTGTACGAAGGTGGAAAACCATCTATTCCGAGTCGTGTAGCTGGTGATATAGATTATCCAGTGATCCGTTATGCAGATGTGCTGTTATTGTGGGCAGAGGCACTTAATGAAAAAGGACAGGAAGCAGCAGCGGTGGCCAAAGTAAATGAAGTACGAACGCGGGCCGGGGTAGGACTTTTAAATAGTTCGGCTGTTACCACGGTTAAAGATAAAGCAGATCTTACTAGTCGTATCCGTAATGAACGTAGAAGAGAGCTGTTTGGGGAAGGGGTTATTTACTTTGACGAATTGCGGTGGAAATCCCTCAAAGATCAAGTTTTTAGCGGTAATGCGGGGAACAAACAACCATGGGGCGGAATCGTAGATAGGTATACCTATTTGGGAGACCAACTACTGGTATGGCCTATCCCAGAGTTAGAAAGGCAACGAAATCCTAGTCTAACACAGAATACAGGCTGGAATAATTAATGGAAATAAATTCATTCTGTAAAGAAACTGTTATCAATCGCTTGTGTAATCGTTTGCTAGAGCGATTGATTCTTTTTAGTTTGTTTTTCTATATTAAAATAAAGATTTTTAGTGTTTTATGTGAGCTTGTTGAGCATACATTATTTATAAACCATTATCGATGAAGAGAAGATCTGTATTAAAATTGTTAGGCGGTGCTGGCGTTGGTGCATTGACGGCATCGTTGCCAATAGGGGCGAAGGCAAGTGTTTTATCTGATGAAGGCATAAGTTATGCAGGGAATGACCGTGCTTATTGGGTTTCAATACTAAGCAAGATGGCTACACCTATATTGGATAATATCAGTAAACAGCAATGGCGCAAAAAGATGCCGATGGAGGTAAGTCCTACTTTTGACAGTAGAGATCCGGGCGTTGGATACCTCGAGGCTTTCGGTCGACTGCTGGCAGGTATGGCCCCTTGGCTGGCTTTACCTGATGACAGCTCCGAAGAAGGAAAGCTACGTGAAAAATTACGTGATCAGGCCTTATTGGGGATTCAATATGGTGTAGATCCTCAATCCCCGGATTATTTTACATGGCGAGGTCCTTCATCGCAAACACTGGTAGATGCAGCACATCTCGCCCTTGCGTTTCTAAGGGCACCCAAGGTACTGTGGGAACCATTGGATCAGGTAACAAAGAAAAGGGTTGTCGAAGAATTTAAACTACTACGTAAAATTAAACCTAATGAAAGTAATTGGTTGCTTTTTGCGGCCATGACTGAGACGTTTTTACATTATACCGGTGAGGAGTGCGCACGAGAAAAAATAGATTATGCTGTAAATAAATTTGATACAGAATGGTATGTGGGCGATGGGTGGTATAGTGATGGTGCTCACTTTAGTTTCGATCATTACAATGGTTACGTTATTCACAATATGCAGGTTGAAGCACTGCGCCATAATATAAACGTAGATAAGAAATACAAAGAAATGTTTGATCGTGCTTATAAAAGGATGCAACGATATGCACATCACTTGGAACGCATGATTTCCCCAGAAGGTTATTATATGGTAGTTGGTCGCTCTTCAACATATAAGAATGCTGCTTTTCAACCCTTGGCTGCAGTGGCTCTTGAAAATAGGCTGCCAGAGGATATTTCTATGGGTCAGGTGCGAGCTGCCTTAACTGCAATACTGAGACATATTTATATTGATAAGACTTTTTCACCTTCTGGATGGCTTAGTATGGGAGTAGTTGGTGACCAGCAGCAGAATTTGGCAGATTACTATACGAATGCTGGCTCTATGTATGTAGCTTCTTTATCCTTCCTTCCTCTCGGATTGCCGGCTAATGATGAATTTTGGACTTGTAGTCCAGAAAAATGGACTTCGCAAAAGTGCTGGAATGCGGAACAGTTTCCGAAAGATTATTATGTAAATTATTAAAAACTCAAAAAAATAACGTTTTAAATGAACATTCGAAATTATTTAATCCTATTTGGAATAGTAGGATTTGCTCTTCAAGGGGTTTCGTGCCAGACTAAAAGAGGGCTTGCCAAGAATAAGTTAAACCTTGATTCAGCTTTTGTGAATGAAAATCTGGAAGATGCAAAAAAACAAATTAGTTACCTCGCTGCTTCTGTTAAAGAAGCCGATATTCCTACGACTTTCCAAAATGGTAAATATGTGAATTGGGGGTCTAGTTGGTGGTGTTCTGGTTTTTATCCAGGTACTGTATTGTATCTTTACGAATATTCGAATGATACGAAATTGTTAGATGAGGCTAAACGAAAGTTGAAATATTTAGAAAAAGAAAAGAATAATAAAGGTACGCATGACCTGGGTTTTATGCTTTACTGCAGTTTTGGAAATGCATTAAGATTGACAAATGATTCTAGTGCTTATAAGAATGTGCTGAGTACAGGTGCTGCTTCTTTGGCTACACGTTATAAGGATGCGACAAAAACTATTCGATCATGGGATGGTGGTAAGAATTGGGATGGGCAATCTTGGACTTATCCGGTTATTATAGATAATATGATGAATTTAGAGTTTTTAATTGAGGTATCCAAGATGACAGGTAATTCAAGTTATGCTGACATCGCAATTAAACATGCGGATGCAACAATGATCAATCATTATAGAAAAGACTATAGTTCTTATCATGTTGTTGATTATAACAGTAAGGATGGAAGTATAATCTCGAAGAAGACTGCGCAAGGGGCTTTTGATGAATCAGCTTGGTCTAGAGGCCAAGCCTGGGGTTTGTATGGATATACCATGATGTTTAGAGAAACTAAGGATCAAAAATATCTACGACAGGCACGAAATATTGCAAATTTTTATTTGAATCATCCAAATTTGCCCCAAGATTTAATTCCGTACTGGGACATGGATCAAAATAAATTAAGTGCTTCAAGTAAATATTACAAACAGAAAGATCTGCGTGATGTATCAACTGCTGCTGTAATGGCTTCTGCTTTATTGGAACTTGCTCAATATACTGATGGGGCTGAAAGTCAATTATATATTGTCAAAGCAGAACAAATGTTGCGGTCATTATCTTCTAAACCTTATAAGGCGGAGTATAAGGAAGCTGGTGGTTATATACTGAAACATAGTGTGGGATCTATTCCACATGAGACAGAAGTTGACGTTCCCTTGACTTATGCGGACTATTATTATGTAGAAGCTTTAGTCCGATATAAAAGACTGTTGGATGGGCAGTCTGTCATTAAAATGTAGATTATTGTTAATTTAAAAAGGCACATGAACTATCCGCAGCTTATATGCTCTGGATAGTTTTTTTGAGTTTTTTATGTTTGTATTGGTTGTATAATATCTTATTATTTCCCATTAAGCTCTGATAATTTATCTTCTTATTATATATTATTGAATTAGGATGCTCACTTACTGTTCTTGTTATTTCTCAATTTATTTTAATATCTCGATTAGTTAGTTTTTTAAATATTCGATCTAGACAAAAAAATAAAAAAATAATGTGCTAATAATTTGGTAGTTAGAAATTTCTTCGTACTTTTGCAATCCCTTATTGGGGGAAATACGTCTTGAGCGAAGCCCTACTGCTTCGATGGACTTTTAATTAATTAATTTACAACATGTCAGGTATTATTGGAAAAAAAGTAGGAATGACAAGCCTGTTTGATGCAGAGGGAAAAAACATTCCGTGTACTGTTATTCAAGCTGGTCCGTGCGTGGTTACGCAGATACGTACGGAAGAGAAAGATGGCTACGCTGCTGTTCAACTTGGCTTCGATGAAGCTAAAGAAAAGAACACAACGAATTCTTTAAAAGGGCACTTTGCGAAAGCAAATACAACGCCTAAGCGTAAGCTGGTAGAGTTTAAAACTTTCCCAGATGCAAAACAACTTGGTGACGTAGTTGACGTTACACTATTTGAAGAAGGGGAGTATGTTGACGTAGTCGGTACTTCTAAAGGTAAAGGTTTTCAAGGTGTAATGAAACGTCATGGATTTGGTGGTGTAGGTGGTGCGACTCACGGTCAGCACAACAGATTACGTGCTCCAGGTTCAATTGGTGCGGCTTCTTGGCCTTCACGTGTATTTAAAGGTATGCGTATGGCAGGTCGTATGGGTGGTGACAGAATTAAAGTTCAAAACTTACAAGTTTTGAAAGTTTATGCTGATCAAAACCTAATCGTTGTTAGTGGTTCCATCCCAGGAGCTAAAGGTTCTTATGTAGTTGTAGACAAATAGGAAATGGAAGTTAAAGTTTTAAATTTATCAGGTAAAGAAACAGGTGCCAAGGTGCAACTTCCTGAGTCGGTATTTGGGTTAGAGCCTAACGATCATGCGATCTATTTGGACGTGAAACAATACTTAGCGAATCAACGCCAAGGAACTCACAAATCTAAACAACGTAATGAAATCGCGGGTTCAACTCGTAAATTACACAAACAAAAAGGTACTGGTGGTGCTCGTGCGGGTTCTATCAAATCTCCATTGTTTAATGGTGGTGGTCGTGTATTCGGTCCTCAACCACGTGATTACAGTTTCAAATTGAATAAAAAATTGAAACAAGTAGCACGTAAATCAGCGTTAAGCTACAAAGCAATTGATAACAATGTTGTAGTATTGGATGAAGTTAAATTTGACTCAATCAAAACTAAAAATTATGTTGCTTTTGTAAATGCTTTGAATGTAGCAGATGAGAAAACTTTATTGGTTTTATCAGCGCAAGATAATAACGTTTATTTATCAAGCAGAAACTTGAAAAAAGTAAAAGTAACAACTGTAGATCAATTAAATACATATGATGTATTAAATGCGGCTAAGTTATTATTTACTACAGGTTCGCTTAAAACTTTGGAGGAGGCATTAGCTAAGTAATATGGACATTATTAAAAAACCTATCTTAACTGAGAAAGCTTCATTTTTAACGGAAAAATTAAACCGTTATGCTTTCAAAGTAGATCACAGAGCTAACAAAATTCAGATCAAAACAGCTATTGAGGCTATGTTTGGTGTTACTGTTCTTGCGGTTAATACTGCAGTAGTAGCAGGTAAAGCAAAAAGCCGTTACACAAAAGCAGGTTTCGTATCTGGTAGAGCTCCTAAGTATAAAAAAGCTGTCATTACAATTAAAGATGGCGAAACTATTGACTTTTACAGTACTATATAATTAGAGATGGCAGTTAAAAGATTCAAACCGGTAACCCCTGGTACTCGTTTCAGAGTAGGCGCTGACTATTCTGACGTAACAACTAATGTTCCTGAAAAATCATTAGTAGTTGGAAGCAACAAAAGATCGGGCGGTCGTAATAAATCCGGTAAAATGACTATGCGTTACATCGGTGGGGGACACAAGAAAGTATACCGATTAATAGATTTCAAACGCGATAAAAAAGATATCCCTGCAACAGTAGCTACAATTGAGTACGATCCAAACCGTACAGCACGTATTGCATTATTGCATTATGCTGATGGTGAGAAACGTTACATCATCGCTCCAGCTGGTTTAAAAGTTGGAATGACTGTAGTAGCAGGTGAAAAAGTTGCCCCAGAAGTAGGTAATACTATTCCATTAGCAAATATTCCATTGGGTTCTATCATCCATAACATTGAGTTGAACCCTGGTCAAGGTGGTTCAATCGCTCGTTCGGCTGGTACTTATGCGCAATTATCTGCTCGTGATGGTAAATACGCTATTATTAAATTACCTTCAAGTGAAACACGTATGATCTTATTGACTTGCGTGGCTACAATCGGTTCGGTATCTAATCACGATAGAAGAATTGAAGTGTTAGGTAAGGCTGGTCGTAACCGTTGGTTAGGACGTCGTCCAAGAGTTCGTGGTGTAGCTATGAACCCTGTCGATCACCCTATGGGTGGTGGTGAGGGTCGTACCTCAGGAGGTCAGCCTCGTTCACGCACAGGTGTTTTAGCTAAAGGCTTCAAAACACGCGACAAGAAGAAAACATCGAATCGTTACATCATTGAGAGAAGGAAAAAATAATGGCTCGTTCAATTAAAAAAGGTCCTTATATCGATCACAACTTAGAAGGAAAAGTTCTTTCTATGAATGAAACTAACAAAAAGTCAGTTATCAAAACATGGTCTCGCAGATCAATGATTTCTCCTGATTTTGTTGGTCATACCTTTGCAGTGCACAACGGGAATAAATTTATCCCTGTTTATGTAACGGAAAACATGGTAGGTCACAAATTAGGCGAATTCGCTCCTACGCGTACATTCAGAGGCCACGCAGAAAAGAAAAAATAATAGGTAATGGAAGCAACAAAAAAACTTAAAAAGTCTGTTTTAATAAAACAGCGCAAAGAGCAAGAGAAAGCTCAAATAGGAGGAGCTTCTACTGCCAAATTATTAAATTGCCCTACTTCACCTCGTAAGATGCGTTTAGTAGTGGACTTAATTCGTGGCGAGAAAGTAGAGAGTGCTTTATATATTTTGAAGCATACAAGCAAGGAAGCAGCAATCCGTGTAGAGAAATTATTATTATCTGCAATTAAAAACTGGGAAGCTAAAAACGAAGGTAAATCAGTTGAAGATAGTCAATTATACGTTAAAGAAGTATCAGTAGCAGGTGGTCGTCAATTGAAAAGATTACGTCCAGCTCCTCAAGGTCGCGGTTACAGAATTCGTAAACGTTCGAACCATGTTACTTTGATCGTTGACAGTAAATCTAACGTTGAACAAAACTAATTTATTGAGAAATGGGACAAAAAGCAAATCCAATAGGTAGCAGATTAGGAATCATCAGAGGTTGGGATTCTAATTGGTTCGGAGGAAAAAACTATGCCGATAAATTAGTAGAAGACGAAAAGATTAGAAAATATCTTTCTGTTCGTATAGCAAAAGGTGGTGTAGCAAAAGTTGTTATTGAAAGAACTTTAAAACGTATCACAGTAACTATTCATACAGCAAGACCTGGTATCGTTATCGGTAAAGGTGGTCAGGAAGTTGATAAGATTAAAGAAGAGTTAAAGAAAATCACTAAGAAAGATGTTCAAATTAACATTTTCGAGATCAAACGTCCTGAGTTAGATGCAAAATTAGTAGCTGAAGGTATCGCTAAGCAATTAGAGGCTCGTATTTCATTCCGTCGTGCAATGAAAACTACAATAGCTTCGACAATGCGTATGGGTGCTGAAGGTATCAAAGTAATGTGTTCTGGTCGTTTAGGTGGTGCTGAAATGGCACGTTCTGAGCAGTACAAAGAAGGAAGAACTCCTTTACACACATTACGTGCTGATATCGACTATGCATTAGCTGAAGCATTAACTACTTACGGTAAAATCGGTATCAAAGTTTGGATCTGTAAAGGTGAGGTTTACGGTAAACGTGACTTATCTCCAAACATTGGTCAAGCTTCTGGTGTGAAAACGCGTGGTGGAAACGAAGGTGGTGCTGATCGCCGTGACAACCGTAAAGGTGGTCGTGGTGGTGACCGTCGTGGTGGAAACAATAATCGTGGTGGAAACAACCGTGGTGCAAAAAGAGATTAATTAATAATAAGATTTTAATATATCCCGTCTCTGGCGGGATTAAAATAGATAACGAACATGTTACAGCCAAAAAGAACAAAGTTCAGAAAGATGCAGAAAGGACGTATGAAAGGTAACGCTTCTCGTGGAGCAGAGTTAGCTTTCGGTTCATTCGGTATCAAATCATTGGAGGAAGCATGGATCACAAGCCGTCAAATCGAGGCAGCTCGTATTGCAGTGACACGTTACATGAAACGTGAAGGTCAAGTTTGGATCCGTATCTTCCCTGATAAACCTGTTACTAAAAAACCTGCAGAGGTACGTATGGGTAAAGGTAAGGGAGCTCCAGAATACTGGGTTGCCGTAGTCCGCCCAGGCCGTATGTTATTTGAAGCAGAAGGAGTATCTTTAGAAATTGCTAAAGAAGCTTTACGCCTTGCTGCTCAGAAACTTCCGGTTCAAACTAAGTTTGTTATACGTAGAGATTACGTAGAAGCATAAATCGTTGGTAATATCATTTTTTTAGCCTTAGGACCGTTACTCCTAAGGCTATATATAAACTAATGATAACCCAATATAACAACTGAAATAAAATGAAAAATTCAGAAATTTTAGAATTATCAACAGAGGATCTAGCTGCTCGTTTAGTACAAGAGAAAGCTGCCCTTAGCAAATTGAAATTTGCACATGCTGTTTCTGCAATTGAGAACCCTAATGTAATCAAAACGGCTCGTAGAGAAATCGCTCGTCTTAGTACAGAGTTGACTGCTCGTAAAGCTGCTGCTAAAAAAGAAACAGCCTCTGAGGCATAAATTAAAGTCGAAATGGAAAGACAATTAAGAAAAACAAGAATCGGCTTAGTAGTTAGCAATAAAATGGAGAAATCTATCGTAGTAAAGGTTGAGCGTAAAGTGAAACACCCTATCTATGGTAAATTCGTTAAAAAAACTACTAAATTTACTGCTCATGACGAAACTAATACCTGTGGTATCGGCGATACGGTATTAATTATGGAAACTCGTCCGCTGAGTAAGACTAAGAATTGGAGATTAGTAGAAATATTAGAAAGAGCTAAATAACATGGTACAACAGGAATCAAGACTAAATGTTGCTGATAACAGCGGAGCTAAAGAAGTTTTAGTAATCCGTGTGTTAGGTGGCACAGGTAAGCGTTATGCTTCGATAGGTGATAAAATTGTTGTTACCATCAAAAGCGCTTTACCTTCAGGAAACGTAAAAAAAGGTACTGTTTCTAAAGCTGTAGTTGTTAGAACTAAAAAAGAAATTCGTCGTAAAGATGGTTCTTATATTCGTTTTGATGACAATGCTGCAGTATTATTAAATAATAATGATGAACCACGTGGTACACGTATCTTTGGCCCAGTTGCTAGAGAATTACGTGAGAAACAGTTCATGAAAATTGTATCACTAGCACCGGAGGTTTTATAATTATGGCATACAAAAAAACAACAACAACTACACACAAAATCAAGATCAAAAAAGGTGATTTAGTGAAAGTTATCGCTGGTAACTCTAAAGGTGTTCAAGGAAAAGTATTGCAAGTTTTAGTGGATGCTAATAGAGCTGTTGTAGAAGGCGCTAATATCATCAAAAAACACACTAAACCAAGTGCGGCTAATCCTAATGGTGGTATTATTGAAAAAGAAGCAGCTATCCATATTTCTAACTTAGCTTTCATTGATCCTAAAACAGGAGCTCCTACACGTGTAGGTCGTAAAGTTAACGAAGATGGTAAAATTGTTCGTGTAGCAAAAAAATCAGGGGAGGAAATTAAATAATGACTTACGTACCAAGATTAAAAGTGAAATATGCGGAGGAAATCCGTACTGCACTTAAAGAAAAATTCCAGTATAAAAGTGTTATGCAGGTTCCTAAGCTTGAGAAAATCGTTGTTTCACAAGGTGTAGGTGCTGCTACTTCAGATAAGAAATTAATTGATAATGCTCTTTCAGAGTTAACATTAATTACTGGTCAACAAGCTGTTGCAACTAAATCGAAAAAAGATATCTCAAACTTTAAATTACGTAAAGGTATGCCTGTTGGTGCACGTGTTACTTTGCGTGATAACAACATGTATGAGTTCTTAGATCGTTTAATCGCTGTATCACTTCCACGTATTCGTGACTTCCGTGGTATCAATGATAAAGGTTTCGACGGTAGAGGTAACTACAACTTAGGTATTACTGAGCAAATCATTTTCCCTGAGATCAACATTGATAAAATCAACAAAATTCAAGGTATGGACATCACTTTCGTGACTAGCGCAGGAAACGATGTTGAGGCTTTAGAATTGTTGAAACAATTCGGTTTACCATTTAAAAATCAAAATACTAATAACAATGGCTAAGGAAGGATTAAAAGCTCGCGAAGTAAAACGCGCTAAATTAGTAGCTAAATTTGCTGACAAACGTGCTGCGTTAAAAGCTGCTGGTGATTATGCTGCATTAGATAAATTACCTAAGAATGCTTCTCCAGTTCGTTTACACAACCGTTGTAAATTAACAGGACGTCCTAAAGGATATATGCGTCAATTCGGTATCTCTCGTGTTACATTCCGTGAGATGGCGTTAGACGGTAAGATCCCGGGGGTTAAAAAAGCTTCTTGGTAATATCAAAAAAATAAGTAATTTTGCCCCAGCAAATCTTATATAAGATTTGCTAGGGTTTTTTACGTTAAAATTTATTAATCGATAAAAGGTCTGTCCCAAAGGTTGGGAAGGAAACCGTTGTCACAATTTTATATATAATGAATACAGATCCAATAGCGGATTACCTTACACGAGTAAGGAATGCCATTAAGGCCAACCACAGGGTTGTTGAAATTCCTGCATCGAACCTTAAAAAAGAAATTACTAAAGTTCTTTTTGATAAAGGTTACATTGCTAATTACAAATTTGAAGAGACTGGAGTTCAAGGCACAATTAAAATTGCTTTGAAATACAATCCTATTAGCAAGATCTCGGCTATTCGTACGTTGACACGTGTGAGTAAACCTGGTTTAAGAAAGTATGCAAGTGTTGAGACTATGCCTCGTGTTTTGAATGGTTTGGGTATCGCTGTTTTGTCAACTTCTAAAGGAGTTATGACAGACAAAGAAGCTCGCTTACAAAATGTTGGTGGTGAAGTTTTATGTTACGTTTATTAATCTAGGAAAATCACAAAGAAATGTCAAGAATTGGAAAAGCGCCTATCGCTATACCTGCTGGTGTAACGGTGACTGTATCTGACAAGAATTTAGTTACGGTAAAGGGCCCTAAAGGTGAATTAACACAACAAGTTGATCGTGACATTACAGTTGCTCAAGAAGATGGTAACATCGTTGTAACTCGTGCTACAGATCAAAAAAGACACAAAGCATTACACGGATTATACCGCTCTCTATTGAGCAACATGGTTGTCGGTGTAACTGAAGGATACAAAACTACTCAAGAATTAGTCGGTGTAGGTTACCGTGCAGCATGTACTGGTAATGTATTAGAGTTAACTTTAGGTTTCTCTCACCAGATTGTATTTATGTTGCCAAAGGAAATTACAGCAACAACTACTGCAGATAAAGGTAAAAATCCTACTATCACTTTGGAATCTATCGACAAACAATTAATCGGTCAAATTGCAGCGAAAATCCGCGGTTTCCGTAAACCAGAGCCATACAAAGGTAAAGGTATTAAGTTTGTAGGTGAAGTATTAAGAAGAAAAGCAGGTAAATCAGCTAAAAAATAATAACCATGGCAGGACATAAAGCATCTCGTAGAGAGAGAATCAAAAAAGGAATCAGAAAACACCTGGCTGGATCAACAGAGCGTCCACGCTTGTCAGTTTTTAGAAGTAATAAAGGTATCTACGCTCAGATTATTGATGATGTTGCAGGAAAGACATTAGTGTCAGCTTCTAGCACTTCAAAAGATTTTGCTGCTTCAGGCAACAAAGTTGAGCAGTCAAAAGCAGTAGGTAAATTGGTTGCAGAAAAAGCAGTTGCAGCTGGAATTAGTAAAGTAGTTTTTGACCGTAATGGGTACTTATACCATGGCCGTATCAAATCTTTGGCTGAAGGTGCTCGCGAAGGCGGTTTAGACTTTTAATCATAGAAGAAATGGCATTAAGCAATATAAAAAGAGTAAAATCAAGCGAGATTGAATTAAAAGATCGCTTAGTAAGTATCCAACGTGTAGCTAAAGTTACTAAAGGTGGTCGTACTTTCAGTTTCTCTGCAATCGTGGTTGTAGGTGATGAAAACGGCATCGTTGGTTTCGGTTTAGGTAAAGCGAAAGAGGTTACTGAAGCAATTACGAAAGGAATTGATGACGCTAAGAAAAACTTAGTTAAAGTTCCTATTATCAAAGGTACTGTTCCTCACGCTCAATATGGTAAATATTCAGGTGGTTCAGTTTTGATTAAACCAGCAATCGCAGGTACAGGAGTTTTAGCAGGTGGTGCAATGCGTGCCGTATTAGAATCTGCAGGTATTAAAGACGTATTAGCAAAGTCATTAGGTTCATCTAACCCACACAACGTGGTAAAGGCAACTATTGACGCTTTAGCTAATATGCGTGATGCGTACACAGTAGCACAGCACCGCGGTGTCGATTTAAACAAAGTATTTAACGGTTAATTATCATGGCAAAAATTAAAATCACCCAGATAAAGAGCGTTATCGACAGAAGCGAGCGCCAAAAGAAAACTATTGAGGCATTAGGGTTGAAAAGAATCAATCACTCAGTAGAAGTTGAAGCTACACCTGCTATCATTGGTATGGTGAGAAAAGTGAATCACTTAGTAGCTATCAGCACTATTTAATATTAGCATATGGAAAGGGCTTTAGGGTCTTTTCCATTACTTGCTATCAATCAATTTTTTAATAGTTAGGACCTGTTTAGTGAAAGCGAAGGCCTAACACAATTTAGTTTTAAAATGAACTTAAGTAATTTAAGACCTGCAAAAGGTTCCGTAAAAAATCGTAAACGTATTGGTCGTGGTACAGGTTCTGGTCGCGGTGGTACTTCTACACGTGGTCACAAAGGAGCAGGTTCTCGTTCAGGTCATAGTACAAAGATCGGTTTTGAAGGTGGTCAAATGCCTTTGCAACGTCGTGTGCCTAAATTTGGTTTCAAAAACTTAAACCGCGTAGAGTATAATGGTGTAAACTTAGATGCTTTGCAAGAATTAGTTGAGAAGCATAATTTGACTATTGTAACTTTGGAAGAATTAGTTGCTCATGGATTAGTAGCTAAGAAAGATAAAGTTAAGATCTTGGGTCGTGGTGAGTTGAAAGCAAAAGTTGAAGTTACAGCACATGCGTTCTCGGCTTCTGCTCAAGCAGCTATTGAAGCAGCAGGCGGTTCTATTGTTAAACTTTAATAAATGAAGAAACTAATCACAACCTTAACCAATATTTGGAAAATAGACGATTTACGTACACGTATTTTGAATACGTTGCTATTTCTTCTGATTTACCGTATTGGATGTCATATTGTATTACCTGGAGTTAATCCTCAAGCTTTGGCTTCCGGTCAAAAAGAAGGATTACTTGGGTTGCTAGATATGTTTGCAGGGGGGTCATTCTCTCGCTCAGCTATCTTTGCATTGGGTGTAATGCCTTATATCTCGGCATCCATTGTTGTTCAGTTATTGGGCATCGCGGTTCCTTATTTCCAAAAAATGCAGAAAGAGGGTGAAAGTGGTCGTACTAAAATGAATCAAATTACGCGCTATCTAACGTTAGCGATTACTTTGCTTCAAGCGTTTGCGTATGTTAGAACTCAAATTGAGCCTGCTGCGAAAACATTAGCAGATCCTATGTTCACTATTCTTACTGCAATAGTTTTGACAGCGGGTACTTTGTTTGTAATGTGGCTAGGAGAAAAGATTACTGATAAAGGTATTGGTAATGGTATTTCCTTGATCATTATGACTGGTATTATCGCACAATTGCCAAGTGGTATTACTGCGGAGTGGGTATCACGTATGAGTAAAGGTGGTGGTGGACCAATTCCATTATTATTGGAGTTTTTAGCTTTGTTCTTTGTCGTTGTATTTACAATTTTAATTGTACAAGGAGTTCGTAAGATTCCTGTTCAATATGCAAAGAAGATTGTTGGAAACAAACAAGTGGGTGGAGTAAGACAGTATATACCATTAAAGGTTAATGCTGCTGGTGTAATGCCAATCATTTTCGCGCAAGCGATTATGTTTGTGCCAATGAGTTTGGGTCAATTTTTCCCTAATCTTCAGTCTGATTTCTTAACATCGTTGAGTAACTATACATCTGTTGCTTATAATGTAACTTTTGCTGTTTTGATTATAGCATTTACATTTTTCTATACAGCAATTATGGTTAATCCTCAGCAGATGTCTGATGATATGAAGAAAAATGGTGGATTTGTTCCAGGTATCAAACCAGGTCTAGAAACAAGTAACTTTATTGATCGTGTGATTTCAAATATCACATTCCCGGGAGCAATTTTCCTTGCGATTATTGCTATATTACCTGCTATTGCAAGTTTATTCGGTATTAATAATCAATTTGCGCATTTCTACGGAGGTACGTCCTTATTGATTTTGGTAGGTGTTGTGTTGGATACTTTGCAACAAATTGAAAGCCACTTATTGATGCGTCACTATGACGGATTAATGAAAACTGGACGTATAAAAGGAAGAACTCCTGCGTCAGTTGAGGGTGTAGATCAGTCGGCAATTTAAATTCTTTAGATGTCTAAAGTATATTATAAATCAGAGGAAGAAATAGAGCAAGTGCGTTTGTCTGCAAATGTACTTTCGCAATTGCTTGGTGAAGTTGCTAAGGTTATTAAACCTGGCATCACCACCTTATCTCTTGATAAGTTAGCTTACGAGTTTATCCATGATAATGGTGGTACGCCTGCGTTCCTTAATTATCATGGATTTCCATACTCACTTTGTATTTCTGTTAACGATCAGATCGTTCATGGATTTCCAAGTGATTATATAATCAAAGATGGAGATCTTGTTTCTGTTGACGGTGGCGTAAATCTAAACGGTTTTATTAGTGATTCAGCCTACACTTTTGGTGTGGGTAATGTTACTGAAGAAGCGCAGCTGTTACTTGATGTAACAAAAGAATCTATGTACAAAGGCATAGAGCAAGCTGTAGCTGGAAAACGTGTTGGAGATATCGGTGCAGCTATACAGGAACATGTTTCTAAATATGGTTTTGGTATTGTACGAGAATTAGTTGGACATGGTGTCGGTTTTCATTTACATGAAAAACCTGAGGTGCCAAACTACGGTAAACGTGGTGCTGGTGCTAAGCTAGAGTCTGGTTTAGTTATTTGTATTGAACCAATGATCAACGCAGGAAAGGCAGGCGTGAAGTTTTGGGATGACGGATGGACAGTAAGTACTGTTGATGGTAAACTGTCGGCGCACTTCGAGCAAATGGTCGCTATTCGAAAAGGTGAACCCGATGTGCTGTTGACATTTGAACATGTAGAGAAAGTTTTAGGTGAAAAATAGTTGATTTTCAATTATTTTATATATCTTTGCACTCCTGTTTGCAGGCTATTTAACAAAATAATAATCAAGAATATATGGCTAAACAAGCCTCAATTGAACAAGATGGAATAATTAGAGAGGCACTTTCTAATGCTATGTTTAGGGTGGAATTGGAAAATGGGCATGAAATCATTGCTCATATTTCTGGTAAAATGCGTATGCACTATATCAAAATTTTGCCTGGGGATAAAGTTAAATTAGAAATGTCTCCTTATGATTTGACTAAAGGACGTATCACATACCGTTATAAATAACGGATTGGTAGTCTGATAGTGCAAGCTTTTGAAAATATTAAAATCATGAAAGTAAGAGCATCAATAAAAAAACGTAGCGCTGATTGTAAGATCATTCGTCGCAAAGGAAAAGTTTTTGTAATCAACAAAAAGAACCCTAAGTACAAACAACGTCAGGGTTAATTATTTAAAAATAATCGCTAAACATATATGGCAAGGATAGCAGGTATTGACTTACCTAAAAACAAAAGGGGTGTTATCGGCCTTACCTACATTTTTGGTATCGGTCGTACAACAGCAGAGCTTATCTTAGATAAGGCGGAAATCAGTCATGACATTAAAGTTCAAGATTGGAATGATGATCAGTTAGCAGCAATTCGTACTTTGATTTCTGATGAGATTAAAGTGGAAGGTGCTTTACGTTCTGAAATTCAATTAAACATTAAACGTTTAATGGATATCGGTTGTTACCGTGGATTACGTCACCGTAAGCATTTACCAGTTCGTGGTCAACGCACTAAAAACAACTCTCGTACTCGTAAGGGTAAACGTAAGACAGTTGCAAACAAGAAAAAGGCTACTAAATAAAAATTAAGAAATGGCTAAAACTAAAAAAGCTGCAAAAAAACGTATTGTTGTTATTGAGCCTGTTGGTCAAGCACACATCAATGCTACGTTTAATAATATCATTGTAACTTTGACTAATAATCAAGGTCAAACTATTTCTTGGTCAAGTGCTGGGAAAATGGGTTTTAGAGGGTCTAAAAAGAATACACCGTACGCGGCAGGACAAGCAGCAAATGACTGTGGAAAAGTTGCATACGATTTAGGTCTACGCAAAGTAGAAGTATTCGTAAAAGGACCTGGTGCTGGACGTGAGTCGGCTATCAGAACATTACAAACTGTTGGAATCGATGTGACTACTATCAAAGATATCACACCACTTCCTCACAACGGTTGTCGTCCTCCAAAACGTAGAAGAGTTTAATTAGGTTAAAGATAAGATTCATTAGCTAAAGGCTAATAGATACTTTAAGAGAAAAAAAATGGCTAGATATACAGGACCTAAGTCCAAAATTGCCCGTAAATTTAGAGAGCCGATTTTCGGCCCAGATAAAGCGTTAGAAAAAAAGAATTATCCTCCTGGACAACATGGAGCATCTAAACGCAGAGGTAAACAATCTGAATACGCTATTCAGTTGTTAGAAAAGCAAAAAGCAAAATACACTTACGGGGTGTTAGAGCGTCAATTCGCTAATTTGTTTGTTAAAGCTGCCTCAAAACAAGGTATTACAGGGGAGATCTTCTTGAAATTATTAGAAGCTCGTTTAGATAACACGGTGTACCGTTTAGGTATTGCCCCTACTCGTTCTGCTGCACGTCAGTTAGTATCGCACAAACACATTACTGTTAACGGAGAATTAGTTAACATTCCATCATATAGCTTACGTCCAGGTGATGTAATCGCTGTTCGTGAGCGTTCTCAAACTCTTGAAACAATCACTGATTCAGTTGCTGGTAGAATTATCAACAAATACTCATGGTTGGAGTGGAATGCAAAAGAACTTACAGGTACTTTTTTAAGTTTCCCTGAGAGATCTGACATTCCTGAGAATATCAAAGAGAACTTAATCGTAGAGTTATACTCTAAATAATAAATAAAGTAGCAATATGCATAGTCCATTATGGATTATGCATATTCTATTGTATTGCAAGTATTATTACAAAAACTTTAAAAAGAAATAAATGGCAATTTTAGCATTTCAAAGACCGGATAAAGTTATCATGCAAAAATCTACAGATTTTGATGGTACGTTCGAATTTCGTCCATTGGAGCCTGGTTTTGGTGTAACCATTGGTAATGCTTTGCGCCGTATTTTATTGTCCTCATTAGAAGGATATGCAATTACGTCGATAAGGTTTTCAGGCGTTTCGCACGAATTTTCAACTATCAAAGGTGTAGTTGAAGACGTTACGGAGATCATTTTGAATTTGAAACAAGTACGTTTTCAAAAAACTGGTGATCAAGGTGATAGCGAAAAGATATTTGTAGTAATCAATGGTCAAGAGCAATTCTCAGCTGGTGATATCACAAAATTCTCAAACAACTTTACAGTATTAAATCCTGATTTGGTTATCTGTAACATGGATAGCTCGGTTACAATTGAAGTAGAATTGAGCGTAGCTAAAGGTCGTGGTTATGTAAATGCTGATGAGAATAAAGTCGTTGATGGTCCTGTAGGATTAATCGCGATTGATTCGATCTTTACTCCGATTAAGAATGTTAAATTTACCATTGAGAACTACCGTGTAGAACAAAAAACTGACTACGAGAAATTGTTGTTAGATATTTCTACAGATGGTTCGATTCATCCAGAAGAAGCTTTAAAAGAAGCTGCTAAAATCTTAATTCAACACTTTATCTTATTCTCTGATGAGAATATGCTTCTTGAGTCTCAGACTAAAGAGGAAACTAAAGTTGTTGATGAAGAAATTTTACATATGCGTAAAATTTTGAAAATGGAATTAGTTGACTTAGATCTATCAGTTCGCGCATTGAACTGTTTGAAAGCTGCTGATATTCGCTCACTATCTGAATTAGTTACTTATGACGTAGCAGATATGTTGAAATTCAGAAACTTCGGTAAAAAATCATTAAGCGAAATCCAAGAATTGGTTAAATCGAAAGGTTTATCATTTGGAATGAACTTGTCTAAATATAAGTTAGACGAAGATTAATATATTAATAAGCGGCTTGTATATAATTCCCTCTGTGAAGAGACGGTATATACATTAAAATTAAATTAAAAATGAGACACGGAAAAAAAGTAAATCACTTAGGTCGTACTGACAGCCATAGAAAGGCAATGTTAGCTAACATGGCAACGTCATTAGTAAAACATAAACGTATTACAACAACTTTAGCAAAAGCTAAAGCGTTACGTAAATATGTTGAGCCTTTGATTACTAAATCTAAAAACGATACGACTCACTCTCGTCGTACTGTTTTCGCTTACTTAAAAGATAAAGAGGCTGTTACTATCTTGTTCCGTGAAATTTCGGAAAAAGTAGCTAATCGTCCAGGTGGTTATACACGTATTATCAAAATGGAAAATCGTTTAGGTGATAACGCTGAAATGGCATTTATCGAATTGGTAGACTATAATGAAATTTACGGTGCTAAAGCTGCTACTGAGAAAAAAGCAACTCGTCGTCGTGGTACTTCTAAGAAGAAAGCTGATACAACTGAAGAAGCTCCAGCTGAAACGGATGTTACTGCGTCTACAGAAGAAGAAAACAAAGACTAGTTCTTTAATTTTTTTAGATATAAAGCCTATCATGAAAATGATAGGCTTTTTTATTTTTAACGGATTTTTAGGAAGACTTAGCTATATTTGCAATGCATATCGGACTTATGTTTCTCATTTAATTATTTATTCATTATCAATGGACTTATTTAACGTTTATCCCATTAATCCAATCAATATTGTAAGAGCACAGGGCTCAACGGTGTGGGATGCCGAAGAAAATCCTTACTTGGATTTATATGGTGGTCATGCTGTGATTTCAATTGGTCATACGCATCCACATTATGTTCAACGTATCACAGAACAATTAAATCAAATTGGATTTTATTCGAATTCTGTGGAGATTCCTATTCAGCGTGAATTAGCTCAATTATTAGGTAAAGTTTCTGGGAAAGAGGATTATCATTTGTTTTTATGTAATTCAGGTGCAGAGGCAAATGAAAATGCGTTAAAGTTGGCTTCTTTTTATAATTCAAGAAAAAAAGTGATTGCTTTTTCAAAGGCATTTCACGGTCGTACATCTTTGGCAGTAGCTTGTACTGATAATCCAAATATTATTGCTCCTGTCAATGAGACTGATAACGTCATTTTCTTACCTTTTAATGATGAAGATGCTATATCTAATGCTTTCAAAAATTATGGCGAGGAAATTTCATCGGTGATTATTGAAGGTATACAGGGTGTTGGTGGCATAAGGGAAGCGTCTGTTTCATTTCTTCGTCTGATACGCACACTCTGCGATCAATATGCTTCTGTATTTATCGCTGATTCAGTACAGTGTGGTTATGGCCGTTCTGGTTTGTTTTATTCTCATGATTATTCTGGGATAGAAGCTGATATTTATACTATGGCAAAAGGTATGGGTAATGGTTTTCCTATCGGTGCAATTAGCATCGCTCCAAAATTTGTGGCATCATACGGTATGCTGGGAACTACTTTTGGGGGAAATCATTTGGCTTGTGCAGCCGCTGTTGCTGTCTTAGAAGTTATTCAACAGGATAGTTTAATTCAAAATGCAGCGACTGTTGGATCTTATTTAATTGAAGAATTACGCAAGTTTGATCAAATTTCTGAAGTAAGAGGAAGAGGACTGATGATAGGTATTGATTTACCTAGTGAATTAGCGCATGTAAGGAAAGATCTGTTGGAAAAGCATAGAATATTTACAGGTGAAGCAAAGCCTACTGTAATACGCTTATTGCCCGCATTAAATACAACAAAAGAAATGGCCGATCAATTTTTAACGGCTTTTACAGAAATTTTGGAAGGTTAGTTTTTTGAATAAGATAAATATATGAAAAAGTTTTTTTCAGTTAAAGATGTTGCTAGTGTTTCTGAAATAGTTAAAGAAGCAATGGAGTTGAAAGCTAACCCTAACACTTTGGAAAGTTTGGGCAAATACAAAACATTGGGTCTGGTATTTTTAAACCCAAGTTTGCGCACACGTTTAAGTACTCAAAAAGCAGCTATGAATTTAGGAATGAATGTCATGGTTATGAATATGGATAAAGATGGATGGGCATTGGAGACTCAAGATGGTGTCGTAATGAACGGAACTACTGTTGAACATATCCGTGAGGCCGCAGCGGTAATGGGTGAGTATTGTGATATTTTGGGCTTACGTTCTTTTCCTAAATTGAAAAATAGGGATGAGGATTACTCTGAAGATTTATTTAATAAGTTTATCGAATATTGTGGTGTTCCAGTTGTGTCTTTGGAAAGTGCAACCCGCCATCCTTTACAGAGTTTAACTGATATTATAACAATAAGTGAATATAAAGTCACAGAAAAACCAAAGGTTGTTTTAGCGTGGGCACCACATGTAAAAGCTTTGCCACAAGCGGTACCAAATTCTTTTTCAGAGTGGATGTGTCAAGCGCAGGTTGAAGGCTTGGTCGATTTCACTATAGCACATCCAGAGGGATATCAATTGTCTGAAGAGTTTACTGAGGGTGCGAAGATTTCAAATGATCTAGATCAGAGTCTCAAAAATGCAGATTTTGTTTATGTTAAGAATTGGTCTTCTTATGAGGAATATGGTGAAGTATATCCAGTTATTGAAAATTGGTTAATTGATAATGAGAAATTAGCGTTAACAAATGACGCAAAGGTTATGCATTGCTTACCAGTAAGACGTGATTTAGAATTATCCGCAGAGGTACTTGATGGGCCTAATTCTTTGGTCATTAAGGAAGCTGGTAATCGTGTATGGGCTGCACAGGTTGTTTTAAAACGTATGCTTGAAAGCTTAGAAAAAAATAAATAGGTCTGTAAATAAATTATTTTGGAAGATTTAGAGAGAAAGATGTCAAATAGTGGCCTTAATATTATAAAAATTGGTGGCAATATTATCGATGATGAAGTATTGTTAGACTCATTTTTGGAAAAATTTGCGGCTTTGCCTGGCAAAAAAATCTTAGTGCATGGAGGAGGAAAGATTGCGACACGTATTGCAACAGATTTGGGAATTGAAGCTAAGATGGTGGAAGGCAGAAGAATTACAGATGAAGCAATGTTGCGGGTTGTTACAATGGTGTATGCGGGTTTAACTAATAAAAATATTGTTGCAAAGCTTCAAGTTTTACAATGTGATGCTATTGGTTTAAGTGGTGCGGATGGAGGTACAATTAAAGCAATAAAGCGACCTGTTAAAGATATTGATTACGGCTTTGTCGGGGATATTTTGCACGATTCTGTCAATACTGCTTCTATTAAGAAATTTTTGGAAGCGGGATTTGTTCCTGTATTTTCTGCAATAACTCATAATGGTTTAGGACAACTTTTAAATACCAATGCAGATACGATCGCATCAGCTTTAGCTGTTGGGCTGTCATCATTATATGATACATCTCTAGTATATTGTTTTGAAAAAAATGGTGTACTTAAAGATATCA
The DNA here is from genome assembly GCF_012030425.1 of Sphingobacterium sp. B16(2022). GTDB lineage: Bacteria > Bacteroidota > Bacteroidia > Sphingobacteriales > Sphingobacteriaceae > Sphingobacterium > Sphingobacterium anhuiense. The sequence continues at coordinate 89,654 of NZ_JAAUVN010000004.1, read as the reverse complement.
ATGATGAACAGTCTGTAATTAATTCAATCCGTGCCGACGAATTTTTACAGTTAAAGGAAGACGGTGTTATTCATGATGGAATGGTACCAAAATTGCAAAATGCATTCGATGCTATACAAAAAGGTGTTCGGAATGTGTATATTGGTCATGCCAATAATTTGCACTTATTCCAACAGGGCCAATTTGGCACTTGTTTGACCTTAAAATAGAATTTTAATCATGAAAAGAATTACCATTATCGGAACGGGGAATATTGGTTTGTCTCTTGCAAAAGGATTAGTAAAAAATCAGTTTTGTAATGCGGATCAAATCACTTTAACAAGACGTAATATTAAAGCCTTAAATCAAGAAAGGGAAGATGGTTTTGTTGTTACAGATAGTAATATCGAAGCAGTTAGAGATGCCGATATTATTGTCTTTGCAATTTTACCTCAACAATTACGAAAAGTTTTGGAAGAAATAGCTCCGATAGTTCAAGGTTCTAATCAGGTTTTTGTATCTGTTGTATCTGGGGTAAGTTGCGTTGATATAAAAGAAGTGCTTGGTGTAAATGCATTGGTCGTAAGGGCAATGCCAAATACAGCAATTGCAATTGGTCAGTCGATGACATGTATTGCAACTGATAATGCACCTTCAGATATTGTGAAGGATGTAGAAGTTATGTTTGAAACGGTGGGCGCAGTTGTAGTTATTAACGAAGATTTAATGACTTCTGCTACTGCATTATGTGCTTGTGGTATTGCTTTTTTCTTGAGAGCTATACGAGCAGCTTCACAGGGTGGAGTAGAAATTGGTTTTCATGCGCATGATGCTCTTAAAATGGCTGTTCAGACAGCAAAAGGTGCCGCAGATTTATTATTGCAAACTCAATCACATCCTGAAAGTGAAATTGATAAGGTGACTTCGCCTAAGGGGTGTACTATTGCAGGGCTTAATGAAATGGAACACCATGGTTTCAGTTCCGCATTTATTAAAGGAATAAAATTGTCTGCACAAAAAGCTGGAGGCCTCTACAATGAATAATCGAGTTGAGTTATTTGAAGAAAGTTTAGCCTTATTAAAGTCTTTAATACGTACCCCTTCTTTTAGTAGAGAGGAAGAAGAAACTGCAACGATAATAGCACAATTCTTTACTGCGAAAGGAATTGTTCCCTACAGAAAAGCAAATAATATTTGGGTTTATAATAAATGGTATAGTACCGATAAACCTACGATACTGTTGAACTCACATCATGACACTGTAAAACCAAACACTGGTTATACAAGAGATCCATTTTCTCCAGATATAGTAGATGGAAAGCTTTATGGATTAGGAAGTAATGATGCAGGTGGATGTTTGGTTTCTTTGATTGCAACTTTTCTACATTTTTATGAAGACAAAGATTTAAAATATAATTTTTGTTTAGCAGCTACTGCTGAAGAGGAAATCTCCGGTAAATGTGGAATTGAATCAATTGTTTCAGATTTAGGAACTTTAGATTTTGCTATAGTAGGAGAACCAACTTTAATGGATTTAGCGATCTCAGAAAAGGGCCTAATGGTATTAGATTGCACTGCTCATGGCATATCAGGCCATGCTGCACGAGATGAGGGAGAAAATGCTTTATATAATGCATTAGCAGATATCGAATGGTTTAGATCCTACCAGTTTGAGCGTGAATCAAATAAATTAGGACCCATTAAAATGTCCGTGACGATGATTCAGTGTGGTGTTCAACATAATGTTGTTCCCGCAACTTGCGATTATGTTGTCGATGTTAGAACAACAGATGCATACAGTAATGAAGAAACATTAGAAATAATAAAACTACATGTACAATCTGATGTCCATGCTCGTTCAACACGTTTAAATTCATCTTCTATTCCAGAAGATCATCCTCTTGTTTTGTCAGGTGTTAGTCTTGGAAAAAAGACTTATGGCTCTCCTACAATGAGTGATCAAGCATTGTTGCGGATACCTTCTGTGAAGTTAGGACCGGGCTTCTCCGGACGATCGCATATGGCCGATGAGTTTATTTTCTTGGATGAAATTAGGAAAGGCATTGACGATTATATTAATATTTTAGAAAAAATCGTATAAACAAAAAAGCACAAAATATATTTTGTGCTTTTTTGTTTATACGATTAATAATTTAGACTAGACTAAACTAATCTGTCTTTTTATACTCTCTTCAAGAGATATAATAGTCTCAGTACGCTGAATTCCTTGTACAGATTGTATATCTTCATTTAATACTTTACGCAGGTGTACAGTATCGCGACAGATTATTTTTGCAAAAATACTATATTGTCCCGTGCAGTAATGTAATTCAACGACTTCTTTAATTTCTTTTAATTGAGCAACAGCATCAGAGTATTGAGATCCTTTTTCAAGGTAAATCCCTAAGAAGGCAGTGATATCGAAACCAACTTTCTGAGGATTAATAATTAAGTTGGATCCTTTAATAATACCTAGTTCTTCCATTTTTTTCATGCGTACATGTATAGTGCCACCAGATACAATTAACTTTTTTGCTATTTCTGTATAAGGAATAGACGCATCATTCATCAAAATTGATAATATCTGAATATCAAGATTGTCTAAATCGTAATTAGAATAGTTGTTTTCCATTAAAAGTGCTGTTATTAATTAAGTTAACCCAAACCGATAATTTATTACCAAATAGTCGTATCGGATTAAATTTTTAAATTTTTCAAAAATACTAAGATTTGTTGGTTTATCTATGTAAATTTAGTAAAAATTTTATATACATATTGTTAATGTGATATTTAAATAACAAATTTTGTATAGATTTTTATTGCTATTGGCATTTGATTTTAAAAAGATATTTATGGAAATAGAAGATGTTAAAATTTCAAGGAAGAAACCCATTTTTGCAGTAGGAGAGGGATTACATAAATACTTGAGACTATATCAACGTGATGCAAAGCTTCCTATTACTTATAAGGATCTTTTATCTTTTACTGAAACTATACCTGTATTGGATAAATACGGTAACGACACTTTTTGGGAAACGCCATTATATCCACCATATCTGATTGATCATTTATATGAAGGTTTGAAAGTAATATATGCTAAATTAAAGGCATCGGGTAATACCCGTATTGTGCAACATAAGTATATTGATCGTGTTGAGTATTGTGCGTTTGGTAATACAAGGCCTTTTCGAATTCGTATTGTAAACCGACTGAATGATGTTTATGATTATTTTTATATTAAGCAAGCTGATGCATCTCGTATTTATGGCTTAGAATTGGAGGAAATCTTATCGCCAAATCAGGTAAATTATATGGTCGATAATGAAACTTTGGTTGAGGAACATATTGTTGGAATCCCTGGTGATACTTTTGCCAAGCAACGGATGTATACACCAGATTATAATCTAACACGTATTTCTAAGGAGTTTGTTAAATTTAACGAACGTTGCATAATTACTTTGTTAGGTGATATGCGCGCTTATAATTTCGTCGTACAAATAACTCCAGATTTTGACGATTTTCAATTCAGAATTCGAGCTATTGATTTTGACCAGCAATTTTATGAAGGCAATCCAAAAGTGTACATGCCACAATTTTTCAAAGAAAACTTTCCTTATGTGCAACTTTCAATGGAACATTTGACAGAAAAAACGGTTTCTCAATATCAACAAGAAGAGCGATCATCTATTGTACATCGTGTACGTAGTGAAAGGCATCGGATCGCTGACCTTAGGGACGCATCAAAAACCCAACAATTATCGACAGAGGAAAATATAAAACAATTGCGTGAAGCTTATGCAATTTCTCATTCAAGTGAACAGTATTTGAAGTGTAAATCGATGACTGATATTGTTGAATTAAATGTGAAAAATGTTATAAGGCAAGTACAGCTATAATTACTTGATTCTTTTTTCATTATCTTTTACAAATGCACTCCAACCACTGTAACTTTTGCCAGTTTCGGAGGTCGCATTTTTTTGAAAGGAATGACAAACAGCAACAGCTAATCCATCTGTTGCGTCTAAAAATTCAGGGCTTTCATTAAATTTTAATAATGATTTGAGCATGCCTGCTACTTGCTCTTTGGTTGCATTTCCATTTCCAGTTACTGATTGCTTTATTTTTCGTGGAGCATATTCAAATATAGGAATATCAAAATTTAATGCGGCGGCCATAGCGACACCTTGTGCTCTTCCTAATTTCAACATTACTTGTATGTTTTTTCCATAAAATGGAGCTTCTAATGCAACACTGTCCGGTTTATATTCCTCTATTAAAGCAGTAGTTTTTTTAAATATACGTTGGAGTTTCAGAGCATGGTCATCAAGATGCCCCATTTTCACGACTCCCATAGTAATGAGACTGATATTGTTTCCTTGTTCACGTATGATTCCGTAACCTAGAACAGCTGTTCCGGGGTCAATACCTAAAATAATTCTCTCTTTTGCTTTCTCCTTCTGCATGTGCAATATTACATTTTTTATTTCGTAACGATTCAAAAATGAAGATGTAATGGATACTAATATTGCCATAAAATAACTTTAGCTTTGATTAATATTTAGTAACATTGTGTCCAAAATTGATAAATGCTAACAAAGGTTCAAAAAAAATATAGCGGGATATTGATAAAAATTGCGGTACTAGCTTTTGCTGGATGGTATATTTATCAACAATTATCCGATCCTAAAAATCTTCTGAAGTTTGAAACATTAATCGCAGGTATAGATCCTCATTATTTCTGGTTGACATTTAGCTTAATCGTGTTCTTGATGTTTGTTAATTGGATGCTTGAAGTTGTAAAATGGCAATATTTGGCTATTAGAATTGAAAGAATATCTTTTGGACGTGCATTTCAATCGGTATTTAGTGGATTAACATGGGCTATTTTTACTCCAAATAGGATTGGTGAATATGGAGGTCGTGTTTTGTTTTTGAAACCTGAAAATCGAGCAAAAGGTGCTATAGCAATGGGAGTTGGGTTATTTGCACAACTTGTATTAACCAGTATAGCTGGTGCTTTAAGTATTGCTTGGTTTGCATGTACTTATATGGATACTCCGGTTTCTATAGAGTTTGGAATTTGGTTATTAGCAATATTGTATGCGACAGGTTTTTTAGTACTTTATTTTAATGTGCATTGGATTGATTTATTGGTTGGTCGAATTAAATTTCTAGAACGTATCAAACCTTTCTTTTCTATTTTGGAAGAGTATACTTTTAAGGAATTGCTTGTTGTCATATTGATATCGTTGGCAAGATTTATCATTTTTACTTCTCAGTACATTATTTTAATGTTGGTCATTTTACCAGAATTACCATTCGTGGCAATGATTTTGATGATATTTATTCTTTTCTTTGTGCAGGCCGCATTACCGACATTGGATATTTTTGATTTTAGTGTAAGAAGTTTTGTTGCAGGTAATCTTTATAGTTATATCACAAATCAAGAACTAGCCGTGATGGCAATTGTTTCTTGTATTTGGTTCGTTAATTTGATACTTCCAGCTGTTTTAGGTTCTATTTTTGTTTTGAAAATAAATTTTTTTGGTGATTCTAAGTCTTAGTTTTATTACGATAATATTGGCGATTGTGTATATCGCTCTGGTTCTGTATATGCGGAAAGGTTGGTTTGAAATACCAACTGTAATATCGAACTGTTTACCGGTCAAACGTATTTCTATTATTATAGCTGCACGTAATGAAGAAAATGGTATAGCACGTACTATTGATGCTGTACTTAATCAAAAATTTCCACCTGAACAGTTTGAATTAATTGTAATCGATGACCATTCTACTGATCGGACAAGTGATGTTGTATTGTCCTACGCGCACAGAGGAGTACAATTAATTCAGTTGAATGAGAGCAATAAATTGAATTCATATAAAAAGCTTGCTATAGCGAAGGCTATTGATTTATGTACAGGAGAGATCATTGTTACAACTGACGCTGATTGTAGGATGGGTGAAAATTGGTTAATGACAATCATTAGCTATTTTGAAACTCAAGACTTATATCTTTTATCTTCTCCTGTAGTGTATTCAGAAGAGAAATCATTTTTTGAAAGACTTCAAACACTTGAGTTTTTATATTTAATAGGCTTAGGCGCAGCAGGTATTGGTAATAAAAATCCGACAACTTGCAACGGAGCAAATTTGGCATATCGAAAAGATATTTTTTATGAAATGGGTGGATTTGCCGGTATCGATGAATTAGCATCTGGTGATGATGAATTATTTTTGCATAAAGTTGCTGCAAAATATCCACATAAAATAGGATTCTGTAAATCTACAGATGCAGTGGTTTATACCGATGCTAAGCCTACAATTAGGTCATTTATAAGTCAGCGGAAGCGTTGGGCTTCTAAGAGTACAAAATATAAAAATAAAGCAATTGTGTTACTCGGAATCACAATTTGGTTATTCAACTTTTGTATGCTTACCTGTCTTATCGTAGGTTTATTTTATCATTATTCCTATCTTTTTACTTTTTTGGTAGTATTAATCGCTAAAATCATAGTTGAATATCTATTTATTCAACCCTTAACTCAGTTTTCTAAGAGAGAGGAGTTAATGCGGTATTTACCAATTCTTTCCTCGTTTCATATAATATACCTCGTGTATATTGGTATACTTGGTAATATCGGTAAATATGATTGGAAAGGTCGGCAGGTTAAATAATCTAACCATTTTTGACTTTTAAACGGATCTTCTGTTCAGCTTCTAATACTATTTCTTCCAAAGTTTTATCAGTTTTATTAATAGGATCTAAAACTTCCCAGCTCATTTTGACAAAGGGTGTAAGAGGAAATAAGCCATTTTTAGTCATTTCATATGAACCATTTATTGCGATAGGAACAATTAGTGCATCGGGATTTTTCTTTAATAATGTAGCTATTCCGCCAACATGAAAAGGCTTCATTTTACCATCTCGAGTGCGAGTACCTTCCGGGAAAATAAAAGCTGACCAGTTTTTGGTCTTCATATTATTTGCAAGTTTTAATATTTCACCGATAGACTGTTTTGAGTCCTTACGGTCAATATTTGCTGCCCCACCATGTTTCAAATTGAAGGAAATACTTGGAATTCCCTTCGCTAGTTCTATTTTTGAAATGAATTTTCCATGAAATCTTCGCAGAAAATAGATCATAGCCGGTATATCAAATGTACTTTGATGATTTGCAACGAAAATAATGGGCTGTCCGGTTGGAATGTTTTTATTATCAGTAAAAGATATCGTATTAAACAGCAAAATATTGCAATAGGTGAGAAAGAAATTAAGAATATCGACACTCTTTTTATGTGCTGTATATCCGCCAAACTTTAGGCTCAACCATTGTATAGGGTGAAAAACTAAAAGGCACAAGGCAAAAAAGAAATAAAAAATGGGTGTCAGAATAAATCCAATAATCTTCTTCATGTTTAAATCTAATAATTATTTACAGCAAATATAATTATTAATATACTTTACGAATAATTATTGATCGCTCATATTTTAAATTATGTTTAATAATACTTTTATAAAATTTATATTATTATTAATAATATTTATATTTATAGAAGAGATGAAAAAATTTCCAAACATATGCCCTAGCTGTGATACAAAATTAGATGTCAGTAAATTAACTTGTTCTTCATGCAATACTGAGGTTAGCGGTAAATTTATGTTGCCAATTTGGACGCAATTAACTCTTGAGGAACAGGATTTTGTACTTGAGTTTTTATTAAAATCAGGAAGTCTGAAAGAGATGGCAAATCAATTAGGCAAGAGTTATCCTACCGTAAGAAATAAGTTAGATGATCTTATTGATAAGTTGTTGGGTTTAAAAAATAATGATTAGTATGGTTTTTAAAGAGAAACAGTCTTTTTGGAGTTGGTGGATGGTGATTTTGATCGTCTTTTTATTATTATCGACTTTAAATTATGAATGGAATGATATAAAAGATGGTAATTTCAAAGAATTAAGTGTAAATCCTGGGTTTTGGATTATTGCTGCTATTATTATTATATTTTCGTTCATTAAATTAAAAACAACAATAAACTCTCAAGGAATTATGATTCACTTCTTTCCCTTTCTATTGAAAAGTAAATTTATTCCTTGGTCAGAAGTAGCACAGGTTTCTGTAAAGGATTATAATCCTATATACGACTATGGAGGTTGGGGGTATCGCATTGGAAGAAAAGGTAAAGCCTATAATACCAAAGGATCACATGGGTTGGAATTGATCTTTAAAAGCGGGTCTAGACTTTTGATAGGTACCCAAAAGAAATGCGAACTCAATACGATCATTTCTAAGGTTAATCAAGAAATTTTAAATAAGGACTATGAATAAAATACTTTTAAATCCATTTGATAATCTTTCGGAGACAAAACTCTTATCTATTGGTCTTATTTCGTTTATAATCGGTGCTTTTGTAGCTTGTTTTTAGGAGATTCCTTTCCTGGGATGATGAGTTTTAAATCCAACAAGGCTAGCTTTTTACAATTATTATATCACAATATCTTAACAACATCTTTATTATCAATCATTATATTTCTAGTTTGAAAAATATTGAATTCGAGTCTGAGATTTATAGATATGCTAATAACCGTATTGGTTGCAAGGTCTGTCATTTATTGTATGGCTTTATTAAATACAACTAAATGGCTAAACCCGATAGTAGATTTAATTTCCAGAATGTAGTAAATCCACTGGGTAACCAAAATGTTGATAAAGCAGATTGAATTATCCCTTTTTTGGTGTTATTCTCAGCCTTTGCTTGCTGATCTATTTCTTCTATTTACTTATTTAAAGGATTTCCTACTGTTATAAATAGAAAAAAATTATAATGGCTTGATTTTGGTACTTGTTGTAATGTTAATGGAAGCTTTATCTTCTTTATTCTCTTTTATTACATATAATGATTAAAAAAATAGTTGGTACATTTCTCCTGTTGTTTATAACAATAACTGCTTTTTCCCAAACTTTCGTAGGGGACTGGAAAGGTAATTTGCAAGTAGGACATTCCAGTTTGGTTTTTATAATTCATTTATCTCAGGAAAATGGTGTATGGAAGGCAACAGCGGATAGTCCAGATCAGGGAGCCTTTGGCATTCCCGCGAAGGCAAACGTTAATGGTAACGGAATCGAAGTACTGATTGAAGGAGGAATTAGTTATATCGGGAAAATGGAACGGGATGATTTAATAGGTGGTGAGTTTCAACAAGGGACATTTCGAGCCAAGTTAGATCTTATGAAAATAAAGGTAACCCCTAATAATATCAAGACAATAAGATCTCAACGTGTTTTTCCTCCTTATTCATACGATACAGTAGATGTCAATTTTAGAAATAAATATGATGATGTCCTATTAAGTGGCACCTTAACCACACCTAGACAAAAAGGTAAATTCCCTGCAGTAGTTTTAGTGACAGGAAGCGGTCCCCAGGATCGCAATGAAACATTAATGGGACATGAACCTTTTCGAATATTATCAGATTTTTTAACAAAAAATAATATTGTTGTTCTTCGCTACGACGATCGGGGGGTCGGACTTTCAAAAGGAAGTTTTATAAATGCCTCAATTGAGAATTTCAGTAAAGACGCAATGGCAGCAATAGATTTTCTAAAAGAAAGACCAAATGTAGATCCCGGCAAAATTGGTATTATCGGGCATAGTGAGGGTGGTTTAATCGCAGAATTGTTGGCTGGACAAAAATTTCCGGCGCTTTCTTTTATTGTTTCTTTGGCAGGTCCAGCCATTCCTATCGACTCTCTAATGGTATCACAGCTATATCGCATTGGTAAAGTAGCAGGCATGTCAGAACTAGCATTATCACATGCCAAAGAGATTAATAAAAGGAATTTTGAGGTTGTTAAAAGTAATAGGCCGCATATGGAGGCTATGGCAATGATTCTTGATAATATGAAAATAGATCCAGCAAAATTGAATTCATCGAGTAAATTGGAATTAGAGACACTCTTGTTGCCATCTTATAGATATTTCATGCGGATTGATCCCATTCCTTTTATTAAAAAAATTACAGTGCCGGTTTATGCCGCATTTGGGAGTTTAGATGTTCAGGTTCCTGCTGACCAAAATCTAAAAAGTTTAAAGAATAATCTACCATATAATCCAAAAACAGTTCTAAAGAAATATGAAGGATTGAATCACTTATTTCAAAAATCGACAACTGGGGCTGTTTCAGAGTATGAGCATATTAGTGAAACCATGAATAGTGAAGTCTTGAATGATGTAGTTAAATGGATAAAAAGCTTATAATAGTAACCTGTAGTTAGTATTATTTAAGTGACATCATCTCTATTTTAGTAAAAGTACGATAACGTTGTAAATTGGTTTTCTGTGATGCTACAGCATTTTTTTGCTCAATATTAACTTCTATGTAGTTTTCTAGTAAAGTCAATTCTTCTTTGTAATACAATTAGGTTTATATCTTTGTTTTACACTCCATCATCGTGTTTATGATGGATACTATTGAACAAAACCTTTATTTTATTATTATGAATTTCAAGGCAATCGTCACCTTATTTTTCTTAACAATTTTAACCTCAGTTTCCTTTTCTAGAGAAGTTATTTCTTTCAATCAAGATTGGGCTTTCAAAAAGGGCCCCTTTACTACAGATCTCTTACAGTATGGGAATGTTTTTTCTGGAACATGGCAATCTATAGCTGTTCCCCATACATGGAACTCAAAAGATATGCAAGTACGTAATGATCGATTTACATCTAATGAAAAATTTTATGTAGGAGATGCCTATTATCGTAAAACTTTTATTCCCGAATCTTCTTGGAATGGTAAGCGCATTTTTGTAAAATTTGAAGGTGTAAATACAAACACAGAAGTTTACATTAATAATTCACCGTTGCCTGCGAAGAAGGAAAAGGGAAATGTAGTTTATGATGCGTCAGCTATAAATGGTAATTATCAGATTGTGGGAAGACATCAAGGGGGCTATTCGGCATTCGTGTTGGAATTGACTAATATGTTGAAATTTGGAGTTGAAAATGAGATTCTTGTAAAAGTTAACAATGAAGCAACTCCACAAGTAATACCAGTCAATCATACGCTATTCCCTATGTATGGTGGTATTTATCGTCCGGTTGAACTTATTGTGACGGATAAGATTAATATTGCAGTATCCGATTATGCTTCTTCAGGAGTATATATAAGTCAAAAGGACGTTAATAAAAAAAGTGCATCAATAAATTTAAAAGTGAAACTTGAAAATAAAAATCATGACGCAAGAGATTTACAGGTGGTGTCAACGATTTTTGAACAAAACGGCGCTGTGAAAGCCAAGAATATAAAAAAATATCGTTTACTTCCGCAGGGTAGACAAGAAGTAATGCAAGACTTTAATTTAACAAATCCACATTTATGGCAAGGTCTGGAGGACCCATATCTATATAAAGTAGTTACACAGCTTGTTGATGGAAATACTGTACTAGATGAAGTGATTCAGCCTCTAGGTTTACGAAAATTTGAATTAAGAACAGGAGAGGGATTCTTTTTGAATGATATTAAGTATCCAATGTATGGAGTAACAAGACATCAGGATCGATGGGGAAAGGGCTCCGCTTTATCAAATGCTGATCATGATGAAGATTTGGCTATCATCAAGGAAATTGGAGCAACTACGATTCGATTAGCTCATTATCAACAATCTGCATACTTCTATGAAAAATGCGATAGTATTGGATTTATTGTTTGGGCAGAAATCCCATTTGTTAATCGTGTAACGACCTTAGAGGAAGCAAATGCAAAACAGCAATTGACAGAACTTATAAGACAAAACTATAATCATCCTTCTATTTATACATGGGGTCTCCATAATGAGGTTTATACGCCTAATGCGTACACAATCGAGTTAACGACAAAATTAAATGATTTAGCTAAGACCGAAGATCCATATCGCTATACGGTGCAAGTGAGCGGCTATAATGTCATCAACCATGCTGTAAATAATAATGCAGATATACAGGGAATCAATCATTATTTCGGATGGTATAATGGCGTTATTCGTGATGTTGATAAGTGGGCAGATCAAATCTCAAAAGATTTTAAAGATTATAAAATTATTTTTTCAGAGTATGGAGCCGAGGCTAATCCTAGTCATCAACAAGAGGTTGTTGGAGATGTAGGTAATCAATGGGTGAATCCAGCATTTTTTCCTGAAGAATTTTCAACAAAGTTCCATGAAATACATTGGGGAACGATAAAAAGACATCCGATCTTTTTGGCCTCTTATCTTTGGAATACATTTGACTTTGCTACTCCGATTACAGCACTCAATGTTGAACCAAGGAATTACAAAGGATTGGTTACGTTTGATAGAAAACTCAAGAAAGATCCTTTTTATTGGTATAAAGCTAACTGGAGTAAAGAACCTGTATTATATCTGACACAAAGACGTGTTATTGAGAGAGTAAACGAGATTACTCCGGTGACAGTTTATTCTAATTTAGGAACACCTACTTTGTTGGTCAATGGTGTTGAGGAAAAGAACTTTGTTATCGGAGAAACTGATGTCCATTATATTTTTCAAAATGTTAAATTGAAAGAAGGAGATAATATTATCCAGGTAAAAGCATCAAGTAAAGGTCAACAATTTGAAGATAAGATTACTTGGCATTACTTGAAAGATAACCCAAAGGCAATCAGTAAAGATGGACCGAAATCCAATAAAAATGAACATATTGGTTTATAAAAAAGCATCTTTGTGCAATGCCCCCGAAAAGTTTAACACTTTCTGGGGGCACGCTACTTTTGAGACTTTTTTATTAAGGAGTTGTTAATGCTACAGGTAGAATTTTACCATTATAATATTGATGTCCATTTTGGGCAAATTCTGCAATATATCTTCCCATCTCAAAAGCGAGTTTACCAGCTTCTATTCCTGGAAAAGCTGCTTCAAACATTTCAGTTTGTGCAGATCCAAGAGCAAGACAATTTACGCGGATACCTTTACCCTTAAATTCTTCAGCCAAGCACTCTGTTAATACTGCCAACGCTGCTTTACTAGAAGAATAAGCCGCTAAGCCACTAAACTTGGAAGAGCCTTGAAAACCGCCCATACTTCCTATATTGAGAATATGAGATCCTTCGGGCATTAAAGGGACGATATGTTGAATCATATTAGCATGTGCCAATACATTGGTTTGAAACATCGATGCAATTTCTTCCAATGAACTATCCATAAAAGGTTTATTGATAAGCACCCCTGCATTATTGATCAGGATATCTACCTGTTCAAATTTTGATTTGATAAATGGTAATAAGGTTTGATAATCATCATAAACAATATCAAACTGAGCTGGATATAAATTACCCCCGTCGAAATTCAAATCCTTAGCAATTTCGTGAAGGCGCTTTAGTTTATCTGCAGATCGAGCAAGTGCGATAACATTATTTTCTTTTTTTGCCGTGAGATCCAATACAGCTTCAAACCCAATTCCACTGCTTGCTCCTGTTATTATAATATTTGCCATGTTTATTTATTTAATCTTCCGTCTGAGATTCTTCTATTTCTTTAACAGATGGTAATTTTTCGGTCCCTAAAGCAGAGGGATGAAATATGTAGTACGAACCAGTAAAGGCCATGAATGCCGATATAATATAAAATAGTAGACTAATCAAGACAGCTAAATGTGAATCAAGGTGAAAAAAATTAGCTCCCCACATATAAACTAGCTCTCGCATACCCAATCCTCCAACGGAAAATGGAATTATTGCCACTAATGAAGAAGCGAGAAAGAGAAAGAGATAAGGAGAAAATTTTCCATCAAAGCCTAGGGCGTATAATATCATAATAGCAGCAATTACTTGCATTGACTGTACACCTATTGCTTTTAGATGTGTTTTGATGAAATTTGCCTTAAAATCATTGAAAAATTTGCCTACCAAAAAATAATAAAGCGTTGTACCCAAGATAAATCCTAAAATTGTTAAGTAATTAGGAATTCCAAGTTGAGGCATAAAAATGATTAATGCCGCAATTATTAAACATAACGCCCACAGACCACTTAATCGGTCAAAGAATAATGCTCCAAGTAACTTTCGACCTTTAATACTATACTTTTTTCGAAGAAAATATATTTTATATCCATCACCTCCAACACCTCCAGGCAAGAAAAGATTATAAAACAAGCCAAGTTGATAAAGTTTAAAATTATATCTCTCAGAAACATGAAGTCCGATTGCAGTTAAGAAGCTAAGTAAGCGAGATGATGATATTAGTATTGAGATGGCATATGCTAAAAATGCGAATAAAAGGAACAGCGGATTTGATTTTAATAGAGCATCTTTTAGATCTTGGATAGAAACCTTACTAAATACCCAATAAAGAGCAGCAACAGTAACAACTACTTTCAGTATATTCTTAACAATTTTCCAAATTAGTTTTTTATTCATTAGATATTTAAGTCTATGTTTTGACTTTATTCATTAATTCTCAAAGATATTAATTTGATTAATGATATTGTATTTATTTGGATTATGCTATTAGGGGATATATACGGGAGTATAATAGAATTAAGTAGATCAATAGGAAAATCGTGCATAATGAGAATTGCCAATTAATATCGACTCTTAAATATTTGTTTTTTAACATGACAATCAGTAAAACTACAAAAATGATAAAGAGCAATGCAGGAGCAACTACTGCCATTTCATTTGGAAATGCAACGTGTTTAGCATCTAAATTAGACTGGGTTCCCTTATTCGATAGTATAGGAACAGAAGCTAGTGCTAAAAGTAAAACGAAAAGACGCAATAGTGATTTTGCTACAATCTTACTAATGGTATGATTTTTGGATGTCTCAATCATGATTTGTTGTTATATTTACAGCAAAAATACAATAAGTAACTATAAAATTAATGAATATGAATCGAGTTCTTTTATCTATCACAACTCTCATGTTGAGTTTGTTTCTTTTTTCGGCTTGTAGCATGCAACCAAAAGGAACAGCATCTAGTTCTTCATCTACTGCGATGTCTACAGGGCCTAGTGCCTCTGACTGGAAAGGAGCTGTAAAAGGAACTTGGGTTTTAAACACTATTGATCGCGAGAATTTACCCGCATCTTATACCATTAAAAGTGTATTTGAAGAAGCACCTGCTGAATGCTTTATCGGAAGTACTTGGACATTGCCTGGTAATGGTAAAGGAAACATCTCATTTTCAGCAGACGGTAAATTATGTGCCCCTGGTGCTTCCAGAGATATTATATGGTCTATATTCAATCCAGGAAAGAATAACGGACAACCACAGTTTCAGTTTAAAAAGATTTATGCGGGCGATAAAGCTAAAAATGTTACTACAGGCTACCGTTTAGATTTATCATACTCAGACGCTAGTAAATTAGTTATGCGTATGCCGGTAACCATTACAAATGGCGAAGCATATTTAGTATTCACTTTTTCAAGAGTAAATTAAGATATCCTTTTTGAAGATAGATAAAGCTATAGGAAACTATAGCTTTACTTGTTTAAAATTTTTTATTTAACAAATTTTCTAATTTTAGAAACAGTACTTTGATCGAAAAAAATATTGTACAAAAAATTATAAGGGAGGTGGTTCTTATCGCTCTTGGTCTAGAAAATAGAATATATATCAAGGACTTATCTGCTCATTTATATTGGATGGAAAAATCTCAATTTAATTTTGGGGAGGAATATATAGCCAAAGATATTACCATACGTGATTTGATAAGAATGAGCTTTGCCGAATTGGGGGTAGAAATAGAATTCTGTGGAAGAGGAGAATTAGAGAAGGGTGTAATTATTGATATTGATGAGGAACGATTGGACCTGTTGAAGATAGACAAAGAATATATAAAATTTGGACAAACTGTCGTTAAAATTGAAGATCGATCCTCTGTTTCAATTGATGTGAATCGAACAATAGAAAAACATTTAGTACAGCAATATATTGGTCATTTCGAAACAGAGATTCATTTTGATAACCTTATTAAGGAAGTGATTATGAGTAATTTAATGATTGTGAAAAAACAGTCCTAATTAAGCTTTGAGACGCTTTAACCTTGAAATGTTCAAAAGCAGTCCTTAAGACTTAAGATATTATTTTTTTAATATTGTTAAAATTTAAATTTGGAATAATATTTGTTGTACACATGTATCTACTATGACTTAATAAGTCAAATATAAATGGAATTCAAGGGTAATGGAAACTGAATTAGTAAAAGGTAATAAGCAGGAAGAGATTAAGAAAAATACATCAAAAGTTTATTTTTTTATCATAGCAATCGCGGCGCTTGTTGTCACAAATGTTTATTTTTATGTTAAATTTAAGTCTTCAGGAGAGAAGGTCTATGCACTAACGGTTGAAAAAGAGAACCTTGAAGTGGAGATCGATCGTATTGAAGCAGAGCTCGATAAAATGAAAATTGAAAATATTCAATTATCTCCTCCTTTAATCGAGAAAGAACAAAATGCAAGAAAAAAAATCATAGATTTACGAACTAAATTAGCACAGAAACAATTGTCACAGAGTGATATTGATCATGCTCAGTCGACAATTACTTCGTTGAAAAGTGAAGTTGCATATTTTAGTTTGGATGTTAATAGACTTATTCAGGAAAATAAAATTCTAGCGGAGAAGAATAGCTTATTACAAAAAGAAGTCTCAGCTTCCTCCACTAAGATTAGTAATTTGGAAAGCTCAAATACAAATTTAGCTTCAAAGGTAAATGTCGCTGCAGCTATCAAAGTTTCTAATATTGCGGTTTATGGACTACAGGAAAAAAGAAACGATAAAGTTGAAGTAGAGGAAAGGGCAAAGAGAGTTGATAAATTAAGTATAAATTTTAATATTGCAGATAATACCCTTGCAAAAGTGGGGAAAAAGGATATTTTTGTACGTATTATTGATCCGCAAGGTAATCTTATTATCAATCAGGATGACAATACTTTTTATGCACATAGTGAAAAACTTCAATATACTTTTAAAAGCACAATAGAGTTTACCAATCATGGTGAAGAATATTCATTATATTGGAAAGATGATAAGAAGTTCACTAAGGGAGCTTATACTGTTCTTTTGTATGCCGACAATGCTATCATGGGAAGATCAACGGTTGTATTGAAATAGTACTATATACGTTATTTATTACGAGTCATACGGTAAAAAAATAAGGAGTTCAATTTGAACTCCTTATTTTTTTCCACGCATTTCGTATATTGGTCATCTAAATTCCGCCCTATGATGACGAATATTTTGCTATGAACCTCTGTATTTCGGTACAGTAATTTGAAATGTCGTTCCCTGATCCTCTATAGAATCGAATTTTACAGTTCCACCCATGGCTTCAATTGTTTTCTTAACAAAAACTAACCCAAGTCCCGTTCCGGAGCTTTTAGTCGTAAAGTTAATTTCAAAGATTTTTGCCCGCATTTCTTGTGGAATACCTAGTCCGTTATCCTTTATTTTAATAATGTATGTATCATGTTCTCCATTTGAAATGCTGATATCAATTTTTATTTTCCTTTTTCCAAAACCTGCTTCAATAGCATTTTTCAGTAAGTTATTAAACGTTCTTAATAATTGATCCCGGTCAGCTTCTACAAATATAGGAGCCTGATTTGTTTGATTCATTAATTGAATCTGAGCATGCGGATTTTGACTATATACTGCAATTGATTTATTAATTTTTTCCACCAAATTGACCTTTTCATATTTAGTATCTGGCAATTTTGCAAAGGCTGAGAATTCTTTAGCTATATGGGTTAAACTATTGATTTGTTCAATAAAAGATGCGGTGATACGTTTAAAACGCTCCTCAAATTTTGCATCGTTATCATAATAAGATTTTGTCAATTGTTGGATCCCAAGTTTCATTGGTGTCAGTGGATTTTTGATCTCATGAGCAACTTGCTGTGCCATTTCTCGCCAGGTAGACTCCCTTTCATTATCCTTTATTTTATTTGCATAGTCCTCAAGTTTTAATATCATTAAATTGTATTCTTTAATAAGACCCCCAATCTCATCATTGCGTTGCCAAAATAAAGGTTCATTTTGTTGTCCAAGATTTGTTTGGGCTATTTTTTTACTGATCAAATTTAAAGGTTCTGTGATTTTATTCGCAACAAAAGCAGCGTAAAAACCAAATCCAATTATTATTAGAGAATAGATATTAATTAATGTATTTAAAAGTAGATTTTTATTTAAGTTATCATCTTTCTGTGCATTAAAATTCGGTATACCCAGATACGCTATAGTAGCATAGTTTTCATCTCTAATAGTTGCATAACTGGATTCGTACTTAAAATCACCAACAACCTCCTCTTCAATAGTCTCTGATTTTTTAAGAAGGGAGAGTTTTCTAAATGCACTCGGGTTAATAAACGTTGATAAAATATTTAAATCATAAATCTTGGGTTGTGAACTGAATAATAGACGACCCGATTTTGAATAGAGTGAAAAATCTTTTGAAAGCGATTCTGATAATAATTTCAGATAATAGATCAGTCTTTCTTCTTTTTCTTCAGCAGTAGACGCTGTACTGACTATACTTTCAAGTCTTTTACTAATATCTGTTACAGTCTTTTCTCTTTCCAAAGTATTATTATACGAAAGTTGCATACTTATACTTACGAAAGATATAATTCCAGAGATCAAAATTGCCAGCACGATGGAAGATATAAACAATGTTTGTATTCTGGAACTGTATTGTATACTATTTACTAAAAAAAGGAAATGGTACTTTATGCTTCTGATTTTGAATGATTTATTCTTTAAAATTTTAAAGCCATATCTAACACTGGAAGAGATAGAAAAAAAGATAAAAATAACCAGAAATAAAAATGATGCGGTAGCTAAATATTCCCATGGTGTCTCTTTTGGATAACTAACTAAAAAAGTAGTATAGTTATTAGGCCTGTACATGATATGAAAATAATCATCCCTACTATCCAAATTAATATATTCTCCCAATTTCTTCGGATAACCATTGTCATGACTTGGGTAGTTATATTTTCCATATTGGGTCACTAAATTCCCATCTTTAAACAATGCGATGGAACTATTATTAAATGACTGTGCCTCCATTTTATTTAATCTGGAATCAACTAGTATGTCCGGATAAGGCAGGCTGTAATTGAATGATCTATTCTTTAGATTAAGGTATAGTGAGACAGTGTTTTGTTTATCAATTTGAATATTGATAATAGAAAAATACTCATGAGTTCCCAGTTCGCTGTTTAATCTGTAGAAATTATTACTAATCTTTAACGAGTTTTTAATAACTTTTTCTCTGTACTCATCTACTTTATTGTTTTTGTAAGGAGCAAGTTCCTTATTGTTATTGTAGTAAAATCCCAAAAATTCATATCTAGAAAGATACCCACTAAGATATTTTTTTTCAATGTATTCACTTATGGTTTGTGTACTGGTGTTTGGTAAACTTATTTTAAATAAATGTTTGAGTTGCTCGTCATTTAAAATATCTTTTTCAATTTCAGTATATAATGAAATAGCATTAATGTCATCTTCTGCTTCTAAATTGCTGATAAAAAGCTTCATGTTCTCCAGTTTTTTCATTTTGAAGAAATGTCCATGGTAAATGGAAAAGATTGTAGATAAAAGAATGATAACGATGATATGTGTAGCTAGTCTGAACTTCTTTTTTAGAAACGAATTGAATGATCTTATTAATATTATAAGTGCTAGTAGGATATTAACGAGCCCATTATTTTCACTTAATGAAGTCCCTATCAAAATAAATAAGATGAGACAACTCAAGTGTATATTAATTAATACCGTATCTGATATCTGTAATTTTTTTATATTAGAAATAACCAGATCGATATATAATATTAATGTGACGAGACTTACGCACATAATAAAAAGGTCGATCCATGTAAATATATTTAGCTCAACAAGTTTTGTGAAGTCTACCACAGTTGTAGTGGAGTGTGTAATGAGTGTACCTAAAGTTCTGTAAAGAATAGTAAAGAAGAAATAGACACTTAGGATGGAAAGAACTGCAAAGATTATTTTTGAGCCTTTCTTTTTCAGATACTTCTCAATTGAAAATGAGTCTTTGATATTATATAGAAATAATATGAAAAGAAATATGAAAAAGACTGTAATAAGTAGTCCCCAGATATTTGGAAAAAGGTAGTTATAGGCATAATTTTTAGGATTAAATATGCCCAAATTAGCATGGATATTCAACCAATTAGAATTAAGGTCTAGATAACGTAAAACAATTAATGCTGTAAGATAGAGTAAAATTCCAGGTATTATTTTTTCCTTATTTACGAGTAGTTTCGCGAGATTATGTATTAAAGTGATAAAACATGTTGCAGCGAGTATCCAGCAGAGTGTTTGAAGGATACTAAAAATATTTTGTACCTGACCAGATTTTAGTTTAATAGAAAATAAGTAAGTTTTGTCTTTGCTGTAAATATTTTTGATGCTTACATTATCATCATAATCAGCAATTTCGATGTTTGTACTCTTTGTTATTAAAGGCGAAAATGCTTTAGTGAAATATTCGTTATTAATGTTGAAATACTTTTTAACCATAACATAGGCTAAAACTGTCGTATTTCCGATCTCCTTTTTTTTAACAACAAATGAGCGATCATTAGTCGCGATATAGTTGACCGGATTTTTGAGTCCAGCATCAGTTAGGGGTACAAATAGGTTTGTACTCCAGAGTAGAAGTTCATGGTTTTTAAAAATAAAAAGTGCGATTCCCTCATCTTTATTATACTTTTCAAGTATATGATATGACTGCTCAGGATATTTTTCTGCATTTTTGAATGTTTTTAAAATAATTGGATCCGCAAATAATTCATCAATTACTTCTTCTTTTTCATGAATTTTAGATTCTAGATTGGCGGTTTCAAAATTTAAGATATCTTTACTAGTAATAGACTTTTGTAAAGTAATAGCAGTAACGATAAAGCTTAGCGTCAGCAGTATAAGTAAAATTCTTATTTTGGAGGATATCGGCACTATATTATCTATTTATTGAGATTGAATATATAAATATATAAAAAAAGTCCTTACAAAAAGATTGTAAGGACTTATCTATAAAGTGATATTCTTTTATCCGTGGATATCCTCTTCTCTAAAAAGCTTAGCACCTAGGTACTCGCGATTCATTCGAGCGATATTAGTCAATTTGATACCTTTAGGACATTCCGCTTCGCAAGCGCCAGTATTAGTACAGTTACCAAATCCTTCTGCATCCATTTGATCAACCATCGCCTGAGCACGCTCATAACGTTCTGTTTGACCTTGAGGTAATAACGCGAATTGAGATATTTTAGCAGAAACAAAAAGCATTGCTGAAGCATTTTTACAAGCTGCAACACAAGCCCCACAACCGATACATGTCGCAGACTCGAAAGCCTCATCCGCAATACGTTTTGGAATCAAAATGTTATTTGCATCTTGTGCACCACCCGTATTTACGTTTGTATAACCACCCGCTTGTTGGATACGGTCAAATGATGTACGATCTACCGCTAAATCTTTTAAAACTGGAAAAGCAGCTGCTCTCCAAGGCTCAATAACAATTGTTTGTCCATCGTGGAATGAACGCATGTGTAATTGACAAGTAGTGATACCATATTTTGGTCCGTGTGGACGTCCGTTGATCACTAATGAACACATTCCGCAAATACCTTCGCGACAGTCATGATCAAAGTAAATAGGATCCTCTCCTTTGCGAGTCAATTCATCATTTACGATATCAAGCATTTCTAAGAATGACATATCATCGGCGATATCATTTGCTTGTACAGTTACGAATTGACCTTTAGATTTATCGTTTTTTTGACGCCAAACTTTTAGCGTTAAATTCATATGTGCACTCATAATAATAATATTGAGTCATCAATTGACTACTAATAAAGTAGTCAATTGATATTATTTATAACTTCTTTGTGTTAATTTAACGTTTTCGAAAACTAACTCTTCTTTATGAAGAACTTCTGGTTGATTTTCACCTTTGAATTCCCAAGCAGATACGTAAGTAAACTCTTCGTCAATACGTAAAGCTTCACCTTCTTCAGTTTGAGACTCTAAGCGGAAGTGACCACCACAAGATTCTCTGCGATTCAATGCATCATCAACCATTAATTCACCCAATTCGATGAAATCAGCAACACGGCCAGCTTTTTCAAGAGACATGTTTAACTCTTCATTTTCACCTAATACCTTGGCATTTGACCAGAATTCTTTTTTCAAGTTTTGGATCAATCCTTTAGCTTTAGTTAATCCTTCAGCTGTACGGGCCATACCACAGTATTCCCACATGATCAAACCTAACTCTTTATGAAGATCATCCACAGTTTTAGTACCATTCAACGCTAATAGCGCATTGATTCTAGTTTCAACCTCTTTACGAGTTTCTTCGAAAGCAGGATGATTTTTATCAATAGGGGCAAAAGAACCTAAGTTTGCTAAGTAATCTCCAACAGTATAAGGAATTACAAAGTAACCATCCGATAATCCTTGCATCAAAGCAGAAGCTCCTAAACGGTTTGCTCCGTGATCAGAGAAATTACATTCTCCTAACGCATATAATCCAGGGACAGTTGTCATTAAGTTATAATCAACCCATACACCACCCATAGTGTAGTGAACAGCAGGGTAGATACGCATAGGTTGTTTGTACGGGTTTTCGTCCGTAATCTGGTAATACATATCGAATAAGTTACCATATTTTTCACGTACAGTATCTTCTCCCAAACGACCGATTGCTTCTGCAAAATCTAAGAATACAGCAACACCTGTTTTACCAACACCACGGCCTTCATCCACTGCTTCTTTAGCATTACGAGAAGCCACATCACGAGGTACTAAGTTACCAAAAGATGGGTACTTACGCTCTAGGAAATAATCTCTATCTTCCTCTTTGATATCAACAGCTTTCAGTTCTCCTTTTTGAAGTTTTTGTGCCAATTCAACTGTTCTCGGAACCCATACACGACCATCATTACGCAATGATTCTGACATCAAAGTTAATTTTGATTGATGATCACCAGTAACAGGAATACAAGTTGGGTGAATTTGAGTATAACAAGGATTTGCAAATAAAGCACCACGTTTGTGAGCTCTCCAAGCAGCAGTTACATTACATCCCATTGCATTAGTCGAAAGGAAGAAAACGTTACCGTATCCACCAGTACACAATAATACAGCATGACCTTCATGTGATTCGATTTTACCCGTTACTAGGTCACGAGTGATGATACCGCGAGCTTGTCCATCAACTTTAACAAGGTCAAGCATTTCATGACGAGTGTATGATTTTACTTTACCTTTATGAATTTGACGGTTTAAAGCCGAGTATGCACCTAATAATAATTGTTGTCCTGTTTGACCACGCGCATAGAATGTACGTGATACCTGCGCACCACCGAATGAGCGGTTATCTAATAAACCACCATATTCGCGAGCAAAAGGAACACCTTGAGCCACACATTGATCGATGATGTTAGTCGATACTTCTGCTAAACGATAAACGTTTGCCTCACGAGCACGGTAATCACCACCTTTAATAGTATCATAAAATAAGCGGAAAACAGAGTCACCGTCATTTTGATAATCTTTTGCAGCATTAATACCACCTTGTGCCGCGATTGAGTGCGCACGACGAGGTGAATCTTGATAACAGAAAGTCTTTACATTGTAACCTAACTCTGCTAAAGAAGCAGCTGCAGAAGCTCCTGCCAATCCTGTCCCAACAACGATAATTGTAAATTTACGTTTGTTAGCAGGGTTAACCAGCTTCATTTCAAATTTATGTTTTGACCATTTTTGGGCCAATGGCCCCGCAGGTACTTTTGAATCTAACATATCTTATATTTTATTTATTAGATCGTGCCTTATAGCACCATCCTAAAATATTGTTAACGGAAATAGAAATATAATGGCATCGCTGCAAAAAGAATTGGAATAACTACTCCAAATACCCATACTCCAATAAATTGAACCAATCCAATGTATCTTTTGTGATTGAATCCAACTGTTTGGAAAGCAGATTGAAAACCGTGAATCAAGTGGAATGCTAAAGCAGCCATTGCAATTACGTATAATGCTACTAAAGCAACGTTTTTAAATGCAAAGTCTACCTGCTTATACAAGTCACGTGCTTTTACGATTTCAACGCCATTTTCAACAACGACTGAGTAATCATGAAAATCTGACGCTTGGATCTCTTGATGAGTCGTTACACCATTCGACAGATCGGTACGATATTCGATATAAGGTGTTTGATCATTATGGTATTTCCACCAAAAGTTTGACATGTGCGTCGCCAAGAATACTAAGATAACAGTACCTAAAATACCCATATTACGTGAGTTCCATTTGCTGTTTGCGCTTCCATCATAAGATGCATATCCAATAGGACGAGCAGCCTTATTTTTTAATGAAATCACGATTGCATAGATCACGTGAATAATCACCGAAGCATACAATAAATAAGACACAACCTTGATAGGTGTAAAATGCGTCATGAAATAGGCGTACTTGTTGAACGCTAAACCCGCGTCATCTTTAAATAACTGCAAGTTTCCAATCAAGTGAACAATTAGGAACGTACATAAGAAAAGTCCCGTTAAGCTCATGATTAGCTTCTTCCCGATTGAAGAACTTAAAACTGGCTTTGATTTACTCATTATTCTTTGTAATTTAATTTAATTAGGCAAATTTACTATTTGATATTAAATATGATACAATTTTGACAAGAAAAAGAAGTAATTTAGAACTATTCTAAACCGCTATTGAAAAAGGCTCGCTATTTTTGATAACGAGCCTTTTATAATTTGATTGAAAAGTACTATAAACTAAATAAACGATAGCCTAATCCTATACTCCACATGTTAATTTTTGGATTTGCTTGGCTACTGTTGTTGATTTTGCTTAGTCCCATTTCATAACGTAGATCAACACGAAGACTTGAAACATCAGCACCGACACCAAATGCCCAAGATGTACCATTCTTTTTGTAGCTATTTGGATCTAAACTAGGAATTATCTTATCTTGTTTATCATCTACTTTAAAAGAAAATATTGGTCCAGTTTGGATTCTTGCTCCAATTGGTCCTAAACCAAAACGTTTTCCTAATAATACTGGGATGTCTATTGTGGTTAATTTTACATCCGTTGTTTCTCCTCCTTCAGCTTTAATCGTAGTATTTTTGCCTGTAATGTAAATCTCCGGTTGCACATGAAAACCTAATACACCAACACGCCCATACAAACCTGCTTGATATCCTGCTTTGTTGTCTGAATTGAAATACTTACCATCACTTTTAAATTTAGAAAAGTTTAAGGCACCCTTTAAACCAATTTCTACTCCTGGTAACAATTGTGCATTTGCAGTAGCAACACTACCACAAATTAATAGTAATGCAGGTAAAATTTTCTTCATAACTTTTATTTTCTATATAAATTGTATCTTTAACTAAACTTTGAACAAGTTTCAAAAATAACAGCAAATTTTATACCTAAAAAATGATGGGACTTAAAATAACAACATTTGATTGGATTACAGCAAAAGAAAAAATAAAAAGAAAATATAATCATCTAAGTGATGAAGATTTAGTTTTCGAAGAAAATCAAGAAGAAAAATTGATTAACCATTTGATGGCAAAATTACACCGCAATCGAGAATATGTTTTATTTACACTGGCCAAGTCACTAAGTAGTATCGAAAGTAATCGTTTGTAATGGAAGAAATATCTTGGACTGATTTTGAAAAAGTGGATATGCGAGTGGGTACTATACTAAATGTGGCCGATTTTCCAAAAGCAAGAAAACCAGCTTATCAGTTAACGATTGATTTTGGTGATGAATTGGGAATAAAGCAAAGTAGTGCTCAGATCACAGTGCATTACAGTAAAGAAGAATTACTAGGTAAGCAAATTGTTGCTATTGTTAATTTCCCCAAGAAGCAGATCGCAAATTTTTTCTCGGAATGTTTAGTTACCGGTTTTGCTGATGACAACGGGGATATCATTTTAACAACTGTAGAAAAAAAAGTGCCTAATGGTGCAAAATTAATGTAAAATGCGGTATATCGATTTTGAAGGAACATCTGTAGACAATGCTGACGATTTTTTTATGCAGCAAGCATTGAAGGAAGCAAAATTAGCATTAGCCGCAGGGGAGGTGCCCATAGGGGCGGTAATTGTGCATAAAGGTAATATTATCGGTAGGGGGCACAATCTGACACAGCGTCTAAATGATGTAACAGCCCATGCCGAGATGCAAGCCTTTACGGCTGCTGCAAATCATTTGGGAGGTAAATATTTGGTCGACTGCACACTTTATGTGACTGTAGAACCATGCGTAATGTGTGCAGGTGCGGCTTATTGGACACATATCAGCCGAATTGTATATGGAGCTCAAGATGAAAAAAGAGGATATTCTCTATTTCATGATAAAATTTTACATCCCAAAACAATTGTAGAGCATGGTAAGTTGGGGGAAGAATGTGCTGAACTTGTTAAATCATTTTTTCGTCAAAAACGTTAAAAGCTTAGTGATTATTTAATCGCAAAACGAAACATAAAGGTATATTAAACGTTATATTTGCATAGAAACAATCTTTAAATAAACATAAAAAATAATAATTATGGCATTTGTATTAGAAGCGCTACCTTACGCGTCAGACGCATTAGAACCACATATTGATAAAGCTACTATGGAAATCCACCATGATAGACATCATCAAGCATATGTAGATAATTTAAATAAGGCAATTGCTGGAACAGAAGCTGAGAACTTATCTTTAGAAGATATCGTTAAAAATATCAGTAGATATCCTGCAGCAGTACGTAATAATGGTGGTGGTCACTATAACCACAAATTATTTTGGACAGTATTAGGTCCAAATGCTGGTGGTGAGCCAACTGGTGAATTGGCAACGGAAATCAATGAAACATTTGGTTCTTTTGCAGAATTGAAAACACAATTGCAAAATGCAGGAGCTACACGTTTTGGTTCTGGCTGGTCTTGGTTAATTGTAAATGCAGAAGGTAAATTACAAGTAACATCGACACCTAATCAAGATAATCCATTGATGGATGTGGCTGAAGTTAAAGGTACACCTATTTTAGGTATTGATGTTTGGGAACATGCATATTACTTAAAATTTCAAAATAAACGTCCTGCATATTTAGAAGAGATCTTCAATGTCATCAACTGGGATACAGTAGCGAAAAATTATGCTGCCGCTAAATAGTTTTTAATTTTAGTAGCGAAACAAAAGCGGTAGAATGATAACATTTTACCGCTTTTTTAATTTAAGGGTTATAGAGATGGTACATAAATATATCGCTATGCTTGTACTTTTGGTAACAAGCAATGCATTGTTATCCTGTCAATCTAATATTGCTAAAAAGGAACCGGAATCATTTGAACAGTTGCCAGATCATCAGAATGGTCTTGTAGATACGGCAACATTTGCAGCAGGTTGTTTTTGGTGTGTTGAAGCTCAATTTAAAACACTTGATGGTGTACAGCAAGTTATTTCAGGCTATGCTGGAGGAGAAACGAAGAATCCATCATATAGCCAAGTCAGTACAGGGAGTACAGGACATGCTGAAGTGATCAATGTTTTGTATGACCCCAAGAAAATATCATTCGATACCTTGTTAGAAGCTTTTTTTATCGCACATGATCCTACACAATTGAATAGGCAAGGTAATGATATCGGTACGCAATACCGCTCTGCAATTTTTGTTCATGATCAAGAACAATTAGAAAAAGTTAATTTTTATCTAAAAAAAATGAAAGAAGAACGGTTGTATGACCGTCCTATCGTGACAGAAATTAATCCATTTACTACTTTCTATAAAGCTGAAGATTATCATCAAAATTACTACGCTAATAATAAGGAAGATCGATATTGTCAATACGTGATTAAACCAAAATTGGAAAAGTTTAAACATATTTTTACCAGTACTGTTAAAGACTAATCCAATAATTGGAACACGGATTAAAATCTTGTAAATTTATGTTGAATTCTATGAATTCATTGAAATTCAGCTTTTTGAAAATATAAAATTATTACTATGATAAAAGGATTTTTTAATGTACCGACACCTACAAATGAGCCAGTGTACTCATATGCTGTTGGAACAAAAGAACGCAAATTATTAAAAGCGGCGATTGATGAAGCTCGTGCTAAGCAAGTTGACGTACCTATGTATATAGGCGGAAAGGAAGTCCGTACAGATAGTAAAGTATCTATCAATCCTCCACATGATCACCAACATGTTTTGGGACAATATAGTCAAGGTTCTAAAAGTCATGTCACTGATGCCATTAATGCCGCCTTGGCTGCTAAAAGTGATTGGGAGAATTTGCCATGGGAAGACCGTGCAGCAATCTTTTTGAAAGCAGCAGAACTAGCATCGACCAAATATCGTTATAAGTTGAATGCTGCTACCATGTTAGCGCAGTCAAAAAACCCTTATCAGGCAGAAATTGATGCAGCTTGTGAGTTTACAGATTTCTTACGTTTCAACGTACAGTACATGACAGAAATCTATGCACAGCAACCACCAGTATCAGGAAAAGGTGTATGGAATCGCGTAGAGCAACGTCCTTTGGAAGGTTTTGTATTCGCTTTGACACCATTCAATTTTACAGCTATTGCGGGTAATTTACCATCATGTGTTGCTATGATGGGAAATGTTGTCGTATGGAAGCCATCTAATGCTCAGATTTATTCTGCGCAAGTGTTAATGGAGATTTTTATTGAAGCAGGTTTGCCGGCAGGTGTTATTAACTTAGTATATGTATCTGGACCTGACGCAGGTGATGTAATTTTCAAACATCCTGATTTTGCTGGTATCCACTTCACAGGTTCTACAGGAGTTTTCCAAGATATTTGGAAAACAATCGGTGAGAATATCCATCTTTACAAGACATATCCAAGAATAGTTGGTGAAACTGGAGGTAAAGATTTTATTTTAGTTCATCCAACAGCAGATTTGCAAGTAACTAATACAGCATTAGTTCGCGGTGCATTTGAATATCAAGGACAAAAATGTTCAGCTGCTTCACGTGCTTATGTTCCTGCATCGATGTGGCCAGCATTGAAAGATGCAATGACTACAGATGTGAATTCATTCAAAATTGGAGGAACAGAAGATTTTACAAATTTCATCAATGCAGTTATTGATGAGAAATCATTTGACAAGATTTCAAAATATATTGATCGTGCAAAAGAATCTGCTGATGCTGAAGTTGTGATCGGTGGGACATACGATAAATCTAAAGGTTACTTCATTTCTCCAACTGTTATTGTGGCTAAAAAATCAGATTATGAAACAATGTCAGAAGAATTGTTCGGGCCAGTTTTGACAATTTTTGTTTATGAAGATGAGAAATGGGAAGAAACATTAGAAATCGTTGATAAAACTTCTATTTATGCTTTAACAGGTTCAGTTATCGCTAAAGATCGCTATGCAATCGCGCAGGCAACACATGCATTGCGTAATGCAGCAGGTAATTTCTATGTTAATGATAAGTGTACTGGTGCCGTAGTAGGGCAACAGCCATTCGGTGGTGCACGTGGTTCTGGTACAAATGATAAAGCGGGATCAATGATCAACTTATTGCGTTGGGTATCTCCACGTACGATTAAAGAAACCTTTAATCCAGATACAAACTATAAATATCCTTTCTTAGAAGAAGGTGAATAGTCAGATCGATTATTAATTTTATAAAAAAGGCGTTTACTATGTAAGCGCCTTTTTTACGTGCAATAATTAGTAATAATTATGCCTTTTTAAGATGACCTAATACATCTCCATTATCTTTGATCATTTTTATATCTAACGATTTCTTATCACCGTTCACATCTATTATTGTACGTTCTCCAACCTTTGGACCGCCACCGATGAAGATCGTATAATTATGATCTTTATCAGGCGGATAATACCCATATTTGTGTGTATGTCCTGTAATCATCGCATCAATTTTATACTTCTGAAATAATGGATGAAAGCTTGAGCGGTTATGTAATGTTCCGTGCCAGTCATCAGAGTGAAAAATAGGAATGTGGCTGACAACAACGGTATGCTGAGAGGCCTTTCTTTCTTTCGATTGCAAAACTTTCTCTAACCAAATAGCCTGTTCTTTACGGTAATTGTCATAATCTACAGTTCCTCCATACACCTCATGTGTATCTGGTTTATCCTCCCCACTGTCTAGTAGAATCCAGTAAATAGGGCCCAATTTGAAGGATTGATAGAATTTATTTTCAGGATAGCCAAATAACTTTTTGAAAAGACGAGAAAATGAACCCCTTGTTTCATGATTACCGCGATTCATGATAAAAGGCCTGCTGGTTTCAAAAAATGAAAAGGGTTGAAGCAGTTTTTCTGTTATATCTTTTTGGTTTGTAACATAATGAAAAGAATCGCCATTTAGAATAGAAAAATCATATGCTTCTATATTATGACTTGGAACTAGATCCTTATACGTGTCTTTCGCTTCGTGTACATCATTATATATCAAACATCTAATTTTGTCCTGATCTTTTTCAGCTAATTTGGCAGAAAAAATGTTGGTTTTAATTTCCTCTCCGTAAACAATTTTATAAGCTTCAAATTTAAGAACTTCTTTAGCTACTATTCTATATTTAAAGACTCTAGGCGCTTCCTGTATAGTAAATTTAAATAAGTCAGTATTAGCCTCTAACATACCATCTTCGCTTTGATATATCTTGTCAATTACCTGATTGTTATCGTCCAAGATCTCCAACCATGCAAATGCAGGTTTGCTTAAAATGGAAAAGATACTTATACTCTTATTGATTTGATTTTGCAAATATGCTGGTACGATAAAATCAAATTTTTCGTTGTCACTAAGTTCTTTTTTTTCCTCAGCCAAACCGATGCTTGGTAATGTTATGCCCGCTAAGGTTAAGGCCTCTATAAATTTTCTTCTATTGATACTCATGAGCTATTATTGGGCATTAATTTCAACATATACAGGTCTATGATCACTTGCATAAGTTTCAGATAAAACGTGATGATTTTTAAATTTAAACTGACTTCCTTTATTTATCATGATAAAATCAATTTCACGATCAGGATTTACTTCAGGTATTGTAAATCCATTTTTGATTTGACTGCGTGTAAATATTTGCTCTAAATTACGGATTGGTTGTTCTGCAGGTGTTGCATTTAGATCACCGACTAGAATAATAAGGTTTTTATCATTCTTAAATTTGTCAATGATAAAAGCCGTTTGTGCAAGCCTATTTTCATTTTTCAAATCAAGGTGCGTATTAGCAAACTTGACTACTTTTCCTTTTATATTTATATGGATTATGCCTAAACTTCTCTTTTCACTTTCAATTGGTGATGGAAGTTCGAAACGTTCACTTTTAACAATCGGGTATTTCGAAAGGATCACAGTCCCATACTCACCCGCATCTAGATTAATTCCTTTAGAAAAGAAGTAGTGCATACCTGTGAGTTGAGCTAATTTCTTTGCCTGATCAATATTTTGGGATCGATCTAAGTTAACATCAATTTCTTGTAGACCAACTAGATCTGCATTTGTTTTTTTGATAATGGATGCGATCGTATCTAGATTGATAACGTCGGCATTTTCACTAGGAGGGTTAGCATGATGGATATTGTATGTTAATATCTTTAATTGTTGTGCCGAAAGTAGAAGCGAGCTGCAACATAAAATTGAAAGAATAAAATAAGAAAGAATATACTTTTTCATTAGCATAGGTTTTAGTAAATAAATATAGCCATTCTTTTGGAATGGCTATATTAAAAATCTATATGTAACGAAAAAATTAACCTTCTTCTAAAACGAGATTTGGATCTACGCCAGCAACTTCAGCTCTGATTTTTGCTTCTAGTTCATCCGCCAAATCCGGGTTGTCAAGTAATAATGATTTTACAGCATCACGACCTTGTCCCAATTTTGTCTCTCCATAGCTAAACCATGAACCAGCTTTCTTAATGATATTGTATTCAACACCTAAGTCGATGATTTCACCAACTTTTGAAATACCCTCTCCGAACATGATATCAAATTCGGCGATTCGGAATGGAGGAGCTACTTTATTCTTAACAATTTTTACTTTTATGCGGTTACCAGATACTTCATCAGAATCTTTGATCTGAGAAGTACGACGGATATCAAGACGTACAGATGCATAGAATTTTAATGCATTACCACCTGTCGTTGTTTCAGGGTTACCAAACATAACACCGATTTTTTCACGGAGCTGGTTGATGAAAATACAACAGCAGTTTGTTTTGGAAATTGTACCTGTTAATTTACGTAAAGCTTGAGACATTAAACGTGCTTGAAGTCCCATTTTGGAATCCCCCATCTCACCTTCAATTTCTGCTTTAGGTACTAAAGCAGCGACGGAGTCAATAACAATAATATCAATAGCTCCAGAGCGGATCAGATTATCGGCAATTTCTAAAGCCTGTTCGCCATTATCGGGTTGTGCAATTAATAAGTTCTCAACATCAACACCTAATTTCTGCGCGTAGTATTTGTCAAAAGCATGTTCAGCATCAATAAAAGCAGCTATACCGCCTGATTTTTGAGCCTCAGCAATGATATGTGTTGCAAGGGTTGTTTTACCAGAAGACTCAGGACCGTAAATCTCAATGATACGACCTTTAGGAACGCCTCCGATACCTAATGCGATATCAAGACCTAAAGAACCTGTAGAGATTGATTCAATGGGATCAACAGTAGTATCTCCTAATTTCATAATGGCGCCTTTGCCATATGATTTCTCTAATTTATCTAATGTAAGCTGTAATGCTTTTAATTTATCTGGGTTGCTCATATTCTTAGTATTGTTAAGTCAAAAGTAAGGAATAGTTTTTAATTTGCAAAATATTTTTACTAAAAAAATTAGTCTACTGTTTTTAACTAACTTTTTCTTTGATTTCTTTCACTTGGTGCGTTTTTTCAAAATATTTACACATGTAAGTAATGGCACATTTGTCACATTGAGGTTTTCGGGCTAAGCAAATGTAGCGACCATGTAATATAAGCCAATGATGTGCAATAGCAATAGTTTCAACAGGCAGATATTTGACCAGTTGTTTTTCCACAGCAAGTGGAGTTGTAGCTTTACTCGTGAGGCCAAGCCGGTTACTAACGCGAAATACATGGGTATCAACAGCCATTGCAGGTTGATTGTAAACCACTGAAGAGATGACGTTTGCCGTTTTCCTGCCGACACCGGGTAGTTTTATCAAATCTTCTATTTTTTCAGGAACTGTAGAATCAAATACATCAACGAGCATTTTGGCCATTCCAACCAAATGTTTCGCTTTATTATTCGGATAGCTTACTGAACGGATATACGTGAATATTTCCTCAGCACTACTATTCGCCAAAGTTTCGACAGTTGGAAATTGTTGGAAAAGTTTAGGGGTCACCAGATTGATTCGTTTATCTGTGCATTGTGCAGACAATATTACAGCGACCAATAATTCATAAGGATTACTATAATTTAATTCTGTTTGTGCATCTGGGCTATTTTTAGAAAAATATTCTACAAAAGCTTTATATCTATCTTTTTTCAACATATCTATCAAAGATAGTTAAGTTTTTAAAATATAGAAAAGGCTTAATCTCCCGACTAAGCCTTTTTGTTGACTACAGATTTTGAGTAATTCAAAATTCTATCAATACAGGAATCACTTGGATTCATCATGATTTTTGGTAGCTGAAGTTTTAATTGTTGTTCCACATCCTCATCAGAGATTTTTACTTCTGTTTCGATGTTTTTAACTTCATTTTCTGTTGTAAAGTTTTCGACCATACGCAATCTTTGTTGTTACTGTTAAATTTATTAGTAAAACGTAAAACAAGATGCAAATATTATGTCAATATTTTATTTTTTCTTTTTAATGAGATATTCATTTGCTTTTTGCACAGCCATGTAAGCATTAACTATACCGCCTGAAATAGAAATATCAGCTAATTTGACTGTCTTGTAAGAACCATCTTCCAGTTTAATTCGAACCGAATCATCTAACTTTGTAACAGAATTCATGATAATCTCTTTTGTCTCAAGAGCTGATAACTGCGGGTAGTAAGAGCGTAACATACCAGCAAGACCGGCAACTACAGGTGCAGCCATACTTGTACCCTGCTCTTCTTTGTATTCAGAGTGTGGAGCAGTTGAATTGATATATAATCCTGGAGCAAATACATCCACGGAAGCTTTACCATAGTTTGAAAAACTTGCCAGCAGCTCATCATCTTTCCGAGGCCCTGTCGCACCAACAGTAATCCATGCATCTGCAACGCCTGTTATAGCACCTAAGCTATCTGTATAAAATTTATTCGGATAATTAGGTGAAATATCATTATCCTCACTGTCGTTACCTGCAGCATGAACAAGTAAAACATCTTTTGACATAGCATATTTTACTGCCTCATCTACCGTATTTTTATTATAAGCGTATCCTTTTCCGAAACTCATGTTAATAACCTTAGCGCCATTATCAACAGCATAGCGGATGCCATTTGCGACATCTTTGTCACGCTCATCTCCATCTGGCACTAGGCGAACTGAAAGTATTTTTACATCGTTAGCGACCCCTTTAATGCCAATATTATTTTTACGATCAGCTGCAATGATACCGGCTACGTGTGTTCCGTGAAGTGCATCAGGACCTGTAACATCCGAGTTTCCGTAATGATATTCACGTGCATCATCGTAGTTATCACCAACAATAGAACGTGAATCATATTCTTTATTAAGATGATAGGCGACTTGATTTCCGAAGTAATTTGCACCTTCAGTTAAATCATCATAAAACTTTTCAAATCCGCCAGCTTTCTCAATTTCTTCTTTCGCAATTCTAATCGCAATCTTTTGACGGTTGCCCGGAGGATTGAGACTATCTAGATCTGCTGTTGTTATCGCAGACTTATCCTTATTGATGCTTTTGACAAGATTATCTATGTTCTCTTTCAATGCAACATAATTTAGTGCACCATATTTTGCTTCATCCAATTTCTCATTATAGGCATCGACCATTTTTAAATAAGCATTGTAAGCACGTTTTTCTTGGTCGGTCATAACGGTCGAAGCCGTTACTCCATCATATTTTGGAGCATGTTTACGGATCAGTCTTGTTAATTCCAAATTATCAAAATGCACGTTTTCACCAGTTGCGTTACCAATGAAATTCCAGCCATATTTATCATTAATGAACCCATTTTTGTCGTTATCAACTCCATTCGAGATACTGTCTTTCGGATTAATCCAGACTATGTTTTTTAAATCCTCATGATTGACATCAACACCCCCATCCAGAACGGCTACAATAATGGGTGTAGATTTTTTACCTTTTAGTAAACTCTCGTAAGTTCTTTCTGTACTTATACCCAGTACACCATCTTTTTCATAATCCAGATTAAACCAGTTTTCAGGTACACTTTTATTCTCCTGAGCGTAGCCAAAAATGGGAGTTAATCCAATAGCAAATACATACAGTAATCTTTTTAAATTCATCTTTTGATATTTTGATGTGGTTACGATCTGCAAATATAATGCTAGTATAATGCTTAAAATGTTAATTTTTACTAAATAATACTGATACATCCGTATTTTTACCTTTACATAATTCTGAATTCTTTGGTTAATTCAGTCTTTTGATCATTACGAAAATTAGAAATATGATTATTTTAAGCGCTATAATAGGAACAGCACGAGCAGAGCAATATACTTCAGAACAATTAAATACAAAAGGTATTCAAGCTCCCTTAGCAGTGATTAAACCACATAAGAGAGACATTCACAACGACCAAGTGATCGATGATTATTATTGGATGAATGATTTCTTTAAGGAGGGGCCTGACGCTGAATTGGTAATTGATTATTTAAAAAAAGAAAATGATTATACGAATGCTGTGCTAAAGCCAACGGAAAAATTGCAGGAGCAATTGTTTCAGGAAATGAAAGCACGGATTAGAGAAAAAGATGAATCTGTTCCTTATCTTAAAAATGGATATTATTACTATACCCGTACAGAAGATGGGCAGCAGTATTTTAAGTTTTGTAGAAAAAAGGATGAGCTTAATGCGAGCGAAGAGATTCTGCTCGATATTGATGCCATGGCAGCAGGTTATGCGTATTACGCTGCTACAGGGTTTTCGATAAGCCCCGATAACAACTTAATGTCTTTTGGTGTCGACACCGTATCACGAAGAGAATATACCATTTTCATTAAAAATCTACTTACGGGTGAAATCTATAAAGACGAAATACCAAAAACATCAGGAAACTCTACTTGGGCTAAGGATAATAAAACGCTTTACTATACGGCAAAAAATCCAGTTACATTATTAAGTGAAAAAATTAATAGACATACATTAGGAACACTTGTAGATGATGATGTAACCGTTTATGAAGAAATTGATAATACCAATTACATCGGTGTCGGAAAATCAAAGAATGGTGAATACATATTTATTGAATCAGAAGGAACGCTTTCATCAGAAGTTTTTTATCTGAAATCTGATGACCCAGCTGGAAATTTTCAGGTGTTTCAACCAAGAATGAAAAATGTGCTGTACCATGTTACAGCTTTGGAAGATCGCTTTCTCATTGTAACAAATGACGAAGCAAAAAATTTCAAGGTTATGCAGTGTCAGCTTGGTATGACTAGTAGAGAACATTGGAGAGCATTTATTCCACATCGAGAAGATGTATTAGTAAGTGAGGTAGATGAATTCAAAGACTATTTGGTCGTTACCGAAAGGAAAAATGGATTGTCTCAAATAGCTATACACAACTTACAAAATGAAGAACAGTATTATCTTGATTTTGGAGAAGTAGCTTATACAGTTTATCCCAGTACTAATGTTGAATACGATACACAAAAATTACGTTTCGGCTATACCTCGCTTGTAACACCTTTATCGACTTATGAGTACGATATGGTGACTAGGGAAAAAATCTTATTGAAGCAACAAGAGGTTGTTGGGGGCTATGATACGCATGCATATAGTACGGAACGCATTTTTGCAAAAGCAAGTGATGGTACTGCTATTCCCATTTCTCTTGTCTATAAAAATGGTATTAAGAAAGATGGTTCGGCACCTTTGCTATTATATGCATATGGTTCGTATGGATACGCGATAGATCCTACATTTAATAGTGCTCGATTGAGTTTGTTAGATCGCGGTTTTGTATATGCAATAGCACATATCCGAGGAGGTGAGGAGATGGGGAGACAATGGTATGAAGAAGGTAAAATGATGAATAAGATCAATACATTTACAGATTTTATTTCTTGTGGTCATTATTTAATTGATCAGAAATTTACAAGCTTGGGACATCTTTATGCACAAGGAGGAAGTGCAGGTGGACTTTTAATGGGAGCGATAGCCAATATGGAACCAAATCTATGGAATGGTATTATTGCACAAGTTCCTTTTGTGGATGTCGTGAATACGATGTTGGACGAAGGCATTCCATTAACAACCAATGAATATGACGAATGGGGAAATCCTAATGAAAAGGAAGCTTACTATTATATGAAGAGCTATTCCCCATATGAAAATATAGAAGGAAAGGAATATCCAAATATATTAGTCACAACAGGATTGCACGATAGTCAGGTTCAATATTTTGAGCCGGCAAAGTGGGTCGCGAAATTAAGAAAGATGAAAACTGATCATCATGTGTTACTGCTTAAAACGGATATGGAGTACGGTCATGGTGGGGCATCCGGACGATTTGACTATCTCAAAGATATTGCTTTAAACTATGCATTTCTATTTGCTTTAGAGCATATAGAGAAGTAAATCATAAATAATAAAAGCGCCTTTCAGGCGCTTTTATTATTTATGATTTAAACTATCGACTTTTTCATCATGTTCGATTTGTCTAGAATCAATTTGATGTTGTTGATAATTATCCATCGCAACCTTGCTCGCCTTTTGCGAAACATATATTGCGAGAACAGCAATTACTGTGATAAGTGCAATTCCCCAAGCATATTTTTGTTTATCTTGTTTAACTAACCAATACATAAAAATAAAGTAAGGGATCCCGAAAATGCAATAAAAAATGATACTAGGAGTGTCCATATGCTGTTGTGTACTAATGGCGAACTTTATAAGATCACCGATGAAGCACAAAATTATCTAATTTTAATGAGAATACTAAAAGTTTCTATTTCTTTATTTTTTTTAGTATTGATAGCAAGTTATTAATGATTCTAGACATTTGTTACCAGATTGGTTTTTTTATTCATCAGTTATTCATTACAATAAAATGATTTAAGTGATTGATTTATAAGTTGTAAGTTGAGTGGTTTTAAGTTTTTGTAGTTTTTTGTCATTTTATAAAAAATGCGTACTATTATTGCAGAAAAGAAAAAAATTATTTTATACATTTGCAACGTCCTTTAAGAAGACGATAACTAGAAATGAAGAATAACAATACATTAAAATTCTCTTTGCTACATGCTTTTAAAAAGTTTGTTGGTAAGAGGTATTGTTCTTTTATTTTTAGGCAGATTCCAGTTCTTCGCTTTCGACGACCCATACTACCTCGGGCTTGATATGAGGTAGTGATCTTTCTTTTCAGTAATATCATCAGGTCCGATGATGGCGCTCCACGATTTTATTAATTGTTTTTTCATAACAAAACGCAATTTCGGTTGTTAGTTTTATTATTTGGGTCGTAAGTCAATGACTATTTCAGAATTTTTAATTATTCCCGCAAAACCTGAGCATGTTGCATATGCTGAGCAGATTTGCAATGAAATGTTCGAGTCTGCAAAAGCTCGAGGTACTGGTATTGCACGTCGCAAGCCAGAATATGTTGCTAATAAAATGATTGAGGGTAAAGCCGTTATTGCTTTACACAAGGATGGAAGATGGGCTGGGTTTGTCTATATTGAAACCTGGGGACATGGTGATTATGTTGCCAATTCTGGTTTAATTGTCAATCCTGAATTTCGTAAAGTAGGTTTAGCCAAAGCAATTAAAAAAAGAGTCTTCGATTTATCTCGCGAAAAGTATCCACATGCAAAGATTTTTGGTTTAACGACAGGTTTGGCGGTTATGAAAATTAATTCAGAACTAGGTTATGAACCTGTGACCTATTCCGAGCTCACACAAGATGAAGAATTTTGGAAAGGATGCCAAAGTTGTGTGAATTACGATATCCTATTAAGTAAGGATCGTAAAAACTGTATGTGTACAGCTATGCTTTGGGACCCTGTTGATAAGGAACGCGAATTGAAAGAAAAAATTCAGCGAAAAGCAGAAGCAAAAGAAAGATTAGAGCGTATTACGCAGAAACAATCGTTGTTGAAACGTATAGAAGCAAAATTATGGAAATCAGCAAAGAAGTTTGTTGCAGCTAATTTCCATAAGAGTAAAAAAGTAGTTAAGGAGTTTTAAGTTTTTTATATTTTTGTTTAAGTCTCATTCCGAGGTTTATCAATGAATTAATCCAAAAAGATGAAAAAAGTAGTTTTAGCATTCAGTGGTGGGTTAGATACATCATTTTGTTGTATTTATCTAACACAAGATTTAGGTTTAGAAGTTCACTCAGTAGTAGTTAACACAGGAGGTTTTTCCGATGAGGAATTAAAACAGATTGAAGAGCGAGCTTATGCTTTAGGCGTAAAGTCGCATACAGCTATTGATGAAACAGAAGACTATTACCGCGAAACTATTAAATATTTGATTTTTGGTAATGTATTGAAAAATGCAACTTATCCATTATCAGTATCCGCTGAGCGAGTTTGTCAAGCGACCGCTATTGCCAATTATGCTAAGAAAATT
This sequence comes from Sphingobacterium sp. B16(2022), assembly GCF_012030425.1. Taxonomy (GTDB): domain Bacteria; phylum Bacteroidota; class Bacteroidia; order Sphingobacteriales; family Sphingobacteriaceae; genus Sphingobacterium; species Sphingobacterium anhuiense. Next base: position 49,857 of record NZ_JAAUVN010000004.1, on the reverse strand, counting down.
GGAGCAGAATGTGTAGCGCATGGATCTACAGGTGCAGGCAATGATCAGGTACGTTTTGATATGATTTTTCATACCTTAATTCCAGGAGTGGAAATTATTACGCCAATCCGTGATTTGCAATTATCACGCGAAGATGAAATAGAATATTTAAATAAACATGGTGTTGAATATTCAGCTGAGAAAGCTAAATACTCGATTAATAAAGGTCTTTGGGGTACTTCAGTAGGAGGAGCAGAGACATTAACATCCAATCAGTATTTACCAGATTCCGCTTGGCCAACACCAGTAACTTCTACAGAACCTCAGCAGATTACGATTGATTTTGTAAAAGGTGAACCAACAGCATTGAATGGAAAAGCATTAGATGCGGTACGTGTAATTCAAGAATTACAAGCATTGGCACAACCTTATGGTATCGGTCGTGATATCCACGTAGGAGATACCATTATTGGTATTAAAGGCCGTGTAGGATTTGAGGCAGCTGCATCCGTTATTTTGATAAAAGCACACCATGCTTTAGAAAAACATACGTTGACTAAATGGCAATTATCTTGGAAGGATCAGATTGCAGGGTTTTATGGCAATTATATGCACGAAGGACAAATGCACGACCCTGTAATGCGTGATATCGAGGCATTTTTACAATCTACTCAGGAAACTGTAACAGGAAAAGTGATTATCGAGTTACACCCTTACCGCTTTGTCGTTATTGGTATCGAATCGGAATATGATTTAATGTCTAATAAATTTGGAACATACGGTGAAATGAACGCTGGATATACAGGTGACGATGTAAAAGGATTCTCTAAAATATTTGGTAATCAAACCATTATTTGGCATAAAGTTAACGGAAAGTAAGCATTATTGTAATTCGTTTAATTCGAATTCGGCACTTATTTCTTTGTTAAAATACAATGGATCCCATGCTCACCATTTGAGATAGGGATCCATTTTTTACATACATTGGACCGATAGATGTGTCCTTGGATATGTTAAATTAGTAGCCCATCCATCGCATCGTAGGACAATTAAAATCTAAATACTAAAAAATGATAAAAGTAGGAATAGTAGGGTCAGCAGGGTACACTGGAGGAGAATTATTACGCGTGTTGATTTATCATCCGGAAGTTGAAATTGTATTTGCCAATAGTGCCTCCAATGCAGGCAATAAAATCTATGAAGTACACAATGATCTATTTGGTGATACGGAATTAACATTCTCTTCAGATTTTCATTCAGATATAGATGTATTATTCTTATGTGTAGGTCACGGAGATGCTCGTAAGTTTTTGGATGAAAATCCAATTGATCCTTCTGTGAAGATAATTGATCTATCACAAGATTACCGTTTGAAAGCGAATACGGCGTACAACGGTAAGAATTTTGTATATGGTTTACCTGAACTGAATAGAGATAAAATTAAAACAGCTCACTATATTGCAAACCCGGGTTGCTTTGCAACAAATATCCAATTGGCTCTTTTGCCATTGGCAGATAAGGGTTTATTACCGAGTCAGATTCACGTGAATGCAACAACAGGATCTACAGGAGCAGGACAGAAACCAGGCGCGACTACACACTTCTCGTGGCGCAATAATAACCTATCCGCTTATAAATCTTTTGAACACCAGCACTTGCAGGAAATATCGGAATCTTTAGCACAATTGCAGGATGGATTCCTTCCTCAGTCAGATCAATCCTTACTAGAAAGAGCTGCCGAGAGAATCAATTTTGTTCCGCAACGAGGTGATTTTGCAAGAGGGATATTTTCAGTTATATACGTCGATTCAGATTTATCTGAAGAACAGGCTTATGAACTTTACGAAGCTTATTATGAAGGACATCCCTTTACCCATGTGAGTCGTAAAAATATTGATTTAAAACAAGTTGTTAATACAAATAAAAGTATTATTCATATAGAAAAACACGGTAACAAATTATTAATCTTGAATGCAACAGATAATTTGTTGAAAGGCGCATCAGGACAAGCCGTACAAAATATGAATTTAATGTTTGGTCTAGATGAAAGAGCAGGGTTAAATTTGAAGAGTGTAGGGTTTTAAACATAATATATTGTTCATAAAAAAGGCTTCAAGATTATTCTTGAAGCCTTTTTTATAATGCTATTAGCTTTTATTGTGCTAATAATTTGATATCTCTTTCTACAGAAACATTGTCACCAGTGATGGCATTACCATCCTTATCCACTAGTGTCAATTTTACCTTCACATCCCCTAAAGGTAAGCCCTTTATTTCATATGGGCCCCATTTATCCAATGTGAATTGTTTCCCATTCACATCCGCTAATACTTTATTGCCGTCAGCGGCTAAAGTTGTGTTGACCAAGAAAAAGTCTAACAATAATACTTTCGTATCTTCACCCTTATATTCACCTTTTGGACGGCTATAGAATAATGATGGAGCTGTAACTGCTGCATCTTGAACTACTTTTCCATCCTTGTCAATCTTAAATTTAACCAATTTAGAAGCCTCAGTTGTCTTAATTGATTCATGGTAGGAGCGAGATAAGAATGACATCAGATAATGCTCCGAATTCAGCGCTAAAGTAACCGTGTTTTCTGGTTTATATAGAGCTGCATAAGGTTTATTGTCTAATATAAAGTGAATGTGTTGACCATCATGAGAATTTGCCATATGATGCTCATGAGCAGTTTGTTCAGTAAGTTTAAAATTACTAACAGCATACTTTACAGTTACTTTTGCCGAATCCGTTCCAACCTTTTCAGATGTAATAGAGGCAATTTTCAAGTCAGCACCAGGAAATGCTTTCGAGTCCGAGACTGGTGTTACGGTTATTTCAGTACCAGCAACTGTATCAGTAGAAACAGTAGAATCCTGTCCCGTTGTTGTTTTAGTTGCGGTATTTTGACAAGAAGCTAATGTTCCTGTGATAGCCAAAACAGCAGCAACAGACTTTAAGATATTTTTTTTCATAATTATTATTGATTGATCATTCAATAAATATAAACAGATTATTTATGAAAAAGTTCACGATTACCCGAAAACTAAATCCAATGCCGCGAAAATATGTCTTTTAGCCGTAATTAAATCTTCATCTGTATGCGCATGCGAGATAAAGCCGACCTCATAACCAGAAGGGCCAAAGTATATACCACGATTCAGCAATTCACGATGCATCAATTTATATAATTCCATCGAATTTGGATCAATTTCGCTCGCTTTCAAAATCGCCTCTTGATCTGTAAAAGCAAACCAGAAGATCGAAGCAATCGTAAAGATTTTTACTTCATAATTCTTTTCTTCAATATAGTTTCGTATTTCAGAAACGAATGACTCCGTTTTTGCATTCAGGTTTTTATAGAAATCGGGCTGTGTTAAGACTTTACATGTGGCGATTCCGGCAGCCATTGCAACTGGATTACCTGATAATGTTCCCGCTTGGTAAACAGAACCATCAGGAGAAATACAGCTCATCAATTCTTTAGATGCCCCGTAAGCTCCAACCGGCATACCACCTCCGATAATTTTTCCATAGGTAATGATATCAGGTTGCACATCATAATAAGCGGCAGCACCTTCAAAACCTAATCGGAAACCAGTGATCACCTCATCAAAGATAAGTAAGGCTCCATTTTGTGTTGTTATCTCTCTTAAATAATGAATGTATTCTTTGGTCTGGAGTAAAAGACCATTATTGGCAGGAACACCTTCAATAATAACAGCAGCAATCTGATCTTTAAATTGATCAAAAACTGCGGCCAACGCCTCTTTATCATTTAATGCAATGACAATGGTTTCATCAGCAAATGCTTTAGGAACGCCAGCAGAAGAAGTTTCACCAAAAGTAACCAATCCAGATCCAGCCTTTACCAAAAGAGAATCCGAATGTCCATGATAGCAACCCTCAAACTTAACAATCTTATCACGTTTCGTGTACCCTCTAGCCAAGCGGATAGACGACATGACAGCTTCAGTACCTGAGCTTACAAAACGGATTTTTTCAATAAATCGATTGTTAGAAATAATCAATTCAGCCAGCTCATTTTCGAGAGCAGTAGGTGCTCCAAAACTTAAACCTTTGCTTAATTGTGCCATTACTGCCTCACGAATCTGATCGTTGTTATGACCTAAAATAAGTGGACCCCAAGAACAACAAAAATCGATAAACTCATTTTCATCCGCATCCCAGATATGAGCTTTATCTCCTCTTTCAATAAATAAAGGGGTGCCATAAACAGATTTAAAGGCACGTACTGGTGAATTTACGCCACCAGGAAAATATTGTTTCGCTTTTTCAAAAAGTTGTGCCGACTTCTCCCTAGAAATATCAGCAGTTTTCGTGTGAGCGCTATTTTGTTGTGTCATATTGATTATAATTTACAGGACAAAAGTATCCAATTATTTACTAAAATCTCTCATTTCAGTGTAAGGAATAGCATTATACAAAACACCATCTAGATGTTATCACGATGAGGACTTAGCTATAACAGATGAAGCCCAAGGATTATCCTTGGGCTTCATCTGTTATTTAATAAGTTGTTTATTTAATCCAACCTTTTTCTATAGCTTCTTTAGCATGGTACGTTAAGATTGCAGTAGCACCTGCACGACGGAAACTCATTAGAGTCTCCAATATAGCGGTTTCTTGTAACCAACCATTACCAATAGCAGCTTTGATCATAGCATATTCGCCGGAGACATTGTACGCAGCAATAGGCAAATCAAAATTATCATGTAATGATTTAATGATGTCCAAATAAGGAAGACCCGGTTTTACCATTAAAAAATCAGCACCTTCTTCCAGATCTAATTGCGCTTCGATTAATGCCTCTCTGCTGTTAGCATAACTCATTTGATAACTCTTTTTGTCACCTTTTTTAGGAGCAGAACCTAAAGCATCACGAAAAGGACCATAGAATGAAGAAGCATATTTTGCCGTGTAGGACATCAATGACACATTGGTGAAACCATTTTCATCTAGAATATTACGGATAAAACCAATACGGCCATCCATCATATCCGAAGGAGCGATAATATCCGCACCAGCATGCGCATGTGCTAAAGCCATTTTACCCAGAACAACTAAAGTCTCATCATTTAGGATTTCTCCATTCTCTACAATACCATCATGTCCATCCGAACTATAAGGGTCCATAGCAACATCAGTAATGACACAAGCTTCAGGGAAATTTTTCTTGACCTCTTCGATTGCTTGAAGATATAGCGTACCTTTTCTGTAGCTTTCAGTTGCGAATTTATCTTTCAAAGATTCTTCGACAGCAGGAAATAAATCAAATGAATTTAATCCAAGTTTTAAACAGCTTTCAATTTCACGCAATAAGTTGTCAATCGAATAACGAAAGATACCTGGCATAGATGAAATTTCAGTTTTTTGATTTTGACCTTCTACAATAAAGAGTGGAAAGATCAAATTAGCGGTACTTAAGCGGTTTTCTTGAATCATATCGCGAATCACAGCAGATTTACGATTTCTTCTCGGACGTTGTAACATGTTATATGTATTAAAAAAGATTGGAAGAATGTTAAATCCTTCCAATCGTATTATGATTTATAGTCTAATCCAAAAATGGCCTCAGCTAAGCCAATTTCATCTGGTGAATAAGGCAGCGTATAGGAAAGACCCATTTCATCAAAAATAGCAGCCGTAGAGCGTCCAATACAGATCACCTGTTGCTCAGGTTCAATTAAGTTATTCACAAAATAAGCCTCAGCATTGCTCGGGCTTGTAAATATTAAGACCTCAGCACTTGTTGCATTGACATTATCCTCAAGCACAGTTTCATATACAGGCATATTGATCACCTTGGTTTCTGAACTAAGCGCTTTTTGAATTGTTTCCAAAGAACCTTTTGCTCGAGGAATTAAAACCGTACCACCATTTGCCAGTGCTGCAAAGTTAGCCCCGATTTCTTCCATGTTAATTCCGGACTGCTCGCCAGAAAAATCAGCAACACGGTCAAATTTGCGCAAAGTCTCCTCAGATCCACGTCCAACTACTGCAATTTTAGTCTTTTTACTTAGTCGTGGCTCCAAGCTAAAGAAATGTTCAATTCCATTTTTACTGCCGAAGAAAATCCAGTCCACATGCTTTAAAATAAACGGATCCAATTTATTTATTATTGGAAATATTTTGATTAAAGAGCGTGCATCAGCTTGAATATTATGCTTTGCAAAGAAGCGGGATAAATAAGAATGTTCATCCAGATCCCGGCTTATAAAGACAGATTTTGGTAATACCCGATCTTTCGCATACTTAGAGAAAATTATTTCAGGTAATAGTGCCGGATCAGTTCCTTTCACATAAAAACGGTCAGGAAAATCATCACTGGTATCTGCGATAGAAGTCCATGCTTCGTACGTATCACCCACTTTACGGCAATAAGCACCAAGAGGAGCATGACAGCCAGCGTCAAATAGATTCAATACTTTACGTTCAACGGCGATGGTCTTCTGTACCTCCTCATTATTAATTGGCTGAAGAGCTTGAAATAATTCTGTGTCAATTTCGCGGATCTGAATAGCCAGTACACCTTGAGCAGGAGCAGGAACTAGTTCAACAGGAGGAATTTCCTCAATATGGAAATCCGAGATGTCCATATCGATTCTCGAAATACCAGCCTTTGCTAACATGATGGCATCATACTGCTCATCACGAAGTTTCTGCATACGGGTCTGTAAATTACCCCGTAAATCTGTAAATTCAAGATCAGGTCTTATAGAAGAAAGTTGTGCTTTACGTCTGTTAGATGATGTACCCACAGTGGCATTATGTTTTAAAGAAAGACGTTTCTTAATATCTACACAATCTTTATGAATAATTAATAGTTCTGCAGGGTTTTCACGTTCAGATACTGCGGCAATGATTAATCCAGGAGGATTCACAGTAGGTAAATCTTTATGAGAGTGAACAGCTAGATCAATGGTTCCCAAAAGTAATTCTTCTTCCAATTCTTTGGTAAAAAAACCTTTTCCTTCGAGTTTATCTAAACGGAGATGTTGAATGATATCACCTTGAGTTTTGATGATTTTTAATTCAGATTCAATGCCAATTTCAGCCAGCCGATCTTTGATGAAGTTTGCTTGCCATAACGCAAGTGCACTTCCACGAGTACCAATGATAAGTTTTCTATTCACAATCTATATACTTTACCTTATTTTAATAATTAAGATAGGCAAAAATAAATAAATAGTATTGATTTGTTGACACGTTACTGTCAGAATAAATCCAAATGCAGTGTGAAAAAGAGTTTTAAGTCGCTCTTAATTAATTAACACCATTTTCGTTTACTTTGACTAAAATCTCTTTAGCCATTACCATAGGAACTTTGATGTATTTTTTTTCCATGTAATTAATAATCTTTTCCAATACATCACGCGCTTCCGGATCTAAGGCCTGAACCTCCGACGCAAAAACTTCATTTAATGCAAAAGATTTGATTTCTTTAATTTTTTGTGGAACCTGACGCATTGCAACTTCAACACGTCGTTGTTTAATGATAGGTAAAAATTCTTGAATATTGTCTGAAATAATCTTTTCAGCATTAGACAGTTCACTATAACGTTCTTCAATATTTTTGTTGGCAATCGCTTGTAGGGAACTAACCTCAATATAGTGCACCGCATTATTGGCTAAAACTTCAGCATCAATATCATTTGGAATGGCAAGATCAATAATGATTTTCTTATCCATTTCTCCATTTAATAAAGATTGATATAGGGAATTATCAATGATGGCCGTTGTAGCACCTGTACAGGTAATGAGAATATCAAATCCACCTTTATAGTTGATCAATTCCGATAAAGGATAGGCTTCAGCATTGAGTTCAGTAGCTAATTTCTGCGCATTTTCAACCGTACGGTTAAAAATTACAAAATTGCTGGATTGTTTTTTCTGAAAATACTTTGCTAAATTTTGATTGGTTTCCCCAGATCCGATAATCAGAATTCTTGGATTCTCAACAGATTTAATTTCTTTTAATTTGCGGTATGCTAAAGAAACAACAGAAATTGGGTTTCTGGATATTTTAGTGTGGGTGTAGACCTCTTTTGCTGTTTTTACCAGACGGTCCATTAGCATGCGTAGGAAGTCACCGGTAAATCCAGCCTCTCGACATCTTTCGTATGCCCGACGGACCTGTGCTAAGATCTCCTTCTCACCAACAACTAAACTTTCAAGAGAACATGACATACGAAGAAGATGATCTAACGCATCCATACCCTCATATTTGTTCACCTGACCTAAATAACATTGCAATCTTTCCTGAGGGACACAGAAATTGAGTTTCTCCATAAATTGCGCAATGAATTCATTCGTTAAGTCATGAGCACCATAAAACACAAATTCAACACGGTTACAAGTTCCAATATAGAATACTTCAGGAATATCCATGTTATGTTTTAGATTCATTAGTCTACTTTCTAACTCCTCATTACAAATAACTAGATTACCTAAATCTTTAAGTTCTACGTGTTTATGTGTGAATGCTAATACCTTAAGATTCTTCAAAGCAATACCCTCGATTAATTTTAACTCTGCAAATGTAGTTTAAAAGCTTTTGCTATATGTCAAAAATCTGTCAAACAGATGAATTTAGAATGATTACAAATAGTGTTAAATTAATGTTAAATTGGTGATTTGCATAGTGTTGGGAATCAACTGAATAAATTATGTGAGCTGTATTATTATTTCTCATTTACGAATGTGAACGATATCAAAATAAATAACTTATAAACTTTAAGAATTGAAAAATCCACAGATAGATGCTGCAAATATTTTATTTATACCCTAATAACTGAGTGATGATATTTTGTTGATTTTTTTTGTTCTAATGAACCATATAAAAGATAATAAGAATTCTGGTAGTAAACTTAGCGGTATATTTTCTTGGAAAAGTGAAAAATATCATTTCATTCCTAGATTCTCTCTTGATATTTTTAAAATAGTTTACAAAACCATCCATACAGCATTAATATGTTTGACCATTAAATCGTAGCTTCAAAATTGTAATTAACTAAATCTAGTGCTAAAAACGTTTTAGTAATGAATACATGGTAGATTTTGCTTTTTTTAGCTAAAACACTGATTATAAAATGAAAGGATATTTATTATATTTTTAATTATGTTACACATAAAGAGGGTGGTGAAAAATGCAATCGATTGCTCATTTTACGCAAACGGTTTCGTTCATAAGGAATATGGAATAACAATATTATTATTATATTATTGTTACATACTAACAATTATTAGCTGCCAAAACGGACGCATATTTATCATTAACCGATTTATAAAAATCATAATAATACCAATTTTTAAATTTTAAAAAAACCAAATGAAATCAAATGAAAAGAGTACCTAAATTTATTAATTCGTAAAAATTTAGCAAAAGTTAAGAAGTCTCTATCGTAATTGACTTTATGACTGTAAATAATCAATTGCCCGTATAATTTAATTAATAGTGTTATGTTTAGCATTTATAGGTGATTTTATTTTTAGTTATATATTTTTAGGTAAAAAACATCCGTTTTTCTTCCTGGCTTTTCTATGCATTTTATCTTGAGGAATTCATCTTGAGAACGATTTATGTTGAATAATTTTATCAAAACTTAAATTAAATTAAATAATGGTTAAAAATTACACAAGCGTTTCTTTTGCTTTGTTTTTAGCTGTTGTTGGATCACAATCTTTACATGCTAACCAAAAATACTTGAAATTACCGACCAATAAGTCCAGTGTTTTAAGAGATACAAGTAAAGGTGAGTTTTCCAGCAATAATTTTGAAACAGATACGATTGGCCAGATGATGAAGGCCATGCAGAAATTTAAGACGATTCGGGATACCATTAACATCCGATCGGTCATTCCTGTTCCTAACCTTTCATTACAACAGATCGTCAAAGGAAATCTTCTTGGTGTCTATGTTCAAGAACCAAATGGTGAGCCAGGCACGGAGCAGAGTATGATTGTACAAGGTGCTTCTGGTGTCCTGTTTTCTAAAAGGGATGTCTATGCTTTGCAACCTGCCATATATCTCAATGGGGTGCCCATGGTACAAGAAAACCCCTTTGCATTTGACGTACAAAAATACGATTACAACCGCATCGGTCCTGCTACTAATTTATTTTCGCAAATTGATATTAGTAATATTGAATCCATTGCAGTTATTAAGGATCCTTTTGAACTTGCTAAATTGGGTCCAAATGCAGTAAATGGGGCTATTTATGTCACGACTAAAAAAGCAAAGTCAGGCTTAAGAGAAATTAGCTTAAATTCTTATTTTGGATATGTTACTGCACCCAAAGTGTATACTGTAAATGGTGTTTATGAGAATAATTTTAGAAAACCATTTTACGAAAAATATGGCAACCAAGAGCGGTATGATAATTATGCCAGCTATTTAAGAGATTCAACTAATACAGCTTATTTTGGTCCCTCAAACTGGAATGACAAATATTATAAAAATACCCCGACCTACTCTGCTGATTTAGGGATTACAGGAGGAAACGATCGTGCAAGTTTCCGATTTTTTGGTTCGGGAACAAAAAATGCCGGTAATGCTGACGAAACCAACTTGAACCGATACAATATATCTTTCGGAATTAATATGGCTCCTTTCAGTTGGTTAACGATGTCGAGTAATGTCAATACTTCACGTTTGGATCGAACCCGTAATAAAAGTTTAAGAGATCGATTCGCCGAAACGCGTTATATCCCAGATTTATCAAGTCCTTTGTCGCCCAATGCCGATGTGTTTGGCGCTTTTTTGGAAGAGAATGAAAAAAATGTTGATAACAATAGAGTAACGACTCTAAATGGTAATGTGACTTTGACTGCCCATGTCAATAAGCTACAGATTCAGTCGAGTTTAATGTTTGACTATAATGAAGGATCGCGCGATTTCTTCACACCGTCGACGCTTATGGATGGTGTGAGCTACATCTCCAACTATTTTGGCTACAGCCAGCGGATGATCCTCAATAACTCCGCTTCATATAAATTTGATTTCGCAGAACATCATGAATTGAATTTAGAAGTCGGTCAGACCTATCAGGGGGATACCTTCAAGTACAACTATGCGAGAGCTTATAATGGACCTAATGATTATGTCAAGTTGAGCTTTGTAGAGGGAGATAAAAATAAATCTGAATATTTAAACTCTCCTAATTTCTATGTGTTTCGCTATATCGACAAAGAAGTCAATAATCTGATGTCCTTTTACGGATCTGCCCAATATAAATACAAAAATTTATTAGCTGTGAACGCAATTGTCCGCAGGGATGGTTCTTCCAATGGACAACCTGATAGTAGATGGGTGACAACACCTTCCTTTAATGTTAATTACAGTTTAAAAGAGCAGTTTTTAAAAGACAACACTTTTTTCAATGCATTGAATATATCAGGAGGCTGGGGTAGAACGGTTCGTACTTTCTTAGATGACCGTTATGCGGCAGGACCTCAGTACCGATCGGAAAGCGGATGGTTTGAAGAACCAACTATTCCCGGTTATGGACCTGTAATGGGAATAAATAGACCTTATGAGAGTGGCTTTATAGGTTATGGAATCAAAATGCCTGTAGCCGAGAGAACGAATTTGACACTTGATGGTACATTCTTAAATAACAGATTGAATGCGGCAATCTCAGCATACAATCGAAATGATAAAGATCAGTTAATTGGTGTTCCTGTTGCACAGGAGACGGGCTATAGCGTAAATTATAAAACCGGTTTAGAAGTTAATAATAAAGGCTTAGAACTGATGTTGAATGGTGCAGTAGTTGAAAATAAAAATGGATTCAATTGGAATTCCGCGATCAATGTTAATTATAATAAAAACAAAGTTACTGCGCTTCCAGACGGCCATCAAGAATTGATTATTGGAGACAACAAATTAGAGGTTGGTAAATCTGTAGGAAGCTATTGGGTATATTCCAATACAGGTATTTATAATACAGACGCAGATGTTCCTGTTGATTTAACTTTTAATGGTATTCCTGTGAAGGGGGGTGATCCTATCTGGAAAGATTATAACAATGATAATCGTGTCGATAACAAAGATAAAGTTTTGACAGGAGATCGTATCCCAAGTTTTGTCGGAGGCTGGAACAACACTTTTGCATATAAAAACTTTGATCTTAATTTCAATTTTATTTTTGCTGCTGGGCATAAAGCACTTAATCAATACGAAGCCACTAAGTATGGCTTTATCAATCGTGAAGCTGGCAATGATATCAATTCCATCAAAGAAGTGTCTTCTTGGCAGAAAATTGAGAATGAAAAAGATTATCCAATTTATAACCCATGGAGTGATATCAATCCGTATCGCGTCGATCAAGATCTATTCTTGGATAATGCTTCCTATTTAAAGTTAAGGTCGGTTACTATTGGATATGACCTGAGTAAGGCTAAATTCTTTAATGCCTCAAAAGTGGGTATCCGCAGATTCTACGTCTATGCAACAGGTATGAACCTCTTGACAGTAACCAATTTTACTGGTGTAGATCCTGAATTAATCAATTTCAACGGGTATTATGACGGCGCAAACCTCTCCATTCCAAAAACTTTTGTAATAGGATTTAAACTGGATTTGTAAAAATAATTAGAGATGAACAGTATAAACAATAGAAGAAAATTAACAGGGCGTAAACTGGCAGTCAGCATTTTGACTGCAGTGATTAGTTTGAGTACTTTTTCTTGTAATAAAATAGATAATGTTTCTTCAACTCGATTGTCGACAGAAGAAACTAATTGGAAGTCATTCGAAGATGCAAAGGCCAATTTGATGTCCGTTTATGGATTGATGCGATCTGCTACCGTAGCAGATAATGGTCATTGGGTGATGGGAGATCTGAGACAGGGAGATTTTACAATTAATAATCGTGCGGATCTAAAGGCCGTTGTCAACGGACAGTTAAATGCATCATATCCAGTAATTAATCGTATTACAAACTGGAGAAGATTTTATGCTGCTGTTAATGCTGCCAGTCTTTTCATTGAAAGATCAAAAGAAATTGTAGCAGTAGATCCCCGCTATACCAAATTAAATAATGATGTAGATATTGCCCAAGCTAGAATACTACGTGCATTTGCTTATTATTATATGGCTCGGATCTGGGGAGATATCCCTTTATTGACATCATCACATGATGGTGATTTTGTACAATTACCGAGAACTTCGCAACAAAAGGTATTGGGCTTTGCAACTTCAGAATTGTTAGCAGCAGCTAAGGTCGTTCCTTTCCGTTACGGTGGAACAGATCCTATTTTCCCAGGACTTTATTACGGTGAGGGTTGGGCTTCTTGGAACGGAAACGTATTTACACGCTTATCGGCCTATATTATTCTTGCACATATAGCCGCTTGGCAAGGGAATTATACAGACGCAGCCAACTATGCTAAATTTGTATTAGATAATCAGTCATCTCAATATTATGTCGACGGAGCCAATCCATTGGATTATATCGATATGAATGCGCTAACGGAGAATCAAAATAATATGAGTCCATTTGCTTATAAAAGAGCAACTGTAATGGTCGGTTTTCCTTTTGAGTCTGGTAATGGATTAGCGACAGCGAATGGTCATATTGAACAATTAACTTTAGCTGCTCCTTTCATTCCAAAAAATCGTCCGGAAATGTTTGTTTCTAAAGATACAATTATAAATGTCTTTAATAACCCTTTTGATTTACGTTTCAGTGTCGATAGACTGACCGGATTATACCGCACGAATTATTTCTATAATTTCGAATCCGAAATGCCAATTTTTAATAAGATCAAAGTGCTCTCCCCTTCTAATACTTCAGGTAATTTTATGTTATTCAGTTCGTCAATGGTCTTCAGCAGGATGGAAGAAATTACGTTGTTGAGGGCTGAGGCATTAGCAGTTATAGGTGATACGGAAGGTGCATATACCGCTCTAAATAGAGCTTGTGCCTTGAGGGGTATCAATTATACGACTATCAACTCTCCAGATATTTTTAAAGCAATTTTTGAAGAACGTAGAAAAGAGTTAATGGGCGAGGGATGGAGATGGTACGATCAAGTGAGATATAACCGAATCAAGAAATCAAATGCAATTTATGCAACAAAAAATGGAAAGGGTATGACCTTTAAACAATTTGAAGATGCAGGGGGTATTTACTGGCCAATTTCTCAGGATGTCATAAGTGCAAATCCATCTATTATTCAGAATCCATATTGGCAATAGTAATTTCAAAACGTAAATGTATGAAGATTTTAAATAATAATTTTTTTGTATTAGCCATCATCGGAATTGTCTCCCTTTGGCTATGCTCATGTAATAAAAGTGAATCACCTTATTACGATTATGAGAATAAAGTGCAGACCTATAATGGAAATGCACTAGACTATCTACAAGCACAACCTGATGGAACTTTTGATTCCTTGCTTTTGGTTTTGAAAAGATTTCCAAATCTGGAAGATTCGCTTAGGAATCAAGAATTGACTCTGTTTGCGCCGGTCAATAAAAATTTTGCATCAGCTCTTAAATATTTAAATAATATGCGTAGAAGCTTTGGTTTACCAAATGTGTATTTATCAGATGCTAACAAGGCACAGCTGGATACCATGATCTGTAAATACATTGTGAGAGGTAAAAAAACTACCGATGCTTATATGGAGGATACAGATGGTGTTTTGGTCAAATCAATTGTATTTGATTACCCGATGCATGTCAGATATGCAAAAATGAGTTCTTCCGGATTTGTTGAAGGTGGAGCGAGCATTCTAAATTTTAGTGAAACTTTTGGTTCAACCTTTAAGAAAGACTGGGTAACTACTAAAGCCAATACAGTAAATATCAGAACAAATAATGCGACAATCAATATTTTAGACCCGATTCACAATTTTGGGTTTGATGAATTTACGCGCAGATTAGTTTTAAATGAAGAGAAATAATGAAAAGAATTCTAAATATATTCAAGATTGGTTTACCTGTAATGGTCTTTGGATTGTTTTTTTCGGCTTGTAAAAAGAATTTACCTGACGAAAGGCTATCAATAGCCAATGATTCGAAATATGTAACCACGCTATTTCAACCGGTACTTGGCCGGAATACCTTATTTACCAATATCTTTCAATACGGAAATTCAAGTCGTCCTTTGGATTTTAAAATTGTGAATATGCGCAAGTTTAATGGAGATCCAGCGCCTGAATTAACACAATTATATCCAGTGACAGTATGGAAACAGATTTATGATGGTACAGAAAAATCTTTAGCTGAAATTGAAGCGAAGCGAACCATTGAAAATCATCCATTATTTGAAATTAGACCACACGCTGGTGATTTTGTGATGTGGTCTTCGGCTAATTCTAATATGGTGAGTGCACAACCAGATTCTGGCTATGTCTTCGATGTCGAGATGTCCAATTCTGGAGGTCGTAAGTATTTTCAAAATATGCGCCTCATGCCCTTCAGGGAACGTCCTTATGAACCTTCAAATTTAGATCCCATCACTGGACAGGCAACAAGTGTTTCCGTTAGCCCATCAGGGGTCTTCATCATGGGTGAACGCGGACAGTACATGAGTAGTTTTTTTGATGTGCAGGTCCTGTTTAGGAAAACAGGAAATGGAAATAGCTTGACTTTCAAATTTGCAGATTCCTTATCCAATCCGATAGATCCGAATAAATTCGATGAAACGAATTGGGCAGGCTTAGTACATGGTTTTAATATGACGAAGGATGCAACAAAAGTACGTTATGATGTCGCTTATCCGATTCCATTAAGTGCTTATCCAACTCCTTACACAACATTAAGTGGTGGACAGGCTAGCATTTCATTTAAGTTTAGTCGCATTGGCTTTGGTAATATACTTGAAAAAAACTACCTCAACTTTAATTTTAACATTTTTCAAAAGGGTGATTGGGAGCTGACCTTTTGGTTTAGAAGAGACAAACCAAAATTTGATAATGATTAATGAATCAATATAAACTTAAATTAAATACATTTCAAATGAAGCATATATATACGCTAGTTATATTGTTGTTTTTTGGAACGCAACAAGTTGCTTTTGCACAACAGCAGATAAAAGTAACGGGGGTTGTCATAGACGGTGCCTCGAGTTCTCAAGAAGCAATTTCCGGTGTGAGTATCAGTACCGGAGGTAAAGCAATAGGAAGTACGGACAGGTCGGGTAAATTTACGATCACGGTTCCAAATAATGCTTCCATCATTTTTAGATCGATTGGTCATAAATCTGTTACCGTAAAAGTTGACAATAAAACGTACCTCTCCGTGACCATGTCACCTACAAGTGAGATGTTGGGGGAGGTCAAAGTAACCAGTGGTTATCAGCAGAAAACAAGAGCTACGAATACAGGCTCTATTGTTACCATTTCAGGTAAAGATATACAGGGACAGCCTGCAGGTGATGTGATGTCATTATTGCAAGGTCGTGTCGCGGGTTTAAATATTCAAAATAATACAGGTGCACCAGGATTTAGAGGAAGTGTCACGATTCGTGGTATTTCCAACATCAATGTCTCTGGAAGTGGAGACGCGGCATTCTTGACACCAACTTCTCCTTTATATGTCATCGATGGTGTTCCGGTAGACGATAATGCAAATTTTTCTTACGGTTTCCAACAAGCAGGACCTGGTGTATCACCAGCATCACAGATTCCACCGGAAGATATTGAAGATATTCAGGTACTTAAAGATGCTGCTGCAACATCTTTATACGGATCGCGTGGCGCTTATGGTGTTATTTTAATTACAACAAAAAGAGGTAATTCAAAAGTTCCAGTAGTGCGCTATAATGGTGCGGCCTTTATGTCGGCAGTACCACAATTAAAAGCTGTTATTGGCGGTAAAGATGAGCGATTATTAAGGATCGCACAGATTATGCGCTTTGATACCTCTTGGAATCATGCCTTAGATTTGGTAAACCAAACCCCATTTTTATCAGACAGTTTAAATCCTTATTATAATAACTCTACCGATTGGCAGTCCTATTTTTATAAGCCAACCTATAACCAGACTCATAATCTCAATGTATCCGGTGGTGATGTGAAGTTTAATTATAAGGTTGCAATGGGTATTTACGATGAAAAAGGTATTCAGGAAAATACAGGTTACTCGCGTTATAACTTGAATATGAATATGATCTATAATCCGACTTATAAATTCAAATTATTAGCGCAATTGAATAACTCCATCCAGAATCAAAGGATGGGTAGCGGGAATGGATTGATGAATTCTGGTATTGCAGACGGAGGAAATTCATCTTCTTTATTACCAGCACCATCCTTATATTCATCGGTCAATTCGGTTTTAGGAGCATTGAATACGGATGATGATAATAAAGTTTTGACAACATCTGCGATTGTCAATGTAGCTTACGATTTCTTTAAGAATTTTAAAGTGGAGACCACGTTAAATTATACCGGAACATCCAGTACAAAAGATAACTTCTCACCAGCCGCATTAAATGCAAATCAGGCACAGTATTACACTTATAACGATAGAGCAACTACATTGTATAATCGTAACCAGATGTCCTATGTGTTTTCATTGAAAGAAGATGGAGAAGACGCGCATAATTTTAACTTTTTCGCATTTAACGAGATAAGATCATCATTCTTTAAAGCAGATGCAATGTTGAATGATCGTGTTGTCAATGATCAGTTGAGAGGGCCGATCGTAAAGCAGACAAGTTATTTAAGTTCCAAAGGTGGTACAATCGGCTATACGGATACACGGGCAGTGGCATTTTCAGGCAATTTTGCATACGATTATAAGCAGAAATATGTCATCAATTTCTCTTACCGTGCTGACGGTCTGTCGACCAATGGTCCAGATGCAGGTTATGTTAAAAACCCTGCGATTTCTGCAAAATGGAATTTTGAAAAAGAAAATTTCATGAAAGATAAGGAATGGTTGGATTATGGATCCTTCCGTCTGAGTTATGGTTCTAATATTACACCTAATGGAAGTATTTATCAATCTTATGGAAAATATTATGGCGGAGATAATTATAATAATCAGAAAACTGTTGTTACAGATTTAAAATTTTTACCGAATCGGTCGTTGGAGCCTACTCGCGCGACTACTTTAAATGCGGGTTTTGATATTTCAGTATTCAATAATAGGTTAACCTTAAATATTGATAGCTACTACAAGCAAAATGATAATGTTTTTAGAGAGAAAGCGATTTCATCTTCAAATTCATTCGAGAATATTGCTTCTACAGAAATCAGTAATGTAAATTATGGTTGGGAGTTTCAAGCAACTGCTCGTCCATTAAGTGCAACAAGCCCCTTCAAATGGACAATGTCAGGTTCGTTTGCAATCAACCGTGAAGTATTGGCAGCATTGCCGGATGGTTTAAGAGAAATGATCTATTATGATCCAGGAAACCAACAGGATATCTATTATAGATTAGGTATCAATTCTTTGTCTAACTATCTATTTAATACAAAAGGTGTTTATAGTACCAATGCTCAAGTCCCTGTAGATCCAGCAACTGGTCTACCTTATCGTGTGGGTAGCAATGATATCTTAAATTACTTTAAAGCAGGTGATCCTATTTTCACCGATTTAGATGGAAACTATGTTTTAGATAACTATGATCGCGTAATTGCCGGTAATTCTCAACCGCAGATTACCGGTGGTTTTACTTCGCTATTACAGTACAAGAGCTGGAGTTTTGAAGTCAATACATCATTCACATTGAAACGTGATATTATGAATAATACCTTGGCTAGCCAGTTCGGTGCATTTACAGATCCTGCTATACAATATGATCCGTGGAAATTGGTTGCATTACCGCCTATTTCACAATTGGATTATTGGAAAGCAGTTGGCGATCAGGCAACTTATGGAAACCCATTGGATTTTGTACGCGCACGTCGCTTAAATCCTTTCAGGGGTAATCAGACTTTATTCCAAGAAGATGGATCTTATTTCAAATTAAATGCAGTAAAAGTGTATTATAATTTTGATCAGAACTGGTCAAGAAGATATGGGATGAACCGTGTAAGTATTAATGGTACAGTTTCCAATTTGTTTTATATCACCCGCTATACAGGAGCTAATCCGGAAAACGTGAGTGCATTAGGTAAAGATTCTGGAGGTAATTATCCACTTCCTAAGCAATTTGCTTTAGGATTGAATATTGAGTTTTAATTGTTGATATCATGAAAATTAAAAAATTAGCATATATACTTGCCGTTACAGCACTTGTATTATCTACATCAAGCTGTGATAAATTTTTGAATGTGACCCCTATTGACGCTTTATCGGGGAATAATTTTTGGGAAACCAAAAAAGATGTAGAAGGCTATACAAATGGGATATACCTGAGGTTAAAAACTAAAATAGGAAATACCGCATTATTACCCAGTTTGGAAATTAGAGGTAATTGGATTGGTTCGTCAAGCGGTCCAATAACTTATATAAATTTAATTTATAATAACTTGAAAGGAATTATAGGTGGGGGAGATGATTTTGATGGTGTTATAAGAGAGAATATGAGCTGGAAGGGATGGTATGATGTGATTGCCGCCAGCAATATTCTTCATGCCGAAGTCGGAAATATGCCTGAGTCTATTATATCAGCTTCAGAAAAAAAGCGTTATCAGGCGGAAGCGGTTTTTACGCGTAATCTGAGTTATATGTACATCTGTAAGATGTTTGGCGATGCCATTTATTATACAGATGCCTATAACAGTAAACCATTACCACGATTACCACAACTTGAAGTATTGAAAAAATGTATTGCAGATATGAATTCAGCCAAGGATAATCTTCCTGTTAAATATCCTGAAGCATCACTATTAGGTCTTAGACCGACACGTGCCTCTGCTGTAGCGTTATTGATGCATTTAAATATGTGGGCAGCAGCTTGGGATACAGCAGATAAATCAGTATACTATAAAGCAGTGACTGCTTTAGGAGAAGAATTAAAGACATATACAGACTATCGCCTTTTGCCGATTACAGTTGAAAATACCAAACGTATCTTTAAAGGCCGTTCATCCGAAAATCTATTTAGTATCTTACAAGATTATAATTATGGCGAGACCTTTGCAGATTATGCTAATTCCTCCTACTTTTTTTCACATTATCCTTACAGAGGAACTGTAACGACAACTACAAGCCGAATGGCTTATCAAGGAAATTATCTTGAAAAACTATATCCAGCGGGTATTGCTGATCAAAGACGTGCCCTTTGGTTTGATAATGTTAGTGACAATTCTCTGACTTTCCAGTTTAAAAAATTTATCAATACCTACGCTAGAGGTTCGGGTTCTGGTGTCACGATGGTTAGTGATGACAGCGCTATTATTTTTAGATTGTCCGATGCAATTTTATTAGTTGCTGAAGCACATGCCGAGCTCGGACAGGAAACAGAAGCTAAAGCTTTTTTGAACCAAATTAGATTAAATGCAGGTGCTTCGGAGATCACTACAGGGGGTGAAACCTTGAAAGATGATATTTTTAAAGAAAGATGTCGGGAACTAATAGGTGAAGGACAGTATTATTTTGATCTGGTTAGAACAAAGCGTGTTGTCAATTCGGAATTTGCTAATTCGCCAATGAGTGTTGGTAATTTTAATAATGGCGCATGGACTTGGCCATTGATCATCACTGCCGAAGAGCGTAATGCTAACCCAGGTTTAATCGGAAACAATTTTTGGAATTAATCATTATGAATTTAAAAAATAGAATCTTTTATATGATCATAGCACTGGCTGTGCTATTTTCTACCAGTTGTAAAAAATATTATTATGATTCGGGTGTTCACGATCCCAAATTTGAAGGATCGACATTAGCTTATATGAAGGCAAAACAACCATTTTTTGATTCGACCCTTACGATTATCAATTTAGCGGGATTGGATGATGTCTTGGATAAAGAAAATGTAACTTTTTTTGCTCCCCCTAGTGGATCTGTGAATAAAGCAATTATACAGCTCAATAGATACCTTAGATTTGAAGGACGTGATACCGTATCAAAACTTACGCAAATCAAACCCGCAGTATGGAAGAACACACTTTTGCAATATATATTCAAAAGTTCTTCTTTAATGAAAGATTATCCACAGCGTGATACCCTTTCGTATATTGCCTTTCCAGGTCAAAATTATACCAGTTATTCAGGACGTATCATGAATATTGGGGTAATTTTTAATAATGCAGGAGGTGTACAATATGCCGGATACCGTCAATTATTTTTGGCCTACATTCCAGATCTATCAAATCCACAGGTTGCTTTGCAAAATAACCCTGTAGCAACTTCCGATATCCAGACAAATAATGGGGTGTTGCATGTGCTCACGCGTATCAAACACACATTTGGATTTAATACGTTAAAGTTTATCGATGAAGCGATTGCGGCGGGTATTACACCTGCAACACCATAATTAATTATTTCAATTTAATAAATGATTCGAAAGATGTTACGTAATATAAAATATAGAACAAGATTGCTTATCATGCTAGTAGTGGGACTTTCCTTTGTGGTAGGGGCCTGTTCAAAAAGCAAGGGATTAGCAGACGATCCATATGCTGGAGGGAAAGAGGTGTTGGATATCGGTTTTGTTTCCAAAACAACAGATCCTGATATTGTAGAAGCGGGTAGTACCTTAGATTTGAAAGTCAGAGGTCTAATGAAGTATAAGGATGTATTTAAGTTATTTGTCAATGAGATCGAAGCTGAAGTACTCAATTATACAGATACAACCATTCAATTTGTTGTACCCTTAACAGCAAGTACTGGAAGTGTGTGGATCACTGCAAACGATCAGTCATTTTTTGGCCCGATTGTCAAAATTGGTGGAAAAGTTTCACTTGACCCAAGCTTCAAAGTAATCAATGGAGCATCGACTATAGGTGAAGGTTTTGGTTCTGGGATATTTAGTACTGCGTTATTGCCGAATGGTAATATTTGGTTAACTGGATATTTCAATAATTTCGAACAGCAGGGAACCGAAAAGACACCAAATGGTGGAATAGCCCAGATTGGTGCTGAAGGAAACTATTCAACCGAAGGTGTTAACTTCGGCATAGGTGTCGTAGGAGGTTTAAAAGCGATCACGTCAATCAATCGCATCACTTCTGGTTCGCAAAATGGAAAATACATCATTGCGGGTAGTTTTAATGCTTATAATAGTCGTAGAGAAAATCGCCGTACCATTGGAAGCATAACAAAATTAAATTCAAATGGCTCTTTAGATACGGTCCGAACTACCGAAATTGTCAATCCAAAGCCCGAAATAACATGGAAAAATGCCGATACAATTCCATCATTTAATGGCGGAGTATTGGGATTTATTAGAAAAACTTTTGTTTTTGGTGAGCAGGTTTATGCGATAGGAGGTTTTACAGCCTATCTACGCATGTTTCTTCCCAATTCAAGCTACGATGAAAAGATTTATGATATTACCCGTATGTCACAATTGGTACGCATGAACTTAGACGGCTCAATGGATTCAACGTTTCATTTTAATCGTGAGGCACGTCAGAGCCCCGTTGGCGCAAATGGTGGAATTGCCGATGCAATAATGCAAACAGACGGAAAGTTAATTCTGGTTGGGAGCTTCACAACCTTTAATAATGAACAAGCAAACCATATCGTAAGATTAAACTTGGATGGTTCTATTGACAAATCATTCCAATCAGGAGCGGCAGCTAATGGGGATATTTATTCAATTCGCTTTAATGCTAAAACAAATAAAATAATTGTGACCGGTAATTTTACGACCTATAACGGAAAGCCTTCATCAACGCTGGCGGTATTAAATGCGGATGGATCTGTTGATGCTACATTTAATGGCGAATTGATTAGTGGCGGAGGTGCTACTTTTGCAGCGCAATTAAATAGTGGAAAAATATTAGTGACTGGAAGCTTTAATAAGTATGGAACCTATTTACGTCAAGGTTTTATGATTTTAGAACCAGATGGAAAATTAGCTGTTGGTTATAATAATACAGGTGGTTTTCAGGGAAGAGTATATGATATGATCGAAACAGAAAATGCAAAAGAATCAAAAGTAATTCTGGTCGGTGAGATCAGCAGGTTCAATGCATCCATCTTACATAATATCGTAAGAATTAGCATTTCTAAATAAGTCCCAATTTATTTAAATATGAAAAGAGAAATAAAATCAAAGATAGGTATGAAAATGTTGGGTGTTGCAGCTTTTGTCGCTACAATCCTAGTCAGTTCATCTTGTAATAAAGAGTTTGTGAATACACTTCCAGATTCTTTTAAAAATGATACCTTAGGAGTAAGTGATGGTTCAAGGAGAGTTCTGTATCTTATTTTAGACGGAGTTAAAGGATCTGTCGTAGAGAGCCTAGGACCTAAAAACATTAGTTTAATTACAAAAAGATCCATGTTTACTTATGATGGATTAGCTGATTTTCAGCGCAATAACTTAACAGACGCTGGGGCATGGACAACGATGTTGACAGGAGTCGATTATACAAAACATCAAGTTCAATCAAATGATTTCAGTGGATTTGATAATCAAAAAACACCTACAGTTTTTACTCGATTGAAAGCTGAAATTAAAAATGTGAGAACAGTTTCATTTGCTTCTGCAACAGGATTAAACAGTACTCTGGCAAAAGATGCAACAGAAAAGAAAGATTTGGCAAATGATGCCGCTGTAAAAGATGCGGTTATTGCGGAGTTGTCTACGCAAGACCCATCGTTATTGGTCGCCCAGTTTAAAGGTGCTAAAGAAGCTGCTGGGAATGACTACTCGGAGGATAATACCGCGTATACAGCTGCTATTGGCAAGCTCGATGATTATGTAGGAGAGATTATGACCGCGTTACAAGCTAGAAAAACATACAATGGTGAAAACTGGTTGGTGATTATTGCTTCCAATAAAGGGGGAGGAGCTTCTGGGGGTGAGCCGGGATCAAATATTTATGAAGATGAATCGCGAAATACATTTGTTACTTTTTACAACCCTAAATTCACTTCTGCCAATTATGTGAAACCTAACGTCGATGCATTACCTTATGCAGGAGTTGGACCTCGATTCGCTTCTAATAATGGAAGTACGAATGGGGTTGCATTTTTAAATAGTAATACTTCCATTGGTAATTTTGGAACCACAGGAGAATACACCCTAATGTTTAAAGTTCGTAATGATATTGGTAGAGAAGTCAATTACCCGATGTTCGTGGGTAAAAGAGATCCTGCTAGTACGGGAGTAAACGAAGGGGGATGGGGATTTTTAATGGGTGGTAATTCATTTCAGATTGATTGGGCATTGTATAATCGCCCTAGTGGTAAAATTAATCAGATTGATGGGGTTTGGCATACAATGGGATTTACGATCGCTCCAAGCGGAAGTGCACGTAATCTTAAAGTATTTGCAGATGGAGCTTTGCAAAACACTTCAAATATTGCTGGAAGAAATGCAGACAATAACTATCCACTAAGAATAGGCACCGATGCCTCATCTAATTCAAATATCTTAGTTAGGGATTTGGTAATTCTGAATAAAGCACTTACAGATGCAGAAATGGGGACATATATGAGGAAAGAATTTGGAATCGATAATCCATACTTTGCAAATGCAATTGGATTTTGGCCAGGAAATGAAGAATCTGGCGACAAGATGTTCGACCGTTCAGGAAAAGGTAATAATTTTGATTTTAGTGAGTCGATCCAATTTGCAAACTTTATGGATATTTCTCCGAATATTTCTCCAAATATATCTCAATCAGCATTTTTAGCGGTACCAAATGGTGTCGATATTCCAGTCATGATTTATAATTGGATGAACATATCTATTCCAAAAACTTGGGGATTAATGGGTAAATTTTATAACCCTACTATTAACTTACCAAAAGACTAACTTATGAAACTTAATCAATTTACGGCAATATTTAGTATGACGATGTTGTTAGCCGTAACATCGTGTTCTAAGTATGGTTATAATATCCCGGACGGTTATCCGGATGACTCAAAAAATGAAGCTGGTGGAGTTATTGATACCAATCTCAAGCTTATAGATAAATCCATGTATGCTAAAGCCAGAGTTTTTCCCGGTTTAGTAGATATTGCAGAACCACGTGTGGTCGACGCAAAATTTACGTTGGATTTGAATTTTACAAAGCAAACAACGCTTAACCTTAGAATATCGGTTGCCCCGGAGCCACAGTTTAGTACAGGATATTATGCCGCGCCAGGAGAACTCATTAAGATTGTGGTACCACAGGGAATTGAAGGACTTTCCGTGCAGATTGGTGGACATACCGATAATTTAACAGGAAAATTACCACTCTTGCGCGATCCGATTATTTACATGCGTCAGCAACTTTATCCTGGAAATAATTTTGTTCGCAATTTATATGGAGGTACGGTCTATATCCGTCCAGATCGGGCGTATCCAAATCCGGTCGAATTTACGATCACCAATGCATGTGTTTCGCCCGACTTTGTGCTAGGACAGTCTAACAATGACCAATGGATAGAAAAAGTGAAAGCTTCTAAAGTGCCATGGTTGGAGTTAAGAACGAAACGGGTGGTATTTCTTGTCCCTAGAGATCGTGTTGTAAAATCGTTTACATCTTCAGAGCCGTTTACCAATCCAACTGCGGTAATGACTAAATGGAATGATGTATTTGAACTGGATTACAATGGCTGGATGGGATTGTCAGACGATGCAGAAGATGAAAGAGACCGTAGCCCCCAGGGAGCTTGGAGAGGTGTATTGGATATTCAGCTAACGAATGGCTATGGACATAGTGGTTTTCCATTTGTCGGTTATAATGATTCCGAATGGTTTGGCGGTATGACGAGTCTTAAAGCCATCAGTACCAGCGATGGCATGTGGGGTTCTTATCACGAGTTTGGACACAACTGTCAGCAGGGAGGTATCTGGAGCTGGAGTACATTAGGCGAAACAACGAATAATTTATTTAGTTTTAAAGTAGCCAATCGTATTGGTGCAAATTACAGTGTTTTGCATCCTGCTGTTAACAGTGATTTTCCTGAGGCAATCGCTTATGCCACTCGAACAGGTGTTGCTAAAAATTTTGATGTGGACTGGGGCGATGCACCATTTAAACGGATGACACCTTTTGTGCAGATATTTGAGTTATACGGGTATGGAGCAATGACACATTTATATAAAGAAGCACGTAAAGCGACACGATATAATCCAAATGATATTACCATGCATAACTGGGTTTACGAAAAGTTATCAGACTACACTAAGATAGATTTAGCGCCATTTTTTGATGCTTGGGGTATTACCTATAGTCCTTCTGTTGCAGTTAAAATATCCAAAAAGTATCCATTATTGTCACAAACAATATGGACCTATAATCCTTTAAACAAAACAGGTGGAACAGGTGCCATCGTATATAAAACAACTGTTGTCTCTACAAGCTGTCCTGCACAAGAAGGGTCAGTTAATGATTTGGTAGATGATAATGTGAATACCTTCTATCACTCAAAATATAGTGATATAGGACCGACAGAAAGCTATCCATTTAGTTTTGTGTTCAATGCAGGGGCAATTATGCCAATCAAAGGGATGTACTTTAATGGAAGACCAGGAGGTAATAGAGAAGGAGATGGAAAAGATATCGAAATCTATTCTAGTCCAGATAATATTGAATACACAAAAATTGGAGAAACAACTCTGCCTGCAAGCAACAATAGATTTGAATATATTTTTCCAAAAGGTAATGTAACTGGAAAATTCTTTAAAGTAATTGTAAAAAATGGATACAAAGCTAATCCATATGTGGTATTTGGTGAAATGAATTTGATTAGACCGTAATTGTTGAATGAATAAGGATGAAACAGTGTTAAATGAAAGCTATTTGCGCTTTCATTTAACAGAGTTTCTCTATCAAAAAAATATGTAGATGAAAGTAAATTTAAAAATATTTAGAACTTTTTTATTCGTTGCAGTAGGTGTTTCATCTTTTACAGCTTGTAAAAAATACGACAATCCTCCTCCTGTATTTGAGGATATTAAAGACTTTAATGGTACTCAGCGTAAGGTTATTGTGATCAGTATTGACGGTTTGTCTGGTGATGAACTACAAAAAGCTGTGCCAACAAATCTGGCCACTTTACAGAAGAATTCCAAGTATTCGTTTAACACACTACCTACAACATCAAATGCAGCAGGTTGGGTTTCGATGTTAACTGGGACAGGTTTTTCAAAACATCAAACAAGTGCTGATAATTTTGAAAGAACGGAGCATGGCGATGATGAAGAACATGGCGAAATTGTTAATTTTAGAAATGTACTGGATTATGTTACCCAATACAAATCGGTAAGCACAGCGATGGTAACAACTTGGGATGAACTAAGAAATTACGTGAGAAATGCAGATTATGCACCTGACGTTAATTCAGATCTCGCGGTTAAAGATAGTACCATTAGCCTCTTGAGTAAGGTAAATAGCTTAGGCACTATTATGGTTAATTTACGGGATGTGCAAAAAGCAGGTGAAGACGGTGGTTATACGGTTAATAATGCAAAGTTTAAAAGTGCAATCGATAAGTCGGATGAATACATCGGAAATATTGTTGAAGCCATTAAAGCCAGAAAAAATTACACTGAGGAGGATTGGTTAGTTATTGTGACCACAAACCATGGCGGAAGCAATACAGATGCGAAAAGCGGATTTACGATTGTAAGCCAACCTAATTTGAAGGAATATGAATTGAAAAAATCGGGATTCAATCCGGTATTGTTTCAAGGTGCAACAGCAAGGGCTCAAGTAGGTAACGACAATAACCTATATGATGGAGGTGAAACTAAAGATTTTACCGTACAAATGGACGTAAAACTTAATGTGAACACTAGTTATCCAGGTTTTTTGTCTAAAGGAAGTGACTTGTTGGGGCAAAGTATGACAGGTTGGCTTTGGCTTCAAAGTGGTACTAGCTGGGGTACAGTAATTGGTGGAACCCGAAATGGAGGTAA
The DNA here is from genome assembly GCF_012030425.1 of Sphingobacterium sp. B16(2022). Lineage (GTDB taxonomy): Bacteria > Bacteroidota > Bacteroidia > Sphingobacteriales > Sphingobacteriaceae > Sphingobacterium > Sphingobacterium anhuiense. Next base: position 21,921 of record NZ_JAAUVN010000004.1, on the reverse strand, counting down.
GGGTAAGACCCAGATTTCTGGTGGAAGTAATTTAACACTGGGTACTTGGCATACGTTGACGATGGTTGTTAAAACCACAGGATCACCAGCAACAGCTCGTACAGTAACTACTTATACAGATGGTGTGATCAATAATTCGGGTGATATTTTAGCCACTAAAAATTTATCAGCCATTGATGCTTTACGGGTTGGTTATAAGAATGTTGACGGTGGCGGTACTAATTTAAATATGCATGCTGCTAATCTAGCTTATTATAATGCAGCACTTGATGCTACTACAATAAAAAATGCTATTGGTTTAAAAGATATCACAAAACATCCAAATTATAGTAATCTAATTGGTTTCTGGCCAATGGATGAAGGATCCGAGGGTACATATTTCAATAAGGCTTCTGGAGGATACAATATGAGTCTATCAGGAGATTATAAATGGAACTATTTAGAGGACTTTTATGCTCCAGGGACTAATCCCGAGCCTATAACAGCTAAGATCTCCATACCAACAGCAACAAGTGACATTGCCGCGCTTTGTTTATACTGGATGAATATCGAAATTCTAGCAGACTTCAATTATGATGGAAAACCATACCTGAATAATTTTGAATTGGAATTCCTGAAAGACTAACTATTGATCCTGTAGTGGGATATAACAATTCGTAGTCAATCTTTACTAATCTAAAAACTCCGAGAAAAGCTAATTGCCTCCTCGGGGTTTTGTTTTTCTAGGCACGATCAAGTTTTTTTGTGCACGCTGATAGAATATAAATTTTAATAAAAATAAATATCAAAACTCATCAGGCAGATGATTATTTTTGCGCCATATTAATTTGGATATTATGATTATCATCAGAAAAAGCTTAGCCTTATCAGGTTTGATTCTCTGCCTCTTAGCAGGGATGTTGCCGATGTTAAAGGTGCCGATTAAGGGAAATTGGAACCTCTATCAAACAGATACTGCATTGTTTTTTATTACCTATATGATTATAGGAATAACAGCCCTACTTTTCTTTGTAAGGCAATTAACAGGATATCGTTTGATGACCCGGGTAGCAGCAGTTTGGTACCTGATCAGTATTTCTGCCGTATTTTTTAAGATCAATAATTATTTCGGATGGGGATTTGCAGATCGGCTATTATCCAAATCAATACATATGCGTTGGGGGTGGATTGTCTATTTAGTCGGTATTGCACTTTTATTACTGAGTGTGAAAAAAGTTAAACAGATTGAAGAATAAAAAATAAGCTTGGAAATTTTCCAAGCTTATTTTTTATTCGGACGATGTGAAATAAAATGAGATTTCAGTTTATCTAAGCCTAAATCCTCTTCTTCTTTATCCAGTTCATATATCCATACTTTTTCGCCAAGGATATCGTTGATCTCCTTTGGATTCGTTAAATCGACAGGACGTACACGCTGTTCTTTTACAATTGGATTTTGGATCGCTTGTAAACTGTTGGCATGTCTGATAATCTGAAAACGGAATGTTGGCCATTTACCCACAGTAGCAAAATTTCCAGAGTAGAATTGAACAGAATCATGTTTACTGATTTTTTCAGCAAATATGCCTTTAGCCTTATTGACATTGGTATCCGCAATGCTAACCAATAATTCATAAGAAGTCTGATTCACGAGATGCAATTTCGCTAATCCATCTTTATGATCACCAGAAATTGCCAGTAAGATACCCTTCTCAATAAATTTTGAAGGTATTTCTTCAGCTTGCTCATTAAGCTCATCATCATCACGGCGCATATTTCCATGCACTAAAGTCAATTTACTTGCCTGTACAGGTATTTCAAATCCAGTATCATCTGTTACACCGATGAGGTCATTGGATTGAAAGGAGGTGATATGTCCCTCTATTGGTTCATCTACAAACCGTACTAAATCGCCTATTTTGAAACCCATGTTATTTTAAAATTTTAGTATCAATAATTCTTAATAATTTTTCTAAATCTGTTTCATCATTATAAAGATGAAATCCGATTCTTATACCATTACCACGTGGAAAGCATTTGATATTGTTTTCCATTAATATATTAAAGTGCCCTTGATCAATCTGCAAATTAAAGATTGTACTTGTTTCAGCTCTGTTAATAGCCACTTCGGTTAATATTTTCCGTTTACCCAATTCCTGTTTGGCAAGCTTTACTAATTGTTGCGTATAAGCAGATGTGTGTTCCAATCCGAGTTCGGACAAAAACTCCAGACCCTTTTGTAATGTTCCGTGAGATAAAGTATCTAGATGTCCAGGCTCAAAATAAAGTTGATCGATACCTTTTCCTGCCCACATTTTGTCAATTTCGACGTTTTGTGTGTCCAAGTTTGGAAACAAAATCTGTTTTCCATAATCACTAACAAGAAGGAAACCGTTGCCATAACCACCTAAAAGCCATTTATAACCGCTGGCACCAACAACATCAAATCCCGACTGGGAGAAGTCAAAAACTTCAGTTCCCAAAAACTGAGTACCATCACCAATTATAAGCAATTCCGGAAATTTCTCTTTCAATTGTTTAATAAATTCAAGATTGATTTTGATACCAGAAATGTATTGCACGATACTAAATATAAAAACAGTCGGTTCGTGTTTTTTAATAGCATGCATGATATGCTCTTCCAACTTTTCATCAACAGGGGTTGTCACATGTTCAAAACCCCTAGAAATAACAGGAAAATTAACAGAAGGATAGTCTCCTTCAAACAATAAAATTTTTGAATCCTTTGGCAAGCGGTCCAACAAAGCATTGAATCCTGTTGAAAAATTAGCGGTGTTATAAACATTGTGAATAGTAGTTGTGAAGAACTTTCCGATACTCTTTTTTACCGCGAGATTAAATTCACCCTGTTTTTCACGCAGATCTGTTGCTGTTGAAAAAAAATCAGCATCTCTTTTAAGACGCCATTCCTTAGATGAGATGGGAATTAAGCCGGAACCTGGTGTAGTTAAATAAGAAACGTCCTCAGGGATATCAAAGTAAGATTTATAAGGTGTTTGCATTTTGTTCTTTTAATATAGACAGATATTCTTGTTGCGAAATACTTGTACCGCCCATAGAAGCCAAATGTGGCGTATGGAATTGACAATCTACAAATTTCAAGTTGAAATGAGTAGTTAAATATATGAGAGCAGCTTTTGAAGCATTAGATACGGTGGAAAACATACTTTCACCACAAAACACCTGATTGATATAAACACCATATAAACCACCTACTAATTTTTCATTCTCCCACACTTCTATGGAATGCGCATAATTGATCCGATGTAGTTCCTGATAAGCATCGATCATATCAGAAGTAATCCAGGTTCCGTCTTGATCTTTACGTTCAATCTTAGCACAGCTGTGGATGACTTCGGTGAAAGCCTTGTCGACAGTAATCGAAAATTTATCAGTTTTTAAGATTTGAAGCATACTTTTGCTGATTTTTAAATGCTCTGGAAAGATGACAAACCGTTCATGTGGAGCATACCAAAGTATAGGAGAATCTTCGCTAAACCAAGGAAATATACCATTCTCGTAGGCTAAGATCAGTCTATCCGTGCTCAAATCACCACCAACTGCCAGTAAACCATCCTCATCGGCAAGTTCAGGATGTGGAAAGCTAATACTATCAGGATCTAAGTTGAAAACCATTTTTAAAAATAGACAAAAAAACCAGATTGTTTAATCTGGTTGTCTCGTTTCTTTACTAATTTCTTCAAATATTTTATCCATATGCTCTACATATTCATTGGTGTCATCCAAGAAGAAATCCAGTTGTGGAACAATCCGAACTTGATTTTTAATTTTAGAGCCTAATTTGTAGCGAATTTCTGTTGTTTTAGTGCGGATTGCTTTTAAATCCTCAGGAGCTGTTTTGGTATTTAAAAAACTTAAATAAACTCTTGCTATAGCTAAGTCCGGTGTTACACGTACACGCGTAACCGTAATAAATGCCCCAGGAGCCCAACTATTACCTTCGCGTTGCAGTAATTCAGCTAAGTCTTGCTGTAATACACCTGCAAAACGTTGTTGTCTTTTGCTTTCTGTTCCCATCGTTTTAGTTTTTGTTTCGTGAAAATTCACCCTATTATAGGTACAAAGATAAATATAAAAAAGAATAAAGGCATATCTTGGAGGGATATGCCTGTATAATTTTGGTTTATAATTAGTTAGGGTTCAATTTCTTAAAGTTTAGAGACGTTATGGTCTATCATAGTTTGGTTTTTTTACGGTTTTAAAAGTAAGTGTTTGCTAACTTTAAAACGTATATTTTTATATTTCACTCTCCCTTATGATACAAACATATAAAAATTAAATTGTTGTCACAATGGGTGAATTAAAAACAAAGTAATCGCTCACTCACTATCGCTGTTTGCTGAGTTTTAACAAACATTTAACATAAAAATATTTTTAATTAATATAAAATCATACCCACATTACTGTAAAACAATCGATCGAATTCGATCAATTGTCACATCGATCCATAGTATGACCTGAACTTCAATTGTTTTATTTGTTTTCAAATGGTATTTTTGTCAAGTATATAAATAGCGTACTAAAAAAATGAAAATCTGGCAAAAAAATATAGATGTTGATTCATTTGTCGAATCTTTTACTGTAGGTAATGATCGAGTGATGGATTTGCAGTTAGCAGCCGCTGATGTTTTGGGATCTTTGGCCCATACTCGTATGCTGAATAGTATCAACTTGATGACCGATGAAGACCTTGCTATTGTACAGCAGGAACTGAAAAATATTTATCAAGAAATTAGTGCCGGAGAATTTGAAATAGAGGATTCTGTTGAAGACGTACACTCACAAGTAGAGATGTTATTAACACAGCGGATCGGAGAAGCAGGAAAGAAAATTCATTCCGGACGCTCAAGAAATGATCAGGTACTCGTAGATTTGAAACTGTATTTCAGAACCGAAATCCAAAACATGGTCGGTAATACAGAGATTTTCTTTCAGCAATTGATTAAATTAAGTGAACAATATAAAGATATCCTGATTCCAGGTTATACACATTTGCAGATCGCTATGCCATCCTCATTTGGATTGTGGTTCGGAGCATATGCAGAAAGTTTAGTCGATGATTTGGAATTGATGAAAGCAGCATGGAAAGTATGTAATAAAAATCCTTTAGGATCTGCTGCTGGCTACGGATCTTCTTTTCCTTTAAATCGGACAATGACAACAAATCTATTGGGATTTGATGATTTAAATTATAATGTAGTCTATGCACAAATGGGCAGAGGTAAGACAGAACGTATCTTAGCACAGGCGATGAGTTCCATCGCGGCTACTTTAGCAAAATTTGCCATGGATGTCACCCTATACATCAATCAAAATTTTGGTTTCATTTCATTCCCTGCACATTTAACAACAGGCTCTAGTATTATGCCACATAAGAAGAACCCTGATGTTTTTGAATTGATCCGTTCACGTTGCAACAAAATTCAAGCATTACCCAATGAGATCGCATTGATGACAACTAATCTTCCTTCTGGATATCACCGTGATTTACAATTGCTAAAAGAAAACCTTTTCCCTGCATTTAAGTCATTGAATGATTGTTTAGAAATTGCAACGTTTATGCTAGAACATATTTCAGTGAAAAAAGATGTTTTAGATGATCCAAAATACGATTATCTATTCTCAGTTGAAGTTGTCAATAATGAAGTTCTAAAAGGTGTTCCTTTCCGTGAAGCCTATAAAAATATTGGTATTGCGATTGATGCAGGAGAATTCCAGCCATCAAAAGAAGTGAACCATACCCATGAAGGAAGTATCGGTAATTTAGGTAATGATCAGATACAACGTATGTTTAAAGAAGTAATCACCGCATTTGGATTTGACAAAGTGGAAAATGCTTTGAGCCAGTTGGTGAAATAGTAACCAATTAGTCGGTTAGAAAGTTAGTGTAAAAAGTAATCTAACTTTCTAACCAATTCATGCTATTTTTCAAGAGAGAATTTAAAATGAGTTTCCGATATAAATTCTTCTCCCGCTTTTAAAACTGTGGAAGGAAAGTCCGGTTGATTGGGACTATCCGGAAAATGTTGTGTTTCTAAACAGAAACCTGCATAGGGCAGATAAACATTTCCAGATTTACCGGTGTCATTTCCCGTCATCCAGTTGCCTGTATACAATTGTACCCCTGGTTCACTAGTAAAAACATCTAAGCGTATACCCGATTTCGGAGCGTATGCCGTAGCGCAAGCTGTAGAAATAGGGCTGTTGTTGACAAAACAATGATCATATCCTTTGGCAGCAATCAGCTGTTCGTCATTAGCAGTAATATCCTGCGCAATGGATTTAAATTCTTTAAAGTTGAAAGGCGTTCCTTCTACCGGAACTGTTGCAATCGGAATTTGGTTCTCATCGACAGCAAGGTAAGCATCGGAGTTTATTTTTAACTGATGACTTAGAATATCTCCAGATCCCTCTCCATTTAGATTGAAATAAGTATGATTGGTCAAATTGATCACGGTATCCTCATCGCTGTCTGCTCTGTATTTGATAATGATTTCATTGTCATTTGTTAACGTATATGTAACCGAAACATTCAAATTCCCAGGAAACCCTTCTTCGCCATCTTTGGAAACGAGGTAAAATTCAGCCTGTGATTCATAACTGACACGACGATCCCATATTTTTTTATGAAAACCCTCAGGTCCACCGTGTAAACAATTGATGCCATTATTTATAGGAAGCTGATACTCTTTACCATTTAATTCAAACCTTCCATTTGCGATACGATTTGCAAATCTTCCTGCTGTGACACCGTGATATTGTTCATCAGCGCGATAGTAAAGATCAATATTGCTAAAACCCAAAGCAACATCAGTAAGTTTCCCTTTGTTGTCAGGGACAAGGATACTGACTATTCGAGCACCATAATCACTAAGGGCAACCTGCATCCCGCGCGTATTTTTTAAAATAATAAGGTGCGTGTTCTTCTCGTTAACAGTGCTGGTAAAATTATGGATAGACGGCAAATGATAGTTACTCATGATGATGGTTGTTTTGATTCCTTGTTAAAGATAAAGATTATAAACTTTTTAAAAAACGATTCTTGCTATTTATAAAAAATCAATTTCGAAAAAGCCAACGCACTTAGAAAATCAAAAAATGTATATTTGCAATATGTCTGTAAATACAAGTATGAATTGGAAACAATTACTATCCGCTAAACGCTGGGGGTATGAACATCGTGTCAGTGATAGTCATTTAATAGCACGTTCAGAATTTCAACGTGATTACGATAGATTGATTTTTTCTTCTCCATTTAGAAGATTGCAGAATAAAACGCAGGTATTCCCGTTGCCAGGAGCGGTATTTGTTCACAATAGACTTACCCATAGTCTAGAAGTAGCTAGCGTCGGAAGATCATTGGGACGTTTGTTTTACACAAAGATGAAAGATGCAGATTCAGAGATTGATGAATTATATCCCTATTTACAAGAAGTCGGCAATATGGTATCTGCCGCATGTCTCTCTCATGATCTGGGAAATCCGGCATTTGGACATTCCGGTGAAGCTGCCATTTCGACTTATTTTACAGAGGGTGATGGTCGTAAATATCAAGAACAGGTAACGAAGGAAGAATGGGCAGATCTGACACATTTCGAAGGTAATGCCAATGCATTGCGAATACTGACACATCCTTTCAACGGAAAAGATGATAAAGGATTTGCTTTAACCTATACATCTTTAGCGTCAATTGTTAAATATCCTTGTGCCGCGATTGATGGTCATATCAAGAAAAATCACCACCGTAAAAAATATGGATACTTTGCATCGGAAAGAGAAACCTTTGAAACGATAGCTGCAGAGTTAGGATTGTTGGAAGACCCAACGAATCCTAAGGGGTATTTACGGCATCCATTAGTCTATCTCGTAGAGGCCGCAGATGATATTTGCTATAATATTATCGATTTAGAAGACGCACATCATTTAAAAATTTTATCTTATCCCGAAGTTGAAGATTTACTATTACCACTATGTGGAGGAGAAGATCTAAGAGCCCGTTTGGATTCTCTTTACGATACCGCCAGCCGAGTAGCACTGTTACGAGCAAAAGCAATCAATACGTTGACAAAAGCATGTGTTGATGTATTTTATAATGAGCAGGAACAATTTTTAAAAGGTACTTTTCCATCTGCACTGATGGATGCTCTAGACGCTGATATCGTAGCACATCTCAAAAGAATTAATAAAATATCAGTAGCGAAGATTTATAACGCGCCTACGGTTGTGCAGATTGAGGTAGCGGGCTATAAAGTGATGAACGCGCTCTTGGCCGAGTTTGTTCCAGCTTATCTAAAAAAGAATAAAAATAGTTACGATGAAAAATTAGTAGCATTAATTCCACATCAATTTTATACAGACCAAGAAGATTCTTATTCTAAAATTAGATCCGTTTTGGATTTTGTTTCAGGAATGACAGATGTCTATGCCATCGATCTATATCGCAAGATAACAGGTATGATTATTCCTTCAATAGATTAAGCTTAAGAATATACAATATTAAAAATTTCGGGATTGTGAAAAGACACCTTTTCGCGATCGTGTATTTTATCTAAATAAAAAATATGAAAGTCGTTATTGCCGAAAAACCATCAGTTGCACGAGATTTGGCCCGAGTTATGGGTGCAAAAGAAACCAATGATGGTTACATTTCAGGAAATGGATATGCTTTCACCTATGCTTTTGGGCATTTGGTTCAACTGTGTACACCACAAGCTTACGGATTTCATAATTGGTCAATCGCAAATTTGCCCATTATTCCCACAGAATTTAAACTGGAATCAAAAAAGTTAAAGCGTGATGGCAAGCAAATTGATGATGCTGGTGCACTAAAGCAATTGAATACGATTAAGTATTTGCTAGATAAAGCAGAAGAAGTAATCGTCGCAACCGATGCTGGGCGAGAAGGAGAATTGATCTTTCGAAACATTTACTACTACCTTGGAGCAAAAGTTCCTTTTAAACGCTTGTGGATATCCTCGCAAACGGACAAAGCAATTAAAGAAGGATTTGCAAATCTCAAAGAAGGAACAGAATACGACAGTTTATATATGTCAGCACGTTCCCGTTCTGAATCCGATTGGCTTATTGGAATCAATGCAACACAGGCTATCACCTTGGCCGCAGGTAATAGAGGTTTATTATCACTTGGTCGCGTACAGACTCCTACATTGGCCATGATTTGTTCTCGATATTTAGAAAACAAAGATTTCAAACCCCAGACTTTCTATAAAATTCAGGCCGGTTTTGAAAAAGAGAATATCAAATTCAAAGCTACTTCCGAAAAAATAGATAAAAAGGATGTTGCAGAAGAAGCTATTGCTAAGATTACCATTGGCTCGGAGGCCACAGTAACTAAAGTTGAAGCAAAAGAAACGAAAGAACAACCGCCTTTATTATTTGATTTAACTTCCCTGCAGCAGGATGCCAATAAGAAATACGGATATTCTGCCGATCAGACCTTAAATATAGCACAGACACTTTATGAGAAAAAAGTCATCACCTATCCCCGTACAGGTTCTCGTTATATTGGAGAAGATGTATTCGAACAGATTGAAGCATTATTTCAACATTTAGCAGATACAGCAGAAGAAGGTATAGCGACGATTTCACGTAATCTAATCGGAGCAAAACTCAATAAAAGATCTGTAGACGAGAAGAAGGTAACTGATCACCACGCACTGTTAGTGACAGATGAAAAGCCAGGAGCTTTGCTTCAGGAACAGCGCAATATCTACAATATGATTGCTAAACGTATGGTAGAAAGTTTTTCCGATGTCTGTTTAAAAGATATTACCACGGTTGTGATCAATGCAGGAGGTGTCGAATTAATTGCAAAAGGAACAGTTATCAAGCAGTATGGGTGGCGCCTATCAGCAGATCAAGTTGAACTACCTGATGAAGATAAAAATACCGAAGATCAAGATAATGAAAATGCCCAATTACCTAAATTGACAGCAGAAGAGTTATTGGAAATCTTATCGTTAGAACTATCCGAAAGATTTACCAAGGCAAAGCCGATACACACTGAAGCATCATTGTTAAAAGCAATGGAAACTTCGGGAAAAGAAATCGATGACGATGAAATGCGTCAGGCTATGAAAGACTGTGGGTTGGGAACTCCAGCTACGCGGGCAGCAACTATTGAAACCTTGTTTCAAAGAGATTATATTAAGCGCGATAAAAAGAAACTCATTCCCACAGATAAAGGGTTGACCGTCTATAATCTGGTCAAAGACCGCTCCATAGCCAAAGTAACGCTAACGGGTAAATGGGAACAGAAACTGGAAGAAATGCGGGCCAATAAAGTTTCGTATGAGGTCTTTATGAAGCATATCAAAGACTACACCGAACGCATTACAAAAGAACTGTTGCAATTAAGAATTTCTATTGCCCATGAAGAAATCAAACCGTTGCAGAAAGGAAAGATAAAATGTCCAAAATGTGCAGCAGGGCAAATTCAGTTATTTGATAAAGTCGCACAATGTGACCATTATGCAAGAGGGTGTGATTTCAAAATATGGCGCACCTTGAATGGCATTATGCTGGAAGAAAAAGAGATGAAAAACCTGCTTGAAAAAGGAAAGACATCAACTTTAAAAGGCGTGAAGACAAAAGAGGGAAATACAGTAGATGCTGTTTTGACTTTTGAAAATTTTAAGGTAGGAGTAGCGTAAATCGTTTATCTCAATAAAAAAGGGTATCTCCACAAGAGATGCCCTTTTTTATTTTTTTAAGATTCTTGCAAGTTACTAGGTAATGTGCTTTTACTTTGTTTTGCAATACGTTTTCCTCTAAAGAATAAGAACATGTTCACAAAAAGCATAATTCCCAAATAAATACTAAAACCACCAATTTTATAGCTTAGTCTTTCAATTAATTCTTGCGTAGATGGTTTAAACATGGTGATTTCTAAAATGTAAAGTGCAAATCCTAAGTTCATCAGGTAAAAACCGATGCGAAAAAGATTATTAGTCGCCTTGGCAACTTCAGGTCTACCCTCAAAAATATCATTCATATACACGATACTGTTTTTAAATAGCGTATATGCAACATAATACGTCAATCCTATAGCAATAGGTAAGTAAATAAGATAACCGAGAACTGTTAAATTTTCCATGACTTTATTGTTTGATGGTTAAAGAATTTGTGTTATTTTTTGATAAAATATAGATGACAAGGATATTGATGTAATGCATTCCGGCAAGTAGTAAGATTAAGATGCCCATTTTCATTGCTATACTTGTTAATAATTCATTAAAACTTGTTAACTGGTTCCAGTAACTAAATTGTAAAATGGCATAACCGATGTTGAATAAATAATAACCTATCAATAATATATCATTTGTAGTATCAGCTGTTTTTTCTTTATTTCCGGAAAGAAATATGATGAAGATTCTACCATTTTTATGAAAAAGTTTTCCCACAAAAAGAATAATGTAAATGGTCAATAAACCATATATGCCATAGGCTATTATATTATAATTCATGTCGCTACATCATTAATTTTAATAATTTAATTAATAAATCACCTCTGTTGGTATTAAATAACTTATTTGCAATCGTTTCTAATTGGTCAGTTAGTACTTGTATATCTTTCACTGTCTTGTGGAATTCTTTTCCATCATCTGAAGTTTCTTTTTCAGTGGATGCACTAATTTGTTTCAGAATGTCCATGACAGGATCTAATTCTTTTTGTTTGCGCATGATTGCAATTTTCATTGCCCATTTTAGTACTTCCTTTTCAGCAATAAAGTATTCTTTTCGATCTCCTGCAATATGCTTTTTATAAACAACACCGTAATCAACTAGCTGTCGAATACTCATGTTCGCATTTCCTCGGGAGATGACTAGTTTTTCCATTATTTCATCAGTTGAAAGTGGATTACTAGATGCGAGCAGTAGGGCATGTACTTGAGCAACAGATTTATTAATTCCCCATTCTGTACCTAATGCCCCCCAAGTATCTATAAATTGTTGTTTTGCTTCTTCTAATTTCATTTTTGTCCAGGATTATTTCTTTCTCTATTCAAATGTAATAATAGTTTTTGTATTTTCAGGAATTATTGAAAATAAAATAATATAAATTGAATCCAAAGTTTATTTTGTGATGACTTTACTTTTTATAAAACGTGTACCTTTGTGCCCTATATGTCAACATCACTATACAATCCATTTAAAACATTTAAGTTTGATAACCAAACCTGTTTCTTGACAGGGAAGGAGCTTTCATCTGTGGACGAACAAATTCAGGTTTTTCCAGTATGGATGATGCGTGCCTTTGATTTAGAAGAAAAACCTTTTAAGATGTTAGACGAGTCTCTCGTCACTTATAAAAGTCTAAAACTTCCTTGTTCCGTAGAGGCCGCATTGGTAATTGAAAAAATGGAATCTGAGGTAGAACGTGCATTTGCACTAGGTTTTGATGCTGTAAGCGAATTACCGCAGATCACACTATTTCAGTGGATGTCTAAAATACTGTATGGTGTTGTATTTAATGAAATTCAGACCGGTATTCGCCAACAGACCTTAACAGGCGAAGAGATGAATTTCTCTCAGGTACTCGTTCAGAAGTTCAAAAACTTGCATGCGATGTTGCAGTCCTTACTGCAACCAATGGAATTTGAAGGAACCAATCCATTTTCAATTTTTATCAGTAAAGTAGATAATCCTGCGGAAACGTTTAATTATCGCGATGAAATCAATACCCTGATTTTTTCTTTGAGAATGAATGACTTTGGAATTGTTGCCTGTTTACAAGATAATGCAACGAATAATATCTACCATGAAGATGTTTTAAAAATGGTAGAAGGAAAAACACTGCACCCAGTTCAATTTGAAGAAATAGCAGCACGTTATTTTTATTCTGTATACCTCTTCAACCGTCTTCCAGAATATACCTATCTCAATACCCCAAAAATGATATATGTCGAACCGATGCCTTTGGCAGATATGTCCATGAAGCCCATTTTTGATCACTGGCAGGTAAAGGTTTACGGTCAGGTATTGGAAAATTTCTGGAAACCTTGGGGTTTCATTTTATTTGAGATTATTAAGGATCCAGATAGCCCGATGAGTTTCATAACGGATGATAGCGGAAATTTCGTTCCACGTGAAGCAATTGAGCTACCACTTGGATAAATAAAAAAAGCCCTTAAATATTATTTACGGGCTTTTTTCTTTTTTTGTACAGGAGAGCTTCTTTTCTTAGTATCTGCTAGATCGATCTCTTTTTTCTTCTTGTTTACAATCAAGATAAGCCCAAAGGGACCTAGTATAGGAACGCACATGCCCAATATTGATAGTATAACAAAGCCCCCGGTTACATCTTTGAGCCTAAATAATCTGAATAATGCGATGGCCATTAATACAAAATGGATAATAGTCACCAATTGAACCAACGCTAATTTACTTGCATCCATATTTTATCTTGATAATAAAGGCAAATGTAACGAGATTCATTTGAAATAGGGAATCTTTACAAATAAGATGCTATAAGATCCCTTCCATGATCGTAAATGCTTCATCGATTTCGTTCATCTGAATATTCAGATGCGGTCTAAAACGAATCGTCCTTTCTCCACAGCCCAGTAAAATCAGTCTCTGTGCAAAAGCGTTCTTAATAAACTTGTCTCTTTCCTGCTCATTGGGAAAATCAAAAGCGATAAACAATCCTTTTCCTCTTATATTGCTTATTTGTCCATGCTTACTTGCTAAAGCTTCCAGTTTTTGAATAAAATGTTCACCCTTCTTAGGGATCTGTTCAATTAATTTTTCCTGCTCTATCACTTCTAAAATAAGTTTAAAGCGCATCATATCTGTAAAATCACCTCCAAAAGTCGAATTGATACGGGATGATTCTTTAAAAACGTGTTTTTCTACGCGGTCAAACTTTTCTTTGTTGGCAAGCAAACCACAGACCTGAGTCTTCTTTCCAAATGCGATTAAATCGGGAACAACTCCAATCGTTTGATAGGCCCACATCGATCCTGTTAAGCCAATTCCAGTTTGTACCTCATCAAAAATCAATAAAATATCATGCTCATCACAGATATCGCGCAGAGCCTGTAGAAATTCTTTTCTGAAGTGATTGTCTCCCCCTTCTGCCTGAATTGGTTCTATAATAATACAGGCGATATCATTCGGATGATTGTCAAGTGCATTTCTGATTTCTCGAATGGCTGTTTTTTCTTTTTCAATAACTGCGTTTAAAACAATTTCCGTGATCGGGAATGTTAGTTTTGGATTGCTGATACGCGGCCAGTTAAATTTAGGGAAATACATGTGTTTTCTAGGATCCTTCGTATTGGTCAACGAAAGTGTATAACCAGATCTCCCATGAAATGCCTCTTTGAAATGAATGACCTGAGAAGCTTCCTTTTCAATTCCTGAAGCAAAATTTAAACGTGTCTTCCAGTCAAAAGCAGCTTTTAAAGTGTTTTCCACGGCTAAAGTTCCTCCTGCAATAAAAAAACAATACTGCAGTTCCTTTGGTAGCGCTACGCGTTCGAAGACTTGCATAAAATCAGCAAATTCTTTGGGGTAAATATCCGATAAAGCAGGTTTGTTAATCGCCATTTTACCTAAAAAATCTTGATGCTTTAGGAGATAGGGATGGTTATAACCAATAGCAACAGATGCAAACATGCTGAATAAATCCAGATAAGCATCTCCATTTTGATCGACTAGATAAGAGCCATGTGATTTTTCTATATCCATCACAATTGGAAAACCATCTGCGAGCAAATGTTTAGATAATATTTCGTGAACTGTACTCATGTCGTTGTCATTTAAAGGTTAAAGGTTATTCCTTGTGCCAAAGGAAGTTCGGTGCTGTAATTAATGGTATTGGTTTGTCTCCGCATGTAGGCTTTCCAGGCATCCGAACCAGATTCGCGTCCACCACCAGTTTCTTTTTCACCTCCAAAAGCACCACCGATCTCTGCCCCCGATGTTCCGATGTTGATATTAGCAATTCCACAATCTGATCCTTGTGCACTGAGGAATAATTCCGCCTCGCGAAGATTATTAGTCATAATAGCCGAAGACAGCCCTTGTTTCACATCATTTTGGATAGCGATTGCTTCCATCACATCACCTTGATATTTTATTAAATAAAGAATTGGAGCAAAAGTCTCCTGTTGAACTATATCATAATGGTTTTCCACTTCAGCAATCGCAGGTTTTACGTAACAACCACTTTCAAATCCCTTTCCAGTGAGTAAACCACCGGTGACAATCAGCTTACCCCCTTGTTTCTCAATTTCAGATAGGGCATCTAAATAATGTGCGACTGCCTTTTGATCGATCAGTGGACCTACATGATTTTCTGGAAGTAGAGGATCTCCGATCTGTAGTTGAGCATATGCTTTTATCAATGATGCTTTGACTTGTTCATATACACTTTCATGAATGATTAATCTACGCGTTGAAGTACAGCGCTGACCGGCCGTACCTACAGCGCCGAATACAGCACCAATCGTCGTCATCTTCAAGTCCGCATCCGGTGTAATAATGATCGCATTATTTCCGCCAAGTTCTAAAATAGACCTGCCAAGGCGAGCAGCAACATGTTGTGCTACTGTTTTTCCCATTGCAGTTGAGCCTGTAGCAGATATTAAAGGAATATTAGTATCATGTACTAACCATTCACCCACAGTCTTATCTCCAATTATCAAATTAGAGATGCCTTCTGGTAATTCTTTCTGTTTTAATATCCCCGCCAAAATCTGTTGACAAGCTATGGCACATAAAGGAGTTTTTTCACTCGGTTTCCAGATCACGACATCTCCACATACCAATGCTAGTGCTGTATTCCATGCCCAAACAGCCACAGGAAAATTGAATGCAGAAATAACACCAACAACTCCTAAAGGGTGATATTGATCGTACATACGATGGGAGGGACGTTCTGAATGAATCGTTGAACCATAAAGCTGACGGGATAAACCAACTGCAAAATCACAGATATCAATCATTTCTTGCACCTCGCCCATGCCTTCCTGTAGTGATTTTCCCATTTCATAAGAAACAAGCTTTCCGAGCGTAGGTTTTAATGACCTTAATTTATCCCCGAATAACCGAATCACTTCACCTCTTTGCGGAGCAGGAACAAGGCGCCAGATCGCATATGCTTTTTTCGCCAGATCGCAGATATCTTTATAATCATTATGGGAAGAGCAAGTCACTGTAGCAATTACCTGACCATCAACGGGAGAAGTGGAAGTAATATCCGCACCAGTTGCAAACCAATTTTGTCCCGTAGAAGAACCCAAATTGGTCGCTAGAATGCCCAATTCTTTTAATTCTTGTTTTATCATAATGGTTTATATTATTCGTTTATATTTTAAATATAATGAATTATATTCTAAATATTGGCTATATTTAGATATTAAATTATGACAGATATGAATTCAACATGTGATTATTTTAATATAGATGCGCTATTGTCTGATGAAAATAAGCTCATCCGACAATCCATTCGTGATTTTGTCACTACGGAAATAAAGCCAGTTATAGACCATGCCGCTCAACATCATGAGGATATTCCCAATCTGATGTTAAAATTAGGAGCTATTGGAGCTTTGGGGCCTTATATACCAGTAGAATATGGTGGTGCAGGATTAGATCATATCGCTTATGGTATTATTATGCAAGAGCTAGAAGCAGGAGACTCTGCCATCCGGTCAGCAGCTTCCGTACAGTCATCATTAGTCATGTATCCCATTTTTACATTTGGAAGTGAAGAACAAAAAAAACAATACCTTCCCAAGCTGGCCTTAGGAGAATATATCGGTAGTTTCGGTTTAACAGAACCGAACCATGGTTCAGACCCAGCAGCTATGGAAACCCGTTTGTTAAAAAAAGACGGCCAATATATCCTTAATGGAGCAAAGATGTGGATTACCAATGCCCCGATATGTGATATAGCAATAGTGTGGGCACGAGATGAACAAGATAAAATAAGAGGGTGCATAGTAGAACGAGGTATGGATGGCTTCTCCACTCCTGAAACACTAAACAAATGGTCACTACGTGCTTCCAAAACCGGAGAGCTGATCTTTCAAAACGTAGCAATTCCCGCAGAAAATATTCTTCCCGAAGTAAATTCGCTCCGTGGACCTTTTTCATGCTTGAACTCCGCGCGATATGGAATATCTTGGGGAGCAATCGGAGCTGCAATAGACTGTTACCAAACTGCAGTCAAATATGCATTAGAACGAGAACAGTTCGGAAAACCGATCGCATCCTATCAATTACAACAAAAGAAATTAGCAGAATTCCTCACAGAGATTACAAAAGCTCAATTATTGTCGTGGCGCTTAGGCGTACTGAAAAATGAAGGAAAAGCAACCCCAGCACAGATTTCAATGGCAAAACGTAATAATGTACACATGGCATTAGAAATCGCTAGAGAATCAAGACAGATATTAGGGGCCATGGGAATTGTAGGAGATTTTCCGATGATGCGCCACATGATGAACTTAGAATCTGTGATAACCTACGAAGGAACCCATGATATTCACCTGTTGATAACAGGTAACGATATTACAGGAATTAGTGCCTTTTAATTTGCTCGAGGACTTGAGGTATTGATCGATGGTTTACTTTGAAATATAAACATGAAGGGAAATCTGAAACCATATATCTCAATATCTCAGCTTTCTTCTACAATAGGAAGGGGGGAGGAGCTAAAAGAAACATTAAGAATGTGCAATTAGGCTTTGAAACAAATTAAAATAAGCCCTTACCATTTTATCCCAGCTATAATGTCCTAAAGAATACGCTTGAAATTCTTCGCTTCTGTTCTTGAGAAGCGAAGGATGCTCAAGCGTATTTTTAATTTCCGAAATCCAACAGATCTCCTGCTCAGGAGGTATGAGAATTCCATTCTTCTGATGAATGATCGCATCACTGATCCCTTCAATATCCGAAGCAAATACAGTCGCCCCACAGATACTAGCTTCCAGGCAAACCAAACCAAAACCCTCCATATCGCCTGCGACTTTGATGTTAGGCATAATGAATAATCCCGCGTGGCGTAACAAGCATTGCAAATCAGTCGTAGGAATTTTTCCGATATGTTGTAACCGATCTTTGAAATTAGGATCCAGTAAATAATGACGTATAGCTTTTTGATCGGATGGAAATCCTAAGAACAACATCGTTAGATGCCGTAGAGAAGATGGGAGAGCATAAAGCAATTTCTCTTTCTTTGTTGCGGTTGGAGAAAAAGGACCTATTAAGATCAGCTTATAATCTGATGGAAGTTGAGGTAGCACATGTTTAATAAACCAGGAAATGCCTTTTCGTTTCACAGGTCTGCCTAGGGCGATGATGAGATGCTCGGCCTTTGTGGCAATTCCATATTTCGTTAAGACAGGTTCAATAGCCACAGTGTTATCCAAGACAAGACTATGGTCTACACCATTTTGAATCACTTCAATCTTATCGGGATGAATACCACGATTGATGGAAGCCTCCCTTGTAGCAGTACTTACAGCTATTATTTTGTCAAATTTGTTGAATTGAGGGATAATTTTACGTTGAAAATAGGCTAAAGGAAAAACCACATCAAGGCCGTGAACAGTAACCACCCGTTTTAACTGTTCATAACCCTTATGTCTTAAAGACAAAGCCGCAATCAGACCATCATTAAAATGAATAACCTTTATATTAGGATGTAATAAGAGCAACGCTAGAATCCGCTTATTTAAAAGGTGAAAAAATTTGATAATAGATTCATCCCCCTGATAAACTATTTTATGTACAGTTGTATAGGGAGCCAATCCGTTAATAAGCTCAAAGCTTTGTTTTTCCATCCCTCCGATAGTGGGCGGAAATTTATGACTTACACAAAGAATTTCCATATTAGGATAGTATCCCCCCTTTTTTAATTCCGAAATAAGCTAAAAAACCAAATGCAATCCAAAAAACTTGTCTAGAACGTCTTATTAAAGCGATGATCAACCAGATTTGAACCGTATAGATACCAGCACTGGTCAGTAAAATTTTATTCCCGAATTCCTCCACCCCAATTTGAGCAGGAATAAAAGCGCCAAAGCTTTTGATAATAATAATACCCATGTCCATAAATTGACTCAGGATAATCGGAATCGTAATACCTGAAAAGTATAAGATGAGGAAAAGCTCCAAAGCACCAACAGTCCAGTGTAAGAAAAAATAAAAATATGCACGATAACATTTGCACGGCTGATTTTGATGAAAAGTTAGTACCGCATTTAGGATAGTCTGAATACGTATACTTAGTTTTCGGAGTGCTTTCCAGGATAGCGTAGAAGCCACTTCTAGTTCTTTGGATTTCTTGAGAATAATAAAAATAATCAGTGGAATACAAAAAAATGTAATCACTAATATCCACAGTACCGCTAGCAGCTGTTTAGGAATATTTTGATTAAAAGTGCTCATTAAAAACCAAAAACCAGAAATTCCAAATAATGAAAATTGCGTGATAATGGTCAAAAAACGCGATATTAAAACTGAATTTAAAATTTCTTGTTCAGATGTACCCGTCGGTTTCAGCAAGACTGTTTTTATATAATCGCCCCCAATAATGCTAGTGGGATTGAATAGTCCTATTGTTTCCCCGATATGTCGGATGCAGAATAGCCGCCATAAGGAAGTACGGTTCGGTTTTTCGATGAAGCAATTTTGCCATCCCGCTGTAGCCAATAAATATGCTAAACCCGTAATTACAATGATCCAGAGGAGATTCCACCCCATGTTAGTAACTTCTTTTAATACTGCCTTAAGATCAATGTGACTGATAAAGACAAGCAATGAAGAGAGTACGACAAGACTAATTGTAATTTTGAAAATCTTTTTACGCATTAACCAACCTGAAATTTAATGATTGAATCTTTAGCGGTTCTGTTCATTTGTTCTAAGTCTTTAAAATAGATGTTAGCTAAAGAGCTCCAGTCTATTGATTTGCTGAATTGTAATCCAGCATCTCCAATCTCCTTTCTTAATCTGTTATCCTGTAGTAAGTATATAATGCGATTAACAAAAGCTGTCGCATCCTGCGGTTTACATTTAAAACCTGTTAAACCTTCTGTTATTAAATCTGCCGAACCTCCGCCATCTGCAATAACACAAGGTAACGCAGATGCCATGGCTTCAATAACGACATTACCATAAGTCTCGGAATGGGAAGGAAAGACAAATAAGGTTGAAGAAGCATATAACTTGGAAAGGTCATGATGATTCAATTTGCCTAGAAAGATAGCTTCAGGCATCTGCTGTCGACAAGAGTCCATCGCAGAACCGTCTCCCGCGACTATAAAATTGAAAAGAATGTTCTGTTGCTTTAATAAGCTGTAGATCGCGATCAGGGTTTTTAAATTCTTCTCCCAAACCAGCCTACTGGCAAATAATATCGTCGGATGCCTATTTCCTGTTATTTCTTGTAGCCAATTGTGATCTTTTTTGTCTGGAGAAAATAGACTGTTGTCAATACCACGTTTCCAGATCTGCATCAAGCTTGGGTTAATGCCCATTTTTGTAAGTTCGGAAACGATGCTATTTGTTGGAATATAGATTTTATCACAATTATTATAGAATTTATTCTGTGTCTGGATAATTCTCTTCTTTGTAGGGCCAACCAAAAAAGTGAAATGCTTGAGATAGTAGTCAATATAGCTGACAAAGTGTGTATGGTAGATGCTGATGACTGGTATTTGATTTTTTAATGCATATCTCTGCCCGTAGAAACCTAAAACAGAAGGTGTAGCAATATGAATAATATCAGGATTAAAATCTTGGAGTTTCTTTTTTAGGCGTTGATCTGCTAGCGCTGGAATCGCCATACTGTAGTTCTGTTGTATCGGGATGCTTAAAGATGGTATTTTCAAGGACTCGAAATCTTGTACTTGATCTGGCCCTGTTCCATATATGAACAAAAATTCAAACCGTTTTTTATCGATGCGGTCGACAAGTTGAAAAATTGTTCGTGAAGCTCCGTCAAAGTCAGGAATCATTATCTCCGCAAAAAAAGCAACTCTTATCATCATGAATCATTTTTTCAAAGTAAGGAGCTCTATGTTTCCTTATGAATAAGGACATGTGAATAAATGATGTTTTTTACATTATCCCGGTATTATGGAAATATGAGTATAATATTGTTCTTACTTTTTTGAGGAGAGCAGAGTTAAGATGAATTAGTATTACGATACCTTCAACCTATGTTTAAATGAATGTATAGTGATGGTCTAATGAAAATTCCTCTTAGTAGAAGTTTTTGGTAGAAATCTTGGGTAATCATCCTATTCATACAACCATTAATAGGAGGGAGTTTTTGTTCGATGTCCATAAACAGTTTTTGATTTAGAAAAAGATGTGATGCGGGCATATTGTTAGAAATATACCATTGTTAGCAGGGTGATATCATGTTATAAGCAAGTAGGGATCTTGTTCGAATATAATAGAGGTATAACAGGGGGATAAGAGGGGGTTTATAGGGGTAAAGCTCTATAAACCCCCTATAAAATCCCAGTTATCTCTATATAAATCCTAGTCTAAGTAATAATCAGTTCCCTTTCAGTTCCGGATCAGGTTATAATATACCTTATTCCTGAGTATCTCTACGGGGGATAGCTGGCTATATCAAAACAGCAGCACTTCTCTGAACCCCTTTTGTAGTATATACTATATAGTGTAAAGTAAAGATGTCGGCCCTGCGGAAAGCATTAACAGGAACGAATAAACTTATCAGCTATAATAATAGTATATATAGTGTCGATGATTCCGCTGTACCAATACTCCGAGAAGATATAATTTCTGCGGAACCATTTCCTAAAAGCATACTGTATCCATAAAAGACGGCCCAGGACGAACAGTCCGCCCGCATACCCTTTTTACAGTTCAAAGCCAGGATCGCCCGTT
>NZ_JAAUVN010000003.1 GCF_012030425.1 Sphingobacterium sp. B16(2022) | reverse complement strand
ACATTTTAGGTGCCTATATCGGCGGTGTCTACCTCTTCCCATTCCGAACAGAGAAGTCAAGCCCGCCAGAGCCGATGGTATTGCCGTAACAGGTGGGAGAGTAGGTCGGTGCCTTTTTTATACAGAATAGCCTTTTAACAAGGCTATTTTGCTTTAATCTGATTTGTTTACATCAACATTGTTGATTCAAAATATTTTAGGTGTCTATATCGGCGGTGTCTACCTCTTCCCATTCCGAACAGAGAAGTCAAGCCCGCCAGAGCCGATGGTATTGCCGTAACAGGTGGGAGAGTAGGTCGATGCCTTTTTTTATACAGCAAAAAGCCTCTAGAATTATATTCTAGAGGCTTTTTGCTGTATAATGCTTTTTTATAGATCTGTAATTGTACAATTGGAATTTATAATGGTATTATTTATTCTGTTATTATCATAACAATATTACGAAGTTCTACTTATTTAGTCGTTAAATTTTTATAAACTTGAATATTGAAATGTATTTTACGCATTTCTATATGCTATACTGGATTATGAAAATTAAATATATTGTCATTGCGCTACTAATTCTTGTATTTGGATACTTGATCTGGCAAAGAATAACGACAAATAAAGAGAAGAATGAAGTTCCGACAGCCGGAAAAGGAAAAGCGGCTACCATGTCTGTATATGGTGCTGTTATTTTTGCTGAATCGTTCGCTGATAACCTTAATCTGACAGGTACCATTGAACCAGATGAACAAGTGGAAATTCGTTCTGAGGTTTCTGGATTAATAGATCAATTAAATTTTTCTGAAGGAAGTCGCGTAAACAAAGGTGCTATACTTGTGAAAATCGTTGCCTCAGATTTATTAGCACAATTAGAGCAAGCTAAAACAAGAACGCAATTGACTTCGGAAAATGAACGAAGAGCAAAACTGCTACTGGAGAAAGAGGCGATTAGTCAAGAGGAGTATGATATTGCAAGTGCTGATTATAGAACGGCGAAATCGCAAATCGCATATATCGAAGCACAATTATCTAAAACATACATACGGGCACCATTTTCTGGAATAATTGGTTTGCGATCTGTATCTAAAGGCGCATATATCACTCCTACTACCCCTATTGCGAAACTTGTAAAGTCAGATCGTGTTAAATTATCATTTGCGATCCCAGAAAAGTATGTAAGAAGAGTGTCGGTGGGTAAAAAGATTTCATTTACAATTCCTGAATCTAAGGAGGTTTTTGCAGCAGAAATTTTTGCTATTGATCCTGCTGTTGATTTGACAACTCGAACTTTACTAATAAAAGCTCGTGCTGATAATTCAAATAATAAATTTGTTCCTGGTGTCTTTGTGAATGTGATCTTACCACTGGAGAGCATTGATGATGCTTTAATGGTTCCTTCCGAAGCACTAATTCCTATACAGAATGGAAAGAAAGTATTTGTTGTAAAAGAGGGGAAAGCAAGAGAGGTGATTGTAGAAACAGGAGGAAGAACTAAGGATAAGGTGAATGTATTGTCTGGTTTAATGAACGGTGATACTGTTTTGACTACAGGAGTAATGTCGCTGAAGAATGATGTTAAAGTGAAGGTTAAATTACGTTAATCGTGTTATATGAGTTTATCTACAACAAGTATTAAACGCCCAGTATTAACTATTGTACTGAATTTGATGTTGATCTTATTTGGTATCATTGGTTATTCCTACTTGGGTGTACGAGAATTCCCTTCTATTGACCCGGCTCAAATATCGGTTAGGACAAGTTACGCTGGTGCTAATGCCGATATTATCGAGTCTCAGATTACGGAACCTTTGGAGAAGGCTATTAATTCCATCGATGGGATCCGAAATATTTCCTCATCGAGTAATCAAGGTACTAGTAATATAACGGTGGAATTTAATCTAGGTAAAAACCTAGAGGAAGCGGCAAATGATGTGCGCGATAAGGTGTCACAGGCTGTTCGAAGTCTACCTCAGGATATTGATGCAGCACCTGTGGTATCAAAAGCTGATGCAGACTCTGAACCTATTATTACCATGACAGTGCAAAGTTCTGAAAAGAATATTTTGGAATTGTCTGATTATGCTGAAAATACGATTTCACAGCGTCTTCAAACAATTCCAGGGGTTAGTTCGGTACAAATCTGGGGGCAGAAGAAATATGCTATGCGACTTTGGCTAGATCCAGTCAAATTGAATTCTTATGGTGTTACTGTTCTGGATGTGCGATCTGCTTTAAACCTACAGAATGTTGAATTACCTTCTGGTAAATTAACGGGTTCTAACACGGAGCTGACAGTAAAGACCATCGGTAACTTGGCTTCGGAAGAGGAGTTTAATAATATTATTATTAAATCGACAGGAAATAGTATTATCCGTCTGAGTGATGTTGGGAAAGCTGCGCTAGAGGCTGAAAATTTCGAAACTAAAATGTCTGACTCAGGATTACCCATGTTGAGTATGGCTGTGATCCCACAGCCCGGTACGAATTATCTGGAAATTGCAAAAAGTTTCTACAAGGAATTTGATCAGTTGAAAAAGGACCTCCCTGATGATATTGTCATGAAAATAGCGCTTGATAATACGCTTTTTGTTAAGCGTGCTGTTCTAGAAGTCGCGGAAACATTATTGATTTCTGTTGTACTGGTGGTCCTCATCATTTTCTTATTCTTTCGGGATTGGTCGATTGCATTTCGACCTTTAATTGATATACCTGTTTCATTAATTGCTACATTTTTTGTGATGTATCTCTGTGGTTTCTCGATTAATGTGTTAACGTTATTAGCGATCGTTCTTGCTACAGGACTTGTTGTTGATGATGGTATCGTCGTCACAGAGAATATATTTAAGAAAGTGGAAGAAGGTATGTCTCCTATTCAGGCGGCTATTAAAGGTTCTAATGAAATTTTCTTTGCTGTTATATCGATTTCTATTACACTTGCCGCTGTATTCTTACCAGTCGTGTTTTTAGAGGGATTCGTAGGTCGGCTTTTTAGGGAGTTCGGAATCGTTATTGGAGCTGCTGTACTTATCTCAGCATTTGTTTCCTTAACATTAACTCCGATGTTGAATGCTTATTTAATGAAGGGCGGAGAACAGAAGAAAACTAAATTTTATGATCGGACAGAACCTTATTTTGTGGCGCTAACAGATGGATATGCAAGTTCTCTGATAAAATTTTTGAAAAAGAAATGGATCAGTTATCCAATTGTTTTAGCTTGTTTTGGTCTTATTTATCTTTTCTTTAGCTTATTACCAAAGGAAACGGCTCCCTATGACGATAGAAGCTATCTGACAGTGCGAGTCACTGCTCCTGAGGGTGTATCTTATGATTATATGGATCGTTTTATGACTGAATTAACAACTCTTGTCAATGATTCAGTTCCTGAAAAAGATGTCAGTTTGGTGATTACTTCTCCCGGATTTGGGTCAGCCGCGGCTAATAGTGGTATGATTCGTCTTGGTCTTGTACAGCAGGAGGACCGAGAGCGTACGCAGGCGGAAATAGCACGTGATTTGTCCCGTTTAACGCGATCTTCTTCTGAAGCTAAGGTTTCAGTTATGGAACAACCGACTATCTCTGTGAATAGAAGAGGAGGGCTACCTGTTCAATATATTATACAGGCTCCTAATTTTCAGAAGTTGGAAGAGAAAATACCTGAATTTATGGACGCGGTGAATGATGATCCAACTTTTTCAATCTCTGATGTTAATTTGAAATTCAATAAACCTGAGCTTTATGTCAATATTGACCGTGAAAAGGCCCTAAGTTTAGGTGTTTCTATATTAGATGTTGCTCAAACATTACAAATGTCTCTTTCTGGACAGCGATTTGGGTATTTTATGATGAATGGGCGTCAGTACCAAGTTATTGGTCAGTTTGATAAAAAAGATACGAGTACGCCACTCGACCTTGCCTCGATCTTTGTTAAGAACAAGGATGGACAATTGATTCAGCTGGATAATATTGTAAAGATTGAGGAACGGAGCAGCCCTCCTCAGCTATATCATAATAATCGCTACATGTCTGCTACTGTTTCTGCTGGTTTAGCCCCAGGAAAGAGTTTAGGAGAAGGAATAGAAGCAATGGACCGGATTAAAGCCAAGGTACTGGATGAGACTTTTACGACAGATTTAGGTGGTGAGTCGAGAGATTTTAAAGAGAGTGGATCCAATACAATGTTTGCCTTTGGTTTGGCTTTACTTTTAATTTATTTGATTTTAGCAGCGCAATTCGAAAGTTTTATTGACCCTTTCGTCATTATTATTACAGTACCACTAGCCGTTGCAGGAGCATTATTTTCACTTTGGTTATTTGGTCAGTCTTGGAATATATTTAGTCAGATTGGAACGATTATGTTGATTGGACTGGTAACGAAAAATGGTATTCTAATTGTAGAATTTGCCAATCAGTTAAGAGAAGAGGGGAAATCTAAATATGATGCAATTGTTGAGGCTTCTGCTGGACGATTACGCCCGATTTTAATGACGTCTTTAGCAATCGCGCTTGGAGCATTGCCGATTGCCTTGTCATTGGGAGCAGCCTCTACAAGTCGTATAGGAATGGGCGTTGTTATCGTAGGAGGAACTATGTTTTCACTCGTATTGACTTTATTTGTGATTCCTGCAATCTATTTAATGTGGTCTAGAATAAAGAAACACAATCCTGAACTGACGAATATTGAAGATTAATATGAATAAGATTTTTTATCTACTAGCCTTGCTTTTTATTCCTGTAGGCAGTGCTTTCTCACAAAATGTACTTACTGCTCACGATGCAGTTGCTATAGCTATGGAAAATAACTTTGATGTATTGTTGACAAAGAAGGATGTGATCATCGCTAAGGAAAATGCAACATATGGGAATGCTGGAATCTTACCAAATCTTACTGCAAATTTTAGCCAGAGCAACAGTAATCAAAATTCCAAGCAAACACAAAGTACAGGTGAGGTGAGAGAGTTGGAAAACGCAAAAAATAACAGCATGAATTATGGTGTTAGTTTAGGCTGGACCATTTTTGATGGCTTTGGTATGTTTGCGAGGTACGAGAAATTGAATCAACTGAAAGCAAGGGGTGACCTCGAGTTGAAATCGATCATTTTAACGACTGTTGGCGATGTGCTGAATATGTATTATACAATTGTTCTGGAAGAGAATCTTTTGCACACCATAGATTCTTCAATAGTTATTTCCACTGATCGTTTAAAAACGGCAGAAAATCGTTTTCAAATTGGAAAAGCTTCTAAATTGGAAGTTCTCAATGTACAGGTGAACTTAAATGCGGACCAATCCTTGCGATTAAAAAAATTGGAAACAATTGCCAATTTGAAAACGGAGTTAAATAGATTGATGGCTCGGGATTTAACGATAGATTTTGAGGTTCAATATGAGTTTCAATTCAATGAGAATTTGGAAATTAATGCTTTACTAGAACAGGCTACTAATCAAAACATCGAGCTCCAATTAATCAAATTGGATAAACGTTTGGCCGAGCTGGAGCAAAAGGATGTCCGCTCGAAACGCTTACCTGTTGTTCGTCTTAATTCTGGCTATAACTTTTCGTCATCAGAATCTAGTTTGGGATTTGTTTCTCAATCTAATGCAAGAGGTTTGACTTATGGTGTAACGGCATCGATGAATATTTTTGATGGTTTTAATCAACGGAGGAGTGAGCGAGTGGCTAAACAAATGGTGGAAAAAGCCTCGATTCAAATTGAGAGATCCAAAGAACTCATTAATGCCACTATTTTGAAAGCATATCAAAGCTATGTGACAAATATCAGCTTAGCTAAACTGGAAGAGCGAAATGAAAAAATCGCAAAGCAAAATTTAAATATAACTTTAGACAAGTATAAGATAGGTACGATAAGTGCAGTTGAATTTAGAGATGCTCAAGAAAACTATGTAAATGCTATGAGTAGGCTTAAAGAGGCTAGCTATCAGGCTAAGCTGTCTGAGATAGGTTTAAAAGAATTAGTCGGTAACTTGGACCTCTAACTCTTTTATAAATAAGCTAAGAGCCTTAAAAGGGCTCTTAACGTCCATCTTCTGTATAGAAGTCTAATAAAGAGCTCATGTATGGATCATCCCATCCATCAACAATATCATCATAAGCTTCATCAGGTATATTGACGTGGTTTATCTCGACTGAAGTTCCTTTTTTGTGTTCATGTAGTTTGATGGTAACAATGGAATCAGCCTCTTCTTCTCCAAAATACCATTGCTGAACAATCGTTTTATTGGGAACCAAATCGATAAATTTTCCTGTGATAGCACCATCCCACATCGAGAACTCACCACCGATAACAGGATCGATTTCTACTAAATCACCTGTCCAAAGACGTATGGTAATGTCCGTCGTCAGTGCTAGGTATATTTCTTCTGGCTCTGCAGGTATTATATAATATTTTTTGAAATCTTTCATAGCACAAAAATACGTTAATTATGAAAGAGTGCCTTCATCTATTTTAATCTTTTCTTGAATGAAAAAGGCTCTTGGAAAATATTTAGAAAACTGTTATTTGTTTTATGATGGGGTGATCTAACAGGGAACAGCTTGGTAAGAGCTCGTGCAATATCTGATCAGTTTTAATTATGATGGAATAGTATCTTGTTCGGCTTTTGAGGAGAAGCTATAGTTAATAGTACTATTTTTGAGTTAAAATAGGGTGTTGTACGATCAGTTGACAAATATCTTTTGCAACATCTTCTTTTGATTTTAATGTAAATTCTTGAATATGCTGAAAACGGTCAATTACAGTTACTTTATTGGTATCTGTTGCAAAACCTGCTCCTTTATCCTGCATTGAATTTAAGACAATGAAATCCAGGTTTTTACGTATTAATTTATCTTTTGCATGCTCAACTTCGTTATTTGTTTCTAAAGCAAAGCCGATTAAGAGCTGTTTTTCTGTTTTCTTAGTTCCGATAGATGCTAGAATATCTGTCGTTTTCTTGAGTGCAATGGAGAATTGATCTTCTTTCTTTTTTATTTTTTGCGAAGCAACTTCGATCGGAGTATAATCCGCAACAGCAGCACTCATAACAATAATGTCTGATTGTGAAAAATGTTGTACGACAGCTTCAAGCATTTCATGTGCAGAAGTAACTTGAATACGATCTACGTTTTGCGGGGCGTCTAAAGCGGTAGGTCCACTGATTAAGGTTACCTTAGCACCAAGAGCTACAAGCTGTTTTGCTAAAGCATAGCCCATTTTTCCACTAGAATGATTCCCAATAAATCGTACAGGGTCTATCGCTTCATATGTAGGTCCAGCAGTGACTAATGCATTCCTTCCGCTTAAAGGGAGTTGAGGAGAAAAGCTTTGCGTAATAAAATCTAAAATTTCTTCAGGTTCTGCAAGTCTTCCTTCTCCAATTAAGCCGCTAGCTAGTTCTCCATTACCTGGATGAATTATTCTGTTTCCATAGGATTGGAGTAAGCGGATATTGTTTTGAGTCGAGGGATGTTTCCACATGTCTAGATCCATCGCAGGAGCTATAAACACAGGACATTTTGCAGATAGGTAGACCGCAGTTAACAAGCTATCACAGATTCCATTTGCGAGTTTTCCAATAGTATTGGCAGTTGCTGGTGCAACCAGTATCAGATCAGCTTGTAATCCGATATGGACATGATTATTCCATTCCCCTGTTTTAGGATCGAAATAATCGATTAAAACGGGGTTATTTGAAAGGGTTGACAACGTGAGTGGCGTAATAAATTCAGCCGCTTCTTTTGTCATAATGATCTGAACATTCGCTTTTTCTTTAACTAGCAGTCTAGTCAAATGTGCAATTTTGTATGCGGCAATACTACCGCATACAGCAATCACAATATTTTTTTTAGCTAAGCTCATATCAACTGAGATAAAGCAAATTATTCTTGCTCTTTAGCGGGATTTCTGAAATAAACCTTATCGTGTAAGAATTCATCAATCGCAATAAGTGTAGCTTTTGGCATACGCTCATAGTGTTTTGAGATTTCAATTTGCTCACGGTTTTCGAATACCTCTTCTAAGTTATCATTGTTAGTAGCAAATTCTGCAAGTTTGCTGTTCAACTCCTCTTTGATGTCAACAGAAATTTGATTAGCACGTTTGCTGATCACTACGATTGACTCATAAATATTGTCGGTAACGGTGTCTAATTGTCTTAAATCACGAGTTACAGTTGAAGTTGCTACAGTGCTGTTATTTTTTTGACTCATTTTTTTGGGTATTATCTTTATTATCTTTATTTTCTTTAGCGGCTATTGCTGCTTTTCTTTCTTTTTCTTGTTCGGCTATGGCTTTATTAACAGTTGCCATGTAGGTCGCCGCAGTTTTCATTTTTTTCTCGGCGCTATCACGAAGAGATTCAACTTCCTTCATATATTTGCTATTCGGGAATGACATTGCAAAAGAGCGATAATAGTCAATAACTTCAGAAAAGCGATCTGCTTGCTTGACAGGACTACTCTGAGTTGCAAGTTTATACTGAGACTTTACCGTAAGGTACTCAATTTCTTCTGCATACTTGGTATCAGGATAGGCTTTCAATACATTTTGCAATGCAATCACAGCAGCTCTATAGTCATCGTTTAATCCCATGTCATAGAGCAACCTAGCATTTGAAAATGCTTTAAGCTCTAATTTATCACGCAGCTTTTGAATTAATTCACCAGCTTCTTTTGCCCTTTCAGATTCAGGATACAAATTGACAAATAACTGTAGTGCATCGATTGCTTTCCTTGTATTCTCTTGGTCAAGACTTGACTTTGGAGAATCTAGATAATAACAATATGCAGACATAAAACGACATTCTTCGGCTCTAGGACTATTGGGATAAACATCTGCGAAATCTTTAAAATGATAACGTGCAGAGGTATAATCCTTTAGTCTGTAGCTTGCAAAAGCTGTGAAATAATATAAATTTTCTGCTTCGGCCTGTCCTCTAAATTTAGTTCTTAAATCTTCGAACAATATTAAAGCCTTGCTATATTTTTTGTTTTCGTATAGTTTTACCGCTTCTTCGTACTTCTGAGCGATATTATTGCTTGCTCGCAACTTCTCAAACTTACTCTTACAGCTACTGAACGATACCAATAACAAAATTCCGGCACATAAAGCCGCTATACGCCTATTTAAAAACATTTTACAAAGATAAGTGAATTTGTAATACTAATCAATTAAATTTTTATGTTGCAATATAGTGCAATATTGGAAGCTATACAATGAATTTAATCATATTAACTTTTTTTAACCATAAATTCTGGAATGTTAATACTATTGTCATTTGCTTGTTTAAAAACAGTATCAATCGGATAGTCTTCTTATCATTTTAGTAAATTTTGATTATATTTACATTCAAATTGTTTTTAGTATGACATTAAAAGAAAGAGTTGAACAAGCATTGGATACAATTAGACCGTATTTGGAAACTGATGGTGGTGATGTTAGTGTGGAAGAAATCACTGCAGATAATGTTGTTCGTTTGAAATTATTAGGAGCATGTGCTTCATGCTCTATGAGTATTATGACTTTTAAGGCTGGTCTTGAACAAGCTATTAGAAAGGCTGTGCCTGAAATTACTGCTGTGGAAGCGATTAATATTACGGACATGAATGACCCTAATGCTAGTTTGCCGACACCTAAGGCATTATAATTGACCGCTTTAATTAACACAATTTAACAGCAGTGTAACTGTTAATGTCTTAGATTTGTGCTATGAAATTCAACTACCACTTTATTTTTGTTCTATTTTTCATCCTCTCTGGGTATGCTTCATATTCCCAAGAGCGTAAAATCTTGCAGTTTAGTGGTATTGTAGAAACGATTAGCTCTGGTCTTCCTGTGGGCTATACAACTATAACGAATGAAAGCTTTCGCAATGAAGCCTATATGGCCAATAACGAGGGCTTTTTCTCTTTTGTAGCGCATGTCGGAGACACGCTCCGTTTTACATCTGTCGGTTATGAGACCTTAAGGTATGTTATTCCAAATATTCAGGGTGATCGTTTGTCCACTGCGATCGTTATGAAAAATCTGATTACGGAGTTACCGATGGTGACACCTTATCCTTGGGCAAGTATTGAGGAATTTAACATTGCATTTATGAATCTGGAGGTTGATTCAGACAATATTATTCGTGCGAAGCGAAATTTGTCGAAGGAATCTTTAGATGCTTTGGCAGCTAGAGTACCTCGAACTGCCGATGAGATGCATAATTATAATGTAAATGATAATCATCGCAGTATGAATAATAAAGTTATTAATCAGCGGTATGCGAATCCTCTATTAAACCCTTTTGCTTGGGGCAGCTTAATTCAACAAATTTCCAAAGGGAAAAAAGGGAAGTAAACTATCCTTTATTCTGTCGCTTCTAATTTATTTAATTCCAGTACACTTATTTTCGAAGTAAAATAGGCAATTAATCCGGCTATACTTGTTATGGTAAAGAAGACGATGACAAAGTCTGTCCAACGGATTGCAATGGGGTAGCTGTCAATTAACATATTAGCTCCCTCTTCCACTTTTATGATACCATAGTTTATTTGTAAATAACAAAAGATGTAACCAATTAGCAAGCCCGTTACACAACCCACTAAGGATATCATTAGTCCTTCATAGAAAAATATTCTTTGTATTAACGAGCTGTTAGCACCGAGATTCTTTAAGATGTTCATATCTTCTTTTTTATCTAGTACGAGCATGGTTAATGATCCTACAATATTGAAAAGGGCAATTATACTGATCAATGTCAAAATAAAAAATACGGCCCATCTTTCAACGCGAACATTTTTATAAAGAGTCGGATTTTGTTCTTCCCTGTTTTTTACAACATATTTTTCTCCAAGATCCGTCTGTAGTTTCTTTTTGAAATGTTGAAGATTTGCTTTGTCTTTTATATAAAATTCAATTGCTGAAACGCGATCATATTCTCCAAGCACTTCTTGTGCAAAGGAAATTGGGGTGATAATTAAATTGTCAAAATCTTGTTGACTTTTTAATATTCCTTTTGGCTGTATAGATCTGATATTAAATTCATCGGCAGGATTTGCTGCATTTTTAGCTCCCTTTCTAGGTGAATATACATCAATATTACGGAGGCCACCGTGAATAGATACGCCCAAGTTTGCTTGAACACCTGCTCCAATAACGGCAGATGGAATACTGTCAGTTTGCAAGGTATAACTTCCACTTATTAATAAACTGTCTTTGCTTTTATGGTCTATTGAATTTGCCTGAATACCTTTAATAGTACCAATATACTGGCGGTTATCGTATTCCAATAGTACCTTTTCCTGCAGTACTTCGGTGTAATCGATTACATTGGAATCTTTCTTTAGCGCAAGGATAGGAGGTTGATTTGCATCAAACAGCTTTCCTTGGGCAGGTTCTATCTTTATTTCTGGCACAAATTGGCTGTACATGGAAATTATCAGGTTTTCCATACCGTTAAATGAAGAAAGTAAGATAATGAGTGCCGCACTGCTTACCATAACGCCAACGATGCTAATACCTGATATAATGTTGATCGCATTAACAGATTTTTTTGAAAATAAGTATCTTTTAGCAAAAAGGTATGGTAAGTTCATTGTGATTAGCCTCTAATAAATGGATTGGTCGCTTTTTCAAAACCGATGGTCGTAGTCGGTCCATGCCCAGGATAAATAGTAACTTCATCGGGAAGTATATATATTTTTTCCTTGATATTCTTTAATAACAAATCATGGTTACCTCCTGGAAGATCTGTTCTACCAATGCTGTTTTTAAATAAAACATCGCCGCCAATCAGAAATTTTTGCGGCTCACTATAAAAGCATAAATGAGCAGGGGAATGACCAGGAGCAAATATAATTTTCAATTCATGATCACCAATCTTTATCACATTTTCTTCAGTAAGAAATGTTTCTCCAATCGGGGAGATATCATACCTGAAACCCATTTGTGGAGCATAGTTCTGTACCTCGATCAATACCGGAAGTTCTCCCTCATGAAACTGGGGATAAAGACCATAAGTGTCAAATATAAATCTATTACCTAGCACATGGTCAATGTGACAATGTGTATTTAATAAGATCTTTGGATTTAAACTATTTTGCTCAATGAAATCTGTTAACGTTCTTTCATCAGCAGGTCCATACATGCCGGGATCAATGATGACACAGTTTTTTTGTTCATCATAAATGACGTACGTATTTTCTTGGTAAGGGTTAAAGGTAAAAGTCTTGATCTGCAACATAATTTGTAAAAATAAAGTTTTATTTCGAATGTAAGGTATTCAACTGATCTTCTATAAGGCCACTGTGAATGAATAATTATAATTACAATTCATTCCAAATTTCCCAATTTTTTTCTGCCTGAAGTTCTAGCATTTCCAGTCCATTCTTAATTTTTGCACCATTGTTTTTCCCTTTTTTAAGAAATGCGGTTTCTGCTGGATTATAAACAAGATCGTATAATAAATGCTTATTGCCAATATATTCATAGGGAATATTGGGCGCATCTTCCATATTAGGGAAAGTTCCGACAGGCGAACAGTTAATAATAATATAATGTTCATTGAGGATGTCGGCATCAAGTTCGCTGTAAATCAGATTATTTTCACTTTTATTCCGGCTAACAAATTTATAAGTAATTCCAAGTTCATTTAATGCATACTCCACAGCTTTCGCTGCACCCCCATTGCCTAGAATCAATGCTTTTGTATGTTGCTCTTCCAGGAGTGGTTTCAGCGATTCTTTAAAGCCGTAAACATCCGTATTGAAGCCTTTTAAGTAAGGTCCTGACGGCGTATGTTTAATCTGAATACAGTTGACCGCCTGAATTGCTTCGGCCTCAGGAGATAGCTCCTGAAGATAAGGTAACACATTGATCTTATGTGGTATTGTTACATTAACACCATAAAAGTTTTGATCGTTAAAAATCCGTTCAAATTCCCGAATGTCTTCTATACTATATAAATCATAGTTAATATCTGTAATAATTTCTTTATCAAATTTATCCAGATAGTATTTTTTAGAAAATGAATGTCCTAATGGAAAACCGATGAGTCCTAATTTCTTCATTTATTTAGGAGTATATTTTTTTATGATTTCTGAAATAATATGATTTCCTTGCAATTGCGGAAGATAATCAAAAAGAATATAATGTTTTTCAGGGTCGGTTGCCAAGCCTAATTCAAGAAAAACTATAGCATCATTGTACTTGCCATTAGCAAATAAATAGGCTACCATTCTAAAATATAATTCGGCAGCTTCTGGGTTATTCGTAATAGCCTCCGATACAATTTCAATTGCCTCATCTACTTTATCTTGTTCAAAGAAGATCGAAGAATAATCTAACCAGGCATCAACATCTAACGGGTTTAATGCGACAACCTTAGCATAGGCTTCTTGTGCAAGATCAATCTGTTTTAATTTATAGCGAGCATCCGCGATTGCAAACCAGTAATCTGGATTAGCATCGTCAAGTTCAAGTGCTTTTTTATAAAAATGGAGTGATTCAAAGTGTCTTTCTTCAAAGTCTAGTGTAACGCCTATCCCAAACCAGGCATCAGCTAAATCACCGTCCATTTTGACTGCTTTTTTATAGAAAACTCGAGCTTCTTCCATTTGCTCTAATTTTTCTAGGCATTCTCCTATAGCACAATAGGTGTCGGCGCTAGGTTTTTCATATTCAAAAGTTTGTTTATAGACCTCTAGAGCCTCCTGATAACGATCAAGGTTTACTAAAGCATTTCCTTTATTGAAGTATGCTGAAGAAAAATTTTCTTTAATTAAAATAGCATAATCGTAAGCATCAATAGCTTCCGGATATTGCGTCAGCTTGTGATATGCGTTACCTAGGTTATACCAGGCATAATAAGAGTAAGGCTCTGAATCGATGTATTTTTTATAAAACTCTACGCTCTCCTCTTGTTTGTCCAATATGTCATAGCAGTAAGCGAGTTCATAAAGTGCTTCCTGATTTTCCATATTGAGTTCTAGCGTTTTCTTTAAATAGTAAATCGCTTTTTCAAAATCACCTTCTCCCTGATAAACTACGCTAATGTGGAAATAGATTTCATCTTTATTGTCAGAGAGGCTCAATGCTTGGAATAATTGTTCCTTAGCTTCGTTAAATTGCCCTCTAGAACCATAGACTCCGCCTCGGATAAAAAAAATATCTCCTTCAGAGGGTTCTAACAATTCCGCTTTTGCCAGTGCATGCAACGCTTTATCAAATTGCTGTGTTGAAGAATAGAGTTGTGCCTGTTTGAGTAAAAATGTAATATCAAAAGGGTGCTGATTAATTGCATAATCGGCAACCTGTAATGCTTTTATAGGATCATTTTTTTCAATGTAATAGTCTATAATCCCTTCAAATGCTTTGGAATCAAAGAAATATTGGTCTTCGTTCCTAATCATTTCTTCGTACCGATCCACCGAGATTTTTCTTTCCTCAGGGGATTCAAAATCAAATTCCTCTTCCATCATCCTTATTTAATCTATCAATAAACCCAACTTAGTTGAAAATAGTGATTTTTAATAACTATGTCTAATTAATTTACTAACAAAATTAATTTCACTTTACAAAGATACGGATTAAAGTATGCAAAATAAAAAAGCCGATTCGCAAGAATCGGCTTTCTAAATTATATGTTAGCTATAATTATTTTTTGATCTCAACACGACGGTTTTGAACACGACCTTCTTCAGTTGCATTAGATGCTACTGGATTAGCCTCACCGTAACCGTTAGCTGTGATTTTAGAAGAAGCAACACCAGCGTTAACTAAGTATTGTTTTACTGCGTTAGCACGGTCTTTAGATAAAGAAACGTTGTAAGCTTCAGAACCTTCAGCAGATGCATAACCATCTAAAGTAACAGAAGAGTTGTTATCACGAACTTCTTTAGCAACTTTGTCTAATGTAGCGTAAGATTGAGTTTTCAATACAGAGCTATCAAATTCAAATTGAATAGGAGCAACGTAACCGTTTGATGAAGTGAATTCATTTGCAACTGGCTCAGGGAATTTGATTTGACGACCAGATCCATCAACTACTGCACCTGCAGGAGAGTTAGGCTCTTTATCGAATTTATCAGAAACACCGTCACCATCAGAATCAGTATTTAAAGCATTAACTGTACCTTCTAAAGTAGATACGCGTTGTTTTAAAGCTTCAACTTCGTTACGTAATGAAGGATCTTTCAATTCATCATACATTGTAGCAACTGGGTTAGCAAAAGTCAAGTTTTGTTTGTCTCTTGAACCTAAAGTGAATTCTAAACCACCGTATACGTTAGAGAATTTACCTTTAACATCTGAACGTCCTGGGCCAAACAATAAGTTGTCATCAGTGAAGTTCATTGTGTAACCTAAGTTTAAAGCAACAACTTCAGATAATTTGAATTTAGCACCAACACCTACCGGAACGTAAGCAGACAATTTGAAATCTCTATCTCCAACTTTTTCACGGTCTCCGAAAATTTCTTCACCCCATTTACCTTTGTTTGAATATTCTGCACCAGTAAAGTCATTGTTCGCAAATTGAACAGGATTACTAGCCATAACACCTAAACCAACTTTAGCGTAAAAGTTTACTGAATTTTCTCTTCTCAAGAAATCGATAGTACCTAATTGGAATACACCATTTAAGCTAGCAGCCCAGTTTACTTCAGTTTCAGCAGATTTAGCACCACCAGAAAGCCATTTTGTACTTTCAACTGCATTGTTTTTGTTGAAAGTTTTAACTTTACCACGGTTACCTTCTAATTCTAAACCGAATAAGTGAGAAAATTGTTTACGAACTGTTAATCCGTAGTACTCACCTACTTTATTTTGGAAGTAACCAACTTTCTGACCGAAGTTGTTAGATCCACCGACCAAAGCGTTAGGTGTAGTGATACCACCTTGAACACCGATTGACCAAGTTCTGTATTGTGATCTTCCACCAAATACAGTTTGAGCTTGTGCTACATCAGCGAAGCCTAAAGCGGCAACTAAGGAAGCAGCAACAGCTGTTTTTTTAATTGTAGAATAGTTCATACTCTTGTTTTAAGGTTATTATTAAATTTTAATTGTTCTTGTTTTGTATGCAATTGTTTAAAGTGCAATCACGGTTTGAAATAATCAAACACCGTGCCGAAATTAAAAAAGGATCAATTGTTTTAATTCTTACTATAATAAAAACTCATTTTTCCCGCTTTTATTGCAAAGCAGTAAAACAAAAATCCGGACGAATGTACCAAATTTTTGTTTTACTTTATATTTTTTTGAGAAAATACTTTAAATTATTACAATATGTAGTGTATAATAAACAATGTGATCGCCCCAAGCAATGCGGAGACAGGAATAGTTAATACCCAGGCCCATAATAAACTAATAGTAACTCCCCATCTTACTGCCGAAACTCTTTTAACAATACCTACCCCGATAATTGAACCGGTGATGGTATGTGTAGTAGAAGCTGGAATACCGAAGTGTTCAGTAAGTCCTAAAGTCAAGGCACCTGCAGTCTCTGCTGCTACACCTTCCAAAGGAGTCACTTTTGTAATTTTAGTACCCATTGTTTTTACAATTTTCCAACCACCACTCATTGTTCCCAATGAAATTGCTAGGTAACAGGTTAATGGAATCCACTCGGGCATGTGCTCTGTGTTGGGTAAATAACCTCCTGCAACCATTGCAACTAAGATAATACCCATTACTTTTTGCGCATCATTACCACCATGAG
Organism: Sphingobacterium sp. B16(2022); assembly: GCF_012030425.1. Classification (GTDB taxonomy): domain Bacteria; phylum Bacteroidota; class Bacteroidia; order Sphingobacteriales; family Sphingobacteriaceae; genus Sphingobacterium; species Sphingobacterium anhuiense. The sequence continues at coordinate 904,670 of NZ_JAAUVN010000003.1, read as the reverse complement.
CAAAACTTAATGCCGCAGAAGAAACGAGTTGCAATACTTTAAACCATTTCTCTGCCACTGCAGGTCTTGAGTTTTTGGCAATATTAATAATGACAAGTGTAATGATAATGGATATGATCATCCCGATAATGGGGGCGAGGACAATAAATGCAATGATTTTTAATGTTGCATCAATGTTAATCGCATGGATTGGATCTCCACCTACAATGAAAGCATAAGCCATACCTGAACCTGCAAATCCTCCAATAAGCGTGTGAGAAGAGCTGGATGGTACACCATAGTACCAAGTGAAAAGGTTCCAACCTATTGCGGCTAATAAACCAGCAAAAATAACTTCTAATGTAATATATTCTTCTAATACAGTTTTTGCAACCGTATTGGCCACTTTATGGTCGGTAAAATAAAAGTAAGCTGCGAAGTTGAAAATCGCGGCCCACAATACTGCCATAAAGGGGGTTAGTACTTTTGTTGAAACAACTGTAGCAATTGAGTTGGCCGCATCATGAAAACCATTAATGTAGTCAAAAGCAATCGCTAGTATAATTACAACAATTAATAATGTTGACATCATAATATGAATGTGTTAATATGCTAAATTCGCAATTATGCGTTTTTAACCAAGATGCTTTCTAATACGTTTGCTACGTCTTCACATTTGTCTGTAGCGTCTTCCATTGCAGATAATACTTCTTTGTGTTTAATTAAAGTAATGGCATCTTTCTCGAATTCGAATAAATCAGCTACCGCTTTGTCAAATATATAATCAGCTTTATTTTCAACACTGTTGATACGAACACAAGAATCTGTGATGTTACGAATATTTTTTAAATCTTTTAATTCAAAAATTGCTTTTGCAACATGGTCAGTAGCCTCAACAATCAGATCCGCCATTTCTATCATGGGTTCAGTTGCTTTTTGAACCTTGTATAGATCCATTTTATTAGAAGCACCATTGATGAAGTCAGCAACGTCGTCTAGTGAGCTTGCTAATGCGTGGATGTCCTCACGGTCAAAAGGAGTGATAAAATTTTTACCTAATTCTAAGTGTATTTGGTGTGTGATGTTGTCACCTTTATGTTCTAAATCTTCGATTTTGCGAACGATTTCTTTACGTTTTTCCGCGTCACTAGCGTTAACGGCTTCTTTAAGTAGCTTAGACATTTCTATCAAATTACTACCTGCTTGTTCAAATAAAGGGAAAAACTTTTTATCCTTAGGAACGAAATACTGAAAAATGCTATTTAAAGACATATCATTATTAATTATTTTTTGCGAAATTACTAAGTTAATGTTAAGTTAATGTTAAGTTTTGAGGAATGTTAAGTTGTGTTTTGTTAACATTAGATTTGCGAAACTTTTTCTAAAGTAAACCCAAATGTTGTACCTATACCTTCTGTACTTCTTACATTTACATTTTGCTGATGTGCTTCAACAATGTGTTTAACAATGGATAAACCAAGGCCAGAACCACCTATCCCCCTAGATCTACTTTTATCGATTCTATAAAATCGTTCGAAAACACGGCTTAGATTTTTCTCTTCAATGCCATAACCATCATCTGTTATCTCCACCAAAACTTGTTCAAATAGTGGGAATATCCTGATTTGGCTTTTGCCCCCGTTCTTACCATATTTAATGGAATTCTCAATTAAATTGACAAGTACTTGACTAATCTTATGCTTGTCGGCTTTCACCCAGTATGGAGTACCAGGTTTAGTTTTTAGTTGGACCTCTATATTATGTGCTTTTGCTTTGTCATCCAGAGATTCTTTCGTTTCTTTAATAAGTTCTACGATATCAAATTTTTCGATATTTAAAACCATTTTACCAGATTCAAGTTTTGAGATTTCGTCTAAATCTTGAATGAGGTAATTCAAACGATCTACATTTTTAGATGCTTTGTTTAGAAATGTCTTAGCCATCTCGATATCCTCTTCCATCAGCCCATCCTGTAATGTTTCTATATATCCTTGTATAGAGAATAAGGGAGTTTTAAACTCGTGTGAAACATTTGACAAAAATTCTCTTCGAAACTTCTCCTGTGATCTAAGTTGTTCTATTTCTATTTTCTTTGCTTTTGCCCATGCCTTAACCTCATTTTCGGCATCCCCTATAGGATCTGCTGTAACATGTTCACCCAAAGCGTCCTTTAGATCCTTACCTAATTTTAGGTTATGAATCAGTTTGTACATGGTATTGATCCTTTTATAGATGTAGCGTTCAAATACAAAGTTGAACATGAGAAAACTGATCAGCGTAGAAACGGCGAAAATGATGAGGAAAGATTTCCAGTCCGAATGATAGTAAAAACTAACAGCAGAAATAGCTAATCCTACGGCTAATGAACAATTTAAAACAAGTTGTCTAAAATTCATGTATGTAATAAAAAAGGCTTTAGTAAAAATACCAAAGCCTAAGTTAGTGATTCCTATATTAATAAATTGTTATAATTTTCCTATGATCGTTTTACCTCCAACCACTTTATCGCCAATATTGACATCGATCTGTGTTCCCAGGGGGAGGAATAAATCTACTCGTGATCCGAATTTAATAAAGCCAAATTCCGAACCTTGTGTAACAGCATCATTTTCTTTTAAATACCAAACAATACGACGGGCAAGTGCTCCTGCAATTTGTCTAAAAAGAACCTCTACGCCATTAGCATTTTTAACAACTACTGTTGTTCTTTCATTGTCTGTTGAAGATTTTGGATGCCAAGCGACTAAAAACTTTCCTGGATGGTATTTGAAATAGCTGACCATACCAGAAATCGGGTTACGATTTACGTGTACATTTATAGGTGACATGAAGATGGAAACCTGTAATCTTCTGTCATGAAAATATTCGTTCTCTTCTGTTTCCTCTATCACAACAACTTTTCCATCTGCAGGACATAAGATCGTTCCTTCTTGTACAACGATTTGTTTTGTTGGACTACGGAAAAATTGAACAATCGTAATAAAAAGAAATGCTGAAAGGATGTAAATAATCCATTTAATAACTCCAGGAGCATCATAGTAGTCCGCGATTGCGTTAGCAATAAATATCACTAAAACAGTAATTGCCAGACTTGTATATCCTTCTTTGTGAAATTTCATGTCTATAAGTTTTTTGCAAATATAATCAAATAGTCCTATTGTCCTTTTTCTCGATGAATTATTATCGGTAGGACTATAATTTTTCCTTCCGAATTCTTGTACATTTTACCTGTTACTGTAAGTATATCAGCTATTGGTTTACCATTTTCTAATGATGGATAATAGAAGCTGATATCCGCAATTAATTGTTCCAGTATGTTATTAAGATTTTCAGAGGATGTCTTTTTTATAAAATCTACTTTTGAAGGATTCCCTTCTTTATCTAATTTAGTTTTGTATTCAAAACTATCTTCTGTAAAGTTTTCTGCATTGATTCGGATCAATGAATTTGTTAATTCTTTACTAATGAGCATATTGAAATTGGAGAAGTCGTCAAAATTACATGCTTTGAATGTGAGAAGTTCTCCTCTAGCAAAGACATCATAAGGAATAATTCCAAATTTACTTTGTCGGTAATTATTGTCCAAAAAGTAATCCTCTCCGATTAGTAGATTGCCGTTTTGATATTTTTCCAATGCAATTAATGTCTGCTTACCTCCTTTGTCATGACCTAAAATTTGCCAATTTCCTTCTTGTTTACCATCTTTAATTTTTCCTTTTGCAAGATAAAATTCGAAACCATACTGATTGTAGCCTTCAAATGGTATTGAAAAGGAATAGTTTCCTTCTCCGTCTTTTATTTTTTGAGTTCCGTTCGGAAGCCAGAAATCTTGAATCAGAATAACGCTATCGGTATATAAAAGCTCCATAGCCACTTTATCACTTGGGTAACGATGTATAACGTTACCCATCGGCATATCATTCTTAAATGTCGCTTCCCATTTCAATATCCCATTTGGATGATATGCTTTAAAAGTACCTTCTTTACTTCCGTTAATATAGTTTCCCTCTAGAATTAAGCGGCCATTGTTATTAAAGTCTTTAAATGCACCGTCAAATTTTTGCGTCTTCGGATTTAATGTCGCAACACGTTCTATGGATTTGAACTCACAAGATTTGTCAGCTAAATAATAATTCTTATCAAAATAGAATCGGAACATATTGCTATCTAATTTTTCATAATAGATTGCTTTTTCTTGTCCAAAGGCAAAATTTAGCAACAAAATCAAGGATGATAATATGAACAGAAATTTTTTCATAATTCTTGTTTACAAAATGTTATTAATGTGCTTCCAGCCAGTTTTTACCCTGTCCAATCTCTACTACCAGTGGAATTTCTGTCTTAATCGCGGTCGTCATTTTTGTTTGGATGATTTCTTTAAAAATTTCTACCTCATTTTCTGGGATATCAAAAACAAGCTCATCATGTACCTGCATAATCATCTTGCCGGATAATCCCTGCTCGGTAATCGCTTTCTGGATTCCAAGCATGGCTATTTTAATTAAATCTGCTGCCGATCCCTGAATAGGAGCATTAATGGCATTTCGTTCAGCAAAGCCCCTAACAGTCATATTGGCCGAGTTGATATCTCTTAAATAACGTCTTCTTTTGAGGATTGTTTCCACATATCCATTTTCTTTTGCAAAGTCTAAAACCTCGCTCATGTATTTTTTTATCCCGGCATATTGACTAAAGTACTGATCAATAATTTCTGCTGCTTCTTTGCGGGGAATAGCAAGACTTTGGGATAGCCCAAATGCAGATTGCCCATAGATAATACCAAAGTTTACTGCTTTTGCATTTCTACGTTGATCTGATGTTACCTCCTCTAGCTCTAAACCATAAACTCTGGCTGCTGTGGCGCGGTGAATGTCATGACCGGAAGTAAATGCTTCCATCATATTTGGATCTTTACTCAACTCTGCAATGAGACGCAGTTCAATTTGAGAATAATCGGCAGAGAGTATAACATTATTTTCATGACGCGGAATAAATGCTTTTCTAACCTCACGGCCTCTTTCTGTGCGAATCGGAATATTTTGCAAGTTGGGATTGGTTGAACTTAAACGGCCGGTCGCAGCGACAGCTTGATTGTATGAAGTATGAATTAAACCGGTATCAGGATTAATTAAACCAGGGAGTGCATCTACATAGGTCGATTTTAGTTTTTGTAGCTGTCTAAAACTTAATATATCTTGTACGATATCCGATTTATAAGCTAAAGCCAATAAAACATCTTCGCCTGTTTTATATTGACCTGTTTTGGTCTTTTTCGCTTTTGGATCTAATTTTAATTTATCAAAAAGCACTTCTCCAAGTTGTTTTGGTGAAGCGATATTGAAATTAACACCTGCTTTTTCATAGATAGTCTCCTCCAATTGTCGGATATCTATTTCAAGATTTTGTGAGAACTGTTGTAATGCATCGGTATCGATCCGAACACCGTTTCGTTCTATCTCTGATAAAACATATACTAATGGAAACTCGACTTCATTTGCTAAATTTAGCGTATTTGTTTCCTCCAGTAGTGGTTTGAAGATTTCTTTGAGCTGTAAAGTAATATCGGCATCTTCGGCGGCATATTCCTTGATGATCTCCAGCTCAACATCGCGCATATTACCTTGTTTTTTTCCTTTGCTACCAATTAGTTCTGTGATAGAAAGGGGCTTATAATTAAGATAGTTTTCGGCAAGTACATCCATACCATGTCTGGTGTCCGGATCAATTAAATAGTGCGCCAGCATCGTATCGAAAATAGGGCCTTTTACTGCTACCTGATATCTCGCTAATAACAAAATGTCGTATTTGATATTTTGCCCTATTTTTTCTATTTGTTCATTTTCTAAAACAGGTTTAAAAATATTGATCACCTCCTGCGCTTGGTCACGATCCGCGGGGGTTGGCACATAATATGCCTTTCCTTTTTCAAAAGCAAAAGAAAGACCTACAATAGCGGCCAAATTAGCATCTAAACCCGTAGATTCAGTATCAAAACAGAAGCTGGAAAGTGTTGCTAGTTGTTTTGCTAGTGCTTCTTGCTCCTCTTTGGTATTCACTAAAATATAATCATGTGGAGTGTTCTCAAGGCTATTGACTGGCCCTGTGTACGGTACTCCTTCTTCTGTATCTATCTGTTGTGGCAATGAAAATAAATCCATTTGACCATTTGTACTTCTAGGAGCATCTGCTACACTATTGGTTTCTCCAAAAACACGTTTACCTATTGTTCTAAATTCGAGTTCGTTGAATAAGGGTTCTAGTATTTCTTTATTAGGTTCTTCTATTAATAAGTTTTCTTCTTCAAGTTCTACCGGGACATCCAGCAGGATGGTGGCTAATTTTTTTGAAATCAAACCTTGTTCAGCATAATTTTCAACGTTTTCACGTTGTTTGCCTTTCAATTTATCTGCATTTGCAATGATATTTTCCATTGATCCAAATTCTTGGATCAATTTTTTAGCTGTTTTTTCACCGATACCCGGTATTCCGGGTATATTGTCAACAGCATCACCCCAAAGACCTAATATATCGATCACCTGATTGACGTCTGTTATTTCCCATTTTTCAAGAATTTCTTTTACCCCTTGTATTTCAGCACCATTACCCATACGGGCAGGTTTGTAGATAAAGATATTTTCAGACACAAGCTGTCCAAAATCTTTATCTGGCGTCATACAGTAAACGGTGAAGCCTTTTTTTTCTGCTTTTTTTGCAAGCGTTCCGATGATATCATCGGCCTCGTAACCGTCCTTTGTAATAATGGGAATATTAAAACCGGTGATTAATTTGAAGATATAGGGTATTGATGCTGAAAGATCTTCAGGCATCTTTTCGCGGTGTGCCTTGTACGATTCAAATTCAATATGACGTGCTGTGGGTGCTTCAGTATCAAACACTACTGCTAAATGAGATGGTTTCTGATTTTTTAATATTTCTAACAAAGTGTTAGTAAATCCCATTATCGCACCGGTATTTAAACCATTAGAGGTAATACGAGGTGTTTTGTTTAATGCAAAATAGGCTCTGTAAATCAGGGCCATTCCATCTAGAAGAAATAGTTTTTTCACGAATGCTAATTTTAAGGTAACTCTTACAAAGATAATAAAAACGATAAACCTTAAGTTTAATAAATTTTTACGATTTTTGTAAGATGATATATGCACAAAAGGAACTTATATGAGAGGATTAGTAACCAAATCTACGGGTAGTTGGTATCAGGTGCTGGGTGAGGATGAACAACGTTATGACTGTCGTATAAAAGGGAAATTTCGTACCAAAGGTATTAAAAGTACTAACCCTGTTGCTGTTGGAGATTGGGTACATTTTGAAGTAGAACCGGATCTTGAAAGTGCTGTTATCAATGAATTGGAACCTAGACGTAACTATATTATCCGTAAATCTGTCAACCTTTCGAAGCAAACACAGATTATTGGTGCGAATCTGGATCAAGCCTTTTTAGTTGTAACATTGGCTTCTCCTCCTACTTCTCTTGGTTTTATCGATCGTTTCTTAGTTACTACAGAAGCATATGGTATACCTGCTGTTTTGATTTTCAATAAGCTGGATTTGTTCAGTGATGAGGGACTAGCTATTTTACAGGACTATAAGAGTATCTATGAGCGAATCGGTTATCCATGTTACGAAGTTTCAGCTTTGAACGGCGTGAATATAGATCAATTAAAGGAAGTGCTTAAAGATAAAACCACTTTAATTTCTGGACATTCGGGAGTAGGAAAATCTACATTACTGAATTCAATTGTTCCAGAATACGCCGTTAAGACAGGTGATATTTCAGACTGGTCTGATAAAGGAAAGCATACCACAACTTTTGCAGAAATGTATGACCTTCCTTTTGGTGGAAAATTAATCGATACTCCTGGGATACGTGAGTTAGGAATTGTCGATATCGAAAAGCAGGAATTATCACATTTCTTTCCAGAAATGCGAGCGCTAATGAACCAATGTCGATTTGACAATTGTCGACATGTGAATGAACCAGGTTGTGTCGTTATAGAAGCTGTAGAAGAGGGAGAAATCGAATCCTCTCGTTATGATAGTTATTTAAGTATCTACCATAACGAGAACAATCGGATGTAAATGTATTATTTACTGGCTATAAAGTCTCTTAAATAAGTACATTCGTGGACTGCAGTTTGGTAAAATGCAGTCTTACTGTATTGTGATTTTAATTGATGAAAGTATTTATTATGTAATGAGAACTTGTAAAATGGGTTTTCACTACTATTTTCATAGTATGTCCATCTCATGTCGTCTTTTAACTCGAAGTCTTTCTGTTCGCACTTTGCTAGCATAAAGGTACACTTGGCTTTAAAGTCCAGGCTTGTAGCCAATTCTCGAGCTTTTAGGTACCACTCTTTTGCAGTTTTTGCCTGTTTGTAGTTTCTTTCCCAATACCTGTCTGGTTTGGCATTGTTGTCATATGATGACCAACTGTACGATACTAAAGACCAGGCATTACCATAGGTGCTTGTTTGATATATGCCATTAGCCATATGAAAATAGTAATCGGCTTTTTTACCATTGTTTTGTTCATCCTTTATTAATGTCTGGTACTTGAGCATTCGAGCTGCATATTCAAGTTTTGTCATACTTGATTGTCCAATCTTTTTAGGATAATCATTGATCGTAACGATAAATGGATTTGGAGCAATTGTTTCTTCCGCATACCAATTGCTGTATTCTTTTGATTTATAGGTTCCTGGTAAATTTTTGAAAGTTTTTACGGCATTTGTAAAGTCTAATTCTCTTAAATATGCTGTCCCTATCAATTCAGTTAAATAATTACTGTTTACTTTTTTAATATCTTCAAGTAGAAACTGGACCATTTTCGTCTGTTTTTCAGGAGACTGTATATACCTTTGAACTTGTATTAAGGTTTTGGGAGTTAAATCTTCTTGCCAAAACCGAATGGTACTGTATTGCATGTTGTTTTCAAGTGTGTCATTAACGTATCCATGGTTATAAAAAATATCTCCCTTTACTGCTGCTAAACTTGCCAGTGCGGTATCTCCTTTGGTAAGGTATTGGTTAACAACGATATTTTGTATGATGTTTTTTGAAATGAGACTGTAAGAACCATTCTCAAAAGAACTCCATGAATTATTGTTTTCCATGTTTTTTTCCTTCTTAGCTTTTTCCTGCAACCACTTCAGTGTTGCAATCAATTGATTTTCATCTAAGGATTTTTCTTTTTCCCAATCTGTCAATAAGGTTAACATTTCTGTAATGCGTAACTGATCTTTCAGATTTTCATTTAAAGATTTGGGCTCTACCATCTTTAAGTATTTTTTTGCGAGATCATTTTCGGCATTGAGCCAACTCAAGTAGGCCGCTGTAACTAAGCCTATTTGTGGTTGAATATATTTTTTATCCTTATACATGGTTAGCGCAAGTTCTCGGATGTTTTGGAGGTGTTTTTGAATTTCTTCTTTGTTTTCATCATGATACCACTGCGACATATTATAACCTAATGTATGGTCTTTAATGAAGAAATTTTCTATTTTGTTAACCTCCCGTGTGAGGAGTACGGCATTTATAGTATTAGCAGGATCCAGCTTATAACAGTTTTCGAGATATTCAATAGTACTATTTGGGTTGTTGAAACCGATGATTGCATTGATATTGAATTTGTCTGCTTTAGTTTTGGTATAGGCAAAAATTTCAGCATCAGTTGCTTGTATATAATGAAAATTGTTGTACGCGAGTATTCTTCTTTCGGGCGATAGCGTAAATACGCTAGAAAATAAAAAGGCAGCTTTTGCAGGTTCACCATTTTTCCTGACAGCACCTGCATAATTGGATAATGCCCAACCTAATACGGGAGATTTCAGTTTTGACCGAGCGATGTATTTATCATAAACGGTGATGCTTTTTTCATATTCTTTAGCAAAAAGAAATAATCTTGCCGCTTGATATGCGTAACGTAATAATAAGAAACTATTGTTCTTATGGACCGAAATTTTACTTTCTGCCTCAAGCGCAAATTGCTTTATTTCATCGAAATTACGCTCATCAGGACTCCAAGGGTCTTGTGCAATATTGGTGACAGGTTCTTGCTCTTTTGTAAAATGAAAGTAAGCGAGTTCCTTTTTATTTTTAGGAAGAAATAGACTTTGAATAAATGTGTTATTTCGAAGTGAATCTGGAAGATTATCCAGGATTGCTGTATTCTTTAAAACCTGTATTGTTTCCGGGTTTGATTGGTACATGACTGCGTATAGATCATCTGGTTTCACATTTTTTCCTAAATGATTGACCCAGTCTGTAACATTTACAGACGCTTCCAGTACAGGTTCCTGTTCTGTATATAGAAATTGATAGGGAATAAACTGAAAAGCGGAGTAGCTATTATCTTCCAGATTTGGTAGGAAATAGGTCTGTTGATTGTCATAAGGGTCTATTTCGGGACCACAAGCGATATTAATCGCAATTTCACTGAAATAGAGCATAAATGTAGCGCTAAAAAGCAGCAATAACTTCTTGTAAATCTGCATAATTATAGTTCGATAAAACTTCTGGGGCCAAATGGTAGAAGATGATTCTTTTCTCTTTTCCTTGAAGTTCTTTATTTAAAAATTTGGCGGTTGCAATTAACTGTTCCTTCGTTATAAATTCATGACGGATCACATCTCCTTTTTTTAGATTCGCTTTTTGTAAGTCCTGGTTCAGAATAAATAATTCCGTCTTTGGATTTCTTGTAAAGAGTGATTTATCATCCAAATCGCTCTTGTCGATATACTTAGAAATACCAATATATTGATGATCGCGAAAGGCTACATACCAATCGAATAGGGGTAAAGCAATATCTAATTCTAAAGGATAGTCTTTAAGAGTTCCACTCAGGTAAGTTGTTAAATCTTGCTGATTTAAAATAGAATTATGATCTCCAAATTGTCTTAAATTTCCCATATTATAGCACATCAGTGTTGCTCTTTTTACAGGAGGTATACCACTGGACTGAATATTTTTAACTTGATGAAGCCTTAATGTCGTGGTTATCGTCACTTCATTTAATTCAGGTATCTTTTGTAGGTATTCTAGCAGATAGAAAAATTTATCACGGGAGCTTTTAGTCCAGTCGCAATCAATCTGTAATTCTTTAAAGTCTTCTTTTCCGGATTGTTTAGCCTTTTCAGATACAAAAGGTATCATTTTATGTGCAAGTCCTCTAATCTGGAGACTATCTAATTCTGTAAATATTCTTTGGTTGATAAATACAACAGGCACAAGTGTTTGATTTGATGGAAGAGTTTTTTCAAAAGAAATTGGAGAGATGGGAACGGGCTCAATACCCCCATCAGTAAAATCAATATCCATTATACGAACGAATAATGTATTTGATTTTAGATCTTGTATCATCTTTTGTGATAAGGTGTCGGACTTATAGTTTGTCTTCCAATAATAAAAGCCTACGGAGGGTTCTTTTTTTTGACAGGAAATGTGTAATATTATACTAAGCGAGATACAGAAGAACAGCTTTATTTTATATGGTGTCATGAATTTGGGACCAAGTGAAAGAATCGATACTAATCTACTTTTATTGAAAATCAAACAAAAGTATTAATAAGTTGTTTTGTATTAGATAAAAATAACCAAATAAATTTACTAAAAGAGGAGCGCGTTTTACATGAAGGCTGTTTGGAAATGGATAATCGGTATTTTCGTAATACTGTTGATTGTGCTTGGTGGGGTTGTTTGGTATTTTAGTGTGCATTGGAAGCCAATTGTAGACCAAAAATTCAGAGAAATAGTGCTCGCATCTACCGATAGTTTGTACACGGTTGATTATGATGACTTGGATATTAATCTTGCTTTAGGAAATGTAACGATAAGCAATCTGGTTTTACGCTCGGACAGCAATGTTTATGCGCGACTAGAAGGAATAAATAAAGCTCCTGATAATCGTTTTCAAATCGAAGTCGCCAAATTAAAATTTCGTAATTTCTCTATACGGAATATGCTGCTGAATAAAGAGCTTTATTTAAAGAATGTCGTTTTAGATACTCCGAGTGTCCATATGATCAATAAGTATCATTCCTATAATGATACAGCATCTACAGAAAAGAGTAAACCCTTATATGATAAAATAAAGAATACCCTAAAAAGAATCCGCATAACCGGAATCGATTTGAATAAGGTCAATTTTAAATATTCGCAGATTCAAAAAAGTATCTACCAAGATTTTGAGATCAAGAAAGTCAATATAAAGATTCAGGATGTTTTGGTCGACTCGACATCAATTTCCGATGCGACACGTTTCTATCATACCAAAATGGTTGATATAGAAGTTCCTGCATTTACTTATAAAACTCCTGATGGATTTTATAAGGTTGATTTTGATCAATTAAAAATCAATACTAGGGATCGTAATATCATGTTGACAAAGGTGGCTTACCAACCTATTTTGGGTAAGTCGGCCTATTATAAAGCAAAGGGTAAAGGAGGAAGCTATGTTGTCATGAAATTCGACACGGTTCGTTTTGAATCTTTTGATTTTAATAGTTTGTTACGTAATAAGAAGATCTATGCAGGAAAAGCGCAACTGAAAAATGGACTCTTGGATATTTATTCGGACAAGCATTATAAATCAACACCTGTAAATAAAGTTGGAAGATCTCCGCATCAAGCTTTAATGCATATGAAAACGCAATTAGCAATAGATACGGTATTGGTACAAAATGCTGATATAAGCTATTCGGAGTTAAGTGGTAAATATAACCAGGTCGGGAAGATTACCTTCGATAAGAGTTATGCGACTATTAGTAACATGACCAATGATGTTTCAAGTCTGGCTAAAAATAAGTGGATGCGTGTCGATGTTCTGACAAAAGTGATGAATAGTGGGCGTTTACATGTTTTATTCGGATTTGATATGACATCGAAAACAGGTTTTCATACTTATAAAGGAACAGTAGGAGCAATGCAGGCACCAGCCTTTAATAAAATTTTAAAGCCGCTCTTAAATGTAGAAATAGCCTCGGGAAATATCAAAAAAATAGCTTTTGATATGGAAGCAACCGATCACAGAAATTGGGGAAAGTTTAATTTTGATTATGATGATCTAAAAATCACCATTTTAGAGAAGAAAGAAGATGGGACTGTTAAAAGAAAAGGTTTTATCTCTTTACTGGTGAATGAACTTTTGGTTAACGGTAGTAATCCAAACCTTTCTGGAGAATATATTATTGGAAAGGTCAATTGGCATAGGCATGCTGACCACACTTTTTTTAAGACCCTTTGGCAAAGTCTATTGGATGGAATAAAGCAATGTGTGGGGCTTAGCAAGGAGCGGGAAGCTAAATTAATGCGTACTGCTGACCGCGCACAACATACAGTAGAGAAAGCCAATACTGTTGTTGGCAAAACGAAAAGTTTTGTATCGAAGCTTTTTAAGAAGAAAAAAGGTGACGAAGAGAGCAAAGTCGCCGAATAAAAAAGAGGGTTTCACGTGAAATATGATCATCGGGGCAGGAAGTTCTGTTTTTCCTAAGTTATCAGTATGTTTGTGACAGATGGGGTCAATATTGAGTTTTTTAAAATTCGTCTTTAAGTATAAGAATAGCATTGTAGATCAAATCATGTTTTATGTCAGCATGATCTGTACTTTTGCCGTTATTTTCAATGTGGGCTATGTAAGAGATCCAAATCTTGCAAACCTCCTCGATCATATCATTAATGCAATGTTCTATGTTTTGTTCATCATGACAGGACTTCGTACAGCTTCTTCTATTTTTGCGTTGAAAAGAATTGAAGTAGAACATTATTCAGGGCTGGTGATCCTAAGCTATTTTGCTTTAATCATAATAGCGCGATTTGCAAGTGTTCCCGCAGTTGATCTTTTCGGTAAAGATCAGTGGATCTATCTAGGTATTTATCTGGTGTTTATTGCAGAGCTTTCCAAGAGTACCTTGTTTTTTGATAACTTCTATTTTAATCCCACTATTTTATTTGTTATCAGTTTTTTTGCATTGATTCTTATCGGTACTGTTTTGTTGATGTTGCCCCGAACAACAATAGAAGCCCCTTTGAGTTTTATTGATGCACTATTTATGGCGACAAGTGCTGTATGTATTACGGGACTATCGGTGACAGATATTTCAACTAACTTTTCTCTCTTTGGACAAACAATTATTCTGGTGTTGATCCAGATTGGTGGATTGGGAATTATGACTTTTACCGGTTTTTTCGGATACTTCTTTTCAGGTGGTTTTTCGTTCAAGAATCAATTGATGTTTGGCGAAATTCTTGGTGAAAATAAAGTGGGATCGGTGGTTAAAACACTTCTCACGATAATTTTTATTACATTATTATTTGAACTTCTCGGTGCTTTATTAATCTTTAGCACGCTAGATGCAACTCTTTTTCCTTCTCTGGGAAATCAGGTGTTTTTCGCTATTTTTCATTCTGTATCTTCTTTTTGTAATGCTGGTTTTTCGATCCTAACGGATGGAATCACCAATGATGGCTATAAATTTAATTACAACTTCCAATTGGCTTTGTCTGTATTATTTATACTAGGTGGATTGGGTTTTGGGATCGTATTGAATATTTATTCCTATGTAAAAGATTCTTGTATTTACTGGTATCATCGGTTGGTGACGAAGAAGAATTATAAGCATAAAGCTTGGAACTTCAGTTTTAATTCAAAATTAGTGCTGGCGTGTAATGCGGTTGTCGTTGTGTTGGCAACAATATTCTTTTTTCTGTTAGAGCGGAACAAGACTCTTTCTTTGGAACAGGGGCAGATGGGCGAGTGGATAACCTCATTTTTTATGGCCAATGCTTCGCGTTCGGCTGGATTTAATAGTGTTGATCTCTCATTTGTATCCATGCCCACAGTCTTGTTAATTATCCTACTCATGTGGGTAGGAGCATCTCCTGGTTCCACTGGTGGTGGTGTTAAAGTTACGACCATTGCGGTGTCTATAATGAATATCATTGCTTTGGCAAGAGGAAAAGAGCATATTGAACTTTTTAAAAGACGGATCGCAGGCGAATCTGTACATAAAGCATTTGCCATTATTCTATTGTCGCTATTTACGATCGGTGTGAGTTTTATGCTGCTGGTTTTTTCAGATCCTGATAAGAGTTTTAAAGCATTGTTATTTGAGGCAGTATCTGCCTATACGACCTGTGGGCTGAGCTTGGGAATTACACCATCTTTGAGTGTTGCAGGTAAATTTATTGTAATGATGACGATGTTTGTCGGTCGTGTCGGTACATTGACATTATTGGTGGCTTTTATTAAAAATATAACACGAAGAAATTACACTTTTCCAGAGGAAAAGATACTCTATTAATCGAATTTATATGAAATATATCGTTTTAGGACTAGGGCATTTTGGACGATCACTTGCAGTTCATTTGACAGAATTGGGGCATGAGGTGATCGGGGCGGATAAAAGTCTGATTATTGTTGAGCAATTAAAAGATAAAGTAACACATACGGTCTGTCTGGATACAACAGACCGGGAGGCAGTATCATCTTTACCGCTTAAGGACTGCCATGCCGTTATTATTGCTATTGGAGAGGATGAAGGAGCTTCATTGCTAACAGTAGCTTTAATGAAACAATTAAAAGTAAAGCGAATCATAGGAAGAATTGTTTCGGACCTTCAGAAAACAGTGCTTGAAGCAATGGAAATCGCCGAATACATTATGCCAGAGGAAGAGGCTGCAGAAAGGCTAGCGATGCGTTTGGACAATATTGATATTGTAGATTCATTCAAAGTATCTGAAAAATACAGTATTATTGAGACAAAAGTTCCATCAAAATATGTTGGAATGACCCTTCGTGAAGCTAACCTAACTAATCTTTTTAAAGTGATCGTCATGACAACACTCAAGATAACCGAGGTAAAAGATAGCATCAAAAAGAAAGAAATTAAGGAGGCTTCGGGTATAGCGACTTCGGAAACATTATTGGAAGAAGGGGATATATTGGTTCTTTTTGGTGAATTGTCGAATATTAATAAGCTTATCCAAAAAGGGGAATAGGAGAAATAAGTCTTGGGTTTGGAAAATAATATAAATTGTAAAATCAAATGTATATTTTTGGTTTTCGTAAGTTTTAATAACCTAATAATATAAATGAAAAATTGGTTTAAGGAAAATTCAGCACATCTTATCGTGATAGCGATTTTTGTAGCGCTTGTATTCTTTTATTTTACTCCAGTGTGGCAAGGGCAGACTTTGGCACAAAGTGATGTTGTGCAGGCTCAAGCTGCACAGAAGGAAATGTTCGATTATAAAGCTCAAGATGGAAAAGCTCCGTTGTGGACAAATTCAATGTTTGGTGGCATGCCCACTTATCAAATCTGGTCTGCAAGTGAAAATAATATTGGAACCTATATCTTAGCGGCGGTCAAAACCGTTTTTCCACAACCCATTGATATCGTTTTATTTTATTTATTGGGAGGGTATTTCTTATTGAGTGTATTACGTGTTCGACCATGGCTAGCCGCATTAGGCGCCGTTGCTATTGCGTTTACATCTTATAATTTTATTTATATCGAAGCTGGACACGTCACAAAAGCGTATGCTATTGCTTTTATTCCTGCTGTCATAGGAGCGGTGATCATGTGCTTTAGAGGGAGCAGAGTTTGGGGCCCAGTTCTGTTGGCCTTATTTATGGCTCTTGAGATCCGTGTCAACCATTTACAAATGACTTATTATATGCTTATCGCATTGATGGTTTATGTAATCTTTGCCTTGGTATACGCCATTCGTGATAAAAAGATCAAGGAGTTTTTTATTGCTTCGGGTTTACAGTTGGCTGCAGTAATTGTCGCTATTTTAGTGAATGCTTCGATTTTAATTCCGACTTATGAGTACAGTAAATTAAGTACACGCGGTCACGCCAATATTACTAAAGTGGATGCCTCGAAAGAAAAGGGATTAGATAAACAATATGCTTACGAATGGAGCCAAGGTGTAGGAGAAACATTGACATTTTTGATTCCGAATGCGTATGGAGGAGGAAATAGTGGTATTTTGGATGAAAAGTCTAATGTCGCAAAGTTTTTGCAGTCTACTTTTGGAGCACAGGGAATGAGCACTGTTCAGGCAGGTGAATTCGCAAGTAGAATGCCGGTTTATTGGGGAGACAAACCATTTACTTCTGGTCCATGGTATTTTGGAGCTGGTGTATTGTTTCTTTTCATTTTAGGTCTATTTATTGTCAACAATAGACTAAAATGGTGGATTCTTACAACAACTGTCCTAATTTTATTGCTGTCGTTCGGAAAGAATTTTACATTGGTTTCAGACATATTCTTTGACTACTTCCCGATGTACAATAAGTTCAGAGCGGTCGAGTCGATATTGGTGATCGCGGCAATTTTGATTCCATTGATGGCGGTGTTAACGTTGAATGAGTTGATCACAAAGGCAGATAAAATTGAGAAATTAGATAAGAAAGTACTGTATACTTTTATCGGATTAGGTGCTATTTGTTTACTTGTTGCTTTTGTACCAGATCTATTTTTAAGTTTTAAAAAGAAAGAGGATGTGCAATTGCTGGAGCAACTGACAAGCCAGGTCGGTGATCAGGCAGTTGCAAATCAGTGGTTAAACAATTTAATAAAAGATCGTTCGGCAGTGGCGAGTGCAGATGCGTATCGTTCTTTTGCCATCGTTTTGATTACCTTTTTAGCAGTATGGTTTTTTATTAAGATGAAGCTTTCTGCAAATGTTTTGATTATTGGATTGGCGGTTGTTTTTCTGTTTGATCTCTGGAGTGTCGATAAGCGCTTTTTAAATGACAAATCATTTGTAGAGAAACGCATGGTAACAGGTCAGGCTTTTCAAGAGCGGGAGGTCGATCAATTGATTCGTATGGACAAGGATTTGAGTTACCGTGTCATTGATTTAACCACAAATCCATTTTCAGATGCCCGTGCGTCATATTATCATAAATCTTTAGGTGGTTACCATGCTGCGAAATTGATGCGGTTTCAGGAGATTTTGGAGAACCAATTTAATGGAGCTATAAACGAAGACGTGTTGGATATGTTTAATGTCCGTTATGTCATTACAGGAGATGAACAAAAGGGGCAACGGATACAACGTAGAAGTTCTGCTGCTGGAAATGCCTGGTTTGTTGATCAAGTAACATTTGTTAAAGACAATGCGCAGGAGATGCAGGCGATTGGTAGTTTCACTCCTTCAAAAGAGGCTTTTGTTAGTGAAGAATTTAAAGATAAATTTGACGGTAAACGTTTAGGTTTGCCCGTTAATGCATCGATAAAGCTGACTTCTTACCATCCTGATAAAATGGTTTATGAATATTCTACTCCTACAGATGCATTTGCTGTATTCTCTGAGGTATATTATGAAAAAGGCTGGAAGGCTTTTGTTGACGGTAAAGAGGTGCCAATTATACGTGCTGACTATATTCTGAGAGCATTACAATTACCAGGTGGGAATCATAAGGTCGAGTTTATTTTCGATCCGGCATCTCATAAGCTCGGTAATATATTGACATTAATTGCGTCCATAATTTTAGGATTAGGGATTGCTGTTGCAATTTACTTCTCAATCAAAAAGAATAAAAAAGCAACAATCTAGAAAGATTGTTGCTAAAAATAATTTTTTAAAAACCTTTAGAATAACTTGAGCTGTGGATCAGTTATTCTAAAGGTTTTTCTATGATGTGGTGTTATTCCTCTGGCAAGTACTGCACTTCTGTGCTTGACTGTAGGGTAGCCCTTATTGTTTAGCCAATCATACTCAGGATAATCTTTTGCAATATTGTCCATATAATCATCACGGTACGTTTTAGCTAAGATGGATGCTGCCGCAATAGATAAATATTTTCCGTCACCTTTAACAATACAATTATGGGGGATTTCCTGATAGGGAATAAATTTATTACCATCGACTAAAATGTACTCGGCTTTTAATTTTAATTGATCCAGAGCTCGATGCATGGCGACATAAGAGGCATTATGAATATTTATCCGATCAATCTCTTCTGCGGAAACGCTAGCTACTGCATATGCTAAAGCCTCCTGCTCTATAATACTGCGCAATTGCATTCTTTTTTTTGCACTAAGCTGCTTGGAGTCATTTAATACTTCATGATGGTAGTCTTTTGGGAAAATCACTGCAGCAGCAAAAACTGGCCCCGCCAAACAACCTCTCCCAGCCTCATCACAACCCGCCTCTATAAACTCATCTTGAAAATATGATAATAGCATTTTATTTATTTTTGAGTAGCAAAAATACAATATATTATTAATAGCAAAAGGATGTGTTTATAGTAGCTTTATATATGAATTGTGGTATTTGATTTTTTGAACAAAATGCGAACGATTTTTTATACTTCGATTCATCTTTAAAAAGTTTTTATTAGCCCGCCAACTGTCGTGAAATTAGGTTTTATTGTAACTATTATGTTAAAATTTAGGTTTTACGTTTATTAACACTACTATTTTCTTCTTTTGTATAAGTATCAAATGAATATAACCCTGTGCTGTATACGATCGTTGTTTACCTGTTGGCTTTATTCTTTATGTTAGAAAGATTCAGTACAGCGTATCATGAGATGAATGGGAAGATTGGGTTGATTTATTTGAGCCTGGTGGGATTACCACACAGAATAAGAACCGATAATTACAAAAAGATGTATATGATGAGGATTACTTTCCTTTTATTTTGCAGTATGTTATTGAGCTGGGTTGCTCAAGGACAGACGAAATCCGTTCAAGGGATGTTGAAAGATGACAAGATTCGTGTTGTCGCTGGAGCTTCAGTAAAATTGATTTCAGATCAAGATTCCCTAGTAACCAGTTCTTCGATTGCCGGTATATTTATTTTTAATAATGTAAAGGCGAGTAAGTTTAAAATTTCTGTTTCAAACTTAGGTTTTGAAAGATTTGAGCAAGAGTTTACCTATCCGGAAGGAGAAAGTAAATACATTATTCCAAGCTTTACATTAAAGCCGGCCTCAGAATTATTGGAAGAAGTGGTTATTGATGGTGTGCCGACTATTGTTGTTAAAGGTGATACATTGGAATATACCATGAAGGATCTAAAATTACGAGATGGATCTGTGGCCGAAGATGCGTTGAAGAAATTACAGGGAGTTGAGGTGGATAAAGACGGTAATGTAACTGCTCAAGGTGAATCCGTGAAACGTGTACGCATTAACGGTAAAGATTTCTTTGGTGGGGATGTCAAAACTGCAACACAGAATCTTCCTGCCAATATCATTGAGAAGATGCAGATTGTTGATGACTATGGAGATATGGCCAATATAACAGGCAACAAAAATGGTGATTCGGAGAAAGTTTTGAATATCCAGATTGATCCCAAATATAATAAAGGGCAAATGGCAACTTTACGTGCTGGTTACGGTACAGAAGACCGTTATCAAGCTACCGGTATGTGGATGGGTATGAGAGAAGGAGAGCAGATTTCTATTTTAGGAAATCTTAATAATACAAATGCACCATTATTTGATTTTAATACTACCGGTGGGGGAGCTCGCCGTCAACAAGGTGGTGGAGGTCGTCGAGGTGGCGGTATGTTTGGTGGATCAGATGGTTTGACAAAATTGGGCTCAATTGGTTTGAATGCAAGGAAAGATTTTTCGGATAAGCTGACTGTTTATGGAAGCTATAGCTACAGTCATAGTGATAATACTACTTTGTCCGAGCAATTTCAAGAGATTACCTTGAGAGGTATCACGCAAAATGATAGTATAAAGTCAAACTCAAATAATATTGGTGCCAGTCATCGTTTCGAGGCCAATCTGGAATGGAAACCATCGACAAAGGATTATATTAAAATAACACCTCAGTTTGGATTTGATGATGGTGATGCGAATACAGTAACAAATTCGATTACTTTTAGAAATGAGGAATTTAATAATTCGCAAGATCAAAGTATTTTTTCAAATTCAACGGCCCCGCGTTATGGTATAAGTGGTTTATATAATCGTAAGTTGAATGAAAATGGCCGTAATATTTTCATGAATATGAATTATAATAACGCCAAAACAGATAAGGATCAAAATGCAATATTACAACGATTATTGGAAGATCCTAATAATGCT
This sequence comes from Sphingobacterium sp. B16(2022), assembly GCF_012030425.1. GTDB lineage: Bacteria > Bacteroidota > Bacteroidia > Sphingobacteriales > Sphingobacteriaceae > Sphingobacterium > Sphingobacterium anhuiense. The sequence continues at coordinate 883,612 of NZ_JAAUVN010000003.1, read as the reverse complement.
GATGCCTCTTTAAATTCAATCTACGAGAAAACTATCCAAGAAGCAAAAAATAAGAGTTGGAATGCGGGAGGTTCATTGAACTACACAGAACCTTTGTCAAAGAACGGTAAATTAGAATTTACATATGACTTCAATAAGAATAAATATGATAATTCAAACCAACAACAGGGTTATGATAAAGATGAAAATGAGATTCTTAACGATCCTAAATTGAACTTTGATTATAATTATGACTACTCGTTCACAACGCATAGAGTTGGAGCTAATTATTTGTATAGTGGAGAAAAAGTAACTTATTCCATTGGTGCGGCCGCGCAACCGTCTCAATTAAGAGGTAGTGCCTTGAGTTCAGATTTATCTGTACCTATTCATCGTAATAACTTGAACTGGATGCCAATTGCACGGTTTGAATACAAATTTTCGCGCCAATCTAATATTTCCCTAAATTATAGTGGATCAACAACTGAGCCATCAGTAACACAGATTCTTCCGTTTGATATGAGTACCAACCGTACCAGTATTGTTATGGGTAATGCGAATCTAAATCCCGAGTTTAATCATCAAATGAATATTAGATTTCGTAAAAATGATTTTCAGAAGGGAAATAATTTCTTTGCTTTTGTAAATGCAAATTTAGCAGAAAATAAAATTGTAAGTTTAAATAAATCATATTTGGGCCGTTTAAAGAATAGTAATACAGGAGGAGTCGATACTACTTTAATTTCTGAGACGCGCTATCTCAATGAATCAAATGATCATCCATTTGGAATTAGTTCCTTCTATCATTATGGTAAATCTTTGAAAGAAAAGACGTATAACATCATGTTGATGGGAGGTGTTTCTTATAACAAAAGAATAGGCTATTCATCAACAGATAGTCTTGATAATATTGGTTTGAAAAATGTGTCTAGAAATATTGTATTCAATCAAGGATTAATGTTGCGATATAATCCTTCAGAGAATCTGGAGATTAATCCTGGAGTTAGGTATCAATATAATCATACTGAAAATTCATTAACAAATAGAACCACTAATATTTCATCTTGGACACCAACCTTAATTGGTTCTGTAAATATTACCCCTACCACAATTTTCGGGGCGGATTTGTCAAAACAATTCAATCAGGGTTATGGGGATGGTATAAATGCTAATCCATTTATCATCAATACTTATGTGGAACAAAAGTTTTTAAAAGGTCAGCGTGGAACAGTGCGCTTACAGGCATTTGACCTCTTAAATGAGCAAACAAATGTTTCCAGAACAGTTAGTGAATCTATGGTTGTCGATAGTCGTACTAATAGATTGGGACGTTACTTTATGCTATTATTCACATATAAATTTCAAAAATTTGCATTAGGCTCTCCGACAGGAGATGGTGGCGGTCATGGAGGCATGCGCCCGCCACGCATGTAAGCTTACCACCTACCTATCGAAAAACAAGTGGATAAAATGGTTCTGATCGTAAGATCAGAACCATTTTTTGTTTGGTGCTATATCCCATCCACGTCATTTTTCGACTGTTATAGAATTCGACTGTTTTTATTTAGTTATTTTTGCCACTAAACGAATGCATTATGATCACATTTGAAAAATTAACGTCTGAAAATATTGATATCATTGTTGCTATGATGCAAGATTTTTATGCAATTGATGGATATGATATCGATCCTATTGTAAGCCGAGAAAATTTTAGAATTTTTCTTGACGATGAAAAGCTGGGGCAGTCTTGGCTAATTAAAGAAAATGATTTAGTCCTGGGGTATATTATTGTTGTTTATTTCTTTAGCTTTGAATTTAAGGGAACGGTAGCTTTGCTGGACGAATTATATTTAAATGCTGATGCAAGAGGCAAAGGTTTAGGTAAAAAGGCTGTTGAGTTTGTCAAAGAATATGTTCAGGACAAGGGCTGTAAATTGGTTCTGCTAGAGGTTGAACCGCATAACTTACCGGCACAAAAATTATATGAAAGTCAAGGTTTTGGTTTTCATCCTAGAAATATAATGCGATATGGCATTAAAAATAATTAAATAGAATCTCCAAATTAATATATGGAATACGAAATAATACGCTTATCCAATGGTATCCGTGTGGTTTTTCAACCGCAAAACCTACCGATTACACATGCTTGTATGTTAATCAATGCAGGGTCAAGAGATGAAAAAGAAGGTAAATTTGGCGTTGCACATTTTATTGAGCACCTACTTTTTAAAAGAACTGAACGTAGAAGTACGAATCAGATTTTAAACCATTTGGAAGCTGTTGGTGGAGATCTTAATGCCTATACGACAAAAGAATATACATGTGTACATGCATCATTTTTGACCCCGTATTTGGATAAAGCTTTAGATCTATTTGAGGATATCTTTTTTCATTCGACTTTTCCTGAGGAGGAATTAGATAAAGAGAAATCGGTTATTGTCGATGAAATGGCTTCTTATCTGGACAGTCCTGAAGAATCTATTGTAGATGATTTTGAAGATCTATTATTCAAAGGAGCTGGTTTGGGGCATAATATACTCGGTCTTGAGGATCAATTGTTGGCACTTACAAAAAGCGATATTCATGATTTTATTCAGTCAAATTACGATACAAATGAAATCGTGATTTCGATTACAGGAAATTATACGGTTAAACAGGTCGAAAGGCTTGCCAATAAAATTTTTGCATCCGTTGCTGAAAATAAAATTCAGCGGGAGAGGAATGATGTTGTTGCGGTGCCTGTATCGCATGTCGAGATTCCTAAACCAATTAATCAGGTCCATTATATGGTCGGTGCACATGCATATAGTTTTAGAGACGACCGAAAAACAGGTTTATTGTTATTAAATAATATGCTGGGAGGAATGGGGATGAGTTCGATATTGAATCTTTCCATTCGTGAAAAATATGGAATAGCTTATACAATCGAATCTAATTATACCATGTTTTCAGATTCGGGCTTATTTAGTATTTATTTGGGAACAGATGAAGAAAAGATAGAGAAAGCAAAAAAACTTGTTTTTAGGGAGCTTAATAAATTTTGTGAAAAGGAGATGAGTGCTGTACAGCTTCAGAAAGCAAAACGCAAATTTATCGGTCAGATCGCACTTTCAGAGGAAAACAGGATGAGCATGATCATTGCTGCGGCAAAGAATGTGATGGACTACAACCAGATTATTGAACTAGATGTTATTATTGATAAAATAAAAGCGATTTCAACGACAGAATTATTGGAAACATCACGGGAGATTTTAGATCCCGCTCGCATGACATCACTGAGTTTTGTTCCTGAATCTTAGTGTTTAATTTTTTTATTCCTTAAAGGAATTTAAGAGATGCATAAACGGATTGACTGTATACGATTTCATGAATTAAAATATTAAAGTATAGGTAACGCGTACAGCTTCTGATATTCGACTTTATGATATTGTATATAAAAGACAATTTATCTAAGTTTGTGCATTAGAACAGATAATTTTAAATATGAAAACAGCATATGTATTTCCTGGTCAAGGCGCTCAATTCGTAGGAATGGGGCAGGACCTGTATAATCTGAATGAAGAAACAAAAGCTTTATTTGAAAAAGCAAACGATATATTAGGGTTTCGTATTACCGATATTATGTTTGCAGGAACTGATGAGCAGCTGAAACAGACCAACGTTACTCAACCAGCGATTTTTTTACATTCAGTGATTTTAGCGAAAGCCTTGGGAGATCAATTTCAACCTGATATGGTTGCAGGTCATTCTTTAGGTGAGTTTTCTGCTTTAGTATCAGCGGGAGCTTTGTCTTTTGAGGATGGATTGAAATTAGTGTCACAACGTGCTAACGCGATGCAAAAAGCTTGTGAATTGGAGCCTTCCACTATGGCTGCGATTTTAGGTCTTGAAGATGCTGTTGTGGAGGATATTTGTGCAAAAGTGGATGATGTAGTGGTTGCGGCAAATTATAATTGTCCAGGTCAATTGGTAATTTCTGGCTCTATCGCCGGAGTAGATAAAGCTTGTGCGCTTTTGACCGAGGCTGGCGCTAAACGTGCTTTGAAATTAAATGTTGGCGGTGCTTTTCACTCTCCATTGATGGAGCCGGCTAAAGTTGAGCTACAGGCAGCAATCGAAGCGGTTGAAATTAACACGCCGATTTGTCCTGTTTATCAAAATGTGGATGCAAAGCCATATACAGATGCAGCAACGATAAAAGAGAATTTGATCGCACAGTTAACTGGTGCAGTACGTTGGACTCAAACAGTTCAAAATATGTTAGCAGACGGAGCAGAAGCTTTTGTCGAAGTAGGCCCGGGCAATGTGTTACAAGGTTTGGTGAAAAAGGTGAACCGTCAGGTACAGACTTCTGCAGCAAGTATTGCGGAGTAATTACTTTAAGAATAAATAGAAAAAGTCGCCCATAGGCGGCTTTTTCTATTTATTACGGAATAAGATATAATGATCTTTCATGACTTGATTGACAAAATCATTAGGATGCATCGTTGATTTAACATCCATAATGTTTTCTAGTTTCTGAGTAAGGGCTAAAAGAATATTGTAGTCTTTCCTTCTGACAGCGCCATCGTAAATCTCCTTTACCTTATTTGCATCTTGATCGCTCAATTTAATTACTTGCGGAAAGATGATGTCTTTTTCTGATGGGACATCCTCAAAGATGGTCTGTTGTAGGTTTAATTTTGCTTTTAAACTAATGACAGATGTCTCACCGGATAAATCGCCAATACGTTGTCCATATTTGGATAGGGCAATTGAAGTAATTGCAATCCCGCCCATACACATCCAGATATCAACCAGAGAAAATGTCCAACGGGCAAAATATTGATAAAAGTTGGCGCGGGTTCCGTCGATCTTAACCACTTTAATTTTCATGATTTTCTTTCCTATGCTTTGTCCTGACATTGCGGTTTCCATAACAATAGGATAGAAGAGGGCGGGAAGTGTCAATAATGATAGAATACCAAAGAATAACCAGGAATCTCCCATATTAATATGGAAAGAGTCAAGAATGACAATTATTAAGATATAATAAACAAGAATAATAAAGTAATCAATAGCAAAAGCAATAATTCTAGAACCTAATGAAGCTAAATTGTATTCTATTTTTACGTTCTGTGGAGTATTTATTAATAGTTTATTCATATATTTGAAATAGCCGGTTTAAAATTTATATTCATGAGAGAAGCATCATTCATCGAGCGAAATAAGGAAAAATGGTTGTCAATTGAAAATAATTTATCCATTCATGTTGATGTTAATCCCGATGAACTGGCGTCAAATTATATTGAACTCACCAATGACTTAGCCTATGCACAAACTTTCTATCCAGAAAGTAGGACAAAAGATTATTTAAATGAGTTGGCCATTTTAGCACATCAAAAAATATATAAAGATCAGAAAGCTTCTGAAAATAAACTTAAGCATTTTTTTTCATATGAAATACCTTATGCTGTTTGGGAAATGCGGCGGCCGTTGTTGTTTTCTTTTTTGATTTTTCTTTTGGCGAGCATTATTGGGTTTTTATCTGCTCACTATGATGAAAATTTTGTGCGGTTAATTTTAGGAGATGCCTATGTCGATCAGTCCATTGATAATATCCGAAAAGGGGATCCTGCTGCCATTTATGCATCAGGGAATAATTTTGGATCTGCACTAGCGATCACCATTAATAATGTAAGGGTAGCTTTTTTAGCTTTTACGTTTGGTGTTTTTTTTAGTGTGGGAACGGGTTATATTCTTTTCTCTAACGGTATCATGTTAGGTGCATTTCATTATATGTTTTATGAATACGGGGTTTTACAAAAGGCGATGTCTGCCATTTGGATACACGGAACTATAGAAATTTCTGTTATTATCATAGCAGGAGGTTGTGGTTTAATGTTAGGTAATAGTTTCTTGTTCCCAAAATCATATAGTAGAATGGAAGCCTTTATTCGAGCGGCAAAATTATCAATGAAGGTTTTAGCGAGTACAATTCCATTTTTTATACTTGCTGGTACATTAGAGGGGTTTGTTACCCGTTACTATCATATTTCTATGACCATGTGCTTGCTGATCATAATAATTACATTGGTGATGATTTTATATTATTATATTCTACGTCCTTTTCAATTAGCTAAAATTAATCAATGGAAATAAATTTCGAATTTCAGAAGGAACGTAAAATTGGCGATTTTTTACAGAGTTTTATCGATTTGTTAAAAATTGTTTTGGGTCATTTTGTCGGAACAGTTTTTAGTGTTTCAATTATACCCTTGAGTATCACGACAATCCTCTATTACTATTTATCTACAAAAATTACATTTTCATCCGAAAGTGATTCCTTTGAAGATCTTAACGTGTACTTATGGGTAAGTCTTCTGTGTGTTACTATCCTATTATTAGGATTATACATTTACGGTATCTGCATCGAATATTTTATTTTATTGAAGAATCAAAAAAATACGGACTTTACAGGTAGAGATTTATTGAACGCATTTCGAAACCACATCGGTATGTACGTGAAGTTTTTCTTCGCGTCTATGTTGGTCGTCTTAATAATTGGTATTCCCGCGGGAATAGCTATGATTATTCTCATGTTTATTCCTTTGTTTGGCAGCTTTGCGATTGGAATCTTATTTTCAATAATTGGATTGTGGTTTTTCTGCTCGTTCTTGTTTTATCGGGAAGGATATTTTTCTTTGACGACGACTTTTTTAGAGACATTTAATGTCATTCGAAAGAATATTGTTCAATATGGTATTGCCACTTATATTGTTAGTTTCATTTTTCAAGTAGTCATGATGATGTTGACTTTCATTCCAGGATTAATCATCGGGCTAATTTCCTATAATTTCTTGGAATTTGATAGCTCTTTTTTCGATGGATCTTTTGGGAAAATGTTAATGACCATAGGAGCGCTCCTTGTAACTCTTCTGACAATTTTTTTATATATGGGAGGTGTTCTGGCAAATGGGATCATCTACGAAACGGCGAAAGATTTTAAATATGGCGATCGTATCTATGCGATGATTGCAAATTTGGGAGGGAAAAATGATGAATAGATATTTTTTTGTTATTCTTTTATTTTTCACGACAGCTAGCTATGCAAATAAAGACTCTATGCGTATGGCTATGCCGAGTATAGATACATTAAAGCAAAGTCGCGTCGATATTTGGAACAAGAATTTGTTTCAGGAAATTCCGAAAGATAATCGTGCTGCTACAGTAACGATTACAGATTATAAAAGTGTCTTGGATCGCTATCAATCCGAAGAGTTTATCTATTCTGAGAATATTAAAGATAAAATTGGTTTTTTTGATCGTTTAATGACCCGTTTCAATCGTTGGCTAAGCAGTTTGATGCCCAATTCTTCTTTTAATTATAATGAAGAGTTTTTCTATTTCTTAGGAATATTAGGTTTAGCGGTATTGATTTATATCTTTTATAAATTAATTTATTCAAGGGATAGCTTCTTTAGAAAAGACAATAAAGAGCCTGAAACAGAGGGTGTTCAAAATTTGGGGTATGTAGAGAAGAATTTGATGAATACTGATTTAAAGCCCTATCTCGTTGATTCGATTAAGGATAGAAATTATACACTCGCTATTCGTTATATGCAATTGTTAAATATTCAAAAACTAGCACATGCTCATGTGATCAAGTGGAAGTATAGTAAAACAAATAATGATTTTGCAAATGAAATTTCAGACTCAGTTTTAAAAAATGAGTTTATTAAATGCACTCGGGTGTTTGAATATGTTTGGTTTGGTGATTTTAATTTAACTGCTGCCGATTTTGAGCGTTATCAACAAGATTTTAAAAATTTTCAATCTAAAATCTCATGAAAGGCTCGTTAAAATTTAGCATATTTATTTTTATAATTGTATTCGTTGCAATCGGTATCATTGATCTAACGAGTAAGAAACCTATTATTTGGGACAGAACATTTGATCAAAAAGATAAAAATCCCTTCGGACTTTATGTGACCCATGAAGAGCTTCCACATATGTTTGACAAACAGGCGAAGGTTATCGATATTAAAGAAGATCTATTTACCTACTTTGAATCAGACAATAGACTTAATGCTCCAAAAGAACAGCTGTTGTTTATTTCAGAAGCGTTTGACCTTGGTGATGCTGTTAATAATCGCATATTAAAATTCGCGACAAATGGCGGCAAAGTTTTTATTGCTGCCGAGCAGATCAATCAAAAATTATTAGATACGTTACAGGTTGATTATGAATACTTCTATGATAATCAAGATGATATTGAGGAAGAAATAAAAGTTGAGCTTACCCAAGATGGGATACCTATTTCTTTTAATAAGAGTACTTTGGATTATTCGTTCACCAAACTACCAAAGTCTGCAACGATCTTAGGTGGTTTGCGCTATAAGGAACATTTGTTGCCGAACTTTATTTCTTTAAAAATAGGTAAAGGGAGCATCATGCTACATATTACACCCGAGTTATTTGGTAATTATTATTTGTTGAACAATCAAAAGCAATATCAATATGTCGCCAGAGCTTTTAGCTATTTGGATGGACAGACTATTGGGTGGTATGATTTTAAGAGTAAATATAATGAATCGAAAACACCGCTTCGTGTTCTGTTAAATCATATGGGATTGAGACAAGCATGGTATTTATTGCTAGTCAGCTTATTATTGTTTTTAATTTTTAAGAGCAGAAGAGAGCAGCGCGCTGTTAAAACAGTTCTTCCAGAACCTAATTTGTCTAAGCAGTTCTGTGAAACCATTGCAACATTATATTATGAAAATGGTTCTCCGGAAAATATGGTTCACAAAAAGATTGATTATTTTTTACATGATATTCGCAAAAAATTTCATGTTGATACATTACTTATTCATGAAGAAGAATTTTTAGAGAACTTGTCTGAACGCTCTGGTGTATCAAAAGAAATAACAGCAGAAATGATTCAATTGATAACACAATGCCAAAAAGGAAGTCATTTTACAGAACAGGATTTAAGAAATGTCAATACTAAAATAGAAGAATTTAAAGTTAAAGCAGAAATGTAATGAGTGAATTTGAAAAATATATGCCTTTTGAGAATCGTTTAGATTTGACGGTTCTATATGATAAAATGGCAGCTGTAAAAGCTGAAGTAAAGAAAGTGATAGTTGGTCAGGATCAACTCTTGGATATGCTATTGATTTCGATCCTAGCATCAGGTCACTCTTTGATTGAAGGTTTGCCTGGAGTGGCGAAGACATTATCTGCGAAATTGGTTTCAAAAACAATTGCTAGTGATTTCAAACGAATTCAGTTTACACCGGATTTAATGCCTTCAGATGTCACAGGTTCTTCTATTTTGGATTTAAAGACGAATGAATTTATTTTTAAGAGAGGACCTATTTTTGCGAATATCATCTTAATTGATGAAATAAATCGTGCTCCTGCCAAAACTCAGGCATCTTTATTTGAATCTATGGCCGAACGCCAGGTGACAGTTGATGGGGAAACTTATTTTTTACCGACCCCGTTTATTGTATTTGCAACACAAAATCCAATTGAGCACGAAGGAACTTATCGACTTCCAGAGGCACAATTAGATCGTTTTCTTTTTAAAATAGATGTTCATTACCCTGATCAAGAACAGGAGTTGTTGATTTTAAAGGAGCATCACTTACAAAAGGCGCAAGATAAAGAAGCGTTGGTTCAACAGGTTGTGTCTTCGCAAGAAATTGCTGATTTTCAGCGTTTGATCAAATCCATATATGTACATGATGAAATTTTGGTTTATATCGCTCATTTAATTTCTAAGACCAGAAACAATCCTAATTTGACATTAGGTGCATCACCTCGAGCTTCAATTGCTATTTTGGAATCTGCTAAAGCTTCAGCAGCACTAAATGGTCGTGATTTTGTCACACCTGAAGATATTAAAAAAGTTGCTTTTGCGGTTTTAGGACACCGTGTTATGCTGACTCCTGAGAAGGAAATGGAAGGTTTCACAACAGATTACATTATTGATCAAATCATTGCTAGTATAGAAATTCCGAGATAATGAAGAAGCTCAAACAACTGTATTTCACAAATCGATTTTTTTATGGTCTGCTGACCATTGCAACATTTTTTGTTATTTCATTTTTTGTGAAAGTGTTGTTTATTCCTGTAGCTATTCTTTTTTGGATCTTAACTGCCGTGATGATCTGGGATTTGATATTCTTATTTTCTGGTAAAGGGAATGTTTCTGTGATACGGAATTATCCAGAAAAATTTTCTAATGGTGACGAAAACCCACTTATTATCAGAGCCGAAAGTCGGTATCCCCGTCGGATATTCGTTCGTATATTAGAAGAATTTCCAGTGGAATTACAGGTTCGAGATAAAGATTTTGAAATTACATTATCCCCTTTCTTAGAAAAGGAAATTCATTATAGTCTGAAATTGACACGTCGGGGTATTTATTCTTTTGGAAAATGTTGTGCTATGGCTCGTTTTTTGGGTTTTTTTGAAAGAAGGTTTGCAACAAATGATACCTTAAGCATTCCATGTTATCCTTCTTTTATTCAATTACGTAAATATCAGCTTTTAGCCACGACCAACAGGTTGAATGAAATGGGTGTTAAGCGTATTCGAAGAATTGGTGCAGCCATGGAGTTTGATCATGTGCGTGATTATGTGCAAGGAGATGATTACAGAAGGATGAATTGGAAGGCTTCAGCCAAAGTTAAGAAATTGATGATAAATCAATTTGAAGAAGAAAAATCACAACCCATTTATAGTTTCATTGATACTGGACGAGCGATGCGTATGCCGTTTGAAGAGATGACATTATTGGATTATGCCATTAATGCTACTTTAGTTTTATCAAATGCGGCTATTTTGAAACATGATCGTGCAGGTATGCTTACTTTTTCAAAAGAGATCGGTAATCAGGTTGTTGCAGAGAAACGTAATAATCAAATGATGCGGATTTCAGAGGCACTCTATCACATTCAAACCGAATTTCAAGAGTCTGAATTTGGCAATTTATATACTTACGCGAATAAACATATTAATAAACGTTCTCTTATCTTTATTTACACAAATTTCGAAACTTTGGACGCTCTTAATAGGCAGTTGGCTTATTTAAAAATGCTCAATCGTTCCCATATCTTAGTGGTTATTGTATTTCAAAATACAGAATTGGATGAACTCGCGAAAAGTTCGCCTTACAGGACGATTGAAATATATAACCAAATTATTGCTGAAAAATTCATTTATGAGAAAAATCTCATTATTCAAGAATTGCATAGAAACGGAATTCAAACAATTTATACAGCACCAGAAAATCTAACCATCAATTCGATTAACAAATACTTAGAGATTAAAGCACGAGGTCTTATCTAATCAGTCTGTAGAGAGATTAAACTACCATATCATAAAAACACAGCAGGCTCATCATATGATGAGCCTGCTGTGTTTTTATGAGTGTAGCCAAATTTAAATGACTATAAACCAAAAGCTGTCTTTACCTTATCAATAAAGTCCAGTTTTTCCCAAGTAAATAGCTCAACTTCAACTGTTTTTTTATCACCGTTAGAATTTTCAAATTCTTTCGTTACAGTTTTTGGGGTTCTACCCATATGTCCATATGCTGCGGTTTCCGAATAAATTGGGTTTCTTAGGCCTAGCCTGGTTTCAATACCGTAAGGAGTCATGTCAAAAATTTCAGTGATTTTATCGGCAATTTGACTATCGTTTAATTCCACTTTGCTTGTTCCATAGGTATTGACATAAATTCCCATAGGATCTTTTACACCAATCGCATAAGAAATCTGAACTAAAATTTCATCTGCAATACCTGCGGCAACTAAGTTTTTAGCGATGTGACGTGTTGCATAAGCAGCAGAACGGTCTACTTTTGACGGATCTTTTCCTGAAAAAGCTCCACCGCCATGTGCACCTTTACCACCGTATGTATCAACAATAATTTTGCGACCTGTCAGACCGGTATCACCATGTGGTCCACCAATAACAAATTTTCCTGTTGGGTTAATATGAAACTTGATATCACCATTAAATAATTCTTGCAGTTCAGGTTTTAATTGTGCTTTCACCCTTGGGATTAAGATATTTTTAATATCAGCTGTAATTTTTTCACGCATCTCTTCTTCTGATGAAAAATCATCGTGTTGTGTAGAGATCACGATGGTGTCGATACGTGCTGGTTTATGATCTTCCGTATATTCTAACGTTACTTGTGATTTAGCATCAGGGCGTAAATAAGTAATTTCCTTATTTTCACGACGTAATGCCGCTAATTCATAAAGTAAGCGATGCGATAAATCTAAGGCCAGTGGCATATAGTTATCCGTTTCATTGCTTGCATATCCAAACATGATTCCTTGATCGCCGGCACCTTGATCTTGCTTTGCCTTACGGTCTACACCCTGATTAATATCTGCCGACTGTTCATGGATAGCTGATAATACACCACATGAATTTGCTTCAAACATATATTCAGACTTGGTATAACCAATGCGCTCTATTACTGCACGTGTTATTTTTTGAACATCTAAATATATTTTTGATTTCACTTCACCTGCAAGCACAACCTGTCCCGTTGTAACCAAAGTTTCGATTGCAACGCGTGCATCTTCGTCCCAAGCTAAAAAATTGTCAATCAGTGCATCTGAGATTTGATCAGCAATTTTGTCTGGATGTCCTTCTGAAACAGATTCGGACGTAAATAAGTAAGCCATATTACCTTTTTTAATATTATATTATAAGGATTTGCGAGGAGAGGTTATTTCAATAGAAAAGTACTAAATAGCCTTGCTATATGATGGTTTTAGCACTTTTTTACTGTGGTTGCAATCTCCTGTTATATTCTCATTAAGAATATACTACGCAAATCAGTCCACATTTTTATTGTCGACACAAAACTACAATACTTTCTGTTAAGTTTAAAGATTTCTTGTAGAATAGTTTAAAATAGCTGGATCAATTTCAATGGTATTTAAGAATTTTGACATTGTTTCAAGAAATTAGTGAATAAGCGTATATTTGATTTATGGGAGAACGTAAACAAATACTGTTTGTTATCAATCCGATTTCGGGAGGGAAGCGCAAAACATCTTTTAAGAAGCAGGTGTTGGATGTGCTTGATTTACAAAAGTTTGATCCTACTTTTCAGGAAACATCCTATGCAAATCATGCGTACGAAATTGGTTTGCGAGCTGTTGAAGAAAAGTACGATGCAGTGATAGCAGTAGGAGGCGATGGAACAATAAATGAGTTAGGATCGGCATTAGCAGAGAGCGGTATACCCTTAGGTATTGTTCCTGAAGGTTCAGGTAATGGGCTTGCCTTGTATCTTGGTATTCCCTTAAATGAGACTGCTGCAATTCGTCGAATAAATCGATTTGAATTTGTAGAGGTGGATTGTGGCACGATAAATAATAGAAAGTTTTTTAATATTGCTGGATTAGGTTTTGATGCATCTGTTAGCGAGAATTTCGCTAATGAGAATATACGTGGGCCTTTGGGATATTTGAAATCGGCAATAAACGTACTTAGTAAATATAAACCGTGCGATTATAAACTATGGATTGATGGTAAAGAGTACGAGCGTAAAGCTTTTATGATTTCTGTCGCCAATTCACCACAATATGGTAATAACGCTTACATCGCACCACAGGCATCAGTCAACGACGGGATATTAGATGTGTGTATTGTTCATCAATTTCCAATGTACATCTTACCAAAAATGTTGTTTCATTTGTTTAATAAGTCAGCGGATCAGTCCGACTACGTCGAAATAATTCCGGGAAGAAATATTAAGATTGAAGCGATTGTAAAATCGGTTGTTCACATTGATGGTGAGCCAGTTGACTTGGGGTCGAGTCTTGATATTGGTATTATTCCTAAGGCATTGAAAGTTATTTGTTAAAAAAAGTTATGAGTAAAAATAAGAAACAGCAGTATGAGGGCGTTGTATATTCAACAGATAACAGTTTTGAATATCAATTTTCAGAGTTATTAGAGGACCTAGAAACACTTCCTAATCAAAAGCAACAGCTCAAAGTTCAATTGGATCGTAAGATGCGAAAAGGGAAAGTTGTCACACTCGTTACCGGATTTAAAGGTAAACAAGAAGACCTTGAAGCGTTATGTAAGTTTTTAAAACAGAAATGCGGTGTTGGAGGAAGTGCTAAAGATGCTGAAATAGTTGTACAGGGAGATTTTAAACAGAAAGTTGCTGATCTGTTACTTTCTGAGGGATACAAAGTAAAATTGGTGGGAGGTTAGTATTCCATTATTTTAGCCTTAAAAAGGTCATATTGATCAGGGGTAATCTTTGTAAATGACTGAAAATTAATAAGTAATATTCGTTTAAACATAGATGGAAAGTTTTTTGATAGACGTAGATAGGTGAGTGAGCGGTTACTTGAATTTGCAATTAAATCGTTTGTTTTCTTGCATATCAAAAAAAAAATGGTTTTCATTGTAAAAAATTTATTGCTTTCTCCTGATAAAAGGGATTAGTCGTATAGATTCAAAGTCGGAACCGCTGAGGTGATAACTTAATATTAAGGAATTGTAAAGGGAATTTAAAGTCTCTTTTATATTTCTAATATATTTCGCTTTAAGATTTTAAATATGGCATAAAAGACTATATTTGCTTGACAAATTTTAAAACGAATACATATAACAAGCATATAATTAAAAAAAACATATTATATTTAACAACAGTAAAAAACTAAAAAATTAGAAAAATGGCAAACGCACCTAAAACAAGTCCTGCTGCAAAACAAGAGAGCAATAATTCAGGTTCTTTCTTTGCACAAGCTGCAATTATCATTTGTTTCATTCTCGGTTACCTTTTATGGAAATTTGTGATGGGTAGTCCTTCAAACTTTCTTGATAATAATCCAGAGAACCAACCTTTACCAGGTAACTATTTAGGAATGGTTTATCACGCAGGTGCTGTAGTACCGGTTTTATTAGGTTTATTCTTCATGGTATGGGTATTCTCTATTGAGCGTTTCATTGTAATTGGAAAAGCTTCTGGAACAGGAAATGTTGGTAATTTCGTAAGAAAAGTACAAGTATTAATTAATGGCGGTAATTTAGATTCAGCTATTGCTGAGTGTGACAAACAAAAAGGTTCTGTTGCAAACGTAATCAAAGCTGGTTTAGTAAAATACAAATCAGTTTCTGCTGATACTGCTGTAGATACTGAGAAAGCAACAATTGCAATTCAAAAAGAGATCGAAGAAACAACAGCATTAGAAATGCCGATGTTAGAGAAAAACTTAAACGTAATCGCTACATTAGTTTCTATCGGTACATTAACAGGTTTATTAGGTACAGTAACAGGTATGATCAAGGCCTTCAGTGCGTTAGCAACAGGTGGTACTCCTGATTCAGCTAAATTAGCAAACGGTATTTCTGAGGCCCTAATCAATACAGCGACAGGTATCGGTACTTCAACAATTGCGATTGTAATGTACAATATCTTAACAGCTAAAATTGATAAATTAACTTATTCAATCGACGAAGCTGGATTCTCAATCGTACAAACATACGCTGCGAACCACAAATAGTAATTATATGATGTTTTTGAAAATTATTTTATGGAATAATTGTTTCATTAGCATCATATAGAAAGAGATTGAATAATTAATTTATAAAGAAGTTTAAAATGGGTAAAGCAAAAATAAAAAGAGCCAGTACATCCATTGATATGACCGCGATGTGTGACGTATCATTCTTGCTTCTTTCATTCTTCGTAATGACATCTACAGCGAAACAACCGGAAGCATTCGAGGTTGATACGCCGGCGTCTACCACGAAAGATAAATTACCAGATTCAAACGTAGGTATTATTACGGTTGGGGATAAAGGTAAAATATTTTTTGGTGCGACAGACCGCGATGTTAGGGTTAAAACTTTAGAGAAAATGTCATCAAGATATGGCGTTAACTTTTCTCAACAAGATTACGACCAGTTTGCGTTGATGGAAAATGTCGGTACTCCTATGAAAGCGATCAAGCAAGTGTTGGCAATGGAGCCAAGCAAACGTCTTGAGCCTGGTGTTCAGAATGGTATTCCTGTCGATAGTACAGAAACATTATCTAATGAATTATACCAATGGATACAAACAGCACGTTTAGCTGCAGAAGAGGTAAATAAGGCAAAAGAAGGGGAAAAGGATTTTGTTTATCCAGGACCATTGAAAATTGCTATCAGAGCTGACGCAACGGAAAAGTATCCTTCAATTAATGCGGTAATCGAAACATTACGTAATCAAAAGCAAAATAAATTCAGTTTCATTACTGGTTTACGTGCTGAAGATAAATAATGTTGATTTAATAAAAAGACATAAATGGCAGAATTAAATCAAGACAGTGGTAAGGGTGGCAAAGGCGGAAAAGTAAGATCTAAGAAAAACGGTGGTAAAGTCGATTTGACAGCCATGGTAGATTTAGCATTCTTATTAATTACCTTCTTCATGTTAACTACGTCTTTAAATAAACCACAAGCAATGGACGTTGCGATGCCTGATAAAAATAAAATTAAGGATGAACAATCTGAAGTACTAACAGCAGATAACCGTTCCGTAACGATTTTATTAGGATCTGACAACAAAGTTTCTTGGTATTATGGACAGGTAAAAGCACCTATTGAAGGTCCAACGGTTACAGGGTTCGGAGCAGATGGAATACGCAAGGTTTTAATTGAGAAAAAAGCTTACGTTCCTCGTGTTTCTGGCGGAAAAGATGTAATCGTGATTATCAGACCTAGCGATATGTCTACACAAAAAGATCTTGTTGATATTCTTGATGAGATGAAGATTGTAGATATTAAGCGTTATATGATTGCGAAGATTAGTCCTGAAGAAATAGATGTTTTAAAACGTGATAATATTTATAATGACTAAGTTAGTTATTATAGAAATCACGAAAACTATAGAAATATGATTGGGTCAAAATTAGATATTTTTAAAAAGGAATGGCTTGATGTAGTATTTCAAGGCAGAAACAAGGAGTATGGTGCTTACGAGCTTCGTAAGCTTGCTCCTAAAGCTACCAACGTAGGTTTGTTGGCTGTAGTTGTTGCCGTGGTACTATTGAGTCTTCTGAAATTATTTGGAGGTAGCTTATTTCCTGATAAACCTGTTGAAGCCCCTCCAGTTGTTACTGAAGTGACTTTAGAGGATTTGGAGGAAATTAAACCACCTGAACCAGAAGAAGAAGAGCCACTTCCGATTGAGGAGGAGAAGCCTCAGCAAGTGGCGATGGACATACCAAAAGAAGATTTGGTACGTTTTCCAGAACCAAAAGTAGCTCCGGCTGCACAAGTGAAAGAAGAAGTCGCTGCTCAAGAAGAGTTTAAGGATGATAAAAAAACTCCTGCTCGTTTAACTTTAAAAGGTAGCGCAACAGGTTCTTCAGTAGCTCGTGGTGAGTTCGGTACTAAAAAACAAGATGGTGCTATTACAGGTGTTAAGAAAGGTGATCCAAATGGTGATCCAGATGGATTAATTTCCTTCAATGCTGTAGAGGTTCAACCATTGCCTCCTGGAGGTATGGCTGCTTTTATGAAGTGGGTAGGAGAAACTTATGAATATCCTTCTGGCGCTTTAGAAAATGGTATCATGGGTGTAGTTGAGGTATCTTTCGTTGTTGAAAAAGATGGTAGTTTAACAGATATTTCTGTAAAACGCGATCTTAAATACGGAACTGGTGATGCTGCAGTTAGAATGTTGAAAAAAGCTAAGAAATGGAAACCAGGTATTCAAAATGGTCGTCCTGTTCGTGTAGCTTATACATTACCTATTCGCTTAAACACACAAAATCAGTAATTAGTGGCGAACTTTAATTCGAATAATACAAATTACAGACAGAAATCGCCTATAAAGCGATTTCTGTCTATTTTAGGACTATTTATGTTTGGCTTGTATTTTGGGCTGGGCTTACTGGTTATTTTTTGGAAAGATTTACCCTTGGACATCAACCCAACGTATAGAACATTGTTTGGAGTTGTTCTGATTGTTTATTCTTTCCTTCGTTTCGTCAGATTGTGGCAAAGTAATTTTAATTAGCCTCGTTACGAAATTAGATTTGCCTTAATTTTTGCAACCTATTTATTAAATGATTGCCCTATGAAAAACAGCTTAAAAATAATTTTATTTTCAATTTCTGGAGTTTTTATGTTGATGAGTTGTAATCGTAATGGCAAGCAAGCTCCAACAGCTCCCAGTGAGGATATTCTACGAGGTAAAGTAAATGTACTTGTTGATGAGACCTTGTATCCAATCATTAAAGAACAGGTTGATGTATTTCAAAGTTCATACTCAGATGCTACCATACAATTGTTGGCCAAACCTGAAATTAAAGCCATAAATGCGTTATTGGCGGATACTTCAAATGTGATTATTTTAACACGTAAGTTGACAGCTGCTGAGGGGAAAAATTTTAAGGACCGAAAAATTGTTCCAAAGGAATATCAAATAGGGAGTGATGCAATCGCTTTGATAAATAATGTTAGTGATGCAGATACTATCATCACACTTTCTGACGTTAAATCATTGTTAAACGGCACACTTAAAGGTAAGTACAAAGTAGTTTTTGATAATGCAAACTCAAGTACTTTACGATTTTTAAAGGAATATCTATCTATTGATAAAATTGATCCAACAGCGATTTCTGCCTTAGAGAATAATACTGATGTCATCAAATATGTGAGTGAGAATAAAGGAAGTATCGGAATTGTAGGTTTCAACTGGATATTGGATATGACTCAAAAAAAATCTGAATTATTGAATAAAATTCGTACATTGAGCGTAGAAAATGCTTTAGGAGCTAAGAAAGACGGTTTGTTCTACAAACCTTCGCAATCCAATATATCTTTAGGTGTATATCCTTTTACAAGACCTATATATGTATTGAATTATCAGCCGAACATGGGCTTAGGCCTGGGCTTTAGTGCCTTTTTGACAGGAGATAGAGGTCAGCGTATTTTTTTAAAAGCTGGACTTTTACCTGCAACAATGCCAGGACGTGATATTATTATTAGAGAAGAAAACAGTTTAAATTAGAGTATAAAATAGTACAACAATAGATTATGACAAACAGTAAATTATTATTTAGTCTGTTATTAGCAGGTTCTGTTGGCACAGCAAGTGCACAAAGTTTAAAGGATGCTAGAGCGGCTATTGAAACAGAAAACTACGGTAAAGCAAAAACAATTTTGCAACAATTAGTAAGTAAACAAGCTAAGGTTGGTGATAATTACTTCTATTTAGGTCAGATTTATTTAGTCAATGATAAGCCTGATTCTGCGGCAATTTTCTTCAATCAAGGTTTGACTGCTGATCCAAAATCACAGATTAATAACGTTGGTTTAGGCTACATTGATTTGTTGAAAAAAGATAAGGCTTCGGCTGAAGCTAAATTTTCTGCAGCTAGTGCAAACTTAAAGAAAAAAGATTACGAAGAATTGTTGGAAATTGGTCGTGCTTATATTAAGGCGCCAGAGCCAGACTATGCAAAAGCCTTGGATTATTTAACACAAGCTAAAGCAAAGAATGCTAAAGATGCTGCTATTCCTTTAGCATTGGGAGATGCTTACAGAGGATTGAAGGAAGCAAGTAGCGCTTACTCAAGTTATAGTGAAGCAACTGATTTGGATCCGAATTCAACTCGCGCTAAAATTGGACTTGCAGTAATTGTTCGTGGTGCACAAGCTTTTGATGAGGCAGTTGCTCAATTGACAGAGATTACTACAGCGTCACCTACTTATGCTCCGACTTACCGTGAACTGGCGGAGACTTACAATATGTGGTCAAAAGCACCTGGTACATCTGACGAGAAGTATGTGGAATTAAATAAAAAAGGTGTTGAGCAATATAAAAAGTATTTAGAAGTTAATGGTGATAACTCTTTGGAAGCAAAGATCCGTTATGCCGATTTCTTGGTTTATGCTAGACAATACGATGAGTTAGGAGCAGTTTCTGAAGAATTAGCGAAAAATCCAGATGTAGATCCTAAGATTTATCGTTATTTAGCATACAATGCATTTAGAAATAAAGACTACGCTAAAGCATCTGAGAATATACAAAAGATGTTTGCAAAAATGGATCCTCTACGTGTAATTCCTTTGGATAATATGTATGCAGGTTTATCTGATGTCGCTAATAATAAAGTTGAATCGGGTATTGTATTTATTCAAAAAGCAATTGATCAAGATAAAGAATTGTTAGCAGAAGTTGCTGAAACAGCATTTGCAAAATATCAAGATCAAGAGACTGCAACTGCAGTAGCATTATTTGAGATTATTGCTAAATATCCTGATACTGATTATTACTTCGATTCTAATTATTATGCTGGAGAAGGTAATTACCAAATTGGCTTTAAAAAAGATCAGGAAAGTAAGGATGAGGAAGGTAATGTAACCGATCAAGCTTTAAAAGATCAAGCTGTTGCCGCTTTTGTAAAATCGCAAGCACAGTTAACCGTTATCGAAAATGCGAATAAACCTGAGGTATTAGAAAAATACTTGGTTCCAGCGCTATACTACAAAGCTTTCTCTGCTTTAGGTACGGATAATTTGGAAACTCCAAAAGGTGATTTTGTGGCTCCTTTCGAAAAATTAATTAAAGTTATCAACGAAAGAGGCACACAAGAGAAAAATAAAGCATATTTAATCGATGCTTACACTTATATTGGTTTCTTCCAATACAGTAAAAATGAAATGGCTAAAGCAAAAGCTAGTTTCCAAGAAGTATTGAAATTAGATCCTGAAAATGAGAATGCTAAATCTTATTTAGAAGGTATTAAATAGACTTAGTATTTTAAAATAAAAAGGGGAGAACAAATGTTCTCCCCTTTTTTGATTTTAGGCTATTTTTTCTTAAATTTAGGTTTTACCAATATAAACATTTTTGATATGGAGCAATTTAGTGCGAATGCACCTATTGACTATCTGCCAATTTTATTTCAGCTTATTGTTGCTGCTGGATTTGGTATTGGAACGATCATCATCACACATCTCATTGGCCCAAAAGTAAGAACTGCAAATAAGCTTAGTTCATTTGAGTCGGGTATTGAAGTTGTTGGAAATGCAAGACAGCCCTTCTCGATTAAGTATTTTCTTGTTGCTATTCTGTTTGTCATTTTTGATGTCGAAGTTATCTTTATGTATCCGTGGGCAGTTAATTTTCGAGAATTTGGATTTGAAGGTTTGATCCAGATGTTTATTTTTATGGCCATGTTGCTTTTAGGCTTCATTTATGTCATTAAAAAGAAAGCTTTGAGCTGGGATTAGAATAGTTCTAAATTGCGCTAACAGCTTGATTTTTATCTAGAAAATGTTAGTTTTGATATGTGCGATAGCACACAACTGTAAACCACTTTAAATTATATTTCCATGAGCGATATTAAGTTGGCCAAAGCACCTCCGGGAGTTGAGGGCGCTGGTTTTTTTGCCACGAGTTTGGATAAAGCGATTGGTTTGGCGCGTTCAAATTCTTTATGGCCTTTGCCTTTTGCTACTTCTTGTTGTGGGATCGAATTTATGGCTACAATGGGTTCAACATATGATCTTGCTCGTTTTGGCGCAGAAAGACCAAGTTTTTCTCCTCGCCAAGCCGATATGTTATTGGTAATGGGAACCATTGCTAAAAAGATGGCTCCTGTTTTAAAGCAGGTGTATATGCAAATGGCTGAACCTCGTTGGGTGATTGCGGTTGGTGCATGCGCCTCAAGCGGAGGGATTTTTGATACGTATTCTGTCTTACAGGGAATCGATGAAATTATTCCTGTTGATGTATATGTGCCTGGATGTCCGCCGAGGCCAGAAGCAATATTAGACGGCGTCTTACGCTTGCAGGATATTGTTAAAAATGAATCATTGAATAGGAGAAATACACCTGAATACCGCGCTTTATTAGAAAAATACGGAATTGAAACTTATGAATAAGATAGATAATACCTATTTGTGGGAGAAGTTAGGGTCTAAATTCGGTGCTGATGTGTCACAATTGGCTGATGACTATGATCTATTAACAGTGAATGTACATATTGATGCTATTCATGCTGTGTTGACTTTTTTGAAACATGATGCGGAATTGCAGTTTATTCACTTGACAGATATTACGGCAGTTCACTATCCGCAGCAGAAACAGTCATTTGAAGTGGTATATCATCTGAATAGCCTCGTGCATAATATTCGGATTCGGATTAAAGTGACGATAGACGGACAAAATCCGGAAATTCCTACGGCTACTACCATTTGGAAAGGTGCAAATTGGATGGAGCGAGAAACGTATGATTTTTATGGTATACAGTTTTTAGGGCATCCAGATTTAAGGAGGATATTAAATGTAGATGAGATGGAGGTTTATCCTATGCGGAAGGAATACCCTTTAGAAGACCCCAACCGTGTAGACAAGAAAGATCTCTATTTTGGACGTTAACGTTAGAAAGGAAACCAGTTATGAACGATTATATTACCAAGATATCCCCAAATAAACCTGTTTACGATGATAATGATCCCCAGGATGAGTTGATAACCTTAAATATTGGTCCTACACATCCTGCGACTCATGGTGTATTTCAAAACGTAGTCCAAATTGATGGTGAACGTATTGTTAGCGGTGTTTCAACAATCGGTTATATCCATCGGGCGTTTGAAAAAATTGCTGAACATCGACCATTTTATCAGATTACCCCGCTCACCGATAGATTGAATTATTGTTCTGCCCCCATTAATAATATGGGCTGGCATATGACCGTTGAGAAGTTATTAAAAATAGAAATTCCAAAGCGTGTCCAGTATATGCGGGTTATCGTAATGGAATTGGCTCGTATTGCTGACCATATTATCTGTAACGGTATTCTCGGTGTTGATACGGGGGCATTTTCAGGCTTTTTGTATGTTATGCAGGAGCGGGAGTTTATATATGAAATTTTTGAAGAAATATGTGGAGCCCGTTTAACGACCAACATTGGTCGTATCGGTGGTTTTGAAAGAGACTTTAATGCTATTGCATTTGCAAAGATTGAAGAATTTTTAAAAAGATTTCCTCCGGTTCTGACAGAATTTATGGAGCTATTTGACCGAAACCGAATTTTTATAGAGCGAACATCTGGAATTGCGGCCGTTACGCCGGAAGAAGCTTTGGATTATAGCTGGTCTGGTCCTATTTTACGTGCTACAGGTGTGGATTATGATATTCGGGTTCAAAACCCCTATTGTTCCTATGATGAATTTGATTTTGATATCCCTGTAGGTACAAAAGGAGATGTTTATGATCGCTATATGGTGCGTAATGAAGAAATGTGGCAATCTTTACGCATTATTGAACAGGCTTTAGCTAAAATAGAGAAAGAACCTAAGGGAGTTTTTCATGCTGATGTACCGGAGTTTTATTTACCTCCAAAAGAACAGGTGTACACCAATATGGAAGCATTAATTTATCATTTTAAGATTGTGATGGGAGAAGTTGATACCCCAAAGGCTGAAGTTTACCACGCTGTCGAAGGTGCCAATGGAGAATTGGGATTTTATCTGGTACACGATGGTGGACGTACCCCTTATCGTTTACATTTCAGAAGGCCTTCCTTTGTCAATTACCAAATGTTTGCTCCGATGAGTGCAGGAATGTTACTTTCGGATGCGATTCTTAATATGAGTAGTCTTAACGTTATTGCAGGAGAATTAGATGCTTAGTATAAAAAATAATGAATATGTTGAATTTTCTTCAACATTGCTAAATCAATTTGCTGAAGTAGTGGGACGTTTTCCGGAAGGGAGACAGAAATCGGCATTGCTTCCTATACTGCATTTAGTACAAGCAGAGTTCGGGTGGTTAAGTCCTGATACTATGGATAAGGTCGCTTATTATTTAAGTATAGAGCCGATTGAAGTTTATGAGGTTGCTTCTTTTTATACGATGTATCTTTTGCAACCACAGGGGAAGTATGTTTTGGAAATATGCAGAACTGGTCCCTGTTGTCTAGTCGGAGCGGAACGTATTATGAGCCATCTTGAACATAAATTGGGTGTTAAAGAAGGAGAAGTGACGGCCGATGGATTGTTTTCATGGAGAGGAGTCGAGTGTTTAGCCGCCTGTGGCTATGGGCCTGTCTTACAGATCGGACCTGAATACACTTTCTACGAAAACTTAACCGAAGATCGTGTTGATCAATTAATAGATGATTTAAGCTCAAAAACTAAATAATATGGCGCGTAAACTTTTGTTAACACATATTGATGTTCCAGGGATTCAAACTTTTGATGTTTATCGTCAACATGGTGGATATCGGGCGGTCGAAAAATCACTTAAAACGATGTCCCCAGATGATGTTGTTGAAGAAGTTAAGAAATCAGGTCTTCGTGGAAGAGGTGGAGCTGGTTTTCCTACTGGGATGAAGTGGAGTTTCTTAGCAAAACCGGAGGGTGTTCCTCGTTATTTAGTGTGTAACGGAGATGAATCTGAGCCAGGTACTTTCAAGGACCGTTATTTAATGACACATATTCCTCACGCTTTGTTGGAGGGAATGATCGTCTCTAGCTATGCTTTGGGAGCTAAGACTTCTTATATCTATGTTCGAGGTGAAATGATGCCTCAGATCCGGATTCTTGAACGTGCCATTGAGCAGGCGAAAGCTGCAGGGTTTTTGGGTAAGAATATTTTGGGGTCAGGTTATGATTTAGAGATTTATGTACAGCCTGGAGCTGGAGCTTATATCTGTGGTGAAGAGACTGCTTTATTGGAGTCTTTGGAAGGTAAAAGAGGAAATCCGAGGATAAAGCCCCCTTTTCCTGCTATAGCAGGATTATACGGCTGTCCTACAGTAGTCAATAATGTTGAATCGATTGCCGCTACTGTTCCGATTATTAATGATGGTGGAGAAGAATATGCGAAGATTGGTATTGAGCGGAGTACAGGAACAAAATTAATTTCAGCCAGTGGAAATTTAGTAAAGCCAGGTGTATATGAGATTGATTTAGGCTTATCTGTAGAAGAATTTATTTATTCAGATGAGTATTGTGGTGGTATCGCAAACGGGAAAAAGTTAAAGGCGGTAGTCCCCGGCGGTTCATCAGTTCCTATTTTACCAACGAATTTAATTTTAAAAACAGCAAATGGCAATAACCGCTTAATGACTTATGAATCATTGGCTGATGGAGGTTTCCAAACAGGAAGTTCCATGGGATCGGGCGGTTTTATTGCTTTCGATGAGGATCAGTGTATTGTGCGCAATACGTGGAATTTTAGTCGTTTTTATCATCACGAGAGTTGTGGACAGTGCTCTCCTTGTAGAGAGGGAACAGGATGGATGGAGAAAGTGTTGCACAAGATCGAGATGGGACATGGCAATTTATCTGATATTGAATTGCTTTGGGATATACAGAGACGTATTGAAGGAAATACGATCTGTCCGTTAGGTGATGCTGCGGCATGGCCAGTGGCTGCGGCCATACGGCATTTTAGAGATGAGTTTGAATGGCATATCAATCATCCGGAGGATGCATTGACTCGTAATTTTGGATTGGCGCATTATGCAGATCCTTTACCGATTGTTTCTTAATTAGATTGTGATAAACGCGATACGAAGATGGCAGAAGAGGTTAAATTGAAAGTTATTATAGATGGTATTCCTGTAGAAGTTGCGCCAGGAACAACAATTTTGAATGCAGCACGTGAAATTGGTGGCGATATCGTTCCCCCAGCAATGTGCTATTATTCTAAGTTGGAAGGTACAGGTGGTAAATGCCGTACCTGCTTAGTGAAAGTTTCGAAGGGATCTGAAAAAGATCCACGTCCCATGCCTAAGTTGGTCGCCTCCTGCCGTACGACTGTGATGGATGGAATGGAAGTAGAGAACATCACTTCTCCAGATGTTGTGGAAGCAAGAAAAGCGATTGTGGAGATGTTGCTGATTAATCACCCTCTAGATTGTCCTGTTTGTGATCAGGCTGGAGAATGTAAATTGCAAGATTTAGGTTTTGAGCACGGCTCTGCGCAGACGCGATATGAGTTTGATCGAAGAACATTTGAACGTATTGATATAGGAGATAAAATTCAACTGCATATGAATCGATGCATTTTGTGCTATCGATGTGTGTTTGTTGCAGATCAGATTACTGATAAACGCGTGCACGGTATCATTGGTCGCGGAGATCATTCCGAAATCTCAACTTATATTCAAAATGTTGTAGAGAATGATTTTTCAGGAAATGTAATTGACGTTTGTCCTGTAGGGGCTTTAACTGATAAAACATTCCGCTTTAAAAATAGGGTTTGGTTTACAAAACCGGTAGATGCTCATCGCGATTGCCCAACTTGTTCGGGCAAGGTGACTTTATGGTACAAAGGACCTGACGTGATACGTGTCACTGCACGCAAAGATGAGTTTGGAGAGGTAGAAGAATTTATTTGTAATACCTGTCGGTATGATAAAAAAGAAACCATCGACTGGAAGCTAGAGGAACCTACTCCAATTAGTGACCAGTCTGTGATTGCATCTAATCATTATACACGCTTTAATCCACCAGCTGTTATCAAAATAGATCCTGTACTGCAGGAACAAAATTTAGAACAGTTGGCTAGAACAGAAAAATTGAAATAATATGGAGTTGTCATTTGTCATAGAAAAATTCGTCCTTGTTACTTTGGTTTTTGTGATCACGCTTGTGATTGCGATGTACTCAACATTGGCAGAACGTAAGATCGCCGGCTTTATGCAGGATCGTTATGGTCCTGATCGAGCGGGAATATTTGGTTTATTACAACCTTTATGTGATGGTGGTAAGTTTTTCTTTAAAGAGGAAATAATACCCGCCGGAGCGCACAAAGCCTTGTTTATTCTTGGGCCCACGATCGCTATTATTACTGCCTGCATTAGTTCTGCGGTGATACCTTGGGGGCAATCGTTAACGATTGGTGATCGCGTTATTTCACTGCAGGTTGCCGATGTCAATGTGGGCATTCTTTATATGTTTGGTGTTATTGCACTTGGTGTGTATGGTATTATGTTAGGTGGCTGGGCTTCGAATAATAAGTTTTCGCTTATGGGAGCTGTTAGAGCGGCTTCACAAAGTATCAGTTATGAGATTGCTATGGGGCTTTCAATTATAGCACTTTTGATGGTGACGCAATCGCTATCTTTAAGAGATATCGTTGCCCAGCAATCAGGTTTTTTAAATTGGAACATTTGGGCGCAACCTTTAGGATTTATCATTTTTATGGTTTGTGCTTTTGCTGAATGTAACCGTGTTCCCTTTGATTTACCAGAATGTGAGACCGAATTGGTCGGAGGTTATCATACCGAATATTCTTCCATGAAACTGGGACTGTACATGTTTTCAGAATATATCAATATGTTTGTGTCTTCAGCATTGATGGCCTCGTTATATTTCGGAGGATATAACTTCCCTTTCATGCACGACTTAGGACTGTCTGAAAATTGGATAACGATTATAGGCGTTCTCGCATTTTTCGTCAAAATATTTGCATTTATCTTCTTCTTTATGTGGGTGCGTTGGACTTTGCCACGATTCCGATATGATCAACTGATGAATTTAGGGTGGAAAATGTTGATTCCTTTAGCAATTGCAAATATTGTGTTGACGGGAATAATTACATTGATTAAGGATACATATTTTTCATAGAAAGGAACCGTTATGCAACCATTAAGTAATAGAAAAAAAGTTTTGGCACAACAACCAATGAATTTTATGGAGCGGATCTATTTTCCAGCTATTATAAAAGGTTTGTCCATTACTCTAAAGCATTTTTTTAAGAAAATACCAACTGTTAAATATCCAGAGGAACAGCGTCCTTATTCGAAGAACTTTCGAGGGCAACATTCTTTAAAGCGAGATGAAGAGGGACGTGAAAGATGTACAGCATGTGGTTTATGTGCCCTATCTTGTCCTGCGGAGGCCATTACTATGACTGCCGCCGAGAGAACTAACGAAGAAAAGGATTTGTACCGTGAAGAAAAATACGCCGCCGTGTATGAGATTAATATGTTGCGCTGTATTTTTTGTGGTCTATGTGAAGAGGCATGTCCTAAAGAAGCCATTTATTTAGATGGTCCACATGTTACTGCCGATTATCTTCGTAAAGATTTTATCTATGGTAAGGATAAACTGGTAGAGCCAAAATTTGATATTACAAAATTGAATAGTTAACCACAAACCTATGACTGTTTTTTATTTAGTTGCTTTCTTATCGATTTTTTTCGCGCTGATGACCATCTTCACGAAAAATCCTGTGCATAGTGTTTTATATCTTGTGATTACGTTTTTCACGTTTACCATTCATTATATTTTACTTAATGCACAATTCCTTGCTGCGGTTAATTTTATCGTCTATATGGGGGCTATTATGGTTCTCTTTCTATTCGTGTTGATGTTACTGAATCTGAATAAGGATACGGAACCCATGAAATCAAATCTTGTAAAAATGATGGGTGTTATTGCAGGTTGTTGTCTTGTTGTTGTTCTTTTTGGTGCATTACGAGTTTTTGACATCTCCAATCCATTGGTCGCTAAAGATCCTGATATTGGGCTAGTGAAAAATTTGGGAAAAGTATTATTTAAAGAGTTTTTGCTCCCGTTTGAATTGTCTTCAATTCTTTTGTTAACGGCTATTATTGGAGCAGTATTATTGGGGAAAAAAGAACCAAAAAAAATATAATGGAAACAGCAGTTCAACAATTACAAGGTGTTCCTATAAATCATTATTTGATTTTTTGTGGATTGATTTTCGCCATTGGCGTGATCGGAGTATTGATACGTCGTAATGTTATCATTATGATGATGTCAATTGAATTGATGTTAAATGCAGTAAATCTCTTATTAGCGGCATTCTCTGTTCATCATGGTGATGCTTCGGGACAGGTTTTTGTATTTTTTATTATGGCTCTGGCAGCAGCCGAAGTGGCGGTGGGTCTAGCTATTATTATTATGGTGTATCGCAATACGAAGTCGATAGACATTGAATCACTACATAAACTTCGTTGGTAATTTAAAGCATTAAAAAAAGAAAGATATTAGCTATGCGTGATTTAATTTGGTTAATTCCTTTATTGCCGTTGATTGGTTTTGTCATCAATGGAATAGGACGACAGGTGCTTTCAAAAAGTTTAGTTGGATTTATCGGTAGCGGTACCGTATTTATTTCGTTTTTATTGAGCTGTACTCTTTTTGTATCCATTTATGAGGCGCGTGCACTTGGTGAAACAGGTAGGATTAGCCAACATATATTTGATTGGATTAAAATCGGGAATTTGGAAGTCTCACTTTCCTTTTTAGTGGATCCTCTAAGTGCGATTATGTTATTGGTAGTAACAGGTATTGGCTTTTTGATACATATCTATTCGATAGGTTATATGCAACATGATGGAGGATTTGCAAAGTACTTCGCTTATTTAAATCTCTTTATCTTTTTCATGTTGGTCTTAGTCATGGGATCCAATTATTTGGTCATGTTTATTGGTTGGGAAGGTGTTGGACTTTGTTCTTATTTACTGATCGGGTTTTGGTATAAAAACAGTGATTATGGTGCAGCGGCTAAGAAAGCCTTTGTGATGAATCGTATCGGAGATTTAGGTTTCCTAATTGCGATCTTTTTTATCTTAAATACTTTTGGATCCTTGGAATTTTCCACCGTGTTTGAGTCTGCAAAAAGCTTTCCTGTAGGAGATCTGACGATCTTAACCATTACGCTATTACTCTTTGTAGCAGCAACCGGTAAATCGGCTCAGATTCCTTTATTTACCTGGTTGCCCGATGCGATGGCTGGTCCAACTCCCGTTTCTGCTTTAATACACGCAGCAACGATGGTCACCGCAGGGATTTACATGATTGCCCGTTCAAATATCTTATTTGTAGTATCACCTTTGACGCTTCAGATCATTGCGATAATAGGCGTTTGTACCGCTCTATTTGCTGCAGCAACTGCACTGACACAGAACGATATTAAAAAAGTGTTAGCCTATTCTACAGTTTCCCAATTGGGTTATATGTTCTTGGGATTAGGAGTTGGTGCATTTTCAGGTGCTTTCTTTCATGTTTTAACACATGCCTTTTTTAAGGCTTTACTCTTCTTGGGTGCAGGCTCGGTGATACATGGCATGAGTGATGAGCAAGACATGCGAAAAATGGGAGGTCTTAAAAAGGCTTTACCCATCACGTATATGACCATGCTGATCGGTACCATTGCCATTTCAGGTATACCTCCATTTTCAGGTTTTTTCTCTAAAGATGAAATTTTAGCACATGCTTTTGCTGCTAATCCAGTTTACTGGGTACTAGGGTTTATCGGTGCTTTGATGACATCTTTTTATATGTTTAGGTTGATTTATTTGACTTTCTTTGGCTCTTTTAGAGGAACAGAAGAGCAAAAGCACCATCTCCACGAATCCCCTAAATCAATGACTTTGCCATTAATTGTTTTAGCCATATTAGCTATCTTCGGTGGTGTGCTTAATCTTCCTGAGGTATTAGGAGGTCAAACTTGGCTAGCAACATTTCTGTCTCCTGTCTTTGCTGATGGAGCAAGTTTGCAACATATTCATACAATAACTCACAGTACTGAATATATGTTGATGGGAGTTTCTGTTGTGGGGGTTTTGGTCATGGCATTTGTTGCCTATAACAAATATGTGAAACAGGGATCGGTGCCTGAACATAACCAGGTGACCAGAACAGGTCTTGCAAAACTTTCTTACCATAAGTTTTATGTGGATGAGATTTATGAATTATTAATTATAAAACCGATTAATTGGCTTTCCGTATTTCTAGCAAGAATAGTTGATGGCTTAGGAATAGACGGTTTAGTCAATGGAATTGGTAAATCGTCCTTTATGACTGGAAAAGGAGTTCGCCTTTTACAAAGTGGAAATGTAGGTTTCTATCTTTTACTGATGGTCGTTGGAGCGATAGCCATCTTTTTATACGGTTTATTGAGTTTTTAACATTGTAATAGCTATTTGATCATCAATGGATAACCTATTTTTACTTATTCTAACTCCTATTATCGGTGCTATTTTTTTGTCCTTTGTATGTGAACATACACTAGCGAAAAGAGGGGCACTGGTACTGTCTTTGATTACGCTGGGTCTGACTATTCCTTTTATCTGTCAATTCAATCCTGAAGGCGACTTTAATTATGAACAGTCTTATCCTTGGATAACTGCTTTTGGTGTTAACTTCCATATTGGGGTTGATGGTATTAGCTTGCCTTTGTTAGTCCTGACTAATTTTTTAGTGCCACTCATTGTTCTCACAACTTTTAAGAAAGCCTTTAAAGGCAATTTCTATGCTTTAATGTTTTTTATGCAAAGTGGTTTGATGTTGGTTTTTTCTGCTATGGATGCTTTCACATTTTATGTGGGCTGGGAAGTTGCATTGATTCCGATCTATTTTATATGTGCTCTTTGGGGAGACGGTGACCGTATCCGGGTCAATTTGAAATTCTTTATCTATACTTTCTTTGGCAGTTTATTGATGCTGGTTGCGATTTTATATCTACACCAGCAAGTCGCGACTAATGATTTTGAATGGCATTCATTTGTTTCCCTAGATTTAGAAGCATCTACACAACGGTGGATATTTTGGGCTTTCTTTATTGCTTTTGCAATAAAAATTCCAATTTTCCCTTTTCATACATGGCAACCATCAACGTATACACATGCTCCTGCGGCGGGAACGATGCTTTTGGCCGGAATTATGTTAAAAATGGGTGTCTATGGTTTTATGCGCTGGCTTTTGCCTGTTGTACCTGAAGCGGTTGCTATATACGGTCAGCTTGCTATGATTTTATGTGTTTTTGCAGTTGTGTACGCGTCGATTATTGCGATACAGCAACAAGATTCGAAACGACTTATTGCTTATTCTTCTATTGCTCACGTTGGACTAATTAGTGCTGGGGTATTTACTTGGAATGTCACCGGAATGAGTGGTGCCATGATCCAAATGATCAACCATGGAGTTTCTGTTGTCGGATTATTTTTTGTACTGGATATTATTCAGGATCGTACCGGATCAAGAGATTTACGAGAATTGGGCGGTATAGCTAAGAAAGCGCCGCGCTTAGCCATCGTATTTTTAATTATTATCATGGGAGCTATCGGTTTACCATTGACAAATGGTTTTATTGGAGAGTTTTTGCTTTTGAAGGGGATCTATGAATATAGTGTTTGGTTTGCTGTTTTTGGTGGATTGACACTAATTCTTGGAGCTGTTTACATGCTTCGTTTATATCAAAAAACAATGCTTGGCACCACGTCCGAAAGAACAGCGCATTTTGTTGATATTTCTGGTGTCGAATTGTATACTTTGATCATCATTTCAGCAGTGATTATTTATTTAGGAATTTTTCCAAACAGCTTATTGCATATTTCTTCAGCGTCTGTATCCGTTTTGGCTACGTTTCTAGGGAGATAATTTTAGACTTAAACTTTACGAATAATAGATTCGATTATGGGGGCGATTATTACATTATCAATATTAGCATTATTGGTACTTTACTTAGGATTATTTAAGGCAAATAAATCATTATTACCGGTAGGTTTAGTGGGCCTGCTTGTTGTCATTGGACTATTAATTAAAGATTGGAAAATAGATGCATCTCCATTATACAATGGGATGATCTTATTTGATCACTATGCTATTGCTTTTTCAATATTATGTACTTTCGTGACAATATTGGTTTTTATACTATCTAAAGGATATTTCACGTCTTCAAGTGATCATGTGGCTGAATATTATACTTTATTGTTGTTCTCATTGCTTGGGGCTGTTCTGGTTA
Source organism: Sphingobacterium sp. B16(2022) (assembly GCF_012030425.1). Taxonomy (GTDB): domain Bacteria; phylum Bacteroidota; class Bacteroidia; order Sphingobacteriales; family Sphingobacteriaceae; genus Sphingobacterium; species Sphingobacterium anhuiense. Next base: position 850,860 of record NZ_JAAUVN010000003.1, on the reverse strand, counting down.
GTAGTTATCACAATTTAGCCTTATTGTTTCTAGGGATAGAGATCATGTCTGTTGCGCTTTATATCTTGGTCGGAATACGTAAGAAAGATCCAGCTTCCAATGAAGCGGCGATCAAATATTTTATCATGGGGGCATTCTCTACGGGATTTTTATTATTGGGAATAACCCTCTTGTATGGCGCATCCGGATCTTTTGATCTGATGATGATCAGAGACTATGTAACAGCGCATCCGGGTGCCATATCACCTTTATTTTACGGAGGAGTGTTGTTGATGATTATCGGTCTGACTTTTAAAGTTGGTGCAGCTCCCTTTCACTTCTGGACGGCAGATGTATATGATGGGGCACCGATCTTAATTACGAGCTTTATGAGCACAGTGGTTAAAGTAGCATCCTTCGCGGGCCTATTAAGATTATTTACCTTTTCGCTTTTGCCACTGCAAGATTTTTGGACACCTATATTTTTAGGAATTGTCGTGCTTACATTATTTATTGGTAATCTTTCAGCTTTAATGCAATCCTCATTTAAGAGGATGTTAGCTTACTCAAGTATTTCACATGCTGGTTATATGCTTTTTGCGGTGATTGGTATTGGAGCTAGCTCTGCGAATTCAATTTTTGTTTATGGAGCTTCTTATTCTTTGGCTACTGTTACTGCCTTTGCAGCTTTGATTTTAGTAAAACGAGCTGTTGGCTCAGATCATTTCGAATCATTCAATGGGTTGGCGAAAAAGAATCCTTATTTAGCAGCAATCCTCACTATTGCCATGTTGTCTTTAGCCGGTATTCCGTTAACAGCAGGTTTCATCGGCAAATTTATGATGTTCAGTTCAGTGATGGCTCAATACCATATTGTATTACTACTAATTGCGGTTTTAAATGCTGCGATTGCGGTGTATTATTATTTAAAAGTGGTTGTAGCGATGTATTTCAGGACTGCAGAGGGGAAAACTATACTAATAAATGCCAATTACGTTATTCTATTTATTGTTACTACTGTTTTAACGATTTTAATCGGAGTCTATCCGAATTGCTTTATGGAGTTAATTTAAAGGGAGGTTAATTAATATACTTAATGCATAGTTTGTAAAAACTATGCATTTTTTATTTTGATTTCATGCCTTATAATTTAAAGACAAATTGTATATTGTCAGTAGGAATAAGTAATTGCTGATATTCATGAAGTTTTTAATACCGATTATAACTATAATAAAAAGACTTTTTATTATTGCTGTTGTGCTGGGTATTTTAACAAGCCTAGGATTTGCGCAGCGAAATGTTAAAGGTCGTGTCATTGACGGTAAAACTGGAAAAGGAATCCCTTTAGCTAGTATCTCCTGGAGCGGTCATAGTGGAGGCACTTCGGCAGATACACTTGGTAATTTCAATATTGTGCTCCGGAATGAATATGACCAGATTGCCTTTCGGGCAGTTGGTTATGAGATTAAATTAATTGATCTTAATGAGGTTCAAGATTCGGTATTAAATGTATTACTATTTGGCAAAGACAATAAAATCGGGGAGGTTGTGGTCAATGCTAAAGGGCGAAAATATAAAGACCCTGCCTTAGCACTGATTGAAAACGTCATTTCTCATAAGGATGCAAATCATATCTCCAGATTAAATCATATTCAATATGAGGAATATGAAAAATCACAATTTGGTACTGTAGATTTTAAAGTAAAGCCAGGAAGATTGCCAGGTAAATTAAGATTTCTGTTTGAAAATAAAGATACAGTTAGCATACCCGGGAGTTCTATTTTACCTTTTTTCTTAGAAGAAAGTGTCTCAGAAGTCTATTCTACCTTTAAACCTTCGCGGAAGAAAAAGATTATTACAGGACATAAGGTCACAGAATTAAACAAGCGTTATATCAATAATGCCAATATCCAAAGTTATTTTCAAGATCAATTTCGAAATATTGATCTCTACGAGAATAATATCCAGCTGATAAGTAAAGCCTTTTTAAGTCCGATAGCCGGTAATGCTCCTTCTTATTATAAGTATACAATTAGGGATACGTTAGTTAAAGATGGTGTACGCTATATCGAATTGCATTTTGAAGCAAAATCAAAGATGGACGTGCTGTTTAAGGGATCAATATGGGTCTCCGATGATGACCGTTATGCCGTTTATTACGCAGAAATGGAACTTGGTGAAGAGGCCAATATTAATTGGGTTAATGGAATTAATATAGGTCTTGAGTTTGAAAAGCATCCTGCGGGACAAATGTTGCCTAAACGCGCTAACCTACAGATTTTATTTGGAACAGATAAGGGGAATGCGCTGTACGGGAAAAAGGAAACTTATTTTTCGAAATATAAAGATGAAACGATAAGTGATGACCTATTTAAAGGTATTCCGATTGAGAAGCGTTATCTTGAACAAAAAGATTCTGTACAATGGGATCGGGTTAGAGTAGTGCCGCTTACAGAAACTGAAGCTAAGACTTACGTCAATATTGATTCTCTTTCAGAAATGAAATCGATTAATCGATTAATCTCAATTGGATATTTTTTAGTAAGAAGTTATTATAATGTTGGAAAATTTGAGTTTGGTCCTTTAGAATATACCTATAGTTTTAATGAAATAGAAGGAAGCAGAATTCGATTAGGGGGTAGAACAACTGAATTGCTTTCGAATAAATTCTTTTTTGAGGGCTATGTCGCCTATGGTACCCGAGATCAGGAATTTAAATATTACCTCAACGTAGCACAGTCTTTAAATGGAAAATCTATCGTACAGTTTCCTGCCCACTATCTGTCGGCAACGATTCAACATGATGTGATGGAACCTGGTAGGGGTTTAAGCTACCTGAAGGGCGATGGTTTTTTTCAGTCCTTTCGAAAGAATAAACCTACCAAATGGTTGTGGAATGATATTTACCGTCTTGAACATTTAATTGAATTTGGAAATCATTTTAGTGTGAGTACCATGTTGACAAGACATGAAAGACAGGCCGCTGGGACATTGTCTTTTGTGACAGGAAATGCTTCGCCAGATACGATTGCAGCGATTAATACAAATGATATACAGATCAAATTACGATGGGCACCGGGAGAACAGTTCTATTATAGAAATTTAGAGCGGACGCAGATCCGGAATAAATTTCCGATTCTGACTTTGCAATATAACAAAGGATTAGATGGTTTCTGGAATGCAAATCAACGCTATGATGCTTTGAGGTTTAAGATCTTTAAAAAGATATTTATGTCTCCCGCAGGAACAGCTGATATCGAATTTAGTGCTGGTAAGATATGGGGCTCTATTTATTATCCATTGTTAGAGATGCCAGATATTCAAACGGATAAATCGGGTCCTTTACAAAATTTTGATTTGATATCAAATATGGAATTTGTTGCAGATCGTTTTGTGAAGCTTGCTTATTATCACCATTGGGATGGCTACATATTCAACAGGATCCCATTATTGCAACGGTTAAAGTGGCGCGAGGTGACAGGTTTCAAGTTTTACTATGGACAAATCAGTGATCGAAATAATCCGGAATTTAATAAGAATCAGATTCAGTTTGACCGTGATGACGATGGTCTTGTTAAAACTCGGGTTATGGGCAATCAACCTTACATGGAGGGAATAGTAGGTATTGACAATATTTTTAAAATTTTTCGAGTTGAATATAAAAGAAGATTAACGTATTTAAATTATCCAAATGTATCCCGTGATACCTATGGTGTATCACTTCATTTAAATTTTTAGAATTTATGGAATATCAACATCTCTTATATCAAGTGGATAAGCATATTGCTTACATTACAATCAACAGAGCATCGGCATTGAATGCTTTGAACCAACAAACATTGACAGAGCTAGAGGCAACGCTTCTCGAAGCAAAGAAGGATCATGATGTCAAAGGAATTATTATTACCGGCGCAGGTGAGAAAGCATTTGTAGCAGGGGCTGATATTAAAGAATTTGTAGATTTAAGTGAGGCCGAAGCTAAACTTCTTTCACAAAAGGGTCATTATATTTTTACGGAATTGATCGAACAATCACCGAAACCTGTCATCGCCGCAATAAATGGATTTGCGCTAGGAGGTGGTTTAGAATTAGCGCTTGCCTGTCATATGCGCTTTGCTTCAGCAAATGCAAAACTAGGTCTTCCAGAGGTTTCTTTAGGTCTTCTACCAGGTTATGGCGGCACACAAAGATTGACACAATTGGTAGGACGCGGACGTGCATTACAGATGATCCTGACAGCCGATATGATCAGTGCTGAAGAGGGACTGAGAATAGGACTGATCAATGAGGTGCTGGATGCTGCTGATTTGATGGATCGGGTAGTGGAGGTTTTGGAACGCATATTCTCTCGGTCAGGTACGGCTGTGGCAGCAGCTATAGATGCGGTAAATGCATCAAATGAACAAACAAGAGATGGCTATCAGGTGGAGATTAATCATTTTGCTGAACTTTTTGTAACGAGTGATTTTAAAGAAGGTGTTGATGCCTTTTTAACCAAGAGAAAGCCAAACTTCTAGTTATTATTTGTACTTATAGCCTCTTCTCTACGAATGGTAACATGGTTTTACGGTAGAACAGTAGCGATAAAATTTGTCCAAAAAAAATTAATTTCCTATTTATATGCTGTATATTGTAGAGAGGAGAAATTGTACTAAGCCTTGAAATGTCTAAAGTGCCCAAATTGTATCAAAAATAATCAGAATGGAAGCTCATAAAACACTAAAAAATACGCGTCCGGATTTTTTCTACAAGGTAGATATTGTTGTTATTGGTGCAGGGCAGGCGGGTTTATCTGCGGCCTATTATCTGAAAAAAGCAGGAATCGAACCTGGAAAAGGTTTTGTCGTTTTGGATGATGAGTTTGCTGCAGGTGGCGCTTGGCAACATCGCTGGGATTCATTAACGCTTGATAATGTTAATGGGATTAATGATCTTCCAGGAATGGGATTTTCAGATGCTGTAGATACCATGGATACTACACTGCAAGCGAATACCGCTATTCCGAAATATTACGAGCTGTATGAAAAAAAGTTTGAACTTCCGATTATTCGTCCTATAAGGGTGAGTGAAGTAACAGCGCGTAATGGACGATTTATGATACATACAAATGGTATTCAATTTAGTGCTCGCGGATTGATAAATGCAACCGGAACTTGGAAAACTCCCAATTGCCCCAAGTATCCGGGCTGGGAAAAGTTTAAAGGCAGACAGCTGCACACTGGAGAATATATAAATGCGGATGAGTTTATTGGAAAGCATGTTATCGTTGTAGGTGGCGGAATCTCAGCCATTCAACTGCTGGGTGAAATTTCTCAAGTTACCCAGACCACATGGGTAACCCGTAAACCTGTAGATTTTAGAAAAGATGAATTCACTCCCGATGTGGGAAGGGAGGCTGTTGCTCTGGTAGAAAAAAGAGTGCGTGAAGGTTTACCTCCAAACTCGGTTGTATCGGTCACAGGCTTGCCTCTTACACCAGCTATTGAAAAAATGTTACGTGATGGTGTTCTGGATCGTAAGCCGATGTTTAAAGAGATCACTGAAACAGGTGTCAGGTGGGAAGATGGAACGACTTTGGATGCTGCTGTTATTTTTTGGAATACCGGTTTTAAACACTCTCTGGATCACCTTGCTCCACTGGGTTTGATCAACGATAAGGGTGGTATCGAGCTATCAGGAAGATTGGCCACGCAGGTTACAAAAGATCCACGCATTCACTTAACGGGCTACGGTCCGTCAGCTTCTACAATTGGAGCTAATCGTGCTGGAGGGGCAGCTGCAAGAGAGTTAATTGCATATTTAAAGTTGTGAGCGACTATTTGACCTAGCAAAGAGTAATACAAGATGTTATGAAAGTATATACCATCTAAAAAAAGCGACGGCTAGGTCGCTTTTTTTAGATGGGCAAGTTGAAGATTGTAACTTCTTTCCTACTATTATCTTTTGTTGATGCGGCCTTTAAATTGGCTAATACCATCCATAAAGGCTTCTAAAATTATTCTTCCTGAAGGGAGGTGTTTAAGATCATAGTCGAATGTAGCATTTTTAATAGCTTTATACTCATGTTTCTGCCATACGGTGCCATCAACAGTGATCTGCACGGTCATATCGCTTGGTTTATTGGATACGACATTTAATTGCGTATTGTCGACCACTGATCTTGGATAGAGAGAAAAGGCGTATCTGCCTGTTGTGGTATTGAATTCTAACCCCTTCACAGCATTGAAACTGAACATTTCACCGATCCCGCAATCGCTTTCGAATGCATGGATCAAATTTCCTTTTAGATCAAATATGCGAAGATGACCATCTCCATTTGCCGGCTGTGCCCAGAATTGTAATCCATTGCTTGCAGTATCGATGAGACGTAGTGAATGTTTACCTTCCGAGAGGTGTATCGTATCTGTGTATAAGGTCACAGGTTCTAATTGCGTTGCGGTTTTTTGAAAGATTGTATCTTGTTTAGCATTTAAAAGGAAAATGCTGTTGTCTTTAGGCTTATTATTCGTTAAAAACTGTAGAACAAAAGTTGCTGGAAATTTCTGTGCAGCAGTAAAGGTGGCTTGCATGTTATTGTCTCCGGACCAAGCATCTTTCTTTCCGTTGGGTTGATTAAGCGTGACAAGAAATACATTTTCGCCATCTTTTTCCTGAATCTCCCCGGGGAGTATCACTTCGGCAACTTGATTGAAAGGAAGATTTCCTTTCCAATGGAATGTTTTAGTCGGAAAACCCTGTGTTCCATATACAATAGTGAGTGAACGAACAGGGTCTGAACCTAAGTTTCTAAACATTATCCGAGGGCCTGAGCTAGCCGGATTTAAACGGGAAAATCGTTGTTCATCATTGGGAACCATTATAGCTTCCACAGAGACATCTGTTTTTTGATTCGGGGCGGTGTACTCAAACAAATACGCGGCTATATTTTCAGCAGCCTGTATGTTGTCGGTGGCTGTATAAGGCTCCATTAATAAAGATACTTGATGACTGCCTGGCTTTGTCCATACATCGATCACATCAGGTTGTTGTAGGTCGCCCGGACACCAGTACGCCCGGTCAAATATCCAGGTACCACCTTGTGGGTAAAGTGGGTTGTCGCCACATTTTTTCCACATATCACGTTTATCAACGATTTTTCCGTCTACAGAAATTTCGCGCCAGCGGCTGCAAAACTCACTGCAGCCACGTGGTTTGTCCATTCCATGACCGGTATGCTGTATGCGTATTCTGCTTAATGCCGTTCCAGCTGTAGACTCATAATTTACCGGTAAAAGGTTATCCTCAATCTTCTCGTTGGGATCTCCATATTTATAGGCCTTATTCCATAAAGGTTTTATACCAAGTGGTGTAACAACAGGAGGACCGGATAAGATCTCAAAATCTATCGTAAGCGCCCAACCGACTGTTTTATCTTCAAAGCCTGAATGCACATATACAATTTCCACACTATCTCGGAGAAACGGGGCGAAGTCTGTGACATCAACCTGCCATTTCCAGTTCCATCCTTTGTTGTAAATACTGCCATATGGTGTAAGCATCCTACCCAGTTCATAGTTAAGTTCAGAACCATTTGTACCGCCTTTGCGACGCAATATAATATGATCCAAATAATCCCAGTGGGCAGTATGGAGACTATCGGGGCTTCCCAAGGTAACGTGCATGGTTATTTTTCTGATGGAAGCATCTGTTTTAGGAAATAGACCCCATGCAGGGTATGGCTTTTCTCCTTTAATGGGATCGCAAATAATAGTCGCACGGTTATGCGTAACAATGTGGCTTATCGCTGGCTTTTGAGCAACGGCTCTATAACAGATGATGAGACAAAATAGGGTTAGGAAAGATTTTATGTTCATTAATTTGAAGAAATATTATTTAAGAAACTGCATAAAGATAAGATGTTTTACGCAATCTTATTACGAGGAAGGTGTGGCATTATTTGCATCTCAAATTTTGATCAATAAAAAAAGCGACTCTTTTGAAGTCGCTTTTCGTAGCCCGTAGGGGAATCGAACCCCTGTTTCTAGAATGAAAATCTAACGTCCTAACCCCTAGACGAACGGGCCATTTGTTTATTAATGTGATGCAAAGATAAGCGCATTTTTTACTCTTGCAAAATAAATGTACTCTCTTTTACGTAACTCTTTGAATTTGAATAAAATTATTTTTTTACAAGGTCTTTATTTGAGGGTAAATCAAGCTTATTCGACCACATAAGCTAGTAAATACGCATTGAACTTCTCATAATGAACATCGAAGTGACAATCGTGATATTCACTTTTTAAATGTAATTTCAAAATTCCTTCATCCTGATATTGAAAAGGAGCAATGGTCATATTATGTAGAAAGGAGACGCCACTATTACCCTGCAATTTATACACAGCCTCTTTAGCACTCCAACAAGCATAGAGCTGCGCTATACGGTTTTCGCCCGAGGTGATAAAGTCCAGTTCTTCTTCTTTTAAGAATTTATGTACAATGCGCTCCACTTTAGATTTGATAAGCTCCATATCAATACCTACCTCGCCCACCGAACTGATGATCGCTCCCGCATAATCAAAAGAATGAGTGAGTGATATTTTTTGCGGAAAATTAGCTAGGTATGGTTTTCCATTTGCATCAGAAGGACAATCAATATAAGCAGTCGTGTTTAATAACGTGCGTAAAAGGACGCGTGTGGCGAGCCAATGTAAACGACGTTTGCCATTGGATAGGCTGATGAGTTTCTGTTCTTCTAATGCGTCTAATTGCAGTTGATTAGACAATGTTTGTTCATCTTCTTCAATACGCCAAATTGCAAATTTGGTATGCTGATCCAATTCTCGTAGATATACTAAGCTCATAATCAAACTTAGTTAAATTTGTTTTCATTTAAAAGGAGCTTCGTCTGTAAATAAGCGGTTTTTCAGCTTTATTTTTTGATATGAACTTACTAGGACCTGATGAAGCATGATAAAAATTAATACCTAATATTTCCAGAAGAAATATTAGGAAATGCTGTAAAATATCAACGATTACCGTATTTTTGAAAAAAATGGTTGCTGTTCACTTTTCTAAACGATTGAGAGTCAACTTTAACCTATATAAATATTGAATAATCATGATTTTATCGGATAAACGTATACTAGAAGAAATTGAAAATGGCAATATCGTTATTGAACCATATGATCGTAAATGCTTGGGGACAAACTCGTACGATGTTCACTTAGGTAAACATCTGGCGACCTATAAAAACCGTGTTTTAGATGCGAAACATCATAATGAGATTGATCATTTTGAAATTCCGGAAGAGGGATTTGTTTTAGAGCCTAATACATTATACCTCGGGGTCACGTTAGAATATACCGAAACGCATAAACATGTTCCCTTCTTAGAAGGAAAATCGAGTACGGGTCGTTTAGGTATCGATATTCATGCTACTGCTGGAAAGGGTGATGTTGGATTTTGTAATACGTGGACATTGGAGATTTCATGTGCACAGCCTGTTCGCATCTATGCAGGAATGCCAATAGGACAACTTATTTATTTCGTAGTTGAAGGAGAGGTGGAAACTCTTTATAATACAAAGGGTAATGCAAAATATAATATCAAGACGACCAAGCCTGTGGAGTCTATGATGTGGAAAAACTCATTTTAAAATAAAAAAGAGCAAAGATTTTAAAATCTTTGCTCTTTTCGTTTGAAATCTGCTTAACCTCCAAATTCCATTAAATAGGCTTTTAAGAATTCGTCCAAGTCACCGTCTAGCACAGATTGTGTATTAGAGGTTTCGTAATTGGTTCTTAAATCTTTAATTAATTTATAGGGGTGTAATACATAGTTTCTTATTTGAGATCCCCACTCGATTTTCTTTTTATTACCCTCGATTGCGTCGGTTGCCTCTTGGCGTTTCCGCATTTCGATTTCATACAGTTGTGATTTCAAGAGTCGAAAGGCATTTTCTTTATTTTGTAATTGTGATCTAGATTCCTGATTTTTAATGATAATACCAGTTGGCTTATGGTGTAATCGTACTGCAGTTTCTACTTTATTTACGTTTTGACCTCCAGCACCACCTGCACGGAAAGTATCCCACTCAATTTCAGAATCTTTGACCTCGATTTCAATGTTGTTATCAATTAATGGATAGACGTATACAGAGGCAAATGAAGTATGACGCTTGCCGTTTGAATCAAAGGGTGAAATACGAACTAAACGGTGGACACCATTTTCACCCTTTAGATAACCATATGCAAAATCTCCGGAAATTTGGAGCGTGACAGTTTTTATTCCTGCAACTTCTCCCTCTTGCGAATCCTGTTCAGTTACTTTATAACCATTTTTCTCACCCCACATGATATACATACGCATCAACATGGCCGCCCAGTCACAACTTTCTGTTCCGCCGGCTCCAGCAGTAATCTGCAGAATGGCGTCCAGCTGATCTTCTTCGGCGCTTAGCATGTTCTTGAATTCTAATTCTTCCACCGCTTCTAAAGCAATATGATACTGTTCATTGAGCTCCGCTTCCGTAGCGTCGCCGGCTTGATAGAATTCATATAATACACCCGTATCATCGACAGCTGCCGCGACCGAATCAAAGTGATCCGTCCATACCTTCTGTACTTTGATAGACTGTAATATTTTTTCTGCAGCTTTTGAATCGTCCCAAAAATTAGGTTGTAAGGTAATTTCTTGGTCTTTTTCTAGCAGTTCTTTTTTGACATCGATGTCAAAGATGCCTCCTCAGGGAAGTTACACGATCCCTCAAATCTTGAATTTGTTCTTTGGTCATAATAACAAAGATACGGCTTTCTATAGGAAATGCCCAAAAAGCTGCGATATGAACTTCAGTGATCGGGATAAATTTTTATATTTCCTCAATAGTACAGTTTTTAATGGAAGAGGAGAAATCGATAACTTTGTTTATAGATATGGTACAATTAACATTGTAAATAAAACAAATTTATCTAAGTTTGATTAAAATAGAAAAATATGTTACCAAAAATAGATTTTACTCAGACAGCGGCTTACCGCTATTTAGCCGATCATTATATTAGTATAAACGAGCATAGCTTGAAAGATTTATTTGCTGCAGATGATTTTAGATTTGAGAAATATAGTATTGAATTTAATGATTTGCTCTTAGATTATTCAAAAAATAGAGTGAACGATGAGACGTTAGCTTTGTTACGCCAGTTGGCAAAAGAGTGCCAATTAAGCGAAGCCATAGAAGCAATGTTTCAGGGTGAGAAAATCAATGAAACAGAAGGCCGTCAGGTATTGCATACGGCTTTGCGCAATCAATCTGGAAAAGCAATATTTGTTGATGGTCAAGACGTCATGAAAGATGTAAATGCTGTTTTGGCACAGATGGAGTCATTCACAAACCGCATTCTATCTGGTGAATGGAAAGGCTATACTGGAAAAACCATTACCGATGTGGTGAATGTTGGTATCGGAGGATCTGATTTAGGTCCAGTAATGGTGACGGAGGCTTTAAAGGCTTATCGCACACATTTAAATATGCATTTTGTATCTAATGTGGATGGAACACATATTGCCGAGGCTATTAAAAACCTTGATCCAGAGACAACCTTATTCCTGATTGCATCAAAAACTTTTACAACACAGGAAACGATGGCAAATGCGAATACTGCTCGAGATTGGTTCTTGACAAGTGGAGCACAACAGACCGATGTTGCGAAGCATTTTGCTGCTTTGAGCACGAATACCGCTGCTGTTGCCGCATTTGGTATCGACACTAAAAATATGTTTCAATTCTGGGATTGGGTTGGTGGACGTTACTCCCTATGGTCTGCGATCGGTTTATCGATCAGCTTAGCTGTTGGTTTTGATCATTTCAAAGAATTATTAACGGGCGCATTTGAGGCCGATGAGCATTTTAGAACAGCAGCTTTTGAAGAGAATATTCCGGTTACTCTAGCTTTGTTGGGTATTTGGTATAATAACTTTTTTGAAGCAGAAAGTCACGCGATCTTACCATATGATCAATATTTACATCGTTTCGCGGCGTATTTCCAACAGGGAGATATGGAGAGTAATGGTAAGTGTGTGGATCGTAACGGTAAAGCTGTGGATTATCAAACAGGTCCAATTATCTGGGGTGAGCCTGGTACAAATGGACAGCACGCTTTTTATCAACTGATACATCAAGGAACTAAATTAATCCCTTGTGATTTTATTGCACCTGCCATTAGCTTAAACCCTATAGGCAAGCATCATCAGATGTTACTTTCTAATTTTTTTGCGCAAACAGAAGCATTGATGAATGGAAAATCTGAGGAAGTTGTTGTTGCTGAACTAAAGGCAGCGGGTAAATCGGAAGAAGAAATTGAAAAGCTGAAAGCATTTAAGGTGTTTGAAGGAAATAGACCGAGTAACTCTATTTTGCTTAAAAAAGTAACACCACGTTCTTTGGGTACTTTGGTTGCACTTTATGAGCATAAAATATTTGTACAGGGCATTATCTGGAATGTCTTCAGTTTTGATCAATGGGGGGTAGAATTAGGGAAGCAGCTTGCGGGTCAAATTTTACCAGAATTAGAGTCAGAAGATATCATTACGACGCATGATTCGTCGACAAATGGTTTGATAAATCAATATAAAGCTTGGCGTTTATAAGTGTTAAGGAAATAAAAAAACCGGGGTTAATGTTTTAATCCCGGTTTTTTTATGTTGTTATTTTTTATAAGGATAGAATTTCAACTATTCTTAATAAATCCTGATTGATTGAATCAATGTGTTTAATTGCTTTTTTGAACGATATAAATTGTATTTCGCCATGAACTAAACCCACCATTTCACCTTTGCGACCCTCTAGTAGAGCCTCTACAGCGGCAACACCTAATCTGCTGGCCAATACTCTATCCATACAAGTCGGGCTTCCACCGCGCTGTATATGACCTAATATCGATAATCGAACATCATACTTAGGAAAGTTTGCTTTGATTCTTTCTGACACAACCATTCCACCTTCCGAATCACCTTCGGCAACGATGATGATACGTGATGATTTGCTTTTACGCGTTTTATCTAAGCGTTTCATGATGGCATCGTAATCCACATTAAATTCAGGGATTAAAACGGCTTCAGCACCTGTACTGATACCCGATCTTAGCGCAATCAATCCCGAATCTCTACCCATCACTTCAATTACAAAAAGACGGTCATGAGATTCTGCTGTATCTCTAATTTTATCAACAGCCTGTATAACTGTATTGATAGCCGTATCATAACCTATTGTAAAGTCAGTCCCAGCAAGATCATTGTCAATTGTACCAGGAAGACCGATGATAGGAATATCAAATTCCTCTAGAAATTTGGATGCACCTGTAAAAGTTCCATCGCCACCAATTACGACTAAAGCATCGATACCTGCCGCTTTTACATTTTCATAAGCTTTTTGGCGTCCTTCAATAGTTCTGAATTCATCACTTCTTGCTGTTTTTAAAATGGTGCCACCACGTTGTATGATGTTAGCGACAGATTTAACGTCCATAGCATACATATCGCCACTGACCAAGCCGTCATATCCTCTTTTAACACCAAAAACATTTAAACCATTATATATACCTGCTCTAACTACCGCGCGAATGGCAGCATTCATTCCTGGAGCATCTCCTCCAGAAGTTAATACTGCTATATTTTTAATATTACTCATAATTCAAACTTAATAAATCGTATTTCGGTTTGCAATATAAACCAGTTGAATGAAAAAAACAACTTATTTGGGTTATCTATTTGTAAATTGATCACCCAAATAAGTTGCGATTGCTTTTATTCTTTGCTCGAATCGGGATCGATTCAACAAAATCTACGGCCCGTGAAGCCGTTACTTTTTAGCATTGAAGGCGTCAATTCCACTTTGTAAGTATTGCGCATAGGCAATAGGATCGTAATTTGCTCCTGAAGGTGGAACCAACACGTTTCCTTGCGTATCGACAATCACATAAAGAGGCTGTGAATTACTGTTAAATTTCGACGCTTGAAAATCTGAATTTTTGTTTCCAATATTCTTGATTTTCTTTTTTGAATAAGTTGAAATAATCTGCTCTTCTTCAGGTAACTCCGTACGGTCATCGACAAAAAGTTCAGCCATTACGAAACCTTCTTTCAATAATTTGGCTACGTTAGGATCTGTCCATACGTTTGCTTCCATTTTACGGCAGTTTACACAGTTCCAGCCTGTAAAATCGATTAGAACAGGCTTGTTCAATTCTTTAGCAGTTTCTAAGGCTTGGTCGTAGTCATAGTAAGGATCAAATCCTTTTGGAGTACCACGTTCGTGGAATATCTCTGCATATTTTTTTACTTTGCCATCCGAGTATACCGGTGCACTTGCTATTCCAGCAGATAAATCAAAATCCTGAGTTGCTGATGGTGGTAAAAATGCGGATATGGATTTCAAAGGAGCCCCCCATAGTCCTGGTATCATGTACATCACAAAAGCAAAGACTGTTATCGCTAAAAATGTACGTGGTACGGATAAGAATTTTAGCTCACTATCATGAGAAAACTTAATTTTACCAATAAGGTAGAGACCCATTAAACCGAAAATAACGATCCATAAGGAAAGAAATACTTCACGATCAAACCAATTCCAATGGTAGGCAAGATCAACATTTGATAGGAATTTTAATGCTAAGGCTAACTCCAGAAATCCTAGGACTACTTTTACACTATTTAACCAGCCTCCTGATTTTGGAAGGGATTTTAATAATGAAGGGAACATTGCGAATAATGCAAAAGGAATTGCTAAAGAAATAGAAAAACCAAGCATACCGATTGCTGGCCCTAAGCGCTCGCCTTTAGATGCTGCTTCCACCAACAACGTACCTATAATAGGTCCTGTACAGGAAAAGGAAACTAAAGAAAGGCTAAATGCCATAAAGAATAGACCAACCAAACCACCTTTGTCCGATTTGGCATCCATTTTATTGACAAATGAACTTGGTAGTGTAATTTCAAATGCACCAAAAAATGACGCTGCAAAAACGACTAGTAATAGGAAGAATAAAAAGTTAAAGATACCATTTGTAGAAAGTGCATTAAGTGCGTCAGAACCAAATAAAATGGTAATGATCATGCCCAACGCAACATAGATGATGATGATAAATAATCCATATAGTAAAGCTTTACTTATTCCACTGGCTCTTGATCCTGATTGTTTCGTAAAGAAACTGACAGTCAACGGTAACATTGGAAAGATACAAGGCATCAATAATGCCATAAAACCTCCCACTAAACCTGCGATGAAAATACCCCAAAGTGATTTTTTTTCTTCGGGAGCTTGATCAATTGCTGTTTGCGTCATGGCTTTAGTTGTATCCTGACTGAGGGTATCAGGACTTT
This sequence comes from Sphingobacterium sp. B16(2022), assembly GCF_012030425.1. Lineage (GTDB taxonomy): Bacteria > Bacteroidota > Bacteroidia > Sphingobacteriales > Sphingobacteriaceae > Sphingobacterium > Sphingobacterium anhuiense. The sequence goes on along the minus strand of NZ_JAAUVN010000003.1, from coordinate 835,530 downwards.
CAGAGAAAACCAAATCCTCTGTCACTTCAACAGGGGATGTTGTATCAGCAGATTCTGAAAATTCGATTCCTTCCACACTAAGTAAAGAGTCTTGTGCTGTTGCAAAAGAAAGAACAGGAATAAATAAACTGAAAATAACGAAGTAGATTAAAAATAGTTTCTTTTTAGCCATTATATATAGAGTTCTAAGATAATTTGTAAAATTAAAAAAAGACATTGAGAATCACCTTATTGTTTAGTAGTTGTAAAGTCAATTTTACTTTCTAAAGGCAATCTTACAGGCGTTTATACTTCATTACAAGGGTAATTATAATAAATCGCAGAAAATTAACATTTCATGAAGTGATTTTGAATTCGCACGCTAATAAGAAAACGCTATTCAACTAACCATAATGAATTAGCTGAATAGCGTTTTGTTCAAATATATGTTGCTAATTTTTACTTGATTGCTACAGAAAATGCATAATCTGTTGGTGGAAGACATTGTGTTTTATCGCAAGCTTGGTATTCTACACTTCCTTTTACAGTTGTTGTTCCTTTATTTAATTTTACTTTTTGCTGAAAAATTACCTCTTTTTTAAAGTAGCCTACATTCATTTTAAAGACTTCTTCGTATTTTGTTGCTGCTTTAGGTTCAGCTGTTTTACCGTTTAGCGCGTAATCTTTAGATGCAGGGAACGTAAATGAGGTTGGTATAGGACCATTTTCACCGACATTTTGAGAATAAATGTGCCAACCGTCCTGAATAGTGGCTTTGATAAAGATAACTGCTTCCTTATCATTTAATTTTTTTGAAGCAACAGTCCATTTAACAGGATCGTGGATTTGAGCTACTGCTCCTGAAATAGCAAAAAATAGTACTGCTATTAGTAATGTTAATTTTTTCATGGAATATATTTGTTTTTTGTATTGTTACAAAGCTATCATTAGCATATTTATTGTTTTTAGTAAACGATAGGCATTGATGGTTTCATCAGCATATTTAATATTAAAAACTTTCTATACAAATCATGCTCTTGCTATAAGACCTTAGGAAATAGCTAAAGTTTAATTTCTTTTAGCAAATTTACTTTTTTGGTCCAATATATTTATCGGAGCAGGGTAAATATTTTGTTGCTTAAAGGACATATTTAATCTCTTGGAGATTGAACTCTTTTATATCATTTGCGATTTGAATCTGTAATAGGCCATTTGAAAGTACTTGTATTATTTTCCCTTCAATTTTTGTTTTATTGACTATATATCTTTTCATCTCATTTCTTCTAAAAAGATTTTGATTGAATGCTAATAGTTGTTGATCTTGATCCTGGTTTTTTAACCGTTTGTACTCTATATCTAAAAATTGATAAAGTTCTGTCGCTAGCGATCGTATGTGATAGGGTTTTTCTTGTTTGGTGATCGATTTTAGTGAGGTAATATGTTGGGTATCGCCAAATGACGTCTGATTTATATTAATACCGATCCCAATAATACTTGTTGCGATTTTATTTCCTTTTATCGTGTTCTCAATTAGTACACCTACTATTTTTTGGTCATTAACATAAATATCGTTTGGCCATTTGATTTGCACTTTTTGGTTGGTTTTTGTTTTTAACCAGTTAAATATTCCGAGACATATGGCGCACGATAAGGTAAATTGCTGATCTATTCTTAAAAAATGCGGGTAAATGAGGATTGATGTAATGATATTTTTACCAGGTTCGCTTTTCCAAATATTACCCCTCTGACCTTTCCCCGCGAATTGTTCTACTGCTAAAATGGCAGAACCTTCGTCCTGTGGCTTGAATTTTGACAAGTTTTCTTTAAAATAATCATTTGTGGATGCCACTCGATCGACAGTAATTACATTTTGACCGATAATAAGTCCTGAAAATGTGTTATTTTGCAAGGTGATAATTTTTTAATTGTATACAATAGTCAAAACTATAATTTTTTTTAATGGATAAAAATAAAAGTTCAGAATTGTCAACGCGACTGTCAGAGGTGGTGGTATATGGAATGCAAGAGAAGAAAGCAAATGAAATAGTGCGATTGGATTTGAGAAATATTAACAGTTCTGTTTCCGATTATTTTGTAATTTGTCATGCAGACTCCCATATTCAAGCGCAAGCAATCGCGAAAAGTGTAGAAGATGAAGTCTATAAAACATTTGGTCAAGATCCACAATATAAAGAAGGCCAGAGTCTTGGCGAATGGTTGATACTTGACTTTGTAGATGTAGTTGTTCATATCTTCAAGAAAGAAAAAAGGGCACTGTATGCGATCGAGGATCTATGGGGCGACGCTCAAATTCAAGACTTTCAAAGTGCTTAATTAAGATAGAAAAAATAGAATTAAAACGATATAAATAAGAAAGAATGAAGAAAATACCAACTGGTAAAATAACCCCAAAACCGCCCAAGTTTAATGTCATGTGGCTTAGTTTTGCTTTGATATTGGTTTTTTTTGCCCTACAATACGTTTTTAGTGATAATTCGGCTAAAAAAATCACGTACAGTGAATTTGAATCTACCATTTTACCAACAGGTGATGTAGAAAGATTAGAAGGTACTAAGAAAAATGATCTTGTACATATTGATGTTTATATCAAGAAAGATCGTTTAAAAGATGAAAAATATAAAAATGTGGCTCCAGGAGCAAATGCATTGTCATTGAACCCTGAAGTAGGCCCTCAATATTACTTTACTGAAGCTTCGGCTGATATTTTAGCTTCAAACTTAAAAGCGGCGCAAGAAAATCTTCCTGCAGGTACGCCGCGATTAAGTGTAAGTTATGAAGATCGTTCTAACCCATGGGCTAATTATTTTGTGACCTTTATTTTACCACTTGTTGTGATGGTATTATTATGGTTATTCTTGATGCGTCGTATGAATGGTGGTGGCGCTGGTGGTGGCGGTCAGATATTTAATATTGGTAAATCTAAAGCACAGCTGTTTGATAAAGAGTCTTCCATTAATATTACTTTTAATGATGTTGCAGGTTTAGAAGAAGCCAAACAAGAAGTAATGGAAATTGTGGATTTCTTGAAAAACCCGCGCAAATACACAAATTTAGGGGGTAAAATTCCTAAAGGAGCATTATTAGTTGGCCCTCCAGGAACCGGTAAAACGTTACTTGCAAAAGCTGTGGCAGGTGAAGCACAAGTTCCTTTCTTCTCATTATCAGGTTCTGATTTTGTTGAGATGTTTGTGGGTGTTGGTGCTTCTCGTGTCCGTGATTTGTTTAAGCAGGCAAAAGAAAAAGCACCATGTATCATCTTTATCGATGAGATTGATGCTATAGGCCGTGCGCGTGGTAAAAACTCCATGATGGGCGGTAATGATGAACGCGAAAACACTCTAAATCAGCTTCTTGTTGAGATGGATGGTTTTGGAACGGATTCAGGTGTTATTATTTTAGCAGCGACCAACCGTATTGATGTATTAGATAGTGCATTGTTGCGTCCAGGACGTTTTGATAGACAGGTTTCTATTGATAAACCCGATTTAATCGGTCGTGAGCATATTTTTAAAGTTCACTTGAAACCATTAAAGTTATCGGAAGAAGTTGATGCTAAAAAACTGTCTGCACAAACTCCGGGATTTGCTGGTGCAGAGATTGCCAATGTTTGTAATGAGGCGGCTTTAATTGCAGCACGTAAGAATAAGACAGAGATTGATATGCAAGATTTTCAAGATGCGGTAGATCGTGTTATTGGAGGTCTTGAGAAAAAAAATAAAATCATTTCACCAGAAGAGAAGAAAATTGTTGCTTACCATGAGGCCGGCCATGCGATTGCAGGTTGGTTCTTAGAGCATGCTGATCCATTGGTGAAAGTGTCTATCGTGCCTCGTGGAGTTGCTGCACTGGGATATGCGCAGTATTTACCAAGGGAACAGTTTTTATATACTACTGAGCAGTTAGTTGATAGTTTGTGTATGACGATGGGTGGCCGTGTAGCTGAAGATATTACATTTGGACGTATATCTACTGGTGCACAAAATGATTTGGAAAGAATCACAAAATTAGCATATGCTATGGTTGCTATCTATGGTATGAATGATAAGGTTGGTAATGTTTCATTCCGTGACGGATCTGAACAATTTCATAAACCTTATTCTGACAAAACGGCAGAGTTAATTGATTCTGAGGTACGTAATTTAATTACTGACGTTTATGCAAGAACAAAACAGTTATTGTTAGATAAACAAGAAGGTTTAGTTGCGATTGCCGAAAAACTATTAGAGAAGGAAATCTTATTTCAAAGTGATCTGGAAGAAATATTGGGAAAACGCCCTTTTGATACAAAAACAACGTATGATGAGTTTGTGAATAGTGGAGATGGTGGCGGTGTTCCGCAAACAGATCTTCCATTAGATGTGTTACCTGAAGAGGCGAGCAGCGCAGAACCAAAAGTAGGTATTAAAGAAGAGGATAATCCAAACACATAAATTTTTAATTCTACAGCGCTTCTGAAAAGAAGCGCTGTATTTTTTATCAATTCCACCGAATGAATGTTAAAAATAGCAGCAGCAAAGAGCAGATGCTTAGCAAAATAAGAAAAGCTCTGTTAGAAAAGACAGAAAATCCACATCCCAAATTTCAGAAGACACCTTTATATCAGGAGGAAGATGAGCTTGTGGATGTGACCTTTGCACGCGAATTAACAGCAGTAGGGGGGAAGTTTTTGTATTGTGATGGCGAGATTGAACTGATTGAGAATTTGATTAATCTGACGGAGGAAAATAATATTAAAAAGATATTTACCTGGGAAAAAGGAGTTCAAGACCTTTTAAACCCTTACGGTTTTCCTATACATACGGATGAAATTGAATTTGATGCAGCCGATGCAGGGATAACTTCTTGTGAAGTTATGATTGCGCGTAACGGTAGTATCATGGTCAGCAATGCTAATGCATCAGGACGTAGATTGGGAATCTATCCGCCCATCCATATTGTTATTGCAAAAGCCTCGCAGATGGTCTGGGATATTAAAGATGCATTATCCTATATGCAGCGTCGCTACGGTAATGAAATGCCCACAATGGTTTCGACAGTCACTGGACCTTCCCGTACAGCAGATATCGAAAAACGCCTGGTCCTGGGGGCTCATGGACCAAAAGAATTATATGTTTTATTATTAGAGGATCGTTTTTAATTATATGATACAGGAATACCTTTTTTTAACTCCAGTTGCGAGTATTATCTTTGCTTTGACAGTGGCTTCAAGTATCTATAGTTTTTCAAATCCTCAAGTATTGGGAGAGATGATGTTACATCCTTATAGTATATATCGTAAAAAACGCATTTATACTATTTTAACCAGTGGCATGGTTCATAAAGATTGGGGGCATCTCCTTTTTAATATGATCACATTTTATTATTTCGGATTTGGCTTAGAAAAAATATTGATCCAGGTCAGTGATTGGGGGCACCTTCAATTTGCAATCATTTATATTTCCAGTTTAATACTGAGTGATATTCCTACCATTTTCCAGCACAAAAATAATCTGGGCTATTATAGTTTAGGTGCTTCGGGAGCAATCTGTGCCGTTTTATTTAGCTATATCATGTTTGATCCTAAAATGATGCTCGGTATCTTTATGATCATTCCAATGCCAGCTTATATATTTGCCGTACTTTTTCTTGGTTACTGTATTTGGGCATCTAAAAATTCAAAAGACGGTGTCAACCACGATGCGCATTTATTTGGAGCAATCTCTGGAGTGATTATTACCTTGTTGCTCTATCCATGGATTTTTAAACATTTTATAAGTCAATTTTAGCATTATCCTGCCCAGTTCTCGCGGTCTAAGCTTCTATATTGTATTGCTTCAGCGAGATGATGATTCTGGATGTTGGTTTCTTGTTCCATGTCGGCGATTGTTCTAGCTACTTTTAAGATGCGGTCATATGCTCTTGCTGATAAACCTAATTTCTCCATGGCAACTTTAAGGAGCTGTGTTCCCTGCTGATCTATCTGACAGCGTTCACGAACCTGAGTACTGCTCATTTGAGCATTATTATGGATTTCACTATACTGTTTAAAACGTTCGTTTTGAATTTTTCTGGCAGCAATGACACGTTGTCGAACCACGATGCTTTTTTCTGATGTTTCATTAGATACAAGCTCTTTAAATGCTACCGGTGTAACTTCCACGTGGAGATCGATCCGATCCAGTAGTGGTCCTGATATCTTGCTTAAATAACGTTGCACGGTATTGCTTCCACATATGCATTCTTTTTCGGGATGATTGTAATACCCACATGGGCATGGATTCATGGCAGCAATTAACATAAAGCTTGCTGGATAATCGACCGAAAATTTTGCTCTTGAGATTGTAATATTCCGAGACTCCAATGGTTGTCGCATCACTTCAAGTACAGTTCTTTTAAACTCAGGAAGTTCATCCAGAAATAAAACACCATTATGTGATAATGAGATCTCTCCAGGTTGAGGAGTTGCGCCGCCCCCGACCAGAGCAACATCAGAAATGGTGTGATGGGGAGACCGAAAGGGCCTAGTTGTCATCAACGATTCCTTGGCTAAAAGCTGTCCTGCAACAGAGTGAATTTTGGTGGTCTCTAATGATTCTTCTATTGTTAATGGTGGTAAGATCGTCGCTAATCGCTTTGCCAGCATTGTTTTACCTGCTCCTGGCGGACCTATTAAAATAACGTTGTGACCGCCGGATGCCGCAATTTCTAAAGCTCTTTTAATGTTTTCCTGACCTCTAACATCACCAAAATCAGTTTCAGCATGATCGATTTTGTTTAAAAACTCTTCTTCAATATTGATAGCAGTTGGCTTAAGGTCATACTTGTCGTTAAAAAAATCCACTACTTCCGTCAGATTATCAACTCCGAATATTTTAAGATTTGATACAATTGCGGCTTCTCTTGCATTTGTATTCGGAAGAATAATTCCTTTAAAATTATCCTTAAGCGCCTGAATAGCGATTGGTAACACTCCCTTTATAGCTTGAATCTTACCATCTAGTGATAGCTCTCCCAATATCAGATAATCCGTTAATTTGTCCGCATTAATTTGATTAGACGAAGCCAGTATTGCTGTCGCAATTGCAAGATCATAAGCTGAGCCTTCTTTGCGAATATCTGCTGGGGCAAGATTGACAACGATTTTTTGTCTGGGCATGCGAAGACCGCAAGACACAATGGCACTTTCTATGCGCTGTAAACTTTCTTTGACAGCATTATCGGGCAATCCAACAATATAATATCTTGTTCCTGCTGTGATATTTACTTCAACAGCTACACTCGTGGCTTCAATGCCATATACTGCACTACTATAGGTTTTTGTTAACATATAATTGGTCTAACTGATCATTAAAGTTAATAAAAAGGTTTAACTATTTCTTGAGAATTATTTTTTTCCTTTGAAGAACAGCATGAAGTTGTGGTTTTAGATAAGATACATTATATTGTAGTAATTGATATTTATCATATGTCAAAAAATAATTGGTTTTGGCAAACGATTTGCTACTCTATTTGTATTATTAATGAATAGAACGGATTGCAAAGAATTAACATTTAAAGTTTAAGAATATGAATGATACTAGTAAAGTAGTAGTGGCATTATTGGCAGGGTTAGCTGCAGGAACCGCTTTAGGAATTTTATTCGCACCTGATAAAGGAACAGAGACAAGAGACAAGTTAAATGAATCATTAGCAGATTTGGGAGATGCTATCCGTGAACGCGCAGAAGAGCAGTTTGATCAGCTAAATGACTTCAAGGAAAAAATAGTTTCAACCCTTAAAACAAAAATCAATAAAGGGGAAGAAATCTTCGAAGACGAAATAACAGAACACGCGTAAGTGGCTGTTGTTTTAGAGCTTAAAAAAATATTATAGATCATATTATCAGAGGCTAAAAAAGCCTCTGATTGTTAAAATAAAAATAAATGGAAGAAGAAAAATTCTCGCTTAGTGGAACATTCCAAAAGACCAAGGAATATTTAGATTCGCAATTAAATTTAATTCGGCTAAAGACCGTTGAGCGATCTTCCCGTTTGATCGCAAGCTTAATTGTCGATGGAGCAAAAATTATTTTAACCTTATTTATTATATTTTTCCTTTGTCTTGCCCTTGGTTTTTATTTGGGAGAAGTATTAGGTAGTAATTCTTTAGGATTTTTAGCTACAGCCGTAATATTTTTGGTGATACTGTTACTGATTTGTGTATTAGAGCCAAAATTAGAGACCAAATTTATGGATTTATCTATCCGCAGATTCTCTGCAAAATGGGATGATGAATCAGATGAAGAAGAAAATAATTTGAAACAAGAAAACTTAGAAGATGACGAAAAAAAGCAAAATTCATAACCTCGCAGAGCTTAAGGCAGAAATCGCGCGTCTCAAGATTTTGAAGAACGAACAGGAAGCGTATTTAAAGTCTCAAGTTAAATTATTGAATCATAAAATAGAGACACCTGTACGTATTTTTAATGCGCTTAAATCTAATATTCCGGGTGCAAATATCATATCAGGCCTTTTTGCTTCGACAAAAAATAGCGGTGGCACTAACTCAGACTGGGTAACTAAAGCCCTGCGCATTGGTGTGCCTTTTGTTATGAACAGATTTTTCTTTAAAAAAGCTGGTGTTTTGAAAAAGGCTCTTCTTCTGTTAGCTTCGGAAAAAGCTCTTGGTCAGGTTAATCAAGATAAAATTTCAAGTATTATCGAGAAAGTAACAGATTTTATTAAACCAAAAAAGAATAAGAAAAAAAAGGTTGATATGGAGAAGCTTCCAGTAGTAGAAGATCAGGTGAATGAATATGGTATACCTTCCTATAGTGAAACTTATTAATGAGGATAACTGTTTCCTTCAGTACTATTGACCAAAGCCAGATGTTGGCTTTATTAATGAATTGCTGGCGATAGCTATTTTTCTTTTGTCATTCTATTGCTAATAATATTTAGCTGTTTCATAAAAGCTATCCCTACTTATTTTATAAGATGAATTTTTGAATGTTGCAATGACATTTACGATTTCATGACCTCCTGGCTAAACTTTGATCGGTCATACTCCCCACTTAATTTTACTATACTATTGATTACTGCAAGAATAAGATTATTTTTGCAGGATATTTTATTATAATGGGTAAAGACAAACTTAGAAAATTTGCAGAAATTGGTACTTTTGACAACGTCGTAGAACTTGATGCAGGTAAAGCGCTTAAAGGTCAATGGGCTAAAACGCATTTTAAAAATGATAATCCAATTGTTGTAGAGTTGGCTTGTGGAAAAGGTGAATATACTGTCAATTTGGCGAAGCTTTTCCCTGAAAAGAATTTTATTGGTGTTGACTATAAGGGTAACCGGATTTGGAGAGGAGCAAAAACTGCTATTGAAGAAGGTATTACTAATGTTGGATTTCTACGTATTCAGATTGAAACGATTTTAGAATATTTTGCAGAAAATGAAGTTTCCGAAATCTGGATTACATTCCCAGACCCACAACCGCAGGATAGCCGTGAGAAAAAAAGACTGACCAATCCAACTTTCCTAGGCCGTTATAAGTTTGTTTTAAATGATGGTGGATTTATGAACCTGAAAACTGACAATGATGGTTTTTATAATTATACTTTAGAACAGATTGAAATCTTAGGATTGCCTAAACATGTCGAAACAGCAGATTTGTATCATTCTGATTTAGTAGATGAGGTTCTGTCTATTAAAACATATTATGAGAAGAAATATTTGGCTGTTGATAAAAATATAAACTATGTTAAATGGTCATTTGATCAGATATAATTCTTTTCTGAAATGCATTTCATAAATAAGAAGGCTCCATCCGGTTAGGATGGAGCCTTCTTATTTATGCTTCAACTTGCGCTTTAGGAGGAAAGTTTTTATGTTTTCTTTTGCTTATTTTTTCGATGTTGACCGGTTGAGGTATCTTAACATAGTAGCCTGTACCATCATAGGTGCGTTTCAACGGATCTTCTTGGCAAGCTGTTGAGCAACAGCCTTCAAGTTTTTCACCACATTCATCACATTGTGTGAAATGCTCATTGCAGATTGGGCTGGCACAGTTAATCATCTTCGGTGTTTCTTTTCTGCAGTTCTTACATTTTGAAACTACAACAGGATTTACAGAGTTGACATCAACAGTAACCCTGTTATCAAAGACATAACATTTACCATCGAAGTCTTTACCTCCGGCCTCTTTACCATATTTGATAATACCACCATGTAGTTGATAGACATCTTCGAAACCTTCTGCAAGTAATAGCGCTGATGCCTTTTCACATTTGATACCGCCAGTACAGTAGGTTAAGATTTTTTTGCCTTTATATTTTTCGAGTTCTTTAACTTTTTCAGGGAATTCTCTGAAATTTTCAATGTCTAAAGTAACTGCATTTCTAAAATGACCAACATTATGTTCATAATTAGAGCGTACATCAAGAACAACAACATCATCTCGGTCTTTCATTTCCATGAAGTCTTTAGGTTCAAGATGTATTCCTGTTTTCTGAGTGGGGTCAATAATTTTTGGATCCCGTAAACCCGAGTGAACAATTTCGGTTTTGTAACGGCAGTGCATCTTAATAAAAGATGGTTCCGTAACATCGTCTATTTTAAACTCGGTATGATTAAATCTTCCATCGGCATAAAGGGCATCCATATACGCTTGGCAAGACTCTGGTGAACCCGAAACCGTTCCGTTAAGACCTTCGTCTGCAACGATAATACGTCCAACTAAATTTAATGATTTACAAAATTCTAAATGATCTGCCGCAAATTTTTCAGCGTCAGCGATAGGACTGTAGCAATAGTACAGTAAAGTTTGATATTGTGCCATAGTTTTCATTGATACCGCTGCAAACGGCGTTTAATGCAAATGAATTATAGGGCAAATTTAGTTAAAAATTGGAAATTATACAATTTTTAACGTTTTCTCATCGACCTTTGAAGAACAAATATCATGATGAAACATAAAAATAAAACGGTGAAATAAATAATATTCGTCACTTTTTCTTTAATGGCTCTAGTAGGTACTCGAGTCCATTTAATTTTATCTCATATAATGTACCCAATTGAATACCTAGCTTTCCTGGAGGGAAACCTTTTTGGTGGAACCATACCAGATAAGGTTCGGGTAAGTTACAGAGCGTATAGCCTTGGTATTTTCCAAAAGGCATTTTAACGGTTACAAGTTCAGTAAGTATTTCTGGATTCATCATTAGTCTTCGGGATTACCATTTTTGATACGGTAAACAATCATTTTCAGTCCAATTATAAAATGGTTGAACAGATTGGGAATTGTGCCGTAATATTTTTGAAATATGTCATAACGCTCTTTCAAGGATTCGCGGTGCCTTTGTTTGGACATTCCACCAACTAAATAACGTGCAACATGCTGATGGGCATTTACTGCTATAGATGCCTTTTTTGCAGCTTTGATGACCCAATCTATATCTGCACACAATTTGTAATGTAAGTCATAAGGCTCGGCAATAGTGCGTTTGATATAGATTGCCTGGTGACAGATATTCATGCCATAGCGAAAGCTTTTCCAGTTAAAATATGCGGGAACTTTATGTCGACGTTCACCAATTATTTCTCGCTGTTCGTTTATTAAGAAAGTTTCACCGTAAATAATATCAGCTCCTTCACTTACTTCAGCAAGGTTTGCTAATGTTTCTTTACTGTACAACTCATCTCCAGAATTCAGAAATAAAACATAATCACCTGTGGCCAGCGCTAGACCTTTATTCATTGCATCGTAAATCCCTTTATCTTTTTCGGATAAAATAACGGATACCTGTGATCTATATTTTTCGATCACATCCAAAGTTCCATCTGTAGATAAGCCGTCAATAACAATGTATTCTACATGTTTATAGGTTTGACTCACAACAGATTTTAGGGTATGTTCAATATCCCGCACATTATTGTAAACGACTGTAATGATGGAAAATGTGGGGTTATTATACATGTTATTTTTTTAATTCGTTGAGTTTCTTTTTTGCAAAACGGATTCCTCTTTGTAAAAGCGAACCTTTTCTATGGGCATAAAAATACTTAATTGATTGATAAGCTTGGGCATGCTCTTGAATTTCTTGCGGAAATTGTGTTATTTTTTTATTCGCAAGTACAACTTGATAGGTCGTCTCTGCTGCTGTATGTGTTCCGGATCCATCATTACCGATATTCTGTGTCAATGAATTTCGCGGATAGAGCACTAATCCGTTGTTTTTAAAAACAGATGCATACCAGCGGATAGCCCAAGAGTTGATTTTTCCAGCTTTAAATTCTTTCACCTGCTTCCAAAAATTCTCTTTGCCCTCTATACTAAATTGGTGAATTTGCTCAGCAGTAAAATCATCTGTTAAGGTATTAATATCGCTATTAAAACGATTCCAAGCGCGATCCCATGTTGCCCAGCCCCAACTATTTGCTACTCTAAAGAAAAACGTTTCAGGTAGAGTTTCAATATCTTTTACGGGATAACCATAGCCAGATATCTGCATGACCTGATCTTGATGTCGGTAAAGTTCTAGAGCATCATTAAAGTATTGCAAAGCAAATGGGGAAGTTACTAAATCATCTTCTAGAACGATCACTTGACCATATTGTTTTACAATTTTAGTTACACCGTCGATGACATTTGCTGCTAATCCGCAATTTGACTCCCTTAAAGTAAGAGTTACAGCTTTAAATCTCCAATTTCTACTGATAATTTCCCGTACTTGTTCTACTGCAGCCTTTGATTGCTCATTTTTAGCAGCATCCGCGTAAATAAATAATTCAGACTCGGAAGCCAGATTATTATTTTCCAGTGCCTTTAACGTACGTAAAGTGTGATCTGGTCGATTGTAAACGAATAAGATAATGGGAGCTTTTGACATTATGGTTATATTCCTAAGCAGTTATTTTCTTTGTAAAATAGAGATGTCGCTTTTCTATGTATTGCACCGATTGCTATTCCTGAAAAAGGGATATGTTTAAATCCTTGTTGTAAAAGAAAGTCAATAGCAGGTTGGTAGTGTGCCCTTTCTGAATCGTCCAATATCAATACACCGCCAGTGCTCAATTTTTCAATGGCACTTTTACAGCAGGCAACGCGCTTTCTGCCATCAACAATAACAATATCAAAAAGCTGGTCTTCCTGATTTATTGCGTTGATATAGTCGTCATTTTCTAAAGAAATGTTCTTAATATCGACATTGGCAGGCATTTGATTTTTGATACGTTCAAACCAATTTTTATCATGTTCTACAGCAGTTACTTTTTTGACATGTTTTGCATAGAATAAGGTTGAATTGCCTGCTCCGTATTCAAAAAGTAATAAATCTTTATTTAAGCGACCATCAATAAAATCTAAAAAGGAGTAAGTGAGCCAAGGGATTGGATTTCCATTCGGATCTAATGATTCTTTGTTTAAATAGGAGTTGATCCAGCCTGTCTGAACGAAATATCCCTTAAAGGCCAAGGATAATAACCCCTTAATTAATTTGCTATTGAATAATGATTGGTAGCTACCTGTTTTTTCCATTTTTTAGATTTTATTAGTGGAAATAAACTTAACGATTTATTTTCGAAAATCTTTCTTTTATCGTAGATAAAAGCCCCAACAGGAAGAGGGATTTTATCATTAAAATAGCATTCGGACGAGTCCTTTTAATGAAAAGAAGGAAAAAAGTCGAAGCAAAATAGGCGATCAGGGTTGCATAAGCAGCTCCAATAATTCCAAATTTTGGTATGAAGAAATAATTCAGCACGACATTAACAATTGCACCAAAAGCTGTTCGGTATAAGGTGATCTTTGTAAGTCCCTCAGCAATGAGATATTGTGCACTCGCTGTTCCTAAGAAAGTAAATACACCTGCCCAAATATGCACTTGAAGCGTATGCAGTCCTGGTGCATATTCTGGCTTATAATATTTAAAAATAAAAGGGGCGAGAAATGTAACAACCAAAGCAACAGATACGCTAACAAAAACCATAAGCTCATATAAGTTTCCTAGTCTTTTTTGATATAACTCAGGACTCCCTTTTCGGGCATTCATTATGGCGGGAAATAATGATGTGGAAATAGCAACAGGTATAAAATACCAACTTTCGCTAAAATTTACCACAACCGTATAAACTCCTAATGCTGATTTACCCAATATCGCGTCGATCATCAATTGGTCGATCTTCATGTAAAAGGTAATAAACAAAGAAGAGAAGGCTAATGGCCAGCCTTGTTTGATCAATTCTTTAGCGGTAGTGGCATCATATTTCCATTTGGAAATATGATGTCCCAATTTACGGTAGAGTGCTAAATATCCGATTTGTAAAATAAGAACATCAATAACTAAAGTCCAGATGAAAGCATCTAATGGGGCTTTTAACAGAATTAATATCAGTTTTATAGCAGCAGAAAGAATGTTTCCTCCTACCTGTACGATCATAATCATCTTACCCTTCACCTTCGCTTGAAAGAAGCTATCGATGATCTGAACGGCCTGTATGATGCATATAAAGGAGACAAGTACAATCTGTTTAAAAGTAGCAGCTGGGGCTTCTGGTGCGTACTGAGCGATGAAAAAGTAAGTGATGTAAATAAGCGGCAAGACGAGTAAACCCGTTATGATACGAATGCGTAATGCCGAACCTAAAAGCTCATTTTCCTTTTCAGGATGCTGAATGATTTGTCGGGTGATGAGGCCATCGGTACCCATTGTGGAAATGCCTGTAAAGAAAGCAAGCAAAACTAATGGATAACTGTAAGTACCGAAATTTGCACTCCCTAAGTAGGAAGGTAATGCAACAGTTGTGACCAACATCTTGATAAACAGGGATCCTACACGGGCCATTAAAAGCCAACCCGTGTTTTTGAAATATTTTTCGAATGCCTCTGGATTAAATCCTGGTAATGCCGGTATTTTCATTATGATGCAAACCTACTGATTTTTTAGAGGTTTGCATGAGAATCCCACCGTATTATTACAATACATTAATCGTATTGGAGAATTCGATTAAGCTCGGGTGTGTTGGATTAAGGTCTGTTACAAGGTAATTGACATCATGAATTGGAACAACTTTCATTTTCTGAACCGAGTTTAATTTTTCGGCAATGCTTAAGATAACTAGTTTGCTTGAACATTTAATCATGGCTTTTTTAATTTGGACAACTTCCCAATCAGAATCTGTAACGCCATCTTGAGTGGAAAGACTGTTTGTCCCTAATAAACAAAGATCTACTTTGATATCAGAGAGCTCATTGGTTACTTGAGATCCCGATACGATATTTGTATTCCTGGAAAGTTTTCCACCAATTAAAATAACCTCTAAATTTGGTTTTTCAGCTAATTCTAATGCAACAAGGGGGCTGATTGTAAATATGGTACATTGAAGACTGTCCGGTACTAGTCGAGCAAGTTCAATCATCGTTGTACCTCCCCCAGCAAGAATGGTCATGCCATTTTGAAGTAAAGTAATTGCTTTTTTAGCGATTTCCTTTTTAGCTTCTTTCGCATAAACATTTCCATCTTGAAAAGGAAATTGAAAAGATTTGGATAAGGCTCCACCGTAAACCTTTAGTACTTTGCCATTTTCCGCTAATTCATTTAAATCACGACGTATGGTGTCTTCAGAAACATTGAGCTGAATGCTTAAATCTGAAGATAATACTTTATTGTGCAGATTTATTTGGTGTATAATAAAAGCTTGTCTTTCCTCTTTTAACATGACAGATAGTTTATATAGTCGAAATAATTTATATACAAATGTAATTAAATGAAGGTATAAAAAATAAAAGTATTTTAACCGTTATCTTTATTTTTTATCTGCGTTAATCGCGGTTTAAAACCAGTCGGTTTGCTAGCAGGTTCAATGGGATCCTCTTTAACAGTTTGATCCTTTTGCTCTTCTGTTTTATGTTCCGTATTTATCGGTTCTGCTGTAGTAGCTTGTTTTGTTAGTCCTGCTTTAAATCTAGGTTTAAATCCAGCAGGTTTGTTTGCTGCTTCAGCAGGCGTGTTCTGTTGGTCCGTTTTATCAAGCTGTGCATCTACTTTTTGTTCCGCATCTGTAGGTTCTGCTGCAGTCGCCGGTTTTGTTACTCCAGCCTTAAATCTAGGTTTAAATCCAGCAGGCTTTTTTGCTGTTTCAGCAGGCGTGTTCTGTTGATCCGTTTGATCAAGCTGTGCATCTACTTTTTGTTCCGCATCTGCCGGTTCCACTGTAGTCGCCGGTTTTATTACTCCAGCCTTAAATCTGGGTTTAAATCCGGCAGGTTTGTTTGCTGTTTCAGCAGGCGTTTTCTGTTGATCCGTTTGATCAAGCTGTGCATCTACTTTTTGTTCCGCATCTGCCGGTTTCACTGTAGTCGCCGGTTTTGTTACTCCAGCCTTAAATCTGGGTTTAAATCCAGCAGGTTTGTTTGCCGTTTCAGCAGGTGTGTTCTGTTGATCCGTTTGATCAAGCTGTGCATCTACTTTTTGTTCCGTATCTGTCGGTTCTACTACAGTCACCGGTTTTGTTACACCGGCCTTAAATCTGGGTTTAAATCCAGCAGGTTTAGTCGTAATATCTGCTGGAAGATCAACTTGTTCTTTTTTATCGTCGGTGTTTTCTGTACCGGAAGCGGGCTCGGATACAGGTGACGATGTTACTCCGGCCTTAAATCTAGGTTTGAATCCGGCCGGTTTTGCTGTTACTTCTTGTGATATGGCAGCATTCTGCGTTTTTTCGACATCCTCATTTTTCAATTCTGTTTCAGTAGCAGGAACTATGGCAGGTTTTACCATTGTTTTAAAGCGTGGTTTAAAACCTTTAGATGGAGTAGCCGTTTCAGCCGCAACAACTTGTTGTTCTTTTACAATTGGAGCAGGTTGTTGTATTTCTTTCTTGTCAACTATTACCTCCTCTAATCGATAACTTTTTCGGAGTCTATTGAACCAAAATTTCTTGGTATGGTCAAAACTTTTTGCTCCCATGGCCACATAGTGCTTTTTAAATTCTTCATAAAGTGAGTTGTCCGCTTTTTCTAAAGCAGTTAAATCAATCTTTTTTTTAGCGAAAAATTCTTCAAAAGTCATCCTGAAAGTATTTAGTCTATTACAAATGTATACTATTTTATTAAGCTTTAATAGCTTGGGTGCTATTTTGGAATAATTTTGGGTATAAAAAAAGAGCGACAAGCGCTCTTTTTTTTATGTTGTCAGAAAAATATTAAGCCATGTTGTGGTATACAGCTTGAACATCATCATCTTCTTCAATTTTGTCGATTAGTTTTAGTACATCTGCAGCATCCTCTTCCGAGATATCAGAATGTGATAAAGCAATACGTTCTAGTTTTGCAGAAGAAACTGCTATACCTTTTTCCTCAAGTAGACGTTGCATATTTCCAAAATCTTCAAATGAAGTTTGGACAACAACTACATCATTTCCCTCTTCATCAGATTCGACGTACAATTCTTCGAGACCGCCGTCAATGAGTTCTAATTCTAATTCCTCTACATCCAGATCTTCTGTTGCAGGAAATCTAAAAAGAGATTTACGGTTGAAAATAAAGTCTAGAGATCCTGTTTTACCCAATGTTCCACCAGCTTTGGTGAAATAGCTGCGTATATTGGCTACAGTTCTATTCGTGTTGTCAGTTGCTGTTTCAATTAAGATAGGCACTCCGTGAGGGCCGTATCCTTCATATACATATTCTTCATAGCCTTTGGAATCTTTTTCAGAAGCTCTTTTGATAGCTGCTTCTACACGATCTTTAGGCATATTTACAGCTTTCGCATTGTTTATCGCTGTACGTAATCTAGAATTTGATTCTGGATGAGGACCACCTTCCTTCACCGCAATTGCAATTTCTTTTCCTAAACGCGTAAATTGGATTGCCATTTTGGCCCAGCGTTTAAACTTACGTTCCTTTCTAAATTCGAAAGCTCTTCCCATGTTATATTTTGTTTGTTTTAAGATTCTCTATCATTTCGACAGTAAGCTTTGCTAAATCAAAAGCAGGCTTCCAGTTCCAATCTGCTCTTGCTGGAGAGTCCTCAATACTAGCTGGCCAAGAATCTGCAATGGCTTGTCTAGGATCATTCTCCGAGTAAGTGATTGTAAAATTAGGAAGAATTTTTTTAATTTCTTCAGCTAGTTCTTTTGGCGTAAAACTTACACCTGTTAAATTATAGCTTGAGCGAATCGTTAAACTTTCTTTTGGTGCATCCATCAACTGTAAAGTACCGCGGATAGCATCGTCCATATATAACATCGGTAGTGCTGTATCTTCAGATAAGAAACACTCATACGTTCCTTTCTTCAGTGCGTCATAGAAAATATGAACAGCATAATCTGTTGTACCTCCTCCTGGTTCAGCTTTCCATGATATAATACCCGGGTAGCGAATGCTACGGATATCTAATCCACGGTTTTCTTGATACCATTCAACTAGTCGTTCGCCGGCAAGTTTGCTGATTCCATAAATGGTATTTGGATCCATCACACAGTATTGGTCTGTATTCGTTTTAGGCGAATGAGGTCCAAATACTGCGATTGAGCTCGGCCAAAATATTTTTGACACCTTATATTCAACTGCAAGATCAAGCACATTGAGCAGACCGTTCATGTTAAGGTCCCAAGCTTTTTGTGGATATATTTCACCAGTCGCCGATAACATGGCCGCTAATAAATATACTTGTGTTGGTTTATATTTTTGGAAAAGGGATTCTATTGCACTTTTGTCAAGTACATTAAGGGTTTCAAAGATTTCCCCGTCCTTTAAATTTTGAGGTTCTCTAATGTCGGAAGTAACGACATTTTCAATACCAAATTTTTCTCTTAAAGCTGTAGCCAATTCAGTTCCGATTTGACCATTTGCACCGATTATAATAATGCTTTCTTTCATCGATGCAAATATAGTATTTTTATTATCCTAACCAATGCTTTGAAACCATTGAAATGACTGTCGAATATTCTTTTTTTAGTCTCATAAAGTCTTTACTGTCACGATATTCGGATCATTTGCTGTTTCGTTTTAGCTTTTTTTTGAGCTTTTTTTAGCTCTTTTTTTTAGTGTTTATTTTTCATTTATGACGCTTTTCTAGGAGAGCAATCGATTGCTTATTTTTGCATTGTGTAACGTGACATGTGTTGATTTATTTTATTATGAAAAGTTGTAATTTTAGAATAGTTCAGCGGGATATTATTTTAAGATATTTTATTAAAAATAGCATTAGGCTATTGATATTACTATTGATTAATCTATTTTTTTGCAATAATCATTAAATATTAGCCCTTAATTTCGTAAGTTTGAGAAATAAGAATGTTCTCATTTGTACATTCGTAATACATTTTATAACAAATTAAAGAAAAAGTAGCAAGATGAAAGTCGCAGTAGTCGGCGCAACAGGCCTTGTAGGTACTGAGATGTTAACAGTGTTAGCAGCGCGCAATTTCCCAGTTTCAGAATTAATTCCAGTAGCTTCAGAGCGTAGTAAGGGTAAGGAAATTGATTTTAAGGGAAAGAAGTATAAGGTGGTTACTCCATCTGAAGCTATTGCTTTAAAACCTGATGTTGCTTTGTTCTCTGCTGGTGGAGGTACTTCTTTAGAGTATGCGCCATTATTTGCCGCTGCTGGAATTACAGTTATTGACAATTCTTCTGCTTGGCGTATGGACCCGACCAAGAAATTGGTTGTTCCGGAAGTTAATGGAGATGTATTAACTGCTGAAGATAAAATTATAGCCAATCCAAACTGTTCAACCATACAGATGGTCGTTGCTTTAAAGCCGTTGCATGACAAGTATAAAATTAAGCGAGTTGTCGTTTCTACTTATCAGTCTGTGACTGGTACAGGGGTTAAAGCTGTCGAGCAATTGATGAATGAGCGTGCGGGTATTAAGGATGGCGAGAAAGCTTATGCTTACGAGATCGATTTAAATGTTATTCCTCAAATTGATGTATTCCAAGAAAATGGTTATACAAAAGAGGAAATGAAAATGATTTTGGAAACAAATAAGATTATGGGTGATGATTCCATTAAAGTGACTGCAACTACCGTTCGTATTCCAGTAATGGGTGGACACTCTGAATCATTAAATATTGAGTTTGAGCGTGATTTTGATTTAGCAGATGTTCGTGAAGCATTAGCCGCTCAAAGCGGTGTTATTGTCGTTGATGATCCAGCTAATTTGCAATATCCGATGCCAAAAGATGCACACGGTAGAGATGAAGTATTTGTCGGCCGTATTCGTCGTGATGATTCACAAGCAAATACGTTAAATATGTGGGTAGTTGCAGATAATTTGCGTAAAGGTGCCGCAACTAATACCATTCAAATTGCAGAAACATTAAGAGAAAAGGGATTAATTTAATCTGATCTTCATATACGTAAAGAGCTATATCAACACATTGATATAGCTCTTTTTTGTTTTGGGACCTGCTCCACCATTGTATTTCCTCTTAATTGCACATCAACCACTTTAAAATAATCTTCTCTCTTTTACTCATTACAACTAAAGCCCCTTCTTATTTTCAACCTTTCTTGTACGATATTACTGCTTTATGTACATAAAAAGTGATTGGAGTCCACATCAAAAGCAATATTTCTTCACTTAGCGCTTGTGTTTCAAATGCTATTTTGTGGATTGATTTCTTGTAGGTCTACGCTAGGGACCTGCTAAGAACCAAATAGGGCCCAACTTATAGATGTGAGTAGGGTGTGAAAACTGTGTTCCCAAAGAGAAAGCACGATGTAATATGGACTTACCGTGGTTAAACTTATAACATGGTACAAATTTGGTCATAACCTGCTCTCTCGCTGTTCGGTTTTATTACCGTTAAACTTGCGCTAATTCTAGCTACTGTATTTGTCTTCTTATTCTTTAATTTACGGTACTGCTCTTAGAGTCTCTCGTCAATGAATAGGTTGTGACGTATCTGAGAGATGCGCTTCCGAATCAATCTTTTAAAATGTGGTAATAGAAAATATTAGGATAATATGTTAGACACTCCAATACTTGAATTAAATTCATAGGTTGGTTTACTTTTCATGCTTATTCTTTGGCGAATGCCTCCGTATCTCTGGAGCGTGAGAAATATCGATTTGGCTTCAGGATGAATAATCTAACCAACAGTAATTATTTCGCGGGAGATGGAGTTATTGTGGCGTAGATGCCTCGTAACCTTGTAACGAAAGTAGTCTTAAGTTGTAAAATAAAGCCGAATCAACGAAGTGCGATTAATGGTTCGCCTCACTTCTCGATGTTACCTTGCTTAGGAAAGCTTTTTTTAATAATAAAGCGGCTGTATTAGAATACAGCCGCTTTATTATTTAGTATTTTTCTTTAACTATTTTACTGGAACAAATTTCCAAGTATCGTAGTATTTGTTTGATCCGTTTTGACCAGTAGTGATATACCCTACATTGTCGATTCCAAATCCAACAGCATCTTGTCTAACTTGACCTTGGAAACCTTGGTTGTCAGCATTCCAAACATCAGTTGTTGGGTTATATTCCCAGATCGTGTTGATTGTCGTGTTTTTTCTACCACCTACTACATATGCTAGATTGTTCAATACAAAAGTAGATGCGCTTGAACGTGTTAAGTTGTATGTGTAAGAGTTATCACTACGATCTAAATCATTTAATGGAGTCCATTTGGTACCATCAAATTTAAAGAAATCTTCAGGGTATGAGCTATTGTCGATACCACCACCTACGTAAGCGACGTTATTGATCACAAAAGCAAATCCATATCTTCTGTTCGATTTTAATGGGCTTTCTACAGGAGTCCATGAATTATTTGTAGGATCGTATTTGTAGAATGATTTAACGTTAGTATTATTATCGTTCCCTTTAGAACCAGTACCTACATAACCGAAACCACCAATTGAAAAAGCAACTGCACCATAACGAGCTGCGTCAGCAGGTAGGTCAGCAATTTTAGTCCAAGTGTTAGCTGAAACATCATATTTATAGAAATCTGACAATGCATTTGCTCCATCATAACCAGACCCTACATATCCATTGTTTCCAATTGAAAAAGCAACAGCTGAGTAACGAGCTGAGCCAGGGAATTCAGCCTTTTGAGACCAAGTTCCTGAGGTTGCATTATATGCCCAAATATCTTTTTTAGGCACAGATACTTGACCTTCTGTAGCAAGACCAGTTGCTACATAAGCGATATTGTTAATTAAGAAAGATACTGCCCCACTTCTTGCGCCACCATCGAAAGCAGAACCTTTAGTCCATTCTGTTACCTCATCTGTAGTATCATCATCCTTTGATTTACAAGAGTAAGTAGAGAAAGTAACGACGCACGCTAATAATATTAGTAGCCAATTTTTCTTGTTCATAAACTGTTAAAATTTAGTATATAAGATGTTTAATTTTATTCTTGGTTTGTTATTTGCATCCTTTGCAATAATAAGTCGATCTGTAGTTGCGAATAAACTACTTTGCGGCACACTCAAGAATAAAGATGTGTTAAAGTAGCTATCTTTTTTTATATTATTAACATATTCGATCATATTAAACGTATATTTTGCATTTCCACCGAACTCATCACCTCCTGCTAAAATCCCATATTGCGTAGGATCCTGCTGTCCTTGTTGCTGTAAGAAGGGAGGCGTAGTAATAATACTTACCGGATTTCCACCAGCGTTTGCGATCATCAGCACGACGCGAGCAGGCGGGATAAAAAATGAATTACGATATTTGTTTTCTGTTTCTATAACGAGTTCGACCTTATTGATCGCTACAGTTGGATCGTTAACTAAATCCAATAATGTTGGAAAAGTTAATTTAACGACTGCTCCTGTGCTACCTTCCACAAATACATCACCGTTCGTCGTGGTGCTTTTCAATTCTGGATTTGTAACACTTAAAGTGTTGAATGCTGTACCTGAACGGTCAGCTTCTACATTATTAAACTGATAGGCTTTGTTACCCAAATTAAATGAAGTGGATTTACTCACTTTAAATCCTTCGTCGTTTATATAGTTATAATGCACCTGCATACTCACGGTATCTTTAAAACCGATCATTGCCGTGTTATTATTTCCAGCAACAAGTGCTATTCCTTTGAAGTATTCATTGAAATTGTCATTGGATGCAATATTTCCATGACCATCTTTGATATAAGAAAATAGCGTGTTTCCTAAGTTGTCATTTAGTCTGATTGCGATTGAATCTAATTTTTTGACAAAAGGTTTGAATGACAAGGACCCTAAAGCTGTTGGTTCGTAAGTGAATTTTTGATTATTATAAACAGCTGCCCCATTGACATAATACGGTAATTCATTTGTACCGGATCCCGTACTGACTTCTTTTAATGTAATCTGCTGCGTTAATTGGTGAACAGATAATGTTTGTGTTTTCGTTGTATCTCCGTAGAAATATTTGTTCGGCTTTAATACAAACGTAATGGAGTCGTATTTTGCTGCTGTTGGGATTGAACCGGCTATAATGTTATCGATAGCCATGCGCATATAAGACGTCGAAAGAACAGATCCTGTTGTAGTATTCGAAATTTTTCCGGCTAGAATCATTCCTGTTCCAGACGTTGGTACATCATCTAACAGATAAGTAGATGCATTCACCTGAAAGGTATCGATAGGAACTAATCCTATGGATTCATCTCTTGAATTGTCTAAAGAGAGCGAAATATCTTTATTACAAGCTGAAATGCCTATCAGTAATAACGCTGAGAATAAAAATTGAATACTACGTCTCTTAAAATTTCTTATCATGCTTAAAAATTGAATATTGCAAATGTAATCAATGCGCATTGTTAATCAGTGTTATATTTTGTTAAATATGGTTAATTACCAAGGCGAATGCAAATCTAGTAATTTAAATTTGTTTTTAATTATGGCAAATAAGTTTAAATTATTGATAACACTTTCGGTATTAACAGGTATCGGGATGATTAGTATCTTGGGTATATGGCTCTACGGAAGTTACAATAACCGGCTTGATCTGTTCCTTTCTTCAGCAGAGCGGAGTATGTTTAATGTTGTGCAAGATGTGTATCAAGCCCATAGCAATGATCTAAAAAGTGATCAGGGCGGGGCATTGGGGAAATTACGGAAAGAATTAAAAGCAAAGTATACAGATGCTGAAATTGATACGCTATTTAAAGATTTTGGATCCTATTACAAACAGTCAAAAGCGGGGTCATCTCGAGGAGGAAAGACGATGGGATTATCTTATCCGCACGGGAAATCTGGAGGAGAAATGATGGCGCCTTATTTATTTTCACAGATCGGTGTCACTCCAGCGATGATCGAAGAAATAAATGAAAAATTTGCCACCGCTTTAGAAGCTAAGGGAGTCCGTGCAGAATATGATGTTACGACCGATATTTTTCCGAGGGATAGTCTGTTTGCTATCCGTAAGGAGTATAGAGCAAAAAAGTTATCGTGGACAAGACCGATATTGATAGACGCTTCGGACAGTCGCTTTTTAATCGTCAAATTTAGGCAGGTATGGAAAAATCTCTTGTTTGATTTAGGATGGCAGCTGGGCATTGCTATACTTTTGATCAGTATTTTTATCGGTTCATTTCTTTATCTCTTTAAAACGATCTTTCGACAGAATCGATTAGCTGAGATGCAAAAGGCATTTGTGAATAATATGACGCATGAGCTGAAGACCCCTGTCTCTACTGTCATGACTGCTATCGAAGCGATTCAACTCTACGGGGTAAAAAATGATCAGGTGAAGATGGATCGTTATTTGGCCATTTCCCGACGTGAGCTTGATCACCTTTCGGATATGATTGATCGAGTTCTTCAATTGGATGTTGATGAACGAAAAGGTCTTAAACTTGACAAAAGCGAGATTGATCTGATGCTCGTTTTAAACAATGCGGCAGACACCTTTCGAATCAATGTCAGTAAGGAAGTGAAGATTTCAGTGAACAGTTCCGTTCCTACATTAAGGTTACATGCCGACGAATCACATCTGCGCAATGTTGTTAATAATTTATTAGAAAATGCTGTCAAGTATTCTGGAGATGTGGTTACTATCACTATTGATGTCTGTGACCATTCCGATTATATAGAGTTTAGTGTTTCCGACAAAGGAAAGGGCATCTCTTTGGAGTACCAGAAGGAGATTTTTGGTATGTTTTTTCGGGTTCCTGAAGGCAATCTACATCCAGTCAAAGGCTTTGGAATCGGCTTGGCGTATGTTCGTCAGGTAATACTGCAGCACGGAGGTAAAATTACAGTGAAAAGTAGTCCAGGTAAAGGTAGTACCTTTACTATTAAAATACCTAAATAAGCAGATTTATGATTGATATCTTATATGTTGAAGATGAAGCGAGCCTGGCACTTATTGTTGCTGATAGTCTGGAGATGAACGGTTTTTCGGTAAGACATTGTCATGATGGGCAGGAGGCTCTTCGTTTATTTGAAAAGCAAAAGCCAGATATCTTGCTTATTGATGTGATGATGCCAGTGATGGATGGCTTTACGTTGGCTACACATATAAGAGCCTTAGACAGTCAGGTGCCGATTATTTTCCTTACTGCTCGTGTGCAGACAGAAGATGTTGTTAAAGGCTTTCACTTGGGGGCGAATGATTATGTAAAAAAACCTTTTCGTATTGAAGAGTTGGTCGTTCGTATCGAATCACTGGTTAAGGGCAGTCCTAAAATGCAGCTTAGTCAAAATCTCATGATCGGAGATTATGTCTTAGACAGCTTGAGACAGACACTTAGCTATAAAGGCGACAGTATTAAGTTATCTTACCGGGAAAGTGAATTGTTACGCAGCCTGTATGAAAATAGGAATCAGGTAATTCCTCGTGAAGATATCATGAAAGCCTACTGGAGTTATGATAAATATTTTTCTGGAAGAAGCTTAGATGTATTTATAAGCCGTATCCGAAAATATTTAAATCAGGATCCACGTATCAAAATTACCAATATACGGGGTATAGGTTATATGCTTTC
Source organism: Sphingobacterium sp. B16(2022) (assembly GCF_012030425.1). Lineage (GTDB taxonomy): Bacteria > Bacteroidota > Bacteroidia > Sphingobacteriales > Sphingobacteriaceae > Sphingobacterium > Sphingobacterium anhuiense. Next base: position 809,629 of record NZ_JAAUVN010000003.1, on the reverse strand, counting down.
TGTTGAGTAATTGATTTGAAAGCTATGAAGTGCTATGTTTTCTGGACTTTTGTCACCTCTTGATAATATTATTTTCAAGTTACAAATGATGGTCTTTCGAAAAGAAAAGAATAAGTATATTTAAAGGAGTGATATGAAAATTGCGCCCTATTGATGCGTGTCAATTATGAAGAACGAAATAAATAATTTGCTTTTATATTTAGGAAGATTATAATTGGGTATAAACGCAAATTTATCTAAGTTTGTACGCTGTAAAAGGGAATAAAAAAATGAAAGATAGTGTATTGAGTAGAAAAGAGAAAATTGTTCGTGAGGCATTGAATTTGTTCTCAGAACAAGGTTATGCAGATACCTCTACCAAAGCTATTGCTCAAAATGCAGGTGTGTCTGAGGCTTTAATTTTTAAACATTTCGGAAATAAGGATGCTTTGTTGGTGCACCTTATTAAAGCGGGCTATCGGAAAGTGCTGACACATCATAAAGGTATGATGACTTATCGTGATTCGAAGGACTTTTTACGTAAGATGATCAATTTACCTAGTAAGCTGGTCGCTGATGAGCCTATCTTCTGGAAATTACAAGAACGTCTTTCCCATCATCCTTTTTCAAGACAGCAGCATGAACAATTTATGAAACCTGTGCAGGCAATTATTGTGCGGGCTTTTAAGGAACTGGGATATAAAAATCCGGATCTGGAAACGGAATTTTTGTTAATTGTTATTGATACTTTATGGAAAAAGGAAGCTAATGGTGAACTTGATCATGCGATGGAACTAGCCATATTATTGGAAGAGAAATATAACTTGATATAAGTTATATTTTTTTGTTCGACAATGCAAGTTTATGCATGTTTCATAAAATTGTTGCACAAACTGTTTTTTATTGTGTGAAAAATACCCGTAATTCGTATTCTATTTTAAACAAAAAATTATGTTAAAAAAACTAGCTTTGGGTGTTGCCGCACTGGCATCTTCCATCTCTTTTTCACAAGCTCAAGATAAGAAGGATTTTGTGAAATATATTAATTCTCCCCATGCTTGGGTTGATTCTGTATTTAACAGCTTGACACCTAAAGAACGTATCGCCCAACTTTTTTTGGTGCGTGCCCATACCAATCTGGGACAGCGTTATATTGATTCTGTAGCACAGGTTGTTCAAGATGAGCAATTGGGCGGTCTTGTTGTATTTCAGGGCGGGCCGGTTCGTCATGTGGATATGTTCAATCGTTATCAGCATCTTTCAAAAGTGCCTTTATTGATCACTTTTGATGGAGAATGGGGTTTAGGCATGCGTCTTCCCGATTCAACTTTATCTTATCCATATCAGATGACCTTGGGAGCTATACAGAATGATCAATTGATTTATCAAATGGGCCAAGAAGTTGCAAAAGATTTTCATCGTATCGGTATGCATTTTAATTTTGCTCCTGTTGTTGATATTAACAATAATCCGAAAAATCCAGTTATCGGGTTCCGGTCTTTCGGCGACAATAAAGAAAATGTTGCAAAAAAAGCTAAAGCATATATGGATGGTATGATGAACGGTGGTATTATATCATCATTAAAACATTTTCCTGGACATGGCGATACAGATGTTGATTCACATCATGACTTGCCGCAATTGACCTTTACTAAGGATCGTCTAGAGGCTTTGGAAATGTTTCCATTTAAAGAATTAATTCGTGCTGGTGCTCCTGCTATTATGGTCGCTCATATGAATATTCCAAGTTTAGACCCTACTCCCAATATTCCCTCTTCCATTTCAAAACCTATTGTGACAGGGATACTACGTGAAGAATTAGGTTTTCGTGGTTTAACAGTAACCGATGCAATGGATATGAATGGTGTGAAAAAATTTTTCCCAAATGGTGAAGCTGACGTGATGGCTATTATTGCAGGTCATGATTTGTTGGAAGTATCTGAAAATAGTAAACGCGCTATTGACCTTGTATTGAAAGCAATCGGGGAAGGCCGAATCAATCAAGCGGATTTGGATGCACGTGTTAAAAAAGTACTCGCGTCAAAGCTATGGTTGGGCTTAGATCAATATCGTGATGTGAATACCGGAAATCTATATGCGGATCTGAATAGAACTTCTTCAAAGCAGCTGATAGACCAATTAGCCGCATCATCGGTCACGGTTTTGAAATCTACGGATAAAATAAAATCATTTAAAAATTCAGAAAAAACGGCAATTGTCAATATCGGATTAAAATCCCCAGGTACTTTCCAGCGGATAATGGACGATGCCCTCGCCAATGAAACGCAATATTTTGTTACGGATGAAACCAGTGAGGCTGATTTAAAAAATATCATCAAAGAAGCAAAGAGAAACAAACAGATTATACTTGCGATCCATGATACACGTTCACGTCCAAGACCTGAAGTGCCAGCAAATGATGGTGTAAAGCATTTGATTAAAAAATTGGCTAAGAAATCAATTGTTACTTTCTTTACCAATCCTTATGCATTGGATGGTTTTAAAGGCGTCCATAAAAGTAAAACCATTTTAGTTGCTTATCAAAATGATGATTTTATGCAACGTGCTGTAGCAAAAACAATTTTAGGACAAAATATTGCTACAGGGAAATTACCTGTTACCATCAATAAATATTTCAAGTACGCGGCGGGTAAATAACTGGCAGCAATTCTTATAAACAAAGAAGGGGCTTATTATTGATAAGCCCCTTCTTTGTTATGGATAGAAATATATTTATTTTTTTTCTTGGATGATCATATCTGTCATCACTTTAGCACTTTCATCCTGTACAAAGTCAAATTCCATTTTAGGTTGTGGCTTGCCCTCTTCCCATAAAGGTAGCCCTCTTTGTTTCAGTAAAGCATTCACACGATCTCTATTTTTCTTCTGAAAATCATCACGCTCTTTTTTAAACTTATCGAGTTGTAATGGAATTTTAGTTCCCTCGTCGCGTTTTTCGAAGGTTGCAATATCTTCCAGTAAAAACTTGTATTCAGTCGAGTTTTTCATTCTCGCTTCGTGTTCTTGTTCTAGTTTTTTGTTCAATGCTGTTAAGTCCGCTACTTTTTTATATGTACTTGATTTGATCTGATCCCAAGGTAAAGCAGAAGGCTCGGAACTCTCACCGAATTTTTCTGCAGAATACTGCGTTGGGAATGTCACATCGGGACTTACACCTTTATGTTGTGTGCTGCTACCATTTACACGGTAGAATTTTCCTAATGTAATATTGATCTGACCATATTCTGGTGCACCATTTGGTGTATCAGGATCTTTTTCGTTTTGTGCTTTTAATAATAATTTACTTGTAGGACTGATCACACGTGCCATATCAACAGCAGATTGTACTGTACCTTTACCGTATGATTGAGAACCTAAGATAACACCGCGGCCATAATCTTGTATTGCTCCAGCAAAGATTTCAGACGCTGAAGCGGAGAAACGGTTGATCATAACACCCAGTGGACCATCCCATGAAACGCCTGCGTTTCTATCTTCTTCCACATCGATGGTATTTCGGACATCACGTACCTGTACTACTGGTCCTTTGTCAATAAATAAACCTGTCAGGTCGATAGCTTCCGGAAGTGACCCACCACCATTGAAACGTAAATCAATCAAAACTGCATCAACTTTTTCCTGTTTTAAGGTATCCAGCAATAAGCGCACATCGCGGGTCGTACTTTTATAGTTTGGATCACGCTTACGGTATGCTTCAAAATCCATGTAAAATTTTGGTATGTTGATGACACCAACACGATAATTCTTGCCATCAGCACCTTTAACAGTTAAGATTTCTTTTTTCGCAGATTCTTCTGCTACTACAATTCGCTCTCTTGTTAATGAGACTATTTTCGGGTGAGATCCAACCGGCTGACCAGCAGGTAGAATTTTTAAACGAACAATTGTTCCTGCAGGACCTTTGATTTTAGCTACTGCTGCATCTAATCTCCAGCCAATGATATCCTCAAATTCGCCATCTTTCCCTTGTGCCACACCAACGATTTTGTCATCAATGGCTAAGCTTTTATCTTTAAATATCGGTCCGCCAGGAATGATTTCACTAATAGTCACCATTTCATTGTCTATTGTCAATCGTGCACCGATACCTTCAAATGTATTAGCCATACCTTCATTGAAAGCCTGTGCAAATGATGGGTTGAAATACGATGTATGTGGATCAACCGCATCAGTTAATGAAGTCATGATTACTTGGAATGCATCATTTGAATTTATTTTCTTTCCCTGAGAAATTAAATTGTTATATCTTTTGCGAAGGGTTTCCTTCTGTTTAGTTTCTGTACTATCTGTTTTTTTAACAGTTGTCATTTCCAGATTCAGCAAATCATATTTCACACGGTGTTTCCATTGTGTATCAGCTTCTGCTGTGTTTTTGAACCAGCCTAACTTCTCACGGCTTGGTAAATAGCTTTCATCGATCGTGAAGTCTTGTTTTACATCTACTTGCTTCAACGCATATTGCATGCGTTCTAAGTAGCGTTTAGAGTATACATTGAAAATATGAAAAGGAGCAGATAGGTCACCATTACGGAAATCCTGTGCGATTGAATTTCGGTATTGCTGAAACTCGTCGATATCAGATTGCAACAAGTAGTTTTTCCCCTGATCTAAAGATTTAATTAAGTTATCAAATACGATTTTAGATATGGAATCATTCAGCTGTACTTTTTTATAACTGGTCGATTCTAAAAGTCCAGCAACTTCTTTTGCTATGACTTCGTGTTGCGCGCTAGGCTTTAGACCTCCCTCTACTTCGCTTAAATTAACACGGGGCTTCGAGCCACAGGAGACAATTGAAATAACAAAAAGGGTGAATATTAGCTTTTTAAACATATTTTCTATAATTTTAATAGTTATTTTTATATATTGAGATAGCGCTTTAAATCCAAAGAGCTAAATTTAAATAATTTCAGTTCATAAATTTCAACAAATCAACAAATTTATTTGATATTTTAATTGAAAAATATGTACTATTTTATATTTCTTTTAATAATAACTCATTTTAATGAAGTTAAGTATGTTTTCTGAAAAACCAACCGTTCCTGTAATAATAATGTTATCTAATCAATCATTCCTAAGATAGCATCATTATATCTTGCGAATGATCGATTCAGTCTATACATAAAACTGTTTAGGAAGGCCCATTTATAAAACTGAAAACTAACACTAATAAATAACCGAGTGCAACGAGCTCATTTATACCATTGAAAACTAACACTAATAAATAACCGAGTACAACGAGCTCATTTATACCATTGAAAACTAACACTAATAAATAACCGAGTACAACGAGCTCATTTATACCATTGAAAACTAACACTAATAAATAATTTTTTCTTATGAAAGCCTTAATAATGACAATCATATGTTTTTGTGCCACAGAAACGAGTTTCGGTCAGCTTAAGCCTGTGCGTTACTCCGACGGAGACCAGGCATTAGCTGGTTTAGTAAATACAGATGCAGGCGAGGGTGCTCCTGGAGTTTTGATTCTCCCTGCTTGGATGGGTATTGACGATGAAGCGACACAGGCGGCAGTACAGCTCAGCAAGGAAGGTTATATTACATTTGTTGCAGACATCTACGGAGAAGGAAATAAACCCACTACTGGTGCTGAAGCGGGGCAACAGGCTGGAAAGTATAAGAACGATCCTGAAGCATATCAGAGAAGGATCCGTTTAGCACTAGAACAACTTGTAAAAGCTGGAGCAAGTCCACGTCGTTTGGCTGTGATCGGCTATTGTTTCGGTGGTACGGGAGCGCTTGAGGCGGCTAGGGCCGGTATGGAAGTGCAAGGTGTTGTTTCCATACATGGCAACCTTGGTAAAGGTAACCGTCCAGATGGCCCCATCAAAACCAAAATACTGGTTCTACATGGCGCTGCAGATCCTCATGTATCTCCGGAAGAGATCGCTAATTTCAGAAAAGAGGTGGAGCATGCAGGAGCAGATTGGCAAATGATCTATTATGCGGCCGCAAAACATGCCTTTACCAATCCTGCCAGTAGTGATTTCGAACCTTTAGCAGCGCAGCGTTCGTGGAAACATCTACTCATATTCTTACAGGAAATATTGAAATAAAAGCTTGAAATCTATTCAGATCATTCAAGCAGGTTACAGCTTCATTTATAAATCTTTAACCTGCTTGAATGTCGCTTTTAAGGTTGTGAAGTTTTGATAAGTTTTATCAGCCTCTTCAAAGTCTTTTAGATGTATGTACACTTCACCAAGTTTATCTAATACAGCGAGCTCAAGGGGTACATTTTTCCTTTCGCGGGCTAGTAGAAGCGTAGATAAAAATTCTTTTTTGGCTATTTTAAAGTTTTTATCTAACAATTTTGATGAAGCCAGCAGATATTCAATTGCCGGTAACTCATTTGTGATCTTTTTATTTTCTGCTAGTTGCTGTGCCTGAAGTAGAAACCATTGTGCCTCCGTGTATTTATTTTGCTCAAAATAAACCTGTGCTAATTGCTCCCAGGCAATTATTTTATCTTCATAAGCTTTCGCTTTATTATAGAGCGGTATCGCTTTTCTGATGATATTTTGTTCGGCTTCATGATAATTTCTCTTGCCACTTTTGGCTAATGCTATTTGCATCCAGGCATTTGCTTGGTCATGATAGTCTTTAGATTGAACTGCCAGATTTAAATTTTCCTGAGCTACAACACTAGCTTTTTCAAAATTACCGGAATAAAGTAGCACTGCCGCTAAGTTTTGATGTAAGACAATACGATCCAGTTTATTGCTTTCTTTTGCCGCAATCAGGATTGCATTTTCAAAATAGGAAATTGCTTGATCGGGTAAATTATTATTGATTGCAAATAGCCCTGCTTCATTTACTAGCGCGAGGTTTACTTGATCATCGTAATTTTGTCTGATGCGGTTCAAGAGTTCATTCCATGTTGCTAAGTCCGTAGGTTCTGGTTTCATTAAATATTGAAACCGTCCTATATTCGGTAGACTATTAACTTGGGTGAGTAACGTTTTATAGCGAAGTTCTTGAGCAATCTTTTTCGCATAATCTTTTCTCATATTGCTATCAAATATGTCAATCAATTGCTCCGTTCTTGACTTAGGTGGCGGGACAAAATATACCTTTGGACCTATTCCTTTGAAATTACTGTTATACTTTGTTATTGAACCAGTATAATCTTTGGTTAATTCCTGCGCATAAGACACGAAGCATAATGCCACTATATAAGCACTACTGAGAAAGGCTATTTTCCAAAATTTCTTTTTAATCATGTATAATACCTGCTGTTGGTGAGGATATTGCAAATATGACGAAAAAATATGTGAAATATTGTTAAAGTGTTGTTCAGAATAGGTTTCAGTTTCTTTTTAAAGATACTCCAAACGATCTTTAGCTTGTTTTAGTTATAATAATGAAAAAGTCCTTAAGTACAATTTAATATGATTTGAGAAAAAATCATATTAAATTGTAACTTTTTGATGGATAACCGCAATTTGTAACGATCAAATTTTAAGCTTTCAAATGTGTTCTTTAATTTCGAATCCGGATCACCCATATGAACTATTAATCTGTATTGATGATTTGCAATCTAGGCGAGCAGTATGGCTTTTGCTCCACCATTTATCTATGTCTAAGATGTCCTCTTTTTTTCTGTATTAAACTAAGGACATGAATTATAAAAAACCACTAAAATGAAAAAACCAGCACTATTTGCGTTATTTTTTGCACTGAGTAGTATCGCAATAGCACAAAAGAAAACCGATCGCCCCAATATTGTATTTATAATGGCAGATGACCTGGGTTATGGTGATTTAGGAGCTTATGGACAGCAGATTATTGAAACGAAACATCTGGATGCTTTAGCAAAGGAGGGGATGCGTTTTGATAATTTCTATGCAGGAACTTCGGTCTGTGCTCCATCCCGATCTGCACTGATGACGGGCCAACATACTGGCCATACGCCTGTGAGAGGTAATAAGGAATTGGAACCAGAAGGACAGCAACCTTTAGCCGATTCGGTACAGACTATTGCTATGTTACTGCAAAAAGCAGGTTACGCGACTGGTGCATTCGGAAAATGGGGTCTTGGTATGGTGGATACTTATGGATCGCCTCGTAATAAAGGTTTTGATGAGTTTTATGGCTACAACTGCCAGCGTCAATCGCACCGTTATTATCCGACACACCTGTGGCATAATCAAGAGCGTATTGAGCTTGAGGGTAACGGTTTATTGGCAAAAGGGCAGTATGCTCCTGAATTGATCCAAGAAAAAGCATTGGAATTTATTGATAACAATAAGGATAAACCATTTTTCTTATATGTTCCCACCGTACTTCCTCATGCCGAGTTGTCTGGTCCTGATGATCAATATTATGAACAATATGCCAACAAGTTTGAAGAAAAAGCGCATAAAGGAAATGACTACGGACCAAAAGCTACGATTCCAGGATATGCTTCTGTTGCTAAGCCAAGAGCTACTTACGCCAGTATGGTAAGTCGTATGGATGCACAGGTTGGACAGATTGTTGCGAAGCTGAAGGACTTAAATTTGTCAGATAATACGATTATCGTTTTTACAAGTGATAATGGTGCGCATCGTGAAGGTGGTGCAGATCCCGATTTTTTCAACAGTTCGGCAGGTTTACGGGGTTATAAACGTGATCTATATGAGGGTGGTGTAAAAACTCCTTTCATTGTTTATTGGCAAGGAAAAGTTGCTCCTGGCACTACCTCCAATTATTTAGGAGCATTCTGGGATGTCCTGCCGACTTTAGCTGAAGTGGCAAAAGCAGGTAAACCACAATATACAGATGGTCTTTCTTTTGTTCCGACATTATTGGGAAAACCTAAAAAGCAAAAGCAGCATGATTACCTATATTGGGAATTTCATGAAGATGGCGGCCGTCAAGCAGTGCGTCAAGGTGACTGGAAATTGATTTTGCAAAAAGTGAGAAGTGGAAATCCTGTTGCTGAACTGTATAATCTAAAACTAGACCCGAAAGAACAAAATAACTTAGCGACAAGTAATGTGAAAAAAGTTGAAGAATTACGTAAAATCATTGCAAAAGCACATGTGGAAACGCGTGATTTTCCTTTAGTTTCGAAGTAACGAAGTAAATCGTGAAGTAGTAACGAAGCAATTATCTACTTCGTTACTACTTTACTTGTCACCTCTTTACTATCTAATCATCACATGTGGCTGTTGATGATAGGTTTCGCTTTTATAGAAACGGATCAGAAAATCAATCGTTTCACTGTTTAGTGGATAGAAAAACTGCTCATTGATTTCCTTTTCGTATAATTCGTAATAATGTTGTACAAGCCCAACGGAGTAAAATTTCTGAACCAGGAGCTGCAATAGATTTTGCGCATAACTGATCGGTTCGTTTTCATTTTCTACATAGTATGGATTATTCTGTAGCGGGAATAGCGTTTCTATTCCGCCGAAAAATTCTAGACCTATTTTCGAATTATAGAATGCTGTAACTGGAATAGCTCTTGCCTCATTCGGATTTGCAACCTCTTCGATTGGCGGTAATCCCACCTGCTCGCGGTACGTATTGGTCAGATCGCGGATATAGTTGCTGATTTCAGATTCTTCCATAAATGCCAGCTGACCCTGATGTTTTTTAACAAACAGCTCCTTCAGGTCTGCAACTTGTTGTGCCGCCTTTTCGATAAGTGTTGTTTTTCCGTGCAATGCTTCGACAACATATGCTTGATCCATTTCCTGATCGGAAGTTAGGTCAATCTGATCCCTTTCGACAGCAGACATCATACCCGATAGGTTCCAGGTTCCTTCCCATGGTACAATCTCCATATAAAAGAGTTGATCAGCAGTAGGTTCCTGAAAGTTCTGAATCGAATTTTGATTGACCAAGAAAATTTCTCCAGTTGTCAGGTGTTTCAATTCTAAACGGCCCTCTTCCACTTTTTTAAATTCAAAAAAGCTATCAATTCTGTTGCCGATGGTTCTTAGATTCTCATGTTGCGGATGGTTAGTATCTACAGTCGAAGCAACAAATTCACAGGATCTCAGCGCTAATAAGTGCAGGCGGAAAAAAGTGAAATGATTGTCTCGAACACGGAAAGTCATTTGATTTAAGTAGGCCGGGTCGTGCTGATAGCGTCCTAAGTCAGCGATATCCATATGCTGCATCAAACTGTTATAATAATAGCCACCGGTGATGTAATTGGTCGCAATTACCTTCTCAGCATAGTTGCGTACTTCAAGATAATTGGCATCTGTAGCTAGCGTATACTCTTTTTGTAACAGCGTATTTTCAGGTGCAGTCTCATAATATTCTTCCAAAACAGCATAAGCAAGATCGGTCACCAAAGCTAGTAAACGGCCTTCTTTATCCAAGAAAAGGTGCGGGTTACGCTCACTGAAAAACAACCATGAAAGGACCAATACATCTTGCGGATTGATATCTTCCGGGTAATAGTCTGTCAATGCTGCATCTTCGAAAAAAGGGAGCATTTTTCCATAAAGTGCCTGGTGTTCTTTTCTGAAAGCATCGAAAAGTTTTGTTCCGGAAACCACATCCTCCAGATAGCAGGTCAAATAAACACTGAGTGTTTTAATCATTTCAGGTCTTATCAGGGCATCGGTTTCTTCTTCATCAAACCAGAGTGTATTTAAGGCATCCTGTATATCATTGGCTACTTCTAAATAAAAACGATCGGCATCCGATCTTCCTTGATAAGGGTGCTGTCCCAGCCAATCCTGTATATAAATGCGGTTTTTTTTCATTTAATTATTTGTTTTAATAATGCGTGTTAGCACTTTATTGTATTATTGAGCTCGTTTTACTCGGTTTAATGGTAATGAGGCTATCATGAGCAGCGATTTAGAAATTTTGAAGCTCATGATGGTTTCATTAAATAATTTGTTTTAATAATGCGTGTTAGCTCTTCATTGTATTATTGAGCTCGTTTCACTCGGTTTTAATGGCAATGAAGCTAACCTAAGCCAAGTATTAAAGATTGCTTCAGCTCATGTGGGTCATATCGATTCAATGCTCATTCAAAAATAACCAAATTTTTGAATTCCATAAATTGATTGTGAAGTAAATGGACATTTGGCAATATCTTCTTACTTTTGATGTATGGCTACACGAATTCCACTGGCAGAGCGCATGCGTCCCAAGAAATTGGAAGATTATGTTGGACAGCAACATATTATCGGTCACGATGCGGTATTATATCATGCCATCCAGCAAAAAAATATTCCATCCATGTTACTTTGGGGTCCTCCGGGAGTTGGGAAGACCAGCCTTGCACTCTTGATGGCCAAAGAATTGGGGCGGCCCTTCTTTTCCTTAAGTGCTATTCAGGCCGGTGTGAAAGACATTCGTGAAGTTATTGATAAAGCAGAGCGACTGATGAATTTAAATCAGGAACAAGCAGCTATGAATTTTAATCAGGAGCAACCCATTCTGTTTATTGATGAGATTCACCGTTTTTCTAAATCACAGCAGGATTCTTTATTAGGTGCTGTTGAACGGGGTTTAGTGACGCTTATCGGGGCAACGACAGAAAATCCTTCTTTCGAAGTTATATCTGCACTATTATCGCGCTGTCAAGTTTATGTTCTTGAACACTTAAGTTCCGAAGACCTGATCGGCCTAGTGGAGAAATCATTGCATGAAGACGAATACCTGAAAGCATTAAATATTGAGATTGAAGAGTATGAGGCTATTTTACGTCTTTCCGGTGGCGATGCCCGTAAGCTCTTAAATGTGCTCGAACTGGTCAGTAATGCTGCAGTACTTCATCATGAACCGATTACGAATGCATTTGTGCTGAAGCAGGTACAGCAGAATATGGCTATTTATGATAAGACAGGTGAGCAACATTACGATATCATATCTGCTTTTATCAAATCGATCCGTGGATCAGATCCCAATGCAGCCATTTATTGGCTGGCACGTATGATCGAAGGGGGGGAAGATCCTTCTTTCATTGCTCGTCGTCTCCTGATATTGGCTTCTGAAGATATCGGCAATGCCAATCCCAATGCTCTACTGTTAGCGAATACGTGTTTCCAAGCTGTTAATGTCATCGGATGGCCCGAATCGAGGATTATTTTGGCGCAGGCCGTGACTTACTTGGCCAGCTCTCCTAAAAGCAATGCCTCTTACGAAGCAATCAATAAGGCACAAGCTATCGTGAAGCAAACGGGAGACCTTTCCGTACCCCTTCATTTGCGAAATGCGCCGACTAAATTGATGAAAGAGCTTAACTATGGAGCCGAATATAAATATGCGCACGCCTATCCTGGAAATTTTGTGTTGCAGGAGTTTTTGCCCGATCAACTGAGCGGTATGACTTTATACGATCCAGGTAAAAATCCACAGGAAGAAAAGTTAAGACAGGGATTACGCGATAAGTGGAAGGAAAAATATCGGTATTAATTAGGGCGTTATCGGAGTAAGTTGAAACTGTTTGTTTTCCTTAAGGAGTCTTTTGTAGTATTTCTGTCCACATTTTAAATCTCAGTGGATATTGTTTACCTTTGCTCGGATAGGAATATAGCATGACATCAGATTTAACATTTACAGCGATAGATTTTGAAACAGCAACAGGGCATCAAAATAGTGCCTGTGCAGTTGGTATCGTGACAGTGGAATCGGGTATCATTACAAATGAATTTTACTCCTTGATTCAGCCACCCCGCAATGAGTATATGTGGCAGACGACCCGTGTGCATGGCATCAAACCCCGTGATACGCAACATTCCCCAACTTTTAAGGAGTTATTTCCTTCCATTCAATCGCTTCTGACGAATAAATTGATGATCGCACACAACGAGTTGTTCGATCGCAATGTTTTACGCAAGACGATGTTACATTATGGTTTGTCTTACGAGGAACTGCAGCTTGCCGAAATGTGGGAGTGTACTTATAAGATCTATCGTAACAAAGGTTTTAAACCAGCCCGCTTAAATGCCTGCTGTGAAGTGTTGGGAATCAATCTCAATCACCATGAGGCTTTATCCGACGCGAAGGCCTGTGCCGAATTATATTTGCGCCATCCTTTTGTAGCGACATTGGTGGAGGGGTAGTAATTAGTACTTAGAAGTTAATAATTAGATTTGAGAAAATTACTTCGTTACTCCGTCACTACTTTACTTAATCACTGTTTCACTCCGTTACTGATCACTTCGTTACTTTATATTAGTATCACATCGATTTTAATTTGTTATTATTTATTTTATTGATAATAAGCTTGTTGTGTGTTTTGTCGTGCGATGTCTCCCTATTTGTCCCCTCTTTGTCCCCCCTTTAAAATCGTTCTAGGAGCAGTTCAGAATTATCTTTGCCTTTGTCATTTCAAAAATGCTTAAAAATTGCCTTTTTGAAAAGATTTGTCGCAAATGGATCTTATTTTTTAATAATATGTTTTACGTCTATCTTCTACTTACTGCTTTAATTTTAGTATCTGGTTTTTATTACTGGCGCAGGTCGCGCTTGTCAAATGAGTTTGTGAATCGTGCTACTTTACAGGTACACTATCGCTTTCACCATTTAGAAAATGATGATCGGGAATACGGTAAATCAAAAAATGGGGCACTCCTGCTTAAAGTAGAAAGGTTGGATGCGGATACACGTAATATTGTTGTGAAAGATGTGATCATGGATCATGCTTGTCTCAGTGTAAGTTTAGATCAGATCATTATGATCACTTTTCCTGCTGATTCGAACCAGGCCTATGAGGCTTCCGTACGTTTTAGAATACGGGGTGCGGTGCGTAAACCTGATTTCCTAAGCCACCATCATGCGACCGTCATCGGTTATATTACTTCCGAAAAATCAGGACGTGTGCCTTTCCGCATTAAAGTTGGAATGCTTGAGGCGGAGCAGGTTAGTCAAGTTTGATTTTAGTAGTTAGATTTTAGCAAGTGAGTGGGTTAGAAAGTTAGATTGTTAATGCGTTAGACTGTTCGTATCGCCTCCGTTGCTTCAGTAACTACTTTATAGGTTCGTTTTTTTTGTTACATTCATACTTAAGAAGGGGAGACACACGGTAATGCACGTGCTCCCCACTCTTATTATTTATGGATTGGAAAGTTAGAAATAGTTATTGGGTGAGCATGTTAGTGAGTTAGATTGTTCATATCACCCTTGTAACTCTGTTACTTCCCTCACTTGTCACTTCGTTACTGGTTACTCCGTCACTTCTTCACTCCGTTACTCAATCACTTCATTAGCCAATTAAATAATTGTATTATAATCAGCATCATGTTATTGTTTATGAGATACTATTTATCTAAGTTTGTTTAATATTATATTAAAAAATATGAAGATAGCGCTACAGCAACCTTTCGGAAAGTGGGTTGTTTTTATTCTGGTTGCATTTTTTTTCGTTAGCTGTAAAAAAAATACACCAGATCCAGAACCGGAGCCTGAACCAATTGTACGAACCACGGATCAAAAGATCCGGGATAGTATCTATTATTATTATAAACTGTACTCCATATGGGAAGAGAAATCCATTCCAAAATATGAGCTTCCATCCGAATTTACAGATAAGTACAATTCTGCTAGTAGTGTTCTCAATGCCCTGAAAGGTATGACTCCTGCCTATGCGAACTATGCACAGTATGGTGGTGTGTATGATCGCTTTTCTTTTATCGATGGACTTAACGGTTATAATATCAATGCTACAGCTAAGTTAAAAATGGATCGCAATGATGGTTATGGTTTATATATTTCCATGGGTACGGTTGATTCTAAAGTTGCAAGACCTGTTATCTATTTTATTGAAGGAGGTTCACCTGCAGATAAGGCCGGTTTAAAACGTTCGGATATGGTAACGGCTATCAATGGCGAGACCGACTTTACTGTTGCGATCAATTGTGATGCTTCAGGCTGTAAGCCTGTAGATCCCAATGCGCTTAATAATATGAGAAACCGTGTAGCCAATGCACTGGAAGGTGGCGGTCTTCAGCTCGCGCTCTTGCGTCAGGATGGGACGACTTATAATGTAAGTCTTTCTTATGGATCATATACCATCGATCCAATTTATCACGAAGAGGTTTACGAATATCCAAGTAAAAATGTCGGCTATTTTGCTCTTTCTTCATTTGAAGAGATAGAGCGCAATAATTATAACCAGCAGCGCGTAGATGCTTCTTTTAAAACGTTTGAAGATAAGCATATTGAGGATTTGATCGTAGATTTACGCTATAATACAGGTGGTTATGTTGATGCTGCGGTATATATTGCAAACAAGATTGCAGGAACAAAAGTTTCAGATAAGAACCTTATGGTGACCTATATCTGTAACGCTTATATGGAGCGCACTCAGAAAGGTGCCAATGGTATGTTCAGAGATACTTACTTCAGTCAGACAAGTACGTTGAATCTGCGTAAAGTATATTTTTTGGTAAGTGAAAAAACGGCTTCAGCTGCAGAGATGCTGATTAATGTCTTAAAACCTTATATGAACGTGCAGATTATCGCGACAGGAACACATACTTACGGTAAACCTGTTGGTTTTTTTGAACAGATTATTGAAGACCGTGTTTCCTTCTGGCCAGCATCTTTCCAGTTGAAAAACGCTGATGATTTCGCAGATTACTGGGATGGATTAGTGGCAGATAAACCTAATGTAAATGATTATATCTTTTTGCCGACAGGTGATACGCAAGAGACGATGTTAGAGACGGCTCTGGAAGATGCAGTACCGGGAAGTACAAAGAAAACGTCGGCCCGTGTTCGTGCAAGCCAACATGCCCGTATGTCACTTGGTGGTGCTGTCAATGCTCTACCTGAAAGAGGTCTTTTGAAAAACTAGTCGTGCTGTAACATATAGGGAGTGATCGATTGATCATTCCGATTTTATAAATGAAAAGCGGGATCGATATCGATCCCGCTTTTCATTTATAGGGGTGAAGCAGATCACCTCATTCAATGTTCAATCATGATACAGCAAGCTGGTACTAGTGTGAGGCATTATGACTTATGACGGCGTCTCAAAAATACGTTGATGACAGAGTTCTGCAGCCGCTTCATCCGGTAAGCATTTTAGAAAACCAACAGGAACCTGGCTGATTACTTTTTCCAATGTACTGTTCATCATTGCAAAAAGATCTTTATTCCATCTAATAGCTGTACAACTTGGCAATACAGCAATGAAGCCTTTCACGCCAGATAATTGTTCAAATATATTTTCTGGTCCCTGTTGCAGACGTACAAATGCTTTTAATGGTATCGCTTCATTTTTATAACAAGGCGTTTTACCGCTCCAAGGAGTACCATATATAATCACGCCGTTATCTGTAATCCGGATCGCCGGATTATCATCATTGAGCAATGATGTATTTGGGATATGTTTTAACCAAAGGCGGCTATGCGTACTTTTTCCTGTACCGCTTTTACCCAGGAATGCTATGCCCTGACCATTTCGGTTGATGACCGATCCGTGGATCATAATGACATCGTGTAGCAGGGCGGCCTGACCAAAAAGCATCATCAGCATCCAGCAGATAACTGCACTCTGTTCTGTTTCGGTACTTTCTGGGATATAAATGGTCGACTGAGCAAAATCTCTTTCACTGTACAGATACCAAAAGTCGTTACCCCGATCATTGGCTATTGTCGTGATAAATGTGTTTTCTTTTTCATAAAAACAGAAGCGGTCTCCCCATGATATGGACTGATCACTTAAGAGTTGCCCGAGGTCTTCACCTTGCGCAGCTTGCTCCATACTCAGGTTCACCTGGATGGTCCTGTTTTCTTTTGTTGTACTGTATTTAAAATCACGGAAAGAGGGTAATAATTTTTCCAGATCTAGGCTAGCCGGATAGTTGATCTCCAGTATTAGATCTGCTATTTTATAGCATTTTTTCGATATTTCAGTAGGGTTTGTTAAAGTCATAGCGCGTTCATTAGTCGAGATAGATACGCTGTACGCATGTATCGGCCAAGTTTA
This sequence comes from Sphingobacterium sp. B16(2022), assembly GCF_012030425.1. Lineage (GTDB taxonomy): Bacteria > Bacteroidota > Bacteroidia > Sphingobacteriales > Sphingobacteriaceae > Sphingobacterium > Sphingobacterium anhuiense. The sequence goes on along the minus strand of NZ_JAAUVN010000003.1, from coordinate 792,714 downwards.
AGTCATGTGTTACAAAAAGGCATAATTTATCTTGCCCAAATTCTAAAAGTCTTTTGATCAGTGTGTCGGCCGTATTTCTGTCCAGTGCCGAAGTCACTTCATCAAATAACCAGATATCACCATTATGCATCAGCGCTCGGGCAATCGCAATGCGTTGTGCCTGTCCTTCGGATAGGCCCATTCCCGATTCACCGACCACGGTATCGACACCATCAGGCAGTTCCAGTACAAATTCTGCACAAGCAATCCATAGGGCTTTTTCTAAAGCAATATGCTCGCCTTCTTTAACATGGAGCATCAGGTTTTCCCGAATAGTTCCACTGAAGAGTGAATTTCCCTGTGGAATATAGGCAAAATTGATGCGGTGTGCAGCAGTTAAGGGTCTGGTACCCTCGTGGTCCGTGAGTAATATCTGGCCTTTTTCTGCTTTGATCAGCGATAGCAATAAGCGTATCAGGGTTGTTTTTCCTTTACCGCTGGGACCTACGATCGCGGTAGGCTGACCCGCCATCAGGTTTAAATTCAGGTTATTTAACACCCATTTATCTTCATATCTAAAAGATAGATCCTGGATCTGTAGCGCTGTTGTTTGCAGTAACCTTTGCTGTTCGATCTGCGGTTCTATCTCACCTTCTTTAAGTTCTAAGAGGCGGTCGGCAGAAACTCTGAACCGTACAAAACCCGGTATATAGGTGATCAGTGCGAGAATCGGTGTTTGTATCCTTGCCACCAATTGCAAAAACGCTGTCATGGTACCAAATGAGATCTGTCCACTATGCAGTCTATAGATTCCCCAGATAAAGGTGAGCAGATAGCCCGCATTGATACAGATTTTCATGGCACTCTGGGTATAGGTCGAAAAATTGAGCTGTTTCATTTTCAAAATGAAAAGCTCCTGCTGGCTGGCGGTGAGTTTTTGCCTTCTTTTTGGAAAGATACCCATAGCCCGGATCAAGAGTCGAAAGCGAAGATTTTCTTGCAGAATGTTAGAGAAATTACTCTCTTCACTTTTTACTTCCCTGCTCAGCTTGCGCATTTTTTGGAAGTATATTTTCGAAAATAGGAATAGGGGCGATATGGCCAATATCATGAGTGCCAGCATCGGATCCATATACCATAAAAACGCCAGTGAAGCAAGTAATTGTATTACGGTAAGCAGAAATGAAAGTGCCGATTTTGCGATCATAGTGGCCACTTCTTCGCAATCCGTTTGGATTCGGATCTGGATATCACCTGTATGCCAGTTTTTGATCAGTTTCCAGACCGAGAGCATCTGTGCATCGAGCATATTCCGTTGCAGCTGAAAGGTCATCATCATTTTGATCCTTTCATTAAGCCAGCTGGTATATGCCCGTATTCCGATGCCAATAGCAACACTTGTCACAATTCCGATCAGTGTCCACTTCAACGGAAGGTCTTCCGGAGAAATGGCCATGTCTACCGCTTTTTTGGAGAGATACACAAAAAGTAGGGAGAGCACAATAGCAATAAGCTCCAATATAAAATACAGGAGCAGTTTCGATCGGTATCCCTGGCTTATCGACCAGGCCCAGCGGATATGCTGTTTCAAGTTATTATTATTGGTCACAGCTAGTGGTTCTTTTGGGCATTTATTTTTGCAGCAAACCTTGTTTTTCGAAATCCTGAATTAAAATTTCAGCATCAGCTTGTGCCTGTGTTTCCGTTACATCATAGTGTTCGCAGAGTAGCTCAACTACAGTAGCACTTGAGAATTCTATTCCTTTCAGCTGCTCCCAAAGCCATGCTGCAGAATCATTTAATGTATATACTGTAGAAAGATCGACCATATCTTGACTAGGATCCACAATCATGTGATCCGAACCTATTGTTCTTAAAACTAAATCTGTTCTTAATTTCATTTATGTTAAAGTTAAAAAATTAGTAAAGTCAAAGTTAATCAATCCTTCGCATTCTAAGAAATTAGGTCAGATATCTTCTTTTTAGTGCACTGATTACCCTCCTAACGATCCTTAGTCGGTACCAGCTCATACCCCTAAACCGTGACCAGGTGCTGTTGATATCTTTTGCTAGATCACTGTCTTGTGAATAATGTTTTGTAGCAATCGCTATAATATCGGATGATGTTACGTACTCGTGCAATGCGATATTTCCGTCCCCGGCAAGAACAATGTTTCCATTCTTTTTACCCACATAGCGATGAAAAACAAACTTTCCTTCATGCTTAGCCAGGATGTTTGCACCTGAGAGCAAGGGAGTTCCACGATAAGCTTCAAGCAATACTCGGTCTCCATTCTTGATAAAAGGTAACATGCTATTGCCCTTTATGCGGATGCAAACTTCTTTTCCTTCGTGGAGTAAACGTTGTACTTCTTCAAAATACAGCTCATTCGTGATGATACGTGGTTCTGTTTTATCCATCTTTCCTAACTTAGGTGAGCTGGACGAAATATTGGAGAGCCTGTTGCAGTTCGGTATCTTTTAATATCACCTTTTTGTCCGCATCTAATAGATAGATTGTCGGCGAAGCTTTGGTATCGTAAAGTCGTTTTTTCTGAATGACAGATTCGGTATCAAAACCATTGATCCAATTTTCTGCCAGATGCGTTTGAAAGTTTTTCCATTTAGTACGGTCACCCCAAGGTTCGATGGTTACCATCTGGATCTGTTTCTTTTCAAAAAGATCGACAACTTGTGGTGTATCTTTAAGGGCAGCAATCATTTCCTTGCAGTGCGGACATTCCGTGTCGTAGAAAAACAGTAGTGTATATTTTGATTTCACATCCGACAGCTTTTGGGTTTTGCCCTCGCTGGTTTCGAAACTAAAATCTTCGGCTACTTGACCTACTTTATTCCGCTGTACCAATTTATAAACCGGGCGGTAGGCCTCTTTTTCAAGGTCTGTGAGCTGATCGGTTTTTATAAGGTAGCGCAGTACAGATTCATAGCGGTTATCATTACGCATAGGCGAATTACCTTCGTAAAGATAGTGTTCGTATAATTTAATAAAATGATCGAAAGTTACTTTGTTTACTTTTGCCTTATCCAACATGCGTGCTACAGCATGATCCGCTACAGTATCCGAAACCGAGTTGAGTGCTGAGATAAAGTCCGCTAATTTCTGCTCCCCAATATTCGGATCTTTTATTTTTGAGGTATCTTGCATATCAATTTTATCCCAGTAGCTTAATACAGCACTGTCCGCCCCGTTATAGGCTATATCTTTGTTGACCGTAGTTGCCTTGTCCTGTTGATCAGACTTTGGATTGTGGTTGCATGCTATGGACAACAAAGTGATTGCTATGCCTAGACACAGCACATTAAAGGGTACACATTTCATTATAATTAGCTTAATAATAACAAACTTAGCGATATTGTGATTGATATACAATATAATTGAGGTGAAGTTAAAAACAATTGCTTGATTTTTTTCATCTTTAGAATTAAATTTTAACACAGGTTTAGGGTATGACCGTAAAGGCTTAATGTTTGATGTTTTCTTAATGAATTAATAAAGAACTTGTTAATTGTATAGGCTGGAATATGGATAATCCGATGTTTTGTGTTAGCATAATTCAATATTAAATTTTTATGAACTTTTCGGAATGGCTTTTGTATTACAAATAATCTCTATCTTTGAGATAGTAATAAAACTGTACTTAATTCATGTTATTATAATTTTAAATATGATTACAATACCTGCTAAAGAAATGCGTATCGGCATTACTTTCAGTGCGTTTGATCTGTTGCATGCAGGTCATATCAAGATGCTGGAAGATGCCAAACGTCAGTGTGACTATTTAATTTGTGGCCTACAAACTGACCCAACCTTGGACCGACCTGAGAAAAATAAACCTACACAAACTGTTGTGGAGCGTTATATTCAGCTCAAAGGCTGTAAATATGTGGATCAGATTGTACCTTATGCGACAGAACAGGATCTGCAGGACGTGTTGCGTTCGTTCAAGATCGATGTGCGTATTGTTGGTGATGAATATCGCGAGCGTGATTTTACGGGACGCCAGTATTGTGAAGAGTCTGGTATCGAGTTGTATTTCAACAGCCGCGATCATCGTTTTTCAAGTTCAGGTCTGCGCCGTATCGTTGCCGAACATGAGGTGGAAAAAGGTTAGAAAGTATAAGAGTAAAGCAGTAACAGAGTAACGAAGTAACAAAGGTAATGAATTAACAGATAGCTCATAACACGTCACTAGTTCACTATAGTTACTACATCACTAAAAAAAGAAAGAACACATTACATGAAGATAGGAATTACATTTGGCGTATTTGATTTATTACACGCCGGGCATATCATGATGTTGGAAGAAGCACGTCGCAATTGCGATTACCTCATTGTTGGACTCAATACGGATCCTTCGGAAGTTTCTCCTGAAAAATCAGCGCCGACACAAACTGTTGTGGAGCGTTATATTCAGTTAGAAGGTTGCCGTTATGTGGACGAGATTATTCCTTACGAAACAGAGCAGGACTTGATCGATATGATTAAAGCCTTGCCTATTCAGGTTAGGATCATTGGAGAAGAATACCGCGATATGGATTTTACAGGAAAGAAATATTGTGTTGAAGAAGCTATCGATATCTATTACAACAAACGCAGCCATCGTTTTTCAAGTACAGGCCTACGTAAAGAGGTTGCGGCAAAGGAAGCGGAGAAAGTCAGGTAATCGAGTAACGAAGGTAGCAGATAACTCGTCACGGGTTCACTATCGTCACTACGTTACTAAGAAAGTATTACTTTACTAGTCACTACGCCAATAACAAAAAAGATATATAAAAAATAGAATGAGCAATATAGTACATGTGATTTTATCGGGTGGAGTGGGGAGCCGCTTATGGCCGCTGTCTCGTAAAAGTTTTCCTAAGCAGTATCTTTCTCTATTTAAAGAAGGATCTTTGTTTGAGATGACTGTCAATCGTAATCGGGATTTATGCAACCAGGTTATTGTTGTGGGGAATAAAGATAACAATCAACTGAGTCGCGAGGTCATGGAGAGCAGCGGGGTGGAGTATATTGACATCGTGGAGTCTACTCCACGTAATACAGCTGCGGCGATTGCATTTGCGGCATTTGCGGCGAACGCTGATGATATTTTGGTTGTTACGCCCTCAGATCATGTTATCGTGGGTGATGAAAGTTATAATAAGGCCATTCAAGAAGGAATAGAAAAGGCAAATCAAGGCTATATTGTTACTTTTGGGATCCAGGCAACCAAACCGGAGACCGGGTATGGTTATATTGAGTATAAAGGTGATCAGGTACTCTCATTTCGCGAGAAGCCGAATAAAGAAACAGCGGAAGATTTTATTGAAAGAGGCAATTTCCTGTGGAACTCGGGTATGTTCTGTTTTCGGGCAGACACCTTATTGCAGGAACTACAGCAGTTTGAGCCACGTGTTTATGCCACCGCTTTGGCCGCTTGGCAACATAAGAAAGATGGTATTTTGGATGAGGCATTATCCAAAGAGATTCCCTCGATCAGTATTGATTATGCTGTGATGGAGCGATCCAAAAAAATTCGCGTTGTTGCAACACATTTTAACTGGTCCGATCTGGGTTCATTTGAGTCGATGTATGATTATCTGAAGCATACTGGTCATCCTACGGATGAAAATGGAAACATGGTGATCGGAACGGATGTTTACAGTGCATTCGTTGGTTTAAGAAATACGATCCTGGTTTATACAAAAGATGCCTTCCTGATCTTACAAAAAGAAAGTTCTCAGGATGTTAAGAAAATATACAATACACTGGAACGACACCAGTCCAAACTGATCGATTAAAAATATACAACAAACTGAAAAGCGTTACGTGTTTTTTTGTAAGATTACGTTTTATTAAAAAACATACGGCTTTTTATATTTTATGCATTAATGGGAATTCTACTTGTATGTGGATTCCCATTTTTTTAGCGATAAAGTACCTATATATGCTTGTAGTGATTTTGTGGATCGCTGATTATCAGCTGTCTGCAAAAATCAAAAATATCAATTTCGATCTGTAACTACAACAGGGACCGGATATCTTTTTTGACGTGGATATTATGAAACGAATACTCCGAAATCTGTTGATCAATGCGGTTAAATGCAGCCATGAACATTCTGTTGTTAAACTGACTTTACATCAAGATGGGAATTGGTCTGTTTTAGAGGTTATCAATTTTTATGTAAAAGGTGCCCGGTATTTCAAAAGAAAAATGGTGCAATCATATTTAAGACAGATTTTTAAAATAAGCAATGGTCTTTATAAGTCCTTCTTCCAGTTGGATTTTAGGTTCCCAGTTTAATTTTGCTTTTGCCAGATCAATATCCGGTTTCCTTTGTTTAGGATCATCAGAAGGCAAAGGCTGAAAGATAATTTTAGACTTGGAACCTGTCAGCGTGATCACCTTTTCTGCCAGTTCACGAATGCTGAATTCATTGGGGTTTCCCATATTAATGGGACCTATCGTTTCAACAGGGCTTTCCATCATTTTAATCATACCATCGATAAGATCATCTACATACTGGAAGCTTCGGGTCTGCGAACCGTCACCATCAATTGTAATATCTTTATTATTTAGCGCCTGAGTGATAAAGTTCGATACCACCCTTCCGTCATTCGGATGCATATTTGGTCCATAGGTATTAAATATTCTAATGATCTTTATTTTAACATCATTCATGCGGTGATAGTCCATAAACAATGTTTCTGCACATCTTTTTCCTTCATCATAACAAGATCGGATACCGATGGGGTTGACATTACCCCAGTATGATTCCGTTTGCGGATGGATGATCGGGTCACCATATACCTCACTTGTAGAAGCCTGCAAAATTTTTACGTTAAGCCGTTTTGCCAATCCCAGCATATTGATCGCACCCATCACCGAAGTTTTGACTGTTTTGATCGCATTAAACTGGTAATGTATCGGCGACGCAGGGCAAGCGAGATTATAAATTTCATCCACTTCAATAAAATAAGGCATGGTCACATCATGCCTTATCGCTTCAAAGTATGGGTTTGATAATAGTGGAGCTATATTTTCTTTCGATCCTGTAAAATAATTATCCAAAGAAATCACCTCGTTTCCAGCGTCGAGCAATCTTCTGCATAAGTGCGAGCCGATAAAACCTGCCCCACCCGTTATCAATATTTTTTTTTTCATGGATCTCTTTTTTATAAAAAGTTGAACATTACGAAGATATAGATCTCACAGTTGTCTGACAAATTTATTCCTCTTCGTATTGAATTGTAGCAAATAAATAAATAATTTCGGCATCCATATAGCTGCTTTAACTTCCTTATATTTTGTTGGTTAAGACTTATATGTCGTTGTATGCTATATTCAATCAATGCAATTTTCGAATTATGTGAAGTGGCAGATTCCAATGTTGCTGAAGTGTCGCGTGCCATTGGTTATGACTCCCGGGTTGGATCTAAGTTCCTGAAAGCATCTGTGGGGTTTTGGTGGTTTCTGTTTTCAGAGATATATTTTAAATCTCGTTTATATCGCCCGTTCCTACAACTTAACTGTTGTGGCCGATTATTGGGAGCAGGTCATTTTGTTAAATGATCATCAGAAAGAACGATTTGCACAGCATATTATTAAGACCATGTACAATACGGTCAATGGTAAGAAAATCGTATTTTTAGGCTGGGCCTTTAAAAAAGATACCGATGATACTCGGGAGTCTGCAGCCATTTATGTGGCCGATTATCGGGAGGCGAGTAATCGTTGTAGTAACCAATGTAATCACAGTATTAAGGCCGCATTTATCTCGTTTTTTTGTTTATAAGCATTTTGGTCTTGCTAGTTTCATCGAAACTTAATTTTAAAAGAAAGTACAGTTCACTTTTTAGGTCTAAATTTGTGCTATCGAAATGGCGCATGCGTAATTTTATGAGTGTATCCAAAACAGATCTAATTAATCTGCTTACATTCATACGATGTGGCTTTTCATTACGTTAATATATGCAAATCATGTTTACTATATGCAAAACCATTTTGAGCATTACAATGTTACTGTTTATCAGTTGAGATGGTTAGAAAGTTAGATTGCCACTACGTTACTTTTTACTACAGTCACTAGTTGCCGGTCACAACGTTACTCATCATTATAAATGCTCTTTTATTTTACAACCCTTAACCTTTACCCACAATGATTATTGTAATTATTTTAATTGTATTATTTTTATTTGGCAGTTATTATTTTTGGACAGCACAGCATTCGAAGCAACGATTAGCGGCTCATGGCACATTATCGGTCAGTTACCTTTTTCAAGAGCGTGCGGGACAGTATAGTGGCGATCGTAGTGTGAAGAGCGGTGTAATTGTGATCCATGGCAGCAGCAGTGATCAAAAATTAAAGCATGCTACACTAAAAAGTGTAAATTTAAAACACCCTGATGTCAATATACAGCTTGATCAGTCTTTATCACTTCCTTTTCAATACAATAGTTTAACACATCCTGAGGTATCTATCCGTTATAAGGTATTGAATAGAGACTTGACAACATTAGATTTAACTGGAGTACTTACCACTATTTCCGGGAAATTGCATTTTGAAGGTGGCAAGACGAAACTTTTTCGAGTTGCTGTACCGATATCTGGACTATACCAAGAGCAAGTAGAAAAATAGATTTTTGGCAAAGAATAAGCTGAAAACCTCATTTTAGCTTGTTTTGCTCGCTTGTAGTGATTGATTGTTCATAAAATCTTATTACTTTTGATGCTAATCCCTTAATTATCGTTAAGGGGCTTTAAGCTGTTAAGAAATATTTTGCTCATATTATGAATAAAACAATCCTAATTACAGGTGGAGCAGGTTTTATAGGTTCTCATGTAGTACGAAATTTTGTTACTAAATATCCTGACTACCATATTGTCAATCTAGATGCTTTGACGTATGCTGGTAATCTCGAAAATTTACGAGACCTCGAAGAGGAGCCGAATTACACCTTTGTTAAGGCCGATATTACCGATGCCTTGGATATGTTCCGTGTTTTTGAAGAATATAAACCCGACGGTGTCATACATTTAGCCGCAGAGTCTCATGTTGATCGTTCCATTGCCGATCCTACCGCATTTGTGATGACGAATGTGATCGGAACGGTTAATTTATTGAATGCCGCACGCCAGATCTGGAAAGACGATTTTACAGGTAAGCGTTTTCATCATGTTTCTACCGATGAGGTATTTGGTGCGTTAGGAGCAGAAGGTTTATTCACTGAAGAGACTGCTTATGATCCACATTCTCCATATTCAGCATCGAAGGCGAGTTCCGATCATTTTGTTCGAGCTTACCATGATACTTATGGTTTGCCTATCGTACTGACCAATTGTTCTAATAATTATGGTCCTAACCATTTCCCGGAGAAATTGATTCCATTATGTATTCATAATATCTTGAACGGTCAGCCACTACCCATCTACGGAGATGGAAAATACACCCGCGATTGGTTATTTGTAATTGATCATGCCACAGCGATAGATCTTGTCTTTCATGAAGGTAAGAATGGTGATTCTTATAATGTTGGTGGCTTTAACGAGTGGCAGAATATTGATTTGGTCAAAGAATTATGTAAACAGGTAGATGAAAAATTAGGTCGTCCAGCTGGTACAGCAGAACACTTGATTACTTTCGTTAAAGACCGTCCAGGGCATGATTTGCGTTATGCTATTGATGCCTCCAAGATAAATAAGGAACTCGGTTGGTATCCTTCTGTAACGTTTGAAGAAGGTCTTTCCAAAACAATCGATTGGTTCTTGAACAACGAGGAGTGGCTAGCAAGTGTCACTTCCGGAGATTACCAAAAATATTACGATAAGCAGTACAAGGATTAAGAAGTGACCGAGTAACAAGTAACAAGTAACAGAGTAACAAGTAAAGAAGTGACGAGTACTAGGTCACTAAAAATAGCGATGTTACTAGTTCACTATCGTTACTATGTCACTAAAAAAATAAACCATGAATTTTACCGAAACAAAATTAAAAGGCTGTTTTATTTTAGAACCGACAGTCTTTGAAGACGAAAGAGGTTACTTTTTTGAAGCCTTTAATGATCAGAAGTTTGAACAGATTGTAGGGTCGAAACCAGCATTTGTCCAAGATAACCAATCCCAATCGCAGTATGGTGTTGTACGTGGCTTGCATATGCAAGCCGGAGAATATGCGCAGGCAAAATTAGTGCGTGTTTTGGAAGGTAAAGTGTTGGACGTTGCTGTCGATGTACGTCTAGGTTCTGCAACATATGGTCAGTATGTAGCAGTGGAGTTATCTGCCGAAAATAAGAGACAATTATATGTTCCACGTGGATTTTTACATGGATTTTCGGTCTTATCAGAAAATGCTGTCTTTTTCTACAAATGCGATAATCATTATCATAAAGTAGCAGAAGACGGTGTTCATCCGTTAGATATAGCGTTAGGTATTGATTGGCAGGTCCCTCGGGAAGATATGATTCTTTCTGTGAAAGATGAAGAAGCGCAGTCTTTTATGGCATTTAACGAAAAAAATGGAATCGGTTAGTCAAAAACAGCGTATTGTTATTACGGGAACATCCGGGCAGTTAGGTCAAGAATTGAAAGTTCTGCTGGATCAGGATGTGTCTAAAGAATGTTTTTTCTTGGATCGGAAACAGCTTCCTTTGGATCACATTACGATTATTCAGGATATTCTTAGTATGTATCAACCCGATTTGATTATTCATGCCGGAGCATATACTGCGGTCGATCAAGCCGAATCAGATGCTGACCTGGCAGAACAGGTTAATCATTTGGCTAGTGAAGAGATTGCGCTGTATTGTCGATTGCATAACGCAAAATTGATTGCGATTTCGACCGATTATGTCTTTGATGGAAGTAGCAGTGTCGCATTGACCGAAGATGCTCCAGTCAGTCCAATTAATATTTACGGAGCAACAAAGTTAAAAGGTGAGCAAGCAATACTGAAATGGTACCCCGAGGCGATTATCATTCGAACTTCATGGGTATATTCTATTTTTGGAAAAAACTTTGTAAAAACCATGTTGCGTCTGCTATCTGAACGGGATTCCATTTCCGTTATTAACGATCAGATCGGTTCTCCGACCTCAGCGCAAGATTTAGCGCAGGCAATTGTAGATATTGTTAATTCAGGAAAATGGAAAGGTGGTGTTTATCACTACAGCAACGAAGGCGAAATTAGCTGGTATGATTTTGCGGTTGCTATTCGCGATATTAAAGGTTTGAACTGTGAGATACAGGCGATACCGACAACGGCATATCCAACACCTGCAAAAAGACCAAAGTATTCGTTATTAGATAAAACGAAAATCAAAGCAACATTCGGAGTGAAGGTGCCATTTTGGAAAGATAGCCTAGTGAGATGTTTGGATAACGAAGGGTTATAGTAACAAAGTGAACTAGTGACGAAGTAACGGAATTATCAAGTCACGAAAGTAACGATGTGAAGAAGTAATCGAAAGATATAATCACTAAAATATAAGAGATGAGAAGTCATAAAGATTTAATTGTATATCAACGTTCACTTTTATATGTTAAAAGTATATATGATTTATCTCGTGATTTTCCTGAGATGGAAAAATTTGGTTTGACCAGTCAAATTCGAAGGGCTGCCGTTTCAGTTCCAAGTAATATTGCAGAAGGAGCTGCGAGAAGATCTGCTAAAGAATTTCTCCAATTTTTATATATCGCTTTGGGTTCATTGAGTGAAATTGAAACCCAAATTGAAATAGCTAAATTATTAGGGTACACAACTGTCATTGATTCAGCTTTAGAAGAAAATGTTCAGCTAAGAAGAATGCTGTTGAAATTAATAGAAAATATTAAAAATAAAATATAAAAGTACTACGTCACTACTTTACTAGTCACTATGTTACTAAGAAAAACTACGTCACTAATTACTACGTAACTAAAATTAAAAAAAATGAAAGGAATCATATTAGCAGGAGGATCAGGAACACGTCTACATCCCATGACTTTGGCAGTGAGCAAGCAATTGATGCCAGTATATGATAAACCGATGATTTATTATCCGCTATCCACTTTAATGTTGGCGGGGATCAATGAGATCTTAATTATTTCGACTCCACAAGATCTACCGCAATTTCAAAGGCTATTGGGCGATGGTTCGCAACTTGGATGTAGATTTGAGTATATCGAACAACCCAGCCCAGACGGTTTGGCACAAGCGTTTATCTTGGGGGAAGAATTTATAGGTGATGATAAAGTAGCGTTAATCTTGGGCGATAATATTTTTTATGGTTCAGGGATGTCCAAATTATTACAGTCATGTGTTGACATCGAAGGCGGAATGGTGTTTGCTTACCAAGTTACAGATCCTCAGCGATATGGCGTCGTGGAATTTGATGAAGATAAAAAAGCGATTTCAATAGAGGAAAAACCTGTAGTACCAAAATCAAATTTTGCTATCCCAGGTTTATATTTCTACGATAATGATGTGGTAGCAATTGCAAAGCAAATAAAACCATCCTCGAGAGGAGAGCTGGAGATTACCGATATCAACAAAATCTATTTAGAACGTGAAAAGTTGAATGTTGCTGTTTTTGATAGGGGTACAGCTTGGTTGGATACAGGTACAGTACAATCGCTTATGCAGGCGGCTCAGTTTGTTCAGGTAATTGAAGAACGCCAAGGGATGAAGATCGGAGCGATCGAAGAAGTAGCTTATCGTATGGGCTATATTGATAAAGAGCAATTATTAAAAATTGCTGAACCGTTGCGTAAATCAGGTTATGGAGAATACCTGTGCCTCTCAATTAAATAAATTTACCTATTTTTGTGAAAATTTCAAATTAGAATGAAAAGAGTGATATTGTTGTTGTGTGTAGTGAGTTTTTTTGGATCCATTCATGCACAGACCAATCCAGCAAATATAAGAGTTGATGATTTAACGGATGCTCAAATTGAGCAGTATGTAAAGCGAGCTGAACTGATGGGCTATGGTGAAAGTCAATTGGATGGATTTGCCCGTGCACAGGGTGTTTCTGCGGTTGAAACTCAAAAGCTGAAAGATCGTTTGCAGAAGATAAAAAGAAATAAGCAACAACCAAATCAGATACAAAATAAATCAAATAATACACGCTCCACTACGGGACGTCAAGTAAATGGTGTATCCCAAATAGATTCTTTACAAACAAAAAAAAACAGTAAGGATTCTTTAAAAATTGACAACGGGCAGCTTAAAATTTTTGGTTCCGATTTATTTAAGAACAGCGAAATTACTTTTGAGCCAAACTTGAGGATGGCAACTCCAAGCTCCTATATTATTGGACCTGACGATGAAATTTTATTGGATATTACAGGAGATAATGAAGCATCATATAAATTGCCAGTTAATCCTGACGGAAGCATTACAGTTGAATATGTGGGCAAAGTAGCTGTTTCAGGATTATCAGTTTCGGCCGCAAAAAATAAGATCCAACAACGTTTGAGTGGTACTTACCCAGCTATTCGTTCTGGTCATACGCAGGTTGATGTCAACATTGGTAATATCCGTAGTATCCGAATTACACTAACAGGTGCCGTGACAAAGCCGGGGACATATACCTTACCATCTTTAGCTACTGTATTCAATGCGCTATATGCTTCAGGCGGTCCTAGTGAAAAGGGGACTTACCGTCAGATCCAAGTGGTTCGTAACAATCAGGTTGTTACGACCATTGATTTATATGATTTCTTAGCGAATGGCATCCAACGCGGCAATATCCGTTTACAAGATCAGGATATTATCCATATTCCGGTTTATGGTAGCCGGGTACAATTTGAAGGCGAAGTCAAACGTCCAGCGATATTCGAAACCGTATCTGGTGAATCATTATTGGATTTAGTCAAATACGCTGGTGGATTTAGTGAAAATGCATACACCGCAAAGGTCAAAGTATTGCAAAAGACGGATAAAGAACGTAGTGTCAAAGATATTTATTCGGATCAATTTGCTGATTACAGTCCAAAGGCAGGTGATCAGTTTATTGTGGAGCCAATCTTGGAACGCTTTGCCAATCGTGTTAGTATTTTAGGAGCAGTCTTTCGTCCAGGCTTATATGGAATGGAACCAGGAATGACTCTGAAGCAGTTATTAGAGCAAGCAGACGGTATACGTGAAGATGCCTTTTTGGAAAGAGGTATCATTAATAGATTGAGAGCAGACAATACGGCAGAGCTTATTAATTTCAATGTTCGTGAAATACTAGCAGGAACAGCAGCAGATATTCCGTTAAAAAGAGAAGATAAAATTGAAATTGCTTCTATTTTTGATTTAAGAGATGAATATAAGTTTACCGTCCAAGGTGAAGTGCGTCTTCCTGGTGATTTTCCTTTTGCTAGTAATGCAACGCTAGGCGATTTGATCCAGAAAGCAGGAGGTTTGAATGAGTCTGCTAAAAATGCGCGTATAGAAATTGCACGACGATTAAATAATCGTGAAGTTACAGATTCGAGCACTTCACAGACTATTGTAATGGAGATAAATGAAGGCAAGATATCGAATTTAAATTTTGCATTAAAAGCTTACGATGTGATTACAGTTTTAGGCGATGCTGGATTCCGTACACAAAGGCAAGTTAAAGTCGAAGGAGAAGTGCTATTTCCGGGTTTTTACACAATTTCCCGTGAAGATGAGCGTATCTCCGATATTATCAAACGTGCAGGAGGATTGACTTCGTATGCCTATACGGAAGGAGCATCCTTAAAGCGAACTGGACTTTCTAAACTAAAGGCTGAAGAGAAAAAAGAAAAAGAAAGTGCTCAAAAAGAAATCGAAGTTACTTCAGGTGAAAAATTAACTGAAGAGGAGGGGTTTGAGCAAGAAATTACGTTAGCTAATCCAAATGCTAAAAATAAAGCGTTAGCAAAACTATCACAGCAGCAAGGTGTTTCAGCTCCCGATATTGAGCCAAGTGATTTAGTAGGTATCGAACTGAGTAAAATACTTACCAATCCTAAGCAACGAGGTGATTTACTTGTGCTTGATGGTGATATTATAACAGTCCCAAAGGAACTGGAAACGGTAAAAGTAATGGGCGAAGTATTGAATCCGAATAACGTGGTTTATATAAAAGGTAAAAACCTAAAATATTACGTCAATCAAGCTGGAGGTTTTACAGATAATGCGCTAAAAAAACGTGTTTTTGTTCAATATGCTAACGGCGCAGTTAAAGGAAAAGATGGAGGATATCCAGAAGTAAAACCTGGAGCAGAAATCGTTGTACCGAAACGTGCACCACGCGAAAGATTAAGTTCACAAGCCTGGGTAAGCATAGGAGCCGGTGTTGCGTCGACTTTAGCCATTATATTAAGTTTATTCAAATAACATATGGTTAACATGAATAATGGGGGGACGATAAGTTTAAAAGATTTTATCCTAAGTTTTAAGGATTGGATGAGCTATGTGGTATCTAAGTGGTACATCTTTATTATAACAATCTTAATAGGTGGGGCTATTGGTTGTTATTATGCTAAATCACAGCAGGCTGTTTATACTGCCAGTACTACTTTTGTATTAGAGTCAGGCGAGGGAACAAGTAGTGGTGGAGGGCAGATGGCAGGATTAGCAGCCCTCGCTGGGGTTAATTTGGGATCTCCGGGAGGAGGTATTTTTCAAGGAGACAATCTTTTTGAATTATATAAGTCACGTAAAATGATTGAAGCAACTTTATTACTGCCCTCAGAAAGTGACAGTTCGATGCTTATTTTAGATCGTTATCTCTCTATAAGCCATGCACGCGAGCGGTGGCAAGAAAATAACCCAACATTATTGGACATTAACTTTAAAGGGACTGTACCAATTGCATTAGTTCGTGCGCGGGACAGCGTATTGCAGAAGGCCGTTCAGGATATCAATAAAAAAAATTTAATAGTTGGAAAATTGGATAAAAAATCTGCATTATTTAAAGTAGATGTTACATCCACAGATGAGGTTTTTTCCAAAGAATTTAATGAAGCACTTGTTGCGCAGGTTAATGATTTTTATGTAAAAACCAAAACGAAGAAATCGCTGGATAACATTGCGATTTTACAGCATAAGACCGATTCGGTTAGAGCAGTTATGAACGGTAATATTTCTGCAAGTGCTGGTGCAATAGATGCGACGCCCAATCTGAATCCAACAAGACAAGCGCAACGTCTTATACCTACGCAACGGTCGCAATTTTCAGCAGAAACAAATAAGGTTATCTTGAGTCAATTGATGCAAAATCTGGAGATGTCAAAGATGGCACTTATGAAAGAATCACCTTTGATTCAAAAGGTTGATGAACCGGTGTTTCCACTTATGGTTGAGCGTCCCAGTGTTTTGAAAACAGGCGTTGCAGTTGCTTTTATATTTGCCTTTTTAACATTTTTAATACTTGTTATCAGAAGGTGGTATAATGAAATTCTTAAAAATTAATGAAATAGAAATATAATGAATTTGGATAATAAATCGATATTGATTACGGGTGGTACGGGCTCCCTTGGCAAAGCTTTGGTAAAACATATTATAAGTACTCACCCCCGGGTGAAGAGACTTGTAATATTTTCAAGAGATGAACAAAAGCAATTTCAGATGGCACAGGAATATCCTGGTGCAGAATATCCTCAAATTCGTTTTTTTATAGGCGATGTTCGAGATAAAGATCGTCTTGTAAGGGCAATGAAAGGGGTTGATTATGTTATTCACGCTGCCGCGATGAAGCATGTTCATATAGCCGAGTATAATCCGGACGAGTGTGTTAAAACCAATATTCACGGCGCTCAGAATGTAATTGATGCTTGTTTAGAGACAGAAGTAGAGTGTGTTGTTGCGCTATCTACAGATAAAGCATGTGCACCGATTAATTTATATGGAGCTACTAAACTTGCTTCCGATAAACTTTTTGTTGCTGCAAACAATATTCGAGGTAATAATCCAATCCGTTTTTCAGTTGTGCGCTATGGAAACGTGATGGGATCAAACGGATCTGTTATTCCATTTTTTATGAATAAGAAGAAAGAGGGTGTTCTTCCGATTACGGATCCAAATATGACCCGATTTAATATTTCTTTACAAGGAGGTGTTGATATGGTTATGCATGCTCTATTTCATGCTTGGGGAGGAGAGATTTTTATACCAAAAATTCCATCTTACCGTATTATGGATGTGGCTGTCGCGGTTGCTCCTGATTGTGAACACCGTGTTATTGGCATCCGACCAGGTGAAAAGATTCATGAAGAAATGATTACTCCTTCAGATTCCTTTTATACTTATGATCTCGGTAAGTATTATACCATCTTACCTTCTGTACCAAAATGGAATTTACAAGATTTCCTTCTAAAATTTAATGGTAAAAAAGTTGAAGAAGGTTTTGCTTATACTTCAGGAGCAAACACGGAGTGGGAAACTGTTGATAGTTTACGCAATTTAATTAAAGAACACGTTGATTCAGCTTTTGATCTATAGTTATGTTAAATAAAGCAATCCCTTACGGTAGACAAAATATTACGGAGAGTGATATTCAAGTCGTTATCGAAACCTTGAAATCTGATTATTTGACTCAAGGGCCTAAAATAAAGGAGTTTGAAGATAACTTTGCAACTTATGTCGGTTCAAAATATGCCGTAGCAGTAGCGAATGGTACCGCAGCATTACATTTATGCGCGATGGCATTAGACGTTAAAGAGGGCGAAAAGGTGATAACAACACCTATTACCTTTGCCGCTTCTGCCAATTGTGTACGCTATTGTGGAGGCGAAGTTGTTTTCGGTGATATTGATCCAGATACCTATTTGCTGGATATTAATTCAGTGAGAAAATTATTAGAATCATCACCAAAAGGCACTTATAAAGGTATAATTCCAGTGGATTTTGCTGGTAGAGCTGTAAATCTTGAAGAATATAAGCATTTAGCTCAAGAATATAACCTCTGGATTATTGAAGATGCCTGTCATGCTCCAGGTGGATATTTTATTGATTCTAAAGGGGAGGAGCAACGATGTGGAAACGGGAATTATGCTGACTTAGCAATTTTTTCTTTTCATCCTGTAAAACATATTGCATCTGGTGAAGGTGGAATGATTACCACCAATGACGACGAGTTATATCGTAAGCTATTAACATTGCGCACCCATGGTATTGTTAAGGATAATGATCTTTATGAAAATACCATTGAATTTGCTGGCGGAGCAGAAACTTATCCTTTGTGGTATATGGAAATGCAGACACTTGGCTATAACTATCGCATTACCGATTTTCAGGCAGCATTAGGTAATAGCCAATTGGAAAGAGCCGATGATGGAATTGTTAAAAGAAGACAAATTGCAGAAGCTTATGAAGTTGCTTTTTCAGGTTTATCTTTTATTAAAGGACAGTCAGGTTCCGTCGAGGGGCACGCATACCATCTGTATATTTTGGAAGTGGAGGACCGTCTAGGGCTTTATAATTTTTTAAGAACAAAAAATATATTTGCGCAAATTCATTATATTCCTTGTCATCTGATGCCTTATTATCGGAACTTTGGCTGGAAAGAAGGAGACTGCGTTCAGTCTGAAAAATATTATAAGCACTGTATTAGTTTGCCTATGTATCCAACTTTAACAACAGAGGAACAGAGCTATGTAATTGAGACTATAAAAAGTTATTACCGATGAATGTAAAATTAGCAGTTTTTGGTGATAGAATCGGTCCGGATATTGGGCTTACACACTGGATGTTGCATTTCAAGTATTTAACAAAGATATTTTTATTGGGTAAATTTGGAAAGATTGGAAAAAATTTTCAGATAAGGCCCTATGTAAGTATTGTCGGGGGGAAAAATATATGTATTGGTAATAATGTCACTTTGAGGTCATTCACTCAAATACATGCAGGAAAGACGGCTCAGGTAATAATTGAAGATGATGTTCTAATTGCACCAGGAGTTTTTATTACTACTAATCAACATAATTTTGAAGATATCTCCATGCCGATCCGGCTCCAGGGCGGTAATTCGAATGGTATACGAATTAAAAGTGGTGCATGGATAGGTGCAAATGCCATTGTTATGGACGGCGTCACTGTTGGTCATAATAGTGTCGTTGCTGCAGGTGCTGTTGTAACAAAAAATGTTCCGGATTACTGTGTTGTTGGTGGTGTTCCTGCTAAAATAATTAAAATGCTAGTATGAGAAATATTTGCATAATTCCTGCTCGTGGTGGAAGTAAAAGAATACCAAGAAAAAATATAAAAAATTTTTTGGGTAAACCTATTATTGCCTATTCTATTGAGGCAGCTCTTAATTCGGGACTGTTTTCGGAAGTAATGGTCTCAACTGATGATTTAGAAATTGCTACAATTGCAAATCACTATGGTGCAAAAACACCATTTTTTAGATCTTCAGAAAATTCAGATGATTATGCGAGTACAACCTCGGTTATTAAGGAAGTATTACAAAATTACGCTGCTGTTGATATGTTTTTTGATGGTTGTTGCTGTATTTACCCAACTGCTCCGCTTATCTCTTCTTATTCACTAATTGAAGCTGCTCGCTTGCTGGAAAGTGGTAGTGGCGATGTAGTGATGACTGTGGTCGAATACAGTTTTCCTATTCAAAGAAGTTTAGTAATCAATAAAAAGCACAAAGTAGCATATAAGTTTCCCGATCAACGGTTGATGAGAAGTCAAGATCTAGAACCAAGTTATCATGATGCAGGCCAGTTTTATTTCTTTTCAGTAGCTAATTTCAATACCAGGGATAGCATTATGAGTGAAAGCGCAGTACCTCTTATATTATCAGCGCTGGAGGTTCAGGATATCGATAATGAGTCGGATTGGTTGATTGCTGAATTGAAAATGCAACTGAAATTAAAATAGTTAACAATATGAATATAGGCATTTATGTTGAGGGAGGGCATTATTTAGGTTTAGGTAATGTATATCGCATGCTTTCGCTAGCCAAATCCTTAGCAAACGAACATCTTATTAATATTTTTTTTATCACCACCAGTGATCATACCGTTACCGATTTAATCAATGGTCAAGGTTTTACGAATGTAATAAAAAAGGCTGATTTAGCAAGTGTAAATTCCTGTTTGGAATCTTTAGACCTGGCGATATTAATTATTGATGTTTTAAATATTGATGTCAATTTTGTTAAAAATATAAAGGAGCTTTATCCTTTGAAAATTGTTTTATTTGGAAATAATAATGAAGCAAACGATTTCTCGGATCTTGTCGTCAATGCGATAATTTCCACTAAGCAATTTCGTAATGAAAATTATGTCGATACCTTTCACACTCATTATCTAAAAGGACCAAAATATCTGACATTACGAGATGAATTTAGATTTCAAAGTTATCAATATACGAATACCTTAAAAAATGTTTTACTTCTATTTGGGGGTAGTGATCAAGCCAATTTAAGCTATAAAATTTTAAGCGATCTGCAAATTGACGAGCGATTAGAAGACGTACATTTTAATGTCGTTTTAGGTGCGGCTTATTCCAATCAGGATAGTTTGGATCAGTTTATTTCAAATGGAAACGTTACCATATTAAAAAATATTACAAATGTAAGCGAAGTCATGCTTGCGAATGATTTTTTATTGACTTCAGCAGGAACAGCCTATTTTGAAGGGCTTTATTTAGGAGTACCTTCCGTTGCTTTTTTTCAAAATAGTGCTCAGCGTGAAGTGTTTGGCAATTTTTTCAACACTTTTGAATATAAAGAAGTTCTATCGGTAGTTGACCTTATGTTAGATGTCTTTGATAATTATGGCAGTTTTAGCAAGAGTGTTGGAGAACTAGGTGTTGGACTGGGAAAGAAAGAAATTATAGAAACGATATTAAATTTAAAGAAATGATAATAGTTATTGGTGGCACGGGATTTATAGGTGCTTATTTAGTCGACGAATTGATTGCAAACGGTAAAAAAGTCTTCGTTACAGGAAGAAATAAAGTCGTTTTAGACCATTTTAAAAATAGTGGTATCGATTCGTGCTATTTGGATTTAAGTGATGGCGCATCTTTTGATCAATTGCCAACAAATGATATTGAGGCAGTTGTTCTATTGGGAGCACACTTGCCAGCAAATGTTCAGGATTACAATCCTCAGGATTATATTGATATTAATATTACGGGAACCTTAAATGTATTGGAATTTTGTCGTAACAATAGTATTGATACGGTTATTTCTACTACATCTTATTCTGATGTTCGCACCTTGTGGATTAAAGATCAGCCAATTGATGCAGATGCACCACGTGAAGCTATGTTCAAAGGTGATCATGCAGTCTATTCAATTTCAAAAAATGCTGCTACAGATCTGATTGTACATTATAGTGAAGAATATGGTATAAACGGCAGTGTTTTCAGATTGCCACCAGTATATGGTTATGGGCCCCATTCAGCAATCTATGTGGACGGGAAATACTATAAATCTGGCTTTCAGGTATTTTTAGAAAAAGCTATAATGGGAGAAGATATTGAAATATTTGGAGATTATACCGCCTCAAGAGATGTTGTATATGTTAAAGATGTCGTACAGGCATTTGTAAAAGCTATTTCAACTAAAAATGCTCGAGGTGTATACAACATTACCTCAGGTATATCAACATCTTTGGTTGACCAGGTAGAAGATATTGTCAAGGTATTTGGACCGGATGATAAAAAGTCCAAAATCAATTTAAATACAGCTAAGCCAAATGCTAGTGCAAGTTATATTTTTGACATTTCGAAAGCCACAAATGACTTTGGTTATACGCCTCAGTATGTTCCTTTCGATCGTCTTTTAGAAGATTATAAAGCCGAGATGCTAAGTAAGAAATTTGATTTTTTAATTAATTCCAGAATTAAGTCATGAACGAAAAAATTCTGATACTTGGAGCCGGTATTATTCAGGTACCAATCATAAAAAGAGCTAAAAGCTTAGGTTATGTCGTTCTCGTATTAGATGGTAGCGCTGACGCTCCGGGTATGAAGTTAGCAGATCACAGCTTTGTAATTTCAACTTTAGATGCAGCATCCGCATTAAAGGTTGCCATAGAATATCAGGTTAATGCTGTTCTTACAACATCGGATTATCCGGTTAATGTTGTTGCTAAAATCTGTGCCCAATTAAATTTAATTGGGATCAGTCCCTATGCCGCAGAGATCTGCACAAATAAATACCTGCAAAGAGAGTTAGCCGTGAACAATGGTATTCAAAGTCCTGGTTATGATAAATTAAATTTTAATCATTTGGATCATTATACCACTAAGCTTAATTATCCCCTTATTGTCAAGCCATTAGATTCCTCGGCAAGCAGAGGTATTACAATCATCCATGAAGAATCAGCCTTACCAGAGGCTTATGCGCAGGCAAAGCTATACAGCCGAACAGATGAATTTTTAATTGAAGAATTTGTTGGAGGGAAAGAGTATAGTTTAGAAGGGTTAGTTCAGGATGGTAGATTACATATATTAGGTATCACCGAAAAATTTCTTGAGGAATCGGAGGGGATGGAATTTCCGGTAGAGATAGGCCACATCTGCTCCATCGTTTTCGCTCGAGAGATTCAAGAGATGATCAGTAATTTTGCGCTTTCAGTAATACAGGCCTTTCAAATTGATAACAGTGCACTGCATCTTGAATTTAAACTGAATGAAAATCAGATTTATCTGATTGAGTGCGCATGTAGACCTGGAGGCGACTTTATTGCTTCCGACCTGATACCTCTATCAACGGGAATTGATATGTTGGAGGCTCTTATTAACATAGCAACAGGACAGAAGTTAAACTTAAAGAGATCGCGTGATACATATGCTGGTATTAAATTTTTAGACCGTAACAATTACGGACGTTTGACAGATTATTTACATCAGTCACCGGACCCCTCGATTTCAAAATTTAGTATCGAGGAGTACAAAGATGTTCCCTTAAAGAGTTCATTAGATCGTTTAGGTTATTTTATAGCCAGTGATAAAAATAAAGATAGGTTAATAGCAATATTAGATGGAAAATAGAAAAAAATTCGATTATAAAAAGTTTAAGGAAAATAAAGATGTATTTATTATAGCAGAATTATCTGCTAACCATAATAACGATTTTGATTTAGCAATTAAAACCATAGATGCGATTGCTTCGACGGGAGCAGATGCGGTTAAAGTTCAGACATTTACTCCTGATTCGCTTACTTTAGATGTCGATAATTTATATTTTGGCCCTCGAAAAGATGGCTTATGGGAGGGAAAGCGACCTTATGACTTGTATAAAGTGGGTATGTTGCCATTCGAATGGCATGGTAAATTAAAAATGCATGCTGAGTCTTTAGGCTTATTATTTTTCTCATCTCCTTTCGATTCATATTGTGTTGAATTTTTGGAAGATTTAGATGTCCCTATGTATAAAATTGCTTCAGCAGAAATTACGGATATCAATCTTATTAAAGCAGTTGCAAGTAAAGGAAAACCTGTTATTATATCTACAGGTATGGCAGGTCTTGAGGATATTGAATTAGCGATTAATACATGTTTAGCGGCTGGCAATGATCAGATTGTATTATTAAAATGTACTTCAGAATATCCTGCACCTATCGACATGGCGAATTTGTCTACTATTCCGATGTTAAAAGAAAAATTTGGAGTAGTAGTTGGTGTCTCAGATCATACTATGGGAAGTATAGTGCCCACTGTGTCTGTTGCGATGGGTGGGCAAGTTATTGAAAAGCATATCATATTGTCCCGCGATTTGGGAGGCATAGATTCACAGTTTTCAATGGAACCTGCAGAATTTAAGGAAATGGTTGACTATGCACGTATGGCAGCAATGTCTATTGGTAGTCCGGTGCTTGAATTGAGCGAGAAAAATAAGTTAAGAAGAAGGTCTATTTTTATTTCCGAAGATATAATGGAAGGCGAAGAATTATCACGTCATAATATGAGAGTTGTTAGACCTGGTCACGGGCTAGCTCCTCGATATATGGAGGATTTAATTGGCCGCAAAGTAAAACACTCGGTTACAAAAGGAACTCCTTTAGACTGGAATATGTTGATGGAAAATGATAAATAAAATTAAGCGGGTAATTGCTGTTGTATTTAAAAACAATGTGGTTCTTTATCTATTTAGCAGGTATTTTACATTTTTCCTTCAGTTTTTAAATTCCTTATTTTTAGCGACAAACCTAGGGCCATATTACCTAGGTATTTGGGGCTTCTTTAGTTTATCGTTGCAATATATTGCTTTTTTAAATTTTGGAATTCAGCAATCGAGCAATAATTATTTGTCGCTTAAATTTTCGAATCAAAATTTACGTGTAAAAATAACAACCAATGCCCTAATTTTATTATCTGCGTTGTTTGTTATTTTGATTATGGCGGCATTTGGATTTCGGCTTTTTGGATCAAATTTCTCAGATAAATATCATTTTTCAGCCCTATATATCCCATTACTGATTGCGGGAATAATGAATCATCTGATTGTTTTTTTTTCAAACATATACCGTATTTACGGTAAATTTTTAAAAATTGCAATCAGTCAGTCTTTATCCGTGTTTCTTACCCTTTTAGTCGTGTGGCAATATCAAGGTCTTTATCTTTTAGAAATTTTGGTTTTTATTCATGTTGCCTCGGCTATCATTTCCGTTATTTTGTTTTTAATAGGTTTACCTATTAAAATTAAATGGTCTTTTAACACCTACTGGTTAAAGCGTATCTGTATTAAGGGCCTCTATATGTTTTTTTATAATTCATCCTTTTACTTTATGATGCTTGCTACCCGATCATTTGTTAGTACCTATTATGAAGTTGAAGAATTTGGATACTTTACTTTCGCTTTTACCTTGGCTAGTACAATATTATTGTTATTAGACTCGCTAAATTATGTCATTTATCCCAAAATATTGAATAGATTTTCTAAGATGGAGAAAAGCAAAGTAGTCCAGGAGTTAAGTTATATCCGATCATGTTATACCACCTGTACACATTTTCTTGCACACGCAGCAATTGTACTTTTTCCCCTGTTTTTATATTTGTTTCCTAAATATGCTGAAAGTCAGAATGCGTTTCGTCTGATTATTTTGACGGTTATTTTAACCACAAATGCATTCGGCATATCTGGATTTATTATATCAAAAGGAAAAGAACGTAATCTGGGGCTCATAGCCTTCCTCTGCTTGCTACTAAATCTTGTGTGTAATTATATTCTGGTTATTGTGTGGCATGTCGGTTTCGAGTATGTAATATTGTCGACTGGAATAGCATATTTAGTTTATATTTTTGTGATTAATCATTTTGGTTTAACGCTTATCGGTGATAAGCTTAATTTCAGACAATTGCTTAATTTCACATTTAATATAAAATTGTTAGTACCTTATGCTTTAACTTTACTATTTATCTTTTTAAATTGTCCAAATTATTTTTACATCTTATCATTTGTTCTTTTTGTTTTGCTTAATATGCAAAGTTTCAAACAAGTGTTTGTAATCATGAAGAGATTAATTCTTGATCCTAGTATATTTTCCTTAAAATAAATCATGAAAATACATTATACGGCTATTATTTTATTTTTGGGATTCCAATTTCTCATAACAGGTTGCAAAAAAGAGAAACAGTGGGTCAATTTGCCTGAAATTCCACTTGTTGACGGTGAATATAGGGCCGAAATGTTGGATAGTGCAATTGTATATCATACTTCTCCTTATAATGCTTTCACTGACCTTGCTTTTTACGAAGGTAATTTTTATTTAACATTTAGAATTGCTCGAGAGCACGGATTTGATACTACCAGCTCCATTAAAACGTTGCGAAGTAAAGATTTTGTGCGTTGGAGTGATTTCTCCACCAATCGGGAAAAGGGTCTAGACGTACGCGACCCTAAATTTTTAGTTGATAAAGAGCAGTTATTCTTAAATTATACCACTATTACGGATAATGTTCCCATAAATAAAAAGCAATTAAAATTATTTGCAGTCAATGGTATTGATAAAACGACCTTGTTAAGGAACGATTTTACGAAAAATGATATCTGGTACTGGTATACTGGTCCGCTTCACGGCGAATTGCTAAGTATGGGCTATAAAGATGCTAAAGTAAACTATTACCATATGTCACAGGCGAAAAGTCCTTATCTCAAATGCGCTCTTGATTTGCCAAATCACGCCTCTGAAGGTAGGTTTGTCGCTGATAAGAAAAACTTATATTCTGTCGTCCGGACCCAGTTTAAAGGTATTTTAGTCATCAGTAACTTATTGAATATTTGCGCTCCAACATTATTTCAATTACCGATTTATCAATTAGGAGGTCCCAATATAACCGTCTTTAATGCGGATAATCTTCTAATTTCAGGTAGGGAGCTTATAGATAATAATAATTCAGGTAAGAATGTCAAGACTTCCTTATTTCTGTTTAATACAAAGCTTAATACAATATCTAAACTGATGGAATTGCCCTCTTTTTCGGACAATGGCTATGCAGGGCATGTTATTAAAAATGACACTATATATGTCAGTTATTATGATCATCATGTAGCAACGGGCAAAGCAGTTATTAAAACAGCGCGAATAAAAATTATTAAAAAGAATGCTTAGAGTAAAAGAGAAATTAACCAAAATAGTTGACGAAAGCAGCCTGTTGCGGGATTTATTTACATTGTATAAATGCAATAGTAATCGTGATTTTTGTCATGAAATTGATCGTAGAGCTAAGGTGTCCATTTTTGATTATAAGACGTTAGGTAAAGAGCTTTTTGAATACCCCTATTTCTATATATCTGACTGTAATTATTATGGATTATACCATCAGCTTTTATCTTACGCAGGGCTGGTCCCAGAAGATCTAAGTCGTTTACAAAAACATTATTTTTATATTGAACATGGTCTAGTTTTAGGAAGTTATGCCAATCATTATAATTTAAAAAAAGCAAAAATGATTACGACTATGAGTCAGACTCGTAAATTACATATTGCTAATTTTGTTAATGATACTCCAATTCATGTAATAGGGCCTTATATTCATTATAGTTCAAGTTTGTTGTCTGAAAATGAAATCATGACATTAAAAGAAACATTAGGACGTGTATTGTTAGTTATTCCTTCTCACTCTATAGGATCTGTTACCGCGCAATTTGATGAACAGGCTTTTATCACAGCTATTCGCGAAAAGAGCGTGGGTTTTGATACTGTAATTGTGTGTTTATACTGGAAAGATATAGATAATGGAGCCGATAATGTATATTTGAAAGAAGGTTTTAAGGTGAGTACTGCCGGACATCGTGATGATTTAAACTTTCTACCACGACTCAAAAGTTTACTTTTATTATCCTCTGAAGTATTTACCAATAATTTTGGCACGCATGTGGCCTATGGTTCAAGTGTCGGTGTACCTGTAAGTTTATATCAGCAACAGATAAACTATAAGGAGATCCAGTACTTTAAGAACAATGATGATATATTAAAAAATCAAGAAAATATTCTTTCATCAGGATTTGCAAAGAAAGAGATAAAGGCCGCTTTAGTCCATAACGACCGTGCGGTATTAAACCAATATTTTGGTCTGGACCAAGTCAAAAGCCAGGATGAAATGCGCCAGATTCTATTGTCAATCAAATAGAAAATAGAGTAATCAATTACGTTATATATGGACATGAAAGAGCTTAATCTTTTTAAAATAATTTCATTAAATCTGTTGATAATAGCCTTATTCGACTCTTACACGGTTTATAGTGAATTTGTTTTTTTGAAGGTTGCTATTTATCTCCTCAAGCTTTTAAATGTTGTCGGTATCATGTACCTGTTAAGGTATAATACGCGGTCAAATTATCAGTGGCTATTGCTGGTAGTTCCGATATTCTATCTTTACCTTTCTAAGGATATTGTTTTAAGTATACAGCTTTTCTATTCTGCATTTTTACCGGTTTGCTGTTTTATCTTACTTCCAGATGAATACAAGCACCAAGTTGCATTAAATTACGTTCGTGTTTTTTGCTTTTTGTGTTTAATTGGAATTCCAATTTATATTTTGATAAATCTGAGGCTACTACCAAGTATTTTTACATTTGCAAAAGGAGAAAAAATCTATTATAATTATCTGCTTGTCTATTGGGGCCGGGAAAATCTACTGTATCGTTTCACATCCATTTTTGACGAGCCGGGCGTAGTGGGAACCCTTGTGCCTATGATCTATTTTTATTTCCATAAGGAATTAAAACTCTGGCAAAAAATTACCTTAAATATTGCTGGATTTCTTAGCTTATCCATGTTTTATTTCATTACGATTATTCCGGTATTATTTTTCTCCGATCTACGTGCAATTTCGATGAAAAAATCAATTAAACGACTTATCGTCTTCATCCTCTGTTTAATAAGTTTTTATTTTTTACTGAATGTTGTTGCACTGTGGAGCAAATCAAATCCGGTTTTAGCCCTAGCAGTGTACCATCGTTTTGAATGGGCTGGAAATTGGATTGTTGGCATCGTAAACAATAGAGATGTTGCCATTCAGGGTTTTGATGAATTATTTGATAAGTGGAATAATTATCGTAGTTTTACATATTATTTCGGTTATGGAAAAGACTACATGATGGAAGTTTTTGATGGTTCTACATTATCCTATCGTACAGTTTTAATTGAAAAAGGCACACTCATCGTGTTTTATTTATTATTATGTTTTTCCCTTATGCATCAGTCTAAATATAAGCTCTTTAATTTAATTTCCATTGTCTTTTTAATGACTGTTTTTTTTCAACGACCTACTTTACATGCCATAAATTATTTTTTATTGCTTTATGTCGGTTTACGGCTTTACGTTGGTTCGGACGAAAAGTATGGCCTGAAAGAATTAGACAGTAGTGATCAAAAGCCATTATAAACAGGTGAGTCGTAATTTCGGTGGGCAAATAAGGAGAGGTCACACTGTTTTAGTAGAAGAAAATTTAAAAATGAAAAAGCCTAAATTAATACATATTATACCATCTTTAGACAGGGGGGGAGCTGAACGATTTGTTGTTGATCTTTGCAATGAGCTTTCAAAAACGAATGAAGTATATCTGATTTCTTTGTTTGATAACAGTGAAGATTCATTTGTCAGTGAAATATCGGAAAATGTTCAATTAATCTCACTTGGAAAAAAGCCAGGTTTTGACTTGAAAGCAACGTTAAAACTATCCAGAATCATAAATAAAATAAGACCACAAGTTGTCAATACACATATCAGTGCTTTGGAGTATTTAATACCCCATCTGTTATTCAGCTTTAAAAAGAAAAGTGTCAAGTTTTTTCATACCGTTCATAACGAAGCTGATAAGGAAACAGTTAATCAGGCTATCTTCAATTTAAGAAAAGTATTATTTAAGTTAAAGCTTATAATCCCGATTACTATTTCTAAAACAATGAGGAGATCTTTTGAAGAAGTTTATAAGTTGTTAGGCTATGATAAACAGGTAGATAACGGCAGGCCATATAGGCCTTTTAATATAACGGTTCGTGATGCAATCATAACGAAGTATGGTAGTACAGGTCAGCCGTTATTTGTTAATGTAGCAAGAATAGATACACAGAAAAATCAGTTAAATCTTGTGCTCGCATTTAAAGATGAAAGGCTAAAAAAGAGCAATGCGGTGTTGTTGCTTATCGGAGACATCAGGAATGAAGCACTTTATAATGCTATTCTCACAGCGATAGAAGGTGAAAGCAATATTTATTTATTAGGTGGCGTTTCCAATGTAGAAGATTATCTGGCAGCCAGCAATGCTTTTATTTTACCTAGCATTTATGAAGGTATGCCCATTTCTTTAATAGAGGCCTTATCTCATGGATCCTTCCCTATATGTAGTCCGGTTGGTGGAATCAGCGATATGATTGATGATGGGATAAACGGCTTTTTAACTGCGGGCACCTCAGTAGAAGATATTACCAATTCGGTGATACGCTATTTAAATTATGATGATAAAGAGATGATCAAGGAAAATGCAAAAAAAAGTTATCATGATCGCTATGCTATCGAGACAACCGGTTTAAATTATTTAAAAGCCTATGGATTATGAATATGAAAGTTTATGTAATTGCCATAATATTTGCAGTGGTATGTAAATCTGCTACAGCCCAGTCTGTCAAGACTATTTCTGTGCTTGATTTTGGTGCTAAGCCAAATGATAATGTCAGTGATCAGGAGGCATTTGAAAAAATGAGCGCCTACGTCAATTCGCGAGGTGGGCATGTGATCATTAAAATACCTGCAGGAGTATTTCTAGTAGGACGGCAAGAGAAAATCGCAGGTGGTAGTTATTATTTAACAGGAAAAGATGTTATTAGTCTTCAAAACTGCGAGAATGTAACGATCAAGGGTTCGGCGGGGACAAAGTTGTTATTCAATGTAGGCATGCGTTTTGGATCCTTTAATCCAGCTACAGGTAAAAGTACAAATAAGACATTCGAATGTGTTGCCAAGAATAATGTTGCCACAGAACGTGCCATGTTGGGCCGGGTTATACATGTTAGAAACAGTAACCAGATCAGCATTCAGAATCTCAGTCTGGATGGAAATTTTTATGCCGGGACAGTCAATAACATGAACAGTTTTCCCTTGCGTGGGATTTCTCAAAATTCAGAATTTCAGGCTGATAAAATTAACATAGGAGGTGGTTATGGTGACTGCGGGATTCAGATTGAACACTATGGTATCGTGATATCCCACTCCACCAATGTACTTGTTGATCATGTTCGGTCCAATCGATTTGGGACGGATGGATTGATGATCGCTAATATCAGTGGCAGTGATAATCATGTCCGTGTGCGAAACTCTACTTTTGATTACAACTCGCGTACTGGTATTGCTGTGGGTGGCGGTCAGGATATCACCATCAATAAATGTACGATCTCTAATACAGGACGATTTCTTTATATCTCTACGGCAACAGGTATCGATATAGAACCTGAAGCAGATGCAACAGTGAAAAATAAGACTGTTAAAAAGGTAACGATCAGTAACTGCATCCTTTCGGGTAACAGTGAAGGCGCCATTTTAGCTAAATTTGGAGGTGCAAGTTCAGAAGTCCACGTGATGAACTGTGATATATCATCTTCAAGAACAGCGGTCGTTATAGGTCCAAAATCAACAAATTTTAGATTTTCTAATAACCGGCTGAATGGTGAACTCATCCTTAATAATAAGAATATGGGTAAGATTTCTGCTAAAGAGCAACGTGTATTAAATAAATCAAATTAATGAATATTCTCCATATCATCAACAATATGGCCAATGGCGGTGCAGAACGGCTGCTTGTTGATTTTTTACCGCAGTTAAAATCAGATCAATGTGATATAAGCTTATTGGTTATCGTTGAATCCACGAGCTTACCCGAATATATCCAGGAATTACGCGATTCAGGCATTCATGTTTATTTTTTAAAACACAGTGGCAGTCTTTATGATTTAAAACTACCATTTGCCATACAAAAATTTTTAAATCAAAAACATTTTGACATTGTTCATGCGCATTTATTTCCGGCGTTTTATTATGTCGCGTTAGTGAAGCGCATGTTCCGCCGAAAAGAGCGCTATTATTTTACAGAACATAGCATTCATAATAAGCGTATCGATGATAGTCGATTTAGATCTTTGGAGAAATGGGTTTATAATGCTTTTGATAATCTTATAGTCATTTCCAGTCCCATTAAGGACAAATTGGATCAATGGATTGGCAATTCAGAGAAGACGGTATTAGTTCGAAATGGACTGAATTTATCGAAGCTACAATCAGCAGAGCTAAAGGATCTGTCCACAATAGATGGTGCGTTAGGACATAAGGACCGAAAGTATATTTTAATGACTGCTCGATTTGATCATCCAAAACGTCAGGATCTTTTATTGGAAGTTTCCCAATCTCTTCCTGAAAATTATACTATAGTCTTTGCAGGGGAAGGACCGCAGCTAAACAGTTGCCGTAGCTTAGCTGAGGAGATGGGGATTTCACATCGGATCGTTTTCCTTGGGCATCGTAATGATATTGCTTCTTTAATGAAATCGGTAGACCTTAATATTTTGTACAGCGAATATGAAGGTATGTCAGGAGTCACGATAGAAGCTATGGCATCAGGCCAGCCATTTTTAGGTTCCGATGTACCTGGTATCAATGATATTGTTGCCAGTCCTTTGAATCTATTTAAAAATAATCAGGCCACTGAGATTGCAAATAAGATTGTTGCACTATGCTCTTTGTCGGATACATCTCTGTTGAATCTTCAGATGGAGCAATCAGAAAAGTTTACGATGAAAGCGATGGTAGAAGGATATTTGAAGTTATATCGATAAAAACAATGACGATGAAAGGAAAAAAAATATTACATGTTGTTTCTGTATCATTCTCCCTGCGTTATTTTGTGGGTAACCAGTTTCATTATTTTAATGGAAAAGGATACGAATTTCATGTCGCATGCTCTGGATCTGAAGAATTCGACAATTTAGCTCAAGAATTTGGTTTTAAGCAATTCCCAGTTCCGATTTTGCGCAGTATCAATCCCTTGCAAGATATCAAGTCTATTTACAAATTATATCAGTATATCCGGAGGGAAAAATTTGATATTGTTATTGCGCATTCTCCCAAGGGAGGTTTAATTGGTATGTTGGCAGCATATTTTGCTCAAGTTCCGACTCGTGTTTTTTTTCGTCACGGATTAGTTTTTGAGACAGTTACAGGATTCAAAAAGTACTTATTAATTAATATTGAGCGTCTCATTGGCTTTTGTGCCAACTCTATTGTAAATGTAAGTCCCTCCATCAGTAAAATTTCAGATCAGTTACACTTAAATATATCTTCTAAAAATGTACTCTTAGGTAAGGGAACGTGCAATGGTATCGATACGGTACGATTCGTACCTCGAGCAGGTTATAAAAACCCTGAAATAACGACTGTAGGTTTTGTCGGAAGATTATCCAGGGACAAAGGTATCGTTGAGCTTATCGAAGCGTGGAAAATGTTAAGCCATGAATATGGATCCATTCGGTTGTTATTAGTTGGTCCTGTTGATGAAAGAGACCCTTTGCCCACCGCTACGTTAGAACAGATTAAAAAAAATCCATCTATTAAGTATGTTGGAGGAGTCAGTGATACTGCTTTGTATTACAATGAGATGGATGTTTTTGTGTTGCCTTCTTATCGGGAAGGATTTCCTACGGTTACCTTAGAAGCTTCTGCGTCGGGATTGCCTATTGTGACCACTAAAGTGACAGGATGCATCGATTCAATTATCGAAAATGTTACAGGCCTCTTTGCTGAAAACACGGCGAAAAGTCTTTACGAAATGGTAAAATTCTATATCGATCATTCTGAAATAGCAAGAGAACATGGAGAAAATGGAATTCAATTTGTTCGCGATAATTTTTCTGAAGACTATATATATACAGAAGTTGAAAAAAAACTTTTAGCACGATAAATGGTATAAAAATTTTGCGTTTGACTAGCAGACAATAGGCGTAAATATGGATATGACGGTGAATCAATGACGGGCCAAATTTCTTTATAATACTTTGCATTTCTCACTCTTTATTAGTTTTTTAGGAGTCTTTATTATTTTTTTTAAATAAAAATTTTAATAGAATCTCTAAAATTCAAGTTTTCTAAGATCAATCTTGATCTTTTTCGATCTTAAATACGCTCTAATTTGTCTTAAATTCGCATAATTGAGAAATTATCATTCTCAGCTGTAGCGTTTTACAATGATTTAACGTTAAGTAAATAAATAGGACAATTATCACTATATTTGTATCATTAAATATTAACTATGTTTACGGTGTGTATCTTTTCTGTTATATAATTATATGGCTGAGAATTTTAACTGCTATTATTACCAGATTAGAGCGTCATGTCATCGTTAAAATTTAATTATACTGGTTATTGAAATAAAAAAAGAAGTCTGGGAAGAATTTCATTTAGCAATTTTAAGATTCAATTAAGGGCTTTACGATATTCAAATGAATCATTGCCGTTTATGATAGTTCTATTCGTTTTTTAATAATATATACTTAAATAAACAACCAACCGTTTGAGACGTGCAGTTGTGGAGAGATAAAGTATTAATAATAAGTGTTACGTTGAGTAATTATGTGGTTATAAGAGTATATAATAATGAAGGTATTAGTTTTAGGTGGAAATAGCGGTTTTATAGGAAGTCATCTGAGTGATAAATTGGGTGGTTTATTTGATTGCAAGTTTGTATCAATGCGTAATTTAGATTGGGTTAACGATAATTTCGCTGCAAATTGTGTTATCAATCTTGTTGGAAAAGCACATGACTTTACTGGCACTGCCAAGGAAGAAGATTTTTACTATGCCAATTTTGAACTTGCAAAAAAAGCTTTTCAAATATTTTTATCATCACCTGCTAGTGTCTTTATTCATATTAGTTCTTTGGCTGCAATAGAGGAAATAGAGGCCCCAAATCCGTTATCTGAATTTGCTACTTACAACTCTGTAACACCTTATGGCAAATCCAAGCGTGCAGCGGAAGAGTGGTTACTTGCACAGACACTTCCCTTAGGTAAAAAGCTGATCATTTTGCGTCCACCAATGGTGCATGGTGAAGGAGATAAAGGAAATCTCAATCAATTGTTTAAATTAGTAAATAAAGGAATTCCTTATCCACTTACTAAATTTAAAAATAAGCGGTCTTTTCTTTCTATCGAAAATTTTTGTTTCTTTATTGAACAGATCTTATTTAAAAAAGACAAGATGGAGACAGGTATTTATCATCTTGCTGATGATGAAACGTTATCATCCAATGAAATTATTAAAATTATTAAAGAAGAGACAGGTTTTAATACGCCTTGCCTGCCCTTGCCTAAAAGCTTAATACGTTGGATATCTAAGGTCGGTGACCGGACCTCATTACCATTGAATACATGGCGTCTTAAGAAACTAACCAGTACTTTGGTTGTATCTAATAAAAAGATAAAGATAGCCTTGTCTATCCAACGTCTACCTCTTACAGCCAAAGAAGGGTTGAGAGAAACTATTCGATCATTTCAAAATTTAAATCAATAACCCTTTTCATTTTACATTGATTTGTTTTTTAGACAATTGTTCATCTATTATTGCCGGTACAAATAACAGCTTTTGGCCCATGCACTATTATGCAAATGTTCACAGAAATTTCTCTTGATATTTATGTGTATGCTGTTTCGAAGCCTGCTGAATATCACTACACTTATTATCGTAATAATAACCAAACAATAAACTAGGAAACGACGTGTATAGCTGCAGTTCTATTCGGCATATTAAGGAAACAAATAGGCGATTTAGCATTGCCAGGTAATTGCCCTCAACCGGTAAAGAGCTAGCCTTGAAAAACCAAATTTGATAAAACATTTACACGAAGCTTTCAGTATTTCTTTTTATTCTCCGTGATTTGAGCTCCTATTGTACTGGACTATACATCTTTTTTCACGTTTTCAGAAGTGTTAATGTATGTTAAACGATAAAAGTAGGCATATTTATTGCGATTAGCGAATCAGCCTTTTACTTTATATCAATGAAATTGTTACATTTCAATATGAAACCGTTTCAGCTAAGTTAACAAGTAACGGGATCATCAATTTAAAATTAGCATCACAATGAAGCTAATTTTAAAGCAATAACAACATAATAATTTGAAAAATGATGAATGATAAAAATACAAGTGCCTTACAATCCATAGTTGCAAATACTCATATCGCTGTCATTGGCTTAGGCTATGTTGGATTGCCATTGGCTATAGAGCTTTCAAAAAAGTACGATGTTTTGGGTTTCGATATCAATGAGGGGCGCATCAGCGAGCTTCGCCAAGGAAAAGATAGTACAAAAGAAGCTGATTTAGCAGATCTAGCCGCAGTCATGGAATTGCAGAAAAGTGCTACCATCGGATTATCTTTTTCCAGTGCAGTAGAAGATCTCCGTCGCTACAATACCTTTATTATTACGGTGCCTACACCAATAGATAAATTTAAAACACCCGATCTGCGGTTATTGCTTCGTGCTTCTGACATGATCGGTAGTGTATTAAAGGTAGGCGATATTGTCATTTATGAGTCTACCGTTTATCCGGGCTGTACCGAAGAGGACTGTGTCCCTGTTTTAGAAAAAACCTCTGGATTGGTTTTTAATCAAGATTTTTATGTAGGTTATTCTCCAGAACGTATCAATCCTGGAGATAAAGTCAATACATTGACCAAAATCAAAAAAGTAACTTCTGGTTCCACACCTGCTATTGCTGCGCGGGTCGATCAATTGTATGGATCTATTATTGTTGCAGGCACACATATGGCACCTAATATAAAAGTTGCAGAGGCATCCAAGGCTATTGAAAATGCACAGCGCGATGTAAATATTTCGTTTGTCAATGAGCTATCACTTATTTTTGATCGGATCGGTATCGATACCCATGATGTAATAGAAGCCGCGAGCACCAAATGGAATTTTTTAAAATACAAACCCGGATTAGTAGGAGGGCATTGTATCGGTGTAGATCCCTATTATCTTGCACATAAAGCTCAGGAACTCGGTTATGATCCACAGGTTATCCTTTCAGGACGAAGAGTCAATGACAATATGGGAGCATTCGTTGCCGATAAAGTTATTAAATTGATGATTCAAAAAGATCTAAAGATCAAGGGCTCCCGTACACTGATCTTGGGCATCACTTTTAAGGAAAACTGTACCGATGTGCGCAATACCAAAGTGGTCGATATTTATCACGAATTGCGATCGTTTGGTGTTGAGGTCGATATTTACGATCCTTGGGCTAATGTTGCCGAAGTCAAGAAAGAGTATGATTTGGATTTACTTCATGACCTAGAAGGAGCTAAGACCTATGCAGCAGTCATAATTGCTGTTGCACATGATCAATTTATCGAACTTGATTATGAAACCATAAAACAGAAAAATGGAATTATTTTCGATACCAAAGCATGTTTAGACCGTTCAATAGTAGATGGTAGATTATAGGTCAAACATGACCTATAATTGCAGTACTATAGTACTATAATGGATATTCTTTTACAAAAATAAAAGCATATCCAATCAATTATTTTCAATTCAACATGAAAATGGATGACACTTATTTAATAAAATGTGTCATATCTAATAAACCTACTCTATAAAGTTATTTTTTCTTAACAAAATTTTAATTTGTACATTTAAATTAGATTGAGTACTTTTGTTACTCAATATCTAATCAACTTAATGCTAGATTCGCTGATCACTTCAAAAACAAGACTCAAATTACTGATCAAATTTTTTGTATCAGCCAGCAATCGTGGCTATTTGCGAGGTATGGCAGATGAATTTAAAGAGTCAACCAATTCCATTCGTAAAGAGCTCAATCAATTGACCGAAGCCGGTTATCTGCTTCGGGAAGATAGCGAACACAAAGTTTATTATCGTGCCAATATTGCTCATTCCCTGTTTTCCTCACTTCAAGGTTTAATCCACAATTTTTTGGGTATCGAAGTTTTTGTAGATCAAGTATTAGCACGTGCTGGCGATGTACATGAAGTGGCTCTGCTGGGCGATTATGCTCAAGGTTTGGATTCTGGGCATATTGAGGTTTTGGTCCTAGGAGTGGAGCTCAATATGGACTATTTAGAGCAGGCAGCTTTAAAAGCTGGCACAATCCTTGGTAAGGAGGTCTCGATTTATACCGAGTCTTTAGATCAAGTCAATGGTAAGATTATACTCTATCAAAAAGCTTAGAAGCTTTACTATAAGAAAAACATAATTAACAAATTTTAAAATTAATTTGAGGTTATAAAAATGAGAGAAATTAAGAAAATAACCTGTATTGGAGCAGGTTATGTAGGCGGGCCTACCATGTCGGTTATTGCTCAAAAAAATCCGAATGTTACGATCACTGTAGTCGATTTAAATCAGGTGCGTATTGATGCCTGGAATGATGCCGATCTAAGCAAGCTCCCGATATATGAGCCGGGTTTAGATGCCGTGGTTGGTGAAGCAAGAGGACGCAATCTGTTTTTTTCTACCGATGTAGACAAAGCGATTGATGAAGCAGACATGATCTTTATTTCGGTCAATACCCCAACCAAGACTTACGGAAAAGGTAAAGGACAGGCAGCAGATCTGAAATATATCGAGCTATGTGCCCGTCAGATAGCCCGTGTGGCCAAAGATGATAAAATTGTCGTAGAGAAGTCTACCTTGCCCGTACGTACGGCCGATGCCTTAAAAAGTATTTTGGGGAATACCGGTAATAACGTCAATTTTCACATTCTTTCCAATCCCGAGTTTTTAGCTGAGGGAACAGCTGTTACCGATTTACATAACCCAGATCGTGTTTTGATCGGTGGTGAAGATGCAGAAGCAATCGAAGCCTTGGTGCAGATATACGAAGCTTGGGTACCACGCGAGCGTATTTTGACAACCAATTTATGGTCATCCGAACTGTCCAAATTAGTAGCCAATGCATTTCTTGCGCAACGTGTTTCTTCTATCAATGCCATTTCAGAGCTGTGTGAAGTAACAGGAGCCAATGTCGATGAAGTTTCACGAGCTATAGGTTACGATTCAAGAATTGGATCCAAATTCTTAAAAGCATCCGTTGGTTTTGGTGGATCATGTTTTCAAAAAGATATTTTAAATCTGGTTTATATAGCACGTTCATATGGCCTTACTGCTGTAGCAGATTATTGGGAGCAGGTTATTATTTTAAATGATCACCAAAAATCAAGATTTGCGCAGAATATCATTAAGACCATGTACAATACCGTCAATGGTAAGAAGATTGCATTTTTAGGTTGGGCTTTTAAGAAAGATACCAATGACACGCGTGAGTCTGCCGCTATTTATGTTGCAGATCATCTGTTAGAAGAAGAGGCGGAGATTGTTGTTTACGATCCGAAAGTACCAGCAGAGCAAATTTATAGAGATTTAGATTACTTAGGAACACGTTCGCCAGAAGATAACCGTCGTTTGGTAACTGTGGTGAGCGATCCTTATTTAGCGTTAGATGAAGCACATGCGGCAGCAGTACTGACCGAATGGGATGAATTTAAGCAATACGACTGGTCTAAAATTAAGGCAACAATGAAAAAACCTGCATTTGTGTTCGACGGTCGCAAGCTATTGGACAGAAAAGAATTAGAGGGGTTAGGGTTTGATTATTACGCGATTGGCGAGTAGATAGTAAAATTAAGATTTATTTAGCAGTAATAGTTTAATGGACAAGAATAAGGAAAATATAATTCATGTTGTTTTATCTGGGGGTATTGGAAGTAGGTTGTGGCCATTATCTCGAAAGCATAGTCCAAAGCAGTACTTAGGTTTATTTGACGGACAATCTTTGTTTGAAATGACAGTTCAAAGAAATCAGCAAATTGCTGATCAGATTATTGTGGTTGGAAATAAAGATAATACACATTTAAGCCATAAAGCCATGGTAGCTTGTGGTTTACCTTATAAAAATATCGTTGAGGCAACTCCTCGTAACACAGCAGCTGCTATAGCTTTTGCAGCATTTAGTGTTGATCCAAGTGATATACTTATTGTAACGCCTTCCGATCACATGATTTCAGGTGAAGAAGGATATAAGGATGCTATGGAAAATGGCATTCAAAAGGCAAAAGATGGTTATATTGTGACTTTTGGGATTAGGCCCACTCGTCCAGAGACAGGTTACGGATATATTGAATACGTAGAAGATGCAGTAAAATCTTTTCGTGAAAAGCCAAATCAAGATACAGCAGAAGATTTTATTGAAAGGGGAAATTTCTTGTGGAATTCGGGAATGTTTTGTTTCCAAGCTTCAGTTTTTTTAGAAGAATTAAAAAATTATGAACCACTTGTCTATGAAAAAGCATTATTGGCTTGGACATCTGCAAATGAAGGATTTTTAGATGAATCTTTATCCTTAAATATTCCGTCGATTTCTGTTGATTATGCCGTTATGGAACGGTCAAAAAAGATCCGTGTGGTTCCTACTACTTTTGAATGGTCTGACTTAGGCTCTTTTGAGTCTTTATATGATTATTTTATTTCAAATGGTTATCCCAAAGATGAGTATGGAAACATTGTTATTGGTACAGATGTTTTTACCGGCTTTGTTGGTTTGAAAAGAGCAATTTTTATTTCTACAAAAGATGCATTTTTAATTGTTCAAAAAGAGAAATCGCAAGACGTAAAAAAAATCTATAATATGCTTGAAAAGCATCAATCTAAATTATTAGACTAACTATATGCAGTATAAAAAAGTACTTGTAACCGGAGCCGCAGGATTTATCGGCTTTTACTTATGTAAAGCCTTACTTGATCAGGGAGTCGAAGTTGTTGGTATTGATAATATCAATGACTATTACGATATCAACTTAAAATATGCCCGTTTAAATGAGCTCGGTATAGTGCGCTCATCAGCCGAGAAATTTGGTGAAAAGGTAATTTCCAGCACATATTCGAATTTTCATTTTATTCGCATGAATTTAGAAGATCGTACATCACTGCCGGCGCTTTTTGCCAATGAAGGGTTTGATGCCGTAGTCAATTTAGCTGCACAGGCAGGAGTGCGTTACAGTTTGGAGAATCCAATGGCTTATGTAGATAGCAATGTCGTCGGTTTTGTAAATATTTTGGAATGCTGCCGTCATCATAAGATCCAGCATTTGGTCTATGCTTCCAGCTCTTCTGTTTATGGTGAAAATGCAAAAGTGCCATTTTCCGAAGATGATCGTGTAGATTATCCCGTAAGTCTATATGCGGCGACTAAGAAAGCAAATGAGTTGATGGCACATACGTATAGCCATTTATATCAGATCCCGACTTCAGGTCTTCGTTTCTTTACGGTTTATGGACCTTGGGGACGACCAGATATGGCGCCCATCTTATTTGCGTCGGCTATTACTGAAGGGCGTTCCATTAAAGTGTTCAATAATGGAGAGATGAGTCGTGACTTTACCTATGTCGATGATATTGTAAGTGGGATTATTATCACATTAAATAATCCACCAAAATTAGAAAAAGAACAACCAAATTATCAGGTGTTGAATATTGGCAATGGATCTCCGGTTTCTTTAATGGAATTTATCGGAACTTTGGAGAAGCACTTAGGTCAGGTAGCAGAGAAAGATATGCTACCTATGCAGCCAGGCGATGTACCACGTACTTGGGCAGATACTAAATATTTAGAAAGTCTAGGATATGAAAGTTCTACAACAGTTGATGTGGGAGTTCAGCGATTTGTAAACTGGTTTATAAATTATAAAAATTAATTTTAGTTAATAAGTATTGATGAAAAAATCGATCATGTTAATGGGATCTTTTTCTGGAGGTAATTATGGAGATTCTATTGTCTTAACATCATTGTTATCCTACCTAGAAGAAAAATCTTTTACTGAAGTATATATTCCTTCTGCTAGTCCTGTAAATACTGAAAAGTTACTGACTAATTATTCAGGAATTTTGAAAGTGAACTATATTGATATTAATATGAGAAGAACCTACGGTTACAGGTTTTTTAATACTAAGGTTATCAAATCACTGAAAAATATTGACTATTTAGCTTTTACAGCTGGAACTATTTTCTTTCGTGATTTGTTCAATCCTAGAAAGAATTTTGTCTTTTCTGTATTTTTATTGTTATTGTTTTTAAGAAATTATAAGATCAAATTAGTGGGTTTATTTGTTGGAATTAATGAACCAATACTTGAATATAAAGGATTTAGAGCTACAGTCGCGAAAATTTTCTTTAATTCATTCAGCCACATTATAAGTAGAGATTATGAATCTTTTATAAATGTTAAAAATAGCTATCCTGATGTAAAAATATCACGTTCTTACGATATTGCATTTTATGATCTCCTGAAAAGAAATAAGAATAAGTTGAATAATGATTTGATTAGCATATCTAATCATGAAGATTCATCCGTTATTGGTTTAAATATTTGTGAGTATTTAGGAAAGCAAGTTGGAAAAGAAGTCAATATTTTAGATCTTAAAATTTTTTTAGAGACTGCAAGTAAGGATTTCAATAAAGTTGTATGGTTTCATACCACAAAAATGGATGAGGAGTTTGTAAAAAATAATCTTTTAAGTGAGGGACAAGATCTTAGTAAGAAAAGCATTCATCTTGCTTTATATGAGGACCTAAGCCATGAAGAAGAGTATGAAAACATTCACTATTTTATTGGCATGAGAATGCATAGCATTATTCCGGCACTAGCCTTTAAAGTTCCGTGTATAGCATTGAATTATAATGACAAAGTAAGATCGCTTTTTCGTCAATTGGATGGTGAAATGTTTGCACTGGATTTGGATTTGATTAAAAGTACTAATGTATCAGAACTTGTAAAAAATGGTTTTGTCCTAGATGATGACCAAAGAGCTCAAATTATTCAAAATGTTGAAGATATCGAAATTTAAATCATTACTATCTGGTAATTTTGGTTTTACGGCTCTAGCAAAAGCGTCGGATCTTGTCCTAAAATTTGGAATTCTTCTTTTTTTTATGACATTTCGTGGAAATGAAGATTTAGTTCAATACACTTATTTTTTATCTTTAGGTGGTATAATGGGGGCAATATTTGATTGGGGTGGAGCTCGATATAATGTTAGGCAAATGATTGATAAGGGAGTTCTACCTTTGAATTTTTTATCTGTTGTTTTATCTGCAGTATCTTTTCTTATAATCTATAAATTTCAATTTATAAAAATATATAATTTATCATTTTTAATACACTGTATAGTATATGGTGTAACGCTAGGATGGATAAATACATTTGTTAAGTATTATGAATATATAAATAAGAATAAAGTTCTATACAAGTTTCAGGTCTTTATAAATTTAACCTGTTCCGTGTTAATATCAATATTAATTATATTGGGTCTAGACTTATTGTATGCATTCGAAATTCTAATTATTGGAAATATAGCTATTATTGTTATATGTTTTACTATTAATAAAGGAAATGTAAAATTTATATTTTCTCCAACGTTACTATATAATGGTTTACCTTTTTTGATAAATACATTAGCGGTAATGGCATTTTCTCAGATTAATATTGTTATAATAAATCAGTTTGGTACAGATTATGAAATTAGTAATTTTGTTCTTGCGCAACGCATAATGGAAGTTACTTTGATGCTTCCAAATTCATATACTAGTAGTGTTATTGGTAAATTCTTTAAAGGAGAGGTGATAATGAAAGAAATTCAAGGAAAAACTCTAAAGCTTTGGTTGGGATCATCTTGTTTGTGTTTTATTATTACTTTGGCTGTTATGTATTTATATCCAAAGTATAACATTGTAGTATATTTATTTGTTCTGCTCCTACCACTTGGATTTGTCCGTTCGATGAGTATGTCTTACAGTGTTATACTCGATTACACTAAATATTATTTAGTTCGCACAGTTAGTATTTGTTTTATTCTAATATTAAATCTATTACTTGCTAAATATATTATTCAACTTCCGTATGGCCTTTATTGGTTTTCTATTTATATTGGTGTGTTGATATCTTTACTAATAATTGTATATAAAGTAACTTTTAAAAAGTATAATATTTATG
Source organism: Sphingobacterium sp. B16(2022) (assembly GCF_012030425.1). GTDB lineage: Bacteria > Bacteroidota > Bacteroidia > Sphingobacteriales > Sphingobacteriaceae > Sphingobacterium > Sphingobacterium anhuiense. The sequence goes on along the minus strand of NZ_JAAUVN010000003.1, from coordinate 749,272 downwards.
AAATGTTTCATAGTTGATTTTAAGTCGGTTTCATTTTCGAAATTTAAGGCTCATGGTGGAGGTGATTTTGCATTGAGGATTATTGACTATTTCTTGATGAATAATGTTTCTTTTTTTATTCTAAATAATACAACAGAATATTATCAAGAATATTCAATAAAGAATCTTAAAGAGCAAGTAAAAATTAGTGAAACTTACTCTGATTTTCAGTATTTCAACCCTTTGTATCACGGAGGGGATAATAATGATTTCATCTATTCATGTAAATTTCTTTATGTCCATGGAGTGAGGATGTTGGAAATGCCATATGATAAGTATTCATATAAATATTATACATTCCCTAATAATTTTGTTAATTTTATTAAAAATGCTTTTTTAAATAAATATTATAAATCGAAGGCGACAGATTTATTAAATAGTACTGAGAAACTAGTCGGGAATGTTAAATTATTAACGCCAAGTGAGCATTCTAAATATATCTTTCTCAGTCAAAAGAATTTTAATAGAGAAATTTCCGTACTTCCTCCATTTCTTAATAAACCTATACATCCTGAAGAATTGAGATTAGATTTTAATGAGCCTTTTATTCTTTTTTTAAATGCTGATAGATGGGTGAAGAATTCTTATCGATTTTTAAGAGCTTATGATGAATTAATTAAACAAGGTAAAATTAAGAATATTAAGTTAGTAATGGTAGGAAAACCTATTTTCCATGAAGACTTTTCAGATGAAGTAGTTTATTTTGATTATTTGAATAGGGGTAATTTAGAATGGTTAATGAAAAATGCGCTTTTTCTTGCGTACCCTTCTCTAAATGAGGGGTTTGGGTATCCGCCTGTTGATTGTCTGAAATATAATACCCCTGTGCTTTGTACGGCTATATCAGCGACAAATATAGTCTACAACGGGAGTGTTGTTTTTGTTAATCCATTTAATATAGATGAGATAAAGTCCCGTATTCTTTATATGATCGATAATTTAGATCATTTGAAATCACAAAGCTTAGAAAGTAAATATTTTCAAATTGAACAAGAAATCAATAATAAATGGATGAAATTAATATCATAACAACTTGTTTTTCCATTGTTTACGGACTAATTATACTCAGTGGGATTCAATATTTATTATTTAAGAATATTTATAGATCTGTTAATAAAACATTTTTATTTTATGTTTTATTATCGATCGTTTATTATTTTCTTAACTTATTGGTAGTTCCAGATTTTTATGGATTTACCGGTGGTTTTAAAGTTGGGACTGATGATTTGAAATATTTTACCCAAATAAAGGATGAATCTGTATTACTTAAGAATACTCTTTCATATGGAGTGTTGAGTCATACTCATCAATTTAGTATATTTTTAAAAATATTATATCCTTTTCCAATCTATAGTCCACTGCAAATAATAACTTTTAACTGTTTGGGAATTACTTTAATTCCAATACTAGGGAAAAGAATTTTTGATATATATTTTACTGATGAATTTTATAGGACAAAGATCTTATTTATTTTATTGCTTCTTTGTCCTACTTTATTAATGAATGGACTTATCTTAATTAGAGATGGGTGGACAACTCAATTTTTTATGATTTTTTGTTACTTGTTATTAACAAAAAGATATAACTTTTTAATGTTTTTGTCTGCTGGTTTGCTAATTTTTTTACGTCCTTCATTTATCGTATTTCCTTTTTTGTTTGCTTTTATTGAGCTAAACTTTCATAAGAAGTTCTTTTGGTCAAGGAGTATAGCTTTGTTATTAATTCTGTTACCAATCGCAGCTATTTTTTTAAAACAAATTGAAGGAGTAGATTTAAGTGAAGGTGTAACTAGAGATGGATATGTAGATAGTTTCTTAGGGAAATTTGAGGATGAGTCTATCTTCTATAAAATCATGAAGCTTCCCTTTCCTTTAAATATTTTGGTTAGTTATATCTTCTTTTTAACGAGTCCTTTTTTAAAGTTTAGATTTTTTTATGAGGATACATTTATTATAAGAAATGTTTTTTCAATTTTAGAAGCAGTAATGATGATTATTTTAATGCCTGTTTTTTTTAAAAATCTCAAATCTAATGTTTCAAATTTATCATTTCAAAAATTATTAACTTTTGTCAGTGTATCAATTTTAGTGCTTTCCACTATTAGTCTTCAATTTAGACATAAAATTATATTATTGCCATTTATATATATGCTATTAGTTTTTTCATTTAAGAAAAGTTCATTAAATTTTATACTCATAACAATTTATCTGCTATTGCAATTGATGATAGTACTGTAAAATATTTAGAAATGAAAGGAAGAGACAAATTTAAAGCGCTGAAACCCATTTTTACGATATTAATTTTATTCTTTAAAATTTTACCAAAAGTTATTTGTGAAATTTTTTGGTCTATAATTATGCCTTTCAATGGCCTTTTAGCGAAGGGAATAAGATATTCTATACTGAAAGCAAATGCTAAGGAAGTTGGAGATAATCTATCGGTTGGTGCTAATACTATTATTAAAAATTGGCAGAATTTTTCTTGTGGAAATAATGTTAGTATTCACGAAAACTGTGTTGTAGATTGTGATGGTGAAGTGAAGATAGGAAATAATGTTTCCATCGCTCATGCTTCGTCACTTGTAGCAGCAAATCATACATGGAGTGATTATAGTGTTCCTATAAAATATAATCCACTTACGGTAATCGGTATTATTATTTACGATGACGTATGGATTGGTTGTGGAGTTAGGATTCTAGATGGTGTTAGAATACATAGTCGCTCGATTATTGCTGCAGGCGCTGTAGTAAATAGAATTGTGGAAAGTAATTCACTTGTTGGCGGAGTACCTGCCAAGTTAATTAAAAAAATATAGATGAAAGCATTATTTGTACATGATCATATTTTCTATAAAAAGAGTAATGACTTTTATAGTCCCGGTGGATTGCCAGTAGTGGCATGGGATCGTTATCTTGCCAGTGTCGATCAATTATTTGTTGTTTCAAGGGGGAATGTAGATGATCACAAAGAAGGTCTTGTAAAGTCTTCTAGACCTAATGTTGAGTTTGATTTGCTTTATAAAGTAAAAGGTGGATTAGATTATTATAGATTTCGGAAAGAAATTGAAGCTAAACTTCGATTTTATATTCAAAAAGTCGATTTTGTAATTATTAGATTACCATCAACAATAGGTTATTTTGCGTATCTTTTATGCAAGGAGTTAAAAGTCCCATTTGTAAGTGAGGTAGTTGGCTGTGCTTGGGATAGTACATGGAACTACGGAACGTTTTTAATTAAATTACAAGCCCCCATCAGATACTTTCAAATGAGGAAAGTTGTTAAGGAGAGTTTTGCTGTTACGTACGTAACTGAATTTTTTCTTCAAAATAGATATCCTACTCAATCTAATATAGTAATATCGGCTTCCAATGTGCAAATTCCGGAAATATTAGAAGAAACTAAATTAAGCCATATTAATTTTTTGAAAAGAAGTGAGGATGAACGCATAATAAAAATTGGCATTATAGGGAATTTAAATGTAAAGTATAAGGGCTTTGATGTTGCTATGCGTGCGCTTCATGAATTGAAAGTAAAAATGCCTGAATTGAAATTTGAATTTTATTTAGTTGGCGGAGGAGTTCAGGATTATATCCTTTCGTTAATTGAGAAATTTAATTTGAATGAGGAATGTAAGATTGTCGGTCGATTAAAAGCTGGCTCCGAAATTTTTCAATTTCTCGATGGTTTAGACCTTTATATTCATCCTTCAAAACAAGAAGGGTTACCTAGATCGGTAATTGAAGCAATGAGTAGAGCCTGTCCTGTTTTGGCATCTAGTGTAGCAGGAATTCCAGAATTAATTGCGGATAAATATTTACATCATCCAGGTGACTATCGTAAATTATTGCAAGACTTAATTTACGTCCTTACAGATTTAGAAGTCAGAGTTTCTATGTCCAATAGTAATTTTAAGAAATCTAAAGATTATGTTCAGTCTAGATTAGAAAGTATAAGGAAAGATTTCTTTCAACGAATAGTTGATCAGGTCAAATTAATTAAAGAATCTGAAATTAGTAATAGATGAAAATCGCTTTAGTAGAAAATTTTGGATCAGATTTTTTTGGTGCAAGATTAAGATATGCTCAATTTCTTAAAGATAACGGGCATCATGTAGTTGCAGTTGTTCCTGATGACGGTTATGCTGATAAAATAGTAGGAGCTGGTATTGAAACGATAAGTATTAAAGTTAACATTCGAAGCAGAGATGTGAAGACAATGTTTGCTTATGGCAGTAAATTAGGAGAAATATTTAAAAAAGAAAAATTTGATATTATCCATTTTTATCGTATGCAACCGAATATAATAGGAAGCCCGATAGCTTATTTTGCTTCAAGAAAAAGTAAGATTATAAATCATATTACTGGACTAGGTGTTGCTTTCACAAAATCATCCTTTAAGTACAATGTTATTAGATTTATAATAAAAAGTGCTTATAATTTAAACAGTCGAATTTTTAATGCACAATTAATTTTGCAGAATAATGAGGATAAGATAGAACTTGGAAATCTTCAAGAATTTTTGGTTGTTAAAGGGAGTGCTGTAAATGAAGATAGGTTTAGACTTGGATTACCTAAAAATATTGAGCTTATAGATGAATTGAAGAATACCTATGGTATGACGGAGGGCATAACTTTAATATTTGTTTCTCGTTTATTAAAGCAAAAAGGACTTTCTTATTTAGTCGAAGCTGTAAGGGTTCACAATTTGAATCATATAAATAATAAAGTTAATTTACTAATAGCAGGGTGGTTAGATTTTAATAATCCTGATTCCTTCACTAAAGAAGATATTGAGAAATTTAGTGATGTAGATGGCGTTATATTTTTAGGAAAGAGAAATGATATTGATCAATTGATCAATATATCTGATATAGCTGTCCTGCCTACATATTATAGGGAGGGTACGCCGCGCTTTCTTCTTGAAGCAATGGCCATGGGAAAACCGATATTAACAACAGATATGCCAGGTTGTAATCATCTTGTTAAAGATAATGAAAACGGTATTTTAGTTCAACCTATGGACCAAAGTGCATTAACAGCTGCGATAGAAATATTATCTAAAAGAGATCTGAATAATTTAGGTTCAGTAAGTCGAAAAATATATGAAAACGAGTTTTCTGAAAACGTAGTGTATAATAAATTGTTGGAGACCTATTTAAAGAAGTAGATCAAGCAAGGATATACAAACAGTATAATTTGTTTTTTGTTATAGTATAAGTAATCTTATCTATAATAAAAGGTAAGATTAAAGTAAAATCATTTACGAACACATTATTTATTAATTATTATATAGCATGTTAAAATTCAGTTTGATATTATTGATAATTTTTGGTGCTTCACTGAAAAATAATGCATTAGAAAATAGAAGAGAGAATGGTCCTGATTTACAAAAATATATCGGTAAACAAAAGAAATCTATTGATACAATTGACATTCGTACATTTGGTGTTTTAGGAAACGGTGGGGACGAAACAAAAAAGATACAAGAGGCATTAAATAAGTCTGTGGGGAAAACATTGTATATCCCAAAACAAAAGGGTAGCTTTTACCTTAGTGGCCAATTGATAGTACCAAGCAATTTAGAAATTATATGTCACAAAGAAGTTGTTTTTAAAGCTAAAAATAATTTGAAGCAAGATATAGAGAATTTTGAAGTATTATTTCGGTTTGAAAATTCAAAAAATGTAGTTTTTAATGGAAATGGGGCTAAATTCTTTATGGAAAGAAAATTTTATAAAAGTGAATTTAATCATTTGTTTATGATAAATGGTGCATCAAATATAACTCTAAAAAATATTTTAGCTGAAAATTCTGGAGGTGATGGTATCTATGTAGGTGCGTACAAAACTAGAAGCAATTATTCACAAAATATTAATATCATAAATTGTAAATCAAAGTATAACAGACGACAAGGGCTTAGTATTACAAGTGTATCGAGTTTTAAAGCAGAAAACTCTGAATTTTCATATAGTAGGGGAAGTGCTCCGTGCTCAGGCGTTGATATAGAGCCTAATAGTAGTAATTCTGTTTTAAAAAATATTCATTTTAAAAACTGTTTGGCTCAAGGAAATGAGCGAAGAGGATTTTTAGTTACTTTAAGTCGTCTAAACAATAAAAGCCAAAGTGTTGATATTACTTTTGAAAATTGTAGAGCCCTTAATAACTATAATGGTTTCACCTCTATGTATTTTTCACCCACTTCTTCTGGAGAAGTTCGCTTTATTAAATGTATTGCTGAAAATTCTGCTAATTCTGGTTTTACAGAGCTCTCAAGCTCTGGTTTAGGTGCAAAAAAAATATATGATAGTTGCATCTCAAAAAATAGTTCAAAAAATAGTATTAATTCTAATGAAGTTAATAACTCTGGGTTTTCTATTTACAATGTTAGAAATCGTAAAGAAAAATATCTAGGAAATTCGCAATTTATAAATTGTGAAGTTATTAGTGAAACAAAGGGAGTTAAGTGCGGTTTTTTTGTTGAGTCAGGAGGTAAAGTAATTAATGTTGATGTGAAGAATTTGCAGTTTAAAGGTGGTATAATAAAAAAAACCAACTTATTAATTAAAGACAATTTGAAATCAACAAGGAGTTTATCCGTTGCTCGAAATGATTTTTAATTTAATTACAATTAGGATAAATAAAATATCGAATATTTTAAAAAAATGAAGATAACTATTACAGGAGCAACGGGATTTGTAGGGCAAAATCTTACTAAATATTTAAAAAATAGTCATTGCTTAACACCAGTTTCACTACGTAATCAAAATTGGACAGATAATTTTAATATTGATATTGACGTTATCATTCATCTTGCAGGAAAAGCGCATGATACTGCAAATGCATCAAATGATTCTGTATATTTTAAAGTAAATCGTGATTTAACTATTCAGTTATTTGATGTTTTTTTAAAATCTAATATTAAAGACTTTTTCTATTTCTCTTCTGTAAAAGCAGTCGCTGATACGGTTGATGGTGTTTTATTTGAAGATATTGATGCTAAGCCATTGACTCCATACGGCAAGTCTAAATTTGAAGCCGAGGAGTATTTGCTCAAGCAAACTCTTCCTGAAGGAAAGCGTCTTTTTATTATTAGACCTTGTATGATACATGGACCTGGTAATAAAGGAAATCTCAATCTTCTTTATAAAGTCGTAGAAAAGGGTATCCCTTGGCCTTTAGCAGCATTTCATAATGAACGTTCCTTCTTGAGTATTGATAATTTGAGTTATTTGATTGAAACCATGATTGCAAAAAAGGATCTATCGTCTGGTGTATATAACTTTGCAGATGATGATGCACTGTCGACCAATGATGTGGTTCAATTAATCTCGATGACACTTGGACAGAAACCAAGATTGTGGTCTATATCGTCTTCATTTATTAAAACGGTAGTTAAAATCGGAGATATACTTCCATTGCCTTTAAACTCAGAACGTTTGAAGAAATTAACCGAATCGTACGTAGTCTCTAATTCGAAAATTAAAAAAGCTTTGGGAATTGAGAAATTACCTACCTCGGCCAAGGAGGGATTAATTAAAACAATTCGATCTTTTCAATAATTGCTGATAGAGTAGATTGATGGTGTAAAGGGGAAAAATTTAGTTTTACAAACTTATGAAATTATAAGAGTATTAATGTCTTTATATAAGATGCATAAAATCGAAAATAGTTTTTTAAAGATAGAAGTATCTGAAATGGGAGCAGAGCTAAAATCTCTCATTGATAAGAGGGTTGATTTCGAATGTATTTGGCAAGGTGATAATAGATTTTGGGCAAAATCGAGTCCAATATTGTTTCCCATTATTGGACAATTAAAAGAGAATTGTTATCATTATGATAAACAATCTTATTATCTTAATCGTCATGGTTTTGCTAGAGATCTTCTATTTGGCCTAGTAGAAAAGTCAGATAATAGTTTAACTTTTGAATTAAAATCTAATGACGCGACAAAGAAAATCTATCCTTTTGACTTTACACTAGCAGTCACTTATGAATTGTACGAAAATGAATGTATGGTAACTTATTGTGTTATCAATGATAGCAATATAGATCTGTTATTCTCGGTAGGTGGGCATCCTGCTTTTAATTTGCCTGAATATTCTCAATGCTTAAATGAAAATTATATTGAATTTCCATTGGATCATTCCTTAAATCGTTTTTATTTGAATGGTGGTTTATTATCAATAGAATCTGATCAAATTGAATTAGACGCTAAGAGGTTATTTTTGGACAATAAAATGTTCGATCAAGATGCTTGGGTACTAAAAGAAGTACAGTCAAAAGAAATCTATTTAAAAGAAAGATCTTCAGGAAATGGTATACTTTTTTCTTTTGAGGGATTTCCTTATTTAGGTCTATGGTCTGCTCCAGAAGCACTCTTTATATGTCTAGAGCCGTGGGCTGGTCTTCCAGATGATGAAAAACATAATCAAGATTTTCATGAAAAGGAAGGAATTATAAAATTGTCTTCATTGTCCAAGTGGTCTGCGAAATGGAGTGTACGAACAATAAATCAAAATTTCTTAAATTCGACAATATAAATTTGTGATGGAAAGTCAAGAAGAATACCACTGGACAAATATGTTAAGAAAGCATGGCCCCCGTTGGTTAGTGTTGCTAATCGACTTTTTATTGATGTGGTGTAGTTTTATATTTACCTATATTGTTATATTCAAGTATCGTGGGCCGATATCATTCTCTAGTTTATTGTTAGAGTCTTTAATCATATCCCTGGTCTATCTTTTGATTTTTATTCTTTTTAAACCCTATCAAAGTATTGTTAGACGAACTGGTCTAAGAGATTTAAAACTAATGGGTAACTGTATCGGTACCGCTTTTTTGATTTCGATCTTATTTTCTTACTTCTGGGAGTTATTCCTCGGAAAAGCATTTGTAAATAATTTTGGTAATAAATGGGAAATTCATTTCTCGCAAACCCAATTGCTCTTTCATGCCCTGCTTACTGGATGCGCACTGATTTCCGTGCGGTTATTATATAAAACGGTATATCATTCCTTTTTTTGGAATAACCGGCAGAATATGATACCTATTATCCTCTTTGGTGCAGGTAACATGGGGCATAACGCTTTTAATTTACTACAACTGGGATCGCGCAATCGTTACAAAGTAGTGGCTATTATAGATGATAATGTAACCCGTATAGGTCGTTATATCCAAGGAATACGTGTCAGATCTTTGAGTGACTTAAATATGGATCTTTTGGAGCGGATCGGCGGAGCACAAGAATTGGTTATTGCTATCGATAACTCTTCTCCCGAGCGATTGGCAAAGATTTCTGAAGTGGCCGAACAGCTTCCTTTAAAACTAAAGGTGATGCCTAACTCTGTTAAAATGATGGAAGGGGCGGTAGCAACCCGGCAGATTCGTACCCTAAAAATAGGCGATCTATTGGGACGTAATCCCATTGAGCTCAACAATCCAGTTATTGCTAATGCTCTAGCTAATAAAGTAGTCTTGATTACAGGTGGGGCAGGTTCTATAGGTTCGGAACTGGTTAGACAAATTGCTAGAACAGACTGTAAGTCCTTGCTTATACTGGATCAAGCCGAATCGGCACTTTACGATCTACAGCAGGAGCTTAAGAGCTTGGATAATTTCGATCGTTTTGAATTTGTCGTTGGAAATGTGCGGGATCATGGATTTATAAAAAATATCTTTGAACGCATTCATCCTCATTTTGTTTTTCATGCAGCGGCTTATAAGCATGTACCTTTGATGGAAGCTAATCCTTATGAAGCGATTCTAACGAATGTGTGTGGTTCTTATCAAGTTGCGAAATTGGCAGATACTTACCAGGTTGAGAAATTTGTGATGGTTTCTACAGACAAGGCTGTCAACCCAACGAATGTGATGGGAGCTACTAAAAGGGTGGCTGAAATTGCTATATCAGCCATTAACAAGCATTCTAAGACTAATTTTATCGTGACTCGTTTTGGAAATGTACTGGGGTCGAATGGCTCAGTAATACCCTTATTTGAAAAGCAGATTGATCAAGGAGGTCCAATTACCATTACACATCCAGATATAACACGTTATTTTATGACCATACCAGAAGCTTGTCAACTTGTTCAAGAGGCTGGAGTGATGGGGAATGGTGGTGAGATATTTGTTTTTGATATGGGAGTATCGGTTAAGATTATGGATCTGGCAAAGAAGATGATTAGTCTCAAAGGTTTATCCTACCCCGATGACATCGATATTAAAATCGTAGGATTACGTCCTGGAGAAAAGATTTACGAAGAATTGCTGGCAAATGATGAAAATACAATGAAGACACATCATGAAAAGATTATGATTGCTCAAGTCAATAATGTCGATATTGATGAAAAGAAGAAGAAAATCGATGAGTTATGTTTTATCGTTCAATCGGGTGATAATTCCATTAATCATATGAAAATGGTTTCCTTGATTAAGGAAATTGTACCGGAGTTTAAATCTCAAAATTCGGTTTTTGAAAAGTTAGATTTTACACAGCCTAAGTTTGAGGCATAATTGTTGTTAGTGACGTGATGTCATTTAAAAATCAGGATTAATTCAGTATTACTGTTAATAGTATGGAAAAAAAATATATTTTTGTGATTAAAGTTATGGAACCAATCTTAATAATAAAATAGAGTATGCGATTTAGTTTAAAGCACAGTCTTGCATTAGCAATGTTTGCATTAATGTTAGTAATATTTAGTTCTTGCGGATCCCGTAAGAATATGGTGTATCTGCAACAGGATTCCACCCAGATCAATACCCTATATAATCAACATGTACCCCGTATCCAAAAGAATGATATCCTGACGATTGTGGTGACCGCAGCCGATCCTAAAGTAACGGCGCCATTTAATCCTGTTAGTACAATGACTACCAGTAATATGACACAGGCTGTTGATATGGCTTTACGTCCTACTTATACAGTAGATGAAAATGGCGATATTACCTTGCCAATGTTGGGAAAGGTAAAGGTAACAGGCTTAACGCGTATTGAGGCAATTGAAAAAATTAGGACCGAATTGAGCCAGTACATTAAGGATCCTGGAGTCAATATCAATTATAACAACTTTAGAGTATCTGTACTAGGGGAAGTTAGTAAACCAGGGTCATTTACTTTACCTACAGAGCGGATAACAGTTTTGGAAGCATTGAGTATGGCTGGAGATCTGACTATTAGAGGTGTACGAGAAAATGTATTATTAATACGTGAAGTGGATGGACAAAAAACGATGCATCGTTTAGATCTCACTAAGCAAAATACCTTAAACTCTCCTTATTATTACTTAGCACAGAATGATGTGATCTATGTAGAACCAAATAAGGCTCAGATCAATAACTCTAAATTAGGCGCAAATACAAATATTATTATTTCAATTGCAGGTCTTATTATTACCGTAATTTCAGTATTGACACGATAGAATCATCCATGGAACAACCGATACAAAATAAAGAAAACAAAGAAGAAGAATTCAATCTTAGACAGATATTTGAGCAATATGCTTTCTATTGGAAGTGGTTTGTGCTAGCTGTGATATTAAGCGTTGGTATTGCTGTGGTATATTTACGATATGCGCAAAAGACCTACAATACTACAGCTAAGATTTTATTAAGAGATGAACGTAGTGCTTCTGCAGGAGAATTGGCTGGTATAGCAGAATTGACCAGTAGTATGGGTTTAGGTGGTGGAGGCCGCTCTGCATTTGTAACGGATCAAATTGAAGTGCTGACCTCACGTAGATTAATGCGTAAGGTTGTTGATCAACATAATCTAAATGTTATTTATTCTTCGAAGGGTAATATTAGATCATCGGAGCAGTTAGAAAGAGATATGCCTTTTGTGGTACAAACTTTGGGTACCCAAGATTCAATATTATTGAAGATAAGAGTTACTGTCGTGAATGATAGTCAATTACAGCTGACTGATTTGAGTTCTGGAGAGAAAAAGGTGGGTGTTTTCGATCAACAAATAAAAATTGGTAATTATAGTGTTCTTTTTAAAAGAAACCCAGCGCACAAAATTGAATTGAGTACAGATTATGAAATTTCTGTTATTCCTAAAGATTGGGCAATTGACATGATTTTGGGAGCGATTACTATTATGCCAAATAAAGAAATGCAATCGTATATTGTTAATTTCGGAATGGTATCTAGTTCAAGTAAGAAAGCAGCATTAATATTGAATTCATTAATTGAGATTTATAATCAAGATTTGACGTATGATAAAATGCGGATGACCAAAGCAACCTCCGATTTTATCAACAATCGATTGGTGTTAATTTCTAAAGATCTTTCAGGAGCAGATGAGCAAGTGGCCGATTTTAAATCGAACAATGCCATGGTCGATATGCAAGCTGAAGCAGGTGTGTTTTTAAATAATGCTTCTGATAATGACAAGAAAGTACTGGAGTACCGGACACAACTGCAGTTGGTGGATCATATGAATGATTACCTCAAAGGGGAAACCGAAGGAAAATTATTACCCTCCAATATTGGCTTGCAAGATGCTTCAATAGGAACTGCGATAGCAGCTTACAATAAATTAGTAATGGAACGCGACGATTTATTGAAATCGGCATCGGATATGAACCCTGCTGTAATTGCCTTAAATGAGAATATCGCCGATAATAAAAACAATATCCGTCGCTCGCTGGAGAACTATCAACAGGTGACGAAATTGGCCTTGAATAGTATTGAACGTAAATCGAATGAAATAAAAGGACGTATCAGTTCAATCCCGAATCAGGAGCAGGGCTTTAAGAAGATTTCGCGTCAGCAACAGATTGTCGAATCCCTGTATTTGCTTTTATTGCAAAAAAGGGAAGAATCTGAGGTCAGAGCGGCAGCTACACCGGATAACTTAAAAATTATTGATGCAGCTTATGGCAATGGAATACCTGTTGCTCCTCGAAAAATGATTATTTTATTAGGAGCATTAATGTTCGGTTTTCTAATTCCTTTCATTATTCTTTATCTGAAATTTTTATTGGATAATAAGATCCATTCGCGCAAGGATATTGAAGATATCGTCAAAGCGCCTGTACTGGGTGAGATCCCATCTGCTGAGGATACCATTATCCATCAGAACGATCGCTCATCGCTGGCAGAAGCTTTTCGGATTTTGCGTACCAACATGAACTTTATGTTCGGTGCTGATAAAAAGGATAAGTCGAAAGTGGTATTTGTGACCTCAACCATATCGGGTGAAGGAAAGTCTTTCGTAACGACCAATCTGGCGCAGATCTTATCCATGTCTGACCAACGTGTCTTACTAATTGGTGCAGATATCCGGAGTCCAAAAGTATTGGATTACCTAGGACTATCCCATTTACAGCATACCAATGTCGGTATTACCCAGTTTTTGATCAATCCTGAGATGGATGTGGATAATATCATTATCAAAAAACCTGGTAATTATGATTTTGATGTGGTGTATTCAGGGTATATTGCTCCTAATCCAGCAGAGTTATTGATGAATGGTCATTTTGATGATGTGATCAAATACGCTCGTGAACATTATGATTATATATTGGTCGATACAGCTCCTGTGAGTTTGGTAACCGATACGCTATTGATTGCACATAATGCAGATCTTACTTTATATGTATCGCGTGTCAATTTCTTGGATAAACGCTTGCTTCAAGTGCCACGTGAATTGTATGTCGATGGTAAATTGAAAAACTTAGCGGCTGTTGTCAATGATGTTGACTTTGCTCGTGGTTACGGTTATGGCTATGGTTACGGTTATGGTTATGGCGACAAAGGTGAAAAGAAAACAGGCTTAAGTAAATTGTGGTATGATTTACAGAGCAAGTTTAAAAAGAAATAAATTATAATTCAATATCAATTGGCGCATTTCTTTGTAGAATTGCGCCAATTTTTTTAGATCCATCAATGGATATTAACGCTATTTTTACATTGATATATCGTTCAGCATAACACGGACTGCCGATATTAACCTACTGCTTATAACAATGAATTATTTAATTGTCCTTATCATATTATTTGTTCTGGAGCTTCTTTATTTTAAAGTCGCCGACCGTTTTAATATTATTGATAAACCAAATGAGCGCTCATCGCATAGTACAGTGACTTTGCGTGGTGGTGGCATCATTTTTTATTTTGGTGCATTCATCTACTTTATCCTGTCAGGTTTTCAATATCCTTACTTTTTCTTGGGTCTAACGTTAATGACTGCAGTCTCTTTTTTGGACGATGTATTTACATTGTCCAACAAAATTCGTTTGGTTATTCATTTTAGTTCTGTCCTATTGATGACCTATCAATTGGACCTCTTCAGTATGCCCTGGTACTATCTGCTGATTACTTTTATTATTGTCGTCGGTGTTATCAATGCCTATAATTTTATGGACGGCATAAATGGCATTACCGCTTGCTATAGCTTGGCTGTCGGGGCGCTATTAATGATTGTCAATCATCAGCTCAATTTTATCCAACAAGATTTACTTTCGTATACGTTACTTGGTGTATTGGTCTTTGCATTTTTTAATTTCCGAAACAAAGCAAAATGTTTTGCAGGAGATGTGGGGGCGGTTGCGATTGCTTTTGTTCTGTTATTTGCACTTGGTGCTTTAATTATCCAAACCGGAAATTTGATCTATATCTTATTTTTGTCAGTATATGGTATTGATGCCGTCTGGACAATCGTACGTCGCTTATTGCGTAAAGAAAATATCTTTGAAGCCCATCGATCGCATCTGTATCAATTTTTAGGGAATGAAGCTAAGGTGAATAAATTGGTGATTTCTTTCTGTTATGGATTGATCCAGTTACTAATCGGATTATTAGTAATCCAATTTTCGGATCAGGAAGCAATGGTTCAAATTATATTTGCAGTGAGTTTATTAGTGGGGTTGAGCGCCATTTATCTGATATTAAAAACTTACATCATCAAAAAATATGTTCATTAATATGATACAAACTATACAAGGAGGAATAGCCCAGGATCAACGTGGACAGATTCGTTTTGTTAATGACTTTGATATGTCTCTGGTAAAGCGGTTTTATATGATCAAAAATGCCGATGTTGAACTGGTTCGAGGTTGGCGTGCCCATCGCATCGAACAGCGCTGGTTCTATGTCGTCGCTGGTGCTTTTGAAGTTGATCTGATTCAAATCGATAGCTGGGACAAGCCTGCACATGATCTTCCTGTTGAGAGAATAAAATTAGCAGCTACTGCCATGCAAGTTTTGCACGTGCCTAAAGGATATGGTACTGCTTTTCGTGCCCTACAGCCCGACAGTGAGTTACTGGTATTTGCCGATCATGGAATTGAGCATGCGCCATTAGATGACCACACTTGGCCCTTGGAATATTTTGTAGGAAGGTTAGACTGTTAGTTAGTTAGTTAGTTAGTTAGTTAGTTAGTTAGTTAGTTAGTTAGTTAGTTAGTTAGTTAGTTAGTTAGTTAGTTAGTTAGTTAGTTAGTTAGTTAGTTAGTTAGACCATTCTCACTTTCTAACTTCAATATTAATCGTTATCTATTCCCAGAAATTTGGAATAGGTATGAACGATAGGAAAAAAGAGTACTTCCTGCGGAGCATATCTTAAATAGCGTTTAAAATTTAACCACATTCGATATGCTCCTTCCGGATGGACGGATATTACGGATATTTTTCCACCTTCAAAGCGCTCATCATGCTGTCCAAAATTTCCGGAATACCAAATTTCGTCCATCATCCAGCCTGCATCGCAGTTATCGGGATATGGAAAGGGTAGTGATTCTTTAGGTAGACCTAAATAGTTTACCAAAATCTGGTGTAGTAGATGTGTCCAGTCCAATATTCCGGCAGCTCGATAAATGTTTTTTAATGCTTGCGGATCGATCTGTGTTGATACATGTGCATATAAGCGCGCAGAGTCACATAATTGCCTTAGTCCAATACCAAATGTGATCAAGTGTTTTAAAATATGTGCATTCACCTGTAGCAATTGTAATTCTGGAGCGAGTAATTTAATCGAAGTAGCATTGATGGTCAGCTCTTGTTGCTGGTTTTTATAACTATTTTCAAGCTTTTTCAACAAATTGCTTTTGAGAGGACTGCGGATATCAAAAAGCTTTTTATGATGCTCAATATGGATACCTTTCCAATCATAATCTAAACTAAATCCTGCTGTATCTTGAAATTCTACTTTTTTGTCTTTCAGTATTTCCCGTGCTTGTGCATAACCTTGATCTTCGAAATACCAGTCGATATCTCCTGAAATACGATGCTGAGGGACTTTATAGCACGCTGCAACGCCTTGCCCTTTTTGCAGAATAGGTTTAAGGCCTTGTTTGGTAAATGACGTATATTGCGCGGCAATCACTTCATTCATTTTGCTATTGTGACGTTCTATTTGATCGACCCTAACTGTCCATTTTATTCTTAATGACTGCGGAGGTAGCTGATCCTCTTCTAAATAAGAAAAGCTATCATATATAAGACCTTCTAAGGTATGATTAATGGCATACGCTCGGATTTTTATCCAATCCGCCTCAGCTAATGGCTGCGATAACAAAAGTGTTTCTTTACCCCATAGTCCGATACGTAATAACTGAAAAAAAATATCCTTATGTCGAATGTCCATATTTTCTTTTTTATATTTATAGATCAAAAATAGCTTTTTTTAGGGATTATTATGCTTTACAAGGTTGGATATATTGGTTCAATATTGAAATTTAATAAGCGGTAATCATGTATATGGCTCAAAAATTGCTATGAACCTCCATGAAAAACAGAGTTTGGTCTGCATCCAATTTTTGCAATTGCAACAACAATGTGACCTAAAATTTCGTTTCTAATAACAAATCAACTTATACAATGAAAAAACTATTTTTTACCCTTATTATGTCTGGCTGTCTTGCGACTGCTTCAGCCCAGTTTTCCCGTCCTATCAGTATAGGTGCTGGTGCAGGAGTTTCTTTTGGCTTGACAGATCTGAAGAATTCAAAAGTAAATTTTGCATGGTACGGAGAAGGGGATTATTTATTAACCCCATTTGTATCTGTCGGATTGCAGGCTCAGAAAGGTGAATTGACGGGTAACAGTGGCGATAATTCGTTTAAGAATAGCTATTATGCAGGTAACGTGAACGCAAAGTTAAGATTAGGTCAATTTATGGATCTGCCCGATAATTATAGCTATTATACTTTAGGAGCGAGTACGTTTCAACGTATTTTATCTAATGTTTATATCGGAGCTGGCGCTGGATTAATGAAAAATCGGATTTCAACTGATTTTACAACGACCTACAGAGATGCTGTCGTGAATATTGGAGGAGAAATTGCAGATGATCGTTCTGGCATTCATTTCGTCGTTCCATTAAATATTGGTGTAGATATTCCTTTTGGACGTACCTTATATGGTCCAAAATGGGCAGTAAATGTAAACTACCAACACGGTCTTAGTTTTAATGATAATCTGGATGGCGTCATGAATAAAAATAATGATCAATATGGCGTTATGACTGTTGGTGTGAAATATGCCTTTTTCAACCGTAACTAATTTGATAATAAAACATACTCTTCTATAAATAATAACAACCGCAATTATGATTAAAATGAGAAAACACTATCCGACATTTACATTCGGGCTGTTTATTTTAGCAGTTTTAGTGTCTATGCAGGCTTGTAAATCAAGCTCATCCATATATAAAGCACCGAAAGTTTCCGCATTCCGTGCAGGCGAAATGCCAGCGCCTCCGGGAATGGTTTATGTACCTTCTGGAACGATACTTTTTAAAAGCTCCCTTGACACTGCTGATACAGGTAAAAACGTAAGCTTAAGTGCTTTTTTTATCGACGAAACAGAAGTGACCAATAAACAATACCGTGAATTTATCAATTGGGTAGCAGATTCGATTGCCGTAACGGATTACTTACAGGATGATCAGTACTTTTTAGAGACTGGTGAACAAGGAACTGAGAGAAGAATTAATTGGAAAAAGGTAAAGAAAGCTTCTCCAATTTGGAAAAGCAATGATCCCACTATCCGTGAGCGCTTAGCGCCAATGATCGAAATGAGAGGTTCTCAGCGCACTTTAAATCCAGAGGTATTACGCTACCGTTTTTCTTATCAAAAGACAAAAGGGAACATTAAAAAGGTCTATGTGACCGATACGGTTCCAGTGATGCCGGTTGAAGAAATCTGGTCTTCTGATTTTCCAAATGCACAACTCGCTTCCCTTGATGTCAATTATTTTACACATCAATCTTTTGATTATTACCCGGTAGTGGGTGTCACTTGGAGACAGGCACGTGCATTTACTGACTGGAGAGGTAAAGAAATTATGGCAACTTTAATGAAAAACTCGTATTTGAGCGGTTACCAATTGACTTTAAGTCTTCCTACGGAAGCGCAATGGCAATATGCCGCTGAAGGTAAATTGGACCCCCGTGATACTTCGTCAACGAAACGCATGACAATCGATGGATCTGAAGGTAAAGAAAAGCTTGCAGTAAACTTTAAGCAGGGGGATGGTACCTATTCTCGTGATGGAGCAACTTTCACCCTTCCGGTAAAGTCTTATACGCCAAATGCTTTTGGAATCTATAATATGGCCGGTAATGTTTCGGAATGGACATTAGATGCTTTCAGTCCTTCTGCAATGGTTTTTGTAAACGATTTAAATCCTGCTCTTTTATATGATGCAGATGAGAAAGATGCTGATGCACTGAAAAGAAAGGTCGTACGTGGTGGTTCATGGAAAGATAATGGTGAGCAATTGAATACCGATACCCGTAACTATTCAGTGGACTATGAACCGCATTCATACATCGGTTTCCGTTGCGTGATGTCGGCATTTGAGATGCCAACGATCCAAAGTAAGACTAGAAAATTTTAAAATATAAATTCAGATGAAGATATTTATAACAATGGCAATGGCTTTAGGATTTATACCGGTCTTTGCGCAACAAGAAATACCGGATAGTTTGAAATCGCAACAGGTTACAACTGCCGTACAAGGAGAAGTTTTAATGGATACCATACCGACAACGGATGGTTTTTATCAGGCCAATAACCTGGAAGATGCGGTTCCTTTCGCTTATCCGGAAATTAACATGAAAAATATTCGCTTTTATAAGCGAGTGTGGCGTGATATTGATCTGAAAGATGAAAAAAATGCATTACTTGCTACTCCTGGTAATTCATTAATAGAGATCATTATGAAATCTATCGAAACGGGCAAGTTATCTCTATATAGTCCAGATGATGATTCTTTTAAAGGAAGAATGAGTGCCAACGAAGGTATGGCCCGTTTTACGGATAGTGTATTGGTTCCAATTTTTGATGATGAGGGAAACCAGATCGATTCAAAGATGACTTTAAATGAATTTGATCCGACCCGCGTAACGAAATTCCGCATTAAAGAAGATATCTTTTTTGATAAACAGCGTAGCCGTTTGGAAAGCCGTATTATCGGCGTAGCTCCGCTAATGAATATCACAACTTCGGCTGAACTTGCGGAATCGGTCGGTTCTACTCCTGCATTTTGGTTGTATTTCCCGCAGTTACGTTACAGTCTGGTTAAAGTTGATATTACAGATCCGGATAAGGGTCTATACGATATGACGATGGATGATTTATTCGTTCAAAAGAAATATGCAAGTACCATCATCCGTGAATCATCTGCCGGAGCTTTAAAATTAGGTGATGAAGCACAGCAGGCGCAAGATGCGCAACAGATCGAACAAAAGATCGATGCATATAAAAAGAAACTGTGGACAAGCCCTAAGGGGGTGAAAGAAGAAAACTTGGAAGAGTTTATTCCCAATGCTCAGAAACAGAAAAAAGTAAAGAAAAAATAGGCTTAGCTTAATACTAAAAACATAAAAAAAGCATTCTCAATTTTTGAGAATGCTTTTTTTATGTCTTGTATTTAACGTTGTCTGACATATTTTGGTTTTTTCAAGATGTTGCGTAATTCCTCTTCGGTATAGTGCCGTTGACCTTTGGCATTTAATTCAAAACCGCAAACCAGACGGAGGCCGCCCATGCAATGAAACCGCTTTTCATAAACTTCCCTGGAGTATCCTGTCAGTTCTAGCAGCTTACTACGCGGGATACCATTTTCAAAACCATGCAGAATACTTGCTGTCTTGTAAAGCTCTGCCAATTGTTTTTTACTGAGCTTACAGCGCTGAGGGGTTTTATGGGCTGGTGTCTGACCGATGGAATGAATAAAATCATTTAAACGTTGATTAAGCTTCCAGGTCATAGCACCTGAAGTTGCACCCATTTTAGCTTCTAGTTCTTTTACTGTGGGCGTTCTTCCTAATTTCTTGGCCAATAGAAGGTAATGATCTTTTATACTGAATTTCGTTAATGGGATTTTCGTCCCAGCCATATAGCATAAGTTATTCCACCCAAATTTTTCCTTCACGTACCATGCCGAAGGATAGTTTTCTGGTTTTAAACGTTGATAATCTTTTATATATTTAATCCGATGCTTTTTGATCAGTTTAATAACCTTTTCTTTTGCTTCTGATTCGGTCAGCGTAGTGATCCTGAAGTATGGTGGTAATCCAACGTATTCCAATACATCAGCCCAGGTGCTGACATTGAAATGGGTCAAATAAGACCGATCATTATAAAGTCCATTACTTTTTAGACATTCTGAGATCGCAGGCGACCGCTGGTGTTTGATGTAATACCGGACTAAGGAGTTTTTTAGTTTCCCTTTCGAAGGGATACGTCTATCATTTGCATCATATCCTGCTGCAATGATAAATTTATTCCAGGATCCAAAATATTTATGGATGCTTCCCGATTTTGAAGAAAATTCTCTGCGCATGGGAATGCGCTTATTCGTTTGATAGAAATCATGTAATTGGGCCAATAGTTCAGCTTTGACGATAGCTTCTGTTTTTTTTACGTTAGGCTGTAGCCCTGCGGCTGCAATAAAATTGTTCCAGGTGCCAAAATAACGGCGGCTCATCGTATTGAGGTTTTCCATTTCACGACGTACGGGAGTTCTTCCGTTTTTAGTGTAAAATTCGTTCACGATCGAAAAAGCTTCTGCGATGATTTCTTCTTGTGTTGGATTCAAATCGTACTGAAAATATTAGTTGATAGAATAAGTTCATAAATGCGAATATTAAAGATAATATTTTTCTTTATTAAAATGAAATGTTGCTGTGGAATGATGAGAAGGTTAGGGGGTGAGAAAGTTAGAAGGTTAGTTTGTTAGAAGCTTTGTATTTAGATATTAGTATTTAGTAATTAGGCAAGGGTGGATGAGAATAGCATTCGCGCACGAGTCTTTGAGTGATAGGATCTACAAGTTGTTCGCTAAAATTACTTCAAAAATTGATTATTTAGTGAGTTTTATGATAATAAAAGTTGAATTATCATTTACAAGAATAACAGCTTTGAAAAAGAGAATGAAGTTTTAAAAAAAGCGTATTAAGGTATTGATATCTTCTTAATTTGCAATTCGAAATGGTCGATATTAAGCTCATAATTTGTTTAAGTAAATTTTAAATTATTATTTGGATTGTATCTAAATAAGATTAAATTTGTCCAGTAATCATACGATATGGACGTTCAAAAGAATTTAATAGATTGTCAATCAATTGATGAGAAATGTTTCGAATTGATTTATAAACGCTATTGGGATCAGGTGCTAGCATATGCGACCTGTATTGTCCATGATCAATCGTTAGCTGAAGATATTGTACAACATGTGTTTGTCTCCCTGTGGGATAAAAGAAGTGAACGACATATTGAAAATATCGAAAATTATCTCAAAAGGGCAGTAAAATATACTGCTTTCCATGAAATCAAAAAAAGACTTAATATAGACGATAATACGAATCTTAGTGATGTTGATATTATCGGTGATCAGGAATCCGATCAAGACATCCTGTATAAAGATTTACATCAGCGACTAGATGAAATCATTACAAAACTTCCTTCCAAAAGTAAAGATCTGTTTGTACTTAAATTTAAAGATGGGCTGGACAATAATGCGATTGCATCTGCTCTGGATCTTTCCGAGAAAACAATTCGTAATAAGCTCTCTATCAGTTTAAAATCAGTAAGAGTAAACCTTAAAAAAGTTGGTTTTTAACCACTTTAATCTCCTTATTTATATTTAGTATAAATAAATCGGGACATTTTGTATTAAAACTACACTTAGTACTATGGATGTTCATATGTAATCCTCAACAGACATCCTTTTTCTTCTTATGATAATGAACAAGAATATGCAATGTGCTATTCAAGAATTCAGCTAAAAAGATAGTTTAGATGCTGATATTATAGTAATGAGATTACTGAGTGAGGTGTTTTTAATATGGAGGTTTGAAAAATTAAGAACCTTTTAAAGTGATAATAAAACAGTAAATGCAATCTAAACAATTATTTTTAACAGTATTTTTTTTACACATCTCTCTTTTGCTATGTGCACAAAAAATAGAAACGTTTAATCTATCTGGTTACGTAAAAGATACTTTTGGAAAACCTATCTCTGGGGCAACTATCTATATAAGGGAATTGGATAAGGGAACGACAAGTGATGTGGATGGATCCTATCAATTCTTAAAATTAAAAAACTCTAATTTAAATGTACGCGTATCAAGTGTCGGTTACCATTCGGAAACGAAAACCTTAAATCTTTCCACTAATGAAAATTCTTTTTTGGATTTCCAGTTGCGCCGTGATGAGAAATCACTCGCGGAGGTTTCTGTGGTTGGACAAAGCTTAAACCAGCGAAAGGTACAGGAAATAAAACAATCAGGCTATGCTGTCAATGTCATTGACCTGACTACACAAGTAGATAAGGTTGCAGATCTGAACCAATTATTAAGACGATCTCCTGGAGTAACTATTCGTGAAAATGGTGGAATGGGATCGGATTTCTCGTTTAAAATTAATGGTCTGGATGCGAAAATATTTATTGATGAGGTGCCCATGGAAAATTATGGAAGCTCCATGACCTTGAATAATATTCCGGTCAACTTAGTTGACCGTATTGAAGTTTATAAAGGTGTTGTGCCAGCCTATTTACCTACAGACGTACTGGGAGGTGCTGTAAACATTATCACAAAACGTAGAAATAAACAGTTTTTTGATTTCAGTTATGGATATGGTTCTTTCAATACACACCAAGCATCATTGATCGCAAATATGAGAGATGCCAAAACGGGCTTGATGGTCAAAGCGGATGCTTTTTTTAACCATTCGGACAATAATTATATGATGTACAGTAATCCCAAATATGGTATTAATCTGGATGGATATTTTAAATCATTTGTCGATGAAGAAACTGGAATTGTGCAGAATCAATTGGTAAAAGTAGATAAAGCCCGCCGTTTTCATGATGCCTATACTTCGGGAATGGGAAAATTGGAGGCTGGATTTGAAAACGTGAAATGGGCAGATCGATTACTTTTTGGCCTAAGCTATTCTGAAAATAATAAGGAAATACAAATGGGCTCAAATATAAAATCGGTATACGGCGGTCGATGGTCCGAAAATAAATTCCTTACACCTAGTATACAGTACCGGAAAAATGGCCTATTTCTTCCGGATCTGTATGTTGATATTTTTGCAAGCTATGGTGATAGTCGTACAGAGGTACGTGATACTGCAAAGTATCTCTATTACTGGTCCGGAATACCGCAAAGCAATGGCACATTCAAAGAAGAAGCTTACGATCAGATTATAAACAAAAGTTATATTGCAAAGACAGACTTTTCTTACAATCTCAATAAGAAAAAATCGCAAGTAATCAACTTGAGCTATAACCTCAGTACCAATCAGCAAAAGAATTTTGATATGATGAAAACTGAGGAATATCGAGAAATCAATAGCAGGCCAAAGCGTCTAAACAAACACCTGATAAATTTGGCTTGGCAAGGGCAATGGTTAGATGAAAAACTAAGTTCTGTGGTATTCTTTAAATATTATGGGATGGATAATAGCTATACTGCAGATGAACGAAAATACGATAGCGACGGAAAACTTATATCAGGAGATGTGGTCCAGTATAATAACTATAAAGACTATAAAAGTGGTGGCTTGACCTTAAGATACCTTTTAAAGAAAGATGTAGGTATCAAAACCTCGCTTGAGAAGTCATATAAATTACCTTCCGTAGAGCAGTTATACGGAAATGTCGTGTATGTATTACCAAATGTTGATCTAAAGCCTGAAGAGTCCAATAATGTTAATCTAGGGATGTTTTATAATGGATATTTTAATGATCAGCATTTTATCAATGTAGATGTCACCACTTTCTTACGTAATACCAATAATTATATACAGATGGTCAGTGCCGGGAACTATTATCGATACTCCAACCTCGATGGAGCAAGATTATATGGGATCGAGTTTGATGCGAAATACGGCTATAAAGATCTGTTTCGGGTCAATGTGAATGGTAGTTATGATAAAGCAATTGTAACGAAATTACAAACAGGAGAATCTGTTGATAAGGAAGGATCGATCTTGCACAAACAACTGCCCAATAGACCTTATTTATATGGAAATGTGGATGTTTCAATTGGGAAAAATGATTGGTTAGGAAAAGGAACCCGTATTGAATTGACCTATATGAATCAATATACCCATAAATTTTATATGAGCTGGGACAATTTGGCATCTCAAGAGACAAAACTATATATTCCTAGTCAAGACGTTCATTCTGCAATCCTTTCCTACTCTTGGAAGCATAATAAATACGGAATTTCTATGGAAGCTAGAAACTTTACCGATGAAAGACTTTACGATAATTTTGGACTGCAAAAAGCAGGTCGTGCATTCTATACCAAATTAAGAATGTCCATCTTTTAATTTAAATTTTAACAATATATACTATACAAATATGCGTTTTATGAATACTTATTTTAAAAAATCATGCC
The DNA here is from genome assembly GCF_012030425.1 of Sphingobacterium sp. B16(2022). Lineage (GTDB taxonomy): Bacteria > Bacteroidota > Bacteroidia > Sphingobacteriales > Sphingobacteriaceae > Sphingobacterium > Sphingobacterium anhuiense. The sequence continues at coordinate 724,365 of NZ_JAAUVN010000003.1, read as the reverse complement.
TGATGGCCGTTGTGGCTTTGAGTTTTGCGGCCTGTAAAAGCTCTTCTGATAATACAAATACAATACCTGATGAAATAGCTAAAGCTTCAAAATATGGTATTACTATTCAGGTGGAAGCTGCAGGAGAAAAACATGATTATATTTTGCCGGTTGAAGACCTGATGAAAGAAGGATCGGTATCTCCTGTAGGATTCGGGATTGACGTGACTGGAAAGATAGATCAAACTTACGGGGTAAGAGAAGGGTCTAATATTTTTATAACAGAGGGTAATGCTGTATTTAAATACTCAGTAGCAACTGGCGATATCGTCGAAAAAGGGAATGCTGTGGTGTCTAATCCAGGAAACTATTTGGGGATGATGAAGTCGGCATTTGTTGATGGACGCGTAAATTTTATCAATTGGTCGGCATCATATAATGCTGCTACAGAAGCTATCGATAAACGTTTATTTATTATCGATACAGCGACCATGATTGTGAAAGGTGAATCGGCATTAAATTTTAAAGTTCCTGCAATCGCTAAAGCTGGTAAGCCAAATGAATTTTATGACAAGTCAACGATTCAGTTGTCTCCAACAAGTTTAGGAATTAGAAATGGTAAAATCTATGTCGGATTCTTGTATCTAACACCTGAGTGGGCCGCTCCAGCAAAGCAGGTCGCTTATGTGCTGACTGCGGACTATCCAAGTTTACAAAATCAAAAGATTGCTTCTAATGATAAATATGGACATACAACAGGTACCTGGTATCAAACAAAATCGAGCTTTTTCGACGAAAGCGGAAATTATTATTTCACGACTATCCGTGAAGGAAAGTATTACACTTTATTGCGTATGAAGGCTGGTACTACAGAAATAGATCCAGATTATGCATTTGATTTGTCAAATTATAGCTTATTCTCTGAAGGTTATATGGGACAGCAATCGGATCAGCACACCTATTTAAAAGATGGGAAAGCATTATTGGGCGCTTATGTTTTTGACATCAATAATAAAGTGATGGTCAAAAATCTAAATGATTCTGGATTAGGGAAAGTTCAGATCGTGCCTTCAAATGGCGTATTAGTCGATGGTGGTAAAGCTTATGTATTTGTGAAAACTGTAGATTCTCAGTGGTACATAGCTTGCTATGATACCGATAAAAACGAATTTAAAAGAGGTATACAAATCAAAGGTGGAATTACTTCTGCTTATGGTGTGGTTAAATATTAAGACCGCTGTACTTTTCTTTGTTATATTTCATTACTCTTAGTGTTAAGGAATATAAACTAGGTATTCTAGCTTAAACAGTTGAAAAATGAAAAGCGTGAATGATAATTATGTTATTAGCAACAAATTAAAGATCATTTAAACAATAAGAGCAGTTTCAAATTGAAGCGGCTCTTGTTGTTTATGTAATTCTTAAAGCTATTGTGCTTTTAAAGTATTCTTTTTCGTATGCATAACTATCCATTTTCTGGATGATCACCATCACATTAGAATTGTTGGTGCAGATCTTCTTCCTCCCCAACTTGAGGTCACATTTTGCGACTTCAAATTCCCCCATTCTTCACGGTTAGGTAAAAACATAAATTCTGCTTTTCATTAATTCATTAAGTTTTTTTATGTAATATTCTTTCACTATATTAAAATTTAAAAATAAACCACCTTATATTTTGAGGCAGTAGGCTCACCTATTTAATCGAATTTTCAAGTAAACTATATTTAAATGGCTAGAAGGAAAGTATCTAAAAAATATGTATCACCCGCAGGAAATGAAATTTTGGCTCAAAAGGCCTTTTTTGAAAGATTACGAATAGCCTTGGAAAAATTGATAGGGGCTGGATATTTTGAAAAGATTCCAAAAACAACTTTGCTTAAATGTTATAATGTAAGATATCCTACAGTGAAAATTGTAGTGGATCATACGATCATCGTTGATGAAAAAGAGCGTAAAAAATATAAAGAAGATTTTAATGACAGACTAAAGACATTTCAACTGAAAACGATGACTGGTGAATCAATCAGTTATGCTAGTTTCTTTACAGAAGTCTTACTTCTTATTCAGGTATTTAATTTTCTGCCTGAAAATGAATATAAAAAAGAAACAGATATTAAAGCTTTATTGAAACCTTATTTTGAAGGCGAATGGTACAACAGAAATGTTTCAGAGGTCTATTCAAATCTGAATTTTTACAATTATGAGTACTTTGATTTTTACAAAGGATCAGTTCAATTTATTCTTTCAGAATTACGTACTATTAAACCGGGCGGTAGTAATGTGTTGCAGTTATGTAGAGTTCCGCATCAACTTGCTTCAGAGGAAATAGATCATGCCATTCGCCCCATCTCGCGGCTAGGCTATCTACCACCAAATGGTACTGATTGGAATAAATTAGCTTTGATATCTGCAGAACAGTTAGGCCTTGAGGATTTTGAAACACAAGAAAAATTACCTATCTATATACAACACCATGCTCTAAGACGTTACCAAGAGCGGAGTCTTTCTTCCATGGGGCTTGCTTTTATTCATCTAGGCCACATATTGGTTTTTGCGCAAAATCATACTACCGTCGTGCGCAATTCACATATCCTATTAGCATATTATGCTGGGAGACATAAGATCGGTTATTTTGTGGTTACTCATCATCTCGACAAATGGATTGTGCGCACATTTTTATTATTGACAAACGAAGGAACGCCCGAGGGCGAAAAACTGAAAGAGCTTACGGCAATAAATAAAATTGATGCGCAATATTTGAAAATAGATACTATGGAGGCCTTTATTAATTATGATATTGAAGGGAATGAGAAGCTGTTTGCTATTTTCAAAGAGGCAGGTTGTGCCTCCTTATTTGAATATGCTAAATTCTTTGATCGCACAAATAAACAAATTAAAAATGCAGATTTTATATCTAAATATTTGTCTATTGCAGGAGATCAAGATGAATATTAAAATTACTATTTTTTCTAAACCAGGCTTGCTCATGAAATCGTAACAGTCCTGATTACGCCATTTTGCTCAATAGCTTTCCGGATATTAGTATTTAGTAATTAGACAAGGTGGACTTTTTCCTTACTTCGCCACTGCCCCAAGATCGGATTGTTGTGGATCTAATTGCGTGATAAATGTTTGTTATTTCAATCAAATTGATTAAATTTGTCTATAATATCAAACAATATTGAGGTATGAGTACCAAGAAACAAGTCGTTTTTCCTAGGTTAGCCAAACTTATGGAGCAAGTAGGCGAAAATATAAAACTGGCAAGAAAGCGTCGCAAACTAACAACTATTCAAGTTGCAGAGCGGGCTGGAATTGCGCGCTCAACTTTATACCTTATTGAAAAAGGAGATACAAGTGTCGCATTTGGTGCGTATTTAAATGTGCTCCGAGTATTAGGTTTACAAGATGATGTCTTGCAATTAGCATCAGACGATAATTTAGGAAGAAAATTGCAAGATCTCGAATTATTAAAGTAGACAATGGCACAAAACAAATATCAAGAGCAGAAAAAGAATTGATGAGTAGTGCATTTAAAACACAAGTTTAAATGACTAAATATTGGGGTTAAGACAAAGGGGATTTAGGAAAATGCTTTATGATTGATGTCATCATATTTGAAGAAAAAAATAGATATTTATGGAAATTAAAAGTTGGAAAGATATTAAAGATACCGTTTACGGTGAGGTTGGTACATAGAGAAGAGATGAGCTTGAAAGAGATTTTTCATCACTTCAGATTGGGTTATTACTAAAAAAGGCGCGTGAAGAAAAGCATCTAACGCAATTAGAACTTGCTGAATTGGTTGATAAAAGGCGAGAGTATATTTCAAAAATTGAAAATAATGGAAGTAATCTCACACTTAAAACTTTATTTGATATTGTAGAGATGGGCTTAGGTGGAAAGGTTAAGATTTCTATTGGACTTTAACATACTTATTTTGAGAAGTATTTAACGATTAAAAAGCAGTGAACATGTTGAATAAACTTGACAAAATAGCAGATAATATTTCTTTTTCTGAGCGAATACGATTGGGTATTCAAAAGGCTTTAATCAAATTAGCTCATGAAACTGCGGAAAAGAATGGTACATTAGTTGTAAAGATTAATGGCGAGATCAAAGAAGTCGCCGCGAAAGACCTTTTAAATACCTTGCCAAAAGAATAAAATATATTGTCTTTCGCATATTAACTGAACCTTATCCCTCACTTTCCTTTCGTTCATCTGCGACAGGTAATCTTGTTACTGGCGTTTGCAAGTTTTGAACAGGCAGGAATGCCACCAAACTGCGTTTTTTCTAAACACTATTTTTTGGAGGTTTGCGCAAGGGCGATATTAAAGATTATCTAACGACAGGATATTTCCCTTATCATCCCTGCTGTAGTAGATCAGTAATCTTAACAGCTTAAATATGATTTTAAAAAGATAGTAAAATCTCCTAGGCACGAAAATTGTAAAAGCCTAGATTTAAAATTAAATATATGAAAAAGCTAAAAAATTTATTTTTGTTAACATTGTTAGTTGGTGCTACAACATTTTCTTTAACAGGCTGTAGTGATAAAGATGATCCTGCTCCAGAAGGTGGAAAAGCTAAGGTTCAGTATAAGCTGATTGCTTCAGAGGGTGTTAATATTTCAACAATTGTCTATTATTCTGATAATTCTGTTGTGACTAAAACAGGTGATTTTGGATCGACATGGACAAGCGAAATTGTGACAAACAATGAAGAAACCACGATGATCAGTGCAAATGCTGTTGGACCATCTGATCAATCTACTTTAAAAGCGCAGATATTAATTGATGGAAAAGTGGTAAAAGAAAACCCGGTGTCAACAGGGAAGATATTGACAACTAATGTATCGTTGAAATAAATTTCGTACAAAAACTATTATTCATCTTATCTAAGGTATAATAATAAGTTTGATATAGTATGTTAATAAAGAAGACCGAATGTTTCATTCATTTGGTCTTCTTTGTGTTAGGGTATTTGATTTCGATACGTGTATTTTGAAAAAATGCTAAAATAGACTTTTCTCCCACGCCTAAAAAATTTCTTCTTTATTACCAGTTTCTAAGGTTCATGCCGTTATGTTCAGCTAAATGTTGTCTTATTTGAGCAAAAATTATCATATTTATATACTTACCTGAATTGTTTGTTCACTGTTTATTACGCTGGATAACATGAGAACACCGAATTCAGTAAATACATTTGGCGCAGATCTTCTTCCTCCCCAACTTGAGGTCGCATTTTGCGACTTTAAGATTTCAAATTCTTAAATAGTTAATGTGGACATGAAGTTCTTAGGAAATCTGGTTAAGTTGAACCGTACATGTTCATTTAATCTTTTCTTTTCAACCCCATATAATTCTGCAAAATCACTATCCATAACTACTTTGTGTCTACAGAGTTTCCATCCTTGATAGTATGATATGATACTATCAAGGATATAATTTATTTGCTAATATTGGATCATCTAAAACTAGTAGCTTAATTCAGTTTTAGTTTAAATGCCTATTCTATACCTCTTATCTAAGCTAAATTTCTTGTTTTTATTCTACACACTAATTTTGTCGTAAAAAAATCAAAATAGTATGAAAGGGTCTCGAGGTGGAGTACTTTTTTGAAAACAAAAACAGGCATTATGAAAATAGGACAAAAAAGATTACAGCTTATAAAATATTTTTAAGGTTGGTACAGTTCACCTTATTTGGATTCAATTGGTATCCCGACTATTGGTTACGGAATGCCTACCTATACTTAGAAAAGTGACGATAAACGATCCGGATTTACCCAAAACAGAAGGATAGCTTATGCTTTTAGAAATACTTTCCAATTATGAAGATGATATTAACCGGTTGTTGCTAAAGCAACCTCGTTAAAATCAATTTGATGTACTGGTATCTTCTTATTCACCTCTGTAGTAAAATCAGTATAGGTAAAAAGATAGCCTTTAGGAAGTATATCTAGAGTGAATGTTATTTAATCAGTAGTTTTTATACCTTTTTATTACATCGAATATATGATTTTGTCCATTTTATTATATAAAAAACTGGACATTTAGATTTTAAGTTATAATGTCCAGTTTTGCTTATAGGTAGACTTACCTGTACTTGCGCTATTAATATGAATTATTAGTAATCTTTGCTAAATTTTATCGGTATAAGGTTTATAGTAGTAAAAATAGTGAAAATTTACTCTCGTTTATCTAACGCAGGTAATATTTACACTTGTTATTGATTCTTATCTGCTTGCGAAGATCAATAGTCTTTATCCCTCACTTTCCTTTCGTTCATCTGCGACAGGTAATCCTATAACTGACGTTCGCAAGTTTTGAACAGGTAGGAATGTTATCAAACTGCATTTTTTTAAATACTATTTTTTGGTTATGATTTTTTTTGGATGTTGGCGCTAGGGCGATAGTAAAGATTATCTAACGACAGGATATTTCCCTTATCATCCCTGCTATAGTAGATCACCATTTTTAGTAGGTATACCACGGGTCTTCCTGCCTGCAAGGCGGGCCTCCAAACGCATGCATTTTTTTTGATTGCATGCAGTATGACTCCGTGGCTAGGGGTAGGGGTATTTGGTTCTGTGTTTGTTAAAGCAGCGATCCAACCATTCTTGAATATAAGAAACTGAACACTGATTGAGTCAGATTTTAGACCTTTATTGGGTTTAACTGCAGGCAGACCCATTGTTGTGGCTAATTGCTGGAGGTAAACTTTTATTCCCTTATTTGGTGCGGGTGGTATCGTTGTGATTGTAAAAACACCCTCCTCCTCTTCAGGATCAATATCTAAAACATAACAGGGAGAAATCGAATCAATAATCAAAGGTCTTCTTTGGCTCTTACTTTCCGCCTCAGGGCGAGTGGAGAAAACCATACTCTTGGGTTGCATAGCCTGTGGTAATGCCCGCAATATGGATTTATCCATCTTAATGGCGGGGGGCACAACCGGACTGCTGGATTGTCTAGCCTGTGGTAAAGCTGGTAATCCAAATTGCATCAAAAGTAAAAGTAGCAAATAGCCACGTATGGCAAACCTGTTGCACAGTGATTCTCTTTTCAAAATTGTAGGACGGTCGTTAATTTTAGCAGTTTACAATAAGATTAAATTTAAAAAAATTATCTGTAATCTGTTGATATATTCTTGTGCTTCTCTAAGATAACTATCTTTTCCTTAATTTTTGTCAATTATAATGTTCGTTTGCGCATTTGAGTTGTGGGATTTTTTTGTTGCCGACTTTAATTTTCCTATGTTTGGTAAAATTTTCCAAAACTAATTTTAGTTTATCCTGTAGATGAAATTTTCATTTTTAACAATTTCTTTTTTATTGGGATTCACCTTATGTAATAAAGTATAAAAACTTTAATAATAATATTGAGATTCTAATACTCGCACTATATAAATACGATATGGTGAATACTAATTTTTTAATAAATATAGCTTATGAATAGAAATATACTTCTATCCTTTTTTATGGTTTTTGTTTGTTTTTTAACAACAAAAGCACAAATTTCAAAATATTCGATAGGTGTCTTTAGTGACATGATGTTGGAAGCTCCAACCTATGATACTTTTTATGGTATAAATGGTAAATATGACCTTAATAATCACAGTGGAATACAGGTTTTTGGTGGCTATAGTAATGTCCATATGACAACAGTTGGCGCGGATTATATTTACAATATAAATGACCAAACGAAAAGTAATTTTAATATCTATGGTGGAATAGGTTTATCAGGAGATTTTTACAAACAAAAGATTGTTGTTGAATTTGAAGATAAAAAAATATCAGGATATGCTAAGAAAAATTATGTAGCTATAAATCCAACAATTGGAGTTTCGTATCGTTTTAACCCCGTTAAAAGTACGGTCTTTGCAGGTTACAAAGTGAAATACTATCCATTTGAGGATGCTATGGATATCAATTATCTTTCTGTAGGGATTCGTTATCACCTGTAATATGGATAAAATAGTAAATGCTTGCCGATTACCAATTTCGCATTTTTAATTTGCTTAAATAAGTGATTTTTGGTTTACACTTGATTTAATAAAAAAGGACTTCAAAAATATCGAAGTCCTTTCTGTTATTATAGGTAGATGAAAAATCAAGTGAAAAGCAACTAAGATTTACAATTTATTCAATCTTACTTAGTAGCAGATAAATCTGTATAAATAGATGTTTTATTTAAAAGCCTTATCCTGAAAAAAAGGGATAACTTGACTGTTAAATCTCCAAATTTGAAGCGCTACACAATCTTGTACTAAAGATACTAAAAAGATTTAGTTTTTAAAGGAAAGGCCTTTTATGATAGACCTTACCATTCACTTTCATTTCCTTCAGCTGGTTTCGATAATAAGCCAATAACTGGACGCTTGCCATCACTGTAGAATTGTCCTTAAGACAATCCATGATGCCTACTGAAAGTAAATCAACTTATCATGAACTATTCTAAATTTATATGGTTCTAGGCCGAGTGCAAAAGTAAGATTGTGAAATTTGAGCTATCGTCATTTAACTAGACCTGTTTTGATAAAAAAGGACTTCAAAAATATCGAAGTCCTTTCTGTTATTATATGTAGATGAAAAATCAAGTGAAAAGCAACTAAGTTTACAATTTATTCAATCTTACTTAGAAGCTGATAAATCTTTGGAAATAGCCTTTTTATTAGCAAGTCTCTTTCTGACAAAAAGAACAACTTGAATAATATTTATTACTATTACAACTCCATATATAAAATGCAATACGATCATAAACTAAATATACTAAAAAGTTTTAGTTTTCAAAGGAATGGATTTTTATGATAGACCTTCTTTTTCAATTTTCTTTTCCTTCAGCTGGTTTCGGTGATAAACCAATAATTGGACGATCACCATCAGCGTAGAATTGTGCATAAGACAATCCATGATGCCTATTGAAAACAAATCAAAACATCATGAACTATTCGAAGGTTGGCTTGGGTTAGATATTGTTCTAAAGAATGTCTTTTTGAATTAAAAATTTTATTTTAAATATTGTGTATTTGATTTGTCTTATTATTGATATTGTCAATTGCTGTAAAAAATGGTACTAATTCAGGATCTATCCATTTGATTAAATGATAAAGAATTTGTTTGATCTCTGTAGCCTCTGTACAGTCGATATGTTGTCCATTGAAACATATTGGCTCACAATGATTGACTCTATTTCTAAAATCTTTGATCTTCTCTAATTTGGCATGTATACTAGCGCGGTTTTCATTCGTAGGTTTATGAGGGAAAATTTGTATTGGTTTTCCGTTCAACAAAGAATAATGATGTGGTAGAAATAGTGCTATCCAGAAACCAAATGTTTGGTCTGCTAATAGCTTACCATTAGTAATGGTTGTATTTCTTCTGTTGAACTTACGTTCGGATTTTATAATGCATTCTTTTAAATAATAACGTGATTGTCCAAGAGAGGGATTGCTCATGAATCCATTTTTTTGATTAATAATCCAATCTGTATCAATGAAATGTGCCGCTAGTATGTTACTTAAGGAATTACGAAGGATTACTTCAAATTGGGTCAATAATGGATGAAATGCTTGTGCCAATCTAATATTTGCATTATACAGTCTTTTTGCTTTTTCTTTATGATTATGGGTGGCATATAAATACCGATTGTATCTTGATCGGGAAAGATATTTATGTCTAAGATTTATTTTCATTTTGGTAATTGGTCTAAGAATTACTATATTTGCACTGTAAGACTTGGTCAAGCCTCTTTCATTTCTGAAATGTAACCAAGTATAAGATATAAAGGGATTCTGTAAGGATCCCTTTTTTTTATTGTCTTATTAATTCAGTTATCAATGCCCACCATTATTTCGTATCTCCCTCAGCTGGTTTCGGTAATAAGCCAATTACTGGACGTTCGCCATCACCGTAGAAGTAGTCGAAAAGTTGGCTGGCTAGGATATTAGAAATTTTTGCGAGAGCATATACCTGATATGGATAAAAATCTGTTTCGTCAGTATTATTTCTTACCCTACTTACCCTACTTCCGCTAGCGCCAATGGCGTTTGCTATTTCTGCGTCATTCAAACTTATTCCAGATACAAAAATCGAGAATTTACTATTGTTCTTGTTCGTTGGTTTTATTCCTTCATACTCGTAATCATGAAACAAGTCTTCACAAGCAATATCTATATCTTTCTTGAGCTCTGTTAAAGTAATGTAGAACATTTTTCCAAAAAACTTATCACTACCATTCTTAGTAATTAAATCTTGAATTCTATCTTTGGTTTCTTCTTTATTATCTTTATTTAATTTGCTCTTTTTGATATTGTTATATAGATATTCTCTAAATTCTTTAAATTTAATATCCTTATAATCAGATGATTCTATGTTTTCTTGAATATTATTTTTCATTACTAATATTAAATTCTTATATTTGAGTATCAATTAGTTACCTGATTGTAGTCTCGACACCGAAACGGCAAATTTCAACTGACGCGAGATGATAGGGTTTGTGAACCCCCATCCTTTTTGTACATTTACAATTAGAAGGGGTAAGCTCCCTATTGGAAACTGCGTCATCGGTTCTTTGCCGTACCAGGTGTCAGTGGAAAATAGTGGAGCTTACCTTTTATATAAACCTTCACAACCTTCCGCACGAGACTTATTTTCATTAACCAATGTTTTATTAACCGAATAATGATGAAAAGAAAAGAGTCCAAAAATCCATTTTTACGTCTGCCGATCCAGGATCGGGCAGGGCATAGCGCTATCAATGCGTTGATAAAAAACAAGCTCCGACAACCGGAATAGCTTGTCATCCATTAAAACCAAAAGGGCGTATCTACCTGTGATGGGCAATGAATAATGGCGATAATAATATAGAGCCATTTTAACTGTCCGATCCCTTGTTGGTTTTACCGATTCATAGCTTCACAATCAGCGCAAAAGCAATAGGATTTCGATTCCTTAAAATTTCACACATTAAAAGTAACGAATATTTTATTGCTAAACAATGATTAAGCTTTTATTTGTATAGATTTTCTGTATAATATGAATCGGTTTTTATTCGAATTATATAAAATGCAATCACGAAGAAAAATTTTAATACGTACTGAAGACATATTATTGCATTTTTTCCATCTTATTTTTTAACTGTTAAGCTGTTAATAGCAGGTTGCTGGATTTCTAGAGTCCAGCCCGCTAAAATGTGCTTAACGTAACACTTAATCGAATGCTAAAAAATAGCAAAAGGGAAAGCTATGCGCTATCCCCAGAGGAAGAAATGTTTTCATACCAGTCTAAAAAACGTATTCCAATCCTCAAAAAACCTGTTATGATAAGCCTTTTACCGGAAGGAGTTTTTAAAAAGCGAGTCGTGGTATTGAAGAAAGAGCAACTTAATCATTTAGTTAAGAATAGAAGTCGTGCTCAAGCAGGAAAGTTCTACCTAAGATTAGCGGAGAGCAACTAAAAAATAAAGTTTCAGTGTTTATAGATCCCTTTCTGCCGAGGGCTAAAAAAGACTTTAGAATCAAGTCTCCCTCGGTATGAACTGGAGTATGGGCACATTATGTCTAAAAATATGATCAAAATATTAAATATATATAGCATTGGCTTTTGGAAATTGATCCAGAAGCTATTTAAATCTAAGGGAGAAGGGTATCTGCTAATAACTAAAATACTGACAATAGTTGTGTTTATCTCGACAAGTGGTATAAGTCATGCTCAGACAAAAGGTAATGGCGGTGGGGTATATGGACATCGTATTGTACCCTACAGCGATCCTATTAATATTATACGTATCAAGTCTAATCCTAAAAATGATGTAAGATTATTTCCTCTATATAAATATGTGGTGGATACGTCATTTGTGAATCCACTACGTATTGGAGATACGTTAACAGATGATATTCTGGATCTATCTTTACAGGTTATTGATAGTTTGGGTGAAAAACAAATCATATCATTGCGAGATTTCTCTTCGCAAAAGTTGTTAGTACTAGATTTCTGGACAACGTGGTGTAGCCCCTGTATTAAGTCTATGATAAAATGGGAAAGCCTACAATCTAAACTTCCTAACAAAATAATCTTAATTGGAGTACACCTCGATTTCGATTATAAAGTTAAACCTTTTGTATTAGAGCGAGGCTGGAAATCCCCAACTGTTATTGGTCTAAATGGATACGTGCTCAATCGCTATTTTTTTGATCGCGATGTTATAAGTAGAACTGTGTGGATTAAAAATAGAAAGGTTGTAAACATTAGTGATGCTAAGGATTTTGGAGAGGAAATGATAGGACGTTATCTAGAGGGAGAAGATGTAAAACTGCCTCGGAACCTAGATTGGACCTATAGAGAGAAAGGAGTAAAGAGATGAAAATTATTGTTTTCTTATTAGGAATTTGCTATTCAGTAAATTCTTTAAGTCAAGTAAAAGGTAATATATCGAATGCAAAAAATCGTGAACCAATGGAAGGAGTGAATATTAGACTTGTTTCATCTGGTCAAATATATTCCACTGATAAGACTGGCCATTTCTTTATTCAGCAAACGAATACTATTGATACATTGAAAATAGTTATGGTGGGTTATAGATCTATTATAATTCCCATTTTAAAAAATCAGAAATTATCTGTGGAACTGGAACAATCAGTAAATGAAATTGAAGAAGTTTTAGTACAGACAGGATATCAGAGAATTCCAAAGGAAAGGGCTACTGGTGCATTTTCGTATATCGATAATAAAACTTTCAATCGGATTCAAACTCCGGATATATGGAGTCGACTTGAAGGTATCAGTAGTAGTTTAAATTTTGAATATCCTGGAACAGTACGATCTCTCAATAGCAAACCTGATGTTCGTATAAGAGGATGGGGGACTATCCATGGTGAAACTAAGCCACTTATTGTATTGGATAATTTTCCTTATGAAGGAGAGCTTGAGTCTATTAATCCAAATGATATCGATAATATAACTTTTTTGAAAGATGCGGCTGCAGCCTCTATATGGGGAGCGAGAGCCGGTAATGGGGTAATTGTAATAAATACAAAAAGAGGTGTTATAAATCAAAAGCCAAGACTATTGATTCATTCTAGTCTTACTGTAGATAACACTCCTGATCTCTTTTACTCAAAAAAGTTTTTAGCTCCTTCTGATCAAATAGAATTGGAAAAAATACTTTTTGAAGCAGGAAGATATACAAAAAATAATTGGACAGCAGTCTCTCCGGTGGTTGATATTTTATTTGATTTAGCTGATAATAAGATTACTTCAACGATGGCGAACGAAAGAATAGAATCGCTAAAGCAAAATGATATTCGAAAAGAGGCACAAAAATATCTTTATCGCCCAGCTGTGTCTACCCAGCAAAGTGTTAGCGTCTCTGGGGGGAGTGAAAAACAACAATATTATGTGTCGGCCGGATGGGATAAATTAAATAGCAGTCTGGTCAACGAATCTAGAGATCGTTTAACAATGACCTTAAGTGAAAATATCAACTTTTCAAAAATGTTTAATTTCTCATTTCAATTAAATAGTGTTTTTCATAAGAACAAAAATAATGGCGTTGCTATGTCTGATCTGCGACCTACTGGACTAGATGAAATTTATACTTACGCTACTCTTGCAGATATACATGGAAATGCACTTCCAATAGTGAAGAATAATCGGTTCGCTTATACGGATGATGCTTTGAACCAAGGGCTTCAAGATTGGCATTATAGACCACTTGACGAATTGAACTTAAATGATAAAACCGATCAAAATAGCAATCTGAGAGCGGTTTCTCATATCGGATTTAAACCGTTTAGCTTTCTTAATTTTGAAGCGCGCTATCAATTTCAATTAGATCAGGGCGGTAGAAGAGAATATTATGCTCCTGAGTCTTATTTGGTGAGACATGAAGTGAACAGATTTACCCAAATGGATGGGAATAGCCCCATACCTGATGGAGGGATTTTGAATACATCAAATTCAAAATTTAAGACTCATTATGGACGACTACAAGCAAATGTTGATTATTCATTTCGAAATAATCATGCGATTAACGCTATAGTAGGTGCAGAAATACGTGAAGAACAAAAACAAATGCTTGGTGCAAATAAACTATATGGATATGACAATGATATATTAGTATTTAACTCGATGTTGGATTATACTCAAGTGTACCCAACAATACCTATGGGCTCAGCACGTATTATAAATGGTTCTTCTGCAGGTACGCTGTATGTTGATCGATTTGTTTCCTACTACGGAAACTTCTCTTATGGGTATAAGCATCGTTATTATCTTTCGGGGAGCTTACGCTGGGATGCTTCTAATATATTCGGTGTGGATTTTAATCAAAAAGGGGTTCCTCTATGGTCATTGGGGGCTGCATGGAATATGCTTCATGAGTCTTTTATGAAATTTGACTGGTTGAATAATTTAAAATGGCGTTTTACGATTGGTGCTAATGGTAATACGGTTCGTACAGTTTCTTCTTTACCATATATTGCTTATTCAAATAGCAGCATAAATGGAAAATCTATGGGAAGATTACAGAGCGTAGGAAATCCAGATCTGAAATGGGAGAAAGTAAATACAATTAATATTGGAACTGATTTCGGCATCTGGTCTAATAGAATTTCTGGAAGTCTCGATTGGTATCAAAAGGAAGGAGCAAATCTAATTGGTAAAGATATGTTGGATCCAACTACTGGAATCTTCAACTTAGGATTAAATTATAATCTCGATAATAGGCGCAACTACGCAAATGTAATGACTAAAGGTTTTGATATTGAATTGAAAACAATAAATATCAATAAGACATTGCGATGGGAAACAAATTGGCTTTTCAGTAAGGTTAGTAATGAAGTTACGCGATATTATACTCCTTTTTCGTCAAAAGGATTAGACTTTTTCGGATCAGTCTCTGCTGTGCCTATTGTTGTTGGCGATGCTGTAAATCAAGTATACGCCATACCTTGGATAGGATTGGATGAGACAAATGGTTCTCCATTAATAATGCTTGATAATAAACTTTCAACGGATTATAATTCTTATTTCAGCAATTTAGAATTACAGGATGCGCTTCGAGTGGGTGTATCTTCTCCTCCTTATTTTGGTTCTATAAGAAATCATGTTGAATGGAAAGGTTTTTCAATGGGAGCAAATGTAATATACAAATTTGGACATGTATTTCGTAGACCCAGCATCAGTTACAATAGTTTGTTTGGAACAAATAAAATAACTCATGTTGATTACTTAGAGAGATGGCAAAAGGCTGGTGACGAAAAGAATACCACTATCCCTTCGATGCCTTTGAGCACAAATGTGCGTCGGGATCAAGCTTATTTATACAGTGAGGCTTTGATCACAAAAGGAGATCTGATAAGACTGCAAGATGTGACTTTTTCTTATTCCTTTGGGCGTAGATATCTGCAACCTTTAAAAATAGAGAATGCGCAGTTATATTTAAATCTCAGAAATTTAGGTATTTTATGGAAAAGTAATAAAGTGGATATTGATCCTGATGCTGGGGGATTATATCCTATTCCGTTTCAACTGATAATTGGAACAAAAATTAATCTTTAATTCTTCGAAATATGAAAGTAAAAAGAAATAAAGCGATATGCTTAGTTGTGGTAATTATCTTTCCGCTTTTAAACATCAGCTGCATGAAAGATTTTTTAGATGTCAAGCAAGATAGCTCTCAGGTAATTCCGGTTACATTAGACGACTACGAAACTATGCTAAACAATTGGGTGCTAAATTATGGATATCCTTTTCTAGGAGAGGTGAGTAGTGATGACTTTTACGTTAAGGGTGTGACGTGGAATAATCTTTCTTCTGCTACACAAAAAAATGGATATGTTTGGGAGAAAGATATCTTTCAGGGAGAATCAAGCCTGGATTGGAATCAAGGTTTTGAAAGGATATTGTATGCCAATTTTATATTGGAAGGAGTTGAGAAATTAAGTGAAAATGAAAGTGGGGAAAAAGAATATCATAATGTACTTGGCTCTGCTCTGTTTATAAGAGGATACAATTATTTTATTTTAAGCCAGGTGTTTTGTGATCAATATGATGAAGATACAGCCGCAATAAAACTAGGACTGCCACTGAGGCAATCTTCAAATATTAATTTAAAATATGATCGATCTTCTTTACTAGAAACAGTAAAATTTATCGAATCAGATTTAAAGAGAGCGGCAATCTTACTCCCTATAATTGCCAAATATAATACTTTACCAAGTAGAATGGCAGCATGGGCAGCTCTTGCAAACTTATATCTACAAATGGGGAAATATCAAGATGCTAAGATTTATGCAGATTCTTTATTACAGGTGAATAAAAATATTATAGATTATAATAATATAGATGTAAATGTAAATCTGCCATTTCCAAGGACCGGTCAAGGAAATGAAGAGGTAATATTTTATTCTCAAATGAATAACGCTACGATTTTATCCAATTCTCGATTAATTGTGGATAGCTTGCTTTACGATAGTTATTTATCTTCTGATTTGCGAAAGAATGCTTTTTTCTACAATAATGCAGGTGTGTATACCTTTAAAGGACATTATTCGGGACTAACCGCAAATTATTTTTGTGGGCTAACAGTGCCAGAGATTTTATTAATAAGAGCGGAATGTTATGCGCGATTAGGTGAAGTAGAAGGAGCGCTGCTGGATTTAAATACTTTATTGAAGAATCGTTATAAAAAAGAAGATTTTGAACCTGTGAATCGAATCTCTCATATTACGTTACTTCCGATCATTTTAAATGAAAGAAGAAAAGAGCTAGTGTTTAGAGGAAAAAGATGGGGAGATCTGAAGAGATTTAGGAAAGAGGGCCTATTAAAAGAAGGTTTGATAAGACATATAGAGAATAATATTTTCGAATTGCCTTTAAATAGTTCGAAGTGGATTTTACCTATACCACAAGATGTTGTTAATATTGGTGGTTTACTTCCAAATATTAGAAACTAAAGGACGATTTAAAAAGACTGTATAGGTCTAGTTTAATTATTGACCTATACAGTCTTATAGATTTAATTAAGGCTCTTCAGTAAATGCCTTATTTGGAGTTCCAGGTAGATCTTCAACAAATTCAATGGTCGGATTTGAAGAATTATCATACTCAACCGCACACATCTGCACACCAGATGGTGCTTCAATGCAGTCTCCACTTGGATTACCTCCTAATGGACTTCCGATCCGATGTTTGTTTTCTAGCGCATCGTAAGTTACTGAATGCCATTGTGTAGTTTTTTCACTGTCCTTAACTCCCGCAGACATTAATGTAAAAGCTAATGCTGCTGCTGCAATTCCTCCTCCTAGAAGAGACATTGCAAATTTTTTAATTTTGTTCATACATTTTTCGTATTTTAATGTTGTTTTTTTAATTTCCTAGTGCTGTTGATTTTTCTGTTCGTAGCCATCAACAGGAACATATGGGTAATCCCAGTCTTTTGGCAGACGCGCCCTTCCTCCTGATAACCTAGCATCATGATTCCGCTGTGGCATATGTTACTATTCTGTTTTATGCGTATGGCCTGGTTTCCATAAACGGGCTTTTTCAACCTTAATATTTTTTGTAAGCAGATATCCTGCTATACTAAGAAGCATGAATTCGAGGTTAAACCAAAAATGAAGTTTCCATGATATCGGTGCGATCAGTCCACAGCTACAGGGTAGGTTGTCACTCCAGACATGGAATACAGCCAGCCCCACATAGCCTGTGAAAATGCTCATCAAGGCTGCGGAAAATAATAAGCCTAATCTGCGTGTACTATTGATACATAACAAAATGGATGTCAACATCTCAATGGCAGGAACAGCATAAGTCAATGTGATGGCTAAAGTATGCGGAAGTGGTTGCCTCAGCATACTTGCTTTGTTTTCTGTAAAATTTACGATCTTATTGAACACTACAGGTATCCATAAAATCATCAGTAATATACTGATGACAATGACGCTTATTTCTTTCCAATTCGATAGAACAATTTTTATGCACTTCGTAATTTGCTTTAACCAAAATTTCACTAACAATACAGCAGACTTACTCTTACTATTCAAAGCAGTTCCTTTCGGGCTATTCAAGTTGTATTTGTTGATATGTCTGTTGTGCTGTAACATGTTTTTATATTTTTTACATCTTTACTCAAAGGTAGCGCGTATCGAAAAATTCTATTTCGGCGATCGGCATAACACGATTTCGGAATTTTTTATTGAAAAGGTTAAGGGGCTAGAAGGTGAAAAGGTTATTTGGTTAGAAATGACAGTCACTTGATCACTTGTCACTTCGTTACTAATTAAGAGGTTAGAGGGTTAGTCGGTTAGTTCATAGTAGTTAGATTGTTAGTGTGGAGTTTGGTTAAGGTCAAATATGGAGTTGTCCTTAAAATAGGGTGGTTTTTAAGGTGAGATTGTGGTTCTTACGTTTTTTATAAGTATGATAAGCTGTTGCGCGAATAATTAAAAATATTTATCTTTCGTTAATTAATAACCAATCTATAAAATCAATGAGAAATTATTTAGCCTTAATAATCTTGTTTTTGTTTGCTCTACGAGCTTCTGCGCAAACTGATCTAGCAAAAGAATTGAAAATAGTAAAAGGCCAACTTCAAGAACAGATGCAGCGGAATGACTATTTAAAAAATGCATTAGCGCTAAGGGAGGGTGCGCAAGAACTAACTGCCGATGATATTACCATTAAACTTACCCGCGTGTACATGAAGGAGAGTAAAGTATGTGTCGAGGGCTTAGTAAAATATATAGGCGATGGCGATCAGGTGATCCAGTTTTCAGATCAAGACCTTGTCGATCCAAAGGGTAATCTATACAAAAGCTATAACGCTGGTCCACTAAATGAACCGACAGGAACGTTGCATATTGCGCATGCTGTTAAAGATATCAATTATGGTTTCATTATTATATTTGATGAGATAAAAGAAAAAGTACCCGATATCAGCTTATTAAGTTTAAGGCTGATCGGCAGAGGTGCGAGTGGAATACCTTTTAACTTTAAAGGTGTACCCGTTAAGTGGTAGCTCACTTTTAAAAGATGCAAAAGAGCCAATTATTGATCATAATTGGCTCTTTTGCTTACTTTATTTTTTTTTGCCAATATTTGTTGCTGATAAGCGCTCGGTCGCATGCCCACATTCTTAAAGAAAAAATCGGAAAAACTGCTTACCTCGCTATAGCCACAATAAGTGGCTGTTTCACCTACAGTGTACAGGGCTAACTTTTCTTTCGCTTTTATAATAATAAGTTCGTGCAGGTACTGTTGCAAAGTCAGGCCAAAATACTGTTTGTGTACAGCAATGAGCCGTTTGTGCCCGACACTGAATTTTTCAGATAATCCACTTAGTGATAGATTGCTAAATTCTTGACTAACGAGGTCTTGTATAGCGCCTCGTACACGTTTAGCAAGATCTTCACTTGGATCAAGCCATTCATAACTCGTAAATTGTTTGAACTTAGCAATGTCAAATAGGATATAGAGCATTTTGATTATCTCGGCTTCATGACCGGGATGGTAATGAAAAAAAATCTCTTCTAATCGCTGGATCTGATAACTCGTTTTTTCTTTGATAGGCCAGATCGGGGTCTGGAATAATTTCTTTTTATCCCGTAATCTTGCGGTTCTAAATTCATAGAGAAAGCTATGTGAGGGAAAGATGTTAGCCCGAATAAAACCTACATCAATTAATAAACCATAGACAAGATAATGACCGTACTGCAAGTGGACGGAAAATTTTCCTTTCGGTACATAGGCGTACGTGCCATGTCCACCTGGTAGCTGAATATGATCTTCGCTCTTGTTGTTTTTGATAATAATTTGACTAGGGGATTTGAAAGCATAAAGCAAATGAAAATCTGATTTTTCTGTTTTAAGTGGCAAGATACAGTCTGCTTCAGCATATGCTTCAATGCGGTAAAGGAGTACTGAATGATAGTCCAGATACATGTCCACAAGCTGGAGACTTTCGGTTTGGTGTTTAACTGTAGTAACATCAGGATGCTGTGGCAGAAAGTTGTGCATTGGTCCACTGAATTGTGCAACTTCGGGTATAGGAAAGTGATAGGTTTTGATCATTGATTAGGTGGTTAGTTTATAGTAATTAGATTATAGTATTTAGTAATTAGAAAGGGTAGACTTTTCCGTTACTTGTTAAAAAGTTAGAGGATTAGTAGGTTAGAGAGTTAGATTACTTCGTACCTCCTTTCGTTGTATTGATTGTCTCTGTCGCGATGGGCACCTGCAGCTTTGGCTTGGAGCGTTCAAGAGGTTTTATATTTGGCTTGGCGATATTCAATAAGGGATGTTCCCAGGCACAGAGGTTGTACCAGATCATCAATAAGGCAAAATGGAGCAAACCCATACTCAGGGCTATGCCGATATGCATCAGGATGATACCATTGATAATGAGTGGTCGAAATGTTTTTTTTATGTATGCCAGTGGATAGCAGAGTTCCAGCAGTATGGTGATGATGCCTAAAAGGATCCAAAGATATTCGTAACGATAAGCAGATAATGGGACCGAAAAGTAGCTGGCACCAATAGGCTGGTGGATCGCTTTCCATACCGCTTCGCCATTCCACCAGGTTTCGCCAAAGGCTTTACCGAGTCCTGCAAAGAAATAAACAACGATGAGCTGTAAACGGAAAAATGTGGTGCCAAGGTTTGTCAACCCTTGCCTTTTTAGTTGTAATGCTTGCCGGCCTCCAAACAGTAAACTGAAAAATAAACCTGTCTGCGCGAGATAGTCGACCCCATAACTCCACACACTGTTAGCAACAAAAAAGCTGTAATGTAAGATGAAAAGGCTGAGTGTAGGAAGAAATGTGTACGAATGAAAACACATGAATAATCCACTCAGGATGTATAATGCTGCAAATACATAGATCAGATCGGTGTTGATGATGAACATAGACCAGGGTAATTGATATTGCTGGATATGACTGGCTGATAAGAGATGATGCGAATAGAGCAATTCCAAATCTGGCCATAGCTGTATCATCTCGAGGCTCAATAGTAGTCCGATCCCTTTGGGCAACAGGTACATGCCCCATAGAACCGAACCATCAGAGGTGAGTTGTACTGCTTGTGCTTGCATACTGATAAAGCGAAACGTAAACGGTTTTTTGATGGTGATCTGATCGAAGTGCTGCTAAAGTTGGCGTGAGCTTGGTTATTAACGTGCTCACAATGCTATCTGAGGGGTATTGTCTTATAAGTTCTTCGGTAGCTAGCTGTACGGCAAGGCGTACACTTTCTTTCGCTTCTTCTTGACCTTTTTCTAAAAATATCGTACTCATATCGAGAAAACTTTGATAACGAATCCGCCCGGTTTCAGTACGGATGCCGGGCGAATTATAATAACTGTTGACCTTATTGGACTGGCAATGGAAATGTATCTGGTAGCTATTGCCTACAGATGGGCTGTAAAATGCATATCCGCCGTGAATACCTGTATAGGAAGCGTAAAGACCTAAAAAGTGCGCATCTATCAGTTTACTAAATAGGACATGCAGATATGTGAATTCTTTTGACTTTGGAAGATGCTTATACAGATGCCCAAAATTGGTGTCAGCGACGATACTGAAGTGAATAGCACATAGGCTATACAGTAACCTTCGGGTCCAACGTTGTTTCATAGGGTTTTGATGAAAATCTTATTGATTTACTTAATGTTTTTAGGTTTATCAGCGATGGTGAAAATTTTGGTTTTGAGTCCATCTTTTATCGGCTCGTCCAATGTCGATAGTGCTACAGTTACGATAGGATCGGCTTTCGCAGGTGTCTTTTCTTTTTTTGTCAAGTGAACTATACTGATCACTAAAGCAGTGGCTGCCATGATCGTCAGGTTTTTGTTGTATTTCATCTTCTAGAATATTGATTTGTCGGAGATCAATATCCCTAATTTCATCTATCAATTAAATAGTAACTATTTATATACTATGTTATACTATTTTTCATTGTTTAAATATTTTTTATTACATTACGGGTTAATAATTATATTTCCAGTTATATTACACTTATTTTATGAGTCTACACCGCGTTATTATTATTGATGATGAGTATTTGGTGCGTTGCGCAATTGAAGATAAATTGATTGAAACGGGATTATTTGAAATCACTGGTTCGTTTGATAGTGTATCACAGGCGCATAAGTTTTTAAGAACACAAAACCGCCTGTTAGATTTCATTTTCTGTGACATCGAGATGCCTGATGTCACGGGTTTAGAGGCAGCAACGCTATTAAAGTCGTACTGCTTTTATTTTGTCTGCTGCACAGGACATCAAAAATATACAGCGGAGGCATGGAAGCATTTGGTGGATGCCTTTTTGGTAAAACCGATCGCAGATGATCTGCTCCTGGCATTGGTGGATAAATATCGTCGTATGATGCGAAATGCGGGTAAACCTAAATTGGACTATCTCATGATGGATCAATTGCCGGAAAATAATCAGCAGGAAATGGGTAAGCGGGTGCGTAGCTTCATCAAGATCATGATCGGTGATGTGAGGTACTTACAGAAATCGGGTAATTATCTGTATGCCTATGGTCAAAATGAAAAGGGTCTACTGGTTAAAATAGCAAGAACGGCGAGTACCGTTAAGGATTTTAAAGAAAAATATTGGTTTTTAGAAAATCTGATCTGTATCAATCAATCTGAGATTGTTAATATGGACTATGTGAAACATTACGAAAACGAAAAACTGACTGTTGGCAATGAGATCCTTGTAGTCTATAATCTGGGAAAGAAGGACGTCGCTTCCTTTTTTGCAAAGCATGACCCTAATTATTAATCTGTTAATTCTTGCATGCATAGACAGCGAAAAACATATCTTATTGGGGAATGCTTGCTTGCGGGGGTTTCCATTATATTTTTAGCGATCTACTTTTATTTGGTAGTACCCGGTTATTTCAATGGTACGTTGGATTTTGTTTTTTTATGCCTCACGTATTTTTCGCTATATTTTAGTTCACGCTATATTCTTTTACCATTCGTATCTAAACTTTACCGACCTCATATCGTTTTCTTGGCTATCGGTTTTTTAGTGCTCTATGCGCTGATTCTTATTATTGTATTAGGTGGGAGCTGGTTATGGGGTGGATTGGAATGGTCCGAAGGTGAATGGGATATCCAAAATTTTTGGCATGTATTTGTGATTTTCCTCTTGCCCTCCATCGTTGGGCTATGTATGTATATCTGGAAGGTTGGATACGGTGACTGGAAGTTGCTGCAAGAATCGACGATGCTGTATGATCTGCTACTGAAAGCGTATTCATTATTGAAAGTGCAGTTGCTACAGCAAGAGCTTTCGCCACATTTTCTCAATAATACGTTGACCATCATCCAGCCATTGGTCCGCCGTGATCCTCAGGCTGCCATAAATGCAATGGAAAGGTGTAATCGGATTTTTAGGTTTTATATGATGCATCACGGTAAAAAACTGATCGCTTGTCAAGATGAACTGGATCAGGTGGAACTGATCCGGCAGATTTATGAACTGCGAAAAGGGAAACCTATATCTCTGCAGATTAGGGGAGATGTGGCTTTTGTTTCTTCCATTTTGGTACCGCCCATGCTCTTGATCAATCTGGTTGAAAATGCTTTTCAATATGGTGACTTAGATAATCGGGATTTTCCTGTTTGCATTACGGTTGGATTAAAAGACGAAACTATTGTTATGCTGGAAGTGATAAATGGTCTTTCTCAGACATGCAGGGTCTCAACGGGTACAGGTACCTCTCAGCAGCGAACTAAAGATCTTCTCAAGCTATTGGACCCAGAGTCGGGTGTTATGGAAATAGAGATATCTGCCAAGATCTACAGGGTGCGTATAGCGTTTGATATGGATGTAGCCAGTAATCATTAACTACTACTATGGTAGTAGTTAATGATGTTTTTTACGTACAACTACTACTCTAGTATTAGTTGTTGAATGGAACGATGCTCTGCCTTTAGTTTCCATCGTTATCTTTAATTTCTATCTTATGATTTAGCATATCACATTGCAAAGAACCGTTTTATTGTAGACAAGTAAGTTTTTAGTACTGTTTGAGGGTGACCTTAAAAAGAAGTACTTTTTAAGGTGAGCTTATAGTTCTTGTACTTGTTTTAAGGTCAATTATTGAGCTCACCTTAAAAATGGGTATTTTTTAAGGTGAGTATGTAGTTCTTGTCTAGCTGTAGTTAGTTTTTAATTATTATCTTAAATGTAATTATAAACTTTACCATCCCGTTGGGATATTTCCATTGTTTTTAGGGGCTTGGCGGACCTTTGAACTTTTTTTGCTTTCTAGGTCTAAGAAATTGCCCTACCTGTGCGCTGATGGTCTTTACTCAATAGACCATGAATTAGGTATCTTGTTACATACACTTATTGATAAAATATCAAAACATACATGGAAAACAGATCCTACAGTTAAGCACTATTGATTATGATAACTGTAATAATGGGTCTTTTCTTTTAATTATGCTTTTCTGATATTATCCTAGTGATATGATTTTTTTTTGACTCTTGCATTTTATTACGTACTTTCAAGTAAGAATTACACACTAAACTAAAAATACACTAAAGTAGCATAGCAAACCAATTTGATTTCGAGTAATTTATGTTTTAAACATAAAAACGATTTTGCTAAATTAAAATGTCATTTTTTTCGTCTTTTTTATTTTCGTGAATCTGTAAATTGGGGCGGTTAATCTGAGATTATATTCATTCAAAACGCACCTCCATACCAATGTAATACTTTTAAAATATTAATTATAAACAGAACGATTGTGTCAATTTGCTAAATCGTTTTATTAACTCAATAACTAGATATATGACCAAAGTAGATTTAAAAACAATGGCGCATTTGAAAGGAAAATCCAAGCTGTTTTTCTCGCTTATTGTCCTGGCTTCTACCATCAAGCAAGCCCAGGCTAATTCTAAAACTGTTTTTGAGAACAGTTTATTTAAGGAATCAATTACAAACCAACAGCAGCTTCAAGGTAAAGTAGTTGATAGTGACGGTAAGCCAGTTGCAGGAGTTACAATTGCTGTAAAGGGGACTTCCAAAAGTACCCAGTCAGACGCATCGGGTAATTTCTCTTTGGAGGCTAAGTCTGGAGAGGTGCTGGTTGCGACTTCCATCGGCTTTAAAGCGAAAGAAGTCACTGTTACAGGTTCCAATGTCTCCATACGAATGGAAGCAGATCAAAGTCAATTGGATGAAGTGGTTGTTGTCGGTTATGGTACGCAAAAATTGAAAGAAGTAACATCATCCGTCGCACACGTCAGCGCAGATCAATTTCGCCAAAGCGGGGCAAGAAATCCTCTGGATTTGATACAGGGTAAGGTAGCTGGTCTACAAGTTTCCAGGAGTGGATCCAATCCAAATTCTGGAGTAGCGACCCAGCTGCGGGGTGCGATTTCTGTTACGGGTAGTGCGAGTCCTTTATTTGTTATTGATGGAATACCGGGGGGTAATCCCGATCTGCTGCAACAGGATGATATTGAATCTGTCGATGTCTTAAAAGACGGTTCTGGTGCTGCAATTTACGGAACAAGTGCAAATGCAGGCGTCATACTTATTACGACAAAAAGAGGAAAGCCTGGCAAGGCTAAATTTAATTATTCCAATTATCTCCGAAAAGAGTATGTCTATAATAGGCCTGATTTTTTAACTCCCCAAGAGTTTAGGGACAAGATCGCATCGGGAGAGATAAAACAACCGGATTTCGGACATTCAACAGATTTTTTTGATGATTTAATCAACAAGGATAACTTTTCACAAAATCATAATCTGTCCATGTCTGGTGGAAATGAGTCAACGACCTATCGTGGTAGTGTCAATTTTCGAAATCTGGAAGGTATTGCAAAAGAAAATTCAAGAAAGGAATATACAGTTAGGACCAGTATAAATCAAAAGGGATTTAACGATCGATTGAACGTTTTGCTCAATATGGCTACCAATACCAATAATGCGAACTTGCTGGGCGGTGGAGGATGGGAGAGTGAAGTTACCAAAAACCCGACACTTTCAAATTTTAATGACGATGGATCTTATCGTTATGACCGGACAAGTACAAACGAATTTGCACGATTGTTTACCGAAACGAGCTATCGGAAACAACAAACGTCGTCGTTGGATGGAAAAGCAGATCTTGATATTATGGAGGGACTAAAGGCCAGTGTTTTTGGTTCGGTGCAACGTAATTCTTATATCGACGGCGCCTATCGTGCTTTAGACAGTGAGGCGTCATTAGAAGATCAAGATTATCCCGGTGGTGGATATGCTTCCAAATCCAATTTGCTGAATGAGCGGTATGCTTTTGAACCCACATTACAGTATAATACAAAAATTGCAGATAAGCATGGATTGACTGCTTTGGCGGGGTATAGTTATCGCTATGAAAAGGAGGAGGGGCAAAGTGCTGATAATAGGGGTTTTATAAACGATAATTTTCATGAGGATAATCTGTCGGAGGGACAGGCACTCAGGGATGGCCGTGCCAATATGGACAGCTATAAGAATGACAATACGCTGATCGCTTTTTTTGGAAGGATAAACTATACTTTCTCAGATAAATACATGGCTCAGTTTATTCTCAGACGTGAAGGATCATCCAAATTCGGGGCGAATAACAAATGGGGAAGCTTTCCTGCAGTCTCTGTTGGGTGGAATATCAGCAATGAAGATTTTATGAAGGATGTGGATTTTATCAATAACTTGAAATTGCGCGCCGGATATGGTGAAACCGGAAATACGGGTTTTGCCAATAACGCATCTCGGCTGACTTTGGGCGGTGGCGGAAAATATTTGTTCCCGGATGAAACCTATCGGGAAACTTATGGACCCGATCGCAACCCAAACCCGAATCTAAGATGGGAAACAAAAAAAGAGACGAATATCGGAGTTGACTTTACGATGTTTAACAATAAACTTTCAGGGTCTATTGATGTATTTCAACGAAAAACAGTCGATCTTTTAGATACTTATACCACCCCGCAGCCGCCATATATTAGAAATAATATATATTCAAATGTAGGTACGCTTTCCTCAAAAGGGATTGAATTGGCATTGAGCTATCGCGCCATTGATCACGATAATTTTAAATGGAACATGGATTTTACGGCAAGTACATTGAAAAATGTATTGGATTCTTATTCCAATGATGTGTTTACCGTGAAATATAAAACATTCGGATCTATTGGTGGTGCTGGAGCTTTGGGTGATGCTTTTACGACTTACGAGGGGCAGCGTGTTGGCCAATTTTTTGGAAAACGATTTGCAGGCTTTGACGACGACGGAAAATGGTTGTTCTATAATCGAGATGGTGAGGCTGTAAGAAACGATGAGATCAATAATTCAAGAGATGATTTAAATTCTTCTGACTTGGCGGTATTAGGAAATGCTGTACCCAAATATTATGTTTCCTGGACAAATAACTTCTCGTACAAAAATTTTGATCTGCGCATTTTTATGCGCGGAAAATTTGATTATGACATATTGAATACGACAGCACTCTCGTATGGGAATAAGGTATGGTCAGGAAACCTGTTGCGTGATGCCTTCACTAAATATAAAGATATAGACGACACGTACATGTATTCTGATTATTATCTGGAAAGTGGAAGTCATCTGAAAATCGATGAAGTAACAGTGGGGTACCGGTTTAAATTAAAGAATGAAAGCTGGATAAATAACTTACGCGCTTACTTGACCGTTCAGAATCTGGCGACCATAACCGGATATTCGGGCAATGATCCTGATTTTGTTTTGGATGCGGGATTAGGGAATGAAGTTAATGGACAAAGTTTAGGTATTGATAGTAGAGGTCCTTACCCGAATACAAGGTCGTTTTTGTTTGGTTTAAATTTTAGTTTTTAAGTGCTATGAAAAATATTGTTAAGATTTTAATGCTGGCATGTTTGGTGAATTCGTCAAGCTGTACAAAATTGGATGAAAATGCTTATGATGTAATTGTCGCGGATGATTTTTATAAAAATAAAAATGAAGTTATATCTGCTGTACTGCGGCCTTATACCCATGCCAATGCGTGGATATCGCCATCTGGACAGGATGGATGGTGGCGTCCTGCCGAATTATCTGCCGATCAATTGGCCTGGCCAACCAAAGGGCGTCACGGAGAGGACGGTGGAAAATGGAAGCGACTGCATTATCATACCTGGACAGTCGACGAAGGTGGATTAAATAATGCATGGGTATTAATGTATTGGGGGGTAGGATTATGCAACAGTCCGATCGATATTCTTGAAAAATCCGATGTTTCCACCATGGGAATTGCCGAAGAGGAGAAGAAGCAATATATTGCCGAGCTTAAGCTTTTAAGGGCACTGCACTATTTAAAGTTAATGGATTTATTTGGAAATATACCCATTACAACCAAAGCACCGAGTTCGGCAGAGGAGCCTTTACCGGCCCCTTCTTCTACTAAGGAAGTATTTGAATTTATTGAAAAGGAAATTTTAGAGAATATTGGTGCTGCACCAAAATTGTCGAAAAGTATGCTTGGACGTGTTTCTCAAGCTGCTGGTTACGCCATGTTGGTCGAGCTGTATCTAAATGCTGAAAAGTGGTATGGACAACCACGATGGGATGATTGTATCGCTGCAGCTGATAAACTGATAGCAGGTGCAGCAGGCGGATTGAATGGTGCCATGGCGCTGGATCCGAACATACAAGATTCGTATGTGCCGACAAATGATATGTCCAAAGAAACCCTGTTTTCTATTGCATACGATTATCAAAAGGCCGATTTTGAGCCTGGTTTCCCAAGTGAATTTTATCACTTTTTGCAGAGCGAGATTTACGGTGGCGGAAGAAATGGTAATAATGGTATTGTCGTCATTCCAGGGGTTTTTAGTCAGTACAACGAAAAGGATCTGCGGAAAAAGGAGTGGTTTTTCAGTGGTCCGATGGTTAAGTTTGCCGACGGTAAAATTGTTGAAGGATCGGAAGAATATAAGGGAGAACAGCTTGTCTTTGTTGACGCTATTCGAAGAGCAAAGTCTGGAGGGACGTCATCAACCATGAGCGATGGTGAGGAAAACAGTGGAATCCGATTCAATAAATATAAACTCGGTAATTCGATTGATGGAACTGTCGACGGCGTTAAAATCCCTGTCAATGATCAGTACAACAATACGGACTGGAACGTTTATCGTTTGAGCTGGATTTATTTCGCGAAAGCAGAAGCGTTGATGCGTAAAAATGGCGGTGTTGCTTCTCAAGATGCGGTCGATTTGATCAATGCTTGCAAAAAACGGGCATTTTCTGATCCAGATTGGACAAAGGAACAATATACGACAGCAACATTGACACTGGAAGAGCTCCTAGCTGAACGTGGACGTGAGTTTATTTTCGAAGGCTTCAGAAGGAGAGATTTAGTTCGTTTTGGCAAATTTCATTCAGCAAATTGGTGGGATCATAAACCGACAGCTGAGACCAAGATAATATTTCCGATCCCTCAACAACAGATAACGATGAACCCGAATCTAAAACAAAACCCGGGTTATTAATGAATAAAAGTATAGTGGCTATCTTTTTGAGTCTATTGTGCTTTTATACTGCTAGCAGTATATGATTTATGTGTTGTTGAAAGACGGCATAAAAAATGGCGATGTATTTTCACTTTTAGAAATACATTGCCATTTTTTATGCTTACTTGTTTTAGTTTCTTACCATCCACCTGTTGCATAAATTGAATGTAATCAAGAGCTTTCTGTAAAGTAGAACAGATCTTTACTCATTATTTAATTAGTCACTGTGTGACTGTTTGCCAAATAAAAGCCATCTCAATTTATCACTTAGTCGAGTTAAGGAAGCCGTGAGCAGCGACATGGCTATCACTTCCTTGCTCATTACTGCGTTACTCGTTTCATAGTTTTTTAGCGCTTGTTCGAAGGTGGCCTTAAAAAGAGTTGCTTTTTAAGGTTGAGTCTGTAGATCTCATATTTGTTTTAAGGTCAGCTTACAGTTCTTGTACTTTTTTTACTTTGTCATTATGTTACTGCGTGACTCATCACTGTGTTACTTATTTAAAAGTCAGGAGGTGAGGAAGTTAGATGGTTAAGAGGTTATATGGTTATTTGGACAGAGGTTTAGTAGTTAGATAGTTAGAATATCATTATTGCTTTCTTGTTTAAATGTTAGAAAGGTAGTTAGTTTTTAATTATTATCTTAAAGGTAATTATAAACTTTTACCATCCCGTTGGGATATTTCCATTGTTTTTAGGGGCTTGGCGGACCTTTGAACTTTTTTTTGCTTTCTAGGTCTAGGAAATTGCCCTACCTGTGCGCTGATGGTCTTAACTCAATAGACCATGAATTTAAGTATCTTATTACATACACTGATTGATAAAATTGAAAAACTAACAGAAGCTTTACTACTGATCTGTAAACTGCTCTCTCTACTCACCGCTGCTTCACGAGGCAAAAAAGCCGAAACTAGGTCGCTGTCTGAACGCAAGCTTTGGACACACCTTGATGTGATGCGTTACCTGAATATAAGCCTCTCCACCTATAAAAGACGGGTGAAGGAAGGTCTGCTTAAACCCATGACACTGACCGGGGACGACCGCTACTTTGAAGAAGATCTGACCGAGGCTATGGAACGAAGCCGCATAAAGGGTAAAGTTTAATGCTGCCGTTTCGCGCTATGGCACAAGGTCAATGACGGTGGCTTTACCTATTTCGCAACAGAGGGAAATGCTCTATGCAGTCGGGGAATCTACATTTTTATCAGACAATTTCATTTAATTGCCCTCCAGTATCATGTTGATCCTGGTAATAATCAATTTATTCATGAGGTGCCGATGGTGCGGATGGAAAAAATGAAAATGACGCGTAGGGAAATCAGACGCTCTTGTAAAATAATAAGATGGACGGGCGACATTACACTTTTTCTCTTGGGCGATGCCGCTGTTATAGTTGCCAGATATGCTGCGCCATAGTGCGAAACCTGCCTTTTTTTGAAATGCTCATATCAAATAAGATCAAATGAAATCAATACGACTCAATCTAGCTCAAAACTTCATTTTCGCTCGGTATCAAGATATGTTTGTCTTATTAAATAAGCTCGCGAGGAATATTTAATGTATTAGTTAACAGGTTTTTAAATGAATAGACTAATGGGTTAGAATAGTTTATTCAAGTAATTAAATGAAACATTATGGCAACAAAAATGAAGGCCCTGATCGGGTTTGCGAAAATGAGAGACGATGAATTGGTGATGTCCTGCAGAACAATAATCGGTGCAATGACCGGAAATCCCAAATACCCTAATCCGACGCCTGATCTCCTAGATCTGGAGTCAATTTTGGAAGATTTTATCACTAAGCTTGCGGTATCTAGAAAAAGAGGATCGCCCGAAGATACTGCGCTTAAAAATGAAAGCCGGGAACCCTTAATCGTTGCGCTGCAACAGTTGGGTTATTATATAAACGGTGTGGCACAAGGGCATCTTTCAACCTTGCTTAGTTCCGGATTTCCAACGAACAGTGCATCGTTCGGTAATCAGGTACCGCTTAAAATCGATAATGTGAGACTTTCGGATGGCCGCCAATCGGGACAGGTAAAACTGGAGTTTGCTCCGCAGAAAATGGCAACCATCTATGAATACCGCTACCGGATCCGTGATGACTTTGAACAATTATGGGGTGATCGGTTTACGACGACCTCGTCGCGCGGCAATATCATTGCTCCTCTGGAAATCGGTAAATTTTACGAAGTGCAAGTACGTGCGGTCAACACGCAGGGTACTGGTGACTGGAGCGATGCGGCAAGTATACTGGTTCGATAGATGATAAAAGTAGTACGAGCGAGACAGGGGAAGCAAAGTACCCTGTCTTACATTTTTGTCGATGGAGAATTTATCTGTTATGCACTAGAAGATGCCATTCGCGATGTAAAAATCAAAGGGGAAACGGCAATTCCAGCTGGTCAATACTCTCTGATTTTGAATGCCTATGGTGCCATGAATGCCCGGTATAAACGCCTGTTTCCAGAGTTTCACAAGGGTATGGTCGAAATCGAAGGAATTCCTAATTATAGCTATGTCTATATCCATATCGGAAATAATATTGGTGATACTTCTGGTTGCATCCTGGTCGGTAACAGTTATGAATTGATCGATGGTGACTATGAGCTAAGGAAATCGAAGAAAGCATATATCTCTTTATACAAAATGCTGATCGACAAAATGGCATATGATGCAGTTTGTGTGCAAATTGATAACCAAATGCTAGACAGTAACGGAGTAAGCTAGTAACATAGTGATGATGTTAGAGAGTGAGAAGGTTAGTAAGTGTGAAAGGTTTAACTCACTAACCTCTAGCTTTCTAACCTTTTAAAAAAAACAATG
Organism: Sphingobacterium sp. B16(2022); assembly: GCF_012030425.1. Lineage (GTDB taxonomy): Bacteria > Bacteroidota > Bacteroidia > Sphingobacteriales > Sphingobacteriaceae > Sphingobacterium > Sphingobacterium anhuiense. Next base: position 692,020 of record NZ_JAAUVN010000003.1, on the reverse strand, counting down.
AAAAAAATCATAAAAAAAATAAGCGGTGCTATACAGATCATCTTGCTGGCGCCAGTGAAGTTACCTGCTAAAGTGTTGAATGTCCTTAAATACATCGGACTTGGAATGGGTATTATTGAGTCTGTAATGGTAGAAGATGAAGAAGTCGCATCTGCGGCGAAAAATAATTCACAGGCACGCTCTTCAAATGGCCTTTTGGGTGGTACAGAAGATGATGTTGCCGGCGCTATAAAACCTCCAGATCGCATCGTAAAATATGACCTGGAAACTGGAAAGGAGATCTTGGATGAAACTGAATGATATCCGGATTTCGGCACTAGGGGGAACTATCTGCTCGATATGGGCAAGTTTTTCTTTTGGCGATCTTTTTCAGACAGCACTCCTCGCTGCGGTTGGGACAGTGGTGAGTTTTGTGACGAGTAGACTGTTGGGGACGTTAAAGAAACGCAAGTAATAGATAATGTAATGTTGCAATCAGCGACAAAAAAGTTATGTGTAACTTTTGTAAAGTTAATAAAAATTAATTTCAGTTTAATAATATAGCATAAATAAAAGGCATTCTCAATAGGGAGAATGTCTTTTGTGTTTAAAGTTTATATTTTGTAATTAAAGTATTATTATTTAAATAATCAATAATAAGAGGCGTGTATAATTAAAACGCAATGGCTAAGTTATAGAGCGAAGTATTATGTTTTCTGAGTATTGATCATGCAGTCAAAATCGGGTTACGAGTTGGTAAAATCCGATTAGATTTTAGTTTTTTATACGGTAAATTTGTGTCACAGGGTTTGTAACTAATCAATTACATGCCGATACTAGCCGTTCCTCTGTCTACTATATTAGTGTACGATTATAAATTGACCAATTGAATTAACCTTCTGATATACAGGTTTTCTATTTTTTTAATTTGAACTCAATTATACCTTTATTAATAAATTATGAATATGCATGAACACCCTCAAAAAAAAATCCTGTACGGTATTTTAATTTTTCTGTTTTTGCTCAGTAGTCAGCTTTATGCGCAGCAGCAAAAAACTGTTTCTGGAGTCGTCAAAGATGCAAAGGGTGAGGCATTGGCTGATCTCAGTGTCTCAGAAAAGGGCATGGGAAACGCGACTAAAACTGATGCCGATGGAAAATTTTCGATCAAGCTCAAATCAACTAAGACCACGCTGGTGTTTAGTTATGTTGGTTTTCTCAAGCAGGAGAAGGAGCTAATTTCTGGAGACAATAACCTCAGTGTAATCATGAAGGAAGATGGTACTGGACTGGATGAAGTTGTCATCATGGGCTATCAGGATATACAACGTCGAAAAACAACCGGTGCAATTGCTACGGTAAAGGGGAAAGATTTTGAAAATACACCCTATGCAACTTTTGATGGCATGTTACAAGGTCGTGTTGCTGGATTGACAGTCCTCAGTACATCGGGCGAACCAGGAACGAATAATATTGTAAATATTCGCGGATCAAGTAATTTAGGTCTTGCAGACAATGCCATGCAAGCTCCTTTGTATGTCATAGACAATATTATTTATGATGTCAGTGATATCCAAGCTGCTTATGGGAATTCAAGTCCGCTCCAGGCAATCAATCCTAATGATATTGAATCTGTGGATGTATTAAAAGATGCTTCTGCCTCTTCTATATATGGGGCGCGGGCTGCGAATGGTGTCATTATCATCAAAACAAAACGACCAGCTACTGGAAAACCCGAAATACGAATTTCGGCTTATAATGGTGTTTCTGGTCGTCCGTCGATGAAACCGATCACAGTAGGAGCTGCCGAGCGCAGATTGAAATCTGCATTACTGTATCAAAGTGGAAACTATAATTGGTTCAATAATGGGACTATCAGCCAGATGTTGACCGATAGTTTAAATCCTTCTTTCAATAACAATACCGATTGGCAAGGCCTATTCTTACAATCTGCTAATATCAACAATGTAAATGTGAGTATTGGTGCTTCAATGGAAAAATTTTTGTACCGATTTTCTGCGCAACGTTACTACGAGGAAGGGGTCATGATGGGTTTTGAAAACGAAAATTTGACACCTAGGCTTTTGCTGCAAGTGAATCCTACGGATAATTTTCAATTTGAAACTAATCTTTTTGCTGGTTTTACAAAAGCAAAACACGGATCGGGCGATGATAGTAAGTACCCGTTCAATACTTGGGGTTTTCCGTCTTCATTCTATGAAATAACGGATGTGGAGAAATCGATATATACGGGAAGGTATGATGGATTGATGGATCGGGACAACTCGTTTAATTTGAATGGTAATTTTGCTGGTACGATGAAAAAATTCGTGTTTCAAGGATTGACCTTAAGGACACAGTTTTCTTTTAATATCAATAATAATACGCGCGATTTATTTAGACCTGCTCTGATCACCGGCAATCGTAATCTAGCCCAAAATTGGGTCAATCAAAATAAGCGTTGGGAATGGGAGACTTACTTTAATTATATAAAAAGTATCAACAATGTCCATAATATAAGTGCAGTGATCGGTACAGGTCTTGAACGGAATACTTCCAATCAATCATACTTAAGTGGAAGTAGTGACAACAGTGATTATATTAAAACGGTAAACAATATACCTTCAGGATCTGATTTATTTGGTTCCGCAAGTATAGAAGAAAGATCCCGAGTTTCATTTTTTGGACGGTTTAATTATGATTTTAAAGATAAATATCTGTTGTCTGCAAGTTATCGAATGGATGCATCATCTCGGTATAGTAAAGATAATAGATGGGGTATTTTTCCATCCATTTCGGGTGGCTGGGTGCTGTCTGAGGAACCTTTTTTTCAAGGATTGAAAGGTGCAATATCATTTTTGAAATTTAGGGGAAGTTATGGATTGACAGGTCGGGATCCAGGCTCGGTTTATGCCCGATACACCAACCTAACATTTGATAGTAACTATTTTGGTTCTGTCCTTGATAATGGACTCTCTGGTTCACAATTTACGTACAATGGGGTGAATGTTGCTTACCCCAACTATTCAAACTCCGCGATTTCAGCAACTATCAAGTGGGAGCGATCGCCACAGTTTAATATTGGATTAGACATGAATCTTTTGCGTGATCGTGTCACGGTTCAAGCTGATTTCTATGTGCGTGATTCAAAAGATTTGGTTTATGATTTGACCATGCCGGTTACCTCTGGTTATTCAACCATTTCAAATAATTTTATAAGTGTTAGAAATAGTGGTGTTGAATTAACGCTCATATCAAGAAATATGGCTCCAGGATCTCCATTTCAATGGACGACAAATTTCAATTTGGCTTATAACAAAAATGTTGTGACCAATTTGCCAGATGGTGGCAAGGAAATTAATGTGGGGCAGATTTTTATGCAGCGTGCTTTAAATGTTGGTCAACCGATTTACCCATTTAAAGTTTGGCAAGTGGATGGGGTATTTGCAACAGATAATGATGTACCCATCGATCCTTTGACCGGAAATAAATTGTTTGATGCTGGTAGGGGACAGTACTATCGGGCTGGCGATCCGAGACGAAAAGATGTGAATGGTGACTTTATTATTGATCATAATGATAAGGTCGACATGGGAAATCCAAATCCAGATTTTACAGGTGGTTTTATTAATCAATTTTCTTATAAAAATTTTAGCCTCTCTACTCTGATCAGTTTTGTATTTGGCAGAACACTTTGGAATGGTTATCTCTCAGATCGACTGCAAGATGCGGGTTCCGAATCTCTATATAACACTTGGGGAACAAATTCAGCCATAGCTGGCGATTTCAATATTGATGATTTTTGGAGGCCAAATGCTGGACAAAGTAAGTATCCAACATTATTTCGCAACTCAGTGGATAACTGGCATATCTCAAATGATACTTTTGTGGAAAATGCAAGTTTTGTGCGCTTGAAAAATATTCAATTGAGTTATACTTTGCCACAGAACTTGATCAAGAGACTTAAATTGCGCATGCTGCGGGTATATACTGTCGTGGACAATATAGCCGTAAAATCGTGGTCGTCAGTGCCCGATCCTGAAGCTGTTCAGCCTAATGGCTATTCTACAGGTAATGGTTATCCTATTCCAAAGAAGTGGACAATTGGTCTGGATCTAACCTTTTAATCACAAAAGTTATGAAAAGAAAAATATTAATTTTGATGCTAGCCGCAGTGCTATGCACAACCTATAGCTGTTCCAAATTTTTGGATATTGAACCTGTTAGTTCAGCGACAGATGAAAACTTCTGGAAAACCCAATCCGATGCCAATGCTGGTACGGCTGCTATGTATGCTTTATTGCGAAAGGCTTTTAACGATGCAAGTGGTATTAGTTTTTATGCTTATGGTGATTTACCTTCCGATGAATTCAGGTCAGCGACAAACGTAAATTTTGATGCTGTTATAAAAATGAATTTGAATTTATCTGTTCCATCTTCTGATACTGGAAATCCAATGTATCGTTTACGCAGATATGAAATATTTTATCAGGTTATTGATCAGGCGAATCGAGTGATTCAAAACTTGCCAAAAATGGATGCTAGTGCTTTTGACAATGAAGCCGTTCGGAACTATTATCTTGGGGAAGCCTATTTCATGCGCTCTTTTACTTACTTCTACATGTCTCGAATCTGGGGGGGTGTTCCGATTGTGCGCGAATCTGTTCAGCCTGTCAGTGCAGTAAACTATCCTGCCGCTACTGAAAAAGAGGTGTTAGAACAAAGTGAAACTGATCTGAATAAGGCACTTACTTTATTGAAATGGGAGAATATTGCGGCAACAGATTTTGCTGTACGGGCCAATAAAGGGGTGGCTTATGCTCTTAAAGCACATTTAAGTGCTTGGAAAGGTGATTATGCAACTTGTGTTCTGGCAGCAGATTCTGTCTTGCAAAGTGGGAAATATTCTTTTGTTGGTCGGGATAGTCTGAATTATAGAACCATATATAAAGGTAAATCAGCAGAAGGTATTTTTGAAGTAGCACAGAATGGCTCAAATGAAAGTAGCAATACAGGTATTGGATTTTATACTTTGGCAGCTCCTTATAATCGAATGTTGATCAATCCAATCTTTAATATTGACCCAACTCATATCAAAACACTTTTTAACGATGTTAAGGATAAACGCCTAAATAGTGTGTTTGATCTTGAGTTGAATACGGAATATGCAATCTGCAGTAAATATGCCAACCTGTCTTATTCGGATGAAACAGCAAATGCACGAACTATTTTTAAAAATAATATTATTGTTTTCCGCTATTCTGATATTAAGTTGCTGCTCGCAGAAGCATTGGCCGCAACAAATAATGTAAGCAGGGCTCAAACTATATTGAATGAAATAAGGACGCAAGCAGGTCTATTAGCATGGAATGGGGATGGAAACTTAATCGAAGAAATATTTGCCGAACGTGCTCGCGAACTTTTTTTGGAGGGACACCGATTTTACGATATGATCCGTCTAAAGAAGAATTTTAATATTTATAAATTTTCTGATCAGATGATCTTATCGCATTTTAATGCTAAAAAATATTATTGGCCATTTGATCCTAGTTTGTTGAATGCGAATTCACTGCTTAATCAAACTCCATTTTGGAGAAGCGTAAATATGTAAATTAAACTTAACACTTTGAAAAATGAAAATCTTATATTTATTCTTCGGTATAATACTGCTCTGCACTACTTTTAACGCATGTAAAAAAGCTTCCTATTTGGAGGATGATGGCGTACATGTCGCAGAAGTTAATCTTTCTACTTATGATTATCTGGCTGCACATCCAAACGGAATGTTTGATACGTTGCTCATGGTTATTGATCATTTTAAATTAAAAGGTGAAATCGATAATGCTAAAACTTTTTGGGCACCGTCAAATTATTCTGTAAATCGATACTATAAGATAAAAATGGACTCTGTACTGTATACCGATGAAAATGCAGTATACACATTTGATCAATTTTTGAATGATATTCCAATCGATTCAGTTCGATCTTATATCTATTCAGGAACGCCTTATACGTTACAAAATGCTGCCTTTGATTATACTTCTATTACGAATGTTGCGCATATAGATGGTTTTAACTACCATAAGCAAAAACAACCGCAAGCGGCATGGTCTTATCAACCAGTGTACTATTTATATTATGTCAAAGTACGCGGTGAAGCTGATCAGATCGGTGCAGATGGTGTCGTAACGGTCAAAGAAGATGATATGGCAGATCTACGGGTTCTTTGTCAAACAACGGGTATAAAAACATCTTCGGGCACGATACTGCATGTTCTGGCCAATACACATACGTTTATAGGTGATTTTGTACCACGTAAAAATACAGGGCCTGAAGTCGTCACGTCCGATACTGAAATTACGTTTACTTACGATCTTAGTTTTAAATATAGTGCAACAGATTATAGTGGAACAACAGTTGTTGCGGATCTTCCCAAGTTAGCTCGTTTTTATGGTCTGCAATCGGGCAGTATATCGGCTTTGATCGGTAACGATATTACGTACTCGGCTGTTGAACCTGATGGTACTTTAAATCCTAATAGTACGGCTAATGCTCCAGGGCACTGGTTTGGAGCGCAAGGTCAAGTTTCTGCATGGGGTACTGATGCTCGTCTTGTTTCTGAATTGGCAACTCCGACCATGACCTTTAACTTATTGCAATTTCCAGGGCAAACGACAGTAGGAACTACGTATACGATCAAACAGGCGCTTATCTACAAAGATAAATCTAAGGGTGATTTGAAAGCTGTTTTTGTGTTTAAGATTACCATTAAATAAAGTTGTAAACAAAATACTTTATCATTTTAAATGATTACAGGATGAAAAAGAATAAATTATGGATATTAATTCCCGCGGTACTATTTTTATCGTTGTCCGGATGTAAGGTTGAAGAACAGGGGTTTTTAAGTGAAAACCTGCGATATAATGTCGCAAATTTACAAGTAAATCAAGGATCTGTTACTTATACCGATCCATTGATTGCTAATGGTAGTACAACACCGTTAATGGTCAAGTTGTTGGCGGTCCGTAATAAAAAAACAGGTGAACTAGCTCCTGAGTTTTTGCAGGAGGGTGAGATTTCGACATATTTGTCCGAAATCACTTGGCAGGATACTACACTGCAGCAATTGAATGCTAAAATTGGTAAAGCAAAGTATCCGCCATTGATGCTCAACGAGATCGGTGGCAGAGTGGGATTTACACAGGCTACCAATTTTGTTGACACGGGACAGTATAGCATCGATGTCGAGGTAAGTAATATTGCTGGAAAGAAAAATTTTAATAATATTTTGGATTTCAGCGTTATTGGAGCGAAAAAGGATTCCGTATTTTATCAAGCTTGTACAAGTTCTGAATTTGGTGCTGAAACTGATTTCCAACCAGTTTCAAATTATAGAATTGATATCCAGCATATTTCAGGAGAAGAGAATAAAATCATTTATATGTGGTTGGATAAAAATGGTGTGCCTTTTAATCCCAAAAAAGGTGAAATTATAAAACGTGGTGACCGTCCAACTTTTAAAAATTGGTCACCTTACTATCCGGAGCTGGTAACCGATACGGCATTAGTGTATCAATATCCAGATGTATCGGGATTAACCTATCCGATTATAAGTGGCACGTATACAGGGACACAATTTTGGGAAGGAGATCCTATTTGCTATTATCGTATCGTAGGAACGGCTAATAGTTTAGGCAGAAACTTGAATCCTGTTTCTACAATTAAATTTTACTTACCAGGTACGTATATCGTTCGTTTTAAATTTTCAACAATTACGCATATTTAATAGATTTATAAATTGAAAAAATTATGAAAAGTCTTTTTATGTCATTGTGTTTTTTATGCATGTTACAAATGTTATCCTGCAGTAAAAATATGATCGCTCCGATGCAGCAGGGGCTTTTAGAAAAAAATGGTCCTGATTCATTATCTATCTATAAGCCTATCGAATTTAATGATATGGATTTTGATAATAATGCTAGTACTTGGTCATATGCGAGAAGTCGTGAATCTGAGCACTTTATTGTTTTTTGGGGTGCTGGTTATGGTGCTAATGATCCAAATGCAAGTACGGTACCTGAAGTATATCGTGTTGATATTGATGACCTGCTGGTTAAGGCAGAAAGTTATTATGATATCAATATCAATACCTTGAAGTTTGCTGAACGTAATCAAGGTAAATCTAATTTGGATCAGTACAAAATGATGATTTTCTTACATTATACAACCGAATGGATGGCTTATGGCAGTGGGTATGATAATGTAATCGGAGCATTATGGATAAATCCAGCTACGTGCAAACCCGTAGGATCTACGATAGCACATGAAATTGGACATAGTTTTCAATATCAAGTATTCTCGGATCTGAAGGGCGGTGCAGGATTTCGCTATGGTTTTGGCGGTAATGGTGGTAATGCATTTTGGGAACAAACAGCGCAGTGGCAAGCTCATCAAAGTTATCCAGAAGAAGCGTTTTCATCACATGATTTTACTGTTTACACTGAAAATTATCACCGTCATATTCATCATGAATGGCAGCGCTATGCGAGTTATTTTATACATAATTATTGGACAGAGAAACATGGGATAGATATTTTGGGACGTATATGGAGACAGGCAATAGAACCTGAAGATCCGTTACAAGCTTATATGCGTATTACAGGAATAAATGTCAACCAATTTAATGATGAAATTTATGAAGCTGCCTCGCGTTTTGTTACTTGGGATTTAAATAATATCAGAAATCTTGGGGCAAATTATATTGGTAAGCATAAGTATAAATTTAACATGCAGCCAAATGGCAGTTTGCGTGTAGCATATGAACAATGTCCAGGTACCACAGGGTACAATGTAATACCACTGGTTGTACCTGCTGGGGGGACGCAGGTATCTGTCGCTTTTAATGGTGTTGCCAATGCTCAAGGGTTTAATACTGTTAATGCGAGCCGAGCAGGTTGGCGATATGGTTATGTCGCTTTATTGAGCAATGGTGCACGCGTGTATGGTAATATGGCACAGGGGATACAAAATAATGTCAATTTTACTGTACCAGTCAATTGTGAGAAGCTGTGGTTCGTCGTGACAGGTGCTCCAAGTGTTTATCAACCGCACGCTTGGGACGAGGTTGAAACTAATGATGAGCAATGGCCATATGAGGTTAAATTTACAAATACCAATGTTCTGGGATTTATAAATACGACAGCTGATCCAGAGGATATCACATTTAATCAGCATGTTAATCTAACAGTTAGTGCTACAGAATATGGCACAGAACAGGTTGTTGTCAACGCAAATCAGTTAGGACAAGCTTTTGCTGTCCAGCCAGGAGATATTGCAAATTTAATGGCTAATGGAAAAATCAAATTTTACGCTATTGAACCTAACGGTAACTTGAATCCAACTGCAACTGCTAATGGATATGGTCATTGGTTTAGTGCGACGGGAAACGTGACTAATTGGGGAGTTAGTTCTGTCCTTTTTTCTGAGTTTAATGAGAATACTCTCACGTTTACGATTGGTCAATTTCCTGCTGCTTTGGCTACAGGTAATATTTATACTATTCGTCAAGCGCTGGTCTATACTTATGATACAAATAAGACAGTACAAGCGACTTTTGTATTTAAGGTCAATGCACAGTAAATAGCTTTTCTAGCATGTTTTACTATTTCTTATTATTGCAAACCCTATTATATTTGCTCATTAAGGATAAGTACAACAGAGGGGTGTCGGAAATTGGTGTGATGCGGTAATTCTTAATTGGATGGGGCTAAACAATAATAAAAGAAAGAAAGCATTCTCGAATTTGAGAATGCTTTCTTCGTTATGCTAATAAAATTTAGTTTGCAGTCAATGCTACTGCGTTTAATTGTCTCGAAGTTCCATCCGGACCTACAGCGACAATGTTATCAAAGATAACACGGGTGCCCGGCGTGATACCGTTTAAGGCAGATGCCATACTTGAACTCAATTGATTGCCAGAAGTTGATAATACAATGGCATCAGCACGTGGCTTGGCAATGATCATTGTAAATTTAGTCACCTTAAAGTTCGCATCAAAGTCAAAGTTGTCCAGTTTCGCAAAGATTGCATTCTGTGCTTTCAACGCCACGGTAGCCATACTGCCACCTGTTTTTCCTGCAAATTTTGCAATTGGATCTGGAATACGTTTAACACGGAATTCCGTGGTACTCAAGGTCTGCATTTTACCCGGTGCTACTTCAGCACTAATAGAAATGCGTGCAGTACCTGGTGAGGAAACACGGGCATTGTACTTACCGCCTGATCCTGAAAGGCTACCGCCTGTCATGCTAACTTTTACCTTATCTGTTGGTGTTCCTGCAGCAGAAACGGATAATGGGTTATCAACACCAATGTAAAGCACATTCATCTTGTCCGGTGATACAACTGCCGAAGGGCGTGCCACCTGATAGGTCTGTGTCGCTGTACGATATTCTTTCATCGAACCATCCGTTTGTTTCACCTGCACAACTCCGGTCCAAGAGAAGATACCTTCCTTGCTTGTCGATACATTATACACTCCTTTTCCATCAACAATCTGTAATGGTGAACCATTGACACTGATGGCGGGTTGTGATTTAGAATCTGAAGCGGTTAAAAATACTTCTGCTTTATAGGGTTGTCCCTGTACTAAGTACGATGTTGGTGCAACAGCCACTGCGGCAAATTTGTCCAGATTAACAACTGCCTGATCCATTTTACCTAAGATTAATTTCACCATATCCGATTCCGCATTTTGAGCATCGGTCTGGATTTTGGTCAAAATAGTCATCGCTGCTGTTAGGGGAGTGCCACTTCCGAAATTGATTTCTTCCCAGCTTTTCTTGCCGTTGACAGATTTTTCAGGATCCTTTGCTTCCAATGAAAAGGAAACACTTTTTTGTTCTTCAGGTGTCAATAAAGCAAGGAGCTTAGCTCTTGTTTCATTGATCTTATCCTTTAATACGGTTCCTTTTTTCTCATTGATCATCAGATTCGGCGAAATATCTTCGTTTTCTCTTTTAACAAGATCTCCTTTTTCAGGATCAATACCGCCACCTTGCTTGGTGAAATCTTCTTTTAGTGAGCTGATATAGGTGTTCAGTTCTCCGATGATCGCCTGTGCTTTTTTAGCTTTATCGTAGATCGGTTTCGCACGCGCAGGCTCTTCCTTTAATTTGGTGCTTTCAAATGCCGAGAACAATTGCTGTACGGCAGTGTTGACATTTGAGCGAGATGATTCGAGGCTATTGTTGATGTTTTTAAATGCATCCAAGATCGTATCGGGCACATTCAATGCAAGTAATGCAAGTAGTACCAGATAAAGAATGCTGATCATTCTCTGTCTTGGTGTCTCTCTTCCTAATGCCATTTTTATTGATTTAGATTATACATGGATGAATTAAACACGCGGTTGGTTCATTGCACTCAACATATTGCCATAGATCGCATTTAAAGCGTTTAGGTTTTTTGCCAACTTGCCAACTTCTTCTTTGAATGCCTTAGAATCATCTAATGACTCATTGAAGTTTTGCATCGTATAACTTAAATTTTCATAAAATTGGTTCATCGATTTTAAGTGCGTAGCCGAATCCTGTAGTTCACGCTCGTACATACCATTCAATTGTTGCAGGTTTGTTGTCAGCTTATTCACCTGTTCGTGGTAGCTGGCAGTATCTGCGGATGAATTGGACATCTGTACCAAATTAGCAGAAGCCTGCTCAAAAGCAACACTCATGCTGTCGAATTTGGATGTTGCCAATTTCAGCTTTTGCGTGAAATCTTCTGTTGCCAAAGAAACATCTGAGATTTTATTGATCGCCGACATTTTCTCGCTGAAATCACGTAATCCTCTTCCTAAATTGCCGATACTTGTTTCGTCAATATTAGCATCTGCAAACATTTTGTCCAAAGCTACAGTAGCAGAAGGTCCCGTAGGTGTGTTCACGACAGTTGCACTTCTGGTAGGTAGTTCACCGGTATAGTTTTCATCCAATTCTGGATATACGCGGCTCCAATCTGGTTCTGGTGCAGGAGGGTTGAGACCCATTAGAAAAAATAAGAAGGCTTCAACTCCTAATCCGATTCCGATCATGTAATTGGCATAGGAACCGCCGATGTGGAGAATCTTGAACAGTACACCGATGATGACAATACTCGCTCCCCAAGAGATGGCGACATTTAACCATTTCGAATTGTCTTTTTTCTTACTCATAGTTTTTGTTGTTATAAATGTATTTAAATTGATTACTATTTTGGTTCTTGATATCTTTTTATGTAAAACGTATTTTTCACTTTTTTTGATATAAAATGATATAACAAAAGAAATTATTTGCTTTTCGAGCCACACAGCATATTATTTGCGATCTTATTCAGATAGCGCTACATGTGCATGCATGGGTAGGAAAAGATTGCGTCTGTTAAATACAAAAATCAAACCACATCTCTTGCTGTGATGAAATTTAGGTAGAAAAGCGGCTTATTTATTGTTTTTTTAATATTATATTTATATAATTTTGTCCCATCGTTCTATATTGGTGAATGTGATTCGGTTTTATGCTGCTTCGGCTACTAAAAAATAACCTGGGCTGAGCGATGTCACAAAATCTAGCTGTTGCGATAAAAGTTTCTTTTGAATACCATATATGCATTTTTTGTTCACTTTTTTCACCTCAATCAATGATCGCTTTTGATTCCTATATTTTGTCGGTGCTACACCATTCGCCCCAAGCAACCGCTATTTATAATAACGGTGATCTGAATATCGCTTATGCTAATCAGGGTATGCTGGATATCTGGTGTGCTGATGAGTCCATCATTGGAAGAACCTTATGCGCCTGTTTTCCAAATTTTGTACAGGAAGGGTTTTGTTCTATTCTTAAAAATGTCTGGAAGACCGGCATTACTTATAATGCCACGGAAGTCGCCGCCAATATTGTGGTGGGAGACAGAAAAATCAAACGTTATTTCGACTTTGAGTATAAAGCGATACTTGATGAGAAGGGACAGACTTACGCTATATTGCACACGGCAAGTGATGTGACCGAAAGAAAATTGGCTAATAATAAAATGGAAAGACAGCGCGAGGAGCTTTCTTTAAGTTATAAATTGGACCGTTTGGCCAGTACCTTATCGCACGATCTGAAAAATCCATTATCTGTTTTAAAGATGGGAAATGATTTTCTGCTTAAAAATGAAGATCTTTCTGTTCAGGTGGCTAAACGATGGTATAAAAACTTCTCTGAATCCATACAGAATATTGAATCCATCATCAACCAGACTTTGCAGCTCAATAAAGTACGTGGTTCAAAAAATATGGCTGATTGTGTCGAGATCGATAAAAGGATCGGAGAATGGATTAATGAAGTGAAGCTGAATTTTCCAGAACGACAGATCGAATTTCAGTTGGGACATCTCTATTCTTTAAATGCAGACAGTGGTGCGGTATATCAGATTTTTGTTAACCTGATTGGTAATGCTGTGAAATTTGCCAATAGTAAAGGGGCATATCTGCATATTGATAGTGAAGAGACAGATCAAGGTATTGTCTACATTTTTGAGGATAATGGAATTGGTATTCCTGAAGATGAATTAACCAAAGTATTACTCATGGAAGTTCGGGGTACCAATTCTTCACATATAGTAGGGTCAGGAATTGGATTATCATTGGTAAAAGATCTAATGGAATTTATGGGAGGCACTATCAACCTTTCAAGTGCTATAGGAAAAGGAACGGTTGTTCGATTATTTTTTCCGCAAAGTGTAGAGGATTGTTAGGAGAGGGTGAGAAGGTTAGAAAGTTAAAAGGTTAGAAAGTTAAAAGGTTAGAAAGCTATAGGGTGGCATGTTTATAATGTTTATTTGGTTTCAGTCATTCCTGCTAACGGGCCAGTAGGAAACGGGTTTAGTTTTGTCGCGATACTCCAATCTACCTGCTTCTATCAGTTTTTGGAGCTGGAATTCAAGGGTACGTACTTTGATATTCGATATTGTTAAATAAAAAGACAGTGGTTGACCAGGGTTATTCGCAATAAGGTCATACAATTTATCTATTGCTTCCATTTCTGCCTTTTCTTTTTCTTTATCGTTTTTTAATCTGGTGTTCTTATAATTAGTAAACTTAACTACTCGTGACCGATCTTCAGGTTTAATATAACGAACGACTTCGTTTATTGCCTCATGTTTTTTAGAGGTTTTGGTATAGATGAATTTTTCTTTTTTTGAGATCTCTCCGTCTGTTTTAATCGTATTTATTTTGATCCTGGTCAAATCTTTTCCCACGAATTTATTCATCAAATTATTGATATGTAATGGGGGTTTAAAATGCTGATAGTTATTCTCAATTTCCTTTGTAATTTCTACGGCAGTACGATCTGTGAGAAAAAAATCTGTATAGTTGATCATATAGTCAAGGATACTGTAGAGCTGTCCTTTTTGTTCTCTGGATATGTTTTTTTTACGGATAAACTTCTGGACAGGTAAGTCTACTGGAATTATTTCGTGATCAGGTAGTGAATTGACCTTCTCTTTACTATTTATTCCATGATCAATAATTTCAAATCTCAATATGAGCTTCTTCTTTTTCTTGCCATATAGATAATCAAAAAGAATAGGTGTTTCTATTCCAACGGCAATAGCTAAAGCATATACTTCATAGGCCAGAAGATGGTCATAATTTTTATTAAATATTTCGCTTAATGGTGATTCTTCTATATGTGTTGATGCCGTAATATTTATATTGGTCTTCAAAAATAAATCAGATAGCTTTTTAATTTCATATTCCGGATATTTCAATCGGATAATAGGCATATCTTTAAAATAATGTTGACATATGAGCGCTAGATCTAATCCGAGTGTATGTATTATCGTGAAAAAGGCTTTTCCGGTTAATTGTATGTTTTCATTTTTAAGAATAATATCAACCTCCTGCATCTTCCGGTTGATGATGGATTGATCATAAAATAGCGCATTTAAAAGCTTATTTATAAAGTTATAGAAATTGGCTACATTGGGTAATTTTTCTTGATCTTTTTCCATTTGAATCTTCATAATTACATCTTTGGTGTTTTAAAATTTGCATTAAATGTTGAATTGAATGGGGACTTGCTTAGGGTTGTGTCAGTTTTATTCAAAAAAAATCACAGCGAAGTAACCGAAATAATTAAAGGTTTTTCTGCCGCTCTATGTTCAACAATACCTATGTTAAACGTTCCTCCGATTTTGGATATCGTGTTAGTTGAGTAAGCATTTTGATCTATTGCGGATGAACATCGTCGAACTGTAATCATTGTGAGTGAATTATCTGATATTTCTGGAATAGATATACTGCTCAGCTCCTGATCGTTACTGCTTCTAATCTCCAATTGATAAGGACCTATAGAAGTTATTTCTAATGGAGTATAGTTTTGCTGTTGTACACTAAGGTTTCCCTCCTTCTTTTCGGATAGAGCTATGGATAAAAAAGACTTGAGATCGATTTTTATAGTCGCAGAGACAGATTGAGCCCTAGTTTCTGGTATGCCTAGTGTAATCAGGTAGAAAAATATCCCTAAAGATATCCGTAAGGTTTTATTCATTATTTATTCAGATTAGAAAATTATCTCTTTAAAGGTTCTATTTCTATCACTTACTAACTGTTTGTCGTGAAGAAACGATGTATTTCCTGTAACACAATATTAAAATTGGTCTTATTGAATATCAATTGTACTCCGCTTTTATGGAATATCTCTATTTCAGAATCCTTAATTGAGCTCGTGTAGCCAAATAGCTTAATGGAAGGAAATTTTTCTCTAATCCTGTTAGCTGTTTCTATCCCATCCATCAAAGGCATATGTAGATCAATAATGCATACTTGAGGTAATTCGGTACAAGCTTCCAGTTGATCAACTAGCTCTTGGCCATTGCTGCAATTATATAACAGATCAAAAATATTGTTCTGGTCGACGATGGCTCTTATAATAGTGCGCTGCAGGATACTGTCGTCCGCAAATGCAATCTTAATTTTTTTAACCATAATTTTTATCAATATGGAAACTTGGATTTAGTTTGTCGTGTTTTATGGTTTTGAATTTCAATATTTTATTTAATTTTTGTGTTTTTGGTCAATCTTTCTTGTTTTATTCGTTACTAACGAACTCTTTATTTCGGCTTTATCCTCGTAGGATAATTTTTCTAGACAAAAGCTGAAGCAACTTTCCATTTCAATTAATATCCATTCTATTTTTGGAGCTACATATAGTTCTTTTTGTAATCTTTTCTCGTTCATCGTTGGTGCGCTTTAGGTTATTAACAATATCTAAAATGGAGCAAATTAATAGTCCAATTCAGACTGTTATTTAGGTATAATCACTTGGTTTTCAGGTAGAAATATTTTTTATCATATTTTGGAGCTATGTATTAGAGGAAGTTTAATTTCTAAAATTTGAGTATTTAGCGGGGATTGTATAATTTTCCATTACCTAAGAAAAAAATACAGTATTTATTATTTTACTAGGAAAAAATTAGTACCTTTGAATAAGGTGAATGTAGTCTGAATTGGACTTCTGGGAATATGGTATTATCTTTATTCACAGATAAATAACGATATAGTTCAATGATTAATTTTGATTTTACCCTGCAGACGCCCAACCCAACAGCCACGATTTTTATTAGAATTTTTGATGAGTTTCAGAAAGAACATCTACTGAAGACTCCACTAAAAATATGTCCGTCCATGTGGGATGAGGAGAAGCAAAGACCTAAAAACATCTATTTAAAGAAATTTAAAAAATTGAATAATAAGCTGGACAATCTGAAAATTGCTATAGCTGAATATTTAGAAAATATTAAAAATACGATGCAACTTTCTCCAAATAGGTTGCAGCAGATTATAAAGAAATATAGCTCAAGCTCAAAAATTGGCTATCCAAAAGATAGTTTGTTAGAGCATATAGAGTCCTACATAAATAGCCGATTGCATTTAATTTCTTCCTCTACATCAAAACGTTATATGGTTTTTCTACATTTGCTTGAACGTTTTGAAGGTAATCGAAAGAGGCATCTTCTTTTGCCCGAGGTTAATGCTTCTTTTGTAAAAGAATTTCTAGAATTTGGAGATTTTGAAGCATATAATAAAAGTACCATTCATCGCACCATCTATTTTGTTAGGACTATTCTTAATTTTCTGGAAAAGAGAGGTGTTCGTACGTATGTTTATGAACTTGAACTTCCGAGGGAGAAGAAATCAAACTTATTTGTCACGCTGAATGAGGATGAATTAATTAGGATCAATAGAACTGAGGTCCCGGAAGATCTGAAGGCAGCAAAAGATTGGCTTATTATCAGTTGTTATACCGGTCAGCGTGTTTCTGATTTTATGAATTTCAATATGGAGAATATGGAAATTATACATGGAAAACCGTGTATGTCCTTTGTGCAACAAAAGACGCAAAAGGAGATTTTATTGCCTTTACACCCCGCCGCATTGAATATTTTGGCTCAAAATGCTAATATTTTTCCTGAAAAACTTTCCGCCCATAAATACAACTGCCAGATTAAAGAGGTGGTTAAACTGGTGGGGATAAACAATCTTGTTAAGGTCCGGAAAAGATTGGGATTTAGATCAATTGAAATGCTCGTGCAAAAATGGGAAGCTATTGCCAGCCATATCGGACGTAGAAGCTTCGCTTCAAATTTTTACGGTAAGATCCCGACTTCTTTGTTGATGGAAGCTACCGGACATACGACTGAACAGATGTTTCATAGGTATATTTCTACAATTGACACCGAAAGAACTCGGTCTTTAGGGCAATATTTTGAAAAATCATATAAAGATAAATTTTTAGTCGCATAAGTGTTTAGGTTAGAAAGTTAGATGGTGAGCTGGTTAAACTTTGTGTGACTCCGTTACTGGTCACTTGTTACTTCATAGTATTTGGATTGTAGTATATAGATAGCAGTATTTAGTAATTGCAAGGTTAGAAAGCTAGAAGGTGAGTTGGTTAGTAGGTTGGACCTTTTGTTACATTGGGAATTTTATTTTTTTTAGCCTAAAAAGATGCTTTTTTGGATGTAAACCGATGATTTTGGTGATTTTTAAGTGTTTTTTGTCCACTTTTGGTAAAATGCTTAAAATTATTTTTTGTACATTAGTTTAATATGGAATTAGCAAATATTACAAAAGAGAGACTTGTAGAAGCTCAAAAAAATGGATATACTGCAATTATTACGAAGTACAATTCAAATCCTTTGGATCCGATCTGGATCTTTGAAAAAGTAAAAAAAGATCAGTTTTTTCAATTTTCGGAAAACCTTCAGGATACCTATCAGCTGTGCTACCAGATTTCGGAAGCAATTGATACCGTAGAGGAATACCCTTTTATAGGAAAGGTTACTTTGCCAGATTAGGATTGAGAAGCAAAAAAACGAAAAATATACTTATTTAATATGAGAGCCGATTAGGAGAAATCCTATCGGCTTTTTTATTTGTATATTCTAAGGGAATTAAAGCTAGTTCACATCTTATGTTATTGTTATATTCTTTTAAATTGTCAACGAATCGTGATGTTTTCAATTTGTTCCTATATCATCCTATTCTGTTTTAGAAGTATAGGCATATATACAGCTCTGTCCATATTGATCTCATGTGCAAATCGGCTGTACTATTATCTTACATTAGAGATAAAACTATTATCCCCCACATTACGGTGATGAGGGGGATCGTTACAGGGAAAGATCACTTATGTATTTAAAAGTCATCACCATTTTTCTTAAATCTTTTTCAGGAGAGGCATGCCAAAACCCGCAGTAGAGGGAGGAACCAATTGACCATTTTTTATCTTATATCCCGAAAGATCAACATCATCTGACGTGCTCGTTACTCCTTCAATAGTGACCGTGTTACCTAGTCCGCCTGTGAGATGTGCCGTATAGTATGTCTTAAGTAAAGATCCCCATGCGTGAGGCGATGCCTGCACACCCAATTTCTTCAATTCGGGCATCAGCTTTCTCCAGTTTGTAAAACCGAGACCTTCGATATCGGTAAGATGTACATCTAAAAGTTTCTTTTCAAAAAGCTCTTGTAAAAGCTTTGGATCCGGATCGGCTTCACCATCTGCCAATAAGGTAATTCTGCCTGTTTTTTTTATATAACTTCTCAACTTTTGATAATCAGCAACGGTTTCATGGAAGGGTTCTTCGATCCAGAATAGCTTTACTGAAGGAATTCCTTCGAGATACTGGATGAATTGGTCAACGGAGAAACCGTTGTTGCCATCCACTAAAATACCGCAATCTGGAAAAGCTTTTGCGACGGCATTGGTAACATCGATATCACGCTGTAGGCCTTCTTTATAGGGCATCCATTTATAACCTCTACCGATTTTGAGTTTAAACTGTCGATATCCTACTTCGTAATCATACCGACATTCTTCGAGTATACGGTCGATACCTGCAGGCTTTTCCGAGGGCTCGAGATCATCAAAGTAGATCATACCACTATAGTAATCGGTTAGATACGGTGTTTTTCGACCAAGTAGGTGATAAACCGGTTTCTGCAGTATAATACCCGCGAGATCATGGAGAGCCATGTCAAAAGGGATATGTCTAGCTTCTAAAGTTCCGATATCAGATGCAAAAATCTCGGATACTTTTTTACCCAGTAGTTCTTTTGCGATCTGCTCTGCATCTCTTCTTGATCCGCGGAGTGAGGCCCATCCCATCGCGCCTTTGTCTGTTGTAATACAGCAGATCTCGACATTGGGGCCATATCCATGGAGGTCAAGGCGTGCATTTTTTCCGACAAGTCGGGGATATTTCATCTGAACAGTGGAATATTTGATTTCCTGGATCCGATGATAGGACAATTCTTTATCCTGCGATTTATTGTCTAGGAGAGAGGTCAGCGTCATGGCATGTCCTGTTCCATTATACAGTGTTGCAGAAGCCATGCCTACGTTTAAAGCCTGTAAAAATGTTCTTCTTTTCATATTTGGTTTATTTTTGATTTTAATTAACTAACCAATAATTCTTATACGATTATTTTTACCCTCACTCAACCGCTTCCTGATTGCTTCATCGAGACATCGCAAAACGAAATGGGCTAGCAATAAAAGCAGTACCATACCTCAAGCAATGACCAGAACCATTTAAGTTTATCAGTTCTTTTTAATACGATAAACGATTGAATTAAAGTATCATCGTATTTTTTGAAAGTTACATCAAAATATAAAAATCATTATAGCACATTTGTTTCAATCGATTTCCAAATCGTATCATTATTATTTAAAAGACATATATGATTTTTCATTAATGTATTCTGGGAGGAGTATTGATAAAGTCAGAAATAATTCAAATTTGTTAATGGTCTTAATATATTAAACCTAAAGAAGCTAGCTTTTTTACTGCTGTGTAAGTGTCCATATCATTTCCCTTACAGGTTTGGTGGGATCTTCCATGACCCCTTCGGTCATGAGAAATTACTCTATATCTTTTTACAGGAAAACATCATCTGTACATCCCAATCATCTAAAACTGCTGTTATCTAGATGAACTTCATCTCTGTGGCTTTATGAATTAAGGAGGCTGTATTGACTACCCCAAATTTCTGTAGCAAATTTCGGCGATGGCTCTCGACTGTTAATGGACTGATGAACATCTGTTCGCCGATTTTTGCTGTAGTATGCCCCTGGGCCATCAGCTTGAGCACCTCGCGCTCGCGTTGGCTAACGGATGGTATGTGGTCTTTCTTATTGCTTAAGATAAAGCTCATCTCCTTGCTTAGCACCTGCTCGCCCCTTACCACAGCCTTTATTCCTTCGATCAATTCGTCGGTAGATACATTTTTTAGCAGATATCCCATTGCTCCGGCTTTTAACATACGTAATGCGATGCTTTCTTCGTTGTGGTTGCTGATCGCAATGATCTGGGTCTCTGGATATTTTTTTTTGATGATTTCTGTTGCATCGATACCATTCATCTCGGGCATATTGATGTCCATAAGAACCACATCTACGGCTTCGGCTGCTAAAAATTCGAAAGCGTCTTCCGCGCTGTTAAATGAACCGCGTAGTTTGATTGTCGAAGTGTTTTTCAAGATAAACTCGAAGCCATTGAGTACGAGTGGATGATCATCGATGATAATTACTGAAATCATATTATTTGATTAGTTCAAATTGAATGTGAAAAGATGCGCCTTTACCTATGGCAGCATCAATTTCTAAGCGGCCATTTAAAATATCTACTCGGTTACGGATATTAGATAATCCTATTCCTCCCTGTTTGGAGTCCTGCATAGACGGATCAAATCCCTTGCCGTTATCTTCAACGGTGATATAAAAATAATGATCAGCCTCCGAACATTGCACCCAGATCTGGGTTGCACCGCTGTGTTTTAACGCATTGGTGAGCAGTTCCTGCACGATACGATATACAGCAATCAGAAAAGACTGGGGGTAATCTGACTGCAAGTTAGTGGCTTGAAAATCTATCTTTAGCTGCGGTTGATTCATCGCATTGCATAGATCGCGTAGGGATAACTCCAGTCCCATGTACAATAAAGACTCGGGCATCATATTTCGGGCTATTCGTCGAAGTTCATTCACCGAATCGTCCATTTGATTGATAATTGTATATAAATCCATTGCTGAATCTGTTTGTGGCTGTACTTTCGCCTCTCTATTTGCAACAGCTGACAATTTGAGCTTTACGCTGGCTAGCATACCACCTAGACCGTCATGTAGATCGCGTGCTATACGGTTGCGTTCTCGCTCTTGTCCTTGAACCATGGCATTGAAGAGGTTAAGTTTTTCCCGTTGTGACGCTAGTTTTTTTCTGTTTCTGGACGATATGTACCAAATGAGACTGAGCATGCCTAGTATAATTGATGTGAGCAGGAAAATGCCGGCAAACAGGCGTGTGCGCTGCATTTTAAGCTGTTGCTGTTGATGGGCTGCTTTTACGCGGAGGAGTTCATTTTCTTTCTCACTGGTCTGATATTTCTTTTCCAGTTCCAGCGTGAGCGCCGTGCCTTTATCTGCAAGAAGGGTATCGAGTACAATTTTATGTTTTTCAAACCATTTTACAGCCTCCTGATAGGCTCCTAGCTGTACCGCAGTAGTTGCTAGATTATAATAAACCATTTCTTTATTCTTCAACGAAGGATTTTTTTCGATGTAGGGTAGCACTTCACGCAGTTTCTTCATCGCTGATGCTGGCTTGTTTGCTGTTTGAAATGCCGCGGATTGGCTGAATAGTATAGAGGCAACCATATCGCTGTTATGCTGCTCTTTTGCGCCCACCAGTGCTTTTTCGAAATAAATATGGGCAAGGTCGAAATCTCGTTGTTTTTCCCAATAGCTTCCTTCTACGCTGTAATAGGTTGGGAGGTAGGAAGAAGCTGATACTGATTTTGAGGTATGGGAAGCACTGTCTAAAAAGATTCTTGAATGTGTATATTTATTATTGAGCAACGCGTTGCGTGCTGCATTAACAAAGAGAGTAAAGCGTTGCTCGGCCGCAGCATTCCTGTCGTGCAGTAAGGTCAAGGCATTGTTGTAATATTGCTCGGCTTTACTGTATTCCTGTAGATTCATCAAAGCCATAGCGACATTCTGAAGATTATTGCCCCAAAGGGTAGAGTCTTTAATGCTCTTGGCCATGGGAATAACTTTGTCGATCAGCACCTGCACATACTCGTGAGCTTTTCCTTCACGTTGTAAAAGTGCGCCATAGCTTCCCCACAAACGGGCTCGGTAACGTGTCGCAGAAATTTTGCTTTTCGTGGGTATATCACCCTTGAGGAAGTTTTCGGCCTGCATGTAGAGTTTCTTTGCTTGCGCAAGATCGACGTCAAACTGGATAGCTCCGAGATAGAAACTCAGCAGTCCTTGGTAATAGTCCGTATTGGCTTTATCACCCAGCAATTTTCTGCTAGCGGAAACGTAGTGTAATGCTTTTTCTGTATTGTAATCGGACCAAAAGAAGCTCAGATCCAACAATGCCAATGCTTTTTCTTCGGTGTCTTCGATCTGCTGCAACTGCCTGTACAAACTATCGCTATATTGCGTCAATTGCTCTGGTGACTGTGCAGATGTATTACCAATGGAAAGTAAGAAATACGCAAAAAGTAACAGGATTTTGTACATTATTTAATTGATCGTTTTTTGAAATTACAGATTAATCATCATATTAACAATCTGGAACCATACCCATTGTTACTCCTGATGGGCTCCATATCGGTACCAGGCGCATCTCGCACCCGTCACCGTTGTCGTCATCAGCGATCGTCCGGCGCGTATCAAAAGTGAGTTTGAGCGACGATCCGCTAGGGAAGGGACCATTTTCTGCTTTAAAATTCACGCGCATGGTCATGCTAGCCGTTTCCTTTTTTAGGGATCCTTCGAATGACATCTCTTGCTGCGTATTCTTGATCGCACCCGTGATGTTTTCGTCGATAATGCGAAAGAAAATGCTTGGATCTGTTGTGTCCATTCGGTATGTAGAGCGATCGTATTTGCCACGCACTTTAAAATTCATTTCTCCCAGATCACCAAAATCGGCCATAAATACCATCGATACGGAGTCTGCCGTGGCTTCAATCAATGCAATCCGACCTTCACCTTTCCAGGTATAATCATTAGCCCCATTTTGGGAACGTATGCCTGTGGCCGTGCCTTTAAACGGGGTGCCTCCAAAGATCTCGTTGAAATTTTGGTTTGCCTCCTGTTCATTATTCTCTTTTGCACAGCCTGTTAGCAATAACATAAATGCCAGAAGCAATGTTGAATGTATCGTTTTCATCGTTTTCTCATTACGTTATACATTAGCGCCAGATCATCTGTCCACCTGCCGTTTCAATCCTGTCTTTGCCTTTTAGGACCACGGGTATGACACCGGTTGTGTTTGGCGCAATTGGATCCACATTATACTCTTTGCCATCATTGGGGATAATCTTTAGCGACCACATCCAGCCAAAGGGTCCGGTCTGCCTGTATTCAGTGCCTACGAGTAGGTGTTTTCCATCGGGCGAAAACTCGGGTACGGATTCTTTAAAATTGCTGGTGGTCACCTTTTTCAGGTTTGTCCCATCCATATCCATGGTATACACATGGTTTGCAATGCGCACAGCGAGTTGGTTGCCTGCGGGATTGACTGCCACGTCGCCCCAGTCGTCATATTTCATCTCTTTCAGCAAAGTTCCGGATGTATAGGGTGGGGCCAAGCGTATGATATAGTTGTTATGCGTTATCAAAAGCGCGTTGCCTGGCAGCCATAAACGCTGGTCATTAAAACCCAGCTCCTCCCCGTTGATGTTGTAGATACGGACCACGAAGTCGCCATTTCGTTTTAGAATCGTGATACCGTCTGCCTTATCGTTCGAAAGCACAACAATATGACTATTGTCGGGCGAAAGATATCCCTTACAGTACGCATTCAGTCCCGGGCTCTGGTATACAAATTCCTCAACTATGCTGCCGTTCGTTATGTCACTTAGGGTAAAGCGTATGGGGTATTTGCCCAACGTTTGCTCACTCACGACCGTAAGTTTGTATCTGCCATCTCTTGAAATGTCGAAGTTGTTGAGTTTGGAGTTATCGGGAATAAAGGTGGATCCCACCGCATCGGGTAAACTCACTTTGAGGATTCCCTCGGTTGCCCAGTCGTAATATATTGTTCCTTTTAACGCGGACGGGTAGCCATTGTCACCACCATCTGGCCCGTTATTATCCTTTGAACAGGCAGTTAGCAGCACCAGATATACCACTATCAGTAATAAATTTGTCTTTTTCATCCTTTTATTTTTTTTATTCATTAGTCGATTTTCTCTTCAAGGCATTCATGCTGCCTTCAGTGGCTTCAGTTGTGATATAGCTACCAAGATTTACTCATTTCCATATGTGATTATTCATGCACAATTCTTTTTTTAGTGATATTCATGAACTCGTTTTACTTGATTTGAATAAATCATGATGGTTTCAGCTTTACTTATTTATTTAGGAGTGGCATATAGGCACCCGGATTAAATCAACTCCTCCATTATATAAGTTGAATACCGGTCGTGTCTCCCATAACACATTATTGCAGTTAGTCATATTATCCTGTGTGTCGCTTTGAGCCCTGTTTAAAGTCATTTTTGTCGTCAGAATCG
Source organism: Sphingobacterium sp. B16(2022) (assembly GCF_012030425.1). Lineage (GTDB taxonomy): Bacteria > Bacteroidota > Bacteroidia > Sphingobacteriales > Sphingobacteriaceae > Sphingobacterium > Sphingobacterium anhuiense. The sequence goes on along the minus strand of NZ_JAAUVN010000003.1, from coordinate 666,921 downwards.
AAGAAGCTGGTATATTGCCGTCTGCAATCAGATATTTCATGCGAATGGTTAGAATAGCACTGTCGTTAGAAAGATACCCATCCCAGGTAAATTCCTTGTTACCATCGGAAACTTTACCTTCCATTTTACCGTTTTCTTTGATGGAAAATTTGCCACCTTTAAAGGTGGCATTCCAATTCTTTCCTTGCTGTTTTCCGGGTATGCCGAGTGTAAAGCCATCGCCCTTAGGTAAATTAACGATCACTGCTACCGTAACACTATCTCCATATATTTTATCAACATTTAGGGAAGAAGTACCGGAGAGCGAGGGTAAAGCATCGCTTCCCCCAACCTGCAGGGTGGATTTGGCATCGCCCAAGTAAGCTTCGTCTTGCATGGCGCTGATGAAATCATTTTGACCCGCATCCCTGTCATTACCTGTGTCTTTGCCACAGCTTAGATGTAAACATAGTCCTAACATCAATAGGCATCCTCGATATAAAATAACCACCAGTTTCTTCATACGTGCGTTTTTATCTTTTACTCTAACAAATTTAATGTCTGTGTGATTACTGGTCAATCCACGAAAACAAGGATTTTCAATATGGGATATCGTTTGCTAGAATTATTTCCATAAAGCTTGGAGGTCTTTAAAAAACTTTAAAATATTTTAATTAGTATGTCTTGACTAAAGATCCCCATGCGTGAGTCGATGTCTGCACACCCAATTTCTTCAATTCGGGCATCAGTTTTCTCCAGTTTGTAAAACCAAGACCTTCGATATTGGTAAGATGTACATCTAAAAGTCTCTTTTCATATTTGGTTTATTTTTAATTAACTAACCAATAATTCTTATGCGATTATTTTTACCCTGACTCAACCGCTTCCTGATCGGTTTATCCACACATCGCAAAACGAAATGAGCTAGCAATACAAGCAGAAGCATACCCACTCCAATGATCAAAGCACATCTGAGTCTATATGAGGGTTTTCTTAACTACGATGGGATATGCCTTTTACAGGCTTATCGTATTTTTTGAAAGATATATCAAACTATAAAAATCATTATAACGTATTTGTTTCAGTACATTTTCAATTTGTATCATTAATTATTAAAATTCTTCATGATCAGTATCACTTTACATGATGCGGAGAATAGCTCGTATATCTACTGTAAGAATAAAACAAAACAAGGGCAAAAAACATCTATCAATATAAAAGCTGGACAAATTTTATTTGAGATAATAAAGCATTAATGTTGTTTTTGGTGAAGTTCGACATATACAAGATACAAGGAAAAATTGCTGGACAAATGAGCTTCCGGTTTCTCCATTAGGAAGAAACTAATTTGAGTATGCTTATTTTAGATGCTGATGTGTTTGACTTGAATAGGTTCTTATGAATAGAAAAATAAGCGATGAAATTCTAAAGGATATCAAGTAAGATTTGTGTGATGAGGTGAGATAAAATTAACCTGCCAAGGTTTTTTTTAGTAAAAAGGACTTCAAATTTTTGAAGTCCTTTTTAGCTATTTTACGATGCTATCAGTTGCAATTCTATTCTTTAAATGTATACCATGTTGTTAAGCTGAGCTTATTATTAATGATCAAAAAAACGACTGTAATATGATGCTATCACTTATCTCGGTAGGCTTTCTGGACGACGCATACGATAACTGGTGGCTGTAATAGCATGTAAAAAAGCTTCAATATCTTTGATTTCTGATTTACTCAGCTGGAGTGGTTGCATCAGTAGATCAGTAACCGGGTAAAGCGGATCTTTCGCTTTTTGCTCAGCAGTGGCTGAATTCATCTGCATACCGCTGTTGTACAAATTCAACAACCCTGTCATGTTCCAAAATAATCCATTATGCATCCACGGATCTGTATTCATAATATCACGAAGCGAAGGGGTTTGAAAACGGCCGATATCGTTGGGGTCTTTGGTGACTTCATAACGACCCAGATCCTCAAATTTCCGTTTGTAATAAGTAAGACCGATATTGTGGTATAGGTTGTCCGTAAAAAACTGTCCACTGTGACAGTTCATGCAGCGAGCTTTTGTTCGAAAGAGGTGTAACCCACGAATCTCCTGATCGGTCAATACCTTATAGTTCCCATCTAAAAATTCGTCAAAACGGCTTCTTCTGCTGGTTAGTGTACGTTGAAATGCAGCCAGAGCCTTCAAAACTTCAGGCATCGAATAATCCTCTTCGTCAAATGCGGCTTTAAAAAGTTTGTTGTAGGCCGGAATAGCTTTCAGTTTGGGGATAAGTTGGGTGAGATCCATATTCATCTCATGAATAGCCTCAATAGGACCTAAAGCCTGCTCTTCCAGAGAGCCGGCCCTGCCATCCCAAAATAGCGCCTTACGGGCATAGACATTTAATAATGAAATTGTGTTCCGCTTTCCTTCAAGATGATCATTGCCGATCGAGACTGTCAATTTATCTGCCCAAGAAGTTTGCGGATTATGACAACTGCTGCATGATATTTGGTTGCTCCCTGATAGGATGGGATCAAAAAATAATAACTTGCCCAGTTTGACATCAGGGCGCTCCATTAATGAAAAATAATTCGAATCAATTTTTGGGAGTGACTTGAGTTCAGCCCACTTTACGCCTGGATCAATTGTCGGACTAGGCCATTCATGCACTGGACGTGCGTAAGACTGACGTAGCTCCTCCTGGTGTGAATATACAAAGGAGGATAATACAACGCCCAATGTCAATAGACTTATTATAATACTTTTTTTCATTTCTCTCTCTTTTACAAATAGAAGTTGACACCCATGCGCCAATTTGTATTTTGACCTCTGAAAGCCTGACTCTCCTCAAGGACTGTTTTTAATTTGGAGGAAGATTCAAATCGAAGATCGATAAAAAACGCCGTTTTTGTTGTGTTGAATATCTTGCTTGTCAGATAGGATAGTTTTGTCTGTAACGCAAAGATATCGGCATCATAATAATAAAATTCAGGATAAGCAATACCTCGTGTGAACGAATTGATCTGGCTCTCTGGAACTTGGAGGCTATTTGTTAAGACAAATCGGTAGGAGGGCGTTAACTGCAGTCGAAAGCGGTCTGCAGACTTTCCTATTTTGGACCACGATAGGGGTACTGCCAGATCAATCCAGCTGTGTTCAGCGAGATGTTCGGTTAGCGCATCGTCACGTTTGTCGTACGCACTTTGTACCGAGATTCCAGCCTCTTTGGGCGATGTTGACGCTGAAGCAAATGCTTTACTGTACAATAACCCCATGTTCCATCGGTTTAAGAAGTAATTTTTGCCTTTATGATAAACACCATCATGACCGCTTGTGCTTTTTAGGTTGAAGCGTACCAGGTTGCCGTTGATCCGCTTGTCCGTGAAGAGCAAGTCTAGGTCAATTTGGTCCAGGTCGAATGTTTGTTTAACATGGTAATTCTGCATGTGACGGACATCATTGGTGTTTTCATTGTTACGCTTTATATAGCCTGCTGACCAATACAATGTCCAGCTCGGTTGGATCCATGTACCAGCTAATTCTAATCCGCGATATTGATCGTATTGCCGAAGTGAGGTAGAATCAAGTTGTTTGGTATAGCCGTAGCCAAAACTTGTAAAATGATGATACTCCGGCAGGAAAGCTCCATTATTCAGCCTACTGTTTTTATAAGCGATATCGGTCTGCGCCTTGCCGTATCCCCAAATACCGGAAACAGAAAAATGCTGCTGACTTCGGGTGACATACGAAATACTGGGTTTTAGCAAAAATTTCATGCTATAGTGTTCCATTCTTGGATCAACCGAGCGCGTGGACCAATGATGGGTATAATTGACCTGTAGATCAGCCTGCCATTGTTGATCTATTTTGTATCCCAGATGTGCCTGTGCATCGTAAGTCTGACGTTCATATTTTCCGGCTTTAGGTGTATAAAAATAACCCGGAATGCTGCTGTCATCCAGACCGCCTAAAAAATAAGCAAGGCTATCTTCCCAGGTTTTTGCATAACGAAATGCGCCAGAAACTACAATCTTATCCGATAGATAGCTGATTCCTCGGGCCTCAAACGCCGCTACAGTGGTTTTTTGGGCCATCTGACTGGTGCGGTAGTTCTGATTTCTACTGTCATAATAGACTGTCACATCTCCAAAATTTTGCCGCGCGGTATCCTGTAATAAAACGCTGTGACCAAAAAGATACTGCATCTTTTGTTCACCGGATTTGCTCCAAAGCAATGAATCTGAATGATAATTCTGTTGGGCATGTGCCAAAGAACAAAAACAGAGCAAGATGAAAAGGCTAAAATATCGCATAGTAAAAATTATTGAGACAGACGGAGCTGTCTCAATGCGTTAAAATATTAATCAATAAATGAACTCCCCGATTTGGATGCGTCGGCTTTGTTCAGGTAACCAAAGTCTTCACTGGAGTTATTGGTATCTTTTAAGATACGGCGGCCATTGACAGTTTTTAAGGTTTTACGTACGAGTGACTGGCTGGAATATTGTCCGGCTGGTACAAAAGTACGCACCGCATCCAGCGCGGCAGGTAGACGTTTAGGTATACGCTGACTTTCTGTTGGGTGCATGACCTCTACGGCATCATCAATATAGCTGACCGGAATCTGAAGTAGTTTCTTTGTTGCGGCGGTAATCTCGCGTTGATCAGGTGTGGCTACGGTAGGTAGCGATTTTACCGCTGGTAAATTTTGATTGGCTTTAAATAGGATGAAAGCATCACGTCCGTTGGCCTTTAACACCATGTCATTACCCGAAATAAAGTAAGTGACATCCATGTTTGGAACATTGGGGTTATCAATATCATATTTGTATGGAGTGCCGCCCAGATAAGCGACCAGATTGGTCTCAAAATCTGCTTTGGATAGATTGACGGTCAGGTTTGGATCGGTAATATTTACATTTGTATTGTTGTTGTCAGCATAAGATGCGGTATGATCTACTGCTGTCGCCGCAATAATGATGCTTTGCCCGGGCTGAACGGGATATTTCTTGCCTGTACCATCACTTGGTACCATAAATACGGTATTTGCATACACATAGTCTTTATTGGCATCCAGTCCGGTACCAACAGTGATGCCAAGGGATTGGCTCCAGTCGTACTGGTTGCTGCCCGAGAGAAAATATGGTCCGCTATTGTTGTTGTTCTTTCCTTCTACCTGACCGATGTAAAGACTGTCAGCATACATCACGGTATTGGAATTGTTGTAAATTTCCAAAAATTGATCCCTGAAAGTCGTACCTCTGGTGACATCCGATCCTGCATAATAGATTTGCTTAAAGACCCAGTTTCCGACCTTGCCAATGACCAGGTTAAGTTGTTGCTCGGTATCTGCACTGACGTCCAGTCGGTCTAAAGCGCCGTTGAATGTCACCTCTTCTTCCGTATAGATTCCTGTTTTTTGCGTGTATTCCTGTGCGCTGACCACAAGCACAGCAGATACATCGTAAGAGCCAGGAGTTATGCTGGCAAAGACCACTTTTCCTGTAGAAGATTCCGTTGCAGAGTAGGCTGCATCTGTGGTACGGTTAGTGATTTTGACGACTGTTTTTGAGACATCAAAGGAAATATCACCTTCAATAGCTTGTATCGAAAGGCTGAGTGATACTGGACGTACGCGGTCGTCATCAGACTTTTTACATCCGAATGTGGTGCTCACGATGAGCATAATGATTAGGATTAGATTTCTGTTCATTTTATTAGTTGTTAAAATTTTATTGTTGTTCCTATGGTTAAGCTGGGTTTGGTATTGGGATTGAATATCCGCTCGACACCATTATCAAGTGTGATAAGCTTATATGGCCGCAGGTCCAAAAGATTGTAGACGCGCATATTGATCCTGAAGTTTTTTCGGATCTCCTTCTCAAAACCCATATTCATCGTCGTATAAACAAACGGTGTATTTTCTGTTTTACTGTCTTTGGTCTGTTTGACAAGTGTATTGAATGGAGCTCCCTTTGCCTCATCTGCGGTGAGGGTATAGTATCTGATGTTGTCATCAAGATAGGCTATCGGATCCTGGCTGCTCAGGGTCTGGTTTTCACCCATAATATTGATATCCAAAGAAAGGTTGATGACAAATCCAATGCGCGAAAAATGTGTTACGGTGTTCAATTTTGACATCAACGATTTTGTCGATAGCAGCAATGGTTCATAGTAGAGCGTTTTGATATAGCGGTTATCATTCAGATAAGTTTTTGTTTCGGGAGTAAAAGCATCGTTAAGCGCACTTTTCGCTTTTGTATAATTGTATGAAGTATTGAGGGAAAATGAGGTTGCTATAACGGGAATTTTAGGGGTAGATAGATACCATTCAAAACCGTAGCTTTCCGAGGCTAACCCATTGGTCAATTGATGGTCAATGAAACCTCCGGTAACAAGCGTTTCTCCTGTTGAAGCATATTCGAATTTATTTGTTGTTTGATTTAACCAGACCGTATATTGGGGCAGCTCATATCGGCGCAAGTTGTTCATCGCATAGAAACCGTCACTGTTTTTCTTGTAATACGCATACATGGATGAATTGACCCAGAGACTTTTGCGCTCTACACCAAATTCCACCTGAAATGATTTGGATGGTTTGATTCTGCTATTGTCGATCTGTATTTTATCCGTGTATAAAAGATACAACGAAGGATCAATACCACCGGCACTTGCGGTGATCAGGTCATAATCAATAAAAGTAGGTCCGGGATATAACTGGGCGAGAGAAGGTGCTTTGGTCGCAATGCCCAGCGCTCCTGTAAATGTCCATCGCTGGTTCCATTGCAGTCGCGAATTGAAACGGGGCTGAACGGTACCGTAGCCATTTTGTACATCATAACGTACACCAAGATTGTTGGAAACGATGCGGCGACCCAATGTCAGGTCAAACTGATCTTCGAGGTAGAGACTCCAGTTTTTGGCCGATGGAATATGCTCAAAGGAATAGGGGCGCAAATTCTGTTGATTGTAACCGACCAATCTAGGGCGCTCGGGGTCAGAAACTACACCTTGTCCACCATTATTCGAATAATTAAAACGCGTACCATAGCTCAAGTTGTGACTAACAGACCCTAACTGTACATAGCCATTTGCAGAAAGGTTGACTGATGCATTAACGGGCTTTCCGATGATCAATTCTTCCGTCATTGTTGATAGGTACACATACTTACCTTCATAAATACCTGTGGTATCTAAATAGGCAATGGGTGTAAGACCTCGGTTAACCGCGTAGCTGGCATAAGATTTTTGTTTACCCAAAGAAATACTGCTGTTGACCTGCAAATTTTTCATCCATTGTTTACCGATTTGGATCCCCATACGGTTGTTCAGTGAAAATGTATTGTTGGTAAATTTGGAGGTTCTGAGTGTTGCATCATCGGGGTCCTGGCGGCTGTTGTCGTTACGGCCCGAATAATCCAGTGAAAGCGTATTTTTAATCTTTCCAAAAACATTGGTCCACATTAAACTTTGTGTGTAGCGATGAAAAGACTTGACTTTATCTTTCGGATCGGCGTTACTGTAGGTCCAGTTGGTGCTTGAATTTAGGGCTCCCCATTTGGGGGATAATAAAAAACCCTTACTGAGCGAACTGTTGGTAGAACCACCATTGATATTAAAACTGGCAACATAAGGACTCTTTCCGGCCTGTCGATCTATAATGACAGCACCATTGGTCACTTCGCCATACCGAGCAGGGGCAATACCTTGAATGACCTCTATTTTTTCAATATTGTTAACGGGTATATCACGCAAGTCTATACCCTGAAAAGGAGTATCGTAGCTCTTTGCGTTCTGGTTGCCAAAATAGCTGTCGCGATACCCATTTGAGGTAAGGGTACTCCCATTAAGGCCGCCACGCGCAAGTCCTCTGGTCTGTAGATTGGCATCATTGGAAATCCGCATATCATCAATGACAATGGCGATCCCCTGTGAATTATTTAAGTCAAACACAGGATTGGAAAGTCCTCCGCCACGTAAGGTGAGTGTCGATAGACTATTGAGGTCTAGAGGTAATGTTTTTTTTCCGGGTAAGGCATTCATGACGTCTACCAGACTGAAAGCCTGCAGCTGATCGATCGCCTGCTTGTCAATATGAATGGACGAATTGGAATGACCATTATTATTTACATCGGGTAAAATATTGACTTCGTCCAAGGTCAGAGATAGTTCGCGGAGAACAATAGTCTGACGCTCTTTTGATTGTTTTGTAGTATAGGAGCGATTGAGGGTCTGTTTTCCAAGATAGGCTACTTTAATACGTATGGAATCATGGGTTTGAACGTCAAAATCAAAATTTCCCGAACGATCGGTCATGTAGCTGATATTAGTAGTTAGGGAAGTGACCGATGCAAAGGGTAAAGGTAATCCTTGCTCATCTTTTACCGTTCCATAAAACCGCTCTTGAGCATTGACCATAACAGCCATGCTGCAAAAAACAGATACCATTAATTCTTTTTTCATAAGCATGCATAAAAATGCATAATTCAGCTTGTGCTATAATAGCTGAATTAAGATGGTGCCAAAATTAGCTTAAAAAAACGTGTTTTTAAAATTATTTTTAATCAATCTAAATATAGAATAAGGTAATTTTAAATTTTGCATGCAAAAAAACGTATTTTTAAATTTAGCTTCTTTTGAATTTTAGCTATAAAGATTCAAGGGGACGATTTGGACCGGAGTTCTGTTTGCTACAGTTTTAAGAAGTTATCCAGTTGGAATATAGCGACAGCCCTTATTCGCTCAGGATGCTTGTAGCGAAGCGGGATCTTTTGTTCTTATAGGGCGTTGGATATTATGATACAGCAACTATTCTTGGTGCCCCTTTAGCAGAAGGAAGCCGCTATTGTCGAATCTCGACGAAAGAATTAAATATGATTTAAACAGATTAATTATGTTGTTGTGGGAGATGAACATGGAACTGTGAATGACAATTTGGGATATAGATGGAAAAATGTCCCAGAGGAGGATTCATGGTTATTTTTTATTATTCTCGCCGTCAGAAGAACAGCTCCGTTTTGGTCGAAGCTAAATGGATTATGGAATAAGGGTTAAATCAATGAAAAATCCGAGTTTCCTTTGCAAACAGATCTAGAAATTAACGTAAGCACAAGACAGGAAGATTTTGCAATCTAATTTTACCCTGAGAAATAATAAACTCAGGGCAAAATTAAAATATTGACTTCTGCCAATCCACAAAAGCTTATAGATTCAAAGCTTTTATGGATTTAATTATTAACAATTTGTCTTACACAGCGGATGTTCCTGCCCTCGGCATTATTGTTATTAGGGTAGGTTACATTTCCCCAAGAAAATAACCATGCAACTCTTGTGAAGGCAGACTTCACAGCATACGATGTATTGGAGTCTCTATTGTCTGAAGTCCAATAATGACATTCACCAGAAGCAAAAGCACCTAAAGCGATACCACCTGGACTTCCCACTACTGATGTTCCTCCACCAGTTACGTTTGGTTTAGTACGGTAGCCTCCAAATGATAACGTAAGATCATTGTCATCATAAGCAGGATTAGCGGGGTAGTCACTATCTCTATTCCACTTATAAGCATATTGCGCACCCCAGAATAGTCCCAACACCTCTTGTTTATTATCAGGTTGTCCTGCGGCCTCCCACTCTTTCTTTGTCGACATACGCCAAGTGCCTGCTGGATAGACGGATGTACAAGGGTCAACACTGTTAGCTGTCCCAGTAGGTGTAGCGGACTTCCAATTCCAAAATTCAGTATCTTTTGTCGCTGGAGTTGACCCCCCTGGATTAGATTTTAATCTATAACGGTCCATCTCATTTGCGTTATACACCAGATTGGATCGTGCCCATAAAACACCGTTAACTTTAACAGGAGATTCAATAAGGCGGATATTCAATCCGTAGGTGCTGCCTATTGTAGGGCTATAAGCTCCTGGATAAGTATATGTTACTGGAGTAAATGTTCTTACACGTGTATCGTCTAATGTTACTTTTAAAGTGTTTAATTTCATCTTGAAGCTATTGGCAGGAATTGTTGCCGTATTTAATGTAAAGAAGCTTGCGACTTTAACTGTATTGGCAGGATTTCCATTTTCCCCCACCATTGACGATGCTAACACTGCTTTATCTACATTCACCACATTATTAAACTGCCCTGTTAGCATATTCAAATCACCCATTTGCAAAACAGTCGTATTTGAGCTGCTTTTAACTAATGAAATGCTTGTACTATTTTCTATTCTGGCAAAAAGCCCTCTAACATTCAATTTGACTTGAATTCTAGCAGTCATGCGCTTAAATGTAATATCCAAATAATTTTCACCGTTTACAGTATTGACATTGCCTGAAGCATACAAGACATCTTTGTTTTCTAGTCCACTACGGGAGATTACTCCGGCGCCATTAATATCTGGAACACTTGCATTCTTTTCATTTACAGAAAATGCGTACCAAGTATATTTCTTATTGGCGTCTACCTTGATTTGTGGATCGACTCCTGAAGTAGCAACTTGATTCACCACTAAAGTATGAGTCGCATCATAGATCAGAAGTCGGAATCTAGTGTTATTTTCCATTGAAGAAGATGCTGCCTTCGTTGTACTTGAGGCAGCTTTCTTGCTTAAAGTATCGGATGAGCTAGTCTTTGCTTCCAATGGAGCTTCCTGACCGACCGTACCTTCTCCAAAATCCACAAATGCGTCTACACCCCCCAAAGATACCAACGATTGCTTATTAATGCCGCTATTTCCTTTATTGGACATTTTTAAGTTACTAGGTATTCCGCCGACTATTGCTTCTTCTATTCCTTTCACACCAACTTTTAATACTGCGCCGTCTCCAGCTGGAGCCATCTGTTCATCTTTCGAAGAGCAGGATGTGAAACTGGTGAGTAATAAGCAAAATACAGCCAATCCGGATATGTTTTTTCTTATGTTATTTGATATTATACTTTTCATCTTGTCTTTTAATTTGCTGGAATATTAAATATCAAAGTCCGAGTTCTGACCACCACCATCAAACCAATCTTCAGTTTTAGGATTGGAAGGATTGGACGAGTCTCCAGGGTTGACCGACGCAGATCCTGCGGCAATGCCCTGTTCTAATACAACAACCGTAGCATCGACCCGTGGCACGACATATGGTTTGCGTTTTTCTTGTTTTTTCATACTTAAAAATTTTAATTTTGATGTTCTTAATTTATTTGGTACAGTAGCTATTGTGACAGCAATACTACAACCATAAATAGTAAAACGAACTGTATTATAATTGTTTATGTTTTATTTGTAGAGGCGGGTTGACATCATGTAGTGAAATAGCTACGTGTTAACTTGTTTGTGTATATTTTAGTATTTAAATATGTTTTATATTAAATGGTTAATAAAATTACATGTTTACACATGTGTGTTTCCCCTTGTATTTAATGAGGCAGATTTTTTATGAATAATTAAGCTTTATTTATCAATATGTTGTAGAAAGAAAACTACATGTTGTAATGAGGCCTCTACAGGACGACAATGAGATGTTAAGAAAGCGCATTTTTTTTGTAAAAGGAATCATCTTTGTTATGGATATTTCATGATTTAGGAGTTTACAATAAATTGTAAACCAAAATAAACTACAATGGAAAGGAATAATAATGATTCAAAGAGAGTGTCGAATAAAGCTCGGCTACAATCTGCAATTTCAGATATAATAAATGGTTACTTATTGTTAAATGAGGCTGTAGAGAAATATGAAGTTGCAGCCTCCACTATTATTAAATGTCTAAAAAATATCCGAGATGAAAAGGAGGGGATGTTACAATTGAACAATTCTAAGACACAAACTAGGGCTACAAACGACTCAGGAAATATAGAGGAGAATCAATAAAAATAAATAACTGAACAAATGAAAAATAGCAAAGACATAATTGAAATTTTAGATAATAAATATAGCACATATTTGGAAGATGACGGAAAATGGCTCCATGAAGGATTTAGCAATATTTTTAGAGAGAGAGTTCCTAAAAGAGAGAATTTAAAAAACTCGGTATATCTGATGTTACCCCTGGAGATCAGGATAGATCTAGATCAGCTTTTATAGGGCCTAAGTCGCTTACATTGTATGTGTGCGGTCATCAGAAAGTCTTTTATAGTAAGGATTTCAATCCTCATTGAGAATTTTTGTTCTTTGAACATATTGAAAATAATAGAGATTTCCACCTCTATTATCTTATTTTGAGGTCACAATTTGTGATCTCAAATGTTCAAATTCCTTTTCTAATAATTCAAACATAAATTCATCAGAGAACTGGTCTACATTTCTTCTTTTTCAATGCCAAATGTATGGTTCCGAGGGGTTAAAGGATGCTATAGAGATTTTAGGACTTACGGGTGTATAGATCTATGAGGATAAGGAACCGCGGATTGTTATCGCGTAAGAGTTTCATGTTTTTTGTCGGACTTACGGCAAATAGGTGTGGATAAGGGGGGCACTCTCAATAGGAGTTATGTATCAAAATGGTAATACCACTTCCAATTTTTTGTATTTAACAATGTCAGGCTTGGCAGTGACAGGAGTTGGTTCTGGTATTGTAGCAGGATTTTTATATTAAATACGATATCTTTAGCTAAGACAGACAGTGATATAGGTCAGCATATTGATAGTTAATTTGAATAGAAAATGCTGTTTTTAGATTGTATGTATGTTGGTAGTGTTGCTACAATAGTTTGCGCATCTGTTGTTTTGACAAGTATTTCTATTTATGGTATAGATGTTTATTATTTTAATTTTAGTAGGAAAATAGATTCAAAAATAGGAAGGGAATTAAATATATGGTAAGAAAGATGTTATTTTTAGATTTTTTGATGACAAAATGGTTTGTAGGTAAGAAAAAAATGACAGAGTTATTCCAGGGACGATTATTTTTTAGCTAAGGCAGCATATATGGGAGATGAACAGGAACTTATTTTTGAGAAAAGACTTTTAGACTCGAACTTAAATTATAATTAAAGCCCCAATCCGAAGATTGAGGCTTTAAGATCTTTAATTAATTTTATTGTTGATTTAAAACTTTAAACAATAATTATGGTGTATAACTTCCGCTATGGCTCGTCATCCCATCTTTACGCATCGCTTCAATAAGCAGACAGTTGTACACATAGTCCCAACTTGAACTGACTTCTGAATTTTGATTCAGACCATATGGCCACCAATGCTGGCTATCGCCACTTATCACCGCATTTTGATCTGAATTGATCAATTTTAACATGTTGTTTCCATTGGTAAATTGATATTTTCCAGCACTTATTGCTTGCTGTGACCACCAGCTTGTTGTGCCTGTTCCAAATGTATGGTTCATTTCATGTAGCATCGTCCGGATATTTTGGTAAGAAGTATTTGTTCCAAATCGCATCCATCCTTCATTATTCGCATCAGCGGTAGCAACTCCAGGTACATAATTAAGGTATACATGCTTAGTCGCTGATGTATATTGATTCGCATACCATACGGCACTGTCAATTGCTACTTGCAGGCGTGAGTAAGCGGCAAGCTCTTCCGCTGTAGGGCTACTTGCTTTGTTGAATGTATACGTGACGTTACCTTTCTTAATTGTTCGAAAGGCAATATTGGTTCCGTAGCTCACCCCGGTTTCATTGATAGCATATGCGCGAAGATGGTAGTTCATCAGTGGAGTTAAATTTGTTAATCCGATTCGAAATTTGCCAATACCGTTTGCTCCATGTGCAACCTTGTTTTGCGTGATTGTTGGATTTTCTTCTGTGCCCCAACAAACGCCGCGCTCTGTGACTGCTCCACCACCGCTATTCAAGATTTCTACATCGTAATACGCTCGTGATGAACCGATAATAAACATCGGTGTTTGGGCAAAATTGACGGATTGTATATCTGCCGTTTTTAAAGTAACCTGATCTCCGTATGCTACCCCACCTTTGTTTTTGGCATAAGGTCTGATGTAATAGGTTGTAGATTGCACGAGGGAATTGAGCTGAACGCTAAATTCTCCTGATCCTTTACTTACCGTAGCTTCGTGCGGATTGTTTTCAATCGTGGGATTGGGACTTGTGCTCCAACAAATACCTCGATTGGTGACTAGTGCACCGCCTTTATTGGTCACCATTCCTTTAACCATTGCTCCCGAAGTGGTGATATTGGAAAATGCTAATTGTCCTAAACCAGGAAGCGCAATTCCTTCTGGATTTTCGATTGGCTTTACGGGTACCAGATCTGATGTTGATTTGGCGCATGCCTGCACAGTTAAGCCGAGCATAAGCAGATAGAAATATCTTTTTTTCATGTTTTCTTTTTTTATGGTAAAACTTCAAAAGTCATATTACCTGTGATCTTGATGTATGATCCATCACTCGCTGTTCCAGGCATGTTACCCAACAGTCCGATGGTGACGGCACTTGCTTCAGATAAATTAAATTCCAGTACGGCCTCGGTTCCTGAAATAACTTTATAAGCTAAACTTGCAGCTGCTAAATTAGCCTGGTCAGGTAATTGGGTTCCCTTAGCAGCAACTAAATGGACTGTTCCGGCAGCTCCTTTGTCCAGTTTAGTAATGGTAAACCGATATTTTCCAGGTTGAAGGTTGGTTGTTTGATACATTTTTCCATTGACAATCGGAGCTAAGTTTGGCGATGGTGTAGCCCACTGCCACCATCCTGCTTCGAACGATAAACAGGCCTGGTTGGAGCGGATCTCTATTCCACCATAGAAGTTATTGTCGGTATGTTTAAAGTTTTTTGCGGCATCATTCAATTGCCAATCTGCTGGAGTTCCCCATCTGCTGCCTGCCATGGCAGAAGTCTGGAACGGGAAATTCATATTTTTGAAGTAAATCTCTTTGGGCAATATCTCTGTGACATAGTTCGTGTAAAATGTATCGACACTTAAGGTATCGGGGATAAACAGGGTACGATAACGGTATGGTTTTCCAGGAAGATAGTTTTTTAATATGCTTTCACTGATATGGATCGAATCACGTTGTATGACCAGCTTTCCTGCAGTATTGGTGTACTCGACTTCTGTAAATGTTGCTCCACTGGTCAAATCGATACCGCCCCAAGTAATGGTGGTGTTTTGATCGCCAGCAAAATATCCTGTCGTGTAGTAAGGGCGATTGAGTAAGCCAGATCCATACCTTTCGCCATAGGAAATTCCTGTTTTAAAAACGCTGAGTGATTTGTTTCCTTGTCCATCAAAAGTGATAAATTCAAAATTATGTACCCCTTCTCGGATGGGTAGAGATAACTTTAACGTATCCACTCCTGGCGTTCTATTGATATTAAGCTCGGCGGAGTCCTGTCGATTGTCCCAATAGACTTTTAATCGTTCGATTTTCGGATCAGCCATAAATAGACCGGTGATATATACTCTTTCTTTTCCAGAATAAACTTTTATCGAATCTATTTTTCCAGTATAGCTTTTTTCTCCATCTTGTAGATATTTTTTATAATCATCACTTTTTGAGCAGCTGAAAAGATGAAGTAGCGCGACGCCAAGCAACATGCTCTTACCTATTATTTTAATGAGTTGTGTTTTCATAATTTTTGTCTTAAAAATAAATGGTGGTCCCCGTTAGCGTGGGTCTCCATATACCTGAACTTCTGCGATTGCCATAAATGAAGAACCTTGCCAGTTTTTTGAAGTTTTTATGCGGAGATAGCGCACCTTTGGAGCACTGACATCAAAATCGAAACTAAGTCCCGAATTGGCGAGTTGGTAGTCTTCATCGGTCTGCTGGCCCATCGGTAATCCAGAAGGCTTTTTGCTTTCAAAGTTTCCGAGTAGTTTCCAATTATTCCAACTGCCATCTGAAGGAGGATTGTCTGAACCCCAGATTTCGAAAGTTTTTACATTTCCACCATAGTAATACATCCGGCCATTATTGGTGTATTCCGGATAATTCCAGATGACGATCCGACTCATTTTGGCTAAAGTTCCTGTATCAAAAGTGATCCATTGCGGACCATTGATCGTGACGTCAGTGAGTGAGATATTGGGCCAATTGATGATGTCGTTATCCCACATTTTTGATAATCCTGTCGACGCATATTGTTGTTTAGCATCAGTAGGTAAACTAATGGCATTATAACGGGATTTTGGCAATGCAGTTTCGAATAGGGGTGTAATGGTGGTCACCATGGTATCCGTAAAATTCATGTACTTATCGCGTATGGTGATCGCAAATTGTTTCGGATTAGGGGCAAATCCGCGAATGGTTCTATTGATCTGTTTTGTCGATGTATAAATATTGTCTACAGATGGAACCCACTCGCCTAAGGAATCCACCATGACCATAATGGTCAGATTTTTTTCCTCTTCATTATCTGCAGTGATCCGTATTCCGCCGAAGGCTCCAATTGCTTCTAAACTTCGAAAAGTATCCCAGATCGGATTTTCCAATGGAGTGACCGGGATGGTTACCGGTGTTGAGCTAATTTCGCTGCGGTTTACGGTAGAGAGTTTAATATCATGAGGTTTCATATCCGCAAATCCTTCTACAAGCAACGAGTTGTTGTAATAGGATGATTTTACCTCCATTTCTTGACCAGATGCCAAAGTGTATGTCGCGCGTACATAAAGCAGATCCTGATCTTTGGGAAGTGTGTAATGGAGACGGGCTGCTCCCGGTAAATTTTCGACCTGGACATTGCTTACAGGTTGTGGAGCAGTAGCATTAGTTACCTGAGCAGTCTTAAACTCCTCCTTGCAACTACTCAATGCTGCTATCAGCATGAGTAATGTGAATATATACAGTTTTGTTTGATTCATGTTCATAATTATCTTGTATCATCTATAATGAAATAAGGGCTACCAACCCAAATTTTGCATCAGTGAAGGGTTTACGGTTAATTCTCCTTGTGCGATCGGCCAAAAGTAATCACGTGGTGCAACGAATGTTTGTGCATACAGCGTGCGTAAGCGGTAGTAATCACTGGTCACTTCTTGGTTAACACTCCATCCCGTGATATTTTGGTTGAAATAATTAACCGCCAATTTCCAACGGCGGAGATCCCAATAGCGCTTTCCTTCAAATACCAATTCGATCATGCGTTCACGCTGAATGATTTCGCGTAGACCATCTTTCGTATTTGGTTTGCTGGGATTGGTTGAAAATGAACTCCAGGATTCGACGATACCGGCCAATCCTGCACGTTCACGGATGCGGTCCAGATATGTGTAGACTTCTGTAGATGGTCCATTGGCTTCATTTAAGGCCTCGGCATACATCAGGTAGATATCACTCAAACGGATCGTTGGCCAAGGGTATGATTTGTAACTCACGCCACTGCTGGCAAAAGCCTGTTCCCAATTGACCAGTTTTTTTAAGAAATACCCTGTTTCATTGATCCATCCATGATTATTTGCTCCTGCAGGTTGATTGAGTTTTGCCTGTACATAATAGGTGTCTTCATCGGATAAGCTCTTGGTGTCAAATTTAAACCAGATACCGCCATCAAAACCTAATGATGCATAAAATCGTGATTCACGGTCATAATTTAACCGAGCTGTCGTATAACCTTCTTTAATATGAAAGCGTTCTTCATTCTTAGCTGTTCTTAAGGTAAACCTGTTGGTAAAGTCTAAGGTCTTATCTTCATTGATGGGTACGCCATTTTTGGTGTAAAACATTTCGGCAATTTTGATCGGGGCACTTAAATGCTGTCTTGCAGTACCTACTACAGCATCAATGGTGAGTAATGGCATGGCATCACGCTGGATATTCCAAGCTTGATAATTAGGATTTGCCCAGATGTGCTCAGAGGACCAGCGCTCATTGAAACCTAAGTTTATACCTAATATTTGTGCGGTTTCATCACTCATCTTAAATTGTCCATATTCCGTTTTGCGAAATGGGAAAAATGTGGTGCCGGCTGATTCTGCTGCTGTAATTGCGGCTTTGGCCGCTTCAGCGGCACGTGTCCATTTGGAGGCATCATATACGGGATTAAAAAGAGGTTCTCCATCCTTGTTGCGGACCGCCTGAAAATCTGAATTACCATTGAATAAGGGACTGGCAGCGGTTAACAAAACTTCTGCTTTTACCGCTTGAATAATGGGCTTAGTGACCCGGCCTAATTCAGATGCCTGATCTGGAATGATCAAGGGAACAGCACTGTTTGAAGCCGAATCTAATAACGATACGATGTAGTTCACGACTTCGTCGACAGGTCGTTGTGTTACCCGAACTTCTTGCTGGTTTGCATCCAAAGGAGTATTGGTACGTGCCAAGGGTATTGGGCCATATTGGCGCATCAAGATATAGTGGTAGTAGGCTTTTAAAAACATGACTTCTCCAATCCATCTCGAACGATCTTCACTGGATAAATCGGGTACTTTCGATGTGTTAGAAACATTTTCTAAAAAGATATTGCAATCACGGATAGCGGTCCACATGCCGCTGCGCCAGGTATCTACTAATGGGGCATTTACATTTTGTCCTCCGCGTGCAATCCGCCAATTATTGGCTGGATAGATCTCGCGTTGCGCGACAGGAATCCATACTTCATCGCCTGCTAAAAAACCGGTATTGCTCTGCGCATCGGCATTGTTGGGTAGCCATGCATAGCAGGTAAATAAGAATTTTTCAGCTTCGTTACGCAATGAAAATGCATTGTCTATAGTCGCGACATTGTCGGGAACGACATCAATATAATCTGCACATGCGGAAAAACCGATGGTACTAACGGATAGATAAATGAGGTAGCGTTTTATCTTTTTTATCTTTAAATTTTTCATTTGGATAATTTTTTATAAATAATCATGAGTTGCTTGTCTGCAATCGATATGATTGCGCAGGGTTCAAATGATGGAATCCTGTGCTGCAGTTCATGAGCGTTTTATCATTTTGTAATGTTTAAAAACCAAGCTGTAAGCCAATATTATAGGTGGCTTGAATCGGATAGCCGATACCTCGTCCACCCATTTCTACGTCCCACATTTTAAAGGAACTGATCGAAAATAGATTCATTCCATTGGCATAAATCCGCAGATTTTTTGCTTTAAGTCTATTCATTAAACTTTCTTTGAAAGTATAGCCGATTTCAACAGTTTTTAATCTTAAGAATGATCCATTACGCATCCACCATGTGGATCTTTGGTTGTTGTTGGCAACAATATTTTCACTTAATCTTGGCCAGAAAGCATATAGATCTCGGTTTTCTTCACTCCAGTAGCTATCAGCGATTACGCTTAGAAGTCCATTTTGAGAACCTCCGTTGAGATAGAAGGGAGAGATGTTTTCAGGATTGATAAAGAATGAAGATCTTGCTGAACCTTGAAAATAGAAACTGAAATCGAGTCCTTTACCGCCCACTGTACCTCCAAACCCATAAATCAGTTCGGGTGTGGTTGGGTAGCCAATGGCTACACGATCTAAATCGGTAATTTGGCCATCGCCATTGATGTCTCTGTATTTGATATCACCCCCTAAATAATCAATACCAGGTTTGCCAAATTGAACGGGAGAATTTAATACTTCCTGATCGTCAACAAAGAGTCTTTCAGCTATATATCCGAATTCTTGTGAGGCGGAGGTTCCGACGGTATAGCGTCCAGGCTCTTGATAAGCCGGTTCATCAACGATCAAGCGTTTACTGACGGCATAGGTTAATGTGCTTCTTCCCTGAAGATACCAACCGTTCATAAAGTTTTTATTATAGCTCAATGTCAGATCCATACCTTTGCTTTCTGCTTTATTAGTATTTGCCACGATAGGGGCTCTTAGGCCCATTGTGCTAGGGATATAAGACCGATTTGTGAGTATATTGCTGCGGATTTGTTTATAAATGTCAATATTTAATTCAATTGCATTAAATAGACTCAGATCCATCCCGAAGTTGGTCTGGCGAGATCTTTCCCATGTGATGGCTTCATTGGCATATCGGTTGATCGCAATAGTAGGTCTGTTATAGCCCCCCAGTTCTCCGAAAGAAATTTCACCGGCATTCATGTTAACTTCTGAAAGATAGAAGAAACGATCCTGTGCTCTACCGATCTGATCATTTCCGGAGTATCCATGCGTAGCACGTAGTTTGAATTTATTGACCACGTCACGGAGTGGCTCAAAGAACGACTCGTTTGAAATATTATAAGATAGACCAAAGGAAGGGAAGAAACCCATGCGTCTTGCTTTTGCAAATCGCTCGGATCCATTATAACCGAAATTAAATTCGGCAATATAACGATCATCAAAATTGTAGGTAAATCTACCAGAAAGACCGATATTACGCGCTGGTAAAGACAGTTGTAGCGATCCGGCATTGCCACTTAATGAATTTTGAAGCAATCCAATTAGGGTGGCTCCGACATTATGCTTGCCAAATCCGCGGTTGTAATTGGCAATAGCATGCGCATAAAACATGGAATTGACCTCTTTGTCAGATTCCGAGTAATCGAGATATTCTGTTCCAACAGGGCCTATTGAACCTTGAGAGCCGTCGTTCATGACACGCAGTGTCAGGTCGCCATCAGCATTTGATGATGCCGAGTAATAAAATGGATTGTACCTTCTGCTCACTTCAAAATAAGCGTATCGTTTTAAGTAGGTCATAGCCGTTAAGTTCAGACCCGGTACGATAGCACTTAAGTCTTGACGTAATTCAATCTGTGGCATAATGGTCGAGGTGTTGAATTCCTGATAGCCACGTACCATTTCGGCATAAGGATTCACAAACAGACCTCCGTTTCGATTTAGTGCATTGCCAAATAGGGGATGGTTCATGTAAGGCATATACGAAGATGGATATAGCGCTGGAAACATCACGGGGTTTGACCATATTGCACGTCTAAAGGTGACGGCACCACCATTGATACGGTTGTTATTCTCGTCCAAACCACCTATAGGGCCATTATAATCATCAAATTGGGCGTAGACCCGTACAATTCCTGTAGTACTCGGAGTAAAGTTGATGTCGACATTGGAACGGACTGAATAATTTTTCAATTTAATGTTGTTATTGAAATTGTTGATGCCATCAACCTTCAGAATTCCGTTGTCGATATTGTAAGTTCCTGCTAAGTAATACCTTGCTTTGGCACCGCCTCCTGAAATATTTAAATTGTTTCGCTGATTGAGGGTATAATCTTTGATCAGCTGATCAATCCAATTATTATTAGGATAAAATAGCGGGTTATCTCCAGCGCGGGTATGATCGATTTTACTTTGCCAATAGGGCAATCCCTGGCCGCTCGAAGCATCTGCAGGTCGTGTCAGATAAGCTTCATTGGCCATTTCCATATACCGAATGTTATCGGCAAACTGAAAATTTCTGGTGTTGGTGGAAATGTTGTTTTCTGAACGAAATTCAAATTTTGTTTTTCCTTCGGAGCCTAGTTTTGTGGTGATCAGTACGACACCATTCGCACCGCGCGCGCCATACATCGCGGCGGCATTGGCATCACGTAGGACTGAAAAGCTGGCAATGTCGTCCGGTTGTAAACGTGCCATATCGGTTGGGGATGATTCGACATTATCTATCAAGATCAGCGGATCTTGTTTACCGGTACCAAATGTACCCAGCCCTCTGATAAAAAAATTGGCATTATCAGATCCGGGTTCTCCACTGCGCTGAAATGCAATCATACCAGCTACACGTCCTGCTAGCATGGTCGTCAGATTACTCGTTGGCCCTTTTAATTCTTTTGGGTTAATCGTCGTTACTGAACCCACAACGGATGTTCTTTTTTCGCGTTGCCCAAAACCGGTGACAACTACATCTTCTATCACATTCTCATTCATCTGAAGTATGACATCCAGTAAGATGGTATTATTGGATTCAACTTTTTTTTCTGCTAATGCTATTTCTTGACGTGTATAGCCTACACTTGTAAAAACCAAGGTTGCGGTTTTACTGGCACTTATAGCATACATCCCCTGTGCATCTGTCAGTATTTTTGATTCGCTACCTAGAACTCCTACAGTAACCCCTTGTATTGGGGTGCCACTACCCGAGACCTTTCCCGTCACACGGACTTGTTGAGCTGTGGCAACATAGCAGCTTAACGTCATTAGAAATATCCAAATTCCAAGACGCTTTTTAAGCACTTTACCTCTTTTCATTAATAATTAGTTTGGTTATAAATTGGTGAGTATTTTTACTCGATGTACAATTATCGCAACTATCTTTTGATTAAATTGGGGGGGATTTGGTCAAAAATAAGGGGGAAAATCAGCATAATTGGAGTGTTGAGATTTTAATGTGAAGATTTTCTCTACCTCAATATTTCGTGCTAAATGGTTTTTTTTAGCTGTTTAGAAGACAAGGGAGACCTATTTCTTTAAAACACAGGCAAAATTGGTTTTACAATTATTAAATGTTAATTTAACACTTGTAAAAAGTCTGCTTTTTACATAGATTTATAGCTATACAAACCAATCATTTACGCCAATAATTATGAGGTACAATCTATTATGCCTTCTTATTTTTTTATTGCTATGTTTTGATATACGAGCGCAGTCATCCATCGAATATCTGGGGATCGATCATGGCTTGTCCAATGATTTTGTGACCGATATTTATCAAGATAAAGATGGATTTATGTGGTTTGGAACTTTCAATGGCCTCAATCGTTTTGATGGCTATGAATTTAAAATCTTTAAAAATAATCCATTAGAGAATAAATCGCTTCCCGACAATCGCATCACCGATATTCTTGAAGATCAAACTGGTAATCTCTATATTGCAACCAAAGGCGGATTGGGGGTTTTTGACATGGATCGCAATCATTTTACTCGGGCAGATCTGGTTAAAGGCGATTTGGAAATGCAACCTATTGATTTTTCCATCCATCAGCTCGAGAAAGATAACGATGGTCAACTCTTTGCTACCTCCGGAAAAGCGGGTTTATTGACGATCAAGAACACCGCAAAAGGTCTTAAAGCACATACTGTCCCTTTATATATTTCAGGAAAAGTAATTGATCAAGCGTAC
Organism: Sphingobacterium sp. B16(2022); assembly: GCF_012030425.1. Taxonomy (GTDB): domain Bacteria; phylum Bacteroidota; class Bacteroidia; order Sphingobacteriales; family Sphingobacteriaceae; genus Sphingobacterium; species Sphingobacterium anhuiense. The sequence continues at coordinate 644,029 of NZ_JAAUVN010000003.1, read as the reverse complement.
AGTGTAAGTTCGATCTGTAAAACTTTCGATGGAAGATTAATGTTGATGATACATGGGGTGGGATTAGCGATATATGACCGTAAAAACAACTGCATTCAAGTTCTTGTACAGGGAGATTTTAACGCAACATTGATGACTGCTTCTAGTGATGGGGGGGTCTGGTTTTCAAATGGTTGGTCGGTCACTTACTATGATTGGCAGACTAATGCCTTTCAGTACTACAGTTTTGTAAATGGCTTAAGTAATAAGCGGATTGTTAATCTATATTTTGGTCAGGATCGTAAAATTTGGGTATGTACCGATGGTGATGGCATTCAGAAGATTAATGTGGATACCAAAAAAATCGAAAAGAATACGGGTTTTGATGAAAAACAACTAACCGGTAATGCTGTTGTTGCTATTTATGAAGATAATGAGCGTCGGAAATGGCTAGGTACGATACGCGGTGGAGTGAATGTGATCGATCCGCAGAAGGGTAAATTTCAATTGGTAAAACATCATTCACCGGATAAGAAGGTAAGTTCCCGAGATTTTATTTCTGTGCTAGAGCAAGCGGATAATGATCATATTTGGGTCGGTACGGATGGTTCTGGCTTATTGAAGTGGAATTTAAAACAGAAAGTCTTTGTACCATATCCCAATACTTCCCGACTATTATCAGAGCGCGCATTTGTCACGGGACTTATTCAGGATGATCATCATCAATTATGGATCGGGACTTATGATTCTGGTATTTTTAAATTAGATATGACTAGCGGTCAGATCAAATCCTATACCTGCTATTATCCCCAAACCGAATATGTAAATGCAGCAGCTTGGCGCTTGTTTAAAGATAGCCGAAAACGAATCTGGGCATCGACTTTGGGCGGAGGAGTGGTCTATCTTTTTGATGTAGCGGAAGATCAGTTTAAACCTTTAAACTTACCGATATATGATGTGCTGACGTTTTTTGAAGAAAAGGAAGATATCCTCTGGATGGGATCTTGGTCTGAATTGATCCGCTTGGATCTGAAAACAAGGCGCTTTAAAACATATGCAGTGGGCACACCTGTCCGGTTTATCAAGAAGGCTGATCGTCATCATTTATGGATAGGTACGGAAGGGGGAGGACTACGTTACTTTAATATAGCGACGGGTCAATCTAAAACGTATACAGAGAAAGAGGGATTGCCAAGTAATACTTTATTAAACGCACTTAATGATGATTTTGGCAATTTGTGGATATCGACTTATCATGGGCTATCAAAATTTGATACCAAAGTGCGCTCATTCCAAAATTTCTATACATCTGATGGATTGCAAAGCAATCAATTTAATTACAATGCCGCGCTGAAATTGTCTGATGGACATTTGGTGTTTGGAGGCATTCGGGGATTCAATTTGTTTCAGTCGCGTGACCTTTTAGTCCATACTGTTTTTCCTGCACTTAAATTGACACAACTCCAGATTAATAATAATCCGTATGGTACTGATAAACGTTATGGCACAGGTCCTCTCAATGCCATTAGCAAATTGACCATCCCTTACAATCAGGCGGTATTGTCCTTTTCATTTGCCGCATTAGATTATAGTTTTTCAGATCGGATTAAATATGCATACTTTCTTGAAGGATGGGATAAGGATTGGAATTATGTGGATAAACAGCGATCAGCATATTATTCGCACCTTAAAGAAGGAATTTATACGCTAAGAATTAAATCGACGAATGCAAATGGTGAGTGGAATCCTAGTGAGCGTACTATTGTGATTCAAATCTTGCCTCCATGGTGGCGTACAGGCTGGGCTTATACAGGTTATGGAATGTGTGTTGTCGCTGCACTGTATCTTTATTTTCTGTATGTACGACATCGAGCTTTATTATTAACGAAATTGAAGGCCGCTGAGTTTGAACGTGATAAAGAAAATGAACTTACAGAGAAGAAGGTCACATTTTTTACGCATATCGTGCACGAAATACGTACGCCGCTTACTCTTATTATAAATCCAATTAAAGAATTGCTGAAGGATAGTGAAGATCGTGTAACAGATTACGAAGAACTTCAGGACGTATATCGTCATTCCAAGAGATTGCTGAATCTGGTCGATAAATTATTGCTCTTCAGAAAATCCGAAGGAAACTTTGATGAACTATCTCTTGTTCCTCTGGATATCGTGCATTTGGTTCAGGAAGTTTTTCTGTGTTTTCGGCAAATCGCACATTCGCAAAATATAAGCTATACGTTGAAAACTGATATCGAGGCTTATCCATGTTATGGAGATTTTGAAAAATTGGAAATCTGTTTTTTTAATCTATTGCAGAATGCCCTAAAATATACACAAGGTGGGGGTATGGTGACCGTGCATATGAATAGTACGGTCACAGGTATTCGCATTGAAATATCGGATTCGGGTAACGGTACTCCGACTCTGCTGAAGGAAGATATCTTTAAACCGTTTCAGCGTGACTTCTCTTCTTCCAATACGGTAAAGGAAGGTTTTGGAATAGGCTTATTTTTAGTCAAAAAATTTGTGGAAATACATCAGGGTGAAATCAGCTATTACCCCAATGCTGATCGAGGCATGACTTTTTGTGTTGACCTGCCACAGCATGCTATTCTTAATGATGAGGATCATATTTTAGAAGTTTCCAATAGTGCTTTTTCTTCTCGGGAAACGATGGGGCTAAACGATCCGGTTATGGCAGAAAAGGCCGACCGTAAAAATAGTCATTATCTCGAGGGATCAGATACATCAATTTCGATAGAACGAGAAATCATACTATTGGTGGATGATCATGCTGATATTCGAAATTATATCTATAAACTGTTTCAAGATAGGTTTTATGTCGTGCAGGCTGAAAATGGGGAGCAGGCTGTTGCAATTTTACAAAAAATAGAACCGCATATCATCATCAGTGATATTATGATGGAGGGAGGTTCGGGGATTGATCTCTGTCATAAAATTAAGAAAAGTAATCAGTGGAGTCATATCCCTTTAATTCTTTTGACGGCAAGTTCCTCATCCGAAATAAAGTTGAAGGGGATTGAAGGGGGGGCTGATGATTATATTACTAAACCGTTTGATAAAGACATGCTGATGGCACGTGTGGATAATCTGATTCAAAATAGGAATCGTCTGCATGAATACTTCCATAGCCATATAACGTTGCAATCGAATGACCACAAAATTCCGGTTGAATATAAAGAGTTTTTGGAGAAAGTGATCCAAGCGGTTGAAGCACACTTGTTGGAAGAAGATTTTACGGTAAAAGTGCTCGCCGAAACCATGGGGATGAGCCATTCGAATCTCTATAGACAAATTAAAGCGATATCAGGAAAATCTGCTAACGAATTTATTCGGTACATCCGACTTCGTAGAGCTGCACAAATTTTAATTACGACTAAAGCGAATGTAAATGAATCTGCTTATCAAGTTGGTTTTCGAGATGTTAAGCATTTTAGGCAACAGTTTACGAAGCTTTTTGGTTGTACCCCATCAGAATATCGAAAACGCTATCCTCATTTAAAGAAATCCTATGCGCTAGATGGACTACTGACTCATTAAGATCTGTGCCGATGAGAAAGATTGACTGTGGAAATATAAGGGCCATCAAAAGTTTATGTATTCAGCTAAGTAGGTTATGAAGTAAGTCTGTTAAGTAACTATTTAAAGATAAATCACATTTCTTTTGCTGAGATTGATTTTTTGTATCTTTACAATGTGGATTGATCATCATGTTTAGACATCGAGATAAGGGACGGAATTTTGTACACAATGTGCAGCTGGCAGCATTATTGTCCGTAGTTTCTGGTGTAGTGAATATTGTAGGAGTTCTTTCTTTTAGGACATTGACGACAAATGTAACAGGGCACTTTGCCTTTTTTTCTGAAGAGCTTTTTCGGAATAACTATGGGTTAGCTTTCTTGAGCATACTCTATGTGATTTCATTTTTCCTTGGTGCTTTCCTGGCAAATACAACCTTAGAAATGACTTCTAAAGATACTGTTCATTTTTCTTACACATTACCTCTTGCTATTGAAATTTCTCTTCTTGCAGTTGTTACTTTCTGTTTACATGATTACTCAGTTTGGCTATCTTGTTTATTATTGGTCGCGATGGGTTTGCAGAATGCGCTTGTCACAAAGATATCAGGTTCTGTGGTACGTACGACTCATCTGACGGGACTGTTTACTGATCTAGGTATAGAATTATCGCAAATGATTTTTTACAAAAAAAGTAATGAGCGGAAACTTCTGAGGGGGGCTATTGGACTCAAGGCAATCATTATTGGTGGATTTTTCCTTGGTGGAATTATAGGAGCATTTTTATATGTATGGTTTGACCGAAAAACGTTGCTTTTACCTATACTCATATTATTGATTGCACTTTATTTTGACCGCATCCTTTTGGGATATTACCGGTTCAGAAGAAAAAAGCTGGGAAGCCATGATTAAATAAACAAATGCAGCCTAAATGATTTTTTTTCAAAAGTTGAGTAAACCTCTACATGCAGTATGTTCGAGATCAAAACTTATTGGAGACCTCTTCCCATCCGCTCCAATAAGAGACAATTCGAGTGCCGACAGGTGTTTGCCTAAGTTGTTTTCTAAAATATTCTGTATATACATAATAGAGTTCTTGGTCCGGCAAGATGGAGTGATCTATTGTTCTTTTTTCTTTCAGAATGTTTCTGTATAAAAAAAGTACCATACTGCTGGTATGCAGTACGGTACTTCAGTATGCTTAATTTGTTGCTCCTTGATTAGCCATTAATGGCCAGCCTGGATTTTGGTATATGCTTGAAGATTCGGGTGAACCGTCTGGTGAAGTTATGGTAAAGTGGCTCATGGCAATTGGATTTAAATAATGTGCACTGATCCATTTATACCCGTCGAGGACTAAATTGGTTGCCGCTAAGTTGATGCGGTAAGGTCTAAGATAATTGCTTTCAGACTGCAGGGAAACATTGGCTGTTCTTCCTGCAGTATTTGGCTGTATCAACGATGAAACTCCTTTTTCATCTTTATACCATTCTTGCATAGGTCCCCATATTTTCATGCCTTCAACAATATAAGGTTTTGCCGCAAGTTGGTCTAATGCTCTCCAGCGTTTTAGATCTGCAAAGCGCATGCCCTCAGCAACTAATTCCAGGCGTCTTTCTCTCCGGATATTATATAAAACTTTATCCGATAATAATTGTCCGGCAGAATAGGCCCCGAAATCACCTTTTGCTTCCATATTCATATCGGTATTATTGACCGTATTCATATAGTCGGTGTTGACTCCAGCACGCTCCCTGATTTGCGTCCAGTATGCCTGCGCCTTAGCATTGACCGAACCATTTTTAAGGTAACTGGCTTCGATATAATTTAAGTAAGCTTCAACGGCTCTGAATACAATAGAACCGGTGGTGCTTGTTGCACCTTCGGATTGTGCAATCAGGTAATTGAATCCTTTCTTAAGGGCATAACCTGTTACATATCGAGTTTCAGCAATACCCAAAATATCCGGTTTTCCCTCTGCGATATCTTGCCCATTGGTATTCTTTCGATCGGTATAGCTTAGCTCTCCCGGAGCTTTCATAAAGATCTGTAAACGGTTATCGCGGTCAATTTTTACATCGCTGATTAAATTATCGCCTTTATATCCTGAATTTGCGGCATAAATCGGTAATCCGTTTGCCATGGTAAAGTTTTCGACTAATCCTTTTGCATAACCCGAATTCCCTGCATTTCTGTTCATGTAATGATTGACAGCATGTGTAACATTCAAAGGTAGGCTATACTGTCTCCAAAGAAGCACTTCACTATAGGCATTTAGGTCAAAATCTCCAAACATTTTGAAATAAGGATTATTGGATGAATTAAAGCCATTATCTTTTGTATTGTTTACCAAAGCTACTCCATCTGCTACCAACTGTGCAGACTCCATGGCCTGTGTCAGGAAGTAGTCGATTTCCTGATCGATGTTCATGGCAAAATTAGGATTTGATTTTGCTCCTGGCCATCCTGGTCCGCCGGGTACTAAAGCAGTTCCTTTATGGTATTTCAACCAGGTAGCTTCATGCAGTGCCACACGGGATTTTAACAATAGTGCTGCATTTTTGGTGATCCGAGTTTTTCCGGAAGCAGTTGTTGTACTGAGTAAAGTAGCCGCTGAATCCAGATCTGCGATGATAAAACGGGCAACTTCATTTCGCGGTTTACGAGTGGAAATGACGGTTAATTCCTCCAGATTATCTTTTACGGTATTTTTTAAGATAGGGAAATCTCCCAATGCCTGTACTTTGTTGAAGTATTCGTAAGCCCGTAAGAAATAGGCTTCACCGATATAATGCTCAATATTGAGCTTATTGCCGGTTATGCTGTTACTTTTCCATTTGGGAACTACCGATTCGAGGAAATAATTGACCTGACGGATATTCGTAAAATCCCAGTCCCCACCTGTAGCGCCTACCCGCCATTCGCCAGGTACCCAACGTGTCGCATAACCCGAAGTTACTTGATTGTCTGTCCCGTTATCATTAGCAAATGTACCCAATCCCCAACCTCCATGTGTTGGGAAATTGTAACGGGTAATGGTATATGCAGCGAGATCAGCTTCTGTATTTAAGTACTCTGAGGGTGTTACCTCGGATAAAGGTGCTCTATCCAAATATTTATTACAGGATAATAATGTACTAAAGGCAAGTACCGCTGCGCAGAGTTGTTGTATCTTATTTATATAGCTCTTTTTCATTATTCAAATCATTAAAAATTCACACTTAATCCAAAAGAATAGATGGTTGAGAACGGGTATGATTTACCATCGTTCCATCCTCCTAAACCTACCGTCTCTGGGTCGAATACTTTTGCCATTTTTGTAAATGTCAATAGATTCTCTCCGGAAGCATATACACGGATTTTTGACAGTCCGATCTTTGATAATAAAGTTGGGTTGAAGGTATAGCCGAGCTGCGCATTTTTTAACCGTAGATAAGCGGCATTCTGTATATATCGTGTCTGGGTCTGCTGGTTCTTTTGGGTGTTGAAATAAGGTCTTGGTAGGTAGGCATCGGTGTTGATCCCCAGCACATCGTTCTGTACCATCACTGAATTCTCGTCCCTAAAGAAATCCATGTTTTCCTGGAAACCTGCGGATTGCCACATACCGCCATTGGCACCCCAGAAATAAGGTCCGTTGGGCACGTGATCCCGTTTTCCAATTCCCTGAAGAAATACCCTAACGTCAAATCCTTTATAATTGGCAGTAAGATCTAAACTGTATCTAAAGCGGGGTAGGCTATTGCCGATAATGCTCATATCACCAGGATTGGCCAAGGTATTTGCTCCATTATTTACTTGTCCATCTCCATTTTTATCCAAATACATAACATCTCCTGCTTGCCATTTGGTAGCGAAGGATTGTTTGGTATTCGCAATATGTGCATCCATCTGCTCCTGAGTCTGTGCGATACCTAGCGTTGTATAACCCCAGATCTCTCCGTTCTTTTTACCGTTATACCATTGGGTAAAATTTCCGGTTGAATTAGGGTATTTTGTGATGGTCTGTTGATCGTCTGATAATACAGCACGTACGCCATAGTTGAAATCTCCGATATCGTCTTTCCATGAAAGTTCAACTTCAAACCCTTTAGAGTACATTTCTGAATTATTGATGCGAGGTACCGCTGTTCCTAAAATCGCAGGTAGATCGGGTGCTGGACCAATCATGTCATAGGTATTTCTTTTATAGAGATCAAATGCGAGTCCTAAACGATTGTTGAGAGCCGCGACATCCAATCCTAGATTCCAGCTGGAAACACGTTCCCAGGTTAAAGAAGAGGAGATTAAATTTGGAGCACTTGCCGAATTTGGTTTCACACCATTGAGTAACCAGCTACCTTGTCCAGCTGTAACAGGCATGATGGAATAGAAAGGATACCAGTTGTCTGTTCCCTGATTACCGAGTTCTCCATAAGATCCTCTAATTTTGAATAGTGATATTTCAGATTTTAGAGGCCAGAAGGCTTCGTTGGAAATATTCCAGCCTGCAGAAAATGAGGGGAAGAGATTCCATCGTAAGTCTGTCGGAAATCGAGATGAACCATCGTAACGGGCATTTAATTCCAATAGGTAACGGTCTTTATAGCTATAATTGACCCGGCTAAAAAATCCTGCAATAGCCCAGTGCTGATAACCACCATTGGTTTTCGGGTCTAATGTTGCGGTATTTAACGTAGGGATATCGTCTGTGATCAAACCGCTCATAGTCCCTCCTAGCGTTCTGTACTTATTCAATTCTGAATTGAATCCTGCCAGAACTGTAAACTGGTGGTCTTCGGCAATATTGAAACTATAGTCTGAAAATAAATTGGTACTGAAGTATTCATCTTTTCGAGCAGTTTCCCCGACACTGGTTCCGCCAGCACTGTTGTATCCGACCGGAACAAGGAAAGGTTCTTTGTTTACTGCATAAGCATAAGCTTTTAAAATTTCCCCGTGATCATTCCTATTGGTGATTCTGTAATTGACATTACCGGTGATATTCCAACCTTTGACCGGTTGATATTTTAATTGGATCTGCTGATATAAAAAGTCTTTTTGGTAGTTGGTACGTCCTCCGTCCAGTAATTGATTTATTTCTGAAGGTTCTGAAAAGAATCCATTATCATCGCGTACAGGAACGGTTGGCCAGCGTCGGGCAATATTATGATAATAAAGGTCATTCATATGCGTTGCTTTATCAAAATCTTCTCTTACAAACCGGGTATTTGTTAATAGATCTAGCTTATCGGAAATTTTGACATCTAATTTTGTAGCAAATGAAAAACGTTTGAAATTATCGTTTGCATATTTATTTAAACCATCCTGATCCATATAATTCAGTGAAGAATAATATTTAACACGGTCTGATCCACCGTTCACACTCATGGTATGTTCATGTGAAGTGGAGAAGTTTTTATAAAATTCTTCAAACCAGTTGGTATTGGCGTTCGATCCGGTATAGTACTGCCATTTTCCATCTGCACCCGCTGTGGAGACGGTACTGATTTCTCCATTTTGATAGGCAATGATTTTATCAAGGACAGTTTGTGAAAATTTGGCCGCTTCGCCATCATTCGCTGCGACCTCATTGTAATAGTAAGCAAATGTTTTAGAATCCAGCATGGTTGGTAAACCTCGTGGTGCACTTAACCTGATATTGTTGTTGTAATTGACCACCGGTTTTCCGATTTTCCCTGCCTTTGTTGTAATTAAAATAACACCGAAAGGAGCTCTAGAGCCATATATAGCGGCTGAAGCAGCATCTTTTAAAACGGATATATTTTCGATATCCTGAGGATTTAGCGCATTCATATCGCCCTCCATTCCATCGATCAATACCAATACAGATGAAGAGGAACCAACACCGATTGTACCTGCTCCGCGTATATTGACACTCATGGTTTGGTTAAGTTCGCCACCTAGACCAGCAGTTTGCAGATTTAGTCCCGGTACCATTCCTTGTAGGGCCTGTCCTAAGTTTTGCACAGGTCTGGACTCAAGTTGCTTTGCGCTGACCGTAGAGACGGAACCCGTCAAATTTATTTTTTTCTGTGTGCCATAGCCAACGACGACAACTTCGTCCATGGCAGAAGCGTCCTCCTCCAAGGTGATACTCATCTGCGCTGAAGCGATATTTTCGATTGTTTTAAAGCCTACATAACTAAAAACTAAGGTTGATCTGGCATCTTTTACTGTTAGTGTGAATGTGCCATTTTCATTTGTAGTCGTACCATTATTTGTCCCTTTTTCTCTGATGCTTACTCCTGATAGAGGACTATTGCCGGATTTATACACTTTACCGGAAACAACCAACTGTGTTTGTACAGGTTCTGTTATCACAGTTTTAGCGGTTTCCAATTTGGGCTTAATCAAAATTGTGTTGCCATTCCATTCGTAATCAAAGGGTTGTTCTGCTAATACCAGTTCCAGGGTACGTTGTAGCGGCAGTCTTTTTATATCTACAGAAACAGGTTTTGCTTTGCCGATTAATTCAGTATTATAAACCATCCTGATTCCTGTCTGTTTGCGAATACTGACGAGTACTTCTTTTAAGCGGGCTTCTTTTACGCTTAAGCTTATTTCTTGCGACAGTACATTGGCGGAAACCTGTAAGCTCACAATAATAAGGAAAGTTGTTATTTTCATTTTTAGGAAAAAACCATTACATAAGATTGCAGGGATTTCCTTCAAAAAAATGAAAAATAATTCCCTACAATGCATCATTTTATTTATACATTTGTTCATTAGGTGATTGATTAGTAATACTTTAAGTTTATTTGGTTACCTTTTAATTGGTTCAGTTGCATGGCGGTGCAACTGGATTTTTTTGTTTTTAGGTGTTTGTTTAGTTGTTTTTTATCATAGGCATATTTTTTAGTAGGTTTTGAATGGATAATTATTTTTCAACTTTTATCGTATTTTGCTTGAATTGGAATTTGACCGGTCCTGTCTTTTCCAGCATTTTCAATACATCTGAAAGTCGTACTTGCTTGGATAATTGTAGTGTATATCGTGTTCTTGGAAGTGAATTATAATCCACTTTTACATCATACCATCTTGCAATGACACGTAATATGGACGCCAATTCTTGATCTTCAAATAGAAAATCACCATTTTTCCAAGCCATAACAGATTCTATATCAGCTATGCTATGTTTTGATAGGCCAGAATGATGATCGGTCGTTACTTTAAAATTGGGCCTCATGAGAATGGTTTTTTCATCTTTTCCATGTAATGATCGAAGTGCAATTTGCCCCTCTAGCAGGGTTGTTTCTGAATAGCTTTCATCTTCATAAGCATTTACATTAAAATGGGTCCCTAAAACCTGGATTTCCTGCATGCCGTGCTGCACAGTAAATGGAACTTTTTTCTTTGCCACTTCAAAGTATGCCTCTCCCTGCAGCTGTACTTTTCTTTGGTGGCTAAAATCTAAATTGTACGAGAGAGAAGATGCTGAATTTAACCAGACATGTGTTCCGTCTGGAAGTAAAACTTCATATTTGCCCCCACGAGGTGTTTCTATGCTATTGGTACCTTTCAATCCTTTTGCTTTTGTATCCGCAATGATATACAGGAGCTGGCCATCATGATTGCTTTTCACCGTCAAACCTTTTTCTTTTAACAATGTCAGATTACTGCTATTGCTATCATCAAGTGAAATAGTGGTTCCATCCGCAAGTCTTAAGATGGCTTTATTCGTTCCTGGCATGATCTGTTCAGCTTGTTGAGACAGGTCTACTTTGGAAGTATTTTCAAGCTTTTGATTGAAATAAAGCATTCCAGTAATGCTCAGCATGATTATTACTGCCGCAGCTACCGGAAACCATCGTTTCCAATTTATAAATCTGCTCTTTTGAAAATGGATTTGATTTTCAATCTTGGATAAAATCGCCAATCGGCGCTCATCTGTAAAGAATGCTTCGTCCAATTCTTTTCCCTTACCATAGGTCTCATGAAATCTGGACAATAGCTGTTCTTCTTCGAAAGATGTTTCACCTGCGAGATACGTATCCAGTAATGCTAGAATTTCTTTTTGTGTCAAAATTTATGGTTATATGTATATATGAGTAAAAGGGATGATCTATCCCTAGGCAAAAATTGATTTTTTTTAAGGATGGAGTAGAAGAACCATAAATAACTCCACGCTGAGGGTTTTTCCCAGATTACTCCTTAAGAATAGTAGCGCATTTGATATATGATATTCAACTGTTTTCGTGCTAATGGCCAATTTTTCAGCAATTTCTTTATGTGAAAGATGCTCCAGACGGCTTAACTTAAAAACTTCTTGGCAACGGGAGGGAAGTGCATCGATAATCTGATTGATCTGTTGATCGAGTTCCTTATATTCCAATAGTTCTTGATTGCTATCGGTGCTCAGCGTATCCATAAAATTTACAATATCTTCTGTAATAGTCTTACGTCTCAATTGTCTCAGTACCTCATAACGTACAGATGCGTATAAATATGATTTTAAAGATATTTTAATGAACAGTTTTGAACGGATTTCCCAGAGGTTCACAAATACTTCCTGAATGGCATCTTCACATTTGTCATGGTCCTGTAGTATACGGTAACTGGATTGGTATAAGTTTTTCCAGTACTTATTGTATATAGCGGTAAGTGCTGAATGGTCATTATCCCTCAACTTTATCAATAGCTCGTCATCCCCAAATTGAGTGTTTTTCATAAAGCGGTTTTCTAGATACCCAATATATGTAGTATTTTTATAAATCACAAATTATGTAGTACATAATATATGGTTTTCAATCTTGTTATTGCTTTGAAAATTAGTTTTTTATAGGTATGCATGTGGCGAGTGTTAACGCTGTTTTGCGGATCGGATTTATTGAGTTTAAATTTATTTGTAGTAATAGTCTTTTACAATAATGATACGATTAGATATAAATCTTTCGGTTCGAAAATGCAAAAAAAAGACTGCCCCCACATAAGTAGAGGCAGTCTTTTTGTATTTGATAAATGCTTATTTAATAATTTTTATTTTGAACTAAACTTCCTTTTCCTGCATCAATGGCACTTTGTGGTATCGGCCAAAGTTCATTTTTACCAGCAGTAAACGTTCTTTTTTCCACTAGGAATCTATCGGTTAAATTTGTAAAAGTAACTTCACCTGTAGTCGAATTAACTGATCCTTTAGATAAACTTCCATAAACAGTTGTATTCATTACATCTTGGGCAATACCCCAACGTATAATGTCAAATCTACGTCTGCCTTCACCTGCTAATTCAACTCTAAATTCACGCCTAACCAGCTCTCTTAGCTTAGCTTGAGAGGCATATTCGGATTCATTTACTTTTGGTAAACCTGCTCTTATTCTTACCTTGTTCAGTTGATCATAAACTGTAGCATTTATTTGATTTAGTTCAATTTTAGCTTCAGCATTTAGCAGTAAAATCTCCGCATATCTTTGTACAATAATATTCACGCCTACATTCCACACATTACTATAAGATGAAGGGTTTTGAAGATATTTACGGTAATTATATCCTGAATTAGATGCGTTATCTGCACTTGCTGGGTGATCTTTGGTATCGCCTAATGGGTCGAAGTATTTTCCAGCATACAATGCTCCAGGGTATACAATAGTAGCAGCTAGTCTTGGATCTCTATTATCATATGGTTTGGCAGGGTTGTAAGTCGTAGAGGAAGCAATGGTTTTTCCGTCTTTCGTTTCATATGCGTCCACAAGATTTTGGACAGGAATAATTGAACTCCAACCCCCGATGGTATTCGGCATCATAATACCTAGCTCAGTATAACCAAATGTATTTTCTATATATTGGATATCTGAAATGACTTCTAAGTTATTTTCGTTAGCGGCCTCAAACAGATTAGCATAGTCATTAAATAATTGATAATGGTTGAAATCTATGATTTGTTGAGTTGCCTTCAAAACATCAGCATGTTTATTCTGAAAAGCATATGTTCTAGCTAAAAAACCTAAGGCTGCCCCTTTTGTCATTCTTCCTTTTTCTGCTTGAACGACAGGTAGATCTGCTGCTGCAGCTATTAATTCATCTTCGATAAATTTAAATACTTCTGCCCTCGGGTTAGCTGGAACGGCAGAATCTTCTATGGCTAAGGTTTTGGTTATTAAGGGCACATCTCCGAAAAGAATGGCTAAATCTAAGTATCGATAAGCGCGCAGTGTTTTTACTTCTGCTGTTAATCTTTTCTTCAAATCAGCAGCAATTGGAGCTTTATCAATATTCTCTAAAATCCAGTTTGCTCTCCTAATATGTGTGTAGGTGAATCTTGAACTCGCATTACCTGGGTTTGTCGGGTTGAATGATCCATTACCGATTTGTTGAAAGCCTTCGTGTGAAAAATCATTATGTGAATTGTCTGAGGCACAATCCATGTAAAAGATCTGGCTGCCGGACTCCCATCCATTATATAATCCCGTTACTGCAAAAAGTGTTTCTTTTTCTGACGTCCAAAACGTTTTTTCACTTAATCGGTCTAATGGCTGTTGGTCTAATGACTCGCAAGAAGCTAACCCTAAGGCACATGCCAATATGATGTATTTATATTTACGTAACATTTTTTTTCTTTTAAAAGTTAACATTCAAACCAAAAATATTGGTCTTTACCTGTGGGTAATAATTTCCTCTTGAATCTGCTGGTGCTTCTGGATCAAATCCGTTGGCAAATCCTGTAATTGTCAATAAGTTTTGACCACTGTAGTATACTTTCGCTCCTTTGATACCAATTTTGTTCAATACACTTTGTGGTATATTGTATCCTAATGTGATATTTTTTAAGCGGACATAGCTTGCATTTTGAACCCAAAAATCGGAAGGATTAGTAGATGCTGAATTTTGACTCCAAGAGGTTAACGCTCGAGGCATAGAACCATTTGGATTATTGACAATATGGAAACGGTCGGCATAAATTTCTGTTGGTTTATCCGAACCGGTAATGCTACCTAAGGCTTCACCCCAGAGGTATCCTTTTACATCAGCAGCGCCTTGCCAAAACATATTAAGATCAAAATTTTTGTATGAGAAATTAGTTGTAAGGCCGAAAATGAATTTTGGATCAGGGGAGCCTAGATAAACACGGTCATTACCATCGATTTTACCATCACCGTTTTGATCTTTATAGATTAAATCTCCAGCGCCAACATCTCCTGTGACACCTGTAACTTTGGAATTAATATACTCTTCATCGGAACGGTAAATGCCCAATGTCTCATAACCATAAAATGAACGAAGTGGTAAACCACGATCGCGGACATAAAATGTAGAATGTGGCTCTGCGGCATCTGATTTCCACTCTAGGATCTCATTCTTAATGTAAGATGCATTTGCACCAATGTCAAATTTAAACTCTCCAGCTCTATTAGCATAATTTGCTTGAACTTCTAAACCTCTATTTCTAACTTTTCCTGCATTTTGAGTCGGAGAAGGAAGTCCAAATTGAATTGGTATAGGTAAAGTTGTATACAAACGATCGGTCGTGCGATTGAAATAATCGATTACAAAACTCCAGTTGTTTTTAAAGTTTAAATCTAAACCGATGTTAGAACTTACTGATCTTTCCCAAAGCAAAGCTGGATTTGCGGCAACAGAAACGGCACCTCCAGACGATAAGGCATTGCCAAATGCATAGTTAAAGCCAGAGTTTATGGTGTAAATACCTGGATACCACTCGTCATTGGTAGGATAAGCGTTTTCACCTACGCCAGTTAAAGTTTGATTACCTAAGATACCCCATCCACCTCTAAGTTTTAATTCAGATATGGAATTTGCTAAACCTGAATTCTGAAAGAAATTTTCCTGTGCTATTCGCCATCCTGCAGAGAATGATGGGAATGTGTTCCACTGATTGCTACTGACAAATCTGGATGAGCCATCTCGTCTCACATTGGCTTCAAATAAATACTTATCAGCAAATACATAATTTACACGACCAAAATAGGATCTTAAAATCAATTTTTTAGCTCCACCATTTGCCACTTGTCCAGAAGGGTCTCCTAGAACTAATTCTTGTAATTCAGTTCCTAAAAAATTCTGACGATATGCACTCGAAAAATCGGCACGTCTTGTTTCGTCCATAAAACCACCTAAGACATTAAGTTGATGCTTACCAAAAGTCTTGTCATAGGTTAGTAAGGATTGAAGCGTTAATAATTCTTCTTGATTGTTATAAACCGTTAAGTTATTTACACCTTGTTTTTGACTTGGTAAACCTGTGGTGTTATCATAGAATTGAATTTCCTTTACAAATTTTGAGGACATATTATCTCTAGGCTGGAAACTCACGACCTGCTTAAATTTCAGTCCTTCTACGATTTGATACTCAGCGGATACATTGATGTTGGCATGTTTATAGATCATGGCATCAGTTGATTTCATATCTAACCAGGCAATGGGATTTCCATCACCGTAATAGCCATAATATCCATTGGAGTATTTATAGGGAATGAAAGAAGGTATCCGATTGGCCTGCCTAAAAATTTGAGCCATATCTCCTGTATATGGATTTACAGGTTCATTGATCCGTTGATAGTTGTAGGATAAACCTAAATTCATCGAAAGCTTTGATGTAATTTTAGCTCCTAGATTTGTTCTAAAGTTATAACGGTCTGATTTAGCGACATCAATAACACCTTTCTGATCCATGAAACCCAAAGAAGCCATGTAATTTACCTTTTCGGTAGCACCAGAATACTGCAGATTGTGTGACTGCTGTAGACCGCTTCCAGAATATAATAAATCTAACCAATCGGTATCGGGGTATTTATCGGGATTAGATTTATTTTTGAATCCTTCTAAGTCTGCTTCTGAAAATCGTAGTGCTAACTTTTGATTCGCCAAGGCTTCATTCAAGATAACAGCATGATCGTATGATCGCATGTATTTAGGTAAGCGTGTCGGATCTTGCCAGCCAGCATAACCGGTATAGGTTAATTGCGGATCGCCCATTTTCCCTTTTTTTGTCGTGATCAAAACAACCCCATTGGCGGCTTTAGATCCATAAATGGCAGCACTAGGGCCATCTTTAAGGACAGAGATGTTTTCAATATCATTGGGATTGATGTTGTTCATGGAGCTCTCCACACCATCTACCAAAACTAAAGGGTTGGCATTGTTGGTGGTACCCAGTCCACGGATACGAATCGTTCCACCGTCTTTCCCGGGTTGACCTGAATTTTGAATGATGGTTACTCCTGCAAATTTACCTTGTAAGGCCGTTGATACATTGGTTACCGGACGATCTTGTAGATCTTTACTGCTGATTGCTTGTACTGCTCCAGTTAGGTTGACTTTTTTCTGTGTTCCAAAACCAACCACTACAACTTCATTCAACGTTTCATTGGATTCGGTAAGCTGTATAGACATGTTTCCAGATGTGATAACACGTTCTAATTTTTCAAATCCAACTAAAGAAAAAATTAAGGTTTGTCCTGAATTGGCTTTTATTGAAAATTGTCCTTTTTTATCAGTTGAAGTTGCGATTGTGGGATTTTCCTTGACAGTAATTGTGACACCATTAAGGGGGCCGGAACTGGAGGATACTGAGCCAGAGACAGCTTGTTGCTGGTTGAGTTGAAGTTGTACAATAATTTTATCTGTATTACTTGCATGTACATGATTTGGCATAGTCAAAGCCAACATGAGGGCAGATGTAATGGGATAAAAGTTAGTTACAAAAAAAGGTTTAGTAATCTTTTTTATCATAATGTTTTAATTAGTGAGTGTGGTTTATATTATGATTTGTCATCATAGGTGTCCAAAATACACCAAAAAAAATTAAAACAAAAGAGTTGAAAAGAGACAATCGATTGCGTAAAATGCTTCGTTAAGTATTTACAATTACAGATTATAAAAGACATCTAACGTAAATAAATTTATTCTATTTGCTCTTTGTGATCTTGTATTAACAAAAAGAAATTGCGACTAAATTCAGCTACTTAACTACTTAAGAAGTTTTTTGTGCTATTGTATAACGAGGTGATATCTCCTAATATATCCGTCATTAGCGTGCTTCATTTTTATGGAAGCTTAAACATAATGTTATGTTAACACAGCCTTAACCCATAATTGATCTTACATGCGTAGTATTGCAACAGTTTTAAACAACCCTGCAATTGCTTGCTGTGTTTTGAAGACTTATGAAGAATGAAAAATAGAAGAATTAAATTTTATCGGTATCCTGTATCTAAAGCTACCTCTTTGCTATTGATCGCAGGATTAGGAATGACGACTGCTGAAGCGAACAACAATTTTTTTTCTAAGCAGGAAACCTTAGCTATCAAACAACAAGGTATAATCGTTTCAGGACGTGTTGTCGATACAAAAACAAATGTTCCTATTGTGGGAGTTACGGTTTTGGTGGAAGGTAAAGCTCTAGGAACAACAGATGCACAAGGTAAATTTGAAATTAAGGCCCTACCGAATCAACAGGTAACTTTTAAAAGTGTGGGATACCAGCCGGTAAAGCGCACTTTTACGTCCAATGCACAGCAAGTTGTCATTGCTTTAGAATCTTCAGACGTTGCAATTTCTGAAGTTGTCGTGACGGCTCTGGGAATTAAAAGAGAAGCAAAATCACTAGGTTATGCAGTTAGTACCATCAGCAGTAAGCAGATGACCGATGCGGCATCCAGCAATTGGGTGGATGCGATGAAAGGCAAAGTTGCGGGTCTTAATATTACACAAGCGAGTTCAGGTCCTTTGAATACAGCTAGAATTACACTTCGCGGTGATCAATCCTTAGATCCGACGAAAAATGAGGCCTTGATTGTTGTTGATGGTGTGCCTATGGTAAATGGTCGCTTTAGTTCTGGCGTAACGGATGCTTACGGAGCTGGATCGAGTGGTGCAGATAAGGATGTACCGGTCGATTTTGGGAATGGGCTTGGTGATATCAACCCGGATGATATTGAGTCGATCTCCGTGCTAAAGGGTGCAGCTGCGACTGCATTATATGGAAGCAGAGCAGGTAATGGTGCATTGATCATTACGACAAAATCGGGTAAGCGGAATGCTAAGGGAATGGGCGTTACGGTTAATTCAAATACAAGTTTTCAGGATATATTGAAAATGCCCGACTTGCAGTATGAATATGGTCAGGGAAACCTAAACCGTAATGCTGCTGGAGAGCTTTACTATTCGTACGGGCTCAGTGAAGATGGCGCGAGTACGGGAGGCACTTCCAGTGCCTGGGGACCTAAATTTGATGGACAGCTGTTTTACCAATATGATCCGGCTGTTGAAGGTCAGGGTGCTACACGTACTCCTTGGGTACCTTATAAAGATGGTGTAAAAGGTTTTTTTAAAACCGGTGCGACTTATATGAACAGTGTGGCATTGGATGGCGGAAATGATAAATATTCGGCCCGCGGTTCCATCACACATACCAAAAATAATTGGATCATGCCGAACACAGGCTTTGAACGTCTGGTAGCATCGTTCAATACAAGTGCTCAAATTAGTGATAAATTGAAATTAAATTTAAAAGCTAATTACACGAATAAGACGAGTGATAATCTGCCTGCAACGGGGTATAATAATCAGTCGATTTCCTACTTTATGATCTTTCAAAATCCAAGTATTGATTTGGATTGGTACCGCCCGATGTGGCAAAAAGGTCAGGAGAATATTAAACAGATCCATCCTTTCAGTTCCTATATTGAAAATCCATTTGTTATCGCCAATGAAATGACCAATAGCCTAAATAGCAATGGTTTTGATGGAATGGTACAAGGTGTATATACGTTCAATCCGAAATGGGAATTGATGGTACGTTCTGGTATGAATATGAACTCTAACCTGCGCGAGCAACGCCGTCCTTGGGATACAGCAAATTTCCCTAAGGGCTACTATAAACAGCAGGATATCTTCTATTTAGAGTCGAATACTGACGCCTTATTGACGTATAACGATCAACTTACACCAGACTTTAAGATCCGTGCTACAATGGGTGGTAACTTGATGAAGCGGAATATCAAAGAAGCTGCAGGGATAGCTCGGGGTCTAAATATACCAGGAATATATAAATTGAGTAATGCCCTGACCAATGGTTTGGCCGATGGAAACAATTTAACACGCAGAGAGATTCAAAGTATGTTTGGTTTGGTGAATTTATCATGGCAGGATAAAATTTATGTGGATGTTACCGCTCGCAATGACTGGTCTTCAACATTACCTGCGGAAAACCGCTCTTACTTCTATCCTTCGGTTAGCAGTAGTTTTGTCTTAAGTGATCTGATGACTTTACCAAAGGCGATTTCTTTTGCCAAATTGCGTCTATCTTGGGCACAGGTTGGTAATGATGCAGATCCTTATCAAACGAGTAAATATTACTCAAGTTCTATTTTCCCAGGGTCAGCAGAAGCTCCTTCAAAATTACATAATGCGGAACTGAAGCCCGAAATTTCGACTTCTACGGAGGCTGGATTGAATGTTGCATTCCTGAACAATAGATTGACGGCTGATATCAATTTTTATTACAACCGCTCTAAGAACCAGATCTTAACGGTGCCTTTAGATCTGACAACGGGATACAGTTCTGCCATCATTAATGGTGGTTTAATCCGAAATCAAGGTCTTGAAATCAGTTTAACGGGTACACCGGTTAAAAATCAAAACTTCCAATGGAATACGACCTTGACCTGGTCTAAGAATGATAACAAAATCTTAGAATTAAGTGAGGGAGTAGATACACCGCAGCAGATTATTGCTTCTAGTGGGTCTGGCGCTGCACAGATTATTGCAACGGTTGGTGGATCTACGGGTGATCTGTGGGGATATGGCCTGGTAAGAAATGATGCTGGACAGGTTCTGATTGATGGAAAATCAGGACTTCCTGTTCGACCATCGGATAAGGTGAAGATAGGAAATGCCTATGCCGATTGGAGGGGTGGATTCAGCAATGAATTCCGATATAAAAACATCAGCCTAAGTGCTTTGATTGATGGACAATATGGGGGTATAGTATATTCCCAAACGCACCATAAAATGTCTGAACAGGGTAAACTGACCAACACGTTGAAGGGACGAGAGACAGGAATGATCGCTGGTGAAGGTGTGATTGCCAATGCTGACGGAACTTTCAGCCCAAATACAAAAGAAGTGCCTATCAATACCTGGTATGGTGATTATTACCGTCGTGCGAATGTCGAGACGAATAGTTTTAATGCTTCTTATTTAAAACTTCGTGAAGTACGTTTTGAAGTCGCTTTACCTAAAAATTTAATATCCCGCTGGAAAGTGAATAGTGCTTCTATCGCCTTTTTCGGGAGAGATTTATTTATGATCAGCAATTTCCCGATGTTCGATCCGGAGACTGCCGCATTAAACGGTGCTACGATTATGCCGGGAGTGGAAATGGGACAAATGCCGAGCACAAAAACATATGGTGTTAATTTGAGAGTGAGCTTTTAAGGAGGAATTTAGAGATGAATAAAAAATATATCGGTATCGCATTTTTAGCTGGACTTACTAGTCTTGTAAGCTGTACCAAAAATTTTGATGAATTAAATACAGATCCCAATAAAATTGAACAGGTGACACCCGGTTCTTTAATTACACCCACAGTATATGGGATGAGTACCTATTTTACAGTACGAAGTAATGACTTTACCTGGGAAATTATGCAAACAGGTTTGGCCAATCCCAGCGCTGCGAATGGCATCCACCGCTACTATTTTACAGAACAGTCGGGCGATGGCACTTGGAATACAAGCTATGCTTATCTGCGTAATATCCGCGAAATGGAAGCGGCTGCGTTGAAAAGTAATAATGAAGCTTATCAGGCTGTTGCTAAGACTTTGAAAGCCTATATCGTAGGTATTTTAACCGATAGCTTTGGAGACGTTCCTTTGTCTGAAGGTCTGCAGGCTGAAAGTGGCGTAACGAAACCTAAGTTTGATACGCAGGAACAGATTTATGCGGATATGGTAAAGGGATTGGAAGAGGCGAACAAGCTTTATCAGGGTGAATCTGTCATGAATGGGGAAGATATCCTGTATAAGAATGATAAAAAGCTATGGCGTAAATTTAATAATTCGTTACTACTACGTTATTATTTACGTCAGTCGAAACGTATGGATGCTTATTCAAAAATAAAGACAATTTTAGATAACCCGACGGATTATCCGATTTTTCAATCGAATGCAGAAGCAGCGGTGGTACAGGTGACGGGCTTAGCACCTTATGATTATGCTTGGGGAAGAAGACAGGATTACGTGAATTTTACGGCAATGGCTGAATTTTTTGTAGACAATCTGAATGCTTTGAATGATCCTCGCCGTCCCTTTATCATGAAAGAAGCGACACGTTTAGTAGATGGTAAAGTGGAGAGCATAGGCTATCGTGGAATCCCGGCAGGGCATTCCGGCGATCTTTCTGCCTATAACTTCAATCCGAGCACACCGAATGGAGATTTAGTATATCCAGAAGCGGTGGGTACTCCTGTTAAAGAACTGATCATGCCTTATGCTGAGGTTGAATTTATCAAAGCAGAAACTTACTTAGCATTAGGATTGACAAATGAAGCTAAAACGGCGTACGAGAAAGGTGTAAAAGCTTCGATAGAACAATATGGTGGTGTTATGCCGGCAACTTATTTTGAGAATGAATCCGCAAAATTTGATGGTACTCAGGAACGCATTATGATGCAGAAATACCTGAGTTTATTTATGGTGGATTATCAGCAATGGTTTGAATATCGTCGCACGGGTTTTCCAAAACTGCCTAAAACACCTTATATGTTTCATGATGGGGTAATGCCATCGCGTTTTATGTATAAAAATGAGGTCAGAAGGTTTAACCCAGATCATTATGCAAAGGCTGTTGCGCAAATGGGGGGAGATACTTACCACACGAAAGTATGGTGGGAAAAATAGTTTTTTAGAGCAATATCATATCGTTTTATTTTATGAGCCGATTACATCACGTAATCGGCTCATTTTTTGTGATGGATGGAAGGTTAGATTGTGAGAAGATTAGAAATTCAGCTTTAGACTTTTAGATTACTCATTCACTATATGACTATTCGGAAGGTGAGAAAGTGATTGATACACCTGTTCCCATGCAAGCGATAAGCTGAAATTTTGTGTATAGTGTTTGCAATTGGTTTAGGAGTTGCTACTTTTGCAAACAAATTAATCTTTATTTAAATTAACATCCCTTTAATGATCGTACGAATTCTGATTTTTATCACGCTCACATTTAGTTCCTTTGCCTTAACGGCGCAGGTCAGTCCCCGCATTTCCAGCTCCTTGGATTCCAGTAAATCAGTTGGCTCTGGAAAACCTCGATTGATCTTTCAGCTTGAACATGAAAGTGGCGGTGAATTGAAGATGAATGAACGTACAAAGGAAACGCTTGCAGATTCGTATTACAGTGGTATTAATTTCCGCGTTGGCTTTCAGAGTCAGTACCGTGACTCTGTCACGAGTGTGTACAATGAACTATACAATTACCCGATCTATGGTATTGGAGTGTATAGCAGTACTTTTGGACAGGAGCATCTTGGTAAACCTTTTGCAGTCTATGGCTTTGTTGCCATTCCTATTTCACCAAAAGTAGATAGCAAATGGAATTTTAATTACCGAATTGGTCTGGGACTTTCTGGGCGGTTCAATCCTTATAACGAAGAGGATAATCCTTTAAATCTGATTATTGGCAGTAAGAATAATGTTTACATCGATCTTGGGGTACAGGCAAATTACCGGTTGAGTCAAAAATTCCAACTTGGAGCAGGAATTGCTTTTCATCATTTCAGCAATGGTGCCCTGGCATTGCCCAATACAGGAATAAACTTATTACCGCTCAGTCTTTCTGTGGCATATAACCCTTCAAGCAAACCTTTTGACTTTAGAAAATCGACAGTTCCGCCAATGGAAAATAAGCAGGAACTCCACTTTAATTATGCTTTTGGATTTAAGCAGATCGATCGTGAAAATGATAAGCAATACTTTAAATCAACACTTGGCGCTTATTATAGTAAACATTTGGGTTATAAATGGCGTATCGGTGCCGGAATGGATGCTTTCTATTCAGCTAGCGGTAACGATAAACAAGTTGCAGGCAATAAAGCGGGGTCATTTTCTGCGTTATTTTCTTACGGACCGGCATTTTACATTGATCACGTTCTGAATTCAAGATTATATCTTAATGGTAATGTTGGAGCTTATTTACACCGTAATAAATTTAATGGTGAGAGTAGCCCGATCTATCTGAGAGCCGGGGTTCGGTACAAAGTTTATCGCGATATTTTTACAGGTGTTTCTATTAAAGCCCATGCCGGAAAAGCGGACTTTATCGAATGGACTATGGGGTACGGATTGCAGTTAAAAAAGAAAAAGTAGCATTATTATAAAAATACATCATAAAAAAGAGCATCTGAATTCAGATGCTCTTTTTTGTGGAGACTACTGGGTTCGAACCAGTGACCCCTACCTTGTCGAGGTAGTGCTCTAAACCAGCTGAGCTAAGCCTCCATTGTTGTTCCGGTAGGTCATAGAAACGGGTTTGCTTCCCTGTGCCTGAATGAACTGGTGCAAATAAAGCAATTTTATTTGTAAAATAAAAGTTAGTTACTTAAAAGCAGTTAGATTTTAGTATTTAGATGCTAGTAATTAGTAGTTAGATGGTAGAAGGTTAGAAAGTTAGTCGATTAGAACTTTTGTTGCCGGGTTATTTAATAGTATTTAGACGATATAAGATTACTCGGTCACTATATTAAAAGTTTTTTAATTATTTTTGAGAGAATTGACATTTGAGAAACTATGAAACAAACGGCTTTACCTCAGAATGTGAAAGGACTTAATGCGGTAGTATTAATCATAATGGCTATCTTTACCTTGGATTCTATTGAACCTTGGACCGCCTGGAATGTGGATCCGACATCTCCTGGTTATGGCTGGAACAGATTCAGTTATTTTACAATCCAGAGTAATTTTATTGCGATGGTTACTTACCTGATTGCCGCGGTGGCAATTTTTAGAAATAGGCAACTTGGTGAATGGTTCAGGTATCTTCGCGCGGGAGCAGTTCTTTATATGATGGTAACCGGGATTGTATTTGCCGTTCTGCTTCGTAACACGCAACTTGACCCAGACCATTTTAGCTGGAGCAATTTTATTCTGCATGAATTTGGTCCATTTTTTATTACTGTCTGGTGGTTGTTATGGCCTTCACGAAAACCGATTACATCCGGCAAAGCTTTTTATTTATTGATATTCCCGTTTTTGTGGGTCATCTACACGTTTATCCGAGCTTCGATAAAGGGTTGGTACCCTTATCCGTTTTTAGATCCTGCAACTGCCGGAGGTACAGCGGGGGTTATGACCTACGTATGCGGTTTAACAATATTCTTTGTCGTTCTTTGTCAACTGCTCGCATGGATTAGCCGTGCAAGGGAAAATAATAATACACTTTATTAAGTATTGAGATAATAGTGTTTAGACGATAGTAGGTAGTAACTAGATTAGAGCCGATTGCTTCGAAGAAATTGCCTATTTTTGTAAGTTGTGAGATGGTTAAAAAGTTAATGGGTTAGAAAGTATGTCACTTGTGACTGTTTTACATTAAAATAAAAAAGAATTGGAAATACTACTTGTTGAAGATGAGCCATCTGTAATTTCGTTGATTGAAAGGGGATTGAAAGGAGAAAACCATTCGATCAGTGTCGCTATGGACGGATTTACGGGATTAAAAATGGCGGGTCTTAACCAATATGACTTGATTATTTTGGATGTGATGCTTCCGGGGATGAACGGGTTGGAGATCTGTAGAAATATCCGGAAGACGAATAAAGATGTGCCGATCTTGATATTAAGTGCACTAAATCAGACGGAAGATATTGTTGAAGCATTTAATCGTGATGCTGATGATTATCTGACCAAACCTTTTAAACTGGACGAACTTCGTGCGCGAATCAATCGGCAGTCTCGAAAGGCCAGACAGCAGACCACGACCAGTAACACCATTACTATTGATAATCTCGTCATGGATAGAGACAGTAAGAATGTGCAACGTGGAGGTAAATCCGTAATTCTGACGGCTACTGAATACCGATTACTGGAATATCTAATGGTCAATAAAAATAAGATTTTATCCCGGGTTGATATTTTGGAAGAAGTATGGGGTATGGATTTTAATATGAGTACCAATGTGGTGGATGTTTATGTCAACTACCTGCGAAAAAAAATAGATTATCCTACAGAAAAGAAACTTATCCATACTGTTATCGGTATGGGCTATATACTGAGAAATGAAAATTAGAACTAAGGTCATTGTCCTTTTTTCAGCGATCTCGATCGCCTATATTGTATCCTTCGCCCTATATGTTTCTTATTTTACGAAGGACAGTCTGCAGACCAAATTCTATCACCGGCTGGAAGAAAATGCCACTATTGTTGGTAATCATATCATACAGAATGATGCGTATAATAATAAGGTGTATTACGAAGTAACCCGAAAATATCTACGTCAGCTTTCTGAAGGTAAAGATTATCTGTTGCGGATTGTTAAAGGGCATACCGATCTCCGCTATAAACCCGATCTCCCTTTACCCGATGCCTTCTATGAAGAAGCTATTGTGAACGGAAAAGCGCAGTTTCTGCATAATAAAACCTCCTATGTAGCCCTATTTTTTGTCGATTCTTTACACAAGGAAAACCTATTGGTTATTTCTGCTGGAGTTGATGAGTATGGACATGATGAACAACAAATACTGGATCATACTTTGATTTCAGGTGGGGCATTAGCCATTATCTTGGTTGTTCTGCTGTCTTTTTATTTCGCGAATAGACTGCTTGCACCTATCAAAGCTATCAATAAGGAATTGACTCAGGTGGATATATCCAATCTGAACAAACGGGTTAAAAATAACTATTCGAATGATGATGATGAAATCGGAATATTGATTTCCAATTTCAACGCGATGATGAAACGACTGGATATTTCGGTCAAATCACAGCAGAGCTTTATCGGCAATGCATCCCACTCGTTACGTACGCCTTTAACGATTATTGGTGGGGAAGCAGAACTGGCCTTGCATCATCTGGATAAAAATCATGAAGCGTATTACTCGGTCGAGGCAATTGTTAAACATGCTTCAAAGATGAATCTCATCATCAATAATCTTTTGCTCTTGTCACGCACCGGATTTGAGGGTAAGATCGAAAGCAAACAGTGGATCCGGATCGATGAACTCTTATATGATGTGCAGAAGAGTGAAAAAAGCATGAACCCGGACTGTGAGATCTTTCTGGATTTCTCGCATATTCCTGAGGATAGCAGTGAGATGAATATCTTTGTAAATCCGGATCTCTTTTATATTGCTTTCAGTAATATTGTTTCTAATGCCTGTAAGTACGGGGATAAAAAAATGGTCACGATTTCACTGGTCTGTCATGAAAATCTTGTGGTAGTCAAAATTGCGGATCATGGTATCGGTATCCCATTACACGATCAGCCGCATATTTTTGATTCTTTTTATAGGGCCTCCAATGTGGGTGCAATCTATGGAAACGGATTAGGATTAGTACTGGCCAAGCATATTTTTGAATTGCATCATGCCATACTTTCGGTTTCCTCGATTGAAAATAAGGGGACATCTGTTAGCGTCTATATCCCTAAGTAATTTTTCTATTTTTGTGCCCTTAAGAGGAATTTATTTTAAAAATTTTGTTTTCATGTTGGTTTCATCAGCATGAAAATAGATAGGGAAAAGTAATTTTCCTTCATTATCTGTTGTTTTTTAATTTATTGGTTTTAAGGAGCTTAAGATATGTATTTTTGTTTAAACTAATTACACCCTCAAAAATTACGAATTAGCCCCTCTCTTTAATTAGCTCTGTTTCCTAATATTGGATTGTTTAAAACGAACCAATTATAATTATGAAAGGAAATGTACTTTTTTGGAAAGGAAAAGGGTTTTTTATCTTTTTTTTTCTTTTGTTAGGCTTTAATTATGCCTCCGGACAAATCACCAAGATCCAGGGTATAGTTACTAATGCAGCGGGTATTTTACCCGGAGTGACGGTTTCTGCCGAAGGATCTTCATTAAAAACACAAACGGATGCTAATGGTCAATACAGTTTAAATACAACGGGTGCCAATGCTGTTATATTTACCTTTATTGGTTATGAAAAACAACGTGTTGTTCTTCAGGATATCACCGATTCAAAGAATGGTATTTATACTTTAAATGTGACATTAAAGGAGTCTGAGGGAGACCTTTTGGATGAAGTTGTTGTTGTTGGATTTGGAACACAGAAAAAAACAAATCTAACAGGGTCGGTTGCTGTTGTTGATGCGAAGCAATTGGAAAATAGACCAGTGAGAAATGCGATTCAAGCTTTGCAAGGTCTTGCTCCTGGATTAAATATTTCGCAAAATGGTGGAAGTCTGGAATCTAATCCAGCGATAAATATTCGTGGTGTAGGGACGATAGGAACTTCTTCTTCTTCACCTTTAGTTTTGATCGATGGATCAGAAGGCTCATTAGCAGCTCTCAACCCTCAGGATATCGAAAGTGTATCTGTACTTAAAGATGCTGGAGCTGCTTCTATCTATGGTTCTAGAGCCGCATTTGGTGTTATCCTAGTTACAACAAAATCGGGAAAAGTTGGAAAGACTTCTGTTAATTATAACAATAGTCTGAGAATTAATAAACCGACATTAATGCCTAAGATGATGGATTCTTATACGTTTGCCCAATATTTCAATCAGGCGGAAGTAAATGGAAATGGTACGCCTCATTTTTCTGAGGAATACCTGAAGCGCATTTTAGATTATCAAAACGGATCAAATAAAAATTCAATTATTGTATCTCCGGACAATTCGCAATATTGGGCAGATGGGTATGCATACGGTAATGATAATGTAGATTGGTTTAAAGCGATGTATCGGGATCAAGCCTTTTCACATGAGCATAACTTAAGCCTGAACGGAGGATCGGATAAAACTACGTATTATCTGTCAGGAAATTTTATGAAACAGCAGGGTTTGATGGCCTTCAATACAGATCATTATGATCGGTATGCGATTTCGGCAAAAATAAACTCAAAAGTATCCGACATTTTTCAAATTGGCTATAATGCGCGATTGGTAAGAGAGGATTATGAACGACCTGCCGCACTGACCAATAGTTTTTATGATGATTTAGGTCGTCAAGGATGGCCCACGCTCCCGTTATACGACCCGAATGGATTTCTCTATAGTTCGCCTTCCCCTGCTTTGGTTATGAAAGAGGGCGGGGTGGATAATTCAACCAAAGATTACATTTATCAGCAATTGCAATTAACATTGGAGCCTTTAAAAGGTTGGAAAACGATTGCTAATCTCAATTATCGTACGACAACACAATTTCGTCATTGGGATTCTCAAAAACTGTATAATCATGATGTAAATGGTAATCCTTATTTATATAAAAATACGTCGAATGTCTACGAATTTGGATTGAAGGAGAATTACTACAATATTAATATTTACTCAGAGTATGATAAGCGCATGGGCGATCATCATTTTAAAGGGATGGTCGGATTTCAAGCGGAACAAACTGCTTTCCGTAATTTAGGCGTGCAAAGGGATGGAATTATCCTACCGGATCAACCGGTTATTAATATTGCTTCAGGAACAGATATCAGTGGCAATCCTGTAGTACCATCGGTTTCTGGGGAATACCAAAAATGGGCTTCGGCAGGTTTTTTTGGTCGATTAAATTATGATTTTAGGGATAAATATCTTTTCGAAGCAAATTTGCGCTATGATGGATCTTCTCGATTCAGAAGTGATAGTAGATGGGGATGGTTTCCTTCTGTTTCTGCTGGTTGGAATGTGGCAAAAGAGACCTTTTTTGAAGAGGCGTTACCCTATATCAATATGTTTAAGTTCAGAGCTTCGTATGGAGAATTGGGTAATCAGAATACAGAAATATGGTATCCAACTTATGTGGTGCAACCTACGGGAACAAACAATGGCGGTTGGTTAATCAATAATGCACGTCCTAACACAGCTTCGGCTCCGGGATTAGTCAGTGCGCTATTGACATGGGAGTCTATTAACACCACCAATATTGGTGTTGACTTTGCCGCACTAAATAACAAACTTTCAGGTTCATTTGAAGTATTTGATCGTAGAACCTACGATATGGTAGGCCCAGCTCCGCAGTTACCTGTTACATTGGGTACTCAAGTACCAGAGACCAATAATACGGACTTGAAAACACAGGGTTTTGAAGCAACTATTGGTTGGAATGATCGGACAAAAGGCGGATTAAGTTATGGTGCTAAGTTTTTGATTTCGGATAACGTAACAACAATAACACGATATCCAAATGAGATTGGTGTATTAAATAAATACCGTACAAACCAAAGATGGGGTGATATCTGGGGTTTGCAGACGCTGGGGATAGCAAAATCACAAGAGGAAATGGATCGTCATTTGGCATCGCTTCCCAATGGAGGTCAGAGCGCTATCGGTACACAATGGGCCGCAGGTGATGTGATGTACAAAGATATAAATGGTGATGGTAAAATTGATAAAGGAGCTAGTACGGAAGGAAATTCAGGGGATTTGAGCGTCATCGGAAATAACACACCAAGGTATACTTTTGGTTTAAATCTAAATGCGGAGTATAAGAATTTTGATTTCAGTATTTTCTTTCAAGGTGTCATGAAACGTGATGTATGGCAAGGAGGCTATTATTTCTGGGGAGCGACAAATAGTAAATGGTGGTCTACAGGTTTGGTGGATCATTTAGATTATTTCCGTACAGCAGATAATGTACTTGGTGAAAACTTGGATGGATACTATGCTCGTCCGACTTTTGGTACCTCTAAAAATCAAGAAATACAAAGTCGCTACCTACAAAATGCTTCCTATATCCGAATAAAAAATGTGCAATTGGGATATACGATTCCTAAAGCGACGACCAATCGTATTGGTGTCGAACGTTTACGTGTGTATATCGCAGGAGAAAACGTCTGGACGGGATCGAAGGTGGCGGGGATGTTCGATCCTGAAACCATTGACGGAGGCAGTAACGGTACTGTGTATCCTTTAACAAAAGTATGGTCAGCGGGCTTAAGTGTAACCTTTTAAAAATAATTCATCATGAAATTCAAGCATAAAATTTTTAATATATTTCAATTGGGATTGATAACTGCGGTCGGTCTTTCTTCTTGTAATAAATATTTGGATATTAATCCACCTTCCCAAATCATCCCAGAAGTTTACCTGACGGAAGAATCGCAATTAGCGGCTTATACCATTGCACGTTATACGGAGGTGTTTCCTTCGCACGGGACGTGGTCATTTGGAACATTTGGAATTGATGGTAATACGGACAACATGGCCATGCCAAATTTAGATAACCGCTTTATTCCAGGTCAATGGCGTGTTGGAGCTGAAGGCGGTGACTGGAACTTTTCAAATATTTACCAGATGAATTATTTTATCAACACCGTGGTGCCAAAATGGAAGGAAAAGAAATTACTGGGTAATGCATCTAATGTGGAGCATTATATAGGAGAGGCCTATTTTTTGAGAGCTTATGTTTATTTTACAAAACTGCAGGCATTGGGTGATTTTCCGATCATTAAAAATGTCATGTCCGATAAGGATAAAAATATATTAATAGAAGCGAGTAAACGAGCGCCTCGAAATGAAGTAGCACGTTTTATTCTGTCTGATCTGGATTCGGCAATAACTTTATTGAAGACAAATTCTCCCGATGGAAAGAAACAGAGGATATCACAACATGTTGCACAGCTTTTAAAATCGCGCGTTGGTTTATATGAAGGTACCTGGTTGAAATATTTTAAAGGAACTGCTTTTGTACCTAAGGGTGCGGGTTGGCCAGGGGAATCGAAAGATTATTTGAAAAGTTATACGTTTCCTTCTGGAAGTATTGATGGGGAAATTGACTTTTTCTTGTCAGCATCCATGACTGCTGCCGCCGCGGTTGCAGATGCGGTTGCTCTGGTCAATAATACGGGGATCATCGAATCGGCCAATAATGAAAATCCTTATTTCAGCATGTTTGGAGCGGTTGATATGTCCAACTATAGTGAAGTGTTGTTATGGCGCCAGTATAATCAAAGTCTGGTTACCCATAATGTTCCTGTGTATCAACAGCGAAGTAATTATGCGGTTGGCTTAACGCGTAGTATGGTCGAGAGTTTCTTAATGAAAAATGGACTTCCGGTATATGCTTCCGGCAGCGGATATCATGGGGATGATTACATTGCAAATGTGCGCAAAGACCGTGATGGTCGATTGCAGTTGTTTTTGAAAGAACCGGGACAGAAAAACGTGCTGATCAATGTTGGCGCAGGTACACACTATACTTTGGTGGAACCGTATCCCAGTATATGGGAAACAGATTGGGAACGTCGTTATACAACAGGATACACCATCCGTAAAGGTATCTCCTATGATGGTCTACAGACAAATAATAATGGCGGATATACCGGAAGTATTACGTTTAGAGCTTCGGAAGCTTATTTAAATTATATTGAGGCTTCTTATGAAAAAAATGGTAATCTGGATGGAAAAGCGGAGGCTTATTGGCGAGCAATCAGAACGCGGGCAAAGGTGGATCCTGATTTTAATGCAACTATTGCGGCAACAAATATGAGTTTGGAAAAGAAAGACTGGGGCGTTTATTCTGCTGGAAATTTTGTTTCACCGACCTTATATAATATCCGCAGGGAGCGAAGAAACGAACTGATGGCCGAGGGTTTGCGATTGATGGATCTAAAACGCTGGAGAGCAATGGATCAGTTAATTACGACTCCCGATCATTATGAAGGGTTTAAACTCTGGGGGCCAATGAAGGAATGGTATACGGCGGCGCAGTTGAAATATGGTGCTTCGAGTGATCAATCTGTTGTCTCCGATCCGGCTTTAAGTATTTATCTGCGTCCTTTGGAAGTCCGCAGTAATGCGTTGTCATATGCTGGAATTAAATTTGCAATGGCGCATTACCTATCTCCTGTAGCCATAGAGCATTTTCAACTTACTTCGGTAGACGGAAGTATTGAAAATGCTGTTATTTACCAGAATCCAGGATGGCCTTTGGTTGCCGGAAATGGGGCAACAGGCTATTGATAGGTTAACCTACTTGTCGACATCAATTAAAGAATTGTTTTTTTTGCCTAGTATCCCCCTCCATGATAATATGAGATGGGGGATCTTTTATGCAAAGCGCGATCTAAGGAGAAAGAGACTTAAAAGGATTTTAATAAATAACGTATTTTATTCATGAAAAAACTATACTACTTGATTTTTCTATTGCATCTTGCTATACAGGTAAGTGCACAACATGTTTCTAAGGAAGGATATACATTGGTCTGGTCTGATGATTTTGATCAAAAGGGTTCTGTAAATGATCAAAATTGGAGATTTGAGGAGGGGTTCATGCGTAACCAGGAAGACCAATGGTATCAGAAAGAAAATGTATCCTGTAAAGACGGTATATTGACTATTGAAGCTAGACGAGAGATTAAACCTAATCCTACTTATAAACCGGACACTCCACATTGGGCGCTTTCGCGATCAGATATCCGCTATACGTCTGCATCGATTAATACATCTGACAAGCATAGCTGGAAGTACGGCATCTTTGAAATGCGGGCCCGTATTCCGGTGGGTAACGGATTGTGGCCTGCATTTTGGACGCTAGGAATCGAAAAAGAATGGCCCTCGAACGGGGAAATAGATATTATGGAATACTATAAGGGTAATATCTTAGCAAATATTGCTTCTGGGACGGATAAAAGATGGCAGGCGAACTGGCATAGTCAGAAAAAAGCGCTTTCAAATTTAGGGGGAATAGAATGGGCCAAACAATTTCATGTTTGGAGCATGTACTGGGATGAACATGAGATTGCTTTGTATGTGGATGATATACTGATGAATAAAGTGAAGCTGGATAAATTGACAAACCGTGATGGTACAGGATTTAATCCTTTTAAACAGCCACATTATATCTTACTTAATTTAGCTTTAGGCGGTATCAACGGAGGAGAAGTTGATGAAAATCTGTTGCCGGCCAAATATGAGATTGATTATGTCAGGGTATATCAAAAGAGTGATAAACAGCAAAAAAAAGTAAAATTTGTACCTGGCGAGCTTTGGCAGGATAATAAAGGCAATCACATAAATGCACATGGTGGTGGAATTGTTCATCATAGTGGCACTTATTATTGGTATGGTGAGAAAAGAGGGGGAACTGAATCACAGGGTGTCAATGTTTATTCTTCTAAGGATCTCTATAACTGGACTTTTGAGAAATTGGCCTTTTCTCCGTCAGATGATAAGGAGAGTGATATTGCTTGGGGTTGTATCATAGAGCGACCAAAGGTCATATACAATAAAAGGACTAAGAAATTTGTGATGTGGTTTCATCTCGAGTTGAAAGGTCAAGGTTATGCCGCGGCGCGGGCTGCGGTTGCAATTAGTGATTCTCCCACAGGTCCTTTTAAGCTGGTAGACAGCTTTAGACCTAATGGTCATATGTCGAGGGATATGGGACTTTTTGTGGATGATGATGATGTTGCATATCACATCTATTCTTCAGATGAGAATTACGAATTGAGATTATCAAAGTTGACTCTTGATTATTTGGCTCCTACAGCATCGGATAAATTATTGTTTAGAAATCATCGCGAAGCTCCTGCATTGTTTAAATACAATAAAAAATATTATTTGTTTACAAGCGGTTGTACAGGTTGGGCACCCAATAAGGCGGAATTGCATGTTGCAGATGATCTTTTTGGACCCTGGACTTCTTTAGGAGATCCGATGCGTGGCCCCGACGCGCAAATTACCTTTGACGCGCAATCTACTTTTGTTTTACCTGTTGGGGGAAAGAAGGACGCCTTTATTTTTATGGCGGACCGTTGGAAGCCTAAAAATTTGTTGGATAGTCGCTACATCTGGCTCCCGATTGACCTTAAGAATGGTACGGTAACCGTCTCATGGAAAGATCAATGGAAGCTTGATGTATTTAAATGAAATTTGGACATTCGTTAATCTCATTGCTTTAAGGTTTTTAACATTGGTATAAATCAATCTACCTTTAAGGTGCATCAAAAATCTGTTTTAAATGTGCTATAAACAATTTGAAACAGATTTTTCTACCTTAATGGGTACTGTAATTTAATCGTCTAATCGGGCATTCGATATCTGTTTTGAAATGCTTTTCGATATTTTTTTACATAATCTGAAGGATTTGATCCAAATAGCTTTTTGAACTGTTCACGAAAATATTTGATGTCGTAAAATCCAGCCATATCAGCAGCTTCATTAATTTTTGCGTCCGTATTGATTAATATTTCTGCAGCTTTTTTGAGCCTGACCGATCGGATAAATTCATTTATTGTTTGTCCGGATATGGCTTTTATCTTTTTATATAAATTGGAATGGCTCATACCAATTTTTGCAGATAGGGAGGTGACGTTCAAATCTTCTAATAAATTCTCCTCGATGATGCGAATACACTTTTCAATGAAATCTTTGTCTTTGTCGGTTATTTTTAATGTGTTGGACTGAAGGGTAATTGCATTGAAGAAAAACTCTTGTAGATGCTGACGATTTTTGACTAGCGTATTGACTCTGGCACGCAATACAGCCGCATCAAATGGTTTGCTCATATAATCATCTGCACCAAACCGGATCCCCTCTAGCTTAGTGCTTGAAGAAGCACTATTGGTGAGTAAGATAACTTGAATATGACTGGATAATGGATTGGATTTTATGGCTTGACAGAGCTCTATACCGTTCATACCATCCATCATTACATCGCTGATAACAACCTCGGGTTGCTTACTTTTAATGGTAGATAATGCATCGATGCCGTTTGCTTCATGATAGACCATATAATCATTTTCAAAAAGCTTAACCAAATAATCTCGTAGTTGATCATCATCATCAACGACTAATAAACCTACTTTTGGACTAACAGAATGAAGCTTATTAGACGAGTTTGTTGTTTCTGTTGGTGAAGAGATCCATGTTTCCATTAACGTTGAGGTATAATTACTATTTGGATTGGATGAATGGTCCCGTTGATAGTTTTCGTTTAGTAAGGGAAGCTTGAGCTCGAAAACAGTTCCTTGGTCCTGCGAGCTTTGATAGGAAATATGTCCTTTGTGCATCGCTATAAAAGTTCGGGTCAAATACATGCCAATTCCAAATCCGGTCTGTTTTTTTGTTCCATTGCGGTTGTCCGAATAAAATTTTTCAAAAATCTTATCGCCGATATGATCCGGAATTCCAATGCCGGAGTCTTTGATCAATATTTGTATATATTTTGGATGGCAGTTTATAGTAAAAGTAATTTGACCGTGTTCTGGAGTAAACTTAAAGGCATTGGAGATTAAATTACAAAGTACAATCTCTATTTTTTCTTTATCTGCTTGGATGATAATGTCATCATGATCTGCAGAAAATTGATAATCAATATGCTGTAATTTTGCTTGTGCAGAGAAATAGAAATAGATCTCTTCTGCAAAGTGGTGTAAGTTAAATTGGCTAATGTGAAGTTTCTCACCCTGTTCCTCCGCTTTTCTAAAAATCAATAATTGATCGACAAGACTTAAAAGGCGTTTGGCATTACGGTGTACCACTTGTAATGTGGTTGAATTCCGGTTATTTTCATCGCTTTGCAACAGGTCTGTTATAGGATTAATAATTAAAGTAAGTGGAGTCCTGAATTCATGTGATATGTTCGTGAAAAAGGCTTGCCTTTTTTCATAAATTTCACGTTCCTTGATGACATGCAATTGCGAAACTTCAACCTGGTATTGGAGTGCCGTTTGTTTGTTTCGATAGCGATTGTAGTAATAAAAGGCACATGCTATCCCTGATAAATAAATCAGGTAAGACCACCAGGTACGGTACCAGGGTGGTAATATACGGATCGTTAGCGGTACAATATTTTTTGTCCACTTGCCTTCAGTATCTGTTGAATTGATCAGTAATGTATACTTTCCTTCGTATAGATTATTATAATTAATGGAACGGGAGACTCCTGCATCATTCCAATTTTTATCCCAACCTTCGAGCATATACCTGTACTTGATCTTGTTGGGGGAGGCGAACTCTAGGGCAACATAGTCAATGGATATTGATGATCCATAGGGTAAGGTTATTTGGGAAATTTGATGTTTATCATTGAGTTGAACCTGATGAGTGGAGTCATTCAGTTTAATATTATTAATTTTGATGGTAGTCAATGCCAGTGATGGTATATGTTTTCTGGCTTGGATCTTGTCTGGATCGAATAAGTCAAATCCATTGATACCGCCAAAGATGAGTTGTCCGTCACTTAGTTTATGAGCGGCACTATACGAAAATTCATTATTCAGCAGACCATCTGTTTTATCGTAATTTGTGAATGATTTTGTAGTTGTATTAAATCTAGACAGACCATTAAAAGTACTCAACCATAAATTTCCTTTCCGATCTTCTAAGATATTTAAAACAGAATTGTTCGAGAGTCCATTGCTCTGGAAATAATTAACTTTTATTTTTTTGCTGTTTGGATCAAATTCAATTAGTCCACGACCCTCGGTTCCGATCCACATACGACCTTTGCTGTCGATATAGATTGAACGGACGGGTTTTCCAATGTGATAAGTTTCAAAAGCTTGCGATTGTTTATTAATCTTTATTAATGTGTTATAATTTCCAGCCCAAAGACTTCCTGATTTATCTTCGGTTAAGCAGTTCAGATCGATTAAGGAATCATTGAATTGCTCGAATCGATCTGTGATCGGGTTATATTTGTAGAGGTATCCATTTGAAAAAGTAGTTGCCCAAATATTTCCTGCAGCATCTTCTAATAGAATCTGTACGCTACTATTGATCAGTCCATTATCGGCAATACACGTGTAGGTTTTAGACTTACCATGTTGCTCATATAGGACAATCCCATTGTCGGTTGCAGACCAGATGTTACCGTTACGATCTGCTAAAATATTATTAATAACATTGTCCGTTAAGTTCTGATCCCCTTTTTTTATAGATCGAAATAGGTTTGTGGAACGGTTCCATATATACAATCCATTTCCTTCTGTGCCTATCCAAAGTGTGGATGGATCAACTTGAGCAAAGGAGCGTACAAATTTTGGATAGTTAGTATTGTTTTGTAATGATTTATCCTGCTGTGATTGGAAATTCAGTTGCTGATCATCAATCAAATGGATACCTCCCTTAGCAGTTCCAATCCATTTTTTGTTGTCTTTTCCTACATAGGTTGTATAGATCGCATTGCTCGTTAAAGCATTGGGAGCTAAGGAAGACTGATTCAGGTAGCGCACATTATCGTTTTTTAAATCGATGATGGATATGCCATTGTCTTGCGTAGAAACCCATAGCTGATCGTCATTGACTAGGGTTAGTTGATTGACCTGATCCGAACTTAAATTTTTTTGAAATACTTTTGATATTTTTCGAGATGCGTTATGAAAAATGTATACACCGTGATAGTTTGCAATAAAAATATCACCAGTTTGATTACTGGTCATACTTGTTGCTTCTAGAATATCATGATTGATAAGTTGTAATTCTTGATTTTGAATATCGAATCGATATAAACCTCTGTCACTAATAAATACCCAGATTTGATTTTTTTTATCAATATGAATAACAGGAACTGAGTAATCCACTACTGATCTTTCTTTGTCAAATTTTAATGGAATACGGATGGCATTATCCCGGTTATTTTCTTTGAGTAATAGTCCTAATCCGTTTGTCCCAATATAAACATTGTTTTTTTTGTCGACTTGAATCGTCTTTGTGTCGACATTCATGATATATTTTTTTTCAGGATTGTCAAAGTCTAAGAAAGACAGAAGGGAAAAGGTATCAAAATTTCGGTCATAAATAGCAACGCCTTGTCCTGTTCCGATCCATAATTTTTTTAATTGATCTTCTACAATGCAATAAATATAATTGTGGGGAAGACTATTGGTCTGATTCAGCTGATTGCGATATGCTTTGATTTCGTAACCATCGTAACGGTTTAATCCATCAAATGTGCCAAACCACATGTAGCCTTGGCTATCTTGAAAGATTGATTTAACCGAACTGTTCGATATTTGTTGATTGATGTTCGAATTCGTAATTTGGCTTACTGCACTCCACGGTCGTGTATAATACAATAGAATCAGTATTGAAATTATTAGTTGATGAAATTTATGACTGTTCATTGTTGTGATTTTTCCATTCAACAGCATTTACCTTGTTTAAAAATGGCTTTTTATTTACCAAAAAAATGCTGCTATTTCCCTTGTTGTCAGATTTTTAAATATCAAATATTTTTAAATATCATAAATTTATAGATAGACATTATACGCTAAACGGTACCTCGTTTGGACACATATTTTATCTTTAAAACCGGTGATTTTTTAAAGATATAGAATGTTTAATAAATAATAACTGTTTGCTTTACATTTATCAAGCTAACAGATCATTTAAAATGAAGATACAGGTGGGTAGTTTTGATCGATAAAGCAATGATATTCGGACGGAAATAGGTAGGTTTTTGTGAAACTCTTCTTCATAGGGAGAATGCTTTATTCGATGTGAAAATAATAAAGATGAGTCTGTAGAAAGACTCAGGGAAAAATTTGAAACACTAAAAAGCCCTGTTTAATATTAAACAGGGCTTTTCTGCAAGAATATAAATGACCTGATGTTACTTTGTTTTCACAAGTTTCACGGTATTCGTATTTGCGGGTATTTCGTAACGGTTGTATTTATCCTTGTTAAACCCTTCAATTTCATAGCCACTTTCCGGATTGATATTAAGCAAAATATTTGGTACTATCGCGGATTGACTTGTATTAAAGTTTAACAATACAGTTTTATCTTTTTGATTGTAGGTGAAGGTTTCAATTTCTCCGGCATCGGATGTTAACCATAAATTTTCTTTGGCTAGAAAAACACGACCTTTGGAAGCTGTTTTTATTGCTACTTCGATGTTATTTTTATCGGCTTTCAGATTACCACTAAATGCCAGCCAGCCAAATTCTGGATGTTCTATGATGTAGGTGCCTGAATTTACGGCATAGCCATAAAACCCAGTACCGTAATCGCCCGATATACCATCGTTAGCTAAGGTAGAGGGGTAAGAATGGAATGCTGCAGGACCAAAACCATCTGCAGTTACATTGGCTAATGCCCCCATCATACCTGCATGGCCTACACGAAGCAGGTAGAAATCATCAGGGTGATCTCGGTATTCTGTTAATACAGGGATAGCATTTAAAGCGGAACCATAATGATGAAGTTGACGCTCGATCCGGGATAGTTTTCCCCCATATACAAAATCCCAATAACGACGGGCACTACCATTGTATCCCCAATGTGGTACTGTAGGCATATACGCGAGAATGGCATTTAAGGTAACTTGAGTTTTATCGTCAAAACCAAAGTATCGAGACCATAAATATACTTCTTCTTGTCCTGTAGAGTCCCAAGGCATCTCACTTCCAAATGGATAATCAAGGGTTTTCCAATGTTCGGCTCTTTTACGCATCACAGCTTCCAATTTATTGGCCGCATCTGTTAATCCCTCGCGACGTAAATCATGGAGGATAAGCAGAAATATACTGCCTTCCATCTGGCCGAACTGCGCATAATAAGGTGCTTTTTCAATCATCGCCATGCTGGTTTGAAAAGCTCGATCTAGATAGATATCCCAGCTCTCTTCCTGTACGAGATTACGATAATCTCGGGCTAATCTGTACATGACCCAATGTGCAGCAGCAACATGGGGGTAATTGTAAGAACGCCCAATATTATCAGCTTCTTTTTTAGGCCATGCCGACCAAGTCTTCCAATTAATATCTGTTTGGTAAGTGCCTGCTGGCATTGAATCAGGTTCGTAATAAAATAAACTTTTGACGACACCATATTTTTGATCACCGTCCTTATGTTGGATTCGACCATACATGGTTTCATTGACAAAGCGTTTTAACTTTGCGATCTCTGTGGTATTAGGCTGTAAGACCTGTTTCATGATTGCGGCTAGCCAACTAGCTGCTCCGGCTTCATCACTTAAGCCGGCATACCAAGCGCGCTGTTCTTGGGTGACTAATTTCTTATCTTCATAATCGTAGCTGATAACAGATGGAGATCTTCCAAAAAGGTCTTTATCATTTTCATACCACTGTGTGGTCGTTAAGAAATTTCCAAGATCATTCACCACATCTTTTTCTGACTTAATCACTTTATATTGGATGGTTTGTTCGATACCATCCTGGTAGGTAATAGTCAATCGTGCACGACCCCATTGTTGACCTTTGACCTCATATTGATGCCATTTTTGTGGTGTATCTTTTTGCTTAATAATACTTAAAGAACCCTCTGGATAGACAGAAATGTTTTTAATGGCCTTGTTATGTTTGATAAACAACTTGACAGGATTATCTAATGGAACGACATATCCAGGAGCTCCAATTGCCACGGGTCTATTATTTTTTAGGAGCGTATTTTCAATTTCTTTAATACTTGGTGCCAGGACAAACTTGAGTGCAAATGTTTTAGACTCATTTGGTTTTAATAGGGTCGAAGTTGGTGTATTCCATTGTTCTACTCCTTTCCATTCTGTTTCAGCTAGTGCTTTGCTATGGATCATCCATTCATGGAAACCTTCGAAAGTAATACTTTTTGGTGTAGGATCAGTGTTTAAGGGGTTGTATGCCTCAAATCCTGCATTGGCATATGGTAGAACCAATAGGCTAGGGCCATTTCCATGTAAATGGTTCACTTGCATATAACCTGCATCTTTTCCAATGTAGGGGTCGAAAAACACATTTTGTGCATGCGCCTGATTCAGATTTTTCCAATCCATATTGTTATTGAAGGGTAGCGGTATGCCCAAAGCTCCGATTTCAATAGCTTGATCGGTAGGATTAGTGATTTGAAACTTTAAGATCAGATCGCCGTTTACATTTTCCCAGCTTCGCACAATTTTTAATGGAATGTCTCCTAATGTTGAGGTAATGTCAGCAGCAGCTAGAATTGTTTTTGAAGGCGTTATTTCGATTACTTTCTTGCGGTCTTTGGCCGAAGAATAACTTGACCACTGTGTCTCTCCTTGTCGTTTAAGACTGATGTTGATATCGCCGATATGGAAAAAGTTATTACGGTCACGTTTATGGAGCATTTCAATAGGCGTATAATCAAAAGCAAGATCGCCATTGGTC
The DNA here is from genome assembly GCF_012030425.1 of Sphingobacterium sp. B16(2022). Classification (GTDB taxonomy): domain Bacteria; phylum Bacteroidota; class Bacteroidia; order Sphingobacteriales; family Sphingobacteriaceae; genus Sphingobacterium; species Sphingobacterium anhuiense. The sequence continues at coordinate 602,316 of NZ_JAAUVN010000003.1, read as the reverse complement.
TGTTGAAAAGCCGATAAAGTTTGTGACGTATTAAGCACTTTAATTTTCAACTGATTTAGATTAAAACTTTTGGCTCCTTGGTCTATGCCTAAAGTAGCAGGTTGACTTTTTGTTGCCTTCCATACGGGATGTTCATCCTGTTGACTTAATGCTGGAAGGCTATATTGGATGTAAAATATTGTAAATAGGAGATAACAACTTTTCTTTAAATTCATTTTGCAAAGTTTAGAGATTAATTAATCTTTAATAGGATATAAGGTGAACTGTTACAAATTTGACTTATTAAGTTCTTTTTTTATTACCAGATTTTAACAATGTGTAACATGTTATTGATATAAAGCAACAAAATATTTGTTTTGTAAACAACTAAGTTATAAATTTAATGTATAAATGACATTTATTATAAACCAATCTATTTATGAAACCAATTCAATTTATGAAACCCGTTCAATATCGGGTTCCCGTTCCAAAAGATAGAACCGTTTTTATTCAAGAAGATTTTTTGGATAAGTTTTATCCTCATATGCATTGTCATGAGGAATATCAGTTAATCTGGATCAAAGAGGGAGCTGGACAATTATTAGTAGATGATAATGTACATTATTTTGAAAAGAATGATATTTTTCTTTTAGGATCTAACCAAGCTCACGTTTTTAAAAATGATTTAATGTACGGTTGTGTTCAGTCCATTTCTATTTTCTTTAGTTTAAAAGGTGCTTTGTCAAAGATTTTGAATGTTCCAGAATTAAGTATGCTACTTGATTTTATTGACAAAAACGGTCGTGGTTTTAAAGTTCCTGAATTATACTTACCACAAGTGAGCCGGAGAATAGAAGCACTTAAGAATTCGGATAGTTTGGGACAGCTTGTAAGTTTTTTTTATTTGTTGAAGTCTTTGAATAAACTGTCATTTAAGCTTAAACCCCTTTCTGGAATGATATCTCATGGCTTTGGGGAAGTTGGATCTTTTAGGATTACCACCTTATGTAATTTTCTTGAAAATAATTATAAGGAGAATATTGGTTTAAATGAGATGGCGGAAAAGGCTAATCTTACACCACAGGCCTTTTGTCGCTATTTTAAGAAAAGCACTGGTAAAACTTTTGTTTCGTATTTGAATGAATTACGAGTGAGAGAAGCTTGTCGGTTATTGGGAGGAAAGGACTATGACTGCATTTCGATTGTTGCTTATGATTCGGGATTTAATAGTATTACAAATTTTAATCGCGTTTTTAGAAGTATTCTAGGAATCTCACCCAAGATGTATGTTGCTAATTATAAAAATTTACTTTACGAATAGATTGTAAATGTCAATATCCAATAAGTAATTATTAAAAGGCGGTTAGTTTACTTCTATTATAGTTGGTTTCTTTGATAAAAGAAAATATTAAACTAATAAAGTAAAAACCAACTATGGCTGAATTAAATTGGAAGGGTGTATACCCAGCAGTATTGACCCCCTTTAAAGAGAATGGTGAAATTGACTTTGATATGTTTGCTAAGAATACCGAAGCACAGATTAAAGCAGGGGTGCATGGTATTATCATTGCAGGATCATTGGGTGATGCAGCAGTTCTGGATACGGATGAAAAATTTGAATTATTGACTTACGCAATTCAGGTTATCGCCGGCCGGGTACCGATTATATTAAACATTGCAGAAAATACAACTAAACATGCTGTTAATTTTGCTGTTAAAGCAAAAGAATTAGGCGCAGACGGTTTAATGTTATTGCCTCCGATGCGCTATAGGGCTGATGACCGTGAAGTGGTCGCATATTTTAAAGCAGTAGCGAATGCAACAGATTTGCCAATATTAATTTATAATAACCCGGTTGATTATTCGGTGTTTGTATCAACTGCTATGTTTGATGAATTGAAAGATTGTCCAACGATCGTTGCGGTAAAAGAATCCACCCGAGATTTGACAAATATAACCCGGATGAAAAATAAATTTGGTGAACGCTTTAAGGTATTAGGTGGTGTAGATACAATCTCTTTGGAATCAATAGTAGTGGGTGCTGATGGATGGGTTTTTGGTTTAGTTGATGCTTTTCCGAATGAAACTGTTGCGATGTATAATTATGCTGTAAATGGTGAATACGATAAGGCATTAGAAATCTATCGTTGGTTTATGCCTCTATTGGAGCTGGATATCCACCCTAAGCTTATTCAATATATTAAGCTTGCCGCAACAGCCGAAGGAATAAGTACGCCACATCTTCGTGCACCTAGACTTCCGTTGGTGGGTGAAGAAGCGGAAAGAATTAATAAAGTTATTGCTGATGGTATTGCTAATCGCCCTCAGTTAAATTAGGATCTGCAGGTTAAATAGCATTAAGGTACTGTGGGCGATTGGTGAATACTATTCGCCTACGGTGCGTTTTTTATATATAAAAATTGAAATAAATAATGAATCAATCACAAGTTTATTTGGATGAGCGTATTCGCATAGCGGCAGAAGCATTTCAATTTTTGAAATCTACGACGATTGCGCAGCGTGCCGCATTTATGCATGCTGTTGCAACTGAAATTGAAGGGTTAGGCCCGGAACTTTTGGAGACTGCTCATGCAGAAACAGCATTGCCTTTGCCTCGTCTTACAGGCGAAAAGGCACGAACAGTAGGGCAATGGCGCAGTTATGCCAATGCGGTGGCAATGGGTATTTATACAGAAGCCCGCATCGATTTAGCAAATACTGAAACAGGTAAAAGTGATATCCGGAAATTCAATTTGGGCATAGGACCAGTTGTTGTATTCGGGGCCAGTAATTTTCCATTTGCTTTTTCTACGGCAGGAGGTGATACGGCGAGTGCTATTGGCGCAGGCTGTCCAGTGATTGTGAAAGGCCATTCGGGACATTCTCAAACATCGACCATTATGGCCGATGCGATAGCGACTGTTATTAAAGAATTTGGGTGGCCGGAAGGAGTGTTTAGCCATATTCTTGGTGCCCATATTGAAGGTACAGATACCAAGATAGGTGCCTATCTGACGGCTCATCCTCTTGTGAAAGCGGTTGGCTTTACGGGGTCGTATTGGGGTGGGAAAGCCCTATTTGATATCGCTAACCAAAGGGAAGAACCGATACCGGTATTTGCCGAGATGGGAAGTATCAATCCGGTATTTGCCTTTACCCATCTCCTAACGGATAGAGCGGAAGATCTCGCGAAAGAATATGCCGCTTCGCTGACTTTGGGTGTGGGCCAGTTCTGTACCAATCCTGGGGTATTTATAGCTGTAAAAGGTGATGCTCTAGAACGGTTTAAAAAAGCGTTGGCATCGGCAATAGCTACTATTGCTCCGGGCACAATGCTCAATGAGGGTATTTATGAACATTTTGAAAAAAATAAAATAACATTAAGCAGCCAACATGCGGTAGCTGTAATCGCCGAATCGAGTGTTGAATCCACTCGAGGTCAAGGTCGTCCCAGGATCATTAGAACTTCAGCAAGCAATTTCTTAAAAAATCAGGTATTAAGTGAAGAAGTATTTGGTCCTTTTGCTGTATTGGTAGAAGCCGAAAATGATGATGAAGTACTGGCTATAGCGCAGCAGCTCAAGGGACAATTGACGATTACAATTGCAGGGACTAAGGAGGATGTGCAAGAACATCTAGATGTTTTTAATGTGGTGAAAGATAAAGCAGGGCGTATCTTATTTAACGGAATGCCAACTGGAGTAGAAGTGGTCTATGCGATGCAGCATGGAGGTCCTTTTCCTTCCTGTACCGACCCAAGATTTACCTCTGTAGGACCGGATGCGGTGAAGCGTTTTGTACGCCCTTTATCTTTTCAGAACTGGCCAGATGAATTCTTGCCAGAAGAGTTGAAAAATGAAAATCCATTAGGTATTGCGCGGATCGTAGATGGTGCTGTGGTTACAACAACAAGTATTTAGGACATTTTTGTATAGCAATTGATGAAGAAAACGTTTTTTTGTATTGACTCCCACACCTGTGGTTGTCCAGTTAGGTTGGTAGCAGGAGGAGGGCCGGTGTTGCATGGAAATTCGATGATGGAACGTCGGCTACATTTTATGGAAGAATATGACTGGATTCGTAAAGGATTGATGTTTGAACCCCGTGGTCATGATATGATGAGCGGAAGTATTCTGTATCCGCCAACAGATCCAAATAATGATACCGGTGTACTTTATATTGAAACAAGCGGCTGTCTTCCGATGTGTGGACATGGTACTATTGGTACTGTGACTATTGCGATTGAAGAGGGATTGGTCATCCCTAAAGTACCGGGTAAGCTGCGTCTAGAGACACCAGCAGGTTTAATCCTGATCGATTATGTACAAGAAGGACCAAAGGTAAAAACGGTTAAGCTGACCAATGTTAAGTCTTTTCTCTATAAAGAAGGACTTAACGTGATATGCCCAGATTTGGGTGAAATTATTGTTGATGTAGCCTATGGTGGGAATTTTTACGCCATTGTTGATCCGCAGAAAAATTTTAGAGATATAAGCGATTTTTCAGCGAGTCAGCTCATTCATTATGGGAAAATTATTCGCCATTTACTTAATGAGCAGACAGATTTTGTTCATCCTGAAAATGAAAATATTTATGGTCTGAGCCATATCCAATGGACTGGGAAACCAACCAAAGAAAATTCTACAGGAAGAAATGCTGTGTTGGTAGGTGAGAATGCATTGGATAGATCTCCCTGTGGTACGGGAACTTCTGCTCGCATGGCACAATGGTATGCTAAAGGGAAGTTGAAAAAAGGAGAAGAGTTTGTTCATGAGAGTTATATCGGTTCGCAATTTGTCGGTCGTATCGAAGAAGAAACAACTATATCGGGGCAGACTGCCATCATTCCCTCTGTAGAAGGCTGGGCAAGAATTACGGGGTATAGTCAAATCATTATTGATGATGAAGACCCCTATAAAGAAGGATTTCAGGTTATGTAATTACTATTAAAATATCAAAAAAAGTGTCAACACATAATAAAGGAAAAGTTGCTATCATAGGGGCGGGTATAGCAGGATTGTCTACTGCCTATTACCTCTTACAGGATGGTTGGGAAGTTCAAATTTTAGAGAAAGGGAATGGGCAAGACAATTGTTCCTATGGCAATGCAGGAATGATCGTGCCTAGTCATTTTACACCATTGGCAGCACCAGGCATCGTGGCACAAGGTGTAAAATGGATGCTGAATAGTAAAAGTCCATTTTACGTCAGACCTTCATTGAATTTTTCATTGATCGATTGGGGTTTGAAATTTTTGAAGCATGCCAATGAAAAACATGTAAACCGAAATGCAGCAGCTATACGTGATTTGAACCTTGCGAGTAGCCGATCATATGATGAATTGGCTCAACAGGAGGGTTTTGATTTTGAGCTAAGACAGAACGGTATTATGATGCTCTACAAATCTAGCCATGTTGCGCATGAAGAAATTGAATTGGCAGAAAAAGCCCAAAACTTGGGATTGGATGTGGAAGTTTTTGATCAAGCGGGTATACAGGCTTTAGAGCCTAATCTCCGAATGGATACGATCGGAGGTATTTTATACAAATGTGATGGTATCTTGTATCCTCCCAAATTGATGAAAACATTGACAGATTACTTGTTCGCTCATGGTGTCCAGGTTCACTATCAAACAGATGTAACAGGATTCAAGTTTTCAGGTAAAAAGGTGTCTGAAATCCTTACTTCAAAAGGAGCATTTCATGCCGATGAAATTGTCGTGACTGGGGGAGCGTCGCTACCTGCATTAGCTTCGAAGTTACATTTGAAGTTACCTTTAATGCCTGGAAAGGGGTATTCTTTTATGCATAATACAACCGACAATAACCAGATGGTACATGCGGCTTTGCTGTTAGAAGCTCGTGTAGCGGTGACGCCTATGAATAATCAGATTCGTTTTAGTGGAACCATGGAATTAGGTCCGGCAAATGATAAGATATACAGTAATCGCGTAAAAGGTATCGTCGAATCTATCCCTAAATATTTCCCTGATCTAAAGGTCGATTATCCGCAGGATATCTGGTTTGGCTACAGACCATGTTCGCCAGATGGGCTTCCATATTTGGGCAGGACTTCTAAATACAGCAATGTCAGCATTGCGGGTGCGGGTGGTATGATGGGTTTGAGTTTGGGACCTGCTTACGGAAAAGCGATCACAGCCCTACTATCCGATAAACCTACAGAAACGGATATCAAGGGCTTTAGTCCAGATCGGTTTCAATAGACAAAAATAAACCTAAATGATGAAGAAAAACAACAATAACCCTAACGTAAAGAAATTTATAGTCATTGGAGTGCTTTGTATGGCTTCTTCGCTAACAGATGCCCAAGATATGGATTTGTATCAACACACAACACCTATTGAGCCTTATATCATACAATACCGCCATGATCTGCAGGCTGTCAATTATTTTTATGGCCCAATGCCTAAAAATTGGGGATTTCAGCAGTCGGCAGCCTCACCCGAGCAGATCAATAGACTGGTCAAGATCGATGATGACTATTTAGCTAAATTAAAAGGATTTGATTATAAGAAATTGAATACAAATGGTCAAGTCGATTATATTTTGCTGAACCAAAAAGTGCAACGACACAAGGAAGAACTCAAAGAAACATTAGCTTCTTACAATCGACTGAAGGCCTACTTACCCTTTGCCGAAAATATTCTTCAGTTTGAACAGAAACGTCGTCGCGGTGCCGCTGTGGTCGGCAAGGATGTTGCCATAGTGTTAGAAAAAACTACTGATCAGGTTTCTGAATCGATTCAAAAGCTAGAAAATGCGGCCGCGATTGAATCTGCTGATGTCAATTTTTTGGTCAATATGGTGGAGTCATTGCGAGTCCGTTTGGAGAGTGCGTTCGATTTCTATAATGGATATGACCCGATGTTTACTTGGTGGGTCCCTAAATCTTATGAAAGTTTAAATGAAAAACTGATTCAATATAAAACAGCTTTGCAGGGAAAGAGCAATTGGAAAGTCTTTAATGATGGCAGTAATATTGGTGGGCAACCGATCGGAAAATCTGCACTCAACAAAAAGTTACGTGAAGAAATGATTGCATATAATGCGGATGAGTTGTTGCGTATCGCTGATCAGGAATGGGAATGGTGCGTGGCAGAGTTATTAAAAGCTTCTCGTGAGATGGGATTTGGAGACGACTGGAAGGCCGCGCAGGAAAAGGTTAAAAACACCTATGTGCCAGAAGGGCAACAACCTGGTCTGATCAATGAATTGTATGATCGGGCCCAAGCATTTATCAAGGAGCACGAGCTAATTGCAATTCCTGAATTGGCGGATGAGACCTGGGGAATGATTATGATGACTCCTGAACGGCAGTTGGTGAATCCTTTTTTTACGGGAGGGCGTGAGATCAGTATTTCCTATCCGACCAATACCATGACTTATGATCAGAAAATGATGAGCATGCGTGGTAACAATCCACATTTTTCTTTGGGTACGGTGCAGCACGAACTCAATCCGGGGCATCATCTACAGTATTTTATGAATAAAAGGTATAAACCGTATCGTGAGCAGAATTTCAATACACCATTCTGGACAGAAGGCTGGACGTTATATTGGGAATTACTGCTCTATAGAATGGGTTTTGCAAAAACACCGGAAGAACGTATCGGGATGTTATTTTGGCGGATGCACCGTTGCGCACGGATTACCTTCAGTATTAAATTTCACTTAGGTGAGTGGACGCCACAGCAATGTGTTGATTATTTAGTTAATCAGGTCGGTCATGAACCTGCAAATGCGCATGGTGAAGTGAAGCGATCATTTGAAGGTTCCTACGATCCTTTATATCAATTGGCTTATTTGATCGGTGGTTTGCAGTTACTGAGTATCAGTGATGAATTGGTCGGATCGGGGAAAATGTCCTATACCGAATTTCATGACCGGGTCATTAAGGAGAATTACTTACCTATGGAGATGGTCAGGGCGATATTGACAAATCAAAAGCTTGAACCTAACCATCAAGCAAAATGGAAATTTTATAATTTTAAATAAGCGCAATTCAATCCTCAATCTATGAGCAGTCAAGAAAATAGTCAAGATTTCAAAAAGTCCTTAGGTTTATTGGATGCAACGATGCTCGTTGCCGGAAGTATGATTGGTTCGGGTATCTTTATTGTATCGTCAGATATCGCCCGAAATACGGGGTCTGCTGGCTGGCTGATGGTGGTGTGGCTGATCTGCGGATTTATGACTTTAGCCGCAGCTTTGAGTTATGGCGAGCTCAGTGCCATGTTTCCGAAAGCTGGTGGTCAGTATGTTTATCTCAAAGAAGCTTATGGGCCGGTGGTTAGTTTTACGTTCGGTTGGACTTTTTTTGCCGTTATTCAGACGGCTACGATTGCAGCTGTGGGGGTTGCTTTCTCCAAGTTTACAGCTTATTTGTTTCCGGTACTAGATGAAGATGTTTATTTGCTGGTGATGGGGAACTATCATATTTCATCTGCTCAAGTGCTGGCTATCGCTGTTATTTTGCTGCTGACCTTTATTAATACAGGGGGTGTAAAGAATGGCAAAATGGTACAGACCATACTTACCTTGATCAAAATATTAAGCTTGGTTTTATTGGTTATTTTTGGTTTTGCGGCTTTCGATCTGGAGGTGTGGAATCAAAACTGGTCTTCGGAGAATATGTGGAATCTACAGCGATTAAATGTGGATGGATCGACGGCAGATTATGCCACTTTTGGTGCATTTGGTGCCATATCTGCTGCTTTGGTAGGGGCGTTGTTCAGCAGCGATTCCTGGCATTCATCTTCTGCTGTAGCAGGCGAGATCAAGAATCCGCAACGCAACATTGGGCTGAGTTTAGCACTGGGGACTCTCATTGTGACCGTGATCTATATTTTGACAAATTTGATGTATACGGGTGTATTGACGATCGAGGAGATGGCCAGTGCGCCTAAAGATCGTGTGGCCATGCTTGTGGCGCAAGAAATTTTTGGTCCTGTTGGTATAGCCATCTTGGCGATTATGATTATGGTCAGCACTTTTGGATGTAACAATGGACTGATCTTGGCTGGTGCAAGGATCTATTATTCCATGGCTAAGGATGGTTTGTTTTTTAAGAAAACAGGAACCCTAAATAAGAATGCAGTACCGGCTTACGCTTTGTGGTTGCAGGCGGTGATTGCTTCTATATGGTGTTTAACAGGTAAGTATGGCGATTTGTTGGATATGATTACCTGTGTGGTTGTTATGTTTTATGTTTTGTGCATCATCGGCATCTTTTGGCTAAGATATAAGCGCCCCGATGTACCGAGACCTTATAAAGCCTTTGGATATCCTTTTATACCGGCCATCTATATTTTGATGGGGATCTCGTTTATTATTTTGTTGGTGATCTATAAACCGCAATTTACTTGGCCAGGTATTATCATCACGCTTTTGGGTATCCCATTATACTATGTTGTGAAACAAAAGGAAGCGAAGACGTAATCTATTTATTTCATCATGCCTGTTTATGGATAAAGGCATCATCTATAAGATATAAAAAAATAACACATATGAAGTTAACATTAACCGCTGTTTTAGTGGTGCTATTGCAACTTACGACAATGGCACAGGGCACATTGGACGATTATAAACGTGCCAAAGAGATCAGGAGTTCATTTGGCAAGGTGTATCAGGTTCCACAGCAGATTATTTGGTCTGAAAAAGGAGATAGTTTTTCTTATCGGGTGACCCAGAAAGACGGAAAGAGGAGCTTATATCTGGTCGATGCGCTGAACAAGAAAAAAATAGATACCGATGTTGCTGCGATTGAAAAGCAGCTATCCGATCAGTTGGATAAAGAAGTGAAATTAGGTGTATTGTGGGGACGAGATCTGAAAGTGCTGACGGCCAACGAAGTGGAGTTTACAGAAGAAAAAGTGGTCTGGAAGTGGAATGCCCAGGAAAATAAACTGAGCAAGTTGCGAGATGTCCCTGCAACAGGTGCTGACCGTAGATCGGACGGATATTGGGGAGCACGATGGGATGATAGTAAGGGGGAATCTGTAGACTCACCCGATAAGGCCTATACTGCTTATATTAAAAATAGTAATGTATACATCAGCAAAAAAGGGGATTCAAAAAGTGAGCGACAGTTGACCTTTGATGGAAGCCCCGGTGAGTATTATAGTGCCCGTATCCAATGGTCCAATGATTCAAAGAAATTGGCTGCTTCAAAAGTACGAAAGGCTGAAATTAGACAGTTGACTTTATTGGAGTCTTCTCCAGTGGATCAATTACAACCTAAATTACAAACCAGAGATTATAATAAACCTGGAGATGCTTTGTCACAATATTATCCAACTATTATTGATGTGATGGATGGTCGGGTGATAACTGTAGATCCTGCCCAGATCGCCAATCAATTTTCATTGTCTGCACTGGTATGGAAGGCGGATAATACTGGAATCACATTTGAATATAACCAACGTGGTCATCAACGGTATGACGTGCTGGAATTGAATGCTGTGGACGGAAAAACAAAAGTCATTATTTCGGAGCGCAGCGCAACATTTATTGATTATAGTGGAAAGAAATATCGGAATGATCTTAAAAAAACAGATGACATCATTTGGGCTTCTGAACGCGATGGGTGGAATCATCTGTATCTGTTCGATGCTAAAACGGGCGCATTGAAACATCAGATTACAAAAGGAAATTGGGTCGTGCGTAAAGTTGTTAATGTCGATGAGGATAACAAAAAAATTATTTTTGAGGCGAGTGGCATGAATAAAGATTTGGATCCTTACTTAATCCGTTATTACGCAATTGGTTTTGATGGTAAGGGTTTGAAGGAACTTACTCCTGAAGCAGCCAATCATCAGGCAACCTTCAATAACGATCAAACCTTATTTGTGGATCTCTACTCTCGGGTTGACCAAGCTCCGCAGGCCGTACTAAGACGTGTGGCAGATGGACAGACTGTGATGGATTTGGAACATGCAGATATTTCGGATCTGGAGGCTACGGGATGGCGCAAACCTGAAGTGTTTAAGTCTCTGGCTAGAGATGGTAAAACAGAGATCTGGGGGATTATAGTCCGTCCACGAAATTTTGATCCGAACAAAAAATATCCTGTCATCGAGTATATCTACGCTGGTCCACATAGCGCTTTTGTCCCTAAATCATTTTCTGCTAATCCGGCAGGACTAGCTGAACTTGCTGAACTGGGCTTTATAGTCGTGCAGATTGACGGAATGGGAACATCCAATCGTTCGAAGGCATTTCAAGATGTGGCATGGAAAAATTTAAAAGATGCTGGTTTTCCTGATCGTATTGCCTGGATGAAGGCTGCCGCGCTTAAATATCCCTATATGAATATTGAAAAAGTCGGTATTTATGGTACTTCTGCTGGAGGTCAGTCTTCTGCTGGAGCACTCTTGTTTCATCCTGAATTTTATAAGGTAGGGGTTTCATCTTGTGGATGCCATGATAATCGTATGGATAAAATATGGTGGAATGAACAATGGATGGGCTGGCCGATCGGACCTGAATATGCAGCTTGCTCTAATATCGAAAATGCATATAAATTAGAAGGAAAGTTGCTATTGATCGTGGGTGAGTTAGACGATAATGTGGATCCTGCATCGACTTATCAGTTCGTTAATCAGTTGATTAAACATGGTAAAGACCACGACTTCATTATGGTTCCGGGAATGGGGCATGCTTCTGGTGGTGATTTTGGAGAAAAGAAACGTCGCGATTATTTCGTGAAACACTTGCTTGGAGTAGAACCTCCAGCATGGACGGCTTATTAGCGAAAGTGCGCTGACTGATAATTGTTTTAAACCAAAACAGGAGTATCTTATCATTATGCCGATCGTAAAACGATTGGCATAGACAGGCATGCACATAGATAAGATCGAAAAATTAATTTTTGTGATTATAGATAGATTTAACGGTTGCTTGCATGTTGTTGAACATAGACAGAATGAAAATTGAGCTTGTGAGCTCAGGAAATAATTTGAAGGCTTCATCGCCTTTATAACTTTAAACCGAGCTTGCGAGCTCATAAAGGAATGATTTAGACATGAAAAGTTACACTTTTTTTTTACGTGTTATCCTCGTTGCTACGATCCTAACGAAAGGGTTCAGCCCAGTGCAGGCTCAAAATGGGGATCAGATATTGGATGGAATCGGCGAAACTGGAATGATCGCACGATATGTATTTAATGGAGATTTGAAAGATTGGTCTCGAAATAATCTGCATGCCACAGCTGGACGGAATGCTGCATTTATCAACGATAAGCGGTTTGGAAAAGTATTGTCGTTGACGGGAGAAAGTAATGATTTTATACAGATCCCTGCTGATGCATTGACCGATATGGAGTCGTTAAGTATCTCAGGTTGGGTTTATTTGCGTTCGGATAAAAAAAATCAAGTCTTTTTTGACTTTGGAAAGGATGTGCATAAACATTTCTTTGCAGCTCCTTTTGGCACGACCATTCAAGATGGTTTCCAAAGTTTAATAACAGCAGGGAAAAATAATCAAAAAGGAGCGGTTTCTCCAGCATTAGTATTGAACAAGTGGGTTTACCTGACGATCGTGGTGGATATTCCGGCTAAAACGATGAAGACTTATGTGGATGCTGTGCTTGTTGGGGAATCTAAGCAGATACCGCGTGAGTTGACCGAAGTTTTTGGATCTTCTGGAGATAAGAACAAATTGTATATCGGAAAATCATTTTTGACAGGATCTCCGTCATTGGATGGCATGTTGCATGATTTTCGGATCTATCGTGTTCCGCTGAGTAAAAATCAGCTTACTGGAATTTATACCAATTCACAACGTGGAGTAAGTAATCGCGACGTAAATGTGACGAAAGTGGAGGATAACCTACCGGAGTTTCCATTGACCCAAGCACAACTCTATAATGCTTACTTAGTTGCTGTGCCAGATATACAGGTGGAAACCGCATTAGGAGATTTACCACGTTTACCAAGTTATATACAGGGAACATATAAAGAGGAGATGGTTGGTCCTAAAGTACGGGTATTGTGGCCTTCGCCAAATGATAACAGTACCGTCTTGGAAGCTGGACGTTATACCATTACAGGACGAGTTCCGGGAACAGATTTACAACCTAAAGCAATCGTGACTGTAAAGTCAAGCAAGACCAATGCTGCACCAAGCTTAAAGCTGGAAGTTTTTGATCTTAATCAGGTTTCCTTGCAAGCTGATGCGCAAAATCAAGAAACGAAATTCATTGAAAATCGGGATAAATTTATCAACACATTAGCGACGACTGATCCCAACTCTTTTCTCTATATGTTTCGTGATGCATTTGGGAAACGACAGCCTGAAGGTGCTAAACCTTTAGGGGTCTGGGATAGTCAGGATACCAAACTCAGAGGCCATGCTACGGGTCATTATTTGACTGCGATTGCACAGGCCTATGCGAGTACTGGATATGATAAAACTTTGCACGCTAACTTTGCAGAGAAAATGACGTATATGGTCAATAACCTATACGAACTGGCACAATTGTCGGGCAAACCACAACAAGCAGATGCCGTGGCTATAGCTGATCCGACTGCTGTACCTTACGGTCCAGGCAAATCAACCTATGACTCTGATCTGAGTCAAGAAGGTATCCGTACGGATTATTGGAATTGGGGTGTAGGTTATATTAGCGCCTATCCACCCGATCAATTTATTATGTTGGAAAAGGGTGCGAAATATGGGGGACAGAAAACGCAAGTTTGGGCTCCCTATTATACCTTACATAAAATTTTGGCCGGCTTAATTGATATTTATGAGGTAAGCGGCAATGAAAAGGCGCTTCAAGTGGCAACAGGAATGGCAGACTGGGTGCATGCGCGTCTTAGTCAATTGCCTAAGGAGACCCTGATAAAGGTATGGAATACTTACATTGCAGGTGAATTTGGAGGAATGAATGAGACAATGGCGCATCTCTACCGCATCACCAATAAGGAACACTATTTGAAAACTGCTCAATTGTTTGACAATATCGATATGTTCTTTGGCAATGCGCAGCATGCACATGGATTGGCGAAGAATGTCGATACTTTTCGGGGGTTGCATGCCAATCAACATATTCCACAAATTGTGGGGAGTATCGAGCTATACCAAGTTTCAAACCTACCTGAATACTACCGCGTAGCAGACAATTTCTGGTATAAAGCTGTCAATGACTACATGTACAGCATAGGTGGGGTTGCGGGTGCACGCAATCCGGCTAATGCTGAAGTTTTTACAGCAGAACCGGCGACGTTATATGAAAATGGTTTTTCTGAAGGTGGACAGAATGAAACTTGTGCGACTTATAATATGCTTAAATTAACGAGCAACCTGTTTCTTTTTGATCAACGTGCTGAATATATGGATTACTATGAACGTGGATTGTATAACCATATTTTAGCTTCTGTTGCTGAAAATACTCCAGCGAATACGTACCATGTGCCACTGAGACCAGGAGCAATAAAGCAATTTGGAAACCCCAATATGACAGGCTTTACGTGTTGTAATGGTACCGCAATAGAAAGTAGTACCAAATTGCAGAATAGTATTTATTTTAAAAGCAAGGATGATCAAGCTTTATATGTCAATCTATTTATTCCTTCTACTTTGGACTGGACTGAACGTAAGGTGACTGTGGAACAGAAGACCAGCTTTCCAAAACAAGACGAGACCGAGCTGACCATAAATGGAAATGGTAAATTTGATCTTCATATCCGTGTGCCGAGCTGGGCAACCAAAGGATTTTATGTGACTATTAACGGTAAAGATCAAAAAGTACAGGCAAAGCCAAGTTCTTACTTGAAATTGAGTCGCCATTGGAAGAATGGTGATCGCATTACGCTGAAAATGCCTTTCCAATTTTATTTAGATCCGGTCATGGATCAACAGAATATTGCCAGTTTATTTTATGGACCTATCTTGTTGGCGGCTCAAGAACCGGAAGCGAGAAAAGATTGGCGTAAAGTGTCTTTGGATGCAAAGGATATCAGTAAATCAATAACGGGAGATCCGCAGCGTTTAGCGTTCAAGATTGATGGAGTTGATTTTAAACCATTCTATGATACCTACGGACGACACTCTGTTTATTTGGATGTTACGTTGAAATAAGTGCAAATTATGCTAAAAAATCTGAGGGGTACTTTGCTTGACGATGTACCCCTTTATTATACATACAGACTATGAAAAAAATTTTGTTTTCAGCTTTTTTCTCCCTTATCATGGGAGCTGGATCTGCTCAGTCATTAAAAAAGTATGAAGCACCTCATGCTATGAACCCATTATTGCCAGGGTATTTTGCTGATCCTACAATCAAAAAAATAGGCGACACCTACTATATTTACGCTACAACTGATGGGAATGGGTGGGGGGCTGGTCCATCGCAGGCATGGACCTCCACAGATTTTAAGAATTGGACTATACAACCCATGAACTGGCCTAATACGCATTGGTATTGGGCTCCCGATATGACAAAAGGATATGACGGAAGGTATTATCTGTATTATAGTCAGCCTGTTGAGATATTCGGTGCGGTATCAGATACACCTGTTGGGCCTTGGACATCTTTGGTTGATAACGGTAAATCTATTATACCCAATTATATGATTCCTGGAGTGATTACCTTGGATGGTCAAACATTTACGGATCGGGACGGAAAAATTTATATGTATTGGGGTACTTGGGGTATTTATCCAGACCATGGCTGCGCTGTAGGATTAATGGGGCAAGACATGAAGAGCTTTGAAAAAATTGAGTTGATCCCCAACACAGTGGCAAAAGATTTTTTTGAAGCTCCATTTATGTTTGAACGCAATGGTATATATTATATGATGTATTCATCTGGTCATTGCGAAGATCATACTTACCGCGTCCAATATGTAAAAAGTACGGTAGGACCGATGGGACCATTTGAATATCCGGCCGATAATCCCATATTGGTAACAAATGATGATGGTACAATACATGGTCCTGGGCACCATAGTGTGCTGGAAGAAGGAGGTCGATATTACATCGTGTATCACAGGCATAACAATCCGCATTCAGGTGGTGGTTTTCATAGGCAAATTGCAGTAGATGAGCTTTTTTTTACACCTGAGGGGGATATACAAAAAGTCGTTCCTACGCATGAAGGAATTGCTGATCTCATCAAACAAAAATCTTATCCGGAGGATCGAGCGTTTGGAAAGCCTGTGGTGGTCTCTTCTTTTTATAATGAAGATTTTAGGGCGTCCTTTTTGGTTGATGACAATAACGGAACTTTATGGAGAGCAAAAGACAATCATCAACCCGCCTGGCTCATGATCGACCTGGAAAAAATAACAGATGTACAGACTGTTGCCATTCAATTTGAATATCCTACTTATGCTTACCAATACCGGATAGAAACTTCAACAGATGCTAAAAATTGGACACCGTATGATGATCAGTCTAACAATAACCGTTGGGCAAGTCCAGTATTGTCGCATGGAAATGTAGCGGCACGATATGTCCGTCTCCATATATTGAATACACAATTAGCGGGTTTGCCTCGTGGAGTATGGAATATTAAAGTTTATGATAAGCCTCTCATGGAAGAAACGGTATGGTCAGCCCCGCAAAATATGGCTCCTAATGAGAAGACTTTTGGTTCTTTAATCCATTTAGATGCGTTGGATTATCGTGAAGGTGAGCGCATCACAACGATCCAAAACAAGGGCTTGTTAAAAGGAAGTTTAGATAGTGAAAAACCCGTTTATGTCAAGAATTACCAAGGGAAGAAAGCCTTTTTCTTAAATGGTTCAGCTTCACTTCGTTCGACATTTACAGTTCCTCAATCGCTAGCCGGTAATAGTCCTTACACCGTATCTATGTGGATAAACAATCCTAACATAGATCGATTTGAAAACGTCGTAGCGTGGTCTAAAGGCAATCAAGATATTAGCAAAGCAATATTCGGTTATGGAACAGATGCGCAGCGCGGAGCTGTTATCCATGGTGCCTGGCCTGATATGGGTTTTAAGACGCTACCGCTAGCAGATCATTGGCACCATATCATAATTTCATTTGATGGTTATATGGAACGTATTTATGTGGACGGACAGTTGCAACGAGAAGAAAACAGAATGTTATTTGTTAATCCTGCAGATTATTTTGTGGTAGGCGCATCGGATCTTTTGGATCAGCATTTTTCAGGTTATCTGGCAGATTTTAAGGTAGCTAATGTGGATCTCTCTGCTACATTAATAAAGGAAAAGGAGACTTTTTATCATGCTGAAAATATGTTTTTCGCAATACAGACAGATGATCTTGCTATCGGTAAAATCAACAAAGTAAGAAATCAGGGATCCAGTCAACATCATGACATTGTAGTTTATGGAGAAGTGCTCTTACAAGGCAATCGTACTGCCCTTAAAATGGGTGAATTGAAAGATTCTGCATTGTCTAGTATTATTGTTCAACCATCCTATACCTTAGCTTTTGACTGGTTTGATGGTCAAGCTTGGAATCACGGTTTGGCAATATGCGATCAGGGAAAAACGTTATTTTATAAAAATGGAAAACAAGATCAGGTGAAACAGATGAATAGACTGTTGCGCATAAAAAATGATCAATTTGAATTGAAACATGCTGTTCATTTTTTCAATGCTTATCCTGAAAAATTTTCGTTAGATCAGATGCACGAAAACTATCAGACATGGAAAGCTAAAAGTGCCGCTGATCTGAATAATTATGTACCGGTTACTGCGGTTAATCCGTATTGGATCAATGATAACAATATATTTGTACAGATCCGTGGAGATCGGTCTGACTTGTTGTATCTATTTTCTACAGGTCAATACGATACGGGTTGGATTCAAGAACCTTATCATTTATTCGATCGCGCACATGTGGGCAAGACTATTTCAATTTTTGCAAAAGATGAGTTCGGAAATGTGAGTAAAGCATTAGTGGTTGATATCCCGAAGTCCAAACCGCTGTTGATTGCTCCATCTGTTACCCAAACATTTGATTTGGGACAAAAAGAAATTCCCTATTGGGATGGTTGTCAAGTCGGTACTTATCCAGATAGTACACAAGTTCGCATCAGTGGAGTTGACGGACAATGGACGTTAGGCTCTAAGCATACTAAATGGGGCGATGCAAAACTATTACCTCCATTTGTATATAGAGAATTGGAAGGAGATTTCACCATTCAAGTTCATGTAAAAGATGTCGCTGGACTAGCCGAAAAAAGCCGCACTTCCAGTGAAGCTGGTATCATGATACAGGCAGGCGAACAATTTAATTCTTATATCAATAATACGGTATTAACGGGCTGGAATTTGGGTAATTTAGCGCGAAGTATAGGCTATCAAACTCATCAAGAAGGAAATAATGGGACAGGGTTACAATTTTTTCCTTATATCCAAATACAAAAAATAGATGATTATTTCTTTCTTCGCAGTTCTCAGGATGGTATTACCTGGATTGATCTTCCCAATACCCCATTTCTGCGTTCAGATTGGAAAGGACAAAAACTACGCGTAGGACTATATCAGATTGCAACCAACAATCAAGAAGGATATGGTTTATTTGAACATGTTAAGATTTGGCAGTAATAGCTAAAAATGATGCAGTAAAAAAGCCGTGATCAATTGAGATCACGGCTTTTTTTATTTGATTATCATCCAATAAAGATTAATTATATCCTTGGTTTTGTATTAATAATGGATTTCTATTAGTCTCAGCTCTAGAGATTGGGAATAAATAATAAGCTTCTTTAAACACTCTGTTGCGGACTAGTTTTGGCGTGTAGGTAAAACTACCGTCATTATTTTTAACCACGTTCACACCCATCAACGGTTTATTTTCAGTTTCCATGGCGATCTTCCATCTTCGTACATCATATATTCGATGGCTTTCAAAACAAAGTTCTACCTGTCTTTCACCTCGTATACGTTTTTTTAAGGCTTCTCCAGATTCTGTGAGATTGGGCATTTTGACGCTTTGACGATTTCTTATTTTATTGATGTATTGTCTTGCCAAATCATCTTGTCCTAATTCTTGTAATGTTTCCGCATAATTAAGGTATAGTTCAGCTAATCTAAAGATAATCCAGTTTTGATTACTGCCCTCAGATCCAAATCGGATCGTTTCACTCATATACTTTCGCCAGTGGTATCCAGTTTCCGTAGCATTCCAACCTTGATCGCCTTGTTGGCTGTCTTTTCCTCCAGCAAATATTTCAACGGCGGTCCCTCGAAAAGAAGCGCCATTATAAAGGATGTTGGCATAGAATCTAGGGTCACGGTTTACATAAGGATTCTGACTGTCGTATCCAGAAGTCGGATCTTCAGGTAATTTCCCGTTTGTTAATTCAAATGCATTTACCATGGTTTGAGATGGGGTATAAACACTCCATCCGCCATAGCTGTTGGGTTGGCAGACAATATCTAAACCTGCACCTGGGACATTGCTAAAGTTGTAATCAAATAGCACTTCGCTATTTCTTTTGTCTGTAAAAACCTTTTTGTAGTCGCTGTTCTGATATAATGCAAATCCATTGTTTTCGGCAAAATCGATTGCTTCTTTTGTCGCTATTGAAGCCGTAGTCCATTTTCCTTTGTCATTACTGGTATTGTGTAATGGGCTTGCTGCATATAAGAGTGTTCTAGCTTTCAATGCATAGGCCGCAGTTGAAGTGGCCCTGCCAATACTTTTGGTTTCCTCCTTATAGGTTGCCGGAAGTAAGGCAATTGCTTTTTCAATATCGGTCAAGATAAAGGTGACGCATTCATCAAACGTATTTCTTTTGACCTCAAAAGACTCTTCATTGAGGCCATATACTTTTTCGATAAGGGGTACGCCGCCATAATGTCTTGCTAAGTCAAAATAAGCATATGCGCGTAAGAAATGTACCTCTCCTATTAAGCGGTTTTTCTGTGCCTCAGCAGCTGATCCTTCTGCAGGAACAGCCGCGATACGGCTTAAAAAAATATTCAGATTTCTAATTTCCTGATAGTTTTGTTGCCAAAAACTGTACACTGGGTTATCAGGATCCATTTGTCCGAGCTCCAGTGCACGTTCATTGCCATAGGAATGTTTTGAATTACCTTCATCCGATGCTCCCGACATAAAGTATGCTTTTTGTACGCCCTGTGCCTCTAGAAATGGTAATAAGGTATAGCGACTATTAACATAAGCTTCGACAAGATTCAAATCTTGCCATACATCCGCGTCGGAGTAGGAGTCTAACGGTTTTTTATCTAGGAAATCTTTTTCGCAAGAAACCTGCGTAAATGCTAGCCCAGCAAGTATAAGAAGTGGAAATATTTTTTTCATAATATAAAGCTCTATTTTTAAAGAATTGTGCTGTTTTTAAGTGATCATAATACTGGCCTAAAAGCTCAGATTGACACCGACGGTATAAATTCTTGTTTGTGGATAATAAGCACCGGTGTAAGAAACTGTTTCTGGGTCATAGTGCTTCACCTTATCAAAACTAAACATGTTAAAACCATTGAGGTATAAGCGAAGATTTTTAATGCCAGATTTCTCCAGCTTTTCTCCTGAAAAGGTATAGCCAACTTCTACTGTTTTAAGTTTGAAAAAGGACATGTCCTGTAACCAAAAATCGGAAGCTCTGTTATTGATATTATATGTCCGATCAAAAGCTCCCGGATATTTCGCATTGGGATTTTCGGGTGTCCAACGATCTTCGTATAACCATTGAGGCGGGATAAACTCGCCATTGTTGGCTTGAGGCAGGATGATCTGCTTGGCTTTGGCCTGTCCTTGCCATAGCATGCTAAAGCTTAGGTTTTTATAGCTTCCGCCCATCCGTAATCCATAAACCAATAATGGTGTAGGGGACTCGTAGATTCGTTCCTGATCATTCGCATTGATGACACCATCATTGTTGATATCCAGGTATCGGATGTCTCCAACTTGGCTTCCTGGGAGTTTGGCGGTGGTATTATCGAGTTCTTCCTGCGTACGAAATAAACCGTCTGTACGGTATACCAACCAAGATCCCAATTGATATCCCTGTTGTTTTTGCCATTCTAAGACATTTGGTGATTCATCGATAAAAACGATTTTACTCCAGGTTCGAGTCATGTTTGCGTTAACAAAATATTTGAAATCTTGAATCGATCCTTTTGTACCTAAGGTTAGTTCGATCCCTTTTCGGTCTACCCGGCCGATATTTTCATCCGGTAATTGAAGTCCGGTGGTATGGGGTACTGATACATTTCTTTTAGCAAGTAAGTGATCTCTTTTTGCCCAAAAGTATTCTGCTGAAAAATCAAGTTTATTATTGAAAAAAGATCCTTCTAATGCCACATTTTTCATTTCCTCTACTTCCCATGTGATATTTGGGTTAGGTGCTACGCCAGGCATTAATCCTGGTGCATAACCCGGATTTTCACCATCACCAAGATAATAGCGGTTGTAATCCTGTGCTACCGTATAACGGGTTAGAAATTGGTATTGATTAATGCGGTCATTTCCTAAACGGCTTATGGATGCTCTTAATTTAAGTTCGGTGACAAAAGAGAAATTATCTTTGATGAATTTTTCTTCACCTAAACGCCATCCTAGAGAAAGGCCCGGAAAATTGCCATATTGTCTTCCTGGAGGAAAATTAAATGATCCATCACGACGGAAGACAAATTCCGCAAGATATTTATTTGCGTAAGCGTAATTGAGACGACCGAAGTAATTGCGTCGGGCATTTTGATCAGCAGTGCTTCCATTGCCTTGTCTGGTCACGTCATAGAAAAAAGCAAAAAGTTGGTCGATTTGACTACTCACTAAACCTTGTCTGTTTGCAAAAATACCTTCATTGTAGTAATCACTTTGTTCAGCAGCCACAAATGCACTTACGTCATGTTGACCAAATTGACGGTTATAATTGAGTCGTAGGTGAAAGGTTTTTAAATTACTATCGCCATAGCTTTGCGAAATACTAGGATCTCCCAATAGGAGGGTTCGCACATTATTGTACGTGTCGGTTGTACTGTTATAGCGGTATAGGTCAAAAGGTTTGGTAAATGATTTTTCATTGTAAAATGTGAAGTCAAATGCAGCAAACCCCAGTAGCGAAAGACCTTTGGTAATATAAGGAAGCTTAAGCTCTCCGTTGATTGTCGTCTGTATGCTATTATTTCTTTTTCTTAAGTATCCGTTATATCCTTGAGCCATCTGTAGTGGGTTTGGACCTTCGATACCTGCAACAGGAAGTCCGTTTGGATAAAATGGCGCTAATCCAGGATAGGACCCTAATATGGATAGGAAAATACCATCTGCTCCAGTGGGTGGATTATTGCGATCTTCTTTTCGGCCAACGATATCTAAACCTAATTTGAAATTGTCCGTGATCTGTGCGTCAATATTAGAACGCAGATTGTACTGATTATAATTTGTTGCACTTTTTTTATAAAATGCATCTTGATAGAGGTATGCTCCCGATACGAAATATTTTATTTTTTCTGACCCTCCCGAAATGGAAAGTGAATGTTGGGTTTGCGGAGTTAATGGTTTTAGCACTTCACTATACCAATCCGTATTGGGATAACTGATGGGATCGGATTGGTCTTTGAATTTTTGAATTTGTTCCGGTGTATAAGTCACATTCCCCTGACCTTGACGGATATCTTTTTCATTTCTAAATAAAGCATAATCGTAAGAATTGACCAATTTAGGGACACGTGTTGGTTCAGAAAGACCAAAAGACCCCGCATAATTAATGGTAGGCTTTCCTGTACCCCCTCTTTTTGTCGTGACCAGGATGACACCATTGGCCGCTTGCGCTCCATATATAGCTGCGGACGCATCTTTTAAAACCGTGATACTTTCTATATCTGTTGGATTTAATCTTTCAAAGCCACCTCTGTTGGCCACTCCGTCTATCACGATTAGAGGAGCATTATTTCCGGTAGTTCCTGATCCTCTTATTAGAATAGAAGAGCCATCAGCACCTGGTTCACCACTACGGTTATTGACCACAAGTCCAGGCATACGTCCTGCCAATGAATTGGCAATATTAGGAGATTTACTCTCGTTAATTTCGTTAGCATTAATCTGTGTGACTGAACCTGTTAGCGTAGCTTTTCGCTGCGTACCATAACCAACGACAACAACTTCATCCACTTGTTGAGATTTTTCTTGTAAAGTGATCTGCAAATTGGTTTGCCCATGTAGGTGCACTTGTTTTGAAGTATAATTAAGACTTGAAATTATCAAGGTATCACTTGTGCTGTAGCTAATGGTAAATTTACCGTCTTGATTAGTCGAGGTACCTTTCCCCGTTTTTTTTAACAGAATAGAAGCTCCCGCTATTGGACTTCCGTTATCCGTAAGTACAATAGCATTAAGGGTTTTGTTTTGTTGTGCAGTCCCTGCCAGACCCAATAACACAAGACAGCAACTGAGCCATACTTTTAGAAATTTCATAATTGTTTATTTGTTTGGTGATAATTTGTGATTCCCATTAATGAATTTTCGTTAAAAAGACATTTAAAGGACTTATAGTCTGTTTGTAACAGTTGGTTTAAACAAAAATAATCTCTTGACGCAGTTTAATTGGATCATATTTTAACAAGAGGTGCTCGGATTTTGATATTTCGAAGAACTTTTAGCTACTAGTCTCCTTCAAAGAATTGTAAAAATTTTAAAATTTTCGATATGAGAAAGTATTTAACTCTTATATGGTCTGTCTGGACTTCTTAATTATGTTCACTTTGAATAAATCCTGCATTGATTTTGGTGTTCCGTGTATTTTGCGATTACTTTAGAGATAATCTTACTTAAATGAAGTGCAGGATTAACAACATAGCTGTGTATATGTGGAGAGTTGTTGTGTTAAATAAAGCTAAATCTGAACTTTTGGTCACAATTGAAGTGTGATTGGTTAAATTCGGATTGAATTTGGACCTGATTCTACTTTATCTTCGACTATCTAATTAACAACTAATTTTTATTAACCAAATTAATTAATTTGTGAAAACGCAGGTATTTTATTAGTCCTCGTGGTTCTCCTTTCGTTTGATTTATTTGCTCAACAGGTAACAGGCGTCGTTCGGGATGTTTCGGGAAGTGTAATGGAGGGGAGCTACGCTGAGAAATTTGTCCACGCAAATAAGTGCGCAAACTAATAGCATAGGAGAGTTTACGATGGTAGCAAAGCCAAGAGACTGACAAATGTGACCGCTATAAATTCATCTGGTCCGCCTACGGCGGGACTATAAATACGTATATAGCAGGTTTAAAGCTAAAAATCCAGTTGCTTTGTCGACTGGATCATTTTTAAAAAGTATATATTAAAATAGGATACAAAATGCAATCAAGATTAATTTTTTACCTCGTGTTAATGGGGAGCGTGCTTTTTGCACATCAGGCTTGTTCGCGACCTCATGATCCGGTTGTCAAGGAAAAGGAACTTTACTTGCCTGCTCAGATATATCGTGTTCCAAAAAACAATGATTACAATAGTAAGGAGAGTGAATTTAGCCATCATCGAAAGATGGAATCTGAGAATATAGCCATATTTTGGGCGAAGGAATATGGAGAGCGTCCACAAGACCATACGCTAGCGTCAAAGCGGTTTGATCCTGAGGCTATTTTGCAGGAGTGCGAACGTTTTTATAGCCACTATCTCGATGTGACCAAAATGGTGCAACGCGGTAATTCATTATCGGACCAGTATAAGCTGCTTTTCTTTGTTATTGGAGGTGATGAGGGAACAGCTTTTGGCGGTGGAGCGGCAGATTCTGTCGGTGTCATGTGGGCCTCTTCTCTTCGTATTCAGCATAAGCCTTTTGGTGCTGTAGCCCATGAGATGGGACATTGCTTTCAATATTTGGCCAAATGTGATGGCAATTGGGCATTCTCCTCACCCGTAGAAGGGAGTCAAGGACATTCCATTTTTGAAATGACTGCGCAATACTTACTGTGGCAAGTTTATCCTGAATGGATGACCTTTGAAAATTATCATTTGAATAGCTACATGGAGAAAACGCACTATGCATTCTTGCATGAAACCAATATGTATCATGCAGCACAGATACTAGAATATTGGTCTGCAAAATGGGGGACGGACTTTATGGGACGCCTATGGCGTGAAGCAGTTCCTGGTGAAGATCCGGTCAGGGTATATAAAAGATTGACGAATACGGATCAAAAAGCATTTAATGATGAAATTTTTGATGCGAGTAGAAAATTTATCACCTGGGATCTACCTCGCATCTTGGAAGTTGCGAAACCTTATGCCAATCAACATACAACAAAATTAGTAGTTGCGGAAGATGGCTGGATGCAAATTGCGGCGAGCCATGCGCCACAAAATTACGGGTATAATGGTATCAAGTTGGCCTCATTTTTACCTGGAACAACTGTGGGACTGGATTTTAAAGGTATAGCTGGTGTAGATGGGTATCGGTCTATCAATCTAGAAAATGCGGGCTGGCGTTATGGTTTTGTTGCGCAAAAAGGAGATGGAACGCGAGTGTATGGCGATGTCTTGAATGCCAAGACTGGAAAGGCTAATTTTTCAGTTCCTGAAAATACAGCATATCTCTGGTTGGTCGTGAGTGGTGCTCCGCAGGAACATAGGGTTCATATTGTGGATGGAAAAGATGAAAATGATGAGCAGTGGCCTTACGCGATTAAATTAAAGGGTGCGACAGTTGATGCAAAAATGCTGTAGCTATGCTGTTCGTGATGGCTTTTTGGGGGCATTATATGGCCTGATCATCTCCTTTATTTAAGGTGAAAGATTATGGAGAGTGGATATATATCCAAAGCGTCGCATGTGTCTGGTCAACACATGCGACACTTAGGGTAAAAAACGGTCATGAAAAGGTAGTTTATAAGGATAGGACTTCCTTATTTTTAGTTATGTTTATGGTTTTACCAAATGCTGTTGAACATATGAAAATTATTGATAAAGAAACGATTGATGCTATACTTAAATATGATAAATTGATCGAAGCGCTGCGCGAGATTTTTCAATCGTCATTTACGATGCCTGTTCGGCACCATCACTTTTATCAAAATGCTGAGGGAATTGAAAATACGCTTATTTTGATGCCTTCGTGGACGGACAATTATATCGGAATCAAGCAGGTTGTTGTCGCTCCCGAGAATCACAGAAAAAACCTCCCGGCTATTCATGCCTTGTATACGTTGTTGGATGCGGTCACTGGAAAACCTTTGGCACAGATGGATGCGGCAGGGTTGACTTCCCGAAGAACAGCCTGTACTTCTGCTTTAGCGGCTTCTTATTTAGCTCGAGATGATTCAAAAATCTTACTGATTGTCGGAGGAGGGAAAGTTGCGCAACATCTTGTGCAAGCGCATTCGGCTGTGCGTGCGTATGACCAAATTTTGATCTGGACAAGAAACGAATCGAAAGGTGGAGATCTGGTATTGAACTTACAGCAGGCGGGATTTCTTAATGTTGCGTATGCCGATAAGCTGGAAGAGGCTGTGCGTAGGGCAGATGTGATCTCCTGTGCGACGCTTAGTCATGAACCTTTGATAAACGGGGAATGGATTAAGGTTGGAACACACTTGGATCTGATTGGATCACATACGCCTAAAACGCGTGAAGTAGATGATAGCGCCATTCTTAAAAGTAGCATTTTTGTGGATTCGCGCGCGGGAGCGCTCCACGAGACAGGAGAACTTGCGATCCCCATTGCAACCGGTGTACTGGATCCTTCAAGTATAAAAGGTGATATCAAAGAACTTTGTTGCGGTGAAATTATGGGAAGATCATCATCAGATGAAATCACTTTATTTAAATCGGCGGGATTGGCAATTGAAGATTTGGCGGCAGCTTTGCTCGTGTATAGGAATGTGGGAAAGGAGACGACATCGGTTTGATCATTTGAGAAAATGAAAAAAAGTAGGACTTTGTCAGTCATCATACCGCAAAGAATATTTTTTGATTCTTTGGGAAGCATAGTAGGTTGATTTGGATTTCTGTCGAAATTATGATCTTTCTTTAGATAGATTTTGTATGACCATAAATTGGAATATTAACTAATATTTCCTATTTTCAAGGCTACTAAAACCTTTTAATGATGAAAATATTTTTTTATTTCCTTGCAGGCTTCGTCCTCTACATTTCACAACCTGTCTATGCGCAACAAAATCCTGTATTTCCAGGTTGGTATGCCGATCCTGAAGGTATTATATATAACAATGAGTATTGGGTTTTTCCGACCTATTCTGCGCGATATGAAGATCAGATATTCTTTGATGCGTTTTCATCAAAAGATTTTGTCTCCTGGAAAAAACATCACCGTATCATTGATACGGCAGAAGTAAAATGGGCTAAAAAAGCGATGTGGGCACCAAGTGTTTTTCAGAAAGACAAGAAATACTATTTATTTTTTGGTGCGAATGATGTACACAAAGGCGAAATTGGCGGTATCGGCGTAGCTGTTGGTGACAAGCCGCAAGGTCCTTATAAAGATCTGCTTGGGAAACCGTTAATTAATGATATTGTGAATGGGGCACAACCTATTGATCAATTTGTTTTTAAAGATAAAGATGGACAATATTATATGTTCTATGGTGGCTGGCAACATTGTAATGTGGTCAAATTAAGCCCTGATTTTAAAAGTTTAGTTCCTTTTGATGATGGAACGATCTATAAGGAGGTAACTCCTGAAAATTATGTAGAAGGTCCGTTTATGTTTATTCGCAATAATAAATACTACTTTATGTGGTCTGAGGGAGGTTGGGGTCTTCCAAATTATAAGGTAGCCTACGCAATTGCGGATTCTCCTTTTGGTCCCTTTAAACGAATAGGTACCATTTTGGAACAGGATCCTGCAATCGCAACTGGGGCGGGACATCATTCGGTGATCAAGGTACCAAATAAAGATCAATATTATATCGTGTATCACCGCAGGCCATTAGGAAAAACGGGTGCGAATGAACGAGAAACTTGTATCGATGTGATGACATTTGATGCGAATGGTTACATTAATCCCGTAAAAATGACTTTCGAAGGTGTGAAGCATAAATTGAAGTAAGTTCAAGCAACCTCATTAAGAAATTTCTAATATAGAATCCCGGTAGTGCCTAACAACGCTATCGGGATTCTGCATTTATACACATTTTTGTCTCTTTTTTGTAACAATTTGTGCTCTTAATCAAATAAATAGTCGAAAAATGAGGGTATAGACAGCGAATGGAAAGATTGATTAAGTTTTCTAATCTCGCTCTAATTTCGCTCTTATCACATTTTTATCTCTTTGTGATATACTTGTGGGAATGTACAGATAATGAACATGTCATGAGTACGCTGTTATCCTGCAGCATTTCATATGCTCATGCATCTTCATTGTTATTGAAAAACAAGTTATTCTCATGAACATAAGAGCATTAATCGCGACGACGTTATTTTTTTTCCCTGCTATCTCGTTACTGGTCACAGCACAGGAGAGGCCTGCGGCATTGCTTATAGAACAAGAGGCTGACTCCTTGAAAAGCAAGGAACCTGCCCGTGCAGATCTTTTTAAACTGGATGTGCTTTTACGCGCAGGATTAAATGTTGAGTCCATGGGCGACAATGAGCGCAGTAATAAAGTTAATTTGGATGAAGCCCGTATTTTGCTTCACGGTGATTATAATGACCAACTCTCTTATCGTGTTCGTTTTCGTTTAAACCGTCCGTTTACACCTACAAGTCAGGACAATGCTTCGCGGGCATTGGATATGGCTTACATCAAATATAAATTTGGAAAGGATTATAAATGGTCTGTTACTGCCGGAAAGCAAAGTGCTTTGGTCGGAAGTTACGAGTTTGAAAATAATCCGATCTATGAATTTATGTTCACGGATTATGTGGACCGTATTCTTAATCTTTTTGTGGTAGGGGGAACGCTTTCGTATGAGCCTAATCCTGACCACTCGCTAAACGTACAGGTTTATAATACAATCAACGATAGTTTTGTGGATCTGCATACCAAAAACGGTTATGCAATGGGTGACTTGAAAGCGTCTAAGACACCAATTGGGGCTTATGCTACCTGGATCGGATCGTTCTGGAATAAAAAGATCAGTACAAAGTGGTCTTATAATATTTCGCAGTTTGCTCAAAATAAAACCAATCACGGGATCTCTTTGGCTAATAAATTTAAAACAGATAAAGACATGCTGTATTTGGATCTGCAGTATAGTTATCTGGCGGTAGATCATGCTTTGATCGCATCTGCTGCGATGAATGACTTTTATGCGCGTACGAATTCCGATCGTGTGCTGGCTCAGGATGTGACTTACAAGTCTATTGTGGTCCGTTACGATCGAATGCTTACGGATAAATGGGAGCTTGCTCTGAAAGGAGCATATGAAACAGCTGGAATGGATAAGGATGCAGACATTGATGCTAATTTCCGTCAAAACTGGACCTATTTTGCGGCTTTACAGCATAAACCATTTAAAAAACAGGATTTACGGTTTTATCTGGGTTACGTCGGCAATACGGTGTCTTTTGATCGTCAGTTTGACCGCGCTCAACAACAGTTTAACCGCCTTACATTAGGAACTTATTTTACGATACCGGCACTATAAATTTTTTACACATCGATAGGGTGGGTTCAGGTGATAGGTAATGCTATGCTTACTGTAATTGAACATATCCAAGATGTTTTTATTAATAAAAAGCTTTGAATTTAAATCAATCAATATGCATTTAACACCGAGAGAAACAGAGAAGCTCTTGCTCCACTTGGCAGGGGAACTTGCTGCCAAGCGATTAAAAAGAGGGGTAAAATTAAACTATCCGGAATGTATCGCTTACATCAGCGGACAGATTATGGAAGAAGCACGTGACGGTAAGTCTGTGGCATCACTGATGCAGTATGGTACGACATTATTGAAGCGTTCCCAGGTGATGGAAGGTGTTCCGGAAATGATTCACGATGTACAAATTGAAGTAACCTTTCCGGACGGAACGAAATTGGTTACGGTTCACAACCCAATCCGTTAATTTAATAGCGTATACGATATGATACCAGGAGAATATATCCTTAAAAAAGGAGAAATAAAAGCGAATGTCGGCTATAAAACGACAAGTGTTACCGTGAAAAATGTAGGTGACCGCCCGATTCAGGTTGGCTCTCATTATCATTTTTTTGAAGTGAATAAAATGTTGTCTTTTGACCGTGAGGAAAGTTTTGGAATGCGTTTAAATATCCCAGCGAGTACAGCGGTACGTTTTGAGCCCGGAGAACAAAAGAAAGTGATCTTGGTCGAAATAGGAGGTAATAAAGAGATCCACGGGTTTAATGGCTTGACCAACGGTAAATATACCGATCCAAAGGTTAAGAAAGCCGCACTGGAGAAAGCGAAAAAATTGGAATTTAAAGATTCGAAATAGTTATGGCAGGTTGGAATAGAAGAGAGTGGATTAAAGTAGTCGGAATGGGTACTTTAGGTTCGATTGTAGGACTTGACGCTCTTGGTTTAGATAAACTGGGTTTAGATAAATCGTCGGTTAAGTATATAGATGGGGAGCTTTATATCCCTCGTGATAAATATGCTGCATTATTTGGCCCAACGACGGGCGATAAGGTCCGTTTGGCAGATACAGAGCTTTTCATTGAAATCGAGAAAGATTTTGGTGTTTATGGTGAAGAAAATAAATTTGGTGGCGGTAAAACAATCCGTGATGGTATGGGCCAATCTGCCCGTGCGATGCGCGATGAAGATGTATTGGATTTCTGTATCACCAATGTAATTATCATCGATCACTGGGGTATTGTGAAAGGTGATATCGGTATTAAAGACGGTAAGATCGTGGGTATAGGTAAAGCGGGTAACCCGGATGTTCAAGATGGTATTACCAAAGGCATGGTGATCGGCGGGTCTACAGAGGTGCATGGAGGTGCGGGACATATCTTAACTGCAGGTGGTATTGATACACACATCCACTTTATTTCACCACAACAGGTAGAAACAGCACTTTATAGTGGTGTCACCACTTTTATTGGTGGTGGAACCGGTCCTGCTGATGGTACCAATGCAACCACGGTGACTTCTGGTAAATGGTATATGGAGCGTATGTTTGAAGCTTTTGAAAACTTGCCGATCAACGTAGGTTTTTTTGGTAAAGGTAATATATCGACTACTGGACCTATTATTGAACAAATTGAAGCGGGTGCACTGGGGGTGAAAATTCACGAAGATTGGGGTGCTACTCCAGCGACAATTGATGCCGCGCTTACTGTTGCGGATAAATACGATGTGCAAGTTGCCATCCATACGGATACGCTGAACGAGGCGGGATTCTTAGAAGATACAGTTGCGGCTATTGATGGCCGTGTGATCCATACCTTCCACACGGAAGGAGCGGGCGGTGGTCACGCGCCGGATATCATCAAAATTGCGATGTATCCTAATATTTTACCAGCATCGACCAATCCAACAAAACCTTTTACAGTAAATACGGTAGAAGAACATTTGGATATGTTGATGGTTTGTCATCACTTGGATAAAAACGTGAAGGAAGATGTGGCGTTTGCCGATTCACGTATCCGTCCACAGAGTATTGCGGCAGAAGATATTTTGCAGGATATGGGGGTGTTCTCGATTATGAGTTCAGATAGCCAGGCGATGGGACGTGTAGGTGAGGTAATTTCACGTACTTTCCAGACGGCACACAAGATGAAAATTCAGCGTGGTGCATTAGCGGAAGATAAAGGAAAAGACAACGATAACTTCCGTGTGAAGCGTTACGTTTCTAAATATACGATCAATCCTGCTAAAGCGCATGGTATCGATCAATATATCGGTTCTGTTGAACCGGGTAAGATTGCCGATTTGATATTATGGAAACCTGCAATGTTTGGTGTGAAGCCAGAAATGATCATTAAAGGGGGTATGATTGTAGGTGCTAAAATGGGTGATATCAATGCGTCTATCCCTACACCGCAACCCGTTTTATACCGCCCGATGTTTGGAGTGCACGGTAAAGCATTACAGAAGTTGTGTTTCAACTTTGTTTCCAAAGTTTCTTTGGAAAATGGCAACATCGCGAAATTAAACTTGTCACGTGTGAGTCTACCGGTAGAAGGTTGCCGTACAGTACGTAAAAAAGATATGGTGCATAATGATGCAACACCAAACATCGAGGTGAATCCAGAAACTTACGAAGTGTCGGTAGATGGTGTTTTGGCCATCTGCGAACCTCTACATGAAGTGCCAATGGCACAACGTTTCTTCTTATTTTAAAGAAAATCGGATTTATGCTACTGGCAAGAACAATCTTGGGCAATATCGCTAGCGGATCCTTCCAACTGGAGGTGGACTTCCTTCAGTTGGAATGGTTCGACACCACAAAAAAAATCATTCGGGCAATTACGGTAGGGGGACGTGAAATCGGTTTCAAAAATTTATCCTCCCGGCAACTGTCGGATGGTGATGTACTCTACCGTGATGAAAAGGCTGGTTTTTGTATTGCGGTCAAGATATTGCCCTGTTCTTGTCTTGTATTTCGAGCAAATGGCCCAAAGCAGATGGCCTACGCTTGTTTTGAAATCGGAAATCGACATGTTCCCGTTTTTATCAACGATCGGCAAGAAGTCATAACAGCATTTGAAAAACCTTTGTTTGATCTGCTCTGCCGTAGGGGGCTAGAGCCGACGATCGAAACGCGGGTGATAGAAAAAACGAGTACTCTGGTGATCCATCAGTATACTTCAGGAAAAATGAAAATAAAACTAGGACTATAACAAGCATATGAATCCATTATTAACGCTGTTGCAGATCAATGACTCGGTATTTCCTATTGGAGGATTTACGCATTCATATGGATTGGAAACCTACATTACAAAAGATATTGTAAAGGATAGCAAATCTGCCGAAGAATATGCAAGAACCATGTTGGAGCATAATTTTTATTATAATGACGCCGCTTTTTTTTCAAAGGCCTGGACACTCTGCGTGAAGCGTGCTTCTAAGCAGAAAATCGCAGCGCTTGATGAACTGGTTACGGTGCTAAAAGCGCCTTATGAAATAAGGGAAGCCAGTAAGAAACTTGGAATTCGCTTTTTGAAATTGACGGAAAAACTACATCCTGTAAAACGCTGTTCTAATTACCTGCAGTCGATCAGCAGCAATGAGCTGCATGGTCATTATGCGTTAGCATTCGCCATGTATGCGCAGGCGTTAAAAATAAGCTATCAGGATGCGCTCAGTGCATTTTACTATAATGCACTTAACGGTATGATGACCAACTGTGCGAAACTTGTTCCGATCAGTCAGATGGATGCACAACAGATTCTTTTTAAACTTCAGCCTTTAATTAACCGTTTGGTTGCTGAGCAACCGAATATGGATGAGGGGCTTATCGGTAATTGCTGCGTGGCGCAAGATATACGCTGTATGCAGCACGAAAAATTATATACACGAATTTATATTTCATAATCATATGGAAACAAGAAACTACGTCAAGGTAGGCGTAGGCGGACCTGTAGGGTCTGGTAAAACTGCCTTGATTGAACGACTGGTAAGATCGATGTCTACTGATTACAGCATATGTGTTGTGACAAATGACATCTATACGCGTGAAGATGCGCAATTTCTTCAAAAAAATTCGGCTCTTCCGGCAGAACGTATTATCGGAGTGGAAACAGGCGGTTGTCCGCATACCGCGATCCGTGAAGATGCATCGATGAATATTGAAGCAGTGGAGGAACTGGCCACCCGTTTTCCGGATACGGAACTGATCTTTGTGGAGAGTGGAGGCGATAATCTGACTTCTACTTTTAGCCCAGACCTTGCTGATGTCAGTATTTTCGTCATCGATGTAGGTGAAGGAGAAAAGATGCCCCGTAAAGGCGGTCCGGGTATTACACGTTCCGACTTATTGATCATTAATAAAATCGATCTGGCTCCTTATGTACATGCCGATCTGGAAGTGATGCGTCAGGACACCTTACGCATGCGTGGCGAAAGACCTTTTATTTTTACAAACCTCATGACCTTGGAAGGATTGGAAGATGTAAAAGGCTGGTTGAAAAAATATGCATTGTTAGAGCAATAAGAATAAGATGGAAAGTGTAATTCAGCTAAACGTAGCTAAAGAGGGAACCTATAGTGTATTGAAAGAAAGCTGTCACAATGCTCCTTATAAGCTCACACATTATGGTGCCCCAAAGCTACAGGAGCATCTGGAAATGATTATCATGAGTGCTTCTCCCGGTATTATGGATGATGATACTTTGGATATTGAGATCAATATGAAAGCTGACACGCAATTGAAGCTTTTTACACAGTCTTTCAATAAAATTCATCCGATGAAACGCGGAGCCCGACAGACAACTGTTGCACGTATCGCGCACGACGCGGTCTTTCATTATATTCCACATCCAGTTACTCCTTTTAAGGATTCGATATTTAAAAATGAAAACAGTGTCTATCTTGAAGGTAATGCAGTTTTGATCTGGGCGGATGTTGTCGGTGCTGGGCGTATACACATGAATGAGGCTTTTTTGTTCAACAGCCTACACAGTACGACGAAGATATACCGCAACAACAAGCTGATCCTGATGGACAACCAGTTCCTGTCACCTGCAAAACAACCGATAACAGGCCTGTTATTCTTTGAAGGATATACGCATCAGGCAACTTTTATTTTTTCGGCCCTATTTGCGAAAGAACTGAAGGAAGAGCTGGATGAAATTATGACTTTGGATTACAGTGATATTACGTACGGTTTCACAAAAGCTGCGGATGATATTGTCATGTTGCGGGCTTTAGGAAATGATGGCGAGCTGCTTTACGATTTTATGGGTATGCTTGGACAATTATGTTGGGATTTTACACAGCATATCAAGGAAGAGTCTATACTTGCAGGTATTGCTGAAGATCAACTTGAGGAAAGTACTAGGGAAGTTGCTCCAGTACCGGTTGTTAAAGAGGTGAAAAAACGGCCTGCTCTTAAAAAAACGAATGCGGTTAAGGCTCGTCCTAAGACGAAAAAAAAGGAGGTTGTGGATGCATGAGCTATCGATCGTAAGGGATATCTTTAGCACGTTGGAGGAAGCTTATCCGGGGCGGATGCAAGATATTATCAAAGTGGAGATAGAGGCTGGATTGTTATGTAATATTCAGCCTATCCTGATTCAGAATGCTTTTGAAGCCTACGTGCTTGATGAAGCGTTGTTTCAGGATCTGGAGCTAGAGGTGAGATTATTACCCATCATTGCTTACTGCAAAGTATGTGCAATGAATTTTGAAGTACATTATCACCGGTTTGTATGTACTTGTGGACAGCCCTCTGACCAGATTATACAGGGGGAGGAACTGCGCATCAGTAAGGTGCTGTTTAATAATAAAACTGGTCATTAAAAATCAATGATATAAAAAATAGATGGCTGTCTTGATTAAGGGAAAAATCTTAAAAATTGCGATCTGTTAATCCGATCTGATATGCTTGTTATAGAAAGAAATTTAATCACTCCATCTGAAATTGATCCTTCGGTCATAGACCTACTGGCGATTGACTGGTATGAAGTCAACAAGACTGTTTTGAGTCGTGAGACAAGGGATGGCCGATTTGTGCGCCTCCATCGGACAGGCGGTACTGCTCTTGATGATGGAGAGTTTGTGTATTCTTCTCCAGAGGTCGCCATACAGATATATATCAAACCATGTGCTTGTATCGTTCTTAAATCTACAGATCTTAATGCTATCGGTCATTTTTGTTTTGATGTTGGCAATCGGCATTTACCTCTATTTTGGTTTGATGATGGGCTAGCACTTGCGTATGATGGACAGCTCTATCCAGCATTAAAAGGGCAATATGGCAACAATGTTGTTATAGAAACGCGCACACTTTCACCAGCCTCTACTTTACAGGCGTTTGGCGCATCATGGTTATTAAGTTAGAAGGTCAAATGGCCTGACTGCTATCTACATGATGTTAAGCTGTCCCTCCGCTTACCAGCCCCAGCCGTTACTTTCGTATCAGGTCACTTTATGTGAGGTTGGAAAATAGAAAGTTAATAGTTAAGATTCTTTCTGCTTAAAGTTTTCATTTGTTGCTCAGGCAAATGATTGATATTTGCTGAATATAAGTTAAGTAATTCTTTACTTCTGAAGAATTAGTTTGCGGAAATACTGATATGGTAGCAGTATTTATACTTAATATTGAAGAAAATGAACTATTTTATCCTTATAAAAAGTTATCTTTAATCAATAGTATAGATGTTCAATAACAAGTTTAAGTTTTGAATATTTTTATAAACCGATCACCTAAATTTTAAGTACAACTGTATTATGATTAAAGTGGGAATTATTGATAACAACGCACATGCTCGAGAAGCTATTAAGCGTATTCTTGTGACACACACGTTGGGTGGCACCGCTATTCCTATAACAATTCTTTTTGATTTGGAATACTGCAATTTAACCCGGGAGGAGAAATCTCCAGTTCCTGATGTGTTGCTGCTCGATATTGAACACCAAGATACCTTGATCATGGAAAAAGTAAAAAAGCTTTTTCCAATGTCTGAGGTGATCATATTGACTAATCTAACGGATGTAAAAATTGTTCGTAAATGTTTTCGAAACGGAGCCGTCAGTTATCTGCTGAAGGATACGTGTATGCAGGATCTTGTGCATGCCATACTTATTACGCTTAATCAAGGTTCTTTTATCAGTCCTACAATCAATAGGGCACTGATCAACCAGGCTTTTAGTTCAAAAAAATAC
The DNA here is from genome assembly GCF_012030425.1 of Sphingobacterium sp. B16(2022). Taxonomy (GTDB): domain Bacteria; phylum Bacteroidota; class Bacteroidia; order Sphingobacteriales; family Sphingobacteriaceae; genus Sphingobacterium; species Sphingobacterium anhuiense. Next base: position 565,653 of record NZ_JAAUVN010000003.1, on the reverse strand, counting down.
GAAGATCTGCTCACGGCGCGTGAGCTTCAGGTAGCCAATGGTATCGTTGAAGGATTGAGTTATAAGCTGATTGCTGAAGAATATAAAATATCATTAGATACGGTACGTATTTATATCAAACGTGTATATCGAAAATTAAATATCAACAGTAAAGGCGAACTGATTGCGCAATTGTCGATGTAGAGATTATTTCGTAACATGAAGATGTGACTTTATATATTTCTCACTGACCGAATTAAGACTGATTTTTGTTATAATTTGAATTTCCTGATATGCGCATAAAATGTCTGTGGAGTTTCTTGTTTCTGATGTGTTGCTCATGTGTTTTCTTATCCGAAGCGAAAAGTCAACAGGTTGCCGATGTGACCATAAGCTTTGATCAGGATACAGTAAGCGTAACAGGAGGTCAGACATTTTCTAATAAAATCAGTATCCGTAATTTAACGGATAAAACCATCGAACTGATCCCTTCAGCTGTTGAGACGATGTCTTTATCGGGATTAATAAAGCTGCCGCAGCGAATTATATTACAAGCTCGGGAGCAAAAAAGCTACCCATTAAAGTATATGGGTGATCGGAATACCTTAAAAAGCAATCATCAATCTTTTTCAATCGGTTTTTCTAGTGATGATCAATCCATCCGTTTACCCAAACCGGTATCTTTTTTCATCAAATTGAATGATGAAAAAACACTTGTGTTACAAACGGAACAGCCAGCGTATTATTTGGATCTTTCCACCAATCAGGTACAGTTGCTCGTGCAGGCATCAAATTTTGGACTTGTACCGATTACATTTAAGCTTCTTTTTTCAGGCTATCCTCAAGGCTTTACCATTACCGGAGACGTTATGCAGGTTACCTTACAGCCTGGGGGGCAGACACTACTACCTTTAACGGCTACTATGCGGTATAAAAGTAGTTTTCAGGATTTTGACTTTGTCATGCAGGGGATTGATGAAGAGGGCCGAATCTTAGCGGCTAGTCGTGTCCGAATTATGCGGGTTGGAAGTGTTAAGCGGTTTGGAGCTATTAACAATCTTGAAAGTGATTTTATTAATAATACGGTTGCCTTGCAGTACCTCAGTTTAGGACAAGGAAATTCTATTTATCAGTTTCAGGCTTATGGAGATCTGGAGCTCGAAGAAAACAAAAACCTGAACTACAGACTGAATATCGATTATTATCAGGAACAAAAGGCGTTAAATGCTTATGACACCTATATCGATTATCAAGATAAAGACTGGGGCGTTAAAGTCGGGAATATTTATGAAAATCTGGATCAGACGATTAGTGGAAGAGGAGTTAAAGCGAGTTATAAATTTAGTGAAAATCGCTCGATCAGTCTCTACGGAGTCGAAAATAATTATATGCTTTTCAGTCAGCTGCAGAATTTGATTCCTGGCGCGAAAATTATCGGAGCTAATTATGCTGTTCGATCGGAGGATAATCAGGAAAGTTACCTCACCTATTTACATCGTGAACACAGTTATCGTGAGATCAAGAGCGATCAGGTAAGCGGAAAGACTGCAGTCCGGTTCAATGCACAGCAACAATTGGGGCTGGAAGGGGGGTACAGTATGGAGCGTACAGATTATAATGGAAGCAAACATGCCTTTGCCATGGGTATTAATTATAACTATAGCACAGAACAGTATCAGATAATGAGTATGAATTATTACAGCTCACCCTATTATACTGGTTTGCGGAGGGGTTTAATACAGAGTGATACCCGAATCAGTAAGGTGTTAGAAAATAATCAAAGTATCGCTGCCCGGATCAGTTATCTGGATAATAATCCCAAATTTCAGGAAAGGTATAAAGATTATTACATTAATAATCCTAGTCGGATCCAGATTTATGAGCTTGGTTATCATACTGGTCTGGGCAAATTTCAACTGGATTTTAGGCCTTATTTTATTTTTCAGGAAGTGGATTATCAAGGCTTTGGAATTCCAGGTATCGGTCCTGCAAATTGGAAATCAAATGCCATTAGAGGAATCGGTGATATCAATTTTTTTAGTACGGGACATCGCTTTTCCCTGCGCACAGATTATGGCTATACGTATAAGAATACTTCCAATAAGCCGCTTTCTCCCTTTCATTCGTTGCGTGTGACGGGTACCTATGGATATCGGTTTATCGGTTTTAATACCTATATCCAAATAAATCCTTACTACTTAAACGATTTGCTTGCTACAGCATCGGATGCAAATTTTAGAATTTATTCTTTTGGACCTAATATGCAGATCAATAGTTTTAAGGGAACGCTGCAGGCACAGGTAGCGGGTATGTACAGCTATTATGGATTTTCCCGAAGTAATAATTTATCGGTTAACGGAAATGCCAAATGGCATTTAAAAGGGAACTGGAGTCTCACTGCTGACATCTTTTATAATTTTATGCGCAACCGCCTTCCTCTCAATTATCTATCTGAGGCAAATGCTGTAGAAACCATATCGTTTAATAACCGACAGTTTCGAGTAGGTATTGAAAAGAAATTTTCCAAATTTAATAGTGCGAAAGGACATATGTTGCAGTTGTCGTTTTTTGACGACAAGAATAAAAATGGCGTTAAAGATCCTGATGAAGCAACTCCCGAAGCAGTTGTGGTTAAAATTGCCGAAGATGTAGCGAGTACCGATGGAAAAGGACGGGTGAAATTTTTAAATATGGCTAAGGGTTCATATGCTGTCCTTGTTGAAAATAATCAAGGCTGGGTAGCTCAGGGACCCATCAGTATTGTTCTAACAAAAAATCAACGGCTAGCTATTCCTTTGGTGAAAACACGAATTTTAAAAGGTAGAATTAAGCCTATAGCAGGTAAATACCTGCAAACAAATCCGGAGCTATCCGGTATTCGGATTAATGCAGTCGATAAGGAAAGTAATACGTTCACGACATTGAGTGATGCTGATGGCAACTTTACCTTTTTCCTGCCATTAGGGAATTACAATGTAACAATACCGACGGCAGGTATGCCCTTTTCGATTGAAAATCCGAATCAGGAAATTGATCTAAGTGAAAAAGGAACCGTTTATCTCCAAGATTTTAATTATAAAGATGAGCGTAGAAAAGTGGGTATTAAACGTTTTTAAGGAGCCACAAAACTAAAGATGATATTCGTTGTATATGTTCCTGCCGGTTTGTTGAGCAATTTTGAAGTTTCTGATGCAGGAATGCTGTATCTGATATTTAAGGATCTGTCGATTACAGGGTCAGCTCCATTAATAAGTTGCTGTGCGGTGGCAGACAAGGTTACGGTCTGCATACCGGTTTGACCTGGCATCGGTCCTATCCGCATGACATTTAGTGGAACGCTATTAACTCCAGAGGCAAAGTTTGCCGAAGTGGCTCTTACATACACGTTATAAGGCGTGGTTTTACTCAATTTTAAGTGCGCTGGCATATCTTGGTTAACACCGTTCTGGTAATGACTAGCTGTTGAAAAGGTTAAGTTAACTGTTGATTGGTTTGCTATTATTTCACTTAGATCGCTGACCACAACCTCCAGACTGCCAACACCCTGCGCTTGTAAAGTTCCTGTAGGATAGGTAGCAGTTGGCTTGTTCCAGGTGTAAGTGATCGGTACTGAATAGGTTCCTGCCTGTAAAAATCCTGTTTTAAGTTTTGTCGCATCAATTGAGAATGCGTAATTCAATGTCTGCGAATTATTTGTGGGTACAGCAAGTCCAGCAACGGGGGTTAATCCCTGAGCTGTGGTTGATAGTGTTATAGGCGTTGCTGTAGGGATTGCCGTTAGAGTGGTTGCCACTGAAGAAACAGGAGTGACCGGCAGGCTATTGTAAGGCAATGTGGTGCTAAAACTGAAATTTGAATTACCTGTCTGTAAACTTGGTCTATAATTTACGGTGTTTGTAAGACTAAGGGCTTTACTTGCACTAATACCTGCGGGTGTACGATAAAAACTCAAATTGTTAACTAAAATGCTGGTCGTTCCTGCTGTGGTTAATGGCGTTATGAAAGAAGGAACAATAACATTCATCGTATGCGTTGCAGGAGTGATCACATTCCCTCCTAAAAGACCGGGAGCTAAAAAAAACAGCTCAGCAGTATATGTTCCTGCCACCCAAGTGAAGCCAGCTGTAGCCAAGCGTAAATTGTTGAGGACAGTGCCAGAAGCAACACTGGCAACTGCTGCAAATATATTTTGATTGGTTGTGGAAAGTGCAATTTCTGTAAAAGTACCCAAAACCGTGAGATTATTAATAGAGACCAGCTTGATATGTGCCAAATTGAGTGGAGCAGGACCATTACCTCCAAGCGTATTACTGAAATTAGCGGTATTGGACTTGACACCGATTGTAGGCAATAGGCCGAGTGCAGAGGCATAGTTGCCGGATGTGAAATTTTGTTGATAATCTGTTCTTGCGGTGATATTTGCTGCTGGTAGATTCACATTGATTTGAGCCTGTACATGTATGGTGTACAAGCTTGCTGCTAGTGTGAGGGCGCTCTTAATATGTAATTTCTTTTTCTGCAATTTTCAAGTCATATTGAGTTCCGGCATCTAGGATAGCTACAGCGAGGTAGCGTCCTTTGAGTGTTGCTGGTAAATCCAGTTGAATCCATTGTTCTGCCTCGGGTAACATTGCTATTGCAATTGATTTTACCGGGACCTCTTCTCCAGTCTCGATATTGGTCAGTTCGAAACGAACGTAAGCATCTTTATTGATCTGCCCCGTGTTTTTCACTTTAACAAGCATTTTCCGGACGCTATTGCCGCCTTCCGGCGTGATGAGACCTTTATCTTCAAAAGCTAAAAATTCCAGATCTCCAGTTGACAGGCCAGTAGGGACATGATAAATCTGGATGCCCATTTCAAGGAGGACGTTCATGTTCACGCCCTTTTGAAGTTCACCTTTCTGTTCTTTTACCTGTGTGAAAAATAGCATGCTATTGGTTAATACAAGCGAGGTGGCTTCATGCGGAATGGTCATATTGAGATTGATATTTTTAGTCTCGCCCGGTGCTAACCGGACAGAGTTTTCCGATAGCAATAACCATGTGGCATTGGATTGCTTGCGCTGGCCTACAGGGTAATATTTTTTGACACCTAAGGAATCACGATCCCAGTCTTTCATATTTGCTACAAAATAGAATTCGGATGTTGAGGTGTTGCTAAAGGAAATGGTTTGACTGACTGTCTGCCCAGCCTCTCCCTTAAAAAAAATACGGGAAGGCGAAACAGAAATACCCTGAGCATAGGTCAGGGTATTTAGGTATAGAAAAACTAGCGTTAAATAAAATTTCACAGATTAAGATAAAGTGTGCTACTGATTTGTTTACAATTGTGTTGCGGTATACGTTACCGTTGTGGTATAAACCTCTAAAGGTAAAGAAATTAATGAACTTGGATCTGCTATAGTATAGCTGATATTATAAACTGCATTTATTTCTGCATTGGCCGCCGATATAAATTCTTGATCAACCTGTGTTAGTGCCGTTATGGGGGTCAGAGTTCCTCCATGTAGGGTTGCGGCATCAACGGTTATGCCCACTATGCCCAGCGCAGGAAGATTTGTGGTATTAGTTGAGTTTGAAGAGGTAAATAGCCCGTCGGCACTTACTGCTAAATCATAAGGTTTATTACTGATCACCGTGAGATGTCCCGGTTTTGTAACTGTTTTGGAAGCCGTATATTCTGCTGCTGTTCCATAAACAAAGTTGACCGTTGGTGCTGCATCTAAAGCAATGGACAGGACGGCTGCCTGCAAATCAATGTTGACCGTTACAGGGGCAGTACTAACTGATACTTGAGCTTTGGCTTGTTGTCCTAGACATAGCGCGACCAGGGCAAATAAAGATAATATTAGGTTCTTTTTCATAATTCTCATAATTATTATATGCTTAACACTGATTAAAATTAGTGATTATGAGAGGTATATCCAATGTAATGAAGTCACATAATGATGTTATAAAGAACGTGATACTGTTAGGTCGTTGGAGCGTGAGTAGGTTGGAAAGTTCGGGTTCTGCTCCGTCACTTCGTGACTTGGCCACGCTAAACTATGCTATAGGTATCTTCTAATATTTTTTTAATTGTTGTTTTAATTCTTCCCATTCCTTGGTCTGTTGTGAGGTCTATTTCGCAAAATGTGCTATTAGTTGTTTTGGTATGCAGGACAAGATAATAAATACCGGCAACCAAGATACTTGAAATCGCTCTTAGATCTACTTGTTGATCTTTTAGTTCCTGATCGGCTTTGGGAAAAAGTAAGGGGTAAATTTCCTCTCTGTTTGCTATCACGTGAGCCATGAGCTCTGTATTTTCACTAATCTGCCAGAGCACAACTTTTTGCATTTCTTCGTCGTTCGTGAAATGTTCAAGTTGCGTCAATAATAGATTTTCAAGAATGAGGCGTGTACTTGTTTCGGGAGCAGTAGTTAAGAGATTTATCGCACTTTCGTTAATGGTATCCCAATAGTTTTTACCTTTAATATAGGTTTCAATGAGATTGTTTACGGAACCAAAATAAACAGAGACGAGTTTTCTATCTACACCAGCTTCGGCTGTAATATTACTGACCGTTAATCCAGTATATCCTTTATTTTTTAGAACAATTCCAACAGCCTGAATCAGCTTATTCATCGTTCTACTTTTGTTGTTTTTTTCTCCTTGGTAAGTTTTTCTAGCCATTGAAATATCTTAGGTCCTCATCATATAGCTATGCAATATAAGTATTTTATCTGTACAAAAGTTAACCAATGGCTAATATTTTTTGGCTTAAAGCGTTTAAATTCTCGTAAAAGCGTCTGTTGGCATAAATAAGGCGGTTTATATGTGGCAACATGAATCTTGATATTTTTAAAAATTATTGTAATTCAATCAGAATTATCCTTTATTTGAGATAATTTCGATTGTCGACCCCGATCCATAAGCACAATAAATTCTTTTTACCGACCTGTTTTTTTAGTGATTGCTTATTTTATCCCGATCATCATGCTTTAAAAAAAATGCATTCGATTTTATTTTTGGATTATACTAACCTTATATCGGGTATACGTTGCTATTAGTTGAAAATTTCTTTTTTAAATTTTATACATCTTATAGCTGGGCAGAATATACTATTTAGTAATGTTAATTACTTTTTCCACATGCTGTTCACAAAATGGTTAATTGACCCCTAATTTTCATTTTTTTGAATACCGTTATTTTTGTTTTATAAAGGATGTTTATAAAATGTGGATAACATGTTAATATAAGTGGAAAAATTGTACGATACAGGTGATAAATAATTTTGAGAACCTTTAATTGTAAATGATAAATGCCAAGATATCCACATATTGTGAGTAATAGTTGTTTTTGTGTGAATGAAATTGGATGTTGAATAGGTGTGGATTACTTTTTCCACATAATATGCACAATGTTCGATTTTAGTGTTATTTGCGCATATTTTTGACGAATTCAAATTTTTCAGTAATTAAATATCGCTAATGTGTGGATAACATGTTGATAACTCAATAAATTAAAGTTTGGTGTTCGGTGTAAATAGTTTGAATCTCGTCTTTTATCTGCGTTTTATGTTCATAAGTGCATATCTTGTTGATAGAAATTGAATTTTTGTTAATTAACATTATTGAGCTAACAATGTTAATTACTTTCTCCACATATTGTCAGTAAAACTGTGGAAAGCGGTTTTTTGAGGTTGTTTTAGTGCAAATTTCCATTTTGTCTTTCTGTGTTGTTAACAAAATGTGGAAAACGTGTTGAAATGTGTGAATAAGTGTTTCGAAGGAGACTGTATACTTGTTTAAATGTTAGAAACTTATGTGGTGAGTAGGTTTTAACAATTTACTACGTCGCTGGATTATTGTGTCACTTGCTAAGAGGTTAGCAAGTTAAGATGTTAGTAGTTGAGAAGGTAAGTGAGTTGGAAAGAAACCGTAGATAAGAAAATATACGGTTTCTTTTAAAGAGCTTTATCCGTGGGCTTCTTCTATTTTTAGATGGCCACTGATTGCAATTCTGTTCCAGGCATTAATCACTACAACTGCCATGATGATTTGAGCAATCTGATTATCGGAAAAGAACTTTAAAGCTTTGTCGTAGGTTTCGTCAGTTAATCCGTTTTTATGGATTAGTGTTACTTCTTCTGTAATTTTTAGCACTACCTTTTCCTCTTTGGTAAAAATATCATGTGTTTCATGCCATGCACTTAGCAGAAAAATACGTTGGTTTGTTTCTCCGTTTTTCAACGCATCCTTGGTGTGCATATCGATGCAATAAGCACATCCATTAATTTGAGAAGCACGAATTTTAATAAGCTCTTTTAGCGATTTTGAAATCGGAGCTTGAGAGATATACGTTTCAAGGCCCATCATTGCCTTTAATGCATTGGGTTCTACCGAACCGATATTAATACGATTTTGCATAGTTTTATTTTTTTTAATATTTATTGTTAACAGTACAAAAATGGGTATTGTAAAATTTTAAAAAGTTAAACTGGTTTAAGAAACACTTTTCTTCCGGATTTCACTTAAATATTCTGGCGTAAAACCAAGAAAAGAGGCAATAAGATATTGAGGTACTCTTTGTACAAATTCAGGGTGTTTATGCGCCAAACTTAAATAAAACTCCTCTTTAGATAATGAAAAAAGATAGTGTACGCGCAACTGTGCGGCGGCATATGCTCTTTGATAGATAAATCGAAAATAGCGTTCCATAACCGGAAATGCAGCTAAAAGTTTTTCTTGACTTTCCTGATCTATATATAGCACTTGCGTTTTTTCTACTGCTTGAATGTAACAGGACGTCGTTTGTTTATGCTCATATGCAATATTATCGGTGAGCCACCAGGTTTCGATAGCAAATTCTGTCGTTTGTTCGGTACCTTTTTCATTGATAAAGAATTTACGGAGTAAACCATGAACAACAAAATAATGGTGCTTGCAAACTTGGCCTTCCTGCAGTAAATTTTCTTTTTTGGCGACCTGTTTTGTGTGAAAATATTTCAATATTTCATGAAACGTCTCATCATCAATCGTAACGAATTTTTCTAAATGTTTTCTGAATAACTCCGACATGGTATGCTTATAGATTTTATATCTAAAGTTAGGAATTTAAATATTTACTCTTGCTCCCCGGTAGACGTGAATATTTTATGATGTTAAACGCTAGTGGTTCTTTTAACAATCATGAAAATGTTAATCTCATTTGCGCGTTGTTATTGAGGAAGTTACAGTGGTTTTAAGGTAGGTGTCTTTCTGGACAAGATGAAGATTGATTGACCGTACCATACTCTGAAAGTTAGCAAATTTAATAATTGGTTACGATGAATAGCTGTGGATAAACTGGAATATATAAGGACGGCAGTTTAAAAAAGTAAAACAAACGGGACAGATCACAGTTTCTAAATAATACTGCTATAAATAGACCCTATATTGTCAAAATAAATTATCTTTAAGATCTTAAATGTTATTTTTCCTTAAACCGTTGATTACTTAATTGTTTACCATGTTAAAAAAGATTATTAAACATAAATCGAATACGCTATTACGCACAATATATTGCTGTTCTTTTCTTTCGATTTTTTTGCTAAAAGGTTTTTCTCAGACTCAAGGCCCCAAAGAATATGTGGATTATGTCAATCCTTATATGGGAAACATCAGTCATTTATTGGTGCCGACTTACCCGACCGTTCATCTACCAAATAGTATGTTGCGGGTTTATCCTGAGCGAGCGGACTTCACTTCAGATCGCTTATTTGGTCTTCCGCTTATTGTTACGAGTCACCGTGGAAAATCGGCTTTTAACTTGAGTCCGATGATAAAATTACCATCCGATCTGAAACCCGTGCAACTGTACAGTTATGATCAGGAAGAAATAAATCCCTATTCTTATTCGGTACAGTTGGATCAGGAGGATATCAAAGTCGATTATGCGGTATCACATCAGTCGGGTATGTACACCTTTACTTTTCCTACCAAATCAAACAAGTATCTGCAGTTCAATTCACATGAAGGAAAATTGCTGTGGGATGGTCAGGGGCTTTCCGGTTCCCAGGATATCGGTAACGGTACCCGTGTCTATATCTATGCTGTGCCTGAATCAAAACCAGTAGCGATTAGTGGTTTGAAAGGCTCGAAAGTGGAAAAAAGTACTGAAGTTGCAGGTAAAAATGCCTGTATCGTATTGCAATTTGACCAATCTGGATCAGCCTTACGGATGAAGTACGGTATTTCTTTTATCGACGTTGCACAGGCAAAAGCCAATCTGAAACGTGAGATTACGGATTTTAACCAAGAGAAATTAGCCGCCAATGGACGAAAGATCTGGAATGAGGCTTTAGGGAAAATTGCTGTAGAAGGTGAAAATGAATCGGATAAAAAAGTGTTTTATACTTCTTTATATCGGACCTATGAGCGTCCTGTTAATATTTCTGAGGATAATCGCTATTACAGTGCATTTGACGGAAAAGTACATGATGATCAAGGGAAAGCATTTTTTACAGATGATTGGATCTGGGACTCGTACAGGGCGCATCATCCGCTTCGGGTATTGCTCGATTCGGATAATGAAGCCTTGATTTTGAATTCATTTGTTCGGATGTCCGAACAAATGAAGGAACCTTGGTTGCCTACTTTTCCTGAAATAACTGGCGATAGCAGGCGAATGAATTCCAATCATGGTGTCGCCACCTTGTTGGATGCTTACCGAAAAGGAGTACGTAATTTCGATATTAAGAAAGCGTATTTAGCGGCCAAGGGAGCCATTACTGAAAAAACTTTAGCGCCATGGTCAGGTAAACCTGCCGGAAAATTGGATGATTTTTTTAAAGAAAAAGGCTATATACCTGCACTATACCCTAATGAGAAAGAAACAATACCTGAGGTTAATGGTTTTGAAAAAAGACAACCTGTAGCAGTAACTTTGGGCACGTCCTATGATCTTTGGTGCTTGGCCCAATTGGCCAACGAGCTAGGTATGAAAGCGGATTATGAACTGTTTATGAAACAGTCATTCAACTATAGGAATCTATTCAATGAGCAAACTAAATTTTTCCATCCAAAGGACGATAAAGGAAAATTTATTATGCCTTTTGATTATGTGTTTTCAGGAGGACAGGGGGCGCGTGAATATTATGGCGAAAATAATGCCTGGATATACCGCTGGGATGTACAGCATAATATTCCGGATCTTATCAAATTGATGGGTGGTAATGAACTGTTTATTCAATATTTAGACGATATGTTCCAGCAACCTTTGGGCAGATCTAAATTTGATTTTTATGCGCAGCTTCCTGACCATACCGGAAATGTAGGACAATTCTCTATGGCCAATGAACCTTCGCTCCATATTCCATATCTATACAACTATGCGGGACAGCCTTGGATGACACAAAAACGGATTCACAAATTGGTAGGAGAATGGTTTAGAAACGACTTGATGGGAGTACCTGGAGATGAGGACGGAGGGGGTATGTCAGCGTTTGTTGTTTTTTCACAGATGGGATTCTATCCGGTAACTCCTGGACTTACTTCTTATAGCATAGGTTCTCCATTCTTCTCAAAAGCGAGTATACAACTTCCCAATGGCAAGTCTTTTGTTATTATCGGAAAAAATGCTTCGGAAAAAAATAAATATATTCAGTCGGCCAAATTGAATGGCCAACCTTTGAATACAGCACAATTAGATCATGCGGATATTCTTAAAGGGGGGATACTTGAATTTGTTATGGGTGATAAAGCCAATAAAAACTGGGGTAACTAAATCATCACATTTAAATATTTTCTGCATACAATTAGTACAAGAAAGCGTGGTCATTTATGCAGTGCTTTTCTGGTACTAATTGTATCTAACAAAAACTGCTTCCATCTTATTTCAGGCTGATATCTGATATTGGGGTGCTTGTCAAATTATATTTATACTCAGTATTAAATCTAATACTCTTAAAGCTAGCTGGAGCAGGTACTGGAGTATATTGCGGTTATTCTGCTGATATGACTATTTTCGTATAATAATCTAACCTTTTGGTATAAAATTCAAATCTGGTAAGTCCATATCGAGTAGATTTGTTTAACAATGCTCTATTCCGGTTTGATAGAGTCAGAATAATTTGGTTAAAACTAATTCAAAGAACATGGTTAAGCAGGTATTAATTTTTAAGAGTTCAATAAAAACAGTAGAGAGCAAAATTTTTTTGATGCAATTATTGCAATTGAATATGCCGGAAGTGTTTTCCCCTACAGTAGATCTTGACGATGAAGATTCGATTTTTCGAGTAGAAACAGCTGGCTGTTCTATTGACCAGTTAACCAATCTGTTGGACAGCCATAATATTCGAGTTGATTTATTGGAACGCTTTGATGTTGCCTAATCGAATGAACTCTTATAAAAGACCACTTGTATATTTTTGGAAAAAATCGTTGCGATAGATTTCTCCTATCGGTATCTCTGCATCGTCTATGTAAATGGTATGACTATCGAAAGAATCGATAAATGACATATTGATCAGGTAAGATTTACTTACCCGGATAAAGAGTTCGGAGTTCAGTTTTTGATGGATTGTTTTTAAGTTCATGGCTGTGATCAGTTTGTTGTTGCGAGTATAGATCACGACATAATCTTTTAGGGCTTCAATGAATTTGACTTCATCAAAGGTGATTTTATAATATTTTCGATCTGATTTTATCAGTATAGAATTGTCATTGCTGGCTTCAAATGTGTTTTTCTGTTCATGAAATGTCAACAGTTTTTGGTAAGCGATTGCTTTCGTTATCGCTTTTGCTAGTCGCTCCTTTTTGATCGGTTTTAAGAGATAGTCAATTGCGTCAAGTTCATACCCCTGCAATGCATACTGATTATATGCTGTCGTTAAAATCACTAATTTATCTGTAGGCAATGACTGTGCAAAATCAAGACCATTGATGGTCGGCATTTCAATATCCAGAAATAGCAGATCAACAGCATTATTTTTTAAAAATTCCATTGCCCCAATAGCGCTGGAAAATTCCCCTACAATCTCAAGGGCTGAAATTTCTTGTACCAGATTGCTCATTTCTTCACGAGCGAGAGGTTCATCATCAACTATAATACACTTCATATTGGGATCGTTAATTTTACGCTATATTCCGTTTCTTGAACAGTAATATTTAACTGATAATCATCTTGATATAACAATTCTAACCTACGTTTAGTATTGGTGAGGCCCAGCCCGCTATATTTTTTGTTAGGATTGAGGGCTAGTTTTGGATCTTTGGAATTGCGGCATTCAAAGTGAAGCTGCCCATCACTTGCCATAAAGGAAATATGAATAAAGGACGTTCCTTCTGTCGCACTTAAACTGTATTTTATAGCATTTTCGATAAAGGCCGTAAAAATATGCGGAGGTAAGAAAATATTTTTTTTAACGAGTTCAGGTTCGCATTGTATGGTCGTTTTCAAATGATCTCTTCTTATTTCTTCCAATTTTAGAAAATTGGTTATAAAGTTTATTTCTCCAGTTAAAAGTGTTTTATCGTTATCATTTTCGTAAAGCTGGTATCTTAAAAAATCCGATAGTTTGATAATGACTTCCGTTGCCATTTCAGGATCTTTCCGTATCAGTGCTTTGACATTATTCAACATATTAAACAAAAAGTGTGGCTGTATCTGGTTTCTTAGGGAAGTTAACTCAGATGTTAGGGCCAGGTTTTTGAGTTCAGATATTCTCTTATTGTCTTTGATCCAACGATTAAAAAGTTTCAGTGTTGTGGTTGTCAAAATAATGGGAATACTGACTAAGATCCCGTTGAAAAAATTCATGTTTTGCCGCTTATCAACTTTTAAATTTGCAGCCGTTATAACATGCATATAATTGGAAACATACATGACGATCAGTAAACTTCCAATAACCAATAAGATTAATAATATTATATAGATCTCATACCTTCCCTTGAAAAAAAAACGTGGTATCAGCAGATACATGTTGATGTAGAACATACATACAAAAACGATCCATACTGATAAATGTAGATAGGTTTTATATGGATCAGATAGCTCTGTCTTCATGTCTGAATTGAAAAAAAGCAAAAGGAGCCCCACTACAAATACGCTGTGGCGGAGGACCCTATATTTTTTTTCGGTCAAGTAACGTATGATTATTCCATTTTTAAAATCTTGCATCAGTTCTTAGTAATAATGTTACTGTATAGGAACAAAAGTAATTTTTTTTGAGCCTACTCTAATTTCTTTTATACCAAGAGTGCTTTTTTTTATACCAAAGTAATTGAAGTAGTATGGTGTGCGTTCTATATTATTCTAAGAAAGGATCTTTTGTATAAAATAAAGGGTGTTTCGTCTAAAATGTATTTTTCATATCCACATTTAGGATATTCTTGTACCGTTTTATCAACCATTTATCCATTGTTATATGTTAAAAAAGATTTTGCTCATATTTGGAATAGGCATTTACACTTTTGTTACCAAAGCCCAGACAAAAGACAGTATCCCAGACAAAGTCCGTGCTATTATTGCGGATAAATTTCCGGCGATCCGCGTACTGAATCTGGAGTACGAAATTGTTGGTGGGTTTAAATATGCTTCAAAGTATTTAAAGAATCCACTTCCTAAGGGAGAGGTTCAAAATATGAATCAAGCGAATGCCAGTATGAATGTCAACTTGATGAAGAGAAAAAATTGGACTTTAGGAACGCTTGTGGGTTATCGGCATCTTTCTGTAGAGCTGCTGCAACCTGATTTGAGTACACGGCAAATATATCAGGAGAAGCAAGATTATCACTATCACCATGAATCATTAAATTTTACTTACTACTCAAGATTATTTGGGAAAATGGCTATTTATAGCGCGAGTTTGATGACTGATGGAAGTGAGAAAGGCTTTGAACGTGTTCGTGGTATGCTGATGGGAAACTTGGTTCTAAAAGCTACCCGTGAGGTGCAGATGACCTTAGGTGTGGTCGGTTTATTGGACCCAAGTGCCCTTGTACCTGTGATACCTACTTTTACATATAAGAGACAGTATCAACAGGGCTGGGTGGTCGATGTCGTGTTGCCGAAAGCCGTTTATCTTCGTAAAACTATTTTGGGTAATGGACGTGCATCTTTTGGATCGGAGCTTGATAATAATACCTTCTATATCTATGATTTTGCTGGATTATCGAGCGTCCAGATCTTCAATCAGATGAATTTGAATTCAGGGCTGCTTTATGAACACAATCTGGGCCGTTCTTTTATAGCTATGGTCAAAACCGGGATGAGAAATTCGTTAAGATCTCGAATATCAGAGAAAAACAAATCTCAGAATGATTTTATTTATGAAGCATCTACGGATCCATCTTTTTATTTTAATGCTGGTTTATCGTTTAATCCTTTTGCAAAAAAACGCGTTAATTAACGCGAATAATCCGTGAATGATATAAATGGAGCATAATATGCTACCTTTTTAAATCAAAGAGCACTATCGTTTATAATCTGAGATAAGCTGCGACCTGTATGATATTATTTACAGTCTTATTACTTCTGACTAGGCTATATTGATTCATGTAACCTGCTTCTATATCAAATTTTGGATTTACCCGCCATCCTAGTGCTAGGTAAGCTCTGTTTTGGTCAAATAACTTACCATTGGGGGCATTTTGAATATGTGCAAAAATTTCATTTTGCAGTGCAATGAAAGCACCATCAGTAAAACTAGTGGTTTCGGAAACAGGGACAATGGCACGGGTGAAATAGCGCAGTCTTTGGGCAAAATCGTAACGGTCCGTAACCAGCTCGTTTTGCTCAACAATAGGTTGGCCCATAAAGCGCTGTTCTAATCTAAAACGGTGCTGCAGTGTGAAAGGTCGATTTAGAACGGTAAATTTTTGGTTTATAATAAATTGCTCCCATATGCGATGTTCTGGTACCCAGCCATGGATAGCGCTAATATTTCTTTGGTTCCCGATGTAGGTATACCCTAAAGAGGCAATCATATTGTTCTTGATATGATAATTCAATCCCGGTCGGATAATAAAGGATTGTATGTCTTTGAGTTGATCTGTACTTCGAGCTTGTCCATCAAAATGTATGCTGAACCGGGGATTTATTTTGTAAGTGAAAAATGCGGCACTCCAACCTGTAAATGTCTGCTGTGTCTGTGCTTTTAAAGGAACACTAAATATGAACAGGAAGATCATGCAACTCTGAAGAAGAAATAATTTAGATAGCATTATTATAAAAGTTTGAATTGGTTTATTAAGTTTAAAATTTAAATCTGTTAAGTATCCTTATCCTGAATGGAAAAATAAACAAATTTATTTTACATCCGATTGAAAACAATCACATTTAGATGAACTTTAACCGAGAATTTAGATACTTCTTTTTATAAGGCTTCTAGAAAAGGTTCCATTTAACGCCTATTTGATATTGCGAAATACTCGTATTCCAGTTGTGGTATACACCAGTTTTTCTTTCTACATTTCGATATCGGAAATACAATTTTCCCAATTCTAATCCAAAAGTGTAACCCATTCGGGAACCTCTATTAAATGCCTCTTCTCCATTATTCAGTAGATATTTATCTTCATTCAATAGTTTATTGAATTCAAGGCCACCTAATAATGCAAAATTTGATGTCAGGTCTAACTTAAATAATACAGGGAAATCAAAGAACTGGAGGGCCTTGTTTCCTTTTGCAATACCGTTAACCTGATCCACAGTTTCAGAATTTGTTCTGACACGTGTTACATTATACGTGGGCTCTACTTGGATAGCCATGTTAGGCCTAAAATGATAACTTAGTATACCTCCGGCTTGAAAACCTATCCGATTTGCTGAACGGAATGATAGTCCATCAGCATGAGATAAATTTCCACCTAATTTTATTCCTGCTCCAATTTGGGAAAAAACCTTCTCAATAGGTACTAAAAGTATTAATAGAAGCACTAGTAAAGTTAATCGTATATTTTTACACATATACAAAAGTACCTTTTCTAGATAGCTCAGCTTACTGACTTTTGTAAAGATTTGGTCAATAAGTTGGGTTTTTAATAGGTTATTTTCATTTTTTACAGTTAATAAAACGACAGTAATAACAGTTTAGTCACATGGAAAAACAACTGGATGACTTTGGATAACTGTTGGCGCTTTAGGCATTAATTTACTTCCCTTATAATCAATATAGTCTTATTGATAGGTATCACTTTTATCAATAGGAGACCAGATCATGTTTAAACTTTCCAATTATGTGCTCATCCTTATTTAATTTCAATAATTAGGTATTGTTTATTTCTTTCGTATTAAATACATACTCTGACTATTGGAAGAATAGAATGCGAACCCATGGGGTGAAATATAAAATGTTGGTCTAAAATGTAGTGCTGAATAATTTGCTTCTAACACCGTATAGAATCGATTTTTGTAATCGTCAAATCTTTCTTTCTCTACAGCAATATGAGGCTCAAAAAAATTAAAATCACGATCTCCGATCTTTGTTTTAAAGAAAGCTTTCCCGCGCCAGTTTTTGACACTATATCCTGGACTTCCACCACCAATATTGTGGCTGTATTTTAATTTTTCCTCAGGGTGAAAATGTAAAAAAGTAACGTTTTCGGGTAAATAAGGATCTTGTTCGCCGGTCCAAAAAACATCGTCACGGTAACGGCCGGCATCTTCACTGCTATCAATGCTTCTGTATGCTGGTATTTCTTGCCATAGCATCTGCCATTGTTCATTCTGGTAAAAGAAAAACTGCATGTAATAATGATCATTTCTAGTTACATTTTTTAAAAACCAATATTTGCCATCTTTTTTCGCGCTTGCAATTTTTTGATTTATTTTTTCTCCAGTCCAACTCAAATCTTCATTTAAAACCTTAAAAGCATGTGTGGTGGTATCGCCATCTTGTGGCCAAGTGGTGTAATAGGCTTTTTCGTCATTGGTGAAAATGATGAAATCATCAATAAATTCTGGCCAATATTTATTTTGGGACAAGTGTAATGTATCTTCTGTAATTCCTTTACTATTTATTTTATAATAAAGCATATTACTTTGGGTCTCATCATTTTTTTCTGCATCGCAGGATACGATCAGTTGGTCATTCACAGATGGAAAGATGCGAATGGGATTAGGTGAACTGGAATGAGTGACTTCAGTTTCACAGAACAGTTTCACTTCGAAAATATCGGAATGATACTTTTCGTTAATTTCTTCAAAATTAGCATATGCCGCATCTAAGGGGTCGTTGTTGCGCTCTATAATTCCGTCGCAGGAAGTTAAACTGGATATGAAAAGGATCGTCGTGCTTAAAACTGAAGTGAAAAGGGTTGTTTTATTCATGTGATTTAATTTAATCATTATACCTGTCATTTAAAATGAAGCCAATGGTAGAAAAGAATTTTTTGGTTTTGTAAATTCGTTGTTCCCACTGTCGCAATTCACCCCTTATAATGTCGTTTTTGTAATCTGTTAATTTAAGCAAACCCTTGCATCTTTGTCATATCAATATAAACAATTTTGCAATATAAATAATTCATAAATCTTCAAAAACATGAAAAAGAATAAATTAATCTTTTGGATAGCTACAGCGATCCTTATTATCTGGGAGGGTATCATGCCTCTTGGTACGCTTTTATTTGCGCCACAGTATGTTAATGCTGGAACTAAACCGTTAGGATATCCAGACTACTTCACTTATGCACTTATTATCTGCAAAGTGCTCGGAGTAATAGCCATTTCTTATCCTAAAACTCCAAGTAAATTGAAAGAGTGGGCCTATGCCGGATTAACATTTAACCTTATTTTTGCTTTTATTAGCCATGCAATGGTCGATAAAAATATTGGATTTATGCTGTTGCCACTTGTTATACTTGCTATACTTATTATTTCTTATGTATATGGCAACAAGGCATATGGTCTTGTAGTAAAGTGACAAATCTTATTACACGATATGTCAATAATAAGTGAGAACTGTATTTTCTTCAATAGTAGATAAGCCGATTCGAGTAATCGGCTTCATTATTATTGTCGGTTAATGCTTTTTGGGGAATTGAATATATTCGTTGCGATCTCTAAATCAGTTGGTTTTGTTCCTTTTTAAAAATAAAACAAACGTTAGACCAAGCATACCGTTATACTTATAGTACATAATAATGGTAGCATAAAAAAAGAAAAATAATAATGAACGAAGAATTAATTCAACTTTCACAAAAATTTCCGGCGTGGATATGGAATACTGCATTTATACTGTTTTCGTTTGCACTCGGGATCCTCATTAAGATTTTATTTATCCCGATTTTGCGTTATCAGGCGATTGCACAGTCATCTTATTCCCTCTTTCGGTCTTTTATACGTCGATTTAATAAGATTTTGAGTCTTTTTATTCCCTTGGTTGTTTTTAACAGTTTGTTACCTTTTACGCGTTTCAATACTGCCACATTGCATATTGTCGGTAAAATAAATGAAATCTTACTGATCAGCTTTTTTGCTGTTGTTCTGATTCAGGCCATAAAAGTTTTTGAAGATTATTTATATCATCGTTTTGATATCAATAAAGAGAATAACCTGCGTGAAAGAAAAATTAGGACACAGATTGTTTTTATTCGAAAGGTCTTCATTACTATTATCATCGTTGTGTCTTTTGCCATTATTTTGTTAAGCTTCGAAAGTATGCAGAAGATAGGTGCAGGACTGCTGACGGGTGTCGGAGTTGGTGGTATAATCATTGGTTTTGCCGCTCAGAAATCTCTTGGAAATTTATTAGCAGGTTTTCAGATTGCTTTTACACAGCCCATTCGGATGGATGATGTGCTGGTCGTTGAGGGCGAGTGGGGTAAGGTCGAAGAAATCAATCTGACTTATGTCGTGGTTAATATCTGGGATAAGCGCCGTCTGGTGCTGCCGATTACCTATTTCATCGAAAAACCTTTTCAGAATTGGACGAGAACTACGGCAGAGATTTTAGGAACTGTTTTTATTTATGTTGATTTCGCGATTCCTGTCCCACAATTACGAGAAAAATTAGGCTCATTGCTTATGCATCATCCTTTGTGGGACGGTAAGGTCAATGCCCTGCAGGTCACTGATCTAAAAGAGCGAACGATGGAGATTCGTTGCTTAATGAGTTGCCGAAACTCGGGACAGGCTTTTGATCTTCGCTGTTATGTAAGAGAAGAGATGATGAGTTATATAAGGACAAATTTCCCAGATTGTCTTTCTAAATCGAGAATTGATTATGGCGCTGAAGTTAATAGAAGTGAACTAAGAGGAATGTAGCAGTTTCATTTTCTAATCTATTCTCTTTCGTGTAAGTAGACTATGGATAATTCTGAAAAATGAAGTTATCAAGGGGCAATAAACGATCGTTTATTGCCCTTATTTATTTTAAATTTAATGGACTCATAAAAATCCAACTAGGATTTTTCATTCTTAAATGAAAGAAATGTGTTTTGCATTTTCTTGCATTATTATGATGTAGGTAGATGTGTTTATTATTGAAATACAACTTTTTTTGAAATTATATGCATTTTATTGCGTATTTTGATTTAAATTGTTACTCTTGCTGTAAGTTATAATCACTGAATAAACCAATGGTATCACCTCAATTTTTAAGAATTGTATTAATAGGAATACTTATTTTAACTGGTATAACGCTCTACTCACAGGTTAATGATAAATACATTACTGGAAAAGTGGTCGATCGTAATATGTCACCTATAACTTTAGCGACGGTAAGCTTACATGATCGGAACGATAAGCTCATTTTAAGTACCTCGACTGATAGTCTCGGACAATTTAATTTAAGATTTGGAGTAAAGGGTAAATATTTTGTTAAAGTGAGCCATGTTGGCGACAAAGATTATCAATCTGCAATTTTTGAATTAATTGATGTTAATCTGGGAACTTTAAAACTTCTGCCACTGGAGAATATCTTGGAAGAAGCCACTGTTGAAGGTAGGAAAAAAACGGTTCAGGTTGATGGTGGAACATTTATTTATAATGTCGAAAATACACTGGGTGGACAGGATGTTTCTGTTTTGGAAGCACTGAAAAGAGCTCCCGGGGTATTTGTGGAAAATGAAAGCGATATTACACTCAATGGAAAAAGTGGTGTACAGATTTTATTGGATGGTCGACAGACGTTTCTTTCAGGAAAAGAGCTGACAGATCTTTTAAAATCTCTATCTTCCAACAACCTTAAATCTATTGAAATTATCAATAGTCCAACGGCAAAATATGAGGCAACTGGGGCTGCGGGAATCATCAATATCAATACAAAGAAAAATCAGGTAAGAGGGTTAAATGGTAATGTCAGCACTGCTGTTGCCTATGGTATCAGTGCAAAACAACTTCAGAACGCGACGCTTAATTATCGGGTGGATAAATTAAATATATTCGCGAACTATAGTCATACATTGGGTAATTATCATTACCTGTATGGTACAAACAGGCAACAAAATGGTAAAGCTTACAATAGCCATACCAAGGATGTTGACAAACGTCAGAAGATGTCCAGTCAGGTTGGAATCGATTATTATCTGAATGATAAAAATACAATCGGTTTTCTGGCTAATGGTAATTTTATTTTTGGTGGAGGTATCACTGATACCAGAACGGAGATTAGCACGTTGCCATCCTTATTAATGGAAGAGTCGCTGGATGCGATTAACGATTATTATGGACAGCGCACTGCCAGATACAATTTTAATTTCAACTACAAATATGAAGATACGTTAGGACGAAGTTTAAATCTTGATGCTGACTATGGTTTTTTTGATAAATGGAATAAAAACCTACAATCCAATATTTACCGTGATCATCAGCAAAATATCCTTCAGGAAAATCTGTACCGTACGCTCAATGAGATAGATATTGATTTAAAGGGAATAAAGTTGGACTATGGGATGAACTTATGGCAGGGGAAATTGGAAACGGGTTTTAAGTATTCAAATGTAGGTTCCAAGAATAATGCTAGGTTTTTCCATGTTGATAAAGGCCCGGATAGCCTCGATAACAGACGCACCAATGATTTTCATTTTTACGAGCACACGACAAGTGCCTATATAGATTATAAAAGAACGTTAGGAAAATGGTCGCTACAGGGTGGAGTACGTATAGAGAATTCGAACTCTAAAGGAACGCTTTTTTATAACGAGAATGGGGCAGAACTGGATGATGATATCAAAAGAAATTTCACCAATTTATTCCCCTTTTTTTCTGCTACGAGACCGTTAGGGGAAAACCAAACTGTTTCTTTATCTTATGCCAAGCGTATTGAGAGACCAGCATATCAGGATCTGAATCCCTTTATTTATATGCTTGACGAATTATCTTTTTGGCAAGGAAACCCCTTTTTAAGTCCCTCATTAACCCACCGCTTGACTGTTCTTTATTCATTAAAAAGCGCAACGGTAGTTTCGTTTAATTTTGCTTATACTGATCAGCTTAACGCGAAGGTGACCGATACGCTGGACAATGATAAAATAGTTATGATCAGTAGAAATGTAGGAATACAAAAGCACTGGTCTTTATCCCTGACACAGAATTTTACACCTAAATCCTGGTGGGATCTTACTTTTAATGGTCTTCTATATTATATTCAAAATGATGTTTCTTTTGATCAGTATAGAAATCTGAACTTACAACAAGCGGCAGGACGTGTCAGTTTGGTGCAGTCCTTTCGTTTACCTTTTAAAATGAGAGCAGAAGTAACGGCGGTTTATAATTCAAATCGCCTGAGTGGAGCAAATACGATAAGCAGGGAGATCAGTCAGGTGGACGTTGCTTTTCAAAAAATCCTTTTAAACGATAAAGCAACAATTCGATTTGCTATTAATGATATCTATAAAGGCAACCAGAGTAAGTACACTCAAAATTTTCCTGGCTTTGTGTCTAACAGTTATGGGTATTACGAGTCGAGACAGGTACGGTTAAGTTTTAGCTACCGTTTTAGTAATGGAACAACGAGAGCGCAACGTGCGCGAAAATCAGCACTGGAGAACGAAAGTGGAAGAATACAATAGTATTTACTTTGAAGAAATCGCTATTTAGATTGAAAAATTTTTATGCCATCAAAGTAATTTCCATTTTGTAATCCAACCAGTAAAATCCTTTCATTATTTGAATCATTTAAACCAGTTCTTCTATTGGGATGTGGTATTTTTATTATTTAAAGGCATATATGTTCTGTTTAGAGATAGTTCCCTAGTGTCTTGTAATATGCTTTAACACATTTTTACACGATATGATAATCAATCTTTTTTGTTCTATGATGTTAAGTGGCCGTGCATGTAATGTGATTTAATATTCTGTTAACATGCTTCGTGTACATTTGCACAGCAACATCAATTAGTTACTTGAATATGAGGATTTCTGATAAAATTATATTTTTAATACTATTTATAGCACAGGCATTTATCGGTGACACCGCAAATGCACAGGTAGAATCATTTAAAGATATTCGGGTGTTAAGTCAAAACTATCCTGATTCTGCGATTACGCTAGTCAAAAAGCGGTATGCTGAGGCCGTTGGTGATAAAGACTTGTTATTACAAGCTAATTGTTTACAGGCAATAGGGTGGTTATGTGTTAATCAAGGGCATTATGGACAGGCGCAAGATTATTATTTCCAAGCGGACCGTATCTACACCCAGTTAAATGCGAAACAATTACTCGCATCTAATTGGAGTGATATAGGCGAACTCAATATTTTTAATAAACAGCATGATCTAGCTAAAAATTACTTTAATAAAGCGCTCCATTCTTTCAGAGCTGAGAAAGATAAAAATGGTGAAGCTGGTGTATTGGGCAATATTGGTCATCTATTTGAAAAGGTCGCTGATTATGATTCGGCATTCGTATACCAAATGCGGGCCTTAGCGATTTATAACGAAGAAGGAAATAAAAATGGCGAAGCTAAGATTCATGAGAATCTGGGTAGTATTTATGAAGATTTGGAACAGTATGATCGGGCATTTGATCATTTTGAAAAAGCACGTGACTTATATGATGAAACGCAAGACAACTACGGAAAGATTGTAGTGGTGAATAATATGGGTGATATTTTCAGGAAGACCGGCAAGTTTTCGGAAAGCATAAAATTAACAAAGTGGGCTTTTGATATGGCAGAGAAATTGGGAGATGTGTATCAGATGTCGGCAACGACTAAAGATCTAAGCAAAACATATGCATTAAGCGGTCAAATGGATAGTGCTTATGTTTATGCAGAGCGAAGTCGGAAGCTTGTGCTGGAGTTATATAGTGTAGATGGGGCTAGGCATACTGCTTTTTTTCAGGCACTTTATGATATGAATCAAAAAACAGAAGAAATTGAACAATTGCAGGTCACTAAAAAGATCAACTCCATTTTATTGCTGGGAACTATTGTTTTTTTGATCTTGTTAATTATTTTATCGTATGTGCTGTATAGCCGTCAAAAAATAAAGATCAATAATCAGATGACCGAGTCGCGAAAGCAAGAAGCGGAAAGGGAATTAGCAGAAATTGCACTTAAAAATCAGTTGCTCGAAGATAAACAGCTTAAGCAGGAACTGACGCTCAAAGAGAAGGAATTGACGTCGCATACTTTGAATTTAATCCGTAATAACCAATTTTTGGAACAGCTCCGAGATGAGTTAAAAGTAATGGTTAAGGATGAACGACGGGATCAAAAAAAGCAAATGCACGATCTGGTTTTGCAGATCAATGAAAATATTACACAGGGTATTCATTGGAAAGAATTTATGGTGACTTTTGAAAGAGTACATCATAGTTTTTTTGAAAAACTAGTACAACGGTTTTCAGATTTAACTGCCGCCGATATGCGCTTGATTGCATTGCTTAAAATAAATTTGAACAACACGGATATTGCTGTGCTTTTGGGGATATCACAAGATAGCCTTCGTGTGGCTAGACATCGCCTGAGAAAAAAGTTAAAATTGGAACAAGGTGAAGATCTTACAGGTTACCTACTCAGTATTTCATAATTTCTTAACATAACGATAACGGAATGGTAATGGCGTTTATTTTTCTGTTAATCGATTGATTAATAGTTTGTTGATTGATTTTGTTTCCTTGTTGTATAGTCCGTAAATCTCGTTGTTTCCTTGTTGTAACGCTTGCTATTTTGTGAAACTGAAATTGGATGTCATATTTGCTCAACGATCAAAGATTCATATATAATCTAAGCAAAATGAAAAATTTTTTAACGGTATTACTTGCCTCCAGCATTTCGGTCAGTGCAGCATATGCAACCAAAATCAAAGGTAAAGTATTGGATGGTCAAACCGGTGAAGCCATAACTGGAGCCACTGTTTTTTTGGAACAAAGCGGACTATCTACCAAAACACAATTGGATGGTTCATTTGAATTAAAGGGATTGTCCGCAGGAAAGGTCAAAGTACATATTAGACATATGGCCTATGCCGAATTTACCCAGGAAATCGAAATTAAAAAAGAAGATACTCCCCATTTTATTTTTCAACTTACTTCTACAGATCAAAAATTGATGGAGGTAACGATCAAAGGACAGCGAAACGGCGGTGATGATGATCCCAGTGCGAGACGGCTGGAAAAGAACGCATCGCAGATCATGAATGTTGTTTCGGCTAGAGCTATTGAGATTTCTCCAGATATCACGGTCGCAAACGTTGTGCAACGCGTATCGGGGGTTTCTATAGAACGGAATTCTAATGGAGAAGGGCAGTATGCCATTTTAAGAGGTATGGATAAGCGTTATAACACAACCTTGGTCAATGGTGTAAAAGTACCAAGTCCAGATAATAAGTATCGCTACGTACCATTGGATTTGTTTCCTTCAGATATGTTAGAACGTCTGGAAGTATACAAATCGCTTACACCAAATATGGAGGCAGATGCTGTTGGCGGTGTTGTGAATATGGTTATGAAAGCTGCGCCAAGCAAATTATTACTACAGGCTAATTTGGCGACGGGATATAGTCAACGTTATTTTAATCAGGACTTCGGAAGTTTCGCGGCCGGTGGAACTTCATCCAAATCACCTTATGAACTTCATGGTAAAAATTACAATGCGACTGCAGCAGATTTTAATAAAGGGGTATTAGACTATACCTATAAAAAACCTTCGCCAGATGTCGTTGGTAATTTAACTTTCGGGAACCGCTATCTGGATGATAAGCTGGGTATAATCTTGGGGGTAAGTTATCAAAACCTGCACCGCGGAAGCCGCTCTATTTTTTATAAATCTGCTGTGGTCGGCGTAAATCCGAATGCTGTTATTACTGAGCAACAAGATCGTCAGTATGATGAACAGCAGCAGCGCTTAGGTCTACATAATAAAATCGACTATCGTTTTAATCCCAATCATCGTTTGAGCTTCTATCAAATGTATGTGAATCTGAATAATACGCAACTTCGTGATGCGGTCAATACCATCTATAATGGGCAATATGATCCTAATATTGGAAAGGCAGAATTGACCTATGTAACGCGAAGTCGAAAGACACAGCAACAGATCTATAACGGAACTTTGCAGGGTGATCATCGTTTTATGGATAATAGATTGAATGTAAGGTGGTCGGGTGCGCTGTCATCTGCTAGTAATCAATTGCCTCAAAATACCACGATAAGTTTAGACGGTATTCAAGAGAATTTTGAGCGTAAGCGCACTTCTCTTGTTAATAAATCGCCTGTTACCTACCGTTGGGAAAGGAATACCGACAATGATTATGCGGGATACTGGGATGTGGCTTATAAAGTGCCTATGGCAGATCGCAAATTGGAGTTATCTACAGGGGGGCTATATCGTGATAAACAACGAAGTAGTTTCTATAACAATTATAACCTTTCTCCTGCATCTGCGGAAGAGGCAAAGTATAAATATGGTGTAGATTTTCAAAATTATACGGAACTGAATTTGACCGTGACCAATCCCACCGGTGCCGTTGCTAATCCCTTGACTTATGATGCCAATGAGAAAACTACAGCAGTGTACGGGATGTTCAATTATGAAAGTGACAAACTCCAAATGATCGGAGGGGTCCGTATGGAACATACCAATCAAGATTATAAATTACTGTTTCCTGCAGGCGAAAAGAGACCAGAAGGATCTCAAGTCTACACGGAATGGTTGCCAAGTTTGACCGTCAAGTATCATTTGAATGAGAAACAGCAACTTCATGCCGCTTATTATCGCGCGTTGAATCGTCCCGGTTTTTATGAAATCGTTCCTTCCTCTGTCGTGAATGAAGAGTTCTTAGAAAGAGGAAATCCAGATCTAAAACATGCGCTTGCGGATAATTTTGATTTACGTTATGAATTGTTTCCTGAGGCTTCGTCACAATTTTTTGTTGGCATGTTCTACAAAAAGATTAAAAACCCGATCGAGTATACGTTTCAGCCAGATGAAGTCCGCAAGCAGGATGTGTATTACACACCGGGTAATTTTGGTAATGCAAATAATTTTGGAATCGAAGTGGATTACATCAAGTACATCCAAAAGTTCGGGATAAAAGCGAATTATACCTATACACACTCGCGTATTACTACCGCGAAAATGTCACGTAGAATAAACGAAACGACACAAGATCCAGAACCTATTATTGTTGACCAAACACGTCCATTACACGGGCAGGCGGCACATATAACCAATCTATCTTTACTGTATAAGGATGCGAATAAAGGCTGGGAGGGACAATTGGCTGGTTCTTACACTGGTGATCGCATCAATACCGTATCGCAGTTTTTGAATGATGATCTATGGCAAAAAGGATTTGTGCAGCTGGATGCTTCTATTGAAAAGAAATTTAAGGCGGGTTGGGCTATTTTTGCCAAAGCCAACAATATTTTGAATACTCCGATGGAACTGTATGTAAAGGGAGTGAATCCTGAAAATGAAAAGATTGCGGAGAAGCTAACGGAAGGTGGTAATACGCTTATCAGAAAAGATCTTTACGGTCAAAATTATATCCTTGGTTTGCGTTACTCATTTAATAAATAATCGGATAGCATCAATATTTTATTTAACAATCTTGACCTAATCGTGGTTAGAAAACAAATCAATTATGACAATTAAACAATTTGTTACAATGAAAAATAACATGATTTTATCGTGTCTAGCATGTTTTTTTCTAATGCTAACGGCATGTGAAAAAGCGAATATTGACGTCGATACGAGCGAGGCTGATGGCAGTGCGATCGGCGAAGTATCCGGAGTATGGAGTAAAGGCAGTGTGCAACATATAAAAGGAGATATTATTATCCCCGAAGGCAAAACATTGACCATCGAAGAGGGGGTTACAGTTTTGATGGATACAGAGAATAAACCCGAAATTGTGGTCTTGGGCAATTTGTATGCACTCGGAACAGATGATAATCCAATCAGGTTTACCGTAGAAGAACAGTATAAAACTAAAACCAATGAATTTGGAAAACTTTGGGGTGGAATTTTAGCGGCTCCGAGTTGTCAAGAGCTGGTTTTAGATCATACCGTTCTGGAATATGGCGGTGCGATTACATCAGATGCTTCAACTTCTGTGAAGATGGGTTTGTATAAGAAAGTATCGGGAGAGGCACTACCTGCGCTTTGGTTTTCCAATGTTGATGGGAAATTAGTGGTCCAGAATAGTACGATCAGTCATTTTCATGAAGACTGTACATATATTGAAGGTGGAAAAATAATCTTCGCTAATAATAGCTTTTTCTCAAATGGTGTGACAGGAGGTGAGGCGATGAACTTTAAATCTGGTTCTATTGCCGATGTTGCTTACAATCTGGTTTACAGTGTGAATACGAATGCTTTAAAGCTGTCCAATTCGGGTGATAAGACTCCCCAGGCATACATTA
Source organism: Sphingobacterium sp. B16(2022) (assembly GCF_012030425.1). Classification (GTDB taxonomy): domain Bacteria; phylum Bacteroidota; class Bacteroidia; order Sphingobacteriales; family Sphingobacteriaceae; genus Sphingobacterium; species Sphingobacterium anhuiense. Next base: position 536,894 of record NZ_JAAUVN010000003.1, on the reverse strand, counting down.
TGGTGTATAATAATACAATGCTTAATACGGGTTGGCGCAGACCTACAGCCAAAGGTGGTTCAATATGGATAGAGGCATCTGTAAGAGTGGAGATCTACAATAACCTTTTTGCCAATACCCGATTTGGCGTCAAGCGGGATCCTAAAAAACCGGAAGATAATCGCTCAATATTTAGTAATAACTGGTACTTTGGTCAAGATCAATTAACTGTAGATCAGTTTCAGGTTGGAAAGAATGATATTGTAGCAGGATCAAATGATGTTAGAGGTAAACTAGCGGGAGAGAACAATCCGAAATTTGTAACTTATCCTTTGGAGACTTCGGTTAATAACTATGTGTTTGATTCGGCTTGGGACTTTAACCTTCAAGGGAATTCTCCAGCCCTAAAATCGGGAACTTTATCTTTTAAACCACATTTCATTACCGGATTGGTCATGTCAAATGGATTAACCTATAACTCACCTGCACCCGCAGTTTATGCAGGTGCTTTTGGAACAAAATTTTAATTACTCAACATGATAACTTTAAAAACAACACTATCTATTTCTTTGGTCGTATCAGCGATATTTCAGGTGGCTTGCAATAATCCACAAACTAATACTGTCGCTACAGATACCATTAAGCCCATTTTCGTGACCGATGCGGTGCGTTATGATTCCGATGATCCTGCGATCTGGATCAATAAATCTGATCCAAGTAAGAGTTTAGTGATCGCAACGGATAAAGATGCTGACGGAGCGCTTTTTGTCTACGACCTAGCAGGTAAAATTGTAAAGGATAAGGTCGTGCGCAATTTGAAGCGCCCGAATAATGTGGATGTAGCTTATGGGTTGATCTTGAATGGTAAGCCTGTTGATATTGCTGTAACAACAGAACGTATGACGCATAAATTGCGGATATTTTCGCTCCCTGATATGAAGCCTATTGATCAGGGCGGATTGGATATGTTTGCAGGTGAAACAGCGCCTGATTTTAGGGATCTCATGGGCATTGCGCTGTATACTTCATCCAAAGGACAGATTTATGCTATTGTGGGGCGGAAAAATGGTCCTAAGGATGGCTATCTGTGGCAATACCTATTAGAGGATAATGGTTCGGGTGCAGTAAAGGCAACTTTTGTCCGCAAATTTGGTTCTTTTAGCGGAAAGAAGGAGATCGAGGCAATAGCGGTGGATAATGAACTTGGATATATCTACTATTCGGATGAACAGGTGGGAGTAAAGCAATATTATGCAGATCCTGCAAAAGGAAATGAGCAACTGGCTTTATTTGCAACTGAAGGTTTTAAAGAAGATCATGAAGGTATTTCTATTTATAAATTGACCGATAGTACGGGATATATATTGGTTTCGGATCAGGGGGCAAATCGTTTTCAGATTTTTAGCCGAGAAGGAACTAAGACAAATCCATTTGAACATAAGCACTTGAAAACGGTGCCGGTCATGGCTACACAAAGTGATGGTTCGGAGGTTGTATCGGTTAAATTAAATGATACATTTAAACATGGTCTTTTTGTTGCGATGAGTGATGATAAAACTTTCCATTATTATCGCTGGGAAGATATTGCAGGTACAGATTTGAAAATGAAGTAGCTGGTTGGTCTTGGGGTAATGAGGCAGGTTTTTTGAACCGGTGGGAAATGCTCTTACGATACATCATAGAAAAGCTTATGTACAACGATTGGAATGAAAGGGTGAGTTGATATGACCTTAAAACATCCTTTTTCATCTGGTTTTTACATGGAAACCATTATTATTAATTTAGAAATCAGGGGTATTTCACTTTGTAAAAACTGTTGATTCGCAGTGGTATATAACTTGCTATGATACCGATAAAAACGAGTTTAAAAGAGGAATTCAAATTAAAGGTAGAATTACTTCTGCCTATAATGTGGTTAAATATTAAAATCGCTAAAATTTTCTTTGTTATATTTATTACTCTTAGTGTTATGAAATATAATCTAGGTTTTTAGATTAAATAATGGAAAAATGAGAAGCGTGAATAATAGTTATGGTTTTTAGTAACAAATTAAAGTTCATTTAAACAATAAGAGGCGTTTCAAATTGAAGCGGCTCTTATTGTCTATGGAATTCTTAAAGCTTAGTCTGCTTTTATATATTCTTATAATGCCGGCTCAGGATTATAGCCTGGCATTACACTTTCAATATCCCAGCTTTGATCACGTACGCAACGTACATTCATCAGTTCTGAACTGATGACATCTAATCCCAAAAGATTGATGTTTAATAAACCTGCTCCAGTAGAAGCTATAGTTGCAGAACCTAGTAAACCAGATGCTTTGTAACCAATGAAACTTTGAGCGCCAACGCCTGTTCCTAGAAGAGATAAATCGATCAATTCACTACTTGACCAGAAAGCGGCATGTTTACCTTGAGTGTTGCCTAAATTTAAGGAAACTAAATCTGATAGTACAGAAATTTTTGTTTGAGAACCATTATAGTTGAACCGAAGTACGTTTTGCGAATCATTATACGCAGGATTAGCTCCTGTTGCACCTGCATATTCAAGAGCTTTGTTGTTTTCTGATGTTCCTTTTGTTTTCGAAGGCAATACGAGATCCAATACACCGCCTAGTAAGTCTCCTAAAAGTCCCGCTCTTGATGTAACGGCTCCTACTTGTGATGCAGTTGGTGTTTTCCAAAGTCCAGCAGGATAGACAAGTGCGCAAGGATCTTTTTGCTTTTTAGGATCGTTAGACGCTAATGTCATCGGAAGATGTCCTTTAAAACTAAAATATGCTCTTGGGTCTGCGATTGCATTGAAATCGTTTGTTGGATTGAAACGGTATGGTGTCGCATCGCCCGCTTTATAATATAGGTTCGATCTTGACCATTGTACACCATCGCGTGTCAATGCAGACTCTGTAAGTCCTAGTAATAGACGGTGGTTTTTACCGCGCTCAGGGGAAATAGCTTGCGTTTGACTTAACGTTGATGTTGAAAATACACGATTTGTACCATTGTCAAGCTTGATGTTCAGATCTTTAACAACGACTTTAATAGCCTGAGGAGTCTCGTCTGCAGTATAATAATAAGCTATCTTTTGACTCGCGTCCCCTTCACTTGTATTGATAAATGAAGCAAATGATATTTCTGGAGTATGAGCGGCTTGTGCCAAAACTAAAGCTCCTGTTGTTAAATCAACTGTCGCCGTTTTTGTGCTGTGACCGGTCACTGTCACTGCCGCAGAGTTCATTGGTCCGAACATACCTTTTGTGTTCAACTCGATGCCAATACGTGAAAATAAACGATTGAAAGTAATGTTAATTGGACTTGTGTTATCACCGATTGTTAAATCTGCTGTTGAAGAAGCAAAAAGAATATCTTTATTCTCTGGTAATAAAAGTTGATCGTCTGCTCCACGGTCTGCTACTGCTTCTTTGTTGTTATAAGATAGGGCTACCCATTTATAGGAAACACCTTTTTTCACCTGAATTGGCGTTTCTTGCCCTACTGTAAATTCGTAAGAATTATCGTAAGTATATGTTGCCCCTTCTTTCTTATATAAGAATAATCGGTATTTGGTACCTGCGGCCATGTTTGATGAGACTGGTGTTCCGTTGGCAGCTCTTAAAGATGGAGTTTTGCTTGCTGAAGGAACTTGGTTATCAACTGCAATTACGGCGTCAAAACCATTTCCTGAAACCAGTTCTATTGATTTTTCTGAAGAAGTTTTGTGATTTGAAGTGCTTGATTTTGATCCTTTTGAATTATTGTTTTCGCCATCGCTAATGCCTGCAATGCGAACGATAATTTGACTGTTGCCGGCTGGAAGTTCTTGTCCAGATTCATTGTTGTCTTTGTTACAGCTTGTAACGGCTAGGGCGCCTAATGCAAAAAATGCTGCTAAAGCAAACTTACTTGCTAAGTTGTTCGTTTTTTTCATGATCTTTTTAATGTGGCTGATGTTGAGCTTAAAAATTATTTGTATCCCAGCCTGAGCCACCTTGACCTTCCTCATAATCACTGACGCCTGGAGCGCCGGGCTGTGCATTTCCTACTGAGGCAGCTGCGATACCTTGTTCTAATTCAATTACATGTTCCATAATGCTGGGAGCCACATACATTTTTTTTTGTTCGTTATTCATTAATTTTAATTTAAATTATCATTAGTACTGACAATAATATATTTCAGAAAAATGATTTTGTATATAAAAGCATGCTAACCATAATTAATGCCTTACGGTAGCAGATTGTTCTTTATTAAAGTGTTATTCCAGTTTTCTAGTTGCAACAGCTGTAAGAGAGCTTTTTCTGTATTCAATGAATAAGAGAAATAAACTATGATTTAGCTGTGTAAAATTAGTTTTTTGTCATTTATAAGTTAAATACTTTCATTTATTTATGCAATTTCAATGATTTGTATTTCAATAGGAAATTTTTAAAATTCCCTTATTGTAAATTTGTAACTTTTAGTTTAGTTATGCAAATGTATGTCTTTAAATATTGTTTTACAACATTTTAAATATATTTTTTATTTTTATTTACAATAACGCAAAAATTAACAAACAATATTTTCAATCACAACAACTTCTTGTTTGTGTATTTCGCTTATTTTTAGATGTGTATGTATTATTTATTGTAAAATGATAATTTTACTTCAAAATAATTACTACTCAATTGATAGCAATTTTATTTATTATAAAATAAGTCTAATTTGATTATGTTATCAATGATGGTGTTTGCTTTTTGGTTGGTGAAAAACAGTGCTGTCTAATTATTTTGTGCCAAAATAATTTTGTAAGAATTTGCTTCTTTAAGGAAGAGGGGGTACTATTTTTTATCATTTACATGAATCAGTTTGTTTCTGGCTATTTTACACTGTTTATTGATTTTTATTGCATAAATGTATTTCTGGGTATTATGTTCTATAGTATTTAATTGTTTTAAGTATTGTAATGTGTGTTAAAAAGTAAGAACGCCTCCGAAAGGGGGTGTTCTTACTTTTTTGCTTGATCTGATTGTTTACTTAAGGGGTGGTAATACCGGCTTTTATTTTATAATATGGGGTAGGGGTTGTAGTTTGGCAATGTGCTGACTGTGGTCCAGGAGTCGTCGCGTACGCAACGGACATTCATAAAGCCTGAAGCAACTAGGCCTAACCCTAAAAGGTCAATATTTAAAAGGCCCGCACTCTTAGTTGCAATTCCTCTTTGAGGTTGGAAAAGAGACATTGATTTTGTCGAGCCTAAATATCCCCATGCTCCGACACCAGTACTCAATTGATCTAACAATCCGCCGTCTAGTACGCGGTCGCTGGTCCATATTCCTGCGGTGGCTCCTGCTTCTATAATGTTCATATTGATTAGGCCATTTGCTAAGATGACATTATTTTGCACGCCGTTGTAATAGAATCGTACTCTATTTGTTCGGGAAGTTGTGCCTCCGTAGGCTGGGTTAAAACCTGCTGTAATGGGGTATTCAATATAAATCGTACCATAGTTTGATCCTGGTGTTGCTGGTAGGGTGCCTAGCAGGTCAAGTACGCTACCAAGCGCGCCGTCAAGTAATCCGCGGTTGGATGTTAGTGGGGTTATTTGAGCTTCACTCGGTGTTTTCCAGAGGCCAGCTGGATACACCAGTGCGCAGGGATCTTTTTGGTTGGCAGGGTTTGCTGATGCTAATCTGCCAGGAAGGTGGCCTTTGAATGAAAAGAAACTTTCTTGTTGATTGGGTAGATAGGGATTGTTGGCATAAAAGCGGTATGGTGTTGTTGCTCCCAATGCATCAGAAGTTCTATAGAAGAGGTTGGACCGTGCCCATTTAGTTGTGCCCAGTGTTAATGCGGATTCTGCAATGCCGACTAAAAATCGGTGGTTTTTCCCGCGCTCTGGAGTGATGGTTTTGGTCTGTGTTAGTGTGCTGAGAAAGAAATTTCTCGTAGTGCCGTCATCGAGTTTGGTGATCAGGTCTGATAAAGTTATGGTTAGGCTTTTCGCGGGCTGACCAGCTGTGTAGAAATAAGCGACTTTCTGATAGGCTTGACCTGATACTGGATTGATATCGGTAAAATCGTTTTTGGTGAGTGCCAGGTCGGTTCCGGTGGTTAGGTTTCCTATTAATTCACCTGTTGTTAGGTCGATTGTTCCTGATTTAAGTAGTTGATCTCCAGTTACAGTGATGGTTGGAGTGCTTGTCATTGGGCTGAAAAGTCCAAGTGTGTTGATCTCAACAGCAATACGGGCGAATACACGGTTGAAATTGATTACAATGGGGGTGGTGGCTCCTGTAATAGCTAAATCTGTGCTAGAAGTGGCGTAAAGCACATCTTTATTTTCTGGTAAGCTAAAGTTATTGTCAGGGCCACGTTCTTGTACTTGATCTGTTTTTGAGTTGTAGGATACTGCTACCCATTTGTAGGTGCCATTGCTGAGTTGGATTGGACTTTCAGTACCTGTGGTAAGTTCTACTGATTTTGAATAATTGTAGGTGCCGTTATTTTTTTTGTATAAAAATAGACGGTATAGTGTGCCAGTTTCCATGGGTGATGCTGCTGCTCGGGTGTTATTTGCAGCTTTTATTCCTGTTTGTGTTGTTGTTGGGCTGTTGTTGTCTATGGCGATGACAGCATCAAAACCGTCTCCCTCTACTATATTAATGGTGTGTTTCTGGAGTATTGTAGGTTTGGGGGAGGTGGATTTAGTTCCGTTAATAATACTTAGGTTCCCTTCGTTGATACTTGCGACGCGAACGGTAATCTGACTTTGGCCATTAGGGGTTTCCTGTTCTGCTTGACTATTGTCTTTGTTGCAACTACTGGTTGTGGTGAGTATGCAACAGGTTAGCAGTGATAGGAGGGTGCAATTGCTGATGCGGTTATTCTTGAATATCTTCATAAGAATGTAGTTCGGGTAAAACAAGAGCCGCTCCAGTTGAGGCGGCTCTTATTGTTTTAATTGTGGTTTAACTAAACTAATTGTTGTTAAGCTGATGTGCTAGCTTCTTTATTAGTTAGGGTAAACTGGCATCGGGTTGTAACTTGCTTGAGCGCTTTTTGCCGCCCAAGTTGCATCACGTACACAACGTATGTTCATTAGTGGAGAGTTGATGACACTCACTGCACCAAGAAGACCTGCGCTTAAAACACTTGTTGTTCTGTAGGCTTTGTAATTGCCTCCAGTGGTATGTCCTAAGTGATATTTTACTCCAAGATTGATTAGTGGTGATCCGATTAAGTTTTCGCTTGTCCAGAATGCGTTGTAGCTACCGTAGGTGTTTCCTAAATCAAGGGTAATTAAATTGTTTAATGCCCCTAATGTGTTCATGTAGCCATTATAGTTGAAGCGTAGTCTGTTTACAGATGAAGTCGCCGCGCCATATGCGCTGTTATTGCCTGTAGTAGGAGTAAATTCAGAATACGTAGCAGTTGCTGTTGAGTTTGCTACTCGGGCGGCTAATAAATCTTGTACAACTACTAATGCATCTATTCCGGCAACGTTTGTTAAGCCAAGATCGCCTAATAAACCGCCTAATAGGCCTACAGAGGTTACGTTACCTAGTTGTGCGGCTGTAGGTATTTTCCATAAGCCTGCAGGGTAAACCAATGCACAAGCATCTACGGCTGCATTTGCACTTGCTAACACGCGTGGGCGATGTGCTCCAAACGAGAAGAAGCTGTTAGGATCATTTGTTTGGGGGTTGGTGTGGTAAAAACGGTATGGTGTCGCATCGTTTGGTTTGTAATATAAATTTGATCTAGACCATTGTGCGGCGCCGGTACCGGAACCAAAAGATAATGCGGACTCTGTAATACCTACTAAGAAACGGTGATTTTTACCACGCTCAGGCGTGATTACTTTGCTTTGCGTAAGTGCTGTTGCGCCAAAATTACGTTCAGTACCGTTGTCTAGTTGGATTTTTAAATTTGATACAGAAACAGTTAAGCTCTGAGCTGTTTGGTCTGCAGTATAGTAATATGCTACCTTTCTGCTGGCATTGCCATCAAGATCGGTGAAATTCACCTCTGTTAGGGCTGGTGTGCCTCCAGATCCTGCTAGCGTAATTGCGCCGGATGTAAGATTGAAAGTAGCTGCTTTTGCATTTTGTCCTGTAACTGCTATAGTCGCTGAGTTTATTGGGGCAAACATACCTAGGGTGTTAATTTCAATGGCAATTCGAGCGTAAAGACGGTTAAAAGTGATGCTCAGTGGAGCTGTATTGCTATTAATAACAATGTCAGTAGCGCCTGAAGTTGCGTAAAGCACATCTTTATTCTCAGGTAATACAAGGTTGTTTGATGCATCAGCCTCTGGAATGGCGTCCGTGTTATTGTAAGACAGTGCTACCCATTTATACGATCCGTTTGGTATTTGGATTGGCGCTTCTGTTCCAGGTGTGAATTGCATTGATTTTGTGAAAGTATATGCACCGCCCTCATTTTTATATAAATATAAACGATAGGTCGTCGTTGATGTTAGCGGTGTAGATGCTGCCTTTAATCCGCTGGATGCTCTTAGGCCTGCCTGAGAAAGTGGCGAAGCGTCTGCTGAAGGTGCGTTATTGTCTACTGCAACAACAGCATCGAAACCGTTAGATTGGACTAGTTCTATTGAATTATTGCTGGATTTACTGGAGGATGTGCTGCTTTTGCTCGATTTTATAGCATTGCCTTCTCCGTCGCTGATGCCTGCGACACGAACTACGAGCTGGCTTTGGTCAGCGGGGGTTTCTTGGCCGCTCTGGCTTTTGTCTTTGTTGCAGCTCGTGACGGCTAAAGTGCCCAGTGCTAAGAATGCAGCAAGAGCAAACTTACTTGCTAAATTGTTATTGATTGTTTTCATAATGTTTTAATTGTTAGTTAGGATAAGTGATTAAAAGCCATCAACGTTCCAGCCGCTACCACCAGCACCTTCTTCGTCATTAATAGCAGGTGCACCTGGTTGCGCATTTCCTGATCCGGCAGCAATCCCTTGCTCTAGTTCAATTACGAGCTCCTCAATAGTTGGAGCCATGTACATTTTTTTGTTGTTCTTGTTCATAATGTTATTTATTTTATAATACCATACTGTCTCCAGTGTAGCTGTTAAATTATTTGTACGATTAAGTAATTTTTTTTATTTAACATGTTATAACATGGATTGAAACCAAGGGGATAGCTAGTAATTTACGTATCTCCTTGTTAGTTAGCACTTTACATGATTCTAAAAAATTATAGTTAATTAATGTGTGTAAATCTGCATTGTTGGTAACAAATTTTCTTTTCAAGATGTAATAATAGGAATTAATATCAACTTTGGCAAAATAAATATTCAAAAAATTACTTTTACCCATGTTTTAAATCCGGAAAATCAATTACCTTATTGTTTGTTATAACATTAGTTTTTGTTTTTTATTATGAAATAGTTGTTTATCTAATTTTCTTTTTAAGCTTTATAACAACTATATTTTATTGTTAATCAATAATGCTATTGTTTTCATTTTGTTTCAGGAAAAATAAGTGTGTTTTTAATCTAATTCCTATATAAAAAATTCAAATTAATGGATATTTAACAATTAGTTTTTATGTTTTAGTTTTATTTTTTTTTGACGGTTATTTAGTTAGCTTATTCGTATTAACAAAAATATTAGGAAAATTGTTTTTATAAGTTTAAACGAATTTGATTTAAATTTTCTTGATAACTTAAATGTAGTAGTTCTAAAGGTACTTGAAGGTTTATTCTGTATAAACCATGTAATCATCAATTGTAGTCTAATGTATTTTTAGCACTTCTATATGTATAGAATATATTTATTTATGTAGCAGCTGAGTTTAGTATTAATACAAAATAAACTGCTGTAAAAATAGATGCTCTCTTGAGATTATTATCTTCTTTATCAGTATAAAATGTTTTATTTTTTTTTGGAGATACTGCTATAGAAAGAAAAGTTATGTCCCAAAATTCTTTTCCGAAAACGCTGCTAAAAAACTTTTTAAATTAAAATCGATATTTAAATTCATACTGATTTTGGTCGAATGGGTCAACATTATTACAAATCAAGAAGGACGCTGTTAGGTGATGTAATGATCTGTCTACAAAAAAAAATATTGCGACTCAATTAATTCATTATTGCTTTGGTTAGCTATATCTTCGTTGCCATTATGTTGTGTAGCAAACTATTGACATGTTTTGGGAAAAGACATGAAATACTGCGCTAAAAGAAAAATTTATAGCATATCGTTTTTTTAACAATTTTAATGTAATGATTTCAAAAATGTATCAAAAATCAAGAAGTAAGGTTCTTCTAGCGATTATCGCTTTCGTATGTATGACCGCTTATTCCTGTAAAGAAACTCAAGATAGTGTCGCGAATGGCGAAACTGTTGTAAAAGTAAATCTTCTTGGCGTAGCTAATCCTACTGTAAGTAATGATAATACAGTTTCCAAAAAAGGAAAGGTTGGGCTAGAGGCGTCGCAAAGTAAACAAGTAGGTACTGTGCCTTTTTCTAGTAGTGGTTCCTTTGAGGTAACGTTAACCACTGCTCCTCAGGCTGTGTCTAATGAGTTGCAGTGGTCAGCTTCAAATCGCGCGGCAACTGCGACTGATCGCACTCCACTGGATGAAAATATTAAATATAAAGTATTGGTATATGATGCGGATGGTAATTATATAACAGAAAAGCTGTATACCAACGGAGTCGGTGATCAAGATGGTATCGCGTTAGATGCGGGAAAGACCTATTCGTTTATTGCCTATTCGGTTAATAGTACAACGTCAGTTCCTGCTGTAGTTGATGGAAGTAAACTGACTGAGGCTAGTTTAAAAGGAATTGATAGTGATCTAATGTATTTTTCAGGGAAAATGACTCTTGCAGCCGGTGAGAATAATTTGGATGTGATCTTAAAACATCAATATAGCCAGATTATCACCCGTATTAAAATGAGTCCGAATACAACTGGATCGATTACAAGTATTGTTACTCCGATAATAAATCCAACTCATGTAAGTGCAAACCTGAAGCTTGCAGATGGTAGTTTGACCTATAATGGCTTAAACAAATTGGGTGTCAATGTTGTGTTTCCTGCTTTAGGGAAAGGTTTGCGTGAAGTGACAAGTCTTCCAACAATGCTGATTCATCCTAATGAATCTGCTGGGACATTAAAATTTGGAAGTATCACGATTGATGGTGAAACAAAATCAAATATTGTAGTACCGGATTTAAAAGTTATCCCGGGACAGCGTTACTATCTAGATCTTGAATTTAAAACTTGTACACAGAATGTGGAAGGTGGCTCCGGTATGAATTGGTCGTTTGCTGAAAGAAAGCAAGGCGGAGTAGTGGGTATTGTTGCTGATGGTGTTTTTATCCCGAACGGACAAGCGCTGGAAAAAACTTTTACAGCTCCAGGAGCTGATTACGGTTTTGTCTTCGATATTTTACAGTTAGACAATTCCTTTAATATGGAAGTGAACGGTGTGAAGCTTGCTAAGCAGGAAATTCAATTTCAAGTGGATGCAATTTCATCTCGTCAAAATATCAAGTTTGCTGATGGTAGTAGTTTTAGTGGAAAAAATACGGAAAATGGAGCGACTTTGTCTAGTATTTATGGTTTGAAAGGTACAGCGTTAGCTCCGCTCATTAAGGTGGTTATTAGTCGTACAGGTGAGGTGACGATGTTTGCAAGTAAAAAATCTGGCGGTGCTTTATATCCATTGGTATTAAGCAATGGCAATTCATTTAATACTTTCCTTTGGGATGGTGCAAAAACAAATGTGGTTAAAGTTACGCAGTTAGTAGATGGTGAAACCATCATAAAAGGTGCAGGAAGCGGTGTGAAAAAAGTTTCTTGTAACCTAGTGAAATAGATAGTCTTTAATATATATAAAGTTGATAAAATGAGAACGGAATTGAAAAAAACATATTTAAGTCCACGAGTTGAAGCAACTCAAGTGGAATTAGAACAAGGTATCGCAGCGGGATCTGCTTGTGCTAATCCTGGAGATAATACTAATACGGTACAACAGGAATGGACCGATGGTCCTAATGATTCCCGCACCCTAGATTGGTAATGTTATTTTAAAAGTAAAGCAAGCTCCCGACCGTAAATCGGGAGTTTTTTTTGATCAAAAACTTCCTATTTATGCGAAAATTTCGTGTTTAAATATCATTTGTAGATGGGTAGCTACAAAAATGAGCATGCTTGTAGTTGACCCTCTACAAGCGTACTTATTTAGAGTAAAATCTTATTTATGTATTTTAATATTATCTAGTTTTGCACAACTTAAAATCTGAAAGTGAGGTTATAATCCCTTTATAAACAGTAGAATGATTTCGATTTTGGATTTTGAGATTATGATTTTGCACTTAAAAATAAAGATAATAAAAATGAAAACTAACAATGTATTTTTGGCTAACTCTAAAGGTCAATTAAGTTATGAATCTCCTCGTGTTGACATGCTGAAAGTTGAACTAGAGCATAGCATTGCAGCTGCTTCGGTTAATGGTGAAACCAATAATTCCATCAAAGAATCTTGGGGAACTGAGACGCAAGAGCACGAGATAGAGTGGTAGTAACTATCCCTATTTTTTTACATATTTAAAATCTAATTAATGAAAAATTTTAAAATTAAATTGGGCTTAGTTACTACATTAGCTTTTGCTCTATTTATTTCTTCTTGTAGTAAAGAAACAAATGAAGTTGTAAACGAAGGTTCAACAATCCGTTTAAATATTGGTCAAACTTATGCTAAAGCAGCTCCGGCGAAAGTAGGTTCTGTAGGGCGAACTTTTACTGCCTCGGCACAAACTGTTGAAGTTGCCTATAATAATGAGTATACGTTAGTCGCAACATTAACACCTGTAGCATTAGGTTCAAGCAATGATGTTTTGAAAGCTTCTAATCGTGCGGCAGTTACTAGTACGGGTAATTCTGAACAAGTTTTGAAGCAAGGAACGGTTTACTTTGTCGCTATTTTTGATGCTACAGGCAAATATAAGGAAACAAAATCTTTTACTCAAGGGGCTGGTGCGCAGGACTTCGCAATTGATAAGGGTAAGTATACCTTTGTGGTTTATGCTTCTGGTACGAATAAGTCTTTACCTACAATTGCCGCAAACGCAACTTTGAGTACTGTAAATTTTACAGGTCTTACAGCTGACAAAGATTTTATGTTAGATCAAGTTGAGTTTGAAGTAAAAGCGGGTCAAAATATTCTTAATGCAGATCTAGATCATTTATTTACACAGGTAACATTGAAATTTGATTCCTCTAAAATTGGTGCAGTAACTTCAATTGCTGGGGCTATTATTTCACCTTCGAATACGAATGCTGATGTTGTATTGTCTACGAGTGCTGTTACTTATGCAGGAAGCTCAAGTGCTCCAGTTGCCTTTCATTTGAAAAATACTACTGGCACAGTAATAGAGTCGGACTCTACATTCATTACAACTGCAGCAACTACAGCCGGTATCGTAGAGTTAACGGGGCTTTCAATAAATAATAGTGTTGCGAAACCATTATCATTTAAAAATTTGACCTTGAATCCGGGTATTAAATACATTTTGGATCTTAAAGTAAAAGCTCCTATTAGTGTTAATATCGGAGGTAAAGTTTGGGCTTTAGGTAACTTAACGTATAGTAATGGTGTATACGGTTTTGCAGAGACGAATGATTCCTATGGTAATTACTGGTTCCCAGGATTTCAGATTCCTAAAGTATTAGATGGTAGTGTTAACAATCAAAAACCTTCAACAGCTATTAATGGTGGCGCTACAGATCCTTGTTCTTTAGTGTTACCATTGAATACCTGGAGACTTCCAACTAAAGCTGAGTTTGATAAATTAAAAACAGACACTGATGCAGGTGGTGTTGATAATCCTCAAAATATTAATAAATGGGATCCTGCTCGCTGGGTGGATACTTATGATGGAACTGCCGGAACAAACTTAGGAATGTTTTTCGGTTCTCAAGTGAATCCTGGAGATGACCGTTATAAAGAATTCTATTTGCCATACGGAGGTTCGTATAATGACAATAATACAGGAGATTCATTTGGATCGCAAGGTTTATATTTATTAGCAAATAAACAACGTCTTCAAATGACTGGTACTAAGAATTCGCAGGGATGGTCAATTAATACTGCTGTCGCGGATGCAAACTTTGCTTTACAAATCCGTTGTATTAAAAGTGTAAGTAAATAAAATATTTTTTAATCTACCTTTTTGAAGAGCGCTTTCTATAGAAAGCGCTCTTTTTTTTAATCAGCTTATTTTTATAAATTTAGTGCATCCATCAAATTGGATGTTAGCCTAAATGACGTTTCGTTATGATATTGGCCTTTTGCGGGCAATTGCTGTTTGTTTTGTTTTACTCTATCATTATAATTTTCCATTTTTTGAGGGAGGATATATAGGGGTTGATATATTTTTCGTTATATCAGGATTTTTGATGACCAAAATTATTTTAAAAGAGATTAAAGGAGATCGGTTTTCTTATTTTTCATTTATTGAAAGAAGAATGAGGCGGATTGTGCCAGCACTGTTAGGTGTTTCAGTGGTAATGTTGCTATTATTGCCTCTTTTGTATTTTGATGTCGATCTGAAGCTTAATGCGAAGTATATTGCATTGAGTCTCGCATTTATGTCTAATATTTATTATGGAAGTTTATCTGGCGATTATTTTTCACCCGATGTCCAGGATAATCTGTTTTTACATAGCTGGTCCTTAGCTGTTGAATGGCAATTTTATGTTATCTATCCACTTGCTTTATGGACACTTAAGGATCGGTGGTACTTACAACATTTAAAACAATTTCGCTTCATTTTAATTGTTTTAACGGTACTTTCCCTTTCTCTTTGGCTTGGTATGGGAAGTCGTAGCAGTTGGGCTTTTTATTTGATGCCGACGCGGATTTGGGAATTTTTAATTGGGGGTTTGGCTTTTTTGTACAGTCAAGAATTAAAAGTTAGGTTGAAACCATTCTTAACAGCACTAACCATTATGAGCTTAGTACTAATGCTTGTTTCCGCTCTATTTATTCGCGCAAATCATACATGGTCTCCAATATTAGTTGTAATTCCTGTTTTGGCAACTGCTGTTTTATTGACTATAGATCATCAATTGGTATGGTTTCAAAATAGCGGAATTCAATTTTTAGGAAAAATTTCTTACTCTTTGTACCTGTGGCATTGGCCATTTTATGTGCTCTATCGAAAATTTGAGTTTTTGATGCAATGGCGTTATAGTATTCTTATTCCTTTTTTTCTTTCTTTTATTTTTGCTATCCTATCTTTTTATCTGTTTGAGCGAAAGAAAAATATATTTGGCGCTAAGATTTTAACAATTTCTGGATGTGTAGTTGCTTTACTTGCAACAATGCTCTTTGTATTTCCTAAGCATACATTATGGGATAAAATTCGCCTCGTTGATAATCAATATGTCCATTATTTTCAACAGGATGAGCATCAGCATTTGAACCCATGTAATTGCTATATCACAAGAAGCCCGAATTATAACACCTATGATAAAGAAGAATGTTTGAAAATCGATGTGGGAAAAGAAAATATCTTATTGATCGGGGACAGCCATGCGGCGCAGCTTTCTACGGCTTTTAGAAATGCCTTGAAAGAAGATCAGCATCTGCTTGAGATGAGTTTAAGCCTAACTTTTCCTTTTCCAGATCCAAAAGGTTATGATAAGTCAGTTCAGTTATGGGACTATTTTTATACCGAGTTCCTGCCTAAAAATGAGAATAAAATCAATAAGGTGTTTATTTCTGTTCATTGGTTAATGAATACATATGAGGAAATGAACTATACACCTAAAGAAATAAAGCAAGGTTTAAGTCAGATGACTGCGCTCTTTGATAGTTATGGGCTACAGTATTATTTCATCGGACAAACCGAACTTTATCGGGTTCCTTACCGACAGGTTGCATTAAAGAAAATGTTTAACCCTGTTCTAGATGAGCAGCAATTTATTCTAGACGAAGGGCAACAAGTTAATGAATTTCTGAAACGAATTATCCCGGAGCAACATTATATTGATATTTATAAACATGGAGAAATAGAGCACAATTCTCAGGAAATGGGGATGTCTTACATGTTTGATAAACATCATCTTAGTGCATTTGGGGCTAGTCAGGTTGTGGATTATCTGCTACGGAAGGAATATCTGTGATCACATATACGCTGTTAATGAAAAGGAGCTTTATACACGTTAGTATAAAGCTCCTTTTTTACCTGCTATTCCGATTATTTATCCGGCGATAATATGTTGCCCTTTGCCTGCATTGAAATGATCAAGTAGGGTCGGGTTTAAAATTGTACAGGTTTTTAGCATTTCCCGGACAGGATATTTTTCAACAATATCTTTTAATGAGCGGAGGTGCTTATCATGGTGCAGGTCTGTTCCGACAAAATCGTACATACCCGATTTAACAAGTGTCATGGCAATGGCTTTTACATCAACACCATAATATCTGCTCAGAGATAAAAGGTTTAATTGTAAAAAACATCCAGCATCTTTTATCTGTTTGTAAATGTTGAAATTGCTGTGATAATAATTATAGCGTTCGGGATGTGCCAATATAGGTTTGTACCCTAATTTTTGAATATTCAATATGGTTTGAAATAAAGCCTTCGATTCGGAAAGGTATGACATTTCAATCAAAACATATCCGCCAGGCATTAAGCACAAATCATTGCTCTCAACCAGTGCATGAAGGCCGTCGTCGATCATGTGTTCTGCGGCAGCAAAAATCTCCACATCGCTTCCTGAATTTTTTAATCCTTCGCTTAGTGCATTGTGGGCTTGTCCAATGCTAAATTTAGTATTAGGATGTACACCCTCCATGATATGTGGAGTACAAATAAATTTTTTGAAACCAAGGTTGCTTAATTCCTTAATATAGCCTAATGATTGCTGTACTGATGTGCTACCGTCATCAATGCCCGGTAGTAAATGATTATGTATGTCAACTTCAAGAAAATCCAATTGAGATATGGATCGGACCGAAGCGGCATTTTTATTTTTTGTGAATAGATTGCTAAAAAAAGACATCTGTGATTTTAGTAATAATTGTTTTTCGATAGTATAGATTAAAGTACGTTGCGATCTGACAAATATTCGCATATTAAGCAAAATTGAAATATGAGCTTAAAGCCTGTTTTCACAACGTTATTTTCCCCAATTTATTGTAAATAAATGTTCTCAATTAGTGTGCCAACATTACTTGTGAGGAAATGTGTTTGAAAGGATGATAATATAACTGTTTAAACAGTTAAAGCCTTGATAAAGAAATTTTTTAGAATTTTATTTAGTAAAGTTTTTAAATCAAAAACCTTTTTGTAAGATTTTTGTTATTAACCCTGCCACTTCGCTAGAAAGCATATTAAAAGTGAACCGGTTTTATTAATAATTAATAAATATGTGAAAATGTATATACGAGGATTGTCAATTTTTAAGTAAATTGGTGTTGTGAATTATAATATTGAATAGGAGCCATTTAAGGGTCATCTAAATACCCTTTACTAACCATATCCTATTAATAAGAGTGAACTGTTAGCAATAAGATTATGATAAGTTTTTTTGGAGATTTAAAAAGACATTTATATCGAGACCATCCGCGTTGGATTATTTTGATAATCGATATGTTTATTGTATTTGTCAGTTATATACTGTCTATTTATGTACTCTATGACTTTAAAGGGTTTGCTGATGTTTCGATGATGTTGAAAAAGCTAATCATTATTCTTTTCATATATTTTACTTTTTTTGTTAGCAATAGTACTTTTAAAGGGATTGTACGTCAGACGGGTATTCAAGATGCAATTAAAATATTTAAAACGACAGCAACAGCTTATATTGTGCTGATGCTATTCATGATTATCGTCAGGTCGGTTGTAGAGCGGGGAAGTACGGTGTCAGATTACCTGAGATTACCTTATGGACTATTGACCATGCAGTTCTGTATGTTACTGGTATTCATGATCGGTTCTCGTGTGGTATATCGTACGGTATTTGAATATCTCTCATTATCTGCCAGAAAGTTGGAAAACGTCTTGATTTTTGGTGCTTCTCGTCCCGGACTCTCAACTTATTCTCTTTTAAAAGAAGACCCTCAAGTGAAATATCATGTAATTGCATTTGTAGAGGATCAGTTAAATCGAGTCGGTAAACGGCTTGCGGGTTTAAAAATTCTGGATATAACTGAAATTACATCAGATTTTATTAAAAGAAACCGTATAACGGATGTGATTATTGCTGTAGAAAATAATGATCCGGAACGTTTGCAATATGTTTCGGATTGGTTTCATCAGCTTGGTCTTGAACTTAAAATCATGTCTCCTGCGCGTATTCTACCTAATTCAAGAGTGAATCGTGAGATCAGACCTTTAGAAATTGATGATTTATTGGGACGTAAGCCTATCAAACTGGATCATCAGGAGATAGAAGCCGAGATGGAAGGTAAAGTAATTTTGGTGACAGGTGCAGCGGGATCAATTGGCTCAGAGCTTGCTCGGCAAATTGCCCGACGTTCTTATAAAAAATTGATTTTATTAGATCAAGCTGAATCTCCTTTGTATGATATACAACAATCAATAAAATGCAGCTATCCTGAACATTTACATTGTGTTGTTGGAGATGTGCGTAATTATTTTTTCATGCAAAAGATATTTGCAGAGTATCATCCGGATTTGGTATTTCATGCGGCGGCCTACAAACATGTGCCCTTAATGGAGGCTAATCCATACGAATCAATACAGACAAATGTGCTAGGAAGTAAAAATGTTGTAGACCTCTCGATGAAATATGGGGTTAAAAAAATGGTCATGGTATCCACGGATAAAGCGGTTAACCCGACTAATATTATGGGAGCAACAAAGCGCATGGCTGAAATATATGTGAGCAGTTGCAGTGGAAAATCCGATACCCAATTTATCATTACCCGATTTGGTAATGTGCTAGGTTCTAATGGATCGGTGATCCCACTTTTTGAGAAACAGATGGAGCAAGGTGGTCCATTGACATTGACTCATCCTGATATCACCCGATTTTTTATGACAATTCCAGAAGCTTGTCAATTGGTCCAAGAAGCTGGAGTGATGGGAAAAGGGGGAGAGATTTTTGTGTTTGATATGGGTAAGTCAATTCGTATCATCGATCTGGCAAAACGTATGATTAATTTGAAAGGTTATCGTTATCCAGAAGATATTGATATCAAAATCGTTGGGTTACGCCCTGGAGAGAAGATCTATGAAGAGCTTCTTGCGAATAATGAGAATACAATAAAGACTCACCATCCCAAAATAATGATAGCGAAGGTAAATCACGACGATTTGCTTCAAAAAGTAGAACGAATTAATTATTTGTGTCAACATATAGTAGGTCCGCATGCTATTCTACCCGATTTTATGAATCTCGTGAGACATATGAAAAAAATAGTTCCTGAATTTAAGTCGCAGAATTCAGAATTCGAAATACTGGATAATGAAGTTTTGGACATGGAAATTATGGATAAAATAGTTTCTGAAGTACCGATCTATCCTATCGCTAGAAATGCTTAACAGGATATTTCCTTAATAAATAATTTCCTTGTTTAGGAGTATTATATTCTTTAATTAGAAAATTATCATTCGAAATATAGATTGATGTAGCGGGGTAGCTACAAATTTATAAACAATCTATTTTTTATCCAACGATCTTCATAGGTGTACAGTTATAATAGTTATTATTGTTACTATTTTAATGCTCACATAATTTGATGTCAGCAAAATATGCTGCATGGAGTATCGATGCCTGCGCTTGCCATACATCTGAAGAAAATATACTGAACTCTTGTCAACACTAAAAAAGAAAAAAACATTTCTCCTTCGAGCTTTATTGATCGGAGCACTTATTGCTTCTTTTATATACTTAGGTGTTATTTTTATTTACCAGTATTATGAACAGCAAAAGGTAAAAGAACGTCTTGATGCTGCATATGCATCTTCATATAAACAATCTTCTGGACTTGATCGATTATTCTCCGTATATAGTGAAGCCGAAAACCTTTTCAGGTTGTATACCGTGAATTTTGATAAGCCTACTTTTTCAGCTTACAAAAATAAATTGGATACGATTAGGTATTCTGTAGACTCATTGTCGAAATTGCCTTTGAAGGAAAATTTAATGCAGGTGAGTGCAGAAGATATGGAGCAAAAGAAGGTGCTTTCACAAGAATTTGCGACATTAAAGCAGACAGTAGATCAACTCATATTCTTTACAAAGGACTCCTTGTCTGTTTTATCTTCGTCCAATAAAACATTATTAAGGGATCCTAAGTTTGAGCAGGTCGATTCGATTGTAAAGAGGATAATGAGTGACACCTCCTTTAATACATTAAAGAAAGATACGACAATCCGAAAAAAAGAAAATCTCTTTAACCGTATTTTTAAAGCTAAAAATGATACGCTTGTCGCTAGGACGATTACACAGGATTTTAATACGTTGCAAAAAGATGTAATTTCCCGTAATATAGCCTACCTAATACAGCAAAATAAAAAAGTTTACCGTCAAAATTTAAAGAACCTCCAAGAAAAGTTTGTTGCTCTTCAAGATAAAGAAAAACAACTGGTGCTGGCAAATAGAAGCTTACTGGATAATCTGAGGAAGGGAATTGATGTTATTAAAAGTCACGAGTTAGCGCTACTACGAAAAGCAGAAAAAAAAGACTTGGCATTATACAAAGAAAGTACACATAATTTTAGAAATCAGCTTATTGGATCTTTTATCATAATTGGACTGTCAATTATCCTCATTTTCTTCTATCAGTCAAATGCCGTTTCTTATGAACGTAAATTGCAGGAGGAGAAGGATTATGCATCACAGGTAGCGGCTGAGAAAACGACTATTTTAGCTAGTGTAAGTCATGAGGTACGATCGCCAATCAATGCATTGCAGGGAATAATTAATATATTAAGAAAGAATAACGGTGGTAATGTGATCCATCCTGAATATCTTAACTCTGCTTCGCACGAAATAGATGTAATCAATAGTACTGTAAATGACATATTAAATCTGAGTAAACTGGAAGCAGGGGCAATGGATGTGCAATATGATTATTTTGCACCGCACCAATTATTACTAAATATCCTTAATTTACACAATCATCAAGCCCAAAATAAAAATATTACTATTGTTAAAAAAATAGAAATAGACCCTACATTATTAATTTATAGCAGTGAGTTTAGAATGAAGCAGATCGTTTCTAATCTGATCAGTAATGCCATTAAATATACTTCTCAAGGAGAAGTCAGTATCACTGCTTATCTGAAACTGAAAAATGGAAAAACAACGCTGTTTGTGGCTGTTCAGGATAGTGGTATTGGTATTCTAGAAGAAGAACAGGCGCTGGTATTTCGTCAGTACTATATGGCCGGAGCGAAGAAGCAAACAAGTAGTTTTGGGCTGGGGTTATATATATCGAAATTATTTGCCCAACAAATGGAGGGCAATATTGATTTGGTCAGCACATTAGGAAAAGGATCTACATTTACTTTGGTACTTCCTGTCGAAAAAACGAAAATATTAGAAACCACCGCTATACAGTATACATTGGAAGATCTTCCTCAAGAAATGAAGATTGTGATCATTGATGATAATAGGATTAATGTTCTTTACTTGAATCACTATTTTAAGGATTTTCCAAATGTACATATCTTTGAGCAAGGTCATGTTGCACTTGCATATATGGATGAAAATGAAGTTGATGTCGTAATCACAGATTTAAGGATGGCTGATCTTGACGGTTGGGGAATTTTAAATAAGATACGAGCAAAAAAAGAATGGGAACTAGTTAGGGTATTTGTTTTTACGGCAGACAGTATGTATCTGGAAGTTGATGAACAAAAGCAGGTAAATCTTTTTGATGCAAAATTGAAGAAACCACTGGATGCTCATGACCTAATTTCCTCTATTAAGAGGTCGATGGGATAACTAATGCGACTGCAATTAGTGTGGCCGGTAACTTCTGAATTAAAATATAACGAAAGTTTATGTATTTCCCATCACATAAAGTTGTGATAAATTTGGTGTGGGATTTCCTCCCTTTGTCTCTAAGGTTATAGCAAAAGCTTGTGCTTTAGGTATCTGATTCATACTGGTGATCTGGTCAGTATGATCCAAAGGAAATACACCAGCATCTACTGGCTTACCATCAACGATCGCCCAAAGTTGATACTGCATACCTTCTGGAGCAGGAGGTAAATTTTCTAGACTCAGATAAACATCTGTTGTATTGGTGTTCCAGAAAACATGTGCTTTGAGTTTTGGATGTTGCTCTACTCCGGCTAAAGTGATCGTTTTAATCACAGGATCTTGCAAAATAGCCCATTTTTCTTCTAAACTCAGCAATGCTTTTTGAGTAGATTCTTGTTTTGAAACTGATTGTTCCAGCAGATTTTGATTAACAGTAGTTTTATTGTGAAAATAGATATTAGCACCTATACTTAAAGCTAATAAGATAGACGCGGCAATACTCCAGTTTGACGTACTAAATTTGCGCACAGGGGACGGTAGAGCGGACCGTGGAATCAACTCTTCTGTCTTTTCAGCAGATACAATAGGATGATTAGCTTGATCGGATATTTTGCCCCAGATCACTGATTTAAGTTCGACAGGAGGAGACATAGCTTGGACAGTAGCAAAATCTTCTAAAGTTTCTTGTGCCTCTAGAATCGCTTGCTGTACTTCAGTGTTATGCTTACTTATGCACATCAAAACACTCACCTCTTCTTCGCTGGCGAGATTTAGCACATAAGCTTCGATAATTCCTGACGATATGTATTCTTTAATATCCACTAGTATTGGTATTCTTTAAGTATTTTTTTTAATTCTAAAAGTGCTCCTCGTGTACGAGTTTTTACTGTACCTAAAGGAATATTTAGTTTTTCTGCAATTTCCTGTTGTGTGTATCCTTCATAGTAGGCCATTTCAATAAGCTCTTTCCATTCTGCACGAAGTTCATTCAATACGTTTTTAAAACCAATATGATCTACCTGTGTAGAAACACTAAAGTTATGTTTTTCTTTAGCATCTACGATATCTGGAAGAGATTGGTTTTTTTGTTCATTTTGGACGCCTTTTGATTTGATGTAATCAAATGCAGCATTACGGGCTATATTAATGATCCAAGTGTACAGTTTGCCTCGAGAAGCATCGAATGAATCAATATGTTTCCATATTTTGATAAAAACATTTTGAAGTACTTCGTCAGCATATTCCTTGAGTGTAACGATACGAAGAACTAGACCATACAGTGCTCCCGCATAATGATCATAAAGATAATTAAAGGCGCGCTGATCCTTTTTCTGTAATAAGGAAATTAATGTATCTTCTTCTAAGTGGTGTATCGGGCTCAATTAATTAGTCTTTGAGTTCAAAGATATATAATAGGATTAAGAAATTCTATATTTATTTGAATTTTAATTGATTGTACTGGATTTATTGCACACAAACCTATTATTCATTTCTTAAATGAGTGCTCTCGACATAAAGTTGAGGTGACTTATGTTTTGAAATATTTTAATTAAATCAGCTCAGGACCAAGTTTTTTTTTAATGATGTAGCATAAAATGGCGGTGAGATATTTTTAATTTCAAAACGCAATCCAATTGAAGCATTATTTCGTAAGTGATATAAATAGGGTAAATAAAATGATAACCACTAAAAAATAAGAAATGAAAACGAAATTCACTTTTATGACACTCGGTCTATTATTGATGGGTGTACTCTTTTGCGGAAATGTTGCAGCGCAACATGCAAATAAAACTGTAATGGTAGGTGGAGCTGCAATGTATCCAACTAAAAATATTATTGAGAATGCGGTTAACTCAAAGGATCATACCATTTTGGTCGCGGCAGTGAAAGCCGCAGGTTTAGTCGAGACATTGTCTTCTAAAGGACCTTTTACTGTATTAGCTCCAACAAATGAAGCGTTTAATTTATTGCCGAAGGGCACGGTTGAAAAATTATTAAAGCCAGAAAATAAAGGTATGTTAACGAAGGTTTTGACCTATCATGTATTGGCTGGAAAATTTGATTCCGTAGCGATCTTAAAATCTGTTAAGGAAATGGGCGGTAAAGCTGATATGACTACAGTAGAAGGTGGGAAGATTACTTTTTGGACGAAGGGTAAGGATCTTTATGTACGTGATTCTAAAGGAAAAGATGCTAAGGTGGCGATTGCGGATGTTGTCCAATCAAATGGTGTAATTCATGTTATTGACCATGTATTGATACCTTAGGTAATATTTAATGTTGCTAAATGTTTTTGTAATCTTAAGTCTTTTTTGAAAATAAAACTTGTACTTTTTCGGTGATCTTGAGACTTTCGAATATCATTTTAAAAAAGATGTTTCTAAATAAAATAAAAAGCTGTAAATCTATTTTCAAGATAGATTGACAGCTTTTTTATTGAGGACCGATTTTGTGATCCTGTACTATTGGTTTTAAAAGGGGAATTAATTTTTGAAAAATTATTCCTTAAAACAACTTTGATAGGGTAAAGTTTTAAAACATATTATGTGAGAATTTAAACAATATCAAAAAAATATTTAGAGTAATAATCAACTATATTTCAATATTAAATTTTAAAAATGTACATTTATGAAAATAAATAGAATATTTTTATTCTATTTATTTATTCAATGTATAAATCATGAATTACAATTTATTAAGAGATACTATTGAACTACTTGAAAAGTTTGAAAAAAATAAGCAAGAAAGTGGAAAGTATAGTGAAGACAGTGCAGGCTTTCAGCAATTTATAGTTGATCATTACAAAGGCATAGTTCCTGCAGAGCCGGATTGGGAGGGAAAGGAAAACGGGCGAAATCCTGAGAGTGTTATTAATACACTAATCGTGCAGATGAACAGATTTGCAAAAACTTACTCTAAAGCGGCTATACATGAGTCAGATTTTTCTACGCAGGAAGATTTTATTTATTTAATTAACCTGAAGGTTTTTGGGCCAATGATAAAAATGGAACTTATAAAACGTAATATCCATGATAAACCTTTTGGTATGCAGATCATTAATCGGTTGATTCACCAAAAATGGGTAGGTCAGGTCGACTCAGAGGATGATAAAAGGAGTAAAGTCATTTCAATTACAGATGAGGGACTGCGCGTTCTTGAGAATCAGATGGATAAAATTCGTAAAGCCAGTCTAATTGTCACAGGAGATCTGACCCGTCCTGAAAAAATGGAATTATTACGTTTATTACAAAAATTGGAGAAATTTCATCAACCGATATATGATCAAAATATTGACGTTGCAGATTTACTTACTTCTGTTGCTGAAAACTATCCTTTGTCAAAGAATTAGATCCGTTAGCAGAAAATTGCTTAGGTAAATAAGAGTGTTAAGATCGTTGCTTGGGGTTGCTTTTTGATCGTCAAAGCCATTTTAATAAATATTTCCGAGCATTTTTAAGAACAAGTATTATAGTTTCGGCTCTTTTCATTTAATGGAATATACAGTTAACTAAAATGAGTGTTTGGTAAGTTTAAGTACAGCTTATACCATGCCTTTTCAATTATTTAGTTTGCCAATTGAAGAATGGTTATTTTTTATATATACTATTTGCATGTATTTTTAACTATTTCTGTCTCGACAAATTTTTTAATCTTAATTGGTCAAATAAATTCATCACTTGAACAGAAAATATATCAAACTATTAAGGCATTGATAACTACTGGAACTGGACTATATTGCACTTTATAGCCAAAGTGAACGGGAGTGGAAAAGTGCCTTTGTTTATCTTTTCTTAATGAATGTTTTTTAAGGTAAATGGTGTACTCGCCGCAACTGGATGGGAATCTCCTATAGTGATTATGGATCAAATACTCAATATTCGCAGATTGAACATTAAGTATAAGATGCGATTTATGGTTATAGGCAGTTTATGCTCAATAATTATTCTTTTTAACGATTTCAAAAAAAATAATTAATCGCAAGCTATATATTAATCGTATGTACGGTGAAAAAATAAGAAATATGAAGGATAAGGTTGTTATATTTTGGTTCAGACGTGACCTACGTTTAGAAGATAATGTGGGATTACAGCAGGCTGTTGCATCGGGTTACCCTGTGCTCCCTATATTTATTTTTGATACGACTATACTTCAAAAGTTGGAAACTGACAAAGATCGACGAGTGGATTATATTCACCAAGCTTTGAATTCACTAAATAGTACTTTGCATAATTATGGATCAACGGTGCAGACTTATCACGGTAAACCACTTGAGATTTTTGAGATTATTACTAAAATTTATGACGTACAAGGTGTATACTGTAATAGAGATTATGAACCACAGGCAATAAAAAGAGATAAGCTGATAGAATCGTACCTGAAAGAGCGAGACATTCAATTTAATACTTACAAAGACCAGGTTATATTTGAAAAGTCGGATATTGTTAAAGATGACGGCAACCCCTACAGTGTATACACTCCCTATTCGAGAAAATGGAAAAGCCTATTGGTTCCTCAGAATTATGCCTCTGTAGTAGTTTCTGCAAAACATTTTTATAAGACTAATCCATTGAAAATTACAGAGCTAGAGGTATTGGGCTTTCAGAAAACGGATATAATATATGAAAAGCCTAATTTAGAACTGGAGATTATAAGCGATTATGATAAAAAGCGTGATTTTCCTGCATTAGATCATACAACACACTTAGGTATTGCCCTGAGATTTGGCACAATCTCAATCAGATCGTGTGTAACGTTTGCTTTGAAATATAATGAGACATGGCTTTCTGAATTGATCTGGAGGGAATTTTTTATGCAAATACTGTATCACTATCCACGCGTAGTCACGCATAGTTTTAAACCAAAATATGATTCGATCGTATGGCGAAATAATGAAGCTGAATTTCAGCTTTGGTGTTCCGGGAAAACGGGTTATCCGATTGTTGATGCAGGCATGAGGCAACTCAATGAAACGGGATTTATGCATAATAGGGTAAGAATGATTACGGCTAGTTTTCTTTGTAAACATCTTCTTATTGACTGGCGTTGGGGTGAAGCATATTTCGCTCAAAAATTAGTGGATTATGACCTAGCTTCAAATAATGGTAACTGGCAATGGATAGCGGGGTGCGGATGTGATGCTGCTCCATATTTTCGCATTTTTAATCCAACGGCGCAAACTTTAAAATTTGATGCTGATTTGACTTATATCAAGACTTGGAATCCGGATTATTGCATGAGTCTCCAAGCACCGATAATACCTCATGAAATAGCAAGGGAGAGAGCGCTTAAGGCATATAGACAAGCATTATAAATATATTATTTAAAAAATATGGTTAGAAATAAGGTTGTATTGGTTGATGAACAAGACCGGGCATTAAGTGAAATGGATAAAATGGATGCACATAAAATAGGAGCTTTGCATCGCGCATTTTCAATCTTTATATTTAATAGTAACGGAGAGATGCTCATTCATCAACGGGCGAATCATAAATATCATGGTGGTGGGTTATGGACAAATGCTTGTTGCTCGCATCCACAATGGGATGAAGATATTGAGGAGAGCGCAAAAGAGCGCTTGCAATTTGAAATGGGATTACAATGTGAACTGAAAAGAGTGTTTTCATTTATTTATCATACCCCTGTGGAAAATAATCTCATCGAACACGAATATGATCACGTACTTGTGGGATATACGGATAGGGAACCTGTACCTAATGTCAATGAAGTCATGAATTATAAGTGGATCGATCGGTTAGATCTGCTTCAACAGATTGCTGCTGAGCCCGATGCCTTTACCTATTGGTTTAGAATAGCCTTGCCCCAAATCATAAAACATATATAGTGCGGTTTAGTTACTTGAATTTTAAAATTTAAGTTATTACTAAATCTCGTTTCTTCGGAGGTGATTAACTCTAAAATCTTAGCAGCACCTGAATATATGTTTCTTTTTAGATGTTGTGATTACTAAATAACTTTCTACTGGGATTATCTGAGATATGATATACCATATGTGTATAGTGCTTTTACCATTTTTATTTTCCTATATCGAAGTATGATGCAAAATTATACTGTGTTTATTTTTGCATGTTCTTGCAAAATATTTTAACACATCTTTTTTCTACATCGTTTTCGTATGCCGTGCAATCGATTGCTTAGTCTGAGCGATAGTATACGTGGTTTTTTTTTGTTTAGACTTGTTTCACTATAACCAAATGTTACACGAATAAAAACCTAATACATAGAATATGGTTAAAAACAATTACTCAAATAAGAAGGAGTGGTCAAGATTATATTGTCATCTTGCACTTTTAACTCCACTTTCGCTGACCATGCTACCTAATCTGGCAAGTGCAAATATGCTTTCGCCCAAGGTATTGGTGTACACTCAATCTATAGTGCAACATAACATTTCTGGTAAAGTGGTTGATGCAACTGGTAGGGGTATCAGCGGTGTTACAGTGAGAGAAAAAGGAGGCAAAAGCTCCACTTCAACAGATAACAATGGAAGCTACACTCTTGCAGTAAGTTCCCTCAACCCCATTTTGGTATTTAGTTCAATCGGTTATATCAGTCAGGAAATTGCTGCAACAAGTGCCGCAATGGTAACTTTGAAACCAAATGAAGATATTCTTGAAGAGGTCGTGGTAGTTGGGTATGGTAATCAAAAGAAAACCAATCTAACGAGTGCAGTTTCACAGATCGATGCAAAAGTATTAAAGGATCGACCTGCACCTACAGTAGTCAATATGCTCCAAGGCGCCGCTCCGGGACTTGTAATCTCTAGACAATCAGGTCGACCCGGAGCACAAGGATTAGATATTCAGGTGCGCGGAGCTACTTCTGCAAATGGCAGTGTTTCCCCCTTAATTGTAATTGATGGAGTAATCAGTTCGGAAGCAACTTTTACGGCATTGAATCCGAATGATATTGAGAATATTAGTGTGCTTAAAGATGGGGGCGCGACTGCTATTTATGGTGCTCAATCTGCAGGAGGAGTATTATTAGTTACAACAAAGAAAGGACAGAAAGGTAGAAACCGTATTTCTTTGATGAGTAATATGGCTTGGCAACAACCGGCCAATATGCCTAAAAGATTATCGTTGATCGATGAAATGAACTATGTTAACCTTGGTAAAATTAATGCGGGTGATGCACCTGAATATAATGCCGAAGATCTGGATTATGCTGTTAATGGCCCTACTTTTGTTTTAGGGGCCAACAACCTTTGGAGAACATATAATCGGGAAAGCATAATTGACCAGACCGTGCGTAAATCTTATAACCTATATAATCATAACCTGCAGTTTTCCGGTGGTAGCGATAATATTACCTACATGGCTTCTTTAGGTAATATGACGCAACAGGGAATGTTCAAAGTTGGAGAAGATCATTTTGAACGGTGGAATGCACGTCTTAACCTTTCTGCGCGTGTCAATTCGTATCTTAAGCTGGATCTGGGAAGTTCCTTTATCGATCAAGCAACAGATAACCCGCAAGACGGGGGCTATGGCATTGATGGTGGTGGAAATGGTTTATTAAGACAGTTGTATTCTTCACGAATGCGTTTTCCACTTTACAACGAAGATGGTACTTATTATCGCAGTGGTACATCATCGGCATTTGGCTATGCTTTATTGAAAGATGGTGGCTTTAACAGGGATCGCAGCAGTACATATTTCAATAATGTGACAGCAACGGTTAATAATTTTGTGAAGGGACTCGAAGTGAAAGCGATGTATAGCCGTGAAGATATTAATAGACAAAATAGAAATTTTAGAAGAACGGTTACATATTTTTCTGGTCCTTTACCAACTTCAGCGACTCAATTAAATAATCCAAATAATTATTCAATAACGGATTATAAAACCATTAGACAGAATTATCAAGCTATCATAGACTATGACTTTAAGCTATCTTCGGATCATAATTTTCATGTGATGGGCGGCTACCAGTTGTATACTTATGATTATCAAACGGTAAATGCAACAACCAAAAATCTGTACGTGAATGATAATCCAAGTCTAAATTTTACGACAGATGCGTTAAATAAATCAAATTTACAACTGGGTGAGCGGGAAAAGATGCAATCCTACTTTGGACGCTTCAATTACAATTACAAAGAAAAATATCTTTTTGAAGCTACTGTACGGAGTGACGAGAGTTCCCGCCTATCTGTCGGTGACCGTGTGAAAGTTTTTCCTTCGTTTTCTGCTGGTTGGAATATGTCTAAGGAATCTTGGTTTGATGGTATTTCAGGAGTTTTTGATGAATTGAAACCACGCGCCTCTTGGGGTAAAGTAGGTTCAAAACAGGGAATAGGCTATTATGACTTTATCTCTCAGTTGTTAAGTAAATCAGATGTTGTGCTAGGAGATGTTAGACAGACCTATTTGTATCAGGATTTATTACCTGCTGTTGGTTTATCCTGGGAAACTGTAGAAACTCAAAACTTTGGTTTGGATTTCAGTTTAATGAACAGAAAATTGAAAGGATCGTTTGATTATTATAATAAATTTAACAATAACATGTTGGTGGAGGTCAGTTTACCTGAAACCTTAGGTATTAGAGTGCCAAAATCCAATGACGGAAAGTTGAAAACCTGGGGATGGGAAGCCGCAATAAGTTATAATGATAAAGTAGGTCAAGACTTTACATATGGTGTGGCTTTTAATTTAGCAGACAATCAGAATAAATTAGTTAAATATGGTGGTGCAAATGATATAATAAACGGTGGGGTAAATGAAAGAGTAGAAGGGTATGCGCTGAATTCAATATGGGGATACCTAACGGACGGTTATTTTCAAAATGAGACAGAAGTTGCACTGGCTCCAAGTTATAAAGATTTTATCAATAAAACAGGAGTTCCTGGAATTGGCGATGTACGATACAAAGATATTGATGATGATAAGAAGATTGGTATAGGTGATGGTAAACTTAGCAATACCGGTGATCTGGTATATCTAGGAGATATCAACCCACGTTACCAGTTTGGTTTTAATGTTAATATGGGCTACAAGAATTTTGATTTTAGCTTCTTTATTCAAGGAATTGCAAAACGTAAGTTTAAGCCAAGCAATGAATTGATCCAACCTTTATTGTATTCGTATTATTTACCGGTGAGTTTCCAAACCGATTATTGGACCCCTGATAATAGGGATGCTGCTTTTCCAAGACCATATTTAAGTGGGGATCATAATTTTCAGAGTTCTGATAAATGGTTTTTGAATGGTGCTTATGCTCGATTAAAAAATATTCAGCTAGGCTATACCTTAACCAAAGAAAAGTTACCTAGATTACCCTTTTCTAGAGTTCGCATATATGCATCAGGTGAAGATTTATTGACATTCTCTAAGATGGGTGTCTTTAAAGGAAGTATTGATCCTGAAATGAAAACGACAGATAAGAATGAACCAACACGTACGATCTCTAATCCTTATCCCTTTACGACTTCGTTCTCATTTGGTTTAAACATTGATTTTTAATTGATTATCATCATGAATAAAAGATTTATATATTTACTATTAACTTCTCTATCATTCGGTTCTGTTGTTTCCTGTGATATACATGAAGTTCCCGAAACAACTGTAAGTGATGTTAACTTCTGGAATACAGTGAGCGATCTGCGTATGGCAGCGAACTATTTTTATAGTACGCTCCCTGGTTTAACATTAAAGGACGTATCGATGGATAACTGGTCTACAGATGCTTATCCCAACAATAATGGGGATAAAATCAGTGATGGTTCCCGCGTAAAACCAGCGGAAAGTGATGATTATGATTATTACAAAATATTTCAGGCTAATCAACTTATCGAAAAATCCCAGCAGGTACTGGACAAAGGAGGGAATGCAACACAGGTAGGCTGGTATGTTGGAGAGGCTCGTTTCTTTAGAGCACTTTATTATTTCGAAATGTTTAAACGTTTTGGTGGTGTACCGTTAATCACTAAGACAATGGGGGTTGATGACCCTGATGTATATTTACCAAGAGCAAGTCGTGATGAAATACTCAAATTAATTTTTGATGATCTGGATTATGCAGCTTCTGTTTTACGGACTGCAGATGAAATAAATGCGGCGAAAGAATATGGACGAATATCTAAAACAGGAGCCTTGGCGTTGAAATCTCGTATTGCACTATTTGAAGGTACTCGTGAGAAATATCATCATTACGGAGATGCAACCAAGCACCTTACGATGGCTAAAGATGCGGCAGAAGCAGTGATCAGCTCAAATGTTCATAGTTTGTTTACGCAAAAAAGTACTGGTACAAAAGGCGAAGTGCTGAATAATGCTTACTTTAATCTTTTTCAGGAAGCTGGTGATGGCCGTGCTAATAAAGAAAATATCGTTGCAAAAGTATATGGGGTAAGCCGTGAAAATGCCATTGTATCAACTGCTGTGCAGCGTTACTACGAAGGAGGGACAATCGTACCCACACAAAACTTTGTAGATAACTATTTAATGGCAGATGGACTGCCTATTGATAAATCACCGTTATACCAAGCACCGGATAAAACGATGACACATGCTCAGTACTTTAATAAGAAAGATCCGCGCATGAGCTTTACCTTATTCAAACGTGGAGATGAGTTTATATCGAGCAGTGATTACACAATTCCACATCCCACACAACAAAGAAGTGGTTATGGTATACGTAAATACGCGAATAAGAATTTCTGGAATTTGCAGGCATCTTATATAGATAGACCTTTTATACGCTATGCTGAGGTTTTGTTAAATTATGCTGAAGCGGTGTATGAATTGAATGGAGCTATCTCCGACATTGTTTTAGACCAGACGATCAATGCGCTGAGAGATAGATTGCCACAGATTAATATAGGGACGGATACTAATCCTAATTTTGTAAGTATGGCTAAGCTGACGAATGCTTTTGTCAATGCCAACGGCTTAAATATGCTGACGGAAATACGGCGTGAGCGTAAAGTGGAACTGTCTTTTGAAGGCTTAGCTTATTGGGATTTGATACGTTGGAAGACTGCTGAGTTCGAATTGCCAAAAACACTTTATGGAAGTTATCTATTTAGTGAGTACTTAACCGACTCTGGTCAGAAATGGGATGCATCGACAATGAAGGTTAACGATAAAAATTATATCATACTTCAAGATGCATCGTTGAGAAGGTTTGATGAAAAAAAGGATTATTTATGGCCATTGCCAACTTCTGAAATCGCTAGAAATGAAAAGTTAGAACAGAACCCTAACTGGTAGTATTGAAAAAAAGCACGGGATTTAATTTCGTGCTTTTTTACTTTTAGTGATACCCATTTAAATTCTTAACAGAGTAAAATCTGTTACCTTGCTTAGCAAGGATAGTATGACGATATCATATGTCATACAGTTTCTCAAGTAAATGTATTTTTTCTTTTATACTATTTTAATCTTATCATTATCAGAAGAAAGATTGGAATTTAGACAAGATGAATTGCTAAAACCTTTATTATGAAGTGAGGTGTGAACATTAGTTGAAAATTCAAATTATGATATTTTAATAGCTTAAAAATTTTATACTTAAGTATTATGATTTATTATTACTTTAGATGGGAATTGCTAACCATTCAATTTTATAAACCAAAGCCATAATAAATACATGAAAGTACTGCGCTTCATTACCTTTTTTTATTTAATTTCTCTTAGTCTTTTTACACAGGCACAATCAATCTCCAAAATAGCGATTCACTTGGATCGAACCGAGTATTTTCCTGGGGATACAATCTTGTTTAAGGGATATGTAGTGACGGATGGTGTTTTGGATAGTGCTACACGAAATGTCTATATTGATTGGGCTGATGGAGAGGGAGCGGTACTGGAAAATAATGTTTATGTTGTGGTTGATGGAGTTTTTGCAGCTCAGTATTTGGTGCCTAAGAACTACACTGAACATCGGATTTTATTGAATGCTTTTACAAAAAACACGGTTGATTTTCCTAATCTGATTTATGATAAAAGTATTGCTATTTATCAAAAAGAGGAGAAAATTGTATTGAATGGCGGAATGAGTCAAATACCAGAATTGATAATGTATCCGAAAATAAAACAGATGCTGCTTCATGAGCCAGTTGGATTCCTCTTTAAAAATCCAGCAAATAGTTCTTTTAAGGGACGAATCAAAACTGTCGATGGAAAGGTGGTTGAAGAATTTGAAAGCGATGAAAATGGAGAAGTCAATGTATTCCTAACTCCTGAGTCCAACGAATATATTTTGGAATGGCAGATGGTAGGTGGTGGAAAAATTAAAACAGTATTACCTAACGTTGTTGATCATGGTTATAAGATAACTGTAGGAGAAAGTACAGATAAATATAAACTGACGGTTTCTAAAGTTGGAAAAACTAGCGATGAGGTTATTGTTCAAGCTTATCTCGATCACCAGAAATTATTTGATGAAAAAGTAATCATGCAGGATGGGCAAGATGTAAAAACACTTGTATTGCCAAAGGATGGATTAGTAAATGGTGTTCTACAATTTTTGCTGTACGATATAAATGGAAATCTATTACAAAAAGAAGGTTTGATCACTAAAAGTCAAGAAACTTTTATAACGCCAGATGTTAGCTTTGTCAATCGTTCTTCGGAACCATTGGGGAAAAATTTGTTACGTGTTCAATTGCCAGAAGGTGAGCTGGCGAATGTTTCAGTTTCTATTATTGATGGAATTTTTCCATTAGATAGCACTGCTACGATGATATCAGATCTCTTATTTAAAAATATAGCAAAAAAGCCATTTGAAAATCAATTTGTTCAAGACATTACTAAAGATGAGCGATACATTGCAGCGTTATCCAAAGATGAATTTATTATACCAGATAATGGTAAAAGTAAACCAGATGATATATTACTATTACATGGTAAAATGGAGTTAAAAGAAAAGGGTAAGAAAAAAATAGAAAAGACTTTAGACAACTTAGCTGAGGATGGAAAAGCGAAGCGTGGTATTTCATTTGGGTATCAAGGTGAACTGGACCCGGTTATGCGTTATATGGAAGTACCTTTTGATGGCGAGAATAGTTTTAAAATAACGGACTATGTTCCATTTGATACCGTACAGTTACGTGTCACGCAGGTGGAGGATAAAATGAGGTTTATACCTTTTAAAGTAAATTATACTTTTTATGACCTGTCCAAGGTAGATACTTTGAGAAATATACCATATGCAGGATCGTTATGGATCAACCCGGAAGTAGAAAAAAATCCGTTACTTGATAATTTTAGAACTCGGTATATGGCGACTTTGTTGAAAAGGGATATAACCAAACTTGATACAGTAAAGATTAGCGGCAAAATAGTAAATGAACTAAGGGTAAAAGATTTGAATAATAAATATGCTAAAAGTGGACTATTTTCAAAAGATGGAAGGGGCATAGATATTCAGGGCGACAAAGAGGCCAAAGGTAGTTTTAACCTGTTTACTTATCTACAGCTGGGTAAGATTGCAGGATTACAGATTATTAGTCAACCCATGACAAATGTGCCAATCGTGAAATTTAAAAGTGATGTTGTCGCATATTATATCAATGAGATCGAAACAACTGCGGAGGAAGTAAGCTACCTGGCTATGAATGAAATTGCTTATGTGAAGGTAATTGAAGGACCTACGCCAACGGTTAGTCGTGGATCTGTGGTCGCCGTTTATACGCTCCCGTCCTCTGAAGTGG
This sequence comes from Sphingobacterium sp. B16(2022), assembly GCF_012030425.1. Taxonomy (GTDB): domain Bacteria; phylum Bacteroidota; class Bacteroidia; order Sphingobacteriales; family Sphingobacteriaceae; genus Sphingobacterium; species Sphingobacterium anhuiense. Next base: position 501,261 of record NZ_JAAUVN010000003.1, on the reverse strand, counting down.
TACGAGATAGGGGAAGGTTAGTTGATTTGCAGAAAGTTAAAGGATATACATCACTCCGCCCTTTTCAGAGTGTAAATGAAAATTTAAATTTAAGCGGTTTTGGAGATCGTATTACATTGTACTGGAATCCCATACTGGTTTACTATAAGAACGTTGCAGCAAAAGAGATCGAATTTTTAAATAATAATCGAGCAGGAAAGGTACAGGTAACTATCCAAGGTATCACAAAATCGGGAAAACTCGTGTATTTTCAAAAAGTAATGTAGATGGATAAGTAAAGACTAATAGGAGAACGTTTGAAAATTTGTCTTCAAAATAAAATAGGGTAGTGCATCAACTCATTGCAATGCACTACCCTAATTTATTTTGAACGTTATGAGAGGTCGTATCTATTTAACCTGTGAATGATTGGCTAGTAAGAAATCTCTTTTGACTAAAGCAACATCACATTCCATCATTTCTTTTACTAAACCTGCAAGATCGTATTTCGGCTTCCACCCTAATTGTGTGTTTGATTTAGTTGGGTCACCTACCAATAAATCGACTTCAGTCGGTCTGTAATATTGTGGATCAACTTTTACAACAACTTTCCCGATTTCTAATTGATAATCGAGGTGATTACAGGCTTTTACTTTTGCAACTTCAGCAGCTTCACTGCCTTCAAATTCGAGTTCTATACCTATTTCAGCAAATGCCATACGTACAAACTCACGAACAGAAGTGGTTACCCCTGTTGCGATGACAAAATCTTCGGCTACATCTTGTTGCAAGATAAGCCACATGGCTTCCACATAGTCTTTTGCATGCCCCCAATCGCGCTGTGCATTGAGATTACCTAAGTATAAGCATTCTTGTTTGCCGTGTGCAATGGCAGCTGTAGCCATCGTAATCTTGCGAGTAACAAAAGTTTCACCTCTTCGTGGCGATTCGTGGTTGAAAAGAATACCATTGCAAGCATACATCTTATATGCTTCACGATAGTTTTTCGTAATCCAAAAACCATAGATCTTTGCGACTCCATAAGGTGATCTCGGATAAAATGGTGTAGTTTCTTTCTGAGGAACTTCTTGAACCAAACCGTATAATTCGGAAGTAGATGCTTGATAAATCCGTGTTTTTTTCTCTAGACCTAAGATGCGTACAGCTTCAAGAATACGTAATGTTCCGATACCGTCGACATTCGCTACATATTCTGGTGAATCAAAAGATACTTTAACATGTGACATCGCCCCCAGATTGTAAATTTCATCAGGTTGTACTTCTTGAATGATACGGATGATATTAGTTGAATCGGTCAAATCTCCATAATGCAACTTAAAATTGACATGGTTTTCATGTTGGTCCATATAAATATGGTCAATACGCTGTGTGTTGAAAGAGGATGCTCTACGTTTGATACCATGTACCATATAGCCTTTTTCTAATAATAGTTCTGCTAAATATGAGCCATCCTGTCCGGTTACACCAGTGATTAATGCAATTTTCATCTTAATTATATGCTTAATTTAAGTAGTATTGAATACTTATAATTTTACTTTTTTGTAGTTATCCTGATTTTCTAAAAACCATTGATAGGTAGTCTGAATACCATCCTTTAATTCAATTTGATGTTTCCATCCCAATTCATGCATCTTACTTACGTCCATAAGTTTGCGTGGAGTTCCATCGGGTTTACTGCTGTCCCAGTTAATTTCTCCTTGGTGACCGACAACAGATTGAATGAGAGTGGCTAAATCTTTGATACTAAGATCTACTCCTGTACCGACATTATATAAGTACTCGGGAAGCTTATTTTCTAATGCAAATGCAACAGCTCGCGCCAAATCATCCACAAATAAAAATTCGCGCATCGGACTTCCAGATCCCCATAAGTTGACTGTGGTATGTCCTTCTAATTTCGCTTCGTGAAATTTTCGAATCATCGCTGGCAGGACATGTGAACTTGTGAGATCAAAATTATCATGTGTGCCATATAAATTTGTAGGCATAAGGCTAACATAATCTTTTCCAAATTGATTACGTATCGCCTGACATGCTTTAACCCCCGCAATCTTTGCCAAGGCATACCATTCGTTTGTTGGCTCTAGACTATCCGTCAATAAACTGGATTCTTGTAAAGGCTGAGGTGCAAATTTGGGATAAATACAAGAAGAACCTAGGAAAATAAACTTTTCAACATCGTTTTGTAATGACTCGTTTATAAGGTTGTTTTGAATTTGCATATTATCCATCAAAAACTGATAAGGATAATTGTTATTGGCTAATATACCACCTACCTTTGCCGCAGCATCAATTACAATGGCTGGCTTTTCATTCCTGAAAAATTCCTGTACTTCGGACTGGTTTCTTAAATCCAATTCAGCAGAACTACGTAAAATGAAATTATGATAACCTAAGTTCTCTAAATTTCTTTTGACTGCTGAACCAACCATACCACGATGACCTGCTATATATATTTTTTTGTCTTTCATCTTTGTTCTTACTCTATTTGCAAACTGGATGATATGAAAAAGGAAATCAGTATTGCTAAATTATGCCTCATTATATTGAACTCTTTGAATACATATAAATTTGACTACCGGATTCTCATCCAAAATACTTGAATCGAATGAATTTATTTTTTATAAATAGCAACTCGATGAAGAATTCGATGGCAAATTACGAAAGAATAATTGGAATTGTATGAGAAATAATTGTATTAAAATATTTGAAGAGAGCCTTTATAGATGGGTAATTTCATTGTGAAACAAACAGGAGGTTAAGACAACGACTGTTCATCTTTTATTCACAGATATAAACTCAAAAAAAATAACCCGCTTATACTTAGTAAAGCGGGTTATTTATTGTTTTGTAACGATATTTAATTTGTCGCATATTAAGTGTTTAAAGTAACTTTTTCTTCAAGATGTTCGTCCAAATCTTTAAATATCGAATTTTGTGACTTAAATTCTGGAACAATTTTCTTGAGCTGTAGCACCAGTTGCATGTCATTGATATCACTTTTGTCAAACGAAGTAATGTCACGGCTCAACTGCTCAATTAGATGACATTTTTCAGCTATGTCTTCTCGATTTACTTGAGCGATCATAATTTTAGGATGATGCGTTTTTTGTGTATTCTCATCATTCGCTAATAATTCCTCAAATATTTTCTCGCCTGGTCTTAAGCCTACGATCTTAATATCAATATCTTCAGGATAACGGTAACCTTTCAGCTTGATCATGCGCTTGGCCAAATCTATAATTTTGACAGATTTACCCATATCAAAAACAAAGATTTCTCCACCATTGCCCATGACACCAGCTTCTTGAACTAATAGACAAGCTTCTGGTATAGTCATAAAATATCGTGTGATGTCTTCATGTGTCAGTGTCAATGGCCCACCTTGCTCCATTTGTTTTTCAAATAATGGAATAACGGATCCATTTGACCCTAATACATTCCCAAATCGTGTAACAATGAAATTGGTTTTTCCTAATGCGCTACAGCTGTTGACATATATCTCAGCCGCCCGCTTTGTTGCCCCCATGACATTAGTTGGGTTGACAGCTTTGTCTGTAGATACCATGACAAACTTATGGATACCATATGCAACAGCCAAATCTGCCATATTTTTACTGCCAATTAAATTGGTCCAGATAGCTTCATATGGGTTTTGTTCCATTAAAGGAACATGTTTATACGCCGCCGCATGAAAAATCATCTGTGGGCGATAACGTTTAAAGATACGTTCCAAAAATAACTTATCACGAACGTCACCAACAATACATTTAACGCGATCGGGATGAGAAGCTTTTAGTGATTGTTGAAGATCGTAAAGTGGTGATTCGGCTTGATCCAATAAAATAAGGTGACGGTAATTGCGTTGTGAAATCTGACGGGATAATTCTCCTCCGATCGAACCGGCAGCACCAGTTATCAAAATTACTTTATTGTCCAATTCTGCATCAATTCCCGGATTTTCAATCTTAATCGCTTTTCTTCCTAATAAGTCCTCAATCTTTAGTGGACGAATCTCACGTTTGGCACCAGAATTTAACATAACCCGTGAATTCGGCATGATTTTCAGTTCAAGATTCAGTTGTTGAAAATGGTCTGTTACTTGTACTAACCTTTCGGGATCATTGTTTTCCACTGCAATAATAACTTCTGATATATTGAATTGGTCAATGAAGGCTTGATCTATTTTTTCTAGATAGAGTATACGTAATCCCGTAATACGTTTACCTACACGTGAAACTTTATCTTCGACAAACGCAACAACATGATTTTTGATACGGCGGTCTTCACGTAAAAGTGAGTAAGCTACTAATCCAGGTCTGGAAGCTCCAAAAATTAATACATTTCGATTTTTCCGATTGGGAAGAAAAAGCATGTCATAAATGCTTCTGTAAGTCACACGTGCTGCAACCAACATCACCATGGTGAAAAAGCTGTGCATAAAAAGTATGATGTACGAGAGGCGTAAGAAATCGCCAGCAATGGTTCCTTTTGGAATATAGTAACGAATAGCAATCGTTGGTATTGCTAACAACATAAATGCTAACCAGACAGTTTTAAAAATCTTTATCGCATCTTGAATACCAGTTTGACGAATAATTCCCTTATAGGTTCCCATTATCGAGAAAGCAAAGCTGTACACCAGTAAAATAAGAAGACTTTTCTTCAGCATCATAGCCGTCGAATATTGTTCATGTATACTATTAAAAATGAAATTAGAAATAGCATAACAGACAAATACGATAAACAAATCAATTAAAAGAATAACCCATCTTGGATTGTCTTTTCGAAATTTTCTCTTTAGCAACGTAAGGTTAATCATGAAACATGTTTCAAATAGTAGGTGATTTTATTACAATAACTTTGATATAAGATAGATGTTGAAACAACTACCTAATTTTAAAAATTGTTGGTTTTAGTTGTCAGTAATACCCTATTCAAATTTCCCATCATGAAGTAAAAATCGTGCCAAGATATTCATGATAATAAAATATGATTAATAAAAGGAATACTGCTAACAGCTAATTCGGCCATTGGTCTACTAAATAAGTAAAAGGAATAAAAGATGTAAAAAATAATCTGTTCCAATTTATTCTAGTTCTTTTCTTTCATCATTTATTGTAAAATGATATATTCATTGTCCAATGGCTTGTAGCTACAAATCTACATAAATTTAATTGTTACAGTGATTTTTTTTCTCTTTCAAGGGATAATTTTTGTTAAATATTCGAGGAATAACTGAAAAATAATTCATTATACTGATTTAAATAGTTCAGTATTTGAGATAACATTTTATATGTTACTGAGGTGCTGTTTGATTTTCTGTTTGTATGTACAGTTTTATATTCATGGATTAACAATGGTAGTAGCTTAGATATTGCACAGTTTTTCTTGCAAATACTTGAATTACTGCATTTTTTTATGGTAGCTTTGCGCCAGAATAGGAAATCGATCATGAAAGATAAAATAAAACTGTACAGTTATTTTAAGCTTATGATAGGCAGTATTATTATCGCTGTGCTATCTGGACTTTTGGCGTATACACTTAAACACCTCACTACCCATTGGCAAGATTATCTGTTTGAGCATGTGTCGCAAATAAATCATTATCTCTATATTATTTTTCCATCCATAGGTATTACCATCATCTATTTTTTAAGGAAATACGTATTTCAAAATAAAAAAAATAAGGGCATTCGTGAAATTTACCGGTCACTGGATACACGTCAGGATCATCTTCCATTATATAAAATTCCATCACATTATATAAACGGTTTTCTTACGGTTATTTTTGGAGGATCTACAGGTATAGAGGTTTCTACTGTAGTGGCTACTGCTACATTAGGCAACCAGATGAGTAAAGGAGGCTGGGCACCGATGAAATATAAGCGTGAACTAATTTGTGCTGGCGTGACAGCGGGTGTCGCCGTGTTGTTTGGAACTGTTTTAGGCGGTTGGTTTTTTGCTATTGAGGTGATCGCTCGAGGATTAAAGAAAACTGTTTTATTGAGCTGTACAATAGCTGGAATTGTCGCTTATGTAGGGATACATTTTTTTGAAAAAGAACCATTGTTATCCTTTCCAGTTGTGGAGTGGCATTGGTATGGACTGCCGTTTATGATGTTGGTCGCTGTATTCGGAGCAGTATTGGCTAATTATTTTATGAAACTGGTCTTGACTTCTAAAAAACTTTTTGCTCGAATAAATAGTAATTTTTTGAGAGTTAATATTGGTGCACTTACCGTTGGAAGTTTTATTTTGTTCTTTCCAGCCTTGTACGGAGATAGTTATCACGGTCTTCAGCAAATGATCAAATTATCTACAGCATCACAGGGAGCAGTGATGATTCCGATATCATTACTGATTCTGGTCATATTGAAACCCTTGGTCGCATCCCTTACTTTGGGCGCCGGTGGTGATGGTGGAGTATTTGCGCCAAGTATTGTTGCTGGGGCTTTTTTGGGTATGGCAGTGGCATTGTGTTGCAATATGATTTTTGGTTTAGATTTATTGATTTTAAATTTTGCCTTGGTAGGTGCCGCTTCGACATTAGCAGCTGCTATTCATGGTCGTTTCACTGCCTTGTTCTTGATCTGCAGTATGGCTCCGGGTGCATATATCCTACTATTTCCAGTGGCAACTGCAGTATTGATCGCTTATGCCGTAGCAAAAAAGATAAACCCTTACAATGTCTATACAGATCCTGAAATAGCAAAGTAGTGGCTATATTTCGTGCTTGTGTCATATTTTTTTAATAAAAGATGATAAAGTCTTTTATTGTTTTTATCTTTGTGAGACTTAGAGATGAGTTTATTTATTTTAGGTTTATCATATAAAAATGATTAAATATAGCACTTAGCCACGTTTCTAGTACTTTGTTTAAAAAAGCATTTTTTTACAACAATAAAAGATGTAATTATCTTTTATTTTTATTGATATAACATGACAGCAGATCAAAAACAATTAGTAAAGGCTACTGTGCCAATTTTAAAAGAGCATGGTGTGTTGTTGACAACACATTTTTATAAACGTATGTTCGAGCTTAACCCTGAATTGAAACATGTGTTCAACATGGGCAACCAGCAGAATAATAAACAGCAGACAGCGCTAGCAATGGCCGTACTGGCGTACGCAGAACATATCGAAAACCCAGGTGTATTGATGCCGGTTGTCAATGGTATCGGTCATAAGCATACCAGTTTATCTATCCGTCCGGAACATTACGTGATTGTGGGCAATCACTTAATTGCATCCATTGCTGAGGTTCTAGGCGATGCTGCTTCAGTGGAACTGTTAGAGGCTTGGACTCTGGCTTATGGGCAACTTGCTTCTCTGATGTCTGGTCACGAGCAGTCACTCTATAGCAAGCAAACAGCCAAAGTCGGAGGTTGGTCTGGTTGGAGACCTTTTGTTGTAAAGCAAAAAATTAAAGAATCGGAAGAGATAACCTCATTTTATCTTTATCCCAGTGATCGCGGACCAGTGGCTGATTTTCTGCCAGGCCAGTATATCAGCCTACGTTTATTCTTGCCAGAATTGGATCTTTTACAACCGCGACAATATAGTATTTCATGTGCCCCAAATGGAAAATATTACCGTATTTCTGTGAAACGAGAAACCGGAACTAAACATCCTGATGGAATGATCAGTAACCATCTGCACAATCATGTGGAAATAGGTGACTTGGTCGATTTATCTACACCGGCGGGAACATTTGTGCTCCAACCAGAAAATCAAAACCCAAAAGTATTTATAAGTGGCGGAGTCGGACAAACTCCTTTGATGGCGATGCTTGAAGAATTGGTAAAAGATAAAGTAGAATCACCTATTCCAATTACCTGGATACACGGTTGTAGAAATGAGTCGGTGCATGCATTCAAGGATAGGCTTGCAGAAATCGCTATGGATAATAAGATCGATCGCCATATTTTTTATGATCATATTGCGGAAACAGCAGCATTTGAGTATAAAGGCTGGGTAGAGCTTGCACAAATAAAAAATGTGGTATTGCAACCGAAAGCAGAATATTTTATTTGTGGTCCGGCTCCCTTCATTTCAAAACATTATCATTTTTTATTGGAACATGGAGTCGAGAAGTCAGCCATTTATTTTGAAGAATTTGGACCAGCATCATTACAGTTGAATTAATCAAAAAATATTTATTACATCAGTGATTCTTTTCAAATCAAAAAGATAATAATCGATATTAAAAAAGACCAAGTTTCATTATGAAGCTTGGTCTTTTATATTCAACATAATTTTATTTACCGTCAAATAATTTTGAATGACTAGTATCCTTTGTGTTATTCTCAAAAATAGATAGCACAGATTATATTGAGATGCTATTTAATTAAGAGATTTTATGTGTTTACTATTTATATTATGAAGATTCTTATGAAAAGAAAAATGTTGATTCCTTTATTGGGGCTTACAGTGGCAGGTTTAACACTAAGTTTTATACCTATTAAATTGCCATTTATCAAGAAAAGTTTTGAAGCTTCGGAAAAGCAATATACATATTTAGCAAAGGAAGCTGATAAATTGAGAAATTTTCCAAGAACAATAAATAAGGAAGGAGAGTTGGTCGTGACGAGTGAGTGGGATTGGACAGGAGGTTTCTTTCCTGGATCGCTTTGGTACATATACAACAAAACAGGTGACGAAGGAATAAAGAACGAGGCGATAAAGTGGACCGAGGCTTTAGAGAAAGCGAAAAACCTTGACCAGCACCATGATATTGGTTTTGTGATGTACTGTTCTTATGGTAATGCGATCAAATATCTCAAAGATCCAAAAAAGGTAGAAGCTTATAAAGATATTATCATTCACGCAGCTAATACGGCTTTAAAACGTTATAATCCAAAAGTAGGATTGATTAAATCGTGGAATAAAAAGAAGTCATGGGACGGCAAAACAACTTGGCAGTATCCTGTAATTATTGATAATATGCTGAATTTGGAGATGTTGTGTTATGTTTCGGATATTACAGGAGATCCTAAATTTAGAAATGTTGCGATCAGCCATGCAACCAAAACAATGCAGAATCATTTCCGTCCGGATCACAGTACCTACCATGTTGTGGATTATGATGAAAATGGAAAAGCCATCCATAGGCAAACAAATCAAGGCTATGCTGATAATTCGACTTGGGCGAGAGGCCAGGCATGGGCAATCTATGGTTTTACGATGATGTATAAAGAAACCAAAAAGAAAGAGTTTCTGGAGACAGCTAAAGCTGCGGCAAGTTTTTATATGAATCATAAGAATTTACCTAAGGATAAGATTCCTTACTGGGATTTTAATGCACAGCAGGAAGGGTATAAGTCAGATCTTGACTTTGCCTACTTGAAGCTTGATTATATACCGAGAGATGCTTCGGCGGCGGCGGTTGTTGCATCAGCATTGGTGGACCTATCTACTTTTACTACAGGGAAAGAGAGTAGATCTTATTTAACCTTTGCTAAGTCAACTCTAAAAACATTATCTGGACCAGCTTATTTTGCTGACTATGGGACAAATGGAGGCTTTTTATTAAAACATAGTGTTGGAAGTATACCTCACAACTCGGAGATTGATGTGCCACTGGCTTATGCAGATTATTATTATTTGGAAGGTTTGACAAGATTGTCCGAATTGAAATAAGAAAATCTGTATGTAAAGGAAAATATATTTTATATCGTATAGTTATGCTCAAGGATTTAATTGTTCTTGAGCATATTTATGTTAGCATTTTTTTACGGTCGAAAAGAACCGTTAAAGAATCTTTTATGCTGGAGTTAAAAGATCGTATATCTGGATTTGAGTTTTTGCTGTTTGTAACAAAAAAAAGCAGCTTCCTGTGAGGAAGCTGCTTTTGCAAGAAAATATAATAGTAATTAGTTTATTCTTACATTAACAGCATTTAAGCCTTTTTTTCCGTTTTCAATTTCGTAGCTAACGCTATCGCCTTCTCTAACTTGGTCTTTTAAGCCTGAAATGTGTACAAATACATCGTCTCCACCATTTTCAGGGGTAATAAAACCAAATCCTTTAGTTTCATTGAAAAACTTTACAGTTCCTTTATTCATTTTATTTAAAAATTATATTGATACAAGGATAGGCTAAATATGTGATAATTTCCCAAAGGTGAGTAAAAAAGACTTTCAGATGACATTTCTATTTTTTGTTATACCTCCTTTGTAATAAAGAAGATAGGAATTGCAAATTGCTGTTAATTTTATTTTTATTTATTGCTAAAAGGTTTTATCTTTAATCTCGTTAAATCAATTATTTCTTCGCTATGATGTTGAAATACCCAATTTATGTCAATTTAACTTACCACATATGATTTTTAAAACCCTAAAATGGGGGATAGCATGGAGTTTAAGCCTATCCTTATTTTGTACGAATACTGTTTCTGCCCAGAAATTAAATGGCAAAGCTGTTGATCCTGTTGATTTGGTCAACCCGCTTATGGGAACAGATTCAAAACCTTCGCTGTCAAACGGAAATACATATCCTGCAATCGGATTACCTTGGGGTATGAACATGTGGACTCCTCAGACCGGGAAAAATGGCGATGGCTGGCAATATACCTATGCCGCAGATAAAATAAGAGGATTGAAGCAGACGCATCAGCCGTCTCCATGGATGAATGACTACGGACAGTTTTCTTTAATGCCAGTAACCGGTAAAGCCGCTTTTGATCAAGAAGAAAGAGCCAGTTGGTTTTCACATAAAGCTGAAAAAGCAACTCCTTACTATTATTCCGTGTATTTAGCGGATCATGATGTAACTGCAGAATTAACACCGACAGAGCGTGCCGCTTATTTTAAATTTTCTTTTAATAAGACAGATTCAGCATTTGTTGTCCTTGATGCATTCGATAAGGGATCTGAAGTACAGATTATTCCTGAAAAGAATATGGTTATCGGTTATTCTACACGATACTCTCGTGGAAAATTGACAAATTTTAAGAATTATTTTGTCTTAATATTTGATCAACCTTTTGACAATTACTCAACTTGGGAAGGTAAGGAACGTTTTAAAGGTAAATTAAAATCCACTGCAGATCAGACCGGAGCAATTTTAGGCTTTAAAGTAAAAGATAAATCTAAACCTGTTCAAGTTCGTGTAGCTTCTTCATTTATCAGTGCAGAGCAGGCACTGCTCAATCTCAATGAATTAGGTAACCGTACTTTTGATCAAGTAAAGGCTGATGGAAGAGCGATCTGGAATGAAAAGCTAGGTCGATTAGCTGTAGAAGGTGATAATATCGATCAGATGCGTACTTTCTATTCGACCTTATACCGTACGTTATTCTTTCCAAATAAATTATATGAAATCAATGCCTCTGGAGAAAAAGTACATTACAGTCCTTATAATGGAAAAATATTACCAGGATATTTATATGGTGGTACAGGTTTTTGGGATACGTTCAGAGCGCTATATCCATTCCTGAATCTCATGTATCCATCCATCAATGTTGAAATGCAAGAAGGGTTGAAAAATGCGTATTTAGAAGGTGGATTTCTTCCAGAGTGGAGTAGTCCGGGTTTTGCAGATATCATGGTCGGTAATAACTCTGCTTCTGTAGTGGCTGATGCTTATATTAAAGGATTGAGAGGATATGATATCAATACACTTTATGAGGCTTTGAAGCATGGGGCCAACAATGAGGGACCAATGACTGCAGTAGGCCGTAAAGGAGTTGAGTACTATAACAAATTAGGTTATGTGCCTTATGATGTAGGAATCAATGAAAACGCAGCACGTACACTGGAGTATGCGTATGATGATTTTACAATTTATCAATTAGCCAAAGCATTAAAAAAACCGAAAGCAGATATTGAACTGTACGCAAAAAGAGCACAAAATTATCGTCATCTATTTGATTCTTCAACAAACTTAATGCGCGGAAAGAATAAAGACGGCAAATTTCAGAGTCCATTCAATCCATTGAAATGGGGTGATGCATTTACCGAAGGCAATAGCTGGCATTACTCGTGGAGTGTCTTCCACGATATAGAAGGATTAATCGGTTTGATGGGGGGAAATAAACAATTTAATACGATGTTAGATAGTGTATTTACACAGCCACCAGCTTTCGATGATAGTTATTATGGGGGTACTATCCATGAAATTCGTGAAATGCAGATCGCGAATATGGGACAGTATGCGCATGGTAATCAACCCATCCAGCACATGATCTATTTGTATAATTATAGTGCTCAACCTTGGAAAACACAATATTGGGTTCGTCAGGTCTTAGATCGTATGTATCAAGCTACTCCCGATGGCTATTGTGGAGACGAAGATAATGGTCAAACTTCGGCTTGGTATGTTTTCTCTTCACTTGGATTTTATCCGGTTTGTCCTGCTACCGATGAATACGTATTGGGAGCACCACTTTTCGCAAAAACAACATTAAAACTGGAAAATGGTAAAACAGTAGAGATCCTCGGAAATCAAGCTAGTGCACAGAATTTCTATGTCAATGACTTAAAAGTTAATGGAAAATCCTACACTAAGAATTGGTTGAGCCACCAAGAATTAGTGAAAGGGGGAACACTATCCTTTGATATGACGTCTAAACCAAACTACAACCGCGGAGCTACATTAGACGCAGCCCCTTATTCGATGAGTACAGAATTAAAGACAGTTTTTAAAAAATAATGACAAATGAAATTTAGTCAGATAGTTGGTTGTGTAATAGGGTTGATTGCTGGTCAATCAGCCCTTGCTCAAGATAACTGGAACCATACAGAACATGATCGTAAGGTAGCAGTTGATACGGATAGTATTACAAAGAATGGTTACACATTGATTTGGATAAATAAGGATAAAGATTTCAGCCCTGTTTTGAAAGAAAAATTGATCCATACTTTTTTTGTCAATTACCCGAAGTTGGCAAAAACGTATAACAAAAAGACAATGAAAAAAGTATCTTTTGTGATCGATCCCGATTATAAAGGAGTAGCCGCCACAGCCGGTGGAATAGTAAGGTATAGTCCTGAATGGTTTGCGAAGAACCCAGGGGATATAGATGTCGTAACCCATGAAGTGATGCATATCGTGCAAGGCTACCCCAATGGCTCTGGACCTTGGTGGATTACAGAAGGAATCGCTGATTATGTCCGTTTTGCCGATGGTATAGACAATGCTGGTGCAAATTGGAAATTACCAGAATGGAATGCAAGCCAAAAGTATTCAGACTCTTATCGTGTAACCGCCCGTTTTTTCTTTTGGATAGAGAAAAAGGTAAAAAAAGGATTTGTTAAAAATCTAGATTTGGCAATGCGGAATAAAACCTTTACAGATGGATTTTGGGAAAAGCAAACCGGAAAGACACTAGATGAGTTATGGAAAAACTATAGCCAGGCTCCAAGTCTTTAAAAATCTAAACTTATGAAAAGTAAACAACTCCTATATTTAGGATTGTTCCTGTTTCCTAACCTGCTACAGGCGCAGTCCAATTTAATACAATACGTAAAACCTTTAATTGGTACAGCCCGCATGGGGCATACATTTCCAGGAGCAACAGTACCATTTGGGGCCGTACAGCTAAGTCCTGATACAGACACCATTCCATATGCTATGAATGGTAAATATAATGGTGATGTCTACAAGTATTGTGCAGGATACCAATATGATGATCCGACCATCGTTGGGTTCAGCCATACTCATTTTAGTGGCACAGGACATTCAGATCTGGGTGACATCTTAGTTATGCCCACACAGGGTAAAGTTCAGTTGAATCCAGGTACTGCCGATAGACCACAGGATGGATATCGTTCACCATATTCACACAGTAATGAGGTTGCAGAAGCAAATTATTATAAGGTACTCTTAGACAAACATCAGATTAAAGCAGAGATGACGACCACAAGTCGTGTGGGCATACATCGGTATACATTTCCAAAATCTGATGCTTCACACTTGATCTTAGATTTAACCGCCGGCATTTATAATTACGAAGCTAAAAATGTTTGGACTGTAGTACGTGTTTTGAATGACTCGACGATCGTAGGTTACCGTCAAACTAATGGGTGGGCTCGAACAAGGACAGTTTATTTTGCGATTAAAACTTCGAAAGCATTTAAAAATTATGGAGCTAAGTATGAAGATGCAAAACAAGTGTATGCGGGTTTTTGGCGAAAATTTGATCAAAAAAATAATTTTCCGGATTTAGCCGCACATCAGATCAAAATGAATCTGGATTTTGACACGAAGGATGGTGAGGAGGTTTTGATGAAGGTAGCACTAAGTCCCGTAAGTATGAAGAATGCGCTTGCGAATATGGAACACGAAGCACCAGATTGGAACTTTGAAAATTATGTGAAAGCGGGTCAAAAATCGTGGGAGCAGGAACTGAACAAAGTACAGGTGGATATGCTGAACAAAGAAGATCTGATTAATTTCTACACCGCCATGTACCATGCCAGTCTGATGCCGACAGTGTATATGGATGTGAATGGAGAATACAAAGGTTTGGATCAAGAAGTGCATCAGGCAAAAGGATTTACCAATTACACCTCTTTTTCGTTATGGGATACTTTTAGGGCATTCCATCCATTAATGAATTTAATCAATCCTACGCGCAATGCCGATATGGTATCATCCATGATGGCACACTATGATCAAAGTGTCTTGAAAATGTTGCCTATTTGGTCGCATTATGCCAATGATAATTGGTGCATGAGCGGGTATCATTCAGTCTCGGTGGTGGTAGATGCAATTTTGAAAGGAGTTTACAAAGGAGATGCCGAAGCCGCGTTGGCAGCATGCGTTCAAACAGCAAATGCACGTAAATATGAAGGAATAGGATCCTATATCGATTTAGGATATGTACCAGATGAAATTTCTGGGACTTCAGTTTCCAATACACTGGAGTATGCTTATGATGATTGGTGTATCGCGCAACTTGCTAAAAAATTAGGTAAAGACGACATTTACAAAGATTTTATTAAAAGAGCATCAAATTGGAAAAATGTTTATGATCATTCTATCGGCTTTATGAGACCTAAAGATGCAAAAGGAATATTTAGATCTAAATTCGATGCTTTGGAGACCCATGGTCAAGGATTCATAGAGGGTAATACTTGGAATTACAGTTTATATGTACCACATCAGCCAGTGGCTATGATGGAAATGATGGGGGGATCCAAGAAATTAGAAAACTATCTGGATTCCTTGTTTACAATGGAATTACCAGATAAATATTTCGAACACACAGAAGATATCACTCGCGATGGAATTATTGGTAACTATGTACATGGTAATGAACCATCGCACCATGTCGCATATTTATACAATCAAACCGCTAGCCCTTGGAAAACACAAGCTCGTGTACGTCAGATCATCCGGAATCAATATCATAATGGACATGCAGGCTTAGGTGGAAATGATGACTGTGGCCAGATGTCTGCATGGTATTTATTTACTGCTTTGGGCTTTTATCCAGTTGCACCTGGAGATGATGCTTACTGGATAGGGAGTCCATTGGTCAAATCGGCAAAGATTAACCTAGAAAATGGGAAAACGATTACAATAGATGTGAAAAATCAATCCGAAAAAAATGTCTATGTAAAAAAAGTAAGCTTAAATGGTCAACCTTTAGCTGATTTGAAACTTTCTTATGCTGCCATTATGAATGGAGGGGCACTGCAATTTGAGATGACTGATAAGCCAGGGAAATAGATTTTTATATTGACCTATCATATAAATAAATCAAGTTTCATAAAAGCATAGATCAGATCGTTTATTGTGGACCTGTCAATGATAAAGTTTATGAATAAGAAGATGAGTAAAATTAAGATCATTCAAGCAGTAGCCATTACCAGCTTTGTGGTCTTAATTTTACTTCAATTGAGACTGATATCGAGCGTTTATAAAATTGAACAGCTTGAGTTCCTGAAAAATGAAAAGGCAGAGATCAAATTAGCATATGAGGAATCTATCATCAATGACAAGTTGTATCCAGGGGGGCAGGCAATTATTGATTCGATCTTGGTACCACAGTATGAAACATTACAAAAGCTGTATCATGAAGACCCAAAGCTTTTTCGCCGTAAATTAAAAGATCTGGGAAATGAAATTTTGGGAGAATTAAAAAAGAAAGCAGATTTTGAGATTCAGTTTCACAATATCATTCGAAACCTAAAACTGGACTTGACCGAGTATGATTATGCTTTGTATTTGGATAAGCTTGCGCTAACGTTTGACGGTAAAATCTATTACTCATTGTTTGAAGTTAATTCGACAGATAAAGATGGATTAATCGATGGAAAGTTTGAGGTCGTTCGTCCGCAAAATATTGTCTCTGCCATTACGGTTACAGTTCCCTCCAAAAATTCTAGCTTAATTGCCTTTAAGTTATATGCTAGTAAGCACAATCAGGTAAAAAATATAGTTATGGCTATTGCCCCATTGTTGCTTTTATCGAGCAGTAGTATTTTAGTCATCGTTTTCTTATTTTTCATTACCATGAGAAATTGGATAAGACAAAAAAAATTGAATGAGATTTCAGCCGATTTTTTTAATCATGTGACGCATGAATTTAAGACACCCTTAACAACCATACAGGTCTCTGTCAAAAATTTAAAAGCAGACCTGGAAGATAAAAAATGGGAAGGTGGTTACAGAAGTGTGGATGTCATCACTAGGCAGACCCAAAGATTAGATAAACTGATCAATCAAGCATTGGAGGTGTCAGCTTTTGATCCACAGGCTGCACAATTTCAAAAACATCTTTTAGTAAAAGATCTCAATGATATTATTCTTGATAGTCAAATTAAATGGAAAAAAGAAGCAACTGTAGTATTGAATTTTGAACCTCATACAGTTGATTTATATGTTTATTACGATCATTTTATGTTAACCACTTTAATCACCAATTTAGTTGAAAATGGATTGAAATACAACGTAAGTGAACACAAGAGAGTGCAAGTAAATGTTTTATATATTTCCCCAAAATCGTTAATGATTGAAATTGGCGACAATGGGTTTGGAATTGATAAACAGGATCGAAGTCGCATATTTAATAAGTTCCAAAGAGGTCGGCAGATCAGATCCTCAACAGGATTAGGGTTGGGTTTATATTTTGTTTATAATATTGTTGCGGTACATAAATGGAAACTTGACCTGGAGACTTTTCAAGATCAGGGGACTATTTTTAGAATAATAATTCCAATTAGTAAATAGGATATGGAAGGAAAAATATTACTTATAGAAGATGATGCAGATCTTGGAGTAGAGGTACAATGGTATCTGGAAAGAAGTGGGTTTCATGTACAGCTAGTCGATGATGGGGATAAAGCTTTAATGTTGAGTAAAAAACAAAATTTCGATTTATTGCTAGTCGATGTTCAACTGCCATCATTTGATGGTTTTGAATTGGTGAAGCGGATAAAGGTTTTGAAACCTGGATTTCGTTTCTTGTTTTTAACAGCACGGAATGCAAAGGAAAGCTGTATTGCAGGACTCAAGCTAGGAGCAGAAGATTACGTCACCAAACCATTTGATACGGAAGAGCTCTTATGGCGCATGAACAATATTTTAGCGCGTGGCAAAGAGAAAAAGATAGAAGAACTACAAATTGCAGATGTTGTTTTGTATTGCAGTGCTATGGAAGTACGTGTTAATGGAGGGAAAACATTACGTTTGACTGCACGTGAATTTGAAGTGTGGAAATATCTATTGCAAAATTTAGATCGCGTACTGACCAGAGAAGAAATACTCAATAAACTATGGGGGGAAAGTGACTATTTTATGGGACGCAGTCTAGATGTCTTTATTTCTAAAATACGGAAAGTGCTCTTAAATTCTAATCAATTAAAAATTGAAACAATCTACAAAGTTGGCTTTATCACACGTTTGATCAGGAATTAATAGAAAAAGAATGATGTTAACAATTGATTAACAAGTTTTTGAAATAGGCTTCTCTATATTAGAGTACTAATTCGTTTTAGTATAACTAATTAAGCCTATTATGAACAAACTAACCAGATCTAGGCGACTATTGCTTTTCGTGGGCATGCTGTTGTCTTTTAGTGCTTGTCAAAAAACAGAAGTCAAGCATTATGAATTATTACCCCCAGAAACTGAGCCTGAAATGGACATCACGATTTATGGTAAACTCACTGTTAACCATGAAAATAGTGGTGGTTCAGGTGCTGGTGAGGGCTCTCCAAAAGTAGTCGATGACGACTATTCAACAAAATTTCTAATTAATCCCTATGTGAATGATCTTTTTCTACAATTAACTTTCCCCGGCGGAATTGCCGTAACTTCTTATGTATTAGCCTCTGCCAATGATGCTCCTGGAAGAGACCCTAAAAATTGGGATCTAGTTGCCTCCAACGATGGAGAAACCTGGACAACATTGGAAAGTAAGACTGGGTACACTTTCCCAGATCGAAATTTTAAGGTACGCTTTGACATCTCCAATACAACCAAATACAAGTTTTACAGACTGAATATCAAGGAAATTGCTGGTGGAACAGGTCTGTTTCAAATGGCCGAATGGCGATTGATCTCGGATCCTCAAAAAAGTGCTAACCAATAATAAACCTATTAGATGATGAAAAATATAATCAGAACAATATTTGTTCTTATAGCTTTTTGTAGTTGCTTTTGGGGCAATGAAACTTTTGCACAGCAAGCAGGGCAGGTTCTTGTAAAAGGAATTGTGCGTGATGAGATGAATGTAAATCTGGCAGGAGTAACAGTGACCAATTTAATGACAAAAAACTCTGCTGCAACCAAAGAAAATGGACAATTTGAAATACTTGCAAGTCGAGGTGATTCTTTGACCATAACCAATATCGGATATGAAACTTTCCGCACAGTTATCAATAATGCAATTACGATAAATGTTATTTTAAAAGCAACAAGTAATGGTATTAATGAAGTTGTGGTTGTGGGCTACGGTCAACAAAAGAAAATTTCAGTAGTCGGTGCCCAATCAAGCGTAAATGTTGAAGACCTTAAACTTCCGGTAGCTAACCTAAGTACCATGTTAGCAGGAAGAATTTCTGGACTGGTTGGAGTACAGCGCTCAGGACTTCCGGGTGCAGATGGGGCCGACTTGTGGATTAGAGGTATCTCAAGTATGTCTGGAAATACAGGGCCATTAGTAGTAGTTGATGGAGTACAAGGGCGTGATATTAACGGTCTTGATCCAGAAGATATTTCCTCACTGACTATTTTGAAAGATGCTTCGGCTACTGCTGTATACGGTGTTGCAGGAGCCAATGGGGTGATCTTAATCAGTACAAAAAAAGGAATCACGGGCAAGCCATCATTAATGTTTAATTACAATCAAGGTTTTACATCATTTACAAAAAGACCTGAATTAACAGATGGAGTAACCTATATGTTATTGCGTAATGAAGCACGATTAGCTACAGGAATGCAAAAGGAATATTCAAATAATTATATCAACAATACCATCTTAGGACAAGATCCTTATCTGTACCCAAATGTGAACTGGATGGATCAACTTTTTAAGAATTCAGCAAGCAATCGTCGTGCAAACTTTAGTGCCCGTGGTGGGTCAGAATTCGCAAGCTATTATGTTTCTGGAGCTTATTATGATGAATCGAGTTTGCTTAGAACTGATGCGCTACAAAAGTATGATGCTACAACCAGATTTAAGCGCTACAATTTTACTTCAAATATCTCGATGAATTGGACGACAACAACAAAATTCGAATTGGGAGTACAGGGAAATATCGGAAATATCAATTATCCCGGAGTAAAACCCGAGGAAGCTTTTGGCAATGTTATGCAGACTAATCCAGTCTTATATCCAGCCATGTATCCAGGTAACTTTGTTCCTGGCGTTAGTTCAGCAGGTGCACAACCAAATCCATATGGACAAATAACGCAAACAGGTTACCAAAATATTTTTAACAATCGAGTGATGTCAAATGCTAGACTGACACAAGATTTGTCATTTTGGTTAAAAGGACTGAATTTTTCAGCTTTATATTCATTTGATATCTGGAATGAACATACCATCAATCGTACCCGAAATCGGAGTACTTATTTGATAAATCGTTTGTTTCCATATGACGATCAAGGTAATCCCATCTTAAATATTATTTCGCAGGGTGCTGATGATTTGGCATTCTCTAAATCAAATAATGCCAATAGACAGTTTTACACCGAAGCTGCTTTAAATTATAATACTGTGATTGCAGACAAGCATCAAATCTCAGCTATGTTATTGTATAATCAGCGTGAAATCGTAGAAGCATTTGCAGATAATGTCACATCGTCATTGCCTTTTCGTAACATGGGAACAGCTGGACGTTTAACCTATTCTTATGATGATAAGTACTTTGTGGAAGGTAATTTTGGATATAATGGTTCTGAAAACTTTGCTCCTGGAATGAAGTTTGGTTTCTTCCCTTCTTTTGGGGTCGGCTGGGTAGTTTCGAATGAGAGATTTTTTGAACCAGTGAAAAATGGAATTAACTTTTTAAAATTACGTTATTCTGATGGTAAAGTTGGAGATGGCAGTAATGGTGGTACTCGTCGTTTTGGTTATCTGACTTTAGTCAATACGGATGCGGGAGGTTATACTTTTGGTAACGGTCTTAGTAATACGGGGTATGGAGGTACAGCGATTTCAGACTATGGAACAAATGTACAGTGGGCGGAATCTCATAAACAAAATCTAGGTTTAGAAATAAAAACACTAAAAAGTAAATTATCATTAACAGTTGATTTTTTTAAAGAAAAAAGAACAGGTGTATTTTTACAGAGAGCCTCGCTTCCTGACTATGTTGGATTGACCAATAATCCTTGGGCTAACTTGGGAATTATTGAAAATAAAGGTATTGATGGAACATTAGAATTAGCACCATTTCCAGTTGGAAATGTTCATGTAGATCTACGCGCTACTTTCACTTATAATAAAGATAAGATTCTTGAAAATGATCAACCAAGACAGCCTTTTCCATATATGGAAAGAAGAGGTAACAACGTATTGGGAATATATGGATATCAGGCCGATGGTTTATTTCAGTCGGAAGATGAAATCAAAAATCATGCAGATCAAAGTGCTTTAGGAGCGCAGCGTGTAGGAGATATTCGTTATAAAGATTTAAATGGTGATGGTCTGGTTGATGCTAATGATGTGAGCTGGATAGGTCATGGAGATGTACCCAACTCAGTCTTTGGTTTTGGAGTTAATGTTTCCTATAAGCAGTTTTATTTTGGCGCATTTTTTCAAGGCACTTCAGGAGCTCAACGCCTAATAGGTGGAGACGGTATTATTCCTTTTAATAACAGTACCGGTGCCGAAAGAAGCAATCTTTATGCGATTGCAGAAGACCGTTGGACAGAAGAAAATCCATTGGAAAATCCATTCTACCCACGACTGGCTTATGGAAATGCAGCTAATAAGAATAATTCAGCAGCTTCAACATGGTGGGTGAAAGATGTAGATTTTCTTCGCTTAAAAACAATGGATGTTGGCTATAATTTTAAAAAGGACTTTTTGGAAAGGATCAATGTGAAGAATGCGCGTATCTATGTCCAAGGTGTCAATTTACTTTATTGGAGCAAATTTAAGCTTTGGGATCCTGAATTGAATACCGGAAATGGCACACGTTATCCGAATGTTAGAACAATCTCAATGGGAATACAAGCAACATTTTAACTTTTAATCTTACAAAAATGAAAATAAATAAATTTAGCTGGATGATAATTGCAGCTTTAGCTTTGACATCTTTCAATGGTTGTAAAAATTATTTGGATCAAGTACCTGATGATGTGATTACCGTAGAGGATATTTTCAAATCCAAAACGAATACAGATAAGTTTCTAGCCAATATATACAGTGTTATTCCTAACGAACTGGTACAACGATTTACAAATTCGGGTAATGCAGGTCCATGGACTGCGGCCTCCGATGAAGCCAAATATACCTGGGATTTTAATTATGCAAATAACATGATTTCAAGTGTATGGAGCAATACTGATGGTGTTGTTGCTGGATTTTGGAATAGCTACTATGAAGGTATCCGAAATGCATCATACTTTATTCAAAATATTGATAATGCAAACCCTGTTGAAGTGACATCAGTCATGAAATCAACATACAAAGCAGAGGCACGAGCACTTCGGGCACTCTATTATTATTATTTAGTAAAAACATATGGGGCTGTACCGTTGATTGGTGAAGAGATACTCGATATCAATGCACCTCTTTCTGACCTTAAACTTGCAAGAACTCCTTTTGATGCCTGTATTGATTATATCGTTGACGAATTAGATGAAGCATATAAAGAATTACCATATCGTCCTAATAATAATGAATACGGAAGGATTACAAAGGGAGTCGTAAAGGCATATAAATCAGAAGCACTCTTATTAAAGGCAAGTCCTTTATACAATGGAAATGCAGACTTTGCATCACTGAAAAATCCAGATGGAACAGCTTTATTTAGTGCGACAGAAGATAAGCAGAAGTGGCAGATTGCTGCAACGGCTTCCAAGGAGTTTATAGATGAATTTGTACCAACTTATTATGATCTCTATCAGGAAACAAATGCAGACCCTTTCGTTGCAGCATATTTATCATGCCGCAATGTAATGATTATAGATTGGAATAAGGAGTGGATATTTGCTCGATCAAATAGTGGAAATAATGCACAATATGACCGTACACCAAAACATGTCGGTTTCCCATCAGCAGCACAAGGGGGAGGAGCTCTTGGAGCAACGCAGGCAATGGTAGATGCTTATTTTATGAAAAATGGATTAGCGGTTACCGATTCAAAATCTGAATATTCTGAAGTAGGATTTGTTAACTATAAGGCTCCCTATGATGTTGCAGATCGTACAACATTTAAAATGTATGTAAACCGTGAACCACGTTTTTATGTAGGAATTACTTATAGTGGAAGTTATTGGCTTAATCAAGCAAATAGTAGTACACCTGTCATCTCATGGTTCAATTATAGTGGAAATTCAGGCCGATCCCAAAGCACATCAGATGTAACGCCTACCGGTTATACAGTGAGAAAGAACGTTGGAACAAACGGGAATAATCGAGGAGCTTTATTGTTAAGACTAGCGAATATTTATTTGAACTATGCAGAAGCATTGAATGAATCTTCTCCAGGAAATGCAGATATTTTAAAATATGTCAATTTGATCCGAAAACGCGCTGGTGTACCAGGATATGGCGAAGGAGATATTGCTATTCCTGCAGGGCAGGCGGCAATGCGCGAGGCAATTAGAAAAGAGCGTCAAGTAGAACTTGCTTTTGAAAATGTCCGTTATTTTGATACTCGTCGTTGGAAAATTGCTGAAAATGTCAGTGGAGGACCAGTCTATGGAATGAATCTGAATGCCGATGGAAATGATTTCTTTAAGAGAACGGTAATCGAAACAAGAATTTTTAAAAAGCGGGATTATCTATTTCCAATTCCGAATAATGAAGTACTGAAAAATGAGAAACTAATTCAAAATGTAGGTTGGTAGTGTTTGTTTGTAATCAAATCGAGGTCTTTTTAAGACCTTGATTTGTTTTATGCCATTTAACCTAAAATTTTTGTAATTATAACAGTATCATATATTAAGTTAATGCAGGGATACGTAAATTTAACAAAATTTAAATATTAAGATTGAAACCTTGCTTCCTGCGGTTTCAATCAAAATGAAAAATACAATAATGAATTTTAAAAAAATTTTAGGAGCATTAGTTTTATTGCTCTCTGTTCAGTTGAGCAAAGCACAGTCATTTAGTCCTGTCGATTATGTCAACCCATTGATCGGGACACAGTCTAAGTACGAATTGTCAAATGGGAATACCTATCCAGCTATTGCAATGCCATGGGGCATGAATTTCTGGACACCACAAACAGGCAATATGGGTGATGGCTGGGTCTATATATATACGGCAGATAAAATCAAAGGTTTTAAACAAACCCATCAGCCAAGTCCTTGGAATAATGATTATGGACAGTTTTCTATTATGCCAACAATTGGAGAACCAGTCTTTGACCAAGAAAAGCGTGCGAGCTGGTTTTCCCATAAAGCAGAAGTCGTAAAACCGTATTTCTACAGTGTATATCTTGCAGATCATGATGTGACTACAGAATTAACACCATCGGAGCGAGGGGCAATATTTCGTTTTACCTTTCCAAAAACTGCAGCAGCTCAGGTGGTTATTGATGCTTTCGATAAAGGATCATACATTAAAGTAATTCCAGAAGAAAATAAGATAATCGGGTATAACACCCGGAATAGTGGTGGCGTGCCTGATAACTTTAAAAACTATTTTGTCATCGTTTTTGATCGTTCATTTGATTTTAAAGCAGCTGTAAAGAGTGGCGATATCAAAAATGATGTATTAGAAATGAAAGATAACCATGCAGGTGCTATCGTAGGATTTAAAAATTTGAAACGAGGTGAGCAAGTTATCGCTCGTGTTGCATCATCATTCATCAGCTTTGAACAAGCGGAGCTAAACCTTAAAGAAGTTAAAGGCAAAACGTTTGATGAGATAGTTGCGGTAGGAAAAGCGAAATGGAATGAAGTATTGGGACGTGTTGAGGTGAAAGATCCAGATATTGATCGTTTAAAAACTTTTTATTCCTGTTTGTATCGTTCGACTTTATTTCCGCGAGATTTCTCAGAAATAGATGCAAAAGGAAAAAGGGTGCATTATAGTCCTTATAACGGACAGGTTCTACCCGGAGAAATGTTTACAGATACCGGATTTTGGGATACATTTAGAAGCTTATTTCCCTTATTGAATCTCATCTACCCTGAAATGAATGATCGTATGCAGGCTGGACTGGTAAATGCATATAAGGAAAGTGGATTTTTACCAGAATGGGCTTCCCCGGGGCATCGCGAGTCAATGATCGGTAATAATTCGGCCTCAGTGGTGGCAGATGCTTTTACAACAGGAAGAAAAGGATATGATGCTGATCTATTATGGGACGCTGTCGTGCATGGGGCAAATAACGCTCATCCTAAAATTTCAGCAACAGGAAGGTTCGGTCATGAGGTGTATAATACATTAGGGTTTATACCTATTGATAAGAATATCAATCAAAATGTCGCCAGGACTTTGGAATATGCCTATAATGATTGGAGTATCTATCAATTTGGAAAAGCCTTAGGAAAACCAAATTCAGAAATTTCAATTTATGCAAAGCGTGCCATGAATTATAAAAATATTTATGATGCTGAGACAAAATTGATGCGTGGAAAAAAATCTGATGGTACTTTTATTACACCTTTTGATCCAAGTGCCTGGTCTAAAGAGTATACTGAAGGAAATGCGTGGCACTGGAGTTTTTGTGTCTTCCATGATCCGCAAGGTTTGATTGATTTAATGGGTAGTAAAAAGGCTTTCAATGCAATGCTTGATACCGTATTTGTGATACCAAGCTACGAGGGCATGAAGAGCAGAAGTATGATCCACGAAATGAGAGAAATGCAAATCATGAATATGGGCCAATATGCACATGGTAATCAGCCAATTCAGCACATGCCATATCTCTATAATTATGCTGCTGAGCCTTGGAAAGCACAATATTGGGTGCGCCAAATCATGGATAAGCTTTATCTGCCAACTCCCGATGGTTATTGTGGTGATGAAGATAATGGACAAACATCTGCTTGGTATGTTTTCTCAGCTTTGGGTTTCTATCCCGTAGCTCCAGCTTCGGGCGAATATGTATTGGGATCACCACAATTTCAATCCGTCAAATTAAATCTACAAAATGGGAAAACACTGAAGATCGACGCGACTAATCAAAATAAAGATAACGTATACGTCAATGAAGTAAAGGTTAATGGGAAAATGTATACCAAGAATTTCTTTCAATATAAGGAGCTAATGAAAGGGGGGGAGTTGCAATTTGATATGGCTGATAAACCGAACAAAAAAAGAGGAATTAAAGATACTGATGCACCCTACTCATTCAGTAAAATGAAATTGTAGCAATAAATCAATTTTGAATATACTAACGAAAATTTTTAAAAGAGATCTTTAATGCCAACAAAGGTTGTTATTAGGCTGTTAAACAGGGGGCGACAATTTTTTGTCTGCCCCCTGTTTGTTTTTTATAGCTAAAATATGATATATTTATCTTCAACCATTGGGGAATTTAAATAATGACGAAACGTTTTATTACTCTTTTTTTATTCTATTTTTTCATTTTAACAGTCTTTGCGCAAGATTTGAGCGATAGTATAAGTCTATATCGCAAGCTTGATTATGTTATGGAAAATCAAGAACTCTATGTGAAAAAAAGAGAAGATCATATTGCTAAACTTAAACAGGAAGCCTCTTTGGTAAAAAAAGATGAACATGACTATCTAAAGAAAAATTACGAAATATTTAAAAACTATAAAAAGTTTCAATCCGACTCAGCATTGCATTATATTATGCTATGTCGACAATTAGCTTTAAAAAATTCAGATTCGTCATCAATAGCCGTAAGTCTAGATCTGGCTTGGATCTATTCTTCAATAGGTAGGTACATTGAGGCAGAACATGTATTGCAACAGTTAAATCCCACGACACTATCAAGTACATTATTACCGCAATATTATGAAACTTATAGCGCTTTTTACAGCCATTATGGCCAAAGCAATAATCATGAAAAATACTACCAGGCCAGTGAGCGTTACCGAGACTCCTTGTTAATGGTTCTTGATCCTCAGTCTTCTCAGTTTAAAAGTGCAACAGCGATTAAAATCCTATTTCAAGGACAGCGAGAAGAGGCTAAGACCTTATTTAAAGCCATGTGGAAGGAAAACAAAGAAGATTTAGAACAAAGAGCACTTATTGCCTATTTCATAGGACTAATCTATAAGCAGGAAAAAAATATAATCGCACAGCGTTATTATTTTGCGCAGTCAGCAATTGCTGATATTGAAATTGCTAATCGTGACAATGCCTCTTTGCAAGATCTGGCATTGACTTATTATGAGCTCCGCGACTTTGATCATGCATTTAAATTTATCGAAAAAGCGATCGATGACGCAATGGGTTGTAATGTTCGTTATCGTATAGTAGAAGGCACATCTTTTTATCCGATTATTAACGCAGCTTATCAGAAGAAAATCAATACCCAGAATAGACAGTTACAAGTGATGTTAATTGTCATTAGCTTTTTATCATTGATCTTGATTATCGGTTTGGTATTTATCTTTAGGCAGGTACAACGACTAAGGTTAACACGTGAAGAACTTTCGATGACCAATAGCAATTTACGTAAACTGAATGAAGAGGTCAATGATAAAAACATGCAGCTCTTTGAATCAAATCACATCAAAGAAGAATATATCGCCCAATTTTTTGATCTCTGTTCCAATTATATTGATAAGATGGAAGACATACGGAAAGCACTTCTTAAGAAAGCCAGTACCCAGCAATGGGATGCGATCAAAGATCAACTGAAATCCACACAGATGGTCGAACGGGAAGTGCAGCAGTTATATATTAATTTTGACCGCATTTTCTTAAATCTATATCCTTCATTTGTTGCAGATTTCAATAAACTGCTTGCTTCAGATGAGCAAATCCTACCCAAGAAAGGTGAGTTTCTAAATACTGAGCTCCGCATTTTTGCCTTGATTCGTCTGGGCATTTCAGACAGTGTTAAGATCGCGAGTTTCTTACGTTACTCCCTTCGCACAGTCTATAACTATCGGACCAAAGTCCGCAATAAAGCCGTTGGAAATCGAGATGATTTTGAAGATCAAGTCCGACAAATTGCAGTAATTGATCGCTCTTAAAGGTCAATCTAGTACTTTTTAACTCCCTAAATTTTATTTAACCATCTTGTTTTAAGGTGTTTAGAAAATATGATCAGTACTTTTTAGATTTAGACCCTTTTATCCCGCTCAGCGTTCTAGTAGCTTTGTTTTTGTCATAGAGCTGGGGAATTCTATGGCTATTTGAGTAGTTCTCAAACTAAATTATTGAAACCATTTTATAAATGCTTATGATTTTCTTTACTAAGAAAGCAACTCTTTTTATGTGGGTAATTTATTTCTTTGCGATAGTCGGTACATCCGTCGCTCAGGATAAAATACAGATCAGTGGACGTGTACTTGATGTCCAAGATCAAAAGCCACTAGGAGGTGTTACAATTGTTCAAAAAGGAACAGTCAATGGCGTATCTTCTCAAGAAGATGGACGCTTTCAAATCTCGGTTCCATCCGGAACAACTTTGTTATTTACCTACGTTGGTTATGATAGAAAGGAAGTGGTGGTCAATTCTAGCAACCTGACAGTACAATTAAGCTCTTCTGCCAATGTACTGGAAGATGTGGTTGTGATTGGGTACGGTAGCGTAAAACGAAAAGATGTAACCACAGCAATCTCATCGGTATCAACAAAAGATCTTGAAAAAAGACCAATTGTCAATGTCGGTCAAGCAATTCAAGGAAAAGCTGCAGGAGTTGCGGTAATACAGCCGAATGGTGCACCCGGAGCTGAAATGTCTATTAAAGTCCGTGGTACAACATCTTTTAATGGAAGTAATGATCCACTTTATGTCGTCGACGGAGTACCGGTCGATAATCTAAAATTTTTGTCTCCAAATGATGTGACAGATATTCAGATTCTGAAAGATGCATCTTCAGCAGCGATTTATGGATCTTTAGCAGCAAATGGTGTCGTGCTCATCACCACCAAATCAGGTAAAAGTGGAGAAGCCAAAATCAATCTCAATGCGCAGTACACAGCAAATATCGTTAATAATAGTTTTGACGTTCTCAATGTCCAACAATATAAAGAGCTGCAGGATGAAATAGGAATGGTAAACTTGCCATCAGGACTTGCTGATCAAACAGACTGGGCTAAGGAAGCATATAAAACAGGAATACAGCAAAACTATCAATTGTCAATCTCAGA
Source organism: Sphingobacterium sp. B16(2022) (assembly GCF_012030425.1). Classification (GTDB taxonomy): domain Bacteria; phylum Bacteroidota; class Bacteroidia; order Sphingobacteriales; family Sphingobacteriaceae; genus Sphingobacterium; species Sphingobacterium anhuiense. Next base: position 472,382 of record NZ_JAAUVN010000003.1, on the reverse strand, counting down.
TGGGACAGAAAAGTTGCGTTATTTTCTTTCTGCAGGTTATGTGAATGATAAAGGTGTCCTAGAAGGATCGTTCTTTAAACGCTATAATTTTAGAGCTAATATCGATAATCAGTTAAGAAAATGGATGAAAGTAACAGCCAATATCAATTATTCAGATTACAACGATAATGGTATAATTACGGGTACTGGAGCAAGTAGGGGAGGTGTGGTACTATCCGTGATCAATACTCCTACCTATGCACCAGTTTGGGATCCTGTAAATCCAAATCAATACTATAATAATTTTTATGGAATAGGAAATATTACAAGCCCATTGGAAAATTTAGCACGAGGTAAGTACAACAATAATCGTGAGAATCGCTTATTGGCGACAGGTAGTACCTTGATCACTTTTATGCCTGAATTGACTTTCAAATCTTCTTTTACAATGGATAGAAGAAATGCTTTAACCACAAATTTTCTTGATCCAATATCGACAGCATGGGGGAGAAGTCAATTCGGAACCGCCTCAGATTTTAGAAATATGAATACCAGATTAACTTGGGATAATGTATTGACTTATACCAAAAATTTTGGTAAACATAGTTTAGAAGCTATGGCAGGGTCATCATGGGTAGATTCAAAATATACCAATAGTTATATCAATGGGTCCAACTATCGTAATGATCTGATTCAAACCCTGAATGCTGCAAATAAAATTTCGTGGAATGGAACTGGTTCTGGCGCATCTAATTGGGGGATGATGTCTTACTTTGCACGTGCAATGTATAACTACGATGGAAAATATATGTTAACGGCTAATGTACGGGCAGATGGATCTTCCAAATTAAATCCCAAAGATCGCTGGGGTTATTTTCCTTCTCTATCAGCGGCATGGCGCGCATCGTCTGAATCCTTTATGTCAGATATCGAATGGATAAATGATTTCAAAATTAGGGGAGGTTGGGGACAGACAGGAAACCAATCCGGAATAGGAGATTATTCTTACCTCCAATTATACAATATAGAACGTTTTCAGTGGTTTCAAGTAGGACTGGAAAATGCTGTCCCTAATATTAATCCAGCAGGCCTACGTACACCAGATTTAAGTTGGGAAACAACTACGCAATCCAACGTAGGAATTGATTTTGCAGGATTCAATAATAGGTTAAATGTAACAGTAGATTATTATCATAAAAAAACCAAAGATATGTTGATGTATGCTAGCCTTCCAGCAGGGAATACAGCCTCAACAATCGCCCGTAATGAAGGTGAAATGACCAATAAAGGATTTGAACTAACTGTCGGATCGAAAAATCTAAATGGAGATTTTACATGGAATACCGACTTTAACATATCATTCAACCGAAATAAACTCGATAAAGTAGAGCTTCAAAAAATATATTACGCAGCAAAGACCAGTGAAGTTGTTAATGATTATGTCGTAAGAAATGAGCCAGGTCGAGCATTAGGAGGATTTTATGGCTATATCAGTGATGGTGTTAATCCAGAAACCGGAGAATTGATGTACCGAGATCTAAATGGAGACGGAAAGATATCATCTTCAGATCGTACATACATTGGCGATCCAAATCCAAAATTTACATATGGGATGACTAATAGCTTTTCTTGGAAGAATTTTGATCTTAGTATTTTCTTACAAGGAACCTATGGAAATGATCTTTACAACGCTAGTCGTATGGAAATGGAAGGAATGTATGACGGGAAAAATCAAATTACTAAAGTATTGGATCGCTGGAAGATTCCTGGACAAATCACAGAAGTACCGAAAGCTGGATATGATATGAAAAATTCGAATTATTTCATTGAAGATGGAAGCTACTTACGATTGAAAAATATTTCATTGAGTTATGGTTTCGCTTCAGAAAAGTTAAAACGCAACGGTATTCAAAAAATACAGCCTTATTTTTCAGCCAGTAATTTGTTGACGTGGACCAAATATTCAGGCATGGATCCAGAAGTAAATCAATGGGGTGGAAGTGGAACTATTCAAGGGATTGATTGGGGAACTTATCCACACAGCCGCTCATTTGTTATAGGTGTTAACCTTGAATTTTAATGAAAATCATCATGAAAATAATATATAGATATCTGCTTATCTTGTTGGTGTTTAGTACATTGCTGTCGGCCTGTTCATTGGTCAGAGATCCACTAGATTCATATTCCGACATTACAGAAGGAGAAACCGTTACAGGTGAAAAAGTTGTATTTAAAGATAAAGCTGCAGTAGACAATTTTTTGGCATCTTTGTATAATCAAATGCGTGATCGTCAGGAACATTGGTATGTTGATTTACTGTTGATTGCAGAATCCCATGCCGACAATGCATATGCAGGTACAACAGGAGCACAAGTTGTGCCTTTTGAGAGTAATGCTATTGAAGGCTCTAACTCTGTAGTAGAAAGAGATTGGGATCGCTATCTTGAAGATATCGCACGCGCCAACCGTTTGATTATACACGTGGATAGTGTAGCTGATCGATCAGTTAACGATGCTGAAATTAAATTGTATAAAGCACAAGCAAAGATATTTCGCGCATTGGCAATGTTTGATATGGTAAGAATTTTCGGATCTATCCCAGTTATTACAACCATAGCTGGAGATATTACCTCGGAAAATATTGTTGAAGTATATCCACAATACTTTCCAAAACAAAGTACGGAGGAAGAGGCTTATATGCAGATTGAAAAAGATTTGCTGGAAGCATTAGTTGATGCTCCGAATACAAGTTCCTCCAATAAAACAATATTTACTAAATCTGTAGCAAGAGCCATGCTTGCCAAAGTTTATGCCGAAAAACCATTACGTGATTACAATAAAGTTGTCCAGTATGTGGATGCTCTTGCTACCGATGGCTTTGATCTGAATGTTAATTATTCCGATATCTATGCCATGAATGCTGGTAATACAGATTTAGCACAGCGTAATACACGTGAATCAATCCTAGAAGCACAATTTCTTCCAGGAGCAGGTAACTGGGCAACATGGATGTTCGGCCGTGACCTTTCGAACTACGATAATAGCTTTACATGGGCCAAATGGGTAACTCCTTCGCGAGATTTAATTCAGACCTATCAAAATGAAGGTGATCAAATTCGAATGAATCAATCAATCGTTTATTATGTAGCCACATGGAGTAACTACTATCCGGCATCACACTATCCCTTTATGTTCAAGTTGCGATCAGGTATGAGTAGTATGGTAAAACTAAGATATGCCGATTTATTATTACTGAAAGCCGAAGCATTGATTATGCAAGCAAGTCCCAACTTAACTGCTGCTGCAGATATCATAGATCGTATAAGAGAAAGAGTAAAACTTCCGAAATTAGATAATTCAATACGTGTTGCTAAAGATCGTATGTTGGATGCATTATTGAAAGAGCGACGTTTAGAATTAGCTTTTGAAGGACAGCGTTGGTTTGATTTAGTCCGATTGGATAAAGTCGAATCTATTATGAATGCAGTTTACGCAAAAGATTCAGGGCGTAAATCGCAAGTTTACCCTTTTAATAAGAATTCATACCGCCTGCCGATCCCACAAGCAAAGATCGATCAGAATCCAAATTTAGTGCAAAATCTAGGGTACTAATTAATTGAAAACTTTATGAAACGCAAAAATAATAACACTATGATATATACACTCCTGTTGTCCTGTTTAATCACGGCAACATCATGTAACCGAGATAGCTATAAGCCTTCAGCTTCAGATAACATAAAAGACAAAGGCGATGTAACGATTTATACAACAACCAATACACGCTCCCAAGATTTTACAAAAGGATTTATAGATTTCAGTACGAAATTTAATATGTCACCAAACACGATCACATTAGATCCTACCCAAAAGTTTCAAACGATGGACGGTTTTGGTGCCGCTATTACAGGATCTACTTGTTATAACTTAATGAAGATGAGTAAAGAAGATCGCACCAAGTTTTTAACAGAAACTTTTTCAGATGAAAAAGGTATGGGAATGAATTATATTAGAATCGCTATTGGATGTTCTGATTTCTCTTTAAGTGAGTATACCTGTTGGGATAAAGAAGGGAAAGAAAATTTTGCTTTGCAGTTCGAAGAGAAGCAATATATCCTACCTGTGCTAAAAGAAATACTGGCAATCAATCCATCAATCAAAATTATGGGTTCTCCATGGACACCGCCCAAATGGATGAAAGTAAATAATTTGACAGATTTGAAACCTTTCGATTCTTGGAAGAGTGGTCAATTAAACCCTAAGCATTACCAAGACTATGGATGGTATTTTGTGCAGTGGTTGCAGGCAATGAAAAAAGAAGGTATCACGGTATCTTCGATTACAGTTCAAAACGAACCGTTAAACCGTGGTAATTCGGCTTCGTTATACATGACCTGGCAAGAACAACAGGCTTTTATTAAACAAGCATTAGGTCCGCAATTGAAAGCAGCTGCGTTAGAAACTAAAATCTATGCCTTCGATCATAATTACAACTATGATAATATTGCTGATCAAAATGACTATCCTGTGAAAATTTATAACGATGCAGGTGCCGCTTCTTATATAGCTGGAGCCGCATTTCACAATTATGGCGGTGACAAAGCTGAATTATTGGATATTCATAACCAACGTCCAGATAAAGAACTGGTCTTTACAGAAACATCTATCGGAGAGTGGAATGAAGGTCGAAATCTTGAAAAGAGATTAATGGAAGATATGCGTGAAGTAGCGTTAGGAACGGTCAATAATTGGAGCCGGGCAGTTATAGTTTGGAATCTGATGTTAGACACCGATAAAGGACCAAATCGTGAAGGGGGATGCCAGACCTGTTATGGTGCTGTTGATATCAGTAAATCTAATTTTAAGAATATCACACGCAATTCGCACTACTACATTGTAGGACACCTTTCGTCAGTCGTAAAATCTGGTGCAGTTCGTATTGGAGCGAAAGGATATACAGCAGAGGGGCTAGTGTACACTGCATTTCAAAATAAAGATGGGTCTTATGCAATTGTATTGCTGAATGATGCCGAAGAAAATAGAAAGATTACAATAAGTGATTCAAAAAATCATTTCAGCTATGAGGTGCCGGCTAAATCAGTAGTTTCTTATCGTTGGGCCAATTAAAATCTAAAAAATATGAAAAGACCTATTTTAAATTTCCTATTAGGAACTGTCGCAGTTGCGACGCTGTATTCCTGTAAAAAGGATGAAAAATATGTGTATCAAATAGGTGAGCCCAAATTGGAAGTGAAATCAGATATGTCAGCAGCTCACTTTGGAGACAGTTTAGTATTTCAAGTACATGCTTCGGATCAAGAGATTGCTTTATCGACTGTAAAAGTACAGTTGTTTTTTACAGATGACCAAGTGTCGGAAACCACTATACGAACAAAGGAAAATGGAGACTATTCTGGAAAGATCTTTATACCCTTCTATAAGAATGTGCCAAATGGTAAGGCAACGTTAAAATTTATTCTACAGAATATTAGTCAGAAAATGACTGAACAGTCTTATGAAATTGATTTGACTAGACCAGATTTTCCTTATTTGAATTTAGTAACAGAGTCTAAATCCTATAAGATGGAGAAAATAGGGACTAATGAATATGCGGTTACAGAAAGTTTTCCATCTTCAGTAAAGGGTTATATCCAGGCTCCAAAAGTAGGTGAGCAAGGAAATCTAATGAATTTTGGTTGGGTCAACAATACTGTTGAAATTGGATCTACGACTGAAATTCCTTTTACCAATTTAACTTCCGGTGTATATAGCATAAAGTTTAATACCTTGACTTATGAAGCATCGCCATTCATAAATATTTATTTGAATGGTAATTTATTAAGTCGCATGGATGATGATCATTTTAAAGGAGAGTTGGAGCTGAAAAATGGTGAACAGGTTACATTTGATGGTATCGACGATGTGAAAAACTGGTGGATTGATCCGGATTATTTCACACAAAAGTCAGATGGATCCATCAATTTTAACGGTATTAATGGAAAGTATCGTATAACGGTAGATTTTAAATTGAAGTATTTTCTTGTAGAAAGCATGGATGGAGCAAATCTGGCATCACTGAAAGCCGATGGTACAGGAGCTATCTGGATCATTGGAGAAGGTATTGGTAAGCCCGGCATTGCAACTAACCAAGTTGGTTGGAGCCCAGAGAGGGCTTTGTGCATGATGCCGATCGGAAACAAAAAATATCAAATTACCTTGAAGGCCGGAGAGTCCATTCATGCAAGTAATATCAACTTCAAATTTTTCCATCAAAAGGATTGGGGGGGCGAGTTTGGAGCAACAAGTATCAGTACAGATAATGATATGATTTTTATTGGTGACGGCAATAATGGCAGGGATTCGGGTAATTTAGGCATAGTTTCTGGTAAATCTCTTGCTTTAGGAACTAGCTATATTTTGACGGTAGATTTGAGTCAGGGTAATAGCAAAGCTATTCTGACAGTCGTGAAAAAATAAGCAAATTAAAGAAGTATATGTAGGCCTTTACTCATAATTGAGTAAAGGCTTTTTTATTGAATAGGTAAGTTAAAAATCACGATAGGGTAAAAAAAAACTATCATTTTGATAGTAGCCGATCATTTTGATATTGATATACAGTCTTTTGATTTTTTTATAATTTACTTAAACTGTTGTTTTATTGTTTGTTCGGTCTGTTACGATTATTTGGCACAAATTTCGTGTATCAATAGCAAAAAGAGAAAGTGGTTTTAGTGAATAAGAAGTTTTGGTTAGCTAATGATTGCTTTGAAAGTGATTGTTGGAATCATATAACAAAACAGTGACAAAAATATGTAGAAACTGATCAATATTCTGGGGGTTTTGATCGTTTTTTATATGTTGACAAGGTGATTTTTTAAGAAATTTAACAAGAAGATATAAATAAAAAAGGAATGGATACAATTAATGAAAATATAGCTACAGATTATATAACTGCTCATTACAAAGAAATAAATAATGAAATACGTCAGTTGTCCAACCATAAAAATTTCGCAGGGATTCTTCAGGCAGTCGTAAATTTTTTAAAGTCACAACTAACAAATGGACAAATACAAAAAATAGGTGACCGTATAAAAGTGATGGGCTGGCTTCATAAACGTGGAAATGATTATGTGCGGTTTATTATTGAAAACTTATTTGTGCGTTCTTTTGACAGTATGAAAAAAAGCTGTACACCGCCACAATGGGAGGATTTATATAGAAAATTTCCTCTGGATCTAAAAAAAGTTTATGCAGCACAAAAAGCAATGGCATACAGGTAAAATCTACTATTTAATAATAGAGAGGAATAATCAGATGCTTTACGGGTTGCATTGACTAAATACTTTGGATTGATTTAAAGATATACTAAAAATTGGGAATGTGATAGAATGCATTCCCAATCTTATTTCCTAAGTTGTTCTCATATTTACTGATGTAAATTCCGATTTATATTTATTCGAGTTCATATTTTGTGAGAAGAAGAACATTTTTATGCCGTGATATAGGACTTTAGGTCTTTCAATTGTTTGCGGTATGACCAACTACCAGCATATTCTGTCAGAATAAATAAAATTAATACAAAAACAAGACAAACGATAAATAAGTTTACTTGATCAGGGAATAATAACTCCATTTTATTTAGGGCTGGAATAATGCTTACCTTATTAAAATAACAATATAAAATGCCAAACCCCGATGCGATAAATGTAGTGATGTAATGAAAGCTTTTATAATTTGCTAGTTCTAATCGTAGCTCATGATAGAACGATCTTACATCTTGAATATTTTGAACATTGATGGTATTACATATTTTATAAAAAAAATAAAACCGGCTGAAGTAATAGCTGGTAAAAATGAACAAAATACTATAAAAGAAATAGTATATCAATGCTAGTTCTTTAGTAAATCCAAAATAAGTCGGCAAAAAAGCAAGTAAGAACATAGCCAGAACTTGTGCCGAAAATTCCATTTTCATTTTTGATTTGATAGATTGAATGATGCTTAACGTTTCCATATTTTTGGTTTTAAATTGTTATTGTTTAATTATTATACAGTAAGTAAGAGAAAATTATAAACGTTACACTTTTTTTTATTTCTTTTAAAACCTTGATATATAGGAAGCCCATTTTCGTCTTAAATTGTAAACTGCCATTACTTTTATGAATTTATTCAGACAGTTCTATCGTATCATTATTCTTGTATCTTCTTGCTAATTCATACCTTTGTCCTTGAAAATGGAGAAAAGTAGATTTTTTATAGAAGTAGCTTATTTTGGGAAAAATTACCATGGCTGGCAGGTTCAAAATAATGCAATTTCTGTTCAAGAGCGATTGAATGACGCTTTAGCAATTCTATTGCGTGTGCCAACAGAAACGATTGGAGCAGGTAGAACTGATACCGGTGTTCATGCCAAACAATTATTTGTTCATTTTGATGCAGATGCCACTGGAATATTAGCAAATCCGGATCGTTTTCTATATGCATTGAATGGTTTATTACCTCATGATATTGCCGTTAAATCTGTTTTACCTGTTCATGAAGATGCACATGCCCGTTTTGATGCGGTGCGTCGCTCTTATGAATATCACCTTCATTTCGAAAAAGATCCTTTTATATATGCATACTCTTCATTTTTAAGAGATATTCCCGATGTAGAAAAGATGAATAAAGCGGCCGAATTTTTGTTAGGGAAACAAGATTTTAGTTGTTTTAGCAAATCAAATACACAAGTTTTTACCAATATATGCACGATATCAAGAGCCGAATGGATCTGGGAAAGTGAAGGGAAACTTATTTTCCATATCACAGCAGATCGATTCTTACGTAACATGGTACGTGCTGTTGTTGGAACCCTGTTAGAGATCGGAATAAAAGGTAAACCAATTTCATTTATGGAAGAAGTCATTGCTAGTCAAAATCGTTCAATGGCCGGTACATCTGTACCTGCTCAGGGCTTGTATTTGACTGAAGTGGCCTACCCTTACCCTGTAAAATAGAAAAAGTGAGTCAAGAGAAAATAGTAGGAAAAACGTATGACGTCAATCTATTACGTCGGATGGTTAAGTATATGAAACCTTATGGTAACATATTCTGGATCTCCGTTGTATTGACCATCTTATTAGCAGCTGTTGCTCCGGCACTGCCGATATTGATCCAATATACCCTGGATAAATATATATTACAGTTTAATACATCCGGACTTAGTTTGATGTTTATTCTGATGATAGTATTGCTCATTGTGCAAACATTGGTACGCTACTATCATACCCTTATGACCAATACGCTCGGACAATCTGTAATTCGTGACATCCGTATTGAAGTTTTTAATCATATCACCAAGCTTAGATTAAAATATTTCGATCAGACACCATTAGGAAAACTGATAACAAGAACCATTTCAGATCTGGAAACCATATCCAATATTTTTTCAGAAGGGTTGATCCAAATTATTGGTGATCTATTGCAGCTCGTAGTTATACTCGGGGTCATGTTTTATACCGACTGGAAATTGACCTTGATTGTTCTCGTGCCGATGCCACTGATGATAGCTGCCACCTATATATTTAAAGAGGCTATGAAATCTGCTTTTCAGGATGTTCGGAAGTGGGTTTCCAATTTAAATACCTTTCTACAGGAGCATATCTCTGGAATGGGCATTATCAAGTACTTTGCCCGTGAAGAACAGGAGATGAATAAATTTAAAGATATCAATGGTCACCATCGGAATGCTCATATTCGTGCCAATTGGTATTTTTCAATATTTTTTCCAGTTTTGGAGATTATCATGGCTATTTCTTTGGGTTTATTGGTGTGGTTTGGAGCCAAGCAGATTTTAGGTGATGTCATCTCAGCAGGGGTCGTGGTCGCTTTTATCATGTATATAAATATGATCTTTCGCCCCATTCGCGAGTTAATAGATAAATTCAATACCCTACAGATGGGTATGGTGAGTGCAGAGCGTATTTTTGAAGTGTTAGATACCGATGAACATACACCGAATGGCGGAGCTTTAGAACCAGCACATGTTCGAGGAGAGATTGAATTTAAAAATGTATGGTTCGCTTATAACGATGAAAATTGGGTTTTACGTGATGTTAGTTTTAAAGTAGCACCTGGAGAAACTTTGGCATTAGTTGGAGCTACAGGAGCAGGAAAATCATCTACTATCAATATTCTGAGCCGGTTCTATGAAATTAATAAAGGTCAGATTTTACTTGATGGGGTTGATATTCGGGAGTATGAATTGAACTTTCTAAGGAAAACAATTGCAACAGTACTTCAGGATGTTTTCTTATTTTCAGATTCTATCTTACATAATATAGATTTGCATGACGAACATATCACACGCGAATCCATCATTTCTGCAGCGAAACAAGTCGGGGCACATGATTTTATTATGAGATTACCAGGTGGGTACGATTATCAAGTGCAGGAAAGAGGGGCTACACTGTCTTCAGGACAAGCACAACTGATTTCCTTTATAAGAGCTTTAGTACATGATCCGCGAATTTTGGTATTGGATGAAGCAACTTCATCAGTCGATACGGAAACAGAAGAACTTATTCAACATGCGATTGATAATTTAATGGTGGGTAGAACAGCAATTGTGATTGCACATCGACTATCGACAATTCAAAAAGCAAATAAGATCATCGTCTTAGAAAAAGGTGAGATCATGGAAGTGGGTACACACCATGAGTTACTAAATATCGATGGCTATTATAAAAAACTGTATGATCTGCAATTCCATTCTGCAGGAATTTGAAAAAGTAAGACCAAAGTAAGGGAAGCTTTCTTTACTTTGGTCTTATTATGTAATAGATGCTTTGCGTCCTCCTGTAAAAATCACCAAAAGAAGACAGTTATTATACAGACATTATATAACTGTTTTTTTCGATTGTCTCTTCTGCAGTGATATGTATATTAGCACTTATTTCAGAACCACTTCCAATTAAAACATTACTTCCAATACTGCTATTAGGGCCAATTGTAACAAAATCTTCAACAATAGTATTGCTTGCAATCACTGCGTTGCTACCAATAACACAATGGTTACCAATTTGAACATCAGGAGCAATGGATGCTCCAGGTAAAATAAGAGTGCCTTTGCCGATATCCGCTCTTTTAGAGACATGCGCTTTAGGATGTATCAGTGAACAGTATTTCCAAAAACAGTTTTCGGAAACAATTCTTTGTCGTAATCCCGAATCGAGAACAGCTACAAATACCATATCTTCTTCCTGATTTATCTCCTCGTGAAGTTCAACCGGATAATCAAAGACATCATTAATAAGCAATGATTTATCAATAAGACCTGCAATATCCAATTTAAGATCTTCTGCAGTTTCGACAGCAACTTTAGCGTGTGCTGTAGCGCCATAAATATATAACATCTCGCAAAAGTAAAAAATACCAAATCAAAAGCAGGAATTAATTGTTATTGTTATGTAATGTGTTATTTTTAAATTAGCAGTTCGCGAATATAGTAGTACAAGTGACCGTTAAGTCTAGTATAATCACATTGCAATACATTTGATTGTAACCCAAACAAAGACAATTTTCAATCTTATCTCCAGCTACAAAAGGGTGTTTGTATCGGAAATATATTGTGTTTGCAATCAAATTTATCTAAGTTTGTCATCAATCAATTTATATAAAAAATGATTCAACGTATTCAAACCATTTATTTGCTGGTAGCCGGACTTGTTTTGTTTGGCTTATTTCTGTTTCCATATGTTCATTATAATGATCTTGTAGGCCTTGGAAAAGATGTAAAAGTAACAGGTATTTATGGAACGTCGGCTGGTTTGCCAACACATGAAACTGGTTTTTATTATATCTTACAGATCATTGCAACGGTAGTAATTGGCCTGTTACCCCTATATACCATCTTCAAATTTAAGAATCGCAAAACTCAGATAAAATTGATTCTTCTGAATATTGTATTGATCATTTTATTAGGCATATGGTTATATGCAAGTGCAAGTGGTCATTTAGTAACGGTAAATCAGTTTTTAGGAGCAGGGACAATTGGTGTCGGCTTCTTTTTATTGCCGATATCCATTATTTTTCTATCCTTAGCATTAGGAGCAATTCGTAAAGATGAAAAATTGATCAAGTCTGCAGATCGATTACGTTAATAAGAAAAACAAGATTTAATATAGAAAGCTATGTATTCAGTACATAGCTTTTTTTAATTTTTAAAAATGAAACCAGCATCTGCATATTCTTCACAAATAGTAGTGAATATGCTCATGCTAGTTTGATTACAGTTAAAAACAGATTATATTCAATGAAAATAATAATAAAAGACCTCGTTATCATATGCATGTTTATTTTATTTGGACAGTTTGTGTATGCACAGTCCGATAAGATAGAAAAGGAGCCATTAGTAGTAGATGAAATTCAAGTTGATGTTAAAAGCGTCCAGATTGATGCTAAATTAAAGACTGCAACCGTAGAGCTTTTTCTTACCTCTTACAATAGAAATGAACGCGAACTTAAATTAAACACTTATGGTACGCAATTGGTTGATGTAAAAGGTAAAAAATATCTGTTCGGAACGCTAAGTCTAGGGAAAATTCTGGTAAAATTAGAGGACAAGCAAAACTACATTAACTATTTAATGAAAATGGATGAACCTGTATTGTTGACCCTAAAAATTGCAAACTGGGGAAAAGAAAAACCAAAAGAATTGATTCTTGTCTTTGAAAACAGTGAAGAAGAAGGTCACTATATAGAAACGGCTGTTCAATTATAATTGAACAGCCGTTTCTATATAAATTTAATAACTTATCTGCTGTATCGAATTTGTTGGCGATCCATCATACCCATCTGATCTTTCATCATTTTGATTTGATCGGCCAATAATTTACTCTTATCTGCTTTTTTAGCTTCCTGTAAATATTTCTCTGCCTCACGCTTATTACGTTTTGCCATTGCTATACCTGCTAAACTAAGTTTTGCTAATGCAATATTGTGATCCATATGAAGACCTAATGTCAATGCCTTTTTGAAATATTTCTCAGCTTGCATAGGAGCACGTTGCGATTCGATCAGGCCGATTAACATATTGTAATAACCATATTGAGCCGGAATTAACTGCTTTTCATAGTTTGTGATTTTATTTAACCATTTTTCAGCTTTTGGCATATCTTGCTTGCGAAGAAACCATTGCGCCAGTAACATATATTCATGGAAGAAAACTGTTACAAATCCGATTATTGTTAAGAATATTCCTAAAATACCCCATCCCCATTGGCCAATCCAAAATAAAGCAACTGTTCCGATTAATAGCACACTGCTAATAATAATTCTTACAAGATTTGACATAAGTCTATATTTAATGTAAATGTATATCGAGTTTAATTTTGCAAATATCCGTTAAATTGTGCGCTAAAGCAACTTGTTTTAGTTGTTATTTTGTAAAATTGTATATTTAGAATATGGGAAAACGTTTTGATAAATCTTGGGAACCGATTTTGGGCCCACTTTTAGGTCAGTCTTATATGGTTGATCTATCTTTTTTTGTGCAACAAGCAAGAGATAATGGACAAGTATTTCCTCCGCAAGATCTAGTATTCAATGCATTTCGATTAACAACTTTTGATTCTCTTAAAGTAGTGATTTTGGGTCAGGATCCTTATCACAACGATGGTCAAGCTCACGGTCTGGCATTTTCGGTTCCAGAGGGTATTGCATTACCGCCATCCTTAAAGAATATTTTTAAAGAATTGGAAACAGATATTTTGGACTTTAAAATTCCGAAATCAGGAGATTTATCGTATTGGGGCAAACAGGGAGTTTTATTATTGAATGCTACTCTTACAGTCAATGCACATCAAGCAGGGTCACATCAGAAAAAAGGTTGGGAAAAGTTCACAGATCAGGTTATTCAGGCAATTTCAGAAAATAAGGAAGCTGTAGTCTTTTTATTGTGGGGTGCATATGCACAGAAAAAGGCGAGCCTAATAAACGCTCAGAAACATTTGGTTTTGACAGCAGTACATCCATCACCTTTATCTGTTTATCGTGGGTTTTTCGGATGCAGGCATTTTTCTCAGACAAATGTCTTCTTACAGCAACGTGGAGAAAAACCGATTGACTGGAAATTGATCTAGCTATCCATCTCAAGCAGTCATAACTTCCGCTAGTAACGATTGCAGTTCTTGAGTAGAAATATGATGGAGATGATTTATTTTGATTTTTCGTTGCTTATAAAGCACATGTGTCATTTGAAGATGGCTGTCATAAGTTATTTTTAGATCTTGCAAACACGTTATTCTTTCTTCAATCTCACCGATAATCGCATATTCAAAAGTGCCGATTATGGTAAACCGCTGTATGAGCAACTGATTGTTTCTAAGCAACGATAGATCAAACCAGGCTCCTTCACCAACGCCACCGAGATATTGAGAACTCTCAGGGATATGAAGCGGTTTATGTTTAGATAACATGCTTCCGATACTGATGTCTTCAGGGAGTAAAGCAGCCTGTTTGCTGTATACGTTTTCACTTAGCTTTTTAATTAAGAATAAGAGTGATTGAACGCGAGACATTCTGAAATTCTGCAATCCATATTCTGGAGAATAACGGTAAATCATTTTGTTCTCAGCAGAATTGACAATATTGCTGATCGGACTAGCTTTAATAGTTTCCGGAAAATTAATTGGATGGGACCAGCAAAATTGGCGTGAAGAAGCAAACAGTAGCCGTGTAATGAAACGGGAGCAGTTATTGTTTCCTTTTGCCACTGCTCCGTAAGGATAGGAACCTTTCTGTACCCATTTATCTGCAAATGCTTTTGCATGGTCAAAGTTAAGTCCTTTGACAATAGAGAAGAAAAGTTCACCACTTCCCTGCATAGCAGGTTTCATATCTTCAAAATGAGCAACGATAGCCTCTAAATTTGAAATCTCCCCATTGTTGAACGTCGCTTTGATACTGATTGATAAAAGAGGGTCTGATTCCTTTGATCTTGTTCGTCCATAACCTCGCGGGGAGATATATCTGCCAAAATCATAATAAAACAAATCGCCTGTTTTTGAGGAAATGATAACAACACCAGTATGTCCAACCTTAAAATTTAAATTCTTAACGATCCCTATTTTTTTGAAAAACATCATCCATTTTTCATCACCTCTTATTGTGGCATCTGGCCAAGAAAGAATAAGTGCAAAATCAGGATATGGTGTAATAGTATCTGTCATAACTGTCTTGTAAAGATAATAAATATAATTTATTGCCTTCTCTAATGCTGTCACATGCGAAAAATAGTAATTATGAATAACTATTTTTTCACAGTTTTATTTATGATAAATTCATTATCAACACGTAACCTTAATCTACTTTTATCAGTCAAGTATATTAGAAAGAATATGGTATATCAATTATAGTAGTTGTCAAGTAATGAATGGAAAGCAAAATAACTGGTACTAAAATCGAGCCGATTTTTAAGTGGGACAGCAGATTTTTCGCTAAAGTGAAAATCCCTAAGACAGATCATAAAGGAAGTAATCCAAAATAGGGATGTATATATACGATGAAGAACATTGCCCATCAGCAGCAAGCAAAATGGACAATGTATTTATTCATTAATATTCCAAAGGAATAATAGGTTCTTTTTTACTTGTGGACATTATCATCATGGTCTGGAAAGTTTTTACAAACGGAATCTTAGCTATTTTTTCCATAATTACAGCTTCATATGCTTTAATATCCTTAACATATACTTTAAGCATGAAATCACAGCTTCCTGTTACGTGGTGACATTCAGTTACTTCTGGAATCATTTTAACTGCTGCCACAAATTCTGGGATAGCATTGTGTGTGTGAAAATCCAACGATATTTGTATGAAAGATTTGATTCCTAATCCTAATTTTTCTTCATCAACAAATGCGTGGTAGCTCTTTATAAATCC
This sequence comes from Sphingobacterium sp. B16(2022), assembly GCF_012030425.1. Taxonomy (GTDB): domain Bacteria; phylum Bacteroidota; class Bacteroidia; order Sphingobacteriales; family Sphingobacteriaceae; genus Sphingobacterium; species Sphingobacterium anhuiense. The sequence continues at coordinate 456,486 of NZ_JAAUVN010000003.1, read as the reverse complement.
CGAATTTTCAAGTTTCCGTACTCGTTCCAATGTTGGAGCGGGCGAAAGTCCGATGCTTGAAGCTAGTTGCAGGTTGGTGATACGTCCGTTCTCCTGTAATAATTTTAGGATTTTTAAATCTGTTTTATCTGGCAAAAATGGCATATTCAACTATTTTTATTGGTGATATTCTGTAAATATACACAATTGTTCCAAATTTAATTTGGTGTTGTAGTGTGTTTTTGATTTTTAATTTTTTGTATAATCAAAAACAATATTTTAAACCATATGATATAGATTTTTGTTATGGTGAATCATTTGTTTGTAAAAAAAGAGCTACCTGTTAAGCTTAGAGTGCGTAAAAAGTGACATTCGTCACTTTTTTTATCAAAATGGGCGCTTAAACTACTAAAAGTAACGTTTTATTGACATGTAAATCGTAACTTTGTCGTTCAGAAGATTGTGGGTTTTACCTGAATGCAATTTTTTAAACCGTGAGAGCGAACTATGAGTACTAAAGACGACGATTTACTAAAAGAGCTGGAGCTCGAAGAATATAAATACGGGTTCACAACAGACATCGAAATGGAATTTGCGCCGATTGGTCTTACAGAAGACACCGTGCGTTTTATTTCAGCTAAGAAAAACGAGCCTGAATGGTTATTGGAATGGAGATTAAAAGCATTCCGTCATTTTCAGACCTTAAAAATGCCGAAATGGCAAAATTTCGAAACACCAGAGGTTGATTTTCAAGGCATTTCCTATTATGCGGCGCCAAAGGCAAAACCGCAATTGAACAGTTTAGATGAAGTAGACCCTGAGTTATTGTCTACATTCGCTAAGCTTGGAATTCCTTTGGACGAGCAGAAAATTTTGGCAGGTGTAGTTGCCGTAGATGCTGTATTTGATTCAGTATCTGTGAAAACAACTTTCCGTGAAAAATTAAAAGAACAAGGTGTTATCTTTTGTTCTTTCGGTGAAGCTGTTCAAGAGCACCCTGAATTGGTTAAAAAATATTTAGGATCAGTTGTTCCTCAAACAGATAATATTTACGCCGCATTAAATTCAGCAGTATTCTCTGATGGATCTTTCGTTTACATTCCGAAAGGCGTTCGTTGCCCAATGGAATTGTCTACTTATTTCCGTATCAACGCACAAAATACAGGTCAATTTGAACGTACATTAATTGTTGCTGAAGAAGGCGCTTATGTCTCCTATTTAGAAGGTTGTACAGCTCCTATGCGCGATGAAAATCAATTGCACGCAGCAGTAGTCGAATTAATTGCAGAAAAAGACGCTGAAATAAAATATTCTACCGTTCAAAACTGGTATCCTGGTGATAAAGACGGTAAAGGTGGTATCTTCAACTTCGTTACAAAACGTGGTATTTGTAAAGGTGATAATAGCAAAATTTCCTGGACACAAGTAGAAACTGGGTCAGCAATTACATGGAAATATCCCGGTGTCATCTTAAAAGGCGATAATTCAGTTGGTGAATTTTATTCGGTAGCAATGACACGTAATATGCAAGTCGCAGATACAGGTACCAAGATGATTCACATCGGAAAAAACACCAAATCAAAGATTATTTCTAAAGGTATTTCTGCAGGCAAAAGCCACAACAGTTACAGAGGTTTGGTGAAAATCGGACCAAATGCAGATAACGCAAGAAACTTTACACAATGTGACTCCTTACTAATCGGAGACCGTTGTGGTGCACATACGTTCCCTTATATTGAAAATCGTAATAATACAGCAACTTTAGAACATGAGGCTACCACTTCAAAAATAGGAGAAGATCAAGTCTTTTACCTCAATCAACGTGGTATCGATTCGGAGAAGGCAGTAGGGTTAATTGTCAATGGTTACGCAAAGGAAGTATTAAACCAGTTACCGATGGAATTTGCTGTTGAAGCACAGAAGTTGTTGGCGATTTCGTTAGAAGGTTCAGTAGGATAGATAAAAAAATAGTTGCAACCAGAGTACTTGTTTAAAGTACCATGCGCAATACACAATACTAATAAAGAAATGTTAAGTATAAAAAATTTACACGCGTCTGTAGACGGCAAACAAATTTTAAAAGGTTTAAATCTTGAAGTAAAAGCAGGTGAGATTCATGCAATCATGGGTCCCAATGGTGCTGGTAAAAGTACTTTAGGAAATGTTTTAGCTGGTCGTGATGCGTACGAAGTGACAGAAGGTGAAGCTTTATTGGACAACGTTGATCTATTGGATTTATCTCCAGAAGATCGTGCTCGTGAAGGGCTGTTCTTAGCTTTCCAATATCCAATTGAAATACCAGGAGTATCGAACATTAACTTCTTGAAAACAGCAGTTAACGATATTCGTGCATATAAAGGTCTGCCTCCAATGGAAGCAAAAGAATTCTTAAAAACAGTGAAAGAAAAGCAACAGTTGGTAGAATTCTCTGCGAACTTGGCTAACCGTTCATTGAATGAAGGATTCTCAGGTGGTGAGAAAAAAAGAAATGAGATCTTCCAGCTGGCCATGTTAAATCCTAAATTATCTATTTTGGATGAAACAGATTCAGGTTTGGATATCGATGCTTTACGTATCGTAGCAAATGGTGTTAATCAATTGCGTTCTAAAGATAATGCTTTCGTAGTTATCACGCATTACCAACGTCTTTTAGATTATATCGTGCCAGATGTTGTTCACGTATTATACAACGGACGTATTGTAAAATCTGGTCCTAAAGAATTAGCTTTAGAATTAGAAGAAAAAGGTTACGATTGGTTAAAAGAATTAGACGCACAAAACGCATAATTACACAAATCTTGTGAAAGAATAGAGGTGTTAATTAGCGATTTGATTAAAATATAAAATGAATACATTAGTTTCAGAATCATTACTTCAACAAGTGTTGAGCAATTTTCAAGAGCAAGTAGCGGAGCCTACTTTTTTGTCGGCAATACGTCAGCAAGCTTTTGATCGCTTCTCAGCAGTTGGCTTTCCAACGGTGAAAGACGAAGAGTGGAAATATACCAATATTCATAAGCTTATCGATCAATCATATGTATTGAATTCGGATGTGGATATTGAAGGATTAGATTTTAGTGCCGGTGAAATTCCAAATTTGGATGCACACCGCATTGTGTTGGTTAACGGTCAATACATGCTGTTATTCTCTTCTTTAGAAGAAGAAAAAGGCCTTATCGTGAAAACGATGGAGGATGCTGTAGAAGAACCTGCTTTTCAAGCGCATTTTGCACAACATGCAGACAAAACTAGTAATCCTTTCGTAGCATTGAATACAGCTGGTTTTACAAATGGTGTTTTTATTGCACTTGCAAAAAATACAATTTTATCTAAGCCGATCCATATTATCCATGTTGCGACAGGTACAGAAGATTTCTTTTCACAGACACGTAATTTAATCGTGCTGGAAGCAAATGCTGAAGCAGAGATTATCGAGTCTTATATGACTGTTGCTGGTGCCGCTAAAAACATTCAAAATAAAGTATCAGAGATCATTGTCAAAGAAAATGCTAAAATGCAACATTACTATTTGCAAGTAGCGGAATCTGCGAGTAATTATTTCAATCATACGGAAGTATATCAAGAGAAATATAGCTTATACAATAACTATAACTGTAATTTTCCTGGAGCAGCTTTTATAAGAAATAATATCAACGTACGTCTTGACGCTGAAAATGTGGAAAGCCACTTATACGGTATCAACTTGACAGATGATAAACAGTTGGTCGATAACCACACAGAAGTGGATCATATGAAACCACATTGTGAATCTTACGAATGGTATAAAAATATTACGCAGGGAGAATCTGCAGCTGTTTTTAATGGTAAGATTTTCGTACGTGAGGATGCTCAAAAAACAAATGCATTTCAGCAAAATAATAACTTGTTGATCTCAGATAAATCTGCAGTTTATACGAAGCCTCAGCTTGAAATTTTTGCTGATGATGTGAAGTGTTCACACGGTTGTACAATTGGACAATTTGATAACGATGCCCTATTTTATTTAAGAGCTAGAGGTATTGGTGAAGAAGCTGCTCGTATCTTATTGGTACATGCATTTGCATTTGATGTAACGACTCGTTTCTCGAATGAGGTTGTTCGTCAATATGTCGAAGAATTAGTTGAAGAAAACTTAACTAGTAAATAGGTTAACTTCCTAGGTGCAATAAAATACTAGGTGCAATAAAATAAAAGCGTTTGAGCTCTAATTCAAACGCTTTTATTTCTAAATAATTTCAAGATCTGGATTTACTTTTAGTAATTCTTGTATAAATGAATCCTCAGAACGAGGATTTACAAAAACATCATCATATTTATTGAAATGTATTACTAAACCCTTCTGGTAAGGATTTAAAAAAGGGTAGATTCCTCTGATTTGATTTCGCTCTATTTTTCTAATTGTACTAATGGGGATTGTTTTTTTTTCTAAAAAATTGTTTAGCTGAAGAAATTCATTTGTAATATGATATTTTGGAGATATAAACATAGCATACCAGATAAATCCAAGCAATGAAGTTGATAATAGTGCTCCCAGAAAAAGTCCTTTATTAATACTTCCGTAGGAATTGAAAACAAATAAGGTAAGGATAATAAGTAACCAGACATAAGTTCCTTTACCAATTTTAGGGTGATAACTTTTCATAATCATTGTTTTTTGGCTTTAATTCCTTTAATATAGTGATTTTTTCACTTTTCTACAAGTATTAGTATTGCGCTTGATGCTTAATATATAATTTTAAACTTTGTAAGTTTTTAGGCTCTTTGTTGATGAATAAATATATAACTTCATTTTATTTTAAACGTAATCGATTTATAATCTTAGGGTTATCGCTATTTGTGATAGTTTCGATCTACGTCTTGATGTTTCGAGTCATTGACCATAGGTTACACACTTTAAACAAGAGGATTTTAAAAGAGATGTCATTTGAGAAATCACAATTAGTCCAAAAAGAATTCGATGATTTTGATTGTGTTTTCCATTTGATGGGGCTTGCTGCTGATGAAGGACAGCAAAAATTTATGAATAAACTGATTGATCAAGACAGTGTGCGACAGTTTCTCATTGCCTACACATATTGGAGATCTGATGGTCTTAATTTTTCAAAAAGTCTGGAATGGTATGCCGATCCGAAGGCCGTAGATCCCGTGATTAAGAGTACAGCATTACCAGAAGATTTCAGAAAAACAAAATTTATTAAAAGTGAAAAAGGGATGTATTTACATGTTTATGTCCCAACCGATGAGGGAATTCTTCAGCTGACACTAGATCTGCATAAACTGAACGCTTATTTTTGGGCTGGAAATCCAGGAACCCGGGCATATTTTGAAGTATATGATGCCAATGGAATATGTTTGATTTATCCTGATGAAAAACAAATAGGAAAAAAAAGAATAAAGAGCTGGAAGCAATATCCTGTGAAAAATAATCTGGTCATGTCAGACTATATTCTGATGGAAGTTCTGTTGGATGAATATAAATTCAAAGGAACATTTGAAAATAATCGATTATTTGTGAATGTGCTATTGATGCTGACAGAAGATGATGTACGTGATATTAGTAACAAGACATTCCTTCTAGGTGCTATAGGTATTGCTACCATGTTATTTTTTATGTTTTTGCTTGACATTCAAAATAGAAAAGCGAAGCGATTGCGGCTAAAAAATCTGGAATATCAAAAAGAAGATGCTTTGCTTCGCTTTGAAAATTTGAAACGGAAAGTAGATCCACATTTTCTGTTTAATGCTTTGGGATCCCTACAGCAATTAATTGGCAAAGATCCGGCTCAAGCAAAAGTTTTTGTTGGGAAGATGGCAAAAGTATACCGGAAGTTTTTAAGTGGTGATGAGTCAGGTCTAGCAACGATAAGAGAAGAATTGGCACTTGCAGAGGAATATTTTTTCATGCAAAAAATACGTTTTGGAGATACCTTAAGTCCATTGAAAATCAACGTCACTCCAGAGGTCATATCTTTATTTATTCCGAAATTCAGTTTGCAGATTTTAATTGAAAATGCCATCAAACACAATGAACTTCGTAAGGAGCAGCCATTATCAATTACGATTGAAGAGCAGGAAGGAAGATTGGTCGTTCGTAATACTGTATTGTTCAAAAACCCGGATATGGACGCCGCAGGTTATGGAACCAAAATGATAGCACATGTTTACGATTTTTACCAGGTACAAGGGTTTGAAATCCAGTATCATGATGCTGATTTTATTGTATATCTACCATTCATCCATATTGACAGTCGATAAAGATAAAATAATAATTTTAGAGCACTGGACTATTTCTTCCAGTAAAACTGCGGATTCACTCCTGAAATTCACGCCTTCACTCGGATTCGCTTTTTGGAACCATAATATATTGGCATCTTCACCACCCTATATCTATGAGTCCTATTTTAATTTAAACAAATGAATAATCTGCCTTTCAAAAGAAATTCAGCATTAGCAAGCTTTGGTTTCTTTTCTATTTTCATTCTCAATTCTTGTCAGCTGCTCAGTCCTCTAGGCTTAGGTAAAAAGAAAGATGTTGTCGCTGATTCCACAAAAAAGGATTCTGCTTTAGTTTACGACAAGTTTCTAAAAAATGCCAAAATTGATAGCGGGATTTTTAATGTTATTAATAAAGAGAAAGATTTCTTTTTCGAAATACCGGTTGAGAAACTGGATAAAGACTTTTTGTTGATCAATAAAATCTCTTCTGTACCCTTAGCTTTGAATGAAGCAGGTTTAAATAAGGGTATGAATTATGAAAATAAAGTAATACGTTTCTCCCTAAAAAAAGCGCGGAAAGAGATTTGGGCAAGTGAGCTCAAACCTCAGGTAGAAGTACCTAAAGAAGATGCGATAGCACGCTCAGTCGCCGATAATTTTACAGCATCTTTTATTGAATCATTTAAAATTGAAGGCTATAATAAAGATTCATCGTCAGTAATTATCAAAATAAATAAAGTATTTGATGGAACTGAGAAAAGTTTTAATGATGTATTTACCAATATTGGATTAGGTACTTCTCCTAAAACTGCATTATCATTGATCGATCAGATGAAATCATTTGATAACAACATCGTGATTCGCTCCATATTATCTACACGTGTCACCGAAGGGAATGAATCTATTCCAATCAGTTTAACCATCACTAGTAATATATTAGAATTGCCTAAAGATGCAATGAAGCCACGTTTCTCAGATCCTAGGGTAGGTTATTTTACTACTCCACGCTGGTATTTTTCAGATAAGCAGCAAGAAATGGAGAAAAGAGAACTGGTAACACGCTGGCGGTTAGAGCCACGTGAAGAAGATGTGGAACGTTATTTAGCGGGCGAACTGGTTGTTCCAAAGAAACCAATAGTTTTCTACATTGATCCAGCTACTCCACAGCAATGGCGTAAACAAATTATCGAAGGAGTGCACGATTGGCAAAAAGCCTTTGAAGAGGCCGGTTTTAAAGATGCCATCATTGCAAAAGAAGTTCCAAAAGGAATGGACTTTGATATCGATGATGCAAATACATCAGCCATCACTTATGCAGCTTCTCCACAGGCCAATGCGATGGGACCATCAGTTGTTGATCCACGTACCGGTGAGATTTTAGAAGCAGATGTAATCTGGTGGCATAATGTAATGACTGCTTTAAATACCTGGATGCGTGTACAGACAGGAACGATCGATCCATCTGTTCGCGGTAACGTGTTCTCCGATGAGAAAATGGCACATGCCATCCGCTTTGTATCATCACACGAGATTGGACATACATTAGGATTGAAGCATAATATGGGATCGTCTTTTAGTTTCCCTGTAGATTCATTGCGTTCAGCTTCCTTTACACAGAAGATGGGAGGGACAGCAACATCCATTATGGATTATGCCCGCTTTAATTATGTGGCACAACCAGAAGATCAAGTACAGGCTATTACGCCAGTGATTGGTTTATATGATAAGTATGCAATTGCCTGGGCCTACCGTTGGTATCCAAATAAGACTGCCTGGGATGAACTTCCATTGCTAAAAAAAGAAATTGAATCGAAGCAGGACAATCCTTACTATTGGTACGGAGAGCAACAGGACCCTAAAAATACAGTTGATCCAAGATCGCAGTCAGAAGATTTAGGAGACAATGCCATGCTTGCTGGTACATATGGGTTGAAAAATCTGAAACGTATCATGCCACAGATCATTAACTGGACGACTACTTCAGGTCAGGATTACTATAAAGCAGGTAAATTATATATGGCTGTTATTGGTCAGTGGTATGCTTATGCAGATCATGTTTCCAACAATATCGGTGGTATCTATCTCAATAATCCTGTTTTAGGTGACGGTAAAGACGCATATGCACCAGTGCCACGCCAGAAACAGGTAGAAGCATTAGCTTACTTAAAAGAAAACGTTTTCACTTTGCCAGAGTGGTTGTTCCGAAAAGAATTGATGACAAAAACATTTCCATTAAAAGATAGTCCAGTAGGTTCTTTCGAATATGCGCCTTATACATTAAAAAGAGAATTTCAATACAGCTTATTATATAATTTACTTCAAGATCAGCGCTTATTGCGCATGACCGAGATGGAACTACTTTTCGGACGTGCTCAAGCGTGGAGTGTAGAGGAATTTCTGAAAACATTACGTCAGGAGATATTTGCAAAAACTTTAAAAAAGCAAAACTTAGATATTGATGCCCGTATGTTGCAGCAGAACTATATCGATATATTATTGGTAACCAATAATAAAAGTATGGATAAGTTGAATACGAAAAAATTGTCTTTTGTAGATCAATTTATGAAAGTGGCTAAACCAGCGTTCTGTCCGATACATGCAACAGCACATACTAATTCTGATGAACATGATTTACGCAATGTGCATGTTTCAGGTATGAGCAGAACATCTGAAATGCTGACCGTGAAGCGAGCGGAATTAATCCAGATACAGAAGTTGTTGAAAGCAGCGCAGTCTTCAGGAGATTTTACCACTCAGGCACATTATCAGGACCTGTTAATGCGGATCAATAGTTCGTTAAATGTGAATAATTAACAAAAATCTATATATAAAAAACAAATGAACAAATTCTTACTCTTTGTCATCTTTTCTTGCGTGCAACTTACTTCGTATGCACAAGAAACGATAACCCTAAAGGGAAAAGTGTTGGATAGCAAAACACAAACACCGATATTAGGTGCTACAGTTTTTATTGAAAGCACAGCAGTAGGGGAATCTACGGGCGTAGTTGGTCAAATACAACAATCTGCATTGGGAGCAGTGACCGACAATGCTGGTAATTTTACGCTAACTGTACCGACGGACGTTAAATATTTTACGGTTTCCTTTGTAGGGTACCAAAATAAGCAAGTCCAGGTAGCAAAGGTATACAACACGATCTTTTTGGAGGCAACAGATAATGCTCTTGATGAAGTGATCGTAACAGGGTATACCAATATCAGTAAGGTCAAAAACACGACCGCTTATAATAAGCTGAAATTAGATGATATCAAGCAAACCGGTGTGTCTAGTGTTGACCAATTACTGGAAGGACAGGTAGCAGGTTTACAATTAAGCAATCTTAATGGTGGACCAAACAGTGCACCAAAGATTCGTATCCGCGGTACCGTATCCTTAAATGGAACACAAGATCCACTATGGGTAATTGATGGTTTACCGATCGAAGGAACTGCATTGCCCAATACTTTCGATAAAGATAATTTGAACAATCTGTCGAATTTACCGATTGCAGGTATCAATCCAGATGATATTGCGGATATTACCGTATTGAAAGATGCCGCGGCAACTTCAATTTATGGCGCTAGAGCTGCCAATGGTGTTATCGTCATTACAACTAAAAAAGGTAAAAAAGGACCTACACAGGTTTCTGTATCGGCAAATAGTTTCGTTACGCAAAAACCTGATTTTACGAAACTCAACCTGATGAACGCATCAGAAAAGGTTGAGTTTGAATTAGGGATGGCCAATCGTTCGGATTTGACTTACCGTACTAACCAAGGCGCTATTGCTCGGTTGTTGAGTGCTAATAATGAATTAGATTCTTATCGTAAATTTGGTATAACGGGCCTTTCTAAAACAACACAAGATGCGATCAGTCAATTGCGCAGTCAGAGTCATAACTGGGGAGATGAATTGTACCGTACTGCATTAAATCAGCAATATACAGCAGCAATATCTGGAGGATCTGATGGACATGATTTTTATTTATCAGGTGGATTCTATGATGAACAAGCAGCTACCAAAGGGGTCGGAATGCGTCGTTATTCATTGACTTTAAATAATAACTTTAAGATCAGTAATAAGCTAAAGGCTGGTATCAATTTATTGGGATCATCTACAGATCGTAATAATTTCATTCAGGATCGTGATGCATTTACAAACCCCAATACCTATGCACGGACAGTTAACCCATATTTGACGCCAAGAGACGCACAGGGTAATTATGTGTATGACCAAGATATCGTAGGCTATGAAAGAGATACCTATATTCCTTTCAATGCTCTAGAAGAACGTGCAAATACAAATTATAATTTGAATAACAAAAGCTTAAAAGCGATTGCAAATTTAACCTATCAGATTTTGCCATCGTTATCTTTACGTACTGAACTGGGTTTGCAATTTGAAGAGTCAGGCACAGAGCGTTTCGCTGACAAGGAAAGTTATAATACAAGAAAGTTTAGGGCACAAACACGTTATTATGATAGTGCTTCAAAAACAAATAAGTATTTTTTGCCTGATGGCGGGCAAATCCAGAATGATAAGAACAGTATTTTTCAATACAACTGGAAATCTTTTGCTCAATACAACTTGAAATTCGATGATCACCATGATATTGAAATCATGGCAGGTACGGAGTTGAGAAGATCTAAAAATACGGGTATAATGACACGCGGTTTTGGTTACAATCCAAAAACATTGACAACTCAGCCTATTTTGTTCCCATCTAGTAATTATGCGACTGATAAAAAATATCAGCAATATGTTAAAACAATAGGTGAATCTTCTTATGCATCATTTTATGCAAATGCTTCATATAGTTATGATCGTAAATATAATATATATGGTAGTATCCGTTACGATGGCTCCAATATGTTTGGTGTAGATCCTAAATATAGATTCTTACCCATCTGGTCACTATCGGGATCATGGAATGCAAAAGAAGAAGATTTCTTGAAAGATCAGGAATGGGTTTCTAATCTGAAATTTCGTGGTTCTTACGGTATACAAGGTAATATTGATCGTAATTCATATCCATTTATTATCGGTACATATAGTAATGGATCTATGTTGCCTGGAAATAACGAAGAAAGCATTGTTGTTGACATGCCTGCTAATGATAAATTACGTTGGGAGCGTACACAGTCCTGGAATGCAGGTTTTGATTTCGGAATTCTAAAAAATAGAGTACAGTTTACGGTTGATTATTATAATCGTTTATCGACAGATCTAATTGGTACAAGTCAATTGCCATTAGAAAATGGATTCCCGAATGTATCACGCAACTGGGCATCTGTTAGCAATGATGGTATTGAATTCTCAGTTAATAGCCAAAATATCGTGCGTGATCGTTTCTCTTGGTCGACAGATTTTAATATTGCACATAACCGTAATAAGTTGAAACGTGTGATGGCAGATCCGACAGCTTACAATGTAGATGCGCGTGCAGGTAATCCGATCAATGCGATGTATGAAATTGAGACAGCTGGTTTGGATGCTGATGGTTTGCCTCAGTTCTACAACGATCAAGGAGCTGTCGTATCATATGAAGATTACTTTCAATTGTTTGATCCCTATGCAGATATGGCGCCGGGTCTTTTTGTAAATTCATCGATGAATAACAATGAATATCAGAATAAATTTAAATACAAAGGTAGTATGGACCCTAAATTTGTTGGTGGTATGACAAACAGGTTCCGCTATGCTAATTTTGATCTAGCTGTTTCAGTTGTATTTAATATTGACCAATGGATGAGACGTAGTCCAACTTATAATCCAGCCATTGTAGATCGCGGATCCAATTATACAAAAGATGTACTGCAGGCATTGACTCCAGGCTCAAAAGATTTTATTGCAATAGGTTCGACAAGCGCTGAAGCGAGTGATCGCTGGATGGCCTACAGCTGGATGGATGGTAACGATCCATCAAATGCTTTTAAATATTTAGATATCTGGTCTAAAAAGATGAGTTATTTACGTGTCAATAGCATCCGTTTAGGTTATACTTTGCCAAAATCAGTAGCAAATAAAATTCAGGCATCTAATATCCGATTTAATATAGAAGGACGTAACCTGTTTGTTTTTGGTAATAATTATGATGGATATTTTGATCCGGAAACGTTTGGTAATAACTATGCACAACCCATCTCCAAATCATTTGCTTTTGGTTTAACAGCATCATTTTAATTAAGATATCCATGAAAAAGAATTTATTATATATAGGATTGTTAGTTGGTGGGCTTTTAAGCACTTCTTGCAATAAATACTTAGATATACAACCAGTAGGAACTGTTGTTCCTACTACAGAAGCTGATTTTAGAGCTTTGATGTTTAGTGGCTATAAAGTTTATCCAGAACACAAATCATACTTAAACTTACGTACAGACGAGTTGTTATTGGATGAATTTTCTACCGATCTGGCAACATTGAAAGATCTTTATCTATGGAATGATCAAAATCCTGATCGCAATACTCAATCCATGGCTTGGGAAACGCTCTTTAAAAGTATTTTCTATGCCAATCACATCATTGCAGAAGCTAAAGACAAAGCAGGAGATACAGATGCTGTAAAGCAAATCCGTGCAGAAGCCTATTTGTTACGTGCTTATGCGCACTTTGAATTATTAAATACCTACGCTGATAATTATAATGCTGCAACAGCTGCAACAGATCGTGGCGTACCGATTTCGATAAAAGTAGACTTGGAGCAATTGTTTGCGCCAGCAACAGTAGAAAAAGTATATGCCCAGATTCTGCAGGATATGGAAGACGCATCTGCTTTATTACAAGTTCAAGATCAGGCGACCAACGTAAAATACAGATTCAGCCGTCGTGCTTACGAAGCCTTTGAAGCACGTTTAAGATTATATCGTGGCGAATGGGAACTTGCAACCAAAGCTGCCGATAAAGGATTAGCGATTAATGCGAATCTAGAAAATTTAAACGAAGTCGGTTCAAAATTACCAAATGATTTTGAATCCAAAGAGATGATTCAGGCATGGGAAGAGGTAGGAAAAACGAATGTTTCTCGCTCAACTTATATTAGTCCATCTTTTATGGCTAAGTATAAAGCGGGAGATTTACGTGTTAATCGTTATTTTCAAAAATTAGGAAGTGACTATGTATCTAAAAAAGGGGGAGATAACCGCTTTAATGTCACGTTTAGAAATGCAGAGTTATATTTAATTAAAGCGGAAACAGCAGCGAGATTGGGACAAAAAGAACAAGCTATTGCAGCTTTGACTACGCTATTAAAAAATAGATTGACCGCAAGTGCTTTTACAACAGCTCAAGTAAAATTGGCAACCCTATCTAATGCTGAACTGATTATGTTTATACTAGATGAGCGTGCTCGAGAACTTGCTTTGGAAGGATTGCGTTGGTACGATTTAAAACGTACAACACGACCTGAAATTGTACATAGCTATCAGTCTAAAGACTATACTTTAATTCAAAATGATCCACGTTATGTCATTCGTTATCCTAAAGAAGCGATATCAAATAATCCAGATTTATAAAATTAGAGCAATTTCATAAATTCCGATCCCCATTCTCGAAAGAATGGGGATTTTTTTTTAAATTCAGCACATGTTTAAAAAGATATTAATCGTAGAAGATGAAAATTGGGCCTCTGAAAGTCTATTGGAGAAATTAGACCAATTGATTGCTACGAAATTTCAATCTACGATTATAACAACAGTGCGTGAAGCTACCGATTGGTTGCTTAAAAATGAAGTCGATCTCATTTTTATGGATGTGCAACTCGGTGATGGATTGAGTTTCGAAATATTTGACCAGGTCAAAGTTCAGGCACCTGTTATTTTTACTACAGCGTTTGAAGATTACGCCTTAAAAGCTTTTCAGAATCAAGGCTATGCCTATTTGTTGAAGCCGTATGACGACGACGAGTTACAACAGGCACTTAATAAAGTCGCGCCGTTTATCGTCCAGGATACCAGGGAGATTCAATACAAAACTCGTTTTCTAGTACGGTATGGTATGCGGTTAAAATCGATACCGACAACAGAAATTGCCTATTTTATGGCTGAAGATAAAATATTGTACGGCTACACAAAAGATGGAGATCAATTTATTGTCGACGATACCATAACAGGTCTTGTGTCTCGCCTGGATCCAACATTCTTTTTTCAGGTCAATCGCAAATTCATTATCCATATAGATTCCATTATAGATATGTTGAAAGTAGCTCGTAATCGCATACGGCTCCAATTACAACCAGCGTTGCCAGCTGGTATCGAAGTTATCGTGAGTGAAGATAAATCATCCGATTTTCAGATGTGGTTGGACCGCTGATTAAGCTGATCGTATGATTTTAATAGCAGGATTGTATTGCAGTAATTCATTTACAAAATTATCATTTCCGTCTGGGCTAATGTATATTTCTTCGTACTTGTTATAGTGTATGATCAAACCTTTGCGGGCAGCTGCTGGTTTAAAACCCACCCATAAAGTCTTTCCAATCTCTATTTTGTGAATTTTGTCAATGGCAATCTTTCCTCTAAAGATACACGTTCGATAAGAAAAATACGGACTGTCTATTGTATACCTCGGTCTTGGTAATAATAATGTGGCTATCAACAATGTCGGAAGACCTATTATAGTCACAAATTCTATAAAAGTAGCTTGTTCAGTACGAAGTGTAACGATCATCATGACTATCATGGATAATATAAGGCCAATGATCATGGCATCCATCAAAGGGTCTTGTCTGCTTCTGAAAACTTTCATAATTTATAGGATGTTGCTAATCTTAAAGTTAACAAATTTTTGTAAATTTGCATCGTTATGAAAGTCGCTTTATATACAACGTTTTATTTTATTCCTTGACGATTTTAGCTCAGTCAAGTAAATAGTTTTTTTAATAAATGATATTTCGCATCATTTAAGGTTGTATAATACTTTATTATTTTATGGAAAAGAAAAATTGGTTTCAAACCTATATGTATATTTGGATTGGACAATTTGTGTCACTGTTGACGAGCTCTGCTGTCAATTTTGCTGTGATTGTCTGGTTGAGTTTAACGCATAAGTCGGCCGAGGTATTGGCTTTGGCAGGTATTGCAGGCTTATTGCCACAGGCACTTATTGGACCCTTCGTAGGTGTTTTAATTGATCGCTGGGACCGGAAAAAGGTAATGATTTTTGCCGATGCATTTATTGCTTTATGCACCCTAATGATGACTTTTGTTTTGCAGGAGGCTGCAGTAGGGCTATCGCTGATCTATCTGTTGCTAACTTGTCGTTCCATAGGGGCAGCTTTTCATGCACCAGCGATGCAGGCAATAGCACCACTGATGGTTCCGGAAGATAAATTGCTACGTGTATCTGGAATAAATCAGATGCTTCAGTCCGTCAGTAGTATTGCCGGGCCTGCATTAGGAACGCTGGCGATTACTTATTTTTCAATCGCTCAAGTGCTTTATCTCGATGTTATCGGTGCGGCAGTTGCAATAGTATCGTTGTTCTTTGTCACCATTCCTCATTTAAAGGTTGAATCTAAATTATCCTTTGGACAGGCATGGGGTGATCTGAAACAAGGTATGCAGGCCATCTACCATAATCGTGGCTTGAGCCTATTGTTTTTATACGCGATGATCGCTACTTTTTGTGTTATGCCGATCGCTATTATGTTTCCACTTTTGACAATCGATCATTTTAATGGCGGAAAATGGGAGATGAGTGTGATTGAAATTATATGGGGAGTAGGCATGTTAGTAGGAGGAGGATTATTGGGAGCATTTAAAGTGAATTTTTCGAAAGTAATTATGATCAATACCATGCATATTGTACTGGGATTGACATTTGCTTTTTCAGGATGGTTCCCATCCACTTGGTTCATTCCTTTTGTAATCGTGACTGGAATAGGCGGTGTATCCATGTCGCTGTTCTCAGCCTCTTTTATGACGACCATACAAGAAGAAGTCGCACCCCAAATGTTAGGTCGCGTATTTTCGCTCTATTTTAGTCTTGCTATTCTGCCAAGTGTCATCGGATTACTTTTTACGGGTATGATAGCAGATGTAATTGGAGTAGCCAACGCTTTTGTGATCGCAGGATTATTGATGATGATTGTAGGCGTATTGTCCTTTTTTACACCAGCTGTCATGCGACTGGGAAAAAAAGTGCCCCATAACGAAGCAGTATAAAATAAAAAAGCTTCCAAATTTTGGAAGCTTTTTTATTTTGAGCGAAAGACGAGATTCGAACTCGCGACCCCAACCTTGGCAAGGTTGTGCTCTACCAACTGAGCTACTTTCGCGTTGGTCTTACAAAAATACGGCTTTATTTGAATTTTTGCAAGACCAATTTAATATTTTATCAATTTAATTGATCGCATTGGCACAGTTCATACCATCAATAGCAGCGGAAATAATACCCCCAGCATAACCAGCCCCTTCAGCACAAGGGTAAAGACCCTTAATTTCAGGATGTTGTAAAGATAACTTATCACGGGGAATACGGACGGGTGAAGAAGTGCGGGATTCTACAGCAACAAGGATAGCTTCATTGGTATAGTAACCTTTCATCTTTTTACCGAAGATAGGCAATGCACCGCGTAATGCTTCGTACACAAATTTTGGTAACACCTGAGTTAAATCTGCAGAAACCGTACCCGGTTTATAAGAGTTTTCCGGAAGATCTTTGGATATCCGCCCCTCAACAAAATCAATCATCCGTTGCGCAGGAGCCACCATTTTTCCACCACCAGCTTCAAAAGCACGTTTTTCGATTTCACGTTGAAAATCCAACAACGCAAATGGATTGCTGTCCGATCCCGGAACATCCTCCAGGTTGATCTGGATAACAGTACCAGAATTGGCGTGCGGATTATTGCGTTTCGATGGCGACCAGCCATTCACAACGATTTCATTGTCTGCAGTAGAACAAGGAGCAATGACCCCACCTGGGCACATACAGAACGAAAACACACCACGGCCATTTACCTGTTCCACAAGACTATAATAAGCCGGTGGAAGATGCTCGCTTCGGACTTCACAATGATACTGTGCTTGATCAATAATCTCCTGCGGATGCTCAATTCGAACACCTAGAGCAAAAGCTTTAGCCTCAAGTAACCAGTTTTTAGCACGGAAGAGTTCGAAAATATCACGTGCCGAGTGTCCTGTAGCTACAATGACATGATTTGATTTCAATTGTTTTCCACTTGCAAGTGTGACACCTGTAACCTGATTATTTTCCGTATTGATATCAACTACACGTTGTTCAAAAATAACCTCGCCACCATGCGCGATAATCGTTTCTCGGATGTCCTGAATAATATGAGGTAACTTGTTCGTTCCGATATGAGGGCGCGCATTGACCAAAATATCTTCATTCGCACCATGGGCAACAAAAAGTTTAAGTACTTTCTCAACATCACCACGTTTATCCGAGCGGGTATATAGCTTTCCATCAGAATATGTACCGGCACCACCTTCACCAAAACAATAATTGGAGTCTTCATCAACAATACCTTCGCGGTTTAACTTCGCAAGGTCACGGCGGCGATCCTGCACAGCTTTACCACGTTCAACAATAATAGGTTTAAGCCCTTTTTCCAAACATTGTAGCGCTGCAAATAAACCTGCAGGGCCAGCACCGATAATTAACACTGGTTGTGCGTTATGGGCCAATTTAAAGTGGGTTTCAAAAACTTCATTAATAGGTTCTTCGTCGATAAAAAATATAATACGAGCTCTAAAAACGACATGTCGGCTACGGGCATCAATAGAACGCTTGCGAATTTTAAATCCTTTAATACGCTCACCATTTATTTTCAAGGCTTTAGAACCTTGAATTAGAATATAATTATCGTCCTCAATTCTTTCCGGAGCGATAGCCAGTTCAATTTCTTTCTGCATAAATTTCTTGCTGGGTTTTTATCCCAAAAACAGCCCAAAGTTAAGGATAACTGCTGTATTTTTTTAGTTATAAATACTTAACGCCTAAAATTATTCTTATATTCGTAGGAGTGGTATGAGCTTTGTAGTAAGCTTTCTATCAAAATTTAATTTGAAATATATTAATTCAACAAAAAATGAAAAGATTATTAGTCGCATTCTTTGGTTTAATGGTCGCATTATCTTTCAGTTCATGCGGATACAATACAATGGTATCGCAAGATGAAAATGTAAAAGGAAAATGGGCTCAAGTTGAAAATGCATATCAGAGACGTGCAGATTTAGTTCCGAATTTGGTAAATACCGTAAAAGGAGCAGCAAAGCACGAAGAAAGTACATTAACAGCTGTTGTTGAAGCACGTGCCAAGGCGACTTCTATCACGGTAGATCCTACCAATTTGAATGAAGAAACAATTGCACAATATCAAAAAGTACAGGACCAGTTTTCAGGTTCTTTAAGTAAGTTGATGGCTACAGTAGAAGCTTACCCAGATTTGAAAGCAAATCAAAACTTTTTAGAATTGCAAGCGCAATTAGAAGGTACTGAAAATAGAATTTCAACCGAACGTAGAGCTTACAATGAAGCGGTACAGCAGTTCAATACAACTGTGAGAAGTTTTCCTAACAATTTGATGGCTGGCATGTTTGGCTTTAAAGCAAAAGGAACTTTCACAGCACAAGAAGGTGCGGATAAAGCGCCAGCAGTATCTTTCTAAATACAGCGTATTAGTTTACTAGAAAAGATGAATGATGGCCGAAATTTGTGCACGCATTCATCTTTTTTTATTTAAAAAAGACTTTAGTAATGGGAACATTTTCATCAGAAGAGCAGGAAAAAGTAGTACATGCGATCAGTATTGCGGAAAATAAAACTTCCGGTGAGATCCGTGTGGTTGTTGAGAAACACTGTCCTGGAGAAGTTTTCGATCGTGCAACCCACTATTTTGAAAAGTTGGATATGCATAAGACCGCTTTAAGAAATGGAGTTTTAATCTACTTAGCACACGAAGACCATAAATTTTCCGTTATAGGAGATGCGGGAATTCATAAGAAAGTAGGGGACGATTTCTGGGAGAAAACGAAAGAAATTATGGTTCAGGAATTTCGGAATGCACAATATGTGAATGGTTTGATCCAAGGCATTGAGCATGCAGGCGAACAACTGGCGAAATTTTATCCACGAGAAGACGATGATATTAATGAATTACCAAATGATATTGTTTTTGGCGATAAATAAAAAATGGATAAACGAAAAGAAAATAGGTCATTGACCAAAATTAGATTGTCAGCCATACGTTTTGTTGTCATGACGGCAGTCGCAGTACTATTTAGTATTGCAGGTGTATTTGCACAGGACGATTTTCCGGCGACATCCAACAGATTGGTCAACGATTATACAAACACATTATCGCCCACTCAGGTACAGCAGTTAGAGCAAAAACTACTGGCTTTTGAAGACTCTACCTCCATACAGATTGCGGTAGTCTTGATGAATTCAACAGGATCTTATGATATCAGTGATTATGCCGTAAGACTAGCTCAAAAGTGGGGCGTAGGAAATAAAAAGTACAACACAGGTATTCTGTTGCTTGCCGCAATTGGCGATCGTGCTGTTACTATTCAGACAGGGTACGGTATAGAAGGCGCTGTTCCTGATGCGATCGCACATCGAATTATTGAAAACGAAATAAAGCCAGCTTTCCGGGCGCAGGATTATTTTTCAGGAGTTAATAAGGCAACTGATGCTCTGATTTCCTATACCAAAGGAGAGTATAAAGCAGATCCTAAGCAACCCCAAGGAAAAGGAGGCACTTCAAAGATGTTGATCGTGATTGTGATTGTGATCATTGTCATCGCAGTGATTTCTAGAAAAGGAGGAAACGGTGGAAATGGTGGTGGTAAAGTCATGAATGGTACAGGAACTTCCGATTTGTTTTGGTGGACACTCTTAAATACACTTGGACGAGGCGGTTCCGGAGGTGGCGGCTTTGGTGGCGGTGGAGATAGTGGTGGTTTCGGCGGTTTTGGTGGCGGTGGCTTCGGTGGTGGCGGTGCCAGCGGCAGATGGTAATCCAAACCGTGTAAATGAAGTAATAAATATCAAATTATATACAGATGAAAAAAGGAATATTATTGGGATTAGGACTTATCCCGACTTTAATTTTTGCACAAGAGAATTTTACCGTAACAGGTAAAATACAAGGAGCGACAGATAAAGCAAAAGTGTTTATGCAATATGCTGAAAACAATGCGCGCAAAATAGATTCAACAACAGTAACAGGTGGACAGTTTAAATTTAGCGGTACAGTTGCTGGACCTGTTAAAGCGTACTTAATTCTTTCAGCAGACGGAACTAGCATCAAAGAAATACAAAATCCTGATTTGACGCAAGTATACCTGTCAACTGGAGTGATCAAAGTAGAATCTACTGGTGAGATGAAAAATGCAGTTATTTCGGGTAATGCGATCAATAATGATTTTGCAAAATACCAAACTGCTGTTAAGCCTTTCTCAGAGGGATTTCAGGCATTAAATAAGCGTTATTCAGAAGCTGCTGAAGAACAGCGTAATGACCAGACTTTTATTGCAGGTCTGCAAAAAGAAGCCGGAGAAATCAATGAGAAACAAGAATTGGTGGACGAGCAGTTTATTAAAAATAATAAATCAAGTTTCATTACATTGGATTTATTAGGAGATAAATTAGATGCTGAAAATGTCAATTCATTGATTATTCCAAGTTATCAAGCGTTATCAGCAGAGCTAAAAAACAGTAAAAAAGGTAAAGAATTAGCAACAAGAATTGAAAAGTTAAAAGCAGTAGCTATCGGAGCAGTAGCGCCGGACTTTACATTACCTGATACTGCAGGTAATCAGGTTTCTCTTTCTTCTTTAAGAGGTAAATATGTATTATTAGACTTCTGGGCAAGCTGGTGCGGACCATGTCGCCAAGAGAACCCTAATGTTGTAGCAGCATTTAATAAATTTAAAGACAAGAACTTTACTGTATTTGGAGTCTCTTTAGATAATCCAGGTAAAAAAGACGCCTGGTTGAAAGCGATTGCAGACGATCAATTAGGACAGTGGCCACAAGTGTCAGATTTGCAAGGATGGAAATCTGCTCCAGTAGGTTTATATGAAGTACGTGGTATTCCACAGAACTTTTTAATCGATCCGACAGGAAAGATTGTTGCCTCTAATTTACGAGGTGAAGCTTTAGAAGCTAAATTAGCAGAATTACTAAAGTAATAGCAGTGTAAGGATATCTTAAAAAGGGCTTTTCAATTCGTTGAAAAGCCCTTTTTATGTTTACTATTGTACATGCGTACTTTTTTAACCCTTATCGTAGCGACCGTGTTAATGGTCAGTTGCCAAAACAAACAAGAAGCGGGAGTGCCCGTTCTGAACCTTGCCTCATTAGCGGCAATCCCATTAGACAATCCCATTGATACTTTGGCGAAAGGCAAAGCCTTTATAGAGGTTAAATTGCCTCCTGGAGCTCGAATTGAAGAATTGTCGAAAGAAGATTTAGGACTATTAAAAGCCGCTGCTTATCGTTTTTTTGGACAAGTTAAATTGGTCGACAATCAATATATCGCAAATATCAAAGAAGGAAAAGAAATTGCGGTTTCGGATGCTGTGGTTGCAGCTTATTTGAAAGCAATAGCCAATACCAATGCATTTGCAGACTCCTTAAAAAATGAAGGACAAGAAATCCAATTGCCGGCTATAACAGATGAATACCGTAATGCTTTATTAAAATAATAAAAAAGCCGATTATATACTAATCGGCTTTCTTTTTGTCATATTTTGAAACCAGTACTGTATAACTTTTTATTGTTGCCGCGTTACTTCTTGATTTGTACTATATAGATGAGTTTTTTGGGTACTTCTTATGTTAGATGGTTCACTCTCATTTTTCATTCGGTCCAGTGCCGTCACCATATAATAGTACTGTTGATGTATTTCCAGGTCACTATCATCAAATTGAAGGTCATCCTCATTATAAGAAATATGGATGATATTCTTACTATTATTCAAATCAGGTTGATCCCCCTCTTTAAATCGGTAAACAATATAGCCATAAGCAGATTGACCATCAGACGCACGATCGGGTTTTTGCCAGACTAGGTGATTTAATTTTGTATTTTCTGAAGACCTCAACTGTAATCCAAAAGGTGCATTGGGCGGGATACTGTCGATCCACGGCATCGTCGGAGGCAAAGCCGATGTTTTATACAGATTACGTTGCAAAGAATCCTGAAGACCGGCAAGATTGTCCGTTAAAGATTTTGAACTAAAGAAGATACTTCCCTGTACATTCTGTTGTTCTCGTAAAAAACGGATCTGACGCGGAATTTGGCTTCGGTCAGTCCATCCAGGTTTTTGCTCATTCACGCGATAAGCACCATGACCGATATAAAAGTGTCGGCCATAAGTATGATGTTGCCACCATTCAACCAGAATTTCATAAGCGGCAGCACGGTTTTGGAAAGGAAAATAAATCTGGGGATTGATGTAGTCTATCCAACCCTCTTTGATCCATTTCACGCCATCCGCAAATAAAGTCCGGTAACCACTTAAACCATGTGTATTAGAACCGTCACGGTTTGCATCCTTATTATCCCAGATACCAAAAGGACTAACACCGTATTTTACATAAGGTTTTTTAGCTTTGATCGCAACGCCCAGATCGTGAATAAGCACATCGACATTATTTCTGCGCCAATCCTCTATATTTGAAAAGTTGTTGCTGTATTGGCCAAACGTTAAGCGGTCAGGAATAGCTGTGTTGCGGCTGTCGGGGTAGGGATAAAAATAATCATCAAAATGAACACCATCAATATCATAATTGCTCACGACATCCATGATGACATCGATGATATATTGACGCACCTCCGGTATTCCCGGATTAAATAATTTTTTTCCAGCGTAGGTAAAAAACCATTCGGGTTTCTTTTTCGTGATATGATCTTCTGAAAAATGGTTCGGGTTTAGAGTTGTTGAAGCACGGTAAGGGTTGATCCAGGCATGCAGTTCCATCCCTCTTTTATGGCATTCAGCGATAATGAAATCCAAAGGGTCATAAAAAGGTTCAGGAGGCTTTCCTTGTTTCCCCGTTAAATAACGGCTCCAGCCTTCTCTACCACGACCATAGAAAGCGTCTGCAGCGGGTCGAATCTGAAAAAGAATAGTATTCATACTCGACTTTTTGTGCTGGTCAAGTATTTGTATCAGCTCTTGTTTCTGTTTTTCAACATTAGTGCCAGTGGCGACTGTTGGCCAGTCAATATTACCTATAGTGGCAATCCAAACACCGCGAACTTCTCTTTTGGGGCTAGGTTGAGCGAATAAAAGTTGTGCTGTTGATGCTATTAAAAAAAATACTCCAAGTAAGTGCAGAACGTGTTTAATTCTCATTTGTTTAATGATAAGTTAACAAAGATAATTAAGCTTTATTGATAAAGTATTAAATCTTTGTAAGAACTTTGTGGTTGTTTTATATTCTGTAAATTGCAATGTTTTTGGACTGTCCTAAAAACATTATTTTTATAGCGCTTTATTAGTATAGCATGAGCAAAGAGCAAATTTCCGTTTTTGATATGTTTAAAATAGGTATTGGCCCCTCCAGTTCACATACCTTAGGTCCCTGGCGTGCGGCGCAGCAGTTCACAAAGGTACTGCAGGATAAGGATGTACTTAATAACGTCGAATCTGTTAAGATATTATTATATGGATCTTTAGCCAAAACAGGTACTGGGCACGGAACTGATATTGCTGTGATGTTGGGTTTAAGCGGAGATGATCCTGTAACTTTTGATGTCAATCAAGTAACACCAAAAGTAGAACATATCAAATCTGTAAATCAGTTGCGTCTGGCTGGTACACATACCATTCCGTTTACATACAAAGAAGACTTGCTTTTTTTATATAGTGAAAGCTTACCCTTTCATCCCAATGCAGTTACTTTTCAGGCATTTTTGAATAATGGAAAGGCTCTTAGTGAAACCTATTATTCAATTGGTGGTGGATTTGTTGTTCAGGAAAATGATGAGAGCAGTTCTTCAACAGAGGTCGATCTACCTTTTCCGGTAGATACCGCACAGGATTTATTGCATTGGTGCCGCAAGACAGGTTTGAAAATCTCAGAGCTCGTTTTAGAAAATGAACATGCTTGGCGTGAAGAAGAAGAGACGCGCGCCGGCGTATTAAATATCTATAAAACCATATACGAATGTATATATCGTGGGTGCCATACAGCGGGAACACTACCAGGAGGACTTAATGTAGAAAGAAGAGCTGCAAAACTGAATCAGCGATTGCTTAAAAACCGAAGCTATCACGATTATGAAAGCTGGATCGCAGCAATAAAAGCAGGAGGAGAGAATTTTCAATATATCCTGGATTGGGTAAGTTGTTTTGCTTTAGCAGTAAATGAAGAAAATGCTTCATTTGGAAGAGTCGTTACCGCGCCAACAAATGGAGCGTCTGGTGTTATTCCTGCCGTATTGCAATATTTTATTACCTTCCATAATGGAGATTCAGAAGATAAAATTATTCAGTTTATTCTAACCGCTTCCGAAATCGGTTCCATATTTAAAAAAGGAGCAACTATTTCTGCCGCTATGGGCGGATGTCAGGCTGAGATTGGAGTATCATCAGCAATGGCAGCTGGAGCATTGACCGAATGTCTCGGCGGATCGCAAAGACAGGTTCTCATGGCCGCAGAAATCGCCATGGAACATCATTTGGGCCTAACATGTGATCCTATTGGAGGTTTAGTACAGATACCATGTATTGAGCGAAATACGATGGGAGCTATAAAGGCTATCACAGCTGCGCAGTTGGCCCTGCAATCCAACCCTGATAAAGCCAAAGTCAGTCTCGATACAGTTGTCAAGACCATGTGGCAGACCGCGTTAGATATGAACGTTAAATATAAAGAAACGGCAGATGGCGGTTTGGCTGTACAGATTCCGTTAAGTTTACCGGAATGTTAATGTTAAAGAACCCGTTGTCATAAAAATATTTATGTTGCATGAATGAGGTCTGATCATGCAATATAAATGTCAATAAAGAATAAATGAAATACATATGAAGTATTGTGCTATTGCCTCAGGCAGTAATGGAAATTGTTATTATATCGCGAAAGGCGATACAGCTATTCTAGTAGATGCGGGTATTAATAATAAGCACATTCATCTCCGTATGCATAATCTAGGTATAATTCCAACTCAGATCAAAGCCGTTTTTATTACCCATGAACATACGGATCATATTCGGGGTTTATCTGTTTTTGTCAAAAAATATAATATACCGGTGTATATCACTCAGGGCAGTTACGATGGAACAAGATTGCATCTTCCTGGCCACTTGGTGCACATCATTACCCCAGATGCCGTTACCGAGATCGGAGAAATGAAGATTTATGGTATACCTAAGTATCACGATGCAAAAGAACCTTGCAGTTTTTTGATTTCCGATGGAACGCATAATATTGGCGTGTTGACCGATATAGGTCGTCCGTGTTCAAATGTGCAGCATGTCATCAAACATGCAGATGTACTATTGCTAGAATCCAATTTCGATGAAGAGATGCTTAGAAACGGGCGATATTCCTATTTTCTAAAAAATAGAATCAGCAGCGGGTGGGGGCATCTTTCCAATGCAGTTGCGTTAGAATTATTCAACAAATACCGAACAGCCCGTCTCAAACACTTAATTCTAACGCACCTTTCAGGCGAAAATAACACCGTAGAACTGGTTCACGAAACGTTTAGAACACATTGTGAAGACATTCTACTTTCCGTTGCCACACGCTATGAAGAAACAGAAATTTTTGATGTTTTAGACCTCCATAATATAGAAAGCAATCAGGTCATTAGTCAGTGCGGATAGGGAAAATCTTATCATTACATAATGTAACGATCTAAACCGTTAAAGTTATAAACTTTAACGGTTTTGTTTTTTATGTTAAAATCCTTAACGAGCTAAAATTCAAGAACATTTATTTGGTAAAATAATTTCATAAAGTTTTCATGTTTAGTATTTGTGAAAAATGGAATTTTTAAACACTAAAATTTAGTTGCATAGTGTATTAATATATTGTTTCATAAAAAAACCGTTTAAATTATTACGAAACAACAAATGCCCATATACTCCTTGAAATGGGAAAAATTCAATGTAATTAATATGTTAAAAAATGTAAAAATTTCCCGATTTCAGGAAAAAAAATAGTACAAATTACGCATACGTTTGCGTGAAAATAGAACAATCGTTTGCGATGCAATCAAGTTAATTCTTTTGTTTAGAATGAAAATTAAGAAAATGTAAAATTTGAGTTACCATTTCAATTGCTGTAAATTAACCTAAAATTTACTAACCAAATCAATTGTTATGAAGAAAATTTTACCAATTTTTCTCTTCTTTTTGATGTCATGTAATTTATTGTTTGCACAGGTAACTAATATTACTGGAACAATAAAAGACGACAAAGGAAGAACATTACCTGGGATAACAGTATCCGAACGAGGTACCAAAAATCAAGCTTCAAGTGGAGGTGATGGAAACTTTACTATTAAAGTTAAAGGTATTCCTACTGCCTTAATTATTAGTGGTGTTGGGTATAAAAAACAAGAAATACCAGTGAATAAAGAGACGCATGTCACCATTAATCTTGAAGAATCTACTAATGATCTGAGTGAAGCTATTGTGACAGGTTATACTACAATTAGTCGACGAAAAACAACAGGATCTATTTCCAGTATTACAAGTAAAGAAATTGAAAACTTGCCTGCGGCTAGTATTGATGTTCTTTTACAAGGTAAATTGCCAGGAGTCAATGTCCAGAACTTTACAGGACAGCCAGGTGTTAAGACTTCTTTGGTAATTCGTGGAAACACAAACATTCCAAGATCAAGCGGTGACTTTGATGCAGATAATTTAAGTAGTAATCCTTTATATGTACTCGATGGTATACCAGTATCAGATGATGAGATTAAAAACTTTAATGTTACTGGAACAAATTATTTAGCGAGTTTAAATCCAAATGATATTGAATCTGTCGATGTATTAAAAGATGCATCTGCGGCAGCATTATATGGCGCTCGAGCAAATAATGGGGTTATCATTATTAAGACGAAAAGAGGGGTGCTTGGAAAGCCTAAATTGAGTTTAAATACCTACCAAGGTTATGTGACGAAACCAGGAAAGGTGGAAACATTGATTGGTGCCGCAGAGCGTAGAAAAAAGATGGAATTAATTTATAAATATGCGAATGATGCACAAGAGCAAAATATTCCTCAATTACTTACTGATAGTTTAAATCCTGCATTTAATAATAATAATGATTACCAAGATCTATTTTATCAATCAGGCTACGTTCAGAATTATGATTTAGCTGTATCCGGTGCTACTGAAAATGTAAATTATCGTATCAGTGGAGGTATGTACAACGAGAAAGGAATAGTTAAAAGTACAGGTTATAAACGGTATTCTTTTACCAGTAATGTAAATTTTAATATTACTCAGAATCTTGAGTTTCTAACTAATTTTAAAGCTTCTACAGGCAAAAGATTAGAAGGAAAGGGGACCACTGATTTCTTAAAACAAGGTAGATATAGAAGTGTATTCGGGATTAATCCAATCAGTATGCCAACTTCATTGTTAGGTATGAGCGATGATGATGTAAATAGTATCATTAATCCGTATGATTATCAGCGGAATGATAATGTGAACGTTGATCTAAGTGGAGTTGGAGAATTACGTTATACTTTCTTAAAAGACTTTCGTATCAGTACAAGAAGTATTATTAATTATTCAACAGCTAAAAATGACTTTGCTTCTCCGTCCATTATTAATACAGATGGTTTAGCATACGCAAAATCGACTTATACACAATATCGAAAATACTTATTGACCAATAATATATTGTGGACTAAGACTTTAAATGATAAACATAATATTACTGCAACTTTTGTGCAAGAATATGAGACTCGTAAAAATGAGGGCTTATATTTGCTAGGCAGAGATATTCCAAATGATAACATTCAAGTTATTAAAGGTATTGCATCTCAAAATTTAAGTGGCTATTCCGATCAATCTACATATGCAAAGTTATCCTTTCTAGGAGCTGCTCACTACGATTATAAGGGCAAATACCTTTTTGATGCAGTTTATCGTGGAGATGCTTCTTCACGTTTCGGAAAGAATAATAAGTGGGGATATTTTCCATCGTTAGGAGCAGGATGGATCTTAACAGAAGAAGATTTCTTATCGCAGTCGGAATGGGTTAAAGAACTGAAACTACGTGGAAGTTGGGGTAGAACAGGTGATGAAAGTAGTATCGGTGATAATGATCGTTATAATGCTTATATCGCTGGTAATGGGAATTACCCAGGAAATTATGGTAGTACATATGGTGGTGGTACCGCAGTTATACCAAACTATGCCGGTATAACAAATGATGATATCACTTGGCAAAGAACGGAGACTTGGAATGCTGGTGTAGATGCATTGCTTTTCAATGGAAGACTGACGGTCAATGTAGATGCTTATGTGAGAACTACGACTGGACAAATGTTAAGTGTATGGATTCCAGAATATACTGGATATCTGAGTACATTTACAAATGCAGCCGGTGTGCGTAATTCAGGTCTTGAAATTAACCTAATGGGAAAAGTATTTGGTAGGGAAAAAGCTTTACAATGGACACCATCTATTAATTTTTCATTCAATAAAAATATAGTAACAGCTCTTCCAGATGGAAATCGTGACCTGTATTATGATCAAGCAGTTTATGTTGTTGGGAAACCATTAAATATGTTTTATGGTTATTTAGTAAATGGTGCAATTAGTACTTCCAATGATATTATTGTAAATCCATATACGGGTGCTGTGGGCGCTTCAAAATGGGGAACATTACAGCCGGGATATCCAAATTGGGTCGATGTAAATGGTGATTATAAAATATCAGATGCAATAGGTGAAAATGATATGACTTTTTTTGGTGATCCTAACCCTAAAGTAACAG
This sequence comes from Sphingobacterium sp. B16(2022), assembly GCF_012030425.1. GTDB lineage: Bacteria > Bacteroidota > Bacteroidia > Sphingobacteriales > Sphingobacteriaceae > Sphingobacterium > Sphingobacterium anhuiense. The sequence continues at coordinate 427,344 of NZ_JAAUVN010000003.1, read as the reverse complement.
GTGGTTTTACCAATTATTTTAGTTATAAGGATTTCTCATTGCAAATTCTGACGACGTTTACTTTTGGAAGAGATATTATCAATAGTACTTTTGCGCAGCGTATGTCTAATGGGTTCTTCTATGGTAATCCTAAAGATCTTTCAAAAGCTTCAATTGGTAATTTAGATAATTATGATTTTTGGCAAAAAGAAGGTGACATAAGTCGTTATCCTGCCGCGAATCCATATATGGGATTATATGCCTGGAGAGCTGGTCAATCGATGTTCATGGAACCAGGATGGTATATCCGTATTAAGAACATCAATTTAGCGTACCGTTTTGATAAAACAAAACATGCTTGGATGAATCGTGCAGGTATAAATTCATTCCGTATTTATGGTACTATGGACAATGTACATATGTTTCAAAAATTTTCGGGGATTGATGCTGAACGTGTTGATGGGAGAGGATTTGACTATGGAGATGGTTATCCACTACCATCAAAATATACATTGGGTGTACAATTCGAATTTTAATAGATACTATTATGAAAATACAGTTTAAACAATATATAAAAATTGGGGTAGCGGCCTTGATTTTAATTGGTTTATTTGGAGCGAGTTCATGTAATAAAGACTTGGAAAATAAATTGATAAACGATACGTATTCAGATACGTATTGGCAAAATGAAAAAGATATCAATGGTGCCGTTTTAGGGACATATGGTTTATTCCGTAAGGCAATGACTACAAACCAATGTTTTTTTATTTGGGGAGATGCACCAATAGGAATATTAACAACGCTTGAAGGAACAAATCATTCAGGAGTATATACATCTGGTAATTTTGCACTTCCATATCGTGAAACAGGGGTTCATAATTGGACAAACTGGTATCGAGTGGTCGATTTATCCAATCTGATTATTAAGCGGGTACCAGAACTTGATGATAATAAATTTTCATCGGGAAATAAGAACTATCTTTTGGGGGAGGCATATTTCATGCGGGCGCTGGCTTATTTTTATATGTCTCGTGTCTGGGGCGATCTTCCATTGCAAACTACGCCAACTGAAACGGCTAATCAGGCTGTTTTGAAAGGAAGAACTCCTACAGATGAAATTCTTAAATTAATTGTCGAAGATGCACAAAAAGCATCATCATTATTAACTTGGGAGGGTGTTGAAGGCAACGGTAGACGTCGTGCTAATAAAGCGGCTGCATTAGCTTTACTAGCCCACACAACTGCTTGGCAAAATGACTATGCTAAAACTATTCTTTATACAGATTCAATAATTTCAAAAAAGGAAATCTTTTCATTGCAACCAAAAGGAAGTATTCGTAATGTTTTCAAAGATGCAAATGCAAAAGAGAATATTTTTGTATTTACAACTAAAGATAGTGAAAATGAATCATCACAATATGATGGTAATGTAAACATATTTTCTGCTGCAGTAGGATTCATAACTGTTTCGAATCAAATTTATGTCAACATGCCGTTTAATGTACCAAATTATTTTATTACAAATTCAAAACTTGATGAAATTTACGGAGATAACTCAGTTGAAGATTCGCGTAAATTAGAATTCTTTCGTAATATGACGAATACTGAAAACAACTCTTTAATGAAGTATTCAGATATTGTTTATAAAAATGCTGCCACCAATTCGGACCCTCGACTAGAAAGTAATTATGTGATATTCCGTTTGGCTGATATGATTTTATTAAAGGCTGAAGCACTAAACGCTCTAAATCGTGATGGAGATGCGTTGACAGCTGTAAACAGCATACGAACGAGAGCAGGTGCAAAAACGATGTTAAATAGTGGTGGAGCAAACCTTAAACGTGATATATTAAAAGAAAGACAAAGAGAATTAATTGGAGAAGGACATGCGTATTTTGATATAGTGAGAAACACATGGAAATCAGGAAATAATAATTTATTTGTTCAATTGACTTCTTGGAGTATGGATGCAGGAAGATTAGCTCAAAAAGGTTATTTATTTCCTATTCACAATACAATATTAAATACTAATCGTTTAATCACCCAGAACCCATATTGGATGGGTAGATATTAATGAAGAAAATTATGAAAAAAATAATATTCCTAACAGCAGTAATTATTGGTTTTTTTACGAGTTGTAAAAAAGATGACGTAATCGATGGTAGATTAAGTATTGGTTACGTTAATATGACTACTTATGATTTTTTGAAATCACATCCTCAACATTTGTTTGATACAACTTTGATGATTATAGATAAAGCTGGATTGAAGGATAAGGTCAATGCTGCAAAAACATTTTTTGTTCCTACGAATTATTCAATTCGTAATTTTCTGTTGTCGAAACAGCAAGAAATTCGCAAACAGAATGAAAAATTGAATTTCAATATTGATTCGTTATTTAAATACTACACACCTAAAATGTTGCAGGATTCAATGAGTGTTTATTTTTTCTCGGGTAGAATTACACGTGATGATCTGACCGAGGCCGGTACTATTTATCAGACGGAGGAACCATCTACTAAATTATTAGCAACTTTAGAACAATCAACAAGTAATGATTACTTGGTAGATGGTATTATTTCGCAAGGACCAAAATTTATTTATTTGACTAAGATTATTGGTGAACGTGATATTATGAAAAATGGTTCATTGAATGATCCCTCAGGTAATACAAAGTTAAATGATATCAGGGTCTTGTGCCAGACAACAGGACTTTTAACTAATACAGGAGTTATACATGTTCTGAATAACACACATATTTGGGCTTTTAGGAGATAATTTTAAATTGAATCAAAATGAAAATTAATTATAAAAAAATTATTATAGCCACTGCGGTTTTCTCTCTTTTTTACACAGGGTGTAAGAAAATAGAAGTCGGTTATTTGAGTGATAATATTCGTTATGGATCTAATCCTATAACGGTTGATCAGGGCACATTTTATATCGCAACTGGAATTATTCCTGATGCTTCCACTCCTCCATTTAAAATCACTTTATTGGATATTAGAAATAAAGAAACTGGAAAACGAGAAGAAGCTTTTTTTAAAGAGTCTGATGTTGTGGTCTGGAAGGAAAAATATGATCCCAAAACTGATACTACTCTGGAAATTATAAATAGTAAAAGAGCTATTGAAAAGAGATTACCTTTTACAGTTTTGGAAAAAAGTGGTCAATTCATGTTTACACAAGCAACAGATAAAGTTCCAGTCGGTGATTATGAAGTTGATTTACGTGTTGAAAATCCCAAAGGAACTAAAGATTATAAAGGGATAACGACTGTTCGACTTTCTCCTGTTAAGGAATATTCTTATGAAAATGCACCTTACTTTATTGCTGTTGAGGCTAATAGTGAAACAAGTATTCGTTATCCGTATGATGACCAATGGGTTGATCAAACTAAAGGTCAAACCACAAATACAACGTTAAAAATAACACGTGTTGCAGATGGACCAAATCAAATAGTACTAAAAGTTATTGACAAAAATGGAGCAGTGTTTCCAGGTAAAGCATTAGAGAGAAGACCTTCTGGAAATGATTTTCTTAAAACATTGTCAACATTTGCATATAAAACAACTGTTACTGATACTGCTGTCTTATATGATTATGCGCAGACAAGATTTCCAGATATTTACTGGGATACTCAATCAAACGGTCTTAACTGTTATTATAGAATATACTCGCAATGGATAAAATCCGTAGATTACGCTGATTCTAAAAATTGGAATCCACCATTTGGTCTAAATTATTTGACGCAGGAGGGACCAGTGAAATTAAATATTCGTTTCAATACAAAAATTAATAGACCTGGTAAGTATATTTATGAGCTTCATTTGAAAGCAACTAAAAATCCAAATGCAAAATAAGCTATAGAGTGATTTAACTATATTTTTCAATATAGTGCTCGGACTCGATTTTAATTGTCTTTTGTTAAGACTTTAAGAATTGATAGATTAATTAAGAAAACCTCGAACTTCAGTTTCGAGGTTTTCTGTTTTAAGGGAAAACTAATCTGATCATCTATTGTCTGGAATATTCAAATTAATTATTTACTCATACATGGTTGAAGCCGTAAAAATTGTTGGATATATAAGTAAAGTCTGCGCGCACAGGATAGCACTTTTTATTTCATATTCAGTTCCGCTTTTTAAGCCATTTATCACATAATAAGTTTTCCTTGGTCCATTCAATGAGCCGGTTCCAGAAGAATGAAATTGTGGAGTTTGTAACCATTGATCTTGTGTGTTTTTCTCTCTGTATAGAAGAACTATGTATGTATTTAAACTTAAATCATTAGGAAACAATACTAAAATTTCATTATCTTTTTTATGTAAATCAGTATTATTAGGTCCAACATTAGTGATTATGTCAGGAAATTGTGGACTTGTTAGTGAAGATGGATACGTGCAATTATTATTTCCACTTCCTGAAGATATTGTGATGCTTTTTGTTAAAGAAATGTTTTTAATAATTCCATTTATTAAATAATCAAAAGTCGCCTTAATATTATATTGTTTTGAAGCAATACCTTGGAAATTTGCGGTTCCAGTACTACCAAAGATTGCAGAATTCTGATAGGTTCCGTCAACACCCAGGCATTCTATTGACCCATTGATTTGGGTTGCTCCGGAAACTCCTACTAAAGTGGCCTTTGTATTGATGATTGTTCCGCTGACAGTGACTTCTAAAGTTATAGATGGAGGACCATTAGCTAAGAGATTAATGTTTTGAGACTTTGTACTGCTAATTTTGTTTAGCTCATCTTTTGTGATTTCAGTTCCATTTTGTTTAGAACAGCTAAATAAAAGCACAACTAGAAACAAAGTAAGTTTGTAAATTGAATTTTTCATAATTTTTTAGGGATTAGTTATGTGAATTTATGTAAATATTTCTATTTATTATGTTGATATTTTTGACACTTTATAAGTGTTTTAATCAGTCAATACTGTAATAAATAATATCTACATAAGTTAAGCGTCTTTTTTATACCTCAATTTTCTTCCATTCCAAAATAAATGAAATCACTATCTTTATATAGATTACACTTGTAACCCTATTATGATGAATGCTAAACAATTAATCAGTTTTATGATAGCCATTTGTATGATGCTTACGATTGGTAAAGCACAGACAAAATTAAACTATTGCAACGATCAGATACGAACCGGAGCAGAACAGACGGAAAAATACCTACCCTATTTAAAAGATAAACGAGTTGCCATATTAGGCAATCCATCAACAGTAATAAAAGAGCGCCATCTTGTCGATAGCCTTTTGCTCAGAGGAGTTAATATTGTCAAGATTTTTGGCCCAGAGCACGGCTTTAGAGGAAATGCAAGTAATGGAACCGAAGTATCGGACGAAAGAGATCCCACAACGCAGATACCCATAATTTCCCTGTACGGAAATAAGAAAAAACCAACAGCAAAGGATTTAGCAGATGTCGATATCTTTATTTTTGATGTGCAGGACATGGGCGTCCGTTTTTATACCAATATCAATACCTTACGGGATATAATGGAAGCGTGTGCCGAAAATGGTAAAGAGTTGCTTATCCTTGATAGACCAAATCCCAATGCATACCTCATTGATGGACCCATACTCGATATGAAACATAAATCAGGAATCGGTCAGTTCCCGGTACCCATTGCCCACGGTATGACTACGGCCGAATTTGCTCAGATGATCAACGGAGAGAAGTGGATGGCAACAGACCGTAAATGCAAATTGAAAATCATTCCAATAGAAGGGTATAACCACAGTATGCTATATAAATTACCTGTCAGCCCATCACCGAATCTCAATACTGAACAGAGTATAATTCTATACCCCAGCACCTGCCTCTTTGAAGGAACCAAATTGAATCACGGTCGTGGAACAGATTTTCCATTCACCATTGTTGGCAGTCCGATATATAAAGGAATCTTCACATTTTCCTTCACACCCGTTAGTAAAAAAGGAATGAGTGAAACACCACTGTTCATGAATGAAGTCTGTTACGGATTAGATTTACGAGATTATGATTTGCAAAGTCTCGTTGACAGTAAAGAGATCAATCTTTCATGGATAAAAGAAATGTACAATAAATCCCCAGAAAAAGATAAATTCTTTGACCAGAGCTATTCCAAGCAAATCGGTAGTATCGAAAAGCTGGCCGGAGTAGACCAATTTCGAAAGCAGATAGAGAACAATGTGAGCGATCAGGAAATCAGAGCAAGTTGGAAAGCAGGTTTAGAAAGCTATAAAAAGATGCGTCAGAAATATGTCCTTTATAAAGATTGATGTAATACCGGAAAAAATCACTTATTCTACAGGTGGCACATCATTTTCATTAAAACCAATTAAAACACGCCATTAATCGGCAGTGGTTTGAAGTTTCTTTGAGAATCATTCGAGACAAGTAGGAGACAAGTTCGGCGATGGTATGCCTTCTGTTCGGCGTTTGTTTGCCTCCTTGCCGAACCCCTCCCGAACAATAGGCGAAAGAGAGTCGAACCATTCCCGAAGGTGTTCCCTATGAATGTCAAGGCACTACCGACTCAATCCCGAATAAAGTATGGACTTTCACGGACTTCTACGGACTTACATGGACTTTTACGCACTTAAATTTACTGAATGTAGAGATATGAGCTAGTTGATTCATAAAGCTAATAATTGTATTTATCCAATAAATAAACTATTTTTAGTAAAACCAGTATAGCATAAATCATGTTCGATTTCGAAAAACCTAAGAATCCATATCGAAAAAAAGGAAAAGATTATAATTTGTCAGAGAACAGCAAATTAGCAGGAGCAGATTTCGCATACTCCAATACATTAGCCAGCAGGATTTATAAGCAGATGAAAATCATACAAGATGATTCCGCTAAGTACGAATCCTTCTTACGTCTCAAAAAGAAGCTTTACATGGTCATTCGAAATGATCGTCAACATGATCTAGGACAATTGAAATTAGGATACGGGAACATAAATCCGCTAAAGAACTTCCGTTTTTCACCAAAGACTAGTTGGCAAACTTTCTTTATGAATTATCCCACAACAAATTTTGACGCGGAGAAAGAAGAATTATGTATAAGTACTCCACCGATTTTAGCCCGTGAACTAGATACACTTCCTGAAAGAGTAAGAAAAGTTATTCTGAAGATGCATATCATTAAAGTGTCCATAGATGATGAAAATACAGTTGATATAAGTTCAAGTAAAGAGTTGGTTATAGTTAAGGGTGATGATGTCGAATCACGATCGGTCATTTTTTCCATTAAAGATAAACCCAATGTGCTATTATTATGTGTGGCCACCGTACGGATGTGGCTGTTATCCACAGATCGTAAAGAGGAATTTCTGACCCTAAACACAAAATATATGACTGCAGAAATATTTGATGCCATATTGATTCGTAACGGTCAGATCTGCAAGTTTGAAGAGGAAACAAATAAAGAAAGCCGTCCTTCGGAATTTCCAGATTCAGATGAAGAACTAGATTGGGTGTAATAAGTTTTGAAATTTTAATAAAAGTAATATTTTGTGAGCTTGTGCTTCCGTAGAATCATTTTAATTTATCGTTCTTAGAGTTTGAGCAGCCTCCGACCTGGAGAGGAAAGGCCGTAAATGAAGCTTTTGCTAAATAATGATTTTTTAAAAGATATATCCATTACTAGGGGAAATTAATAGTAACAGGAAGCCCTCTGATCTGCTCAGGGGCTTTTGCATTTAAGAACCAAATTTGATTAAAGAATAATACTTTGTAAATTAGGACATATAAATCTAAACATGCTATTTAAAAAATCAACCTTCTTCCTGTTATTATTTTCTTGTGCAATCGGAAGTGGCCAAGTTCATGCCCAAACAAAAGAACGACCGAATATTATCGCATTCATCGTAGATGATATGGGATGGGAAGATACTTCGGTTCCTTTTTGGAAAGAAAAAACTTCGTTAAACAATTTTTATCAGACACCGAATATGGAACGTCTGGCGAACCAAGGTATGAAATTTACACAGGCTTATGCCAGTAGTGTTTGTTCTCCAAGCCGGGTAAGTTTAATGAGTGGCATGAATGCCGCACGACATCGGGTGACCAATTGGACATTAAACAGAAATGCTTCCGTAGATGCTAAAGATGATGAGTTGGATTTTCCTTTGTGGAACGTAAATGGTATGCAACCCGTTGATACCATAGAGCGATCTGTATTTGTCAATTCCTTGCCTCAACTATTAAAGGAAAACGGATATTTAACCGTTCATGCAGGAAAGGCTCACTTTGGAGCTGTGGGAACACCTGGAGCTGATCCTATAAATTTGGGGTTTGATGTGAATATTGCCGGTCATGCAGCGGGTGGTCCTGGTAGCTTTCTGGGAACAGAAAATTTTGGGAATAATAAAGATGGAACGCCCAAAAGTCCTTGGGGAGTACCGGGTTTGGAAGAATATTACGGTCAGGATATATTCTTGACAGAAGCATTGACGCAAAAAGCACTAAAAGTTTTGAATGACTCATTGTCAAATCAAAAACCTTTCTTTTTGTATATGTCACATTATGCAGTGCACGTACCTTTTAATGCAGATAAACGGTTCTATCAGAAATATATTGATAAAGGAGCCACTCATGTTGAAGCACAATATGCTTCAATGGTAGAAGGTATGGATAAGAGCCTCGGCGATATGATGGATTTTTTGGAAAGTAAACATTTGACTGATAATACGATCATCCTCTTTATTTCTGACAATGGTGGTTATGCGATACAGGATCGTGGCAGAACATGTAAAAAACACAGATGGAATGAACCTTTAAAAAGTGGCAAAGGATCGGCATATGAAGGTGGGATAAGAGTACCCATGCTGGTTAAGTGGCCCGCTGTTGTTAAAGAAAATTCGGTAACGGAATATCCCGTTATAATAGAGGATATATTTCCGACAGTATTGAACATGGCAGGAGTTAAAAAAACAAAAACTGTGCAACATATAGACGGAGAAAATTTTATTTCTGTACTGAAAGCGAATAAGCAGGTAAATCGTAAATCGGCCATATATTGGCACTTTCCAAATAGCTGGGGCGAGACTGGACCCGGAATAGGTGCAACAAGTACAGTGAGAGACGGTGACTGGAAACTGATCTATTGGCATAAAACGCAGAAAAAAGAACTGTTTAATATCAAGAACGATATCGGAGAAGAGCAAGATCTTGCGATGAATAATCCCAAAATTGTAAAAAGGTTATCACATAAGCTGGGAGGCTATTTAAGACATGTAGATGCTCAGATGCCAATTATTAAAAATACTAAAGCTTCTGTTCCTTATCCAGACGTAGTTTCTGATCGGTAGTACTTCGTAATAAATTTTGGTAAATGATATATGAAAATAACAAAACAAAGCCCTCTATAATATTTTAGAGGGCTTTTACTTTTTTTAGCTATCTAATTTATTCCTGAGTTTAATTTATGCTCCAAACATTTTTCTATTCCTCCCACAGCATGTATCGTCTGCAGAGCAATGGGAAGATTAGTGAGAAATTGTGCAATGGGAATTATACTGTCCGCACTTTGTATGAAAGAATCTTTTAATGAGGTAATGGAAAAACTTTCTATTAATTCATCCATGATTTCGTACCATTCTCTATGAGTTTTGAAACGAAACATTCGAGCTAAGAAATCAGGAGGATAGATTCCTAAGTTATTATTGCACGAACAAGCTATCTCGTGTTTATGATTTAAGAATAAATCTTTTTTCTTACATTTTTGTAGGTCTGATTGGATGAAAATCAACCACGCGAGGTCGATTGCATAACCGATATTCATATAAATGTAACCATAGTTGAAATCTTGGCAGCGCATCCTGCTACTGACAGAAATATTAACAAGGTGGTTGAAATTTTTACTCCAGTCCGTATTGCTTTTTGCAAATTTCTCTAAAGAGTTTGAATAATTCTTAAAGGTATATTTAGGTAAATACCTAAACTCTTTCCATTTTAGTTTTTTTTTTCATGATTGTAATATTGGATTATTATGCTGTTGGGTAGCATTAAATAGGCTGTCTGAAAGGCTATATCAAGGGGGGTATGTTGTGTTCATTTGCTACATTTTAGTTTGTGTTATTTCTTGTCACATCTTTTTGGTGAGAATGGAGATGAAATGTAACATTGTATTCAGACGCCTTATTATTTATTTGTTTTATAACATATTTTTTTCGTTAAATGCTCTGTTTTTTTAAGATTATAGAGATTGTAAGGTTGGCTGAATACAGGTCATGTTCTCTTTTAAAGTGTTTACCGGGTCAAGATGATCTGTTGCTTCCATATATAGTCCTGTTATTTTCTGTGTAGCTCCTTCTTTTATATTTGCGCCTTATTCTCTGTTTCCAGTTTTGTCGAGTTTATTTCCGACATTTTTTCTTCATCTCGTATATCATGAGGATCGTCTAATGATTCATTATTTGATTCCGCTTCTTCACGTGGTTTCCTTGATTCCATATGAACATAGGGAGGTAGAGGAATAGTGATACCCCCATGCTCATAGATATAATAAAGTGCGTACGCCAAACGAATGAGAAACTCGCGAATAACGACAATTTTATCACCGAAATGTTCATCGCCGATAGATCTTTTTAAAGTTAGCTGTTCCATCAGGCCATCCATGGTTTTATACCATTTTTGTAAGGGCTGATAAGAGAAAAACTTACGAATCAAATCGTAGGGGCTTTTTTTATTATTACAAGTGAATTCAGGTCCATACGAATAATTGAAGTAATCTTTTCTTGTGTCAAATAATGTTAAGGGATTCTTATGTTTGGGTAGTCCACATTGTTTAAAAATAACATAAGCTATTTCCATCTGCTTAATCATTTGATGGCAATTGTAGCCATTTTCGGGATAACCACCGGTCGACATCGCTGGATAAGCTCCAGTTGTTACAAAGAGATTGATATCCTTTTGCCAGTTAATGATATCAGTTTGCTGTTGGAAAAAATCACGGATGTAGATCATGGGATTTTTGATATTCTTTTTACTTAAATAGCGAAAATGTTTCGCTTTTAGTTTCTTTTGCGTATTTTTCATAATGGAAATTTTGGTTTAAAATGGTTTTAATTATCTTCATAAAACTAATTTAGGGATTATTTTAAGTCAAAACAAATTATTTTAAGATTAAATTTGCACATATGAGTGATTATTTGAAGAGAATTAAGCTTGTTGCTGATCGGGAAGGTATGAGTGTTTCTGCTTTAGAAGCTACTATTGGGGCCAGTAAAGGCGTTTTTACAAGAGCCCTGAACAACGGGACAGATATTCAATCAAAGTGGCTAATCAGCTTGTTAGAAAATTATCCCGATTATTCAGCAGAATGGTTACTAAGAGGTGAAGGAGCTATGTTATGTGCTAAATCAATCGTTAAAGAATTTAATGAGACCTACTTAACAGCCGAACAGGAAGGCATTAGTAATGCTGTAATTAATGCCTTACATCAAGTAATAGCATCTCAAAATGCAACAATTAAATCCCAGGAAAAGATAATTTCCTTCATGGAGCGACAATTATCAGTTTACGAACAGGAAAATACATCGTCAAAAAAGGAGTAACCCATACGGGGTGATATTTAAGTAGGGATAAAGTAATATTGAAATAGCGTAAAATAACACGCAGAAATTGCGAGTTAAGAGGTTATAATGATGAGAGCGCTGTGTTGCATCATAAAGTATAGGTTAAAAAAGAGAAATCATGTCGGGAGTTAAAGAACGTGTGTTATTAATTGCAGAAAGTAAGGGGATAAGCAAAGCTATTTTTTTTGAAGGCTTGGGATTTTCTTATGCTAATTTTAAAGGCGTTCAAAAATTTTCAGCACTTAGTTCGGATGCAATGATAGCGATCTTAACTAAATATAATGATATATGTCCAACCTGGTTACTGATGGGTACAGGTGAAATGTATAGGAACAGTAACGGTGATGAAAGGGTTTCTCTTGAACATTCCAAGCAGCGCCCAGATGATAATGCAATTAAGATGGACGAGGCAATGAATAAAGTGATCAATGCTTTGGAACAGACGATAAGAACACAAGAGAAGACAATTCTTGCCCTTGAAAAGCAAATTGGTTTCTTGGAAAAAGAATAGGGTCGGGTATCATTGCACCTGATTTCTATAAATTAGGCCAATATTGACTCAAGAAAATTTGTATAGTACAATATTTCGTTATTATAATTTTAAAAAAATAACGGATTCAAGTGATTTTATTGCCGTGGTTTTCGTTTATTTTTGTCTCATGGAGGTGAACTGTCGAATATAAGAATTATTATTGCTAAGATCTTTTAATAATTAATAATACCATATTTATGTTGGGAAGACTATATCGTTTGTTTGCTGTGTTACTTTGTTTTACAACACTTGATACTGTTGCTCAATCGGCCGGTGATCGTCCTGTTTACACTTCAGAATGGGGGCATCTCTATCGAACCGAAAATAACAAAATGGATCTGCTGGGGATATTTCCGACGGAAGCTCCTGTATATGTTTTGGACTCTACAAAAACACAATATAAGGTGCAGGTGAGTAATGGGGATATTGGGTTTATAATGAAGCAACCTCTCCAACGGGCAATGTTTGGTAAGCGATCAGCGGGTGAACCTGCGCAATATTTCTATCGGGGTACACAAGGAAGCCAGTGCCCTCATTTTTTTGTTCAGGTATCGGAATTACGGGTGCGTAAAGCTCCAGATGTTTCAAGCACTGCAGTAAGAAGAGCAAGACTCAATGAGCTGGTCTGTATCGATTACTTTCCGCTCTACACGGACGGTTGGGTATATGTGGGTGATCACTTTCATGAGAGACCAGAATTCATTCAGGCAAAATTTCTAGGTGCGGAATTGACCTATGATAAAGTGTTAAAAGAATATCTCAAAGTAAAAGGTAAGGATCAAAAACAGGAAATTTTATGGGTAGGAAGACTCCGGGAAATTGCCTGGACCGATGATAAAAAATTAAAACAGGCATTGACATTTTGGAAAGAGTCATTCGAAAATGCTGGATTACAGGACCCGAAAGTTGATATTGATTTTGAATTGTATCTGGCAGATTGGTTTCAAGTTCGTCCGGCATTCGATGTGGTGGAGAAGCAGGTGACATCTTTACGGATGCATTTCGATTGGAAGGGGTTGCTTCTTTATGATGGGAAGATAACAGAAAGTCAGATGAAGCAACTTCAGATGCAAAAAGTATCGGTTATTCCGGATATGCCCGAATGCGGTTGGGAACCTGTATATTATTATCGATCTGATAATAATATCGTGGCATTTGAAGAAAATGTCAAGGGAAAAGTTTTTGGGTCCGTATATCAGGTTACCCTCAGCAATGAGCTAGCCTTGTGGATGGGAGAGGAGCGAATCGATATGAATTATGATGAAAAGGAATTTGTGAAACATTTTGGACATCTGGTTTCGACCGACTGGATCGGTGCCCCGCATGTTTATCGAATCCCCGATGGTGACGCAGGCCTATTTATGATCACTTTTGAAAATGGAAAAGCCGTCCGTTATGAATGTATGTTTTATTGTTAGAAAAGTCAATTAAAGATAAAATAAAAAAGGACCTGAAGCTTTTGTAAGTCCTTTTTTATTTTAAACCAATTCCATAGCGAAGAGATTGGCGATATGCCCTTTTAGCTTATCTTTTACTTCGTTAATATTGGGTTTATAGCCCAGTTCTCGCTCCATAGAGGTAACGTCTTTGTCGTCTATACCACAGGGTACAATATTTCCAAAATAGCTTAGATCGGCATTTACATTGAATGCAAATCCATGCATGGTTACCCATCGGCTTGCGCGGACACCCATCGCGCAGATTTTCCGTGCCTTTTCGTTGTCCCCATCGATCCATACACCTGTAAAACTTGGGTATCTTCCTGCCTGAATTCCATAATCATTTAGGGTTAGGATGATCGCCTCTTCTAACGTGCGTAGATAAAGATGAATATCGGTAAAGAAATTATCTAAATCCAGAATTGGGTATCCAACAATCTGACCAGGACCATGATAGGTAATATCACCGCCACGGTTGATCTTATAGTAGGTTGCTTCTTTCTCTTCGAGCGCTTTTTCATCCAATAAAAGATGTTCAGGTTTCCCAGATTTCCCTAAGGTATATACATGAGGGTGCTCGTTGAAAATTAAAAAGTTTTCCGTTGGAAGTTCTGTGCTGTTAACCCGGTTTTCATGTTTTACAGCTAAGGTTTTATTAAAAATCTCTTCTTGTCTATCCCAGGCTTCTTGATAGTCAACCAAGCCCCAATCGATAAAGGTTACTTTTTTATTTTGCATAGTGATGTGGCTATATGCGTTTTAGCCCAGTTTGAAATGATTAAAGCACGCTTGATTTTACATTGGATATAACCTGTTTTTCAAGCGTACTTTAAGTACTTATAAATTCGGATTAGTAAAGCAAATTATTATAAGGATATCTTTCACGGTGAATTTCCACAATGATATCGTATAATTTTTGTTTAAATTCCTCTAAGTTTGTTTTATTTGTAGCTGAAATGAAGATTGCTGGATCAGCATTCTTGGCCATCCAGCTGTTTTCAAAATCTTCCAATGTTACTGTTTTTTCACCTTCTTCACCCTCTTCAACTGTCGGTACATAAGCATCAATTTTATTGAATACCGTAATGATTGGTTTATCTAAAGCTCCAATATCTTTCAATGTCTCATTAACAGCGATAATATGATCTTCAAAATTTGGGTGTGAAATATCAACCGCATGAATCAATACATCCGCTTCGCGAACTTCGTCTAATGTTGATTTAAAACATTCAACTAAATGATGGGGAAGTTTACGGATAAAACCTACAGTATCGGATAATAAGAATGGTAAATTATCAATCACTACTTTACGAACGGTTGTATCTAATGTTGCAAATAATTTGTTTTCAATCAAAACATCCGATTTTGAAATCATGTTCATGATGGTTGATTTCCCGACATTGGTATAGCCGACTAAAGCAACACGTATCATTTCACCCCGATTTTTACGTTGTGTTTCATTCTGTTTGTCAATCAGATCAAGACGTTCTTTTAAAACAGTTATTTTATTTAAAATAATACGTCTATCAGTTTCAATCTGACTTTCACCAGGACCACGCATACCAATACCACCACGTTGGCGTTCCAAGTGGGTCCATAATCTTGTCAACCTGGGTAATAAATACTGTAATTGTGCTAATTCAACTTGTGTTTTTGCTTGCGCACTTTTAGCGTGGCTTGCAAAAATATCTAAAATTAAATTTGATCTGTCTAATATTTTAACTTGAAGCTCACGTTCGATATTACGTAATTGAGAAGGAGATAATTCATCATCAAAAACGACCATATCAATTTCTTCTGCGATAACAAAAGCTTTAATATCTTCCAATTTTCCTGCCCCTACATAGGTAGAGCGATCTGGATAAGTTAATTTTTGCGTGATAATACCTTTTGTTATCCCGCCTGCAGTTTGAACTAAAAATTCTAATTCTTCAAGATACTCGTGTGCTTTTTCCTCGCTTAATCCCTGAGGAATTACACTCACGAGTAAAGCTGTTTCGGGTCTTACTGCGGTGTCGTATATTTTGATTTTTGCCATTGTTTTCTATTCTAATTTTGTATTGCTTATTAAGATTTTGCATGAGTAGGCCCAGGGGCACTGCAAAAAGACGTGAAAATGATGTGACGTCATAGCACGATGACTCAATAATAATACAAAGATAATCGTTTTTAGTTTAATTGTTTTATGCCAAAAGCGGATCCTATAATTTTATTAAAGAAGCTTATAGACTAATGCATAATGGAATAGGAGGGAGATAAGTACTTTATGAGATCTTATCCCATGCAATACCGTCCGTTTTTCTAGCGAGGTATTGTCTGAGTGATGCATGACGTTCTTCTGTCATTTCTGGATCTTCCTTGAAGATATCAATAACAGAATTTCGGGCTTCTGACAGAAGCTGTTGGTCTGTTGCAAGGTTGGCCAATTTTAATTCCAGTACACCAGATTGTTGCGTACCTGAAATATCGCCCGGACCACGAAGTTCTAAATCAACTTCTGCGATTTCGAATCCATCATTTGTTCGTACCATTGTATTCAATCGCAACTTCCCTTCCTTGCTCAACTTATTACTTGACATTAAGATACAGAACGATTGCTCTGCACCACGGCCAACCCGTCCTCTCAACTGATGGAGCTGAGATAAACCAAATCGTTCCGAGTTTTCAATAATCATGACAGAAGCATTGGGAACATTAACACCGACTTCAATTACGGTTGTTGCAACCATAATCTGGGTTTCATGTTTCACAAAACGTTGCATCTCAAAATCCTTATCTTTGACAGGCATCTTGCCATGGACAATACTGATCTTAAATTCAGGAAGCGGAAATTCACGTTGGATATTTTCCAGACCTGCTTCTAAGTATAATAAGTCTAGTTTCTCACTTTCCTTGATCAGTGGAAATACAACATACACCTGTCTCCCCTTTGCTATTTCTTCACGGATAAGACCAAACATGCGCAATCTGGAGCTCTCGAAAAAATGAACTGTCTTAATCGGTTTTCTTCCCGCAGGGAGTTCGTCGATAACCGAAATGTCCAAATCGCCATACATAGTCATTGCCAAAGTACGCGGAATAGGGGTAGCGGTCATCACGAGCATATGTGGTGGAATGCTATTTTTACGCCAAAGTTTAGCGCGCTGTTCAACTCCAAACCGGTGTTGTTCGTCAATAACAACAAAACCTAAATTCTTAAATTTGACTTTGTCTTCAATTAAGGCATGGGTTCCTATCAGGATATCCAACGAACCATTTTCCAATTCTTCATGTATGATACGGCGTTGCTTAGTACTCGTAGAGCCTGTTAACAATTTAATATTGCAGATATCCTCTCCCAGTAACTCTTTTAGCCCCGTATAATGTTGGGTTGCTAATATTTCTGTTGGTGCCATCATGCAAGCTTGAAAACCGTTGTCTATGGCCAAAAGCATAGTTAAAAGTGCAACCACTGTTTTCCCAGATCCCACATCGCCCTGCACCAAACGATTCATTTGTGCGCCGGTAACAGTATCCTGTCTGATCTCTTTGACGACACGTTTCTGTGCGTTGGTCAACGGAAAAGGAATCCGTTCTTTGAAAAAGGTATTGAATTTGTCGCCGACTTTAGAGAAAATCTGTCCCCTGAATTTTTTAGTATTGAGCTGTTTATTTTTTAGTAATTTGAGCTGAATATAGAATAATTCTTCAAATTTGATACGTTTTATGGCCTGCGTCAGTTCCTCTTGACTCTGTGGAAAATGAATCGCAACAGTGGCTCTGACTTGGTCCATCAATTGATGCTTGGCCAATAAATAAGCTGGTAGCTGTTCAGTGAGTTGACGAAATACGGTTTCTAAAGCAGTCTGCTGTAATTTTTGAATCCCTTTACTGTCCAAGTTGAACTTCTTCAGTTTCTCAGTGGAGGAGTAGACAGGTTGCAAAGTCATATTACCCAGGTTTTTTACTTGAGCTTGATAAGGTTCCATTTCGGGATGTGTGATCGATATCTGTCCGTTAAATACAGATGGTTTGCCATAGAGCACATAGGCCGAACCTACTTTTAATGATTTCTGTAACCAGGTGATCGATTGGAACCACACCAGTTCGATGCTCCCTGTTTCATCTTTGAATTGTCCAACCAAACGTTTTGCTCTTTTTTCACCAACTTCTTTAAGCCCAATAAGTCTCCCTAATACTTGGGCCGAATACATATCGGCATCCAGTTGTCTTATTTTATGAAATACGGTACGGTCAATATAGCGAAAAGGGTAATAACTAAGCAGATCACCAATGGTGAAAATTTGCAATTCTTTTTTAATTACATCAGCTTTCTGAGGGCCTACGCCTTTCAGATATTCTATTGGGGTTATTAAAGATAAATCAGCCATTCTTCTACTTTGCTAATTTAAGGATTTTACTTAAAAATTTAGCAAAATAGTATAGATGATTGCTAAAGTTGTTGTATATGTTAATTAAAAAGGAGTATTTAGTCCGGTGATGTGGTATCAGATATTTTTTTCGCATATTAATAAAAAAGGCTGCCCCTTTATTGAAGAGGCAGCCTTTAAATAGGATAAGATGTTGATTAAAAATTTCCTTTATTCACATCCCACCATAGACGTGTACCGCCGTTATCAGCACCGCCAAGTAATGAAATGGCATTCTGTACCTCAGCTGCATTCGTGTTGTACTCATTTTGTGGAAATGGTAAACGACGGATCTGAATCTTAGTGTCAATAAGACCAGCGCTATTATTCACCGCAACAGGGAATAATTTTGGATATCCGGTTCTACGGAACTCACTCCAGGCTTCTTGTCCTTCTGGGAAGATCGCTAACCATTTTTGTGTAATAATACGTTCCAACTTTTCTTCATTAGAGGCTGCATCATTCCATTGAATAGTTAAGTTAGTTGGTGCAGCTGCATTATTGCTTGCATTGAATGGATCAACGTAAGCAGCAGCTTTACTCGTATTGTCTTGTAAATAGGCCGATAAACCGCTTACGCCCCATTGTGCAAAAGAGGTTTCAACACCTTTTTCGTAAAGTGATTTTGCTGTTCCACCAACATTTGCCCAACCTCTCAATGCGCCTTCAGCACGTAAAAAATAGACTTCAGCAGCAGTCATTAAAATTGGGGCAGTGGTTGCTGTGAATGACGGCGTACTTCCTCCCGTATTAAGCGCTGATAACATCTGGTATTTGTCTTTTTCAATACCTGCTGCACCTGTACGGATACCAATGTATTTGCCCGCGAAGCCGGTTGTCTGTTTGTCAACTGGTACTGGCTCCATATATTTGGAAATACGTGGATCGCCGTAACCTGTCATGTATGACTGTAAAGAAGCATTCATACGGGTATCTGCCCAATTCTTTGAAATAAACCAAAGGGGATTGCTGAATGTACCGTCTGTAGGAACTTTTACTTTGAAGTTTTCACTATTCGCTTCAATAACGCCACCATTTGCTGGATCTAACGCTTTCTCTGCTTGTGCTTTTGCTAGTTGAGGTTCAACTTTTACAATACGCACAGCAAAACGCAAGCGAAGTGAGTTAGCTAATTTTAACCAGTTCTTAAAACGTGTTTGGTTATCCAAATTCGGATATACTAAATCGATCTCTTCAATTTTGTCGGTCATTGGACTTTGGGCATTAAATGACTTTAAAGCCTCCGTCGCTTCATCTAATTCTTTGAAAAAAGCAGTGTAAAGATCAGCTTGCTTATCATAAGGAATATCTCCAGATGTGCCTACTTTGCTATATGGAATAGGTCCGTAAATATCAGTTACACGATTAGCAGCAGCTACCTTAATTACTTTTGCGGCTCCGCCAAGTGCTGGATAGTTTTTATCCAATCCATTTTTTTGTAGTTTATCAATAGATTTGATCACATCAAGGTAAAGCACTTTAAAGGGTTCACCATTCCAGCCATTTACCATAGCGTAATTCAGGTTATTTTGACCGCTATTGAAAGGTGTAGGGGACATGAAATAACCAGAGAATACGTCGGCATTCAAATTTTGTTGAAGTTGATATGAATTTGGATCACCACCTCCAGAAAAATTGTAGATGGCCATCTGTGCTGTTTTGAAGAATAGTACTAAATCTTTTCCATCGGCAGCCAGGTCTTCATCTGTCAGGCCGTTGTTGTTTTTGTTATATTCTTCGAAGTTTTTTGTACAGCTGCTCATGGCACTTCCAAGTACCACAAAAGCTAACATCAACTTACTTATATTTTTGAAATTGTATTTCATCGTTGTTTTATTAAAAAGTTGCATTCAAAGTAAGACCATAATTACGAGTTGGAGGCATCATGAAGATATCGACTCCACTTAATGTATTGCCGGTAGACATGGTCACTTCCGGGTCAAAAGGTGCTTTCTTAGTAAAGTAGAATAGATTTCTGCCGACTGCCGAAACGCGGAGCTTTTTAAAGAAACTATCATTAAGATTAAAGTCATAGCCTAGCACTAATTCACGTAGTCGAACAACTGTTCCGTCATAAATATATTGACTGCTTACAGGTCCCATACCACCAACGGTTGTATACCATTTCTCTGCTGCAACATTTGTTACTTCAGCACCAGCAGCTGTAATGCCATTGATTGTTACACCTCCATTAGCGCGGGCATCTCCACTTGCTTTTGAAACACCATAACCGTCAAGAAGCGCTTGTGTTATGGACATCACTTCGTAATCAAACTTACCGTCGATCAAGAAACTTAAGTTGAAGTTTTTGTAACTAAAGCTATTGTTCAATCCCATTTGCCAAATAGGATTTGAATTTCCTAATTTGGTATAATTGGAATTCTTTTGGGGAGTACCGTCTGCCGAGACTAGAATACGGCCTTGATCATCACGAGCAAAATCTTGACCATAAATGTCACCAAAAGAACCGCCTACTTCAAATTTGGAAGCGTAATTGTTACGTCCATCTCCGGTTAATGCAAATTCTTTAATGCGATCATCTAATTTGATAATCTTATTTTTGTTATAAGTGAAGTTTAAACTTGTTGTCCAGGTAAAATTGTCATTCTTAATGGCATCTAATGACACTAATGCTTCAACCCCTTGATTTTGGATATCTCCAGCATTGATGGCATATTGATCATACAATGATGCTTGACTGGCAGCAATTTTGAAGAACTGATTCTTCGTATTTGTCTTATAGTAGGTTACATCTACGTTTAAACGGTTGTTCCACATACGCCATTCAGTACCAATCTCTAATGAATGTGTTTTCTCTGGTTTAAGACCCTTAAGAAAAGCAATATCATTGAGGTTGATAACACCATAAGCATTCAGATTATTGGTTAATAAGGTGGTGTAAGGAGGTAAATCATTACCAACGATAGCATATGAACCCCTAATTTTGGCCATGTTGACAAAATCAGGCATATTCAATTTGTCGTTTAAGACAACACCTAAACCTACTGATGGATAAAAGAATGAATTTGATTCTGTGAAAGCAAGTGTACTTGACCAATCATTACGAGCAGTTAAATCAAGATATAACCATTGATCGTATGATAGATTAGCACTGGCAAAAACAGATTGCAGTTGTCTTCTGTTATTTGATAAACCTGTCGGAGTAGGTGTAGTCGAATTCTGAATGATAAACTGATTTGGATATTGCAGACCTGCTGTTCCACTGGTGTAATCTACTCCTTCAGTCTTCCAGTCTGTAATACTTGTTCCCACGACACCGGTAATCTGAAGCTTATCGTTCACATTGAAGTTCATATTGGCGATTAGATCACCATATTGTTGTGTGATGGTTGTATTCGTGTAATTATAGCCGCCATTTGGTCTAGCTAAAATATTTTGAGTACCTGCATATATTTTTCGATCCCAAACTTCACTTGTACGATCTACACTTCCACGTGCTTGAACATTAATCCATGGTGCAATTTGATATTTGGCACTTCCATTTAATAATAAACGGTTTCTTTTAGAACTGTTCTGGTTTCTGTTTACGATCCACCATGGGTTTTGTTGGGTTGTAGGATCATCGGATAAAGTAAACCAGTTCTGATCATAAAGATTACGGCTTGGATTAAATTTCTCAAAATCTTTGTAAGGTGAAATATCAATACTACGAGGCAA
Organism: Sphingobacterium sp. B16(2022); assembly: GCF_012030425.1. Taxonomy (GTDB): domain Bacteria; phylum Bacteroidota; class Bacteroidia; order Sphingobacteriales; family Sphingobacteriaceae; genus Sphingobacterium; species Sphingobacterium anhuiense. The sequence goes on along the minus strand of NZ_JAAUVN010000003.1, from coordinate 405,721 downwards.
TAAATAAAGTCCTACTAGAGGATTATAATAAAAACCAGATGTTGGTGCATTATCCAATTTTTGGGTAATATAATTGGCACTTCCTTCAACCGTTAATTTGTCATCAAAGAATTTAGCACTTTCTTTCAGATTGAAATTGTGACGGGTCATGTCATTATTTGGCGTGATTCCTTTTGCTAAGGTGTTCGCGTAAGAAAAATAAGTTTGATTTTTCTCGTTTCCGCCTGATAATGTCAATGAATTTGTAAAATTACTCCCTGTTCTTAAGAACTTGTCAACATTATTAAAATTAGCTTGATCGCTTTTCTCTCCCCAACTGGATACACTTGTCGCACTAGATTTTCCACCCGATCCTTGTCCATATTGATTTTGAAATTCGGGTAAAGATGTTGCTTGTTCGATTTGTGCACTGGAAGAGAAATTGACGGTTGTACGTCCTCCTTTTCCAGACTTTGTTGTAATCAGAATAACACCGTTTGCCGCTTGGCTACCATATAAAGCCGCAGCAGATGCTCCTTTTAGTACAGAGATATTTTCAACATCTTCTGGATTGATCATAGCAATTGGATCTCCGGGATCGCGTTGGCCACCAAATACGTTATCAGGTTGTGTTCCTAATGTCTGATTATTGATAGGTACACCATCAACAACATATAATACCTGATTGTTGCCTGATGCAGATTTATTACCTCTAAGCACAACTTTAGCAGAACCGCCGGGGCCCGATGAACTGGAAGCAATATTGACACCTGCAACTTTACCATTTAGATTATTGGCTAAGTTGGTGCTTTTTACGCGATTCAGTTCATCACCTTTGAGTTGTTGGGTCGAATAAGTTAAGGATTTTTGAGAACGGCTAATTCCTAGTGCTGTAACGACTACACTTTCTAATTGTTGTGTCTGCGGTACAAGACTCACGTTGATAGTAGTCTCATTTGGCCCTAATGTAACAGTTTTGGTTTCGTAACCAATCACACTAATGCTCAAAATACGATTCTTATCGTCAACGTTAATTTGAAAAACACCATTAGCATCCGTAGAACTAGCTTTAGAAGTACCTAGAACTTTAATGGTTGCTCCAGCTATTGCGGCTTTAGATTGGCTGTCCACAATAGTACCCTTTACTTGATTATTTTGGGCATGGAGTAAAGATGCTGAAAAAAGCATTGTCGGAACAATACCCAGTATCTTTAATGTAGTTTGTAATTTACTATTCATTCAGTAATATGTGTTATGATCTAATTATGTCTTTACACATTTCATAAGAATAGATTTATTGTAAATGGCTAATTCAATTTAGCACATTGGTCAGTAGATGTCTCATATTGAAGATAGGTAGGATACGTAATTTCGCAAATGTGAATAAATATCAATACAAGGTAAAAATAAGAAGGATTCTTATTCTAGGAATCTAATGTACTACTGTTCTATAAAATTTAAAAGAGTTTTATAACATATGTGATATATTTTAACATTTTTTTCCTGTAAATAGCTATTTATCAGGTTGTTTTATTTCAATGTTTTTTACAGGGAAATTATGTTTTGTATCATAATTTGTTTTAATCTCATAAAATATATGTTCAGACGTACAGGGGGAGATCAAAAAAAATCGGCCAATACTTTAAGAGCTTAGCCGATTTTAAAAATACTGCTGTTTGTTTTATTATTCTGAGAGCTCAACAACGGGTTTGTTATTGACGCATTTTACTCCTTTGGGATATGTATATTTTCCTGTCGAACAATTCGGCTTTTCACGTTCTATGATATTCTTTTTTAAGGAATTGTAAAGTGCAATATCTTTCATGATTTCCGGACGTTCTGCTGTTCTAATATAAGCTATATGTTCAACTCCACAGTTTTTTAAGAGTATTGTCGTACCCCAGTTTCGGTTCCGCTACAAGTAAGATTATTCAGGTATTTGTCGATCTTTATTTTTAAAGGGGCAATACGTATTTTACTTTCTGATAAGCTTAAATCTTTTATGTACAGCAATTTGGCTTTTCCATTTACGCAGGAAAGTTGAGTGGGTTCACTATTAAACAAAATATACTCCTCACAGGGTTCGTAAATAATTCCTTCTTTGATACCGGCATTGACTTCGTTGGATCTAAGTGCTAGATATTCCTCCCATAGTTTGTTGAATTGTGATTTGAAACGTTTATGCACAGGGAAATAAACATGCCCACACCAAAAGTTGCTGACTTTTTCAATGTTCCAGTCGTTCAAATTTTCACATTTTTCTGAAGCAATGAGTTTATCAATTTCGGCTTTCTTTTCTTCAGCTTTAGCAGACCATTGTTCAGAAGTAAAATCGTCTTTTTTGCAAGCACTAAAAAGTAACATAAATAGAAACAAATAGCTGACTAGTTTTATAAATTTCATATCGAGTAAGTATAAAGTCTAAAAGACTAAAATCGGTTTATTATTTTCACATCGTACGGATTTGGGGGCGGGGCCACTATTCGGAGTACAATTTTGTAGTTCTTTATCTAATTGTGTTAGATGGAAATATAAGGTATTATATTCTGTAAGAATTGTATAAAATCCATTACGATATGTTTGATTAGCAATGGTTGGAATCCATATTTGGGAACAATCTTTTTTTATGCCAGTAACTATCCAATCATTCGCCGCGGTACATGGTTTATCTTTAAAGTAATGCTGCAGTGTTTCACTTCTTTCGTTTAGAGCCTTTCGTGTCTGTTCGGTATTGAAATCTTCGACAGTTTTTACCTTTGCAAATCCATTCTGGCATATGATTCCGAAATGTACAGGCATATGTAGAGATACAAAGTTTGGATATGGCCGATCATCAGCGTCCATGGCTTTTGTTAATAAATTAGTATGTTCTTTTTTTAGAAGATCATATTTGTTTTTTATTGTGGGAGAAACGGGTAAGTAACCTCGAGTATTTGGATCTAACAATAAGGTATCGACGTACCACTTGCTGATGTCTCCGCATGAAATACTTTGTGTCAACAATTGCATTTCTTGATATTTCTCTGATGCTTTTTTATAAAGCTCATCATAAGAAAGGTGATCTTTTTTACACGATAGTATCGTGAGCACTAAAAAAGAAAGTGTAAAAAATCGATAGATTTTCATTGCATTAAGGTTACATGGTTAATATTAGTTTATTAACCATGTAAACGTAACTAAAACAGGTTGTGCTACATGTGTTTTTTCCTTTTAAAGAGAAATTTTATTTTATCAGAATTGAAGATAATAATGGCAATGAAAATAAGGCCATATGCCCAGAACTTATAAGGATCTACCTGTTCCCGAAAGTATGTAACAGCGAGTGCGAATGCAATGATGGGATTAATATATAACATGATCCCCAGTGTCGAAGAAGATATTCTCTTTAAAGCATACATGCTCGAGAAGAGCGGTATGATTGTGAACAATAGTGCTATGGTTAAAGTAACAGTCCAAAATGTGCTGTCTTGAGGTATTGGACTTTGATCAACGAGCATTTGAGGTATAATGAATAATGTACAGATGGCAAGTTGGATTGCCAGCATATTGAGCTTGTCAAACCCTTGTATAATACGCTGTAATACCAAATAAAAGGCATATAGTGAGCCAATGGTTAAAGACCATAATACTTCTGTAAGTGATCCGGTTGCCAACATGCATACACCAGTAATAGCAATAAGTAAAGATACCTTTTGGGCTATATTTAAGTTTTCTTTTAAAATTAAATAGCCTGCTGCAGTCGTGATTAATGGACATAAGATGTAAGCAAAGGCACCGGCCTGTACACTGATGCTATTAATGCAGTAGATATACGTATACCAGTTTGCAAATAAAAGTATAGCCGAAATAAGGGTAAGATAGGTAATCTTAGTTCTGTTATTCTTGGGCAGTTGCCTAAAATAATTATAATCAGCTCTAATGTCGGCCTTTCTGAAAACGATATTGAAGAGCCAAAGAAGTGAAACGGCTAATATGATGCGGTAATGGAGGATATCTTCTGCTGACCAATTTTTTAATAAGCGTATAGGGACAGCCATAAACCCCCAGATTAAAGGACCTAAAAAAGCCGCTAAGAAATACTTTCCGCGGCCTTCAGTATCTTGTTCTATGTTTGCCATTAATCTTTCCAAGCAATCACGGAGATTTCTACATTTACATTTTTTGGAAGAGTCTTTACAGCAACACATTCACGTGCAGGCTGTGCTGTAGTGAAGTATTGTGCGTAGACTTCATTTACTGTAGCAAAGTCATCCATACTACTTAAGAAAATAGATGCTTTAACAACATCTTCAAATCCATAGCCTGCGTTTTTTAAGATGGCATCAACATTCTTTAACACTTGATGTGCTTCATCTGCAGCTCCTGTTGTGATTAATTCCATAGTTTCAGGAATTAAAGGAATTTGTCCGGAAACGTATAATGTTTTGTCAGCTTTTATAGCTTGGTTGTAAGGACCAATTGCGGCTGGTGCTTTTTCGGTATTTAAAATAATTTTTTGAGACATATGCTGGTATTTAGGATGCAAAGAAAAACTTGTAAATCAGCGCCAGAATGAAAACGATGATGGCTATAGCATTAATAATATGCATAGCTTTTAGATTGCCGTTCGTTGGGCGATTGGGGTCTTTTTTTCTAAAAAAGTACATGGAACTAAGTTACGCTAGTAAATTGATAATCGCAATGATTATCTTTAAACAATCAAAAATAAAAGATAATGAATAAACTCGCTTTAGTTGGTGGAAGAATTTTTTCAGATTATAATCTTATTGAAGATAAAACATTGCTTATTGAAAATGGAAAGATTACTGCAATAGTAGAGCCTAATCAAGTTCCAGCTGATTTTGAACAGATTGTTGTTAATGGAGCTAATATTTGTGCGGGTCTCATTGATTTACAGTTATATGGCGACGGTGATGATTTATTTTCGGCGCATTTGACTTCAGCATCTTTACAGCGCATTTCTGATCGTTTGGTTCGAAAAGGAACGACTTCATATATGATGACTTTAGCGACAAATACGTTTAAAGTTTTTCAAGAAGCGATTCAGGTTGCTGACAATTTTAAACATGATGCATTATTGGGCTTGCACCTTGAAGGGCCATTCTTGAATGCAAAGAAGAGAGGGGCTCACCCGGCTGATCTCATTGTAAAAGCAACAAAAGAAAATATTAAGGATTTGCTTGGCGAGCACAATACTGTTGTGAAAATGATGACCATTGCTCCGGAATGTATGGACGATGATGTTCTTGAGTACCTAAAATCGTATGAACTTTTATTAAGTGCAGGGCATAGTGATGCAACATTTAAGGAAGGCACTAAAGGTTTTGATTTGGGGATTCCCACAAGTACCCACCTATTTAATGCGATGTCTTCTTTACATCATCGGGAGGTTGGTATGGTAGGAGCTATTTTCAATCATCCAACAGCATGTTCGAGTATAATTACAGATGGACATCACGTCAGTTTCGAGGCCGTTAAAGTGGCTAAAAAACAAATGGGCGAACGATTGTTTTTGATATCAGATGCAGTTGCTGCTTGTGCAAAAGGAATCTATCAACATGTGTTGAATGACGGTTATTATTCACTGCCCGACGGGACGATTTCGGGAGGAGCCATTTCTTTATTTGAATCGGTTAGAAATATAGTGCAACAGGTTGGTGTTCCATTGGACGAGGCGATACGGATGGGAACTACTTATCCAGCAAGACTGCTAAAGCGTACAGATATTGGAAACCTGAATATAGGAAGTATAGCTAATGTGATCATTTTTACTTCTAATTTTGAACTTCAAGATGTTCTGGTTAAAGGAAAGTTAATATCGCGCTAGTGCTCTTGATACAAATCCATAATCCGTACATTTGTAACTTATTTTGAAATAATTCCTTAACATTTTTTAATGAAACATCACTTATTAATACTTTCAGTTGCTTTATTCTTATTTTCATGCTCTTCCAAAAAGAATAGAAAAACAGAAGAGGTAAAAGCCACACCTGCTGTAATTGTACAGCATCCGGATAAAAAGGATAAACCGCAACGTGAAAAGGTTAACATTAATATACAAGAGAAAAAGATTGAAGCACCAAAAGAAATCGCTGTGGAGCTTCCTGAAGTGCAACGTGAATTTCGTGCTGCATGGATCGCATCTGTCGCAAATATAAATTGGCCAAGTAAAAACTTTTTATCTACGGATGAACAAAAACAGGAAGCGATCCAGATTTTAGAATTTTTGAAAGCAAATAATTTCAATGCAGCTATTTTTCAGGTTCGCCCCTCGTCGGATGCGATGTATAAGAGTGATCTCGAGCCTTGGTCATATTTTTTAACAGGAGAACAAGGGAAAGCTCCTTTTCCATATTATGATCCTTTGGAATTTTGGGTTGAAGAGGCACATAAGCGGGGGATTGAATTACATGTTTGGTTAAATCCTTATCGTGCTCACCATACTTCTGGCGGTAAGTTGACAGAGGCATCTATGGCTAAAAAGATGCCCAATTCCGTTGTCCGTTTGAAGCAGGGATGGTATTGGTTTGATCCATCAAAACAATCTACTCAAGACCATGCTGCCCGTGTAGTAATGGATATTGTAAAACGTTATAACATTGACGGGGTACATTTTGATGATTATTTTTATCCTTATGCGGAATATAATGGAGGGCAGGATTTTCCGGATAATGACAGTTGGAATGATTACAAAAAGAATGGTGGTACATTGGCTCGTGCAGATTGGCGTAGAAATAGTGTAAACACATTCATTGAACGGATCTATAAAGAAATAAAAGCTGAAAAGAATTTTGTGAAATTTGGTATTAGTCCTTTTGGGATCTGGAAACCAGGTTATCCGGCAGGTATTCAAGGATCTAGTCAATATGATCAATTGTATGCAGATGCAAAGCTATGGCTTAATAAAGGCTGGGTCGATTATTATACGCCACAATTGTATTGGCCTATACAGCCTGCTAAGCAAAGTTTCACAACTTTATTGAAATGGTGGGAGAGTGAAAATACAATGCACAGACATCTTTGGCCAGGTATCAATACTGTCGGGAAACGTACAGCAGAATATTCAACTGAAATTGTAAATCAAATTGCTGCGATGCGTAATATCGTGCCAGATAGCAAAGGTATTGTTCATTGGAGCTTAGCCGGTTTAATTAAAAACCCTACGATGACAAGAGCAATTTTTGAAGGTCCTTACCAAAATAAAGTATTGATACCTAGAACGCCTTGGTTGAATGCAAATCCGATGCTGAAGCCAACTTTGTTGTTGACAGCAGAAAAAGATTTTGTTTTTGCAAAGTGGCAACATAAACAAGTAGATCAAGTTTATCACTGGATACTTTACTGCAACTATGGTGGTGAGTGGTCATATGAGATTTTTGATCCTTCGGTTACTGCCAAGCAACTTGCAAAAAGTAAGAATGGTAAAAAGTTACAGTATGTGGCAGTAAAAGCAGTGGACCGTCTGAGTAATGAGAGTCCATATATGGCGGAAAAGATTAAGTAATTTAAAATAAATCTATTAAAAGGGATATCCAAAAAGGTATCCCTTTTTTTTGTTCTGCGAATTCGTGTTTTGATGTGGTAGCGTACATTATAGTCTCGGTGTCTTAATTACATTGCTTGATAACAAGCGATTTGGAGTTCGTATTTATCTGAAGTATATTTAGATATGGAAGATACTTATAAAAAAGCTGGTGAATCTGTTATACGGATATCTCAGTTGATGTTACCCTCTAACGCCAACTTTGGCGGAAAGATTCATGGCGGCTATATTTTGTCATTGATGGATCAAATTGCTTTTGCAGTTGCCTCCAAGTTTTCCGGAAATTATTGTGTGACAGCGTCCGTTGGAAAAGTGGACTTTCTAAAGCCTATTGAAGTAGGGGAGTTGGTAACACTTATCGCTTCGGTCAATTATGTAGGAAATAGTTCGATGGAAGTTGGAATTCGTGTTGAATCGATGAATATTCAATCTGGTGAGACAAAACACTGCAATTCATCATATTTTACAATGATTGCGAAAAATGCTGAAGGCAAATCTGTTCGTGTTCCGCGACTTATATTGGAAAGTGAAAAGGAGATCTTTCGGTTTTATAAAAGTGTGATTAAAATCGAAATTGAGAAGGAGAGAGAGCGGGCTACCCTCGATTTGGAATTTGACTCTCAAGAACAACAGGAATATATCAGACAACATTACGATGTGAAAATAAATTTGTGATGATGGTGATAATAATTTAGTGGTGCGGTCTTTTGCATATTGTATTTTTTGTTTTTAAGGTTTATCAATCGATTGTATGATAACTTAATGATTTTCAAGTGTGTTTTATGGCATTTTTTGAAAATAATTACGCATAATCTTGCAAAGCTTAGAACCTTTTTATACTATTGTAAAGTAATTCGTATAAACCTGTCGGGATCGAAACATCCGATATAAACAATTGCTACTAACTAAATTATTATCATGAATAAAAAATTACTCTTATTCTGTTCGGGAGTGATGTTATCTACCAGTTTGTGGGCACAAACGAAAACTATTTCGGGAAAAGTGACCAATGCATCTGATGGGACATCAATGTCGAATGTGACTGTAAGCATCAAAGGCAAAGCAGTAAGTACGCAGACCAATCCAGATGGAAGTTTTACCATTAAAGCAGATCCTGGAGATGTGCTTATTTTTAGCACTATTGGTTCCAAACCATTGCAACAGACTGTTGGCTCAAGCTCTACCGTCAATATTGCCCTTTCCAACAGTGAAGAAGCATTGACCGAGGTAGTTGTAACTGCTATGGGGATAAAGAAGGAGAAAAAAGCTTTAGGTTATGCTGTTCAGGATATTAAGGCCGACGAGCTGATGAAGAATAAAAATCCTAATGTGATCAATTCTCTGAATGGTAAGATTGCAGGTGTGAATGTAACCAACTCTGGAGGTTCCCCCGGAGGTTCGGCATCTATTGTTATTCGTGGTGGCACATCTTTAGAAAGAGATAATCAACCTTTGTTTGTTATTGATGGTATGCCCATGGATAATTCGACTGGTCAAGGTGATAATTCAGCATTTGACGGAAATACAAATATTTCAACGACAAATGGTAATCGAGCATTAGATATTAATCCCGAAGATATTGAGTCTATTTCAGTATTAAAAGGCCCGGCTGCTGCTGCGCTTTATGGTTTGAGGGCAGCGGCCGGGGCTGTGGTTATTACCACAAAGAAGGGTAAAGAAGGTGCAACTTCTATTGGTATTAATTCGCGTATCGGTACTAATTGGGTTAATCGTCTGCCAAAGCAACAGGATAAGTTTAAACAAGGATCATATTACAATGGTTTATTTATTCCTGAAACTAGCTTATCCTGGGGTGATGCTTTTAAAGATGGGGAGAAAATCTATAATAATATGGAAGATTTCTATCAAACCGCAACTACATATGATAATTCATTTAATGTTTCTGGCGGATCTGCAAAAGGGAACTTCTATCTATCGGGTTCAAATATTAAACAGAGCGGTGTTGTGCCAACAACAGATTTCGACCGGACTACATTTCGATTTAATGCAGAGCAGAAAACAGATATCTTTACCTTTGGTGCTAATGCTTCTTTTGCACGTTCCTCAACTCGTAAAACTTTAACTGGATCTGGTTTATGGGGTGGTTCTGGTTCGGGCTATATGGAATCTATAATTGCTTGGCCGAGAAATTCAAATATGCGAGATTGGATAAATCCTGATGGTTCACAGCATTTATTATTGCCAAATATTCCATTGTTAGATAATGCGGATAATCCATATTGGACGATTAATAAGAATCCACAAAATGATAAAACAGATCGTTTTTTAGGTACTGCTTATGCCTCTGCTAAAATTACGAGTTGGTTAGATGCTACATATCGTCTAGGTATCGATAATTATACTACGGATTTTAGTACATTAATTTCTCCTGGATCTGCAGTCAAATTGGCCTGGCAGAATGGTATGCTTTCTGAAGGAAAAAGACAATACTCCTATTTGAATTCAAATTTCATGTTAAATTTCCATAAAGTAATTGCTGAAGACTGGGATTTAAATTTGTTATTAGGGACTTCTGCTGAAGATACTCACATACAGGCAAATTCTTTACGTGCAGAAAATTTTTCTATTCCAAATTTTCAAAGTATCAATAATGCCGAAAATGGAGATAAATATTTAAATCAAGTAATCACGGATAAGCGCTTATTAGGTGTTTATGGTGAATTTAGAGCGGGATATAAAAATTTGGCGTTCTTTAGTGTTACTGGAAGAAATGATTGGTCTTCAACTTTGCCAATCCAAAACCGTTCATTTTTCTACCCATCTGTTTCAGGAAGTTTAATTTTCACTGAGCTAATGGAAAAGAATGATATGTTATCATTTGGAAAATTACGAGCATCGTATGCTCAAGTGGGAAAAGATGCTCCGGCATATCAAACCAATACTTATTTGTTTGGTCCTGAATTAACGATAGGTGGAGGTTATAGAAATGCCTGGACACGAGGTAATGATCAATTAAAACCTGAGACAACAACCTCTATGGAATTTGGTACGGAATTGAAATTCCTAAAAAATAGATTGGGGCTAGATTTTACATACTATCAAAATAATTCGAAAGATCAAATCTTACAACCTCGTGTTTCAAACGCTACAGGTTATATCTTAAGTTATGTAAATACGGGTGAAATTGAAAATAAAGGTTTTGAGATTTCGTTAAATGCAACTCCAATAAAACGAGATCATTTCACTTGGGATATGATGTTGAATTTTTCACATAATAAAGGTGTTGTTAAATCGCTTCCTGCGGCACTCCCAATATTATATGTTACTGATGTGCAGGTGGGAAACGGTAAAGCTGCTTCTTTTGGTAATGGGAATTTTATGGGCCTGTCGGGATCAACATGGCAGAAGGATGCAGACGGAAATCTTTTATTAGATTGGGAAACAGGAAATCCTTTGACATCCACATTGACTACTACACCAATTGGCAATCGTGAACCAGATTTTATTGGAGGATTAACTAATAATTTCACGTATAAAAATTGGGATTTTTCATTCTTATTTGATTTTCGTAAAGGTGGAGATATCTTGAATGGGACAGAATATCTGATGACAACTTATGGGCTTAGTAAAGAAACAGAAAATAGAGGCCAGACACTTACCTTTACAGGGAAATCTTTAAATCCAGTTACAAAAGAATACGAGACAGTAACGCGTGAAGTTATTGCTACAGAAAAATATTATCGAGATATTTATGCAAATAACACTCCTTTTTTTGTTGAAAAAGTTAATTGGTTGCGTTTACGCTCGGTTTCATTGACTTATAGTTTACCATCATCTATCTTAAAAAGATCCAAAGTTTTCAAAGGTGCTTCTTTTAATGTAACCGGAACAAACTTGTGGTTGCTTACAAATTATTCAGGGATGGATCCGGAGACAAGTGCAGCGGGGGCGGGTGTTATCGGATCAGGTTCGGTAGGTATTGATTATGCAGGCGTTCCTGCAACTGCTGGATTTACATTTGGTGTTAATTTAAAATTCTAACGTAATGAAAAAAATATTTTATATAGCCACAACTTCTATACTATTGCTACTCAATTCTTGCAGTAAATGGTTAGATGTCAATGAAAATCCTAATTCTGCGAATTCAACAGTACCTACACCTCAACAACGACTGCCATCAATGTTGGCTCAGTTTATCGATGGATATGAGTCTGCAGGTACACGTACTTCATTTTTAGGTCAACAATTGGCAGTTGTAAATGCTAACAACAACAACTGGAATTTAACCAGGTGGAATTCAACAGCTTCTTCAACAGGCTGGCCTTGGCAATCATGGTATGTGAATACTGCGGTAAATATTGATCCATTAATTGAGAGTGCAACTAAAGTTGGAGCTTACCACTATATTGGAGTAGCAAAACTGATTAAAGCTTGGGGCTTTGGTTATATGGCTGATTTATATGGAATGTTGCCGTATGACGAGTTTGATAAAGTTAATAATCTCACACCTAAGTTTGATGATGGAGAATATGTGTACACCAAAATTTTAGCTTTAATTGATGAGGCTATCTTAGATTTGTCTAAAGAACAAGCTTCTGGAGCAGCTCCATTATCTGCCGGAGACATTTATAATAAGGGAAACGTACAGAATTGGTTGAAATTAGCTTATGGATTAAAAGCTAGATTTTTAAATCATTATAGTAAATTACCTACATATAACTCACAAGCTGTATTAGACGCTTTGGCGAAAGCTCCAATTTTAAATGATGAGAGTACAATTATACAATATATCGATGAGACAGCTACGACAAGTGATCAGAGTAAAGCTTCTTTGCAGTGGGGGAATACTGGGACTTCAGCCCGTATTACGCAATTATATTATAATTATATTACCAATAATTATCATGGCGCCCCCTCTGGTAATGCTAATGTTATTGATCCGCGATTAAACTTATTAGTTCCAAGTTCTCAGAATCCAGATGGCAGTTATCGTCAAACCTTATTTGTAGATATGACTTCGGATTTGCCAAAAACAGGCCCTGCTTCTTATGTTTATGCCAGCGCGACAAATAAATTTTCAAATAAAGATTCTGTTTATATTTCAATGCGTAAGGAGGTTGCAGCAAATGGACGAGTACTTTCAACAGGAACTTGGTATACTGAAAAAGGAGGTAAAGGATTATTATTAACTAATTCTGAAATGAAGTTCATTGAAGCAGAAGTTCGCTTTAAAAAAGGAGAATTGGGAGCTGCGCTAACCGCTTATCAAGCCGGTATCAAGGCGCATATGGAAATAATGGGTGTTAAGGCTTCTGATGTAGCAGCATATATGGCAAGTTCTTCCATAGTGCAGGAAGCTGGAAAATTAACTTTAAGTCATATCATGATTCAAAAATATATCGCTCTTTCGTACTCCCCTGAGCAATGGTCTGACTTGAGAAGAATGAATTATTGTACGGATGCATCAGGGAATTACAATGAATCAACGGGTATTTATAAAGGATTTAAAAGGCCGTCCCATGTATTTGCCACTGCTTATCCGTCGCAAATTGAATGGCCTAGACGGTTTGCAATTCCATCTTATGAAATTAATTATAACCTAACTCAAGTAAAAGCGGCTAATGCGGAAGCGGATTTGCCAACATATCAAAATCAACGTATTTGGTGGGATAAATAAAAAATAATTAGGGTTTACATTTTTTTGTAAACCCTTTTATATATTAGTGAAATGAGATATTTTTATTTTCTATTTTTATTTTTTGCCATTCGTTCATTTGCGCAGACATCTGAAATTATTCAAAAACCAATTATTTGGAATGCTGAGCGTGAGCAATTGTCTTTAGATTATTTGAAAAAAAGGCATGGTATTGTACAGCAAAAAGCCATTATTAAGCCAACAATGGTAGTAGTGCACTGGACCGCGAATAACAGTGTTCAGGCAACATTTAATACATTCAATCCAGTGCTATTGCCCGGAAGGCCTGAACTCAGAAAAGCAAGTGCTTTAAATGTTTCTTCCCAATATGTTATTGACAGAGATGGAACAATTTATCAGTTTTTACCCGATACAGTGTTTGCGAGACACACTATTGGTTTAAACTATTGTGCTATCGGTATTGAAAATATTGGAGGAGATAAGTATCCACTTACCGAAAAGCAGTTAAAAGCAAATGAGAAGCTGATTAGATACTTGAAAAGTAAGTATCCGATTGATTTTGTAATTGGCCATCATGAATATAGAGCTTTTCGAAAGACTAAATATTGGAAAGAGACTGATCCTGATTATTTTACGTCTAAATCAGATCCAGGGGATGCCTTTATGTTAAAGCTGAGGGGAAATCTGACTGATTTGAAACTTTTATCTTTATAATAGATCGAATCGATCAATGAAATAAAAGGAGCTCGTATGGGTTCCTTTTTTTGTTATTTATTTTTTTTTGAGGATTTCATTGCATTTGAGGAGTTTTTTTGTCGCTTTTGATCCCCGAAAGATATTTCTCTTATCTTTTTCTTAAGAAAGTGTTGTTTGCTGTTTTATGCTACATTCTGCATATGTATCAGTAATGTTACATTAAGGTGTATCTGTTACACTATTTGAACCACTTTTACATCTTTAAATTTTGTTTAATATGTTGTTATTTAATTAGTTGCGTTATTGAAGTGATTTTTTCTGTTAAAAAATGTTAAATAAATAGCAATTGAATATGGATAAAATAAAAGTGATCACTTACTTTGTTTTGCGTTTTTATGAGTTATTTAATTTAAAAAACGAAAACATCTACTTACATTTATTGACGAATTATCAACTATTTGGCAGTATGGTAGATATGCTGTCATCAATTTTAATTTAACTATGAAAAGACTATTTGCATTCCTTGCATTGACAAGTTTTCTTACTTTCAATTCGTGTGCTAGTAAATCAGCAATTGTAAGCAAGACTTCTTCTGTTATTAATAATTCAGAAATCTTACCTGGAGCAGATCAACTTGCAATTTATTTACCAATGCTAAAAGGTAAGAAGGTTGGGATAATGGGGAATCAAACTTCTGTTGTTGGACGATCAAAGGAACATTTGGTTGATCTATTATTTCGGGAGAAAGTGGATTTAAAATTCGCTTTTGCTCCTGAGCATGGATTTAGAGGTGATGTAGAAAGGGGGGAGAAATTTGGAAATGATGTTGACTCAAAAACAGGATTGCCTTTATATACTTTATATGGCGGTAATCAGAAACAGGATTCAATCATAAACACTATCGATGTTATGATTTTCGATCTTCAGGATGTAGGTGCTCGATTTTATACTTATATCACTTCGTTGCATCGTGTCATGGAATTATGTGCAAAACATAATAAGAAATTGATTGTTTTGGATCGACCTAATCCAAATGGAGATCAAGTAGACGGTCCAGTAAGACATGATGATAAATTTAAATCTGATGTTTCATGGCACAAAATAGCGATGATTCACGGGTTGACAATTGGTGAATTGGCGAAAATGGTTAATGGTGAAAAATGGTTAGAAAATGGAAAGCAATGTGATGTTACGGTTGTCCCTGTAAAAGGATATGATCATAAGATGATGTATGAACTGCCGGTTATTCCCTCACCAAGTCTTCCAAATGCGTTATCGGTTCGGCTGTATTTATCATTATGTCTTTTTGAGGGGACTGATATTTCCGTGGGACGTGGAACGGACTGGCCATTTCAAATTATTGGTTATACCAATCCAGTTTACGGTTCATTTACTTTTACTCCAGGTGATCGCCATGGTATGACAAAACATGTGGAAGGTAAAGGCGCTGTTAATTATGGTGTTGATCTGCGAAATATAATTCCTTCAGAGCACAAGTTTACCCTGAAATATCTCTTGGATTTTTACAATAAAACTCCTGATAAGTCAACTTTCTTTGCTCGACCTGCCTTTTTTGACAAGCTAGCGGGAACAGATCAATTAAGACTGCAGATTCTTGCGGGTAAATCGGAAGAAGAAATTAGAGCATCATGGGCTAAGGATTTAGACGCATATAAATTGATGCGTAAAAAATATTTGATCTACCCAGATTTTAAATAAAACAAACAAACTAAATATCAATATAAGCAATCATTTATTTTAAAACGCTACAATACAATGAGAAAATTTATACTATTTTCTGTTGCAGTGGGATTAAGTGTGCCTTCTAAGTCTTTCAGTAATGTGAGCAAAGAGAGTATTCTAAATAATCCTAAAGTAACACAGTCACTTTTAGCTTCATCCAAATCTGTACTTCAAAATGCAGTTCAGGGGGTAGTGACTGGACCAGATGGGCCCATATCTGAGGTAAGCGTAGTAGTTGTTGGAGGGACGGCATCTACAAAAACTGATAGCCAAGGTCATTTCAAAATTGCTGCTCCAAT
Organism: Sphingobacterium sp. B16(2022); assembly: GCF_012030425.1. Lineage (GTDB taxonomy): Bacteria > Bacteroidota > Bacteroidia > Sphingobacteriales > Sphingobacteriaceae > Sphingobacterium > Sphingobacterium anhuiense. The sequence goes on along the minus strand of NZ_JAAUVN010000003.1, from coordinate 389,844 downwards.
TGGAAGTAAATTAAGATTTACTTCTGTGGGTTATGCAACAAAAGAGGTGACAGTAACTTCTAATACAGTTAATGTAACCATAGAATCTAGCAATCAAGCTTTGGAAGAAGTCGTTGTGGTTGGTTATGGTACGCAGAAAAAAGGAAATTTGACAGGTGCTGTTTCGTCAATTTCTGTAAAAGATAATTTACAAGGCAGAGCTATTGCTGATGTTGGAAGAGGTATTCAGGGAACTACTCCAGGTTTGACCGTGGTTATTCCAAGTGGCGAGGTCGGGTCTGATCCGGTTATGAAAATACGTGGGCAGATAGGTTCTATTGCAGGAACATCTAACCCACTTATTTTGTTGGATAATGTTGAAATACCAAGTATTCAGTTGGTTAATCCTGCTGATGTGGAATCGATTACTGTATTGAAAGATGCTGCCGCATCATCAATTTATGGTGCAAAAGCAGCCTTTGGTGTTGTTTTGATTACGACAAAAAAAGGTGGATCAGGTGAAAAAGTAAATATCAATTATTCAAATAACTTTTCGTTTCAAAGCTCGGCAATCGATTATAATATGGCTGGGGTAAATGCTTTGAAATATACTTTGGAAGCTGTAGAGCGTGTTGGAGGAACCGAAGCTGGGGCTTTTTATAAAGTAAATCGTGAAAGTTATAACCGTGCTTTAGAATGGGAGAAGCTATATGGTGGAAAATTAGGTGTTAATGATCCAACTGTATATGGAAGAGATTGGTATGTGAATCCAGCTGAACCAACAAAAAAATATGGTGTACGAACTTATGATCCTCAAGATTATATGATTCGTGATGTTGCTCCTTCGTCACAACATAATCTTTCATTTTCTGGATCTGCAGGAAAAACAGATTACAATTTAAGTATGGCTACTCTCAGTCAGGCTGGAATGATGAAAACTACTGACAACGATAAGTTTAAGCGTTATAATGCTTCGTTGCGGATTTCTACCGAGCTTAACAAATATTTGACTGTGAGAGCAGGAGCGATGGTCTCTAGAAGAAATAAACAGTATCCGTATACGACTAACTCAACAACTGCAGATCCTTGGTTATATTTGTATAGATGGAGTTCGCTGTATCCAATGGGCTTGGATGAAAATGATAGAGCGATCAGAAGTCCTTGGAGTGAAACATCTGCGGCAAATACAGCCAGTCTACAAAATAATTATTTAAATCTAAATCTAGGAGCGACAGTAAAAATTAATGATAACTGGAAGTTTGATATTGATTACACATTTGCAAATAATGAGATGATCAATACTTATCCAGGAACACGATTTACAGGGGCAGATTCATGGGTTGCTGGTGTGGCTAGAAATGATGCAAATGGCGTTCCTGTTTATGTTGATAATACAGGTGCTTTAGTAGCTTCAGATGTTTCTGGTGCCATGCGTGCATACGATCTAAATTATTATCAGTATACGCCTAATGGTGGTAATCCTGATCATTATAAAAGGACAGCTGGTAACGAACGAAATAATACGATCAATGCATTGACAACTTACAATTTAAGGGTAAATGATGATCACGATTTTAAATTTATTGCAGGATTGAACCGTGTAACATTAGATTATTCTGAAAATTCTTCGCAAACATTTAATCTAATAGATTTAAATAATCCTCAGTTAGGATTTGGAATTAATACTGCATCACAACAAGCTACGGGTGATGCAAAATGGGAAGCTCAGTTGGGGTACTTTGGACGTGTGAACTATGCCTACAAGAATAAGTATCTTTTTGAGGGTAACATTAGATATGATGGTTCTTCTAAATTTCCGACAGACTTGAAATGGAAATGGTTTCCATCTTTTTCAGCTGGTTGGGTTGCTTCGGAAGAAGGTTTTATGGAATGGTCTAAGCCTGTTGTGAACCAATTGAAATTTAGAGGTTCATGGGGCTCTATTGGTGATCAAACGATTAAGCCAAGTTTATATACGTCAACTATGACTGTTGGTGAGGTGAGTTGGTTGGCTGCAGATGGTAGTAGGGTTTATGCGATCGGTACACCAACTTCTGTGCGATCGGATATATCGTGGCAAAATATTGAAACTTTGAATTTAGGAGCTGATTTAAGAGTGCTTAATAATAAGTTGGGTTTTGTATTTGATTGGTATAGAAGAAATACGAGAAATATGATTGTTCCTAGTGGAAATGTGAGTGCAACATTTGGAGCGCCAGCACCACAAGGGAATTATGGTGATATGAAGACTCAAGGATGGGAGTTTGCGGTAGACTTTAATCATAGATTTAGCAATGGTTTAGGTTTAAACATGCGTGGAACATTAGCTGATGCACAATCAACTATCTTAAAATATACAGATACGCAGTTGATCAGCAGTTATTATGTGGGTAAAAAAGTAGGAGAAATCTGGGGGTATAAAACTGATAGATTGTACCAAGCTTCAGATTTTGAATATGATGCCGCTGGAGCATTAGTTAAAACAACAGATAAAGGTAAAATAGTAAATAAATTATCTGACCCTAAAGGCGCTTACCAAGGATATTTGCAGAATAGCAGTGACTTTATTTTCGGGCCTGGTGATGTAAAATTTGCTGATTTAAACGGTGATGGAGTTATCAATGATGGAAGTAAGACCGTTAATGATCATGGGGATTTAGCAATCTTGGGGAATGAGACGCCTAGATATGAATATGGTTTCCGTTTAGGTCTTGATTTTAAGGGGTTTGATTTTTCTGCGTTTGTTCAAGGTATTGGGAAACGTGAAATGTGGGGTAATGGTTCGTTAGCGATTGCTGGCTATCAATCCTCTGACGGTGCAATGCCTTCAACTATTGCCGATAATTTTTGGTCTGCCGATAATCTTGAAGCATTTTATCCTAGAGCTTATAATAATGGTGGTAACAATCTGAATAATAATATGCAAATCCAATCGAGATACCTGTTGGACTTATCATACCTGCGTGTTAAAAATATAACGTTGGGTTATTCGTTGCCAACTACGATGCTGAATAAAGTTTATATTAAATCAGCACGTGTCTATACGTCATTAGAGAATTTCTTTACAAAAGATCATGTAAATGGATTGCCTATCGATCCTGAAGTGATAAATGGTTATTCAATGTTTAATGACACGAATTATAACTCGGGAAGAACAGGGATTGGTACGCCTACTTTTAAGTCGGTATCGTTTGGTGTTCAAGTTAATTTTTAATAACAATGAAAATGAAATATTCAAAGAAAATAGCATACGTTGCTTTTGGGGCAATGGCTTTGTTTTCATCATGTAATAAGGAAGTGTTAGATAGAAATCAATTGACACAGTTGGAAGATGAAAATAGTTGGGGAAATGAATTGGGACTTCGGTTATATGCGAATGGGTTTTATCAAAATTACTTTGTGGGGTATAATAGTGCTTGGGGGACAGATTATGCTCCGGTTACTGGTTATACGTTCTCAGATGATTTGACAAATAGAAACGTTCAGACAAATTTTGAAAATGCTGTTCCTGCATCTCGTGTAGGTTCTGGTAGCACGATTACTGCTATGGAGGCTCCATCTATGTTGACGCAGTATTCTGGCCCAACATGGAATTTTGCTTGGGTAAGAAAGGCAAATATTTTTATCAATAGAATCGATACTAAAACTAAACCAAATATTACCACTGAAGCCTATAATCATTGGACTGCAGTTGCGCGCTTTTTTAGAGGGTTTGAATATAGTCGCTTAGTGGAGGTTTTTGGTGATGTTCCTTATTTTGATCGTGAACTCGCGGATAATGATACCCAATTAATGTATAAAGACCGTGATAAACGCGGTGAGGTAATGGATAAGGTTTACGAAGACTTTAAATATGCCTTGGAGAATATGAGAATCAATGACGGTAAACAGTATTTGAATAGATATATTGCCGCATCTTTTATTTCTAGATTAATGTTGTTTGAAGGATCATTTCAATATTATCATAACCTGGATAAAAATAGGGCTAAGAAATATCTTGAATTAGCACAACAAGCTTCTGAAATTGTTATCAATTCGAACGCGTATTCATTTACGAGTGATTTTAAAAGTTTGTTTTCTTCAGATGATCTAAGCGCCAATAAAGAGGTGATCATGTATAGAGCCTACGATAATGGTAAAAGTGTTACGCATAGTGTAGGATCTTATAGTAACGGAACTGAAGGACAAAATTCAGCAGCCAATTTAGTATTGATGAAATCGTTTATTTGTAACGATGGTAAGCCTTGGCAAAATTCTACTGCAACAAATGCAAGTAGTTTCAAGATAAAAGATTTGGCAGTGTCGCGTGATCCTAGATTTGAGGCTTCATTTTATGAAAAACCATTAAGTTCTTCTGCGACTTTATTGTATGCTTTTAAATTTGCTTCTCGTGAGGCTCTTACTTATTTAGGCAAAACATATCCTGCGGCTTGGGCTAGTAATACAAATATTACTGATGCGCCTGTCATTCGTCTAGCTGAAGTTGTATTGAACTGGGTCGAGACGAAACAGATTTTAGCTGAAGGTTTTGGTGGAGCTGCAGTTACGCAGTCGGATCTGGATAAGTCGGTTAATGCGATCAGAAACCGTCCAATTGATGCTATTGCAACTTCAAAAGGAGTTAAAAAAACTGCGCCTTTAATTCTTGGAGCTATTGCGGTAGATCCTTCTCGTGATGGTGATGTTTCTCCTTTGATGTGGGAAATTCGTCGTGAACGCCGAATGGAATTTGTGTACGAAGGTTTTAGATTGTTGGATATTAAGCGCTGGAAAAAACTTAATTACATGGATTATAGTAAAAATCAAGACTATTTCTTAGGCCCGTGGTTAGATGTGAAAACAGATATGCCTAGTTTACTAAATAAGAGTAATGAAGGTAAATTGAAAGTTGTGAATGCAACCGGTGCGACAATTACATATAATGGTAGCAATGCTGATCAATTGGTTGGTTTTTATATGGTTGAAAATGCGCAACATAGAGAACCTTTCACAGATCGCTCTTATATGGCTCCAGTTGGTCAGGCTCAGGTTAACGAGTATAAAGACAGAGGATATACATTAACACAAACAGCAGGCTGGTAGTCTTTGACTACTGGGTTATTAGAGCCACTTAATTTAAGTGGCTCTTTTTATTTGTTTCCATTGATCAATATATAAAAGTCTTTGTTTGCGTTATTATTTTATGTTATTGCACAAACATGCATGTTTGTGCATTTTTTTAAGTATATTTACTTTAATAACTGATTCCTATAATGATAAAAAGAACCTATAGTTTTATTTGCATAATGATTTTTGCCTTCAATTTCTTGCATGCGCAAACTTTCAAATTTGCTCATGTAACAGATACGCATGTTGGCGGTGCAACTGGAGAAGAAGATTTACGTCGAACCGTAAAAGATCTGAATACATTAAAAGATATTGATTTTGTTATTTTATCGGGTGATATTACAGAGTTTGGTGCGGATCATGAATTGAAATTGGCCAAGCAGATACTGGATAGCTTGTCATTACCCTGGTATGTAATACCTGGAAATCATGATGGTAACTGGTCTGAAAATGGGGCTAATACATTTCGTAGTGTGTTTGGAGGTGAAACCTTCTTCTTTAAACATAAAGGATTTATATTTTTGGGAACAAACTCTGGTCCTAACATGCGGATGAGTCCCGGTCAGATTCCGAGGGAAAACCTAGTGTGGATGGATTCTGTGTTTATTGCTCATCCTGATCGTAATACCCCTCTCATATATATCAATCATTATCCGCAAGATTCTTCTTTAAATAATTGGTTTGAAGCGTTGGATCGTGTGAAATCTAGGAATGTGCAATTGGCTTTTTGTGGACATGGTCATATAAATAAAGTGTACGACTGGGAGGGTATACCCGGGATCATGGGGAGGTCAAATTTGCGCGCCAAGAATGAGTATGGTGGTTATAATATTGTGACGATTGACCAGGGTAAGGCTACTTGTCAAGAACGTACAGTTGATGGAACTTACTTGGATCCTTGGGCAGTGATCCCGCTAGAAAATCATCATTTTGAACTAGATAAAAAGAAATATCCAAGACCAAATTACGCAGTTAATGAAAAATTTGCCTCTAAAGTTGCTGTGGATTGGGTTTTTCAAGATGAGAGTGATATCGGTTCTGGAATGGCACTTTATAAAGATTTGATCATTACAGCAAATACTTCAGGTGATGTTTTTGCTTTGGATAATAATACGGGACAGAAAAAATGGTCATTTAAAACTGGTGGTAAAGTTTATTCAACACCAGCTGCTTGGAAGGGGGTTGTTATCGTCGGTTCTTCAGATCATTATATCTATGGATTGGATGCAGAAAGTGGACTGTTAAAATGGAAAGTAAAAACAGGAAAAGCTGTTTTGGGATCACCTTTGATTCAGAGTGGCACTGCATACATCGGTGGTTCGGATGGAGTTTTTAGAGCATTGGATGTATTGACTGGAAAGGAAAAGTGGAATTTTAAGGGTGTAAAGGGGTATGTTTCTACGCTTCCAACTTATTATCAAAATCTAATTATTTTTGGTTCATGGGGTAATGGTTTTTATGCCTTAAATGCGCAGTCAGGTAAATTAGAGTGGGAATGGAATAATGGGCATGCAAATCGGATGTTTTCAGCTGCTGCTTGTTATCCCGTTGCGGTGAATAACGCCATTTATGTAGTAGCTCCAGATCGGTTTATGACAGCATTAAATGCAAAAGATGGAACGGTTATCTGGCGAGAGAAGAAGGATACGATACGAGTTAGAGAGTCAATGGGTTTATCAACTGATCATAAATATGTTTATGTGAAAACAATGGATGGTGATTTACTTGGTATTTCCACCAAAGCTGATAAAATGGAAGTCTCATGGAAATCAGATTTGAAACTTCCATATGAACTAACCCCGTCAGCGATAACCGCTAACAGTAAAATTGTTTTTGTACCAAGTCATTCAGGTTTGCTGTCAGCTGTTAATGCCTCATCAGGAGCTGTAATGTGGCAATATAAAATATCAAATGGTATGGTCAATCCGCCATTGATTATGGGTAATAAAGGGTTAGTTTGCAGCACAATGGACGGTAAAATTGTTAAACTAAAATTTTAACTTTATAAAAGTTCTAAATTATGAAATTAACTACACAAAACTTATTACATTTACAGCGAGTTTTTATGCTTGTTTTTGCATGTTTTGTTTTTAACTTTGCGAAAGCGCAAGAACAGGCATGGATAAGAGTGAACCAATTAGGGTATACACCTGCAGGAATTAAAGTTGCGGTATTTGGAGCAAAGGAAAAGGCTGATTATACTCGGTTTGAACTGATTGATGTGAAAACGCAGAAAAGTGTATTTTCGAATCTAATCGGTAAAGATTTTGGAACTTATGGACCATTTGTGCAAAGCTTTAGGTTTGATTTTTCAGCATATCGCGATACGGGTTCTTATTATTTAAGAGTTGGAAAAGTGAAATCACCAGTTTTTAAAATTGGAAAGGATGTATATAAAGGAGCTGCTGATTTTGCACTTCGTTATATGCGGCAACAAAGAACACTTTTTAACCCGTATCTGAAAGATAGCTGTCATACACACGATGGTTTTGTATTGCATGCTAATAAGGTAGGTATTGCAGATAGCTCACGTATTGATGCAGGAGGAGGCTGGCATGATGCTTCCGATTATTTGCAATATTCAACGACTTCGGCAAATGCTACTTATCATTTGTTAGCGGCTTATAGAGATTTTCCAAAAGTATTTGGTGATCAAAAGCAGGCAAATGGATTGGATGGCCAGAATGGTCGCGCTGATGTGCTGGACGAAGCAAAATGGGGATTGGATTGGTTGCTGAAGATGCATCCTGCGCCAAACTTAATGTTTAACCAGATTGCAGATGACCGTGATCATACGAATATGAGAATGCCAGGTGAAGATCCTTTTTATGGAAGAGGTTTTGAAAGACCTGTTTATTTTATAAATGGAGAACCGCAACAAAGAGGTAAGTTTATGAATAATACAACTGGTACAAGTTCAACGGCAGCCAAATTTTCGAGTGCTTTTCATCTGGGTAGTTCTTTGTTTCGAAATGATGATATTAAATATGCTAAAACTTTGGCTAAAAAAGCCAAAACAGCATATAACTTTGCATTAATAAAACCTGGGGTAACACAAACAGTATCAGTGAAGTCTCCTTATATTTATGCCGAGGATAATTGGGTTGATGACATGGAACTTGCTGGAGCAATGTTTTATGGAGCAACAAATAAGAAGCGGTTTTTAAATGAATCGATAGTTTATGCGCGGCAGGAGAAAATTACGCCGTGGATGGAAACAGATACCGCAGCACATTATCAATGGTATCCATTTATTAATCTAGGGCATTATGAACTGGGAAAACAGCTAAAAGGCAATGATCGCGAGGAGATTGTCTCATATTATAAGTCTGGAATAGCGTCGGTTTTTGAACGGGCAAAAACAAATGCCTTTTATAGGGGTGTTCCTTTTATTTGGTGCAGTAATAATTTGACTGTATCCTTCGCTATTCAATGTTTATGGTATAAAGAATTGACACAGGATACACAATATGATGAATTGGCACAAGCAAATATAGATTGGATCTTCGGTACAAATCCTTGGGGTACAAGCATGGTTTATGGCCTGCCTTCGTGGGGCGATACACCGGTTAATCCGCATTCTGCTTTTACTCATTTAAAGAATTTTCCAATTGATGGTGGGTTAGTTGATGGTCCCATAATGACTTCGACATATCGTAATCTGATCGGAATTAAATTGCTCAATGAGGATCCGTATGCGGCATTTCAAAGTGATCTTGTTGTTTATCATGATGATTATGGTGACTATAGTACAAATGAACCTACAATGGATGGTACTGCTTCATTGATCTATTTGTTAGCTTCTCAAGAACAAAAGGCCTTAGAGGAGCCTCAAATAAAAAAGTAGTCAAAGATTCTTTTGGAGCTATCGTGAGAGGAGATAGCTTGCAAAAGCAATTAGCGCTGGTTTTTACAGGACATGATTTAGCTGATGGTGGATTGACGGTGCTAAAAATATTGAAAGAAAAGGATGTAAAGGGTTCTTTCTTTCTAACAGGAGACTTTTTGAGAACATCCAAATTTCGTTCTGTTGTAAAGGAGATTAAAAGGAATAAAAATTATCTTTCTGCTCATTCTGATAAACACTTATTGTTTAGTGACTGGGGCAATAGACAAGGTTTATTAGTAACAAAGGATTCATTTATCCAAGATTTGGAGATGAATTTCAGGGAATTAGAAAAATTAGGTTTTCGAACCGATAACAAATATTTTATTCCTTCGTATGAATGGTACAATCAGGAGATTGTAACTTGGAGTGAGCAAATGGGATATGTTCCCATTAATTATACTCCTGGATTACGAACTGCCGCCGATTATAGTTATCCTGAAATGGGTAAACGATATTTATCTTCCGATGATATTGAAAAGGGGCTATGGGAACAAAATAAAAAGCTAAACGGATTAAATGGATTTATCATACTCATACATATGGGCACAGACTCACGTCGAAAAGATAAATTTTATCACCGTTTAGGTAAAATAATAGATAAGTTAAAGAAAGAGGAATATCAATTTGTCGATATTCGTGAGTTATTACAATAGAATAAAGGATAATATAGAAGATAGGATGATAAATACAACCGAAAAAGAATCGCATTACCAGGATTTAGAAAAAATGACTGTTTTGGAGTTGTTGACGAATATTAATAACGAAGATAAGACCGTTCCGATGGCTGTTGAAAAAGCTATTCCGCAGATAGAGGCGTTGGTTAATGAGTGTGTGGCTAAGATGAAAAATGGGGGACGTGTTTTTTATATCGGTGCTGGTACAAGTGGACGACTAGGTGTTTTGGATGCATCAGAATGTCCTCCAACTTATGGTGTTCCATTTGATTGGATTATCGGAATGATTGCAGGAGGAGATACGGCTATCCGAAAAGCAGTTGAATTTGCCGAAGATGATACAGAACAGGCCTGGAAGGACTTGACTGAATATAGTATCAATAAAACGGATGTTGTTATCGGTATTGCCGCATCAGGAACGACTCCTTATGTAGTTGGAGGTTTACAAGCTGCCAATGCCGCGGGATTAGCAACAGGCTGTATCGTTTGTAATAGTGGTTCTCCTATAGCAAAAGAAGCGCAATTACCTGTGGAAGTTGTGGTTGGACCTGAGTTTGTTACAGGTTCTACACGTATGAAAGCAGGGACTGCTCAAAAATTAGTACTGAATATGCTAAGTACCTCCATTATGATCCAATTGGGACGTGTGCAGGGAAATAAAATGGTCGACATGCAATTATCTAATCATAAATTAGTGGCTCGCGGGGTCCGTATTATTATGGATGAAACGAATGCAACGGAAGCTGAAGCGACAGAATTATTGGAAAAATTTGGTCATGTGCGCCAAGCAATAGAGGCATATCAAGAAACACACTAAACACTAAATCACCTATTATAAAACAAACTTATGTCACCAATAATTTTATTATCATTTTTGGTGGTCTACTTTGCTGTTTTACTTGCCGTAGCGCATTTTACTTCAAAGGGATCATCAGATAACTCCACTTTTTTTGTGGCTAATCGCAATTCGAAATGGTATATGGTTGCCTTTGGAATGATTGGTACTGCATTGTCAGGAGTGACTTTTATTTCAGTACCGGGAGCAGTTGGTGCTTCAGAATTTAGCTACTTTCAGTTTGTACTCGGAAATGCCGTTGGTTTTATTATCATCGCATATGTCTTGTTACCGCTATATTATAGGATGAACCTAACTTCTATTTACACCTATTTAGAAGAACGTTTTGGTCATACAACCTATAAAACAGGAGCAGCTATTTTTTTAATTTCAAGAACGATTGGTTCTGCCTTTCGTCTTTACTTGGTTGCTATTGTATTGCAACATTTTATTTTTGACGCTTGGAATATTCCTTTTGTAGTTACAGTTGTCATCTGTCTGTTGTTAATTTGGCTTTATACAAATAAAGGCGGGTTGAAGACAATTATTGTTACAGATACACTGCAAACAACATTTTTGATAACAGCGGTTATTCTTTCCATCTACTTTATGGCTAAAGGACTAAACTTTGGAATTGTTGATACTTTCGAAGCAGTTAAAGAAAGTAGCTATTCTAAAATATTCTTTTTGGATGATTTTGTTGGTAGCAAAGCTAATTTTTGGAAACAATTTCTAGGGGGGATTTTTGTAACCATTGCCATGACAGGATTAGACCAGGATCTGATGCAGAAGAACCTCTCCATGGGAACAATCAAAGAGGCTCAAAAGAATATGATTACCTTTACCAGTGTATTTGTGGTGATCAATATTTTCTTTTTAGCAGTTGGAGCACTGCTCTATATCTATGCAGAGAAAAATGGAATTGATATCAGTCAGCTCGCTACTCGTGATTATTTATATCCTGAAATTGCTTTAAATCATTTGGCTATTCTTCCGGCAATAATTTTTATGATGGGATTGACGGCAGCTACATTTGCAACTACTGACTCAGCATTAACTGCTTTGACGACTTCGTATTGTATTGATTTCCTAAATTTCAATAAAAAAGAGAATCCAAATGATCCTGTATTGGTTAAGCAACGCAATTATGTACATTTTGGCTTTTCTATTGTTATGTTATTGGTGATTTTAGTATTCAAATTAATCAATGATGATTCGGTCGTAAACGCAATCTTTACAGCTGCAAGTTACACATATGGTCCATTGTTGGGACTCTTTGTTGTAGGTATTGCTACAAAATACGCAGTTAAAGACAAACTAGTGCCTTTCATTTGTGTTATATCACCAGCTATTTTGTATATTTTGAAAACTTATGTAATAGAAGTTTATACGCCGTATGTAATCGGTTTAGACTTGATCATTATCAATGGTTTTATAACATTCTTATTGTTGATTTTAACTTCTCCGGGTAAAGCCTCCGATAGAGCGCTTTCACATAATTAAAAAAAGTTAAGTGATTTGTACGTGCAAAAAAATTAAGTTAAGTTTGATTAAATTAGTTTTTTTGCACGTATGTATCAATTGATAGAAGAAACCGCTGGATTTATCCGCAAGAAAATAGGCGATTTTCAGCCTGAATTTGGAATAATACTAGGTACTGGATTGGGTAAGTTGGTCGATGAGATCGACGTCCAGTATTCATTGATGTATTCCAATATCCCCAACTTTCCCATTTCTACAGTTGAATTTCATTCCGGTAAATTGATATTCGGTACGCTGAATGGTCGTAGGGTTGTAGCGATGCAGGGTAGACTTCATTATTATGAAGGCTACAATATGAAAGAAATTACATTTCCAATCCGTATCATGAAAGTCTTGGGCATTCAGAAGCTCTTTGTTTCAAATGCCTCAGGATCTTTAAACCCTAATATTCTTAAAGGTGATTTGGGTATTATTTCCGATCACATTAATTTGTTGCCAGATAATCCGCTACGTGGTTCAAACTTAGCCGCATTCGGTCCACGTTTTCCTGATATGAGTCAACCCTATAACCGTGAAATGGTAAAGCAAGGTTTAGACATTGCTGTCCACAAAGAAATTAGGGCGCATGAGGTTGTATATGTAGCCGCCCCGGGACCAAATTTGGAAACTAAAGCCGAGTATCGTTACATGAGATTGATTGGTGGTGATATTGTAGGGATGAGTACTGTGCCTGAAGTTATTGTCGCTAATCATATGGATATACCTGTTTTTGCGATCTCTGTGATTACTGATGAGGGTTTTCATGATCATCTGCAACCTGTTTCTTTGCAGGATATCGTAGATATAGCAGCAAAAGCTGAACCAAAGATGACGTTAATTTTGAAAGAATTAATAGCTTTGCAATAGTTTTTAAACAATACTAGTTCAAATATTAATGAAGGTGACCCTGCGCTTATTAGCGATTTTTTGTTGTATTCTTGGTTTTGTAAATCAAGTTCAAGCACAAAGTAATGATGAATGGAGTAGTGCTTTAGATTCTGCTAGGGCAAAAGAGGATGCAAAACAGGATTCTGTTATTTTGTCTGCTAAATATATTCGATATACAACATTGGATATGATGAAAAAAGGAACCTACACCGTTCAAATAGATACATCACATCGTAATTTTCAATATTACAATAAACAGAATTTACCAGGGAATCCGAGTATCAATTTAGGCTCCTACGGTTTGGCAACGCGTGACCTATTATTTCAACCTAGTAAAACGATAGGTTTTCAAAGTGGATTTCATAGCTTGGAGCGGACCTTATACAGACCGGATTCTATTCAATATTTTAGGGCCCGTGCTAGATTTTCGGAACTTTATGCTGTAGGTTTTTTCTTTGATGATCAAGTGTTTCGTGCTAGACTTGCACAAAATATAAATCCAAGACTTAATATAGGTGGAGAATTTCATGCAACAAGAGCAGATGGATATTATACCAATCAGAAGTATTCCGATATCAAATCGGCTTTATTTGCTTGGTACGAGTCCGAAAATCACCGCTATAATTTGTTGACAAATTTAGTGTTTAATAAACTTGATGCTTCAGAGAATGGTTCGATTTTATCAGATAATATATTCAAAGATAAAGAAAAACAATCGTCCGATCGTTACCCCGTAAGATTACAGGGGCAAGGAGACAATAGACCTCGAAATGAATGGCGTGATAATTCATTCTTCCTTCGTCAATCGATGTTTCTTGGTCATCTTGATACCGTTGATGCAGGTAAGTCTACGATGCAGATTTACCCTACAAATAGTGTTGCACATAATAGTTCTGTACGGATTCAGAAATATAATTTTTTTAAAAATGAAACCGATGCTAATGGTGCTTTCCCCTATGGCTCTTCCAGATTAACGCAGGATACAACGGAAATTACTTCTATTTCAAATGAATTTGAATATAGCTTTTACTTGAGGGGAAAATCTATTTTTAAAAATGAAGCGAAATTAAATGTTGCTTTTCAACATGATATGTATTGGTATTCCGATAGTGGTGTCAATAACAGATTTTATCAAAATGGTATGCTAAAGGGGGAGCTGGGGTATAAGTTCTCAGATCGAGTCAATCTGACAGGTAAAGTCAATCAGATAGTGATGGGTCATAATTTTGGTGATTATCTTTATGAAGCAAAAGCCGACTTTTTATTAAGTTCTAATGTTGGTAAAATTACGCTTTCGGCTTATTCGCAGAATAAATCACCAGAAATGGTGTTTAATCGAATGAATTATACGTACCATCAATGGGAGCGGGATCTTAATAAAACAAAAACACAAAATCTAGCTTTTCAGTATAGCAATCCAAAAATTGGGTTCAATGGAAAGGTTGAATACTTTTTAATGGATAACTATCTTTATTTTAAAGAGATTGATAATCCGCAAAATGATCCACGTCTGGCTAAATTAATTGAACCGGCGCAATTAGGATCTGTTAATCTATTAAAGGTTTCAGTAGGACAAAAGTTCAAGTTTAGTAAATTTACCTTGGATAACTTAATTGTATATCAAAAAACAGATCAGCAGGAAACACTTGCAACTCCTGAAATATATACCTGGCATAGTTTGTATTACAGCAATGTGCTTTATAAGGTGGTTGATTTCAACATTGGAGTTGATGCACGTTTCAACACTCCGTTTACAACACCATCTTATTCAATTAATGCAAGTCAGTTTTATAATGATAATGCAGGGATTAAATTTTCGACTTATCCTATATTTGATGCGTGGGCTACAGCAAACATACAACGCGTGACACTTTTTATCAGTTGTAATTTTGTAAACCAATATTTGGGCATGCCAAAAGGCTATTATACTGTTCGTCGTTATCCGATGAATGATGCGAATATAAGATTTGGTGTTTCTTGGAAATTCTATGACTAAAAATATTGAAAATTATATGCGTGGCTTCTAGTGGATTGCGTTTTTAAGCGTAAAAAACTTTTGAAATAATTTTGAGAGTCGAAATTTTGCAGTACATTTGCATACGCAATTAGGGAAAGGTATTATATACCAAGAACTAAAGCGGAGAATTAGCTCAGCTAATTTATTGAAAGTCTGAAAAAAAATGGAGAATTAGCTCAGCTGGTTCAGAGCATCTGCCTTACAAGCAGAGGGTCACTGGTTCGAACCCAGTATTCTCCACACAAACAGAAGTGTTTCAAAATACTTAATGGAGAATTAGCTCAGCTGGTTCAGAGCATCTGCCTTACAAGCAGAGGGTCACTGGTTCGAACCCAGTATTCTCCACACAAACAGAAGTGTTTCAAAATACTTAAATGTGAATTGGCTCAGCTGGTTCAGAGCATCCCTATATATCGGGAGTGGTCACTGACAAATGAGATGGTTCATTGAAAGAAAAAAGGAGAATTAGCTCAGCTGGTTCAGAGCATCTGCCTTACAAGCAGAGGGTCACTGGTTCGAACCCAGTATTCTCCACATCAAAGCATCGATTTATCGATGCTTTTTTTATTTACCCCTTTTTATGTATTTCCTATATATTTTATATTCGTTAAGCTGTGACCGGTATTATATCGGTGTTTCTTCAGATGTTGAGGGGCGACTTCGCAGGCATAACGCTGTTTATAAAAAAGGTTTTACCGGTAGAGCTCAGGATTGGGAGGTTGTATACCAGGAAGAATATGGCTCTAAGCATGATGCTTTGATTAGGGAAACGCTTATTAAATCTTGGAAAAGCCGTTTAAAAATCGAAGAATTGATTCGTGTCTAGTACGCTGGTTCAGATCATCCCGATACATCGGGAGTGGTCACTGGTTCGAACCCAGTATTCTGCACATCAAAGCATCGATTTATCGATGCTTTTTTTATTTACTCCTTTTTATGTTTCCTTTATATTTTATCGAAGCTAAATTGATCTAGCTGATTGCTTTCGCAATTGAAATTTACCTCATAGTAGTGTTGTCATTTTAAAGATGTTCAAACACGATGAGTTTTCATATAAACATTTATATATTTGATTGTATTATATAAACTTATTAGAAATGAATTTAAAATCTATTTCGGTAATAGCTTTTGTGTTCTTATCACACGTAACAATTTTTGCACAGGTGAAAAAGTATGATTGGAAAGAAGCAAACGAGGGTGGGTATACGTATCGTTACGTAACCAATGATCCTACAAATTCGCGTTTTTATACATTAAAAAACGGTCTTACAGTTATTTTGAGCCCTTCTAAAAAGGTACCTCGTATTCAGGCCTATATTGCAACGAAAGCAGGTAGTAAAACTGATCCTTCAGATCACACAGGCTTAGCACATTATTTAGAGCACATGCTTTTTAAAGGGACTGATAAGTTTGGATCAAAAGATTGGGCAAAGGAAAAACCATTACTGGATCAGATCGATGGTTTATATGAACAGTATAACTCCACTAAGGATGAAGCCAAGCGTAAAGAAATTTATAAGCAGATCGATCAGGTTTCTGGCGAGGCAGCAAAATATGCTATTGCTAATGAATACGATAAATTGATGAGTGAGATGGGGGCTGAAGGGACAAATGCCTTCACTTCTTTTGAACAGACTGTCTATACTGAGGATATTCCCAATAATGTCATCGATAAGTTTCTGGCTGTACAAGCAGAGCGTTTTCGTAATCCTATATTAAGATTGTTTCATACAGAATTAGAAGCTGTTTACGAAGAGAAGAATAGAGGTTTGGATAATGATGGACGTAAATCTGTAGAAGCCATGTTTGAGGCGATGTTTCCAAATAATAATTATGGAAAACAGACAACTATCGGTACGGTTGAACATTTGAAGAACCCGTCTTTGAAAGCGATTCGTGAATATTTTAATACGTATTATGTCCCTAATAATATGGGGGTAATTATGTCTGGTGACTTTGATCCAAATGAAGTAGTAAAGAAAATCGATCAGGCGTTCAGTTATATGAAACCGAAAGAAATTCCAGCCTATACTTTTGATGCTGAAAAAGACATCAAACAACCAATTGTAAGAGAGGTTAAAGGTCCAGAATCGGAATTTCTATTTTTAGGTTTCCGTTTCCCCGGTGCATCTACAAAAGATGCTCAAATGTTAAATTTGCTCGGAAATATGCTTACAAATGGTTCAGCTGGATTAATTGATTTAGATTTAGTGAAATCTCAAAAGTTATTGGGAGCAGGGGCTTTTCCATATGTATTAAAAGATTATTCGATGTTGATCATGCAGGCTAATCCAAGTCAAGGTCAATCTTTAGATGATGTGAAATCTTTGATTTTAGGAGAATTGGATAAGCTGCGTAAAGGTGATTTTTCTGACGACCTGATTACTTCCATTGTAAATAACGAAAAGAAATCAGAAATTTCACGAAATGAAAGCTATAGTAATCGTGCTGAGGAGTTAATGGATGCCTTTACTTCTGGAGTTGATTGGTCGACAGAATTGAGTTATTCAGATAACTTAACTAAAATCACGAAGAAAGATATTATGGATTTTGCTACAAAATATCTGAATGATAATAATTATGTAGTGGTCTATAAACGTAAGGGCATTGACGATAGCATTGTAAAAGTAGAGAAACCTCCTATTACGCCTGTAGTTGTAAATCGTGACGATCAATCACTTTTTCTAAAAACTATTGCTGCAATGCCTGAAAGCAAAATTGCACCTGTCTGGTTAGATTATACTAAAGATGTACAAAAGACTACCTTAAAAGGTCTTGATGTGATCGCAGTGCAAAATAAAGATAACGCATTGTTTAGTTTAACTTATCGTTACGAGATGGGGAAATGGAATAATAAGTTATTAAGTATTGCCGCAGATTATTTAGAATTCTTAGGTACTAAAGAAAAAACCAGTGAAGATTTCAGCAAGGCGTTTTATAAGTTGGCCTCAGATTTTTCAGTGTCTTCAGGTAATGAAGAAACACGTATTAATATTTCAGGATTAAATGAAAATTTTGAACAAACAGTTGAGCTGATTCAAGATTTATTAAAAAATAGTGTTGGTGATCAAGAAGCATTGGAAGCTTATATCGGTCGTTTGAAGAAATCAAGAACAAATGCTAAAGAAAATAAGAACTTGATCATGGAAGGATTGAGGTCATATGCAAAATATGGAGCTAAAAATCCTTTTAATAATGTTTTGACAGATCAAGAGTTGGATGCGATCAAAGCATCGGACTTAGTTGCTATTTTACACGAGCTGGCAAATACAAAACATCAAATATTATATTACGGGCCTAAGACCACCAGTCAATTGGTTGCTACTCTTAAACCTTTAAATTCAAATACCAATTTTGCTACAGTTCAGAAAGCAAATACTTTTGAAGAATTGCCTACCCCTAAAAATCAAGTGTTGTTTACTAATTTTGATATGAAGCAGGCGGAAGTATTCTGGTTTAGAAATTCTGAAGTGTATAATTCAAAATATAGTCCTACTGTCGCATTATTTAATATGTATTTTGGTGGTGGTATGGGAAGTATCGTATTTCAAACGATTCGAGAATCTAAAGCTTTAGCTTATTCTACTTATGCTAATTTTGCTTCTCCTGTTAAAAAGGAAAATCATTATTCGGTAGGCGCATATGTCGGTACACAGGCCGATAAATTTAATGAAGCTGTTGTCGGTATGAATGAACTATTAAATGATTTACCTGATGCTCCAAAAGCTTTGGATATTGCTAAAGTTAGTTTAGTAAAATCATTGGCTAGTGACCGAATTACAAATGCAAATATTTTATCAAATTATCTAAGTGCACAGCGGTTGGGACTTACTTCAGATATCCGTAAAGATGTTTATGAACAAGCACCAAAATTAAGTTTTACAGACCTAAAAGCTTTTCATAATAAAGAAATGAGTCGTAAACCTTATGTTTATTGTATTGTTGCAAAAGATGAAAATATAAAAATGGAGGATCTGCAAAAACTTGGAGAAGTTAAGAAATTAACATTGCAAGAGTTGTTCGGATATTAATCTGATTTAAAAAATAAGAGCAGGATTACCTGCTCTTATTTTTTTATAATACCTTAATTTTGATGTTACGAAAAGAAACTTCATCAGTATGGTTTTGTAAGGCAATTTTTCCTTTTTGGAATTTACCGAAATCTGGATAGTTCTTCATATTGGTACCAGCGACAAGATCTTTCCATTCCTGGGTGTTGGTTTCGTTTTCGAATGTTAACTTCCCATTTAACCAAAAGCTTACTTTTCCCTTGTTCTGTACAATTCTAGATTGATTCCATTCGTTGTAGGGATTAGGTTTTGAATTGGATCCTATGCCCTTTATTGCGTACAACGATCCAGCCCAATGTGTTGAATCTGTTTGATGCCGCGGTTCCGCATTGGCATTATCTAAAAGTTGCATTTCAAGTCCTGTAACAAATGTAGCGTCATATTTTGGATCCTCTTGAACATCTATAAATACGCCGCTATTGCCACCTTTGGCAACTTTCCAATCAAATTTTAAGTCAAAGTCTTGAAAAGTTTCATTCGAAACTAAATCTCCAAATACACCAGTTTTAACAGTGGGGTCGCAAAGTATAGCATCATCTTTTACCACCCATTTAGAGGGTTGATTCCCTTGGTTGTAAATATGCCAATTGTTAATATCTTTTCCGTTAAAGAGAAGTTGCCAACCCTCTTCTTTTTCGATTGCACTTAGCGTATTATGTTCTGTAGTTTGTTTGCAAGACCATAGTAAGCCAATGGATAATAGGAGGTATGTAATTTTTAATTTCATATGATTAAGTTTTGGGCAAAATACAAATATTTGCGCTTTTATTGAATTAAAACACAAGAGCCAATGCGTGTAAGCATTGGCTCTTGTGTTTTGTAAATTTTTAAAAATGAATAAGTTCATCTATTTGTTCATGAATGGCATTCCTTGTTTCAATATGCACAAATGTATTTTCTTCGCTTATTTCATTTTGAATATGAGGTAAAAAAATTTTTAATGGTAAAACATGCATACGTAAGTAATTACATATTCCGGTTAGATGATCTATCCCTCTTAAATTACCATAGCGTCCCGATGAAATACCAACAAGAGCCGCTTTTTTATGGCAGAAGCTAATTGGGAAAGTACAGGCGTCAATGAAGACCTTGAGTACGCCTGGTATACTGCCATTATACTCTGGTGTGATAAAAATAAATTTATCGGCTTCAGATACCAACTGTTGTATCTTTTTAAACTGGTCACTTCGTTGACCATATAAATCTGAGACTATAATATCTGCAGGTAGATTTGTTAAAGGTAGTATTTGACAGCTTTCACCGCTTTTTTGTATGTAATCTTGATAGTATTGTGCAACTTTTAGCGTCTTACTTTTGGGTCGATTCGTCCCCGAAATTATTAAAATCATTGTCTAGTTGTAACTTATAAAAACCCAAGGAACAAAGTGGATGTATATCCTGATTTTTTGTATCTTAGCATCTTGAGGATCTATTCCTTTAGATGCTTTCAAAAGTAAGAAATATGCATGATTTAAGTGTTTTTTTGCGTGGAAGAATTTATGAATGAACAGAATAATCCTTTTTTGTGACTTTAGGGGAACAAAATGACATTTTATAAAGAAAGAATTTCATTCGAAATGGGTAAAATTATATCAATTGCAAATCAAAAGGGTGGTGTTGGTAAGACGACAACATCAATCAATCTGGCAGCTAGTTTAGCTGTTTTAGAATATAAAACCTTATTGGTTGACGCTGATCCACAAGCAAACTCTACTTCTGGAATTGGATTTGATCCAAGAACCATTAAAGAAAGTATCTATGAGTGTCTGGTAAATGATCTAGATCCACGTGATGCTATTCAAGCTACTGAAACTCCTAATTTAGACTTATTACCTGCTCATATTGACCTGGTAGGTGCTGAGATCGAAATGATTAATATGCACGAACGTGAGTATAAGATGAAAAAAATCTTAGATCAGGTAAAGGATGATTATGATTTTATCATTATTGACTGCTCTCCTTCACTAGGTTTAATTACGATTAATGCTTTATCGGCTTCAAATTCAGTTGTAATTCCTGTTCAATGTGAATATTTTGCATTAGAAGGGCTAGGCAAGTTGTTGAATACAATTAAAATTGTTCAGACACGTTTAAATACTAGTTTGGAAATAGAAGGTATTTTATTGACCATGTACGATGTGCGATTACGTTTGTCTAATCAAGTTGTAGAGGAAGTTAAGACACATTTTACTGATTTGGTATTTGAAACGATTATCCAGCGAAATACGCGATTAAGTGAGGCGCCAAGTTTTGGTATTTCTGTGATTATGCACGATGCATCCTGTAAAGGTGCAATCAACTATTTAAATTTGGCCAGAGAAATTTTACATAAGAACGGACATCTAAAAGAATTAGATTCAACAGTTACAATATAATATGGCAGCACAACAGCGAAAAACAGGTCTAGGAAGAGGATTAGGTGCCTTATTAAACGATAGTGCCGATATCCCTGAAAGAAATTCGGAGGTAGAAACATCCCGGGTAGAATCTGCTACAAAATCAAAAGAATCTGGCAATATTAGTACAGTTAATGTGGATACGATAGAAATGAATCCATTTCAACCCCGTACTGATTTTGATCCACAAGCGCTACAGGAACTGTCTGAATCGATCTTATTGCAAGGTTTAATTCAACCTATTACTGTTAGAAAAATTGGTGAGAATGCCTACCAGTTGATTTCTGGAGAACGCAGATACCGTGCATCAAAATTAGCTGGTATTACCGAAATTCCGGCATATATCCGGACAGCGAATGACCAACAGATGTTGGAAATGGCACTGATTGAAAACATTCAACGTGAAAATCTAAATGCGATTGAAGTAGCATTAAGTTTTCAACGGATGATTGAAGAGTGTAATTTGAAGCAAGAAGAATTGGGAGAACGTGTAAGTAAAAACCGTTCTACCGTAACCAATTATTTACGCTTATTGAAATTGCCTCCTGTTATTCAAGCAGCGATCCGTGATGGAGAGTTAACGATGGGACATGCACGTGCGCTAATTAATGTGGGAGAGGTAGATAAGCAATTGTATATCTTTAAATTGATCGTTGACTTAGGATTGTCTGTTCGCAAGGCAGAAGAATTGGTGCGGGAGATTCAAAATGGCAATAAAAAGAAAGCACAAAAAGATAAGAATGTACCTAAATCATTTCAGTTTCAAAAGATTGAAGATGATCTGGCATCTAAATTTTCATCTCAGGTTAAGTTAAATTTGAAAAGTGCAAAAGGAAAAGGTGCGATCGAAATTCCTTTTGAGTCTGAAGATGATCTGAGCCGTATTCTGGAATTATTAGACTGGTAAGATGTATAAAATAATCAGTTTATTCTGTTCTATATTTATCTTTTTTGCTGCGCAGGCACAGAAAGTTGATACAAAGGATAAAGTTGCTTTAAAAACAGTTACAGCAACAGATTCAACGAAAAAAGTATCGGCAGTGCAGGATACAACAAAAAAAGAGAGCCGTAGGGAACGAAAAAAAAGAGAGAAGGCTGAAGAAGAAGCAAAAACACCCAAAATCTTTAAAGATTCAACACGTCTTGCTATTGAAGCCAAAACCGTTACCGCATGGAAGCGATCTTTAGTTTTGCCAGGATGGGGTCAATATACCAATAAGGGATTATGGTGGATCAAGGTTCCTGTAATTTATGGAGGATTTGCAACCACGGTACTTGTCTTTGACTTTAACAACCGTTTTTATAAAGAACTTCTTGATGAACTTGATTATCGTTTTGAATTTAATCAGAAGAAAAATCCGTTGTATTTTAACGCTTCAGATCAAGGTCTTATCAGTGCAAAAGATTATGCACGGCGTAATCGAGATTTAATGGTGCTTTTAACTGTGGGGTTATACGGGTTGAATGTGGTTGAAGCCTATGTGGACTCAATGCTAAAGAATCGATGGAGTGTAAGTTCTGAAAAGGTCGCATTTTCCATTAGGCCAACTGTACTTCAGGGCCCATCAAATAGTTTTGCATTTAATGCCGTTCCAACTATGGGACTGAAATTATCCATGAAAATAAAATAAAAATTATATAACTTAAAGCTGTATTTGTGCGCTGTCGCATAGATTTATTTGGTCTTCTTTATTTAAATATGATCTGAAATAGATATGAAAATAGTATTATTCGGCTACGGAAAAATGGGCCAAATCATAGAAAAATTTGCTCAAAAGAGGGGGCATGAAATTCATTTGATCGTCAATAGCGAAAATCGTAATCTCATTACAGTGGATGAACTGGTTGGTGCAGATGTTGCAATTGACTTTGGTGTTCCACAGGCAGCGATAGCTAATATGGAACTTTGCTTAGAAGCAAATCTTCCGATTGTAATGGGTACAACAGGCTGGTATGAACATCTTGATACGATCAAGGAGAAATGTCTCTCTGTGGATGGGTCTATCTTATATGGTTCTAATTTTTCGATCGGTGTAAATATCTTTTTTCATATCAATAAGATGTTGGCGAGAGCAATTCAGCCTTATAAAGCTTACGATGTACAGGTTGAGGAAATTCATCATATCCACAAATTGGACGCACCAAGTGGAACTGCTATTACAATAGCGGAGGGTATCCTGAACAATAGCGACACTAAAACTTCCTGGGTTAATTCTGTCGTTGGCGATGGAGAAGAGGAGGTTATTCCGAAAGCAGATCAATTGCTAATAGAGAGTCATCGTATTGAAGAAGTTCCAGGAACTCATACTGTTGTATATAGTTCTGAAGTGGATCAAATTGAATTTAAGCATACAGCACACAGTCGTGATGGTTTTGCTTTAGGTTCAGTAATTGCTGCTGAATGGTTATTTGGAAAGCAAGGATTCTATCAGGTGACAGAAATGTTTGATTTTAATCGGTAACTAAGTTGCCGATTTTGCATTAAAAAATAAGGATTCTGTAACGAATCCATAGTCTATTATACTAATTGAAATATTAGATTATTAAACAATAAAATTTTAAGAAGCTTATGTGGTATATTATTTTTGCGGTCTTAACAGTAGTTGCTCATTACGGGCTTTGGAAATTATTTGTTAAGGCAGGAAGACCGGGATGGGAAGCATTAGTTCCTTTTTATCGGGAATATGTGATGGCTCAATTGACAGGTCGTGCAAAATGGATTGTTGTTCTTTTGCTAGTTCCAATCGTAAATATTTTTATTTTCTATGGATTGTATTTGGACCTTATAAAGGCATTTGGGAAAAGAAGATTCTGGGAAAATACGGCAGCAGTTTTAGCTCCTTTTATTGTATTGCCTCTTTGGGGTAACGATCCTCTAGTAAAGTATTTAGGAAATCCAAATTCAGAGGAATTTAAAAAGAAATATTTTTATAAAAAATCAATGGCCCGCGAATGGGCAGATGCGATTGTTTTTGCAACAGTTGCAGCATCCTTAATTCGTGGTTTTTTGATTGAAGCGTATATGATTCCAACTGGATCCATGGAGCGAACATTGTTAGTCGGTGATTTCTTGTTCGTTAGTAAGTTGAATTATGGGCCTCGTATTCCAATGACACCTTTGGCATTTCCTTTTGCTCATCATACGATGCCGCTAACAGGCGGAAAAGCTTATTCCGAACTGATCGAACTTCCTTATAAACGTTTACCTGGTTTTCAGGATATCAAAAGAAATGATGTCGTAGTATTCAATTATCCTATGGAAGCCGATGCTCCTTACAACAGACCCGTTGATAAACGTGAAAACTACATCAAGCGTTGTGTAGGGATGCCTGGAGATGAAGTTTCAATGGCAAATGCAGTATTTTTTGTAAATGGTAAGCCTGGTTTTAATCCGCCAGAAGGACAATTAGATTATATTGTAGTAACGGATCAATCTGGTTTGGATCTGCGTGTGATGAAAGAAAAACGATTAGAAATGTCTGATACCGGACAACCTAACATTTATCAAGTTTTTATGACAGCAGATGAGGCTGCAATGGTCAAAGGTTGGATAAATGTAAAGGAAGTTGTTCCCAATATTCGTAAAGCTGGAGAAAATGAAGATGGAACTTTTCCTCATGTTGCATCTCTGAACTGGAATTTTGACAATTTTGGTCCTATTAAAGTTCCGAGTAAAGGATGGACAGTTCAATTAGATAGTGCAACAATGCCACTATATGAACGTGCAATCACTGTTTATGAAGGTAATAAATTAGAAAATAAGTCTGATGGTATTTATATTAATGGTGTAAAAGCTAATTCTTATACTTTCAAAATGAATTATTACTGGATGATGGGTGATAATAGACACAATTCATTAGATTCTAGAGGATGGGGTTTCGTGCCGGAAGATCATATAGTGGGTAAAGCATTATTTACCTGGTTAAGTCTTGATGAATTGGGATCGGGACTATCGAAAATAAGATGGAATAGAATATTCAAAGGAATAGAATAAACATAACAACAAAAGAGGCTTAACATTTGTAAAGCCTCTTTTGTTTTATTTAAGTGCGTTTAAGTATCTTTTTATCGTTTCTTCTAAGCCTAAGTACAGGGCATCAGCAATTAGAGCATGTCCTATGCTTACTTCTAACAATCCGGGAATATGTTCGTTAAAGTAAGTTAGGTTATTTAAATCTAAATCATGACCAGCATTAATGCCTAATCCTACCTCTCTCGCTTTTAATGCGGCATGAAAATAAGGTTTGATCGCTTCATCTCTTTCATCTAAGAATGCTTGAGCATATGACTCTGTATAAAGCTCAATTCGGTCAGTACCCGTTTCTGCTGCTGCCTCAACCATATCTTCATCTGGATCCACAAAAATAGAAACTCGAATACCTTGATCTTTAAATAGTTTGCACATATCAGTCAGATATGCCTTATTTTTAATAGTATCCCAACCATGATTCGAAGTAATCTGTCCCTCCGCATCAGGAACTAATGTTACCTGAGCAGGTTTGTTCGCCAAAACAAGATCTATAAATTTTTGTTCCTGACAATTACCTTCAATATTTAATTCTGTTTGAATATTGGCTTTTAAGTCAAAAACATCTGCATAACGGATGTGGCGTTCGTCAGGTCTTGGATGTACAGTAATTCCATTTGCACCAAAACGTTCACAGGCTAGAGCAGCTGCTAATACATTTGGATTATTTCCGCCACGAGAATTACGTAGGGTAGCAATTTTATTGATGTTTACAGATAATGCAGTCATGTTGATTTCAATCTTTAAAGTAAAAATACAAAACAATTTGCATGCTTACTCATATTAGCAACAATTTGCTTGATAAAGAACAGATTCTTAAATTGATTTTTTTTAACTTGCATCTATATGGAAGGATTTGATTACAGCCTTTTTAGAGGTTTCCGCTTGCTCGATGTTATCGATATTATTTTAGTAGCGATTATTATTTACTATGTGTATAGTTTGATACGCGGGACCATTGCTGTTAATATATTAATAGGTGTCGCATTATTCTACGGAATATATATAATTGTTAAGCAGATGCATATGCGCTTGCTGACGGAAATATTTGGGGGCTTTATCTCTGTTGGTTCTATTGCCTTGATTGTTGTATTTCAACAGGAGATCCGGCGTTTCCTGTTACATATAGGGAAAAACATTTCGATGAAGCGAAAGAAGATCTTATGGTCCTTTTTGGTTAGCAAACGTACTGTTGCAAAAGATAATTCTGAACACATGAGACCTATTATTGAGGCATGTCGTAGCATGTCAAAATCCCGTACGGGTGCGCTATTGGTTTTTTCTAAATATTTTGATGAAGAATACTATCAAAGCAGTGGTGAGTATATTGATGCACATATCTCTAAGCGCCTAATAGAAAGTATTTTCAATAAGAATAGCCCTTTACATGATGGAGCTGTAGTTGTTGTTGATTTTAAAATTATGTCAGCTTCTTGTATTTTACCTTTATCAGATAGCGAAGATCTGCCTTTGCAATTTGGCTTACGACATCGTGCCGCGATTGGGGTGACAGAGGTATCTGATGCTGTCGCTGTTATTGTATCAGAGGAAACGGGTGAAATATCTTTTGCAAAAGATGGCAATGTCAATATGAATATTACACATGAGGAACTCGCAGAATTGCTGAAAGAAGAATTATAAAAAAACGCCACTTTTTTCGAAGTGGCGTTTTTTATAGCATAATATTATTATTTACCAGCTTCTTGGATCACCTGGTTATTTAATTTAACGTACTCAGCATTATTCCCTTTTTGTGCAATTTCTACTCCTTTTTGAGCTGTTGCAATTGCACCTTTTTTATCGCCAGATTTTAATTGAATTTTAGCTTTCCAATAACGAACATATGGTGCATCAGGATTTTCTTTTTCAGCCTCATTTGCCCAAGCTAATGCTTTATTAAGATCTAAATTATTACTTAGGTAAAATTGTGCAGCTTGTAGATAAGGTTTTTTATCACCTTTCATTGCTTGATCAATATTAGCTAAAATCTCCTTCGTTTGATCGGTTTTAATTGTAAATTTCGTGTATGTGTTTTCCCAAGCTAATGATAGTGTAGCCGAATTAGTTGTTACATTTTCAAATTGCATGGTAAAAGTTTCTACCTTATTAGAAAGCTTTGTGGATTTTACATTAAAACGAACTAAATCATCTTTCTTATCGTAGGTATAGGCTCCCCACTGATTACTGTTTTTTGTTAATATGATTGTCCAGTCACCTTTAGTTGGGATAGTTAAAATACCATATGTTCCTGCAGGAACCTTATTTCCTTCTATTGTAACTTCTTCTTCAAATTTAATAATAGGAAGGTTATTAGCACCTGTTCTCCAAACTTCATTGTAAGGAACCAAATTACCAAAGATAACACGACCGTTTATGTTCGGTCTTTGGTATGTAAGCGCTATGTTTTTAATTCCTAAACCTTGAGTAATCGAAGTCGTACTACTTGCTTGCGGCAATTTTACTTGAGCAAAAGAAGTTGTAGAGATACTAAATGTGAGTACCGTCGCGGCGCACAGTGTTAAAATAGATTTTTTCATTTTGGAAACGTTTAATTTTTCCTAATTTACTCGTAAAAAATCAGAATAAAGAATTTTGATTATTAATAATAAGAGCCGGTAAATCATCTTTATCGGCTCTTATATTCTATATTTTTATAAACTGTTTAATATTTTTTGTGCTTCTTTCACTTGGTTTGGTATTGCTTTTTGATTGATATTTTTATTTGTGAATCCAGCAATGGCATCATTCAATTTCTGTAATTGAGATGCTTTTAACTCTTTTTTCAAGATTCTTATTTTTTCAGCATCCTGAATCCCTTCAATTAATTTTTCGAAACGAATAGAAGTCATATTATCAGGATAAACAAAATAGGTGTCGCCACCTAACCACGTTCCATAACGTGTATCTTGATTAGGATTTGAATTCCAGCAGTCAAATGCCCATCTTAAATAACCATCAAAACCTCTTTGAACACTGTGCCACGCTAACCACGTTGCTTCTTGATATCCAGAATTAGTAAAAGTGTTCGGGAATATTTCTGAACAGCAAGTGTAAACAGTGGTTTTGTAACCTTTTTCCTGACGGGCTTTTAATACATCTGGAGCCATATCTTCTCCTAGAGTAATACTATAATCTGCAAATTCATTCGAAATTTGTGGATGATATCCACCGGCAAGAGATGATTTGAATTGGGGATCAGCTTCTTTGATAATAGCAATAGCACGTTTCATATCTTCCTGGGGTCTTTCATCCATGGCAATGGTTGTCCATTCGAAGTATCCTTTTTGTTTAAGGTGTTTTGCGAAATCTTTTAAAAGAGGTAACCAATGTGCTCTATATTTTGGATCATCAGTTTTTATTTTTAAAATTTCATATTTTCCGGTGTTTTCATCAAAATATTGGAAATTCATATTCCATGGAATCATGCTATAACAATTGATATATTCTGAAATTCCAATTTCACGCATGAAACTTACCCATTTATCAAAAATACTGTAATCATATGACCAAGAACCGTCCTTCTTTTTAGTCCATTTGATCATAGCTTGGTATTTATCATACGTTTGACCATTCCAAGGATCGTTGATGATACTTGCAGTGATATTTTTCTGACCAGCATCGCGTAACCTTTCATAATATGGTTTCATGACACTGAAGTGTGCAGGAGACCATAGCTCGACGTTATGATGCCGAGCAATAGAGTAAGGGTTTTGCCATAGATCTAAATGATAAGCCCAATCTTTTGCTTCAGGAAGTATATGTGATAATACCTCTACTGTATAAGGAATAGTGGTGTTATAATTTGTACCTTTTAGTGTAAGTGATCCTTTATAGATTCCAGGAGCTGCATCACGAGGAACTTGAATACTTAACCAGAGGGGTCTCGTGGTATTTTTATCATATTCAAAACTTGATTGATTAGTGATACGGTCTGCAACTAAAGCGGAATCTAGTATTTTACTGATACCGCAACCATTTTTTAAATCTCCAGGAAGGTCTGTCATTACATAAGAAATATACCCAGTAGTAATATCTTTTGTTCCGATTTCCTGCCCTTTGCTATTTTTTAACGGTGAAGAACTCACTTCAATTTTATCGTGATTTTGGTTACTCCAAAAGACTAATTGTGTATGTACTTTCTCACCTCTCCAAGCTTTTGTAATCCATGATTTACTTAGTGTTTCTAGGGTGGGTGGGTTTCTTTTGGAATAACTATAATCAGCTGTGCTAAAAGAAAAATTATTATTCTCTTTTAGACTGTTCCATTTTTCAGTTGTTTGAGGGGCTTTTGGATCTTTCAGTTCATTTATTCTCTGGGAATAGCCCTGTTGTGTATAAACGAATAGACCAAATAGTAAACAATAAAACGATTTTTTCATATTTAGGTGGATAAGAAAATAGCGATTATTTCTTAAAAATAATCGCTATTTGATTGTAATTAGTATTTTTTATTTCTGTCCGACTCTGTGGCCCTTTGTTGCGAAGTATAAGATATACAGATAAGCAGGAACCATAGCATAAAGAAATGCATGTTGAAAGTCAACATGTAAATTATCTTTTAAGTAACCATAAATTAGAGGCCAAATAGCTCCTCCGGCAATACCCATAATCATGATGGCTGATCCTGTTTTAGTAAAACGGCCTAGACCTTTAATACCTAGTGGGAAAATAGCAGGCCACATTAAAGAATTGGCAATACCTAAAAGGGCAACGAAAATGAATGAAGTGATTCCAGTTGTAAATACAGAAATAACAGTGAATAAAATACCAACAATAGTACAAACTCGTAATGCTAATTGTTGAGAAACAAATTTTGGTATTGCAATAATACCAACAATGTAACCTAAAAGCATACATCCTAATGTGAATGTTGTCGCATAGGTAACTAATGCACCATGGATATTTAATTCTCTTGCATAAACACCAATAATATCTCCAGCCATTACTTCTACAGCAACACAGAAAAAGATAGCTAAAGAGCCTAAGAATAGGTGTGGGAATTGGAATACACTTGTTTTTTTCTCTTTAAGAATAACTGCCCCATTCTCATCAGTATGTTCTTCTTCTGCATTTACATCCACCTCAGGTAAATGTGTTATTTTAATAACGATCGCAAATAAAACGAAGATAACAGCTAACGTAATGTATGGTGTATGTACGCGTTGTAATAAAGAATCTAGAATGGCATTTTTAGCTTCCATATCTACCGCGGCATCCAATTTAGCTGTTATAGCAGAAGAATCTTTTAAGAATAATGTACCAAATATTAATGGAACAATAATACCTGCAGATTTATTGAAAAAGCCAGCAATAGATATTCTTTGTGCAGCACTGTCAATAGGGCCAATGATACTTAAATATGGGTTAACAGCAGTTTGTAGTAATGCCATTGCAGAACCTTGAACAAAAATTCCTGTTAAGAAAAGAATATAGCTTCTACCATCTGCAGCAGGAATGAAAATTAAAGAACCAACTCCAAGTAAAATTAAGCTGAGAACTAATCCATTTTTAAAACCAATTTTTTTCAAAATCCAAGAACTTGGGATTGCTAAAAAGAAGTAAGCGATGTAAGAAGCAAATGTTACAAAAAAGGCTTGTAAATCTGTTTCTAAATTACAGGCAATCTTTAAGAATGGGATAAGTGTTCCATTTGCCCAAGTGACAAATCCTAAAATGAAGAATAAGGCACAACACATAGCCATGGGGCGAAATGCTGTTTTTCCTGAATTTGGTTGAGAATTCATTTTTTTAGTATCAATTAATTGTTTTTTAGATTATAAAATTAGAAAATAATGATTTTTATAGTGTCTCTATTCAAGATGTGCTTACACAATCGATTGATATTGGTTTATAATAAAAAATCATGCTTTCCATTACAAGACTAATTAAATAAATTCAATATAGGAAATAAAAAGAAGTGGTTTTTGAGATTATTTAGTAATATTTTCATTAGAAAAAAGGAGCATTATACCTAGTATAATACTCCTTTCTTGTAAAAACCGTATTTGTAAACCAATCCAGTTGGCTTCATTTATATTTAAGACAAGTAATAAGAATAAATGTTTTAAAATAATTTTATTTTGGTATAATAGCGACTGTCAATCTGGAAATACAATTTAAGTTACCCGATTCATCTGCAATTCGTACATCCCAAATATGAGTTTGTTTGCCAATGTGTACGGCTGTACAAACTGCGGTTACTAATCCTGTAGCAACTGGTCTTAAATGATTAGCATTAATCTCCAATCCCACGCCTTTATAAATATCTGGATCAATAATCAGATTGGATGCGATACTTCCTATTGATTCGGCTAGTACAACAGATGCTCCGCCATGCAGGATTCCAAATGGCTGTCTTGTTTTGTCATTCACGGGCATCGTTGCAGTAATGGAATGACTATCGATTGCCGTCGCTTTAATTTCGAGCAGACCGGTCATATATTGAGAGAGGATACCGTTTATCTGCTCAATGCTGTAATTCTGAAACCAAATCATGGACATTGTTTGAGTTGAAATAACGCTCTTGAATAATTATGCGGTGATGATTTAGGTGTCCGGCAATCACATATAATAAAGCTTTTACACTTGTAAGTCTTTCTGACGCCATTCCTTTTCTCTCCAATTCTGCCTCATTGAAGTTTTCGAAAAGAAACATATTTGCTTTTCTAAGATGTACAAATTCTTTACTTAGAGAGGCTAATGTGCGTTCGCTATATCTTGAGTTTTGGATAAAGTATTCTTGATCATACCCCAAAAGTTCTTTCATATCATTTCGAGAGAAGCGCAGGGCACGGTAAGCCATAATACGTTCATTATCCAAAATATGCCCTATAACCTCTTTAATAGACCATTTATCTTCAGCATAACGGTAATCGCCTTTTTCTTCAGGTATGGTATCTAGGAACGCTGGAAAGGATAAAATTTGTTCTTCCAGTACTTCCATGACATCGCCGACAACGGTCTCAATGTACGTGGAATACACCGCTGGGTATTCATCAGATTTCAGTGGGTTCATATGTTAGATTACTTTTTAATATTATTCTAAATGTTGTTCCTTTTCCTATTTCCGAGTCTTTGACAAAAATGTGGCCTTGATGATAATGTACCATTCTTTTGGTTAAACTCAGTCCCAATCCCCACCCTCGTTTGCGCGTGGTGAAACCTGGTTGAAATACCGTTTCAAAATTTGATCTGGGAATTCCTTTACCTGTATCACTAATGTCTATAAAAATTTCCTCTTTCGCAATATTTTCAGATATTTTAACAGTTATCTTTCCTTCTGATGCAATTGCGTTAACGGCGTTTTTCAGAAGATTCTCAATAATCCAATCAAATAAGGGAATGTTTAGTTTCGCTTCAACATGTTTGTCACCCGTGAGCTCGAAGAGAATCTTGTCACTTGTTCTTACTTTGAAGTAACGAATGTAAGCGGCTATCACCTCATAAACATTCGCATTGTGAAGAACAGGTGTTGAACCAATTTTGGAAAAGCGATCGGCGACGATTTCTAAACGTTTAATGTCATTTTCCATCTCATTTAAAGTTTCGTCATCTTCTGCATCGAACTTTAATTTAATAAGCTCAACCCAGCCCATTAATGAAGAAATCGGTGTACCGAGCTGATGAGCAGCTTCCTTAGTCAAACCTACCCAGACTAAATTCTGTTCTGATTTTCGAATAGAATTAAAGACGGTATATCCAATAATTAGAAAGATAGCGATTAATGATAACTGAATATAAGGAAACACACGAAGTTGTTGTAGAAACCAGGAGTCTTTGTAATATACCATCCATTTTGCTCCATTGTCTAAATTTAAAATAATAGGAGCATGGCTTTTCTTCATGAAATTGAGTTGCTTCTCAAAGTAATGTGGATCGTAATCCAAATGATGGTTCGAGCTATCTTTTGCTGTTGTTTTAATGTTGGTTTTGGTCGAATCTAAATCCCTCCAGAATACAATATTATCCTTTTCATCGGTAATGATTGCAGGAACTGCTAGACTATCTCTTACCGAGTAGACGAACGTTATAAATTCATCGTCAACATCTGGCATGGTCATAATACTTTTTGTACTCATTGCCCATACTTCTGCTTTTGTTCGCTCTACCTTTGATAAATTTCGAACAAGGTAATTTGTGTACAAAAGCGAAGCCGCCGCGATGATGGCCGCGAAAATAAGCAAGAAAAATTTCCAACGTTGTTGGTTGTATTGATACGGATTCATATAAGTGATCAGGAATCTTGTTGCCGCAAATTAAGTAATTAAATGAAATTTACCTTTATCGGCAACATTTATCTATTCATAAACTCCCTGTTTTATTATTTTATTGTGGTTATCAGTGCTATAGTTTCATTGAAATGAAAATTTTGTGGTAATTTTGTGTCATGAGTTCTGAAAGAAAAGTAAGAGTGCGTTTTGCACCAAGTCCTACAGGTGGATTGCACCTTGGAGGAGTTCGTACAGCTTTATTTAATTATTTGTACGCGCGTAAACATCAAGGAGATTTTATTTTGCGTGTTGAAGATACTGATCAGACACGATTTGTTGCTGGTGCAGAAGAATATATTAATGAATGTTTAGCTTGGTGTGGCTTAACACCAGATGAAAGTCCTCTTAAAGGTGGCGATTTTGGACCCTATCGTCAAAGTGAACGAAAACCTTCTTATCGCCAATTTGCGGAACAATTGATAGAAAAGGGATATGCTTATTATGCATTTGATACTTCGGCTGAATTGGATGAACAACGAAAAGAACAACCGAATTTCCGTTACAGCCATGAAAATAGATTGAAACTTAGAAATTCATTAAGTTTATCACAAGAAGAAACAGCAGAACTATTAGCCGCAGGTACACCCCATACGGTTCGTATCAAAGTACCAACAGATGAAACCGTTTCTTTTAATGATATGATTCGTGGACAAGTAAGTTTTGATACTAATCTTATTGATGATAAGGTTTTGTTAAAAGCTGATGGAATGCCTACTTATCACTTAGCTGTTGTCGTCGATGACAAAGCAATGGAGATTTCTCACGTTTTCCGAGGGGAAGAATGGTTACCTTCTGCTCCTGTACATGTTTTATTATGGGAATATTTAGGATGGAATGATGAAATGCCAAAATGGGCACATTTACCATTAATATTGAAGCCCGATGGTAATGGTAAATTGAGTAAGCGTGATGGTGACCGATTAGGTTTTCCTGTGTATGCTATGAATTGGAAAGATGCGCAATCAGAGACTGTAACGCAGGGATTCCGTGAAATGGGATTTTTGCCGGAAGCATTTGTCAATATGTTAGGTGTACTGGGATGGAATGATGGCACAGAACAAGAATTGTTTTCTTTAGATGAATTGATCGCAAAATTCTCGGTAGAGCGTATTAGTAAAGCTGGAGCAAAATTTGATTTTGAAAAGGCGAAATGGTTCAACCATGAGTGGATCAAAAAATCGTCTAACGAGGATTTATTGCCACAGATTAAAGCCCTGTTAACATTGCATAACGTGCAAAAGGTAGACGATCATTTTGTTACTGAAGTTTTAAGTGCAGTGAAAGAGCGTTTGACTTTTGTTTCGGATTTTTGGGAACAAGCATCATTCTTCTTTGTACAACCAGAAAATTATGACCTAGCTGCTGTTAAACCTAAATGGTCTGCTGAGAAAACGGATTTCTTTCAGAAAGTTAATAGCGAATTTGGTAAATTTGAGTCTTGGGATGCTTCAGCATTGGAAGCGTACTTTAAAGGTGCTATTCAGGAGTCAGGCATGAAAATGGGTGAATTGATGATGCCTTTCCGTATTATGTTAGTGGGAGGTAAATTTGGTCCAGATGTGTTCCAAATCGTTTCATTATTAGGACAAGAAGAAGTAATAGCTCGTGTTAATAAAGCTTTAGTAGCTTTTACAGCTGAATAAGAGCACTGATATATATGATAAGCCCCCCATGCGTTGTATGGGGGCTTTTTTTGAGCAACTAACCCAGTAGCTCTTGAATATCTTCTGAAGAGAGTGATTTGATAAAACTTTCTTCAGTGGTAATTAAACTTTGAGCAATGGAACGCTTCCTGTTTTGCATTGCAAGTATTTTCTCTTCGACAGTATCTTTTGAGATGAATTTGTATATAAAGACATTTTTTGTTTGTCCAATACGGTGGGATCTATCAACAGCTTGTTGCTCCACAGCAGGATTCCACCATGGATCTAAAATAAATACGTAGTCCGCTTCAATAAGGTTTAGGCCTACACCGCCGGCTTTGATGGATATTAAAAACAGCTTGGTGTCTTTATCTTCTCTAAATTGACTAACAGCTTCGTCCCTATTTTTTGTGCTTCCATCCAAGTAGGCATAATTAATACTTTTTTTGTCAAAATAGCTTCTGAAAATATTCAACTGCTTGACGAATTGAGAGAAAATCAATACTTTATTACCATTTTGAAGTACTTTTTCAAGTGTTTCTATGACAGTATCGAATTTACCCGAATTGCCTGTGTATTCCTGATCAACCATTTTCGGGTGGTTGGCAAGTTGTCTCAATTTAATCAATCCTTGTAATAATGCGATCTGATTTGATTTTGCTTTTCCTGCGAGCTGATTGTCTAAAATGGCATTACGATATTCCGATTTAACCTTTTCATACAGTTCATGCTGTTTCTCTGACATTTCGCAGTAAAGGACCTGTTCCGTTTTTGGAGGTAATTCCGTTGCTACTTGATCTTTAGTTCTACGTAAAATGAACGGTTTAACTATAGTTTGAAGTCTTTTTGCTTTTTCTTCATCCTTTTTCTTTTCGATTGGTTGAACAAATTCTTTTTGAAAATAAGTATAACTACCCAAGAGGCCTGGATTTGTAAAATGCATCTGTGTCCATAAATCAGAAACTGAATTTTCTACGGGTGTTCCGCTTAATGCTAATTTATGTTGACTTTTTAGACTTTTGATCGCTTTAAATGATTTTGATGTTGGATTTTTAATGTTTTGACTTTCATCTAGGATGATATAGTTGAAGTAAAACTGATTTAAAAATTCCTCATCAATACGAGTGATACCATATGTAGTAATGACCAGATCATACGGAGAAAGCAACTGTGGGTCTTTTAATCTATTATTTCCCGTATGCAGATAAATCTTAAGATCAGGAGCAAATTTAGTAGCCTCATTTTGCCAATTGTAAATTAATGAGGTTGGCAATATTAGTAAAGATGTTCTGACAGCATGGTCTGCTATTAATATTTCTTTTTGATGTTGCAGTAGGGCTAATGTTTGAATAGTCTTACCAAGACCCATATCATCTGCCAAGCATCCTCCAAATTTATATTGCTGTAAGAAATTGAACCAATTGTAGCCAGCCCTTTGATAAGGTCGGAGTTGACCATGAAAATTTTTAGGTAATGGTGCATCAGCGATTTCTTCGAAATCAGCTAATTTTTTTAATTTTCGACTAAAGGTAAGTTCTGTATGTTCACTGATTTCATACAGCAAACCCAGATGAATTTTATTTAATTTTAATTCATTCTTATCCCTAGAGAATTGAAATAAGTGATTGTATTGTGCAAACCACTCTTCAGGTATCATCGCAATCTCTCCATTGGGTAAAGTAAATTCTTTAATGTTATGAAGGATATGATGGCGCAATTGAATAAAAGGAATTTCAAAAGGACCAAATTTTGCGATCGCTTTGATATCAAACCAGTCGTTATCCTCATTGATGGATATATCAATGGAAGTTTGGCCGATGAAGAATTTCTTTTCGGCTACATCCTGAATGATTTCAAACCCTTTTTCCCGCAATACCAAATCATTTTGACTTATCCAATCAAAAATAGAAGGCCGTTTTCCAAGTATTTCTTTTGGCAGTAAATCATTAGAGTGGGGATATAGTTTTTCTAAACCAAGCTCAGTAATGATCTTTGCCTGATTTTCTTCCCAAATAATCGATCTTTTTATACGATGGAAAGTATACAGATCATTTTCCTCATCATATTCCATACGTACATTGACCTTATTGTCTTTTCCAGACGAAAAGATATAAGGCCCATATTGAAACTGCAATTCAACATGCGAATCACCTTCCTCATGATAGATTAATTTTAATATTGGGTTGGCATTATGTTGATGGGTTTTGATCTCAAAGCCTTCAGCATATACATTATATTTCTCTATTAAGCTACAAACAAAAGTTTCAAAATATTTTTTCTCGGTACTTCTGGATACAGATATGAATCTTTTATTTAAAAAAGGGCTGAGTTTTTTCCCCTCTAATTGTTGGTCGAAGTGGAATAGGGTATTGTTTAAAAGTAGCCAAGCTTGTTCATTGACAATGACTTGTGCGTTCTTAAACATGAATTCCATACGATGGTCTTCATATTTAATCGTTGGAAAATAGCGGGTTTCCTCTTCATTTCTTCTAAAATGGAAAAGTACGGAAGCGGGTTGAGGAGCGATCAATAGTTTTTGATCTGCAGGATAACCATCTTTGCTCATGAGGAATATAGGCTTCTCTCCAACAAGGGCAAAGAATTGTAACAATACCTGATCAATTTTTGTTCTTAATAATTCATACAGATTTTTATCAAATACTTTTGAAAAAAAGTCTACGGGTCTTATTGCTTTTTTATGGAACTTTTTAATAAGGCTTGTTTGCTCAATTTCATCTAATAATCGGATTAATTTATAATCCAATTCATCGACCGCTTGCGCATATTCATTGACTGTATTGCTAAATACGCGTTGATATCGAAGTGAATATGTCCCATTTGGATTTAACTTAACCACATGTGGTTCTATTAAATAGCCCAAGTAAGGATGTTCGCAGATTGAATAAACAATTCGGTGTGATGAAGATAACTTTGTTTGTTGCATTAATATATTCGTACCTCTAAAAAGGTTTCTAATATACAGATTAATCTATATGATGTGGCTAAAATTTGTTAATAAATTTATGCTCAATGAACATAAACGTGGATTTTGTTTATGTTCATCAAGTAATATT
Source organism: Sphingobacterium sp. B16(2022) (assembly GCF_012030425.1). Lineage (GTDB taxonomy): Bacteria > Bacteroidota > Bacteroidia > Sphingobacteriales > Sphingobacteriaceae > Sphingobacterium > Sphingobacterium anhuiense. Next base: position 351,455 of record NZ_JAAUVN010000003.1, on the reverse strand, counting down.
TGACTTTTTAATAAATTTTTTGGTCAGTCAAAGATGGGGAATTAAATCATTCCTTCGAAAACAAATGTGGCAGGGCCCTTCAGGTAAACTTCTGTAAAGGAAGTTCCGTCTTTAAGAAAGGAAATATACAATTGACCTCCTAATACACGGATAGGTATTGTTATTTGTCCATTTAGATTTTCGTGAAGAGCTATAGTCATCGCTGCTGCAGTTGCTCCGGTGCCACAAGCAAATGTTTCATCTTCAACACCTCGTTCAAATGTACGTAAGAAATATCCGGAGTCGCCTTCTTTTTCGATAAAATTGACGTTGATACCCTCTGTTTTGTAGATCTCATTGTTTCGAATCTCATAACCTGCCTTGAAAACATCTAAATCAACCAGATTATGCATAAACTTAATATAGTGAGGGGAGCCTGTATTGATCACGTATGCCTCTCCATCACGGCTTATTTCTTGAACATCAATCATCTGCAGGTCAATCAAATTATTTTCTAAATTGGCATGATGACTTCCGTCTACTGCCAAAAAGTCAGTTTTGTCAGATATTAATTTGAGATCTCTAGCAAATGCAACAATACACCGGCCCCCATTGCCACACATAGTTCCTTCTCGTCCATCCGAATTGTAATAAATCATCTCAAAATCAAAGTTTTCTTTTTCTTGCAATAACATCAGGCCATCTGCACCGATACCAAATCTTCGGTCACAAAGCTTTTGTATCAAACCCTCATTCTTACTGTCGAAATGAAGCTTTCTATTATCAATTAGAATAAAATCATTGCCGGCGCCTTGGTATTTTGAAAATTTAATTTTTGATTCCATTTGAGTGATTGTATCTAGCAAAATTAACTTTTCTGTTACAGATAACATAGGGAAAGTTAAGTTTTGTTAAAATAGTCTTTCATAGGCTTTAATTAACATTTTTTAACGTGTCTAATTTGCAGAGAATATTGAAATGGTACTAGATTTGAAAAGTATCTGTTATATTTATGTAGAATAAATTTTCGGGATAAATATCAATTTGAAGTATATCATATTTAATAAAAAATTTAGAAGCTATAGTTTATGAACAAAGTAAGTTTAACTTTATTAACAGCAGTCTTCGGTGGAGCCGTAGCCCTTGGGGGTTATAAGCTTTTTGAAAATAAAAAGTTTGAAGGAATGTCTATCGAGGACAAACAGAAAGTATATTTTGCGAACAATCCAACTGGAGTGATGTCCTCAACAGGAAATCCTGATTTTACACAAGCTGCTGCTATTGTGTCTCCGGGGGTAGTTCATATTAAAACAACATATACGAGACAAGCGCCTCAAGGTGGTGGATCGGGTTCTCCTTTCGACATGTTTGAAGAGTTTTTTGGAACACCGCAGGGCCGTGGTCGTCAACAGAGACAGGCACAACCTGTCCAAGCGTCAGGTTCTGGAGTAATAATAACAGAGGATGGTTATATTGTAACAAATAATCACGTTGTGGAGGACGCCGATAAGATTGAGGTTGTCTTGACAGATAAACGTTCCTTTGAAGCAAAAGTAATAGGTCGCGATCCAAATACGGATTTGGCCCTTCTTAAAGTGACGGGTAAAGGTTTGCCTGTCGTGAAGCTAGGGAATTCGGATAATGTCAATATCGGAGAATGGGTTTTAGCGGTAGGATATCCACTGGGATTACAGTCTACAGTAACTGCAGGTATAGTGAGTGCTAAAGGTCGTCAGATTGGGATCTTAGGTGAAAGTCAACAACAACCAAGAGGATATGGAAATCAGGACCAACCTCCTGTGAATTCTTCAATTGAGTCTTTTATCCAGACAGATGCCGTTATTAATAGAGGTAATAGCGGGGGAGCATTGGTTAATGCACAGGGTGAGTTAATCGGTATTAATTCAGCAATAGCATCACCAACAGGGGTTTATGCTGGATATGGTTTTGCAATACCAGTTAATTTAGTTAAAAAAATTGTTGACGATTTTATTGAGTTTGGAAATGTTAAGCGTGGATACATTGGTATTACCTTTACTGAAATTACACCAGAGTTAGCGAAAGAAAAAGGATTTACAGATGTGAATGGTCTGTATGTTCAAGATATCGTTAAAGGTGGAGCTGCTGAAGCTGCAGGAATTCAGAAAGCAGATTTGATTACGAAAATTAATGGTAAAGTGATTACTTCTTCGCCAGTTCTACAAGAAACAATCGGTAGATTACGTCCTGGAGATAAAGTTAAATTAACGTTTAAGCGCGATGGAAAAGAGAAAGAGGTGACGGTAACTTTAAAAGGCGAAGAAATTAATAAAGCTGCAGCTGGTGATAAATCAAGTAAAAGTGCTACCGAAATTTATAATAAGTTAGGTGCTAGCTTCATGCCTGCTTCTAGTGAGAAGAAAAAAGAATTAGGAATTAACTCAGGTGTTGTAGTGACGCAAATAAATAAAGGTGGTGTATTTGAATACTTTGGAGTAGAAAGAGGATTAGTGATAACAGAGGTGAATGGGGTTCCAGTTAATAATGTTGATGAAATTGAAGCGGCATTAGGTAAAACAAAACGTAATATTGTAAGCTTAAAAGGAGTTCCTGAGCGTGGAAGTACTGTTATTATTAATGTTCCTATTGAATATTAATTAGATTTTAGGTTGGTTATGGAAAGGTGGTTTCGGAATCGAAATCACCTTTTTTTAGTTTATATATACCACTTATAATAGCAATATTATCATTATTTTTAAGGCATGAAAATTTTAATGGTTTGTTTAGGAAATATTTGTCGCTCACCATTGGCACATGGTATTCTGAGCCATATGGCAAAGGAAGAAGGTTTAGATTGGACAATTGAATCTGCTGGAACAGGAGACTGGCATATTGGTCAAAGCCCAGACCGTAGATCTATCGCTGTGGCTAAAAAATATGCAGTAGATATTTCACAACAAAAGGCAATGCATTTTAATCCTAGTTTATTTGAAATCTATGATCATATTTTGGTAATGGATCACCAAAATTATAAGGATGTCGTTGCACAGGCATCAACAAAAGAAGAAAAAGATAAAGTTGCTTTATTTTTAGTTAATGATATTGTTCCCGATCCCTATTTTGATGAAAGCTTATTTGAACCTGTTTATAAGATGATCGAAGCTCGTTGTAAAGAATTAATCAAAGCGTGGAAGTAATAATATGAAATGTCTAGAACCCCATATTTTCAGGAGATAGGTACATCTTGCTAATCTCGCGCTGAGATCTACTTGAGGTAAAATTGATAATCTGAATGTACTATGTTTCATATTCACATTTATATATTAGTATATAAATTACAATTTATCTAAGTTTGTCTTTATATCTAAGATTGTCTTTATATGAATGCATCAGAAGTAAATAAGAAATGGGTGATTTTGCAACATGAGATTGCACAGTCATTTGATATGGATCTACCAGATTTAAAAGTGTTTTTATTTCTGATAGGTGTCCAGGAATTAGGGAAAGGACCGCAGACTTTTTCAAAAAGAGAAAAAGAAGAGTTGATGCATATAGCTAATTGCCGCCTTTTTAGTGCAATGGGCTTTTATGAGCTTAAGGGGTTGGACGAACAAGGATGGCCACATTGGGAATTGATTAAGCCTATTCCTAATTATACATTGCTTGAACAAGAGTTGATCATAAAATCATTGATCATTGATTATTTTCAAGAGCTAAATGTAATTTAATAAAACGTAATGAAAAGAATTGTTTTAAGTTTATTTTTTTGTGCTTTATCGATCGTAGTATTTGCTGCAAAGCCTGCGTTTAAATATGTACGTATTCAAACAGATAAAGGAGTAGTTGTTTTAAAATTGTATAATGAAACACCTAAGCATCGGGATAATTTTATCAAATTGGTGAAAGAAAACTATTTCGACAGTTTATTGTTTCATCGTGTTATACAGAATTTTATGATTCAAGGTGGAGATCCTGATTCAAAAAATGCCAAATCAGGACAACTGTTAGGTGATGGTGGTCCAAGTTATACAATTCCTTCAGAAATACAATCGGGATTATTTCATAAAAAAGGTGCTCTTGGTGCCGCACGTGACGATAATCCGGCAAAAGCTTCCTCTGCGTCACAGTTTTACATCGTACAGGGCAAGAAATTTACGAATGCAGGTCTGGATAGTTTAGAAACTTTACGAATGAAAGGCGTAAAATTTACTGAAGCACAACGCACAACTTATACAACCGTGGGTGGTACTCCGCATTTGGATGGAAATTATACGGTATTCGGAGAGCTGGTCAATGGAACGGAAGTTATCGACGCGATTGCCGCTGTAAAAACGGATAAAAATGATCGTCCTTTAACAGATGAGCGTATGTATGTTAAATTATTAACGAAAAGAGAAGCAATTAATTTGGAACGTGAATTAAAGGGTTTAAAACCTCAGAACGGTTTCTTTACAAAGATTGCAGATTTATTTTCTTCTCAAAATTATTAAGCTTCAAAAAAGATTACTGTGAAAATAGTTACTTATAACGTCAATGGTTTACGAGCGGCCATAAAAAAAGATTGGTTAGGTTGGGTAAAGGAAGTAAATGCAGATGTTATATGTTTGCAGGAGATAAAAGCGACTCCCGATCAAATTCCTGAAATAGCATTGCTGGAACAGCTCGGTTATGAACATTATTGGTATCCTGCTCAGAAAAAAGGATATAGTGGTACCGCTATATTTACTAGAATAACACCAAAACATGTTGAGTATGGATGTGGACATGAGGATTATGACTTTGAGGGACGAATTATTCGTGCAGATTTTGATGATTTGTCCATCATGAGTACTTATTTTCCTTCAGGCACCACGGGAGATATCCGACAAGATTTTAAGTATCGGTTTCTTGCAGATTTTCAGGATTATTCGAATCAGTTACTACAGGAAAAGCCTAATTTAATTGTATGTGGTGATTATAATATCTGTCACCGTCCGATTGATATTCACAATCCGAAATCAAATGCTAACTCTTCAGGTTTTTTACCAGAGGAAAGGGAGTGGATGGAAAATTTTATAAACTCAGGGTATATTGACTCTTTCCGTCACTTAAATCCAGATCCGCATCACTACAGCTGGTGGAGTTATCGTGCAGGAGCACGTGCTAGAAATTTAGGTTGGCGTATTGACTATAATATGGTATCAAATGCTTTAGCAGATCGAATCGAATCGGCTACAATATTAAATCAGGCGGTACATTCTGATCACTGTCCAGTTGTCCTTAACTTAAAATAATACTATGTCGAAGCAGTAGCTTCCATATTTAATGATGGAATAAGTTTATCGTCATTTACAACACAAAAGAAAAGGCCCTAATTCTTTATTAGGGCCTTTTCTTTTTATACGATATAAGTTGCTATCTAACAGCTTGTATAATAGACAACTGTTGTGCTACTTTTTCAGCGATTGCTATAAATGCTTTGGTTGTTGGATCTTCTTCATCAATAGCGATTGGAAAACCGTTATCTCCGGCATCAGAAATCCCCTTTAATAAAGGAATCTCCCCTAAGAAAGGTATTTTGTATTCTTCTGCTAGCCTTGTTCCTCCACCTTTACCAAATATGTAATATTTGTTTTCAGGTAATTCTGCTGGTGTGAAGTACGCCATGTTCTCCACGATACCCAGCAATGGGATATTGATAGAGTCCATTAGAAACATTCCCATACCTTTAATAGCATCAGCTAGTGCTACATGCTGTGGTGTCGTTACAATGACTGCACCTGCAATAGGATAGTTTTGGGCAACAGTGATATGGATATCTCCGGTTCCTGGTGGCATATCGATCACTAAATAATCTAAATCACCCCAATCAGTGTCATTCAATAATTGTTTGATAGCCGATGTTGCCATTGGACCTCTCCATGGAATAGGCTGATTTGGATCTGTGAAAAATCCGATCGATAACAATTTGATACCAAACTTTTCTATAGGCTGTATTTTAACAGTACCATCTTCATGTTGTACAGATTGAGGTTTTTCACCTTCTAAGCCAAACATAATTGGAAGGGAAGGGCCATAGATATCGGCATCTAAAAGTCCTGTTTTTGCACCTTTAGCATGTAATGATAAGGCTAGGTTTGCAGCAACAGTCGATTTACCCACACCACCTTTTCCCGAAGAAACAAGGATGATGTTTTTAATTCCTAAAAGTTGATTTCCTTCTTTACCTAATACACGTGAGGTCATGTGAACATCTACTGCAATATTCTTGTCAATAAAATGCGCAATAGCATTGCGACAAGCATGTTCTATATGATCCTTAAGTGGGCATGCTGGAGTTGTTAAAACAACTTCGAAAGATACTTTTTGATCTTCAATCACAATATTCTGAATCATATTGAGCGTAACCAAATCTTTTTTCAAATCTGGCTCTTCGACATATGATAATGCTTCTAGTACTTGTTCTTTGGTTATCATCTGATATATGGATGCATGTATATTAAACTACAAATTTACTGAATGATAAATTAAAACTTGTCATAAAGATGTTTTTAATGATATTAAGATTTAATTTTTACATTTGAGTATTCAAAATCGAGTGTGATACGTTGTTATAATATGTCCAATAATCTTAAGACCCTTCTTCGCTCCAAGAAAATGCGAATCTTGTACATTGTATTAGGAGTTATTTCTATATTTATAGTAGCAGGAGGTGTATTCGCATATCAAAAAAGAGACGGTATCTTGTTGTCTGCAATCAACAAGGCAAAAGAAAAACTTGCGACCAAGTATGACTTGGACCTTAAAATCCAATATTATTCTTTTAAAGGCCTATCAGCTGTTCAGTTTCAGAATATTATTTTGCAACCTAAAGGTAAAGAGCAATTGGCCCATATTCAGGATCTGACTGTATCTATTCGAATATTTCCATTACTATTCGGTGATGTCAAATTAGGTCAGATCTTAATGAACAATAGTGCGGTCACTTTGATTAAGAAAGATTCGACAAGTAATTACGATTTCCTATTCAAGAAAAAAAATAGAGATAGCACAGCTAATGATAAAGCTGAAACTAATTTTGCAGAACTGGCCGATCGTATGCTAAAGAGCGTATTCTTTAAAATTCCAAAGGATATGGATTTACAGAATTTCGAAATATCCTATCAGGATGATAGCACTTCACAGCGTATCTCAATTCCTGAGGCAGAAATCTCAGGTGGAGATCTTAAAACAAAATTCCTGTTGAATGATCATGAAGCTGTCTGGAATCTAGAGGGCACAGTCAATCCTGATGGGAAGGAAATGTATCTCCGGTTGTTTTCTGATGCAAAAGATGTAGAGCTACCATTGTTACGACGAAAATTTGGTTTAAGAGCAAGTTTTGATGCGTTGACATTTCGTTTAAATAAGGTCGATCGTAAAAATAAAGAGTTATTGTCGCTATCTGGTGAATGGGGGTTTGAGAATTTGAAATTGAATCATTGGCGTATTTCAGATAAAGATGTTCTTTTTCCTGAAGGTTTAATGAGTGGTATTCTTAATATTGGAAAAACATCTGTTGAAATTGATAAGGAAAGTAAGGTTAAGGTTAAAGAGTTTGAATTTAGTCCTTATGTAAAATATGTGCATAAACCTGATAAACAATTAGAACTGGCCATTCATACCGATCGAATTGAGGCTCAAAAGTTTTTTGATGCCATACCTCAAGGGTTATTTCATTCTTTAGAAGGTATACGTGTTTCCGGACATATGCAATATGATTTAAATTTTGCATTGAACTTTAAGAAACCGAATGAAGTGATCTTTACATCTAAAATGGATGATAAAGATTTAAAAATAGAAAAATGGGGTAATGCTAATATTCAAGAATTAAATACAGCATTTACCTACATTGCCTATGAGAAAGGAGAGCCCATGAGAACGATAGTACTTGGCCCTCAGAATAAAGATTTTACACCTTTAGATCAGATTTCAAGGTATATGCAGATATCCTTAATCAATACGGAAGATCCATCTTTTTTTCTCATAACGGTTTTCAAGAAGAGGCTTTTCGTTTATCAATTGCTACAAATTTAAAGGAGAAAAAATTTAAACGTGGAGCAAGCACAATTTCGATGCAACTTGTGAAAAACGTGTTTTTGAACCGTAATAAAACGGTAGTAAGAAAGGTAGAAGAGATTATTTTAGTCTGGTTGATGGAGTCTTCTAAACAAGTCAGTAAGAAACGACTTTATGAAGTGTATTTGAATGTCATAGAGTGGGGGAATAATGTTTATGGTATTACAGAAGCATCTCGTTATTACTTTGGTAAAAAACCTGCAGATTTAAATTTAGGTGAAAGTATCTTTTTGTCTAGTATTGTACCTCGACCTAAGACGGGTTTATATTCTTTTGACTGGACAGGCCATCTGAAGTCAAATATGATCCGCTATTTTAATACCTATGGCAACATCATGGTTAAGACAAAGCAGATTGGAGTAGACTCTACGGTGTCTAATTATGGTTTTTATCAAGTCGAGTTGGTGCCACATCTTCGATCGGCAAGACCTGCATTTTTTGATTCAGTACAAACAGATACATTGGATCTAGAAGAGGGAGAAGATAATTTTCTAAACTTAGATGAGACAACGGAAGCCCACAAGCGATCTCTTTTTGATAAATTATTAGGGCGAAATAAAGAAGAAAAATAAATGAAACAGATACAGATAGATGAATTGCACTTTGAATTGATGATTGATGAAAATCAGATTCAAAAACGGATACGTTTGATTGGCGTTGATATTAATCATCGTTATGAAGATAAAAATCCAGTATTTATTGGTGTCTTAAATGGCTGTTTCATGTTTATGAGCGACCTTTTGAAGCAGGTTGTAATTCCTTGTGAAATGTCTTTTGTAAAACTATCTTCTTATCAGGGTACCAACCAGGGGGAAATGAGTGAGCTTATAGGTTTGGGTATAGATCTTAAAGGAAGGGATGTTATTATTGTAGAGGATATAGTAGAGTCAGGTAATTCATTAAAGCATACCATAGCCTCCATCGAAAAGCAGTCACCATCCAGTGTAGTGGTATGTACGCTATTGTTAAAGCCTGAATGTTTACAAAATGATTTTGAAAACATTCAGTATGTAGGCTTTGAGATTGAAAAAGAGTTTGTTGTTGGCTACGGTATGGATTACAATGGTTTGGGACGAAATATCCCACATATTTATAAAAATATTGTTATTTAGTTTCTGAAAGTACAAGAATTAAGGTGATCGTTGACCATCCCTACAGCTTGCATATAGGCATAGCAAATGGTAGATCCAAAAAACTTAACACCTCTTTTTTTTAGATCTTTAGAAATTAAATCAGATTCTAAGGACGTAACTGCGGTGTCCTTTTGTGTTAGGATGTTGTTTTCAATCCGCTCCCGATTGGGCATAAATTGATAGAGATATTCATAGAAGCTACCAAACTCCTCTTGAATTTTGATAAAAATTTGGGCGTTTGTTATTGATGTTTCAATTTTCCGACGATGGCGGACAACTCCCGTATTTGTTAAAATGTGCTCTACATCTTCAGGAGTGAACTTTGCCACAGCTTGTACATCAAAATCTGCGAATGCCTCCTTGTATTGGGGCCTTCTTTTCAATATGGTAATCCAGCTTAATCCAGCTTGCGCAGATTCCAAAATCATAAATTCAAAAAGGGTTTTGTCATCCTTAACCTGTTTACCCCATTCCAAATCATGATACTCCATATACAGCGGGTCGTTCCCGCACCATAAACATCTTGTTGTTGACATCTGTTCGTTTTTAATTTTGGTTGAAGTTAAGAAAAGCGTTTGTAATGTTTTTTTTCTAAGCCAATTTTTATCATAACTTTACAACTCTAAAGAGTTTCAAAGCGATGCAGGTGAAGTTAAGCTACATTATTCAGTTTATTTTTTTCATTTTTTTATCTTTTGCCCATAATGCAAAAGGACAGGAGACTGTTGATTCGATAAGCAAGATTTCCATTGATTCTGTAACGATCTCAGATACTTTGGCTGTGAAACAAGTTCCAAAAGGACAGGAATTGCTCCATCCATCTTTAATACGGCCCTATCATATCGTAGAAATTGTTGGCGATGAAATTATTCTTCATAATTTGAACTCATATGCTGTTACACAATATTTTAAAACAAGTGATCTAAAAGGTAAAGATAAAGTACATGTTGGCATATTAAAATATGAACGGAAAAGGTGGGTATTATTTACAAGTCTATTTCTTTTTTTAGCATTTGCAATAGTTCGGTTTTTCTTCTCTTCAGATGTAAAATTAATTGTATCTGCATATTTTAATGAACGAATTATTGTACAAGTAAGTAAAGAAGATACCATATTAACCTCTTGGCCGTTTATCTTTTTATACCTACTGTTTTCTTTAGCACTAAGCTTATTTGTCTGTATATTTTATGCATACATCCTACAACGATTTAACTTCTTATCTTTTACCAATTATTTAAAAATATCAGCGATCATAGCAATAATATTTGCTTTAAAAATAGGATTTATAAGGTTTATAGCGTTTGTTTTTGAAATACAGCGATTAGTGAAAGAATATGTTACAATCTTATATTTAATTTACTTTAATTCATTGTTATTTTTACTGCCAGTAGTGCTTGTAGTAAGTCTTGTACCTTTAGAATATCTGTCTTATATCTTCAGTTTCACGGTAATCATCGGTATACTGCTGTTTTCTTATCGTTTTTTACGGACAGCGCTAAATGTTGTCTCTCAACAGCAGTTTTCAGTTTTTTATTTAATTTTGTATCTTTGTTGCCTAGAAATAGCACCTATTTTAATATTGGTGCGACTACTAAGCTAATTAAATGATAATATGCAAACTTCCGACGTAGAAAGAGCGAAAAAGGTAAAAAGTATATTGGTAACCTTGCCAAAGCCTGAAAATGATAAGTCACCATATGCTGCATTAGCACTGAAGTATAATTTAAAACTTGATTTTAGAGGTTTCATCCACGTAGAGGGTGTTCCAGCACGTGATGTAAGAAAAGATAAAGTTAATCTTGCTGATTTTACGGCTGTTATTTTTACAAGCAGAAATGCTGTAGATCATTTCTTTAGAGTCTGTGAAGAAATGCGTTTTGAAGTGTCTTCTGAGTTGAAATATTTCTGTATTTCTGAAACGATAGCTTTGTACCTTCAAAAGTATATTCAGTATCGTAAGCGTAAAATTTTCTTTGGAAAGCAAACAGCTAAAGATTTAGAAGACGTTCTTAAGAAGCATAAAGACGAAAATTTCTTATTTCCTTGTTCAGATGTCGCAAATGAAGAGACAAGTAAGTGGTTGAAAGAAAATGGCTATAAATTTACACCTGCTGTTCTTTTTAAAACAGTGGTAAGTGATTTATCTGATCTGAAGGATGTTTTTTATGATGTCATCGTATTCTTTAGTCCTTCTAGTGTGCAATCTCTGTATGAGAATTTTCCAGATTTTAAACAAAATCAAACCAGAATTGCTGCATTTGGTGGAAGCACACAACAAGCATTACTTGAGCATGGCTTAGTTTTAGATATTCCTGCACCAACACCTAAGGCACCTAGTATGACAATGGCGGTTGAGGAATATATAAAAATGGTAAATAAATAAAAATATCATTATCTCAATTTGAGATGATGATCGAAATAAGGCTTAAGACGAAGTTTGATTGAATACTGAAAAGTTATTTGTAATTCTCTATATGTTTTTATTCAGTAATATTAAGATGATAATATAAAATTAAATGACAAGTGTCATTTAGTTATTTAGAATATTTCTACTAACTTGTGAGCTAAATTAGTACTTTAGCAGGAGTGATTGTTTTTAATCATGGCATAAGTTTAAGTAGAAATATTTTTTTTAAGTTTGTAGTAGTTGTAAAAACAGATAGCTTGTGAAATTAAAACCAGTTGATAGTATCTCAGGAATAACTCCAAAAGAATTTGTAAAAGATTACTTAAAAAAAGGTCAGCCTGTAATTATTAAAGACTTTATAAGTAAGGATAGTGCATGTTGGGATAAATGGAGTTACGATTATTTCAAGGAAATTGCAGGTCAAGAGCAAGTAGATGTGTATGGGCGTGAAGAAAATTCTCAAAATCATGCTGCAAGTCCTCCTGTTGGGAAAATGACTTTGGCAGAATACTTAGATAAAATAAGTGCAGAACCTACCGAGCTACGGTTGTTCCTTTTTAATCTGCTGAAGATTAGACCAGAACTAAAAAAGGATGTTATTTATAACGATGTGACCGGTGGTAAAGTGATTCAATGGTTACCTTACTTATTTTTTGGTGGAGAAGGGTCGTCAACAAGAAATCACTTTGATATTGATATGTCACATGTGTTTATTTCCCAGTTTCAAGGATCTAAGCGGATCTGGTTATTTCCAAATGATCAATCTGATTTATTGTACAAATTACCCTATAATTTTCATAGTATAGCCAATCCTAAATACAGTACTGAAGCTGAATATCCTGGATTACAATTTATAAAAGGCTATGAAGCGGTTATAAATCCTGGAGATACGTTATATATGCCGGCAGGGTGGTGGCATTATATCCAATATGATACGGAAGGTTATTCCATCTCAGTTCGGGCTTTAGCAAATACATTCTCTGAAAAATTAATTGGTGCCCGCAATTTGTTCATCACCCGTTATTTTGATGATGCTATGCGTAGGATCTTTAAAAAGAAATGGTTGGATTATAAGATAGAAATGGCAATAAAACGAGCGCAAAAAGCGATTAAAAAATTAAAATAGTATATTTTAATTGATAAAAAGAGCTCCATCCGACACAAAAGGGTGGAGCTCTTTTTATGATATTGCATTTATTCTTCGTCTTCTTCGTCGATAGCGTTTTTGTAAAATAAAGTATAAGGATCCGAATCGTATATTTTTGCTTTTGGATCATGTCTAAAAGGAATTTCTGGATTGAAGATCTCTTCCAAAGTAGCTTTTAGAAAGGAAATAAATTCTTTTTTCACTTCTGCAAGATATACTGTTTCTAACACTTCTGATTTGGCGTAAAATAAAGTTCCTTCTTCCCTCATTTTTCGAGCAACATACAGATTAGGTTCTATTCCGATACGTCCTGTTACCTGCTCATAGACATACGTATAAAATAAAGTTTGCACCAATGCTTTATTCTCCGTGTTTTTGATAAACACTTTATCCAATGACTTAAAATTGACTTCGTCCGCGCCTGTTTTATAATCAACAATACGTATTTTGACTGTTTTATCTTTTAATAGCACTTCGTCCACGCGGTCAATAATACCGTATATACGTACATTTTCCTCTTTCCCTTCAACCTCGATAGGTAAATCCATGATATAGTCTTCATCATTTTCCAATTCAATGATTTTGATGCCAATAAAGTGATCGATGTCATGTTGAACCAGTAATCTGACATATTCAGAAGAAATCTTATGCATGATCCGCTGAAGACTATTTAGCGAATTTAGTCCCGTGCCTTCCAATTGATATAATTCAATTATTTCGGCAATAATTAAAGCATCTACTGTCTGTAATGATTGCTCTAATTTTCCTATAGGTACAAATTTTGCTGCACCTTTGAATGGTAGATAGACTTTTTCCATCACGTTGTGAATAACAGTACCCAAATTGTTCATTTCAAATTCTTGCGAGATACTGGGAGGTTCTTTAATCTCAGCTACATATTTCAAGAAAAATTGTAGGGGAGATTGTAAATAAGTCGTGAGCGCGGTTGCAGAAATTTTTTTCTTATTAGTAATGAAATCCGAGCGCAATTTATCCCAAATTTTTCCTTTTTTGTCAATGATAACTTCATCTTGATCAGGTAAAAAGGTAATATTTTGCTGTTGATTATGTTTTAAAAAATTGAACTTGCTTTCAAACTCCAGCTGTTTGATAAAGCGGCTTTCCTCTCCAGATGAACTGTCGCTAACAATACCATTATAGAGCAGATGGATCTCGGTACTGTATTGAAAATGACGATAGAACAAATATGCGGAAAGCGCGTCCTGGTTCTCCAGAATTGGTAATCCATAAGCCTGTCTTAGTGAATTGGGGATGAATGTTGGAGAGCTAGATGTTTTAGGCAATATACCCTCATTTGCACCTAAAACATAAACGTGGTCAAAATTGAGACAACGACTTTCTAAAAGCCCCATGATCTGCAGTCCTTCAAGTGGATTACCCTCGATTGCCGAATTGATATTTGCAATTGCTTTACTGATTAGTCCAAATTGAAATGGTAGGCTTAGCGGTTGAAGCGATTCTAGGCCTAAATTAAGCTGGTTTAAAGTCTTTCTTACTTCAATCAATAAGTTGCTGTCAATCTGTTTTATTCGATCTTCCTGTGCTAGATTTTGCAGTAGATTATCAATGATATGAATCAATATAGCAATTGCTTCCTCTATCCTTACAATGGGGTGGAAGAAGTGTGCTAAACTTGAACTTTTGAAGGAAAGCTCTTTGATTTCTACTTCGAAAAGTTGTTTATCTGATATAAGCTTTTGAATGTCCAACTTTTCCTCTTTAGACACATTGGTCAATGGGTGATTGATAAATGTCTCAATCAGTGTGTATGGAATTTTATTTTTTTTCTGATGTGTGATGAGGTGTTGTACCTCCATCCACAATTCTATAATGCCGTAGATGGGAGATTGAGTCAAAGGAAAACCGGTGGTAATATTAGGTTTCACATCTGGAAGACTTTGTAATAGCGATACTAGTAAAGATTCATCTGCCAATAAGATAGCAGAAGATTTGCCTTCCTTTTCATTATTTACTAAAATATCATGCAATAATTTGGTTTGCGATACATTTCCGGTTGCGGAATAAAGGTTTACATCTGAATAGCGATTGCCAATAACATTTGAACTTTCACCTAATGCATTTTTCAATCCGCTTTCAAATATGTTACGACGAATAAATAATCCTGCCTCTTGTTGTTTGTCATCTAAATAGTAAGCATCTGCATCAAAATAGAATAATGCCAAACCTGCATCTTGCCACTTTTTGAATAAAGTAGCTTCTGCTTTGCTCAAAGCATTGAATCCGACAAAAATGATTTGTTTATACTGTTGGTGGAATGTTTGGTTTTTTGCTTTTCCATCCACAATATCACGGTAGATGGTCGGCATATTTGTCATTTTTTTAACTTTTAATTCTTCTTTAAACGACCGATATAGCACCGGAAGACGTCGCCATAACTTTAAAAATCGTTCTTGTACAGCAGTATGACCTGCTATGGAAAATGATTGCCAAAATTGACGGATAAAATCCTGCTGTTCTGCAGTGAAATGTTGAAACTGTAAATCAATTTGGGTATTGTCAAACAATTCCATAAAGATTTCGTCTATGTCAACAAGATCATAATCCAGCTGTGAAAAATCACTCAATATGGTTTCTGCTATTGGGTAAAACTCTTCTAAGGTCTCCGCTTCATGACCTTCCTTGGCGAGGAGTTCATTGTGTAAATGATAGAGAATAAAAAATTGTGCAATAGGTGTAGCCTCAGACAAGTTAGTGGACAGACGAAAAAATTCTTGAATGGTAAAAAATTGTGGTGACCAAATTGCTTGACCATATACCTCAGCTAGATGTTGTTTGAGGTACGTAATCGGTCTCTTATTATTGAATATTATAGCAGTTTCGTGTAGATCTTCTCCAAAACGATTTTTCAAATCGATAGCGACGTCTTTTAAAAATGGATTCATTTCTTAGTTTTTTGCTTGTATGATAACCTCTACTAAATCATTTGACTTGGCGTAAAATAAAAATCCTTTCACATTTTTATACCCCAATTCTTCCAAAGTTTTGACATATTGTTTGACTTGCTTCTGATGTGACAGCGCTTCGCTCTGTGTAAATTTAAAGTCTAATACGATTGTCTCTTCTTCACTTGTGAAAACTTTATCAGGACGTAATGTTTCTCCTTTAGCAGTAATAATAGCCGATTCATTCCAAATTTTGAAATTCCCAGTTAACCATTTATTAATCTGTTGGTGTTGCCAAATTTGGTTGACTTCATGTAAAATCGCTGACTTTTCTGAAGGTGTAAATATTCCTTCAGAAATATATTGATTTATAATACCATCAATTTCGTCTTCAGAAGTTATGATCGACATAATTTCGTGAGCCATTACACCATATTGGGACGCTTTATCCAATAGCAGGATACTGGTGATAGTGCGTTGTGATGATTTATCAAAGGCTTTATCCAATTCTTTTGAAATCGGGTATTGCTGTAAGGCAATTTTGCCAACTTCAATCTTAGTGCTTTTTTCTCTACGAATAACATGGTCGATATGCAATTCGTTGTCGGTAAGTGTAAAGGCTCCATTATTGCTGTCAAGCACTTGATAAACAATATCACTGATTAAATCATTTTTTACATCCATTCCCATTATCTCTCCCGTTTTTTTGTCAACGATTTGCTTAAAAGCAGGAGCCGATATATAAAGATGTTCTATTGCTCGGGTTGTCGCCACATAAAATGTATTCAGGGCATCCATATAATTGAAAACCATCTCTTCATAATATTTTTGATAGAGTGTTGATTGCCCTAAAGAAGAGGTATATTTTATGGGCGCCTTTCCAATAATTTCAAGAGCTGTACCTTCCGTATCTATCCAGAAGTTTCCGTTGGTCATACCATCTAGTGTCCAACTGCAGAAAGGAATCATAACGACATCGTAAGCTAAACCTTTAGATTTATGTACAGTGGTTACCTCAATGGCATCCACTTTGCCCGAAGAAGGAAGTACCGCCTTCACCCCATCTTCATCCCAAAAGGTTAAGAACTGGTTAATTCCGCGTTCCCCATTTGCAGAAAAATTAGCGATCATATCTTTGAATGCAAGAATATAAGGCAAATGTGGGTTGTGTAATGAGGTTAAACTATAAACTTCTATAAGTTTTTCAACGAGGTGAACTAAGGGTAATTTTTGCCAATTTTCCCAATTTTCAATCAGATCCTTAGGGAGGTCCTCATTTAAATTAAGAACATCATTTTCCTTAAATTTCAACCAGACTTCGGCATTGAAATTTTGCTCTTTTTGAATAATATGATACAGATGTGTGATTTTAGCTTTATATAAAATGTGCTTATCCGTATTAAAAACAAATGCTTTTAATGTTTCGATCAACAGCTGAATACCTTCGTTAGCCTCTAATGCCAGTGCGTCTCCAGAGATAACTTCAAAATGTAACTGTTTTTCATTTCTATAATTCATTAATTCGTGGATAATCAATCGCGCCTGTTTATTCGATCGTACAAGGATTCCGATTTGATTAGCTTGGTATCTGCCCGAAGTAATCCATTCTTCAATCTGTTCACATAAGGAAGATACAGTAAGATTTTCAACTTGTGAGTTTCTTCTCACGTTATTTTCTACATCAAAATATTTGATGGTAATAGAACCCTTTTGTGATTCATCTAAGACCTTTGCTTCTGGAACCTTTTGTGACGCACCATCGTAGGCTTTATTAATCATGTGGTCATATCCCATTTCCTGCCACCATGTTTGTCCTTCCGTAGTAAGATTAGTAGCAATATGTTCATTAAGTAACTGTTGGATATGATCAGGTACTGTCTCAAATAGGTAATTATTGAAATGAATAATATTTGGAAGACTTCTATAGTTTACATCCAGCGAGCCATTCTCAACAAGTTCCTGTAATTCCTGCTCGTTTGAAATATGAAAGGCATCTGCTACTTGTTTTTCAGCCTGTTCCAATAGTATTCGCCAATCTCCATTTCTCCAACGGTAGATACTTTGTTTAACATCACCAACGATTAAATGCTCGGATAATTCTCCCGATGCATTCCCAAGGGCATTAATCAATAAAGGACTGTAATTTTTCCACTGAATGCGGGAAGTGTCCTGAAACTCATCGAACAAGAAATACTGATAGCGATTTCCAATCTTTTCCCAAATAAAAGTAGGATCTCCATGTTGATCTAGCCCAAGCTTATTCAATTGGATCTGCGCATCGGAAATTAATTGTGCATTATTTTCCTTTCGCCATTGCGCTAACAAATCACTCATTTCTTTTAAAAGACGGAGGTAGTAGAAATTCTTTTGGAATGCCTCATATGTGATATAAGTACTTAATTTATCCTGTAATATTTTGAAATTTTTTAAGATAGGTAAAAGTGCCTGCTGTAGTCCGTAATTAACTTCTTTTTTGCCATCTAAAAATGCATCTTCCTTATCTAGGAGCTCTACATATTTACCAATGATCTCCTGTAGTTTAGAAGTACTTTGTTTGAATACGTTGTTCTTTGAATTAGAAAGCGAGTAAATCGGATTTCTACTTTTTCCTTTTAAGTCAGCAGAATCCATATTTAATGCCTTAAAAGTATTTGCAAAACTTTTTATTTCCTCATGAACTGCTTCTAGGAATATTTTTGTAAAGTTTTCAATTTCTTTATTTAAGGTATTGAACACTTTATCCGAATCTTGCGATAGGAGGTGTTTGTCAAACTCTTTAAAGTTTTCAGAAAATATCTCATTCGCTAGATTGGTTAATTCACGACGATAGTTCCAGTTTTCATTATTTAAAATTTTCTTTTCCGCATATTCAATAATCCATTCCAATAAATCAGGGCGTTGATCCAGAAGTTGATTTAACATGACAGTAAGGTCCTGCCGCACCTTACTTGTATTCATTTCAATCTTGTAAGCAGCATCTAAATTGAGTTCGTAAGTAAAGCTTCGAATCACTTTTTGCGAAAAACCATCAATGGTACTGATGGTAAAATGGCTATAATCATGTAAGATTTTACGATAAACACGATGTGCTTTTTCTTGAATTGAAGTCGTACTCCAATATGGAAATTGGGTCAACAATAAACGTCTATAATCATCGATTTTTCGGCTTTTGTCACCTTGTGCTAATCCTTTTAGAACAGATAAGATCCTTTCCTTCATCTCAGCGGTCGCCTTATTAGTAAAAGTGACGGCCAATATTTCACGATAACTGTTTTCTTTTGAAAGTAATAAAGTCAGGTAATGGACAGTTAAGCTGAATGTTTTGCCTGAACCAGCTGAGGCTTTTAATATTTTTAATGGCGCTATCGATGACATGAATTCAATTTGATTTGGAAGGATGAAAATACGCTTATTAATTTGAATAGACAAAATTGCTAATGCGTACGGAACCTTTAGAAATAAGGCAAAATTACAAATTAATTCCCTATATAAATTTGTATCATCCAGATGGCATCTATGATTTGTTTCGTTGTAAGACTAAGACGGTGTGCATGAAATAATTTGGCCATAATGGTATATAATGACGCTTATTTGTCATCTTTCTTATTCTGTGGAAGTTGACTTCTATTTTTAGTTTTTAACTTCCAATAATCCTTTGTATCTTTGCGTCCCCTCTTGCATGTAGCACGGGGGATATGTTGAATACATAAATAACACAAAAACATGGCAACTAAAATCAGATTGCAAAGACATGGTAAAAAAGGACGTCCTTTTTACCACCTAGTAGTAGCAGATGCACGTGCTCCACGTGATGGTAAATTCATCGAACGTATTGGTTCTTACAACCCGAACACAAATCCAGCGACTATCGTTTTGGATTTTGACAAAGCTTTGGATTGGATGAATAATGGTGCACAACCTACTGACACAGCTCGTACTATCCTTTCGGATAAAGGTGTTTTATACAAAAAACACTTATTAGGCGGTGTTAAAAAAGGTGCATTTGATGAAGCAGCTGCTGAAGCTAAATTTGTAGCTTGGACTGAAGCTAATGATGCAAGAACTGCTGGTAAAAAAGACGGTTTAGCAACTACTAAAGCTGAAGCTAAGAAAATTGCATTAGCTGCTGAAGCTAAGAAAAAAGAAGAAAAAGCTGCTGCTATTGCCGCTAAAAATGCGCCAGTTGTAGAAGAAACTCCTGCTGAAGAAACTGAAGCTCCTGCTGCAGAAGAAACTGAAGGTTAATTTTTCTTTCATACAGTATCAAGAAAGCCGGTTCAATTTTGATCCGGCTTTTTTTTAAGAATGTAGTTGCTATACCTACGAAGTACTGTATTTATATATTTATATTTTTAAATTTGCACTTTCAAATTAGAACATGACCATAGAAGAAAGTTTTTACATCGGTTATATTAGCAAAACACGTGGATTAAAAGGTGAGCTTCAGCTTTTTTTTGAATTTGAAGATTATCAAGATTTAGACTTTGATGTTTTATTTGCTGAAGTGAATAAAAAATTAGTGCCTTACTTTGTCGACAATATCAAATACCAATCAAATAGTACAGCCTATTTAAATTTAGAAGACGTCGATCATATTGATAAAGCACAACCTTTAGTGCGTAAGAAAATATACCTTCCAAATGATAAAATGCCAGAGCGTGATCCTGATGATTTTAGATATACGGATTTAATTGGATACTTGGTGATTGATGAAGTTCATGGAGAATTAGGAGAGATTAAACATGTACAGGAAATGCCTCAGCAATTTATAGCAACAGTAGACTTTAATGGAAAAGAATTGATGTTCCCATTAAATGACGATCTTATGCTAGGAATTGATTCAGAGGATAAAGTTTTAGAGGTTGATTTACCAGATGGATTGGTTGAGCTATATAAGGAGATTTAAAGTCTTCACGATATACAGATTAATAAAAAGGAGTTACTGTAGTTATATGCAGTAACTCTTTTTTATTTAAAGAAATCCATTTTAATAAACGTTTTATTGGGGCATTTTTTTAGGCATGACCTTAATATTATTTTGATTATAAATTTCTATTGCCGATATTAGCCGATGCTTATAGAGAAAGGCCGAGGGAATAGACCCAATGAAGCCTTAGCAACCTGTTATTTTATAAGGTGCTACATTCTACCCCAACTCAGAGCTGGGAAAGATAAGTTGAAACAAGTCCACTTGTGCATTTCGATGTAAGCCAACCAAAATCACTTTAAAAAATATTAATGAAAATCGTTGATCATATCAGTAATGCCAAAGGAAAAACTTTGTTTTCTTTTGAACTGTTGCCACCAGCTAAGGGGCAAGGTATCCAAAGTATTTTTAAAACAATGGATGCACTTATGGAATTCAAGCCTCCCTTTATCGATGTGACTTATCATAGAGAAGACTACATGTATAAGAAGCACGAGAGCGGTTTATTAGAACGTGTGGCTTATCGTAAACGTCCAGGGACTGTTGCAATTTGTGCCGCTATTATGAATAAGTATAAAGTGGATGCTGTACCACATCTTATCTGTGGTGGTTTCACAAAAGAGGAAACTGAAAATGCTTTGATAGATTTGAACTTCTTGGGTATTGACAATGTGCTCGTATTGAGAGGTGATGCAAGAAAAGGCGATCCTGATTTCATACCAACAGAAGGTGGTCATGCATTTGCAACAGATCTTTTACAGCAGGTTGCCGATATGAACCAAGGACAGTACTTACATGAGGATATTGCGATTTCAGAAAAGACCAACTTTTGTATTGGCGTTGCAGGATATCCTGAAAAACACTTCGAAGCGCCAAATTTTAATACCGATTTTAAATGGTTAAAAAAGAAGGTTGAGATGGGGGCTGAGTTTATTGTTACACAAATGTTCTTTAATGTTGAAAAATATAAAGAGTTTGTCAATAAGTGCAGGGAAAATGATATTCATATTCCAATTATACCAGGTTTAAAACCATTGACAACAAAAAAACAACTGATTACGCTTCCGAAAATTTTTCATTTGGATATTCCAGAGGAATTGAGTGAAGCAGTATCCGGATGTAAAAATAATGCAGACGTGAGACAAGTCGGAGAAGAGTGGTTGGTACAACAATGTAAAGAATTAATTGACTTTGGTGCGCCAGTTTTACATTTTTATACCATGAGTAATCCTGGACCGACTAAAAGTATTGTAGAAAAGTTATTCTAAGACTTATATCGTATAAAAAAGCCTGCTATCACATTATAGCAGGCTTTTTTATGCGTTTCGATTTTTGTTAAAAAAAGTTAATCACCCTCAAATGAAATCTCTTTTTATTATATTTAATTGAAAATTAATTTGATTTATCAAATAATCAATTAAACCTGAATCATTCATGGATTATAAGAAAGTAAACAACGTGTTAGGTTGGCTATGTGCCATCATAGCAACATCCGTTTTCATTATCACAGCAGAGCGAACAACAAGTTGGTGGGATACTGGTGAATTTATTGCATCAGCATATAAACTTCAGATTGTTCATCAGCCTGGAGCACCTTTGTTTCTAATGTTGCAGAATATATTTTCAAATTTTGCTTTAGGAAATTTAGCTCAGATTGCATTTTGGATGAATGTGGGTTCTGCTATATGCAGTGGTTTGACAGTTATGTTTTTGTTTTGGACCATAACAGCATTAGCAAGAAAAATTATCCAATCTGATCATCAATCCAATGATAAAAATCATCTGATTAAAATAATGGGAGCAGGCATGGTGGGAGCTTTAGCTTACAGTTTCTCCGATACATTCTGGTATTCAGCAGTAGAATCTGAAGTTTATGCGATGTCATCCTTATGTACAGCAGTCGTATTCTGGGCAATTCTAAAATGGGAAGCCCGTGCAAATAAACCGCATGCAGATCGTTGGCTTATTGTCATCGCTTATATTATTGGACTTTCAATAGGAGTTCATTTATTGAATCTATTAGTTATTCCAGCGATAGCACTTATTATTTATTTTAAGAAAACTGATCGTACAACGTTTTGGGGAATTAGTAAAGCATTGTTTATTGGACTAGGAATATTGGCCATTATTCTGTGGGGAATAATCCAGTACCTTATTAAATTTGCTGCCAAGTTTGATTTGTTTTTTGTCAATACACTTGGATTAGGATTTGGCTCGGGCATATTCGTTTTTATCATAATGATCTTATCGGCATTAGTTTATGGCATATATTACTCCATAAGAAAAGGAAAAGTTATTTTGAATACAGCGATTTTGGCAACTTGTTTTATTTTATTAGGATATAGCTCTTTCACTATGGTATTGCTAAGGGCTAATGCTAACCCTTCCTTAAATAATAATGATCCTGAAAACGTATTTTCTTTCTTGGGTTATTTAAGTAGAGAACAGTATGAATCAGAGCCACTCATAAAAGGGCAATATTTTGATGCAAATCCCATAGGTATCAATGAACGTATTGATTATAGAAAAGACAACCACCAGTATACTTCAATAAAAAGAGCCGCAAGTTATCAATTTGATAGAGAAACCATTTTCCCAAGGATTTACAGTCAAAAACCCTATCATCAATATTTTTATAAAGGTTATTTAGGTATTGAAGAAGGAAGAAAAGCAAATTTTGCTGACAACTTGAAATTCTTCTTTAACTATCAAGTGGGGCATATGTATGCACGTTATTTCCTGTGGAACTTTGTTGGAAGGCAAAATGATCAGCAGGGACACGGTTCTTTAACAGAAGGAAATTGGTTATCAGGGATTAAGGCTATCGACAATTTACATGTAGGTGGACAATCTAAATTATCGGATGAAATGATCCATAATCCATCTCGGAATACCTATTTTTTCCTTCCGCTAATAATTGGATTCGCAGGTGCACTATGGCATTTTAAACGTAACAAGAAAGATGCAACTGTTGTTAGTCTCTTATTTATGTTTACAGGATTGGCCATCGTTATCTATTTAAATCAATCTCCTTTGCAACCACGTGAACGTGATTATGCTTATGCAGGATCATTTTATGCTTTCGCAATCTGGATTGGATTAGGTGTATTTGCTATTTCTGAATTTTTTAAAAAATATATTAATGAAAGAAATGCAAATCTGCTTGCTACATCATTATGTCTCATAGCTGGCCCATTGATTCTTATTAGTCAAAATTGGGATGATCATAATCGATCGGAGAAATCGTTAGCTCGGGATATGGCGAAAAATTATTTAGAAACCTGTGCTCCCAATGCGATCCTGTTTACTTACGGTGATCATGATACTTTTCCGCTATGGTATTTACAAGAAGTAGAAGGTGTTCGGCGGGATGTTAGAATAGTGGTGATCAGTTATTTGACTTCTGACTGGTATTTCCGCCAGGTGAAAAATGGTACCTATCAGGCCGCAGGATTGCCGATCACGATACCGAATGAAAAGGTGGCAAAAGGCCTTCGAGAATCTTTGCCTTACCATGATCTGAATTTAGCAGGATCTACAGATATAAACTTGTTGTTGGATTTTTTATTATCAGATAGTAATGATAACAAACTTCAAATGAGAGACGGACAATATGAAAACTTTCTGCCAACAAAAAGCTTGAAGCTTGCCGTGAATAAGGAAGATGTCATTAGAAATAAAGTCGTACCTCAAGAATGGGAAAGTGAGATCCCAAAACAAATGGAGTGGACTTTTGGTAATGATTACGTCACCCGCGCAGATCTAGGCTTGATGTCTGTTCTTGTGAATAATAATTGGAAAAGACCAATTTATTTTTCAGGAATGGTACCCGCTGAAAGTTTGATGGGATTGGATAAATACATGGTTAATGAAGGGTTTGCCAAACGGTTGATGCCTATAGAAGCAAAGCTTGAAAAAGGGGAGTCTCTAATTAATGTCGATAAATTATATAAAAATATTGTTGATAAATACGCTTGGGGAAACATACATCAAGCAACTTACCTTGATACGGATTCCTTCCGTTTTGCAGGTATGTATGCAGAGGAGATTTTCGGGAAAGCAGCGCGAACCCTATTGGCAAAAGGGGAGACCGAAAAAGCAAGACAAGTGGCAGTAAAAGCATTTAATGAATTACCCCAAAGACTATATAGCATGTCTGATGTGACGAGTTATGGGGATGTTATTGATACGCTTTATAAAACTGGAGAAATAAAATTTGCAAACCAGCTGGTTGATCGTAATATGAAATTTTTAACAGAGCATATGGATTATTATCAACAACTAGCTATTGACAAACCTGAAAACGGGTTGGAAGTTCAAAATATAAGGATGGCTCTTGACTCGGTCGATCTATATGAACGTATACTTTCTAATACAAAAGAAAAGGACCGATATGCATATATTGCTGAGCTGAGCAATAAATATAAAAAGATGTATCTATCAGAATGATATATTAAAAAAAGGGAAGCAGCTGCTTCCCTTTTTTGTTAATATTAATATTATCCTTTTTTAACTTCCTTGGCCCAAGAGTCTTTTAGTCCGACCGTACGGTTGAAAACCAAGTGATCTGGTTTAGAAGATGTATCTAAAGTGAAATACCCTAAACGGATAAACTGATAACCTTTTCCAGGGATTGCATTTAACAAATCAGGTTCAATAAATGCTTTGCTGATTTTTAAACTATCTGGATTAATCGATTCTTTGAAGTTTTCTGAAGCAGCAGGATTCTCGTCGTTAAATAAACGATCGTACAATCTGATTTCTGTTTCTTTAGCATGTGGCACAGAAACCCAGTGAATAGTTCCTTTAACTTTCATTCCTGAAGTATCTTCGCCAGATTTTGAATTGGGCACATAAGTACAGTGTACTTCTGTTACTTGACCATTTGCATCTTTAACGAAATCATGACAGGTTACTATATATGCATTTTTTAGACGCACAGAAAGGCCAGGACCTAAACGGAAAAATTTCTTTGGAGCATCTTCCATAAAGTCATCACGTTCAATCCATAATTCATTTGAAAAAGGAATCATACGAGAACCTTCACCACCCTCAACTTCTGGGTTGTTTTCACCATGTAGTTCTTCAATGTGGTCAGAAGGAAGGTTTGTGATCACTAATTTAATAGGGTCTAGCACAGCCATTCTTCTCCATGCTGTTTTATTCAGATCCTCACGAATACAGAATTCCAACAGACTCACATCAATCATATTTTCGCGTTTAGCGACGCCGATCTTATCACAGAAAGTACGGATACTTGCTGGAGTATAACCTCTTCTGCGTAAACCTGAAATAGTAGGCATACGTGGATCATCCCAACTTTCTACAAATTTATCATTTACCAATTGTAAAAGCTTACGCTTACTCATAACGGTGTAGGTCATGTTTAAACGTGCAAATTCATATTGCTTTGAAGGATAGATTTCTAGTTTTTCAATACACCAGTCGTACAATGCACGATGTGGAATAAATTCTAACGTACAGATAGAATGTGTGATTTTTTCGATAGAATCGGATTGTCCATGTGCAAAATCGTACATGGGATAAATACACCATTTATTTCCAGTTCGGTGGTGATGCGCGTGTTTGATGCGGTATAACAACGGATCACGTAAGTGCATATTTGGATTTGCAAGATCTATCTTAGCACGTAACACTTTTTCACCATCTTGGTATTTACCATCTTTCATTTCTTGAAAAAGAACCAAATTCTCTTCAATGCTACGACTGCGATTAGGAGTTGGAACTCCAGGTTCAGTTGGCGTACCTTTGGCTGCTGCAATTTCTTCGGCAGTACTATCATCTACATAAGCCAAATCTTTTTTGATGAGGTCTACAGCATATTGATAAAGGGTGTCAAAATAATCAGAAGTATATAATTCCTGTGCCCAGTTGAAGCCAAGCCATTGAATGTCGTTTTTAATACTTTCAACGTACTCCGTATCTTCTGTCACGGGGTTAGTATCGTCAAAACGTAAGTTGGTCTGGCCATTGTATTTTTGCCCTAAACCGAAGTTTAGGCAAATAGATTTTGCATGACCGATGTGAAGATAGCCGTTAGGCTCGGGAGGGAAACGTGTCAATACACGCCCATCATGGGTCCCATTACGAAGATCTGCTTCGATAATTTCTTCAATAAAATTTAATGATTTCTCCTCGTTTATCATAATACAAAGTTAAGTATTACTTCGAATTATCCGTAGTAGTTCTTACATTTTAAAGTAAGTTGTTTCGAAAGAAAAATGAGTGAGTTGTAACGGAGAGAAGAGATGCTGTAAAGAACTGTTTTTAATAGTAAAAGGATCGGTTGCCCGATCCTTTTATATGCTATCTATAAGAGAATACATCTCCAAGATCTTCGTTACTCGTGAACGTACAATCAAGATCTGTTAATTCACCTGTTCCAATGTTGATGACCATTCCATGAACAGCTAGATCGTTTCTGTCTTTCCAAGCATTTTGGATAATAGAAGTTGTACATAAGTTAAATACCTGTTCTTGCACATTTAACTCAATTAAACGATCAACTTTTTTATCATGTTCATCAATTGCATCTATTTCTGCTGCATGTAAACGATAAACATCTTTGATGTGACATAACCAGTTATCAATAATTCCAAATTGATTACGGCTTAATGATGCCGCTACACCACCACAGCCATAGTGACCAGCAATAATAATCTGCTTTACTTTCAATACATTTACAGCATAATCGAGTACTGATAACATGCTCATGTCCGAATGCACACACATGTTTGCGATATTACGGTGTACAAATACTTCTCCAGGTTTAGTACCTGTGATTTCATTTGCAGGAACACGACTATCAGCGCAACCAATCCATAAAATTTCTGGATTTTGACCTTTTGCTAATTGTTGAAAACGACCAGTCGTATCATTCTTAACAAAGTCCATCCACTCACGATTTCCTTGTAAAATTTTTTTAAATCCTATTTCTAAATCTTTTTCCATTTTATATATATATTAATACAGTTCATTCAGTCATGTGCTGTATGTTTTATCCCTTATAGGATACAAATCTCGTTAATTAATTGTTTTTATTTTATTATTTTTTCTTGTATTCAATATCTGTCAATTCAATGCGCTTTCCTTTGGTCAGGGCATTCTGTTCAAAATCTTTAATGACCTCGATAACATCTTTATCAATGAATTTACTACCTGTACCGTTAATAACAATAAGGCCAACAGATTTTGGAAGACTATAAAGCTTTTGTTGAATAGGAGCTTTGTTTAAAAAAGATACTTCTTCCGCTAAAGTGATTACAGCTTTGTCGTAATCATTTTGTTTGACGATATCAAATTTGAAAGCATTCTGCATATTAGCTTTTAAAATATAAAAAGTGGCTACCACAAGACCAATACCTACACCCATTAATAAGTCTGTAAATACAATTGCCACAATTGTTGCAAAGAAAGGAATAAACTGGTCAAGTCCTTTTTTATACATAGATGTAAATAAAGCTGGTTTCGCTAGCTTATAGCCAGTTTGCAATAAAATAGCAGCTAAACAAGATAGTGGGATAAAATTTAATACGTTAGGTATGATCAGAATCGCTAGTAATAACCACATACCATGAAGTAAGGCAGATTGTCTTGTTCTTCCTCCAGCATTTACATTCGCTGATGAACGTACAATAACTGACGTCATTGGTAAACCACCCAATAGACCACTTGTTATGTTACCAACTCCTTGTGCAATCAGTTCCCGATTGGTCGGCGTATTTCTTTTAAATGGATCAATTTTATCGACCGCTTCAATACTCAATAGTGTTTCTAAACTGGCAATGATCGCAATGGTGAAAGCGACAATCCAAACTTCTTTATTGATGATCTGTGTAAAATCGGGAAGCGTAAACAGCCCTGTAAATTCTGCAAAGGAATTAACAATCGGTACAAGTACAAACTGTGACTCTGCTAATTGAAATGCTGTTCCATTAAAGGCAAATGATAATCCGATACCTAAAGCCACTACGATTAGTGGAGCAGGAATGCTTTTCAATTTCGGTATGCTTGGCCAATAAATTAAAACAATCAGTGATAAGATGCAGATAATCAAAGCCCCAGGGCCAATTGAAGATACCAAAGTGTCTGTAAATGCGCCAATTCCATGGCCGTTATCAAGCTCAAAAGCATGTGTTTCCAACATACCAAGTGCCAAAGGAATTTGCTTTAATATAATGGTAATCCCAATGGCAGCAAGCATTCCAACAATAACCGAGGATGGGAAATAATTACCAATCATTCCCGCCTTTACAATACCTAGAATCAACTGAAGTATTCCAGCAATAACTACGGCTAATAAAAACGTTTCATAAGCTCCAAGACTCTGAATGGCTCCTAAAACGATAACTGTAAGACCAGCTGCAGGACCACTGACGCTTAAAGGTGATTTACTGATAGAAGAAACGACTACACCGCCAATTACTCCAGTTAACAATCCTGCAAACAATGGCGCACCAGAAGCCATTGCAATACCCAAACATAGTGGAAGTGCTACTAAAAACACCACAACACTAGCGGGTACATCATATTTTAAGTCTCTTTTCGATAGTTTCAGAAAAGCAGACATACGAGTTCCAAACATTAGTTTTTGTCTAAAATTTTACCTGTTTTTTTTATATAAGATTTTCCTTTAGTCAGATCTGACCAAAGTTGAGGTCATGCCAAAGCATGTACAGGAAGCCTAGCAGTTAGGAGGCGGCGTAGGAACAGATGGGTGGAATGCACGAATACTTTTTTCATTTTTCAAGTAGTGCTTTTGTTTTCCGTGGTTATCAGTTATGATCGCTAGAAAGTAAGATTCTTCAGTTTTGGCATTAAAAAACTTTGATCCGGACTCATTATGATCACTATGTGCTCCATTGTTGTTCTCAATTTCTAATTGAAGCACAATTTGAAGAATGGTATTTTGATCTAATAAAGATGAAAATATAGGTGTTATTGATATGCTCATCTTTGTGAAAAAGATTAAAGCACATAATAAAGCGGCTATATTTCTAATTTTTTTATTAAACATCTTTCTTCAAAACTGTATCTGTCCCCTATTTAGAGTATGTAAAAATACATTTTTCATGTTAAAAAATTGTGAAATTTTTTAAAAAAAATCCATGCTGACAAAAAAATTACAAAGACTCAATATTTCGTTCTATCTTTAATAGAGGAAATATAACATGTAAAAAGTGAAGAGATTTCTCAAGCGTTAACTGTTTGGGTTTTAAAAATTAGCAAATTAAGTAATGGAAGATCAAACACTATTTATTGAAAAAGTAAAAGCATCATACAATCCAAAGGGAGCCTATATATATTTAGGTGCAGGTATTTTGGACGGTAATATTTTATCAGAGGCTAAAGTTAACCTGGCTTTAAAAATGATGAATCGACATGGCTTAATTGCAGGAGCAACCGGAACTGGGAAAACACGTACTTTGCAGTTAATTGCAGAACAGTTGTCTGATGCAGGAGTTCCCGTGTTTATGCTAGATGTTAAGGGAGATTTATCGGGCTTAGCTGTTGAAGGACAAACCAATCAAGCGCTTATAGATCGTGGAGATGCTGTGGGCGTTCCGTTTGTACCAGCGAGTTTTCCCATCGAATTATTTTCTTTGACAGGTAATAAAGGAACAACAATGCGGATAAAAGTATCTGATGTTGGTCCTATTCTTTTGTCCCGTATTTTAGAACTGAATGATACACAAACTGGAGTGTTAGCTGCAATCTTTAAATATGCACAAGATCATAATATGCCTTTGGTTGATTTTAATGATGTTAAAAAGTTACTGAGTTACCTCGCCGATGGTCCAGGAAGTGAGGAGATTAAAGATGATTATGGTAAAATAAGTACATCGAGTTCCGGAACTATTTTACGTAAGATAGTTGCTATAGAACAACAGGGTGTTGCTCATATATTTGGAGAGAAGGAATTTGATATCGAAGATTTATTTCAAAAAGTAGATGGCAGAGGTGTCATTAGTTTATTGAATATTTCGGATGTTCAGGATCAACCCGTGTTATTTTCAACATTTCTATTAAGTATATTAGCCCAGTTGTTTAAAAATTTACCTGAAGTAGGCGATTTGGATAAACCAAAGTTGGTATTTTTCTTTGATGAAGCTCATCTACTATTTAAAGATGCTTCTAAAGCATTTCTGACGCAGGTAGAGCAGATCGTTAGATTGATTCGATCAAAAGGTATAGGCGTATTCTTTTGTACTCAGTCACCAACAGATATTCCCGAGTCTGTGTTGGCACAGTTGGGGAATCGCGTACAGCATGCTTTACGTGCTTTTACTCCGAATGATGCTGAGAATTTAAGAAAAACTGTCAAAACATATCCTAAATCAGATTTTTATGCAATCGATCAAATATTAACATCCTTAGGAACAGGGCAGGCACTCATTACAGTGCTGAATGATAAAGGAATTCCTACAGAAGTTGTTTCCACACATCTGGTACCAGCAAGAGCTGTCATGGGACCTGCAGATGCAACAACTTACGATCAGCTTGTCAAACAATCTGATTTGTATTTGAAATATCAACAACGTGAGGAAAATCGCTCTGCAGCTGAGATTGTTGATGAAAGAATGAAAGTGGCAAATGATCAGCAGATACAGCAAGATCGAGAAAAAGAAGAGGCTAAGCTTGCTAAGAGCAGTTCGAGAAGACAAACACCACTAGAAGCCGCTCAGAAAACAGCGACGACCACACTTGCAAGAGAAGGGGTAAAGTTGTTGGGGAAACTGGCAAGTGGTTTGTTAACAGCATTCTTTAAGAAAAAGTAATCTAATATTTATATATTTGCACAAATTTAAACTAGAAACGACCTAGAAATTGGATATGAGTAAACCAACTTTATTAATTTTGGCAGCAGGTATGGCTAGCCGTTACGGATCATTGAAACAGATTGATGCTTTTGGGCCTCACGGCGAAACTATTATTGATTATTCTATCTATGATGCTATTAATGCTGGATTTGGCAAAGTAGTATTTATAATTCGTGAAGAATTTTTAGATAAAATGAAAGAAGTCTTTGACGAAAAGTTAAAAGGAAAAATCGAAGTAGATTACGCTTTCCAAGATTTTGATTTAAAGAAGTATGGTATTGACCGTGAAATAGAGCGTGCTAAACCTTGGGGTACTGCACACGCTGTAATGAGTGCAAAAAATCACGTTGATGGACCTTTCTGTGTGATTAATGCAGATGATTTTTACGGTACGGATTCTTACGAAAAAATGGCTAAGTTCTTAACAACTGAAGTATCAGATGACCAAATGGCTTTGATGGGATTTCAAGTTGGTAATACGTTATCCGATTATGGTTATGTATCTAGAGGGGTATGTGTAGTAAGTCCTTCAGGACATATGGAAAGTGTTACGGAACGTACTAAGATATACTATAAAGAAATTGAAGGCGAGAAAAAAATAGTTTTCGAAGAAGGTGATGTAATAACAGAGTTGGATCCGGAAAGTCGTGTATCTATGAATTTCTGGGGCTTTACTCCAAAAGTATTTGAAGTGGCTGAAGGCATGTTTAGAGATTTTGTTGAGAAAAATTCGGAAGATCCTAAATCTGAATTCTTCATTCCTTCTGTAGCAGATTATTTCGTGCAAACAAAGCAAGCAGATTTTAAAGTTATCCCGACCTCATCAAAATGGTTCGGTGTTACCTATAAAGAAGATAAGGAAATTGTGCAGGCATCAATCCTAAAATTGATTGCAGATGGTGCATATCCAGAAAAAATATTTTAAAATATTATCGTAGTATTTTCTAAACCCGCAATATTTGTTGCGGGTTTTTTTTATGTTTGAGTATTAGAAGGTATTATCATTCTAAGATCAAGTCCATTATAAACATGAAAAAAATATTAAAAGTGCTATTATATATTCTTATCACACTCATTCTAATTGTATTTATTTATTGGTTGTCAGAACGTGTCTTATCGCGAATAAGTGCACATAGAGAAAATTCTGCTCTACCGAAAGATATAACGTTGTATATTATGTCAAATGGTGTGCATACAGATCTAGTATTCCCCGTTAAAAATAATCTGATGGATTGGACACATCTATTTCCATTAAGTAATAATAAGGGAAAAGATACCACATATACTTACATGGGAATAGGATGGGGAGATAAGGGCTTTTATTTAAATACCCCAGAATGGAAAGATCTAAAAGCTTCGACAGCATTTGTAGCAGCAACTGGCATTGGTGAAACGGCACTACATATTACCTATCATAAATCAGTGGAGGAGAATGAGCTCTGTTACAAGTATATGATTGATACAGTACAATATCAAATCCTTATTGATTTTGTGAAATCATCGTTGGAATATGATGCTGAAAATAAGCCAATTGTAATTAATACTAATGCACAGTATGGTGATTCGGATGCTTTTTATGAAGCCAAAGGATCTTACAGCATGTTTTACTCATGCAATACTTGGACGAACGAGGCTCTTAAAAAGGCGAATATGCCAGCGGGTATATGGGCAACATTAGATAAAGGAATATTAAGCCATTACAAAAAATAGCACTCCAGTATTCATCACAATAAAAGACATAATAGATTGACAAGTATTTTTTACATTTTGTAAAAAACACTTGTCAATATGTATGATTAGTTTTACATTTGTCGTACTAACAATATAAAACTTAAAATCATTATGAAAAAAATTCCTTTATTACCCCGGTACTTCCGGTGGATTGGATTAGGATTAGTCCTCATGTTTTTAATCCCAACGGCATTATATATGCTAAAAGAAAATAGTATTTTAATTACTAATTATCCAAGAATAAAAGGGGTAGAGATTATGCCTTTCGAATTATCTTTTTCTACTTTTGCAGTTTTGGGAGGAAATGATGGCCCTTTTGAAATTATTAATACAGAAATGTCACTAACATTACAGCTTTTATCGATCTTTTTAGGGTTGAGTTTTATTGCATTTACGAAGTATAAGTATGAGGATGAAATGATTAATTCTATTCGTCTTTATTCTAGGTCCTGGTCTATTATTTCTTTTGCTATTTTCAATGTATTATTAATTGCATTTGTTTATGCTAGTTGGTATATAAGCCTGGCATTTTTAAGTCCAAATATTATATTATTGCTTTATATTATTATTTTTCGGTTCCAGGTTTTTAAAATGAATAGGAGGTTAGCGCATGAAGAATAATATTAAAATCAATCGACTGATGAAAGATTATTCACAAGAACAGTTAGCAAATAAAGTCGGAGTAAGTAGACAGACAATCAATGCCTTGGAAGCTGCGAAATATGTTCCTTCAACTGTATTGGCACTTAAGTTATCAAGAGTATTGGATAAAAGTATAGAAGAATTATTCCAATTGGAAGATTCAGACTTGGTCTAATAATAAAAAAGCTCGAAGATTCATCTTCGAGCTTTTTATTATTTAAAAGGAGTGTAATTATTTGACTTCTTCGTATTCTACGTCAGTTACGTCATCACCACCTTGGTTACCACCATTGTTTGCTTGACCAGCATCACCTTGAGGTTGTGAACCACCTTGTGAAGCAGCATACATCTCTTCAGAAGCAGCATTCCAAGCATTGTTTACTTCTGCAGAAGCTGAATCGATATCAGCAAAACTTCTTGCTTCAAAAGCAGCTTTCAATTTTACTAAACCAGCTTCGATAGCCGCTTTTTTATCTGCTGAAATTTTATCTCCGTATTCTTTTAATTGTTTTTCAGTTGAGAAAATCAAAGCATCTGCACCATTGATTTTATCAGCTTCTTCTTTCATTTTTTGATCCGCTTCAGCATTTGCTTCAGCTTCTTCTTTCATTTTTTTGATTTCTTCGTCAGATAAACCAGATGAAGCTTCAATACGGATATTTTGCTCTTTTCCAGTTGCTTTATCTTTAGCAGAAACTTTAATGATACCATTTGCATCGATGTCGAATGTTACTTCAATTTGAGGAACACCACGAGGAGCAGAAGGAATATCATTTAAGTGGAAACGGCCAATCGTACGGTTTTGAGCAGCCATTGGACGCTCTCCTTGTAAGATGTGGATTTCAACAGATGGTTGATTATCAGAAGCAGTTGAGAACGTTTCAGACTTTTTAGTAGGAATAGTTGTATTTGCTTCAATTAATTTAGTCATCACACCACCCATTGTTTCGATACCTAATGATAAAGGAGTAACGTCTAATAATAATACGTCTTTCACTTCACCAGTTAATACACCACCTTGGATAGCAGCACCTAATGCTACAACTTCATCAGGGTTAACACCTTTAGAAGGCTCTTTTCCGAAGAATGCTTTTACTGCATCAACGATTGCAGGGATACGTGTAGAGCCACCAACTAAGATGATCTCATCGATATCACCTGTACTGAATCCAGCATTTTTCAATGCAGAACGACAAGGATCAATTGTACGTTTGATCAAATCAGCAGCTAAGCTTTCAAATTTAGCACGTGATAAAGGACGAACTAAGTGTTTCGGGCCTGTTGCATCAGCAGTGATGTATGGCAAATTGATTTCAGTAGAAGTTGTGCTTGATAATTCAATTTTAGCTTTCTCAGCAGCTTCTTTCAAACGTTGCAATGCCATTGGATCTTTTTTCAAGTCAAAGCCATTGTTTTCGTTTTTAAACTCGTCATTTAACCAGTTGATGATTACATTATCAAAGTCATCACCACCTAAGTGTGTATCACCGTCAGTAGATTTAACTTCAAATACACCATCACCTAATTCCAATACTGAAACGTCATGTGTACCACCACCACAGTCAAAAACAACAATTTTCATGTCTTTGTGTGCTTTATCTAAACCATAAGCTAAAGCAGCAGCTGTTGGCTCGTTGATAATACGTTTAACTGTTAAACCAGCGATTTCACCAGCTTCTTTAGTTGCTTGACGTTGTGCATCATTGAAGTATGCAGGAACTGTAATTACAGCTTCAGTTACTTCTTGACCTAAGAAATCTTCTGCAGTTTTCTTCATTTTTTGAAGAATCATAGCTGAAATTTCTTGAGGTGTATATTTACGGTCGTCAATTTCTACACGTGGTGTATTGTTGTCGCCTTTTACTACATTATAAGGTACATGTTGCGCTTCATTTACAGACTCATCATAAGATAAACCCATAAAGCGTTTAATAGAGTAAATAGTTTTAGTCGGGTTTGTGATCGCTTGACGTTTTGCTGGATCACCTACCTTACGCTCGCCACCTTCAACAAAAGCAACGATAGAAGGGGTTGTACGTTTACCCTCATTGTTAGCAATAACTACCGGTTCGTTACCTTCCATTACAGCAACACATGAATTGGTCGTACCTAAGTCGATTCCTATTATTTTAGACATATTATATATATTTATTTTTTACTAATCTGTTTGTTGTATACCTACCTAATCAACCCTTGTGCCAATCATTTTGTTTTGATGAAAATGAATAAAATTGACAAGTAAACGTCAGAATTGGTGACAAACTGTCATTTCTATGTTTCTTTATTTCGTCTGAATTGTGCAAATGGCAAAATTTTGTCATATTGTATCCCAAAATATAAAAGCTAATATATGCAGTTCGAAGAATACGTATCCTATTTTAAAGCTATCGTAGAAAATCCCGAGAATTATGAAGGTTATCAAGACGAAGAAATCTTTAATTACACCAAATTAAATTGGTCGAGAATGAATCGCTGGTTGAAAAAATTTGAACCCAATGCTGAAACAGCTTCATTTATGAACGGGATTGCAACCAAGCAACATTGGATCTTAATAACAGAACCATGGTGCGGTGATGCCGCTCATTCTGTCCCCATGATTTACCAGATGGTGAAGAGTAATCCATTGCTTGTTCTGGATATACAGTTACGTGATTCGGAACCTTATACAATTAACCAATATTTGACCAATGGCGGAAAGTCTATTCCTAAATTAGTGATTCGTAATGAGCAAGGTGATGACTTGGCTGTATGGGGACCGCGCCCTCAGGGCTGTACAGATCTATTTGTTATGATGAAAGGTAAAGGAGCTGAATTTAATGACATTAAAGAAGAGATTCAAAAATGGTATAATCAAGATAAAGGAGTTGCCATACAGGAGGAATTAGTTGACATACTTAGTCGATAACTGATTAGAGCAGATTCTTTAATAAAGAATCTGCTCTAATATTTGTCTTCTTTGTTGCGCATCACTGTTACCTCTTCCCCTAAACATACTGCCTGAAAGCAATTTGAAAAATTCGTTGGATGACATCTCTTTTGCTTTTTTATCTTTCCACGAACTTGAAACCTGATCAGTGGTGAATTTTACCTCAGTCGCCCAATAATTGATATGCATTTCAGGAACAACAAGTCCCAAGATCATTCCGGGCAATCCTCCTGTTAATACCGGCCCTCCTGAGACAGGAATCTCTTCTGAATAAAAAGCGATTAGATAGAGTGAATCTTTCGTCGCCCCATTTACACGTCTACATTCATACCCTGAAATTGTTCTAAACTCATCTGTGAATCGCCATGTAACATCCTGAAGACTATCTTTTATAATAATTTTTTCGTCAATTTGAAGCTGTACTTCAGAAAGCTTAGCTTTAAGGTTCTGAAAATAAGTTTTATCGCCCATTCTGTTGTTTCCTCTGCCCATGCCACGCATACCGCCACCTCCATTTGTGCCTGTTCGTTGATTGGCTCCTGCATTCCCTCGTCCTCCTGCATTCCCTCGTCCTCCTCCTGAACTTCTTCCAACTCTTGTATTTGCTGGTGAGGTATTGGGTTTTGTTGGCGTTTCTTCTGCATTGGACTCCATCAATGTCTGGTTCTCATCAAACTTCAGAACAAAATTGGATGTAGAACTTTCTGGCATTTCATCGATGTTTCCCATGTACATCATACCTCTATTACCGTTTCCACCATGCTTAGCCATCAATTCTCGCATTCTCGCTTTCGTATACACCACTTTTTCAAAATTGATGGTTCCCTTTGTTGCAAAGTAAGCATGTTGCGCAAATGCATCTGTGCCAAATAGCAAAAGAATGAAACCTATTAATAATTTAGTCATTTTTCTTTCCTAATTTTTTGTTAAAATCCCATTTCAATCCAAGCATGAAATATTGAGTAAGCATCTGTTGTTGTGATTCCGAAAATTTACTGCTGTCAAATGAGCGATTGGTAGTATTGAATGTTTTAAAAATATCAAATGCTTTTAAGCTTAATTGTAGGTTATTGCTCATCAATTTCTTATTTAATTCCATATTCATATAAAATTGATTGATAGCTTTAGTGTATACTTTGTTCTTACCCGTATATCCGTAATTAATAACCTGCACCAGATCAAATTTAAAGGGTAGGAAGTATTTGATATCCGTATTGATATTTGCTCTCAGACTATTACTGTTTAAATCAGGTTGTAAAAGAGTCTCCACACGATCAACACCTATATTCGTAAAGAAGTTGAAGTCAATAACCTTAGAATTTTGTTTATTTAATCCAAAACCTGCACTTGCATTGTAGTTCTTGGAATTGTTCAATACACCATTCAGAAAGTCGTAACTATTTCCATAACTTAAATTCGCATTTGGATTGAACTGAAGTAAATTATTAAATAAAGGTTTACTATAACCAGAGTATACTCTAGCGGACCAGTTTATTTTATCTCGTATGTTTTCATAATTACTGGTTGTCACCCCTTCAGAATCAAGGATTCTCTTATTTGCAATCGGATTATGTGTTGTTGTAATACCCGCATTGATATTGAAGCTCGAACTTCTTAAAATGCTAAAGGTATTAAAATTTAAATTATAAGAGTTTTCAGTTGATTTCTTTAAATCGGGGTTTCCTAATTGTACAAATAATGGATTTGTCTGTGGTTGTAAGGCTATCAATTGTCCGAACGTCGGAATTCTGTTCGATGTACCGTAGCTAAGCATCAAATTTTTGTTTAAAGACAATTTGTAATTAACATTCATATTCAGGTTATTATCCCAAAAGTTGCGATTGAGATTAATATCACGATAGGTGTCAATTAATTTTTGATTCCTATAGCTCATCGTATTTGATAGGTTAATATTGAGTTTGTCTTTAATGTTGTAGTTTAACTGAATATTTGCACCCTGATTGAAATTTTTGTTTTCTTCATTTTTAGAATATAATGAATCTAACAACGTATATTCACCCAGTCCATTGGCATTTAATGATCTATTTAGACTTTTTGAAACGCTACTGTTCATCGTATATCCTACAGTTAGGTACAAGTCTTGAAGTAATTTCTCATTTAAATTTAGAGAAGCACCGATTCGATTGTTCTTCGCTTCGTTTACACGTTTTTGATCTATAGTATCAGCTCTGTTAAGCGCGTTGTTTTTATAATAGTTTGTAATCGATTTTGTTTGACCAATAGATTCACTTTGTGATAATTGCGTATTAAACTGAACATTAATAGACCGTCCATTATTGTTTAATCTTCTTCTATAATTAATACGGAAATCGGCATTATCATTATTTCCCTTTGAGCTGTTATTTTCATCAAAAGTGTTCGTTAGTGTAGTGTCATTAATGGTGATCCTACGGTTCGACGTACTTTTAGTATAGGTGTCTGATTTGCCTGCATTCAATTGAACGTCTAGATTTTGGATAGAATCGATTTTGAATCGTACCTGTGTTCTGACATTGTTATTTTTTGTATCGTTATCGGAGCTGTTACTTCCTATTGTTTCTTGTGTTTTGTCTTCAAATAATTCCTTAACGTTAGAAGTTCGTTCATTAGTAGCGCTGTTGTTGTTGAAATTATAACTGGAATTTAATGATAATCTTTTCTTTAGAAATACATTATCATAATTTACGCCAATATTTTTATATTCAGGTTTACCTTGAATGCTGGCATTGGAACGGATCCTTGAATCATTTCCCCCTCCCATATTGTTCCAGTTTCCGGTTAGTCCTATACGTTCAGAACGATTGAATTTAGCGGCAAATAAACCCGCGTCAAATAAATGTTTAGTACCAATTGTAGCATTCGCATTTCCGAAAATACCTTTTCTAGCTTCTTCTTTAAGCACCACATTAACCGTTTTGATACGTACGCCGTCATCCACTCCCGTTAATTCAGCTTCATCAGATTTTTTCTCGTATACCTGTACTTTGTCAATAGCATCTGCTCTAACATTGCGAATCGCAATTTTAGGATCATAACCAAAAAATTCTTCACCATCTATCAATACCTTTGAAACTGTTTTCCCCTGAGCAGTAATAGTTCCGTCCGAAGATACAGTCATACCGGGTAACCTTCGGAGAAGGTCTTCCAATTTTGCATTTTTTTCAGTTTCAAAACTACCGGCATTATATTCTATTGTGTCACCTTTAATTTTTATTGGTAGTTTTTGCGTAATAACAACCTCTTCAAGAACATTGGCTCGTGAACTTATCTTAATATCATGTAAATCAATCTTGCTATCTTCTACATTTATAATGTCACTGTATAGTTCAAATTTTGGATAAGTCACAAGTACGCGATAAGCACCTTTTTCTGGGGGTTGAATATTGAAACTACCTTCCTCGTTTGTGCGTGTAAATACTTTCAAAATAGAATCTTGTGCCGTAAGTAAGATTACTGAAGCATTGAAAAGGGGCTTGTTTTCGCCTCGATCTATAACCTTACCCTTAATAGAAGTTTGTGCGTAACTTAATGATGTGCAAAAAAATAATAGGAGGAAAAATATCCTGTTCATAATGCTATTTAGGTGAAGTTATGTGTCAAATATAGAATATTAACCGGTTCTTAATATTTGTGTAATCAGAATGTTATAAAAACAGAGCATTATTTACAATAATTAACATTTTTTGTTTTTTTATAATCTTTATCAGCAGGCTGTACATTGGGTAAAATAATAATTATTTCTTAACTTTCAGAAAAAATCCAAACATGAATATCGAAGAATTACGCGATTATTGCATAGCAAAAAATGCAGTAACAGAAGAACTTCCATTTGGTCCTGATACACTGGTTTTTAAAGTTGCTTCTAAAGTTTTTCTATTAGTTGGGTTAGATCAATTGGAGGGACTATCTTTTAATGTTAAGTGTGATCCAGAGTATGCTATTAGTTTGAGACAGGAATTTCTGCAGACAGTTTTTCCAGGTTATCATATGAATAAGAAACATTGGAATACAGTTCATGCAAATCGTGAATTAACAGACCAAAAGTTATTGGAATTAATTGATCATAGTTATGATCTTGTATTTGCATCATTGCCTAAAAAAATAAAAGAAAATCTTTAATAACAGTTGAATTTCCTTTAATTGTCAAGTTTTAGAGACAAAGGTCTTTTTTCTCCACGAAATTTAAGTTGTTACCCCAACAATCTTAACTTTGCGCCACGTTAATAATTCTCACAATTAACGATATTTTACATTAAATATTAATTTATTATGGAACAAAAACGAATTCTATCGTTTATGATTTGTATTATGCTGTTTTTTGGATTAAATGGCTGTATTAAAGAAGAGGCATTGAATACAGAAGCTGATATTGAACAGGCGAGTATTCTGAATGGAGATTTAGCACTTAGTACAGCACCTTCTATAGGTAATAATACGATTATTTTTAAACTAAAACGCTTTTCTGGTAGTTACGTACATACGCCTGAGTTTGTGTTGACACCAGGAGCGACTATCTTGCCAAAAAGTGGTACCGAACTTGATTTTTCACAACCTCAAAAATATACGGTAACTTCTCAAGATGGTGCATGGTCAAAGACTTATACAGTCTCATTTGTAGTTGACGAAGGCGCTAATTTTTATGGTGCATTTGAAAATGCACAAGTTGTTGATACAGATAATCCTGTAGGTCATTACCATCAGTTTTTTGAATTAACAGCAGGCGGTCAGAAAAATATTATTTGGGAAACAGCAAATGAGGGATATAATATTCTTGCTGGTACATTAGTGGGAGAGGATAAAGATTTAATACCATCTTTCTATCCAACTTCGCAAGTAACAGACGGTTATCTTGGTAATGCTGCTAAATTAATGACGAAAGATACCGGTCCATTAGGCGGGATGTTCGGTTCGCCATTGGCTGCGGGTAATCTGTTTGTTGGGGAGTTCAGGCTTACTTTTCCTACTGTTAATTCTACTCGATTTGGTATCTCGTACAACAATGATACTGCTCCGGTAGCATTAAAAGGTTTCTTTAAATATAAAGCCGGTGAAAAATTTGTAGATAATACAAAACCATCACAGCTCACTAAAGATACGTGGGATGGATATGCAATTTTATTTGAAAAATCAGCTGATTTAAATAAAAATTTCTTAACAGGTACACATGCCTTTAAAGATTCTCGGATCGTTAGTGTTGCTAGAATTGGAACAAAAGAACAAATTGAAACTGATAAATGGACAGCATTTAATGTTCCTTTTTCTTTTGTGAATGGTAAATCTTTTGATCCAGCTAAAGAATATATGTATACCATAGTATTCAGTTCAAGTAAAGAAGGAGATATTTTTAATGGTGCTGTAGGAAGTACTTTATTTATTGATGAGGTAGAGCTTGTTACAGGTCAAAAAAAATAATGATGAATATAAATAATAAAACTATTGTAATGAACAGAATACTATATGTTGTAGCTATTTGTTTAATGGTTACCCAATATGCCCAGGCGCAAGACAGTACAGTTAACAGTAACACAAATTTTTTTGATACAAATATTGATTACGC
The DNA here is from genome assembly GCF_012030425.1 of Sphingobacterium sp. B16(2022). GTDB lineage: Bacteria > Bacteroidota > Bacteroidia > Sphingobacteriales > Sphingobacteriaceae > Sphingobacterium > Sphingobacterium anhuiense. The sequence goes on along the minus strand of NZ_JAAUVN010000003.1, from coordinate 309,165 downwards.
AGTGCAAGCGCAATTTAGTATAGGGGGCAGTAGTCCATTAGGTATGCCTCGTGAAATAAGAAAGATTGAAAGTTTTAATCCCGGGTTTAGTTTTGGTTTAGAAGCAAACGCTACTAAATGGATACATGAAAATGGAAAATGGGGAGTGCGATTAGGGCTTCGTTTTGAAGAAAAAGGAATGAAGACCAATGCCCGCGTCAAGAACTATCTAACAGAAGTGGTTAAGGATAATTCAAAAGTTAGAGGTTACTATACAGGAAAAGTACAGACAAATGTGAGTAATACATATTTTACTATACCTGTTTTGGCTGTTTATAAACTTTCGGATAAATGGAATTTATATGGAGGTCTCTATTTTTCAAGATTGATTGACAATACATTTGATGGATATGTATCGGATGGCTATTTAAGGCAAAATACACCAACAGGAACAAAAATATCGTTTGAAGACGGAAGTCAAGCTGCATATGATTTCTCGGACAATGTTCGGAAATTTCAATGGGGTACTCAACTTGGAGCAGAATGGAAAATGAATAAACATTTTAAATTATTGACAGACCTTACATATGGCTTCAATAATATTTTAGAAAAAGATTTCAATTCTATCGATTTCAGTATGCATAATATTTACCTCAACGTAGGTTTTGGTTATTCTTTTTAAACAGATTAATATGGATTTCCTGATTGATCATTGTCAAAAGGGAAATCAAGATTTTAATGATGTTAAAAATTAAAAATGGCCTGTTAAATTTTTAACAGGCCATTTTTGTTTTCTAATAAACAGTTTGTTTGAAAGGTTGGTCTTCTTTTTTATAAAAAATACTTACATCTTCAAACCGATCTCTCTCAAACGTTCATCTAAATATTCACCTGCAGTATAATCAGGATAAGCTTTTGGATAGGTTTCGCTAATGCAAGAATCTAAACAAGCTAAGCTCATTGATGCTTTAGGGTGTAAGAAGAAAGGAATAGAAAAACGAGAATTACCCATTAATTCACGCGGTGGATTAACGACACGGTGTGTAGTTGATTTTAATTTATTATTTGTTAAGCGCTGCAACATGTCACCAACATTGATAACGATATCTTCACCTTTAGCTTTAATAGGAAACCATTCACCGTCTTTTGTCATAACCTCAAGACCGTCAGCACTCGCTCCAATTAATAAAGTAATTAAATTGATATCTTCGTGTGCTCCGGCACGAACAGCATCAGGTGCTAATTCATCAGGATTTTGGATCGGAAAGTAATGGATTGCACGTAAAATAGAGTTACCGTTGATAACGAATTTTTCGAAATAATCTTCTTCTAGCTCCAAATAAGTTGCAATTGCTTTTAATAATTCACGACCAGTGTCTTCTAGTTTTTTATATACTTCGGCGGTGATTTCACTGAATCGGGGTAATTCGGCAACTTCCGGATTATCAGGAAAATCAGTTTTACTATATTCTTCACCAACGATTGTTTGTCCTCTTTGCCAAAATTCTTTCAAATCTGGAGTTGTGGAATCTTTTGCTTTTTCGCGACCTTTTGTTGTATACCCTCTTTGTCCGGCAAGTTCAGGAAACTCATATTTCAATTTTGTTTCTGTCGGTAATGAGAAGAATGCGGGTACGATTTGATACAATTCGTCTATTAGTTCTTTTGATAGACCATGATTAGCAATAGTAACGAAACCAGTTTCGTTAAAAGCTTTTCCAATGTCTTGGATAAATTGACCGCGCTGTTCTGAATTCCCCTCAGTAAAGTTTAACAAGTCAAGTCTCGGTATATTAACTAAAGCCATACGTTTATGTTTGTTTGTACAAAGGTAACCGATTTAATTTTGAATATAAAAACACAAATGTGAATAACTGTAGGGGTGTTTTGCTTAAGTTGTTGGTTTGTAGTTGTTAAAAGTTTTCCACATTTTGATAATATGGCATATTGTTGATTATAATCGGTATTTTAATACCTTAGTAAGGGACTATTCATTTCCGTCAAATATTTATTAAAAATTTAATATTAACTATTTGAAATCCAAAAAAAATAAATTAGATTTGTTATGCTTGCATAGTAAATAATAAAGCAAATTATGAGTCAAAATAAAACAATTGATTATTTTTTAAAAACAGGTTGGCAGACTATCGCTAATAAGTATAACCAGATTGCGACGCAGTATGGTTTTACTCAGGCTGCTGGTTATATTTTAATTAATATCCATAAAGAGGGGACCCCCGTATCACAGATCGCCAATTTAACAGGTGTGAAAACAACTAGTTTGTCTCGGGTGTTAAATAATTTAGAGAAGTTGGGATTTATTTATAGAGAAGCGAGTGCATCTGATAAGCGATCGGTTAAAGTGTATTTAACAGAGCTGGGTAAAGAAAAAAGAGAAATGGCAAAAAACGTCGTTCGTAATTTTAATCATTATCTCGAGGAAAATTTATCAGAGAAAGAGCGGAATCAATTGATGAAATCTTTAGCCAAATTAAATGAATTGGCGACTTCATATCAAGAAGAAAATAGTACCATCGATCAATAATAAGCTTAGCAATTATTGATAATAAACAATTAGATAAATGAGTAGAAACATTAGAAAAGTAGCAGTATTAGGTTCTGGAGTAATGGGCTCTAGGATCGCTTGCCATTTTGCTAACATCGGTATGGAAGTATTACTTTTGGACATCGTTCCAAAAGAGCTATTGCCAGCTGAAACAGCAAAAGGACTTACTTTGGATAGTAAGTTCGTTCGCAATCGCATTGTCAACCAGTCTTTAGAAACGGCTGTAAAATCTAATCCATCTCCTATTTATAGTAAATCTTTTGTGAAAAGGATTTCAACAGGAAATTTTGATGATAATATGTCTGATATCGCATCATGCGATTGGATCATTGAAGTTGTCGTTGAACGATTGGATATCAAAAAATCTGTGTTTGAACGCGTTGAACAATACCGAAAACCAGGCACTTTGATTACTTCAAATACTTCGGGTATTCCGATACATCTTATGACGGAAGGTAGATCCGAAGATTTTAAAGATCATTTTTGTGGTACACACTTCTTTAATCCGCCACGTTATTTACAATTGTTGGAAATTATTCCTACCCCCCATACAATAAAAGAAGTTGTTGATTTTCTGTTAGAATTTGGTGACAAGTTTTTAGGTAAAACTGTTGTTTTATGCAAGGATACACCAGCATTTATTGGCAATAGAATCGGTGTTTATTCAATGCTTGCTTTAACCCATCTCGTTGAACCGCTAGGTTTGACTGTGGAAGAAGTTGATAAGTATACCGGTCCAGCGATGGGGCATCCGAAATCGGCAACTTTCCGAACAGCTGATGTTGTTGGTTTAGATACTTTGGTAAACGTTGCTAATGGCCTCGCCCAGAATGCACCCAATGATGAAGCTAAAGGGGTATTTCAATTGCCTTCCTTTATAACTAAAATGGTTGAAAATAAGTGGCTAGGTGAAAAAACCAAAAAAGGATTTTACGAAAAAGTAAAAGATGCTTCTGGAAATTCAGAAATTCAATCTTTAAATCTGAAAACTTTAACATTTGGACCTCAAGGAAAGGTGAAATCTGCTACCCTGGAAGCTACAAAATTGGTGGAAGATATTCGCAAACGAATGAAAGTATATGAACAAGGGAAAGATAAAGCAGGAGAATTGTTCCGTGCCATGCATTATCCTTTGTTTGAATACGTATCTAATCGTGTACCTGAAATTACTGACGATTTTTTCCGTATCGATGATGCGATGCGTGCTGGCTTCGGTTGGGAGATAGGTCCTTTCGAGGTTTGGGATGCTTTAGGTGTTCGAGAGACAATAGAAAAAATTAAGAACGAAGAGAAACGTCTCCCAGGTCAACGTGGTGAAGTTTCACAATGGGTTCATGATATGTTAGACGCAGGTTGTGAGTCTTTCTATAAAATCGAAAATGGCGTTCGTCAATATTATGATATTGCATCAAAATCATACAAACCTATTCCAGGAACAGAAGATCTTATTGTTTTAGATCACATCCGTGAAAGCAAAACAATTTGGAAAAATTCCGGAGTTTCCATTATTGATCTTGGAGATGGAATTATCAATTGTGAATTCCATACCAAAATGAATACGATCGGTGGAGATGTAATTCAAGGCGTGAATAAAGCAATTGATTTAGCTGAAAAAGAATATCGTGGATTAGTAATTTCTAACGAAGGAAAAAATTTCTCCGCAGGAGCTAATATAGGTATGATATTCATGATGGCCGCTGAGCAAGACTACGATGAATTAAATATGGCGGTTCGTGCTTTCCAGAATACTTCTATGCGGATTCGCTATTCGTCCATTCCAGTAGTAGTAGCACCATTTCAAATGACATTAGGAGGAGGCTGTGAATTTTCAATGCATGCCGATTTTGTGCAGGCACATGCTGAGACATATATGGGCTTAGTTGAATTTGGAGTTGGTGTAATTCCAGGTGGCGGAGGTACTAAAGAATTTGCTTTACGTGCTTCAGATGAATATAAAGAAGATCAAATTGTTCAAAATACTTTAAAAGATCGTTTTTTGACCATAGGAACAGCAAAAGTGTCAACCTCAGCTATAGAGGCCTATGAGCTTGGATACCTGCAGCAAGGTAAGTATGCGATTACTATGAATAAAGCTCGACTTATTGCTGATGCAAAAGAAAAGGCTTTAGAATTAGCTAATGCAGGTTATATACAGCCCGTTCAAAGGACTGATATTAAGGTATTGGGAAAACAAGGATTAGGAATTGTCTATGTAGGAGCAAGTTCAATGCGTGCTGGAAATTATATCTCTGACCATGATAAAAAGATTTCTGAAAAATTAGGAAATGTTTTATGTGGCGGTGAGTTATCGGCACCAACAGAAGTCTCTGAACAGTATTTATTGGATCTAGAACGTAAAGCTTTTCTTGAGCTATGTGCAGAACGAAAAACTTTGGAACGTATCCAATTTATGTTAACAAAAGGAAAACCGTTAAGAAATTAGAGTATAAATTAGATTAGAGATTTGAGACATTAGATTTGAGATATGCATAATCTGAAAGAATTAAAGATTTGGAGTAAATCAATTGAATTAGCTACAAAAGTATATGAAGTAGTATCTCTTTTTCCTTCAGAAGAAAAATTTGGATTATCATCTCAGATTAAACGATCGGTTATATCGATTGCGTCAAATATAGCAGAAGGAGCAGGTAGAAATTCAGGAAATGAATTTATTCATTTTCTTGGAATTGCAAATGGATCATCTTTCGAATTGCAGACACAAATTATTATAGCACAAAATCTAAAGCTGTTAAAGGTTGAGCAAGCCGAACAGCTGTGTTCTCAAATTATAGAAATTCAAAAAATGATTTTTGGATTTTTGAATAAATTAAAAAATGATAATAAATAATATGTGAATTTTAACGATCTGATATCTTAAATCTCACATCTCACATCTAAAAATTATGGAAGCATACATTGTAGCAGGATATCGTACAGCAGTAGGGAAAGCACCTCGTGGAGGATTTCGTTTTATGCGTGCGGATGATTTGGCCGCTGATGTGATCAAGCATTTGGTGGCATCAGTACCCAACTTAAATAAAGAAGAAATTGACGATGTAATCGTCGGTAATGCGATGCCAGAAGCAGAGCAAGGATTGAATGTAGGACGTTTAATTTCTTTGATGGGCTTGCAAACGGATAAAGTACCAGGAGTCACTGTAAACCGTTACTGTGCCTCTGGGTTGGAGACAATAGCCACAGCTGTAGCAAAAATAAAAGCCGGAATGGCAGATTGTATTATTGCTGGCGGAGTCGAGGTCATGTCAGGAATGCCTTTTGGAGGATGGAAAATTGTTCCAAACCCTGAAGTAGCAAAAGAAAACCCAGATTGGTATTGGGGAATGGGACTTACAGCCGAAGCTGTTGCAAAAGAATACGGCGTATCTCGAGAAGACCAAGATGCATTCTCTTTAAAATCACATCAAAAAGCTGTTGAGGCTATTAAAAATGGTCATTTAAAAGATGGCATTGTTCCGATTACAGTAAAGGAAAACTACTTAAAGGATGGCAAAAAATTAGAAACAAGAGAATATGTCGTTGATACAGACGAAGGACCGAGAGCAGATTCATCGCTTGAGGCGCTTGCGAAGTTGCGTCCAGTTTTTGCAGCTGACGGTGTAGTTACTGCAGGTAACTCATCACAAACTTCAGATGGAGCAGCCTTTGTTTTGATTGTTTCAGAAGAAAAAATGAAGGAATTGAACCTAAAACCGATAGCACGTCTTGTCAGTTATGCCGTGGCAGGTGTTCCGCCACGTATCATGGGGATTGGTCCTATTGTAGCAATACCAAAAGCTTTGAAAATGGCAGGATTAAAAAAGGAAGATATTGATTTATTCGAATTGAATGAAGCGTTTGCATCACAATCTTTAGCCGTAATTCGTGAATTGGGTCTTGATGAAGAAAAAGTTAATGTCAATGGCGGTGCCATTGCTTTAGGACATCCACTGGGTTGTACTGGAGCCAAATTGACTGTTCAAATATTAAATGAACTGAAGCGTAGAAATAAAAAATACGGCATGGTAACCATGTGTGTCGGAACAGGGCAGGGAGCAGCAGGTATTTTTGAATTACTATAGATAGCGCAAATTTTAAGACTTCGACAGAGTATATGAAATGTTCTTTATCGAAATCAAATGGCACATTTTGAGGATGACTTGAGCTTTTCATCCAGATGTTTTTTTTAAATCGGACCATTTAAACTGATTTTAAGCTTAGAGATCAATAAGGTGACATATAGAGATGTACCTGTTTTAAATTAGAGAATAATATTTAACAATAGAAGCAAAGAAATAAGGTCTTAGTCTTTATCCTTTGCACTTTAATCAGAAAAATTATGAGCAACACAATTAAAGGCGGAGAATTTGTAATTAAAGAGACATCTTATACAGATATTTTTATTCCTGAAGAATTTGATGAAGAAGCAAAGATGATTCGTCAGACCTGTATTGACTTTCTAGATACGGAAGTTCTAAACAAATTGGATCGTATTGACTCCCAGGAAGAAGGTTTGATGCCAAGTCTTATGGATAAAGCTGGAGAACTAGGAATGTTGAGTGTGTCCATACCAGAAGAATACGGGGGATTTGGTAAAAACTTCAATACATCCATGTTAGTTGCAGATGCGGTTGGGGGAGGATTCTCCTTTGCTGTGGCATTATCGGCACATACAGGCATAGGTACTTTGCCTATTTTATACTATGGAAATGCAGCTCAAAAAACAAAATATATTCCAAAATTAGCTACTGGGGAATGGAAAGCTTCTTATTGTTTAACAGAACCTAATTCAGGATCAGATGCCAATTCTGGTCGTACTGCAGCAAAATTAAATGCCGCAGGTACACACTATGTCATTAATGGACAGAAGATGTGGATTACAAATGGTGGTTTTGCTGATATCTTTATTGTTTTTGCAAAAATTGATGATGATAAGAATCTTACCGCTTTTATTGTTGAGAAAGATTTTGGAGGAATCAGCATGAACCCGGAAGAGCATAAACTGGGAATCAAAGGATCTTCAACCCGTCAGGTATTTTTCAACGATTGTGAAGTTCCTGTTGAAAATATGCTTTCTGAACGTGAAAATGGATTTAAAATAGCGGTTAATATCCTAAACATTGGTCGTATAAAATTAGGTGCCGCTACTATCGGTTCATCACGCATGGTGATTACACAAGCTATTAAATATGCGAATGAGCGAGTGCAGTTCAATTTACCTATTTCCAAATTTGGAGCCATCCGTTACAAATTAGCTGAAATGGCAACACGATTATTTGCAACCGAATCAGCAGCATATCGTGCCGGTCAGAATATTGATGACACCTACGAATCATTAGTTGCAGGGGGAATGGATGAAGCCAAAGCAAAACTGAAATCTGTAGAACAATATGCTATCGAGTGTGCGATCATTAAAGTGTGGTGCTCGGAAATGTTAGATTATGTTGTGGATGAAGGCGTACAGATTTATGGAGGCATGGGATATTCAGCAGAAGCACCAATGGAACGCGCTTATCGAGATTCACGTATCAATCGTATTTTTGAAGGTACCAATGAAGTTAACAGACTGTTGGTGGTAGATATGCTTTTAAAACGTGCCATGAAGGGTGAGATTGATTTGATGGGACCTGCTACTGCAGTTGCATCAGAACTATTAGCTATTCCTGATTTTGGAGAAGAAGATGAAACACCATTTGCAGCAGAAAAGAAAATTATCGCTAATTTGAAAAAGGCAGGCTTATTAATTGCTGGCGCCGCAGTTCAAAAATTGATGATGTCTTTATCTAAGGAGCAGGAGATTTTGATGAATATTGCCGATATCATTGGTTATGTATACATCGCTGAGTCAGCGTTACTTCGTGCGGAGAAATTATATCATACAAAAGGAGTAGAAGCAAGTGCTGATGCAACAGATATGGCTAAAATTTATCTATATTCAACCATTGATAAAGTAAATGTTGCAGGAAAAGAAGCCCTAAATTCTTTTGCTGAAGGTGATGAGTTGAAAATGATGTTAGTGGGTTTACGTCGCTTTACAAAATCAGAACCATATAATGTGAAAGATGCGCGTCAACGAATTGCTAAGAAGTTGATTGATGCCAATAAATATTGTTTTTAGGTTTTAAAAAGTGATTATAGGTTTAGAAGCCGAGATGAAAACATCTCGGCTTTATTATTTGGTAACTTTTTCGTTTACTAGTTGCCGGCATGGATAATATTTCTAAATTTGGGGTTTCTAAATTAAAACCTGTTTACATGTCATCTTCGAAATCATTCTCCTTAGCTGAGGATTGGGTAGTTGTTATCTTAGGATTAGGAATTGTCTTTTTAGCAATTTTTGGGGTCATTGTTCCTCAACCAAGTTTCAGCTGGAGCAATTTTTCAGAATTAGGAAACCAAGTATTTTCCATTCATAACCTGCAGGCAATAGCGACCCAATTTGGTCTAGTCTTTATTGTCGCCATTATCGGAGCCTCCTTATTAGGTAAGTCGGTTAAAAGCTTATTAATAGTTTTTCCGTCTGTCTATGTGTTAACCATGCTCGCACTCATCTTTGCTGGAAATTCACTCGTAAAAGACTATAATCTAGAAGCTGTTATTTTCAGTTTGGCGATCGGCTTGGTCATCAGTAATTTTTTCAATCTTCCTGATTGGTTTAAAAGTGCATTAAGTACAGAGTTGTATGTCAAAATTGGATTGATTCTTTTAGGAACAACAGTTATTTTTGGAGATATACTCAAAGCTGGTTCACTGGGACTTATCCAAGCATTAGTAGTGGTCATTTCAGTATGGTATTTTGCTTTTTGGGTTTGTAAAAAATTAAAGATTGATAAAGAAATGGCTTTAATGCTATCAAGCGCAGTATCTATCTGTGGGGTATCAGCAGCAATTGCAACATCTGGAGCAATTAAAGGAGATAGTAAAAAGCTATCTTATATTATTTCACTTGTCTTGATCACGGCAATTCCGATGATGATTTTTATGCCTTATTTGGCAGATAAAATGGGATTGTCTCAAGAAGTAACAGGAGCATGGTTAGGAGGTTCAATAGATACATCGGGAGCTGTAGCCGCTTCAGGTAGTTTAGTTGGAGAGGAAGCCTTAAAGATCAGTACAATTGTTAAATTTTCACAAAATGTATTATTAGGAATTGCAGCGTTTGCAATTAGTATTTATTGGAGCTATTCAAAGTCAGTAGATGATGAAACAAAGAAAGAGAAACCAACTTTGAAAATTATTTGGGAGAGATTTCCAAAGTTTGTCCTAGGTTTTATATTTGCATCTTTACTTTTCTCATTTTTTATTTCACCAGAAACAAATGTTGCGGTTAAAGGAAGTTTGAAATTTATTCAGGGACTTTGGTTTACCCTGGCCTTTACCTCAATAGGACTGGAAACTAATTTTAAAGACCTGTTTCAACAGGATAATAAAAAGCCACTGTATGCCTTTTTAATTGCACAAACATTTAATATTATTGTGACCTTAATTATTGCACTCTTGTTATTTCAGTAGACTTAGAAATACAATGATGGATGAAAAAGGCCACTAATATCTCGTCAATATCAACATTTCAAATAGTAAAAAGGATAACCAGATTTAGGTTATCCTTTTTTATTATTTCAGAATTTTCGTAACCTGATCAAATTCCTCCACAATGGAAGCGTCAACAGGTTTACTGAAAAACGAAACAATAACAATCGTTAAGAAACTCAAAATGAAACCAGGTATGATTTCATAAACAGATTTGTAATCGTGAGGGATATACACCCATAAAAGTACAGCAGCACCACCCACCAACATTCCTAATAATCCTGCAGTGGCGGTTGTTTTTTTCCAAAGCAGCGACAAGATGATAAGGGGACCAAAGGCTGCGCCAAAACCGGCCCAGGCATTTCCCACAAGATTTAATATGCTGTCTTTAGGGTTTAGGGAGAGTAGTAAGGCAATTATCGCTACAATAAGCACAGATAGTCTACTTACGAGTAACATACGTTTAGGAGAGGCTGTTTTATTAAAAAAAGCTTTATAAATATCTTCTGTCATTGAGCTAGAGGTCACTAATAATTGAGAAGATATGGTACTCATGACAGCTGCTAAAATTGCGGATAAGAGAAAACCGCCAATTAAGGGATGAAATAAAGTTCTCGAAAGATGGATAAAAATAGTTTCTGACAATTCCTTTGATTGATCAAATTGCAACATAGTAGTTTGATCAAACTTATATAAATAAGCTATTCCAAATAATCCCAAAAGTAATGCTCCCCCAACAGTTAGAATCATCCAGCTAATTCCGATTCTTTTAGCTTTAGGGATATCTTTAACATCTCCAATAGCCATAAATCGCACTAAAATATGAGGTTGCCCAAAGTAACCCAATCCCCAAGCGAGTAAAGATACGATCGATACAGTGGTGGTACCCTTTAGTAAATCTAAATAATTAGCACCTTTATTATGTATAATATCCAATGTATTACCCAGTCCATCAAGTTGGATAATCAGTACAATTGGAATAATAACAAGCGCAGTAACCATAATTGTTCCCTGCACAAAATCTGTTAAGCTAACAGCTAAAAATCCACCTAAGAAAGTATACAGTACAACAACAAAAGTTGTAGCATACAATCCAGTATAGTAATCAATACCAAAAGCAGATTCAAACAATCGACCTCCCGAAACCATACCAGCTGAAGTATATAAAGTGAAAAATACTAAAATGAAAATTGAAGAAACAATTTTTAAGAGCTGGGTCTTATCTTTAAAACGATTCTCAAAAAATACAGGGAGTGTAATTGCATTTTGGGCAACTTCTGTATATACCCGAAGTCGAGGGGCTACAATAACATAATTGAAGTATGCGCCAATAGTCAGACCAATTGCAATCCATGCACTGGATAATCCTGAAAGATACATCGCACCGGGAAGTCCCATGAGTAACCAGCCGCTCATGTCTGCTGCACCTGCCGATAAAGCAGTCACAGCCGCGCCCATCTTGCGCCCACCGATCAAAAAATCATCGGAATTACTGTTTGACTTCCTCCAAGAGTAAATTCCAATTCCAATCATTAAGGCCATATATAAGCCAATAGCTATTAATTCATATTCATTCATAAGCATCTATTATTCTTTAAAATGTCATCAAATAATTGATAAAGACTATCAAGTTTTGATTGTACGAAGATACTACAATCAATTTGAAGCGATAGAATTTCAATAACTCGATATAAAAGTGAAACATAATATTAATCTTTGCTTGATTGTTTTATGGAATTATGTATCTTAAAGCATCAATTAAGCAAAGTAATATCCCGAGCATGACAGAAAAGGAATTATTAATACAATATCGAAGTACAGGAGATCTGGATCTTTTGGGTAAATTGTATGCTCCCTATATGTCATTGCTTTATGGTGTATGTTTTAAATATTTGCACGATGCCGAAAAGAGTCAGGATGCCGTCATGCAAATTTTTGAAGAATTGATTCGGAAATTGCGCATCCACGAGGTCGATAATTTTAAAAGCTGGCTTTACACATTTTCTAAAAATTTTTGCCTCATGCAGCTGAGGAAAGAAAAGGGAACGCAGTATGTTGATATTGATGAACAAGTTGCGGTTGGTCATGATTATTTAGATGAATCTGATCCCAAAGAATGGAGCGAAAGTCAATTTGAAAAATTAGAAATGTGCATGTTGACGCTAAAACCTGAGCAGGAGCGTTGTATCAGGTTATTTTATTTAGAGCAAAAGTGTTATAAAGATATCGTAGTCCTTACCGGAATAGAAATGAATAAAGTGAAAAGCTATATTCAAAATGGCAAGCGAAATCTTAAAATTTGTATGGAGAGTAAGTAAAATGGAAAATAATTATCAATTATCCAGAATTCATAACTACATCAGTGGTCTGATGAATAAAGAGGAAATGTTTCAACTAGAGAAAGAAGCATTGGAAGATCCTTTTTTGCAGGATGCAATTGAAGGTTATCGTTTGCAAAAAGGAGTGGATGTACGACAATTGAGTTTGTTGCAACAGCGTTTAAACCGCCGCGTGGAGCAAACGATATCTACCCGTAATGCCCAGTTTTATACTTGGCAACGATTGGCAGTTGGATCAGCAGCAGCAGTCATTTTTGTCGTGCTTATCGCCTTTATTTATTTTAAGAATTTTAATACAAATAAAAGTAGAACGACAGAAGTCGAGCTGAGTTCCCCTGAAAATAAGATTGGGATTGAACCCATCTTAACTGGTGGAGATGCCTCACCGATAGAAGGATGGAATGCATTCGAGCAATATCTGCAAAGAAATGTACAGGTGCGGGATGTAGGAGGTAAAATTATCCTGAATTTTGAAGTTGATAAAAATGGAAAATTAAAAAATGTTAATTTTGAAGACGCACCCAATGAAGTTCTAAAAAAGGAGATATTAAGATTAATAGACAAGGGACCCAAGTGGCATGGAAAAAAAGGTAAATTAATTATTAGCTTTCCTATAGAAAATCCTACCCAAGCTTTCAAGCCGACACATTGTTTTGGAATTGTAGAAAAAAGTAATTAAGAAAGACTATTTATTATTTTCCTGTACAGTATAATCCAAGGGGAGCATATTGCCAACTTTAGAATACCAGGCAAAAAAACCTTCCATTGACCATTGTATAGCAGGCGTATAGTTTCCTTGATAATTTATGACAATGGATGAATCGTCATCTATTTTTAAACGAGATGATTCATCATAAGCATTGTTAGAATTGAAATAATCGAGGTCTATTTTTTGGGTCCTATTTAAGATATGAATGTAATTTTGATGGTGAATTTCCTTTAATTGATTTCCCAAGCTTCCTTTTTCAAGATCAGATTCAGTTAACTGTTTTCCTAAGACGTCATAGAACGCAGGTTGCCGCATGATATTTTGATATTTAGTCACACTATCTTTGATGATTTCTGATTGCAGTATATAAAATGAGTTCCATTTACCTTCATATTTCGTATTGACCAGTGACGTTATTGTTTTCAGTTTTTCCTGGGCATCTTTTCTTTCTAGATTTTCTTTTTTAGTAAGCTCGCGGACTACATAACCATCCTCCTGCCATTTATGTTCATATAAACTTCGTATAAAGCGCATCATGGAAAGCTGGTAGGCCACTCTTCTTTGCGTCAATATACTCTTTGTAATCCGCTTATAATCTTTAAAATAGCTAAAACCTTCAAATTGAATTGTATTTTCAGGAAAGTTTGATCGAAAACTAATGAGATCGTATGAGATCATATAACCCAGTTCTTTATTGTCTATTTGTATTGGTTCGTTCGCTATTACAGTTAATATTTTTGATGATTTATTATATCGGAATCGCAGTATATCTGGATTTAATATTTTCGTTTTTTGGGCAAATTTACTTGTTCCGATAAAGCTTTCCGTAAAATATTTACCCCACTTTGCCCAACCATCTTTTTCAAACGGGATAACACTAACTTCTTCTAAAGTAGTAATCTTACGTGTTAAATAAATCTTTACCTTTTCATAATTATTAGTAGTAATTGTTTCAAATGCGGCCTCATATCCAATATTTGAAATGACCAGTTCTTGATTCTGGATAATTTTTTGGTGCAGTTGGAAACTACCATCCTTTGCAGTACTGGTTGCAGAAGATGAATTATTGATATAAACAGTAGCTCCGTGAATAGGTTGCTTAGTCTCCCTATCCAATACAACACCTTTAATCACGCTTTGGGCGAAACTTGGAGAGAATGTAAAGATTATGTATAATAAGAAGGATATGATTATTTTCATAGGCCAATTTTGGTTTAATTTACGAATATATCGTAGACTGTGAAAATAAATTTTTAAAAATTTGAGATTAAGAAGTTTAATAATAAACTGCAATAAAAAAGGTCGACTATTGGGTCGACCTTTTTTATAATTAAAGAATATTTTTATTCCTCCCAACGGATTTTGTCCGCAATAGGAGATCGAACAGGTTCTCTAGCTTCTGTTTCATGGTGTCCTAAATAGAACAACCCAATGCACTTTTGATTCTCTTCTAAATTTAAGAAATTGCTTAAGTGATTGATTAATCCTGGAGTAGCCCAATAACCTCCCAATCCTAAAGAATGTGCCGCTAACCACATATTTTCAATCGCACAAGATGTTGCCGCCAGTTCTTCCCACTCAGGAACGTCACCAGTATAATTGACAATTAAAGCTATTGCAACTTTGGATTGCGTAGCCTTTTCACCCATAGTGATTTCTGTTTTTTCAAAGTATTTTTCTGGAGGAGTGACCGCTTTATAAATACGCGAAAGTTCAGTGCCTAGACGTAAAAGACCTTCGCCTTTGAAAATAGTAAAACGCCAAGGTTGCGTTCTTTTATGAGTAGGAGCAGCATTCGCCGCTTCTAAAATCGTTAAGATATCTTCTTTATTAACATCTTGATCCGTAAAATTAGCTTGAAAAACTGATCTTCGGCTCTGTATTGCTTTTAAAACTTCGTTAGATTGCATATATGTTATTTCCTTAAACGCGTTGAATATGTATGAAGTTAATGATTATTTTTCTTCCCAAAGAGAGGCTACATGCAAAATTGTTAAAACAGCTTTTTGCATATCTTGTTCAGATACCCATTCCTGTTTTCCATGGAAGGCGTGTCCACCAGCAAAAATATTAGGACAAGGTAATCCCATAAAAGATAAACGCGAACCATCAGTACCACCGCGAATACTTCTGCGTGCAGCCTTCATGCCAGCCCGTGTAATTGCTTCAATTCCAATTTCCATGATTTGAGGATATTGATCTAGAATTTCCTTCATGTTGCGGTACTGTTCCTTTACTTCGAACGTATAACTGCAGTTAGGGTATTGAGCGACTATAGATTTTGCAATAGCTTCCAGCTCAGATTCATGCTTTACTAAATTAGCTGTAAGGTGATCACGGATAATAAAATGGATTTCTGCTTTTTCCACTGTGCCCGAGATATTTGTCGGATGAACAAAACCATCTTTTTTATTTGTACTTTCTGGCGACAGGCGGTCCTGGGGTAAAGCCTCTATGATTGCACTAGCAATTTTGATAGCACTTTGCATTTTTCCTTTAGCAAATCCAGGATGAACGGAAACACCATGTATGGTTAATGTTGCACCATCTGCAGAAAAAGTTTCATCTTCTATCGTGCCCGCTTTTTCACCATCCATCGTGTATGCATAATCAGCAGCTAGGCGTTTAAGATCAGCTTTGTCAACCCCTCTTCCAATTTCTTCATCTGGCGTAAATAAGATTTTTATATCCCCATGCTTGATCTCAGGATGTTTCATTAATAAACGAGCTGCATCCATTATTTCTGCAATTCCCGCCTTATCATCGGCGCCCAATAGTGTTGTACCGCTCGCTGTAATAATATTATGACCGATTTGATTTGCCAGATCAGGATGTTCCGAATATTTGATGATAATACTGTTATCATCCGGTAATACCAGATCCTGACCTTGATAATCATGATGAACCAAAGGTTTAACATCTTTACCTGAGGAGTCAGGTGACGTGTCCATATGTGAACAGAAACAAATAGTAGGTACTTTTTTAGTACTATTGGAAGGGATAGTTGCATATACATAGCCATTTTCATCCATGGCTGCATCAGAAATTCCCAATGCCAGTAATTCCTCCACAAGAAGATTGCCTAAATTTTTTTGCTTTTCTGTCGAAGGACAAGTAGGCGAACTTGCATCCGACTGTGTATCTATCTGTACATAACGTTGGAATCTTTCAAAAACTGAAAAATCACTGATGTTATTGATCTCGAACTTACTCATACTTTTTATATCATTAATGTGATTATGCCCTGCAAAATTACAAAAAATGTGAGCATTAGCGAATTTTGACTTTTATAGTTTATTATTTGTAAAACAATATTTTTTTTGTAAATTTAAAAAACTTAAAATTTGATTTCCAGTATGTTGCGTTTATTAAAAGCAATGTTTCTCCTTCTTTTTATCGCTCAGTTATTTTTACTTTTTAGTATGGATAATTCTATTAGACAATTGATCTATATTAGTCAATTTATATACCTTCTAATTCCGTTTTGGATTTTAATCAAGACAAAGAATCAACGAATCTTAAGAAAAGCATTTCAAATTTATCTGATTATTTGTGGATTATATTATATGTTTTTCGCTTTAATACTAATGGCGAAACATGTGCAGATCACACCTTATTTTGGAGTAAATTTATTTGTGAAGTCTATCTTATTATTGATCGGACTTGCTACTATATACCAGTATAAAAATTGGTCCAGGCTATATTTTAGCCATATTAACAAAAGAAACGTAAAGGTGTAGACAGAATTAAAAATTCTGTCCAATACCTTATTTTTGATTATCAGCCCAGCCGAATACTTTTGATAGTAAATCCGTGTTTCGCGATCCACCAATATTTTCTCTGATCTTTAACTCTTGATCTGCTACTTTTACAAATAATCCATCGATAGCTTTTTGCGTAACGTAACCTGTTAAATTGGTTTCTACCTTTTTTGAAAATGGTAAATTGTTATAAGCAGTCGTTAATTGATTCCAGTAACCCGATACATTATTAGCCCCCATTGCCTTGTCTATAACAGGAGAGAATTTTGAAGTCAGTTCGGTCGAAGTATTTGTTTTAAAGAAAGTCGTTGCGGCAATTTGATTACCACTTAATAAAATATTGTAAGCATCTGTAATCGTCATTTTCGATAAAGAGTTGACAAAAACAGTCCCTGCTTCACTAACAGCTGTTTCCGCAGCTCTATTCATACTGCTGATAAACTGATCACACAAAGAACCCATACCTACTGCGCGAAGTGCTTTTTCTACTTTTTGAGCTTCAGCAGGCATTAAAATTTTGACTGCGGCATCTCCTAAAAAACCATCTTTTACAGAAAGAATATTAACACTGTTAGTCAATCCTTTAGCTAAAGCTTCTTTTATACCTGAAGTAGCTTCTTTCTTTGTAATATTTTTTACGACAGCCTGATTAGAGGGAACAACTTTACTCGTAGTAGTATCGCTATTTGTTTTATTTTGAGCAGATGTAGAATTTAAGATATCCTTTAACTTAGAAAGCCCTTTGGACTGAGCTTGAGATTGAGTTGCAAAGAATAATCCTGATGCAATAAGAGCGTATGATAAGATACTTTTCATGTCTTTTTTTTGTAAAACTACAAATTAGAACGCAAAAGGAATCTAAAGTTTAACGAAGAGTACGAATATTTACCGTATTTAGAAGGGTGAGTGGATACCCAAATGATCGTCTAACTCTTGATAAATCAAGGGAAAAGGTAGTTTAATTGCGCCGGTTTTAGACCGGCACAATATAATTCTGTTTTATAGCGATAAATCTACAATAACAGGAAAATGATCTGACGGAAATTTTCCCTGATACGTATCAGTCAATATTGCATAGTTACTTACTTTTGTTTTAGGAACAACAAAAATATGATCTATCCTTTCTTTCTGTTTAATACTTTTACCCCAGCCATTAAAAGAAGAGCTTGGTTCATAGATTCGAGGACTAACGGTATAACTATCGACCACAGTTTTGCTATTTGCTAAAGTAAAATATGCTTCATTATGTTCATCAACATTGAAATCACCTGTTAAGATTAAAGGAAGATTATCGGCTAATTCCTTTGCCTTAGTTAAGATTAATTTAGCACTTTCTTTTCTCGCTTCAACACCAACATGGTCAAAGTGCGTATTCATAAAAATAAATGATTTTCCACTTTTTTTATCCTTTAAAACTGCCCATGTGCAGATTCGTGGCAGTGCAGCATCCCAGCCTTTATTGGGTTGTTTTGTATCTGTCGCAGACAACCAGAAAGTTCCGCTTTTAATAGCATCAAAACGGTTCTTGTTATAAAAAATTGAAGAATGTTCTCCTTTTTCTGCACCATCATCTCTACCAACACCTATCGATTTAAAATCAGGAAGACGGTCTTGAAGATCTTTCACTTGGTCAATAAATGCTTCCTGTATACCGAAAATTTCGAAATTATGGAATTTAATCAAATTGGCTACAGCATCTCTGCGTTCATTCCACATATTACCAATATCATGATCATTTTTCTGTCTTATATTGTAGGTGGCCACTCGCATTTGCTGTGCAAGAGCACTTCCTAAACCCACAAGTAAAATAGAGAAAGCAAGAATAATTTTTTTCATTAACTTATTTTTTTATAAATGTGTTGTTCATATATATGAACTGCTATACAAGGTTAATTATTTTTTGAGTAAAGTCTTTAAAAGCTCAGGTTCATTCGTTGTAATGTAATCAATCTTTTGACTGATCAGAGATTTCATATCATCTTCTTTATTAACTGTCCAAGCATTTGTCGTCAGCTTTAATGCTTTTGATTCTTGTAACCAGGTTGGGTTTTTCGTGAAAACACTAAGATGATAATCAATACCCGTTAAACCATCCTTTTTAATTTGATCAGGAGCAATATCGCCATTTAAATAGGCTACCTTAGCTTTAGGATCAAGTTCATGGATCTTTTTACAAGCATCATAACTGAAAGCAATATATTCAGTTACTTTTTCAGCTTTTAATTCTTTTACTAAAGCGACAGCTTTTTCAGTAGCCTCCAAAGTACGTTCCAGTCCTAGTTTATTAGTCTTCAATTCAAGAATTAATTTTAAACCTTTAAGCTTTAACCCTGCTTTGATATATTCCTCCAAAGTAGGAATTTTCTCTCCATTTGGATGGCTTTTGGCCAATAACTCCTGGTAAGTAGCGGTCGCAATATCTATTCCGTAAAAATCATTATCATGATTGACAACAAGTACATTATCCTTTGTAAGATGTACATCATATTCCGAACCCCAGAGATTTAAATCCTTAGCGGCTTTTAACGAAGCAATTGAATTTTCCGGAACTTTCGTGTTTTTAAAAGCTCCACGGTGAGCAATGATTTTGGTTTGAGCATTTACTTCAGTGATTCCCATAACGGCCATAGTGGCAAGGATTACAAAAACTGTTTTTTTCATCGGATATAAATATAAAGTAGTATTCATGTTTTCTGGTATAGACGAATACTTTGTTTTACTTAGGAGCCTACGAGCTCTTTTTGTTTTAAATATAAAAAATAAGCGATCATAACCTGTTCGCATAGATTGCAATTTATTACGGGCTTAGTTTTACAGACTAAATTTAAACAAAAAAAATGGTACCTCGATAATTATCGAAAGTACCATTTTTGTGTAATTTCCGAGTTAAGGAAATATTAAGTTTTATTATAATTATCGTTTACCTTCCCACTCAGCATAAAATTCATCTAAAAAAGAAAGCATAAATTCATGTCTTTTTTCAGCGATAGCTTGAGCGGCTTTGGTATTCATTTTATCTTTAAGCAATAAAAGCTTTTCGTGAAAATGATTAATTGTCGGTGCTTCAGAATGTTTGTAGCTTTCCTTGTCCTGATATTCTTGAACAGGGACATTCGGATTATACATTTCTCTGTTTTTATGACCACCATAGTTGAATGCTCGAGCAACACCAATTGCACCTATTGCATCCAAACGATCAGCATCCTGAACAATCTCAAGTTCCTTAGAATGAAAAACGATTTCGCCAAGACTTGCCTTAAAAGACATGTTTAAAATAATTTTTTCAACATGTTCAATTACGTCTTTATCAACGCCTATAGAGGTTAAAAATTCACCAGCAACACGAGGGCCTATCGTTTCATCTCCATCGTGAAATTTGCTATCAGCAATATCATGTAATAAAGCGGCTAGTTCGCAAGTTTGGTAATCCGCCTCTTCAGTTTGAAGAATTAATTTTGTGTTGTTCCATACACGTTGGATATGAGACCAATCATGACCAGATTCAGCAAATTTTAATCTGTCCTGTACAAATGCAACCGTACTTTCAATAATCTTATTCATAAATTACTTTTGGTTTTTCGCGAGTTCCCTCGTATAATTCGTATTCTAATAAACGACAATCTAATTTACCGTTATAAAATTCAACTTTTCTAGAAGCCCGTAAGCCTATCTTTTTGGCAAGATCCGGATTTCCAGTAAAAATGTAACCTTTATAACCCTTGCAGTTTTGTTTTAGAAAGTCACCTACACGTTTATATGTTAATTCCAATTGACTATGATTACCAAGGCGTTCACCATATTCCGGGTTAAATATAGCAATTCCTTTTTCTTCTTGTGGTACAGTTGTGTCAGCAAAATCACAAACTTGAAAATCAATAAGCTGATCTACACCAGCAGTCTTGGCATTCATGATCGCAATATCTACCGCCTGTTGCGAAAGATCTGAAGCAATTATCTTCGGATTTGCTTTCTTATTGACCTGTTCTTTAAGATTTCTTCTTTCTTGAAAAAAGACTTCTTCATCGTAACCAATGAAATGCATAAACGAATAGTTCATGCGGTAAAGACCAGGACGACGGTTGGTCGCGATCAATGCTGCTTCAATAGCTAAAGTACCAGAACCACACATTGGGTTGACAAAAGATGATAGACCATCCCATTTCGTTGCAAGAATAGTACCAGCAGCAAGTGCTTCTAACATTGGTGCCTTTCCAGGGTGTTTACGATAACCATGTTTCGCTAGTGTTTCACCGGAAGAATCGATAAAAACTTCTGCGCGATCATCTTTCCAATACAGATGTATAACAGCTTTGTTTGAATCAGAACCCGAATTTGGGCGAATGTCCTTTTTTTCTTTGATACGATCAACTATGGCATCCTTAACTTTCAAATTCGCAAATAAAGGTGTCGTGATTGTTTCGTTATCGACATTTGAAGTCACAGAAAAATAGCCGTCAAAAGCAATAAGCTCTTCCCATGCGATGTCTTTCAGTTCATCGTATAGTTCCTGAGGGTTGGACGCTTTAAATTCTTTTATCGAATAAAGAATCTGAGAAGCAGTGCGCAAATTCAAATTTAACTTAATCGTTTCATTCAAGGTGTTAAATAATTCTACACCAGTAGAGAAAGAACGTTTGATCTCGAAGCCAAGTTCTTCGACTTCTTGTTGCAAATAAGGAGAAAGTCGCTTATTGCAAGTGATGATGATTTTATTGGGGGTGTTGAAAACTTCCATAATATTTGTACAAAGTTAGTTAATCTCTTACTCAAAAAATGCTTATTTTTACGGTTTAATATTTTTGATTATGGAAATTAGAGGAAAAGTACACGAAATAGGTGCTACGCAACAAGTAACAGAGTCATTTAAGAAGCGTGATATAATCGTGGCTTACGCTGAAAATCCGCAGTTTGTTGAATATATTCGCTTTGAAGCTACTCAAGACAGAACATCAATTTTTGATGGTTTGACTGTAGGTGAAGAAATTGAAGTTTCTTTCAATTTACGTGGTCGTCCTTGGACAAATAAAGAAGGTGTAACAACATACTTCAATTCATTAGTTGCTTGGAGAGTTACTAAATTAGCAAATACTGCTGCTTCAGCTCCTGCTCCAGGTTATGCTGAAATGCCAGCTCCAGTTGATTTATCAGGATCAAATGACGACGACGATTTACCTTTCTAGTCTTACGCGAATCTCAAATATAAAAAAGCTTCAATTCGCCCTGCGCTTATTGAAGCTTTTTTATTAACCAGAAATGTATTTGCCAAAAGGAATTTTGCGAATACCGTATATAACCATAATACTGATGGCAAGTGTAACAAAAGTTGCTAAAGGAATCTTTAAAAATGTGCCCACGGGTAATATCGGATGTACATAGTTTAAAATCAGGATATGGCAGAGATATATTCCAAAACTATATTGATCGATCCATACTGCCCACTGGGGAAGTTTTAGATCACTCGATATTGTTTTGATGAATATAAATATGCCGGTAGCAATAAGGACTGTATTCGGTGACAAATAACCGTATAAAAGTGGACGAAATTCATGTGCGCTTAAACTCATTTCATAAGTAAAATAAGCTGTTCCCAATGCAGCCATGATAAATAAAAACAAACACCACCATTTTATCCCACTAAAATCTTTTACCTTCAAATAATAACCTAAGATCAAGTACCCTGTATAACTCGAAAAAAATGTAAGATCGAATTTTGGTAGATAGGTTGAAAAGTTTTTGTTGAATATAAACAGCGTTATAAACCATAAAACTAAAAAAATCTCCAGTTCTCTCATAGATGAATGCTTTACGATCTTTTGAAGAAAAGGAATAGCAAGGTATAGACCCATGATCATATAGAGATACCAAAGATGTGCGTTCGCACCGTTTTTGAGTCTATAGACCAATGTAGAGATCAATTGGTCTATATTTAATTCCAGCACATTCGTGTTATAAAAAAAGTAAATAATAGTCCAAAAAAGAAAGGGATAAAAAATCTTAAGGAGTCTTTTTTTATAAAACTGTCCTGTATGTTCTTCTTTCGTCAGCAGGAGAGCCCCAGAAAGCATCACAAATATGGGAACAGAGAATCGAGTGAAACTATTTATCAGATTTGCATATTTCCAGTCAAACCCAGCTATATCAGTACTATTTAAGTAACCAGAAGATGCGTGTATCGCGATAACTGCAATGGTAGCAATAATTCGAAGGACACTGATATAGCTAAGTTTTTCAGTCATATTATCTGTTAGTCTGCACTTGGGATTCTGTTCTTTTGTACAAATTGAACCAAGAATACACAAGCAAGTAAAGCTCCTATAGTGGCCATTCCAACACCTACTAAAGAAGGAGTATTATACATTAAGCCATATGTAATGGGTATACCTCCTAAATAAGCTCCTAAAGTATTACCCAAGTTGAATGCTGCCTGACCACCCGCTGCAGCCAAAGTTTCAGCACCTTTAGCAGTGCGGATCAACATCATCTGTGTAGGTGGACCTATTGTAAAAGAAACCAAACCCGTAATAAAGGCCATAATGTATGCTGACCATTGAAATGGTGAAACAAAATAAACAAAGACTAAACATATCGCCATAGCACTAAAACTAGCAATGGCCGCTTTTGTCGGAGAGATGGTATCAGCCATTTTTCCACCCAATAAATTTCCAAAAAACATACCTATACCGATTAAAATCATAATAATAGGCACACGATTAGGGTCAAGTCCAGATACATTTGTAACCAATGGAGCAATATAGCTGATCCAAGCAAAAAGACCTCCAGTTCCGATTGCAATAATTGCCATCAGTAGCCATGCTTCTTGCTTTTTGAAAAAACTTACCTGTGCTAAGATATTATTTTGTTTAGAAGATTCAATTTTTGGTAACCAAAGATAAATCATTAAAAATGTCAGGAGGCCTAGTACACTGATGACACCATAGGTAATGCGCCAAGAGTAATGATGTCCGATATATGTTCCTAAAGGCACACCTGCTAAATTAGCAATCGTCATACCTGTAAACATAATCGATATTGCCTGCGCCTCTTTACCTTTAGGAGCTAATCTAGCTGCAACAACAGAACCTACACCAAAGAAAGCTCCATGTGGCAAACCGGACATAAATCTGGAAAGTTGCATAGTAAAATGGGTAGGAGATATAGCAAATAATCCATTAAAAATGAAAAATAGAACCATTAAAAAAAGTAAAACGTTTTTAGGAGGGTATTTTCCAGATAATAGTACTAATGTAGGGGCACCAACAACAACACCGATAGCATAAAGTGCTATTAAATGGGCAGCTGTTGGAATATCGATATTTAAGTCTTTTGCGATGTCTGGTAAGATTCCCATCATAGAAAATTCTGTCATTCCTATAGCGAGACCTCCAAATGCCAATGCAATAATTCCTTTATTCATATTTTTTGCTCAGATAGTGACGAGCGTGTCGTTAATGATAGAAAAAGCCATTTAAAAAATTAAATGGCTACATGTTTATTCTTTTTTATTGCCAGCGTTTCTGCGGGACACAAATTACATCCTTTGTTTTACGTAATATGATAGGACGCTGATCATATTTATTTTCTAATACTAGAGAATCTTTAGAGTGGAAAGCAACTTTAAACCTTGGTAAATATTGACCTTGGCGATAGCAACCAGATACTTTTTGTTTGCCATTTTCTTTGACGTATATACCATCGACAATGACACTGTCACCACGTACAACATAAATACCTTTAGCATATTCGATCCAAGACCCATTATTGTAACAGCTATCCGATATCTGCTTTGTTTTAGCATGGACATACATGCGTGCATAAATGGAGTCACAGGTAAAACGGAAATCCGTGAGCGTATATTGCAACATTTGATCTTGGTCGGCAATACTGTCT
This sequence comes from Sphingobacterium sp. B16(2022), assembly GCF_012030425.1. Lineage (GTDB taxonomy): Bacteria > Bacteroidota > Bacteroidia > Sphingobacteriales > Sphingobacteriaceae > Sphingobacterium > Sphingobacterium anhuiense. Next base: position 284,397 of record NZ_JAAUVN010000003.1, on the reverse strand, counting down.
TGTTTCCATTCCCCTTGCAAATAACCAGCACCCTCAGATTGCATTTCCGAATTGAATTTGCAACTTCCAAATAGCAAAAGCATACCCATTGCTAAAAATAGGTATGCTTTGATATTTTTTAATTTATTTAAAAATGGAATCATAGCCTTATTTTAAGCTACCTACCATTTCTTCAGGTTTTACCCACTCGTCAAATTCTGCAGCAGTTACATATCCTAATGCAATAGCCGTTTCTTTTAATGTCGAGTTATTTTTATGTGCTGTCTGTGCAATTTCTGCCGATTTGTAGTAGCCTATTTTAGTATTCAAAGCCGTTACCAACATCAAAGAGTTATCAACTAATTCTTTAATACGAGCATAATTTGGTTCAATACCACTTGCACAGTGCTCTTCAAATGATACACAAGCATCTCCGATTAATCGAGCTGATTGTAAAAAGTTAGACGCCATTAAAGGTTTGAATACGTTCAATTCATAGTGACCTTGAGTACCACCGATAGTAATAGCAACATCATTACCCATTACCTGAGCAGCAACCATTGTTAAAGCCTCACATTGAGTAGGGTTAACTTTTCCAGGCATGATTGAAGAACCAGGTTCATTTTCAGGAATAATAATTTCACCAATACCAGAGCGAGGGCCAGATGCCAACATGCGGATATCGTTAGCAATTTTATTTAACGAAACTGCTAATTGTTTTAATGATCCGTGTGATTCAACAATGGCATCATGCGCAGCTAAAGCTTCAAATTTATTCTCAGCAGTAATGAAAGGATGACCAGTAAATTCAGCGATATATTTTGCTACCAGGACATCATATCCAGCAGGTGTATTTAATCCCGTACCAACTGCAGTACCACCTAATGCTACTTCTGCCAAATGCGCTAAAGTATTTTTAACAGCTTTGATACCATAATTCAACTGTGCTACATAGCCTGATAATTCTTGACCCAATGTTAAAGGAGTTGCATCCATTAAGTGAGTACGGCCAATTTTAACAACATTCATGAATTCAGCAGATTTTTTTGCTAATGTATCACGTAGTTTTTCAACACCAGGAATTGTTACTTCAACAACTGCTTTATAGGCCGCTATGTGCATTCCAGTAGGGTAGGTGTCATTAGAAGATTGTGATTTGTTCACATCATCATTCGCTTTTAATACAGGCTCACCTTCTCCAATTTTGAAACCAGCTAATACCTGAGCACGGTTTGCAATTACTTCATTTAAATTCATGTTAGATTGAGTTCCCGAGCCTGTTTGCCAGATTACCAATGGAAATTGATCGTCCAATTTACCAGCTAAGATCTCATCACAAACTGCAGCAATAGCATCACGTTTCTCAATAGGTAATACACCTAATTCAGCATTTGCATAAGCAGCAGCTTTTTTTAAGTAAGCAAAACCTTCGATAATTTCATGTGGCATAGATGCAGCAGGACCAATTTTGAAATTATTGCGTGAACGTTCAGTTTGAGCACCCCAGTATTTATCTGCAGGTACTTGAACTTCACCCATGGTATCTTTTTCTATTCTAAATGACATAGCGTTTGATTTTTTTTAATATAACAAAGTTAAGTAAAAATATAGAGAACAGGCATTCAAACACTTCATCTTAGTAAAATTTGAATGTCATAGTATCTTCAAATGTTATTAACCATTCAATCGTTTGGTTAATTGTTCATTGATATGATGGAAAACTTGGATTGGTTTTAGGGTACGCCAAGAAAGATCATTGAGGTTTCCTCCAAAATTGATATAATAATCAATATTATTTTGCATAAATTCTGTGATGACATGTGTCCTAAAATTAACAGCAGCTATCCAACCATCATCAATATCCTGAAACCATTCTTCATAATAAGTATCATCCGAAGCATGAAAATTAAGAATATTTTCACCAATTAATATAAAATGATTAATACCCGAAGCGATCATCAAATCAATCACTTCACGCTTCAGAATCATAATATCATTATCAATGGCATCATTCCATTCGCCTATCAGTTCGATGATGCAAAATTGCTTGTCATAGTCTACAAATAGTACTTTCAAATATAAAGTATGTGAACCAAAGTCGTCCCACTGGGGGTGTAAAAGGAAATTATAAATCTGTTTGTCGTATTCAAATTCATTATATATCGTTCCGTAAAAAGGAGACTGTTCATCTTCCGATGCGATATAATCATGTCTCCAATTGTAAAAAGGTTCAATTTCGTGCATTTTGGCAGATTATTTGATTGTTACAAACACAAAGTTGAGAAAACTTTCACATATTAACCACTTTTAACGACTTTTGTTTTAATCCAAAAATCAACGCATATATTGTGGTTTTAATGGATAAAACTTAGTATTTTTGAAGCATCTTTTCATATGCAAGGAAGTATAAAACGGAATATTTTTGTGGCAGCAACATACGCAGGAGTTTTACTCGTGGGGCTATTGCTTGGGCAAAAATATGCCGATGAACAAGGTAATAAACAGTCAACTTCTATTCTAGCAGGAGGACTGACCGGTAATTCTGAAAAAGTTCAATATCTAGTTAATTTAATATCGGACAATTACGTTGATAAAGTAAGCTTGGATACGATTCAGGATGAAGCCATTCAGCATATCATTACCCGATTAGATCCTTTTTCAACCTATTTAAAACCCAATGAACGTTTAGCACAAGCAGAGGCTCTGGAAGGAACTTTTGATGGTATTGGTGTTGAGTATTTTAATCTTAACGATACCTTGCTTGTTGTCGGAATGATCTCAGCAGGTCCTGCAGAAAAGTCTGGAATGAAGATTGGAGATCGATTGGTCAAAATTGCGAATCGAAATATAGCTGGCGTACGTGTGACAGAAAATGAAGTAGACAAGTTGATTCGAGGTAAAAAAGGATCTACAGTAGACATCATTGTGAAACGAAATAACGAAATCTTGACAACTCCGCTCAAAGTTGTTCGCGATCAAGTATCTGTGAGTACATTGGATGCATCCTACATGATAGCTCCTAAAGTAGCTTACGTAAAAATAAGACGTTTTGGGCATCAGACTTCTGAAGATTTTAAAATCAAATTGCGCGATCTTCGAAAAAGTGGAGCGCAAGATTTAATTTTAGATTTGAGAGGTAATGGCGGCGGTTATGTACATACAGCTATTGAAATAGCCAGTATGTTTTTTAAAGATAAGCGTTTACTGATGTATACCGAAGGAGCCAATGAATTGCGAAGGGATTATTTCTCAAAAGAAACTGGTGATTTTAGTGAAGGTCGCATCGTAATACTTATTAATGAAGATTCAGCTTCCGCAAGCGAGATCGTGACAGGTGCGCTACAGGATTTAGACAGAGGTACAGTAGTCGGTCGTCGTTCCTATGGCAAAGGATTAGTTCAAGAACAATTTGATTTTGCCGATGGCTCTGCCGTTAACCTGACAGTAGCACGTTATTACACGCCTTTGGGCAGATGTATTCAGCGCAAATATACGCGCGCAAATTACGATCAGTCTAAGTATATGACCACATTTGACCTATGGACGTTGGATACCGAATTTAATCCTCATGATTTATATACCACCAGTAAGGGGAAAATGCTATTTGGGGGAGGAGGAATTCAGCCCGACGTTCTCATTCCAATAGATTCCAATGAAATCAGTGCTAAATATAGAGAAATATATCATTCCAATAGTATACAAGAATTTGTTTATGATAGGTTTACAAAAAAATTGCCAGCTTATTCCATAGAAAATTTCTTGAGTGGTTACAATTTGCCTGACTCCGAGTTTAATGATTTCATTTCCTTTTTATTAAAAAAAGGAATAGCTGTGAACAAACTTGAAGCAGATCGTCTGCATCAAATTATTCAATCAGATATTGAGGCACTAGTAGGACGTTATTATTTTGGTAGAGAAGCTTACTTTAAGATAAAAAATAGAAAAGATCATTTTGTTGCAGGAGCATTTCGTGCATTGGGAATTCAGATGCACTAAAGGTGCTTCAATTTCAAATCGCTCCAGATAGGGTAGTGGTCTGATAATTTTCTTTTAACCACATGATAATTTAAGATATCAAAATTGGAACTGGCAAAAATATAATCAATTTGAAAGATCGGCAATAATTCATAATGCGTCACTCCCCAACCCGATCCTTTTTCTTTAAATGCATTGTGGAGACCCTTACTCACCCGATTTACTGAATAGCTCATAGGAGTATCATTAAAGTCACCCATTACGATAAAAGGGAAAGGACAAGCGTCCATATGTTTTTTTAAAGAACTAGCCTGCTCACTTCTAAATTCAAAAGCATTTTTAAGCTTTCGTCCAATGCGACGTGTAGCAGCATTATCAGTCTCCTTTTTGGATGATGGATTTTGAAAAAATTCCTTTTCATCATTTTGAAGAGCAAAAGATCTGAGATGAACATTGTAGACGCGGATAGTACTATCATTTTTTTCAATATCTGCGTACGAAATGCGGTTGATACCATAGTCATTATCTAAGATATTACCAGAATTTATAATCGGATATTTGGAGAATATGGTCATTCCATAAGCCTCATAATCATTTTTGGCACTTTCTGCAAAATAATGATAGTCATAGCCTAGTTTGCTCTTAAACTCATTAGAGATGACATATTTCCCTTTTATTTTACTGTAATATTCTTGGAAACAGACAATGTCAGGTTTAATACTGTCCAATATCTTTATCGCATCATTTTTGAAGTTTTTCTTTGAGTCGTTGATATCTTTAAAAAGATGGGCATTGAAGCTAAGTACGCGGATCTGATCAGATGCTTTTTGAGTTATTGGCGAGCTCGAACGTAAATTCCAATGTTTTGTTAGCAGTGGCCAGCCAAGTAAGATCGTTGCTAAAGAAAATACAATCATTTTAGGTTTTCTTAACAACCAATAAGCGATAAAACCAATATTGACAAGTAATATCGGTAAATAACCTAAACCAAAAAATGCAATAGGCCAAACTGTCTTAGGATTGATGAAAGAAGCAGAATAGCTAATCAATAAAGCAACAATAGCAAGAATGTTAAAAATGAAAACGGTCCTGCTTAAATAGCCCAATTTTTTTTTTAACAATACACGCTTAACCATCGATCTTATTATTATTGCTTGCTTTGAAAAGAATTTCTTTTTCGTGTGAACTTAGACTATCATAGCCTGTTAGGGATATCTTATCCAAAATTTGATCGATCTGATCCTGATTGGGCAAATCATAACGATGATGCTTTGATTGTTGTGCACCATTCCCAACGACAACTTTCATTTTTGCGGATCTTTTCTGTTTTCTTTTAAATACTTTAGACCAGTCCATGCCCGATTGCAGTGCATAAATAAATCCCATTCCAAAGAGAATGGAACAAAAATAACTGATGGCCGCAGGTCTATTCGTAAGAATAAAGAACAAAAACTGGATTGCAAAATAAATGATAGCGATAGTCTTTAATTTAACATTCCCAAACAGCAATAGTCTAAGTTCATATTTTGGAACTAAGGTAGCTGTAGCAGCTAAAATTGCAGCTAATCCAAATGCTCCAGTGCTCAATGGAGGATTAATCGTATTGGAGAAAAGAGCAAGGTGTGAGAAGACTAAAAAGATCAGTCCCGACATGATAGCGGAGACAATGTAAATGAAAAGAAACTGTTTCCTATTTAAAAAATTAAAGAAAATAGTACCTAACCAATATAGCCATAAACAATCAAAAGCAACGTTGAAAAGGCCTGTATATAGAAAGTTATACGTAATTAGAGACCACGGTTGCTGGATGAATGCCTGAAAATTTGTTGGTAAACTTAGTTTATCTACGCTCCATTGAAAAAGAGGGAAAGAAATAATCTTCAGCTCAAAAAGGAGATCAAAAAAATAAATCAGAATAAATAGGAAAACCTGTCCACCAATAATAAATGGAATGGGAGAGCCTGAACCGAAGGTTGTCCTGATAAAGTTTTTGAACGAGTTTTCCCTCATCTTATAAAGTTAATTAATATAATCCTTTTTTTATACCCCAGACCTTTAATAGTATATAACCAAATAAAGCTCCACCGACATGAGCTAAGTGTGCAACAGAATCGCCCGGTCTAGATATACTCATATAAATTTCGAGAAGAATAAATCCCCCTATCATGTATTTGGCTTTAACGGGTACTGGTATAAATAAGAATTGCAATGGTAAGTTCGGAAATAGATAAGCAAATGATAAAAGTATTCCGTAAACAGCACCTGAAGCACCTAACATTCTAGTCGTGTATATTTCTTTAACAAGGTTTGGATTGCTAGAAGCTAAATTAGAAAGATCTAAACTATGATGCAGAGGAAAAAATGAACCCGTAGCATTGTACAGTTCAATGCCCTGCACACCCGATTGTAATAACCAAGCACCCAAACCCGAAAGTAAATATAAATTTAGAAAACGTTTAGGTCCTAAAACCTGTTCAATAAGGGAGCCAAACATCACAAGTGAAAACATATTAAAAAAGATATGTGATAGATCCGCATGCATAAACATATGGGTGATGACCTGCCAAATTTTGAAAAAGGGTGAATCTGGATAAAATACTGGAAGATAATTGTACGCCATTGGACTTAGATTAGAACCAATAAAAAATACAATATTGACTATTAATAAGTTCTTGACAACAGGTGTTAATTGTGGAAACATAATTTTTATTTTCTAATTTTTACTAAACTTTTCTAATAGTTCCTGTAAGGTAATGGTAATAACGATTGGTTTCCCAAAAATAGAGATATTTGGAGACTCACAAGCGAAAAGCTGATCAATAAGTTCTGATATCGCATTATTATCCAGAAAAGTACCTGGTTTTATTGCCGCATTGCGCGCTAAGCTTTTTGCTAAATTCTCACGTTTCTCAATTTTGAAATCATTAAGATTGTTCTTATAATCTTCTAAGATCTGTTCAATAATTTTACGTTCGTCAATTCCGGTACCTAAATCTGCAGGTATTCCGTCAATGATATAGCTGTTTTTTCCAAATGAACGAATTTGAAACCCTAAACTTTGAATATCTTCCAATAAATCTTGCATCAATTCATTATCCGAAGGATTTAAATCAATACTTTGAGGAAACAGACTCTGTTGACTCAAACCTTTATGTTGATCAAGCTGTGATTTGAACTGTTCAAATAAGATGCGTTCATGAGCAGCTTGTTGATCGATCAGCATCACACCAGAATGAATTTGTGAAACAATGAATCGATTATGGATCTGAAAAAATTGTTTCGTTGTCGCTTGACTTTTTATACCTTGTATCTGATGAATTGGACGGTCTTGTTGTTCGTGCTCTAAAGGCAGTTGCATCGATTCATCCTGTTCAGTAATTTGATATAAAGTATCCCAATTTTGAGGAATGGCCGTTTTCTTTTCAAAACCTGCGAGATAATTATCTGATCGCGAAAATGTCGTCTTTGTAATCTGATCAGGTTCAAACGGATTAAAATCAGGATTAAAATTCACCGTAGGTACAATGATCTCGTCCAAAGGTTTTGGCGTGATCATGTTTGAGAAACCTGTTTCTTGTTCAAAATCCAAAGAAGGCGCGATATTATATCGTCCCAAAGACCTTTTAACAGCAGATCGGATGATCGCGTAAATTGCCTTTTCATCTTCGTATTTAATTTCCGTTTTCGTTGGGTGTACATTGATATCAATCTTTGAAGGATCGATGTCAATGAAAAGTACATATAAAGGAAATGTTTCTGCTGGCAGAATTTCTTCAAAAGCATTCATCACAGCATGATTCAAGTAATGGTCTCTGATAAATCGCTTATTAACAAAGAAGAATTGTTCCCCTCTTGTTTTTTTAGCAAACTGAGGCTTTCCTACAAAACCATTTACTTTTATGATCGTGGTATCCTCTTCTACAGGTACTAATCGCTGATTATACGTGTTGCCAAATAGATGAACAATACGTTGTTTCAATGTTTCCGCAGGTAAATGAAACATTTCATTACCATCACTATGTAACGTCAAAAAGATTTCAGGATTAGCTAATGCTATCCGTTGGAACTCTTCAATAATATGACGCATCTCGACCGAATTGCTTTTTAAAAAGTTTCGGCGTGCAGGTATATTGTAAAATAGATTTTTAATGGAAATATTGGTGCCAGCAGCGACAGCTTCTGGTGCTTGATTGATGATTTTAGAGCCCTCTATCTCTACGACAGTACCCAATTCATCCTCAAAACGACGTGTTTTTAATGTCACATGTGCAATGGCAGCGATGGAAGCCATTGCTTCACCTCGAAATCCCATTGTACGAATGGCAAACAAATCTTCTGCTTTACGAATTTTGGAAGTAGCATGTCGTTCAAAACAAAGACGTGCATCCGTCACGCTCATTCCACAACCATTATCAATCACTTGAATTAATGATTTTCCAGCATCTTTGATGATCAATTGTATCTTGTCAGCCCCAGCATCAATAGCATTTTCAATCAATTCTTTGATCGCCGCGGCAGGTCTTTGTACGACTTCACCCGCTGCAATTTGATTGGCAACATTATCTGGTAATAATTGAATAATATCCGACATATGACGCGAAGTTACGAAATTAATGAGGAATGCTTTTAATTCCGTTAGAAAGTTGTCGTATAAATTACATTACTTATTAACTTTCATGAGTTAGATTTGATACGTAATACTTACGTATCAAATCTAACTGTTCGTTATTGCATTTCCAGTTTAAGGAATCGAGCCGTTTCGCTCTTTTTATTTTTGATTAACTCTTCAGGTACACCTGCAAATAAGACATTACCGCCTTCTTTACCACCTTCAGGGCCAATGTCAATCACCCAATCAGCACATTTAATAACATCGAGATTATGTTCGATGATTAAGATCGTGTTACCACGGTCAACTAATCGGTTGATTACGCCCATCAATACATTAACATCCTCAAAATGCAAACCCGTTGTCGGCTCATCTAAGATATAAAATGTATTTCCGGTGTCTTTCTTGGAAAGCTCTGTCGCCAATTTAATCCGTTGTGCTTCCCCGCCCGATAATGTTGTTGAAGACTGTCCCAATGTAATATAACCCAAGCCAACATCCTGTAATGTTTTAATCTTACGATAGATGGAAGGAATATTTTCAAAGAAAATGACTGCCTCATCAACACTCATATCCAGGATATCTGAGATGGATTTACTTCTGAAGCGAACCTCCAAAGTTTCTCTGTTATAACGTTTTCCATGACATGTTTCACAAGGAACCTGGACATCAGGAAGGAAATTCATTTCCACAACCTTCATTCCACCTCCTTGACAAGTTTCACAACGACCGCCTTTCACATTAAATGAAAAACGTCCCGGTTTATAACCCCTTATTTTCGCTTCAGGAAGTTGGACAAATAAAGTTCTGATATCTGAAAATACACCCGTATAAGTAGAAGGGTTTGATCTTGGCGTACGACCGATCGGACTTTGGTCTATTTCAATGACCTTATCGACATGCTCCAGACCTTCGATACTTTTGTAAGGAAGTGGAATACCTTTTGCACGGAAAAAATGTTTATTTAGAATCGGATATAACGTACCAGTAATCAAACTTGATTTACCAGAACCCGAAACACCCGAGACAAGAATTAATTTTCCAAGTGGAAAATCAACAGAAACATTTTTTAAGTTATTTCCTGTTGCACCTTTTAAAGATAATGTTTTTCCGTTTCCAGCTCTTCGTTCTGAAGGAATCGCAACCTCTTTTTTCCCATTTAAATAAGCTGCAGTTAGTGATTTTGATTTCAGGATATCTTTCGGTTTCCCTTCAGCGACCACTTGACCACCATTGACACCCGCGGCAGGTCCCATATCAATAACATAGTCTGCATTTAAGATCATGTCTTTATCATGTTCAACAACCAGTACCGAATTGCCGATATCACGTAAATTTTTTAGAGAATTGATCAGACGCTCATTATCTCTCTGGTGGAGACCGATGCTCGGCTCATCCAAGATGTATAAAACATTGACAAGTTGGGAACCTATTTGTGTCGCAAGTCGGATACGTTGCGCTTCACCACCAGATAGCGATTTAGAAGAACGATCTATAGTCAGGTAATTTAAACCGACATCCAGTAAGAAACCTAGACGTGATTGTATTTCTTTTAATATTTCGGTAGCAATGATCTGTTGACGTTCATCTAAAGAAGCGTTTACATTTGAGAACCATTCATATAGCGATTTAATATCCATATGTGCCAGTTCATAAATGTTTTTACCGGCAAATTTAAAATGAAGTGATTCCTTTTTAAGTCTTGCACCTTGACAAGTTGGACATACAATCTTTGATCTGAAATCATCTAAAGAAGACATATCATCACTAGATTTGCCAGACTGCTCCTCTAGCATTTTGAAAATACCAGAAAACTCAATGCGGTAATCACGTACATCGTAACTGCCGTAGGAAACAGCAACTGAAATAGGCTCCTCAGCACCAAATAGTAACGTGTCGATTTGCTCTTCTGTCAACTTCTCTAGCGGTGTTGTCAAAGAAAAATCAAGTTTTTTAGCCACAGCTTTCAACACTTGGAAGTTCCAGGTCTCCTTTGCAGGTCCTAAGGGAGCTAAGCCTCCTTTTTGAATGCTTAATTTTCCATCAGGGATAACGGTGTTTTTGTCAATTTCAAAAATATATCCTAGGCCATCACATTTTGGACAGGCACCGTATGGGGAGTTAAATGAAAACGTATTAGGCTGCGGTTCATCGTAAGAAATACCTGATTCGGCATCCATGAGATAGCGGCTGAAAAATTGCTCGACATTTTCTTGATTGGCTACCTTAATAATTCCTTTTGCTGTCTTCATCGCTTGCATAACAGATGTTTGCAACCTTTTTTTATCGTCGGCAGTAACCTTTAAGCGGTCGATCACAATTTCAATATCGTGTATTTTATAGCGGTCTACCTGCATTTTAGGCGTTAAATCTACGATTTCTCCATCTACACGGACTTTAACATAACCCTGTTTACGGATTTGCTCAAACAACTCACGGTAATGACCTTTACGCCCTTTGATCACGGGAGCTAAAATATTCAAAGCCTGTCCATCAAAATCGGTTAAAATACGATCAACAATCTGGTCGTCAGACATGCGTTGCATGCGATTGCCTGTAACATAAGAAAATGCTTCACTTGCGCGAGCAAATAGCAAACGCATAAAATCATACACCTCAGTGATGGTGCCGACAGTAGAACGCGGATTTTTGCTTGTTGTTTTTTGTTCAATAGAAATCACAGGACTCAAACCAGAAATTTTATCTACATCCGGTCGTTCCATACCACCTAAAAACTGACGGCTATAAGCGCTAAATGTTTCCATGTAACGTCTTTGGCCTTCCGCGTATATGGTGTCAAAAGCTAATGACGATTTACCACTGCCACTTAATCCTGTAATAACAACCAATTCGTTTCGAGGAAATGAAATGTCAATATTTTTGAGGTTATGTACACGTGCTCCAAATACTTGAACTTCACTTTGTTCACCTAAATCAGGTGTGATTTTCTTTGTCATGTAACCGCTGTTTTCTTCCAAACGCAGATGAATTTCTGCAAACATGCAAAATTACTTATTTTTAATGAACTTTAAGAGTGCTCACCTCTTTATTATTGTCACGCTATTGCAAATCTATACCCTAAGTGAAAGGTATAATTTGTATTTTGCAACCACAAAAGTTATATGAAGAAATTAGACGTTACTAAACAAGAAAAAGAATCCTTAGAAGAAGCAATACAATTTTGGGAAAAGGAAAATGTAATTGATGCATCGACAGCAAAAGCTATGGTCGATAGCATTGATGTCAAAAGCTTTGATTGGAAGCGCCTAGCACGGTATGCATTTTGGGTTGCCTTAGCATCTTTGGTATTTGCAGTTTTTTCTTTAATGACTGATACTGCATTTCTCAAATTTGTAGATACACTGTACGAAGCGCCCAATATTTTATTCTGTCTCTTTTTTGGTGCTTTAGCTGTATTGTTTTATACCCTCGGCTTTCGTTACAAAACAAAATTTCCTAATAAAAATCTTTCTATTGAAACCATGATGTTGATAGGTGTTTTTTCGACAGCAGCATGCATCGGATTTTTAGGAAAGGTATTGGATAAGAATAGTATGCACTATTCTTTACTATTTCTATTATCAGTCCTCATATACGGATATCTCGCGAACCGCTTAAAATCTAAGCTCATATGGGTATTTATGCTTGTTGCATTAGGAATCTGGTTTGCGACCGAAACAGCATATCATAGTGATTGGGGATTTAAGTTCTGGGGAATGAATTACCCACTACGTTTTACTATTTTTGGACTAATGCTGACATTAATTGCTGTTTATGTGCAGCCACGGTTCAAAAAACTGATAGAATTTCAACCGCTAAGCTACCTCATTGGCTTACTATACTTAATGATTTCATTGTGGTCTCTTTCTATTTTTGGTAATTATTCAGATTTCTATGAATGGACTTTAGTAAGACAGTACCACATCTTTTATTGGGGTCTGTTGTCGACAGCAGTAGCCGCAGGTCTCGTTATCTATGGACTGAAGATGAAAGACAATACAACAAGAGAAATTGGTTTTGTATTTTTTGTATTGAATGTCTACACAAGATATGTAGAATACCTTTGGGATAATATCAATCGTGCAATCTTTTTTCTTATTTTGGCAGTATCATTCTGGTTTGTTGGTCGTTGGGCAGAAAAATTATGGCAAAAAAGAGAAGATAGTTTAGATACCTAATATCACGATATAAGTACCAAGCGCGCATACTTAAAAGGAAATGTTAAAGCCTACACCTCTTGAAGAAGTAATGTGTAGATTTAAATCATGTTTGAGGTACTTGCGTAATCTCGTAATGAAAACATCCATGCTGCGGCCATTAAAAAAGTCACTGTTACCCCAGACTTGCTGTAAGATTTCTTCCCTTGTCACAAGAGAACCATTGCGTTGACATAGAAACTGTAAGAGCTTCGCTTCTCTTTCTGTTAGTTTAAATTGTTCCAGTGGATGAGTGAGGAGTAATCGCTGAGGGAAAAATTGATAACTACCAAGGGTAATTGATGTGATCTGATCAGTTTTTTTATTACGCTTTAGGATATTTTGGATTCGTAATACTAATTCCTCTGGATCACAGGGTTTTGTTAGGTAATCGTCAGCGCCAATTTTTAAACCTGTTATTTTATCTATTTTTTGTTCTTTGGCGGTTAGGAAAATAAAAGGGACTTCAGGATAGTATTCTTTGATCTCCTGCGCTAATGTGAAACCGCTTTTAACGGGTAACATTACATCCAAAATTAATAGATCGTAAGGAAGTATATTTTCAGCAAGCAGTAATTCCGCTGGGCTTTGCATCCAGTGCACATCATATCCGGAAAGCTGTAAATAATGCTGCAACATAAATCCGAAATCAGCATCGTCTTCAATTAACAAAAGTTTATTCATGGGGAATTATAATATTAAAAGTAGTTCCTATATTGATTTTGCTAGTAACGTCTATTTTGCCTTGATGACGCCCTACAATCGTATTGACAAGATATAATCCTAGTCCTAAACCCTTGCTATCATGGATATTATTTTTTTGTATGCGGTAGAATTTCTCAAAGATATGAGGAATTTCTTTTAAAGCCATTCCTATCCCATTATCACGTACTTGGATTTCAAATAAATTCTTGTTCGTGGAAATTGATACACTCAGATGAGAAGCACCATACTTGATGCTGTTATTCATAAGATTGACAATAATGGTCGTAAAATCGGATTCGTTAATTGGTATTTCGATTGTTGAAAACTCATTTATATCAAATTTTATATGAGGATGAGCAAGTTTAAAATCAGCAAGTATCATCTTCACTTGATCAAAGGTAATGGGGATGTCTGCATCTGTTTTGTCACTTTCATGCAAAGGTTGTAAAGTGTTTTCCAGACGTTCCACTTGACGTTCCATAACGGCTAGAATGGTAGGATCAGGTTGTTTTTGAATTGTTTTTAAAGCTACTTTAAGCGTTGCAATGGGCGTTTTTAGTTCATGCGAAATATTGTCAACGGCATCATGCAACTGACTAATCTTTCTCTGTTGCTGTTTTAAATTCTGATATGTTCGATAAAATAAGAATAATAAAGCCAATAGAATCAATGTTGAATTGAAGAGTAGGAATGCTAACTCCTTAAAAACAATCCAGTTGATATTGACCACCTCAAACGTTGATCTTCGAAGAACAAGAAAACTGTACTGTTTATCTTCCTGCTCAGCAGTGATTGTTGACTGTTCTTTCGTTAACTGTTTAACAGTTTTTTCAGTAGACCAGGTTCCAGAAGATAACTCCAATGGATGCGTCATCTCACCACTTGTTTTATAGACAATTATTGGTTTTTTGATCAGTTTTTCTTGAGCGTTTTGAAAGGTGATTTGCAGAATCTCTTTTTGTAATCTTACCTGAAAACCTAATGGGGAAAAAAGACTATCTACATAATGTGTCAACGCTTTCTCAGTTTTATTTACTTTATCAGCATAACTGCTTTCCAGCGTTGCAAGCGTAATTTTTTTCTGAGCTAGTTGTATGTAGTAAGAAGTTGCGTCTTGATTATTAAGGAGATCATTGTCGAATAGAGCGTCAGTCTCATCTATTTTTCCTAGTTTCTCTTTTGTTAGCGAATATATCTCCCTTTTCTTCAATTGAAAAGAATTCAAGAGCAAATAGGATTGAATGCCCATAAGGATAACAAAGAGGATCGTGAAAAAATAAATATAGTTTTTAGACTTAAGTTCCATATACAAATATAGGTTGCGATTTTGAATAAATGGAACCTTAACCTACCATTAACTCTTTATTAACCATCGCTCTCCACTACTTGAGGCTACTTTGTAGCAGCAATTTAATCAAGTATGAAGTATCTAATTATTCTATTATTATTACCTTTTCTTGGACAGGCTCAAGGGAAGCGTTTATCCGGTAGTGTGTGCGATCAAAACGAAATTCCTTTGAAAGGAGCAACTGTCATTTTATTGGACAGTATAAGTAAACCCATCCACACATTAAGTCTCGACACTGCCGGTAGGTTTGATTTTGTAATAGAAGACAACCGGCTATATCGTATGGCAATATCCCATTTAAATTATCAGAGCCGAGAATTGAATTTTCGATCAGATACCTTACAAGTTCCATTATTAATAAAGTTAAGTCCTAATGAGTCGAAATTGGAAGAAGCGCAAGTAACCGGTAAAAGACCAAGGGTTACTCGAAAAATTGATCGTTTAGAGTTTAATGTGCAAGGAAGTAACCTATCCGGATTGAACAGTTGGGATATTTTAAAACGGACACCTATGGTTATGGTAAGTGGAAGTAGTATAACTGTACGTGGAGACAAAAAAGTAGTTGTCATGATTAATGAAAGAAAACTGATGATGAGCGGGGAAGAACTAAAAACGTTACTCGAAAATACAGCAGGATCGGATGTTCAATCTATTGAGGTCATTACAAGTCCACCTGCAAAATATGAAGCGGAGGGAAGTACTATTATTAATATAAAACTCAATAAATCGCAACTATTTGGGTACAGAGGTACGCTACTGGCATTGGCAGAGCAAAGTAATTATGGTAAGCAACTATTTGGACTGACCCAATACTATAAAAATGAAAAAGTTAATGTTCGCGCCACTTATAATTTTGGAAGAGGGACATATGCGCGCTATGGGACAGATTTTGTTTACTACCCCAAAGATGAAACTTCCTGGGAAAGTGTTATGACCCGTGTTGATAAAAATAATAGTCAAAACAGTTATGTGTTTTCGCTCGACTACACGCCGGATAGTATCTGGAATATTGCCGTCGGTCTAAACGGATATTATGGACCAAAATCAACAGGATTATATCAAGTACCGACTTCCATCTATAATAAGGATAGGTTACTGGAGTCTTCTTATTTAACACAGAACGATCATATCGAATCGCGTAAAACCAATAACTATTACTTGCAGGTTAATAAAAAAATAAATTCCAACTGGAATGCAAATTGGTCTTCCTATTTTACAACAAATCGTAAATCTAATCTACAGGATGTATGGACAGATCTACAATTTAAGAATCAAGATCCTAAAAGTACGCGCTTTCTGAGTGACAATGCTACACAGAACCAATTATTCACAACACAGCTCGATCTTTCTGTAAATATGAATAATATTGCCATTGAGTTTGGAGGTAAGTTTAGTGCTGTGAAAACGAAAAGTACCTTAATGTTTTCAGATGATGCTTCAGGAAGTTTTGAGCCTCGATCAGATAAGAGTAATATTTTTGATTACGATGAACAGCAGGCGGCTGTATATGGATCAATAGCATATAAATGGCGAAAATGGAGCTGGAAAGGAGGTTTGCGTCTTGAAAATACGGCATTGGAAGGAGTCGTCTCAGAACCGGAAGACCGGAATAATCAAAATTATTGGGTACTCTTTCCAACCTTCTATGCTCAGTACCAAACAGATCAGGAATACCAATGGGGGGTTTCTTACGGTAAGCGTATCAGCAGACCTGCTTATTCGTGGTTAAACCCGGCGAAGTCCTATTATAATCTTTTTTCTTATTTTCAGGGAGATCCGCGGTTGAAGGCTACAATTATTCATAATCTCAATATTACGTTAACGAAAAAAGAATGGAATGTAGATTTATTTTATCGATATGAGCAATGGCCGTCCATGGAGATTGCTATTCAAGATAATATAAATCATCAATTGATCTATCATTACACGAATATTCGAAACGGGCAGGGAGCAGGTGTAGATTTGGGTAAAAGTTTTCAATTATTGAAAAATTGGAGTTTAAACGCACAACTGGAAGGGATGTACAATGTCAATAATTATCAAGGTAGCGATATGCAATTGTATCGTAATCGAGTGTGGATGGCCAATGGAAATTTTAGTTCAATTTTCGTGCTGAATAAAGAAAGCGACTGGAACCTTGAGCTTGGAAACACCTTTGAGTCGCCTACCATACAGGGACCTTTTAAGATCACAGGTTATTCTAGTACCTATCTGATCACGAGCCGTAAGTTTTTTGGTAAACGGTTTGAAGTCAATCTTTCTTTTATGGATATTTTTAAATCGGAAAGACAAAGGGTATCTTCAAAATATGCGGACCAAAATAATTACTATAACGATTATCGAGATACACGCAAAGTCAATATAACATTACGCTATCATTTTGGCAATCAGAAGATAAAGAATAATTCCATTGTACCTAAAAAGACGGAAGAGCAGGGGAGGTTGTAATTCGCGAGCATAATATTAAAATACAAAAACCAGATAGCAATAGTTATCTGGTTTTTGTATGTTTTTATTTTACAATGCGTAAGTTCAGATTATGAGCTAAGCATTCCACTATTATTAATTGATTTTGAGTGAATAGGTGATATTGATACCACCTGCGGCAAGCATATCATGTACCGAACAGTATTTTTTGACCGCCAATTCTGCTGCCTTTTGAGCTTTAATTTCATCAATAGCACCTTTTAGATAAAAGCTAATGTGGATATCTGTAAAGATATTTGGAATTTCCTCGCGGCGTTTTCCCTCAACCTCAACTTGTATATCTTCAATTTCCTGACGCTGTTTCGTCAAAATAGAAGAAAGATCAAATACACTACATGAGCCTAGTGCCATTAAGACTAATTCCATCGGGCGAACTCCTTTGCCTTCACCACCAATAGCTTCTGAACCATCAATATTTACTTTTACATTGGATAGTTCGCTTGCTGCTTCAAAGTGAACTGCTTTATTTTGACGATTTAGTGTTACTTTCATGATTGAATCTCCTTGTATATACAAATTTAATGAAATTTGCTTTCATTAACAATATAATTGCGCTGACACGTAAATAACATGACTTGTTATTACTTTTTTCTTACAAAGCGGTTATATACATAATAAGATATACTTATTACCCTAAACACATCTAATTGAGGATAAATATAAAAAGGGTGATCATAATTATGATACACCCTTTTACCAAACCATTTATTAATATTTTTATGGAAGTTTCACACCTCTATAATCAGATATATTTAACCTCGGAACTTGAGCACCGTACGTTTTATTGATGGCTTCAATAAATACATTTGCCATTAATGCATTTCCAATAGGCGTCAAATGTATTCCGTCCAATGAAAACCCATTTCCAGTGATATATTTCGCACTTACCGATAGACCATCGATGCGGATGCCATTTTTAACAGCTGTTAAAAATGCATTGACGTCTGCGACAGCTAAGCCTTTAGACGCGGCGATCGATTTAATTGATTTATTGAAATCATTGACACGCACTACCACTTCTGCAGCTTCTTTTGTATCTAAAACATATTTGTCCTCAACAGGATTGAGCGGGTGTAATCCGTAAGGTATTTTGTTTACATTTGGAACACCCAATAAACCTGCCGATGAAAAAGGGAGGACAAAGAAATCCTGATCCGTAGCAGCTCGCGGGCCCGTCTTAGTTGCGATGTAAATATCAGTCACTTTGGTTGTACTTGCGGCATTTACTGCCGCTAGAAGCGCTTGACGTGTTACTGTTGTAAAATAAGGCACGGATGTTACATCAGGGATCGTTGCTAACACACCTTTTTGCCCTTTTGCTGTTAATGTTGTTACATAATTATTCAATAGGGTATTGAACAGTGCTGTAGAGGTTAATGTTGTCGTTGGACCTTCATTAACAGCTCCATTGGTTGCATACCCCAATACATCATTATTTCCCAATGAAAATGTAAAGAACGTATGATTTTGTGACGTAGAATAAGTGAAATAATTCATTGTTGGTGGAGTGCCTTCTGGTAATAGACGTTCGAAGTACATATTTCCAGCTGCTGTTCCTATGCCAGGTGCAAAAGCCATATCCATACGCATACCCGGTACCCCTAAATTATTGATCGGATCAGTAAATTTCGTTAATAATTTTGGACTAGCGGAGCGGTAAGCTAATTTGTCTGTAACCTGTTCTGTTACTGGTTGGCCATTGACCAATGCTTTAAGACGAATATAGCCCGATCCATTGGACTGCTCCTCGCTAAAAAATGGAGATTTGAACTCGCCTCCGCCTACTTTTTGAAGTTGTTCTGAGATGAGCAATGGAAAAGCTACTTTTTGGCCATCAAGATATAGTCCCCCATCAGCGAATCCTGCAGAAAGAGAATTTCCAATGGCAATATATTTACTAAAGTCAGCTTTTGTTCCTGCTGAAGGTGTGAATTCGTCGAGAGATGGTTTACATGCTGTGATACTCAGTATCGCCAATGCAACTCCTATATATAAATTTCTTCTGTTCATGATAATAACATTTTTAATATAAATGCTTAAAATTTGTACGTCAATCCAATACCTGGTGCGTAAATATTCGTCGTATACGTTCCTGATAAATGGCTGTCTACATTATTTGCTTCGCGAGGTAATATTCTCTGGTATGCAAAAGAGCCTGTTAGATCAAACTTCTGATTCATTTTGTATGTGAAACCGCCAGCGATCAGTACACGGTTGTTATCTGGAGTTTCTGGATAGACATAATCTTTACTCACAGGCGTTGCGATATAACCGCCACCGATACGGAGTTGCAATTTCTCTGATGGCAAGTATTCGATACCCGCTTTAATAGAACCTGCTTTTGTATAATTCTTAGGGGAATGCGTGTCAGGAGTATTTGCACCACTATAATCAAAGTTTAGTTCTTTATAAATATCGTAATTGATCACCGTTCCATCCACAGCCATTTTCACTTTGTCACTGATCGGGAATGTTACACCAACAGCAAAAGTAGATGGGAGTGGAAGTTCGGCGCTAAATTTACTATCTGGTGGAAATGTTCCTTGCGCCGCTTCAGGTACTGTGAATTTAGCATCTCCATCTTTTAATTTCGTAACAACTTTAGATCGGTAGCTCATAGAAATGGCAAATTCTTCATTTAAGTTGTAGTGAACACCGACATTATATCCTGTTCCAGTACCGGTTCCTTTTAATTCAGCCAACCCTGATGACCCATCTTGGAAATAAACGGGAACAGCACTTTGTAAATCCACAGAACCAATGTTATACACAAAACCCCCACCGATGCTGAAGTTGTCCGTTAATTTGACACTGACGGTAGGTTGGATGTATATGGCGCGTAACGACAAACTAACTAAACTGTATTTACCTGTCCATTCAGTGCCCCAGTCTACTGCACCTCCATAAGGTGTATATATTCCTATACCCGCTTTCCACCACGTATTTTTAGGTCCTACTGTGGCAAAAACAGAAAAAGGTGGCGTTATCTGATTTTTAGTATGATCCACCACAGAACTTCCTGTTGCTTGAAAAGCAGATTTAAACATAACACCATTTCCGTTTACAGAAACCGCATTGTGGCTCATTTTTGAAAGTGCTCCTGGGCTATAAAAGATGGAAGATTCATCTATAAAGTAGGCAGAACCTGCACCACCCATACCGACAGATTTTGGACTCTGAAGATTGACTTGAGATCCCTGTGCTAAAAGTAAAGACGGCGATACACAAAGCAAGGTAATTAGTAACTTCTTCATATACATCAAATTTGGTTTATCGTTTGTGTTTGAATTACAATGCTAACATAGTAAATTTTTGTGGCTTTTCGATATTATTTTGGCGAAAATTGATAAATATTTATTTTGAAAGAATGTGTGTTAATAAATGTGATTTTTGTAGTAAGATTAACAGGAAATCATTAAATTGCTAAAAAAAATAATTATGGCAACAGTAGCATTCAAAGGTGGAGCAGTTAATACGGTTGGAAATTTACCAGCAGTAGGAAATCAAGCTCCAGATTTTAAATTGACAGCAGGTGATTTATCTGATAAATCATTAGCAGATTATAAAGGAAAGAAAGTAGTTTTAAATATTTTCCCAAGTGTAGATACAGGTACCTGTGCAGCATCTGTTCGTGCTTTCAATAAAGCAGCGTCAGGATTAGAAAATACAGTGGTGTTATGTATTTCCAAAGATTTACCATTTGCTCAAGGACGTTTTTGTGCAGCGGAAGGTTTGAATAATGTGGTTACATTGTCGGAATATAAAGACAGTAATTTTTCAGATGCATATCAATTGCGTTTTTCCGATGGCCCTTTAGCGGGTTTATTGAGCCGTGTAGTCATTACATTGGATGAAAACGGTAAAGTTTTATATGAAGAGCAAGTTGCGGAAGTGACAGAAGAGCCAAATTACGAAGCTGCATTGGCATCTTTGAAATAAGCAGATCATAAATAAAGAATAGAGCCATCTTCTTGGAGATGGCTCTATTTTTTTTATTTAGTTTTTTCCAATGCCTGTAAGATATCCTGGATAATATCTTCCTGATCTTCTAAACCAACCGATAGACGCACACTACCCGGTTGAATACCAAGGTTTAGACGTTCATCTTCTGTTAATTTCGAATGCGTTGTAGAAGCAGGATGGGTAGCGATTGATCTTGCATCCCCTAAATTAGAAGTATATAAAATCATATTTAATTCGTCTAAGAAACGGAAAGCTCGCTCTTTTCCACCTTTAACAACAAAAGTGACAATACCACCACCGGCCTTCATCTGTTTTTTTGCAAGCTCATATTGCGGATGGGAAGGAAGAAATGGATATTTAACATCTTCAATTTCTTCGTTTGTTTCCAAAACTGTTGCTAATGCTAATGCGTTGCTGCAATGTCTATCCATACGTAAGCCCAGTGTATCTAAGCTTTTAGAGATGACCCAAGCATTAAAAGGAGATAAGGAAGGACCAGTATGGCGAATGAAAAACATTAATTTGTCGATCAATTCCTGTTTACCTACAACTAATCCACCAAGGACACGACCCTGACCGTCCATATATTTTGTAGCAGAATGAATTGACAAATCAAAACCATACTTTAATGGTTTTTGAAGATAAGGTGTTGCAAAGCAGTTGTCAATGGCTAAAATAATATTAGGATATTTTTTCTTTAAAGAACCTAACCATTCCAGATCTACTAATTCCAGACCAGGGTTAGAAGGTGATTCCAGGAAAATAATTTTTGTATTCGGCTGAATGGCTTTTTCCCATTCTTCGGGATCGACCGCATCAACATACGTTGTTGTTACTCCCCAACGAGGGAATAGTTGCGTAAATAGTTGGTGAGTTGAACCAAAAATAGCGCGTGACGAAACAATATGGTCACCACTTTCAACAATACCTGCAAAAGAGGCAAAGACTGCTGCCATACCCGAAGAGAAGGACAGCCCAGCTTCTGCTTCCTCTAGGATACAAACTTTGTTAATAAGCTCTGAAGTATTTGGATTGGCATAGCGGGAGTATATCATTCCTTGCTCTTCATCAGCAAAAATAGCTCTTCCCTGTTCTGCGCTATCAAAGATAAAACTAGAAGTAAGATATAGGGGCACCGAATGCTCACGTGTTGCAGAACGATCGGCTTGTTCGCGGATGATTTTAGATTGATCTTTGTTCATGATGAGGTAAAGGTACAAGTTGTAAATTTTATTTTTTATATTTTATCAAATAATTTTGCGTAAAAAATAATCAGTAGAACAACTTAGGTTTTGTAAATTTATAAGATTCCAATCTCAAATAACAGCCTATCATACAGTTAAATCGATTGTAATGCGATTCATTTAGTTTTGTCAATATTGATTCGATTCTGAATAAGTACTATTAAAAAGCTAGGATAAGTGTGGTATAGGTAGATGTGAAGCTTTAAATTTTGATAATTATCATAGTTTATGATGTATTGCGAAGGTATAAAAAGAGCGGAAGTGTATGGGTACATTTCCGCTCTTTTTATTATTGCCGAATGATTTTTTATTTTTGAGGCATATGTTTCGCCATTTCATCCATAGAGAATCCTAATCCTTTAGCAACTCCTAGTCCTAAATTCATGTCGGCTCTAAACCAATGGCACAGTTGTCGCATAACAATTTCATCTCGTTTTGGTCCTTCAATTCCGGACATAGCACCTACTATATTTTGAATGAGATGTTCTTTCTGTCCAGCATCCAATAAACGGTATAAATCACCTGGCTGGGTATAATGATCATCCTCACCAGGAGCGTTGCGGTCATAATTATCAGCCACTAGGCTATCTACTTGCAATGCAGGTTCCTTGTAGGATTGGTCTTCGTAATGACCATCAAAACTATTTGGATAATAATTTGGAGCTGCCCCTTGATTCCCATTGACAGTCATCTGACCATCACGTTGATAATTATTAGTCATAAAAGGACATCTGTTCACAGGAATCTGTTCATAATTTCCCCCTAGACGATAACGTTGAGCATCAGGGTAAGATAATATACGTCCCTGTAGCATTTTATCTGGTGAGAATCCAATTCCATCTACAATATGTGCCGGAGCAAAAGCCACTTGTTCTACATGAGCGAAGTAATTATCTGGGTTTTGATTTAATTCCATTTCACCAACCTCGATGAGAGGATATTCTTTCTGTGACCATACTTTTGTTAAGTCAAATGGATTCCAACGGAACGTTTTAGTCTCCGATTCTGTCATGACTTGGATATAAAGCTTCCATTTCGGAAAATCACCCTTCGCAATAGCTGTATGTAAATCACGTTGTGCATAATCCATATCTTTAGCGCGCATTTCATCAGCTTCTGCACCTGTCAAATTTTTTATTCCTTGTTGTGTTCTGAAGTGGTATTTGATATAGACACGTTCATTTTGCGCGTTGATCATAGAGTACGTATGACTTCCATAACCGTGCATATGTCTGAATCCAAATGGCGTTCCACGATCGGACATCAAAGTCGTTACTTGGTGCAATGATTCGGGATTGAGTGACCAGAAGTCCCAGACCATGGTTGCCGATTTACAGTTAGTATGAGGATCTCTCTTTTGAGTGTGAATAAAATCAGGAAATTTTTTAGCATCCTTGATAAAGAAGACTGGCGTGTTATTACCGACCAAGTCGTAGTTTCCATCTTCGGTATAAAATTTAACAGCAAATCCGCGTGGATCACGTTCGGAATCTGCCGAACCTCTTTCTCCTCCGACAGTTGAAAAGCGAATGAATAATTTTGTTTGCTTTCCAATACCATTAAAGAGTTTTGCTCTTGTGTATTTCGAAATATCATTGGTTACCGTGAAGGTACCATAGGCACCAGAACCCTTAGCATGTACAATACGTTCCGGAATACGTTCTCGGTTGAAATGAGCCAGTTTTTCATGGAGGAAATAATCTTGTAATAGCACCGGACCTCTTGGGCCAATTGTCATCGTGTCTTCGTAGTTTACAACAGGAGCGCCCGATGCTGTTGTAATTTTTTTGTTTCTATTGTCTTCCATTTTTAAAAAATTTATGAGTTTTCCCCTATTGTTCTACAACAAATTTAAATGAAATGAATGAGCTTATCTTATTGATAATCTTGATGCCTTATCAAGATTAGTGATGACTATTTTGTATATGTAATATAAATATAATCAATCGATTGCTTGAGGAAAATGATTTTGTTAGATTTTTAATACCCTAAAATTAAACTATATTTAAACCTTAAAACCTTTATCTAATTATATGTTTACTTTTCTATTCTCTAGTCTTCTCTGGGTAAATGGTAGTTTTTTGCTATCTGAACCGGTAAATCCACCAAAACCTTATGGAGCACTTCCTTCCGAACGGCAGTTGAAATGGCATGAAATGGATATGTATTGTTTAATACATTATACACCAACTACCTTCCAAAATAAGGAGTGGGGATATGGTGACGCAGATCCTGCTATCTTTAATCCTACAAATTTTGATGCTAATCAAATTGCTAAGGCAGCGGCTTCTGGGGGCTTTAAAGGGCTCATCTCTGTTGCAAAACATCATGATGGCTTTTGTTTATGGCCAACAGCCACGACAACTTATAGTGTAGCGTCATCTCCCTGGAAACAAGGAAAAGGGGATATGGTTAAAGATTTTATGACTGCGACGCATGCAAACAACATGAAATTTGGTGTTTATCTTTCTGCTTGGGATCGAAATGATACCAGATATGGAACAGCCGCTTATGCTGATGCATACCGGGCGCAATTGACTGAGTTAATGTCTAATTATGGTGAATTGTTTACCTCTTGGCATGATGGCGCCAATGGTGGAGATGGTTATTATGGAGGTTTAAAAGAGAAAAGGACGATTGACCGCAACACCTATTATGCGTGGGAGGAGAAAACTTGGCCAATCGTTCGTAAACTGCAACCGATGGCCATGATTTTTAGTGATGTTGGTCCAGATATGCGTTGGGTAGGAAATGAAAGTGGATTTGCGGGAGAAACCTCATGGGCTACATTTACGCCGGAAGGCCTTGATGGGAAAAAAGCAGTTCCTGGATTGGTAAATGAAAAAACACTGACTTCAGGAGTAAGAAATGGGAAATACTGGATTCCTGCGGAATGTGATGTACCACAACGACCAGGGTGGTTTTATCATGCCGAGCAGAATGCGAAAGTAAAAACACCAACTGAACTGTTTGAGATCTATCTGAAATCTGTAGGCCGTGGTGCAAATATGAATCTTGGATTGGCACCGATGCCATCAGGACAACTGCATGAAAATGATGTGAAATCACTTGAAGCTTTCGGAAGAAAGGTGAAAAAAACGTTTGAAAATAATTTAGCAAAAGATGCGCAGATTACGGCAACAACTACTCGCGATCATGAAACTGGAGAATACGGGACGAAATATATTATCGATAATGATCGCTATAGCTATTGGGCAACCAATGATGATGAGCATCAAGCTGCTCTGGAAATTAAATTGAAATCAGCGCAAACATTTGATATTATCCAGATCAGAGAAAATATTAAATTAGGACAACGTCTGGATAGTGTTTTAGTTGAGCAGAAAGTGAATGGGCAATGGACCTTGCTCACTAAAGCTACCAGTATCGGAGCAAATCGATTAATGAAACTGACGAAGCCCATTACAACGGATGAACTACGAATTCAATTATTTGCACCTGTAGCGATTACAGTAAGTGATTTTGGTTTATTTAAAGAATTTGATGAATCTTTTGAATTTGAGGATACTGGATTCAAAAAATTAAGTGCAAGGCAGTTTACGGCAGCAGCTTTTACGGAATCGGCAAAAGCAATAGATAATAATGCGGAAACTTTTGCAACAGTCACTGCTTATGAGAAAGGATTTGTTTTTGAATTGAAAGAAGCGATTAACGGGTTTGGATACTTACCTCGTCAAGATGGTAAAACAATCGGTACAGCTACGAAGTACAAAATTTACAGCAGTCAAAATAAACAGCAATGGGAACTTTTGAAGGAAGGTGAATTTTCAAATATCAAAGCAAATCCGATTTTACAGCAAATCATTTTTGACGATGTTGTAAAAGTAAAATACATCAAATTTGTTCCAACGGAAACGTTAACCAAAAATGTATTCACAGTAGCATCCTTTGAATTATATTCTAAGTAAGAAATGAAAGGTATAACAAAATCAACATTATTTGCGCTGGCAGCCATGACTTGCTTGCAGGCGCAAGCGCAAAAAAGAGACGCTTTAACCATGTGGTATGACAAACCTGCCAACCGCTGGGAAGAAACGCTTCCTTTAGGCAATGGGTTAATCGGAATGATGCCTGATGGGGGTATTCAGTCTGAATCATTGGTATTAAATGAAATTTCCATGTGGTCGGGTTCTGCCGAAGACCCTAATAATTATAACGCATATAAGAGTGTCAGTGAAATTCAGAAGTTATTGATAGCTGGAAAGAACAAAGAAGCAGAAGAACTGGTCAATAAGAATTTTGTCTGTAATGGCCAAGGATCTGCTTTCGGAACCGGAGCCAATGCACCTTTTGGTTGTTATCAGAATTTTGGATTTCTAAAATTCAATTTTAAACTAAGTGCTGAAGGTGTTTCAAATTATGAAAGATCCTTAAATATTGGCAATGCAACCGCGCAGACTTCCTTTACTGTAGGAGGAGTGGATTATAAGAGGACTTATTATACTTCTTTTGATCAAAATGTAGGTGTTGTACACTTAACTGCTTCAAAGAAAAAAAATATCAGTTTTGCTATTGCCTTAGAAAGAGCTGAAAATATTGATTCTTATCAAGTTAAAAATGGGGAGATTATTTTGCAGGGTTCTTTGCCAGATGGTAAAGGCGGCAAAAACTTACAGTTTGCGAGTAAAGTGAAGATTAGATTTAAGGGCGGAAAACTAACGGATGATGGTAAGCAATTGATCTTGACAGGTGCCGACGAAGCTACTGTTCTTTTTGCAGCGAGTACGAATTACTATGGAACTGATCCACAACAGGTGATCAGCCAGGATATCGCTACTGCTGAAAAAATAGCACAAGAAAAGCTCTATAGCAATCATAAAAAAGCATTTGCAAAGAAATTTGATCGTGTTGCTTTAACCATCGCAGATGATCAGACTAAGGTGAATATTCCGACTGGAAAACGTTTACAGCAATTTTTTGAAAATCCAGCCTTAGATAATGGATTGGCCGCATTATATTTTCAATTTGGCCGCTACTTGAGTATTTCAAGCACAGCTCCCGAACACAAGAATGCATTACCTCCAAATTTGCAGGGATTATGGGCACATCAGATTCAAACACCTTGGAATGGGGATTATCACTTAAACATCAATGCACAAATGAATCACTGGGGAGTGGAAGTAAGTAATCTATCTGAATACCATACCCCTTTTATTGCCCTGATCAAGCGTATTGCAAAGACAGGTGAAAAAACGGCTAAAGCTTATTACAATGCGCCAGGATGGGTCGTTTATATGATGACAAATGTTTGGGGTTTCTCAGCACCCGGAGAAAATGCATCTTGGGGGTCGAGTACAGCTTCAGGATGGTTATGTAATCACCTGTGGGAGCATTATCAATTTACTCAGGATAAAGCCTATTTAAAAGAAGTTTATCCTGTATTAAAAGGAGCAGCAGAGTTTTATGATTATATTTTAGTTAAGGATCCTAAGACAGGCTGGTTGGTTACTTCACCTTCAGTTTCTCCAGAAAATGGATTTCGTCTTCCAAATGGTGAAGTCGCATCAGTAGTGATGGGACCTACGATTGATAACCAAATTGTTAGAGAACTTTATGGGAACTTGATTCAGGCGGATAGTCTTTTGCAATTAAACGATCCTTTTATTCAAAAGTTAAAAGATAAGTTGACACAGATTCCACCAGCAGTAGTGGTAAGTAAAAGCGGCCGTGTGCAAGAATGGTTGGAAGATTATACTGAAATAGAACCAAAACATAGACACGTTTCACATTTATATGGATTATATCCGGCTCATTTCATTTCACCACAACAAAATAAAGAGTGGGCAGAGGCCGCTCGTAAAACATTAGAAGTAAGAGGAGATGAGGGGACAGGCTGGTCTCGCGCATGGAAGATTCTTTTCTGGGCAAGGTTGCAAGATGGTGACCATTCTTTAGAAATTTTAAGACAATTGCTCAAACCAGCTTTTGTTAATGAAACGACCTATCAAGGAGTCGGAGCAGGTACTTACCCTAATCTGTTCTGTGCACATCCGCCGTTTCAGATAGATGGTAATTTTGGAGGTTCTGCCGGAATTGGAGAAATGCTTCTCCAAAGCCATTCCGGATTTATTCACCTACTGCCGGCATTGCCAAAAGCATGGAAAGATGGCGCCGTAAAAGGATTGAAAGCTAGAGGAAATTATACGGTTGATATGACTTGGAAGAATGGACAGATCACCAATTATAAAATAACGGGACCAAATAAAACTGTTGTTAAAGTATTAAATGGATCGACATACGAAAATTATAAAATAAAATAATTTATAAATAAAATTCTGTAAATTGGTTGTAAATTCATGATGAGTTTACAACCAATTTTTTTATGAACCAACCACTTTACTATTGTCTGATATGTTTCGTCTTTTTTATAAGTTCATGTCAGTCCAATCCAGAAAAAAAGCAGGAGAAAAAAGGAACACCAATTGTCTATAAAATTACGGGGTCTTTAAATCCCGAAGTAAATGGTACCGTTTATTTGCAAGATCACGATAATTCCATGCAGCAGTTTCGTCGAGCTAAAGTAGAACAAGGCAAGTTCGTTTTAGAAGGCGAGTTGGTCATTGATGCATTTTATGATCTGATCATCAGGTCCGATTCGGGAGCTGTGAAATCCTTTAATTATAGCACGCCCCTTTATGTGGAAGCTGATGCTGATTATGATGTTGCTATCAAGGAAAAAGGCGATCATTTTAGTATTGAGGTAAAAACAAATTCATTGACGACAAATGAACTGATAGCATTCAATAAAAACAAAGAAAAAGTACAGCACGAATTAGATGAACAGCTTGCCAAATACAGCGACGAAACTGCTGCTTTGAATGCTAAGCTCATGAACTTTAGCAGAGGACAAGAGTCTGTCTATAATCAAACTATAGATAGACTTGAAGAAATAACAAAACAGTCGAATGAAATTCGGGCTAGAAAAGATGATAAAAGATTTTACGAAGAATATGTTTTGAATAGCAAACAAAAAGCATCATTTCTGATTCCCTATTCCTTTAAGTACATCAGCCTGAATAAGGAGAATTATAAAGATTATGATCAAATTTTAGCACATTTAGATCCTGCTATTCAGAAACACCCACTTGTTAAAGCAGCTGTTGCAAAAGTAGATGATGTCAAGAATTATTATGCTAATATGCCTGTTTTTCCGGCTATTACTCCTCGTAATCTAAAAGGTGATTCTTTGAAGTTTGACCAGCTAGTAGATAAGAAAATGATAATTGTTGCGGTTTGGTCAAGTAAAGGCAAAAATTCAAAAATGGATTTACCGGTTTTAGTACGCAAAGAAGCCGAATTGAAAAAAATGGGTGTTGAAGTTGTGTATTTGACCGATGATGAAGATTATGAACGTTGGAGGGCAAGCAATCGACAAATCGGATTAGGAATGAACAGTTATTTGTTAAACGTGACTGATCGTGATTTTATCGAAAATAGCTATAATGTTATTGGAACCCCACGATACTTATGGCTGGATCCAAAATCAAGAACTGTTATTGAACTGGCAGGTGCAGATCCAACGTTACCAGATTTTATTAAAAATGTCAAGAATAAATTATAATACAATTTACGTTTATTGTCCGCTATAATGTTTAAATTTGAATAATTAAACAATATCTGTTTTTTTGTAGCTATTTGTAAGAATGAAAATTGTTCAGTTTACCGTTCCTGTCCCCAATCAAGGTTCCGTTTGTGTACAAGAAGATCTGTTGGTTGAATTTTACAGCAACTATCATCGACATAAAGAAATCCAACTGACATACATTCTAAAGGGGGAAGGTACTTTTTTGATTGGCAATTTTACACATCAATTCAAACAAGATGAAATTTATATTGTAGATGCCGATGAACCGCATATGTTTCAACGATCTGAGCTAGTTCCTGATCCTGATTTAAAAGAGCAGATCCATGCGATTCATATATTCTTTGATTACGCCCGGTTTAAAGATTTCTTACAATTGCCGGAATTGACAGAAGTCCGTTCATTTCTAGAAAATATCAATGTAAGTAAAAAACTGGACGCCGCTTCAAATCCAGGGATCAAACGTAAGTTTTTACAGATTAATGAGACGGATGGGTTAGATCGTTTAACGGCATTTATGGGGCTTGTCGATTATTTAGCTGAAAAAGTAGATCTATGGACTTCACTTTATACAGGAATTCCTCAAAAAAAGTATTCTGACGCAGAAGGGATTCGCATTAATGATATTTTTCAGTATACATTTAAGCATTTTGAGAAAAAGATAGCCTTGGAAGATATCGCGGCAATTGCCCATATGACACCGCATGCCTTCTGTAAATACTTTAAAAAACACACCCGAAAAACTTATATTACTTTCCTCAATGAAATTCGCATTGAGCAAGCTTGTAAAATGCTGATACATGGTCTTTCTGAGAATGTATCGGATATCGCTTTTAAAACCGGCTTTAATAATGTGGTGAATTTTAATCGTGTATTTAAAAAAATCACGAAGGTATCTCCCAGTGAATACCTGATGCAGCACAAAATTAAAGACATGAACTAATACCTAATCAATACCTATCGTAATGAATATCAGATTACAGCATTTCCTTTTTAGTTTTATATTTTTATTTCTCCTGTTTCCCAATTGTTTTGCACAGCGTTATGCGATCGATACGTTACAATATCAAGGTACTGATCAAAAGGTTGTCAACCTAGTGATCTTGGGCGATGGTTATACACAGGCGCAGTTGATGGATTTTGAAGAAGATGCCAAACGTTTCACAGATTATTTCTTTCAAACGGAACCCTTTCGTCAGTACAGTAATTACTTTAATGTATTCGCGATTAAAACACCGTCTTTAGAATCTGGAGCTGTACATGCTTGTACTGCCAGTGACTGTGTACACGGCAATACGGATTTGAGTCAATATCCAGCCCGCTTTAATAAGTTTACAAAAAAATATCCAGTTCCTATTGCATCACCTAATACCATCTTTGGAAGCAGTTTCGATAACGGAGGACTGCACCGGCTGGTGGTACCACAAAAGTATCAGGTTATCGAGCAGGTATTAAAGGAGCATATTCCCAATTATACACAAGTTGTGATTTTGGTAAACTCTCCCTTTTACGGAGGTTCTGGTGGTAAGTATGCGACAGCAACCGTTAACTTTATGAGTAATGATATTGCTGTTCATGAGATCGGTCATTCTTTTTCTATTTTAGCCGACGAATATTGGGCAGGTAATCAATATGCAATTGAAGGTCCTAATCGTAGTCAGGAGTCTGATCCGACAAAGGTTCCTTGGAAGAATTGGGTCGGGACACAAGGTGTTGGTGTATATTCTTACGGAGGATCAGGATCAAAGTCGACTTGGTTTAGACCGCATGAATTTTGTAAAATGCAATACTTAGTGGCTCCTTTTTGTGCTGTTTGTCAAGAAGTTTTTGTAGAGACCATACATCAGAAAACAAATCCAATTCTAGCTACCCTGCCAGTCGCGAGTAAACCTGTAGATGCAGATAGCATGTCTGTTTTCTCTTTAAAATTGTTAAAACCATCCCCCAATACACTTGAAGTGAAATGGTATCTTAATAATCGGTTAATTGATCAAAATATTGACTCTATTTATTTGAATATGGGTATGCTTGAAGTGGGTGTAAACCAATTAAAAGCGATTGTGAAAGATACAACTTCATTAGTTCGTATCCATTCTCATCAACAGCATGTTTATGAAACAGTATGGTCTATTAACAATAAAATGGACTGCGCACTCGCAATGCCACTTTCAAACTGGGGCGATACGCTCGAGACCTGTTATAATGGCGGACAGGTACTATCCATAAAACATGCAAGTCGTGGATTGACTTACAATTGGTATAGCGAACATCAATTAACAGTTCCTTTCGCTACTGGATCGAATGTGAGTGTCAATAATATCCATGAATCTACTGTTTATTTCGTGGAAAGTATGTGGCAGGGCAAAAAATCTGAAAAAAAGAGAATATTAGTTAAAGTTTTTGATAAAGTTGAAAAACCAAAAGGTGCGAAAGTACGATTCGATAAGAAGTTGAATAAAATACGTGTTACTTTGAGCGAAAAGATTGATGATCGTTACAATTACTTATGGTGTAACGAAAATGGTACATTATTATATGAATGGGATGAGTTTAATGGCGAATATGTTTCTCCAAAAGGAAATAACAATGAATTACTGTTAAATAAATCGAATTCAAATTCAAAAATATATGTGATAAAAGTTAATAAAACAACAACGTGCCGTAGTGAAAAGTTGGAGATTTTAATTTCAAAGTTTTAATACTCTACTTAAGTAGGTATCTTTAAGGTTATTTATATATTATAAACCATAGATATTTTATGAAAAAGAATGTTAAATTTAATTTTAACATATTTTCTTTGGTATTCATCTTTTTATTAGCCGTTGCTTCATCATGTCAAAAGAACAAGAAAATTTCAGATGAATTAGACGAAAATGTGTTCTCAGTAAAGTTCAAAATTAAAGATTTTGAAAGTATTGTATCGCCGCTTCAAAGGGCAAATGGCGCTAGGAAATTAGTTTCCTCAAAAGCCTCTGTTAATTCTCAGGAAGAAACTTTATTTAAATGGGACTTCGATCTAGGAAATGCAGATCCTATTATTGCATTTAATCCGTTACCTGTTATTGATTATAATAATGGGAAAGTTGATTACGGTTTTACCGCAGGATGGCCTACTACAGGCAAATCAATTAGTTTTAGAGGGGTGGAGTCAATCCTTTTTAAACTTCCCGCACAGCAGATCGAATTGCTCAGTAATCTGAGTCTAGATGTGAATAGTTCGGGGACAGGTCCACGTGCCTTATTGATCGATTATTCGACCGATAAGGGTTCAAACTTTTCGAAATTGTCGGATACGATTCACTATCCACTGGATTTAACAAGCACCGGTATATCAAAGCTCCCAATCTCTCAATCTCTGAATGCGATACCGGTTATGGGTAAAGATGCCGTTTGGATACGTATACGTTTGTATTCCGGTAAACGCCCGCCTGGAAGCATTTATAATCCGACCAGCAGTACATTTAAACTTGATAATGTTTTGATTACTGGAGTTGTGAACGATACAGCATTACAAAACAAATTATATTATCATATTTATAATGCTTCAGGTAATGAACTGGTCAAACAGGGCGGTATCTCAGCAGCGGAAACTTTTGCGGTTGATCTGCCATTGGGGACATATTATTTGAGTGTACTGACAAAAAATTCCAATAGTCCTATCGTGTTTGCTAATAGTACCAATCGCAATGGATTTTATATCAGTAATTCATTTATGGAGAAGGAAGCCGAGATTTATGCGGTTCGAGATACCTTTGAGGTTAAACAGTCTATAGAAAGGACATTGCTATTAAAACGTTTATACAGTGAGGTGAAAGTAGAGTTTACCGATATAGTTGATTTAAGTCATATTGATAGTATCCGAATACAGCAAAAGCATCCCGGCTTTTATTATTATCCCTTTAGTAACAGCAGCAACAGTCAGTTGGATGCGACTTTCTTGAAGATCGAACCCAATTTTACAGAGAATAATAAAAGTTTCTTTTTTAATCAATTTATGGGGTTTCATGATACAAATAAAACGATCAAGTATGAACTCACCGTTTACGAAAAGGGATCTGTTATTAGATCATTTGAATTAAAAAGTGAAGTTAAGAATAATATGCAGGTTCTTTTTAAGGGCTTATTATTAGAAGAAATCAATCCTGGACAAGGATTTATAATACGGAAGAATGAAAAATGGGATGGAAACATCGATGTTGATTTTTAAAGTTAAATATCGACAACCAACGTTGTTTAATTAAATTTCGAAACAAAAAAAGAGCTTGCCGTTCAACAGCAAGCTCTTTTTTGTTTATTTAAGAGATTACAATACTTTTTTCAAAAGTGTGTTCCAACCAACTAGATCAGCAACAAATTTCTCTAAGTCTGCAATTGCTACACGTTCCTGTTGCATGGAGTCACGGTGACGGATCGTAACCATATTGTCTTCTAATGACTGATGGTCTACTGTGATACAGATTGGCGTACCGATTGCATCTTGACGACGGTATCGTTTACCAATTGAATCTTTTTCATCATACTGTACATTGTAATCCAATTTTAATACAGCCATAATCTCACGTGCTTTTTCTGGAAGACCATCTTTTTTTGTTAAAGGTAAGATGGCCGCTTTAACAGGTGCAATTGCAGGAGGGAATTTCAATACGACACGTGAATCTTGCTTTTCAGGTGTTGAAAGATCTTCTTGAACCAATGAATTACATAGAACTGTTAAGAACAGACGATCTAAACCGATAGAAGTTTCGACTACGTAAGGGATATAGTTCTGATTGATCTCTGTATCAAAATATTGCATTTTTTTACCAGAGAATTCTTGGTGTTGTTTTAAATCAAAATCAGTTCTGGAGTGGATACCTTCAACCTCTTTAAATCCAAATGGGAAATTGAATTCAATATCTACTGCCGCATTCGCATAATGAGCTAATTTATCGTGATTGTGGTAACGGTAGTTATCAGGGTTGAAACCTAAAGCTAAATGCCATTTAAGACGAGTTTCTTTCCATTTATTGTACCATTCCATTTCTGTACCTGGGCGAACAAAAAATTGTAATTCCATTTGTTCAAATTCACGCATACGCATAATGAATTGACGAGCAATAACTTCGTTACGGAATGCTTTACCAATTTGAGCAATTCCGAAAGGAATTTTCATGCGGCCAGTTTTTTGAACATTTAAGAAGTTAACAAAAATACCTTGAGCAGTTTCGGGACGTAAGTATACTTGTTCAGCACCATCTGCCATAGCACCCATTTGGGTAGCAAACATCAAGTTGAACTGACGTACATCAGTCCAGTTTTTAGTTCCAGAAACAGGACAAACGATATTGTGATCTTCAATAATAGTTTTTAAACCAGCAAGATCATCAGCATTCAAGGCAACGTTCAATGCTTCTAATAGCGCAGCCGCTTTTTCAGTTTTACCATCAGCTTCGTAACGCGCTATTTTATCTTCGATCAATTGATCTGCACGGTAACGTTTCTTAGAATCTTTGTTGTCGATCATTGGATCATTAAACCCGTCCACGTGGCCTGAAGCTTTCCAGGTCGTTGGGTGCATAAAGATAGCAGCATCGATACCGACAATGTTTTCATGCAATTGCACCATGGATTTCCACCAATAGGTCTTTAAATTATTTTTTAATTCAGAACCTAATTGACCATAATCATAGACAGCACTTAAGCCATCATATATTTCACTTGATTGGAATACAAAACCATATTCCTTAGAGTGGGATACTATACTTTTAAAGAAGTCGTCTGTTTGTTTGCTCATAAGTAGCAAATATAAATATTAGTATTTAGATTTTAGATAGTCGTACTTAGATAATGATAATCGTATGCAGGCCATGTATATAAATGCATGGTCGGTTGCTGTTTTATCATGATTCTAGTACTGTCAAATATTATTTTATAAGATCGCGAATTTGTTGAGATGCATTCTTATTGTCCACCTTTTTAATGATGTGAGCAATATTTCCTTGTTCATCAATAACAAATGTTGTGCGTGCAGTTCCCATATACTTTTTACCGTACATGTTTTTTTCTACCCAAACACCATAATCATTGACAATTTTCTGATCTTCATCAACCAGTAATTGAAAGGGAAGTTCATGTTTGTTGATGAACTTTTGATGAGAAGCTTCTCCATCGATACTTACCCCGATAATTTCAAATCCATCTTTCTTTAAAGACTGATAATTATCTCTAAAATTGCAAGCCTCTGTTGTGCAACCTGGTGTATTATCTTTTGGGTAGAAATATAAAATCACCTTCGTTCCAATAAAATCTGACAAAGAAATACTTTCTCCATTTTGGTTCTTAGCCGTTATTGCAGGCGCTTTCTGTCCTATTTCTAATGTAGCCATATGTGTTATTAATTAATCTAATGAACAAGATACTGATTATCTGGTGAAACTTGCTTCATAAACTCTGACATTATCTTTCCAGTCTTTGACCTCCAGCTTAAAGCTATGTTTTCCGGATCCTAAAGTGGATTCGAAGTTATGCCAGATATGACGATTTTTTGGGTCATATTTCATCAGCACCCATTCGCCATCAATGTAAGCATTGAATGACTGTATCCCGGATAGATTATCAGAAATGGTAAAGTCAATTTGCTTTTGTGCACTGACATTTTTATTGTTAATGAGATTACGGGCTATGATGGTTGGAGCTATCGTATCAACTGCTACATAGAAGTCGCCAAAACTGCGTACCAACGCTGTTACTAAACCATTTTCATATTTTCCACCCTGTGCACCACCATCTGTTGAAACGAGAAGAGCTTTACTGTACAGTTCTTTCGTCAGGTCGGCAGTTGGCCTAATACTTAATGTGTAAGAACCAAATACAGGCGTAAATTTATTATGGACGCGATGTAATTGAGAATAACCGTTGGCTGGTTTTTGACCTTCACTATAAGTAAAGTTTAAATTGTCATATAGCGTATTTTTGGGTATGGTTACTTTAAAATTGTCTGCTTGGTAAATGTTGTCCAGTAGGAAGTTGAAGTATTTACCAGCGTTTGACGGATTGTTTTTGACTACATAGTTTGCATTTCGTCGCACTTCGAAATTTATTTCTGTGGCATTGCCCTGAACATCTTTGACAACATAACGAACCTGATGTACTTTATCATCTTTAAGTTCCATAACACCGCTGTTGTCCAATTGTGCATAGATATCGATTGGATTTCCCGGTTGCTTAAAACTCTTTTGTACACGTACATTTGATTTTTTCCAATAAGGATAATCGATATAGGAATGGATAGCACGGGTCTTATCAAAAGGAATAGCTTCGAAAAGTACAGTACTGATATTTTTATTATCTAAAAATAATTCTATTGAATATACACCGTAAGTAAAGGAGATTCCTTTACGCCTATCTACGGTGTTGATCCCTAAACCAAATTTACCATTAACAGGAATCGGTGAGCTACCGGCAAGACTATAATTTCCATTGGCCAATGCTTTTACAGTCTGATGCCTTCGGGGTGTATTTTCATCGAAAATTGGATTGTCCAGATCATATAGTGTTACACCTCGTATGATAGGCTTAATACCATCTGGAAATGTAAGTCCAAAAAGTTGTGTGTTGAAAGGAAGCTGCTGTTTTGTATCGCGAATTTCAAAATGAAGATGTGGACCTGCAGATCCTCCTGTATTTCCTGAGTTTGCCAGAAGTTGTCCTTTCTTCAATTTGAACTGACCAGGTTTTAGAAATAGGTCGACGTCAAAACGTTTTTGTTTATACTGCTCTGCTTTTATAAAAGCATTGAGCTCATTATTGAAGCTTTCTAAATGTAGGTATACAGAAGTATAGCCATTGGGATGATCGAGGTAAACGGAATTCCCTCCACCCCCGATCTGTACACGGATACGCGAAACAAAACCGTCTGCAACGGCATATACTGGTATATTTATTTTTTGTTGCGTCCGATAGTCATCACCGCCATGGAAATGTGTTGCTCTCAATTCTCCGAATGAACCCGAGGCTTGCGGAGCAATATCCATAGGCGGTCTAAAATAATTTTGAGGGTATTGACGATGTTTGATGATATCCTGTGGATGGAGTGTGTTGGAAACAAGTGCAAACATCCCGATTATTGCGGTTAATTTTTTCATAGACCTTACTTTATGGTGCAACTAAACATTTGTTTCTCACCAATAAAACCAACTAAAGTATCACCGATTACAACGGGACCAACTCCTGCAGGAGTACCTGTGTAAATAAGATCTCCCTTTCGTAAAGTAATGAACTTGGAGATATAAACTATCAAATCGTCATATGAAAAAATCAGATCCTTTGTATTTCCCTGCTGCACGGTTTCTTTGTTCTTTAGCAAGGAGAAATCAAGATTTTTAAGATCATCAATCTCTTCCTTTGGAATCAACGGGCTGATGACAGCTGAGCCATCAAAAGATTTTGCTAACTCCCAGGGAAGACCCTTCTCTTTGTGTTTTTGTTGTATGTCTCGCGCTGTGAAGTCAATACCGAGTCCGATGGCATCAAAATATGTGTTTGCGAATTTTTGGCTTACATGTTTTCCTTCTTTACAGATGCGTAATACGATTTCCGCTTCGTAGTGAATGTCGTTAGAAAACTCTGGATAATAAAAGTCTTTGTTATCCTTCAATAAAGCGGTGTCGGGTTTCATGAATACAACAGGCTCTTGTGGGATAGGGTTGTTCAGTTCTTTAGCGTGGTCTACATAGTTACGGCCTATAGCAATGACTTTCATCTTGATCTTTCTTAAAGTAAAGCACCTGGATATATGCGTTGATGGTGCGGAATATACAAACTTAGCAAATGTAGAAAGTAATTCAAATTGATTCGGATCAAATTGGGAAAGTGTTATAATTTAATAGGGAGTTAATAGGGGGATAATAGGGGGATAATAGGGGTATAGCCCTACTAACTCCCTATTAAAACTGACTAAACAATATTTTATACCTAAATTAATGTATAATTTTGTATATATTTGGTATTGAGGAGTGTAAGAGGATTTGAAAACCAAATAACTATTTAAACCAATGGCAATTCAAGAGAACGGTCCTAATGGACCTTTTAAAGGTAAAGTAGGTTCAGTATATGGCTATAAGCTCAATGGTCAAAATATTATTAGAGGTGCTCGAAATAAAAATAGAAAGCCTCCAACCGAAGCTATGTTAATGAATCAGCAGAAGATGAAGGTTGCGAATAATTTTATTGTATCTGTAAAAGCTTTAATGCAGTATGGCTATCGTCATCAAGCTCCAAAGGGAAGTATAATTGGACCATTTCAGACAGCGCAACAACATATCTTAAAGGACACGATGGAGCTGGATGCTGATTGCCAATATTATGTTAATGTTGAAAAAGTTTTTGTATTTAGAGGTCCGCTTTCTCCTCCGACAGGTTGTTCTGTTGAAAGGCATGGCAAGATGTTGCATATGAAATGGATCGTTAATGCCGATTATAAGGATAAAATGTACAAAATGAGCTTCGCATTATTTAACACAAAAGAATTTATGCAACTTGACATCGGTGTCGCTGAGGTTAATTAAGGCTCTTGTACAGTACCATTAATTGGATCTTTTGACGAGAAAACTCCCATTCACGTATATTTTGTAATATGGGATTCGTACCTTGATTTAAATTCCGATTCGGTGTATTGCGGCATAGTTGAGTAGGAATTGCTCTTTGGTTTGACTATTTTTAAAGCATGAAAGATTTAAAAGCCGTATTTTTTGATTTTGATGGGACATTGGTGGATTCTGAACGTTTTTATTTTGAAGCATGGAAGCCAATTCTTAAGTATCATTTTTCAATTGATTTAGATTTTGAGACTTGGATTCAACATTTTGCAGGACATACTTTAGCGCGTAATCTATTGACGATGAAAGAGCTCTGGGACGTAGAGGTAAAGGAAGAATTTATGTGGAAAACCACCAGGGAAAATTATGCGCAGCAAGATATGCTGAGTATCCCCCTAATGCCCCATGCAAGAGAATTGATTCATTTTTTGGTTGAACAGGATATTCA
The DNA here is from genome assembly GCF_012030425.1 of Sphingobacterium sp. B16(2022). Classification (GTDB taxonomy): domain Bacteria; phylum Bacteroidota; class Bacteroidia; order Sphingobacteriales; family Sphingobacteriaceae; genus Sphingobacterium; species Sphingobacterium anhuiense. Next base: position 244,265 of record NZ_JAAUVN010000003.1, on the reverse strand, counting down.
GATCGGATTAGTGACTTCTAATTTTAGGCCAACTGTAGATCGCATGTTGACACATTATGATTTACATGAGCATTTTTCCTGGTTTGTAACTCGTGAGGATGTTGTTAATCCAAAACCTAATCCATCTTGTTATGAAAACGCATTACAGTTATCGGGCTTTAGTAGGGAAGAGGTCGTTGCTATAGAAGATACTGCAACAGGCGCGAGAGCGGCAATCGATGCCGGATTGAAGTGCATTGCTGTCACAAAACAAAAAGCTGAGCGTGATCGTCTGGATTTTGCAACCTATCTTTTTTCAGACTTAAAAGAGGTTAATGCTATCCTGAGGTAGCTTTTTGCATTTTTGTTACAAAAAATTAATCGTTTTAGCTTTGTTATTTTTAATATTATCTTTAATATTACAGCAGTAAGAACACCTTATTATGATGAATCGAAGAACCCTTGTTAAGCAATTGTTTATTATTGCTGGAGGAATTGCTCTATTGCCATCTTGCCTTCGTGAACAAGGAGGAGCATCTATTGTGCTCCAAAATATTAAGTTATCTGCAACAGATGAAGATTTCCTTGCAAAATTAGCTGAAATACTGATCCCTAAGAACGACTCTCCTGGTGGATTAGAGCTGAACTTACATCTGTTTGTGATGAAAATGGTTGATGATTGTGAAAGTCCAGAAAACCAACAGGTATTTGTAAAGGGCATGCAGGCATTAAAGGACAATTCCGAATCGCAGACTTCAGAGGAGCTTTTAACCTCGATAACAACTTTGGAGGGTCAAAAGGAGGGAGATGAAGTTGCTTTTTTTAAGATATTCAAAAATCGGGCTATTCAAGGATATTTAAATTCTGAATACGTGATGAAAAACAAGTTGATATACAAATTGATTCCTGGGCCTTATCAAGCTGCGGTAAAATTGAAAGCGTAAATGGCAAATATTAATATAGACAGTCAAAAAGATAGAACCTACGATGCAATTGTGATTGGATCGGGGATTAGCGGTGGTTGGTCTGCGAAAGAATTGTGTGAAAAGGGATTAAAAACTTTGGTATTGGAGCGTGGCCGTGATGTCAAGCATATCAAAGATTATCCGACAACCAATATGAATCCCTGGGAATTTGAACATCGTAATGAGATGCCTTATGCGATCAAACAGGAGAATCCGATCGTTAGTAAATGTTATGCTTTTCATGAAGATGCTGCTCATTTTTTTGTAAAAGATAAAGAGCATCCTTATGTGCAGGACAAACCTTTTGATTGGATTCGTGGTTACCAGGTAGGTGGCAAATCGTTGTTATGGGCAAGACAGACACAGCGTTGGTCTGACTTTGATTTTGAAGGCCCAGCCCGCGATGGTTTTGCTGTTGATTGGCCGATTCGATATGCCGATTTAAAGCCATGGTACGATTATGTTGAAAAATTTGCTGGGATTGCAGGAGATAAGGATGGTTTGCCGGAATTGCCTGATGGCGAATTTTTACCGGGCTATCCGCTTAATATGGTTGAAAAATATTTCAAACAATCCGTTGCATCCAATTATCCTGAACGGAAGTTAATTTCGGCACGTTGTGCACATCTTTCGAAGCCTAATCAGATTCATTTTGATCAGGGACGTGTGCAGTGCCAAAACCGTACATTATGTCAGCGTGGCTGTCCTTTTGGAGGCTACTTTAGTTCCAATGCGGTGACATTGCCATGGGCAGCAAAAACGGGTAATATGACCTTGCGTCCTTTTTCAGTTGTGCATTCTATTTTATATGATGAGCAAAAAGGGAAAGCTGTTGGCGTTCGTGTTATAGACACCAATACGAAGGAAGAAATCGATTTTTATGCACGCGTTATTTTTGTTAATGCGGCAGCAATTAATACAAATTTGATTTTATTGAATTCTAAATCAAATCGTTTCCCGAATGGATTGGGTAATGATTCCGGTGTATTGGGCAAATATGTTGCTTTCCATAATTATAGTGCCCGGATTTATGCGGAGTATGAAGGATTGCAGGACTATACAACGGAAGGACGAAATCCTGCGGGCGGTGGTTATATTCCACGGTTTAGAAACTTGCATAAGCAGGAAACAGATTATCTCCGCGGATATGCCGCAGGTTTTGGTGCATATCGGGGTAAAGACAGTGACCGAAGCGGAGCAGGTGAATCGTTAAAAAATAACTTACTGAATCCAAAGCTTGGAAATTGGCAGGTTGGCTCTCACATGATGGGCGAAACTATACCAAAAGAGTCTGGACAGGTAACCTTGGATACAAAGAAAATGGATGATTGGGGAATTCCTCTACTCCATATTGCTGTCGATTACGATGATAACGATGCAAAGATGAAGAAGGATTATCTTGATACAATGGAGGATATGTTCCAGACTGCTGGGTTTACAAATATCCGACGTGATGACGGTAACCAGGCTCCAGGTCTTGATATTCATGAGATGGGTGGAGCACGAATGGGATTGGATCCTAAAACATCGATGCTGAATAAATGGAATCAAGTTCATTCTGTACCCAATGTATTTGTTACAGACGGTGCAGCGATGACTTCCACCTCTACACAAAATCCTTCTCTAACATATATGGCTTTTTCGGCCCGTGCAGTGGATTATGCTGTAAATGAGATGAAAAAAGGAAATATCTAAAAAATTTTAAAGATTAAGTTTTTTGAAAAAAAAACTTAATCTTTAAAATTAAAGCACTAATTTAAACCAATCTTAATTATCACAAATTAAGATAAACCAAACCAAATATCTTCACATCCGGTTTATGATACGGCTTAAGGAATGATATTTACAATTTATTTGCTAAAACGATTAAACAAATTATGATATGATGACCAATTTATGTTCGAAACTAAAATGAAAAACTGAATACCCTTTTATCCATTATAATTAACAAACTGAAGTAATAATTTTGTCTGAGTGTCTTTGAAAGGGAATTCTAGCACAATATTTTTTACTCTAAATAGCTAAAACGATTAAACTATTATCAAGCTAAGGATACCTATGCTTGAAATTTTAGATGTACTGGCTATATACGTTGTATAATTAAAAACCAATAAGCAAACATGTTTCTTCTTTTAAACGGTTGAAACAAATAAATAAATCTAAAATCACTTTAAAAATTATGAACAAATTTGACGCAAGAACATTTTTGCAGTTGAAGAAAAATTCTAAATTGTTTTTTTCTTTAGCTGTTATTGCTGGATCTATGCAACAGGTAAATGCCTCGTCCGCTACTTTGTCGGGGTATGCGCATGTATCAAAAGCAAAAGAACTTGTTGCTAAGCAAGGACAGGTTAGTGGTAAAATTGTGGACAGTAGCGGAAACCCAGTTTCGGGTGTAACGGTTTCTGTTAAAGGAACTTCTGTAGGTACCCAGACTTCTGAGACCGGTAGCTTTAGTATTAATGCGAAAGTAGGGGATATGCTGGTCATATCTTCAGTTGGATTTAAGACCGCGGAGACAAGAGTAAGTAGTACCTCAGGTTTAACCATTCGATTGGAATCTGCCGCAGATGTGCTGGATGAAGTCGTGGTAGTCGGTTATGGTACTATGCGTAAATCGGATGTGACAGGATCTATTGCAATGGTGAAAGGTGCTGATATGATTAAAAATCAAGGATTTAGTCCGCTAGATAATTTAAGAGGGAAAGCATCGGGGGTAAATATTTTCTCCAATTCCAGCCAGCCAGGTGCTTATGGTAATCGTGTTATCATTCGGGGTGTTGCTACGATTAATTCTTCATCAAATCCGCTTTATGTAGTGGACGGTGTGGTGATGGAAGATTTTCAATTGCTCAATCCGAACGATATCGAAAATATCGAGGTATTAAAAGATGCTTCGTCTGCAGCAATTTATGGTGCACGAGGTGCAAATGGGGTTATTTTAGTAACTACTAAGCGTGGAAATAAAGATGGAAGACGTACCATCAGTTACCAAGGTTCGGTAGGGATAAGTACTCCACAACGTTATATGGATCTTCTGAATGCGCAGGAGTGGACAGATGCCTTTATGATTGGATTAGAAAATGAAAATAAATATCAAGCTAAATTTTTAAAAGACAAAGATAAAGACTGGAAACCTTGGTCTTTAGATAGAAAAGATTGGTTTAATGACCCTGATTATTTTGATGCCAATGGTAATCCGCTTTATGATACCGATTGGCAAAAAGAGGCTACTCGTACTGCAATTACCCATAATCATCAGTTAAATATTCAACAGGGAGATGATAAATCTTCTGTAGGAGCATTTTTGAATTACACTGATCAGCAAGGGGTAATGAACAACACTTGGAACAAGCGTGTTAACGGAAAGATGGCGTATGATTCGAAACCGACTTCTTGGTTATCAACAGCAATAAATTTATCTGTAAACCATACTTGGGGCCGTTATACTCCTGAAGATGGAGGTGGCCAAGATGCAAGAAGAACAATGATTGAAATGTTACCTTGGTATCCTGTACGCGATAAGCTTGGAAAGTATACAAATTCTTCTTCTTCAACAGTTTCAAAAACTTTAGGATTTGAAGGGATGTCGAATCCCGTTTCTATTTTAGATCTACAAAAGCGTATGCGTTACAATACGCAGATTTTTGGAAATGCCGCGTTGACATTTCATTTAGCCGATGGGTTAGATTTAAAAACACAATTGGGTGTTGATAATCATCAAAAAACTTATCGAGGTTATTCCTCTGTATTGCTGAATAATATATCTGCTCCAAATGGTTGGGCTGAGATTAATCATACCAATACTTTTTACTGGCAAGAAGAGACTTATTTGACTTATAATAAGCAATTTGATAAGCACCGCATTAATGCGATGGCCGGTTTATCTTGGCAGGGACGGACCTATGATTATGATAATTCAAGAACTGAAGGTTTTCAGGATGATTTCTACGAATACTATAATATGGGAATTGGTACGATCCCATCGGCACCAGGATCAAACTGGAATAAATGGACTATGAATTCCTATTTCTTACGGGCGTCCTACTCATACGATAATAGATATTCTGCTACTGTTACCAGCCGTTATGATGGATCATCTAAATTTGGGGAGAATAATAGATATGCTTTTTTCCCGTCAGCTGGTTTAGCTTGGAATGTGTCCAATGAAGATTTCTTGAAAGGTAACGAAACGATCAGTAATCTGAAATTGCATACGAGTTATGGCTTAACAGGAAACTCTGAAATAAGCCCATATAAAAAACTTGCAAATGTAGAAGGAGGAACCATTTTATTAAATGATACCAGACAGCCTTATTCTTTTGTGAATACGATTGCTAATCCAGATTTAAAATGGGAAAAAACAGCACAATATGATGTTGGTGTTGAATTGGGTTTATTTCAAAATCGATTGAATTTCGATATGTCTTTTTATCATAAGAAAACTACAGATTTATTACTTGACGCACCTATTCCAACAGCAACAGGTTTTCCTTCAGTGATGAAGAATATCGGATCAGTTCAAAATCAAGGTTTAGATATGATGATAACAGGAACTATAGTTGCCAATGAAAACTTTAGCTGGAAATCATCTTTAAACATGAACTATAATAAAAATAAGGTATTGAAATTGGGTGATAATAATGCCGACATCTTAATGAACAGTTGGGTTGGTGGCGCCAATAGTATTATTCGTGTAGGAGAAAATTTAAATAGTTTTTATGGTTATCGTAGATTAGGTGTTTATACACAGGCAGATGTTGATGCAGGAAATGCCGAAATACATCAAATCGGAAGGGCTAAACGTACGACAGAAAAAGAGATTATTGGAAAAGGACTGCCAGATTGGACAGGAAGTTTTATTAATAACTTAAGTTATAAGAATTTTGATTTAACATTAGATCTTCAATTTGTAAAAGGTGTAGATGTTATGCAACAATTTTACCACTCTACTTATGACCGTTTTGGAATTACCAATGGTTTAAAAGAAATTTTAACAGATGCCTATAATGGAAGTAATCCGAATACAATGCAACAGGCTATTTACTTGAGTAATGGTGGTCATGCAGGTCAAGATACGAATGTCGATGATGCTTGGGTAGCTGATGGATCATACCTACGTGTGAATATGATTCAGTTGGGGTATACATTCAAACCTGAAGCTTTGAAGAGAGTCGGTTTATCAGCGTTACGTATATACACAAATGCTAATAATCCATTTTTATTGACCTCTAGTAAATTTAAAGGGTATGATCCGGAGAGTACTTCGCAAGGAGAGAACCAATTTGGCCAGAATATGACTTTTTTCTCTTATCCAAGAGCAAAAACTTTTATGTTAGGTCTTAATGTTACATTTTAATTTTGAAAAATCTAATGAAGAAAAATAAATTGTTTTTGTTGTTATTAGCAGGGCTAGCGCTAACGACATCATGTAATAAATTTTTAGAAGAAGCACCTAAATCAACAGTTACTTTAGGATCATACTATGAGACCGAAGATCAGGCAGAAGCAACAATTAATAGTTTGTATAGAAGAGGAGCTTCTCAACGGTACTCTTTTGCTTCTAGTGCATATATAGGTCCAACGGCATCAATAAATACCATGTTAACAGGCTATTTCACTAATAGTTATGAGGGGCAGGAACGTATTTGTTTGTTTTCGCGAGAATTGACTCGTCAAAATAATACAAATTTGATTTCTGGTACCATGAATACCATTTGGGATGAATCGTATAAAACAATTAATATCGCAAATGCAGGATTGAAGTATGTACCTATAATTCCGATGTCTGATCAAAGTAGAAGCTTACTTTTAGCAGAAGCGAAATTCTTTAGAGCCTACAATTACTTTTATTTAGTAAAAACTTTTGGTGATATTCCATTATCTGCAACTGTAATTGAATCTTTGAATGATGATCTTTATTTAGAAAGATCTCCTGCTGCAAAAGTATATGAATTAATCGAGGCCGATCTTAAAGAAGCAGTAAATGTTTTACCAGCAGTTAAGTTTGCCAGTAATGGGCACCGCGTTACAAAATTTGTTGCGGCAATGACATTAGCGAACGTATATTTACAGCAAGGAAAATTTGCTGAAGCAGCAGCAATGGCTCAGATAGTGGTTAATTCTCCTCATAAAATGACGCAAAACTCGGATCTTGCAAGTAATAGTGCTTATAACCAGTTGCGTAAGATCGATGATTTAGATGAGGTGATTTATGCTCAAGAGTATAATGCAACCATTAGCAGCAGCAGCTGGTGGCCAACATATGGATTTAGTTCGTCTGCAGTATCCGTATTTGATAAATATTCGATCTTTGAACGTGTTTTTGGTCCCACAAAACAATTTTTAAATGTGTACGATACAAAAGATTTGAGAATTAAACCTAATCAGTTTTTTCACTGGTCTTATACGAATCCAAAAACATTGGCGAAGTGGGAATCTACTGAAGCTGGTATTTGGTATTATGTGGATGAGGATGCCTTATTAACAACTGGCAAAGGAACAAAAGATTGGAATTTTTACCGCTATCCTGAAGCTTTGTTGATTGCTGCTGAAGCAATTGCTAAAAGTGGCGGTGTTACACCTGAAGCAGCGGGCTACTTAGCGCAGGTTAAGGCCCGTGCGAATACAGAAGGTAAAACTGTTGCTCAATTTACTTCTGATTTACAAGCTTTATCTGTTGATAATTTTGTGAAAGAATGTTGGATTGAACGCTTGAGAGAGTTTCCATTGGAGTTCAAGATGTGGGATGATATTGTAAGAACGAAGATGTTTCCTGTTATCTCAACTACTGATGCTGGTAAAATAGATTTTGTACCCCTTATTGGTGCTAAAAATGCATCAGGTGCAGTATTTAAAGATTCTGATCTATTATGGCCAATATCACCGGATGAAATACAAAGAAATCCTAAGTTAAAACAAAACGAAGGTTATAAATAGCATAATGAGGCTGTCCAATCAAATTGGACAGCCTTTTTTAAGGATCTAATGATGAGAATATTTAGTTTTTACCTACTTTTTAATATTACACTTTTGGCGAATGGTTTACAGGCACAGGAAAAAGTACACTTTGATGTTGCAGCCGCGCAGACTATGAAACAGATTTATCATTTATTTGGCAATGTTGAAAACCAGCTTCTATTGGAAAGGTTTCCTTTTGATGAGGGTTTTAAAGCCGATTATTTGAATAACACCGAACAAGCATCGCAGCAAAAGAAATATGCTTATCTATGGCCTTTTTCGGGTAGTTTTTCAGCTGTTAATGCTTTGATGGAGTTGCCGAAGAAAAAAAGAGAATTTCAGAATGTACTCGATCAAAAAGTATTGGTCGGCCTTGCGGGGTATCGTGATCAAAAACGCCTTCCTGTGGGATATGCATCATACTTAAATAACGCTCCTGTTTCCGATCGCTTTTATGATGATAATATCTGGCTCGGTATTGATTTTACGGATAGTTATTTGTCGACGAAAAAACAAGATTATCTTACTAAAGCGAAGGAAGTGTGGGCGTTTGTGATGAGTGGTGAAGACGACCTAATTGGTGGTGGTATCTACTGGTGTGAACAAAAAAAAGAATCTAAAAATGCATGTTCTAATGCTCCTGCGAGTGTATTTGCGCTTAAGATGTATGAAGCAACGAAGGATAACCACTATTTGGAAGAGGGCAGGAGACTTTACCATTGGACCAAAGAAAAATTAGAAGATCCTAATGATGGCCTTTTTTGGGATAATATGAGCTTAAATGGACATATAGATAAAGCAAAATACTCTTATAATTCGGGTCAGATGTTGCAAGCAGCGGCTTTATTGTACCGGTTGACTCAGGAGAAGCAATATTTGATGGATGCTCAAAAGCTCGGAGAAGCCTGTTATTCTTATTTTTTTCAAGATGTCACAGGACAAGAATTTAAATTGTTAAAAAACAGCAATCTATGGTTTCATGCTGTGATGATGCGGGGATTTATCAGTCTATTTGAACAAGATCATAATCCTAAGTATTTGGCAGTTTTTGCTAATAATCTGCAATATGCCTGGAACCATATGCGAGATGAAAAAGGTTTGTTCTATACGGACTGGACACTTAAAGATAGGAAGGAAACGAAAGGGTTGCTAGATCAGTGTGCATTTGTAGAGATGTATGCGCGACTGGCAAAACTTGGATACTAATAAAAAAATAGGCTGATTATATCAGCCTATTTTTTTATTAAATTATAATACATTGATTCTTTTTCCATCCCATCCCACAGCCTTGACCTGTGTTGTACCTTTTGGAGTATGAACGGTTGTGCTGGAGACGTCATTAGACCCAGCTCCTACAAATGCAATTTTTACAAGTTTATCACCTGCATAGGTTTCAAATGCTACAGCATTTTTCCAAGCGCTGTTTTGAACAATGATTTTATCTTCTTTTTTCTCGAAACCAGAACCTTCGATCCCGTTTAAGGGCAGTCTATTTTTATAAATTGAAGTGCTGTTTGCAGTAATATAATGTAATACCGGTGTGGAAGGTTTCTTATACTTAGATGCATACTGTTTTACGGCTGCAATATCAGCTGCTGTGATGGTCATCTGTGCGCAGGTATAATCATCTACCCAAAGGTCAATAGGGATAAGCATTCCAGACTGTTCAAAGAAATCTGTGAGATCTAATTTTGACGCATCACATGCGTTTTTGATAAACTCGAGCTGGTAGTATGCGTCTTGTTTAGTTGCTGTTGCTGGAGCATTAATTGCTTTCGTAAAGATATCACCATAAAAGTTTTTGTTCTCCCATGAATTTCCTTTTCCTGCGACATTGAAGTACAGCTGTAATTGCCAAAGTGGAACTAGTTTTACGAAGTGATCTCCGCCCCAATCACGTGGACGTTGGCGATCCCACCTGTCTGGGCCGGCTTGTGTTAACCAGGGTTGACGGTGTACAAATGCAGATTCCATATAAGCAGTGATACGGCCTCCAATTTTAGGTTCATCATAGTCTTTTAAGCGTTCTCGTTCTAATTTGGGACTATGGCTGTTATACGTATATTGTGTCCATACGGAATAGATGTTATTGGTTACCTCTGTTGTACCTACCCATTTCATATTAGGCCTTACTTGGTTGACATGACCAAACTCATGCGCTACTCCCCAAGAATTTTTCCTAAGATTAGCCACATTTGCGACATCTTTCATGGTATTATCGTGAAATGCAGCGCCGATACCATCAGCATGCATAAATCCTTGCCAGATAACACGGCCAAACATTCTGTTCTTCGGAACTCTTTTTGTTTGTGTCAACCCCATGATTTGGTGCTGGATACCAATTATAGAATCATAAAGTTGGATCAGTTCTACTCCTTGATGGGGTGCATTTTCTTGTAATGATTTTACCGAATATGCAAGTTGTACTTGTTTTCCTACAATATCTAAGATGGGTCCAGAAGCATTTCCTAGCATACGATCCCAATCTTTATTGGTATGCTTACCTCGTTCAAATACATCATTCACTTTTCCACCAAGTATGTGAATGTTGATCTTTTTTGAAGATACTTTGTCTTCTGTGAAATATTGAATGTAAGCATTTCCTTTATTTTCAATTTTCAAAGCATTATAGCCTTCTTTTAGATTGTAGTCTTTTTGTTTGAAGTTTTTATCATCCCAGTTTGTTACGCGTAGCGCAATAGTGCTTCCATTGGTTTTTCCAACCCATACAATAGCTTCATCTCCTGCTGTGAAGTAAATACCAGTAGGATTTTCATATTGGGAGTAAGGGCTTGTTTTAAGTCGATTGCTTAGGCTATTGGGAGATTGATAATTTGTATAAGCGCGTAAACGTTTTTGAATGGGGTAAGATCCCTCTTTTAATTGTCTAGCAGCCTGCTTTAATATCAAATTATTGATATTTTCAATGTCCTGATCTCTGGCATTCTTTTTTAATTGACTGTAATCGTCTTTTGCAAATACTTGGCTATACTGTTGCTGAGCGTAAGACTGTACAGTTATTACAGTTATCAATAAAAAAGTAAATAGTTTATTCATCGTTATTGAATTGGTTTGAAGGTAATTTCAAATATAATCCAAAAGATAGCTTTATTTATGACCTTCATTTAAGACAAACGATTGTGTAATATAGGTTTTACTATTTATAATTTTTTCCATATTTCTTCGGTTACCCACACGGAGTTTGGAAGTTGATATTTCACTCTTATCTGGTGGTCTTTTTCTGTTTTGGAATAAAATAAGATATTGGTTATCCCTTGCAGTGATTTATCATATGAATAATCGATGTCTTCATATATCTGATTATTTAATGCTGTAAATCTACCTGATAATTGTTTGGATCCATTTGAACTGGTAATTATGAAGGATCGATCTGCGTTATACTCTTTTATATTGCCAAAAGAAGTTTTTTCTCTTGGTACTGTGCTCTGTCCCATCGGATAGAATCCGAATGTTAGTGATTTCAAGAAGTTTCCATTTACCGACTAAAAGTTTATCAAATCCTGCTGAAACAATGACTTCTTCCAGTTGATTGGCGGGCCTTGGTATTAATTTTAAAGTTGTTATCTCGTGAGTAAGATCGCTGGTTTTTATAGTGAGCATGTTATAATTGAGATGCGATATGCGTATATTTTTACTTTGTGTATTTCCTAGACGTGCAATTCCATTTTCATCCGAAACGGTTCCATTATTTTCCTCTTCTAAAAATATACTTGCTTTGGGTATGGGGTGTGATGTTGTGGCATCAAGCAGAATAATTTTTTTTAATTGGGCTTGGCACAGATGGGTGCAACATAAGTATATAATTAAAAAGCTTAGAAATACAAGTGTGCCTGAAGGCTGTTTTTGCAATGTGGTCATAATCGTCAGGTTTAGGTTATCTACCTATATGACTACGACGGATTCAATTAGTTTAAAATAAAAATTCCCTTTACATAATCTGTAAAGGGAATCGCTATAATGGAATTTAGATAGTTATACGTTGACCGTGGCATCCATTTTAAAATCGTCATCTTTCAGGTGTACGATTTCCATTGATTTTTCGTAGTTTGTTGATTTTTTCGAGAAGAAATCATGTTGCGTTGTTTCTGTATTTAGGCCATTTAAAACAATTGGGTTCACCTGCTTCACTTCAAAGATCGGATCAAATCCAAGATTCATTAATGCCTTATTACCGTTGTAACGAACATATTCTTTTACCTCTGCTGTTAAACCAACTTCGGTATAGATTTCCTCTGTATATTTCATCTCGTTGTCGAACAATTCGTTCAATAAATTGATGAATTTTTGTTTCACTTCTTCTTGATTTTTTAGTTTTTTGAAGACTTCTTGTGCCATTAATCCAACGAAAACACCGTGGATAGACTCATCGGCAATAATTTTTTTGATGATATCTGCTGAAGCAACCATTTGTCCTTGACCACATAACCACAATGGTAAGAAGAAACCTGAATAAAATAGAAATGACTCAAGAAGCACTGAAGCTGCCAGTGTCATAAATAATTCTTCATTTGTTGGATTCTTTTTGTCTAATACATGGTAATAAGAGTCAATGGTGGATGCTTTGAATTGCAAAAATTTATTTTGTTCAACCCAACCAAAAATATCATTGATTTCGTTTGTAGTAGATACCGTTGTAAAAATAGTCGAATATGATTTTGCGTGGATCGCCTCCATCATACACATATACGATAATACAGCCTTATTTTGTAACGATTCTGTATGTTCGATGATTTTTGGCATTCCTGTATGGCTCTGTAAAGTATCTAACAAAGTCAATCCGCCCAATGCTTTTTTGTAGCATTCTTTCATTTCCCAGCTTAATCCTTTCCAACTATCAATATCTTTTGAAGGGATATATTCGGTATCAATCCAGAATTGTCTAATATTTTGCTCCCAAAACATCAAGGCATAATCATTATCTGGCGTATTCCAGTTTACAGCAGTATATTGTTTACTCATTATTTTACAGCGAGAATTATTGAATGTATATGTTAATAGCGCTATTCAAAAGTTTTAATAACTTTTGAATAGCTTATGGGTTTTATTTTAAATGAAGTTTATGCTGAACAAGAAACACAATCTTCAATAGATGACTTACGTGTACGCGTATAATACAATGATTTTAATCCTAATTTATGTGCATAAATGTAGTATCTAGATAGATCACGTGTATTATCTTTAGAATTTGTATGTAAAATAGTACTTACTCCTTGATCAATGTGACGTTGGATTACAGATACTAATTTAAGTACCTTGAATTGATCCATGTCGTATGCCGATTTGAAGTAGAAGTAATTATCATTTGTCAAATAAGGCATTGGGTAATAGGTTGTACTATCTCCATATTCGCGAACTTCGATGATATCCACAATCGGCATAACAGAAGCGGTTGCGTTCATGATATAAGATGTAGATTGGTTCGGTGCAATAGCCAAACGATAAGCATGATAAATACCGTGCTCTTGAACTTCTGCTTTCAATTTTTCCCAATCTTCAATTGTTGGAATATGTACTCCTTCAAATAATTCTTTAACCTTATCTGTTTTTGGCAAATAATCGCGTTCTGTATATGTGTTGAAATATGATCCATCTGCATAAGCTGACTTTTCAAATCCTACAAATGTTCTTTGACGGTCACGTGCGATTTCCATCGATGCTTCCAAAGAGTAGAAGTTCATCATCATAAAGAATGCATTGGCAAAGTCTAATGCTTCCTCCGATTCGTACATAATAAAGCTTTTCGCTAAATAACCATGTAGATTCATAGCTCCAAGTCCTACTGAATGTAATTCTTTATTTGCTTTGGCGATAGAAGGAACCATTTTGATATCTGTTACATCAGATACCATTGTTAAAGCACGCATTGCTAATTTAACAGATTCTTTAACACGCTTATTATCCATTACGGTAGCAATATTCAAGGAACCTAAGTTACACGAGATACCATATTTGATTTGATCTTCTTCTCCGTAGATATTTATTTCTGAAACTTCAGACACCTGCATGATCTCAGTACATAAGTTTGAGAATTTTACTTTACCAATGCCATTCAATGCATGAGCACGGTTGGTGTTTTCTTTGTAGAAGATATAAGGATAGCCGGACTCTTTTTGTGTCTGTGCAACCTTTACTAACATGTGACGGGCGTTGATTTTCTTTTTCTTGATATTCGGATTGGTAATCAACTCTTCGTACATCTTGTCCATATCCATTTCATCCAATGGAATGCCGTATTCCAGCATCACAGTATGTGGATATATTAAGTAACAGGCTTCATCTTTTTCAGCCAACTCCATGAATTTATCAGGAATAATGATACCTATAGAAAGGGATTTGATACGTACTTTCTCATCCACATTGATTTTTTTACAGTCTAAGAACTCTTCAATGTCAGCATGAAAAATGTTTAAGTATACAGCTCCAGCACCAGGACGCTGACCCAGTTGGTTGGCATATGAGAAAGTATCTTCCATGATTTTCATGATTGGAAGAACACCTCCTGCGCGACCTTCAACTCCTTTGATGGCTTCGCCACGAGCACGAATTTTCGATATATTGAATGAAACTCCGCCTCCGATGGAAGATAATTTCATTGCTGAATCAACCGCATAGCCGATACCATTTAAATTGTCACCAATTTCATCTAAGAAACAAGAAACCAATTCTCCAGAACGTTTTTTACCTGCATTTAAGAATGTTGGTGTTGCTGGTTGATATTCTTGATTGATGAATAATTCGGCATAAGCAATTGCTTTTTCTACACCTTCGTGACGCGCTAAAAATAAAGCTACTGCTACGACACGGTCTTCATAACGTTCTAAGAACTTTTCTCCAGAATCGTCTCTTAACGCATAGCTTTGGAAAAATTTAAACGCAGCCATGAAAGAGGCAAAGCGGAATTTTTTTGCGAAAACAAAATTATAGACCGTTTCCATTTCTTCGTATGTAAACCATTCGTAGAAATTGATATAGTAATTTTGCTCAATTAAGTAATCGATTTTTTCTTTTAAAGTATAAAAGAACACCGTGTTCTTATTTACATACTCTAAAAAATAGGCACGTACGGCCTCTTTATCTTTATGTAAGCTAAACTCGTCATCATGTTTAATCATGATTTCGTTGTTAAGCAATATCCAGTTTTTTGCTACCTCGTTTGCTACCATCGCAGTTGTTCTTTATGATGTCAATAAATTGGTTAATATCCTCCATTGTACCAGACAATTCAAATTTGAAAGCCAATGGGATGTCAAAGTCAGCTGAAATTTTATCAGCGGCAAGTCCAAAGTTCTGTCCCCAGTTGCGGTTCCCGCTCGAAGTGACCGAATATATTTTAGACGCGTTTGCTGTCATAAATATGCGGGTCGTTTCGGGCATTTGTCCGAAATTAGTTGTGAACGTTACGAGATGCCCCGATTCTTCAGCAATAAGATCTGTGGTTATTTTATGAGCATGCCAGCCTGTGATTTGGGTAAGCTTGTCCATAAAACGTTGCACATTTCCAGTTTTGCTATCGTAATAAATATGTATCATGGATTATAAAAATTTGATACCAGATTATTATTATAATGCGATCGCTCCTAATTCTTCAGGCTTAAATCCAATGATACGGTGTTGAATTTCGTCATTTTCCAAAACGATTACGGTCGGAACTGTGCGAACTTTAAATTTTGCAGCTAAATCTGGTTGGTCAAATGGGTTGATAGACTCATATTTGATACCTTTTTGATCTAGATATGCAGATACTTGCGCACAAGGTGCACAATCGTTTTTCTCGAATTTGATGATTCTTGCCATGATTATACTTAAATTTAAAAATCGCGCTTCCTAAAAGAAGGCGAGTTGAGTTGAATGATTTTAACAAGTTTGAGAAGCCTAATTTCCCAACTCTAACAAATATCATAAATTTAATTTGAAGCTGTAATTTGACTTTTCCACATTGGTGGAAAAAAATGATCGATATAGGGCTTTGCGCATGCGGAATATTTGTATTCGCTTGGTTATCAATATTAATTTAATGTTGATAACTTTAGAAGATAGAAAATATCTGTATTTTAAGAATCTTTTTTTAGTCTAATATTTATGTCATAAAGTGACTACACTTTCTTCGTTTAATCTAATTATTTACTATATTTTGACAGCTTATTATATTAAAATATATATATGAAAAAATTACTTTGCGGTTTACTATTTTTATTATCTCTGGAAGCCTCCGCTCAAGAGAATGTCACTTTCCAAAAACCTTCTTCTGAAATTTTAGCCTTAGCTGATTTTATACGCCCTCCACAGATACGAATGTCTAATGATCATAATTGGATCTTATTTTTATATCGACCTACTTATAAGTCTTTGGCAGAATTGGGGCAGGAAGAGATGAAGCTGGCCGGTCTTCGTATCAATCCGGCAACAAATGTTGAAAGTGCAGAAACCTTCTTTAGTAAATTTTCTTTAAAGAAAATTGCTGATGATAAGGAGATTACAGATTTTAGAGGCATGCCTGCTAATCCTTCATTGGCAAATTTAACGTTTTCACCAGATAATGCGAAATTAGCTTTTACCAATACAAATACTACCGGTACGGCTTTATTTATATTAGATTTAAAATCATTGCAGGTTAAACAATTGACATCATATGTGTTGAATACGTTATTAGATGCACCTTATAAATGGTTCCGTAATTCTGAACGTTTGTTGATTTCAACACTACCAGTAAATAGAATAAAATTAATTGACCAAACAAAAGATTTGCCGACCGGGCCAGTTGTTTCGACAAGTGATGGACAGGTGTCGCAATTGAGAACATATCAGGATTTGCTGAAAAATCCACAGGATGAGACTAATTTTGAAACGTTGGTTCAGTCTGAATTACAAATTGTAGATCTAGAAGGTGCAGTTCAAAAGTTTAGTGATAAAGCAATTTTTGCCGGGACCTCTTTTTCTCCAAATGGCGAATATATTTTAGTGAATACCATTAAAAAGCCTTATTCTTATATTGTACCTTATTCTAGATTTCCCCAGGAAACAGCTATTTACGATCTGACAGGCAAATTAATTACCAAGGTAAATGATGTTCCTTTGATAGAAGTTATGCCTAAGGGTTTTTCTGCTTCACGTACAGGTCGTCGGAATTTGCATTGGAGAGATGATAAACCAGCAACTTTAGCCTATGTTGAGGCTTTGGACGGCGGTGATCCCGGGAAGAATGTTGAATTTCGTGATGCTTTATATACATTGGACTTTCCTTTTACCTCATCCCCTAAATTGATCACCAAAACCAAAGATCGCTTTGCTGGTGTCATCTGGGGAAATGATGAATATGCAATGGTCAGTTCGCAATGGTATGATACCCGTAATGTGAAAACATTTTTGATTAATCCAAGTTCTGGAGCGTCAAAATTGATTAATGACCGCAATAGCCAAGATATCTACAATGATCCTGGGGATGTGTTTAAGGCACGTAATAACTTTGGAACGTATCCGATGTCAATTCAAAATGATAAAGTGTTTTTAATAGGGAAGGGATTTACAAAGGAAGGGGAATTTCCTTTTGTGGATGAGCTGGATCTAAAGAGTTTAAAGAAAAAAAGACTTTACACCGCTAAAAAATCAGATCTTCAAGAACGTATTATTCAGCTTATTGATCCGAAAACGGGAGACATGATGGTTTCTCTGCAATCTGCTTCGGTATTTCCCAATTATTTTACAAAGAATATTAAAACAGGAAAACAAAAGGCATTGACACAGTTGAAAAATCCATTTACGAATTTAGAAAAAGTACACAAGGAGATCTTGAATTATAAACGTAAAGATGGTGTTGATCTTTCAGGTACTTTATACCTGCCTGCAGGTTACGATTTTAAGAATAAGGAAAAACTTCCTTTGTTGATCTGGGCTTATCCAAGAGAATATAAAGATAAAAATACAGCTGGCCAAAGTACTGCAAACCCGAAAGAATTTACCTATCCGAGTTATGGATCATTTATTTATTGGGTGTCTAAGGGGTATGCCGTATTGGATAATGCCGCATTCCCAATTGTTGGCGAGGGTACTCAGGAACCAAATGATACTTTTATTGAACAGCTTGTTGCGAATGGTGCAGCGGCAATCGATGCGGTCGATAGTTTAGGCTATATTGATAGAAAGAAAGTGGCTGTTGGAGGACATTCTTACGGTGCTTTTATGACCGCACATCTTTTATCTAATTCAAATTTATTTGCTGCTGGAATATCAAGATCTGGTGCTTATAATCGTACGTTAACTCCTTTTGGATTTCAAAGTGAACAACGTAACTTTTGGGATGACCCACAACTGTATATGACCATGTCTCCATTTGTAAGTGCTGATAAGATGAAAACTCCTTTATTACTTGTACATGGGGGGGCAGATAATAATCCGGGTACCTTTACATTACAGACAGAGCGTTATTTCCAAGCATTGAAAAATCTTGGAGCTCCTGTTCGTATGGTTATTTTACCGCGTGAGGCACATGGTTATGTTGCAAAGGAAAATATTTTCCACCTATTGTGGGAACAGGATAAGTTTTTAGAAAAATATTTAAAAAACAAATAACCCTTAGTAAAAAGCCAGATAAAAATTATCTGGCTTTTTTAATACATATGCGTTTTTAACGCATGTCAAATGTTATTTTACAGTTTGATCTCTTTTGAAATTCTTAATTATAGCGCAGCTTTGACTTGGACTGGTAGTAAATGATCGCCCCATATTAATGCAATTTTACCAGACTTATCCACATCAATTTTAAATTGTTCCTGTGGTGTAGTGCTTGTTGAATTTCTAACATTTACACGTAATGCATCTTGTGCTTGATCATATTTTGTTCCCCATTGATTCCATGTTTTATTGAAAATAACAATTGTCTCTTGTTCACCGGGAATAGTATATAAGCTATATTTTCCTTTTGTTAATTTTTTACCTTCAATAAGTACATCTTTATCAAATGCTACAGTTGTTGCTTCATTTGCACCCGTACGCCATATTTCTCCAACTTTGACAATATCAACACCAATTTGTCTACCTTTTAAAGATGGACGGCTGTAGTTTACATCAATGGTTACACCATCACTAGTAGTGACTTTAACACTATCAGGTGGGCTTGGTCTCTTGGTTTTATCAGTTTGTCCAAATACAGTGGTACAAATGATCGTTAACATAAATAAGATAGCTGTTGTTTTCATAATATTTTTTAATTAAATATACATAAAAATTTAAAGTAAAAAATTGATAGTAAGCTTTTTAAAGTAATTTCTTGTATTTAGAGATATCGATGCCACAATTTTAGTTTTGTTGATACATAGGTAGATCGTATGGTAAAGTTTTGGTGTAAATGAGGAATAGTTGTACTTGGAGAAGGCTAGAAATAAATTTTAATACAAAAAGGGGAATATGTGTTTTGCATATTCCCCTTTTATTTTTTCTCATTAAGCACTTAAACAAGGTATTCAAATAAGGTTTGATCTTTATTTAATTCGATATATTCAAATTTGTTTTCCGTCATTCTTTGTAACAACGATTGGTAATCTGCCGGGTTGTTTAGTTCGATACCAATCAAGGCTGGACCACGCTCGCGTTCGGTTTTTTTGATAAATTCGAAACGGGTAATATCATCTTTGGGGCTTAATACCTCGGATACGAATAGTTTTAAAGCTCCTGGGCGATTTGGGAAACGTACAATAAAGTAATGTTTATATCCTTCATATAAGAGTGATAATTCTTGGATTTCACTCATACGGTTAATATCATTATTGCCTCCTGAAATAATACAGACAACTTTTTTTCCTTTTATTTCATCTTTATGAAACTCTAATGCCGCTACCGAAAGCGCTCCCGCAGGTTCTACGACGATTGCATCTTTATTATATAGCTCTAATATGCAGGTACAGATTTTTCCTTCTGGGATCGATCGGATATCATCTAAATATTCGCGGCTGATCTCGAATGTAAGGTCTCCAACTTTTTGAACAGCAGCACCATCGACAAATTTATTGATCTTCTCGAGTTCGACAGGTTTTCCCGCTGTAAATGCCGCCTGCATAGAAGCTGCTCCTTGTGGCTCTACACCATAGCATTTGATATTGGGATTTTTGTTTTTTAAATAGTAACTCGTTCCTGCAGAAAGTCCACCGCCACCGATTGGAATAAAAACAGCATTAACATCTGGTAAGTCTTGTAAGATTTCTACGGCTACTGTTCCCTGTCCTTCAATAACCTTTGGATCATCAAAAGGAGGAATGAAGGTCATGTTATTTTCTTCAGTATAAATGCGAGCCGCTTTCTGACAGTCATCAAAAGTATCTCCGGTCAATATAATTTCGATATTGCCATTGCCCCACATTTCTGTTTGTGTTATTTTTTGTTTTGGTGTTGGGCCGGGCATAAAAATAACACCTTTAATATCGAGCTTTTTACAAGAGAAGGCAACTCCCTGTGCATGATTGCCTGCACTTGCACACACCACACCACGCTTTTGCTCTTCTTGGCTCAGCGAAATTATTTTATTATATGCTCCTCTTAATTTGTATGATCTAACGATTTGCAGGTCTTCTCGTTTCAGATAGACATCTGCGCCATATTTCTCAGAAAGATAAGTGTTGTATTGCAAAGCTGTGCGATTGACGACGTCCTTGATACGATGGTAAGTGCTTTCTGAGTCGATTTGTAAATTAGAAAAATCTAAACTCATTTTGTTCTATTATGATTAGGTGATTGTTTTTTTTTATTCAAATAAAAAAACGTCATTTCGACTTAGAATAAAAGTAAATAAGTTTTTTGACTTTTTACTTGCAAATTTATTCTTTGTCAAAATGACGTTTTAATAAGTTTTTGTGTTATTAAACGCTTTCTGCGAATAAACTTCTGAGATCATCGTCGCAAATATCTTTTTTGGCATCTGCTAGAATTAGGAAGCGCTCATATGTTTCTGCAAGGGCTTCTTTTTCTAAGGTGTAACCGAGACGTTCTAAGTGATGCTTTAAAGCATGACGACCGGAACGAGCGGTTAAGATAATACCTGCTTCTTCTAATCCCACATCTTCGGGGCGAATAATTTCATAAGTCTCACGGTGTTTTAAGAAACCATCTTGATGAATACCGGAGCTGTGCGCGAAGGCATTACGCCCAACAATTGCTTTATTAGGTTGTACTGGCATATTCATCATTTCACTTACTTTACGTGAAAGGTAAGTGAACATCTTGCTGTCAATATTTGAAGTTAGGTTACCGAAAGACTGATTATGAACTTTTAGAATCATAGCCACTTCTTCCAAAGAGGTATTTCCAGCACGTTCGCCGATACCATTGATGGTACATTCTACCTGACGCGCACCATTTTGGATTGCAGCAATGGAATTGGCTGTTGCTAATCCTAAATCATTATGGCAATGTGCAGAAATAATCGCTTGATCAATGTTTTTAACATTTTCTTTCAAAAACTTTATTTTAGCGCCATATTGATCAGGTAAACAGTAACCGTTCGTATCTGGAATGTTGACAACAGTAGCACCTGCGGCAATAACTGCTTCGACCATTTGCGCTAAGTAAACTAAATCAGCGCGGCCGGCATCTTCTGCGTAAAACTCTACATCTTCAACATGTGATTTTGCATATTTTACTGCCGCAACAGCGCGATCTAATATTTCTTCGCGTGTGGAGTTGAATTTATACTTGATATGCATATCAGAAGCTCCGATACCCGTATGGATACGTGGTCTTTTTGCATATTTTAAGGCTTCTGCCGCAACTTTAATATCATTTTCATTGGCACGTGTCAAAGCACAGATAATAACATCATTTACGGCCTTGGATAATTCAACAACCGATTGAAAATCTCCGGGACTAGAAACTGGGAAACCAGCCTCAATAACATCGACACCCAGTTTCTCCAAATCTTTTGCAATGTCGATTTTTTCAGGAGTAGTTAATTGACATCCTGGTACCTGTTCGCCATCGCGAAGAGTGGTATCGAAGATGTATAGATGATTTGGATCGTGTAACATAGCTTTATGTTTATAATTTAGAAACTCTGTTCAGTCTATTTAATAAATTCTAATACTTTAGCACCCATTTCTTGTGTGCCTAATATTTTGTCTGCAGGTGTATTTACATTTGCAATATCACCTGTTCTCCAGCCAGCTTTTAAAGTTGCTGCAACTGCTTCCGTTACTTCTTTAGCTTCTGCTTGTAAACCAAAACTAATATCTAACATTAATGCAACAGATAAAATCGATGCCAATGGATTGGCTTTATTCTGTCCTGCAATATCGTGCGCTGAACCATGGATAGGTTCAAAAAACCCTGTACCGTCACCAATAGATGCAGAAGCTAGCATGCCCATAGAACCAGCAATCTGTGAAGCTTCGTCTGTTAAAATGTCACCAAATAAGTTGGCGGTTAGTACCACATCAAATTTCTTTGGATTTTTCACCAATTGCATCGCAGCATTGTCAATAAACATATGTTCAGTTTCGACATCTGGATATTCTGTTGCAATCTCTTGCACGACTTCTCTCCAAAGACGGGATGTTTCTAATACGTTTGCTTTATCTACCGAACATAATTTCTTAGAACGTGTACGGGCAGCTTCATAAGCTTTACGTGCTATACGTTCTACTTCATAGCGGTTATAATTCATTAGATCTGAAGCGAAATTATTATCTTCAGAACGATTTTTCTCACCGAAGTATACGTCTCCTGTTAACTCGCGGAAGAAAAGGATATCTGTTCCTTTTAATACTTCTGGTTTCAAGCTAGATGCGTCTAATAGTTCATCAAATAACAAGATGGGACGTAAGTTTGCATAAAGACCTAATTCTTTACGGATTTTTAATAATCCTTGTTCCGGACGTACTTTAGCAGATGGATCATTATCGTATTTAGCATGTCCAATGGCACCGAATAGGATTGCATCACTTGATTTTGCTTTTTCTAAGGTTTCATCTGGCAATGGGTTTCCGGTAGCTTCAATAGCAACGTGACCCATGATCGCTTCATCAAAACTGAATTCATGACCATATTTTTGTCCGATTTTTTCTAGAACTTTTTTACCCCAAATAGTTACTTCTTGTCCTATTCCGTCACCAGGAATAACGAGTATATTTTTTTTCATCAGATTAATTATTTTGAGTGTATGTTTTCAATTGGATAATCGACTCCATTTCACTCGTTTTTATTTTTTATGATGAAACTATCATGCGCATATCTACTGTATGTTGGGAGTAGCGTGGGCATGATAGTTTCCTGTTATGCGTACTGTAAAATATCTTCAATGGTTTTAACCATTCCTTTTTCTAATATGATTTTCTTTTCAAGGCATGCCGGTAGCTGTGTCTCAAAATGGCCAACATAAATTAATGTTTTTCCATAGGTGCATAGTTCATCTACAACTGCATTGAAATGTTGTGTTTGTTCGTAATCAAGACCCTGGCAGGGTTCGTCCAAAATTAATAATTCAGGATTCTTAATCACTGTTCTTGCTAGCAAAGCTAAACGTTGTTTGCCTAAGGGTAGTGTATTTAATAATTTATTTTTATCTTCTTTCAAATCAAAGAAATCCAATACTTGATCGAGGAATTGTTGGTTTTCAAAGCTGAGATTACGGAATAGTCCAACGGAATCAAAAAAACCTGAAGCAACACTTTGCCAAACTTTCGCTGACTGATCAAAGTACCAATGCATTTCAGGTGAAATAATTCCTAAATGAGCTTTGATGTCCCATATACTTTCTCCAGATCCTCTTTGTTTACCGAAAAGAACAATATCATTGGCATAGGCCTGAGGGTGATCTCCATTGATTAAACTTAATAACGTAGACTTTCCAGATCCATTATGCCCCTGCAATAACCATTTCTCACCTGCTTTTACTTCCCAACTAATTTTTTTTAGTACCTCTTTTTCACCATACCTTACATCCACATTGGACATTTTTACCATGGTTTGGGAAGTAATACGTGGAGATTTCTGTAAAAAATGTGGAAGTGGTTTTCTTGCGCGCTCTTTTTCTCTTGAGAATGCTGCTTGTGAAGAAACTTCAAGTAACTGACCTCCTTGTATTTCTGCAAAATGATTGATACAGGTTGGCACTGTTTGATCATTACTGATTAATATCAAAGTCACTCCAGCGTGTGCTAAATCATCGAACGCTTGATTAAGTTCTTGGCGAGATTGACGATCCAGACCTGTATAGGGTTGGTCAATAATCAATACTTGTGGCTTTAGCCATAACGCTTTAATTAACTGCAGTTTTTTATGTTCACCACTGGATAATTCTATAAGCTGTGTGTTTTGAACATCTTCAAACCCAAAAGTTTGAAAGTATGGTTTTACCTCTTCAAATTGCAAATGTTTTTCTTTTGCAAAATGTAGAAATTCGGCCTGTACTGTTAAAGTATCGTTGGTTTGATGTTTGTTGTAACGTTGCTGGTAATAGAAGTTTTTATCGCCTTCTAAATTGGTGAATTGATACCAATTTGAAACATATAAAACTTCTGCAGGAAGAGGAGAGCTGCTGTTAAAGTTAATTTTTAAAAGTCCACTGTATGGAATTTGGCCTGCAATTGCTTGTGCCAAAGTAGTCTTTCCCGTACCGCTTCTACCACCGATTAACCAGTGCTGACCTGGTTCAATTTGCCAATTCAAGTCCTGCAGTACCACATGATATTGGTGCTGGACAGTTAAATTGGCAATATGGACGACAGGTTCTATCATTATCTTGTTTGTTCGAAAGTTTCGATTGCACTTTTGTTGTTTAGGATGAAATCAATATCATCATATCCGTTAATAAGACATGATTTTTTGTAAGGATTAATTTCAAAAGATTGTTGTGCACCTGTTTCAGATAATGTAACGGTTTGATTTTCTAGATCCACGATAATTTCTGTGTTCGGGTTTTTAAATACGGTATCAAAAATAGTTTCTAAAAACTCGTCTGTTACCTGAATCGGCAATACGCCATTATTCAAGGCATTGCCTTTGAAGATATCTGCGAAGAAACTACTGATCACAACATCAAATCCATAATCCTGGATAGCCCAAGCAGCATGCTCACGACTGGAACCACAACCAAAGTTTTTACCTGCTACAAGAACTTTTCCTGTGTAAGTAGGGTTGTTCATTACAAAATCAGACTTGGGTTGATTTTCGCTATCATAACGCCAGTCGCGGAATAAATTGTCACCAAATCCATCCCGTGTAGTCGCTTTTAAAAAGCGTGCTGGGATAATCTGATCGGTATCTATATTTTCAATCGGTAAAGGAACTACCGTTGTTGTTATTGTTTCAAATTTTTTCATCTAAATAATTTGTTATTTTATGTTGATGAAGCTATCATGAGAAGAGTATTTATCTCCTTTTTGAGCCACTTTTGCCTCATGATGGTTTCCTCCACTTCATTATTTACGAGTATCTGTCTTTAACTGTATCAATGAACAACTCGTTTCACTTTATATGTGAGCTGTTTCAAGCTCTTGATATTTTCCGTGTTATGTTGTTGTCAGTGCAATGTTTTATTTTAAAACTGCTCTAACTTCTCTAAGCTTCATAGTCATGCTGACGGCTAAATTATCAGCCCAATTGTTGTAATCTTTAATAGCATCTAAACGTTCTTGATCGCTCACATACCCTTCTTCTACCATTTGTTTTGAGTTGGCTACCTGCGACCATATTTTTAATTTGTCTAGGTGTAATGGGTTGTTGCGCTCATAATGTTCATCGGCGTTAAAGACTTCGATTTGACCAAAACCATGTTCTTCAAAAATGTCATCCAGATCGTATCCGATTCTATTGTTCATACCAGCGTCATTTCGCCACATCAAAAACATGTGATAATAATGTTCCATACTTCTGGGTATTTTTGGAGTCCAATCGATGGCTTCATGATTATAGTCTAATATCGATACTTGCCCATTGGGTTTTAATAACGTTTTCAATTTATCAATCGCTTTATCAAGTGTTGAAATCCATTGAAAAGTACGTGCTGAAACGATCAGGTCAAATTTTTCGATGCTGTCAAAATCTAGTAAATCACAATGAATCAATTCTAGATTCTGGATACTACCAAATAGATTTTTTCCTTCCGTAATAAAAGACTCTGTATTATCAATTCCAACAACAGCACCTGATGGGCCGACTATGGCTGCGATATCTTTTGTGATCGCACCTGTTCCACAACCGATATCCAAAACTCTTAATCCTGGTTTTAGAGCAGATTTCAATGTATGATAATCTTTTTCCAACGTTCTTTGATTAAAGATTGCGTTTGCACTTTGCTCTTCACGTTGAATCACTTTATTTTCGGTGACTGCGACTGTCTGACAAATTTGGCACATTTGTAAAAGTTATTTAAGAACAGCTACTATTAGCAATTAGATTATATCAACTCCCTAACATCGGTAATTTTACCTGTTACAGCTGCCGCTGCCGCAGTTAAAGGTGATACCAGCATCGTGCGGGCATCAGGTCCTTGACGTCCTTCAAAATTTCTATTTGATGTCGAAACACAGTATTTTCCTGCAGGAATTTTATCTTCATTCATGCCTAGACATGCTGAACAGCCTGGTTCACGTAATTGAAATCCTGCCGCTTCGAAAATTTTATCTAATCCTTCTTCGATTGCCTGTTTTTCAACTTGTTTTGAGCCGGGAACGATCCAAACTTCTACTTGTTCTGCTTTTTGTTTTCCTTGAACAAATGCAGCAACTTCACGTAAATCTTCGATACGGGAGTTTGTACAGCTTCCAATAAAGACATAATCTACTGGTTTTCCTAAAATTGGAGCATCATCAGCAAAGCCCATATAGTTGAGTGCTTTTTGATAAGATGGCTGTTCTGATTCAGGTTGTGACTGTGTAGCTGGAATACTTTCTGTAATGCCCATACCCATTCCTGGATTAGTACCATAGGTGATCATCGGTGCGATATCTGCTGCATCAAATTCTAATACAGCATCAAATTGTGCGTCATCATCAGAATATAATGTTTTCCAATATGCTAATGCTTTATCCCATTCTTCTCCTTTAGGAGCGAATTCACGTCCTTTTACATAATCGAAAGTAGTTTGATCGGGAGCAATTAAGCCTCCACGAGCTCCCATTTCAATACTCATATTACAAATGGTCATTCTAGCTTCCATACTTAATGAACGGATTGCTGAACCAGCGTATTCAATAAAATAGCCTGTACCACCTGCTGCAGAGATTTTTGCAATGATGTATAAGATAATATCTTTTGCGCCTACTCCTTTTTGCAAATCACCATTTACTTCGATTTTCATCGTTTTTGGTTTTTGTTGCAGTAAGCATTGTGTTGCAAAAACTTGTTCCACTTGAGAAGTGCCTATTCCAAAAGCAATAGCACCAAATGCACCGTGTGTTGAGGTATGACTATCTCCACATACCATAGTTTTACCTGGTAATGTAATCCCTAATTCTGGCCCAATCACGTGTACAATACCTTGGTAGGGGTGACCTAAACCATATAGGTTAATACCGAATTCAGCACAGTTTTTAGTCAACATATCAACTTGGTAGCGTGATAATTCTTCTTTGATGGGAAGGTGCTGATTTAAAGTGGGGACATTATGATCTGCCGTGGCAACAGTTTGGTTGGGACGAAATACCGGTAAACCTCTTTTGCGCAGACCATCGAATGCTTGTGGGGAAGTTACCTCATGGATAAGGTGGGTGTCTATATAAATAATATCTGGAAATCCTTCTTCACGTTTGACGACATGCGCATCCCAAATTTTTTCTACTAATGTTTTTGACATTTTCTTCTCTAATGTTAATTTTTCAATTTAATTCGGTTGTTTTTTTGGAACTTCCTAAAAACAACCGAATTTTTGCAGTCTAAATTACGAAAATTTAAACAGTTTTTATAGCTTTCATTGCAGTCATTGCTTGACGTAATTTACGACCTACAATTTCTACTTCATGATTACGTAAAATATCATTAATTTCCACTAACTGAGCATTATCTACTGAAGCGTCTTTACCAGCATTATAGTTTTTACCTACTAAATCAGTTTGTATTGTTTTCATGAAATCAGCTAATAATGGTTTACAAGCTTGATCAAATAAATAACAGCCATATTCTGCTGTATCTGAAATAACACGGTTCATTTCAAATAATTTTTTACGAGCGATTGTATTCGCGATTAAAGGAGTTTCGTGCAATGATTCGTAGTAAGCTGATTCTGGTTTAATTCCGGCTTCAACCATAGTTTCGAAAGCTAATTCAACACCAGCTCTGATGAAAGCAACCATCAAAGTATAGTTGTCAAAGTACTCTTGCTCTGCAATTTTCACATCACCTGCAGGAGTTTTTTCAAATGCTGTCTCACCAGTTTCAGCTCTCCATTTTAATAGATTTGCATCACCGTTAGCCCAATCTTCCATCATCGTTTTACTGAATTCGCCAGAGATAATGTCATCTTGGTGTTTTTGGAATAGCGGACGCATGATATCTTTCAATTCTTCTGATAATTCAAAAGCTTTGATTTTAGCAGGATTGCTTAAACGATCCATCATACCACTTACACCACCGTGCTTTAATGCTTCAGTAATAACTTCCACACCATATTGAACTAGTTTAGATGCATATCCAGCGTCAATTCCTTGTTCAACCATTTTATCGAACGATAAAATAGAACCTGTTTGCAATAAACCACATAGGATGGTTTGCTCGCCCATTAAATCAGATTTTACTTCAGCAACAAATGATGATTTCAATACACCAGCTCTGTGACCACCTGTACCTACACAATATGCTTTTGCTTCAGCCCATCCTTTTCCTTGTGGATCGTTTTCTGGGTGAACAGCAATTAAAGTAGGAACACCAAAACCACGCACATATTCAGCACGTACTTCAGATCCTGGACATTTAGGTGCTACCATAATAACAGTAATGTCTTTACGGATTTGCATACCTTCTTCTACGATGTTGAAACCGTGTGAATAGGACAAAGTAGCACCTTCTTTCATTAAAGGCATTACAGCATTGATCACAGCAGTATGTTGCTTATCTGGTGTTAAGTTAATTACTAGATCTGCAGTAGGAATTAATTCTTCATAAGTTCCTACTGTAAAATTGTTATCTGTAGCATTTTTCCAAGAATCTCTTTTTTGCTCAATAGCTTCTTTACGTAAAGTATATGATACGTCTAAACCACTATCTCTCAAATTTAGACCTTGGTTTAAACCTTGTGCACCACAGCCTACGATTACGATTTTTTTACCCTTTAAAGCATCTACACCGTCAGCGAATTGACTGTTGTCCATAAAATCTGCTTGACCTAATTGATGTAATTGATCTCTAAGTGGTAGTGTGTTGAAATAATTTGCCATTGTTGTTGTTAATTTCTTTATTGATGGTTTGTTGATTATTTTATTTACTGTTTCTAATTGCTTTGCGTTGTGCTAAGGCATATCCCCAATGCAAATTGTCGTGCGATAGGGTTGCGATTAGTACTTCTTCGATTGTTTTCATCTCAGCACCATAGGTTGCTGTAGCGTAAGGAGTGATAGTCGTAAAAATACCTTTCTCATAGTCGCTTTGAATCTGATCGACGGTTGTTAGTGCTAATGCTTTCAATTCATCTACTTCTTCCTGTGTCACGTTACGTGTCGGTTTAGTATCTTTTTTATAGTCTTCATTGTACTTTACTGATAACGTATCTGCTAAGATACCGGTGCGAACATAACTCAACGTTTGTGTTGAAACGACGATATGCGCAAAATTCCAGAAGATGTTATTATTGAATCCTTCTGGTATAAGATTTAATTCGTCTAATGTCAAATCATCTAGCAATCTTATAAATCCTTTACGGCTACTGATAATAAATTCAAATATGTGTTGTGTCATTTTTTACTTTTTTAATCGAAATTTTCAATGAGGCAATGATTTTTATAGGACATTGCCTCATTTTTTGAAAGTTAAGAAATGTTGCCATTACATGGTGAAAACATCATCTCCTTTTTCGAGATATTCGTTTTCAACGACATCTTCAGAAGGTTCTCTGCGTTCAAATTCTTTTAATTTAGCATGAAATCCAGCACTTTCTTTAATGATAGCGATACGTGCACCACGTACAAATTCTATTAAATTATACTTGGTCAACTCTTCTGTTAACTTATCAATTTCCTCACGATGACCTGCGGTTTCGAAGACGGTGTAGTCTTTGCGGATAACAACTGCAGATGCGCCATATTGACGTAATAGTCTTTCTACATACACTTTTTCTGTAATGACTTCTGTTGGAACTTTGTATAAAGCTTGTTCTTGCCAGATTACTTCATCATTAGTATTGTAGTATGCTTTGAGTACCTCTACCTGTTTTTCGATTTGACGGCATAATTTGCGTACTACTTCTTCTATTTCAGTAATTAAAATCGTAAAGCGATGAATCCCTTCTACTTCGGAAGGAGAAGTGTTTAAACTTTCGATATTTATTTTTCTTCTTGAGAATATGGTTGATATTCTACCGATCATACCGATAGAATTTTCTGTATATATTGTGATTGTATATTCTTGTTTTTCCATTTTATTTCAATCTAATTTCTGAAACACTTGTCCCTTGGGCAACCATTGGAAATACATTGTTTTCCTTGCCAACCATTACTTCGAGAAGGTAAGCTCCATCATGATCCAACATCGTTTTTAAAGCTGTTTTCAACTGATCTCTTTCTGAAACTTTTTGCCCTTCTATGTAGTATGATTTTGCTAAGGCAACAAAATCTGGACTGGTAATATTCACGAAAGAATAGCGTTTTTCATTGAAAAGCTGTTGCCATTGGCGAACCATTCCTAAGAATTGATTGTTTAGGATCAAGATTTTTACTTTAGCACCAAATTGCATAATAGTTCCCAACTCTTGGAGTGTCATCTGGAATCCTCCATCGCCAATAATAGCAATAACATCGCGATGTGGAGCGCCATACCAGGCACCTATTGCCGCAGGTAGACCAAATCCCATGGTTCCTAATCCTCCTGAAGTAACATTGGATTTGGTTTGATTGAATTTTGCATAACGGCAGGCAACCATTTGATGTTGACCGACATCGGTCGTGATAATTGCATCTCCGCCAGTCAATTCATTTAATAAATGAACAACTTCACCCATTGTTAGCACATCACCTGTAGGGTGAAGCTCATTTTGGATGACCTCTTTAATTTCTTCTTTTTCTAAGGTTCTGAATTGTTCTAACCAATCGGTATGTTCTTTTTTGTCAATTAACTCGGTCAGTTGCGGCAAAGTTTCTTTACAATCTCCCCAAACTGCAACTGTTGTTTGAACATTTTTATCAATTTCGGCAGGGTCAATATCCAAATGAACTACTTTTGCCTGTTTAGCATATTTGTCAAGACGTCCCGTAACACGGTCATCAAAACGCATACCTATAGCGATTAAAACATCACACTCGTTAGTCATCACATTAGGTGCATAGTTACCATGCATACCAAGCATTCCAACATGTTGTGGATGATCTGTTTCGAGTGCGCTAAGCCCCATTACTGTGGCTGCAGCAGGTATTCCTGATTTTTCTAAGAAATCTTTAAACTCCTGCTCAGCTTTACCTAAGATAATACCTTGACCAAATAGTATAAATGGTTTTTGTGCACTATTGATTAAAGCTGCCGCTTCCTGTACATATTCTTTTCTTACAATAGGAGATGGACGGTACGAACGGATGTGCGTACATTTTTCATAACCTAAATAATCGAATAATTCCATTTGTGCATTTTTGGTAATATCAATCAATACGGGACCTGGACGGCCAGTACTGGCAATATGAAAAGCTTTTGCTATAGCTGTAGGAATTTCTGATGCTTCTGTCACCTGATAACTCCATTTGGTGACAGGAGCAGTAATATTAATGACGTCTGTTTCTTGAAAGGCATCGGTACCCAATAGACTAGCAAATACTTGTCCAGTGATACAGACTATAGGGTTACTATCAATCATAGCATCGGCTAAACCAGTAACCAAATTTGTTGCTCCGGGACCAGAAGTTGCAAATACAACACCGGTACGACCTGAGGTTCTTGCATAGCCTTGTGCTGCATGAATACCACCTTGTTCGTGGCGGACTAGAATATGAGTCAATTTTTCATTGTAATCATATAATGCATCATAGATGGGCATAATAGCCCCTCCAGGATATCCAAATACGGTATCAACACCTTCACACAATAAGGCTTCTAATACCGCCTGCGAACCTTTTAGTTGACTAATAGGTTGAGGTTGCTTCGCACATTCCTTGCTTTCAGTTTTTTCCAGCGTACTCATTATTTTTAATTTATTCGATTTTTAATTCTTTGTTTTGTTGATTATTCGGTCTTCTTCTTTATAGATCTGTTACACAGCCTTCTGATGCGTCAGCAACAGTTTTAGCATATTTGTAAAGTACTCCTTTTGTTACTTTTAGTGCTGGTTGTATCCATTTTGCACGTCGAGCAGCAATTGTTGCTTCATCTACTTTTAGATTTAGTGTATTGTTGATGGTATCAATTTCAATGATATCTTCATCTTCTACTAATCCGATCAAACCTCCTTTATACGCTTCAGGGGTAATGTGTCCCACGACAAAACCATGCGTACCTCCAGAGAATCTTCCGTCTGTGATTAATGCTACGGATTTACCTAATCCTGCACCAATAATAGCTGAAGTAGGTTTTAGCATTTCTGGCATTCCAGGTGCTCCAACCGGTCCTTCATTTTTGATAACCACTACATCTCCTTTTTTGACACGTCCTGAAGAGATACCTGCGATAAGATCTTGTTCTCCATCAAATACACGTGCGGGTCCGACAAATTTTTCTCCTTCTTTTCCTGAAATTTTTGCTACCGAACCTTTCTCGGCTAAGTTTCCATATAGGATCTGTAAGTGTCCATTTGCTTTAATAGGATCGGCTAGTTTATGAATGATCTTTTGATCATAATCTATTACGGATTTAACATCTGCTAAATTCTCAGCCAATGTTTTTCCTGTTACAGTCAAACAGTCCCCATGTAGCAATCCCTCATTTAATAAATATTTTAAAACTGCAGGGATTCCACCGTACTGATGTAAATCTTGCATTAAGTATTTACCTGATGGTTTAAAATCAGCTAAAACCGGGGTTTCATCCGACATACGTTGGAAATCATCTTGTGTGATATTTACTCCAACGGATTTGCCAATTGCTATAAAGTGCAATACGGCATTTGTACTTCCTCCTAGTATGATGATCGCACGGATGGCATTTTCAAATGCTTTACGTGTCATGATATCGGAAGGTTTGATATCTTTTTCTAATAAGATACGGATATATTTACCTGCTTCTAAACATTCATCTTTTTTATCTTGTGATACAGCAGGATTGGATGATGAGTAAGGTAAACTCATTCCTAATGCTTCGATGGCAGCAGCCATTGTATTTGCGGTATACATTCCACCACAGGCACCTGCTCCTGGACATGTATTACGGATGACACCATCGTAATCTTCGTCGGAAATATTACCACATATTTTTTGCCCTAAAGCTTCAAATGCGGAGACAATATTTAAATCTTCGCCTTTATAATGACCGGGTGCAATTGTTCCACCATATACCATAATCGCAGGACGATCTAAACGGCCCATAGCGATAACTGCACCTGGCATGTTCTTATCACATCCTGGGATCGCAATCAATCCATCATAATATTGGCCACCACAGATTGTCTCAATGCTATCAGCAATGACATCCCTGCTTACTAATGAATAACGCATACCCGCAGTACCATTACTCATACCATCGCTGACACCGATTGTACCAAATGTTAATCCGACTAAATCACTTGCCCAGACACCTTTTTTAACGACTTGTGCTAGATCATTTAAATGCATGTTACAGGTGTTCCCATCATAACCCATACTTGCAATACCTACTTGTGCTTTTTCCATGTCCGCATCCGTAAGACCAATACCATAAAGCATTGCTTTTGCTGCGGGTTGTGTTTCGTCTTGTGTGAATGTACGGCTGTATTTATTCAATATTTGTTCTTTATCAGATGATGACTTCATAGTTCTCGTTCTCTAATACTAAATTTTTATATCTTCTTTGTATAGAAGCACCTATTGTATGCTCCCAATCTTCTTTATAAATAATGTGATCGACTTGTTTGATTCCTATTATTTCTGCTGCCGTTCCTGATAGAAAAGCTGAATCTGCTTCGTGGATATCTTGCACTGTCAACCTTTTCTCAATTAGTTCAATTCCTAATTTTTTACAGATCAGCATGACTTGTTTTCGGGTTATGCCAGGAAAAATATTCTGAATAGGCGGTGTATACAGTTTGAAATCTTTTTCAATAAATAAGTTTTCACTTGACGCTTGTGCAACATAACCATCCTGATCTAACAACAGTGCTTCGTCATATCCATTTTTTATTGCTTTACTACTTGCTAAAATGGAGTTGATGTATTGGCCTGATATTTTTGATGAAATCGGAAATGCCTTTGAACTTGGTCGCTGAATATCCGATATTTCAACCTTTAATAAATTTTGTCCTAAATAAGGTCCCCATTCCCATGCCGCCATCATGATCCGAGCTTCTGTTGATGAAGTGAGATGCATGTTGGATCCAGAGAATACCAATGGACGAATGTAGGCTGAACGTAGATTGTTGATGGATAATAATTCATAAGCACGGTCAATCAACTCCCTATTATCCCACGTATATGGTATGTTGATTGCCTCACATGACTTCTCTAGACGCTCAAAGTGTTCCAGTGCCTTAAAAATACGAGGTCCATTGTGGGTGTTATATGCCCTAAGACCCTCAAACGCACCATATCCATAATGCAAAGCTTGAGTATACAGGTCAAGACCCGTAGCAAAAGCTTTGACGTAAGATCCGTCTAAGTAAATTAATGTGTTCTCGTCGTAATATTTCATAACCTTGTTATCTACCCTCCCTATTAGTAATAATTAGAAAATGACCTGTTTTTGTTTCCCTTGGGTAAATGTAATTTAAGCGTAAACTTTACTGCTGAAATTATTTCTTTAAGTTACTCCGAATAAAAATAATTGGCAATAGCCTTATCTAACTTTTTTGATTAAGTATATAATTTTGATTATTTGTTTTTTGCAAAATTAAATTTTTATATTTTTAATATTAGTGATATTTTAGAATGCAGTAAGTAGACCGTATTTAAAATCGGTCTACTTGGGTCAAAAATATTTTTTTTCATTTTAACCTCAAATTCTTCTTAAAAATTGATAATTCCTTATTCTTTTTATTTTTTTGAGTGTTATTTCTTTGAAGCGATACTCCGTTTTTTTTGATTCATGAGACTACAGTTTATGAACAATATGTGGAAAAAATTTTAAATGGGATGATGGGGGGATAGGTTGTGAAAACTGGGGACTTGGAAACCGACAAGTTGCATTGCTTTAAACAAATTGTTGATAGCTTTCAGATTGCTGGGTGTTAGATTGGATGTGTCTTGTGGATCTGTGTATGGAGAAATGTCAAGAATGGGTCAGAACGTTTTTATTATGGTGGAATTTAAGAGTCTTCTAAAGTGTTTGTTTAAGATGATTTTCTTGTCTTAGTATAAGGAGAAAAACTAATCTTGATGCATAATGCACTATTTTGTCAACTTATCCACATTGTGGACAAATGATGTTTATTTTAGGTTGGAGGATATGCCACTTTTCTATTGACATGTTAAGAGGGAAATCATTTTCGGATTTATAATAGTTTTTCAACAATTTGTTTATAATGTGTTGAAAAAATAAAAGCCTCTTATTTTTTAATAAGAGGCTTTTGAGATCATCGTAAGATGATTATGCTTCAATAATTCCTTCGGCCAAAATGGTAACGACATTATTCTTAGCTTCTACAACACCACCTTTGATGTTTAAGATCTGCTCGTCTTTACCTTGCTGAACAATTACTTTTCCGTCTTCCAAAGTCGAAATGATAGCCGCGTGATCTTTCAATATTTGAAAAGATCCTGAAGTTCCTGGAACAGTTACTGCAGTTGCATCACCTTCAAATACTATTTTGTCTGGAGTGATTATAGATAATTTCATTATTTTTAGATATAAGATTTGAGATTTGAAATTTGAGAACTTGAGGTCTTCAAATAGATATGAGATAATAGCGTCTCCATTACCTCATATCTAATGTCTAATATCTAATTAAACTGCTTCAGCTAATAATTTTTTACCTTTTTCGATTGCTTCTTCGATGCTACCTACTAAGTTGAAAGCTGCTTCAGGATATTCATCAACTTCACCTTGAAGGATCATATTGAATCCTTTGATTGTATCTTTGATATCTACTAATACACCTTTTAAACCTGTAAATTGCTCCGCAACGTGGAAAGGTTGAGATAAGAAACGTTGAACACGACGTGCGCGTTGTACTGTTAATTTATCTTCTTCAGACAGCTCATCCATACCTAAGATAGCGATGATATCTTGTAATTCTTTGTAACGTTGTAAGATTTCTTTAACACGTTGTGCTGTATCGTAGTGCTCATTACCTAAAATTGCAGGGCTTAAGATACGAGAAGTTGAATCTAATGGATCCACCGCAGGGTAAATACCTAACTCAGCAATCTTACGAGACAATACTGTTGTTGCATCTAAGTGAGCGAATGTTGTCGCTGGTGCAGGGTCAGTTAAATCATCGGCAGGTACATATACCGCTTGAACGGATGTAATTGATCCATTTTTAGTAGATGTGATACGCTCTTGCATTAAACCCATCTCTGTTGCCAAAGTTGGTTGGTAACCTACTGCAGAAGGCATACGGCCTAATAAAGCAGATACTTCAGAACCAGCTTGTGTAAAACGGAAGATATTATCAATAAAGAATAATACGTCTTTACCTTTACCATCTTCTTCACCATCACGGAAATATTCAGCGATTGTTAAACCTGATAAAGCAACACGTGCACGCGCACCTGGAGGCTCATTCATTTGACCGAATACGAAAGTACATTTTGATTCTTTCATTAATTCAGTATCGATAGCATCTAAAGGCCATTGACCTTTTTCCATCTCTTCCATGAAATGCTCACCGTATTTGATAATGCCTGATTCCAACATCTCACGTAATAAGTCATTACCCTCACGTGTACGCTCTCCAACACCAGCAAATACAGATAAACCACCGTGTCCTTTTGCAATATTGTTGATTAATTCTTGGATTAATACAGTTTTACCTACACCGGCACCACCAAACAATCCAATTTTACCACCTTTAGAATAAGGCTCTAATAAATCGATTACTTTAATACCTGTAAAAAGTACTTCAGTTTCAGTCGATAAATCTTCAAATTTAGGTGGAACATTATGGATCGAACGACCATTTGTTTTATCTAAATTTTTGATCCCGTCAATGGCATCACCCACAACGTTGAATACACGACCTTTAATTTCTTCACCAATAGGCATTTTGATTGGAGCACCTGTGTCGACAACTTTCATTCCACGAACCAAACCTTCGGTTGCATCCATAGAAATTGTACGAACACGTTCCTCACCTAAGTGTTGTTGAACCTCTAAAACGACACGCTGACCATTTTCTCTTTCGATAATCAAGGCATCGTAAATTCTAGGTAGATTTTCATTGTCGGCGAAGTTGACGTCAACCACTGGGCCGATAATCTGCGCTATTTTACCAATATTGGGCATATTATAGGGACTAAATATTTATTAATCAATTTTATAAAGGCAATAAAAACCGCCTCTTTTTGGTCAGCAAAAATAAGCTTATTGTCGCTGAAAAACAAATAGAAATTTCAATTAAATTCTTTTTTATTTAAATATGTCAATTTGTTATTCATTCTAATTGACTGGGTTCGCTGAAAAAATCATCTTTGGCTCCATAATACGTGCCTATGCTTCTTAATGGCATTTTTTCTGGATCTTTTATTTTTAGCTATACAGCCTGAGGAGATCAAGAAATCTTTATTTTTAACAATTCATGATAGCTGATATGATCATAATTATTGTTAATCAGGTGATTTTAATTTTCGAAAGTTGATGATTGGGAGAAAAAACCTCCTTGTATTTTTTATTTCTATAATCGTTTTGATCTATCATCCAATAAAATAGGGGCAATTCACATCATGTGGATTGCCCCTAATTATCTATCTTAGAATCTTATGATTTCTTATTTAACTCGTCTTGAAGTTGACGTTTTAAAGCTTGTTCTTTTTCAAGCGCTTTTTTACGGAATAATGCAAGCTCTTCTTGTGCTTGATCTGCTGTTTTTTGATATTCATCAGTATTCACCTTAGCCTTGCGGTAAGAAAATAAAAATGTAACGGTGCTGATTAAAAGTACAGCAATAATTATCCACACGATACTGCTATAAGCTGACTTTGTCGTATTAATACCTAAAAATGAAAAACTATCTACTTTTTCTTGCTCTTGCGCTAATTGATCTTTTAAAATTTGAACACTATCTTGTAAACCTTTTGTTGTTGATCCATAATTAGAACTAGCAGACTTTAAGGTGTTAATTTCTTTCTGAAGTTTACTTACAGTATCAACTACATTTTTTTTGATAATTTCAAGATTTGTTTTGCGCACCATCTTGAAATCATAATTATTTTTTGATATGTAGTTCAAATGGTCAAACTGATTTGCAAGACTACCTTTACTCAAACCTTCTGGGCCAAACTTATTAGCACTCGCTGTTGTTGGTTGAGCTACTGGAGCTTGAGCCGATGCGAATTGCTGTTGCGCACATAGAAGAGATACAGTGATAATTAATGATTTTAAAATATGCATATATAAATTGATGTTACAGATTTTTACAAAAGTAATGATTGCTTCTAATATATACTAAAAAGTTAAGATTTGAGGCTTTAAATTTTAAATTTATTATAAATTGCATATTCATGTGGTCTGTTTATAATAAATTAAAGAGATCTTTTAGTCTAATGCGATCGGAATTATCCTAAAAGGTTGTTTGTGAATTTAAATTTTATACCTAATTGAAAATTACTAATAGTTTTAAAAATTTCTTTTAATGTTGCTTTTTCTATTTTCGTTAGACTGTCAATTCGGATGTAATTATCGGGATTTGATTTTATTGTTATAATTTGATTTGCTTGATTTTTTAATCTAAGAGCCATTAAATAATAATAGGATTGACTAAGTTCTTCATATTGGGATTGTGTGAAAACTCCTATTTCTACTAACTTCTTAAGTCTAACTCCGGTATTTTCTTCATAGATTAGGTTTTTTAATGCATATACCCGTACGAGATCTACAATCGGATTCATTGCTTTTTTGATATTTAGAAATTCTGAAGTACCAATAGTCTGTGTTTTGATGGCATTGAAGAAGGTTAGCGGTGGTTCATATTGCAAAGCATTTTTCGCTATAAAAGAAAAAAAACGTTCGTTGGGTTTTTGTAATTCGTGGTTGAGAAAAGATTTAAGTTCATCAATGATTCCCTTGTCACCATACAGTCTTCTACAATCAAAGAAGGTGGAAAATTTAATAGCATTTTCTGGTATGGTATCTTCGATCCAACTTTTGTAATTATTTTTCCAGTGTGATAATGAATGTGTCCATGCGGGATTACTGGCCATATATCCTCCTGTACAGTAGACAAATCCAATTTTATTTAAGTCATCTGAAACTTGGTTGGCGAATTTGAGGAAGTAGTCTCTCACGTACTCACGTTGCTCATTGGCTTTATCTTCATAAATAATGGCGTTGTCCTGATCGGTTTTTAAGGTCTGCTCTTTTCTGCCCTCACTTCCTGTTACCATAAATACGAACTTAGCTGGGGGAGGTCCCATATTGTGAATCGTTTTCTCAATCACTTTTATGGCAATGGTATCAGCAATCATTGTAATAACCTGGTTTGCAACAGCGGCATTGACACCTCGGCCGAGTAATTGGTTGATGATTTTCGGTACATTATCCCACTTATCCTTAAGTTCGGTTAATGACTCCGCGAGCTTTACGGATTGTATAAAAACTAAAGGTGATTGTCCCTGTTCGCTTAATAAGCGGTTACGGCTCAAGAAGCCAACGTACTCTCCATCTTTTTCAACTAATAAATACTTCGTTTTTGTTCTAAACATCATCAATACCGCTTCGTATAGAATTGCCTGGTTAGAAATACTAACGATAGGATTATCCATAACGGTTCCAATAGCTTTATCAGCCTGGATTTGTTTTGCAATAACGTTATCTCGGAGTGTTATATCTGTTGCATACCCAACAATTTTATCTTTCTGCATAATAAAAATGCAACTCACTTTATTGGATGACATTATTTTTGCAGCTTCATAAATGGGCGTATTGTAATCTGTTGAGACGATATCTTTATAAATGATATTATCAATCTTACGGGAGTAGAGTTGATCTGCTGCGTAATAACTTTCTTCAAATGATGCAGGGGATTTTACAAAATGTGAAAATTCTTCTTCCAGCATTTTACGGCCAAAAGCATTTGTGAAGAAATGAAAGAACTCCTCATTGGCGTTGCAAAGTTCAAAAAAATCTTTACGAGGCAATCGATATATGATTGTCCCCTTTTTTACCATTACTGATTTTAATGCTTTTTTCCGATTTAAAAGCACTGAAATTCCGCCAAAACAATAAGGATTTTCGTGGATTTCGATTGATCGTTTATTCTCCATGTTATCGAGAAAGAATGTTTCGTACTGTCCCTTGTAAATGAGATCTACTCCATCTATATCTGTTATTCCTTGTCGGTAAATAAGTTCTTCCTTTGAAAATGTGCATTTTGTCATCAGATCCACTAAACTTTTTTGTACAGATTCTTGCAGTACATGGAAAGGGGCTGTAGTTTTTAATAGGGATAAAATAATTTCAGAATTATGCATAGGTTCAAAATTAGATTTGAAATAAATTAAAGAAACGGGCCTGTTGATTTTCAATATCTTCGGACGTCAGTTCATTTCTGTTAGCCATCTCAAAATAACATTTTGCAGTTATTTCGGCGTCCGTTACTGCATTATGTAAAGACTGAGGTATGGTCGAGAATAACATCTCATGGAGCAGTGAAAGATTCAGGTGAACTCTATGGGGATTTCTGACATACTTTTTACTATGCCATAGTGTGCAGAAATAAATTAAATGGTTAAATGGCATGTTGAGTTTAGTTCTGACAAATTCAGCAGCAAGGACTTGTAAATCGAATGATAAAAAGTGTCCAACAATTAAGGGATTGTATTTTTTTAAATCATAAGCTAATTTACGTAATACATCTTTTTTGTTGACACCATTTTCTCTTAAAAACTGTGGTGTTATACCATGAATTTTCTCAGATTCTCGGTTGATAAAAATAAAGGGTTCATAAATATATTTGTTTGTGCGTGTAATTTCATTAAAATCTGAATCATATATTATCCATGCAACTTGAAGTACACGGGGCCAATTTTGTGTATTGTTATATTTTTTATCCCATTTTTCGGGTAACCCTGAGGTTTCTGTATCAAGAAATAATATGTATTTTTTCAAAAAGTATTTTTCTATTTATTATTAAAAATAAGTAAATTATCGATGATATGGATAGTTAAAAGATGAAAAAGACAGTTTGATCAAATATGTTGTGCAGTTGTATTTTTTTGAAACTCAGTAGGAGTTATCCCAAATGATGCCTTGAAGCAAGTTGCAAAGTATCTTGGGTCAGAGAAACCTGTCGCGAATGCCACTTCACTAACTGTAATTGATTTATCTTTTTCCATCATTTGACATGCATGCTTAAGGCGAATATTCTTTATAAATTCACTTGGAGATAAATCTAGCAAAACTTTGGTTTTACGATACAAAGTTGATTTGGATAGTGCCAGAATCTCACCGAGCTTGATAATATCAAATTGATCATCACTTAAATTTTCTTCAACAACTTTGATCATCCGTTGTAAAAACTGTTCATCAACAGGCGTATAATCCAAAGTAGCGATATTAATTTGTGTGTTGTTGTTGAAGTTGATTTGCTTCGTCCGTTTATTGATGATAAAACTCTGTATTTTGGCTTCTAAAACTTGAATGTCAAAAGGTTTACTGATGTAACCTTCAGCTCCAGCTTGATAGCATTCTATACGATCTTCCATACTATTTTTGGCAGTTAGCAACAATATTGGAATATGATTGATTTCCATATTTTGTTTGACAGCTCTGCACAGAGAAAGCCCATCCATTTCAGGCATCATGATATCACTAACAATGATATCAATTTCATTTTTATTTAAAAGATCGAGTCCTTGCTTACCGTCAGAGGCAACGTGAACATGATATTTTTTTGATAAAATGCTAAACATGGTTTGTTGAAGATCTTCATTGTCTTCTACTAATAGAATATGTAGTTGTTTTGAATTTTCATTCGTATCTTCAATGATAGCTGTTGTGAATTTGTCTGCTTCGTAAGTAATTTCGTCTTTTTTAGCAAAAGATTCGTTCCATATCTGAATACCATTT
Source organism: Sphingobacterium sp. B16(2022) (assembly GCF_012030425.1). GTDB lineage: Bacteria > Bacteroidota > Bacteroidia > Sphingobacteriales > Sphingobacteriaceae > Sphingobacterium > Sphingobacterium anhuiense. The sequence continues at coordinate 201,882 of NZ_JAAUVN010000003.1, read as the reverse complement.
TTGACATAAAATTCCTGATCAACTGGTAATATGATTTGGAAGCAGGTTCCTTGATCAGGAACACTTTCAACAGTAATTTTACCAAAATGAATATCAACTAACTCCTTTGTTACTGAGAGACCAATCCCATTGCTTTCTTGATTTACAAATGACTTATTGTTATAAAATGGTTTAAATATTTTATCTAACTCATTTTTATCGATTCCAATGCCATTATCACGTACAAAAAGATAGAGCAGTTTTTGTTTTTTATCTTCTTTAATATAATATGACAGGGTGATTTTACCACCTCTAGGTGTATATTTAAAGGCATTCGAGAGTAAATTGAAAAGAATCTTATCCATTTTATCCGCGTCATAGTAGATATCTGTTGTACACTCTCCATGATTGATTTCAAATTCAATATTTTTTCGAATGGCTAATGGGTTAAAAAACACATGGCTCAATTGATTTATAAATGTGGGCAGATATTCTTGACTAACTTTCAATTCCATCAAATTATTTTCTATTCTGCGGAAATCCAAAATTTGTTGCAATAAGCGTTTTAGGCGATCTAGATTCAATCTCATTTTTTCAAACTGACTTAAATGATGCTTTGTGGTCATTTGAACATCATCTACTAAACAAGAAATAATGGTTAGTGGTGTTAACAAGTCGTGAGAAATACTTGTAAAATAGCTGAGTTTGGACTGTGCCAGTGCATGTGCATTTTCTTTTTCTATTTGGGCTATTTTTAGATCATTTCTTAATTTTAAACGGTGTAAAGTAAAATTTATGAAATAGTAAAATATACCAATCAGTAGACACGCATATAAGAAATAGGCTAAGTTACTCTCATAAAATGCAGCCTTTTTGTAAATATTAATTTCAGTAATCGTCGTATTCCATTTATTATTTAAATCAGTCGATTTTATTAAAAAACGATAAGATCCTTTTCCTAAATTATTATATGCTGCAAAAATTCGATCTCGGGATGCATTGATCCAATCCTGATCAATACCTTCTAACTTGTAGGCATATCGAAGTTTATTATCCTGGGTATAGCCAAGGGATGAAAAGGAAAATTCTATATTTTGGTCTTCGGGTTCTAATGTTAATATCTGTTGATTGAAATTAAATTTTTTCTGATTGGATTCAAGGACAATGGACTTATTATTAATCTTGATATCTGTTACTTGCACTTTAGCTTTATAATTTGGGATATTGCTATTATCATCCAATCTAACCATTCCGTTATATCCTCCAAAGTAGACCGAGTTTGATTTCTTATCAATCGTAAATGCTCTTTTGGAAAACATATTGACTTGCAGGCTGTCAGTCGATGTAAATTCCAAAATGTCTTTATTGAGTGCATTTATTTTAAATATATTTCTGGTGCTGGAAAGCCATACGGTATTATTTAGGCAAACGATATCCAAAAGTTGGTTCTTTCCAAATAAAGCCGAATTTGCCAATTCCTCCATTTTCTTTAAACCTGTTTGATAATAGAGTAAGCGATTATCTTTGGTTCCAATCCATAGATTATCATTTTTATCAACATCTAAGGATTCAATTTGATTCGTTTTGAGAACTGCTGTTGATTGACCAATATGTTGGAGTACCTGATCAGGATTATTTTTATTGATGTAATAAATGCCGCTTCCTTTGGTGGCAATCCAGATATTTGATTTTTTATCTTCAGCTATGCTAACCGCTTGATCTTTTATTTTTGTGATGAGCTTTATTTTTTTGCTTTTTGGATCACTATATAATACACCTTGGTTTGTCGCTATCCAAGTTCTCGATTGATTATCTTGAAAAAAGAAGATGGGGACCCCGGAGTGATTGGCTTCACGTTTTAGATCAATCTTATAGTCTAACTTGATATTTTTATGCTTTTTTTTGAAAACGTTTATAGTTGCTTCATAAGCAGAACCGACCCACAGTTCATGCTGTACATCAATGGCGCAGCTAGCAGCTCTAATGGAGATTAATTCGCGTAGATTGGCGTTACTATAGGTATTTAATAAACCATCTTTAGGATTTAAACTTCCAAAACCAAAACGCTCTAGATTAAACCAAAAGATACCCTTTTTATCTCGATATAACATATTTACATTGGGAGCAATGCTATATCGACTTTTAATTTCTTTAAAGGTGTAATTTTGAATGAGAGGTTTATCAAAACTAATCGTAGATATTCCTTTCCCACCGATAGACAACCATAATGTTCCTGATCTATCTTGATAAATATCATTGAAGATATTGGTTGTATGATCAAAATGGGGAGCCATATTTACTTCTTGAAGTGCACCATCTATATATTGAAAAGTAGAGATACCAGAAAATGAAAGTATCCAAATATAATTGCGATGCCGATCTTGAACGATGTTATAGAATAAATCTTCCTTTCCAATATTTCGACGCTTGTTTTTGATTTCTATTTCTTGATATAAATTCTTTCTATTGTCTGGATTAAATAAATAAATTCCATCCCCCCAGGTACATACCCAGAGTTGTTTATTATGATCTTCAAATAATTTAAAAGGATTGTTACGTGTTCCAAGTTTTGGGTACGCAACGAATTGATTTGTTTGTATATCTAATTTAAATAACCCTTGTTCCCAAATGGCTACCCAAATATTGCCATTTTTATCTTCAAATATGGTATTAACAGTCCCCGGTGGTATTTTATAAATGGAATTATGATCATCTTGATAGTTTTGGATAATGGATAAGTCTTTGTTATATACCACAATACCATTGTCTGATCCTACCCATAATCTGTTTTTTTTATCAATCAGTAATGTTGTAATACGTGTTGCAGATTGGAGGTTATTTTTGAAGGGTTTGATCACATAGCTTTCTTTTTCTAATGTATATAATCCTTTTTCTGTACCTAGAATGAGGTAATTATGATATTCTACTAGTGTTTTAATGTTCTGGTTGGTAGCCGTTTTACCATCATTGGTCTTCAATTTGAAATTTAAAATATTATAGGCGTCATATCTGCTTAATCCCTGTGTAGAAGCAAACCAGATATACCCATCCTTATCCTGACAAGTTTGATTGATTGTCAATGAGGGTAATTCATTATTTTTGGTAATGGGATTCAATCCCATTTGTTGACCATTAACTTGGATATAGAAAAGTAAATATATAATGAAGAAGAAGGTTTGATATGTATTTTTCATAATCAATTGGTTTAATCTAATCAGATCGACAATTTGTTCTTCACTTATATCTCTTTGCATCAACTTTGTCTAAAGAGCCAATGAATTAAATAACACAAGAAAAAAGGGAAACTTAATTTAATTCCTTAATCAATAATGGTTAGCTTTAAATAGCTCATTTTTTCCGTCTTACTTGAGCATCTAAATGTTTCAAAAAGTCAGATTCAAATTGGTATCTTCTTTAAAGATATAGAATGTTATTTAAAATAAATGTAATATAAACATTTATTTTAAAAATTGATTACTTTCTTGTTTGTGTCTCTTTTTTATCAAAAGCTCCGTAAAAATGCGTTTTTAGTCAAAAGAAACATGTAATCAATGGCTATAATCATAAAATGATCCCATTTTGTATGTTGAATAAACTAAAATTAAACATCGACCGTATAGATTTTATCTAGATTTGAATAACCAATCTTCAATCATATTTACATCTGCTAAACCCTGTTGATTGGATTTTTTAAACCTTAAAATTTTAAGATATGCACAAATACGTTCTTGTTTATTTTCTTCTGATTACTTATTCTGTCTTTGGACAAGACTTTAAAAAGAGTGATGTTTTGGCCCAATTGAATGTTGCTAATCAATATTGGCAGACCAATCATAAGCCTCAAGTTTGGGCATTTTGGGATCAAGCCGCTTATCACAGTGGTAATATGGAGTTTTATAAAGAGTTTAAAAATAAAAACTTCTTAAAATATACAGAAGATTGGGCAGATTTTAATGAATGGAAGGGTGCAAAATCAACTGATAAAGCGAATTGGAAATATAGCTATGGGGAGACCGATGACTATGTGTTATTTGGCGATTGGCAGATCTGTTTTCAAACGTATATTGATCTTTATCATATCGCCCCTAAAGCTTACAAGATAGCTCGAGCGCAAGAAGTGATGAATTACCAAATTCATTCCAAACATTATGATTACTGGTGGTGGGCTGATGGACTATATATGGTTATGCCTGTAATGACTAAGATGTACAATTTAACTAAAAACCCGCTCTATTTAGAAAAACTTCATGAATATTTGGATTATGCAGATGGTATCATGTATGATAAGGATGAAAAATTGTATTATAGGGATGCAAAATACGTTTATCCAAAACATAAGACTGCCCATGGAAAAAAAGACTTTTGGGCAAGAGGTGATGGTTGGGTATTCGCGGGATTAGCAAAAGTGCTACAAGATCTACCCAAAGACAATGCTCATTATAAACATTATGTAAAACGTTTTCAAGATATGGCCGATGCTATTGTAGCGTGTCAACAGAAGGAGGGTTTCTGGACGAGAAGTATGCTGGATCCAGAACATGCACCCGGTAAAGAATCCAGTGGAACGGCATTCTTTACTTATGGACTTCTTTGGGGCATTAATAATGGTATTCTGAACAAAAACGAATTTGAGGGTGCTGCAAAAAAAGGATGGCATTATTTAAGTACTGTTGCTTTACAGCGTGATGGAAAAGTAGGTTATATTCAGCCTATAGGAGAAAAGGCCATACCGGGTCAAGTGGTTGATGCCCATTCAACATCGCCATTCGGTGTCGGAGCATTTTTATTGGCAGGTGTTGAAATGTATAGATATTTAAGCGAGTAATGATGAAAAATGTATGGACATTATGGATATTCATATGCTTCGCCGCTGTGACATATGGGCAGAAGAGAAATCCTATTGCATGGAAAGAAACTTCAAGAGCCTTTTGGCTAAAGGAGATGGATCGTATGGCAAGACCGGTTATGCGTAGTCTGGCTCATGACAGTTTAAAGATCAATATGCCTCAAATTACTTCTGTTGCAGTTGACAATAAAGAACATCGCATTCAAGTACAATATGTAGAGGTATTAGGTCGAGTTTTAAGCGGAATATCGCCTTGGTTGGCTTTGAATGATGGTTCGGAAGAAGAGCAAGCATTGAGAAAACAATATCGCAATTGGACTATTCAAGCCTTAAAAAATGCCTTAGATAGTAATGCAAATGATTTTCTGCGTTTTGATCTAGGTGGGCAGCAATTAGTGGATGCCTCATTTATTTCAGTTGCTTTTTTGCGTTGTCCTTGGTTATGGGATCATCTGGATCCTGTAACCCAAGGTCATTTGATTGAGGCTATCAAAACGACACGTCAATTCAGACCGGTGTTTTCCAATTGGTTACTTTTTTCTGCTATGAATGAAGCTTTTTTAGCCCAGTACAGTACAGGTTGGGATGTTATGCGAGTGGATTATGCTTTGCAACAACTGGAACAATGGTATGTTGGAGATGGGATGTATATGGATGGTCCTCATTACGCATATGATTATTATAATAGTTATGTCATTCATCCTTTTTTATCCGGAATTATGGATGTCATCGAGCAAAAGACTAAAAATTATGATAGCATGTTTGCAAAAATTAAATTACGAAACCAACGATATGCCACTATATTGGAAAGGTTGATTAATACAGATGGGACTTTTCCACCATCGGGCCGGTCAGTAATTTATCGTGGAGCAGCATTTCATCACCTGGCAGACATGGCATTGAAAAAGAGATTACCCAAAGAGTTAACGGAAGGACAAGTTCGCGCCGCTTTATCTGCCGTTATGAAGAAAACATTTGAAAGCCCATCAACTTACCATCAAAACTGGTTAACGATTGGTTTATATGGAGATCAGCCCGGATTAGGGGATTTTTATAACAATCAGGGGAGTCCATATTTATGCAGTACTATTTTTTTACCTCTTGGACTTTCTGAAACGGATAGTTTTTGGACTTCCAAAGAAGAAGAATGGAGTTCGAAGCGTATTTGGTCTGGACAGGATTGGAAAAAAGATCAAAGTAAGGTCATTCAATAATAGATAAGAGTCATGAGATTAATAACATTTTGTACAGTTGGAGTAATTTATTTTTATCTTATCCTTTCCTTAAATTTCTGTTTTTCGCAAAGCAAGCAGCTTCAGGTCATGGAAGTTGGAGACGGTTGGGCTAAGAATACGGTCAATACAGCTGTTTTTCGAAAAAATTCTCTCGTTAGTGATGCGAAGTTTCAATACATAGCCTACTACAACGAGAAGGGAAAAGTTGTATTAGGAAAAAGAAAGTTGAACGAGAAGAGCTGGCAGCTACAGGTTACCGAATATACGGGCAGAGCTAAGGATGCACATAATATTATCAGTATCATGATTGATGGAGAGGGATATTTACATGTTTGTTGGGATCATCATAATGGTCAGTTGCGATATGCTCGAACAAAGCAGCCGCATACACTGGACTTAGGACCTGAGCAGTCTATGATCGGGGAAGATGAACAGTATGTGACTTATCCTGAATTTTTTAAAATGCCTGATGGTTCATTATTATTTCTTTATCGTGATGGCGGTTCTGGATCAGGAAATCTTGTTATGAATAATTATGATCCCAAGAATAAAAAATGGACTAGACTGCATCGTAATTTAATCGATGGAGAAGGGAAACGAAATGCTTATTGGCAGGCATATGTCGACAACCAAGGAACGATACATTTGTCTTGGGTATGGCGAGAAAGTCCCGATGTAGCCAGTAATCATGATATGGCATATGCTTGTTCTAAGGATGGAGGGCTCACTTGGGAGTCTACTACTGGAGCTCAATATACATTACCTATACAGGAATCAACAGCGGAATATGCGGTGCGTATTCCTCAAAACAGTGAATTGATCAATCAAACATCGATGGCTGCAGATGATGATGGCAATCCATTTATTGCGACTTACTGGCGGGCTGCAGGTTCTACAATTCCTCAATATAAACTTATTTATTATAGGAAAGGTGCTTGGGAAGTCCGTTCTTTTGATTTTAGAAAAATGTCTTTCAGTTTGAGTGGACATGGGACAAAAGAAATACCTATAGCGAGACCACAATTAATGGTTAAAGGGAAAGGAGATAGGGTTGCTGTCATGCTCTTGTTCCGGGATAAGGAAAGATTAGGTCGAGCTTCTGTCTTGAACTTAAATAAGGTGACGGATAATGATTATCAACTATTTGATTTGAATAACGAATCATTAGGAGCATGGGAACCCAGTTATGATACTGAGATGTGGCGAAACAAGGGGCGATTATCACTATTTGTTCAAGCTACTGATCAAAAGGATGGAGAAGGACTTTTAGAATCTGGTCCAAGTAAGGTCAGGGTTATTGAATGGGCGCCTAGTCTCGAGGCAATACAAAATATAATCAAACATTAATTATGAAAAAATACATGTTTGGGTTTATGTCCTGCTTCATATTCATTGTATCCTATCCCATGGATATGTTCGGACAAGGGACAAGAGATGCTGTTTTTAACGTCAAAAATCCAGATCTGAATCTCAGTCCCTATACCGGTATGAACCGTCAACATTGGTTAGATGCAGCCGAATATCTTTTAAAGGGTGCCTTTAGTTACGTCAGTAATCTGGATAGCCCGATGGAGTTTCCTAAACAACCAGGACGTAGTTATCCTAGAGACGGCGTTCATACGGAAACAGAACGGTTGGAAGGACTTTGTAGGACTCTGTTTATTGCTTTGCCTTTGATGAAGGGAAATCCCGACTATGAAATTGGTGGTCTAAAGATTGCCGATTATTACCGGCATCAGATTACGCAATTAGTGAATCCAAATTCGACGAGTTTCATTCCACCTTTACCCAAAAAAGGAGGACCAAGTCAAAAGCTTGTTGAATTTGGTGGTTTGGCCGTATCGCTGATGGCCGCTCCCGAAATTTTATGGGATCCGCTATCACAGGAGAAAAAAGATACTTTAGCGCATACACTCTTAAGTTATGGTAACGGACCTACTATTGATATGAATTGGCGTTTTTTTAATGTCATGATTTTAAGCTTCTTTAAGAGTAAAGGTTACTCGATACGTGAAGATTATTTAAAGGAATTGTTGGAGAAATGTTTATCTGATTATAAGGGGAATGGTTGGTATAATGACCAGCCTTATTATGATTATTATAGTATGTGGGGGTATCAGATGTACGGAACTTTATGGGCTACCTATTATGGCGATCAGATGTATCCAGATTATGCGAAGAAGTTCAGGACTCATTTAAGAGAAATGGTCGGTCATTATCCTTATATGTTCAGTAAGGACGGGGAAATGATTATGTGGGGGAGAAGTATTGCCTATCGCATGGGAGCTGCTGTTCCCTTTCCTCTGATGGGTTTTCTAGAGGACAAAAGCATCAATTATGGATGGATGCGAAGAATTGCATCAGGAACACTGTTACAATTTCTCAAACAGCCTGATTTTTTATCTGAAGGTATTCCTACACTTGGTTTTTATGGTGCATTTGAACCTGCCGTGCAGGAATACAGCTGTAGGGGAAGTGCTTTTTGGTTGGGTAAAATATTTTTAGGATTGCTCATTCCTGATGATAATATATTTTGGACAGCAAATGAAAATTTAGGTGCTTGGGAGAGCGAGATACCAAAAGCGAAGGTGTTGAATAAGCTTGCTCCTGGTGCTGAAATTTTGATTACTGATTATGCTGGAATTGGCGCATCAGAGATCAGGGCTTGGTGTGATAGTAAAACTATCGGCTATTATCAGGGAACTGAGAATTATAATAAACTGGCTTATAATAGCGCATTTCCTTGGCAAGCGGATGGAAAGAATGGTGAAGTATCAATGAACTATATGTTTCAAATTGGTGGGAAGAAATGGGAATCACTTCGCCGTTATAAATTCAAAGGCTATCAGGATGATATTTATTACAGGGACGCTGTATTAGCTTCGGATTCTACCATCAGCTTGCAACTTGCAGATATTATACTTCCTAACGGAATCTTGCGTGTGGATCAGGTGTATAGCCAAAAATCTATTGCGCTACGGTTGGGACACTACGCATTGCCACAATATGAAGATAGAGCAATTGTTGAGCATCAAATTAAATATAAAAAATGGACAGCAAGTATTATTGACAATGGGCAGTATCAGTTAGCTGTTATTCCTGTTGAGGGCTGGGAAGAGGTGGAGATAGTAAGTGCAGCAGGTTTAAACCCAGTTTCTGAAACGAGTAAAGTCCTGAATTTAAAAGCAAACACAAGTGCAAATCAAAAGCAATTGTTTGCGACACTTATGTTATGGAAAAAATCGGGCGAAAAATGGACTAATGATGAATTATTCCCAATAAAAAAATTGAACCAAAAGCTGAATCAAGTAGGAATTAGTAGGAAAAATGGTCGTTATCAAGTCTTGAATTTGATATCCACGGATCAACAATAATAACCTTTGATCAATATTTTGCAAGTGAAAAGTGTAATGGCGAATATGATCTATATCAAAGGTCGTTATGGTTAAGAATCTATTTTAAGTATTTAGAGAAAAGAGATAATGCTACTGCGCAAGAGCTAGTATATATCGCAACAAAATTTTTAAAACCATTTTATTTAAAATGTCCCCAAGGCATCTCTTAAATAAAATGGTTTTTGCTTTTTATTGAGTTTTAGTGAATTATTATGACTCCTGAATAGATTTTCAACCTTATTGAATCGATTTCAAACCGTTTATAAGCGAATCCGCTATAATTTTGACCTAGAGGGAATTGGAAAATAGCGCAACAAGAGTGCTTCTCTTCCTAACCAATGGAATTTTAGCGAACGATCTTCTTGAGTTTGCTAAGTACCAATTATAAACAAAAATATAAACTATACGATGATGGGATCAAGTTGAAATCAACCTTTAGGGGGATTATAGGATAAAGGTATGGTCCTATAATAAATGGAATAAAATAGTAATTCTAATCTAAAAACCAATTGTAAATTATGTTAACCCACTATTGCAATAAATACGCAAAAAGCACATTGCTATTAAACAGTTTATTTTTAATAGCGATGACTACTTATGGTCAAGCAACTTCCATAAAGGGAACTATTCGAGACGCTTCTACAGGAAAAACCATAAGCAACATTACCGTTAAAGTAAAAGGAAGTTCGGTCAGTACACAAACAAATACCGTCGGTAGCTTTACCATTCAAGCTAATCACGGAAATACTTTGATCATTTCCTCGGTCGGATATCAGGAAAAGGAGGTTATTGTACCTCAGGGGGGAATTGTTGATGTTACGCTTGTTCCATCTGAAAATGTACTTGACGAATTAGTTGTGGTCGGATATGGAATACAAAAGAGATCGGATGTTACGGGGTCTGTGGCATCAGTACCAAAGGATCGATTGTCAAAAATTCCGGTTACGAATGTGATGCAAGCTATCCAAGGTGCCGTATCCAATGTTTCGGTTTCGCAAGCATCCTCTATACCTGGAGATGCTCCAAATGTTCAAGTTCGAGGTAAGAACTCGATCAATGCATCTTCAGAACCGTATATTGTCGTTGATGGAATTCCGCTATCGCGTACAGATGGTTCTATTAATGATATCAATCCCAATGATATTGAGTCGGTCGAGATCTTAAAAGATCCATCAGCTGTTGCGATTTATGGTGTGAATGGTTCTAATGGTGTTATTTTGATCACCACAAAGCGCGGTACATCCGGAACCCCGCGTATTCGTTACAGTGGTTATGGCGGTGTAGAAAATGTTGCACATATTCTTAAGCCCGTTTCGGGAGAAGAGCTTTTAAAGCGTTATGCTGAATATTCCCGCATTAATAATAGTCCGCTATATAATGGTGGTCCGGTTCGCAATCGGAATGAGCTTGATAATTACACCAATGGTGTGACCATCGATTGGTTGGATGCGGTGATGCAGACAGGTGTGATCCAGAATCACAATGTCAGTTTATCAGGTGGAAGTGAGAATGCCAAATACTATGTCTCTGGAGATTATCTGGATCAAAAAGGCGTTTTATTAGGATACAACTATAAAAGATATTCATTTAGAACGAATACAGATTTTAAACCAACTAAATATTTATCGGTAGGTACATCATCTTATATCATAGCGCATAATAGAGATGGTGGACGCGCGAGTCTTCTACAGGCTGCTGCAATGAGCCCTTATGCCAAAATGTATAACGATGACGGCACTTTAACACAGCATCCCATGTATTCGGAACAGCTTTGGACCAATCCACTTTTGCCAACGACATTAAATCCAGAGCGTCGTCAATTTAATATCTCCCTCAACGGTTATGCAGATCTTAATTTTGGGGAGCTTTACAAACCGCTGGAAGGTTTAAAATATAAACTCAATGCAGGATATACTTATGTCCCTGGTCGTACCAACGAATATGAAGGGGAGAGTGTTTATAATTTTGCCGGGATGGGTCGTATCACCAACAGTGAATCTCAGTCCTATACATTGGAGAATATATTAACATACACGAAGGATTTTGGTAAGCATCATCTTGATTTCACAGGATTATATGCCTCAAAAAGTAAATATTGGCAACAGGCTATTGCTACAGGAGAGGTATTCCCTAATGATGCCTTGGAATGGGGTAATCTAGGTGCTGCCGCCACACAGAAAGTGTCTTCTCAAGCCGACTTGTACCGCTCTATTTCCCAAATGGGTAGATTAAATTACTCTTACGATAGCCGTTATTTATTTACAGTAACTGCACGTCGAGATGGGGCCTCTATCTTTGGTAGAAATAATAAATACGGAATGTTTCCATCTGCCGCTGTCGCATGGAATATACATAATGAATGGTTCATGAATAGCACTAAAGATGTGGTGGACAATTTAAAATGGAGAATATCTTACGGTATTTCTGGAAATGAGGCTATTGGCATCTATGAAACGCTTTCGTTAATGGATGCCAGTACTATTGCGATGAAAGGCTTATCCAATACGGCATTGAATATTCGTAAAAGAATGGGAAATGATGATTTGGAATGGGAAAAAACAAAGGGATTCAATACAGGGATTGACTTCGGATTATTTAAAAGCAGAATAAGTGGAAGCATCGATGTGTATAAAACCAATTCTTATGATATACTTTTAAAACAGCGCCTTCCAAGACTTACGGGTTTTGAAGATGTGTATTTTAATATTGGAAAGGTTGCTAATACAGGTATAGACCTGACGCTGAATACCAAAAATATTGTGAAGAATGATTTTACTTGGTCCAGTACGGTTGTATTCTCCCGCAATAAAAATAAGATTGTAGAAGTTTATGGTGATGGAAAAGAAGATCTGGGCAATAGGTGGTTGATCGGACATCCGCTGGGTATCATCTATGATTTTACCAAAGTGGGGATCTGGCAGGAAGAGGAAATAAAAGCGGGAGCTAATAAAGGATGGGATGAACAAGCAGAAGCAGGAAGTGTAAAATTAGCGGATCTAAATGGTGATGGTCTAATTAATGAGGACGACCGATCTGTATTGGGACAAACTGCCCCGAAATGGACCGCTGGACTTACCAATACATTTAGCTATAAAGCATTTTCATTAAATATTTTCATCAATACGGTGCAAGGAGCACTACGCAATAATCCGCAGATCGGTTCGGCTGCAGATGAAATGGGACGTAAAAGTACGCCAGCAGAATTGGGCTATTGGACTCCTGAAAATAAAAGTAACGAATGGCGTTCATTGAGTAATCGTTCCAATGTATATGGTTATGGGTTTCCATCAAATGCAAGTTTTACACGGTTGAAAGATGTGACCTTAAGTTACAATATGCCACAAAATACCTTGAATAAATTGGGTATCAATGGGGCTACGGTTTATGTCAGTGGCCGAAACCTATATACATGGACCAATTGGATTGGCTGGGATCCCGAAGCTCGAGATATCACTCGTGGATCTGATAATGCTCATCTAAATTATCCAATGGTTCGCACCTATGTACTTGGAGTTAATTTAACCTTTTAATGAAATCATGAAACCATCATGAGTAAATGTGCACAAAGAAAGATATACTGCTCATGATAGCTTCATCATCGATAAAAAATAATATATACTGATGAAAAAAACAATGAATATTCAAAATAAGTTATTACCTGTCTTTACGATCTTTTTGTTAGGTTCTGCATCTTGTAGTAAGAATTTTCTGGAAGAGAAACCCTATTCTAATTACGAAGCTGGAAATAGTGATCCATCAACAATAGAAAATAGAGTTTTAGGTTTGCATGCGACTTTTGGTCAATTGTGGGGTTATAGTGGGCGTCAAGGATTTTTGTCGTGTTGGCAGATCGGTACTGATATCGCAAATGCTGGTTCTACGGAAGGTGTGGAAAATCCTTTTTTTCAATATGCTGATCTCAATCCAGAAAATGGTGGAGTAAGCTACTTATGGCAACGCTGTTACGAGTTTATTAACAATGCAAATAGCATTATTGAAGCTGTAGGGGATACTAATCCAAAGGCAGCAGCAGAAGCAAGATTCTTTAGAGCTTATGCTTATCATATGTTGGTCACGCTATGGGGCGATGTGCCTTTGTTGACTACTTCTATTAAAGTTCCAACGTTCAATTATGTACGAAATTCTACTGTAGAAGTGGACAAAGTGATTGTTGAAGATCTGGAATATGCGGCTAAGGAATTGGCTAATGTTGGACAAGCTGCTGCTCCAAGCCGGATCAATAAAGATATGGCAAGACAATTGGCTGCTGAAGTTTATCTTCGAATGGGCATGAGAGATCCTGCTTATTTTGCTAAAGCAGAAGCCATGGCAACAGCCATCATTGAAAGCGGCAGTTATAAATTAATTGACAGTCGTTACGGTAAATACTTAAATGAGGGTGGCGATGCTTTTCGAGATATGTTTAGACAGGGCAATATGCGCCGCGCTCAAGGAAATACCGAAGCCATATGGACTTTTGAAGTTGAATTTAATCGCGAAGTGAATGGTGGAACCATCGATAATCCGCAGCATCGTCGTGTATGGCAACCTTCCTATCACAAGTGGGATGGAATGGTAAACGCTGATTCTCTTGGAGGAAGGGGTAATGGACGTTTGAGATTAAGCAATTTTATGAAGTATACGGTCTGGAAAGGACTTCAAGGTGATATTCGGAATAGCAATTATAATATCCGTCGTACCACAAATTATAACCGACCTAATATGACCGTCAACAATGCTGTGGTAACACCATGGAGTACAGAAATCGGTGTGGATGCCGATGGTTATCGTGTTGCTAAAGGTGCAGGGGTTAGAAATGTGACGATAAAAACTGGTGATAAAGTGATTCCTTTTCGTACAGACAGTTTGGAAGTATGGTATCCTTTCCCAACAAAGTGGGGTGGTTATGATCCGATAGATGATTTTGGCTATGCATTGGTCAAAGATTGGCCAGTCATGCGGTTTGGAGAAACGTATCTATTAAGGGCAGAGGCACGTCTTAGACAAAATAATCTAGGCGGAGCAGCTGAGGATATCAATAAGTTGAGAGATCGTTCTTTTAAAGATACGCGTATTCAATCTGGAAACACCGCTTTAGGAAAGGTTCTCGCATCAAATATGACGATCGATTTTATTCTTGATGAACGTGCCCGTGAGTTGATTTCAGAAGAAAATCGTAGAATGACTTTGGTGAGAACAAATAAACTCAAAGAACGTATTGCTTTAAATGGTGATCAAGGACCGGCAAATAAAATAACCAGTGGTTTCCAAGATTATAATATTTTACTTCCAATCCCCTTGAGTGAAATTCAATTAAATAACAAAGAAGGGGAAGGACTTAAACAAAATTTAGGATATAAATAATCTAGTTTTATTACTTTAATAATAATAATATGCAAAAGGTCAATTTTCCACACATTGAAAATTGACCTTTTGCTTCTAAATCATGAAATATCTGTTGGCTATAATCTCTGTATTTATGCATAACAGTCCATAACAGTTTACCTATTTTAATCTTGTAATTTAGTTTATGTACAATACCTAAAAAGATAAATATGAATGCTGTTTTCGGAGTTTTATTTCATTTCATTGGCGGTTTTGCGTCAGGAAGTTTTTATGTGCCTTATAAGAAAGTTGAAGGATGGTCATGGGAATCCATGTGGATCCTAGGTGGTCTATTTTCTTGGATTATTGTACCACCATTTGCAGCATGGTTAACTATTCCTAATTTTTGGGAGATTATCAGCAATGCCCAGGCAGCTACTTTATATTATACTTTTTTATTTGGATTGTTATGGGGTATAGGTGGACTTACCTATGGTCTAGGGATACGTTATCTTGGTGTTTCCTTAGGTAGCAGTATTATTTTGGGCTTAAGTATGGTCTTTGGTTCGCTGATGCCAAGTCTTTATTATTTTTTTTACCCCACAGTGGGTAAACATGGAGTCAACTATTTTTTTATGACTCAATCAGGAACTTGCATATTGATAGGTTTATTAATATGTCTAATGGGTGTTGTGCTGTGCGGTCGGGCAGGTGTTTCAAAGGAGAAAAGTCTTTCGACTCTTTCTAAGGCCGCAAGGTCTGATTACAATTTTACTCTGGGTATTATCGTTGCGATCATTTCTGGTGTACTTAGTGCTTGTTTCAATTTTGGTATTGAAGCAGGTAAACCGCTTGCTAATGTTGCAAATTCCATATGGAAAAATAGTAATTCGAACAGTGGAGAATTTCTTTATCAAAATAATGTGACTTATATCATTATCCTTTGGGGAGGTTTTACTACAAATTTTATATGGTGCGTCTATCTCCTAATTAAAAATAGAACTTTTTCAGACTATACTAAATCCAATGTACCAAAAGGAAAGAATTTACTTTTTTGTGCTTTGGCAGGTACAATGTGGTATTTACAGTTCTTCTTTTATGGTATGGGTGAGAGTCGATTGGGTAATGGTGCCAGTTCTTGGATTCTTCACATGGCGTTCATTATTTTAATTTCAAATGCTTGGGGAATTATATTAAATGAGTGGAAGGGCGTGAATAGAATGGCATATCGATCTATAATTGCAGGCATAGCGACAATCATAATTTCTATTTGTGTTGTAGGGTTTGCAAGAACTTTAGAAAATTAATTTAATATATATAGCAGTGAAAACATACAAACATGTAAATTATTTGTGGGACGATAAAATAGCGCAATCATTGCAAGGTGATGAAGTTGCTTTATTATTATATCGTTCAAATATTCTAGGCGCCGATCTAAGAATTACTAATTATGGAGGTGGGAATACTTCTTGTAAAGTTTTGGAGAAAGATCCACTTACTGATGAAAGTGTTGAAGTCATGTGGATAAAGGGGTCTGGCGGAGATATCGGCACGCTGAAGAAGTCAGGGCTTGCAGCATTATATCTTCAGCGCTTACGTAATCTTGAAAATGTGTATAGAGGAATCGAATATGAGGATGAAATGGTCGCACTATTTAATCATTGTATTTTTGATTTAAGCTCTAAGGCGCCTTCTATTGATACGCCCTTGCACGGATTTTTACCATTTAAGCATATTGACCATTTACATCCAGATGCCGCAATTGCAATTGCAGCTTCTAAAGATGGGAAAAGTATCACTGCTGAATTGTTCAAAGGATCGATCGGTTGGGTTGATTGGCAACGTCCTGGTTTTGATTTAGGTTTACAATTAAAAGCCTGTTTAGAAGCAAATCCTGGTATCAAGGGTATTATGTTGGGATCTCATGGCTTGTTTACTTGGGGAGACACTGCTTACGATTGTTATATTAATTCTTTGGATGTTATTGAGACTTGTGCCACCTACCTTGAACAAAGTTCTGGTAAGAAGAATAACGTGTTTGGCAGCCAGAAAATGGTAAGTCTTAATAAAGCAGAAAGAAATGCGCAAGTCGTAAAATTAGCTCCTATTTTGCGGGGATTTTGCTCAAGTGAACGCCATATGATCGGACATTTTACAGACGATGAACGTGTTTTAGAATTTATCAATTCAAACGATCTGGACCGATTAGCACCATTAGGGACAAGCTGTCCGGATCATTTTTTAAGAACTAAAATCCAGCCCTTAGTACTAAATTTAGATAAATCTGAATGTTTAGATAATGTAGCGGAGGTTAAAAGAAAATTGGAGCCTTTGTTTGCAGGATATCGAGAGATGTATGAACAGTATTATGACCGTTGTAAACATGAAAATAGCCCCGCTATACGTGATAAAAATCCCGTTATTGTTTTATATCCCGGAGTTGGTCTTTTTTCGTTTGCAAAGGATAAACAAACTGCTCGTGTAGCTGCTGAATTTTATATTAATGCCATTAATGTAATGAAAGGTGCTGAAGCGGTAAGCGAATATACTGCATTGCCACGTCAGGAAGCTTTTGATATTGAATACTGGCTGTTGGAAGAGGCAAAATTACAACGTATGCCAAAATCAAAAGCATTATCAGGTAAGATTGTACTCGTGACAGGAAGTGGTGGTGGGATTGGAAAGGCGATTGCAAGAAAGATGGCACAGGAAGGTGCTGTTGTCGTGTTGAATGATATCAATGCTGATCGGCTTGCATCATGCGAGGTAGAATTCGTAGCAGAGTTTGGTAGAGATGCGGTTATTACGACTCTACTCGATGTAACTAATGAGGCCCAGATAAAACATGCACTCAATGATGCTGTACTAGCTTTTGGTGGGATTGACATTGTCGTTAATAATGCGGGTTTATCCATTTCTAAAACGATCGAGGAACATACACAAGATGACTGGGATCTTTTATATGACGTTTTGGTTAAAGGTCAGTTTCTGGTAACTCAGGCTGCAACAGCTATATTAAAAGCACAAAATATCGGTGGTGATATTGTCAATATTGTAAGTAAAAATGCTTTAGTGAGTGGTCCGAATAATATTGGTTATGGTAGTGCAAAGGGGGCTCAATTACACATGAGCCGTTTGAGTGCCGCTGAATTAGGGGCAGCAAAAATTCGAGTGAATGTAGTGAACCCAGATGCCGTAATTTCCGATAGTAATATTTGGGCAGGTGGTTGGGCCGCAGGTCGTGCTAAGGCATACGGTGTAAAGATAGAGGAGTTACCTGCATATTATGCAAAACGTACTTTGTTAAATGAGATTATTCTGCCAGAAGACATTGCAAATGCGTGTTTTGCACATGTTGGTGGTTTACTGAATAAATCTACAGGTAATATATTAAACGTTGATGGGGGAGTGGCAATGGCTTTTTTACGGTAGGTTTTATATCTTAGTTTTTAAGGAATGAAAAGAAAGTACATGCTGTATCTAAGTAAATTTTAACCAATAACCATTTTTAATATGATTTTAGATCAACAATTAATAAAAAAGCACAATAATAAATTAGAAAAGAAACATAATCGAGCATTTGAATTTATTTCTCAGGATATTGATGAAGTTGAAGAGCTTATTGCTAAACTTCAGAAATTTCAGATCGGGATACCGAGTTGGGCACTAGGGACAGGTGGTACACGCTTCGGACGTTTTTCTGGCCCTGGCGAGCCAGGGAGTTTGGAGCAAAAGTTTGAAGATGTTGGTCTACTACATGCGCTTAATAAATCTAGCGGAGCTATTTCCTTACATATACCTTGGGATATTCCAGAAGACACCGCAAAAATGAAGGAATTGGCACGTTCTTTAAATATCACGTTCGATGCTGTTAATTCCAATACTTTTCAAGATCAACCACAGCAGGAATATAGTTATAAGTATGGATCTTTGCATCATGTTGATCCTGAGGTTCGCAAGCAGGCTATTGATCATAATATAGAGGTTATCAATTATGGAAAAGCTCTCGGTTCAAAGGCTTTGACTGTTTGGTTAGCTGATGGTTCATCTTTTCCTGGCCAATTGAATTTCCGTGAGGCTTTTCAGAATACGTTATCCAGTTTGCAGGAAATCTATAAACACTTACCCGAGGATTGGAAATTGTTTATCGAGTATAAAGCTTTCGAACCTTATTTCTATTCGATGACTATTGGAGATTGGGGGCAGTCTCTACTTTTGGCAAATAAGCTTGGCCCTAAAGCTTACACATTAGTGGATTTAGGGCACCATTTACCAAATGCTAATATTGAACAGATCGTATCATTGTTATTAATGGAGGGGAAGCTTGGCGGTTTTCATTTTAATGATAGTAAATATGCTGATGACGATTTAACAGCAGGAAGTATTAAACCCTATCAGCTTTTTCTGATTTTTAATGAATTAATTGATGGGATGGATGTGAAGGGAATGGATCACGCTACTGGTTTAGGTTGGATGATTGATGCTTCACATAATCTTAAAGATCCTTTAGTGGACTTGCTGCAATCTGTTGAAGCCATTAAAATTGCTTATGCGCAAGCATTACTTATCGATCGTGTTGCACTCAAGGCCGCTCAACAAGCGAATAATATTGTAAAAGCACAAGAAATTCTTCAAGATGCATTTCGTACGGATGTAAGACCATTGGTTGCTGAATCTAGGTTGAGGAGTGGTGCAGCTTTAAATCCTGTATTATTATTTGAAGAGGAAAAATTACGTGATAAGCTAATAGAAGAGAGAGGTTTACAAACTATTGCAACTGGATTATAAAGTTTTTAGGATGAATAATGATAAAATTCCTGTAGTTGCTATTTTCGATGTTGGTAAAACCAACAAAAAGCTGTTTCTATTTGATTCTAATTATCAGATCGTGTTTGAACGTTCGGCCAGATTTTTAGAAACAAAGGATGAGGACGGGGATCCTTGTGAAAATCTTGAAAGTCTTAGATTATCGGTTTTTGATTCACTTCATGAGGTCTTTAGAAAGAATGAATTTGAAATTAAAGCGATTAATTTTACATCATACGGGGCTAGCTTTGTATATCTTGATGAAAATGGTAGACCCTTAACTCCATTATATAATTATCTAAAAGAATTTCCTGTTACTATTCAACAAGAACTGCATAATAAGTATGGAGGAGAGGAACATTTTTCTTTAACAACTTCATCGCCAACATTAGGTAGTTTAAATTCGGGTTTCCAGATTCTTCGATTAAAAAAGAAGCAACCAGAAATTTATAAACAGGTCAACTTTGCTCTGCATTTGCCCCAATATTTAAGTTTTCTGGTTTCTGGAAAGTTCTACTCAGATATGACCAGCATCGGTTGTCATACTGCTCTATGGGATTTTGAAAAGGGTGAGTATCATCAATGGGTACAAGATGAGGGTATTACCAAGGTGTTAGCTCCAATTGTTAAAGGAGATGAAGTTTTTGATGGTGCATTTCCTGGTAGCCCTTTTAGAGTAGGAGCGGGGCTTCATGATAGTTCTTCGGCTTTAATTCCTTATTTATTCAATTTTAGTGAACCATTTGTTCTAATATCCACGGGCACTTGGTGTATCTCATTTAATCCATTTAATAATAGTGCTCTAACTTCTTGCGAACTAAAAAAGGACTGTTTGTTTTATCAATCTTATTTAGGAAACCCGGTTAAGGCTTCGCGGTTATTTGCAGGTTATGAACATGAACTGCAATCTAAACGAATTGCTGATTTCTTTCATGTTACGACAGCGAAGTTTCGTAATCTTCAGCTTAATCTAAGGATTTTAGAAAAATTAATGAAAGAGCCTGTAATTGTGGATTTAAAAGCATTTTCAAAAGTTGAGCTTGATCGATACCGTAATTATGAAGAAGCTTACCATAGTTTAATTTTACACCTCATCAAAGTACAGGTGGAATCAACAAAACTAGTTTTAGATGCGAATAAGATCTCTAGAATATTTGTAGACGGTGGGTTTAGTAAGAACCATATTTATATGAGTCTTCTGGCAAAAGAATTTCCTGAAGTCGAAGTTTTTGGCGCTTCAATGGCTCAGGCAACAGCATTGGGCGCAGCTCTTGTCATTCATGACCATTGGAATGAGCTGGCAATACCGAATGACCTTATTGCATTGCGGTACTTTAGAAATAAATGAAATTTAAATTGTTATAGATCAGAACTATGAATAAGAAAAGGGTCGAGTGTAATCACTTGATCCTTTTCTTCAATACAAAAGGTTTCTAAATAGAGAGCGTGAAAGTCTTTAAAAAACCAATTGTTTTTTAGGAATCATTAGACAAACAACCTTTAAGGTGTTTGTCTAATCATGAATGGCGTAAATAGATTTTTTACCAGAACAAGTTTACGGCTATTGACAATAGTTTCCATCTTGTGCTGTTATGGTACCTAGTAGTAAACACCTAAAAAAGTTGAAATATGAAAAATATGAATGGTCTTAGAGTTTAACTTTTTTAAAATTTTATGCTAATTAATTGTTATTTTAGTGATTAATCTAAATTTTAAAATGACCAATTCAACTGCTCAGTTTTTAATGACACTGGAGATCAGTGATTTTTCAGCAACTCCTAAATATCTCCAATTGGCGAATACCATCATTGATGCGGTAAAAAATGAAAGGCTTAAGAAGAGTGAAATGCTTCCTTCAATTAATGAATCCAGTACTTATCTTGAAATATCTAGAGATACGGTTGAAAAGGCTTATCGCTATTTAAAAAAGCATGAAATTATTGCATCAAATCCAGGTAAGGGATACTATGTCAATAAAACAGATATTCAATCCAAATGTAAAATTGCACTGTTTCTGAATAAATTGAGTGTTCACAAAAAAATAGTCTATGATTCATTTGCGAAGGAGTTGGGGGATTATGCTGATCTCGATTTATTTGTCTATAATTCAGACCTTTCTTATCTCAAGAATTTATTAGCGAATCTGACCAAAACTTATGACTATTACGTGCTGTTTCCACATTTTAAAGAGGGACGAGATAAAGCGCCAGATATTATTCGTAGAATACCAATCGATAAGCTAATGTTATTAGGACGATTTATTGATGATGTACCTGGTGATTTTCCAGCGGTTTATGAGAATTATGAACAGGATATTTATTTAGCATTGGAACAAGCTAATGAAGTTTTAAGTAAATATAAAATGATAAAATTGGTTTTTCCAGATCATAGTGATTTCCCAAAAGCAATTATCAAAGGTTTTTATAAATTTTGTCAGCAATACGCTTTTGATCATGAGCTGGTGTCTGAATTAAATAAAGAAAAAGTGGTAGTGGGTACTTGTTATATTAATATTATTGAAGATGATCTCGTAAAGCTACTGAACAAGATCCAGCAGAAAAAGCTTTTGATAGGTAAAGATATTGGTGTTATTTCCTATAATGAAACACCTTTAAAGAAATTTATTTTGAATGGAATTACAACCATATCAACTGATTTTGAAACAATGGGACGGATGGCGGCAAATTTGATTAAAAATAACTCTAAAGAGAGGCTAGAAGTTCCATTTAATATTAAGATTCGAGCTTCTATATAAAGGAATTTCTTAGACTATAAAAAAAGCCATGAGAAAACTCATGGCTTTTATACTTTTGATCACGATTACAGTATTATTTTTTTATGGTTAAAGGGTATTGTTTAAATACTCCTTGAACAACTTTAGCAACATTAGTTGCAGCTTTCTCTGGACTATTAACTTCACCAGATCCACGTGCTTGCCAAACAACTTTATTTGTTTTACGGTCTACAGCTTCTATGATTAAGTGAGCGTAGCGGTAGCGTTCTTTGGCTACAGGATATGTTGCATAACCATAATAAGGAGAAAACCACGGTCTGTACCAACCCCATGGACCTCCATAAGCGTATGAGGATCCATATACTAAACGGCTTTTGTTATTGACAATTGTTATATAACGGAATAACAAATCTGGATTATCCTTACTGTAAGATAAGCCTCTTGCTTGTAATTCGCTGTTGCTCGCGTCTAATATATTTGTTCTTGCAATATCATTATCAAAGTATGATTTTGATAACGAATCAACAGGTGGTAACCAGCCATAAGTACGATATTGCGAAAAATCTACTTTTTCGTCGCGCATCGTATTATATTGATATGAGGCACAAGATGCAAGAATTAGACTTGCAAATAGGAAATAAATTATTTTTTTCATGACCAATAGGATTTATATTATTTTCTTAGTGTTAGACAAATGTAAATGTTAAAAGTTTAATTATATCAGTAAAAAAAATTATTGATAAAAGGCAACTAATGGCATCGAACGGCCTGGACCAAAAGCTTTTGGACTAATGCGCAGTATTGGAGGAGCCTGAAATCTTTTAAATTCGGCATTATTAACTAGTTTTATAATTTTTTCAACAATATTAAGATCATAACCTTGAGCTAAAATTTCCTCTTTTGATTTTTGTTTTTCGATATATAGGAATAATATTTCATCCAGTAAATCATATGGTGGTAAGGAATCTGAATCCTTTTGATCGGGTCTTAATTCTGCAGAAGGTGCTTTTTCAATTGTATTAGATGGGATAATTTCCTTATTTCGGTTAATGTATCGGGCGAGATCATAGGCCTTTGATTTATATACGTCTCCTATTACTGAAATCGATCCTGCCATATCTCCATATAAGGTGCCATAACCTACCGCTGCTTCACTTTTATTTGAAGTGTTTAAAACGATATGACCAAATTTGTTGGAAATTGCCATTAATAACGTACCTCTGGTACGTGCCTGGATATTTTCTTCGGCAACACCCGCTTGTTGCCCTTCAAAAAAGGGAGCTAATGTTGTTTCGTAGGCCTGTGTAATATCTTTTATTGGAATGATATGATGTGCGCAATTGGTGTTTTTTACGAGATCTAATGCATCTTGAATGGAATGGTCGGATGAATAAATAGAAGGAAGCAATATTGCAAGTACATTTTCTGAACCTAATGCTTCACAGGCTAATGCGGCAACTAGTGCTGAATCTAATCCACCGGAAAGGCCTAAGACAGCTTTTTTGAAACCAGATTTGTGAAAATAATCACGTAAACCTAAAAGCAGGGCATCGTGAATCAGTGCTATTTCCTGATCTTGGGGTACCGTAAATGCTGTTGTTGCTTTTATGGTTTGATCTCTATATTCTATAATCTGTACATCTTCTTCGAATTTTTTTAATTCGCAACAAATTGCTCCATTTTCATCAATAGCTAATGATCTTCCATCAAAAATTATATCCATATGAGCACCTACTTGGTTAACATAGATTAACGGACGTTTTGCTTTTGCCACTTGTGCTTTCAAAACAGCAACACGATCTTCGTAATGGACATAAGAAAAAGGCGATGCTGCAATATTGATCAGCAAATCTGGGTTTTCTTGAAGTAATTCGCTCATGGGATCGCCAACATAAGAATTATTTCCTTGATCGTCATCCCATAAATCTTCACAAATGGTCAATGCTATTTTTGTTTTTTTATAGGTGAGACATGCGAATTTTCTGCTAGGTTCAAAGTAACGATATTCGTCAAAAACATCATAGTTAGGAAGTAGTCCTTTTTTACTAATGTGTGTAATCTTTCCATTTTCTAAACAAACTGCAGCATTGTATAGCGCTTTACCTTCTGGATCTGTATTGGGGACAGGCGCTCCGATAATGCATAAAATATCTTGGCAATGTGATGCAATGGTGGTAATAGATTCACTACACTGTTTTAAGAATGTTGCATTTTGCAAAAGATCCTTTGCTGGGTAGCCGCCAATTGCTAATTCAGAAAAAACAATAATTTCAGTTTGTTGTGCTCTTGCATTTTCAATAGCAGTAATAATTTTTGCTGTGTTGGAACTGAAGTTGCCGATATGATAATTTAACTGGGCTAAAGCTATTTTCATTTTTGCGTCTTTGTTTTGAATGGTATACTGATATGAAGAGCAAGATAAGAAGTTTTTTAGACTACTTTTTGATACTATTGTTTTTTTATTTTAGTTTTTGATAGTGAATTAAAAACAAACAGGATCTTTACGTAAGTAAAGATCCTGCATCGTGTATTCGTTTAAAATTTTAGAAGAAATAAATCTCCCAAACGCCATTTAATTGCTAATTGAAACAACTTCAATTTCAGAATATAGTGGAGAGTTTGCTGGAACTTTATCTTTTGCAACTTGATCATAACCGAATGGAGATGGTGCTACAGCTTTTATTTTACTTCCTTTTTTAAGTCCTTTTACAGTTAATCCACCGATATTTACTTCCTTACCTTGAAAAGATAATTTTTTTGGAAAAAAAGCGAACTGCCAGAATAAGATAATACGGTCTCTATTTATCGTAAATGTTGCTGGGCTACCCTCTTTAGATTCATCAACAAGAGTTCCTTTATCTGCGCCGTTCAGTAAATTAACTTTATAATTTACTACAGCGGTAGGATACATCAGGTAACCACCGGAGCTGATTTGATAAGCGTATGAAGCATCGTCACCTTCAGCTATCAGATCATACCAAATACCAGTTGCTGTATCTAATTTAGGATTCGTGAAATTTTTGATGGCAAATGATTTCAACTGAGGAGCCTGTTCTTTTAGTAAATTTTGGATTCTCGCATTTTCGATAGAATCTTTAATTCTTTGTTCTTCAGCTAATTTTGAAAAGTCGTCTGATTTACTACAAGATGCCAAAGCAATAATCATTGCCAACATTCCAAAAAAGATTTTTGTAAAATTTTTCATAAATTTCTTTACTTATTACTGTTATTATACCGGTTAAAACGTTCAATTGTTTAGATGTGCTACAAGGTACGAAAGAATTTTAAAGCAAGTAAAGTGTAGGATAATTTTTTATTGGGCAATGTGCTGTCTTTTTGTTCGTTAACAATAGTTTTCTTGTGAAAATTATATATATATAAAAGGTCCTTTACATCACGATGTAAAGGACCTTTTATATGCTTTTATTGATTTTGTATTAATTACGAACCAGTAACATCTCCAACAGTTTTCACTTCGATTGTGTAAACAACTGGAGTATTTTTAGGAACAGTTACTTTTTCGCTACCTTTTGTATATTCTACTTGGTCAAAAGTATAATAAGATGGTGAAATAAAACTAATTTTATCATTTTTTTGGAGACCTTTTGGTAGTAATCCCTCGAATCTTACATCTTTACCTTGGATATTAATGATTGTTGGTACAAATGCTTGAACCCAAGCAGCTCCGTATACTGTAGTTGCTTGACGAATATCTGTGTAATTTTTAGGAACTCCATCTGTATTTTTATCAAATACAGTTCCATTCATCAGTTCACCCTTAAAATTTACAGTTGCTGCCCAAACATTTAACCCTGCTTGTCCAATACCATTAACAGTTCCTTTATATACGTAAGGAGTTTCATTTCCAGCCGCTAAATCTACTTTATACCAGATTCCAGTTGAATCAGAGTATTTAGCATTATCTCCCCATTTGGTTTTTGCATATTGCTCTAATAAAGGAGCTTGTATTCTTTTTAATGAATCTCTGCGTACTTTTTCTAATCTTGCTTTTTCAATTTGCTCTCTTTCAGCTTTCTCATAATCAAAATCATTTTTGTTACAGGAAGCAAAAACTATCCCCATGCATAAAAATGCCATTAAAAATTTCGTAAATTTTTTCATAATTTTTTAAATTGTATCTTATATTACCACTAAAACGTTATGTTTTTCGGTTTCGCTACAGCGAGATGTTAAATTATCTTAAAAAATTCGCTAACTCTTTTGGGCTTAGATATTTTTGCTTAATACTTTTTAATTTAAATGTTTGATCATAACGCAGGAGACTCGGGAAAACCATCTTTTGGCTGGTTAACAAGAGTAAGGCTAAGGGATGATATTGTCCGGTATTTTTTTTGGGAGTTTTTGATTTCCATACTTGCTGATCGAAAGTGATGTACTCAACCGTCTCCGCATCTAATTCAACTAGATAATAATCTTTGTTTAATCGGTCATAGATTTCTTTTTTTGAAAAGACTTCTTTTTCCATTTTTCTGCAGTAGCTGCACCAGTCGGTATGAATGAAGATGATTGTTTCTTTTGGTGCTATGCTTAATAAAGAGTCTAATTGTTGAAAAGAGGTATAAATTATCCGCTCTTGACCATAATGGCTGAGCGGATAAAGGATAATCGTTATTAATAAAACAAATTTGTGCATATGCTTCATCTTTCTTTAATAAATGGGATTAGTGAAAATGGCCAATTTTTACTCCAAAGGTTATTGTACGTGGTTTTGTCGGACCGTAAATGTAGTTTGAATCTCGATTAGCGCCTTTATCGAAATCTTTTTGGAATGCGTTGAACATATTTTGTACACCTGCAAATAATTCAAGGTTAAAATCTTTGTGAACAGCAAAAGTATATCCTAACCGTGCATTCAGCTCCATAAAATCCCTCGTATTTTTGAGGCTCATGATTTCTTCTTGTATATGCGAGATCTTCATTTTTCCGGTGTAAACTCCTGTTAGGTCAACTGCGAATTTCTTAGTTGCTTTCCAATTGGCATTTAAGTACCCATAGACATTTGGCGTACGTAAGAAATCTTGGGACAAAATGGCTTCTTGACCTGTTTTAGCTTCAGCTATCAGTTGTGCCGATTGGTATCGCGAGCGTTGTATCGTACCACCAGCTTGTAGACTAAATATACTTGAAGGGGCTACATTAAGTTCTAGGTTTGTTCCGTATACATAGGCATCTGTACCGTTTCGCATTTCTTCAATCATAATGTCATTGGATTCTGATTTCAAGACTGTCGTAAATGGATTATTCAACTGTGTATAGAAGCCCTCCACTAAAAGACTTGTTTGCGTATTACCAAAATTTCTGCTGAAATTGAACGATCCGGTATAAGCATTTGAATATTCTGTTTTTAGGTCTTCTCCAATTAATACAAAAACCTGTTTTCCTCCGATTGAGGTCACATGCATATCTTCATTGAAGGCTTGTGGGGCACGGAACCCGCGAGCATACCCGCCACGAAATTGAATATTACTATTGATATCGTACAAGATGGTTAATCGCGGATTCCAAGATCCAAAATTCTTCTGACTGCTGCGTTCCACTTGTTGGAGCTGATAATTTCCATCGACGAAGATGTAGTCGTATCGCATTCCTATTAATGCTTTGAAAGAGGATATTGGCTTCCATTCGTATTGGGCATAAGTTCCTATTCCTTTTGTTTTTTGATCGATGATACGTTGATATCCGGGAATCTGATCATTTGTTTTGTTGTAGTTGAACTCAATACCGCCGGTAAAGACATCATCCTCAAAATTGTTTGTGTATTGTGTTCCTGTAACAAAAGACAAATCATCTGTGTCTCCATAAGAATTTGCGGCTCTTAAACTATCTGTTGCAGTGGGCGCTTCGCCCAGTCCCCCGTAAAAACTTTTACGTTTTGTTTTTTGGCCGGAAGCATACACGGAGATTTTTTGTTTATAGTCAGCTAAATAATGATCGTAAGTGATACCACCAATCAGTGAATTGGTTTCCAGTTGTTCTGTGATGGCTGTAAAATGGGGTGATTTGTTAAATTGGTCTCCTCCTCTTCTAAATTCCTGTATGGTACTGAAATCTACTGTTATTTTATTGACATCGGAAGGTTTGAAAAATGCTTTTGTTCCGAATGTGGTATTGTTAAGTTCTGTTATCTCCGAAAATCCGTCCTTATTTTTATCAAATGGTTGACGATTCCGGTGCATACCATAAAAGGTAACTCCTGTTGTAAGGTCTTCATCTACGTAGGAGGTGTTGAAGTCTACCGTATTATCCCAACTGCTACCGCCGATTAATGAGTTGGTAGATTTAATCTGCCAATCATTTTCGACAGGATCTTTAGTAATGATATTAATGGTACCGGCAATTGCATTTGCTCCAAATAGGGCAGAACCACCACTTCGAACGACTTCGATGCGGTCGATCATACTGGTTGGAAGTTGGTCTAAACCATATACACTGTTTAATGCGCTGAATACGGATCTGCTGTTGATCAAGATCTGTGAATAGGCGCCTTCTAATCCGTTTAGACGGACTTGTGAAAAACCGCAGTTTTGACAGTTGTTCTCTACCCTAACTCCTGGTTGATAGTTTAGTGTTTCGGACATAGCTACAGATTGTGTAGCCTGAAAAAGTTTAGGGCCTAATACCTGCACAATAACTGGTGCTTCCTTTTTACTGACACCATATCGGGTTGCGCTTACAACGACTTCATTCAAATGCAGGTTGTCTGTATTTAATTTAAAGTGTACGGTGGAATCTGTTAGCAATATCAGCTGTTTGATGGTTTGATAGCCAACAGCGGTTATCTGTATATTTTGTTTTTGTTTAGTTAGTTTTTGAAATTCAAAATAGCCTGCGGTATCAGAAACGGTCGAGTGAAGACCATTTTCGATGTTGATAGTTGCTCCAACTATACCTTTACCGTCATTGTTACTGATTTTACCTTTTAATGTATGTTGTGCATATGTATGCATACTGATCATCATGATGATGATCAATAGGTTGATATTTCTCATTGGAGTGTATTTGTCCTTTTAATAGTAATGAACCTATCATGGGAGGTGTGAAATATCGGTACGAAGCAATGCGAATGCCTGCTCCATGTATATTTTCATACCAGCTATGTCCACTATGGTTACATTATTTACTTAAAATAATTAATAAATTACAGCACGACGCAATGCGTCGTGCTATCGCACGGCGAATAGCATTCGTCTTGATAATAAGGATGAATGCAATAACTAATTTTATTTTAAGCAAAATCTGGAGGACCCCTTGAGAAAGCGTGATCGACGACACGATTGGTGACAACCGGTGTGTAGACTTGATAACTGTAGATATGAACGACAGTTCGAATGGGTTGTTCAAAAACGATAAATTCACTTTGAACAAAGTTCTGATTGTAGACGACATTGAGGAAATCAATTTGATCGTCGGATTCTTGCGGTCTGGGCTGATCGTTTGTAAAATCGTAGGGGTGATTGTGCATGACAATCTCTCCGTTTGATTTTACTTCTTTGTGCATGAAAATAACACCAGAAATAATGATCAAGCTGATCAATGTCAATTGCATTGATGCTAAGATCTTTCTGATATATATATTCTTTGACATGTAGGTAATAAAAAAGCACCCGCTTAATACGAGTGCTAAATTATTGAAAATAAACGTAGCTTTCTATTGAAAGTGTATTATTTAAATATTATTTTATAAGTTGATTGTTGTCATCTGGGAAAACCAAGCTAGGAATATGCTTTTTAGCTTGCTCCATTTCCATTTGTGCATACGATATGATGATCACAATATCACCCACTTGAACTAATCTTGCTGCAGCGCCATTTAAGCAGATGGTACCGGAAGCTCTTTTTCCAGGAATAACATATGTTTCTAAACGAGCGCCATTGTTATTGTTAACGATTTGAACTTTTTCGTTTGCAATAATATTTGCTGCATCCATTAAATCCTCATCAATTGTGATACTACCAACGTAATTAAGCTCGGCCTGTGTAACCCGAACACGGTGGATTTTAGATTTCATTACCTCTATAAACATGTGGCAAAGTTAGATTTTTCTTGTAAAAATGTAAAGTTAATAAGTATAATGTGACATTTAATTCAAAATCATGTTATCAATAAGCCGTACATCTTCGACCCGCGCAGTGACAAGTGCTACATATTGTTTATCTTGTTCAATTGTTTTGATTTCTTTCAATGTCGTTGTTTCGCAAATAGCGAGATATTCTAAGGTAATACCTTCGCTGGAGTTCAATAGTTCTGTTGCCTGTTTATTTAATTGAAGTAAAGGTATCTTTCCAAAGTTACTTTTGATATACAGAAGTGTTTTGGACAAAGCTAACGCTTGTATTTTACCATTGGATGAGAGGCGCATGTTTCTTGAACTTAAAGCAAGACCATTTTCATCTCGGATGATTGGGCATAATGCAATGGTGATCGGTAATTGCTTTACCTTGATCATATGTTCAATAACCATGACCTGTTGGAAGTCTTTTTGACCAAAGCATGCAATATCTGGTTGCACTAAGGCGAATAATTTGTAAACGACTTGCGTTACACCTTGAAAGTGCCCCGGTCTCATTTTCCCTTCCCATATAGTATCTAATCCGTTTAGATCAATGTGCCATTTTTCATTTGGATCAGGGTACATCTCCTCTACGGTCGGTAAGAATAAGACATCACAATGAGCAGCTTCTAATAATGCGATATCATGCTCAATGGGTCTTGGATACTTTTCTAAATCTTTTGGGTCGTTAAATTGTGTTGGGTTGACAAAAATACTGCAAACGGTGACATCTGATAAAGGTTTTGCATAATTCAGTAAAGAGATATGTCCTTCATGTAGTGCACCCATTGTTGGGATAAGAGCTATTTTTTGTTTGTTGATTCGTGCTGTTTCCAGGTAATCTTGGAGCTCTTTTTTAGTCTCGAAAATTCTCACTTTTAGAAATTTTAATACAGGGCAAAAGTGGGGAATATATTTGTGAATATAAAACGATGATTTGTAAGGAATTGTATTGTCGGGATATTTTTTGTATCTTTGTAGACCGATTTTACTGTTCTAATAAAAATAAAATAAATAAAAACTGGAGATGGCAAAAACGAAGATATTGTTTATAACCCACGAGATGTCGCCTTTCCTCGAATTAACTAAAATTTCTGAAATCACGCGTCAATTGCCACAGGCTATGCAAGAGAAAGGATTTGAAATCCGTATTCTTATGCCTCGTTTTGGTAATATTAATGAGCGTAGAAATAGATTGCATGAGGTAATTCGTCTGTCAGGCTTAAACATTGTGGTGGATAACAATGACAATCCGCTAATCATTAAGGTAGCTTCATTGCCTGCGGCACGTATGCAGGTTTACTTTTTGGATAATGAAGACTATTTTCAGCGGAAAAAAGTTTTTCGTGACGAGAATGGAGAATTTTTTAATGATAACAATGAGCGTTCTGTGTTCTTTTGTAAAGGAGCACTGGAAACGGTTAAGAAGTTAGGTTGGTCACCAGATGTGGTACATTGCCACGGTTGGTTTTCAGCATTAGTGCCGGCTTATTTAAAGACGACATATAAAGATGATCCTACTTTTAAAGGTGCCAAAGTTATGTATTCGTTGTATAACGAAGAGTTCTCCGGAACTTTAGGCGATAAATACAGAGAAATTGCCCCTGAAGGTGCATTGACAAAAGATGATGTTGCTAGTTATGGTGACGGTAGTTATGTCAACATCTATAAAGGTGCTTTGGACTTCACCGATGTAGCGGTTGTAGCTGAGGAGGGTGTTAATCCAGAAATTCTAGCATATGCAAAAGAAAAAGGAATTCAGGTCTTTGAACCTAATGGTGATGAAGATTATGAAGCTTTCAATGATCTTTTTGATCAATTTGCTCCTGTAGAAGAAGAAACAACGGTTTAAAATAGAAATTAAACGTATTTAAATAGCGTCTAAGAAATTAGACGCTATTTTTTTGTGAAATATCATCAGTGAAGGATCTCTTATATATTAGATTAAAATCTGATTGTTAACAAATAAGTTTTGCGTTTGATTTAATGGTAAGGATGATAATTTAAAATGTTACCTTAGCTTTATTATGAAAATTAAAGTTGGATTTGGCTTTGATGTCCATCAATTAGAAGAGGGGCATCCATTTATAGTAGGTGGAGTAGAATTGGATCATCATGCTGGTGCATTCGGCCATTCGGATGCGGATGTTTTGGCTCATGCCATTTGTGATGCGCTCCTGGGGGCCGCAAATTTAGAGGATATTGGTTATCATTTCCCAAATACAGATGAGCAATGGAGAGGTATTAGCAGTCTTGTTTTACTGAAACATTGTGTTAAGCTAATTGGAGATAAGGGGTATACCATAGGGAACATTGATGCTATGCTATGCCTGGAGGCTCCTAAAATTAAACCGTATATCGGACAGATGAAGGCTAAAATATCGGAGGCCTCAGGTTTGGACGTTGATGATATTTCGATCAAAGCAACGACGAATGAATCCATGGGATTTGTCGGAAGACAAGAGGGGGTAGTAGCATATGCTGTTTGTTTGATCGAAAAAGCTTAAACTTTCTGTTTCTTTTTAAAAAAGAAGCAGGCAACAATAAAACTGATTGCTGTAAGTACGAATCCTAGATAGAAAGGAGCTCCTGGTAAATAAAGGGCTTCTTTTTTATCTGTAAAGTGAGCAAACAACCAGCTCATGACGGGAGGGCCTATAATGGCTGTTAAGCTAATAATACTTGTTAATCCACCTTGTATCTGTCCCTGCTCATTCGATGGCGTTTCGTTGGATACAAGGCTCTGGATAGCTGGCCCTGCGATTCCCGCAAATACATAGGGTATTACGGCTAGGAAAATTAACCATGGAGCGTATGCCATCCCCATTAAGGGCATCGATATCACGTAGAGTCCAGATCCAATTAAAATACTTTTTTCTAATCCCAATTTTGGAATAATAATTCGAATCAGTCCGGCTTGAACTATAGCCAACAACATACCTATAAAACCCAAAGAGATACCAACCATTCTTTCATCCCATTGATATCTTTCCATGGTGTAATATGACCAAGTACTTTGTACGGCATGAGAAGAGATGTTTATCAGAAAGATGCAAAAAAATAATTGTTTTAGATGCGGGTATTTAGCAAGTTGCTTGAAGGCACCTACCGGATTTGCATTTTTCCATCTGAAAGGTCTTCTGTTTTCTTTTTTTAATGATTCTGGAATGAAAAAATAACCATATAAGAAATTCAAAAAGCTTAATAATGCTGCTGCGAAAAACGGTATTCTGGCACCATAATGCCCCAATAACCCTCCTAGCAATGGACCTACTATAAAACCTAAGCCAAATGCAGCTCCCAATAATCCGAAATTCTGAGCTTTTTTCTCGTGCGAACTGATATCTGCTATAAATGCAGCAGCTACTGTGTAGCTGGCTCCTGTAATACCTGCTATAAACCTACCGATGAATAACCACAGGATGGTTGGAGCTAACCCCATGAGTAAATAGTTGATAGAAAAGCCTAAGAGTGATATTAAAAGGATGGGTCTTCTACCAAATCGGTCACTGAGATTACCTAACACGGATGCAAAGAAGAATTGAGTTAATGCATAACAAAACATGAGCAAACCACCATATCGCGATGCATCACTTAATGTGCCGCCAATCAATTCTTCAATTAATTTAGGCATTACAGGTATAATAATACCTAAACCAATGACGTCAATTAGTACGGTTAAAAAAATGAAAAATAGACTTTTTGAAGTGTTGACTTGCATATTTTACTGTTTTTTATTTTTTAGATAGGCTTTTAAACGATTTACTGGCCTATAGCTTTATCATTTATTTTAATAATCTATATGTTTTTGCCTGTCACGAATGACAGACAATTGATTTGTTTTTAAATCTAAACTAAATTTCTGAAATACCAAGCTTTAGCGATATTGAAAAATTAGGATCATACCCTAAGGATTGTTTTTGAACCAATCAAAGGCGATCTGTTTTATTTAGAAAATGGTTTTAAAGACTGAAATGTGCGATTGGTTTAAAGTTTCTTTTTTGTAGTAATTGATTCTTTTTCAGTGTTTTTTTAACGGATGTTGTATCGAATGAAGATTCCTCAAAATATTTGTAATATCTTTGTTGTCATGCACATAATCTTTGGCACATTATCTGATATTGTAGCGGAGGCATATGTCATCATATTTTATAATGATCAAATCGAGAAAGAATAAGGTTCAATGAAGAGAGAATCAAAAAAAAACCAACTGCAACCAGAAGATATTAAGCGGTACACACGTAATTTCTGGAAATTTATTATTGGAATAATAGCTTTTGGGTTTCTATTTATATTTAGTGTTCGCCTGGGGTTATTTGGAAAGTTACCGTCTTTTAGTGATTTAGAAAATCCTAAGAGTAATTTAGCTTCGGAAGTTATAACGGAAGATAATAAGGTTTTAGGTACTTATTATATTCAAAATAGGTCAAATGTGAAGTATAGTGAGTTGTCACCTTACTTGATACATGCCTTGATCTCAACAGAGGATAAGCGTTTTTACGATCACTCCGGTATTGATTATACACGTACTTTTACGGTCATTTTCCACACTTTAACTGGAAATAAACAAGGAGGGAGTACGATTACACAGCAATTAGCTCTTAATTTATTTTCAGACGGTCGTGCTAAAAGTGCTCCTAAGCGTATCATTCAAAAGTTTCAGGAATGGATAACTGCTGTTCGTTTAGAGCGTAATTATACCAAAGAAGAGATTATCACCATGTATTTCAATACAGTGGACTTTGGAGCATATAATACCTATGGTATTAAATCAGCCGCACGTACTTATTTCAATACAACTCCTGATAAACTTACTGCAGACCAAGCTGCTTTATTAGTGGGTAT
Source organism: Sphingobacterium sp. B16(2022) (assembly GCF_012030425.1). GTDB lineage: Bacteria > Bacteroidota > Bacteroidia > Sphingobacteriales > Sphingobacteriaceae > Sphingobacterium > Sphingobacterium anhuiense. The sequence continues at coordinate 166,645 of NZ_JAAUVN010000003.1, read as the reverse complement.
GCTGAAAGGTCCGGGCGTTTATTCTCCTGTCAGGTATCCGCAAAACGCATTAGCGCGTAGAAATACAGTCTTGGACAATATGAATAAAGCAAATTTCATTTCTACAGAGGAAGAGGCTAGTGCACAAGCTAAACCATTGGGATTACAATTGAAAATCGCCAATTATGGGGAAGGTTTAGCACCTTATTTTCGTGCGGTATTAAAAGAAGAAATCAAGAAAGAATTTTCAAAATTATCGATTACCAAATCGGATGGTACACCTTATGATCTGGATCGTGATGGGTTGAAAATTTATACAACAATTAATATGTCCATGCAGCAATATGCTGAAGATGCCCAGAAAGAATGGATGAAATCTTTACAGGGTAAGTTTGCTGTACAATGGAAAAATAAGGATCCTTTTAAAGGAGATAAAGCCAAGTTACTGACGACAGGTATGCGACGTTCTGAACGCTACCGTGTTTTGAAGGAAAATGGACTTTCTGAAGATGAAATCAAGAAAGCATTTCAGGTAAAAGTTCCGATGTCTATTTTCACTTGGAAGGGTTCTGTGGATACTGTTATGGCTCCGATTGATTCTATCAAATACAATAAATTGATGTTACGTAATGCAATGATGTCGATGGAACCAAAAACTGGACATATCAAGGCTTGGGTCGGTGGAATAAATTTTGAGCATTTCAAGTATGATCAAGTAAAAATGGGGACGAGACAGGTCGGTTCAACTGCCAAGCCATTTACTTATGCTGTCGCAGTTGATAATGGCTACTCTCCATGTTACAGTATTCCAAATTATCAACAGACTTATGGAAATTGGACACCAAGGGGTACAGCTGAAGGTGGGAATCCGATTACTTTAGCTAATGCATTGGCCTTGTCTCAGAATTATGCGACTGCATATTTGGTGAATCAAGTTACACCGGAGGCAGTTGCTGCATTGACGAAACGTATGGGTATTACCAGTGATGTCCCGAACTATCCATCCATTTCACTTGGAGCATATGAAGCTTCTGTATTTGATATGGTTGGTGCTTATTCGGCATTTGTAAATCATGGTACCTGGATTGAACCTAATGCGATCTTGAGGATCGAAGATAAGAATGGAACTCCTATTTATGAAAAGGCACCTAAAGTTGTTAAGGCTTTGAACAGTGAGTCTGCTTATATTATTGTAGACATGTTAAAATCGGTTGTCTCGAAAGGTACAGGAAGACGAATTCAATGGAAATATCATCTGACGAATCCAATCGGAGGAAAGACGGGTACAACCAATGATAATGCTGATGCTTGGTTTATCGGGATCACTCCTGAACTGGTGTCGGGTGTCTGGACAGGAGCTGAAGATCGTAGTATTAGTTTTGCGAATATGCAAGACGGGCAGGGAGCTGCAGCAGCAATGCCTGTATTTGCACTTTATATGCAGAAGGTGTATGCAGATAAAAACCTCAATTATACGAAGGGCGATTTTGAACTTCCTGAAGGTGGGCTAACGCGAGTAGTCGACTGTTCTAAGTACTGGGGAGGGGGCGGAAGCTCCGGAGCAGACAGCACGGGTTCGGAATCAAACTTAAATGATGATCGATTAGGTTTTTAAATTTTATTAAATAAAGATATAAAGCCAGATAATTGAGTTTTTCGAAATTTGTTATCTGGCTTATTTGTTATATATGAGCGTGTTTGATTATAAAGAGGAGCTTAAAAGAATTCCACATAAGCCTGGGGTTTATCAGTATTTTGATAAACAGGATGTCCTGATTTATATCGGTAAAGCTAAAGATCTCAGGAATCGGGTTGGTTCTTATTTTGTGAATGAAACGCAACATAACGGTAAGACGCGTGTATTAGTTCGTCAGATCAACCGTATTTCTTTTACAATTGTAGATACGGAGATTGATGCATGGTTGCTGGAAAATTCATTGATTAAGAAACATAAGCCCAAGTATAATGTATTATTAAAAGATGATAAAACTTATCCTTGGATTGTCATTAAAAATGAACGCTTTCCCCGAGTTTTTTGGACACGTAAATATATTAAAGATGGCTCTCGGTATTATGGTCCTTATGCCTCTGTAGGGATGATGCACATTGTATTGGACGTAATCCGGGATCTTTTTCCGCTAAGGACCTGTAATTTGGCACTGACTCAGGAGAATATTGCTAGGGGTAAATTCAAAATTTGCCTTGAATATCAGATTGGCAACTGTAAAGGTCCATGTGAAGGTTATCAATCTGAAGAAGATTATGATCAGAATCTGAGTGATATTAAAGATATTTTAAATGGTAAAATTTCTGTTGTCACGAATAGGATTAAAGAGCAGATGTCTGCTGCAGTATCGGAAATGAATTTCGAAAAGGCGCATTCCTTTAAGATGAAATTAGATAAACTGGATCTGTATCAGAGTAAGTCTACAGTTGTTAATTCATCTATCACGAATGTTGATGTTTTCAGTATTGCATCGGATGAAAGTTATGCTTTTGTTAATTATTTAAAAGTGATGAACGGGGTAATCATTCAAACACAGACTGTTGAAATGAAGCGGCGACTGGATGAGACTGAACAAGAACTTCTTGCTTTAGCGATTCCTGAGATCCGGGATCGGTTTAAAAGCTTATCACGAGAAATTATCGTTCCATTTGAACTGGATATTCAGGAAAATGATCAGATCAAATTTACGGTTCCAAAACTAGGGGAAAAGAGAAAACTATTGGATCTATCGTTGAAGAATGTAGCGTTCTTTAAAAAAGAACGATTGCTACATTATGAGAAATTGAATCCAGATGTACGTGTAGATCGTATTTTAACGCAGATGAAGAAAGATTTGCGGTTAAATGTCTTGCCTCAGCATATTGAATGTTTTGATAACTCTAATATTCAAGGTAGTTATCCTGTATCTGCTATTGTAGTCTTTAAAGATGGTAAGCCATCAAAAAAGGATTACCGACACTTCAATGTTAAAACAGTAGTAGGTCCAAATGATTTTGCCACGATGGAGGAGGCTGTATATAGGCGATATAAGCGGGTTTTGGAAGAAGATGGTGATTTACCTCAGTTGATTATTATTGATGGGGGTAAGGGACAGTTAGGGGCCGCTTTGAAAAGCTTGCGATTATTAGGGATAGAGAAACAGGTTACAGTAATTGGTATTGCTAAGCGGCTGGAGGAGCTGTATTATCCGGGTGATCAATATCCTCTCTATTTGGATAAAAAATCGGAAACTCTTAAAATCATTCAACACTTGCGGGATGAAGCCCATCGGTTCGGAATTACTTTTCACAGAAATCAACGTAGCCGAAAAACTTTTGTATCTGAACTCGAAGATATTCCTGGCATAGGTAAGACTACGGTAGAGAAATTACTGACTACCTTTAAATCTGTTAAGAAGATTAAAGAGGCTCCAGAAGAAGAGTTGAGAAAAGTGTTGAACTTAAAACAGCTACAGGCACTTTTAGCACATTTTAAGCGAAATTAAGCGCGTTTGTCTTGCATTTTTTATTAAGAGAAAAGCCCCAATAAGTTGATCACTAATGGGGCTTTTGTATGCTGGTTAACATTTGTACTAAAAACTATTTTCTAGCATTAGTCGTCATAACCAAATCTTTTTAAGTAATTTTTCTTACTTCTCCAATCTGGAATTACTTTTACGAAAACCTCAAGAAAGACTTTTTTGTCAATAAATGCCTCAATATCCTGGCGAGCGTACGTGCCGACTTTTTTAATCATTGATCCACCGGTACCGATGATGATATTCTTTTGTGAATCACGCTCCACAATGATTTCTGCAGCGATACGAGTGATCTTCGGTTCTTCTTTATAAGATGTAACAACGACTTCAGTACTGTAAGGAATTTCCTTGTCATACAGTTTGAATATTTTTTCGCGAATCATTTCCGAAACAAAGAAACGCATTGATTTGTCTGTTAATTCATCTTTTTCATAGTAAGGAGCATGTACAGGAAGTTTTTCCTTGATATAGTCCATTACTCCAGTGATATTATGATTAAGAAGTGCTGATACCGCAAAAATAACTTCTGGGTTGATCGTTTCTTTCCAGAACTCTACTTTAGCCATCACTTCAGCTTCGTTAGACTTATCAATTTTATTGATAAGAACAGCTACTGGAGAACTTGTTTTTTTTAATTTCTCAATAACATCATTTTCATCATATTTTTCATTGATATCTGTAACAAGTAAAATAATGTCCGCATCGATCAGCGATCCTTGGACAAAATTCATCATTGATTCTTGTAACGAATAGTTTGGTTTGATGATACCAGGTGTGTCTGAAAAGACAATTTGGTGCTCCTCATCATTGACTATTCCAATAATGCGGTGTCTTGTTGTTTGAGCTTTAGGAGTGATGATAGACATCTTTTCACCCACTAAAGCGTTCATTAGCGTAGACTTACCTGCATTAGGTTTACCGATGATGCTTACGAATCCTGCTTTATGCGACATTTTTTTTAATTTAATTAGGATTACAAAGAAACAAAATATATCTTTGTGCTCCAATTCGGAGGTAAAGATATCTTGCTTTTTAACACAAAAAGGACGATTGAACTAAAAATATATTGCGGGATGGAGCAGTTGGTAGCTCGTCGGGCTCATAACCCGAAGGTCATCAGTTCGAGTCTGATTCCCGCTACTAAAAGAGTCTGTTGAAAGACACAGACTCCAAGACATTAAAAATACATTGCGGGATGGAGCAGTTGGTAGCTCGTCGGGCTCATAACCCGAAGGTCATCAGTTCGAGTCTGATTCCCGCTACTTGGTAACCCTTTAGTCAAAAGCTAAAGGGTTTATTTTTGTCTTTTATTTTTTCCACCTCCTTCCCAATACCTATGATTTAATCCTCTAATTGTTACAAAGATTCTTTTTTAATGAATGGGATTCATTTTTCTTTATTTGAATATTATTTTCAATCTAAAGAGTTTGATAATTAGTGTTTTACTGATTATCAACCAATTTATATGTAGTACTTATTATTTTTTTAATAAAGTTGTCTAGGCAATATATGCAATCGATTGTTCGATTTTTGCTCTTTTTTTTTCAATAATATAGATTTAATATTGTGTTTACAAATAGTAAACAACTGACTTAAATACAATACAAAATCATTATTTACAATTATTAAATTAACCTATGAAAAGAAGAGCTACCATACTTTCTTGTGCTTTGTCTTTAGTTATGAGTGCAACTTTTGCACAAAAAATTAAAGTTAAGGGTAATGTTACAGATGACAAGGGAAATCAGTTGTCGGGTGTAACTATTACTGAGAAAGGTACAAGTAATGCTACGGCAACTAATGCTGCAGGAGGATTTGAATTAAATGCAGAAACAGGTAAAATACTTATTTTTAATATTGTGGGATACGAGCCCAAGGAGGTGGTTTATACCGGTGGAAATCTGAATATTTCATTAACATCTTCAAATACAGCATTAGATGAAGTTGTTATCGTAGCTTTTGGTACCCAAAAGAAAGCAAATTTAACAGGTTCTGTAGCAACAATTACCCCTAAGCAATTGGCAGATAGACCTGTAACTTCATTGCAGAATGCTTTACAAGGTATATCACCAGGCGTGACAGTCTTGAGTAGACCAGGTGAGGTAGGAAAATCTTCTAGTACGGGCGCGTCAAGTAATTCTGGAGGAATAACTGTACGTGGTAGAACTAATTTAGGTTCACCTTCGCCGATGTTTATTATTGATGGAATTCCAGCAACTAGTGCAGAATTTTCGGCATTGAGTCCAAATGATATCAATAGTATGTCCGTTCTAAAAGATGCTGCTTCTGCATCATTGTATGGTTCTCGAGCTGCTAATGGTGTTATTTTAGTAACGACTAAGCGTGGTGGCGGTGACCGAGCTGTCGTAGGTTTTAATGCAAACTACGGGTTTCAAAGTGCAACTTATTTACCAGAATATGCTGATGCTGTAGGTTATGCCGAACTGCATAATAAGGCGATGGTAAATGCGGGAAAAGCTCCTACATTTAAGCAAGATGTGATCGATAAATTTAAAAATCAAACCGATCCTGATTATTATCCTAATAATGATTGGTATAAAGAGGTCTTGAGAGGTTCCGCTCCTCAGCGTGATTTTGGATTGAATGTAAATGCTCCTGGAAAAATTACAAACTACTATCTTGGCTTAAACTATTTTGATCAAGAATCTTTAGTACCAGGACGAAAACAGGATCGTATTAATATGAAATTGAATACCAATACGACCGTTATCAAGGATTTGTTAACATTTAACACAAATGTTTCTTTTTTAAAGCAAGATTATGATCGTAATGGTAGTGCTATAAGCTGGGTTGAGATGGGTAGAGCGCTTCCTTTTACCTCAATACGTCAATCAGATGGTTCTTGGGGGTCAATCTCAAATGGAGCTGCTAACGCGACAATTGCAAAAAACAATCAATTGCGCGCCATTACTGAAGGTGGAAGGGGTAATAATAGAGATAATTATTTACAAATGGCTGCCAACGCATCTTTAACTCCGCTTAAAGGTTTATCAATTGATGGGGCTATATCTTTGAAATATACCAATACAAATTCTTTTGATTTTATAAATCGTACAGATCCTGTTATAAATTTCATTACAAAACAACCCATGGCCTCTACTGTAAATGCAATCAATGAGCTAAAGGAATTTTGGGGTAAACGTCAGGAGTTGATGTTGCAAGGAACAATTAATTATGAGCGTCGATTTGGAGATCACTATGCGAAAGCGACTGTTGGTGCTTCTGAGGAGTCAAATGTATACAGGGAAGCATTTTTAGGTAGACAAAATTTTGTTAACAACGATGCTTCTACGATTATTAACGGTAGTTCGGGCGAAATTAGTAAAGATGATAAAGGTCTTGCTAACCGCACTACTCAAGATGAGTGGGCATTGCGTTCTTTTTTTGGCCGATTTAATTATTCGTACCAAGATAAGTATCTCTTTGAAGCAAACATGAGAATGGATTACTCCTCTCGATTTGCTCCGGAAGTTCGTAGAGCAATTTTCCCATCTTTCTCTGCCGGTTGGAATATCAATAAGGAATCTTTTATGCAGGATGTGGAGTGGATTGATTTATTAAAGTTAAGAGGATCTTATGGTACATTGGGCAATCAAGATGCAGTTGCGATAGGTAATTATTATAATCTTTTGGATCGTTATTCTGCTTACAGCTTTGATGGATTAGCAGTTGATGGATTAGAGCAGCAATATGGAGCTAATAGACTTGCGCTCTGGGAAAAAGTTACGATGTCGAATATTGGATTGGACGCTACTTTTTTAGGGGGTAAGTTTAATTTAGTAGCTGATTATTTTGTTAAAAAATCGGAGGATGTACTATTAAGACCCGCAACTTTGTCTACATCGGGCTTTGATAAAGATCACACACCATATTATAATCAAGGGACTACGCAAAATAAAGGAATTGAGATTGCATTGACTTACAATGGTAAAGTAGGTGATGAATTTACATATTCGGTATCGGGAAATATCTCGAAGATTAAAAATACCATACTTTCTTTAGGTGATGTAAATGAAATCACCGACGGTTACTACATCAATCGTGTAGGCGGATCTGTTGGTGACTATTATGGTTATAAATCTGATGGATTGTTTACCAATGCGGAAGAGCTAAAGAATGTCAATTATGAAGCAATGGGAGGTACACCAAAATTAGGAGATATCCGATATGTAGATATCAATGGTGATCATAAAATTGATGCAGAGGATCGTACAATCTTAGGTAATGATGTTCCTTGGTTCAATTATGGGTTTAATTTCAGAGCTGCCTATAAAAATTTTGATATTGATGTGTTGACTTATGGAGTTGGTGGAGTTAAAACTTATTTGGATAATGAGGCTTCCTTTCCTTTCTTCAATGGTGCTAACATTAAGAAGAGCTGGTCAAACGGTTGGTCCGAAGAAAATAATGTATCGGATGCTCCATTTCCGAGAATCACATTGACAGGTGATGCTCCTCATAATTATAAAACATCAGATTTTTGGTTGTTTAGTGGTAACTATTTCAGAATTCGTGCCATTACGGTCGGATACACATTTCCTAAAGAAATGTTGAGTAATATCAAAATGTCTCAATTACGCTTCTTTGCTTCATCTAATAATCCATTTACTATTATGGCGGATAAGCGTCTTGGCGATTTTGATCCGGAAACTGGTTCGGGAAGAGCAAGTTATCCGGGTGTGAAAACAATTTCTGTTGGTTTAACCGCTAAATTTTAATTTTTAATAGAAAAGCAATGAAAAGACATATATTATATCCCTTATTAGCAACAACACTGTTATTTGGAGCCTGTTCAAAAGATTTTTTAGACCGTACACCTGTTAACAAGGTTCCGGAGGAAGAATTTTGGAGAACTGAAAATGATGTGAAATTAGCGGTAAACGCTATTTATGGAAAACTATCTGATGGTATGTATGATGATGGAGCTTCAGATTTGGTTCATGCTCAATACCCATGGGAAAGTGCTTCAACGGCAATATCATCTGGCTCGCTAGGTGCAGACATCGATGCAGGCTGGAGTTATATTCCAATCCGAACATGTAATTATTTTTTAGAAAATGTAGATAAAGCTGTCATGGATGAAACGCTTAAAGAGCGTTATAAAGCTGAAGTTCGTTTTATTCGTGCTTATCTATATATCCCTATGGTAGAGAAATTTGGAGATATTCCTTTGGTGACTAAGGTCTTGACTAAGGAAGAATCTAATGTTCCTCGCGTTGCGAAGAAGGAAGTACTTGATTTCTTGTTTAAGGAATTACAAGAAGTTTCAGCAAAATTGCCTGCGTCATACTCTTCTGAAAAGGGAAGGATTACGAAAGGTGCCGCTTTAGCTTTACAATCGCGATTATATTTGATGGAGAATAATTGGGAGGAGGCTGCACGTACAGCCAAGGAAGTAATGGGCTTAGGATATGGATTGTTTCATGCTGGTGCTGAATCAGAATTAAATAAAAAAGATAATTATGCGCAATTTGTTGATTTTGAAAATGCTGATGATGAGAAAAAGTTTCGATTAGGGCTTAGAAGTTATGAAGGTATCTTTCAGGTTGAAAATGAAGGTAACAGTGAAGTGATTTTGGATAGACAATATATTCGTGTCGCTCAATCTCAATTGAATAATACCTTACTAGGAGAAGGTGCTGTGGGCGGCTGGAGTTCTTTAACACCAACACAGAATTTAGTTGATCTTTATGTTAATTTTAAGACGGGAGAATCCATCAAGCCTGTGAGTGCTGAAGTAAGAGCTGCTAATTATGCAAAAGCGGATAAGGCTGATTTTGTGAAGGAGTTTAAAAATCGTGATCCACGTTTTTATGCCTCTATATTATTTGAGACAGCGCCTTGGAATGCTTTAACAAAAGAAGGAGGATATAAGTTTACTTGGAGCAGTGGTAAATCTAATATGTCAATAACAGGATATAATTTTAGGAAATTAGTAGATCCAACATCTAATAGAGATCAGATTGATTCTTATGCTAATGTTATCCTAATTCGTTATGCTGAAGTTTTACTTAACTACGCAGAAGCTCAAAATGAAAAATCTGGACCAGATGCAACAGTTTTTGATGCTTTGGACCAACTTCGTGTTCGTGCAGGTTTGCCTAAAGTCGATCGCGGAGCATATGGAAGTCAAGGTAAGTTAAGGGAATTAATTCGTAATGAGAGAGCTGTTGAATTGGTGTTAGAAGGCGTGCGCTATTATGATATTCGTCGTTGGAAAACCGCTCCTGATGTAATGAAAAATATTTACGATGTAAAAAATGGGCTAGCTCAAGAGCGAGTTTGGAATGATAGATTATATCTAATGCCTGTTCCGCAAAGCCAAATTGATTTATCTTATGGAGTTTTGAAACAGAACACAGGTTATTAATTTATTTTAACCCGATTAATAAAAGCAGGTATCTCTATAAATACCTGCTTTTATTGTTTATTGTGATATAATAGCCGAGCAGTTATTTCATTATGAAGAAGTTTGTATAAGCGCTATGATTGGGTAGTTTCTGAGATAACTATATTTTAGTTTTCATAACAATCGTTTGCGTGAATTTATGCAATCGATTTCGTTACATATTAAATTTATATTAAGTAATCTTTACGCTATTTTGCACTGTATAAATTATGATAATTAACTAATATACTGATTATCTTGAAATTAAGTTTATGAATAAAAGATTTACAAAACCTTTTTTTACGACTAAATTTTACCCGATTACATCTGCCTTAATGTTTGCTCTTGTAGCTCCAAATATGGTGATGGCAAATGATTATGGTAATTTGATTAGCGTAACAAGTAATAGTATGCAACAGAAAGTTTCTGGTACTGTTACATCAAGTACGGGCCCATTAAGCGGAGTGACTATTTCTGTGAAAGAAAAACCTACTCTTGCGACTTCAACTGATGCTAATGGTCGCTATTCTCTTCAAGTTGAAGTTGGTCAAACTTTGATTTTTTCAGCCATTGGATTTAACAAAACTGAAAAACTAGTGGAAGGTGCATTTTTAAATGTGCAGTTACAAGAGTCCAATCAAGCACTTGAAGAAGTTGTAGTTGTAGGTTATGGCACTCAAAAGAAAGAGAGTCTAACAGGAGCGCTACAAGTTGTAAAGGGTGATCAATTGAGAGGTACAACTTCTCCGAATGTGGAGAATATGTTAAATGGAAAAGCTGCTGGTGTTTATGTTGCCCCCGGATCGGGTCAGCCAGGTGCAAAAGGAGGAGTCGTGATTCGTGGTCAAGCTACTTTAAGTGGTACAACTAGTCCGCTCTGGGTCGTAGATGGTGTAATTCTTGGATCTAGTGCTGGAGATTTAAATCCAGATGATATCGCAACATTAACAATTTTGAAAGACGCAGCTTCCACTGCTATTTATGGTTCTCAAGGCGCAAATGGTGTAGTTGTCGTAACGACTAAGAACCCATCTGCAAGCGGCACTTCAATCAGTTTTTCTACAAAAATGGGATTCAATCAGCTTACCAATGGTAATATGAAAATGATGAACGGTGCAGAATTGTATGATTACTATGCTTCTTTTGCTAACCAAAGTGCAATCAAATTTCCACGTTGGAATGCAGATTTAAGAGATAGCAATTTTGACTGGTGGAAAGTAGCTACTCAGCAAGGATTTACGCAAAATCATAATGTTTCGATTCAAAGTGGTACGGAGAAGTTGCAGTCTTACTTGTCATTAGGTTATTATAATGAAGTAGGTGCTGTAAAAGGTTATGAATACGATCGTTATAACTTCCGTATGAATACAGTTTATAAGCCTACCACATGGTTGACTGTTAAACCAACATTGGTGGGGGCACGTCGTGGAGTTGAAGATAGACAGTATTCTACAACTGCTATGTATTCAAATTTCCCTTGGGACAGTCCATATGATGCTAATGGTAACTTGGTTGGTCACCGTTCAAGTAGCTGGGTAAATAGTGCGAGTACAAACTACCTTTACGATTTACAATGGGATCATAGCGCCAACACAAATTATGAATTCAGTGGTAATATGGACTTTGATATCAAGTTCACGAATTGGCTAACATTTTCGTCTGTTAATAACTACCGCTATAACACGTATAGTGCTGCTGGTTATACTGATCCACGCTCTAATGGTGGAGAAAGTGTAAAAGGACGTTTAACCGATTATCGTTCGGAATATGCACGACGTTACACCAGCCAAATATTAAAATTCAATAAATCTTGGGGCAAGCATGCTGTGAACGCATTAGCAGCATATGAATTCAATGATTATTGGTCTAAGACATTAGATGTATATGGAACTGGATTTATTCCAGGATTTGAAGTGCTTGATGTTGTTTCTCGACCAGAAAGAACTAAAGGAGCGATCAATGAATGGGCTGTTCAATCTTTCTTGTCTAATGCAAACTATGCTTACGATGGTAAATATTTAGGACAATTGTCTTTCCGTCGTGATGGCGCTTCTAACTTTGGTGACAATGCGAAATACGGAAATTTCTTCTCTGTGAGTGGAGGATGGAATATCAATCGCGAGAATTGGTTCAATGCCTCATGGGTTGATAATTTAAAAGTTCGTGCTTCTTATGGTTCTGTCGGTAACCGCCCTAGTGAGTTGTATCCACAATATAGCTTATATTCTGTATCATCATCATCCGGATATAATGAGACTTCGGGCGCTTTGATTTATCGGATTGGAAACAAGAATCTGACGTGGGAGCGTACGTTTACTACAGGGGCAGGATTTGATGCATCGATGTTCAGTAATCGTGCTCGTGTAAGTTTTGACTACTATGATAAAAAAACCGATAATATCTTATATAATGTGCCAATTAGTGGATTAACTGGAGTTACTTCTGTGTATAAGAATATCGGTAAGATGCAAAATAGAGGTATTGAGCTTACTTTAGGTGGAGATATCATTCGAAAAAATGACTTTACGTGGAGTCTGGATATCAATATTGGTCACAATAAAAATAAACTGACACAATTGATTAAGAGTAAGGATGCTAGTGGAAATGACGTTGTTAGACCACTTATCATTGGTGATGGTTTAGGCATCGCTGGTTCTGCTAATCGTGTTTTAGAACCTGGTTTACCTGTTGATACCTATTATATGCCGATATGGGCTGGAGTGAATGTAGAGACAGGTGCTCCCGAATGGTATAAAGTTGAAACCGATCAAGATGGTAATCAAACTCAAGTAAAGACCTCTAATTATTCTGCAGCAACATTACAGAAAGCAGGAAAAGCATCGCCAGATCTATTTGGAGGATTCAATACTGGAATAACTTATAAGCAATTTGATTTAAATGCTTCGTTTGGCTATTCAATTGGTGGAAAAATCTATAACTATTCTCGTCAAGAATACGATTCGGATGGAACATATACAGATAGAAATCAAATGAAATTGCAAGATGGCTGGAACCGTTGGGAAAAACCGGGAGATATAGCAACACATCCTATTGCGAAATACAATAATAACGATAAAGGAAATTCTACTTCAACTCGTTATTTAGAAGATGGTGATTTTTTAAGGTTGCGTTCTTTAACCTTAGGATATAATTTGAAATTGGAACAGTATAAATTGAAAAATGTTCGTTTGTTCTTTACGGGGGAGAACTTGTTTACCATTACAAATTACTCAGGTGTAGATCCTGAAATGTCTGTGAATGATTCAGGTGCTATATTGGGTTCTGCAGGACCTGCTATTTATCCTGCTACACGTAAATTTATGTTTGGTCTTAATGTGACATTTTAGTTAAAAGAGGAAAAAATTTTATGAAAAAGATATTATTTGTATTATTAGCAGCTGCTAGCTTTACGTCATGTAATATAGATAGGTTACCCCATAACTTAATGGATTCGGATGTTATTGCGAATAATCCAGACGCGATGATCAATGGTGCTTATGCACAATTAAAAGCATGGTCAGACCCGATGCATCGCGCAGGGGAATATGCAGGAGATAATATGATGATTAGGGGTGCCTCAACGGATGCATTTTATGAGTTTATTTCTTATGCACGTACTCCGAATAACGGACGTTTGTCTGAATTTTGGAATGCAGGTTATAAGGCAATTGCTCAATCTTCCAATGTGATGAAAATTATAAAAGAGGGAGAAAGTGCTGAAAAAGACAATCAATTAGGAGAATGTTACTATATCCGCGGGATGATGTATTTCTATTTGGTTCGTGCATATGGACGTCCTTATTATCAAAATCCAGAAACAAATCTAGGTTTGCCTATTGTAAATGGTACACCGGATGATGTATTTGATAATTTACATTTACCAGACCGTTCAACTGTTAAAGAAACTTATGCGCAAGCGATAAGCGATCTGAAGAAAGCGGAGTCTTTGTTGACAATTAATAAAGGTAATATTTATGCTTCTAAGGGAGCAGCTCAAGCGATGTTATCCCGTGTTTATCTATATATGAGTGGTACATATCAATCACCCAATGCAGAATATGCAAGATTGTCTGTTGAGTATGCGGATAAGGTAATCAACTCTGGATCTTATTCATTGTTGGAAAGAGAGCGATTTATGAAATATAATACGTTCACACCAGAAAATAATAACGAGACTATTTTCGCAGTTAAAAGAGTAGCATCTGAATTTTCGGGTGATGATCATTATTATGGTATTGGTGGTATGTATTCCAATATTGGAGGTATGGGCTGGGGTGAGATGTATGCAAGTGCTAAATACATTGATTTATTGAATGAAACCGGTCGTAACGATTGGCGTCCAGATAATTACCGCATCGTTGATGCTCGAGCATCTTTTATAGAACCTACTTATGCAAAAGATGAAAAAACAGGTAAGTATTCTGAAGTGTTTCGTTTTGTAAAAGAAGATGGAGTGAGTACGTTAAACTATGCTCAATTTGTTATTGAACGAGCTGGAAATGCAATCAATGCTGTAGAAGTAATCCCAGAAACGAAAACGGAGAAGGAGAAAAGAATATCATATGCATTAACTGTAATTGATGCAGGTCAGGGAATTTATAGCTTGAAATATAAAGATGGTAAAACCTACAAAGGAGTTCTCGATTACTATATTTCCTTGAACCGTGTATATCCTCAGTTTTACATCACCAAATGTTCTAAAGAAGGTGAAAATTCGCAATTACATTCACCTGTCATCAGCAGGTTAGGAGAGGTTTATCTCAATAGAGCAGAAGCACAAGCAAAACTAGGTAATTACAGTGCAGCTTTAGCGGATTTAAATAAAATAAGAACCCGCTCAATTACGAATGGTGCTTATTCATCTTTAAATGCTTCAAATGCAAGTAAATTAATTGATAAAGAGCGTGAATTGGAATTAGCATTTCAAGCAGAACGTAGCTATGATGTATTTCGTAACGGTGAAGCCTTGACGCGTCAATATCCGGGACCGCACAATCAGTCAGAGGTTATTGCTCCGACAGACTTTCGTGTAGTATACTTTATACCACAGTCTGCGATTAATTCTTACCCTGGTGTATTAACACAAAATCCAACTCAATAGTTTAAGTTTAGATTTTGATGAATAAAGTAATGGCTTTGCAATTTTGCAAAGCCATTTTTTATGTTTAATAATTATGATTGCTAGAATTTTCGCGAAAACGATTTTATGAATTAGAATAAATGAAATTTAGTGTTTTAGAACACCCCAGCTATTTGGGACTTTTTTTATTGAATCCCTTTTAGGATACTTTTTGGTAAGCTTATATTCTTTTAATTGAATTTCAATTAAAAGAATACTTACGGACTGATAGCAAGTTTGTTTGATAGTCTTAGCTCAGTTGTAAAATATGATAATAAAAATCTTATTGTTTACGATAAGATTAGATTGATTTTCAAAAATACCAGGTATATTATGTAACTTTGCCCACTGAGTTAAATTGTATTTAAATAAGTTGCCGTGAGGTAACGAGAATAATATATAGTAAAAATATGGCAAATATTGTTGCAATTGTAGGTCGTCCAAATGTTGGGAAATCCACGCTTTTTAATCGTCTGACGGAGAGTAGAAAAGCTATTGTTGATGACTTTAGTGGAGTGACGCGCGACCGTCACTATGAAACGGCAGAATGGATTGGGAAAAAGTTTACAGTAATTGATACTGGTGGGTTTGTACATGGATCGGATGATGTTTTTGAAGAAGCAATTCGTGACCAGGTTCATATCGCAATAGAAGAAGCATCAGCGATCATTTTTATGGTTGATGTAACAACAGGTATTACGGATTTAGATGATGAGATCGCAGATCTTTTGAGAAGAAGTTCTAAACCGGTATATGTTGCTGCAAATAAAGTTGACCACGCTAAATTACACCATGACTCTGCAGAGTTTTATGCTTTTGGTTTAGGTGAAATTTATAATGTTTCTTCCGCTACAGGATCGGGGACAGGGGAATTATTAGATGCTGTAGTTTCAACTTTTGAAGACGAAGAAGAAGATGATACCACATTAGCGAAATATACAATCGTAGGTCGTCCGAACGTAGGTAAATCTTCTTTAACAAATGCTTTATTAGGTGTTGATCGTAATATTGTAACACCTGTTGCAGGTACGACACGCGATTCGATTCGTATTCATTATAAGCAATTTGGACATGAGTTCTTATTGATTGATACAGCAGGTTTGAGACGTAAATCTAAGGTAAACGAAGATATTGAGTTTTACTCTGTGATGCGTACAATCAAGGCATTAGAGGATTCTGATGTTGTCCTTTTAATGTTAGATGCAAATGATGGTATTGAAGCACAGGATATCAATATTTTTCATTTGGCAGAAAAAAATAGAAAAGGTATTGTAATTATTGTCAATAAATGGGATACCATTGAAAAAGACAATAAAACGATGAAAGAGTTTGAAGCTCGAATTAAAGAGAAAATCGCTCCTTTTACAGATATACCGATTGTCTTTACTTCGGTCACTGAAAAACAACGTATTTTCAAAGCGCTAGAAGTAGCAGCAAAAGTTTATGAGAATAAAACGAAAAAAATACCTACTTCAAAATTGAACGAAGTGATGTTGCAGGTGATTGAGAATTATCCTCCACCAGCTTTAAAGGGTAAATATATCAAGGTAAAATACGTAACGCAATTACCAGGACGTACACCTATGTTTGCATTCTTCTGTAACTTACCACAGTATGTAAAAGATCCGTACAAACGTTATATCGAAAATAAATTACGTGAGCACTTCGATTTTGAAGGTGTTCCAATTCAAATATATTTTAGACAAAAATAGAAACAGCTATTTTCTAGACATGGAAAACAATCTTCATTTATACAATACGTTAACACGTAAGAAAGAAAAATTCCAACCATTACATCCCTCTTTAGTAGGGATGTATGTTTGTGGGCCTACTGTATACAGTGATGTTCACTTAGGAAATTGTCGGACTTTTGTGTCATTTGATTTGATATTTCGTTATTTAAAACATCTCGGATTTAAAGTTCGTTATGTACGTAATATTACCGATGCAGGCCATTTGGAAGGGGATAATGATGAAGGTGATGATAAGTTTGCTAAAAAGGCAAAATTGGAGCAATTGGAACCGATGGAGATTGTTCAAAAATATACTCTTGGTTTCCACGATGTGCTTCGTCTTTTTAATACTTTACCTCCAAGTATAGAACCGACCGCTACAGGACATATTTCTGAGCAGATTGAAATGGTCCAAAAGATCATTGCTAATGGCTATGCTTATGAAGTAGATGGGACTGTATATTTTGATGTAGAGAAATATGTGAAAGATTACGATTATACTATTCTGACTAATCGTAAGCTGGAAGATATGTTGAATAATACACGTGAGCTTGGTGGCCAAGATGAAAAACATGGCCGTCTGGATTTTGCATTATGGATCAAAGCTAAGCCAGAACATATTATGCGCTGGCCTTCACCTTGGAGTGTTGGATTTCCGGGTTGGCATATTGAATGTTCGGCGATGAGCCGTAAATATTTAGGCGATCAGTTTGATATTCATGGTGGAGGTATGGATCTGGCAGCAACGCATCATACAAACGAAATAGCTCAGTCTGAAGCATGTAATCATACTGCACCTGCCAAATATTGGATGCATACCAATATGTTAACGGTAAATGGAGCACGTATGTCTAAATCTTCAGGAAATGGCTTTTTACCTCATCAGTTGTTTACCGGTGATCATCCTTTGTTGGAACGTGGATATTCACCTATGGCTGTTCGTTTCTTTATGTTACAAGCGCATTATAGAAGCACATTGGATTTCTCAAATGAGGCACTTGATGCTGCAGATAAAGGGTTCAAGCGTCTTATGACAGCGGTAAATCTATTGGATAAGCTGAAACCTTCAAAAGGTAAGTCTGCTGTTGATGTAGCTGATTTACGTGCGAAATGTTATGCTGCCATGGATGATGATTTCAATAGCCCTATCTTAATTGCAGAATTGTTTGAAGTCGTTCGTTCGATTAATTCTATTTACGATGGAAAAGCAGCTATCAGTGCTGCTGATCTAGAAGAGTTAAGAGCATTTGTACAACATTTTATTTTTGATATTCTAGGCTTGCAAGATGATCAATTATCGAGCACTGATAATGTGGATGAAATCATGGCTATTGTGATCAAATTACGTGATGGAGCTAAGCAAAATAAAGATTTTGCTACATCTGATCGTATTCGTGAGGAACTTAATGCTATCGGTATTCAATTAAAAGATAGCAAAGATGGAACGCTTTGGAATAAGATTTGATAGTTAGTGTCCAATTAAAATAAAGACATTACATGAATATATGGAATAAAATGTCGGCAATAGTTTTCATGAGTGCCTTTTCAGCACAAGTGTATGCACAGGTTCCCGATAAAGTAGGTAGTTTAATCAATGCCGACAAAGAGGCTGCGTTGATTTCTAAGACAACTACTCCGCATCAGGCTTTTCTGTCGATTGTCGATAAAGAGTCTAAATTTTTTGTTCCTTCCGAGGTCAATGCTTTAGATTATCTTAATAATAGGCCGAATATACCCGATGTACTAACTTGGGAACCAGCGCTAGCGATGGTTTCAAAAAGTCAAGAATTTGGGGTTACTACTGGTTCGATGGAATTTCAGAAAGTAGGAGCGAGAAAACGTTTTGGGCAGTACTTAACCGTCTGGAAAAGAAATAAAAAAGGTAAGTGGCTGGTGGATATTCGTGCTGAAGTTGAAAATTTTGGCAATAAGGAAAATTCTGAACTGGAGTTTTATGAACCTAGTGAAGCTTGGTATTTGAAGCACCGTTCTCAGGTACGTTTAGATCAACGTAAAGAGATTGTTTTTGAAACCGATAAGCTTTTGTCAACGGTTCTTAAGGCTGATAATCAAGCGGGTTATAAAGAGTTTTTGAATGAAGATGCAAGATTTCTTTTTCCTTGGATACAACCAATAGAAGGTAAAAAAGAAATATTAGCATATTTAAAGAAATCTCGTATTAATATTCTAACTACTCCTGAAAAAGTAGGTAGAGCATATAGCGGTGAGTATGCTTATTCATTCGGTACTGCAACTGTCAATATTAAGGATAAGGTCGTTAAATACAATTATATCCGTATTTGGAAGTTGAGTGAACTCGCGAAGGACGATGTATCTAAAGCAAATTGGAATATACTTGTAGAAATGATGTTTGAAAGATAATATTTTTTCACATTATTTATAAAATAGAAAGGGCTTCAAAATTAATTTTGAAGCCCTTTCTATTTTATCTTATCAGATCAACTATTTTTTAGAGATCCAAACTTTAAGTTCATTACAGTCTTTAAAGTCATCGGCAATATTGATATATGTGTTCTCTCTCTTAGATTCAAACCAGGTATTCAATTTGCGGTTTACTTTATCTTGACGTGCAGCTTCTTTGATTTTCACAAAATCCTCATCTAAGTTTGCTTTATGAGGAGCAATACGTGATTTTAAATAATTGAATCGTAGACCAATTTCACCTGTACGATCTGTAAATTGTGCCGGTTTAGAATATTCTCCAGGTTTTAATGGATCTATAGCTTGAAATACAGAAGCTTCCAATTTATCTACAGGTATTAATGTTGAACGGGTTTCTCCCTCTTGGTTAAGAACCATTCCACCATTAAATTTTGATTCTTCACTGTCAGAGTTTGTCGTTGCAGCATGATAAAAATCTAATTTTCCTGTTGTCACTAAGTTGTAGATGCTATCCATCTTTGCTTGTGTGCGTTCAATACTAGCAGCTGTTGGTTTAAACTTAATCAAAATATGTCTAACATGTACTTCTTCCCCACGTCTTTCTAACACTTGTAAAAAGTGGAAACCATATTTTGTTTCAAAAACAGGAGAAACATCACCCGCTTTTAATTTAAAAGCCATTGCTGCAAATTCCTTAACCCAATTATCACGTGTATTGAAACCTAAATCTCCACCATAAGGAGCAGATCCATCTTCAGAATATAAACGTGCAACTGTACCAAAATCAGAACCATCTGTAACCTGTTTGCGAAGTCCCTCTGCCTTTGCTTTAAACTCAGCTTTCTCTTCAACAGTTAGTTTAGGGAACATAACAATTTCACCAATTTCTACTTCTGTATTAAAATAAGGTAGGCTATCGGTATTCAGTCCTTCATAATAGCGTTTTACCTCAATAGGTGTAACGTCTACTTTTTGAACAATATTCTGACGCATTTTATTTGCTTTCAATTGCTCATATATACTAGGACGCATATCTTCTTTGTATTGCAACAGAGATCTATTTAAGAATTTTTCTAATCTTTCTTGACCACCTGCTTGTTGAGACATATAGCGTAGTC
Source organism: Sphingobacterium sp. B16(2022) (assembly GCF_012030425.1). Classification (GTDB taxonomy): domain Bacteria; phylum Bacteroidota; class Bacteroidia; order Sphingobacteriales; family Sphingobacteriaceae; genus Sphingobacterium; species Sphingobacterium anhuiense. The sequence goes on along the minus strand of NZ_JAAUVN010000003.1, from coordinate 146,360 downwards.
GGCTGTTTAGGTTATCATCAACTTCAGTTTCGCCCACTTCGATGGAGTCAATTACCGCCTGCTGAGAAAGTAATTTCTGTGTTAACAGCTGTTGCAGCATTTCACATTTGAAATCTGCATTTGGTTTATTACCACCTGAAAGATATTGCGCATACTGCATATCAACATCTGATTGTAAAATAATACCAGATCCTACTGTCGCAACTACTCGATCGATAACTTGTTTTTGAGCAAATACTGTTTGTGCTGTCACAAATACCAATAATAGCAACGTATATAAGTTTTTTTTCATTAGAATAATATGTCTTTTAATGGTGATGAAGCTATCATGAGCTGGTTACTACTCGCGGTTTGTAAGCTATTATAAGCCCATGATGGTTTCATTCGTGGAATGTAATTTAAATGCTTTTTAAAAATATAACTGTTCAAACTTAAAGTTCTGAAAGCTTGCACAAAATTATTAGAATATATTAATTATTCTTAATTTTATTTGAATATTATTTCCGAGGTCTTATCCCGTTTATATGCTTATTATGAATAATAACATATTGAACGGCTCTGGAACAGCTAAAATAAGTATTTACAAGGTAGTAAAAGTAGTTTTAACCAAATTTAACACTACATTTTCCCACAAAATTTTAATTTTGAAATCATGAAAAAAATTATACTTTTTATTTTGACCTGTTTTCCTTTTTTTGGTTGGTCGCAAAACATTTCCATGTTTGTAGGTACTTATACCTCTAACACCGAAAGTAAAGGAATCTATGCATTTGATTTTAATGTAAAAACGGGTGAAATAGCGCTAGTATCGACCACTCCATTAGTGGATCCCTCTTTTCTAGCTCGAAAGGATAATATTTTATATGCCGTTAGTGAGCAGGGAAATAATAAAGGAAGTTTAACTGCGTATTCTTATAACAAAGGTAAATTTACAATCTTAAATACAGTTCCTACAAAAGGAGATGCGCCCTGTCATGTTTCGGTGAGTCCTTATAAAAACCTGATCACAGCTTCTAATTATAGTGGTGGCTCTTTTGTACTATACGGATTAGAACCCAATGGTGTTATCGGTAATCTAAAAGATTTTGTTCAACATGAAGGTAAAGGCGTTGACAAAGCTAGACAAGAAGGCCCTCATGTACATTCTGCGTTTTTCTCAAAAAAAGGAAATGAACTTTTTGTACAAGATTTAGGTCTAGATCAAATTTCGATTTATAAATTAATTGATCCAAAATCAAAGGATGTTAAATTGGGTACAGATCCTGCGGAAGTATTCTCTTCAGCAGGTGGTGGTCCTCGACATATTGCCTTTGATAAGAAAGAAAAGCATATGTATGTCGTACTCGAAATGACAGCAGACATTGCTGTATACAAACGGGATGGACAAGATTGGTTATTTGATCAATCTGTTAATATTAATCCTGATGGGTTTACAGGGAAAAATGGTGCCGCTGATATCAAAGTATCTCCGGACGGAAAATTTCTGTATGCATCAAACAGAGGTGATGCTAATACCATTGGAATTTTCGCTATTGCTAAAGACGGAAAATTGACCAAAGTAGCAAATCAGAGTACATCTGGAAAAGGACCGCGCAATTTTAATTTTAGCCCTGACGGTAAATTCCTATTGGTAGCCAATCAAACGAGTAACGAAATTATCACTTTTAGCAGGGATGAAAAAACAGGACTTCTAAAAGAGACTGGAAAACCACTTCGTGTTCCTGCTCCAGTTTGTATTATTTTTTAGTGATATCATCTGTTGATGAAGAGTCGTCAGAATTACTTTTTAATTCATGTGTCTCTTCATCATACATACCCTCTAATTCATCTGTGATTGTCCCTTTCCACAATTTAATGCCCGTTATATAGGCAACCCTTCCAATCATATGCGCCGCAACCGGAGCTGTTAGTACTAGAAAGAACGCGATTGCGATTGTTTTTGTTGTGACGGAGACGTCAGGAAAGACAATTGCGGCACAAAGCAAAAGCAAACCAACACCTAGAGTTGCAGCTTTAACCGTAACAGAAAGGCGTAAATAAAAGTCAGGCATTCTAAGGATGCCAATGGAAGCGAAGAGAATCGCTAAGGCGCCGATGGTACTCAGCACTGCAATAATAATATCAGTCATTATAGTCTTGTTTTTCTAAATAATAGGCAAAGGCAATTGTTCCTAAAAAGGCAATTAGGGCAAGTATCATGGCCACGTCAAGAAAAATTTCTTGAGATGTCGTGATACTATAGACAGTAATAATCCCAATACCTGTGGTAATGATTAGATCTAGAGCAATAACCCTATCGGCCACATCCGGTCCTTTGAAAAGACGTATAAATGTAATTACTGTTGACAAAATTAATATGGGCAGAATCACATAATCTAAATATTCAGTTAAGCTCATCTCAAAATTTCTAAAAGTTTGCGTTCAACATTGTTTTTCAACTCTGTCATGAATTTTTGTTTATCATGTAGGTACATGACATGGATATATAAAATCTTTTTGTCTTCGCTGATATCCAGAATTAATGTTCCCGGTGTTAGTGAGATAAAGGTAGAAAGTAAGTTGATCTCAAAATCAGACTTAGCATCCATCTTGTATTTCACAATTCCAGGTTTAAAAAAATACTTAGGTGTGATCACGTCGTAAGCAACCTGTAGATTAGCTATAATCATTTGATACAAGAAGAAAAAGAGAAAGCTAATCGTTTTCGGGACACGGTAAAAATAACGCTGATCAACTTCATTTCGGTTCATGACCCATAGAATGAAGAAACCAAGTAAGAAGCCAAAAAGAAAATTCGTATAATACATTGAACCTGTTAATGCTACCCAAATAAAAGAAAGCAGCAGGTTCATTAAAAACTGTTTGATCATATTTTACTTTATTTGCCTAATACTGCTTGAATATAAGGTTTGGTGTTTAACATTTCTGATGATATGCGGTCCGCTACCTGAATGATACTTTCTGCATTGAGTCCGATATATAAAGAACTAGCTGCAAGTATACAGATCGGTAAAATCAATGCGACCTTTCGAATACCTATCAGGTCTTTAAATTTGTCCTCAATTGCATCGGGGTCTTGTGGTTTTTTCCAAAATACTTCCGACCAAAATTTTGCGAGTACAAATAAAGTCATGAAGCTACCTAGTATAAGTGCTCCTGCATAAAAGTAATGTCCTGTTTGAAAGGCACCCTGCAATAAATATATTTTTGGCCAAAATCCGGATAATGGTGGTATACCAGCCAGTGAAAACAGTACTATGGCAATCAGCAATGAAATTTTTGGATATTCAGCATACAATCCACCCAGTTTTTTCATATCCATAGATCCTCTCATTTGACGGATCAATCCGGCGATTAAGAAGATGTTCGTTTTAACCATGATATCATGAATTAAATAAAATACGGCACCGAGAATTGCCAACTTGCTATAAATACCTAATCCCCCTATCATAAATCCGATATGGCATACGATGAGGTAAGAAAATAGCCGTCTTATATTGGTCTTGATCAATACACCGAATGCTCCTGTTAAAATGGTCAAAATTGCCAATATGACCAACAGATTCCGAATAAATTCATTAGGAATGAAAATTAAGGTAAAGACCCGGAATAAGGCATATATACCTACCTTAGTGAGTAGCCCACCAAATATAGCTGCTACAGCAGAAGGAGGTGTGTGATAGGATGATGGCAACCAGAAGTAAAGAGGGAAAATCGCAGACTTGATGCCAAATCCAATTAAAAAGAAAGTAGCAGTAATATCAACTATTGCACGGTTTTCAATCTTGGGAACGATGAGTGCTAGATCGGCCATATTTAAAGACCCCGATATACCATAAAGAATACCGATTCCAGTTAAGAAGAAAGTAGAAGCGAGTATATTCATCGCCATATACTTTACAGCGCCCTCTAATTGTGCTTTCCGACCTCCCAGGGTCATTAATACAAAGGATGAAATAATAATAACTTCAAAAAACACGTAAAGATTGAAAATATCTCCGGTTAAAAATGCACCATTTAATCCCATCACTAAAAAGTGGAAGATAGGGAAGTAACCGTAGAGTATACGTTGCCGGCCGATACCTGTTGCAGAGAAAATAGATACTGCTAAAGTCGCTATCGCTGTGAGCAGAACTAAGGTGGAGCTTAGTAAATCTGCTACAAATACAATTCCGAAAGGAGCCTCCCAATTGGCCGCATGCATAATGAGTATGTCTCCATTAAATACTTTAGCAAATAATTTGATGGCAAAAATTAAACTTATGAAACTGCCGCCAATGCTGAGGATACGTTGTGGACCTGTTTTTCTCCAAAAACCTAACTGTATGATTGCAGTAAATAAATGTACAAGTACTGTTGCTATAATTTGATTATCAATCATATATCTTCGTCTTCGGGTGTGTTTAAGTTGTCTAGATCGTCCGTGTTAATTAGTGCATAAACACGTTTTAATAGTACAATAGCAAAGGAAGTTAAGCCGAAGCTAATGACAATTGCGGTTAAAATTAATGCTTGAGGTATTGGATCTGCATATATATCTTGAAAGACTTTCAATCCATCTCTAATGATCGGCGGTTTTCCTTTGGTGATATTACCCAAGAGAAATATCAAAATATTGGTGCCGTTTCCAAGTAGCATAATTCCTAGAAGTAGTTTAACCATACTTCTTCTTAAAATAAGATATATGCCTGTCGCATATAATACGCCTATGAGTAAAATAAGTAGTATTTCCATTGCAATGTTAATCTGAACTGAGTGAAATGGTGAATAAAATGGTTAAAACAACTCCGATGACCACGAGGTAAATACCAAGATCGAAGAGTAGTGCTGTACCAATCATACCAATAACTGGGATCGGATGTTCCAGCCATAATCCAGTCATTACAGGCAGTCCGAAAAGTGCTGGCATAAACATACTGAATGCAGATATTCCTAATCCGATAGGAAGTAAGGATAGGGGTTTATAACGCAATATCTTCATTGTTTCTTCAGTACCATGAGCGAAACTGTGTAAGACAAAAGCAATGGATGCAACCAAACCTCCGACAAAACCACCGCCTGGGTAGTAATGTCCTCTTAATAATAGAAAAAAGGAAAATAAAAGAAGTATAGGCAACAAATATTTTGAAGCTGTTTGTAAAATAGTACTTTTCATATTATTCTTTCTCCGATGATTTTAAACGTAATTTTAATAAGCTGTACACACCTAATGCAGCGATCGATAATACAACAACTTCAAACATGGTATCAAACCCCCTGAAGTCAACAAGCAGTACATTTACGACATTTCTACCTTTCGCTAATAGATATGCATTTTTACCATAGAAGTCACTTATCGCAATATTCGTAGGAACATGTAGTACGCGAATGGCCACCAAAGCTAAGATTATCCCAAATATGATGGCAACCACCGCATCCCTTATCAGTACTCTTTTATTGGCAAGATTTAGAAATGGAGGTAATTTAAAGAGAACAAGAACAAATAGAACTACTGTTAGCGTGTCTATTGTAAATTGTGTCATAGCCAAATCCGGAGCACTGTAGAATACGAAAAGTAAACAGATACCGTATCCAATGACACTAGTTGAAACTACAGCGGTTAGCCTTGAAGAAGTGCTCAAGGTGAGAGCGACAGCTCCAAATACGATCAGAATAGTAACCACTTCGTATACGCTTACTGCTGATAGTAGTTCCCAGTTGATATGTAGTGGGCCACCAAGGTAAAGTTGATAAGCTAAAAGAACCTCTGCAAATATGATGATCTTCAATAGGTAAGAGCGAAGATATCCGTTATGGAAATAATGCGAATAACTTGTCGAGAAATTGTAAATGGTCCGATAACATTTTTGAAAAATGGTAATCGGCGCTATGAAATTTAATTGTTCAATCCATTTTAATTTATGTTCACTTGGCTTATTGATAAAATAGATAACTGTGCCCAGTACTATAGTTATGGCACTTAATAGCAAAATAGTATTAAATCCATGCCATATTTTAAGTTGAAAATCACTTTTAACGGACATGATACTATTTACGGTGGGTTGTGCGATCAGATCGCCAATAAAAGTTGGGAAACAACCAAAAACGACTCCTAAGAGTGCAAGTATAAACGGAGGTATCCAAAGCGATTTTGCAGGAAGTTTTATTTTCTCAAAATTTTCAGGAAGTTTCCCAAAAAATGGTTTGATACCAGCCATGAAACCCGCAGATACCAATAGAATATTTGTTATTACTGCTGCAACAGTCAGGTAAATAGCTAAATGTTTTTCACTATGTAATGTCGCTTCATATATTAAATCTTTTCCAATAAATCCAAATGTTAAAGGTACTCCGGCACTGGATATAGCGGCTAAAAAACCAGCAATTGCAACAGGTAATAAAACCTTTCTCAATCCTTGCAGTACAGATAGGTCCCGAGTGTGGGTGGCGTGATCAATAATACCTGTAATTAAAAATAATGTTGCTTTATATAGTGCATGCACAACAATAAAAACAGAGGCAGCGATGATGGCATCTTGGGTGCCAAGACCTAACAAAAAAACTAAAATACCTAATGCCGATATGGTTGAATAAGCGAGTACGCCCTTCATATCAGTTCTAAAAAGAGAATGAAAAGCTCCATATAGCATTGTGATTCCACCAATAATCATGAGGCTATACGTCCACGCTGTATTATTGCCTAAAATGGGATAAAAACGTGCAAGTAGGTAGATACCAGCTTTTACCATAGTTGCTGAGTGCAGGTAAGCAGATACTGGGGTAGGCGCTTTCATAGCACCAGGTAACCAAAAATGAAATGGAAATTGTGCAGATTTGGTCATAGCACCTAAGATGATAAGACCTAATATATAAGGAAATAGCTGATGTTCCTGAATTAGTTGAGCCTTACTTACGAGCTCGGAGATGGAATAGGTATTGGCAATATTACCGATTAGAACAAGACCTGCCAATAAAAAGAAGCCTCCTAGTCCAGTTACGCTTAATGCTGTCAGGGCACTTTTTCTAGATTCTATTTTTTCATTATTAAAACCAATCAAGAAAAACGAGCTGATGCTGGTCAGTTCCCAGAAGGTAAATAATAGAAAGATGTTGTCAGACAGTACAAGGCCGAGCATGGCCGACATGAACATACATAAGTATCCGAAAAAGCGATCAACATACGGATCATCTTTTAAATATGATTTAGCATAAAAAAATATACAGGTTCCGATTCCGGTGATTAATAAAGAAAATAGGAGTGATAATCCATCTAGTCTAAAATCAAAATTTATACCTAGTGAGGGTATCCAATCAATATGCTGCACATATGATTTATCCCAATTTATTAATGGTAGATATTGGAGATAATAAAGAAATAAAAGTAGCGGTATGAATGCGAGAATAATTCCCCATTTAGTTTTTACGAATTTGCCAAATGGAACAATAAGGCTCGATGTTATTAGTCCTATTAGAACGGTAAATAGCATTTAGTCTTTGTTTTTAATATTTGTGAAAGGCTACAATATAAGAAAAATTGACGGTTATTTCTGAATTGGAGGTGTAATTTTATGAGAAATTAATTTCGAATGACTATAGCATTTAACAAAATTTAACATTAACTTCGTTTTGAACTAACATGCTAAACCGTTTAAAAACTACCTAATTAATAATTTGTACTTGACCAAATTTATGTTTTAAATGAACAGTAACGTCCATAAACAATTATTTGAAGAACATTATAGAAGCCTATGTCATTTTGCATGGAAGCTATGTGGGGACGCTACAGAAGCTGAAGATCTGGCACAGGATGCATTCATTTCTTATTATAACCATGAAGATCATATTTCTACACATCAGGGTGCTATAAAGAATTACCTTTATACTTCTGTGAGGTATGCATTTTTAAATAGCAAGCGGAAAGAAAGGGTTGTTGAGAAGTATTGGTTAAATTCTCCATTTAATGAGTGCAGCAACGATTCTTTAGAATTAGATATTATTCATTCGGAAGTTATCGCAGAGGTTCATAAAATTATGCAAAGCATGCCTGAAGGCTGTCGTATCGTATTTAAAATGGGATACTTTGAAGGATTAAGTAATCAGGATATCTCTAAAGAGCTAAATATTAGTGTTAATACTGTGAAAACTCAAAAGCAACGTGGGTTAAAAACAATTATGAAGAAAATGAATCCTGAATTGTTGCCCCTAGCGTTGATTTTCTATAACATGTTTCGATAGATGCTTCCCGCATTCTATATAGATCAAACTCAAATTGATTTTTCTCTTACCAGTATTTTATTAGTCAAAAGCAGGTTATTTTTTTAGGTTCATATCTTTTATGAATCACTGTTATATATTTATGTTAATGGTGTTATATAATCTCTATAAGCCTGTTTCACTTTATTCTTTCAAGAAATTTACTTTTTTTAAAAATTGTTGTCACCCATTCGGGCGAGCAAAGTTTCTTTATTATATATTATGAAGAGTAAACCTTTTATTATTGCTGAAATCATCAAAAAATCTTTAGTCGGGGAACTGTCTATTGAAGAAAAAACTGTGCTTGAAAATTGGATAAATTTAACGGATGAAAACAAAAAATTGTACGCTAGTTTTAAGCAATCCCATAAAGTTGAAGAAGATTTAAAGTTTTTAAGATCAATTGATGTTGAGCAAGCTTGGAATAATTTAGAAAAAAAGCAAAATAGCACGCAAAAAGTTGAAAATAATTTTAATCTTAAAATTTGGATTCCACTTATTGCCTCATGTTTAGTCTTGTGTTTCCTCTTTTTATATCAAAATAAATCACCTAAGAATTCAAAGATAATTGCCATCCAATCTACCAAACATAAAAATGATATAAAGCCAGCTTCAAATGATGCCTTGTTAATATTGGATAATGGTGAAACTTTTGATCTCAGTAATCGTAATAACGGGCAAATAGCCAATAACATTAAGCTTAGCAATGATCAGCTGGAGTATGTAAAAGGTCATTATGGAGGTGCAGAACTCAGGTATAACACTTTAGTTGTTCCGAAAGGCGGTTATTATAAGCTCGAACTATCAGATGGTACTAAGGTCTGGATTAATGCGATGTCCAGATTGAAGTTCCCTGAGTCTTTTGGATCAGGAGAGCGTAAGGTACAATTGGATGGCGAAGCTTATTTTGAAGTATCTAAAGATGTTGATCGTCCTTTTATAGTCCAAGCGAATGGTACTGACGTTAAAGTTTTAGGTACACATTTTAATGTTGACGCTTATAGTAAAAAAGTAAGAACAACTTTGGAAGAAGGAAAAGTTGAAGTGTCCAATGCTGATCTTGCTATCATATTACAGCCAGGAGAGTTTGCAGAATCTGTTGATGGAAGACTCAATAAAGGTTATGCAGATTTGGCAAAGGACCTGGCATGGCATAATAATGAATTTTATTTTAATAAAGATAATGTTCAATCCATTGTCGATCAGTTATCTAATTGGTATGATGTAGAAGCTAAATTTGACCAAGGGGTCAATAGAAATAAAGCAATCACCGGATCAGTTGATCGCAATGTTCCACTTTCGCAGGTATTAGAGATGTTAGAATATGTAAGTGATTTGCGGTTTAAGATAGATGGAGATCAATTAATTATTAAAAATAAATAACACGATATGGAGAATAAATACTAAACCTAATTATTAAACAAAAAATACAGAGATGTTGCAGCATCCCTGTATCTATTCTTAATTAAGAAGCTAACCGAAAAATTAACTCATTAACCAAATGTAAATGTATGAATAACTTACCATTTGGCAAAAAACGACCTTGGGATTCTCAAGACTCGTTATTTTGCAAACCTTTACGTATTATGAAAATTAGTACCTTTTTAATGTTTGCTTTCGTTACTGGTGTCCAGGCTGAAGGGATTGCGCAAAAGGTCAACCTTAAACTCAAAAATGTTAGGGTCGAAGATGCGTTATCAGCTATTGGCAAACAGACAAAGCATCGTTTCCTTTACAGTGACGATGTCACTAGAGGTGCGAAGAGAATAAGTCTAAATTTAAAAGACGCAAGTCTTGAAGATGCACTTGAAGAAGTTTTAAGTGATAATAACTATACCTATAAAGTCATTGCCAATACGATTACTATCAATAATATTGAAAAAAGTAGTAATAAAACCTCAGAGGTTGTATTGCAAAATACCGTTAGTGGAACAGTCAAAGATAAGGAAGGGCGACCTTTGACAGGAGCGAGTATAACTGTTAAAGGAACAAGCGTTTCAACACAAACAGATAATAGTGGTAATTTTAAAATAAATGCTCCTGCCAATGCTACCTTAATTATTCGATATGTAGGTTTTACTCAAATTGAAACGGCTATTAATGAAAGAAATGTTATTTCAATAACATTGAATCGTACAGAACAACAATTGGACATTGTTAATGTAGTAGCAACAGGTTATCAAAATTTGGATCGCAAGCTGTTTACAGGGGCATCATCAAAAATTGATGCTAAAGAGGCAGAGCGCGCAGGAGTGCCAGATATATCGAGAATGTTAGAAGGACAGGTTGCTGGTGTTTCAGTACAAAATGTATCCGGAACATTTGGGGCTGCACCTAAGATTCGTGTCCGTGGAGCAACTTCTCTTACGGGAGATAATAAACCCCTTTGGGTTATTGATGGTGTTATCTTGGACGAAGCTGTTAATATTTCGAATGAAGCACTTTCAACAGGTGATGCCAACACATTATTAGGATCTTCCGTAGCCGGTTTAAATCCAGATGATATTGAATCTATTACAGTTTTAAAAGATGCTGCCGCTACAGCAATGTATGGTGCAGCAGCGATGAATGGAGTTGTAGTAGTAAATACAAAGAGAGGGCGCAATACAGACGGTGCAGTTAATTTTAATTATTCAGGTAATTTTACAACTTACATTAAACCTAATTATAATCAATTTGATATCATGAATTCTGCAGAGCAGATGCAATTGATTATTGATATGGAGAATAAAGGGTATCTGAATCATTCACAAGTTTCAAGAGCCCCTACAGGAGGAGTATTTAATAAAATGTATAATTTAATGTATGATTATGATCCGAAAACGGATTCATATGCGTTACGTAATGACGCCCCTTCCCGCTATGAGTTTTTGCAACGTTACGCTAATACAAATACGGACTGGTTTGATGAGCTGTTTAAAAGTAATATAGCACATGACCATTCTTTGAGTATGAGTTCAGGTACAAGTAAAGCACAAACCTATGCTTCTACTAGTTTTATGAATGATCCAGGTTACACGCTTGGTAATCAAGCGAGACGTTTTACTGCTAATATTCGAAATAATTATAAAATCAGTGATAAACTAAGTACAGAGTTTATCTTTCAGGGAAATATTAGAGATCAACGGGCTCCAGGTACGCTGAACCGTAACTCTGATGCCGTGTATGGAAGCTATTCGCGTGATTTTGATATCAATCCATATTCTTATTCCTTAAATACCAGTCGGATAATTACGGCTTTTGATGAAAATGGTGATCGTGAGTTTTTTACTCGGGATTATGCACCGTTCAATATTCTAAATGAGTTAGATAATAACTATATCAAACTCAAATTAATGGATATCAAAGTTCAGGCGGGGATTACCTACAAAATTTTACCTTCCTTAACTTATTCTGCAAACGGTATGTATCGTTATTACAATTCGGAAAGGCAGCATATGATTACAGAGAATGCTAATTTATCAAAAGCATATCGGGCGAACCAAGATCAAACTGTAAACAGTGGAAATAGGTTTTTATATGCAGATCCTGATTTTCCAAATACAGATAAATATGTTATCCTTCCAAATGGTGGATTTTTCAATTTGGCAAATAATAATATGATCAGTTATTATATGCGCCATAATTTGGAATATAATCAAACCTGGAATGACCATTCTTTAAATCTATTTGGTACATACGAACTTCAGTTTGGAGATAAGCAAAGTCATGATTTTAACGGGCCAGGTATAGAATATGGTAATGGTAATTTGGTATTACCTAGTTCTCGCTATTATAAAAAATTGATAGAATCAGGCGATAAACCGTTCGCGATGAATTATACTTATGATCGTAAGATTGCTTATGCTATTCGAGGTGCATACAACTATATGAATAAGTATTCATTTAACTTTACCACACGTTATGATGGATCCAATAAAATGGGACGGACAAATGTGGCAAGGTGGTTACCTACTTGGAATCTGTCTGGAGCTTGGGATATTGATCAAGAAAACTTCTTTAATAAGGACAATGGTATTCTTTCTGGTGCGCGATTACGTGGAACCTATGGCTTAGTTGCTAACATGGGGAATGCATCCAATTCTTCAGCAGTATTCTATAATGCTACTACGTATAGACCTTTTGAGGGAGAAAAAGAAGGAAAAATCAGCCTCGATGATTTAGAAAATTCAGAATTGACATGGGAAAAGATGTACGAATTGAATATTGGTACGGATTTATCATTTTTGAACAATCGAATTGATCTAAATTTTGATTACTATAAGCGTAATATCTTTGATCTAATTGGCCCAATACGCACATCGGGTATCGGAGGGAAATTTGAGAAATTAGCCAATTATGCCGATATGAAAAGCCAAGGTATAGATATTCAATTAGGCGGTTATCCTTTCAAAAATCCAGAAGGTTTCACTTGGCGGACACAATTTACCTTAGGTTTTAATAAAACTGAAATTACAAAACTTGATGTAACACGTAATATCTGGAATCTTGTTTCTGCTGAAGGTGGCGCTATGCTTGGACGACCTCATCGCGGATTATACTCAATAGATTTTGATAAATTGGCAACAAATGGAGGATATCCCACTTATATTGGAACGGATGGAACTCCTGGTGAGACTTACTTTTGGTTGCAGGATAATGAAACAAATTTCTTAAAATATGAAGGTCCAGTTGATCCAACCGTTGCTGGAGGATATTATAACCGTCTAGAATATAAAAATTTCAATTTGTCGTTTTTGTTAAAATTTGCATTTGGAAGTAAAGTACGTTTGCAGCCAACATATTCAGCAACTTATTTGGATATGTATAATGTATCAAGAGATTTAGTTAACCGCTTTATTTTTAAAGGTGATGAGTTCCTAACAGTCATCCCTTCTACATTAGATGGATTAACTTCCGAATTTGATATTAAGAATTCCAATGGCGATCGTAACGCATCAAATTATACTTATAACGCTTACAACTATTCTAGCGAACGTGTAGCTAAGGGTGATTATATTCGTTTATCACAGATTTCCGTAGGTTATAATGTTCCAAAAGAATTAGTTTCTAAGATTAAATTTAGAACCGCTCAGTTCAATTTGGTTGGTAATAACCTTTGGTTGCTGCATTCGGACAAAAAGTTAAACGGTGTCGACCCTGAGTTTTATAGCAATGGAGGCGTAGCTCTTCCAGTTCCGAAACAAGTGACATTATCTGTAAAATTAGGATTCTAAAAGACTAAACTATGAAACTTTCAAATTTTAAATATTTAATAATCTCATCGACATTGTTATTCGGCAGTTGTAGTAAATATCTGGATCAACAACCGGATATGCGTGCAGAAATTAATACAGTCGATAAAGTTAAGAGACTCATTACTTCTGCCTATCCTTTTAATAATTATCTTGCTATGGCTGAGACTTATTCAGACAATGTGGAAGACAAAGGTGTAGGAGATTTATATCAACCGGTTCCAGCATTGTACCGTTGGCAAGATGTTAAAGATAGCGGTTCTGATACACCTACTGGTTATTGGAATAAATGTTATGAAGCTATTGCTGCAGCAAATCATGCTTTGGATGCAATTGAATCAAATAACTTTGGAGACGAGGTTTTGGCATATAAAGGAGAAGCATTAGTAGCACGTGCATATGCACATTTTATGCTTGTCAACTTTTTTGCAAAAGTATATGATCATAAAAAACCAGAAAGTAATACGTCTCCAGGAATCCCTTATGTAACAAAACCAGAAACAAAAGTTATAGAAAAGTATGATCGTGGGACAGTTCAGTCTGTTTATGAAAATATCCGGAAGGATTTAGAAGAAGGACTAGCCCTTTTAGATGCTAACCCTGCTGAGTGGACAGTACCTAAATACCATTTCACGCCCGCTGCGGCCCATGCTTTCGCTACGAGATTTTATTTGTTTACTGGCGAATGGCAGAAAGTCATTGACAATGCAAATAAGATTTTTGCAGGTGGCAATTTTGCGGGCAAGCTGATCCCTTATAATTCAACATTTAAAAAAATGACATTTGAAGAGGTGCACACGGTTTTCGCAAAAGCCGAGCAGCCCTATAATTTATTAATAAATGAAACCTATAGTGGCTATCAGAGGTGGTGGAATAATCGTTATGCTATGGGTATAAACGTATTTCAAGACATATATAATGGCAATACAGCAGCCGGTGGTAAATTTTATAATTTTGGAGTTTCTTATGGTGCCCCTCATTATACTACGTATATATGGAAAGAATATTGGTATGTCACCAATACAACTGCCAATACGGGTTTCCCCATGTTAATGGTTCCAGTTTTAATTACGGATGAAGCTTTGATGAATAGAGCAGAAGCATATTTAGAGCTCGGAAATACTGGAGCTGGTATAGCCGATATGAATTTAATGGCAAGCAACCGAATTGAGAATTACAATCCGGCAAACCATGCCGTAACTACAGAAAAATCCAAATTGTTTTTTGGTGTACAGGATGATAAGGAAGCCCTTATTCAAACGGTGTTACAATTTAAACAAGTCGGTTTTATGTCTATGGGATTAAGGTGGTTGGATATTATTCGTAAGGGAATTACGGTAAAGCACCTTGTCATAGCAAATGATGAAAGTGAGTCTTATATAGAATTGAAACCAGAGGATCCAAGACGCGTTTTCCAAATTCCGGAAGAAGCGAAACTGTCCGGTGTTGAACAAAATCCAAGGTAAATTATGAAAACGACAGTAAAAATATTTATACTAGTTAGTTTAATAACTGGCTTATACTCTTGTACAAAGGAGGAAAAACTCAATGTGAAAATTGAAAATTACGATACATTCGTACCCGGGGAAATTGATAAATGGATTACAACTAATTTAACAGATCCCTATAATATTGAGGTGGTTTACCGGTATCAGCGTAATATGCATGATATCAATAAAAATATAGCTCCAGCAGATGAAGCTAAAGTCATTCCACAAATGGACGTTGTTATTAAGGGTTTTTTGGATGTTTACAAAAAGATCGGGGGTATTCCTTTTATTAAAACTTATACACCCAAACAATTTGCCTTATTTGGATCAGGTGATTATGATGTAGATGGTTCTGTAAAAGGTGGTACCGCAGATGGAGGAAGAAGGATTACATTGTATGGCATAAATAACTTTAGTACTGAGAACGCCAATTCTGTTCTTGGGAATTTACAGGTAATCCATCATGAGTTTACCCATATCCTGAATCAAAATAGATTTATTCCTGGCGAATATGGAAGGGTAAGTGTGGGAGATTATTATTCGAATTGGACTGCACAAGAGAATACTACAGCATTGGCACGTTCTCTTGGCTTCATTACTCCCTATGCCCGTAAGTCCATAGGTGAAGATTTTGCGGAAGTGTTATCTCACTTGATAGTAGCTGGGCAATTGTATTATGATGATTTTGCGTACAATAGTGGAAAAGATGCCTATCCTAAATTTAAACAGAAGGAGTCAATTGTTCGGGACTATATGATGCAAAACTTTAATATTGATGTTACGCAATTGCAAATTGAATTTCAGCGTATAATGAGCGAAACATATAAATCAACAAGATACTCTGCTGCAACGGCACTTAATAGTAATTATCTAGGTTCATTGGATTGGGATATCCGTAACACTTGGGGTTTGGAAAATACAATTTCTATAAAACAACGAGATCTTTTTATGAATATTCTTGACGAATTAGGAGGATGGAGAACTAAGACAATGGTGTTTCAATTCGTTTCCGCAACAAAAGCAACCCTAAATATAGGATTCGGAGATGATAATAATAATTATAATGCCGCTTATGATTTTGATATTGTGAGGAATGCCGATAATAGTTATAAAATCTCGAAATCAGCTGTACAAGGAACAAGTACAATTTATGATAATGGTAATGTTCCTTGGGTTATAAGTGACACTAAACCACTACTAGATTATCTTGGTAGTACTCACTTTTCAGCCGAATGGAAGAGTGTGGATTTAACCGTTAATCCAACTGATTATTTACAATATTTTGTATTGAAAAATATCGAGGATCCGAGCGTGAAATTTATGGGGAAAGTTAATTTGAGAAAATATTAAGTTATGAAAAATATATTTTATTTAATGTTTTTGGTTTTATTAACTATTAGCTGTAGTAAACCAAAAGAGATCGATCCCATTTTTGGGGATCCCACGCAACGCATTGCGGATACATTAGCTTATGTGAAAAATACTTTGGTAGCTGCAGCGAATGGATGGAAAGCCTACACAACTACCTCTATTAGCAATGGAGGATATGGATTTTATATGAAATTTGGTGAAAATGACAGGCTGAAAATGGTTGCTGATTTGGACGAAACGAGTGCTTCTGAAATAAAAGAGTCTACCTATCGTATACGCCAAATCATGTATGCAACTTTGTCTTTCGATACATATAATTATATAACCAAGCTACAAGATCCTAATCCTGACGTGTACGGAGGTGCACCAGGTAAGGGGTTGGGTAGCGATAATGAGTATGATTATGTTAAGACTCATGGAGATACACTATTTTTTCAGGGGCGTAAATTTGTTCAGCCTCTTATATTGGTTAAAGCTACGGCTGCTGAGGAAAATGCTTTTTTAACTAAAAAGTTATTGACTAGTATTGAAGATGTAAATACTTATTTTGAAGAAGGAATTAATGTAGTTTCTTTAAATAAGGCAAATTGTGAATTTACTTTAAATATTGCTGCCAAGCAGATAAATCTTATGGCAATGATTGATGGTAAGGTAGAAAGTGTTCAAATTCCATATTTTTACAGCCTTAATAAAAACCTGATTTTACTAGGTGATGTCTCTTTTGATGGTGAAAAATTTACTAATGTTACTGAGGAAAATGGTGTTTATAAATTACATTCTGTATCTGGCAAGTCATTCACTATTAATAAGTCCGAAGAATATTTGCTACCTCCTCAATATAAACTAGGAACTGCAATTACAGATATGTACCAACCAGGTGTCTATAATTATAGTTCTTATCTTCCGCTAAAAACATGGTCTACCAGTTATTCTGTTGATTGGAATGAATATGTACGGCTTTCAAAAACAGGAGGGTATAACTTAACCGTTGGTGAATCTTTTTATAACTTCAATGATGCTAAAAAATTGATTACAATGGATGGGTATATTTATCAAGATAATACAAGGTTTATAGGTGGATATGTAATGAATTATTCAATCGACCTTGAGAATGGTACAATACGTTTCCTTTCTGTCAAAAATACTACAAATAATGGAGGAATAATGGTGCCATACATGAACCAAACATTCTTCAAAAAGATGATAAATCACGATTTTAAATTGTCATTTATAAAAGATGAAAATTTTGGTCCGGGTATTCAATTTACTAGTGTAGAAGATCCTAATTATTATTTTTCTTTTGTTTATTAATTGAAGGGTGAATTTTATAAATACGTCCACAATATAATTAATGATTGATTTTGTGGACGTATTTACATAGCAATACTATACTTAATTTAATATGTTATAGGAATTTGTTGGGTAGATTTGAAATTATAAAAAAAGTTACTGCTTTGGCTTGCTATAACTTTTTTCAATTCTCAATCCAATGTTTCTTAAATTATTACAGTGCAATAATGTTTAAAGATATCATTTGGTGTTTTAAAAGGACTATTTTTAAGAGATATTCTTTTATTTATTTTGGAATTTTTTATTTAGTCAGTTGTAACGTCTCAAATAGTAATTATTTTTCAGGCAATCTCAATGTTAGTCCACCATTTTATATCGATTTTTATCACTTAAATAGTGGAGGAAAGGTATTTTCGGATAGTCTCAATAGTAATGATTTTAACATATCTATAAAGAATCTTCCAAAAGGGATTTATCAAGCGGTGTTTTCATGGAAAAGGGACTTACTTAGACCTCAAGATATTGAACGATTTTCACGACAGCCTGAGTTAGGAGTCCCAAAATATTTTTTATCAACGACTTTTTGGTTAGACAATGAAGAGGCCAATGAATACAACTTATCGTTCGATAAAGTTTATAATCAGGACGAGTTGGAAGAGATATTATTTAATCAAGTGGCGGACGAACCTACTCACATGTGGGTAAAATCTAATGGATTAAATAATAAGCTGTATTGTCAATACCTTGATTTATTAGATGGATTTAAGCATAAAAACCGACATCAGAAAGATAGCTTGCAACAGGTAGAGAATTATTATATTGAGCATAAAATGTACGATGAAGCCAAGATAGTTAGCGCAACGTTACATGAACCTTGGCTAGATCTTGTGAAAAATGAATTGATTACTCAAGAAATTCTATTTATGAAGAAACACATATCTAGCGATGTTATTATTCAGATATATAATTTTCAAGTAAATAGTAAGCAGGATTTTGAAAGGTATATCAAAGTCTATAATTCCTTTCCATCTAACATAAAACAAGTTTTGGATAGACGATTACGACATTTTATGGAATAGAAAAGTTGAATATCAATAATTATCAAATGTTAAAATATTTATCTCCAAAGGTATTCTAATACAATAATCCCCTTTAAATGCATTTAAATGCATTTGCATGTTTTTGACATATTTTTGGCACATGTTATAATTCATTATATAAATAACATTTTACACTTTCGTCTTATGGAAAGACAAAATATTCAAGAACAGATAAAATTCATGCGAAAGCAGAGGGGACTGACACAACAGGATCTGGCAGAGGTGGCTGGTGTCTCCTTAAGGACGATACAACGAGTTGAGAAGGGAACAGAAGAAATTAGTGGATTTAGTTTAAAACAAATTAGTCAGGTATTAGAAATACCTTTAGAGCAATTAATCATGCCAAATGTAAACCAAATAAGTATAGACAAGGATCAAACGGGAAGTATTAAAGGACTTTACTTATCATCATTGCTATTATTTGTGAATCCACTCTTAGGACTTTTAGTGCCAGCAATAATTGGTTCGACTAAACAAAACAAAAGCGACTTTTATAAAAAGGAATTAAGAAAAATGATAACAGCACACGCGTTGGCTTTATTTTTTTTAAGTATTTCTATTTCATATCTTTTCCTGACAGGTCTTTTAAATATTACTATGCCCGCATTTCTGGATAAGATATTGAATGCATATGTTCTTTTTACAATCCCACTCATCTATTATGTGTTTATTATTTTGTTTACAGCAATTAATTACCTTAATATCGATAAAAAATTAAAAAATCAAGATTTGACAGTGATATAATGACCAATTAGTTTTTGGAATAATAAAGCTATAAATTGGTTGTAACAAATCTGCAGAAGTAAATTGACGCTTTGTTTATCTCAAACAGAATAGAAAGGCATGATATTTTTCCATACACTTTGTTTTTTGGTATTTTTATTATGATCATTTTTGAGGAAAAACATAGACTTCCTAAGTTTATTCTGATTATATATATTATTCAATATGTGGTATTAACAATATATTATTTAAAAATGGATGTGATGTCGTTGTACTACCACATTCCAGCTATAATTATAGGTATTTTGTTGTTTATTTGCAGATCTAAGTTAATTTTGAACGATGATGTTATTCTAACAAATTCATTTTTTTATTTTTTTAATAGAAAGTATGATTTAAAAAAAATTGACAGTTGCAAATTTGATAGCATATCTGCTTTAGGATATTTTGGTGGCTGGGGAATAAGATATAGCAAGAAGTACGGTTGGTCTTACATTTTTAGTTCAAATTATATTGTTACTTTCTGTTTTGAGAATAAGAAGAAAGTCACTTTTTCAATACAGAATATAGCTAAACTAAAAACAGCGTTAACTAATTTGGATATTTGTTTTAAATAGTTCTCACTTTTGTATGCGCAGATATCTCTTATGATTAAGGTGAGGATTTCGATTCAAAGGTCTATTTTACTTGATTTTATCAAGCTCTCATTTCTATATTATTTTTTTTCTTGAAAAATATAGATAAAAGATCTAACTAAAAAAGCCTGCGCACGCGCAGGCTTCTTTAGTTAGAAATATAATATAATTACTTATTCATTTTTTCTGCACCTTCAATGATTGCTTCAACTACAGCTGGATCTTGAAGAGTGGAAGTATCTCCCAAGTTGGATCTTTCACCCTCTGCAATTTTTCTAAGAATGCGACGCATGATTTTTCCAGAACGTGTCTTAGGAAGATCTGATACAAATTGGATGATATCAGGTTTTGCGATAGCACCAATCAATCTTGTAATCGTCTGCATGATATCTTTACGTGTACTTTCTTCATCAATATGATGATTGGCAATAACGTAAGCATAGATACCTTGTCCTTTTACGGGGTGCGGGTAACCAACAATAGCTGATTCTACAACATCAGAGTGCATATTGATTGCATTTTCTACTTCAGCAGTTCCGATGCGGTGTCCAGATACGTTTAATACATCATCCACACGACCTGTGATTTTGTAATAACCCTCAGGGTTTCTATAACAGCCATCACCTGTGAAATACATATTTTCGTAAGTTGCAAAATAGGTCTGACGGCAACGCTCATGATCTCCCCAAGTGGTACGTAACATACCTGGCCACGGGAATTTGATACATAAATTTCCGGAAACATCATTTCCTTCAATTTCTTTTCCATTCTCGTCCATAAGTGCAGGCTGAACCCCTGGTAATGGTAACATCGCATATCCTGGTATAGTTGGTGAAATACCAGCCATAGGAGCGATTAAGATACCGCCATTTTCAGTTTGCCACCAGGTATCAACAATAGGAGCTTTTCCTTTACCGACTTTATTGTTATACCAATGCCAAGCTTCCTCATTGATAGGCTCACCAACTGATCCCAGTTTACGGATACTGCTCAAATCCTTTCCATCAATAAATGAGTCTCCAAAAGCCATCAGTGAACGGATAGCTGTTGGTGCTGTATATAAAATATTGACTTTATATTTATCAACGATATCCCATAAACGGCCAGCGTCAGGATAGGTTGGTGTACCTTCAAACATTAATGAAGTAGCTCCCTGTGAAAGAGGTCCGTAAACAATGTAGGAGTGACCTGTAATCCAGCCAATATCTGCAGTACAGAAGTATACTTCACCTTGCTGATATTGAAATACGTTTGCAAAAGTATAACCAGTATAAACCATATAGCCACCAGTGGTATGGACAACACCCTTTGGTTTGCCTGTAGAACCTGAAGTATACAAGATAAATAATGTGTCTTCTGAATCCATTTCTTCTGCGGGACAAGCTGGATTTCCTTGTGTTTCTACTTTCTTAATTTCATCTTCCCACCATACATCACGACCTTTAATCATGGAGACTGGTGTACGTGTTCTTGTTAATACAATGACTTTTTCAACAGAGTCACATTGCATTAATGCATCATCAACAATGCTCTTTAATTCTAATACTTTTGGACCACGGTAGCTACCATCAGAAGTCACAACTACTTTACAGGCCGCATCATTGATACGGTCAGCGATAGATTGAGCCGAAAAACCTCCGAAGACTACGTTGTGAATAGCACCGATACGTGCACAGGCTAAAGTCGCAATAACCAATTCGGGAACCATTGGTAAATAAATACATACACGGTCTCCTTTGCGGATATTGTTATTTTTTAGAACGTTGGCAAATTGCTCAACTTTCTGTAAAAGTTGTTTGTAAGATAAAATGCGATGCGATTCATTTGGATCATTTGGCTCCCAAATAATCGCAGGTTTATCCCCTAAATTATAGATATGGCGGTCAAGGCAATTTTCTGTAATATTTAATTTTCCACCTTCGAACCATTTTACATTAGGCTCTGTAAAATTCCAATTCAGAACATTTGTCCATTTTCTTTTCCAAAAAAAGTTTTCCGCTATCTCTCCCCAGAAAGTTTCCGGACTTTCTACACTTTTTTTATAAACGTCTTGATATTCTTCAAATGATTTGATTTGTAGACTCATATTTTGGTTTTATTAAATTCAATCCCTTAAAACTTATTTGGTTGATTAAACAAGTTCATTTGGAATCAGCTAATTTAGTTTTTTTTGAGACAATTGCCAATTTATAAAATTTATAATTTGAAATTTAACTTTTTTATAACACTATTGTTATATTGCTCATGATATAATAGATTGATCTATATGGATGTATTAAAAAAAATGTACTATTTTTTAATTTTTAGCAATATATTAATTGCATTGGCGGCAGCTTCGCAGTGTGTATTGACGTACATTATACTTGATCAGGAGATTAATGGTTATATCGCATTAATTGAGGGAGCGGCTACACTTGCGCTTTACAATTTTAGCTTGATTTTATCTAAACCACAACATCCGGAGAAATCAATTTATGCCCGTACAAGGTGGGTTTTTAAATATGAACGTATTTTATGGATCAACACATTTATAGCAACAGGTATTTGCCTATGGTGTCTTTTTCATATCCACGTTTACTCTATCTTTTTCTTAGGTGTTATTGGATTGGTCAGCGTATTGTATAGTCTTCCTATTATTCCTTTAAAAGATCGATGGGGGGGATTAAGACAGATTCCGGCAATGAAAATTTTTCATATTGCATTGGTATGGGTATTAAGCAGTGTTTTTCTTCCCTATATAGAGCTTTACAGTAATGCTATGTCAGTAAACCTGCATTTATTGTATTACCTCGCTTGTTTAAAGTTCGTTTTCTTGATTATCTGTACGTTGCCATTTGACATTCGTGATATCAAGCAGGATTCTTATTATCATCTCCGAACATTGCCCAATATGCTCGGAGAGGGGAGAGCAAAGAGCCTATGTTACATCTTACTGTGCATACATAGTCTCTTGATTTTATGTGCTCCTTATTTATTGATTATAAAAGTTGGTCTTCTTGTTACGAACACAATTATTTACCTCATTTTGAGATTTCTTGTTTTCAGAACAAATGAACACTATCATTATGCTTACTTACTAGATGTAAGTCTCGTGCTCCAATTTTTAATCATTGTGTTTATTAAAAATTTTGTTTGATTTTATCTTAAAACGATTACTTGTTCAAAAAAGAGATAATCTTATCCGCAACTACATCAGATAATTTATAGTAACTTTCAAATGTCCATCCTGCAACATGAGGACTTAAAATTACATTGTCTCTACTTGTTAGATCTGAAAACCAAGATTGCTCTTTAAGACCAGGAAAATTCTCTACGGGAAGGACATCAAAAGCAGCTCCTATGATTTTTCCTTCATCCATTGCCTTTAATACAGCAGGAATTTGAACAATACCACCACGAGCTCCTAAAAGGAAAAATATGGGTTTGCGAAAATGATATAAATATTCTTCGTTGATCAATCCTTTTGTCTCTTTGGTTAGTGGAATGTGAAAACTAAGTACATCTGCATGTTTGACAACTTCTTCCATGGAGACTTCCTTTGCGAATTGATCTGAAAAGCCAGTTTTGTACTTGTCATATGCAATAACTTTTACACCAAAGCCGGAGAGTTTCTTTGCCATAGCCTGGCCATTGTGACCATAACCAATAATGGCAACAGTTCGACCTTGTAATTCATAGCCACGGTTGGCCTCACGACGCCATAAACCGGTCTTAATTTCCTGATTGGTTCTGTTAAGATGATTCATAAGAGAAAGCAACATACCGATCATATGTTCACCAACGGCATCACAGTTTCCTTCATTTGCACTTATGAGTTCAATTCCTTTTGATTGTGCATAAGCCTCATCAATATTATCCATACCAGCTCCGCAACGTGCTATAAATTGGAGATTATTTGCTAAATCTATAAAGTGCTGATCGACTTGAAATTTAGATCTTATGATTAATCCCGTATAATCAGAAATGTATTTTTCAGCATCTGCGCGATCGAACTCAGGTTTGTAATCGTAGGCAATTCCAGCTTGATCCAATTTTTGAGTAAGCACTGCATGCGCGTCATCAACGATTAATACTTTTGTTTTCATAATGATTATTTATTTACATTAAAACAAATTATAATTAAACAGCAATGAATTGATCATAAGTCAGATATGCATGCTGACTTGTTCAATTCAATATAATTACAATTTCATAAAATCAACACTTAGCAGTTTTTTAAGCTTATACTGCTTAACTTCTTCAGGTAGTATACGCATCAATGTATCTCGGATGATAATACTTATCGGATTCTCCCATTGTGCGACCTTTCCGATAGACCATGATGTTTCGGTAATATAACGTGTTCTTTTTAACCTTCTTTTTTCAAATATTTGAAAAGCAAGAACAACATCTGTCGTTTTCTTTAATTCGTCTATCAATACGGCTACATCTTCAATTGCCTGACACGCACCCTGACCCATATTGGGGGTTGTTGCATGTCCTGCATCGCCAATAAATAAGGTATTACCGAAAGCTAGATTTTTTAGAGGTTTAATATCAATGATATCATTCCAGATCAATTGCTGGTCATTTGTTTCAGCAAGGACGCTTGTAATCGGATCATGATAAGACGCAAAGTTTTGTTGCAGATCCTTGATTGTGTAACGACTGAATACTTTGTTATGAGCGGGAGAATTTATACAAGCATACCAATAAATCTTGTTTCCAACAAGAGGAGTCATGCCAAAGCGTCCTTTGTTCCCCCATGTTTCTGAACCAGTGCTGAGGTTTATATTAGCATTATCAATGGTTGCACGCCAACAGGTATAACCTGCATAGCGTGGTGCTGAACCAGGAATCAATTGTTGTCTTAATCGAGAATTAACACCGTCAGCAATAATCAGATAGTCCGTTTGATGTATGGTCCCATCTTCAAAAAAGATGTCAATTTCTCCTTCTCGGTATTCTATTTTAAGAGCTCTTTTTCCAAGATGTAAGTTTTCATATTCAATTTGTGCGAGTAGAAACTGATGTAAATCTGCACGGTGTATAGCAAAATTATCCTGTTCATACTTGTCACTAATGGTTTTGGTTTCGGGAGCTGCAAGAATCCTTCCCTGCTTATCCAGAATATTATAGTTTTCTAAATAATGTCCTAGGGGGATGACACCTGCTTTAAGTTCCAAGTATTCTAATGCCTGAATGGCATTGGCCGCTAAACCAAAACCAGCTCCAATACCTTTTAATGCCTTAGCACTTTCATAGATAGTGGCTTGTATACCAATTTTGTTAAGGCCAATGGCTGCAGTCAAACCAGCAACACCACCTCCGATAATGGTAAAGCGTTTCATGGAGCTAGATCTTAGGCATTCGCAATTTCGTTTGTTAGAACGATAAAATCATTAACCGTTAATCGCTCAGCGCGTAATTCATATAATGGATTGTCCGACATTTTATCTTTTGTAACTACCGCCGACAGCGAGTTTCTTAAGGTCTTACGTCTTTGGTTGAAACCAGATTTTACAACTCTCCAGAATAATTTCTCATCACACGCAAGTGCTGTGCGATCATTTCTCGTCATTCGAATGACACCAGAAAGTACCTTTGGTGGTGGATTAAATGCACCAGCCTTTACGGTGAATAAATATTCTACATGATAGTAAGCCTGTAAGAACACACTTAAAATACCATATTCTTTACTACCTGCCTTTGCTGTACAGCGCTCTGCAACTTCCTTTTGAAACATACCGGTCATCTGCACAACACGGTTGCGTTCATCCAATATTTTAAATAAAATCTGAGAAGAAATATTATAAGGGAAATTACCGATTACGGCCATCTTTTCGCCAAAATGTTGTGAAAAATCCAAGTTTAAAAAGTCACCATGAATCAGACGGTGTTCCAACTGAGGATATTTATCTGCTAAAAATTCAATAGATTCATCATCCACATCGATCATCCATGTTTCGTAAGCATCATTTTGTAGAAGAAAATCGGAAAGAACACCCATTCCAGGACCGACCTCAAGCACCTGCGTGAATCCTAATTTTGGATCCAAAGCATCAACTATTTTTTTTGCCGCATTTTTATCATTCAAAAAATGTTGTCCTAAATGTTTCTTGGCTCTTACTGTACTCATATATGCTCGAATTTGGTACAAATATAGTTAACTTGTGGAGGATAATAAACAGGTAAGGTAAATGAGTGGCAATTTATCATCTGTTTCTCTTGAAGGTGGTTTATATGAATTGGAAATTAAAGTGATGCTTGACTATTTCATATAATTTTAATTACTTTTGAGTCAATAATTTCATTTTTTACTATGGCTGACAAATTAAAAATAGGTATTACAGTAGGCGATATCAATGGTATCGGATTGGAAGTAATTATAAAATCATTATTGGACAATCGTGTTTTAGAATTTTTCACTCCGATTGTTTACGGTAATACAAAAGTTGCGTCATTTCATAGAAAAGCATTAGGTGTCAGTGATTTTAGTTTTAATGTCATCAATGATCCTGAGCAGGCAAATCCTAAACGGGCTAACATGATTAATTGCTGGCAGGAGGATGTCAAGATAACTTTAGGCGAAGAAAATGAGATCGGTGGTAAATATGCTTTTATTTCATTAGAAAAAGCGGTTGAAGATCTAAATGCAGGAAAGATTGATGCTTTGGTCACTGCCCCTATTAATAAACATAATATCCAGCAGGAAGGATTTCATTTTCCAGGACATACGGAGTATTTGCAAGAAAAAACAAATGCGGATGATGTATTGATGTTTATGATCTGTGATGAGTTGCGGGTGGGTGTTGTTACAGGCCATATACCTGTAAAAGATGTTTCCGATCATATTACAGAAGCAGCAATTTTAAATAAATTGGAGCTAATGAATGAGAGTCTTAAAAAGGACTTCTGGATTCAGAAACCTAAAATTGCTGTACTCGGATTAAATCCACATGCAGGAGATAATGGTGTTATTGGTGTTGAAGATGATATGATTATCCGACCAACGATAGAAAAAGCAAAAGAAAAAGGAATATTGTGTTTTGGACCCTATCCTGCAGATGGTTTTTTTGCTAATCATGCTTACGAAAAATTTGATGCGGTATTAGCTATGTACCATGATCAAGGATTGATTCCTTTTAAACATATTGCAAATCGTAATGGTGTAAATTTTACTGCAGGTTTGCCGATTGTTCGTACTTCTCCAGATCATGGAACGGGTTATGATATTGCTGGACAAAATGTTGCTGCTCATGAGTCTTTCATGGAAGCTATATTTCAGGCAGTTCACATTGTAAAGCGTCGTCGTGAACAGGCAGAGCTATCTCAAAATCCACTAGCTTTCCGCAAGCTTTCTCGCGATCGCGATTAAATATAAAGACGTAATATTATTAGTCTTGTGCGCTTATATCGCAAGACTAATATCTATTTTATAATAAATTCCTTACTTTTGCATCCTAGTGTTTTTTTAAGGACCTAGATTCATGCTATGAGTGATAATTTACAACATCCTATTTTCCCAATCATTAAAGAGTTAGCCGAAACAACAAATACGGAGTGCTACGTCATTGGCGGTTATGTACGCGATCATATTATGGGCCGGCCTTTTAAAAATGATGTGGATATTGTTGTTGTTGGAAGTGGAATTGAGTTTGCTACAGCTTTAGGAAATAAATTGAAAACTAAAGTTGCTGTTTACAAAAGTTTTGGAACAGCAATGTTAGTTTTTGAAGGATTAAATGTGGAATTTGTAGGAGCTCGTAAAGAATCTTACCGTGCTAATTCCCGAAAACCAATTGTTGAAGATGGAACTTTAGTTGATGATCAAAATCGACGTGATTTTACCATCAATGCTATGGCATATTCACTGAATAAGGATAATTATGGTGAGTTGCTTGATCCATTTGATGGAGTAAGGGATATTGAATTACGTACTATACGTACACCATTAGATCCAATCGTGACATTTTCCGATGATCCTTTGCGTATGATGCGTGCTATTCGTTTCGCTACACAATTGAACTTTAAGATTGATACAAAGGCGATTCAAGCGATCACAGATACTAAAGATCGTATTCGTATTATATCAAAAGAGCGCATCACTGACGAAATTAATAAGATTATCTTGTCAGAAAAACCTTCTATTGGATTTAAATACTTATTTGATACAGGGTTATTGGCTTTGGTTTTTCCTGCAATGCAAAACTTATACGGTGTAGAAATCATCGATGGAAAAGGACATAAAGATAATTTTTACCATACGCTGGAAGTTTTGGATAATGTCTGTGAAACAACCGATGATCTGTGGTTAAGATGGGCTGCTATTATGCACGATATTGCAAAACCTCCCACAAAAAGATTTGATAAAAAGCTAGGATGGACCTTTCATGGTCATGAAGATAAAGGGGCACGAATGGTTCCTAAATTATTTGCTGAGTTAAAACTTCCATTGAATGAAAAAATGAAGTTTGTTCAGAAACTAGTTTTATTACATCTAAGACCAATTGTACTGGCTCAAGATATTGTTACTGATTCTGCTGTACGTCGTTTGTTATTTGAGGCCGGTGATGATATTGATGCTTTGATGCAATTATGCCATGCCGACGTAACAACAAAAAATGAATATAAAAAGAAGAAATATCGTCAGAATTTCGAATTGGTCAAGCAAAAACTAAAAGATGTTGAAGAACGTGATCAGATCCGAAATTGGCAACCTCCAATTTCTGGAGAAGATATTATGGAAGTTTTTGGTATTGGGCCAGGTCGTGAAGTTGGGAAAATAAAAAATGCAATCCGAGAAGCGATCTTAGAAGGAGAGATTCCTAATGCTAAGATGGACGCATATCATTTTATGGTCAACAAAGCTCAAGATTTGGGCTTGACTATTAGAAAGGCATGGGATTTGAATACAAAAGTTAAATAAAAAAAGTATCTTTAATCGCTTCAATTCTTATTGAAGCTCATCTTGTTAACAAACAAAACGAATATTAGAAATGGCTATTTATAGATTCAGAATCACTTTTGAAGATTATGAGGATGTGTATAGAGAAATCGATATGCTTTCGAAACAAACTTTCTTAGAATTACATGAGGCTATTCATAAGACAACTGCTTATGAAGCTGACCGTTCATCTTCCTTTTATGTTAGTAACGATCAATGGAAAAAAGGAACTGAAATTGCTCTTTTACCAACTGCTCGTAAAATTTCAGATGGTGTTTTACTAATGGAAAATATTCGTTTAAGCAAGTTTATTGACGATCCCCACCAAAAGTTTTATTACATCTATAATTTTGATAGACCTTATGAATTTCATGTGGAATTGATCAAAATTTTAAAAGAAGAGGAAGGCAAAACTTATCCTACTGTTTTTAAAACGGTGGGTCAAGCACCAAAATCTTTAGCAGCAGCGAATTTTCCTGTTGCAGATCCTTTGGATGACGATGAAGAAGATGAAGTTTTGGTAGATGAAACGCAATATGGCGTTGATGATGACGAAGAATTCGATTTGTTTGACGGGGATGATGAAGAAGAAAGTGGAGAAAAGTCTGAAGAGGAAAGTAGTGGTTCGTTTGACGAATATTAATGTTAGGCACCACAGATCAACATAATAAAACTTTAATTGCTATAGTAGGGCCTACTGCAGTAGGTAAGACTGCTATGGCAATTGAGCTTGCTCAATATTTTGATACGGAGATTATTTCAGCCGATTCAAGACAGTTTTACCGTGAAATGAGTATTGGTACGGCCAAACCTACTGCATCTGAATTAGGTCAGGCGCCTCATCATTTTATTAATTCACATTCTATAGAAGAGGATTATTCTGCCGGTGATTTTGAAAAAGAGGCATTAGAAACAATAAGCTCGCTGTTCAAAAAAAAGGATATAGTCATTATGGTAGGCGGATCTGGTTTATTTGTGAGAGCAGTATGTGAAGGTTTGGATAATTTACCAAAGGCCCTTCCAGAAACAAGAGAACGGTTAAATAACAGGTTTGATAACGAGGGAATTGTGCCACTTCAAGCTTATTTAAAAGAAGTCGATCCTGTTTATTATGATCAGGTAGATATTTCAAATGTTCAACGGGTAATTCGAGCCCTGGAAGTATTTGAAACTACTGGATTACCATTTTCTAATTTTCTTCAAAAGACAAAAGCAGTGAGACCCTTTAAGATCATTACAGTTGGACTTACAATGGACCGAACAACTTTATACGAACGCATTAATATGCGTGTCGATTTGATGGTGAAAGATGGTTTATTGGGTGAAGTAAAGTCATTAATATCTTTTAAACATAAGCCTGCTTTAATGACTGTCGGTTATTCTGAGCTGTTCGATTTCTTAGATGAGAAAATATCTTGGGAAGAAGCAATAGATAAAATTAAGCAAAACTCGCGACGGTATGCTAAAAGGCAACTCACTTGGTTTAAGAAAGATATCAGTACAGTTTGGTTTGATCCTAAGGACAAAAACCAGATTATAGATTATATTCAATCATAATTTTATACGATATCAACAGAGTTATCCACATTATGTTAATAACTCTGTTGATAACATAAAAAGGGCTTGATTACAATGGTAATCAAGCCCTTTTTTCTACGAAATGAAATATAATTATTCCACGATCAAATTCCATCCAAATTCGTCAGCAATTCTGCCATATCGAAGATCATCTAAATAGGTTAATACTTTTTTAGAGAAATCGCGACCTTCTACAGGAGGTAATTGAAACAATTCACCTTCATAACCAATAGTGGCAATTGGTGTTAATGTTGCAGCTGTACCAGCAGCAAATGCATCTGTTACAATTCCTGCTTTGATTCCATCAATAAGTTCTTTGACAGATACTCTGCGTTGCTCCGTTTTATATCCCCAGCTTGCCGCCAGTTCCATAATTGTACGTCTTGTTACACCATGTAGGATCGTATCACCGTGAGGAGTAATAATACTGTCACCGATACGGAATATTAGGTTGGCTGTTCCAGCCTCTTCAATATATTTATGTTCCGAAGCATCAGTCCACATCAATTGATCAAAACCTTCATCATTTGCCAAACGAGTAGGGTATAGTGACAATGCATAGTTACCTGCATTTTTTGAGAAACCTACTCCGCCTTCTGCTGCGCGGGTATAATGTGTTTCTACCTTTAATTTTAAAGGATTGCTATAGTAAGCACCTACAGGGCTAGTGATAATTATAAATTTGTAGGAATTAGAAGGGTGTACTCCTAAAGCCGCTTCAGTACCGAACATAAATGGACGGATATATAAAGATGTGCCTGGAGCATTTGGAATCCATTTATTATCGGTGGCTAATAGTTTTTTTAATCCACCTAAAAAGATTTCTTCAGGAACTTCTGGCATCTCCAGACGAGCTGCAGAAGTATTGAATCTTTCCCAGTTCTTGTCAGGACGGAAAATACTAATAGTTCCATCTTGAAATTTGTATGCTTTAATACCTTCAAAGATTGCTTGGCCATAATGTAAAGCCGACATAGAAGGGCTTACATTAATATCACCATAAGGCACAATACTGACATCAGTCCATGCTCCATCTTCATAGGTAGCGACCAACATATGGTCGGATAATATTTTTCCAAATTTTAGATTGTTAAAATCTACTTGCGAGAGTCTCGATTGTTGTGTGGGCTCTACGCGAATTGAATAATTTTCTGTCGCGCTCATTGTATTTTAATTACAAATGCTAAAGTATGAAAAAAACCACGAATTTGAATGATAAACCTCTTGTTTATCAAATATTATTCTGAGTGAGAAAATTTTATTATTACACAGTAAATTTGTCTATTTTTTAGGATTTTACGTTTTATTTTATGGACAGATTATCATTTGAATTACTAGAGATTATCATTTTTTAGGCTTTTTTAGCTGTTTTGTTACCTTTTCCTTTATTCTGTGTTAATTTTAGATGAATTAACACAGTAATTGTAAAGTGGCATGTTATTTGGATTAACGGAAACACTAATCTATCATCAAAAATGGTAGGTTTTAAAAAGGGCTAACACTTCTAAACAGATATTCACTAATAAAAAACAAACTAAACGATTAAAAACCATGCACCGATTAAACAGTAAAAACAATGCATTGGAAAATGATGAATTAGAATTTGATCAAAACACAGCTGTGGAGAAAAAAGGATTTTCACTAAATTTTATTTTAGGCTTTTTTGTTTTTCTTTATAAAACGGCTATCAAACCCTAGGGTATTTTATTATTTTTCAAATTTAGCAGGTACTAAAAAATTGAAATGAGATTGCTCATAAACTGATCAATCTCATTTTTTATTAAAATCTTTCCCTATAAACTTTTAAGGTACATTACTTCTTTATTATGTCCAATATAGGCTCAAGGTAATCACGATTATTCGACAGTCGCGGTACTTTATTTTGCCCACCAAGCTTACCCTTTGATTTCATCCATTGAAAGAATGTGTATGCAGGGGCATTGTGAATAACCGGAAATTGTAATGCCATATTTTTATAACGTTTAGCATCATAATCCGAATTGATCTCTCTCAATGTTTGATCCAATATCTTACAAAACGTTTCAAAATTATCAGGTTGTTGTTCAAATTCAATAATCCATTCATGAGCTCCAGCTTCACCCTCTTTAAAGTAAATCGGTCCAGCAGTATAATCTTTTACAATTGCACGTGTACTTTCACTAGCCTTCTTTATAGCATCCTCTGCATTATCGACGATAAGTTCTTCGCCAAAGGTATTGATGAATTGTTTTGTCCGTCCTGTTATTTGAATACGGTATGGAGATAGCGTTACAAATTTAATCGTATCACCGATCATGTACCGCCATAAACCAGCATTGGTCGAAATGATCAAAGCATAATTTTTATTTAATTCTACTTGATGTAATCCTAATGTTTGCGGATTCTCATCATATAAATTTTCGATCGGTAAGAATTCGTAATAAATGCCATAGTCAAGCATTAATAATAATTCTTCTGAGTCGGGCAGATCTTGAAGAGCAAAGTATCCTTCGGATGCATTATAATTTTCTAAATAATACATATTATCAGAAGGAATCAGTTTTTTAAACTGTTCGCGATAAGGTTTGAAACTTACGCCACCATGGGTATAAAATTCCAGATTAGGCCAGACTTCAAGCAAATTATTCTTACCTGTGATTTCCAATATCTTTTTTGCTAGAACAATATTCCATGTTGGAACACCAGCCAGATTGGTGACATTCTCATGGATGGTGATATTGGCCACCTTTTCTATTTTTTCCTCAAAATCAGGAAGTAAAGTTACTTCTAAATTTGGAGTACGCTTAAATTCGGCCCAAAAAGGGAGATTCCGCAATAGAATAGAAGATAAATCACCATAATAAGAGTCTGAACTAAAACTGTTAATCTGAGAACTCCCTCCTAATACGACCGATTTTCCACAGAAAATCTGGCTTTCGGGTTTATTGTTGAAGTAAATTGTCAACATATCTTTCCCACCCTGAAAGTGACATTCTGTTAAAGACTCTTCACTGACTGGGATAAATTTGCTACGGTCTGAGGTAGTTCCCGAAGATTTGGCGAACCACTTGATGTCAGATGGCCATAGTATATTTTGCTCTCCTTTGATCATCCGATCGATATAAGGCTTCAATGAATTGTAATCTTGAATTGGAACTCTGTTTTTAAATTCCTCAGGCGTTAAAATACTGTTGTAATCGTATTTTTTCCCCCATTCTGTTGCTTCGGCTGATGATATTAAACTTTGAAACCATTCTTCTTGTACATCATGTGGATATTTCATGAATAATTCAATCTGATGAATCCGTTTTTTCATGAACCAAGTAAGTAGGGAGTCTAATATTGCCATATAAAGGTAGAATTAACGTTAAATAATTATCTTTTTGCGACGGAGTTCAAAATGTTGGCCTAAATAGAATGTACGGGCCATTTCATTACTGGCAATTTCTTCTGGAGTTCCAGCAAGCATAATTTTACCTTCTGTCAATAAGTAAGCCCTATCTGTAATGGATAACGTTTCTTGTACGTTATGATCGGTAATTAAAATTCCGATATTACGTGTTTTTAACTTTGCAACAATTGTTTGGATTTCCTCTACCGCGATTGGATCCACACCCGCAAAAGGTTCATCTAACAAGATAAAAGATGGGTTTGCCGCTAATGCCCGTGCGATCTCCGTACGACGTCTTTCTCCACCGGAAAGAAGATCACCTCTGTTTTTACGGACACGGTGCAAGCTAAATTCGGTTAAAAGTTCTTCCAGTTTTTCTAAGCGTTCCTTTTTATTAGGATAATGGATCTCCAGTACAGATAATATGTTGTGTTCAACCGATAGTTTTCTAAAAATCGAAGCTTCTTGGGCAAGATAACCGATTCCTTTTTGAGCACGCTGGTACATGGCATCCTGTGTGATTTCTTGATCGTCTAAATAAACATGACCCTCATTAGGTTTTATTAATCCAACAATCATATAAAAAGAAGTCGTCTTTCCCGCTCCGTTAGGTCCTAGAAGACCAACAATTTCCCCTTGCTCTACCTGGAAAGAAACATCGTTTACAACAGTGCGTTGCTTATATTTTTTGATGAGATGTTCTGCTCTTAGTATCATTTGATTCGTGTTTTAACTCAAAAAAGCAATCTGATAAGTACAAATATATTTAATATCGGATTCCTTTTATATTTAATTGCAAATTCTTTTTGCCTCGCCATACATTTTCTTCTATGCTATAACAGATGTCAAATGGCTTACCACTGTTAATAGCCTGTATATGTTCAGATAATCCAAAACCAATGCAATCAAAAGAAGGAGAGTTTTCTTGTTTGATGGTCATTTTTAAGTGATTCGATCCTACTAAATAGGCAGGTCCGATTAAACTAACTTTTTGACTAAGGAAAATGGGGCTTTCGTTTTGAGGCCCGAATGGTTCAAATTGACTTAGAATGCGGTGAAATTTGGCATCAATATCTTGCAGGTTTAGTTTAGTATCAATCAAGATCTCTTGTATTAACATCTGAGGAGTAATGAGTTTAGAAACAACCTCTTCGAAACGATCCTGAAATAATTTGATATTTCCGATCTGCATCGTCAACCCTGCTGCATATTTATGCCCTCCAAATTGATCTAATAGATCGCTACATTCACTTAAGGCTTCATATAAATCAAACCCAATTACAGATCTACAGGAACCTGCGATATGACCATTGGTTTCGGTCAGAATAATCGTTGGTCTATAGTATTTTTCAGTCAACCTTGATGCCACAATGCCGATAACACCTTTATGCCAATCTGATTTATAGAGCACAGTTGATTTTCGTGTTTTTAGCGAGTCATTTTGATCTATAATCGCTAGAGCTTCTTCGGTTATTCTAAGGTCAAAATCTTTACGAACATTATTTTGATCATCAATATTGATACTAAAATCTTTTGCTTCTTGCAGTGATTTTGATATTAATAATTTTACCGCATCTTTAGCATGATCAATACGACCAGAAGCATTGATCCGCGGACCTATTTGAAAAACAATATCATTTACTGTGAATGTCTTTGTTTTATTGGTGGATAAATCAACAAGTGCTTGAAGACCGCAGCAAGGATTGGTATTTAATTTAATGAGTCCGAAATGCGTCAGAATTCTATTTTCTCCAGTTATAGGTACAATATCCGATGCAATACTTACCGCAACAAGATCTAAAAATTGATAGCAAATATCCAAAGACATATCATTTTTCATGATAAAGGCTTGGATAAGTTTAAATCCTATACCGCAGCCCGATAATTCTTTGTATGGATAAGCACAGTCTTTTCTTTTTGGATCAAGTACAGCAAATGCTTTTGGAAGTTCATCTCCAGGTAAATGGTGATCACCAATAATGAAGTCGATATTCTTAGAATTGGCATAGTCAACTTTATCGTTTGCTTTTATACCACAGTCAAGTGCAATGATCAATGAGAAACCGTTTTCTGCAGCATAATCTATACCTTGTGTAGAGATACCATATCCTTCAGCATAACGATCAGGAATATAGAATTCAATGCGCGAGTGAAACTCTCGAAAAAAACTATACACAACAGCTACAGCAGTAGTGCCATCTACATCATAATCTCCATAAATTAAGATCTTTTCATTCTGGCCGATTGCGGTCGTAATTCGCGCAATTGCTTTTTCCATATCTTGCATTAAGAATGGATTGTGCAGTTGGTCTAGAGAAGGTCTAAAAAACTGTTTTGAAGTATCAAAAGTCTCAATATTTCTACTGACTAACAATTCTGCTAATACTGGATTAATACCAAGTTCATTGCCTAATTGATTAACTTTTTTGACCTCACTTTTAGATTTTAGTACCCACCTTTTTTGCATATCTTTGCATCGTAATTATGTGTAAATATACGTTTTGTCTATTGACTAACCTAATTATACACTAGGGTAATCATAGCGTTGTGTCTAACACGCAAGTTTCCAATAAATTAAAGATGTTACAAGTATATTCCTTATTCGAAGGCTCATTTTCGGTCGATGTTTCTAAAAAATTTATTCCCTTTGACCCTGCTGTTGATAGTAAAAATGATCGTCCAGCTTCTATGTTTATTCAAGTGCATCCGTTTCTAATCGAGACCGCAAATGGATTGGTTTTATGTGATACTGGACTTGGATTAACAAACAATGAAGGGAAACTACTTCTCTATGAAAATATTGAAAAATTAGGTTATTCTCCCAAAGATGTGAAATATGTATTGATGTCACACTTGCATAAAGATCATGCTGGTGGTATGGTGAGTTTCACTGATCAGGTCGGAAGGATTGCATTTCCCGAAGCAGAGTATATAGTGCAACGAGGTGAATGGGAAGATGCTTATTCCGGAATCAATAGCTCTTACCGTACTGAAATTTTTGATGTTCTGCAAAGGAGCGGTAATCTGAATCTTGTTGAAGGAGATGGTAAAGTTAATGAAGAAGTTGAATATTGTTTAAGTGGCGGGCATACCCAACATCATCAGACCTTCCACATTAATAATGGAAAAGATCATTATTTTTTTGGAGGAGACGTCCTGCCGGAACCAGAGATGATCTTTCAAAATCAGAGCGCAAAATATGACTATGATGGACATTTGTCAAGAAAGTTACGTCAGGAGTACTGGGAAAATGGAGCTCCAAACGATTGGATTTATCTTTTTTATCATGCCACAAGTATAGCAATAGGAAAGCCTACCATGCAGTTTGATAGAAGTTTTACAGTGATTGAAGCAAAATAAAAATCAAGAAAAGATAAAAAATACCGCATCTTTTCTTAACTTAAGGAAGACCTGTGTACAAGGACTTCATTGTATCTGTATTTGAATTAATCCGATGGTCACGTCATATAAATTCTATTATGACTGGATTTTTGGTTAAGTTTGTATAAAGCTGTATAGTATGCCTTTTTACTTCAGCTATTGAAAAATTAAGTTTTATAATAAAGCAAAAAAATATGTCTATTGTAAGAGAGTCGGATCTTATTGGTATTGGAAAAAAGTATCAAATTGAAACTGAAGCTGGAGACAATATGGTCGTGGTTATTCATGACGATGGTCGAAGAGAATTATATCGTTATGATGAGGAAGAGAGTGAGTCTCGCTGTGTCATGACCTTAAGCGATGAGGAATCAAGACAGGTTGCCGGTATTATCGGAGGATTGTCCTATAAGCCTAAAGCTTTAGAAACAATTGAAGTCGCTTTAGATGATTTAAGAATTGAATGGTATAAAGTTGAAGGCAAATTTGAAGGAGCCAATAAAACGATTGGCGAATTGGAAGTTCGTCAACGTACAGGAGCATCTATTATAGCAGGAATACTAGGTGATAATACGGTTATTAATCCAGGACCTGATTATATGATTAGTCCAGGGACTACCTTAGTTATTGCCGGAAAAAAGAATAATATTAAATTATTGAAAGAGATATTATTGTAAACATTGTAAACTAAATAAATATATATGCCATCACACACACTTATTTTAGAAATTGGAATCGCAGTAGGCCTTGTCGCATTTGTTGGTTTAATCGCCAATAAGTTAAAGTTTTCAGTTATTCCATTTTTTATATTGATAGGTATGGTGTTGGGCCAGCATGCTCCCCAAATTGGTCATATAGACCTGACATTTACGGAAAGTAAACCGTTTATTGATTTTATGGGGCGCTTAGGCGTACTTTTTCTGTTGTTTTATCTCGGACTGGAATTCTCGGTTGGCCGATTAATTAAGTCCGGAAAATCAATCGTGACAGGTGGAACAGTGTATGTTTTACTCAATTTTGTGTCTGGGTTACTCATTGGATGGATGATGGATCTGCCATTTAAGGAGATGATGGTACTTTGTGGTATTATGACAAGTTCTTCCACAGCCATTGTAGCAAAGGTATTGACAGATTTGAAACGGACTGCAAATCCTGAAACAGAGGTGATTATGGGAATGATTATGTTTGATGATTTATTTATTGCCATGCATATTTCTTTCCTTTCGGGATTGATTCTAACGGGAAGTAGTTCTTTTTGGACTGTTGCCGGAACTTCATTGCTAGCATTGGGATTTATTTTAACATTTCTAATTCTGGGAAGAAAGCTAGTTCCTGCAATTGATAAGCTATTGCAGGTTAAATCTTCTGAACTATTTGTCCTTGTTATCTTTGCACTACTATTTATAACAGCTGGATTTTCTGAAACTATTCACGTTGCGGAAGCCATTGGAGCATTAATGGCAGGATTAGTTTTAGCAGATTCGCAATATATCAAGAAGATTGAAGCGATGGTATTGCCCTACAAAGATTTTTTTGGAGCAATGTTCTTTTTTAGCTTTGGTTTATCAATAGATATACTATCCTTGGGTGGTGCGGTATTATGGGCCTCAATTGCTGCTCTGGTTACTATCCTCGGTAATTTGGCTTCAGGATACTTTGCGGCAAGGTTCTCAGGAATGAAGAATAAAACAGCTTTTGATATCGGATTTACATTATCTGCTCGAGGTGAGTTTTCCATTATCATGGCCAATATTGGTAAGGCAGGAGGGTTATTGCCTGTTATCCAGTCGTTTGTCGTTGTGTATGTGTTGATTCTGTCAATTGTATCACCACTGTTAACAAAAGAATCCCGTAATCTATGGACAAAATTATTCGGTAAGGATGAAATTAAACCAAAAACAGTCAAAAGGCTAAGTGATCTGGAGTCTGGTCAAACATTATAAAAAAAGGGAATCTATTATAGATTCCCTTTTTTACCATTACAAGAAGCCTAATTCTAATTTTGCTTCTTCGCTCATCATATCCCTTGTCCACGGTGGATCGAATGTAAGCTCAACAAGAGCTTCTGTAACGCCAGGTACAGCAGCAACCTTACTTTGTACCTCATCCATGATCTGACCAGCAACTGGACATCCTGGCGCAGTTAATGTCATCACTATCTTAGCGGTTCCATTTTCTTTGGTTATGATTTCATATACCAATCCTAAATCGACAATATTTGCCGGTTTTAATTCTGGATCATAAACAGTTTCTAATGCTTCCTGGATAGCTGGCGCAATATTTAACTTATCTAAAATTATAATACTCATTTTAAGATCGTTTTATGTTATCTTCAATTGCTTCATTATATATTTCAAGCAATTTCTTTTTATTCTCTTCTGGAGTAAAATTACTAAAATAGAACTCTTTTGTTGTTTGTCTAATGTTATATTTTTCTTTAATACTGTAATTTTTCCATTGCTGTACAGTTTTTAACATATTATCCACACTTTGTGGGTTAAATAGTAATCCTGTCTTATCTGGGATAATTAATTCACTTAAAGCTCCGATATCACTGCCGATCACTGGGGTTCCGACTGAGAAAGCCTCTAAGATCGTCATTGGCATCCCCTCAAACCATACTGAGGGCACGAGCAATGCTTCGGCTTTTTCAACTAATGGCAGTATTTCATCACGGGTTCTAAAACCCATATATTTTATATTGGCATGACGATTTGCAGTATCGACTACTGTTTGTTTTAAAGGTCCGTCACCTATAATGATGATCTTGCTATCTGTTTTTGAAAATGCTTTCAAAAGATTTACGATACCTTTTTCTTCTGTAAGTCTTCCGATATATATAAAAAAGTCTTCCTGAGCATCGATTGTATCTTTAATAGGAAAGGTAAAGTTTGGTTTGATTGTAAATTTTTGTGCAGGAACATGTAAGGTTGAATCTATAAAAAGTTTTTTCGCAAAACTTGATAAAGCTATATATCGATCTACCATATTCCATGTTCCAATTCGTCTATGAAACCAATAGTTCAATGCAAGTACAAAAGTCTTGACAGTAGATCCGTCTAGTACTTTCTTTTTAATGGCTGTCCATGGAAAATTTTCTTTTAAACTGGAAAGAAATAGCTGATGCTCATGATATAATATAGCAGAGGGACAAAGAATACGAAAATTGTGCAAGGTCATGATGAGTGGAACGCCCAATTTGTGAATTGTCCTTAAAATGATAGGACCACTTGCATAATGTGTATTATGAATATGGACAACCTGAGGTTTAAAATTATTAATGCACTTTCTTACGCGATAAGCCGCAGCAATATTCCAAAAAGAAAAAAGTGTTTGCAAAGCGCCTTTCCATCCTTTTTTATTTTGAAAGGTAAACGTCTCCACATCATGATCTATAGCGAGTAATTCACTTTCCTGTTTGAAAACGGTGTCTTCACCTCCTGGCCCTTGATAAAAAGTATGGATGATTAGAATACGCATATATGCTTGCTTTTTTACAAACTTAGATAAATTTGTTTTATGTGCAATTTTAATTCCAGTGCAGTAACAACAAATATAATCGATCCTAGGTAAGGTATCTATCTGCTCACGATTCATTAACTTTAAATATTTTATCTTTTTCTCACTAAGAAAGTAGGTGTAGGAGATAAAAACTATTTGAAATGAATTAAACTGTTTTCAACGGTACTTAGTAAAAGTTTGTTTTTATAATTGTTATCTTCGCGTATCATTAGGAGAAGATGACTAGATACTATGCAGCATTTACAAAAACTAATCTCTGACTCGATTCAAAACAGTCAATTTCCGAATCAACCGAATAATCTTTACGACCCAATTCGCTATTTTTTAAGTTTAGGTGGTAAACGTATTAGACCAGCCTTGACATTGGTTGCCGCTGAAATGTTTGATATTAAAGAAATTAATGATGCTTTACCTGCTGCAAAATCAATCGAATATTTTCATAACTTTTCTTTAGTTCATGATGACGTTATGGATAAAGCACCTCTACGAAGAGGAAAAGCAACCGTTCATGAGAAATGGGATTTGAATGTCGCTATCCTTTCAGGAGATGGATTATTGGTAAAAGCTTATGATGAATTGGCTAATAGCAATCCGCTTTATATAGCAGATCTCCTTAAAACTTTTAATAGAGTTGCTATGCAAGTCTGTGAAGGCCAACAACTGGATATGGATTATGAACATACTGATAAAATTAGTATGGATCAATATATTGAGATGATTAGGCTTAAAACTTCAGTACTGTTAGGAGGTGCACTACAGATGGGGGCAATATTGGCCGAAGCAAATCTTAGTGATCAAAAATTAATTTATGAATTTGGAGAATATATAGGAATAGCTTTCCAGCTTCAAGATGATGTACTAGATGCTTATGGCAACCCTGAAACTTTTGGTAAACAGATTGGAGGAGATATTCTAATTAATAAAAAGACCTATCTGTTGGTCAAATTAATGGAAATCATAAAGGAAGAGGATCTTACAAAACTTCAGAATTTATTAAACGCAACAATACAGGATAATCCAAACAAATTGCATGATATGTTATCACTATACCAAAACTATAATATTAAAGAATATGCAGACAAATTAAAAGATGCATATACACAACGTGCATTTGAAAGATTATCGGCGATTAATATACCAAATCACAAGAAAGAGACGTTAATAACATTATCGACTCAACTCCTCATCAGGGAACAATAGTAATAGCTATTAATTGTCTATTTAATCTTTATTTATTTAAAAAATTCTTAATTTGTAGACTTAGGTCATCATAATTTACGAAACAACTACAATGGAACCGTTAAAAGTAACAATCTTTCAAGCATATATCTTTTGGGAAAATGTCGATAAGAACTTGAGTAATCTCGCGCTTAAACTCTCGAATTTAAGAGAAAAAACGGATCTTATTATTTTGCCTGAAATGTTCAATACCGGATTTACAAATAATGTAGAGAAGTGTGCAGAACCAAGTGATGGTAAAACCATGCAGTGGCTGTTCCACATGTCCCAAAGTTTAAATTGTGTGATAGCAGGTTCATTGATTATAACAGAAGACGGGAAATACTTTAATCGTTTTGTCTGGATGTCTCCAGATGGAACCTACGTAAAATATGACAAAAGACATTTGTTTGCAATGGCAAAAGAAGACCTCTATTTTACAGCTGGACGAGAACGTATTATTGTAAACATCAGAGGTTGGAATATATGTCCTATGATTTGTTATGATATACGCTTTCCGGTATGGTCAAGAAATATTGGTGGCGCTTATGATTTATTGATATATACTGCAAACTGGCCAGATAAACGTTCTGCTCATTGGAGAACCTTAATTCCAGCACGTGCTATAGAAAATCAAGCTTTTGTTATTGGTGTTAATCGTGTAGGTCACGATGGTAATGATATTTATTATTCAGGTGGTTCTATGTGTATTTCTCCTGTAGGAGATGTGGTTTATTATAAACCTGAAGATGAAGATCTGTATACATTTACTATTCATCCCAAAGATCTTCATGAAGCAAGAAAATCTTTTCCATTTTTACAGGATGCAGATAGCTTCACAATAGATTAATGTCATTATTTGTAGGGTCTATCAAGAATGATAGACATTATGACTGCCTTTCTTAAATCAAAGTCTTCTGTTACCATTGGTTCTTTTTGTAAAGATTGTGGTAATTTATTTTTTTTATTCAAAGCTAAGCGGTGCTCTTCTCTTTCTTTTTTAAATCGCTGAATTTCGTTTGTATCTTTTATTTTTTCTGAGTAAAAAGGTGGTGGGGTAACCACATTCTTTTCTTTCTGAGAGGGTTGATATGCAGGTGGTTCTGTTTTGTTTTTGCTAGGAATAGGGGCATTTGCCTTTCTTCTTTTTAGCGCAGCATCTTGCTCTTTCATATAGTTCTGATATGACTTAAAACCAAAGATTGCTAATGCAATTAATAGGGGGACCAACTTTTCCATAGCATGAAGATAACAAAAAAAAAACAATTTAATTTTTGTTATACCATGTAAAGCATTATATTTATAATATAAACCTATTTGGCCAACGAGTTATAGTTAATTTTATCTTTTTTGAAAATAAAGATCCGTTGGCTAAAAAGTACGATATAGTATAACCTAAAAAGACTTTGATTATTATGCTTAATGAAGATTTAATTGGAAAGATAGAGTTCTATGATTTTCTAACTGGAAAAGCGACTACAGCCATATCGCGTAGAATGCAGCGTAATTTAAAAGATGTGGGAATCAATATTACGGCTGAGCAATGGAGTATTTTGTACAATTTATGGCAAGAGGAGGGACTTACACAACAAGAGTTGGCCATTAGAACCTTTAGAGATAAACCAAGTATTACGCGTTTAATTAATAATTTGGAGAAATTAAATTTAGTTATCCGAGTAAATGATAAAGATGATCGTAGATCAAATTTGATTTATTTAACTAAGTCTGCCCGTAAGTTAAAAGAGATGGGTATGCAACAAGCTAATAAGACTATTGCTGAAGCATTGGATGGGGTATCTCCAGATACAATTGATATGGCGCAAGTAACGCTTCAACAAGTTATCTGCAATTTGAGAAAATAATAAAGAAGGGCTTTTGTTTTATGAAAAGCCCTTCTTTATTATTAAAATATTTTTGCCTCAAAATCAGTATGACTTTCGATTAGACGACCTTCTCTTCCAAAATAGATGTCTTGAAAACTTAATGTGTTAACAGCATCAACTTTTCTGAAAAATTTATCGGCACTGACATCGGATAAAGTTTTAAATCCACAAGCTTCCATAATCTCTACAGTAGCACGTAAAGTGTTACGATGGAATTGTGCGACACGTACATATTTATCGTTAACATCTAATCCTTTATACAAGTGGGGCTGTTGTGTTGCAACTCCTACAGGACAAGTATCTTCGTTACATTTCAAAGCTTGAATGCAGCCTAATGCAAACATCATTCCTCTGGCACTATAGCATGCATCTGCTCCGAGAGCAATTACTTTTAACAAATCAAAACCAGTGACGATTCTACTCGAAACTAAGAGCTTGATATGTCTTTTAAGACCAAAAGCAATTAGAGTTTTTGTAACAAAAGCTAAAGCATCATATAATG
Source organism: Sphingobacterium sp. B16(2022) (assembly GCF_012030425.1). Lineage (GTDB taxonomy): Bacteria > Bacteroidota > Bacteroidia > Sphingobacteriales > Sphingobacteriaceae > Sphingobacterium > Sphingobacterium anhuiense. The sequence goes on along the minus strand of NZ_JAAUVN010000003.1, from coordinate 101,908 downwards.
GCATTCCTAGATTATCTGTAAATTCGAGTGGTGCAGCACCTGTTCCACCCTCGGAACCATCAATAGCAATAAAATCTGGGAATATCTGTGTTGTTTGCATTGCACGACAGATTTCAATAAACTCTTGTTTATCACCGATACACATTTTGAATCCCACAGGTTTGAAGTCACTTAATTCTTTCAATCTATGAATGAATTCCATCATTTCAATTGGATTTGAGAATGCACTGTGTGCAGGAGGTGACATGACATCTGTACCTGGGATGACGTGGCGAATTGCAGCAACTTCGGGTGTGTTTTTGGCTGCAGGTAGTATACCTCCATGGCCAGGTTTAGCACCTTGTGATATTTTCAGTTCAATCATCTTGATGTTAGGACGTGAAGTTTTTTCTCTAAAAAGTTCACCATCAAATTTACCGTCATGCGTACGACAGCCAAAATAACCCGTACCTACCTGCCAGATCAAATCGCCACCACTGTTATGATAGTCACTGATACCACCTTCTCCAGTGTTGTGTGCAAAATTTTGTAATTGAGCACCTTTATTTAATGCGGTAATAGCTGTTTTACTCAATGCGCCATAACTCATTGCAGAAATGTTAAAAACACTTAAACTATAAGGATGTTTACAAGCTGCATTCCCTACAGTAGTACGTAAGTCATGATTATCAATGTGACAAGGAAAGACAGAGTGAGCTGCCCATTCATTACCGACTGTTTGTGGATCTGTCTGCATACCGAAAGCAACAGTTTCCCGTTGGTTTTTAGCGCGTTGATAAACGATAGAACGTTGTCTTCTATTAAAAGGACGTCCATCAGTATCAGACTCCCAAAAGTATTGACGTAATTCTGGACGAATGGATTCAAAGAAATAACGGAAATATCCAACTAAAGGATAGTTTCTTAAAATTGCATGTTTATGTTGGAAACTGTGATATATCGCCACAAATAAAAGAGGCATCGGTATGACTAACAACCAAAACCACTGTGGTGTAAAAATAAGCCCAAAAGAGATTATAATCAAATTGATTACAGTCATGGTGCCAAGAATTAATTTTCTAACGGTCATAATTTAAATAGTATTTAGACTCTTACTTTAATAAAAATTTGATCAAATATCAATCAAATGTAATCGATTGATCTGTTACAATTTTAATGTTTACTATGCTTTCAAATATTGAACCAATGTTCATTTTATACAAAGCAAAAGTACTAAGTTACTTGTTGTAAAAGAAAATTAATGGCCGTTATGAAGAAGTTTTAAAATCTTGGTAAAGAAATGATATTTAGCTTTTTCTTTTTACAATCTCTTGTGATAATAGTTGATAGATTTGTTTCCAATCATCATGTTCGCTGATAAAATTTAAATGCTTTTTTATCGTGATTTCGTCATTTCTAACAGCTGGTCCGGTCTGAACTTGACTAGGTAGCTTAGATTGTACCTTTTGTGCAGTTTCAAGAATAATTGGCCTGATTATATCAAACGGTAAATCGTGCTGCTGTAAGAGGTCATAACTGATTTGAAAGAGTGCGTTTGTGAAGTTATTCGCAAATACTGAGGCTATATGAATAGCTAATCTTTGACTTGAGCTACAAGCGATAGATTTTGGTGCTATAGTAGCCATAAGCTTCATCAGAATATTAAATGTTATGGAGTCATTTCCTTCAATACAAAACGGAATAAGACTGAAGTCGGATTGATCATTTTTAGAAATGGACTGCGGAGGATATATCACACCATAATGCTGAAATTTACTTAAAACTTGTATATCTGTAGCTCCAGAACAGTGCACAACAATGCCGGAGATAGCTGTAGATATGGTTTCAATAAGTGATGGAATAGCATGATCCGGAATTGCGATCATATAGAGATCAGCTTCTTTATTTATTTCTGATACCTTAGAAATAGCCTCTGCATTTACAGCAAAGGCCAATGCTTGAGCATTGACCTTCTGTTGACTGAATATTTGCAAGATTTTGTGACCTTTGTTATGGAAGTTATGTGCAAAGTGTGTTGCAACATTTCCACTTCCTAAGATGACAATATTCATTAGCTTTGTTTTTTATCTAATCTTTTTGCCTCACTATTTCTTCTAAAAATAGACATGAAAAATCCGATTGTCATGACAATAGTTCCACACCAGAAGAAATTAATATATGGAAATTTAATCGCTTTAAATACAATCCATTTTTTCTCTGGAAGTGGTTTTTGGTAAACCATAACTTCTAATTTATCTTTTTTAGGCAAGATATTTGAAAAACGGAAACGTAGTCCTTCTTCATTTACATCTTTATTAAAATCATATGAAGTACCATCTTTGATTAAAAACACCGGTTCAACGTTGTATTCTTTTTTATCAGAAGCGATAACTTTGATTTTTAATCCTACAATGACATCTTTCTCTCCCTTAGGGATGTTTTCTAAATGAGCATTTCTGTTAATACCTTCAATGACAAAGAAACCATTTCTATAACGAAGGGTGTCACCAACATTGACCTCATAAGTTGCCGGTTCTTCATAATCCTCAAAGCCTGTTTTCTGATCGGCAGGGATATTTGCATTTTTCGCCTGTAAGTCCGAAGCTGCCGCAGTTATTAGGGTGTAAATGTCATGTGTGAAGTAGTGCTTTGTCGCAGGAGTACCGATCAATCCTCCCATTTTCTCATTATTCTGAGCAAACGGCATAAGTACAAACGAATTTTTTACTTTTCCACTTTCCTCATCGATTGCTTCATATTTTATCTTATAAAACACATTGGGTTGTGCTACACTATCACCAATATAAGTGATGCGGTATTCACCCATCTGCACCGGTTCACCCTCTGTTAAGAACAGGTTGTCACCAGGTTTTTCAACCTTGTCAAATCCAGATACAGCAATATAACCCGTATTATTGATTGAAATCACTTCATTGGTAGATGCTGCTATCATGGCTCCAATTAATAATAATCCAAATCCAATGTGCGCAATAGCTGACCCCGCTAATTTCCACTTACCTTTTACGGCATCTGCTAATACGCGAATATTCGCGAGAATACAGAATAGGGAAGAGAAGGTTATTAAGATGAAAATTAAATTTGTGTATGTTTTCGTGATGTAAGAAACTGCAGCAGTTAATACAATAGCTACGATTAAAGAAGCGATGGTTGACGCGAAAAATTTTCTAGGATCTGTTTTTTTATACTTCAAGAATTGGGTGATTGAAGTTAAAATCATAATAATGACCGCAAATCCCGACTGCCATTTGTTATAATGTTGGATCGGATCTAAAGGTGGAGCAACCTTGGTTCCAAAAATAGCATTGAAGACTGGAATTGAAGTTGAAGAGATCATTTGAACGCAGGCAACAGTTAGAACCAAAGCGCCTATGAACAACCAAAATTCTCTTGAATAGATATCCTCCTCTTTTTGAGTCGTCGGCATTTGTTTTTTACGGACAACCAAAGCTACAACCATAATCACAAAGAAGGTCGCATTAAAGGCAATAAGTTGAACATTTAACCCCAAATCAGTAAATGAGTGCACAGATGTTTCTCCTAGAATCCCACTTCTTGTTAAGTAGGAAGCATAGATGACAAGAACGAAACTGATTAAAGCCAAGAATGTAGCTGTAAAGTAAGAATGCCCAGAGTTTTTATAAGCAATCATTACGTGAACAGCAGCAATTAAAGTAAACCAAGGAATAATAGATGCATTTTCTACAGGATCCCAAGCCCAGAAACCACCAAAGTTAAGTGCTTCATACGCCCAAAATGATCCCATAATTATACCTACACCCAATATCATGACAGCAAAAAGTGCCCATGGTAATCCAGGTGTAATCCACTCTTTATAACGTTTGGTCCATAAAGCCGCGGCCGCATAAGCAAAGGGAACAACCATAGAAGCAAAACCTAAGAATAGCGTTGGCGGGTGAATAACCATCCAATAGTTTTGTAACAGTGGGTTTAAACCTTTGCCATCAGGAATTAAAGATAAATAGTTTGGATCGTTAAAAATTGGTCCCTCTATAGCCTCTCTTAGTAAGATAAAAGGCGAGCTACCTAGATGAAATCCAAAAATTTGTACACCTACGATCATAGAAGCTAGAAATACTTGACACAACATGATGAAGGTCATTACTGGACCCTCCCAATCTTTAGCCTTAAAAAGTAAAACTGATCCTAATACACTTTGCCAGAACATCCAGAGTAAAAAACTACCTTCCTGACCTTCCCAAAAACTGGAGATGATGTAATGTGTAGGCAATGATTTGGAGCTATGTGCCCATGCATAATGGTATTCAAATAAATGAGTATGGATAATGAAAAAAAGCGTTGCAGCAATCGCAATGATTGAGGCTGCATTTGTCCAGAAAGCAATCCGGGCAATTTTTAACCAAGATTTTTCTTCTTTATTTGTTGTAGCAAAATAATAACTAATGAAAGATAGTAATGCTGTTCCGAATGAGAGAACAATAAAAAACTGACCTATTTTTCCAGGCAATAGATTCTCGCCTACGTAGTTTACGTCCATTTATTTGGTGATTATGAATATTAGTTATTAAATGCTGTAGCGTTAGTTTCTGTAACCTCGACTTTATCTTGGTTATATTTCGAAGGACATTTCATCAATATTTTTGACGCATGAAATACATTACCATCCATTTTACCTGTTAATACAATTTGTTCAGATCGTTCGATATCCTGAGGTTTTGAACCATTGAATACAATTTGACATTCTGTACTATCATTGTCATACATGTAAAATGAAAAGTGATTTGCATTAGTTTTTGGATCATAATGCAATGCTTTTTCCTTATTAAGTACGCCTACAACATAGAGTTCTGTTTTTTTCTCTTTCGCTTCTGTAAAAGTTGAATAGGTGCTAGAATCTGTGTAAATTACAAGAATCATCGCAATTGCAACAGCAATAAGGGCGATTAGAATAATGGAACTTTTTTTCATTAGAATAATTTGTTTAATAAATGAGCGTCAGCTTTCTATTTGTATTATTGAGCTCGCTAACACTCGGTTTTAAAGGCCATGAAGCTATCATGAGCAGTTATTCATTTTATTAATGAGCTGATTTAAGCTCATGATGGTTTCATTTTTAAAAAAAATTAACACTTTATCGAATACAAAATTACGAATAGATTGGCGAAGTAACTAAATTTGCAACCGGGATCGTTTATTTATAACCTTTCTAAATAAATTTATAATGCGTTGAAAATAGGTTTAAATCATTCTATACAACATACATTTAATCTTATTAAATATCTTTAATTTAGTTTATATCTTAATTTTTACAATCATTTGGATCGAATGAAAATAATCGTGTTGCGTATTGTGTGTTTGCTCGTAGGGATATTGCCTTTACAACTTGCTTTATCGCAAAGCAAAATTTTAAAAAGTGAAATTGCTCTCCAAAATGATAATGACGTTTATTTATTAACATCTCAGGACCGTTATTATACAAATGGAATCAATATAAACTATAGATTAGGTTTAAAATCAGATACTTCGAAAGTTAAAAATCGTGTGTTGGATATTGAGCTTGGACAAAAGATGTACAACGGGGTTAATTTGTATAATAATAGATCATCACAATGGGATAGACCGTTTGCAGCCTATCTATACCTATCGGGTGAATTGAATCAGTATTATAGACAGGAACAGGTATTAAGTTTAAAAGTTGAATTCGGGCAGGTTGGACCACTTGCAAAAGGAAAGGAGGTGCAAAAAATTATCCATCAGGTATTCAATATTTATGAAGTATCTGGCTGGGAAGGGCAGATCCCAAATGCATTTGGTGTTGATCTAGGATTAAAGTATCAAAGGCTGTTCTATAGATCATCTGGCAGAAGTTTCGAAATTTCGGGTGTAAGTTCAGGAACATTAGGAATGAACCATGTAAATGCAAATATTGGTTTGCCTATCAGATGGGGGCGCTTACGGTCATTTTATCATTCTGCATTTACTAAGGGACATGTTCAGAGTACGGAGACCGATCGAGAATTATTTTTCTATTATATACCATCCTTATATTATCACGGCTATAATTCCACTATTCAAGGCGGGATTGGACATGATAAAACATTCAGAGATCAATATACGATTGAGAAATTCATGCCTAGCCATAAAGTTGGATTTATGCTGGCAAGTGGTCGATCAACCCTAGGATTATCCTATGTCTTTCAATCACGAGAAGCGAAAGAAATGCTTTATGGTACGCATCAATATGGATCCTTGTTTTATGGATTACGATTTTAAAACCTCCGCTGTAACAACCTGATATTTATTTCCGGTAAATTTTGTCACGAGCATACTTGCTACAGTGTCTCCGGTAGAATTTAATATGGTCGCTAATGGATCAACGAGCGTTCCGATAATCATTACGGCTGGAACGGCTTCTATTGGAAGGTCCAGCACAGAGATCATTAACATTTCTCCAATATATCCGCCATTAGGAATTCCGCCTGCTACCACACTAACTAGAACAGTAATTCCGAGTGACATAACGAGCGTCATCGGATCAAAAAAATCTTTTCCTATTAACAAAAATGCAACGTATATTTTAAAAATAGAAGATATACTGGATCCTTGTTTATGTAGCGTTGTTCCCAAAGGAATGACCACATTAGCGATAGTATCTGGAACTCCAATGTTTTTTGCAGCCAGTAAGTTAGCAGGCATTGTTGCCAAACTACTGCAAGAACCTAATGCAGTCAGCGTGGGAATAATATTATTTTTCCAATAAGAGGTAATTCCATATTTGCCATTCGCAATAAATGCAAAGACAGTGAAACCCACAAAAAAATAACAGGTTCCAAATAAATAATAAAGCCCTAAAGGTTTGGCATAGAAACCAAAAAGCTGTGGTCCTAAACTACTGACTTGATAAGCAAAATAAGCACCTAAACCGATCGGTGAAATTTTCATGATCAAGATCAACAAATTTTTCATCACTTCATTTCCAGCATTTAAGAAAGATAGGAATGGCTGTGCAACAGCACTTGATTTTCGCGTAGCTATACCCACTAAAAATGAGAAAATTACAAGAGCAAGCATATTCTCTCGTGATAGTAGTTTACCAAACTCTGAAACGGTTAAAAAGCGAACCATCTTATCACTCCAGGTGTCATCAGGATTATTGTCCAGAAGTTCTGAACCATTTGGTACTATGGGAGCGTCAAGAGGAAAGAAATAAAGGACGGCAATCGTAGCACAGGCAGAAATGAGTACACCCATTAAAAAGACGCCGGTCATTGCCCCGATGATCTTGCCGAGTTGGTTTGTTCCTTCAATATTAGCTACAGATGATGAGATAGCAAAGAAAACTAGCGGAATGACAGCAACAAATAACAAGTTCAGGAAAATATCACCTATAGGCTTGATATATGGAACTATAGTAGGTAAATATATTCCTAAGATACTCCCTGCAAGGATACCTACAATAAGTAGGATGATGCTTCCATAATTTTGGAGAAATATATTGGTTGTGTATGTCATTGTGGATACTAATTTAGTTTTTTTTATTTATATATCATTTAATATATAGTGAACGGAACTTAAAATTCAAAATTTTCAATTTATACTAGTTTGATTTTGAATATGATTTGTCTAATTGTTGGTAGACCTCGAACAGCTTGCAATTTTATTATTGATTTAATGGTTAAAAGGTTTGTACATCTTATTGGTAGTATAATGCCTCTGCACGGTTAACGGTATGATGCCGGTATTTTAAATAATTGTTAACAACTTGTTATTCTAAAAAGTCTTTTCTATTTTAGTCCAAAATAGTGACTCTAACCTATGTATCACTTTAAATAGATGCCTTTTCGTTTTTTTGAAAAAATAGTCTAATTTCACACTGCCTTATGACAGATTCACAATTGATAGACAGTTTGAAAGGAGACGATCAAACGGGATTTGTTATCATCTATCATCGATTTTATAAGCAATTATTCTTTTTTATACTGAAGTATATTAAAGAAGCAGATATTGCGGAAGAGATCGTAGCTGATGTATTTGTTAAGGTGTGGGATCGTCGGATGAATTTCCCCACTATGGAAAACCTTCGGGCATTTGTTTATATTTCAGCTAAAAATGCAAGTCTTAACACGATTCGGGCAAAACGTTCCAAAGGTATTCATGAATCTTTATCAGACTATGAAGATCTTTTAGTTGATGACAAGGATGCCTTTTCGAATTTGATACATGCCGAACTTGTTCATGCTATTTTTACAGAAGTAGAAAAATTACCTGAAAAACAAAAAGAAGTTTTTAATTTAACCTTCCTAGAAGATAAGACCGTTGAGGAAATTGCAGAAGAACTGGCAATGAGTCCTTCCGCCGTATACACTAACCGTTCTCGGGCAATTAACACAATTAGACACCTGTTAAAGACAAAAAATACATTAGCACTTTTTGCTTTTTTATCTTTTGTTGGCCAAAAGTAAATATATATTTTATTTAACTCATTATTAGATATTTAGGTTTTTTTCTCAAATATGCTGTAAGATTGTTAAGTAACTCGTGTTTCTATTATCAAAATGAATAATGGCACACACGAAGCATCATATAGACAACACCTTAATCCTATTACAAGAATATTTGAAAGGGAATATTCATCCAACTACAGATAGAGAGCTTCGGATGCTTTTTCAACAATATCCAGATTTACGAATCATGGTAGAAAAGTTGGAAAATGCTGATCATTTGCGTCAAGAACTAGAATATTATAGTGTGCACGTCAAAGATATCGAAAAAAGAGAATCTCGAGTACTCTCTAATATCATGACAAAAATTGAGAAACCATCTTTAAAGAAAACGACAAGTTATAAAAAGTTACCACTATGGTATACAGTTGCTGCTTGTATCATTGGATTAGCAATATTTGGTATTTGGACCATCAAAAGTAAAGATCACAATAACAATATTGATGTTACAAAATTAGCAGAAAACCTGCACCCTGGTGGAAACAAAGCAACACTTCATTTTTCTGACGGGAGCAGTTTAGGATTAGATCAAAGCCATAATGGAATCGTTATAGGCAGTAGTATCACCTATAATGATGGTTCCGTAGCCTTAGGTAGCTCGACGGATAAAAGACAGATGATGACCTTATCAACTCCGCGGGGAGGGCAATATGAGATTCAGTTGTCGGATGGTACAAAAGTATGGCTAAATGCATCTACAAGTCTAAAATACCCAGATAAATTTACAGAACAGCAACGTTTAGTGGAATTAGACGGTGAAGCCTTCTTTGAAGTAGCGAAATCGCAAGGTAGACCATTTATTGTTATTACTGCAAAGGAAAAAATAGAAGTGTTAGGAACTCATTTCAATGTCTATTCTTATCCAAATGAGAAAGAATCCAAAGTTTCTTTAAAAGAAGGTAAAGTTAAAGTTTCTGTTCCCACTGGAGAAGAGAAAGTACTTGCACCAGGCGAACAGGCAGTGGTCAATGGAGAAAACCTTCGTGTGCAACAAGTCTCTATAGATGAAAGTATCTCTTGGACAAATGATGAGTTTATGTTTAATAATGAACCTCTAGGTACAGTGCTGACACAGGTCGCAAGATGGTATGATATAGATATCGATATAGACCCTAGTCTTTCAAAAATTACGCTATGGGGATCCGTTTCCCGACTTGATACTTTTGATAAAGTGTTAAAAATTATAAAAATGACTGACGATAAAATTAAAATTCAAATCGAAGGGAGGAGGGTAAAGCTTATGAAATAATGATTACACTCAGAATCTAATATTTCGTAATCTTAAGTAGCTGAGGAAGGTGGTACTTCCCCAGCAATTGGTTCGAAAATTAAAAAATACTTGCTAACTATTTATTAAACTAACAAAACCAACCAAATGTAATGAAAAAGTATAAATACCTCATTATTATGAAAATGATTATTATGCTTCTTTTGTTTACCGTGGGACAGCTTCATGCAGGAAGTTTTGCTCAAACGGTACGTATTAAGAAGAAGAATAGTGCTATTGTTGACGTATTCCGTGAAATCAAAAAGCAGACTGGATATACAGTTCTTTGTAAATCGGAAATTATCAACAATACGCCTTCTGTAAGTGTAGATTTTGATAATGTAACGTTAGACCGTGCCCTTTCCGAGTTGCTAACTCCACGTGGACTGACTTATATTAAAGATGGAAAGTCTATCGTCGTTAAATCGGGTAAACCTGATTTTGATAACCAACAAACTATTAAGAATTCCAAAATCACAATCTTAAGCGAACAAAAATCGGTACATGGACAAGTAACAGACCAAAGTGGACAGGTGCTTTCTGGTGTCAGTGTTTCGATTAAAGGAACAAAAAATACTGTAGGAACCGACCAAAATGGCAATTTTTCGATTGTGGCATCACGAGGATCTATCTTACAGTTTAACTTTTTAGGTTATGAAAGAAAAGAAGTAGAAGTTGTTTCTGAGACCGTAAATGTGAGCCTGCAGTTTAGTCAAGCAAATTTAGAAGAGGTTGTTGTAACGGGGTATGGTACGTTTAAGAAATCAGATTATACTGGATCTGCTTCAACAATCCGTACTGAGCGCATGTCCGACGTGCCTGCTGTCGATTTTTCGACAATGCTTCAGGGAAATGCGCCTGGGGTGCAAGTTAATTCACTTTCCGGTCAGCCAGGTGGTGCTACTGATATCCGTATTAGAGGAATGGGATCTATTAATGCTTCTAGCAAACCTTTATTTGTCATCGACGGTGTTCCGGTAATGTCTAATGATATTTCATCAAGTAGTTCAAATAATGCTGGATTGGATGTCATGTCTACTTTGAGTAATGCCGATATTGAGCAGATTACAGTAATTAAAGATGCCGCAGCAGCTTCACTTTATGGATCACGTGCTGCTGGTGGAGTAATTTTGATTACCACAAAGTCTGGAAAAGCTGGAAAGCCAGTATTCTCATTTAAGGGTGCTTATGGTCTTTCAAGTCAAGCAACAGATTTCCGTGAGGTCATGGATGGTCCCCAACGACGCGAGATGCTTTTGGAAGGACTTCGAAACCGTGCTCGTTACATCGATAAGGTGGTCGATGATAACTTAATAGAAGAATATGCACAAGCGAACATCGATAAGTATGCACCTAAACCTTGGAGTGGTTGGACAGATTGGAAGAAAGAATTGTTTCGCCAAAATTCTCCTTTTAGAAATGCAGATCTTTCTGCTTCAGGAGGTGATGGTAAGCTCTCTTACTACACATCGATGGGGTATGTCAATCAAACAGGTTTGTCTTATCAATCTGGTTTTGAGCGTATAACTGGCCGTTTGAATGTTAAATATAAAATGAGCGATAAAATAGAACTTGGAGCTAATATTCTATACTCAAACATTGCTCAAGATGTGAATTCAGAAGGAGGAGCTTATACTTCACCGATCTATTCAACTCGTCATAAGATTACAGCTTCGGAGCCGGTGTACAATGAAGATGGTTCATTTTTCACAGATTTCTTTTCTAATGGACCGCGTAATCCTAAAGCAACTTCCTTGTATAATTACCGAAGAGAACAGGGTGATCGTTCTTTTAATACCGTATTTGCCAATTATAAGTTCTTTAATGGTTTAGTCTTTAATACAACTTTTAGTTTAGACCATACCAATACCAAATATAATTCTTGGTCAGATCCACGTACATCAGACGGTGAGAAAACAAATGGTTCTTTAACTACAAGTTTTACAGATTATAATCAGATCGTATGGCGGAATAGTTTAACTTATAATAAGACTTTTGCTAACAAGCATCATTTGGATATATTGGGCGGATATGAGGTTAATAAATTTCGCAAAGATGGAATTGATGGTGCAAAAGATAATTTTCCTTCAGTAGATAAAGTTGTTCTTTCAAATGGTTCTGTCATTACAGATCTTTCTGGTTCCAATTCAGAATGGCGTTTGTTGTCTTACCTTTCCAGAGCAAACTATAATTATGATGATAAATATTTCTTTGGTGGTAGCGTTCGTATGGATGGTAGCTCTCGTATTCATCGTGATAGCCGTTGGGGGAAATTTTGGTCCTTATCAGGAGCATGGAAGTTTTCAAAAGAAAACTTTATGGAATCAATAGGTGACGTTGTAACTGACGGTAAGATTCGGGTGTCATATGGTACTAATGGTACTCTACCCAATACGTATTATACTTATATGGATTTGACCGGTTTTGGTTTTCCTTATCTTAATAATCCTGGTATAAGAGAAACTCAGATTGGAAACCCGGCTTTACAATGGGAGAAACAAAATAATCTAAATATTGGATTAGATCTTCGTCTTTTTGATCGTTTGGGAGCTACCTTCGAATGGTACAGACGCCAGTCGTCAGATCTATTGAACGATATGCCTACGTCCTATACAACAGGTTTTTCTGCTTATCTAACCAATATTGGAGCACTTCGTAACTCAGGAATAGAAGTTGATTTGAATGCAGATATTTTAAGAGATTCTGAATTTAAATGGACTTCAAATCTAAATTTTGGAATGAACAGAAATAAGACTATATCATTAGCTGATGGAAGTTCTGAGTTAAGGGACGGTACATTGATTCACCGTGTCGGCCAACCATGGTATAGCTATTATCTGATCGAATTTGCGGGGATAAGTAAGGAAACTGGTGTGCCACAATATTACATCAATGATCCAGCTAATCTAGATTCAAGAGATATCACAGAAGATTATACCAAAGCAAACAGAATTCTTTATAAAAGTGTCGATCCTAAGTTGATCGGTGGTTTTACTAATACCCTTCGTTATAAGATTTTTGATCTAAACTTTACATGGACATATTCTCTGGGTGGTTATTCATACGATAGCGGTGCGAGTAAAACAGAGCTTGCTGGAAAAACGGGTTATGATAATATTCCGCAATATTATGAACGCAGATGGCAAAAGCCAGGTGATGATATCGATATCGAAATGTTTATGGTTGGAAATACTTACGATATGAGCAGTGTAGCCAATACACGTCGTGTTCATTCAACAGATCATATCCGATTGAAAAACTTGACTTTCGGAGTATCTCTTCCGCAACACATTGCACGTCGTCTTAAAGTGAGTAATATCAGAGCATATTGTTCAGGAGTCAATCTTTTGACTTTTGCAGCTTATAATAATTATGATCCTGAGGTACCTGTAAATGGTACAGTATATTTTGAATCCCCAAAACTGAAGACGGTTACTTTTGGTTTGGATATTAAATTCTAAAAAAAGACTATGAAACTTATATTATCAACGGTTCTGATATCTTGTACTTTGTTAGTTGGATGTGGGGACCAATGGTTGGAAAAATCCCAGCCAAGTACTTCTACAGAAAGTTCTGAAGCAATTAAATCTGCCCGAGAAGCTCAATATGCTTTAAATGGCATTTACGATATTCTACGTGGTTCTGAATATTATGGAGCTCGTATGACTTATTATGGCGATGTAACTGGAGAAGATATGTTGTCGAACGGTGACACAAAACGTGCGGCAAAATATTATCTTTTTGATTTTAACAAGGACAATACTCCTTCATCACTGTGGTATCAGCCTTATCGTGTTTTAAGAAATGCGAATGGTGTTTTGGCCTTCGTTAATGGAGTTGAGAAAGAACAATTGACTGATGAACTCAATGACATAAAAGGACAGGCATTAACACTTCGCGCGTTGGCACATTTTGATTTAGTTAAAGTGTTTGGAGATCCTTATACAAAAAACAACGGGGCCTCACTAGGGGTACCGATTGAAATAGAAAAACATAATTCAACTAATAAACCTGCACGTAATTCAGTAAAAGAAGTCTATACACAGATTGTAGGTGATTTGGAAAATGCAGTAACCTTAATGAGTGCTGCGAAAAAAAATGGCAAACTTAATAAATTTGGTGCACAGCAACTATTAGCAAGAGCATATCTTTATATGGGCGAAAATTCCAAAGCTTTAACTGTCGCGATGCAATTGATCAAAGAAGCGGAAACAACACAGAGCTCGACTAAAGGTCAATATCTGTTATGGACAAATAGTGAATACGCTTCTGTTTGGTCAAAGGATTTTACAAATGAAGTTTTGTTTCAGCTATCTATTGTAAAGACTGAAAACGGTCCTGGAAAAGAAGGAATAGGGTATCTATTGTGGAGAAATGGATATAATGACATTATTTTATCGGACGATTACATGAAGTTAATCAAAGATGACTCCAATGATGTCCGTCATAAGGTCATTACAAAATATACCAGTAAACAGGTTGACTATTATTATTTGAACAAATATCCTGGAAATACTGCTGATGGTGAAAATCCTGAATTTGCAGATGTTCCTGTTCTTCGTCTTTCGGAGGGATATTTAATTGCAGCCGAAGCTGCCGTTAAACTAAACGACAGTGCAAATGCTTTGAAGTATCTTAACGCTATAGTTTCTCGTGCTAATCCTGCAAAATCTGTTTCTGGTGTCGTTACTCTAGAACGAGTTATGGAAGAGCGCCGTCGTGAACTTGTAGGTGAGGGACATCGACTTTTTGATGCATTACGCAACAATATGCGTATAGAGCGTAAAGGTAGTGCTCATGTTTCGCCATCTTTAAGACCTGAAACCAAATCGTTTGATCGCACATTTTTCAAAACATTGATGGCTATTCCACGAATTGAGATTGATGCGAATAAAAACATCGTTCAAAACGACGGATATTAAACTATATTATGATGTATAACTGCATTAAACAATATCTTAAAGTCAATTATACTGGTCCTTCTTGGACCAGTATAACTTGTGCTTTGACAGCTGTATTTGTTCTTTTTCAGATTGCCGATACACATAGTCAAACAACATTGGGAAATAACGATGGTCCCTATTTCTTTTATGAAAATGGAGGAACGAAGCTTGTGCGTGTCGATAATGGTGAGATTCGAAGTGAAGTACCGGTTAAATCATCATTTAAAGTCGTGACAGAAGATGGTGAACATCAGTTTGAAGTAAAGCGACACCCGCTTAAGACCCCTAGCTGGAATTCTCCAAAAAGTAATAAGATCCTTGTTCTGTCAGATCCTCATGGCGATTTTCAATCTTTTTATGCTATTCTAAAAGCGCAGAAAGTAATTGGAAATCATTATGAATGGACTTTTGGAAAAAATAACTTGGTCATTATCGGAGATGTATTTGATCGCGGTAAAGACGTATTACCTATCTTTTGGTTAATCTATAAATTGGAAAACGAGGCTGAAAAAGCTGGCGGTAAGGTGCACTTTCTTTTGGGCAATCATGAAGAAATGATCTTACGAGGTAATTATAAATACACCCAAGATAAGTATAAAATGCTTGCTGACGCTATTGGAAAAGATTATCGTGATTTCTGGTCATTAGATACTGAATTAGGAAAATGGCTACAAAGTAAAAATACGATGGAGAAGATAGGGGATCATCTTTTTGTACATGCAGGACTTAGTCATACCATGCTAGATCCACAATGGACAATACCTGCAGTAAATGATTCTGTTCGTTTTTATTTGTTTCAAACCAAAGAAGAGAGACATAAGTCGCGTGCAGGTACTTTTCTATTTGGTAGTGAAGGGCCTTTGTGGTATCGCGGCATGGTTCGTCAAGAAGAAAAGTACCACCCTTTAAGCGAAGCAGATTTAGAAACAATACTGCAGATTTACAGTGCTAAAAGAATATATCTTGGACATACAATTTTTCCGGAAGTTACCTCTTTTTATAAAGGTCGCGTTATTGCTGTAAATGTGAATAATGAAGCAAATAGAATAGGAGGCAAAAGTCGTGGATTACTTATTGAGGGAAATAAGACGAGCGTCATTTATGATGATGTAAAGAAGAATAAGAGATTAGCACAATAAAGTCCTATTCTTTTATAATTGAATGTTTAGGCTGGGACTTTCCCAGCCTATTTGTTAAAATTTATTTTTGACCCAATAACAGACGAACCTGAGAGCCCCATCCGCCGATCACCATATCAGCTATCCCATCCGCGTTGACATCGTCAACTGCAATACCCCAGCTTCTACCACGTGTAATTTCAGGGATTGTTTTGTCAGTAACAAAAGAAAAGTGACCCTTTCCATCGTTTCTTAAAGCTTGCACTTGCATCTCTTCAAAAGGAGGAATCTTGATTGCACTCAGTATAATGTCTAAGTGTCCGTCATGATCAAAATCAATTGCAGTAGCCGCATACGTAGAAAATGTTTGTTCTGGCATTCTAGATTCTGTTTCATCTACAAAACGACGGTCGCCCTGATTTATAAGCAATCGGGCTCTGGGATCTTTATCTTTTGCGCCCCCATTACTTGTTAGATTGGCGAAAAGTATATCGGGTTTCCCATCGCCATTTGCATCAAATACAATCACCTCGCGCGTGTGTAAGGGTACCATGAGCGGTAATCCTGCAGTATGTTCTATGAAATTTCCTTTTCCATCATTAAATAATAAACGATTTGGTGGAGTTTCGTTACCAATAATCATATCCATGTGACCATCTGCGTCCAAATCTGCAAATTTGACGGATTGAGTTTGATCTTCAACCTGTGGAAGTGAAATTGAAGTATGGTCTAAAAAATACCCAGGTCGCTTAGCATCATTTATCCATAAGAAATTTTGTGGTGATTTGCCCGAATTACCGATAACAATATCCATAAGGCCATCTCCGTTGACATCTGCTACATCCAGACCGTTAGCTTCGCTTTTGCCTAATAGCCGATCGGATACATCGATAAATGTGCCATCACCTTTACCTAGATAATACTCATGGTTCTGATCATCCTCAGCCACAAAAATAAGGTCTATAAAACCATCTTTATTAAAATCTGCCGCCCTTACATGCTCGGTATCATGCGGTTTATCAGCAAAAACACCTTTCTTCCAAGAAAACTTACCACTTCCATCGTTAAGGTATAATCTGTTGGGTTCAGATTCTAGAGCCAGTACAAGATCAAGATCTCCATCTGCATCAACATCGATAAGGATTACATCCAAAGCATGCGCTTTTGCATCTTGTGGAATATTTGTTAACGTCACATCATTAAAATATTTCTGTTGAGCCACACTGCATTGCGTAGAGCCAAACAATAAGCATATGCTCATATAACTTAGTGATTGTTGGATGTAATTTTTCATAATCATTTTGTTTACAAGATGTTAATATATAAATAATTATTCATTTTTAATGAAAGGTTTTTAAATTTTCTTGATAAGAACAAACAATTTTATGAGGTATTGTTTTTTACTTTTAATAACCTCAATGAAATATAAAGACTGATTATATGGATATCCATAGCAATTAAGTTCATTTTATTCTATTTTTGTTATCTATGCGTGAAATGGAATTTGTAACAACAGGAGATGGTTCAAAAACATTGTTTAATGAACAAATAGGAGAGTGCTACCACTCCAAACATGGAGCTGTTCAAGAAAGTAAACATGTTTTTATTCAGACAGGACTTGATTATTACATTCAGAAACACTCCTTTAAGGATATCGCTATTTTGGAAGTCGGTTTTGGAACAGGCTTAAACTTTACGCAAACGCTCGCTTATACATCTGGTAAAGAAATTTCGGTAGATTATGTAGGTATAGAAGGCTATCCATTGTCACTGGAGGTTATTCAGCAAATTGGTTATGATGCATTCGTTTCTGAAGAAAACTGGAATAATTATATAACAGGTTATAACCAAGCTCTAAATGAAACAACAGAGATTGATTCAAATACAAATTTACATATCGATCATACCTTATTGATGGATTTTAGTTCAGATAAAACTTTTGATTTGGTATACTTTGATGCTTTTGCCGCTATTCATCAACCCGAAATGTGGTCAGATGAGGCTTTGGCACATGTTTCAAAATTTATAAAACCAGGAGGTGTATTTGTTACCTATGCTATTACCGGCAATCTCAAAAGAAGCATGAAAGCACTAGGATTTACGATCGAAAAAGCACCGGGAGCACCAGGGAAGAGAGAGATGTTACGGGCGACAAAGGTTTAAGGCAATGATTCATAATAGTAGGTTGTGAATATGAAAGTTACAACAATATGATTATAAAGACAATTCTTAAAAAACAGGATTTAGCTAAAGTTTTTCAAACTCAAAAGTTATAGGTTTGTGAGTTGGGCGATTCGGTGCAGTTACGCCACAGATAGGAAGATATTTTCCGTATTCTTCTTTCATTTTGTCCTTGGGGTCTCGATTATTCAAGTCAATATATGGACGAGGTGACTGCCATGACCATTTTATGGTTTGGTGACAATTAAGAGTCAGACTACTTTGAAATGAATAAGAAGGATGTGTAATATTCGCGGTAGCCATGATTGAGAATACGCTATGGAGGCTATGGGCCATGCTTCATTATAGAGTTATTGCAAAACAGGAGCATGGTTTCGCACTATGGCGGGAGGCTTTCGACAAAGGATAAAACGATTCCGCCACAGGGGTAAATGAAACAGACAGGTGGCGAAACGAGTTTGCCACGTAAGGAAATGGCAGGGACAGGCGACGAAACGATTTTGTCACGTGGGGAAATGATTTATACAAGCAACGACACTATTCCATAATATGTGAAATGATGCAGTCATAGGACAAAACGATTCTGCCACGTGGGGAAATGAAACATACAGTGGTCACTACGATTCCGCCACGTGCGGAAATGTCATATACTGGCGACGAAATGAAGCCGCCATAGCGCGAAATCGATGAAAAATTGCAATTTCTCTTATAGCTGAAGTTATTAATCAACAGTCAGAACTGTTAGCTCCTTTCTGAAATTAGACTATACGTTATAATTACTACAAATAAAAACGGATGCTGGTTTGAACCAACATCCGTCTCTTATAAATATTTTGGTCAGAATTAGTGACCTTGAGTACCATCTACACCGTGAGAGTGACCATGAGATAACTCTTCTTCAGTTGCAGGACGTACATTTAAAATTTCGATTTCGAAATGTAATGATTTACCAGCCATTGGGTGGTTTAAGTCAGCAACTACAACTTCAGGAGTTACTTCTACAACTACTGCACGAAATTGGTTACCTTGGTTATCTTGTAAAGGGATAACCTCACCTACTGGAGGTAAACCAGTTTCTTTGAACATATCTGCTGGTAATTGGGCAACAGCACGCTCGTCTTTTTCGCCATAAGCATCTTCTGCAGATAATTCAAATGCAGTAGTGTCACCAACATTTAAGCCAGCGATGTTTTCTTCAAATTTAGGAAGCATCATGCCTACACCATATAAGAAGTCTAAAGGATTTTCTGTTGTTGTTTCTTCTACGAATACTTTTTCGCCGTTTTCGATTGTGTGAAGTTTGTAAGTTAACGCTACTACGTCATTAGTTACTATTGCCATTTGTTTTGATTTTTGGGATATCCCCCGTTATTATTCTATTATTTTTATAAGTTCTGCAATTGTATCCTGTGGCAGACTGCATGTTTTATTTCGACAAAGGTATGCTTTTGAATTTAAACCCTGTCTATTTAATAACAATGGTAGACTGCTTTTTGTTCCACCCAATACAATTTTATTCGGAATGTAATAATGATCTAGCTCCTTACGAAATGCATGTGCATCTTCTCCAGTTAGCGCAATCTCATTGCAACCATACAATTCTTCTAACAATAATATTGCCCAATTTGAATATGCAGAACCATATGTCTTGATTTGTGGGAATACATTGGCAAATAACTGATCTGAAATTGCCGTATACTCCTCATTGTCAGTTAGTAGGCCTATTTTTTTTAATTGATGACAAATTGCTGATGTAGATGACGGAATGACATTATCCATGACTTCACTTTTTCGGGCAATTAATTTTTCTGCGCTCGATGCACTGTAGTAAAACGTTGTTTCGTCGCTATCATAAAATAATTCGATTGTTTTATCGAGTAATGAGGTTGCTGTTTGTAACCATTTTTCCTCAAATGTAGCTTCATAAAGTGCTGTAAATGCAGTGATCGTAAAAGCGTAATCATCTAAAAAACCGGGGATACTGCGATTTGAATCTTGTGGCTGATGTAAGATACTGAAATCGCCGGCAATCAATTCACTCTTCAGAAATTCAGCATTCAGTAAAGCCAGCTCTAAGTATTCCTTTTTATCAAAGATGCGGTATGCATCAATCAGCCCCTTTAGCATTAACGCGTTCCATGTTGCCAACTGTTTGTGGTCAAGTCCAGGATGAATACGATTTTTTCTGTAGTCAAATAGCTTTTTCTTTATTGACTGTAGGTAAATTTCCCATTCTTCTGTGTTGTAGCCAGCTTCCTTAGCCATTTTATCAGCATCAATGTCACAAATCAATATATTAGTTTTTTCTTCTTCCCAGTTACCTTCAACAGTTATGTTGTAATAAGCGATAAATAAATCAGCATCTTCACCTAACACCGTTTTAATTTCGACGATGTCAAATGTGTAGAATTTTCCTTCGACGCCTTCACTATCGGCATCTAAAGCTGCATAAAAGCCATTGTTCGGAGCTAACATTTCGCGTTGCGCCCAAGCAATTGTCTCTTCAACGACACGTTTATATAAAGGATGGGGTTGCTGTTGATAAGCTTCTGCATACAGGGAAATGAGTTGGCCATTGTCGTACAGCATTTTTTCAAAATGTGGGACATGCCATTCACTATCGACTGAATAGCGCGCAAAGCCACCTCCGATGTGGTCGTAGATACCTCCAGAAGCAATTTTTTGGAGCGTAAAATGAACATGGCTTAGTGTTTCAGTATCCTGCGATAAAACAGCGTAACGCAATAAGAATAACCAGTTGTTAGGAAGCGGAAATTTTGGACTGCGATGATAACCACCGTCTCTCGGATCAAATAATTCTTTCCAAGGTTTTATAATATCTTCTAAATTTTCAAACTTATATTGCTCCGGTATTGCATTTATAGGTAATCGCTCACTCTGTTGAATGCCTTTTGTCAATTTGTCAGCATATTCCATTGCTACAGCAGGTTGTTCTTCCCACATGCGGGCAATCTGAATTAAAATATTCTGCCAATCATGAGCTTTGAAATAAGTACCACCATAGATGGGTCTACCGTCAGGTAAACAGATGCAGTTTAATGGCCATCCACCAGCATTTGTCATCAACTGTACTGCAGTCATATAGACCTGATCAATATCGGGACGCTCTTCTCTATCTATTTTAATCGGAACATAAAACTTATTCATGGTCTGTGCGATCACGTCATTTTCAAAGCTTTCGCGTTCCATCACATGACACCAGTGACAGGCAGAGTAACCGATACTGATGATGATCAATTTATTTTCTTCCTGTGCTTTCTTTAATGCTTCTTCCCCCCATGGCATCCAGTGAACCGGATTGTGCGCATGTTGTTTCAAATAAGGAGAATTTTCAAATTGCAATTGATTTGCCATAACCCGAAGGTACAAAAATGAATTATACTATGGTATTTAAAAGCGTAGCAGTATTGGATGTTAGGGTATTAAAATCAAAACCCTCATCAAGAATAAGATGTACAACTTGCGATGTTGATAAAGGGACAGATTCATTACTCACATATTCAATAAAATCTGATAAACCAGGGTTATGGCCAAATATAAATAGTGTATGAATATGTGGTGGAACCTGGTTGATTAGTTTTAGAATATCCAAATAAGTAGCCTCGTAAAGCTGATCTTCTTTAATTAAAGCGATTTGAGGGTATTTAATTGTTTTAATAAATATTTCTGCAGTTTGATATGCTCTGATTGCAGATGATGAGATACAGAGCGTAGTAGAATCCGCTTGCATCTGTAGAGCAAGCTGATGGGAAACACGTTGTGCTCTTTCTATGCCTTTATCTAATAATATACGGTCAAAATCTTTCTTAGAAAATGACTGTTCAGCCTTGGCATGACGGACGATATAGAGATTTTTAGACATATTCTGAAGTTATCCATATAAATATAAATAAAATCGATTTATTATTTCAAAGAATAGGAAAGTTTAACATTAAATTAATGGTAATATTGTATTTAGACATACTTGTTAAGATTTGAATAACCATATCCTTAATTTCAATGATAAATAAGGAATGAGTTACTTGCAATATAGTACCAAATAAGATATACTTACAAACAGTATTATTGCGAGACTATTTGCTTGTAATTTACTTTGATTATGATGTTTTTAAAGCTTTTCATAAAATAAGTTTTGATAGGTTGAAAGCAGTTTCGACTAAGTGAATTATATTTGTCAAAAATGATAATTGTTGCCTTCATATAAGTGAATAAATTCATATTCTGAATTTATTCACTTTGGAAAAGGAAATTTTCATTTTATAGCAATTGATTGAATTATAAAATATAAGATTAATGAAGGTATTATTTGATTATCAAATTTTTGCAGCACAAAAGTTTGGGGGTATTTCTCGATATTTTGTAGAATTGATGAATGGAATCGATAAGGTTGAAGATATGTCATATCGCATAGATGTGTATGGTAATATCAATCATTATTTATCTGAAAAGCATATTAGAGCTTTCAATTTTATTGAAAAAATCAAGAAGTATCAACGAAAACCTTATAAATCAATAACGAAAAATCAACTTGTAACATTAAATGCTCTTCAAAATTCCTCCATTGATGTTTTTCATCCTACATATTATGATCCCTATTTTATTCAGGATCTTAAGAAGCCACTTGTTATTACAATTCACGATATGATTTATGAAAATTACCCAGATATTTTTTCATCGGATTCTCCAATTGCTCACAATAAGCGATTGCATATTGAGAAAGCAGATAAAATAATTGCTGTTTCCGAGAAAACAAAAAGTGACATCCTGAAATATTACAACTTGAATGAAGATAAAATTGAAGTAGTCTATCATGGTATTGATTTAAATCAACCATTAGTTTATGAAGATATTCGAAACCTTCCGGAATTATATATTTTATATGTCGGTAACCGATACGGATATAAGAATTTTAGTTTGCTGGTTCAAGCTTTTTCTAAATTATCTATACAGTTTCCTGAACTCAAACTTGTATTGGCTGGTAGTAGCTTGGCAATTTCTGAACAGGAACTTTTATATAGAAATCATATAACAGATAAAGTCATTCACGTAGCAGCTACTGATGAGCAGTTAAATCTATTATATACGAAAGCTTTATTTTTTGTTTATCCTTCTCTTTATGAGGGGTTTGGTTTGCCTATTTTGGAAGCTTTTAAAAATGAATGTCCGGTATTATTAAGTAATGCAAGTTGCTTTCCAGAGATTGCAGGAGATGCCGCGGCTTATTTTGAAGTGGAATCCTTAGATTCTTTTGTTAGTGAAATGAAAAGTTTGCTTGAATCTAAATTATTACGTGAAAGCTTAATAAATAAAGGAAAAGAAAAATTAATAAATTACAGCATGCATTCATGTATTGAAAAAACAATTAAAATCTATAAAAGCTTAGGTTAAAATAACTGTAATTATCGGTTTTCTTTGACAGACCAAGTAGATTCAGAAATTTCAATAAATCCTTTACTGAAATTTCTTTACTCCGAATGCTTTAAGTATTTTAAATCCTTTTGATGATTGGATTCTTTCTAATTTTTTTACAGCCGCAGTAGTTCTAGTGAAATCTTCAAGTATAAAAGAAAAATTTTCTTTGAGAAAACGATCACGTTCTGCATTAATTTTATCGTGATTCTCAGGTCTAGCTGTAATACCCGTAAGATCAAAGTTGGTTATGATTTCATTAATATGTTTGGTACTGACATTCTCTTTGACAATTACTTTAGTGAAAAATGCCCAATCAGCAACTATTGGATAAGATGTATCATATAATCCATATCTTGTAAATAAATCTTTTTTTATGAATGAGCATGGGTGACCTATAGTTTCATAAAGGAATTGGCTAAAGGTTAATTTACTTGGGTAGTGTTGAACTCTTGAACTATCTTCATCCTCATAGATCAGAGATCCATAAATAATTTCTTCGCCATCTAGTTGCGATATAATATTATTAATCACTTCGGAGTTGTTAAGGTAATCTCCACTGTTGAGGAATAATAAATATTCGCCTTTTGCCAGTTGAATACCTTTGTTCATTGCGTCATAGATTCCACTATCTTTTTCAGAAATTTTAATATCAATAAATCCAGAATTGTTTATTAAATCTTGACTCCCATCTGATGAATTTCCATCAATTACTAAATATTCAAAATTTTTATTTGACTGATTATCAATTGATTTTAGTGTTTTTTTTAAACCATCTTTATTATTTAAATTTATTGTTATTATCGATAGCTTGGTGTTTTGATTCGTCATATTCAATTTATTCTGCCCCTAAATTACAAATTTTACAAATTAATTATTCAATTCTTTTTTTTACTAATCCCATATCATGGCTCTATATTTTCAGTAAGATAGGTTTAAAAAGAAATAAAAGTTATAATTTCGTTTCATTATATTGGTAATAACATAATACTTTTTTATTTTAAGATTTTTTAAAATTGATATTTTAAATTGACTGGCGCACTACTTCTTACTAAATGAGTTTTTCAGAGTTTGATAATTAATGTATTATGAATTTAAATTTAACGAATAAGGATTTGATATATGAGTGCTAATAAAGTTGATGTTTCTGTTGTTATTCCAATCTATAATTGTGAATCTTTTCTTGAGGAGGCTATAAAGAGTGTTTTAAATCAGAATATCAAATGTATTGAATTAATTTTGGTAAATGACGGAAGTACTGATCGGTCAGCGTTAATTTGTGAGAAATATGTAGTCGAGCATGCTCATATCCATTACTTTTACCAGAGTAATTCTGGGGTATCGGTAGCTAGAAATAAGGGGCTACTAGAAGCAACCGGATCATATGTTTTTTTTCTGGATGCAGACGATACAATGGAGAATACATTTTTAAAAAATTCATTTGATATTGCTATAAGTAGTCAAAGTGATATCGTTGTCGTTGGAGCACATAGTTGCTCTCGTTTCCCCAATATTATGGCTTTACCTACTTGGGGGATGCTTTTAAAACGGGAATTTTTGCAACAATATCCTGAAGTTAGATTTCCTGTTGGTATACAACCATGTGAGGACGGTTTATTTTCGCATCAATTACTTGCATTAACAACCCAAATTAGCTTAAGTCCAAATAGTTCCTATTACTATCGTCAACATGATGATCAAAATCATAATATTATCAATCAAAATAGCGATAAAGTTTTAGATCAGATTCCAATTTGGTTCAATATTTTAAAGAATTTTTATACAAAATATAATCTTCATAAATCACATGCCCTTCATTTGGCACTTTTTATAGAACATGAACCTTTCGAACTTAGGTATTTAAAGATGTCTCTAAATAATTCTCAAAGAGAGAGACTTTTTGGACTTATTCGTGTTTTTATGAATGATAAGGTACTTCCATTTTTAACTGAAAACGATAAAAAAAAGTTAAGCTTTTTATTTAGGTATTTCTTGTCAGCAAACACATATCAAGACTTTGAAGAATTTTATAGAAAATGTGAAGATAAAAAAATAAGAAAAATTAAGCTGAAATTGTTTTTGCTGAAATTCGTTCCATTTTCGAAAAAGAAAACATTAAGGCTTCAAAGCAAAATAGGAGCAAAGAATAATTGATTATGAAAATATTGTTGGTTCAGCATCTTTATTTTATTAACGGAAGTGGGGGAACAGAAAAGATCTGTTCTTTTCTTGCTAACAGTTTTGTTAATAATGGGCATCAGGTTGAAATTGCAACAAATGAGAATATCTCAGGAAAGGCGATATTCAAGTTACACTCACTAGTTAAAGTAACAAACATCTATAGCCCCGATCTAATACAAAAAAATCAAATTCCTATATCAAATTATAGTGGAAGTAATCCTTTAAATTGGCTTATTCATAAAATTCGTAAAAAATATGCCAAGGCTTATAATTCTATTTTAAAAATGAGCATGAAAGGCGAACAAAATCTATTTGTTTATAATTTGGAACGTCGTGCAAAAGCCTGGAAAACTTATATTGATGAAGTAAAGCCTGATGTAATTATTACTATGTCAATAGGCTCTTTATTGGAGATTACTTATAATAATGAAATAACTGTTCCAATTATTGATTCTGTCAATGGTAGACCAGATTATGATTATACAAATATTTTTGGAGGTAGAAAACCATTCGAAGTCAAATTATTAAAAAATTCATTTCAGAATCTTGCTGGAGTCCAATTACTATTTGCAGGTTATTCTGATTACTTACCAGATTGTTTTGTCGGCAAAATTGCCGTAATTCCTAATCCTGTCCCCAGAATTAAGGAGTTTGTTAATCATTTTATTTCAAAAGATCGATACAAGGTTATTCACATTGCTCGTTTAGATATGGCATGTAAACAACAACATCTCGCTATTGAAAGTTTTGCAAAATTAGCGCCCCAGTATATAAATTGGGATTTTGAATTGTGGGGAGTAGGATCAGATATGCAACGTTTACAAAAACAGATTACTGATTTAAATATGGAGGATAGAATTTTCTTGAAAGGATTTACTGAGGATCCAATTCAAAAATTGAAAGAAGCTGATATATTTATATTTCCTAGTAAGTATGAAGGATTTGGGCTAGCTCTTGCCGAGGCAATGTCCGCAGGTCTTCCTGCAATTGGTTTTAAGAGCTGTTCTGGAGTTAATGAAATAATAAAACATAATGAAACAGGTTTTTTGGTAAATGATAATATAGAATTGTGTGTGTGTTTAGAAAAGTTGATGGTCAGTCCAGCGCTACGTGATCAGTTGGGAAAGAATGCTAAAATAAGTATAGAGGACTTTAGTGAAGAAAGTATAAGTGAAAAATGGCAAAAATTTGTTCAAGAGATTGTATATTCGTCCGCTGTTACGAAAAATATTAGAATATGACAGCCAAAAATAATATATAGAATATTAGTAATGCTATTTATTGAGTTTTACGACGGCTCATTTTTTAATTGATCGCAATACCATTAAAATTTTAAATATTATAGGTTTCTATTACATCTACCATTTTGTTTACTTTGAATTAGTTCAAAATTACAATTTGGATATCATTGTAAACCTATTTTTTTATAATAACTTTTATTGTGATGATATCATTAGTAGTAAGTTATAATATTAAAATAAATAATTCTTTTTGTGTTGCGTTTCGTGTATTATTTTCGTTAAGAAGTTATTGCTGTTTTTATAAATTTATATTTAAAAAAGTTTTAAAAGATCTAAAATCAATATCTGTTGGTGGAATTAGTAAATAATATCCATTTTGGTCGTAGTCGTATGACAATATGTATCGATCATTAATTTAAGCATTTTAAATGTCGAAGAAGAAAAAAATACTTTATTTCGTTCCTGATAATCCATTTAATAACAAGGCTGGTAATATTACAAGGTTTGTTAAGATGTTGGACTATTTTAGCAGAAAATCTGGAGAATTTGATGTCGATTTCATTACAGAGCGATTTTGGGGTAATTGGAATGATGAAAGTATTAGGATGTTCGCAGATAAGTATCCTACAATTAATCTTGTTGTTTTGGATAGGAAAATAGACAGGAAAAAGTTTTTGAGTTATATTTTCAAGTATAAAATATGGGAGTTTATCTTCGGTTTTACAAAGAGTAAAATCGACTTAACAACATATCTTTTAAAATTTAATTTTAAAAAATTTACTGGAAATAAAAAATACGATTTTGCTATAATTAGTTATGTTAATTGGGGAAGTCTTATTAAAAATTTAAAATCATATAAAATTTCAATAATTGATACACATGATTTTATAACAGGTCAGTATTTAACCACATATAGAGCTAAGAAATCAACATCATTGCCATATCGAATATTAGAAAAGGAAGTGGGCATCTTAAAAGAGTTTGATGAAATTTGGACATATTCTGTAGAAGAAAAATATATATTTGAGCAGTTTACCCAAAAACCAGTACAGCTAGTTCCTATTTCATTTCCTAATCGTAAATCGGAGTTTTTATGTAATAAAGACTCTCGAAGACTTTTTTATGTAGCAAGTGACAATGATCATAACAAAAGAAGTGTTAAATGGTTCCTAAAGGAAGTATTACAACATATCAACAAAGATATTGAAATCGTAGTTGCTGGTAGTATTAGTAAATATTTTTCTGGCTCAAACCAAGTAATAACGCTTGGAGTTGTGGAAGACTTAAAATCTCTTTTCGTGAATGCGAAAGTATTTATGTGTCCTATGTTAACTGGGACTGGAATAAAAATTAAAGTTGTGGAAGCATTATCTTATGGCATGCCAGTTGTTACTAATATAAGAGGAATAGATGGTTTGTTTAATAAGAAGCAGAATGGTTGCATTGTTGCATCCTCAGGAGTAGAATTTGCCAATGAAATAAATAGGCTTTTTAATGATGAGAACTATTATAAAAAAATACAATCTGAAGGAGAAAGCTATTTTCTAAATAACCATAGTGAAGTTTTGGAAGAAGAGTTTTTAAATGACTCCTTGATTAAAGATTAGTTTAAGTTTCTAAAATCAATTTTTTTAATTAGGGATTCCTTTATTATCAAGGAAAAAACTGTTAATCGAAAGTGTGATATTGAGTCAATGAGTTATAAAATTATATTTGATACTGAAAGAATGAAACATAAGCATACAGGCTTATATTTCTTTTGTAAACACCTTGGCTTATCTTTATTGAAAAACCAAACAACTGATGCTGAATTATCATTTTATTATCCGGATGCTATTAAAAAAGACTTTGGTGACCGAGTTAATTATATTAAGCAAAAATCGTTACATAAATTTTGGATGCCTAGGTTTAATAATGTAGACCTCTGGCATTCAACATATCAATTGAGTTCATACTTTCCAAGTAAAGGCACAAAAACTAAAGTTTTATCTACTATTCATGATCTTAACTTTCTTAAGGAAGGAAAATCTGTACAAAAGGAAAAATATTATTTAAAAAAACTGCAGGACAATTTGGATCGTGCAGATTGTATTGTTGCTATCTCTAAGTATGTTAAAAATGATTTGGAACAACACTGTGATTTAAGAGGTAAACCTATACATATAGTGTATAATGGGAATAATATTGAGACAGAAATTGTAAATCAATATCATTCTGCAGAAAATAATCAGCATATTAGAAAACAACTGTTATTTACAATTGGTACTGTAAACCATAAAAAGAATTTTCATGTTTTGCCATATTTATTAGTTGGAAATGATCTAGAACTAGTAATAAGTGGTGTTGTCAATGAAATTGGTTATGATAAGTATATCCTATCTATTGCTAAAGAATTAGGAGTTTTGGATCGTGTTGTTATTACTGGGCCAATTACGGAGGAAGAAAAATATCAATATCTAAGTAACTGCGCCATGTTTGTTTTTCCGTCAATTGCCGAAGGTTTTGGTTTACCTGTTATAGAGGCCATGTCTTTTGGTAAGAAAGTGCTATTATCTACAAATACGTGCTTACCAGAAATCGGTGGTGAGGAAGCTTTTTTCTTAGATTCAACCGAGAAGGATTATATGATTAATTTTGGTAAATTTCACATTATGAACTTAATTAATTCTACTGATAGAAGTTCCCATATAAAAAAGTGGGCCGGACAATTTTCATGGGATATGGCAGCAAAACAATATTGGAACCTATATGAAGAAGTGTTAAAGTAAGAATACTGGGTTTCTTCTTGGGGTGTTTTGAAATATTTAGAACTTTACGTAAAAGTACACTAAAAACTAGTTGTTTAAAATATAATCTTCGAGGTTCTTGTAGATTATATTTTTATCAAAGGATTTTAGTATAAATTTCCTTCCTGCTGTCCCCATTTCTTTCCGAAGCTTAATGTCTTGTAGTTTTTTGATTTTCTCCACCATTTGTGGAATACTATTTACTTCCGTTAAAAAGCCAGAGATGTTATCCTTTACTAATTCAGGATTGCTACTACTGTTAAAAGCTATAATGGGCTTCTCTGCTAAAGAAGCCTCTGCTAGTACATATCCAAAACCTTCCCATAGTGAACTTAATATAAAAATATCAATATCAACTAAAAAGCTCCTCGGGGAATCTGTGAATCCTAGAAAATGAACATTCTTATCTGTCCCCTTTTCTATATTATAAGTTTTTAATTCGCTTTCCAGTTCACCTTTTCCTGTAATGTAAATCTGATGTTTAATCTGTAGTCGGGTTAATTCTAAAGAGAGATCGATTAAAAACTTCTGATTCTTTTGTGGAGCAAGTCTTGCTAGATTTCCTATAATTAATGAATCATCTTTGCGATCGGGAACTATTTTTTTATAAACTAATTGATCAAATTTTTGAAAATCGATAGGGTTGTAAATTACTCTAATTTTTTCTTTTGGAAACAGTTGAGGATTATTTGCTAATATCGTTTCTCGAGTTGCATAGGAATTTGCTAACACATCAGTGATATAGTTTCCAAAAATACGCTGATTTAGAAATGTATTTTT
The DNA here is from genome assembly GCF_012030425.1 of Sphingobacterium sp. B16(2022). Lineage (GTDB taxonomy): Bacteria > Bacteroidota > Bacteroidia > Sphingobacteriales > Sphingobacteriaceae > Sphingobacterium > Sphingobacterium anhuiense. The sequence goes on along the minus strand of NZ_JAAUVN010000003.1, from coordinate 71,501 downwards.
GATAGGAATAGCAGATCCCCTTCGGTATATAATACGAGGAACTCCTGCACTATGAGCGGCGTAAGCTGCAATTTTTAAATCTCTCGGATTATTGATTAATACGACTTCAATCTGTAACTTTTCAAATGTCGAAGTCAAATAGCACCTCTTTACCGGATTTAGAAAACTAAGATTAGTTAAATGGACTTCAATATATGTGATTGCAGGGAATGCAAGTAGCTTGGTTTTTAATTTACTGTTCTTTGAGCCAAAAAAATAAACATCATGACCAAGCTTTGCAAAATGTACAGCAGACTCAAAATGCCATTTTTCACCTCCGCCCCACGTCTCTATCGAATTAAAAAAACCTATTCTCATTTACTAATTTTTTTGTAAAGCTTCATCCATTGAGCAGCCAAGATTTCATCATTAAACTGCTGCGCATATGCTAATCCCTCTTGACGCATTTCTTCCTGTTTTTCCTGAGAATTCAGGATGGCATCAATACTAATCGCTAATTGATCTATATCATTCGGATCAATATAGCGGGAAAATGGTCCTCCAGCTTCAGGAAAAACGCCAGAATTTGTTGTAATAACAGGGGTTCCACTATATAATGCCTCAATGATAGGTATTCCAAAACCTTCGAAAATTGAAGGGTAAACAAATATCTTAGCAATGCTATAGAGAACCGATAATTCATTCATTGTCAATCCTTGTAAAAAGATTACGCGATTCTCCATATTATGAGCCGCAACGTACGATTTTATTTCCTTAGCATAAGCAGTCTGTTTACCAACTATAACTAAAGGAATATCTTTATCTTTAATTGCCTGGACAATTGAAAATGCATTTTTACGAGGCTCGATTGTACCTACATTCAATATGAATTCGTTGGGAAGACCCAACTTCTTAATTAAGGTTTGCTTTTCTTCTTCCGATTTAACAGATTTAAATGATTCATGACATCCTTGGTAGATGACTTTGATCTTGTCTTTAGAAATGTGAAAAAAATCAACAATATCTAATTTGGTTTGTTCACTTATCGCTACAATTTGATCTGCATGCTCGCATGCATATTTAAATTTCTTATGGTAAAGCGCACGGTCAATCTTTTTATATAGTTCAGGATAGCGAATAAAAATCAAATCATGAATTGTCACGACAGATTTAATGGATGTTTTTTCTAGACCTATTGGGATCTCTCCGGAAAGACCGTGATAAATATCAATCTGATCATGTTCTAAATCCTTAACAATACGGTTAGAACGCCAATTACTTGGTAAGGTACGATTTATAAAACCAGAGGGACGTTTAATAATATGATCTGGAACTAGACTATTATAGTGAGATTTTCCAGTTTGTGGTGTGTAAAGGAGGTATTCTATCTCAGGATTATTAGCACGTAATATGCGAATTAAATCACGGCTGTAGTTCCCTAGCCCTGTGTGATTATTAAAAAATCGCTTTGCATCAAATCCTATTCTTAACATTTTATTACTTGTATATTGTCTTATTTTAGATGTTACTTAAAGTGGGTAAAAGTATTATTCGATTATCTGTAAATTCAAATTTAGATAATTTGTTTTATTTTGTTAATAATCATTTCCGAAGAGACTAAATCAATTGCTTCCTTACCATCACAATCACAGGGCTTATTCCCATATATTGAATTTGGTCTATTAGGATGTTCTACCTGAACACAATCTTTTATGGATTGTCCATAACCAAGAAATCCCGCAAAAGGGTGGGTAGCACCCCACACCGACAAGCAACGAACACCCATTAAAGAAGCCATATGCATACCTGAAGAATCCATACTGATCATTAAGTCTAAATTAGAAATAATAGCAAGTTCTTCTTTAAGATTGAAACGACCAATTGTACTGTGGACACTGGGATATAGTGCTTGCCATTTTTCAGCTTGTGCTTGTTCCAATTTCCCTCCGCCAAATATGAATATGTCAAAGTTGTTCTGGGATAAGAAAGCAATTACTTCCTGCATTTTTGGAAGAGGAAAGACTTTATAGGGGTGTTGTGCAAATGGGGCGATTCCAATTTTTCTGCTTTCATCATCCGAAAATAAAGCATGTGCTAAGTTGGGTAATGCCAACTTAGTAGGCTCTAATTTATTCTGCAATATAAATTTAAAACCAAGATCACGAAATACATCGGCATAACGTTCAACAGTCGGTTTTAACGGTTTCAAAACCTTATTTTGAAATCGGGTAAGTGCTTTTTTTTCTTTTCGGCCTTTGTCCAATTGCTTGACCACAAGTCCCGATACTTTAAAAAGAACTGCTAAAATTCGAGATCTTAAATTAAAATGTAGATCAGCAACTGCATCGGCACCATAAGAAGTTAATTCTCTTTTTAGATTGACAATACCTTTTAAACCCTTATGTTGTTCTTTGGGATTAAAAGGATGGAATTGTACATTCGGAATACCTTCAAAAAAAGCCTTAAAAGGTGGACGGGTTACCATAATAATCGTTACAGCAGGGTACTGTTGCACAAATTCCTTCAAGACTGAAGCAACCATGGCAACATCTCCCATGGCAGAGAAGCGCGTAACAATTATTTTGGATGGTAAAGACATTATTTTGATGCTTGATACAATACAGGATTTAAACTCGGATCGTTATACATCTTCATCTGTTTATAGACTTTCATGTATTTTTTTCCAGCTTGGATATCAGAAAGCAATTCATCAATACTCTGAGAGAGATCAACACGTTGTTCTAAAAGAATATTCAATTTAATTTGACAAGCATCGATATGGCTCGGTGCTACATCATTACGTAAAGTCTCTTGCTCCATATGATAGATTTTTAAAGCTAGTATCGACAATCTGTCAATTGCCCAAGCAGGACTTTCTGTGTTGATTTTAGCATCTTCGTTTGGAGTAACATCTTGAAATTTCAATAGATAGTAGCTGTCTATATATTCCACAGTATCTGTACGATGCTGATTGGATTCATCGATTCTTCTTTTCCAGTATAAACCTACCTTAGGATCGATTTCAGGATTTCTGACCACATCTTCCATATGCCATTGTACGGTATCAATCCAACATTTCATATACAGTAAATGTTCCAATGATGACGACTCAAAAGGGTTTTGAATAACTTGATCAATTTCGTTTTCAACGTGATAATCTGCGATTGCACGTTGAAAAATAGTGTTAGCTAATGCACTTATCATAGTACAAACTTAGATAAATTTGTTTTATTTACAATCTTAATTGCGTCATATCTAAAACAAATTTATTTGCCAGAATCTGTTTTAGGAAATGCTGTTAGGGTATTAGCTGCTATACCCGAAAAGAACTTCTTAATTGATGAAAGAATAATTTGGAAGCCTATTTTAATAAATCTAAAAGCAGACCTGGATATATTCCGAGGAGTACAACCAAAATACTGATCGAAACAGCTATAAGAACTAAAAATCTGTTGAACTTTGGTAACGCTATAGCCGTGTCACTATCTCTTAAAAATGCAAGTAGTGGAATTTTAAAATAAAAGAATAACGAGATCACAGAAGTTAAGGCTCCTACAATAAGTAGGAATAATAAAGGTATTTCATTTAACGTCTGGTACTGTTCAAACACCTTAGAAAATACCAGAAGTTTTCCGATAAATCCCGCAGTAGGAGGGAGTCCGATTAGTGAGATCAACAGAATAGAGAAGCTCACAAATATCACCGGGTATTTTTTACCCAAACCTTTATAAGATTCAATAGTGGTGCTTTCAAGACCTTGTTCCAGTTGATCAATAAATAAAAAGACTGCGATATTCATCAAAGCATAGATTGCCAGATAAAATAATAGAACATTAGGATCGTTGTCAATATAAACAAGAGCCACCATCAAGAGTATACCAGTATGACCAATCGAAGAATAGGCCATCATTCTTTTAATATCTTTTTGCTTTAATGCGGCTAGATTTCCGATAAGCATTGTAGCGATTGCAATGATGATGATAACGGAGATTAAGAACTCTGAGTAGAAGAATGGGCTAGCAGTCCAGCTCGCCAGTAAACGTGATAACAGAACCAGTGCACCAATTTTTGGCACTGTTGATAGATAGGCAGTTATCGGGGTCGGAGCACCTTGATAAACATCAGGACTCCACACATGAAAAGGGGCAAAGCTTAATTTAAAACCAATTCCGGTTAGTAAAAACAGAAATGCAATACAGGTCATGACTTTTGGAGCTTCAATAAGTCCCTGGATATGTTGCTGGCTATCAAAATTTAAGTTTCCCGTGAAACCGTAAATAAGTGATAGACCATACAGCATGACCGCTGCACAGATGGAGCCAAATAAAACATATTTCATTGCCGCTTCAGCCTCAAATTTCGTTTTAGAGAAATATCCGACCATGACGTACGAGCTGATCGATAAAGTTTCAATCGCTATAAAAATCAGCAACCAGTTGCTGCTTATCGTTAATAAGTGCAGTCCTAGTGTAGCTGTGAGCAATACTGCATAAAGATCACCAATAGGACGGATCTGATTTGAAAAACGTTGCTGGATGAATACAGCTATAAGTATAGTTGATAGCGATAAGATGATTCGGGATAAAATAGATAATTTATCAATTTTGATCATCTCAAAAAATCCAGATTCACCAGTAAGTAGGCTATTCTGATCAAAAAGGAAATATAAACTAAGTAATAAACCGATTATGGTAATAGCAAATGAACTCTGTTTCCAAATTCGGTCTATAAATAAACTGCAAAATATACTGCATACAAAAGCAATCATGAGTGCAAGTTCCGGCTTGAATAAAGGGATACTTACTATGATATGGTCTAAAATTGACGAAATTGATGAAGCAAATGCGGCCATGTTTTTAGTTATACTGTTGAATAAAGGAAACCAAATTGATGACAGAAGCATTCATTTGGTCGAATATAATAAAAGGACATATTCCTAAAAGTAGAGCAAGTGCTAAAGTCGGGAACAAGACCAGTTGTTCCCTAACGGAAAGATCGACTAAGGCCTGTTGCCAAGAATCTCCACCTTTTAATCTTGTTTCTCCAAAAAACATTCTTTGTAATGTCCATAACAGATAGGCCGCACTCATTAGGATTCCAATAGATCCAGCTATAGCCATCCATCTTGGGAGACCAGTACCTAAACTTGCTGAATTAAATGTTCCGATAATCACAAACGCCTCTGCAATAAATGCAGAGAAACCAGGTAAACCTAAAGAAGCAAAAAATGCAATAGCTATATAAGCAGTATATTTAGGCATAATACTGGCCAATCCTCTAAAATGTGGAATGTAACGGTCATGTACACGGTCGTAGATAACACCGACCAAGAAAAATAAGGCCGCAGATAGAAAACCATGACTAATCATCTGAAACATTGCTCCCGAAATACCCTCTGCAGTAAAAGAAGCTAAGCCCAAGAGCACAAATCCCATATGGGATACAGAAGAATAAGCAATCATTCGTTTCAAATCTTTTTGTGCTAATGCATTAAAGGCGCCATATAAGATCGAAATCACCCCGATAAGACCCAGCCACCAGTTACTAGTGGCTGCAGCATCAGGGAAGATGCTGAAACAAACGCGGATGATACCATATCCCCCAATTTTTAATAAGATACCCGCTAGGATAATAGAAACGGGTGTCGGAGCTTCCACGTGCGCATCAGGCAACCAGGTATGTAGCGGGACAATAGGAACTTTAATAGCAAAAGCAAAGAAAAGTACGATAAATCCAATCAGACGGGCTGATATACCAAAAATCTCCTGATAACCATCCAGTGCAAAAATAGAACCTTCTACATAATTGTCCGGATTCATCATATGGATCATGCTAAAGGTATGAGCACCTGTAACAGGATTGATCACCGAGAAGTAAAGACCTACTATGACCAAGAGCATGAAAACAGAACCGAATAATGTATAAATGAAAAACTTCATGGCAGCATATTCTCTTCGCTCGCCACCCCAGATTCCGATGAGGAAGTACAAAGGGAGTAACATCACCTCATAAAATAAATAGAATAAGAAGAAGTCTAAAGCACAGAATATACCGATGACCGCCATATTCAGAAGCATAAGTAAGGCAAAATACCCCTTAAGACTTTTCTGGATATTCCAAGAAGCGCCAATTGCCATTAGCATGACAAATGCACTTAGAACCAATAAAGGCATAGAAATCCCGTCTACACCAAGTAGGTAGTCAATCTCCAGTTTACCAACAGTTCCAAGATCCAAGCGAATCCACGGCAGTTGCTCTACCAATTGATATCCTTCAAGTGTATTGATACCTGTTGCCGTTGGATTAAACGAGAAGTAGGCCATTCCTGCCAATAGAAACTGAATAGCAGTTATAGCAAGGGCAATATATTTATAAGCATCCTTGAATCGACTAGGAAGTGCTAATATAATCGCTGTCGCTAGTAGAGGTAAAAAGATTAATAAGGATAGTGTAGGCATTTTCTAACGTAATAAAAGATAAATTAAACCAACTATAACAAGTAAGAATACAGAATATAAATAAGTCTGTAGTCTCCCATTTTGGGGTGAACGCACAAAAGTTCCTAACAGAAGAGCGAATTTTCCAATAGCATTAACTAAACCATCAACAATATGTTTATCAAGCCAATGACTCAAATGCGCGAGCTGCTGGATCAATTTTGTTAAGCTGTGTATAAAACCATCAACAATATTTCGATCTAACCAATAGGATAGAGCACTTAATTTCAAAATACTGTTGACAATAATTGTTTCATTAAATGAATTCAGATATCCCTGATGCAAGGATAACCGGTTTGCAAGACTATTTTCATTTAGTGGATATTGACCTTTTGCATACCATTTCCATCCTAATATCCACACTGATAATGCACCGACTGTTAGTAATACAGGAATAACCAGATGGGCAAGATGATTTGCTTCGTAAGGGTAATCGACCAGTAATCCATCCATTATCCACGAGTCATGATAGGAAATTGGATTGATCGAAAATAGAGGAAAGAAACAGCATATGCCTAGGAAATACATTGGCCAAAGCATGAGCTTAGGCGATTCACTCAAATGTATAGATGATCCCAATAGATTTTTGATACGCAGTTCCGAAAAGAAGGCCTTAAAAATTAGACGTCCAATATAAAATGAAGTCATAATACTGACGATAATCAATGTCACTGGCACGATCTGAAACAAAGCTCCTTTTGTTGATGCCCATTCGAATGCAGAAATAATGATACTATCTTTTGATAAATAGCCCGAAGTCAACGGAAAACCCGCAAGTGCCAAGGAAGCTACTGTCATCAGTACAAATGTTTGTGGCATATAGTGACGAAGTCCACCCATATTGCGCAGATCCTGTGGGTCGAAATCATGCTTGCTATGCGCTTTCAGATGTGCCATTTCATGGATAACAGCCCCAGCACATAAGAATAATAAACACTTGAAAAAAGCATGTGTCAATAAATGAAACATAGCCGCATCCCAGGTGCCGATACCTATTCCCACCATCATATAACCCAATTGGGAAATTGTCGAAAAAGCAAGTATTTTTTTGATGTCATATTGTCCCAAAGCAAAATATGCAGCAGTAGTAGCAGTGATGGTACCAATGATAGCAATAGTCAAAAGGACTGTTTCGTTGAATAAGGGAAATAAAGTACTCATTAAAAATACACCGGCAGCCACCATGGTCGCAGCATGTATTAAAGATGAAACAGATGTAGGTCCCTCCATAGCATCAGGTAGCCAGACATGTAATGGAAATTGGGCTGATTTTGCCATCGCTCCTAAGAAAAATGCAAGGCCAGTAATCGTTAACCAGATCGCATCCATACTATTGTGTGGAGATATCCATAGGCCGTTTTCAATACTAGTATTAGCGATAAGTCCATCATTTCCAAATAGATTGATCAGATTGAGGGATCCAAATTGAGCGTAGACAATCGCTATGCCGATCAAGAAGCCCAAATCACCGATTCGGTTGACTAAAAAAGCCTTCTTATTTGCTTGCACGGCAGCATCCTTCGTATACCAGAATCCAATTAATAGATAAGATGCAAACCCGACAAGTTCCCAGAACACATACATAAGCAGTAAATTGTTCATGATGACAAGCCCGAGCATTGCGAAGCAAAATAGACTGAGATACATCCAATAACGATGTATGCCGGTATCATCGTGCATATATGATTTAGAATAAATATGCACCGGAACCGCTATTGTCGAAACTAATAGTAGCATCAAAGAGCTGAGGTTATTCAGCAATAGACCAACTGTAAAAGTTGTATTTCCTATTGTAAACCATCTGATCTCAGAAGATAATGGCATTGCGTTCCAGACATCGAGAAATGTAAATAAACTAAAGATGAAGCTTAAAATGATCGCCGCTGTACCAACAAGGCCAGATCGATCTTTTTTACCAACAACAGCCTGATATAGAAAAGCCAGCAAAGGCATTGCCAAAGCAAACAATGCTGTATTAATGGGTGATATGTCAAATAAATAGTTCAATGCTAGTCTTTTAATTCACGAATTTGATCCGGATTAATGCTTCTGTATTGTCGGTATACATTTAAAATGATGGCCAATCCAACTGCAACAGCAGCCGCAGCAAGTACGATGGCAAACAGTGCAAATATTTGGCCCCCATAATTAATTTTATCATACTTTCCGAAAGCTACAAAATTGAGGATAGCCGCATTGATCATCAATTCAATGCCAACTAAAATCATAATGGCGTTCTTCTTTGCAAGAACAGCATATAGGCCAATACAAAAAATACAGGCCGAGACAACTAGAAAGTGTGTTAAGGTGATCATTTTTGTAAATCCTTTCGTGAAAGATGTGATGCTCCGATCAAAGCCATCATCAAAAAGATGGAAATAACTTCAAATGGAAGCACGTACTGGGTCATAAACTTAATACCTAATTGATGGATATTATTGTCTGTACTTTTGATAACCGTATTATTTTGGATAGCTGTTGCCATCCAAGCTGGGAAAGATTCTTGCCATTCCAGAATGCCAAAAATCATGACTCCAAAAAAGGCGAGAGCAACAGGTAGCACCTTCCATGTCGGTAGGGAGAATAAAGAACCTGTTGTTTGCTGTAAATCTTGCAACAGCTCTTTGTTAGAAAGCATAAATGCAAAAAGCAATAAGATTAATACACCGCCTACATATACCATGATTTGCGTAATAGCAACAAAGTCTGCTAAAGCAAATAAGTAAAGTCCGGCCATAGCAAATAAAACAACAAAAAATAAAAATAGCGCGCGTGCTATATTTTTTAAGCTTACTACTAATAAGGCAGAACCTACAGCTAAAAGTGCAAAAGCATAAAATAAAAAAAGCTCTAAAGTCATTATTTTGATTTTGCTGCCTCCTTTTCAGCTTGAAATTTGGTCCATTCAGATTTTCTTTGCGCAACTTGATCGTCGGTCATATCCGAAAATCCATAAATCAGATCCGTTAATTTCGTTGAACTGCGGTCATATTGATTTGTCATCGTGATACATTCTGTTGGACATACAACCGTACATAATCCACAGTACATACACTTTGCCATGTCAATATCAAACTGAGCGGGGTAAAGACGTTTGACACTACCATCTGAAGTTTTTCCGATTGCTTCCGGAGATTTGATCGCTTCAATTGCGATACAATCTACAGGACAAGCCTTCGCACATAAATCACAGACAATGCAGTCGTCGATCTCAACTTCAAGCTGGTATCGCGCAACTTCAGGAATGGGCATTTTGACTTTCGGATACTGCACTGTTGCAATACCATCCTGTTTATCAAAATAATTATCTTTTGTAATATCCAGTTCTTGACGTGCCTTTCGAGCACCAAACAGATGCTTTACTGTCAAAGATAGTCCCTTGAAAGCAGTTGTTAATGCATGAAAAGCCGTTTTGAATATCATATCGAATTAACCAAATTAAACAATTACTAAAATTCTCCAGATCGCTGATATAGCCATACATAAAAACGCGAGAGGTGTTAAAACCTTCCAGCATAAATTCATCAGTTGATCGGCACGTAAGCGCGGTAAAGTCCATCTGATCCACATTTGTACCCCAACTAAAAAGAGGGATTTGGAAAAAGTCCAAAATATTCCCCAGCCAAAGCCTGTTGTCCAGTCAGCCAGTTTTAATGGGCCAATATTCGGAAGAGGTGTATTCCAAGCGCCTAAGAATAAAACTACACCCAACATGGATACCAGAAACATCATAGCATATTCAGCTAGAAATAAAAATGCAAACTGTATCCCCCCATATTCGGTATGAAAGCCACCAACAAGTTCTGATTCTGCTTCCGGAATATCAAAAGGAGCACGGTTACACTCTGCTAAAGTCGCTATAAAAAATATAATATAGGTGACGATCATATGGGGGGCTTGAAAAATATTCCAGGCAAATATACCACCGACATTTTTAATAGACCAAATACCTAAAAACTTGATTTCTTCTGTTGATAATACACCTTGATTCGTCGCAATATCATTCAGATTTAGCGTCTGCGTAAGCATCACGGCTGCGATCAAGGATAATCCTACAGGAATTTCATAAGAAACCATTTGTGCAATTGCACGCATAGAACCAAGCAATGAAAATTTATTGTTAGAACCCCAACCGGCCATTAAGATACCAATAGCATCTATGGAGACTATAGCCATAATTAGGAATAAGCCAGTATGTGTATTGACTGGGATAAAATCCTTAGACCATGGCATAACAGAAAACCCCGTGAAAACAGCTACGAAAATAACAATAGGAGCCATGCGGAATAAAATTTTATCCGCTAGTAGCGGAGTAATCAATTCCTTTTGTAGTAGCTTTAAAATATCTGCTATGGTCTGGAGAGATCCATATTTTCCCGTTTCCATAGGACCAAGTCTATCTTGAACAAAGCCTGCAATTTTACGTTCCGCATATACCGCAAACAACGTAAAAACTGCTATAAACATGAATATAGCAACAGGAACAAGGATATGGATGAATAAATCTAACAATTCTTATTTGTAATGATTATTAATAAGTGAAATTCTAGTAGGCAAATTTAATGAAAAGGTATGAATTAAGAGAAGGAAAAACAAATTATATACTGGTTTAATAGACATTTGTTTATGGAAATAAAAAAAGCATCTCGAAAGATGCTTTTTTATTAAAATATTTTAAGAATTAACGTTGTGTTATTTCAACATAATCACGTTCCGTCGGACCAGTATATACTTGTCTTGGACGACCGATAGGTTCTTTGTTTTCACGCATTTCTTTCCATTGTGCAATCCATCCCGGAAGACGACCTAAAGCAAATAATACGGTAAACATTTCCGAGTTGAATCCTAATGCACGGTAAATAATACCTGAGTAGAAATCAACATTTGGATATAATTTTCTATCGATGAAGTATTGATCATTTAATGCCGCTTCTTCTAATTTTTTAGCGATATCTAAAACAGGATCATTAACACCTAATTTTTCTAAGATATCATCACATGCTTTTTTAATGATTTTAGCACGAGGATCGAAGTTTTTATAGACACGGTGACCGAATCCCATCAAACGGAAAGGATCATTTTTATCTTTTGCTTTCGCTAAATATTTTTCAGCATCTCCGCCATCATTTTTGATCGCTTCAAGCATTTCAATTACAGCTTGGTTTGCTCCACCATGTAACGGTCCCCAAAGGGCATTGATACCAGCAGAAATAGAAGCATATAAATTTGCGTTTGATGAACCTACAATACGTACTGTAGAAGTCGAACAGTTCTGTTCGTGGTCAGCATGCAAAATCAATAATTTATGCATTGCATCAATCACAACTGGATCAAAAGTTTTATCCTGATTGACTTCACCAAAGATCATATTTAAGAAGTTGTCGATATAACCTAAATTAGTTTTAGGATATACAACAGGATGACCTAAAGATTTCTTTTGAATCCAAGAAACAATCGTAGGCATTTTAGCCAATAAATTGATAATTGTTTTGTCTTCTTCTTCAGGTGTTGGATTTGGATCTAAAGATTCAGGGTAAAATGCTGATAAAGCTCCAACTAGACAAGATAATTGTCCCATTGGATGGGATTTTGAAGGAAAGCCTGCAAAGAAGTTTTTCATGTCTTCATGAATCATCATCTGTGATTTGATGTCCGTTCTGAATTGTTCTAAAACTGCTTTTGTTGGAAGGTCTCCGTATATCAATAAATAAGCAACTTCCAAGAAAGTTGATTTCTCCGCTAATTGTTCGATAGGGTAGCCACGGTATCTTAAAATACCTGTCTCACCATCAAGGAAAGTGACAGCACTTTTTGCTGCACCAGTGTTTTTAAAACCTGGATCTAATGTAATATATCCAGATTGATCTCTCAATTTAGAGATGTCAACTGCTTTTTCGTTTTCTGTACCAGTAATAACTGGAAATTCGTATGACGAACCATTTAAAATAATAGATGCTGTTTCAGACATAAGCTTCTTATGTTATCATGTGTTTATGCAAATGTAATAAAATTGAGGGCTAATATACTAGGTTTTCGTAATAATAATGCCATAATCTAAGCATTTTTGACATTATTTTTAATTAAAAATCTTAGTTATTACTGATACGCGCCATTTGTTTATCCAAAAGTTTTCAATTGGCTGATAAGGTAAAAATCTAATTTTTTAAGCATAATGTTGCTTATGCACATAATACAAAAAAAGCCCTTCCAATTTGCCTCTTCGATGAGTATAAAAGGAAAGACTTTTTTGATTCTTCCACGCAGAAACCTGAAACAAAATTTAGGCAATGCTAAAGCTTAATCTACCTGAAAACCATATTTTTTATAAATGTTTTTTGCAGAATCTGATTGGAGGTAAGCCATAAAATCACTAGCAGCTTGTTTATTTTTAGATTTTTTCAATTTACCAGCCATATATTTCGCCGTAATGTTTTCATTATCCGGAATGGTAATACTTTCTACCGGATGTTTGATCATTTTTTGAAAAAATGCCTCTGAGTACCATACTGGAGCAACATCGGCTTGACCTTCTAATATTCGAAGTGGACTCTCTCGATGATGTATTTTAGTGAGATAAGTAGATTTATCTGCAACCTTGTCTTCCATAATGGTATGTACGAGTTCTTCTCCACCAACTTTGCGATAAGCGGTTTTTATCTGCTCGCCAACACCTTCCCAAGCTGGATTCGGCATGCTGATACGAACATCCTTACGTTTTAAATCCTTCAAGGATTTGATGTTTTTCGGATTACCCTTTGGAACCATTAAGGTAAGTTTGTTGGTTGCATAAGCAATAGTCTGATCAAAATAGTCAGCCATCTCTGTGATCCGTCTTTGACCCGCAGTGTAAATATCTGGCGTGTGCGTAATCTTCAAATTGCCGATTGTTAGTGATCCACCTTGAATTTGTTTTGCCAGTATTCCCGGAGGTAATGTTTCGACAAATATGCGCTCGTACTGTGGATGTTCTTTCTTGAAAGTTTTGATAAGATCATCGATAACCATAAACTGGTTTCCGGCAAAGAAAATAACCAATTGTGGATTTTCAATTTCACCATAAAGATCAGGGATGTTGTCAATTCCAGGGATCGTAAAATTAACAGCAGATTCAGGAGGGGTATTCCAAGGAGGATGAAATTGATGATCTTGTGCATAGGAACATGAAGTTCCAAGTAACAAAGCAAGTATAGTTTTAGCGAGTTTTTGCATGTCTTGTTTTCAAATTATGGTTTAACAATTGTCCAGCCTTGATGAGCTCTGATCACCAATTCACCATTACCGCTGGGAACATAACCGATGAAATCAAACAGTTGTTCCTTGGTCAGATTACGTTCTTTTAACGAGTTGGTACATTGTGCTACTTGGACCCCTCTTGCGATTAGTTTTTTGAACTGTTCTTCATATTTAGAAGTACTTTTTAAAAATGCCTCAGTACCACCAGAAAAAGCAATCAGTTCAAGCGTTAATTTTCCTTTTAATCGTGGATCGTCCAACACATTGTTGATGTTGCGAATTGCTTTCTCAATTGTTTTTGGATCATTGCTATCCAATTGGTAGATCGCATGATACGATTTTTTTTCAGCAACAGCTCCTTGAAAGGACGCATTTTTCACCAATGCTTCCTCTTGCGTTTGTGCCGCTAATTTACCCATGCTACAGATAGCAAGGATCATAATCATAATTGTTTTATTCATTTTTTAAAAATTAAAAGGACCGAATTTATGTTGTATTGCACTTATCTCGTCGTTATAAGGTGGATAAGGTGAGTCTTTTGGTTTTTTTGCTAAGTTAGGATAGTCATTTTCCTTATTTGCTTTGATTGGTCTAGAAAAAGAATTGATATAAGCAGCCACATCAAATGCCTGTTCATCTGTTAAAATCGGACTGTCGTGAGTAGCACCTAAAGGCATATTTGCTTTGATAAATTTCATTGCTGTTAACATACGTGCCATTCCTGCACCATCATTGTAGGAATCATTTCCCCATAGAGGTGGATATTGATATCCTTTAGTTCCAGCAAGTTTTTGGCCTTCTCCATTTGTACCATGGCAACTTTGGCAATGCTGTTGAAAGACAGTAGCTCCATTCTTTTGATCGGCAGCTCTTTCCGGAATGGTCACTTTGACAAATCCCTGCCCAGTAATTCGCTTTCCAATTGGCGTATCTTTACTGATATGTTTAATATAGGTAACAATTGCCCTCATTTCGGTACTGTTCACATCAATAGCTTTTCCGTTCATGCTACGTTCAAAACAACCGTTGATACGCTCTTCTAGTGATTCCACTTTATCTTCTCTGCCAATGTAAATCGGGAAAACACCTGTAAGCCCTACATAGGGAGCCGCAAATGATTTTGTTCCGCCATTGAGGTGGCAATTGGTACAGGCTAGATGATTACCAATTTTACTTCCATCTTTTTCATAAAAATAGTTGTAAGTCTCCCTTATCAGTTTTTCACCATAGCTTGCCATTTTATCTTCGGCATTGTCAGCATAAGGTGTCAGTTTTAATTGATCAACATGGTTAATTATTTCGCTCTGTTCAGACTCTTTATCAGGAGATTTATGCGCTAAAGCATTTGTCATATAAGCAGATAAAACAATGAAGCATAATAATATGCTCGTCACGATAATAATGGTATTGCTACTCCTCCTAATTTTTTTAATATCCTCTTCCATTCATACTAGGTTTTAAACAAATGTACCCTATTACAGAATGCTGTTATAATTCATAATTATTATCTGTTATAACGAAATGTTATGAGTAGATTTTACCCTTATGCTGTTGAATAAAGTTCATGAATTTTAATGGAAGGCCCGCAAGTCCTCCAACCAAATGGGTGATGTAGAAATAACGCTCTATGCTAAAATCTTCTAACTCAATGATTTTTAAATCACCGTTTTTAAGCTCTTCTTGTATCGCATGGATCGAAAGAAATGCCGCTGTATTGCTGTATTTTAGATACCTTTTAATACTTTCGGAGGATGATAAAATAATTTCTGTATGGAGATGCTGTAACGAAATTCCAGCTTCTTTCAATTTGCAATCGATGATATCACGAGTTCCAGATCCAGGTTCCCGGAATACGAGTGCTAATTTATAGATGTCATTTAAGACAAATCTCTCTTCTTTACATAAAGGATTAGTATTGCGGGTGACCAAAACAATTTCATCTTTGATATAGGGTGTGAATTTTAATGATCTATTATCTGGCAATCCCTCTGTAATCCCCAGATGAATTTCGTTCTTGATAAGAAGTTGCTCAACCCGTTTTGAATTAGCCTGCGTGACTTTTATTTCATTTTGTGGAAAATGGAGATTAAACTCCACTAACATTTTAGGAATTACATATTGAGAAATCGTTGTGCTGATTCCCAGGAAGAGATTTCCATTTTGCTTTCCTGTTATTTCGTTGATTTCATAAGTCGCCTGATTGTATTGTTCCAAAATGACCTGCGCATGTTTATAAAGAATCTTTCCAGCAGGAGTAAGGGCAAGCCGGTTGCCTAATCGTTCAAATAACGGTGTACCAATGGAGTTTTCAATCTCCTGTATATTTTTACTTACAGCTGGCTGTGAGATAAAAAGCTCTGATGCCGCTTTTGTGAAGTTGAGCGTATTGGCCGCAACGTAAAAAACTTTTAACCTAAAATCGAAATCCATAAATGAAATACCCTTATCGTAATGAAATGTATAGAACCAAATCTAAAAAAAATTGAATGCGTTTTTAGCTATTAACAAAATTGTCACAATTATAAATGTAAGTTGTTTTCAAATTTATTGAAGATTTGAATAGCATGATAGAATATGGTTTGGATTTAGAATATTAATTCAGGCCCAGTCAAAGCATGTTTATCAGCCATAGATCTATTGACAGTTTACTTTTATCGGGAATTACTAGACAAGGTGGATATCTTGAACTTGATCACAATATTGAATTCTGATAATAATGCTCTTGAACTATAAGCAAGGACAGCTTTGACATTGCGTGTTTCATTTTTTTCAATGGAGAAATAGTATTTGAAAATCCAGAGAATAAAAAAAAAGAATTATTAATTTGAATTGTTACGATTATTTCGTAGACTTGTGTATAATTAGTAGTTTAATAATCAGGTATGGAAAAGTTAACAGCACAAGAAGAACAGGCGATGCAGGCCATTTGGAATCTTAAGGCATGTTTTGTGAAAGAGATTTTGGACAATATCAAAGGCGAGAAGATGCCCTATACGACATTGGCCTCTACAGTTAAAAATCTAGAAAAAAAGGGATTCGTAAAGTCAGTTAAGTATGCAAATGCAAATCGATACGAACCGTTGATTTCTGAAGAAGATTATAAAGAGACATTTATGCACTCTTTCGTAGGAGACTATTTTAAGAATTCATATAAGGAGATGGTTACATTTTTTGTGAAAGAAGAAAAGCTATCTGCATCCGAATTGGAAGAAATCATGCAAATGATCAAGGAAAATAAAAGCTAGTAACCATGGAAAATATCCTAAATTATGCGATCCAGATTAATGTATTACTAAGTGTTGTATACTTAGGATATGTATTGTTATTAAAGAATCTGACATTTTACCTGCTTAACCGCATGTATTTTATTACAGGTATTTTATTTTCATTTACCTATCCGTTCTTAGATATTCAATCCTGGTTTAGAAAACCAATTCCATCCGTAGGGGAGATCGCGATGGATTGGTCAATGGATCTCGGACAAGAGGTGGACAAATCGGTCTTTACCTTAAATAATGTATTGATCCTTTTACTTTTCATAGGGGTAACGATTTTATCAATTCGCTTCTTAATTCAGATGATTAGCCTATTGCGAATTCATATTTATTCTGAACCTGCACAGTGGCAATCTTATCTTTTTAGAAATGTTTTTATACCCATTGTACCCTTTTCGTTTTTAAATAAAATATACGTTAACAGAGATCATCATCCAGAACCGGAGCTCATGGATATTTTTAAACATGAAGATATTCATGTAAAGGGTTTGCATTCTATTGATATCCTGATCAGTGAGTTTACTTTAATCAGCAGCTGGTTCAATCCTTTTGTATGGCTCATGCGAAAGGCAATCCGTGAAAATTTGGAATTTCTAACAGATCAGCAAGTACTCAATAATGGCGTAGATAGACAGACCTACCAGTATAGCTTGCTACGTGTCAATGCTAGCGGCGGGTCGGCGACATTAGGAAATCAGTTTAGTTTTAAGACACTAAAGCGAAGGATAATGATGATGAATAAAAAAAGATCTGCAAAAATACAGCTCGGAAAGTACGCATTTATGTTGCCTATTTTTGTATTGACAGCTGGTGCATTTACTCTAAATAAAGCAGAGGCTAAGATAACGCAAGCGACAGATTCGGCGAAAGAGATTGATTTAGAATCTGCAGTATCCGTTGGTCAGTCCGCGCAAAATACCATTGAAGAAGCGGGTTTAGTTCAGGATACGTTAAAAGGAAAAGTAATAGGTGTAAATGTAAAAGAGGAAGCCGTTTCAATTATTGGAATTAAGACAGATACCTCAAAGTTTACTGCTCATGGAGTAAAGGTTAAGCAGGGTGCGAAGATAAAGATTAAATCTTTATCTAAAAACGTATTATTTATATTGGATGGAAAGAAAGTTGATGATATTCATAGTGTAGATCCAAATGATATCGAGGCTATTACTGTGCTTAAAAATAAGGCTGCAATAGATCTGTATGGAGAGAAAGGGAAAGAGGGTGTTGTTTTGGTTACAACTAAATTCGGAGGGAAGACATCTTCAGAAATAAACACCGGAAAAAATATAGTGAGCGGAAAGGATACTTTTAATGATAAATCCAATAAAATTGAATTAACATATGCCCCAGACAAATCCGATAAGGTGACTTTAGGGAAGCTAAATCCTGATCAACCTCAACCATTATTTGTAGTTGATGGTAAAATATCGGAAAATATAAATAAGATTGACCCCAATTCTATAGAGTCCATGGAAATATTAAAAAGTCCTTATGCCCAAACGCTCTATGGTAATAAAGGTAAAGATGGTGTTATTTTAATTAAGACAAAATCATTTGCAGAGAAAAATCCAGATGCCTTAAAAGACAACGTTAAAAAAACAATTAATCGTGAAATTTCCAAGGAAAGAACCCGTCAGGATTCTGTTAAGATGCTAAAGGGTGGTCAAGTTAATCAAATAAAGGTTACGGGATACAAAAAGTCAGCGGATGATTTTTATGCGACAACGTTGCAACAGGAAAAACTAAAAAAGTTTTTAAATGATAATAAAGGAAATATCGATCCAAAAGACGGTTATGTTTTAGTAATAAATGGAAAAGTTGCCCGAGAATCGGATCTTAAGGAAGTCGACGCCAAAACAGTGACGAAAGTAATGGCTACAGATTTAACAGCAAAAAATAGTGAGTTGTCGAAAAATATAATAGGACTATTGGCATTAGAATCATCCACTAATAAAAAAGCAGTTCGGGGTGCAAGTGCCTCTGTAATTAAGAATGGTAAGGAAATTAAGTTGCTGGTCAGTGAAGATGATCAAAATCCGCGTATTGTGATCAAATGACCCTGATGTTAATGGTTTATGAAAAAGCCTCAAAATCCATAAATTTTGAGGCTTTTTTGTGAAAGAACTTTTATCTCGGTTCAGCTACTGTGAAGGGTTGATAAGGACTTAGGTTAAAAGTAAAGTTTCCATTAGAATCTGTACCACCAACACTTCTTACTTTAGCTCTGACGGTGTATTTCGCTTTGGGATTGTACTGTTTCACTTCAAAATTGAAGAAGAATGGTTTAATCTTATTTGTCCCTCTAAATTTATCTGCTAATGCGTGATGTTTGTCTGCACTGATCACCTGACCATTTTCCAAAAGTTCGACACCATCTATTTCCAAAAAGTCTTTACCTGCTGTAAAGAGGAAGCCCGCCTGCACGCGGCCAGTAGTATACACTTTCTTAGTAACGTCAATTGTCATTTCTTTAAACTCTTCAGTAACTGTTGCAGGACTCCACTTAGCTACTGTAAAACCGTCCTTTTTATAGTAGTCGACTTTCAGTTCGTCCAATCGATCATAATGTTTTTCCAATCGGGCTGTAAAATCTGCAAAATCTTTTTTATTCTTCACTGTCCATCCCGTCTCAGCTAGTGCCAGTAAGCGCGGGAAGTTATGGATATTCATATCCTTTAGTTCTTGTGTTAATGCAGTCCATTGATTAGCCTGTACACCTAACACCAGTTTTTCCTCATCTTTAGTTAATCCTTTACTCGGATCATACTCGTATACTTTTTCAAGCGTATTGATATTACCGTAGGCTAGATCACTCATAGTACCGTCATTTCGATCTGCTTGTGTAATATCAAAATACAAAGGATCAGTTGGCGTTGCTACACTTTCAAATCCATTTTCTACAGCCTTTTTGATCGCATCAGCTCCGAGCCAGCTCATAATAGCTGTTTCTTTAGGTAGATTTTTAACATCTGTCAAGATATCATTCCATCCCAATGGTTTTCTCCCTTTACTCGTGATAATTTTAGAAACGCGGGTCACAAAGTAACTCTGTAATTCAGTAACCGTTTTAATATTATTCTTTTTCATGAAGTCGATCACGTGTTGTTCCTTTTCCCATAGGTCGTGTCGTACCTCATCACCACCGAAATGTATGTATTGGCCTGGAAATAATGCGGTAACTTCCGTAAATACATCATCAAGAAATTTATAAACAGCTTCTTTTGTTGGGTCTAAAGTATTCGGTGTAAATTGATTTCCCCAGTATCCCCATGAAGAAACAAAAGGAAATACATGATTGGGGTAGCTATTATTATTAACGCCGAGTTCCGGATATACCAAAATCGTTGGCCAGGAGTGTCCCGGAACATCAATCTCAGGAACAATCGTGATATGTCTTGCTTTGGCATAAGCCACAACATC
This sequence comes from Sphingobacterium sp. B16(2022), assembly GCF_012030425.1. GTDB lineage: Bacteria > Bacteroidota > Bacteroidia > Sphingobacteriales > Sphingobacteriaceae > Sphingobacterium > Sphingobacterium anhuiense. The sequence goes on along the minus strand of NZ_JAAUVN010000003.1, from coordinate 51,097 downwards.
CTTAATTTGCTCCTGAGTGTAGAAACCACTCCTTTCAGCAGGTTGGTGAGTTGTATGGTGGAAAATTGTTGCTTTTTCAGATGTTAGTTTAGGATATTTTTTGATCTCTATGCGCCAACCCTGATCGTCAGTTAGATGCCAGTGAAAAGTATTCAGTTTATAGAGTGCCATTACATCCAGATATTTTTTGATCACATCCACGCTATAAAATGTCCGGCTTACATCTTGCATATAGCCACGCCAGTTGTACCTCGGAATATCACTTATCGACACGTTGGGAATAGACCACTGACCATTATTAACTACCGATTGGCTTTCAATCGTACTTGGTAACAGCTGTCTGAGTGTTTGAGACGCATAATACAAACCCGTAGCAGTTTTTGCTTTCACAATGATATTATCCGATTTAATATCCAAGGTATATCCTTCTGCCGAGCTGTTTTTTAAACTCTTATCAATAACAAAGTGTATCCCTTTTTTACGGATATTTTCCTGTTCTATTTTAAGATCAAAATCTGTAGCGATTTTTATTAAACCTGCCAGTTCCTGTATTTCAGATCGATTTTCCTTATTGATGAATATTGTGGTGCCGGAGTTTATAGAGAATGCTCCATTTTGAGCAGTTAGCTCACTTGGTTTCGGTATAATAGAATAACGCGAATCCTGGGCCTCTACCTGATGAGAAAGCAATAAAATGGCTAATATAGTAAGACATTTCTGCTTTGTTTTTTGGAAATAAAACATGCTTTAGTCGGTTTTATATTGATTTAAGTCTGCTTAAAGGTAGAAAATCATTTTAAATTAAAACCAGGCTTTCGAATATCAAACGTTTGCGCTTTTTTGAGCATCGCTTTATAAAAGAAACAAAGCCGTTAACAGGTTAACGGCTTTGTTTTATTTTGTATTCAGATTGGTCATGGTCAGTTCAATACCGATATTGACAAAGCTATTGATCATCTTTACAGCATGATCGATAAGCTGTGGCAGTTCTTTTTGCTCTTCAGGATCAAATGGCCCAAGCACATAATCCACCTGTCTGCCTTTGGGATAATTATCACCAATTCCAAAACGCAGACGCGGGTATGCCTGCCCGCCACATAGTGCTTCAATAGACTTTAAACCATTATGTCCTGCAGCAGAGCCCTTAGGCTTGATACGTAAGGATCCAAAAGGAATAGCAAGATCATCCACAATAACCAGCGTATTTTCGATAGGAACTTTCAGCAGTTGCATGTAATAATTCATTGCCTTACCGCTTAAGTTCATATAAGTAGTCGGTTTGATTACATATACATTATGGCCCCGTTGCTTATACTCCGCATATGACGCAAGTTTTAACGTTGAAAAAGAAGCATTAGCTTCCTTAACAAGTTGATCTGCGACCATAAAACCGATATTATGACGTGTGTCGGCATATTCCCTTCCGATATTGCCCAATCCTACGATAAGATAATTCATTGTTTAATACTTAGCCTGCAAAAGTAAGGAAACCTTTTCATATACAATAGTTCTTCCATGCTTTAACAAACAAAATAGCACACTCAGTTCTTATCCAAAGTGTCCGCTAATATAGTTTTTCGTAATTTCATGTTGCGGATTGTTAAAGATATCATAAGTAGCACCCTCTTCCTTCACTTCACCCAGATACATGAAGATCGTTTTATCAGCCACACGTTGTGCCTGCTGCATATTATGTGTCACAATAACAATTGTATACTGTTCTTTTAACTGATGGATCAGCTCCTCTATTTTTAGGGTACTAACCGGATCCAAAGCCGAACAAGGTTCGTCCATTAAAATAACATCAGGACGAAGTGCAACTGCACGGGCAATACACAGACGTTGTTGCTGTCCACCAGATAAACGGGTTGCCGGTTTTTTAAGATCATCTTTCACCTCATCCCACAGATATACCTCTTCAAGAGCTTTTTGAATAACAGCAGGACTTGCGTCTAGATTGTTCAGCTTCAGACCGTAAGCGATATTTTCCTGGATACTTTTTGGAAATGGGTTCGCTTTTTGGAAAACCATGCCTATTCTCTTGCGTATATCCGTAACCGAGATACCTTTTTCATAAATATTTTGACCGTCGATACTGACCGTTCCTTCAATTCTAGCATCAGGAACTAGGTCATGCATGCGGTTAAAGGAGCGAAGTAAAGTACTTTTGCCACATCCGGAAGGACCGATCAATGCCGTTACTTTTTTCTCAGGAAACTCAATATCAATTCCCTTTAAAACATGTTTAGAACCAAACCAGATATTCAGATCTTTGGTATATAAATTATTGGTCATTTTTTCTGTATTTATAACGAATGTAAAATGCGGTTAAATTCATTAAGAAAACCACGATAATAAGTACGAGTGCAGTTCCATAAGCCAATGGACGCACTTCTTCTATAGATTGATGCTGTGTCGACAGCATGTAAAGGTGATAAGGCAAAGCCATAAATTCCTGACTAGTGTTAACAGACACATCTGTAATGTAAAATGCAACACCGGTAAACAAAATTGGCGCTGTTTCACCTGCCGCTCGCGATAATGTCAAAACAACACCCGTGAGGATACCGGGCAATGAAGCTGGAAGCACAACATCTTTAATCGATTCAAATTTTGTAGCCCCTACAGCAAGTGCCGCTTCACGCATACTCGCAGGAATACGTAGTAATGCCTCTTCCGTTGTCGTTATGATATAGGGCAAGGATAAAAGCCCCAATGTCAAACCAGCAGATAAAAGTGAAGTTCCAAAATGTAGGCCCTGCACAAATAATGCTAATCCGAATAAACCATAGATGATTGATGGTACACCTGATAAGTTACGTATAGAAGCTCTGATGGTACGTGTTAGCCATGTGTTTTTGGCATATTCATTTAAGTAGATCGCACAGCAGACACCAAAAGGAATTGCAAATAGCGCCGTTATCAATGTCAAGATAACTGTTCCGATTATTGGCGAAAGCACGCCACCTTTAGTCATACCATCGGTTGGTAATTCAGTGATGAAAGACCACGAGATCGCAGACCAGCCTTTTGAAAAAATTTCGTAAAGGATGACAATAAGGAAAAAACAGACTAATCCAGTAGAAAGTAATAATGAACCCCATTCAATAATGGGAGTTATTTTTTTAAAATTAAGCCGCATGATATTTTCTAAAACGATTAATAAAATATTCACCAACCAGATTGGCTATTAAAGTCATGAAGAACAATACAATTGCGATGGCAAATAAAGCAAAGTAATGTGTTGTCTGAAAAGGCACTTCGCCCATTTCTATAGCAATTGTTGCTGTAATGGTTTTGACCGAATCAAAGAAATCCTCAGGAAAAAGGGCTGCATTCCCAGTCGCCATTAATACCGTCATGGTTTCACCGATGGCTCTTCCAAGTCCGAGCATAACGGCTGCAATGATTCCGGGAGCTGCTGCTGGGATAGTAATTTTGATCAACGTTTGCCACTTACTTGCGCCAAGTGCATAGCTACCTTCGCGATAAGTTTTTGGAATAGCATGGATGGCATCTTCAGAAATTGTGATGATGGTCGGTAATGCCATAATAGCAAGTAAAAGAGAACCGTTTAAAGCATTTAGTCCATTTGGAAGATCTGTAAGCGATGCTATTTTGGGTCCTACCAATACAATTCCTAAGAAACCGATGACAACAGAAGGAATAGCAGCAAGCATTTCGATTAAGGGTTTCAATATATTTTTAACTTTAGGACTTGCATATTCCGAAATGTAAGCTGCTGTACCAATTCCCAAAGGGATCGCAATTACCATAGCACCAAATGCAACAATTGTTGTACTCACGATCAATGGTAAAATACCATAGGTAGGAATTGCAGCTGTAGGGTTCCATTCACGTCCTGTTAGGAAATCCAATGGTTTTACTTCTAAAAAGAAAGAAATAGCATTGTAGAGTAACATTCCGAAGATACCACCTAAAAGTGCCAACACAAGATATCCTGTCAATTTGAAAGTGTGCTGGGCGACACGATCAATTAAAATTCTATTTTTATACTTCATAACCTTTATTAATGAATAACGTAATACCCCGACGATTCGATTAAAGCTTTTCCTTTCGTATTTTTTTCAAATGAAATGAACGGTTCTACTTTTTCCCATGATGATTCCGGAATAAATTGGAATAACGGACGCTGGAAGTAGTATCGATTTTGACGGATGGCCTCTTGGTCTAATGGCGATACAGCTGTGTTCGTTTTATCAATGATTTTTAAAACTTTTATTCCTTGCTGAACATTGGTGTTTTGAGAGATATAACCTGCACCAACATACCCAATACCAGATTTATCCAGTTTTACACTTTCTAAAATCTGCGAATTACCAGTCATCTCCTTCGCTGCTTGACTGAATTTGATTTTTAATTTTTTCTTGACAAAAGAATAAGTTCCAGAACTACTCTGTCTACCGTAAATGGTGATCGGTAAATTGCTATTTGACAATTTAGACCAGGAATCCTGTGTACCATCTAAAATTTCTGCTAGATCTTTTAGGTTGATGGAGTCAATAGGATTGTCTTTATTCACCACAAATGCCGTAGCATCTTCCGCAAACACAACTGTTCTTAAAGGAATATTTTTTTCTTTGAAGAGATCAATCTCGTCCTCTGTAAGTGGACGTGAAGAATTTGCAATATCAGCCTGCCCATTGAGAAGAGCAGTGATACCTAGACCTGAACCTCCGCCGGAGATAGCTATACTGAAATCAGCGTTTTCCTTAGAGAACTCTTCTGCAAGATTAACAGCTAAGTTCACTTCGGTGTCTGAACCTTTCATTTTGATCGCATGATCGGAATCAGCACAACTTTGAATCAAAATAAGGATGGAGAACAGGAATATCTGAGGATATCCAAAAATGTGTTTTTTCATTACTTTTATAAAACAAGTCGAGACCTGAAGATGATCTCAAAAGTAATGATACACTGTTAATTCGTGATAAATTCAATGTTAAGATGGTGTTAAGAATTAATTCCCTAAACTTTTCTTAACAAAAAAAGGCATCGATAATTCGATGCCTTTTAATAAGCTGTTTAATAAATCCCGAAAGATTATTTTTTACCACCTTTAGTTGCTTTCGCAGCTTCTGTTTCTGCTTGACGTAAAGCACGTGACATGATAACAGATACGATCGTATCGTCAGAGTTGTTTAAAACTTTAGCGTTTTCTAAAACTACTTGAGCTACGCGGAATGATTTACCAACTTCTAAAGATTCCATAGGAACTGCAATTTCTTGAGGTAAGTTTCCAGGTAAAGCTTTAACACGTAATTTACGTAATTTTTGAACTAATTTACCTCCTAATTTAACACCTGGAGAAGTACCAGTTAATGTTACAGGGATATTTAAAGTAACTTCTTTCTCATCATTCAACTCTAAAAAGTCAACGTGAGTAACTAAGTCAGTTAATGGGTGGAATTGAGCGTCTTGAACGATAGCCTTTACAGTTTTTCCATCAAGGTTTAATTCAATGAAGATAACCTCTGGAGTGTAAAGTACTGCTTTCAAATCAGCTGCGGATACAGAAAGGTGAGTTTGTGTAGAACCACCATATAGAACTGCAGGAATATTACCTTCGTAACGCAATTCTTTCGCATCTCTTTTCCCTACGCTCTGTCTTACAGAACCGCTAATAGCAATTGATTTCATCTTTAATTTGATTAAATTTTAAGGTGCAAAGATATGTTTTTTTTGTTATAATGTTACTGTAATTGCTAATATTATAACAAAAAAAACCTTCCTCCATAAAGAGAAAGGTTTTTATATGTTTTGAATTCTAAGTGGTTAACTTATTCAACTTCGAATAAATCAGAGATAGAACCGTGTTGGTTAACATTCTTAATTGCTTTTCCAAATAATTCTGCAGTAGATAACACTCTAATTTTAGTCGACTGTTTCATTTTTTCTGGATCCAATTGAATGGTATCGGTAACAATCATTTCAGATAATACAGAGTTTTCAATTGTTTCGTAAGCTTTACCTGATAGTACAGCATGTGTACATACTGCTCTTACAGATTTAGCGCCACTTTCCATGATCAAAGCTGCTGCTTTTGATAAAGTACCTGCAGTATCACAGATATCGTCAATCAAAACAACGTCTTGACCAGTAACATCACCAATGATAGACATTGATTCAATTTCGTTGGCACGTTTACGACGTTTGTCGCAGATGATTACTTCTGCATTGAAGAATTTTGCAAATGTACGTGCGCGGTAAGAACCACCCATGTCTGGAGATGCAATCGTTAAGTTAGGAAGGTTTAATGATTTGATGTAAGGAACAAAGATAATCGAACCGTCTAAGTGATCAACAGGAATATCGAAGAAACCTTGGATTTGCGCCGCATGTAGATCCATTGTCATGATGCGGTGTGCACCTGCTGCGGTAATTAAATTAGCAATCATTTTAGCACCAATGGCTACGCGTGGTTTGTCTTTACGATCCTGACGTGCAAAACCGAAATAAGGAACTACAGCAGTAATGTAATGGGCTGAAGCACGCTTTGCTGCATCAATCATCAACAATAATTCAAATAAATTGTCTGTTGGTTGATTTGTTGATTGAACAATAAATACATCGCTTCCACGAACTGATTCATTGTAAAAAGGTTGGATTTCTCCATCGCTAAAACGAGATAACGTTTTATCTCCAAGAGGTTTCCCGTAGGAGGTAGCGATTTTTTCTGCTAATTCTGTAGTGCCAGAACCGGCGAATAACTTAACCGTGTTGAATTGCAAAGGCATGGTTTTTTATTTTTGATATAGTGGATTAGAATAGAATTTTCTGTTTGTATGTTGCCAATTACTTTCTAATGACTTAAAAAAAAAGGATTGTTTTTATAACAATCCATTTTTTTCTTTTTAAAGTTGCTCGACCTGGATTCGAACCAAGACAAACAGTACCAAAAACTGTCGTACTACCCTTATACTATCGAGCAATCTATCTTATAGATTCGATTGACATGTCAACCTTTATCCTTTCGATGGTGCAAAGTTAGATAAATGTTTTTAATTTCAAAATTTCAATCAAAAAAAAATGTAAAAATTTAAATAATGCCTCATTATGAGCAGGAAAAAGTAAAAGTCAAGCAGATTGCATTATTTTGTTATTATAATAATTCGAGCACTACCCACGATATTTTTAATGTTAAACAGCTGTAGAATGTCAAAATCTTATCCCAAGGTGTATAGTGTATGATAACTTCTTTTGAATAGTATCCACTAACAGGTATCATATTTACTACTGGTGGAAATATTTATTGAGAACTATCTTTTTAATGTAGTATATATTATGGATATACTCCATTTAGACAGGATTGGATCAATACATCATGAAAGTATTTTTGAAAATGTATTAAAACAAAAAAGGCTTACCGAAGTAAGCCTTTTTTAATGTTGCCCGACCTGGATTCGAACCAAGACAAACAGTACCAAAAACTGTCGTACTACCCTTATACTATCGGGCAAACATTCTCAAAAGCGTAACACTATGGAAGCGTGTTGGTCACTTTTGATGATGCAAATATACGGCGCTTTTTCATTTCTGCAAATAAAAAATGAACGGTAAATGCCTTTTAATTGATTCTCAGGCTAATAATTTTTTAATTTATTCTGAAAGACCAGTTCTTGGCCTAGTCTAGAGCTTATCTGGCAGTAACAAATTTGAGTTTAAGCGTATAAAAAAATATAATTTATTCGTTTCTTATTAAATATCCTTATTTTCGGAACGTATTATAATCTTTATACAGTATAATTATATGAACTATACTAAAATTAACAATGTTTTAGGGTGGGCCTGCGCAATTATTGCTACCGTCACTTATATGTTAACCGCAGAAAGGTCAACGAGTTGGTGGGACTGCGGTGAGTTTATCGCCTCAGCATATAAAATGCAGGTGGTTCACCAACCAGGTGCTCCGTTATTTTTGATGATTCAAAATATATTCTCGAACCTTGCAGGGGGAGATGTTACAAGAATTGCTTTTTGGATGAATGTGGGATCTGGAGTATGTAGTGGTATTACCATTTTGTTTTTATTCTGGACCATTACAGCATTAGCTCGAAAAGTGGTCACAAAATCTGTAGATGGAACATATTCAAGTGCAGATTTGATCAAGATCTTCGGATCAGGATTGGTAGGAGCTTTAGCATATGCATTCTCAGATACATTCTGGTTCTCAGCAGTAGAATCCGAAGTATATGCCATGTCTTCTTTATGTACAGCTGTCGTATTTTGGGGTATTCTAAAATGGGAAAATCATGCAGATGAACCTGGTGCTGACCGTTGGTTGATTTTTATCGCTTACGTAATGGGACTTTCCATAGGCGTTCACTTATTAAACTTACTTGTTATCCCTGCTATTGCAGTTGTTATTTACTTTAAGAGAGCAAAGACAATTACAAGCAAAGGAGCTATCCAGTCATTTCTTTTAGGGGTAGTGGTTTTAGCGGTGATCTTATGGGGCATCATTCAATACTCGGTTAAATTCGCCGCTTATTTTGATTTATTCTTCGTCAATACATTAGGATTGGGATTTGGATCAGGATTCACATTTTTTGTTGTGTTATTGGTGGCATTATTAGCTTATGGTATTTGGTATTCGATCAAAAAAGTAAAACCGATCTTAAATATTGTAATGATCAGTGCTTCTTTTATCATTTTCGGATACAGCTCATTTGCCATGATTATGATCCGTGCAAAAGCAAATCCAACGTTAAATAATAGTGATCCAGAAAATGCCTTTACTTTCTTAAGTTATTTGGGACGTGAGCAATATGCAAGTGAGCCTTTGTTTAAAGGTCCTAACTTTGATTCTAAAGTTACAGGAGTAGAACCTACCTATTCTTACAGAAAAGATAAAGATAAGTATACAAAAATCCAGACAGGATCTACTTACCAATACGATAAAGAAGTTTTATTCCCTCGTGTGTATAGTAATAGAGATGGTCATCCTGGCTATTATCAGGACTATTTAAGATTAGGTGAAGGACAGTCTCCAACATTTGGTGATAACTTAAAATTCTTCTTTAATTATCAGATAGGTCATATGTACGGTCGTTATTTCCTTTGGAATTTTGCAGGTCGTCAAAATGATCAGCAAGGACACGGTACTTTTACAGAAGGAAACTGGATCTCTGGTATTAAACCGATCGATCAAATGTTGGTCGGTGGACAAGATGCCCTTCCTGATTCTTTAAATACCGATCCATCAAATAATAAGTATTTCTTCTTACCGCTAATTATAGGATTGATAGGTGCTTTCTGGCACTTCGGTAAAAGACAAAAAGATGCTGGTGTTGTTGGATTGTTATTTTTCTTTACAGGCTTAGCTATTGTTCTTTATTTAAATCAAAGTCCTTTACAACCACGTGAACGTGACTATGCTTATGCTGGATCGTTCTATGCATTTGCCATATGGATTGGACTAGGAGTCTTTGCGATAGCAGATTTCTTAGGTAAGAAAATGAATCCTAAAACAGCGGCAGGACTTACGACAGTGGTTTGTTTACTTGCAGCACCTGTTTTATTAGCAAAAGAAAACTGGGATGATCACGATCGTTCACATAAATTAACGGCACGTGATCTGGCAAAAGATTATTTAGAATCTTGTGCTCCTAACGCTATTTTATTCACTTACGGGGATAACGACACTTATCCATTGTGGTATGCACAGGAAGTGGAAGGTATCCGCACAGATGTACGTGTGGTAAACTTAAGCTTATTAAGTGCAGATTGGTATATGGCTCAAATGCAGAAAAAGGCAAATGATGCCGATGCGTTACCGATCAATATTGATAAAGAGAAGTTTAAAAAAGGAGTGCGTGATGTGATGTACTTCCAAGATGTTCAAATTCCAGGACATGCTGATTTGAATTTAGTTTTACAGTTTATGCTTTCGGATGATGCTAAAAATAAAGCACAGCTGAATTCTGGTGAATTTGAGAACTTCTTGCCAACTAAAAATCTAGCTTTAGCGGTAGATAGAAATGCGGTTATCCAAAATAAAACAGTACCAAAAGAATGGGAAAATACGATTCCAGATACTTTAGCATGGACTTATAATAAGAATTATGTGACCAGAGCCGAACTGTCTATCTTATCTATTTTAGCTGATAACAATTGGAAAAGACCTATTTACTTTGCAGCTACAGTTCCAAATGATAATTACTTAGGTCTAGACAAGTACCTAGTGCAGGAAGGTTTTGCATATCGTTTAATGCCTATTCAGGTTGCAAAAGAAAATGCAGGAGCGCTTGTCAATACTGAAGCCGCTTATACTGATATTACCAAGAAGTATGCTTGGGGAAATATGGCAACATCACCTTACTTGGATCCAGAATCGTACCGTATGATTGGTTTAATTGTCAACTCAATAACGGGAAGTACTGCAACACAGCTCTTGGAACAAGGAAAAGAGAAAGAAGCGAAAGAAATAGCTTTGTTAGTGTACGACAAAATGCCGAAACGTGTTTTCTTGATGCGCGATGTTTTAAACTATACACCGATCATTAATGTTTTATACAGTGTCGGTGAAACTCAAAAAGCAAACGACATTGTTAAGCGTAATTTGCAGTTCTTAACTCAAAATATGTCTTATTATAATGCTATTGCGCAGACAAAACCAGAATTGGAATATTCAAATATTGAAACTGCTTTAAGAACACTGGGTGTTTATAAGAGTATTTTATCTCAGACAAAAGAGACGAAATTACTACAAGAAATACAACAGCTTGAAGAAAATTATAAAAAGCAGTTTGGAATATAGTAGATTAATAGACAAAAAAGAGGGGCTTGCAGTTTTGTAAGCCCCTCTTTTTTGTCTATTATTTTTGTTAGCAGACAGCTACTAGAAAAAGTGATCAACCATGGAGGTATTTTTTTATAACATTAAAAATATTTGAATGAACAAGCATTAATACTGACATTTAAAAAACTCATTTTCTTAACTGCACCTTTATACTAACTTTATTTTAGTCTTGATATGGTTTATGGTTATAAAAAGGGGATGATGGGAGGGTAATTGTAAAGGCTTGTTTACAAAGCGCTAAAACGATAAAACGGTTTTGTGATTTTGAGTAATTTTACCTAATTTGTCCTTTCATCTATACAATTAATTATAACCAAACAGATTTGAAGTGCATGTTGTTTTATTTTTTTCAATCGTAAGATAAACGGCTTCTAAGAAAATTAAAAATTGATTATGGTAAATTATCAAATAAAGGAAAGTACAGAAGTCTATGATGCTATTGTCGTCGGTTCGGGAGCCGGTGGTGGTATGGCGGGTTATATACTTGCCAATGCAGGCCTTAAAGTGCTGATGTTGGAAGCTGGTCCTTTTTATGACCCGGCAAAAGATTCTCAACAGCTACGCTGGCCTTGGGAATCTCCCCGACGCGGTGCCTCGACGACCCGTCCTTTTGGCGACTTTGATGCCGCATACGGAGGATGGCAACTTGAAGGAGAGCCTTATAGTAAAGTAGGAGGTACTGAATTTGAATGGTTTCGTGCCCGTATGTTAGGCGGTCGTACCAACCACTGGGGCAGAATATCATTGCGCATGGGGCCCGATGATTTCAAACCTAAAGATGGTGTTACTGATGCATGGCCAATTACCTATGATGAAGTTAAACCTTTTTACGACCGTGTAGATCGCATGATCGGTGTTTATGGAACTGTAGAAGGCATTCATAACGAACCTGATGGAATCTTTATGAAACCACCAAAGCCACGGTTAAATGAACTATATATAGCCAAGGGCGCAAAGAAAGCTGGGGTACCTGTTATTCCAGGACGTGGAGCAGTATTAACAGAAGTATCCAAAGAAATAAAAGGTAGAGGTACATGTTTTTATTGTGGTCAGTGTGGACGTGCCTGTAAAGTATATGGCGATTTTTCGTCATCTTCCTGTTTAGTGATACCAGCAATAAAGACCGGAAATCTAAAAGTAATCGATAATGCAATGGTTCGTGAAGTATTGACCAATGATGAAGGGATTGCTATCGGGGTTTCATATGTTGATACCAAAGATTTGCAGGAATACGCAGTGAAAGGAAAGACTGTCATATTAGGAGCTAGTGCATGTGAGAGTGCACGTATTATGCTTAACTCGAAATCTAAAGCACATCCAGGAGGTGTAGGGAACAGCAGTGGTGTTGTGGGAAAATATCTTCATGATTCAACGGGAGCAAGTCTCTCCGGTTTTTTACCACAATTGTTAGACCGTAAACGCTATAATGAAGATGGGGTTGGAAGCGTACATATCTACTCACCATGGTGGGAAGATAATAAGAAGCTTAATTTTCCTCGTGGCTATCATATTGAGTATGGGGGAGGTTTACACATGCCTTCTTATGGTTTTTTAAACTGGGTACCCAATGTAAATAACAATGCAAAAGGTCCTGATGGTAAGCAAAAGCCATTGGGTGGATATGGAGAATCTTTAAAACAGGATTATAACAGTTTTTACGGCGCTAATGTAGGTATGGCAGGAAGAGGAACGGCATTAGCCAGAATAGATAATTATTGTGAAATAGATCCCAATAAAGTCGATAAATTTGGAATACCTGTATTGCGCTTCCATTATAAATGGGCAAACGAGGAGATTGCACAGGCAAAGCATATGCAAGAAACATTTCAGTCAGTTATGCACGAAATGGGAGCTGTGATAACCTCAAAGATTCCGGGAGCGGATACCTTATATGGTTTAGAAGCACCAGGAAAAATTATCCACGAAGGTGGTACCACACGTATGGGAAATGATCCTAAAACTTCAGCTCTGAACAAATGGGGGCAAGCGCATGATTGTAAAAATCTGTTTGTTGTAGATGCCGGGCCATTTGTACAACAAGGTGATAAAAATTTGACTTGGACTATACTGGCTCTGTCAATGCGTACAGCAGAATATATTTTACAGGAAAAGAAAAATTTAAATAGCTAGAACTCATGAATAGAAGAGAATCACTAAAAGCATTAGGGCTTATCGCTGCTGGGACTGGTCTATTGGCAGGCTCCTGTAAATCCGATAATAGTAAAACTGCTGTTGCAGATGCAGCAGACAGAATTCCCGGAATTCAGGATTTTGAATATGAACGTACTAAAGCATTACAAGAAGAAAAATTCTTTAATGAACATGAATTTGCAACAATAACTGTTTTAGCAGATATCATCATACCGAAGGATGCATCTTCAGGAAGTGCTACGGATGCTGGTGTACCAGATTTTATCGAGTTCATCGTGAAAGATTTACCAGATAATAAAATTCCAATGCGCGGGGGATTGAAATGGCTGGATGTACACAGTCAAAAGAGATATGGACAAGCTTTTGTAAACTGTAAACAACAGGAGCAATTGGCGATTGTAGATGATATCGCATATCCCGAATTAGCAAGACCTGAAATGCAACAAGGAGTTGCTTTTTTCTCGCTGATGCGTAACCTAACGTCTTCTGGATTTTATACCAGTGAAATCGGTGTAAAGGCTATCGGTTTTAAAGGAAACACACCAGGAGTGTGGACAGGTGTGCCCGACGATGTTTTGAAAGAACATGGTTTTGATCCATCTAAGTTTTTTGGATAGGATTTAAAATTCACTTGAATAAAGCGTTTAAATATACGCAAAACTGTTACGCCTTCATTTCTATTTTAGTTAGAAATGAAGGCATTTTTTATTTTTTGACAACCTGTTGTTTTTCAGGAATATTTGTAAGTTTGTTGTCAGGTAACCAACCTAAAATATATGAATCGACAACTCAAACTTTGGGATGCCATTATGATTGTAATGGGATCAATGATTGGAAGCGGTATTTTTATTGTTTCATCGGACATGATGCGGCAATTGGGGTCCGGATGGTGGGTGATTATTGTTTGGATTATTACTGCAATAATGACTGTATCTGCCGCAATCTGTTACGGTGAGTTATCAGCTTTATTCCCAAAAGCAGGAGGGCAGTATACCTACTTAACGGAAGTTTTTGGGAAAATGACCGGCTTCCTATATGGTTGGAGTCTCTTTACCGTCATTCAGACAGGAACTATTGCTGCGGTCGCTGTGGCATTCGGTAAATTTACAGCCTATCTCATTCCTGAACTTAATAATGCCCCTCCCTTATATGAAAATGGATCATTTAAGATCACCTGGATTCAGGTATTAGCCATGTTCATTATTTTAGTCCTCACCTTTATTAATACGAAGGGAGTGCGAAGTGGTAAAATGATTCAGTCTTTTTTTACATCATCAAAAATAATTGCATTAATTCTGTTGATCATAGGTGGTATATTTATGATTAAGGAGAATCATTTTTCAGAAAATCTAAGTTATGGTTTAAGTTCCTATCAAAATTTAAAAGGCCTTGGTTGGACAGATATCAGTGGTGGTATCCTTTTAGGAGGTATAGCGGCGGCAATGGTTGGATCGGTTTTTAGCAGTGTAGCCTGGGAAAATGTAACGTTTATAGCGGGAGAAATTGAAAATCCAAAACGCAACGTCGTACGTGCAATGGTGATTGGAACTTCTTTAGTTATGGTGTTGTATCTGCTATGTAACTATGTTTATCTTGCTGCTTTAAGTAGAGATGAAATTGCATTTGCAGTCAATGATCGGGTTGCAGTAGCAACAGCACATAAAATTTTAGGGGAAACAGGTACGATAATTATGGCCATTTTAGTCATGATATCCACATTTGGTTGTGTCAACGGTATTGTGTTATCTGGCGCTAGAGTATTTCAGCGTATGGCTAAAGATGGACTGTTCTTGAAACAAGCAATCCCCAATAATAAGTATGAAGTTCCCGAGCGCTCTTTATGGTTGCAAGGTATATGGGCATCCTTACTATGTTTAAGTGGTCAGTATGGCGATTTGCTCGATATGATATCTTTTGTTATTGTGCTTTTCTACATGATCACGGTGTTTGCCGTTATTTGGTTAAGATTTAAAGCACCAACATTGGAGCGCCCTTATAAAACTGCGGGTTATCCCATTGTTCCGGTTATTTATCTTGTTATTGGCGCCACTTTCTGCATTTTGCTCATCCTGTATAAACCACAGTATACCTGGCCAGGATTTATTCTTATTATTTTGGGACTTCCCGTATATTGGTTAATCAATAAAAAGAAAGCATCTCCGATTGAATAAAGATTAGAGGACGTTGGAGATATTAAATTCATCTTTTATTCGGATTTTTTCAAAAAAAGTGGTACGTTTGCTTAAACATTCCCTTAATGAAACAGTCGATTTTATTAGATGGACCAAAATTTCAGATTACCATTCAAAGACTTTGTCGTCAATTGATTGAGAATCATGGAGATTTTTCAAATACAGTTATTATTGGTATACAGCCTCGCGGAACTTTCTTAGCCAAATGCATTGTCAAGGAATTAGAGAAGATGTTAGGTATTTCAATTTTAAGTGGTGATTTGGATATTACATTTTATCGTGATGATTTTCGTAGAAAAGGAAACGATGGTCCCATTTTAGCTAACAGCACAAACATTAATTTTATTGTAGAAGGTAAGAAAGTCATTTTAATGGATGACGTCCTTTGGACTGGTCGAACCATTCGTTCTGCAATGGATGCAATCCAAGCATTTGGTCGCGCTGAACGTATCGAACTATTGGTTCTGGTTGATCGCCGTTTTTCGAGACAGATTCCGATCCAGCCCGATTACATTGGAATCCAAGTGGATTCTATTGATTCTCAGAAAGTGATTGTGAACTGGAAAGAGTTGGATAATCAAGATAGTATCATCTTGGTAACAGAAAAGAAATAGAATAAAGAAAATCTGAATACATTAAAAATGTCATCAACAGCTGAACAATTAAGTACACGTCATTTGTTAGGAATAAAAGATTTAAATGAATCTGATATTCAATTAATTTTAAATACAGCGAGTAACTTTAAAGAAGTTTTAAACAGACCGATTAAAAAAGTTCCTTCACTTCGTGATATTACAATCGCAAATGTCTTCTTTGAAAATTCTACACGTACACGTTTATCATTTGAGCTAGCTGAAAAAAGACTCTCTGCAGATATCGTTAATTTTGCGGCCTCTTCTTCTTCTGTAAGTAAAGGTGAGACATTGATCGATACCGTCAATAATATCTTAGCGATGAAGGTTGATATGATTGTTATGCGTCATCCTTATGCTGGAGCAGGTGTGTTTTTAAGTAAGCATGTTAACGCACAAATTGTTAATGCCGGCGACGGAGCACATGAACACCCGACTCAAGCTTTGTTAGATTCTTTCTCGATTCGTGAGCGCTTTGGAGATGTCGCAGGACGTAAAGTTGCCATAATAGGTGATATCACTCATTCACGTGTAGCACTATCCAATATTCTATGTTTACAAAAACAGGGAGCTGAAGTGATGGTGTGCGGACCAACAACATTGATTCCTAAATACATTACTTCATTAGGAGTAAAAGTGGAGCATGACTTGATGAAAGCTTTGAACTGGTGTGACGTAGCCAATATGTTACGCATCCAGCTGGAAAGACAAGATATCGCTTACTTTCCATCCCTAAGAGAATATACCATGTTGTATGGGTTGAATAAAACGCTGTTGGATTCATTGGATAAAGAAATAACAATTATGCATCCAGGACCTATTAATAGAGGGGTAGAGATTACTTCGGACGTTGCAGATAGCGCGCACTCTATTATTTTAGATCAAGTAGAAAATGGCGTAGCAGTACGTATGGCTGTACTTTACCTATTGGCAGGACAGCGCGGATAGCATTAATTGTCAATATAGATCAATATGCCTGATTTTTTATTTTTAAATCAGGCATATTTTTTTTGTATTAAATACGTTATACTTTGGATAATGTTAACAATTGTGAATAACTTTTGAGGAAAACTCCTTATTTTAGGCTTAATTTAGTACTTTGAATATTACTATGAATTTTACTTCGCTTTTTTGAGCTAAGTACTTGCAATACAAAATAAAAACATATAAAATATTTTACATATTATGTATAAAAAGATTTACCAGGTAGGGTTTGCGCTAAGTTTGATGGCGACACCAGCTTTAGCACAGCAAACAGAATGGCAACAAATCAACAAAGCATACAAGTCCGGGATGGAGTTGTTTGAAAGAGGCAAATTTACATCTGCTTCAGAACAATTTAATCGTGTAGAAGCGTTACGGACAAAATCCTCTTTGCAATTGGATGAAACAGAAGAATTAACGCTGTTGAAAGAAAATGTACGCTATTATCAAGCTGTATGCGCTTTAGAATTGGGGGAAACAGATGCCGAAGCACAGTTTTTGAAATATATCAAAGACTATCCAAGTAGTGCTAACGCAAAAGCAGCATATTTTCAAATTGGAAAATCTTACTATGCTAAGAAAGATTATGTAAAAGCTATTGAATGGTTTACCAAAATTGATAGTAAAAATCTGGCAGGTAATGAAAGTTTAGAATATCGTTTTAAATTAGGATATTCTTACTTTACAACAAAGAATTATACTGCTGCTAAACCACTTTTTGAAACATTAAAAGATCAAAAGTCTGAATACCAGGAAGCATCAATATATTACTACGCTTATTTATGTTATTTAGATGCGGAGTATAAAACTGCATTAAATGAGTTTGAACGTTTGAATGGTTCAAAAACATTTGAAACAAGTTATCCTTATTACATTACAGCTTTGTATTTCTTGGACAAACGTTACGATGACGTTTTGGATTATGCTTTGCCTATCATGCAACGTACGAAACAGGAGAATGAAACCGAATTGTTCCGTATTGTGGCTGCGACCTACTTTATCAAAGGAGATTTAAAATCATCCAAAAGTTACTACGATAAGTTCCAAGCACAAGATCAAGGAAAAACACAGAATAATCAAGATAGCTACCAAATCGGTTATATCGCTTACAAATTAAAAGATTATGATAAGGCAATAACAGAATTGGAAAAAATGACAGAACCTGATGCATATTATCAAAGTGCGATGATTACATTGGGAGATTCATTCTTGAAAAAAGGAAATAAGCAAGCAGCACGTAACGCATTCTTCAAAGCCTCAAAATTAGATTTTGATAAAGATCTGCAAGAAGAAGGATTATTTAACTATGCTAAGCTTTCTTATGAATTGGAATTCCATCAAGTAGCATTAGCTTCTACACAGGAATATCTTAAAACTTATCCAAAATCAAAACGTCAGGAAGAAGCGAAAACTTTATTAGCTGAAGTTTTATTGAGTACAAAGAACTACCGCGAAGCTGTTGATATCTTAGAGACCATTCAGAAAAGAGGTAGAGAAGCAAATGTAGCTTATCAAAAAGTAACTTACTATAGAGGTTTAGAGTATTATAACGAACGTGCATTTGAAAATGCAATTTCATTATTCATGCGTTCTGAAGCAAATCGTTATGATGAAGAAATCTATGCGTTAGCTACCTACTGGAAAGCAGAGGCGATGTATGAAGTTCGTAAATATGGAGAAGCCGTAACCAATTTTAATAAATTCTTACGTTTACCGGCAGCAGCAAAAACTGATGTTTACAATTATGCCAATTATGCTTTAGCATATGCTGCATTTAGAAATGGAAACTACAATACATCTGCAAATTATTTTGAACGCTTTTTAGCGACAGGTGGTTCAAAAGGAATCGAGTTGAATACCCGTAACGATGCTATTGCTCGTTTAGGGGACTCCTATTTCTCAGCAAAGAACTACGGTAAAGCAATGGAGCAGTATGATCGATTGATTAATGGAAAAGCCGCTAGTCAAGATTACGCATTATTCCAACGCGGTATCATTCAGGGTCTACAAGGAAATAATGAAGGTAAAATTGCCACGCTGAAGTCTGTAATTGCTAAATATCCGACATCAAATTATGCCGATGACGTTTCTTTTGAGATCCCATACACTTATTTCTTAATGGGACAGTCCGACCAAGCTATTTCAGGTCTGCAAACGATGGTGGAGAAATATCCACGTAGTAGTTATGTGCCTCGTGCTTTGGTAACAATCGGTTTAGTACAATATAATCAAGATAATAACGAAGCTGCTTTAAAGACTTTCCAACGCGTAGTGGACCAATATGCAACAACGGATGAAGCTAAGCAAGCAATGCGATCTATTGAAAATATCTATTTAGACAATAGTGATGCTACTGGTTATATCAAATATGCTACTGGTACCAATATTGGAAATTTAACAACATCTGAGCAGGATAGCCGTACATTTTCTACAGCAACAACATTATTCTCAAGATCAAACTTCCAAGGTGCAGTTGAAGCCGTGAATGCTTATTTTGATAAATTCCCTAAGCCTATTCAAGAGAAATATGCGCGTTTTATCCGTGCTGAAAGTAATGCTGCTTTAGGTCATACCGATGAGGCCTTACATGACTATAACATTATCTTGAATGACTGGACAAGCGCTTATACAGAACGTACTTTGGTGAGTGTATCACGCTTATATTTGAAACAGAAGAAATATAATGAAGCAACACAACTGTTGAAAAAATTAGAATTGACTTCTGAGTATAAATCTAATTACAGCTATGCGATCAACAATTTAATGGTCAGCTATTTCGAGATCGGTGACTATAAAGAAACGCTGAATTATTCCAATGCAGTAAGAAATTACGAAAAATCATCTGAGGAAGAGATCGCAAATGCATCACTTTATGCTGGTAAAGCATATTTGAAACAAAGTAAGCGTGCAGAAGCGCTGAAGGAATTTAATTTAGCGGCATTGAAGAGCCGTACAGTTATTGGTGCTGAAGCACGTTATAATGTTGCCTTGATGCAGTATGAAAATAAAGAATACGAAGCCGCTATTAAGTCTGCTTTTGATGTTTCAGATTCGTTTTCATCTTATGATTACTGGGTTGCAAAAAGTTTTATCCTAATGGCAGATGCTTACGTAGGAAAAGGAGATAACTTCCAGGCGAAATCTACTTTAGAAAGTGTGATTGAGAATTATGACGGTAAGGATGATATTTTGCCAACAGCAAAAGCTCGTCTAGAAAAATTGAACAAAAAGAAATAGGAAATAATGAAGAAGTTGCACAATACAACAGTGAAGAAATATACATTAGCAACCTTGTTATTGGGAGCTGGAATGCACTCCTTTGCACAAGAAACACCAAAAAAAGTTGATCCTGCTACACCAGTGACAATTGATTCTTTTGATGTCGTACGTGATTATAAACCTATTCTTGCAGATGCGGTAAAAATCCGTCGTAGTCCTGATATGACCAATAAAAGGGAGTATCAGCCTAAGTTGAGCTATAATAATATTTCAGATAAGAAACTCGATATCAATACTGGATTGCGTGAGTTAAATGTGAAAGAATTGCCTTTCTCACAACTTGCTGATCAAACAAGTAACTATGTTAAATTTGGTGTAGGAAACTACAATACCATCTTAGGAGAAGCATATTTGGCCGTCGATAAATTTGAAAATACACGATTCGGATTATTTGCCAAGCACTTAAACCAAAAAGGCAGTATTGAAGGTCAGAAGTTCGCTACACAGGATGTCGGTATTTTTGGCCGTCGTGTTTACGAACCTTTTACAGTAAATGGAACTTTAGGATATAATCGTTATTCGACAAACTTCTACGGACAGGTGTTTGATAACAGTTCTAATTTAATCAATACAACGCCAGAGGCACAAGCTTTTAATGATATCTATTTCAACGGTGAACTGACAAGTAATGCAGATGTGGATAAGGCCGGGGCGGTAAGCTATTCTGCGAAAGCAGATGCTTATCTTTTTAAAGATAAATATGATGCTAAAGAAAATTCATTCGCCATATCCGGTTATGTGAATAAAAAAGTCAATACATTTAATGTGGGGGCTAATCTAAGTGCTAGCTTTAACTCAGTTGAAGATGTTAAGGTGGCAACAAAAAATCATGTAGCATCGATCAATCCATACATTAAATTTAAAGGTGATAATTATAATGTTACTTTGGGTGCCAATCTCGTTTCTGAGTTTGGAGATACCAGCCGTTTTAATGTTTTTCCAACAGTGGAAGCTGATTTTGCAGTTGTACCGCAGTATGTATACTTATTTGCAGGTGCAAATGGAGGTGTTAAACAAGGATCATTACGTGGTTTTGCAAAAGAAAATCCTTACTTAAATAGCAATATTGATGTACGCAATACTCTTGAAAAACTAAATGTATATGCAGGATTAAAGGGTAATGCAGGAGCAAATTTTGGCTATAAAGTAAAAGCATTTTACAAGCAGATCGAAGGACTTCCTTTGTATGTGAATAGTAGAGAAGAATTAGGAGGCGGTTTTGTTCCGTACAAATTTGATGTCATTTATGATGGATATTCAAGTAAAGCAACTCATTTTGGTATAGAGGGTGAGATGAATGTGCGTGTTTCACAATTGGTTAATTTAAGCGGTAAACTTAATATCGATGATTACAAAGTGAAAGATAATGAAGAGGCATGGTCATTGCCGAAATTCCGTTTCTTAGCCAATGCAAGATTCAATATTTCGGATAAATTCTTTGTAGATGCTGAATTATCAACTCAAGGGCAGACTTCCGCTTTAGCTTATACGTATACAAGTGCAACAGTAAGATCTGAGAATCCAAGTAAAGTAACCATCCCTTCTTTTGCAGATTTTAATGCAGGAGCAGAGTACCGTATCAAAAAGCAATTGGGTGTTTTTGTAAAGGCTAATAATATCTTTGGAAAAGAGTACGAGCGCTATCAATACTACCCACGTTTAGGTTTTAATATAATTGGTGGTATAAACTTTTCTTTTTAATACAAGAAGATTATAACTTTGCGTTAGCAAATAAGGAACAAGAATGAATTTAGGTAAAAACATCAATAATCTATTAAAGCGTTACGCTGAAGTTTACGTTAAGGGCTTGGGGGTGTTCAAAAGAAAGCATTCCGCAGCTCAGTTCGATAAGCAGCGCAACCTGTTTTTACCACCTATTTCTTATGTGGAATTTGATTCGACAGCCGAAAGCGGTTTTAATTTTATTCATTACATACAACAACAGCAAAACCTGAATCTTGATGCCGCGACTCAGGTGTTGCAGGATGCTGTTGCTGATTTAAAGGATCAATTGATCCAAAATGGACAGGCTAAACTTGAAGACTTAGGACACATTGTGAGCTATGGTTCAAGTTTAGTTTTTAAACCATTAGATCTCTCAGGTTTTAATTTTGAACCGATCAGACATGTTATTGCTCCAGAAATAGAGACTGTTATTCCCGATCGTGAATTGGAAGAAAATATTCCATTTTCTCCGACTGAACTAGAGGAACCCGTGGAAGATATTATCGAGGATGAACCGGCAGATACAGAGCAAGTAGAAGAGGAAATCGTACCTGAAACGGTAGTGGTAGCACCTTCACCAGTTGAAACACCTGTAGTGCCGATAATACATGAACCTGTATCCGAAACGATTGACGAAAGAGTAGAAACTGATCCAGCGATATTTTATCAGGAAAGAAGTAATAAATCAAATACAGTTTGGTATTATATTTCGGCAGCGATCATTATTGTGGTGTCTGTTATTGTTGCTTTCTTGCTTAATCCGTCATTGAAGGATCAATTGTTTGGAAAGAAACAAGCAACTGCACCGGTCGTCGTTGCTGCACCAGTGGATACACTACCTAAAATCGATAGTACACAACTGAAGCAAGATTCAACTGCAACAGTTGATTCTCTAAAAGTGGATACAGCAGCACTTCAAACAACACTAAAGGAAACGGTAGTCTTAAAAGAATCAGTACCTGTAGCACAGCCAAATTATCAATTGGTTATTGCCACGCCAAAAACAATGGAATTGGCAGAAGAGGAAGTGCTGAGGTTGCGTAAAAAAGGATATCAAACTGTGCGGGCAGTTGATAGCAAATTTAAAAGAAATAAAAAACGTGTGATTTGGGATACCTACATGACAAAAGAAGAAGCAGATCGGGACCAGGCAACTGTCGCGAAGACTTTTTCAGGAGCATGGGTAGAGAAAATAGCGAAATAGTCTAATATAAACAATTTTAAAATTATAAATTATTATGTCATTGATTCAAAGCGACAGCAATCTTTTGGACACCGTTAATCAAGCTGCACAGCAAGCAGTACCTGTAGTAAGAGACGAAAATTTGAGCTTAATTCAAATGATGATGAAGGGGGGATGGATTATGGTTCCCATTTTATTATTGTTGTTTATTGGTTTGATCATCTTTTTTGAGCGTTTCCTGACTATTCGTAAAGCTGCAAAGTATGATGTTTCACTAATGTCACAAGTAAAAGCAAGTGTGCTTTCTGGTAAATTGGACGCTGCTTTAGCAGTTTGCCGTTCGAGTCACTCAGCATTAGGACGTATGTTGCAAAAGGGATTACTACGTGTAGGACGTCCAATCAAAGATATTGAAGGTGCTATTGAGAATGTAGGTAAACTTGAGGTTGCTAAATTGGAAAAGAATATTAATATTCTAGGTATTATTGCAGGTATTGCGCCGATGCTTGGTTTCGTAGGAACAATTTTTGGAGTAATTACAATTTTCCATGAAGTAGAGATGGCTGGTGGTATTGATATTGGGTCAGTATCCGGAGGTCTTTATGTGAAGATGGTAGCTTCGGCATCTGGCTTAACAGTTGGTATCTTAGCATATATTGGTTACCATATCCTAAATATGATGGTTGAGCGTTTGATCTTACGTATGGAGACAGATGCAGTTGAATTTATTGATTTATTAGATGAACCTGGCGCATAATCGCAGGGTCGTATAGCTAATTAATCAATTAAAATTTAGAATAATGAATCTAAGAAGTAGAAAAAATAAACCAGCAGCTGAAGTACATACTTCAGCATTGAACGACATCATGTTCTTTCTGATGTTATTCTTTTTGTTGGCATCTGCTGTTTCCAATCCGCAGGTTGTGAAGTTATTACTTCCAAAATCCAGTGCTGGAGAGCAGTCTGTATCCAAAAAAACATTGACGGTTTCGATTACCTCGGATTTAGCTTACCATGTTGAAAAGGCAGTTGTACCTTATGATGCACTAGAAGCAGCAATCCAATCGCAAATGAGAACAGGAGAAGAATTGACGATCATGATGTATGTTGATAATTCAGTCCCTATTCAGAATGTGATTTCAGTAATGGATATTGCCAACCGCTTGAAAATAAAAGTTGTTTTGGCGACAGAACCAAAGAAAGATTAAAGAGTTTTAAACCTTTTTTAAGGTTTAAGTTCTAATTTTAAAGAATAGGAGATAAATACATGGCTTACCATCTTCAACATGAGGAAAATAACTTCCCCAAAGCATTAGGGATTTCTACTGCTATAATGGGGATTTTGGTATTGATAAGTTTCTTTATCATTTTTGGAACCAAAATGCCCGATGAATACGGTATGGGCGGTATGGTTGTGAATTATGGTACAGCAGAAGAAGGCATGGGCGATGATTACATGAGTGTTGAAGAACCTTCTGTAGATCCCAATGCTAATAATGTAAAACCAGATCGCGTCGTTCCAGAAGAAATACCGACACCTACACCTTCACAGCAGGTCGCTGACAAAGCAGTCGTGACACAAGATGTTGAAGATGCTCCCGTTGTTACGAAGGCTTCAAAGCCCGTAAAAACAGTTGCGCCTGAAACAACAAAAGAAGTGAAGGACAGTAAACCTGCAGTAAATTCGAATGCCCTTTATAAAGGCAAAAAGAATAACGGCACAGGTTCTGGTGATGGTACAGGAACGGTACCTGGCAATCAAGGTAGTAAATTAGGTGATCCTTTAGCCAGTAATTATGGTGAAGGTGGTTCTGGAAACGGTAATATGATGCTTTCAATTGAAAACAGAAGTTTTACGCAGAGACCTCAGATTGATGATAATGGACAGCAGGCTGGTAAAGTAGCTGTTGAGTTCCGCGTAAACCAATCGGGAGTGATCATTTATGCACGTGCCGGAGTGAAAGGTACAACCATCACGGATCCAAGCTTATTGGAAAAATGTGAAAGAGCTGTTCGTGGAGCTCGATTGAATCAATTGCCAAATGCGCCTGACTCTCAGACAGGCAGAATTGTATTCAATTTTAAACTAAGATAAAATTTATTGTCAATGCATAATTATAATGAGGTAATCGAGTATTTATATGCTCGATTACCTATGTTTACCCGTGACGGGGCATCCGCCTATAAAAAGGATTTAGATAATACCTTAGCATTACTTCATGCGTTAGGAAATCCACAAGATAAATTCAAATCTATTCATATTGCCGGTACGAATGGGAAAGGTTCATCCTCTCACATGTTGGCTTCTATCTTTGCAGAGGTAGGATATAAAACAGCCCTGTATACTTCACCACATTTATTAGATTTTAGGGAACGTATTCGTATCAATGGACAGATGGTCGATGAGCAATTTGTTATTGATTTTGTGAATAATCTGCATGCACTGATTGAAGAGATTCAACCCTCATTTTTTGAGGTTACGGTGGCTATGGCATTTGATTACTTTGCAAAACAGCACGTTGATATTGCCATCATTGAAGTTGGTTTAGGTGGTCGTCTTGATTCTACAAATGTCATCATGCCACTGGCATCCTTAATCACTAATATCGGTTTTGACCATATGAATATGTTGGGTGATACGCTTCCAGCTATAGCATCTGAAAAAGCAGGTATTATAAAAAAAGATACTCCTGTTGTCGTATCGGAATATCATAAAGATACTGCGCCTGTATTTCTAGAAAAAGCTAAGCTTGAAAATGCAGCGCTTGAGTTTGCATCCGACAAATTGCAATCAGAAATTAAAGCCATTAATGAAGATCATTTACAGATTGAAGTCAAGGATAAGGAAGGTCATATCGAGCAATACGAATTAGATCTAAAAGGAACGTATCAATCAAAAAATATATTAGGTGTCTTGCGGATTGTTGATCATATGCGGACACGAGGTTATGATCTGTCACAGGACGATGTAAAAAATGGTTTGCGAAAAGTACAGTCTTTTACTGGCCTTCAAGGTCGATGGCAGACACTTTCCAAAAAACCTTTTATCATTTGCGATACTGGACATAATGAGGATGGAATTAGGGAAGTTCTGAAAAATTTAGCCAATACAAACTATCGGCAATTGCATTTTGTAATAGGAGCTATGAAGGATAAAGATTTAGGACATATGCTCCCATTGTTACCTACAGATGCGATCTATTATTTTAGTAACCCTGATATGCCTAGAGCGATGCCTTCAGAAGAACTTGCAGCTGAAGCACATCTATTGGGACTAAAAGGAAATGCATATGGCCCTGTCGTAAAAGCTTTTGAAGCAGCAAAAAAACAGTATCAGGACGGAGATTTAATTTTTATAGGAGGAAGTAACTTTGTGGTATCAGAAGTGCTTGCCGCTATAAACTAATGTGCTGCCTGATAAGACAGCTATTGTAAAGTAAAGCAAAAAAAAAGAGCGAGCAGATCTTTAGATCTGCTCGCTCTTTTTTATGCCACAAGATTGTAGTTAAGTAATTACCCAATTTTCGAATTTTCTTCAAGTGCTGGGAATTTTATTCTATGTAAAATTTATCCAAATTCAATTCAATTTATGAAAAAATTAATCGTTGATAGTCAATTCACCTCTGATATCCTTTTCGATCCAATAGGCAACATCTTTTTGATCTTCGCATTCACCCTGTAGGTACATGAGCTTTGTTACAGCAGCTTCAAAAGTCATATCGTAACCATTGAGTACTCCAATCGCTTTTAGTCCAGTGCTCGTCTCATAACGCCCCAGTTCAACAGAACCAACCTTACATTGTGATATATTTAAAATATTCTTACCGTTATCAATGGCTTCTTTCAGCAAATCTAAAAACCATTGATCGGTAGTGGTATTTCCGGAGCCAAATGTTTCCATAACAATAGAACGGACATCCGAATTTAATACTGCTCTGATTGTACTAGGACTTATACCTGGAAACAATTTCAGAACACCCACGCGATCGTCAAGTTTGGTATGCAAAATAAACTCTTTACCACTGTTGTTTAATAAAGCATCTTGATTGTATTGGAGATGAATACCTGCCTCTACAAGAACCGGATAATTGGGGGAACGGAAAGCTTCAAATTTTGCCGAATTATATTTGAAAGAACGGTTACCTCTAAATAATTTATTGTCAAATAGAATACATACTTCTTGAATCATGGAGACCCCAAAATGCTTTGTAGACGCAATTTCTAAGGCAGTCATCATATTTTCCCTTGCATCGGTGCGAATTTCTCCGATCGGTAATTGAGAACCTGATAAAATGACGGGTTTTTGTAACCCTTCCAGCATAAAGCTTAAAACCGAAGCCGAAAATGACATGGTATCTGATCCATGTAAGATGACAAAACCATCATATTCATCGTAATTGTCCTTAATGATCTGTGCCATTTCAATCCATATTTCAGGCTTCATATTGGAAGAATCAATAATGGGATTAAAGGAATGTACGGTTAATTTATAATTTAATCGACTTAGATCTGGAAGATTGCGCTTGATTAATTCAAAGTCAAAGGGAACGAAAGTTCCCGTTTCGTCTTTGACCATTCCTATGGTGCCACCTGTGTATATGATAAATATGTTATGCATGATGTGAGTTAGATTCCAAATATTCTTTTTGAGTTTTCAGTTGTTATTGCCGCTACTTGTTCTATTGGTAATTCTTTAATGTCAGCTATTTTTTGTGCTATATAGTATAGATAACTACTTTCATTTTGTTTGCCTCGAAACGGCATCGGAGCAAGATAAGGCGCATCAGTTTCCAGTACAATATGTTGTAGGCCTATCTGTTTAACGACTTCGTCAAGCCCCGCTTTTTTAAAAGTGACAACTCCGCCAATACCCAGTGCGAAACCCAGATCGATAGCATGTTGCGCTTGTTCAATGTTTCCTGTAAAACAATGTAGTACCCCAAAAAGCTTTTCATCTTTTAGTTCTTCTAATAATTCAAATAATTCGTTAAAAGCCTCACGACAATGAATATCTATTGGTAAATTAAGATCTTTAGCCCATTGTACCTGCTGACGAAAAGCATCTTTTTGAATCTCCAAAGTAGATTTGTCCCAATACAGGTCTAGGCCAATTTCTCCGATAGCATATACTTTGTGTTGCTGCAGTGCCGCATAGATTTTTGTTAGTTCTTCTTGATAGTTTTCTTTTACATCACAGGGATGTAAACCGAGCATCGGAAAACAGTTGTTTGGGTATGCATCAACAGTTTTCATGACTGCAGCTATCGATGCACTATTGACATTTGGAAGAAAAAGGCGATGAATATCTTTATCAAAGCAACGTTGCATTTGTTCTGCTAATGAATCGTTTTCGGTGTGATAGTATATATGGGTATGGGTATCTGTTAGTAACATGGATTATAGTTATAGCGAAGGTAAAAATAAATGTTTAGGATGAAACGACCTAATTTGATGAAACTTAGTCATTATCACGGTGATGGATATAGCGCCAATGCTTTGAAAATTAGAAACTCATATAGCTGTTTTATTACGAATATAAAACTACACAGCTTTTTTTTTGATTTTTTGTTAAAAATGAGAAATATTTGATCAAAATTTTAACTGTTTTATTATTAAGGACAGGGTAATATTCCTGTATTTAGGAATATTGTAGATAAATCACCTATATAATGCATATTCCTTCCTTTTACGATGGGATCTATAGCACTCTTCTATCCCGTCAATTAGAAAAGATGTAGTCATTCATCCATCCATTTATTTGATATAAAAATCAAACGCTTACTTATTCTTACTTCCTTCTTTATTTGTTTAAGTACACTTTGTCAGGTCACGATTTCAAGCAAATTGCTAAAAGTTTTACAGATAATAAAATTCTGATAATTATGGACTTAACCAAGCCAATTTTGCGTAATGCCCAAGCTAATTATTGATCCTTATCGCATTGAAGGGTTTATCAACATTTGGAAATAGAAGACCAATGAAAAAGGGCTTATTGAATTACCAATAAGCCCTTTTTGATAAATATTTATGTCCTTATTTTTTTACTGGTGTAGCAGGTGTCAATTTTGTTGCAGGAATTGTTGTTGGAGCAGCTGCAGGAGCTTTTCCAGGAATAATGTCAATAACTTCTACGTCAAAAATTAACGGCGAATATGGAGGAATCTCTCCAGCCTGACGTTCGCCATAAGCTAAATTAGAAGGGATAACCAATGTTGCTTTTGAGCCTTTGTTTAATAACTGGAAAGCTTCCGTCCAGCCTGTTATAACACCATCTACACCTAAATGTAGACGAAGAGGTTCATAAGGTCTTTGTGCATTGAATTTTTTATATTTTTTAGCAAGATCAGCTTGATTGGTATCAAATACTTTATCGTTTGCTAATTTCCCAACGTAATTAACAACTACTGTATCACCAACAGCGGCATTTTTACCTGATCCTGGTTTTGTAATTACATATTGTAAACCGGAAGCAGTTTTCTGAGTTGCTAATTTATTATTCTTTAAGAACGCTTCAACTTTCCCTGTTTCAGCCCCTTTTAATTTTGCAGTCTGTTCCTCAAAATATTTCGTAACCTGCTCACTTAATTGTTGGTCTGTTAATTTACCTTTTTTGAAGTGTTTTTGAACTTTAATCGTATAGATGATGTATTTATCAGCAAAATCAGGTTTTGGTTGCTTTGTTTTAGCCGTTATAGAATCTAAATTAATCTTAAATACCAAACTATCACCTTCACCTACAAATTTGAATAAACCAGTTGGATCTCCTGGGTTTTGTTTGATGATACTATCCGGATATAATTGTAGGATTTGTGGAACTCCTGCATCGTAAGTACTCGACATGACAGAATCTCTATCAGATTTTTGAATAATATCTACCGACAATAGATCACCTGCAACTGCCTTTTCTGCACCAGCATCCTTCACGATTTTGTATTCTAGGCCACCCTCGGCCTTTTTAAAGTTTTGGCAAGCAGTTAATAAAAGCCCTGATGCCGCGAATAGTAAAATTGATTTTTTCATTTAAGTTTAATTGCTTTCTTATTTTTTATTAATTCTTTATAATCTGGTCATACGACTTTAGTCGTATTGAGATTCTGTTCCTTTTAAATAGTCTTCCTATTCTATGGAAGGAAACATCTCAGATCAAAGATAATTTAATTTGTTCAGTTCTGGCAGTAATTTTTACGTAAAAAAATGTAAACATGGATATGAAAAATAGCTATGATACTGCTTAAACATGGATTTTAAATTATCATGGAAGGCAAAAGAAAACATTAAAAATTTTTAAAGAAAATCATGCGATTTGAATTTTTATTAACCCTAATTTGGATATAAAGGAAAGGTGATTCTTGTGAAAATATAATATAAATTTTAAATTTAGGTCCGCCCCAAAAAAAAGCACTTATCGGTGATCCGATAAGTGCTTTTCATTTTGATAATTTCTGTACTTATTTCTTTACAGGCGTAGCCGGTGTCGTTGTTGCAGGAATTGTCGTTGGAGCTGCAGCAGGTGCTTTTCCAGGGATAATGTCAAGAACTTCCACATCGAAAATTAAAGGTGAATATGGAGGAATTTCTCCAGCAGGACGTTCGCCATAAGCTAAAACCGAAGGAATAACCAAAGTAGCTTTTGAACCTTTGTTCAATAATTGGAAAGCTTCAGTCCAACCTGTAATAACGCCATCAACACCTAAATGTAAACGTAAAGGCTCGTAAGGTCTTTGTGGATTAAATTTGTTATGTTTTTTAGCTAGATCAGCTTGGTTAGTATCAAATACTTTATCGTTTGTCAATCTACCGATGTAGTTAACAACTACAGTGTCACCAACAGCCGCATTTTTACCTGATCCAGCCTTAGTAACAACATATTGTAAACCAGAAGCAGTTTTCTTAGGTGCTAATTTGTTGTTTTTCAAGAAAGCTTCAACTTTTCCAGCTTCAGCGCCTTTTAATTTTGCAGTCTCTGCTTCAAAATACTTCGTAACTTGCTCACCTAATTGTTGATCAGTTAACTTACCTTTTTTGAAGTGTTTTTGAACTTTAATCGTATAGATAATATATTTATCAGCAAATGCTGGTTTTGGTTGTTGTGTTTTGGCAGCTACAGAATCTAAATCGATTTTAAATACCAAACTATCACCTTCACCTACAAGTTTAAATAAACCTGTTGGATCTCCTGGGTTTTGTTTGATGATACTATCTGGATATAATTGTACGATTTGTGGAATTCCAGCATCAAAAGTACTATTTAATAATGAATCTCTATCTGTTTTAACAACCATGTCTACCGACAATAAATCACCAGATACAGCTTTTTCAGCACCAGCATCTTTAGCGATTTTGTATTCTAGGCCACCTTCAGCCTTTTTAAAATTTTGGCAAGCAGTTAATAATAGTCCTGATGCCGCGAATAATAGAATTGATTTCTTCATTTCAGTTTTATTGCTATCTTATTTTGTTAATATTTCTTTATAATTCGGTAAAGCGGATTTAAATGTATTGATAACCGTTTGTAGATCATCATGTGAATTTCCTCCAGATGCATTGAGATGACCACCGCCATTAAAATATGTTTTGCATATTTCATTGCATGGAACATCACCAATCGAGCGCAAAGATAATTTAATTTGTTCTTTTCTGTCAATAATTAATGCAGCTAATCGAATTCCTTTAATTGACAATGCATAATTCACAAGTCCTTCGGTATCTCCAGTAATCACTTCGAAGCTTTTTAAATCTTCTTGTGTAACGTAAATCATGGCTGTGTTGTACTCTGGGAATACTTCTAAACGATTGAGTAAGCAGTATCCTAAGAATTTTAACCTTCCTTCCGAAGAACTGTTATAGATCAGCTCGTGAATAGCCCAGTTCTCTGCGCCACAATCGATCAAGCTCGCGATTATCCGGTGTATTTCTGAAGTCGTAGAACGGAAACGGAATGAACCTGTGTCGGTCATAATGCCTGTATACAGGCAGGTTGCCATATCTGCAGAGATACTGCCAGCTTCTTGCATTTCTGTTGTTATAAATCTGAAAATTAGCTGTGCAGTTGCCGCAGCTTTAGGATCCCAATATTCATAATCATGAAAACCTTGAGGTTCAAGATGGTGGTCAATCATACATTTTATACCTGTCGCGTTTTCAACAGGAACTGCCATATCATGGATACGGGACAGTCCATTAAAATCAAGGCAGAAAATGATTTCAGCATCGGCAATTAATTTTTGATTTTCTTGTACTTCTTTGGTGTAAATGCGCACATGTTCTAAACCCGGTAACCAGTCTAAAAAGGATGGGAAATCGGATGGAACGATAAGGCTTACATCATGTTTATGGGCTTTTAGCCAATAAAATAGACCTAATGAAGAACCCAGCGCATCGCCATCCGGCTTGAAGTGCGTAGTGATTACAATTCTTTTAGGTTCTGATAAAAGTGTTTTTAGTTGTTCTGATGTCAGCATATTCGTATTAAGTCTGCAAACCTACTATAAAAAAAAATATTTATAGCATTTTTTTATAAACATTTGAGACGTTTTTGATTTTTGATTTATGTTTTTAAATTTTTGAAATACAATTTGTTAAAATTTATAAACATAAATTTTGTGATCTCGTTTAGAGCTAATTAAATAAGATGAATTATTCCCGAAATCGATAGGACCAAAATAGAATTTTGACATACCTTCTACAGGAAAGCCATTTCTTACAAGACCATCTTCATTGAAGATATAAATCATACGGTTATCTGTACCTACAGCAACAAGATCGTTATTGTTTGTCACTTTAAAGAATAAAGGTCTGTTACTGACATCGTCCACAAATTTGTATGCAAAATATTTAGTGCTATCTTTCTGGTTATACACAGATAGATTATTGTCACTAAGAACAACGTAATCTTTATCCGCACTGCCACTTACATCTTCAAAGTTGAACGTAAAGTTTGTGCCCCAATCGCCAATTTTTAATTTGATCGGATCTCCCTCGAAAGGAACTTTAATCACTTCTCCTTTATCTTTCGGTACAATAACAAAGGAATTCTTCATATCCGAAGTTGTTATCAACCCAATTGGGTTCTTTAACGTTTGCCCATTGACATTAAGCTCTTCTTTACGGATAAGAGTACCATCTTCATTAAAAAAGTAAACTGACCCTTGGCTGGTTCCTGCAATGATAAAATTTTGATTAGCAATTGTAGCTGCTTTCAAATCAAATAAAATTTTGCTGTCCAAGCTTGGATTTTTCCAATCTTCGATCTTTTTTCCCGTCAGATCGTATACAGCTATCTGGTTTGAGCACGGAATATAGATTCTTTTTTCATTGTTGAAATTTGTCAGTGTAAGACCTGCAGAGGCATTGCTCGGTAAACCCACAGAAAAACCAGGTATTAACTTTCCATCAGGAGAAAAACGATACAGACGACTTCTGGTATTCAACAGTATACTACGGTCCTGCAATTGAATCGGTTGCCCTAAAATTTCTCCCTGAAAGAGTGTTTTCCATAATTCTTTACCAGAAGGGCTGAGTGCATAGACCGTATGATCCTGCTCTTGTACTAAAATAAATTTGCTGTTTTCAGTCTGATTAAATACCCAAGGATTATTGATTAATTTTGAGTTCATTTGAAATGTCCATGCTGCAGTCCCTCCAAAACGATTTTTAGATTTGTATAAGGCATAAAAACCTGAAATAAATCCACCAGCATTTCCACTTACCTGCAAAGAAGTCGAGTAAAAATTTTGATAACCAAAAAGTTCCTTATCTCTGAAGTTTTTAGCATACTCCGACTTTAAGTTATTAATGATTGTATTCTTCGCTGTTTCAGGTTCGATATAAAACGTAACATTCGCTCTGTTGCTCTGAATGGCACTATGATTCTTGAAGATGGCTGTTCCAGACATCATCTGGTTATCGAAATAAGCCTGACGGTACTTTCGTAGAACACCGGTCTGATTTGCCACAACAAGTACTTTTCCGATTCTTGTAAAGTATGGACGCTGAAAACTTTTGAAGGGATCTCCGAAACTTGAATAAAGAATGTTGGAATAATCAAATTGGTAGATATCATCTCCTTGATTGCTGCTTATTTTTTTTGAAGTTTCTATAAATTTACTGCTATCAGCTAAACTAACAAGACCTAGAATATTCATATTATCCAATTCCGCAATTGCAAATTCATCATTCCATAAAGGTAAAATATCAGTTTGAAAGATTACTTTTCCTTCATTCTCAATGAGCTTTTGATGGCTCTTAATTTTATCAGCTTCCTTTCGATAGGTAAATAAATCGCTAAGTGAGCGATGAAAGCTATTGATATCAGAAAGGCTATAGTTAATGTAGGAAGAGGTGTTTTTTGGTAAAAAATTAGCTAAAGTTTGCACTTGTGGTGATTGATGAGCAAAAAGTTGCAGATAGTTATGCTGATTCAGGTTAAGCTGCGTTTCTCCTTTAAAAATTAATGCATCATCTTTGAAGTTTAGATTCCAGGCTGTAGATCCTTGTAATGAATCAATTTGATTAAGATACATGCCAAACTTACTGCGCATGATTTTTTTTGCTAGAGCTGCAATTTGATTATTACTAAAATAAAGACTTAACGGAGTATTCTTACTGTTTTGACTGATGAAGAATTCAATTTGCTTATGATCTAATTTTTTAACCGATTTATCAATGACCTGATGGATTATTGAAGGATTATAACCAGCAAAAAGAATATTTTCATGAAGTGTACAGAACAGCACAGAATCTTTAATACCTTTATCAAAACTGTAAATGCGGTGACCTAGCGTGTCAGTTTGATTTTTCTTGTATTTTTTATCTACACCTTGAAATAAAGCTTCTAAGGTCTTATCGTTTATTTTTTCATTCAGACCGACCGTATATAATGATGCCATACCCGATTTTGTAGGGTGATAGGAAAGAATGACTTCCACATCCTGCACTTTGCCTTTAATCGATGCCGCACTTAAGAAATCCTGCTTAATTGTTTTGAGATTGTCAAAATCTTGTTTTCCCTGAATTGCTTCAAACAGTTCGAAATTCTGGAAAATTGTATCCGTTGTTTCGTTATTTCTGAAAGCTGCAATAAAGTAGGTATCAGCAGGTAAATACTGGAGTGTTTTTGTCGCAGTTTCTTGCTTGCTGCTGCTGTCGGAGAAGTAGTAGATGGAAGCCGCAACTACGGCTATAAAAAGTAGGACAGTAACAATAATCGTATTTCTCATATCTAATAACAAACGTACTAAAAAATATCTGGAACCTGAGTTGTCACAAATGTAAGTACTCCTTTGTAACAATAAATTTAACAAATATTCTCCTTTTCTGAGGAAGATTTGATACATTTATCCAGCATTAATAAAATATAGACGTAATTTTCGATTAATGAATAAGAGAATCATCCTAGTGGCTGCATTTTTTGGTGCACTAGCTGTTATTTTAGGCGCTTTTGGTGCGCATGGTTTAGAAGGTAAGATTAGTGAACAACATATCGAAACTTGGAAAACTGCCAATCAGTACCATTTTTACCATACTTTGGCTTTGTTGTTTCTGTCCACTTTTTCGCGGGCAAAAACTGCATCTATCCGTGTCTCATTTATAGCCTTTATAATTGGATTGCTTTTCTTTTCAGGTTCTTTATATCTGTTAAGTGTGCGCGAAATTACAGGTTTTGGAAATCCAGCTATTCTTGGCCCAATAACACCGCTGGGTGGAGTCGCCTTTATAGTAGGTTGGGCAGCACTTTTCGTTGCCGCATTAAAGAATAAGTCATAATTTAACGGTTTTATTACCGTAAGATGAGCCCTCGGAGAAATTAACGTTTTTTCGAGGGCTTATTTTTT
The DNA here is from genome assembly GCF_012030425.1 of Sphingobacterium sp. B16(2022). Lineage (GTDB taxonomy): Bacteria > Bacteroidota > Bacteroidia > Sphingobacteriales > Sphingobacteriaceae > Sphingobacterium > Sphingobacterium anhuiense. The sequence continues at coordinate 15,296 of NZ_JAAUVN010000003.1, read as the reverse complement.
AGTAATTTTACATGATACTTGAAATGAATATGCCAGAGCCTCAAAACTTATTTTTTATAGACCGAGCAACTGTTTTTGTTGATGTTATTTTGCCTTTAGCATTAGCGAATACCTATACTTACCGAATTCCAGTTGAATGGAATGATAAGATCCAGGTAGGTGTTCGTGTTATGGTTCAATTTGGAAAGAATAAAATCTATTCTGCTATTGTAAAACAAATAACGAAAGAGGCGCCAAAGCATTATGAAGCAAAGTATATTTTAGACATCATTGATGAAAAACCTATCGTAGATGGTGCACAACTACAGTTGTGGGACTGGATATCTGATTATTATATGTGTTCATTGGGAGAGGTTATGCAAGCTGCTTTACCCTCTGCTTTGAAATTGGCAAGTGAAACTAAGATCGCCTCGGCTATTTCAGAAGATTTCGACCGTTCGACTTTGACTGATAAAGAGTATCTGATCATTGAAGCACTTGAGGTGGCCGGTGAATTAAAAGTAAATGATATCGTTAAGCTATTGAGTCAAAAGTCTGTTTTCCCCATATTGAAAGCGATGTTTGATAAGGGAATAATATTGATTTCTGAAGAGATTACTGAACGATATAAACCAAAGACTAAAGTTTTTTTCTCTTTTGCTCCGGAATTTCGGGATGAAGATGGTAAACGGAACTTATTAGATGCCTTAAATCGAGCTCCAAAGCAGCAGGATGCCGTATTGGGTTTCATGCAATTGTTGAAAAAAGGAGTGGATGTTACCCGACAGATGATAATGGAAGCATCGGGATGTGGTTCGGGCGCCATTACAGCATTAGTTGATAAAGGCGTATTTCAGGTTAAAGAGAAAGTCGTCAGCCGTTTTCAAGGAGAAGATCTCGAATTGGAGGCCAATTTTGAATTTAATGATAATCAAAAACGTGTTTTTGACGAAATTCATCAGTGCTTTGAAACTAAAGATGTCACCTTATTGCATGGTGTGACAGCATCGGGGAAAACACAACTCTATATCAGATTGATTGAGGAAGCATTGGCAAGAGGTCATTCAGCCCTATATTTACTGCCTGAAATAGCTTTAACATCACAGATTACCGCACGTCTCAAATTGCATTTTGGCGATAAACTTGGTGTATATCATTCGAAATTTAATGATAACGAACGTGCTGAGGTATGGCATAAGGTAATGAAAAACGAATTTAAGGTTATCGTAGGCGCCCGTTCTTCCGTGTTTTTACCTTTTCAAGATCTGGGAATTATTATTGTCGATGAAGAGCATGAGAGTTCTTACAAACAATATGATCCCGCACCGCGCTATCATGCTCGTGATACAGCGATATATTTGGGGTATATTCATCAGACTAAAGTATTACTAGGTTCTGCAACACCATCTATTGAAAGTTTCTATAATGCAAAATCCAAGAAATATGGTTTTGTACAGCTTTTAGAACGTTTTGGTCAAGCACAATTGCCAGAAATCCATATTGTCGATATACCGCAAGAAGGAAGAAAGGAAAATATGTTTTCATACTTCTCGGGTACTTTATTAAAAGCTATAGAAGGAGCATTGGAACGTAAGGAACAAGTGATTCTATTTCAGAATCGACGTGGACATACCACCATAATTCAATGTAACACCTGTGGTTTTGTAGCTAAATGTGTGAACTGTGATGTCAGTATGACTTACCATAAGAGTTCAAACATGATGCATTGCCATTACTGTGGCCACGTGGAACCTCCAATTAAAATCTGCCCCGCATGTGGTATGCCACATATTGAAAGTAAAGGTTTTGGAACCGAGCGTGTAGAGGAAGAACTGGAATTACTGATGCCTAATGTCCGAATAGGACGTTTGGATCTAGATTCTACAAAAGGGAAAAATGGTTTTGATAAAATTATAGGTGCTTTTGATGAACATGAATTTGATATTCTGATCGGTACACAAATGGTTGCAAAAGGACTGGATTTTGGAAAGGTCAGCTTAATCGGTATCATCAATGCAGATACCATGATTAATTTTCCTGATTTTAGAGCCTATGAAAGAGCTTTTTCACTTTTCTTGCAGGTCGCAGGACGTGCAGGAAGAAGAGAGGCAGGAGGACAGGTTATCATTCAGACTTACACACCAAAACACCGTGTGTTAGAACAGGTTGTTGCGCATGATTATCAAGCCATGTTTGATACAGAGATCATTGAACGTAAAAATTTTGCATATCCGCCGTTCTACCGTGTGATCAGAATCGATATTAAGCATATGGATATCCAGAAATGTTATGACGGAGCTAAAAAATTTGCGTCAGGTCTGCGCCAGCAATTAGGTTCACGGGTTCTTGGACCAGAAACCCCTTTAGTAGGAAGAGTACGTAATTATTTTATTCAGACGATCACATTGAAAATTGAACGCAATAACATCAGTATTGTTAAAGTAAAAGATCTGATTAAGATGGTGAAGAATGATTTTATTGCAGATAAAGCAAACACGGGTTCACGCATTGTGATCGATGTAGATCCTTATTAGAGGAATCGGTAGATGAAATTAGCCAAAAATTATTCTTTTCAAATGAAATAGCTTGCAGGCTAATTGATTAGTTATGAAAAAGTTCTTGTAGTGGTAATTGTTAAATAACAATAGTATTTTTGAGTCATAATGGCGTATAAATTTGTAGATAATTATAGAGAAAAAGGTGCTCGTAAGCAATTGGTGCAGCTGCTGAAGACAAGAGGTATTAGTGACCAGAATGTGCTGAATGCCATTGCTAAAGTACCACGTCATTTTTTCTTTGATGAAACCTTTTGGAATCAAGCATATAAAGATATCGCATTTCCAATCGGCGATGGACAAACGATATCTCAACCGTATACTGTTGCTTATCAATCGGAACTGCTGCATGTTAAAAAAGGAGATAAGGTTTTAGAAATAGGAACAGGTTCGGGATATCAAACTTGTATACTGCTGGAGCTAGGCGCTCAGGTTTATACCATAGAACGACAAGAAAATTTATATAATAGAACCATACAGGTATTGCCATATATGGGATATAAACCCCATTTTTTCTGTGGGGACGGTTCTAAAGGAATTGAACAGCATGCACCATATGATAAGATTATCGTAACTGCGGGTGCTCCATTTGTACCCGAGATTATGCTGAAGCAGTTAAAAATAGGGGGTATATTTGTAATACCGGTAGGTGATGAGAAAGAACAAAAAATGGTCACAATCATTCGGGTTGGTGAGAATGATTTTGATAGCATTGAATTAGATACATTTAGATTTGTCCCTTTGGTTGGGGATCAAGCTTGGTAATAACCAGGCTTTTTTTTAGCGATTTGGATTATGATCCCTTCTTACTATTAAATGTTCAGAGAAATGACGAATATAGGGCTGATGATAAAGAATAGCACTGTGATCTAAATGCATCAAATTAGTGAGGAAGTTTTACTGCGTACATCTAATAACTAATGATACATCAAACTGCTAGTAAAGAAGATGTGAATGCCTTAAATAATTAATAAAAAGTAAACAAAATGAGTGTAACGTGCCTATAATGCCGTTGAAAATGGATACTCATAAATAATTATATATAGATGGAAGCGAGCATGAGCATATGTACTGCTTTTGGGGAGGAGTATGCTTATGCTCGCTTCATTACCGTTAAACAACAAATTATACTTCAATGAAAGATAAAATGATGGATTTATATCTTAGCAATAAGGAACAGATTGAACAGGAAGTGAAAAAGCTCGACAGAGTGATCAATAAGAATAGTTTTTATCGCCTCGGTGTTATTATTTTTGGTGGGGCAGCGCTATTCTATTCATTTCAGCTTGAAAATCTTGTTCTTGTATTGATTTTATTTTTTGCACTGATATTTCTTTTTGCTTTTTTGGTTAATAGACAAAGTAAATTAGAAAAAATAAGTGATTACCAGAAAGCGTTATTAGCGGTCAATGTCAATGAGCTAACGCTAGCAAATACAGGAGTCAATATCTACGATAACGGTATGCATCTGGAAGATGGTAAGCATCCTTACAGCTCCGATCTGGACATTGTAGGAAATCATTCGCTATTTGAGTTATTAAACCGCTCAACTACAAAACTGAGTATAGCGGTATTAGGTAGTTGGTTACTTAATGATGCAAAGCGTGGCGAGATTGTGAAACGTCAGGAAGCTGCAGCTGAAATAGCTAGTGATATGCGTTGGAGTCAGGATTTTCAAGCAAAGCTTTTATCAAATCTGAATCAGAAGCTAGATGTAAAGTCTTTTTTAGCAACCTATTTTGAGTCCGGAGATTTTACATTCGGAAGCGCAATTATGCGGATCTATGTTAAGCTTGCCCCTTTTATATTTATAGGATCGGTCGTTTTAGCCGTTTTTGTTCCATCTGTGGCATACCTCCCAGTCATCATAGGATTGATCCATATCCTTTGGTCAATGTTCAACGGTGGCAAAATTTCTTTTTTTTCCAGTCGGATCGATAAAGTAGGAAATCTGCTGGATTCATATGCCGCAAGTATGGAACTGGTCGAAAATAGGGCTTGGACAGCGAACCGTAACCAGGAATTACAGGAAAAATTAAAAATAGAGGGGTCATCAGATTCGGTTTCCCATGCGTTCAAGAAATTGGGTAAGCTGATCAGTAATCTGGATGCCCGAAACAACATGATGGTCGGGACAATTTTAAATCTGATATTTTTATGGGATTTTAAGCAGGTATTGGCCATTGTAGACTGGAAAGCTAAGTATCAAGCTAATATTTTGGAAGCTTTTGATACTTTAGCTGAAGTAGAGGCTTTGGTGAGTTTAGGTACTTGGAAGCGAAATCATGCTGAATGGACTACCCCAATTATTCTTGACCATCTGGAGACACCCATAGAAGCTGTCGATTTGGCGCATCCCTTGATTGCATCTGATAAATCTATTGCCAATACCTATACAAATGCTGACCATGAAATCGCTTTGGTGACAGGATCTAATATGGCTGGAAAGAGTACATTTCTGCGTACTGTCGGTATAAATGCTGTTTTGGCTTATGCGGGAGCAGTAGTGCCAGCAAGATCTTTCAAAATTCCGATGTTTCATTTGATATCTTATATGCGCATTAAGGATAATCTGAATGAAAGTACGTCAACTTTTAAAGCAGAATTGGACCGGATGAAATTTATTTTAGAAACTGTAGCGGAACGCAACGATAGTTTCTTTTTAATCGATGAGATGTTAAGAGGAACTAATTCTGTTGATAAATATTTAGGCTCTAGAGCTATTATCAAAAAATTGATTACAGAAAAAGGAAAGGGAATGGTTGCAACGCATGATCTGCAATTATCAACGTTAGCCGACGAATATCCACAGGTTGTAAAGAATTACCACTTTGATATACAGGTGATCCAAGGAGAAATGCTATTTGATTATAAACTGAAAATAGGAGAGTGTAAAATATTTAATGCTTCAATGTTGTTAAAAGGTATTGGAGTCGACGTAGAACAAGGAAGAAATTAAACAAAAATGACATTACAAGAAAGAATTGAACAGTCGAGAACACATCATTTTATAACTGTTTTTCCGTTTACAACAAATCACCACGCAACATTATTTGGTGGTAAAGCCATGGCGATCATGGACGAGGTAACTTTTATGTGTGCAACACGGTTCTGTAGAAAAGCACTCGTAACTGTTTCCTCAGATAAGATTGATTTTGAAAAAGCAATCCCTGCAGGAAGTATGATTGAAGCTATTGCGGAAGTAATACATGTAGGAAGGACTAGCTTAAAGGTAAAAGTGGAAATCTTCTTAGAAGATATGTACAAAGATGGAAGAGAATTAGCGGTGAAGGGTGTTTTCTCATTTGTTGCCTTAGATGATAATAAAAAGCCGATACCAGTTTTACAGGGACTGGAAATCGAAGATTAGTATATCGGATATCCTAAATTGCGTATGGAATAACAAGTCTTGTTATTCCATACGTTTTATAGGAGATAGGTCGTTTAGCTCTTCCTCAGTAAATAGCCTATAGTGTACTTTGAAAGTTTTCCCCAAAGAAGACTCTAAAGAAAATCCCCCCGGGCCAAACCCATCAAGTACATCAAGTGTGAAATGTGAAAATTTCCAATATTCAAATAAATCCCGATCGATCCAAAATTCATAACCTTCAGCAAGCCCGATCATAGCATCATTCATTCTGGGATAGTATCCCCCTTTTTCAAAACATTGAGGCTGTGTGCCCTCGCAACACCCTCCAGCCTGATAGAACATCAGATCTCCGTGTTGAGCTACTAATTCACGAATCAGTTCTTTGGCTTTTTCAGTAACTGCTAAACGCTCTGTCATCATATATTGCTTTTATATCAGTATCATAAGAAATTAAAAAATGGGATTATATCGATAACCCCATTTTTTAATATTGTGTTTTGCTGATTAGAAAAATCCAAGTTTCTCTTTGCTATAAGAAATCAGCATATTTTTTGTTTGACGGTAATGGTCGAGCATCATTTTATGATTCTCACGTCCGATACCCGATTGCTTATAACCACCAAAAGGAGCGCCTGCAGGATAAGAGTGATATTGGTTGACCCATACACGTCCAGCCTGGATAGCGCGCGGGATTTGGTATAATTGATGAGCATCTCGTGTCCATACACCAGCTCCCAGCCCATAAATGGTATCATTAGCAATTTCTAAAGCCTCTTTTTCATCTTTAAATGTAGTTACTGCTAATACCGGGCCGAATATTTCCTCTTGGAAAATACGCATTTTGTTATGACCCTTAAATAAAGTTGGTTTGATATAATAACCATCTTCTAAGCCATCACCCAAATGGTTCTCATCGCCACCAGTTAATACTTCTGCCCCCTCTTCTTTACCCAATTTTATATAGGACATGATTTTATCCTTTTGGATTTTTGAAGCCTGTGCACCCATCATAGTCTCAGGGTCCAAAGGATCACCAACTTTAATTTGATTCACACGGTCTATTACTTTAGCAATAAAGCGTTCGTAAATATCCTCCTGAATCAATAAACGCGATGGACAAGTGCAAATTTCACCTTGATTTAATGCAAACAGAACAGCTCCCTCAATTGCTTTGTCTAAAAATGCATCGTCGTGGTCCATGACAGAACTGAAGAAAACATTTGGAGATTTACCGCCCAATTCCAATGTTACAGGAATGATATTTTCAGTTGCATACTGCATTACCATACGACCTGTTGCGGTAGAACCTGTAAATGCAGCTTTAGAAACTTTAGGGTTTGTTACTAATGCGCGACCTAATTCACCACCAAAACCATTCACGATGTTAACAACACCAGCAGGAAGTAAATCACCGATTATTTCCATTAAAACAAGAATTGATGTGGGGGTACTTTCCGCAGGTTTTAGAACCACACAGTTACCTGCAGCTAATGCAGGAGCTAATTTCCATACAGCCATCAGAATAGGGAAGTTCCAAGGGATAATCTGCGCGATCACACCAATAGGTTCATGCACAATAAGAGACACCGTATTTTGATCCAATTCACTTAGCGAACCTTCTTCAGCACGGATAACACTTGCAAAATAACGGAAGTGATCAATGGCTAAAGGAATATCGGCATTTAATGTTTCGCGAACAGCTTTTCCGTTGTCAACAGTTTCCACTGTGGCAATATATTCTAAATTCTGTTCGATGCGGTCTGCTATTTTATTTAAAATGATGCTTCTTTCGGTTGCTGAAGTCTTTCCCCAAGTTTCAAATGCTTTCGATGCAGTATCAACAGCGAGTTCTAAATCTTCTTTTGTGGAATGTGCGACTTGTGTAAATACTTTTCCATCTAAGGGAGAAATATTGTCAAAATATTTACCTAATGTAGGTGGAACAAATTCTCCACCAATGTAATTTCCATAACGTTCTTTAAACGATGGTCTTTGAATTGCTGCCATAATATTTATTTTTATAATGTTATACAAATTGTTGAATACCAAATTTAACGAAAACGATTGTTCTCGTATAGCATTATAGTTTCAAACGATAGCACAATAGGAGCAACGTTATCAACAAATATTTCTATTAATCAAGCTAATACTATTGGATATTTAAGACAATTTGTCTAAGTTTGATTACCAGCCAATTATAATAAAAGATAGGGATATGATAAATAACAGGCTTGTAAATACATTACCATTTTCGTCGCGTCATGAACTTTCTACTTTGGTAGAAAATAGGAGAGCTTTTACGTTAGAAAATTTGGAGCTTAATGTCTTTGAAACATACAAGGCGTCAGAAAAAGTAGCGTTACAGTTTGATGATCTGGTTATGATCAATATGATTCAGGGTAAAAAAGTGATGCATTTGCAACAGGTGGATTCCTTTGATTATTTACCTGGTCAGACCATGGTTTTGCCAGCTTATAGTAAGATGCAGATCGATTTTCCCGAAGCGACCTTTACCGACCCTACGCAATGTACGGCGCTGACCATAAGTAAAAGTAAGATAGACGGTGTGATCAACCGTTTAAATGAGTGCTATCCCAAAGAACAACATTTAGCAGATTGGAAATTAGATATGAATTTATTCCATCTCTATAATACACCCGAATTGACAGATTTAATTAATAAATTATTTCAGACCATTACAGGGGATAATGTGTTGAAAGATGCATTAGCAGATTTAGCATTTAATGAATTAGTTATTCGTCTCCTACAGACGCAGTCACTATTATCACTTGATATTGCCAAGACAAAAACGAACACGGTATTACAGCATATTCGTAACTATATACATGCCAACCTTTCAGAATCCATTACTGTGGAAATTTTGGAAAAACAGGCAAATATGAGTAAATCAAGTCTATTTCGCCTTTTTAAGAATGAGTTGGGAATAACGCCTATCGAATATATCATACGAACGCGTATGCAACAGGCAAAGAGCTTATTACGAAAAACAAAAAGTGTTAAAGAGACGTGCTTTAGTTTGGGGTTTAATGATGTAAACTACTTCGTCCGTCTCTTTAAAAGCAGGGTGGGGGTGACACCCGGTGCTTATATAATAGGAGAATAAAATTTTATTTTTTCATCATCCTATCAAGCTCTCTTTTGCCCTCTCTTTCCTTAATTGTATCACGCTTGTCAAAGTCTTTTTTACCTTGTGCTAAGGCAATTTCGACTTTTGCAAATCCTCTGGCACTGATGAAAATACGTAAAGGAACGATTGTAAAGCCTTTCTCTTCACCTTTCACGCGTAATTTTTTTAATTCTTTTTTTGTTAAAAGCAACTGGCGATCTCGTTTTGCTTCATGATTGTAAAAAGATCCATGCGAATACTCGGCAATATGCATGTTCCGCAAATAAAGTCCATCATGGAAAAAGTTGCAGAAACTGTCGTTGATATTTGCTTTCCCTTCCCTAATTGATTTAATTTCAGTGCCTAGTAAACGTATTCCTGCAACATACCTGTCCAGAAGGTTGTATTCAAATGAAGCTCTTTTATTTTTTATATTGATATCTGATGATATTGCCATAATTTCTTAATATATTTATTCCTATTCCATTTCCAATACAAACCAGATTAAGTTTGTTAAATGTAATCACATAGGAAAGCAAATATAAATATTATAATGGTGTTTTTTTAGCATTGTTATTTTTGGATTTTAATTTAAGTGTTAAATTAAAATTATTTTTACGATATTTATATGTGAAAAATATGACTAACATTAAGTGAAAGTCAGCTTTTGTTTTCGTATGTTTGCATCGTTTTTGATTTAATACTGTTTTTCGTGCAGTATTATGAAGTCATTTTGTGTTAATCTATTTGGAAGTAGGAATTGAAAGTGTTGATGATGAAGCTATTATTTTGGTAATCATTACAATCAAAAACAATTATAAAATTTAAGAAATACCTTTTAATCGCATGAGTAAAGGAAAATTAGGCGAGAGAATATCGCAATTTAAAATCGTTAATGAATTAAAAGCTAAGGGCTTATACGCTTATTTTAGACCGATTCAGTCGAGACAGGATACCGAAGTGAAAATTGATGGCAAGCGTGTTTTGATGTTTGGTTCTAATTCTTATTTAGGGTTAACGACGGATGAACGTATTATCAAAGCTTCTCAAGACGCATTAGCAAAATATGGAACCGGTTGTGCTGGATCTCGTTTTTTAAATGGTACTTTAGATATTCATGTGGAGCTTGAAGAGAAATTGTCGGCTTATGTGGGGAAAGAGTCTACTATTTTATTCAGTACAGGTTTTCAATCAAACTTGGGCCCATTATCATGTCTTACTGGTCGCAATGATTATATCTTATTGGATGAACGTGATCATGCTTCTATCATTGATGGAAGTAGATTATCTTTTTCTAAAGTAATCAAGTATGCACACAATGATATGAATGATCTGCGTGCAAAAATTGCTAGATTACCAGAAGAAAGTGGTAAATTGATTGCAACGGATGGTATCTTCAGTATGGAGGGAGATATTGTTAATTTGCCTGAATTGATAAAGATTGCAGATGAATTTGATGCAACTGTTATGGTTGATGATGCACATAGTTTAGGTGTAATCGGAGAAAAAGGTGCAGGTACTGCCTCTCACTTTGGACTAACCGACAGTGCCGACTTAATTATGGGTACTTTCAGTAAATCATTTGCCTCTCTAGGTGGCTTTGTATCAGGCGATGCTGATGTTATCGATTACTTGAAACACTCTGCGCGGTCAGTTATGTTCAGTGCAAGTATGACACCAGCTTCTGTCGCTTCGACATTGAAAGCTTTGGAGATTATACAAACCGAACCTCAGCATATTGAGAAATTATGGTCAAATACAAATTATGCTAAAAAATTACTTTTAGAAAGTGGATTTGATTTAGGTGCTACAGAAAGCCCTATATTACCGATCTTTATTAGAAATAACGAGAAAACATTCTGGGTAACCAAAATGCTTCAAGACGATGGGGTTTTTGTTAATCCAGTAGTTTCACCTGCTGTTCCTGCAGAAGAATCATTGATTCGTTTCTCTTTAATGGCAACACATAGCTTTGATCAAATTGATGAAGCTATTGAGAAGATGGTAAAAGTCTTCAAATTAGCAGATGTTGAATCTTTAATCTAAGTGTCTATTATGATACAGGTTATTCCCGTTGAAACAAAGAAACAGAAACGGTTATATATAGATTTTCCGCATAGTTTATATGCGGAAAATCCTTATTATGTACCAGAGCTATATCTTGCTCAGTATGATTTGCTTACTCCTGGTAAGCATCCTTTCTACAAACATTCCTCCACACAATTATTTTTAGCATACAAAGATCAAAAACTGGTCGGTCGTATCGCCGCAATTTGGAATGTTAATCATAATGCATTCAATCAAGTGCAGGAAGGGCAATGGGGATTTTTTGATTGTATTAACGATCAAGAGGTTGCAAATGCTTTGTTTCAAGCAGCAAAGGATTGGGTGAAAGCTAAAGGTGGAACTAATATTGTTGGTCCAATTAATTTAACGACTAATGATACTTGTGGTTTATTGATCGAAGGATTTGATAGCCCACCTGTAGCGATGATGCCTTATAATTTTCCTTATTATCCAGAATTAGTTACTCAAGCAGGTTTTCAAAAAAAAGTTGATTTGCGTGCCTACCTAGTGATGGAAAATAAAGCAAGTAAACGATCTGTGCTGTTGTTGGAGAAACTGGAAGAACGATTAAACCGTTCGGGAATTAAGATTCGTCAAATGAACTTGAAGGATTTTAAAAATGAAACCGAGCGAATTAGGGAGATCTATAATAAAGCTTGGGATAAAAACTTAGGTTTTGTGCCTTTTACGGAAGATGAATTTAACTACGCTGCAAAGGAAATGAAAATGATCGTTGATCCTCGATATGCTTTATTGGCTGAAAAGGATGGGAAGGTCATTGGATTCGCTTTAGGAATTCCGGATATCAATCAGATTCTAATTAAAATCAAACGTGGTAGACTATTGCCGACTGGGATTTTTAAATTGCTCTTTGGATTGAAAAAGGTGAACCTAATTCGAGTTTTGATGCTTGGCGTATTGGATGAGTATCGTAAATTAGGAATAGAAGCCTGCCTTTATGGTAGGATAATTAAAAACTCTGGCGATGGGTTTACCGTCAAAGGAGCAGAATGCTCGTGGATGCTTGATACTAATTATATGATGAATCACGCCATCGAGCAAATCAATGGAGAATTATACAAACGCTATCGTTTGTATGAGCAAGCGCTATGAGAAAAAAAATCCTAATCACAGGCGCAAGTGGTTTTGTCGGTTATCATCTCGTTCAAGCTGCCCTTGAGGCAGGTTTGGAGGTGCATGCAGCTGTTCGGAAAACCAGTGATGTCAGTGAAATAAAGTCTTTTGTTGATCAATTTGTTTATCCTGATTTTAAAGATAAGGATTCATTATTGAAACTGCTGGAGCAAGAGCAATATGCCTATATTGTTCATGGAGCAGCTATGACTAGAGCGAAGAATGAGCAGGATCTTGTTGATGTTAATGTCGGTTATACTGAAGTTTTAGCAGATGCGGTATTTCAGGCTAATATTCCTCTTGAACGTTTTGTTTTTATCAGTAGTTTGGCAGCTATTGGCCCGGTGGCCTATGATGCACCAGCTATCAATGAACAAAACGAGTATCATCCTGTGACTGCTTATGGTCGAAGTAAGGTGTTAGCAGAACGCATGCTTGAAAAATATGCAGCTAATAAGCTTTCCATTATTCGCCCCACCGCCGTGTATGGTCCCAAAGAGAAAGATCTTTTTGTTTTATTTAAAACATTAAATGCTGGATTTGATGCCTATATCGGGAAATCGCCACAAAAATTAACGTTTGTCTTTGTGAAAGATCTGACAGATGCTATTTTAAATGCTTGTTTTCTCGATAATGGAGATAAAAAATCTTACAATATTACAGACGGCCAAGTTTATGGTCGTTATGAAATGGCGACAATTTTCAAGAAATACACTTCAAAATCATTATATAGATTTCATCTTCCATTTAGTCTTGTGAAAGGTGTTGCTCAGGTTATGGAGCGGGCTTATAAAAATTCCAGCACCATACCGGTATTGTATCCGGAAAGATTAAATGAATTGACAGCAGCCAGTTGGGCATGTGACATCAGTTCGTCAAAAGAAAATATTCAATATAGACCGCGTTATGATTTGGATGCTGGACTGAAGGTTACAATTCAGTGGTACCGTGATCATAATTGGTTATAATAAAAAGAGAGATGAGTGGTCAAAAAATAAATAAAAAACTTTTTCAAGATAGAAAAAGAACAAATATATTGAGTAATCCGGAACAGAAATTTATTTCATATTTAGTTCCACGTATTCCAAATTGGATTTCGTCCGATGGTTTGACAGCGATCGGTCTATTTGGATCCGTCATGATTATGGCAAGTTTTATCTTGGCCCAATATTGTGACATTAATTATCTACTGCTAGGTATTCTAGGCTTTTTTATTCAATGGTTCGGAGACTCTCTTGATGGCCGTATTGCTTTTTATAGAAATAAATCGCGTAAATGGTATGGATTTTCACTGGATATTGTAATGGATTGGATCAGTACGGTACTGATTGGTCTGGGGTATGTATTTTATGCAAAAGGTAATTTTGAATTAACAGGTTTTGTATTGGTAGCTTTGTATGGCTGGGCCATGATTCTTTCTTTGTTGCGTTATAAGGTAACAGATAAGTATACAATAGATGCAGGAATTGTTGGGCCTACAGAAATCAGGGTCATTATATGTCTTGTTTTACTTATAGAAGTATTTTTTGTAGGTGCAATTCATTACTTAGTGATGGGTATCTGTGCTATTCTTTTTGTTATAAATTCTATTGATACTAAAAAGTTATTAGATTTAGGCGATATCAGAGATGCTGAAGAGAAGAAAACTAAAGAGTCAGAAAATTTATAAGATATGAACCCAAAAATCAAAGAGTTCTTTAAGGCGCAGTTATCTGCTTTTGTAGGCGGTCTTTCCGATTTTGGTATTTATACTTTTTGTTATAAAGTGCTGAGTTTTTCTCCAGCATTCTCAAATGTAATCAGTGGCTCTTTAGGAGCCATTGTTAATTTCGTTATTAACCGTTATTGGTCTTTCAATAATACTGCTGCCCCGTTGGGCCAGCAGCTCGGTAAATTTGTAGTTGTAGTTGCAGGAAGTATTTTATTAAAGTCGGGTGGTATTTATTTATTGGATGATATATGGCACTTACACCCATTAGTCTCCAAAGTAATAGTGGAGATTATTGTTTCCTTGGGATTTAATTATACACTTCAGCGATTTTGGGTTTTTAAAAAGTAGAAATCGGCTTTTGAAATATTTATGGAATAAGATTATTAAGGTCATCTCAACGGAGATGACTTTTTTATTTTTAGGCCTTTTCCTTAATAAAATGAATCAGAGCTTCTTTGCGTATATTTTGATTTTTACTTCAGTTTTATTTTTCCTTAATATTACGATGCTCATCGTAAGGACGCGATAGCTTTCATTTATTTAAAGAGATTTCAAGGTGTGATTGCTTCATGGAGCAGCATTGTTTTGACAAGATGATAGGACCACGTTAAAGTAATTAGTAACGTCATAAATCACACTGTACTTAAGTAAATCAAAAGAAACCTACTATTGTTAGCAGGGTGATACCATGTTATAAACAACTGGGTACCTTGTTCGCATATAAGAGAGGTATAACAGGGGGATAAGAGGGGGATTTTATAGGGGGTTTATAGGGATATATCCCTATAAACCCCCTATAAAATCCCAATAATATCTATATAAATCCTGGCTTAAATAATAATCAGGTCCCTGTCAGTTCCTGATCAGGTTATAATATGCCTTATTCTGGAGTATCTGTACGGAGGGTAATAGTAATAGTAACGATGATCCTGCTGTACCGATACTCCGAGAAGATATAATTTCTGCGGAACCATTTCCTAAAAGCATACTGTATCCATAAAAGACGGCCCAGGACGAACAGTCCGCCCGCATACCCTTTTTACAGTTCAAAGCCAGGATCGCCCGTTTCTGAGCTCCCGAAACAGCGAACATCTAAATTTATCGGTCAGGTTATAAGCCTTTTACCGGTTCACGGCAAACTATTTCCGGAAAAGATTAGGAAGTGATTATAAAAAGGTGCTATCTTTGCACCACTCCGCAAGGGAGGAACGGCTGATCCGAAAGGGGAGGCACTGAAAAAAGAAGGGTTTAATTCAGGTTAAACGCAGAAACAGCAGGAAAACAAAAAAATAAATTTTCACATTTATTTTGGATATACCAAAAAGATTTCTACCTTTGCAGTCCCAACGGAAA
>NZ_JAAUVN010000034.1 GCF_012030425.1 Sphingobacterium sp. B16(2022) | reverse complement strand
GAAGGGAAACAGAAACAAGATCGATAACGGCGCAATGCCGACATCATAAAAGCCGAAGCGAGATGCGGAAGCGACAGAAGTTCTTTAAAAATATAATCATGTAACGTAACGAGTAGTGTTGAGAAACAACGAAAGTTAAAAAAATCAACCTGTTCAATTTTAGAATTAGAAATTAAAATACAAGACAATTCTATTTATTATA
>NZ_JAAUVN010000033.1 GCF_012030425.1 Sphingobacterium sp. B16(2022) | reverse complement strand
AATGTGAAAATTTATTTTTTTTGTTTTCCTGATGTTTCTGCGTTTAATCTTCATTAAACCCTTCTTTTTTCAGTGCCTATCCTTTCGGATCAGCCGTTCCTCCCTTGCGGAGTGGTGCAAAGATAGCACCTTTTTATAATCACTTCCTAATCTTTTCCGGAAATAGTTTGCCGTGAACCGGTAAACAGCTTATAACCTGACCGATAA
>NZ_JAAUVN010000032.1 GCF_012030425.1 Sphingobacterium sp. B16(2022) | reverse complement strand
AATGCTGTGATGTGCTCGATGTATTATGAAGACCCTCGGTCAAGGCCGAACGGATTAATGCGTAGCATCACGGTTATATATCAAAAAGCAACCCATAGTAGCAAAAGGGCTATGAGGTGAAGAAAGTAAATAAGGGCACACGGGGGATGCCTAGGCTCTCAGAGGCGATGAAGGACGTGATAAGCTGCGATAAGCTTCGGGGATTAGCAA
>NZ_JAAUVN010000031.1 GCF_012030425.1 Sphingobacterium sp. B16(2022) | reverse complement strand
ATGGTAGTCCCGAGCAGATTTGAACTGCTGACCCCTACATTATCAGTGTAGTGCTCTAACCAACTGAGCTACGGGACTAGCTTATCATTCTATCTCTCTGGACCGTCCATTTTCAGGGATGGGCACATTTCTTCAAATGTTTTTGTTTCTTATATAAATCATGTGTATCCGTAACGAGCTTCAATTCCGAATGCTCTAGAAAGGAGGTATTCCAGCCGCACCTTCCGGTACGGCTACC
>NZ_JAAUVN010000030.1 GCF_012030425.1 Sphingobacterium sp. B16(2022) | reverse complement strand
ACTTTCTTCACCTCATAGCCCTTTTGCTACTATGGGTTGCTTTTTGATATATAACCGTGATGCTACGCATTAATCCGTTCGGCCTTGACCGAGGGTCTTCATAATACATCGAGCACATCACAGCATTGTCTCTACTGTTGTCTTCTCTTGTAATTTTTTTTCTTTCAATATGTCAAAGAACTCTTTGTAGCCTTATCGTGAACACAATATCTTAGTGTCCGGGCATACGTGTGGAGAATATCGGAGTCGAA
>NZ_JAAUVN010000002.1 GCF_012030425.1 Sphingobacterium sp. B16(2022) | reverse complement strand
TGTGGGGGATTCTCCTCTCAGAGCCCCTAGACATCGTAGCCTTGGTGAGCCGTTACCTCTCCAACTAGCTAATGTCACGCGAGCCCATCCATATCCTATAAATATTTGATCAAAAACCGATGCCGGTAAATGATGTTATGCGGTGTTAATCTCTCTTTCGAGAGGCTATCCCCCTGATATGGGTAGGTTGCTCACGCGTTACGCACCCGTGCGCCACTCTCATCAGTTCGTAGCAAGCTACTCCCTGAATCCCGTCCGACTTGCATGTATTAGGCCTGCCGCTAGCGTTCATCCTGAGCCAGGATCAAACTCTCCATTGTAAAATGAAGTGTAAGATCAAGACTATTTATAATAAATAGAATTGTCTTGTATTTTAATTTCTAATTCTAAAATTGAACAGGTTGATTTTTTTAACTTTCGTTGTTTCTCAACACTACTCGTTACGTTACATGATTATATTTTTAAAGAACTTCTCTCGCTTCCGCATCTCGCTTCGGCCTGTATGATGTCGGCATTGCGCCGTTATCGATCTTAATTCTGTTTCCCTTCGTTTCCGTTGGGACTGCAAAGGTAGAAATCTTTTTGGTTTCTCCAAAATAAATGTGAAAATTTATTTTTTTTGTTTTCCTGCTGTTTCTGCGTTTAACCTGAATTAAACCCTTCTTTTTTCAGTGCCTCACCTTTCGGATCAGCCGTTCCTCCCTTGCGGAGTGGTGCAAAGATAGCGACTTTTTATAATCACTTCCTAATCTTTTCCGGAAATAGTTTGCCGTGAACCGGTAAATAGCTTATAACCTGACCGATAAATTTACCTATGGCCTATTACAGGACCTGAGAAACGGACAATCCTGGCTTTAAACTATAAAAAAGGGGTAGCGGGCGGATTGTTCGTCCTGGGCCGTCTTTTATGGATGCAGTATGCTTTTACGGAATAGCCAAGTGGAAATTATATCTTTTTCAGTACAGCGGAATCATCGACACTATTACTATTACTATTACTATTACTATTACTATTACTGATAAGGTGATCCATGTCTCCTCATGTTTTCCGCAGGGCCGACATCTTTACTTTATACTATATTACTATATACTACAAAAGGGGTCCAGAGAAGTCGGGGTGTTTTACTATAGCCAGCTCCCCTCCGTACAGATACTCCGGAATAAGGCATATTATAACCTGATCCGGAACTGACAGGGAACTGATTATTATTTAAGATGGGATTTATATAGAGATTACTGAGGGTTTATAGGGGGTTTCTAGGGGTTTACCTCTAGAAACCCCCTATAAACCCCCTCTTATCCCCCTGTTATACCTCCATTATATGCGAACAAGATTCCTACTTGCTTATAATATGGTATCACCCTGCTAACAACAGCAGTTTTCTCCAGATTCAATTGGTTTAAAGAGCTGCTTTATCATTATACTGACGAACACAAATCCAATCCCTATTATTAGGTCCAATTGCTGTAAGCACCTCGCCCATCTCTTGCTTACTATAAAGCTGATTTTTCACATACTCACTATCATGGTATTGAAGACCACTATGCCTAATACACAAAAGTGAAATAAACCGATATATAACAAAGGTTTTGCATTTTTTTTATAACTTTAAAATCAACAAGAAATCAAAAAAGTTTTGATGGAAATTTTCAAAATATATCAAGTCGATGTAGCTGAAGCAAACCGCATCGCCCAAAGCGAAAATAATGTTCATCACCATGATTTCGAAGAGTTAATTATTGGTATTGAAGGAGAATTAGAACATTTTATTGATTTTAAATCCGAAACTTATGCAGCACCATTTATAAGTTTTGTTACCAAAGGAAAAACACATCGCGTAAAACCTAAGCTAAAAGCAAGAAAATGTCTATTTTGGGTATTGCGATTCAAAAGTGAATTTATTGCCGAAACGACTTTTCAACTGTACAATCATTTTCATGACCAAGCTACATTTAGGATCACTCCATCCGCTTGTTTTCAAAGAATAGTTCATATAGCTCAAATGATAGCCGATGAAATGCACGAAACACAAAGTGATTTGGGTATCGTCCGACAATTATTAAGCACCTTATTTACGATGATCGAATCCGAATATCGGAAACAGTTTCCAGAAGGCCTACCCTATTCATCGACTTCTAGTACAACATTTAAAAACTTTTTAACCATATTAGAAGAAAATTATCGTCGCCCAGAATCCGTAAATTTTTATGCGGAAAAACTCTTTATGAGTGCACGTGGTCTTAATATAATCTGTCATCAAATATTACAGCAAAGTGTTTCCGAAATTATTGAAACCAGAAAATTGATAGAAGCTAAAAATTTGTTGATGAATACCGATAAAACAATTTCGGAAATTGGATTTGAATTAGGATACAGTGATAAAGCCTACTTTACAAATGTTTTTAAGCGAAAGTCGGGGCAGACGCCTACAGAATTTAGGACTGATATAAAAGCGATCATTTCCAAATAGTACAACATTATTACCAAAAAACAATACCTATCCTCCTATTATACTTCCGATATTTGTTTAACTATTAAAAAGCTGTCAACAATAATATATCATCAGGAGTTAATAGCATGAATCGAAAAAAATTTATAACCGCTATGGCTGTATTACCTTTAACAGGAGCTGCTTTAAAAGTAAACTCCTTACGCAACTTATCTAAAAATTTTGAAGCAACCGAGAAGTTTCCCGTGTTATTTTTGGGACATGGAAGTCCTATGAATGCGATCGAAGAAAATGAATTTGTGGACGGATTCCGAAATATCGGTAAGACTTTTCAAAAACCAAAAGCAATATTAGTTATTTCAGCGCACTGGGAAACGCGTGGTACATTCGTTACTGCAATGGATAATCCTCCGACAATTCATGATTTTGGCGGATTTCCTCAAGCATTATTTGATGTACAGTATCCAGCTCCCGGAAGCCCTGAACTTGCACAGGAAACAAAAAGAATCATCACAAAAACTGATGTATTATTGGATGATAAATGGGGTCTTGACCACGGGGCATGGTCTGTTGTCAAGCATCTATACCCAGATGCTGAGGTTCCGGTTATTCAAATGAGTATCGATTATACGCAACCTGCGTCTTACCATTATGAATTAGCACAGGAATTAGCTTCCTTACGTCATAAAGGTGTATTGATAATAGGCAGTGGCAATATGGTCCACAACCTACGTATGGTAGCCTGGGATAAATTAAATGAGGCGGGATTTGCATGGGACTGGGCTCAGGAAGCAAAAGAAAAAATGAAAAATTACATTTTAGATGGTAATCACAAAGCTTTGATCGACTTCCGGAATCAGGGAAAAGCATTTGATTTAGCTATTCCGACACCGGAACATTATCTTCCCATGATCTACAGCCTGGCACTAAAAGATAGACAAGATGATTTACTGCTGTTTAACGACAACTCTATAGGAGGATCTCTTGCCATGACTTCATTCAAAATTGGCTGACAAACACGACAATTATCCGTATTGCTGCACAGTAAATAGTAATAGTACAGTTTAAGAATATAAAAATAAATCCCTTATATTCGCCATATAAGCTATATAGAAAGATGGATATATCAAAACCTACAATTTCAGTTGAATACTGTCCGAAATGTAACTGGATGTTACGCGCTGCCTATATGGCGCAAGAAATTTTAAGTACTTTTACAGAAGATATTCATGGTGTCTTACTGATACCGAGTGAAATACCGGGTAAATACTCCATTTCAATCGATCATCAACCCATATTTGACCGTAAAGAAATGGGAAGGTTTCCTGAAATAAAGGAATTAAAACAGTTGATAAGAGATCACATTAACCCGGATAAAGATTTAGGTCACTCTGAAAAGAAATAGTTATATTTTGCATTTTTAAGTATATTACAAAAACTATAAACGAACAGTATTGTTTTAGCTCTTAAAACAATACAAAAATTGCAAAAGTACATACATTAACACATCACGTTTTTAGAAATAAAACATATTATAATGAAAAAAATCTTCATAGGCTTATTCGTAATTACTGCTTCATTTACATCTTGCCAAAATTCAACACCAACAAAAGAAAAAAAAGCACAAGACAGCAGTACAGTTGCTACTAAACAAGATACGGCATTTCACGATGAGCATAATACACAAAACTCTGTTGATTGGGCTGGAACCTACGAAGGAACTCTTCCATGTGCAGACTGTTCGGGCATTCATGTTATCTTAACCTTAAATATGGATGGAACTTTTGAAAAATCAGAACAGTATCTTGAAAAAGGTGGACCTTTTAAAGAAACTGGTACGTTCACATGGACTCCAGACGGCGGCTCGATTATTTTAAAGGAGAAAGATGGCGAAAGCAAATATAAAGTCGGTGAAGGTATGATGAAGAAATTAGATATGGAAGGTAAAGAAATTAAAGGAGAATTAGAAGAATTCTATAACTTCAAAAAGATAAAATAGATGCTGATCATCAGCGTCATATGACATAAAAAAAGCTCCTGAATAGTATTCAGGAGCTTTCTTTTTTAGACTTTAAGATCTATTTTGCATCTGGTAACAAAATAAATTCAAACATGCGGTCTTCTTTTAAATATTTATCAGCGACAGCTTTTACACTTTCTACAGACACTTTACTCAGGTCATCTAATTTTCTCAAGATTTCCGTTACATCCTCTTGATTTTGATAAGATCCTGATAGATAGCTAACCCAAAATCCATTCTCTTTAAGCTGTAGCTCTAATTGACGCTTTTGTTCAATAACAAATTTATCAATATCCTCTTTTACAGGTCCACTTTTCTTAATTTTAGAGACTTCATCTACAGCAGATTTTATCAGCACATCCACTTTATCCGGAGCCGTGCCAAAGCCGATACCAAAACTATAGCGTTGACGTGGCAACTTGCCGTAATTAGCAGAAGCGCCCACACTGTAAACCCCGCTTTCGGCTTCACGAAGACGTTCTAATAATTTAATGGTCAAGATACTTTCTAAGGCTTCCATATTGATATTTTCGCTCTCCGAATAAGTATAATCACCATAATAAGCTAATTGTACAGAAGCTTTATCCTCTTTCCCTTTATGAACAACAACACGTTTTCCTTGAGCTGGTTCTACTATACCTAAATCTTTATAAGATTCTTTACGTCCAAGATTCGGCAAGGCCGCTAAGTAATTTTCTAAATAAGGTTTAATTTCTTCTTCAGTAAAAGAACCTACGATGGTAAAGGTGAAGTCCGAAGCATCAGCAAATCGCTCTTTATAAATTTGAAAAGCTCGATCTTTGTCAATCGTTTTCACTAAATCGGCAGTTGCATTTTTTCTGCGGATATTATCCCCATAAAGCGTTTCTTTCACTTTATCGGAGAAAACATTTGACGGATCACTATCTCTATTTTCTAAACTTCCTACAGAACGGGCGATGATACTTTGGTAAACATCCTGATCCAGACGAGGTTCAGTAAAATAGCCATAAATCAATTCAAAAGCATTTTTTAAACCTTCTTTGTCCGAACTTCCATAGATTCCTTCATATCTTTCTGAAATATACGGTGTGATCCCGATATTTTTACCTGTGAGATACTTTTGCAATTCAACATTATTCAATTGACCAACACCACTCGCATCCACTAGACCCGCAGCATTACTCGCTGAATAATAATCTGCATCTGGATATAAGGAAGAACCACCTGGACTAAAAGCTGAGATACGTATTTCATCATTCTTGAAATTGGTAGGTTTCAAGATCACTTTGACACCATTGCTTAAAGTCAATTCTTTTACATTGATCTCTTTTAATTCCTTATTGGAAACAACAGATCCTTTAACAGGTTCCTTCGATAATAATGGCAATTTGGAAACCTTATCCTCATAAGCTGTTAAGTTCTGAGACTCCACTTCCTTTATCCAATTATTGACTGTTTGTTCAGCAGGTAAAGTAGCTTTATCTTTCTCCGGCCCCATGATGATGATATCACGGTTCAGATCTGTATAATATTTTGAAATCAGTGCATTTACTTCTTTCAAGGTCAATGTTGGTAATAGCTGTTTTGTTATTTTATAACTATCATCGTTACTTAATGCGGCATCATCTTTTAAGAAGTTATTCAAATAACGACCTACATAACTATCCGATTTTTTCTTGCTCTTTTCTATATAAGCAGTCTCATTACCTTTATTCATTGAAATGATGGCTCTATCTAATTCAGACTGTGTAAATCCAAATTTTTGGATGCGCTCAAATTCTGTCATCATCTTTTTAAATCCTACTTCCAATTGGTTTGGTTTAGGAACTACCATCAACGAAAACACATCTAATCCGGCAATGAAACCAGATATACTGCCTCCAGCTTGCATAAAAGGAGCATCTGCCTGTTGCATGATTTCAGAAAAACGATCGGCAACGATCGAGTTAAATGCCGAAATCAGTAACTGTTTGCGATAATCTTTTACGGTTACTGTTTTCTCTTCTTTACTTTTGATCATAATCTGAGCAACTGTATAAGGAAGTTCAGGATCTGTAATGGCAATAAATTGATTTTTATTCAATAAATCAACATTATACTTGGTACGTTCCAGCTTTTTAGCAGGAGCTTTTAAATCCGAAAATAAGGCTTTAACTCGAGCTTCCATATCTTTCACGTCGATATCACCAACAATGATGATAGACTGTAAGTCCGGTCTGTACCAGTCTTGATGAAATTTCCGGATCGTCTCCGGTTTGAAAGTTGTAATAATTTTTTCTGTTCCGATCGGTAAACGTTTAGAATAGCGAGATCCATTTAAAACAATTGGAAAATATTGATCCTGCAAACGTTGACCTACACCACGTCCGCCACGCATTTCCTGCATCACAATACCGCGTTCTTTATCAATCTCATCATCAGCAAGCAATGCATCTTGTGCCCAGTCGCGCATCACCTGTAAACCATTTTTCAACAGTTCAGGATCATCAGATGGAATGGGCAACTGATAAACCGTTTCATCAAATCCGGTATAAGCATTCAAATCGGAGCCAAAACGAACACCAGCTTTTTGTAGGTAATTGACCAACTCGTTTTTAGGAAAGTGTTTTAGACCATTAAAGTTCATGTGTTCTAAAAAGTGAGCCAAGCCTAATTGGTCATCTGTTTCTAATATAGAACCTACTTTGTTTGCTAAATACATCGTAACCCTTTTTTCTGGTTCTACATTCCGACGGATGTAGTAAGTGAAACCATTTTTAAGTTTACCTGTAAGCACCTCATTGTCAAAAGGAAGTTTTTGATTCCAACTAACGGTGTCTTGTGCTAAAATTGCTCTCGCTTCAGCACGAAGTGATGTTGCCGCAGTACTAGGGGCTGTACAATAAAGAGTTGGCAACAAAAATGTTAATGCAATTGGTTTAATAAATCTCATGTTTTTGATTTACCTTAAGTTTTTAATTTAGTTGTTTTATAAAATTAATGTTCGAAAGTACAATTAATCTATTGTATTTTTGTTATGCATGAAGGAAGAAAATAATTGGTTGCTTTTAAAACGAGAATTCGGCCGTTTTTTGAAATTTGAACGCGGTCTGTCCGATAATTCTATTGAAGCTTACCTCAATGATGTTTCCAAACTGGAAGTATACAGTGAAGAAAATAAATTGACATTGCAACAAATAACCAGTAAGGATATACAGCGCTTCCTGATCTGGATAAATGGATTCGGTATTTCTCCCTTCACGCAGTCACGCCTATTGTCAGGACTTAAAACATTTTATAATTTCCTACTCTTGGAATACGATTGGGAAAATAATCCAGTCGAATTAATTCAAGCCCCTCGAATTGCACGAAAGATACCTAGTGTGCTTAACATCCAAGAAATCGATCAACTTATCAATGCCATCGACTTATCAACTCCCGAAGGTATGCGCAACAAAACAATTCTGGAAGTGTTGTATGGATGTGGACTTCGAGTCTCGGAGCTGGTAGGTCTTAAACTATCAAATCTTTACTTAGACGTAGAATTTATCAAAGTTGAAGGAAAGGGTAATAAAGAACGTCTGATTCCAATCGGGAGCCAAGCCATTAAATACTTGAAAATTTATATCAATGAAGTCCGACCGCACATTAAAGTCAAGTCGGGGCAGGAAGATTTTGTTTTTCTAAATAAGCGTGGAGCTGCTTTATCTCGTGTTATGGTATTCATTGTCATAAAAGAGCTGGCTACAAAAATTGGTCTTCAAAAAAACATTAGCCCGCACACTTTTAGACATAGCTTTGCTTCTCATCTTGTGGAAGGAGGGGCAGATTTACGCGCCGTACAAGATATGCTGGGGCACGAAAGTATCACAACTACAGAAATCTACACCCATATCGACCGCGATTATCTACAGAGCGTGATTACCCAATATCATCCCCGTTCCTAATCGGATATTTACAACTCTAAAATCACAACCCTAATTTTTTACAGTTAACTTAT
Source organism: Sphingobacterium sp. B16(2022) (assembly GCF_012030425.1). GTDB lineage: Bacteria > Bacteroidota > Bacteroidia > Sphingobacteriales > Sphingobacteriaceae > Sphingobacterium > Sphingobacterium anhuiense. The sequence continues at coordinate 1,090,794 of NZ_JAAUVN010000002.1, read as the reverse complement.
TCGTTAGCTGATACCTGTACCATTTTGATTATTTGGACCAATCTCCACGGTTCAAAAAAAATAAAGGGTAATCCATTTGTATTATAAAGCGGTATAAACCATGACTTTTTAAATTATATACAACATTGTTGCATTATTATTTTAATTTAATGCAACAATGTTGTATTTTTGAGGCGTAATTTAATTTAAGCATGACAAAACAGTTCAGCGTCATCTCTATATTGGCACCCGTATTCATCTCATTATGGCCTTCGTACAGCCTATTTGCACAAAAAAAACAAATAAGCGGAAAGATCATAGCGTTAGAAAACACCAGTCCCATTCATGGAGCTAACCTACACTACGAAGGACATAAGAAAGCGATAACTTCCAACTTTTCGGGTGAATTTCAATTTATTACTGAACAGAACTTCCCGATAAAATTAGTGACTTCACTCGTTGGCTACGAAAATGACACTACTTATGTGAAAAATGACCGTCCCGTACTGATAAGACTAAAAAAAGATGTTAAGAGACTCGCTGAGACACAGGTTTACGGTTATCAGGTTGCCGCCAAAACACAGATTGCACAACAGGTCAATGCGACAGCTTTAACTGAAAATAGAAACCGTTCGCTAGCAGAAGTTTTAAAAAACATCTCCGGAGTCCATCTCCTGCAGACCGGATCTACCATCAATAAGCCCATTATTAACGGTCTTTACGGCAATCGCTTGGCGATACTTAATGATGGTATGAAACTCGAAAGTCAGCAATGGGGTAATGACCATGCACCAGAAATTGATGTGTACGCAGCGAATGCGATTACAGTCGTAAAGGGAGCAGAAAGCTTACGTTATGGTGGTGAAGCATTAGGTGGAGCAATTCTGCTTTCCACTAAGCCCTGGAATAAAATTGATAGCCTTAGCGGGCAAGTCAGTCTAAACGGTTTCACAAACGGCAGAGGTATGCAAAGCGCATTAAACCTGGAGGGCATCACTCCCATATCAGGACTGAAATGGTCTTTCAATGGAAACTATAGCAAAAGTGGTAATCGAAAAACTCCCGATTATTATCTGAACAATACCGGGCAGCGCATTTACAACCTAAATGCGGCAGTAAATTATCAATACAAAGACGCTAATTTTGAAGCTTCCTATAAACAATATCACAATGAAGCGGGCATTTTATCTTCTACTCATATCGGCGATATTACCTCTTTTCAGGAACGTCTAGCCTATGGGAGACCGTATCCCAGCGAACTCTTCGGATTCTCATACCATATTGATGCTCCCCGTCAAGAGGTTAAACACGAGGTATTTCAGTTTGCTTACAGCCAGCGCTTGAGCGATGCTAAAACCTTATCCATAAAATATGCTTACCAGAATAACCACCGCCAGGAATATGATAAAAGACGTGCAGGCCGTAGCGCAATTCCAAGCATGGATATGGTTTTACGGACACATGCACTTGATGCATCTTATACTATTGAGGGCTTAAATCAAAAATTTATCACAGGCCTTCAGGGGCAGACACAAGTTAACAATAATATTGCTGGGACTTTTAATACCCCATTAATTCCTAATTACAATGCCTTTAATATCGGAGCATACGGTATATATCAATGGCAAAAAGACCGATTGGCCTACGAATTAGGAGCTCGTTATGATTTTAAGAATTTCGATGCTGCAGGGTATGACTTTTATGGTAAAGCTTATGGTGGCGACAATCAGTTTCATAACTTGTCGACCAACCTCGGTTTATCCTATACTGTCGACAACCATATGACTCTTAAATCAAACTTAGGACTTGCCTGGAGAGCTCCATCTGCACAAGAACTGTACAGCCAAAACGTACACCAAAGTACAGCACGCTATGAAAGAGGAGATGCAGCATTAAAAGCAGAGAAAGGATTAAAGTGGATCACCAGTTTAAATATCCATGAGCAGAAAAATTTCTTAAACATTGACATCTATGCTAACTACATCAATAATTACATTTACGTAAAACCGACCGAAGAATACGTACAAAATCTTTCAGGTACATTTCCGATCTGGCAGTATAGTCAAAACAATGCATTATTGGCCGGAATTGATGTACAGGGAAAATATGCCATCAGTGAACATTTAGATTACAGTGCAAACACCTCATTTATCTACGCCCGTAACCTAGATGAAAAAAACTATCTGCCTCTTATTCCGCCCCTATCGTATACACATGAAATCGCTTTTACAACAAAGGGCAAGACGAACTGGATGCATGACGTGAAATTTGCCTTAGGTCAAGAAATCTATGCCAAACAGTTTTTAACAACAGCAAGTATGGAGATGGCCCCCGCACCATCGGCGTATCAGCTTATCAATGGTTCCATTAGTTTAGGCTCTCTTATTGGCAACAATAAATTGCAAACTCGCCTTTTGGTAGAAAACATATTCAATAGCACCTACAAATCTTACACAGATCTATTCCGTTATTACAGTCATGGTGTAGGCCGAAATATACAGTTGACAATTAATTACACATTCTAATCATAACAAATACAGCTATCATGAAAAAAATCATTAACACCAGCAAATTAGTACTGATCGCAGCAGTTCTCCTTTTCAACTCATGTAAAAAAGACGATCCTGTCCACGAACATGATAATGAAGAAATGAAAACCATGACTTTAAGTTTTACAGAAAAAACAACAAATGCCAAAGTCGAAGTTATCATCGATGCTACCGATACAAAACCACAGTCGTTAAACTTAAAAAAAGGCAACTATGATTTAGATATCAAATTAAAAGATTTTGATGGACATGAGGTACAACAGGAAATTTCTGACGATGCCGATGAGCATCAGTTTTTCTTCGTAGGCCCTACAAAGGAGCAGATCACCTTTACGTATTTAGATCAACAGGTAGGTTTAAAAAGCAACTGGAAAGTATTAGACAAAGCAAGTGCTATTCCAATGAAAATTGTCTTGATGCACGGTCTAAATAAAACGAAGGTTACCGCAGCAGACTGGAACAATTCAAGCTACCAAAGCATTGGTGGCGGTACTCCAGACATTTCAGTAAATGTAACTTTAAATCTTATTGACTAAAGATGAGGATGTTGGCAAGAGATTGCATTTAGCTATTTTCATTTTTCATGAAATAGTATATCTTTGCTAGCATGTCCCTGTAGTTTAATGGATAAAATTGCAGATTCCGGTTCTGTTGATATGGGTTCGACTCCCTTCGGGGACACACAAAAGCAGCGTTTAATAGTATTAAACGTTGCTTTTTTTATAATTCCTAACGCACATATTCCCCATTTCATTCCATCCAGCATCTTTAGGTAAATCCTATATTACGGTGAAACGGCCCACAGCAGCACCCTGATATTTTTTTGTGACTAAAACTAAAAAAAACTCATCCTCAAGAAATCTAAAATCACTGCGTATAGCAAATAATAGTAAAGCAATTTGCGCAATGAACATGAATTGTCAAGCCAGTACTTTGGATATAAAAGACAATATTATTAAGTTTGACTCATCAATCAGCAGTACATCATATCAATAAAAAGAATGGTCTAGAGTAGCCCATACAATCAAAGAAAAAACATTATACCAGTATATTTTGGAAAAAATTACGTTTAGATTTGGCACCCTTCATGATATTGTTTCCCTGCAGGAACTGTTTGTCGATACTATTAAGCGCATTTGCATCCAAGATTATAGCGCAGAGCAGGTAGCGGTTTGGAGCTCCAGCAGTGAGAATATGCAACGATGGACTCAGGTGTTAACTGAGCAGTATGTACTCATAGCAGCGTTAAACAACAGTATTGTCGGCTTTTGCACCTTAGCTGAAGGTCGTTATATTGATTTATTTTTTGTTCATAAAGATTACCAAGGTCAAAAAATAGCATCCCAGCTCTACCAATATATAGAAGCAGAGGCAAGGCGACAAAACACCGATCGTTTAACGGCAGATGTAAGCAAGACGGCAAAACCATTTTTTATAAAAATGGGATTTACAACCGTAAAGGAGCAGGAAGTGATTTTAAAAAATGTACCATTTATCAATTACAAAATGGTTAAAATGATCACGCCTAATCAAAACTCCGCATGTTTCGGATTGTAAACAACGACAATCATGATGAAATTTGGGTATAAATTAAAATGAAAATGGAAACACAATCAAATCTCAACTACAATCGAATAGCTTCAGCTATCGAATATATTCAACATCATTTTAAGGAACAGCCAAACTTGGATGAAGTCGCTGAAAAAATTCATTTAAGCCCCGCTCATTTTCAACGGCTCTTTACTGATTGGGCAGGTACAAGTCCTAAAAAATTTTTACAGTACATCAGTTTGCAATATGCCAAGAAACTGCTTGATGACAACAAAGAACTTACACTCTTTGATGCCGCATACCATACCGGACTTTCGAGCAGTAGCCGTTTACATGATCTATTTATCAATATCGAAGGTATGACTCCTGCTGAATATAAAAATGGAGGTCAATTTCTCAAGATCAATTACCGTTATGCAGACAGTCCTTTTGGCCCAATAATTATTGCATCTACAGCCAAAGGAGTATGCTATATCGCATTTGAAAGTAATGAAGCAAAAGCTTTCACCGATTTACAGGCTAAGTTTCCAAATGCCCTATTTCAGCAACGGGATGACGATCTGCAACAAAATGCCCTCTCCATTTTTCAAAACGATTGGTCTGCTCTTTCACAGATTAAATTACATCTCAAAGGCACCGACTTTCAATTGCGTGTGTGGGAGAGTTTACTCAAAATTCCCATGGGGAAACTGGCTACATATGGAACAATAGCGGAACAGATCGGAAATCCAAAAGCAGCTAGAGCTGTTGGCACAGCTGTTGGCAGTAACCCCATTGCATTTCTTATTCCGTGCCACCGCATTATCCAATCTTCTGGCATAACAGGAGGATACATGTGGGGACCAACTCGAAAAACAGCTATTATAGGATGGGAAAGTGCCAAAACACAACAGGAATTATAATACGAAGCACCACCATTTAAACATTATGTATGGAATTATTTGAATATCCGATTGATAGTACGAAAAATTGGCTTCCAAAGGACGGAACAGTACATTATTATGGGAAAGTACTGGGACAGGAACGTGCAGATTACTTTTATGAAAAACTATTGACAGCCATCGAATGGCGTAACGATGAAGCCGTTATTTTTGGTAAACATATATTAACGAAAAGAAAAGTCGCTTGGTACGGTGAGAAACCTTTTGAGTATACCTATTCCAATACAACCAAGCATGCTCTTCCTTGGTCAATAGAATTATTGGAATTAAAAGAAATAGTTGAAAGAACAACGGGAGAAACGTTCAATTCTTGCTTATTAAATCTCTACCATAACGGGGATGAGGGTATGGCATGGCACAGTGATGGCGAAAAAGATTTAAAGAAAAATGGTGCTATCGGATCATTGAGTTTTGGGGCTGTCCGTAAATTTGCTTTTAAGCATAAACAAACGAAAGAAAATGTAGGATTGATCTTAGAACATGGTAGTTTATTGGTCATGAAAGATGAGACGCAATCCCATTGGCTACATCGACTGCCACCTACTAAAAAGATTCACTCTCCAAGGATTAATCTCACTTTTAGAACAATTGTCGAATAAAAATAGACGGTGCACACCACGTCTTAATATTTTCTCGTATTTTTAGCTTCTCTTAGCTGTGCAATAATCAGGTTTGAAGATATACACATCCCTATCATGCGTCAAAAAAATAAGTCCATCCCTATAAAAACAATGACTGCTGAATTCGGTTCAGGAATCAGTATGGGCAAAGCGCACTTTGATGAACAGGATATCATGAATCTGGATGACGTCAGACGATCACACCGTGATAACTACCATTCGTTCTTTCTGTTGGAAAATGGAACTACTGAAATCGAAATAGATTTTCAACAATATACTGTAAAGCCTTATTCTATTCTATATATACATCCACATCAGGTACATCGTATTGTTGCTCTGACAAATGTGAGCGGTAGTTTTTTGAGGATCAATAGTGAACATATAAATCCGGAATACCTCCATTTGTTAGAAGAGCTGGCTCCCCTCAAACCTCTAATGGTTCAAGAAGATATCTTTTCTATCCTAGCCAACAGTGCATCGCTATGCCTTACCCTATCTGCACGAAAAAATCAGCAATTGTATCACGCCTTATTAAAGGACAGCTGCAATACATTGATTGGGCTCTTGACTTCGATGTACCTCGAGGGCGCTATACCTGTCGACAAACTTTCACGATCTGAGATTATCACAAAAGCATTTAAGGCTTCCCTGCAACGTGACTTTCTCGCTATAAAAAGACCCGCCGCCTATGCTATGGGTATCAATATCTCTACCCCCTATCTGAATGAATGTGTCAAAGACGTCACCGGCTACCCTGTGTCCTATCATATCCAACAGCGTATCATTTTAGAAGCTAAACGTCTGCTTTATCATTCTGACAAGTCAGTAAAAGAAATCGCCGATGCCTTAGGTTTTGAGGATTACCCCTACTTCTCGAGATTATTCACTAAAGTGACCGGAATGTCGGCACTATCCTTTCGGAACAAAAACCGCGATTAGTCCAATACCCTCTTCCTTTGCTCCATTGTTTGCGTTACAAATTAGCTGTTTCTTTGTCATGAACAAAAAGCAATACCATGATATCAACACTACCCAAATGGGCAGGCGGCATACTAGAAAGTCTCGTTGGCCAGCGTGCTGAAGTGATCGGCACCACTTACCTCAGCCCCCATCTTAAAAAGGTACGTTTTCAGAGCGACCTTGCCAAAATGAATTTCCAGATTGGCTATGCGAGTGTGATCCGTGTAAACGAAATCGAATACCGGAATTATACGATTGCCTATCATGATATGCAACTGGGTATCCTGGACATTATCTTTCACATCCACAATAATGGTCCCGGAAGCAGTTATGCAGACACTTTAAGCGTTGGTGATCATCTCTATATCAGTAGCCCGAGGGGACATAAGGTGTATAACCCAAAATTTCAGCATCAGTTACTATTCGGCGATGAAACTTCGCTCGGATTGGCCTGTTCGCTACTTCCCACACTCAAAAAAAACAATCATTCCTTCCAGTTCTATCTAGAACTAGACGATGCAAATCGAGAAGTTCCTGAGCTGTTGGGCTTAGAAAACTGTAGTATCTTTCCAAAAAATGGATCGTTTACCGATGCAGAATGGATCGATGGTCTTCCCATTTTTCATCATGAAAACTGGCTTCATGCCAGCTACACTTTAGTCGGCAATGTCACTTCCGTTCAAGCTTTTCGAAAGGCCCTTAAAAGAAACGGTGTAAACCGTATAACTACTCAAGGATATTGGCTACAAGGAAAAAAAGGATTATAACAGATTGTATTAAAAATTTAAAATTAAAAACCGCATGATTTATGTATTTAAAACCTCAGTAGAAACTGAAAAAGACATTCTCATTTTAGAATATGATTTAAATGAACACTGCACACCGGGCAGATGGAATTTCGATCTACAGGATTGCGATCGTATCTTACGCATCGATACTTTAAAGGAAAATCCACAATCTATCATCGGACTGTTGCAGGATAAAGGCTTTCACTGCGAAGAGCTTCCCTACTAATCAGATCAAATATAGGGTCGTGTAGCTAACCTTAATATCAACATATTTACGCTAATTACTAATCTAGATTTTTAATCAGGATAAAGCTCTCTGTCGTAGCAACGATAAAATTGTTATAGTTCGAGCATTATGCTGTTCTAAAATCAAGGATTTATGTAACTCAATCAAAAATCAAATCTTAAGATCAGTTGATGAAAATTAGCTATTAGCAAGTATATGATTCTTGGAAAGAACATACAATATCTACGAATTACAAATAAACATGCGGAATTTTGTGCTTTACATAACATCAATAAATTCACTTTGCAGATTGGTAGTTCCAACTTCGATAGGTATATTTAAAACCTCATGACAACATATGGTTTGTTTTGTAAACGTTTATCTTTTATAGATACTCCTTATGTTGCAATGCGTTCTTACGCAAGCGGTAAAACCGGCACTTGCAAGTTTTAATATTATAGGGAAGTAATACAGAAAATATGAATTTCTTAATCCAACAGCTAAAAAAATACGGACCAATTCATACTGATCTTGAGGAAGAATTGATTAAGAGAACTAAATTCATGACCAAACAAAAGGGTGATTTTTTTCTTAAACAGGGGCAAGTTGTATCCAATATGTTTGTTATTGAAAAAGGAATTGTTCGCGCATTTTACAATAAAGAAGATCGGGAGATCAATGTTTGGTTTGGTATCGAAAATATGATCTTAGGTTCAGTGATTCCTCTTTTCTTCAATCTTCCTTCTTTAGAGAGCATTCAGTTTTTAGAAGATTCCTCTATTTACTATATTTCCAGAGAAGATATGAATGAGCTTTATCAAAAATATCATCAAATGGAAACCATTGGGAGAAAATTAGCGGAAGAATATTGCAAAATATTAGAGGAACGTACCATTTCTTTACAGACTGAATCTGCTGAAGAGCGTTACAACACACTGCTGAAGAATGAAACCGCAGCGGCACAACGCATTTCGCTAGGACATATCGCTTCTTATCTTGGTATTACTCAGGAAACATTAAGCCGGATCCGAAAAAAATAATGATAGTTTGTATTGAAATTTTAACTTAATTTGATATATATCAAAAAAAATAATCTCAATCTACCGTTCCTTTGTATGATTCTTAATCATATAAAAAAATGAAATATTTATTTTTAGGCTTAGCTATTGCATTTGAATTACTTGGCAGTAGTTTTTTAAAAGTATCCAATGGGTTTTCAAAGTTAATTCCATCTATTGTCACTATTCTGGCCTTTATAGCTTGCTTTTATTTTCTTTCCCTGGCGCTTAAATTTATTCCCCTTAGTATTGCTTATGCAGCTTGGGGTGGTATCGGTATTGTTTTAACAACTGTTATCTCGGTTGTTATTTTCAAACAATCACTTGATCTTCCAGCAGTGATTGGTATTGTTTTGATTGTTGCCGGAGTCATTATAATGAATTTCTTTTCAAAAGCTGCCTCACATTAAGCGATAGCATCTGAAATATATTTTTTTGAATATATTTTTTTTCAACCATAAAATATACCTTGAGTGGCACGATGGAGAAACCGAACACAACTCATCGTTCTTGGTTTAATGTTAAAAAAAAGGTCCTTATTACTTTACGTAATAAGGACCTTATAAAATGAAATGGTATAATCCTTATTTCAATTTTTTTACTCTGATATTTTTAAAGAATACTTCCGAACCATGTCCTAAGAAGGCAAGATGACCCGTTGTACGTTTTAAACCTGGATGATCTTTACCATCCAAAGTACCATTTTTGCTTGCCGATGCAATATCAGCATCAAGAATCACTGTACCATTTAAAGTAACTTTAACACGGTTACCCTTTACAACGATTTCTTCCGTATTCCACTCGCCTACTGGCTTTAAAAATCCTTTTTTAGCCGTTACAACACCATACACCGAACCATGGTATTGGTAAGGTTTCAAATCTTTATAGATATCTGCAGTGTTATCCAACACTTGGATTTCCATACCAGCATAAGCGGCATCACCCTCTAAAGGAGCTCTGACACCCACACCATTGTTTGCACCGTCCGTCAATTTGAAATCAAAACGATAGATGAAATCTCCATACTCTTCTTTTGTATAAAGATTACCACCAAATTTAGCATCTGGCACTACTCTTAGATATCCTTCATCATTGATCACATAACCATCGTTTTTCGTCCACTTATCTAAGTTTGTACCATCAAACAAAACCTCAAAACCTTCTTTCTTTTCAGCCGCACTCAATTGAAATACATTTTTTCTAGCCAGCTCTTTTACGTAGATGTCTCTGTAAGACACCACTGTACCATGAGCCTGCAACTCAAGTTGCTCGGTCGGGAAAATAGATTGATTGCGATCCCAATAATTTTCTAAAGGCACATTATCTGTAACCAATTTACCATTTAAGTAAACTGTCACCTTGTCGTCAACCATCTTAATTCTGAACGTGTTCCACTCACCTAGGGCATTATCCGCCACCAATAATGGTTTCGATTCAGCCTTTTGGTTATTATAAAGACCACCAGAACCCACTTGAGCACCATCTTTTACGCGAGAGATGTCCCAGATTTGAACCTGTGGTGTACCACGAAGATAAATCCCTGCATCACCTTCTTTACCGTTTTTATCAAGTTTCCAGTCAACCAACATCTCAAAATCGCCATATTGTTTAACCGTAGCAATGTTATCTCCCTTACCGTTGAAAATCAATTCACCATTATTAGCAGCCCATCCCTGACGCATTTGCTCATCAGCTTTTACCTGCGCAGCAGCTAATTCTTTTTCAGTCATTTGACCTCTTTTAATCGGGTTTGCCACCAGACCTTTCCAGCCTGTTAGATCCTGTCCGTTAAATAGGCTTACAAAACCTTCAGATTTAGGCATTTCAGCAAGATGCTTAAGCACAGCTTCTTTTAAGTATGCACTTTCGCTTCCACTTAAATTGCTGACCACCTCATTCAGTATGTTACGAACATCAGAGCCTATAAAAGATTTATTATCTAAAGCAATGTTCATAGCTGTATTAACGGCAGTGCCTTTCAGTTCCGGATCTTTCAAAAACTTACCTGAAAATACCACCGCTTGGTAAGTGCCCGTACTTTGTAGAGAACCTAAAACAGTTCTTTTTTGGTTGTTATTTTTAGCAACTGCAAAAGCATCTTTCAATAAAAGGGTCTTCTGATCGTTTGTTTCGCTTGATCTATTGATATTCTTGATCAATCCAGCAAATACTTTTTCACTTAAACCACTTGATAAGTTTGTTCTTGACAACTGGATAAGCTCATTTAAAGCTAAAGGAGTCGACCAGTCTGCGATCGCTAAAATAGCGGCATCACGAAGAGCAGGATTATCAGATTTCAAGTAATTCGTAACCGCATTCAAAGACTCCTGATCGCCAAGTCTGGCAAAAATTGGAAAGAATTTGGTTGCACTAGGTGCTGCAGAACGGGAAATATTCGCAGCAAGTTTTTGGATATGTTGTTCTTTGTTAGGACTAGACTGGATCACATTTGCAATCGCAACCTCTAAATTCCTGCTTGAAGCCTCATCCGCTTTTGTCAATAGATTAACAAGTACTTCTAGATCTTTCTCCTGTGCAACATTTGGTAAAGCCTTGTTGATAGCTTTATTTACATCAGCATTGGTGCTATTCAAAGCCAATACAGCTTGCGAAGAATTAGCATTTGCCCTTGTGCTCAAAATATCCAATAATTGGATTTTCTTAGCATCATCAACAGTTGCTAATGAATTGTTGATCACGTCCATTGTCTGTTCATTTTTTGAACTTAACAAAAGTGCTTTGATCGATTCATTCAGTTGCGCATCAGTAGACAAATTATCAATTAAAGCTTTCGAGTCAGCACCTTTAGAAAGGAGATTGATCGCCGAAAGCCCCGCTAATTTAGCATGCGCATCTGTTGACTTGCCAACAATTTTCTCGATTGCTTTTAATTGAGTTATCGAACCGTTTTGAGCAATATAGTTCAATAATGATTCTTGCACCGCAGGGCTTGATTTCGCTGCTAGTCCTAATAGTTTTTTAGTATCATTTGCATCTCCGTATTTGTGCAATAGATTTAAAGCAACATGACGGTAGACATTATTTTCGTTTTGAGCCGCCGCAAACAAGTTTTTCTTTTGTTTTTTAGCATCCAATCCTGTCAATAAAGTTAACGATCCTACTTGTGCATTGATTGCTTTCAATTTAGAAGCCTCAGCAAACAAAGTATTTAAATAAGCAATTGCTTCTTTATTTTTTTTGTTCTCAATTAGAGATTCGGCATAGTCCAGACCTAAACCGATACCATTCAGGTTATCATAACTATAATTTGCTGTTTTAAGCTCTTTTTCAAAGATCGGAAGCGCTGCTGTTCCTCCAATTTTGCTCAGGGCAATCAAAGCAGTGCGTTTGAAGCTATCCGATTTGAACTTATCGATCAAAGCGATGATAGCCGTCTCGGTATCTTGATTTTTAACATCTCCCAAAGCGGTCACGAGCGCAACTGCACATTTTTCATCTGTTACTTTCGCTAATCCCTGTGCTAATGCATCGCTTGATTCTTTCGTATTGATCGAGACCAATGTGCGTGCCGCACCATCAGCCAAATACGGTGTATTTAAATAAGTAGCTACTTTACTCACAGCAGCGTTCGTTGCACACTGACGTAAAAGACGCAATACAAAAGCTTTGTTGGTATCCTCTTTCACCGTACCCAATGCATCCAATAGACCTTGTACAAATACATCTTTCTGTTTTTCTTTGCCTGGTTGGTTAACAAAGAAAGAATAGCTATTTGTGGCATACTCTACTTGCGCATTGTTTTGGCCCTGCGGTTTCAATTGATTTAGCATCGCCGCGATTTCACTTGATGTAAAGTTTTCCAACTCGTTCATCGCGTATAAAAACTTAACCTTTTCTTCGGCAGGTTGTTGCCCCAGTACATCAGCTATTTTAGTAGCAGTCGTTCTATTTTGGGGCTGTTGTGCATATGCTGCCACTTGAAGTATTAATAAGGCAGATATCGTATTAAAAACTTTTTTCATTTTAGATAGATTAGAAAATTACATTGACCAAGGGCCACGCATCGGTTGATAAACTAAACGGTTTGCTGCATCGTCATTGATAAACTCATCTTTTGTAGAATCAAATTTCAATGAGCGGTTTAAACGTAAGGCAATCAAGCCCATGTTGACCAATGTACATGAACGGTATCCGTTCTCTTCATTTAATGCAAATTTCTCGCGTGTACGTACCGATTCCAAGAAATCTGTAATCTGTGGTGCTGGCTCAGGAAATTGTGCCAGTTTCCTTTCCATATCCGGTATATCAGACACAAAGCCTTTATATAGCTTCCCTTTAGGTCCCTCTATATAAGCCATGCCTTCATCTTTACCTTCACCATCTAAAATAATCTGACAGCCATCAGCATATGTATAAACAATTCTTCTCCAGGTACCGACCGCATCACTATGTTGCTGCGGCGCATCAACTTCTACCGATACAGGACTTTCGCCATCTTTTCCTAAGAAATATTGAACAGGATCCAAATAATGTTGGCCCATATCACCAAGACCACCGCCATCATAATCCCAGTACCCTCTAAAAGTTGTGTGCACGCGGTGCGTACTATAAGGTTTGAAAGGTGCAGGACCTAACCATAATTCATAATCCAATTCTGCTGGTACCGGTTCAACAGGAAGGTTTTCTTTCCCTACCCAGAAAAATTTCCAGTCAAAACCAGTATGCTTGCTGATCGTTACTTTCAACGGCCAACCCAACATACCTGTATCTACCAATTTTTTAATTTTTTTAACCGGAACATTCATTCCGTAGAAATTATCGGCAAAACGGAACCAGGTATTTAATCTAAACATATTACCATGTTGTGCGATCGCTTCTTTGACACGTTTTCCTTCACCGATTGTACGTGTCATCGGCTTTTCACACCAGATATCTTTTCCTGCACGCGCTGCTTCCAAAGACATCAAACCATGCCAATGCGGAGGAGTTGCAATATGCACGATATCTACTTCAGGGTTTTTAATTAAATCACGAAAATCATGATGTTCTTTAACTCCGCCACCTAAAGCCTGTTGCGCTAGAGCCAAATGTCTTGTGTCAACATCACATATAGCCACTGTTTTTGTTCCCGCGTATCCAAAATGACCACGCCCCATTGAACCTACGCCAATGATGCCCTTCGTTAAATGGTCACTTGGAGCCAAATATCCTTGTCCCCCTAATACGAATCTAGGGACAATTGAAAATGCCGCTGCTCCTGTGATGGATTTCTTTAAGAAATCTCTTCTGGAGCTATTTTTTTCTTTCATACTTATTTAATAAATGATAGTTTGGTTGTGTTAGATTTAATAATCTGTTAAAATACAACTTTTCACTAAAAAGCAGGCCAAAAAAAAGCTTCGTCGGGTAACAAAGCTTTTACAATCAAAATAATACGGTATTCTAACCCTTATAACGTCGGTCGTTCATATAATGTTCTCGTCGCTATTGACCTTCCTAAGGTCAATTCATCGACATATTCAAGCTCACCGCCGAAAGCAATACCACGTGCGATAGTAGTGACCTGGATATTAAATTCTTTGAGCTTACGATACAAATAAAATATCGTTGTATCTCCTTCCATCGTAGCACTTAATGCCAATATCACCTCCTTGACATCTTGCTTACGCATACGGTCGACCAAACCGTCAATCTTCAAGTCAGACGGTCCTACCCCATCCATTGGTGAAATAAGTCCCCCTAGTACATGGTAGATTCCTTGGTAAGAATTGGTATTTTCAATCGCCATCACATCACGCGTATCTTCCACGACACATATAATGGAATGATCCCGCTTTGGAGAGGTACAAATTTCACATTCATGATAGTCTGAAATATTAAAACAGATATGGCAATACTGAATTTCTTCTTTCAATTGATTAATAGTAGATGTAAATCGTGCAACTTCAGCATCCGATTGCTTTAACAGGTGTAAAACAAGTCGCAATGCAGTTTTTTGACCTACTCCAGGTAAACGTCCAAACTCGGATACAGCGTTTTCTAATAATTTAGAAGAAAAATTCATGGCACAAATTTAACAATATAATAGTTAAAGAAACTGTTCAAATTAAAAATATTCCTTATCTTGTATTCCTTTCAAATGAAAAGGAACAGTAATTTTTATAATAAGAGTATAGCATGGATATTACAAAAGACGACAAAATAAGAAGTGCCTTTGAAAACAAAACGTGGCAGGAGATAAAAGTAAAAGATTCGTGGCAAATATTTAAGATCATGTCCGAATTTGTAGATGGATTTGAAAAATTAGCTAAAATTGGTCCTTGTGTTTCCATTTTTGGATCTGCAAGAACTCCACAAGATCATAAATACTATCAAATGGCTGTCGATGTGGCAAGTTTATTAACTGCACGTGGCTATGGAATTATATCTGGAGGTGGCCCCGGTATCATGGAAGCTGCAAATAAGGGAGCTTATGAATCTGGCGGTAAATCAGTAGGACTAAATATAGAATTGCCGTTTGAACAATTTCACAACAGATATATTGACCGTGATAAACTTCTTGAATTTAACTATTTCTTTGTTAGAAAAGTCATGTTCATGAAGTATTCGCAGGGGTATATTGTTATGCCGGGCGGATTTGGAACAATGGATGAATTATTTGAAGCAATTACATTAATCCAGACAGGTAAAATCGCACGCTTCCCGATCGTGTTAGTGGGTTCCGAATATTGGTGTGGCCTTTTCGACTGGATCAAGAACACAATGCTAGGTGAACGCTACATCAGCGAAGAAGATCTAAAACTCTACCGCATCGTTGATACGGCGGAAGAAGCTGCAGATCATATTTTCAGATTCTACGACAAGTATTTATTAAAACCAAACTTTTAATAATAACTGGTATCGATATACAACGGGTTCCATACATATGTATGGGACCCGTTTGTTTTGGTATAGCAAGGGATTTTGCAAAATGACCGTACGCTATGCTATCATAACTTCGCGATCTTAAGTTTCTAAAAATGGGAACATGCAAAAACACAACTCATCTCATCGTCCGATAATTGACACTAAAACAGCACCTCTATTTAAACCATCCCAAATGATTAGTGGCATAGCTAAGACCATACATCAAAATTAAGGCTAAAGCCTGCTGTTACTTTGGACTTGATCGGCGCAGTATGCCACAACTTGATAATGATAAAAAAGTAACATTATTGGCAAATATAAAGGTAGTATTTTGAAAAAATATATTGAATCTTTATATCGGTTCTAATAGTTCCAAAAACTTATAACTAAACTCTAAATTCCCTACTACTGTAACCTCTCAAAATATAATGAAGATAAAAAGAAATCTAACCTATTGTATATTATTATTAAGTTTTTCAAGTCAGGCGCAACAAAACGTCAATACATCTAATAATATTGGCAGTCGTGCACAATCACAGCAAAAGAGAAGTTTGATAAAAAATTCTGATGCAGATAATCAATTCTTTTTAAGTAAAAAAAACTTAATGACTGCCGTCTGGAACGCACCGTTTAGCTATGAAAGTATCCGCAGTAATCATGCACCTATTGGACCTTATATAGGCAATGGCGATGTTGGTGTGGTCTGCCATACTGCTGAAAACAGCCAGACTTTCAGCATCTCAAAAGTCGATTTTGTAACAGATGGCTGGTCGGACTGGGCCGGATCCGGCCCCGCTGCCCTTCCTGTTGGCGGGGTTAAAATAACAGTAGAATCACCGATAAGCGCTGGTTTTAAGTATGAGATGGATCAATTAGGTAATGAATTGCGCATGCGTACAGCAACAGCACAACCTGTGCATATGAAAAGCTGGATATCTGTTAATGAAAATCTTTTAGTGACTGAACTGGTAAATAACACAAAAACTCCTATCAAAATATCTGTAGATACTTATGCCGATAGTATATCAGCAACATATGGCACAACAGCCGATGTGAACAGTAACGTAACGCAGGTAACCAGACAAACTAAAACTACAGATGTAAGATGGGTCTCTAAAGCCGGTATATCAACTAAGGTTCTTGGCGCATCATCTATTTGCAGTAGAGAATCCCAAGCCCAGGCCAATACGGACTTTACTCTTAAAGCTGGAAAAACTGTCTATGTACTGTCTTACATATCTGGGGGCGGTATGAAGAACGATGCACAGATGGAAAACGCATATAAAACACTTCATGATTTGCAAAATAACCGTTTAAATGAATTAAGAAATACAAAAATAGCATGGTGGAAGGATATGTGGAATAGGTCATATGTGGAAACAAATGATGAATTGATCAACAGGCAGTACTTAAGTTCGATCTATTTTCTAGCTTCTGCCTATAATGAACATTCCCCGGCATGTGGTGGCATGTATGGTGTCTGGAATATGGATGACAAAATGATGTACCATGGTGATATCCATTTAAATTATAATAGCCAAGCTGGATTTTATAGCGTCTTCTCCGCGAATAGACCCGAAATTGCAAAACCTTTTTACAATTTCATTGAAGCAATCTTACCTGACGGAAGAAGACGTGCGCAAAATGACATGGGAACTGTCCATCCCTCTCTAGCTGGGAAATCATTTAGAGGGGCTGTTTTCTTAGTTGGCGGACTAGGAATTGGCATACCTTACAATTATTACTGGCAACAAACGATGAATGCGCCGTTCAATGTACCACTTTTCAGCTGGTACTATGAATATACTGGTGATTTGGATTTTTTAAAAAAGAGAGCTTACCCCTTTATTAAAGAATGTGGTGATTTCTATGAAGATTACCTGAAAAAGGAGCCATATGGTGATACTTACCGATACAGTATCACTACTGGCGCACATGAAAGTTCCTGGGATCTCAATCCTCCCTCCGATCTAGGTTTCGTCCAGCAAACCTTCAGCTTACTTCTCAAGTATAGTAAGTTATTGGATGTGGATGAAAACCGGAGAACGCTGTGGCAGGATATTCTCGATCACCTTCCTAAATACAAGGTAATACAGCCAACCAAGACACCGAATAAAGGCTTGCCGGTTTTTGCAAAAAATGAAGCAGGATGGGATCTACCAAACCACATGATACAAATGCATCCGGTCTACCCCTGCGAAGTACTCGATTTACTTTCAGATCCAGATTCGTTACAGATAGCTAAAAATACTGTTGAATACTATGAAGTTGACCAAAATGGATTTCAAGGATCAATGAATGCGTTAGGTCTAAGTGGTTATATTATGGCTGCACGCGTTGGCTTCTCCCCCGAAATAATTATTAAAAACCTAAGCATATTGGCCAGCGGTGCTCAAAAAAACTTCTTGATTACAGATGGCCATCATGCTTCGGAAAAAACAGCCCTAGTTGAAACGGTCAACTCAATGATGCTTCAAACGCTTGATAACACGCTGTACATATTTCCTAACTGGGTAAAATCAAGCGCTTCATTTACGCGCCTACGGACTAAAGGTGCCTTCTTAGTTTCTGCAGATTATGATGGCATTACCATAACAAATCTGTCCATTTATAGTGAAAAAGGCACAAAATGCCAGATCAACAATCCTTGGAAAGAAAAAAAAATACAAGTAATGGAAAATGGTAAGCAAATAGCCGTAAGTAAGACAGGAGAAAGGTTTTCATTTGAAACAAAAATAGGTCGTCACTATATAATCAGTCCTATAGGTGCTTAAGCTCAATAAAATTAAATTTATGCCGGTTCATGGCTGGTATAAATTTAATTTATATAAAGCACACGATCTGTAAATAATTGGGCATTAAATCTTACAATCAGTATAAACACAAAAAAAGGTCAACCTTTTTGAGATTGACCTTTTTGAGCCTCCTATCGGAATCGAACCAATGACCTACTGATTACAAGTCAGTTGCTCTACCAGCTGAGCTAAGGAGGCATCATGTGTGAAAGTTAAAAAAGAGCCTCTTATCGGAATCGAACCAATGACCTACTGATTACAAGTCAGTTGCTCTACCAGCTGAGCTAAAGAGGCTTTTTTAAATAACCCTTTCGAATTATGATGGTGCAAATATCGAAACCTTTGACAACAAAATCAAACTTTACTGGCTTTTTTTTTCATATTTTTAATAATTTTCTGAAAATCAAGCCATTTATTTTCAATTCAAATAGCACCCCATCGCTACAAAGCACATAAACATGAAATTTTGTCATTTCACAATAAAAATACAAGACATTTTTTCCGAAAAAAGAATAAAAACAGATATGGCATTTTGATTGTTATCCAATTATCAAATCAAAAAGCGTATAAAACCATGAATTTCAATAACTATACAATTAAAGCACAAGAGGCGATTCAAAAAGCTTCGGAGATTGCCACAGGCAATCAACAGCAGGCTATTGAGACCGCACATATACTTAAAGCCTTGCTAACAGTTGATGAAAATGTAATCAGTCATCTGTTAAAAAAATTAAATGTAAATATCCCTTACTTAAGTGGAGAACTGGATAAGCAAATTCAGGCATTCCCGAAAGTCAGCGGCACAAATGTCTATTTGAGCAATACCTCAAATTCGGCCTTGCAAAAAGCGCAAAGCTACTTGAAGGAGTTTAATGATGAGTTTGTATCTGTAGAGCATCTACTTCTAGGTATTCTAAATGCAGGCGATAAAACATCTAGTCTACTGAAGGATCAAGGAGTAAATGAAAAGGATCTTAAATTAGCGATCAAAGAACTACGTGGCAACACAAGAGTAACGGATCAAAATGCCGAAGCTACCTACAATGCTTTGGGAAAATACGCCCGTAATCTAAACGAGTTTGTTGAATCGGGAAAATTAGACCCTGTTATTGGGCGTGATGAAGAAATTCGCCGCGTGATGCAAATCTTATCCCGTAGAACTAAGAACAACCCCATCTTGGTGGGTGAACCAGGGGTTGGTAAAACCGCTATTGCCGAAGGTATTGCACACCGCATCATCAATGGTGATGTGCCAGAGAATTTGAAATCAAAAATCGTATTCTCTTTGGACATGGGGGCTTTAATAGCCGGTGCAAAATACAAAGGTGAGTTTGAAGAAAGATTAAAAGCTGTTGTCAAAGAAGTTGCAGACAGTAACGGTGAAATCATCCTGTTTATCGATGAGATCCACACCTTAGTTGGTGCTGGTGGTGGTGAGGGTGCAATGGATGCAGCCAATATCTTAAAACCTGCGTTAGCACGTGGAGAACTTCGTGCTATTGGTGCAACAACATTGAACGAGTATCAAAAATACTTTGAAAAGGATAAAGCATTGGAACGTCGTTTTCAAAAAGTAATGGTTGACGAGCCAACGACTCAAGATGCAATTTCAATCCTGCGCGGATTAAAAGAACGTTACGAAACGCACCATAAAGTGCGCATTCTTGACGAAGCAATCATTGCCGCTGTCGAATTGTCCACCCGCTACATCTCGGATCGTTTCTTACCAGATAAAGCGATTGACCTAATGGATGAAGCGGCTTCAAAAT
This sequence comes from Sphingobacterium sp. B16(2022), assembly GCF_012030425.1. Lineage (GTDB taxonomy): Bacteria > Bacteroidota > Bacteroidia > Sphingobacteriales > Sphingobacteriaceae > Sphingobacterium > Sphingobacterium anhuiense. The sequence goes on along the minus strand of NZ_JAAUVN010000002.1, from coordinate 1,070,691 downwards.
TACGTCTTGAAATGGACTCTGTTCCTGAAGCTGTAGATGAGCTGAATCGCCGTATTATGCAACTCGAAATTGAACGGGAGGCAATAAAGCGTGAGCATGATGATAAGAAAGTCAGTGAACTTTCTGAAACGATCGCTAATCTATCTGCCGAACGCGATTCTTTACGTGCATCCTGGCAGTCAGAAAAAACGTTGGTGGACAGTGTCAACCAGGAGATTGAAAATATAGAAAACTATAAGCAGGAAGCTGATCAGGCGGAACGTGCAGGCGATTATGGAAAGGTAGCTGAGATTCGCTATGGCCGTATCAAAGATGCGCAGGATAAGGTCGAAAAATTAAAAGCAGAATTAGCTGAAAAGCAAGATAGCAAACGGATGTTAAAAGAGGAAGTGACTTCTGAAGACATTGCTGATGTGGTATCTAAATGGACCGGTATTCCTGTAAATAAGATGATCCAGTCTGAGCGCGATAAGCTTCTTTCTCTAGAAGAGGAATTACATAAACGGGTTGCCGGACAGGAAGAGGCGATTGAAGCGATTTCTGATGCTATCCGCCGTTCAAGAGCGGGACTTAGTGATGCTAAGCGTCCCATTGGTTCTTTCATCTTTTTGGGAACTACTGGTGTAGGTAAAACGGAGTTAGCAAAAGCACTAGCTGAGTTCTTATTTGATGATGAACATGCGCTTGTCCGAATCGATATGTCCGAGTACCAAGAGCGTCACGCAGTGTCCCGACTTATCGGAGCGCCTCCAGGATATGTAGGTTATGAAGAAGGTGGACAATTGACTGAAGCTGTTCGCCGCCGTCCGTATTCTGTCGTACTTTTGGATGAAATTGAAAAAGCACATCCTGATGTGTTCAACATTTTACTGCAAGTACTCGACGATGGTCACTTAACAGATAACAAAGGTAGAACGGTGAATTTCAAAAACACGATCATCATCATGACTTCCAATACCGGATCGCATATCATTCAAGAGAATTTCTCGCAGTTGAATGATAATAACAGAGATGAGGTTATTGCAAAAACAAGAGGTGAAGTGTTTGAACTTTTACAAAAATCAATTCGCCCAGAGTTCCTGAACCGTATTGATGAAATCATCATGTTCACACCTCTAAGCAGAAATGAAATTGCAAGCATCGTACGGATGCAATTTAGCCATATTCAAAAACAATTGGCTGAGCAAAATATCTTCATCACTGCTTCGGATGATGCTATGGATTGGCTAGCGCAATTAGGATATGATCCGATCTATGGTGCAAGGCCATTGAAACGTGTTATGCAAAAACGCATCCTGAATGAACTTTCGAAAGAAATCCTTTCAGGAAAAGTAAATAAAGATGCGGTTATCCAATTGGACGTATTTGATGGTCAATTTGTCTTCTTGAATAAAAATGAGGTTGAATAAAGGTCAAAGCACCTTTTAAAATTAAAAAAGTGGCTACTCGCAAGAGTTAGCCACTTTTTTATATTTTAAAGAATAGTTGAAAACAATTTTCATTTATCCTTAACGCTGAACATGATTTTAGTTCATCAGAAAGTCATGGATAAGCCTTACTTTTTCCAGACAGTTCTTGTTGTATTTGAACTTTTATATATCGTGTAAGTAAAGTATGCGAAACCAGAAAACAATACTATAGCTAATGCAGCACTGCCCATAAAACCCAACTGCTCTGCAATAGCAGCTAAAACACTTTTGAAACCCGATCTGTTACCACTCGTATCAGGCACTTCGCCATTTTCTAATTCCCTTGCCATCATCACCAGCGAAAAACCGAAAAAAGCAATTGCAATTGTATAAAGCAAATTACGTATCCAGGTTTTGTCTTTTATAACTTCTACTGTTTCTCTAAGCCCTGATTGCTCTTCAATTGCCTGAATGGCTTCTTTCAATTGGGCTTTATTCTCAAAGTCTGCAACTACAGCTTGATAATCTTTTGGATCTAATACATCAATATCAAGCAATGGTGGCTGATTATCAAAAAGTGGTACAGCTCTTTTTATTTGACTAAAAGGGATGAAAATAATATGTTCTTCTGATTCTTCAGAATTATTTAAATATGCTGTTAAAGATGCTTCTGGCAATTCCGCTTCGGCGAAGTAAAATCCAGTTGCTGTCATCCAACGCGTTTTAAAAACTAATTCTTTATTTTGATAATACTTATCCATAATTTTTTCAGTAAAAATTCGTCAAGTTGCTAAAATAGCAGATTAATTCAATACATCTGCTACTAATTTCCGTTAGAATTTCATGTTATATTAACTATTCGCCCAAATCCCACTCCCAAACACTATGGTAGCTTTGCATGGTATCTACATATTTAATAAAATTATCATAAAACTCATGCTTACCCACAGTGGCACTATCCCCCACCACAATGAGCTTTTTCTTTGCCCTTGTCATAGCAACATTCATCCTACGCACATCGGAAAGGAAACCGATTGCCTGCTGATCATTGCTCCTTGTTAAACTGATATATATGATATCTTTTTCCTGCCCCTGAAAACTATCGATAGTGTTAATTTGGATATGATGACGAAAGGGAACAATCTGCTCATCATTTACTAATAATTCATTGAGCACTGTCGCTTGTCTCCGGTAAGGAGTAATAACTGCAATCGCCGGAAAATCACTTTCATCATAAACCTGTTCAAAAGATACCAATGATTGTTTCAAATGATTGATAACAAAACGAGCCTCCCCTACATTAAATGTTGCTGTACCATCCTGTTCTTCCTCAAAACCCGCCCCTGCAGTGTCAATAAAAACAACAGGTTCCGAATCTTCTTTGAGCGTCCAATGCTGTACATGATCTCCTGCAATGAGATGATCATCATATAGTGCCGTAGAAGGGTATTGCATAATCTTTTCATTCATCCGATACTGAACGTTTAATAAAGAAACATGTTCAGGATAACGTTTTACTAATTTTTCAAACAACGTATGATAAAGACCGATATTCATCTGGGCATTTGACTTCACCGTGGGAGGAAGCTGACAATGATCACCTGCAAGCACCACCTTATTTGCTTTTAGAATCGGAATCCAACAAGCGGGTTCTAAAGCCTGTGCTGCCTCATCGATAATAACAACCTGATATACTCTATTTCTGACTGCGTACTGATTGGATCCGACTAAAGTAGCAGTAACAACCTGTGCTTTATCCAGAATATCTGCGACCATAAAATCTTGTATATCGCCAATTTCTTTTCCTATTTTTCTAGCTTCATCAAAAAGTGCTTTACGCTGTTCCCGTTCAGATCTTCCAAAACTTCGTTTATACTTCTGAGCCATTTCGGTGTAAGCCCGTGCTTTTTTCTTGAGTAACTTGACTTCCTTGTTTGCCGGATGCTGATCCACTTGGGCATCAAGTGCTAATTCTTGTAAATGTTCTGAAATTTTGACGGGATTTCCAATACGTGTCACTAACACTCCTGCGGCATCTAATCGTTCGGTCAAAACATCAACTGCCGTATTACTCGGTGCCACAATTAAAATTTGCTTATTTTCCTTTTTCAGTAGGGCTTGTACTGCTTTGACCAAAGTTGTCGTTTTTCCTGTACCGGGAGGGCCATGTATAATGGAAATCGGATTCTCACTTAGAATATGAACTATGGCTTCATTTTGACTCTGATTTAAAGTAGCGTTATCGTAATTAATTTCTTTTTTATATCCCTTTAACTCCTCCTCACCTATTATCTCGCGGATCAGTCTTCCTTCATTTAAATCTAAACGCAGTTCTTTGGCTTTCCTTAATGCTTCATGCATTTCTTTATATGAATTTTCATCAAATAAAAGATCCACCCCAAGTTTACCTCTTCTCGTCCAGTCAGGCAGTTCATCGACCCGCAATGCAATTTTCATTGTATCTCTATTCACAAAAGAAATCAGTCCTTCTGCCCGATCGACCAGGGGATCATGATTCGAGAAAAGAGCGACCGGCATACCAAAGCGAAAACGATGTTCATCCTCCTGGTTATTTGTTTTGGATAATGTAATGGTCAGATAATCACCACGCCCCATCTCTTCACCTTTAATCTGAATCGGAAACCAGGTCACACCTTTTAACTTTCTTTCATTCAAGCTTGACTTTAGCAAAAGGGTTTCATATTGCTCACGATCAAAGTCTTGTTCTATATTCAAGAGCGTTTTAAGCTCATCAAAATAATTCATATTTTAAAATCCTACTCTATTATATACAGCAAAATAACCATTTTTTAATTTGAATAAGGGTGGAATATGATAAATAAAAATTAAATTGGCTATGAGAAACGATCACATTATTTATAAGCTTAAAGATCTTGGAACTATGGAAACAGTCATTCTAGCAGGAGGTACAGGAACTATTGGTCGACATTTAACAAAATTGCTTGTTAGCGAAGGGTTTCATGTCATTATATTCAGTCGAAACCCCAGCGTAAATAAAGACAGCAATCATATTGAACATTTACACTGGGATCCAGATACTAAACGTATAAACAATGATGCGATAAAACGGGCAGATTATATTATCAATCTTGCTGGAGCTGGCATTGCTGACAAGCGATGGACGAAGAAGCGTCGTCAAGAACTGATCTCCAGCCGGGTTAATAGTGGTAATTTAATCGCAGAAGCGCTACAGCAACTTCCTAACAAAATTAAAGCTGTCATTTCAACATCGGCAGTTGGCTGGTATGGAGCAGACAAAAAACCCGGACATGCTTTTACTGAAAATGAAGAACAGGGTACGGATTTTTTAAGCTGGACCTGCAAGCTATGGGAAGACAGCGTAAAACCTGTTGAATTATTGCATAAAAGAGTGGTCATTTTCAGGTTAGGCGTAGTTTTCAGTAAAGATGAGGGTGCTTTAAAAGAATTGACCAAATCATTAAAGTTTAAAAGTGCAACTTACTTAGGTTCGGGAAAACAAAAAATGAGCTGGATCCACATCGATGATTTGTGCAAGTTGTATTTAACAGCCATACGTAACAATGAAATAGTAGGAATTTACAATGCTGTATCCTCAGAAGTACTGGCACAAAAAATAATAATCGATCGTATCGCTAAACAAAAAGTAGGTTCAATCTACCTACCGATTTACGTACCTGCTTTTCTTTTAAAATTTGCTCTTGGACAAATGGGCGAAGAAGTTTTGCTGACAAGTACAACAGCGAGCAACCAAAAAATAATTGATACAGGCTTTAATTTTAAATACCCATTTCTAACTGAAGAATGCATCAAAACCCTGTAATGTGAATATAAGTATTGTGATTTAGGGCTACTTTTGATACATTTGCGCTAAAATATAGTAATATGCCTTTGTTTAATATGGCCATTACTGAATATCCATTAGCCTTTCAGGACATGTTTGAAAGGTTTTTTTGTAAGATTAGTTTTTACTATACATAAATGATAGAATTAATTAACATTTCCAAGACATTTGCAGTAAAAAATAAGTTTACGAAAGCATTGGATCAAGTAACACTTGCTATTCCAAAAGGGCAAATATTTGGGGTTATAGGTAGCTCAGGTGCAGGAAAAAGCACATTAATCCGATGCGTCAATTTATTGGAAAAACCCGACGAGGGACAAATTTTGATTCACGGTGTCGACCTGATGAAATTATCCAATCAGGATTTAATTCAGCATCGACGCAAGATCGGTATGATCTTTCAACATTTCAATTTACTTTCCTCCCGTACGGTATATCAGAATATCGCTTTTCCGCTGGAACTGACCGGCACTTCGAAAAATGATATTCAGCTAAAGGTAATGGAGCTACTGGCTTTGGTAGGACTGGAAGACAAAGCACATGACTATCCTGCAAGTTTATCTGGCGGTCAAAAACAGCGTGTTGCTATTGCTAGAGCCCTCGCAAGTGATCCTGAGATTTTGTTATGTGATGAAGCAACCAGTGCTTTGGACCCTGCTACAACTAAATCTATTTTGCAGTTGCTAAAAGCAATCAATAAAAAATTAAATTTAACCATCTTGCTGATTACACATGAGATGGAAGTGATTAAGATCATTTGTGATCAAGTTGCTGTCATTGATGGCGGAAAATTAATCGAAACTGGCACAGTGGAACAGATCTTCACATCACCTAAGCAGACATTAACAAAGCACTTCATTCAATCGTCACTTCATGCCGAATTACCGACAATCTATCAAGAGCGTCTGAAAGAGAGTGGAAATCCCATCGTCCAGATTTATCTTGCAGAACATTCTAATCAAACTTCTGTTATCAAGCATCTGCATGAGCAATATGCAATTGATGTGGCTATTATCAGTGCGCAGATTGATTATGTAGGTTCAATCAAATTCGGCATACTTAATCTGGAACTTATTGGTGATGCTGATAATATCAGAAACAGCCTCCACTATTTAAAATCAAATTACTCACAAATAGAAATCATAGGATATGTCTGATACAGTTATTGATTTATTGATAAAAGGTACTATCGAAACTATCGTCATGACTTTTCTGTCTGGCTTTTTTGGTTTTCTGATTGGCCTCCCTACTGGTATTTTTCTTTTTTTAACACGAAGAAACCAATTACATGAAAATAAATATATTCATCAATTACTTGCCATACTGGTCAATATATTTCGATCCATACCTTTTATTATCCTGATCGTTTGGATGATACCTTTTACCAGGCAGCTTGTAGGCACTTCTATTGGTGTTACTGCAGCTTTGGTACCTTTAAGTTTCGCTGCCGCACCTTTCATTGCCAGGTTAGTTGAAAACAGTCTATTGGAAATTCCGCATGGTCTAATTGAAGCTGCGCGTGCCATGGGAGCCACTACATTACAGATAATATACAAAGTTTTACTCCCCGAGTCTCTACCATCACTCGTTAATAATCTGACAATTACATTGATTACCTTAGTCGGTTATTCAGCTATGGGCGGAGCAGTAGGTGCAGGTGGACTTGGACAGATTGGATACCAATATGGTTATATCGGTTATGATACATTTATTATGAATGCTGTATTAATTTTACTAATTTTAATTGTATTTATTCTTCAATTTACAGGAGATTACCTGTCTAAAAAAGCTAATCATCGTTAACATCTATTTTAAAAAACTATGAGATTACATTCTAAAATTTGCGTTGTAGCATTGGCTCTATTTGGCTTAACAGCTTGTAACGGAAAAAAAACAGATTCAAAAGTCCTTAAAGTAGGAATTGTCGCCGGTCCAGAGCAAGACATTGCTGAAGGGGCAAAAAAGGTGGCAAAAGAAAAATTTAATCTTGACGTCGAGCTTGTAACTTTTAACGATTATGTAGTCCCTAATGAAGCGTTGAACCAAGGTGATATTGATGTTAATTCATTTCAGCACCTTCCTTATCTTCAAGAACAATCGAGACAGCGCGGATATAAATTAGCCGCAGTCGCCAATACCTTTGTCTTTCCTATAGTTGCTTATTCTAAAAAAATAAAGTCAATCAATGAATTACAGCCAGGAGCAACTATTGTCATTCCTAATGACCCAACGAATGGGGGCAGATCGCTGTTGTTACTTCAAAAAGAAGGATTAATAAAATTAAAAGATGATGTGGGCCTTCTGCCAAAAAAGACAGATATCATAGAAAATCCGAAGAGATTAAATATTATGGAGCTTGAAGCTCCCCAATTACCACGGGTTTTAGATGACAAAGAGGTTATCATTGCTATTATTAACAATACTTTTGCTGCTCAGGCTGGTTTAGACCCTGAAAAAGAAGGTTTATTTGCTGAAGACAAAGAATCACCTTATGTGAATCTAATTGTATCGCGAGAGGATAATAGAAATGATGAGCGTATCAAACAATTTATAGAAGCTTATCAATCACCGGAAGTAGAAGCCATCGCTAAAAAAGTTTTCAAAGGCGGAGCGATCAAAGGGTGGTAATCAACTTTAATTGATTAACGATAAAAGCCAATATTCTGATGCAGAATATTGGCTTTTATTTTTTTATCCCCTTTAGGTTTGCTTCCTTTGCAGCATGTTATCCAAATCTTTACAAAAAGCGGCGCAGGACTACCGCTTTCAGATTGCTAGCTATGCGATTCTAACCTTCTACGGTTACTTCACCATTGGTCTTTCGTTAGCAGTCCTTCCTATTTTCATCCATCAAACTTTGGGATTCAATACCATTATCGCTGGTGCAGTAATTGGCTCACAATATATTATGACCTTTTTTATGCGTGCTTATGCCGGGACAATTGTGGATAAAAAAGGTCCTAAGCCTGCTATCATCATCAGTATGATCTGCTTTATCCTTACAGGGATACTTTTATGGGCTGCATTCTCCAATAGCTCATCTCCGCTTCTTGCTTTAAGTTTGTTGGCTGTCTCCCGATTACTTACTGGCTGTGGAGAAGGAATGGTCGGTGCCAGTCCAATCAACTGGGCAATCTTACGTGTTGGGGAACAACATACCAGTACCGCAATTTCATACAATGGAATCTTCAATTACAGCTCAATGGCCATAGGAGCTCCGCTAGGCGTCTTAATGTCGCTGCACCTGGGCAATTGGTCTATCGCACTTTTAACTACCTTGGTCGGGCTTATTGGCCTTATTACGACCATTAATAAAAAAGCACTGTATGCTATATCGAAAGAGGTTCGGAATTCGTTTTTTTCGGTTCTCAAATCTGTTGCTCCTTTTGGGACAGGACTCGCATTGGCGGGTATAGGTTTTGGAACGATATCAACCTTCATTACCCTGTACTATAATTATAAAGGTTGGGAGAATGCTGCAATTTGTATCACCTGCTTCAGTACAATGTTTGTTTTAGGTCGATTTGTCCTCACGGGAAGCATTAATAAAATTGGAGGCGTCAAAATAGCCCTCTACTCCATGTTGATCGAAAGTGTTGGTTTATTATTAATCTCCTTTGCCCCTACACCTTTTGTAACCATCATCGGTGCGGCTATTACAGGATTGGGATTTTCAATGGTTTTTCCAGCGTTAGGAGTAGAAGCTGTAAAAAGTGCTTCGAGCGCAAACAAAGGTGCGGCCTTGGGCGCATATGGTTTGTTTATTGATATTTCACTAGGCATCTCCGGTCCACTTGTAGGATTGGTGGCAAAGCAATTTGGCATGAATTATATATTTCCTTTTAGTTTAATTCTCGTATTATCTGGAGTTGTTGTCTGCATTTTTCTACAAAAATCAAAAAGAAATTCTTAGCAAAATTTTAGCATTTATATAAATAAAATTTTTATATAAATGCTATTAAATAGTTGACAATAAGATATTAATAAATATCACGAACATCGAGATTACCTTCAAAATGCTGTTTTAATATTCGGCCATCTCCATGCAGTGTCCAGACCTCCTGTGGTTTTACCGCTTGAATAAAATACAAAATGTCATTCCAGTCCACATGATCGGATATGAAGAGCGAAAGATCATTATGTTGCTGCAACCTCTTCCATCCGGATGCAAAAGCACGGACAACGTTGGTGGCACGAATATAACTATTGAATGTCATAGGTGGCACCATATACACCTTATTAGGTTCGCCCACTTTCATCTCCCGTCGACTATACTGCTCGTACACCAGCTTTTTAAGCCCCAGATCATCATAAATACGGTGAAGTGGCAGTATCCCATGATGAACCAGTACTCTTCGATCAGGGCAATGTTTATTAATCAGATCGGTCAACCGCTGTGCCTTCCCAAGTGCATATGTTCCTAAGAGAATATTAAAAGGTTGCTCGTTTAGTTTTTTTATTTCCGCAATGGGATCAGGATGGATAACATCTGGATCGGCAAAAGTACATTCTGTAATCAGTACATCTGCTTGTACAATCTCTATAGGCTCGCAGGTTTCATCTTCCTGCAATTTGTAATCTCCAGTATATAGATACCTCACCCCCTTGTACTCCATCAAAATTTGAGCAGAACCTAAAATATGTCCTGCTGGAATAAAGGTTAATTCAACTTGGCCAATGTGAAAACTACTTTTAAAATCTATTTTTCGGTAGCTTGATAGTGGCTGCTGCGCATAGCGATAATGCATAATAGCGCCTGTAACAGCTGTGCAGTAAATAATACCGTGACCGGGTCTTGCATGATCTCCATGACCGTGAGAGACAACATCTACCGGCACGGGTAACATTGCGTCAATATAGAAGTCACCATATTGACAATAATATCCTTCTGGTCTTCGAACCAGAAAGTCTGATAATATATTTAACATAAAAATTTATTTCTGAAATTGATGGTGCAATGCCATCACTTGTGGAATTATTGGGGTAATGCCGTCATTGATAATGACAAAATCCGCTAATTTGGTCTTTTCTTCGTCAGACATCTGATTATTCATCCGCGCAAGGACTTGCTCTCTAGTAACCTGATCGCGCTCCATTACTCTAGCAATGCGTATTTCTATCGGAGCTGTAACCAAAATACTGTAATCAACTTTTTTATAAGAGCCGCTTTCAAACAAAATAGATGCTTCTTTTAACGAATATGGAGCTGTCTGTGCATCAGCCCAATCCTCCGCTGCCTGAATGACTGCCGGATGAACGATGCGATTTAATTGCGCAAGCTTAGCAGCATCGTTAAAAACCTGAGCTGCGAGAAACGCTCGGTTTAACAAGCCATTACTGTAGGCTTCATCACCGAATTCCTGCATCACTGCCAATCGCACTTGATCACTCTTATTCATGATCAATTTTGCTTCTAAATCCGCATTGTAAACGGGAATACCTAAAACCTTAAAAACATGGCATATGATTGTTTTTCCTGAACCGATACCGCCAGCTATTCCTACTTTTATTCCCATATTACTTCCGTACAAAAAAATCAACATTCTGAGGTTCTATTCTCAGAACAGAACAAAAATCAGGAACTTTAGTCAAAATAACTGGTAAATATTTGACTTTTGCTTCTTCCCAATCGTTGATATCAACAACTGCTTCAAAATCCCGGGCAGTATAATTATTATAATCTTTTACAGACATTAGAACCGTAATTGCAACCTTACTAGGCATCGTTCTTACCGACTTAAAATGTGTGTTATTTTCAACCTTTAAGGGTAGTTCTATAATTTTCTCCGTCAATTCGCCTACTGGCATCAGTACTTCAACTGAAGTTGGATACACATTGATGTTCGCCCTTTGATTCTTATTAAGATAGGCTACTGTTCTTAAATCTGTTGATACATCTTTTCCTCTGATTGTATCTGTTTCCCAATATTCAATGTTCGCCACATCCTCATAAGGACCAGAAATTGTCACATATTTTGGATTGACGAGCGTCTCCCCTATAAAACCATATTGCTTTCTAAATTGAATATCTGCCATTGCTTTTACAGGCACTTTACGCTGTGTCTGTTTTGAAAAATCAAAATAAAGGGTATCAGGACTTACGGAAACCACTAGCTGTTCATGTGGGAACTGACGATTAATGAAACCGATCTGATTGGAGAAAACGATCCAATTTTTATTTTTTAAACCGCTGATATCAACATGCACCGTCGGAATTTGCGATTTTACTTTTGAAAACAACACCTGCCAGCCGGTCATCTTTAACTTAATATTAACAGTATCCGATTGTTGCGGATGAAAAGCACGCTTTTCTGGCAAATTTACATATTCAATTCCTGCCTTAACAGTAATAACATATTCATTTGAGATGGAAAATAACAGCCAGGCAAATAAAGAAATAAGAACACACCGCGTGAATGTGATTAATTTCCTTTTTTGTGATTTACTGATACGAATAATATTTGCCATACTACAAACTTAAACATTTTGTATTTCATATCCTGATGAAATATAGGGCAATTTGAATGTGATTAAATAAGAAGGCCGATCTTATTTTAGTAAGATCGGCCTTCTGGAATTTCTGTTTTGTTATGCTTTTGCATTCAATGCTTTAGAAGCATCTAAAGCTACTGCTGATTTGTCAAAACGAATTTTAACACCAGAACCCACATCAACTAAAAACGTTGTTTCTGAAACTTCAACAATACGACCATGAATACCCGCATTTGTTACAATTTGAGAATTAACACCTAATTCTTCAATGTATTTCTTATGATCTTTTTGTTTCTTCATCTGAGGTCTAATCATAAAGAAATAAAAAACAACCACGATAAGAATCATCGGTAAGAAGCTCATTAAACTACTTCCTGAGCCCGCTGCCTGTAAAAAAACTGTGTTCATATGTATCTTTGTTATATTTTATTATTTAGCTGCCAATACTTCACCTTTCAGCTGAACTGTCGTCAACCCATTTGAAGCATTAGAGTGTATGGTAATAATTTTCTGCTGTTTACCCACCTGACCCTCACTTTTGAAAGTGACCTTTATATCTGAGGTCTTACCTGGAAGAACTGGACTTTTTGAAAACTCAGGTTGTGTACATCCACAAGAAGCTCTAACTTCTGAAATAATTAAAGGTGCATTTCCTGTATTTTTCAGCGTAAAAGTATGTGTAACCTCAGCTCCCTCTTTGATCTGTCCAAAGTCAAATGCAGGCTCTGCAAATTCGATAGTACCGATTGCACCAGCTGCAGCTTCTGTATTTACAGATGTATCTGCTGTTGCATTTACGGAATCTGAACTTGTATTTTCGCTCTTGTTACTGGTACCACATGAACTTAAAGTCCAGATACCGAATGCTAAAAGCAGTGAATAGTTCATTTTTTTCATATCAATATTTTTAATTATTCAATCCACGACCTTGTTTTTGAATACGGCCATCTTGATTTAAATCACTTAAAATTTTATCTAAAATACCATTAATAAAGGTATTACTCTTCAGTGTACTGAATACTTTTGAGATTTCAATATACTCATTAATTGTAACCTTTACCGGAATAGAAGGGAAATTCACCAATTCGCAAATAGCCATGCGCATTAATAAAGTATCGATTAATGCAATACGATCTGATTCCCAATTTTTTGTTTTCTCGGTAATCATTTTTTGATATTCATTTGTATATCGGATTGTTTTTGCAATCAGATTTAAGATGAAATCTTTATCATCGTACCAGTTCTGCGTAAGCTCTGCCAGTTTATTTTGTCTCGGTTCTTCTGAACTGAAGTTTTTAAATGTTTTGGCAATTAATGCTTGTAAAACTTCCTTATCGACCGTCCAGTTGATAAACTTCTCTTCAAAAACCTGTTCAATTACAGGGGACTTTAAAATAATTTTTTTGAAGATAAACTTAATAATATCTTTTTCCACTGCAATAGAACGATCTGATGACTGCATATAATATGCATAATCTTCAGAATGCTTCAATTGAGCGAATACTGTACGAACGATTTCAGGATCAAAGTTCCAAGAAACACCGTATTTCTTTACTCCTTCTGCGTACTGCGGATTTTGTCTTAAAGACTCGATAAAAGTATTGCTACTTAGTTTGGTGTTGTGCGATAAATCTTTTTCTGTTGGCAAAAACTTATTTGCACGACCTTCTGCATCTATCAATGCATAATCGGCCACTTCATCCAGGAGATTTAAAGTCCAAATGTACATTTCGTACACTTCATCCACATTTTGCAATAATGCCTTTTCAAAGGCTTTGATATCTTTATCTTCAGATAAACTGTACGCATAAAGCGTCTGCACTACTTTGACCCTTAGGTGTCTTCTATTTAACATAGTATTTTAAAGAACGATTTGTATGTAAGAACGATTGTTTTGTTTGTTTGTTTTCTCTATCTTTTGAGTTTTCGAATGTCAAAGATACGTTTTTCTGCGATTTGATTAGCAGCTTGGAACGAAGAAATATTTTCTTGTTTTGATTTTTGTAGTACTTCGCGCGTTGCGTTGTATATATTTTTAATGACAAACTCGGTATGATCAGCGCCATAGCCCTGTATTTCGGAATAACAACTAACCAATGCTCCTGCATTAATTAAATAGTCCGGTGCATATAAAATACCTCTTTCATGCAGGATGTTGCTCGTAACCAATTCATCCTTCAATTGGTTATTTGCTGCACCAGCAATAATTTTACATTGCATTTTTGCGGCAGTTTCAGGATTAACAGTCCCCCCTAATGCACAAGGTGCATAAACATCACAGTCAAAATCAAAAACTTTATCGAAAGCAATGGTTTCAACTTTGTATTTTGCTGCTGTTTTCAACATCCGGTCTTCCGTAATATCACTTACATATACGCGCGAATTTTCATCACGTAACATTTCGATCAAACGCTCACCAACACTTCCTATACCATGCACGATAACTTTACGTCCCGCTAAACTGTCTGAACCGTATAGTTCTTTTAAGGAAGCTTTAATACCATAGAGTACGCCTTGTGCCGCAAAGACTGAAGTATCACCCCCGCCATTGATCGCTTTAGGCAAGCCTGCCACATGTGAAGTTTCTGTAAAAATATGTTCCAAATCGCGTTGACCGATACCTACATCGATCGAAGCGATGAAATTACCATTTAGGCCCTCAATAAATTGTCCTAAGCGTCTCAGCAAAACCTCAGATTTATCTATACGATGATTACCGATGATCACGGCACTACCACCACCTAGATTAAGGCCCGTGATTGCTGATTTGTAAGTTATTGCTCTAGAAAGGCGAAGAGCATCTTCGATAGCTTCTTCTGTACTGGAATATGGCAACATGCGGACACCGCCTATTGCTGGACCTAATGTAGTGTCATGAATCGCAACTATTGCTTTCAAACCAACTACTTCATCATTACAAAAAAACAAATTCTGGTGACCAAATTGTCCCAATAATTCGAAAATTGGAGTTTGAGATGCTGACATAAAATTCTGCTTCAAGTTTTATTTATGGTAATTTGGGAACAAAAGTAGAAAATATATTTCACACTAAATTTTTCTTTCAAAATAAATACAAAACTTATGAACTGTTTGTGACAGTATAAGTTCGTAAAATAGAAAATTAAATGCCGAATAAGTTTTACATTTGTATTATCATATGAAAGAGTTAGCTTATTTAAATAAATATTTTTACAAATATCGCTGGAAGCTTGTTCCTGGGGTAATTTTTGTTATAATTTCCAATTATTTCGGTATCCTTCCTGCAAAAGTAATTCGAGAAGCTTTTGATCTGGTACAAGAGAATATCTATTTATATAAACTCTACCACGGATTTGAAAGACAAGAATTGATCTATAAAGTTTTTGGATCTAGTTTGCTATTTTTCGGTGGGGTAGTTTTATTACTGTCTCTGCTTCGTGGTATTTTCTTGTTTATGATGCGCCAGACAATCATTCTGACATCTCGCCATATTGAGTATGATTTAAAAAATGAAATCTACAGACATTATCAAAAACTAGATTTTGCTTTTTTTAGAAGAAATAACACGGGAGATCTTATGAGTAGGGCTACGGAAGATGTCAACCAGGTCAGAAATTATCTCGGCCCTGCTATTATGTATGCCATCAATACCGTTGTCTTATCGATCATGGTGATTTATGCTATGTATGATGTTAATGCCCGTCTAGCGACATATGCACTTATCCCTATCCCTATTCTTTCTGCTGTTATTTTGTTTGTAAATAAGATCATTAATAAAAGAAGTGAGAAAATTCAAAAGCAACTGGCACGTTTAGCGTCTTTTGTTCAAGAAAACTTTGCAGGTATCAGAGTCATTAAAACATACAACAGAGAAAAATATAAAATGGATTCTTTTGAAGAAGAGAGTACCATCTATCGGAATACGGCTTTATCACTTGTCAAAGTACAGGCAGTCTTCTTTCCGCTAATTCTATTATTAATTGGTTTAAGCACCATAATAACCATTTATGTGGGTGGTTTGGAAGTTGCAAAAGGTACTATCACTGCGGGAAATATTGCTGAGTTTATCATTTATGTCAACCAATTGACTTTCCCTGCTATGTCTTTAGCTTGGGTAACTTCACTGGTACAGCGCGCCTCAGCATCGCAAAAACGGATCAACGAATTTTTAAATACCGAGTCTCCTATTATTAACGGCGAAATTAAAAAAGTACTTACAGGAGATCTGAAGGTTGAAAACATTTCATTCACCTATCCTGAAACGGGGATTCAAGCGATCAAGGATTTATCGTTTCATATTCCTGCAGGGAAAACACTGGCGATCATTGGTAAAACGGGATCGGGTAAATCGACTTTAGCGAATTTACTGCTTCGTATGTTTGATATCGACAAGGGGGCCATCAAATATGACGACACTGCTATCACAAAACTAGATTTTCAAGATCTAAGGCAACAAACAGGCTTTGTGCCTCAGGAGGTTTTTCTATTTTCAGATACGATCAGTAACAATATCGCATTTGGTCTAGACCACTTTACACAGGAGCAAGTCGAGCAGGCAGCGAAAGATGCCGCAGTCTATGAAAATATAATGGGATTTGATCAAGGTTTTGAAACTTCGGTTGGGGAACGTGGAATCACGCTTTCTGGAGGACAAAAGCAACGTGTCTCCATCGCGCGGGCTTTAATTAAAGAACCTAAGATCTTGATTTTTGATGACTGTCTGTCTGCCGTAGATACCAAAACGGAAGAACAGATATTGACTTCCCTAAGCCGTATTATGAAAGGAAAGACATGTGTGTTTATAGCGCATCGTGTATCGACAATCAAAAATGCCGATAAAATCATTGTGTTGGATCAGGGAAGAATTGCGGAAGAAGGTTCTCATGATGAACTTATGAACTTAAAAGGACAATATTTTGAACTACATGAAAAACAACTTTTAGAAGCGATATAGGTTTTAATAAAGAACGCTTAATAAAACAATAAAAAAAGCTCTTCATCATATGGAAGAGCTTTTTTGTTTCAAGTCTATTCTTTACTTAAGAGATAACCATACATATTGAATAGTAGTCCCTTAACAACAATCAGGTAACATGATTAAGCAGGACTCAGGTCTTGCTGAAATGCCATACTTAATGCTTTGTAAAGCTCAGGATGATGATTTTTAAGCCGTTCTGGGTTCTCAAAAAAGTATTCGGAAGCAACGGCAAAAAACTCCGCCCGATTTGTAATGCCATACGGATTGATATCAGATTTACCTTCTTGAATTTTTAAAATTTCTTTACGAATCATTTCTAACCAGGCTAGACTATACGTATGATCTATCAAAAACTGCGGCAATCCATCGACTTCACCATCCGTTTTATCCAACAGGTGGACAAACTCATGAATGGCCGTGTTTTGGCCGTCCTTTGTATTTGAGAAACCAGCTTCAAGAGCCTCTTTTGATAAAATCATCTGACCGTTCATGGACCCCTCGCCTACCATTCCTAAAATATTGCGCCCCTGACTGCCTTCGAACTGGTAATCTTGATTAAAAGTATTGGGATAAAGCAGTACAGTTGTTAAATTTGTATATTTCCAATTTTTAAAAGCGAAAACAGGTATTATAGCACTTGCCGCTACTAACATATAATCTTTTAAAGAAACCTCAACACCAATTCCTTCTACAGATACATGATCTAAAAAATGTAAGCAGCGCTTTTCAAATTCAATTTTATCCGCTTCGTTCAAATTTCGATAGTACTGTACTTCTTTCAAAAGAATATCTTTTCCCTCTTTACTCAGAACACGCCTGATGGCTTTGCTATTTTTCTCCGTTTTATTTAAAAGGTAATACACGAGATATATAACAGCGGGTACCAAAATAACAATAAACAATTTCTCCATATTTTCTTATTTTACATTTATCCAATCCGGGTTACGCTCTTTCAAATATTTGAGAAAGCCTTTGTAATGCGCGGCCCCAAACATAATTAGAATTTTCTTTTGTGAAGCATCCGCCACCAAAGCTGCTAAATTTTGTTCTCTTTTTTTCATTATAAATTCCCGGTCGAAAATATTTCTAAACTTTGCTTTTATAGGTTTACAAGTATAAGGCTCATTTAAAGGAGTTTTCCAGTCACATGAATCAAGAATAATATCACCATAGCTGTATTCAAATTCGTCCAAAAGTTCATTTTTGGGAATATCTGCAATAACTGCTGTATTATAATCAACTTTAAAAAACGAATATTGGGGCTGTTGGATGATTCTACTTCCGAGATTTTTATAAAGTGGAGCCATTAATACTTTTGTTGTATCGGAAGTTTTTTCATAGACTTTGGTACTACCTATTACGTGTCCTACTAATTTTCGAAACTTTCGATCATATACATCTCTTTGTTGGGCACTATCCACTTGGTAGGCAATACTTTCATAAAATACAACAAACCCTTGATTTTGTAATGAGTCAACCATTCGCTGAATATAATCGTAATAATTACGTTTACCTAAATGCCGCATGGGAATGTAAATCAGCTCACGTTCACCATTTTTTAAGTGATGTGTCCGCGATGCATTTTGTAAAACTCCAGTCGATTGTACCATAAGGGATTCGGCACATGAGAAAAACAGAAGCGAAAAGATAATTAAAACAAAATAATAGCGCATACTAATGGAAAAATAAATTTGCAGTAATGTAATGCCCTTTACAATTATCATGCAGTTTTTAGTACTTTCAATAAAAAAGCAGTACCGAGGGTACTGCTTTTTTATTGAAAGTATTGTTATAAAAGTTATGCTACATGAGCACGTAACATCCAAGCCATCTTTTCATGCTGCGCTAGTAAACCAACAAGAAAATCTTCAGTCGCCTGATCTCCAGCTTTTTCGACCGCATCCAAATTTCCTCTAATATTCATAATAACAGATTCATGATCTGACAGTAATTCTTTGAAAAACCCTTTACTATCTGTATGTTCGTACTTCGTCTCTGTAAGGTGGGTCAATTCTAGATATTTGGCGTATGAACCTACTGCATAATGTCCGATTTGACGGATGCGTTCTGCGACTTCATCAATAATTTCTGCCAATTCATTATACTGCGATTCCAAAAATAAATGCGCGGCATGAAAATCTGGACCTTCAACATTCCAATGTGCATTTCTTGTTTTTTGATACACAATACTTTCATCCGCTAACACATTATTCAAAATAGCGGCTACCTTTGCCAAGTCTGCTTCTTTAATACCAATTTTTGCTTTCATAATGAATTATTTTACAATTTATTTAAATTATTAAAATCACTGTTACTTGATATACAATATTAATAAAATGAGGCCGTAAAGCCCATTAATTAAGAAATAATATTGTCATAAAAATAACATCATTTTTGTACTTTTGTACGCATAATGAAAACAACAATGATGAAGGGGAATTGTTTGAACGGTGATCTATACTTTCACGAATTTAATGAGGAAATCAAGGAAATACTTTTACCTACACATTTTACTTTCCCCTTCTGTTATGAACCACATGAACTGGCAAAACAAGCCTGCGCATCTGTTCAAGAATATATTCTTACTCAAACGGAATGGGTTCATAATTTTGGTCTAAACGAAAAAATGGATGGACAGGCCATTGGTAAAATGTTCGGTGTATTAATTGTCCAAGATCAAGATGGTCATATCGGATTTTTAGCTGGTTTCTCCGGTAAACTGGCTGGCAAAAATGATCATCGCTATTTTGTACCTCCGGTTTTTGATATGTTAACGGAAAATTCTTTTTTTCTGTTAGAAGAGGAACACCTCAATAACCTTAATAAGCAAATTACAGCATTAGAGCAGAGTGAAAAAGGTACGCAACTGAAAGAAAAGCTCGATGATACTAAAGTGAGGCTGGATCAGCAATTGGCCAACTTTAAAGAAAATCTGAAAATTCAAAAGAAAGAACGTAAACAACTTCGAGACAAATCAAAATTAACCCTATCAGCTGCATCATATCAACTGCTTGAAGAAGATCTGATCAAACAGAGTTTAAGAGATAAATTTGAACTGAGTGTTTTCCAAAAACAATATCACCATGATATTTCCATCGCTGAAAAACCACTAAATGATCACCTCAATATAATAGCAGATTTAAAGGAAGAGCGTAAAAAACGTTCTGCACAGTTGCAAAATCAATTATTTGCACAATACAATTTTAAAAATGCGAAAGGGGAAACTAAAAATGTCATTGACATTTTTAAAGCATACAATTTGCAACCACCTGCTGGATCTGGTGAATGTGCCGCACCAAAACTATTGCAATATGCTTATTTAAATGATTACAAGCCAATTGCACTTGCCGAATTTTGGTGGGGACAATCGCCTTCGGCTGAAGTACGAAGACACCAAAGCTACTACCCTGCATGTCGTAATAAATGTGAACCTATTCTCGGCTTTATGCTTGAGGGATTACAGGTTGATAAAAATCCGATGCTCGAAAGCCCTGATGAAAGCATTGAACTCCCGATTATTTACGAAGATGAAACCCTGGTCATTATAGATAAGCCTGAAGAATTCCTATCCGTACCTGGCATACATGTTAAAGATTCGGTCTATACACGCATGCTTAAAAAATATCCCGATGCAGGGCCTTTAATTGTTCATCGGTTAGATATGTCTACATCCGGAATTCTTGTGATAGCCAAAACTAAAGAAGCTCACAAATTTATTCAGAGTCAATTTATCAACCATACCATCGTCAAGGAATATATTGCTTTACTTGATGGCATTATCGATACCGATTCTGGAATTATATCACTACCTCTACGGGTTGATCTTGACGATAGACCTCGACAGTTAGTCTGTTATGAACATGGAAAGAAAGCAGTTACTAAATGGGAAAAAATCGAAATTATAAACGGTAAAACCAAAGTGCGATACTTTCCATTGACAGGAAGAACACATCAACTTCGCCTTCATTCTGCTCATCCTAAAGGAATGAACTGTCCTATTGTTGGAGACGATCTTTATGGTCAAAAATCCGATCGATTACACTTGCATGCTGCTTATATTGAGTTTAACCACCCTACTACAAAAGAGCGCATTCATTTTGCGTCGGAACCAAATTTTTAAAAAATCAAAACAACTTCGCTGACCTTTTTGTTACAATAGTCAACGAGATTGGTTGTATTTAGGTCGAATTTCATCATAAAGAAGTAAAATTATAGTCAGTTTATTCTGACATTAAAACAAATGTACTGCTATTCAACAAGTTAATAGTCGATTAATAAAAATAGTGAAGTTAAAAAATTGTAAATGTTTTATTAATTCTTAATTTTTTATTTCTTTTGCATACAACTTATTAGAACTTTTAAGTTAAAAAGTCAGAAATTAAGATGGTGTTATAACACGTATCGGTAATTTGTGATATAATTAATGTAAAATTATGGAATACCAACGTAGTAGCAGTACAATTGCAAAAACACTATTTTTACTGGCATCAGTCATGTTAGTAAGTATTACTGCAGCATTAGGCCAATTAAAAACAGTACAGGGTATCGTTAAGGACAGCAAGACGAAACAACCGATTGGCTACGCGACAGTTGCTGTTGTTGGAGCACCTGCAGCCCCCGGCAATGCTACTTCGACTGAAGAGTCTGGACGGTTCACCTTAAAATTTCCAAAGAATTATGTGAAAATCCGTGTATCAAGTGTTGGGTATGATTATAAAGATGTATTTGTTACGAATGACGAGACGCAACAGATCGAGGTATTGATGGAATCTCAGGACAATACCCTTGACGAGGTTGTAGTCAGAGCAAAAAAGAGAAAGTATACAAACAAAGATAATCCTGCTGTCGCATTGATCCGTAAAGTAATCGAAAATAAAAGTAAAAATAGATTAACAGGGCAACAATTCGCGCAGTATGACCAATATGAAAAGATCTCTTTAGGACTGAGTAATTTGTCAGAGAAATTTGTAAACAAGAAAATATTCAAAAATTACCAATTTCTTTTTGAAGTAGATGATTCGGCTAAAACTGCAAATAAATATCTATTGCCTGCTTTTATGGAAGAGAAACTTTCAAAAGTATATTTTCGTAAGGACCCTAAAAAAACAAAACAATATATCATAGGAGAGCAACGTGCGCAATTTGATCCCAAATTTATTGATAATGATGGTTTAAGTGCATATTTCAATAAACTTTATGAGACAGTAGATATTTACGATAACAATATCACGCTGGTAACGAATCAATTTTTAAGTCCAATCGCCAACTCGGCTCCCACATTTTACAAGTTTTTTATCACAGATACGATAAAAACACAGCAACCGTGGTTAGTTGAACTTAGTTTTTTTCCACGCAATAAAGCGGACATGCTTTTCAAAGGCCAGTTATATATTACACTGGATGGTAACTATGCTGTACAAGGTGCTAATATGACTGTCGCTGATGATATCAATTTGAACTTTGTAAGGGACATGAATATTGAACTAAAATTTGATCAGGATGAGAGTAAAAGATTCTATTTAAGTCAAAGTACACTTGGTATTGATTTTTCTTTAACAGATAAAGGAACAGGTATTCGTGGTAATAGAACTGTCAACTATAAAAATTATAAAACTGGCGTTGTTCAACCGGATAGTATTTATAGTGGTCCTGAAACGGTAATTGCTTACAATATAGCAGATGGAAAGGGTACTCGAAAACTTTTTGATACGCAACGTCAAATTCCTTTAACGAAAAATGAGCTGAATATTTATCATAATATCGACACCCTGCAACAGATTCCTTCTTTTAAAACCTTTATGGATATTGCAGCTTTGGTATTATCGGGATATAAACAGGCTGGTCCTGTTGAAATTGGTCCGGTAAATACTTTTTATAGCTTTAACCCTGTCGAAGGATTTAGACTACGTGTTGGTGGTAGAACTACAGAATCATTCAGTAAAAGGTTTTATGCTGAATCGTATGCAGCATATGGATTTAAAGATGAAAAATGGAAATACTTTTTAAGCGGAACTTATGCTTTCAACAATAAGTCTGTTTATTCATTTCCACAACACTACATCCGGGCATCGTTCCAACGTGACACCAAGATTCCTGGTCAAGCTTTAGAATTTATACAAGAAGATAACTTTTTGCTATCCTTCAAAAGAGGTGATAATGAAAATTACATCTATAATGATGTTTATCGCGTTGATTATAGAAAAGAATTTGAAAATCGCTTAAGTATTGGATTGGGATTTAATGCAACAAAACAATCGCCAGCAGGATCTTTAAGGTATCAGATCATAGATGATAATGGTCAAACTAAAGTGTTCAACGAAATCAATTCAACGGAGTTATCAGTAAATATTCGCTACGCTCCGAATGAACAGTTTTATCAAGGAAAGCTTTATCGTACTCCTATATTTAATGAATACCCTATTTTTAACTTTAACTACACGGCTGGACTTAAAGATGTATTCAAAGGCGAATATAGTTATCACAACTTTAACGTAGGAGCATTCAAAAGATTTTACCTGAGCCAGTTCGGCTATGCAGATATTGATGTCGCAGGTACTTATATTGCTGGTAAAGGAATTCCATTTCCTTTCTTAACGATACACCGTGCGAATCAGACTTATGCATATCAGCTTAATTCTTACAATTTGATGAACTTCTTGGAATTTGTCAGTGACCACCATGCATCCGCTAACATCCAATACTACATGAATGGTTTCTTGTTAAACAAAATTCCTGGTATTAAAAAGCTAAAACTTCGTGAAGTATTTAGTTTTAAAGCTGTATACGGTGGGCTTCGAGATGAGAACAACCCAGATCATTCTGACAAAGTATTTGACTTTCAGAAAAATGCTGACAATATACAATCTTCGTACACCTTTGGATCGGATCCATACATGGAGGCTAGTGTTGGATTGTCCAATATTTTCAAAATACTTCGCGTAGATTATGTCCGGAGATTAAATTATCTTGATCACCCAGGTGCTCCTAAATCGGGCATAAGGGCTAGAATAAAATTTGATTTCTAACATAAAAAAGGCTTTCTAATAATAGAAAGCCTTTTTTTTATAATATGATTTTAAAGCTTATTTACCTTCCAGTGCGGAAATAAACGGAGCGCGGAATTTAGGATCTTTCTCTTTAAATTCTAAAGATTTTTTATACGTATCAATGTTGAAAAACATTTCAGCCGGTTCCCCTGACTTTTGCTCTAAAAATAATTTAAAGCTATAAGTTGCTGTTTTATCAAGATCAGCATTTACTTTATTTGAAGAGAAAACTGTCGGTATCAATGTTGCACTTGCGAAAGGGCCAGAAGCTGGTACTTCATATATTTTACCCAATGCTTTTATAAAAGCATCACTCTCTGCACCTAAAGAAGAAATTTTAATTTTACCTTTTGTAAAACCAACATCTTCATTAGCGACATCATCAATAATTCCGGCAGGGATAAGATTTACGACTTCTACTTTCAATCCAACAGTATCTCCTTTGAAGGTACTTTTAGCCGTATAGATGTAACTAGAATCCGTTTTTACATCATCAACAATACGTAAGAAAAGATGTTTATTATTAGTGACAGGTCCATCAATGGTCAATTCCTCAATAGGAATGTTACTTTTTTTTGATTTATCGCCACCTTGTTGGTTTTGGGTAGTGTTGCCACATGCTGTCGCAAAAGCTAACGCAGATAGAACAGCAATTTGATTTATTTTTCTCATCTTTTTCAGTAATTATGTTTATCAGTAAAATCGTTTACTAAAACTAACGATTTTTACTGATAAACAAATAAAATAGATTGATTGTTTTACTTAATTAAAGCATCATATAAGATTTCTACAGGGTGGTAAGAATGTCTTGCCGCTCCATCTTTAATCTGGTGCCGGCAAGATGTACCTGCCGCAGCAATCCATGTAGAAGAATCCGTATTTCGGACAGTAGGCAACAAAACCAATTCTGCTACTTTCATCGAGATGTCGTAGTGTTCTTTTTCATAACCAAATGATCCCGCCATACCACAACAGCCTGATGGAATCACCTCTACTTGGTAGTTTTGAGGAAATGACAAGACTTTCTCTGTTGTTTCTACTAAATGAAATGCTTTTTGATAGCAATGTCCATGCAACTTAATTGTTTTCTCACGCGTACTGAACTGCTCTTTTTGAATACGGCCAGCTTCAATCTCTTTCAGTAAAAACTCATCAAACATCAATGCATTTTTAGCTACTCTACTTGCATCTTCATAGAGATCCGAATCTACCAAAGAAAGATATTCATCTCTAAAGGTAATGATACCCGATGGTTCTATTCCTAATAAGGGGGTCTCCTCTGTTATTAGATCTTTCAAAAAAGTAATATTTTTATTAGCGATCTTCTTCGCTTCTTTAACCAGACCTTTTGAAAGATAAGTTCGGCCACTCTCAATATGTTTTGGAATAATCACTTCATAGCCTAAAGCAGTTAGTAATTTATATGCTGTAATACCTATTTCGGCATCGTTATATTCTGTAAATTCATCTGCGAATAAGTATACACGCCGCTTTGCATCTGTCTTGTATTTCTGCTTTCTCACCCATTGTGACAATGTAGTACCAGCTACCAACGGCAGTGATCTCTTAGGGGCAAAACCAATGGTTCTTTTTACAAGGCCCGCTAAAAAGTCATTTTTGACAACAAAGTTGTATAAGGGCGCTACCAGTGATCCTAATTTTTGAGATTCTGTGAAATTTGCAATCACTCGCGACCGGAAGGGCACACCATGCTCATCGTAATAATGTTGTAAAAACTCGGCTTTCATCTTAGCTACATCAACACTAGAAGGGCATTCAGTTTTGCAACCTTTACATGATAAACATAAGTCCATCACTTCTTTTAATTCTTCATGGTCAAACCGGTTCTCTTTTGTTGAATTTGTCAAAAATTGACGCAACATATTGGCACGAGCGCGTGTCGTATCCTTTTCATCGCGTGTAGCCATAAAAGAGGGGCACATCGTTCCACCGGTAATTTCTGTTTTTCGGCAGTCACCTGATCCGGAACACTTCTCGGCCAGACGTAGGATACTTTCCTCTTTCGAAAAATCGAAATAGGTCTTTATCTGTGTTGTATTTTTATTATTATCATAACGGAGATGGGTGTCCATTGGTGGTGTATTTACAATCTTATTGGCATTAAATACGCCTTTAGGATCAAATATTTCTTTAACCTGCTCAATGAGTTTAAAGACTTTTCCTCCTAAAACTTTCTCAATAAACTCACCTCTCAGACGACCATCACCATGCTCACCACTTAAAGATCCATTGTATTTTAAAACTAAATCTGTTGTCTTTTCTAAGATCGAGCGAAAAGTTTTTACCCCCGATTCTGTTTTTAAATTAACAAAAGGCTCAATATGGAGTTCTCCTGCTCCAGCATGCGCGTAATAAGATGCGTGAACTCCCTCTGCAATCAATAAATTTTGAATATCTGCTACATATGCAGGTAAATCTTCCGGAGAAACCGCACAATCCTCAATCAAATTAACCGGCTGACTATCTCCGGGTAAATTACGGATTAACCCTAAACCCGCCTTCCGTACATCCCAAACCAAATTGGTCTGCTCACCTGTTATATATGGATAAGCATAACCCAAATGCTTTTGAATCAACGCGGCCTTCAATGCCATCGCCTTTGCTTCCACTTCATCTGGCGTATTTCCTCTGAACTCCACTATAAGCAAAGCTTTGGGATCACCTTCTATAAAAAAACGATTATATTGATAAGTGGGGTGCCCGACAGTAAAATCCATGATATACTTATCGACAAGTTCCGAGGCTTCGGGATTATGTGACAAAGCAATCACATTACCTTCCATACACGCAATCATATCGTCAAAGTGGATACATAGGAGACCTAATTCTTTAGGCGGTAATGGTAATAATTGCAACTTGGCCTCTGTAACGATCGCTAGGGTTCCTTCAGAACCAGCTAATAGACGGCACATATTGAAAGGAGCAGTTTTATCTGATACCATATCCAGTGCATATCCTGTATTTCGTCTTGTTATCGACCGTTTGGGATATCCCGATGCTATTGCCTGCATATTTTCTTCCACTGTCAACATCGCATTCAATTCGCGGTAAATTGCACCTTCCCTATCTTTTTGTATTAATTTCTTGAAATAAGATGCTTCGTCCAACGCTTCAAATACGACCTCAGACTGATCATCTAATATGACATTCGCTGTTAATAAATTTTGACGGGTATCGCCCCATACAATGGAATGTAATCCGGAGGAATTATTACCGATCATTCCACCAATCATCGCACGACTTGCTGTTGAGGTTTCTGGACCAAACATGAAGCCAAATGGTTTGAGGTAATGATTGAGATCATCACGAATAACACCAGGTTGCACACGCACCCATTGTTCTTCGACATTTAATTCAAGTATCTTATTAAAATACTTCGAGATATCCATAACGATACCATTTCCAACAACCTGACCAGCTAAGGATGTACCTGCTGTCCTCGGAATAATCGTAATGCCGTTTGCAGATGCAAACTGTATTAAAATTTTGATATCTCCACTATTTCTGGGAATCGCTACAGCTAAAGGTAGTTCTTGGTACACGGATGCATCAGTGGAATAGGCAAGACGGATGGTATGGTGATAAGCAGAATCATCATAATACAAGTCCCCCGTTAAAGATTGCGATAATTGATCTAAAGAAATATTTTCCTTCACAGTATGGTATAATTTGTATCAACAAATCTAACTATTTTAAATAATGAAAAGAATTGATAATGCAAGAAAATGAAAAAACAATATTAAACATGCATAAAAACGCATGTATATGATTTTTTGATGCTGCAAATAAGATGTACTTTTGCAGTAAAATATTTTAAGATGCGTAAAACCCTCATGCGATATAGCCTTCACTCCGACTTCATCATCTATCTGATTCGTATTTTGATCGGTTTTTCTATTGGTTACTTTTTATATATCAGCTTTCCT
Source organism: Sphingobacterium sp. B16(2022) (assembly GCF_012030425.1). Taxonomy (GTDB): domain Bacteria; phylum Bacteroidota; class Bacteroidia; order Sphingobacteriales; family Sphingobacteriaceae; genus Sphingobacterium; species Sphingobacterium anhuiense. The sequence continues at coordinate 1,042,996 of NZ_JAAUVN010000002.1, read as the reverse complement.
GAATATTCAGCAATATGGGCTTTAATTTCTATTGTTTTAGTGATTTCTCCGGATGATAATGAAGCAACAAAAATTGCTTTTGATAGAACTAAGTCTAATTTTATTGGTTCGGCGACGGGTATACTGTTTTATTTTACCAATCTTCCTCAGATGTGGTCTATGCTTTTGGGTGTCATCACATCCGTCGCTATATGCAGGTTATTCAATATCCTAAGTGTGGCCCGTACAGCAATGGTAGCCATGATCATTGTCGTGGTTCATGAACATCAATTAAAGTCATATGTTGCCGCACTCGATCGTTTTGCCTGTGTCACTATTGGTTGTCTCATAGGATTGATTGTCACTCTTAGCACCAGTTATATCATTAAAATATTACGTGAAAAATACTCGATGGAAACCTTTAGCGAATAATATTCGATGAGACACCTAAAATACCAAAGATAATTCAAAAGAACACAAATGCCCTAATAATCAGATTATTAAATAAAAAAAACTAGTACTCAGGCTAGTGAAAAGACTATTTTTTCTAAAAAAAATAACCTCGCAAATAGAATTATATTCTGAATTTAACTAAATAATTTGAATATTATTCGAAATATCACTACCTTTGCATTCGATATGACAAAAGTAGAATATAATTTAGATCATGTAGATTTCAAAATCTTGCGTTTAATGCAGGATAATGCTCGAATCAATAATGCTGATATAGCAAGAGAGCTTAGTATGGCTCCTTCTGCGATTTTAGAACGTGTTAAAAAATTAGAGCAAAAAAATGTAATCCTACAATACAACGCCAAGATAAATCCAGCGGCAATTGATCAGAAATTACTATCGTTTATATTTATCAAAGCGAACGATATAATTGGAGAACAGAAAGTCGGTATTCTTCTAGCAGAGATACCCGAAGTGCAGGAAGTGCATGATATTGCTGGAGATGATGGTTACCTAATCAAAGTTCGGACGGCTGATTCTACTGCGTTAGTCGATTTGATGCGTAACACTTTGGGGAAAATTGAAGGAATAATTTCAACAAGAACCACAATTGTTTTGCAAACAGTGAAAGAAGAACAACAATTAGTTATACCGGAATAATTTAGGAAAGGAATAGAGAGATGTTAAATAATAAAGTACAACAAGCAAGCCCTTTAATGATCGTACTCGCGTATGCTGTCGTATACATTGTATGGGGGTCGACTTTTTTCTTTATTGAAAAAGCGCTTCACAGTTTCCCGCCATTCATTTTAGGATCTTTTAGGTTTATTACTGCAAGTATTTTGCTGATGGGGTACTGTGTATTGAAGGGTTATAAAATATTCAACAAGAGAGCAATCCGCGATTCTATTGTTGTCGGATTTTTACTCTTATTTATTGATATGGGTGGTCTTATCTGGGCAGAGCAATATGTTTCAGGTGGTGTTGCAGCGATTATTGCGGCAGCAGCGGCGATTTGGTTTGTTATTCTTGATAAACCAAAATGGAAAGAAAATTTCAGCAGCAAATCTACCATCGCTGGTTTGATTTTAGGCTTTGCTGGTGTTGTTTTACTCTTTGTAGAGCAAATCATCGCAAGCAAATCTTCTGCAAATAAAGAAATAACCGTTATTGCTTTAGTGATTATGGTGCTTGGATCTATCGCCTGGACTGCAGGTTCATTATATTCCAAATACCAGAAGAAAAGCCAGCAAGAAGAGACGGAAGATTTACATGTCTCCGTAAAGACTGCATGGCAGATGATTACAGCAGGTGTATTATTTACAATTGTTGCCAGCTTAAATGGTGAATTTGCTCATTTTAGTTTTCAACAGGTCACGCCTATCGACTGGTTTAATATATCGTACTTAATTGTTTTTGGATCTATTTTAGCATTCAGTTCTTACATCTGGTTGCTATCAGTAAGACCTGCTACGGAAGTAAGTACATATGCCTATGTTAATCCTATTGTAGCATTGGTATTAAGTTACTTTTTCAGTAGCCATGCCGTGACATACATACAAGTAATAGGCCTAGTTATTATATTGGTTTCCGTATTGCTGATGAACTGGAAATTATATAAGAATAATAAAATGGTTGCAAAAATCACAAAAACTACCATTGCAGATCGTCGGAAATCAATACGATTGAGAAATCAAAGAGATGCAGTGGTCAGAAAAGACATTAAAAAACCAGAGATTGCCAATTAGAAAAAGCGCCTTCTTTTGCATATTGATAATAAAAGCTTAACAAAAATGTTAGGCTTTTATTATCTACATTTGTACCGAAAACACTTATTACATGATGAAACTTACTATACATCAACTTCAATATGTAACCTTCGGGTTTTTAGCTATTTTACTTAGCACATCTTGCAGCAAAAAATTAAGTCCTGTCCAAAAGGACTTTAAGCAATACGAGATCAATAAAAGCACCGTTGAGGATACCGCGATCGTAGCTATTTATAGTCCCTATAAAAAGCAAATGCAGGCAGAGATGAACCGGGTAATCGGCTTCTCGGAAGTTGCATTGACTAAAGAAAAGACTCCTGAAACTTTAATGGGAAATTTCTTTACACAAGCGCTATTGGTTGCCAGTGAAAAAATCAACAACAAGGCTGATATCGCTTTTGCAACAAAGGGCGGTATTCGCAATGAAATAAAAGCGGGAGATATTACTGTAGAGAGTGTTTTTGAGGTTATGCCATTTGAAAATCAGCTTACAGTGATGGAGCTGAGCGGTGAACAAATTGAACAACTCGCCAACTTTATAGCGGCAACAGGGGGGCAACCTGTTTCAGGAATTACCTTATCTATCCAAGACAAAAAGCCAATAAATATTCAGGTACAGGGAAAAGATATAGACAAAAATAAAACCTATAAAGTAGTCACCTATGATTACCTAGCGAATGGAGGAGATAATTTAGATTTATTTACACATGCGCTTAAAAGAACTGATTATCCTCAAAAAGTAAGGGAAAGCTTGATGGACTATATTTCCAGCTTTACAAAAAATGGTCAAAAAATTAATATGCAATTAGATGGAAGAGTTAAAATCATTAAATAGAAGAGGCTTTATAAAGACTGCCGCAGGCCTTTCTGCAGCAGTAACCTTTGGTACGTTACCATTCTCATCATTTGCAGGTTCAAAAAAAATAAAATTAACCATTCTACATACCAATGATGTTCACAGCAGAATTGAACCCTTTCCTATGGATGGCGGTAGATATCAAGGATTGGCAGGAGTTGCGCGCAGAAGTACACTTATCAAAAAAGTAAGGGCTGAGGAAGATCATGTTCTTTTGTTGGACGCAGGCGATATGTTCCAAGGTACTCCCTATTTTAATCTGTTTGGAGGGAAATTAGAGCTTGACTTAATGACCAAATTGGGATATGATGCGGGTACATTTGGTAATCACGAATTTGACAATGGGTTAAATGGGCTTATCAAATATCTGGATCACGCCAAATTTCCTTTTTTAACGGCAAACTATGACTTCACAGGAACAGTGCTGGAAGGAAAAACACAAGATTATACCATCTTCAAAAAAGGTGGAGTGAAGATTGGTGTTTTTGGTTTAGGGGTAGATATTGAAGGGCTGGTTGATCCGAATAATTTCAAAGGCATGAAATACCTGGATCCAATTCTTGTTGCGAACCGTGTGGTCAAAGAATTAAAGGAAAAGCATAAATGTGACCTTGTCATTTGTCTATCTCATTTAGGGTATCAATACGAAAGTGAGAAGGTATCCGACCTCGTATTAGCTTCCAAGACTAGTGATATCGATTTAATCATTGGTGGACATACGCATACCTTTTTGAAAGAACCTACTTTTGTAACGAACTTAAAGGGAACAAAGACAGCCGTTAACCAAGTGGGTTTTGCAGGAATAAACTTAGGAAGAGTTGATATTATTTTTGAACCTTCGACAGGTAAAAAGAATATGTTAGCCTCAACTTATGAAATTAACAATTCTATCGAAGCATCCCAATTAGTTTAAAAATAACATTTTTATCTAGCCAAAGGGATATGATTTATTCCTTTGGCTTTTTTTACATATTCACTTGAAAAAACTTTTATCCATCTATATCGGATCCTTCAAAGGGTTATCGCGCTCCGCATGGTTGCTCGCAATTGTAATGCTTATCAACAGAATGGGAAGCATGGTAATCCCATTTTTAGGAATTTACATGACCCAGGCTCTTAATTTCAACATTAAGCAGGTTGGTCTTGTTCTGATGTGTTTCGGCTTTGGATCTGTTTGCGGTTCATATGTAGGGGGTTGGCTGACAGATCGATTTGGGAGTTTTAAAGTCCAGCTACTCAGTTTGACATTAGCAGCTCCCCTATTTCTGATCACTCCTTACTTCAGGACTGTCGAGTCTTTAGGTATAATGATCTTTATTTTGAGTGCTGTCTTTGACGCATTCAGACCTGCCAACTCGGTTTCGGTCGCAAGCTATGCAAAACCTGAAAATATAACACGTGCTTTTTCATTGAATCGATTAGCGGTTAACCTGGGGTTTTCAATTGGACCTGCGGTTGGTGGCTTTTTAGCAGGGATATCCTTTAACTGGATATTCTACGGAAATGCAATGGCGGCAGCAGTGGCAGCGGTTGTCTTTTTTCTATTTTTCTATAAGAAGGAAAAAAACAATTTAAAAACTTTAAAAACAGCACCTGTTACCACGACATCGCAGCATAAAAAAGAACGAAATCCATATAAAGATAGTCCATTTATCATCTTTAATATCCTTTGCTGTATATTCTCATTATGTTTTTTCCAACTCATATCGACACTTCCTATTTTCTATCGTGAAGTGCATCACTTAAATGAACATGAGATCGGATTTTTAATGGGCTGGAGCGGTTTAATTATCGTTCTTTTAGAGATGTTTATTGTACATATTGCAGAAAACAAATTGACCATCACAAAAACATTGGTAATCGGAACACTTTTCTGTTCTATATCTTATGCCATGTTCAATATACATGCAGGAGTATTCATGCTCTATGTTACTTTTTTCGTGTTTGGCATCGGCGAAATGTTAACACTGCCTTTTATGGCAACTGTAACCATAAACAGGTCAACAGCCAAAACACAGGGAGCTTATATGGGCTTCAATTCATTAGCCTTCTCTGCTGCGAATATTTTTTCACCGCTTTTAGGGACAAATATAGTTGGATCCTTTGGATTCACAGCACTTTGGTGGGCTACCTCTGCCGTTCTCGCGTGTACAGCAGTAGGATTTTACTTTGTTTTGAAACGTTTGTAGCAGTTCTAACGAATAGGTATACAATCGATTATTTTAGATTAAAATTGACTTAAAATACATATTATAGAAAAGGCCCGATATATAAATATCGGGCCTTTTCTATAATATGTATTTCGCTCTTATTAACTGCTGAAGTAAGCTCTTACGTTCTTACCTTCTACCCAGTTCATAAATGCTTTATTAACAACTTTATTTCCTCCAGGAGTCGGATAATTACCAGAGAAGTACCAGTCACCTTTATGATCAGGACAAGCAATATGTAAATTATCTAAAGTCTGGAAAATCACTGTTACTTCAGCTTTCAAATGATGTGGCGTAATGATTCTCGCAATTTCATTTGAAATTTCATCATCTGTAAAGGGTTCGTAGATAGCTTTGACATAATTTTCTATGTCGTCAATATCTGCTGTTATCGAAACCAAACATTTTTGATATACTTCATCAATAATATGTGCTAAACCACGTTGTCTTAATAACGATATAGCCGCTTCAAAAGCAACAAACTCACCCATTCTAGACATATCGATACCGTAACAATCTGGGTAACGAATTTGCGGTGCTGATGAAACAATTACAATCTTCTTCGGATTCAGACGATCTAAAATTGTTAAGATACTTTGTTTTAAGGTTGTTCCTCTTACAATTGAATCATCAATCGCAACGATTGTGTCTTCATGATCTTTAACAATTCCGTAAGTTGTATCGTATACATGCTGTACCATATCAGTACGATCAGCATCTTGCGTAATAAATGTACGTAACTTAGCATCTTTCACATTCAATTTCTCAAAACGAGGATGAATGCTTAAAATATCTTCTAACTCACCGTCATCAATCTTATCCGCTCTATTTAATAAGGCATCCTTTTGAAAATCTCTAACGTAGGTATTGATACCATCCATCAGACCGTAGTAAGATACTTCAGCCGTATTTGGAATAAAAGAAAATACCGTGTTCTTAATATTATTATCAATTGCATTTAATACTTGCGGACATAAAAGGCGACCTAATTTTTTGCGCTCTTTATAAATATCAGCATCTGAACCTCTTGAAAAATAGATACGCTCGAAAGAACATGATTTTTGCTCAACAGGCTCTCTAAACATTTCTTCGGTAACTGTCCCATCTTTTTTTGCAATCAACGCATGTCCAGGTTTAATTTCCTGCACTTTATCAATAGGAATATTAAATGCAGTCTGAATAACTGGTCTTTCCGAAGCAACAACAAGCACTTCATCGTCTTTATAATAGAAAGCAGGACGGATACCGGCAGGGTCGCGCATAACAAATGCATCTCCATGACCAAATATACCTGCAATCGTATAACCACCATCCCAAGTTTTTGCTGAACGCGTTAAGATCTTAGGAACATCCAAGTTTTTTGCAATCAGAGAACTGATTTCAATATTAGAATAACCTTCTTTCTTAAACTTGTCAAATAAATCCTGGTTTTCGTCATCTAAGAAATGTCCAATTTTTTCCAATACAGTAACTGTATCTGCCTTTTCTTTTGGGTGTTGACCTAGCTCGTACAACTGTTGCAATAATTCGTCAACATTTGTCATGTTAAAATTACCGGCAACAACCAAATTGCGAGACATCCAGTTGTTCTGTCTTAAGAAAGGGTGACAACTTTCAATGCTATTTTTACCATGAGTACCGTAACGCAAATGACCTAACAATACCTCTCCGGTAAAACTAACATTATCTTTTAACCATTGTGTATCTTTAGATTCCTCCGGATATGCCTTGTGTACAGATGCAAACTTCTTTTGTACATATTCAAAGATATCAGCCACAGCACTGGATCCCATCGCTCTGTAACGAGAAATGTACCGATTTCCTGGCTTTACGTCGAATTTTATGGTCGCAATACCCGCACCATCTTGGCCACGGTTGTGTTGCTTTTCCATCAATAAGTACAATTTGTTTATGCCGTAGTAAGGCGTACCGTATTTTTCCTGGTAATAAGAAAGGGGCTTTAACAGTCGAATAAGTGCAATACCGCACTCGTGTTTAATTGAGTCGCTCATATCTTGATTTGATGTCGCAAAAATAGCAAATATTTATAATTAGTTGTATCAAAAAAAGACTCTTGTATTTAAAAATTACAACTAGAAGACAAGCAAAACTATTTGATTAGCTGTTGCAAAGCTACTTGCAATACCTTAACATCATCAACACCATCTAAATGTTTTAATAATTTGTGTGTTTTTGCATCGTAGATATACAGTGAAGGTGTTTGTGTAGGTTTAAATAAGCTGATAAACTGTCCATTTTTATCTAAAATAAAAGACACGTTAGGATGAGGTCTCAATTTCTTTGCAAACATATTTATAAATCCTTCCACATATTCGACATCATTCATGGCAACAAAGTAGAATTTAATATTTTTAAACGCCTGTAGCTGATCCGCTATCCCCGCCCCCATTTTCTGACAATGACTACAGCCCGTGTCATAGTAATTAAAAATGATAAGTCCCTCCTTTGGTAAATCGGACGTTTTAAAAGATTTACCGGTAAATACCTCCTGAAGAGAAAAATATGGGATCTGTGCAGGCGCCTGAGCACTGACCCGCTTTGTTGGTATAAGTAAAAAAGTAATTAGTATTAATGTAAATGTTTTCATAAGCTTAAAAATAAAACAGTATTGCCAAAGGTTAAATATACGAGTCAAATTGTACACATAACACCAAGCTGTTAGTTTATTTACAAAAAATAACGTAAGTTTGGTTGATTAACTTTTTTTAGAACGTCACTTAACACAATTAAACTGTGAAAAAACGTATTGCCATATTTGCTTCAGGTTCTGGTTCCAATGCCCAAAAAATAATGGAGTATTTTAAATATTCTGAAGATGCCGAAATCGCTATCGTATTGAGCAATAATGCTGATGCATATGTTATCCAAAGAGCTGATAATTTTGAAATACCTGTCCACGTATTTGACCGAAATGAATTTTTCAGATCGGACGAAATTGTTAAAATGTTAAAAAACTTAAACATTGACTTAATTGTACTTGCAGGATTCCTTTGGTTAGTTCCTAATAATCTTTTACAAGCTTTTCCCAATAAGATTATTAATATCCATCCAGCGCTGTTACCTAAATATGGTGGCAAAGGTATGTATGGTGATCATGTTCATAAAGCCGTATTGGCAAATAAAGAAACAGAGCATGGCATAACAATTCATTTTGCAAATGAGCATTTTGATGAAGGAGAAGTAATTTATCAAGGCCGCTTTAAAGTAGAGCCTCATGACACTTTAGAGGTAATTAAGTTTAAAGGACAACAATTAGAACATCAGCAATACCCTAAAGTAATTGACAACTTACTAAAAAAGATGTAATTTAACGTTTTTTATTTAGACTGCTTATAAATAATATATATCTTTGCATTATGAATACTTCAGAATTGCAAGGAACAGAATTTCAAGATACATTCTCAAAGGAGAAAATAGATTTTTGTGCTGATACAAAAGCATCAAGTCCGTTTTCTCCTTTTTCATGTGCTTGTTTCAAAAAATGTTGTAAGAAATATAAAAAAGGGAATCGTTGCGGCAAATGTCCAAAGCGCTAATTTTTGCCTATTCTTCTTCCAGATAATTCAGATCTTTATCAAAGCTCTCTTCGAGCTGTGTTAATGCATATATAGCAATTCCTGATAATAAAAATATCATCATAAATGCGGCTGTAATAATACCCAAGTGATTGACAAGAACACCGTACAATATTGTTGAAGGGATCAGTGCTCCACGAACAAAGTTAGGTGCAGTAGTGGCCACTGTAGCTCGCAAATTCGTCCCGAACTGTTCTGCAGATATGGTGACAAAAGTTGCCCAATAACCTATACCAAGTCCCATAAAAAAGGAAAGCCATATAAATTTAGTCTCAGACAAACCATCACTTAATAAGTACAATGAAGAACTTACGAGGATAATTATTTGACACAGTAAAACGACTTTCTTTCGTGATTTCAAAACCTGAGCTAATAAACCTGCCAGTAAATCCCCTAAAGAAATCCCCAGATAGGTGAACAAAACTCCTTTTCCAGCACTAAGAACAACTGGCGCATGTAGCGCTTTACCAATCTCTGGAGCCTGAGTAACAAGTACGCCTACCACAAACCAAATCGGTAATCCGATGCACAAGCAGTATAAATATCTTTTAAAACGACGTTTATCAGTGAAAAGCATACTAAACTTACCCTTCACTACTGTTTTCTCTTCTGCTGTTTTAAACAAGCCAGACTCGAGTGCCCCTACCCGCATTAACAGTAACAACAATCCCATACCACCGCCAACAAAGTAAGCAGTTCTCCAATCATATTGTTCAGATATAAAATATCCTAAAACGGCGCCTAAGACACCAACTGTAGCAACCAGCATGGTACCATACCCTCGTTTAGATTTATGCATGCTTTCGCTAACTAAGGTAATACCGGCTCCCAATTCACCCGCTAAACCAATACCGGCAATGAAACGAATGATACCGTACGTCATCACATCATGTACAAAACCATTCGATATGTTCGCCAATGAATACAGCAAAATCGAACCAAACAAGACTTTCAATCGCCCAAACTTATCACCAATGATCCCCCAGATCACACCTCCAATCAGTAATCCACCCATCTGCATATTTAATACAAACTCCCCCTCGGAACGCATATCCGCAGGAGAAACACCGATTTCTTCAAAAGATTTTACACGAACAATCGAAAAGATAATGAGGTCATATATATCAACAAAATACCCCAATGAGGCAACAAGAATAATAATCCAAACATTCTTGTTTGAGGACATTTCGGGTTGGTTAGCCATATTTTATTTTTTTATAAAAATATCATTGTGGAACCATTTTTACAAATCAATTAGCAAACGAATTTTAATTTATTGTATTACATTTGCACCATGTTGTATAGTCCCAAATCCCTAAAGTGGTTATTAAGAATTTACCCGCCATTTTTATTCCAACGCATATGGGTCAAAAAAATTCATACAGACTTTCAAGGTGTGGATGTAAAAATTATCAAAAGTATTTTCAATAAAAACTCAAACAGTACCATATTTGGTGGAACAATTTTTTCAGCAGTTGATCCTTTTTATGCGATTCTTATTGATCAGCGCTTACAATCGCATGGATTTAAAAAAACTGTAGCTTGGCTCAAATCAGCATCCATTGAATATAAAAAGCCTGGCTTGACCAATCTTAGATTTTCGATCAAAATAACTGACGAGGATTTTAATGAATGCATGGATACACTTAAAAACAGAGGTCGGATCATTAAGACATTTTCTGTAGAAATTGTGAACGATCAAAATGAAATTTGTGCCATTGCGAAAAATGAAATCTATATTCGTGACCTGAATTTTACATACACCAGAGTATAATAAGCTATTATCTTCTTTATCTATTTGGTATCTTTGTCGGTAACAGACAAAATATTTCAATATGAAAAAATTAGCTTTTTTAGTTGCGTCAGCTTTTGCAATAACTTCATGTGCCAATAGCTCAAATACAAATAATCAAAATGATTTAGCGAAAACACAAGAAGAAACCATGAAAATTCATGATGAGATCATGCCGCAAGTAAGTATTTTTGATAAAGATGCAGTTACTATCGATTCAATCCTCACAAATCTTAGTGCTATAAAAACAGCTAAACCTGATCTAGATACAACAAATACTCGACAAGAATTGTCTCAGTTAAAAAGCAATCTCGAAGATGCAACAGATCATATGATGGATTGGATGAAAGACTATAGTGCCGATTCAACGACAGTAGATTATGCTAATCGCGAATTGACTAAAGTAAAAGACATGAAAGCAGTCTTTGATCGTGTATCAAAAGAGAAACAAGAAATCTTAAAAAAGTATTAATATGTTAAAATCAATTCAGATTGGTGCTTCTTTTCTTATTGCACTAACAACATTTACAATATCTAGTTGTCAGTCTAATACAGTTACACTTCCTATTTATGGTCAACGTGAACCAGTAGAGAAAATTATAGATGGTAAGACGGTTATTGATACCCTATACCATACCATCCCCCCTTTCAAATTTCTAAACCAAGATAGTGTCTATATAACGGATAAGAATTTTGATAACAAAGTGTATATCGCTAATTTCTTTTTCACTCATTGCCCAAGTATATGCCCTACTATGAATAGAAATCTGTTGAAAGTATACGAGCAATATAAGGATAGTGATCAAGTTTACTTTTTATCACATAGCATTGATTTCAAATATGACCAGCCACATGTCTTAAAAGAATATGCCAATAAATTGGGTGTTAGCAATGATCATTGGAATTTTGTAATGGGATCAAAAGCTGATATCTATGGAATTGCAAACCAATACCTGGTCTACACAGCAGAAGACAAAAATGCGCCAGGAGGATACGATCATCAAGGATATCTGGTATTAGTAGATAAACAAAAAAGAATACGCGGTGCTTATGACGGTACTAATGATGAGCAAGTTGCGAAACTACAAAAAGAACTTGCTATCCTACTCGAAGAAAAGTAAAATGATAAAACTATATCTTTTAGGAGTATTGATCGCTCTATATTCTTTATGCTCGATAAGCAGTTGCCAGTCAGGCAAAGATATAAAGACAGCACAATATGCCGTAAATGGACAAAAAATATATATTAATCATTGTAAAAATTGTCATGGCGATAAGGGTGAAGGCTTAGGCCTATTATATCCACCATTAACCGATGTAGAATTTTTAACAAAAAATAGAGATCATTTATCCTGTATTGTTAAGAATGGACTAGAAGAAGAAATTGTAGTTGCGGGCAAAACATTTAACACTAAAATGCCAGCGAATGAAATCTTGACCGACATCGATATCGCCTATGTTTTAACCTATATTACCACAAATTTTGGTAAGCAAGATAAAATATTCAGTCTAGAAGAAGTTCAGATGAGTTTAAAAAATTGCAAGTAGGACATTCCATGATTTAAAGAAAGCTTAGTTAATCAACTAGGCTTTTTTTGTGTTGGTACCTATTTAGGTAAAAAAAGAAAGGTTTTCAAACGGGGAGAATGAAAACCTTTACTAACCAATTATAAACCTAAATTATGATGGTACAAATATAGGCCATGCAAATTGATTAGCAAACCAACTAAATGTTAAAATATGTTAACAGCGGAAATGCGAATAAATAGATGTCTGCAATGAATAAAATATAGTTTTTCATTACAATATTTTGACATTTAGATTTGATTAAAATTTCTACATTTGGAACCGAATGAACGTTCAATACACAAAAAATAATTCTAAAGTGATTTCCATATTTGAGACCACACTTCGGTTGATCAAAGATCATGGATTTCATGGCACAGCGATGAGCAAGATAGCTCAGGAAGCTGATGTCGCAATCGGTACAATCTATCATTACTTCCCATCGAAAGATGATTTGATCGTTAGCCTGTTTCAATACTGTGGCGACACTTTAAATGAAGCAATCTTTGGATCGCTGGATGATAAATTGACTTATAAAGACACTTTTTTTCATATATGGAAAGGCTTTGTAAAATTTTACAGAGAACATGTAGAAATGTTCAGTTTTTTTGAACAATTTTACTCATCTCCTTATTATAAGGTGAACAGTTATGAAACAAATGAATCTATTAGTGGTCAAAGTAATATACTTAAATTCTTAACAACAGGAATCAATAAAGGCGAATTAAAAGACACCAATGTAGAAGCATTAGCTTGCGTCTTCTTTGGAACTGCTGTATCAGCAATTAAAGGAGTGAAACACAACAAATTAAAATCAAATGAAAGCATCGAAGATGTTGTAAACATCATTTGGGATGGAGTTAAAAATAAATAATTTTATGAAGTTTAGACAAATAGCCTTTTCTTTGGCAGCCATGACTACAATATACAATGTTAGTTATGCCCAACAAACAGGCAATGAGACGTTACCTGCTAAAGCAAATTTGCAGCAACTCATTGACTATGCCCTTAGCAACAAGATAAGTCTGAAACAGGCTGCAATTGATGAGGAAATTGGCGAAAAAGATATCGACATTGCCTTGTCTGGCTGGTTGCCACAGGTAAACGCTAATGGTTCTTACAACTACAATGTTAAAGTTCCCACCTCTTTTATAGGTGGACAGAACATTGCGTTAGGACAGAAGAATGCTAGTGCTTTAACCTTACAGGCTGATCAACAGATTTTGAATCCGGCACTTATGCAAGCTTCAAAAGCGGCAACACTTATCCGTCAATCCAATAAGCAAAACACTGAAAGTCAAAAAATCAACACAGTGGTTGAAGTGAGTAAAGCTTACTATGATATTTTAACAAGTGAAGAGCAGATCAAAATTGTTCGTGAAAACATTGCTAGACTTCAAAAACAATATAACGACGCTAAAGTACGCTACGAAGTTGGTATGGTTGACAAAACCGATTTCAAAAGAGCTCAAATTGCGTTAAGCAATGCAAATGCGGACGAAAAGCGGACTATTGAATTACGCCGTTATAAATATGATTATTTAAAAAATTTAATAGCAGTTGATCATAAAGTTGATATTACATTATCTTTTGAGAATGCGAATATGGAAAATCAGATTCTGATTGACACAACTTCATCTGCTAGCGTAACCAATAGAATTGAATTCCAACAATTGGAAACGTCCAAAAAAATGCAAGAATTAGAAACGCAATACTATAAATGGACCTACCTCCCAAATGTAAGCGCATTTTATAACTATGCATTTAATTACAGAAATAACAAATTTAAGGATTTGTATAATGACAATTTCCCAAGCTCTGTAGCTGGATTATCTGTATCTATTCCAATTTTTCAAGGTTTTAAAAGAAAGCATCAAATCAATCAATCCAAACTACGCGAAAGTAGAATTGATTTAAGCATGGAAGATTTGAAAAATCAAGTCAACACAGAATATGCACTTGCAACAGCTTCATATAATGCCAACCTAATTGATTGGAAAACATCAAGAGATAATGTTGACTTATCTAAGGAAGTCTATGATACGATTAAGTTACAATATGATGAAGGTATTAAAACTTACTTAGACTTAATGACAGCTGAGACTGATCTTAAAACAAGTCAATTGAATTATTTAAATGCACTTTATGCACTTCTATCGAGTAAGCTAGATGTTCAAAAAGCATTAGGAACTGTAGATACAAAATAAACAACATTAAGAAACCAAGAATATCATGAATAAAAAACATTTATTAGCAGCTTTTTTTATTGGGACTACGCTAATCTGGCAGTCATGTGGCAATAAAGATGCTCAGAAACAACAGGCTGCACAGCAAGCAGAACGTGTTGTACCTGTTTCCATAGCAACTGCCACAGAAGAAATTGTCACAGGAAACCAAACATATCCAGCTACTGTAAAACCCTTAAATGAAGCTGATTTATTTGCTGAAGTTTCTGGTTATGTAACGCAAATATTTGTAACTGATGGAGCATCGGTATCCAAAGGTCAAAAATTATATGAAATTGACGGCACTCGCTACACTGCGGCTTTAGATCAAGCCAGAGCAAATCTTAAAATTGCACAATCTAATTTGGATCGTGTGCAAACAGATTTAAACCGTTACCAAGCATTAGCAGATAAAGATGCGATCGCAAAACAAACTTTAGATTATGCTAAAACAGATCTGGCAAATCAAAAAGCGCAGATCTTAGGTGCACAAGCTGCTGTAACAACAGCACAAACAAACTTAAATCGTTCAACTATAAGAGCGCCATTCGCGGGTATTGTAGGTATATCAGATGTACGTCTTGGGGCTTTGGTTAATCCTGGAACTACACGATTAAATACGGTATCTTCAATCAATCCTGTGGCAGTTGAAATCCAAGTGAGCGAGCGTGATATCCCTCAATTTGTAAACTTACAAAAATCAGGTTCTGCAGCACAGATCGGCGCAGTATTACCGGATGGAACGGAGTATACAGCTCCAGGAAGAATTGCCACTATTGACCGTGCAGTTGATCCACAGACAGGAACGATAAGAGTACGTGCTAATTTTGACAACCCTGGTAATGTCTTGAGAGCTGGAATGAATCTATCTTTAAATATCAAGACGAATTCAGCAACTGAAGAAATTGTTATTCCTTATAAAGCTGTTCAAGATCAGTTGGGAGTATTTAACGTGTATGTTGTTGGTGACAGCAGTAAAGCTGAACAACGTAAAGTTGATCTAGGTTTAAAATTAGGAGATAAAGTAGTTGTAAAATCAGGCCTTAAAGTCGGTGAGAAAATTGTTGTTGATGGTATCATGAATGTGCAAACAGGTGTAAAAGTTGCTGAGGCTCCTGCTGCTGCACCTGATGCCGCTGCACCAAAAAAATAATTTTCACAGACTTTATAAGATACAAAAAAACATATGATTTCAGAAGTTTTTATAAAAAGACCCGTCACTGCCATTGTGATTTCCCTATTGATTATGATCGTAGGTGGAATTTCAATTGTGTCATTGCCGATCAGTCAATATCCATCCGTAGCCCCACCAACTGTTTCAGTAACAGCAAACTACACTGGCGCGGATGCTCAAACTGTTGAACAAACAGTAACG
Organism: Sphingobacterium sp. B16(2022); assembly: GCF_012030425.1. GTDB lineage: Bacteria > Bacteroidota > Bacteroidia > Sphingobacteriales > Sphingobacteriaceae > Sphingobacterium > Sphingobacterium anhuiense. The sequence goes on along the minus strand of NZ_JAAUVN010000002.1, from coordinate 1,027,175 downwards.
ACTCCTATTGAGAGTCAAATTAATGGTACACCGGGCATGCTTTACATGTCCTCAAACAGTACATCGAATGGTCAATCACAGATAACCGTAACTTTTGAAGTAGGTACTGATATTGATATCGCTACATTAGACGTTCAAAACCGTGTGGGTATTGCTGAACCAGCGTTACCCGAAGCTGTTAAACGTTTAGGAGTAACAACACGTAAAGCGAATACAGATATCTTAATGCTCGTTTCACTGGTATCACCAAAAGGTACCCGCGATGCTAAGTTTTTAGATAACTATGCCAATTTATACATCAAAGATGCGTTATTACGTATCACTGGTGTTGGTGAGGTTACCGCTTTTGGACAGCCATTCTCCATGCGCGTTTGGTTAGATGCCAATAAATTAACGAATTTAAATCTAACTCCTGCAGATGTTTCTACAGCAATTGCTGAACAAAACTTAAGAATTCCGGGAGGATCAGTAGGTTCTACTCCGCAAAAATCAGATCAGGTATTTGAATACCCAGTGATTACGGATTCAGATTTATCTTCGGTACAGGATTTTGAAGAAATCATTGTGAAATCAAATACAGATGGATCAATTGTTTTATTAAAAGACGTAGCGAGAGTAGAATTGGGCCAATTCAGTTATGCAACAAGTACGCGTGTAAATGGCATGACTTCTTCTGGTATGATGGTTTCTCAAACTCCAGGAGGTAATGCTGTGCAATCTGCAGAGGGTATCTATACTGCATTGGAAAGATTAAAAAAATCATTCCCTGATGATGTTGACTATGTTGTCGGTTATGAGACAATTTCTGTTGTTAATGCTTCCATTGAATCAGTTATTCATACTTTGATTGAAGCTTTACTATTAGTAACTTTAGTTGTATTCTTCTTCTTACAGTCATGGAGAGCAACACTAATTCCTGTATTAGCGATTCCTGTATCTATTGTTGGTACATTTATCTTCTTCTTATTATTCGGTTTCTCAATCAATAACTTAACTTTATTGGCATTCGTGCTTGCTATTGGTATTGTGGTCGATGATGCGATTGTTGTGGTTGAGGCGGTGCAGCATTATATAGATCATTATAAGATGTCTGCGGCAGATGCAACGCGTCGTGCCATGAAAGACATTACAGCTCCGGTTATTGCCATTGCTTTGATTCTTTCTGCAGTATTCGTTCCTGTAGGATTTATCCCAGGTATGGTGGGTCAATTGTATCAACAATTCTCCATAACAATTGCCGTTTCGGTTATGTTGTCTGCATTTATTGCCCTGTCATTAACACCGGCATTATGTTCGATCATGTTAAGACCAACAGCAGTTCACTCGGAAGCGAAAGGTCTTAATAAGTTTTTCTACAAGTTTAATATCTGGTTCGAAAGAGTAACGAACAAATATTCTAATGGTGTAAAATACTGTATCAAAAAGGCTCCTATGGCGTTAATCATCTTACTTTGTATCTTCATTGGTACAGGTTATATGTTTAATAAAAAACCAACTGGATTTATTCCTGGTGAAGATAATGGGATGTTCTTTGCCGGTATTACCTTGCCAGAAGGTTCGTCTACAACACGTACAAAAGAAATTTTAAATGAAGTAGAGCAAGAATTACGTAAAGATTATCCAGAGATTAAAGATATTACGGCTATTGCCGGTATCAATATTTTGAACAGAGCTTTCCAGCCTAACGTAGCGACAGTTTTCGTTTCTCTAAAACCTTGGAAAGATAGAAAGCGTACTGCTAACCAAATTACGGGTGGTATCATGGGAAAATATGCTGGCTATAATAAAGCACGTGTACTCGCTGTTACTCCTCCTGCAATTCCTGGTCTTGGTACTTCTGGTGGTTTCAGTTTAATGATTCAAGATCAACAGACCGTAGATATCAAAGTCTTCGAAGGTGTAGTTGGTAAATTCTTAGCTGCAGCCAATCAGAGACCTGAAATCGGTATGGCCTATACCCTATTTAACACAAAAACTCCAAATTACAAGTTATCTGTTAATAGAGAGCAAGCGAAGAAAATGGGGGTTCCTGTTTCGACAATCTATACCACTATATCTGCATACCTTGGGTCTTCTTATATTAATGATTTTACAAGATACGGACGTAACTTTAGGGTTGTATCTCAGGCGGATAAAGATTACCGTATGAACATTGAGGACATCAACAAATTATATGTTAATAATGGCCGCGGTGAATCTGTTCCTTTAAGTTCATTGGTTACTTGGAACCTTGTTCAGAATCCAGCTATTATCAATCACTATAACATCTTTAGAAGTATAGAGGTTAGTGGTAGTGCTGCGCCTGGTTATTCGTCCGGTGATGCCATCAGAGCGCTTCAGGAAGTTGCCGCAGAAACATTGCCGAACGGTTATAGTTATGATTTCTCAGGATTGGCTTTACAAGAAACAAAATCTGGAAATATGACTATTATGATCTTTGGTTTATGTATTCTGTTTGTATTCTTGCTACTAGCTGCGCTTTATGAAAGTTGGTCTGTTCCATTCTCAATTTTATTATCGGTACCACTAGGGGTATTTGGAGCAATTTTAACATTAACATTGATTCCAGCATTAGATAATAATATCTATGCGCAAATTGGTTTAGTTGCAATTATTGGTTTAGCGGCTAAAAATGCGATTCTAATTGTTGAGTTTGCTAAAGAACGTGTAGATATCGGAATGAACTTATATGAGGCAACATTAGATGCTGTTAAGCTTCGTCTGCGTCCTATTATCATGACGTCTTTTGCATTTATCTTAGGTATTATTCCTTTGATGTTATCGACTGGCGCCGGTGCCATTTCTCGCCAAACAATTGGCTGGACAGTATTTGGTGGTATGTCTGCAGCGACAGTTTTAGCAATCTTTATCGTTCCAGTACTGTTCGTTGTGATCACACGACTGGCTTATGGTAAAAAGAAATTAGCCGAGTTAGAAGCTAATTTTGATGAAGAAAAAGCTAAAAATTTATCTGCTCACTAAACATTAAAATTTATCTCAATATAATAAAGAAAGCCTTTCAATTCATTTTGAAAGGCTTTCTTTATTATATGCTGTTTCAAATCGCTAAAAACACTGCCGGTTGAAGCTACAATCTTAACAATAATCTTACAATTGAAAAATGCTTTAATGTTAGCACAATTTGATATTTTAGCACTTCAACTAACCATCTAAATATGAAGCTAAAATTCATTACTTTATTACTGCTTGCCGGTACGATAAGTAGTCTACATGCGCAATCTGCTAAAGACTATGCAGACGCTTATCAAGACTTACAAGTATTCGAAACTCCTTTAGCCGTTAAGCTAAAAAAAGGAATCAAAAAATCTGATCTTGATAAAATTAAAAATCCACAGGTCAAACAGGTTGCCACCTCCTTATTAAATAATCAATATGATCAAAAGTACCGGTTTGCAGAATACAATGCTATCCTTAGCCCTTCAACCTTAGGCCATAACTTAATGATCGGTGATGGATACAGCAAATATGAAAATATAACCGGAATTTATCTGCCTATAGGCCGCCATATCATATCTGTTGATCATATCGCTGCAGATAATGAAGTTAAATTGATCATTCCAAATTGGAACCGCCGAGCTCCTGAAGGAATGGATCCGACCAAAGACCCAAAGGGATGGGGTATTGTAAAGCAAGAATTTAAACTCAAAAATGGTATCAACATCATTGATGTCAAAGATTTCGACGGTCTGGCTTATATCGATTATTTCTCCGAAAATCCTAAAAAAGAAAAAGCAATCAGTGTACATTTTATTGGTAGCCCAGTTAATGGTTACTTTGATATTACGAAAAACAATGACCAAGATTGGAACAAGTTGGTAGATCAGGCTGTATATCCAGTTATTGATGCCAAAGGTCGACACATTCAGATTGCCTACCCTGCTGCCGATATTAAAAAGTATGCTTATGGAAAAGGTGTCGAGCTGATCAGTAATTATGATTCTCTTATTTACAGACAGCATCGTATTATGGGACTTATTAAATATAACAAAGTCCCTGAAAACAAAATTCTCTCGCGTGTAAATTATAATTATTACATGTTCCGTGACGGAGATGGAGTTGCTTATATGGGTACGGATCCTGGCAATGCAATGCCGCTTGTTGTAGACCCAGCTCGCGTAATCAAAGGGGATCCATGTTGGGGGTTTTCACATGAAGTAGGACACGTGCATCAATTAAGACCTTACTTAAACTGGGGAGGATTGGGTGAAGTAAGTAATAATATTTTCTCCCTTTATGTAACAACTTCTTATGGCAATAAAAGCCGTCTTTCAGAACAAGGTAATTACAAAAAATCCAGAGAAAGTATCATTAATGGTAAAATAAGTTACCTACAGGATCCAGATGTATTCAATCGCTTAGTACCTTTCTGGCAACTTCAACTGTATTTCGCAAATCAAGGTAAAAATCCTAATTTTTACCCCGATTTATTTGAAGCCTTCCGCAAACAGAATCCTGAACGTAGAAGCAGACGCGGTGGCGGTCAAGTAATGGGCGATCGTGGAAACAACCCTGCTGTACACCAATTGAATTTTGTAAAAACAGCATCTCAGGTCGCAAAACTTGATCTCACAGATTTCTTTGATCTTTATGGCTTCTTCCATGTTGGAAAATTCACTTATGATGATTATGGTAATTATACATACGAAATGACACAAGAAATGGTTGATAAGTGCAAAAAAGAAATTCAACAACTTAATCTTCCAAAGCCAGATATGGATATCTCTACGCTGACAGATTAATATAAAACAGACGTTAAAGCAAATTGTAAAAATAAAATGCAGATATGCCCTAAAGGTGAAATACTTTTAGGGCATATTTCGTTAATACTTATAAAAAAACTGAGATGAGCGAGCAAAACCTATAAAACTCGAAAGTAGATCCCTTTCAGCGCTTGTAAAGAGTTGAATTTACAGATACAGAATTTTGGGCATCATTAGGAACAATTGGCTTAAAACAGGATATTTCGATCAATAAACTCTTTCCTATGTTATAAAAAATTATACGCCTTGAATAAATAAAGACAGATAATAGGTAGGAATAGTATCAAAAACTAAGCCTCCAGAAGCATGAGTTTCTGGAGGCTTTAAAAATAAAATAATCTTAAAAATTACTTAATAATTTCTTCGATCTCAGCTATTATTTTTTGTGCAATTGCTTCTGCGGCTTCAGCTGTAGGACCTTCAGAATAGATACGAATAATCGGCTCTGTATTTGATTTGCGTAAGTGAACCCACTCATTTTCAAAATCAATCTTCAATCCATCAATAGTTGAATGCTCTTCATGCTTATATTTTGCTTCCATTTTTGCTAAAAGATCATCAATGTCCAATTCTGGAGTTAATGTGATTTTATTCTTAGACATAAAATATTGTGGCAATTCGGCTCTATATGCAGATACCTTTTTACCCAACTTTGCTAAATGTGTTAAAAATATTGCTACACCAACCAGTGAATCGCGACCGTAGTGTGATGCCGGGTAAATTACACCGCCATTACCCTCACCACCGATAACGGCATTAACTTCTTTCATTTTTGTCACTACATTCACTTCACCAACTGCAGCCGCAAAATATTGACCTCCATGTTTAACAGTTACATCGCGCAATGCTCTTGTTGAAGATAAATTAGAAACTGTATTTCCTTTTGTATGTTGCAAAATATAATCTGATACTGCTACCAAGGTATATTCTTCACCAAATAAATCACCATCTTCCATCATGAAAACCAAACGGTCAACATCAGGATCTACTGCAATACCTAAATCAGCTCCATTTTCCAATACTGCCTTAGAAAGATCTGTAAGATTTTCTTTTAGCGGTTCAGGGTTATGTTGAAATTTACCATCAGGCTCACAATGAATTTTATAAATTGTTTCTACTCCTAGTGCTTCTAACAAAGCAGGAATGAACAAACCTCCTGTGCTATTAACGGCATCCACTGCAATTTTGAAATTTGCATTTTTAACAGCTTCTACATCTACCAGATCCAACGCTAAAACATCATCAATATGTTTCTGCATGTAGCTTGTGTCTTTATGAACTGTTCCCAAATCTTCGAATTCTGAAAAATCAAAATCTAAGCTTTCACCTAATGCCAGTACTTGCTTACCTTCGGCGTCATTGATAAATTCACCTTTAGCATTTAATAATTTTAAAGCATTCCATTGACCTGGATTATGAGACGCCGTTAGGATTATGCCGCCACCAGCATTTTCTTTGGGAACCGCAATCTCAACTGTAGGAGTTGTGGATAAGCCTAAATCAATCACATCTACACCAATACTCTGTAAAGTACCAATAACCAAATTACTGACCATTTCACCGGAAACTCGTGCATCACGACCAACAACAATTTTGTTAATTCCAGTCTGATTCACAATGATCTTACCATAAGCTGCCGTGAACTTCACGATATCGATAGGTGTCAACCCTTCTCCAGAACGACCACCAATGGTACCTCTAATACCAGATATTGATTTAATTAAAGTCATGTTAAATTACGTTTATTCCGTAAAAATAAAACAATAGTCCAAATATTTATAATAAAGCGTTTCCTTTTCTGAAATAATTAACATACTTTTGTTGCAACATTGTTTCTTTTACATATATATCCGCATCAAATTGAAATTATTTATACATTTGGATTCAGATCACGAAGAACTGTTATCAAATAATTTCACTTTAATACAGCAACATGATTGACCAAATAGTACATATTGATCAAGAAATTTTTTTAGCCATTAATCAGGGATTAAGTAATCCGGTATTTGACTGGCTACTTCCAATTTTAAGAAATCCATATACTTGGGCTCCTTTATACCTCTTTTTAGTTATTTTCTTTATTAAAACATATGGTAAAACGGGCATCCTGATTGTTGTTATGACATTAGCTACATTCGGAGCTTCTGATGCAGTCTCTTCTCACTTAATCAAGAAATCAGTTAAACGGGTTCGTCCTTGCAATGATATCGTATTTAAAGAAGAGGTCAACATCCGTGTGAGATGTGGTTCAGGATTTAGCTTTACCTCTTCTCATGCCACCAATCATTTTGCTTTAGCATTTTTCTGGATCGCATTATTCAGAAGAAAATGGAAGCATGCGATGTGGTTATGTATCACATGGGCAACATTAATTTCTGTTTCACAGATATACGTGGGTGTTCACTATCCGTTTGATATCTTATGTGGAGCAATTTTAGGGATACTGATCGGTATGGCAACCGGATATATCTTTAAGAAACTAAAACCAGAATTCTTTAATCCCGTTATAGCGAAATGAGCGCAATCATCTTAGTAAGTATTCTTTTTTTCTCTGCATTAGCAAGTGGTTTAGCAGTGTTCTTTGTAAAAAGAAACAATACGAATTTACTTAAATTAATTCTATCATTTAGTGGTGCCTATCTGTTTGCCATCACGGTACTGCATTTAATACCGCATGTCTATCAGACACGTACTACAGATGCAGAAATTTTAGGAATATATGTATTAGGAGGATTCTTATTCCAACTGGTGCTAGAACAGTTCTCGCAAGGAATCGAACATGGACATCTTCATCATGAAGAAGGCCATCATCATGCTTTTCCTATGGGAATTATGATCAGTTTATGTTTACATGCATTTTTGGAAGGGATGCCTTTAGCTGCTACCCATCAAACAGAGCTGGTTTTTGGAATAGCAATCCACCATATACCTGCTGCATTTGCATTAGGAAGTTTATTGATCAGTACACATCTTTCTAAAAAGAGTATTACGACACTGTTAATTGTTTTTGCTGCGATGACACCTCTGGGATTCTCTTTCAGTAAAGCAATAAGTACCGGTGAAATTGGTAATATTCAACAGTATTTTGATAAAATAATGGCTGTTGTCATCGGTATATTCCTACACATATCGACAACAATATTATTTGAATCTGGCTCAGCAGATCATCATAAATTCAATAAAAAGAAAATGATAGCCGTATTTGTCGGTGTTGCAATTGCTTTGATGAATTTTTTATTTGATGGCCACGGTCACAGCCATTCTTCTTCGGAGGATACGCAAGAAATCAATCATGATGGTCATGACCACAGCCATGACCATCATGATCACTAATTAGTTTTGGTTTCAGGTTCTAAACTTCCTCGAAATTTATCCAAGAGTTCATTTAATTGGGTACATTCAGCTTCCGATAGATGATTCGGGAGAATATCACTCAGAAGCATTTCTTGTTCTAGTTCTTCGAGGATTTTAAGCCCTAATTCTGTTATTAATAAGTTGACTGCACGTTTATCTTCATTTGACTTACAGCGATCGACTAGTCCTTTTAGAACCAATCGGTCTATCAACCTCGAAATATCAGGCGTATTCGTCAGCATTCTAGATTTTATCAAATTATTAGTAACCGGTTTCGGAAATTGTCCCCGCAATATCCGTAGCACATTGAATTGACGTAATGTAATTTGCTTTTGTTCTGCCCTCTTCTCCAAAACTGCAGTTACCCAATTACTTGTGTACAATAGGTTAACAGTGGCTCGTTGCCACTCCGTACTAAATTTTTTCACTTGTATGGCTTCATCAATTTTCATAATTTAAATATATCACATATTTATCATAAATGCATAAGAATTACATTAGAATCATTCTAAATCAGATAAAATTCATATATTTGAAAATTACATATTAAGAGAAATAATGCGCGATAAATCTAGTTTAGACAAGCTTAAAAAGGGACAAAAAGCTATAATAGTTGATTTGAATTCGAATGACATTCCCGCTAAATTTTATGAAATGGGATTCCTTCCCGGAACCGAAATTGAAGTCAAACATATTGCCCCTTTAAACGGTCCAATCTGTCTAAATATAATTGCTAGTAACTCATTGATTGCTATCAGAAAGTCTGAAGCCAAAGTAATCATTATCGATCCAAAATAAATGAACAATCCTATTATTGCACTTTTGGGGAATCCAAATGTGGGTAAAACATCGCTGTTTAATCGTATTACGAAACTCAATCAGAAAGTTGGAAATTATCCCGGTATCACCGTTGAGAAACGCGAAGGCTCGTTAACGGCAAACAATAAAACATATAAAATCATTGATTTACCTGGTACTTACACCTTATTTCCGAACTCTTTGGATGAAGAAGTTGTATTCAATATACTTGTCGATCAACAACACAAGCTTAAACCAAATTTAATTGTTGTTGTCGGTGAACCGTCCAACTTAAAGAGATCAATTATTCTCTATCAACAAGCACGAGAACTTGGATTACCTGCCATTTTTGTCATCAATATGATTGATGAAGCAACGACAAAAGGTATTCAAATTGATATTCCAAAATTGGAGTCCCTATTAAAGACTAAAGTTTTTTTAACAAATGCACGTAATGGTGAGGGAATTGACAAATTGATCAAAGCTTTTGATTCAATTCCACCACTATATATTGGAAACTTTAGTATTCCCGCACAATATGTTACACCTGTTGAGGAAGCAAAAAAACTATTCCCTCTGGAACACGAGTACAATACATGGCAGTATTTAGCAAAAGGTAACGTAGAATTTCTATCGGAGGAAAAAAATAATGCTCTAGAAAGTATTAGAAAACAGCATAATCTAACTCCACAGGTATTACAAAAAGAAGAATCCATTCAGCGTAATAAGAATTTAGAACATGCATTAAGTACAATCGTATCAAAAGATATCGATTCGAAAAGTGTTACGAATGGTATTGATAAAATCTTACTACACCCTATTTTAGGTTATCTGATTTTCTTTGGGGTTCTGTTTTTGATATTTCAGGGTATTTATAACTGGTCTGGACCAGCCATGGATTTCATTGATACGCAATTTGCCGATTTAGCGGCTTATGTGCAGAGTGTCTTACCTGCAGGACCACTTCCAGATCTATTATCCAATGGTATTATTAAGGGAATTGGCGGTATCGTTATTTTTGTTCCCCAAATTGTGATCTTATATATTTTTATATCATTGATGGAAGAAACAGGCTATATGAGCCGTGTAGTATTCTTAATGGACCGTTGGTTAAGACCTTTTGGACTTAATGGTAAATCAGTCATTCCATTGATCTCAGGTGTCGCTTGTGCTGTTCCTGCTGTAATGTCTGCACGAAACATTGAAAATAGTAAAGAACGTCTGGTAACGATGTTAGTAACACCGTTTATGACCTGTTCTGCACGATTACCAATTTACATTGTTATCATTGGTTTAGTCATTCCTGATACTAAATTTCTTGGGTTCAATATTCAGGGTATTATCTTATTTGCGCTTTATATTCTGGGCATTTTAGCGGCTCTTGGTTCAGCATGGTTATTGAATAAAATTATTAAGACAAAACATAAATCTTTCTTAATTTTCGAATTACCAACTTATAAATTCCCGGACTGGAAAAATTTATTTTTAAATGTTTGGGACAAATCATCCAGTTTCGTTTTTGGCGCAGGTAAAATCATCTTAGCCATATCTGTCATACTTTGGGCGCTTGGAAGTTTTGGTCCTGGTGATAAATTTAAAAATGCAGAAGAAATTGTAACGCAGAATAATCCGTCGCTATCGCAAGAAGATCTCGATCATGAAATATCTTCTTATAAGGTGGAACACTCCTATTTAGGATATCTGGGCATGGTAATTGAGCCTATTGTAGAACCATTGGGGTATGATTGGAAAATGGGAATTGGTTTGATATCATCATTTGCAGCGCGTGAGGTCTTTGTTGGAACAATGGCTACAGTTTATAGCATTGGTGATAATGCAGATATTGAAGATGATGCTTCTAAAAGAACAATCTTAAGTAAAATGAGAGCTGAGGTAAACAGAAATACAGGTTTACCTGCCTATAATCTTGCTTCAGGTGTTTCCCTTCTACTATTTTATGCTTTCGCAATGCAATGTATGAGTACAATAGCAATTGTAAAAAAAGAAACAGCATCTTGGAAATGGACTTTAATTCAAGTAGGATTTATGACAGGCTTAGCTTATATAGCAGCTTTAATCGCCTATCAGGCATTAAAATAAAATATTATGACGAATTTAACTATTCAATACATCATCGTTGGAGTAATCATTATCGCAGCGGTAATCTACTTTTCAAAAACGATGCGTGCTTCATTCAAAGGTAAAAAAAGTTGTGGTAAAGGTTGTGGCTGTGATATGACGCAACCGAAAGTTCAACAAAAAAATAATCTGTAATCACATTCAAATTAGAGATCATTCTTTAGTATAATATATACTGAGGATTAAAAATAAAAACCGTTGTCATGTTCGATGTCAACGGTTTTTGTATTCCATTCGGAGCTGAAATAGAAAAGTTATTTTTGTTGCTAAATAATAAAAAATTACCCTTCAGCTTTGATTAGTTGTTATTAGCTCGTATTAACATCAATACAATGCCGAATTATTGATAGATAAAAACTATATTAGTCCTATCTAATGATATCAGCCCGTATATTAACTTTATAAAAAACAATTACGTGGATCAAAATCCAAAACAAAATAACGAATTAAAAAGAGGTCTACAGAATAGACACATTCAACTGATTGCTTTAGGCGGTGCTATTGGAACAGGCCTATTTTTAGGTATCGGTAAGGCTGCTATTTTAGCGGGCCCATCTGTGATATTGGGCTATGCTTTAGCAGGAATCATTGCTTTCTTTATCATGCGCCAATTGGGCGAAATGGTTGTAGAGGAACCCGTCTCTGGGAGCTTTAGCTTTTTTGCCAATAAATACTTAGGATCTTTTGCAGGTTATGCTTCAGGATGGAATTATTGGGTCTTGTACATATTGGTAAGCATGGCAGAGCTAACTGCTATCGGTGTTTATGTGCAGTTTTGGTGGCCTGAAATACCACTATGGACTTCCAGTCTGTTTTTCTTTTTTATCATTAATGGGCTAAACCTAGCTTCTGTAAAAGTTTACGGAGAGGCCGAGTTCTGGTTTTCTATAGTAAAGGTAGCCGCGATTATAGCCATGATTTTGTTTGGTTCTTATTTGCTTATCAGTGGTACAGGCAGCCCACAATCTTCGATCAGTAATCTTTATAATGACGGTGGATTTTTCCCAAAAGGCTGGCTATCCCAAAGCAGTAATGGTACGTACGAAGGTCTACTTGCCGCGATCGCTTTGATTATGTTTTCTTTTGGTGGCTTAGAATTAGTCGGCATCACCGCCGCAGAGGCCGAAAACCCTGAAAAAAATATACCCAAAGCGACAAATCAGGTGATCTATAGAATTCTTATTTTTTATGTTGGCGCCCTTATTGTTTTGTTCTCACTATCGCCTTGGCAACAGATTACGGCAGATACAAGTCCTTTTGTAACGGTGTTTGACTCTTTGAAAAGTTTTCAGTTTACCCTATTTGGTAAAACCATCTACGCAACAAGCTTAATTGCCAATGTGTTAAATCTCATCGTACTAACGGCAGCATTATCCGTTTATAACAGTAGTGTCTACAGCAATAGCCGTATGCTATATGGTTTAGCAAGTCAGGGAAATGCCCCGAAGTTTCTAAACAAATTAAGTAAGAACCATGTTCCTGTCAATGCCATCTTAGTTTCGGCATTATTTGCAGCTATCTGTGTTGTTATTAATAAAATTATGCCCCAGGATGCATTAGAAATATTAATGTCGTTAGTTGTTTCTTCGCTCATTATTAATTGGGTCATGATCACCGTAACACACTTCTACTTTAAAAAGGATAAAGTCCGTAGGCATATAAAAACAAAATTTCCATCTTTTCTCTTTCCGATCAGTAATTACATCTGTATTTTATTTTTAGTAGCCGTATTGGTCATCATGTGGATAACAGGAATGAAAGTACCTGTTGAACTAATTCCGATATGGATGGTCCTTCTTTATTTATCTTATCTTTTAGTGAAAAGAAACAAATCCAAACAATAAAAATATAGCGTTCATACTTTTGAACGCTTTACTTGTTTAAGATGTATAGGAATGATTCCCAAATTGATCACCACTCTCTTCAATTGTAATCATCACATAAATAAAAAAGCTTCTAAACGGTAATACCGTTTAGAAGCTTTTTATTAAATTTCTACTTTACTTTATTCAGGATCGTTATAATTCCAGTTTTGTAATTTATTCTGCAATATTCTGGAAATTTTATTGAAATATCTTTTTTGTTTATAACCCATGACCCATTGTACCCCTTGAACAGCGTTCGTGAGAAATATCTCTTCTGCTTCTTTCATGATCTGTGGGCTTATCTGAGCTTCTACCACCTCTATTCCTTCATCAATGGCCATGTCGATCACAACACGTCTCATAACACCTTCAATACAGCCTTCTGAAAGAGCAGGTGTATATAACGTTTTCTCGTAATGAACAAATATATTTGAACTCAATGCTTCGCATAAAAATCCTTCTTGATTCAATAATAAAACATCATCAAAACCCATTTTTTTCTTGTGAATTCCAGCTAAAACATAAATTTGAGAATTTAGTGATTTAATTTTTGATAAATCACTAAATGGTTTTTTATACTCGGTATACAAATCAACAATTAAACCTACTTTTTTATCCTTCAGATTAGGTTCAGGTTTCGCAACCTGAAACACGTACGAAGGTTTATTTGAATGTGGACTGTACAAACCGCCCCCATTTCTAAAAACAGTTAAGCGTATCCGGACAAGCTGACCGACCATATTATTTTTCCGTATCAGTTCCTCTACTTTAGAACGAAAGAAAAATTCATCATAAAGATTTGCATCTTCCAAATGTAAAGCGAGCATCCCTTTTTGCAACCTTTCCATATGGAAAGCTAGGAATCTGATCTCACCATCTTTAAACAGCATCGTTTCAAACAAGCCGTCGCCATAACGTACTGCCCTATTCTCAATAGAGAATATCTCTTGTTCTTCAGGTAAAATATTACCGTTAAAATTGATATATGTTGTTGGCATTTAAGTATAAATATTATTCTTCAGTTGGTTTTGATAAAGCAGCATAATTACGCCATTTCTCCAATCCTAAACGAAAATCTTCTGGTAATGGTACTTCAAATTTAATATTTTCTTTTGATGTTGGATGTACAAAACCAATTACTTCTGCATGAAGAGCTTGTCTAGGTAATATTTTAAAACAATTTTCTACAAATTGTTTATATTTTGTAAATACGGTACCTTTTATAATCTTGTCTCCACCATACATGGCATCATTAAATAATGGATGACCAATAGATTGCATGTGTGCACGAATCTGATGTGTTCTTCCAGTTTCCAACTGACATTCAATTAAAGTCACATAACCTAAACGTTCTATAACCCGGTAATGGGTAACAGACCAGCGCCCATTTGCTTCACTGTCGTACATAGCCATAATACGTCTATCTTTCTGATGACGCCCTATATAACCTGTAATGGTACCATCTTCTTTAATATCACCCCATACCAGCGCAATGTATTTTCTTGTGATACTGTGATCAAAAAATTGCTTCGCCAAGTGAGTCATCGACTTTTCATTCTTGGCAATAACAAGTAATCCAGACGTATCTTTATCAATACGGTGCACTAAACCTGGACGATCAGAGTTTCCGGGTAACTGTGGCAACTGCTGAATATGATGCGTTAAAGCATTTACCAATGTTCCATTATAGTTATTAAAACCAGGATGGACAACCATTCCTGATTCTTTGTTGACGATCAATACATCATTATCTTCATAAATGATATCCAAAGGAATATCTTCGGGATATACTTCGGTATCTCTTGGGGGATCGGGCAAGACAACAGTGATAACATCAAATGGTCTCACTTTGTAGCTTGCCTTTACAGGCTTTTCGTTCACTAATACGGACTCCGCTTCAATAGCTGCCTGAATTTTATTTCGAGATGCATTCTCTACTCTATTCATCAGAAACTTATCGATGCGCAGTAACGCTTGTCCTTTATCTACCTCTATACGCAAATGTTCAAATAACTCTTGATCATCTTGCTCTTGTAACTCTAAATTTTCAGCCATCGTACAAAAATAACCTAATTCATACAAATTCTACTAACTTTGTACATTAAAGTGTATGATATCTTTTAATTTTTATAGTCCCGAACAAAAAATTAGTTTTCCAGACTGGGGAAAAAAAACTATTTATGTCTCTATAAAGCGTGATGACATGATCCATCCGTTTATTTCAGGTAATAAATGGCGGAAATTAAAATTTAATTTGGAGCGTGCATTAGCAGAAAATAAAAACCATTTGGTCACTTTTGGCGGTGCATGGTCTAACCACATTTTGGCAACAGCTTGCGCCGGTGCTACCTTTGGTCTAAAAACAACAGCCTTTTTACGGAGTGACCCTGGAATAAATAATCCGCTCATCGCCATGTGTCGATTATTTGGGATGGAAATTATCTATACTGATCGTACCGAATTTAAAAATAAGCAAGTTCTGTTTGATAAACATTTCAGTAATAACTCAAATGCTTATTTTATAGATGAGGGAGGTCATGGACCGCTTGGTTCTAAAGGATGCGAAGAAATTATAGCATCACTACAGGAATCTTACGATCATATTTTTTGCGCCTGCGGTACTGGGACTACCCTCGCAGGATTACAACACGGTGTAGCGGCATCTGGATTACAAACTGTTGTCCATGGTGTACCTGTCTTAAAAGGAGGAGATTTTATTCATGATGAAGTGCACAAAATATATCCTAGCGATCCTGTTGCAACCCTTCATACTGGATATCATTTTGGAGGATACGCGAAAACTAAACCCGAACTTTTACGGTTCATTGAAAAATTTGTTTCCAATACAGGAATCATGATCGAACCAACTTATACAGGTAAACTCTTTTTTGCGGTTAATGATTTGATTTCTCAAGATTACTTTAAACCTGATGCACGCATTTTGGTTATTCATACCGGAGGGTTAACTGGCTTTCTGGGCATGTATGAACGTTTTAATCTTGATCTAGGTCAATAAATAACTATTTTGGAACCTTTCAAACATTATTTTGACATTTTCATAAAATTAATATTGTACGTTTGAACATCAAATAATAAAAGCTCAAAATGAAAATATTAGCATTTGCTGCTAGTAACAGCAGAAATTCAATTAACAAAACTTTCGTTACTTCAGTTTCTAAATATTATAAAGAAGTAGACGATGTAATCGATATATTAGATTTGAATGATTACGAAATGCCCTTGTATTCTATTGATAGAGAAATAGAGTCTGGCATTCCACAATTAGCATTAGATTTCGCGTCAAAAATTGATGAATCCGATTTTTTATTGATATCGATTGCAGAATACAATGGTTCTTACAATGTTGGTTACAAAAACATCATCGATTGGGTATCCAGAATTGCAGGTCGTAAAACGTTCAATGGAAAACCTGTTTTTCTATTAGCTACTAGCCCAGGACCTATGGGTGGATCTACTGTTTTAAATACAGCCGTAAATAGAATCACTTGGGATGGGGCAGAAGTTTTGGACTCATTCTCCTTACCTGAATTTGGAAATAATTTCGAAAGCGGAAAAGGAGTTACAAATATTCAACATAGAAGTAAGTTAGAAGCTAAAGTACGAGCAACTAAACGTGCTTTAAAAGAGAGAACGGCAAAGCTAGTTTAACCATAACTTAACAGAAAAAGTCATAGTCGTCTGTGACTTTTTTTGTATCTTGGAGAGATAAAAAACAAATTTATGGCAAAGAAAATATTATTACTTGTTGGCGATTTCGTAGAAGACTACGAAGCAATGGTTCCTTTTCAGGCTATGGGTTCTCTAGGTATTGATGTTGATGCTGTAGCACCAGATCGCAAAAAAGGTGATGTAGTACCTACTGCAGTTCATGATTTCACAGGTGACCAAACCTATAAGGAATTACGTGGACACAATTTTGGAATCAATAAAGATTTTGATACCATTAATGTAGAAGAGTATGATGGTCTGTATATAGCGGGAGGCCGGTCTGCAGAGTATATCCGACTGAACAAACGTGTATTAGAAATAACAAAGTATTTTTTTGACAACAATAAGCCCGTTGCGGCGATCTGTCATGGCATACAAGTTTTAACAGCAGCAAAAGTACTCCAAGGACGTACATTAACGGCGTATGTAGCTGTAGGACCAGACATCGAACTTGCTGGCGGAACATGGAAAAACATCCCCGCAGATCAAGCGATTGTAGATGGAAATTTAGTAACATCACCTGCTTGGCCAGGTCATCAAGCTATTCTTAAGGAGTTTTACAAACTATTAGGAATTACAATAGCAATTTAATTACAATACGTTTAAGGAAGCTATCAAGATCGTGAAATAAGTAAGGATATAAATTTCTTGCTCATGATAGCTTCATTACCATTACAAAAACAACTCGAGTACGCTGAGCTTACTGATACAAATGGAAGCTTACACTCATAATGAATAAGTTTAATGAAAAAAAATAAACGGGTATGGTTAATTATCATACCTATTCTAGCAATTCTAGCCTTCATGTTAAAGGATTCTTTAACACAAAAAAGCATTGAAGATCTACCTGGCGAATTTAAAGAGGTTGCATTTGTAAGAAATGAGCAAAATAAAGGCGGTATCATACGCATATATGCAATTTCTGTTGGCAAACCTGATGAAGCAGATTATAAGGCCTGCATAGATTTACTACCGGTAAATGATTATGGAAGCTCAACTACGGCTTACTTTTTTGATAAAAATACGCCCTATCCTACTTCACTAACTATAGAAGCTCCCCACTATGATGGGAAGAAGTTTCAAGCGATTCAAATTTCAAAAAAATCGGGTATGGATAAAAAATAAAAAGGAACAATAAATTCTTTATATTTAAAGAGAATACGCATTGTATTCTCTTTTTTTATTTTCTATAGGTTTTATCATGAAAAAAATACTCCTTTTCATATACTCATTATTGTGCTTATCGCATTCATATGCACAAAAGAAAAACAATCTTGCTCCCTTATGGATGCAGATTGACAGTCTGGCTGATAATCAATTTTGGAAAGAGATCTCTCCTATTCTTGCTAAGGTAGAAGCCGAAGCAGTAAAAAGAAATTGGTATGATGAACAGGTCAAAGCTTTTCTATATCGCCAAAAGATAAACATGCAGACTTCAGATGATTCGGATATAAAATTAAAAGTCATTCAAGAATTTGATATCAAAATTAAACAGCTCGAGAATAAAACCGCGAAAGCCATTTTAACCATTCAACAGGCCCGTAATTATAACGATTATTTCATCAGTAATTATTACAGCATTAATCAGCGTACTGAAGTACAAAACGATGTTAATAACGATTTTACTTTCTGGACAAGTAAACAATTTGAAGATAAAATCAAATCCTTATATCAAAATGCCTTAATAGAAAAAGACATGCTCTTGCATGAACCAAAAGAAAAATGGAGTAAACTCATTGAATCACCACAGCAGTCCTATCTGCCAACGCTATACGATATTGCAGTTTATGATTATATCGATCTCCTTCAACAAAATCAGCCCTACCAGATCTCTTCAGCTAGAAATCAAAAAGATAGTAATACCAAAATTGTCGATAGCTTATACCACGATCTTATAAAAATCCATGAGGGCAAAAATATAGATGCCTATTTATTTAATCAATACCAATTATTGCGTAGCAAAAATAATCCGGATTCTTCCAGATTACAAATTCTTGAAAATTGGATCGCAAAATATAAGCAGTCCCCACTCAAAGAAATTATGATTGTAGATTATATCAACATCTACAAAAACAAGGCAAATATTGTCGCGGTAAATCAACAAGAACAAATAAATATCTTACTAAGAAAAATAGAAACGTATTTACCGCTTGCGGACAGTGCTCATACAAAAACCTATCTATCAACAGTCCGTCAAAATATATTAAAACCAGAAATTCTTCTTGAATCGAAGGAATTTAATACCGCGAATAAAGAGGCATTAATGAAAGTGACACACCGAAATGTCAGTAAGATATTCTATAAAATAATACGTCCAAGAAATATCTTAGATCGTTTTCAATCCGAAATTAACAACGCTAATGATAGTACATTATGGAACAATATCCACACTTTCACCAAAAATAACAACGTTGTAAAGGAAGGCTTTTTTGATCTTAAAGATTTTAAAGATCAAGTAAGTCACGAGACAACTTTGCTAATCCCTGCACTTGATGCAGGTTCTTATACCATCGTATATGCTTCCTCTCCATTTGAAAACGAATACAATGAAAAAAACTGCTATGGTTATCTAAAATTAAATTTTAGCAAATACGCAATGTTGCAAGATGATCAAGTTGTACTGATCGTAAACCGGGAAACAGGTGCACAACAATCCAATGCCTCATTGAAATTTTACAACTTACGTCAAGATAAGTTTGAACTACAATCAACTGAAGCGACAAATAAGAATGGTGTTTTTAACAATAAAAATCAAAATAGAAATCTTTTTTTAAGGATTAATGATGAACCTGTATTCATCCCCTTCAATTCATACTATTATCCTCAAGTTGATCATAAAGAAGACGCACATTACGATGCAAAAATATTTACGGATAGATCGATCTATAGACCGGGCCAGATTGTCTATTTCAAAGCAATCGTATATAAGAATTACGAAAAGATTAAATACGCAACTATGGCTGATAAACGCATCGTTGTGGGATTATACGATACAAATAATCAACGTTTTGATGAAAAAACATTGGTCACCAATGATTTTGGATCAATAGCAGGATCATTTATCTTAAATACAGGTAATGTAACAGGTCAGTATTATATACAGATTACTGGTGATGGCATAAACCAAAATTACAGCTTCAGTGTAGAAGAATATAAACGTCCAAAATTTGAAGTTACTTTTGACGAATTTAAAGATAAGAAATCATTAGGTGACTCCATTTCTATAACAGGAAAAGCTATATCTTTTAGCGGTGTTCCTATAGCTAATGCCACGGTGGCATATTCGGTCAACAAAGTTGAAAATAGAATAAGACCTTTCGATGTATATGATAGAATTATCGATCGCACATTTAGCGAGACAATCAAAATAGATACCATACGAACTGATAACGAGGGAAATTTTATCATTAGTTTCAAAAGTGAAATACCACAAGATTTTAACAGCAAGTGGCGAGTTACCCAATCATTCAACATCAATGCCTCAGTAATGGATGCTACTGGTGAAACCAATGAAAGTACCACCCGTTTAACTATCGGAAATATTCCCTTTACTTTACAGATAGATGCACCAGAACAAATTGATGCAAATGATCTGGATTCGATTACAATAAGTGCACAAAACCTATCTGGACAAAAAGTACCTGCAAAAGGTAAATTTATACTAAAAAAACGAATAGAAAATAAACGTCTTATTGTCTCCCCGTCATTCTATATTGCGCATGACTTTAGTTATTACAATAGCATTCCTAAGGATGAATTTTTACAGAAGTTCCCCTATGAACCTTACGGAATTGAATATAAAAAAGAAGAGGATTTTACGGTGGTTTACGAGGCAGATTTTGATCTTTCCCAATCAAATAAAATAAAACTTCCAAACAGCAGTAGTTTTGCAGGAAAATATAAATTGGAAGCAATTTCAATTGTTGCGGAAGATACTATTCGTAGTGAGCGGATGATTGAAATCAACAATTCACGGCTACAATCAGATGAAAAATCACCTTTGACCGTTACTGCTGACAAAGCTAATTATCAACTAGCTGACAAGGCTAAAATAAGTCTGGAAACGGATTTTGATTCTCTTCATCTCAACATGACTTCTTCCGAAGATGAAAAAATAGATTTTAAAGTCGTTTCAAAAACGAAAACAACAATTCAAGTTGAAATTCCTAAAACCATCAAGAATAGTTTGGTATTGAATTTCACTGGTGTTAAAAATGGACAGCTTTTCACTAAAACTTTGGTATTGCCAATACAACAATATAGCCCATCGCTAACAATAGAAACAAAAACTTTCAGAAATAAACTGTATCCTGGACAAAAAGAAACTTGGGAATTGGTCATTAAAGGAAAAAAAGGGGAGCAGATTGCATCAGAGCTTTTGGTGAATATGTATGACGCATCTTTAGACAAACTTAAAAATGTGACCAGCAATGATTTTTCATTTCCTCTAAATCCTTATTCATATCCTTCTTATAGAGCCTGGTATTATACCAATAATCTCAGCAGAAGTACTTTCATCCAAAATTTTGGAGAATTGAATTTTAACACAGCACTAGATTACGATCGATTTAAGAATTTTGGATTCAATATCAATAATTATGATTTTGGCCGTACCAGAAGAATGTCCCCTACTGGATCACTTAGAATCCGAGGTACAGTAGCAAAACAGGCGGCTGGAGCAGTCCAAGAAGATCTTATGCTCGCAGATGCAGCATCTCCTGTAATGGAAGAGGTAGTCGTAGTCTCCAGTCAAGCAGAAATCGACAAAAATAAAGGCGATAATCCAATTCAGATTCGGAAAAATCTACAGGAAACAGCTTTCTTCTTACCTCAACTACGAACAGATAAAGATGGTCATGCGGTGTTCAGCTTTGATTCTCCAGAAAGTTTAACCCGCTGGAGGTTTATGGCAATCGCGCATAGTAAAGAATTAGCTATAGGTACCTACACTAATTTTGTTGAAACACAAAAAGATCTGATGATTGTACCCAATATGCCACGTTTCTTTAGAGAAGCAGATCAAATAACAATCAAAGCAAAGGTCAATAACTTGTCTGCATATGATTTAAAAACCTCTGTTTCGCTAGAAATGTTTGATGCAATTACCATGGCGCCCCTAGCTCTTAACATTCCAATAAAACAAATTACGGTAATTGCTAAAGGCAGTGAAAATACGAGCTGGGAAATTACGATCCCTAAAAATATTGAAGCAATCACATACCGTATCGTGGCAAAAGGAGGTAACTTCTCTGACGGTGAAGAATCCACTATTCCTGTTCTAAAAAACAGTATGTTAGTCACAGAAACTTTACCTATTGCTGTAAGAGAAGGTCAGTCGAAATCTTTTGAAATGAAAAGTTTACAACAGGGCTCGTCTACTTCCGAACCATACCGCTATACAGTAGAATTAACAAGCAATCCGATCTATCATGCCTTATTTGCGCTACCCTATGTCAATGAGTATCCATATGAATCATCAGAATCAATTTTCAGTAAATTCTATCTAAATTCATTTTCTGCACATCTGGTCAATCAGCACCCAAAAATAAAGCCTGTATTTGAACAATGGAAAGGTAAACAGCAACTTCAATCAAATTTACGTATCAATGAGGAATTGAAAACAATTATGATACAGGAAACACCTTGGTTAAAAGATGCAATTAATGAGGAAGAAACAATGAAGAACATTGCACATCTATTTGATCAGAATACGCTTAAAAATACATTAAAAACAGACGTCGCGAAACTTGCTGCTTTGCAATCATCCGGTGGAGGGTTTTCATGGTATCCTGGAGGTAATGAGAATTTCCAGGTCTCCACCTATATACTTGAGGGCATCAATAAATTAAATGCGAAAGGCATCATTGCTGAATTTGATTTGACAAATATGGTTAAACCGATCATCACGAAAGGCTTCGCATTTTTAGACAATGAGATTTTACATAATTGGTCCCGTTTTCAGCAAGACAATAAGATGAAACCTAATATTGATCAAGGAATCGAATATCTCTTCGTAAAAAGCAGTTATTCGCCTGAAGATAAAAATACGCAACTGGAACCAGCTATTGCATATTTTCTAAAAGAGATTGATAAAAATAAACTAACATATAGTATTAGCACGCAAGCCAAAGTAGCCCTTATTTTAAATCGCTACAACTTAAAGGAATCTGCTGCACTAGTCATCAAACAATTGCAACAAAAATCTATTGAATCTGTTGAAAAAGGTATGTACTGGAATCAAAATCAACCTGGCTGGTCTTGGTACGAAGCACCAATTGAGACACAAGCCCAACTGATAAGAGCATTTGACGAAGTAAGTCAAGATAAAAAAGCAATTGAAAATATGAAGATCTGGTTGATCAAAAATAAACAAGTACGACACTGGAATTCAACTAAAGCGACCGTCGCTGCTGTTGATGCCTTGATCAACTATGGCGATAACTGGCTAGATGCTCCAGAAGGTCTTACCATAAAAGTCGCTGGTAAACCATTAGATGAAACACAAATATCGAAACAAATCGGTTCTGGTTACAGGAAAGAAAGTTGGATGAAAAAAGAAATTAAACCTGCATTAGGGAAAGTTGAAATCTCAAAAGCAAGTCCTGGCATAGCATTAGGAGGTTTGTATTACCAGTATTTTGAACAATTAGATCAGATACGGTCCGCCTCATCAACCATTAGCTTACAAAAAGAGCTTTATCTCAAGAAAATTGAACAGTTGAAAGAAGTACTAGTCCCTATAACAGCAGCAACAACTATTCAACTTGGAGATATTGTGAAAGTACGGATTTTGATAAAAAGTGATAGAAATCTATCATTCATACACCTTAAAGATATGCGAGCTTCTGGGTTTGAGCCAACAAATGTAACATCAACCTATAAATACAAACAAGGTTTTGGTTATTATGAAAGCACCAAAGACGCTGCAACGAATTTTTTTATCGATTATTTACCACAAGGAAGCTACGTATTTGAATATGAGTTAAGAGCAAATAATGCGGGTATATTTTCAAATGGAATAACAACTATTCAAAATCTATATGCGCCAGAAATGTCATCACATTCGACAGGTATTCAGATCAAAATAACGGATAACTAGATCACTTAATAGTATTAAAGAGGTGTTACTACATATATATTTAACAATTATTTAATACTATTAAAATACTACATTAATTAAGTAAATTTACATTTGAGGCTAATCGCATAAATAAGAAGTATTAAAAAAAATATGGCACGAAAATTCATTCCTAGAGATGTCAGCTGGTTAAGTTTTAATAGCAGAGTTCTACAGGAAGCGGCTGATGAAACAGTACCTCTTCCTTCTAAAATAAAATTCTTAGGCATATTTTCTAATAACCTAGACGAATTTTTTAGAGTACGCATACCGGGGCTAAAACGCGCAATAGATATTAAAGACAAAGAGGCTAATACATCCTTTTTTGAAGACCCGCAAATTATACTGGATGAAGTCAATACGATTGTTATAAAACAGCAAAAAAAGTTTGATAATTTTTGGGCGCTTATACAAAAAGAGATGGCGCAACAGCATGTATATATCAAAGATGCAAGTCAGCTCAACCTTAAACAAGAAGAATTTGTTCGCAATTTCTATTCAGAAGATGTCGAGTCTAACGTCATTCCATTATTGCTCGATGAT
Organism: Sphingobacterium sp. B16(2022); assembly: GCF_012030425.1. Lineage (GTDB taxonomy): Bacteria > Bacteroidota > Bacteroidia > Sphingobacteriales > Sphingobacteriaceae > Sphingobacterium > Sphingobacterium anhuiense. Next base: position 1,002,849 of record NZ_JAAUVN010000002.1, on the reverse strand, counting down.
AGTCGCCCTATGCCCTATCTTCGCGATAAAAGTCTTTACTTAGGAATTTCCATGCGCAAACAGGAATGGGAATATGAAACAAGATTTGCCATAATCGAAATTCCAACTACGCTAAATGGTCGTTTTGTAATCTTACCCGCCTCAGCGAAGGAAAAACATATTATTTTACTAGAAGACATCATTAAATTCAATCTTCCTTATATCTTTTCTTATTTTGGATTCGACGAATTTCATGCGCATGTCTTCAAAATAACTAAAGATGCAGAATTTGATATTGATAATGATATCAATACCACATTAGCAGAGAAAATATCAAAAGGGATAAAAAACAGAAGAAAAGGTAAAACAACACGCTTTATCTTTGATAAAGAAATGGACCCTAGGCTAGTCGAATTTTTAATCAAAAAATTACAATTAACAAAAAAAGATAATATCATACCCGGGCAGAAAATCCATAATTTCAAACATTTTATGGACTTCCCTAATGTATTTAAGCAACCAAACCTGCCTATTACAAACCCAGCATTTACACATCCTCAACTGAACAAAACACAAAGGATTACCGATATCATTATCAAAAAAGATATCTTGCTATCATTTCCTTATCACACTTTCCGTCCAGTAATCGATCTGCTCCGCGAAGCGGCAATGGATCCAGATGTTAAGACCATTCAAATCACAGCATATCGCCTCGCATCAAATAGTAAAATCGTCAATGCGTTGATTAATGCGGCACGAAATGGAAAAGATGTAACAGTAATGCTTGAACTACAGGCTCGATTTGATGAAGAGAATAATCTATTTTGGAAAGAGAAACTTGAACTTGAGGGTATTCGGGTTTTAACTGGTGTTCCTAATAAAAAGGTACATGCAAAACTCTGCATCATTAAAAAAAGAGTTGGTGCCAAAACCATTCAATATGGTTTTGTAAGTACAGGGAACATCAATGAAAAAACAGCAAAACTATATGGAGATTACTGTTTATTGACCAGCAATAGAAGTGTCATGGCAGATATAAACAAAGTCTTTCATTTCCTAAAAAAGCCAAAAAGCAATCCAGCTGAAGTCATTAAAAACTGCAATAGCCTACTCATCTGCCCTACAGATATGCGTAATGGAATTATTCATTATATCGATAAAGAAATTGAGGAGGTTAAAGCTGGAAGAAAAGCGCGTATCATCTTAAAGGTGAACTCGCTCAGTGATCGGATACTGATTAAGAAATTATATGATGCCGCCGAAGCGGGTGTACAGCTTGATCTCATTGTAAGAGGTATCTATTGCGCCACGAATCAAACAAAATTTAAAAAAGCAATCAATGCTATCAGCATCGTTGACGAATTTTTGGAACATGCCCGTGTGATGTATTTTTATGCTGCAGGAAAAGAAGTGACCTATATCTCTTCAGCAGATTGGATGACGAGAAACTTGGATCACCGTATAGAGGCTGCTGTAAAAATTAACAGTAAGAAAATAAGGGATGAAATCAAAGATATGTTGCAGATCCAGCTACGCGATAATGTAAAAGCCCGTATTTTGAACAATGAACTCAATAACCGGTACGTTGAAAATGACAAGGAGTCTTGTCGCTCACAAATTGAAATCTATAATTATCTCAGGAAAAAAACAGACGAGGTATAAAAAAAGGTCAGCGATTGAATCGCTGACCTTTTTTTATTAACCTCTACTATTGTAGTTAGGAGCTTCTTTTGTAATCGAAATATTATGTGGATGAGATTCACGTAATCCAGCACCTGTGATACGTACAAATTGTGCTTCTTGTAGCTTTTCAATTGTAGCAGCTCCACAATAGCCCATTGATGCCTTCAATCCGCCCATGTATTGATATACAACCTCAGCTAACGTCCCTTTATATGGAACGCGACCAACAATACCCTCAGGAACTAATTTCTTAATATCATCTTCAACGTCTTGGAAGTAACGATCTTTAGATCCTTTTTCCATCGCTTCGATAGATCCCATTCCGCGGTATGATTTAAATTTACGTCCTTCGTAAATGATCGTTTCTCCCGGAGCTTCTTCAACACCTGCAAATAATGATCCGGCCATAATGGTATAAGCACCAGCTGCAATTGCTTTTGCGATATCACCTGTTTGTTTTATACCACCATCAGCGATCAATGGAACACCAGTCCCTTTTAATGCCTTTGCTACTTCATAGATGGCGTACAACTGAGGCACTCCAACACCAGCAATAATACGTGTTGTACAGATTGAACCTGGTCCGATGCCTACTTTTACAGCGTCAGCACCGGCTTCTGCTAATGCTTTTGCAGCTGCACCTGTAGCAATATTACCAACAATAATCTGTAAGTCAGGGAATGTTGCTTTCACCAATTTCAATTTATCAATTACACCTTTTGAATGACCGTGTGCAGTATCAATAGTAATCACATCAACACCAGCTTTTACTAAAGCTTCTACACGATCTAAAGTATCTGGAGTGACACCAACTGCACCACCAACCAATAAACGACCGTGCGTATCTTTAGCTGCATTTGGATAATGTTTGTATTTTTGAATATCTTTAAAAGTAATAAGACCTTTTAATATACCTTCATTATCAACAACTGGAAGTTTTTCAATCTTATGATCTTGTAAAATTTCTTCTGCTCGTACTAAATCTGTCCCTTCTGGTGCAGTAACTAGATTGTCTTTCGTCATTAACGAAGAGATCGGTTGACTCATGACTTTTTGGAAACGTAAATCACGGTTCGTTACAATACCAACTAACTTGCCTTTTTCATCTATTACAGGAATGCCGCCAATCTTATGATCTTTCATAATTTTAAAAGCATCTCCTACTGTTGCAGTTTGCAATAAAGTTACAGGATCTTGAATCATACCGCTTTCTGAACGCTTTACTTTACGCACTTCAGCAGCCTGCTCTGCAATCGTCATGTTCTTATGCAACATACCAATACCGCCGGCTTGTGCGATAGCAATAGCTAAATCAGCACCCGTCACCGTGTCCATAGCCGCAGATACTAATGGAATATTTAATTTGATTTTTTTTGTCAGAAAAGTACTTGTATCGACATCACGTGGTAAAACTTCAGAATAAGCTGGAATTAATAATACGTCGTCGTAGGTAAGTCCTTCTGCTACGAATTTTTGTGGATCTAATTGCATGGCAAATATGTATTGGGTTCTCTATTTGCCAGGCAAAATTAAGTATTTTCAGCGAAATATAAAAATTAATTTCACTAATTACATTTAAATGATTATCCTAACATGCAGTTAACAGCTCATTCTCATTAGCTTAATCATGCAACCTTATCAAACAGCCAACATTCCGGCATCGTGCGTAACAACTTTTGGCAGGTTATTTGCATAAGATGTCTAAATTGAATTTATATAAAACACATATTATGAAAAAAGTATTACTATCGGTAGCAGCTGTTGCCATATTAGCTCTAGGAGCACAGGAGGCAAAAGCACAATCACCACAACGCGCTGCAATTGGTGTTGTATTTGACGGTACAGCTGGTGATTTATGGGGTGTTCAGTACAAACAGTCTATGGGAGGTGCAAACAACGGACAGGCACAAATTATGTTCGATGACAATGTGGTTGCTGTAGGAGCAGATTACCAATATGCAAGACCATTTTCTGGTGCTAAAGGATTAGGATGGTATGCAGGTGTTGGTGCACAGTTATCTTTTGTTGACGCAGGTGACAATATTACTCTTGTAGCACTTCGTCCTCAATTAGGTCTAGAATTTAAAATTCCAGCTGCACCTATCGGTTTTCACGCAGATTGGAAACCAGATTGGAGATTAAACCACAATAGTGACTTTGATGCATCTACTTTTTCTTTCGGTATCAAATACACGTTGAGATAAATAAAACAGTACATTTTTATAGAAAAAGCCTCCCAAACGGGAGGCTTTTTCTATTAGATTGCATAGCAATATCGTATTCATTGCAATTTAATCGCTTTTTATCATAAGCTTAATCAAATAAAGCTTTTCATTTTACAAAATTTTTATACCTTTGGCATTCTTGGAGAATTGTAATTTTCATACAAGAATGAGTTATCAATTATATCATATAATATCAAACTAATACACTAAAAACAGACGATGCAAGGTAAAGGGCTGATTAAATTTTTGGTGATAGCGGTATCTATAGCATGTCTATACGCCCTATCATTCACTTTTGTAACCCGCAAAGTTGAGCGTGATGCTGAGAATTATGCACAAGGAGATATGGCACGTGAAAAATCGTACCTAGACTCTATCGCTGGCGAGGTTGTTTACAATTTAGGTTTTGCAAAATACACCTATAGAGAAGCTAAAGCACAAGAACTTGCTTTAGGACTTGATCTAAAAGGGGGTATGAACGTTACGATGGAAATCTCAATCGATGAGTTGATTCGTAACTTAGCAGATAATCCTAAAGACGAGAAATTCAATGCTGCACTTACAGCTGCTATTTTGAAAAGTAAAACAAGTCAAAAATCTCTAGTTAATTTATTCATTGATGAATATAAAGCTACAGGTAGTACGACTCCACTTTCAACTTATTTCGCGACTAAAGATAATGCATCTTTAATCAAAGCGGGGGACTCTGATGCACAATTGGAATCTTTTTTACAAAAAGAAGCTGATAATGCTATCCAAAACTCATACAAAGTACTTCGTACACGTATTGATAAATTTGGAGTTGCTTCTCCTAACATCCAGATTCAACAAGGTACAAATCGTATTTTGATCGAACTTCCAGGTGTTAACGATGAACAACGCGTCCGTAAATTATTACAAGGATCAGCTAAATTAGAGTTTTACGAAACTCATGCTAATCAAGAAGTGTATCCTTTATTGGAAAACATCAATAAAACTTTGTCTGCAACTTTAAAAGTTGCTTCGACAGATGATAAAGCAACAACAGATTCGACTAAAAAGTCTGATGACTTATTAGCGAACCTTGGTGCTAATAAAAACACAAAAGATAGCGCTGCTGCTAAATTGTCGCAAGAAAATCCATTATTTGATGTTTTGAGACCTGCTGTTTACATGGGTGAGAATCAACAAATGGCTTTAATGCCTGGCGCAATGGTAGGTAGTGCAGATTTAAAAGATACTGCCAAAGTAAATGCTTTTTTAAACAAACCTGAGGTTAAATCTATTATCCCTGGAAATTTAAAATTGTTATGGTCAGTAAAACCAGAAGCTAAAACACCAAATATCCTTTCTTTATATGCAATCAGACCTGCAGGCGTTGATAATGGCCCAGTATTAACTGGTGATGTTATTACCAATGCGCGTGATGAGTTTAATGAGAGAAATGAACCCGTTGTCTCCATGCAGATGAACAGCGAAGGTGCTCGTGAATGGAAAAAAATTACAGCTAAAGCAGCGCAAGGTCACCAATCGATCGCTATCGTTCTTGATAATGTAGTATATTCTGCACCTGGTGTTAATGAAGAAATCGCTGGTGGTAATTCATCCATCTCTGGTTCTTTCACAGTTGAAGATACAAAGGATTTAGCGAACGTACTAAAAGCTGGTCGTTTACCAACTACCGCTAAAATCGTTGAAGAAGCGATCGTAGGTCCTACTTTAGGACAATCGGCTATTGATTCTGGTGTGAATTCAGCAGTTATCGGTATCGTGCTTGTTCTTGTATTCATGATTGCATACTATAATACTGCAGGTTTAGTAGCAAACATTGCTGTTCTTGTAAACGTATTCTTTATCATGGGGGTATTGGCATCGCTGAATGCAGTATTAACACTCCCAGGTATCGCGGGTATCGTATTAACGATGGGTACTGCGGTGGATGCCAACGTACTAATTTACGAACGTATACGTGAAGAATTAGCCGGTGGAAAATCAATCCGTCAAGCGGTTGCAGATGGTTACAAACACGCATTACCTTCGATCTTAGATTCACAGATTACAACATTCTTAGTTGGTTTGGTATTATTCTTCTTCGGAACAGGTCCAATTTTAGGATTTGCTACTACATTAATGGTGGGTATTATCACTTCATTATTCACAGGTATATTCCTTACTCGCATTATTTTTGAGTGGATGTTAGAACGTGATATGAAAATTAAAGTTTCTTTCCCTTGGTCGGCAAAAACATTGCAAAATGCAAATTTCCAATTCATCAAGAAAAGAAAAGGTCTTTACATCGTTTCTATCGTAATTGTTATTGCTTGTTTTGCATCAATCTTTATTAAAGGCTTTAGCCAAGGTGTAGATTTTCAAGGTGGACGTACTTATACCATCCGCTATGATAAACCTGTAGATTTAGAAGCTGTTCGTGAAAATTTAGATAATATCTTCCAAAAAACAACTGAAGTTAAAGTCTTTGGCGCTGCAAATCAACTTCGTATAACGACAACTTATCATATCGATGAGACGTCTGACGAAGCAGATAAAGAAGTTTTAACTAAATTGAATGAAGGATTATCGAAGGTAGATGCAAGCAACAAACATGAGATTCTTTCTTCTCAGAAAGTTGGTCCTAGTATCGCGACAGATATGAAAGCAAGATCAATTTATGCAACAGTATTTGCCTTATTAATCATTGCTGGTTATATATTGTTACGTTTCCACAAATGGCAATATTCAGTTGGAGCTGCAATCGCTACTGTCCATGATGCCATCATTGTATTAGGTTTGTTCTCTATTTTAGATGGTATTGTTCCATTCTCATTAGATATTGATCAGCATTTTATTGCCGCTATTCTAACAGTATTAGGTTATTCAGTAAATGATACTGTAGTTGTATTTGACCGTATCCGTGAAGATCTAAACAAACCAAATGCTTTAAATAAAGATTTTGGTGAAACGATCAACCACGCCATAAATACAACATTAAGTAGAACGGTTATTACATCATTGACGATTGTATTCGTATTAGCAGTACTATTTATTTTCGGTGGTGAAGTTATCAGAGGATTCTCTTTCGCTATCTTAATTGGTATTATTGTAGGTACTTATTCATCTATATTCTTAGCTGCACCAGCAGTATATGATTTAAGTAAAGGAAAACATTTCGAAGAAACTCCTAAAAAAGCAGAACCGGTAACTCCTTAGCAAAAAATCAAAACGTTTAAAAAGGCTTTCAGATAAAACTGAAAGCCTTTTTTATTTTACAATAAATCTACCAAATACTTGTTGCACTAAGTATTTAATGATTATATTTGTTGTACTAAATATTAGCAATACAAATATTTTAAATGCAAGACGAAAAATTCAATCGATACTCTTTCATATTAGAAAGAACAGCAAAAAAAGTAAAACAATTTGCACAAAATTCTTTTACAGATAATGATTTTGATATCACCGTAGATCAGTGGACCATCATGAAGACACTTTATGAGAATGATAATCTATTGCAAAAAGAACTTGCTGAAAAATGTTGCAAAGATCAACCTACCCTCACCCGAATTGTTGATCTGTTAATAAAAAAAGGATTAACAGAACGAGTGATCCATCCCTCTGACAGGCGAAGTATCCACTTGCACCTAACAGAGGAAGGTCGAAAGAAAGTAGAAAACTACTCTCCCATCGTTTCCAGCATTCGCATGAAAGCTTGGGAAAATCTAACAGACGAGGACTTTAGTTCCTTCACACGTATTCTAGACAAAATTTATAATAACTTAAGTAATTAACATTTGATATGATAACAACAGACATATGTATTATAGGAGCCGGACCAGTGGGTCTATTTGCTGTATTTGAAGCAGGTTTGTTAAAGATGAGATGTCACCTCATTGATGTTTTACCTCAAGTTGGAGGTCAGTTGTCTGAAATATATCCACATAAGCCGATATACGATATACCGGGCTACCCGACTATCCGTGCTCAAGAGTTGATTGACAATCAGATGAAACAGATCGAACCATTCAATCCCACTTTTACACTCGGCGAACGTGTTGAAGGCCTGGAAAGGCAGGAAGATGGTTCATATGTGGTCGTTAGTTCAGAAGGAACACGTATACACTGCCAAGTTGTTGTTATAGCAGGCGGTTTAGGATGCTTTGAGCCCCGAAAACCTGAACTGGCTAATTTAGTTAAATATGAAAGAAAAGGTGTTGATTACATGGTCAGAAATCCAGAAACGTATCGTGACAAGAAGATCATCATCGCGGGTGGTGGCGACTCTGCTCTAGACTGGACGATTTACTTAGCCGATATCGCAAAGGAAGTAACATTAATTCACAGAAGTGACTCCTTTAGAGGAGCGCCAGACTCTGCCGAAAAGGTTTATCATCTAGCTCAAAAAGGGGCCATCAACCTCTTACTGTCCCACAACCTGGCAGATGTACACGGCTCAGATAGCTTATCGCATGTGATTGCAGTCAATAAACAAAAAGAAGAAGTCAAAATGGAAGCGGATTATTTTATACCGCTATTTGGGCTAACCCCAAAATTAGGACCTATTGCGGACTGGGGCTTAAATATTGACAAGAGTGCTATCGTAGTAAACACAGTTGATTATTCGACAAATATAGAACGCATTTATGCTATAGGAGATATCAATACCTATCCAGGTAAATTAAAGTTAATTTTATGTGGATATCATGAAGCGGCATTAATGGCTCAAAGTGCTTTTAAATATGTGTATCCAGATCAAAAACTAAGCTTCAAATATACAACTGTTAATGGCATCAATACTTTTTAAATTATGGACAATATTATTGAAATAGAAATTGAAGATCGGGATGGAACTGTTCAAACAATCGAAGTTCCTACGGATGTCAACTTATCCCTAATGGAATTGCTAAAAGCATGCGATTATGAGGTCCTAGCTACCTGTGGAGGCATGGCACTTTGCGCAACTTGTCATGTTGAAATCAAATCTGGAGGTGAAAACTTGTCCGAACCTCAAGACCAGGAGCTCGATATGCTCGATACTTTACCCGATGCTAATGATGATAGCCGACTTGCATGCCAGCTGCGATTAACAAATGAAAATAACGGCCTAAGTATTAAAATAAGAGGAGCATTACAGTAATAAATTGTCAAAGTGTACTTTTTACACACATTTTTTCATTTTTTGAGACAAACCGTATTAATAAACCATGCAATTAATACGGTTTACAAAACACTGATTAACAAGGAGTAATAAAACAAGAGATATATTAAAACAGTTAGTTATCAATAAATATGACAATAAAAAGCAAGTATATATAAAGATATTTTAGTTTTTTGAGTGAAAAATTAAGATATTTGCAGAAGGATTACAATTTTCCGAATATTTTATATAAATTTCAAATAATATGCTAAGCAATCGTTCAGATAGAAAATTCCCAAAAGTGGTCATTATTGGTGCTGGATTTGGTGGAATTGAAGTTGCTAAAAAGTTAAAAAATAAGGAAGTAGAAGTACTATTATTAGACAGAAATAATTTTCATACCTTCCAACCTTTAATGTATCAGGTAGCTACAGGTACATTATCTGCAGATTCGATCTCTTTCCCTATCCGTAAGATGTTCAAATCTCAGGAGAATTTTAGTTTCAGAATTGCAGAAGTTAATCATATTGACTCGTCCAACAAAACTGTTCAAACGAATATCGGTGATTTTGAATATGATTACTTAGTGGTTGCTACTGGAGCAACAACAAATTTCTTTGGAAATCAGCAAATTGCAAAATATGCGTTACCAATGAAAAGTATTCAAGAAGCTCTAAACATTCGGAGCTATGTGCTACAAAATCTTGAAAAAGCTGTTCAAATTGCAAATCCGGAAGATCGTAAATCATTTTTAAACTTTGTAATTGTAGGCGGTGGCCCAACTGGTGTTGAGCTTTCTGGAGCAATTGCTGAGATCAGAAATAATATTCTGGAAAAAGATTATCCTGAATTACGCAAGGAAGAAATGAATGTTTACTTAGTCGAAGGACAAAGTAAAGTATTAGCAAACTTGTCGGAAAAATCTTCTGAAGACTCTGAAAAATATTTAAAAGCATTAGGTGTTAAAATATTACTAAATGTTTCTGTAACGGGCTTTGATGGTACTGCAATCTCTTTTGGTGATGGTAGTGCGATCGAAACAAAAACAGTTATCTGGGGCGCAGGTGTTGCAGGACAATTTCCTGAAGGTTTCAAAAAAGAAAATATTCAACGCGGTAACCGCATTCAAACAGATGACCAATGTCGTGTGTTAGATATGGAAAATGTATACGCAATTGGTGACGTTTCAGCATTTATCACAGATGATTTACCACGTGGATTACCTGGTGTGGCACCTGTAGCACAACAACAAGGTAAATATGTTGCCAAGCACATTAGCAATGTAATGGATAACCGTTCAAATGAAAAATTCTCTTACTTTGATAAGGGCTCAATGGCGACAATTGGCCGTGCGAAAGCTGTAGTCGATATGGGTAAAATCCATTTTAATGGATTCTTTGGCTGGATTGTTTGGATGTTTGTTCACTTAATGTCTATTTTTGGTTTTAGAAACAAAGTAATTACCTTTATCAACTGGACAGTCAAATTTTTCACGAAGAACTCGGGTGTTCGATTAATTTTCTATAAATTCAATCAACCCGCGCCAGAGGTAAAACAAGAAGATCAAGTATTAGAAAATAACTAAAATGGATAACAAGACAATTGCTAAAAAATTCAAGTTATGTAGCCAACTGATGGAATTACATAATGAAAACCCATTCAGAACAAAAGCAATTGCCAGTGCATCCTTTAAGTTAGATAAAATACCTTTTCTGCTGGAAACAGCTTCTTTAGAAGAAATAAGCAGTCAGCCCGGTATCGGGAAAAGCACTGCAGAGAAGGTGAAAAAATTAGCCGAAACTGGCTCATTCGATGAGCTAGACGCGATGTTAAGCATTACTCCAGAAGGAATTTTGGAAATGCTTAACATAAAAGGCTTAGGTCCAAAAAAGATACAAATTATCTGGACTGAGCTCCAGATTGAAAGTGTTGGTGAGTTATTGTACGCGTGCAACGAAAACAGGCTCATTGAGGCAAAAGGTTTTGGCCTAAAAACACAAGAGGATATTAAAAAATCCATCGAATTCTCCATATCCAATCAAGGTTGGTTTTTATATGCAAGGGTATTATCCAATGCAAACAACTTACTAGCTTCATTACAAAAGAACTTATCTCCTACCCTGATTTCATTTACTGGAGATTTTAGAAGAAAATGCGAAGTACTTAGCGCTGTTGATATCTTATTGGATACGGATAAACAAACTACTTTAGCTTATCTAAATGCCAATTATGCTGACAGTCTAAAGGAAGAACTTGAATACATTTCATTTCGAGATGAATTAGGATTTTCCTTTCATATATATCTATCAGCAACAGCAGAATTTTACCAAAACTTAATATTAACCACCGGTTCTAAAAAGCACTTAGAATTACTCGATCTAACTTTGGTTACAGCTTTAGGTTCTGAAGAAGAAATCTATGCTAAACAAGGCTTAGACTATATTGAACCTGAGCTTCGAGAAGGGCTGGATGAAGTATTTTTGGCGAAAAATCATCAATTACCCAAATTGATCAATTTTGATGATCTTAAAGGAACTTTACATAATCACTCTACTTATAGTGACGGTGTGCATACCTTAGCTGAAATGGCAAGATATACAAAGGAAGAATTAGGACTAAGTTATTTCGGAATTTGTGATCACTCAAAAACTGCTGTATATGCCAATGGCCTCCCTATTGAGCGGGTGCAAAAACAGTGGGAAGAAATCGATCAGCTTAATCAACAACTTGCTCCCTTTAAAATATTCAAAGGTATTGAGTCTGATATTTTATCCGATGGTTCGTTAGATTATCCAGATGAAATTCTTGCAGGTTTTGATTTTGTAGTCGCATCCGTTCATTCTAATTTAAAAATGGATGAAGAGAAGGCAACTACTAGACTGTTAAAAGCAATAGAAAATCCCTACACGACGATATTAGGACATCCAACAGGTCGCCTCTTATTAAGTAGATCCGGTTATCCACTGGATTATAAAAAAATAATTGATGCTTGTGCGGCTAACAACGTTGTGATTGAAATTAATGCCAACCCGTTAAGGCTTGATTTAGATTGGAGATGGCATCGTTATGCCTTAGAAAAGGGCGTGCTTTTATCAATTAATCCAGATGCTCACCGCACGGAAGGCTTACTTGATATGCATTATGGGATATTTGTCGCAAGAAAAGGAGGATTAAGTGCTAAAAATTGTCTTAATAGCTTTTCACTAACAGAAATTGAAAGCTTTTTTAATAAAAAAAGCTAATAGATCTATTTCTTAGAAAAGATCCCATTTTTTTAAATAGGCAAATTATCTTATATTTAACACTTATATTAAAATTATAAGCGTTGAAAAATCTATCCTATTTAATTCTATTTCTTTTATTATCTCCCTTCCTTGTAAATGGGCAATTATTATCAGACAAAAATGAATTTTCCCGCAAAGATTCTTTAAGAGGTCAACTGACTCCCTTAAGAACCTGTTACGATGTCACCTATTATCATTTAGATGTTGATATTAATATTCCAAAACGTAGCATTGCAGGAAGCAATCTCATTAAATTTAAAACTATTCAAGATTTCAATCGCATCCAGATTGATCTTTTTGATAATATGGCAATTGATAAAATTCTTTACAGGGGTAAACAGCTAAAGTATACAAGAGAATTTAATGCGGTTTTTATAGATTTTCCAACACAGATTAAAGCAAACACACTGGATTCTATTTTAGTGTATTTCTCAGGTACACCACATCAAGCCAACAGAGCTCCTTGGGATGGCGGATTTGATTGGAAAAAAGACAGCAATAACAAACCTTGGGTAGCGAGTGCAAATCAGGGTATTGGAGCAAGCTTATGGTGGCCCAATAAAGATCATCAGTCAGACGAACCCGATAGCGTCTTAATCTCTGTAACAGTGCCTAAAGAACTTATGAATGTTTCTAATGGTCGTCTCCGTAATGTAGAAAACATTGGTAAGAAGAAAACTAAATTCAACTGGTTTGTTTCCAATCCCATTAACAATTATAACATTGCAATCAATATTGGTGATTACGTACATTTTCAAGATAGCTTTAATGGTGAAAAAGGAAAGCTAGATATTGACTACTACGTACTACGTGAAAATATAGAGCGGGCAAAACCGCATTTCGAGGCCAATGTAAAACCGATGCTAAAAGCATTTGAATATTGGTTTGGCCCCTACCCTTTTTATGAAGACAGTTTCAAACTAATTGAAACATCTCATTTAGGGATGGAACATCAAAGTGGTATTGCGTATGGCAATCGTTTTTTAAATGGCTATCTGGGAAGAGATGGTTCTGGAACAGGATGGGGATTAAAGTGGGACTTTATCATCATACATGAAGCCGGACACGAATGGTTTGGAAATAATATCACAGCATCGGATATTGCCGACATGTGGATTCATGAAAGTTTCACCAATTATTCAGAAGCACTTTATATCGATTACTATTTTGGTAAAAAAGCTGGACAAGAATACATACATGGCAATCGAAGAGCAATTCAAAACAAAACACCGATTCAAGGACAATATCATGTTAATAATGAAGGGTCCGGAGACATGTATAATAAAGGTGGTGTACTGCATAACATGATTAGAACAATTATAGCAGACGATGATAAATGGCGATCTATTTTGAGAGGATTAAATGCTAAGTTTTACCATCAGCAGGTTGATTATGATGACATTGTCAATTTCATCAATCAAGAATCTGGTTTAAACTTCAACTCCATATTTGAGCAATATGTGAAGACAACTTTGATTCCTGTGTTATGTATTTCAGAGACAAAAGATGGAAAAGTTCAGGCGAAGTGGAAAAATACAGTCGAAAATTTTGAAATGCCGGTCTATATTGGTACCGCAGATAATAATTTAAAAGCAATTAATATCACGAACAACGACCAAACATTAAATATTCACAATCTAACCAAAGAAAATATAAAGATTGACACTTTTAATTACTACATTGACATACAGAAAAATTAATTTCTGCAGTAAAAACATAAGAAAATGCTTTAATTAACGTTTACTTGTTATCATCCTTAAAGCTCCGCAAAAGAGTTCTAAATTATCAATAAAAAAAATCAAGACTTACCTACAAAAACTAATAATTTTTAGTAGGTTTGCATATTCATAAAAAGTAGCTTAAAATACAGCAAATGGGTTTATTTAACTGGTTTACACAAGAAGTTGCCATCGATTTAGGTACCGCAAATACCTTAATTATCTATAATGACAAAGTAGTAGTTGATGAACCTTCTATTGTAGCCTTTGATCGTACGACAAACAAAGTAATTGCAATCGGACGTCAGGCAATGCAAATGGAAGGTAAGACACACGATAATATAAAAACAGTACGTCCTCTCCGTGATGGAGTTATTGCAGATTTTACTGCCGCAGAACATTTGATTCGTGGTATGGTAAAATTAGTAAATAATGGTAAAAGTTGGTTTTTCCCTTCTTTAAGAATGGTGGTTTGTATCCCTTCAGGAATCACTGAAGTAGAGAAGCGTGCCGTACGCGATTCTGCAGAAATTGCAGGAGCAAAAGAAGTGTATTTAATTCATGAGCCAATGGCTGCCGCAGTAGGTATCGGAATTGATGTCGAAGAACCAATGGGTAACATGATTATTGATATCGGTGGTGGAACAACAGAGATTGCAGTAATTGCACTTTCGGGTATTGTTTGCGACCAATCAATCCGTGTTGCAGGAGATAACTTCGACTCCGATATTGTACAGTATATCCGTAGACAGCACAACATCATGATCGGTGAGCGTACAGCTGAGAAAATTAAGATTGAAGTTGGTGCAGCTCTTCCGGAATTACAGGATCCACCTGAGGATTTCGCCGTTCAAGGCCGTGACCTCATGACAGGTATCCCAAAACAGATCACCGTTTCATATACAGAAATTGCACATTGTTTAGATAAATCGATTTCTAAAATTGAAGAAGCAATATTGAAAGCTTTAGAAATTACGCCTCCAGAGTTGTCTGCTGATATTTACCAAACTGGTATCTACTTAACAGGTGGTGGTGCTCTATTGAGAGGATTAGATCGCAGGATTCAAGCTAAAACTAAATTACCGGTACACATTGCAGAAGATCCTCTTCGTGCAGTAGTGCGCGGTACAGGCATAGCATTAAAGAATATTGGCAGATTTAAGTTCTTAATGCAATCATAATTGCCACAACATAAAATTTTATATGCGATATAGTTGATTTTTCACTATATCGCTTCTTTATTAAATAGCAAAGTAATAATTATTAAACAATGAGAAACCTTTGGTTATTCCTTAGACGTTATAACGCTTTCTTTTGGTTTATCCTTTTTTTTGGATTTTCTATGTTTCTGGTTGTTACTAACAATACCTTTCAGCGTGCTAGTGCATTAAACTCTTCCAACACTATAATTGGCAATATTTACCAAAAAGTGAATTCATGGAAAAGCTACCTGTCACTAACAGAAACAAATGATCAACTTGTAAAAGAAAATGCAAGTTTGAGAACGCAGTTAGAAAACTATTTGACGACCGATACAGTCGCCATGGCTAAAAGACCGGTTATTGATAGTAGTGAATTTGGACGTTATGAGTTTATTATTGCAAGCGTTACAAATAATAGCATTCACCAAAAAAGTAATTATCTCACCCTAAATAAAGGTTCTTTAGCTGGTATTGAAAAAGGAATGGGCGTAATTGCTCCAAATGGTGTGGTCGGTATTGTGCTCAACGTAACACCGCACTTTTCGACAGTTCAGTCTCTACTTCATCCCGACACAAAAATATCAGTAACATTAGCTAATACAGATGTATTTGGTTCTTTAGTTTGGGGCAGCAACGTAGACTACCGTTTTGCAATGGTCAAAGAAATCCCGAATCACGTAAAAGTTAAGACTGCGGAAAAAGTGTTCACTTCAGGCTACTCTGGCCACTTTCCAAAAGGTATACTGGTAGGCGCAGTTGTGGAAACGGGAATATCTTCCGGAGACTCTTTTTTAGATTTAAGAATTCTCTTGAGTACTAATTTTTCAAACCTCCACCATGTATATGTTGTGAAAGATTTATTGGCAAAAGAATTAAAACAATTAGAAGAAACGAATCAGGATAATGGCTAGAATATTACTCTTTAATATCATTCGGTTTTTGGTACTTATTGCCATGCAGGTATTCTTGTTTAAAAATATCGGCTATTATAATCTAGCAAGTCCTTTTCCATATATTCTATTTATCTTTTTGCTTCCTACCGGAATGCCGAACTTTGTATTATTTACAATTGCATTTTTAACCGGACTTTCGGTAGATGTATTTTATGATACACTTGGAGTCAATGCCGCTGCGTGTGTTGCATTAGCCGCCTATCGTGTATTTTTTATGAAAATTACAATTGAAAACGATATGGATACATTCATTACACCAATTTTAGGTGAAATGAATTTTAAATGGTTCTTTTCATATACTTTTTTCGGAACATTGATTCATCACTTTGTTCTTGTCACATTAGAAACATTCAGTTTCAAACAGTTTCAGTACACATTAGCGACTATTGGTTTAAGTTGTATCTTTACAATGGTTATCCTACTCATTTTTAGTTTTCTTTTCTATAAAAGAAAGAGTAGAATTTAGTAATTCCATCGCTTAAAAGGAGGATAAAAGAATTTATGAATAGTTTTTTTGCACGTAAATTTGTCATTCAAGGCATTATTATTAGTATTGCGTTATTAATAATAGCAAGGCTATTTTATCTTCAGATTATAGATGACTCCTATATACATTCTGCTAACAGCAATGTCATGCGGAAAGTTATAGTATATCCCGCACGTGGTGTTATTTTAGATCGTACAGGTCAGGTATTAGTACAAAATGAACCTGTATATGACCTCATGGTTACGCCAAGAGAAGCAAAAGATATCGATACCGCTCTATTATGTCAATTGATTGAAATTGACAAAGAAGGTTTTATCAAACGTATGGATAAAGCCCGTGCACATTCCCCTTATCGTGCCTCCATCTTTGAAAAACAACTATCATCCCGAACGTATGCCCATTTACAAGAGTATTTGTATCGATTCAGAGGTTTCTATGTTCAAAATAGAACTGTGCGAAATTATCCGGATAGTATCGCAGCACAGTTTCTAGGCTATGTAAATGAAGTTACAGAAAAAGATGTGGAGAAGTCAAATGGCTTCTATCGTCCAGGAGATTATATTGGCCGAAGTGGTGTTGAGCGCTCTTATGAAGATTTATTAAGAGGAAAAAGAGGAGTTAAAAACCTCATGGTCGATGCCTTAAATAGACCAAAAGGTGTATTTATGGAAGGACGCTATGATACTTTGGCTGTTTCTGGGGAAGGTCTAGTATCTTCTTTAGACAAAGAACTTCAGATCTTGGGTGAAAAACTGATGAAAAACAAACTGGGATCTATTGTTGCCATTGAACCTTCCACAGGAGAAGTGCTTGCTTATGTAAGTAGCCCCAGTTATAATCCAAATGACATGGTCGGTCGTGAAACAGGTAATAATTATATGAAATTATTAAATGATGAGACCAAACCCTTATTTAATCGTCCAATTCAAGCATCTTATCCCCCTGGCTCTGTATTTAAGGTTGTTGCAGCCTTAACTGCTCAACAAGCTGGCGTTATTGATGAGAACACCTCTTTCTTTTGTCCACATGGTTATAGCTATGGTGGCGGAAGAGGTTTTATGCGCTGTACCCATTACCATGGAGCAACATCTTTGATCAGATCCATTGAAGTCTCTTGTAATACCTATTATGGGTATACTTATGCCAAAATGATTGATTCAAGAGGCCTGTCAGGACCGAAAGCGTACGATCTATGGTACGATGCAATTTCCAAATTTGGTATTGGTCATCGATTAGGAATTGATTTACCTGGTGAAAATGCAGGCTTATTATATAAATCGGAACATTTCACTAAAAGTTACAGAAACGACAAATGGCGTTCATCTTTTAATATTTCATTATCGATTGGTCAGGGAGAAATGGGCGTTACTCCACTGCAGATGGCAAATATTATGGCTATTGTGGCAAATAGAGGTTTTTATTACCGTCCTCACCTTATTAAAGGTATTGGCGATAAAAAGATCGTTAAAAAGGAGTTTACTGAAAAAATATCAGCAGGTGTAGACGCTAAATACTATACTCCGGTAATAGAGGGATTAAGCAGAGCAGTAAATATGGGAGAAGGAACAGCCTTCGCAAATAGAATTGCTGGTATTGAAATGTGTGGAAAAACAGGAACAGCACAAAACCCACATGGTAAAGATCATGCTGTATTCTTTGCATTTGCTCCTAGGGATAATCCTAAAATTGCCATTGCCGTTTTTGTTGAAAATGCTGGTTATGGCGGTGTATGGGCTGGCCCTATTGCCAGTATGATGGTTGAAAAATATATCAAGGATACAATCACAATGCCGAAGCATATTCAAGATCGTATTTACAATGCTAATTTTATGCCTGCTCCAAAAGCAGACCCAAAGAAAGCAGATTTGAAGAAAACTACGGATTCAACTAAATCTAAAAAAGATACCACAAAAAACGTTAACCGTATTGCTGCAGTAATGCCAAAGGAAACAATTGTCCACCATAGTGCTGTAAGGAGAAATCATGAATAACCAAAAAAGTAGTTTTTTCGGAAAGATAGACTGGTTAACCATTTCTTTATGGTTAGCTTTATGTTTGATCGGTTGGTTTAATATACATGCAGCTGTCTATGATCCAGAAAATCCTGGATTATTTAATATGGCAACAAATTATGGTAAACAGTCCATGTACATTGCTTCTGCATTAATTATAGGTATTACCATCTTAATTATAGACGCTAAGTTTTTCAGTTCCGCATCTCCCGTTATCTATGCTGTAGTTGTGCTATTATTAATAGCGGTCTTGGTTATTGGTCGAAATGTTGGTGGAAATCAGGCATGGATTCCTATTGGAAGTTTCAGGCTTCAACCATCCGAATTTGGAAAACTGGCAACCTGTCTCCTCTTGGCCAACTACCTCAGCTCTCAAAGCAACAAAAACCCAAATATGCATACTTTAGCCATCGGTGCTGGTATAGTATTATTCCCCGTATTCCTCGTAATGCTTCAGCCTGATACCGGTTCTGCTCTAGCTTTCTTTTCCCTCATCTTTGTATTCTATCGAGAAGGATATGTCAATAACAGCTTACTTATTTTCGGAGGACTCTGTATTGTCCTATTTGTTATGGCACTACTCGTAAATGCATGGATATTAATTGGCATACTCGCTTTAATTGCGGGCTTTTTCATGTGGACGTTTAGAAAAAAGCGGAAAAATTTAATTAATATAGGAATTCTTTTTGCCGCTTCGTCGGTATTCATATTATGTGTGGATCTTGTCTACAATCATGTTTTACAATCTCATCAAAGAAATCGTATTGATATCATCCTTGGGAAAATGGACGATCCACGAGGACAGGGTTACAATTTAAATCAATCTAAGATAGCAATTGGTTCTGGACAATTTTGGGGTAAAGGCTATCTTCAAGGTACACAGACCAAATACAATTTTGTTCCCGAGCAAAGTACAGATTTTATTTTCTGTACAGTGGGTGAAGAATGGGGATTTGTCGGCTCTACATTTTTAATAGCGATATACTTAACATTATTGCTCCGCATCATTCATATAGCAGAACGACAGCGATCTGCTTTTGCAAGAATTTATGCTTATGGAGTGGCTTCCATCCTATTTTTTCACTTCTTTATTAATATAGGAATGACAATAGGAATTGTACCTGTCATTGGTATTCCATTACCATTCATAAGTTATGGAGGATCTTCGTTATGGAGTTTCACCATTTTACTCTTCATCATGCTAAAATTTGACTCAAATAGAAAAGGAGTTGTTTAATACAACTCCTTTTCTATTTTTTAAAAACGTTCTAAAATCATTTTTATAGCACGATCTACGACTTTATCTGGCTCTGAACTAAAATGTCCCGCTACACGGCTGGCTAAAATAGCATTAATAGATAGCGCTTGATGACCAAACATACGGGATAAAGCATATATTCCAGCAGTCTCCATTTCTAAATTTGTAATTCGTAAACCATCTGACTTGAAGCTATTCGCCAATTGGATCAAATTAGGAAACGTATTTTCAGAGCGCACATTCCTACCCTGAGGTGCATAAAAACCAGGAGCAGTCATCGTCACTCCTTTTGGCAAATCGTAAGCATATTGTGCTAATAAATTTTTACTGGCCTCCGCAACATAAGGCTTTAGATATAAATTCGGAAAAGCATCCCATACTGCTCTTTCCAAAGTTTTCTCATAAGCTGAATAGGGTTTTACATAATATTGCATCAGGGCATCAAAGCCTACTCCAAATGAAGAAGCCAAAATCGTTCCCATTTCAATATCCGATTGAACAGCACCAGAAGTTCCGATTCGAATGATATTTAAACTTGTTAGCTTTGACTTTAATGCTTTTGATTCAAAATCAATATTCACGAGCGCATCCAATTCATTAAAGACAATATCAATATTATCCGTTCCAATGCCTGTTGATATAACAGAAATACGTTTATTACCAATATATCCTGTGTGTGTAATAAACTCCCTTTTTCCCTTCTGAAGTTCAATACGGTCAAAATACTGAGATACCTTTACTACACGGTCAGGATCCCCTACTGTGATAATGGTATCTGCAATATCTTCTGGCATTAAATTCAGATGATAAATACTCCCATCTTTATTCAATATTAATTCTGAATCATTTATCATATTGTCCGCAAATAAGAAAGTTTACAATTATCAATTTTATCAAAACGTGTAATGACCGAATTGACCTGCATTTTTCGTACTTCAATTTCCATATAGCATGTATTATCAAAAACTTGTTTACTGACAGTTATATTCTCTTCTTTAACCACGCGCATCACGTCGTTCATAGCTAAGTAATCAAATTCAATTTTATAGATATCATTGACAGTTTTCTCTACAATCTCTACGGCAGATAAAACCTCTTGAGTCGCCGTTTTATAAGCATTAATCAGACCTGGGACGCCTAATAAAGTTCCTCCAAAATAACGAACCACAACCACAATAATATTTGTTACATCTTGTGATAGTAATACATTTAAAATAGGCCGACCGGCCGTCCCCGAAGGCTCTCCATCATCATTCAGCCGATATACTGTTCGATCCGGACCAATTCGATATGCCCAGCAATGGTGTCTCGCTTTAGGATGTAGGGTTTTTAGATCTGCTATGATTTCCTTCAACTGATCTTCCGTAGTGAATGGGTAGGCATAGGAAATAAATTTACTTCCTTTATCACGAAATATTCCCTCTGCACTTTTTTCAATTGTACGATAAGTATCTTCAAATAAACTCACAAATATGTTATAATTAAAACTGATATAATAGAAAGTGCTAGCCCTAATTTATTGATAGCACTTAATTTTTCTTTAAATAATAAAACACCGACCAGAGCCCCTATTGAAATTACACCAATATTCATCCCTGTGAAAACAATAGAAGGATTATCTGGAATTGCTCGATGAGCTTTCATATAAAACAATATATTCCCAAAATTGAAAAAGCCCAATACAATGCCAAATCCGAAAGATTTAAAAGAAAATGACTGCTTTTCAATTGCTAAGAAATAAATCATAAATAGAAACGCCACAGCTATGGCCAATAAAAAAACAACAAACATAGCTGTAATATAAGGAACAGATTGATGAAGCGCTATTTGTTTAAAAAGAATGTCAATAACACCCATTCCAATAAAAACAATTAAAGGATACAGCAGGCTACCAATCTTATTGTTATTTTTAACATTCCCCTTTTGCCAACCAATGGAACAAATGATAGCAACTAAACCGACTAGAATACCAATTCCTTTATTCCAGGTAATGACTTCCGAAAAAAGTACAAAGGATGCCATTAAAGGAATAAACAGAGACAATCTTTGTGCAATCTCCGTTTTAACCAAACCTGTGTATTGAATTGTCAATGCAATAAAAATAAAAAGTGTTGGAAGTAAAATTGCCAAAGGAATATACAATTCCCAAGGCATTTGTCCAATCTGTATATCTCCGAGGTCTGGCTCTAAAACAAAATAAGTTAGTACTGCTGCTACAGGATAATTCCAGACAATAATTTGTTTGGTGCTTACCTGCTGTAGTTTTGCATACTTTAATAGCACTGCGACCGTAACACTACATAGAACACTTAATAAAACAAAAATCATAAACTTAAATAATTTCGAAAACCGTTTAAAGCTATTCAGGCCTTCTCCTTCAATTTTACGAAATATTCCCCGTATTTCACATTTAGAAGACCTAAAACTGATAAAAGCCAGTTGCTATCTTCAGATAGGAATTAGTGATTGGTATCAAAATTAGCTAGCAATTTTCCAGCGATACAGCTTACTCACTATCCAGCCTTAGTCATTGATGTAGTTTTTATGTTCCGTCATATGAGAAATATCTCCGATAACATAGACTTCTATTTATGCATAACTTAAATAGTGATCGTATGACAAGCAACACACCTTGATATACCTAATCAACTCATTGCGGAGACTAAATGTTGAAAATTTTCAGCTTAATTTTCGATATATTCTAAACAAAAACACAAATAAACCACCAAATTAATGACATAAAATAGTGTTTTTAAAACAAAAATATAACATAAATAAACTTAAAAAAAACACAAAAATAAACTTAAAAAAGAGACAAAATAAACCGATTTTTTTCATAAAAAAATAATCTATATTATAATTTATATGCATTTAAACAAAATAAACAAGGATATCAAACACAAAAAGCACATAAAAAATTACATAAAAAACAGATAAAAAAATAGCTGTTTTTTTCATTAAAAAACACATAAAATTACGACTAAAAAAATATTTAATTTTTATCTTGCATTTATAAAAAACATCCGTATATTTGAAATATCGAAACGAACAAATAATGAAAACGACGACTACATATTTTTTCAATTACTTTTATTTTAGACAATAAGAGCAGGGACGAATTTGTAATTATCACAAGATATTAAAAAGCAAAAGTTCCGATCAACAATCGGAACTTTTGCTTTTTCTAAGAACATATAAAACAAACAATGGGTTTAAAAATTGCAATACAGGGAGTAAAAGCTTCCTTTCATGAAGAAGCATCATTTAAGTACTTCGGTGAAGACATCGAAACGATAGAATGCGATACTTTTAAAAAAACCTGCGAATTATTAAAGCAGAAAAAAGTTGATTATGTTGTAATGGCTATTGAAAACTCAATTGCGGGAAGTATCTTACCCAATTATAATCTTTTGAGAGATTATAAATTCAACATTGTAGGTGAAATTGCCTTAAGCATTCATCAAAATTTATTGGCTTTACCAGGAGTTAAACTTGCTGATATAAAATTCATAGAATCGCATCAAATGGCCATTCGCCAATGCGAAGAGTTCTTGCAGGAATTACCAGATGTTAAAATATCAGAAAGTTCAGATACAGCGGCTTCAGCAGCAAAAGTGGCAAATCAAAAATTAACTGACACTGCTGCTATTGCAGGTACACTTGCTGCAAAAACGTATGGTCTCAATATATTAGAAGCAAAGATTGAAACTAACAAAAAAAATAGTACGAGATTCTTAGTGTTATCCAATGATGTCGAAGAACAAGCAAGTGCAAATAAAGCTTCTTTATCCTTTCAAACAGGAAACTCGGTAGGTTCTTTAGCTTCGATTTTACAATGCTTTGCTGATCAAAATATTAACCTAAGTAAAATCCAATCTATGCCTGTCATAGGAAAAAGAAATGAATATGATTTTTTCGTTGATGTGGAATGGAAAAAGCAATCAGATTATGACGCTGCTATTCGTAAAGTATTAAAACACAGCATCAATTTTAATATTATGGGTGAATATGTAAAAAATGACCGCATATAAGTTCTAGTAAATAAAAAGTAAAAAATAAAACTCACAATAGATATTGAAATCATCATGGCCTAAAGCGCTCGAAAAGTAACGAAAAATGATCATGATAACTTCATAACCACTAAAAAAATAAAATTACATAATAATGAAAAACACATTAGATATCGTCCCTTTAAAATCTTGGTTAGATACAGGAGACAAGCCTTTAATCATAGCAGGACCTTGTAGTGCTGAAACAGAAGATCAATTGGTTTCAACAGCGCATTTATTAGCAAATACTGGTAAAGTAAACATCTTACGTGCAGGTATATGGAAACCACGTACTCGTCCAGGAGAATTTGAAGGTATTGGTTCTATTGGTTTAGAATGGTTGAAAAGAGCAAAAGCAGAGACAGGATTATTGACAGCGACAGAGGTTGCAACAGCGAAGCATGTTGAAGAAGCATTAGCTGCTGGCGTAGATGTGTTATGGATTGGAGCGCGCTCTACTGCAAACCCATTTACTGTGCAAGAAATTGCTGATGCATTAGTTGGAGTAGATATCCCTGTATTCGTTAAAAACCCGGTAAACCCTGATTTATCATTATGGTTTGGTGCTTTAGAGCGTATTAACCGTGCGGGAATCAAAAGATTAGGAGCTATTCATAGAGGTTTCTCTTCTTACGAAAAATCAGCTTTCCGTAACGAACCAATGTGGGATCTTGCGATTCAATTAAAATCATTATGTCCTGATTTGCCAATTATCAACGATCCAAGCCATATCTGTGGTAACCGTGAATTGTTGCCGTACATTTCTCAAAAAGCAATGGATATGGATTTACAAGGATTGATCATTGAATCACATATTGACCCTTCAGTTGCTTGGACTGATGCAAAACAACAAGTTACTCCAGCGGCTTTGGCTGATTTAATTGATCACTTAAACTTACGTAAAGCAGACTCAGATAATCAAGCTTTTGAAGATAAATTAGCAGAATTACGTACAAGCATCGATAAATTAGATGATCTAATTATTCAAAAAATTGGTGAACGTATGAAAATTGCTGAAAAAATTGGCGAATACAAGCGTGATAATAGTGTCACAATCTTACAAGTTAACCGTTGGGACGAAATCGTTCAAAAACGCACGCAGCTCGCTGAAGCATTAACTTTGAGCAATGATTTTGCAGTTAAATTCTTAGAATTAATTCATAATGAATCAATTCGTAAACAGAATGCAATCATGAATACTCAACCTACTGCGGAGGCATAATGAGTCAACAGGTGATTACACTTACTCACCCATCTAAAAGTATTAATGGTACGGTTCAACTTACTGGTTCAAAATCAGAAAGCAACCGTGCCCTTATTATTCAAGCATTGGGAAAAGAGAAAGTACAAATAGAAAATCTTTCGCAAGCTTTTGATACAGTTACACTAAAGAAGGCTCTTCTGCTAGCTACCAATACGCAATCTGAACTAACCAAAATTGATATTGGACCCGCAGGGACCGCAATGCGTTTTTTAACAGCCTATCTTAATCTGATTAAAGGAAATTTCATTCTAACCGGTTCAGAACGTATGCAACAAAGACCTATCGGTATTTTAGTTGACGCGCTCAAGACTATCGGAGCTGATATTCATTACGAAGCAAAATCTGGCTTCCCACCTCTTCATATAGAAGGTGGCATGATTCAGAGTAAGGATAAAATTTCAATTAAGGGAAATATTAGCAGTCAATATATTTCAGCTCTATTGCTCATTGCGGCATCCTTAAAAAAAGGTTTAACACTTGAAATTGAAGGCGAACTTACTTCACGACCTTATGTCACCATGACGTTGAATATGTTGAAAGAAGTTGGTATTCAATACGAATGGTTGCATAATACCATTCATATTCCAAATCAAGAAACAAAGGAAGCAACGATTTATGTCGAACCTGATTGGAGCGCGGCGTCTTATTGGTATGCCATAGTAGCACTTTCTAATTCAGGATCGATCATACTTCCCGGATTGAAAAAAAGTAGTCTACAAGGTGATATAGCAATTGTTGAAATTATGAGCCACTTTGGTGTTGCCTCAGCTTTTGAACAAGATGGTTTACACCTTACAAAAATAAGTGAACCTTCTGGGAAAACATTTTTTGACATGAAAGAATGCCCAGATTTAGCACAGACAGTAGTAGTTATAGCGGCTGCATTAAGACGCGATATATCACTTACAGGTTTAGAAACATTGAAAATTAAAGAAACAGATCGAATTTTAGCTTTAAAAACAGAAATTGCTAAATTCGGAGCAAAATTGATCGAAGATGGAACCACTTATCACATCAAAACTGATGAAGTCTTCGAACCAACAGCTGTTTCTTTCGCCACATATGAAGATCATAGAATGGCAATGGCATTTGCCCCACTTGCATTAATATTCAAAAGTATTAATATTGAGGAACCACAGGTTGTCGAAAAATCTTATCCAGACTTCTGGAAACATTTAGCTGAGCACAAATTTATTATTACTTAGCAAAAAATACCGCAATAATGCTCCTATTATTGCGGTTTTACCTATATTTATAGAAATTATATTAAATCATGGCAGGAAATTCATTTGGCGATTTATTTAGAATTAGCACTTTTGGGGAATCTCACGGAAAAGCGATTGGTGTTATTTTAGATGGCTGTCCTCCAAATATAGCTATTGATGAGGACTTTATCCAAGCAGAACTTGATAAACGTAAGCCCGGTCAATCAAAAATAACCACACAACGCAAAGAAAGTGATACAGCACAAATTCTTTCTGGCGTATTTGAGGGCAAGTCTACAGGAACACCTATTGCCATACTTATCCCAAACGAAGATCAAAGATCGAAAGATTACTCACATATAAAAGATATCTTTAGACCATCACACGCAGACTATACATATCATATGAAATATGGTCATCGTGATTACCGAGGTGGAGGTCGCTCATCGGCTAGAGAAACTGCAGCTAGAGTTGCCGCAGGAGCAATTGCCAAATCCTT
This sequence comes from Sphingobacterium sp. B16(2022), assembly GCF_012030425.1. Lineage (GTDB taxonomy): Bacteria > Bacteroidota > Bacteroidia > Sphingobacteriales > Sphingobacteriaceae > Sphingobacterium > Sphingobacterium anhuiense. The sequence goes on along the minus strand of NZ_JAAUVN010000002.1, from coordinate 975,921 downwards.
TTTAAAACAACATGGAATAGAAATATTTGCGCACGTATCAGGTGTTGGCAAAATTGAATCTCCAAATTTAGATACAAAAGATTTAGAAGCATTGTTAGATTTGAGAGAATCTAATATTGCACGATGTGCTGATCCTGCTACAGCGAATGAAATGATTGAATTCATTGATGCTGTTCGTAAATCAGGTGATACTGTAGGAGGACGCATTTCAACTATTATTAGAAATGTACCAGTCGGATTGGGTGAACCTGTTTTTGACAAATTACATGCGGATCTAGCTAAGGCAATGATGAGCATCAATGCCGTACACGGTTTCGAATATGGATCAGGATTTGCTGGCTCTGAATTACTAGGTTCACAGCATAACGATCTTTTTGTATCTGAAGAACATGATATCCATCGTACTAAAACCCATACCAATTTCTCTGGAGGAATACAAGGTGGTATTTCAAATGGTATGGACATCACATTTAAAACAGCTTTCAAGCCTGTTGCTACTATTATGAGAGATCAACAGACAATTGATTCAAATGGTAATGAAGCTACAGTTCAAGGAAAAGGAAGACATGATCCTTGTGTAGTTTCCCGAGCTGTTATTATTGTTGAGGCAATGGCTGCATTAGTTATTGCTGATCATTTATTAAAACAATCTAGTTACAAAAATGTCAGATAAAAGTGAATTCATTTTAGGAGTGGATATCGGCGGCACACATATTAGCGCCGCTATAGTAAATAAATTAGATTGGAAAATTATTCCGAATAACGTGGTGAGAAACCACGTTTTTTCGCAAGAAAATGCTAAATCGATTTTCCTTACTTGGGCAAACACAATTAACAGTTGCGTAGAAGCTGCTGGATCTATGGTAAAACACATTGGAATAGCAATGCCTGGCCCTTTCGATTATGAAAATGGTGTGTCTATGATGACTGGACAAAGCAAATATGATGACCTATATAAAATGAATGTCAAAACCCCGTTGGCAACATTAATAGGAATTCCAGAACAAAATATTCATTTCATTAACGATGCCGCGGCTTTTTTGCAAGGAGAGGTTTTTGCTCAACATCTAAATACAAAAGAAAGAATTTTAGGAATCACTTTAGGTACAGGTCTCGGTTCAGCAGTCTGGAACAAAGGAGAAAAATCTTTCGATGCCGATCTTTGGAACACACCATATAAAGATTTAATTTTTGAAGAGTTTTTAGTAACCAGATGGTTTATAAAACGGTTTAAGGAACTTACAGATATTGAAGTAACGGGACTTAAACAAATTATCAATGAGCATCAACAAAACCCTGCCTTTAGCATATTATGTGAGGAATATAGCATCCATTTATTGGATTTTCTTGATTTCTTCAGTAAAAAATATAATTGTATAGACTTTGTAATCGGAGGAAATATTGCAAAAGCACTACCTATACTATTGGGTCAAAAGAAAAATCAAGTAGAAGCATATAATATAAAAACTGCAATTCTAGGAGAAGAGGCGGCAATTATTGGTGCTGCCGCTCAATTCTCATAAAAGTATCTATCCCTCACTGACTAAAATAGTGAGGGATATTTATCCGGATTACCTTCGTTCATCATTTCAAAGACAGTTTCCACAATATCATCGCTCGAAGGTTTTGTGAAATAATCACCATCAGAGCCATAAGGAGGCCTATGTGCTTTAGCACTCAACGTTCTAGGCTGACTATCTAATAAATAATAACCATTTTGATCCTCCAATATTTGCTGCATTATAAATGCCGATGCACCACCAGGGACATCCTCATCCACAACCAATAATTTATTCGTCTTTTTTAACGATTCAGCACATAAATGAGCTTTATCAAAAGGCTGTAAAGTTTGAGCATCAATAATTACAACACTGATGCCCAATCGATCCAGTTCCATCGCAGCCTCTTCGACCACACGTAAAGTAGAACCATATGAAACAACAGTAATATCAGCACCTACTCTAATGCACTCAGCATAACCAATCGGGATCGTAAAGTCACCAATATTATCTGGTAAACGTTCTTTTAAACGATAACCATTTAAACACTCGATCACAAGAGCAGGCTCATCGGATCTAAACAAAGTATTATACATTCCAGCAGCTTGCGTCATATTACGAGGAACACAAATATGCAACCCCCTTAAAGTCCCCAAGATCATAGACATTGGGGAACCCGAATGCCAGATACCCTCTAAACGATGACCACGAGTACGAATAATAACAGGCGCTTTCTGTCCCCCAAACGTACGATAACTCAAACTCGCCAAGTCATCGCTCGCCACCGTAATACCATAAAGAAGATAATCTAAATATTGAATTTCAGCAATAGGCTTAAGTCCCCTAATAGCCAATCCAATTCCTTTCCCTATAATAGAATTCTCTCTAATTCCAGTATCAAATACTCTATGTTCTCCAAACTTCTCTTGTAGACCAGCAAACCCTTGATTTACATCACCAATTTTACCAACATCCTCACCAAATGCTAACAAGCGCTCATCTCGACGGAAATTCTCTTCGAAGCATAAGTTAAGAACTTCCCGGCCGTCAATAAATTTAGCATCATCAGAATATTGAGGGGCGATAACTTGGACATTTTCCGGACCATCAACTCCTGTGGTAAATAATTTCGAATTATATCGGGATTCATTTACCCCTTGTTGAAGTTTATACCAAGCCAATAAAGCACCTTTACCTTCAATATCCTTCCCTTTCAGTTCACGAATAACCTTGCGGACAGTACTATAAACCTCCTTCAAAGAAGGTTCAGTTAAAGATTGCAATTGTTTTAAAGGTAATTCGACCAGTTCGTCATCAATTTGACTTAAAAGTCCAATAGCCTGTGAAGCATCAACAGCTAAAGCTTTATTATAATCAGACCAGGCACGTCTCTGCTCCTTCCTCACGAAATCCTTCGCTTCTTCATCAATTAAATTCAACTGCTCAGCAGTTGCAATATCCGAATCAATCAACCATTGATGCATTTTAGCAATACAATCATGCTCAAGCTCCCAGTTTAAACGCTCTTTCGACTTATAACGTTCATGAGAACCAGAAGAAGAATGCCCCTGTGGTTGAGTCAACTCGATAACATGAACAATACAAGGCGTATGGTGCTCCCTAGCATATTTTGCAGCTCGCTCATAAGCCTGACAAAGTCCTGGGTAATCCCAGCCTTTTACTTTAAATATCTCAAAACCGTTAGATCCATCTTCCTTCTGAAATCCTTTCAAAACTTCGGAGATATCCCCTTTAGTCGTTTGCACCTCATTCGGAACCGAGATTCCATAACCGTCATCCCATATCGAAATAACAACAGGAATCTGTTTAACACCTACAGCATTGACAACTTCGAAAAATACTCCCTCTGAAGTTGACGCATTACCTACAGAACAAAAGACAACCTCATTACCCCCATTAGAAAAATACTTTAAATAAGATAAATTCGGATTCTCACGATACAGTTTTGAAGCTAGGCCAAGACCTAAGATACGAGCCATTTGCCCGCCAGTAGTCGAAATATCTGAGAAAGTATTCTTTTGCTTCGTTTGGTCCAACCAATTACCTTCCTCATCAATAACACGGACTGAAAAATGACAATTCATTTGACGCCCCGCAGAAGAAGGATCATACTCAACATCAGGATGAGCATATAATTGCGAAAAAAAATGATAAATTGAGGTCATTCCACTTGCAAAGGCCAAGGTTTGGTCCCTATAATATCCGGAACGCCAATCACCCTTTTGAAATACTTTAGACACTGCAATCTGCGCCAGTTCCTTCCCATCTCCAAAAATTCCAAATTTTGCTTTTCCTGTTAAGACTTCCTTACGTCCCAATAGACTAACATATCTGCTCTCTACTGCAACCCTATAATCTTCAACAATGATCTTTCTAAAGTCATCAAAACTTAATTTCGAATTTAAATCACTGCCTTGGTCTAATGTGGTTTCCAACATATTATATTTTCAGTTTCCAACAAATTTAATAAAAATAATATTCTAAAATAATCATTATTAACATTAATAAATAATTGGAGATAGCTATTTAAACAATATAAATAATTGCTTAACGGAATTAGCACTTACAATTAGCTTATAGCTACTCTACTAAAGAATATTATCAATTTAGTCACTAAATCTTATCTTTGGTAAAATAAAACATCAAAACTTTGAAATTTCAAGATCTTAATATTCATTCAAGTCTTTTATCCATCTTAGAGCAATCAGGATTCACAATCCTGACATCCGTTCAAGAACTTGTGATTCCTCATATACTAAATAAAAAAGATCTTATTGCGATTGCTCCTACAGGAACAGGAAAAACCGAAGCGTTTACAATACCCATCTTACATCGCTATTTCACACAAGAAATTACATTACAGGAGCAGACACTTATATTAAATCCTACAAGAGAATTAGCGTTGCAAACACAAAGCCGTATAAATAAGCTCATTCAAAGCTACCCCGTTACAACCATCACACTTGTTGGAGGACAGGCTTATGATATGCAGCTAGCAGGACTATTGCAAAGTCCTACTATACTTATAGCGACCCCTGGCCGTATCTTAGATCTTATTGACCAAGGGAAAATTACATGTAATACTATTAAAACGCTGGTTATAGATGAGTTTGATCAGTTATTACAGCTAGGTTTTATTAAAGAAGTAAATCAAATTTTAAAGCATTTACCAAATAAAAAACAAAGCCTTTACTTTTCAGCTACACTTCCTAAAGATATTTTGAAAATTGTGAATAAAACGTTGAAAAATCCAATTAAAATTGAAATAGAAAAGGAAGTGAAGAAATGCACGATCGAAGAAAGTGTATTTTATGTAGACAGAACCAATAAAAAAAATCTGATCAAGTACTTAATCGAGTTAAACCCGGAAGAACAGATACTGATCTTTAGCAGAACAACACATGCAGTAGATCGTATCGTAGCGGATTTAAAAAAAGAAGGAATTGTCGCCGAAGGGCTTTACGCAGATAAAGCGCAGAAAAATAGAACGCAACTATTAACGGCTTTTAAATCAAAAGAAATTCAGATACTTGTTGCCACAGACCTACTGGCTAGAGGAGTAGATATCGAAAACCTTCCCATGGTAATAAATTACGAAGTCCCGGATAGTGATTCCTTATACACGCATAGAATTGGGAGAACAGGAAGAAGTATGACAACAGGTAAAGCTTATACCTTTTGCGACGCACAAGACAATAACAAGTGGATCCAATTACAATTATCATTAAATAGACAAATAAAAATAAACGACCAGCACCCTTATATATTAACCTGGGAACAAATGATTTCCACAAGTCAAGTCAAAACAGCTAAGAAGAAAAAAAAATAAGGAATCGAAATTGTTGCACATCCTTATATCCCATTCCTAATAAAATGTCTATTTTTACTAATTATCATAATGATCGAAATTTAATATGAGTACGGTACATTTATTTAACGACAGTGAAAACTCAAATGAAAATCTGCTAGGGGATCTTTCAAAAACTATCAATATTAATTCTTTACTGGAGATTCCGTTTAAAGAACGTGATGAAAAATGGGTAGCAGAATTTTTAGACAACATAGGTGAGTCAACCTTCCAGCTGGCAGCATCAGAACTAATCATAGGTCCTGATGGATATCCTTATTTTCAATTAGAAAATGCACCGAAAGATCAAAATTTTCAAGCTTTTGTGATCAAACATAAATTGAAATCATTCCTTCTCAAAAAAGGTATGGGGCTTGCTATTAATACGCATCAAGAGCAACCAGACTGGATCTTCTCATATGGTGACCTAGTCAACTATTCCTTAAATAATGAATTCTATTCTGATGAGTCTATTTTTTCAAAAAAAACGGAAGAGGCTCACATTGATAAAGATGAAAAAATCTTAGTGGGACAACCTTCAGAAACAATTCTACCAAAAGACTTACGCCATAATTTGAGAGAATACTTAGTAAACATGGGGATCAAAGAACCCAAAATTATGTTGATAGCAAGAAATTATGATGATGAAACTTTGGTAAGTCAGGATTTAGTTTTTAATATTACACCAGCTATGTTTCAGACTGAGCAAGATTTTAAACAAATTATGGCATCTATATCTTGGTTTTTACCGAGGCATTATTCCTACATGGGTATAGACGAGCAAACAGTTGAAAATGGTTTTATGCCTTTATAATGATGAAACTCAAATATATATTGCCGATCGGCTTATTAGCACTGTCTGCTGCCTGTGCTACACAGCATCATTCAAAAAATCAAAATAAGAACGGGTGGATCAGTCTGTTCAACGGAAGAAATCTTGATAATTGGATTGTGAAAATACACCATCATGATGTTGATGTAAACTTTGCCAATACCTTCCGAGTAAAAGACGGTGTAATACAAGTCAATTACGATAGCTATGGTGATTTTAATGAGCAATATGGACATCTTTATTATAAAACGCCCTATTCAGATTATCACGTTAAGCTAGAATATCGATTCTATGGAGATTTACAAAAGGGTGCACCATCCTATACCTTACGGAATAGCGGACTTATGTTTCATTCACAAGATCCAAGAACGATGCCTAAAGAGCAGGATTGGCCAATCTCAGTTGAAATGCAATTTTTAGGAGGGTTAAGCGATGGAAACCCGAGACCAACCGGCAATATGTGTTCTCCAGGAACAGATATCGTCTATAAAGGAAAAAAATTGGAATCACATTGTCTAGAATCAACCTCTAAAACATATGATGGAGATCAATGGGTCAAAGCAGAATTGATCGTACATGGTGATTCATTGATAACACATATCATTAATGGGGATACTGTCCTTCAATATAGCCAGCCAACGATAGGTGGCGGAGTGGCAAATAGGTATGACCCAAGAATAAAAATTGATGGCAAAAAGCTAAAACAAGGATTTATAGCCTTGCAAAGCGAAGGTCAGCCTGTGGAATTCAAAAATATTTATCTTAAAGATTTATCAAAAAAATAAAATAATAGCACATGTTTCCTTTTAATGTAAGAGTATATGGAATTTTGATTAATGATGATAATGAAGTACTCATCAGCGATGAGAAAACTGAAAATGTATCGTTCACCAAATTTCCTGGAGGTGGTTTAGAATACGGAGAAGGACTTATTGATGCCCTAAAAAGAGAATATCAAGAAGAATGCAACTTTGATATTGAAATCTTATCACACATCTATACAACTGATTTTTATGAAAAATCAAGCTTTAATGACAGTCAGATTATTTCAATATATTATTTAATCAAAAACAGCACCCCCATTCAGATCCGAACCACAAAAAAAGAATTTGACTTTGAAGGCCAGGAATATGAAGATGGTAAAGCGCAATCTTTTAGATGGGTAAAAATAGAAAACTTGAAAGAAATTAATCTAACATTCAAAACCGACCAAATGGCATGGAATATTTTTTATAAGGATATAAAATAAATTTGTATTTATAAAAAAAAACATTAAATTTACGTATACCAATAAAAAAATTACCTTTTATAGAAGGAACCTAATAAGTTATTTTGTTAAGACTATTCCAGATTTAAAAAAGTAAAACTTTGGTATACTGAATTTTGCAAATTCCTAGTTCTATAGGTATTTTAATAGTTAGTGTGATTTTATGGCGATACTCCCGGTATCGCCTATTTTGTTTTAATAAAAGTCCAGACACTTAAGTGCAGGAACTTACATTGCTTCAAAAATTATATTGAAAATATATACTTTTATACAGGATCTCTACGCATTTATAATCAAATCACTAAAACTAAAAGAGGCTCTAAACGAAGAATAGAACCTCTTGTGAAAAGTTCGTGCTATAAATCGTTTAGACAAAATAAGCCAAAAGCAATACAATAATAATACAAACAATAATAATAATCTTAGTGACTCCTGAATTATTATCATCGCTCTTAAAGTGATAATCTCTTTTACTTGGTAACATATGTAACTCCTTTCTTTAATTGATGCATAAATTATATTAATTCCACAATTATTCGTGATGATAAGGCTCACCTTTTAAAATTGAAAATGCGCGATAGGTCTGCTCAACAAAAAACAAACGAATCATCTGATGCGAAAATGTCATCTTTGATAATGATATTTTCTGATTAGCACGCTGATAAATCTGATCATCAAAACCATAAGGCCCTCCTATAACAAAGATAAGATGCTGCGTACTCTGAATCATATTCTTTTCCAAATAAGAAGCAAATTCCAAAGAACGATACTCCCTCCCAAACTCATCCAGTAAAACAACAGTATCCAAAGAATTAATATGTTTCAGCAAAAGTTGTGCTTCCTTTTCCTTTTGTTGTTCTTTCGTTAGATTTTTACTATTCTTGATATCTGGAATAACTACGAGATTGAAGGTTATATAAAACTTTAATCGTTTCAAGTATTTTTCAATTCCTTCAATCAAATATTTATCATCTGTCTTCCCAATGCACAACAAAGTTATTTTCATAAATCATTCTCTTTCTACAAAAATGACTTATTTTTTGATTATTTTGTAATAAAAGTTCCAATTATTAAACAAGCGAACTATTAACTTTGTTTAATATGCTAGATTTGGAACAGTTAAAGCTACCCTATTTCTATCAAAGTCCTAACACCTGCTGCCAAATCGACTCACAAGTAAATGATGCATCAATCTGTATCCTATTTTTCAGACATCGGATTACGACCAAACCCTCTCCCCTAATAAAAAACTAGCACAACAATCAAATAATCATCTTGATCACAAACAGTTCCATATGACCTCCTTTTCTAATTCCTATTTAGATCTGAGCAATTACTTTTTTAAGAATAGTGATTCTTAATACACATCATATTGTTTGCAAAAAACAGTGTTCTTCTAGACAAAGGTTGTTTTTTTTGATTGTTTAATAATAAAATATTGACTTTAACTAAACAATCTAAGTTGGCTTTGTGTTTAAGCTTTTAGACTTAAAAAAATGAAATATGAATAAAATAAAACTTTTATTGTTTACAGCCATCTTTCTAATAATTAACAAAGGTCAGGCACAAGTTGATTCGACAAAGAATTGGACCATGCATGGAGAGAACACATTTCTGATTAACCAAAGTTCATTCTCGAATTGGGCTGCCGGGGGAGTCAATTCTTTCGCAGGCAACATAATCTTAAATTATGACTTCAACTATAAAAAAGAAAAATGGTCTTGGGATAATAAAGTAATTGCAGCTTATGGTCAAACTTTTCAAAAGGAAACAGATTGGAGAAAAAATGACGACCGATTATCTTTAAACAGTTTATTGGGTTACCAAGCTAAAGAACATTGGCTGTACACCTTTTTTCTTAATTTTAACACCCAATTTGCCAAGGGTTATGATTATACATCCGCAAATAAAAAATTGCTATCAGAGGCCTTTGCTCCTGCCTATTTAAGCTTTGGTCCCGGTATAGCTTATAAAAAATCAGATAATTTAAAATTTAACTTGTCTCCCGCAGCCGTTCGCTTTGTTATTGTTAAGAATGATAGCCTAGCGCCAAATTATGGACTGGATCCTGGAAAAAATACACGCGTAGAATTTGGTGCTTCATTTGATGCCTATTATAAAACACAAATTATGGAGAATGTTACTTTTGAAAATATCCTAAAACTTTATTCCAACTATTTAGAGAAGCCACAAAATGTAGATATTGACTATACGGCCAATCTAAATATGAAGGTGAACAAATGGATTACAGTAAATGCAGGTGTACAGTTAATATATGATGATAACACCAAACTTCCTAAAATAGAAAATGGAGTTCAAGTAGGCAAAAAATCTGATCTACAAGTGAAACAAATACTAGGAGCTGGTATTACTTACAAATTCTAATAATGTAAAAAAGCCTTGTTCTTAGTAAAGAACAAGGCTTCCAAATAACTATATAAGTTTTAATATTTTAGCTTAACCTTTCTAAAAACAAAATGCCAAAGCCAAATAGGACCTACGGAAATTAATGTCCAAAATTCACCTAATGAAATAGCTTTATTCTCTTTAGACTTACCCCACCATAATGCAGCTAAAGAAACTGCTGTAATCACTCCAGAAACAAGTAATACACTTGGTCCACCATCCCGCTCAATATATTCGAGTTGCACAATAAAATAACTCATTATGCCTATACATAGTAAAACAGCATAAGATAGTGTTGGAGAAAGCTTTAAATAATAATAGATAAGCACGGCAATAAAAAATGAACCCCAGTTCAGAAAAGTATGCCATCCCAATTTAACCAAAAAATCAAATTGAGGAAATGGAATCATCCAAATCAGTCCCATTAAACCAAAAAAGAATAACGGTAAAAAAATAATTTGAAAAATTCGATTCGTAGGATTCTGAAAATTTGCATTTAAATTCTCAAAATATTGATCAACTGGTCTTTTTACTTCTTGAACGGGCGGTTGCTTTTTCTTCATCTGATCTGCGTTATAGTTGCTATGCAATATGAACTGCAAAAATACTAAAAATAAAAGTTGAAAGTAAGGCGAAATAGCGATTAAAAACAAAAAAAGCCAGTCTCTAAATAAAACTACTCTGTTGAAAACCGAATATAATGCCAATAATACATCTTAATCACTAAATAGGATCAAAAAGAAATCTAAAACACTTATTTTCATTACGGTACAAATATTCAAAAATTACTTAAGAGACAGCTTTTCTTATTAGAGACTAGATAGCAAGGGATGATATTTTCACGCTCAGAAGCAAAAATATCTTAACATATGCTTTATGCCAGGATGTTCTCTATTTAAGTTTAGAGTGACTACAATACATAAAAGACAATGGAACCTTGGACCTTTCGACACGATAAATGTAGAAATCATTTTGCGTAAACGCAGTAAAGCAAAGCACAATGGCTTATTGATTTCTCCCTCCCGCCTACATATATCACAATATGGCGGACTGACTATGCGCCTTTAGTCAATCATGATGCGCAAAGGCAATAAAGCAACGCGCTATGGCCGATTGGTTTATCTCCATAGCCATAGTATCGTGCATTATGGCGATACATTTCGATACTCTGGGTAGTTCATATTGCGACACGGCATATTGAAAATTCGGGATGGCCTTTAAGTATCGCTACGTAACATGCTTTTAAGGTAACCCTATTTAACTATTAAGAATAAACGATTTACAAACAAGTAACGTTGCAATACTATTTAGCCCCCTGTTAAAACCCAAAGTACTCCTCGCAGAAACTCTCTGCACCTACGGAAAGTGTTATTTTTACTCGAATCTTTTCATAATCATCTTTGGGAGCTTATTTTTCAGTCAAGCGAAACGAAAAATCCATGTAACAACTTTGCTTTGCAGTATGGTGAAATAAAATAAACAGAAGGATTTGTGCGCAAACTATACCGCGATAAGATCAATCACATGCTCCTGCTTTCCATGTTACGTAGAATAATGAGCTACTTTGAATATATAACAGTAAAAACATCCTCTTAACAGCTCAAAATATAGCTCAAATCATTAAAAAAAACTAAGGCTGTCTCAAATAAATGAGACAGCCTTAGTTTTAAGCTATATTTTTAAAATCTCGTTTTATTTCGCGTAGGCGACAGAACGGATTTCACGAATAACAGTTACTTTAATTTGACCTGGATAAGTCATCTCAGTCTGAATTCGGTTTGAAATATCAGCGGCTAGAATCTCAGCCTGTGCATCAGATATCTTTTCACTTTCAACAATAACACGTAATTCACGACCGGCTTGTATAGCGAAAGTTTTTTCAACGCCTGGATAAGATAATGCTAGATCTTCTAACTCCTTTAGTCGTTTGATATAACTCTCCACGACTTCACGGCGAGCCCCAGGACGAGCTCCTGAAATAGCATCACAAGCTTGTACAATTGGTGAAATCATTGCCGTCATTTCAACTTCATCATGGTGAGCACCGATAGCATTACAAACATCAGGATGTTCTTTATACTTTTCAGCCAGTTGCATTCCCAAAATAGCATGTGGCAATTCTGGATTATCATCAGGCACTTTACCAATATCATGTAAAAGACCAGCACGTTTTGCATGCTTAACGTTTAACCCCAACTCTGCTGCCATTGTAGCTGCAAAATTTGCAACCTCACGGGAGTGCTGTAACAAGTTCTGTCCATAAGAAGAACGGTAACGCATACGACCGACCATACGGATCAATTCCGGGTGTAAACCGTGAATACCAAGATCAATAGCTGTACGTTCACCTATTTCAACAATTTCGTCTTCTATCTGTGTACGTGTCTTTGCAACTACCTCCTCAATACGCGCAGGGTGGATACGTCCATCTGTCACAAGACGGTGCAAAGCCAAACGAGCGATTTCACGACGAACAGGATCGAATCCCGATAAAATAATTGCTTCAGGGGTATCATCAACAATGATCTCAACACCAGTAGCAGCTTCTAATGCACGAATATTACGTCCCTCACGTCCAATAATACGGCCCTTGATTTCATCATTCTCAATATTGAAAATAGAAACCGTGTTCTCAATAGCAGATTCTGTAGCCGTACGTTGAATGGTCTGGATGACCACTTTTTTAGCTTCTTTTGTTGCTGTCAATTTAGCTTCATCAACGATATCTTTAATTTGGCTAATTGCTTGTGAACGTGCCTCTTCACGCAAAGAGTCGACCAGTTGATTTTTAGCTTCTTCCGCTGTAACTCCAGCAATACCTTCCAGTTGTTTAATCTGCTGTAACTTTAACTGCTCGACTTCCTCAGACTTACTTTCATTTACTTCAACAAGCTTTTCAAGCTGTTTACGGGTTCCATCTAATTCTTGTTTTTCGCGGTTTAAATTCTCAAGCTTCTGATTGACAGATTGTTCCTTCTGGCGTAAGGTATTTTCCTTTTGACTGATTGTATTATTTCGCTGACTGACCTCTTTTTCATGCTCTGATTTTAGCTGTAGAAACTTCTCTTTAGCTTCTAAAAGCTTTTTCTTTTTCAGATGTTCTGCTTCTTGATCTGCCTCTTTTATAATGCTTTTCACCTTTTCTTGAGCTTCTGCTGTTTGTTTACTAAACAAAAGAGCTAAAAGATAACGGCCAATTGCAATACCAACAATCAGAGAAAGTATGATATAAATTGCGATGTCCATGTAATATTAATTGTTTATATGTATTTTATTTATTTATAATTTTCAAAAAAAAACCGCAATTAAATAACGGGTATCTAATATTATTAAACTTCTATATCATATGATTAGGCTATGATCATGGTCCAGATGGCTTACGCAAAATGACCTACATCTTTTTCGCCTGTAATATTGAAGCGTTAAGTTTAAAATAGTGACAACCCGAATTCAACTGCGGCAAATTCGTTTAGTAAAGCGCTATAAAGAACGATTATTTTGTAAAGAAATTAGATAATAGCTGATCCAGTTCATGAACTGATTGCTCTAAACCTTGATCTTGTGTTTGAACTTGTCGCTCAGCTTTCAACATTCCTGTTGCGTACTGAAGGACGCACATTGACAATAAATCCTGTTTATCACGAACAGTATAGCTATCTTGTAACTCTTTTACTTTTTCATTAATCAATTTCGCTGCATGGCGGATTATCTCCTCCTCTGCTGTATCAACACGTAGCGGATACACACGATCAGCGATATTTATTTTGATGGAAATCTCTCCCATTGTTATTTGAGCTTTACGTTGTATTAGTAAGTTATCCTTGTACTACACTCTTCACTTACTTCAACAAACTAATACATTTGTCTATTTCTCGCACAAAATCGTTAATTTTTTGCTTTGTGTCAAGTATTTTCTCATTAATTGCATCCTTATCGGCTTCAGAACTATCAAGAGAACGAGCAACTGCCATTGCTTTCATTTGCTCCTCCATTTGCTTATTCTTATCGCTACTCGTATTGAAAGCGACTTGAAGCGATTGAACCTCTAATTTAAGTAAATCATTTTCTTCTTGCAAGACTTCGCACATTTGAATCAAATTTTTCGTTTTCTCAACGATAATATTCATTTGTGAAGATAATGCTGCCATATACTAAATTTATACAATTAAATGTTATTATTCAAATTAACCACGCACTTCTGCGTTTACTTCTTTCTCAAAGTTAAGAATTAATTTTTGAACTATTGCGTCAATTTGTTTGTCCATTAAAGTTTTTTCCTCATCCTCGATAATAAAACTCAAAGCATATGATTTTTTGCCTGCAGGAATCTTGTCTCCCTTATAAACATCAAATACTTTAACCTCTTTTAAGAGTTTACGTTCGGTTTTATGCGCGATTGTTTCCAATTGTTTGAACGTAACTGCTTCATCGATCAACAACGATAAATCACGTTTTACAGCAGGAAACTTAGATACCTCTTTAAACTTAATAACATTTTTACGGATGATCTTCAGTATTTGATCCCAGTCAAAATCAGCAAAAAACACTTGCCCATCGACGTCAGCTTTGGATAAAGCAACATCAGATACCGCTCCGAAAGTTACTAAAGGTTTTGTACCCTTCATATAACTTAATCCGTAAGCGAAATGATCGGTAGGTGCATCTTCCAACTGAAGTCCTTCAATTTTCAATCTTTTCAAAATAAGATCGACAACCGCTTTCAGATTGTAAAAATTTACCGATTGCTTACTATTGTTCCATTGCTCAACTTCCAACTTTCCACTAATAGCAATAGCCAAGTGCTGTTTCTCTTTATATCCCTCACCATCGATCGAATATGTTTTTCCAATTTCAAAAACCTTCAAATCAGAATTTCTTCTCTTTTGATTATAAGAAACTGCTGTTAAAGCTGAAAACAACATATTTTGTCTCATGGTATCCAAATCAGAACTTAATGGATTACACAAACGAACGGCGGTCGCTTCATCATTTACATAATCCAACTTCGTTAATGAATTCGAAAGAATTTCTCTAAAACCATTTGCAATAAGCAAATCTGCTAGTTGATTTAAAACAACCTCTTTATCAGGTTTTTCTGAAGTATTTAAAGATGACTTTATCTGTGGTTTCAATGCGACGTTATTGTAACCGTAGATACGCAAAACCTCTTCTATCACATCCACCTCACGCGTAACATCAACACGATAAGCAGGAACTAATACATCAATACTATCTGCCGATTCTTTTTCAATACCGATACCTAAGGCAACTATAATTGATTTTATTTCCTCATTAGGTATATCCTGACCGATTAATTTACGGACATTATGGTAATTGACATTAAAAGCAAATGGATTTATAACAGCAGGATAAATATCGGTAATATTAGAAGTGATCTCACCACCAGCGATCTCTTGAATCAGAATAGCCGCCTTTTTTAAGGCATTAACGGTAATATTTGGATCAGTTCCTCTTTCATATCGGAAAGAAGAATCTGTTTTCAGATGATGACGCTTTGCTGTTTTACGTACTGAAACTGCATTAAAATATGCTGACTCTAAAAATATGTTTGTAGTCGATTCTGAAACGCCTGAATTAGCACCACCAAAAACACCAGCGATGCACATTGGCTTCTCAGCATCGGCAATAACAAGATCTTCAGCAGAAAGCTTACGCTCAAAACCATCTAAAGTGACAAAAATCTCATCTTGTTTCGCTTGTCTTACAGTAATTTTATTACCTGCAATCTTATCTTGATCAAAAGCATGAAGTGGCTGACCCAAGTCATGTAATATAAAATTAGTAACATCAACGATGTTATTAATGGGACGAATACCGATAACGTTTAAACGCTCCTTTAACCAATCAGGGGATTCAGTTACTTTAACACCTGAAATATTAATTCCTGAATATCTTGGACTGCCGGAATGATTTTCTACAATTACTTCTGTATTGACACCAGACCCTTCTTTAAATTTAGAAAGATCAATTTGCTTCATTTCAGATCTAAAATATGCGGCAATATCACGAGCGACACCTAAATGTGAAGCTGCATCTGCACGATTCGGAGTCAAACCAATTTCATATCGGTAGTCATCTTCGATCTGATAAAAATCTTTGACAAGTGTACCAACCTCAGCATCTGAAGGAAGTTCTACAATACCTGCATGCGAATTGCCTAAACCAACTTCATCCTCCCCGCAGAGCATTCCTTCAGAAACTTCACCACGGATTTTTGATTTATTGATCTTAAAAGGCTCACCGCTAGTTGGATGAACTGTTGAACCAACTGTCGCAACAATAACTTTTTGACCGACTGCTACATTTGGAGCTCCACAGACAATATTTAACAACTCGGGCTGACCAACATCAACCGTTGTAACTTTCAATTTATCTGCATTCGGATGTTGTTCGCATGATTTTACTTCCCCTATGACCAACCCTTCTAAACCTCCTGGTATACTTTGGACCACATCTAAAACCTCAACCTCTAATCCTACGTTAGTTAGAATCAAAGAAAGCTCTTCTGGTTTTTTATCAATATCGATATGATCTTTAAGCCACTTATATGAAATATTCATTTTAGAATCTTATTTTACGCACAAACTTAGATAAATTTGCTCTGATTCGCAATATAATTACAGTCTTATCCATGCAAATTTATCGTTTTATCCTCTACCCTTGAGAGTTTATTACTACCTATAATATTAAAATTTGTATGTAAATAACCAATTCAGTTTTATAGACTGGCTCAGTTTCTATATTTAAGTAATAAAAAAAGAAAACGTATGGGCAGCTCATTTACAGCATATAAAACTTAAAATCGTAAGTACTTCAAAAATTAAAAAGAAGTTGAGATCAAGCAAAAGATGAACCGCTTAAGAGTAAAAAATATTTTTACGATTATTTAGCACTTTTCATTCCTAATAAGTCAAAGGATTAACGTAAATTTGTATTTTAATTTGAAGAACGTTCAAAACTTACAGTTATAATGATTCATTTCTTTGTGAACCCAAGCGACATCGTTTACGGTGTGCAAACCCTACAAGATTTATCAACCGATGATATCTCTAAACTAAACTGGCTATTTGGAAACGCTACCAAAATCGAAAAAGCAACCTTAAACGATTATTATGTTGGTCCTCGTGCAGCTATGATTACTCCATGGAGTACCAATGCCGTAGAGATAACCCAAAACATGGGTATTCAAGGGATTATTCGAATTGAAGAATTCCATAAGGCACAAGCTGATTTTATCGATTTCGACCCAATGATTTCTCAAAAATATGAGTCATTGACACAAGAAATGTATACCATCAATATTGCTCCTGAATCTATTTTAGAAATTGAGGATATTGATGCTTATAACAAACAAGAAGGTCTTTCTTTAAATCCTGAGGAAGTTCAATATCTTTCGGACTTAGCAACAAAATTAGATCGTAAGTTAACCGACTCAGAAGTATTTGCCTTCTCTCAAGCAAATTCAGAACACTGTCGCCATAAAATATTCAACGGTACTTTTATTATCGATGGCGAAGAACAGCCGACATCGCTTTTCAAATTGATTAAGAAAACATCTGAAACAAATCCCAACGAAATCGTTTCGGCATATAAAGATAACGTAGCTTTTGTTAAAGGCCCACGGATCACCCAATTTGCACCACAATCTGCAGATAAGCCAGATTTTTACGAAGAAAAAGAATTTGACTCTGTACTTTCTGTAAAAGCAGAAACACATAATTTCCCAACTACCGTTGAACCTTTCTCAGGAGCAGCAACTGGTTCAGGAGGTGAAATTCGCGACCGTTTAGCTGGAGGACAAGGATCATTACCTTTAGCAGGAACAGCGATTTATATGACGTCTTACTCCCGCTTAGAAGAAAACCGTCCTTGGGAACAAGCGATGGAAGAACGTCCATGGTTATACCAAACTCCAATGGACATTTTAATCAAAGCTTCCAACGGTGCTTCAGATTTTGGCAATAAATTTGGACAGCCTTTAATAACAGGATCGGTCTTAACATTCGAACATGAAGAAGATGCCCGAAAATTAGGATTTGACAAAGTAATCATGCAGGCTGGTGGTATAGGCTATGGTAAATTGAACCAGGCAAAAAAACATACTCCAAAAATTGGTGATAAGATCGTTATACTGGGTGGTGAAAATTACCGTATCGGTATGGGGGGAGCAGCAGTTTCTTCTGCTGATACAGGAGCTTTCGGTTCCGGTATTGAATTAAATGCAATTCAACGTTCAAATCCAGAAATGCAAAAACGTGCCGCAAATGCAGTTCGTGGAATGGTGGAATCCGATCACAATCCAATTGTATCTATTCATGATCATGGTGCAGGAGGTCACTTAAACTGCCTTTCAGAACTAGTAGAAGAAACAGGCGGCCTAATTGATTTAGATGCACTACCTGTAGGTGATCCTACCCTATCAGCAAAAGAAATTATCGGTAACGAATCTCAGGAAAGAATGGGATTAGTGATCGGTGAAAAAGATATTGACACGTTAAAACGCGTTGCCGATCGCGAACGCTCTCCAATGTACACTGTTGGCGATGTAACAGGAGATCACCGTTTCACTTTCGAATCAAAAACAACCGGTGAAAAACCAATGGATTATGCCTTAGAAGATTTCTTCGGGTCATCTCCCAAAACAATTATGAAGGATACAACTGTCGTTAGAAATTACGCAGATGTAAATTACAGCACTGAAAATATCCCAACTTACCTAAAACAAGTGCTGCAATTAGAAGCAGTAGCCTCTAAAGATTGGTTAACCAATAAAGTTGACCGTTGTGTTGGCGGACGTGTTGCTAAACAACAATGTGTTGGTCCATTACAATTACCATTGAATAACGTGGGAGTAATGGCATTAGATTACAAAGGTAAAGAAGGTGTAGCAACTACAGTAGGTCATTCCCCCGTAGCAGCAATTATAGACCCTGCAGCGGCAAGTCGAACGGCTATTGCCGAATCATTGTCAAACTTAGTATTTGCTCCTATTAAAAATGGTCTTGCAGGTGTATCACTGTCGGCAAACTGGATGTGGGCCTGTAACAACGAGGGTGAAGATGCTCGCCTTTATAAAGCTGTCAAAGCATGTTCAGATTTTGCTTTGGAATTAGGAATCAATATCCCTACAGGAAAAGATTCACTATCGATGAAACAAAAATACCCGAACGGTGACAATGTCATAGCTCCAGGTACTTTGATCGTTTCTGCAGCTGGTAACTGTACGGATATTACAAAGGTTATAGAACCTGTGCTAAATAAAAATGCTGGTTCTATATACTATATCAATCTATCAAAAGATAGTTTCAAATTAGGCGGTTCTTCATTCGCTCAGATCTTAAACAAGATTGGTAAAGAAGTTCCAACCATTCAAGATGGAACATATTTTAAAACGGCTTTTAATACGATTCAAGATTTAATAAAAGCTGGACAAATTGAAGCTGGTCATGACATTGGTTCAGGAGGTTTAATTACGACTTTATTAGAACTGACATTTGCAGATGTAAACTTAGCTGCAAATTATGATTTATCAAGCTTAGGTGAAGCAGATACTGTAAAAGCACTATTCAATGAAAACATTGCTGTTGTTTTACAGGCAAAAGATGACGCTACATTTGAAAGTACTTTCGCCGCTGCTGGTATTGATGCTGTTAAGATTGGAGAAGCAATCTCAGGTGCAGAAGTTTCCTTCAAAAATAATGCTGACACGTTTACTTTCAATGTTGTAGAAACTCGTGATACTTGGTATAAAACGTCTTTCCTATTAGATTCAAAACAATCTAAAAATGGAACTGCTCAAGCTCGTTATGATAATTACAAAAATCAGCCATTGAATTTTGTATTCCCAAATCACTTCACGGGGTTGAAACCTGCAATAGACGAATCAAAACCTAGACCAAAAGCAGCTATCATTCGTGAAAAGGGTTCAAATTCTGAACGCGAAATGGCAAATGCGATGTTCTTAGCGGGATTTGATGTAAAAGATGTCCACATGACTGATTTAATTTCAGGACGTGAAACACTAGAAGACATTCAATTTATTGGTGCTGTTGGGGGATTCTCGAACTCTGATGTTCTAGGTTCTGCAAAAGGTTGGGCTGGTGCATTTTTGTACAATGAAAAAGCTAAAACGGCATTAGAAAATTTCTTTAAACGTCCTGACACCATGTCGGTAGGTATTTGTAACGGCTGTCAATTGTTTATGGAATTAGAATTAATCAACCCAGAACACGGAGTTCATGGTAAATTACTTCATAATACTTCACAGAAACATGAATCTAATTTCTTATCCGTTACCGTTCAAGAAAACAACTCGATCATGTTATCAACGTTAGCTGGTACAACATTAGGGGTATGGATCTCACATGGTGAAGGTAAATTCAATTTACCTGAAGAAGAGTCACAATATAATATTGTTGCTAAGTACGCTTACGATCAGTACCCTGCAAACCCTAATGACTCTGATTATAATACAGCTATGCTTTGTGACAAAACTGGTCGTCACTTGGTAACCATGCCACATATTGAGCGCTCAACATTCCAATGGAATTGGGCAAATTATCCGAAGGATCGTCAAGATGAAGTGACACCTTGGTTAGAAGCATTTGTAAATGCCCGTACTTGGATTGAAAAAAATAAAAAATAGTTTTCTATACGGAAAAAATAAAAAAACCTCTTGCATGAATTGCAGGAGGTTTTTTTTGAATTGATATAATCAATATTAAATCTTTCTCTCATAACCAGGTCTATTCATTAAATTATCTAATGAATATTTACCCGAACCCATAACAAGAAATAAAATAAGCAAAAGTAGAACAACAATGGACAACCATAATTCTCCATTAAGAAAACTAAATCCATGCGTTAAGTTTACAAAAAATACAGCACCAAACAAGATCGGCAAAAGAACTAGACAAGCTAACCTGGTCTGGAAGCCAAAAATAATAAACATCCCACCGACAATCTGGGCAAAAACAATATAATGCACCCCTCCCCAAATATAAAATGTATAGTTAACTTGCTGCACCAAAGAACTAACCCGATCTAGATCACCAACAAAGCTCATTCCTTTGATTAAAATTAAGAATCCTACAGCAATCCGTAGGTAATCTATCCATTGCGGATGATGCGTATCACCCCAATGCTCAATTTTGTGAATAAGGTTCATAATATTATTCCTTTCTTATTGATTTATAGCTACAACAAACCTAAATTAGTTTTGTTTTTATATAATTTTCAACAAAGAATAATAGCTGTTTTTAATAAAAAAAAGTAATTTTAATATATTGCTAATATAAATAGATGTATCCTTATCATAATAAAATAAAACAGCGTATTGCTAATGGAGAATTCATTACATATGAGTATGTACCGAAGTACAAACAAATTGCACCATGCATGTTGCTATACTTTAAAACTGAACCGTACATTCGGCCGATAAGAGAACATCGGTTCCAAGAATATGAACAAATATTCCGGACTTTAAAGCAGGAATTAGAATGTCCAAAAAGTAAATAGTCTATTTGGGATAAAAAGGATCATCAATTTTTGATCAATGCTTAATGATATGCGGAACAAATCGACTCTTATCCGTGGTGATGGGCATAGTCGATTCTCTAAAACTTATACCACACGGTTCCTGTCCAATAATCCAGCTGCCTATGATAGAAAAACCCGATTCTTCTTTATGAAGTGTGGCCAGCTCTTGATAAATATACCCTTCATGTCCATATGCACCAGATGTTGAATAAATGAGCTCCTTATCATAATACATTGCGATATTAGCACCCTCCCTGGATAGAATAGGTTTTTTAATGTAATTCCTAAGTGTTCTCTGCTCTTCAAAATAAGCTGGCAATAAGTTATCATGATGCGGAAACAAATCCCATAATATGGGTAAAATAGCTTTGTTAGACAGTATCATTTTCCATGAAGGCTCTATCCATTGAGTTTTATTGATATCATTGAGAATATGGTGCCCAAACTCCTCATGTACCATCCATTCCCAAGGATACAATTTAAATATAGATTGGATCGAGTCACCCTCTAAATCAATAAATGAATTTCCATTCCAACCAATATCGTCGATGTAGATCAATTGTGTTTGGATGCCAGCTTGTGTGGCCGTATCTCTTAAATATTCTACATTGGTCAGATCCTCCAATGTCTCCTTTGCACAAGTGAAATACAAAATATCACCTTTGAGATAAGGTTTAATATCTTTCCAAGAAGTGATCAATTGCTCATGTACGCTATTAAACTGATCGACTGATTCTGAAAAATAATGGTTTTTCCAATACCACTGGACAATGCCACACTCAAATAAAGAAGTCGGTGTATCCGCATTAAACTCCAGTAACTTTAATTTTCTTTTACTGCTATCATAAGCAAAATCAAAACGACCATAAATTGAAGGAGATTCACTTTCCCACGACTGTTCGATATGAGGTACCATATGATCGGGAATATGAAATAAAGCGTAAAGCTTATTTGCAATCACATGTTCAACTGCTTTTAGACACATATCCCAAACCTCAGCTGTTGCTTGATAAATAGTGTCTGCTTCATTACTAGTGATTTCGTAGTAATAATTATCTATCCAGTAAGGTTCATCATGATCCGAATGATAACCATATCCAATAGCCGTTAATCTAGATTTCCAATTTGGATCAATCGTAAGATGTTTAATTTTCATTATGAACCGACAGAAGAAGAGTGGGAAGAAGCAGCAGTATTGCCAAAACCACCTCGCTTTGCTTGATATGCAGCAGATTTTTTAGCATTAGTACCAGAAACAGAACTGGGATTTAGATTATTGTTCGCATATCCCATTCCTCCCCCAAGATGTCTAAAGGCCATAAACCACAAAAGAGAAGACCCCATACCTCCTCCCGTACGATGCTGATCCTTATAATCATTTGTAACTTCTGTATAAGGAGCAGTAGAATCAGCACGCATAAAAACACGCTGTTTATTTTTATCCTCCGGAGGAGACTGAGCAGTTCCACATGAGGCCAAAACGGAAGTAATTAATACTAATTTAATCGCTGAAGATGTTTTTTTTCTCATAATTACTGTACGGTTACGTAAATAGGAACTTCACTAAGTGTTTGAGCAGAATCCCCAACACTCCAGGTATTCACTTTCTTTGCTGTAATGATCGTATCACTTTGAGAAGCAATTTGCTCTCCATTAAACCAGATATGCTGTTTAGTAATATGCAGGACTGAATCACCCTTCACTTCGGTCACTAAAACCACTTCACGAGCAGACTTTTTATCTAACTGCTCTAATGGCTTATCTTGTTGCGCATTGGAACAACTCATGAAAACCATGACTGGAAGTACGAATAAAATATATTTCATTTCAACGGAATTTAAACAAGAAGAATACTGCTAGCTATTCTGATAGCTTAGAAAATAATAGGGCAATTTACAAAAAACTAAATACAAAACATTAAAAAAACAGTACTTAGCGAACGTTTAAAACGATAGATAATGATTTGATTAAAATTCTTTATCGTATGTACGATTCCAATGTTTATTGCTGTCCAAAGGAGTTGGAATAACACGATACTCAAGGTTTATTCCATTTAATCTTCTTTTTTTGATCCGTTTATTTACTTCGTTAATAAAGGCAATATGGGTAATTCGGTAAGTTCCAAAACTTGTTCCTCTTATATCTTCTCTATCCAACAAATCCTCAACCAATTCAAAATTAAAAAAGCATCCTAAATAATCCTTCCAAAAGAAAATAGGATTGTCAATTTTATCCAAATAACTGTCTTCAGGATAACATAATTCACCATCCTCAACTTCAAAGTGGTCGGATAATACCTTATTTGTATGAGCTACAAATTCTTTCGCAACTTCTTCATCTTCGATTGGAAGAAATGAAATTACATCTTCCTCCTCTAAGCTATCAAACATCAAATGATTATTGAAGCAATGAATCAATTCGGGCAATAATTCCACCACATCATTATACATTTTTCCCATCTTGCAAAGATACAAACATTCTATCATTACATAATTATTTTTAGCTAATGATTCTATTTACATCAAATTGCATGTAAATTTATGCCATGAAAGCACAAAGAATATTCTTCAGCATCCTAGTTATACTTTTATCCCAACTTTGTTTTGCTCAAAAAGTTGAAACTAAAAACCTTAAAAATGGTGATCTTATCTTTGTAGAGGCGGAACAAGAAAATCTATCTGGAGCTATAAACCGTGTGACACAACGTGACAAAAAAAATTCTTTTGATCACATTGGACTCTTAGAAGTTGAGCATGATTCTATTTTTGTTTTACACGCAAGTTCCAAAAATGGATCCATACGTCAAAACTTAAAAGATTTTTATGATTCTCAAAAAAATAATCAAAACAATTTAGTCGTTTACAGACTAAAAAAAGAATATCAGAAAGCTATACCCCTAGCGATAAAAACTGCAAAAAATATGCTGGGAAAACCGTACAATTGGAGCTATATTTTAAATGAAAACACTTACTATTGTTCCGATTTTATCGAAAGAGCTTTTAGAAAATCTCAAATTTTTACCTTAGAGCCCATGACCTTCATCAATCCTGCTACGGGTGAAATAGACAACTTTTGGAAAGATTTTTATAACAAACAAGGACTGGAAGTTCCTGAAGGAAAACTAGGTTGCAATCCCAATGGATTGGCAGCGTCAGAAAAATTAACAAAAATCGGTTTTCTAACACCCTTAAATTAATTAGAATATCATTAAAATTAATTTTTATCGTAACTTACGACCACCATCAAACATACAAATTATATGAGTCCAAGCCTAATCAACACGTTGAAGAAGCAATATAAAATACTTTCTGGAAAAATATCATCATTCAAGATCGAACATAAATGTCCACATGTTTGGTACGGAAATTCTTATGGTGGATTTTTTGTCAATCCAGATCTGCTGCATCCCGATGCGATTGTATACTCTTTTGGAATAGGACAAGACACTTCTTTTGATGATGCCATTATACAAAAGCACAATTGCCATGTCCATGGCTATGACCCAACACCGAAATCAATTGAATGGATAGCGCAACGATCAGATCTATCTCCCAAATTTCATTTTCATCCGTTCGGATTGGACAAGGAAACCAGAATAACCCATTTCAATTTACCAAAAAACAAAGAGCATGTCTCCGGCTCCATCATTAACCATCAAAATGTTGATGAGAATAATATGGTAGAAGTACAAATGAAATCACTTATAGATATTGTATCTGAAAACAACCATAGCTACATCGATGTGCTAAAAATGGATATTGAAGGCTCAGAATATTGCGTCATAGAAAGTATTCTAAATTCATCCATCGAGATCCGCCAGATTTTATTAGAAATACACGAAAGATTTTTTGATAATGGAATTGAAAAAACAAAAGAGTTATTAAACTCTTTACATCAACATGGATACAAAGTATTTGGGATTTCTGATACTTTAGAAGAAATTTCTTTTATTAAAGTCTCTAGTTAATATCATTTCAGAATTAATTATCTCATGGACATTTTCAAGGATTACATAAAAAAAAGAATAGCCGTTACAGAAGAACAACTTGAACAGATCACGTCTAGTTACACCCAAACACATGTAAAAAAAAAGAGCTTCATTCTGCGGGCAGGGGAAATATGCAATTTTGAAGGATTTGTAAAGAAAGGCTGTTTTAAAATTTTCTATTTGACTCCAAATGGAGAAGAACATATTTTATACTTCGCTATAGAAGAATGGTGGATATCAGATATTGCCAGCTTCAATGATCAAGAACCCGCTCAATTATATATTCAAGCTTTAGAAGATTCTGAAATACTAATAATCTCGAGAGAACAGAAAGAAAAACTCTTCACTAATTGTACTCAAGTAGAACGGCTATTCAGAATTATGTCCCAAAGAGCTCAAGTAGCATCACAACATCGCATCATTGCGGCTCTGGGATTTACGGCGCAGGAGCGCTATCTGGATTTTATTAAACGTTATCCAAAAATATACCCCAGAATATCTAATTTGCAGCTCGCATCTTATATCGGAGTTACACAAGAGTTTTTAAGCCGATTAAAAAGGCAGATCCTAAAACCAAAAAAATAGTACATTTTATTGATGTAGGTCAATTTTTAAAACAGCATTATTCGTCATCTTTGTACAAGTTAATACAACAATTTATTTGTTTATCGACAAACATTTTGAACAAGATTACTGTTAAAAAAGATAAAAAGAAAGATTATGAATAATTTATTGAAAATTGTAGCAGCCACAGTCTTAATGATCAATGGCGCCTTAGCACAAGTAAAATGGAGTGCAGATCCTGCACATACAAACGCAAGATTTGATGTAAATCACTTAGGGATAAGCTTTGTCGATGGTGAATTCACGAAAGTATCCGGATCCATTGATGCTCCGAACAAAGAAAGTTTTGATAATGCAAAATTAGATTTCACGATTGATGTCAACAGTATTGACACACGAATAGATGCTCGTGACGGCCATTTAAAATCAGATGAC
The DNA here is from genome assembly GCF_012030425.1 of Sphingobacterium sp. B16(2022). Classification (GTDB taxonomy): domain Bacteria; phylum Bacteroidota; class Bacteroidia; order Sphingobacteriales; family Sphingobacteriaceae; genus Sphingobacterium; species Sphingobacterium anhuiense. The sequence goes on along the minus strand of NZ_JAAUVN010000002.1, from coordinate 949,503 downwards.
TTTTTCAATGCAGAGAAATATCCAACAATGAAATTAAAATCTGTTTCTTTTAAACAGGGTAAAAAAGGAAAATATGTATTAATCGCCGATCTAACAATCAGAGATGTGACAAAGAAAGTTACTTTTGACGTTACTCAGAACGGAGGAATCATTACTGATCCTTGGGGAAAGACACGGGCTGGTTTCACTGCGAAAACTACTATTAATCGCTTTGATTTCGGAATGAAATATAATGATAAATTACCATCAGGGGTTGAAGCTGTCGCAGCAGATGTGGCTATCACAGTAAATACAGAAATCGTACTGAATTAAGAAAATAAACAGATAAAAGCCCTTAAGTAAATACTTAAGGGCTTTTATTTTAAAATCCATTCATCATGCCACCGTCAAGTGGAATATTGGATCCCGTGAGGTAGCTCGCATACTCAGAACAGATGAAGGCGACAAGATAACCGTACTCCTCGGGTCTGCCCAATCTATTCATGGGAACTTGCTTCAATCGCAAAGACAAAGCCTCTTCATACGGTATATCTAGACGCTCCGCATCCATCTGTGTCAATGATTGAATGCGCGCAGTATCAAATAGACCTGTCAATACACTGTTAACTGTTATATTATGAACGGCAACATCTTTCGCTAATGATTTGCTCCAGCTCATTAATGCCGTACGCACTGTGTTCGATAATACCAAATTTGACATTGGCTCTTTTACAGTTAACGAAGAAACATTAATGATACGCCCATAACCCGCACTTTTCATATGAGGTAATGCCAGATCTGTCGTATAACAGTGAGTCTTAAATAATAAGTCAAATGCCCGTTGATAGTCTGCTAATGATTGATCTGCAATAGTGCCGGCCTTCGGACCATTGGTATTATTAATCAATATATCAACAACATGATGAGTAAAATACTGGGATATTACACGTTGGTATTCTTCAAAATCATTAAAATCTACGACAAGATAACGGTGCTGCTGTCCTCTACTCCTATCTAATGTAGCAAGTGCAATTTTCAGCTTCTCTTCATTTCTAGCCATTAAAGTGACAGATGCACCATGTAAGGCTAATTGTTGTGCTATTGCGCAACCTATACCACCAGAACTGGCACCAACCAATGCTTCCTTATTTTCTAAATTTATTTGTATCATATTATTTTATATCATGTCTAACCTCTATTGACTAATCTCGATTTTTAGCACGTATCATAGCTATAAATAGATAAATCGATAAAGAAAAAGAAGTTCCTAAAAACACCCATGCCCAAACTGGAATTCCTAAAAATTTAGGCTCAACATGCGCGATAATAACCATACCTGCAAGCATATTCAAGGACAAAACCATAATTCCGATTACAATACGGTTAACGCCTTTTCTTAAGATCTGGGTAAATGACTTAGCACTGATCAAGTGGTGATTAAGCGTGAAATTTCCAAGCTTTATTTGCCTAAATAAGCCTCTAAGATCATCAGGAAGTTTTTCAATATCACGAGCAAAAGAAAAAGCCTTATTCTTCCCTTTTTCAAATAAATATTTTGGATCCATTCGCTCCCGCATAATACGGTTTGCAAACGGTCTTATACTCTTCATAATATTCAAGTTTGGATTGAGTTGTCTGCCAATTCCCTCCATTAATGATATGCCTCGAATAAGCTGATAGATATATTCAGGAAAATAAAGACGGTTATCCCCAATGATCGTCCATAATTTATCAAATAATGACTCCAAACTTATATCTCCCAATGAGACGTTATCAATCAGATCAAAAATCTCATACAAAGAACGTTCAAATCTAGCACGATCAGGAATATTACTCACAACCGCCACATCTTCTATCGTATCAGCTAGATGCATCGCATTGGAAGAAACTGCCGCCTGGATAAACTCTTCTAAATTTTGTCGGTCTATACCTAACAATTTACCCATATTTCCAAAATCAATAAAAGCTAGTTTACCATTTGGAAGCACAAGTAAATTACCAGGATGAGGATCGCCATGAAAGAAACCATGTACGATCACCTGTTCTAAATAAAGATTGATGCCATTATCTACAATCTCCTCTAAATCAAGCCCCATAGACTGCAACTTCTCCTTATCCGTCACTTTAACACCGTCCATAAATTCCATTGTCAGGATACGATCAGAACTTATTTTCGGATAAACTTTAGGAACACTGATTTTGCTGTTGCCCTTAAAGTTTTTGGCGAAACGCTCTATGTTATGACGTTCATTTAACAGCGAAATTTCCTGAACCAAGGTGGTTGCAAAAGAGTCAACAATTAATGGTAAATTAAGGTTGTGCAAAGGTTCACTATAGCCTACCAAAATCCGGGCAATATCTCGCATTAAAGATAAATCCGTTTTCAGAATCTCATCGACTTGAGGCCTACGAACTTTAACAACAACATCTTTTCCATCCATGAGTTTCGCCTTATAAACCTGGGAAATAGAAGCGGCGGCAAAAGGTTCTGGATCAATAGAAGCGAAATGATCATCAAAAATAATATCCAGTTCCTCTTCAATATAACTTTTGATATCAATGCTAAATGGATCAACACGATCTTCCAAAAACTTCAATTCTTCAATAAGCTCTTGTGGCAATAAACCCTCGCGTGTAGAGGCAGACTGCCCAAGCTTAACAAATGCTGGCCCCAACTCTTCCAAGGCCATTCGAATACGTCTGTAAACGGAAATATTCTCGACATCAACACCTATTTCTAAAGAAGTTTTACCGGTATTCCAGGGGAGTCTGTTTAAGATATCGCGAAATCCATATTTAGCAAGTACGCTAATGATATGAGAACTACGCTGTATTTTTTTAGCTGAATGCTGCATCATAACCTTTTATTCGATTAGATCATCAAGATACAAAAACCTTGCCCACAAATCGAATTGAGAAACTCTTTTAAAGATTGATAACTCAAAATAAAACAGTTTTATTACAATTACTCTTCCTCTAGGGCATCGATATTTTTTTTGATCATTTTCAAATATTTGCCATAGTAGTAATAACTCATAGACTCAATACAAACAACCAAACAAATCAAACCTGCAAAAACCCCAAGAATAAAAAATATGATAAACGAGGAATCATTTTCCCAAGTAGCACCAAAATGATAAATCTTATCTGCCCACTCCGCAGAATGACCTAAAGAGAAAAATATGAAACAAATAAGAATTCCCTGAGGAACTAATAAATAAGAAGACATTTTATAAGTTTCAATCGAAAATTTTAAATCGTAATACAACTTTAACAGATTTTCACGGGAACTTAATAGTTCAAATTGCTTTGTGGTTTTATAAAAATAAAAAAACTTTTTATAGTAAAATAGACTGGATATGCACATTTGAAGTAATAAAAAGTAATAGGCAACTTTTGTATATCCTGTGATCATATAGGTATCAATGTTGGGCAATAACATCAAAAATGTAATTGCACACAACCATGAGAAAAATTCCATTTTAATATTTCTCCTCAGTTTCACAAGAATGCTACCAACGGATTTATAATGATTAAGATTTGGATCAATCTCAAAATTATTTTCCGCTTGTTTATTCCATTGTTCTTTTAATTCATCAAAATTCATAACCTTGTGTTTTAATAATCTGTTGCAATTTTTCTTTGGTTCTGTTCAATTTAACACGTGCATTTACTTCAGAGATACCGAGATTAATAGAAATATCGCGATGACTTTGTCCTTCCAAAAACAGAAAGATTAATGCTTTCTCTACAGGATTCAGATGTTGAACTGCTTGATAGAAATAACGTAACTGCTCCTCTTTTCTTTCCGAATCAAATTCATCTACGACATCAATATCAACAGTAAGCTCATGCTGATCAGGCCGGCGTTTCTCCTTTTTGAAATACATGAGGGCAGTGTTAATTGCCACACGATACAGCCAGGTAGAAAATAAACTCTCCTTCCTAAAGGAGCCATAAGACCGCCATAACTGCATAACAATTTCCTGAAATAAATCCTGCTGATCCTCTAAGTTGTCCATATACATTCGAGACACCTTAATGATAGCACCTTTATTCTGCTCTATCTGTTTTAAAAATTGCTGTTCGTCTGGCTTTATCATTAATCGTGTAGCCTCTTAATGTAATTAAGTTTAATATACAGGATTAGTACCGCATTTTTGAAAATGTTACAGTCAATATTTAAAAAAAAGAATCTTTTGCATTTTATTCACTATTTTAGGTTGAAAACAAAAAATATCATCGTATGGATAAAATATTTTTTAAAGGTCAGGTATTATGGGCGCAGATTGATCCAAATCGGCATTTACGTCACTCCGCATATGCAGACTTCTGTGCACAAGCAAGAAGCAATATGTTAAATAAAATTGGATTATCTCTAGAGCAATTTGCTAAACATCACATAGGCCCCATCCTATTTAGAGAAGAGCTACTATATCATAGAGAAATTCATCTCGATGAAGAAATTTATGTTGAAGTAGAATTAACCAAATTCAATATTTCCAATAGCCGATTTTCTTTTAGGCATATCGTTTTTAAAGCAGATGGAACAAAAAGTGCTACCATTAATGTCGATGGTGCTTGGCTAGATTTAGAAAAAAGAAAATTAACATTCATTCCTCAAGAATGGAATCATTTTATGGATAAAATTCCTAAAGCGGACGATTACACAGAAATTTTAGAATAAAAAAAGCTTCAAGGAATTTACTCCTTGAAGCTTTTTTCAATAAACACATATTACTTAACTTCTATTAATCTTTTTGCTACAATAGCATCTTCTCTCTTGCCCACTGTCACTACTAAAACACCATCTTCGTAGACCGCGTCAATATTGCTGTGATCTACCGTTTCAGGCAATGCAAAAGATCTTGAAAAAGAAGTGTAATTAAACTCTCTTTTACTAAATAATTTCTCTTCACTTACTGACTCTTCTTTTTTCTCAGCAGATATAGTTATTATTTTTTTATCTACATTGATCTTAAAATCAGACTTCGTTAAACCTGGAGCAGCCAGCTCAATACGAAAAGCCTTTTCTGTCTCCGAAATGTTCACCGCCGGAACGCGGGAAATCAGACGATCCGAAATAAAAGAATCGTTAAACAAATTATCAAACACTGTACTTACAAATGGATTTACAGAATCAGTATTCAAGCTTTTTGTTGGAAATTTAATTAATGCCATTTTTTGTCCTCCTTTTATGTTTATACTTTATTTTTTATTAATCAATTTACATCAGTATTTCAATTCCCATACCAAAACATTAAAACAAAAAATACATAGACAAAATGTCTGAATAACTTATTTAAAGTTGACAATATGTCACTTTCGATATAAAGAAAGAAAATAACAAACTTAAAATCAAGCAATTTGAAAATAAAATTTTATTATCAAAAAAATATAAATTGTTTACACTTAGTTTTCAACATAGAAAAAATTGTAATTGATAGCCAAAAAAAAAAGAAAAACAAAAGCTGAACATATAATTAGTGTTTATCAATCAAAATTTAGTTAAATTAGATTACAAAGATGTATTGACAATCATAACATAGAAAAATATGAAGTGGAATCCCCAAATTTACAATCAATTTAAAGATATACGCAATCAACCATTTTACGATTTAATCAATTTTATTACTGAAGAACCACAACAAAATTGTATCGATATTGGCTGTGGTACAGGTGAACAAACTTTTATCCTGTCCAACAAGTTAAAAAACGCGCAATTTGTAGGTGTTGATTCTTCAGAAGCGATGTTATCGGAGTCTTCACAATTTAAAAATGACAGATTAGCGTTTAAAATAGCTACTACTGAGGATGTCCTCGATACAAAACAAAAATGGGACCTGATATTTAGCAATGCGGCATTACAGTGGTCTGATAACCATCAAACCTTATTTCCCGATCTTTTGTCGCTATTAAATCCCAATGGCCAAATTGCAATTCAAATGCCGATGCAATCGGATAATATCTTAAATCAAATTTTATTAACATTAGTACAAGAACAGCCATTTAATGACTATCTCAGTGGATGGAAAAGAGAATCACCAATGTTATCAATAGATCAATATGCGGCAATTATGTATGACGCAGGATTGATAAATTTGCAAATTATTCAAAAAGTATATCCCATAATTGCACAAAGTTCACAAGAATTACTAAACTTTATTTCTGGCTCTGCTTTAATTCCTTATCTGGACAAACTACAGGAGGATCAAAAAGAAGAGTTTATTACGGTTTATAAAAGTCGTATCGAACAAAAATTTCCCAAATTTCCAGCCATATATGCCTTTAAACGATTGCTACTATATGGAAGAAAACCCGTGTAAGCTCTTATGCGCCTGCTCTCATAGAATTCCATAATTGGATTAAGGTTTTGAAAAATTAATAAAAATCTCTTTTCCTGCTCTTGGTGAAATACTATTGTAACACTTTTCCATTTTGTCGATGGAAAAAAAAGGTCTGAAAAGCTTTTCATAAGTAACAACATCACCTCCAAAAGGAGGCCCAGGTGCTTCAAATGCTTTATCAAAAAGTAAACCAACAATCCGACCCTGTGGTTTCAGCAAGGATAATACTTTTTGCACGTAATCGGCACGTCTTTCCGGTGCAATCGCACAAAAAAAAGTTTGTTCCAACAACAGATCATATTGCCTCTCGTGTTCAAAAAAATCTGTACAAAGAATCTTTATAGCAGGATATCCCGCAAATTTTTCAATCAATCCTTTAACTGCTTCTTCAGCAAAATCAATTAAAGTAATGTCAGTGAAATTATTCTCTAATAAGTAGACCGCTTCGTAGGCATTTCCGCAGCCCGCTATTAAAATTGCCGCATTTTTATTAGGGTATTGCGCCATATACGCGGTAATAGCCGGAGAAGCATAACCGATATCCCAACCGGTTTGATTGTTCTGCCACTTCGTATTCCAATAGTTTTGATCCAGGACAGGCTGTACTGTTTTAACTGGAAATTGTTTTTTAATCTTATTATTCATACACCTAATAATAAATAATGATCACTTAATACAACTGTTGAACATCTACGCTTACCTAATCAAAAGTCATATTTGTGCAATTTGAATAAATAAATTTAAAATAATTTTGCTTAGTGTAAAAATAACACTTATATTTGTGTCATCATAATTTAGGTTTATAATTGGTTATAAAGGTTTTCATTCTCCCCGTTTGAAAACCTTTTGTTTTTTAACAGAAAACCAAACTTATAACGTTAAAATTCACGTTTCAATTCCTTTAAACAAACATTTCATTCTATACTAAAATCGCTGGATAATTTTTTCACTACCTACTGTGTAATAACAAAATATCCAGCGACTAACTATGAAAGATCGAATCTTCACAAGAGCAATTATGCCGAAAAAGACTAATCACAATACGTTACGATTATATAGACTGCAATGCTAATTTGACATGTTCATCAATCAAAATTAGTCTTTTGCTCCTTCGTATATTATTATTCTTTTCAGGTACACTCAGATTGGGATCAAAAGAATACACTTGATTTCCTTCAACCGTTGCAACATCTGCTTTCCAACCATCCCATTGATAGTCTTGATAAAATAAACCAAGGTCTCCATTTAATGACCAATTAATGAAGTCTGCGTAACCGCATTCCAAACTTTCCCAACGCAAAGTATTTGGAGCAAAGTAATATATTTCACCTATCTCTTCCCCCAGCTCCCCAGCATTAATTGCAAAATATCCACCCAAAACATCATCAGCAATCAGTAAGAAGCCCCCTTTCTCTCCTTCATTGACATAGGTCTTACCTTTATTCCACTCCATCATACCTCTATTCAGCTTTGTGGAACCCGAACCTAAGATACGTAACCATCCATTTTCAATTAGAATACCCCCTGTTTCAAAAACAATAGCCCCCATCGGCGATTTAGTTGAAATCTGCAAGCGTAACAACTCCTCATCAGCTCGCTTAGAAACTCTTGGCAAAGTTTCAAAGGTATTCTTTGAATTTTCCATCCACTTTTGTACAAGTGCCCAACCAAATCCATCCTTATTTATTAAATCTTTTAATGTTTTCATCATCTAATCTTTTAAAAAAAACATACGGTGATGATAAATACATTATAACCTCCAATATTTTTCACTTATTATATTTTCAACTATTACTGATATGATAACCCCACTTTACCTTCATTGAATATAATTCAAATGGTACTATAATAAAACAGGGTAAAAAGTAATAGTGCGCATTTTTCTCCATCAATAACGTATAAGATGCTTTATGCTAAGCATAATATTCAATCTGTTTTCAAAATAGCAAGCAATACCTTATCCCAAAATCAAACAAAGAAAACGCTACTGCAAAGAAATAAAAAAGAAACGAATAACCCGTAAAAATTAAGGTTAAATCAAAATAGGATACAATTCGAAAAAAATATTAAAAAAAATTTGTCTTAGTGTACAAATAACACTATATTTGTGTCATCATAATTTAGGTTTATAATTGGTTATAAAGGTTTTCATTCTCCCCGTTTGAAAACCTTTTGTTTTTTAACAAAAAAACAACTTACCAATTCATACTTAGACTAAGAAGACAAGTCAATATTCTATTACCCCTACCATCATACTGTTCTCCATTCAAAAGAAAATACTGAAAAAACAGGAGCCTTTCGGAGCTAATTTTCCTACTTCTAGATTTCCGTATTATTTCTCTTCAAAAGTATTTAGCCAGACTTATCAATTGAAGTAATACATACACAATAAATATCCTAAACTTAAGTTCAACTTGATTAAAAATACAATAAAGGAACTGGAAAAAGACTGGCTACACTGGATCTATATCCAATAAACATAGGACTTCTGTGGACTTGTTAATGTTTTTTCAATTCTTATATTTCCATAATAATAAAGGATACCTATCTTTACTTATCTAGAAACAAGTCAACGAGTACGATAAAACTAGATGATGAACAAAGCTTTTGAAATAGACAAAAACTAACCATAAATAGAAAAACTATGAAAATTCAAAAAATGGTATTAAAACTATCACTTTTGTTAAGTTTTATACTCACAACTGAGCTTGCAACCGCACAACTTGGAGGCTTTCTCAATAAAGTAGGAAAAGTAGCAACAAGTAAAGGCACACAAGCACTAGGTTTGGACAAACTACTCAAAGAACCCGAAGCGATATCCACAAATTTTGAAGATGTAGATAGAAAAGGTGAGCAGATGCCAAGTTTTCAACAAGATGCAAATTATAAGCCATTACAGGAACTTCCCAGAAACGCCAAAGATGGTTATATTTTACAGGCTGGTCATTTCGAGATGACAAACAAAAGCTACTGCTTAAAAGCGGGCACTCATGCGCCATCATCGGGAGATGGTTATATGTATGCACCCACCTTAGGTAAGAAAAAAGAAGTTGTTACAGCCATACTTAAAAGTGCTGAACAACATCCCGAAGTAAAACAAAGCGATATTCAGATGCTTTTATGGACAATAATAGCTAAAACAAAATTTATCGATTACGCTGGCTCCGTAAAAGAAACAGCATTGACATTGCTAACACCTAAACAACTTTTGCAACTAGAAGGGGGCGCACTTGGAATTTTACCTTTTGATGCAATGGCTGCTGCCAAAGAACAATTGCCTGCATCGCTGCGCGCAGTCTTTGAAGCTGAAAATAATATTAGAAGCCTAGTTTCTTCAGGTAATTACTCCTATGAAGAATTTGAACAATATGCAATTTTGGCGGGTATGGCTATGCCAAGAACAGATACACCAAGTGGAATTTGGACATTACATCCTGATGGTTACTATATTCGTTATTTCCCTAGTGGATATAGCATAACCCGTATTCAAATTTATGTACCTGAAGAATTAATAAAACCAGGTAAAAAATTAATCTATGATGCGACAGACGATATCTCATGTCCTGCAAATAATGGTTCCCAACGTTTAGCGCAAACAAACGAACCGATTCAAAATCATGAATAATTGAACAACCAAATAAAAAAGCCAGACATGGTTACTGTTTCTCACAATATGATAAAAACGCAACCTTTAAAATTAACGGGCTAATATCTTCCATGATGTTAGCCCGTTAAAATAAAAAAAATGCGAAGTTTTTACGCTCCGCATTTTCCTACAAACTAAATCACCAAACTAGTTTTTCTGCGACACATCCGATCGTTCCTTCTTTACCATTCGATTGACTGATCTTCGTCAGGAATCTCGGTGTTCAATCGCCGTTGTAAAATCAATGACCCCGTAACCTTATATTTAATAGCAACATTTGGAACCATCGTATAGTCGGTAAATTGATAGTCAATATTATTGATAGCAATGTAGCGGTGCAGTAGATAAGGCCTTACCGCATCCATCTGCTCTGAAATAGTATAACTGGCATCTTTATTCACTTTGAAATTCATGTTGGCATTATCAGCACGAAAGCTGACCCCACCAGTTTCATTAAAAGTTGCATAAATTTTATATTTACCACGATCTTGTCGTTCTTCATCTATGTTTCCTGCATAAAAGAAAATCGTATTTTCATCAACGACATAACTCCGAATTTCACTTTTAACAATAGGAGTTTCGTTTTCATATCCCTCCATATTTGTTTTCAAAGCTGTACCGCTATAGGTTCCCGAGTAATTGTTAAAAGGATAGATACGCAATAGAGCTTTACGATAATGTTTTCGAGGATTAGCTTTGTATCCATTGGACGCATCGTCCAAGATCGTTAATGGGAGAACCCACTTATCGACCATGTCAATATTTTTAAGCGTGAAATCTATTGGCATTAAAGCAGTGCTTTCACCAGCTTTTATATGAACTGCTGGAATCATTGAAAAGTATTGACTCATAAGCTCCCGGTAATAAAAATCTTCCCTGTTTTGAAAACGTTCATAATTCAACACCTTCAATGTATCGGGATCCACACGAACTTGAACAGTCATATTTTTATCATTGATAGTCGATCCGCTAACGATCATAGGTAGCATGAAAGTCGTTTTCTGATCTCCTTTATACCGCACATAGATATTAGAAACACCCTCAATTGTCAAAGGTGCTTTAAATGACACAAAATTTTCAAATTGTTCATCTTTCCATTCATCATTGCAGCCGCTAAATAAGAACAGCAAAGAGAGTAACAAGAGTTGTATATATCTTTTTTTCATTGGACAATTTATTTTTATAAGTGTAAATTATAAAGGGCATACAAGAGTTTAGTAACACTCTTTTTTTTTAAAGGCATTTATTTTAAGTACTATATTATTTACGATCTAAAAGCATGCATCAACTAATTTTACAATATTCCATCACTGTGTTATACCGCTTAGCTCATATGCATAAGCATCACATATCTTTAATCATTGTAAGTCCATCCTGGATTTTGAGTCAATCTCTTATTACGTTTAAGCTCACTATGACTGATCGGCCAAAACCACATTTTATCCGCAAAGGTCGTTTTAAGTGTCCATATGGCTACTGGTCTATGAAAGAGATCTCGCTCCTTAACATTCATCAAAATATTACACCCATAAACTGGTAAAGCCTCCTCAACAGGCGCATCCATCCAACGACGTAAATCATAGTAACGCTGTCCCTCTCCCATCAATTCTATAAAACGTTCTCGTTTCAAAGTTTTTCTTAATTCCACTTTGCTAGTATACACCTGAGCAGGATAGTCTGGTACACCAGCACGAATACGAACCGGATGAGTACCACGCTGTATCTCTTTAATATCGCGACTGATCGCATAAGTTGTACCGCGCCACGAAGGAATATTATAGGAACCACTTAATTCATTTAATGCCTCGGCATAGACCAATAAAATATCAGCATAACGAATGGCAGGTTCAGCTTTTGAAATAACGCGTGACGCACTCCCCCCCTCATAAGTGTCACTTGGATGAACAAATTTTTTCACTCCAAAACCCGTACGAAGCCAGTATGCATTGGATGAGTTGAAGCCATTACCCTTTGTATCATCGCGGTAATAAAACACTTGCTGATTGCGATTGCGTTCCAAGGTCTCATTCAGTAAAGTCCAGAAGCTACCATTATAAGCAACAGAAGCATAAAACCGAGGCTCTCGATTGGCATATTGCAAAGAAACACCTTCTCTCAATGGCCTATATTTACCTTTGCTATAATCATCAGCTGATACATAACCACTTAACCGGTTTGTTCCATTTCCACGTCCGATCTCACTATCTTTACCTGGAATATCTTTTCCGTCATTCATATAATATGCATCGACGAGCTTCTGTGTAAGACCATGCGTATTCCATCCGGTTGCAGAACGAGGCAACTGATGGATAACCATATCTGCTACGCTTTCACCATCTTGATTATTACCTCTAGTGAAAATAAGTTCCGGATTTCCTGAGGCTTGCAAAGTACCGTCAAACACTTGCGCATAGGATTTGGCAGGATCAATATTTGCCCAACCTTCCGGCCAGTTCTTTCCTGAAAAATTATTATCATTTGGCGGAACTACAGTTGCATCATCACCAGTTTCTTGGATTGGAACCCAATACAGCCGATATACGCCTAATTCAATCACATCTCGCGCAGCGGCTGCAGCCAGAGCCCATTTCTCATCTTGATAATCTACTGAAAGCAACCGCTTACCGACATCATCGACCAATCTCACTGAAAAGCTTGACGTATTTCCGTTGGCTAATGGACTTGCCGCATACAGCAATACTTTAGCACGTGTGGCCAATGCGGCACCGCAACTAGGGCGAGCAGAACCATCTTGACCACGATTCATACCTAGCTTTTCCATTTCTTTAGCCGCCAATAATAGCTCATCAGCAATAAATTTAGCACACTCCTCATAGGTGCTGCGTGCTGTAGCAATGTCATCATAACTTTGTGTATAATCAATTCCTTCATCAGGTAACAATGGAATCGGACCGTATTTCCGCAAGAGTAACCAATAGAGGTAAGCTCTACCAAAACGAGCTTGCCCGCGATAATCTTCGATCTCAGCAGCAGTCATTTCTGTATTCATATACACATGATGAATAAAAGTAGTGGCATTGCGAATGCCCCGATAACACTGCGTCCAGCTACCTTGCTTATCATTTTCAGTATAAATCCCCATTTTGAACATATTATAGGATAGTTCGGTCTTTGAAGGATCAAAATCACGATCCCGATCACCATAATACATATCATCTGCAAAATTATGGGGCGTGAGCCCCTTGCTGGCAACGTCAACATTCTCTCCTTTAAACTCTTGGAAAACATGTGCTAACCACTCCTCTGTATATACTTTACTCTTAAAGACTTTTTCAATCGTGATCCGATCCTTAAAATATTGATCAGATTCCAGATAATTCTTTTTACAGGAGGAAATAAAAGTTGTGCACAGCACAAATAATAGCATGAAATATATCTTCTTTTGCATTTTTATTCAATTTATAGATTAACATTAATGCCTAACGTAAATGATTTCGGAAGCGGATAGTCTTCACCCCTAGGGCTCGCGAGTTCAGGATCCCAAAGCTTAAATTTTGACCAGGTCAACAAGTTACTTCCAACAAGAAAAATTCGAATGTTATTAGTCTTGATTCGATTAGCTAATGACTTAGGAATAGAGTAACCGATATCCAGCGTTTTAAGACGAAGATATTGACCATTTCTAAGCCAGTAGGTAGATTCTCTAAAATTGTTAGCGTTATAGCCATAACTTAAACGTGGATAGGAAGCATTTGGGTTTTCAGTCGCTGGATCTCCTGAAATATCCTCAGAAACCCAACGGTTATCGCCCATTACGCCTTTCATAACTTGCCCCCACTCGCCCTCACTGAATGCGTGCACAGTTTTTCCATAGGTGGAGAAAGTAGATTTTCCCGCTCCTTGAAAATGGACATTTAGATCAATCGCTTTCCAACTGATCGAAGCACCGATACCATAAATCAAATTTGGTCTTCTGGTAGCACCAATAGGTACACGGTCACCATCATCAATCACTCCATCACCATTAATATCTTTATATTTCAAGTCTCCAGGTTGATAATTTCCGAAAGTTTGATTCGGACTGTTGCGGATGTCATCATAATCTTTGAAGAGACCTAAAGCAACTAATCCTTTAGCCTGATCAACACGGAAACCGCGTTCATTCTGATAACCGTACACATTATTCTCTTCATCTTTTTCTAAAATGATATTCTTACTATAGGTAATATTACTTCTTGCAGTGATATTGAAAGCCCCTAACGTTTGCTTATATTCAAATCGACCATCGAAACCCCGTGACTGCACCGCGCCTACATTGGCACGAGGCGTACTTTCAAGTCCAACGATCGCAGGTAAAAATCTGCGTTCCATATATATACCTGTACGCTCCTCATTGAAGAAATCAAGATTAGCAACAATCTTATCTTTAAAAAGTGAAATATCGAATCCTAGATTTTGTTTCGTTGCCATCTCCCAGGTCACATATGGAGACGCTACTTGCGCATATTTCATTCCTTGATAGTACCTATTGAAACCATAATCGGCCCATTGGTAACCCCCATCTGGTATCCTGTTACCTGCACCATCTAAAGCAAAACTTCCGTCACTATTCCTTCGCCAGATTTCTTCGATCGTATATAAATAAGGAAACCTTTCCTGATTATTACCTACTTTTAATTGATCATTACCGACGCGACCCCATGAATACCGGATCTTAAACATATTGACCCAATCCAAGTTTTCCTTGATAAAGGATTCCTCTGATACGTTCCAGGCTGCAGAAACTGCTGGAAAAAAACCATACTGCTGTCCAATAGCGAAATTTTCGGAACCGGTGTAACCAAAATTAAAATCGGTAATGTATCTATTTTTCCAATTATAGGTTACCCGTCCTGCGAGTGCTTGATTTCTTCTCGATATACCATTCTTAATATCATCACCAATGTTTACGGTTTTTACTAAGGCGTCACGCGTAAAACGGATTACCCCACCTATATTATGATCGCCAATGCTTCGATCATAATTGAACATTAAATCCAGAAATTCACGTCTTTCTCCCTCAGCTCCACTCATTTGAAACATTTCACTGGGATTGGATACATGCGTAAAAATCAGATTTCCATTTTCATCGCGCGCACGTTCAGCACGCCATTGCTCAGGCCATTTACGACGGGATATATTACTTTTATTGTTGGTATCAAAACCGACGATTCCCCTAGCCCGAAGTCCTTTAGTAATGAAATCGAAATTTTGTTCTATAGATACATTTGTCTGGATACTATTGGTCCAATTCTCATTAAAGCCCGTCTGCGTAGCTACTACCCAGGGATTAGTCTGATTCCCTGTACCGATCGCAGGTACGTAACCATTCGAATACATAACAGGTGTACGGATGGGCGAATACCCAAAGAGTACCCCCCAGAAATCATCATCCCCCATTCCTGGGCTGTTTCGTTTATCTAACGATCCTGCAACACCAATTTTAGCTACCGTAGTTTTTGTGATATTAAAATCAGTATTCAAACGATAATTCCAACGTTTGTAATTTGCATTGGTATTATAATCATTACGTAATGTTTCATCGATCTTATACATCCCACCTTCTTCAACATAACTCCCTGAAGCAAAATAGCGCGCTGTGGGGCCACCGCCACTCATATTCAGATTGGCTCTATAGGTCATCGCACCATCTTTGAGTAACAGATCTTGCCAATCTACATTTGGATATAAATCTGGATCCAGTCCTAATCTCAAAATTTCTAATTCTTCAGGTTGATAAATGGGTGCCTGATTACGCGTGATCCGCGATTCGTTTAAGAGATTAGCGTAAGTAACTCCATCTTCAAATTGAGGAGTTATCGTTCGGGTATTATAAATTGTTTCATCTTTAAAATTGATATTAATTTTACCCTCCTTACCTCGTTTAGTCGTAATGAGAATAACTCCATTTGCACCTCTAGAACCATATATTGCAGTAACTGCAGCATCTTTGAGCACGGAGAAGGATTCAATGTCTTCAATATTGATATCGTTGATATTACGTTCAATATTATCAACCAAAACGAGTGCACCTGTGCCACCACCAAAAGTTGAAATACCGCGAATCCAGAATTCAGAAATATTTTTACCCGGTTGTCCAGATTGCATCATGGCCATCACACCCGGTACATTTCCTGCTAATGCATTGGATAAGCTCGAAGTTGGATTGGATTTCAAGTCATTGACATTTACACTGCTTACAGCTCCTGTAGAAGTCAATTGCTTTTGGGCACCAGTTCCTGTGATTACAACTTCATCCAGAACACTTGTTTCTGATTTTTCCAATGCCATATTTATAACAAAGACATCTTTAATCAGCAGGTCTTGTTTAATATATCCGATATAAGAAAATGTTAATCTTTTATAGCGTTCTACTTTGATTTTATACCGACCATTATTATCGGTAACCGTACCTAATCCAGGTGAATCGGTTACAAAAATACTAACCCCTACTAAAGGTTGTTTTTGGGCGTCCGTGACGACACCAGTTACTTCGACGATCTCTTGAGCCAAAAGACTACAGGTGAAGCCGAACAGCAACATGCATATTATTAAGAATTTTTTCATCATTAAAACCACTGATTATTCGTTAATACTTTGATCCATTTCTTCAAGTGCGATTTTACGGATACGGCGATTTGATTGATCTCCTATATAAAATGCACCTTCTGTTTCACTGTAAGCGATACCAGAAGGTCTGTCAAAACGTGCTTCCTGTCTCAGGTCTCCATCTACATAGCCATATGGATTAGCATTGATACTGGAACTGCCCCTTCCTGCAAAAGTCGTCACACTCCCATCGGGTTTCAAGATACGGATAGCATGATTCTGCTGATCTGTGAAATAAAAATCGTATTCATCTGTCTTACCATCAGCGACGTATTTCGGATTTTTAACAAAGACTCCCTGATAAGGATTTCGCAGTCTTGCAGAAGAACCTACCGCATCCTCATAACCAGCTCCTCTAAGTTGACCACAAACCAAATACGGTTGATTAAACTGTTTCTTTTCCCAATTATAATCGACACGAAGGATATAGTGCTGGTTAATGACAACAATGTATGCGTAGTTTCCCGTAGGATGAATCAAAATCTTATATTCCCATTGCGGATCATGCACGACAAATAATTGTTCGTAGCCTTTAACATCAAGACCTTCATTAAAATATTTATTCAGATCGAAACGAAAAAATTGTCCTTTCTCATAACTATTAAAATACATCTCCCCATTAATAGGATGAACAGAGGCACCATTACACTGCCTATAGGTGGTCAGCACCTCCCTATCCTGCCACTGTCTATCACGCGATAATCGATAAGTTGCTCGATCATTTTCTCCGCCGCGGTCTTCTGCGATAATCATATATTTATGATCAACCGTGAAATCAATACTACGGGGACGGTCAAAATCAGAACGTTTTTTTGTTACGGTACTATCTGCAAAATTGATCAAGTAAAGTCCATTGTTATTATCGAATGTCATCCAGAGATGCTTCGGATTCACAGGATCAAATTTCATAAAAGAAGGCTCCCAGAATCCACTTGCCATTTTACTTTGGTCTGCATCCTTAAATTTTCCGTCCCTCCACGGTTCATCCCCCCGCGAGTTTCGGTATCCTATAATGGTAGATACAACCATTTTGCGCTGGTAGTCAAAAGGTTTTGCAGATTTACCAATAGTTTGTTTATTTGGATCTCCGACCCGCACTTCAATGTCCCCATTAAACGCTTGCCTTGGGACCAAGCAGTATAGTGATTCTCCGACGGCACTAATGACTTTTGCTTGCTTTCCTCCAATAAGCACATTTATCTTTGTGGGATCATTTCCAAAATTTTGTCCATAGATAACAAGGCGCTGCCCCATACCTCCCGCTTTTGGACTAAAATCAGATACAACCACAGGTTTAGCTGGATCAAAAGGCAACGCCTCAGTGACATTTTTAATATCATCCTTACAGCCCCCCAATCCAAAAATAAGTACAAGAAATGTCCATAGCATATTGCTTAGGAGACACCTATTGCTGTTAATAAACTGTTTAGTTATCATAAAATATAATTTGGTTAAAATTTATTCTCAGTATTTAAAGTATTATCATCGATACAAATAACATAAGTGAATAATATCACCACAGCTAAATGGTATTAGCTTTTTAAATTAAAAAAAGGACCTCAATACGGTCTCCACTTTTTAACGATATATAAACTGCTACATTTTTAATTTACTTCTTGTAATTTAGATCTTTTAAAAAACCAGGTGAAGACATTTATAACTGCTATACCAGTATAGAACTATATGATAATGGTCAAAAAAATAGTAGCTATAATTTTATAAAAATCGCTATTTCCCTAACCTCAGAATACATGTGGTTTCAAATAAAGTCTCTAATTATATTAGAAGGTTTAATGCTATAATTGATTAATCAAAATTAATCAATACAAAAAACATGACACTACCAATTCATCTCAACAGTCTGCTAATTAGTATCATAAATAAACAAAACGACATGTTGAATATATTTTCAAACAAGATTTCCGAGGATAAAAACTTGGTTAAAAAAAAGAATAAATGAATAAAGACCATCCAAAGGAAGTAAGTTTATCGATTTTTACACAAAAAAGAATTCTATAAAAGGCAGTAAAGAATAGCTTCTCGTACATGAGAATATATACATCAGATAAACACAAAACCGCTCTTTAACGGTCTCAAAAGAGCAGTTGAAATTGTGAGTATGTACGAAACAAAATGGGTAGATTTATCAATTGCGAGTTCGTCTTAATCTGCATCCATCACCTGGTCAAAACAACTCATTACTTCAGTAAAATTGAATTTATCAAATTTTACCAAAAAGTGTAATTATTAATTTTAAAATTAACTCAACTGATCTTCAAGTGAATATAACGAGACAAAAAACTAGATATGAAAGGAGCTTAACAGCTAGTGATTGTTAAGTGCTAGTATTACGAACTCTATAGATTAAAAATTTAGATAGTGCTGTCGACTATTGTACTGCTCTAAAAAATGGTGCTTCCTTAGTTAAATGGCTACTGGTATTATTTTCTACTATAGGCCAGTCGGCGACCCATTTAATTTGATCTAAGAGCAGAACGCGTCTGTTACCTCCTGAAGATACACGGCTTTGCTTTGGGTTTATTCCATGATACAGCATCCAATCAATGCCATTCTCATCGGTCATGATACGAGAATTATGCCCTGTACCTACAAAGTTGTCATTACCCTCTAGCAACAGCGTGCCAGCACCCCTCATTTTCAAATCTCGCCCCTCTCTATCAAAATATGGGCCTTGCAATACTTTTGCACGCCCCACCATAATATGATAAGTACTCTTGGCTCCTTCACAGCAAGAACCCTTTGAACCAAATAAATAATAATACCCTCTACGTTTATGAATCATAACAGCTTCAAAATCTCCTGCGGCCACTTTAAACTTTTTCTGTAAACTGGAAATAGCTAATCCATTATCTGTCAACGGTATTCCATATGTACCTTGCGTATCAGCATCACTAAAACTTCCCCAGAACAGATAATTAATGCCTTTATCGGAGAAGAAATGGGGATCTATAGAATTGGGAACTTGAATTTCTTGACTATCGAATAATTTACCTTGATCTAAAAATGGACCAATAGGTTGATCTGCAACCGCGACACCTATTCCTGGATTGGAATCTCCCCAAGTGGAAAATGCATAGTACAGCAAATATTTGTTCTTTAGCTTGATAACATCAGGTGCCCAGATTCCTCCAGCCATTTTCCATGATGGCTTCTGTTGAAAGGCTGTCCCTATCCATTTCCAATGAACAAGGTCTTTAGATTGTAATATAGATACGAGACGTTCTCCGTGTTCATCTCCCCAATTATCAGCAGTACCATACGCATAGAAATAGGCTGACTTCGGATCTTTAAGTACTGTTGGATCCGCAAGTATGGGCTCAAATACTGGATTCAAATACGTGTTAGATCCAGTAGTAGCATCACTGCCACCGGTCAGATTGCTCTTCCGCAATCCTAAACTACTACACGAAATCGAAAAATAAACAGTACATATAAGTACTAAAAAACGACCGGTTACATTTAATTGATACATGATAAATGAATAATATGTCCGTAGGTTGAGCCTGCATTAAAAAAAGGGCCTTGTTGCATACAGGTATACACAAGGCCCTACAAACCAACCTATCTAAATCTACTTTACTTTTTCCATTTTTTCTGACAGCATTTTGATAAAATAACCACCTACTACAGATCTAGCTTTAAAACCTGAGCGTTTAGGTTTATCTGTATAGATCCAATCTGACATGGGTACACGATCTACTGTCTCATTCATAAAACGATATACTGGGCTAATGAATTTTTCAAAGGTTTCTTTGTCATCGGCCATTGTTGCAGTCCAAGAAATCCAATCAGTTTTTGTATACTGTTGACGGTTATCCAATGGAAGACCATAAATGTTCTGCTTTGTGAGATAGTATTTGATCTCAGTTGTACGAATATCTTCATCAAAAATTTTCATTTTTAATATTTTGTCCCAGACCATGTTGTATTTTTGACTCCACGTACCAGATTGATCAAAGGTAAGTTTATAATGATCACCGTCTTGTGCCATTGTCTTCCATTTCTTAGCCATTGATTTTGCTTGATTGAGATACTTATCAGCGGTTTGCTGATCACCCATCATCTCCGCTAAATAACCATAAGAAGCAATTCCTAAAATCGCTTTAATCGATAAGTTGGCATTATGAGCAAAATGCCCTGCAAAGTCATCTGTACATAACTGATTTTCTGGATCAAGTCCTTTCTCTACCAAATAATCTACCCAGGTAGATAAGACTTTCCAATGTTTCTTTGCATAAGCAGCATTGCCTTCTGCTTTAGCAATAGCATAAGTTAATATTAACATATTGCCAGACTCTTCTACTGGCATATCTCCGCCATAGGTTTGCCCATTTGCTATCGGATAGGTACCCACGTCATGTGCCGCAAAAGGTTTTGTCCACTTATTGCTTTCACTGTAATAGAAAATAAAATTCATAAGACCTTTTGCCAGTTCAGGATTATAGTATAGAAATAATGGTGCTGAGGGATAAGTAATATCGACGGTGCCAATAGATCCATTGCTATCATTTTCCTTCGATAACAAAAGTAAATCACCATTTGGTGCTTTTACCAATTTATGTGCAGCTATCGCTTGACGATACGCAAGTGCGCATAATGCTGCATATTCTTTACCACCAGCCTTGATCGCGCTTTGCATCAATTGGGCATCAAATTGATCTGAGGCTTTTATTAATTTGCTATATTCTTTATTTGCTAAATCAAATTGCTTTTCAATGGTACTTTGGCCATCTCTATTCCAATAAGGACGTAAGTTTTCGTTAAAATACTGAATCGCATATAAATCGTCGTAACCTAAAAGTATCTTATCACTATATTTGGACGTTACGGAGAATGACTGACGCAGGGCCAGTTGCTTCCCTGAAACAGAGCTTTGAATAACGTGATTTGATTTTAAGAATTGTTTCCTTAAATCATGGCTATCACCAATCATTGCTTTGGTATTTTTTTGATCTCCAGCCATATAAAAATATCCCCAATCAATACGCAAGTCATCACCTTTATTACCCAGTATCTGTTGATTCTTACTTCCTGTTTTTACGTATTGTAAGGATCCATTTTTAAATTCACTACTTTCAGATTCTTGTAATGGCGAATTTAATGCCCAGTTTGGAGATGCTTCAAGATAGAATTCGATTTGATGTTTTTTACCATCTTTTGATTCAACTTGATAAGATAAATAATTGACAGGTCGTGTCAGTAAATCCAAATTATCCAAAAACATAGGAGCAGTAAAACTTACTTTCACTTTTACCGGCCCACAGTCAAAAACATAATGAGTTTGTGTTGCTTGCACATCAACGCTTTCTTGCTTTGCTTCCTGATCAAAATGATTACTCCCCTCTCTTTCTAAAAATAAGCCAAAATCAAAAAAGCCATTTGCAACTCTGTTGTGGCAGTAACCTCCAATGATATTTTTCCCTTTCCGAAGGGTTTTAACAACTTCATCTGAGAGTTTGACGCGATTATTTTTACCGGTTCTATTTCCGGTATTAACGACTTCTATTCCATTAACATATAAAATTGCATCATCATCATGGGTAAATTCAATATAAACAGACTGTCCCGCTAAATCTTTTTCTAAGTTGATAATCCTTCTAACCCATATCTTAGGCTCTTGCCAATCTGTTTTCGCATGAGATTCTTTATCTTTTGTACCAAATGGCGCAATCCCTGTTTTCCAGTTCGCTTCATCAAATGCCAAGGTATTCCATCCGGCAGAAGGTTCCTTCTCTGTGTATGGCGCTTTCCAGTGATCATCTTCTCCCATTCGTGCGATAGGTTCTAATTCTATTTCCTCTTTACCTAAAAAACGATAGGCTTTACCATCTACTTTTATGACGCCAAGCAACGGAAAAGTTTTTCCGGTCCAATGCCGCACAACATCACCATAAAGTTCATCACTATACGACCACGCACTGGTATTGGGGTCAATGGTGACTAGAGGAAAAGCAGGTGCGCGCAAATTATTTTTGACTGGATTATGTTGCGCCGACGAAAAAAGCGATTGACACAACAGAACAGCTATAGCGACATATTTTAATTTCATTATGAATATATTGATGGATTACTTAAATAAATTTTCAATTTATTATCTTCATGAATCAGGTTACTCCACTTGCACAAAAGTAGAGCAACCTAATACACACTAACGTTTAATTAAAAACTCAAATAAAGGTTTGTGAATTGCCTTCAGTTCACTTTCAGGCATTTTTATTACTTTTCGATCGTAGGTCATTAGTCCATTTGTTTCAACTTCCACATCTGTGGTTTGCGTATAAACTGCCGCTGATAATCCCATTGGAATCAAACGGTTTAGATCATGAATAAGTCTTTTATAACGATCCAATAACTCCGTTTTATTTTTAAAACTTTGATAACCCCAGTTGTCTTTTTGTTGCCAAGAATGCCCCTCAACCGGTAAGCCTAAACCTCCAAATTCACCTAATGCTAAAACCTGATTTGCACCAAATAAAGAAGGATCAGGCATAGCAGCATCTGGATAATTATGAATGTCAAGAATATGTCCAGTTTCCATGAAATTCCCTCCACTGGCACTGTTCACTAAACGAGATGGATCATTTGCAATTGTCCATTCTGTAATTTCCTTAGTTTTAAACTGTCCCCAAGCCTCATTGAAAGGCACCCAGATGACGATGCTTGGGAAATTATGCAAAACTTCCATTATCGCCTTCCATTCTTTACGATAATACTGTTCTGATATTGCCGAACGCGTCTTGTCACGATCACCTCCTGAAATTTTTCCGGGTTGCATATCCCAATTATTTCCACCAAGATCACCGCTTGGCATATCTTGCCAAACTAACATACCGATACTATCGCAATGACGGTACCAACGTGCAGGTTCAACCTTAATATGTTTCCTGATCATGTTGAAACCCATTTCCTTAGTTTTGATCACATCAAATTTCAACGCTTCATCTGAAGGAGCTGTATGCAGACCATCGGGCCACCAGCCTTGATCCAATGGACCATACTGAAATGTAAACTTATTATTAAGCATTAATCGTTGAATACCATCTTTATCTTGCTGCATCGATATCTTACGCATCGCAAAATAACTTTTAGCCTGATCAATTACTTTACCCTTACGTAACAATTGAATTTCCAGATCGTACAATTTAGGATTAGAAGGAGACCACTCCTCTGCATTTGGAACAGCAATCTTAAAAGCCACATTTGGCTCACCTAATTGCTCCTGCAGAATACGACTGCCATCCACAGCTTTCACCTTGATCTGATCGCCAGGCTGACCTCCGGATACCAAAGCTTCAAAGGTTAAGCTTCCCTCATCCAATTGCGGAGTTTGCTTAGTACTTACAATATGACTTTGAGAAACGCTCTCTAGCCAAACTGTTTGCCATATACCTGTCACAGGTGTATACCAGATTCCATTAGGATGCTTTACTTGTTTACCGCGTGGCTGTGGCCCATCATCGGTAGGATCCCATACCCGAATAGCAATATCCTGCTTCGATCCCTTTTTAAGAAATTTTGAGATATCCATCGTAAAGGGATCGAATCCCCCTTCGTGCCTACCGACCAGTTGGTTATTGATAAATACATCACATTGCCAATCTACGGCACCGAAATGAAGTAAAATCTTATTTTTTTGAACTGCTTTATCTAAAGTAATGCTATTACTATACCACAACGCTTTATCTTTTCCCACTTCTTTCCCTACGCCAGACAAAGATGATTCAACAGCAAATGGTACCAAAATATTACCTTCCCATTGCGTTGGAATAGCCTGAGCATCGACAGGTGTAATGGCATATTTCCAAAGTCCATTCAAATTTTGCCAATTGTTCGATCGGACGAGCTGTGGTCTCGGATATTCTGGATGTGGCTTTTCAACATTTACTTGTTCCCCCCAAGAAGTTAAAATATGCGAACCTGCGGGCTTCCAATCTTGAGCAAAGTTCATCTGTATGGTCATTAATAAACCTGCAAACAATAAAGTTCTCTTCATAATAAAAAAACGTATAATCATTAATATCTATATCACTATATTTAAAGATGGGACGACTACAAACCATGAACTTAGGCTCCCATCAAAATCAATTCAATTCTTATTTTGTAATCTCAATATTTTCCACACGAACCTAAAATGCTGTGATCAGTATCATTCTCTTTTAACCCCAAAACGATCATATTTTCTAAGATTAAACCATAATTCCTCGAAATAATTATTGAATGATTATTAGGTCGTTGTGCTTAATTACTGGTTACTCAAATTTATGATTTAACAAGCTACTTTAACTTGCTAATTTTCTCAAAAATGTGCGCATTTGTATCATTTAATTAAGCTTAGCAAAGGATTCTAAATTATTATTAAAGAAAAGCCCATTACCTAAATAAGAAATGGGCTTGATTATATTTGGATAATATGAAAATAACAATTACAGAACTGAGAATCGATATAGTGATTTAGTTTTATAGATCTGACCAGGAACTAATACGGTTGTTGGAAAATTCGGTTGATTAGGGGAATCTGGATAATGTTGTGGTTCTAAACAAAATGCAGTTCTAAAAGAGTCTTTTTTACCATTTTTCAATTGGACCTTTTCACTCATAAAATTACCACTGTAAAATTGAATCCCCGGTTCCTGCGTCAAGATATCCAGGACAATTCCGGATTGATCACCCACAATATGAGCAGCTTTATACCAATCACCTTCTCTTTTTTTATTTAAGACAAAATTATGATCATATCCCTTACCATAAGACAGTTGACGATCATTAGCATCAATATCTTTACCAATTGCCTTAGCGGTCGTGAAATCAAAAGCTGATCCGCCTACTTTCTCAAGTTTTCCAGTTGGAATCAATGTACTATCAACAGGCGTGAATTCATCGGCAAATAACTGAAGCTGGTGATTCAATATTGAACCACTACCTTCTCCGTTTAAATTAAAATAAGCATGATTTGTTAGATTTACAACCGTTTTTTTATCCGATTGCGCCTCATATCCAATTGTTAGTTCATTTTGGTCATTTAAACCATATGTAACTTCCATCGCAATATTTCCTGGAAAACCTTCAGCTCTATCTGGCAAGGTATATGCAAATGTAATCGATGAATCGCTCTTCATTTTCAAGGTCCAATTGGCAAAATGAACGCCATTAAACCCACCGTGTAGTGTATTGACACCATTATTAATAGGTAGTTGGTAAGTTTGTCCATCAAGTTGAAACATTCCCTTTGCTATACGGTTTCCAAAAGGACCGACAATCGTTCCAAAATAGGGCTCTGCCGGGTTGTTGTAATCGGTAGCTTTTGTAAATCCCAAAACCACATCCCTTAAATTACCTTGTTTATCCGGAACCCACAAACCAACTATGCGTGCACCAAAATTTGTAAAGTATGCATGCACACCCCGTTTATTTTTCAATTCAAATAACTGGACATCATGATCATTTATTTTAGCATCAAATGCAGCGCTATCCATATAGGAAATCATTCCAGATTGATCCTTATTTTCTGTGACATTCTTTTGCTGACATCCTAATCCAACGACAAGGATACTAACAATACCCATACACTCCATTTTTCTTTTCATTTTTAATTTATTTTAGGTCCCTTATAAAGGTTCATAATTTTGATCATATTGATCAACTTAAGCGATTTAGTTGACAGATAAATGAAATAATTGAACTTAAAAGTTACGATTTACTTTTTAATTTTTTATCTTCAACCTTACAAGTACTAAAATCCTAAATTTAGAAAATATTGATTAGCAGAATTGTTTCATAATACTGCTCTTTTGTATCAATTACCAATTAGACATGATAAAAATTAAATTGTTGCTTCTTTATTTTGCTTATCTTTTATTTTCTGCTCATATCCATGCACAACCTTATTATTTTAACCATTATCAAATAAATGAAGGACTTTCTAACAACGCAGTTATCTGCAGTATGCAAGATAGCTACGGATTTCTATGGTTTGGTACCAAAGATGGATTGAATCGCTTTGATGGAAATTCTTTCAAACACTTTACAAGTAAAGAAGATCATCGAAGTTTAGGAAGTAATTCTATTATATCTTTAAAAGAAGACTATCAAAAAAAAATGTGGATCGGTACAGATCAAGGGATCTACTCTTATGATCCCATTCATGAAAATTTTGAAATATTAGATGAGAAATTTAGAAGCACAGAAGTTCCTGTTATTACGACAGATGGAAAGCACAACCTATGGTTTATATCCAATGGAATGCTTTACCTGCACAACCTTACAAATAAAGTAACAAGACAACTTACAAAATCAAATCTGTACATCACATCACTATGCAGCACAAAATCCGGAAAACTCTATTTTGGAACTCCAGAGGGTATTATTTACCTCGTTAACGAAAAGTATCAGATTACTCCATTTCTTGATTTCACAAAATCATTTGAAAAAAAAGATTGGTATAGCATTGAAAAAATAGTAGAAACAAAGCAGGGACAACTCCTAATTGGGACTTCCAAAGCGGGTGTATTCTCTTACGAAAAGAGCACTGGAACACTTACTTCCATTCTTGGTCAAAAACAGTTGAAACAATTTTTATATGTAAGGGATATTCTTCAACCGAATGACCATGAATATTGGTTTGCAACAGAATCTGGCTTGTTTGTTTATCAAATCACCACTAAAAGTTTTCTCCATTTACGTAAGGAGAATCATAATAAATGGGGTATTTCCGACGATGCAATTTACAACATATTACAAGACAAAGATCAGGGCATCTGGTTAGGTACTTATTTTGGTGGACTAAATTACTATCATGCACATAACAGCATCATCGAAAAAATTTTACCGGGCGACCAACCAACAAACCTACAAGGATCGGTTGTAAGGGCCATTAAAAAAGACAAAGAAGGTAATATTTGGATGGGTACCGAGAACGGCGGAATATCAAAATGGAACCTCTCAACCAATAAGATCCAAAGTTTTACGAGTCAAAATAGCTCATTAGCTAATAATAATATTCATGGATTACTAGCCATTAAAGACAAATTACTAGTCGGTGCTTTTGTAAATGGACTCGATATATTCGATTTAAAACGTTTACAGGTGACACAACATTTGGATAGAAATAGTTATCATAATTCAGAACTTGAAAGTAATTTCATATTCCACCTCTATCAAACAAAAAAAGGTGATATTTTAGCCGCTTCTACACGAGGATTGTACCGCTTTAATTTGGATACCAAACAATTTTTCTTAATAAAAAATGTACCGGCTTATATTTTTTACACCTGTATATTAGAGGACTTCCGGGGTAATTTGTGGATTGGTACGTGGCGTGATGGTTTAATTTGTTACAATCCAGAGACCAATTATTTTAAACATTATAAGCAGCAGACACATGATCAACATGCGCTACCCAATAATCGAATTAACAGTTTATTTGAAGATTCAAAAAAAAGATTGTGGATTGCAACTGAAGGAGGAATGGTAAAAAAAGAATTTGAAAATAACAGCTTTAGCTCTATAAGTATAAAAGACGGAATGCCCAGCAACGTTATTCTCTCTTTTTTAGAAGACAAAGAAAATAATATCTGGGTGGCTACTTCCAAAGGTCTTGTTAGGTATAACCCCGTCAACCACAAAATACGGACATTCAATATGGAATCGGGTTTACCAACATTACAGTTCAATTACAACTCTTCCTTTGATGATAACAACAATAATTTCTACTTTGGGACTATCAATGGTTTGATCCGATTTAAGCCAGAACAATTAAATCAAATCAAATACAATGCAAAAACACCTATTTTTATTACAGATTTAACTGTCAATAATCGAGAAGTGAGTCAAACTGATGAATCAACCATTCTCAAAAAATCAATTCTCTTTACCGAAAGTATTAAACTTAAGCACGATGAATCCTCATTTAGCTTAGATTTTGCTGCATTACATTATCAAGCTCCTCATTCTGTACGCTATAGTTATAAAATGTTAGGAATAGATGAAAAATGGAACCCTATCAATGGTATCCCCCGCGCATACTTTACCAAACTGGCGCCAGGAAATTACACATTCATAATTAAAGCTGAAGATCCAAATGGCACTGCGATTCCACAAATCAAGACCTTGAAAATAGAAGTATTACCGCCAATATGGGCAAGTCTTCCTGCATATCTTATCTATGGATTTATTATTATCGGGCTTATCGCATTTATAATTCATCATTTTAATGAAGCAATAAAACAGCGGAATCGTCAACATATCTTAACAATCCAAAACTTAAGAGATCAAGATTTATACCGTTCAAAAATCAATTTTTATACTGATGTTGCTCATGAAATCCGAACTCCGTTAACATTAATAAAGGCCCCTTTAGAAAAATTGATGGATAGAGTCGAACGCAGTCCGGCAGTAGATAAATTACTGCTAACGATGGAAAACAATACCAATAAACTTATTGAATTAAGCAATCAATTACTGGATTTCAGAAAGGTAGAAGCCGAAGGGTTTAAATTAAACTTTGCTCCGCATAACATAAGCCATATTTTACAAGAAATTATCAATAATTTTGCCATAACCTTAATTGCTCAAAATCGTGTTTTAACACTAGATATCAGTCAGAGCATTATCGCTTTAATAGATCTGGACGCTTTCGAAAAAATCTGTTATAATCTGCTTAATAATGCATTAAAATATGCTGATCATCGAATAGAAATAACATTAAAAACTGATGAAAACACAAAAACATGTGTATTGATCATAAAGAACGACGGGGCAATAATTCCGCCAACAGAACAGCAAAATATTTTTGAACCTTTTAATCGCTTAAAAAGAAGCAAAAGTATTTCAGGTAGTGGATTAGGTTTAGCCCTTACTAGATCATTGACCTTAAAACATCAAGGGACATTAATATATGAAGTAGACGAATCCTCCTTCAACGTATTTAAACTCATACTTCCTCTAAATCAAAGCTCACTATCATCATGAAAAATGCAAAAGCCAATATCCTCTTAATCGACGATCATCAAGAATTACTTGAATTTATTGCAGATGATCTCTGTGAAGAATATCATGTTCAAACCTGCAACAATGGTATAGAAGCATTGAAATTGATGGAATCGGATAATTTTGATTTAATTATTAGCGATGTCATGATGCCGGAAATGGATGGCTACGAATTGTGCCAACATATTAAAGAAAATATGGCATCCTCCCATATTCCGGTAATTTTACTTACGGCGAAAAATAGTATTGAATCTAAAATCCAAGGCTTAGAATTTGGCGCTGATGCTTATATTGAAAAACCATTTTCACCGGCATTTTTAAGAGCACAAATTGCCAGTCTTTTAAAAAACAGATTAAAAGTAAAAGCTTTTTTTGTTAGTAACCCTTTATCACAGATACAGAGCATTGGGCAAAATCAAAGCGATCAAGAATTTCTTCAAAAAGTGGATGAAATTATTCAGAATCATTTAGATGATCCGAAATTCAATGTTGACCGTATGGCTGATATTTTGTGTATGAGCCGACCAACACTCTATCGAAAAATTAATGTTGTTTCGAGCCTATCTCCTAATGAATTGATTAACCTGACCCGGTTGCGAAAAGCCGCAGAATTACTAGCACAACGAAAATTCAAAATCTATGAAATATCCAACTTACTAGGCTATAGCTCGGCCACGCATTTTTCACGGAACTTTCAAAAACAATTTGGAGTAAGCCCTTCTGAATTTTTAGAACAACAAAAACTACACTCCTAAAATAACTAAAAGACCCCATGCTAAATACATGAGGTCTTTAAAATCAATCTTTAATTTTTGGCTAAAATCACAACCTGCTATTTAGGTTTATTTCGATTTGTCTAATTCGTATTGCGATAAAATAGCATATTGCGCGGCATATGTAAACATGAACATACCTTCCAGATTATTTTTATTTTGATCGGTTTCCCATCCCTTTAATAAATCTGTTGGTAAAAACCCATCCTTCAAGAAATGGTCATATCCATAATCAAGATTCTTTTGAAAAGACTCCATGTAACTTCCTACTTTTCTATAATTAGGATAAATATTAAAGAATCCCCGAAGTAGGATACCGTTAAACCAATTGTTGAATCCGGAGGATTCGTAAGTGTAATATGCCGGAATCTGCTTTCCCAATTTTGCAAAATACTCGAAACTAGCATGAGATAATGACTGTGCATCTTCCCTATATTTTTTTGATTTTGTTACGCGATATAGATCTGCAGCTCCAGAAATCATCGTCCCGCTATTATAGGAAAATGAGGGACCTACAGCAGTTTTCAAAAATGTATTAGCACGGTATCTCGTTCCATGGACAGTTTCATATGCGATAGTACAATCTGGGGAACAATCTCCCATCATATCTGTATAGACACCTTGATTGTTTAAAAGATAACGTTTTTGCCAATCGTAAACTTTTTGTGCAAAATTCAAATAATAATCACCTTTATTGATCATTTTGGAACGGCGTGATTGTTTATCTTTTTTATCGACATAGCGATGCTCGATCTGATCAGATTTATGCTTATAGATTTCGTGCAGCCATACCAATGGGCTAACCATTGGACCGTTGCTACAAGCATGCTTGGTCACATAACCTGGGCCCCAGGGAATACCGCCATGCTCTTTATTTCTGTCATCTAGTGTACTATCCCAACCATCAAGAACATAGGCCGTCAAATACTCAGCCTTTTCTAAAAAGACTTGATCATTCGTTAGGTGATAGGCGTCTAATAATTCACGTACAAGCCACATTTGGTCATCGTAAACATTCAGTATCCCAATAACATTCGCTTTCCCCTTTTCTCGAACACGGTCTACAGCATAGACTGCCCACTCTTTTTCTTGTGTAAAGGAAGTCAGCGTAAAAGTGCCTAGATAATAATCAGCATTATTAAATAGTTTCTTTAACAAATCGACATAACGCTTATAATGTTGATTAAACAATAATACATTGCCATTTTCCTTTTGAAGTTTAAGACTTGTTAAAATTGCATTAACAGCTTCTATCGAAGCTGTATACATCCAAACACTCCCCCTTTCAGAAGATAGTTCTTTGGTATCCGGGTTGTAAAATCTAGCCATGGTCATCTCATCACCTGAAAAATAGGTGGCAATGGATTTATCAACAAGCTGAATGGAACGCACTAAATTCTGATTTTGTAGATCTAAAACAATCTTACCATCCCTGCCATTTCGAATCGTGGCATGGGTAGGCGTTAAAAAACAAAACTGTACAAACAGTAATAGTGGAATAGCATGAATAAAAATGCTTTGTAGCTTTCTTAAAAATTTCATAAGAAGAATCTGGTTTATAATTAGTCAGAATTTTGCCCATGATTAAGGCATTAAATTCTGGAACAAGATAAGTAGAGTCGATTAATTTTAGGGTTAAAAAGGGGTTAATAGGCAAAAATAAAACAATAACCCGGTTTTATTTTAATACTATTGCGTGTTAAAAATCAGAAAACATGTAACAACGTCTTTATTTCATTTGATTAATTTTTTGTATACTTTTAAGGTATTAAGATGTTGAAAAATTAGTTACTAACCATTAAATCATCTACGAAGGTTTATACGCTCGCCTTTTAAAGGGAATGATGCGTCCATACTTCTGGATTTAAGTTTTTGATTGCCCTGTATGAAATTCTATTATATATATTTTGCTATTTACTTATTCCTGCCGACGCTATCCTTTTCACAAGGACTTAAATTTAACGGAGGTCATCACGCAATCGATAAACGTACTTCTTATGAAGTTTTTGGAGAAAACACAATTTCATTTGAAGGACTATTTGATATTGACTTTCAACTTGCAATCTATGGCACCAACTCACTGGGGAATATCCTTAGAGTTCAAAACAAGGAAAATAATACCATCTATAACCTGTTTTATGACGAAGAAAAAGATCAGTGCATCTTCAGACTAAATGAAGAAGGAAAAAGTAGTTTGATCATAGCCAAGATAGATCGTCGATTATTGGACAACAACAGCTGGTTTCCGGTTAAATTAACCTTTAATCTAACACAAGGAATTTTTAAACTTCAAATAAAAAACAAAGTTTTCGCATCCAAAAAAATTAAGCTCCCTAACCCCTATTTTCCAATCATTACTTTCGGAAAAAGTGATTACCTGATCGATGTCCCAAATATGGGAATTAAAAACCTATCCATTGGAAATAAAAACACCAAATATGTGTTCCCCTTGAGGGAAAATGAAGGTAATATCGTTCATGATTTTGAAGGAAATAACTATGGTTTAGTAAGCAATCCCGAATGGTTGATCAATGATTCTTACAGATGGCAATTAGTACAGACCTTCAATTCGTCAATTCAAGCAGGCTCTAATTACAATGAAAGCAGAAAAGAAATTTATTATTTCAATCGCGATTCTATATTTATTCATAATATCAAAACGAATGACACTCGGAAAGTTGCTTTTCAAAAAAAATGCCCTGTCGATCTGATCCAAGCAAGCAATTTTCTCGATGTAAAAGCAAATAAGCTTTATGTTTATGAATTGTATCATAATTATCCCTATGAGGGCCCCACCGTCGCCAGTCTTAATCTAGATAGTTTTACATGGACTATTGAAAGCTATGATCGTGTCCAAAAGGAACTGCATCACCATGGATTCTTTTTTGATCAACAAGCAAAGCAATACTACATCTTCGGAGGATATGGAAACATGTCCTATAGTGACAAATTCTATCAATATACCGTTGATTCTACCAAATGGCAAAAACTTGAAGATTTTACCGGAGATAAGCTCTTCCCACGATATTTTCTATCTGCGGGCTATATGGAAAACAATCGTACAGCATATATTTTTGGAGGAATGGGAAATGAGTCTGGAGAGCACATTGTTGGAAGAAAATACTATTATGATCTACACAAAATTAACTTAGATACTAAAAAGGTGACAAAAATGTGGGATATTCAATGGAAAGATAAGCATGTGGTACCTGCACGCGGTATTGTATTCCCAGATCAGTCACACTTTTATGCCTTATGTTATCCCGAGCATCTCACCCGATCAGCAATCAAGCTTTATCGGTTTTCAATCCAAGATGGAAGCTATGAAATATTAGGTGATTCTGTAGCCATATATTCGGACAAGATTTCAACACGGGCACAGCTTTATTATGACCATCAACTTGGACGTCTACTCGCTTTAGTACAAGAGTCAAATGATGATGTTAAGTCAACATTAAAAATCTATTCCCTAAACTCCCCTCCTATCTCAGAAACAGAATTAAGCAATTATCCAAAAAAAAATAATAAAATTAAATATCTGATTTTTGTATTATTCGGAGGAACTGTTGCAATAGGAGCTTACATCATGCTCAAAAGGATCTCTAATAAAAAAACAGGGCGACATATGATCTTACCAGTACCTGCAGGTGTAGCTGATAGCAATAAAGAACATTTGTTGATCAAGACTAAAAAATTAGCACCCATCGATAAATTAAAACCAAGTAATAACGAACCCGCTGTCTGGAAAAATAACTTACGAGCCAATGCAATCTATTTATTTGGAGAATTTACGGTATTAGATCGCAATCAAAAAGATATATCCCATTTATTTAGTACACGACTGAAACAAGTTTTTTGTTTGATTTTAACCCACGCAGGTGAAGCCGGGATTTCATCAGCATTATTAAGTCATCTGGTATGGCCAGACAAATCTGAAGATAAAGTCAAAAATTCAAGAGGCGTTACAATCAACCATTTAAGAAAAGCATTAAGTGAATTGGATGGGATAGAATTACGCTATGAGAAAGGGCGTTTTAAAATTGAACAACATGCCGATTTCTATTGCGACTATACGAGATGTATGAAACTCACTTCGTCTATTAACAACACTGAAAACAGAGATGAGTTAATTCATCTATTACGAAGGGGAAAGTTCTTACAGGGTACCAATCAACCTATTTTCGACTCAACTAAGGCTGATCTAGAGAAAAATATAACACCTCTTTTAATCACTGAAATCTATCAATGTATGGAGAAACATGCCTATAACGATAGCATAGCATTGGCTGAAGTTATTTTTCTATTTGACCCTCTCAATGAAAATGCGTTATTTATCGAAATTAAAGCAATGATTGCTTTAAACATGCTCCAAGAAGCTCGCATACGTTTTCAAAACTTTGCTAGCGAATACAGGAAAATCATGGGGGAAGACCTCCCTTTCAACTTTGAAGATATAGCCTAATTTACATCTTAAGGGTTTAAACCTCCAATCAAATGGACCTTATCATTTGATTGGAGATTCTCTTGAGTTGCTGAAAAACTATTCCTTTTCATCGAAAGAATTAAATACCCTTTTTAGTTCCGTCAGTTTTTCAGGATATTCATGAATCAAATTTGTTCTTTCACTCGGATCCCAGGCAATATTAAACAATTCCTCTACCGTCTCCTCCGTTTTCCCTGAGATTAAATTTGTTCGTTGTTTAATAATACGATATTTCCAATCACCAACTTTCACAGCTTCTGGTTTACCATAATTAACCAAAAAAATTGGTCTATGGACATAGTTTAAATCAGTCTCTTTACCTTCCAGTAAATTACGTATTGATTGTCCATCCAGTTTTCTGTCTGGTAAAGAAGATCCCGTCCAAGAAGCAATAGTTGGTAAAATATCTAAATTACTGATAGAAGAGCGAATAACTTTTCCTTCCGGGATAATTCCCTTTCCGAAAACAATAAAAGGAACTCGGGCACCGCCTTCATAAGTCAGCGCTTTCGAACCTTTAAATACGCCAGCAGTTCCAACATGCCAATTTTTCGTCTCGCCGTCATCTGACATACGAGCAGGATACTCAATCCAAGGTCCATTATCACTAGAAAACATCAAGATGGTATTTTTATCCAGACCTTTAGCCTCTAATGCGTGCCATAATTGGGCAATATACTGATCCAACTCATACAAGACCGCCCCAAGAGGACCTGCTTTTTGTGCACTGGCATAAGGATTTTTCTTGTTTGAAAATGCCAATGGAAGATGTGGGAAATTATGTGCATAATACAAAAAGAAAGGTTTGTCTTTTTTTTGCTTATTGATAAAATGTAGTGCTTCACGGTGATAATGCTGACTTAGATCCGAATCATCAGGAGCAAATACTTCAGGACTGCGATTTCTAAAAAGTTTAATAACAGTATCTGTTTTCACATAAGGTGCACGGTAATCATGACTATAGAGCATACCATAAAAGAAATCAAATCCTTGTGCATTGGGTAGCGATTCTGCTTTATCACCAAGATGCCATTTTCCTACCAAAGCTGTCTGATAGCCCTTCTGCTTTAACATTTCAGCGATCGTTACCTCAGCATCAGGTAGACCTAATTCCGAGCCAGGACCG
The DNA here is from genome assembly GCF_012030425.1 of Sphingobacterium sp. B16(2022). Lineage (GTDB taxonomy): Bacteria > Bacteroidota > Bacteroidia > Sphingobacteriales > Sphingobacteriaceae > Sphingobacterium > Sphingobacterium anhuiense. The sequence goes on along the minus strand of NZ_JAAUVN010000002.1, from coordinate 913,535 downwards.
ATCGGTTGAGGCAAGTTATAACGAGAAGCATAACGTCCGGTCAATAATGACGCACGGGATGGCGTACATGAAGGAGTGGAAACGACATAGTTTGTAGCCCGTACACCTTTACTCGCTATCGAATCCAAAAAAGGTGTTTGAATATTCGGACTACCATAAGATCCCAAATCCGAATACCCCATATCATCCGTCAATATAAAAATAATATTAGGAGGTTGTTTTTGAGCATATAATAAGGAACAAAAACTTATACCCGTTAACAATAACAACATTCTTTTTTTACACGACACGATACTCATAATAGTAATTTCTTTTTTTAAATTAATCAATTAGGATTTATAAAAATTAAAAACTGTTGCATGTTTATTAAAACCTTTGCAGGGACTACATTTTCGATCTTCCAATATTAAATAAATGGCATAATCAATTTCAGAACTGCAGGATTGATTTATAATTGCAGACCAATATAATTAATAAATTGTGCGACCTACAATAAAAAATCTAGTAAAATACGAAAACGATTTCATTCCATCAATTTCAATAACATCATTTAAATGTAAAACATAGCAGTAAAAATAACATTAAACCGTTATGAGATTATAAAAAAAATCATGTAACATCAGCAAGACAGTAAATGAAAAATAAAACATAACCAACTCATTACAAATACTATAATAAAAAAACAAAATTTATTTTCGGAAATTAAATAATCAAAGAATTATGTAAAATCTAAAATTATATACCATCCACGTTCTGTAAATATTAAAAAACAAGTATTCATCTTTATTGAATTTTATACCTTTGCCACATGAGTACATTCAAAAAATAGGTTACATATGTCATATGTAACTTTTGCGACATTTCAGATATCCTCAAGAACATTCGCTAGCTAAAGAAATCCTATTTACGTCTATCTCATTTGTTTTCAATAAACAATACACATGCAAGAAAATACTTTAAATTCACGAAAATCATTTGCTCCGACACTAATTGCATTCGCATTGGTTCCAATTTCGGGCTTAGCAACAGACATTTACCTACCATCCATGCCACAGATGGCAACAGAGCTAGGACTGGCAGAAAGTAAGATTCAACTCACCTTATCCCTGTTTTTAATTAGTTATGGTATTTCACAATTCTTTGCCGGTGCCCTTGTTGATGCATGGGGAAGATATCGGATTACCTTAATTTCCCTTTTTCTATTTACAATCAGCTTTTTTATTACAGCCACAACTGATAATATTATTGTCATTTATATGATGCGCATACTGCAGGGAATACTATCCGCTTTTGTTGTAGTATCAAAACGCGCCTATTTCGTTGATGTGTACGAAGGTGAAGAGCGAAAACGATACCTGAGTGCCATCACTATCGTTTGGTCATTAGCGCCAATTATTGCTCCTTTCATTGGCGGATATTTACAGGCACAATTTGGATGGCGCTCTAATTTTATGTTATTAGCAGCTTACAGCATTGTGCTCTTCATATTAGAACTCATTTTTTCCGGTGAAACAATCCGTCAGAAAAATCCACTTCAATTTGAATATTTAGTCACTGAATTTAAGACCATGCTTCAAACGAAAGACTTTACGTTTGGAGTGCTCATGTGTGGAATAAGCTATGGTTTAGTTATGTTCTACAATCTAAGTGGACCATTTTTCATTGAACACAATTTAGGTTATAGCTCCATTACGACCGGATACATTTCCTTATTAATGGGACTTGCATGGATGTCCGGGGGATTTATCGGTCGTGCACTAATCAAGAAAGCGCTATTGCCAAAATTAAGATATGCTAATTATTTACAAATTGCTTTCATTATTTTAATGATTATAATATCTCCGTATATCACAAATCTCTTTACATTATCACTATTCGCCTTCTTGATCCACGTTACCGCAGGATTTATATTTAATAATTATTTCGGTTACTGCTTAGGTCGTTTTCCTTTATCAGCAGGAATTGCAGGTGGCTTAGCAGGTGGTATAACTTACCTCGTCACTTCTGCATTAAGTTATATTGTCGTGAGTCTCGTTAACCCAGAAACACAGACTGAGATAGGTATTGGTTATGCAGTATTTGCTGTTTTGGGTTTCGTTACCCTAATGATAATTAAGGCGAAAAAAGCGTACAAACAATGGACGTAATCACTAATTTTAGATTATTCTAAAAACAAATTGGCGAAATTATACGTTTTACCTTAACATTTTAGACAACTTAAAATAAGCTTTTGTTTCAACTTTTTTAAATATTTCACCAAGGTATCATGATTACATCTTCAATAGTAATACAAAAAAAAGCATCAATTATCTGGGAGGTACTGACCGATAAGAATCAATTCAAGCAATGGTATTTTGACATTCCTGATTTTGCTCTAGAGAAGGGGTTAACATTTCATTTTTATGAGCCTGGTGGTAAAAATAAATTTTTACATGAGTGTACAATACTTGAAATTATTCCTAATAAAAAATTAGTTCATACCTGGACTCACCCCACCTTTAGTCAGGGTGTAACAACAGTCAGTTGGTTGCTCCAGGAAAATGAAGGACTAACAACTGTTACTTTACATCATGAAGGTATCGAAAACCTTCATGATGCAGGCCCCGAATTTGCTTCAGAAAACTATCAAACCGGATGGGATCAGATTCTCAGCAATCTCAAAAAGTTTGTTAACGAAAAAGATTAATAAATTTCCCAAAAGCGGGTATATTTTACAAAAAGCAATTGTAATCTAATTCATAAACTTTTTAGAGCAGTAAACTCACAATAAGACCTGTAGAGTTTATGTCTAGTAACTAATTACTGCTAAAAAAAATCAAATAATAATTTCACTCGAATTAAATAGATTGTATATTTGCCTATTGTTTAGAACAAATCTAAATCAACATAAGAATATTACAGATGCCTATTTCATTCCCTTCCATCTCTAATAGATGGAAATTTCTAATTCTAATAATACCATTACAGGTATTCGTTTTCATTTGTCAAGCACAACAAATGACTATAAAAGTCAAAACAGAAAAAGATCTTCCAATTGCTGGAGCGACGGTACGTTTAAATCAACAACTATTAGGAAGTACAGATACAGCTGGTGTGTTGATCACAACAAATGAAAAAATAGCAAATCAAAAAATATCAGTCTCCGCGATAGGATTTAAAGAAAAAATCATCAGTTTATCCAATAAACCCAGCAATAATTTAATCAGCGTCACTTTATTGGCAAGTACAAATGTATTGGATGAAATCGTTGTTACGGCCGGAAGAAAGCCAGAAAGTATTTCAACGATACCATCCTCTATCACAATCTTGAATCAACAAGATATACAAGCACAAACCAACATTACGAACAATTTAGCTACGGTACTTGGTAATGCAATTCCGGGTTTGGGTACCTCGACCAATAAAGCTACAAATTCTGGACAGACCCTTCGTGGACGTGCCGTACTTGTTTTGATAGATGGAATCCCGCAATCAACACCGCTTATGAATGGAGCACGTGACCTACGCACCATCGACCCTAGTGTGATTGAACGTATCGAAGTAATAAAAGGTGCTACTTCAATCTACGGAAATGGTTCAGGTGGAGGTATTATCAATTATATTACCAAGAAAAACAAGGACGGTAAAAAGATTAGTGGTCAGACCATTTTGGGAACATCAATAAATCCATTTGACCCTAAGGAAACCTTAAGTTACAAACTTTCACAACAGCTTTCAGGACAGGTAAATAAATGGAGTTACACCGTTTCGGGTTCGGCAGACTACACCGGTTTACAAAGAGATTCCGATGGTTTACCTCTTGGACAAACTGATGGTCTTTCCAATTCCTATCAGTACAATGGCTTTATTAAAATAGGTTATCAAATTGATTCAAGCAGTACATTGACTGGATTTTATAACTATTATGGAAGTACACAACGTGCCAAATATATCAGTAAAAACGGCATCTATGGTCAGTCGCCTACAATTGGAGTTAGAGGAGAAGAACCAGGCAAACCCGCAGGTACACCTTACAATCACAATGCGATGTTAACCTATTCAAAAAGTAATCTTTTTCATTCAACCCAATTGGATGTAACAGCTTATTTAAATTCCTTCAGTTCAATGAACAGATACGTTGCCAGTGGAACGGCGTGGTATGGTCCAGGACAAACCATGATCAACTCTGAGAAAAAAGGATTGCGCTTAAATCTGAATACTCCATTTCAGCTTTTTTCTATTCCAACTGAAGTAACTTACGGTTTAGATTTATTAAAAGATGTAACCTATCAAGATTTAACAGATGGACGTGTATACATACCAAAAATGAATATGGTTAATTTTGCCCCCTATGCGCAAGTAAAAGCCGACCTCATTGAAAATTTGATCTTTAAAGCTGGGCTTCGGTATGAAAATGCAACCGTTAAAGTCAACGATTACAATACCATAGCTACTGGTCCGAATGGAGAAGGAAGTATATTGGTAAGCGGAGGAAATATTCCATATAAAGCGACAATGTTCAATGCAGGATTACGCTATACTAAATACGATTATTTCAACCCTTTCGTTAGTTTTTCGCAAGCATTTGCGATCAATGAATTAGGTCGTATTTTACGCCGTGCTAAAGAAAACACAATCGGTAATTTAGAAACAGACCCGATCATTACCAATAACTATGAAGCTGGTTTTTCAAGCCGTTTTAGTATCTTCAATATTTCAGCCTCTTACTACATCAGTACTTCGGATTTAGGTGTTAATTTAGTAGATGTAGGCGGTTTTTTAATGCCTCAGCGTGAACCTGAAGAAGTAAAAGGATATGAAGTTACTCTTGATGCGCAACTGAGTCAAAAATTAAGCGTCGGTGGAAGCTATGCATATGTAGAAGGAAAAGCAAAAATGGATGATGGTAGCAAAATTTATCTTAATGGATCTCGGATTGCACCACCTAAAGCAACAGGTTTTTTAAGTTATAAACCAAACCAACAGTTAAATCTGCAATTGTTTTGGATACACACTGGAGCAAGAGATCGATTTGCGCTCAATGACAAAGGAAAATATAACAATAGTGAAGGCCCAATCAGTAATGTAGACCTCTTCAATTTATCAGGTAACTACAATCTGAATAAAAATTGGAAAATAGGCTTCGGAATAGAAAATATATTCAACACATCTTACTACCCTACAGTTAGTCAATACCGTGCATTGGATGCCGAGTACGTAAAAGGTATTGGTACTGTCACTTCATTAAACCTTCATTATCAATTTTAAGAATGATTAAGGCAGGTTTATTATGGCTACATAAATGGCTAGGCCTCTTTACAGGCCTAGTTGTTTTTATTGTTAGTTTATCGGGTTGCTTTTATGTATTCTATGATGAGCTTAAACTAATAGTCTATCCTCAAAAATACTACACTCAAGATTCAGTTGGAGAAAATAATAAGTTACTCCCACTAACACAGCTGATTGATATTGCTCAAAACGCTTTACCTAAAGGTGAAAAAATAAGTAGAACAGATCTGTACCTCTCACCAGACAGAACTTGGATATTTCGTGCGCTAAAAACGGATGAACATGCTTTTGGTAATAATCAATATTATATTTACCATAAACGAGTTTTTATTAATCCTTATTCGGGTAAAGTACAAGCGGTAGAAAACTCCAAAACAGAATTTTTTCAGATCGTCTTACAACTTCATATGAACTTACTATTGGGCGCCATGGTAGGACATTGGGTAGTAGGAATTTCGGTCATCATATTCATAATAATTTTAATAACAGGAGTGATCCTATGGTGGCCTAAAAAATGGACCATCAAAAAATTAAAAAGACAGCTTTGGTTTGATTTTAAAGTTAAATGGAAACGATTAAACTATGACCTGCATCAAATCTTAGGACTTTATAGTGTCATTTTCGCCTTATTAATTGCATGTACAGGTATTGCATTTACATTTCCCGCATTTAAAACTTTTTATGTAAAATCGCTCAATGGTTTCGATAGCACAAAAGAAATTGAACAACAGGAAAAGTTCGAATATGTACCACAGAATCAGTCTAAAATATTAGATAATGCGCTCAATTTCACCATATCAAAACACCCAAATGCAGATATGATGTCGATTCGTTTACGTAAATCTCCAACAGATCCACAAGATATTCAAGTGCGGTTCATTAAAGATCGTACCGGCGAATTTATTTGGTATTATTTTAACAGAGGAAATGGTCAGATTGAAAAAATAAAACAATCAGAAAATGCTCCCATAGGGGATAAAATTGGCGCGATGAACTATGATCTTCATGTGGGTAATTATGGAGGTATAGCCACTAAAGTTTTACATTTTTTCATCGCTTCAATATGCGCATCACTTCCTATTACAGGAACAATCATTTGGTTAAACAAGAAGAAAAAGAAAACCAAAAAAAGAATTAAATAATTTCAATTATATAATAACATAAAAAGAAAAGCCATCCTAATAGATGGCTTTCCTTTTTTAATAAGAATTTATTTTTTGTCTTTTCTATTTTCAATATTTAATAACAATTTTACCAATTGCAGTACCACTTTCTAGAAGCCTATGCGCTTTCATATTGTTCTAATTATTACTACTAACTACTATTTTTTTTTAAATCTATAAATGAAATAAGGAGCGACTCCACTATCTTTACCACCTGTAAAGGCTGGCGCTGTATTCAATTGATTTATCGAAATATACATCCAGTCATCAGGCCCCTGATAAACATTATCTGGCCATAAAAGTTTATCATCATCCTGTATTATATGACTCAATTTACCTTTCTTGTCCATTTTAGTGATCGCATGCTCCTGTAGATTCGTAAAATAATGATTCCCCTCCCAATCGGTAAGAGCTCCGTCACTGAATGGTTTATCCCCGACCTTAATAATCTGATCAAATACCAATTGACCAGGCTGGTGTCCCCGTAATACTTTTGTCGGGATACTGTACCATCCCGTGCCATTCATAGCTCCGTAAAATAAAGTTTCACGATCATCCGATAAGGTGATAGGATCGATACCCACTCGCGCAGGTTTTCCTCCAAAATGAACTACCTTCCCGTCAATAACCATATCTTTATCCTCGGCATCAAACGAAAAGTGCTTACTAAATCTTGTTGCCTTCTTAGTTTTTAAATTTAAGACGATGATACCTGGATCGGCAATATCTGCTAAATAGGCAAAACCATGCTTTTCGTCAATGGTCACATCCTGAGCAAATGTCCCCTTAGGAGCAATACGACTTGGCAACGTTATTTTCTCTATAACTTTATTTTGCTGTATATCAAATGCCCATAGTCTGGTCTTCCCAAGTTTCAACCCCATATCAACAACCCAAAGCCTATTCTGTTTGTCAAAAATGAGACCCAACATCGCATCAAAAGTTGTATCACTTGCTTTAGCACCATTCTTTTGCATTTTAAGATTAGGATAAGGAACTGCCTTACCATCCACAATCTCCACCAATTGTAATTGCTGACTACCCAATGGATGAATCGTTGAGAAAATGCGTCCTTCAGCAGATACAGCCACATCACCAGGGCGAACGTCCAATTGGGCGACAGCTTCCAGCTCTCTCTTATGTTCTTGATCATTTCCAAAATAACTGGCAGTTCCATCAATCCAATCTTTTCTTGGAGGAGCAAAAAAATCAATGTCCAATGTGCCGTCTTCCAAACATTCAAACTCATGAGGTATATTACCTGGTATAATAAGCACCTCTCCTGCTTTAACAATATAATCTTTGTTCTGCATAGTCACTTTAACACTTCCCTTCGTAATATAAGTCGTTTGTTCATTCGAATGCTGGTGCAAAGGAACTTTCGCTCCTTTATCCATTTTGAACAAGGCTAGCATACCTTGTTCACCAAACACATATTTCCGGTAAAGTCTGTCAGCTAATTTTTCCCAGCCCAAATCATCAAATTTAATATGCTGAATTTCCTTTGGCAGTTGAGCGACAGCAAAATTCATTACTGCAAATGTAAACAGTACAAGTACAATGGACTTTTTTAATAAAAACATAATATAAAAATTTATAATTATTTAATAAGCGCTTTGAGAAGCGCGACCTGTATTCCATTCTTTTTGAAACCTTGGACTTGACTCAGGAAAGAGTAATTCATACCCCACTTTAGTGTCCACACTGACTTTTATTTTTGTTGTACCAGACCTTCCCGATATAACATGTCCACCAACAGATCGGTCATCAGAAATAAAGTGCAGATGAAAAGGAGTTAGATCAATATTATCCATGAATGTAGGATTATAAAATCCCACCAGTGTACCCGATATACCCGAAACATGATAGACCGGTCGTGTTTCCATTAACTTGGCAAGACCGGTAGTATCATTTTCAGCAAGCTTTAGGGCTCCTCCCAATTGAATTTCTGCCATTAGTCCATGTATCTGAATACCGAAAGGCTTGTTAAAAGAAGGTAATCGCTTAACGATCTCTTCCTGCATCCGTGCTAGTGTTAGATCACCATCCATTTCAAATACCATATCAGGCGTGAATTGTGCAACAGCGGCGAAAGGTACCTTCCTATCATCTTCAGCTTGAACAACTTGACCGGTAGGGATAACACGGTAATATATACCATCCAAAGCAACCATTTCACCATCCAAGTGATTGAATGTACCTAATCCAAAATCCCCCTTCTCTCTTAGCTTACCAACAGCTAAATCTCCTGTATAAACACCATGGCGCATAGCATCCATGACAGAATAATGAAATACAGTCTCCGTCGACTGCGCCCAGACGTCAAAGTTAAATCCACTGATCAGAATCGATAAAATTAGAATGGTATACTTTTTCATCAAAGCATAATTCAATGATAGATCATGGATCAGCAAAACATTAGTTTTTATAGTTTTCATTATTGATTATTATATTTTCGTTCGGAATCATCTCTTGGTGTTTTAGGATCATGGAGCACCATCTTCGCAATGTCATCCTTACGCATAAAAACAACCCCATCTTTATCTTTGACATATGTAATAAAATCATCCATTGCTTTTACAACAGCTGGAGTTCCCCCAATACGATCATGAAAACTTATACTCATCATTCTTCTTTTTGATTTACCCTCCTCATACAGTTGATCGAACTCCATCTTTAACTGCGAAAGAAACATTTCTGGAGTCCAATGATTGCCTGCTATATTGACAATATCATTGTTACGAAGCGTGTAAGGCATGACCACAAAGTCCTTTCCATTCACGGTTGTTAAAAAAGGTTCATCACGGCTCAAGTCATCGATATGATAAAGAAACCCCAATTCTTGTAAAATCTTTAAAGTATTAGGACTTCTACGTAACCAATTTGCATTATATCCAACGGCTCTTTGTCCCGTAATACGCTCCACAGTATCTACACCTCTTTTAACAAAATCTAGTTCCTCATTATAATCTTTATTCCATTGGTCATCCCATGAAATTCCATGGGCAGCTATCTCATGTCCATCTGCAGCAATTGCCTTGGCGACTTCGGGATATTTCGATGCGGCTGTCCCAACGACATGAGAAGTCACTTTGATATCGTATTTTTTCCAAAGATTTAGCATGCGATAAACGCCTTCTACAGCCCCGTACCTATACCAACTTTCAGCAGGTAAATCGGGGTTTCCCACCGGTAAGGGATTGCCTGAAAATGGACTTTCAGCTCCAGCCGGCTGTCCCCCTGTTTCAAATTGCATGGAAACAGATATCACCAGCTGAGCGCCATTTGGCCATTGCTTGGTACTAGAAATAGAATCAGAAACTGAAGATTGCACATCAGAACTTTGTCCATTATTTTTGCAAGAAGCAAAGACGAGTATAATTGCTAAAATAGCAACAATAGAAATTGATGATTTATACATAGTAATTATTTGTTTTTACAAAAATATTATGAAGCAAGCGCTTAAATCTGTAATTTTTCATCGTATGTTTGTACAAATCAATTACTATGTATGCAAAGGTTTAATAGCTATTACTCATTAAATGTATTTGCTCTGGAGCTGGATAAATGGGATTTCCCAGAACATAAGCACAATTTTTATGAAATTATTTTCGTTGAAAAGGGAACCGGTGATCATATCCTAAATGATGCTCGTATGTCCTATGAGGCCGGAGATGTTTTTATCTTAAGGCCTGAAGATGGACATTATTTTGAAATAAAAGAATTTACAAAATTCATCTTTCTAAAATTTAATGAGCAATTATTTACAGAAAAGTTGGCAGGAAGCAAAACAGCCAAATGGTTAGAAACGACCCAAACTTTACTTCAGACAGCCTCAACAATAAATGGAAACATAGTAAAAGATGAGGTTGACAAAATTCATCTCCACTATTTGTTTCAAATTCTATTGCGTGAGTTTTCAAACAATTGTGCCTATAGTAGAGAGTTGCTTCTGGAACTGTTTGGTGGTGTCATGATGCTGTTGGCCAGAGCGCAGTCTACAGTCCAATTTGGACTAGAATGCCCCTCTAATACTGAAATAGATAAATTAAGCCAAATACTGAGTTTTACCCGGATGCATGCCTTGAATCCTGAAAAGATGAAAATTGACAATATAGCATCCCAATTTAATATGTCTCCAAACTACATCAGTATCTATGTCAAAAAGCATAGTGGCCAATCCATTCAGCAACATATCATCCAGACCAAAATAAAAACAGCTAGTCAACTATTAAAAAATGGTCGGTACAACATTAATGAAATTGCGCTAAAACTTGGATTTTCCGATGCAAGTCACTTCAATAAAATTTACAAGAAATATACAGGAGCAAGTCCTAAACAAAAGTAAAGACAATTGCTTTAAACGGTATAAGATATTGCATTATATAATTCATCAATGAAAACTGTTTACAAAATATCCTCTCTCTTGAATATAATAGCATGGACGCTAATGTCTCTCGTTATTATTGGAAGCGCATATCATGATATGAGGCACCTTATTCTCAATAGCTCAGTAGGAATAATGGTCCTGATTATACCCATTTTCACCTATAAAAAAAGACAGAATATCCTAAGACTATGGGAATATTCTGATAAATCAAACAGTCAATCCTGGAAAAACTTTTCAATACTAAACATCATAGAGTCTTTTTTCGTTTTATTAATTGGATTTGCTGGTTTATCGGCTGTAATATCAAGAGCATTTGGAGAAAATTATCCAGTCTTTGGATAGCAGTATAAAAGTTAAAAAATCTTTCACAATTCCGCAATAAAGAGTTATTTATTTTCATACTATAACAATAATAGATACAAGTAACATGCTCCCTCAAACAAACAACTACTAGCCTTTAACTGTTATCTTTCAAGAACAGTTAAACAAGAAAGATGAACAGCAGTCTCCGCAACGAAAAAGAAACAATAACTAATCATAAATTCCAAAAAGAGGTATTGGATGATTTAAAAAGTAATCCGAAGAGATTATCCTCTAAATATTTTTATGATAGCAAAGGAGATCATCTCTTCCAAAAAATCATGGCACTGGAAGATTATTATCTGACAAAATGTGAACTTGACATCTTCAAAAATCAGACAGCTGAAATTGCTAATTTAATAAGCACAGATGGCAAACCATTTGATCTGATAGAATTGGGAGCAGGCGATGCAATGAAATCCACCTTTTTACTGCAACACCTTGTTCGTAGAGAAGCAAACTTTACTTACATGCCGATCGACATATCTGGTAATATCCTTTCAGTTTTAAAAACAAATCTTAACGATGCAATTCCAGCTTTAAATATCATCTGCCTCAAAGGTGAATATTTTGAGATGATCGAAAAAGCAATGACAATATCGTCAAATCGCAAAGTAATATTATTTTTAGGGAGCAATATTGGTAATATGGAAATTGCGGATGCTGAACAGTTCTGCTCCAAATTGAAGAGTAAACTAAATCCTGGAGACAATGTATTAATAGGTTTTGATTTAAAAAAGCATCCTAAAACGATACTTCGTGCTTATGATGATCCAACAGGTATAACTGCAAAATTCAATCTTAATCTTCTCCTTCGCATTAATCATGAACTCGGGGCTAATTTCAACATAAATCAATTTGAACATTATCAAACCTACGATCCCTTAAATGGCGCATGTAAAAGTTATCTCATTAGCCTAACAGAACAGCAAGTGACACTCGGCGAGGAGCAGATCTCATTTGTGAAAAATGAACCCATTTACATGGAGATATCACAAAAATTCTCACCTTCTGACATCCGAGATCTCGCCAATAGCTCAGGTTTTAACTTTGTCAGCGAACTATACGATTCGAAAAAATGGTTTATGGATGTAATATGGGAAATCAAGTAAAAAAACGATGATGAATACAAAACATACAATAACCGATCACATTACAGATTTAGAAGAACAATATTGGACTATTCGAAATCACTCTGTACATATATGCGCACCTTTAGCCATTGAAGATTATGTTGTGCAGCCAATAGTAGATGTCAGTCCTCCAAAGTGGCACTTAGGGCATACAACTTGGTTTTTTGAAACATTTTTATTGATCCCTTACTTTCCTGAATATCAAGTTTTCGACTCACAGTATAATTATGTCTTTAACAGTTATTATGAAACTGTAGGCGCGCGGGTCATCCGAACCGATCGTGGAAATTTAAGCCGTCCATCCGTATCTGATATTTACAAGTATAGAGCTTACGTAGATGAGCAAATGCAGTTATTTTTTAAGCAGAAACGACATCACTTACAGGAAGTATTAACTTTGCTCGAACTGGGACTTAACCATGAACAGCAACATCAGGAATTACTGATTTCAGATATCAAATATATTTTGGGCCACAATCCGCTTTTCCCATGCTACAATAGCGATCCAGAACCTTCAAAATCAGAATTCGTAAATAAAGAAATGATTACCTTTCCAGCCGGAATATACGAAATCGGATTCGAAGGAAAGGGGTTCTGTTTCGATAATGAACTTGGGAGACATCACGTCTATTTACAAGAATTCGAAATTGCTACACAAGTTGTCAGCAACGGGGAATACTTAGAATTTATAGAAAACGGAGGGTATCAAGACTTTCGCCATTGGCATGCTGAAGGTTGGGACTGGGTAAAAGAAAATGATGCTCATGCACCACTATATTGGTATAAAATTGACAATCAATGGATGCACTATACATTATCAGGTCTAAAAATATTGGATCTCAATGAAGCACTCAATCATATCAACTATTTTGAAGCGGTTGCTTATGCAAATTGGAAAGGAATGCGTTTACCAACAGAGGCCGAATGGGAAATCGCGGCTGATAACATGCATTGGGGCGACCGATGGGAATGGACAGGAAGTGCCTATCTGCCTTATCCAGGTTTCAAAAAAGAAGCTGGTGCGGTAGGCGAATATAATGGAAAGTTCATGGTCAATCAAATGGTTTTACGAGGTGCTTCGGAAGCTACGTCAAAAGGACATAGTAGAAAGACATATCGAAATTTCTTTCATACACAGCACCAGTGGCAATTTACGGGTATTCGACTAGCACGATGATATCGATCACAACGAAATCAGCCCTATAATATCAAAAAATACGATAATAAATAACGGTGACATGGATTATCAAGCCGTGGCTAATAATTTGAAAAGAACGTAACTGATAACAACTTATGTGACCAAACAAATTTTATAAAAAACCAAATCATGTACCTTAATTTCCATAAATTAATATAAATTTAACATTTAAAAGATATAGTATTTATAAACAATGTTTAGCATTGTAAAACATTTTATGTTATATTTACAATACAATTATGGCTAAGCAAGGAAAATTCTTGGTTTTTGAAAAACCTAAATCTCCTCTTCAATCAGTATCGAGTACGATACCAAATCTGGAAGAAGGAGAAATACTCGTCAAAATAAATTACGCTACACTTTGTGGCAGTGATCTTCATACTTATTGCGGTCTACGTCAAGAACCTTGCCCAACTATACTTGGACATGAGATAGTGGGGACAATAATGGAGACAAATTCAAATTCAGTTTTAACAGATGCTTCCGGACAGGAACTCAAAGAAGGAGATGTTATCACCTGGACCGTATTTGCTAGTGATCCCGAAACAGCTAGTTATAATGCAGAAACACCTCAAAAAAATGAAAATCTATACAAATATGGACACAGACAAATTACAGATCGTGACAGTTTTCATGGAGGATTAGCGTCACACATTATATTAAGACCACATACTTCCATTCGTATTCTTCCAAAAGAATTACCTGCACCTATTGCAGCAACGATCAATTGTGCCATTGCTACATCAGCTGGAGCTATTCGGTTAGCTGGAACCATCAAAGGTAAAAAAACACTTATTTCCGGAATGGGTTTATTGGGTCTCGTATGTGTAGCGATGTGTAAAGAAGCAGGTGCATCCGAAATTATAGTAACAGATATTGATGACAAACGCTTAGCGCTTGCTAAAAAATTCGGCGCTAACGAAACTCTAAATTCTAAGGTAACTACACTTGATGAATTAGCAATTGTTAAAGTAGGAAATGGGATTGATCGCTTTATTGACATGAGTGGCTCACCAGATGCTATGGAAGCAGGAATAGCACAATTGGGTATAAATGGAGTTGCCGTATTTATTGGAGCAGTGTTTAAACAGCGTAAACTTGAGATCGATGCAGAGCAAATGATCCGACGCATATTAACAATTAAAGGTTTACATAATTATAATTATGAAGATTTTTCTACTGCAGTAGATTTTATTGTACAGAATTTCGAGAAATATCCATTTCTTGATCTTGTTGAAAAAGAATTTTCTTTAGATGAAGTGAATGAAGCTTTCGACTACGCTGTAATAAACAAACCAATACGTGTCGGCATCAATATGGACATCAAATAACAGAAGATGCAGATTCAAAAAAACTTCAGAAAAGAGCAATGGAAGATGCTATTTATCACCATGTTCTGTTATTTATTTTTCTATACAGGTAGACATAATTTTGGCTGGGCGGCAAAAGGAATGTCAGCTGAATTAGGTATAAGTTACCAGCAAATCGGATGGATTAGCTTTTCCATGCTGATGGGGTATGCCATAGGACAATTAATTAACGGTAATCTTGCAGATCGTTTAAGCCCCAAAATCATGATCTTAACAGGTGGTTTTCTATCTATTGTCTGCAACCTGTCTATTAGTTATGCCAATACCTACGCTGTAATACTTATTCTTTGGACGCTGAATGGTTATTTTCAATCTATGGCCTGGGGATCGGGAAGTAAATTAATCTCCAATTGGTGGGATAGCAATGAACGAGGTAAAGCTTTTGGTTTTTATACCATGGCAGCAGGTAGCTCATCTGTGCTTACATTTTTCATGGCGTTACTTTTAGTACAACAAGAACAAAGCTGGCGTACACTTTTTAGATACCCCATACTCTTTCTTCTTTTTGCCTTAGTCTTATTTTTAATTATTGCGAGAAGTCATCCGTCTTTAAAAGGATTTACGCTACAATCAGATAGTGCACAAAACGATTCAACATCAAAATTAGGTTGGAAAGAGTCTTATAAGCTCGTATTCGGAAACAAAAAATTTCTGATCGCATCCTTTGCCATCGGATTTCAAAGTATGGCAAGATATGGACTTATTTTCTGGGTACCGATCCATTTCTTAGGGAATAATTACAAGGAATCAAATGGTAATTTATGGCTTACTTTATTCATTCCTATCGGTATGGCTGTAGGTGCAGTTTCATTTGGTTATATTTCAGATTTATTATTTAATAAAAACAGAAGTAAGTCGATTAGAGCCGGAATGCTGATTAGCAGTGCAATTGCACTGCTAATTTATTTCATTCCTACTCCACATCATATACTTGCTGCAGTATTGATGTTCACTTCTGGATTTTTTGTTTATGGACCTCAAGCTAATTTTTGGACCTTAAGTCCAGATATCTTAGGTACCAAACTCGTCGGTACCGGTATCGGTGTTATGAACATGTTCGCATATGTGTTTGCTGCAATCGGAGAACCCATATTTGGGAAAATTATTGACTACACTGGTGATACATCAAACATCTTTCTTGTAGTAGCTGTAATTTGCGCTTTGTGCGCTACAGTTATATCATTTGTAAAGCCGGCAACACCTGTTAAAAATGATCAGTAAAACACAGCAGTCGGTGCGTAATTAAAATACACGATATGCAATTAAAAATAGATACCCATATAATAAATTCATAATATGGGTATCTATTGCATTTACAGCTAATATTAATAAGCAATTTATCAACCGAATTATATATTGTCAATTATGATAAACAGAAAATCATTCTTAAAAATTGGAGGACTTAGTCTATCAGGACTAGTAGTAAATAAAACCATGGGAGCTCCACTAGTTGAAAGTACTGAAGCAAGTACCCTTAAGAATCAAGGAGTTAAATTTGGAGTCATATCAGATCTCCATTATGACCTTATGCATGATAGCGACCGAAGAGCACAATTATTTATTGATGCTATGATCAAAGAGAAGCCCGATTTCATAATTCAATTAGGTGATTTTTGTGTACCTAAACCTCAGAATAAACCCTTACTAGATATTTGGAGTAAATTCGAGGGAGAAAAACATTACGTATTGGGAAATCACGATACCGATGGTGGATTTTCCAAAGAGCAAGCTTTAGCTTTTTGGGGTGCGACAAATCCTTATTATTCATTTGATAAGAACGGTTTTCATTTTGTCGTATTAGATGGCAATGAAAAAAGTGAAACGAAGAAAATAGATGGCTATCCACGCTCTATTACAAAAAAGCAACTTAACTGGCTAAAAAAAGACCTTCAAAACACATCCTTACGCACAGTTATTTTCTGTCATCAAGGACTTGAAAATACATTAGGAGGATTAGATAATGGCATGGAGGTACGTTATCTATTCGAACAGATAAACCAAGAGGCAGGCTTCAACAAAGTAGTACTTGTGTTAACAGGTCACCATCATATGAATTATCACAATGAAATCAATGGGATCCATTATGTTCAGATTAACAGTTCATCATACTATTGGGCAGGAGAAGACTTTAAAAGTACGGCGTTCTCAGATGATTTTTACAAAAAACACGGCATCCTTCGCTATACACTCGTATATGAAGATCCAATTTGGGCAGTAATTGACCTAGATCATAAAAAGAATATTCGTATTCAAGGTACGAAAACCAAAATGGCTGGAGTACCATTAAGCGATGCAGGAATTGATGTTTACAAAGATGTATATCCAATAACTTCCGAAATTGATTCGAGAAAATTGAAATATTGATTTCATAATAAAGGCCTCTTTAGAGGCCTTTATTATGAAATCAATATCATTACCATATCTGGAAACAATTAACATTACCAAAAAAATCATCCACGTAAATATAATTAACTTAGATATTCTCTTCTTAAAAAGATAACTGCAACGGAAGCCATCGATGCTAAAAATATTCCATTGCGATCCAATTTCTTACCTCCTTTAACATCTAAATATACACCACAGGCATGAGTTTTAAAGCGAGCTATTGGTAGCAAAAAATCTCAAAAGAATTATTTGCGTCATCTACTATAATAAAAGTTAGCCCTCGAAAATCAAGGGCTAACCATATTCAAAAAAAATTAACAGCTATTATCTCCAACCTAACGGCTGTATCAAATTTGGATTCAAGACAGTCTGTCCAATTGGAATCGGACGGTAATAATATTTAGGACCATCAACCCACTGACGCGGTTGATTCTTATCTTTAAAAAAGACAATATGACCTGAACTACCGTTACTCAAATAAATATTATTTTCACTTACATAATATCCAGGTAACGCTTTGTATTTTTCAGGTAATGAAGCTTTATCAGATTCTTTCTCTAAGATAACAAGATCGGGTTCGCCATCTCCTGTTACATCAAGTGCTCCAAAGCCAGGCACATAAATACCTTTAGGGTTGACTGCAAATAACTCCCCAACATACCATCTGTTTAGATCATTAAACCTAAAACCTTCAGAGGCTAATTCTATTCTTCGTTCTCTACGAATTTCTAAAACAATTCCTTTATTAGCATGTTTTACATTACTATATTTTGAAGCCATAATAGGATCAATATTACTCTGTGCTTCTGCAAGTTTTAAAGTAGGCATTCCTACCCGTCTTCTTAATACTCCAATAGTTAAATCCAGGTCACCTTGAGTTATTTTCCCAAGTTCTGCTTGCGCTTCTGCATAGTTTAAAAGTACCTCAGCATAACGCATCATTGGAAGATCCGTGTAGTTTAAGTTCCATCCCTTACGCTGATTCGGGTCTCTAGGATAAAATTTAATCTGAAGATATCCACCATAACTTGGTTTCAATACATAAGGAATATTAACATCAGGATTCGTTTTAAAACCAGGCTCCATAATATTCTCTGCTAAACGAGGATCGCGATTTTTAAATATTTCAGTCACCTGTTTTTTATCATAATCAGGTAATGAAGTAAAACGGGAACCATCCTTCATCAAAAATTCCTCCATCAAGTCTTTACTCAATGCCCATTGGTAATCAAATACAGTATGCGTATTATTAGCTACCCCATCCGCTTCGCCATTCTTCCATAAATAAATAATTTCTTTATTAGCTGACAAATCTTTGCTAACAAATAAGTTCCTGTAATCTTCTTCAAGCTTACCTGTATTAGTGATACTAAATCCTCCTTGATCCATTACTTGCTTAGAAGCACTTGCCGATCTTTCCAAAAATTTATGAGCAGTCTCTTCTAAATTAAGATATGTGTGATACTTACGATATGTCCCTTCATAAAGAGCAATACGAGATAGCAAGGTCAATGCGACCCATTTCGTCACTCTAGTATTTGTTCCTCCAGGTTTAATATGCGCGACAGCATATTCTAAATCGGCCATAATAGAATCGACAACTAAAGTCCGGCTATCTTGCTTTTTCATCAGCAAG
Source organism: Sphingobacterium sp. B16(2022) (assembly GCF_012030425.1). Lineage (GTDB taxonomy): Bacteria > Bacteroidota > Bacteroidia > Sphingobacteriales > Sphingobacteriaceae > Sphingobacterium > Sphingobacterium anhuiense. The sequence continues at coordinate 894,632 of NZ_JAAUVN010000002.1, read as the reverse complement.
TCCTCATCCGTATCTTTGATCACCTGGTTGTACCAAGGCACATCACCATAAGTCATCACCATATTATAATATAGGTTTGCTCTAAAAAAACGAGCAATACCTACATAATGATTAATCGAAGCTTGATCTCCCGTCGTGTTTGCAACTCTTTGTAGCATAAAATTGATTCTACGCACGTTATCCCATCCTCCCCATCCACCAGCATTAGCAATTGTTAGATTGCCTCTAACCATTGCATCTGTTGTTGACGATCCACTCATACCCGCAATATTATCCGTAAATCCATCGCTATAATTAGGACCAATCATGCCGTAAAATCCATTCGTATATGTTTCTAAATCCGCAGGAGTCTTAAATGTGCTATTCTCAGTCACACTCGTTTGAGGAAATCGATCCAAAAAATCTTTTTGACAAGAAGTGAGTGCCAATACGACTACACATGCCAAAGAAATAATTATTGTGTTTTTCATAATCATTAAAAATTTAAATTCATACCAAAAGAGTAGGTACGTTGAAATGGATAAATCTGTCCTCCTAATCCTTCTGGATCTAACGAAACTTTAAGATTAGATTTTTCAAATAGATTCTCTCCACTAAAATAAAAATACACTCGTCCAAGACCAGCTTTCTCAACCCATTGCTTAGGTAATGAGTAACCAAAAGTTATGTTCTTAACTCGCAAATAACTCGCATCTTGCATATACTTTTTATTTGGAACAGCTAATGAACGATTAGAAACTTCTGCAGCATAAGCTCGAACCGCAGGGAAATAACCATCTGGATTTTCCGGAGTCCAGTGATCCAGATTTTGTACAGTTACATTAGTCCATGGCTGGGCATAAATTCCCCAAAAGTAAACATGAGCACCACCCGGATACCAATCCTTTTTACCCACTCCCTGAAGGAAAACGCGCAAATTAAATCCTTTCCAATCACCCCCTAAATCTAAACTATACGGATACTGAGTACTCGAGTTTCCGACAATGACACGGTCACCATGATCTTCTAAGGTATTTTTACCAAAATTAATACGCTTATCACCATTTAAATCTTTAAACTTAATATCTCCGATATAAGAGTTATTACCTTGATTACCATTTCCGATATCAACTTGATTTAAAGCGTCCAACTGTGCTTGGTTTTCAAAAACACCATCATATTCCAAACCCCAAATTTCACCAAGCTTCATTCCTGTATAGTAGTCACCCAAATTCCCGGCAGGATTACTAAACTTTGTTATCTCAGCTTTACTATTTGCGATAACAAAAGTGATATTATATTTAAATGGCGAATTAGATAACTCAAATTGATCATTCCAACCCAAACGTAACTCCCAACCTTTGGTTTTAAGATCTGCAGCATTTATCTTTGGTGATGCTGTTCCAAAAACGCCAGGTAGGGTCCTTCCTGCAGAAAGCATACCTTCAGTTTTTCTCACATATGTATCAAAATTTAAATTCAATCGATTATTGATCGCAGCTAGATCTACACCGAAATTCGTCGTAGAAACCTTTTCCCAAGTTAAACTATTTGAAACTTCACCTGGAGCTCCAATTGACATTGGTCTCTCGTTTCCTAATATCTGTCCGATTTTCGACGCCGACATTGTGGGTACAAACGAATAATTTGCAACGCTTTGATTCCCCAATTGACCATATGATCCCCTAAGCTTAAACATATTAAGTACAGGTTTAATCGGTTCAAAAAACTGCTCTTCCGAAATTACCCATCCTGCTGATGCAGAAGGAAAAAAGCCCCAACGATCACCTTTTGGAAATCTTGACGATCCATCATAACGACCATTAAACTCAGCAAGGTATCTTCCCTTGTAATTATAACCCAGCCTGTAAAAAATCCCCTGAACAGCCCAGTCATCTATAGTATGACGCGTCGTCATGGTGCCAGTAGCCAGTTCGACAGTTGGTAAATCTCTTGATAATAGATCATTCCTACGCAACGATGCCCATTCATTTTTTCTATATTCTTGATTGTAACCAAGTAGAGCACTTAAATTATGATCTCCAAATGTTTTATTAAAATTTGAATAAATATTGATAACATCATATCTGTTATTATCATTGCTTTTACTTGCATATGAGGTAGTCGAACCGGCATACTTAATCTCTGTCTCAGGTCCAATTTTATAAGGAATTGGCACATCGTATGAATCAGTATTTCCACTTGTACGCCGCAATGTAACATCAGCATTGATATCCCAAATATTTTTTATTACTGCAGCTTTAGCATTAAATGTTGTTTGAAACTCATTTATATTACGTGTCGTTCGTCCTCCTTCTTGCATACGCCCCAGCAAACCTGCTCCTGCCGACGTCCAACTTCCATCAGGATTTTTAGGCACATCCAAGGAGCTTGTACGATTGACATTCCAAAAGAAGTCACCATCCATAAAAACTGGAGAATTAAAATCTCGAATAGTCAATAAAGTATTATTACCAAAAGAAAGCCAATCATTTACTTGAAAATCAGCTTTACCGCGCACGTTATATCTTTTTAGAACATCTTCACCATATTTTAACATCCCATCCTGTTTATAATATTCGCCTGAAAATAAGTATTGTAGCTTTTCTGCTCTTTTGCCAACACTCATATTAACAGTCGTAGTAGGGGCAGTTTTTTTATATGCTTCATCCATCCAATCCGTCGAACCATAATACATATAATTCAATTTATTGGTAGGATCCAGAATAACATTGGGCAATGACGGATCTTCCTGCATTTTCTTTGCATAGTCTCGAATTGCATCAGGAAACAAATCATAAAGTGGAGCCGCGGCCATACGCTTATATTCCATAACAGTAAGAGGGTCTGTTACAATATCTGGCATTTTACCTACAGTACGGACCGAAGTGTTGATACCTAAATTTACTTGAACATCATCACTTTTAGCTGTTTTAGTAGTGATTAACACAACACCGAATGCGGCTCTTGCACCATAAATAGCAGCTGCGGCTGCATCTTTTAAGACCGTATAAGTTTCGAAATCATTAGGATTTAATCTTGCCAATTCATCTTCCGAATGTGGAACATTATCTACTAAAATCAATGGACCACCTCCATTTATAGATGTAGTGCCCCTAATATTAAAGGTTGCAGCTGCAGTAGGGTTTCCACTAGGATTTGTAATATTTAAATTAGGGATTAATCCTTGCAATGCAGCTCCGATATTGGTGACAGGGCGATTTTCCAATTGCTTGGCAGAAATCTGATCTACAGCACCAGTTAAATTAATCTTTTTTTGTGTTCCAAAACCTACCACAACAGCTTCATCAAGAACTGAAGCATCCTCCTGTAATTCAATACTTAATAAAGAAGTAGCTAAGATTTCTTGTTGTTTATAACCTACCGAAGTAAATACCAGCGTTGATCCTTTTGGAACTTCCATAACAAACTCTCCAGCACTATTCGTTTTAGTACCTATTGATTTCTTTCCTTTAACAAAGACAGATACATCTTGTAAACCTCGTCCTTGATTGATTACTTTACCCCTGACAAGGATTTCTGACTGTACAATATTGTGAAGTGGTGAAGCAAATATTTCATTCTGCTTCACATGCATTAGGGATAGCACTAAACCTAGGGATAATGCTTTTTGGGTAGTTGAAACTCGATACAATGGGCAATAAAATTTACCTTTCCATTTTGAAACGAGGGAAAACTTATTCATATTTGAACAATTAAGGTTAATTAAAATTTTTTTAGACTTTTTGGTTTCCTTACACTTGAAGGAGATGTTAGCGCATCTCCTTTCTTTTTAAGGATGTTGTAACTAGTTATCCATAGGCATTTTTATTTTAGATGATTTAAATAGTGTTATTAAAAATGTCAATTTTCAGCTATTATATTATGATTTATCTGTTTACAAATAGTAAAACAATGAATTAAAAACAACATTAATTCCCCAAATATAAGGCCTCAAGTTTAGCATTACTTAAACTCAATATTAAATTAAAAATTTTTTTATTCATATTAAGTAGACTTGTGAAGAACATTTATATTCTACAATCTTTAAATAATTAGCAAAAAATGGTTTTTATCAGGTTTTATATAGTAAATCACGCTCGGTATAAATAACAGGGTAAGATATAAATGATCAATTTGAAACTTGTCTCAAAAAGAATAATTTGCAATATTATTACCAACAATTATTTAATATAGCTTAACATCAATAATAGATATTATAATTCAAATATCAAAGATAATTTATATAAAAATGACAAAATACACAAATTAAAACGTTTAGAGCAACATGAAAGAAGAAAACAAAAGAGAAATGAAAAAAAATTAAAAGTTTAGCATTAATTAACAAAAAAAAAGGAATAATTAAAAAATAACACTGACTTATGAGAACTTTTAATCATAAAATATTGGATAAACTCGTAATTGACTAAGATAAATTGAAAAATTCGCAGCCTAATTTTTCATTAAATAAATATCTAACTATATCTTCGAAGCAACTAGAATGTAACAACCCTGTGAATTACAATATACGAGACAGGAAATACTTGTGACTACTTAAAACTAATCTTATATTAGCTATGTACATTTATAGAACCTAAAAAACCATCAATATACATGAAGCCCGTATTTGCAAAAGTTTTAGAAGGATTTGAAAACAATATATTTGTAACACGTGAAATAAACCGACCTTTTTTTTCAACAGAATTTCATTTTCATAAAGAATGTCAATTCACATACATTGTCAAAAGCGAAGGTCGTCGCATGATTGGAGATAGTTTAGATACTTTTACCAGTGATGAACTGACTTTCATCGGATCAGATTTACCACATGTCTGGCACAATGACAGTCAAGATTTAAATATTAACCATGCGGCATCTTCGATGGCATTATACTTTGAGCCGGATAAGTTAATTAGTACACTTTCCCTTTTTTTTAACACATCCAAACTCGAGCAGTTCTTTGCCCTATCTCAGAGAGGGCTAATATTTCATGGTAAATTAAAAAATGACCTGAAAAGTATTTTACAAAAAATGATAAGCAGTGAGGGTATCCCAAAAACGATTCTCTTACTTGAGCTTTTCCAAAAAATGTTAAATTCTCAGGAATATAGTTTTCTTTCAAGCCCAGGATATACAAATACTTACATTGCTAAAGACAATGAAAAGATCGATAAAATTTTCCGACATGTATTCGACAATTTTTCTAAAGAAATAAATTTAGAGGAAGTTTCCAAAATAGCGAATATGACCAAACATGCTTTTTGTAGATATTTTAAAACCCGCACGCAAAAAACATTTATTCAGTTTGTCAATGAAGTCCGTATTAGTCAAGCATGTAAACTCATTAATGAAGATAAAAACCAGATTGGAAATATCGCTTATGATTGTGGTTTTAACAGTTTATCCAATTTTAACAAGATTTTTAAAACTACAAAAGGAATTACTCCAAGCGAGTACAAAAATGAGTTGCTGAAATAAAAAATAATGCTTCATTGCTAGTAAATATCGATAAATTGATACTCGAAAAACCATTAATAAATATAAAGTCCAGTCGAAGTTAATCTGTCTGGACTTTATATTCTCATTTATAATTTTATTTCTTTTATTTTTCAAACCGTAACATTACTTTTCCAGTTACACGGTCCCCCCTCTTTAAGGGACGATAGTCAACCTCTGCATGAGAGGATAGAAAACCTTCACGTCCAGCATTATTGTAATCTGCGACCAACATATTAATACTATTTTTATCCGTGCTTATCCAAGCTCTAAAATGTTGTTTACCATTACCTAAGACCTTAACCTTATTCCCATTTAAATTCGACAAATCAGCAGAGTAAATATTTTCTTTCGTTGCCCTAAAGAGGTTCGAACCTGCATCTGTCTGATCAAAAGACCAACCTAAGTGGGGTAAAGCAGATGGTCCTGCCGAAGCAGAAACGGGTAGATCAGGATTAAAAGCGACAGCATGACCAGTCAATGACCCGAGATGATCCTGCGGATACATATTCCAATATCCATGACGTTTCCATTCTAAATTATTAAATTCTTTAGGTATTTCAAATACCAATCCAACCTGCCTTGGTGATACTGCAGTTCTCAATTCAAAATCATAGCTAACCGTTAATACGCCATTTGCTTTAAACACATAAATATATGCTCCTTCAGCTTCTTTGTATGCTCCCTTAACACGTATAGTTAAACTATCTTTCTGTATGTTATAGACCACCGACTGACATACCCAGTTCTCACAAACAGGGTTAAAAGGTTCAAAATTTTGATCTTTACCAACCATTTGAATACCCCTGCCTTCCGAATTGAGCGGCAATAACATCAATGTAGCCCCTTTATTGATCAGATTGTTACCATGGACATCATAAACTTTTAAAAGCCCATCAGACTTATTGATTTCAAACACCTTGTTCTTGTCCTTAACAAGGATAGCTTCATTTTTTTCTTCAAAACTGACAGAACCTTTCTTTTCAACCTCCGCGACCATTACTTTCGGTTTCAAGGAATATAGATATTCATCTATTACAAAACCTAAAGGAGAAATTATTCTCAAATAAATTTCCTGATCCAAGTGTTTTTCATTCTTCAGATCGATATCAAAATGACCTTTACTTCTGGCAGGTAAATTCACTTGCACAACCCCACTATCCTGACCAGAGCGCCATTCAAATCGACAAGCAGACAGATCCGTAAAATTATGACGATTCTCGACATCAAAAGATACTACACCGTCCTTTGATAAATTTCCACGCTGTTCTAATTTTACTGGACTGTATGACTTTTTCATATTCCAATACTCGGGTTTCGCCCTACGCCAGCCATCCAACGGACCCCATGTTCCATATCCGACAACCTTGTTGTTAGGTAAGAAAAAAGTATCATCTATTCCAGCCCAGATTGCACCACCAAGCACACCTTGACTGTTGTACATAGCTGTCCACATTTTATCCAATAACGGTCCCCACATATTTCTTACACCCGGATCTGCCGATAGTTCAAAACGATTGTAAGAATTTACATGGATATATTCGTCAAAAGTTACCGGACGTTTACTATTGCGATACATATCTGGACCAGTTGGACCAGGATAATGATGGTTCGTCACCTCAAGCTCGCCATTATCAGCATCCGGGCCCCATTGACTGAATATGCGGGGACGGGATGGATCCATCTTTTTAATAACTTCACCAGCTTCCTTAAAATACTCTTTATAAAGATTAGACTCATTTCCTAAAGACCACATAATAATAGAAGGATGACTCCTGTCCCGGTTAACCATCTCAATATGTTGATTCACCAGAAGAGGGTACATATCCTCTTTTTTAATAGCAGTCTCATGTGCCCAACAAAATGGAGCCTCAACCTCTACAAACATGCCAAGCTCGTCACAAGCCTCAAGCAATCTCTCATCAGGAGGATAATGCGATGTACGAATATAATTTACATTGGCTTCTCTAAATAACTTAACATCTTTAGCCCAAATATCACCTTCCAAAGATCTTCCTCGCAGTGGCATCACTTCATGTCTATTAACGCCTCTTAACTTGATCGGTTTTCCATTAACCAAAAACTGGTTTCCTCTTACTTCAAGCTCTCTAAAACCAACTCTTCGCTTTGTGCGATGTAAAACACCCGATCCATCACTTAATTCACAAATTAACGTGTACAAATAGGGAGACTCAGATGTCCAATGATGAGGTTTACGAATCTGAAACTTTAGACTACGATTTAAATTTACACCATTTTTCAACTCATCAACTAGATATTCCGACTTTCCTAAATCAACGGATCTTCCCTCTGTGTCCAACAAACTAAGTGCTAGTTTAAGAGTACCTTTGGCTTTAATAGATTCATTTGACAACTGCACATCCGCAGACAAAACCGCATCTGTATAGCTCGCATCAAAATCAGTAACCACATGAAAAGAAGAAATATTTGTCTCTGGGATCGCAAACAAAAATATATCTCGAGTTATACCACCAAGGGCATGTACAGCATAGCGTGATGCGCTCGCTAAGGAATCAGCCAAACTTTCGCTACGTACAGCTATTGTAATCTGGTTAGTGGCACCATAGTGAACAAAATCTGTCACATCGATCTCAAAAGGAGTAAATCCACCTATATGACTTCCTACTTTCTTACCATTAACATAAACCGTACTTTCACTAAAAATCCCATTATTTCTAAGCTTGACACGCTGTCCTTTCCAACTCACAGGGATTTCAAATTGACGAAAATAGCCCGCCTTAGCTCCTTTCTCTACTTCAAAACCTTGCATCACCCATTCGCCCGGAACCTGTATATTCTTACAATCTACAGCTTGCGGAGACTTCCAGAAACTTTCGTTCGGATCAACATCAAATAACCATTTTCCATTCAAATCTATTTTTGTAGATTGGATATGATCAGGAAAAGTCGTTAATCTTGGAACAACAATATCTTGCGGCCATATTATAAGCGGAGAAAGAAATCCAAAGAAAAGGACTAATAATGATTTCATTTATTTAGATTTTAGATATTTACTCATGATAAAAAAATCCCTCCCGGATTACAGATCATGTACGTTTCAAAAATGAATAATAAAAATCGTCTTTTCTGCAACTAAACTAACCCTTTCTTAAACTATAATACCTCATAATATCCCATACAACATCTCTTTCAGTATAAATTATTGAAAATCTATCCACATACACTAAAAATTAAAAAATCCAGCAAGTAAACATTTGCTAGATTTCCTACATCAAAAAATAAGATTAATCAAGTTTCAATTCAAAATTAAATGTTGACTTTTGAATACCTTTTTCCTGAATAACAAGTTTCATTAGATTATTCGCCCCCTTTGTTAATGGAATAATTCCTGCTAATTTAATTTTGCTCATGGCATAAGGATCAAGTGGAGCTATCAGTCCACTAGCGATCAAAGTTTTCTTTTCACCATCAAGAATATATAATTCTAACTTACTTTCCTTAGATTTCACTAGCCCAAAATTATCCACCTGTACTTCGAAAACTTGCTGATCTTTTGTTTTATTCACTATCGGCTTTCTAGCTGATAAAATCGCTTCGTTATACGCCACCCATGGCACTCTGGTATAACCAAAAAGAATCTTTCCCGACTTAGATTTACCAATTAATTTGGGAGCAAATTCATCTTGAGTTAACCCATGCCCACTATTCTCAAATGTAATGATAACCCCATCTTTTGTATTTTCTATTTTAGTTGCACGGCTCCCTTTTCCATAATTAACAAGCTCTGATTTTCCAAATCGCAATGTTTGTAAATCCAATTCCTTAGCAGGATCAAAATTAGGCTCTTTTAACACTTTGACACGGACAAATTTTGTATTTAAAGATGGTAGTTCTGTATTCAGCATTTCCATCAGCATTCCTGGGTTCAATGGAATCGAAATATTTTTTGAACTATGTCGGTCATTCGGTTTATCTTCCAGCTTTAAAACATCAATAACGGCGAAATTTGCCTGATAAGCTCGACCGTACTTATCTTGCAATACTTTAATGCGCTCATACTTAAACCAATCTTCCTTTACACCATCCTGATGAAAAGATATACCAGTGGTATAAGCTTCCCCTGGATCAGTTATCCAATTTACACCATCTTTAGAACGCTGATAAAAAGCAATTCGTCCCAACCAATCATTTACAATAAGATGATACTGAATATGATCGCGCCAAACAACTGGATCTTCGAACTCTCCATCAACAGCTGGATATACGCGTTTATCTGTTATCTGATTATAAGGACTTAAACCTGTTTCACTAAACCAGATACCACCACCTCGGCACACCATCAAATTAGATCCATCCTCACGCTTTGCAAAGGTAAGGTTTGACAAACCTTCGATGATAGGACGATCCCGTTGATCAAATACAAATTTCTCATACTTCCAAGGGCCGTTATAGCTATCAGATATGTAGTAACCATTGATCACATAAATCACATACTTACCATTTTTCGCTCTGAAAATTTCAGGATTATGTCCTTTACCTATAGTATCAACAATTTTGTATGGTCCAATTGAATTATCACTAACCGTATGGTATACAATTGAATTCGGCCATTCCATATGTCCTTTCTCTGAACTTTCAGGCCATCCACATACATAAAGATGAAACTTACCATCGTCGCCTTTTAAGATGTTACCGCCCCAGTACGATCGCTCGCTATCTTCGCTTCCATTATCAATATATCGTTTCCGCACTCCCTCCGCTCCCCAATCACTTCCAGTTATAACTTTTCCTTTAGGCATAGGTAGAAAACGATCTTTAAAGCGAGCACCTTCAATAAGAAGATCCCATTCTTTAGGACGTGGCCTTTCAGTAATTTGACCATAAGATGGGGCAATCATCCACAAGCAAAATAAAGCAGTCGTATACAGTCCAAATTTTCTCGGTTTTTTCATAATCTTAAGTGAAGTAAATAATAGTTATGTAAAGATACTTATGACCAATTTTATATTGCAAAGCCTATTTTACCAAGCTTTGATCCAATATTATCACTTAATATCTTAAATCGAAAAGATTAACTAGACAAAAACTCCAATTATTATCAAAGGAAACTTCATAAAAATATATGACCTAGTAAACAGCCTACTTTACATAAAGTTATTTACCCTATAATGACACTATATTACCCTTATGCGATTGACAAGTTTTAACATATCCCATCATTAAGTTAAAATAGTTTTAATACATGTCAGAAAAGTTTTGGTTATTCTTTTTTTCTCATACTAGTTTTACAGTTCAATATAAATCACGACTATCACGATCAATAAATTTTGATACTAAACAGAAATGTGGATGATATTACGTAGGTAATTTTCATATAATATCATTGCCTATTTAAACAAACGATTGTAAACAATATCCTCAAAACAATAAACTAAAATTAAACCTATGAAAAGAAAGCTAAACGTTAACATTACGGGAAGCATGACTGCATTTGTGCTTTTGTTTGGGACTGTCCCGATAGCAAAAGCAAGCTCATTACATTATGCGCTAATAAATGCACAGCAAACCTCTCAAAACCAACAAATAAAAGGAAAAGTTACTGATGAATCAGGCAAACCTTTAGTTGGAGTAACCATAAAAGTAAAAGGAACGTCAATTGGAACTAAAACCGATTCAGAAGGTAATTTCAACCTGAATGCTACAACCAATCAAACATTGGTTATCACATATGTCGGTTATATTTCAAAAGAAGTTCCTATCGGTACAAACCCTGCTAACCTTACTATTACACTCGACACGGAGGTTAATATGCTGGAGGAAACTGTAGTAGTTGGATTCGGTACACAAAAGAAAGCTACATTAACTGGTGCCGTCAGTGTAATGAAATCTGATGCAATATCCAACAGACCCATTACAAATGCAACCCAAGCACTTTCTGGACAGGTACCAGGTGTATGGGTAAACCAACAGTCTGGACAGCCCGGTCGTGATGGAGCTAACATACGAGTGAGAGGAATCGGTACTATAGGAACAAGTGATGCATTAGTTATTATTGATGGAATAGTGGGATCACTGGGAGCAGTAAATGCAAATGATATTGAGTCTATTTCAGTTCTTAAGGATGCTTCTGCTGCTATTTATGGTTCTCGAGCTGCTAATGGAGTTATACTTGTACAAACGAAGAAAGGTGCTAAAGGCAGAGTTAAAATCGATTTCACTACATCTTTTGGAAAACAGACTGCAACTAAACTTCCTGAGATGATTACAAATTCGGTAGATTATATGAACTTATATAATCAGGCACTTATAAATCAAGGAAGTCCAACATTTTTTAGTAAAGAAACGATTAACGAATACCAAAATGGTAAAGACCCCAATATTTATCCCAACACAGATTGGTTAGATCTGATCATGCGTAATGCTAGCATTCAGACCAATCAATTAGGTATATCTGGCGGGGAAGGAAATACCCAATTTAACTTATCACTGGGTTATACCAATCAGGATGGAATTGTGCAAAATGGAAATGCAAAACTCTACAATCTCAGAGCCAACGTAGATACTAAAGTCAATGATAAATTAGATGTAGGTTTACGATCTGGTATTCGTTACCAAAACAGAAAAGAATCCTTTAATGGTTCAGGTAATTTATTTACGGAACTCTATCGTACACTTCCTTACTATGGAACCTACACCTCAAATGGTGAATATGCTTCTACATGGGTTAATTCAGTCAATGCTCAATTCCGAAATCCACTCGCTATGGTTAATGAAGGAAAGAACCACAGTGCATATGGAAACTTTAATACCAATGTATTTTTAAATTATAAAATACTTGATGGATTAAAATTTAATGTTACAGGAGGTGTTAATTATTCAACAAATGATAATCAGACTTTTGTTCCCAAAACTCTTGTCTATAACCCAAAAACATTAACTGTCACTTCAACAATGAATGCCTCAGGCCCTAATGCGAGCAATAATTGGGATAAGACTCTATATAAAACACTTTTTAGTAGTTTGACTTACAACAAAATCATTGCAGAAAATCATGATTTTACGATAGCGGGAATATACAGTCAAGAGGAAGAAGAATACCGGACTTTATCGGGATCGATAATGGGATTCGTCAACAATACATTAACTGAAATAAATGCCGGGCTTACTACACCACTAACAAATGGAACGACATATGGTTGGGCACTTCGCTCCTATATAGGGCGCTTTAATTATGCATATAAAGAGAAATACTTACTTGAAGGTATTGCACGATACGATGGTTCTTCACGATTCTCTCCAGAAAACAGATGGGGATTCTTTCCATCTATATCTGCCGGATGGAGAATTACACAAGAAGATTTCATGAAAAATCAGACATTGATTGACGAATTAAAGATTCGCGCCTCATGGGGTAAATCTGGTAATGATCGTATGGGGTTCAATGACCAACGAGATTTGTATGCGTATATTCCAACACTTGCTTTTGCTAGATTTTATCCCTTAAGTGACAATATCGCAACAGGAATTGCACAGATGTCCATCGTTGATGAAAATATTAAATGGGAGGTTGGTACAAAAACAAATATTGGATTTGATGCCACTTTATTAAAAAGAAAATTGAATGTGACATTTGACTACTTTGAGGATAAACGCGAGGGTATTTTACGTCAGATCCAACTTCCAAATTTCATAGGAATACGAAATGCCCCTTTCAGAAATTTAGCAACTGTAAGCAACAAGGGATGGGAATTATCTTCTAACTATACTCATAAAATTGGAGAAGTGGATATTAATGCTGGCTTTAATCTGACCCATGTAAAAAATAAGATAGACTACATACCTGATCCACAAATCGGACGAAACGCATTATTACAAGGAGAAGCTATTAATGCATTCTATATGTGGAAGTCTTTAGGTATATTCCAATCGCAGGAAGAAGTAGATTCCAGCCCGAAGCAAAATGCTGTCCCTACTAAACCTGGTGATATTAAATTTGAAGATTTCAGTGGTCCTGAGGGAAAACCTGATGGTATCATCGATGCTCATGACCGACAAGTTGTCGGCAAACCAATACCAACCTGGACGTATGGGGCTAATATTAACGTGAGTTATAAAGGAGTAGATCTGCGTATTAATTTACAAGGTGTTGCAGATGTTGAATCATATGTTGGTAGTGAATTATATTTTCCTTTCCTAAATGGTGCAGGAGTATCAAAAAGATGGGAAGCTGGCAATACATGGACACCAGAAAATCCCAATGCAAAACTACCAAGATTAGTACAATATAGTGCATCCAACAGTCAAAATTATGCAGATAACAGCTTTTGGCTTCAAGACGCCTCGTTTTTAAGAGTTAAGAATATACAATTAGGTTATTCGTTGCCTAGCAGTCTACTTTCTAAACTCAAAATGGGCGGGATTAGAGTGTATATTGATGCACAGAATGTTTTCACGTTCACCAAGTTTGAAGGGCTTGATCCCGAACGAGACTTAGCAAATATGTCTCCTGCACAATATCCAAATGTTAGGATGATTACAGGAGGTATAAATCTAAAATTTTAATCTAAAAAAAGCTTATCATGAACACTAAAAAATATATCTCAATGAGTATAGCTGCTTTAGCTATTCTAACAACCTCGTGCCAAAAAGATTTCCTAAACAAACTCCCGCAGGATTCCATTTCACCAGAAGTCTTTTGGAAAACAGAAGAAGATGCTAAAGCTGCAAACATTGGTTGTTATTCTGCACTTTGGGATGTCACGACAGAAGTATTGCCCTATCTAGATGTACTAACTCCTAACGCATATAGCAATTATCCATGGGAAGGATGGAAAAATATCTCTCTGAGTGCACAGACACCCAATGATCTAGGAGGGATGGGAAATATGTATAATGGTGCTTACGGAGGTATCTCGGCAACAAACAACTTTCTAGCAAATATCGATAAAGTTCAAATGGACGAAGGTCGAAAAGCTACGATGAAAGGAGAAGCATATTTTTTAAGAGCTTATTATTACTCCATTCTTGTTAATTATTGGGGGGGAGTTGTTATGATTTTGGACAACCCTAATCTTGAGCAGATGAATGCAAAAAAAAGCACAAAAGAAGAAGTGTATGCACAGATTGAAAAAGATTTAACGGCAGCAACAGAGATGCTTCCAAATGAAGCTAGTGAAAAAGGTCGTGTCACAAAAGGTTCCGCATATGGTCTTCTGACTCGTATTTACCTTTACCAAGAAAAGTGGGGAAAATCGGCTCAATCAGCATCTCAAGTTATGAAAATGGGTTACACTTTATTTCCGAATTATCGTAGCCTATTTTTAGAAGCAAATGAGAATAACAGCGAAGTAATCTTTGACATCCAATTTTTGCAACCAAGATTTCCAACGAGCTGGGACATTTATTTAGGTATATATGCTCCAACAAATTCGCCAGGATGGAGTTCAATAGAACCTACACAAGATCTGATAGATGAATACGAAATGAAAGATGGGAGTAAATACACAACTACCAATCCAATTGCTGATCCCAAAGATCCTAACAATAATAGAGATCCAAGACTTGATCAGACGATTTTCAGAAAAGGAGTACTTTACAACTCCGTTCCTTATCCTGTAACAGCTGATGGTTGGCCTGGAGTATATACAGGTTATAGTTATAAAAAATACACTGTATACGATAATAATACAAACCTTAGCAATGCAATAGGTGGAACCGGTCTTTCACAAATTAATGGAATTGTGATTAGGTACGCAGATGTTCTACTGATGTATGCAGAAGCACTCAATGAAATTTCGGGTCCAACCAATGATGTATACACAGCGATCAATCAAGTACGAGCTAGGCCTACGGTCAATATGCCTGCTATTCCATCTGGTCTCTCTAAAGAACAGATGCGTGAACGAATCAGACATGAAAGAAGAATTGAATTTGCTGGTGAAGGTCTTTACTATTCAGATATTCGAAGATGGAAAATTGCCGAGGAGATACTAAATAAATCAATCGTATTAAATGGTGGACAAACCAAAGGATCAATTGAAAAGAGAATATTCAGAAAAGAGAAAGACTATTTGATGCCTTTCCCTCAAAAAGATATAGACAATGCTCCAAACATGAAAGATCAACAGAATCCAGGGTATTAAAACCTTGGAGTAATTAGATATCTATATCTCCCCTACTAATTCCTTAAATATGAAGAAAGCACAGTTACAATTGCAGCTGTGCTTTCTTCATTATCATAAAACCCCATTCTCTACTCATTTAAAGGAGCTGAAGATTTATAATAGTACTGGCAAAGACCATAAACCAAGTCAGTAATTATCATGATTTTTCTAGCCAACCTCTAATTATTTAAATCCAATAAATATAAGGTAACTAAAAAGACACTTTATATTTTAATTTTTTACTTCAACTGTAAAAACACTGTTCCTGAATATTTCTTGGTTTTATTGCGAGTACCTTGATAATTACCCCAACTAATCGTCCAATAATCCCATTTATCACTCACGAGCAATTGCTGGCCACCATCTTTATTAACATTCATTTTTGCAGCTTGCTTACCATCACTAATTACATTTAAGGCACCCCCATCTACTAACACGGTATAACTATAAATATTTTCTTTCTTAGCTCGATAAATTCCCGATGCTGACATTTCGGCTTTGTACAATACCGCAGGATCTTTTTTAGTAAGAAAATAGTCCGACATCGAATGAGATACTTCAAAATTTGGTTTGATACCAAAAGATTCAGTGCTGTTATACACTTTTTTAGCCGTGCCCTTTAAAGCTGACATATGTTCCTCAGGATAAGTTGTCCAATAACCCTTGCGATCCCAGCTTATTTTATCCAGATCAGAAGCTACAGGCACACCTACCCCTATATCCCAGGTATAGGCAGGAATACTGTCCGCGCTGTATGATATTTTAATTTGCCCGTTAGGATATAAAGAGGTAACCATCTCAACCGGATACTTATCCACTTCACCTTTGCTACAGATTACAAAGACCTCTTTATTCAATTGATCAAAACTAAAGTTAGCGATACGATAATCACCCGATAATATGGCATCTGTATTTTTGAGTACACCAGCATCTTTAGGTCTATTCACCACTAGAAGAGGATTACCTACAATTACAGCTACATCCTTTACGGATCCCTGATCAATAGCTCCTGTTTTCTTATTGATTTTAAAAGTAAAATCGCCAGATTTTAATGTGAACTGACCACTTTCATCAGCCACTGTCCAGACACCTGTTGATACGATTGCAGGGGCTTTATGTTCACCCTCCATACTGATCAACTCCTCGTCAATCAATGCACCTGTTTTTTCTTTAAACTGAATCTTTACGGATGAAGTAGAAGTCGAGATCGGAACAATCATTTGACCTTTAGCATGGGGTGCCACGTCTGGCATGACAATAGCAACTTCTTTACCATTAATTAAAGCTGTTGCTTTAATACTTTTCAAATTAGTATGATCATAGCGATTATGAAGTGGTAATATGATACTACCTGTTGCTTTTTTAACATCACCGACCAGCACTCTAATCGGTGAATATGCTTTTTTAGTATTCCAGAATTCGGTTTTCTTCCTTCTCCACACATCAACAATTCCCCAAGGACCGTACCCCGTCATACCATCTTTCATCGTAAAAGTTTCATCAATCATTCCCCAGATAGCACCGCCAAGATAGCCTTTCACATCAAAACGATAGGTCCAGGTAGAGTCCATACTCACTCCCCAAAAATCCCTTACATTAGGATCATAAGTGCTCAAATCGGTATTATAACAGTTCACATGTACCCACTCATCGCCAATAATCGGCATTTCCCCTTTCATATTTTTCTCGTACTTGCCTAGATCACTATATTTACCATTATATGCTGGGTAGTGCGATACCAGGATGTCAAAATTTCTTTTCCCTTGATCCAAAGCAGTAGCAGGGAAAGACCAAGAAACGGGTCTGCTCTTATCCACAGATTTTACAAACTCATACGATTTTTGAAAATTAGTACCCCAATTACTTTCATTCCCGATAGACCACATCACAATAGAAGCATGGTTTCTGTCCCGATCTATCATCTCACTTAACTGACCAAGGTAACGATCCGTATAAGCTGAATCACTCTGTGTCTCAAATTTATTGTAGGGTACCACTCGCCAATCCAACACAAAACAAACCGCAGTTTCTTCCTGTACATAGATGCCATATCGATCACAGAACTCAAGAAAGTCTTCAGTTGGAGGATAATGTGAAGTACGGATAAAATTCATATTCGATTCTTTGGTCAGTACAGCATCAACACTATCCTGCGCCCGATTGGTACTACGCCCAAGTGTAGGATGCATATCGTGTCGACAAGCCCCCCGTAGCTTTACGGTTTTGCCGTTCACCAACATTTCATTGTCTTTATTAATTTCGATACTCCGAAAACCAACCAACTGTTCGATCGTTTGTTGGATCTTACCATTTTTTATGACACTTAAGATCATCTTATATAAAAAAGGTGACTCCGCCGTCCAAGAACTTACTTTTGGGACAGCAATACTGTCTTTCCAGAAATTACCGATAGCTTTTAAAGATCTCGGTTTTGCCCAAACTTTTTTTCCAGAAGGATCCATTAACTCATAACGCGCCGTTAAGTCTTTACTTTGAGGTAACTCCATCTGTATACTTAATGTTCCATCCGTATAATTATTAGTAAGCAATGATTTAGCGTATAGATATTGAACAGGACTTTCTGGTAAGATAACGTAATCAACTTTTCGTGTGATCCCGCCTATAGTATGATGTGCATACCCAGAGGCATAAGAAATATCATCCGCACGATTCGTCACTTCCACATGCAACCAGTTGTCCTGACCAGGTTTGATAAATTTAGTTATATCCGCATCCCAAGCGGTAAACCCACCAAAATGCTCACGCACGAGGTTCCCATTAAAATAAACCTTTGCATGATTAAATACACCGTTGAAACGCACAACATGACGTTTACCTTTAGTATTTTCGGTGATGTTTATTTTTTTACGGTATACAAAGGCGGTGTCATGCTTTATTTTAAACCCTTGCATCATGGCCTCACCTGGCACCATAATTTTATTCCAGTTAGCTGAAGCAGTCTTATCAGAAATAGACGTAGCAGATGGGGTAAGATTAATTTCCCATTCACCATCCAGACTTTTCACAGCGCTATCAATACCATCTACCCGAGTAGATTTAGGTGGTAAATGCTGTCGTCCACCTGCCATAAAGTTTTGGGCAACCACATGAGAAGCAAAAAATATCATTAAAATAAATACTGAACAATTTTTCACAATTTGCATTTTTAAGAAGATTATAACTTAACAAACTTATAACTGCAAGATATATCAATGTAAGAGCTGATTCTAAAACAATATTGATCATTAAGTAAACTATCCTACCTCTAAACAATAATTTTAAAAGCAACCACATATTAAAAAATAACACTTATTATAATAACAGTCTTGCCATTATCATGACAAGACTGTTATTAACCTTTCTTCTTAATTTCTAAAAGAAATTTTAAGGATCATAATCTATCTATACTATTATCGCAACAACATAATATCTTTAGTTTGCTTTGTACCATATAAGATTAATAAAACCCAATTGCATTTATTACATATCGCAGCTTAAGAGACCAAAAATTATTAACAATCATTAAATTCTCGTATTTTCACTTATCATACAAAATAATCGAGGCAGTAAATTTGAAACGATAGTTACCTCTTAAATATTTCTTTTTTTGCGACATAGAAAGTATCAATAGCAGTAGTATTGGGCAAGTATGCAGTGTTAATGGTAATGTTAGTCCCTTTTCTATAATCTGTAATAAAGGTTTTTGCAGCTTCAACATCTGTTACTTTCAATATTCTATTTTCTCCATTAGTATCGATGTATTCCACTAGAGTAAAAATAGCAGTCGGATCAACACTAACCCAATCAATTGTCAACACTCCAGTATTGTCATCATAAACTGTCGTCCCCCTATTATAGCCTCTATTAATCAAACCATCTGCATAATTATTTCCATAAACGATACCACTCACATTAACAGGTACAGAACTATTACCTTTTGCATCAAACGTTCTTACTTCAAAACTTATACCTCCTTCATTCAAATTATTCAAAAACAACTCTACAGTGTCAATACCTGTAGATCGAACGATGTCCTTTTCTATTGAACTTTCTTTTCCATTCCAAAAAACCTTATACTTAACAATCTTTGGATCTGATGTAAAAAGCCCCCATAATAACACTCTTTTATTACCCGAAAACACCCGTGCAGAATCCAATATTCCAGGATAATAAATTTCCTTACCTCCTTGGAATGATTTATAATCATCCATTTTTCTACAAGAGGTAAACCAGGCAATTGCCATAATACTCAATATAATATTTCTTTTCATTGATTTATGTTATTTGCTTCCGTAAACTTCAATTTGTGTACCCATAATCGAGAAAGTATTTTCCCAATTTTTAAGATTTTTTATTCGAATATATCTAAATGGAGGTAATCCAGGTTCAAACTCCGTACTCCAGCCCTGCTCTGCATACGCCTTATCTTCAGCAGTTTCCTGACCTGAAGGAAGTCCAGAAGGTTTAACAATGGTATTTAAGGCCAATAACGTCCAATTGTCAAAACTCCCATTGGATGAGGGATTATTTGTTCCCCAAACTTCAAATGTTTTCATACAAGCTCTTCTGTAAAAATTAGTTCCATCTTCAGTTCTAGGGAAGTATATCAATCTACTTAAGGCTTTAGTAACGCCCAAATCAATTGTAATAGTTTGCGGTGTACTTGCAGATTCTGTAGTAAATATACAAGGCCACCGAGCCCCAGTGTAATTACCATCCCACAAATACCTCACAAATGTCCCATACGCTAGGGCCGCATCTCCAGGTAACGGAAACTCAGCAAATTTAGTTCTATCCAACTTGGCCTCGCTATAAGGTGTTATATTTTTATAAACCGTATCAGTAAAATTTCCAAATTTATCCGAAACTGTAAATCCAAAATTGGTTTCGATAGCTTCTTGTCCACGTAATGTTATATTACCCGATGAAGTTTGAGTATAGATTTTTTCTAAACTTTTTATTTGTCCTTGACTTTCCTTAATAATTGGAATAATAACAACAGGTGCTCGATCTTTATTTTCAAATTTTATATTCGGTCCTCCAAAACCTGGTATAATAGCTAAACTTTCAAAAACACGTTGAATAGGTGATTTTAATGGTTTAATGGTCACTTTTACCGGATCAGACTTAATCTCACTACGACTAACAGCATATAAAGTGATCAGATGTTCATTAGTAGAATGAAAACCATCAACCAATAATTGATTCGTATAAAAAGTACTGATTGCTTCTCTCTTTACTCCAGGACGAATTTCATATTCTGCTTTAATATAGAGTAAATCTTCCGAAGAGGGTAAGGTGTAAGTCAACAAAGCAGCCCCACTTTTATTTTCTACTTTTATATTGGTCACCACATCTGGTTTTGCAGTATTATTTTCTATAGGAGCATTTAAAATATCGCTCTGGCAGCCATTCAGCATCATCAATCCTAAATTGATGATGCTGGTGAAAAATATATTTTTAATCTTTTTCATATTATTATAGAATTACCAACCTGGATTTTGCACTAGATTTTCGTTAACTAATAAGTTGTCTTCAGCAATCGGCCATAAATAATCACGAGGAGCGACAAAACGCTGGCTATAAAATGTCAAAACACGGTAGTATAAAGAAGGTGAACTTTGTGATATATCCCATCCTTGCACATTCCCATTTGTTTCTAAAGAAGCTGTTTTCCATCTTCTAACATCCCAAAATCGACTACCTTCCAATGCTAGTTCGATTCCTCGCTCTTGTCTAATGATTTGTCGCAGTCCTTCTTTATTTTGATACTTAGTGGGATTATTAGAATAATTGCTCCAACTTTCTTCGATACTCTTCAAACCTGATCTAGATCTGATTCGGTTTAAATAGGTATACACTTCATCGCTCGGTCCAGACAATTCATTTAGTGCCTCAGCATAAAGTAAATACAAATCTGCCAATCGCATATTAGGCCATGGATAACGTTCATAACTGATACCATTATCAGCACTCCACATAAACTTCCAGTTAATTAATTTTTTACAAAAAAATCCCGATGGAGGAAGGGGTGTTCCAGAGCTCGGACCTCCTAATCTGGACTGTATATTAAAGGTATTTTCATCGGTTCGAGTCAAGCTTCCTTCCTGGTACCAAATGCTGCCGTCGAATGCTAGTGTTGCATAAAAACGATTCTCACGATCAAAGTTCCAACGTGAAGATTGATAATTCAATAGATTATTAAAGCGTTCCTTATTAACTCCTGTACGCAATTCTCCCTTGTCTGCAAATTGCAAGGTTTTATCCTCGGCAATAGGAATCCCATTAGCAGTATAAAACAGATCTGCTAATTTCATTGTTGCTCCCACATCTGCAATTGCACCATTACTACTACCATAACGACCATCAAAATGTCCCACAGTAACCGCTTGTGTATAATTTGTATTGGAATTAGAATTACCCCAGATTAATTCTGAATTTTGCCATTTTTGACTTACAGCATTTCGTAGACCCATCTGATAAGTTGTTGTATCACTTAACTTAAACAGTTCCGAATTAAATTTGTGCAATTTTATTCCAGCTGTTTCACTGATTAAAATTGCTTCTTTACAAGCTTGAACGGCTTTTTCCCATTTGCTCGCGTCATAATCAGCTCTTATCAGCTGCTGACCCTTTTTGTCTTTAAAACTAGTATAATCTGAATTTCCATTAAACAATGGACTCGCTGCTAAGATTAAAACTTTAGCTTTTAACATCAATGCTGCAGGTCTTGTTATCCGCCCCAGTTCATTTACGGTATTAGCAATTGCTATGGGTAGATTAGGCACAGCCAAATCAATGTAATTAACAATAAAGTTTGTTACACTATCTATTGGCATACGACTAAGTTTCATCGTTTCGATCGGCTGATCAATCTCAGGACTTACTTCCATGATGGGAATTGGTCCATAAGCACGCATCAAAATAAAATGATAATAAGCTTTCAAAAATTGTCCCTCAGCTATCCATCTATTTCGTTCATCTAGGTTTATATCGGGCACCTTACTCATATCTTGCATATTTTTTATAAAAATATTACAATCACGTATCGCTTGAAATAAAGGAACACCACCATTCTTTCCATCCCAATTGTTAAAATAAGGATCCACTACGTTTTGATTTCCTCTAGGTAGGTTTGCCGCTAAACTATTAGATCGACTAACTAAAGGCGCGACCATCTCATCGCTTCCTAAAAAAGCCGGATTCGATGCAGTACTTCCCTCATCAGGGATATAAGAGTAACAAGTAAATAAGTACTTTTCTGCTTCACTCCTAAGTGCAAAAGCATTTTCTACTCGAGGTAAATTATCAGGTGCAACATTTAAATATTTTGTGCATCCTGAAATAATCATGATACACATTAAAATCATTACTGACACAAACACTCGCTTGTACTGCATTTTTATATTTAAATTATTTTTCATATCAAATACGTCTATAAGATGACTTTTATTCCAAAATTATACACACGCTGTAAAGGATAACCAAGCCCATTGCCAGCCATTTCGACATCCCAAATCTTAAAACTGCTCATGGTCAATAGGTTTAAAGCACTCCCATATAATCGAAGATTAGATAAACCGATTCTTTTAGCTATTCGTTCCGAGAAATTGTATCCCAATTCAACTTGTTTTAGTCTTAAAAAATCACCACGACGTAACCACCAAGTAGAACTTTGAACATTATTTTGTATCACTTCACTACTTAGACGTGGCCAAAATGCATAAGGATCACGATTATCTTCACTCCAGTGATTTTGAGCAATAACATCTAATAGTCCAGATTGTGAACCACCTACCGTTACAAAAGGAGATATCCCCAATACATCACCTGCATCATTTCGATTAGAGTTGGCATTGATCATAAAAGAAGATCTGCCTGATCCTTGGAAGAAAAAGCTAAAATCAAATTGCTTAACTCCAAAAGACCCGCCAAATCCATAAATGATTTCGGGTACAGTCGGAAGCCCAATAGGAACTATATCAAGATTACTAATTTTACCATCACCATTGATATCACGATATTTGATGTCCCCAGCACCGTATAAACCAAAACTTTGTGTCGGAGAATTTCTAACTTCAACTTCATCGGTAAACAATCGCTCTGCAATCAAACCATAAATTTGATTAACAGGTTTATTAAGACGATCTAAATGAGTTAAACCATCAGGATACATCGGCTGCTCATTGAAAATCAAATTACTAGTTGCGTAAGTGAGATTGCCCATTAGTTTCATCCAAAAATCAGTTCCAAAATAGCGTGTAAAACTAATATTTGCATCTATTCCTTTACTGCTTGCTTTTCCAATATTTGCTCTTGCAGGAGCTTGAAGACCCACTAACGTTGGTATATTAGTCCTCGTCAGGAGGATACTTGAACGCTCCTGCTTGTATGCCTCAATGGTCAAATCGAAGTCTTTAAAAAGTGTTGCTTCTATTCCTATGTTACTTTGCTCAGACTCTTCCCAAGAAATTTCACTATTCGCATATCGAGAGGTACTTATACCCGGTCGAAAATATCCATAATTTTCTCCAAATGTATATCCCTTCTCTCCTGCATTAAGACTAACTTCTGATAAATAAAAGAAACGATCGGCATCCTCACCAATTTGATCGTTACCTATTTTACCATAACTAGCACGAAGTTTTAAGTTATTGATGATTCTTGAATCTGCTAAAAATTTCTCTTTACTGATGATCCATGCACCACTGATTGCAGGAAAGAATCCAAATCGCTTACGATCTGAAAACCTTTCAGATCCATTATATCCGAAAGAAAATTCTGCGGTATATTTATCCTTAAATGAATAATTAGTTTGTGCCATTAAGTTCAGATTTCGCTTTGGAAGTGATAACTGTAAGGAATTTGCATTACCATTAAGGGATGATCGAATCGTACTGATAACCCGGCCTCCAATGGTATGCTTATCTTTAAACGTTCTTCTATAATCAAGCACACCTTCGCCATAAATAATCGTTGAGACATTTTTAGCACCAGGTTCATAAGTTAAATACTCGGTAGGCGGCTGCCCAATCTGAGGTTGTCCCGGTGTGGTTTGATTTAATAAGCTAAGGATATTCTCTCCACCAATTTGTCTGAGTTGATAAAAGAATGGACTATATCCTCTTGCTAAAGTAAAATCAGCATCGCGTTGTGTGTAAGCCATCACCCTGGCGCTAAGTCCTTCAGTGAGCTTTTCTAGACCTTGAAAAATTTCAATTTTCGGAATTAATTGCGACCTATTAAACTGCTGGAAACCTGACACTGAAGTCGCAAATGGATTTGTATATAAAGTGTTTGTCGAATTAGGTGTTAATGCACTACCAAATAATGGGTGTTGGGCATACGGTAAAAAACTTTGATCATAAAGAACTGGAAAAGCTACCGGATTCGCAGAATTTGCAAGCGTAAATATTCTTGCACCTCCTCCCCTTGGTGAATTATTAGAATCAAATACTCCCCTAACACTTATCGTTGCTTTTGTAGTATTTGTAAAGTTGATTGTGATATTGGATAGTAGTGAGTAGGCCTGTGTTTTAACATTACTTTTAAAGTTATTTAACTTAGCTTCTTTTAACAAACCATTATTTTCATCATATGTGAAACTAACAAAATACATCGCTTTTTCATTTCCACCTCTCACGTCTAAATTAGCAGCAAAATTGTGTGTATAATCTTTTATAAGCAAGTCCATCCAATCATTATTAGGATACAATAAAGGATCTTTACCTGCGGCTGTATTTTCAATTTTATTAGGATCATAAGGCGGAGCTCCTAAAATATCTCTGGTTAACACGGCCTCATTTGCTAAACGCATATAGGTAATATTATCAGCTAACTTGTAACTTTTTGTATTCCCAGAAATTCTATTTTCCAATCGAAAGTTAATTTTTGTTTTTCCTAATTCACCATTCTTTGTCGTCAATAACAATACCCCATTCGCACCTCTAGAACCGTATAAGGCAGTTGCGGCAGCATCTTTCAGAACTGAAAAATTTTCAATATTATCTGGATTTAGACGTGCAAGATCTGTAGGAGTACTTTCTATACCATCAATATAGATTAAAGGATCTTGCTTACCTGCACCAAATGTTCCAACTCCTCTAATAAAAAAGTTAGCATTGTCTTGACCTGGTTCCCCAGACCGTTGAAAGGCAATGATACCTGGTACTTTTCCAGCCAAGGCGGTCGTCAAATTGCTGCTCGGCCCCTTCAAATCTTGCGCTCGGATTGAAACAACAGATCCTGTAATTGAAGTTTTTTTAGCTTTTCCAAATGCCACAACAGTCACTTCATCCATAGCTGTTGCATCACTTTTTTCAAGTATAATGTTAAAATCTGTCGTCTCTCCAACAGCTATTTCTTTAGTTGTAAAACCTACATATGAAAATCTCAACTTAGCGAGTTTGGGGTCTGTCACCTTTATTGTAAAGGCCCCCTGTGCATTTGTGATGACTGTTACCTTTTGTCCGATCACAGAAACAGTAACTCCTTGTAATGTTTCATTTAAATCGCTTTTCACGGTACCACTAATACTCAAAGTTTCTTGAGGAAAAACTTTAAATACTAATAGAATATAGAAATACAAGAGTAGTACTCTCTTCATAATTTTAAATTTATAAGTTAATTGATTTGGTTTTAATTATTGGTTTATTTAATTATCATAATTCACTTACCACGATTTATTCATTTACCCCCTTTCTTTTTATAATTTGTGTATAATATTATTACCAATCCCTTTAGTTCCTACTCTTCACACTGAAACAAATCAGCTATCTTCATTTTGTTCAAAACAACCTTGCATAAAAAAAAAAAACACAACAAGATAAAAATCAAATAATTAAAGATTAATATTTACAAAAAAGCATTATTTACGAAGACGTTTAAGATGTAGATTTATGCTAGTTCATTTATAATATAGATGCATCCAAGAATAGAGCTAATCGTATTTTTCATCAGATAGGAGGAGAAGCGCATGTTAATTTTACTAGAAATAAGAGAACACTAAAACTGGCATATAGTCTCCAAGTACCTTTAATGGCATGAAGTATTAAAAGTGAAAATAAATTGGTCAGTCTGTATGGATACATATTTGTAATCTCATAATTGGTTTAAACAAAGATGTTTATTACAAAAATGAAATACTCAAACTTTACTAGCCACATTACATACTATATTACCCCTTATTGAAAAATGAGATATAACACCATATGAAATACTATTAAAATGAAAGAAAAAAACCTAAAGTTGTAGAATTTAACATTAGATTAATGTGAAGCATGAAGCAAAAAAAATGACTCCAAGGGAAATTCGCTTCTAGATTCAATGGCATTACTGTGAGGCAAATAGACTAATAATTCGAACTTTTGTCAATCGAATCTCAATATTGGCACATTGATGAAGAAGGGATAACCTTTAAAAAAGGTTTCTATTTACCCCCACTATTACGATTAGGTTTATCAGAATTATACTGAAAAAAATTTACGAGCAAACCGATCCTCATCCAGTAAGACTGGAATCCTATTAAATAAGAATCGGATATTTAGCCATACTTACATGTTAATCCCTAGAAGTTAACTCCTGTAAAATCGCTTTCGAAGCTTGTTGAATGATGCCGACATCTACCGAATAAGAAATATAATTGACACCTAATTGGATCCACGATTTAGCATCTTTCAAGTTATCCGTAAATACACCGGTTGCTAATCCCTTTGTCCGACATTTATCAATAATAACTTTCATCTTTTCCAGTACCAAAGGATGGTTGATCTGACCGCTCACACCCAAAGCCTGAGACAGATCATAGGGACCTATAAAAATTACATCAACACCTTCCACTTCAATAATTTCATCCACATTTTGAATGGCCTCAGTCCCTTCCAGTTGCAAAATCAAATAGTTATCATTTGCAGATTTAAAGTACTCAAATCGGTCTGTATTGGAATACGCGGCGGCACGTACAAAACGGCAAACCCCACGCATACCCAATGGTGCAAATTTAGCATACTGAACAGCTTGCTTTGCTTCAGAAGCATTTGTGATCTGTGGAACTTGCACTCCCCTTGCACCAATATCTAGTGCTTTTCCAATCTCCGTTGGGCCATTTTCAGCAACACGGATAATAGGAAACGTATTTGATATCTCAGCCGCTCGAACCAAATTTTGCGCGTTTAAAACATCATTAGGTCCATGTTCCAAATCAATGATTATAAAATCAAAACCCGCATATCCCATCGCTTCAATCATCCCCGCATCAGAGGTCTTAGAAAATGGTCCGATCACCACTTCCTTATTTTTCAATTTCTCTTTAAAACTCATAATCTTATTTGCTATAAACTACCATTCGGCTATTGAACCATCCTCATTTCTCCATATTGGATTATGCCAGTCATGACCAATCAAGCTCATCTTTTTAACATAATCTTCATCAACCGTGATACCTAATCCGGGACCACTTGGTATCTTTACCATCCCTCTTTCATATGAAAAAACCTCACTATTCGAGACATAGTCGAGAAGATCGTTAGAAGTGTTGTAATGAATACCTAGACTCTGCTCCTGTATCGCAGCATTGTGAGCCACAGCATCCAATTGCAGACAGGCAGCAAGTGCTATAGGTCCTAGAGGACAATGAGGAGCCACTGCCACATCATAAGCCTCCGCCATAGACGCAATTTTACGGCATTCCGTAATCCCTCCAGCATGAGAAAGGTCAGGCTGGATAATATCAACAGCTCTACTCTCCAATACCCGCTTAAAATCCCAGCGTGAAAAAAGTCTCTCTCCTAGTGCAATAGGAATATGGGTCAATTTTGCCAATTGCTCTATGCCTTCCATATTTTCAGAAAGCAGTGGCTCTTCAATAAATATAGGATTGTACTCTTCCAATTTTTTAACCAATATCTTAGCCATTGGTTTGTGTACCCGACCATGAAAATCAATTCCGACATTGATCTGATGACCAAAGCGCTCTCTTATCAAAGCCATCCGCTCCAAAAGCGCATCGATTTCAGCATAAGAATCCAAATAGCGCATTCTATTGGTGCCATTTATTTTTATAGTTCGAAAACCGAGATCAACCACCTTTTGAATTTCCTCCAAAATAACCTGTGGTT
Organism: Sphingobacterium sp. B16(2022); assembly: GCF_012030425.1. Lineage (GTDB taxonomy): Bacteria > Bacteroidota > Bacteroidia > Sphingobacteriales > Sphingobacteriaceae > Sphingobacterium > Sphingobacterium anhuiense. Next base: position 865,897 of record NZ_JAAUVN010000002.1, on the reverse strand, counting down.
CGTCGCCACCTACCCATGAGTAAACTTCAATCTCGGTACGGCATTTCCCTCCCAACAATTCATAAATTGGTGCATTATAAAATTTACCTTTAATATCCCAAAGTGCTTGATCTATGCCTGCTATTGCACTCATGAGAATAGGTCCCCCACGGTAAAACCCACCTCGATACATCATATTCCAGTGGTCTTCAATATCCATCGGATTTTTACCGATAAGTGTATCCATAAGCTCACGCACTGCGGCACTTACAGTATCTGCCTTACCTTCTAAAACAGGTTCACCCCAGCCGATTATCCCTTCGTCTGTGACGATTTTTAAAAACAACCATCTCGGTGGTACTTTAAAAAGCTCGTATGCTATTATTTTCATACATTAAAATTTATCCGCATGATAAAGACCAGCAGTCAATCCTCCATCAACCATAAATTCACCTCCTGTTATATTAGAACTTGCTTCGCCAGCTAAAAACGCAACCATATGAGCAATATCTAATGGTGTCGAAATTTTACCAGTTGCATGCAATTTAACAACATCAGCCTCGACTTGTGATGGGTTATCCTTATCAGCCAACCAGTTTTGATAGTGGTATGTATCCGTAAACCCTGGACATACACAGTTAACCCTGATTCCATATTTCCCGAGACTTAGCGCCATACTTCTTGTCATGGCATTGACCCCGCCTTTAGCTGCTGCATACATTTCTGTATCGGGCAAAGTTCTGAAAGCATGATTAGAAGATATGTTAATAATTGATCCATGGCTAGCGTGCTTTATCATACTCTGGGCAACATACTTAGTACACAAAAATACACCTCTCAAATCCGTATTAATAACACGATCCCAGTCCTCTATTGTAGCCTCCAAAATTGATTTAAACAACGTAATACCCGCATTGTTGATCAATATATCGATCGATCCAAAAAATTGTTCTGTCTTTGCAATCATATTGATCACACTCTCTTCAGAACAAACATCAGTTTGTACAGCATAAGCCTGATAACCTTTATCAGTCAGTTTTTTTTGTAGATCTTCACCTTCCTGATTGTTAATGGTAGCGATGACGACTTTAGCACCACATGCAGCGAAGTATGTTGCAATACCCTCTCCAATACCTTTCCCTGCCCCCGTGACGATGACGACTTTATCTTTTACTTCGTTCATTAAAATAATGTGTGCTTGTTTATTAATATTTATATAATTCTTTAGCGTCTGAAGGCTAAATACATTTTCAACTCATGGAGTTTAAATTTTCACCAATTAAAACATCTCAATGATGTTAGACCCGATTATTTTTAGTTTCTGGCACATAAAGCCACAGGAATAAGAAATAGATCGCACATAAACCACCGAATATGGTAAATGTCTGAAATGTGGTCAATGTGGCAATCATGACTGGAAAAACATAAGTAATTCCGAAACATGCAACCCACAAAAAGGCAGAAGCAATGGACATGGCCTGTTCTCTTATTCTTAATGGAAAAATTTCAGCAATAATAACCCAGGTAACCGGTGCCAATGTCGCCGCATATGTTCCTATAAAAAGAAGAACAAGTACACTTACAAATTTTTGAGGAATGAAATCACCTTGGAAAGAAAGCCCAATCAAGAGCAATAAAATTGCCATGGTACCTGCACCTATCATCATCAGTTTTTTTCGTCCAACTTTATCGACTGTTCGAATAGCAACCAATGTGAACAACAGATTGACCGAACCAATCAAAATCTGTATTAACAATTGATTTTCAACGTCCATACCAACTTTTTCAAAAATAATTGGTGCATAAAACAAGACCGCATTAGCGCCCGATATTTGCTGAAAAACAGCGATTACGATAGCTATCAGTAACAAAAAAGAATGTGGTTTTTGAAAGATGGAGCGATAGATCGCGCCGATAGAATCTTTTCCCTTCGTATTTTGACTCTGTAAATATTCCAGCTCATTAACCAATTCCTTCTCATCTACGGTATTTTCAAGAATACGTTTACCTTCGGCAAGTCTACCCTTATAAATCAGCCATTTTGGACTCTCCGGAAAGAAAAATGATGCGATCAAAAAAGCGGTTGCAGGAATTGCACCACTTATAAACATCCATCGCCAATTCCCTTCTATTCCTGAAAGAAAATAATTGGACAGATATGCCAACAAAATTCCAATTACAATAGCCATCTGATTTAAGGAAACCATTTTACCACGGATCTTCTGCGGACTTATTTCCGCAATATAAAGTGGTGACAGAATAGAAGCTCCGCCGACACTAAACCCCGCCACAATACGCCAAAAGATAATACTATCAACGGTATTGGCTATTCCCATGAAAATAGATGATACAATAAAAATGAGGGATACTAGAATTAAAGAAGGCTTTCTTCCTAATCGCTGTGCGATTCTTCCAAAAGCCATAGCCCCAAAGATACAACCAACGTACAAACAACTTGCCACCCAGCCCAACTGATCAGGTTCAAGGTTAAAATGTGGCACAATAAAAGGTATAGTCCCCGAAAAGATGGCAATATCAAAGCCAAACAGCAGGCCTCCTAAAGAGGCAATCAAACTATATAATAATACCTTACTTTCTCTAGCATTCATAAACTTGGTTTTAGAATGACTAAATTAGAAAGAGATACAAACTTAAGGATGTATAATTCGTGTGAATTAATGGATTATATTCTCATCCAATTTAACACTGTTACGATAGTGAGAAGGCGATACACCCATATGATCTTTAAAAAGTCTTGAAAAATAATATTGATCCTCAAAACCGAGATCGAATGAAATCTCCGATATCCTACTATCCGAAAACTGCAACATATAACAGGCTTTCTGTACTTTAAGGTGATTTAGATATTCAATCGGAGAATAACCAGTACGCATTTTAAAGAGCTTTGAAAAATGTGAAACAGAAAGATTACTATTAGCAGCAATATCTTTTAAACTAATTTTTGTGCTAAAATTAGTTTTAAGGTATAAGATGGAGCTATTTATAATATCCCCTTTATTCTCCAGTTGCCAATTACTAGAAATCTCACGATGAAGATATCCACTTAAAAAATAAGGTAAAGTCATCGTTAGACATTCCATAATCTCACGACCATATCCTTTTAAAAGTAATGTGTACATCTTCTCAAAAATAGATTTCATTTCTTCTCCAAAGACAAATGAATTTTTGTTAAGCAAAACATTCTTATATATACCATCCACAATATCTCCGGCATTTCTACCATTAAAATGTATCCAGTAAATTGTCCATGGATTATTATGATCCGCTTGGTAGGTATGTGCAGTATTGGCCGGAATTAAAATATATTCATTCGCCTGGATATGGTATAAGTCGTTGCCAATAGAAACTTCTCCTCTCCCATCCACGCAATGGATCAGAATATGTTGCATACATCCTTCTTCTCGTTGGCGATAATGAAACCTTGCTTTTGGAAAATAACCAATATCTGTAATGTAAAAATTACCAGAAATTTTTTCCAAACTATTCTGTTTAACAACAATTGGGGGAACGACAACGCACACCTCGCCATCAAAGCCATCTTTTTTATTTTCAAATTTCTTCATTTCAAATTTATAAAAGAAAATAATCCATGTAAATGAAAATTTACGCTATCTATTCATGTTAAACCAACATTATCTTTGGTAAAGCAAAACGATTATAAGCATATTACCAAAGGTAACAATAATCCCTAATAAATACACCTTTATAACTAGGGCCCCTATTATGATGAAAATATAGATTTAAGCGCTTCAAAATTGCATATTGAAGATTTGAAAATTATTCATAAAATAGCTTGTACCTCTAGTTTAAATTGTAAAGACATGTTATAACCATCGAAAACAATCCGACTAATTATGACTAAAAAAATTTCTATTTCTGAAGGATTTAAAGGAGAAGAAGCGATAGCATTACCATTGGATATTCTACAAATGCAGAAACTGCTACCAGCTAAAAAAAATCTATTTATTACCCATATTGGCTATTATCCTGAAGCTAGGTATCATCTTAGAAACAGAGATCAGGGATGCAACGAACATATTCTCATCTATTGTTCGGAGGGTATGGGATGGGTAACACATGAAAATAGAACAGTACATTTATCAGCGGATACCTATTACCTTATACCTGCAGGCGAGGCACATAGCTACGGAAGTAGAGATAGCAATCCATGGAGCATCTATTGGTTACATTTCAAAGGAGAAGATAGTGGATTAGTTCAATCCTTAAAAGGTAAACCACTTGCATTAAAAAATACAGGTCCACAGAGTAAAAAACACAGCCTGGATCTTTTTCATAATATTTATGAAAATTTGAAATTTGGTTATCATGCAGAGACATTGGATTATATTAGTTTTACACTTCTTTACTTCTTAGCATCCTTAAAGTATCAAGAGCAATATCTTCGTAATAGTCGTCTGAATAGCGAAAATATCATGAATAAGTGCATTGCAATTATGAAAGAAAATTTAGAAAAAAAGCTAACACTTCAGGAATTATCTAACTTGATAGGTTATTCGTCTTCACATCTTACACGACTTTTTACAGAAAAGATGAATAGCTCACCAATGACATATTATAATCGGATCCGACTCGAACAAGCATGTCAATATCTAAAATATTCATCCTATAAAATAAAAGAAATCGCTTTTAAGTTAGGGTATTTTGATCCTTATCATTTTTCAAGAAGTTTTAACAAAGAAATGGGCATTACTCCCAAAATTTATCGTCAGCAATACTACATACCGACCGAGCAAATCAATCAATAAGCATTGATTGATAAAACGAAATACAACTTATCACACTTTCATAGAGTATGATAAGTCGCATTCATTTTTTATTATGAAATTTTATAATGAAACACCGAACCACTATTAGGGTATTTCAAAAGTTGCTGTTCGTCTAGTCCTACTTTTGCCGTTGAAATAAACAAATCTTGATTATTAGATCCGCCAAAAACACAAGAAGTAACATGGGGTGCATCAACATATATTCTATCTAAAAGCTTTCCTGTATTTATATCCCAACAGTATACGCCGTACCCTCCCCAATGGGCAACCCACAAGTTTCCATCAGGACCTATACACATACCATCCGGAGAACCGTATTCCGATGGAATTTTAACCAACACATCATAATGAGCAGTTTCATTAGTATCTTTTGTAAAATCATACCGACGTATTTCATTAGTAAAAGTATCAATAAAATAAGTATAGGGTAATTTCCCGCTCCATACAATTCCATTAGGTATAGAGACCGCATCAAGCATGACATGCAGTTTTTGATCTTTATAACAATATAACTTTCCACGCCCAGAAATGGCATCCATATGCATTGTTCCGATCCAAAAATTACCGTCCGGATCCAGACCACCATCGTTTGTTCGGATCTGACCATTCTCGTGTGGAATATCAATAATAGGTTTTACTATATTTGTAGCTTCTTCCCAAGATGCCAACATCCCCTGCATACCTAAGATAAAACCGTGACGATCATTCAATACAATTTTACTGACATAGTCATCCAAATTCCAGATACTCGTCTGTTCACCACCAAACTTATGTTTATAAATTTGTTTACCTAAGATGTCAACCCAATAGATACTAGCATTACGCTTATCCCATAAAATACTTTCTCCTAATTGACAGGTTGATTTGACCAATAATTGTGCATTTTTCATTAGAATATAATTATGTTTGAGTTTACTAAACTCAGTTTATCACTTAGATGGTGTTATCTTAAATCCGATTAAACGTAAAAGGATTGGATCAGATGAGTAAAACTACCATCTTATCCAATCCTTTACCATATACTAAAATATCATAAAGATGTATAATCTTATGCATTCCAACCGTTCCCTTAGTCTTGCATCAAAGCACTTCTGCCACCATCAATAAGGTAGGTCGTTCCATTCGCAAACGCTGCATAATCGCTCGCTAAAAACACACACCAAGCACCGATTTCCTCAGGGGTTCCTAAACGTTTCACAGGATGAAGCGCAACGGTAGAAGCTCTTGCTTTGTCCGCATCATCGAAAGAATCAAACCATTTTTGATTTCCAGGTGTATCAATAAAACCAGGAGCAATACCTACAGTACGAATATGAGGAGCCCATTCAATAGCCATGGCCTTCACCATAGCCAATAACCCTGCTTTAGCTACATTGTATGGAAAACAACCTTTCATAGAAGAATAAGCATGATTAGATGTCATGATAATAAAAACACCTTGATCAGCTTGATCTAGTAATGGTTTCATTTTTTTTCCCACCTGCCAGTGTGATTCAAGATTAAGATGTTGATTGAGATCCCATTTTTCCTGATCACAGTTTTCAACAGTATCAAACACATTCATTCCTGCATTAGAAACGACCACATCAAGTTTTCCATAACTTTGAACCAACTCATCTGCGAACAGTTGAATCTCTATAGCCTTGGTTAAATCCACCTGATAATAAATTGCATCATCAGTATAGACCTTCATCTGTTGTCGATAGTATTGTACCTGCACTCCATCAGCAGGTTGCTCTGCGCATACAATAACGCGAGCTCCGGCTTGAGCAAATAGGATAGAAGTACCAAGTCCAATACCAGATATCCCTCCCGTGACTAATACAGTCTTCCCTTTTAAATCAATTGATAATGCCATCGTAACTATTAAACGTAAAATCCAGGTCTTGGTTCTAATATTCCTGGATGTTTTTCCATTTCCTCTTCTACCAGATCCACTCCCAGTCCAGGTCTGTCACTTAAAGATAGAACACCATTTTGAACCATATCCGCAATTGGATGATCGATAACAGTATCTCTCCAAGCAACATCGTTAAACATAAATTCCTGTCTAAAGAAGTTAGGAACAGAAGCACATACATGTGCGCTTGCCAATGTCGACAAAGGTCCATTTGGATTGTGTGGCGCTAACAAAACATTATAAGCCTCCATCATCGTTGCCATACGCTTCATTTCGGATGGTCCTCCACAACGGGTAATATCGGGCATCATAATATCACAGATATTTTTTTCTAAAACAGGTCGGATACCATGTCTTGTATAGTGACGTTCACCGACACAAATAGATACGTTTGAAGGAATCCGTTCACGCATAGCTCGTAAAGTATCCGCACTTTCCGGACCTGCAGGTTCTTCATACCAGGTAATATCTAATGCTGATAGACGTTGTGCCATCTTCACTGCAACCCGATAATTCAACATCGCATGTGTCTCGATCATAATATCAAAATCAGGACCAACGGCATCACGTACAGCTTTACTCACATTAAATGCTAAATCCTGTTGCTCCGAAGTCAAGGTTAAATTAGGAGCAAGATCTTCTCCATATAAATAATTAGTATGCGCAAATGGATCAAATTTAAGGCCGGTAAAACCAACTTCTTTTACTTTAAGCGCTTGTGCGGCATAATCTTCGCCATTATGTCCACCACCAGTGAACCAATAATTAGCATAAAGCAAAATATCTTTACGGAAAGCGCCTCCCAACAATTCGTAACAAGGCACTCCTAACACTTTAGCTTTTAAATCCAAGAGCGCCATATCTATTCCACTGATGGCACACATACTAGCACCGTAGGGACCAACCCAATTTAAATCGCGGTAGAGCTTTGTCCATATAAAGTCAGTCCGCATCGGATCTAAACCGATTATACGCTGACCTACATGTTTTGCTGCTTCAAACACCAAAGGACTTCCTGGCCAATTTGTTGCTTCCCCAACACCAGTATGACCTGTATCCGTATAAATTTTTAATAGTGTCCAGTTGTATTTTACTCCCTCTACCAACCAGACTTTTACATCAACTATTTTCATTTGAATATATTATTTATGAGTCTATTTTTTTCAACGACATCCTCAGCTCGTTACACTTTTCTTAATTTTTAAGAACTATAAAACTAGTCCATTTTCATTCATTTAGGCATAAACTCTTCTAAAGAGAGTTTATGCCTATTTTTCTATATAAAGTTACGTATTAATCAATCTGTAAGATCATACTACCTTTTATCACATCACCTTTTTTAAGCGTAATCCGACCGTCTGTAAAGGGACTTCCATAAAAGGGCTCAGAACCGCTATTTGTATAATCAGCAACTAACCATTGAATATGTTCATCCTGTTTCCAGGTACGGGAAGCTTGCTTGCCTGTAGCTAATAGATTCACCTGTTTACGATCAACAGTCGTTAAAGAAGCGGTTATCACCCTAGCCTTTGTAGACCTAAAATCATTTGATCCCATCGTATTTGCATCATCTTTCCAAGCTTTCGCAACCGGCTCGCCATGCGCTTCAACCTCATATACGTTGTTCGCATTTAACTTCGCTACACCATTATTACGACCAATATGATTTTCTGGATAATAAGAGAAATCTCCTTTTCTAGACCATTTAAGTTCATCATAGTGCAAAGGTAGTTCTAACATTAAACCATATTGATAAACAGAAACTTCACCATCCTGATAATTCATCTCATAGTTTGTTTTAAACAGACCTTCTTTTGTAAAAATGAACTGTTGTTTACCTGTACCTTGTTGATACGTCAGATCCAAATCGACAACGATACTATCTTTATCATCCCGAGCCTGTACCTGTGTAGCAAACAAAGTGTATTGCTCATAATGCTTGATCGGGTATATATTATTTTGATACGTCTCCCCTGCTACATTTGGTTTTCCACCATCCTCAGCATTTGCAGCGATAATCGCCACAGATGGTCCTTTGGAAAGGACTTGTTCACCAGAAGTTCTAGCAGCAGTCATTAATCCATAAGTTTTGCTGATGGTATACACAACATCTCCTTGGGTAATATAAACAAATGCCGAATCCTGTTTCAAAGCTAACGCTTTAGCTGTTCCATTTACTGTTACTACTTTTGGCGTTTCAAAAATCTCATGTTCAACCTCAAAACCACGATCATCATTGACGATAATTTCAACCTTATTGAATACACCCGAAGCATTTGGGACAACAAGTTTACCTGCTGAACGAGCTTGCAGATTAGAAGTTACCGGAATTAATTTACCATCAACCATCACTTTTATTTCCACATCTTTTAATGAACGGAAATCATAACGATTTTCAACATCGAAGGTGATATTATTGGAATTACTTTTCAAATTAGAAATACGTACTGGAGAATAGGCTTTTTTCATCCCAAAATATTCTGGTTTTTCTCTTCTCCAGCCATCAATTGGTCCCCAAGGTCCATAACCTACAATTCGTCCATCCGGCATATGGAAAGTATCATCAATACCACTCCAAATTGCTCCGCCCAAATTCCCTTTATGAACATACATCGAGTCAAAATAAGTGACCATTGGTGCATTAAATGCATCTCTTACCCCTGGGTCCGTCAATAGTTCTCTTCTATTATAATCCGATAAATGGGCGTATTCACCAAACAAAGTAGGTCTGCTCATTGTATCTGTAGCCTTTGGTCCATTGATTCCAGGATAGTGATAATTAGCAATATCAGCTTTACTACCAGCATTGTTAAAACTTCCCCAAGTTTGATCATGAAATACAGTAGGTCGGGTTTTATCCAACGCTTTTACGGTCTTATTTACTTCAGCCCATAAGTCACTCCACCTAGACTCATTACCCAATGACCAGAAGATGATAGATGGATGCTTTCTATTACTCACGACATTATCCATATTTGCACGTAGCATTGTAGGCAAAAATTTCGGATCTTGATAATTCCAATGACGCCAGATAGGTGAAGCGTGGTGCTGTATCCAGTTTAGAGCCGATTCACTTTCAACATACAAGCCCAGTTCATCTGCCGCATTTAAAAACTCTTCCGAAGGTGGGTAGTGGGAAGTACGGATATAGTTGAGATTACCCGCTAAAAATACTTCAACATCTTTTCTATCCAAAACTGGATCAGATGCTCTACCCATTAACGGATGTACAGCATGACGGTTTACCCCTTTCAACTTAACCGGACGACCATTAACCAAAAGTTCATTACCTCGAATCTTAATGTCACGGAAACCAACTTTTTGTATATTCGATTGTACCACTTGAGTTCCATTCAACAATGAAGTAGTCAATTCATACAAATACGGACTTTCAGCAGTCCAATGCTTAGGCTTTGATATCTGAATATCCAGATCAAACGGTATTGTCTGATTTCCTGTCGCCGATTTTTTAGCTGTTTTCTTTTCAAAAACAGTTTTATCACTTTTATCTTTTAGCGTATATTGAATAGCTAGATCTTGATTTCCGGATGTGTTATTAGCCACAAGTGCCTGCAAATGAAGTTTAGCATCTTGATATTTAGGATCAAATTTAACCTCCACATCTAAATCAGCAACATGAGTCTCAGGAAGCGCAAATAAAGTCACTTTCCTCAAAATACCGCCAACCGTATGCGCTGCGTACTGGGACACACACGAAAGAATATCACTGATCGTATTGGCACGTACCTCAACAGTCAAGACGTTAGTACCAGACTTCACTGCTTTCGTAACATCCATTTCAAAAGCAACAAAACCTCCTTCATGTTCTCCTATATATTGCCCATTCATTTTCACCACAGCATTTGAACTAACAGCATCAAATTTTAGAGCAATACGTTTACCTTTCCAAGATTCGGGAATAGAAATCTGTTTTTCATAAACCGCTTTTTCACCCGCTTTAACCTCATATCCTTGCATTTCCCATTCACCAGGAACTTTTATAGTCGCAGGTTTTCCATTTTCAACCCGAAAGGACCATACTCCATTTAATGAGATATGCGGTTGATCGATACCTTCCACCTTCGCAGGTAAAGGAGAAAGTATTTTTATGTTAGCACTTTGCTGCGCTAGACCCAAGTGTCCAAACCCCAGTAGCAGCACAACCATTACTGCGTTAATCTTTTTTATATTCATCGGAATAACATTACATCTTGAGCTCACACGCTCGGTTTATGTATAATTTTAGAAAAATCGATCTTTGATGAGTAACAAAAAGCTTATTACATGATACCATAGGTATCAAAAGCTTCCTTAGCACCCATACCCTCTAAAACCTTTTTCAGAACAACTTTTTCACTTCGAGCTTTTTCCAATGCCCGAGTAAAAACTTCGACTTCATGCTCCTTCGGCACCAAACAAACACCATCAATATCTCCGATTAAAATATCTCCATCTTGAATCATAATATTGTTGATGCATATTGGCACTCTCCAATCAATCACCTTACCACGAGGAGCTTGATCCTGTGCATAATTACCCATTGAGAAACAAGGGAAATCTAGTGCTAATATACCATTCGTATCTCTAGAATAGCCATTTACAATAGCACCTGCAGCACCCAGCATTTTTGCTCGTGCACTCATAATCTCGCCCCATAGTGCATAGCTCGGTGATGAACCACTACAAATATAGATTTCATCCTCTTTAAGATCATCCAAAGCTTCCAGCATATAACCAAAGGTTTTAGCTAGAACCGGATTTTTAGATGTTGACTCTCCCAATGAACTTACATCGGCTTCCAATACAGTCATTGCTCTTCCTACAACAAACATATCGTCACGAATGGAACGGATATTTGGTGGTAAAAACTGATGGTACATCCCCATCTTATCCATAATATCACCAATGACTGCTGTAAATAATTCTCTGCGGATCAGCGCGAATAATTCCTTGTCATTGTTCCACTCTACTTGCAAATTTGTCTCCATTTTATATTTTTTATTATTGCTATTATTATTGATTACCAAAGAACGATATACAAGGCGGTCAACACGCCTATAATTAACAAACTAACCACTTTAAACAAATCTGACACCACAAACATTTCCTTCTCCAAGATCAATGCCTGCTGATTTTTTCTTTTCTTATCAAAGACACTAATGACCGTCATCGTGATCACTGTAAAGACAAAAACCACAAGAATACGATTCATAAAAGGCATCTGATCCAACCATACATTTTTAAACAAAATCGAATAAAAGAAAGTCGATAGCGCTCCACCAATAGCGGCGTTAGAAGTTGTCCATTTTGTTAAAATACCCATTAAGAAAATAGCCAGTACACCAGGTGTTATAAAGCCGGTAAATTCTTGAATAAATTGAAACCCTTGATCTAGATTACTTAATAATGGTGCTAATGAAGCTCCAATAAATAGCGAAACTACAACCGAGATTTTACCCAATTTGACTAAAAAAGACTCCTCAATCGGTTTGGTTTGCGTATTTTTATAAATATCCAGCGATACAATTGTAGCAATACTATTCACTTTCCCAGCTAATGAAGCTACAATAGCTGCCGTCAATGCGGCAAAAGCCATTCCTTTAAATCCAGTAGGCAAAATCGATAACAGTAATGGATACGCTTTATCAGGCTTAACGATATCTCCGTCCATCATACCGTTTTGAAATAGCGGATTATTCCCACTCTGATATAGATAAAATGCAGCAATACCTGGTAAAACAACAATCAAAGGCATCAGTAATTTCATAAATGCGGCAAACAACATACCCTGTTGCGCAGTGGCTAGATTTTTAGCTCCTAATGCCCGTTGCGTTATATACTGATTACAACCCCAATAAGAAAGATTCATAATCCACATACCACCTATAAGTACCGACCACCCCGGTAGATCCATGTAAGCATCACCACCATCAGGTTTAGTCAATTGTCCTTTTTCAATAAACAGATGAAAATGAGAAGGCACCTCTGCTTTCAATACTTTCAATCCATTCCACCACCCTGACAATCCTTCAGCATCTGCAACTAAACTAAGCGCAATATAAGTTGTGGTCAAGCCACCGATAATTAACAGGACTACCTGTACTACATCCGTATAACCAATGACTTTCATTCCGCCTAATGCAATAAACCCAGCCAATATGGCCAAAATCCAGATACACCACACAAATGGAATATCCGCAATTGCATGTATTGCCAAAGCTCCCAAATATAGGATCGAAGTGAGATTAACAAAAACATATACCAGCACCCAAAACACAGCCATGATCATACTCACCCGGTTATCAAACCGCTTCCTCAGAAATTCAGGCATCGTATAAATCTTGTTCCTCAGATAAATGGGCAAGAAGAATATCGCGACAATGATCAATCCTAGGGCTGCCATCCATTCGTAAGAAGCAATTGCAATACCCAAGGCAAATCCGGAGCCGGACATCCCAATAAACTGTTCTGCAGATATATTAGAAGCAATGATGGACGCTCCAATCGCCCACCATGCTAATGATCCCTCTGCGAGGAAAAAATCATGACTTAAAGAGCCAGACGTCTCCTTTTTCTTATAGATATAATATCCATATCCACCCACAAGAATGAAGTACAGAACATAAATCAATTGATCAATCCAAGTTAACATATGTAGTTAATTTTATAATTAAAATCTTAAGGTTATAGCACCGTTACATGGAGACGCTTCTAACGTTTTGCAATAGTTCCCCCATGCGATTTCAGGATAATCCCATTTATTATTGACAAACAGTATAACTTGCTCACCTTCCATACGGTCTATTCGACAAGCAACATCACCCTTTGGTGCTATCACAGAAACCCGGGTTGATTTACCAGAAGAAAGTGTATAATAAAAAGTATTCTCTTTCATACTTTTTGCTTTGTTGGTCAAAGGATGCTCACTTCTAGCGCCTTTATCCGACCAGTAATAGTAATTGTGCGTATCCTGGTCCCACCCTTGAGTAGGTTTCTCACCATATGCAGCCTGTTTACTTTTATAAAGATCAGCACTCCCTTCATTTCCGGCAAATTCTCCTTCAGGATAGTAATTCCAATATCCATCTCTTTTCCAATTCAAACGGTCCAGATCATTTGGCATATAATATTTTATACCAACCTCTCTTAGATAGCCGTTAGGTTCTCCAGCAGTACGGTAATTAGTCGTCATTTCTCCTCCAGACTTGATCACAATATCAAAATATACTTGTAATCCTTGATAAGTTCCAGCAATAGCAAGTAACGCAACACCATCTTTAATTTCACATTTCACAGAGGTCTCCTTCCAATCTTTATCGTAAATCAAATATTTGTTCGCGCTTTTTCTAACCTCTGCGCCCGTTAAATGATTCAGGTTTACATCCATATTCAAGAAAGGCCCCTTTTCAATAAACACCTTCCCATTAGTAGTTGCACCTTCAATCAACCCTGTTTCCTTCGAAATAGGTATTTCAAAATTATGTCCCTTGATGATAAAATTTTCTTTATTTTCCACAAGTTTAAGTTTTCCTTTATGTGAAGCTTCAGGCATATCGATAGGTCGTTCACCAAAATAGTATTCGTAAGTATCAACTACACGACCATCCTGATCAATAAAGTTTAAGCGTACCGATCTCCCCTCTTTCCATTCTTCCGCCGGTAATTCAAATTGTCCTTTAGCATGGGGTTCAATGGAAGGCAATCCAATTGTCTTCGTACGTCCTTCATAAGTATATGCTAATTTTACTTCATTAAGATTGGTGTGATCATATCTATTGTATACATCAAATTTTATTTGCTGTTGTGCTGCAAAATTTTTCACAACCTTTCCTTCGTTCAAGATCCGAATAGGAGACTGTGCTTTCTTCGTCGACCAGAATTCAGGTTTGGGCCTTCTCCAGACATCTACAATACCCCATTCTCCATATCCTACAGCATGACCTTGATATCCTTCCGGCTTTGCAGATTTTGCAAATTCATTCCAAAATGGTGTACCTTTTTTCAAGGTTTGAGGAATATTAAAGGTATCATCTACATATCCCCAAATTGCACCACCCAATCCACCTTTGGTCGGAAATAATCTTCCCCACATCATATCCATCGAGATTCCCCAAAATTCTCTGATATTCGGATCATCTCGTAAGGTCTGATACGTGTAACAAGCAGGATGTGCCCATTCATCAAACAAAGCTGGTATACCATGTCCTTCATATCCTTTAGTTGTCTTTCCAAACTGTGTCAGATTACCATTAACATCCTGATAGTGCATACTTAATATTTCATAAATCTTCGCATCACTAGATTGCGATCCTGGATAACTCCAGATAACAGGCCTGGTTTGATCAGCATTTTTAACCAAATCCCAACTTTTTCTGAAATTACTTCCGTAGATAGATTCATTTCCAATAGACCAGATAATAACCGATGGATGTGTTCTAAAAGTATTGACCATTTCGCGGCATTGGCTCAGATATTGATCCGTATGATTAGCATCATTTTGAGTAGAGCCAGGTGCATAATTCTTTTGTCTATAAGTATCAACAAAACAAACAGCTGTTTCTACTTCTACATAAATTCCATAGCGGTTACAGAACTCAACAAATCGTTCTGATGGCGGATAATGTGAAGTTCTTACAAAATTAATATGAGCATCTTTAAACAATTTAACATCCAAACTATCGTAGTAAGGTACACTAACACGACCTAAAGTAGGATGAACATCATGACGATTAGCCCCTCTTAATTTAACAGGTTTCCCATTCACAAACATCTGGTCTTCAATAATCTTAACTTCACGAAATCCGATCGCTTTACTAAACGCATACGTATCATTACCGTCTTTTTTAATTTTAACATCAAGACGATAAAGATTAGGATGTTCAGCATCCCATTTCAAAGGATTAGCTATTGGAAAACTATTGCTATTGTGACCTTTGTTTACCACAAATTGTTGTTCAGACTCGGGAACGAGTTTATTCTTACTATCATATAATGCATAATGAACAGTAACACCTTGCGCCTCTTGCAACGTATAATTTAATTTTAAGACAGCATCTTTAAAATGCTGATCCAAATCTGTTTCAACACCAAAATCATGTATGCTATTTACAGCAGTTGCAAATAGGGTAACATCTCTTAATATCCCTCCAATCGGATGATGTGCATACCCCGAAGCGTAAGATATATCATCCAGTTTATCTTGAACTTCCAGAAAAACTTCATTTTCCTTATCAAAATTAACATAAGGAGTGATATCGGTTTCCCAGCGTGTAAATCCTCCTTTATGCGTTCTGATCACTTTACCATTAATACTTAATGTCGCTTGACTATAGACACCATCAAACCGCAAGACGATCTTTTGCCCTTTAAAGTCTTTTGGAAGCGTAAACTTTCTTTTATAAAAAAATGATTTATCATGTTCTATTCCATACCCTTGCATCACGGCTTCCCCAGGTACTTGTATTGGTGCCCAATCGGATTGCTTATCAAATTGAAACTGCCACTCTCCGTTGAGCGATAGTACAGGACTTTTAACCTGGTTTGTTTTCTTTGGTAACTCATAAGCTAACTCCTGTCCCAAAACACCGAGATGAGAAACAGCCAAAAACAAAAATATCACTACTAATTTCAACATCTTCATTTTAAAAATTGGTTATTATACACATAAAATATTTACTATAAAGGTATATGAAGCGAACACGCGAACATAGAACTCAAAGTTATCGCTCCTGAAGACAACAAACTAAAACTTGATACACATGAAATAAAACTTTTTACACCCATCTTCATAATTTAACATGACAAAATAATCAGTATTGTTTTATTCGAAAAATTATTACTTATATTTGTTTGACAATTATTAATCATCATATCCTATTATGAAAGCACAATTTATTGAACTGTCTCCCCCTAACGAGAAGACAATCCTCATCAAGCAGGTCGATCAGGAGTTTTTGAGTAACCCCTTACATTTCCATGAGTTATGTGAACTCGTCCTAATTTTAGAGAGTTATGGAAAACGTGTCGTTGGCAATCATGTCGATAGCTTTAGTGCTGGAGATCTTGTGCTAATGGGACCAAATATCCCTCACATCTGGCGTAATGACGATATTTTTCTTAATCCCCAACATGATGAACGTGCAAGAGCAATCGTACTCTATTTTCCAGCGGATTTCTTACTACGACTTACAGATGATCAAGCAACCATTAGTGCTATGCAGCAATTCATCAAAAGATCAAAACGAGGATTGAGATTTCATGGACAAACCTTAGAACAAGCTACCGAACTAATCAAAAGTCTAGCACAGAAAAAGAGTTTTTCTAGAATCACCGGATTTCTAAATCTTATTGAATTACTCCATCAGGCAGAAGAATGCGAAAATTTAGCCTCAGAAGGCTATAAACCTACTTTTGGAGAACAAGAAACCAATCGCATTAATAATGTATACATTTATGTTATGCAAAATTTCCGAGAAGAAGTTTCATTAGGAATAGCCGCAGAGTTGGTTAATATGACACCCAATGCCTTTTGTCGTTTTTTCAAACGCCATACCCAAAAATCATTCTCTAAATTTGTTAATGAAATGCGTATCGGACATGCGTGCAAATTGCTGATGAATAAACAACTGTCAATTTCTGAAATCTGCTACCAAAGTGGCTATCAAAATCTAACCAACTTCAATAAATTCTTTAAAACTATTATGAGAAAAAGTCCACGGGAATATCGTAAAGAAATGGACATGTAATTCCCTAATACAGGTATTAATACACGTTGATAAATTATAAAAGGTTAACTTTGCATCAATAATTGATAATAAACATCCAAACAAACTTTAGTGAATTCTTTAACTTTGGCAAGAACCATTAGAGCTTTCAATGAAATCATATTTATTATCATTAATAGCGATAGCTACGCTAACCTATCCGCTATACGCACAACCTTCTAAGCAGGACAATCTTCAATCCGAACATTTAGCAACCCGTTGGGACGAAGCCATCCCTTTAGGAAATGGTATGCTTGGCGCATTAATCTGGCAAAAAGATAATACCTTAAGACTATCTTTAGATCGTGCCGATTTATGGGACGAGCGTAAGGCATTTCAACTTGAACAACATGACTTCAAATGGGTACAGCAAAAACTTCATTCGGGGCAATATACCGAAGTACAAAAATGGGGTGACAATCCTTATGGGGATTATCCCTACCCAACCAAACTTCCTGCCGCAGCTATGTCTTTTGATCTCGCTTCTTTAGGCAAGGTAGTCTCCAATGTACTGGATATAAAAACTGCAACAAACACCGTCCGCTTTGACAACGGAAACACATTTACTTGCTTTATTCATGCAGATAAACCAGTGGGTTATTTTGAGATTACAGGTCAAAATATACAAAATGCCCTTCCCAAATTACTTCCACATCAATATGCGTTGGCTTCTGATAATAGTAACGAAGTGTCCGTAGTCGATGGACAAAGTCTATCACGACTCGGCTATAAACAAGGGAAGTTGACCACATCAACACACAGCCAGCTTATTCACCAGCCGACCTATGAAAATAGGTTTTATGAAGTATTATTGGAGTGGAAAGAAGTCTCGCCCAATAAGCTTATTGGTATGTGGACTGTAGCCAATAATGAAAAAGCAAACTTAAATAAAGAGATCCAATCAAAAACCACCAACAAATTTACAGAAACTCATCTCTCCTGGTGGCATACCTACTGGAAGCAATCAGCGATAAACATACCTGATGCTTTATTACAAAGACAGTACTATTTGGAAATGTATAAACTCGGTGCTGCAGCACGAAAAGGAGCTCCAGCCATTACACTTCAAGCAGTTTGGACTGCAGATAATGGTGGATTACCCCCATGGAAAGGAGATTTTCATAATGATCTCAATACACAGCTCAGCTATTGGCCCACCTATACAGGAAATAGACTTGCTGAAGCCGAAACTTTCACAGACTGGTTATGGAAAATCAGACCTGCCAATTTAGCTTACACCAAACAGTATTTTGGTGTTGAAGGTCTTAACATTCCCGGCGTTCTGACATTAAGTGGAATCCCCATGGGCGGCTGGGTTCAATATGCCCTTTCACCAACAGTAAGCGCTTGGACCGCACACCATTTCTATATGCAATGGAAGTACAGTATGGATAAGAAATTTCTTAAGGAAAGAGCATTACCGTACATTATCGAATCGGCCACTTACCTTCGCAACATTACAGAGGTACGCAATGGAAAACGTTATCTTCCACTTAGCGCAAGTCCTGAATATAATGATAATAGCACAAATGCCTGGTTTAAAGATTGGACCAATTTTGATCTCGCTCTTGCCCATTTTCTATTTGAAGCTGCGGCAGAAGTAAGCGAAGCTAGCGGACAAGTAAACGATGCCAAAGCATGGAGAACTGTAGAAACGCAACTACCAGGTTATGCAAAAAACGAAACAGGATTAATGGTTGCGGTCGATGTTCCTATGGAGCATTCCCATCGTCATATGTCACCCTATTTATCGATTTATCCACTAGGTCTTTTGGATATCAATAAAGCAGAAGATAAAGATCAGATCACAAAATCAATGCGCCATTTAGAAAAATTAGGCACTCGTGCTTGGGTTGGTTATTCCTTCAGCTGGATGGCTTGTTTACATGCCCGTGCAAAAGAGGGGGAACAGGCAGTTCTTAATCTCCAAAAATTTGCAAACAACTTTTGTTCGACCAATTCCTTTCATGTCAACGGGGATCAGAAAGGTGGACAATACTCAGGTTTTACTTACCGGCCGTTTACATTAGAGGGTAATTTTGCATTTGCACAAGGTATCCATGAATTGCTGCTACAGAGCAAACAAGGTTATGTGGAGCTATTCCCAGCAATCCCGATAAGTTGGAAAAACATTTCCTTTACTGATCTCAGAGCTGAAGGTGGTTTCTTAATTAGCGCTTCTAAAACAAACGGTCAACTTGATAAATTGATCATTAAAGCAGAACAAACCGGTACTTTAAGATTACGCTATGAGCAACCATTAAAATCAAAAACTAATAAAATGATCAGTAAAGAAGGAGATACGTATAACATCTCTTTAAAAGCAGGCGAAAAAATAGAACTTCAAAAAATCTAATTAAATATAAAGCTTCCTTAGTATGATATAAACAGAAAAAATTGGAAGTTTTTAAAAAATAAGAGGAGCCCAATAAATATTGGGCTCCCCTTATAAAAAAATGTCCTGTTTAATATTCTATCCCTTAATAGAAATTATATTTTTATAGAACATTAGAGTTCAAAAAATTATTCACCTAATGCCTTTTGAATTATTTTTGACAAACTTTGCGCCCATTTTGTATACCCTCCAGAAAGATGGATGCCGTCAGTGCTATAATCATCCAACGATAAATTACCGTCAGCTTTTATAAACGTATCAGATAGCGGGGCATAGATCCAACTTTGATCTTTAGCCTGAATCGCTAAAAGACGGTGTATATCCTCATATTTTCGTCTTCGGGGATCCGTACTTTCCACGCCTACAGGCAATGGCCCCGTTAAGATCAATTTAGAATTCTTCATATTCGTGCGTATCCATTTTTTTATTTCAAGGATACCTGCTACAATTTCTTCAGCCGTATCACCATCTAAGAAATTATTGACACCTATTGTTACGACAACAACTTTAGGAGCAGCCTCCTTATATTTACCATTGATCAACCTCCAAAGTACATGTTGTGTTCGGTCGCCCGCTATTCCTGCACAATCCCATTTGTATGATGAAAAAACGGATTCAAATGCAGTGTAACCTGGTTTATAAGGAAGATGTGACCTTGTACCTCCAATACCCTGTGTAATGGAATTACCGACAAATAAAATGTCCAAGTGTTGTTTCTTACTGTCCAAAATACGGTTAATATCATCATTTTCTCCCCACCAGCCCATATTTGGACTCCAACCCGCTCCACTCCTATATTCTGAGCCAGCTGCGGCAATAGCTGCAAAGTTTAGCTTACGCCCATCTGCTCTTAGCAGAAAATCTACCAGTGGCGTTGGATCAGCTAAACTGTGCGGATGATGACCCACTGTCGGTTTATGTATAATTTCCAATTTCCCGCCAGCGGCAATATAAGCTTTAGCAAAAGGAAGCGTATTTTCATCAGGCGGTACAATATCATCCACATCACCGATAACATGAATCGTCGGAATTTTTAACGCACCGATTTCAGATGCTCTATCCACAGGTGCATCTTTAAAATCAAGAGCCTGTTGTTCTGTCAGTTTATAATCCTGTTTAAAGATTTCCCAATTCTCCGGACTTCCTTTTCCCGTTCCTTTACCTCCCGGCCAGCTTTTAAAATTTAACACCGGTGCATCAGCATAAATGGCACTAACACGATCGGGATAACGTAGAGCCCAATTGTATATGTATATACCTCCTCGACTCATACCTTCCATAACTGCTTTTTTATTCAGTCCGAATTGCTGTAAGAATTTATAAAAATTATTCCAGATTTGTAGTGACTCCTCATTGCCAAAAAGTTCGGATACATCACAGTAAACGATATGATATCCTCGCTCCAACATCGCAATATCCAATTGAGGTTCATGTCCCCAGAAACGTGCGCGCCATATCCATGGGCTTCCTTTAGCTACGATTTTAGGTTTCACAACTCTCGCTTCTTTACCTTCAAAATCGAACGTTTCAGAAGAAAATCCATAAAAAGACTCACGCTTTCCATTTTCAATTTTAATTTTTGAAGATCCGATTACTGGCGTTTTTATAAGCTCATATAACCGCTTTGCAACAAGACTAGCACCGATAGACGTTAGCCTTTTCTCCTTATCCAGATAGACATCACCTCCATATAAAGCAGGTGACAAATCCACAATTTCACAATTACT
The DNA here is from genome assembly GCF_012030425.1 of Sphingobacterium sp. B16(2022). GTDB lineage: Bacteria > Bacteroidota > Bacteroidia > Sphingobacteriales > Sphingobacteriaceae > Sphingobacterium > Sphingobacterium anhuiense. Next base: position 844,325 of record NZ_JAAUVN010000002.1, on the reverse strand, counting down.
TTTAAAAGCCAGAGCCTGCAATTCTGGCTCTTTAGACGATTGAATTTTAGGATCAAAATTATTAGGAGTATGCAACAATACCACTCGAGCACCTTTATTGATTAATGAAGTGATACTTTTCAATAACTTGTCATCACCTTCGGAAAAATCGGCATCCTGATTCAAATCAAGAAAGAGTAAATCACCTTTCTTGACGACAAGATTATTTATACTTTCTAGTATATGATTTTCAATGCGTATTGGAGCATTCACAGCGACATCCTTCCCATTTAATATGACTTGATAATCTTGACCGATCATAGTCGATAACTGTGCAGGAAAGCTATTTTTTTCAGGCATAAACATCGCAAATCCTGTCGTGAATTCCTGTCCAATACAATAAATTTTACCCTTAGATTGAGCAAAAAGTATCGTAATAGTGCTCAGCATAATAAGGATCCATTTTATACAAATACACAATAGATTTTTAATCATCAGCTGTTAGGTCTAGATAAAAGATTAAGATAAAAAACCAATAAATATCAAGCGTATATTTGATACTTATTGGTTTTTCAAACATAGACATTAAATGTAAATCGGTTATTCAATAAAATCCAGTTCCGCTACAGTAAGCAGTTTTCCTCCTCCAGTTATTTCTGTCGATTCAATTGTGATGTATCGTGCTTGAATATTTTTAGAAAATCGATGTGTGCGCTTTGTCGGATCATTAATTAGATTTCCAAATTCAAATCGTTCAGCATCACTCCAATTCTTTCCGTCATTACTAATTTTTATCACACCTTTAGCCATCATCCCTTTTCCGTTTTCTTTTTGTGGTGTATAACTAAATGCTGTTAAATTATACTGCTGTCCAAGATCGATCGAAATATGTTGTGCCGCGCCATTTTCATTAGATTGCCAATACGTTTTTGGGTCTGCATCGAAAGCCAGCTTCGCATCATGTTTAGCAACCTCACTGCTATTATCGATAATTTTCCACTGCTTTTTAGCTATGCCAATTGTTTCTTCTGCCACCGCACCGACCAATTTATCAGCACTAATTGCTACAGCTTTTATCTGCCCACCTTTTACAGCGATCGGCTGCGTATATACGGGAGACTGTGCTGTAGGCTTACTGCCGTCTAACGTGTAGTGAATTTGAAAATTAGTGTTTAGATTTTTAAGAATATCCTCACCATGGGGCTTCCATCCAAACTCGCTTTTCGAAGGAGCAATAGCAACCATACCATCTACACTTCGATTAAATACCAATTGTGGAGGTCTTCCCTGAGCATAATGTGCGGCAACATTACTGATAATAGGGGTTGCCCTGCTTTCCAATATGCGAATACGAAACTTATCCGATGTCACTTCAGGGAAACGGAGAATACGTTTGTAGCCCACATTAGTCGCATGCGCGATCTCTTTCCATTGACCATCAATCCAAGCATCTAAAGCATGCTTTTCAATACGCTCTCCATTTGTACTTACAGCTTCCTGAATAACAAAGCGGTTTATTTTCACCGGTTTTGCTAATGTGTAGATCAGTTCCGGATTTTTATCCGACAACACGGTAAAAGATTCCATATTGTCATCCAAGGTTTCTTTGCTTCCTTTCGCTCCACGTAAAAGATTCTGACCATAAGTTTCTTTAATACGGCTTCCTACTTCATGCAGCACCTTAACATCTTCCGGTGAAAATTTACCATCTCTATTAGGCGGAATATTCAAAAGAAAAGTTGAATTACCGCCAACCGATCGTTCATAAATATCAAAAACATCATCAGTACTTCTTACCTTTTGATGCGTATCGTCTCTATAGAACCATCCTTCTCGAATTGAAGTATTTGTTTCAGCCTGTTGGTAATGTAGGTATTTAGCTTTTAAAATCTTAGCCCTACTTCCTAAATCTTCATCTGTAAGATCGAGAAAATTCTGAAGCCCTGCGGGATCGTCGTTATAAGGAATTACATTCCATTCTGTACTTCTAGTATTGCCAGATTCATTTCCGCACCATCTGATATCTTCTTTTCCAAAAATTACGGCCTCTGGAGCCAACTTTTTGATCAATTCACGCCACGCATCATAATTGTATTTTTGTCCACCCTTTGTTTTCGGATGTGCACCATCAAACCAGACCTCGTGTACCGGACCATATTCCGTCAATAATTCAAACAGTTGGTTTAAGAAATATTCGTTGTAATCGTCTACCTTAAAATTGAACTTTGTTTTATTTTTAAATGGTCTTCCTTCTACTTCACGGGGAATTGTTCGTTGCGTGTATTCGCTTAAATTACCATAAAGCCCTTCAGGACTTTCAATTTGAAAAAGATCTGCTGGAGATAAATATACCCCCAGTTTTAATCCATACTTCTTACAGGAAGCTGTTAAATCTTTCAAGATATCACCTTTTCCTTCTCTGAATCCAGTAGACATAATACCATGTTTCGTATACCTACTTTGCCAAAGCACAAAACCATCGTGATGCTTCACCGTAATGATTACTTTTTTCATACCCGCGGCTTTCATTGCCTCGCACCATTGGTCGGTGTCCAGATTTTTGAGATCAAAGATCTTCGGGTCTTCCATACCATTTCCCCATTCCATTTTAGTAAATGTATTGGGACCAACATGGATAAAAGCAATAAATTCATTTTTTAAAGCCTGGTATTGATTTGCTGTAGGCACAACATGAACGGCTTTCCTTAATATATCTTCAGGACTATCGGTACTCTTAATTTCGTACGTATTCTTAACAGGTATTTTCTTACTATTCACTTGCGCATGACCATATATAGAGGCAAACCCTAACATAGATGTCAATAGGATAGATTTATTCATAATTCTAATAATTTGATTAACATAGTTATTTAGATTTTGAATAATAGTACTGAGCATTATTCAATGTGCAATTTACTTTGTACTACTGGAAAAGATGAATACTAAATTAACGTATACTAAGCCTATATTACCATTTTAAACTTAAACATCAGACACAAGGAAGCAATTCGTCGCATAATCGTTATACAATAGTTCAAAAAAAAATCTGCTATTTCCATTTTATTTATACAATAAAATGGAAATAGCAGATTAACAACCGGAAATTGATCTATTTTGCTCCAAGCCCTGCTGCTGTTGGCCAGCCAGGATTCTGGTAAATAACTGAATTCGCTACCGAACCATCTGTTGAGGCAAGTTGAAAATGCTGTACCGCGATTGGTGACAAATAGTGCGCTAAAGTAAACCGTACTCCGTTATAAGAAAGCATATTCCGGCGAATTTCATGAGGACGAAGATACATACCCAAACTCGGGTCAGATACAATAGCCTTTGGTTCATCGGCACCGTAAACGAGTTGCTCTGGTTTATACCAACTCTTCATAGGTCCCCATATTTTGAAACCTTCAAAATGATCAGCTTTGCTAACCAATTGATCCATCGAGCGCCAGCGCTTTAAATCCATCAAGCGTAATCCTTCAGCCATCAATTCATTTCTTCGTTCTCTTCTGATATTATATAAGGTCGGAGAAATCAGATTTCCAGCAGAATAAGCACCCCAATCCTTTACCTCCAATCCCATCTGAGTTGCCGCTATTGTTTTCTCAAAATCTACATCAACCATTGCCCGTTGACGGATCTTTTGCCAATAGTTTCTTGCAGTCGCATCGATGCTACCATTTTTTTCATAAGATGCTTCTATGTAATTGAGGTAAGCTTCGGTTGCACGGAAAGTAATACTTCCAGTAAATCCCATACCATTATTCGTCTGTTTGCCATCATATGAAATGCCTTTTCGAATAGTATAACCAGAAATATAACGTCGTTCTGCTGTCGTTTCGCCGATACTTGGATAAGGTTCAATGGGTGTACCATGCGTTCCTGCCCCCAGATTTAAAAGAACATTTTTTTGTCCTGGTTCTTTTAAAAACAGGTTCAATCTACCATCTCTCTCCTTCCGGATATCGGCAATATAATCGTCGCCATGGTATCCAGATCCTGCAGCATATATGGGTAATCCATTTTTCATAAGGAAACTTTCCACCAAGCTCCGCGTTAAACCAACCGCATAGTTACCAAGTTGCGCATACACAGGAACATTATGTGTTACAAGACTTTCACTGTACTGTCTCCATAAAAGAACTTCACTATATCCTGCCATATTTACTGCTCCAAACATCGAAAAGTAAGGGTTTTCGTTATTTGGTGATTCAATAATTCCAGTGTTGGGCACCAGATCGATTTGATCTGCCACCTGCTTAGAGGCATCCATAGCTAGAGAAAGAAAATAGTTAATTTCACCATCGATGCTTCCTGTTGGATAAGTATATGTTTGCGTATACGCTTTCGTTTTTCCTGGCCAATCAGCACCATCAGGAACAAATGCCGTTCCTTTGAAATATTTCAACCAAGTTCCTTCATTTAAAGCAACTCGAGATTTCAATAATAACGCCACATTTTTAGAGATACGTTGCTTCGCACCATCTATTGATGTGCTTTTCAATAATGTAATTGCCGAATCTAGATCCGAGATGATAAACCGGGCAACTTCGGTGCGTGGATCTCGCTTTGCTGCTTCGATCAAAATTTGTGGATCTTTATCATTCATTGCATTTCTAATAATCGGAAAATCACCTAATTCCTGTAATTTCTGAAAATAGATATATGCACGTAAAAAATAGATCTCACCAATGTAATGTTCAATATTTTGTTGATTTCCCACTATTGTTTTAGCCTTCCATTTTGGTAAGACGCTGTTCAGGAAAAAGTTCATCTGATAAATGTTCGAAAACTCCCAAGCACCACCCTCAGTATCCACTCTCCATTCACCGGGAAGATATCGCTTGTTTATATCTGGAGATATCATATTATCCGTTCCAGCATCAATTCCAAATGTGCCGAAACCCCAACCGGAGTGTGATGGAAGAATATTAGGATATTGGCCTATAGCATAACTTGCTAATTGCGATTCTTCATTAAGATATTTTTCTGGGATTATCTGCGAAGGGGGTGTAATATCGAGATAATCATTGCATCCTGCTACCATCCAAAGCGGTAGCACTAAAGTAAGATATTTTAGTAATTTCATGTTTTTTTGAATTAAAATGTAAGACTTAACCCTGCTGCCCACATTTTGGTAAGTGGGTAAACCGTACCACTGGAACCTCCATCTATGGTTTCAGGATCAAACATTGTCGCGACATTTGATTTTTGCCATAAATTTTCACCAGACAAATATATCCTTCCCTTTGAAATACCGATTTTCTTCAGCACATCAGCATTAACCGTATAACCGATCTGAATATTTTTAAGTCGGATATAAGCTGCATTCTGTAGGTACCGTGTTTGAACCTCCTGATTTTTATTCGTACCAAATATTGGACGCGCATAGTAAGCATCAAGGTTTTCACCAAACATATTATCTCCAGTTCTAAAATAATCCATATGTTGGGTTAACCCTGTAGATGCCCAAATATTAGAGGTGGCACCCCAAAAATAATAACCCGGTTGCCATACATCACGTTTGATTACTCCCTGTAAGAACATACTGAAATCGAAATTTTTATAATCAGCCCCAAAATTGAACCCAAAGGCATATCTCGGTGTACTATTTCCGATTACTTTACGATCCCCAGGCTCCGATTCTGTCCAAGACCCAAAATCAATTTTACCATCATTGTTCAAATCTTTGTACATGATATCACCGGCTTCCCATTGACTTCCAATGACAGACTGTCCGCCGTTAGGTAAGCTATTTAAATGACTTTCCATTTCTTCCTTAGACTTGGCAATCCCTATGGTTTCATATCCCCATATTTCACCCAACTTCTGCCCTTCTCTATAGCCTCCGTTAAATGAACCAGTTAGATTTGGATACCTTGTAACCGTAGAAGTATAATCCGACAGTAAAAACTTAACATTATATCCAAAATTGTCCGCAATTTTGTCCCTCCATCCTAATGTTAATTCAAATCCATTCGTTTTTAAATCTGTATTATTCGCTTGAGGCACCGCAGTACCCAAAGTATTGGACAGTTGTGGTGCTGGTCCCACCATATTCAATGTTTTTCTCTGGAAAACATCAAATGAGCCAAATAACCGATTGCTTAATAAAGCAAAATCAACTCCCATATTTAACGTTTTAACCGTTTCCCATGTCAGATTTGCACTCACCAATCCTGCTGCAGATGCCGTATTTGGACGCTGATTATTAAGAAGCCAACTTCCGGATGCAATACCGACGGGCATTACAACATAAGTTGGGTACCAAACATTGGTATTTTGATTTCCTAGTTCACCGTATGAGGCCCTAAGTTTGATCATATCGATGTATGATCTTGTATTCTCCATAAAACTCTCCTTAGCAAGATTCCAGCCTGCAGAAAATGATGGAAAGAATCCCCATCTGCTGTCTGCTCTGAATCGAGAAGATCCATCATAACGCATACTCGCTTCCAGTAAATACTTAGAATCATAATCATAATTAAACCGGCTAAAAAATCCGGCCGATGCCCAATCCTGATACTGACCAGATACTGTAGGTGCCTTTGGCTGTCCACTTGGATCTGTGCCTGAAGTCAAATCAATGACAGGTTGTCCAATAATCATGATACCATCTCGAGAAGCATTTAGGTCACGATAAGCTGCGCTTTCGATTTGGAAACCAGCCATTCCTTTAAAGTTATGCAGGTTCCAATTACGGGTCAACTCAGTGTAGGCATTGATATTATAATAGTTTTCTTTATAAGCGTATTCCGCTACATAAGAAGAATTTTTATAAAGAATCGGATTTCCTGCGACATCATGGTTATAAAGTTGGTTTGAAAAAGTATTATCAAAACGGCTCGTAATCCTGTAAGTTGCAGTCCCGTAGGTTTTCCAGTCTTTAAGGGGTTCGAAAACAAGTTGCACCTGTTGTGTATTGATATCTTTAACGGTCTTATAATCTCCCCCTTCTAACATCCCCATTACCGGTGAGGGTGAATTATAAAGAAATCCATTTGGATCCTTATAAGGTAATGTAGGCCAGCCCTGACGGCCTAGATTGTCATAAAAAGAATTATTAAGATCCGTTGGCTTTTTAAAATCTTCACGAACAAGTCTTCCTATATAATTTAAGTTTAGTTTACTGGATATTTGCGAATTTATCCTTGCTGACATCGAATATCGCTTATAGACATCCGTATTAAGCGCCATTAAACCCTGTTGATCCAATAAATTGGCAGAGACGTAATAGGTTGTCTTATCGCTACCTCCCGCAAGACTTAGGTTATGCTCATGTCCAAAAGATTGATCTTTATACATCAGATCAAAGTAATCCACATTATCATTGCCCTTCATATATCCATCGGCCCATTGTGCAGGATTGGTAGGATTAGGAATAATACTCGTACTAATTTTACCTTCTTGAAATTGCTTGATTCGTTCCAGATGTTCTTGGTCAAAATGGGGGGCGCCGTTTCCGTTGACTTGTGCTTGATTAAAATAATTTGCAAATGAATAAGAGTCCATCGTTTTCAATGTTAATGCAGGCGTACTTATCCGTAAACTATTATTGTAAGAAGCTACAGGGCGACTCCCTTTTTGGCCAGACTTAGTTGTTACAAGTATAACACCAAACGCCGCTCTAGACCCATAGATGGAAGCGGTACTCGCATCCTTAAGGACAGTGACAGTTTCGATATCTTGTGGATTTAAAGCAGTCAATGATCCCTCCGCTCCGTCTATTAAAACTAAAGGAGCTGATGACGATTGTCCTATTGTACCACTTCCGCGAATATTTAAAGAGGGGTTACTTTCCAGAGAACCGTTATTTTGAGAAATATTCAATCCTGGAGCAAGGCCCTGCAGTGCCTGCAGTGCATTCTTAACAGGTCTATTTTCCAATGATTTTTTATCTACAACAGCCACCGATCCAGTCAAATTAGTTCGTTTTTGCTGCCCAAAGCCAACAACTACAACCTCATCAATCATATTATTCTCAGAAGATAATGTAACTGTAAATTGGGTTTCTTTACCAACAGCTATCTCCAGCTTGATGTAATTAATATAAGAAAATTGTAGAATCGTTTCTTGATTTGGTACGTTTAGCTTAAAAGCACCATTTATATCCGTTTGTGTTCCGATTGCAGTTCCTTTTGCCCTAACGCTCACTCCTTCCATAACAACACCTTGTTCATTACGTACTACCCCTTGAACCGATATATTATTTTGTGCTTGAACACTAATTGTTATGGCACAAAAAGCATTAAGTAAGGCTATTTGATGCCATTTCGGGACAGACAGCCGAGTTGCCCAGAGACAACATGTTATTAAATTTACTTTCATTATTGATTTGATATTTGGTTCAAAGCAAAAATAAAAGAGTATAGGTTCGTAAAAATGTAAGAAAGAATTAAAACGATGTAAAAACAGCTCATTACTAATGAGGAATAGGTTTAGAGAAAAGAACGAAATTCCAACTGCTCGATAGTAAATAAGGAAATCAAAAAAAACGATCAAGTAGAAATGCTACTTGATCGTTTTTAAAATTATATTTAAAATAGATTTTATTCATGGACTAAAAGTCAGAAAAATAGTACGATCTATTTTCCCCCTCTATAGCCTTTTTTTAATAAATACTCTTGGGATCTGTTTTCAATTGTTCTTTATCTGTTTTAATCATCAATGCTTTAATCTGCTCCGGATTTTGAATGGCTGTTGGATTAAATTGATTGCTATTCATATAATCCAGCGTAGAGATCAACAATTGCTTTGCTACAAAACGTTCATCCAATTTTTGAGCAAGATCTATTGAAACCAACATTAATTTACCCTGACCAACTTTCGCTTCATAAGCCAATGCCAATTTACGGTTATTAGCAAAGTTATCCACCATCTGAATCACTGATTGACCACCTGACAATGAATCAACGATAATTGTTGTGGAATTGATATTCAGATCCCACCATTGCCAGTTGGTATGCAAGTCTGTTGGAAATTTTTTAAACATCGCATGATTAGGATCGACCAACATTCCCATTGTTCCCGCCTGTTTAGGAAAATGAACCGGGCTCCAGAATACAGGTACAAATTTTCCTTCCAGTCCTTTTATCTTTTTCCAATCCGGATTCAATAAGACCTTCTTACCCTGATTCAGCAGTACAAATGCTTCATTCACATCTCTTGTGTAATGCACATCACCATATGAAACTTTTTCTGATGCAGGATATACCCAGATATCCCATTTATTGGTATATGTAGTACCTTTTAGATCAACTTCCACAGACAATTTTGATGCCGTCGGTACTTCTCCCAAATCAAACTGCAACTGTCCAATGCCCGCATTGTATCCATTGGAAAGATTACCAACAACTGTTCCGCTTTTTAAAACTTTTCTCCGTCTTTGATGCGCCATACGATTTCCTGGTTTTTAAGTATTTTGCCACCATAATTTGATACCGCGATCTGCGCTTCAAATCGCTCTGAGTTCGTGTACGTGGCCTTTGGAAAATGAAGTAAAGGAACAATCGGCGCATTAAACTGGCTGAAAGTCTTCGCATCAATCACACCCTTACTATCCCAGAAAGCATCAAGCAATCCAACCAAAGCCGTTCCCTGGCCAGGAAAATCATGCAGATCCAACAATTGAAAACCACTGATTCCACCCGTTTTAAGCGCTCTTTCAATTTCTTCTTTATACAGTATTGCTGCTAGTTTTCCTGAAGCAGACGTAAAAGAATCGGCTTGCCCCAACATCCCTTTCTTTTCCAGATCCTTTTTTACCGCCTTAAAATTGATTGGTTCCAATACACCCGTATATTTATCAATCTCTTTCAGATTAGGGTATACTGCGTATTGACCGATTTCATGGGTTACAATTGGAACTTGAAAATTCGCAACCGCTTTTTCATAATTTGTATTAAATGCCGGTGATTTCGAATTAAATACACCCTGTCCCCTTACCCAACCATCTTTCGTATATTGGGTAATCAGAAAATCGTCATTATATTCAGGTCGATCTCCATGTCCACTTTCAAACGTGTAAGATGTATTAGCATACAGATGCCTTTTATCAACCGATTTCAATGAATCGACCAACTTATTTAAGGTTTTCATATCACCCTGCAACTCATTACCCATACTCCACATCATAAAAGAAGGATGATTACCATATTCACGAATCATACGGCTTGCTTCCTGATACAGGAATGCTGTAGTAGGCGCATCTTGTCCAATCGTTAAAGACCATACCGGAAGCTCTACCTGCAAGTACATCCCGATTTCATCCGCAACATCAAATGCTGCCTTAGGTGGGCACCAAGAATGAAATCTGATGTGGTTCAAACCCCATTCCTTTGCCGTCATAAAAACTTTCTCCCATCCCGCTTTATCCATCGGAGGATGTCCGGTTAAAGGAAAAATATTACATTCTAAAGTACCGCGCAGGAAAACAGGCATGCCATTCAATTCAAAAGCATTGCCCCTTGATGCAAATTCGCGCATACCAAAACGCACATTTTCCTTAGATTGATGTTTTTTGGTTTTCAAGAATACCTCGCAAGTATATAGATCAGGAGTAAACTCACTCCAGGTTTTTACATCACCTGCAATCGGATATTCGTATTCCAGTTCTGTTACACCGGGATTCAAAACAAGTTCCTTGTTCGGGTATATTTCATTTTTAGCTTGCTGTCCAATCTGCACATTAAGGGTCCCCTTAATTGCCTTACTATCAAAATTATGTGCCTTAACCTTTACGCGAACTATTTTTCGAACTAAATCAGGAAAAACCTGTATATCGGAAAGGTTAACCTGATCTAATGCCTGCAGACTAATTTCACCGATAACACCATTCCAGATAATCTGTGTATGATCGGTATAAGCATGTCCCATATTATCAGTACTGATATCAAAAAGCTTACGGTTGTCCACTCTGATTGTAATCTGTTGCTCTTTTCCCGCCTTTAAATAAGGTGTTATATCATAAAAATGAGGGGCAATTATACTATTTTCCTCCAATTCTACCTTTTGACCATCTACCCAGACATTTGTTTTCCAGATTGTTCTTTCCAGTTTTAAGATCACCCTCTTCTTGTCCCAAGCCGTGGGTATAGTGATAGCTTTACTATACCAGGCAGAACCTAGATACGCATGTTTACGTGTCAAGTGTGACACTTGTGGTTTTTGAAGAGCGGGCTTTAGCGTATTTGCAGTTCCCAAACCAGCATCATCAGTCGTACCCGGTAAAAGCATGGACTGCTTAAAATATTGTGTCGGCCACCCCTGCTTCTCGCCAATATCCAAAGAATCCAATGCAACCGACCATTTGCCGGAAAGATCCAGTTTCTCCTGCGCATAACCAACAGCACCAAAGGTCAAGCCATTTAAAAGCAGACCATAGCGAAGAAAATTTTTAATTGTTATCATAGTTTTTGCTTATTCCTTATTCAACATCGTGTATTTAACACAATCACAAATTTAGCTAGCAGACAGCGGTATAGACAATAGACAAAATGCTCAAAAACATGTAAAAAAAAAGGAAAGTTCACCGATCCGGTAGATGAACTTTCCTTTTTTTTAATACCACACTGAAAATATAAAAACTTTTTATTGATTTTAATTCAATAATACTATCATTCCAAAAAATAAATATGTAATCGACGATTCTTAACGCACCAATAGATAGCATCAACCTTTATTTTCCGAGCCAGAGTTTCAATTTGAAACCCCAAGGCTATCTCTATTTCCTGCTTCATTAATAAGATTAAGTACACGCTACACATTTCTTCTGTAACCCAGCTCTGCACCACCGCTCACCGGTAAATTAACTCCCGTAATAAAGCGTGCTTTATCAGACAATAGAAATACGCAGGCATCAGCGATCACATCACCATCAGGACAGTAGCCCAATGCATGAATATCTTTCAAAAAATCAAAGACCTTATCGGGATCGGCCTGCTCCTGAGCCCATGTCTTAAGCATTGGCGTCATTACTGCTGCAGGAAGCACAGTATTAACCCTTACTCCATCTTTTGCATAGTCCAGCGCCATTGATTTAGTAAGCGCATTTATGGCACCTTTTGTCGCCGAATAAGCCGCATGATTTTCCTGTCCGATCTCTCCCACCAAACTCCCTGTATGTATGATACAGCCTTTCGACGCTTTTAAATGAGGATAACCATGACGTGTCGTCAACAAGATACTCTTGATATTCACATTCATCAAGAGATCCCACTCATCATCTGTTGTTGTATGCAAAGGTTTTGATGGGGAACCCAATCCGGCATTGTTATGAATAGCATCTAGCTTTCCAAAACGAGCTATTATCTTTTCTACACTCTCCCGTACATCCTGATCTTGAGACACATCACAGCAAATCCCCAGATGCTCACCACCTATTGTTTTTATCGTTTCCGCAACACTCAGCTCGTCCAATCCGATGACAGCGACATACGCCCCCGCAGCAACATACGCTTGTGTGCAGGCCAATCCAATCCCCGCTGTTCCGCCGGTAATCAAGATTACTTTATCCTTCAATTCTTTCATTGAACTCGATCTTTTTATAGCTATTTATTATTAAAAGCCCATAAGCTTTTTCTTGTCAACTTTATGCCAGTACCGTGATCACGACTATAGCAATTTCTGTAAATTAACGCTTTTTCCAGGAGTCAGTTTGACTTCAACTACACGACCCTTATATTTTACTTTACAGGTAGTAGCGTATTTTGCTTTGACAAAAGCAGACTTCAATTTACCTCCTTGCCAATTCATATCCACTTCGACAGCTCCTCGAGCCTTTAAACCTGATACTTCACCGTCACTCCAGCCTTGCGGCAATGCGGGTAACAATTCTATAAAATCTTCATGACTTTGCAAAAGCATTTCAGCCATTCCTGCGATCACACCAAAATTACCATCAATCTGAAAAGGAGGACAAGCGTCAAACATATTATAATATGTTCCACCACCACCATCATATTTTGTATTCATATCTCCAGTTGGCCTCAACTGCTTATTCAACATCGTCAATGCACGATCACCATTATGCAACCTTGCCCACAGTGCAATTTTCCATGCGTAGGTCCATCCCACACCATCATCACCCCGTTTTTCTAAAGATTTCTGTACCGCCTTAGCTAGCTCCGGTGTTTTATTCACCGTTATTTCGTTACCCGGATAAAAGGCAAATAGATGTGACAAATGCCTGTGAGCAGGTTCAACTTCCTCAAATTCATGTGCCCATTCCATTAACCTGCCATCGCTTCCTATAGTTGGTCTTGCCAATTTCCCTTTAGCCACCTGTACTTTTTTCACAAAAGCATCTTGCTCACCTCCCAAAATCGCAGCTGATTTAAGCGTATTTTCAAAAAGGTTAAAAATAACCTGTTGATCATGTGATGGGCCCATACTGATCTGTGCCACAGAACCGTCAGGAGCTTTAAATGAATTTTCAGGAGATGGAGAAGGACCAGAAACTAAAAAGCCAGTTTTAGGGTCAGCGACCAACCAGTCCAAATAAAATAGACAAGCCTCTTTTAAGATCGGATAAGCTTTGGTTAAAAAAGCTTTATCCTTTGTAAAAGCATAATGTTCCCAAATATGTTGCGCTATCCAGGCGCCACCACCAATGTGCATGCCCCAGCTCGCACTTTCTCCAGGAGAAGTATACCCCCATACATTTGTGATCGGGTGCAGGGCCCAACCCGACATTTGATATTGTGTTTTTGCAGTCTTTTGACCCGGGGCCACTAAAGAAGCAATCAGGTCCATCAATGGTCGATGCGATTCCGATAAGTTTGCCACTTCCGCCGGCCAATAATTCATCTGAACATTGATATCCGTATGGTAGTCACCATTCCACGGAGTCTGTATTTTATTAGCCCAGATTCCTTGCAGATTTGCCGGTAATCCACCATCTCGTGATGATGACAACAGGAGATATCGACCATACTGAAAATATAATGGATACAAAACCTGTTCATTCCCAGATTGCACATTACTAGCCATCAAGGTGTTTGTTGCTTGATCATTCTTTACATTTCCTAATCGAAAGTCCACTCGGTCCATATAAGACGAGAAATCTTCTGTATGTCTCTTTTTCAGAAGCGGATATTTTTTAGACACAATCTTAGCCACGATTTGAGCATGCTCTTTTTCAAAATTTGGATTAACAAATGTTGGATATTCCTGCTTATAATTTGTCTTAGCCGTCACAATCAGAGTCAATGCATTTGCCCCAGTAATCTGGATCGCTTTACCTAATGCACTAATTTTTCCGCCTTCCAGCACCGGAGTGACCTGCGCAATATATTTCATTCCATCTCCTCCTCTACCGTTGTCCATCGTTCCTGACATCTGCAGCCTATTGTCAACCACAAGTGTCTCGAACCTTTCCGGTCGATCCAGGTTCAGAGCAACCTGAATTGCTCCGGGACGATCCGCAGTCAAACGAATGACAATAGCCTGATCCGGATGACTAGCAAACACTTCCCTCGTAAACTTGACGCCATTCTGAATAAAAGTTGACCGCGTTATTCCGCTCATCAGATCCAGTTCGCGATAGTAGTTTTGATATGGTTTATCCGATCCAAAATCTAACCGCAGATCACCTAATGTCTGAAAACAACCAAAAGGCACGTTTGCCCCATTTCCGGATCCAGATCCCTTACCCTTCGTTATCTGTGTTTTATTCGTTAGCGCTGTCGCTTCTTTGTATTTTCCTTCAAAGAGCAATTGCCTAATTTTGTTGAGTGCGTTCGGTGCATCAGGATTATCGCCATCATCCATACTACCGCTCCATAACGTCATCTCGTTAAGCTGTATACGTTCATGGTTAACATCGCCAAATACCATAGCTCCAAGTGAACCATTACCTACAGGCAATGCTTTCAGCCATTCGGGATCACTTTCCCATCCATTTGCCGCATCTTTAACAAGTGCATTAGCCGGACTTTCATACCAAATTTTATTCCTTTTTGCATCCTGGGCTTTCAAAGTCGAAATACCAATACAAAAAATTAGTAAACAAGCAGCAAGTTGCTTTGTATTATTCATTGCAATTATTAGTTATGAGTGTCGGTTTTAATTGGTAAAAATGAGCACATGACACTCTGTTTAATGATATATTATATGATTTCGTTTACATAAACGAAATTAAAATCAAATAAATTTTTCGATAGCGAAAATTCTAAGATACAATATGCATTTTAATCCGTGTGGAAAACCTCTTCCATATCTGACCAAGTTGCACCCTTTGCTGCAGCATCCGGTAACGGAATCTGACAGGGATCCGTCTCTTTCCACCAGCGCTGTGTCTCCGGATCATCTCCCATTTTCTTCATATCCAATTCAAAATTATCACCTACATATTCAAAATAACTAAAGAGATAGTTTTTCCCGTCTATTTTTTTTAAGTAAATGGAGTAATTCTGAATATTACATTCTTTTATCATTTTTAACACACTAGGCCATGCCGCTGCATGAAGCTTTTTATACTCCTCTATTTTCTCCTCTTTAAGCCCAGTGACAGATGCATACCGTTTCACCTTTTGAAGTGAACCGTTATCTTTACATCCGACGAAGATTAATGAAACCATCACTAACCCGATTACAAATCGAAGTAATACCTTTTTATTTAAATATTCCATATAATACCACAACAATTAATAACAATAGTCCCGATAATACCCTATAATTTCCAATACCTTTCCAAGCTTTTCCCTTAAGAGGTTCCAGTGGATTTTTCCAGTATAATTCCTTACTTTCGGCTGTATGTTGCACAGGAAAACGATAAGAAAATATGATTTGTATCAACACACAGATTATAAACAGGTAAAAGGCCATCACCATAAAGGGGATCTGGCCTATCCATGTTCCTGGTAAAAGCTTATTCGCGATAAAGACAATCACACCCAATGCAGAACCGATCCATAGTGTCCATTTCGAAGATGCCGCAGAAGCCTTCTTCCAAAAGATTCCTAAAAGAAATACACATGTTATCGGCGGTGCGATATGTGCAATTACATCGTTGATTCCATTAAATATACTTTCGTATTTATCTAACAAAGGAAGAAGAGCTAAAGAAAAAGCCATAGCTACTACTGCCGAGATTTTACCTGCAGTTATAAGCTGCTTATCTGTTGCATGTGGTCTCTTCTGCTTATAGATATCATAGCTGACCATAGTGGAAATAGAATTGAGTGCACCTGATATCTGACTCATTAAACCCGATAGCAAAGCTGCGACCAATACCCCGATCAAACCAGATGGCAACAATTGTGTAATCATCAACGTATAGATACCTTTTGAATTTACATTTCCGGCAACGTCAACACCTAAGCTTGTCAGATCCAACTGCCCCGTTTTAAATAAAGTGTAGGCAAATAATCCAGGAAGAACAAAAATAAAAACCGGCAAGATTTTAATAAACCCACAAAAAAGTGCACCTACGCGGCCATGATTTTCATCCTTAGCACCGAGTACCCGCTGCACAATCGTCTGATCCGCACACCAGTACCAGATACCTAAAATGGGGTAACCTAAGATCACGGCATACCATGGCATACCACTACTGTCCCCATGGGGATGCAACATCGATAATCGTTCAAGCTGACCTTCATCAACCAAAACATCCTTCATCGAAATCCATCCGCCCATCTTATCGTAAGCAGCAAAACTGATAATAAAAGCACCAGCCAAAAGAACAATAGTCTGGATAGATTCCGTTATAACCACGGCCCGTAAACCTCCGAGTATCGTATAGATGCCCGTGATAATACAGATAACGGTAATACTCAAATACATATCAAAACCAAAAAGTGTTTTAAGTACAATCCCCCCTGCCAACATCGAAAATGCGATATGAATCACAATTGCCGATACAATGGATATCATCGTCAGCCATTCACGACTTGCTTTATCATACCTACGTTCCAAGAAATCAGGTAAAGTTGAAACACCTGACTTCAGATAAAACGGTACAAAAAACAAAGCAAGCAGGATAAGGGTAAAAGCTGCCATCCATTCAAAATTACCATTCAACAACCCGGTATCAAATCCGCTCTGTGCCAAACTAACTAAATGGACCGTTGATATATTTGTTGCAAAAAGAGCAAGTCCTATTGCCGGCCATTTCAACGATTTGCCCGCTAAAAAATAGTCACTGGCAGAACCTTTATTTTCGAGTTTCTGACTCACCCCTGCCCATATCCCTACCGCTAAGATGAGTAGTATATAAATGATGGCAATACTTAAGTCTAACGATCCTAACATCAAATTATTAATTAAAGTAAATCACAACTACTTCCTACTTCCATAGGAGTTTTATACACGCCTCCTTCAATCTGTACAGGATGTACAAAATGGGATTTTAAATGCGGAATATGTTCTAAGAATAATGCTTCATGCCCCATGGAAATATGATTAAAAAGCACCAGATGCTGATGTAATTGTCCCATATCGCCCACATGTGGCACTACCGGAATATTATATTTTCGACATAATAAACTTACACTGATAAATTCACTAACACCACCTACCCTGACAGCATCGACCTGCACAAATCCAGCGGCATTTAGCTGTAGATAATTCTTAAATACAATACGATTGGGGACATGTTCACCCATTGCAACCTTAATTGGCGCTATTGCATCTGTTAATGTTTTATGTGCTAAAATATCATCTGGATGTGTAGGCTCTTCAATCCAATAGGGATTCATCGCTTTCAGTTCATCACAGATCGACAGTGCCTGCGGAAGTGTCCATTGCTGATTTGCGTCCAACATAACTGTAGCGGCATCGCCGGCTACCTCCCTTACAATATGAGCACGTTTAATATCACGGAGCGGGTCAGTACTTCCAACCTTCAGCTTCATCGCACTAAAACCATTATCTAAAGCCCTACGGCAATTCTCCCGCACTTGCTCATCCGAGTAGTTAAACCAGCCCACTGAAGTATCGTATCCCGTATAGCCACTATCAATGATACCCATACGGCTATCCTTCGTGACCAAATTCGTTTCTAGCAAAGCAATCGCTTGCTGAGCGGTCAATTCATCTTCTAAATACGATAAATCAAGTGTATTCACAATCTCCTTAGCTGTCAGATCGGTCAACAATTTCCATAGCGGCACACCTCTAGTTTTCGCCCATAGATCGTAACAAGCATTGGTTACTGAAGCCAGTGCCAAATGCACAATTCCTTTATGGGGGCCCAACCATCTAAACTGCTGTTCATTGCTTAGCGCATTGAATATGCGACCAAAGTCGGCCATTGTTTCTTCTATCCCTTTGCCCACTAAGCGTTCAGCATAAAAGGCCGCAGCCTGACATACTAATTCATTACCTGCCCCAATAGTAAAGGCTAATCCAGTACCCACACGGCCTTTGTCATCCATTAATCGGGTTACGGCATAAGAATAAATTGGGTCTTTATGCACAGCATCACTTCCAGCTCCTGTATTCAAAGGAAAGCGTTTATCTTCGATATCAAATCTCGTTATCATCTATTTATTTAAACTGTTATTTTTTAATTATCACTATTTCCGAAGTTTTATTCATGTTCACCATAAACCCTATTTTCCTAAGACACATATTGATTTAAAACCAACCTCCCATCGTCCATGACGATCATCAGTACATATTACCGGTAAGTGCTTCGATTCTTAGTGATATCATTGGTTCTCTACTGATCATAAAATTAACCTAAATAAATAGTTTTGATTGACGGATTATTAATCAGTATTGATACTATATTAACATAAAATACTAGCAAAATCTTATATCTCTGGTCAATTTGTTCAAGCTATTTACCATACGTCTTAATGGACTAAAAATGTAAATAAATAATAATGTGTTTTTGAATATAAGAGCATATCAGCAACTAAAACAAAAATGTGGCACAGAATTGCTCCTGCACCACACACTAACCATCTTAAAAAATAACTTTAAGGATATTATATTTTTAAATAATTTTGAAACAAAAAGTATATATAAAACATTTTTTTGAGTTATTAATAAGGCTAGTTCATTCTGTCATTTATTATAACGACCTAGTTTTCTTCGTCAGCATTTATAATTTTCTAAATTAAAAATCGATAACAGCCTTAATCAGATTTTGGTCTGGTTGATACAACGTTTCAAAGTCATCAATAAGATGATCGAAAGGAATCCGGTGGGTAATGTATCCATCCGTATCAATAAGTCCCGCTTGTATCAACTGGATTACTTTCTTAAAGTCTTGAGCCCGGGCAGAACGGCTTGCTTTTAATGTAATTTCTTTCCGATGAAAATTAGGATCATCAAAAGTAACAGATCCAACAAATAATCCTACAAAAACAATAGTTCCTCCTTGCGCAACGAGGTTAAACGAATTTTCCATAGATACTTTACTACCCGTTGCATCAAACAGCATGGTAGGCAATTCTCCGTTAAAGGCATCCCTGATATCCATTTCTATGGTATCTGACAATAAGATGGTTTCTACTTCAGGAAATTTATGCTTAATAAAATCCAGCCTACCTTGTAACAAATCCACAACCGCAACTTTCACACCCGCCAAGCGCGCAATAGCAGCAACACCCAATCCGATAGGGCCGGCACCGATCACCAAAACTGTGTCATCGTGCAAGATCTGAGCGCGGTCTACAGCATGCGCACCAATCGCCAGAGGTTCGACCAAGGAAATCTGATCGTCATCAAGCCCCTCTGTAAGATGTACATTAGTGGCTTTATACGTGATGTATTCCTGCATTGCACCATCTTCATGAACGCCCAATACGGTTAAGGTGCTCCCACAATTTGTTTTACCCTTGCGCACTGCCTGATCTTCTACCAGATTACGATAAGGCTCAACTGTGCACTTATCTCCAATTTTAAGCCTTTTCACTTCACTTCCTACTGCAACAATTTCGGCAGATACTTCATGCCCCAAAATACGTGGATAAGTAAAAAAAGGTTGCTTACCTTTGTATGCATGGAGGTCGGTACCGCAAATCGACACTTTCTTTATCTTCAACAATACATCATCAGGTTTAAGATCTGATGGCTTTTCTTTGGTAATATATTCGAACCGGCCTGGTTCATGCAATATAATTGCTTTCATGTTTTTCATTAAAAAAATACTTGTTTATGTTCAATTTGACCTTAGGTCAAAAATTAACAGTCGCCCCACCATCAATAGGCAATAAAACCCCGGTGATATAACGTGCTGCTGGAGAGGAGAGAAAAACTGCGGCATTTCCCACGTCTTCAGGTTTTCCAAAACCTTCCATAGCAATCCGATTAATGATCTTCTCTTTTCGCTGCGGATCGTCACCAATTGCTTTAAAAAACATCGGACTCTCTATCCATCCCGGAACTAACGTATTGACCCTTACATTATATTTCGAAAACTCTGTGACCAGATTTTGCATCAGGCCAGTCAAAGCAGTTTTAGAAGTACCGTAAGCCGAGACACGATCCATACCAAACATTCCGGTCATAGACCCAATAAATAAAATAACTCCATCTTTTCTTTCAACCATTTTAGCGGCACACGACCTGCTTAGGCTGAATACACTGAGCACATTGGTCTGTATAATTTTTTCAAATTCAGCATCACTAGTTTCCAGTGCATATTTTTTTAAATGAACACCTGCATTGTTGACTAAAATATCAATTGGCCCTACTGCAGATTCTATACGATCTATCAATCCTGGAATAGCTTCTGTATTGGCTAGATCAAAGACAAAATAATGAACATCCCCTCCTAATTCGAGTTGCGCCTGCTGTAGCGTTTCTTCTCGACGGCCTACAATGACCACTCTCGCACCCGCCTCCAACATTGCTTTTGCTATTCCAAATCCAATACCTGTTCCGCCACCTGTTATCAAGGCTGTCTTGCCTTTTAATGAAAATGCTGTTAACATAGTTGTATTATTTTAATTAATTTAAATTCTTCTAAAACTTATATCATAATCAGTTTCCAACGCCAATTTCACTGACAATGGCTTCTCCCACAGATTCTACAATCTCAAATTTCACGTAACGCGTTTTTACTGAAGCAAAATCCGATATCTTTAAATTGGTGTTTTTCTGCCACTTCCCTTCCGTTATCTTTTTAAAGTTTTGACCATCCAAACTTGTGGAGATCATATATTTAGTTATTATCCCATTATAACCTAACCAGCGTGCCGGTAGATAATACAGCTTCCTTATATCTTTGGCTGTTCCCAGATCAAGGACAAGGGCTCGTGATTTATGAGGTGCAAATTCCCAATAAGTCTGAAAAGGTGAAAACCCGCCGTTATCAGGAATCTCATCACTGCATCCATCGATCATCACGTTCGCTGTGGTCTGGGTCAGCAGCGCTGCGATCGGCGAGCCATCATTAGCTGGAGGTGCTGGCTGGGTAACTGCTTTACCAGCAGTAGCGGTAATACCCACAGGTAAAATGTAACTATTCACGGTTTCGGGCTGTGCCGGTAGCGGTAAACGGGAGGTATCTGGTTTCCATCTTTTTCCAATTTCGACCAAGCGATCGACTACCTCTTTATCAAAAAGACCCTTACGGTTAGGCGCTATATTGAGCATGAAATTGCAATATAGCGGTTCAAGACGCTGTAGCTTATCCAACGTATAGTCCAGACTTTTGACATTCTTAGGTGAATCTGCATGCCAAAACCAGCCGTTGGTCATCGTCAAAGCCATCTGCGAAGCAAACACATTATTTCCAGGAGGAAATACCCCTTTTGGTCCTTCATAATAAATCAAATCCGTTTGAAAATTACTGTTGCCATTATGTTCAGATATAAGGCAATTGGGTTGTAATTTTTTAACATGATCATAGATGCGTTGATACGAAATAAGGGTATGGCCCATTTTCCAATTCCATCCATCGAAGATAATTTGCGGGATCTCTCCATAATTTGTTAAGAGCTCCGTGAGTTGATTCAGTATTAACTGCTCTTCTTTCAGCCCTCCGTTTTCAACACCATTGTGACGGTCCCAAATGGAAAAATATAAACAAGGCTTTATACCCCGACTACGAAATGCATCCACATATTCTTTTACAACATCTTTTTTGTAGGGACTACTTGCGACATCATAATCCGTATACTTAGAGTCCCATAGACAAAATCCGTCATGATGTTTTGTGGTTAAAATAGCATACTTCATACCTGCAGATTTACATGCATCAGCCCATTGATTGCAGTCAAGCTCGGTCGGATTAAATTTCTTAGGATCGTGATTGGGGGAAGCCCATTCTTCATCGGTAAATGTTCCCATATTAAAATGCATCATAACCCCAAATCTCAGATCGACAAAATCTGACTGTAAAGTATACAAACTCTTATTTTCTTGTCCCTGAACATTACCCGACAGCATCGAGATTGTACTTAACAAAAGTCCTAACTTTCCAATCTTCAACTTGGAGTAAAGTCTTTTTTTTCCTATTGATGCCATATTAAAAATAATTATACACTTAAGATTTTATTCTGGTTTATATGATCACTAAGTTAAAGGCTTAAAAAATTAAAAACCAATTGGCAATTCACCAATTTATACGCTATATTAGCATAATTAAAAAACCAAACTTTAATATAGCAGCAATAGAGCATTGCTTCGGGATCATATTAAAGGTAGCTAGATATTATGAAACCAGTTCCAGCTAAAATATTAGAAGGTAAAGAAAATGATGTGTTTGACACCAAAATCGTCAATTCTCCTTATTTCTCAACGCTATTTCATTTTCATGAAGAATGTCAGATAAATTATGTCGTCAAAAGTGAGGGCACCAGAATGATCGGTGACAGCATTGAAAGTTTTAGCCAAGATGATCTCATTTTGGTAGGCTCTAACATTCCCCATGTCTGGCACAATAGGAAAGAATACTTTATCGCTTCTGAGAATGAAAATCAAGCTAAGTCAGTGACCCTATTTTTTCATCCGGATAAGATTCTTAAGATTATTTCCCAATTCGGAAACGTCAAAACACTTGCTGACTTTTTTCAGCTGAGTAAACGATGCATGCGTTTTAGAGGTAAAACCAAATTGCAGATAAAAACCCTATTGATCCAATTAGCAGATGAAGTTGAGGTGCTCGCCCGTTTGAATCTATTAACTAAAATATTGCAAATACTAAGTGAGACTAAAGAATACGACTTACTGACCGGAGCAGGTTATACTAATACCTATCAGCTAAAAGACAATGATCGCATGGACATTATTTTAAAACATATTTTTAATAATTTTGCGAAAGAGATCCATCTAGAAGACGTATCGGAGATGATCTATATGAACAAACAATCTTTCTGCCGTTACTTCAAAAGTAGAACGCAAAAAACCTTTGTAGAATTTGTCAATGAAGTACGTGTCGGACATGCTTGCAAACTACTGACACAGGAAGATTACCGGGTAAATAATCTGGCATATGACTGTGGCTTTAACAGTCTTTCAAATTTCAACAAGTTTTTCAAAAAATTCAAAGGATTAACACCTCGGGAATATCGTGGTAAATATATGTCCTCATCTGTCAGGGGCCATAACTTGTAACATTAATAAGCCCTCTGATACAAGTATCAGAGGGCTTTTCATGGTCATATTGAACATGAGGGTTTAGGGATTACGGCGTGTAATCATCATTTTGTTTCAGTTGTTTATTTTTATCCAATTCATCCTGCGCAAAAGGTAAAACATTATTCTTCTCACCGAATTTCAATTGTACCCCGCCCGGATTTTTAATTTTAGAAAGTACATTTTCCATTTGATTACGACGTTTAAGATCGTAATAACGGTGCCCTTCCAAGGCCAATTCGATCCGTCTCTCATGCAAGATAAAATCACGTAACTTGTCTTTCGTATTGTACACGGCCTCATTTACTTTCGGCATACCTACACTTTTTCTTTCCCGAATTTCATTCAACGCTTTGTAGATGCTTTGATCAGGACCGCTCACTTCATTTTGGGCCTCGGCATACATCAGTAAAACATCTGCGTAACGGGTGTGGATGATATTTTGATCTGTCAGTGGTGTCTTCGTTCTGTTGAACGGCAACATCGACAGGTCTACATATTTTTTCTGAACATAAGTCGTCAATAGCGGATCTGACTCTTCAAATACTGATCCATCCGGATTAATATATTCTTCAGTCGGCACTTTGATCGTAAATTTTAAACGCGGATCCCGATTGCTGTAGGGATCTGATGCCACATAACCTGAACCCATTTCATTGATCATTTTACCATTGGACATTTCATAAGCATCGACCAGATTTTGGTAAGGTGCTATACTGCCATACCAGCCGACTTCGACCAATAAACCCTCACCACCCTGTGGATTGTTGGGTGCGGAATATTTCGTCGAAAATATAATTTCTGGATTGTCCTTTTGCGTAGGTGTGAAAAAGAGATTCTGGTACCCACCTTGATAGATCTGAAATTTACCTCCAGTAATGATATCATTCGCTGTACTTGCTGCCAAAGGCCAATTTTGCTGATAAAGATACACGCGGGTTTTTAAGGCCTGCGCACTCCCTTTTACGGCATGGCCATCTGTATATGCTAAATTGGGCAGATTGGTGATGGCATAATCAAGTTCACTGTGAATAAACTTCAGCACATCTTCTTTCGAACTCTGGACGATTTTACTTTCATCCACAGTCTTTGGCTCAGTCTCATACAGGATCACTCCGCCAAATGCCTGTACCAAGTCGAAGTAAAACATCGCCCTGATAAATCTAACCTCAGCCTTATACACTGCTTTTTGAGCATCGCTGCTTGGCGCCTTATCAATATTATCTAAGAAAAAATTACACCCCGCAATCCCTTCGTAAGGTGTATTGTAAAAAGTACCGGTGACGTTAGTCGAGTTGACGATACCCTGGGTCAAATCTCCAAAGCCATAAAAACTATGGCGATCCAGTGCATTATCCGAATAGGTATCCAACCATAATTTACCCTGGCCATAAAAACCAGACTGCAATCTTCTATATACGCCCGCTACAGCCAACTTCACATCTGTATCGGAAGTCCAAAAGGCTCCTCCGTCAATAGCTGTAGTCGGATCTTTATCCAGAAAGTCTTTGTTACAAGAGCTAAGCATACCGATCACGAAAACTGCGATCAAAGATATGCTGGTATATTTTGCTTTCATTGTTGCTATTTTTATATCAATATTCGTTTTTTTATTATCTCAAGAGGCTAGATTAGTATTTAATCTTGATTCCCGCTGTATACATCTTAAGCTGCGGAAATTGCGCAAATCTTCCAGAACCCGATCTTTCCGGATCATTACCTTCGTATTTTGTCCAGGTGATCAAATTGTCGCCCGATACATACACCGTAATTCCTTTAGCGGCTATACGTTTGGTAATGGACTCAGGAAAAGTATAAGATAGGTATAGATTTTTCAACCGTAAGTAAGATGCATCTTGCAAGAAGTAGGTTGACGGGTATCCCGATACGCCGGCATAACCTGACAGGTACACTGCCGGAACGGTGTTACTCGGATTGGTCGGTGTCCATGCATCCAAAAATCTCGTCGGTGGTGCTGATCCCTGCATAAAAGGATCGTAACCCCATTGGCTAACCTGCACCTTTTGTCCTTGTACGCCCTGAAAGAATGCACTTAGATTAAATCCTTTCCAACCTGCATAGACATTGAAAGAATAACTGTAATCCGGGAATCGACTGATCCGTATACGATCTTCTGGACCGATACTTCCATTACCGTCCACATCTCGCATCTTCAGGTCACCAGGTTTAACTGCACCAGAATTTGGCTGTTTCGGTGAATTGTCGATATCAGCCTGACTCTGAAAGATGCCGATCCAATCGTATAGGAAGAAATTATTATAAGGTTGACCAATTTCAATCGTTCCTAAAGTCTCGGCCAATCTATTAGTCACTTTATTGCGGTAACGGTTGAAGATCACATTAGCACCGTAATTGAATTCACCTATCTGATTCTGATGTCTCAGCTCAATTTCTATTCCTTTATTCACCATAGCCCCTGCATTGATGATCGGAGGCATTAAACCCATACTAGCCGGAACATCCGTTCTTGTTTCCAAGATATCCGTCGTATTTTTATTGTACCAGTCAATGGTTGCACCAAAGAGCCCTTTGTAAATATCAACATCTAAACCAATGTCGGTAATCGCTGTTTTCTCCCAGCGTAAATTATTCTCAACAAGACGCCTCTTCATAACACCAGCTTCTAGATCTGCGAATGTATAGGTTGTACTGGAAAGGATATTCTGGTAAGGATAATAATCGAGATTCCCATCTCTTGTTATTTCCTGATTTCCCAAGGCGCCATAAGATGCACGCAGTTTCAGATTATCCAGCCAAGTTGCATTATTTTTAATAAAATCTTCTTCTGAGATGCGCCAGGCGGCAGACCCTCCACCAAATGTTCCCCATCTATATTTTGGTCCTACCCGCGAGGTTCCATCATGACGAATATTACCTTCCAAGAAGTACTTTCCTTTGTAGTCATAGTTTGCCCTTCCAAAAAAAGACTTGAGCGCCCATTCAAAAGAACTACCATTCAAGGTTTGATCTTTAGGAGAACTTCCGTCCAGTTCCATAAGAACATTGTTAGGAAAACTATAGCGTCCGCCTCCTATTGTAGTACTTCTATTATCCTGCTGTTCATATCCTCCAAGCACACTGATATTATGATCTTCAGCTATCGTCTTTACATAGTTTAGCGTAGAGTAAAATGTTTTGGTAATATTACGGTCAGACGATTGTCTAAGCCCATTAAAAGTTGGATTACCATTTCCCGACTGCTCATATTCGCCTTTATCGTTGGGATGAAAGGCGTAGGCAGGGCTACCAAACTGGCGCTGTTTATATTCCTGATTATAAAACGTAAACGCTGCCTTTGAAGACCATTTCAATCCTTCCATAAGGTCGACATCCACAAACGCCTGCGCATTGACATTGTAATTTTTGGTCAGCTGTGCACCTGTATTGTACACTTCCTCTGGCGTACGGTTAGTTCCGCCTGTACTCATATAATCGCGACCAGCCGATCGACCGCTACCATCTGGTAAATAGGGTGAAAACGTCGGTGCAGCCGCATAGGCCAATAATAACAAGTCATCGTTGGTCAACCAGGGCGCTTTAAAATCCTGATAAGAAAAGTTGACATTAGTACCTACTTTTATCCTTTTGTGAACCTGGTTGGTATAATCTGTTAGACCATTATATCTTTTATAAAGATATCCTTTGGTAATACTATTCTGATCCAGATAATTGAGAGAGATATTGTGCGTACTCTTCTCACTTCCACCGTTAACACTGAGATTGTGGTTCTGAATAGGACCTTTTCCGAGCACATGATCTAACCAGTCAAAGTTTGGATATTCGGCGCTATTGGGATTATTTTTATAACTATCGATCTGCGCCTGCGTGTATACCGCTGGCTGTCCGCTTCTGGCTCTTGCCGAATTGTACATCTCCATATAGGTCACCGAATTGGTGATCAGATCTGGGTATTTGGTCGCTTCACTGGTCCCCCAGTTTCCTGTATATTCAATATTACTGGTTCCGAGCTTACCTTTTTTTGTGGTAACTAAAATAACGCCATTAGCTGCTCTTGCTCCATATATAGAAGCGGAAGATGCATCTTTAAGAACAGTAACATTTTCAATATCCTGTGGTGATAAGTTGGACATCGATCCAACAACTCCATCAATGAGTACGAGCGGGTTGGGCGACGCTCCGCTCGACCCAAGCCCCCTTATCCGCATGCTCCCATTGTCCCTGCCAGGCTCCCCGGTAGGTTGTACCACATCAAGTCCAGCGATGCGTCCCTGCAATAGGTTTTGGACATTAGGAACCGGACGCTCAGTAATGGTCTTGCCCGATACACTCGCCACAGACCCGGAAAGGTTGACTTTTTTCTGGGTACCGTATCCTACAACCACAACTTCGTCGATCTGCTCACTACCTTCCTTCAAAGTGATACTGTATGTTTTTGCATCCCCGATCACCACATCCTGAGGCTCATAACCAACAGAGGTAATATGCAAAACATCTTTTGCGGTAGCATTGATACTAAAGCGCCCTTGTTCATCAGTTTTAACCGTTTGATTAGTTCTCTTAACCTGAACAGTGACACCAGGAAGAACTGTACCCCGCGCATCTTTAACCGTTCCAGTGATGGAGACCTGCTGTTGATAAGTTGTTGCATATGCAGCATGAACAGGAAGATACAGCGTGCTTAAAAAGAACGGTACTACCAAAGGTATGGTAGTCTTTTTTAGAAATACCTGCATGCGATATGCACCAGGAATTATAGGTTTGAATAAATACATAGATAAATTGGTTTATAATGTAACTGGTTTGTTACCCTAAAATTATTAAACTAATCTATCCCAAATACACGTTATATTACCCGATTTGCATGCATTATTAACATCTTTTTTAGTAAGGATTATAAAATTCTTACCATAACAAAAGCCTCTCAAAAATTATCTGAGAGGCTTTTATTGTAGATCTAAAGATTTTCTCTATCCGTATGAAGATCTAATCTATTTCATAAAACACAATCAACAGCACGTGGCTTACATTCAGTAGAAATAGCAACAACATGCTTTTAATGATCAACTATTTGATCACAATAGTTTGTTTATTTTGGTTCCTATGAACGATTAAAGTAAATGAATCTTTTGCTTCATCTCGTTTTAAAATTCGCTGAAGGTCGGCTAGATGATCTACCTTTTTATCTTGACACCCTATAATCACATCCCCTATCCGCAATCCGTTTTGATATGCTGTACTACCTTCATCAACCTTAAGTACCAATACACCAGCTATGGACGCTAGGCCAGCTGCAGATTGCTCACCTAAGCTTTCAATAGATTTGAGGGTTGCTCCTTTCCACATATATACATCTTTCTTCGTATCCGCTCTCGTTTCTGCTACCTGAGGAATTTGAGGTCCTTCGGCTAATGCTTTAAGACGAGGATTACGAACTCCCATATGTAGCATGTCAAAATTTTCAAAGCCATCAAGTTTAGGAACATCTAACCTAAAGTCACCCGTAGACGCATCTTTATATTTTGCTAAGATCACCTTTCCATTGCTTTCTATTCCTTTTGATTGATCGCTTAACAATGCCTGACTGCTTGTGTAATAATTATTATCAACCGTATCTCCCCAATATTTAACTTGGATATCCTGATGAGACCTCATAACCACGTTATTTCTGAATACATCATGACTATTTTTAAACCATACATGTGGATGAAAACCATTATTGATCATCACATTATTATATACTTTTCGATAAAATCCTTCTCTAAGTTTGAGGCCACCGCTTAAACAAATATTATTATAGATTTGGTAGTTCGTCGAACCATCATCCAGATCAATATCCCAACCGTGATCACACTGAAATCTGTTGTCATGTAAAAGAGTCGTCTTCACCGCATCTAACGTTACCCAATTAGGATGTATCGCTACTAGTCGATCCATCTCTTGGCGGTCAGGGTGCCAAAACCGGTCTCTTCCCCAAGAATTAAATGCACCATGATCACTTGTTTCAAGTACGGTATAAAATACATCATTGTAAGCAATTTCATGGCCACCCCACGTTCCATCTCCTACATTTATTCCCGACCTAGGAACTTCATATATGGTATTGTGCAGTACTTTGATAGACGAGGCCATTGCGATCTGAACTCCAGCAACCTGTTTTTCGATCGTTCCTATTTTACGAATCAAGTTATCACTAGCCTCACAATTCATTGGATAATCCTCCGATTTAGGACCAGGAATCGTATCCATTTTGCTTTCCACTACAAAGTTTTCATAACGAAAAGACGGCGATCTTACCGCATCAGGATTTCCAACAAAGTTGATTGCGCCAGCGCCTATACGTTCAATCAAGTTATTTGAAATCTTCACATCCCGGTTATAATTACTGACAAAGATGGCATTACCGCCTAAGTCTACAAATTCCGATTCCTTGATCTCACAGCGCTCAGCACCTTCAATTTTAACTGCTCCCTGCCGATAAATTGTCCAATCACTTCTCAGTAAAGGCTCGGCAGTCTTCATAAAAGTAGGCGCCGTGTAGACAAAACGAATACCTGATACATGTACATCATGCACGTGTTGCGATAAACTCCCTTGAATGGTTAAGATATTCTCCAACTGTGGTGCTTCCAATTGCAGGTTATTAGGATTTACTCCTGAGTCAGGATAATAATATAATGTACCTGAACCTTCATCCAGATACCACTCATTAACGACATCCAATTCCTCAAAAACATTCTCGACAAAACGATAGGTATCGTGCATAGTGCTAGGTCTATTATTCTGTTCGCCTCCCTCCAGTTTCAGTTCCCCATTATTATCCTTACCTACAACACGGTAATGAAACCCACCCCATCGGCCGATATGCAACGCATGTACATAGGCACCTACAGGATTTTTCCAGCCCTTCACACGATCTGGACTAATGGCATCAGCAGCATACCCATTGAACGGAAGTATTGCTGGATCATAATTTGGATATCGTGCACGAATTAACTGCTTTCCATCTGCAAATAGGCTTTGGAAACTCATACCTTTTGGCACCTGAGTTTTCCAGACGCCGTTAGCACCTTTTGTCCAGGACAGCTTAAGTGGTACAGCCCCGCTCCAAGTAACACGTTCGCCATCAATCGCTTTAATCGTAAATGGTGCATCTGCAGTACCAGACAATTCAGCTCCAACCAGAAGAGGTTTGTTAATATAATATTCACCTTTGCTAATCAGCACCTCAACGGTCCCTTTATAACCAGTTTTCTTCAATTTAGCAACACTTTCTATCGCCGCAGAAGGACTTGCATAAGGCTTATCTACAGTTCCTGGATTACTGTCTTTACCCGACTTGGCAATATAGATTTTTGTAGTAACAACAGACTGAGCAATAGCAGTATTCCCCTTCCAAACGACACTAATTAGCAGCATTACCAATATTCGAGAAAAATACGTTAGAACATAATTCATAAAATGAAAAATTTATTAAAATTGATTATTTATAATAAGTTATAGTTTTTATAATGCAGCAATTAAAAACTGCATCGCTATTTAGGTTTTCGGAACTAATTTAACAATAATTACGCAAAGCAAAATTATTTAGTTTACAACCCTCTCCTTTTCCCTCCAATCGGGAAAGCATACTTGATGGAAACTTTGTAAAAAACTCAATATTAAATTAGCACTTCACCTAAATCATTACAGCCACTAGCAGACTTTAAAGGCATATGCCACTAATTATCATCGCAGAAATCAATGGTAAACCTACAGTTATATGCAAAAAATAGATAGGCCTATCCCGCAACAGATAAGCCTATTTATTTACACTATTTACGCCTTATTCTCCCTAAGAACCGGCTAGTCCCATAACTCACGACAGTTCCGACTACAGCCATCAAAGCTGTATGCATGACATCACCAAGCGAAAAGCTCGCCCATATCGAACAGAGCGTTCCTCCTAAAGTACCGATACGGATATCATTGCCTTTCATCCCGCACCTCCTTTTCTTTCTGTGGCAAACTATTCGTCAATGGTGGTGACTCCTCCTCTTCTTTTTTATTTTTATCATCCAGCACAGTTTCCACCACACCAAGACCCAGTGCGATATACTTAATAATATTCAGTGCCTTACTCGACCGAACAGCATCGGATTTTTGACCGCCCCCTTGCCGAGTTGAACAAAAATTAAGGCGAAAATCAGTGTAAAATTCACTTAAAAAATGAGACATCAACAGGTAATTAATTCCTGACCTTTTCCACCATTTTATCGGCTCGGCATCGGGTGCGCTTCGAGTTTTCATGCATGGCCGCCGATGAAATCTCGAAGCCAAGTCGAAGAAAAGTGAAGTAAAAGCAGAAGTTGGTTATAAGAAAATAAGAATCAAGTCACTCTGAAATAGGGTACTATTTTCAAAAAATTCGTCTCTGCTTAAGCCTATATTTCCCAATAATTGATTTTGCAAACATCGTTTAATAAATTGTGGGTCTATTTTATGCTCAATACCAGCCAATACTTAATTATGAAGAAAAGCAAAGAAGAGATTTTAGCCAATTTTTTAAAAGACATCCATGGAGAATGGGTATCTGCCATACCCGAATTGACGGACGCATTTGATGAGATCCGATTTGTTAAGGGCGAGTATCTGACCAACAACTGAGACGAACTTTACCTCATTGCAGAAGGTATATTTGGAAAGTATGAAAAGACATGTCCGGTACGGTATGCCTTCAGTGGCGAATCGCTGATGATACCCAATCATAGGCACAATTATCAGTTTATTGCACTAAGTGACTGCAGGACCTTTATGATCACAAGGAAACAGTTATATACGATAAACGCGAAAAACCCAAAGCTTTTCCCGATCTACGCCAGCCTTATGGACAAACAGCAACAGTATCTGGATTATCGGGCAAAACTGCTTTCATTGCCCAATCCCGATAAATATGACTTTGTGTTTGACAAATATCCGGATATACGCCAGTATATCAAACATAAAGAATTAGCCCAGTATATGGGGATCAGTGAAGAGTTGCTTCGTCGACTTATACGCGAAAGAGAATAGGCCTTTTCCCAATAATTTGGGTTTTTATGCCCAATAATTTGGGCATAAAAACCCAAAACATAGTGTCCAAATTCCCAAAATATAACAAAAAATGCTGCTGAAATTTGTAATAGCAGATCGGATGAAATAATGAATCGTCCTGTAAAACACGAAAATAATTGTATCCGTACCATTTTTTCCGATCTGCTAATTAAAATAACAAATTATGAAACAGTACAAGAAAAAATTTGCACCCTTCCCCATATGCGGGTGAGACCCGCAAACAGGAAATCAGTTGACGGCAGTTGACTATTCCGTTGCATGGATAGAAGAAACATTCACAACGCAAACAAATGGAACATATCATCAATCACAAGGGCAACAAGATACACCCGGCAACATCCACAAAAAACGGTAGTTTAATCCGTCGGAGTGCACGGTGGATCAAGCCTCGCATACCTGCTTTGATTATTTATGGCTATGCTTTCTTATATTTCTATGCAGGAATTGCGAAGCTGCAAATTATCGCTGAATTTATCCGGGGAAACAGCAAAATCCCTTATTTAGCGAAATATGCTGAACTGATCGGCTGGGGCATTCCCACCTTGGAAATCCTGCTGGCTGTACTATTGATTGTCCCGGTATACAAGATAAAGCGTACTGCTCTATGGGTATCTACCCTACTGATGGGTGTTTTTACACTTTACCTGACTTTAATGGTAGCCTTTGTTGAAAAAAAGCTCTGTAATTGCGGAGGTGTGATCGAATCCATGGGCTGGAAAACGCACATTATCTTTAATGTGGTCTGGTTTATCGCCGGAATCTATGCCCTAAAAAAAACAAAAATTATAAACAATTAAAACTAAAGGTATGAAAACCTCATTAAAAAATTTCACAAAAGTGCTACTTGGAGTAGCTGTATTAGGCGGTGCGGCATTGACGCAATCATTTACAAAATCATTAACTCCACCAGCTGGTGATTTTGTCACATTAGATGGAACAACTTGGGAACCTGCTTCAAATTATCCTGCAGGAGAGTGCTTAGATGCAAGTTCAACATGTTCATATCATAAAATTGGTAGTGCTCCAGGACCAATGAATGACCAGTATAAAAATCCTGCTAATTTCCAGGAAGCTGATCAAGGAGTATTCCGCACAAACGAATAATGAAATTAAAAAATAGCACCTGAAAAATTTCAGGTGCTATTTTTTATTTAATACTCTTTATTAAACTAACTAAAGCTGTTGCTTGTTCTTGTGAACTCGGTCTTGGAACCTGAGTCGTTACGATTCTCATTTCTTTATCCAAAATAACTTGTCTCGGATAAGAAATTACATTAAAGAACTTTATAATAGGATGTAACGACTTTTCTCCCATAGTGTAAAGACTAATATCTGAAGAATCACTGTACGATCCAGATTGAACAGATTTCTTCCATTTCTCCATATCTTCATCGATAGAAATATTAACAAAACAAAGATCCTTCACATCCCCTAATTCTTTCCTTACGGCCTTCATCTCCTCGTGTAGTACTTTGCAATTTGCACAACCAGTAAACCAGAAATCAAGAACAATTATTTTCCCGCGTAAATCAGAAAATTGGACCAAATTTCCACTTGTATCCATCAACTTAAAATCTGGCAACAATTGTCCTTGAGTTGTTTGAACTCGAAATAGTTGCACAGCATCTATATATTTTTCACATGAAATATTTGACAGTATTTTAGCCTGCTGGGCGTCATCCATTTTAGAATAATTCTGAAAAAAATAACGATAATATATTCTATCTAGACTTTCTTGCTTCATCATCCCGTAATCCCACTCTTTTTCAAATGCTGTACCCAGCCATTTTCTTAGCCTCATTCTTTCCATAAAATAGTTTTCCATTTCGTTTGCCTGAAAAAAATTCTTATTAGTAACTTCATGAAGTCGTGTATTCCGTCTTAGGTATTCCTGTATAAATAATGATTTCTCATTTTCAAGATTGGGATTTTCTTTACTGATACGATAAAAGACCATTATCAATTGTGTCAGCAAGTTTTGTTCATTTTTACCAATAATATTTAATTTCAGCAATCGATAACTATTCTTGTCTATTTGATTTATATAACGATCTAATACAATTAGTTGACTATCACGCTTCATGTAATTATACTGTAAAAGTGACTGGAGCTTATCATGAAGAATCGAAGACAGTTCAGGTTCTTTTTCTACAAGATCGATCTTTTTATTTACATAATGTGGAAATGATACTGTTTTTTCTATTCGACTAAGTTGATATTGCAAATTCATAATTTCAGCCCCAATACCATTAAATACTAAGCGATCATCTTCTTCGGAAATGACCACGCTATCTCCAAGGAAAATTAAAAAATCCAATAATAATATTTTGTCCGCATTTTTCTCATTACCCGTTTTTAAAGTGATATATCGGTGATCTATTCCTTTATCAAACTTAATCGTAAATATAGAATCATGTTTTAATGCCTTGTTTTTTCTGTGAGGAGTTCGATTGAAAAATTCGAAATTGTCATCTGTCCAGTAACAATTCAATTCATTTTTTAAGTTACTATCTTTCAATTTTCTAATATCAATAGTTGCCGTTTGTGCAAAACCGATATGATGGCAACCAAAAAAAATACATAGGTTAATTAAGTAATGTATTATTCGTATTTTCATGATCATTATTTATTTTTTATGATTAATTCTTGGGGAATAACTGGCAAAGTATATTTGGGATCATTAGGAGGTAATATATACTGTTTACCAGAAAGTGTTCTTGTGAGTGTTTTTGCAAATCTTGAATCCTTATTCAATCTTCTCAAATCTTCCCATCTACAATTACCTGTAAACACAAGCTCTTTACGACGTTCCTCCAAGACCCGGAAAAGCACATCATCAGTCGTTTCATTCAGTGGTGCTGAAAAATCTTTGTATCGATAACTACAAAGATGATTCAATAAATCTCTTCCTTCTTTCCACGAACCAGTTCTAACAAGACATTCTGCCTTAATCAGAAGAATTTCATTATTCGCTAATCCTGAAAACAGACCAACTGTACCTGTATAACGCCCCTTGAAGGATTTTGAACCATCAACGTTCATTCTAAAGAAAGCAGATTTTCGGGTATCATTATCTTTATAGCTATCAAATAATTCATCATTAACCCTAAGATCTCCATACGATACAAAAAAGTAACTGATCGGACCAGCATAGAACACGATCTCTTTATTTCCTTTATCTATGGTTGGAAAAGGTAATGTAGCTGCTGTATTCAAACTCGAAAAATCAATTAGCTCATTATTGT
Source organism: Sphingobacterium sp. B16(2022) (assembly GCF_012030425.1). Taxonomy (GTDB): domain Bacteria; phylum Bacteroidota; class Bacteroidia; order Sphingobacteriales; family Sphingobacteriaceae; genus Sphingobacterium; species Sphingobacterium anhuiense. The sequence goes on along the minus strand of NZ_JAAUVN010000002.1, from coordinate 808,497 downwards.
CCTTCAAATACTCCTCTGCATATTGCAATGCTTTATCATAGCTTTGCATCGTTAAATAGACCTTTGCTAGCATAGCTAAAGCTGCAGAGCGAGATGGTCGTGTCTTCCTTGCAGGAACGATTGGCAAGATTTCTAATGAGGCAGTCAAATCTTTAATTACTTGCTCATAGCAAGCTTCTACCGTGATCAGATTACCGTTATCACTGATATCCGATCTAGAGCGCATAGGAAGCACGCAAGATAGTGAAGCACCCTTTACATATTGAGGAGCATAAAGCTGCAATAACTGATAATAGTGAAACCCTCGATAATACAATGCAGAACCTCGAATATTATCCTTTTCGGCACTTGATTTTGTGACTTTATCTGTTCCTTCCATTACGATATTGGCATACGCTATAGCTCGGTATGGTACTGTCCAATCTCCAGTTCCCGTTCCAATTGCGCCTTCATAAATATCTTCTTTCCAGATATAAGCATTTCGTTCCGAAGGATTTCCAACTGTTAAAACAGTATTTTCAAGGAGATGGATATTATCAGCGCAGATAATGCCCATACCGGGCGTAGTATTCATCACTGTCGTATTATCCAATAATGATTGATAGTCATCCAAACTTTTTAGTATGACATCACTATTTTTTGATTTTACATCCAGCCAGTTATCTATCTTTTTACAAGAATAGCTGAAAAACAAGCAGAAAAAATAAATGAGATATTTCATAATCAGAATTTTTAAATTAGAACTGGATACGAGCACCAAGTGAGTAACTGGTTGGGATTGGATATAAACCGAAATAATCGTTAACATCAGGATCTATACCTACTTTATTCTTACGCCATAAGATTCCAAGGTTGTCTATGTAAGAATAAAAATCTACTGTAAATCGTGAAAACTTCATCTGGTACGACAAGGAAATATCCTGTAAACGAATATGATCACCTGATAAAACTAAGGCTTCCGAATTTTGATAAAATGTATTGCGGCTTGCATTAACAGGATAGACCAATGCAGGCATAGTTGTTTCTTTATTCGGGTTCTGAGGATCAAATTCCAACATAAAATCTGCATTTGGCATCGAAAGTACCTCGTTTAAGTTAGTACTACTACTTTTCTTTCTGATGTAGAAACCAGACTTAAGAAGAATATTAGCTGAAAGTGACCACTTTCGGTATGAAAAAGTATTGCGCAATGAACCAAACAACGTAGGCCTACTACTTCCATGATAGTTAACATTATCCATGGTATTACTGGCGGCAATAATACCTGCATAATCTTTAGATTCAACTCCATTTAAATAGCCCATAGGATCTCCATTTTCATCCAGTCCAGATGACCGGTAACTATATACGCCATAAAGCGAATTACCCTCTTTAATGTATAGACCATAGCGTGCAGGTCCGTCAACTGCGGACGAATTAGATACCAAATACCTTGTTGGATATTCTTCATTAAAAGAAAGAACCTTATCCTTGATCAAACTTAATAGATATACGGTACTCCAATTAAACTTATCTTTTGTATTTATACTAGTTAATTGTAGATCCACCCCCCTATTACGGACTGAAGCAGAATTACCTTTGTAACTATTAAAACCTGAGGAAGGTCGAAGCAAGATCTCCTGTATAAGATCCATTCCATCCTTTTGGAAGAGCTCTATCGAACCCGAAATACGATTTCCTTTGGAAGCAAACTGCATTGATAAGTTAATATTGCGGACTTGCTCCCACCTTAACAATGGATTGGGTGGATTTTGAATGGTAGCTTGTCGAAAACCATTAAGTGTGTTCCTATTAAAGCTTGCAATAAGGTAAGCAGATTGATTATAGGAATTTCCATTATAACCATACGTAAACCGAAGCTTTAATGTTGGCAACAACGTTGATTTATAAAAATCTTCTTTTGAAATGTAATATAAAAGTCCGACCGACCACAGTGGTACAAATTTATCATTGGTCTTTACTCCATATAAATTAGCACCATCTTTTCGAGCTGAGGCGGATAATGTATACCGTTCTCGAAATTGGTAAGCACCATTAAAGAAATAAGAAACAGAACGGCGAGTCAGTTCACTCATATTTCCAACACCATCATCAATCAGCTGTGATCCTAATCCATTCGGATTAATTGGATAGTATTGATTAAAGTTTAGATTGCTTAAAATCGTTCCAGTCTCGTGATCATAGCCATAATACCGTCCTGAGTGAGCTGCAATAATTGTCGATTTCATTTCAGCACCCAATAAAGCATTTAATTGATGCTTGTCTGACCATCTTTTATTCATCGCGCTATTAATCCGAAAATTATAAGCTTCTAACCTATCTCGAGTATGATCAAGTATATCCGCATCGGGTATAGGGTAAGTAAAATTTGTACCATTCACTTGCGTATAGCGATTGACTAAATTTCTGACATAATAGCTATTCTTATTCTTCAAATCTTCATACTCACTCTGCTGACGTTCATATTGAAAGAGGGAGGCGAATGACAACCAATTCAAAGGAGCATACATTAATTGACCATTTAAAATTGTATGCAACCGCTTAGCATGGGTATCCTTGAGTTCTTTCTCTTCTAATGGGCGAAGTGACCAGTCTTTAAAGCCTTTACTTTCCATTTCTCGTAGATAGCTATCTCTATAACCACTTGGTACCATGAGCGGAATACCATCCTCACCTGTGTATGAAATATAGGGATAGGGTGAACTGTAGCTGTAACCATATCGTTCTGTGGTATTGGTCACTGATACCGATGGAGAAAAAGTTAGATTTTGTAATAACTTAAACTGCGGAGAGATATTCATTGTCCATCTTTTTAGACCACTCTTTTGAACGACTTCTCGATTATCATTGTAGCCAACAGAAAAATAATTGCTAAATTTTTCTCCTCCAGAGCGAATTCCAAACGCATATTGGTTCTTCACTGAAGTTTGGTAAAAGTTTTCTGAAGTCTCATTTCGACTATCTATCTTAGCAAACTTTTGTTCTGCAAGCTTAAGTATATTTTCATCTATATCACCCGATCGGTGTTGATCCAACAATTCAACATAAGGGCTTACTAAAGGAAAAGTTGTGTTATTGGATAACAAATCACTATAAAAACCTTTATCAAAAAGCTGACGCTCAACAGTCATAAATTCGGCACTGGGAATAAAATTTCGGCTATATTTCAAGTTAGGTTTTGTTCCAATTGTGGTTGAAGTATTAAAGTCAATCTTTGTTTGTTCTCTAAACGCAGCTTTTTTGGTCGTTATCACAATGACACCATTCCCTGAACGTGCACCCCAAATAGAAGCTGCTGCAGCATCACGTAATACCGTTATGCTTTCAATATCATTAGGATTGATTTGATCTAAACTACCTTCAAAAGGAAAATTATCTAGAATAATAAGAGGATCAGCACTTACATCATTATCTATAGTTGATCGCCCGCGTATAGATAGACCAGTCTGCTCATTGGGTGGTAATAAACCTCCTGCTCCACCAGAAGAGCGATTAAAGTTAACACCGCTCGTTACTCCTTCCAATCGATCCAGTATATTCGTACTCACTCTCCTATTTAAAAGCTCGTTATCGATCTGCACAAAACTCCCCGTTGCTCGTTCTTTGGGTATCTTCTGGTATCCGGTAGATACTACCTCTACTTCATCAAGCTGGTTATCTTCAGGTATCAATTTCACAGTCATTGATACTCCTGAGGTATAATTGAGTTCTTGGCTTTTAAAACCGATGGAGGAGAATCCAATCTTTCCTTTTTTATTAGTGACTGTCAGTTGAAACCTTCCATCTTGGGAAGTTTTAATCTGTAAGTTTTCGGCATCGATTCGCACAGATACTCCTTGCAGTGGTGTACCATCGGAGGAGGATACAACAACACCAGTTAGCTCAGATTTTACCTGCCCATTCACCCCGCTGTCCTTGCGGAGTGTCTGAGCTGATAAACATAAACTATGAAATACTGCGATGATCATGATACAGGGTATCGCAATTACTTTTATGGCCTTTAATAAGCACAAGAGCAGATTAAAGGCATGTAGCATTGGAGAAAGCAGGATGCAAAGCACTAGCTTCCAATGTATTTTTATATATGAAACCGTAGGTTGATCATGCTTTTGTAAAGCGTAATCATGTTTAACGTTTTCACTTTTTAGTATAGAACTTTTCAATGTGTTTATTTTTTGGTTTGTTTTTGATTGAAGACCAAAAAATAACTCAAGATTTAGGACAGTATTTTTCCCTGGGGACAGCGCATAGCTCTCCCTGTTGCAAAGTTTTTGCATTTTTTTAGGTTAAATTGAGATTTAAAAAGAAGCTAAAAATTAGACAATAGACTCCCTGTTCAACTTCAATAGTTAAAAAATAAGTTTAGAAAAAATGCAATTATTGGTCTACATCAAGGATTATAACTGGTCATCGCTATTGCATAATTTAGATAAAGAACAAAAACCGACTATTAAAATATTAGTGTATCACGATAAAATTGTAATGACAATTATTTGCTTTACTAAGAGAAACGTCGTACTTTTAAGGTGCAAAATGAAAAGTAGGCCTCCGATCCTCTTTTTGTTGGAACAAGCAATTGTATACCAATAGAATAAAAGTCGGTAACATATGTCTTTTAGGGAATAACAGCTTATTTGCTTCAACCCTCTTCCATTTCCGTTTTTTCAGTATCAAGGTCGGGCCATTACGCCATACTTTTTACAGCAAACGCGCCTTTGGATTTGGCTAGAGCTAACTCTCTCCTATTGGACTATATGTTTATTGTAGGCTCTTATTGGGGAGCGCAAATGACGTTCTTTATAAGATTGCAATGGGCAAACCGATAACCTTGATCCTTGATCAGGTTTAGAGTGGTTCTGTGAATGGTTACTTTTCGTTTAATCATAATTTTAAAGTTTATGTGAACGAAGCTAATCAAACATTGAAGTAGTCAATTTGGCCTAAAACCAATAGGGCGAACTTCAATGCTTTTGAACGAGGCACGACCAAGCACCAATAATCCAAAGATTATTTTCCACAAAAGACTGACATGAAGTCCGCCCTATTAGACTATATCACTAAGATATAAAAATCTAATAGAAATGGCGAACTCACGATTATCTCATGTGGAATTTTGGTCGTTTTCGTTCATGAGTAACATCGCTAAGTTAGGGTTACACCCTACTTTATCGCTATTAATTATACCAAAGATAAGTAACACTTATCTTTGGTATAATTAAAAAAATAATAAGTGTAAAATATGATCTGGAAAACTAACCTTTCAAATATTATTAAAAATTCAAAGTACTTATTATCTGAAATTAGTGCTTGGACTAATATCGAAGTTCCTAAACTTTCGGATATGAAACATAAAAAACATCCAAATTTTACATGTAAGGAATTCTTAACGCTAAAAATATTGCTAAAAAAACAACACGAATCCTTTCTAACAGAAATTTTTGGAGAAGAATATTTTGATGAAATAAGAAGTATTAACTATTCACCTAAACTCACAAAAATGGGTGAAATATTAAAAGATAGACATCAATTCGAAATTCTTCCAAAAAAAGAAGTTGTTCAAAATTCATGCTTAAAATCAAGTAGAATTGACTATTTAATTTTTCAAGAGGATGAAAATATTAAAATTGAGGAAATCACAAAGTTAGAACTAACCTTAGGAGAAGATTTAGGCTTTCTATGTACTCTTAGATTCCCAGATGTAAGAATTAATAGCGAAGAGGAATATTTACATAATTTGGAACAGATTAAAGAATACAATAGAGAAGCAAATAACAGAAGAAAAAAGTAAATAGCATTAATATAATGGAGGTTACTGAAGAGTTTCAAGAAAATCTACCATCCTGAATTTTTAAAACCTCTTTAATTGTATGTTGCTGAATCCAAAACAAAAAGTAGCACTTACGAACAATTATAAAAACCGGGGAATTATGAGTAAGAATAAAAAGGTTAAGGTAGAGAGCAATGAGATTACCATGCTAAAAATTAAGTAGATCTAATACATCGTGGATTTGTGAAGTTTAAATAAGATGAACTTTTTATAATAATGGCAGATAAAATGAAAATAATTTCAGTAAGAGAAAATCCAGAATATAAGGAGAAAGCAATCCAATACTTCCAAAACAGTTGGTCTGAAGTATTACAATTATCTATGAAGATTGCATCTTAAACTGTATAAATACTCCGCAATCATTACCACAAAATATCTCCCCTACTTTCCGGCAGAATATGAACTTAGTAGTAGAGAAAGAAACCTTAACAAAATCAGCCAAAACAGTTAAAAGAAGCAATAAATATAAGAAGATTTACTAATGGATTTTACAGTAGAAATTAAAGACATGATAGCAATAGTTATTTCTATCATATGTAGAGGAGTCATTGGCTTTGAGCGGGATACAAAAATGAGTCTGCCGCCTTTAGAACAATAATTCTAATTTCACTGGGCTCGACAATTTTCACTATAATTTCACAGCATAGTGCAGGTACTGATGACCGAATTTCGGCAAATATTATTACAGGTATTGGATTTATTGGGGCAGGTGTAGTTTTTTAAGACAAAATTTCTATTCGTGGTATGACGACTGCTGCTGTAATCTGGACTTCTGCAGCAATTGGAATGACAGCAGGAATAGGTTATCACGCACTTACTCTATGCTTAACATTAATTACTTTTAGGGTATTATTAATGGTTACCAGGGTGGAACGAATGATTGCAACCAAATCTTTGATTATTCGCGGTCTGTAAGAGATAAAATCTGATTAAAAACGTTTAAATTTACAGTGGAGGTGTGTGAAAATTTTGCGATTTAAATATCGAACCTTTGCTGTATTAAAACAACGCTACTTTCTAAACGTTTAGGACACTACTGAATCATTTTAATGAAAAAAAATAGAAATTAACAATTGTATTGTATGAACAAAATTTTTACATCCAGAAGAACTTTTATTAACAATAGTCTCGCATTAATAACAGGAACAATTTGCTATCCGTCTACTTTATTTCCTGCTAATGTCCGGCTTGACGATAACTTAAGGGCTAAAGTTAAGAATTTAGTTTTTTTATTTCAGGGGGATTCTATTACAGATGGAAACAGGGGACGTAGTCTTGATCCTAATCATATTATGGGACATGGTTATGCCTATTCCGTATCGAGTAGAATTGGCGCCGATTTTCCTGATCAAGGATTTGAATTTTATAACAGAGGAATAAGTGGTAATAAAGTTTCCGATCTTTTGAAAAGATGGGAAGAGGATACAATAGCTCTTAAACCAGATGTATTAAGTATATTAGTTGGTATTAACGATGTGATTTTCTCCGTAAATACTTTGAAAGGAGAATCTATTTTAGCAGATTTTGAACAAGAGTATAGATTTCTACTTCAGAAAGCCCGTAGAAGTAATCCCGAAGTTCTTCTTGTTTTAGGTCTTCCGTTTGTTTATCCTATTAGTAATATTAAAAATAACTGGGACTTGTATGAGAAAGGGGTATCTCAACAATGTCAAGTTATTAAAAAGCTAGCTAATGAATTTGATGCTATTTTACTGGACTACAAATTGATTTTTGATCAAGCCATCAAAAAGATGCCCGTAAATTATTGGATCTGGGATGGTATTCACCCGACTGTATTTGGACATGAACTTATGTCTAGGTATTGGATTGAAAAGGTCAGTGAAAGAATTAAGTTTTTAAAATTTTATGTAAAATGAAAGTGATGAGTTTTATGCAATAACAGATCTGGAGAAATTTAAACTCAGATTATATTTTATACGTATTAGTATATACGACACCCATGATGTTAATCTTATACGCTCGCCCTGGAGCTTATAGACATAGTAAGAACTTTGAGGTACAGGTAAGTGATGATGGTACAAACTTTACTTCAGCAGGCGTGTTTCAAAAGATATATAGCCAAGGCCCGCAATACTTCCACTTCAACAGCGAGCATAGCGTAAAATCATTTAAAATTATTCTTAAATCCTCTTGGGATGGGACAGGCGATGCCGCTATAGCTGAATTGGGGCTTTACTAATTAATTATAAAAAGGAACTAATAATAAAAGGCTTATGAGCGTAAACCTCATAAGCCTTTCACAATGGTTTTTCAATTCGATAAAAAAATCACTTCCGTAGATATCGGACTCGTTCCATAGAATATGATGAATTGATCTCTAAATTGGTAATGACAGAAAAGGTTTAGCTGAAAAATCTGAATTAAAACAATAATCCTTTCATAAAAGAGAATACCATATATGCCTGGATCGGAATTGGTGAAAGTGGACTGGTATATTAGCATTTTACAGGTTCTGACTCTATAACCTTTGAGTATTCATTAATTTGAGTTACAGTTTTAATATTTTACTGAAAATAAAATTGATAAATTTTGAAAAAAATATTTTGATTTTAAATAATTTACACTTATCTTTGTCTTAGAATCAAGCATGATTGCGGTACTAAAAATAGTAGATTTTCCCTACATTGTATGTCTACTTCTCTCAATTGCTAATTTTTGTTATTCATAAAAAGTGCGCAGTACTCTTAGAGCTTGACTCCGATCAACCTTCAATTTACACACATCCTTTTTCTTTCTAGCAGATCGATTAACTTCTGAAAGTCATATATTATGTCTTTTACAGCAGTTCAGAATTAAATAATTTATAATAAAAACAATAATATAATGCAAGAAGGAACAGTAAAATTCTTTAACGTTACTAAAGGTTTCGGTTTTATTACACCAGCAAACGGTGGTCAGGATGTATTTGTACATTCAACAGGTTTAATGGATGATATCCGCGAAAACGAAAAAGTTACTTACGAAGTAGAAAATGGTCAAAAAGGTGTTAACGCATTTAATGTGCGTATAGCAAGATAAAAGAATTCGGGAATTATACTAATTCTCGGTATTTTTGATGTAGTGATTAGCAATTTTGCTAATTAACTACATTTTTTTAACATGTACCCTCCAATCCAAAACCTTTACATAAAAGGACTAGAATGGCATTTACTTTATATTCCTGATCAATTGCCAAATCATATTCCTTCTATTCATTACACCACCTAAGCTGTATTATTACCCTATAAATGAAGTTCATCATCCGCTTCTAATCATAATTATTTTTCTATTGCATAAATTTTTAAGATTTATTATTATTGCGGTTGATTCGATATGATATTGTAAATAATACACACTGAAAAAATTAAATTAACATGTCATTTTTAGATTATGTACTGCAACCGCCTTCCTACGGGTGGCAAGACGAGACGGGTAAACTAATTAAACCAAGCAACAAAGAGATCATCAGTGAATTCTTTAAAAGACTTAACATCTTCAAAGACCGCAGAAACTGGCTACCTTTTTTTAGCTGGCTCAAAATCGCCTGCCTCATTCCATTTTTCTTTATTTTTTTAACGAATTACCTAACTTGGTGGACAGTTTTGGCCGCCTTCGTATACAGTATGATCATCATGGGTACCCACGGAACGATCTGGCACCACCGCTATTGTACGCATGGAGCCTATAAGTTTAAAAATCCTTTTTGGCGGTTTGTTACGCAAAATCTCACAATCAGTGTTATTCCAGAAGAAATATATGTCATATCACACCACGTACATCATGCCAAATCAGATCAACCAGGTGATCCTTATAATGCCCAAGCTGGGTTTTTATACTGTTTTCTTGCAGATGTCAATCACCAGCCGATATCTAAGAACCTGAATGAGCAGGATTATAACAGAGTTAAATCCCTGATGTCACATACGGGTGTACCAGCGAACTCTTATCATCAATATAAAAAATGGGGATCATATGTACCTCCTGTTTATGCTATAGTATCATCATTATTAAACTGGGCATTTTGGTACACTGTATTTTTCCTAATAGGCGGTCATCCACTTGCTTGCAGTTTGTTTGGTGCGGCAGCTTTCTGGGGAATTGGTGTCCGTACTTTTAACTATGAAGGTCATGCCAAAGGAGAAGATAAACAAAAGGAAGGCACAGATTTCAGTGTGAATGACAAATCTATCAACCAGGTATGGCCCGGAATTGTGGCAGGAGAATGGCATAATAATCACCATTTATTTCCTAAAAGTGCACGAAGTGGTTTTAAACCTCATCAGGTAGATCTCGCTTGGTATTACATCAAATTAATGCATAAACTGGGCGCTATATCTAGCTATAGAGATGACAAGAAATTGTTTTACAAACAGTATCACAATCCTTATCTCGAAGCAAAAATGAACAAAAAAAAAGATAATGTTAGTGCTGAAATGTAATCATAAAATAGCGTAAATATCATGATCTCTTTTGTTTTCGAAAATGTTATTGCACTGTAGATCTTATCTCAATCCAGATAATTATTCGCAAAATAAAAAATAATACAGGAACGCCTAACTTTAATTAAAAAGTTAGGCGTTCTTACATTAATTATTTATAATCATTTAATGCTGGTGTCCATGATGCTTTCCTTCATCAGTACCTTTCGCTCCCTGGGCTACGTCGACTGTAAAATCTGCCGTGTGCACTTGTCCCTCAATTTTAAACTGCGCCCACATGCGGTATACTCCCGCTTTTTTAATATTGGTTTGCGCATATATCGGAAAGCGCTTGTCTGATACCGGATGGCTATGAAGGAAATCTTTATCTTTTGCTCCGATCATAACAATATGAGCCGTTGCTCCTAAATAATTTTGAAAATCGCTTTCCACGAGTTTCTTGCCATTCTTTTCGACTGAGAATTGCAGATCCTGTGTCTGATTTGTTTTTAGATCATTAGCATTAATCAAAGTAACGGTATATCCTGCTGTTGTTGAAACTGCTTTTGGATTCAATTTAAAAGAACTGGTAGCCACATTACCTGTTACTTCAAGTTTCTTCATCGTAACTTCTCCAGCCAATCCCTTAGGTTTGTAATCTGTAAACAGCAGGTAGTTGCCTGCGGCAGGAAATATTTCTTTCACACTATAACTACCATCCTGCTGTTCTTCGGGATGAATATGATCAAACCAAGATAAATCTTCATTTACAACCAAGAGATGCATTTTCATTTCATGTACCTCCTCAAGTGCAACATTTTTTTCATTTTCCTTGATCGAAATCGACAGCGCTGTTTGTTTTCCGGCTTCTATAGGCCGCGGCGAAGCTAAAATACTAACCGCCAACTTAGCCTCATCCTCCTTATGAATAGGCTGTAATTCCATACCACATTTGGTACATTTTTCACCTTTATGTCCTGTTACTTCAGGGTGCATAGTACAGGCATAAGTATGATCGTGATTGTGAATCGAGTCTTGTTGTGCTGTCATGGTTTCTGTTGTACTATTTCCGGGATTGTTACAAGCTACGACTGTTGTCATGGCCGTCAATCCTAAAAATATAATTTTAAAATTTTTCATATATGCATAGTGTTTGTAGATTAAATCTTGAAATCTACCTTTTTGTTTTCCGTCCTACTTAAATATCTACTATCGAAAGGACAATACAAAGATGAGCAAAAGTTGGGCTTTCTATTTTACGGTATTTTGAGTTTGATTTGTAAAATTTACTGATTCCACTTTTGCTAACCCCCCATAACATTTCTTTGCATGCTATGCGCCATCACTGCAAACTGTATTAACTGAAGATTAAATTAGGGATGTCTGGCACGATTTTCAACGTACTTAAATTCAACAAATTAATATGATGAAACTTATTCTATTAACAGGTATCTCTCTTTTCACCCTCAGTTTTAGTGCTTGCGCGCAACAAAATGGAGCAAAAAATGAAAGTACGGCTATATACACCGATAGTCTGGAACATGATCAAGAACTCGGACTAACTCCTCAACAGGAAGAAAAAATTAATGCGATAAATAAAAGCACAGCGTCTAAGTTTGAAGCAATTGGTCGCAATTCATCTTTATCTGGCTATCAAAAGGGACAAAAGAAACGCGAACTTGCATTGCAACATAAGAACGAAATTTTTAACATATTAACTGCAGAACAACAAAAAACCTGGTTGGAAAAATATGGTGATGAACGAGCCTCCATTAAAGATAATGTGACCGACAAGGCAGATGAGGCATTAGAAAAATTGGAAAATCGTTATGATGCCGACAAAAAACTTATTGAGGCTGATCATTATTTAAGCAAAAGCGAAAAGAAAATACGTCTCGAAAAGTTAAAAAAAAATTATAAAAATGAAAAAGAAAAGTTAAAAGAAGCGAAAGAGAAAGCGACATCGAGTGGTTTGCTTCAAGGAAGATAATGGCACAGGAAGATAGTAATAAGACCTACATCCAAGCGCCATCAATCAATTTCATTCGCAATTCATAGACTTATAAAAGCTAACTTATTTCATTAAAACGATTTGCTCTTCTAAATGTTCCCATATCATTAAAACGGACACCATGTGCTTTCATGATTTCATGTGCTTTTTTACGGGCGATATGCCTTACATAGAACGATTCATTAACGACAAAATGATGAATACCATGTGTCCATCCGAAAAAGAAACAGAATATCTGAAATGGATAAGTCCACCAAACGGTTAGTATCTGCGTCTGTTCGATTACGTTTCCTTTTTCTACATCTCCAAAATAATGTAAATTTGAAGTGATAAAATGGAGACAGAACTGGCGCAATAAATTTGGTAATAGGATAATATAAATAATAGGACTACACCAACTTAATATTGATTTAATCATTGCTGGAAAAACGAAGCCTATTTCAAATTTTCGATTTAAAAAGTCAAGTAATAAATCTGCACCAAAGAAATACAAAATTAGATGTGAAACGATGGTCAGAGGAATTAATCCAAAGACACCGCACAGTTTAAGTTTATGAGCAGTTTCAAATTTCAAATTGCCATTGTCTACTTCACGTTTAATATCAGAGAATAATCCTCTGACGCGAAGTAAATTTCCTAAAACCAAATCCGGAGTAAACAAAAGACGTTTCAATGTCCATTTTTCACCATTAGTAACACCTCTTTCTTCGACATCATGTAAGGTACCCGAAAAACGATGGTGATGTAAATGCAGTGTGCGCCTAAACCAAGGATTTAAAGTAAGAGGTCTTAAGATCCATACAGAAAATAACATCACATTATGAATGGCTTTATTACCTTTAAAGTACATGTAATGAATTAAATCATGTTCCAATTCATGCAAAACGCCAAACAAAAATGCATTTACTACGATTAAGATCCAAGCTGGAACAACATCAATATACCACAGATATCCCAACAGTAGACTCACGCCCACACAGAGCAAAAAAATGCTGAGTCCGATCGCATTTTGGTATTTTAGCAAAGGATATTTAGATTTTAATGCTTTATAAGACTCAATTATCTCTTTTCTGATTTTACTTGTCCGTTCTTGATGCGTCACAATTTTCTCACTTAAAATTTCCTTGCAAGATACCTAATCTTGGACAAATAAATGGTTTTAAGCTCAAAAGCAAACACAGAGCTGACATAAGCTGATGTTTAAAACACTCTAACATTACCTTTGAAGTGTTTCTTTTCTTTATTTTCCATGAGCTGCACTTAAGGGGAAATAAACTGCAGTTTCAATTTTTCATTTCACAACTGTAAAATACTGTAAATCATACAGTTACCAGGAAAAACTAAATGATATCTTATTCAAATATATTAAGATTCATATAAGAAAATTAAAGTAAAAATCTTAAATTGCCTATACAATTTATGCAATCTATGAAAACTTTACTTACACTTATTCTTTGTTTGACTAGCTTATTAAGCTATAGTCAAACCTCAAAAGAGCTCATCGGAAAATGGAAACTTGTCAAAGAGACTAAAAATGGTGTCGTGACAAATCCAAAAGAAACCTACCAAATATTTATGGAAGGGGGAACATTTAAAGGAGTTAGCGGAGAAAATTCCCGTAAAGGAAAATGGAAACTTTCTGATGACAATAAATCACTTACAATTAAAATCAGCATCATTTCTATAACTTTCAAAGTAGATCAATTCGATGCTAAAAAAAGGGTGATCAGCAATGACAAAACCGGAACATTAGAATATGAAAAAGTTTCGGACAATCCGGAAGAATAATTAATATCCAAGAATATATCGTTTCTAGGAAGTCACTAAAAGAAAGTTTTTATTGAACACAAAATAATCTTGTCCGTCAGCAAATCTGTTGTCGGTGTACTATTTTCTTTTTTAGGTCATAAAATCTTTTATGATATAAAAAGACCATAAAATACGTAAGCACTTGCAAATAGTAATAGTCTTATATAAATAGATTTAAGTGATCTTAAGCCATTTAATATGTTACGGATATTAATAAATTTTGTTTTAATCCATATTCTCAGTTACAGGATGATAATCTTCCTATAACTGAAAATAGAATTATGCATATTATTTATAATCTAACAAAGCTGTCGCCTCACAATTTTGATCACTTACAAAGCGGATCCATCTTGCTTGGAAGTCTTTCGGAAAATCAAATTTGAGTGTCTGTCCATTTTTCACCGCTAGTGTTTTAAAAGTCATCCAATTATCATCTCCACCAGGGTCAACCTCTAATGTTATATTGACAGTTCCCTTTGCATTATGCGAGAGCGCTAATGATTTATGGTCATAAAAACCAATCAGGTAAGGATCTGAAGAAGTTCCTTTTTGAACGGCAGTTTTGTACCAAGGCCCGCCATGCCCTTTTGGTTTACCCAACTTCAAAAGATCATCAATGGCACCTGCCCATACCGCAGCTTTTTTATCAGTTGAAACAAAGATGTGCTCTGAATTGGATTTTGCTTTTTCCAGATCTAACCCCGTCATGATCAGCATACCGCGATAAGAAGCGTAATCATTGATTTTCAGATTGTGTGATGATACAGGACGTATTTTTGCATATCCATCTGCATTTTCAGCAGGAAGTTCATAAAATGTACCGTGCAGATTAAACAAATCGCGCTCGGTTGCAACTTCTCTACAGATCCGCAGTGCTCCATCATTGGTCAATGATGTAAATGAATCGTCTCCTAACGGCAGTCTCCAACGGCGTCCTTTGTCATCGACTATCAAAGCCGATGATGGTTCAATATTGACAACCTGCTGTGGGATGCTGTACTTTGTTTCGATTAACTGTTCCGTTTTTGCATCCGATTTTGGAACTAAATTGAATTTATCATCCATTTCATAATAGCCGACTTTCTCCTTCTGTCCCTTATGATTATAATCGTATGCTAATAAGCCTAAACTTCTGCGATTTTGCCCCAAACTGTACAAAAGACCACCGGAAAACTCTCTATCTGTAGATATACCTGTAAATATTTTATCCGCTTTTGTTTCACGCTTATCTGCATCGTGATAGTTAAAATGCACACTTAACTGAGCATCTTGGTCTGATTTGAGACGAATCCACTCGCCCTGCTCTTTTGAGGAGAAAGATTTATGAAGCGTTTCACCTGCTCTTAGGGGATATTCTCCTATTTTAGACCATTTACCATCCCCGTTCAGATCGACCTCTGCCGTCAGTACAATAGACTTATCACTGTGGTTGTGCATCCATGATGAACGGCTGCTCCAGCCTACGAACAACATCGGATCGGAGTACACGCCAGCTTTTACATCGTCCTGTTGCCATACTGAACCTTCTGAGGCGTTTGGTCCTAAATGATCAATCGTACTGCGATCGGTAAACCAAAGATTGGAATGTGACTGCCCAGGTCCTTCCAAGTTTCCCTTTGCTTTTCTTTTATTTAAAAATTCCTTTTGTGCAGAGTCGTCGGTACCAAAGACAAGTTTATCGTTCCATCTTGTGAAATCACCAATTACTTTTAGATAAGCTGACTTAGGACGTATTCCTGCTGTCGTGTTATTAGTAAATGTCCCCGGGAATGACCAGAACATACCGTGCATAGTCATGATATAATCGTTCTGTCCTTCTTTTCCGACATTACGAATACGAGGCCACTCGGTATTCCAACCATGAGCACCATCGTAACTACGGCTTGCTTTTGGCAATCTAAAAAAGGTCCATTGTCCCGCTCCTCTTACACCTAGCAAAATAGATTTATGGTCCCAACCTGTTGCCCATATAGCATCTGTCTGTGGATTTGCATTTCCTTCCACACCTCCAGGTCCTGTCACTTCAACGAACTGATTTCGACGGATAACTTTCCAATTAGTTCCATCCCATTCTGATAAACTTCCAGAAGGTGTATCAAATTGTGTAAGCGCTTTATCTCCATATTCGCCATTATTACTATAAACCAATACGCCTTGCCCAGAATACAATCCTTTGCCGTGATACCCGGGTAAGTTTGCTGTTGGAACATTGCGCCTGTCAGAGGGTTTTAGATTGGTATCTGAATAGAGCCATTTCACATTTAAGCTCTTTACATCGACCTCGTAAAATCCTTCCTCCATAGTACCGTAGAAGATCTTATTGGCAGGATCTGTCAAGTGACGTGCATTTCCTGTAAGCCGGCCGGGCATTTCTTTATTTGGGATAACTCGTACTTCACCTGTTCCGCTGATGGCATAGGGGCCCATAAAAAGTTGCTTGCTTTCTTTATGGATCATGCGATTGGCAGGAGTACCGCCAATGCTTTCTTTACGAACATTCTGATTGAGGTTGGCATCAATTTCATACAATTTATCTGAAGATCCGTGCGGTAAATGAGGCCCATAAGTAATCGCCCAAAGCTTACCAGCCCATGGCATAACAGCTCCAGTACCAGCCTCCCCTTCTTCGTTATACATCGCCAAATGTGGATAAATACCACTTACAGATTTATAGCTTTGTTTTTGTTGCGCATGTGCATTTTGATAAACCAGTGCACCTGAAAAGATTAAAGCAAAAGTTACCTTATTCTTCCAAGAAACGATTCGATTTTTCGTTAATTCAGTCATTGAGTGATTCATGTATTAAAGTGGCTTATAATAAAAGTTTTTAATTCTTATATTTGGTTTGTACTAATCAGGATATAACGCATGGAACGATCATCCTACGAGCAAAATTAATTAAGATTATCCTGATTAAGGAAGCCATTTCTGTACAAACAAAAACCATTATTAACAACAACTTAATATCCTTATTACCAATAAATTAATCATGAGTAAAAACAACTTTGGACAAGACAAAATTGGTAATGACTTCAGATTGTTGGAGCTTTGTTGTCAAGAGGTTGCTTCCAAATTTGGAAAGACGAAAAGTGAACTATGGAAGAATAGTGATTATGTTCAATTGAGTGCACAGCTGAGGCGGGAAACGAAAGTACTGATCAGTGAAAACACGTTAAAAAGAATCTTTGGAAAACTCAAAACGACTGAACGTTATTATCCACAAAAAGCGACAAGAGACGCTCTTGCTGCATTTGTCGGATTCCGGGATTGGCAGGAGTTTGAGAAAGTCCAAAATGCTAAAGAAACTTTCGAACCTTTGGAAGTTGCCGATAATAGAATAGCTCCTGAAACGAAAACAAATGAAATAAGTCCATCAAAAAAAACAGGTGTTAATCGTCTCTTTATTTTTGCGTGTTTAGTTGCTCTCGTACTGCTGACTGCTGTTTGGACATGGTGGCCAAGAAGTGAAAAAAATCCAGCTGTTTATTTGAAATGTCTGAATCCGGAGGGCCATACCCCACACTCGGCAATATTTAAACTTATACCAAAAGACGATGAACATATCCGTTTATCAGACTACGAAATTGAATTTAAAGATGGAAAACGGGGCCGGTCTAGATTTTCAGACAGCACTTTAATACATTACTACGAATTACCTGGAGTTTATTTTCCTATACTATATTATAAAAATAGAATAATCGATACAGCAAGAGTTTTTTTAGCTACTGATGGTTGGGAGGCTACTGCTCAGATCCAATATGACACCACCCGTGTTTATCCAATTTTATTACCCAAAAGTATTAATCGGCAGATTCCCCCTAACCTTAGTATTCACCAAATATTAACCGCTGGAGTTGATACCGTACGTACTTTTTTCACACATTATGCAAACATGCAACCAACAGCAATATCTGGCGATAATATGATGCTGGAGGCTTTCATTACAACTTCTAAAGAAAGACCCGGAGTAAGGTGTTCTCAGGTGGATATTACGTTATATGGAGAAAAAGACCGGCACGAATTATCACTTATGAAACCCGAATGTACGGCATGGAGCTCATACAAGTTTTCGGAGAAGTATAAAAGTGGCAAATCTGAAGATTTACGGACCTTAGGACATAATCTTTCTAATGGAGGACATATTAAGCTCACTATTATCAACAAAGTGGTTACGCTATATATTGAAGGTCAAAAAGTATTTCAAACCCATTATGAAAACTCAATCGGCAATATCTTAGGTGCCAATCTTATGTTTTCCGGAATAGGTAAATTTTCTAATTTCAAAATGGAAAGTCTGCCTTAGGTAATATACGATGCTATAAAAAAACATCATCAAAGAAGACCCATAGTAGTCGCTATGTCCCTTCTTTGATGATGTCAATTCCTTTGGTTAGATAAAATATGTTATTAAAACCCTAGATTTACTTTTAGTTTTTGCAGTACATCAACGTCAGTATCTTTGACACGACCTTCACGATTTGGACCTACGTTTAGAATCAAAATATTATCCTGGGCAGTTGCTTTATGATATAGATCGGCTAGTTCTGCAACAGGACGAGGCGTATTATCATCCGTATGGTAAAACCATCTTTTTCCCAAAACTACTGTTGTTTCAAACGGCATATAATAAACCTGCCCTTGGTTAACAAATAATTTTGGATCTGGATCTTTAGGAAGATAGGGATCCCCTAAGCGGAAATCACTCGGAAAATAACGGATCGGGAAGTACTCCTGCTGGTCATTTGGAAGTACAGGATGCTGGTCAACATTTTTTGGAGAACCGATGGTCCAATTAACTCCTACTTGACATTGCGGCGCACGCTCTTTTACATTTGAATAAAGTTGCTGAATAGGCCAACGGTAATTTTCTTTTTCCCAACCTCCATCTAACCATAACTCGACCACTTTAGTATGTTTCTGCGCCAGCTCCAGTAGTTCATTGATTTGGTTCAGCATATATTTATTGTAGGCAAAGTCTGCTTTAACATTCTTTACATCTCCATTTTCTTTCCGGTCCCATAGTGAATAATAAAGTCCTAAACGGATACCTTGTTCCTCACACTCTTTAGCTATAGCTGCTACAACATTTGTTTTATTACCAGAATTGGCAACATCATACTCCGTATATTTACTATCCCAAAGACAGAAACCATCATGATGTTTGGCAACTAGGATAATATATTTCATTCCCGAATTTTTGGCTGTAGCTACCCACTGCTTCGCGTCGATTGTGGTTGGACTATAAGAGGAGGCTGGTTTTGATCCATCTGTCCATTCCTCATTATGAAAAGTATTGATACCAAAATGCACGAACATGCCATATTTACGCTTGATTTGCTCCAACTGATATTTGCTAGGCTGTGCAGATGATGCCGGCACATGTACCTTTGATTGCCCAAAGGTATAGGAACCTATCGCTAAAAGCATCAACACGAGGATGTTTTTCTTATTGAT
The DNA here is from genome assembly GCF_012030425.1 of Sphingobacterium sp. B16(2022). Classification (GTDB taxonomy): domain Bacteria; phylum Bacteroidota; class Bacteroidia; order Sphingobacteriales; family Sphingobacteriaceae; genus Sphingobacterium; species Sphingobacterium anhuiense. The sequence goes on along the minus strand of NZ_JAAUVN010000002.1, from coordinate 788,978 downwards.
CATAATTTATTTTGAATGCTAAATTTTAAATCGTTTATAATTTCTACTTGAGCGTAAGAAAATTTGTAACATTATGGCAGATACCATCAATCATTTTTTTATCTCAGGCAATCATTGATAATCAGGATAAAGTTAGTCGGATAGAAAACAATTAAATGAAACTATATTAACCCGTTATAATGCTATATTATCCGATCTTCAATAATACAGGCTACAGGGAATTTTAAAATCATGATATTTCTATGTTTCTTCATTTATACATCAGTTTGGTCGGCCTTTTGCTATATTAAAGTAACTATAAAATCACATCAAATGTATATTCTAAAAAGCATGATTGTGTCCGGATTTTTCCTTTTGACACTTAACAGCTGTAATCAACCAACTTCCAAAACCCAAGCCCCGGCAGCACCGTCCGAAACGGCACCAACATTAACCATTGATGGCAATTATGTTACTGCTGAATATGATAAAAGAGCGGAGGGATTTGACTGGGTTGGTGTTACTATTAAAAGCGAACAGGACAGCAGCATTACGATACAGGTTAGGTCCCGTGCCGACAATAAAAAACCGACTTGTACACTTGATGCGAAAGCAACGAAAACAAAAGATAATACATACAGAGCAACTTTAGAAGGGAAAGCAGTATTATTTGCATTTGATGCAACTAGTTTGACGATTACACCAGAAAATCCTGCTGATGCAGCAGTATTAAATTTCTACTGTTCAGGTGGAGGATCTTTAGCTGGAACATACAAGAAAAATGCTGAAGCACTGGATCCAACGCAAATAGATAAAACCTCCTATCAAAAAACTTTAAGTCTTCAAGGTATCACTTTCGATATACAAAGTATCAACAAAGATGGAAAAGAACAATTAAGTATTACTCCTGCCGGTCTTAGTGTTGACAACCAAATCGTAACTCATGATATCACTGGAGAGACAGTTTTAAATGCAGAAATAGAAGATATGAATAGCGATGGATATCCAGAATTACTTATTTATACGCAATCTCATGGCAGTGGAAGTTATGGAAATGTAATTGGCTATTCCGTTAATAACGGTAAATCGATGAGTACAATATTCTTTCCCTCAGTATCTGAAAACGCTAAGATAAATCAAGGTTATCAAGGGCATGATGAGTTCGCTATGGTAGAAACATCTCTGGCACAGCGTTTCCCGATATATAAAGATCGTGATACAAATGCAAAACCAACAGGTAAAACACGTCAAATCGAGTATGAACTAAAAGATGGAGAGGCTTCCCGAAAATTGGTAGTCAAGAAGGTTAGCGAATTTTAATTTTTTTTCATTTAGACGTAGTTTGGTCGGCCTTTTGCTATACTAAAGCAACTATAAAATCACTTCAAATGTATATTCTAAAAAGCATGATTGTGTCCGGATTTTTCCTTTTGACACTCAGTAGCTGCAATCAACCAACTTCCAAAACCCAAGCACCGGCAGCAGCGACTGAAACGGCTCCTGCATTAACCATAGACGGTAATTATGTAACTGCTGAATATGATAAAAGAAGAGAGGGATTTGACTGGGTTGGTGTCACGATTAAAAGCGAACAGGACAGCAGTATCACGATACAGGTGAGATCTCGTGCTGACAAGAAAAAACCGACTTGTACACTTGATAAAAATGCAACCAAAATTAAAGAGGGAGTTTATCAGGCCTCACTTCAAGGAAAGAATGTATTATTTACTTTCGATGGTACTTCTTTAACGATAGCACCAGAAAAATCTGAAGATGATGGAGTTTTAAATTATTACTGCTCGGGTGGCGGATCGCTAGCAGGCACTTATAAAAGGATTACTGAAGCATTAGATGCTACGCAGGTTGATAGTCTTAAATAAGATAAAATTTATAAAAAGCAAAGCGGGCTGGAATTATTTCAGCCCGCTTTGCTTTTTATAGTGTATTTCCTTTGGCATACAGTTCATAAAATACAATAGTTGCATTAATATTGTTTCTACAAAATAAACAACCCACACATTTACATTCAATCACAATTGCCTAAATATTTTACAAACTGGATCCTATTCTTATTAACGTATTTTAAGATCTGTCTTAACATCACTTTTACTCATATTATGGATACCTAGTGACAAATCATCTCCTGCTGTCGCTGTATTATTTTTGATCACCACATGCTGGCAGTTATCCAATACGATGGCTGGAATAGTCTGGTTTGAATCTACAGCTAAAGGAAAATTAGAAGTACTAACTGCTATCCGATTTCTTTCAAATTGAAGACCATCAACACTTTTTGCCCGTAACACATAAGGAGAAAAAACCTTAAAGTCATTGTCAAGAATGTTTATATTACGGTGAACATAATGTCCTTTTAGCTGCACTTTGTTTTCAGGAAGGATGGCGATTGCATAATTAAATCCAGGTAGATTGTAGCCACATTCAACAAATGAATTATTTTTAATGGTCACATCGCTAACAGCCCCTGACTCAAACCAGCTGTTCACATCTCCTGCGATCAAAATACCGTGCATCCCTGTCCGGTAAAATATATTACCTTCAATATGTACCTTACGTGGAGTTGTTACCAATATCCCCCTTGCATTAGTCCGTTCAAATCGACTGTTACGAATATCGACTTCGGGCGTCCATGTTAAGTTTTCAACGGCATCGCCAATTTTTGTATTTGTAGGTATACTACCATTCAATTTCAATCGAATTTTAGTTAAAGATAATGTTTCAATACCTGTAACCGTTAACTGTCCCAATGGTTGTATAGCCTCTCTACTCACAATACTAATCGTATCATGAAGTGTAAAAGCATCAAAGCCGTAAGATTGATGATGTTTAAATTCGACTATTAATTCTTTCGGAGATACAATTTCAGCGATCTGTAGATATGTTCCGTGAACATTGATCGGATCATCATGCAGGCCTTTAAAATGACAGTTGGAAACTTTGATCTTCCCTTTGCAACCCGAAAACTGCATCCCGTCAGCAAAAGCAGCAATAGACCTTCCTTTAACGGGCACGACTTTTACTTGTTCATAATCCAGATTTTCGGAAAACTGAGAGGTAATACCAATGCCATGCATATAGTTCATGGTGAGATTAAAGAGTTTGATGTTTTTAGACCGATAGATAAATCCCCCAACTTCGTCCCGAACAGTATTACGCATACTTAATATACCCCCAACTTTATAATCAGCCTTTAGTTCCCCCTCAAAACGCAAAATATTGGGTGCTATTTCTTTTACTCTGGCCTTGGCTAATGGTTCATATTTACTATAAAGACTTATCCCCTGTGCCGTATCTACCATCATCGTGTGTAAATGGTCTCCGGGTGTCCAACCCTCCCCATACCAAAATAACTTATTATTCTTGAGCGTGTAGGTCGATGTGGGATTTACTTGAGCGACCAGATATCCTGCACCTACTTCTTTTATGGTCATTTCGGACATCGTAGGTCGTTCAAAGGTAATAGTCAGATCCTGCAAACGAATATTCTGACTTCGGATAATGGAAAATGTAGTCATTTTACCATAGAATACAAATTCGGCACCATTTCCTTCTACCACCAGATCATGCATATCTTCTATTAACATTCCGATATGTTTGGTTTTATCTGGCCATTCTGTTTCTGAGGAACTATTGGTAATATATAATTTTCTTTGCGCAGCTTTCTCAGGCCAAAAATCATAACGTCCCGGTTGTAAGACAAGTTTCTTCGCTTTTTTATCTTTACACTGCTTTAACACCTGTTGCATCGCAGCAGATACATCTACAAATGTATTGGGTTGTAGGCCATGCTCATTTGCTTGAATTGTCTGCGCAAGTGCTCCATGACCAACCGTTACAAAGAATACCATCAAAAAAAGAATCGCCTGGCCCAATATTTTATTCATATAGTGTTTCTCCAATTACTTCTAAAATAGCGCTTTCCACTAAAAGTAAAAGACACTATTTTACCATCTATTAGTGCTATGTTGACATTAAAACATGCCCATTTAACATAAACATCAAAAAAAGCCAGTTAAAGAAAATGGATTTCCTTTGACTGGCTTTCATCACTATAACTATTTCTCTATTTAAACACAGATTCCAGCACTTCCCCTGTCCACGCTAAGGGCTTTTTAAGTCCAAACAAATGCAAGATCATAGCTGCCGTATTTACCGTATTGTTAGGTTCTTCAATTTTTAATCCTTTCTTAATTTTTGGTCCTATAACTCCCCATGGTACGATCATCTCATCGACACTTACACCGCCATGTCCATATTCAATACCACCATGATCTGATAAGAACATAAAATTGGTGCCCTCATATAGACCTTCTTTTTTCATTTTCTCTAAAAATATGCCTATTTGCACGTCAGCTTCTTCAATCGATTTGATGTATTCTGGAGACATCCATTTATGACTATGCCCGGCATGATCGGTATGTACTGAGTAAAGGAATACAAGGGTTGGATCTTTCTTATTTTTCACAATAAAATTAAATGCTTTATCGTAATTTTCAATATAGGCATCATCTTTTAAGTAGCTAACTTCATCAAAATTTTTCTGATTATGCGGGTAGAAGAGATTAATCCAGTTATAGTAAAAGGCAGTTTTAACATTTGGCATTTGTTCTTTGACAACGGTAAATACAGAAGGGTAATAGCCCTGAGCATCTTTTACCACTGCCGGTAACTTAAATTTATCGATCTGCCAGCCATTATCTACTACTCCGTGCTGTTCTGGCCCACTTCCAGTAAGATGACTGGTCCAATTTGGAAGGGTTACGGAAGGCATGACCCCCCTAGTAGTCATCGATAATGCTCCTTCTGCCATTAAAGCATCAAGATTTGGTGTATGTGCCTGCTTGAATCCTTCGACAGAAATTCCGTCCAATGCGATCATTACTATTCGCTTACTTTTAGGTCCACCAGCTAGCGCTGTACAAACAGTGGTCAAAATCAACAATAAATTAATTGCGATAATTTTTTTCATTTTCATCATAAATATTTGGTTCTTTAATTACGTTAATTGCCATTAATTGTAGTTCTTCCCATTATTAAATCATTCCACTTAAAGATGTAAATAGCATACAAAAAACAACATGGATTAATTTCAAATTTATAAACAAAAATTTAACATAAGTAAACTCTAATGTAAATTTTATATTAATAAACAGTCAATTACATATTAAAAAACACAAAATGTTTAGCAAAACTAAATACAACATCTATCTGTTGACGTATTACAAGGTGCTCCACTGATTTAAATTTCGTTATCAAATAGGTTAATATATGATAATTTTTAATCGAGATATCCATTTTGACATATCATAAATGGATGATACGTAAAAAGGCCTTCCGAATAGGAAGGCCTTTTTATAACACGTTGATATATATTATTCGACATCTTCAACAAGCGACAGCTTAGAAAGCATAATATTAGGTCCTTTCGTTCCTTTTATCTTAAGCTTTAAGTTGCCATCGTTAGAATCTTCTCGCATTACATGAAGTTTAACCCATTTACCCTCTTTATCATGGCGTGTGAGTGTATAGTCACGTCCTTCGAAATTGATATCTGCCTCACGCCCATTACTATTCCAGTCATGGAAAAACAGATAAAGAGAACCGATCATGCCTTGCGGTACTTTTAGGTCTACCTCTATTTCCTTTCCCTGCCAAGCGGCACTTGTTTCGTCCTTCCAAACACCATCTGCTTTAACAGTATAGGTTGTCCCCTTTTTACTCTCACTCTGATCTAGATCTTTAGTCCAGTCAATATTTTGATTGATTTTCTTAGACAATTTACCTGCTTCTACATATAAAACTGCCTTTGAAAATTCAGAGGGTACAGCTGTCTTTAAGGGCTCGATATAAGTAAACGTTTTACGTAACAAAGAAGCATCACGACCGTAACTAGGATCAAAATCGTCTGAAGCTGCGTAAGCTAATAAGCTTGAACGAAGTTGCTGACTTACAATATTTTTTTCATCTTGTATATTAAAACCTGTCACCAATAACTTTCCATTACCCACTTTCAGTTCAAATATAGATGCCAATTTATTATTTCTATGAAAATCATCTACAGGTTGTGCCAATGGTCTGTATGAGGCAGGAAACTCATTGATATAAAATGCTCTTGCTCCACCATAAATATGCTGCCACTGCCAGTCACTATGTGAATCTGTAGGAAAACTTTTGAATGCAGGATGCTTATCTCTTACGATCATACCAATGGTATTTTTCCCTTGTCCCGGGAAGAACGTTAATGACCAGTACAATGGATAATAACTGATGATATCAGAGCTCTCTAAGTTTCCAAGATCGGAAGCATCCAGTAATACCGTCCCTCCATTTTTAAGGACTTCTTCAGTTTTTGCATCAAACCTATTTGCAACATAGACCTTTTTCGTTTCCTCCTTTTTAACTGTAGGATATACCCATATTTGCCATTCATTTTTATTGGCTCGATTTTCTAAACCTACTTCGATTGTCAATTTACCCGCTTTTTGAACCGCAGATAAATTAGTTTTAATTTCACCAACGAGATCTGAACTTCCTCTAGCAAATGTTCTTTTTGCAAAGGTACCTTTTGCAATTACACGACTCTCTTCATCTTTGATACTCCAGTAGATACCATCCTGTATATCGGTTGATCCATAATGTGCCAGTTGCACTTTGGCTAAAAATGGTTCTTCGGCCTTCCATACAAATTTGGGTATACGCAAGAGGGTAACAGTGGTATCATTATGCATTCTAAATTTATCGGGTGTTGTGATTCCCTTACTATCGTAAAATACGTCCAACCAGCCTATCAGTGCTTCGCCTTGACCTTGATAATCCTGCATACTTAACAACTGTATACCTGCCGCAGACGGTGTTCGTAAGAAAGATTCGATTTCATGTTTATACATGATTTGATTCAACGCTCCTGATGCCTGAACAAATTCTTCATTCTGTTCCTCAATATTGTTCTTGCGCGCCTGCTCTCTGAATTCTTCAAAATTGCGTGCTTTTAATACTCCGGTATATTTTTTTATCTCATCCCATTTCGGATATACGGGCCACTGCCCAATTTCATGTGCAATGACAGGTATTTTAGACTGACTGTATACTTTTTCAAAATCCCAATCGGTGTGCGCTCCGATTATACCTCGCGTGCCACCAAGCTTATCAATATAATGTGTCGCGATAAACTGGTCCATATCAGTGATCTTACGTGCGGATGAAACTGCGTACAATCTTCTGTTATCATTTTCCTTATAAGGTTTTAACCATGACTCCATCACATCGAAATTTGAATTACCCAACTCATTACCGATAGACATCGTTGCAAAAGATGCATGATTACCATAAGATGCAAACATACGGTAAATCTCTTTCTGCGTGAAAGCATCTGCTGAAGGATTACTGCCCAGCCCTTGTGGTCTACCTTTTGTATTCATCTCTTCACGACCTGGGTTATCTGCGGCCATCCACCAGTCTAACCAGATTACTTCAGGTTGTAGGTATAAGCCTAGACGATCTGCCGCCTGAAATGCGGCTTCAGGAGGACACCAAGAATGAAAACGAACATGATTTAAACCATAATCTTTGTATATTTTAAAGATACGTTCCCATTCTTCAACGTGCATTGCTGGATATCCTGTCAAAGGAAAATGGACACAATCTAGGTTCCCACGAAAGAAAACAGGTTTGCCATTAACCGTAATTTTTGACTTAGACGCTTTGATCTCACGAAACCCTATTTCCATTTCCTTCCTATCCAGTAAATTGCCTTTCCTATCTAGAACTTGAATAGAAAGCGTATACAAATTTGGGTTCATATCATCCCATAATTTCACTAAATCCGGCATCTGCTCTTCTATATCCAATACTTGTCGTACGCCCCGCAGATCAATATTCTTTTTTGTCTCAAAGACTTTATCCTTCGTTTTACGATCTGATAATATAATGGATAGCGAAATATTTCTACTCTTTCCGCCTTCATTTACAAGTGTATCTTTTATCTGTAGTTTTTTTGGAGAGATCTTCGTAAATATTTGTGGATTTTGAAATCTTGTCGCATTTTTAGCAATTAATTCTACCTGACCAACCATTCCATTCCAGATACTCTGTGTGTATTCTGTATAGACGTGACCTTTGTCTCCTATATTATGGATCATATCGTTATTGACACGTACTGTCAAACGATGCTTTCCAGGCGATACATACCCAAGGTCATGAAGATGCGCAGAACTTAACGCATCGTACGTTGCAATTTCTTTATCATCAATAAAAACCTTAGACTCCCACATAACACGTTCTAGGTTTAAATACAAACGTTTATCTTTCCAATTCGCAGGTACAACAAAGTCCATTTGATACCATGCGGGACCGTAATATTTATAAGCTCGGGTCAAGATCCCAAAATCTGAACCCGTAGTTTTTTCACCATACCTGGCCTGATCGGTTGTCCCCGGAATAGTAATACGTTTATCTAAATCTTGCTTTTGCCAACCTTGTGCCAGCCCTACATTTTTTTCATCCAACCGGAAACGCCATACCCCATCCAATTTCTGATGTTCCTGAGCTGTAGCAGAAAAATGTAGCGAAAATAGGAACAGAAAAATCCCTAGGTATTGTTTTATCATAATAATCAGTGAATATAAATTAAACTCTTATTACAAATGTAACCAAGTATTCAAATCTAATAAATGGATAAAAATATGATTATCATGCAATATATTATGAATGTCTATCATCAGTAATATTACTTTCTATTTCTCTGATATCATTTCTAATATCCAAAAAAACAGCCCCAAAATGTTTCAATTTTTGGGGCTGTTTTTTTGGATAAAAGACAATCTAATATTATGCGGAATGATTTAATCTAAATATACGATGAAACTAAAAAATTATTTATTCTTTAAAACAATACTCATCTTCCCTCCTTTTACCAAGTCTTGAAACGGCAACTCCTGACCAGACAAGATCTTTCCATTCAATTGGATCTGATCCAGATATATCCTACTTGTATCTTGATTTTTAACTTCGATCTCAAATTTATTTTTGCGTAGTGTTTTAGGCAACGAGATGGTTATACGATCAAAAAGAGGAGCCCCAACTTGAAAAGATGGGTTTTCACTGGTTAAGCTTCTTACATCAAACAACCCTATGCTAGACATGACGTACCAGGCCCCCAATTGTCCCTGATCTTCATCTTGTCCAAAACCGTAACCGTGTATTGCTTCTGTACCATAGAATTCATTACAGATTGCACGTACCCACTTCTGACTCAGGTCTGGTCGTCCTGAGAAATAAAACAACCAGGAAATATGTAAATTAGGTTGATTACCATGATTATAGAGGCTTTCAATCCCCGCAAAAGCATCAATATGTGCACCTCCTCCAAAGATATTCTTTTGCGAAATTGTAAAGATGCTATCCAGACGTCGATTAAACAAATCTTCGCCGACAAGTTTTACTAACTCCTGCGGTACGTGTGGAACGTAAAAAGTGTATTGCCAGGCATTTCCTTCCTGAAAACCGCGCCATGATTCATAGGGATTAAAATTTTGAATGAATCTTCCTTCACTATCCTTAGGTCTCATAAATTTGGTTGAAGGATCATACAATGTCCGCCATGCATCTGATAATTTATTGAGCACACTGTAGTCCGACTCATGTTTCAAAGACTTGGCAAATTGTGCCGCTGCTGCTGCTGAAAAGGCATACTCTAAGGTATGCGAAGCACCAAATGGAGACCCATTGGTTAAGAGCTCTGGATTACCTGTTTCATCTTTTATATAAGGGGAGTATCCCTTATCGACAAAAACCCCTACATCCAATTTGCCTGCACCCGGAAGCCGATCTTTAGATTCTAATTCATTTTTTCTAACTGCCTGATAGGCTAAGTCAACATCATAATTTCTGATTCCGACATTATATGCGGCAGCGATTGCCAAACCAGTAAAATTAGTACCCACACCTGACACATATTTACTATTAGCAATACCATCTCCTAACCAACCTGCATCTTTATATACGAGCAATTGACTTTGGATCCAATCATTATAATAATCAGGATATGCAATAGACCATAATTGTGTCAGATTCCAAAAAGCTCCCCAGATTGCATCAGTATTATAATGATGATGTACCGGAATACCTTTCCCATTTAAAGGAATCTGTCCGATACTACCGTCATTCTTAGGATATGCACCATTGACATCACTAGCTAAGCCTCTTCCCAATAAGGCATGATAAAGCGCTGTATAGAACTTAGTCCGGTCTTCAATTTTACCCCCTTCAACAAGAACACGCCCCAATTCGGCATCCCAAATCTGAATCGCATTCTTCTTAGCTTCTTCAAAATTTAACTTTTTAGCTTCCTGAAGCAGGTTCAATTTAGCATTTTCAATCGAAGTATAGGATAGACCTGTCTTTAGTTCAATCGCTTCCCCTTTTTTGGTCTTAAAGCGTAAATAGAGACCTGCTCCTTTACCTTTTATCGTTTTTTTATCCGCAAAAATTTCTGAATCTAGAAAGGTACCATAAGCGACAGGCAATTTATCAATCTCAGCAAAAAAATACATTTTTATATCGGCTCCTTTTTGATATTTCTGTACATAAAGCGGACTTGTTATCACATAACCCCATACATGTTGCTGATCATAAGTAACCTGAGCATCAATGACAGGACCGCTTTCCCCCATGACATGACCAATATCAAAAATTACATTTGCTGAATCAGTTGAAGGAAATGTATATTTATGGAAACCTACCCTTTTTGTGGCCGTTAATTCTGCCTGAATACCATAATCTTTTAATTTTACACGATAATATCCTGATGTGGCAAATTCATCTACTTTATCAAAAGAAGAAAGGTAACCACTATGGGGCATATCCACTTTACCAGCATTGGTTTTTATTTCCCCAACCGTTGGTGCAAAGACAACTCCACCGATTTGAAATTCATGAAAATGAGGAAATCCTGCTATTGAATGATGTCTATCATCATAACCAACAGCCTCCCAACCGGAGCGATTTCCATAACTACCATCTGTACTAGGTGCTAATTTAGCCATTCCAAAAGGCACTGCCGCTGGAGTATAAAAAAAATACCGACTATGAACTGAACCTATATTGGGTTTAACATATTGGGTTAAATGTTGTTTTTGCTGTGCGTAAGAGCATGTAATAAAGGTCAATACTCCACAGCAATACATGATTATATTTTTTATCATCTTTATTTATAAGGTTTACACACAAACTTATAAAATAAATTTCAAATGTATAGACATAGAGTAAAATTAAAGATCAAAAAATAAAGCATTAAAAAATAAAAACAGATATGAATAATTGTAAAATTATGAATACCAAACAATTTAAAGCAGGATAATTTGGAATTAAAGATTGTTTTTTTATACTTTTGAATGTATATACATAAGAATAAACCAAAATTTAATCCGTTATGAAAAGATGCATACCGATCCTTACTTTCGCGCTACTGCTAGCAGGCTGCACATCGAAACAGAAAAGTCAAGATATTGAACTTGCAAAAACTATTTTAGCTGATCAAAAATTAGCTTTTGTTGACAGCCTAGCGAGACAGGTCATTAAAGAAGGCTTCAATGCCGGAAGCGGCTACTCGCAAATATGGGCGCGCGACTTGAATACTTTTATCGAAACCGCACTAGAAGAACGTACTAAAGAGGAGGTAAGAGGAGCTATCTTAGTATTCTTTAAGATGCAGCAAAAGAACGGCGAAATGGTTGATGGTTACGTCTTGAAAAAAGACTTCACCTGGCACGATGATACTCCTTATTATTCGGAGAACGACCCTGAACATGTGGGCTTTAAGAATACCGTAGAGACTGATCAAGAAACCTCGCTTATTCAACTTCTGGGCAAATACATTACAAAAACAAAAGATCATAGTATCCTTGAAGAAAACATCGGTGGTATACTTGTAAAGGACCGCATTCAACTGATGCTGGATTATTTACATCGTGAGCGATACAATAAAGAATATAAACTCTTGTGGGGAGCAATGACCGCAGACTGGGGAGATGTCCAACCACATGATGATTTTGGTTGTGACTGGAATAATCTATCCAATGAAGCGATTGATGTTTACGACAATGCCATGTACATCATTGCTCTAAAAACACTTATTGATATTATGCCCGACGCAAAAAAAATAAACGAATGGAAAAGTCTGAAAAAGGAAATTGAGATCAACACCATGAAACACCTTTGGGATAAAAAACAACAAAAATTCATTCCGCATATTTATCCTAAAGATTCGCCACTGCCTGAAGGATTTGATGAGAATAAAATTCATTACCACGGTGGAACAGCCATAGCTATTGAATCGGGACTTTTAAGTAAAGAAGAAATTAAAACAGTCAATGATCAAATGTTGGAAAATGTACGTCTATCTGGCATGCCAAGTATCGGCCTTACACTATATCCGACCTATCCTGAAGGATTTTTCAAAGGCTGGATGTCAAAACCTTACGCCTATCAAAATGGTGGAGACTGGACCTGGTTTGGTGGTAGAATGATACAACAATTAGTATTAAACGGCTATCCAAAAGAAGCCTATGAAGAGATTCAACCGATGATAAACCGAGTGGTCAAAAATAAAGGATTTTACGAATGGTATGGAAAAAATGATGTTCCTAGTGGTTCTGGTAAATTCAAAGGCTCTGCCGGAGTTTTAAGCAAAGCGATTCTATTAATGAACGATTGGGCTAAAGAAACTTTAAATAAAAACTAAAAACTTTGTTACAAATGAATCTGGATAATTAATTATCCAGATTCATTTTATATACTAATAATCGCGTCTACTTTCTACGGTATACGTAAAACTCTCAGCACGATAATATCCAAGATTGTATTCAATAGGCCTTCCTGATTGATCAAAGACAAATCTCTTCCTTGACAAAATAGGTGCACCAATAGCTATTTCAAGCTTGTCGGCGATAAATTTATTAGCTGCCATCGCATCCAGTTCTTCCTGAGACAGATCGGCTACAATATGAAAATCGGCTTCTAATATTTCATAAAGCGGACGTTTAAAATCTTCATCTCCGGTCAAACCAATACGCGGATGGAAGTAAGAGATAAAATAAACAAACGGATCGTCTTTTTTACCTCGCAAACGTTCTAATTTAAGTAACTTCAAATCTTCTGGTACATCAAAAAATTGTGAAACTGCTTTATCAGGAATTTCCCAACTAACATGAAGTTCAAAATTTTTCACCTCGAGACCCCGATTTTTCATCTCTTGCGAGAAACTTAACCAATTTTTAGACTTTGAACTAAATTTAGCACTTGCTACCTTGGTACCTATCCCCTTCTTCCTGATTAACAGCTCTTCGTAAACCAACTTATTGATTGCCAGCCGTAATGTTGAACGTGAAATTGCCAAGCGCTTAGCCAGTTCAATTTCATTTGGCAATAATTTCCCATCAATATATTCCGGTTGCTTGATCAGTTCACGCAACAAATTCTCGGCCTGTATATGTAATGGTATCGGACTTTTATGGTCTATTTTAAGATTCATCATATTTATTACTTAGGCTAAAGTAAGATTTTTTGCATTATTAAAAAAATAAATATATGTTTGTATGTATATACATACTAATTATAAAACCTTAATATGAATAAATTTTTCATCCTTATTCTATGTATCGTGTCGCTAGGGGGGCTACTTTTCGGATTTGATATGGCCGTTATAGCAGGAGCATTACCTTTAGTAAAGCAATTTTTTGGATTAACACCAAATCAAGAAGGCATATTTGTCAGTTCAGCTTTAATTGGCTGTATAGTGGGCGTGATTTTTACAGGTAGCTTTAGCGATAAGTACGGCCGCAAGCCTGCGCTTATCGTTGCATCTATTCTCTTTTTAGTATCAGCAATAGGCTGTGGACTAAGCACGAGCTATATGATGCTTATTCTTTTTCGTGGACTTGGTGGCATCGGTGTCGGCATTGCTTCTATCGTTGTTCCGCTATACATTGCAGAGATATCCCCAAGTCAATTTCGAGGCCGAGCCGTGACTTCCTATCAACTGGCAATCACTTTTGGTATTCTGATCGCTTATATTAGTAATTATCTGATTATTCAACATCTTCCTTCACAAACTCATGGACAGTGGCGGACTATGTTCTTAGTTGGTGCAATACCTGCAATATTACTTTCTATTGGAGCATACTTTGTTCCAGAAAGCCCACGTTGGTTACTAAAAGTTGGAAGAAATGCTGAGGTAGCTGAAATAAGTGCTAAACTTAATCTCCAAAATTTACAAAATAGCCCACCTGAAACAAAAGGAAAACTAAAAGACCTTTTTTCTCCGGTTTACAGAAAAGCATTCTTACTGGGTTTACTCCTACCGCTATTCTCACAACTTAGTGGTATTAATGCCATTGTTTACTATGGTCCGACGATTCTTCTGGATTCGGGCATTTCGATGAGCAATTCCTATCATGCGCAATTGTTCTTTGGTCTTGCAAACGTACTTTTCACATGCTTTGCAATATGGAAAGTGGATAACTGGGGACGAAGACCTCTATATGTATTTGGAACATTGGGGGCTACCCTCAGCCTAATTGTGACCGGGTTTCTATTTGCAACAAATCAAGAGATTAACAATACGGCTTTAATCATTTCGATACTTTCGTTTATGTTTTTCTTTGCCTTTTCTATTGGTCCATTAAAATTTGTAGTTGCTTCAGAGATTTTCCCAAATTCCATCCGAGCGCGCGCCATGGGTATCAGTATCTTGGTTATGTGGATTTCAGATGCCATTATCGGTCAATTGACCCCCATCATCCTAGATGCTTGGGGAGCTCGCTACACCTTTTGGCTATTTGCATTCTTCTGCGCTATTGCCTTTATAACCGTACTCCTATTTTTACCTGAAACTAAGGGTAAACCCTTGGAAGAAATAGAGAAATATTGGAAAGATAAAGCCCGTAAATAAGTTAGCTATACATTCAACAGATTTCAATAAAATAATTAAATATGCATACCATTAAAGACTCAGCAATAGGCCAGTACAATATTATGCCCGCTTTCCCTGCTACAGGTGAAATCTCAAGCTCATTTCAAAAATTAGTTCGTGTACTGCTCGACAATAATATACGTATCATCGATGGTTTTGTTGGTGTAGATTGGAAATTTGTCATTGGAGAGATTTCAAAAGAATTTAAAAATTACGACATTAAACCACGCTTCATCGCTATTGATGAGGCACTTTTATCAGAAGAGATTATTAATAATCAGGTAGCACCTTATCTTGGTGGAAATGATCCCTTATTTGGAAAAAAATCCCCTCTTCCATTATCTTCTTATTTTAACGCTGAAAAATTAGCGAAATTCCATGATATGCTCGCAAATAACCAAGAGTATATCATCTTTTACGGACCTGGAGCAGCTCTTTTAGATAATGAAGCTTCTATCATGTATGTTGATTTGCCTAAAAGTGTTCTAATTCAGCGCATGAGAGCTGGAAAAGCATGGAACTTAGGATGCAGCAATTCAAAAGATCCAAAACAGATTTACAAACGATATTATTTTGTGGATTGGCAAGCGTTAAATAGCCACAAAAATTCAATTCTATCTCGGATAGAAATCATGGCAGATCAGCAATCTGACAACACATTACCTTGGATAAAGGGATCTGATTTAAGACAGACCTTGCATCAAATGTCTGTCAATTATTTTAGAGTAAAACCTACATTTGAATCTGGTGTTTGGGGTGGACAATGGATGAAAGATCATCTAACAGGGATAGATCAAAGTGCAAAAAACTACGCCTGGTCCTTCGAGATGATTGTTCCAGAAAATGGCTTGTCATTAAAATTTAATGATCTACTTCTGGAAATTTCATTTGATCAATTGATGTTCACTGAAAGCAAAAATGTCCTAGGCTTGGCTGAACCAAGATTTGGTGTAGATTTCCCAATTAGATTTAATTTCTTAGATACCTTTGATGGAGGAAATTTATCAATACAGTGTCACCCTAGCCCGAAGTATGCAAAGTCACAATTTGGAGAAAACTTTACTCAAGATGAAACCTATTACATTGTAGACAGAAAAGGAGATGCACAAGTATACCTAGGTTTTCAAGACGATATCAATAAAGATAAATTTCAAAGTGCTTTAGAACATAGTTTTAAAACCGGAGAAGCCATTGAGGTAGATCAATATATTCAAAAATTTGAATCTAAAAAGCATGATTTATACTTGATACCGCATGGTACAGTGCATTCATCTGGTATCGATAATTTAGTTTTAGAAATTAGTGCGACTCCATACAACTTCACCTTTAAAATGTATGATTGGGTAAGACCGGATTTGGATGGCAAACCACGTCCTTTAAATATCGACCGTGCTTTTGACAATCTTAATTTTGAAAGAAAAGGACAAGTGGTCAACGATACGTTAATTGCGAAACCTGTTTCCCACAAAATTGATAATCAAACAACTAAAGTTCATTTAGCTACACATGAAGATCATTTTTATGATGTCGTACGCTATGACTTTGACCAAGAGGTAACGATTGAAACAAAAAATCAGTGTCATATTCTGATGCTTGTTGAAGGGGAGGCTGTGGAATTAACAACTTCAAATGGTATGAGGGAAGTTTTTAATTATGTTGAGACATTTGCCATTCCAGCTGCAACAGGATCATATTCACTTCGTAACCTTGGAAAACAGCCGGTAAAAGTGATCCAATCATACGTTAAAGATTCAAAATGCAACCAATTTTAAACTAAACATCTAAAAATATGAAAAACTTATTTTTTGCAATAGCTTCCTCTGCCCTTTTATTTTCCTGCAATCCAAGTGGAAGCAAAGGAACACAAAACAGTTGGCAGGCCGATATGAAAAAAGACAGTAGTTTTCAACTAGTCAAAGATATGGCAACCAATACCATAAAATCCGGTTTCAATGCTGGAGATGGATATGGAGAGGTATGGATCAGAGATTACAATACCTTTATCAATTTAGCTACACAAGTGCATCCTCATGAGCAAATCAAAGATCAATTGCTTATATTTCTAAAACTACAGGGGCCAGATGGGAATATTGCAGATGGCTTTGTTAAAAAAGCGAGCTTAAAAAATGGCACATCTGACTACTATACGATAACAAATGTATTAGCTCCAGATTATGCGGGGCATAAAAATACCGTAGAAACAGATCAGGAAACTTCTTTGATTCAGGCTGTTTACAAATATGTGAAAGCATCCCAGGATACATCTTTCTTATCGGCCAAGGTGGGTAATAGTATCGTTAAAGACAAAATGGAAAATGCCCTCCAGTTCTTAATGAATGAACGATACAATAAAACTTATGGTTTACTTTGGGGTGCAACCACGGTTGATTGGGGTGATGTACAACCGGAACATGATTGGGGTGTGCATTTAGATGAAAATTCTCATATTGCATTAGACATTTATGATAATGCAATGTTTCTAATTGCATTGGATAACTATATGGAACTTGTTCCTGAAAAAGCATCCCAGTGGAAACCCATCCGCGATGAAATCGCTGCCAATACAATAAAGCATCTTTGGGATGAGAAAAATCAAAAATTTATCCCCCATATTTATATCAACGGATCACCATTTTCTTCAGATTTCGATGAGAATCAGATCTACTATCATGGTGGTACTGCTATTGCTATCGAAGCCAATTTACTGAGTAAGGAACAAATAAAAACAGCCTTAGATAAGATGGTCAAAAATGTGAAAGATTCCGGTGCCGCTACAATCGGCTTGACGATCTATCCGACTTACCCTGCAGGTTCATTCAAAAATAAAGGTATGTATCCATATGGATATCAAAACGGTGGGGATTGGACCTGGTTTGGTGGCCGTATGATACAACAGTTGGTCAAAAATGGTTACGAAAAGGAGGCATATGAACAAATGAAACCGATGTTGGATCGGGTAATAAAAAATAAAGGCTTTTATGAGTGGTATACAAAGGATAATAAACCTGAAGGATCAGGCACCTTTAGAGGTGAAGCTGGCGTATTGTTTGATGCTATTTCACTATTAGAAAAATCACAGGGCTAATGATTTTTAGGAACTAAAACAGTCATAGATCCTACGAGCAGAAAAATTACTTCTTAAAGTAACGCAATATGATTTAAAAGAGGTGTAATCAAAATGGTTACACCTCTTTTGCGTTTTTCAGATTAAATAAAAGACCTTATTTAATATCAAATTTTAATTCGAGCACGTTTGCACCTTTAAATTTGCTTGCATAGCCTGGATCAAGTAAATCGACACGTTCAATCGTAGCTTTTACCCCAGGCTCTATTTTACGCAAGGAATAAATTAATTTTTTAGTTTTTCCCTTGTTTTCAGAGCCCAACGTAAAAAATGCCTTCAGACCTGTCATCTCATATTTACCATTAACTTTAGTTCCATCAGCATAATCAGTTTCTCGTGGTTGAAAAATAGCACCTCCATTTGTTTCCGTATTTGCATTTGCGATTAATTTATCTCCTATTAAAAATGCCTTGTAATCGCCGGCTGTTGCCTGATTCTTTACAAAATTATCTTGAATTTCTATTCCTTTTTCATCGTAAACTTTTAAATCCATTTTGTACGCGAGCTCAGCATCTAAGTTAATCGCACCTTTTGTTAAAGCGTTACCAGAGGCATCAAAGTTTACAGTCATTACAGCACCTTCCTTAGCAGTGGTAACACCGTGAAAATGATCCCCATGACCTGCTCCTTTAGTGCCCTGAAGCTCAGTAAACTGTAGAGATGCCCTAATTTCTTCCTTCTCGACAGGAACCTGTTCATCCTTTTTGCAAGACGATACTCCAATTAAAAAAACCACCGAAGCCAATAAAAGTACAGTAATACGTTTGATAAATTTCATTTTCATGATTAGATTTTGATTTAAGTAAAACAATTCGAAGTCGCCATATACGCAACTATGTTGCAAATATAATAATTAAAACCTTACATGCAACTATGTTGCTTTAATAGTGGTTTATATTTTATAAATCTTTATTAAAATAAAGCCATAATAGAAATCAATAAGTGTTTCATAATATCATAATAGCCATTCCGCATCCAACTCAATCTGCAGGATGGTTTATAAAAATCATCACAAATAAGTAAAAGCACTTTATTGTTTCCCATATAAAAAACAATTATATTTAGGTTATATTTTAACCTCATATAATGTCGTATGGAAGACATGATTCTTTACAATCGGTTACAGTTTGCTTTCACCATTACCTTTCACTACCTGTTTCCGCAATTAACGATGGGCCTCTCCCTGATGATCGTTTACTTCAAATGGAAATTCTTACGAACGAAAATTGAAGAATACAATCATGCTGCAAAATTCTGGATGAAAATATTCGCTTTGAACTTTACAATGGGTGTCGTCACGGGTATTCCAATGGAATTTCAATTTGGTACGAACTGGGCAAAATTTTCCGAATTAACGGGTGGCATTATCGGACAAACATTAGCCATGGAGGGTATGTTCTCCTTCTTTCTAGAATCGTCCTTTCTAGGGATGTTTCTTTTTGGAGAAAAGTTACTTGGACACAAACTCCATTTCCTCTCTGGATTAATGGTATTTATCGGTTCTTGGGCGAGCGGCTTTCTCATCATTGCAACCCATTCCTGGATGCAGTATCCGGTGGGATATGAAATATTAGAAAATGGAAAATTTGTATTAAATAATTTTACTGCGCTTTTTAATAATCCATGGCTATGGCCTTCCTATTTACATAATCAGGCAGGTTCTCTGATTACGAGCTCTTTCTTTGTAGCATCCATAGGTGCTTTTTACTTATTGAGTAATAAACACAGCAAATTTGGAAAAATGTTCGTTAAAACTGGTGTCATTTTCGGTGTTATATCCTCTATTGTAGTTGCTTTTCCAACAGGTGATATGGCTGCTAAGAATGTTGTCAAATATCAACCGGTCACCTTTGCGGCTATGGAAGGTATTTTTAAGACCGAAAAAGGGGGATCAGAAATCGTACTTATTGGTCAGCCAGATATGCAAAATAAAAAATTAGATAACAAAATTGCTGTTCCAAATGTCCTTAGCTTTCTTACCTATCAACGTTGGGATGCAGAGATCAAGGGTTTGAATGAATTTGACGAATCCATACATCCTACCAATGTACCTGGACTGTATTATGGTTATCATATCATGGCGGGCCTAGGCACCATTTTTATTGCAATAATGGTAGCGGCCACGTTTTTACTTTGGAAAAACAAATTATTTCAGACAAAATGGTTGCTCTGGATCATCATGTTTATGATTCCTTTCCCCTATATCGCTAATACTGCAGGATGGTATACAGCTGAACTAGGAAGACAACCCTGGCTTGTATACAACCTGATGCGCATGGTAGATGGCGTTTCTCCAACCGTTTCTTCTGGCAATGCCCTATTTACTTTATTAGGGTTTGTTGGACTTTATATTTTATTAGGATTATTATTTTTAATGCTTGTGTTAAAAATAATAAGAAAAGGTCCTGAGCCTCAAATCTCCTTAACGTAATTGATCATGGAAATATTTTGGTTTATCGTATTAATGGTCATGCTAGGAATCTATGTTATTCTAGATGGTTATGACTTTGGAGCAGGAATTGTTCATCTCTTTTTTGCGAAGACAGAAGAAGAAAGAAAAGCAGTAACAAATTCTATCGGACCTTTTTGGGATGCTAATGAAGTATGGCTCATCGCTTCGGGAGGGGTCTTATTTTTTGCCTTCCCAACGTTATATGCTTCAGCTTTCAGTGGCTTCTATTTACCCTTGATGCTTGTTCTCTGGTTGCTTATCTTTCGAGCAATAAGTTTAGAATTAAGAGGTCAAGTGCATAACCGCATGTGGGAAGCATTGTGGGATAAAGCTTTTGGCTTAGCCAGTCTCCTGCTTGCTTTATTCTTTGGAGCGGCTTTAGGTAATGTTGTCCGGGGAGTGAACCTTGGTATGGTCGAAAATGGAGTCTCTAAACAGGAACCACATTATTTCTTTCTGGCACTTTGGAACCCAACATTTGATCCACTGGCAGAACATCAAGGTATCATTGACTGGTTCACCATACTATTAGGCCTAGTCGCAGTTGTTACACTGACTATCCACGGCGCTAACTGGATTATATTAAAAACTTCTAGCTCTTTAAGCCAGCGATTAAAAGAGGTCATATTTAAGCTCAACTTTGTCTTATTATTTTTAGTAATCTTATCCGCTTTTGTGTGGCACTATGTGAAACCAATTTCACTGCATAATTTTGGAACTTATTATTGGCTTTGGATTTTCCCGATCATTGCTTCTATCGGACTAGTTGGGCAGTTTCAAATTAAAAAATTCAAAAAAGACTTATCAGGATTTATATTTTCATCCCTATTTATCTTCGGAAGTTTCGGCTCTACTATAGCATCTATGTTTCCAATCTTACTTCCATCGACAAATACTGTAAACCCATCTTTAACGGTGCAAAACGTAGCCGCACACGAGTATGGATTATCTGTTGGACTAGGCTGGTTTTCTATCGCCGCTGTATTGGTTATTGTTTATTTCATTATCCAATTTAAAGTGTTTAAAGGTAAACTGGATGATGTTGGTTATGGAGATCACTAATTGAGATTAGTTTTTTAATACAAAGGAGCTATTAGAGCAATTTCTTATTTAGGAATTCTAATTAAAGCAGATTAAAAAGTCCTTTGAGATGACAAACCAAAAACTATGTTGATCTCTATAAGATCAATTAACTGAAAAAGAAAAGCGAGGTGACTTCTGTCACCCCGCTCCTCAGTAAACATAAACACATGAAATTTAGTTCTTGCCATTATCTTTTGCCCACCACAATCTTTTACCCCAAGATTGGTCAACCACTCCAGCTGCTGCAGCCTCCGTATTAACCTTATTGTATAAATATTCATTATTCGGATAAGGCAATCGCCATGGTTGATCATTATGTTTTCCTTTAAATACTGAATTTAAAGAAGGATAATTTGTAGAAGGAATCCCTGTTCTTCTGTAGAGTGCCCAACCCTCATAATTCTCCTTAAACAGGGCGACCCACATATCCCACCATATTCTCTCCTTTGTATTATTGAACTTTCCTTTACCTGCTAAATAAGCTTTTGCATCAGCTTCGGAAATGCCATTATCTTCCATGGAAATCATGACCGCCTTATTATATGCCGCTTCGGCTGTTATTCCAACATTATAACCTAGCATTGCTGCTTCCGCTAATATATAATAGGTTTCACTTGATCGATAAAATGGTGTATATCCTCCTGCATTGTTAATGTAATGCTCACCGATCCATGATACCGACCTTAAAGGACTAGGCGATGCTGTTAATCCATTTTGATAACCAACATATGTTCCTACATTTGTCTTCTGTGCTACTGAAGCAATTCTTGGGTCTCCAACTTCATTTAAGTAATTTATAAATATGTCAAACATACCCCAGTTATCAATACGTTTCCCATTGATACCAGATTTATACCACGGTTCCATATAAGGTAGCGTTCCTGGGTAATATAAATAACAGTTTTCGGCATTAGTTTCCAAAACTGGATATTTATCTTTATTTCCAGCAATCTCTTCAATTGTCGATTTGGCGAGAGCTGGTGATACCGCAGAAATACGCATAGCCATACGAAGACGCAAAGAATTACAAAATTTCTGCCATCTTAACATCTCCACATCTAATGCTGTATTATTATCTGCATTATAGATAATATCATAATTTCCAATTATATCTTCTCCAATCCCTTTATCCATTTCATCTGCAATCTTTTTCAAATCAGCTAACACGGCAGGAAAAATATCTTCTTGTTTATCATATTTAGGTTTCAACAAACTCCCATCTCCTGGCATCCCTTTAAACGCCTCAGAATAAGGAATATCTCCCCACCCATCCAATAAATGCGACCACATATAGTTTTGCCAAATTCGTGCGATGGTTCTTACATTCTTAAATGCTTGCGCTCGTTCTTCGGTTTTCTTTAAAAGATCATTCATCTGCGTAATGTTATAATAACAAGCAGCCCAACGATTTCCATAAGAATTATTGGTCGGAATCAACCCACTCATATTGTCTGGATATTGAATTTTAACAATATAACCAGCAAAGGTGCCATAACCGTCGATATCCCCGCCAAATTGTTCTCCTGCATTACGGAGTACATTGATCAACATATTTTGAGGTGGAACATCAGGTAATGCATCTGGATCCGTATTAATTTTCTCAAAGTCTTTTGTACAACCTGCTAGACAAACTATCGCGAGTATCGAAGCAAATTTTATATTAAATAGTATTTTTTTCATCATTCTGATTCTTTAATTCAATTGAAATATCATTTTACCGAACGGAACAAAGGTTAAAAAGTAAATCCTAGTTTTAAACCAATGCTTCTAGAATTTGGAACCGTTGCTTGTTCAAAACCAACACCCCTAGAATCACTTGAAACACCTCCTGATTCAGGATCTATTCTCATGGTATTTGACTTATCTACCCAAAGCAAAGCCAAATTAGATCCGATTACAGATAGATTTGCCCGTTTTATCCCTTTAATTCGACTATAAAGATGTTGAGGTAAATTATACGTAAAATAGGCTTCCCGTAATTTCAAAAATGAACCATCAAAAACATACATAGCTGCAATACCGCCACCCTCATACCAATCCTGAGCGGTCGTTTCAATATTATTTTCTATCCATCCACCCTTACCATCAGACATCGCAAAGCGTTCATTTGTCATTACATCTCTTCCTGCAAGTATTGCACGTTCGCGTATTCCATTGGCTGCTGTAATCTCTGCTACACCCGTTGTATAACCATGTGACATCGTTTGTGACCAAATGTCTCCACCTTTACGAAAATCCAACATAAAGCCAAAACTAAAGTCCTTATAAGTAAAATCATTACGTAAACTTGCTAAGAAATCTGGAACAACATTACCTATATTTTGCGCAGCTTTACTTTGAACTAAACCTGCACTTGTAACCTTAATAGCCCCTTTCATTGCTCCATCTTCAACACGATCATATCCTGGTCCTACTAATGTTCCCCATGGTTGACCTTCTCTAGCCATATTGGCAATCCCCCAAGTCCATCCAATTTGATAATCCTTCAAATCTAGAGCTGGATATAATTCCAAAACTTTACTTTTATCTTTTGAGAAGTTTGCTGTCGCAGTCCAGTTCAAACCAGTTTCCTTCTTTAGAATATCACCTCGTAATTGAAGTTCAACACCTTTGCTTTCAATATTACCCGCATTCAAGAACATTCTTGTAAAACTTACTGTATTTGATGTATTTACAGGAAGTAATTGATTTTTCGCATTTTTATGATAATAAGTAAAATCGGCATGTAATCGATTATTGAACAATCCTAATTCTACTCCTGTTTCCCAAGTATTTATAGATTCTGGAACCAAATTCTCAATCGCATAAGTCATGCTTTTATACATCTGCGCTAAATCATTAAATGCATCAGTTTGTGCATAATAATAATTTCTATTGCGATACGGATCTGTGGCATTACCTACCTCTGAAATATTCAATCTCAATTTCATAAATGACAAGAAATCCCCTTTAATACTTTCAAAAGAAGTTGTTGGGATCCAGCTCATACTTACTGATGGATAAAAGAATGACTTTGTTAAAGTTGAAGACCAATCATTTCGAGCAGTCACATCAACATATAATTGATCTCGCCAGCCAACGGATGCCTGACCATAAATGGAATTAGAGCGATTGTGCTCATTATCCATTATTGTTTCAGCAGGTCCAATCTTATTCGCGATCGTATAAACTCCAGGGACATTCAGACCTGTTGCTCCAAGTGTATTTAGATTCATTTGATAATCGCGGTAATTTGCACCCGCTGTAGCTAATATGTTGAAATCCCCATATTGTTTATTAAAATTTGCTATAAAATCAGCGTTAAACTCTGTTCTATTATTTTTGTTTTCGCTAAAACTACCATTCAAATGGTCAAAATTGAAGTAATTTCGTTCAAACCTCTTAGCGTTAGCATAATCTACACCTACTCGCCCCTCAAATTTCAAAAAATCAAAGGGTTGATAATAAAGCGAACTTTTTCCAAAAATACGATTCATTTGCAAAGAGTTTAGCGATTCATTCATCGTGTAATATGGATTCATATGATAATTCGAATTCCAATTATAATAGGTATAATTACCTTGAGCATCACGTTGATCCCAATTTCTTTTCAGATCTTTCATATCGACTTGTCTACCGAACCAAATCAATCCATTCATAGGATTAGCTCCATCATACCCCTGCATAATCAAATTATCACTTTCAGTCCGGGTATAATTCGACATAATGTCGAATGTTATCTTATCACTGATCTTATATTCGTTATTCAGTTGAGCTGTGTATTTCTTCTGATCCGTATTTGGAACTGTTCCTTTTTGATCTCTAAAAGATATTGAAGCACGGGTTGACGAACGATCGCTTTTTGCTAATAAGGAAAGGTTATGATTTTGAGAAAAACCTGTCTGGAAAAAATCTTTAACATTATTTTTATGGGATATCCAAGGGGTAGCTTGTCTAACACCATCAACGGTAGGACTATTGAATTGAGGAAGCATTAATCCGATATCTAAGCGAGGTCCCCAAGATTCATCAAATCCATCATTTATTCCTCCTCCAGCCCCATCCACGTATGAAAAAGAACTATCTTGCGCAAATTGTTGGTAAGTTAATCCATTTCCCTTAGCTAAAAGTCCATAATTATATTCGTCACCGCGTGACCCCTGGCCGTAAAGGTTTTGATACTTTGGAATAGTTGATGCTCTATCTATACTGAAATTAGCATCATAGGATATTTGCACACCATTATTAGCGCGCTTACCGGACTTAGTAGTGATCATGATGACACCTTTACCACCTCGCATACCGTATAAAGCTGCGGATCCACCTTTTAATACAGTAATATTTTCAATATCTTCTGGATTGATATCATTTAAACCCGAACCATAATCAACACCTCCATAGGTATTATCCCCACTTCTTTGTGAGTTATTAGTAATTGGTACTCCATCGATTACAATTAAAGGTTGTTGATCATTTAAAAGTGATGTGTTTCCTCGAATAGAGATCCTCGCAGAAGAACCTACTGCTCCACCAAATTGATTCACCTGAACCCCAGCAACCTTACCTGTTAAAGCTCCAGTTACACTTAATTGCCCAGCATCAGTCAACTCTTTGGCTTTTACTTCTTGAACGGCATATCCCAAAGATTTTTTATCTCTTGAAATACCCATGGCTGTCACCACCACTTCGTCCAAACTTTCCGTATTTGAAGCTAATGTAATAGAGAGGTTGGTTTGATTTGTAAGGTTAATTTGTTTTCGTTCATAACCAATAGCCGAAACATTTAAGATACCGGCTTGTCTATATGAAATAGAAAAATCACCATTAGGCCCAGTTTGTGTTCCTGTACCGTCCTGTAAGGAAATGGAAACCCCTGGGATTGGTTTTCCATCTTGACCGACCACCTTACCTTTCAGTACGGTCTGCGCATAAATAGCCGAACTGACCAGCAAGTTAGCCGCTAGAAATGTAATAGCTGTTTTTTTCATAAAATAGTGATTCAAATGTTAGTTTATCATGTCTATGTAATAACTAAGTTATCAATAGTAACCTTCAAATCTTAACCTTATCTTAACAAAGATGAGCCGTTTTTTAACATAAAATGTTAAATATTATTATAGCTCTACAGCAGCATTATCCAGCAAGATACATTTTTATTAAATTCCAGTAAAAACAGTATTTTTGTAATTATCCGTATATTCTTTCGGATTGCACCCTCTTACTTGTTTAAAAACACGATTAAAATTAGTGATGCTATTAAAACCACAATTATAGGCAATAAAGGACACACTCTCTAGACCACCTTCATTTAAATGGTTACAGACTTCCTTTATACGAATGCGGTTTAAGTAAGATACAAAAGTCACCCCGCAATGCTTTTTAAAATACCTACAGAAGGCCTGGGGGGTTAAGTTTGCATAGTTGGCGACATCTTCTAAACTCAGTTCCTTTTTAAAATTCTCTTTTATATAATTGCATATTAAATTAATTCGACTTACACCACTTGGCCCATCCCGATTAAATTCAATTCTTTCTATGCACAGCGGATCTGTTTCTTTAGAAATTGAGGCTAATGATCGTAACAAATAAAAGAACTGCATCAATTTATCAAGCTCATCAACACTCTTTAATTGCACTACTCTTTCCGAAATTTGATTAAAATAAGCATCTGGAACTTTAAATCCACGAGAATTACTGTTAATAAACTGGTTCAAAGAATCAAACTCACCTAACGAAAACAAGGACTTCAATTTACCATGTGGATCAAAAAAAACAGAAATAGATCTTGATTCATTGAATAAGCCATCTTGTGACATCGATTTAAATACGTGAGGCTGATTTGCTCCCAAAAAGAATATATCATTTTCTTTAAAAGGATGCAAAGTATCTTCGACAACTAAAACGCCCTTACCCTTTTTAATCCACATCAGCTGTGCTTCTTGATGCCTATGCAAATAAGGATAAAATGAATCCATTACATCTTCTTGTATTGTTAAACTTTGTCCTTGGGCTGTTGGCACATTAAATTGGAGAGTTTTCATAGCATGTTAAGAATTAAACTTTACAAAAATTTATTATTTGGTTGATCTAAATATAACAACTAGATTTTAATAAATAAAAATATGATATAAACATATAACAAATAGTACTATGCATTTTTAAATAATTTTGAGACAAAAAAACAATACTGAAGAATCTTTTTTCTAATAAAAAATAATATAACAACTCAAACAGCTTAAAATCAATTTCTGTAACTATTTATAATAAAAATTACTAAAAATGTTCCGATACAGTTTTTTTAGTTCTCTTAAATTATGCAACAGTTATTGTAACAACTATGTAAAACCTAAAAAGATCATATTTTTGATCAAAAAGATACAGCGTGAATTAATACATTCTAAAAAAAAGTAGATGAGAACAAGGAAACCCAAATAATTTGAATCGTATAGATTTACAATAAAAAAGTAACAGGAAGTATATCTTGGTAGGAAGACAAATAATATTTTTGTTCTGATTACATTAAATGGGTCATCTTCTCAATAAATAAAAATACTATTTATTGAGAAGATAGCAATGCAATAAAAAATGATAAAATAATAGTTTTATATTTCCAACCAGTAACTATCAATCCTAAATAACTACACTTTGGGGTACGAATAACCATTATGATATTTTGCAACCAAATACTCATTCGCTTCTTTATCTGAGAACTGACGTTTGTCTTTATTCCAGTACAATTTTTTCCCCGTTCTGTATGCAATATTTCCCATTTGAGATAAAATGGCAATATGCGCACCCGCTTCAACAGGGGCTTTCAGAATACTTTTATTTCGCGTAAGAATTGCTTCAACAAAGTTGTCCATATGCCTTTCCAAACCATTATCTTTAGATTTTTGAAATGGTACCGCAGCCATTCGATCCCCTTCTGGCAATACTTCCCACCCCTGTCTATTCAGTACTAAAGTACCATTGTTTCCAATAAAAGCCACACCATGGCCTTTGTTATAAGGTCCACCATCAATACCTATTGCATGTTCCCACTGCACATTAAACCCATCAAACTCATATAAAGTTGTCAAAGTATCTGGTGTCTCCTCAACATCATCAGGATAAGCAAATTTTCCTCCTGCTGCCATGATCGAACGTGGATCCGAAACTTTCATACCGATCAACGCAAAATCCAGCATATGCACGCCCCAATCTGTCATCAGACCGCCGGCATAATCCCAAAACCAACGGAAATTAAAATGAAAACGATTTACATTAAAAGGCCTTTTTGTAGCAGGGCCCAGCCATCTATCATAATGTACACCTGCTGGAATTGCTGAATCCGGGACAATTGGAACATCCTTCTTCCAACCTAAGTAGGCCCATACTTTAACCATTCTTACCTTACCGAGACTACCAGCATGTAGAAATTTCATAGCATCCTCAAAATGCTGTTGACTACGTTGCCACTGCCCTACTTGAACAATAGCATTATACTTTTGAGCGGCGGCCACCATGAGCTCACACTCTTTGATCGAATTGCCAATCGGTTTTTCTACATAGACATGTTTCCCTGCCGCAACGGCATCCACCATCATCAAACAATGCCAATGATCGGGCGTTCCTATAATCACAGCATCAACATTATTATCTGCTAATAATTGCTTATAATCAATATATGTCT
The DNA here is from genome assembly GCF_012030425.1 of Sphingobacterium sp. B16(2022). Classification (GTDB taxonomy): domain Bacteria; phylum Bacteroidota; class Bacteroidia; order Sphingobacteriales; family Sphingobacteriaceae; genus Sphingobacterium; species Sphingobacterium anhuiense. The sequence goes on along the minus strand of NZ_JAAUVN010000002.1, from coordinate 759,703 downwards.
TAACGTTTATATCACGCTTTTTCAATTCGGAAACACGGGTATTTAGAACATTTTCATCTACATCACAAAGTGCAGTGCATACTACATTTGTATTTTTTAATATTGCGGTCAAATTGGACCATCCCATCCCATTTACGCCGATTACACCAATCCGTATTTTTTTTGTATCTGCCAACACATTTGTTCCTTTAAATAATAATGCAGATGCAGCTAATAAAGTAGAAGTTTTAATAAATTTTTGTCTATTCATCATAATGTAGGCGTTGATTGCCATTACAAAAGTTTACCTATAACTATCCCCACCAATTAAAATGAATAATTTAACATTAAAGGATCAGGATATGATAAATCAATTGATTTCAGGTTTATATTTAGTTTACTCTTCCTAAGATATAAAAAATAAAAGGAGACACAAACAGACTAAGCGAGAGCCCTTTTATAAATTTCCGACATATTTCCAACAACTTTTCTATACAAAAGACTCTTAATCTACCTCTGAGCAAATACTATATTATTTTTCAACAAAAAAAGCCGTGCTTAGTGGCACGGCTTTAACTTCGTTATATATTAAATAAGTTACATTAAAATCTATCAATATATTTAAAAACGGTAACTTGCGCCTAGTGCAAAAATGCCTTTAAAACCATAACCGGCTTCAAGAAAACCACCCCAATCTTTACCAATTCGCAAACCCAATGGATTTACCTGAAAAGCAAAGATTATATCATTGGTAGTGGTCTTTTCATGATCTGTTCTATCACTACCGTTAGCCAATATTGCTCCAGAAGCAACTGTACCATAAAAATCAATTATTCCGCTTTTCACATATGAATATTTAGCGGTAGGCAACACCATGTAAAAATTACTCTTTCTATAGGTAATCTCATTTGTGCTCTTGTTTTTCATATCTGAAGAAGCATTAGCATAGCTTAGATCGGCTCCTATCGAAAATCGATTACTCAGCGCATAGCGATATCCCGCCGACAGCATACCAAATGCTTGTTCATTTGAACTTTCGCTTCCCGATATTGCACTGACAAAAGCATTTGTAAAGACATCTGCTATCACCAATGGAGTCGCATCGCTATAGTCAATTCTGATTTCATGTTTCTTGTACTCTTGAGCCTGAGTATTAAAAACAAACCCTACTACAGTAGTAATCGCTATAAAAATTGATTTTTTCATTGAATTTCTATTCTATTTTATTAAATATGGAACAAATATAGATGAACTATACCTTTTATTTTTGTGAAAATCCATTATATTATCGGAAAAATCAATCAACTTCGATACTTGTGCTTCATCAAATAAACAGTATATAAACTTGTAATAGAAACATACGTTTTATAGAAAACTTTCTAAAGAAAAAATTCACAAGCTACGTTACCTTAAAAAACATGATTAAAAAAAGCGCTAAAGCAGGAAATTTGCTTTAGCGCTTTCAACCTGTGTATAAAAGTGGATTATTCTACTACGTACCAAGTATATCCATTTGCTGGTATTTTAACCGTCAATTCTACCGTGTAATCACGGTTCAATTGGTAAGTCGTTAAACTTCCTTCTTGTTCTCGGATTTTTGCTGTTGTGCACAATCCAGTATAATAAAGCGGTACTTGAATTTTACGTACGATTTCTTTATCTGTAGGGTTAAAAAATAATGCAAAAGCTTTCTCTTTTTCATCAGGATTCACGTGCATCATTCCGTCCCAGTCCCGAGCATCAGGTTTACGTAAGTGGATGATATCACTGTTCAATATATTGCGATAACGCTTATACCATTTAATCACATCGACGACCATTTCTTTTGTTTTTGGTGTATCGTAGAGACGAGGCCCTCGGTAACATGCTTGCACACCTGCACCATAATTTTGGATCATATGCATCTTATATTCATGAAGGTGGTCATTCAATGGCTCTAAAGTCGCATCTTTTCCTCCTCCTTGGTACTCTACTAATGGCACAAAACTCCATAAAGATGATGGAATTCTATCCCATGTACAGTCATAATTTAACTGACGTGCATGTATGAGTTGACGATCGCGAGGTAAAGACCAGTTCGCTTCTCTGTAGCCAATTCCAACTTTATTAGATCCATTCAAGAAATAAAAATCGGGTACATTCATGTATATTCCCTGCGTAGACATCCAGTGATAAAGTTCAGTAACCTTCTGAAATTGTTTCCATTGTGAATCTGCTAAACCCTCGTGATGTGCATGGGTAGTCGAAGCACAGAAATCTCCGGGATAAGAACCATCATGTTCAAAACACTTCATGCCTGTCTTTTCAAAAAAGTATTTTATTTTCTCAAAATACTCATACCCCCAATCACTAGCCAGACAGGGGGAACTACCAAAGCGCATCCCTCCACGTTTACCTGTCTCGGGATTAATCACATCGACCTCATCACTGATCCATCTGCTGGCTAAAAGGGAATAACATCCCATATCAATGCCTTTACTACGTGCATAATCAACAAAACCCTTGAATTTCGCGATGTTTGCATCGGAGATATCTTCCGCATTTAACCCCGAACCAAAGCTAAGTATAATCATCTCATAACCTGTCGAATCGCACTGATCTATGGCTCTATGTACCACTTCAGGATCTGTGGATGTTAAATGCATAAAGATAGGATTCTCGCTAGTCCATGGCGCTATAGTCCGATACATCTTACGCGTAAACAATCCTTTACGCTCCCGATCATCACTATCAAATGGCATTTCATAAACAGTGAATGATTGGAAAGTACCTTTACTTTCTAAGCTGTAATTCGGACCAAGCTTAGGTGATACATCCAATACACAAGGAGTCTCCAGGAGATAATTACGTTGCGAGGTGTAAGCAGGATCTGTCACCCATTTTTCTGTAATATCGGTTGTTTTCTCAGTAAAGGCCCCTCCTGCGGCGAAATCACTCTCAACATGAATATTGGGTAATCTAAAAACTGAAGGATCACCATCTCCGGGTGACTCAGGTTCTGAGAATGCCAAATATTCCAATTGAAAGAAGTCAATATTGATTGGTAATGTAGATTCATTAATCACTTCCATTCTTTTACTAATCACCGGAATATGATCATAGATGCTAAAATAAAGCTTCACTTTCACATCCTTCAACTCTCGTTCACCACGAAGGGTAAATACAAGTTGCTGACCTGATATTGGTTCTTTATTAAGTGCCCAGCGATTGCGGGCCCATTTGATTCTTTCTTCCAGTGGTTTTATTTCGAAATCTTCTACCATAAACGATTCCGGTAATGTTGTCATTTTATCTAACCACTCATTCTTAAGATATCCCCTTTCTTCTTGACCATTTAAACCGCCAATATTCCATTTTTTACCGTCAATCTGTATCGTTCCCTCACTACTTACTGCCCTGATCAAGCTTTCCCCTAACATACGGTTCGTAATATCTACCGTCGCCAAATTAGGGAAAATCCGAAAAGTTCGTGACACCATCGCATTTGCTATTATGATATTTTTACCATCTGCCGAAGTGTAAATTCCAGCTTTAGATTTCTGAGGAGTAATTAACCAATCAAATGCCGTCTTGTCTGATGACAATTGTTTCATTAGTGGCAATGCTTTGATTTTCGCAGCAAGTTTCTTACTGATTCTAGCATCCATATTAGCACCAGGGCCCACTGTTCCCACGTCAACAAGTTGGGGTTTTATAGTTTTATAATCAATCTTCGGTGCAATCCAAACGGCGTGATCACCACTAGGACCATCATCAGTTGTTTCGGCCACAAGTTCAAGATACATCACGTCTTTTAAAGGAACGTCAATCTGCTGAGGACGATCTCCTCCTTTAATTACTGAACTTACAAAAATAGGTTTACCATCACCTTTCAAAGTAAATTTTACGGAACCTTTTTCTAAGACAGGATTACTTTTTGTGACACCGACAAACTGTTTCTGTCCTTGCTTTTCAATGAAATGCAATTTGGTACCGTCGACTAATGGTATAATGGTCAAAGATTTATCTTTAACATCAATTTTAGATTCAGCTATACCTACTTGAGCAACAAAACGCGTTGCATTTTTTTCCAACTTAATCTTGATAATACTTTTCGCTTGCACTCCAAGCACATCATCATAAACTGTCCCATTAATCGTTACAGGTTCGCCTGTAACTGAACTTCCCTTCTGCAAAATACCATACTCCTGCCAAGCATGAGATAGATCCAGATCTTTCAACTTGATAGATTCTTGTGCAAACAGAGATTGCCCTATTAAAAGCCCTGCACTTATCAATAATATAGTTTTTAACATATTTTAAGATTCCTCTTTTTTAAGGACAGTGAGACATACAACTGATCACTGCCTTTGTAAATAATATTAGGTTATAAATTCAATTTTTAATCAATAAAATTAAAGTTCCACTGTCCCCTCCCATTCTTGGCAATATTTACCAAGTGTTCCTTATTTACTAAATTGAATAGAGGTGACATTATTTTAAGATTATAATTGTTTATAAATGCTAAACTTAGATAATTTTGATTACATCCGCAATAAAATAGCACTGATTATAATCTTTAAAGCTATATATCGGTATTTATTCACGAATCTTAAAGATATGTCGACTTGTTTATCAATTCAAAACCTTCATTATTCATAATTATGATCTAAAACCAACTTTCTTTATAATATTTACATTATTTTTGTTAATTACATTGATCTATTCTTATTATTTATGAATTTAATTTACAAAGGTAAAACCAAAGATGTCTACAGTCTAGAACAAAATCAAGTACTATTGAAATTTAAAGACGACGTAACTGGTGAAAATGGTGTATTTGATCCTGGAGCAAATACTGTTGGGCTAACCATTGATGGTGCTGGAAAGTCAGGACTTAAAATGACCCAGTTCTTCTTCGAGCGTTTAGCTGAACAGGGTATTGCAACACATTATGTCTCCGCTAATTTAGATGAGGTTAGTATGGTGGTTAAAGAAGCGACTCCATTTGGGAAAGGATTGGAAGTCATTTGTAGATACCGTGCTGTAGGCAGTTTCTTGAGAAGATACGCTGCTTATTGCCAAGAAGGTGATGCGCTAGATGCTTTTGTGGAAGTAACGATTAAAGATGACGAAAGAGGCGATCCTACAATTTCGGATGATGCTTTGGAATTATTAGGTATTTTATCAAAAGCTGATTATCAAGAATTAAAATCTTTAACAAAAAAAATCTGTGGAATCATAAAAACGGAATTGGCAAAGAAGGATTTAGAACTTTACGATATCAAATTGGAATTCGGAAGAGATAAAGCTACGGGAGATCTATTATTAATCGACGAGATTTCAGGTGGAAATATGCGCGTATACAAAAATGGAAGCTATATTGCCCCTTTAGATTTAGAAAAAGACTTTTTAGGAGCTTAATAGCCTACAATCAATAGTATAAGGGCTACCATTATCTCAGGTAGCCCTTTATTATTAGCCGTTAATCCCAACCGCCGCCAAGGGCTCGATACAATTGAACCACAGCATACAATTTTTGACTTTGATCTGCTATATTTTTCAATTCTGCACGTAACAGATTTTGCTCTGCTGTTAGTACGTCGGTATAATTGGTGTTCTGGTGGTTCAGAAACAATTCTTTATTAAATGCAACGGCCTGCGTTAATGCTTCAAGTTGTTTTTTGCGGGATTTCATTTTTTTGATTGCCGTATCATATTCAAAAAGTGCATTAGAAACTTCCTGGCTGGCTACCAATAGAGATTTCTCGAATTGATACAACGCCTGTTGCTGTTTTGCTTGAGCAGTTGACAGTCTTGCTTTATTGACACCTTTATTGAAAATAGGCTGTGCAATCCCCCCTGCTATAGAACCAAATAAACTTGCACTCGAAAACCACTGATTCCAACCAAGATTTGAAAAACCTCCAGCAGCTGTTATAGATAATGCAGGATAGAAATATGTACGTGCTACATTCGTTTCCTCAAATGCCGCTCTAAAATTAAATTCTGCCATTTGAACATCAGGACGGTGCGCGAGCAATTGTGCGGGAATTCCAGGATTTAAATCATAATTCACCTGTTGTTGCATTAGAGACTGTCTGAGGATGGCACTAGGATGTCGGCCTACTAAAAAACTAAGCCTATTTTCAGTTTCTTTAATCTTTTGCTCAATATCCGGCACATCTAGTTCTGCTTCATAATAGTTTGCTTTACTCTGTACTACCGCTACGCCATTAAGCATTGCATTTTCAAAAAGTTCCGCTATTGCGGCCGCATCTTCAGCACGGTTCTCAGCAGTTTTTTTAATTATCATCAACTGTTGATCCAGAGCCAGTAATTCGTAATAATCTGAGGCAATATTGGCAATTAACTGTGTTTGTACCGCACGCTTTGCGGCATCAGTCGCTAAAAGCTGTGACAACGCAACACGTTTAGCGCTTCCAAGTTTACCCCAGATATCAATTTCCCAGTCCGTATATAATCGCATATCATATTGGGTATTATTACGCGGATAACCAAAACTCTGAAAAGCGGGCATCTGTTGTGCATTGGCAGAGATACTAGCTTCTAATGAAGGCAAAAATGCCGCTTTTTTTAATCGCACATTTACCTGCGCCTCCGTAATCCGCTCAACTGCAATTTTGATGTCTATATTCGCTTGTAACCCCTCTGTGATCAATTGCTGCAACATAGTATCTGTAAACATATCAGACCATTTCACAGTAGCTATATTGATCGTATCATGAGCTATATTCTTCACATAACCTGAATCAAGAGCACTATAAGTAGGTGACCGAAAGCTGTTTTTAACTTTATTTTCCGGCACACTATAGGGACGGGTTACGTGACAAGAACTCCAGGTCAAAAGTCCCAGTATTGACATGAATGCCAATCTATAGGATTTTTTTTTCAATTGACTATAATAATGTATCATATCTTAATTTTTAAATTTTCACACTAGCCTTTTTCTGTTTGATCAATATGAAGCTAGCGTAAGATTATATGCGCTAAGCACGAAAATTTTATTTATTTTATTAAGCGACCGAATAAGTCGAAATCTAGCATGTTAATGTTCATCTTCTAATATACGAGGTGTATGGCTTGGCTCCTTGACACCAAATAGTCTTTCCTGTAATGCCTGGAAAACAATAAATAAAATAGGAATAACAAACACACCAAATACAGTCCCGATCAACATCCCTCCTACAGCCGCAGTTCCGATAGATTTATTACTCAATGCACCTGCACCAGTAGCTAACATCAATGGAATCAATCCGAAAATAAATGCGAAGGAAGTCATTAAAATAGGTCGTAACCTTGATTTTGCGCCATAGATTGCGGACTGCACCAATGTTCTTCCGCTCAATCGATGCAAAAGTGCAAACTCCACAATAAGAATCGCATTTTTAGCCAATAAACCGATCAACATGATGAGACTGATCTGTAAGAATATGTTATTATCTACCGAAAATAACTTCGCAAAAATAAAAGCTCCAGCTAAACCGATTGGCAATGATAAAAGAACGGAAAGTGGCAGGATGTAACTCTTATATTGAGCGCTTAAAAGGAAATAGATAAAAAGAAGACACAGTGAAAATATTAATACTGTTTGACTACCGCTAGACAGCTCTTCGCGGGTCAAACCCGAAAACTCATAGGTATAGCCTCGGTCTAAGGTTTGAGCTGCTGTCTCCTCTATCGCTTTAATAGCATCTCCAGAGCTATATCCTTCATTCGGTATCCCTGTTATGGTACTTGAAGTAAATAAGTTAAAACGTTGAATAAATTCAGGTCCATACGTCTTCTTCAAAGTAACAAATTCAGATATCGGTGCCATATTGCCTTTAAAAGTTCGCACATAAATCTTATTAATATCTTCTTCTTTTGCTCTATAATCAGCTCCTGCCTGCATCATGACACGATATTGCTTTCCAAAGCGATTAAGGTCAGAGGCGTAGATACCTCCAAAATATCCCTGAAGTGTCGTCAGTACCGTATTAACACTTACACCTGCGGCCTTACATTGGGCTACGTTGACATTAATTTCTAACTCAGGAAAACCAATATTAAAAGAACTCGTAGCATAATTGATTTCAGGGCGTTGATTTAAAGCACCAATGAACGTATCGATATTTTTATTAAACTGTAGATAATTTCCACCTGTTTTATCTTGTAGCTGCAACTCAAAACCATTACTATTACCAAACCCCTGCAATGTCGGTGCAGCAAAGAAAATAATATTTGCTTCTTTGATATGAGCAGTTTTTTGAAATAACTTCTGTACAACAGCTGCGGCACTTTGCTCTTTTCCGGCACGTTCTTTCCAGGGTTTTAACCGAATGAACAATGCTCCATAGGAACCTCCAGTACCGTGCAGTAAGTCCATGCCTGAGAGTGTAGAAGATAATTCGACTTCCGGTATACTGCGCGCAATACTGTCGACTTCAAATGCAATCTTTTCCGTACGTTCTAGAGTAGATGCCGGCGGTAAAACCACATTTCCATAGATAGCACCACCATCTTCATTAGGGACAAAACCTGTCGGTGTTGTTTTTACCAAGAAATAACATACCAGCGCAAATGTTGCAATACCTGCAAATGAAATCCATTTATGACGGATTAAAAGGCGTACGACACCAATATATTTATTGGTTACTACTTCAAAAGCCACATTAAAACTGGTAAAAAACTTTGGCAAGAAACCCTTTGGCTTTTCAACATCTGCTACATGGGGTTTTAACAGTAAAGCACATAGAGCGGGACTTAATGTTAACGCATTTATTGCTGAAATAATAATGGCCACTGCCAATGTCAGTCCAAACTGTTTGTAAAATACTCCAGCAGATCCTGTAATGAAAGTGACTGGTACAAAAACCGCCGACATAATCAACGTAATTGAAATAATGGCACCACTGATTTCGCTCATGGCATGCAATGTAGCTTTCTTGGCCGATTTAGCCCCTTGATCTAATTTTGCATGTACTGCTTCGACCACCACAATAGCATCATCAACCACAATGCCTATGGCCAACACCAGTGCAAACAAAGTAAGGAGGTTGATGGTGAAACCAAAAAGCTTTAAAAAGAAAAACGTTCCTATAATGGCGACCGGTACTGCGATCGCTGGAATCAAAGTCGAACGCAGATCCTGTAAAAAGAGAAAGACCACTAAAAAAACCAATATAAATGCTTCAATAATTGTATAAATAACCTTCTCAACCGAAGCATCCAAAAAATCATTTGCATTCAAGAAAGTATGATATTCCACTCCTGGAGGAAAATCCTTTGACGCTTCTTTTAAAATATTTTCACAAGCAATGATCAAATCTCTTGCATTAGATCCCGAAATCTGGCTAATGGCACCTCCGGAAGAAAGTTTTCCCTGCGTAATTAGCGATGTCGTATAATCCAGGGCGCCAAATTCAATATCTGCGACCTCCTTTAAACGTAAGTAATCGCCCGCAACACCACTTTTCAAGATAATATTTTCAAATTGTTCAGGATCTTCGAGGCGCCCCGTATATTTCAATGCATATTGTAATGATTGACGGCTATTTTCACCTATTTTTCCCGGTGCAGCTTCAATATTTTGTTCCCTTAATGCTGCCATAATGTCTTCCGGTATAAGACCATGAGTGGCCATAACATCCGGTTTCAACCAAATACGCATCGAGTATTCCTGATCACTATAAATCTCTGTAGCACCAACACCCTCAACCCTTTTCATCTGAGGCATAATATTTATACGCAGGTAGTTATCCAGAAACTTCCTATCGTATTTTCCATCTTTACTGTAAAGCAAAAAACTAAAAGCCGTACTGCTCAACTGCTTGCTTGTTGTAATTCCTGCTTTAATAACCTCCGCTGGTAGCAAGCTAGTAGCTTTACTGACCCGATTCTGTACATTCACTGCGGCCATATCTGCATTCGTTCCCTGTTTAAAAAAGATGGTAATAGTTGCAGTACCATTATTACTACCCGTAGAAGTCATGTAAGTCATATTCTCTACACCATTAATCTGTTCCTCCAAGGGTATAATCACACTTTTCATTACAACATTCGCGTTTGCTCCTTGATAAGAGGCTGTTACAACAACTGTCGGAGGTGCAATTTCTGGATATTGTGAAATAGGAAGTGACATCAGTCCCAGGATTCCCAGCATCACAATTATTATCGATATTACCGTCGATAGAACGGGATTTTCTATAAATTTTTTCAGCATTTCTTCTCTATTATTTTGTGGATACAGGGTTAGGTTGAATTTGCATACCATCTTTTAGGTTTCCAATTCCTTCAGTGATAACCATATCACCAGGCGCAAGCCCATATTGCACCACATAGTGTTGTTCTGTTGCTATCGGCAATACCTTTATTTCGGTAAGGTGTACGGTATTTTTAGCCTCTACCGTGTAGACATAGTGATTTCCCTGCATTTCAAAAACCGCTTTTTTAGGAACCTTCACTGCTTCATCAATTGTTGTCGGGAGCTGTAAAGTTGCGCTCGCTCCGCTCCATAATAAACCATCAGGATTTGGAAATAATGCTCTAAAATTTGCAGATCCGGTTTCTAAACTTATGACCCCGCTCAGACTCTGAATTTTTCCTTTAGACCCGTAATCTTTTCCATCAGCAGTCCGTAAATTAACGTGAGGTATATTCCTTAACTTCTCAGCCATGCTCTTACCTGGATATTGATTTAGAAAGCTATTAAGCTGTTTCTGACTCAAAGAAAAATGCGCATATACTTCCTTCGTATTCGCAATTGTGGTCAAAGCAGTTTCAGAAGTACTACTGACTAGACTGCCCTTTTTAAGTGGCAACCGTCCTACTATACCTGATATTGGGCTAACAATCTGTGTAAATGCTAGTTGTGATTGTGCATCTGACAATGCTGCTTTTGCCTGATTAAGTTCAGCCTTTTTAACCCTTTCTACATTCTTCGCTGTCGTCAGTTCAAATGAATTTACGATTTTCTTGTCCACAAGAGACTGCGTTCTCAACACTTGAATACTAGCCGTTTCTAGGGCTGCTTCCACTGCTAATACTGCCGCTTTTCGTTGATTCACATCCTGCACGAATCGATTGGCATCTATTTTAAATAGCTTTTGCCCAGTGTGCACAAGACTGCCTTCTTCGATAAAGACTTCCTCTATATAACCATCTACTTTTGAACGAATCTCTACTGTCTGCAATCCTTCTAACGTCGTTGGATACTCTACCGACAGAGTCGCTTTTTCAGATTTTAGTGTAAGTACAGGATAGGCAATTATTTCACTTGTTGCTGTTTCTTTCTTTGAATCGCAGGAGACCATTCCCGAGACGAGAAATAACAATAGATATAAGTGCATTTTTTTCATGATAATAATTTAGTAATGAAACAATAAGTAATAAACTAGGCATGAGCTTTTGCCTGAGATTCCATACATATTATCGTTAAAAGACTAGACATAGGAATTCCGCTCCCCGCTCAAACCTGTATTTAGCTTGGGGATATTTTTACTCTTTTCTAGTGATAAAAACTAGATTTTAATCTTTATAGTAGTGAAATTACCTCTTCAGTATATTCCAATAGGGAACAACAGTTGTAAAGGCAAGAAATGCTGACTGAGCAATCTTTTTCGGACGGTGTATTTCTGGTGTATCTATCCACATAAAAATAATTATTACAATTCTTACTTAGCATTTACCAAATTTGATAATCAGAAGAAGTAGACTTACATGTATCTATTTTGATAAGTGTAACAAAAGTAGTAATTTTGAATAATAAAACAACCAAATACTTGTTTTATTATTTTATGACGACAAACCGAATTTTAATGTTACTGAAAATGCGAGGTCCGTTAACGGCACTCGACATTGCCCATGAATTAAAAATAACCAAAGAAGGTGTTAGGCAACAGCTGGTTAAATTTATGGATGAAGGCTTGATTGAAGTAGAGACAGAATCAAAGGGAGTCGGGCGGCCACAAAAATATTTCAATATTTCAGAACTCGGAAACAGCAAATTTCCGGATACCCATGCAGAGTTAACGGTGAAATTATTGACAATAATTAAAGAGTCAATAGGGACAGAAGCTTTACAGACGATCATTGAAGTCAATGAAGCAACAGGAAAAAAAAGATATCATGAAGAGATCGACCCTTTACCCAATCTAAAGTCTAAGATTGAAAGATTAGTCTCCATTCGTACCCGAGAGGGCTACATGGCAGATTATACTGAAGATGACGAGGGATATCTGCTAGTAGAAAATCATTGTCCTATTTGTGCAGCGGCTAAAGTCTGCCAAGGATTTTGTGCTTCAGAACTTCAGATTTTTCAATCCGTCTTAGGCGAATCCGTCTTGGTACAACGTACCGATCATATCATAGCAGGGGCGAGACGTTGTGCATACCGTATCGTATCTTCTGCAAAAGGTTTCGAATAGCATTACACAGAAAATCCTCTCAAATTAAATGAGAGGATTTTCTGTATAAATAGGAATTAAACAGTATCGGTGGCTGAATGACTTCATCCAAGCCAAAGCAAATCGATATGCTCTAAAAGGTATTGATTAAACCCTTATTTAAGATATCTTATCAAAACGATCAGCATTCATCACTTTATTCCAAGCTTTTATAAAAGCATCCACAAATGACTTTTCATTGCCAGACTCAGCATACACTTCTGCAACAGCCCGAAGTTCAGCATGCGAGCCAAATACGAGATCAGCACGTGTCGCAGTCCACTTCGGTTGACCCGATTTACGGCAACTACCTAAATACAATTCTTTCGTTTCATCCATTGGCTTCCATTGCGTTGCCATATCTAAAAGATTTACGAAAAAATCATTGGTCAGCTGTCCTGGACGTGAGGTAAATACACCATGTTTAGATTCGTCAAAATTGATATCAAGTACACGAAGACCTCCTATTAGAACAGTCATTTCAGGAACTGAAAGATTTAATAATTGTGCTTTATCGATCAATAATTCTTCGGTAGATACTGCTTTGTTTTTTAATTTACGATAATTTCTAAATGCATCTGCTAGTGGTTCTAAGAAGGCAATCGACTCTACATCAGTTTGGTCTTGACTAGCATCTGTACGCCCCGAAATAAAAGGAACTTCCACATCGTAACCCGCCTGGTGTGCCGCTTTTTCAATAGCAGCCGCACCCGATAAAACAATCAGATCAGCAATTGAAACTTTTTTCCCTCCAAACTGTGCATTATTAAACCGTGTTTGAATGTCTGTTAATATTGTTAATACCTTATTTAATTGCATCGGTTTATTGACCTCCCAGGCATTCATCGGAGCTAAGCGGATTCGAGCTCCATTTCCTCCTCCCCGTTTATCCGAATTACGAAAAGTTGAGGCCGAAGCCCATGCTGTAGATACCAGTTCCGAAATCGATAGACTTGTATTTAAAATCTGTGCTTTTAGAGATTGAATATCTGTCTCATCAATCTCAGCATAATCAACCTTAGGAAGTGGATCCTGCCATATAAACTCTTCATGAGGCACATCGGCACCTAAATAACGCGAACGAGGTCCCATATCACGGTGCGTTAATTTGAACCAGGCACGAGCAAATGCATCAGCAAACTCTTGTGGATTATCCTTGAAGCGACGTGATATTTTTTCGTATTCAGGATCAAAACGCAAAGACAAGTCTGTGGTCAGCATAGTCGGTTTTAATTTTTTATTCGGATCGTGCGCGTGCGGAATAATATCACCAGCATCTTTAGCTACCCACTGATGAGCTCCAGCAGGACTTTTTGTTAACTCCCATTCAAAATCAAACAAGTTTTCAAAAAACAGATTTGTCCACTCTGTAGGTCTACTTGTCCAGGTCACTTCCAGACCTGAAGTAATGGTATCTCCACCTCTCCCTGTACCAAAAGAATTTTCCCACCCGAGTCCTTGAGATTCTAAACCAGCAGATTCAGGTTCCTTACCAACATGATCAGCAGACGCTGCTCCATGCGTTTTACCAAACGTATGCCCGCCGGCAATCAATGCGACCGTTTCTTCATCATCCATAGCCATACGTCCAAAAGTATCCCGGATATCTTTTGCTGCCGCAATAGGATCGGGATTACCATCAGGTCCTTCCGGATTTACATAAATTAAACCCATTTGAACTGCTGCCAATGGGTTTTCTAAATTTCGGCTATGAATCTTACCATCAGCGTCATCGTCAGACACCAATACGCCATGTCCTTCCTTTACTCCCTCAGATCCATCTGCATAACGAACGTCGCCACCAAGCCATGTTTTCTCTGAGCCCCAATATACATCCTGATCTGCTTCCCAAACATCCTCACGTCCTCCTGCAAAACCCAAAGTTTTAAAGCCCATTGATTCCAAAGCCATATTCCCGGTTAAAATCAATAAGTCTGCCCAAGAAATCTTACGTCCATATTTTTGTTTTATAGGCCATAACAATCGTCTTGCTTTATCTAAGCTCACGTTATCTGGCCAGCTATTTAAAGGTGCGAAACGTTGCTGTCCTCGACCTGCTCCCCCACGTCCATCGCCAACACGGTAAGTCCCTGCACTATGCCAAGCCATACGAATAAATAATGGTCCATAATGACCAAAATCCGCAGGCCACCAATCTTGAGATTTTGTCATTAATTCCTTTAAATCATTTTTTATTGCATCCAGATCCAAACTTTCAAATTCTCTTTTATAATCAAAATCCAAACCCATAGGATCAGACTTTACATCATGTTGACGCAATAAATTAACTTTTAACTGGTTTGGCCACCAATCTTGATTTGTTGTACCTCCACCAGCAACAGCCTTACGCAATGTTCCATTATGAAATGGACACTTATTAATGTCATTGAATTCGTTTTCCATTGGTTTCTAATTTTTCAAATAATTAACGTTCTATTTTGGCTATCTCAACTAACTAAATTTAAACAAAAAAAAATAGCAAATGAAATTTATCTGATCTTTAGGCTCTCCTAATAAATTAACCTTCAATAGAATATAATTTACACAGATAAAATTATTAACAAATCCTATAAACAGATGAACTGTATATTCTTTCCTATTAAAAATACAAGGTTATTTTACGCAAGAACATCATTCTTCTTGAAAGTAACTAATGCATGACACTTTAAGATCCCTTCGCGCAGTTTCCATGAAGTAATAATAATTACATCATAAGATAAATTATTAAATTCTATTTCGTATATTAACCCAATAATTATATACTATTTTTAAAATAAATCTAATAGACACTTTAAAGTTTATATTTCGCATTATTTATGAAGATCAAAACAAGGTTTAAGACAAACTTTGTTAAGGATTCACGATCGTATGCCATGTAATTTAAATCATCCGAAAGTTTTGATACATCAAGGCACAACAAACAGTTAGTTACCTATAAATACCCAATATTATGAATAAAGAAGAAAATCGAAAGCCTAAATTAAGATTAAAAAAAGAGATTCAGGATAAGCTTGAGGCTGAAAACATTACTCTAGAAGAGTTTTTTGAACAGAAGGAAAAAGAGAAAAATGACAGATTCACCCAGGAACTCCAAGATTACCGTTTAAAATATCCTGAGCCTCCACAAATAGTGGTTGAAATAGAATTGGCTGAAAATATTCAAAATTTAGGTTATAAAAAACAATTTTTTAACCGTAAAGATGCTGATTTTTTGGTTAGAGAGATTGAAAACTGGGAAAATGAAAATAGCTATATGGAAATAGAACCTTTCACCGATGATCAAAAAGAAAAAATGATTCAGACCTATATTACCACAGGTATACGATATGATTTTAAAAACATAGGTATCACATTATATTATGCTCCTATATTCTACCAAAACAACTATGACAATGGAAGATCTCTATTGAATTATGGCACTTTATTGTATAAATATGATCATTTCAAAAATGAATTCTCAATTGCCGATAACGATGATTTTCACGACATAACGTTTTCATAATCGATCAGTTAAATATCTCAATTCACCGATCTTCATCAGATGTACAAAAGCAAAAAAAAGAGCTAAATCATAATGAAATGAATTAGCTCTTTTCTAATTTTACCCTTAAGTTTATCACAACTTTAGTCAAACTACCTATCTAAATTCTTACGGTATCGATTATAAATATTGTTAGACGGTATATTTGTACCCAAAAACAGCAAATATTTTATGATTTTATTTTCGGATCGATTTAATTCTCGTAATTTTTATATCTGTTATTTCAGACAATCGACTAGCAAAGTATCTTCTACTTGAATGGCCATTTCTTTTGCTTTGAGCAAATCGGAACAATAATCTACGTCATTCAAAAACCGTTTAATTTGCCCCCTGACATAATATGAAAACCCATTATTTGGTTCCAGCTCAATTGCCTTATTACAATCTCCCAAAGCATTTAACAGATTTGGTTTGTCTTTTTTAGATTTCATAATCCAGTTTATTCGAAAAGGTTTATTCGGCAGTTTACTGCTCATAATTATATTTGACTGTTTGGATTTTTCAGCTAAACATACTTGAGCAATTGCTCTATTGACATAAGCTAACGCATATTTTTCATTGCTCCGGATACTGTGATCAAAATCTTCTAAAGCAAGTTTATATTGATGTTGAAGCAAATAAATATGTCCCCTCCTATTCCAATATAGTTCCTTTTCAAAACTACTGCCATTAGGCATCAGCTCTATCGCTTTATTTATAGCAGATAACCCCTCATCCAGATTTTCAGATTGAACTTTACATTCGGCATCATTATAATATATACCGGCAATTGATACATTGTAATAAGAATTGATATCTTGCTCGCTCGCATTTGTAAACCGTGGATTTTTTTTTAATTCCGTCATCATCCCCTCTTTATTGGCTAATGCATGATCATAATTTAGCGATGCATTTTTAAAATCTTTTAACGCTAGGTATGTGTTACCTCGAAAAGATAAAAGCATTGCATTATTGGGAAATTTATTGAGCCCGGCATCATAAATTTCCAGCGCTTTATCAAATTTTTGTAAATTATAAAAAGCCACTCCTCGCTGGTAATAAAAACTGGCTTTACTATTATCGCAAAAATCCAGCAATGCATCATCTATCCTTTTAAAAAATGCGGAGTCATTAATTTTCACCTGCTGTGCGAGATCTTTTGCAGTAGTAAAATCCTGACAGGAGGCATCCATATCTTCCATTTCAAAATACACTTCAGCTCTGTTCAAGTAAGCTCGAAAATGATTCGGGTTTAATTGGATCGCCTTAGCATAATCTTCTAAAGCCTTTTCAGGTTGTTTTAAATGATGATAGATCGTACCTCTAGCATCAAACAGTCGATCATCCTGTGGATCAATCGCCACTGCCGTATCCAAGTAAGTTAAAGCTTGAGTAAAATCGTTTTTAGCCGCATAAATTAGACCTATATTTAAATAGCAACGTGAACAGGTGGGGTTCATGGAAAGTGCTTTACGATAATATTTCTCTCCCAACACCATATTGCTTATCTGGAGGTACTGGTATCCCGTTAAGCGTAACAAAATCTCATTTTCAGGATGTTTTTTTACCTGCATCTCCAAATAACGGATGATCTTTTCAGATTGACCAATCAGATTTAAAGAATCTACTGTCTTTTCAAAAACACTTTTATGCTGCCCAAATACCTGTGCAGTAAACAAAAATGAAAAGAAAAACATAGTAAACATCAATCTCATAATGTAAAATTTGATATAATTATCACAGATTAGGTCTTGTAAATCGACAAGCCATAAAAGTGCTCACCGTTAAAACAATTCCTGCATTAATCATGCCTAATTTTAATAAACAACTGCTTAAATCCAAACGCAATCTGACTCATAATACATAAATCAAATAACCAAATTCGCTAAAAATCTTTTAACAGTAATTTACTTATATACTATGTTCCCCAATCTCTTTGCTAACTATAATAAGGTAATTGGATACGCTCTTTTATTTCTTTTTTCCCTTTTGCGCCAAAGAGCTTTGCTATTTTTTTCACCAATTTACTTGATGCAATTCCTAGCACAGTATTGAACACTTTGATTCCAAACTTTGTTTTCGGATGTGCTAGCCATGGTACTCCCGGGGGTAGATTCTGAATATCTTCAACATAAGGGCGCATTAACTTTTCATAAGCTTCAAAGGCATCTTGATGATTCTGGTGTCTCGACAATTCTCCAGCCAATACATATGCACCAACTATAGAAAGACTTGCCCCCATTCCTGACATCGGAGTTGGACAATAAGCCGCATCCCCAACCATAGCACATCTTCCATTGGTCCATCGAGGTGCCTTCACTTGACTTATACTATCAAAATAAACATCTTTACTTTCCTCCAATCCTTGTAGCAGACGTGGTGCCTGCCAACCAGCATCAGCAAACTTTTGCTTCAAAATTCCTTTCTGCTCTTGCAAACTAAGTTTTTCGTACCCTTTCTCTGGCGATAGAAAAGAAAATGATGCACGGGTGGTTCCTACATTATCTGGTCTTAGGTTTAATACTCTTGATTCTGGTGCATTATACCAATAAGCCCATGACGTGTCAGAATCAATACGTGGAATAGTCAAATAAGAGCAGTAAACTCCAATATATTTGATCACGGGCTCATCTCCAAAAATTAGCTTCCGTGTTGACGAACGAATTCCATCAGCAGCAATGACCAAATCAAAGGAGCGCGGAGTACTATTTTTAAAAGTAACATTCACTTTATCTTTATCTTCTACTAAAGCTAGAATCTGATCTCCAAAAATATAGGGAATATTATCTTTAGTCGCATTAAAAAATACCTGCGCAAGATCTCCACGCAAAATCTCAAGTTCTGCGGTTCCGAATCCACCATTAGTTTTAGGAAATTCAGCTAAAGTATGATTGTTAACATCAACAAAACGGATTCCTAGTTCACCTGTATTTGCTGCTCTGATTTCATCTTCGAGCCCCATTAGCTGTACTACTTTCTGAGCTTCATCTCTAACATCTATATTTTGTCCGCCTAATCTCAATTCTTCTGCACGCTCTACGATGGTGACATCAAAACCAAATCGATGTAACCAAAATGCTAAAGCCGGACCAGCAATACTAGCGCCTGATACAAGTACTGTTCTTTTTTCCATTGATTTTTATGTTTTATGACTCATCTACAATACGAATAACAGTTGAAATTCACATCGTACTGAATTTTCACACTGCTCCCTTTATGTACCGGTTCAATTAGTCCAGAAATATTTTCACTTTCTCTAATGTAAACCTATTTTTCCAAAACTAATAATTCTTGCTATATGATTATAAATTACAAATGCATCATCATGATGATTAAATATCAAGCCACTGCGGCAGCCTGCTATTAAATAATGAAACCTAAAATTCACATTTAATTAATACCACTTACCTGCCTATCTGCTTTTTACTTCATCCAAATCACTCAACTAAAACAACCTACATATTAAATCCATATTAATTAAAAACACACTTTATGACAGATATTTTACGGATAAGCAACAGTAATAAAATAAATTCGGTATATTCAGTTATTATTAACCGTACAGAATTATAGTGATTTGAGCCAATAATATATAAAATCAGCATCATTATGTTTTTAGCAACCAAATCGAAAATCATTACAACAGCCTTATTTATAGGGTTTATGACGTCCTGCTCTGTTAATAAGAATACAGCATTTATGCTGACCCTTAAAAATAGTTATTGCATACCACCAACCTACTTTCTAAAGGCAGAGCAGACATTACCTAATTACGCTATAGATTCTCTAGCCATCCACGATGAATTAAACAGTGTATTCTCAAGACAAAATATCCTTATGCTTTATGCTCTTGGACTGACCAAGGAGATAAAAGAATTACAAAAACTTAAAGGCAATACTAGTGTTAGTGCAGAAATTCGTAAGCTAACGATCAACAATAAGGTCAATAGAACACTGCTTCTAGCACTATCAGATATCAATGCCGCAGCAGCCGAACTAGATTGTGAAGCAGAACGCGTCGATCAGGTCGCTGGATATATAGATAATATCAATGCTTCAAGAAATAATAAACTTGTCGTGGGCTCTATTGCACTGGGTGCGGCTGCATCAATAGCCGGAGCTCTCATTACCAATAATAATGTCAATAATGCAGTAGGTATTACAGGTGGGGTACTTGGTGGAGGCCTTGGTTTTTTCACCTTGAATCCCAAAGGAAAAAAGATAGAGTTTTTTCATCCTCATAACCTATTGCGAAATGTATGGACTGAAAATGATTCGGATCAAAGCTTTTCACCTTTTATCTGGTATATGCTGAGCGAGAAAGAATTTAGTAACGATGGTAATAGCTCGCTATTGCACAATCTCAAAACACGATGGATCGATTATCAGTTTGACAGCAACGAAAATCAGGGAAACCAATCTGTTATATTTTCGGATGGAGGCATTTACTTTGCTGATGATTTACACTCCAGAGCAGCTATGATCAACCAGTTACAAGCCGTTATCCGCTCCATTAACCAAAGTATCAACAACTTAATACTGGAAGCAAATAAAACACTTGAATAAATTAATTACCCAACATACTCACGCTAAAATCAATAATGATAAAACTTACCTTATTAGTTGCTTTAATATTCATTTACTTTAATCCGCTTGCTAGTGATATATATTATCTTCATGAATATTATAAGTTTATGAAGATCTTTTCCCGAAGCGTAATATTCTTGAACGCGCTTTCCGTTTAATTTAACCAATTAATACTGCTCTAAATCAAAACATAAAGAGAAATAGTCTAAGCGTAGGTAATTAGTAATTATAATAATGGTTTGGCCCCAACTTTTCATCATTTACTTTTCTTCCTGTTGTTAGATTTAGAGACGCTGTACTTGTAAGCTTATCTTATAAGGACAGAAAATTACCTCCTATCACTATATTTTATATAAAATCACTTATAAAAATCACGCAATTATTTGTCAATAATAAAAAAATATATCACAACAATAATTGACTTTTCCCCGATTTGATAGTTATAAAAAGCTATTTTCTAAAAATAATTTAAATCCATAAATAATTGCAAATGAACACATTTGGTTCAAATTAAAATATTTTTAAAATAAAGACTACCAAAATGGTAGATTTAATATTTTTTTCTAATATATTTACATCACAATCAACAGAAATTAGTTAACCCTATGCCTTATAAAAATCATTTCTCACTGCTTCGAATGTGCCACTGGCACTTCACTAATTCTACCCCAAAAGCAACAAGTGTCTATACATCGACATTTCCATAAAAAAACATTTAGTTACTACTAAACAAATCGTCGTTTACTAAAAATTTAAATTTTCAATGAAACATATTCAATTTTCTAAATACACCCGTATTTGGCCGGGGATACCTTTGCTCATATTTACCCTCTCCACTGTAGTGGCATATGCACTTGAAAATCCCCAGTTGAAAGGCAAACAACTACAATTACCTGCATCACCTCATACTAGGTATTCCCAACTGTCAGATCAAAAAACAGTAGTCCGTGGCAAAATCCTTAACGAGTCGAATAAACCCATACGTGGGGCTACAGTTAAGTCGAAAACCTCCGGCGTGCTGGTACATTCTGACGCAGGGGGAAACTTTGAGATTCCTTCCAGTAAAGGAGATATACTAATTATCTCCTATATTGGATTTGAGACCGTTCAATATCCTTTACACAACCCGAAGGAACGAATTGATATTACGTTACGTATTCGTCAAAATGCACTTGAGGAGACCGTCGTTATCGCCTACGGCCGTTCCAAAGCAAAAGATATTACCGGATCAATGACACGTCTTACTGAAGCTGATCTAAAAAATGCTCCTATGGGGGCCAACATCCAAAGTCTGCTTCAAGGAAAAGCTGCAGGAGTCAATGTAGCCATTCAGTCAGCCTCCCCTACATCACCAGTCAGCGTCATTATTCGAGGAGCATCTTCTTTGACCGGAAACAACCAGCCACTATGGGTCATCGATGGTGTACCTGATTATTCGAACAATACATCTGGCAATATAGCCAATACCCTTTATAATCTGAATCTCGAAGATGTTCAAAGTGTTGACATTCTAAAAGATGCATCTGCTACGGCTTTATACGGATCAAGGGCCTCAAACGGTGTCGTTTTAGTAACTACAAAAAAAGGTAAACAAGGTCAGGCACCGACTATTGAAGTTTCTTCCCGACTGGGACTACAGACTCAGAATTTCAATGATTACTCTTACTTTGACGCACCCCAATACATTGATTTTGCCGATAAGGCGGCACGCGAAGAAGTAATAAGTAGAGGATCCTTCGATTATTTCACTCGCTTATATTTAGATGAGCAAGCATTTTTTAACTTACGTACTAGCGAATATGATAAATCCGATCTCCGTATATTACCAGGCGCTTTTTATGAAGGGAACACCAACTGGTTAAACGAAATGACACAATCCCCCTGGAACCATACCCACACATTATCTTTACGTGGAGGAACACAAGATGTAGTTTATTACGTTTCCCTCAACAATCAGAATTATTATGGAGTAATACAATCAGGAAAAAGTCGACTTTATGGGGGCCGTGCAAATCTAGAAGCAAAGCTTAGAAAAGGATTAAAATTTGGTCTACAGATAAACGGTTCATCCCGCAACACTGATGATAAAGATTATATGCTCAACGTGATTAAAAAAATAAGACCTGACATTCCAGTTTACAATCCAGACGGAACACTTTTCACCCGAGATCCTTATACTGAAAACCCCTATACTACTTTATTGAATACACAAAATGGGGAGAACAAAAATTTTAATGCTACTACTTTTTTAGAAGTAAATGTATGGAAAGATTTCCTCTTTAGAACTGCCTATACCGCCAATTATAGCAATAATGAATTTCTTAAATACATGCGACGGGGCAGTACCTTTAATTACGACGGCAACCGAAACTGGCAGTATCAAAAAACGAACTCTCAAGTCTGGGAAAACACACTTACGTATGCTAAACAACATGGCAACCATGATGTGCTGGCCTTATTAGGTTATTCCTTTGAGAAAACAGGTCTCACCAATTTTGGCATGATAGCATCTAATTTCCCTGACGATGACATCCTCAATAATTTTTCTTCGGGAGCAAACAGAGGTGCTTTGGCAGAGGATTACACAGCCTACGCATTGGTATCTCAGTTCTCAAGACTACAATACAAATATAAAGACCGCTACATCCTAGGTGGAACCTTAAGAAGAGACGGCTCATCCCGTTTTGGTCCTAATAACCGTTGGGGAATTTTCCCCTCCGGCTCTTTTGCCTACCTGATCCACGAAGAATCTTTTTTTAAGAACGCAGCTATTAAAGAAAAGATCTCCTACCTTAAATTAAGGGGATCAATCGGAACAGCAGGATCACAAAATCTTGGAAATTACAGTTGGCAGACTTACATCGGCTCGGCTCGGTACAATGAAAGTCCGGCCATAAGTCCCAGCTCGATCGGCAACCTTGGCCTCAAGTGGGAAGAAACAAAAATGGTCGATATTGGGCTAGACTTTGGTTTATTCAAAGAGCGTCTCCGTGGTTCCTTTGGCTATTACTCCAAAAAATCCAACGACCTCATATATTCCAAACCCCTACCGCCCAGTTCATCATTCAGTTCCATCAGCTCTAATGTTGCTTCAATCAAAAATGAAGGAGTAGAATTTGACATCAGATATGATGTTATTAAGCACCCTAATTTCACACTTACTGTAGATGCCAATATTGCCAGCAACAAGGGAAAGGTTCTTAAGATCAACGGATCCGCCACAGAACTCAATTTTGGCAACATCGTAATCAAAGAAGGAGAACGTACAGGTCAATGGTTTGGTTATGAAACCTATAATCGTCTTTTCGTGACACAAGAAGAAATCATTGCGCTTCAGAGCACAAATGCAACAGGTGGCAAACAATATTATAGAAGTGCACAAGAAAGTATCGGAGATCTCTACTTTAAAGATCAGAATGGGGACGGTATCATCAATACCGACGACAAAGTCTCCTTAGGAAGTGCCGAACCTAAATATTTTGGAGGATTTGGTCTGACTGCTATTTACAAAAATTTCTATGCCAATGCCACTTTCACTTATGCATCAGGGATGAAAAGACTATGGAGCATGCCTATGGAGGATGTAGGCTACGTGGGCAACTACAACCAAAGTAACAAGATTGCTGGGCAGAGTGCTACTCTATTGAATCCCTACACCGCCACTATCCCTCGGATGACACAGTATGGTGATGGAGCAAACAGTACTTTTTCAGATTTCTGGCTTTATGATGCTTCCTATATTCGCCTGAGTGCGCTTAACCTAAGCTACAGAATACCGCAAAAAACACTTGCCAATTCGTTAATACAAGGCATCGACTTAACTTTTCAGGCAACCAACCTACTGACCCTTACTTCATATCCAGGGTTTGATCCACAAGGAAATTGGTCCAGCTCCAGTATTGGTACTGGAATGGGGACAGACAACAGTGCATATCCAGCTGCCCGGAATTTCAACTTAGGTGTAAAACTAACTCTTAGATAATAACAATGATACTTATGAAAAAACTTACCATACATATGTTCTTGGTTTTATTTTTTGCATCGCTCGTCGGTTGTGAGAAATACTTAGATCAACAGCCTAAATTTGCCCTCACAGAATCCAATGGCATTACAAATTATGCTAAAGCTAAAGCCGCTGTCAATGGGATATATTCCACTTTCCGCAATGACAGCTGGTCTGGAGCTCTTTATGTAGCTCAAACCACCAAAGCTGGTTTTATTAACTTTTCAAGTGTAGCAGATTACAACTTATCTTATACACAGGAGTCAGGAGGAGGATCTGCCATCTGGAGCGCCTTTTACCGCAGCTTAAATGCTGCTAATTTCGCTATAACAGGCATTGAAGCACTTCCACAAACCGCTTTTACCAACAATGAACAGCGCAACTCGTTACTTGGAGAGGCTAAAGCTGTACGTGCATGGATCAACCTTAACATTCTTTGGAATTTCGGTTACTGGTGGGCTGAAGATGCTAGCCCTTATGGACTTGTCTTTAGAGACAAACCCGCTTCTTTAGACAATGTCAGGGCTCCTCGAATATCCGTCGGTGAAAGCTATCGCATCATTAATGAGGATTTAGATTTTGCAATACAGCACGCATCGCAATTTGATAGCCCACGTTATATTTCCAAGCAATTTGCTCAAGTATTAAAAGCCAAAGCACTTTTGTATCGGTCAGGCTACCGCAATGAAACAGAACCGCTCAAACAAGCTCTTACTTTAATAAATAATGTCATGGAACAAGCTAGTAGTAAATTCCAGCTTCAGAGTGACCTAGCACAAGTATACCAAAGATCCTGGGAATCACCCGAAAATCTATTTGTCAAATACTTGGAGGACGATGGTTCACGTACTTCTGCAGGTGGTTATTGGTACACTTACGGCATCATATACCAAGGCAATACACTTCCTTTAGCACCCGGTGGGGCACGTACCGCTGGTCTCCGCTACGGTACAGACTGGTTTACTGGCGACCCACGCTGGCCTATTGCTACCGGAGAAGTCCGCGCTCCTGAAACATGGGACAATACTTTTCGGTATACCTTTAAAAAACTAGCGCGTTTAGGTAGCTATCAGGGCAAAGTCAATTCACCAGTTGATGAAAAATATGCGACCTATTATTTTCGTTTTGCAGAACTTTATCTGCTCAAAGCCGAACTGTTAGCACGTACAGGCGCCAGCGTAGCACAAGCTATCGCGCCGATCAATGAGCTTCGACAAAAAAGAACAGCACAAGCTTTCAACCTCCTTCAGCCTGGTAATCAGGAACAGCTTTATGACGCTATTTTTAAAGAAATATTTTTAGAATTATGCTTAGAAAATGGAAGTGAATTTTTCGCTAGTATCCGATTTAAAAAAGATAATCAACCTTGGATTGTAGCAATCAAAGATGGCTTAACTTTCGATATCACCAGAGTATCTTGGCCAATCCCAAATTCCGAGATTATCAATAATCCTGCTGCATTTCAAAACCCAGGGCAAGAGTAAACAACACTATTATTTTTACAATTATTAATTCAAAACATGAATATATTTAGAACACTCAGTTATCTCTCACTATTGGGTCTGACATTTCTCACAGCATCATGCAAAGATGAGGTCAAAGATGCTTTGGTTCCTTACCCGGAAGATATCACCTTCAATGAAATCATATTGGAAAGGTTTTCCAGCCGCATACCAGATGCACCTTTTCGATCAGGCGCCACATCCACAGGCTTTGTACAGATTAATATCCAAAAAAAAGGTGCTACAGATTTCAGTGGTTTTGCATTGTCCAATAAAAACTACCGTTCCTACCCTTGGGTCCTAAGTCCAGATTTCAGACCATCGACAGGGGTATCGGCAGATTTAAAAAGATCAGCTATAGATTCGACAGTATTTAGCGTCTACACGACCACCCCCAATAGAACAGAAACTTACCTCATCGGACACGCAAAAGATGATCAGGCATTTTTATCGTTTGATGACGCTGTCGCGCCTCAACATGTACTAATTGCTAACACAGCTTATACATATCTTCTGGCAAACTATGGATCGAACTATTCGGGCACATTGGATCCTGCCACCCAACAGTACAAGCTTGACGGAACCAAAGTTCGGAATCCCAACATTTCAAGTACCTCCACAGCAGACTATGGCCGATGGTATCTGCCCACATTAGCAGGAAAAGATCTCACCCGAATAGCAGGCTATACTGCTCTGAGCAAGACTCCAACTTATATCCGCTTGCTGATAACAGGATACCTTAAAGGTTCGCTGACAGGAACCACAACATTCTACCTGGGCACGACCAAAGGTGGTGATATTCAGAACCCAACGGTGGAGACCATTCGTTCCAACTGGACAAAAGTTGATTTGCAGCCTTTAGGGCGGGTTGACAAGATATTATTTACAATTGATGGAAATTATCGGGATGCGGAGCAAACATTATTAAGTCCCGCATATTTTGCATTAGACGGCTTACGCATTCAACATTAATACTAAAATATACAAACATGAAAAAAATCACAAAACACATCTTGCTTTTATTGCTTGCTCCGATTGTTTCGCAAGCACAGGTTTCAAAATTTGAAATCCAGGGCCATATTCCTGTTGTAAAAAAGGAATACAAAGCTTACCTGCTTAAAGGCAGTCAAACAGATTCTGTAGACATTAATCCTCAGGGTAAATTTATATTTTCCGGAGAGGTAGAAAGCCCTATAAAGGCACATCTTTTGGTTGGCTCAAGTCTAAGACAGGCCTACCGATATGCCTTTCCATTTTACATCGAGGCAGGTAAACTTGTGGTATCCAGTAAAGACTCTATAAACAACGCTACTATCAAAGGCGGTGCAGTCAATGCCGATGATCAAAAATTAACAGCACTGCTCAAGCCGTACAACGACGAGCAGACCAAACTTTACGAATGGTACAGAAACCTACCTGATACAGAAAAAGAAACCTTAACTGTGAAGCATAAAATTGATGAAACAAATAAAGAGATCAACCAAAAACGAACGACTATACGCAAGGAATTTTTAACCAAAAACCCCAACAGTCCCATTGCCTTAGATGTAGTGCAGGCAATCGGCGGGTATTCGCCTGAGTACAAAGAAATATATCCGCTTTATGATAAACTATCATCTACTGTTAAAAACAGCACTGCAGGAAAAAAATACTACGAACAGTTATTATTACACAAAGCCGTAGGTCTGGGGAGTATTGCCCCTACTTTCAGTCAGCAGGATACTTCCGGCCGAATAGTAAAATTAGAAGAATACAGAGGCAAATATGTGCTTTTAGATTTTTGGGCTAGCTGGTGTGGTCCATGTAGAGCTGAAAACCCAAATGTCGTAAAAGCATTTCATACCTTTAAGGATAAAGGTTTTACTATTATCGGCATCTCTTTAGATGATGAAAAAGGTAAAAATGCATGGCTTAAAGCGATCAAAGATGATAAACTTCAGGATTGGACCCAATTATCTGATTTAAAAGGCTGGAAAAATGATATTTCTACTCAATATGGTATCCGCGCAATTCCTTCTAACTTTTTACTAGATCCCGAAGGAAAGATTATTGCCAAAAACTTAAGAGGAGCTGATTTAGAAAAAAAACTAGCAGAAATTTTGAAACCTTAAGTATTTATACTTATAAATCCTATTACCATTAATTAAAACATTTATAAGGGTCGCCAGCCATGTGCGCTCTTTATAGATGTTTTAATTCCCAAAACGTCTCATCTTACTTAATTAATCACTCTTCAATTCGTTCACTCAAATATCATATGCATTCCTGATATATGTGTCTACAATACATTAACACGCTCTCCTTTAGAATCAACCGAAATATTATTTTAATTGATCTTCCAAATGCGAATCCAGTTTAGATTACGCTCCTGTAAACGGCATTCTAAGGTATGTTAGCTTAGCACCAACAAAAACTATAGCATAGTTGTTTTCTTGATAATTATCGTGGCACCTATCTACGGTTATTAAACCAAAGAGCTAAACCACATATCCTTTAAAAAATAAATTGTTATATTCAAAAAGACTGAGAAATAGATACACAAAGAGGCACATATTAAATATCGATTTGATACAGTAACAGAATTGATAAAATATTAAAAAACGAATAACATGAAGTTTAAAACAATAATCGGTTTACTACCTTTTTTGATCTTAAGTTGCAACAATTCAAAATCAAAAAAGGTAGATGAAAGAAAAATTAGTAAAGACAGTTTAAGAGTAGATACAGTTGATTTTCCAACAAAAATAGAGGTTCCAAAAATCGATACATTAGCGCGCATAGAATCAGAAAACAACGCATCTGTTACAGTTTCTGCAGATGATGTAACAAAGGCCTACGTGGATCTGAATACTTCGGATAGCATCCTAACGCTAAACGCCAATATGAGACTTGATCATCGTATATTTGGCTATGAAAAACCTGACACCAATTCCAAAAGACTATTTTTACTATCCATTTTCACCAACGACGTTAAGAACAATCCCTTTAAACTTCCATTAGGCGCCTATTATGAAACTTCCGGCTTGGATGAGAAAGGCCTAAAATTAAAATATAAAAATATCACTGGGAACTTTGTTCAAGCCACATTTATAGATGCAACCAAAATCAAAGGAACGACCCTATACTTGGAAAAAAAATGGGTAGAAATTATCCCTAAAAAATAATTAAACTATGCAAGCAGCTGTAATAAATACACAACATTTCAACTACTCTCTCCGTATAAAAAAGCAATTCACTATCTTTGAATTATGTAATTAATTAAAAAGATGCAAACAGAAGATTTATTAGGTTATTATACCAATATAAAGAAAGAAATCCCTTTAGATCTCATCCATTCTCAACGGAATGCTTTACATTTCAATGTCATCAAAACGGAGAGCTGTATGCTAAGTCTCCCCTATGCACGCAGAGACTATTACAAAATAACACTCACACAGAATCCCGGAATTTTAATTACAGATCAGGGTGAGCTAAAAGTAGACCGGCCCACCATATTCTTCTCACGCCCGGAAGTCAATTATGGCTGGGAACCACTTGCTGCAAATCAGGACGGTTACGTCTGCCTTTTCAATGAATCATTTTTAACCAAAGAAATGAAACTAGAATTCGACCGCGTGCATGAAGAGATGATAGCGAAACCGTTTACCTACATCCATCTCGATCAGGCAAAATTCCAGGAGCTCTTTTTTTATTTTGAAAGACTTGCGTCAGAACATATGGATGGACATATGTTTAAAAATGAAATCATTGACAGCATACTGCGTCTCATTATCTACAACGTTATCAAAGTACATCGCGAAACCATCGATGGACAGCGCATTCCGGCAAGCAACCGGTTAGTACATCAGTTTTTCACCCTATTAAATAATCAGTTTCCACTAGAGTCACCGCAGCAGATTCTGTATTTAAAAAGTCCTGCTGATTATGCCAATCGTTTAAATACCCATATCAATCATCTCAACCATCTGCTTAAGGCAATGACCGGAAAGTCGACTTCTCAGCATATTCAGGAACGCTTATTATTAGAGGGTAAAAAACTATTGGAAAATAGCGACTGGACCATCGGACAGATCGGTCAGGGTCTAGGTTTTGAATATCCGCAACACTTTACTTCCTTCTTTAAAAAACATGCGCTTATTACGCCTAAAATTCACCGCGTAAGATTTATGAAACAAGTTTGATTTTCGTAAAAATAACTTTGAATCCTGTCTTTTTAATACATCGATCTTCCTTTAATTTTGCTGACAGCATTAAGGAAACAGGTTGATCAAGATAATATGATTTTAGGATGAGAAGACAAGAAAAGAAACACGAGGGTATCAGTACTATTTTGACATTTATGCTTATACCGCTTTCCGGTTTTGCGATGGACATTTACATCCCTTCTTTTCCGGATATGGTAACCGCATTAGGAACCTCCATATCAAGTGTCCGATTAACCCTGACAGTTTATCTCATTTTTTATGGCCTGGGACAACTTCTTCTAGGAAGTTTAGTGGACAGTTATGGCCGTTACAGATTAAGCATGTTAGCATTAGTACTATTTATCCTGAGCAATATCTTACTGATCAACTCTTCCAATATTTATTTTATAATCGGTATGCGGGCCATCCAAGGCTTAGTCATTTCTATTATTATGGTATCCAAACGTAGCTTTCTCGTGGATGTTTATGACGGTGACAAATTAAAAAATTACACCTCATTACTATCTATTGTATGGTCGTCCGCCCCCATTCTTGCACCATTCTTAGGCGGGTTTCTGCAAAATTATGTTGGCTGGAAAGGAAATTTTTATTTCCTTGCTATTTATGCACTCATCATGTTTTTATTGGAGTACCGGTTTACAGGAGAAACACTAAAAGAACAAAAACCCTACCGCATTTCGGGTACAGTTAATGCTTTTAAAGTGATGTTGAGCGCTAAAGACTTCAGCATGGGCATAGTGCTATTGGGATTCAGTTACGCTATGGCTATTGTATTTGGGATGTCTGCACCTTTTATGATCGAGCATGACTTTAATTTTTCTCCTGTCATGACCGGAAATATGTCTCTTCTTTCTGGCTTATTTTTACTGTTCGGAGGCTTACTGAGTAAAGCTATGTTAGCAAAGCCTATGCTAAAAAAACTACGGCTAGCAACAATCGGACAAGCCACATTAGCCTGTTTAATGTTTGCAACAGCATTCTGGTATTACAGCTTATTTTCTCTGATGTTTTTTGCTTTATTAATGCATTTCCTGATGGGATTTATGTACAACATCTACTTCACCTATTGTTTGACACGGTTCCCACAATATGCAGGCGCAGCAGGTGGATTAACCAGTGGCGGGGCTTATATCGTGACTTCTTTTGCCAGCTACAGCCTGGTCAGTATATTGAATGTTGGTGACCAACAGACATTAGCGATCTGCTATTTTATCTTATCCATCTGTATAGGTTTAACTTTATTAGTAATCGGAAATAAACTAAAGAGAGCAGACTGACAATAAGCTGTCCATTATAAATATTCAATTAAAATACAAGCTACAACTTCCTGCTTTTTGCTTAAACCGTCAAAAGTCTAAAATGAGAATGGAAAATTATCAGAAATAAAAAACATCATTACCTTTGTTTGGTTTTTAAATTAGAGCGACAAACTAATTCGTTAGAGAAACCGGGTCAAAAAGAAAAACTCATGGAATCGTTTTTTAAATTTAATAAAACAAATAGACAATGGCATCTTCCCATCGTCGCAGGATTAAGTGTAGGCATTCCTATGATTCTGGGCTGGTATATGGACAACATTGAAGCTGGAAAGCTGGGATCCCTAGCTGGACTATCAATCTTATACATTCAATCAGATAAGCTTATCGAACGCATGATCTTACTGATGACTTGTTGTTTTGGGCTTATGCTATCTTTTTCGGTTGGATTGTTATTTTCGTTCAACCCAATGATTGCCCCTATTGCATTGGGTCTTTTCTCCTTCGGAGTACATTACTCCCTGCATAAGCTTCAACTTACCCGTCCACCAGGCAATTTCTTCTTCATCATGCTGGCATCTACGGCCATTTGTTCTCCCTTTCAACCTGAAAATATAGCCGAAAAAATTGGTTATGTTGCAATGGGAACCATATTAACCTGTGGTATCGGTTTAATATATAGCTTACTTACTCTAAAAAAGAATAATCAGCCCGAAAATAGCATTCATCTGAAATCGAGTTACACCAATATTGTAGAATCTCTCATTTTTGGACTCATTATGGCTTTCTCCTTAGCTGTAGCATTTTCGTTAAACATTGAAAAACCATACTGGATCCCCATCTCTTGCTTAGCGGTAATGCAGGGAAGCAGCTCTAAGCATGTTTGGCTCAGAGCAACACAGCGTATAACCGGAACATTAGTTGGTCTTGGAATTACCTGGCTAATTGCGTCAGGAAACCCAACGCCACTTATTATGGTCATAAGTATTACCCTATTGCAAGTCATCGTAGAATTCTTAGTCGTAAGGAATTATGCAATTGCAGTTGTTTTTATTACGATCCTAACTATTTTCCTCTCCGAATCTGGTAAACAGTTAACTCAAGACACCAACGAGATCTTTTTTGCACGTATGATTGATATTTTTATTGGAAGCGTCATCGGAATGATAGGCGGATGGATTTTATATAATGCCAAATTACTCCATCATGCCACGATGCAATTAAGAAAAGCTAGAATATTAATGAAGAAGACAAACCGCGGTACAGAATAAATAATAAGAAACGATATCGGTGCTTTACATATTTGTACGCTAAACCTTTATTTACTATTAACAATAGTGAATAAATTTAACACATTATGTGAGGATGGTATTCAGCTAAAAATGAGACCGATGTAGTTTACTTTTTAAACTGGCTCGGGATAACACCAAATTTTCTTTTAAAAGCCGCCGAGAAATGACGTGGATTTTTATATCCTATACTGTCCGAAACCTCACTGATACTCATATCCTGTTCGGTAATCATCAGTTTAGCCTGATTCATTTTAGCATCCGTCCAAAATCCAAAAACTGTTGTTCCAAACAGCTCTTTAAAACCCTTTTTAAGTGTAAACTCATTTGTACCCACATGATGTGCCAGCTCAATCAATGAACAAGCATTATTGAGATTATTCATAATAAACTCCCGCACCGCATACACTTTATGAATATCTTCCTTTCTTAAAGAAACATGGATGTGAGCCACTTCGCTCAGTTGTTCAAACTGCAGCAATAGGAGCTCAATTACCTTTGCCTCGAGAAACATTCTTTTAAAAACATTTTTTCTCTGACAGTTCATAATGTCATCTATAATCTCATACATCTGACGACTAATTCGATTATTTTCCACATTTATTGTCTCAGAATATCCCTTCTCAATTGCATTTCGAAATCTGTCAAATAAAAGAGTATCCTCCGGAAGAAATCTTTTAAAGAATGACGGAGCCAAATTAATCTCAAATAACTGAAAAACATCACTTTCCCATTTCATCTTCCCATGTAGCTGGTTGGCATATATGATATTATGTTGGTGAGAATCAAAACTTACCTCTTTTTTAAAATGCTCTGTGATCGCAGTACTTTTACCTTTTAGAGCAAAATGCATCTCTACGGTTTCAAAATCACTTTCAAAATACAGCATTAGATTATTGGACAAAATAGCATCACCAAAACCAATATGTACTCCCTCAAAATATATTTCACGGTAACATCCCTTTCCGATTGGAAGTTCGAGATGAGTTGTATATTCCTGTATTCGACCATCCGATGCAGATAAAACATCCGGATACTCTTTTTCCAAAAGCAAATTAGAGATGTCGGTATTGTACAATCGTAGCGTCATTATATGTTAAATTTTGATTCAGTTTCTCCTTCTCGCGGATCTTTTATTCCTTTTCACAGACCTTTTTAGGATAATTAACTTCTTATATTTGCACAAATATATAAATTATTTAGAATTATTCTTAATAGTAAGATTGAATATGCAACGCGCCGCTTATCATTATTCCCATCAAGTGCAGATGCGCAAAATGAATAATCACGTTGCAGGTTTTCAAGAGACCATTGAGCAAATAAGTTAATCAAACGTATAAAATGAGTAAACAAAATTTCAAACCCCTACAGGCTACATTAACGGTAAGCCGTAAAGCATATATTACACCGCATTATATTCGCATATACCTCACGGGCGAAAGTGTTCCATCATTCAGTAATACGACAATCGGAGTCAATAACAAGATACTTATACCTCCCGCGGGAATCGGCACTGTTTATTTTCCAGAATTTGATTATGACAAAAAGCAGTGGAAACCCCAACCCGATGAGATTCGCCCTATAGTTCGAACCTACACACATAGGGGTATCAATCTTCAAAAAAAAGAAATTTATATTGACTTTGTTGCACATGGTGATGAAGGACCTGCAACTTCTTGGGCCATTAATGCTCAAAAAGGTGAGCTACTGGGTGTTTTAATGAAAGATGGTAAAAGTGAATTATACGGTAAAGCAGCGAACTATCTCTTAGTAGGCGATGCAACTGCCATTCCGGTACTTGGAGCAATATTAGAGGATCTGCCCGAGACAGCTAAAGGTATCTGTATCATCGAAGTACACAGCAAAGAGGATGAACAGCAATTATCGACCAAAGCGGATATCAAATTTATTTGGCTCTACAACTCCAGTCCTCAATTAGGCAGTAACATAGCAGCAGTTGTTAAACAACAATCACTTCCAGAGCACTCCCGCTCGGGTTATGTAGCGGCAGAATTTTCTTCTGTGAAAGAAATACGTCATTATTTACGAAAAGAAAAAGGCTGGAAACAAGAAGAACTTTATGCGTACTCCTACTGGAAATCTGGTGTAGCAGAAGATAAATCGGCCACAGAAAGACATGAGGAAAATGAAAGTGGAAAATGATAAAAATGAATGCAATAACTATCTTAGTTAAATGATTATCACAGGGGTGATTTACTTGTAAACACCCCTTATTTGAGATTTGGTTAGTGTAGAATTGCATAGACAATATTAAAATGCTTTTTGCCCATGCATAACACAACAAATTCATTTTAAAGGTCAAAATATGAAAATATCAAAAATACAGCCTCCACCGGATCTAAGAAGTGTAGTTTATGAATTCTGGCACACTGTTGTCCCTAATTCCTCTTCCGCTATTGAATCCTATAAAATCTTTGCTGACGGAGCACCGGGTATAATTTTTCAGCATAACAACGGAAATTCAAACTTATATAGGGATACTGTCCCGCTACCCATTACTTTTATGTACGGTCAAAAGAGCGCCAGCCCTTGTACCAACTTCATACATGGACAATCTAGCATCTTTGGCGTCAGTTTTCAACCTGCCACAGTCAAACAATTATTTTCGATTAACAGTTACGAACTGACCGATTCACTGGTGGATATGAATATTTTTTTTTCAAAAAACTTCACCGAAAGATTATTAGAAGCTAGATCTGTCCAGCATCTTGTTGAGTTATTCAGTCAAGAAATTTATCAAAAGCTCTTACGGGCAAAAAAGGAGCACATCATCCAAGAAAGTGTCCATAGAATCCGTAATTGTGAAAGTAACATTGATTCCGCTTTATTGGCTCAGCAATATTGTCTATCCAGAAGGCAATTTCAGCGTAAATTCAAAGAAGAAGTAGGTGTCAGTCCTGAATCATATTTCAGAATTGTTAAATTTCAGAAATCCCTCCAGTTATTAAGAAACGGGCAGTACAATAGACTAAGTGATATTGCATATAAACTTGGATATGCAGATCACTCACATTTTAGTAGAGAATTTAAATTATTTTCCAGCTTTTCTCCAAAAGAATTTTTAGAATTACAATTGCCCAAAAATAGTTATGAAACATTAACAATAATGTCGCTACAGTTCTATGATACCAACAACAGGGACCTTTTCTTTGTTTTATAGAACAACTCATAATGGAAAAAATAAAAATACATCATCTAAATTGTGTAGAAATCCAGTCTCCAATGGATCTTAGGGCTATAGGTCACTGCCTATTATTGGAAGCTAAAAATAGACTCATAATGATCGATACAGGAATTGGATTAGCTGACATACAAAATCCTATGGAACGGATTGGTAAAGAAGCTATTGAAATGGTTGGCTACCGATTTGACGAATCTCAAACTGCTATTCGTCAAATCGAAAAGCTAGGTTTAGATCCTTCAAGAGTTACCGATTGTATTATATCACATTTGGACAACGATCATATTGGAGGTCTTCCCGACTTTCCGAACGCAACAGTTCATGTTGGTTTAGAAGAATATATTAATTTCAACTCTGGAAACCCAAGATATCTGCAAACACCCTTGCTCCATAATCCAAAGATCGTAACTTATGGGCCATCAGAAAGTAATTGGTACGGGCTTGAATCCAGACCCATCAACGTCGGTTCAATAGGCTTATCGTTCATCCCTTTGTTTGGACATAGCCACGGTCATTGCGGGATAGCAATAGATCTTGATTCGAGTAGCCTTTTTTACGTTGCAGATGCCTATTATCTTCGAGAGGAGTTAAAGGATGATACTCATCCGGTGTGTAAGCTCGCGGAAAATAGAGCCGACAATAATGAGCTCAGAATAGCAACATTAAACAACATACGTCAGTTTGTCGCTCAAAATCCTGAAATAAAAGTTTTTGGTTATCACGACATTAACGAATTCAATCAATTTAGCATTAATTTATAAGGTAAACGCATGTCATAAAAATAACTACCTTTAATATGTCCATAAGCAAGCGGAGCACAAATTTCCGTAAAAACGTATAGAAATCAAAGTTAGCATTTAAAGAAATCTGCTTCATTAATTGAAAAACAATATTTACGCTTAACCAAAATAATATGCCTAAAGTAAAACCGGAATTATTCGCTTTTTTAGATGATTCAAAAATAGAAGCCACACTTTCCAGACTATATACAGAAGCATTGAAACAAGGATGGTCAATGGTATTTCATTTCCTACCAAAGGCAGTCAAAATGTTTGGAAAAGGAATTGATTGGAAAACGGAAAAAGAATCTTTTTATGATGACAAATATATCCCCATATTGCCTTACCAAGGTACATTTTTATATATGCAGGCTAGGGCATTAAATGCCAAAAACATTGTCGAATTCGGAACTTCTTTTGGGATTTCAACAATCTACCTTGCAAAAGCGGCAAAAAACAATGGTGGAAAAGTGATATCCACAGAATATATGCCGCATAAAGTCAAAATAGCGCGACAAAATATTGAAGAAGCAGGATTATCCGAGTACGCAGACATATGGGAGGGCGATGCTAGAGAAACTTTAAGAAACATAAACGAACCTATTGATTTTGTACTGCTTGACGGATGGCCGGATCTTGTTTTTCCTATTTTCAAGTTATTGGAACCAAATCTAAAAAAGGGTGCAGTTATTATAGTCGATGATGTCCAGGGCTTTCAGCTATCTATGCAGGACTATCTGGATTATATCAGAAAGCCTGAAAACGGCTATATATCAACTACAATACGGCCTAAAAAAGCGATGGAATTTACCATTAAAATAAGTTAAAAGACTAAGAAGTTAGATTTATAAGGAAAATAATAGTTATTTATAGATTATAAGCAAGCATATGTGGAGCATATTAAGAACAAATTCAGATCATCAAGATTTTAAAACTCTAACAATCCAATTAGACCAAGCTCTCGCTATTAAAAATGGTGATATAAATGATTTTTTTGCGCAGTACAACAAAATAGAATTGATTAAGCATGTTGTCATTGTTTATATAAATGACGAACCTGTGGGGTGTGGTGCATTAAAAGAATATGAGGAAAGCACGATCGAGATTAAGCGTATGTTTGTTTCTATTGGACAAAGGGGAAATGGAATTGGATTATAAACGATGTATTTTAGAAACCGGTAATAAGATGATTGAAGCCATTGGTTTATATAAAAAACATGCATTTACTATTATTCCAAATTATGGTCAATATACAGGTATCGCAAGTAGCATTTGCTTTGAAAAAAATATTTAACTTTATTTTTTCCACAGCAAGTGCTAAACAAGTAATATCATTCCCAGAAACTTTTGATAGACTAAAACAACTAAATTTAATGTGAATCCAAATCTATTGAACTATACTTAGCAATCTATATTAAGATAAATAAAATATTATACCTTTTATAATATCTAAAAACTGTTGTTTAAATTTGCTTTCCTCAAGATTTTAAACTCCGAATATTCCATGCCATGAGCACCCATACTTGAATTTAAGAACAGTTTTTCTATAGGTACATCGTTGCAATTCTTCTTCGCTACTCAACAAGCTGTAATTTTTACGTGCCAAATTGAAGCCTATATCAACATAATTTCTAGCTCCATAATAAAACAAGATTAAACTTGCTTTATTAAGTTAATCTCTTTAAATTTGTTCAAGGATTTAATTAAAACAGTTATACTATGAGCAAATTTGAACTCCCCGCCCTTCTCTATACCTACGAAGCACTAGAGCCACACTTTGACACCCAGACTATGACCATCCACCATAGTCGCCATCATCAAGCATATGTGGATAATTTAAACAAGGCACTTGAACAAGATGACATCAAAAACCTGGAACTTCCTGATTTAATTAAACATATCAGTAAATACAGCCCAGCGGTGCGTAATAATGGAGGCGGTCATTATAATCACTCCCTTTTCTGGAGTATCCTTTCACCCACAGCAAAAACTACTCCTGAAGGAAGATTGGTCGAGGCCATCAACCGGAGTTTTGGTAGTCTTGATCAACTTAAAGAAGAAATTAAAAAACTAGGGTTAGGACAGTTTGGTTCAGGCTGGGCTTGGTTATTTGTTTCCTACAGTGGTGCGCTAGCGATAAGCAGTACGCCAAATCAAGATAATCCACTGATGGATATTAATGTAACAAATCGAGGATTGCCTATACTAGGGGTGGACATTTGGGAACATGCCTATTACCTCAAATATCAAAACAAAAGAGCCGATTATCTAGATGCTTTCTGGTCAGTATTAGACTGGGCTGCTGTTGAAAAAAAATACGAAGAGGCTCTTTCAATAATTTAAATTAGTGCAACCATCTATAAATAAACGCAAAATGGCAGAGGAACAATTTATAAATAAAGTAACTGTATCTGGCATAATCGCTTTCGATCTGCTGGACTTTATGCCAGCAGATGAAATAGCAGAATTTGATATTAAAAACCTACTTTTTATGGGCATGATTGTAAAAGAGAAAGAATTCAAAATAGCTATTTCAGAAATTGATTTTTCCGTATTTGTGGCAAAAACAGTTGCAGTGTACTGTTCAGCTGATGCCATTATTCCACCCTGGGTGTATATGATTATAGCCGATAAACTACAACCTCATGCCGCTCATTTTGATTTCATAGATGTTGATTCTATGAAATTAGAACTGTGGAAATCAAATATTGAAAATGCATCTATCTCATCATTTAAAAATCAAAAAGTAGTCCTCCGCGCACGGCCTGATTTACATCCCGCACTCTATATGTTAGCAACTCAACGTTTAAAACCTATTGTAAGAACACTTATGTATGGTGAAATCGGTCTGCCTAAAGTCATTTTTAAATAATAAAATAAGCGCTATGAAAGCAATAATATTTAACGGAGCATTAGAACGAAGATCATCTTCTACCTCAAACCTATTATCCAGATACATAAAATCAGGATTAGAAAATTTCGGCATTGAAAATCACATATTTGACCTTGCAGATAGTGGTATTCCGCTATTCGACTGTACATTGACCAGAATACCTAATGGTGTACAGGTTATGAACAACCTGTTTCGGGAGGCCGATATACACTTCTGGTTAGCTCCATTATACCATGGAAGCATCCCTGGGGTCATGAAAAACTGTTTAGACTGGCTAGAGGTAAGTGCTAAGAAAAATAATCCATACCTAACGGATAAAACAGTGGGGCTAGTATGTTGGGCGGATGGGGTACAAGCGATGCAAGGAATCAATACCATGGATGCGATCGCCAAATCACTCCGGGCATGGCCACTTCCTTACAGTGTGCCAATTTCAAAAAAAGAATTATTTGATCCGAACATAAGTGGAGAAATTTCGCAGACATACAAAGACAGACTAAATCTTTTGATCAATTTAGCTACAACAAAAATCATTACAGCTATACCAGCAATAAATCAATAAGAATGATCAAAATAGTTTTTTTAATAATTGAAATAGCTACAACAGATCTATTTATGTTATTCAAGACCGATTTACATGTCTATTACACTGTATAATGATCATTGCTAACGATACACAGCACAGCCACTGTTATGTGATCAAAATTTCACCTTTCAAAAAATAATTATCAAAATCTAAGATATAAGCTTTAGATTTTGATAATTAACAAACCATACTTTGATTCATCTCGTTAATATAGATTACATCATAAAAAGGTTTATATCGCGATGTTTTCTATTGGAGCGTGGATAGTGATTAACCAAAAATAGTACTGAACATTTCATCAAAAGAATTAAATATTGGTCTAACCAACTCTTTTCATTATATAGTGCCGACTTTCTAGGTTATTGAAATCATTTTAATCCCAATACTATTTTCATATTATAAATACCCCCAATTTCGGCTATAGTTTCAAAAAGGCAAAGCTTCTAAATTTGGAGAAAATAAAATAATTAGTTATGAGAGAGAATAAAAACATTTCGGCAGACACAAACAATGGAAAGACAGTTGCAATAATAGCCTATTTAACCATCATCGGCCTTGTCGCCGCACTTGTTATGAATAGTAAAAATGCGACCAATTTAGGAAGATTTCATATTCGCCAAAGTATCGGAATAACCGTTACTGCACTAATTGCCGGCATTTTAAGATTTATTCCCATGGTTGGTAATATTTTAGTATCTGTCATCGGAATTGCTATTCTTGTGATGCTTGTTTTAGGTATCCTAAGTGCTGTTAAAGGAGAAGAAAAAGAGTTGCCATTTATTGGACATCTTTACCAAAAATGGTTCTCAGTGATTTAACATCATAAAAAAGGAAGTGTTCTAGTTGAATACTTCCTTTTTTATACACTCCTTCACAATCACCCTCTTTTACATAGAAGCCCATCTTATAACGAATTTAAATTCATCTTTAACGAATTTAAAATGCTGTTCAAAATTTATTCAATAACATTGTATTTTTATAAAAATAGAGAACTAACCATACAATAATAAAACGCTATATGGCATCAAAAATAAAAATACCAGCTCTGCTGTTAGCATCCCTTGGTCTTATATCCCTATCCTCTTGCAATGGTTCATCCATCGATACCATTAAAGCAATGGAATCCAATTATGACAATGAGGATAAATCTATAACATTAATTGGTGAATTTCATGCTCCCCTATTTACTTTCTCATCAGGTAAATCAACGTTCATACCGATGAATTTCGTTGTAAAATCCAGTGCATTCAGCTCGGAAAAATTTACTGCAACCAGTGTTATTCTTCCTATTGGAACGAATAAGAATAACGTGTTATTTGAGATTCCAATGGACCAAAAAAAATACTCACTTAAAGATTTTTACGTTGTTGATAATACTGGAGAAAAGATTAATCTCGAAAACCATACGACATATAAGATGACAGGTACAGTACATTACACTGAGTTAGAAAAACCTGAAAGCGAACGAGACAACACTAATTTCAATTATAAAATAACCAATGTTATAATTGAA
Source organism: Sphingobacterium sp. B16(2022) (assembly GCF_012030425.1). GTDB lineage: Bacteria > Bacteroidota > Bacteroidia > Sphingobacteriales > Sphingobacteriaceae > Sphingobacterium > Sphingobacterium anhuiense. The sequence goes on along the minus strand of NZ_JAAUVN010000002.1, from coordinate 717,964 downwards.
AAAGATTAAATAACATTCATTTTACAACATCATCAACATTTAAATCAATACTAGAATTATAATGGAAATTAAACTTGGAAATAATCTCTCATTTGGCTGGATTATCATTGCCTTTGCTATTATTATGGCCTGTGGTATTTACATTGCTTATCGAAAACAACAAGTGATCAAAATAAAATATGTAATTGCTGTCATCATCATGTTGGTGGTAGGAATTAATTGGCTTCTGGAAAATTAACATAGACTTCCCTGTATTAAGCCTCTCCTTAAAAGATAGTAGCAATTCTAGATTTACAGCCGATCGCATCAATGCTTCCTTCTCAATAGAAATCTTTTACGGGTAAAAAGACGCAAAGAACCTATTCATGTCTATTTAGAAACTTATGAAGTTACAATATGATATTAAATCACTTAAAAAAAAACGATCGTTATATGGTAATATTTTTTTTCATCATAATATCAGTCTGCGCGTCATTACCCAACTTAAAAATATGCTTATCAAACTCGATAAAATCATTTTTTTTGTAAAAATTAATCGCTCGCAGATTTTGTTCCCAAACACCTAACCATACATATTTGACCTGTTTATCATGTGCAATCTGAATTGCTTTTTGATATAGTATTTGGCCAATTTTTTTTCCTTGATATTTCTGTAATACATAAATTCGTTCGATTTCCAAACTCGCTTCATTTTTCAATTCGGTTTGTGACCTTCCATAATTTAGTTTTAAATAACCAATAACGTATTCATCATGTACCGCAAAATAGAATTCAGAGTTCCTATTCCCTAATTCTTCCGTGAGCTTTTTAACAGAAAAACCATCTTCTAAATATTGTTGCATATTTTCCTCCGAGTTGCTGTTGGAGAATGTTTCAAAGAATGTTTCTCTGCCGATTTTCTGCAGTACAGTAATGTCATCAAGAGTGACTCTTTTTATTGCTATATTTTGCATAGTGTTATCTTATCTGGTAAAAATTCCAATTCATATTTAAACATTTCATATTTTCTTTAGCTTCTACAATGACAAAAATTCTACCTTACGTAAGTGCTAATACAGGTATTAAATATCTCAATTATCAATGACATATCCGATTTTTGATTAAATTGCATGATGGATATTCAGCAGATTAAATACTTTCTTACATTAGCCGATGAACTACATTTCTGGAATACTTCTGAAAAAGTAGGTATTACTCAATCAGCACTTAGCAGGCAGATTATGGCCTTGGAAAGCGAATTGAATCTCAAACTTTTTTATAGAGACAAGAGAAATGTAAAATTAACGGCCACAGGTGTGTTTCTAAAGGATAAGTGGCAAGCAGAACTCATTAATCTTGATATCATACAGCAGCAAGCTCTTCAAATCCATTTAGGGGAGTGTGGCACACTCAAGTTGGCATATCCAGATTCCTTGTCTTCAGCGATCCTGCCCGACATGATATCAAAAATTTCGTCCGTTTTTCCGAAATTAAAAATAGAGCTGCTACAGCTTGCTTATGAAGAGGAAGAAGAATCACTAAAAAATTACAAAATTGATATGTTATTCAGCAGAGATATCAACCACTCCCCATTTATTAATTCGAAAAAACTGAGTACTGAAAATCTTTGTCTTGTTGTCCCTGAAGATCATGATTTTAAAACTAGCGACGATATTTCTAACGCTAATCTCAGTGCTCAAAAGTTTATACTCACCTATGGAGGATTAAATAGCAGTTATGCTACTCTAATTAAAAAGGTTTTTGCCCATTATGACATAGATTCAGAATCCTACATTTCTTGTCAATTTGGATCAACTATTATACCTCTGATTAGAAAAAGGCTAGGTGTTTCTATTTTACCCCAATCATATGATCTCAACAATGCAACAGGTGTTCGTTTCATTTCACTACCTTTTTATACAGATCTTTACATCAACTGGCGTAAAGATGATCCCAATATCATTATTAAAAACGTCCTTAACCTAATCTAATTATTTGAATTCCTTACCATTTCAATATGTACGATACCATCCTCAATGTATACATCACCAATTTCCACAAATCCGAATTCGTTATAGAATTTTTTCAGATAAAGCTGTGCACCAATTCGTATAGGCGTAATACCAAACAGCTTTTCACAAACCGCTATTGATTGTTCCATTATTTCTTTTCCTAATCCAAGCCCCCTATAAAGCGGAGATGTAATTACTCTTCCTATAGATACTTCCTCAAAACTCAATCCTTCCGGAAGAACTCTAGTATATGCAGCTAACTTGTCATCTATATAGCACATAACATGTAAACTCTCCTGATCTTTGTTATCCATATCCTGAAAAACACAATGCTGTTCTACCACAAACACCTCGCTTCTAAGCTTTAATATTTGGTAGAGCTCCTCATTAGATAGTTCTTTAAATGATTTTATTGCATATATTTTTCCCATAATCAATTTTTCATCTTATTTTTAAGCTATTTTGTAATTTGTATTTTTTTACCCCATTAACATGCTGTAAAATTACCCAAATAAAAAGTTTTGAAAAATGCTATTTTGTGATTATCTAATTCAATTTTTGCATCAAAAAAATGACTCTATTTTATTTCTCACCCCTCATATTTCCAACCCTATGCGCATAAAAAATGGAGACAACCTAAGAAAAAAAGCGAAGCATTCCTAAGTCGCTCCCAAAATATATAAAATAATATACCCCGAAATCACAAGAAAATAAGGGTAATAAAAAAAGATTAAATAAATAAGATCTGCTCGTCAAAAAACCGTCCTGTTCATCCTATGGGGCTTTGATAAATACAAAGATCTCAGCGCTGTCAATTCCAAAGATTCGTTAGTTAAAGTTTGGTTATCCATTGCCAATCCAAATTGCTTTCCAACATTCCCAAAACTATATATTTCAATCTCTCATGATATGACTATTAAAATTTTGTTGTCCAAAAAATCAAAAATATCTCTGGAATTTTACATATCTTGATTTTAACAAACAATCAATACGGCTTCCTAAACCATATATAATAACAAAAAAGTATCAATCAATTAATAATTGATACCTAAAAAGTATAACTCATTTATTTCATTTATCTCCCTGTCGCTGGATCAAGAGAGTAATTTCAATACGACACATGATCACGTTGCTGAACAGTAAAATATCGTTGCATAGAGAATCATGTTAATGACAAAAAAGTTATTGTTAAATCTAAAATGTCCCTAGCTGAGTAACTTGACCGACTCTATAAGGCTAAAAAAGTATGTGCTCCCTCTTACATTGAGAAAAACATACAACTGGTCAAGGCTTCAAAAGTTAATAACAAACGATTCATATTATTTTTATGAAAAAATGGCCTAGTTTTCACTAAGCCATTTCTTTTATTACAAAACCACAAGTAATTATCAACCTACCTTAACATGTTGGGCTGGTCTATAAGATGTGCTGTCTTTTGGAAGGATCACAGTTAAAACTCCCTCTTCATAACTTGCTGTTAAATTGACATTGGAGACCTGCTCGTTCAGCTGGAACGATCTGCTGAAAGATTGCGGAATAAATTCACGGTACATATACTGCTCTTCGCTCTGTTCCTGCACAGGGGCTTCATACGAAATTGTCAATATTTTATCTTTTATTTCAATTTTAAACTGTTCTTTCTTGAGACCAGCAGCATAGAGTTGAAGTGTAAAAAATGAACTATTCTCTTCGATATTGACAAGTGGACGTATATCACGAGAAAACTCATTTCTAAACTTTCCAAATTGCTGCTCAAATTGATTTTTTAAATTGCCGTATTTAGCAAAACAGTCTGCGGTGTTATTATTTCTATTAAACATTGTCTTTGTATTAAAATTAATTGATCGGGATAATGGCGAAATTAGTGTGTTGAACTTCGTGAGAAACTGGACGCAATGGCGAACTGTTATCTGTTCTAAAATCAGGTGCAACGGGGGTCCAATATTCCCGCAACATTTTTTTAGATTTCTTATTACGCATCCTGCTTGCTATAAATATCCCTACCGCACTCAAGATCGTAGCTGCTACTAATAATTTAAAAAGCAGTCCGATGACGAAGGACAGTAAACCTACAACGATTGTTACTCCTAAGAGCTTTGGTATGATAAATCGAATTTTATTTTTCATGTCTTGTTTTTTTATAATTATTTTAAAGGCCTTTTGATAGAAGACGCACTTGAATCCATAATACTTTAAAAAAAATATCTTTTTTCAAAGTATTATGGGCCTGAAAGAAATTGTAGCGTATAAAAAAAGAGCAACAAAATGAATTTCGTTGCTCTTTTTTACTTTAATCTATATTCCTTTTACTGCTTTTTAATTTCATCATCATTTCTATTCCGATCGTGGCAAGCTGCTGAAAATCTACGTTTCCATTCTGCTTTGAATCTGGATCTATCCTCATCACTGAACTGTTGTGAAGGGTTGTTAAAATCATGTCCATGACACATGTCACCTCTACGGCCTTTAAATCTAAAACCACCAAAAAGAATCTTCGATAAGAGTAGAAGACCAAAAGCCTGCCAAAAAGAGATTATCTTTAAACCAAATATTTCGGGCATAAGTACATTCCAGAGTAACTGTACTCCCCATACAAATAATAAGGCAAGTGTGATTCCGCAAGGGATCATAAAAAAAAGTTTTTTCTTTTTATTGCCACTAAATCTATTGTTCATAAGTTATCTTTTAATATTAAATTTCATTATAAAGCACGCGAAGCCTTTCTCTCAGATGCTTCACAGCATATCCTTTACGACTGATGATAGTCTTTATGCTTTCTCCTTCCTGATCTGCTATTTCCTGTAGCGTCATATCTTCAATCTCATGCCATAAAAATGTATTTCGCTGTTTTTCGGGCAATTCATCCAAAGCTTTCATAAGCTGATCCCAAAAAAGATCTTTGAACATTTTCAGCTCGGCATCATTTGTATCATCAGCCAGTAATATTTCTTTAATCTGTATCTTTCCCTCATCATCTTCATAGGTATGATCTTCCAAAGATTCTGGTTTCTTTTTACGATATAGATCTGTTATCTTATTTTTAGCCACCGCATAAAGCCATCCACTCATATTCTCCAACTGGTCGATATTAGAAAGCCGGCTTGTCTGATACCATACTTCTTGCAAAATATCTTCAGCATCCTCTATCTTTTTAACCTTTCCATTGATGAAACGAAGCAATTGTGAGCCATAGTTTTTGACGACCTCGGATATTGAAGATGTTTTTTTATAAGACATGTTTAAGGTATGAGTAGCATCCATGCATTTGTAGACGATCGTCACGGGTTATTACTTTAAATAATTCAAATTAATTTGTACTAGTCACTTAAGCATACTTATAAACGATGATGATAAAGGTATTGTTTTAAATATAATATAGTTAAAACATTTTTGCCATCACAATTGCTGCGCCATGTTTTAACTCGAAGAAATTTAGATTACAAAGGGACGATTTTTTAGATGTATTAGAATATAAAATCAGGGTAATGAAATATTCTATAATATAACAGCAATATAACTCTAAAAATTAGTTTTTGTCCAAACGAAAGTAGCTCTGTTTATTCAGTCAATCTGCTTTACTAATAAACTTCTCTTGTCGAGAAATAATTTCTCAGACAAGAGAGGTTTAGGATACAATGCAATAAATTTTCCAGAATTCTGAATGCATTGCATCAAAGTGATTAGAGCATGAATTTAGTCCCTAAGACTAGTAAGATCCTGAGCAGGTATAGGTAATTGTAGATTAGCTATTTCTGTATAAACCGATTCATTAACTTTTAATCCCCATTTTCTAAAAAAGTCCGATAAATCCTTTTGTGTGATTTTACAAGTTGTAAGCATAAAATAACGCATTTTGTCTTCATCGCTTGAAACGTTAGACCTTTCCTCTCTATTTATTCTACTTAATTGAATATATAGATTATCTCCGAATGCCAATTGTAACTGATAGAACATAATAAGTTTGAGATCATTGTCTCCAGAATTATAATTTCGTTCAGATAAAGGTTTGAGAAAATAGTTACTTAGCTTCGTCCATAAGTTATTAGCTGTAATTCGACTTATTGGAAGGCCAAAACCTCTTTCAGAAGCCAACGAGTAAACATTGACCGTTGTTTCCGTTAATCCACCCCAGGTCCATCCCTTTTGTTGATAAGTATGCCCAACTTCATGCCAAATACCCCAGCCATTCGTATTGGAAAGATATTTCGGTTGTAACATACGATAAGATAGTCCTTCTGTATAATAAATAGAAATACCAGCGGCCATATAGCCGCCCGACGCCGAATCTCTTACAGTAATCAGGTGTTTATTATCTGGTATTGCATGAAGTCCGCTTGTACCACTTAAACCACTGATGTAGTTGGAAAAATTAATAATAGAATCTAAGCGATTGACAATAAGCTGCTGATCTTCATTTTTAAATAATAAAGCCTCGTCCATATTTGCGACTAAAACTGTTCGGTCTGATGAAAACACAACATCTGGCACATTATTCTTTAAAGAATCGAGCGTTCTTATCCACTGTTGATGTGTAGTCTTACCCTTTTGAAAGAAAGGAACAGGAATAAATCCTTGATCAAAGGAAATCTCGATTTCCCCAGTTGTTGTATAATTATTAGCTGTATAGATTAAATAAACCAAACCACCATACTCATCAACCGTAAATGTCTGCTGACCGGAAGTGAGATTGAAATACTGCCTTACAGGTCTTATGTTATCTCTAAAAGGAGTACCTATGGCAAGTCGAGCCGCTGTATTACCATTAATTACATGAACATTTACAGTGATCGTACTGTTTGGAGCTGCATAATAACCTGTGACCTGCATATCGTTGTGATTGGCACGAAACTGTAATCGATCTGCTACCGTCGCCGCTGATGGAGTAACTTTAAAAAGCTGGACCGAATCTGCAATAGCTAAACCTTGTGGTTCTGGATCAGAAATGACAGGTTCCCATCCCTCAGATACTTTGCATGAGGATAGATAACTAAACAAGGATAATACAAACGCATAAAAACATAATTTTCTCATCGATAATTTAATTTAAGTTTATAATATTTCACAACTATAATAGGTTTTGGTTACCTTCTAGTTTACTATAAAAGTGATTCTTTATTTAAATTTGACAAAATAAAAACACGAAACAAACGATTGCATAAATCACGAAAACGTTGTTTTGAAGAATCAAGAATATTCTAAATCATTCATAAAGAAGTACTAAAATGAATACCTTATAAAACTTTAAATCGGAGAAATTATTAATGAATAACGATTTATAAATAGTAATCATAGAAAGATTATAATAGAATTTTTCCAGTATTAGACCTCAACATTTTAATTATTAAAATTGTAGCATTACTTCGTTTTTCTGCGTTTATTTAAGTATGAAAAAGATCGTGATATTATCCATGCTCGTAGGCCTACTTTCAGGCTGCACAATGAAAAAGACTGGTGGTATGAGTACAATAGTTCTAACAGGAGAAATAACTCCGTTAGGAATGACTACTTTTCAATATGGAACACATAAGATAAATTCGGAAAATAAAACCTATGCATTGCAAAGCTCTCGCGTCAAGTTAGATGAATTTGTTAATAAATCAGTCACTCTAAAAGGTAAAAAAGTTTTAGGTTATCCAATTGAGAGTGGTCCTGAATTAATAGAAGTATCGGAAATTTCATTCAAATAAACTACCAAAGCTCAAAAAATATGCTTCGTCAATTCTCTTTAATAATTGGTGTAGGAATTATAATGTTTACAGGTTGCCAAAATCAAAAAACAGTAAGCTCTGCAAGTAAAACAAAACAAACTCTTACAGTAACTCCCAAACTGGCAACACATTTGAGAGCCGATTCTAACAATTTAACCACCGATTCTGTGATATTATCCTTCACTGTGGCAAACCACTCAGATACGATGCAGCGTTTTTGTAAATGGGAAACACCTTTTGAACCCTTTTTAGGTAAATACATGGAAATTATAGATGTTCAAGGGAACGAAGCCGAATTTACAGGCCCTATGGCCAAACGGATGATGCCGCCTCCTGAGGAAAGTTATATTCAAGTACCTCCTCATGATAGCGTGAGTACTGTATTTAATCTAGCAAAAAACTATTCCATAAAACCGGGAAAGTACACCGTCAAATACACTGGAGGAGGTATTAGTGGTCTCGAACCAGATAATGAAATCAAGATCGTAGTACTTGGCAAGTAATTTAGTGGAACGCAATATAGAATTTAAAGTCCAAGTTTTACCAACACTTTCAGTTATTACAATAATCAATTAGATAATGAACATTTTTTCTTTATATATATATAAAAACACCTGGTAAATTAAAAATCCATCACAAAGATATCTCTGCAGATGAATTAATAAGTTTAGATGTCTGAGTTAAACACAATAAAAATCTAGCTTTCAAAATGAAAAGTAACTATAATAATAATAACGATTAATGAGCCATTCTATTAAATCATGAAGTGATGCACTTAATTGCGATTTTCGCAATGATGTACGACATCATTTAAAACTACCTTTATAATAAAATATTGAAACGATCTTTTAGTACTGTTTTAGCGGCATGATAACCACACATACCGTGTACTCCTCCCCCTGGAGGAGTAGAAGATGAACAAATATAAATCTGTTGATTGGATGTTCTATAGGGTCTTAACTGTACCGTTGGTCTGGTAAATAATTGCCGGATATCTATAATACCACCATTAATATCTCCTCCAATATAGTTTGGGTTGTAGGCTTCCAATTGTGCTGTATTCATTGTACTTTTTGCAGTGATTCGTTCTTTGAATCCCGGTGCAAAGCGTTCAATCTGATTTTCAACTGCAACAGAAACATCTCTGATCGAACCATTAGGTACATGACAGTAAGCCCAAACAGTATTTTTACCGGCAGGTGCTCGGCTGTTATCGAATTTACTTTGCTGAGCGAGCATTACAAATGGTTTTTCGGGATATCCGCCTTTTGATGTCAGGGATTCAGCAGCAGCTATTTCTTCATAAGTATTACCTAAATGAACAGTAGCAGCATCTCCACATCGCTCATCTAAAAACGGAATTTCTCCATCAATAATAAAATCCATTTTAAAAACCCCCATGCCGTAGCGATAAGATTCTAGCTTTTTTTTGTAGGCAGTTGACAATCTATGTCCTGCTATTTTTAAGATCTGCTTCGGTGTTAGGTCAAACATAACGGTATTATACGGTGCCAGCTCATCAATATCTTCTACAAAATAATTAAGTTTTAATTCGCCTCCTAAAGAAGTGTACAAGGAAACTAATGCATCGGCAATAGCCTGTGATCCGCCCTTAGGAATAGGCCATCCATATTTATGTCCAACAGCACTTAATATCAACCCTATTGCTGAAGAAGCCATATTAGTAAATGGCTGAATGGCATGCGCAGACATACCTGCCCATAATCCTCTTGTATGAGTTTCCTTGAATTTATTGACCATTGTAGCCGCTGGTTTTAAAACCTGCAGTCCAAATTTAGCCAATAGAAGGGGGCGTTTCGGAAATTCAAAAGGACCCATTGTTGCAGAAGCGATATAATCCCATTCGGAAACAATAGGGTCAATCAAATCGCGGTACACCTTTCTGTCCAAACCTAATCCCTCGGCAGTTTCTGAAATAGAGCGACTTAAAAATGCCGAAGAACCATTATCAAAGGGATGAGCAGCCTGGTACTTCGTGAAAATAAATTCCAGTCCGTGCGCCCTCAAATCCAAAGCGGTAAAAAACGGAGAAGCCAAAGCCATTGGATGGATAGCAGAACAGATATCATGTCGATATCCCGGTTCAATCAAATCGGCCGTACGCATGCCTCCTCCAACAGTATCACGACCTTCAATGATGAGCGTAGATAATCCTGCTTTCTGTAATGTAATACCTGCGGCAATTCCATTAGGTCCTGAACCGACTATAATAACATCATATGTTTTAGACATAATCGAAGATAATGTTAAAATTTAGTAATCGCATTGGAAATATCCATAATATTTAGCTCAGGTCTTAAACGCAAAATTAAACTTGCCGCTATTCCTGAGCGATAGCCAGAAGCACAGTGTACAAGTACCGTTTTTCCATCAGGAATCTCTTGCAAACGTTCCGTTAACTCTGAAAGTGGAATATTGATTACCTTATCGAAATATTTATCCTTGGCTTCTTTTTCAGTTCTAACATCAATAATGGTATATCCGTCTTGATTAGCCTTAAGAAGATCCGAATCAAAATTATCTATACTTAAATCTGCGCTGTTTTGATTATAGACAAATATACCCTTAACAAATGCTTCATATCCAATCTTTGCGGTTTTCAATAGCATAGGCTTGATTTCTGACACCTCTGAAACCACGATATAGAATCCCTGATGAGGGGCAATTAAAGTGCCTAACCAAGTCTCGAATTTATCAGCATCTGGAATATTTAGTGCTCCCTTCCTGTGTGCTATTCTAAAAGCTGAAGAAAGACGAGTATCAATAAAAAGCGCACTTTCTTCCCAATAATTATTGTCAAGTATTGGAACAGCTGACAATGCTTTATGCAACTCATTCGCCCCTAATTTATTGAGTTCTACATTATAAGGGAAATATTGGGGAATATCGGGCTGATCGAGCAACAGTTGCCTTACAAATTCATCCTCATCGAGCCAAGTGAAAGCAGGGTTGGTTCGTTTCTCTTCCCTAATTGTACTTTCCTTCACATTGCGAATAGCATTACCACAGTGAGAGCCTGCCCCATGTGCAGGATAGACAACGGTTTTATCTGGAAATAGTGCGAAGATATCCTGCATCGTATGAAACTGCTGCTTTGCCAATTGCTCACGCTGAGTAGTAAATTCGCCTGAATATGTTCGTAAATCTGGCCTGCCTACGGAGCCAAACAATAAGGAGTCGCCCGTAAAAACAGCATGTGGCTCTTTGTCTTTTTCTAATACAACAGAAATACTATCTGGAGAATGTCCAGGTGTAGAGAGCGCTTTTAAACTAATAGATGGACTTAATCTAATGGTGTTCCCTGTATCGAAAGGCTCAAACTCAAAACTTGCTTTCTGTAATTTACTAATATAAATCTTCGCCTTGGTATAATTAGCGATCTCGAGATGGGAACTGACAAAATCAGCATGCGGGTGAGTTTCTATAACACCAATGATCGTTGCCCCATGCTCTTTGGCAAAAGTATAATAAGATCCTGCATCACGTGCAGGATCTATTAAAATAATTTTTTTATCTACTAAGACGGCGTAGGAGAAATGTGCTAAACCTGAATCAAAAAATTGATAAATAATTTGTCTATCGTTCACTTTTTTTGTCTGTGCCCATATACCTGTCCCAGCTAGTAGTAGGCTTTGCGTGAGAAAACTTCTTCTATTTATCATCTGCTTTAACTATTTTTCTTCCTGACTGTTCCCAGCCGATTATCCCATCCTGAAGATTGTATACTTTTTTAAAACCATGCTCAATAAGCCATGATGCAGCCTTACTACTTCGGTTGCCAGATCGACAATAAATGTAAACAGGTCTTGATTTATCTAAAACCCCAATTTGAGCAACAAATACTGTCGAATCTTTCCAATCGGCCTGGGACGCTGCTTCAAGATGCCCTAAGGCATATTCTTTTGGAGTCCTCACATCAACGAGCTGATGCCGCTTTCCAGAGATCCCTTTCTCAAATTTTGTCACGGTAAGATTTTCATACGATTGCGCATTGACACCAGAACATGCTATCATTACCAAGACAAATAGAACAATTAATTTATTGTACATAAGTATATTTTTTATTTTCTGAAAACCAGCCTTTTCCAAGTAAAGGTTGCTCTGGAATTCTATCTAAAACGACTTTAATAGAATCAAAACTCACATCTTGACCGGATAGCACGATCTGTTCTGTGGAAGGTCGTTCATATTTCCATTTGAGAATACCAATGCTATCACGGATTGCTGTTTGATAAAGTTTTTTGAGATTAACTTCATTTTCTTTTTTATTTTCCTTTTCGAAGTTTTCATTAAACTTCCTTCCTTTATTAACGACATAAATCGCATTCTCCAAAGAATCAATTTCATAATATAGATATACTCTACCGCCGGCACGGCCAGTAAACTCATAATCTTTAAAAAGATCTGTCTTATGGGGAGTTCCATTTCTTAGATCTATAGGTTGTTTTTTATTAACTTTATACACTAGTGTTGAGTATCGTTCAAATACGGCATCATGCCAACGCACTGAATCATAAGGCGAATAGGTTAAGGTATCGCCATTTAAGATAAATTGGCTAACCGTATAATGGCCTACTGCCTTGGAAAATCCTGGAATAACGGGTTCTTTTAATCGCCCCTGATAATAATGAAAATCATAGCGGTAAGCACCATACACAAAGACAAATACCAAGATAAAAAGTGCTTTAGCAAGATAATATCCACGCCTTTTAGTCCTACTGTCCAACTTTATACGATAATACTGTGGCGTAATTGCTTCTTTTTTGATAAACAACCGATATAAATCTGGAATATACAGGATCAATAAAAACAAGGATAACAATACAAAGTAAGAACTATAGACATGAACAGCCCCGTCATAGGCAAAATTAGCATGGGCAATATTATATAATACACCTGCATTGATAATAGCTCCAATGGCCGTCGTGGCTCTAAAAAACATCAATGTACCCGCTCCTATTTCTAAGAAACCTAAGAATATCTGATACCAAACAGAAACTCCTACGGACTGCCAATATAATTTAAAAGGTGCGTAATCGCCCAGATCGGTATGCAGGTTTGCAATTGAAGGAAAAGGCATCTGCATCGGATAAAATTTAATAAAACCGAATGCAATCAATCCTAGACCGATACGATAGCGAACCAGTACTCTAAGCCAATAATAAAGTTGATTGTATGACAAGCGTTGGCGCCCACTAGCTAACCAAGTCCAGATTGCGGTTCCAATAGCCGAAATAATTGCCGCAATAGCCCATGTGGCATAAGAATCTATTCCCCACTTACCACTTTCTGACGAAATCTCTATAAATTCCGGTCTGAAACCGGAGACATTCGCCAATAGTCCATAAAATGAAAAATCTTCAAATAACTTTTTATACCAGGAAAATTGAATGGGAACTACCAGTAGTATAAAAAAAATAAAAGCAAATCTAAAACTTATTTTCTCCCAAGTAGACCAAGCACGATATATAGAACTTCTCTCCGGATACATATTTTTTATAGCTGACATTGTGAAATAATTTAATAAATGGAAATTGGCTTTCTACGGCCTTTGTCTAGGAGGTATTCTTTATTAACCTTGCGCAATTTAACCTGTAGGGACTCTCCTTGTTCATTCTTTCCTAACAGCAATAACACATTTTCACCACTCTTTTGCAATTCAAATTGAAATGATTGTATTGCATTTCTCTTATTTATTGCACGGATCTGATACCGTCCATCTGGAACCTGAGCAAAGGTATAACGGTAAAATTCCCGACCACCATTTCCGATATTTTCAAAATTGCGAAGTGAATCAGCTTGCCAAATAATACGAGGTTTATGAAGATCTGCTTTGATATCTGATTTTCGTTTTATACTAAAAGTATTCCAAGATTCAAACACCACATTTTGCCACCGACTACTGTCGGTCAGGGAGTAGGCTAATGTATCTGAATTAAGAACAAACTCATCCACGTTGTATAAACCTCGGATATGCGCTATTCCAGATTCCTTTGGGTATGGGTAATTACTACTTTTCCAGGAGCTGTAGGTCAAAAATCCAAAAAGTATAAAAAATAGTAAAAACCCACCTTTGAATAGTACCCTTAGTTTTTTGAGAGGCTGTGAAACTAGCGGATTAACAATCTCTGGCTGTGTTTTCACCTGCCGAAATACTGCATTAAAAAAACGTGGTAAATCATAGGAAAATAAGGTAATGGCAATTAATAATAGGAATAGACTATACACCTGTTCTCCCAATTCATACACAAAATTGACAATGACAATATTGGCTAAAAGAGCAATTAACACACCTGCCCCTACTGCTACTGTTTTTCGGAATACCAAGAGTACACCCGCAGTTATCTCTAAAACTCCTATGCCCGGAACATACCCAGCTTTAGTGATTGCAGTACTTAAGTAATAAATCTTCCATAATAAAAAATCGCCGTATTCGGTATTATAATCACTAAGCGTTGGAGCTGGAAACTGAACCGGTACCAGCTTAACTATTCCTGAAGCAATAATGGCAAAAGCCAAACGATAACGTAAAAGTACCCTAAGCCAATAGTAGAGCTCATGTTCTTGACTCTTCCGCTTTTTAGTCCATATAACAGCACCAAAAAAAGCAATAACTAAAGCTATGAGCCAATTATAAAATCCCTCAAAATGATTCCCCACATAATCGCTTTCAGCTATAAACGATGTTCTGAAAGTCGCTAACTGATATGCAGATTCAAAGCTGAAGTGCCGAAGAGCGTGATACAAATGAACATCATATGGGAGTGTCAAAATAATAAAAAAGATAAATAAAAGCCGGATGGAGAAACTCTCAGCTGAACTCCATTTTTTAGTTGAAATAGCTATTTCCATAAAAATATTTATTTATATTGAGGATTTTGTTCTAGATTTTTATCGATCAGAATCTGCGCATACGGAATTGGTAAAAGAAGTCGAAAATCTTCATCTATTCCAAGAACTGTTTTTGCACGTCTTGTGCGCACTAGGTCATACCAGCGATGATTTTCAAATGCAAACTCAATCCGGTTCTCCTGTTCTATGGCTAATAATAATGTTGCTTTATCAGCTATATTAAGTTCCTGAATATCGGCACGTTTTCTGATTACATTTAAGTCTGCAAGAGATTTGGCAATATCATTATCCTGCGCATATGCCTCCGCACGGATCAAGTATAGTTCAGCTATTCGGATCAGATATGCTGGATCTGTTCCATTAGTTCTATAATAGAGATTGCCGAACCAATTGTCCACACCATTTAATACTACTTTAGAAATTAAAGATTGACGCGTTCCCGCGATCGATTTATTATTTAATAAATTAACAATTCCCATTGAAGGTCGGATCCAGCCAACACCTCCCTTTGTACTGGGTTGCCATTGATAAGCCTGGGTATTAACGACATTGGTTGTATAATATAATTCCAATATGGATTCATTTGTTCCTGAAGCATTGTCTGCAAAAAATGAAGAGTAAGGTGTTAAAAGATTATAATTACTTTTATCATCAATTAATTTGCTGGCATAAGTAATTGCTTCTTTCCATTCCTCCCGATATAGATGGTAGCGTGCGCGAAGTGCCCAAACTGTTTTACGGGTTGCACGGATACGATTGGTACTATTGGGTAAAAGTTCTTCTGCTTTTATCAAATCTGCCAGTACTTGCCGGTAGGTATCTGCTAAAGAAGATCTTTTTAAATTCTCTAGATTGCTGGAAGAAGATGTTGGGACTAAGACAAGCTGTACCCCACCCCAGGTTCTACCTAGATCAAAGTAAGACAATGCCCGAAGAAAATAGGCTTCTCCGACCAGTTGATTTCTTACCGCATCTGTAAAAGTTGGAGTAACCGATAGGGCCGGTACTTTAGCAATCACATTATTCGCACGGTTGATCGTATTGTATATCGCAGTCCATGCTGTGGCTAAAGCGGGTAAATCTGCTCTTACACTGTGATTGGTTAAAGATTGGTTCACAATCTGGCTTCCTGTATATTCAATATTATCGCCGGAGAAAAAACCGATAGTCTGAAATGTATACCCGTAATATCCGTCTGACTGCAACTGATTGTATATCCCTCTAACGGCAGTGTGTGCAGAATTTTCATCATTGATTGTCACCTGATCAGAGGTAGAAATCCGAGGATCTATTTCCAAAAATTTCTCGCATGAGGACAGTGTAAACGTCACGGCCAAAGTCCATATATAGCTATATTTAAGAATTTTCATCTGTTATTTTTATCTTAGGTGAAATTATAGTGTTAGGTTAAATCCAAGCTGAAAGCTTCTGGGCTGAGGTGGAGTTCCGAATGATCCAAGTCCCTGTGCATTCGGATTTGAGGTAACATTAGATTCAGGATCTCCTGTATATTTTGTCCAAAGGAACAAATTCGAGCCTAGAAAATATATCCGAGCATTACTAATTCCAGCTTTACTCAAGAAAGATTTCGGCAGTGTATACCCTATCGACAATTGTTTAAGCCTTACAAAGGATGCGTCCTCTAAATAACGGCTGTTCTGATCAATGGTATAGTTATTCCCTATCGATGTTAATCTGGGCACATCGGTAATATCACCATCTTTTTGCCAACGGTTTAGCACATTTTCAAATACTCCCCCGCTAGTAGGGTTACGTTCTCTAAAATAGCGCTCCAGATTTAAAGTGTAGTTACCAAATTGATAAGACAGCGCTGCGCTGAGATCAAAGCTTTTATAGCTGAACGAATTATTTAAACCCCCATAAAATTTAGGAGATGCATTATGCATAATTTTGCGGGCATTTACTGGAACTGTTCCATCTTCCAGCTGACCATCAAATATGGCATTTCCGGTTTTAGGATCAACAGATAACTGCTCATAGAGCCAGAATGAATTCAAAGATTGTCCTTCTTTTAAAATCACCCAATCACGTGTATACTGCGTAATTTGGGTCGGTAGTTTTTCTATTTTGTTTTTATTTCCTGAGATATTGAAACTACTTTTCCACGTAAAATTTTGATTTTGAATATTAACACTATTAATAGTCAACTCATAACCTTTGTTACTCACTTCGCCAACATTGGCCCAATACTGGGAAAAACCAGAAGAAGTCTTAATCGGTTGTTGCAGTAAAATATTGGAAGTATATTTATCGTAAACATCCAGGGTAATAGATAATCTATTTTTAAATAACTCTGCATCAAAACCGATATTATACTGTGCTGTTGTCTCCCATTTCAAGTCATCATTACCAAGTTGCTGAGGCCCTATACCTGGTAAAGGAGAACCGATAACATCGGCATACGAACTACCTCCGGACCAAAGTCCCCGTGAAGCGAAATTGCTGATCCCTGACTGATTACCTGTAATTCCATAGGATGTTCTAATTTTCAGGTCATTTAACCAGTTTACATCTTTCAAAAAGTCCTCTTGCTTCAGTCGCCAAGCAAGCGCGAAAGCTGGAAAATATCCCCAACGATTATTTTTTCCAAATTTGGAGGAAGCATCAGCTCTTAATGTCGCTTCTGCAAAATATTTATCGGAATACTGATATCCTGCTCTTCCGAAAAAAGAAGCAATAGAGTAAGCTGTCCAGTCCTGAGATGAAGTACGGGTAGAAGCTGAAGAAATTAATTTATAACTATTGTTGGCAAATCCATTACCTTCTGCGTACAAATAATTCAAAGTATTATGCTGCAAGGTATTGCCCACTAAAGCCGTAATTTTGTGAACGCTATTGAATTGTTTTTGATAGTTTAAGGTCTGCTCATTAATCCAAGTGGTATTTTCAGAAATTCCTGACGTTGCTTGTCCATTGTTAGCTCTTCCAATACTAGTATTGGTATTCCAGTACTGATTTTCATCATATTTGTTGTAATCAGCACTAAAACTGCTCCTGAATTTTAAACCGGGAAGTATATCTGCTTCAGCGAAAACACTTCCGATATAACGTAAACTTAATGTATTGACATCATAATTATCAACTAATACATAAGTATTATCAGATCCTGTAGCCACCCCTTCCTGATCGTGTGTCGCTGTATAGGTAGCCGAAGAAACTGCAGAATTCCACAAACTGACCTGCGGACCGTCACCTGTACGTGCTTGATTTCTTTTTGTTCTAGCAATATTACTTGTAATTCCGATCTTAATGCGTTCATTTAGCTGTTGATCAAAATTAAACTTAAAATTTGCTCGTGAGAAATCGATAACTTTAAAAAATGCTTCTTGATCTGTATACCCAGTACCTATATAATATCGGGACTTATTTCCTCCACCTTGAATACCTAAACTATAATCTTGCACACGTCCATTTCTTAGAATAAAATCTAAACGATCATAGGTCTGCTGCTCCTCAGGTAGGCCACGACCTCCTTCGTTAACCGGTCGAAAAGGTCTGTTAGAAAAGTTTTGATTTAATGATGGTTTATCGATCCCCGAATTAATCCACCATTCATTCGCTAATGCCGCGGTTTCTGGTCCAGATGCCAAATGTGGCAAAGTCGATTTATCCGCTTGAACAAAACCATTGGAAAGATTAAAATCAATTTTTGTTTTTGCACCATAACTTCCCTGCTTAGTCGTTACAATAACAACACCATTAGCTCCCCTAGATCCATAAATTGCTGTTGCTGAAGCGTCTTTTAGTACTTCTATCGATTCAATATCTGCCGGATTTATATCGGCTAATGGGGATGTAGTACGACCTCCTAAATTTGCATTTTGTAAGCTTGTATTGTTTAGAAAGACTCCATCAATAATATAGAGCGGATCACTGCTTGAATTAATAGAAGTCGTACCTCTGACACGGACAAATATACCTTCTCCCGGAACTCCAGAATTGGCTACGACCTGTAATCCAGCTGCCTTCCCCTGTAACTGAGCATCAAAACTGGCTACAGGTATTTTATTGACTTCCCCTGCATTAATCTTTGTGATGGCACCAACTACATCCTGTTTTTTTGTTGTTCCATAACCGATAACGACAACCTCATCCAAATTAGAAGCTGTGGGCAATAATTTTATGATACTTTTGGGTGATGTGATTTCTACAGTTTGCGATTGATAACCCAGAAAAGAAACGATGACTGTAGCTGGTAATTTTTGTCCCGTAATAAATTGAAAATTTCCATGACTATCTGTTTGGACAGAATGTGTCACACCTTGCAGCTTTACAGTCGCCCCCACTATTGGGTTTCCATTAACCTGGTCAACAACTTTCCCTTCAAAAGCCGCATTAACAATAGGAGTAGATTTACTTTGTGCATGGGAATAGGTTGGTTGCCCTAAATGCACAGTTAGGACAAAGAGTACCTGAAAAATCAGATACTTTTGATTTTTTTTCATATTCTTGTAGAAAATTAAGGTAAAAAAAGGTTTCTGACGACAACGCCAATTGGGAATCAGAACCTCATCTAATTTTTAAAATGGGGGAAGCTTGCTTCCCCTTTTTGTTAGTTTGTCGTTTTAACAACAGATTCGAGAATCGTAATCCAGGTATTCGGAATGGAATAAGATGGTGAAAAAATTTAAGGAAGAAATTAAAACATCATCTTCATAATGTCCAAAAAGGTTTGAGTCATCAAGCGTAGAATAATATTTCATACTGCTGTTTTTTAGTTAGGTGATTGATCCTGACTGTCTCTAATCAGGGTTTAGTGTGCTTATTCTTTAAAACACTTTGCAAATATAATTTTTTATTCCAATAAAAACTACTAATCCTATAGATTTTATTACACTCATAAATAAAATAGATTTCACGCTAATAAAAGGGACACTAAAAAACTAAAGTATAGGCTTACTTAGCTTATTTTTATTCTCATACTAATGTTCCTGTTTTATCATACATGAATGATTTTTTCCTCATATTTGCTACGGGCAAAATCTGAAATTTCTATTGATCCTGCTAAAATCGAGAACTGAGTGCTATGATAGTCAAAAGATTAAAAAATAAATCGTTGTTCACAAATTAAAATATTTATCAGTTTAAATAAACCCTCTTTAGTTGGCTGTTACAACGGTAATGTTTGTTTCGTAGTAAGCTCGTAATAAAAAAACATCTGAACATATGTTCAGATGTTTTAAAATTTAGGAATATGTATTTCAGTTTTAATTCTTAAAACAATCTATTACTCCACGTACCCTGGATTTTGTACAAGCAATGGATTTTTCCGAATTTCATCCCGTGATAGCGGAAGAAAATAAACTTGATTTTTCCAAACCCGGTTTTCTTTTGTATTGAATTCTTGCGGTGTGTAGGTATAATTATAAATTGACTCGTCATATTTATAAACATTTGCTAATGACTTACCTGGCTTGAAAGTAGCATCAATTTTAACAATAGTGACCTTTCGTCCTATGGTTTCATTAGCAATAAGCCATCTTCGGGCATCAAAAAAACGTTGCTGTTCATAAGCCATTTCTATACGTCTTTCTTGACGGTATATTGTCCTCAGCGTATTTTGATCTGTGGCAGTGATAGCTGGCATACCTGCTCTAAACCTAATTTTATTCAGCCAGGTTTTTGCTGTTTCTAATTCCCCTAGTTCAATACTTGCTTCCACATAATTAAAAACTGCTTCTGTATATCTAAAATAAGGCCAAGGTACAAACTGTCTTGCTTGAGCATCTACAATATTTGGATCTGGGTCAATAAACTTTTGAATGTAATATCCTGTCCAAGTTCCGTTGTGTGCCTCTTTAGGTCCTTGTTTTGTATCCAATCCTGAAAATTTTGTCAACTTACCGGCTAAAATTAGATCGTAAGCACCTGTTTGTATCTGATTAGCTGGATCGATCGGATTATTTCTCGGTTTCCAATCAGCACCGTCATATAATATGGATGCATAAAAACGAGGATCTCTGTTTTTATAAGGACTGGCTTTATGAATGGGATTGTTCCAGTCAAATTTTGTTCCATCATTCATTTCATAATCATCCACCAAAAGACCTATAGGTTGATTTCCCCCCCAGTTATTATAACCATTGGGACCATTATCTCTAGCATGTGAAGAACTCTGCTCCGTGATAAAATAACGGGCATATAGTATATCTGATGCTGCCGTGATATCCATATCTGGCGCTTTACTTCCCCCTCCCATGGCAATACTTTTGTAATTTAATCTTCCTTGTGCTGGAGTAACAGGTGCTGTAAGATTTAACTTATATCCTGTTCCTGCATCTAGAACCGCTTTTGCTGCTGCTTGTGCCAAACGGTAGCGATCTTGTTGCGATCCTGCGGCATATGCCAATAAGGGTAGTTTTTCAGATAGGTCATTTAGATCTGTTACCTTAGAAGTAAGTTTAGCTCGATCATGTAAATCACTTGCTGCATAAATTAAAGTTCTTGATTTGAGCGCTAAAATAGTTAACGAATTAATCCTGCCTTTTTCAAGTTTACCATCCCCCAAACGCTTGTAAGCCTCATCACAGTCCTTTAAAATCTGATTTGTACAGGCTTCATAAGTTGCCCGTTCTTTTTGATAGATAATCGGGTCTTCAGAGTATGGATAACTATTTAGAATAAGAGGCACACCGCCATAATACCTTAACAATTGGTGATAACAATAAGCACGGATAAAGAAAGCTTGTGCTAATAATTCATTTTTTACTTTTATATCGCTAATACCATTTTTGGTGTCATCTCCCAGTCTTTCTATGGCAATATTACTGAATCTGATATAGGTGTACATACGCTCCCACCATCTTGATGTACCACCCCAGCCTTCATTAGCACCGTTGATCGCTCCTGTGTTCAACAAAAGAAAAGCATCGGTATGGTTCCATAATGATTCGTCAGTTGCAGAAGCCTGCATCTGTTCTGTGAAACCGGAATTACTTGCTTCAAATACGTTGTAAATATCACTAACAAACTTTTCAGCCAACACTGGATCTTGCCATACGGTGGCATCTGAAAAATCATTTCGAGGTGTTACATTTAGAAAATCTGTACTGCATGCTGTCATAAACAATAGCATAACTGCTAGCATATAAAGAATTCTATTTTTGATCAATGTCTTCATTTTATTATTTTATTATTTATGATTTGATTAAAATATAGCCTTTACGCCAAAACTGATAATTTTCGATTGCGGATAGAATTGACCCGTACTATTATCAGATTCAGGATCCCAAATTTTGATTTTATCAAAGGTTAACAGATTAATGCCATTGGTATAAAAACGAATGGAGCTCATCCCTATTCTACTGACCAAATTGCTGGAAAGACTATATCCCAACTCTACATTCTTTAATCTGATATAATTGGTGCTCCGTATCCAGTAGGTATTATCGGTTGTTGTATAATAAGTATCCGAACGGTTGGTAAGTCGAGGATCAACATCACTCGGATTATCAATACTCCAACGGTTATCATAATTCCACTCCAGGTAGTTCCCTATTAATCCCGATTCTGTAGGGCCCATTCGTCGCATACCACCAGTAGTCCCCTGTACCAGTATACTGAAATCAAAACCTTTATAATCACCGCCTAATACAAGACCTCCTGTAAAAGTTGGGGTACCATTTTTGTCCAATCGCACACGATCGTCACTTGTAATTTTACCATCGCCATTATAATCGACATATTTCATATCACCAGGCAATAGCTTGCCATTTTTCAATCCTAAAGCTGTGTAATCTACAGTATTCGCATCAATAGCAGCCTGATCTTTGAAAACACCATCATATTGATACACTAGCCAAGAGTCTGTTACTCTTCCGATCTGTTGCTGATAGGGTAAGGTGTTGACAACATCGCTGGAGTATTGCACATTGTTTTTTGCATAACCACCATTAACGCCTACATTAAAAGAAAGATTACCGATTTTATCGGTATAAGTCAATTTAAACTCATACCCCTTATTGATCAGATTGCCAAGGTTGGCAATTGGCAGATTACCCGAAATACCCGAACTGATAGGTACAACTCCAGGATTCTTTGTCAAAACATTGGTCCGTTTATTATAAAAGAAGTCCAGTTCTAGCGCCAGTTTATGATTTAAAAAAGAAGCATCCAATCCAACATTGCTATTATTAGCTACTTCCCATGTGAAATTAGGGTTAGGAATGGTACTCTCATATAAAGTCTGATAGAGTTTATCACTGAATACCCCCTGCCCGGTATTCATCAATGCTAAGTATTTATATTCTTGAAAAGAACCACCATAATAAGCTTCTGCCCCCATTTGGCCCCAAGATGCTCTCAACTTCAGGTTATTAACAAACCTAACATTATCTTTGAAAAAACCTTCTTCGGATACCCGCCATCCCGCTGAAACTCCAGGGAAGAAACCAAATCTTTTATTAAGTGGAAAAACATAAGAACCGTCCACTCTCCAATTAAATTCAAAAAGATACTTTTCCTGAAAATTATAGTTGACCCTTCCATAGTAGCTTAAACGTGCACGATCGTAAGTATTCTCATTTCCCAAGGTCTGCCGTTCGCGATCACCAAAATTTAACTGTTCTATTAATGTCGAGGCGAAATCCTTACGATCTGCGTAAAAACCATTATTGGTGACAGTCTCACGAGTTAACCCTGCTATCGCGGAGATATTATGCCCTCCTGTTAATGTCTTTTCATAGGATAACAAAGCAGATAAATTGATTGCTAATTGATCCTCCGCCGCTTCACGAAGCTGAGCTTTAGGCTCTATACCTTTTGGTACATACCCTACCAGTGATGGCGTTACTCCATCGGCCTCAAAACTTACCTTATCCCAATCATAAAGAGTCCACGGGGTCTCCCATCTTTTCGATCTTCCCCAATATTTATCAATTGAAGCTGTTCCAGTTAATTTAAGTCCCTCAACACCTGGTATTCTAAAATCAATGGCACCTGTGTTCTGCAAATAATCTCTTGTATTTCTGTCATAGCCCGTTGCACCAGTGGTTATTACAACCGGATTGGCACCATTTTCTAAATCTGGGCCAGGAAGACCATTGGGCCAGGTCGCAATTTCAGTTGGCAGACCGCGAATCAAAGATCTAAAGATCGTGCCCGCTCCGCGTGTAGGGAAATTACGGGATTCTTCACGACCTGTTATGCCAAGTCTAGCGGTAACATATTTGCCCAACTTAAATTCTAGGTTTGCGCGCAAATCGTACTGTTTATAATATGTTGCTGAATTTTTGTAGATCGCATCCTGATTTAAATAACCTAATGAAATCAGATATTTGGTAGTTTCGGTACCTCCATTGATCTGTAAATTATGTCGCTGCTGTGGCGACCAATCTTTTATCGTAGAAGCAAACCAGTCTGTATTTGGATAACGTAAAGGATCTGAACCATCAGCATATTTTTGTCTCTCTTCTGGCGTAAATGCAGCCTCAATCACTCCTGTAGGAGAAGTATATTTTCCATCACCTGTATTTATTGCTTTCCAAATTTCTCCCCACTTATCACTATCTTGGGGATAAACTGTCGTTACCTCGTTTATAATAGAAGTATACTGCTCAGAATTGGCCATTTTAGGTGTACGTGTCGGACGTTGTATACCGTAAGTAAAATCGTAAGAAAACTGCGTTTTACCAACTTTACCCTGCTTCGTTGTAATGAGGATAACACCATTACCTGCACGGGAGCCATAGATGGCTGCTGATGCATCTTTCAGCACCGACACACTCTCTACATCGTTAGGATTAATACGGTCAAAACCTCCTGCGCGCTGTGGAACTCCATCAATTACAATCAATGGGCTCGTATTTCCTCCCGGTAGGGAATTGATACCACGAACACGAATAGAAGAACCATCTCCACCAGGCTCGCCACTACTTTGCATGGCGGTTACTCCAGGCAATCTTCCTGCAAAAGAATTAGAAAGATTGACTGACGATGATTTAGCAAGATCTTCTCCCTTTACAGTAGCAATAGCGCCTGAAACTACAGTTTTCTTCTGAGAACCATATCCCACTACAACTACCTCATCCATCGCCATAATGGTCTGTTCTAGCTTAACCTGTAAAAACTCGTTATTCCCAATTTGGATATCCTTATTTTTGTAACCTACCATGCTAAAATGGAGCAATGTCGCTTCACCACTCACCGAAAGACTAAACGAACCCGTCGCATCGGAGGATGTTTTATTATTTGTACCTACCTCACTTATGGTAACATTGGCCAAAGGTTGATCATTTTGATCCGAAACTTTTCCTTTGATCTGTTTTTGTATCATCTTGTCAACCACTGCAGGAGTACTTTGAACTTTTGCCGTAGTACTTTGACTCAACACAATATTATTATCAATCAATTTGTAAGTAATCTGATATTTTCCCAACAAATCATTAAGTGCTAATTCAAGTGGGATATTTTGAAATTTCACATCTATTTTTCGAATGTGAGCAATCAAAGACTCTTTATATAATATATTATAGCCGCTTTGCTTCTGTATATCCTTCAATAAAGTTTCCAGATTCACATTTTTCTTATTAAGATTGATCTTCTGACCGTAAGAATTAGCACTAACATGAAAACTTGTAGCAAATAGTAGCGGGATCGCAATCGACAACTTCATAGCCAATGGTTTAAGGGAGGAAATCTGTTTAAACTCCATAGGGATTCCCCACCGATTTTTTTTGTATTTTTGCATTCGGTTGATTTAATTTAATTTTTGTAATAAGTTGATTTGTCAGCTGTCTTATAAAGGACAAAAACTTCAGGGGCGGTCGCAACGCTCCTGAAATTTTTTTTAAAAGTTTGTATCGTTATTTTTCCATATATACTTTCCTCCCTTCAATTTTGAAATGTATACCCCTTTCCAATTCTTTTGTATTATTAATGTTCGACTTATACATTCGTCCCTTCAATAGCGATATGTATAGTTCCGATTGGTTATTTTATTACTTTAATTTTTGACATATACCTTTCTTCCTTCAATTTCAAAATGTATACCTCCTACCAATTCGATGGTCTTTAACAGTTTTCGAAAATCTTCGTATCTAGATATTGTGCCTGAAAATTCAAAATTTTCAATTTTAGTATTATAAATGACATCCACATCATACCACCGACTGATGATCCCCATTACATCTTGAATGGAGGTTTTGCTAAAAGCAAATTTCCCATCTTTCCAGGCTGTAAAATAATAGGGATCAACGGTATTTTTAATCACTTTATTTGCTTTGGTATAAAAAATAGACTGTTCCGCTGGTGCTAGATATTGATCATCAAGACGACTGTCCACAAAATTTAGTTTTACTTTACCTTCAACTAAGGTTGTTACAATGTCCTGTCCATAATTTTGAAGGTTAAATTCTGTCCCAAGCACTTCAAGCGCCTGACCACCAGTATGAATAACAAAAGGGATTCGCCGACCATCTTCCTGCTGCGCCATTACATCAAAATATGCTTCTCCCTGCAGATAAATTTCCCGCTTTATTTTATCAAACACAATGGGATACCTAAGGGTGGTCATTGCATTTAACCATACTCTGGTTCCATCTGGTAATTTCAGATTATACTCACCGCCACGGGGAGTAACAATTGTATTGTAGGCAATTTTTTTTTCATTATGATCACCCTTTTTCATGCGATATGAAATTGAACCGTCCGCCAATTTTAGGATTTCGAATGCACCATTATCAATAACCGTATCACCTGTAATTTTATCAAGGTCGATAACCTGACCGTTTTCTAGAATAATTTGAGCTCTTTCTTTTCCAGGAACAACCCAGTCTTTAGTATTACTCACCAGAGTCGGGTTGCTTTTACGATTGATATTCCAAATTAAAAAACTGCCCACAGTTGTGCACAGGATTAAGGATGCGATAGCAATTTTGAAAACTTTTGTGGAAATGAGTTTTTTACGCAGAGGTACTGTCGTTAAATATTCCTTAATTCGGGAATCGAATTTTATTTTATCAAATAATTGATCATCGTCTGGTTCTGAGGATGAAGCACGATCTAATTCATCATCATCGATCAACTGCTCCCATGCTTCTAAGAACTCAGGATCTTCTAAATACTGGGCAAAATGGGCTTTCGAATCCTCGGGGACAGACTTCGCATAAAACTGGCGAATCAAATTTTTATATGCTTCTACTTTGGACATCTTTTATTTCCCTTGCTCTATTATACTAATCGCACTAGGTAGAAAGGATGTACTAGTCAGAAAATAATTTTTATAAAAAAAAGTAGGTAAAGAATCTTATCCAATTTTAATCGTACAAAATTACAAGCTGTAGCTAGATGATTTCGTACTGTATGTTTTGATACACCAATTTCAGCAGCGATTTCCTTATAACTAAGTTCATCAAGTTTATTCATACGAAAAATTTTCTGCTGCTGCGTTGGAAGGTCTTTAATAATAGATTCTAGAATATCGGATAGATCCTTAGTTTCAATGTGGGTTTCCAGGCAGTCATATGCTTCATTAAATTGCGATTGATTTTTTAGCATATATTGTTCCCTTACCACTGCTTTCCTGAAGTAAGATATGGACATCCGCTTTCCAACTATATACAAAAAAGGAAAAATCGATTGAATATCTGGAATCTGCTGTCTTTTTAAGAATAATTGTACAAACACTTCCTGCAATACTTCTTCCACCTCGACATTGGAAGAACAAAATTGGTTAAATTTCCGAAACAGGAAAGGCTTATAAAACACAAATATCTTATGAAATACAGCTTCATCACCCAATTGGAAGCGATTAAACTCTTCTATATTGCAAGGCATTCCCTTCAAGTTCATTGTAGTATTGTGCTTAGGTTTTTCTTAAAAAAGAAATATAATTGAAGATAAATCTATAGAAATATTACAGTATATCAAAATGAAATTATCAAGAAGCCATCTGCATTTTAAGAATCGTAGACTTTTTATCTCGTCTACAGTTAATTTCAGCTTCTTGCTCAGTATATCCTTTTGCATGGGAAAATAGGTTGTTATTCTCTTTAATTATAGAACAGCAATGATGGCAAATCTGAATATACAACAACAATTATTTGCCCTGGTCACATAAATGTTGTAATTTTAGTTAGCTAGAGCGAAAGCTTATCACTCAAAAAAAAACAGGAATACACTTTGTCCCATATAACACCGGAATTAAAACCTAAAGGCGCATTATTATGAAAAAACTAACCTTACTTATATTCCTACTATCAATCACTTCATTTGTTTTTGGACAGGATTTTACAGAAAACACCACACAAATCGTTACTAAATCGGGAATTGGCTTAGGTTCGGTGATAGCAGTTGTTACTTCTTGGGATCGAAACAAATCAATACTCTGGGCCATATTCCATGGTATCTGTAGCTGGTTCTATGTCATATATTTTGCGATCACGCGATAGTAAACGAACATTTTCTACGCTATGAACTTATCATTTATCAATATCGGAACCACAGAAATGCTTTATCTTCTTGTTCCCATTCTTTTGGTCGTGTACACGATTTATCACATCATCACCAATGATAATATACCCGGTGACAAGAGGATACTGTGGATAGTAGCTGTTGTACTATTCAATGTAATTGGATGCATTTTCTATTGGTGGTTTGGAAAAGATAAATCAAATAATATATAAAGAAGATCAGTGCAATCAAAGAGATGAAATGAGTAAGTTTTAGGAAAATCGCTGTTACACTAAGTGAAAAACAACGCAGTTAATCCGATTCTAAAAAATCCATGTACCGCATTTCCAGAAGAAAGCTAGTTTCTATAGAAGCCTCAAACGAAGTTGGAATATGGCAAGAATACGAGTTAAAATTCAAAACCAGAACTGATCCTACGGTAAGCACTATAGACAAAAAACATACGATTACATGATAAATCACTTCCCGGAACACCTGATATCGTCATAAAAAAAATGGAAACTGGCTATTTTTGTCGATGGTGAATTTTGGCACGGCTTTGACTGGAAAAGAACCGAAACCGTATTAAATCTAACCGTTTATTCTGGATACCGAAAATCGAACGTAATATGCAAAAAGACGTACGCACTAATCTTGCTCTTCGTGAACTAGAATATACGATATTCCGGTTCTGGACTCAGGATATCATTAAAAAACTCCCAATTGTAATCAATCAGATTGAATTGTTTATAGAATCCCGAACGTTTTGGAAGTAAATTGACTAAATCTACCTCCTTGCCAGTACAAGAAGTGGATATTCATTTCTTGTCCAAAGTACTGGAGAATTAACTATCGAGGCTTGTTTGAAGCTGGTTGGTCAGTTACAAATAAAATATTTATTCCCTCTTCAATAACTAAGATTTGCTGGTCTCAGTAATTATCGCTAAATTAATTAAGTAATATAAGAAAATGAGTAGCAAAATTATAGGTACTGGACATTATACTCCATCCCACATCGTTAAAAATACATTTTTTCAAGATTCCACATTTTTTGATGAAAATGAACAGCCTCTAAAACAGTCCAATGAGATAATCACACAAAAACTAAAAGAGATTACTGGAATCGAAGAAAGACGATATGCAATGGATGATCAAGTGGCATCCGATCTAGGATTTCAGGCTGCACAAAAGGCGATAACAAATGCGCAGATCGACCCTGAAACTTTGGATTATATCATCTTTGCCCATAATTTCGGCGATGTTAAGCACGGCTCTATCCAATCTGATATGGTACCAAGCCTTGCTTCACGTGTAAAACATCTTTTAAAAATTAAAAATAACTTCTGCGTAGCTTATGATCTGCTTTTTGGTTGTCCAGGATGGGTGGAAGGTGTTATTCAGGCAAACGCCTTTATCAAAGCAGGGCTTGCTAAAAAGTGCCTGATCATAGGTGCTGAAACGCTTTCCCGCGTCATAGATCCTCATGATAGAGATAGTATGATCTATGCGGACGGTGCGGGAGCAGTGATAATGGAATGTAGCGATGATGATTCTGGGCTTAAATCCCATATTTCGGCTTCTTTTACACTCAATGAGATTGATTATTTATATTTTGGCCCCTCCTATTTTAATCAAGATTCTGACACAAAATACTTGAAAATGAAAGGCCGAAAAATATATGAGTTTGCATTGACTAATGTTTCAAAAGCGATGAAAAAATGCTTTGACGAGAGTGGATATGACATAAAAGATCTTGCTAAGATCATCATACACCAAGCTAATGAAAAAATGGATGAAGCTATTGTGCATAGATTCTACCAACTGTACAATACACCACAACCACCCGACATTATGCCTATGATCATTCAGAAATTGGGCAATAATAGCGTTGCAACCATACCAACTTTATTAGCGATGATCCTTCAAGGGGAATTGCCTCAACACAAGATCAACAAAGGAGACATCACGCTATTTGCTTCCGTAGGTGCTGGTATGAATATCAATGCATTTGTTTATAAATTTTAAAGCTTTTAACGAAATGCAAATAAAATTATGAAGATTAATTTCTAATAACTTTCATAACCAAATAGAACTGAATATAACATTACAATAGCAAATAAGATTCAGATCTAAACAAACAATTAGTGATTGAAAATCGCTCCTAATCTTAAATAATAATACTTATTTTTAGGTACTACTTTCTATACAAATCCATACGTTACACATGTCCGATCGTGAAATTCTTAGAAATCATATAGAACAAACTGTCCAGCTTAGCGATGAACAGTTTGATTACTTTTTCTCATTTTTAAAGCCTGTATCCTTTAAAAGAAAACAATCTGTTATAAATATAGGGGATCGTGTATTATGTGAATATTTTGTTCTAAATGGTTGCCTAAAAACTTTTTTTGTCAACGATGAACAAAAGATGCATATTCTACAGTTTGCGACAAAAACCTGGTGGGCATCTGATTATGATGCACTTCATAATAATAAAAAGGCGACTGTCAATCTAGACTGTGTTATCGACACCAATGCTCTTTGCCTATTTAGTGAAGACCGGGAAAAAGTCTGCAAAGAAATTCACGAGATAGAAACATTTCTAAGATGGCGTTCAAATAAAGGATATATAGGTTTACAAAAAAGAATTCTCTCTTTGCTTAACAATGACGCTAGAAGCCGTTATGAGCAACTCATGCAACAATATCCCGATCTTTATAACCTGGTACCAAAGCATTTAATTGCGGCATATCTCGGAGTTTCGCGCGAAACATTAAGCAGACTTTATCAGGTCAAATAATCTGACATATATCACTAAAACAAACTTTCTTTAAAATGTGATGTATATCACATAAAGGTCTAATGATTTATGCCCTATTTTGTGATATCATTTTAAACATTTAAAATTTTCAAAGATGGAAAAAAAGAATTTAAAAGTATTGGTTGTACTGACATCGCATGACCAACTTGGAGATACAGGTAATAAAACAGGATTTTGGGTTGAAGAATTTGCCGCTCCCTATTATGTTTTGGCCGATGCAGGTGTAAATGTAACAATTGCTTCTCCTAAAGGCGGACAACCACCCATAGACCCCAAAAGTGCGCTTCCAGAATTTCAGACAGAAGCAACAAAACGATTTGATGAAGATAAAGAACTGAAAATTAAACTAGCAAACAGCATTCCATTAAAGGAAATAAGTGAGCAAGATTATGATGCCATTTTTTATCCGGGAGGACACGGTCCTCTTTGGGATCTAACAAATGATAAAACGTCTATCGCACTTATTGAAGCATTCTGGAGGAACAATAAACCAGTTGCCGCAGTATGTCATGCTCCTGGAGTATTGCGCTTCGTAAAAGATACTAATGGTTCGTCATTAGTTAAAGGGAAAAAAGTTACAGGATTTTCGAACTCTGAAGAAGAAGCTGTGCAATTGACCAATGTTGTTCCCTTTTTAGTAGAAGATGAACTGGTAAAACTTGGAGGGATATACAGTAAAGGAGAGGACTGGAACAGCTATGTTTTAAAAGATGGTAACCTAATTACTGGACAGAACCCAGGTTCTTCAGAAGAAACAGCGAAAGAATTACTCGCGCTATTAGCGAATTAAAAGTCTTCATAAGAATAATTACAATCAAGGTATACGGACTGGATCTTACTACATCAGTTCGTATACCTTGGTTACCTTAGCTATCCCGACTTTATCTATTAAATATCTGATGTAAAACATTTAATAAGATAAGATTCAAGACAAAAACTTGCACACGATCACTTTTATTAAGTGACATAGCTATAAATTTACAATGTAAAAGGATTTACAAGTCTAAACGCATTTTCAATAAATGGGGTTTAAATCCCGCTTTTAGATAGGCATTTTTAGCAATTACATTTGCATCATAAACATCCAATTTAACTTCCGTTAAGCCACGGCTTTTAGCCCATTCCATAAGTTTTTGTAAAATTACACCGTTAATACCCTGACCTCTAAATGTGGGATTCACATACATAAAACCCAAATACGCGTATTCCTTATGTTTTTGAAACGGTTTCGCCTCCAAAATTTTACCATAGCCTGAACCTACAATTTCATTATTAACAACAGCCACCAATAACGCTGCTCGCTCACTTCGAATGAGATCCATTAAATCATAGTAGTGAATCTCCCCTTCTTTTAAACTGTCATCAAAGGGTCTTTCAGCATCTACTATTCCTTTTTCAAAATTTAATAATATCTCAATATCAGATTCAATCGCATTCCGTATTTCTACCATCATTTAATTAACTAATTTAATCTATGTACAACTAATTTTTACATTTCAAGATACATAAAAATGATCCAAAGTCACATTAAATTTAAGGTTCGATTTTCCTTCATTTTTCATTACTTTGTAAAATAGATTAGGAGATAACCATTTTATACCTACTAACCTTACTTTATGAATATAAATATTGATGATTTTTTTGAGCCCGTACATTTTAAAGATACTCTTAATGAGCTGGATTATAATATAACCAAACCTCTCGTAGATTTTGCGAGATCACTCAGTCAATTAACTTATCAAAGTGTGTATTTGATTGATTATTATAAAAAGGGATTTCTTTTTGTGTCCGACAATCCAATATTTCTTTGTGGTCGTACAGCTGATGAGGTTTTGAAAAATGGTTATCAGCATTATCTTGATAATGTACCTGAAGAAGATCTTCTACTATTAAAAAAAATTAATGATAGTGGCTTTGATTTCCTCAAAAATCTATCGGAAGAAGATCGGATGCAACATTCCATTTCATATGACTTCCACCTTAAGCAACCAATAGGAAAACCAATTCTGATCAATCACAAGCTAAAGCCTCTCCTACTAGACAACTCCTCAAACCTTTGGATAGCACTTTGTTTGGTGTCCATATCGTCTCATGCTAAAGCGGGAAATATTAGAATAAAGAATGAATTTGACAAATCTTATTTCGAATATGATCTGATCAATAATATTTGGTCAGAAAAACCTGCAATATTATTAAAAAAAAGAGAAAAAGATGTTCTAAGATACTCTGCCCAAGGATTAACAATGGAGCAAATAGCTGAAATCCTTTTTGTTTCTATCGATACTATTAAATTCTACAAAAAGCAAATATTCTCCAAGTTAAAAGTAAAAAGTATTACAGAAGCTACAACCATAGCAATTGAACTGTCACTTTTCTAATTCATAATAAGATGCACTTATGCTCATCAATTATAAAAATTAACAATCAATTTCGCAATATCATTCAATAGCTTCTGTATATTCAATTTGATTGCAAAATGAGTATTGATTTTATTCCTACACAAAAGTGTAGATTTAATAGGAACGATGCGTACTAACGATTAAACTTAATACATTTGACTCATGGATAATGACAAACTGTTTCATCCATATACATTTCAATATTTATATCAAAAATGGAAGTTGCTACCGATCTAACCATTTGTAAATAAATACTAGCCAAATTATTAAATGAAGAGAGATGAATTGTAAAAGTTGCAACAACGAAGTATATCAGAATTACTGTCCAAACTGCGGACAACCTTCAAAACTAAAGAGAATAGATGGGCATTATATTGCACACGAGATCGAACATGTATTACATTTTGAAAGAGGTATCCTATATACCATCAAGGAATTAATAACTAGCCCTGGGGACAATGTGAGACGTTATATTTCAGAAAATAGAGCTCGACTTGTAAAACCTATTATTTTTATCATCATCACTTCCCTTCTATATACAATTGTTAACGGATTTTTCCATATTGAGGAAGGTTATGTAAAATATGACGGAATCTCAACCACCACCACAGGCAGAATTTTCAGCTGGGTACAAAGTCACTATGGCTATGCCAACATCATACTGGGAGTATTTACTGCTTTTTGGGTTAAAATATTTTTCAAAAAATATGACTATAATTTTTTTGAAATTTTAATATTACTATGTTTTGTTACAGGTATAGAGATGCTTATATATGCATTTTTTGCTTGCTTATATGGTTTGATACAAATTGACTTAATGCAATTTGGAGGCATGATTGGTATTGCCTATTGTAGTTGGGCTATTGGTCATTTCTTTGACAAAAAGAAGACTATAAACTATTTAAAAGCATTCGCCGCATTCGTGTTAGGAATATTAACTTCTGTAACAATTGCATTAACAATAGGAACACTAATCGACTTACTTATAAAACATTAAAAATATGGAAAATAGAAAACCAATATCATTTGTATTTAGCATTATCGCTATTATACTCGGAGTGACCTTGTTTAAGCAGTTCGACTTTGAAAATTTTACATTTGAAAAACCCGCATTAGCAGCTGTCTATTTTACCGTCTTTGCATTCTCAATATACATCCTTGTAAAAAAACCTAAAAAGCAATCTGAAAAATAAAGTAAGGAAAATCCTATAGACGAGATATAAAGGCCTGGTCGTTTCAATGAAATAACACCCCATCTCAATATGTTGATTTCATATTAAACCTCATAC
This sequence comes from Sphingobacterium sp. B16(2022), assembly GCF_012030425.1. GTDB lineage: Bacteria > Bacteroidota > Bacteroidia > Sphingobacteriales > Sphingobacteriaceae > Sphingobacterium > Sphingobacterium anhuiense. Next base: position 683,473 of record NZ_JAAUVN010000002.1, on the reverse strand, counting down.
TATACACATTCTTTTTCCCTCATATAAGCAGGGAAAAAGAATAAATACTCTTATCCGCATGCTATTACTGCACCTTACCGGAATCTTTTTTCTGAATAGCCTTTCTCCAGAGGGCTAAGGATCTGCAATTTATTTCTTAAACTGTAGAACAAATATACGACCAATTAGCCACGCAAGACTGACTCCTTTAAGCACTACTTATAAGCACTACTTATACATAAAAAGAAGTAAACACCCGTTCAATATATCAATTTTTCACACCCGTTCATTATTCCTTTACTAAAAATCCATAACAGCAGTGAATATCTAAGCAAGTATGAATCTGTACATAAGACGCATTCATAAATTCGGTAATCCATTCTGTGCGAGCACCACAAAGCGGACAGCAAGCTGGTTTCTTTTCCATAATCAAACTACAAAGTATACTAATATTAATAGTACTAATATAACTATAATTTATTACATCTAAAAATATTAGCATATTATTTTTAGATATTAGAATTCTCCACTATATTAAAAGCAACATCACACCTCTGGAGGTCGATATACTTACTTTTAATAAGCAAATCGTTATTATAGCGGATAGACAAAATCAAGGGTAAAATATTTAAGTTTCATCATTATATAATTGAATTATTTATAATCTATCATCCTTCGAGCAAGATTTGGATTTACGCATATACTCCAAGAAATTAAATTCAACCTTAATTGAATAATTAGTGCCAAAATTTTAACATAGACCCTATCATAACTTCTGTACAAATTTAGTTGCTTAATTTTCCAGATGGTAACAGTAAATCATCAGCCAATGAGATAATTTTGGTTATTTACTGTCTTCAAGTGACAACAAAAAAGAATAAATAACATAGGACAACATGTCCGAAATGTTAAAAAACCTTAAATATCTAATTATCTAACAGATATTTAACAAGTATACCAAAGCATCTAAAAACGACGATAACACCACTATAAATCAGTTGTTTATGATACCAATAATTATATCAAGTTTGTTACAATCAGCAATTAACATATTTTTTAAATGGTTATTAGGGCATGTGTTTTGTAAATAGTCAATCGTAATATTCTTATTACAAAAGATAGTTTATCATTTGATAGCAAAATCAAATGCATTAGCACACACTCATAATAAAGAAGAATATGAATTACATGGAAGAAGTTCTCACTCCCTCATCGGAGGTTAAGATGCAAGTCAAGCCAGCAGTATTTAATTCAAAAGAGCTGGAATCGAAACAACAAAAAAATAATTTGTTACGTAAAACAATGCAATATGGTCTCAAAGAATATAGCATTTGGGGCTTTACATTTTTGATCTTACTAACATCGGTTTTCGGTTTGTATATGCTTCAAACAGAATTTGAAGCATTAAGATTTGAACGATTAAACAGTATAGGTGGAACATTGCTTGTTGGATTTGGTATTTTTTTACTTTTAACTAGCGTAAGCTTTTTAGTTTATCTAATTGTTTTACATATGAAGTATAAACCGATAGCTTCGGTTTCAAATGAGGAGCTGCCTTCATGTACCATTATAGTACCCGCATATAATGAAGGTCATCTGGTATATGATACCTTACACAGTCTCGCTAATAGTGATTACCCAGAAAAGAAACTTCAGATAATTGCTATTGATGATGGAAGTAAAGATGATACGTTTACCTGGATACAGCGTGCCAAAGCAGAATTGGGTGACCGTGTGGAAATCTATAAGCAACCTAAGAATATGGGTAAACGACATGCATTATATCGTGGATTCAAATTAGGAAAAGGCGATGTATTTATTACAGTTGATAGTGATTCTATTGTAAAAAAAGACACTTTGCGTAATATGGTTTCTCCTTTTGTAAAAAATGAGAATTGTGGAGCAGTTGCAGGAAATGTACGTGTTTTAAACAATAAGAAAGCAATTATTCCACGTATGCTCAGTGTTAGTTTTATATTTAGTTTTGAATTTGTACGCTCTGCACAAAGTGTATTAGGTTCAGTAATGTGTACACCTGGAGCCTTATCTGCATACAGAAAAGAATCGGTCATGAATTGTCTTGAAGATTGGATTAACCAGACCTTTATGGATCAACCATCAGATATTGGGGAAGATCGTGCTATGACAAATATGATTCTAAAACAAGGATATCACGTACTATTTCAGTCCAATGCTTATGTATATACTGATACTCCTGTACGATACAAAAATCTATATAAAATGTATATCCGTTGGGAGAGAAGTAATGTACGCGAAAACATCATGATGAGCCGTTTTGCTTTTACCAACTTCCGAGAAGGTAAAAAATTGGGTACGCGTATCTTATTGCTTATGCAGTGGAAAAAAGTCTTACTTTCTTATCCTTTGCTTGTATTAATGCTATGGACAATATTTCATTATCCACTAATGTTTCTGAGTGCTACTTTTGTCGGTATATTGATTTTTTCAAGCGTCCAAGCATTCTTTTTTGCTTCAAAAAGTGATAATAAGAAGGAAGCAATCTGGGCATATACATATAGTATTTTTTACGCACTTTCACTATTCTGGATCACACCTTATGCAATTGCAACTGCGGGAAGAAGTGGTTGGTTAACCAGAGGATAATTTAACGTATAATACTTCCATGTATTAGTTACAGTAAATATAAATGCACTTAATGGGCAAGAACTAAGTAAACTTCACTTAGTTCTTGCCCATTAATCATTACAAGATGCATTAGATTATTCTAGACTTCATTGATAATGCAAATACTTTAGACTTCAATCTTCTCAATTTTCGTAAATTATATAAATTCGGGTACTTACAGCTGTAGTGAATAAGTACGATAATTATTTAAACAATTTATTGCAATACATTGAAATCGATATTCTGTCGGATTACAGGGGTTTCTATTTGTTAGGATAGGAAATTAATCATTCCTATATAGTAAGTATGGTGATCAGCTTAACCTTTATAATTCAACTTAATCTCTTAAAAAATTATTTATATAAACCAAAAAGGATAGAAATAATTTTATAGAGCTATACCTAGATAGACTACATGTCCAGATCATTTAATTAATTTCAAAAATAAAAAACAAGTAATTGCAGAAGTAAGAATCAAAAAAAAAAATCTCATTTTTAAAACATTCAATAACTATTAAAGTATGTTCTAAAAACAAGAAATTAAAATAGTAAGTAATCTTTCTTACAAACTATACGGAACCATTTATAAAATTAAGCTACTATTTTGAAAGTTCAGCAAGCTCAGCTTTTGAGAATGCATGATCTCCCTTAAGATAGCTGTTGGCTTCGCTCAGATATTTATAAATTATTTTTTTTCCTTCCTGACTCGGTAGTTTTTTTAGATTATGCACCAAAAACTCTTTATCATCTATTCGATCTTTACTATAATTGAGAAATGAGGGTGCATGGGTTTGCACAGACCAACGGATAAAACGCAGATCGATATTGTCTTTTTGTTTGACAATAACAGATTCTAATAAGTTTTTACCCTTCTTAAACTGGCTTAATTTGGTAAATGGATTGTTTTTATGTTTTGCCCAAAGAATCTCATATGCGGCAAGATATCCTTTTTCGGTTACTGTATTTGCTCCCTCATCTAAGATTTTAAGATTCGTTTCACAGAGCTTTTTATCTTTTACAGCTAAAGCATAATCTGAGCGCATCTTATCAATATTGATTTGACCAAAACATGTGATCGAGCTTACCACGAAAAAAAGACAGACATAAAAACGTATTCCCATACTCAATTTAATTAAAAAAATGATACTCAATGATATAACCTCAAAAACCTGTTATATATTATATTATTCAACAAAATAGTTCCACAAGTACAACTCATAAGCTGTCTTTGACCGAACATATTTTTATTATATAACAACACAGAACGGCTTTAAGTTTGTTTGTTTTTTACTCTTCTCGATTAGTCTAAGTAGCTGTAGACTATAATCCCGAGCAAATTATAAAAAAACGATCCGTTAAAAATCATGAATCTTTTTCTATATGTTAAATTATCTATTTTATATTATTTTGTCAAGTCCAAATCAAAGATCAATTTTCTTTTCGATTATTATAGCAAAAGATATCCATAAATAATTTATCATTAGGCTGACAAGAAACATAAAAAGGCCGCCAACTTAAATGTAGCTGACGGCCTCTAATGATATAAATGTTAAGACTTCTTATTTTTGTTTTGCTAGAAACGCAACTAGTGAAGCAAATTCTTCAACTGTTAATGAATTTGCCAATCCAGCGGGCATCATCGAGTTACCCATTTCCGTACGTTTTGCAATATTAGCTTTTTTGATTGTCGTAACAGATCCAGCAATATCTCTCAATACAACTTTATCAGCAGTTTCCTGTGTCACAAAACCCATAAAACTCTTTTTGTCTTTAGTGCTGATCAAAACTGTTGCAAATCCTTGAGAAATTGAAGCATTTGGTTTTAAAATTGATTCGGCAATTTGTTCACGATTCATGATTGCACCAATTTGTCCCATAAATGGTCCTTTCATCGTTTCACTTTTACTAAGACTATGACATGCAAAACATCCTTGTTTTGTAAATAGCGCTTTTCCTTTTACCGGATCACCTTTTATTTTAGCTAATGCTAACATAATATCCTCAATGGATGTTTTTCCTACTTGCCCTTTTTGGTTTTTGATTTTTTCTAAATCAACTTTTTTCTCCTTAACTTCTTTTACAGCAACCTCTTTCTTAGCAACATTAAAAGAAGCAATTTCCATACGGAATTTCTCATTCAGATCCGAAAAAAATTGTTTTTTCGTCGCTCCAGCTTTTACGCTCTCTGCCTTCAGGAATTTCTCAATGACCGGTGAAGATTCCCAAACAACTCCTTTATAGTATGGCCCGTGCGAATCAGGACGAGTTCCCCACCACCACGAAGCATCATAAGCATCTTCTTTCTTATATAAGCGAGCTAAGGTTACTAGAATCTTATCTTTAAATTTTTGATCTTTTGATTTTCCATAAGCAGCGATTAAGCCATCAACTGCTCTGGCATCGTGCATATAACGCATAGCCCATAAAGCTAGATCAGGATTTTCTGTTCCCAAAAAACCTACACTTGCATTAACTGCATTTAAGCGAACTAACGCTTTAACCGCTAGATGTGCAGGTATAATGGCGGCATTAGGTTTATCGTGTGGCCCCTCCACTCCTTTAGCGGGAGCAACAAAAGATGCCGGCACCTTTGTCTGCAATAATGCATTAGCAGCTTCTACTCGGCCCAAGCGACCCAAACCAACCATTGAAGCCGTTTGTACACGTACGGAAGCATCTTTCAATCCATCAATGAATGGATCAATTGGCACTTGCTCTAATGATCCCATACGGTCAGCCAAAGCACGTAACGCAAATTCACGGATCTGATCCTCCTTTGTAAGTTCAACCAAAACCGGAATTGCTTTTTCCTTTGCCAACTGTGCATAAGTATATATTGCGGCAACACGAGCACTGAGCCCTAAACTCTTGTCTTTAGCAATACTAATAGCAGCTGCTGTTGCTTCATCTGATGATCTGGAAACAAGTTCTTGTGACGCGTAAAGCCTAGTTGTTGCACTACCCGATTTCAAAAGATTAGTTAACTCGCCAATAGATGCTTTCTTCGTATTAGGAAAAGCTTTGTATGTCCATCCTTTTGGTACTACGCGCGCAACATAACCTTTATCCGGGTTACCTGAGTAACCAGCTCCATCCCAAGCTGCTAGATATAACCTGCCGGAACCATCCACATCTAAATCTGTAATTTGTGGCAATTGGATAAATTCTTCTTCTTTTTGTGTAAAACTTGGTCCATCTGGTGTAACATGATGCATATATAAGAAACTTCTGCCCCAATCCGCCATCATCGGTACCTTATTATATTTTTCAGGCCAAGTATCCTCGTCCATATATAAAGATCCTGTACCCGATCCACCACCTAACATGGCCAAAGCAGGAATAATCTCTTCTGTAAAATTTTGGAATAACAAAGGATAGCCGTACTCTCCAGATTGAATCTGATGCGAAAAACGAATGTCCCAACCGCCACCATCATTGGTATTATCACGGGTAAAGATATTCATATATGGATCAATAGCGACATCATAGATATTACGTAATCCATGTGTATATATTTCCATTTCTTTTCCATCAGGACGCACACGTAAAATTCCTCCCCCCAGCATGGTCAATTTCTTGCCATCTGTACCTGTTGCATTATGAAATCCAAAATCACCAACTGCAATATACATCCAACCATCAATACCCATCCTTATTCCATTAGTAGCATGATCCGTACCACGCTCTTGAATATATTTGGTATTACTTAGACCCACTATAAGTGGTTTAGCTACCCCATCCGCAACCCCATCTTGATTTTTATCTTCAAATACAACTAAATCCATTCCTGTTGCTTTTCCAGTCGATGCATCAAACGTCGTATGCAAAACGAAAACTTGATCACCTAAAACAAAAATACCACGGGGATTATCAACACGTGCAAAATCAGTATGCTTATCCATTTTCCCGTCGTTGTCCGTGTCAACAAATCTGCGGATAAACCCTTTACCCATATCTTTTCCTAAAGATCCGATCATATCAACCCCAACGTAAACTTCACCCGTAGGCGCCACAGCTAAACAAGCTGGACTAGGAGTAAGATCCGCAGCTGTAAAAGAGGTCATAATCAGGTCTGCCGGAGCTCCTGATAAAGTTTTTAAGCTATCCTGAGCATGTAATGTAGCTGTCGTTGAATAATGTACATTTTCATTTTTTACTTTTTGATGTACTGGCTTTTCAATATTATTGGTAAATCCCAATAATATAGGAAAGAGAAATAATAGGTTTAGTTTCCTTTTCATTGTAAGGTATTATAATTGCATAAATATTGAGCAAATTACAACTAATGAATCTAATAACTATAATAATAGCAAAAATATTACGAAAATTGAAAGAAATTTCCATTTTTTAAGATCATAATTATTTCAAAAACTGTAATTAATTCCTATATTCACGGTCTTTTGGCTATTCAATAAAAATATACTACTAATCAAATTTGTCTGCATGCTAAACACACAAACCAATTCGCTCACACACGATCTTAATAAACCACATTACAACGTACTGGATGGACTTCGGGGTGTAGCAGCAATTACTGTGGTATGTTTTCACATTTTTGAAGCATTTGCGACCAGTCATTTGGATCAACGTATCAATCATGGTTACCTAGCTGTTGATTTTTTCTTCATTTTATCTGGATTTGTTATCGGTTATGCTTATGATGATCGCTGGTCAAAAATGTCTACAAAAGATTTTATCAGACGCAGAATCATACGGCTACACCCGATGGTTGTAATGGGAGCTGTTATAGGTGCAATTATGTTTTACTTTCAAGGATGTTCAGTATGGGATGTATCATCCGTAACTGTAATGGCTTTACTTGGAGCAACATTATTAAATGCATTACTTATTCCGGCCATGCCGGGACATGAAGTTAGGGGTCTAGGTGAGATGTTTCCGCTAAACGGACCGAGCTGGTCATTATTCTTTGAATATATTGGAAATATTCTTTATGCCTTAATTATTCGAAAATTTTCAACCAAGATTCTAGCATTATTAGTTTTTATTGCAGGTTGTGGTTTAGCAACATTTGCCATTGCAGGACCGTATGGGGACATTTGTGCCGGTTTCTCGTTAACTGAAATAGAATTTACAGCAGGATTTTTACGCGTTCTATTTTCTTTCTCTGCCGGCTTATTGCTCTCCCGAATTTTCAGACCCGCTAATATTAAGGGAGCCTTTTGGATATGCAGTATCACTATAGTGACCCTATTAGCCCTACCCCGCCTAGGTGGAGCAGAGCACTTATGGATAAATGGGCTATATGACACCATTTGTTGCGTAGTAATATTCCCTATTCTTGTCTATCTAGGCGCTTCAGGCAAAAGCACAGATAAATATACAACTCGATTATGTCGATTCTTAGGAGACATTTCTTACCCATTATATACTGTACATTATCCTTTTATTTATCTTTACTATGCCTGGGTAAAAAATAATAAACTCACTTTCGAGCAATCCTTACCTGGCGCGGCAGCTGTAGTCATAGGAAGTATTATTTTGGCTTATATCTGTTTAAAATTATATGATATTCCTGTTAGAAATTACCTAGCAAAACGATTTGCAAAGTCGAAAAAAGGTTAAGTTTAAAACTTATAAATAACAGATAAAAACAATTAAACTAACCTTTGCTTTTCACTGTAGTAAAATCGACAAAAAATTAGCGATATTAAATTTAAATTATTAAAACGGAACCTATTTATGAATAAGAAACCACTCAGTGAATACAGTAATGAAGAATTGCTGCAAGCAAAAAAAACAACGGCAGTCATAGCCATTACGTTAACCTCAATGTTGGTACTGCTATTAGCAATGGGGATTTATATTTCCATAACCAAAAAGTTCAGTGCCCTTTTAGCGATACCTTTTTCACTATCAACGATCGCAATCATTCTTTTCAAAAAGCTAAAGGAAATTACAGCGGAACTCAAAAATAGAGAAACAAATGAATTCAAAAACAAAACTGAAATCTAACCTTTAAGAATTGTCATACATTAAGATTGAAAATTAAAACTTTTTAAATCATGAAATAATCCATTATTCCATTCCAACATGCAGTCGTTATAAATCCTACTAAAATACTGATCCCTATGATCAGATTCACTAACCGGGCATTTAACCGAAACTGCTCTGCAATAATGCCCGAGGTAATTAATGTTGGCATAGCGGCTTCAAATATACTGATGCGGGCGATATCCCCTTTAATACCCATAATAACCGCAATAAACAGTACCAAAGCAGGAGCAATCATGAGTTTATATAACATCGCCATTGAAAGTTGTGAAATTTGCTGTTTCCACCCTTTAAACTTGAGCTGTAGACCTACAGAAAACAAAGCAAGCGGACCAACAGTAGCTGCTAATTTATTGATAAACGGTTCTGCTACCTGCAAATCGATAAATTTGGACAAAAAAAGAGCGCTAACACAAGCGATAAAAGGAGGAAAAGTAAATAAGCGTTTAATTAATAAAGAAACTTTAACTCCCCCTGTATCGGAAGGATTTCCTTTAACTGCCGCAATAATTCCAATAGTAGACAAAAGAACAAACATCACCTGATCACAAATAATAGCAATACTCAGATCATGTTCTCCAAAATAGGCCGTAATTAAGGGAAATCCAATAAAAGAAGTATTACTATAACCGCTAGATAATTCTAAAGTACTGCGGGTACGTTGCCCATACTTTTTATAACGACAGTAGAATTCCATAAATACCCAACTTCCTGCCCAGACAATAATGGGAGAGATTGCAGGAAAAACCATCTGATTACTCCATGTGATATGTGGAATATACTTAAATGATACAGCTGGTAAAGCTAAATACAATATCCAGATATTAATACCTCTATGTGCATCATGAGGCATGAATTTGGCATGCTGAAAGATCATTCCTGCACTAATACAGAAAGCGATCATTACAAAATTGTCCATGTGAAAATTTGCTATTTTATGACAGCAAAATTATCACCCTGTTAATCCCTATCGCATGTATAAAAACAACATTAGTATGTATATTTGTTTTAAACAAAAAATAAATAAGTTATAATAATGATGGTAATCAACGGTATTTAGAACAATTTTTGAGTATTGGAAGAGATGTATCACGAAGTTTAACAAAGAGAAGTACTACATAAAGCAGCCTCGCATATGACCAAACTCAAGCAATTTGATGCGTTGAAATTATTTGACTTTGAGGAATCCAACTTCCACCTAACCGTTCATGGACAGAACTACTATGAGCTGGTATATATTTATAAAGGGTCGGGAATTCATGAGATCAACAACAACAGCTTAGCCTATAACGCAGGAGATCTCTTTGTAATATCACCTGAAGATGAACATAATTTCAAAATTGAAAAAAGGACAAGGGTAATAGCAATCAAATTCACTGACGATTATTTCAGTAATAGCAATCATTGGACGCAACAGAATCAAACACTAAATAAGCCTATTGCGATCATGAATAATAAAATATTGAAAGAAATAAAACTAGAATTCAATCCAGAGATAAGGAAAATATTAAGGAATACAATAGATAATATCTTACTTTATAATAGTGTTGGATCACTTTCCACATCTCCACTTGTTTTCCATCAGATTCTTTCCATATTCGGGATAATCATAGAAACGATGACAAAAATGTTATTATTTGGAATAAATAATTTCCCGGCAAAGGAACTTCTTGTTTCTTATATTCACCAACATATTTATGAACCAAAGCAAATACAAATTAAACAAATTGCAGCCCACTTTAATATTGCACCTACTTACTTCAGCACCTATTTTAAAAGAAACTTCGACATGGGTTATCGCGACTATCTAACAGCATATAAAATAACATTGATCGATAAACGATTAGCGTCAGGACTTTTTACTTTCAGACAGATTGCTGACGAATTTGGATTCAACGACGAAAGTCATTTCTCTCATTTCTATAAAAATAGCAAAGGCGTCAGTCCATCTGCTTATTCCAGATCAAAAAAGTAGGAATTAGATTACGCATTTGCAACTTATTCAGATCCTGTATAATAAAAAAGAGACTTTTAAAAAGTCTCTTTTCAACCTACCCTCTTGAAATATCCTGAATGTTTATCAGTAAGTTAAAGTTTATGCATTTCCTCTAATAACGCGCAACAATACTACAATAATTGCAATGACTAATAAAGCGTGGATAATACCGCCACTGTAGAAACCTCCTAAAAAACTGATCGCCCAGATAATGACTAAAATGACTGCGATTATATATAATAAATTTCCCATAATATATGTTATTTTAATGTTTTTAATATTTAGCAACTTAATAATATAACAATAGTAACCGAGCATAAGTTTGTTTGTCTAAACAAAAAACTGATGATTTTTTTTTAATCATTTAAACAGCGTTCCGAATAAAACTGAAAATCAACATCTTAAACAACTCACTATCTGTCCCACATTCTTTTATTACACTAAAAATTGCGCAATCGATTTCATTAAAATCAGCTGCTAATTATACAAAGAAAACTTCCTACCTTAATACCATTGCGTCAAGAATACGCAATAATAACCCATTATAAACAGATCCTTTTATAAGAAAATTAATGATTCACAGCGTATTTCTCGCTGCATTGAGCACAATAGCGTGTTCAAAGGAAATTGTAAAATCGGGATTAGAAAAGCCTTCAAATCTAATCTCACAGAGTGACAAAGATTTACTTAACCTCACATTGACAGGTAGTAATGCAGCTCCTTCACAACATCTTGTTTACAATTTCACTTCTGATGCAATATTGAAAATGAGCAAAATAAAGATCACAAATACGGCAAAAACGGAATACTTTTCTGTCCTAAATTATAACGGCGGTTATATGGGACTTCAAGATACACCAGACCTGCGCTATGGCACTTCCAATATTATGCTCGCATCACTGTGGGACAAAAATACTGCAACAAATAATTTAGCGTTTTACTCTTATCTCGATAGCAAAACAATTGCCAGCCGATTTGGTGGTGAAGGCGATGGGCAAAAGACATTAAATCCTTATAATTGGACGCTCAACACTTGGTATAATATGGTCATTCGTTCCTGGAAGGAAAATGGAAAAATATATATTGCCAATTTCGTTCAAGATTTATCTACAGGAAAATGGTTGCATACCTCTACAATTGGCCGTGAAGCAAGCGCAGGATATCTGGGGTCAGGTACTGGAACATTTTTAGAAAATTGGGTCGGAGATAATCCAAATTATGATGGTAGATTTCACCGTAAAGCATTTCTTAAAGACAATTGGAATTTAAGTATCAATAACGTTTGGGAAAAATCAAGTAGCCGATATTTCTCTGCCAATGACAATGATTCAGTACGTAATGGTCAATTTGATCGCGCCTTTAATGTCAAATACAACAGTACAGAAGACGCATATTTCATGGAACACGGTGGTTCCACCACGCCAGATCCAGCCTTTGGTACAGGGCGGGTACTAAATTTACCAGCACAGGCAGGTCAAGGTAATGCACCGGAATTAACGACCATAGAAAACAGCTATAGTACTGTACGTTACCACAACAACAAGCTGATTGTATCCTGGGGAATAAATGAAAACAAATCACCGCAGCTTAGTTATAAACTTGAGCTTTTAAATGCTTCAGGGTCTGTAATACAAACGCAGGAGAAAATTAAACCCGAAAAAAGAGTGGACACGTTATCAAGCAGTTTAACATCAGGAAATTATACAGTCCGCATAACATTAACAGATATTTTTAATCAACAAGCAGCCTCAAAATTAATTCCGCTCACCATTTTCAGTGCGAATGATACCTACAAAATAAAAAATGTAAGCAGCGGTAAATACCTCACTGTTCGCGATAATAGTACCGCTAATGCAGCTCAGATCGTACAGTATAGCAATAGCATAAGTGATTCACAAAAATGGAAAATCGTTGCCGGAAGCGCTGGGTATGCTTTAGTAAACGTTGCTAGTTCCAAATCTATCGATATTCCAGGAAGTATAGATGACATCAACACAGGATTAATTCAATATACCAATTCGACAAACCAAAATCAACAATGGACCATCAATTTTCTGGAAAGCAATAATACAGTTTACATTAAAACCATTCTCAGCAAAGGATACATCATCGACAATCCCGGAAGTAGCACGAGTGATAATACACAACTTGTATTATACAGTATCAATAATAATATTGGGACTAATAATCAAAAATGGGTTCTAGAAAAGCAATAAATTAAAATCTCCAGTAGTAGATCCAATTCTGGTACTACTGGAGATACCTTGAGAAAATCAAATCGCAGATTGATTATTTTTTTTCAAAAACTTTTACTTTTTTGCGCGATACACTGTTCCCGAATTTTGGTTTCAGAACAATTAGTAAAGTATAGATCAAATAAACAATTGCTAATAACTTTAATTCTTCATGAAAGTACGATCGAGATCTATTTATTAATATTTTTACCTAACGTAGTTTCAAAAATCGTCATCACAGCAGCATGATCAGAAGCCCAAACGTCATCAATTTCCGGACTTGTCCTAATGATTTTTGATGAGATCGCCTGAATAGCCCCCTTATAGTAAATAAAATCTATTCTGGCATCAGGCATTTGACCATATATAGGTGCAAAAGTTCCGCCCTGATTACCTAATTCGTCAGGATTAATTTCACGAAAAGAATCCTTAAAACCGTTTTCTATCATAAACTTCGATGTCGGAAATGGTACAGCACCATAACCAAAATGCAGATCTTTAGTTTTCTCTGTCCAGTCCAGGTGACTATAAGAATTGAAATCTCCGCCTATTATAATAGGTTGATCTACAGATTCAACATAAGGATCAACATCCTTTTCTAATAAATTTCTCACATCCACCAAAGAAAGTATAGCGTCTTCTGCAACCCAGGTTTTAGGTTCCATACCAAAGTTTTGATAACCACTTGTATATTCAGGTCGATACGCATATCTAAGCCAGCAGCCATTCACTATAATATCACGTCCATTAGGTAGTTTGATCGTTGCAGGATTAGATTTAAACGGTTCACTTGATTGGATCTTCTTGATAGGATATCTACTGAACAATGCCAGATTGTCCTTTGAAGATTTGGTTTGTAAATAAAATCCCAAAGTTTTTGCGATCGTATCCTGTGCACCATACCCTTCCTGCATGGTAATAATATCCGCATTAGAAGTTTGGATCAAATCAATAATGCGTTCTCGGCCTTTATCTTTACCCAAATGCACTCCACCATGCCAGATATTCCATTGTAGCACTTTAACAAAATTATTCTTGTCTTTAGGAGTAACAAACTGTTTCACCTTTGATTCCTCGATCTCAGGTTTATATTTTTTTCCAGACAAAACGAAATGAGTAATGAGCGCACCCAGTTGATGCCCGACTTCCGCTTTATCTTGAACAGCAGCACTGACGAGAAAATAATTAACACCTGGTTTTAAGTAAAATTTATCCTTTACATCCTTATTCCTAAAAATCATCTTCCCTTCGAGATGCTGTGTACCATCGAAAATAGGCTGTTTAATATTCGATTTAGGATACTGCCCCGTATAATACAATTTTATACCATTGAGATCTTTCAAAGAAGAGTTTTGCGTGAGATCAAGCTTAATTTCGTCCAAGCTAAGCGCTTTTTGATCACCCTGTACCACAATCCTCAATTTTAACAGCTGGCCATCTACAGTACCTTGTTCTAAATCCCACTCATTCTGTACAACGACCGCATTAAACAATTGCTGTTTCTTATTAAAATTCTGAAAAGAAACATTGGTATTTTCTACCGTATATGCCATCGGAAGCTGGCCATAATAGTCACTGCGTCCATTTCTCAAGTGATAAGATAGATGTCCCTTTCCTACCCAGTTTACCGATACCACATCTTTAAAATCATCAAATGTATAATAGCCTACGAGGGCAGAAAACTGGGGATGAGTTCTTTCAACAGATCTATTTTTCCACTTATTGATTACGTTGATAGGAACAGCTTTTGACCAAATTCTAACCTCATCAATCAATCCACCAAAACTTTGTTTTTTCTCGTGGAGACCAATAGCACCCGGTAAAATGGCAACCACTGTGTCTTTACGAGCCACTTCTTTACCATCTAAGTATAAAAAAGTAGACTTCCCATTACAGGAAGCCGCTACATGATGCCAATTATCATCCAATTTCTCTGGAGCAGTAATCCCTGCGCCATTACTATGCAAATAACCATTTTTAACCACTAACGGCATATTATCACAACTATTTAGATCGCTATACTCACCGCCACCAAAGATAGCTTCATACTCCTTCCATATACGATCATCTCCTTTTATCCATGCTTCTATCGTCCATTCATTCCGTAAAACACCCATACCCGTTCTTACATCATTATCATGACCATCTAAACGCAATGCTAGGTTATGGAAAGATTTTTGAGGATAATTTTTAGGTTTTTGTACAGCAAATGAGCACAGGCAAACGATAAGGAGAAAAGATAATAGTTGATATCTTAGGTACATAATTATTGGTTTGAAGTATAACAAAAATGAGCCAAACTTAATTGTCGTCCCTTTTTCATGTGCCATTCATAGGAAAAGCGCATAAAAAACGATAACAATAAATAAGTCAACCTTATTTTTGTATTTCAAATATATAATAATATGCGCAAAAGCCAAGTTGCAAGCCAGATCATCAAGAAGTGTGGTCCACTAGTCCAAACGTCATTAGACTACCGAATCAAACGTTTGCTTATAAAAAAACAGCTCAATGAGCTGTTCCAAAATTGATTTTTAGTACTTAAAATGTTACAAGAAATACGAGAAATACACTTCATCTTGTAGCATTAGAAACTACAATTCTATTCCTATGCTTATTTCCTATATTTATAAATATAGATTAACCTATTTACTGATATGTTCTACGAGCAATTTTTCACACACCATACTACTTAAAACCTCGGTTCCATCACCCGAGTAACTAACAGACATGCTCTTATCAAATAATTCAACAGATTTTATGGTAATCACAGACCCAAGAATCAATTGACGGCTATTTAAAAATTTAAGCAATTCTTCCGAAGAAGGTCTAACAGCCATAAATTTTACGACATCTCCACTTTTACAATCGCTCAATTTAATAAACTCTTTTAATTTTAATTTACCATTTACATCTGGTATGGGAGAACCATGAGGATCCACTTCAGGAAAACCTAAAATTTCATCCATTTTCTCAAAAAATGCTGGAGATTTTATATGTTCAATTTGTTCCGCAATATCATGTACCTCTTCCCAGCCAAAACCCATTTTCTCCACAAGATACATCTCGGTAAGACGATGCTTCCGAATAATCAATGATGCCTCTTTCTTGCCCTTTTCCGTAAGCTTTAATGGTTTATAACTCTCATAAATAACAAAATCCTTTTCACTGAGGCGTTTCATCATACCATTAACGGTAGGCATTTTTATATCCAGCAGTTTACTTAATTCATTTACGCTGGCTTCACCTTTTGTGCTCGTCAAAGCAAATAATGCTTTCAGATAATTTTCTTCAGTCTGTGATATCATTATAACAAAACTACTAATTATTAGCACAATCTAACAATATTGTTATAAATAATTTGTTAGTTCATACAAACTTTATAGATTTGCATGACTAACAAATAATATTTACATAATGAACATTAACATTTTTTTAATAACAGGAGTCCTCATTTTGATGAGTTTGACTCTTTCTGCCCAAACTGCACGTCTAAAAGGTAAAATAACAGATAGCGAAGGAGAACCTATTGAATGGGCCACAGTAAGCATTCCCCTATTAGGTCTTGCCACAAAAGCAGACAGCACAGGAAATTATGAATTGCAAAATATCCCTGTAGGTTCGCATCAGATCAAAGTAAGTTTCATTGGTTTTGCGACAAAGCTTTTAACGTTAACAATAGCAGATACAAAACTTCAAGTAAGAGATGTAGCATTGACCTCGATCAGCAATCGCTTAAATAGTGTCGTCGTAACCGGTACCCGCACGGCGCGCAAAAGGTCTGAAAGTCCTGTAGCAGTCAATATCCTAGATAGTAGAACATTCAATATTACACAATCCAACACCTTAGCCGACGGATTATGTTTTCAGCCCGGTTTACGTATGGAAACAGACTGTCAGACCTGCAATTATTCTCAATTGCGGATGAATGGATTAGGAGGTTCTTATTCACAGGTTTTAATTAATAGTCGGCCCGTATTTAGTTCATTGATGAGTTTATATGGATTAGAACAGATACCTGCCAACATGATTGATCGTGTTGAAATTGTCAGGGGGGGTGGATCAGTCTTATATGGTTCATCAGCTATAGCCGGAACAGTCAATATTCTGACCAAGCAAGCCCAAAAAAGCTCCTTTACACTTTCAAATAACAGTTCATTAATGGGCAACAAAACCTGGGATCATTTTTTCAATGCCAATCTAACAGCAGTCAATGAAGAGCAAAATGCGGGAGTTTCTTTCTTTGCATCTCACCGCAACCGTAATTCTTACGATGCAAATGGCGATGGTTTTTCCGAAATGCCTATGTTACAAAACAACTCCTTTGGTTTCAATTCATTTTTTAAGTTATCTCCTCAGGATAAACTAGAAATAAATGGTTGGAGTATCAACGAAGAAAGAAAAGGTGGAAATAAATTGGATCTGCAAGCCGACAAAGCCGACCAGTCCGAATATCGGTTACATAATATCTTAGTAGGAGGTTTCAATTATGAACATCAGGCAAAAGATAAAGAAAGCTCATTTAGCGTTTATGGCGCTGCTCAAAACACAAAAAGAACACATTATACAGGTATAGATCAGATCGATGCCTGGGGGCATACAAAAAATCACTCCATTCAAAGCGGAGTCCAATACAACTACATCAGCTCTGATTTTCTGAATGGAAAAAACACCTTCACCACCGGAATTGAAAATCAATATGAATATACTTTCGATGAAATTAAGGCATATGATTATCTCATTGATCAGCATGTAAATCTATTAGGTGCTTTTTTACAAAGTGACTGGGAAGTAACCCGAAAATTAACCGTGCTATCAGGACTACGGTTAAATAAATCCAATCGTATAGATAAACTTGTACTGACCCCTAGGTTAAGTGCATTATATAAATTGGGTAGTGAAACCCAGCTTCGCACATCCTACGCGAGAGGATTTAAAGCACCGCAAGCATTAGAAACCGACATGCATATGGCTTTTGCCGGAGGTGGAGTTTCCGTCATTAGAACAGATGACAACTTGATCGCAGAAACGTCCAATAGCTTTAACGTTTCATTAGATTTCAATAGAGCAAGCGAACATTTTATCTACGGTTTCACGGTAGATGGCTTTTTCACACGACTGTATAATACTTTTGTTTTAGAAGAAATCGGTACCGATCAAAATAACAATCAGCAACTCTTACGAAAAAATGGATCCAGCTCATCCGTAAGAGGAATCACAGCTGAAGGAAGATTCAATTATGATCAGAAAATACAGCTTGAGACGGGTTTAACATTCCAAAAATCAACCTATGATGAAGCTGTATCTTGGTCTTCTACTATTTCAGGAACAAGAAAATATCTGCGTTCGCCCGATCTTTACGGTTATTATACACTCAGTTTTTGGCCCCAGAATCGCTTCAATGCCGTTTTATCAGGAGTTTTGACTGGTCCGATGAAAGTACCTCATTTTGCAGGTGCCCCAGGCATTGATCAGGATGTCCTTAACACCTCACCCACATTTTTAGAAAATAACATCAAATTATCCTATCGATTTACCTTAAAACAAATTAAGCAGGATCTTCAATTCAATATCGGTATTCAGAATATGTTCAATCAATATCAGAAAGATTTTGATATCGGTAAAAATAGAGACAGTAATTATATTTATGGTCCTAGTCGACCAAGAACTTTTTTTATCGGATTGAAATTTGGACTGATGTAAACCTGTCCTTATTAAAAACAACTTCGTACCGCTCCTTTGTTATGAGCGGTACGAAGTTGTTAGGAAAAAAAATATGTCTAAGCTGAAGTTAGCCCCCGTCAAGAATTAATGATGCTCATCCTCTTGCACCGCCAGTCCAATAAAAAGAGAGGAAAGCATTGTAAAGATATAAGCTTGTAAAAATGCCGCCAATAACTTGATAATAAACAAAAAGGACGTCAGTAAAAGTGAAACAACAATACTTCCCCCCAATGTCAATTGATTATTCAATAAGTAAATAATTGCAATAAGCCCCATAATAACAGTGTGACCAGCTACATTATTGGCGAACAGTCGGATCATTAAGGAGAAAGCTTTGGTAAAAATTCCGATAACCTCAATCGGCATCAATGCGATACGAAAAGGAATTGGAACACCTGGCATCCAGAAAATATGCTTCCAATAACTCCTAGATGCCTTCATATTGGTAATGATTAAAGTAAATAAAGCCAAACATAATGTCACCGTAATATTTCCAGTAACATTAAAACCTAAAGGAGTTAACCCAATCAGATTTAAAATCCATATTAAAAAGAAAACAGAAAGAAGATA
Source organism: Sphingobacterium sp. B16(2022) (assembly GCF_012030425.1). Taxonomy (GTDB): domain Bacteria; phylum Bacteroidota; class Bacteroidia; order Sphingobacteriales; family Sphingobacteriaceae; genus Sphingobacterium; species Sphingobacterium anhuiense. The sequence continues at coordinate 664,313 of NZ_JAAUVN010000002.1, read as the reverse complement.
AGGCAAAAACTCCTGATATCTAGAGCCGATATTAGGCTTAGCCATTTCATCGCGCACATAGATAATAAGAGGCTCTAACACTCGTCCAAATCCCTGTGGCAACTTATTTTTCCGGTATGATCTTGCCAATGCTATAAACATAAAAAACATTAAACCAGCAGTCAAAATCAAACCAACAACATTTTTTGTCATAGACAAATCGATCGGTTTTACAAATTTATTAGCTTCAACTAGCTTATCGCCATTCCCATCAGTTCGATAAATTTTATTATGATCTATACGATAAAACTTATCCCCGATCTTGACAGGACCATCCGTATGGATAAACCTAGATGATGAAAATATGTTAATACCCTCATCTATTAATATCACTGGCAAAGGAAATCCATAAGTGAGGTTATTCTCTTCGTCTTTAAACAACGAAAAATAATAGTCATCCTCCAGATGGTGCTGTATGAAGCGATCTATATTTTCCTTTTGAGAACTCTTTGCATCCGAAGCATTCCCCTTTGATACAGACACAAACAGTGTGAAAAGAAACAAACAGAACCATCTCAGATTTTTGATATCATGCATTATTCAATTATTAAAAATTTTAGATTTATGGTGTGCATCACGAGATGCACACCATAATGAAGAAATATGTTATCGATTTAAAAGATAGGCAAAGATCAAAGGAGCAACTATTGTTGCATCGGACTCAATAACATAACTAGGAGTATCCACGTCCAGTTTACCCCAGGTTATTTTTTCATTCGGGATACATCCGGAATACGAACCAAACGAAGTAGTTGAATCTGTGATCTGACAATAATATCGCCACTTTTTAATATTTTCCATTTCAAGATCCTGCTCCAGCATTGGCGCTACACACATCGCAAAGTCGCCCGCAATTCCACCTCCAATTTGAAAGAAACCGATACCTTGATCAATAGCATGCTTCGCATAGTAGTCAGCTAACCAGACCATATATTCAATACCGCTCTTAACCGTTGATGATTTTAATTCATTTTTTATAACATAGGAAGCAAAGATATTTCCCATAGTCGAATCCTCCCATCCTGGGACCACAATCGGTAGATTCTTTTCCGCTGCGGCAAGCATCCAGGAGTTTTTAGGATCAATTTCATATACATCCTTAAGAACACCACTTAATAAAAGTTTATACATATACTCATGCGGAAAAAATCTTTCACCAGCTTGCTCAGCATCTTTCCAGATTTTCTCAATATGAACCTGTATTTTCCGGAATGCCTCCTCTTCCGGTATACAAGTATCCGTCACGCGGTTATATTTACTTTTAAGAAGATCTAACTCATCTTGAGGAGTTAAGTCCCTATAATTTGGAATTCTTTTATAATGCGAGTGTGCAACCAAATTCATAATATCTTCCTCGAGGTTAGCACCCGTACAGCTTATGATCGCGATTTTATCCTGTCGAATCATTTCTGCCAATGAAATTCCCAGCTCAGCAGTACTCATTGCTCCGGCTAATGAAACCAACATTTTACCCCCCTGCTCCAAATGAGCTTCATAACCTTTCGCTGCGTCAACCAGACTCGCCGCATTAAAATGTAAAAAATTAGCTTCAAGAAACTGCCTAACCGATCCTATCGTTTTTTCCATATCTGAATTTTGTTTATTTAGCAAATCATATTTAATATGGGTGTAAAATTGATAAATCAAAAACAGATAAAAATTTACATATGTTAAATAATACCTACATACAAATAAGTTCTTTCTTAATGAATCCAGCAGTACCAGACCTCCGAACTAAAATAACAAAAAGGTTTTCAGCCAATTGGATGAAAACCCTTTTATAATTACTCCTTGCAGCAAATAAAACGTTCATTATTAAATGCGTTATAATAATATTGCCCTAACTTTTTTTTCTGATCCTACTTAGCGTAACTTGCGTTATCCCCAGGTAAGAGGCCAAATATTTCAATTGTATCCGACGCAATAAACTCGGATTTTTACTCACCAACAACTCATACCTTTCTTTTGCAGATTGTATCTCCCGGGATATCAATTTATTTTCAACTTTTATCAATTCCTTTTCAGCAAGTTTTCGACCCCAATTAGAAATGTAAATATCTTCGTTAAATAAATGTTTTACTGCTTTTATCTCAAGTTCATAAAGTTGACAAGGTTCCATTAATTCTATAAATTCATAACTCCTTTCATTTTCAGCATAGCTTTTCATGGAAAGAATAGTTTCACCTTCCTCACCGAACCAAAAAGTACGTTGTAAACCTTCATGCTCAGCATAAGCTCGAACAATTCCCTTTTTGATAAAATATATCGACTTTTCGATTTTATTAGCTTTAATAATAATATGCCCCTTTGGAAAATGAACTTCTCGAATTAATAGCAGCAACTTCGAAATCGATTCTTCAGGCAATGGATAAATTTCCACTAATATCTTCTTAAGATCCATACTTACTCATTTATAATCAATTCAATTTTATACATCTATTGTAATCAACCTATCATGCGGAGTACAAAATTGACCAAAAGCATTGATTATAAATTTTACATATGTTAAAAAATGATCCTATCATATGCTATGAAGAATCAGGAAATTCAATGCGTCAGCTTATCCCTTATTAATATCACGACATAAATCCACTAGATCAGCATCAGTTACAATAGATTTAGTATCCGCTAACCGCAAAAAACAGTCATAATACAACTCAAATTCCTTTTCTACAAATTGTATATCTAGCGTTTGCATCCTATTTTTCAATGCAGCTCTACCGCTTCGGGCTGTCAGTATAAGATCCGGTAACTCGAAACCGATCATCGCAGGATCGATTATTTCATAATTGCTTCTGTCCTTCAGTACACCATCTTGATGAATTCCCGAAGAATGCGCAAATGCATTTCTCCCAACAATAGCCTTATTCGCCTGAACATCATTCGACATAGCCCTCTCGACCATTTTACTCAACTTACTAATATAGATCGGATTCACAGTCGTATACACTGGCAGATCTTTGATCATAAGCGTCATAATGATTTCCTCCAAAGCGGCATTTCCAGCTCTTTCACCAACACCATTTACAGTGCCTTCCGCTTGGCTAGCGCCAGCCAGCAGACCTGCGATCGTATTTGCAGTTGCCATTCCCAGATCATTATGGCAATGGACAGAGATTTTAGCTTTATGAATATTCGGAACAGTGTCAATCACAAATTTTATCTTTTCATAATATTCAAATGGTGTGCAAAATCCATTTGTATCTGGTAAATTAACAACCTTTGCTCCCGCATCAATTACATTTTCAACCATTTTTGCTAAGAATAAATTATCAGCTCTACCAGCATCCTCAGCAAAAAATTGCACCTCTTCAATTTTTTTTGACGCATACCTCACCATTTTAAATGCTACGGCTAAAATTTCATCTCTGGTACTATTAAATTTATTTTTAATATGAATATCCGAAGTCCCGATACCAAGTTGCACACGAGGGCACACTGCATTTTTGAGGGCATCAACCGCAATGTCAATATCCAGTTCACGAGCTCTTGCCAATGCGCACACTTTAGCATTTTTAATTAATTTTGAAACTTCCTGTACGGCTTTAAAATCGGCAGGAGAACTCACAGGGAAACCGGCTTCTATAATATCAACACCGAGAAATTCAAGCTGTTCGGCTATTTCCAGTTTTGATTGAAGAGTCAGCAAGCACCCAGGTCCCTGCTCGCCATCGCGAAGAGTTGTATCGAAAATATCTATTTTTTTCTTATTCATCCTATTTCTTTTTCCCAAAAATAAAGACAGATTTTATTTTGTTATATTTGAAAATAGAGCAATACTTATCTAATTATGCCAAAAGCTTATATATCAACACTAGATTGTACAAAAGTTATTGAAGATGGAAATATTGAGATCCGGTATTTTGGTCAATTTAATACCGAGATACATGATCATGAAAAAGCACAGCTGATCTCCCCCGAAATGAGCGCCGTATATCTCTACTCGGAAAAGGGAAGTTTTTGTATCCCTGCCCGCCACTACGCTTATGTTGACGCACATATCAAACATAAATTAATATCAAGATCGCCCAATTTAAAACTCAAGACGATCTTTCTTGATTTGAATAAGGAACACTACCCTATTGCACATTGGGGAAATATCGCTATTTTCTCTCCATCAAACTTACTTGATAATCTTCTAGCCTTTGGCGTTCAACATTGGTCCGATAAAGAAATGAAAGAAGTTGGGTTAGCGTCTTTAAAAAAAATGTTATCATATATATTAGTCAGCCCCCTAAAACTTCATGCACAACCACCAAAATCCGAGTCACTCCTAAAAGTTGTTGAATATATTACGCAATCAATCAGTGAACAGATTACAATAACATCCTTATCCAAACACGTAAATATTCCCGAGCGGACATTGTCAAGACAATTTAAAAAAGAAACAGATATAACCATTTTTCAGTTTATAAAATTAAGCCGTATGCAGCTCGCATTAGAATTATTAGAAGATCAATCACTGCATATTAGTGAAATTGTTTACAGAATCGGTTACGACAGTATTCCGACTTTTTCAAACCTATTCAAAGAATTAATAGGAATCAGCCCTCAGAAATATCGGCAAACCTTCCTCTAACTCTAAAAACTTATCCTAGAAAGACAGAATACCCCTAACCGATTCTTATCAAAGAGGAAGTTTAACGAACAATGCATATGTCGATTAGGGGTCGCAGTATGATACCCATTAATCCTTTATAAACAACAAGCATATGCAATTAGGAATAGCGTCAAATTTTTAAAAAATTGATGACCTATAAATATTAATTGTACATTTACCTGTTCGATTTCATACATTATTTTAGCATATAAAGAAAAGATATGGCAACACTATATATAAAAAACATGGTATGCGACCGCTGTATCATGGTGGTACAGAGTGAATTAAAAAAACTTGACATTCAGACAGAAAATGTGACCCTTGGAAAAGTGGCTTTGAAGCAAGAATTATCGGACGATCAAATTAAAATGCTGAATGAAAATCTATTAGCAAGAGGATTTGAAGTCATTGACGATAAAAAAAGTCAAATCATTGAGGGTATCAAAAACGTTATTATTGAGTTGGTACATTACCAAGACAGTGAAACAAAAAATAACCTATCCGATATTTTGAGCAATAAGTTACAACATGATTATAATTATCTTTCAAACCTATTCTCAGAAGTTGAAAGCACGACGATCGAAAAATACTTTATTGCCCAAAAGATTGAAAAAGTCAAAGAACTGTTAGGATACGACGAATTGTCTTTAAGCGAAATTGCTGACAGCCTTAACTATTCCAGTGTTGCATACTTAAGCAACCAGTTCAAAAAAGTAACAGGGCTTACACCAAGTCAGTTCAAGCAGATCAAAGAAGACAAAAGAACACCGTTGGACGAGGTGTAAATCTTACAACTCTTTTCCATTAAAGTGCAATACCCAAAACCTTAATTGTTCTCAACTTTGTATCATAAAATAAAAGATACAAAATATGGCAACGAATAATAGGCAACCAATATTCCTTCCTTTAGAAGATGTAGACAGCGAACATTGTGCTTTGATTATAGATAAAGGATTAGCACAGGTCAAAGGTATTGAAAGCCACAAAGTAGAGCTAAACAATCGACGTGCAACGATAACGGTCAATGATACCGATACCGTGACGGCGGCTGTTAAAGCCATCCAGGATTTAGGTTATGGCGTTACTACTGTAAAACAATCCTTTCCTGTCCTTAATATGACCTGTGCGTCTTGTGCCATCAGTGCAGAAAGCGGTGTTAAATATGCTGACGGCGTCGTCAATGCAGCTGTCAATTTTGCTACAGCAAGACTATCCGTAGAGTATCTTCCCAATATGACCAACCCATTAGCGCTCCAAAAAGCAGTGCAGTCCATCGGATTCGATTTACTCATTGAAGACGAAGCCAAAGAACAGGAGACGTTAGAGGCAATACATGAAAAGAAATTCCGTACACTAAAAAATAAAACCATTTGGGCGATCCTACTTTCACTTCCTGTAGTGACTATCGGTATGTTTTTTATGGATATGCCCTATGGCAATGAAATCATGTGGTTTTTTGCCACACCAGTTGTCCTATGGTTAGGTAAAGATTTTTATATCAATGCATGGAAACAAGCAAAACACCGTTCGGCCAATATGGACACCCTAGTAGCCTTAAGCACAGGTATAGCCTATATATTCAGTGTATTCAATATGATTGCACCCGACTTCTGGCATGCAAGAGGATTACACGCACACGTTTACTTTGAAGCTGCTGCCGTGGTCATCGCATTTATTCTCTTAGGAAAACTACTTGAAGAAAAAGCGAAAGGAAACACCTCGTCGGCTATAAAAAAACTGATGGGATTACAACCTAAAACAGTGATGGTGATACAATCTGACGGTACTGAGAAACAAACAGCAATTGAAGATGTAAATGCAGGCGATGTTATATTAGTAAAGCCGGGAGAAAAAATTGCTGTAGACGGTATAGTAAAATCAGGTAATTCGTATGTGGATGAAAGCATGCTAAGTGGAGAACCTGTTCCTGTGTTGAAAATCGAAAATGAGAAAGTATTTGCAGGAACCATCAATCAGAAGGGAAGTTTCCAATTTACCGCGGTCAAAGTTGGTAAGGAAACAATGCTTGCTCAAATCATCAGAATGGTTCAGGATGCACAAGGAAGCAAAGCTCCTGTACAAAAACTTGTCGATAAAATCGCAGGTATCTTCGTTCCCGTAGTTATTGGCATTGCGCTTATCACTTTTGTGTTATGGATTGTATTAGGTGGAGAAAGCGGTTTAGTACAGGGTCTTCTGGCTGCAGTAACAGTATTAGTGATTGCATGTCCATGTGCTTTGGGATTAGCTACACCTACCGCAATTATGGTCGGTGTTGGTAAGGGAGCAGAAAATGGAATTTTGATTAAAGATGCTGAAAGTCTTGAATTAGCAAAAAAAGTAAATGCGATTGTTTTAGATAAAACTGGAACCATCACTGAAGGAAAACCACAGGTTACCGGTATCAAATGGTTAAATGAGGATGAAACAGTAAAGCAGATTTTATTCAGTTTAGAAAAACAGTCTGAACACCCTTTAGCTGAAGCAGTCGTTAAACATATGGCAGGTACAGCTCCCGTTTCACTAAGCACATTTGAAAGTATAACAGGCAAAGGTGCAAAAGCAGGTTACAATAATGAAAATTATTGGGCAGGTAATAGAAAATTACTCCTTGAAAACAACATCATAATTGCAGATGAACTGCGGCTTCAGGCCGATAAATGGAGTGAACAATCTAAAACGGTCATCTGGTTTGCAGATAGTACACAAGCATTGGCAGTGTTAGCAATCTCAGATAAAATTAAAGAAACCTCTATTGCAGCTATTAAACAATTGCAACGGATGGGTATCGAATTGTATATGCTCACAGGAGATAATGAAGCAACCGCAAAAGCCATCGCACAGCAGACCGGTATAGCGAACTACAAGGCCGAAGTACTACCGCAACATAAAGCTGATTTTGTAAAAAAACTACAACAAGAAGGTAAAACAGTAGCAATGGTAGGCGATGGTATTAATGACAGTACCGCACTAGCTACGGCAGATGTCAGTATTGCCATGGGTAAGGGAAGTGATATAGCAATGGATGTCGCCAAAATGACTATTATTTCATCCGACTTGTCAAAAATCTCACAGGCTATACGTCTTTCGAAACAGACTGTAGCAACAATTAAGCAAAACCTGTTCTGGGCATTTATCTATAATCTTATCGGCATTCCCATTGCTGCAGGAATTCTTTTTCCGATCAATGGTTTCTTGCTCAATCCCATGTTTGCTGGAGCAGCAATGGCCCTAAGCAGTGTAAGTGTGGTAAGCAATAGCTTGCGGTTAAAATGGAAAAAATAACCCAATAAGAGCTAGAAGATGATAAACTATTAATCGTAACAATATGAAAATAAACAAATTTATAATAGCGATACTGACCTTGGCAATTGCATTTTTATCAGCTTGTGCCAGCGATAACACAAGTGCAAAAAAAGGACATGATCATCAAGATGGAGATACTCCCAATCATACGGAAGTTGCTCAGAATAATGGGGCAACAAAAAGAGTAAACAAGTACGAAAATGAACTCGGTCACGCACTTGATAAAAATGGTAATTTTATTACAGGTTGTCCATCACATAAGGAGATGATCGGTATAGAAGGAGACCAATGTCCGAAATGCGGCTATATGACCATGCTTCCTATTACATGGTCTTTGGAAGGGATCGATACGATAAGAGTAACGAATCTTCCCGGCTACACACCTATTGCAAAAAAACAGTAACTATAATTTCGACTTTAAATAAAAAGCACAATATTTAAATCGGCGGTTCCATCATTAAGGGCCGCCTTTTCTATTGAACCACCTTCATCAATTACAGAGAACAGTCTCGACTTCGACACAATACACCATTCCATCAGTAAATATCGCAAATCAAATAGGAAAAAGTGTAATATAGGATTCAATAACTATCCGGTAATTTGCTATATCAAAATTAGTTAAAAATGAAAAAAATAGAATTGAGTATACCAGACATGCAGAGTGCTCATTGCCAAACAAGAGTGAACAGTGCTGTGCAAGGTATCGCAGGCATTACAATCGAAAAAATTGAAAGTGGCAAGTTGTTCATCAACTATGAAGATGACAATGAAAAAAAGGAGGTAATTGAAACGATTGAAAAAGCGGGTTATAAAGTCGCTGATAACATCACACAAGACTCAAATTGCGCAACAGGTTGTTGTGGCAATTAAAAGATTTTAAATCTCAGGGATACCTTAAAACACAATAAAGTATCCCTGAAATTATGTTTAGATTATAGCTGATTAATAATAACACCCTGTTTACACCTACTTTATTGAACACTTTTTCCCGACAGATACTACTTATCGGATATTTCATTTAGAAATCCTCTTTTAATACATCTTTCAGTTTACGATATTGCAAACTTAAATCAGCATACATCGTTTTCAACCTATAATTTTCGTCATGTAGATCTATAAACTCTTTCAAGATATCTGTCCCTAAGTCCTTATATTTTTTCTTCAGTTCAAAAATATTTGTCCCTGATACACCATATTTAGCAAACAGCTCCGAACCACTTTTTCCTGATTCATAATCTTTAAGCACATTTAAAATTTGATCTTCCGTATTTTGTCTATTTTTCATTTTTTTTGCGTTTTTACTTCATACAAAAATCTGCATGATTGATCGTAAATTATTGCTGCTTTTACTTGTTTAGTTTGTAATTTTTAATGCTAATAAATTTGTCGATTATTTTCATGATTCTTAAAATTTCATAAAATAAACAAGAAATAACGTAATATTTTATTACTGATAAAAACGCAATTTTGATCACATAACACAATCAATATTAAACATTTATTTTATCCATGAAACTATTAATCAAAGGAATGGTGTGCGATAGGTGCATATACATTCTGTCAGAAGAATTACCAAAGCTTGGTCTGGAGATTTCCGACATACGCTTAGGTGAAGTAATTCTAAAAGTAAGGGATAAAATCCTTGAAGAGCAAGTTATCAAAACCATGTTGCAGAAGTATGGTTTTGATTTACTATATAACAAAGATCAGAGACTCATCTCGCAGATTAAAAGCGCTGTAGAAAAAGGCATTCAAAAACAATTAGACACTGGCGAACGCATTAAATTCTCAACACTTATCCGCGACGAATTACGTAAAGATTATGATTCATTAAGTGCACTATTCTCATCCTCAGAAGGATGGACACTTGAAAAATTCATTATCTCAAGGAAGATAGAGAAAGTAAAAGAACTGTTATTTTATACACAACTCTCCTTATCTGAAATTGCCTATAGTCTAGGGTACAGTAGTCCTGCACACCTGTCAAACCAGTTGAAGAAATACACAGGTTTTACATCTTCCCATTATAAAAGAATGAAACGCAATAAACTAGCAATTATAGAAGAGCAATCAAAAAATAAAAACCAAGTTTAGAAAACTGCTAAAGAAAATTAGCGGTAATAGACCGCATTAATTAATTCAAATATTTATTCGAACTCCTGTTTATATACATAAACAGGAGTTCCTATTTTTTGCCAAGATGTTAAGCGATTCCACTCACGCCATTCAGCAAAAAACGATATAAAACATCAAAATAAATATCATAACTCTTATCTGTAATTCTGTAAAAGTACGGTCGCATTTGTATCTAATTTTGGCAATGAAATTTAATCGATTGTTAAAAATAAAACATCAAAACATGTTATACAAATACACAATACAAAGATTAGGAATTTTAATTCCCATACTAAGCATCTTACTTGTTTCTTGTGAAAATAAACAAGAAAAAACGTCAGAAAAAGCACCAACACCATCCGCAGATGCCAGTAAATTACCCGTAGATATCATCATCGCACAGGAAGAGCAACTCGATCAAAAAGAAGCCGTCGTCGGCACCATGATGCCTTATCGAGAAGTTTCCATAGTTGGCGAGCTCCCTCAGAAGATTACTCAGGTATCTTTTAAAGACGGTAGTTATATCAGTCAAGGAACCGTACTTTACAAACTCAATGATGCCGATATCAGATCCCGTTTGAAACAAGTAGGTGCCGAATTGAATCTCGCTAAATTGAATAAAGAAAGACTTGGCAATCTATTAAAAACCGAAACCGTAAAACCGCAAGAATATGATGAGGCCGTTATGCGATTCGAATCTTTAAACGCACTAGAACAGCTGCTTCGAGTAGATTTAGAAAAGACCATAATCCGGGCGCCATTCTCCGGGAAAATTGGTATTTCAAAAGTACATCTCGGAGCCTATGTATCTCCCGGAGAGACACTCGTGACCTTACAGGATCAAAGCGCTATTAAGATCAACTTCTCTGTCCCAGAAAAATACTTACCATTAATAAAGACAGGAAGCAAAATTAAGTTTACATCCGAATTATCCGATACCGAATATTTCGCTACAATAACAGCTACAGAACCAGGGCTTGAAGCACAAAGCAGAAGCTTACAGGTACAAGCAATAACAAATAATGCTGACGGACAATTCCGGGCAGGTCTATCGGCTAAAGTGTACTTCCAAGTAAATAATCAAGGTGCAAAAGGAATAACAGTTCCAACTGAGGCTTTAGCACCAGGTGAAAAAGGCTATGCTGTTTTTGTTATCAAAAATGGGGTTGCAAAACCAATGGCAGTCACCGTAAGTAACAGAACAGAAAAGGACGCAATCATAACGTCTGGTATCATGCCAAACGACAGCATCATTGTTTCCAATATGCTGCGCTTAGGAGACGGTACCCCTGTAAAAGCAGTCCTGTCAAATTAATTAATTTCAAATCTTAGCTTCATGAGTATATCAGATTTAAGTATAAAAAAACCCGTCTTGGCCGGGGTATTTTCTCTCCTTATCGTCATATTAGGAATAATAGGATGGAAACAATTAGGTATCCGCGAATTCCCGTTAACAGAACCACCCGTCATTACGGTCATTACCTTCTATCCTGGTGCAAGTCCAGATGTAATTGCATCTAAACTGACCAGACCGATGGAAGAATCCATTGCCGAATCAAGTGGCATACGGACCATATCATCCGAATCGCGAGAACAGGTAAGTGTTATTTCCATCGAATTTAATCGGGAAATTGACATTGAGGATGCGCTGAACGATGTTAGAGACAAAGTCTCCAAATCTCGTAAACAGCTCCCGAGCGATGTCGATCCACCAATCGTACAAAAGGCATCATCACCAGACAATCTGGTGGCATTCCTGGAAGTGGAAAGCGACACCAAAAATATAAAAGAAGTAAGTCACCTTGCTTCTACGACTATCAAAGATAGAATGCAGTCTATCCCTGGTATTAATAATGTAGCCATCGTAGGCGAGCATAAGTATGCTATGCGATTGCGCTTTGAACCAGCAAAACTTGCGGCATATCAACTTACTCCTGCCGATATAAGACAAGCATTACTCCGCGAGAATATTGACTTGCCGGCAGGTCGAATCGAAGGAAACAACAGTGAGCTTAGCATCCGGACGATGGGACGCCTAACTTCTGTAAAAGATTTTGAAGAAATGCTCATTAAGCAAGTTGACAATACCATCATAAGATTAAAAGATATTGGATCAGCCGAATTAGGAGAAGAGAATGAACGTACAGCCATCATCAACGAAACAGGAAATCTGAACCGTATCGGTGTCGGTGTTGCTATTCAGATACAACGTGGAGCAAATGCCATAGAAGTAGTCGATGAGTTTTACAGAAGGTTAGATCAATTAAGAAAAGAAGTTCCTTCAGAATATCGTTTGATCGTAGGGTTCGACTATACGCGCTCCGTACGCGAATCCATTAAAGAGGTCGAAGAAACGTTATTCATAGCATTCGGACTCGTGGTCTTGATTATCTTTCTATTCCTGAGAGACTGGAGATCTACTATTATTCCCGTTCTTGCCATTCCGGTATCCATTCTTTCCGGATTTTTCATTATGTATATTGCCGGTTTCACGATCAATATCTTGACACTTCTTGGATTGGTACTTGCCATTGGACTGGTCGTAGATGATGCGATTGTCGTGTTAGAAAATATTTATAAAAAAATTGAAGAGGGTATGTCCCCTATTCAGGCGGCATTTAAAGGTACAAGAGAGATTTATTTTGCGGTTATTTCCACGACAATTACGTTAGCAGCCGTATTTTTACCCATTATTTTTATGGGTGGAATCAGTGGACAACTTTTCAAAGAATTTGCCATTGTCGTATCAGGATCAGTATTGGTCTCAGCATTTGTAGCGCTTACACTGACCCCTATGCTAAGTGCATACTTTTTGAAGAAAAAAGAAAAACCGAGTTGGTTCTATCGCGTCACCGAACCCTTTTTCGTTAGTCTAAACAATGGCTACGCATATTTACTGATTGCATTTATGCGCGTTCGATGGTTAGCTTGGGTCTTCTTAACTGGCACTACCCTGCTTATTTATGCTATAGGTAAGCAACTTCCTTCAGAACTAGCTCCGGTAGAAGATCGTTCCAACATGAACCTCATCGCTATAGCTCCTGAAGGTGTCTCTTTTGATTATATGAAAAAACACATGACCGAAGTTGGAAAGTATGTAAATGACTCGACCGAGGGATTGTACCAAACCTACTCCATGGTCGCTATTTCATTCATTCCGGCCCCAGCACCGGTCAACGTAGCTGTGCAGAGTATCTATCTTAAAGATCCAAAGGAAAGAAAATCCAGCATTCAGGATCTATATAACCAATATGGAGCAGCTGCGGGTAAATTTAGAGGCTTTCTGCTCTTCCCTTATTTACCTCCAACAATCGGAACCCGTTATGGTGGTGGTATGCCTATTCAATATGTTCTTCAGGCTCCGAACTTAGATAGTCTGACTACCGTGCTTCCAAAATTCCTGGCTGCTGCACGCCAAAGTAAAAAACTGCTATTCATTGACGCTGATCTTAAGATCAACAAACCTGAGGTGAAAGTAAATATCGATCGTGCAAAAGCTTCTATGATGGGCGTATCCATCGAAGAAATAGCCCATACCTTACAACTCTCGTTCTCAGGACAGCGTTACGGATATTTCTTACGTAACGACCGTCAGTACGAAGTGATCGGACAATTAGACCGCCAGTACAGAAATGATAAAAGCGACCTGAATACGATTTATGTCCGTTCAACTTCAGGACAGATGATTCCACTTAATAACCTGATAACAATGGAAGAAGCCGTTAGTCCGGCGGCCATTTATCGCTATGATCAGTATACATCAGCAACTGTATCTGCGGCAACAGCGCCAGGAGTAAGTCTCGCAGAAGGTATACAGGAAATCGAAAAAATAAAAAAAGAAGTACTGGGCGAAACATTCAAAAGTTCACTTGCCGGTCAGTCCAGAGATTATACCGAAAGTCAAGGCAATATCACCTTTACGCTCATCCTGGCACTCGTACTTATTTATATGATTCTGGCAGCACAATTTGGAAGCATGCGCGATCCACTTACCATTATGCTTACCGTACCCATGGCAATTGCTGGAGCAGTGCTTAGTCTTTACTGGTATGAGCAGAGTTTAAATGTATTTAGCCAGATCGGGATTATTACATTAGTAGGACTGATTACTAAGAACGGAATTCTGATCGTTGAATTTGCCAACCACCTCAAGGAAACAGGCCTTTCGAAATACGATGCTGCGATTCAAGCTGCAGAGCAGCGTTTTAGACCGATCCTTATGACGTCTCTTGCCATGATATTTGGTGCATTACCCATTGCACTGACAGCCAATAGCCGCCAGTCATTAGGAATCGTGATTGCCGGAGGACTTGTCTTTTCAGGTATCCTCACCCTATTTATCATTCCGGCAGTTTACTCGTATTTATCAAGTAAGAAAACTCCAAAAGCTGTTGTTGAGGAACCAACTGAAGAGCGCGCTATCGAAATACAACATTAAGTTAAACTGAAACAGATCATGAGCATACCCACACAAAAAAAACGATGAAGCGATCGAAAAATCTTGAATAGGGTTACAAATAAATCTAAAAGGGAAAAAATATGCTCATGATGGTTTCATTTCCTCCGCAATAAGCAGCGATTTGCTTAGCAAAAAATAAAGGAATAGCATGTATACCGTAACAAGTGAACATCACCACAAATTATAATTCAATGAAAACAAATATCCTATATATCGTTACCCTACTGCTACTCATTGGTAGCAGTAAACCATTGCATGCCCAGAAAAAAATGCTGGCACTCAAAGATGCTTTGGAAATGGCAAAACAGGGAAATAAAGCAATACAGGTGCAAATATTGGAAGAAATCCATGCCCGAGAAATAACCAATGAAGTCAAAGGTGGATTACTTCCAAGTATCTCGGCTAATGCTGCATACTCGCGCTATTTTGACAGACAGGTTATCTTCCTCCCGGGTTCATTTGCAGGTACTGATAAAGCAGTACAAGATGTGGCTATCGGTGGTAAAAATGTCTATCATGTTTTTGCTACCCTCAACCAGCCCATTCTTGCACCTGGTACGCATCATCTGACAAAAGCTTCAAAGATTAATGAATCGATTCAAAATGAAAAAACAGCTGACCTCAAAAGCCAGATTGCCCTTTTGGTCTCTACACGTTATCTTGATATGTTGATGATGAACAGTCAGCTTGATCTACTAGAACAAAGTCTTCAGAGAAATAAAAAAGCACTGCAAGATTCCCGTTCATTATTAGCCCAGGGCAGAGGTTTAAAATCAGATACATTAAGAAGCTTCGTTGCTGTCGCAAATTTGAAATCATCCGTTTCTTACTTAAAAAACAATGTAACGGTAGCAGGCATTGAACTCAAAAGACTGATCGGACTAGAAGATCCTGCAGAAATTGAGCTATCTGACAATCTAGAACTGAACATCGAAACAAGTCAGCATGAGTTTCATCAAGTTGATGCCGCATTGGCTATTGCCGAAAAAAACAGAAAAGATCTCAATATTCAAGAACTTACCATAGAACTGCAACAGAAAAATATGAAGGTGATCCAAGCGGAGCTATTGCCACAGCTTTCTCTAATCGGTCAGTATCAGCTGCAGGCACAAGCGGATAATTTTAAGTTTGGTCAATATGCATTACCCAGAACATCCTTCTTAGGGCTCCAGCTTACAGTACCTGTTTTCAATGGCAACCGTACCAAGTCCAAAATCAACCAGTCCAAAATCAAAATGAGACAGGAAGAAATACGATTAAGCGATTTAAAAGATGAAGTTAAAACCGAGCTTGCAACGTTGATCAGTCAGTGGAAGGAAGCAGTTAACCAATTAAACATCCAAGAAAAAACGGTGCAGTCTGCCACATTAAACCATCAGATGGTAGATGACCGTTTCAAAAACAGTCTGGGGTCAAGACTTGAGTTGACAGATGCTGAACTGGCATTGACACAAGCAAAGATCAACAACCTCAATGCGATATATAAGATACAGGTTCTACATGTAAAATTAAAACATGCTGTTGGGCAGCTAAGCCTATAATTACTTACCATTAATTAAATAAAAAATGAATAAAAATAAAACAGGTACCGTAAATCCAACTGCTCCGTACAGTAAACGCTGGGCAGCACTATTTTTACTATGTACCGCACAATTTATTGTGATCATGGACACTTCTATTATTGGCGTGGCATTACCGGCAATAAAAGCCGATCTTGGCTACTCACAAAGTGGCTTACAATGGATTTTTAATGCCTATGTAATTCTATTTGGAGGTTTCTTATTGCTAGGCGGACGTTTATCCGATCTCTTTGGCGCACGTAAGATTTTCATGTGGGGTTTTGCCATTCTCTCAGGAGCGTCACTTTTAGCGGGTGTGGCCTGGTCAGAGGCCGCCCTCAATACCGGAAGAGCTTTACAGGGCTTAGGCTCTGCACTTATAGCCCCTGCAGCACTTACCTTAGTACTGTCCAAATTTACCGATCCCAAAGAACTCAATAAAGCATTAGGTTTCTGGGGGGCTTCTGCTGCTGCAGGTGGTTCAGCCGGTGTATTCCTTGGTGGAGCCATAACCGAATGGCTCTCGTGGCATTGGTTATTCTTAATTAATATTCCAGTAGGACTTGCTGTATTATTTTTCAGTCAAAAACTACTGTTCAAAGGAACTACCCGTAAAGGAAAAGTAGATATCGTCGGTGCAATTTTAGCAACGGTAGCCCTTATTGTGATGGTATATGCTATTATATCTGCAGAAAATGCCGGTTGGATATCAGTCCAAACCATTGGATTACTGGGCTTATCATTGTTGCTGTTCATTATTTTCATTATCATACAGAAACAGAAAAGGGAGCCTTTAATTCCTCTTGCTATTTTTAAAGTCCCTAATCTTTTATCAGGTAACGTGGTGATGGCATTATTAGCGGCAGCATGGATACCCTTATGGTTTTTTCTCAATCTTTACCTGCAGCAAACCCTGCATTACACAGCTTTCAATAGTGGACTTGCTCTTTTACCGATGACAATTGCGATCATGTTTCTGATGGTTGGTCTTACAGGTAAATTAGTCGCTCGATTTGGCTTCAAAGCAAATATGGTAGCAGGTCTGCTTGCCTTAGCAGGTTCACTCCTTCTTTTTAGCACAATCCCTCCTGATGGTACATTTATAATCAATGTATTGCCAGCATCTTTATTAGGCGCTTTAGGTATGTCACTAACGTATATACCTGGCACTATCGCTTCGATGTCAGGTGCCAAACCTGAGGAAACCGGCCTTGCTTCCGGTCTGGTAAATACCAGCTATCAAATCGGTTCAGCTCTAGGACTGGCTATAATAGTTGCCATTTCCGCGGCAAAAACCAATGCTATAAAAGCAACAGGAGCCACAGAAGCTACCGCTTTGAACACAGGTTTTCAAACCGGTTTTTTTGCAGCTTCCATCATATGTCTCATTGCAGCAGTCATGGCTATAATTTTCATTAAGACACTTAAAAAGTAAACGTTAAAACCATATGAAAAAATATAAATGGACCACGCATCAGGTTATACAGGAGACTAAAGATGCTGTAACCATATTTTTCAGTACTGACCAGGATACGATTGAATATCAGCCTGGTCAGTATCTTAATATTTCCTGTATTGTTAACGGAGAACCCCTACAGAGATCCTATTCCTTTAGCTCCGCACCTGCCGATAAATTCCCGTCCATTACAGTTAAACGAGTTGCTGGTGGAAAAATGAGCAATTATCTAGTGGACAATGCAAAAAATATTAGCGAGTGGGATATCGATGCACCTATAGGCAACTTTATCTTGAAGAAACATATTATCCATGATTCAGAACTTGTTTTTCTTGCAGGTGGAAGTGGAATATCACCCTTGTTCTCTATGCTAAAAAGTCTTATTAAAACAGCTTGTCCCCCTCTGTTGCTATATTCCACCAGCAGCCCGGAGGATACCATATTCAAATTCCAACTGGAAGAAATGGAAAAGAACAAGCAGTTGCATATTTTTCATTCATTTACGCGTCTTAATAAAGAGATTAAAGGCATTAACAGTATCTCCGGTCGATTTTCTCAACCGATCATTAAAAGCTTGATCGGACAGTATATTAAGCAAAAAAATAAAGCTCATTACTTCATATGTGGTCCAGTAGAACTGATGCAGTTGTATCGTGAGACACTGCGCGCTTTACAGATTCCCGAATCAAATATCCATACCGAATATTTTGATCCGGTCATAACCGATAAGATCATCGTTATCGAGAACGAAGAGCACAGAGAAATACTGGTCAGCTACTTTGAGACTCATTACAGAGACAATGAAGAACAGACCTACGAGTGTACTTCTCTCATTGATGTACAACCAGGACAATCCCTTTTAGAAGCCATTAGTGCCCATGCCATTCACGTGCCCAGTTCATGTAAAAAAGGCACCTGCGGTTCATGCTGGGCAATCCAAGAAAATGGCCAGATCAAAATGGTAAACAATTATGCCCTCTCGGATGAAGAAGTCACTGAAGGTAAAATTCTACTTTGCCAGAGCTATCCATTAGATCAGTCTGTTTCCATTGTCATCGCATAATAGTATGATGCCGTCTAAACACTATCCGGGATACTATTGAGAGCAAGATTACACATGACACGATAATAAAAACAGCATAATCAATAGCATGACTATAATCAGTAAATATTACAAATCAAATAGCAAATAACGTAAAGTGCCACCGTATTTTTTTACTGAAATTTGTACTATAAACAAACGCTAAAAAATAAAATAAAATGGATAGCAATAATCAAAATTTTCAATTCAAGACCAATATTAACTGCAGTGGCTGTGTAACCAAAGTAACTCCTTTTCTAACTGATAAAACGGGTATTAACCATTGGGAAGTAGACGTTGCCAGTAGAGATAAAGTACTTACAGTTAAGACAGATGGGATATCGGAACAGGAAGTTATCGAGATCGTAGAGAAATCAGGTTTTAAAATCGAACCTTTAAAATCTTAAAAAAGAATTAAACAGATTCTTTAAGCACTAAGAATTTTGGGTTAAGTAATTGCGGAAGCATATCGAAATTCCGCAATTACACCCAAAGCAAATTTTCAGATATGGAAAACCACCGCCATGCATCTCAGATGAGCATATACACCTGTCCTATGCCCCCCGAAGTAAACGGGACTCAAGGCAACAGCTGTTCGACATGTGGAATGGATCTGAGATCTGTTCAACAGGAAAATCCAGATCAATATCAGGTACAATTAACAACTTTACCACAGATTATTGAAGCAGGACATCCCGTTAGACTACTATTTGCAATCAAAAAAAACCAAAAACAAGTAGCATTGGACATTTCTGATGAAATGAACATTCATGTCATGGTCATTAGTGAAGATCTTAATTGGTTCAGACACATCCATCCAGTGCTGCAGCAAGACGGTAGCTATGCTGTAACAGAGACTTTTCATAACAGTGGAAAATACCATTTGTTCACCTATTTTAAACCTCTTGGCAAAGAACATGTCTTAAACATGTTAGAAATCGAAGTGAAAGGTTACTATATGACTTCTCGTGAGGTCACTTCAAAAAAACCGATATGTTACATAGATGACTATAAGGTTATCCTTGAAAATACCGATAATTTTAAAACCGGCAACATACAACGTATAAAGATAGCCATCGAAAAATGCGAAAAGAAACTGTATAACAGTAGTTTGGAACAGTATTTGGGAACATCAGCTCATATATTAATGATCAATAAGACGGATAAAGAGTTTTTACAGATCCGGCCCATACCACATGTACAATACCCGATATACGCAGAAACAAACATTACAAAGGCTGGTAAATACAAGATGTGGGTGCAGTTTAAAATACATGGAAAAGTCCATACAGCAGACTTTAATATTGACATAAGATCAATAAAGGAAAGCGAAAAGGAAGTACAGCTTCGTCAGCATCAGGTATAGCAAAATGTGAAGCCGAGTGCATTTGAAAGACACAGAATACAGAACCTCTGCTTTAGAAATCGAGAAAATAACGAAGCAGTTCAAAAGTAAAATTTTAAAACTATCTTTAAATGATTAACGAAAAATAGATATGAAAAAGAACTTATTGATATTGGCAATTTCACTATTTGGACATGTGGCACTTGCCCAAAATACAGAAACACTATTAAGTAAATATTATGGTGTAAAAAATGCATTGGTAAACAGTGATGAGAAAAAGGCTTCCGAATCCATTCAAGCACTTCAGAAGGTGGTAAAAGCAGAAAGCGCTTTCAAACTGAAAGATAACTTGATCCTTGAAGTAGATAAATTAGAAAAAGCAGGCAATCTTGAAAAACAGCGTGCATCATTCAACGAAGTTTCAACGATCATGTGGCAAATCGTAAAAAACAGTGATAAGGTCAGCCAACCAGTGTATTATCAATATTGCCCGATGAAAAAAGGCTATTGGTTAAGCAATGAAACGGCGATTAAAAATCCTTACTATGGATCTGCGATGCTTACCTGTGGTAAAGTTACTGAAACCAAGAAGTAACCCGTGAAAAGCTGATCATTCGATTCAAATAAAAAACTCCGAACCAACAATATCCAATTGTTTGTTCGGAGTTTTTACTTTCCATAGCATCAAATTCATTATCTTCGAATACATAAACCAGTATTCATTCATAAAGATACCCCATGATAGCTATAAAAGTGACTTATACCATCAAAGAAGACTATGTTAATGCGAACAAAGAAAACATTCAGATTTTTCTTGATGAGTTTAAAGAATTGGACAATCATCAATTTGTATATACGATATTCCAGGTTAATGGCAGCAACACCTTTATTCATATGTCACAATATAAAAATGAGGCCATTCAAAAAGAATTATTAAATATGCCCGCTTTCTTAGAATTCCAAAAACAACGCGATCTACATCTGCTCTCTGAACCAATTATTGAATCCTTAACACAGATCGGTATATCAAAAAATATATGGTGATGAAATAGTTTAAAAAGCAAGAGCCCTGACAATACTCAAAAACTTCATAATCAATTCATACACAGTTAACATATGCTTTGTAAATTTATATAAGCAAATTAATGTAAACAGTGGTTTAAAACATTTGAATTATGAAAACGATCACACATTTCTTCCAAAGGGTATTATTTCGTATCTTTCTAGTGCAGTTTAGTTCATTCTATTCTCCTCTTAGATTTCACAAATATTAAAACAACTTAAATAAGTGATATTTGCACCACTTGAGAAAATAAATTCCGTAAATGATTTTAACTAAAGATTCCTTTGGCGAAGATTTTATTTGGGGAGTTTCTACAGCCGCCTACCAAATTGAAGGAGCTCATGATATACATGGAAAAGGCCTTTCTATTTGGGATACTTTTGTAAAAAAAAAGAATAAGATCTTTAAAAACCAGCACGGAGATATTGCTTGCGATTTCTATAATCGCTACATAGCAGATCTCCATTTGATGCACAGCTTAAATATTAGGAACTACAGGTTTTCCATTGCCTGGAGCCGTATTCTACCGCAAGGTACAGGAGAAGCCAATCCATCAGGCATTGACTTCTATAATAAACTCATCGATCTTTCTTTAGAATTAGGGATTACACCTTGGATAACACTCTATCACTGGGATCTGCCGCATGCCCTGGAACAAAGAGGTGGATGGATCAACAGGGAAATCACCGATTGGTTTGCTGATTATGTAGCACTCTGTGTCAAACACTTTGGCGATCGGGTAAAAAACTGGATGGTTTTAAATGAACCTGCGGTATTTAGTGCCGCTGGATACTTCTTTGGCGTACATGCACCTGGAAAAAAAGGAATCGATTACTTTTTAGCAGCTGCACATCATGCATCACTAGCACAGGCTAAAGGTGCAAGAATTATTAAATCACTACAACCAGACAGTACCGTTGGAACCACTTTCTCCTGTTCGCATATTGAACCGTTCACCGGAAGAGAAAAAGATATCCTTGCGGCTAAAAAAGCAGATGTATTACTCAATAGATTTTTCATAGAGCCCCTGCTAGGTATGGGCTATCCTACAGATGAGATCAAAATTCTGAGAAGAATTGAAAAATATATCAAGCACAATGATGAAAACGAGCTAAAGTTTGATATGGATTTTATCGGAGTACAAAATTATACCCGAGAAATCATCCGTCATTCCTTATTCGTCCCCTACCTACGCGCAAAAATTGTAAGTGCAAAATCGCGCAAGGTCGAACTCACGGCCATGAATTGGGAAGTATTTCCTGAATCCATGTACCATGTTTTGAAAAAATTCAGTGCCTATCCCAACATACCGCCACTGATTGTCACTGAAAATGGAGCCGCTTTTCCAGATGAAGTCGTTAACAATCAGATCGATGACCCGAAAAGAGTGCAGTATTTACAGTCGACCATTGCCCAAGTACTTAAGGCCAAACAAGAAGGAGTTCAGGTCAACGGGTATTTTGCATGGACTTTTCTCGACAACTTTGAGTGGGCAGAAGGTTATCATCCCAGATTTGGTTTAGTATATGTTGATTTTGAAACGCAACAACGCATCGTTAAATCGTCGGGACATTGGTATGCTGATCTTCTGAAGGAGAAGATATAGGTTCAAGCTATTCGACATTAGCTAAGTGGTATTGATTATAAAATCGATACTACTTACCATATTAATACCTATCATTCACATATTCCGACAGTAACTTCAAGTTCTGAATCGCGTCGCCCATTGTATTGTTAAAATAAGTGAAAACCTCTTTCCCTTCAGCTAACCACTCCCGAATATATGAACTATATTCCTGTAGAAAATCATCTTCATAACTGCCCCGGTAATTACCATTGGGACCATGAAATCGCAGATAAATAAAATCTGTTTCACTATAGGACAATTGCATACCATTACTGTTCTTGTCGTGCAGCACAAGACTGGCTCCGTACGAATTTAACAGGCTAAATGTATCTTCACAATGCCAAGATGGATGCCGAAACTCGACGCATACCCGCCATCCCTTTATATGCTCATCATTAACAACAGTCTCTAGCAAAAGATTGACATGCACAGCAGCATTAAACGTAACAGAGGGGGGAAACTGAATCAGTAAACAACCTTTCTTCTCGCCTGCTTCGGCAATCACCTTCAAAAAATGAGCAACATCATTCGGGTCAAAGATCAAACCTTTTGCGTGAGTAATTCCCTTCCATAATTTAAAGGTGAAACGAAACCCATCCGGTACTTCATCTGCCCATCGTTTCACAGTTTCTTCACGTGGTATTTTATAGAATGAACTGTTTACCTCCAACGAATTGAATAATAAAGCATAGACCGCAAGCCTGCTTTTCTCCTGAAGATTTTCGGGATAAAAACTTTTATTTTTATAAGGCAGTAAAATACCGCTCGTACCAGAAAAATACAAAGACTCCATAACCATACAACAAGCACCTCGGAGAGAAGTTATTTTTAATCCTAAATATTAAGATTACATTAGGCAAAAATTACTCAGGATTCCAAATTGAACCATCTAAATATTTTCGGATGTATGTCGACTGGACAAATGCTGAAGTACGATTTGATAGGCCGACTTTTTCTCCCACTTAGCGATCAGCCATGAAATAAAACAAATATGAAAAATATCCGCATGATCTTTATTCTTTAACAGATCGACCGCAGTTTTTTGAAATACAGGATTAAACACGATATCAGGCTTATTGAAATATTTCTCCACAAGACTCGCAAAATGTAATACCCTTTCTTCATGAGTTTCTGTAAGAAAATCACTGTATCGACGTTTGAAACTACTTAACCTTGAAACAGCAAGTTCGATATGCCCGAACTGTGCATGAACCAAAACCTCCATCAGATTTTTACGAATGGTCCAAAGCATACCCATTTTTTTCTCGTACCATTGATCAGTATGCTGAAATAAGGCAAGATGGCGTAAGCAAGATCTGTCATCCTGCAACGATAAAAACATCGTTAAACATATCCTTAAATCTTCTATGTCCTCCTGTTTTGTCTTTTTTGTTGTCATTTCCAAAGCCTTCATCAATACAGCTGTTCCTTCTCCACCCATTCCAGTAAAATATAGATTCAGAGCCGATAACAACTGATGCCGTGGATAAAATTGAGATTCATGAAAACGGTGCTGTTCCATTTGGTTCTTCATCTCAGAAAGATACTCCGCACTCTTGTCAAAGCTTCTGTTGCGTAAATGAAAGTTTGCCAAAAAATAAAGGACATGCAACTGATAAAATAAGTGCGATTCATCCGCTTTCTTCTTTCCCTGAATAAAATGTTGGATGCGCTGGATATAACGTTCTATAAAACTATAATCCTGATGAATAGCCGCATATTCATTGGCTATAAAAAGTATCTGATAAATAGACTTATAATTCATTAAATCTTTGACTGCAATCTGATATTTTCGTATGGTCCCGAGCATCAGTGCGGCCAAGTTGACCACTTTACCTTTCAGATTTACCTCACGCATTTCCTGACGGAGAAAAGCATATGCCAGATTCAATTTTGCCTCCCGTTGCATATGTTGCTGGTTGACCATAAAACGTGTTGTTAAGTCTTCTAAATTTTCTGAAGCTTCACTATGCGCATAATTTATTTTAAGAAGCAATATATCGTTCAATAAATTGTACTGTTCCAGTTTTGTTGCGATTTGCTCGGCCTTCACCAAGCACTTGAAAGCAGTTTTATCCACATCATTTTCCAAAAGAAAACGGCTTACAACGATTAAACGCATCACTTCCGAAGCCTGACTGTTATTGCTTTCAAATGTCTTCTGAGATAGAAATAAAAGTAAGTTATCGTGCAGTCTTTTACGCAAAGCATGGTAAGAATCCCTGCTTTTTGTTTTTTTTAACAGCTTTTCTAAGCCATTTATATCGTCAGTATTTAGCAATTCAAACAATAGAATATTTTTAACATCATGTCGCTTATTCTTCTTGCGCATAAATGCCTTAAAATTCTTTTTATCCTGATCACCAAGTAAATTTATTAATGTCGCAAGCGCATCCATAATAGGTTAATTTTAAAAACAAACCTACTAAAAAATTAATTTATATCATCAGTATTTATAAATATCTCATTTGTGCATCTAGCGACAACAGCGGACATTTGCTTCCATAATAACACATAAAAAAACAAAAATTATGGAACCGCTAAAACACAAAACAGAGGAGAACACTCCACTTACAAAAAACGAAGAAAAAACAAAAAATCCATTTAAACCCACAGGTGCATTCATCGGCGCATCCTGGTTTGCTTTACTAACCGGCTCCATGGGATACTGCATCGGGCTTTGGAACGCTACCATGGAGCTCAATGAAAAAGGATATTATTTCACGATCCTATTATTCGGTTTATTTGCCGTAATCTCCGTACAGAAAAGTGTTCGAGACAGAGCAGAAGGCATTGCCGTAACCGATCTTTATTATGGCCTTAGCTGGTTTGCAACAATTGCTGCAATGGTACTGCTTACCGTAGGGCTCTGGAACGCCGATCTGCTGCTTAGTGAAAAAGGATTTTATGCCATGTCATTCTGCTTAAGTATATTTTCAGCCATCGCTGTACAAAAAAATACCCGCGACGCCAAGATGTTTGAGGAAAACGAATTGTAACTTAGCGGTTGCCACCCGCAGTGACTTGCACAGCAAGCCTGCGGGTTTATTTAATAAATACTGATAAATGAAAAAAAGTAAACTTAAATTATTGAGCAGTACAGCTTTTGTTGCGATGACACTATTTGCATTTACTTTTATTCAAACATATTGGTCGATGGGAAAATTAGCAAATCAAACATCAAGTGGCTGTCTAGACTGTAGTTTCATATACGATGCATGCTTGATTTCTTTATGCAACGCCATTATCCTAACCCTACTATTTCTTTTAATAGCGAAGATCAAGAAAAACCGATATCAAATCGCAGTAGAATTCGTGCTATTGACCAGCTTTTGGTTCTTTTGGAATTACAGTATTTTTGTAGATCGAGAATCCTCCTGGAGTACCTATAGTTTCGATGAAGAAATCTATTATACGGTTTATTTATCCCTATTACCAGTATTGGTAACAGCAACTCTTACCCTCATGACCATCCATCATCAGGTCATTCGTTCAAAATTTAGAGGGCAAAAAAAAGTGACCAGCACCACTCCATAAAAGGTAAATCACTTATTTCGCTTCTATGATCATTAACAAATAATCCGAACGCCCCATGGAACTTAATCATATTCTGGGGCTTCTTTTTTTAAGAAAAGATGCCCAGATCGTACAATGTATCGTTTCATAGCAGAATATCTAAGAGCCGCATTGTGTAATACAAGCAAAATTATCTATGTTTGGTCTACTAAATCTACCATAGGTACATTCGTTATATGGCTTAGAATCAAAAAATAGCTTGCAATATGAAAAGACTTTACATTTGTTTCCTTACTGCTTTATTATGCTTTTCAGCCGTCCTTCAGCTCCCGGCTCAGGAGACAGATTCAGTTAATACAAAAGAACTTGGACTGAGTTCCCTATTAAATGGGATCAGGCAGCAACAGATTAACGACTCTTTAGAACGTGTTAAGCTTCAAAATGAAATCACAAATCTAAAGACACAAAATAGCGCAAAGAAAGAAGACCTAAAACAACAGCTCACTAACTTTGATGAAGAAAATATCATCCGAAATCAGCAGTTAAAAATAAAAGTTGATTCAATCAAAAAAAACACCAAACGTTATGCTGTCGCTCCATTTAACGATACGCTGTTTTACATATACAATAAACTCGGTTCATCTTTAGCAAAAGACCGAGCTGACAATGTCGTCACCCGCATTCAAAACTTATACGAAGATGATTTTGTAAAGGTCGATTCCTTCAAAATTGAAAACAATGAAATCAGTTCAGACATTGTATATAAAGACCTCATTATCACTTCAGTTACTGAGTTAGACGCACTGCTTGAAGGAAAAAGTAAAGAAGAAATCGCAAAACAATATCTAAAAAGTATTCAGGAAACCATTAACCGAGAAAAAGAAGAAAACAGTATTTCAAAATTATTGATCCGCATCGGGCTTATCGCGCTCATCTTTATTGTTTTTTACTTATTGATACTATTGATCAATAAAATTAAAGATTACAGTGTACAGCGGATCATGACCGAACGCACACAGCTGATCAAAGATGTTAAAATCAAGAATTATGTTTTAGTCAGTTCCGTTCAAAAAACCCGCATCCTGATCAATAGCATCAACATGTTACGCTGGGCACTTATCATATTAATGGCCTTTATCATGTTGCCTATTGTATTCAGTGTCTTCCCCTTTACACAAAGTTGGGCCAATAGTTTGATCGGCCTATTTACCAAACCTCTAAAAAAGGCATTTTTAGCGATCTGGGATTATATTCCCAACCTCATCACCGTATTTGTTATCCTATTTGTAATGCGTTATGCCGTCCGATTGGTAAAATACATCTTTACGGAGATTGACAAAGGAAAACTAGAAGTGAATGGTTTCCATCGTGAATTTGCGATGCCGACATTTACCATTGTCCGCTTTCTATTGCAAGCATTTACACTCGTCCTGATATTCCCTTATCTACCAGGATCTAACTCGGATATTTTCAAAGGTATATCCGTATTTATTGGGGTGCTATTCTCATTAGGTTCATCTTCAGCAATATCCAACATTATTGCAGGCCTTGTGATTACCTATATGCGGCCTTTCCGAATCGGAGACCGCATCACGATAGCTGATAAAACTGGCGTCGTGATTGAAAAATCACCGCTTGTAACAAGACTGAGGACCATTAAAAATGAGGAGATAACCATCCCTAATTCATCCATCTTGTCAGGTAACACCGTGAACTATTCCACCTTTTCAGATCAGGGAATTTGTTTTCAGGTCGAATTAACAGTAGGCTATGAAGAACCTTGGGAACGCATCCATGAAATGCTCTTAAACATACCTCCGCGGGTAGCACGGGTCAATACCACACCAGCACCTTTTGTCTTGCAGAAGAAACTGGATGACTTTTATGTCCTCTATGAACTAAATGTTTACATTTCGCAGTCTGCTGAAATCGCACTGGCACAGTCCGAGATCTTTCAGTTGATTCTGAACGATTTTCTAGCCGCAGGCATTGAAATGAATGCCCCTCATATTTTCGCTAAAGTGGACCATACTCCACAATATAAAGCAGGAATAGATCACATCTAAAAGTACGTCAAAACACGTTAATTACACCAAAAAATTACGACCAACTTGGTTTCTCCGAGTTGGTCGCAATCAATATCTATTTTGAGCTTAAGCTTCTATTTTTTATCCTCATCTGCTGCAGGCAAATAAGCAAGTACGTCAAAAACGGTATCCCTAAATACAAAACTGCCAACTTTTGCAATACCCATTTTTTCATGAGCACGTAAAGATGGTATGTTGTCTCTTCTAATAAATAAAATCCCTTCTCGATTTGGCACCTGCTTTATAAGTTCGCTGAACATCAATTGTGCCACCCCTTTTCCGCGCAGATCCTGATTTACACAAATTGGACCATACACGTACGAATCTAAAGCGCCACTGTAAGCACTAAACATAGCATCAAGAATCGGTACAGGATGCTTTTTATAGACCATTTTAGATGTAGATAATAAATATCCAACAACTTGATCTTCCGAGATAGCCACTACTTGAGGCATATCTTGCATCATGGCTACAATTTGTTCCCGTCCAAGTCCACCTGACAATGTACCACCTTGTGCAGGCTGGTTTTCAAATTGTAACGCAAGTATTCCATCCAGATCCGCTCCGGATGCGATTTTAATTTTAATATCCACTTTCATCTTATAAAAATGACTACACCTATTCTAACAGACACTTTACTTATATCGTTGCAAAAGTATCCCCAAACCCTTTTACTCAAATATTGAATCCCTTACCTCAAATACTTCTAGCATGTACTAGTCAATGACAAGCAAAATATGGGAAACAAATAGAAAAAAGCATAAAGGATTAAAGAAATAAGTGTCTTTCTTAGCAAAAACAGATTTTCGAAATCTTTTACTAATGCCGACGTATTTAAAATCCCCTATAAATCGAAGTAGAAATATAACAGCAATAGTCCACATACCATAAACAACATAGGAGGGTGCTATTGGTACCTGAACAAGACCATCAAAAACCATATTGAGCACCGCAAACAGGAACAACCCAACAGCGACGATAAAGGTTCCAAACCGACTGGGGGTAAAAACTCTCTTCCCATTCAACTTTGTCGGGATCGTGGCCGCAATTCCTAACTGTCCATTGCATACCCAATACATATGCATCACGGCAAGAAACAAGAAAACAACAATATTTATTTTTGAAAGTATAAACTCCATTCGTTTATTTTTTATTTTAATTCAATAATAAGGATACTTAAAACAAGATCAAAGATTCTTCATCCGAATCTCCAGTTAATTCAGGTAATACGACAGCTTTCTGACAATCGTTCAGATAAGTTACCTTTCTTGGATACTTCGTCATATAGGCATTGATCAGTTGTATCATGTAGTGATTGCCGGGATATCGCTGTAAACTAGAACGGATATCTTCCATCGACTCGAATTGTACGTATTCATCCAGATAGCCCATGGCATAAAAATTCCCTTGCTCTACCCAGACATAACTTTTCTCCTCTGGTGTTCTTCCTTTATCAACGATTACAAAGGTAGGTTGCTGCTCCAAAAGATGATCGACAGCCAATTCCACTTGCGCATTATGTTTTTCAACTTCCGGCAAATCCGGTTCATCCGGAAAACACCTACTTGCATAAGGTATTTCTGTAGCACCAAATGTACACATACGATGATCGAGCTCAAAGTTAACCATCAACTGCCGCAAGACCTGTACCCCATCATATTCCAGATTAAATACCTGAATACATTGACAGTGCTTTTTCAATTTACCGACCGCAAGATACAGATAGCCATTCTGTGCTTCATATTTAAACAAACCAAATTTAGGCTCAAAACGTTTCAATGCACGATTATAGGCCGGCCATAGTTTCTTTATTTCTGTACATTCCAGTAATAGCGCCATGAGTTCCGTCGCGCACACCTCAAATGTGATATGATAGATCTCCCTTAAAAAATGCTGTCTTTGTTTATTGATATTATGTCCCGTAAAATGAGATGCAACACGCTTCTTTAGGTTTATGGCTTTTCCAACATAGATAACCTTTCCGTATTGGTTCATAAAATAATAGACGCCCGGATGCTGCGGTAAGGCTTCAAAATCCTCTGGTGCCAAATTAGGCGGGAGTCGTTGATCCGGAGCCGCTTTCTTCAGCATTTCATCCACCACACCTTCAGTATCCCACTGCAGTAAAGAAGAAAACAATATGGCCGTTGCTTCTGCATCTCCGCCGGCACGATGACGATTTGAAATAGGAATAGCTAAACTGTCGCAAAGCTTTCCTAAACTGTAAGATCGAAAACCCGGTTTTATTTTACGGCTCAGTCGTACTGTACATAGTTTTCGTGCCGTCCATTTATACCCCTGTTCTTCCAGTTGATGACGAATAAATGAATAATCAAAGTTGACATTATGAGCAACAAAAATACGCCCATCCAGCATATCGAAAACCTTTTGCGCAATATCACCAAATACAGGCGCATCTGCCACCAGCTCGTTATCAATTCCCGTCAGTGCAAAAATAGCCAATGGAATATGCTGTTCCGGATTAATCAACGATTCCCATCGATCAATGACTTTCTCTCCGTCATGAATCACAATCGCAATTTCTGTCATACGGCTGCCCCGGGCATTTCCACCCGTAGTTTCAATATCCACGATGGCATACGTTATGTTTTTCAACTTGTTCACCTCAATCAATTTAACAAAGTTTGCAACTCATTATTCTATATCTTACAGGAACTAACTAACTTCCGATCAACTTTGCGTAATTTTTCTATTTACAAAAATAAATCCAAATCGTCAGGTGTCACCATAATGCCCTATAAAAAATCAATACTTTACACTACATTTGTTTCCAATAGAAACAATTCAATGTTTCTAATAATAGCAAATGGAAAATAAAGAACCAAAAATATTTTTTACCAATAACCTAAAGTTCCTCCGGGAGCGTAAAAAAGTCAGTCAGGCAGTACTCTCCGAAGCCATCAATGTAACACGGGTAAAACTTGCACTTATTGAAATTGGCAAAACAAAAGCAATGGAACCACATTTTATGTTATCCATCTCCAATTATTTTAAGATCAGTTTAGATACCTTAATGACCGTTGACATCAGTAAGCTAGGTGAGTTAAAGATTCGCGATCTAGAAGCTGGGAACGATATTTATATCAAAGGCGGAAATCTTAGAGTTCTGGCCATCAGTGTTGACAAATCCGATCAGGAACATGTTGACTATGTGCCCATAAAAGGACGAGCTGGCTATGTATCTGGAGGGTATGCTGATCCGGACTATATTTCAGAGCTACCGAAATATCATATTCCCAATCTTTCTAAGCACCGAACCTATCGTACCTTTCCTGTAGTTGGAGACTCCATGTTGCCCTTTCCTCAAAATATGGATATAACAGGAAAATTTATTGAAGACTGGAGCCAAATAAAACCCGAATCACTCGCGCTTGTAGTCTTAAAGGGGCAGGATATTATATTCAAAGCCATCACGCTGCTTCAAGACGGAATGTTACAGTGTCGTTCTTTAAATCCTATTTACGAATTGTATACCGTTCCACTTGAAGAAATTTTAGAAATATGGGAGTTTCATAGTTACCATACAACAGAATTGCCCGAAACAACAGCAACTATTGCAACAGTACTCCAAAGTTTAGATGACATAAAAAAAATGATTATTCAGAAACCCTAATCCAAGGTCTGCACCCCGCCCCCATTTACAAACAGTACCTGTCCGCTTGTCCAGCTGGAAATCGGAGCCGCAAAATAAAGCACCGCACCAGCAATATCTTCTGGCTCCCCCAAGCGTTGCAAGGGCGTATGCTTCAGCATACTGCGTTCTATTTCCGGCGTTAACACTGTACCCAGTGCATGTGTTCGAACCGCTCCAGGACCCACCGCATTCACGCGGATTTCCGGTCCGTAATCGAATGCCAAATTTTTAGTCATATGATTTACTGCAGCCTTAGAAGAAGCGTAAGCACTAATTGCAGGACTAGTATTGATAGAAGCCATAGATGACATGTTGATTATGCTCCCATAACCTGCCGATTTCATATGGGGCGCTACCAATTGACATAGCCGCCACATACTAAAAACATTCATTTCAAATACCTTGGCAAATTGTGAAACAGCGATCTGATCAGGACTTTCTTTCCCTGCTCCACCTCCACCCACATTATTTACTAAAATATGTATTCCACCATACTTTGAAACGGCAGCATCCACCAGATTAACCAACGCTTCATCCTTCGTTACATCACATTCAATTGCAAGTGCATTTCCACCATCTTGATTAATTTCAGATGCTGTTTGCTGCGCTGCAGAAAAGTTATAATCGGCGACCACGACATACGCGCCATAAGCAGCCAGCATCTGGCAACAAGCCCTGCCTATGCCTGCTGCTCCGCCAGTAATAATAGCTGTTTTACCACTTAAATCAAATAATTTAGAAATATCCATGCCTGTTCTGTTATGATCAATAATAAAAGCAAACAAGTATCTTCAAGACATCATTGCTCGCAATTTTTAAACAAACAAGGAGCATAATAGTTTCTCTAAAAACAAATCACATATCTTACAAACCTATTCAAGTGCATACACAGCGCCATCTGCAGAACCAAAATACAATGATTGACCATCAATCCAGACCGTAGAAAAAATACTGCCCATCTGCAGGTATCCCGTAAACAATTGATGGATATCATGTGCATATTTTTCATCCAGTCCAGTTCGTAACTTATCTTTTTTCATCAAAAAAATTTGACCGGTTCAGTTTACTGGATGTCGTTTGAAAAACACTTGAAACCGTACCTTTCGAAAGATCTAACTTATAAAGCACACCATCCAACGCACCAAAATAAGCAGCAGAATCTGTGATCGAAGCACTGCTAAACGTGTTTAATGGAATCCGTGGTTCATAAAGTTTCCCTCCATAAACCTTATCCAAAGCGAGCACACTATAAGAATCCGACATAGTCAGCAGCAGCTGTTTTCCAGCAAGACTAGGTACACTGATCCAGCTTCCGGGCTGATGGTAAACCCAATGTCCAGTACCATCTTTAATTTTTAAAGCATAGCTATTAAAATCCCGGGCTCCAAAATAAACAGAACTATCCGCCGCAACAGCATGAAACTGCACCTCTCCCTTCGGAAAATAGTGCTCACCAATCGTTTTAAATTTCCAACGTAAATCACCATTTTTCTCTAAACAGTAAAAATAACCATCAAAACTACCGATCAAGATTTCATGGGCTGTCACAGTAGGCGAAGCATGTACAATACCTGCTGTTTTATATTTCCAGATTTCTTTTCCATTTTTGGCATCAAGCGCATAAATATGTCCATCTCCAGATCCAAAATACACGATTCCCGACTCTACAGCTGCCGAAGATTGAAAATAATCCCAGATATCATAAGTCTTTTCACCTTCCGTTTTAAAAGTCCACAATTGCTTTCCGGTATGCACATCTAGCGCATAAAAATGACCATCAGCACTTAAAAAATAAACAACCTGTTGATCCACCGCCGCAGTAGCCCGTACCTCTCCACCTGTCTTATATTTCCAAAGTACGCTTCCATCAGCTTTATTTAGAGCATAAAGATTACTGTCACAGGATCCAATAATAACTTTGTCGGCATATAAAACAGGAGAAGAATAAACCTGCCCTTTGGTTTGAAAACGCCACTTAACCTGAAGCTTGTCCTGAATCAATGCACCGGAAGTATAATTGTGACGGTCGGCAGTTCTAGCTAACTGTTGTGCTTGCACAACCATACCTAAAAAAAAGAAGGCAAACACAGTATAGTAAAAATATTTTTTTAAATGGGGCATACGGTTTCCAGCGTTTTAAAATTGGTCAATCAATTATTTATTAGGTCATTATATAGTACCAATAGAACATTGGCACCTATCAAATGTAATAATAATTGGACAAAAACTATATAATTTTCATTATGGCACAACCCTTAGTTATCCTAAATGATAAAACTTATAGAGACTATGACAGCCTTTTTTGTCAATTCATTAAAAATCACTACCTTAGTTCAACTATTAATTTCAAAATGATTAATATATAAACTTAAATATATGGACCTCTTATTCATAAATCTTGGCACTTCTGAGATAATTGCTCTTAGTATATTCATCCTACCGGTGCTGTTTGCTTATTTATACTGTTTATTTCACGCCGCGACAAATAGAACAATACCAGGCGTACACCGCCTTCTCTGGTTTTTCATAATTCTTAGCATCCCGGTATTAGGCAGTTTTGCTTATTATTTTATCGTATTAAAGAACAAATGGTCTATCAGCAAAAATTAAACAGTTAGGTAACATACAAAAAGACATCCTTTCTTCTGGAAAAGATGTCTCTTAAAAACTTTCAGAACCTTTAGCTAAAGCAGTATACCACTTAAGATAAAACCAACAAAAATAGTGACTGCTATGGCAACCAGACCCGGAATCATAAAACTATGGTTAACGACAAATTTTCCAATTTTCGTACTTCCCGTTCGATCAAAATCTATTGCAGCGACCAATGTCGGGTAACCAGGAAGCAGAAAATCACCATTTACAGCCGGAAACATCGCTAATAAATGTGGACTTGTAATACCCAGTGCCAAACCCATTGGCATAATTGTCCTTGTTGTCGCTGCCTGACTAAAAGTCAAAGCACCCATCAAAAATAAAGCGATCGCAAAAGTCCAGGGATATACCGTTACAATATCCTTAAAAGTATGTTCAATAACTGCCTCATTCGCCAGCATAAAAGTAGCACTCATCCATACCACACCCAACACCGAAACAACAGCCGTCGCCATCGATGTAAATAAACTCATCTTAGCGACTTTTACAGCAGAAGTTTTTGTTATCAGCATGATAAATGCTGAAGCCGACAAGGTGATCATAATGATCAAACTGGTTAGATTGATCGTTCCATTTGCATTTACACTGAAACTAGGACCTCCACCCACATGAGGAACAAAAGCAGGAAAAGCGCCAAAAAATATAATCAGCAGAATTGCAAATCCAAATATCGCAACCGCAATTTTAGCCCCTGGCTCAGGTTGGTATTGGGTAGTTCCATTTTCCATCTGACTAGGATCCATCGATCTCGCAAATTCCGGATCCTTCATTTTCTCCAGAAATATCGGATCTTTATCCAGTTCCAATCCCTTCTTTCGTACCGCTAATATACTGGCAAATATACCACAGAGTGCCGCTGGAATACATATTTTCATGATATCGATAGAAGCCGAAGAATAAGCCAGTATAGCAACTAAAGAGGCACTTGCAGCACTCATCGGGCTGCCCGTAATGGCTAAATGCGAAGCAATGACCGATACCGAAAGCGGTCTCTCCGGACGAATACGCTGTTTGGCCGAAACCTCTGCAATAATGGGCAAAAGCGAGTAAACAATATGAGCCGTGCCTGCAAACAAGCAAAGAAAATAGGTCGTAAATGGCGCAATAAAGGTGATCTGACTCGGATTCTTACGGATTATACGTTCCGCTATACTCACCAGATAATCCAAACCACCTGCGGCCTGAAGAGTCGCTGCCGTCGTTACAATAGCAAGGATAATCAGTAAGACCGATATGGGCGGATCCGCCGGTGTCATTTTAAAAAACAGCACAAAGATAAACAGTCCGATCATTCCCATGACACCCAGACCGATTCCTTTCATACGTGATCCGATTAAGATCATCGCCAACAGAATCACAAATTGCACAAATATCATTTCGATATAAATTTAGGATGAATCAAATTTTCGATCGAATAAATCTCATCCCACTTCGCCTGCGTAATCAACTTACGCTCCATGACCACAATTTCGTGAATAGATTTACCCGTTTTTAAAGCTTCTTTTGCTATAGAGGCAGATTCTTCATATCCTAAGATCGGATTCAATTGTGTTACGATCCCGATGCTCTGCATCACCAGATTTTTACTATGTTCAACATTTGCGGTAATACCGACGATACATTTATCTTTCAAGGTACCACAAGCTTTGGTCAGGTACTGCAAGGAAGTAAACAAAGCCATGCCAATGACAGGTTCCATTACATTCAGTTGCAACTGACCAGCTTCTGCCGCCATCGTAATCGTAAGATCGGCCCCGATAACATAAAAACAAGTTTGGTTGACCACTTCTGGAATAACCGGATTGACCTTTCCAGGCATGATCGAAGAACCCGGTTGCATAGCCGGTAAATTTATTTCATTAAGACCGCAACGAGGGCCGCTGCTCAACAGACGAAGATCATTACAGATCTTACTCAATTTTATTGCATTACGCTTCAGCGTTCCGCTCAGCTGGACCAAAGCTCCAGTATCGTAAGTCGCCTCGATCAGATCGGCGGCAAGCGTAACGGGAACCTGGCTTATTTCGGCTAGGTATTTTACACATAACTGTGCATATCCCTCAGGCGCATTCACGCCGGTACCGATTGCTGTAGCTCCCATGTTCACCTCTGTAATTAACTGCGAAGCCTCCCGAATACGCAGCACATCTTCGCCCAGCGTGGTTGCAAAAGCATTAAACTCCTGTCCCAAAGTCATTGGCACTGCGTCCTGCAACTGCGTACGCCCCATTTTTAAAATGCCGTCAAATTCCTTCCCTTTATTAAAAAATGCGCCTTGCAGATCCTCCAAAGCGTGGGAGAAAGCCCCAATTTTAAGATAAACTGCAATTCGAAAAGCAGAAGGATAAGCATCGTTTGTACTCTGCGACAAGTTAACATCGTTATTCGGGTGCAAATATTTATATTCTCCTTTTTGGTGCCCCAGATATTCAAGTCCCAGGTTGGCAATCACTTCATTGGCATTCATGTTACAAGAAGTACCAGCACCGCCCTGAATCAGATCGCTGATAAACTGATCCGTAAACTCACCCGCGATCAAACGGTCGCAAGCATACGCGATCGCTTCGGCTTTCTTTGCATCCAGAATACCCAGATCCCTATTCGCCAATGCCGCCGCTTTTTTCACAAAACCAAATGCCTTTATAAAAAGAGGCTCACTACCGATCGGAATTCCAGTAATATCAAAATTTTCCTTTGCGCGTAACGTCTGTACACCGTAATAGCAGTCGTTGCTAATTTCTTTTTCACCTAAAAAATCGTGTTCAATTCGAGAAGATGTCATAATCTTAATTATTTAAAATGATAATCGTTTATAATGCTATTAATAACGCAAGAAATAACCTTGCAATGTTTCTTTATCATGTGTATTTAACAAGCCCAGCATCAGCAGTATCCGGGCTTTCTGTGGATTTAGATCATCGGATACCAACGTTCCTAATTCATCATCATTCACTTCTCCATCTTCGACGACCCGACCCGATACACATCTGCTTCCACGACACACCATGATGCCTGTTTTTACAGCCTGTTTGACCTGTTCAGTAAAAGCTTTCGAAAAATTCCCATTCCCTACCCCCGCGATTACAATACCCGCGGCCTTTTCTTTTACCAGCAGGTTGAGGTAAGCTGGTGAAGCATCGGCATACATGTATGCAATTTCAACCTTTGGAAAGACCGTATTAGCATCTATTTTAAAAGGAGCCAAAGGTTTCACCTGACGGTCTGAAGATTTGTAGAATTCTACTTTTCCGTCAAAAACCTGACCGATTGCACCACTATTAGGTGAACCAAATGCATTGACTTTCGTCGTACTCAATTTGGTCACATCCCTTGAACTAAAAATGGATTCATTAAAAGATACCAGCACACCTCTGCCCTTGCTTTTCACATCAGCCGCCAAGGTTATGGCATCAAATAAATTCTTAGGGCCATCAGCACTGATAGCGGTAGAGGCACGCATGGCACCGGTCAAGACAACAGGACTATCGTAAGCCACCACCAGATCCAGAAAATAAGCCGTTTCCTCCTGCGTATCGGTACCGTGTGTAATCACAATTCCGTCAGCTTCCTTTTTACTGAAAATCTCATTAATGCGAACCGCTAACTTTTTCCAGATATCCAAACTCATATCCTGGCTGCCAACAGAAGAAATCTGTTCACCGCTCACCTCCGCGATTTCGTTGATCGATGGAATACTCCCGATCAAATCAGATACCGGAATCTTTCCTGCAGTATACCCTGCACGATTTGCCGAAGCCCCCTGTCCAGCTATGGTTCCACCCGTGGCCAATATGATGATCTTAGGCTTTTGTCCATAGGCCAACTGCAGAAACAGCAGCAGGGTTAGAGATATCAATAGTCTTTTCATTGTATTATAATTTGATTGGTTAAAAATTAAATAGCATTCCAAAATTCATCCGCATTGCATTTTTCCCTTTTGTAAGCCCTTCATCAAATTCCAGCTGTTTATAACCGAACTGCGGTTCTAATCCCAGCATCAGATTTTCTAGAACATTGTATGAAAGATTTAAGGTGAACTGATAATTATTCATTTTATTCCAAGGACTTAGCGTATTTTCTCCGCCCGAAAAATGATTATAAGAAGTCATAAGCATCGTATGGAATTTAGGTGTCCAAAAGCGCTGATACGATATAAATCCCGCAGTTACATCCAATAAATTGAGCAGCCCGGGCTGTTCTTCGTGAGCGAAGCCATCCAGTCCCGAACCTCCGATAGCCAAAAAATAATCAGCGATACCCCGCCCCATATTCCATTGTGCCTGCAGGTTGTTGACCAATCCTGATTTTTTATTAAAAAAAATACTGGCCATCCCTGTCAGCCCCCAGCCATTGGCTGTCCTGTACCTGTAGTCCGTATCGCCAGTCAATACTTCTTTCGAATCGTAAGCAATATTGCGGTAGACCCCTGCGACCTTCAAGAAGCTTCCCCCATCGTAGTCATAGCGCAATGCACCGATGACGTCAGGAATACGTCGCGGTGCATAATCTACCCCACGATCTGTATTGATGGTATAATCATACAATCTTCGGGGTTCCATTTGCTCTATCGCAAGTTCATAACCAGCACCGCCCTTTTCCGTAAATTTGTTTTTATAATTCAATTGGATGCGGCGACTCAGAACCATCCCGGTAGGACCATCCCAGTCCAGCAAACTTGCCGGCCACAGATCCGGATCTCCAAAGGTGGACCAATTCTGTCCCAAAGTAAAGTGATCATACTTAATCCAGGCATGGCGCAGTCTGAACAGTGAAGTCCGGTTGGGTCCCCCCTCGAAATCACCTTCCAACATCGCACTGATCTCCTTGCCATTCTTCAGCTGCGTCGTGGAAGCAAAACGTATTTGACTCTGGCGCATATCAACCCAGAATGCCGGTCTATCACGGCCATAAACATCATTTTCGTGGATTAAAAAAGAACTGTTGCCATGCAGGTTACCCTTGATATCGTAGATTCCGTTTAATTTCAAACGGCCGATTAAGAAAGAGGTCATTTTAGGTTTCCCATTCAGCGAATCCTTTGTCTCATAACGTATGAGTTGCGCACAAAGGGGTTGCACAAACAGTAAACAACAAGACATTAATTTTGCTAATCGGTATTTAGTAGTAATTGGTATATTCATAAAGACTCTAATCTAAGCCAACAGTAAGTAATCAGTATCCTTTTACTCTCAGTTAAACCAATGCCTCCGTTAAAATGTTTTGCAAATTTTCAAATAAGCCCCAACACACTTAAAAAACGATTAATTACCACCAGTAATCATAAATACAATTTATTTAGATCATATTTCAGTTAATTCTAACCTAATTCAACCACACCGTATTTTATATATTTTCTTAAGACACAAGTCTAACAGGAAAATTATTAAAAAAAGATAGCAAGACAACTTTTTAAAGAATATTGCTATCCCCATCTATGCCATATCATTGTCAATAAACACATTAAAAAGCCCTATTTTTTAAATTGCACACAACTTAATTGCAAATAATATTTATATTTGTACCGCAAACAAAATTGACATGAAAGATCTTTTAAAGTTGGACAATCAGCTCTGTTTTCCCCTCTATGCACTGAGCCGGGAAATCATTCAGCGCTACCGCCCTCATCTCGATGAGATCGGACTGACCTATCCACAGTACCTGGTATTGATGGTTCTTTGGGAAAAAGACCAACAGACCGTCAATCAGATCGGTCATAAACTGTTTTTAGATAGCGGTACACTGACACCGTTACTAAAACGTCTCGAACAAAAACATCTGCTCGTGCGAAAACGGAGTACGGTTGATGAGCGGGTTGTCGAAATCTTCCTGACAACAGCTGGAAAAGACCTGAAAAAAGAGGCCAAGTGCATACCGCAGAAGTTAATAGAAGAACTGGAGATCAGTGCTGAAGAGATTGAAAGTATGCGCAACATTGCTAATAAAATATTAAAAAGTAAAATAGTAACAGAAGTATAACCTTGATATCAGGAGTATCTGACAATTGAAAACACCAAAAAAAACAAATTTTTTAGTATCAAAATTGCACGCTCCGTTATCAACATATCATTAAAATTAAAACAATGGCATTAATTGAAGATTTACAGTGGCGCCATGCTACAAAAGCATACGATCCCACAAAAAAAGTAAGTAAAGAAGACATCGAAAAAATTGTAGAAGCGGCACGCTTAGCGCCCACTTCTTCAGGATTGCAGCCTTTTAGAATCATCGTTGTCGAAAGTCAAGAAGTACGCGAAAGATTAGTTGCTGGAGCTTTAAATCCAGAGTGTATGCGCGACTGTTCTCATTTATTGGTATTTGCTGCATGGGACAAGTATACCGAAGAACGCATCGATACCATCTACAACCGTACAACAGAAGAGCGTGAATTGCCTGAAGGACGATTCAATAGTTATACAGATATGATCAAAAAGCTATACGCTTCTCAGACTGAAGAACAGCATTTTGTACATACCGCAAAACAATCTTATATTGGTTTAGGGCTGGCATTGGCACAGGCAGCGGAATTGCGTGTTGATACTACTCCTGCTGAAGGCTTTAACAATCAGATCGTAGATGAAGTACTTGACTTAGCAAGCTTAGGTTTAAAAAGCGTATCATTAATGTACGTGGGCTACCGTGATTCTGAAAAAGATTGGTTAGCACCAATGAAGAAAGTAAGAAATCCGATGGAAGAATTTGCTATCTACAAATAATAAAAAGCAGGATTAGTAAAATAATACCATATCCTGCAATCTATTGGCTAATAATAAAGAAAGGGTTATGTTTTACACATAGCCCTTTTCTGTATAGAAACATTGCCATGCTAAGGCAGTCTCGGTCTCAATATGATGGAGAAAGATGTATAAAGGTGATTATTGGCACAAGATTAGTATAAAATTGCTATCATTTCAATGCGTAACTTTGGTACAGAAAAGAAACATCTTTTTAGCTTTGGCGGTAAGTACCAGAAATATTATATTAGGATCAAGAATGGAAAAACAAGTAAATGCGAACGAATTTGTCGAACGGTTTATGTCCGGCAGTCTGGAACATCTAAAATACATGCAATCGTCAGTCAAAATATTTCGATTGAGCGAAATTGCGCCCTATATTAAATTTCCGACACCACCTATTTTTCTGGGTTACAATTTACTTGTTCATATAACCGAAGGCTATTTTAAACACCAGATCGGCCCCAAAGAATACGTGGTTCAGGCGCCGGCGATCCTCATGAGTAACTATGGTAATATATCGGTGATCAGATCGGTTGATAAATCAGCCAAAGGACATTGTATTCTGGTCAATGATGCAGCCATGACCTCCATTTTCAGAGAGCAGGAAATTTTAAATATTTTTACCATATCACCGCTTCACAATCTCTCTGCAGCAGATGATCACGATCTGCACCAGCTATTTAGATTGCTTTACAAAGAGTTGCATAC
This sequence comes from Sphingobacterium sp. B16(2022), assembly GCF_012030425.1. Lineage (GTDB taxonomy): Bacteria > Bacteroidota > Bacteroidia > Sphingobacteriales > Sphingobacteriaceae > Sphingobacterium > Sphingobacterium anhuiense. The sequence continues at coordinate 622,308 of NZ_JAAUVN010000002.1, read as the reverse complement.
GGCATCTCCGTATAAAGAACTATTTGAAAGCTTGCTTAAATCAGCACTGTTAAAAATCATCAAGCTTTCCAACACCAACAACATGCTCAACCGCAGTCAGGAGATTGCGATGATGTTTAAGCAACTTGTTCATAAAAATTATCTAAAACAGAAGGAAATCGGATTCTATGCCGATAAATTAGCCGTATCACCCAATTATCTCAATAGATGTGTCTCCTCTGTTTTTAAAAAATCATCAAAGGAACTTATTCTGGAAGTTCTGGTTATGCACAGCCAGCTCCTGCTATTCGAATCCAACAAAAGCATTGCCGACATATGTTATGAATTGGATTTCTCCGATCCGTCCTATTTCTCACGCATCTTTAAGAAAATTGTAGGCATGTCACCAACCTCTTATCGAAATAAAGCAAGGTAGTTTCGTGCCACACATGCACGATTTGTCCTAATCTTTATACTAAATAAAACAAAGAGATTGCGTTTTTAGGTTTATTTTTGTACAAAGCGATGGTGAATATGCAATCACTTTTATAAAACTCATGTTAAACCAGAAAAAAATGTATTTTTTGATAACAAGTTTTTTGTTACCTTACTTCAGTACTCACTTCTCATCAGAGAAGTTAGGAGACGCTGAGCAAGAATGGTATCTGCATAAGCCCCTTCGTTATTGTTCATCATTTAATCCTACATTTTAAGATGCTTAACTTTTTAGAACAATCAACCATGACGCAAGATTTTGATATTTACATTTCCTCATTTAAGGAAAGATTATCCAGCTTATTTAATCAGGAATATGACTATAATAACCTTAGTCTATCGCGCGATTTACCGCCTGATTTTTTAAGCAAAATCATGGACATGACACCGCTTGCGGTTGCTATTCCAGAAAGCCATGGTGGTCGTGGAGTACATGTTAAAGAGTGTCTGGGAGTACTAGCAGCCGCTTCGTACGAATCGTTATCGCTGTCCCTTATTTTCGGAATCAACATTGCCCTTTTTCTAGAACCATTAGCGAAGTATGGTAATATCACCGTTCAGGAAAAAGTATTCAAACAGTTTTTGGAAAACCAGGCAATGGGTGGCTTGATGATCACAGAGCCTGACTTTGGCAGCGATGCGCTCAATATGCGTACTTCTTATGAGCAGATAGGAGATCATTACAGCATACAGGGCCAGAAACATTGGCAAGGTCTTACAGGAGCAGCCGATTACTGGTTGGTGACTGCACGTAAAAGAAATGAAAACGGCGATCTGACCCGTGATATTGATTTCTTTTTAACGGAAGACGCAGCCGCAGAACAAAAAATTGAAGTTGAAAGACGTTACAACAGTCTTGGTCTATATGCTATTCCTTATGGAATCAATAATATTGACATCAAAGTACCCGCAGCACAGCGATTGGTTCCAGAAAGTACCGGTATAAAATTAATGCTGGATACACTGCACCGTAGCAGACTGCAGTTTCCGGGTATGGGTATGGGCTTTATCAAGCGTATGCTGGATGAAGCGATGCAACATTGTCATGAAAGACGTGTTACAGGCATCCGCCTTAATGAAATGGACTCCGTTAAATTTCAGTTATCACGTTTACAGGCAGCCTTTACCCTATGTTCGGCGATGTGTGCATACAGCACCACAGTAAGCTCAATCAGCAATGACTTATCTAGTCATGGTGTAGATGCCAATAGTGTAAAAGCATTCGTGACAGATCTGATGCAGGAAGCATCACAGATATGCTTGCAATTATCAGGAGCAAATGGATACCGCTTAGACCATATTGCCGGCAGAGGTGTTGTAGACAGTAGACCATTTCAGATTTTTGAAGGATCTAATGAAATGTTATATACACAGATTGCTGAAGCAATTGCCAAACTGATGCGCAAAAGCAAAGAAAACAATCTTCTGGCATTCTTAAAACAATATAAAGGGACAGAACTTGCTGCACCATTCTTCAGTGAAATTCTTAATTTCAATCTTCCAGATCAGCCAAAACAACGCGAAATGATGACTTTGGGAAGAATGATCGCACGCGTTGTTTGTTATCAATATGTATTGTTGATCAACAATGCAGGGTTTAACGATAAGATGACCGAAATAACACGTCAGCATATCAAGATGGACCTGGCGATGTTTGCTGGTCAGTTGCATAGCAACAACACAGCAGACCCGTTAATGGATTATGAAGAAAATGCGGACTGGATGAAATTCGCATCATTATAATGAATTAGGACTTGCAGTTTCAAAGCATATAGAAAAGACACATCGTCGTACGATGTGTCTTTTCTGTTTAGGACTGATTTTAATCGGTTCATTATCGCAATGATAGTCAAGCCTCTCTCCCCCAATGAGCATGTAACCAAATGAATAAGCATAGTGGAATTCATTTTTTTAAAAAATATTTTAAAAAAAAATATGGCCCTATTGGATTTAAAAACAATAAACAATGCAGAAATGTCATAAAATCTTAATTTTACGGGAAACCGTAAAATCCCGTTATTAGGAATTTTAACTTTGTATCATTCACATTAAAGGTAGGTGCGAATTTTTATTTACAACGTTTGCAATCGCATCCAGTTTATCCCTAAAATGCTGGATCGACTGCAAACAAATTGATTAATTAGTAATTTTTTACAGATGGTTAACGTACAGGTCCTACGTTAACCATTTTTTATTTAAAATAAAATTCTTAATGGGGTTTATTGCTATGATTTACCTAAATTTAAACATAATATAAGGAGCAGCTGTTTCTTTGTTATGAAATAATTTAAAAATTCCATTTATGTTGAAGAAAATCATTCTAGCAAGCTTATTCACATGCAGTATTCCGATTCTTGCATTTTCCCAATCACATGAATTGCGGGTAGGTGTTACTTCAGGTTCTTCCAATTTTACAGGACCAGGAAGCGATTCTAGATCATTCCTGAACGGTTCTAGCCCACAGGACTATTATACCAACAATCCTTTTGGAGTAAAGTATGGTATTAACCTGGGCGGAGCGATCAACTACCGCTACGTATTTAGCAACAATTTCTTACTGGGTGTAGAAGGTGCATTTGAACGTTTACAGACTAAAATATATCTTCAAAGCTTAGAAAACACGAATAACATCATAGGCATGACCAAGCTGAACCAGCAGTTTTTAAATTTTAATCCTTTCATTGGCTATCGTTTTTCATTTGAACCTATTACTTTGGATATGCAGTTGGGCGTTGATATCGCCAACACGCTTCAGATAAAAGAAAAAGGAAGTATTGAAGACAATAAAGGCAATGAAACCGAATTTGAAAAAGACAGAGGCAAGGATCTCATGAAAATGGATCTTAGACCCCGCCTACAGTTCAACGTCAATTATAACCGTTATACGGTATTTGCGGGTTACGCCTGGGGTACTAAAAACTACAAAGGGGAGATGGATGGCGCATCCTCATCAGATGCGACCCGTTTAAATGTCTTCCGTCTAGGGCTACAGTTTCAACTCTTAAGACCTTCTTTACAATAATAAAAAGTACGTGCCAAATAGACAGGGATTCGCTTTCTGAATATAAATTCAGAAGCCCTGTATAACTGGTTCGGCAAGGATAGAATATCGGTTTACTTAAATTAAACCGATATCTTTTGAATAAGCAATAAGCTGTTCATTCTTGGAGAATTCTAGCACTTCTTTCATCAGGTTCAATCTTTTCTCGACACTGCTCAGTCCTGATGGCTTTATCTGTTGTTGCTGCAGATGTTGTGGAATATCCTTCTGCAGTATTCCTTTTGCCAGTAGGGCAATGATATGAATATCGAGCGTAGTAAATTCATGTGAATTCTTTTCCCGGATAGACTGTTTAATTTCAGGGGACTGATAAAGTTTATCCTGATGTGCGGCCTGTAAAGCCTCTTTCAGATATTGCGCATCGCGTCTTGCTTTACGCACATAACCATCAATGGCTCTGCTTTTAAACAGTTCATCAATAACAGCAGTCCGACTTTCCGCTGATAACACAATGATTTTTAGTTGGGATTGGATCTCTTTAACTGCCTGAATAAGTGCCAGACCTCCCGATAAACGTTGCGGATTATGATCTTCTTCGAAAGTCAGATCGGTAATCAACAGATCGTAGGGTTCACCATCCCGCTGTGCATTTTTAACCCAGGTAAATGCATCATCACAATAATAGACATATTTTGCTGTCTGGATCCCCAGCTCCTGAAGTGTTTTCTGAACCGAAATATTGGCAATTTCATGATCTTCGGCTATAAGTACTTTTTTAAACATATAATAAGATCTTTTTAAAAAATAGGGATGGACACTTCAACCTTTAGCCCTTTCCCTGCATTATTGACAAAGGTAATCTTACCATCCAAATTAGAAATACGGTTTCCCGTACTGGTAAGACCATTACCTTTTACCTGCGATTCGGGCATTCCTACACCATTATCACTGTAAAAGATACGCAATAGCCCAGGAGACCAGTCAAAACGGATCACCACATCTGTTGCTTGGCTATGCTTGCGCATATTAACCATCAGTTCCTGTAGCACATGATGAACTTCATGCTTGATATGTGCCGTAACCCCCTCCCATTGCTCAGCATCATTTCCGGCAATAATGACCTTTCTATTTTCAGTCACAAAAGATTTCAAAAGTTCAGCAATTTGTTTCTGACAATCTGGCTCCGCATCTGGCGTTATTTCGGTTTCGTAAGAAATATCACGAGATTTCTCATACATCATTTCCAGGCGGTCGAGGATCCCTTCCCTGTCAATATCTTCCCTATTCTCGATTTCTGTCATGACGCGGTAAAGGCCATTGGCTACCACATCGTGAATCTTACGTGAGATAGTGAGCTGATTGGCTTTGATTCTATTTTGTGCCTCAAACTGCATACGTTCTTTGCGTCTCTTATACCATAAAGTACCGCCTACAATAACCGTAACACATAATAAGGAAACGCAGAATGTCCAAATGCGCTGCCTTACGATATTGAATTCTTTCTCCGCATTATCCTTCTGCAGGCTCAAGTTATCTGCCTTATTTTTTTCCACCTCATAGCGAATCATAGTAAACTGATTTTTTGCAACGAGACGTGCTTCCTGAATACTATCGTTCAGAACATTATAAATTTTAAAATAATATTTTGAGGAGTCACTGGGGCTCAATTGAATCAATGTTTTCAGTGCTTTAATTTGATCGTCTGGACTAGCAATTTTTTTAGCAATATCATAACGTTTTTTAGCATAAAACAAAGCTGAATCAGGTTTTTGATCTTCATAATATTCTGTTATATGCAGGAAACTAGAATTTTGCCCACGCAGATCATGCTCTTGTTGCCTAATTTTTAATGCTTTTTGGTAGTCATTTATTGCAGGGTAAGTTGCATCCTGCTTCCATTTCACTCTTGTCAGATTGGAAAGCACACGCGCATATTCAACCGCATTTTTATGTGTACCACCGATGATACCATCATATATCTCACGAGCTTTTTTATAATCCCTATTATAAAGATAGGCATTCGCTAAATTATTCCGGTAGATCAGTGTATTTTGCGCATCGTCAGAATATTTAATTGCTAATTCATAGAAGAGAATAGCCTTTGGATAATCATAAAGTTCATCTGTAGAAAGTCCAAGAGCATTGAAATTCATACTGAGAAAACTATGATGTTCAGGTTTATTTTCATCCAGAAAAGGAACAGCCTGCAATGCTGTTTCCTGAGATCCAAAATAGTCTCCCTGCTCCTTTTGGGTAATCGCCATATTGATTAAACACTTGGCTACTTGCAGACTATCTCCTTTTTCCAAAAAGATCTGTTTTGCCGCATTAAAATAGAAGAAAGAACTATCTGCTTTCCCCATTTCGAGATACTCGAATGCCTTATCATAAGCCGGATTATCAATAGGAATTTCCTTTTGAATAACTGCTTGTTGACAGGAATAAAAAAAGACAATAAGTATGTATAAGCTAAAGCGTTTCAATAAGGAACTTATTTTGTTCGAATTTATCGAAATTTTACTGGAAAAACAACCAGACGCTTAAAAACAAAATAAGGCAACCTTGTGTTGCCTTATTTTAACTGATATTTATTTATCCTTATTTACCAGGACGAACAGGACCAGTATTTCCTTCATTGTCCACATCCTGCACAGAGGATAATGCTTGAGGGTGATTTGTATCTGTATTTGAAGGATTGCCAAATAAAAGTGCTAAAATGAAATACCACATTTTTCAAAAAATTAAAAGTCAAAAACCTGGTAGTCCCGCGGGCTTCATGCCCGGGGTTACTACAATGTTTTCAGAAGGCCTTCTGAATTTTTTGGGAAGTGAGTGAGCTTCAATCGCGGGAACCAATAACTGCTTCCCAAACCGGTTAAAAACGACCGCGATATCCACTCCTTATGAAATCTTTTCGTCGCTTTCCTAGAAAGAACTAGTCGATTGATCAACTGATTTCGAAATCAAAATTAACGCAGATAAAAAGCTAAACATCAAAGGATTCCGATCTTTCCAACCTTTCCGTTATTATTCCAGAAATTCCGATAGAATTCCGAAAATTCCAGTGCAAAAAAGTGCGTAAAGAGTCTATTATTTTACGGTTTTCCGTAAAATCGGGTGCTAGGGTTACTTTAATTTTGGGACAATGTTTGAGTTTGAAGAATTTAAAAAAGAGGTGATAAGTAACTTTAGGGAGTTGCTTTCCCAACATGAGTTAGATCTAAAACTTGAGAATCCCACACCCGGGAATCTAAGAGATTTGAGTTTAAAATTATTTGCAAATGGACTATCGAAAGAAGATACACAGGTATTTCAGGATTTCTTTAATCCGATCAAACGATATGATGATCTGGAGACCAGCATCCGTCGATTTCCGTTAGATAAACTGAAACCGCTTAAAAATTTTATAACGGCTAAAACGAGCAATCCCGACGAAAACATCGTCAAACTACTAGCCATACTCACACAGTTTGGTCCAAGACCATTCCATAAATGGCGGGAATTGCGCCATTTAAAAAAGCGAACACCTGAATTTTGCGATCCTGATGATCATGAAAAAACGATCGTACCTGAAGCAAGTACAACAGCAATTGGTCACGAGAGTCAAGAACAGGAAAATCACATAGCGGAAGAGGAAATACTCGAAAATAAAGAAGTGGAAATAGCTTCTGCGGATAATTCTAGCGACAAGGAGGTTATCGTAAAAAATAAAGACAAAAAAAAAGGGCGGCTTTCCCGGGAGGAAACCCCCAGGGAAAAACCGCCCTCAAAAAGAACGTCTATGAAAGTTCATGTTACTTTCTCCAATTTTCAGTTGAAGCAACTGATTTATTTTATGGGTATGATCGCTGGTCTGTTCTTCCTGTATGCTGTATCCCATTTCTTGATCGCAAAACAACGGATGTGCTTGATCGAGGTACAATATGTTTCTGGAGATGATACAACGCAACAACCATACTCAGAGATTATTAAGCTAGATCCTGATCATCCAAATTATATCAAAATAAAAACATATCCTGATACCTTAACAGAAAAAACAATCTACCCCATACAGATCTCTAAAACAAACAATCATGTTCAATTTTCAACTGCCCCAGACGCATCAGCTTTACAGGATCTCAAATTATTAAAGGATCCCAATCATTATATCATACTGCTCTACCCGGGAGAATTTTCCGTCGGAGAAAGCATGAGGCGGGGACCGTAAAATGATTTTTATTTACCTTTTAAAGTCAATCTATAAGCGATTAACATAAATGGAATTGTCCCTACCATAACGATTGCCGTAGCCAATAGTGCATCTTTTGAAAAAACCGAAACGATAGCACTCGCTATAAAACAGATTCCAAGCTGAATTGCATTTTGTAAGCCCGCGGCTTTACCCAGATTATTTGGAAAAACACGTAGTGCTTGCGCAACTACAATCGGGTAACATGCACCGTTTGCTAATGCCATACCGCAGAACGGAATCAGTAATAATGTCAATGTAGGTGTCGTCATCACACTCATAGCATATATCGCTAGAAGAGACACGGAATATAAAATCAGTAAAACCGGCATCAGTTTTTTGGTCTCAATACGGTTTGCCAGCGCCCTATAGCCATATCCGCCCATCATAAATGCAATGGTCTGCGGAACAAAGCTCAATCCGATCTGGCTTTCGTCATAACCCAGTTCTTTGAGAAAAAATGGAGAGCCCGTTAACCAGGCAAAAAATGAACCCGAGCAGAATGCATAGAGCAGCACATTGCCCACATACACGTTGGATTTTAAAAGTGAAAAATAGGACTGTTTCGTTTTTTCACCTGCTTTTGTATCAACTGGAGTATCCAACTTTTGCTTGCGCATTAAAGTGAAGGTATACAGCATCAGGAGCACGGCGATACCAGCTAGGGTGATAAAGATGGATCTCCATCCAAAATGTTGCAACAGATATACACCCAGCAAAGGAGCCAGAGCCGGAGATAAAGCCACCATGGGCATGATCGTCGCGAAAATTTTATTGGTCTGAGATGCCGGATAATATTCAACAACCAGAGCCTGCCAGCTTACCGCAGCAGCACAGACACCGATTGCCTGCAGCAAACGTAAAACAAGTAACGAAAGGACATCGTTGGTAAAAAAGATACACAAAGAAGCGAGCGTAAACAATGATAGTCCGATGAGGATGGTTTTGGGTTTCCCGATCTTATCGGCTATTGGCCCCCAGACCAGCTGTGCAAGAGCATAACCAGCTAAAAATAAACTTAAACTCGTGCTGATACTACTCTTATCTGTCGAAAGATCCAGTCGCATCATATCAAATGCCGGCAGATACATATCCGTTGCCAAAAAACCAATAATACTCAGTCCAACCAAGTAAATCAAAAACAAAAAACTATTCTTTTTCCTATCCAACATATCGTTTTCACTAAATTTCTGCAAAGGTAACAATTTTAATGAAACGTTTAGCAGGAGATGGTCACTGTTTAATTTTGTGAAAAATTAAGTAATTTAAAAAGCCCCACTGCATTCCGATGTAACATTGGAACACCGGACTGATTATATATAGGAATAACCTTCCCCTAAAAAAAGATGGTAGAAAGCTCTTTCTAATTTTTATCAGTCCGAATCCTAATTTTTTGTTCCCAGGTATATGCTAGTAGGTTTTTGTAGCAAGAACAATCACTAGTCTATTTTGGAAATATTATTTGAAAAGTTTTAGAGGAATTAATAAAGTAATTTAAATGGCGCAGAAGCTTATCAAGAAAAAGTATATCATGTATCCTTTTTCGATATACATTTTTTTATTACTACAGCTATTGGAAGTGTTTGTTCTGGCGCATTCTTATAAATTCTGACAAGCGTAGGGTGAGGTGTTGATTATATTTTTTTGAAAATAAAACAGCCTGCCTCTGATGGATGATCTAAGACCATCGTATCTTTATCTTCTTTCCATATCAGGTTGATGATCATAAAATCACCAGCTGCGGCTCCCGTAAAAAATATAGCAAATATTAACAAGAACACATTACCTATAAAAATTGCAATAATGCCTGGCAATAATCCTAAAATAATGGCTGGCATAATAGCTCCTACTATATATTCTTTAACTCTTAAAGGTTCTTTACAATGGCAATAGGGAGTTAACATCTTTAATAAGATTCCAAACTTTATGGATTTAAAACCATGCTTAGCGAAAAGGGCAAAAGTAGCTCCGTGAATTAATTCATGTACAACTATACCGGCAAGTAGAACGATTACAATAGCTATTGAAAAGAGCGGGTTTTCTTTAAAGCTCTCCACAAATAATCCAATAAAATCCAGTTCACCCCATATCAAATAAAAGGGAAGACCATATACTAAAATGATGGGTATGAATAAGAGCAGAGAAAAAATATTTGCCTTGGCTAGATCAATAGTTCGAATCTCCTTTATATAATTTTCTAATAAATTTTGTTCCATATACTTACTCAATAACGTAATTTCATTTATAGAAGTTTAAATAAAAGTCCACCACAGTAATACCCAATTTTATAAATTGCAAATACTGAAATTGTTGCTATTATAATGAATCTTTTATTCTTTACGTATAGCTGTAAAATATTATTTAATCCCATAAATGTGTCCTATTATTTATTTTGCAATCAACTACATCCCATTTCATCTTTTACTCCTTAGAAAGTTAATGCTATTGAACGAACTGAAATACGTAAGTAATGATAAAATAAATTAATATTCCTACTATTGCTGCTAGCAAATAATAAATCTTTTTATTCATAAATTTAAATTGACATAAATAAAGCGATTATTCAGAGAATTCGACCATCAATTTGAGTGATCTCATAAGTATCCAATTCTTGAACATCGATTGATTTTAATTCTAAGTTATTCATTTTTATCTTTATAAAAAAATTATTCATACTCTATTTCTAAGGTTATTTTCGTAATTATTGTTTTCCTGGGGGTCGAAACTATCCTCTCTTTGTGCTAGATGGTTGGCTAACTGCTTTGTTGATTGGCAATACTAAATTACAATTGCTCAATGCTCAAAAAAAGCATTGGCGATATTTTCTGAAAGTTAACATTGTTCTGCCGAAATATGTCTGATCTTTCCTTTCCAGCATACCTGAAGTCTTGACCTTTCCATGTTCTTTACCAAAGATTATATTCTTAACAATATGTGTTGGCAATATTATGGGTATTTACATTTTGGAAAAACTCATGTTATCATAACTCATGAGAAATAACACGGAGCTATATGATCACAAATAAGTAAAGCCACATCTCTCAACGTGGCTTTACTGCACATATATAATAATTAAACAGTAAACAGTTCTTTTCAGATTAAAATCTATTGCAAGCTCATGTGCTGATTGTAATCCTTGTTATTTTTTGTTGATCAGATATCCTTCCGGTTATCATCCGAATCCATATCAATCAACTTATTATACGGATCGATTCCAACCTGAAGAGGCAACTCGTCGACCACAAGTGTTATTTTATTATTGATCTGATCGATCCTATGTTTTTTCAGATACAATTCCTGTGTTGAACGTCCACCTTTCTTGTTTGTTTTTGCAAACACACCGATCTCAATGTAATCCCTTAAGGGCAATGACTCCACAGTTTCTTTATCCGATTTCTTAAATGAAATGGGGTTGTTGCCTTTATCATGATAACTTTTCGTCCCATTTTCATCCACACGATATTTGGCAACCTCAAATTCAATATCGACCTGATACTTACCATTTTTCATTTTTTTAGAAGTAACTTTTTCAACCTTATTATTATATAAAGTGATGGTCTCAAACATATCCTTAATCAGATACTGCAATGAATCGGGTGTCGCTTGTTTAAAGTGCTCCACAAACTCCAATGATGTTGTATAGGGTGGATTTTGAAAAGCCGTATGTTCCAGATAGGTTTTAGCAGTCTTATTGAAAACATCCTCACCCAGATAATCACTTAAAGCATACAGCACCAAGGAACCTTTCTGGTAGTGGATATACATTTGATTTTCATTGAACATGAGCGGCCTCTCGCCCAATTTCTCAGCGCTTCGTCCTGTTAGATACCCGTCCAATGCATCTTTTAGAAATTTGCGCATCTGCCCCTTACCATAACGTTTTTCCAACACTTTCAACGAAGAATACTCCGACATGCTTTCCGATAGCAATGTAGCTCCCTGTACATTCGCACCTACGACTTGATGAGCCCACCATTGATGTGCAATCTCATGTGCGGTTACCGCATAAGGATAATCCACCGCATCTTCATTTTTCTCCTTTACATCAGCGATAAACCCGATAGCTTCTGAAAAAGGAATGGTATTGGCAAATGATTGAGCAAAAGTTCCATCGGTACGCGGAAATTCGACAATACGCAACTGACGGTGCGGATAAGCACTGTATTCTTGGCTATAATAAGCCAGAGATGCCTTACTGGATGCCATCATGCGGTCCAGATTGAACGTATGTCCTTTATGATAATATACTTCCAGATTCACGCCATTCCAGTTGTCTTTCTTCACTTCATATCGCGCAGAATTAAAGGCGTAGAAATTGAGAATCTCCGTATCCATCTTGTAGTGGTAATATTTACGACCACCCTTTTCCCATTCCTTAGTCAAGTAACCTGGTGCTATGGCCAACTGATCCAAATCCGTACTCACGATAGCCTCAAAACGAATCCAATCGGCATCATTCGAAATATAATTGTTTTGCAACGCTTTCTGATCTGTTGGTTTTGCCATCCGATTTCGATGTGGCAGTCCGTATTTCTTTCGGATATCGTTCTCCACCAATTCTCCCCTATCCAAATATCCAATATTTGGGAATTGCATATTGTTGATAAAAGTACCATTGCCTTTGACTGGAGATCGTTCATTCACCCAAGTATTGCGCGGACTTTGGGTACTGAAATTCAAAGTAATGGAATCACCTGGAGCAAGTGGCTGTTGTAATTTATAAATGTTAAAATTGTACTTATCATCTTCCGAAACTAATGTATTGGGCACACTAAACGAGAACTTGTAATCGTAATCATTATAATTGACAAAAATCGAATCAATGGCTACCCCGGTCTTATTTTTCAATACATAAGCTACCTGTGCCTTAAAGCTTCGCTCTTTCGGGTAGATATCCATATTGAATTTAACATCCACAACCCTAGGCTGTGGCCGGTATTGATATTTTTTGTATTTCTTTTCCCATTCAACAGCCTGTTTTTCATGATCTAAACTGGTGTAATAAGGTTTTTTAATATTATTTTCATAATATATACCAGCTCCCATAGCGATAAATCCGACAAGACTGATCGTGATTATCGCGACAATAGTGGGATTTAAATTACTTTTAAGAATCAGCCATCTTTCCTTAATTCCTGAGAACAGACCTCTTCGCCATAGTAACAACGAAATGGTCAAGAAGAAAACCGAAAATAAAAGCCAATATACCCTATAGGTCAAGAACGGCAACACATACCCGAAGCCATCCATATCCGAATAATCAAGCCCAGGTCCCTGGTTAAATTTGTAAATATTCTGTTCCACTCCCATTGCCGAAAGAAAGGGCAATGCGATAAACAAGAGCAAGAGCACAAAAAAACCCGTCAAATAATTTTTGAACAAAGTATGGACAAACACAGAGACAAAGATCCAAGCTATATTGGAGAGCATGCCATACACCATGAGGTTCATCACATATTGTCCGATCTCAAAAGTATAATACCCATGATATACCTGAAAGGCCATACAAGTCACGATAACAACCAGTAACAAGGCCAGTTGCATTTTGACAATAGCAATTAAAGTTGATAAAAGTAAAACCCAGTTCGGGACCGGACTCGCCTCAATCAATCCCCCCATACGGGTAATGCTCCCCCGATGAACCAGCAAACCTGTAAACAGGAAAGTCAATATCAACAGAAAAAACTTAAATGTGGAACCAGGTATCATCAGCATTTTCCAAGTAACAGGATAAGTCGACGTTCCCGAAATAGAACCGATGGTACTTGCCATTAAGATAACAAAGAGGATCCCTACCAATGTCAAAATCATAAATATAGGATTTTTGACAATGTAACTGAAGTTGTATCTCGCCAATGCCCATGAAGTTTTAAAATAGTGAAAAGCTGAAAAATTATATTTCACCACCGGAAGATCCATTCTAAAAATACTTTCAAAATTATTTTTAGTCACGCGTTTACCAATTTTACTCGTTTTAAATGTAAAAGCTTGTTGAGAAAACGAAAAGAACAAGTAAAAACCACCAATAAAAAGTGAAGATACGGCTAGCCATATCAATCGGTTATAGATCACCGCTCCAGTAAAAGGAAGATTTCTGATATCTTTTTCTGCTGGAGACCAGTATTGTGTATAGTAGGAAATGGCACTATCCCCAAATGGATCGATCAATGCACCGAGGTAACGGTTATCCATATCAGCTGTAGTACTGTGAACCACCGCTTGCAGCAGGAGTAAAATCAATACTGCAACAAAACCCACATATACATTTCTAGTCAGTGTCACCAATACAAAAATAATGGAACTGAAAATTATCAGGTTGGGGATGACCTGAATAAGATAGGTCTGAAAATAGGCAAATACATGTACCGGCCCCAATAAACTTTGGTTAATACCGGGAACATACTGCGCAACTATAATCCCTAGTGTAGAAGTCAATACGATGATTAAGACTACTGAAAGTGAACCGAAAAACTTACCCAGTAAATAATCAGTCTTGGTAAAGGGATAGCTAAAAAGAATGCTATGCACATTGTATTGAAAGTCCCGATAGACAGAAGCCCCCACAATGGTTGGGATCAGAAAATAAATTAGATTAGACATCCCATTAATCATTTCGCTGATCGCCAGAGGTGAGTTCATGATTGTATTGGAAGATGTTGTCGCGGTAATACCATCAAAGATACCAAGTGCAGACAGCATGATGAACAGTGCTAGCACAAAGAACAGCAACATGTAGATATAGATGGTACTATTCTTAAACCAGCGGGTGAACTCAAATTTAAAAATAGTGCTAAACATGGTGTTGATCTTTTTTAAGGGCGACAAAATAAACATCTTCCAGTTGTCCATCAGCAGGAACAAAAGATTCATCAGGACATAGATCGCTATACACGCGAATATTTAAGGTATTATCCTGATTATAGTTGGTCGATATCACATTATATTTTTGGGTGTACTCATCCAGTTGTTCCCGGGTGATGATACGTACCCAAATCTTCCCGGACAGTTCATCTATTGTTTCTTTCGGAGTCCCCCTTAATAAGATCTTACCTCCATTTAGGATGGCCATTTCATGACACAGTTCACGTACATCATCTACGATATGCGTAGAAAATATAACCGTATGATCCGTGCCGATCTCGCGCAGTACATTGAGAAAACGGTGTCTTTCTGCAGGATCAAGTCCGGCAGTAGGTTCATCCACAATAATCAATTTGGGATCGTTCAATAGCAGTTGAGCAATACCAAATCGCTGTTTCATCCCACCAGAATATCCACTGACACTTTTATGGCGTACATCCCACAGATTGGTCACTTCAAGAACACGGTTGATGATTTTTTGGCGATCAGCACCTGAAGAAATACCCTTAAGACGAGCAAAATATTGTAATAGATCTACAGCCGAAAGTTTGGGATAGACTCCAAATTCTTGAGGGAGGTAGCCCAGTACTTTCCTTAAGTCCATCTGATTTTTCAGCACATCAATCTGGTCAAAAGTAATTGTACCACTATCCGGTCTTTGAAGTGTCGCGATAGTTCGCATTAAAGAAGATTTACCAGCTCCATTTGGCCCTAAGAGACCAAACATACCTGGTTTAATTTCAAGAGTGACATCATCTAAGGCTTTTACACCATTCGGATAGATTTTACTGAGGTTTGTTATAGATAAATTCATAAATAAGTTAACTGATAATAATCGATTAGTCGATTGAATAAAAAAATTGTTACAACAATATAAAAAGAATATCTCAAATTAAGTTTTCGACGAACCTTCAGAAAGACTTATTTAGTATTCTTTTTACTCAGTAAAACCTATTGGATCGGACTTAATAGCTGATACCTGATTTCCCCTAGTCCATATCTCATTTTATAAATTATGTATCAAGAAAACGGACCAAAAGATTGATTTTTGATGTCTATTGTAAAATACTAAAATTTGACAGGTGTTCATAAATGATTATTTAAAAAATTGGAAAAGGTAGATAATAATCAAGTAAATTAATATTCCTGTTAGTGCTGCTATAATATATCTTTTTACACATAAAAAAGTAATTTGATTCGATTACACTTTGTCATTATGAGCTATTATATCTTGAAATAGGAAGGCTTCAGTAGCTGAATATATAAACAGAATAGAGAAAAATAGAATTAAAAATTTAAAATTCTTTTTTGAGGCATTTGAATTATCAAGATCATTGAATTAAAAAGTTAAATTACCTAAAAAAATTAAAGTTAACCACCAATTAATAAGGCAATCAAAGAACTAACTTAAGCTTAGACATCTAACTTATCATGTCAAAATTGAATATGAGATACGAAAACCAATTATATCTAAATCTATCCTGCACTTCTTATGAGTAAATTCTATTTAAAAAACTGAAATAAATAAGTAATAATAAAATAAATTAATATTCCTATTACCGCTGCTAACAAATAATAAATCTTTTTATTCATAAATTCAAATTAATTTTATCAAAATCACATAGATTGTGATACTTAATAAATATCACAATCTATATTTAAATCAGGATTAGCCATGATTTGCTGTAGGACCACCTATATTATCTACACCGCTTGATTGAGAATCAAAAAACTGCTCTGTAGCATTTACTAAATACCCTAAGCCTTTCCCTAATTGTCTCCATGTCCAATTAGAAAATTCAGATCCTCCGTTAATTTGGAGCATTTCATCCAATTTAATTTCTTCAACAAATTCCATAATTAACTATCTTACACTGTTATAACCATCGTTAAAATTATCAACTGTTTCATTATAATTAAATAATGAGTCTGCAAGCCAAGCCCCAACTACAAATGCAGCAATTACTCCGACAAATCCACCATCAAGATTTACCATCTCATTAGTATCCAACTCTTGAACACCAATTGATTTTAATTCTAATTTATTCATATTTTTGTTTATAAAAAACTATTCCTACTCTATTGCTAAGCCTTTTCGGATAACTGCTTCGTTGATCAACAATACTAAATTACAGTTGCTCAATGCTCAAAAAAAGCATTGGAAATATTTTTTGAAAAATAATAAGTTCCTGCTGAAATATGTCTGATCTGTTGATAATTAAGCTGCTGAATATCAACCTTGATTTGAATAGAATATTCTTCTTCATAATAATAGGTATTTCGTGATCGATCGTATTCCAGCGGAGCACCTATCCCTTTCAAATACTCAATAATACGTGCAAGCCGTGAGACGGAAAGTCCAAGACGATTTGCAAATTCGGTTTGTGTACCTGTTCTTCCTTGACGGATCAGTTGATCCATTAAGTTGATCCGTTCAATATATTTAAATAGTTGCATAAACTGTGATTTAATGTATATGATTAGAAAATTTAATATCTCCTGACACATGATAGTGCAGCATCAAAAGACTAAATAAAGTGCTATAACGAGCCCGAATCATATCGGTCTCCGATTTAATTAAATTATTTTTACTCGTATTAATGTCATAAATGGATGCTTTACCGGCCATGAAACTCAGTCTGGAATATTCCAATGATTCCTTTGTCGCGGCAAATGCTTCAGTCGAAATATCATATTGCTGTTTGCTTTCAATCCAGTCGAGATTCAGTTTTTCTAAAATTTGTACCTGCTGCAATTTTTCATAATCACTTAATAACTCGATTTCCTGTTTACGAAATGTAATCTGTTGCAATTGTCTTTTCGTTTTCCCTTTATTAAAAATGGGAACTGTGACGGCTATAGCGAGTTGTTGAGCAAAATTATCTTTGCTCTGAACAAATACAGGACGTTCACCAGGAGATTTAAAAGCATTAAAATAAGTAGTTCCTAAGCTCGCCGAACCTTTAACCAAGGGATAGTCTGTCGCCTTGATCAGCTTGGTTTCTACATCCAATCCGAGAAGCTGATTTTCAAGTTTTGCAAGAATGGGATTGTTATCAAAGGCGGTTTGAATAAGATCCGATTGATTTTTATCTATACCCGTTTTAAAAATTTCAGTTTCTAAAAGTGGATCGTATATGATCAAACTTTGATAATCCGTAAAATTCATATATTGAGCTAAAGCTAATTTTGCCTGTTGCGCTTCTTTATGATATTGTTGGAATTGCTGTTTCTCCCGGGCTAAGTTCGCCTTAGCCTCAAAAACTACCGCTGGTGCAGTTGCTCCGATTGCAGTACTTTTCTCCGCTTTATCAAGCAATTGCAAAGAAAAGTTTATTGCAGAATCCTGTGCATGTACTAGCGCTTGGGAAAGCAATACCTCCAAATAGCTTTGTACTACTTTAAGTGTTAAGTCTCTTCTTAAAATTCCTTTTTCCAACTCCTCCTGCTCCGCTTGCAACGTTGCCTTCTTAGCCTGATTGCGCAGGTAGTTGTATTGGTAAAGCGTTACCTCCGCATTGATACCGACATTGCTATTGAAGTTATCGTTGCGACGAATCGTCCCAAAGACATCTTGAGAATGACCAAATGTACTGTATCCATTAAAATACCCACCTACTGCAGGTAACCGATCTCGTTGAGCCATTTCCTGATCAAGATTTTTGATAGCCACCAAAATGTCTTGGCGTTTTATAGGCAAATTATGATCGGTTGCATAGGTTACACAATCTGCCAAAGACCATTGCTTCTGAGCCACCGTCATTTGTGTTCCTAAAATGAACACAAGAGTGGTAAGTATTATATATTTCATTATCCTAGCACTACAGATTGTTTTTTCCACATCTCTTTATAAGCAGACTCCATCGATAGCAGTTGCTCATGACTTCCCTGTTCTATAATTTGTCCATCTTTCATCACAATAATGGAATCAGCCCCAGCTATCGTGCTCAAACGGTGAGCAATTACTAGCATTGTCTTTCCTGCATCCCGAAATCGGTCAAATGCACGCTGTATGATCAGCTCCGTTTGGGTATCCAGAGCAGAAGTCGCTTCATCCAGAATCAAGATGTCAGGATCCCGGTATAATGCCCGTGCAATAGCGATACGCTGCCGCTGTCCACCAGAAAGCATAGAGCCGTTCTCTCCCAGATAAGTTTCAAAACCCGAAGGCAACTTTTCAATGAACGACATCATATCCAATTGTTTCACAACCTCCATCATCCGTTGAAAATTAGGAACCTGCTCTCCCACGGCTATATTGTCGATCACATTTCCAGAGAAAAGATCTATCTGCTGTGGCACGACAGCAATGCGTTCGCGAAGGGATTGTTTAGAGATATACTGAAGATCGTATTGACCGATATGGATCTTACCCGATTGGACAGGATATAATTGCTGTATAAGAGCTCCTAATGTTGTTTTACCACTTCCGCTTTCACCTATAATGGCAGTCATCTTACCTTTTTCAAATCTGCAACTAAAATCTTTGAACACCTCAACCCGGGAGCCGTAGGAAAAACGGATGTTCTCAAAAACAATATCACCAACCTGACTGCTTGGTAAGTCCAATTTCCCTTGATTTTCTTCTCTTTCAAGATCCATTATTTCAAACAAACGATCTGCAGCAATCAGTGCATTTTGTAATGTTTTGTTCATACCTATCAACTGGCTTACAGGCCCCGTTAAATAACCGATCAATGCATAGAAAGATAGTAGCTCTCCAGGCGTGATCGTTCGGTCAATGACATAATAGGATCCAGCCCATAGCAAGATAATGGTAAACAGGCGCGAAAGAAACTCACTTGATGTCGCTGAGAAAAGACCATTCAAAACTGATGAATAAATTGTTTTCAACAAGTGACTAAACTTCTGATCTGTACCACTATTGAAATACGTCTCCATACCAAACTGTTTGATCGTCTTAACAGAATTGAGCGATTCAACCAGATGCGATTCCAGTTCAGCTCCTTCCTCCATAAGCCGACGCTCCACTTTTTTATTTAATTTGTTGGTCAACCAATAGACAAAGAAATAAAATGGTATCACCAGTAAAATAATCAGCGCCAGTTTCCAGAAATAGGAAAACATCAATGCAAATGAGAATACCACAATTAAAACATTGACAACAGCCTGGATGGCCACATCATTGATAAATGCACGGATCTTGACGGCATCATTGACTCTAGAGATAATCTCACCAACTTTCATCGTATCAAAAAAACGCTGTGGAAGACTCAACAAATGCTGATAATAGCCTAAGATTAAATAGCGGTCTATACGTTGCCCAGTTTGTAGCACCATGACACTTTTGAGCGTGCCGATGATCAATTGAATTAATAAAATCACCAACATGGCTACAGATAGTAAATTAAGCAAACGCACATTACCATCCACTAATACATAATCAGTTATTTTCTGAATGTAAAATGAAGATGACAATCCAAGTAAAGTATAAATAACAGCACCTACCAAAGCCTGCAGTACAATTGATTTATGAGGCTTAATCAAGTTCCAGAATCGATTATAAACGCCTGTCTTTTCATTCCGCTGTTTAAAATACTCATTAGGTTCTAAAAGGATTAATACCCCTGTCCAGATCTTCTGAAACTCCTCCATACTGTATTGTTGCACTTTTCCTGGACCAGGATCCATTACGGTGATCTGATTTTTCTGAACTTTATAGATCACGATATAGTGCTGCAACTGATTATTTAATACAACATGTGCGATCGCAGGAAGTGGAATCTGGGGGATAGCGTCTATAGCGCCCTTCACACCCTTGGCTGTAAATCCCAATTCTTGTAATCCCTGGATCATACCCAATACATTCGTGCCTCGGGTATCTGTATGACAATGCTGTCTTATTTTTGCAATTGGAATATCTAATCCATAGTAACTTGCAACAGACGCCAGACAAGCAGCCCCGCAATCACGAATATCATGTTGCTTAACACGGACAGGAGATTTCTTCATTTTTATTTAATCTATTTTATCATATGTAAAGAATTCCAATACTATTAATAGGCACCCTTTAATTGATTTAGTATGTTATTATTATTTAGTGAATTGGAGTAGTTGACATTATGCTCTTGAGTTTATGACCATAAAGTAAGCTGAAGCCACTATCCGTTTTTAGACCTTACCAAATCACAACTCCTGTCGATACAATCGAACAAAAAATGCTAAGACTCTTTACTACCCAAATTGGGATTAAAAAGATCATCTGCGCGATCGAACAATAATTGCCATAGCGTACGGTCTACGAGATAAAAACGGGCATTAAAAGTATTTCCTTTACCTACTGTGACTTTGTTACCATTTGGCAAACTCAGAAAATTAGCATCCATTTGGCAGCGCACTTTAAAAAATGCAGTATTTTTCTGATCGGAAACCAGATTATAATCGATGTCTTTAACAGATCCCGTTAAGAAACCCCATTGATTATAATTATAAGTATCCATCTGAAATTTGACAACTTGCTTATCTTTGATATAACCAATAGCATTTGCCGGAACCATACATTCTGCTACCAAGTTATCTTCTGGTGAGATTTCTAAGATATCTTGGCCCTGTATAATTTGACTACCTTTTTGAAAACCTTTTAGATTGATCACTGTACCCGTTAATGGCGCTCTGACGATATAATTCTCACCATCGATTTGAATAGCATTTCGCTCAGAAGACGTAGATTGATGTTTTTGCTTCAATTCAATCAACTTAGCACTCCATTGTGCCATCTGCTGTTTTTCAATAGATGAAACTTGATTTTCCAATTGCTCATAAGAATACCTACTTTTATCAAATTCAGCCTGTGCTATTATTCCTTGATTAAACAGAAGTTCATTACGATCCAATTCACGTTTTGCTAGTGTCAATTGCGATTGCACCTCAGACATCCTGTGCTGCATGGAGACGAGCTCCATGTAATACAACCCACTTTGCAGACCCTTATAATTGCGGGATAATAGGAGCGTCAAATCTGCGATCTGTTGCGCATACTCCGATCCTAGGTGCTGATTTAGTTCCAATTTATTTTGCAAATCTTTCGAAACAATAACAAATAAAGTATCCCCAGCCATCACTTTCTGATTGTTCCCAAGTATTCGGCTCTCGACGACACGGCCACTGACAAGCGAGATGATTTTACTATTTTCTGTTTGTGGTCTAATCACTCCAGGAGCAGAGATTGAAATCGGGACTTGTATAAATGGTAAAGCAGTAAGCGTGCAAACAATCGCTATAAGCAATAAAATATAGATAATATTAGTTTTTCGCATAATGACAATTAATTACTCAAATTTGTCAAATAAGAACTTATCACACCACAACTACAGGTTGTATTTTATTTTTTTTTACTATCTTGAAATAAAAATAATTTTAATTGTAGATGCAATTTTTCGACGTATTCCCAACTTTTAAAGAGGCACCATACTCGTACATTGTCGTTCCCATTATACTAATTAGCAGTATCATTGGCTTTTACAACAAATCCTATTTTCACGCCTTGATCTTACATCCTTACGAAATAATGAGAGGTAAGCGTATCCATACTCTATTTACCTCTGCATTTATTCATAGAAATTGGATGCATTTATTATTTAACACAACTGTTGTTTATGGATTAGGATATGACATGTTCGGAACGACAAGTCAAGAATATGGAACCCTTACTGCATATTTATTAACGCCCTTACTGTTTTTATTATTAATTTCATTACCTAATCTACTCCAGTGCTGTCAAAAAAGAAAAGATTTCTTTTTCACATCTATGGGTGCATCTGGCTTAAGTTTTGGTCTTTATGGTTTCTCAGCACTCTTTTTCCCCTTGCAACCAATGGGAAGCGTTGTGTTCCCATTTATAAGTAATGCGTTGCAAGGTTGGATTTGCGGATTATTGATTTTAATACTTTTGACTCAAATCAAGAAAAGTAGAATCAATAAATATCTACATATAACAGCCTATTCAATAGGAGCTTTAGTTGCATTATTTGTTAGACCAAAATCTATACAAGAAATTTTTTATTTCATCATAAATTAAGTATTCAACCTTTCAACATATTCCAAAAATTTTCAAACCAGCTATTTAGTTTATCTTCTTTTCGCTCACTACCCGCATTTATTTCTATTTTCTCTTCCAAGCTTAGCTCAATGACATTGCTATTGTTTAATTTTTCTTTCATGGTTTCTGTTTTAAATATTTATAAAAGTCCTGAAATACAAAAGACTAAACCACAACTCTAGGTTATAAATCACAACCTAGAGTTTTAACACTTATAAATTTTATAACCTCAGGTTATATTGTTAAATTTGTCGAGCAATAAATTAAGAGTAAGTTATGTCAAAAGCAGAGATTGGAACTTTTATTAGACAGAAAAGAGAAAATCTAAAAATATCACAAGAAGCAGTTGCTTATCATCTAGAAATGTCTCAAGCTGCATATTCAAAAATTGAGCGCAATGAAACAAAAGTAAAAGTTGATCAGGTCTACAAAATTGCCGAGTATTTTGGTGTAAGTATCTATGAACTTTTACCTCCATCACTAGCGAGTGATATTATGGGAGAAAACGTATTTGGTTTAGCTTATCATTATATTGTTGTTGGAATAAAAAAAATCAAACTTATTTTTAGATTAACTAAAAATAAGTTTGATCGATCAATAAAACGCAAATAAAAAGTATAAATCAAAGTTTCATTCAGATAATAAACACTACTGATTAATGTACTAATTTAAGATTTTGATACAGTTGGTTTAACAAACCGTTGTTAATAGGTGGAATATCATATTGATCCAAATTTTTCCAAAATTCATTTGAATATTTACTTTTATTTGGTGATTTATAGTTATTTGATGACAATTGTTTTTTCATTTTCTTAAAATTGTCAGAGGACATAAAATTTCGATCTAAAATATAAAATTCAGATAATATTTCATATGGCAAATGGCCAAACTCAGCTTTACGTTTTATAGTAGCAACTTCATGTTGATATATGTTCAAAAGATGATATAGATTGGCTTTTTCGATTTCTAACGATGAATAATTTTCGACTTGTACTTTTTGTTTTGTATTGATTTCAAGTCTAAAAATTTTATCCTTCAATATAGTGTCTGGTAAAACCTGATCAATAAAGATCTGCATACTTCCACTGTCCTTATTATAAGATATAGTCCCTGCTTGTTTTTCATTTTTCATGATGTATGAAAGGTTGGGCTGTTTCTTTTCTATTGAATATATCTTTGAGTTTTTTAGAATATGCTTAAAAGGAATTTCCACGATATGACTAACAAGAAAGAAGCTTCCCATTTTATCATCATAATCTCTCACTATAACCGAATCGCAAAATACCCTATAATCGAGAAGCCGAAAACGAGATTTTTGTCCATTGGAAGGAATATAGTACTCCATAAGACCCTCTATAAAATACTTATTTTTCTTATTAAAAGTTTCCAAAGATCTAAAATAACCCTTTAAAACAATTACATCGGCATTTTTAGGACTAATTATTACTTCCTGAAGTTTTGTAGAACGGGGATTAAGTAGAACCTTAAATTTTGTCTTTAAAGAAGGGATATTGATATTCTTTGTCTGATAAGAAATATGCTGTGCGACGAGTCCTAATAAATCCTGATCTTCAACTTGAATGCCATCTAACAAATCAAACTGACCATCTTTATTGCTAAATCCAATTAAGTTTCCATACCTCGTATAAATATTTACCCCTGAAATCGGAGTATGATCTGCACTATCAACAAAAAATATTTGACCAACAACTGGCATTGACAGTATTACATAAAATAAAAGAAGAAGATATTTTTGAATCATAAATTTTAAAATACACAATTTCATTAAAATTAATGGGATGCTAAATAAGAAATTAGTTCCTCACTTATAAAAATTAAATTCTAATACTGGTTTTTAACCCAATTTACAGCATCACATATTGCTTCATAAATTGCCGTAATTAATCCTGGAAATTTTATGCCACCTTCGATATTTACCATTTCTTATCAAAGAATATTTTGAGGTTTCATTAAATTGAATGCAAAGGGATCTATATTACCTAGAAAAATCTACTGAGAAAGCGACAAAATTATTTTCCCGCTTCGATATATGTGAAAAAGTAAAAGAGTAAAAAAACCTGAAAAAACAATAACTAAAAAATATGCAAGATTATAATAGTGTATAGAAGCAAAAAGTATGGTAGATAAAAAAATAATCAAAGAATCTTTAAGATTAAATTTTCTTGCGACAGAAAAAATCAGTGATTGAAATATTAAAGTTTCGATAAAAGGAGCAAATAGAACTGATACAAAAAAACTATGTAGTTAGAACTTTCTTCAATAGGATTGCTCAAGAGCTTCTCATCTATTGAGGTTAATACGAAGGATAAAACCTTGTTGTCAATAATTTATTCAAAGCTAACAGACAAAATAATTTTGGCAGGTTTACTGTTTTAAAAAAATGCTCTATTTTAAAATTTATCATTAACATCAAATATAAGTGATAGCTACAAAACTCTCCGATTCATTTTTGCAATAAGGTTGTTCCCAGATTTCTGCACATGCGTCAATTCGGATGTTACACTAGATGAAAAGAAACCTCAGTCATGAAATCCTTCCAATATGATCCTCCAGCTTACTTTCATCCAGTTGTTGCAAATATGCCTCTTTCCAGAAATTAGTATAATTTTTATCCTTCATCCGGCGACTTATCTGGAGTAATAAATCCAATTTTTGCGAGTCAGTAACAACCTCTAGTCCCATTCTTACCTGTTCATACAGAGCCACAACTTCAATACGGTTCGCCTTTTTAGGAACCTCATCAATCTGTTGATTTTCCTTTAACAGAACACGATAGTCAGGCTTCTCCAGAACATACAGCATGTTGATATAACTGTTTTGATTGATCTTTATCACCCAAGGATTATTTAAAATGGTATCATCAAAATTAAGCAGCGCCCATTTTTCACCGTTTACAAAATAACCGAACGTAACTGTTGCTGTCTTTTCAAAGAAAACCACTTTCCATAGCGGAATATCGCCTCTAAGAGGTCTTTTAAAATTTTCAAAATAATACTCAAATAAAAATTTCTTCATCCTGGTTTCTTTCCATAATGCTAAATACCGATCTTCTTGATCGATCTCGCTGATTTCAGCATCGGTTGATAAATCATCTTCTGACGGTGGCTCCTCTTCATTCGGAATCGTTAAACCGCCTATCCCGGCAAATCTGAGTAATAACACGAAGTCAGGTTTAAGAAACAGGAAAATCAGATAAAACAATACCGGAATAAAAAATAACAAAAAATCATTTTTAAAATAATCAAGTGTAAAGAATGTTCCTTGGTCGCGCTGCGTTAAGAGTATATCCAAAAGCAGCAAATGGATAGAAAGAACTATTCCCAAACAAAGAATTATAAATATAATACCTTTTAGAAATCCCGTTAGCTGTACAAAGCGACATGATTTAAAAAAAAGGTAAGCATATATCTGTTGGACCAGAAAGATATATGCATATACCAGCACCATAGTCGCTAACACTACCCGTTGAAATAAAGGTTTATTTAATCGGCTAATCAAATCATCAAAAGCACTACCGAGATTTATCATTAAAGCAAATAATACAATTCCGATCAGATAAAAAACATGCTTTTGCAAAGTTTTATTCATCATAGTAGAAAGATCTTATCCAGTTATGGTTAGGTTAATATTACACCAATTATTATTCTAATAACGGATGTAATATTAACCAAAAATTTTCAAAATGAAAAATATATTCCCTATAGTATATTAATACGCACGATTACACTAAGTAATTTTCTTTGTACATTTTCCTAAAAACATGTACACTTTTTGTACATTTTCGGAAAACCGGTGATTTTCACTCCATATTACGTACAAAAATCCCGAATTTTAATAATAAAACTAATAGAAGTACATGAATGAAAAAGATTTTTAACAATGCAGGAGTTGCTGCCTTTCAAAACGAACTGCTACACCTAAGCTCTACTGAACAACAATTACTAATTGCACAAATCCGAGCGGACTTTGCACAGTTTATGATGGATCATTTTGATCTACATACCAATCAAATTACACAGATTAACAACATGACTACCACCTTTAAAACGATGTTAGCAGAAGGCATTGCAAGCACTTGGGAAAGTGGCTATGCTATCACTTTTCAAAAAGATACCGTTGCCGAAGATGATAAACCCACCGTAAAAGATGTTATCATTGGCGGTTCATCTGTTCCTGATCCGAATAATCCAAATGTCACAAGTATGAGTCAGGATTTTCCATTCAGTGTATGGATCTGCTATCGTACAACGATTTAATGAGTTACCCTCTTAATCTAAACTTTTATTAACCGATTTAATGTTTTATAACCTATTTATAAAATAAATTACGAGAGATTATAAGTGTCGAATTATTAAACAATACATCGAAAAAAACATACAGAGCAGCACCGAACGACGATACTTACTGATCGAGCGGCTGTTACCGCGATGTCTCATTTAAAAGGCGATCAAAAATCAATACCTAAAATCGCTGAGACCAGCATTAGAAGGTTGTTAAAAAGAAAATCAACAATAAGCAATCCGATGACGACGACCAGCTCTAACCCAATATAATTACTTGTCGATCTTCTTATCCACGATAGGTCTAGTAGGTGCATTTGCCAGTTCCCAGGCGGTGTAAAAAATCAATTGTGCCCTTTTGCAGAGCAGTTCAAAATCGATCTTATCAAATTCGTCGCTAGGTCTATGATAGTCGCCATGAAAACCGCCAAAGTAAAAAGTAACAGGTATGCCCTGCTTGGCAAAATTATAGTGATCCGAGCGGTAATACAATTGGAAAGGGTCATTACGTACATTGTAGCGTTCATCCAATTCTAACTTTGTATAGTCCGAATTTGTTTGTTTCACAACCCGATCCAGATCATTGCTCAGCCGGTCAGCGCCGATAATATAGATATAATTTATATCCGGATGTGGCAACGTATCCGTACGGCCGATCATATCCACATTGAGGTTGGCGATGGTTTTATCCAGAGACATCACCGGATGGTTGACATACCAGGACGAACCCAGCAATCCCTTTTCTTCACCCGTAGCAGCCATAAATAAGATACTGCGCTTAGGGCCTTTTCCTGCTTTGATAGCCTCCATGAAAGCATCCGCTATCAGTAACATGCCGCTCGTACCCGATCCGTTATCGTCCGCACCATTATTGATACTATCGCCTACCGTATAACGGTTTATACCCAGGTGATCATAATGAGCACTTAGCAGCAGTACCTCATCTTTCAATACCGGATCCGTGCCCGCAATATAGCCCAGTACATTTACCGGGTTTACCGTCTGCAATGCTCGTGAAGCTTGAGCCGAAAAATTAGTTTTAAACAGAAAAGGAAAAGGCTTATTACTATCCATCAATTTCTTTCTTAGTGTTACCAGATCTGTCTTGGCAGCATTTAACAGAGCATCGGCCACTTTTTGACCGATATAAATAACCGGCATGCCCTGGATCATCTTATCCATTGAGGCAAGCTCTTGCGAACCTTCCAACAACATCTGATCGCCAGAAAGATGTTGCATCAGCCCATCCGATTTACGATCGACAATAGGTTCCACTAGCAGCACTGCTTTGGCTTTATGAAAAGACAGGTAGCCTATCTTTTGCTGAAAAGAAAAAGCTGCATCCCGAGGTCCAGCCCCTAGGAGCATGACCACTTTGCCCGTAACCTCATGATCCTGAAAATCATTGTACGGTTGCAACCCTTCGTCAATGACTCCAAAACCAGCAAACAGGATGGTATCAGCTTTTATATCATATCCGGACAAAGACACCGATGCGGGCATATTAAAAAAATCCACCACCGGTTTAAAAGACATACCACCTACTTTGACAGATTCATTCAGTAACACACGTTTGGCTGTTACTGTCTGCATATAAGCGCCATTGACAGCACCTTTTACCCCTATTTTTTTATAATAATCGGCTATATATTGTGCGGCTTTATCACCATCAGCTGTACCGGCCTCTCTACCCCGCAATTCATCCGAGGCTAAAAATGAAAGATGTGATTTGGCATTGACCGTATTGATCACTTTTGCGGAGGCTATAGCATCTTTATTTTGTGCAAAAGATGAGCTACAGAGCAACAAGAAAATAAAGAGTAAAGATTGTTTGTGTTTCATAAAAGATGGATAGCTTATTCTTAAAATCCGTTTATCATATGCATCAAATTGACAGATGCATAAGTAGGTTCCCACCCATAAGCTTTTCCCTAATAGAATATAAAAACATTTAAATAATGCGGTCAAACAACAACATGATCATGACATTACCTGCTACCCTTATCTAGCAACATTTCTCCTTGGTACAAGTTCAATGCCATTTTAAAAGCAACTTATAACAAATTTCCCGACAACAAGATGTTTACGCAAAAAAACTGCATATAAATATTGTTTTACAATCCCGAAGGGAAGACTAAAAACTCAGATTTACAAAATGGTATCAGCGAAATAAAGAAAAGGAACAAAAGAGGTATTCTTTAAAACTATAAAGGATGCTATACCTTTTATTACCGCACTAAAATTTGATGGACCAGGACTGGTATTAGAAATAAAGTTAGAGGAATTTGAATCTCCTTATCATCCTTTAAGTTTACACAGTGATGGAGTAGTAACACATACCTTAATGGTTGCAGAACCCGCCTATCGTTGTATTATGCAAAATGCACATTCAGGAAAGACGCAATTAAAAAAAGTCATGGTGTCATGATGATTGATAAACTTAACCTTCACTTACCTCCTACTTGACACTTTAACACTAAGTAATACATTTTGCAATAAGATTAATCCATTTTATTTTGGAATGCTGAATGACATAAAAATCTGACCATTTCCTATTAGCAATTAGCCATTTCTAAAGCATTAACACACCCTATAGTAGTCATATCCTCTCAAAAACAATAACCTCTATTACATCTCAAGAATAAGTATCAGTAATCAAACTCAGGCAACCCCATTTATCTAAAATCCCAACATAAATGAATATTCTGGAGAAAGTGGTTCTTCACCACATTTGGTGAAAACTATAATTTTTAATATCATTGGGCTCAGTACGCTAGTTTTTTAAGCGACCTACTTGCTAATCAGAATAACTATTTAATACTGACCGCTTAGTTCTTCGCCAAAATTGACGAAGAACTAGTTTGACCGAGACTTCTAATTAATCAAGATTATAAGTCTGATTTCAAGACAGCTCCGTTGCTTGCATTGGTAACCAAAGCCCTATATTGACCAAGCCACTTTGATTGTAATGGTTTTTTAATAGGCACAAACGTCGCTTTCCGTCTGGCAATTTCCTCATCATCCAGATTAACAGATAAGATGTAATTATCAACGTCGATATGGATTTCGTCACCGTTCTTAAGTAAGCCAATCATGCCACCCTCGGCTGCTTCTGGCGATACGTGGCCGATTGAGGCTCCTCTTGTTGCTCCACTAAATCTTCCATCTGTAATCAGTGCAACCGAACTTCCTAATCCCATGCCCATGATCAAACTTGTCGGAGTTAACATTTCCTGCATACCTGGTCCGCCCTTAGGACCTTCATATCTAATTACCACGACATCACCCGCCTTTACTTCTTTCATCAGTATACCTGTAATAGCTTCATCTTGTCCATCGTAACATACAGCCTTACCGGTAAATACCCTTGCGCCGGTAAGGCCAGCTGTTTTTACAACAGCACCTTCCTCAGCAAGATTGCCATAAAGAATGGCTAATCCGCCTACCGGACTGTAAGGATTGTCAATAGTTCGGATGATATTTTCATCTTTGATCTCTGCATTCGCAATTTTTTCCAGTAATGTTTCCCCGCTGATTGTCAAATTGTCCAATAAAACTGTATTACCCCTTTTTGTCATTTCCTTCATCACTGCATTTACACCACCAGCCTTATTAATGTCTTCCATGTGGACGGTTGATAAACTAGGTGATATCTTCGCGATATGAGCAACTTTTTTAGAAATCTCATTGATGTCTTTGAGTTGAAAATTAACATCTGCTTCATTAGCAATAGCCAGCATATGTAAAACCGTGTTTGAGCTTCCGCCCATTGCCATATCCACAGCAAAAGCATTCCTGACGGCATTTTCATTCAAAATGTTTTTTAACTTAAAGCGCTCACCAGCAGCCTCGTCCTTTGCTATTTCACAAATTCTTTTCGCAGCACTTCTGTATAGTGCCTCACGTTCACTCGTTTGGGCCAGTATTGTTCCGTTTCCGGGTAGCGCAATACCCATAGCTTCCATTAAAGTATTCATTGAATTTGCGGTAAACATGCCCGAACAGCTACCTCCGCTAGGGCAGGCATTACATTCAATATCCAGAAGTTCTTCATCACTGATCTTTCCTGCTTCGTGTTTCCCGACAGCTTCAAAAGCAGAGGCTAGATCAATTGGGGTCCCATCTTTTTTATATCCTTTGGCCATTGGACCACCGCTCACAAAAATTGTTGGCACATTCACTCTAAGAGCACCCATGATCATTCCCGGAACTATCTTGTCACAGTTGGGTATCGCTATCATTGCGTCAAGTTTGTGCGCATTCATCACGGTTTCTATTGAGCTTGCAATAAGTTCTCTGCTTGGTAGTGAAAACAGCATCCCATCATGTCCCATAGCAATGCCATCATCGACACCGATTGTATTAAACTCGAATGGAACACATCCATTGGCCCTGATCTCATCTTTTATGATCTCAGCTACTTTATTCAGAAAAAAATGTCCTGGAATTATTTCTATAAATGAGTTTGCTACACCGATAAATGGCTTTGCAAAATCTTCATCTTTTAGTCCTGTAGCTCGGAACAATGATCTATGTGGTGTTCTCTGATTCCCCTTTTTTACCTCGTCACTTCTCATATTGAAAATTTATTTGTACCTGCAGATTTTAACAGGATAGGTGATATATAATAGTTCTGGTTCATGTAGCTACTATATCTGAGACTTTAGCCTACTGAGTGTTTCCGGCGATACATTCAGGTAGGCAGCAAGATTGGAGTTGGACAACCTCTGTATAAGTTCAGGATTGTTTTTAAGCAGATTGCGATAACGTTCGGTAGCACTCTGTGTAAGTAGATTACCTAATTTGGAAGTAATGACCGTTAATCCGTATTCCAGTATATAAATATACATCTTGTCCCATTCAGGTATAGTTTTTCTTAAATAAGAAAAGTCCTCGTATGTAATAACTAAAAGTTCTGATGCTTCCACTGCCTGAATATATTCTGTCGAAGGCTCTCTGGAAATAAAGCTTACAATAGAAGTTAGGAACGTATTTTCAAATGCCATGAACCTTGTAATGATACTTTGATCATCATTAGAATAATACAATCGAAGACAGCCCTTGTTAATAAAAAAGAGTCGGTTTGCTACTGTGCCATACTCAAGCAACTGTTCGTTTTTCTTTGCTTCAACAGGTTTAAAGTATGAAATGACAGTGGTTAACTGCTTCTCATTGAGCATTGTTATCTTTTGAATTAAGTCTGGAAGCATCATTGTAATCGTAGATATAACATTATTGAAAGTCAAAGTTGCAACAAAAATATTTAAGAAACATTGACGAAGGTCAAAATCGAACCAGTAGTGATTTGTATTTCAGAACAACTGGTTCTCCATCACTTTTGAGATGGGATTTAACTCCATCCAACTTTTACATTCAGCAACATAAAATACGTTTAAATTCTTTAAACTGCAATTAAATCAATAATCTCAATATCGGAATAACCTTCTACATCATAAGTACCGAGAATATAATCTATTTCGGTTTTAAATCTAAAAAAATAAGTAATAATTCACTTATAATCAACCAACAGTTAGCACAATATCCATAAAGTCTATTATTAATTTTATAGATATTGTTTTCAATAGAATCGTACCCTACCTACATTTTCTGATAGCATTTGTAAATGCTGAGATAATATAAATTCAAAATAACCATTCATATAATTTGGTTTATTTACCTTTCTTAACAACATGATTATCTATTTAAAAAATAGCTTCAATAAACTCTGATAAATGCAATCATCAAAACATTATCGACACTTTTCCTTGATTCCAGATATTTCTTTGAAAAACTTACTGACCGGAACTGGATTATAGTGGAGTATTATTTCGACTGTGTAAAAGCGATCTATCTATCCCTGAAAACAGTTTATGAACAATATGCCGGTACTGACTTTAAGGGCAGAATCAAATAAGATTTAAACCTTTGACGGCCTGCAATAGCCATTCAAGCAATTAGAACCATCATTACTCCTTTGGCAATTTATAGGTATCTCCTGCTCGAATAAATGCCTTAACGCACAGCATAAAAGTTCCTCTACTCATCTGTTCTTCCATCCTGAGCCGGACTTTGATGAGTTTAGATGCCAAATTCACGAAAACCTCCCTACTTTGACTAATTCTCCATTCGACCGCATGCTTTCCATCTATGGCAGATTCATAAACTTGCACCAGACCAAATAGCCGATCTTTACGTAACATGAGATCCTGTTCATGAAGGTCGCTATTCCTTTCTTTCATAGCCAGTAGCCACCAGTATATTTTTTCAAAAGTTTGCTTATCGACATATTGCACGTCCTTTGAAAAATGTTCAATTTCGACCAATAACATCGGAATAACATCGTTTAAATCATAAGCAAAATCCAGAATCCGGATCAGGTCGCTTTTTTTGATTCCGCCGTCATCGGTTATGGTAAATTCATCTGGCAAATTTTGGATGAGCGTCTGGTAAAGTTCGGTCACTTCTTTGGGTTTATCTTTTTCGCCTTCATCCATAAAATTCGAGATCGGCTTCAAGCCAAATTGCTCTTTCATATATTCCGAAAATATCGCTTTAGATTCTGGGGAGCCATCCAGCTTAGGTACATTCAGATCATTTTCGGATATAACCTTCGCTAATAGCGCGCTTATTTTATCCAGATCCATATTTTGGTAATAGGATTTTTTGGTCCATTTGTGATAGAGTTCTAGACAAACAGGAGATGGCAGACGAAGTTGGAATGATTGATCACAGACAAATGCAATAGCTTCGGTCACTATTTTCATCTCCTGGTCATCCAAAGGATACTTTTTGTATTGTTTATCTAGACATTCAGCTATCGCAAAATAAAAATCTGCTACAATATCAATCGTATCGCCCATAATCAGGGGATAGCGAGATTTTATTTTATCCATGAGTTTTTGACAGGCTGCTGTATTTTTCTTATGATCAAAATAAGCAAGTCTTTCTTCGTAAAATTTGTTTTTCACTTCTACTTCTGTCAACATCTGCAAGCTGTCAACAAGTTTTTGTAGCTCTTCTGTATAAAAGTAACTGGGGTTAGGATGGGACTGGGATCCATGTGTGCTTTCATCTAGCAAATAATAATCATCTGCGGATATTGCGTCATCAGGTATCGGTTCAACGATTACAATGACACCCATACAGCGCAAGAGTAAACATTCGATGAGATGCTGAAAGCGTTGCGTGCTCACCGCATAATCCTGCAGTTCATCCAACAGCTGGTCCACCAGATCATCGACATCGTCGTTACTTTGTGATACAAAAAAATCTAAGTTTCCAGATGGGCTTGTTTTTACTTCCATCGCCATTTCTCGCAAGATGGGATATCGATCTGCCATTTCTAAAAAATGATCGGGTCTAAAAAATAGATCCAGATGGTTGCAGATCCCGTCCGGCAATTCATAGATGACAGTTTCTTTGTTTTGCCAGAATAACCGGGTTTGGTCCGCCATCCACAGACTCTGGTTAGGGTCATCGGAAAAACGGCTGAAATGGTCATCCATCATCTGCAAATGAAAAGTAACGACAGGTTCATCGGGGGTAGAGTATAGTTTTTTCTCACTCTCTGAAGCACAGGTAGTCATGCGCATGGATAGGTCTTTACCATAAAAAGAGAAGATCGACAAGCCACCATCTGTTAAAGTAATATTATCTAATTCAAAAAAGATCAAGGCGGGATCTCGCGACTGATTCAAATTCCTCAGCCATGGACGCGGTTCTGGTTTATCACTTACAAATACCTGCAGCAAGGATTGCTGTTCATTTAATCTGTGGTTCATATATATAAAGATTTAATACAGATAAAAAAACAATTGACAACAAACTTAAGACTATTGGTCTCTCGCTTGCATCAAGCCTGCAGGATGCATAACTATTTTTATATCTAATATATTCGTTGTTAAAACGTGGTTTATCAGTATTGAGCCGTTGGTAAGGGTGCTATAATAAAAGGGTTCAGGTGTTGATCATTTTAAAATAGTTATATGCGCAAGCCCATCTTTGAAACAGAGGTGGACATCCTTAAGCACATACATCAAGTTAAAATTAGCGATTTATTTACAATAAAAAAATCTTTTTTATTTTTAAACGAAATAAAAAAAAGGATTGAACAGCAAGAGCTATTCACACGGCAGAATAAAGATGTTTTTAAGAAATTATCAGAATTCATATTATTTATTGAGCCCTCTCCAATCTGCTATGAAAAAAAATTGCAAACTCTTTTTTTTAGGGTAAAAGAAAAGTAACCGCAGGAAGAGACTGCAGGTAGTAAATTAAATTCGTTCGAACCAATTTTCAATTTTAAGGTTTTGAATAAACCTAAAATCTTTGATATTATCTGTCATTAAGATTAATTGGTGAGCAACAGCAGTAACTCCTATTATCAAATTCATCATGCATAGGTGTACATTTTTTCTAAGGAAGACTTTTGTTTTGGCGTAATGCTTTACTGAGGCCATATTTGGAATAATGGATAATCCTTTTACAAATTTATCTACCGCATCAAGTGATTTTTTCGGATTGTCACTATTTTCAGCGCCATACATAAGCTCAAAAACTGTAAGTTCAGAGATAAAGCAATTCTCATTCGGAACAGGTTCGCCCCCTTTTCGGCAATCTTATACCGATCTTGTACCTTCCCTATACCTCAACAGTAGGCAAACATGCCGTACCACATTATTTTAACAGTTCCTATGATACACAATCATTTGCTGTGCGTAATGTTCTAGATGGTGTTTTCAATTTCAGTTACAGCAGTCCTTTTTATAGCGTAACAAGTACAGAGCAAGTTGAAGTTAGAAACTTAAATTGGAATACATCTGCTCATACAACACGATATGTCGGAGAGCCATTTACAATAACCGGTAATTTTATTGATGGTCACGGATATTCAATCATCGGAAATCGAATCGGAGAAGGTGCTATCGCTCAAAACGGTCAAATATCATTCATCATTCCGGGCTACGTGATCGGAATTGTTCCAGCCTTTGCACCAAGAGCAAAATCCGCGATTGAAATGAAATTGAACGGTACTACAGTAAAATATAAAGACCTTTTCGAAGTTTTATAGGCGATTGATAACTAATGCCCATCAGGATTCTTCTATTTTCATATAGGAAACAAAACCTCCTGAACCGAGCATTTCAGGAGGTTTTTATTACACGATTGCACCTATTTGAACACAAAATTTGAGAGGAAATTACTGAGATTTGTTATAGATAAATTCATAAATAAGTTAACTGATAATAATCGATTAGTCGATTGAATAAAAAAATTGTTACAACAATATAAAAAGAATATCTCAAATTAAGT
The DNA here is from genome assembly GCF_012030425.1 of Sphingobacterium sp. B16(2022). Lineage (GTDB taxonomy): Bacteria > Bacteroidota > Bacteroidia > Sphingobacteriales > Sphingobacteriaceae > Sphingobacterium > Sphingobacterium anhuiense. Next base: position 586,072 of record NZ_JAAUVN010000002.1, on the reverse strand, counting down.
TTTCGACTAACCTTCAGAAAGACTTATTTAATACTCTTTTTACTCATTAAAACCTATTGGATCTGACTTAATAGCTGATACCTGATTTCCCCTAGTCCATATCCCCTTTTATAAATTATGTATCAAGAAAATGGACAATAAGATTGATTTTTGAAGTCTATTGTAAAAAGCTAAAATTTGACAGGTGTTCATAAACAACTAAATTACAGTTGCTCAATGCTCAAAAAAAGCACTGGAGATATTATTTGATAAATAATACTTCCCTGCAGAAATAGGTCTTATCTATTTCAGATCGAGTTTTGGATATTAGCCTTGATTTGAATCAAATATTCTTCTTCATAATAATACCTATGTCGCGATCGATCGTATTCAAGAGGAGCTCCAATTTCTTTCAGGTTGGAAACAAAGCTAGGGTGTTTAGAAGAACGGTAGTACGATAAGAGTATCATAACCATTTTTATGCCTAAAATTTAGTTATCCACAATTCATTAAAAACTAGTCTTTCCAATCAACTTTTTAAAATCATAATACGTAAACTTCCTCCATATTTTTTCAAACGGACCTACAGAATCTATCTTGATTAGGTAAAATTTACTATATAAATATTGCAAAAACAACACCGCTATACTTGCATAAATTCCTTGTAGGTATGTAGTGCCAGGACAAAAATATGCCAATACAAATAGCATTATAGTCTGCATCAAATAGTTTGTTAAGGACATTCGCCCCAGATAGGCAAACTCATATAATAATCTTTTAAAGATAGACGAATGCAAATAAAGCAATATGACCAATAAAGTATATGCTATACTCTGCAAAATTCCACCTATAAACATCGCTTTGGATAAGTAATAAATATGATAAATGTATATATATTTGTAGATCCAAAAATACCCAAGAATGGAAAGCACTACAAAAAGTGCTAATATTAAAAGATATTGCTTGCTGTATTTCTTATTCATGTAAATTGAGAAAAAGTTAATTTTACTTATCCCAAAACCACAAAATATCATCCCCAAAGAACTAAATATCTGTGCAGCTGCAATCGTACTCTCTACAAAAAATAAAGTAGCAATACAAAATATGTATTTAGAATCTAGTTTATAGCTGGGAAGGAGAAACAGCCCAAAGACTGCATAATAGGTCAACGCCTCGCCTGCTTGTAAATACCGATGCAAAAAGCCCACAACAAAAAGAAAAATAATTCTTTTAAAAAAACACAAAGCTGGAGAAAGACCTTTTTTATACGCATTTTCCATAAAAATAAAGGTGCCATAACCAAAAAGAAACGAAAACAGAATATATCCTTTACCCTTGAATAAAACATTCATTACATGATACAAGTCTCGGTCTGCTTCATTAAAGGGAATTTTCATAATGCTTTCAAAGTTCATAAAAATAATAATGCTTAACGCAAACCCTCTCAATACATCTATTATTTGGATTCGATTCTCTTTAATAATTCTATTCATAATAAATTGCCAATTTTAGGTATTTTGAAAGATAATAATTCCCTGATGTCAAACTGCTAGATAGGGTATTAAAAATTATCTTGTTCACATTTTCTAAGGGAATTATTAATCCATCTTATTATTATTGATTTTGCTACTCCATATTTTAAACTGGCTTCATTTAACAGTAATTCCCCACTTAAAATTACATTGACTACCTGATCTTTAAATTTTTGTGAATATTTAACCATTCTATATTTAATTTGATAATTTGACAGTATTCAAAACTATGCTCACCTTACTTACACATTAATTAATTGTATAGATTTCAAAAAAAGCGATAATTCCGTTAACTCAAGTCTCCCCATAAGAAAACAGAAATTAAAACATATCTGATATCCAATTCGCACAATTCTGTATCTAATTTTTACTACAGAAAAGTCATCAAATTTTGAAAGTATCAATATAAATTACGACGCCAGCTCCACGCATAAACTGATAATTTCTTTTTTATAATTAATCTTAAATTTAAAATAGACTTTTAACACACCCCATTTTTTTGATTGAAGAGTCCCAATAACATCTTTGCCTCCATTTTCAACCTTTTCTATCATTGTGAATTTAGCGTGTTTGCAACCAGACTTCACAAAGTTCTTTAATATATGAGGTTGTCCTTTTGCATCCAATAGCTGTGCTTTGTCCTTAAAATATGATAAGAAAAGCAAACTATCTCCTTGCTGCCAGGCTAATAATGCCATCTCAACAATATTATCAATATCATGTTCAGAAAGTACTGTCTTAAAATCCATTATCGCTTCACCAAATTAAAATGTATGATTTCCGAATTAACGTGTAGTATATCCTCCATTAGCAAAAATTGTTTGCCCAGTAATCCACCATCCATCAGTCACAAGAAATTTAACAATTGGAGCTATATCATAAATCTCCGTAAGCCCGCCTAGTGCTGATGCTGATTTATGGTAGGCTATAGAGTGGTCACTTTCTTCTCCATAAAAAAATGGAGTATCCATAGGTCCTGGCGCAACTACGCCCCTCTCCTTTAAATTGTTTCTTAACATAAAATTATTTTTAACAAATATTACACGTGACTAATAATGGACTTAAAGTGAAATATTATGTAACATGACTTTCATTATTAAACTATTTCAAAATTGTTATGAAAAAATTAAAAAACAGGGGTGTTTTTTTAGCTATTTAGGCGTAAAATCTATTCATAATTGCTATTAAGTATTCGTTTTGCAAGAAGTAGACAGTTTTGATACAAAAAAATGTAAGGCATTTGAACGTGAGTAATGATTTTTGCCGAGACTTGCGCCTTTTAGTGAATATTCAGATACACTTCATCTCCCATATCTCACAGGCTGTACACGAGTGCCTTCAGTTTTACCAAGGCCTTTCCGCTAGCGGTACCCATTCCTTATTCTGTTAAGATCGTGGCGGGTGCGATACAACCCTACAATTCCCGCTGTGCATCGTTAGCCGCATGAATCAATATCGCTCCTTGTCCAGCTTGTATTGTCCTATCGGCATACAACCGATACGAGGGGATGCTATTGCCAACCAGCAATTCGATAGGATGACAGGACTATCGAGACAATGAAAAAAAGCAATCTGATTTTTTCATGGTAACGGATTTACTATGTCCAACTCTATTTATTATTTTTTTTTGGTAAGTAATCTGAAGGATTAGACCCAAAATGCTTTTTAAATTCTCTACTAAAATATTTACGATCTGAAAAACCAACCATATATGCAACTTCACTGATATTCAATTTACTGTCTAATAAAGACTTTGCCTTGTTCAAACGGTAAATTTTAACATAATTGTTAACGGTAAGATCTGTTACAGCTTTTAATTTTCTATATAATGTAGAAACACTCATTCCCATTTGCATCGATATATAATTAACTTCAAATTCTTCATTTGATAAGTTTTCCTCAATCAAACTATTTAAGGAATTAAAGAATTTGTGGTCAATCTCATTATCAATTTCACTTTTCTCAATATCAAATTCTCTTCTCCTCTTATCAGATATTTGTAAAAGATTGTTTATAGTTAGTTTTAATAAAATCTTATCAATAGGTTTTGTTAAATAAATATTGGCACCATATTTCATGCCTTCTAGTAACTGTTGAGGATCCATAACTGCTGTCAACAAAATAATCGGTATATGAGACGTTGCGGCTTCTGATTTTATCCTTTCACATAATTCAATACCGTTCATTTTGGGCATCATAATATCCGAAACAATCAAGTCCGGTAAATGCTGAGTGGATATTTTATACCCCTCCTCTCCATCATTTGCAGTAAATACATAATAATCATCTTTGAGAAGATCTATTAAAAATTCTTGTATTTCTACATTATCTTCAATAATTAAGATTGTTGTTTTACTTTTTGACGTATACGGTATATTTTTAGCAAGCGCATCACTTTTATTTGGCGCAGGGGATACCGGTAAATAAAGTTCATATTCTTTTAAATCTTTTTCTATTGTTATCGAGAATAAAGTCTTAGACTCGCCATCTTCTAAAATGGGCTGATATTCTAATTTCCCACCATGCTTTTTCACGATTTCATTCGATAGGGCCAACCCGATACCAATACCTATTTCGCCTCCGCCAGGATTAACCTGGAAATATTCATCAAATATTAAAAATTCATACTCGGGTTTAATTCCTATCCCATTATCAACAATTCTAATTTGAAGATTTTCATCATCGTCTAATAGTTCCAGATAAATTGTTCCATTTAATGGGGTATATTTAATTGCATTTGAAAGTAGGTTAAATATCACCTTTTCAAATTGATTGACATCTATTGCAATTTGACCGACGTCATCTATTCTTCGAATGTAATAATTTATATTTTTCAACTTGGCCAGATCAGAGAAAAGATAAAAATTATCTTCCAAAAACTCTTTAAAAGAAACAATGGACTTTTTTAAAGGGTATTTATTTTCATCAAATTTCTTAAAATCAAGAAGTTCATTAACAATATTCAATAATTTATTTGTATTCTTCTTTATTCTCTTTAATTTCCTATGTAACACTTCGTTTTCAATGGAGTCTTCAATTATATCATCTAAAGGTGCATTTATAAGAGTCAACGGTGTACGGATTTCATGAGAAATATGTGTAAAAAATTTAATTTTATTTTTTTGAACTCTTTCTAGATTACTAGCTAACTTTCTTTCCACACGAAATTTATATAGCTGATGGAGTACAACCGTTAGGAGGGATAAATATAGGAGATATGCCCACCAAGAGCGCCATACTGGTGGTGAAATTTTAATAGAGATATTTAAAGGAACTGTACTCCAAATTCCATCATTATTGCATATATAAATCTCAAATTCATACTTGCCTGGAGATAAATTGGAATACCGAAAATCAGGTTTATCATCCACCCTCCATTCTGGATCAACACCTTTCAATATATATTTATATTTATTTTTAGCCGGTTTGATTAAATTATTACTACCGAATGATAAAGTAATCAGATTTTCATTATATTTTAGGTCTAGCGAATAATTATTAGTTGTATCTTTTTGGATTAATTGTGTTAATACTGACCTATTTTCATTAACAATAATATCCTCTAGATACAGCGATGCTGTGAGATTGTTGCTTAATTGACTAGGATCAATTTGTATCAAACCCGCTAAACTTGTAACCAATATACTTTTATCAGATAATACTTTTATTAAAGAATTTGAAAGGTTGTTGAGAGGTATTCCGTCGTATTTATTTAGTATACGCATTTGTTTCGTTGCTATATTATACACCAATAAACCTTTATCACAAGTGATCCAAAGATCATTTTTGATAACGACAATTCCATTGAGTTTTATTCCTTCAAATTCAGCGATAGTTACGATATGGCCATTAGGAGATATCTTAACAACTTTCTTTTCGGAAGTAAGCCAGACGATATTTTCTTTGTCAATAAAATAATCAGAGACGGGTCCAAAGAGGGGTTCAAACGGTTTGCTCTCGCTTTCTTTCACGTATAACGTGCCGTAAAGTCTTTTAGCATAAATACGGCCTTTATTATCTTGTTCAAAATCGACCCATGGAGAATTCTTAATTTCAGAAATTAGTTGAGGTTTTTTGTTATTTGAAATTACAAAGGGACCGGCTTTTGTACCAAGATAAATAGTTCCATTACCAGAAACCATAATATCATGTACGATATTCATATGTGAAACCGGGCTGCTATGTAACATAAAATTTGCTACCGTTTTGCTTTTTAAATCATATATTGAATAGCCCGTCTCCCTTGTCCCAATATAGACTTTACCTTTATGATAATATAGAGATTTTGTATGTAATAATGTTGAAAGAGATTTATCCCTCTTAATACTTTTTGATTTTTCGTCTAAAATATTAATGCCATACTTTTCTGTTCCAATCCAATAATCTCCGTTTACCATTTCTATACTATTGATGACATTTGCACTTAAGCGCCTCTGTAAAGCAGATGAAGTGGAATAAATGATAGGCTCAAATTGGTCTGGAATTAAATAGTTCATGCCTCCGTAGAATGTTCCAATCCACATAATATTCTGTTTATCTAAATAGAGATCACAAATTGAATTTGCATTTAAAGAACCTGGTAAAAAAGGATTGTTTTGATAATTTACAAATGAATTATTAACGTTATACATGGATAATCCATTTTGCGTAGCAATCCAAATTTTACCTTCTCGATCTTTAATAATTTTCCAAATTTCATTGTTCAAAAGATTACTGTTGCTCGTTTTATAAATTAGCCAATTATCATCCAGAAAATTATATCGAAAGATCCCATTTTTTTTTGTTCCTACCCAAATATCCTTTTGATCAGTATATATTGTTATCACATTGTCTTTTCCAACAAATGAAAATGGGATTCTCAAATTTTCAAGCTTTACCGGTTGAGTTTCGTCCCAAGATAGAAGCTCAATTCCTTTTTCGGAAGCTACTATAAATTTTTTTTCTTTTAGATGATTTATAGCAAATATATTAGGACGTTTAAGTATTGTTTTTAAAATATAATTGTCACCATTAGGCATTGCGACAAATAAACCTTTATCAGAACATATAAAAACATGATTACCATGAGCAAGCATGTGATCCGCATAAAAATCAAATTTTAAAACCTTACTTTCTACAGTCTTCAAATTCTTTTTAGTAATGTCATAAATATATACGCCGTTGGATGAAGCAATAAACAGATCATTTAGACCATTGACCGCTAATTTAGAAACATACTTTATTTCCTTTCTCACCAAAGAATCTTCATCAAAAAGATTAACTATTCGGTATGAGTCATATTTAAAAAGATTTTTATTCTCGCCAAACCAAAGCCTTCCCTGGAGATCTTGTGTGATGGAAACAACTGGACTTTGCTCAAATACATTTTTATATTCAAGTGTCTCAAATTTCAAGGACTGTCCAAAGACATTTTGAAGAGTAATAATCAAAAAAAATATTGTAAACCGTATAAATGGCTTTCTCATATATGGGAAATTAAAAACTTTTGTAAATACACAATTTGAGCATAGCTTTGGCGGAGCTTTTGATCAATAAAAACTTATTACATAAAATATGACTGGATACTGTAACTTAATTTATATCATTAGATTTTTGATCTATATTTTTTCAATATAATTTTAAGACATAGAATACACCTAACCTACCGAGTTTGTACTTATGCAGTAAAAAATAAAGACAAATCAAAATCACCGAACTTTTTTTTGCAAAATGTCACTTAGATAATATTCATTATCTGTCATAATTCATCAATCCTTACCTGCTTTAACGCTAACACGATATAAGCTCGCATTTATTCAAGGTCAATTACTAAACTGTTAAGTTACATAATTGTCATGATCTTTTCGATAATCCAGCCATTTGATTTCCAAGAAGATTTGTTTTCAAATTTCCTTTTAATCCTCTAGACATCAGGGGTATAATTTTATCAAAAAAGGTATAAAAAAACATCAAACCAATTTATTCACTTTATCCCCTACCCATATATCAACAGTGTAAATTTTATGATTTCCCTCTATCTTGATTCTATTGTGATACAGTAGCAAAATCGCACTCAAAATGAGATTTGCCTATATTATATACCAAAGTTTCATAGTCCACACACATTCGTGTAGTGATAAATATAGTGACCTCGTTGTGCTAGATTCACATGAAAAATATATTTTCACTGTGTGATAATTATATTTGAAATACTGCTATAAATCCTAACTAGAAAATGTTGTAAATATCTATCTTTGACAATATTAACAACCTAAATAGCTAAAAATTACACCCTACTCTTCTGATTAAATGATAGATATTTGCTGGCGAATAATCCGGATTATTCATGCACTTAATCATTCAATTTAATGTTATTTATTAATTAGACTATTCCAATATATGATGTAGCAGTTATGAAATAAGCGTACTTGTTTATGCGAAAAGCAGTACAAGGCCTATTCCCCAAGAGGTAATCGGATAAAATTACGATAGGTAATTATATAAAGCATTTTTTTACCTATTATATTTTTAAAAAATAATATCTGAAAACAATATCAAATCGAGTTTCAAGATTATTATCAAATCAAAAATATCACGCTAAGGATAATATTAGTTTTAAATCAAAAACAAGAACAAAATGACAAAGGAAAATGAGAATAACAAACTGGACTTTCAAGCTACAAAAGTGAAAGGCAAATACATACAACCACAAATTAAAATGGTAATGATCGAGATGGAGCAAGGGATTGCAGCCGGATCAGCTGCCCCGGCATCTATCGGACCCGAAATCATGGATCAATCATCTGAAGAAAAAAATTACGACTTTGAATTTTAATAATAAAAAAATGAAATCAATAACACATAATAAGAAATTAATCTATTTACTATGTTTAATATCTGTGCTTTTTACTACGGCCTTATTTAACAGCTGTGAGAGAACGGAAGAAAAGGATATTAGCCAATCAAGCAATGTTTCAATTAGTGTAAGCCAGATTAAAGCACCAGTCGTTTTAGTGTCCGATATAGGAAATATGCAGTCTACGAAGGCACTAAAAGGAGAAACGAGCGGGGTATCAAATAAGACATTACTTAATGAAGAAAATTTTAGTGATTTTTCGTGGTCTACATCTCCCGATGTAAATTCTACTATTAAAAATAATAGTATGTCTAACAAAAGATCTGCTGTCTCTACGAATAATGTTACAGCAATGGGTTTTGGAAAAAAATATAGAGTTTTATTTTACGAAGTAAAGGATGGTTCTGAAATTTATCGTGAATCTGCAGAGATCACCGTTGCTAGCTCTAAATATACTCTTGATCTTAAATCTAATGTCACCTACCGTTGGTATGCTTATTCATATAATGACGATAAAACTATCCCAATGCCTAAAGATCTAAGTAATCCAGTAATTGAGACACGAACAGATGCTCCTTTTCTTTACGACGAAGGCAAAATCACAACCAATTCTTTATCTGGAAGCATAATCGACGTTCAATTTGAGCATAAGATTTCAAAAATTGAGCTTAAAGTCGATGCATCTCCTATATTTGCAAATAGTTTTAACAGTCTTAAAGCAAATTTCGTCAAATTACCGTTGACCACCCAAGGTTTTGGTTTGAAAACAGGATCGCTCGCTACTCAAGTGCTTACGACTTCAGAAAGCAATAGCGCTATTACATTTAAGGATGAAGCATCTCCTTCTACAAAAATATCGACAAATGAACTATATACAACAAGTCCGATTACTAATATCCAGGTTTCTTTTACAGAAATCGCTATAAATAAATCAGGCAATAGAATTGATTTAATTAAATCATCAAATCCTCGCCTGGCCGTAATCCAAGGTTTTTCGGCAAGTTCAGAAAGTTTAAAAAGAGGATTAGTTACGTTAAAATACAAAGGTACTGTTATAGGGGATACTGAATGGGCATATGGAATTCTCTACTATGACCCTACCGATAACATTAATCAGTATAAAATTTCGGAGCCGTACTTAGTGGGAACGACTCACGAATGTAATTATTATTGGAACTGGAATTCATTATACCCCAGAAGCATGACCAATGATGAAACTGTGACTTTCGGTGATCCATGCAAGGAGGTACTACCTAAAAATACATGGAGGACTCCAACTACAGCGGATTTTAGGAATTTGAATGTAGCAATACCAAATAGTCCCGAAAATGGAGCAGTATATTTTACAGGATCTAATAACACAGGGGAAAGAGTATATTTCCATGAGGCCGGTTGGATCACGGATAATGATTGTGATGTATCTAATAAAAATGACGGTATGTACTGGGCGTCAGATAGCTACAGCTCAACTAGAGGTGTTACTTTAGAAGTCGATGAGAGAGGAGGAACGGGCGCTGGTAATAGAGTTACTGATTATCCCAAAGATCGCGGCATGACTATCAAATGTGTTAAAAAACCTTAGTATTTTCAAAGATTAGACTAATGCTCAATTAGTCTAATCTTTAAGATTACAAAACTAGATAATTAACAAAATGATGGGATCAAACTAAACGTAGTTTTCTAAATGCAAATAATAATGAGTACGTATAAAATACAAATAAGGAGACAGCTCACTTCAAAAATTGAATACTTAAAAATTTTTATTGTTGCTGTTATTCTTTTATTTTGGTCTTTTAAATCTTTTTCTCAAGAAGCGTTTACTATGAACCAAGGAACGATAAAGGAAAAGATATACGATCAGAGCCTTCCATATGAGCAGCTTTCTGGAAAAATGTTTGTTTACATAACTATTAACGGAGAAAGCTACAAATTTCTTTTTGACACAGGAGCTCCTCTAATTGTAAGTAATAAAATTTACACAAAACTTCAACTTAAAAAGATACAGGGGGTGAATGTTAACGATGCCAATGGTCAAAAAGAAGAATCAGTCATAACTCTCCTTCCACAACTAAATATCGGAAATATAACTTTTTTGAATTCTAGCGCTATTGTTATCAGGGACGACAATGATCTTTTCAAATGTTGGGGTATTGAAGGTATAATAGGTAGCAACATCCTGAGAAATTCTATTGTTCAAATTGATCAAAAGAGTAAGACTATAACAATCAAAAATAGCATTGAGAACTCTCCACTAGATAAAAAATCATATTTAAAGATGGAGTTGTCCGACGTACATAGCACTCCATATATAAACTTGAATTTTGATAAAAATAATGTGAAGGTACTTGATCGGGTATTATTTGATACAGGTGCAAATGGTTTTTACGACATGTCGTTAGAAACTTATAACTCTTTGAAAGGTGATTCGAATCTTATAAAAACTCTAGCGCAGACAGATGGTTTTACTTCACTAGGATTACATGGGAAGGGACAGGAGCAAAAAGTATTTGCTTTGAAAATTCCTAAGCTCTTTATCAATGATCAAGTATTTTCTAATGTCAATACAATAACTTCTTCAGGATCAGAATCTTTACTGGGAACCAAAATACTTAAGTATGGGAAAATTACTTTGGATTACAAGCAGAGACGTTTTTTTTTCGAACCTTATGAGAATATAGAATTAAAAAATATAGGAAAAATAAGAGAAGTTGGGCATATTTTTCATAACAACAAATTTATAATTGGTGTGGTTTACAGTAAAAATCTTGAAAAGATAGTAAATGTAGGTGACGAAATACTGGAAATTGGAAACAAAAATTTTGCAAACACCTCCTTTTGTGAGGCTTTAGATGACATGACTAAAGATTCAGATATTCCTGAAAACAATATAAATTATGTTTTAAAAGATTTTAAAACTGGATCGATAAAGCATGTTAAGATAAAGTATTTATCATCAAACTAACGCTAGTTTATTATACTGAAATATTGCTAATATTACATTAAATCGGAACAAGAGTTAGGTACATATCAGTTTTTCGACGTACTCGATCGAAATCCGCCTTCTTAAAATATTTAATAAACACTCTAGATTAAATCATTTTCTTTAAGCCTTCCCATTTTACATAATGTAATTTCACCAAAAATGAACAGAAATTACCCCGATTTTGACCCGATTTTACGACTATATTATTTAATATAATACTGAAATTCAATTTTACTAAGCGACTCTCTTTATAAAGAGTTTATAATATAATTTTACGGAGATTTTTTTCACGGAAAAAAAAGGATTACAATACTTCATTAATAAATATGTTATAAGATTATTAACCATTAAAAGATCAATTATGAAAAAATTAATTTTAAAAAAAGTAATAAAATTAGGGTTATATTTCTTTTCTGTTCTACACATTAGTTGCAGTAAAGATATGCTTAATAATAATATAGCTATCAGCTCATTGAGTAATTCTAACATTTTGGATACAAGTAGTACAATGAGTGGACTATCAGATACAAGTCAATATAGTCATAACTCTGCATTAAGCCGCAAGGGGTTTGTTGAGTTGATTGACCAAATACAAAAAACTGACCACACCAGAAAATACGTATTTGATAATATTTATGAAACAAGTAAACTAAGCTTAGCTAATCAGACTTGGCCTACTGATCGAACTCTTATTTTTAAAGATTTACTGATAGAATCGCTACGGTTTTTTCTTTTTCAAAAAGATGTTGAAGCAAATTTATATTTAACTGATGTAAAAAATAAGTTACTAAGATTATCAGGATCTTTTGTTAAAAGTGATGAATATATATTTATGACTAATACACCTAGTCACGGCAAAGATTTTGATATGTTAACTGCTTACTCCATAATCAGGCCATATATTGATATCGATTCACAAACAAAGATTGATAACTGGCTTATCAAAAAAGCTGCATTTCACAATAAAGAAAAAATAAGAAACAATAATTGGGACATAATTAAGTATGCACTTGATTTACATACCAATTTAATTATGAATGATCAGATTAAGATAAATGCTAACATCAAAATGATAGAAACATATTTACAAAATCAGACTAGATTTGATGGTGTCGGTGTTGATCTTTATGATAGAGATGCATTTGCATATCATATCTATAATTTGCGATTTATTTCAGAATGTTTTAAGCTAATTTGCATTAATCAACAATCAAACGAAAAAGTGGATGAACTTTTTAATAAAGAAAGTAATGCATTTAAATCTTTTAAAACAGTGTACGGTGGTACTTTGATAGATCAATTAGAATTATTAGATAATGCTTTACTCGGCAATGTTAAGCATTTGGAATTTTTACGGACAGAATGGGAACAAGATATGAGTAAAATTGGACTATTTAAAGGTTCTGGTGCCGCGACATATATGTTTGATGTCCTTAGTTATACAGCAAAGGATTATGTGAAAAATATAGAGGACAAAATGCAGAGTAATCTTAACAAACCTTCCATCATTCGATTTATTAATAAATTTGGAGCTACCTCTTTTTCTGACAAAAGAAAGGAAAAAGAGGCCGGAATTATAGTTTATAAAATTGATCGCGTAAATAAATACTTTGTGCCTACAAAAGAAGTATTTTTATCACCTGGTAAATATACGGCTGAGGATCTGAAAAACGTTGGCTTAGTCTACATGGCTTTGGGCGAATTCAAAAGTAATATTGGAGGTTTTGCTATTACTTCCAATAAGTATAATGTGACCATTTATGATAAGAGTGATTTCACAGGAAATTTCAAATCAGTTAGTTCGTTTGATCATTTTTTCATATATTTCCCAAACAATAAATATGTGACTTCTGCTGATAAAGAGAGAATTAGCAAATGGGACAAAAAGACTTTATCAATTGTAATTGATAAAATTGAGTAAATATTTATAATATGTAATATTAGTAGTGATACCTCACATGCTTTCCCGTAATGAAACCTTATATCCAGCAACTAATTCTTCAATTTTCGTAGTTGCCAAGGTATCAATACTTTTATTCATTACGGTATATTTTGATGGTATTCGTGAGACACTGCGTTTAGTTTTTTAAGTGTAGGTCATAACTAATTGATTCTATTGATAAAACAATTAACTGCCACATTTTAAGATGGCTTTCCTTAATATGTTTAAAGTACTTACTAAAGTATACTTCACATTTAATTTTGTGAAAAAATAAATAAATTAAAAAATCCTCTCAACGCGATTGAGAGGATTTTTTAATTTTAGATGGTAATAATTACCTCCGATTTGAAATTTTCCTTAATATTCTACTAGTTGCGTAACTGACTACTGTTCCCAATGCAGCCATCAACACGGTCTGTATCACATCTCCGAAAGAAAATGAAACCCATATCGAACATAGTGTACCACCTATCGTACCGATACGAATATCATTCAATTTCATCTTGCACCTCCTTTTCTTTATTTGACAGAAGCTCTTTTGGTGGTGGCGGTCCTTCCTCCTCTCCTTTTTTCACTTTATCATCTAGAACTGTCTCTACCACACCAAGTCCCAAAGCAATGTATTTAATAATATTTAGTGCCTTTCCTGGCAACTTAATTGGCGCCAAAAGCACTACCTGTAATGCCTGGCTTATTTTTTGAATAATGTTTTTCATCATTATAAGAATTAAATGCTGTAAACGGAAAGCCTAGAAAAATTAATAAGAAGTAATTATTTTTCCCAGGCCTTCCGTTCTTTAGTGAATATTCAGATACACTTCATCACCCATATCCCAAAGGCTGTAAACAAGTGCCTTCAGTTTTGCCAAAGCCTTTCCGCTTGCGGTACCCGTTCCTTCTCCCGTTAAGGTCGTGACGGGTGCGATACAACCCAATAACTCCCGCTGTGCATCGTTGGCGGCATGAATCAATATCGCTTCACGGCCAAGGACATGTGGAATACCGATCTGCTCGCCATGTTTCGGATACCGCTTCTTTTCCAGCTTATATTGTCCTATCGGAATACAACTTATCCGAGGGATATTATTGCGGTCTGGCAGTTCGATCGTATAGCAAAGATGTTCTCCATTAAAGGTGATCGTTCCATTCGTTCCTTGAGCTCCATATTTCCGTTGAAGCTTCAGGATCTGTCTGTTTTTCATCACTTTTCATTAAGGAATATCCACCGCCACAATTGTCATTGCGTTGTATGGATTGTTTTTTAATGGATAGAACTCATTATTGACCTCTTGGTACATGGAAATTCCCACGATCACGTACACCACTTTAGTGTCGTCCACAGTCAAAGGAGCCTCTAACAAATCGCCAGGATATTGCCCTATTAACGGGATGTAGGCCGATTTCACAACTTCTGGACGGGGCGGAATATCATCCGTGCTCAACTCGGCAACAGCCAGTGTAAACTGCATATGTGTCGCTCCCGGCAACAGCATCACATCAATCTGGGGATTGAAGGCAGGAACAGTGAGGTTAGCTTGCCCATCAAGTCTGTCAAAATAAGCGTCCAAATTTACTCCGATCAACATTTTAAGGCTACTGGCCTGATTAAATTCAAACCCCTTAAGCAACTGACTGTTCTCCTCCAAAAACGTGCGTTCACCCCTACCATTGATAACATCAGCTTTTTGAATGCGATGTACCAAAGACGTCATTCTGTTTCGTAAGCTACTGTCCCCAAATGTGCGTAGCAGATTATTTAACTGTACACGCAGGAGTTTTGCCATTTTTGCTGCATTACCAAATTCAGCCATATTTTCGCGCGTTCGCTGAAAATTGGGATCCGTCTGGATCCGTGCCTTGTCCACACCGCCTTTCATACGAACTTCGTATCCTCGACTGCGATGTTTGCTAAAAGAAAGGTCCCCGACCTTACCTCTAAACTTGATTAAACTTTCTTGTTTTGCCATGATATTATTGTTTTGATAGCAATACAAATATGGAGCAGGCAAAAACAATCACGGTCCAAAATGGCTTAATACGACCATCATAACAGCAAATGGCAGTATATGGCACAATCTGTCCATCATTAAATGCAAGAAAAGGTACGGGGAGTGTACTGGTAATGCACGAGAAAGGTACTACCCCTCTACTAAAAAGGTACTGGAGAGCTACTAAAGAGCTACTAAACAGTTACTATAAGACAGTAGGTAATCCATCAGAAACAGTATACCCAAGTGTGGAAAATAACACACACTCCAGTGGTGGGATGATGCAGGTATAAAATACAACAAAATAGGAATGTAGAAACCTGAAATAATACATCAGAACAGCATTAAAAACTTGTAAAACAAATAATTAAAACAAAACAACAAGAGTATCGGTTAAAAGTAAATTAGTAATTTTCTTATGAAAGGGCTGTCCTTCTCACTGCAACCAACAGTATGAGGGACAGAGAGGTATCTAGCTGACAGGAGAATCAGGTAATCACCCCAGATTGTCCGGCACATGCCACTGCTATGTCCACCGGCAATCCCCAGATCAGTTTATCATGTCAAAAAAACACCGTCTGTGCATCAGCGCAAAAGACGTAGCCAATATCCTAGACCTCAGTCCACGCCAGGCCCAACGAAAATATCAGCAGGCCAAAGATGCATACAGCAAGGCAAAACATCAGCATCTTACGGTTGGTGAGTTTGCAGCTTATTACGGTTTACCACTGACGGAAGTAGTGGAACGATTATAACTTTGAGAACTTAACTATCGGGGTAGGTTCTCATCTCCGATAGTTAGTTTTATTGTCGTTCAGGTATTAATTTAGTCCATTCCGCACGTGTTTTTAACAGTTTCTTATACACATCGGTCTGTACTTTATATTTTTCTTGCGTCGCTCCGTAAAAAACTATAAAATACATATCTCCCTCTTTCAATAAAGTTCTGATGGCCAAATGCATAATTAACAATCCCCTTCCTGCCCGGAACAGTAAATTTGGCCATAATTTTTCTATTTTAGCAAGTGACTCCAAATCTACTTTACCTTCGCGCCCGTCCAATAACAATACATCGACAAGCTTAAAACGGGAAGACCCTTCTTTTAGATGGAAATAAGCTATCTGCGGTATTCGAACATATTCATTTTCTGCTCCTATTATTACCAAAACCTCGTCGCTAAGTTCTTTAAGACATATTTTCAACCGCATTTCGTCCATACTCAACAATTCATGGCTGCTTCTAAGGTGTTGTTTCCTTGCGCGTAATTCCTGTAGATCATCCTCATAAAATTTAATCAGTTTATCCCGTTCCACAGATAATTCATCAAGTTGTGTCTCGTGGAGCATTCTTAAACTCTCCTGTTGCGCACGTGATTCTTTCAATTCTTGTAAAAGTACAACTTTACCACTACCGATCTCATCTATAGACTCTTCACGATGCAACAGCCACATTTTCATAATCTGATTTCTCTTGAACGTATAAGCGCTCACCTTTCGTTCTTTCCGGATGAAATAGTATACCTGCACCATGATCAAGCAGAATATAACGACAACAAAGTCTCGTTCAAAATACTCAGCCTTTTGGAGATCTACTCCGAATAACGCTAAATATAGCTCATATACCACCCTTAGTGCAAGAGCGCCCATTAGCATAACTAATAACAAAAATTGAATCAAATACCGCAGCAGTTCATGTTGCCTCATAAAACTATCAGTATCCAGTCGATATACAACATAGCCAGTAGGAAATATAGCCAACACCATCAGTATAAAACTGAAAAGAAATATCAGCATATGTTTTCTTAATGTGAGACTCCAAGGAACAGAAAGTTCCGTGGTATAAAAAGTGATCAAAAAAGATGAAATGGCAGCAAGTAAAAACATCGACCATAGGTTTCCATACCACGATCTAAAGAAAAACCGAAGAGCAATCATATTTAGGTGATTATTATATTTACCCCTAAGTTAATTAAATTCATGCAAATTACTTGTAACGCTTTCTTTACAAAACCAGTTTAACAAAATTAATTTTCCAATTCGCCGATACAAAACCGCCTTTAATTACAGTAGAGCCAATTTTAAAAAGTATTTAACGGACAAGATTATTGATTCACAGATTTTGAAACCTATTTACTTCTCTTAACAAGAGATACCTAATATCTTCGTATATCGATCGAAGCAACAAACAAATTAAATGAATCAAGCCTCATATTACCTAAAGCAATAACCTGTCTCAAAGCATGCTGTTACAGTTTATTTTTTTTAAGATAATCACGAGGAAATTGAAAAAAAATCACAAATTTTTAAACAAATGAAAAAACATCCATTCAATAATAAAGGAGTCATCGAATGGCTCGCCGCACTTTACAGTGCTACCATAAACTACCAAATGATGGAACAGGACCTTATCCTGATGTGCCTTCGTAGCTGGCTGATATCCAGGTTTGATCTTTCTGAAGATCAGATCGCCTATATCAATACCCTGTCGGAAGATTTCAAGAGCAATCTTGCGCAAGAGCTGGTGTTTGCAATTAACAATCAATCGCAGATCACATTGGATAAGCAGACTGATGAGAAACGTTCAAGTACATTGTCACGTGATTCGGTCAAGGTAACAGAATACGAATCGAAAAAGACTCAATCAGATGCCTCTGATATTCCTATCCGATCTGAAGGCGATACGCATTTTAACCTTCAGTTAGCTGGACATTTAATTATTCGGATTTATTATAAGCTCTTATAAAACACCACCTACCCGATGCATTGCCATGGGCCATACCTCTCCCATGGCATTTGCTATTTCTTAAACTGATTATTTCAAAATTTCAAAAATGGATCGTTTTATCAAGCATTTAGATATGCATTTTAGGAAAGAAGACTCCTGCCTTAATCATCTACTTGAGCACTCCAAGTAAATTTTAAAGTTATGGCATGGTTTCCATTCACGGGCTCAGACTGTACAAAAAATGTACATTTTATAAAATACTGATTTTAAGTTCTTGACTCGTCCTATAAAAGTGTCGAATTTTATACAATAAAACTTAAAAAAAAGTATGATGAAAAAAATCTTGAACAATGCGGGACTTGCTGCATCTCAAACCGAATTATTTCAACTTACCTTAGCGCAACGACAAGTGTTGATCGCAGATATCCGAACCGGTTTCGACCAATTTATGAATACCCATTTCGATCTGCAATTCTTTTAGCCCTTTATGATCTGGATCAGGCACAGTATTGAAGAGTAACAGGAATAGGTATAAAAATAGCGATTCTAATTGATCTAATAAACCAATTTAATAGCGGATCCCTCCCGGGATTCACAATAATATATAACCATTATGCAAGATTTTAAACACAAAGTGATTAAACAGTACATTGAAACCAAGCTCAACCTGACGACAGAAAAACAAGATTTGCTTTTACAACGTGTCGCCCCCATGTGTTCAATCCAGAAAACCATCAAATACCAAGATGTCGAATCGCCCGGCCCTGCCCACGAAGGCCGCCTATGGCTTTCGACCCAGGCCATGGTACACAGTTACCATTACAACAAAGTCAGAGGTGCCAATTATGGCACCCAGATCTGGAAGAAAAATGAAATTATTCTATTTGCTTCAAGCCTGCTGTTCGGCGAAGATCGAACCAATCATATCCAGATGCTGGAATCCGGCATTGTGCTATCGCTGAGTTACCGCGATGCGCTGACCTTGCGGGAAGAATTTCCAGAAGTAACAGCACATATCGAGCAGATCATTGTGCAGAATGAGCAAGCCTCACAACATCGGATATTGCTGCTCAACGAACCATCCGTCGATCGGATTGTGAAGTTTGAAGCCGAAAATCCCTTATTCTGCACCATTGCATCGGTCGGCACCAAAGCCATGCATGTCGGACTGACCCGTCAGGGTTACACAGTCCTGAAGAAAAAACTCATGGGAAGATAAAAATTAAGAAGCTGTCAAAGATTTTACATACAAACTGTAAAGTATTTGACAGTTTATATGACATTATTTTTTCAAAATATTTGTCTACACAAAGACAGTAAAACTGTCACTCTTGTGCTAACCTCCGAATCACATTTCTCTCGAACTTAGTATAACCAACGAGTTCACGGGAAACAGCAATTCATACTCCTGTTTCAGAATGGACCATACTATACAATTAAAGGAGGTTGCCGAAAATCCTATAACAGAGTAGGCACTTATTAAAGTTTAGGCTTTTTGATCTATAAAAGCATCAACATGATGCCTTATATTTCCCATTTTATTTATATACGACTTCACCTTTCTGGAAACAATCTCTTGACTTATTCCACCACCTTATCCACTCCAGGTTTATTAATCTCTCATCAAAGATACACACCGATACACAGAGATCAAATGACGCCGAAGACGTAAATTACACTGTACAATCTGATGCATTAGAGGTGATCAATTGGAGCATATTACTGTCCAATGGGGTTTCTCCAACAAAGCCCTTATACAGGACGATGACACATAGCAAATCTGGCGGATTAGATAAGAGTATGGTTCTGATAAAGCCTTTTTTTGAACCTAAAAAGCAACAATTTTTAATGGTTTTTCTTTTATCAAGAAGAATTTCATTATGCAACAAGTGCAATGCCACTTTAGGAGCAAATAAAATAAATTTCCTACAAATAGGATATTATAATCAAATCACAATACAATAACATCGTTTTACAATAAAAAATGCAAATTATTAACGATAAAACTGACGCAAATGAGCATTTAAATTGTTAAGCGCTTAACAAAAAAAGTGTCGCAAATGTGCTACCGATGCCCTTCGTTTTCCCTTTACCTTAGTCTTAGTTAGTTCACAGTTTAAAACTATGATTACGACTGTTTTTATATATGCTACACACGATGCGGCAATCATCGGCCGCATTGTAAAAGAAATCTGTAAGTCCATTCTATAAAGACCAATGACCATCACAAAAAACCGGTCATCATCTGTGATATGGAAGCTGAGATCTGCTGTGCACTTGAAAACCAGACCAGCATTACCCATGTACTGCTGAAAGGGATCAAATGTGATCAAGATTGCGATAGATTACTGAGTCCTGCTGCAGTGCATAGTTAAAGTTTTCAACAAATAAACCAGTAGGCAAGGATAGGCATCAGCTTGGAAAAAGCATATTGAACGGTAGCAATTACAAAAAATAACACCTATGAAAAACAACCAGATCGGTATCAAAAAGTACCGTTACAGATTTGCAGTATTTCCCGCAGGCGGTATGATTATTAAAGTCCACTTTAATATAGTAGCCTCCCATGTGCGGAAGCTTCTATGTGGCCAACCTGTTATACACAGGTAGTTCGATCTTTAACGATATGAATATGTTAAATATTGATATCAATTACTAACAATAACAAAAATTAAAGTTATGGCACTATTCAGCTATACGGGTACAAACCCATCAGATCCAGGATCTTATACACCAATAACATCAACACCTCCCACGTGTCTTACTCCAACACAGCAAATGTGTTACATAGAGGCTGATGCTGATCTTAACAATAAGCCCATTCTCACCGAAGATTTGAAAGACGAAATGCTCAATTCACTTCAAAATCAAGTTAATGGTCCAAATGTACATTTAAAAAGGCGGTAAAAATCACCTTAACCTCAGTTTTTACATAAAACAAAATAGGGTATGAAGTTTCATACCCTATTTTATTTTATCCTATTCCACTTCCTCAATCACCAGTACCTCCTGCTCGCCCATGCCAATTTCAGCTACAATACCATAAGAAGCAAGTTGCTCATTCAGCTCATCCAAATTGTTATATTTCCCAAGTTTTAGCACTACTTTACTCTTAACTAAATCCAAGACTGGTGGAAACTGTTGCCCCATATCCAACATAACTGCTAAGACTGAACTTCCATTATAAGTCATCCCGTCCAAGGGTAATTTCCCCGTATAGGGTTTTACAGGACATGACTTCAAGATTAAGCATTTTATATTTTTCACATCTTTATAGGTTAAAATACCTAAAAAGGCATGTAAATCATTTAGTAATAGCCTCGCCTGCGCCGAATCTGTTCTTTGTATTTTATCTAATCGCTCATAAGAAATAGCATGTTCCGCATACCAGATATCGCCATCATTAGCGATATCCTCATAGTGATTCGGGTCTTTCACCTTCAACAGCAAGCGTTCGGGTCTTGGTACATAACTTGCTTTTTTTATTTTGGCCCACGTAAACATCACGGCACTGTAGATGGAGCTATTATAAAAGGATGTCTTTTGTAAACCTGTCACACTATCCTGCTGTCTTCTAAAGGATTCAAACGGGACACCATCTTGATATCCAGAAAGTGAAACAGCTCCCTTCATTTGCACTTCACTAATAGTTTGTCCTAAAAGATTTCCTTTACCATAATCATCCTTTAACGGAAAATCAATCTGACCTGTATTATATAATGCCAAGATATGTTCTTCAGAGATTAAATCAGGACTTGATATGGCATGCACTTTTCCTTTGTACAAAAAAACAACATGCGGAACGGTAAGGTGAGGAAATCGCGCCTTTAAATAGAGGTCCGAATAAATCACAGGCAAATTGACCTTATTTTCCTTAAGATATTCATTCTTCTCAAAGAATTTCTCTAATGTAGCCCCATCTTGCCAACTGACAGAGATGATCTGTACCTTATCTTTCAATTTGTCCTGTAGCTTTTTCAACTTAGGCATAGCCTGAATACATGTACCGCAATAGGTATCAAAGAAATCCAGTATTACGACTTTGTTGACTAATTTATGAAAGTTGATAACTTTTCCAGTACCCCGCATCTGCTGAACCGAGCTTGGCGAAACAAAAGTATCTCCCACTTTGAGTACTTTGCTCATATCCATTTTTTGAACAGACTGTGCATAAGTATAAGGAGCGCTCAGCAGTATCATCCATACCAGAGCTATTAATTTTAAATAGTTCATTTTCTTCTTTTTTATAAATGATTAGCGAATATTTTGAGGTATTTTCCCACTATTGACTACGATTTCAGGAAGTCTATAGGCATATTTACGGCTGTTCGGCACCAATTGGTATACCACTCCATGCATCTCCCGCTTTAGTGTCTTCTGAAATCGAGGATCTAGATTCAACCTTTTGAGATCAGACCAGCGACGCCCTCTAAAAACCAATTCTTTTTGTCTTTCTTTCAAAATCAGGTTCAATAACAACTCGGGGTTTCGTTCGGTAACAGCAACATATTTATTCCGTTCAAATCGTTTTTCACCCAAAGTATTCAATGCAGTCAGGGCCTCTTCAATTTTACCGATTCGAGCACCTGCCTCCGCCTTGATCAAGTAAACCTCACTTGCCGTCAGGCCAACAAACAGATTAGCCATTGCATTATCATAACTCCCTTTATAACCGTAGGAATTTAATGGATAACTGTTTGCTCGAAAAAAGACAACTTTTCGCAGATCGTTGGGTTCATAGCTTTTATAAAGCAACGAATCAACCAAGCCATAATTCAGATTCATTGGACCTGAAGTTGCAGATATGGCTGGAAAAAGTACTTCAGCATTGAATCTTGCAATTGGTAATGCTTTATTTTTATCAAGATTATTAAAATCCATCAGCTCACTTTTCAATTGTAAACAAGAATCCGCATATCGATACGCTTCTTCAAATTTCCCCATCACCAAATAAGTTCTTGCCAGACCTGCATAGGCACTTGCTCGAGAAGGCCTGCCCTTTATACCTTCTTCAATCGGTAATCTAATCGATGCCTCCCTATAATCCCGCAAAACCTGATCATATGTTTCCTGAACAGAGGCGCGACTGGAAGGTTCGTCTATGCCGGGAGTCAATCGCAAAGGGATTCCCATCTCAACAGAAGCTGTTTCTTTTTGATAAGCAGGCGCAAAAACTTCAACCAATTGCTGAAAAGCAAATGCCCGAAAAAAATGTGCTAACCCTAGTAGGTTTTTGACCTTTAGGGCATCCATATCTTGTCCACTATTATTAATGATTTCTACAACTTGGTTGGCATTAAATATAGCTCTATATGGTCTTTGCCATTGCGACACATCGTCGTAAATGATATCCATCCAGGTATAAGTATTACGTAGATCAAAGTCTAATCGTGCGTCAAATGTTTCGGGAGTTATATAATATTCATCGGCAGACCATTCCCCGTATATCGGATAGCCCGTATTCATCGTTGCATAGTCATTAAGCAAAAGCTCAGCATCATCCAAACTTTTGGGTATAACCATCTTGATATCCGGTTTGACCTCTAAAAAATTGTTACAGCAGCACAAAGATAGTATAGCACACATGCTACAGATATACATGTATAATTTCATGATTATTCGGATTAAAGTTTAAAATTAACACCTAGTGAAGACATGATTGCCTCTGGAATATTAGAGCCATACTCGCTATCAATACCTATTTTATTACTTCGCCAAATAGTACCTACATTTTGTATGTAAGCATATATTCTAAAATTTTTCAATTTAAACCTATTCGCAAAAGGCACATTAAGACTCAACTGTATGTCGCGAAGTTTGATCTGTCCTCCATTCTCCAATAGAGCGGATGATCGCATAAAAACCTGACTACCTAAGTCAGCAGGATAGTTAAAAGCAGGTACATCAGTCAGCAATTCATCTCCTGGTTTTTGCCAGCGCAGCGCATAATCTTTATGCCCAATATCACTGTTCAAAAACAAGAGGTTATCAAAGGAATTGCGCAAGAATTTATGCCCCAATTGATAGGAAATATTCCATGACAGTTCCAACTCCTTAAAACGAACGCTGTTGCGCCAACTTCCTGTATACAAAGGTACAGTCGAACCGTAATTTTCAAGATCATGTACCTTCAAGGCTAAGATGGCATTATAATTATTGGACACCTCACCATTCAAATAAGCGCGTGCTTGTCCTGTTTCAGGATCTAAGCCGCCCCATTTGTAGGCCAATAACGAATAGAGGTCCATGCCTTCAATTGCAGTCCTTGGATTGGATTGTGCGGAACTGATGAAATCTTTCCCATTTTCATTTGAGACATAGGATTTAAGCACCTTTGTCCGTCCATAAGTAAAAACGAAATTACTGCTCCAGGTCCAGTTTTTAAGCTGAATTGGAATAGCATTTAAACTTATGTCCCAACCTTTGGTACGGATATTACCACTATTGATCATTAAGGTCGTAAAACCCGTACTCGGGTCTACCCTATCTGGAGCAATCAGGTCTTTGGCATTTTTTACATAATATTCGACACTTCCCGACAGCTTATTTCCCTTTAGTGCAAAGTCAAGTCCTAGATTAGTAATCGCTATCCGTTCCCAACGTAAACTCGGGTTTGGAGGTGTACTGATCATCCCGTAGTTCTGTCCAGTCGTACTATTAGGATTAGTAACGATGTTGATTATTGGATAAGCCGAAGTTCTATTATTCACATTACCATTATACCCGTAGGTACCTCGCAATTTAAAATGATCGAATGGACTGTTTTTCATAAAGGTTTCCTTAGACAAAATCCAAGCAAGACCTAAAGACCAAAAAGGCTGTCCCCGATCATTACTCTTTACGCCAAAAAGGTTGGAAGCATCTTTGCGGTATGAGCCACTCCAAATATATCGATCTAAATAAGTGTAGGCAAGATTAGCAAAATAGGATCGGAAATTATTTTGGAAATGTTGGTAACTATTGGGGTCACGAATCGTGGAAGAACCCAGGATTCCATTTAACATCGGTAGTAAAACGCCATAGGGCACAGATTTATAAGAACCTGTTTCTGGATTAAATCCGTAATATTGACTAGAAGTGGCATTTTTTTCAATGCTACGCACTTCTATACCCGAAAATAGGGTCAGTTCATGTTTATTATTCCATTTTCTAAAATACTCAGCAGTAGCTCGACCTTGATGTGTAAGATTATCCCAATTTGATTGATAAAAACTATCCCCAACTGGAAGATTCCAAGTCACCTTAGCGTCAGTCCAACTCGCATAGCTATTGATAAGATCTCGTTGTCCTATGGTACCCATACCTTGCCATGCTTCGAACTTGGATTTAGAGCGTTGATAAGCATAAAGTACATTCAATTTTAATCCAAAATCAAAATGATAACCAGCATTCATCGTGGTGAAAAATTCATTGATAACCTGTGTTTCTTTTGAATCATCCAATTCATTCAAAGGATTATAAATCCAATCCAATAGACGTCCACCTGCTACCGTATCCCTGAAAGCAGGATTAAGTCCACTACCGTCTACATTTAAGGCATTTCCATGTTCATCAGCTAGACGCATATAGGGATAATTTTGCATACCTTTTGCTAGTCCATGATATCCCACCGGAACGAGTGATTCCTGCTTTTTTATTTCTGTATACATCAGCCCTAAATCCACTACCAAATTTTTAATGGGTTTGAACTGCGTATTGGATTTGAGGTTCAAACGACTGAAGGAAGAAGTAATCACATCATTTAAGTTCTTATCGTAGCCCGCAGAAAAAAGTGTATTAACCCGCTCACCACCTGCTTGTAATTGCGCATGATATTGCTGATTGATCGCATTCCGATAGATATATTTCAAGAAATCATCTCGTAGATCCGTATTCTTCATGAGCTTAATTTGTTTATAGAACTCCGATTCAGGTACATCCCCATTTCGCCTATTGTACATCAGCCATAACGCGGGTTGCGGATTATAATATTTATCTTCAAACCAACTATCATATTTCCCTTGATCGAACAAATACTGTTGTGCATCGATATAATCCGAAGTATTCATCTGTGGGTAATAATACAAGTCGGGCTTTGCCTTGACACTAACATTGGAGTTGAAACTGAGCTCTGTCCGTTCATTAAACTTCCCTCGTTTCGTGGTGATCACAATGACCCCATTGCCCGACTGCGCACCCCAAATAGAGGATGCAGCGGCATCTTTCAATACAGTAACACTCTCGATATCATTCGGGTTGATATTATTAAATGCTCCTATTCCGACATCAGCACCCTTATTATCATAAGGTACACCATCAATAACAACCAGTGGCCATCCTTCTGAACCCAAAGTACTGATTCCTCTTATGTGAACATTCAAAAGATCTCCTTTATTTTCAGGATATATTTTCATTGAGGTTATCCCCGGCACCACATCTTCCAGCCTACTGACAAAGTCTGTAGATACTTTTCTATTGAACAACTTATTGTCCACAAACTCGAAGCTACCCGTGGCGCGTTCTTTCGGTATTTTCTGAAATCCTGTCGATACGACTTCCACCTCTTCGAGTTTGTTATCTTCGGGTATCAATTTCACAATTAACGATACCCCTGAGGTATAATTGATTTCTTGGCTTTTGTAGCCGACATAGGTAAACTTCACGGGTCCTTTTGCATGCTCAACCTGCAAACTGAATGTTCCATCTCTCTTGGTCGAGGTCCTCCCCTTTTCGGCTTCGACTCGGACCGATACCCCTTCCAATGGTTTGTTATCTACAGCAGACACAACAGTACCGCGCAATACATGATTGATAGGCCCATCAGCCCCGCTGTCCTTGCGGGGCGTCTGAGCACTACTCAACATATGAAAGGTCATAAATAAGCACACTGAGAGCACCTTACTGATCAGCAGTATTTCTGCTCCTTGTGGCTTAAGAAGCTTCCGGAGATATCCCCAGAGCTTGTTTATATATATTATATATGTGTTCATTGTTGTTAATTTTTGGATAAAGCTTCGCCTATCACCGTTTCTTGCCGAGGGTTGACCAGGTCGTCAATGTATCCCTCGGAAGAATCGGCGTCACAGGTAGTGAAACTTTATTTAATTCTTTTCTAATATGAATTCTTGATTCTTTTCTACTGCAGCTTTAGCTTTTATGATCAGCATCAGCTGTTCTTCCCATAGCAATTCGACAGACTCACCAGCCGTAGTAAATACTCTTCTGCTGTCTTTCACTACGGAAAGATTCTCTACTTTCACATCTAACTGAAAGTGCACATTCAGATCATTCAATACCTGTTGTTGATAGTCTTCTATACTTGTACCGCTAGGAACAGTGAGTTCATAGTCGAATAGCAGTTTTTCACAGTACTGGCAAGTTCGACAGGGGATGTATCGGGCCCGATCGTGACCATGAACGATGATCTGCTCACTCGGAAAGTTAGCGGGCAGTCCAAGAGCAAACAGGTAGCACTCATAGATCGCCATATTGACCATTGTAATCCGTATTACATCATTGCGTGCATCGCGTACAACAGTAATGAATGGACTAATATCTTTTTCCGATGGAATCAATAAAGAATAATAAGATTCCTTCGCTCTTTTTTCTAAGATAGCCTTAGGCACATAAGGCTGGCGATCTTTAGATCTCATTCGTCTAGCATTTTTCAATGTTCTTGTGGGTAAGAGTGTTATCATAGTTCGTTTTTTGATAACGGGGACGCACTTTTCACTCAAATACGAAAACATTTCTTCCTCTCGGGATAGCGCATAGCCGTCCCCTTTGCAAGTTTTTTGCATTATTTTAAGGTTTAAATTGGCTCCCTTAAACCCTACCCGATTGGACATAACTTGGGCATTAAGGAAACCAGGTTAAAAAAATAAATCGAGAAAATGCAATTATATAGTCTTCGTCAATTGGTTATTTGTAGTCTCCGCTATTGCATAATTTGGATTAAAGAACAAAACCGACTTTTATAATATTAATGTATTACGATAAAATATTAACGAACATCATTTGCTTTACTAAAGGAAAGATTGTACTTTTAAAGTGGAAAAAGAAAAGTAGGCCTCCGATCCTCTTTTTGTTGGAGCATATAATTGTGTACCAATAAAATAAAAGTCGGTAACATAAAACCATTCAGGGATGGTAAGAAGCTGATAATAACCTATCAAGAGCTCGCATTTTTTAGTATCAGGTATGGTCATTACACCATGCTTTCTACTATCTGCGCACATTTTGATTTGGTACTAGTTTCCCCTAACCTATTTGGCGTTATGATTAATGTAACGCTTATTCTGGCGCGCAGAATATGTTCTTTATTAATTTGAAATTGGCGAACCGATGACCTTGATCCTTGATCCTGTCTTGAGTGGTTCTTTTGTTGGAGGTTTTAATTCGTTGCATCATAATTATTAAAAAGGTTATGTGAACGATGTGACTCGGAAAGCTTAGGAAAGTACTTATTGACATAATACCAATAGGTCGAACCTTGCTGCTTAATGGTTGAGGGAAACCGGCATGGAACCCTTGCAATATAATCTTCACGAGATTTTTCTGCTTACCTCCAGAAAGACTGATACAAAGCTCGCCCTATTGGCTATATCATATCTGTAAAGATAGAAATAATCCAATAGATTTTGACGAACTCGCAGTCTTCTCGCAGGTCAAATTTTGCCGGTTTTCTCAAACGAGAGACATCGTAACAGTAGGGACATAAGCTCCTACCGTAATTGTCGCATATAATTAATAATCAAAGATAATAAAATAATATTAAGTATTCGCTATAGCGAACACTATTTTTTTTTTAAAAATATTAAATCAGAATAAAAATGGCTGCAAAAGATGATTCCGCTACAGAGTTAAATAAAAATATATGCATGTTTATTGTAACTAAGTATTTCAATCCATTCAAAATAAATGGTACTGAAACTTCACTAAACAAATATGCTGAGGCATGTGACTTATCATCTTCTACCATCTCAAAAATTGGGAGTCAAGAAGGATACAATATTCCATTATCGACTATCTATGCAATAACTCAATTCCAAAAAATTGACTTGGATACATTTTTTAAGGAATTTTTAATTCAATTTCCCAACCATAAAGCAGATATAAGCAAGGATTGAAAAGCTTTTATTTAACTATTAACCGTATAAGGATTATATATCATCAATAACCAAATTAGTAAAATTCTATAGGTCTATATTTATAGAGATGGAGTTCAAATATTTTAAACTAAACAATTTCGAAACATGAGCAACGAAGAGAAATTTATAGCTAGAAGTAAGAAGTTTAGACTCCATTTTCAGCTTACTGAGGAACAAATTGACCTATTATTGTTAGGTAAAAACTTAGTTTATAAGGGAATTGAATCAAGTAGAAGGAAGTTGAATGTAGAACTAATGGAAGCATACCCGTTAATCTATGGGTTGGATTGGTCCACCTTTGAAGAAGATAAAGACACGTATCCTGTATGGGATGATCTCCCAGAAGCAACAAAAAAAATAATTCTAGATACACCTTATACTGCTGCGGATGATGTTGGAGAGAATGGTCTAAAAAATACAGCTAGTTACATAATACTTGCTATTAAGCATCTAGATGTGGGCACACAATTTTCAGAATCAGAAATCACAAGATGTCTCCCCTATCCATTAAAAAAAGGTGTCACGATTTACCTAAATAGTGGATTGCTAAAAGGTACTTTTAAGAAATTAAGGAGATCAAGAAAATTTAAGAATGAGAAGGGTGAAGAAGTTAGTGATCCTCTCTACCTAATTCACAAACCTATGGATGAACGCTTAATAGGAAAAGCTAAAAGGAAGTTAGAAAATCAATAATAACATTAAATGAAGCACCAATTTACACTACCAGATTTCCCAGATTCTAACTTTGAAATAGAAGTTTCATTTTGGACAGGTAAACAAACATTATACAAAGACGAAGTTTTCGTGGAGCGATCCAGTGAAAAAGGAAAACCTTTTCTAATACCAGATAATAACGGAGATATTGTGAAAGCATTTCCAAAATCTTCATTTCCTGACATCATACCTGTATTACAAATCAATAACCTTAAATATAATATAGTAGAAAAACTAAAGTGGTATCAAGCAGTCTTAGCTGTAATGCCCTTTTCCATAGTATTTATTGGTGGTGGCGCACTAGGCGGGGGCATTGGGGCAGTTGCATTTATGCTCAATCTACAATTATTAAGAAATGACGATAACGGCAACCTTAAATATTTAAAAGCAATCGGTGTTATTATCGCTGCATTTGCAATTTATTTTTTGCTTAGCGCGGTGATCTGGGGATGGATTAATTAGAAAACGAGAAAGAATATGGAATAATAACAAAATATTAGAATGATATGGATGACCTTATTAAATCACTGGAAAAAAGTCTTTTAGCATTTGATGAAGAAATCATTAAAAGAAAGTTAACAGTAAAAGAAAAGAAACAGAAAGAAAATATAAAGTATGAAATCTACTGGGTTAAATTCAAGAAATTTAAAGCAGATTTCGAGAGCTTAATATTCAATGATGTTAAAGAACTAGCAAATAGTTTGGAAACTCCTCTTCTGGAAAAAAATATCGTGCTAAAAAACGAAACGCATATAAAAAATAGCCGCAGGTATTTTAGCCCAGATCTTCCGATTTATATGATTTTGTCGATTAGTAATAAATCGCTCAGCACGAATTATCGTTGGCAAAATGCACCTTTTCTATTATTCAAAGGTAATCATGAAAACGATACAATTGAGCTCTATTATTGCAATCAAAAACTAAGAAGTGTACATGATTTTATCGATAATAATGTATTTGGTAATCCAGTAGTACAGCTTAAAATAGATAAGTATAAGTTTAATTTGCTGAAACCACATATTAAAAAATGGCTAAATAGGTCTGTGGACAGGATTATTAAAAATGGAGATTTCGTCACGAATAATTAAATTGGTACTCTTTAATTCTTTCTCAATATCGTCCGAATTTACAAAATAGCCATTATAATACTGGCTACCGATCTGCTTAAATAATATTGATTTTCCAGAACCATTAAGTCCTGGAAAAGACTCTTAGCCTTATCTGCGAGTTTTTCGAAGCCATAACCATCCTCGACCATCTGAATAGGTAACCATGGAAAAGGCTGTCGAGACAATAGTTTACCAAAACTAACATGCAGGCCTTGATTTTGAAAATAAGCAGGTTACTGTAGGGCTGCTATTGAACGCAAACACAATACTATTTCCGCCACATCGCCCTCTCAAACTACTTATCTAAAGCGGGTTACAATTTCACACTGGCTTTGCCATCAACACAGACTACGTTTTTAGAAGGGTTGGGATTAACTGCCGGACAGTCCATTCCTTCGGTCAACCGTACCTTAGCGGTATTCAAAGCGCTGTATTGCTGTTCCATTTCTGCAAAAGATCTAAAGTTAGGTGTATCGGTGATCGCGATAGGTACAAATTCGCAGTCTTTTCGTAAATTGATTACACCCCATTTGCTCGCGTCGGTACAGGGCGTGTCTTTGAAGAAATCTCGAACTTTAGGGAATAACACTTCCAATCTTTGGTTAATCTCTACTAGCTCAAGATCTGTAGCCAATGCTACGATCATCTTACCATCCTTGCAGCGCACACCAAAGTGCGGAGGTAGCACAACCGGTGAAGTATCATAAACAAGCGCACCGTTTTTGCCTGGTTTGTACGCTTTATCAGCTTGTTCAGATAGTTTTCTGTATTCTTCAACCAATTTATTATACTCTTTTTCAAAACCTGGATGTACAGCGACATAACGGTAGGAAAACGTGTCAATACGCCATTCTTCTGCAGGCTTGCAAGGTTGATTTTCTGCTAACTTAATCGCTTCCTGCAATTTCATGTCCGCAAGCTGGGTTAACTCTTCATACTTATTGTCTTTTTTGCAGGCGTAAAACAGAGTGATTACAGCCAACAGACTGCATAATAAAAGGTAAGTTTTCTTCATAATTCAGATTATTTAGTATTTATAGTTAATATAACGGTTGTAAGGCATAAATCGCGACACCACTTTTAAAAGAATTTCAGACAGCAAACCACTGCTACCCTACTCTTTCTGGGAATAAGCAACGCTTACGGTCATCATTTTTCACCTTAATAGAGGCGCATAACTCCAGTTTTGACCTTTTTATTGTCCTATAAATGGTCTGGAACTGAGTATTTGAGAGAACGACTGCCAAAGTATTCCGAAACTGGATCATTTTACCAAGAAAAAAATCAGTTTTTTTGGTGTTTTTTAATTTTCATGCAGAATTCCATTAGGCCACAAGTTCAATGCCATTTTAGATGCAAAATACAATAAATTTCCTACAGACAAGAAATTATTATTGCATCATAACAAAACAACATCGTTTCACAATAAAAAATGCTAATTGTCAACAATAGAACTGTCACAAAATGAGCATTTTAATTGTTAAGCGCTTAACAAAAAAAGTGGTACAAATGTGCTACCGTTCCCCTTCGTTTTCCCTTTACCTTAGTCTTAGTTAGTTCACAGTTTAAAACTACGATTATGATTGCGACTATTATTACATATGCTATTGTACTGTTATTTGTCCTGCTTTGGGCTTACACAGCAATACCAAAATTTTTTAAGATGAAATACTTCTACGATATATTAGGTTCACAGGCAATCCCCAAATGGAGCGTACCGATTCTGACTTTGCTGATACCGCTGCTGGAGCTTTCGGTTGTTTTCATGCTGCTTTTCCCGGAGACGAGATTATTAGGCCTCTACTTTTCGTTTGCACTGATGTTGATCTTCACGGTCTATGTCTCCGGGATTATTTTTCAGGTCTATGATATTTATCCCTGCCCTTGTGGAGGTATGTTCAGAAGGATGGGATGGAAAAAACATTTAAAAGTCAATATGTGGTTGACTGCCATTGCCCTAGTGGGCGTATTGTTGATGCAGTTCAACTTATTTAAATAACTAAAGTTTACGCTTTTTGATTTATAAAAGCAACCCGATTATGCCTTGGTATACATTCACCCCCTGCTGTTCAAAGGATGGAAATCCGAAAGACGAAAACCAGTACACGCTTTATGGCAATCATCCGCCATACTGTGAGGGCCACCTGATGGTCTGTGCGATACAGGCCATGGATCACCACAAAAAACCGATTATCACCTGCGATCTGGAAGCCGAGATCTGCTGTGCACTGGAAAATCAGACCAGCACGACCAATGTGTTGCTCAAAGGGAGCAAATGTGATCATGATTGCGATTAAGTTGAAACCATGCCGTAGTTGATAATTTGAATTGTTAAAATTTAGGTTTATGATGTAGGCCCGTACCAATGCCAGAAAAGCAAATGCTGGTACGGTGCCTCACATCAGATCAAAAGCACAGCATGTTAAATATAAAAGGTGAAGCGCTAAATATCCTGTCAACGAATAAATAGGATAGGAATTTAGGATCACGTACAGTACAATGTTCATAGTGTCTGATTGAGGTGCATGCTGTAGGCCCGGCCACTTGCCCAAAAGAGTAAATGCTGGTACGGGCCTAGCATCACCTGATAACACAGATGATAAAAAAACAAAAGGGCGAAGCTGAAAACCCTGTAAACGAGTAAGCAAGATAGGAATTTAGGTTCACTCAAAGCAAAGCAAGATGAGAATATGGTATCTCTTTACACCCAGACAAGGTACACGGTTTGATCCTACCGATCCCGCCCAGTACACACGTTATGTGGTCGGTAAAAAATCACCCTGCACTCAGGGCTGTACAGACAAGATCTACGCCATCAATGCCTGCTTTGATGCAACCGGAAAGCCCATTATTGATGAATCACTTCAAAAAGAAATGTCAGCGGCGGTACTATCAGGATGCGATAGTGAAAACATCATCCTGAGACAGGAATATTTCCTGCAGGAAGGTACCAATAAGGTTTGGTACCACTTATAAAAAAGAATAAAGGAGCTTGTCGAAAATCCTGTAACAGAGTAGACGAAAGAAATTAAAGTTTATGCTTTTTGATCTATAAAAGCGCTACGATTATGCCTTGGTATGTATATAACCCAGTAGATTCATTTCCACACAATCCATGTAGTCCAAACAATTATGTTCTTATTGGAACGACACCTCCTAGCTGTCCAGCACCTAATAATTTTCTATGTGCAATACAGGCTTCAGACAATATGGGATCACCTATTATTACAGCTGCACTATGTCAAGAAATTGCTTTAGCACTACAAAATAGAATAGATACAACAAACGTGCTGTTACGTTCATAATTGTTCTAATAGGTTGCAAATAATAGGAGCATGTCGAAAATCCTAAAACAGAGTAGACTAGAAAGAAATTAAAGTTTAAGCTTTTTGAACTATAAAAGCCCTACAATTATGCCTTGGTATAGATACAATTCCGGAGATATTTGCAACCCAAATAGTTACAGCCCTGCTTCAACACCACCAAACTGTCCAAATCCGAACAATTTTCTTTGTGCTATACAGTCCATTGATAATATGGGTCATCCAATAATTACAATGAGTTTAATATGCGAGATCGCTAATGCAGTGAACAGTAGGACTGAAAGTACTAATGTACTATTAAGGCCAACACCTTAAAAAAATTTAGGACAACGTCGAAAATCCTATAACAGAGTAGACAATAAAAAAATTAAAGTTTAAGCTTTTTGAACTATAAAAGCGCTACAATTATGCCATGGTATTCATATATCGGAGGAAATATCTGTAGTCCTAACAGTTATACAATTGTTGGAAGTACGCCTCCACCTTGTCCAAATCCAAACAACTTCTTGTGTGCGATACAGGCTAGTGATAATTCGGGTTCTCCTATTATTACACTTGCTTTAATATGTGAGATCGCTAATGCAGTGAACAGTAGGACTGAAAGTACAAATGTGCTTTTAAGGCCAACTCCATAAAGTAACCATGATAGAAATGGATAATATGGACAACGAATTTTGACTTTCGAGCTCATCTGTGAAATAGCAGGAGCTTTGGAGAGCAATACAAATACAGTCAGTGTGTTTCTAAAAACATAAAAAAGTGAAAACACATGACAAGAAGCATGA
Organism: Sphingobacterium sp. B16(2022); assembly: GCF_012030425.1. GTDB lineage: Bacteria > Bacteroidota > Bacteroidia > Sphingobacteriales > Sphingobacteriaceae > Sphingobacterium > Sphingobacterium anhuiense. The sequence continues at coordinate 551,028 of NZ_JAAUVN010000002.1, read as the reverse complement.
CACTTTCTCACACGCGCGTGATTAATATAAAGTGTAGCTGAGTTGATAATTGTAAAGACGTAAAAACCTATTAAAAAAAGACGTAAAACACAATTATCTACCTAAGCAGCCATTAAAACCGGAGAAGGCCGAAAATCCAAAATCGAGTAGGCAAAGGGCGAAGCTGAAAACCCTGTAAACGAGTAAGCGACCAATTAAAGTTTACGCTTTTTGATTTATAAAAGCACTAATATTATGCCTTGGTACAATTATGTTTCTGGTAGTGTTGGAGTTCCTAACAGCTATACCCTTCATGGAAATACTCCTCCAAATTGTCCAAACCCCAACAATTTCCTGTGTGCTATACAAGCTGCTGATAATAATCAGAAGCCTATTCTTACCGAAGAATTAGTTACAGAAATTGCAGATGCACTCCAAAATAGAACGGAAAGTACAAATGTCCTATTGAAACCATAAAGGAGGTTGCAATAGATTATTCTGTGTGTTAAAACTAATACAATAAACGTTTATCAAAACGTTTCTAACATTTCGGCTTAGCCGTACTGCCCACGAGCAGTTTAAAGAAAGAAACCCTGCAAATTATATTCTGCAGGGTTTCTTGATTTTTTCAGATTGATTAACAAAAAATAGCATTAAAAATAAATAACGCATTGATATATCAATCATCTAACTGGATCTATTTAAATAATTCAAGTTTATGCTTTTTGATCTATAAAAGCACTAAATTTATGCCTTGGTATATATATAATTCTGGTAGTACTGGAAGCTCTTGCAACTTCACAATTACTACTACACCACCGACAAACTATCCAGGTCCCAAAATTTTCCTATGCGAAATACAAGCTGCTGATAATAATCAGAAGCCTATTCTTACATCAGAATTAATTTTGGAAATTGCAGATGCTGTTAATAGCAGAGCAGAAAGTGCAAATGTACTATTGAGAGCGACCCAATAAAGGAGGGTTGAAATAGATTATTCTGTGTGTAAAAACAAATACATTAAGCGTTTACAAAAGCGCTTTTAAAATTCCGGCTTAGCCATACTGCCTACGAGCAGTTTAAAAAAGAAACCCTGCAATCAAAATTTTGCAGGGTTTCTTGTATCAAATAATTAATACGTGCTATTTAGCGTCCGAAATCACTAGAACCTCAATCTCCCGTTCGGCCTCTATTAGATCCAAACCATGGCGCTGTATCTCCTTGCGAAACCCAGCTAGGGTACCATCATCTGGCATAATATTAAACTCTACATTGTACCCTAATCCTGTCTCATCGATAGCGGGTGGATATTTTTGCGCATAATCTAAACTCATCATCACCAAAGCAGGAATTGACATCCCTCCCTTTCCTTTCGGCAAAGTATCGGTGAGCGGTTTATCGGTTTTCACAAAGACCAAACATTTAACCTTACGCTTTTCATATCGCCCATTCAGATAAAATCTATTGTTCAGATCCGTTAAAGCTTGTTTTGCCAATGCTTGTTTTTCTAGTCGCCCCTGTTTTTCCATTTCGTAACAGAAGTGGTTTTTACTGTCCCATACCACTTTATCCTCTTGGCGATCATTGCGAAAACGGGAAACATCCTTGACCTCTAATATACGACGTGCGGGATGCGGAATGTAAGGTCTTTTAGTCGCATCTTTTCTCATGTCTTCCATCGTTACAGATGGCTTTGTTGCATATAACAGAATTTGATAGATGGACGAAAGGTCCTGATTAAAGAAAGCAAGACGACTGCAGTTTCGTACGGTATCTTGCTTAAAAAAAAGTCCTCCTAAACCAATCTGCATCGAATTGGATGTTCCGGTCAAGACAGAATAACCGTAATAAGGTGAATCCCTAACTTCTTCCGACAAGCCATCCAAGCGCATGAGGGGATACATCGGATCAAAGCTATCGTTCTTCAAGGGCCAACTCACGGTTTTCCCATCCAATACTTCCTGAATATTGGTACTCGAAATATGTTCGTATCCCGTAATGGCCATCACCTTACCTTTATAAATCCAGATGACATGTGGATTGGTCTGATAGCGGAAATAAGAACGTAAAATCCTATCATCAACAGCAGAAGCTCGGTGCACAGGTGGATTATATTCTTTTAAAAAACGATTTTTCTTAAAAAAATCAACAATATTCGCTTCCGATTCCCAGGTAACGGATAACAATTTAATCTGGTCGCCAAATACCCGCTGTAAAGAATCCAGCTTGGGCATGCTCGCGATACAGGTACCACAACTCCGCTCCCAGAAATCAAGGACCAATAACCGATCTTTATAATCCGAAGTGCGGATGCTACGCTTATCGATATTAATGATATTATCAATCAAAATATCAGGAACTTGATCTCCAATTTTTAGCTCGGCAATTCCAGGCACCAAAGGTGGCCGACCATATTTATCTTTTTCCTGCGCCTGTGTAATACTTGTTAATAATAAAAGAAAACAAATGACTGTTGTTAATTTCATAATAGAATTAGTGTAAGTTTATATCTATAGGTTCCTTAATAGCATAGATTCCCTAATTCTTGGTCTAAAAAATATTTATATTTATAAGTACTGCCCACAAGCAAGCTTAAAGAAAGAAACCCTGCACTTTATATTTGCAGGGTTTCTTTCGAATTTTGATTTACTATTGATAAGGAATTGATTCTATACGATAGTTGTCTACGAAGGGAAGTCCAAGTGTATTATACACCCCCATCAGCACAACCGCTACTGATTTAAAGCGAAAAAAATCTGCATTAAAATCGTAAGTCGCGATCAATGACTTATCTGCTGAATTTCGAATTTGAAAAGTGATGGTATATGTATTATTCCGAGCAGGATAAGCTTTGAAATCCGTGAATTGCTGGTAGCCCAAATCATTTGCTTCCAGTGCTATATTATTAAGCATATTGATATCCAATTTAGGGCCTGATGACGACAGATTGACAAATCGGATATTAACAATACTATCTGCTGAGGGAGTAGGTTTCCCCGGATCGCGGATCACATAATCTGGAAAGTTAATTTCTTCCTGAAATTTTGTCTTTAAATCTGTTGGCGTACCCGACAGGTACAAGGTATAGACCTTTCCTCCATCCAACTGAGCAACCTGATTGTACCACATATTTGTGGTATCACTGAGGGGTACAAGCTGAAATACTGTATTCCTGTCCGTTGGAACAATAAACATTCTACTCAGTGTAAATCCGCCCAAAGCTTGATTATCAGGAATACTGCTCCAATTTATTTGCTTTGCCGATACATTGACCTTGGCATTTCCGCCCGTTACTACGGCATTGATCACATTGACCTTGGCAATACCCGCCTCTGCCTGCCATACCATTTCCTTTTGACAAGAGTACAAAAATAATCCACAGAAAAAGATCAGGAAAAATCTTATTATTCTAAATATTGTCTTCATAATGTTCAATTTCTTTTTAATGAAAGCATTTCAGCTATTCTTACCTCGGATTCTGCTCCATACCGGTTAAATCGATGACTTCCCGGGTTGGAATTAAAAAGGTATAACGCAGATCATTGGGCTGCAGTGGTGTATACGGTATGGTATTCATATTTCTACGTAGCACAACTGAAAATTGTGGGTCTTTATTCAAACGACGCAGATCGGTCCACCGCAGCGTACGGAAGATCAGTTCCTTTTGGCGTTCCGTTAAAATCTGCACCAACGCATGATTAGCACTACTTGCTGTCCGGTTGACATAAGGCGGTACCATGCGTTTTGCCATCAAGGTGTTTAAATCATTCATAGCCAATACCGTGTTGCCTACACGAGCATAGCATTCCGCTCGGATCAAGTACATTTCATTGGTCGCTAATCCCATAAATAAGACCGGATTGGTCGTGCCATCATAATTTCCTCTAAAAACGAAATTAGCACCTGAACTTTGAAAAAATACCGCTCGCCTACGGTCAGATAAACTGTACATACTATACAGATCAGGATGAATCAATGCATTACTCTGTCTCAGTGTTCCAGAAATTGTAACCGCCTGAAAGATCACTTCGGTATTGAATCTCATAAAGGATGGACCAGTAGCACTGCTATTGACGGTTGTGGAAGTTGCAGGATTACTAGTCGCATTATAATCAATCAACGTACTTTGCAATTTCAAGCATTCATTGGCCAACTTAGCGGCATTGCCATAGTCTTCCATAGACAAATAAGTCCGCGCCAAGGCTCCATAGGCTGCTGCTTTGGAAGGGCGTGATTTAACCTGAACCTCAACAGGTAACAGAGCAACAGCTTCATTCAAATCTGTTGTAATCCGATCATAGACCTGCTTTACCGTTCCTCTGCTCGATACCTCTTGGGGATTTGGTGTCATCCGTAGAGGGATGCCGAGGTCCGTACCTGCTGTTCCGGCGGTATAAGGTTTGCAGAAGAGCTGTGCCAAATGGTAAAAAGCAAAGGCACGAATAAACAAAGCGGATCCTTTGATTATTTTATAATTAGGATCATCAGCAGACAGCTTTTCCAATGTGCTCAGCACCAAATTGGCATTGTAAACAACCTGATAGCCCCGAGACCATTGCGCAACATGCTCACCTTGAGCATGCCAAATGTAATTATTCTTATTTTCCGCTGTATTGTTCGCATCAGAAAGACTATTGTACACAGCATCCGTAAAATAATAACTATCTGATGCGACCTCCCCATGATCCGGATAACTGGCATTCATACGGGAATAATCATCCAATAGCGCCTGGCAATCAGCCAGGGTAGCGGGAGTTACCTGCGCTAGATTCGGTCGCTGATCCAAGAAGTCGCTTTTACATCCTGTCTGCAAAAATAGCAACAGAATGATTATGAATATTAATTTGTTCTTCATCATAATTTCTCTACATTAATTCCTGCTAAAAACTCGCATTAAAACCTAAAGTAACCGTTCGAGGGGCGGGCGGTTGCATCATAGATGCTGGATCAATCCCAAACTTGTTGGCCCGCCAGATAATGCCAAGGTTATTTATACTACAATAGACCTGCATGCTGCGCAGTACCCTTCCTGTACGGGGAATCCGGTAATCCAGACGGATATCCTCCAATCGAATATGATCCCCAGAGATAACACGGGCAGAGGAAGCCTGATAAAATAGTTCACGAGTAGTATTATTTTCCCCCGGTCGAACGGAAGGTACCACGTCCGGTTTGGTCTCGTCACCAGGCTGTTGCCAACGATTGGCATAATACCAATATGGAGTCATTGAGTACCGAAATAATGCTCCAGACCCAGCATCCTGATTAGTAACAGAACGAAGCAATTTATACTTCAAACTATAACGCATATTGGCCGAGAGCGAAAAAGATTTCCACTGCAGCGTATTACGAAATGCACCGTTATAGATCGGGATAATCGAACCTTGATTCTCCAGATGTTGAACTTTCGAATTGTTAATTATTTCATTATAATCATTTGTAATATGACCATTCGTATCATAGCCCAACGGGTCACCGGTCTGCGGATCCAGACCTGCAAAACGATAAGTATACAGACTAAAGGGATCATACCCCTCACGATAACTGCTAAATTGAGGACTACCATCATTAAAGACTACATAATTGCTTGCTCTATCGGCGCGAGGCAGCAGATATTTGGTCACCACGTTTCGGGTATAGGCGAACAGTAAATTGCTGGTCCACCTAAAATCCCGGTTTTGCAGATTAATAGATTGCAGAGTGGCCTCAAAGCCATTGGTCTTCATATTTGCCGAATTCATCATGATCGATTGATAACCCGTACTGTTATCTACCGGTGTGGGGGCAATCAGATTGTTGGATCGCTTCTGATACCATTCCAAGGTACCCGATAGCCGATTGTTCCGCAGGCTAAAATCTACCCCAATGTTAAGCATGCCTGTACGCTCGGGTGCTAAATAGGGATTGGGAGCCTGACCGACCTGAGCATAATTGAGACCCGTAATAGTGTTTGGAGATGAACTATACGTAATCGATGGATAAGTGGCAATCGTATTGTTGATGTTGCCCATATAACCATAGGTCGCCCTGAGCTTCAAAGTCTGCAATAGACCGGGCATAAAAAAGGCTTCCTCATGCAGGTTCCATGCCCCACCAATGGACCAGTTCGGTTTGATCCGATCACTTGCTGCTATGCCATAAATATTAGCAGCATCGTTTCTTGCGCTTATTGTTAATACATAACGCTTATTGTAGCTATACGAAGCATTCATAAAGACAGAGGTCTTCCGGTCGATATAGGAGGTTAGCAGATAGATCGGAACAGGAATAACATTTGTTCCTCCATCACCATTTATATAGGAAAGTGGAGTATCATAAGGCACGGGTGAGAACATCATCGGATCTGAATTATAGCCATATAACTGGATGACATAAGGACTACCATCAATCTTGGCTTCACTTCGTTCAAAACCAACGAGCGCATTGACTTCATGCAGCTGATGGAAGGTCTGGTCAAAATTCAACTGTGCCCGTAAGGTATTGGAGGTACCCGGCTGGACTGTCTGACTAATCGCATCGCCAATGGGTACATTGAAAGTAGCGGGAAGCGTCAGATCGGTTTTACTATAGGTCGCATAAGTATTGATAAAGCTTCGCATGTACCAGGAGTCACGATCTAAAAATTGGGTGGTTAAATTGTTCCTTTTACCATACTGATAGTTGACACTCGCTCTTAAAGCCGGGATGATGGTATAATTGACATCAAAGTTCATTAGGAAATCCTGCGTATTGCTCTCGCCATAATTGGTCTGGATATCGTTGAGTGGGAAATAGCGCCAGTCCAATAAGCGACCATTTCCAGCCGCCCAGCGATACCTGTGATTTGAAACTAGGCTATTAAATGGATTGATTACTTCCAGCGGATTTCGGGCTTCATCGGCCAATCGAAGATAAGGTTCGAATGGAAGCGACAGCATGACTCTTTGTTGGGCACCCAGTATCGCAGGAGCATGATACAAGCCATTGGTATAACGAATATCGGCACTCAATTCCAGCTTATTGAGCGGTTTAAAAGTCATGTTGCTCCGTAAGTTTTTTCTGCGGTAATAGACATTCACTTCGCTATCCGTATTGTGATCATAGCCTCCCGAGAAAAAATAAGAAAACTGGCGACCACCACCCGAAAGACTAGCAGAATACTGTTGTAAAACAGCGCGCCGATACAGATATTTGGTGATATCTTTTCTGCGGTCATAGTTTCGATAAGCATCAATCTGACCATCAATGGCGGCCCGACCTGTCACATCACTCATAGGTAATGATCGTTGTTTCGCCAATAAAGCGACCACGGGCGATATAGACGTATACCAAGCCGATGGATCGTCGACATACCAGTCGTAAATACCATTATTAAAATTAGACTTCTCGATATCGATATAATCCGAACTATTCATAAAAGGAGCATAAAATAAATCCGGACGTTCCTTAATGGTGACATTGCTATTGACAGAGATGCGCAACGGTTGCTCCAATTTTCCTTTTTTCGTAGTAATGACAATCACGCCATTAGAGGAACGGCTCCCCCAAATGGAAGCGGCTGCAGCATCTTTCAGGATCGTCACAGATTCCACATCATTGGGATTAATATTATTAATATCGCCTTCAAAAGGAAAATTATCCAAAATAACCAAAGGCAACCGCCCGGGTGTACCCGCATCAAAGGGAGTACTCATCTCTAATGTACTGATGCCACGGATTTGTAATTGATTTAAAGCATTGAGCTTTCTGCTACCTAATGTAGTATTTCCTGAAGGGTTAGTATAACTCGGTGGATTATCCACAGGTCCAAAAATGGTGCTGACCGTCAGCCCTTTCAAACGCGTGATCACGTCTGGACCTACATTTCTATTAAACAATTCATTGTCCACATGTTCAAAAGATCCTGTAGCCCGCTCTTTCGGTAAGGTATAGTACCCCGTACTCAATACATTGGCTTCTTGCAATTTATTTTCAGACATCCGAATGATGACCTCGATAAATCCCTTAATAGTTGCTACTTTAATGACCCGAGTATCGTGACCCACATAACTAATACGTATAGTCGCATCTGCATCTACATTGGTCAAGGTAAACATACCAAATAGATCTGTTTGTATACTCTGATTGGTTCCTTCTACAGAAACCGTGGCACTTTGCAATGGCTTTCGATTTTCATCCAGCACTTTACCTTGAATGGTCCTTTGTGGTTCAGTGGCATCTTTTTTTGAATTGATCACAACTGTACGATCACTGATCGTATAGCTAAAGCTTTCATCGCCAAACAAACGATTTAAAACAAGTGAAAACTCCTGATTCTTCGCTTCAATCGTGACCTTTCTGGAATCGGTATGCAAGTCGGCACCATAGAGGAAATCATAGCCTGTCTGTTGCTTCAATAAGCTGATAACCTGCTCCAGCGAAACATTCCGCTCGGAGAGGGTTACTTTTTGCCCATAGGTATTGGCGCTTGCATGCACGCAACCGATGAGCAGTAGGAATGTCGTTATTCTCATAACAATCATAATATGGGGCGAAATCCAGCGATGCCGAACCCCTTGTTTAAAATAAAAATAATCCATACTTTTGGGTTAGTTGGGTTAAATAGGTAAATTTCAAATAGTTTGCTGCTGTGAACCCGGCTATTGAGCCATGCCTATGCGCGAACATAGCGTGGCTTTTTTTGCCTACAGACTATCAGTCCGATCGGAAAATTGGTGGTTGCTCCATTTTTAGTTTGTTTTTAAATATTGGTTAGTATAGGTAGGTTCCATCTGAGCTTCTTATCCCTAGTTGAGCTGCATAATTTTTTACAGCTTCCCTCCAAAGCGGGACAAGCTGTATTTAGCCGTCAATAATACATAACGCCCGATCCGACTTGAAGTACGCTGCGTGATGCTGTTATCCATCAACATCAGGTTGACCGACTGCTGTTGATCCAAGAGATCGTACCCCTGAAAACGCAGACTAAAATCTTTATTCCGTAACAGAAATAGTTCCATATAGGCGTTGATCAAAATGGGATTTCTGACCGGGATGCTATACCCACCATTGATCCGATAACTGGCATCTGCGCCAATGACGAGCCGTAGACTGATGGTCCAGCGGGCATCAGTCCCCATCTCCCAGCTGTAGGTTCGTCTACTTAAATCGCTATTCAACTCATATAGGCTGTTGGCATAACCATAACTGAGATTTACGGTACCCCGAATTGTTTTCCTATTGAGCGCCAGACTGAGAGACTGGCGCAGGGCAATGGTACTATTTGCTCCTTTTTGCCCACCAATAAAAACCACAGATCGGTTCTTGCTCCCATACGTACCCCAGCGTAATTGGTAATCCTTTGCAAATGGTAAGGTCATATCATAGCTGGCGCTCAGTTGATAAGCGCCATTGGCATTAACATAATGGGTCTCCTGCCTGAAATTGTTGAGTGTGTCGGGAAACAGCAGGACATTGCTCACGACCTGATCCTCTACAACGGATCCATTTAATGCAAAACTGTAGGTATACCCTTTCGCAGGGTTGACATGTCCCAGATCTAAACTAAGCCGATGCACCTGCGTAGGTTTCAGATCGGGATTGCCAACAGTGATCTGCTGCATGTTGCGGACATCCTGCAAGGGCATCAATTGTTGAATTGACGGAGCCGAAGCAGTTCCTGTATAATTCAGCTGCATGCTGTTTTTGGGTGACGGTGTGTAGCGCAGGCTCGCAACAGGAAAGATATGGAATAGGCTATAACCTACAGCCTTCTGCTGCATACCTTCAGCAGCATCCATACTAGCCGGCAGTAGCAGCAACCCTAAGCTGTACCCTAACTTGGGTGCGGCTACCCGATAGCTCAGCTCCAGCTGCTGGGTGCTGAAGTGCGAGCGGAAATCGGTGCTCAATGAATCGATACGCTGCAATACCTCCTCTTGACCGCTGTTTGTTTCCAAAACCTGGTCAATGTTCCTGAGCGCATAACTATAACCAAGATCCAAACTGCGCTTCGTCTCGGTTGCAGCATGATCGTTGAGCGGTTCGGCATATTTTACACTAAGCGCAAGCGTGGACTCTCTTCGGTCTGCATTCAGCAGGCGCATATTGACAGAATCTTTCACGGGCTCCCCTGTTGCGTGATCGTAGAAACGCAGCTGATCGTGGATCGTGCTCAGCTCTTGACCACCCTGTACACTTCCAGAAATGCTGGTACTCAAACTGCGGCCCTGTTTGCCCATATTCCGGCTCCAGGATAGGGATAAGTTTCCGCTTTTATTTTTCGAATCGCCCAGCACCGTATTGTCCAGATCCTGCACGATGGCACCGGTCTGTTTGGATACCATATGTGAGGCATCTTCAGCGGTGGAAGTCTGCCCCAACAATTGAAAATTCCAAAAGTTCTTTTTACTGCTAGACTGCATATTAAACTGCACTTGCTGATTTTGATTCTCATTGGTATTGCTGTTCTGCATCCGGTTGTACAGGATGCCGTTACTGGTACCGCTCTCGCTGTAGCTTTCAGAATCTCCTGTTCGCTGGTTCGTATTATAGCCATAATTTCCGTAAACATTGCTCTTGTCCATGGAATGTCTATAATTGACCCCAATACTTGTCGTTTGCTGGTTCCCGCCCTCGATACGCGTATTTTGTTGATTGGCATAAGCACTGAGCTGATGGACATCAAGCCAGAGATTGCCCTGCAGACCTCCCCCAAAAAGCCCTTGCGTACTTGCAGAGGCCTCAGCATCGCCGAAAATGCCTTTATTCTGTCCATCTTTAATAACCAGATTAAGCATTTTCTGAGGTTTTCCTACTTTAATCCCTGTAAAATTGGCCTGATCGCCATAATCATCGATCACCTGAAGCTTGGCAATGATACCTGCAGGCAGCTGCTTCAAAAAATCTTTGACATTATTGGTGAAAAAATCCTTGCCATTGACCCGCAACTTAGTCATGGACTCGCCCATCGCCGTCACATTTCCAGCGTTATCGATCCTTACACCAGGTAGCTGTCGTAACAGATCTTCTAGGCGGTCCTTTTCGCCCACTGCATACGCTGACGCATTGAACTCGATTGTATCCTTGGCAACACGAATGGCATCTGGGGCTTTTACCGCTACTTCTTGTAAACGCTGGGTCTTGGTCTGAACAATAATCGGTGGTAATTTAAAGACAGGCTCATCGCCGGCATACACCATATTTTGTTGGTAAGTCTGATACCCCAAGCTACTAACGAGAAGTCTCATATTTCCTCTTTTCAATGAACGAAAAGAAAAAAAACCATCTTTATCAGTTCCAGTACTTATACTGTCGTTTTCCATATAAACGCGAACTGATATACCTGTAAGACCTTTTTGAAGGGAATCTACTACACGACCACGTAGTTCGAAATTTTGTGCTACAACCGAGCTAACAAAACCAAAATGGAATAAGAAAAAGTAAAACAACAGGTATTTGTTCATTTTCATATAAAAAAAACCGCAAAGCGATTATACTTTACGGCTTCGTAAAAATTAAAAATCTACTCTTTATTGTTCTTGTTCATTCTTTATAATAGGGTACCTAAAAACGTTAAACTGGTATAAGTTTCTTATCATCTTTTTCAGCAGTGTTAAGAAGTGGTCTATTTGCTTGAATAAAAACCTAACTTTTTTCGTAGGATATCAAAATCTTAGGCACCGGATCACCAATCTTTAGCTCAGCAATACCTGGCACCAACGGTGGTCTGCCTTACTTATCTTTTTCCTGTGCCTGCGAAAACGCTGTAATGAATAGTAAAAAACAAAAGAGAGCTGTAAATTTCATAGTGGAATCCTTAATGTAAGTTTATATACAAATAGGTTCCTTGATAAGGATACTTCCCTAGCCGTTTAGCTTAAAATCTTCTCAGTTTTAAAAGTTTTATTGACTATGACTAAACAGTAAATGCATAAAAAAACCGTAAGTACCTCGCGCACCTACGGTCCATTAAAAAAGCTACATTCAAACAGAATCTTTGCAAAAGCAGCATCATAACCTTTCTTTTTATAGAAACCGCAAAAGGCGTCCCCTTTACGGTCATAAAAACGCTACCTATTAGCATTCTTTTTATTCATATCACGGTTTCATAACAACCAGATTGTCTCCTTCGCGCCTGAAACTGACCAGACCGGTCTGCTCCAGCTTGCTCAACAAGGTGGAAAGATGCTCAAATCGGGACACCGAACCATTGAGCCGTACATCTTGTACAGGATCCTGAAATACAATCTTAACTTTATACCAGCGTGCTATCTGCTGCATCACGGAAAGCATCCTTTCATTATTGAACGTAAATTTGCCGTCTTTCCACAGATCCATATTGGCTTCATCTAAGGTCTTCACCTGAATGCCTGTTCCCGATAGCTGTGCCTGTTGTCCCGCCCGAAGCATGACTTCTTCTTTGGACAGCCTGTCGGTCAGCTTGACCTTCCCTTCCAAAAGCGTGGTCTTAACCGTAGCATCTTCGATATAGGCACTGACATTGAAATGGGTACCTACTACCTCCAACTGCTGCCGTCCGGATGAAACAATAAAGGGTTGCTCGGTATCGGGACTGACTTCAAAATAGGCCTCACCATAGCTTAGCTGTACTTCCCGGCGCCCTGTCTTCGGAAAGGATGTGGGATAACGAAAGGAGGAAGCGGCATTGAGCCAAACATGGGTGCCGTCTGGCAATACTACTTGATACTGTCCGCCTTGAGGTGTTTCAATCGTATGATAAGAAACAACACCTTTGGGATCAGCTTTTGCGCTAGTGCTGACATGGTAGATCAATTGTCCGTCGGCTGTCTTGGATATGACTACCCCTCCCTGATCGGCGAGTTGATCATTGTGTCCGACATCCGATAATTGAACACGTCTACCATCGGAAAGGGTCAAGGTTGCCTGGTCCGTGCCTGGTGGTAGATCTTGTGTACTGCTATTAGTAATTACTAATTCCTGGTCATTATTGCTGTACAGATAGATTCCTGCGCAGATGTTCAAAACTACAAATGCAGCCGCCACCGTACGCAACCACCGGCCGCTTCTCCTTTTTTTATGTATGTTCCTGTCTATGACCTGATAGATCCGGTCACGGAGCTCTTCTTCCGTTTTTGCGTATTTTCCGTGAATAAAGACTGGATTTTCCAGTCCTTCACGATACCATTGATTGAACTCGAGGCCCTCCTCGGAGCTGATGGTATTGTTCAACCATTTATGAGCTAGATACTCGATGCGTTTATTTTTCATATCAATTTTATAGTTGCACGGCGTTCTGTGTTATGTTCTCCTCGGTTCGGTTATCCCTAGTGCAACAGTTAAAAATTACCTTAATCTATCTGATCGTTTGAACTCTTTTCTTATTTTTTCGCCTGTTATATCCTGCTATAATCCTCTAAAGAAATCACAGTGTAAGAAAAAACATTTTTAGACCTGTGCGGATAAATTTCAGTGCTTTGGTGATATAGTACTCGATGGTTTTCTCAGAGAGATCCAGGGTGGATGCAATCTCTTTATGACTGCGTCCTTCCACACGGCTCATCTCGAACACCAGGCGGCATTTTTCGGGCAATGCCTCGACCAGATACTGCAATCTTTCATTAACCTCATTGAACTCGAGCCATTGCTGAGTGGAGTCGTCCGATAGTTCGGAAAGGACCTCCTCTGTTGCGTTATCACTTAAATACTTATGCTTGAACCGCGCATTGAGACATTTGAGTACCCGGTATTTTACCGCAACAGCTAGGTACGAACCTAAAGAAGAATGAACTTCAAGCTCCTCCCGCCGATTCCAGATGCTGATAAAGATCTGCTGTACGATATCTTCGGCCTCTTCGAGACAATTCAGCTTATTGGCAGCTGTGGTAAACAGTTTTTTCCAATAACGATCGTACAACACGGTAAACGCCTGATTGCTGCTAGCCTGCAGCATGTGTAGGAGTTCTTCATCAGAAAGGGTGCTTATCTTAACGTCTATCATAGATCAATAACTAATTCATTATCAATACCATTAACATAAATCCACAAATAATGGTACCATAAAAATAAATTCCTGGCTGGCAATGCTTTTCTTCTCTTTGGCTAAAAGCTTAAGAGGAAAAAAAGCAACTTAAGCGTACGAACAACGAAAAGCTTATAGTAATGGTAGACCTTCATAAAAAAGAATCATCAATACTTTATTCCATTGTATCATTAAAACTGCAGACCGGGCTGCATAAAGGAATAATCTTTCCCCAAAAAAAGCGTATAAAGCTCTTTCTAAATTTATATCGGTCTGAAGCCTAATTTTTTGTTCACAGGTATATGCTAGTAGGTTCCTGCCAGAACGGGAATCCCTAAACTATTTTGGAAATATTATTTGAAAGAGCTGTGCAAAAAGAAATATTCCATAAACAACACGGAATTACTGTCATTATTAACTCCGTAAATAAATTATGGACCGAACTTAAGTGGCTACCTAGTTTTTCACAGTGGTTAGAGGTTTAGCCAACTTAAATAATTACAGGTCAATAGATTGTGAAAATAACAGATTTATGCTTTAAAGTAATCACTCATTTCAGGGCGGATATAAACATAAGATTTAGCTCGATATTCCAAATTTTATGACATGTAGCCTATATCTGCTATATTTTTTACTGGAAATAAAAATATTGTCTATGATCGTTTCAATTTCATAATTTTGTACTATGAGTAGAAAGGAAAGTGTATCCGAGTTTTATAGCCGACATGGACGTATCGATAGGGAAGCTCGCGGTTTTAATGTATATAATCGAGCGAATTTTTCTTGCGATAGCACCTCTCTCCCACCCAACCGCAGAGATTTTTATAAAATATCCATCATTACAAAGGGCACGGGAATTTTAAGTTATGCCGATAAATCCATTAGGATTGACAAACCATCTATTACATTTTTTAATCCGATGATCCCATACTCCTGGGAACCAACCTCGGAAGATCAGGGCGGTTATTTCTGTCTTTTTACTGAAGATTTTATTACCCGCAACTTCAGAAACGAAAGTCTAGCCCAGTCCCCCCTCTTTAAAGTCGGCGGGGAGCATCTATTTTTTCCAAACACAGAGAATATTCATGTATTAAAAGGGCATTTTGAAAATATGATTCGCGAAATCCATTCCGATTATACACATAAATATGATCTTTTACGAAGCTATGTGCAGATCATTATGCATGAAGCTATGAAAATGCAACCACCAGAAACGTTTTACCAACCTGCGAACGCGTCCGAACGCATTACAAAACTGTTTGTGGAATTATTAGAATTGCAGTTTCCAATCGATTCGCCAAGCCAGGCATTGAAATTAAATACCGCAAACGAATTTTCTGCTCAGCTAAATGTTCATACAAATACCTTGAACCGCGCTTTGAAGGAATATACAGGCAAAACAACTACGGAGTGGATCACGGAAAGGATACTTCAGGAGGCAAAAGCATTGTTACAATTTAGTAGTTGGGACATCTCTCAGATAGCATTCAGCTTAGGTTTTGAACATTCATCTAACTTTATCTTTTTCTTTAAAAAGCAAACCGCTGTTACTCCTTTACAATTTCGGAAAAACACGGGATCAGTATATATTAAAAAATAAAATAGCAATATAAAACTCATTGTAATTTTCTATTTAAAACAGCACTTTCGGATCATATATATATGTTTACAAATGAAAACAGTTAGGGTTGATATTGCTGTTTGTATTTCATTACGATCTGTTTGATTGTCATAACTTTTCATAGTTATTAAAAACGAGATTTGATCCATAATAAATTTGTTTTTATGGATAGTTTAAATTTAGGTAACAACAAATGTAAAGTTGTTACAAGGATAGATGCAGCTCCCTCAGGCTCCAATAATGGAGGACCGACCGCACCAGCATGGACTGCAGTGTTTTCCCTAACAATGGGCGTTTTTGGATTGTTGACGTCTGAGTATTTACCGGCGAGTCTCCTAACCCCTATGGCTTCGGAGCTCGGGGTGTCTGAAGCTGTTGCAGGCCAAACGGTTACTGTTACAGCAGTTGCGGCATTATGTTCGGGGTTAATCTTACCAGGTCTGACACGGTCTTTGGACAGACGATGGGTATTACTTGCGTTTTCATTTTTAATGGTTATTTCTAATTTATTGGTCGCTTTTTCTTCCAGTTTAATAGTACTGCTCGTCATGCGAACATTATTAGGTGTTGCTCTGGGAGGTTTTTGGGCGATGGCGGCGGCAGTTGCAATGCGTTTAGTACCTGCGGCACTTGTCCCAAGAGCTCTTTCTATAATTTTTAGTGGCATAGCCGTTGGAACAGTGGTGTCTGTACCCTTGGGAAGCTACTTAGGCGGGATCTTGGGGTGGAGAAGTGCCTTCTATGCTGCTGCTGTAATAGGGGTAATCACACTGGTTTTCCAATGGTTCACCCTGCCTCGACTAAGACCCCATAAAACAGCAACCTCGGGTACAGTGTCCAGTGTACTTTTACGGCCAGGAATAGCTATAGGAATGGTAGGCTGTGTATTAGCACACATGGGGCATTATGCACTGTTTACCTACATACGTCCGTTTTTAGAAAGCACTATTTCGATAGGGCCTAATGGTTTAGCACTCATGCTTCTGGGATTTGGAGTAGCTAATTTTGCAGGGACGTTATTAGCCGGTAAACTACTGGAAAGAAGTTTACGTAGAACACTGGTACTGATGCCAATGATCGTAGGTATCATAGCATTGCTTTTGGTAATGATTCCATCTTCTTTTGTAGGACATGCGCTATTAATTGCGATTTGGGGAATGGCTTTTGGCGGGGTTCCTGTAGCATGGTCAAATTGGGTTGCAAGAGCCGTTCCTGACCAAGCCGAAAGTGCCGGAGGCATGGTTGTGGCAGCCGTACAGGGGGCTATTGCAGCTGGCGCAGCCGCAGGGGGAATGTTATTTAACTTTACGGGAATTGTTGGTGTGTTTGTTACTGCCGGCGTCTTTATGCTTTTAGCTGGGCTACTAATCGAATTATGGGTTAAAGTCGGAAAATCTGGACATAACACATAGTAACATTGACTTCCACCACATTAACTTAAGTAGATATCTAAATGGATAGTAAGGCAATATTGTCAACGACAATGGCCATCATGATCTGGTAGGATATAAGAGTGGAAATCCAAAAAATCGCCAATATTATCAAGAAATCAATTAATTTGGCACAAAAAATGTATTATTAAATTAGGTTAATAATTGGTTAGATTAAAAACGCTTGAGTTTCCCAGACTCAAGCGTTTTTTTATATTACGATATAGATTCATTGAATGTAAATTATCCATCTTTATTACAATTATTTACATAAAGATATGGCTAAAGTTCATTACTTATTTTTTGGATTTAAAACCTTTTATTTTTTTCTGGTTCTGCTTTTTAAATATAATAAAAGACCTGCCATAACAAAAAAAGAGGTTAAGCTATTCCAATAACAAAAATCTTCGTTTAAGAATAGTACTGAGCTACATAACTGCTATACTATTTATAAATACCATTAAAAAATAGTTATAAGAAAAGGTGATTTTCACCTTTTCTTATTTATTTAATAGTCACAGTAAAGCTGTATTCGTCTGGAGGGAGACATTGGGAAGCATCGCATGCTTGCCACTCCACAGTGCCTTTTACTGTAGCTGTTCCTTTTTTAAGGCTTACTTTTTGTTGAAAAATAACTTCATTAGTAAAATAACCGACATCCATCTTGAAAACTTCTTCATGTTTTACTTTAGATTTTGGTTCTGCAGTTTTACCTGTCAACGCATAATCTGCAGCTTGAGCAAATTGAAAAGATGTGGGAATAGGTCCTCCATCTTTTACGTTTTGAGAATAAATATGCCAACCGTTCTGAATAGTGGCTTTAATAAATACAACAGCTTCTTTGCTATTCAGTTTTTTACTTGCTACAGTCCACTTTACTGGTTTGTGGATCTGAGCAGATGCTCCAGCTACCACAAATATGACAGCGGTAATCATTAATACTATTTTTTTCATTTTATACTAATTTAATTCAATCTATAGTGTCGATTTTTATGATTTTTTATCGCTTATGCAGCGTTACATTGCAGGCAATGTAACGCTGCATAAGCGAATCGTAAAATAACTTGGTCCCCTTACAAACTAAAATGTATCCGGCATAGATACGCTATTAGTACCCAAATATTTCACTTAGATCTAATTTTTTCACATCGCCAAGACTGGTAATATTGCTATCATTTAAGTCTTTTTCATCTCCTACGATACAATATGTGTACGGTTTTTGGCTGATATTTTCAGTATGAAAAGCTTTGAGATCTATATAAGAAAGTTGAGGTATTTTTTCATAAATGACTTTCCGAGAATCATCTGTAAGACCTAAACGCTGAGCACCCAAATAACTGGAAAGGATACTAGCACCGGTAACACGTTCGCTAGCTAATGACTTTAAAAGATTTGTTCTTACAGATTCCATAGCAACAGTAGACTCAGGCAACTCATTCAGGAGTTCATTCATACCACTTACCGCATCTTTAAATTTATCTGATTGTGTTCCGATATATGCCCCAACCATACCATGGTTTGCTTTCTTTTGGGGCTGACCATAGTAAGCATATGTTGTGTATGCTAATGCTTTTGATTCACGAAGAGTCTGAAAAACAATACTCCCCATGCCACCTCCAAAGTATCCGTTAAAAAAAGTGATGGTAGGCATCTGATTTTTATCAAATAATCCAGAATTTCTTTGCCAAAACACTTCTACCTGCTTCATTGAATATTGAGCAAATAAGACTTTATTTGCATTTGTTGGTTTTTCCACAAATTTTAGTCCTTTTTCTAATGAAAAATATGAAGCATCTTTATCTTTCAATGGCTTTAAATCCACCACTAAATCAGCAACTGCTTTAGGGCCATAATATAAAATACGATGTTTTGCATTTGCTACATTATGCAATACCTCAACTAGATCCTTAGGATTTAATGCGTCTAATTCTTGGTCAGTGAACGTATAATTAAAAGGATTTTTTTCGCCATAACGTGCATAAGCTTTTAAACCCTCCATGATAGTCGCTTTACTTTCCTTTGCATTTGCTCTGGCTTTTTTCAACCGCTCTATATAAGATTTGAATGCGGCATCATCTACGATACAGTTATGTAAAAGATCCTGTAATAAACTTACAGATTCTTTAAAATTACTGTTCAAGCCAGAGATGGAAACACTACTTTCTTCATTACCGGAGGAAACAGAAAAATCTGAAGCCAACTTATAGAACAATTTGCTAAATTCCTCGCTTGTTTTATCTTTTGTACCCAAAAATTCCAGGTAGCCTACTGCTATACCCAATAACTTATTATCCCATTTACCGAAATCAAAATGATAGGTCAGGCTAAAAAGTTCGTTATTTTTATTCTGAACGGTTAATACTTCTAAGTCTTGTAGATTTGATTTTGAAAGATCCTGCTCAAAATTTATCCATTGCGGTTTTATATCCTGCTCGGGCATCTCATTGATCTGTTTTAAAAATGCAGATTGCACATTTCTATTTACAGTGATCGGGGTAATAGCTGGTTTCTCTACTTTAGCTACATTCATGTCCTGCCCTTTTTCCTTCAGAATGGTCACATAGTTGACATCTGAAAGGTATTTATTTGCAAAATTTACAATGTCTTTTTTTGTAATCTTGGATAAACGGTCTGTATATGCCAGTTCGTTTGCCCAGTCTAGTTCTGATGTAAAACCTGACATCAACTGTTCCGCAGTTTGATTATAATTTTCGTACAGTTTAATCTGTGATTTCTTTTCATTATTGACAATTGAAGTAAGAAGGTCTTCTGAAAAATCACCTCTTTTTAATTTATCCAACTCCATTAATAAAAGTTTTTTAACATCTTCTAAACTCTGCCCTACTCCAGGATTTCCCTGAAGAATCAACATCGAATAATCCTTCAAAATATAAGGAAATGCTCCTGCACCTAGTAATTTTTGCGATTTCACAAGATCAAGATCAATCAGTCCTGCTGAACCATTTGTAAGCACATTGGCCATGAGATTTAAGATCTGTGCATCGGGACTAGCTGCACCCGGAAAGCGGAATCCCATCAAAATATATTCTGAAGATGGACCTACAATCGTTTTTGAAATCGGCTTCGTGATAGGCTGTTCTTTTTCAAAAGTATAAGCTGGAACAGGTTTAGATTTCATAAATGAAAAAGCATGATCAATACGCTTGATTACATCTGTCGGATTAAAATCGCCTGACATAATGATTCCCATGTTGTTGGGAACATAATAGGTCTCATAATATTGACGGATTGCTTTCAGAGATGGATTTCTGAGATGTTCTACTGAACCCAGGACCGTTTGCTTTCCGTAATTGTTATTAGGAAACATTGCTGCAAAAATTGCCTCTATTGATTTTCTATTATCATTATCCAGACTGATATTCTTTTCTTCATAAACTGACTCAAGCTCGGTATGAAACAATCTCAGAATAGGATTTCTAAATCTTTCGGCTTGTACAGCTAAATACTTATCCATAACATTGTTGGGAATATCCTCTACATAAACCGTTTGCTCAAATGATGTAAATGCATTTGTACCCTTAGAGCCCATGCTGCTCATCAGTTTATCATACTCATTGGGAATCGCATATTTAGCGGCTTCGCCAGATACACGGTCAATTTCTTTATAGATCGTGGCACGCTCGGCATCATTCGTCGAATGGTTATACTTTTCATAAAGATTGTCCACCTGATCTAACAAAGGTTTTTCTTTTGACCAGTCTAAACTCCCAAATTTATCAGTACCCTTAAATAGCATATGCTCCAAATAATGAGCTAATCCAGTATGATCTTTCGGGTCTGTCTTACTACCTGCCTTAGTGGCGATATAAGTTTGTATGCGAGGTTTCTTGGTATCTGGACTAAGAATCACCGTAAGACCATTCTTCAATTTGTAAAATCGGGTCTTAATGGGATCGTTGGTTACATACTTGTATTGATAACCTCCTTCTGATGCTTCTTTCCATTGATACTTATCTACTTGGGCATAAGTACCCGTAGTAATAAACAATAGAGAGAGAAAAGCTATTGTTTTTAGGTTTTTATTCATAATAAAGCTTTTGTTTTAAAATAGTGATATGAAAGTTTGATTATAAATAATGTAATACATTATTTATAGCAATTATCGAAATTAACAAAACAAAATACAATGAAGAGGCTATAAAACAAGAAAAATATCATATTTTAAACAGCATAACGATAAAAAATACAGATTGTTTATGAATTTAATAGAATCTCAATCAATTTTTCTGTTTATGACCAATAAATTAAAAGTTTGGTTGTTAAGAAGTTTGCTGAATAATTTTCTAAAGTTCAAAGAATGTGCTATTTAAAGCATTGCTTTATTTTAACAGTAACAATATATTTTTTAAATATTCACAAACTCTTATTCTACAAAGTTCTCATCAATCCCAATGCAACATAAGGTTTCTCCCTTATTTACGGGAGGTGTACCGATTTTATAAAGTATCACTCCGGTTTCCATTGCTAAAATTGTGTTGATCTTATTACCGAAAAGATCTGTGATATAACCAATTTTATCATCTTTATGTACACGGTCGCCAGCCTTTAAATTGCTATAAAATATACCTTGAACAGGAACCGAAATATATGCTTGTTTGGTATACCTGATCTTTTTAAAGGAAGTCGGACTAATATCTTTCTTATCATACATCTTCAAAACAAATAGCATACGGTAAATAGCATCATTGGTCTTTGAGACTTCGTCTTTATTCCAGTAACCTAGTTTTCCAATTTCTATGCTTAATGCAGTAATCCCTTGACTGACGGCTTGCTTAAAAGCATACATCGTAGGTTGATGGGCATTGAGAATATAGGGATAGGACACAATTGTATCAAACCCACTAATCTCACTGAGATGAGCAGCCTTTTTAGTCTGTGCCTTGAACTCTTGATTATTATAATAACATATAAAAGGAATAAGATCTTCTCCTACATCTCCACCGTGCATATCCAAAAGCACATCTGTTGCGCTAAAAACTTCGCGTGTAAGAAAATCTGCCATCACCTCAGTAATGCTGCCATTGGGATGACCTGGAAAAACCCGATTCAGATTCTTTTCGTCCATTGGATTTACGAATGGAGTACGGCTATAAAAAGATGGTACATTGGCAATTGGAATTATAATTAGATTTCCCTTTAATTTTTTAGGATCTATTTCTTTACGCAATTGCAATAGCGACAATATGGTCGGATATTCCATTCCATGAATCCCGGCTATAATGGTAAAAGTAGGTCCCTTTTCTGAACCGCTAACCAATGTGATAGGAATAGGTACAGTTCGTTTATCTCTAGTAGTTAACTGAAAAGTAGTATCGGTTATAACTGATTTTTCTTGATCTAAAATATGCCGTATACTTAATGTCTGTGCCTTTAAAGATTGAAAAGTGATCAGGATAAATATCAAAAAAGAAAAATGCTTCATATAAGTACCCGCTAATGCAATGATGTTGCAAATATATTGAAAAGATTAAAAAAATCAATTATATTTGCATCGGTTTAACATATTATCACATCGCTTTTGAAATCATTCACAACAATATTGCTATTGATCTGTATCGTTATGATGAGCTTAAGCAAACTTTTTATAGTTGTGAGTTTTTATGCAAACCGTTCCGAAATAGCTGCAAAGTATTGTGTAAATAAAAATACAGTGACAATGCACTGTAACGGTAACTGTTTTTTGATGAAGGCTTTGAAAAAAGAAGGCCAAAGAGAAAAAGATATTCAAGAAATTTTCTCAAAATCTACCTTATTAATTTGTCATAGTTATTTCCCGATATTAAAAAAAAACCGTCCTTCTACAATTTTTGACCAAAGTTATTCACTACTTACTGATGTCCCTTTGTGGAAACTAAATCTCTACAACCGGTTACTAAGACCTCCTACTATCTATACCACATAATTATATTTTTATAGCAAATTTGCTAAAAGTCTGCTACCAAAAGTTGTACAATTTAATTATAGGTACGCATTTTCTTATCTCAAATACTTAAAAATAAAAATCGTAAAGGAGTTGCCTTTATTCAATAGAATTTATTGATAAGGGATATAGCGCTTTGTCCTTAACGAGAAGGAAAAATTGCACATACGTGCTTCGCACAACACTATAACATAACATTCAAAATTAGCACATTCATTAGTTAAAATTCAGGTAAATACACGACCAGCTATTTTGATACGTACTGCGAACAATTTAAAATATTAAACCAACATTGATCTAATAGACACAACTCTAAAAAAAGTTGTATTCAAAATTTTTCAACTATTTATAATTCAACATCCGTAACTTATGTCTTTACGTCCAATATATTTTAAACTCTTCTTAACCCATGCAATCGTCTCTTTCCTTTTTACCTGTAGAGTAACCGCACAAACTACAGACTCCCTTAAATTAAACCGGTTAGATTCCGCATATGTGAAAGGCCGTATCAGTGATAAAGACAGGTCTAGCTTTCAGACTGCACGTTTAAATATTCATGATCATGAAAATCCACAAGTAACGACGAGCGTGGGAATAAAACTTACGCAGAATAGAAATTATTATACACAAACAGCTATGCTGTCTAATGCAACCGGAGTGACGCCAAGCTGGGCGGGACTAGCTCCCAATTTTTCAATCCGCGGTTTTAGAACTAGAAGTAATTTTAGAAATGGCCTAAATGCTTATTTACAATATAGTGATGATAATAGCAACATACAACAGTTAGACGTGGTCAAAGGGCCTAGCGGCACCTTATTTGGAGGCGCTAATATGGTTTTTGGAGGACTCATCAATGTGGTTACATATGTTCCCGTAGACAGTACTTTTACCAATTTCTCACTTACAGCAGGAAATAATAATTTTCAGCGTGCAAGTTTGGATGTCAATACTGTTTTAGACTCCAGCCATAATCTGCTATTCAGAATGTTCGGCACCTATGTAAACAGAAAAAGCTTCCAAGATCAAGGTTTAAATAAAAACATATTTTTATCTCCAAGCTTTAACTATCAAATAAATACCAAGTTAAAAGTAAAGTTTGAAGCTGAGTTTTTAAGGAAAGAAGCGACCAATAGTCCATTATTTACTCCGGGAAATCCTAAATTAAATGGAAAATTAGTGAATATAGAAAATTCAAGAAATTTAATGCTTGACTACAATAGATCGTATACAGATAATAGCATATTATGGAAAACAACATCTATTAATCTTTATGGTAAAGTGACTTACTTAATATCTGATAAGTGGCAATCAGAAACGAACGTTGCCACAACTTATGGCACTTCAAGCGGTGATTACCAAACCAACTTATTGACCAATGATAATAATTCAGTAGCAAGAAGAGTATTACGTTATGATGCGGAAGATATCACTAACCACCAAGTACAACAAAATTTCATTGGCAATTTCAGTATTGGTAATTGGTACAATAAACTCCTAATAGGTCTTGACTATTATCATTACAGTTATACAGCAAACTATAAAAATGCTGGATACATAGATACAGTTTCTATTAGAAACCCTTCTTTATCGGCAAACTTATTTAATGTAGATCTTATTAATAAATTGGTTATTTCTAAGCAACCAAGTCACACAATAGCACCTCAAAATACGTATGCTGCGTATGTTTCAAATGTCCTTAAACCATTTGATGCGCTATCAATCATGTTAAGTGTCAGATATGACCGATTAATAAATAGTGGTACGAAAGATTTAGTATCACAGACCACTACGGGTGCATTTAATCAAACATCTTTAACACCTAAGATCGGTTTTACTTATCAGTTCATACCTAAAGTATTTACTTTATTTGGCAACTACATGAGTGGTTTCCAAAACATTGCGCCCACAAGTATCAACGGTATATTGTACAGTTTCAAACCGCAGTACGGTAGCCAGTGGGAATCAGGTCTAAAAATTTCTTCCCTGCATCAGTTGTTGGAAGCGACATTAAGTTATTACGATATTAATATCCGCAATACTGTTATGGCAGATCAAAACGACGCTACAAAATATATACAAGGTGGCAGGCAGTATAGCCGTGGAGTAGAAATCGACATTCAGACGGAACCTATAAAAAATTTATATTTACATGGCGGAGCTGCTTACAATGACAGTAAAATAACAGAAGCAGAAGATGCAACAAAAGGTCTAAGGCCAGTTAATGCAGGACCTAAATGGTCAGCTACATGGTATGCAAATTACCAATTTCCAGTATATGGTGACAACAAATGGACGGCAGGTATTGGAGGAAATTATATCGGACAGGATTTAATAATCAACAGCAAAAAAGCTGGAAGTTTTTCCACAGACGATTATACACTTCTTAATGGTATGGTCAGTTATCAATACAAAAAGTTCAAATGCAATTTTACGGCAGACAATATTTTTAATAAACATTATTATTACGGAGGGAGAGGGTTTATTACTCAGGGCAATTTACGTCAGTATAACTTAGCTTTAAGTTTACATTTCTAAAAAAGGTACACCCTCCTCATAATAGAAAAAAAATCGAATACATAATATGAGTCCTGTAATTGTAGATTTACTATGCTTAAAGGGTTTTGAAATCACAGATCTCCTTTCGCTATTTAAATAAATATTTAGATTTCAACTACAGGGACTCGAAATATAACTTTTCAAAATTTTATCAATCTCAATTAAAGTATAACGGCCAACAAAAGTGTTGGCCGTTATACTTTAATTTTTTATTGTTTGTCCCACCAAACGCGAGATGTCATCTGGTCTCCTTTATCCAATCGGCTAACGGCCTGCTGGTAATTAGTTGCATTGACTGTTCCTTCTTCTGTTGGATAGGTAAATCTTCTTGGAATGGTACCGTTTGTTGCATTACCAATATAATTAACCTGCTTTAATACCGGATATCCTGATCTTCTCCAGTTAGCAAAAGATTCATACTCATCCGAAAATGTATTAATATAGTATTGTGTATTGATCTGCTCCAATGCCTTAGATTCAACAAATGGATTTTGTGTTAAATAACGTGCTATTGCACCGTCATCTATACCGGCTATACTAAATTGGGCAAATTGCTTCATCGCAGCTTGGACTCCTGCTTCATAATAGTTTTTAGCTGAACCAGATATCCATCCTCGATGTGCCGCTTCAGCTAACAAAAGCTGATTTTCTGCATAAGTCACTAAAAATGTAGGTGCATCTAGACGAGCATAAGTATATCTATTGACAACAGAGTATTTATTCATTGCTCCAGGATACAGTGGATAGTCTTCAATAAAAGTCGCTCCTCCTTTTATCTGATCATAACCATTAGGCATGCCGACTTGTTTACTCGCAGCGGTATCACCTCTTGACCAACGGGAATCATCTACTTTAATAGCAGGATCTGCTACAACAGTTGAAATGAATCGTAATCTTGGATCATTCGTATTTTTCAATAAATTGATGAACGATTCACTCATGCGGTAAGCATTAGGATCTTCGTGCGCGTAAATCTTGGCGAATGGTTCTGCACTATTGTTTGCTGTAACCGCACCA
Source organism: Sphingobacterium sp. B16(2022) (assembly GCF_012030425.1). GTDB lineage: Bacteria > Bacteroidota > Bacteroidia > Sphingobacteriales > Sphingobacteriaceae > Sphingobacterium > Sphingobacterium anhuiense. The sequence goes on along the minus strand of NZ_JAAUVN010000002.1, from coordinate 524,524 downwards.
GGATGTAATACAAGTGCACTTTCATCGTTACTGGTAAACAGACCTCCTGAAACGGCTGTATTAACCCAAGTTTTGGCCAGTTCTGCATTTACTTTGGAAAGACGCATTCCCAAACGTAACATCATAGAATACGCAAATTTTTGCCATTTGACTACATCACCTTTATAAATGATATCTGCATTTCCAATTGTAGAAGTCTTACCATTTAGATTCGTTGCAGCTTCCTTAAGTTCTTTCAACATATCCAAATAAATGGACTCCTGGGTATCGTAAACGGGATATCCTTTACCACTATAAAAGGCTTGTCCTGCCTCAGAATATGGGACATCTCCATAGAGATCGGTCATTCTGTGAAAGATAAGAACTTTCATAATTCGTGCCATCTGGTATTCCGTATAAAAATTCTCCTTATCTTTCCAGTTCTCCATTAAATCCACAACGTCACGAATACCGTTAGGATACATACGATCCCAATATGCTGCATTATAGCCTGCACTGTAGGTATATTTATCGCCATTCCAATAGCTTTCTACAGATGCTGTATGCTGGATCATGGTACTGATATAGATCAAGCCATTACGCCATGCTTCATACTCTGTACCGTAGCCATATTGCTGTACATTTGTAAAGATCAATTTATAATCCATATTATCTTTCCCTATCGCTTCTGGATCGACATTCACGTCTCCAAATTTAGTACAAGAGGACAGTCCAAGTCCAAGTACAGCACAGAGGTATAGTAGTTTTGTTTTCATTTTTTCTTTCTTTTTCCTGTTACTAATTCTCAATCTGATCTTTTAGCAAACTGCTAAATCATTCTTTTAGAATTTTAGATTAAGGTTAAAACCAACATTTCGTGTCATTGGATAACCATTCAATTCAAGCCCTTGAGCATTGCTAGTATTATAAGCTGATTCGGGATCTATATTAGGTGTGTTTTTATGAATTGTCCATAAATTGCGCCCTACTAAAGATAACGAAGCACTTCTGAAAGGTGTTTTTGACAAGATTGAACTCGGCAACTTATAACCAAAAGAGATCTCTCTTAACTTAACAAAGCCTGCATCATACACAAACTCTTCGGTAAAAGACTGATCTACAACATATTTCCAATAAGTTTCCGCATCGACGGCAGTGGTATTCGCCGCACCAGAAAGATTAACTCCTTTACCTACAATATTACCATCTCTACCTTCTAAGGTTGCTTTGTGTAAACCGGAGCCATAAAGGTTTAGGTTTGTACCCGAAAAGATCTTCCCTCCTAACTTAACATCCAACAACATGCCTAGGCTAAAATTCTTATAGGTAAAGTCATTTCTAAATCCGCCTGTAAATCTATGGACACCGGTACCAAGTACTTCTACTGCGTCAGAGCGAACAGGAAGACCTTTGTCGTCAAAAATACGATTTCCAGATGCATCTGTTTTATACTTGTAACCAACGATCTGTCCATAAGCTAGGCCAACAACATTCTGTACGGAAGCATTTCCCGATCTTGAAAGTCCACCCTCGAAAATCAAGTTATTTTGAGCACCAAGACTCATCACTTCGCTATCATTGAAAGCAAAATTTATAGAACTTTTCCATGTGAAATCAGTAGAGCGGATAATATCTCCATACAACAATACCTCAATACCTTTGTTGCGTAACTCACCTATATTTTGGATTGCTGAGGAATAACCAGAACCAGTACTTGTGGTCACTTGAACGATATCATCAGTTGTTGTTTTTTGATAAATAGCCAAATCTAGCCCCATTCTATTACCCCAAAATTCAAGGTTTGCTCCAGCTTCCCATTCACTTATTCGCACAGGTTTTAAATTGGCATTTGGAACAGTAGAATTTTTAATCGTTCCGATTGGCTGACCCTGAATTTCAAACGACTGCATTTGATATGCCAATGCCGTTTGATAAGCGCTAGTTCCATTAGAGGATGCTGCTCGAGACAATCTCAATTTACCCATATTGATCCACTCAGGTAAATCAAGATGGTCCGTAAATACATAACTTAAACTGGCTGATGGATATAGATACCCATTATTTTCAGGATCAAGTGTTGAAAACCAATCGTTACGTGCGGACAAGTTTAAAAACAGAAAATCTTTAAAGCTAAAATCCGCGGTACCATACAAAGATTTTACTTGATATTCATTATATAACTTTTTGAAAGTACGTGTACCAGCCGCGACATTTCCTGTCGAATAAAAACCATCTAAAATAAAAGGGCGGATACCGCCGTCAGTTCCCCAAGTTTCACTGCGGGTTTTCTGATGGTTACCACCAACTGTTGCCGAGATCGAAAAATCACCAAGTTTTTTCTTCGCACCGATGAGGTAATTAAAATTTGTTTCTTCAAATTCGGTATTATATTCGTTGATATATCCATTTGGATCAGCGGATGCACCTTTAGGTTGAACCTGTTTGAAAGCTAGGTTGTAGCCATCACGTGTGGCAGCTCCTTGTGCATACAACCAATCGGTTATATCATAACGCAAGTTGAATCCACCTGTGAGTCTTTTTTTAGTAGACTTATTTGACTTACGGTTTTGTAAAAAATAAGGGTTATTAAAATAAACGTTATTTCCGGGTTGTAATTCTTTTCCAAATTCATCTACCTCAGCTTCCAACCAACGAACATCATAACCATTTGCTAAGTAAAGAAGACTTGCATTGGTATTTCCATTACCATCTGAAAGATTTGCCCGGTTATCGACAAACTCAAAAATATAATTAGCATTGATACCCAATTGTACCTTTGGCGTAATTTTATATGTAGTATTTAAATTGGCTCCACGTTGATTAGACTTGGCATTTGGCAATATTGAACCTTCGTACATATTGTTTAGACCGAGACGAAATGTTGATTTTTCGTCACTACCGCTAACTGCTACAGATGTTTGATTGCTTAGGCCTGTACGGTAGAAGTTCTTCCAATTGTCGTTCGGAGAATAGGCATAATTATTTCCAAATTTGTTGACGGCTTGACTTCCGTCCATTTTCGCTCCCCAACTTTGGTTATAGGTATCATTTGCAGCACCAATAGCAGCAGGTTTAATCCCCTGTCTTCCTTGACCATATGTGTCCTGAAAATCACGAAAATCGTATATTGTATTTACGGTCATGTTGTTATTCAAATCGACGCCTATACCTTTACTACCCTTTCCTGATTTGGTCGTGATCATAATTACACCATTTCCACCTCGATATCCATAAAGTGCAGAAGCTGCTGCTCCTTTTAGCACCTGAATATTTTCAATATCATCGGCATTGATGCTATTCAAACCATCACCCATATCCATTCCTCCATACTGTCCAGCAGAACCTTGATTACTATTAGTTAGCGGAATACCATCGACAACATATAATGGCATGTTATTGCCTGTCATTGAAGCTGCACCACGAATAACCACACGGCTACTTCCACCGAGGCCAGTTGAATTACCCGCAACACTAACCCCAGCAACTTTACCGCTCAACGCATTACCTAAATTCGGGTCACGAGCAGCTGTGAAATCATCTCCTTTGACAGAAGTGGTCGAATAACCCAAAGATTTCTTTTCGCGCATGATTCCTAGTGCTGTAACGACAACTTCCTCCATCTGAGTACTTGAAGCTGTTAACCTTAAATCAAGCAAGGTCTTATCTCCGACAATAACTTCTTGAGTTTCATAACCTATAAAACTGATAACAAGCGACTGACCTGAGGTTGCAGCGATTGTATATCGGCCAGCTGCGTCGGATTGAGTTGCGATATTAGTTCCTTTCACACTAATGGTCACTCCTGAAATTCCCTGTCCTGTACTAGCGTCCTTAATTGTACCGCTTATTGATTTCTGAACATTCAATGTACTTCTATCCTTACTTGTAAAGGATAAGGTACTTGCTGCCTGTACCTGTGAATAGCTAGTTGCGAGGGCTACAAGCGGTATAATCCACTGTTTGGTCGCGATCGCCAGTTTAATTTTGTCAGAATGCCACATAGTTTTTTAGTTAATAAATGGAATAGTTTTACAATTGTTAAAAAACAGAATATCTGCCTTTTTTAATACCTTAAGCAAACGGTTGCTTTATGGCTCGGTAAAAATAATATAATAATTGTAATTTAGACATATAAAATATAAAATAAACCTACAATTAAAACCTTTTAGCAGAATGCTAGACCTCAAATATTAAATGAATGGAATTAATAAAAAGCACGCAGTTCATATAAGAACGAGTAGGCTTCAGGGACAGAGAATAGCGGAAGTATAACTGAACGCCAAAATAAAAAGGTCTAATTTTCATTAGACCTTTTATTTTATAATAACTATTGATACTACGATCAATCTATCTCTAGATTGAAAAATTTTGCTAAACGGATGCGCAGTAGATTGTAGCATGGCAAGATCAAACAATCTTGATTTACGTTTTTCAGTATCTGTTTTTCCGGAAAGCTCAATACGTAATTCCCATTTTTAATCGCCCGACTCCAAACTTTCTCGATAAGCTTTACTAATAAAATTATACGTCAACATGGCGGCACCTTCTTGCGAAAGAACAGGATCTCGTAAAACGGCCAGTTGCATGGTATTTTCATTCAACGACATAATGCGAACATCGCCCCAATCGACCACGATACCATCTTGAGGTTTACCATGTAACGGTGTTGCATCAACCATACGGATCGTCTTCTTGTCCGTATCAATCATAAAGGATCCGTTTTGCTTTCTACCAAGCATATTGTGGTTGACGATTACATTGGCGCCTCCTTTCAAATTAAAAGTCATTTCTCCATAATCACCCGCTGGCATAAGCCAGGTATTTTCTTTCCAGGTGGGATCCCAAAGCCAAGAATCGCTATTAAGAGGCTTTCCTTGCTGGTTGACATTGCCCCACCAGTCTCCTGTTCCATAAAAATATAACGGCCCTTTGAAAACTCTAGACAGTCCATTTTGATCTAGATCCAGATACCAGGTTTTCTCTTCTCCTGCCCCACCTGCCAACAGTGTCCAAGTTTCGTCACTGATAAACTCGGCATACATATCATCTACCTTAAAAGTAGCAGGTTCTCCATATACAATACCACCTCGGGTTTCAACACCGAACTTCACTTTGTACTCTCCAGGGAATGGAATATTCAGGGTAACCTTTTTATCTTGGCTACGTCCCTGAGGATGCTCCCACAGGGGTGTATATTTTGCATCCACCAAACTGGTCAAATAAATAATATTGGGATTCGCGGCATCATGTTCAATTTTATATGATACGCCCTCTAAGATCTGGGCCGGTGCAATATCGATATCCCCTAATTCATATTTTTCAGGAGTACAGGCTCCAAACAGAACTATTCCAATGAAGAAATAGATGCTATACTTTACTATATTTTTCATCTTTGTACAATTTTTATCAAAGCAAAATTTAACGATCGGCTTTACTAAATCCATCCGTCATTTTGTTTTAGCACGCCATTCGATAAGGTGATCTGTTTATTAGGAATCTGCATAAAACCTCTTGTCTTTAAGAAGTTCTCTTTTTTAACGGTTACTTTTTCAGGAACAGAACCGCTGAGCACATCTTCGGAAGTTTCCAGTATGCCCGCAGCATTATTTAATCCCTGTCTTAAAACGTCCCAATAACGAATTCCCTCGAAGGCAAACTCAAATTCTCTTTCTCTCAAAATAGCAGCCTTGGATACAGCGGCAGCTGTGAAGTTGCTTTTGTAAGCTCTTTTTCGCACATCATCAAAGTATTTTTGAGCATTGCCCGAACCCAGCTCTGCCGCCATCAGTAATACATCGGCATAACGGATCACAAAATAATCTTGATCTTGAGAAAGCTGCATATCTTTCTCTCCCCCCGTATTGGTCGTTCCGTCCGGTAAAGCGGTTGGTGCATATTTCTTTACGGTATATCCGGTATATTCACGTTGATCTCTCAGATCAAAATCAGTAATGCCCTCGCCATCGATGTCTATGATAGAAGCTTGTTTTCGCGTATCATTATTACTAAATTTATTAAAGAAGTTTTTACTAACGGTACAGGCGCCCCATCCTTGACCATAAGGAGACCAGCTTTTACCTCTGAGCCCTAAGAAAACGACCCAGCGATTGCCATCAACATAACCATTATAGTTGGAGGTATTATTGAACTTTTGCGCAAACACCACTTCTGAATTCCCTTTTCCGACGTACTTGGATATATCTAACGAGTTGTTGGTTTTGTTAGGAATATAACTCGCTGCCGGCCATAGCGCACTGAAATTTTGTACTAACGCAAATTGCCCACTGCTTATCACCTCTTCTAATCCGGCGAGTGCTTCGGCTTTAGTGACACCTATATCTTCAGTACCATAGTATCCGGTATAAAATAAATAGACACGTGCCAGTAATGCTTTTGCCGCTAAAGGCGTTGCCCGACCATCATTGGTTCCTGCTGCCGATTTTGGATAGGCATCTGCAGGAATATGAGTTGCTGCAAACTTAAGATCTTCGACGATCAGTTTGTATACATCCTTAGGATCTGCTTGGGGTATATTTTCATTAGTAGCACTCGTTAGCAAAGGGACTTTTTCAAATAAACGCACCAGATCAAAGTACATCAAGGCGCGTAAAAATTTTGTTTCCCCTTCAATCCTTGCTCTAGCAGCGGTTTGATTAGCAAAGTCTGTCCCGTCCAATTTACCCAAAAGGGTATTCGCTCTAAAAATACCGGCATAATAATCTGACCAGGTACCATCAAAAATATTATTATCTGAAGAGGATTCTGAAATATCAAATCGATCGATCGCTTGAAATGCTCGCCCATCTGTGGTACCTGTACCACCAAAACACTGGTCTGCGGCAACCTCAGCTGTTAAATAAAAGGACTGGCTACCATTGGATACAGTACGCTGATAACCATCGTAACAACCCACTAAGGCCATATCTGCATCGGCTACTGTTTTATAGAAATTACTTTCTAAAACACTTGTCATCGGCTCGACATCGAGAAAACTGGATGAACAAGAGTTGAACAGTAAGGCCGACATTAAAAAAGAACTGTATATGAAATGAGATTTATTCATGATTTTTAGTGTTTAAAATTTAACGTTTAGACCGAACAAGACACTTTTGGGACGTGGATAATAACCTAAGTCTATACCTGAAACCCAACCATCCGTACCGTAACCGATTTCGGGATCCATCCCGTCGTATTTGGTGAACGTGAATAGATTTTGACCCTGTACGTAGAATCGGATCTGATTGGTGAATTTCCAGCGGAGAACTTTGGATAGATCATAACCCAATGTAATGTTACTGATGCGCAGAAAATCGCCATCTTGCAGGTAGAGATCAGAGAATTGCCAGTTTACATTTGTTTCAGTAACCCTCGGTATGGTATTGGAAGTGCCTTCACCAGTCCATCTGTCCAAGATCCGTGTGGTGTAGTTTCCTTGTTTGTTCGCATGGTTGCGATAGGACTGTACGATCTTGTTTCCTACCGATCCATAGGCTTGAATTGAAAAATCGATCCCTTTATAATCCAGGCCTAGATTAAATCCATAGGTAAAACTTGGCATACCTACACCTAGATTTACTTTATCGGTTGCGTTTATAACACCATCGCCATTTTGGTCTACATACTTGACATCACCAGGTCGTACGTCTGCCTGTAGAACACCCTTTCCGGTATCTCTCCATGCATCAATTTCGGCTTGATTTTGAAATAAACCATCGGTTTTATATCCCCAAAAATATCCAATCGGCTGACCATTTTCGGCACGATAAAACTCTTCGGAGTTGTCATAAAGCATAGCTGTTCGACCATGAATAATACCGTCTTCAGTCGGAATCTGACCAACTTTATTTTTGTTATAAGCACCATTGACACCAAAGTTATATTTCAGTTCATTGACGCGGTCAGACCAATTGACCGCAAGTTCAACCCCTGTATTCTTGACATCTCCACCATTGATAAAAGGTGGCCTTGTACCTGTTGTGGCCAGTACGGGCGCCGTAACCAACCAGTCTTTAGTTGTTTTTATATAGAAATCGGTAACAATGTCCAAACGGTTATTGCTAAATTTGGCGTCTATACCAATATTGGTCTGCTCGGAAGTTTCCCATGTCAGGTATGGATTAGATAACCGGCTTGGATAAGCTCCAGCGATATTGTTATTGCTTGTTCCAAATACATAATGCGCTCCGGGGTTGCCAGAAGTGATACCCGTTGAAGTACTTATCGGCGAAGCATATTGAAAATCATCAATATCTTGATTACCTACCTGACCCCATGATGCTCGAAGTTTAAAAAAGTTTATCGCACTTAAGTTGTCTTGAAAAAAATCTTCAGAAGAGATCACCCATCCGGCAGATACCGAAGGAAAATAACCCCAACGGTTGTCTTTGGAGAATTTGGATGAGGCATCGGCTCTTAGGGTTGCATTTAAAAGATACTTCTCTTTGTAATTATAACCCATACGTCCAAAATAAGATACCCTACGTGTAATATTCTCCGGTTTACCAGCAACTGTGCGGGTTTCTACGACATTACCCTTCTCATCTAAGTGTGCCTGACCTGTGGTATTATCCAAATAAGCATGCGAAAAATCATTGAACTGCGATAATAGATTCCAATTGGAAGCAGATAGATATGTTCCTTGATAACGCAATGATTCCATACCCACCATAGCTGAAAACCGGTGATCGCTATTGATACTAAAATCATAGGATGCTGTATTAGTCCAGGTCAGCGTATGACCTTTGCTCATGTTCTGAGAAGTTGTCGTATGATCTTCGTTATAGGTGTAAATTGAAAAGCGGTACATGGGCGTAAAGCTTCTGTATTCGGATGCATAATAATTGAATCCCAACAGCGACCTGACTTTTAATCCCTTGATTGGTTCAATTTCAGCAAATACATCGGCCAGCAATTTCTGACCATCATTGCTATTATTGGAATTGGTCATCATGCTACCATAGGGATTACCGTCTCCATTGTACCAAGGCGAATTGGAAGTATCGTTAAATGGACTTCCAAAAAGACCATTGTCCGAATAGACTGGAGACAATGGCGATGTGCTAAATGCACCACGTAGCGTATTGCTGTACTGATCTCCAACACTTACACCTCTATTTTTTATGTAGTTGAAATTGAGATGCTGTCCTATTTTTAGAAAGTTATTCAATAATTTATGTTCCGAATTACTGCGGAAGCCATAGCGTTCGTAGTTGGAAACATCCTTGCCCCCAACAATCCCTTCTTGAGCAACATAATTTAAGGACATTGCGTAGGTTGACTTTTCCGATCCACCGGTTAATCCAATATTATAGTTATCCATCCGGGCATTGTCTTTAAACATGTGATCCAGCCAACTGGTATTGGCTAAACCTTCCATACCATCAAAATTGATAACGGATGCCCCAGAATTAAGCGACTGTTCATTCATGATGACTTTATATTGGTCGGCATTCAATAGTTTTGCTTTGCGGGCTACATTCTGAATTCCGGTAAAGCCATCAAATGACAAGATACTTTTACCGGCAGCCCCCATTTTTGTAGTCACTAAAACAACCCCATTTGCAGCCTGAGACCCGTAAATGGCTGCAGATGCGGCATCTTTTAATACATCGATCGACTGAATATCTGCCGCATTTAACACCGAAATATCTCCTCCCGGCACACCATCTATCACATATAATGGTCCGGAGTTGCCTATTGTACCTAAACCGCGAACGACAACTTTCATGTCTGCTCCCGGTTGCCCTGAGGTCGATGTGATGGATACACCCGGTGCCTGTCCTTGAAGTGCCTGTAGCGGATTGAGCTGATTACGTTTTTGCAGATCCTCGCCTTCTACTTTAAGATTTGCTCCTGTATTTAATTTCTTTTTTTGTACGCCATAACCAATGACGACCACCTCATCCAGATCGGATACCAATGGTTGTAGACGAATAACCAGATCTGTACCTGAGGCCGCAATTTCTTCTGTTTTATAACCGACATAGGAAATGATCAAGATCGTTCCTTTTGCTGCAGGTATGGAAAATTTCCCAGATTCATTACTACTTGTTGAGGTTGCCTGATTTTTCACTTTAATACTTGCGCCCCCGATTGGCAAGTTGGAATCAGCAGAAACTACTGATCCCGAAAAGGATTGTGCACAGACAACTGAGGTCATGCCCGTCATGACGACGACGGCAATTCCCTTTTTAAACAATTGCTTACTTATCATATAATTTAAAATTTAAAATCGGTTGTATTTATTTTAGTTTAACCTGTAGTGTTTTTCCGGAATAAGAAATCATCTTTGATTTTTTGGCCTGTATATCAATACCGGCGCCGTGAGCAGGATCAACAAAAATGATATTGAATTTTCGGTCCTTTAGCATACCAGCAAACGAACCAGCACGGTCTGCTAACACGAGTGTTTTTGTGCTGTTGTCATAGGTCATGTCGATACGGCTATATTGTCCTTTCTCGTAATTATAATTGATTCCTTCATCTTCATATAGCGTAAATTCACCATCGGCACCATCGTAAACATACAGGTTGATCAGATCTTGTTTTTGCTCAGTTGTAAACTGAATGGTTCTGCCTACTGGCAATATTGATCCTGCTTTTACAAATACCGGCATACGCTCATAAGCAGCTTCTGCTGTGATATCTTGTCCTCCCTGACTCATTTTGCCCGTATAGAAATTGTACCAATCTCTGCCTTCGGGTAAATGAATGACTCTCGAGGTCGCTCCCATTTCTGTAACTGGACTGATCAATAAGGATGGTCCCCACAGGTACTGGTCATTAATATTAAACCCCTTCTGATCTTTGGGAAAGTCCATTGCCAGTCCACGAATCATCGAGTAGTCTTCAAAAAATGTCTTTGCGGCTATACTGTAATTGTAAGCCAGAAGTTTATAGCGCAGATTGATGTAATAAACCATGCTTTTATATGCTGGATGATCTTCTGGCGCTATATTAAAAGGTTCGCGAAATGGAAATTGACCATGAGCGCGGAATATAGGCAGGAAAGTTCCATACTGATACCATCTAGCATTCATTTCGCGCCATTCTTCCTGATCTGCAGGATTGGGCTTATGAAACCTATTCTCTACTAAAAAGCCACCGGCATCCATCGTCCAGTAAGGCGTACCTGACATTGAAAAATTGATTCCAGCAGCAATCTGATCCTTCATATCATGCCATCTTGAAGCTATATCGCCACTCCACGCTGCTGCCGCATAGCGTTGCTGGCCCGCAAAATAGGAACGTGTTAAAATAAATACACGTTTATTGGGATCTGTTTCGCGCTGTCCCTCATAGATTCCTTTCGCATTTTGAAGTGGAAATGCATTGTAATAGCGGACTGATGATCCGATATTTGGCTGAAAGACAGATTTGCGTTCGTTCAGATCGATATTTGAATGTATATCAGGTTCACTGGCATCCATCCACCAGGCATCGACGCCAATTTGAAAAAGATTTTTATCTAATAATTGCCAAAATCCATCGCGTGCTCCTTTATTGAAGGGATCATAAAAAGTCGATGTATATCCTTTTCCAATCCAGTCTTTCCGTCCATCATAAATATTTCTGGTGTAAATCCATTTATTGTCGCTGAACTGTTTGTAGACGGTAGATTGTTCATTGATCTTGGGCCATGCCGAAATCATCAACTTATAATTTTGATCATGTAATCTTTTGATCATCCCTGCTGGATCAGGGAATCGCGTCTTATCAAACTGCTGGCTTCCCCAGTCGTGCTCTGACCAGTATGACCAATCTTGTACGATATTGTCAATGGGAATTTTTCGGTTTCGAAATTCTGTTGCGACACTTTCAATCTCCGCTTGCGTTTTATACCGTTCGCGACTTTGCCAATAACCAAAACTCCATAGTGGCATAATGGGTGCTTTTCCTGACACGTGGCGATATCCAGAAACGACTTCATCCATCGATTGACCATGTACAAAGTAATAATCAATCGCATCACCGGCTTCAGAGTTAAAAGAAAACATATTTTTACGCTGCTCTGGAATAGGGCTTTGCCAATTAAAAGTAAAGTAAGATTCTCCACCATCTGGCAACCATTCTATACGAATATCATGATCCTCTTCTCGTTTAAATTGCTGTTCAATTTCAAAGGTTCCTGCATTCCAGGATTGTCTCCACCGATCAGCGACCAATTGTCCATCAATCCACACTTTCATGTAACCCGAGTATTTAAAATGGAGCACATGTTTTCCTGAATAGGGAGAAGATATACGGCCTTCGTAGATAACTTTACTGTCTACGAGTTTGACATCTTTGGGAAACTTATGCTGATCAGTTAGGTAACTATATTCGATAATTGATTCGGGACGTGACAGGAAAACTTCGTCATCTTTATGCTTATTCACATAGGTTGCTGTCAACCAACCTTGCTCGCCCTCTTTAGAAGTTAATTTAAACGCATTTAGGGGCAGAAAAGCACGTGTATCTCCAGCTTTGGTGATGGAATAGTTGTGCCATAAAAGCCCATAATTGTTTGTCGAAACTAAAAAAGGAATTCCAATTTCGGTATTATATTGCAACAGAGTCACCTGTTTACCGCGATTGTAGTTCATAATCGCATTTTGATGCTGACCTAGTCCAAATATACCCTCAGCGGTGTCTACAATAAAATCTTGATTTAATCGATAAAAAGGATCTCCATTATAGCTGTCGGGAATGAATGCATCGGCATTTCTTTTTGATTCACTAAAAATTCTCTTACCTGATGAATCAAAAAATTCGACTTTCCCGCTCACCAAAGAAACTTTAGCGATAAGATCCGATGTTGTTAAGTTGATCGTCGAATCTGTTGGTTGTACATGAAAGGATTTGAGCTGACGTTGCAAAGAGTCTACAACCACCAAACTTGCTTGTGATGGAAATGGATCTCCATAAGGAAGTGCAGTGACGCGGATGATTTTATCCGTGATCACATCCAGATAAACATCTTGATCAATTGCACTTTCAGATCCCTTGAAACTGACCTTTACACCTGATTGGGTTTTTATAAAATTGGATTTATTCACTTGCGCATTTCCACTATGGACAAGTGCAAAAAGCATAATACCGCTCAGAGCAAACTTTAGGTTTTGCATATATAAATAATTACTGGTTTAATTTTGGTTATTTCCCTTTTACCGTTTGAATTGGTAGGATCAAATATAGCGCAGTAGTTATTTCCAGGAGGGGGTGTTATGTTAACAATTAGGGTATCTAATGTTAACTGGTGAGATCTGCAGAGATCATCTATAAATCACAAGAATTTAATTTACAGGCTTTTACGATAATAGGATGGTAAAAATCCAAAAGTAGCTTTAAAGTATTTCGTAAATTGTTTGGGATTACTAAAACCAACTTCATATGCAATTTCTGAAAGCGATAAACTGGAATGTTGTATCAGGTGCATGGCTCTTGTTAGACGGATATGCCTGATGTATTCTGTTGGTGAATATCCGGTAATGGCTAATATCTTTTTATAAAGTCCTACCCGGGTCATGTGCATGTTTCCTGCTAATATTTCGACAGACAACGTCGAGTCTGACAAATCTCGCTCGACTTCAAGAATGAATTCGCGAATGAACTTCTCGTCGGCAGACTCAACCTCTGGCTGGTTGAGTTCGATTGCGATATGCTTTTTGTATTTTTTGACCAGGGATGATTTTTGATCCAGGACACTGGCGATTTTAGATTTCAGCAATTCAAAATTAAATGGTTTTAGAATATAATCTGAAGCCCCTGCACGAAGTGCCTGCAGCTGTATTTTTTGATCCAGCACAGCGGTTACCATAATGACAGGAATATGTCGGTAACGTTCTGATGATTTTAGATACATACAAAAATCGATACCGCTTTCACCAGCAAGCTGAATATCGGCAATCACTAAATCATACTCCTTTTTGGTCAGATGGTCTTTTGCTTCCTTTACGGTACAGACACCATCAACTAAGTATTCATCGTTTAAATTTCTTTTCAAATATTCTAAAAACTCGACATGATCTTCAATCAGCAAAATCTGATTTCTCTTGTTGATTTGTTTCACTTGGCGTACTGATGTTTCCGAAATCGCTTCAATCGGTATTTCAACCACAAAACATGATCCTTCTCCGACTTTGCTCTGAACGGAAATATTTCCATTGAGAAACTCGACATATTCTTTCACAATGGCTAATCCAATACCTGTACCTTGATTTAAACGGCCATTGTTGATATCATATTGAAAATAACGGTCAAATATCCGATTTTGATATTCTTCCGGTATCCCGGGACTTTGGTCTTTAATCTCTAATCGCCATATATCGAGGTCATCGTTTTGTTCCTTAATTGTGCTCGTGATATGTATTGTACCTCCCGATCTACTGAACTTAATGGCATTGGACAATAGGTTGAATAGGATACTTTCCAATTTTCCTTTGTCAAAATTACCGAGATAATGATCGCGGTTATATATTACCTCGATGCAGAGCGAATTGACTTCGGCCAATTGGAAAAAGGGCTCAATCTGTTCTTTAGTAAAAAGAATTAAATCGCCATATTCGTCCATACGGCTAAGCTGGTTTTTTTCCAGTTTTCGAAAATCCAGCAATTGATTGACCAAAATCAATAGACGAGATGCATTTTTATTGATCAGTCTTAAATTCTCTTTTTTATGTTGATCTGTTTCTTCTTTTAGAAGCTGCTCTGATGGGGTTAAAATTAAACTGATCGGCGTTCTGAACTCGTGGCTTACGTTAGTAAAAAAGCGTGTCTTCAACTCTTCGAGTTCTTTTGCTTGCAGCGCCTGTTCTTTGACCATTATCAATTGATTTCGTGTCTTTGTCCGCAGTTTTACCCACGCTTGCCACAGGTAAATACAGGAAATAGAAATCAGGATATAGAGCAATAATGCCCAATTGCTCCTCCAAAAAGGAGGCTCAATCACGAGGGTTAATAATAATGTTTTTTCAGACCAGCTTTCATTATCGACTGAATGTCGGATGTAAAATCGGTATGTTTTGGAATCAAGATTCGTAAAATTGGCCTTCATTGTTCCGGTTTCAAAATCAAACCATTCCTCGCTGAGTCCATCCAACTGATACTGGTAAATCCGATTATCCTGCTGCAAATAATTAAATGAGGATAGTTCCAAGGAGATCGCATTTTGATCATATGGCAGTTCTAATTTCTTCACATTGGTCAGTGCCTCATCATAAATAACCTTGCCGTTTACACGTTCACCAACATTGATTTTACGATTAAAGAGATAGATATTGGATAGAACAGGTGTTATATTTTCTTTTGATCCCAAAATTTGATTTGGATCAATAATATTATAACCATTGGGGCCTCCAAATATAAGCTGTCCGTTATCCATCTTTAAAGCTGAATTTTCATTAAAGACATTGCTTTGTAGTCCCTGTTCTTTGGTGAAGTTACGAATGACAAATTGTTTAGCATTTTGATTGGGAACAATTTCAGACAGTCCCTTTGCTGTAGAAGCCCACATATTGCCCTTATTATCTTTAATTAATGTCAATACCGCATTGTCAATCAAACCGTCGCTCGTATTGAGGTATTGGATCGTTTCATCCTCAATGATATTTATTCCCTCTTGAGTGGCCACCCAAATGCGACCTAGTTCATCTTCCTTAATATCATATATCAAATCATTGGAAAGACGCAACTTTCCTTCTTTTTCATTAAATTGATGGATTTCTCCATTTGACCAAATCAATTCGATGCCTGTAGCAGTTCCAACCCAGATATTATTTTTTGAATCTTCAAATAAAACAGATACATAGGTACTGGAAATTGTCTTTCCCTCACGCGAGCGATAGGTGGAAAACGTTTCCGTATCCTTATTAAACAAATATAAACCAGCAGATAGTGTTCCAACCCAGAAACGCCCTCTTGAGTCTTCAAATATTTCCCAGACGCTATCGTCTGGTAATCGATCAGCGCCTTTGTTGTATGTTTTGAAACTTTTACCATCGAACCGACTCAATCCCCCGTGGTACGTACCTACCCAAAGTATATTTTTTTGATCCAGATACAGACTTACGACAACGTTACTGGGTAAAGAAGTTGCATCATTTGGATTGTGTAGATATTGTTTATATACTTTATCTTGAAAGTTATAATGCAAGAGACCGCCACCATTTGTACCGATCCATAAGTTATGATTTTGATCTTGAATAAACCTGTTGACATCATCAAATGGCAATGTTTTGGCGTAACCTGCATAATTTTGGTATACCGGAAAAAGCAGTAAGTTTGGATGATAATAACTGGTACCGCCCTTATATGTCCCAACCCAGATAATACCTTTCGGATCTTTATACAGGGATGTAATACTATTATAGGGTAAACTTCTTAAATTATACGCCTCGTGATTGATCACAATAATTGATTGCGTCTTTTTATTAAAGACATTGATTCCACCATGATCAGTAGCTAACCAAATGAGACCTTGTTCATCTTGAACGATACTGCCTACAAATACATTCGAAAGTTGTTCTTTGATGTGACTGATCTCATCCGATCCAGCTCTGACCCAAAATACGCCGATTGGAACATCTTTTGAATAAATCCACAGATCGCCTTCGCGATCTATAAATAGACCATACGTAACGCGCTGTTTGCTGGCAGGTAAAGAAAATTGTTTAAGAATCTTCCATGTCTTTTTTTGTACGAGCTGTGTCAAACCGTTTTCATAGATTATCCAAAAAGATTCCTTCGAATAATTTACAACATCGACTATTTTTTGATTCTTAAGTGGTGAAAATTTTCTCGTTTTTTTTGAAATCGTATGTGTTAGCATGAATGAATTATCGCTGTACAAAACAGCATATTCATCATCTTCAAAATGGCGGATAATTTGAGGATCTCCGATCGGTAAATTCCATGTCTGAAGAATGGAATCTATATTTTGAATGATTACTCCTTTTTTTTGATCGTACACATTCATTTTCGAATGGGTACGGATCCAAATTTGCTCCCCTGGTCCTTCAAATAATGCCGATATACGATTACTGCTCAATCCCAAGCCTTTGTTTGATGAATAACGGAAATTTGTAAATTGAAGTCCATCAAATCGACTAAGTCCAGATTCCGTTCCAAACCACATGTAATTATATTGATCTCGCAGGCTGCAATTGATATGGTTATGTACCAATCCTTGATCGGAAGTGATGTTCTTGAAAGAATAGACTGTCCCTTGCTCTTGACCGAAACAAAAACTAGTAATCCATGAAAAAAGAAGTATACTGATCGAAAGTAAGGTACTACGGAGCATCAAAATTTATAATTAGTACTGTAATACCAATATTAACAAAAATATTATTCAAATAAGAATAACCGATTGAAGTTTCGACATTTGTGTAGACAAATTATATGGATCTTTAACAAGCGATGAGGGGAACTGATACTGAGCCAGCAGAACGGGAAAGAACAAAAAAACTATTTAATCAGGCTTTAAAAATAAGAAGTAATTGGATCAGGTCTTGAACATCCGGTACTTTCTCAAAGAAAATTACGTTCCTGCATTTTAACTGTTGTGGAAATGCAGGAACAATATACCTATTTTACCTTCTCGGAATAGAAAACAACCTGATCAACAATATGGATGACACCATTGTCCGGAACAAGATTTGACGTACGGATTTGCCATTGCTTATTGGTTCCTTCATTGATGAGCCCCACATACGTACCGGTATGGGATAAATACATGATCTCACCTTTTTCAGTCTGATATGCAATGGGCTTGTTCTTTGGAGACAATGCAGGATCATTAAAATTCACTACTGCTTTTACAATATGATAACGCAACATATCTTTCAGTATGGATACCGGTACTGTACCTATAGCGTCGTAATTATTTTCTTCTAAATATGCCTTAAACGCACGATTCGTGGGCAGAATAAAGGTCGATTTCTCTGTACGTTCGTATAATGCTTCATCCTTAGCTAGCGTAATTGCTTCTTTTAGGGAAGACAAAGAATCATTTTTTTGGATATAGGCCCATGCAGACATATTTAATTTGCTATTGTCTTCTGCATAATCGTATTCAAAGCTGTCCTGTACTTCGCAACTAAAAAAAGTAACCACCACTGCAAAACTAAACAGAAAAAAAGTAACGATATATTTGATCTTCTTCATATGATTATCTATAAAATTCATTTTGTTTCAAATTTGGATTTTTTAATAGTTCGCCTTCGTGTATTGGCCACAGGAGATTTCGATTGTCCGAGAGACCGTTGATCGGTTTCATGGTTGAAATTGCAGTACCAGTCCGTACAAGATCAAACCACCGATGTCCTTCAAAAGAAAGCTCTATAGATCTTTCGTGCAAAATACCGGTTAGTAAGTTTCCAAATTGGATGTTAGCTTTATTTTGATCCAAAGCAACGAGTCCTGCACGAATGCGGATACGGTTCAGTAAGTCCAATGCTTCAACGGGCTGGTTTAAATTTGCATGTGCTTCGGCCTTCAGTAAGAGGATATCAGCCACTCTGGTAAGTACCATATTTCCTGCCGAAGGTTCTGGACTCTCGTCATTAAATCCCTGTCCAAAAAATTTCCAGATCTTACGTGGCTGTACTTGGGACACATCGTAAATCCGTGGTTTGCGGAGATCCCCCGGTTCGATAGACGCAATAAAAGATGTACTGGGTACATAGTCACTATCTGATCCCATGGCGTACCATATACGGAGGTTATTGGTCTGTACTTCATTGTAGCCGACTTCAAAAATACTTTCAGCACTGCTCCCTTTTACAAAAATGTTATTCCAATCCTCGATCGACACCAAGGTATATTGCGGATCTGCGAGCACCTTTTCGGACATTTCTATGGCCTGCGCATATTTCTTTTGCCACATATACAGTTGCGTCAGAAATGCATAAGCAGCTCCTTTGGTGATCAGCACGCGGTTCCCGGCACCTGAATAATTTGTAGCACAATTCTCCGTCGCGAGCATCAAATCTTCCTCTACCTTAGCCAATACTTCAGCCTCCGTGTTCTTTTTGACAAACAGATCTTGACCCAAACCCTCATACGGTTCGATGACTAAAGGTACCTCCCCCCAGATCCGAACTAAGTAAAAATAAGCGAGTGCCCTCAACGCATGTGCCTGCCCGAGTAATTGTTTTTTTAGTTCGCTATCCTCATCTCCAAATGCTTGGGGAATATATTTGATTGCGTAATTCGCGCGGGATATAACGGTATAAAAATTATCCCACCGTGCTGAATTGATAATTGGCGTTAGCGTATTTTGTTGCAGCGCTCCAGGATCACCGGCATGACGGGTCACCACATTATCAGCCCGGCCCTCGCCCCAGTGGGCATAATTTTGACGGAAAAGAGTTTGTAGACCATTATAGATTCCATTGACTCCAGCTTGGGCATCACTGGGCTTTTTATAATACCCTTCTCCAGAAAAATTGCTAATAGGTTCCTTATCCAGCAATGAATTAGAACAGCTGGTAACAGATAGAAAAAGAATAGACCAAAATATGTATTTATACAATTTTTTCATCGTTATTTATTAAAGTCCAAAGATTAAACCAAACGTAAATGTGCGGCTCTGTGGGTAAGAACCTTCATCCAACCCTACACGAAGGCCGGAATAGGAATTGACATCGGGGTCAAAGCCAGTATATTTGGTCCAAGTGACCAGATTCGTAGCAGTAACAAATGCATCCAGCTTGCGCAGGCCGATCCGTTTGCTCAAAGCTGAATCAAAAGAATATCTTAAATTGACGTTCTTTAATTTGAGATACGAACCATCTTCAACCCATCTACTTTGGACTCTGCTATCGGACTGTTTTGGATCGTCCCGAATCAATCGGGGAAAATCTGTTTGATCCCCCTGCTCCCGCCACCGATCAAGGGCATCGGTAGATAAATTGTTGTAACGGACAATTGAGTTTCGTTGATGATTCAATTCGTTGTAAATCTGATTACCGACAGCGTATTGAAAAAACACATTCAGATGAAAGTTCTTATAGCTAAAATCGTTGGAGATTCCGCCGAAATACTTAGGCTCTGCATATCCGATTATCTCCCGGTCATTCTGATCGATAATTTTGTCATTGTTGACATCCTTCCAAATGGGGTCTCCACCTACAAAGACAGCTCCGTTGGCTCCGTTTGTTAGCTTGTTTGTATTGTCTTCATCACGCGCATAGACGCCAAGAAAACTCCAACCATAAAATACGCCAATAGGTAAACCCTCTTTTAGTATATGGAAATTACCGTTTTGGATATGCCCATTGGTCAATAAATTCTTAGGTAAAGAGGTCACTTTATTCCTATTCAAGCTAATGTTTACATTCGTGCTCCAACGAAAGGCTCCTTCTAGATTGCGGGTCTGTAGGCTAAATTCCAAGCCCCGATTCTCAATCGAACCTATGTTTTGCGTAATATATTCAAAGCCAGAAGTTCCGGGGGTAGGCACATTATACAGCAGATCCTTTGTTTTCTTCAAGTACGCATCTGTTGAAAATAGGATTCTATTTTTAAAAAATCCAAGCTCTAAACCCAGATTATATTGGTGGGTAGTCTCCCAAGTGAGGCTCGGATTGGGCATCACTGTCGGCGCAGCACCCGAAAAATCCAAATAGTTTGTTCCTAAGGTAAACTCTCCTCTTGATGTGTAATCACCGATGGCTTCATTTCCAGTACTTCCGAGGCTAAAACGGAGCTTACCGTCGCTGAGCCAGCCCAAATTTTTGATACCTTCTTCTTCCACGAAACGCCATCCTGCGGATGCAGAGGGAAAGAACCCAAACCGCCGATCACGGCCAAAGCGAGAAGAACCGTCAGAACGAAGATTGAATTCTAATAAATATTTGCTCTCATAATCGTATGTAACCCGGCCGAAATAAGAAAGCATAGCATGTTCGGAAGCGACATTTACACCCTGGTTTGAAATGACAGATGCACCATTTAGGGTACGTATGTCATCGCTTGGAAAATATTCTCCATTGAGACCTGTTCTGTCATAACGCCATTTCTGAAAGCTCACTCCAAACACAGCCCCAATATTGTGCTTATCCGCTACATTTTTGGTGTAAGTAAAGTAGCTCTCATTTCCCCAAGTAAGATTTCCGGAAGATCGCACAGCACCGCTATTGTATCCTTCGCGATAGTCCAGTATCGATGGCATAAATTCATCTTCCTTCATTGCAATATAATCCAGATTGACATTGCTCCGGAATTTAAGATCTTTATAGATATCAATTTCTAGATATTGGCTTCCAATAATGCGATTGCTCTTATTGAGATTGGTTGAAAACAAAGCCATACCGACAGGGTTGCGCTGTCCAATCATATAGCCGTTCAGTGATCCATCAGGCAAGTACATCGACATATTTGGCGGCCTTATCAATAAACTCCTGATAATACTCAAATTCCCTGATCCAGCAGCATTCGTTCGGTTGTTGACCGCGTTTGTGTAGGAAATGCTCTGCCCTATCCGCACACGATCTGAAATTGTAAAGTCAACATTCAGTCGGGAGGTGAACCGTTTATAATTCGAATTCAATATAACTCCATCTTGATCCAAATAGGACGAACTCCAGGCGTATTTTGTTCCTTCATTACCTCCTCTTACAGAAAGATCCAACTTATATTGTTTTGCTGTACGCATCAATTCATCCTGCCAGTCTACATCACCATTGTTCATGGGGTTGAGGGAATCGATAATCGTATAGAAAGGGTCTTCTGGGATTGTCATCCCACGATAAGAGTCCAACACTGCTTCTCGGTATTGTCTGGCATTAAGAACACTTAGTTTTCGCGTCAAGGAACTCACTCCTGCATTTGCATTCAATATCACTTCCGGCTTACCAGCTGCACCACGTTTGGTCGTAATCATCACAACTCCATTGGCAGCGCGGGAACCATAAATTGCTGTTGAGGCTGCATCTTTTAGGATTTCAATAGAGGCGATATCGCTTGGATTGATATCCGCCATTGGATTTAGACCTGAATTTTCTGTACCATTTAAAGAAGAAATAGAATTGGATTCCAGCGGAATACCATCCACAACAAAAAGCGGATTATTACCCGAGTTCAGCGAAGAACTTCCCCGGACACGGATACTCATCTCTCCCCCAGGTGCTCCCGAATTGGACGATACCTGCACGCCGGCTGCCCGTCCCTGTAAAATGGAAATCGGATCCTGCAACGTTGTTTTCTCAATTTCAGCAGCACCCACAGAAACAATAGCTCCTGTTAGATTTCGTTTTTTCTGACGGCCGTATCCCACCACAACCGTTTCTTCGATCACATTGGAAACAGGTGCTAAAGCTATTGTATAGCTTGTACGCGTATCTATTTTTATCGTCTGACTGGAATATCCCAAAAATGAAAAAGTAAGCGATTGTCCTATTGCCCCATTGTCTAATACAAAACCACCCTGTTTATCTGTCGTTACGGTCGTACCATTTTTATCGTCAAGCTTTATCGTAACCCCGAGTAAAGGTGTCTTTGTCACCGCATCGATCACTTTACCAAGGATCGTTTTTTGCTGCGCTGCCGAAGCGCAAGGAATAATGAATAGGACATGCAAAAAAAACAAGGATGGTGCATAATACGACAACCATAGTTTACATTGGGTAGCACTAAATTTCATACAAAGGTTTTAAGTTTAGATCATCTAAAAATTGTCGATAACGATTAATAAAAAGTATTTTAATGAAAACATTTACATTAAAACTTAAGCATTATCAAATAATTAACGACGAAAAAAAACCTATAGTATATGAAGTAATACATTTTGTAACATTATTGTTATAAATATAGGTTTCCTGCTCCTGAAGCACACACTTATTCTGACCGATTTATGAGGGGAATTGGCAGATATAAATTATTATATAAGATTAATGAGAAATTTAGTGATGGTAAAAAAGATTTCCTTTATTAAGTACCTATGACCATAGGCTTTAGTATTCTCTCTTTGAAAACCTCTCCAGATCGAGATTCTGAAAAACTTTCGAAACCTTGCAGATTTATTATTTTTTCAAGTTCTGCATTGAGATCAGGATCGGTCTTTATTATGGATAAAACTGCAGGATCATCTTTCCAGAGATCGGATAAAACAAGAATACCTTTTTCCAGTCCTAAAGCAATCAATTCTGCAAGCTTGGTATTGGCGAATATATGTTCCGGTTTTCTGAAATATGCATTATTGAGCTGAAGATATTTACTGGTAATCCATGAAGCTACTTTTTCACTCTGAACACCAATCTTACCATCCTGAACACCAAGTTCGCTTATAAAATCATGTGCCTCCACAATATCGATTAGGCCGAAATGATATAAATCCCTAATGGTATAATCTATTCGATCTGCACAAAGCGCAGGTAGCGGCATCTCAAGCAAAGTATGCTTTGGATCTTCCAGTAAAGAAGTACTGAATCCATATTTATTGAGAATAGAGGGGATAGTGGACGTTGCTATTACCTCTTCAAAAATTTGCTCATGATAATCTTCGCCTTTATGCTGCAGAACATAATCGATAACATGTGAAAATGCCGTATGGGAGACATCGTGCAAAAGAGCAGCAACCTGTTCTTCCAAACTCCCTCCAAGTTTCCTCACGAGAAGCATAACGCCGATAGAATGTTCATATCTGCTGTGATCAACATATGGAGAAACCAAAAAAATGGCACCTCCCTGATGAATATTTTTTAACCGTTGAACAGGCTCCGAGTTTATTAGCTCGCTAAGAATATCTTCAAGTTCGAAATTGCCGTAAAAAATATCACTTACTATCATCATTCAAATATAAAGTATTTAAGGTAATGATAGAGGTAAAAATGAAAACGCCCTTCTTTGTACAGGAATTCTATTAAAAAAATCATTTACAGTGCAATTGAACCAGTATGATTTACTATAAAAACTTATTTACACTGTTGGGCTCCATTTTTTTAAGCACAATTCTAATGATCGCATGGATATTATTCAAAGAAAATCAAACTCGTAAAGTATTAAAATATAAACTAAAACAATTATCTTTAAAGTCTAAGAAGCTGTAAATTACGACAGGCTCTTTATCCATCAAATTAAAAACCATAAGACAAATTATTATGCTTAAAAAAATTTCAAGTTACTTCGTACTTCTTTTGATCTCGACTGGTAGCTATGCGCAAAATTTCGATTCACAAAAACTAGACTCGTATTTTGCATCACTGGAGCAAAATAACAAGTTTATGGGAAGTGTGGCTATATCAAAAAATGGTACACTTATATATTCCAAATCGGTCGGCTTTTCTGATCTTGAAAAAAATAAGAAAGCAACTACAAATTCTAAGTATAGAATTGGCTCCATTTCAAAAACATTTACTTCTGTTTTGGTTTTGAAAGCTGTAGAAATGAAAAAACTAAAACTAGATCAAACCATCGAAAGCTTTTTTCCGACGATTAAAAATGCTAAAAAAATAACCGTAGAACATTTATTAAGCCACAGAAGTGGAATACATAATTTTACGGATGACAAGGATTACCTGACCTGGAATACACAGCCTAAGACCGAAAAAGAAATGGTAGCAATTATTGCAAAAGCGGGCAGTGATTTTGAACCTGACAGCAAAGCGCAATACAGCAATTCAAATTTTGTACTGCTAACTTACATGCTTGAAAAAAGTTTCAAAAAAAGTTACACAGATCTGTTAAAAGAATTTATAACAAAACCTCTTGATTTGAAGAACACCTATATGGGAGGAAAAATTAATCCAGCGAAAGAAGAATGCAAATCATATACCTTTAATGAGAAATGGATTCTTCAACCTGAAACAGATATTTCTATACCTCTGGGAGCTGGAGGAGTTGTTTCTACACCAAGCGATTTGGTCGATTTCAGCAATGCACTGTTTAATGGCAAATTGTTGAATCCTGAAAATCTTGAAATCATGAAAAGCATCAAAGATCAATATGGGGTAGGCTTATTTCAAATTCCTTTTTATGATAAAATTGGATATGGACACACCGGAGGAATTGATGGTTTTAGTTCTGTCTTTTCTCATTTTGATGACGAAAATATTGATTTTGCTTTAACTTCAAACGGAACTAATTTCAATAATAACAATATTGCTATTGCGTTATTAAGTGCAGTTTATAATAAACCATATGATATTCCAAATTTTTCCAGCCATGAAGTATCTTCAGAAGATCTGGATAAGTATTTAGGTATTTATGCGTCCAAACAAATCCCCTTGAAAATTACGATTACAAAAGACAAAAAAACGCTGATGGCTCAAGCAACAGGACAGTCGGCATTTCCTCTTGAAGCAACAGAAAAAGATAAATTCAAATTTGAACAGGCAGGGATTGTTTTAGAATTTAGACCGGAAGAAAAAACAATGAAATTGAAACAAGGTGGTGGAGAATTTCTGTTCAATCTGGAATAATAAATCAGTAGGTCAAGGTAAGACATTCTAAGCCGATTACAATATAAAATGCTTGTAAATATACGATTTGCAAGCATTTTATATTAACCAATGACTTGTCCTCCAATACTTTTGTAATTTTTATTATTTAAATAAAAATTTTAGCCCCTTCTTTAATTTTAATTATAAAATCAGTTTTAGCACCTCTATAACTTACACAATTATACTCATACTTTTTTTTGCGAACGCAACTTTTAGCGTCTTATGTGATGTCCCTATCTCAGGAAACGGAATCAGAAAATCCCTATAACACTTCTAATCCATGATTTCCAAGTCCTATTTGAATATGAAATGTAGAAAAGAAAAAAACTATAAAAATAAACTTGCTCTTTCCTCGACTAACGTTTTGAATGCAGATTTATTATCATCGTTTAAAAAAGAAATATCAATGAGCTGTAATGCTTTTGGATTCCATTCTAGTATTCTTTTGTAAACCGTTTTAACTTGCTTATCATTTAAACCCAAAACTTCAGCCAATCGATTAAAATATCCTTTACTAAAATTCATCTTTTTCCCGCCTAATAATAAAGCTGTATCTTCCTTATCTTTAGGAAAAATGATCTTGACATTAAGCAAATCGTAAGCTGGAGAAAACACCCAGCCCAAAGAAGAATCGTTTAGCATAGAAAAGTTCTTTAGATGCATATCGTTATTTCCAATGATAAAGTTGAAAACAGTTAGTTCAAAAAATCGACGTTTATCTAACAAAGTATGGTTTGACAATTTTCCTATCATATTACCCAACAATTCCATACTACCTTTATACTTGTTTTCCAACTCCAATATCTGTAAAAAGTCTATCATATGATTTTTTGAACCATCTACATTGCGATCGATACGCTTGGTAATATAACAGAGCTCTCCAGTGATTAGTCTGATCATAGCATATGGAACTGTTTTTATATTAAATAACTCTGCTAATTTCATGGATAAATGTTCATTTTCTGGCATTTGGCTATACAAAGCATTTTGTGGCTTTAAAATATAATTACCTTCCAAGGCGTCTAAAATCGTTAATCGTCCTCGTTGACCATCAGTTAACAAATTTTTTATCCAGCCCAGAGAAAGTTTGGGTTGTACACCTGGTACTGTGATTGAATGTTGTACAGATTCTCTTGCCAAAAGTTCCATTTCATCCAAACGATATGGTAGAACGGGAGGTTCCTCTGCTCCATAAAACAATTTAGAGCATTTAGGATGATAGTCAATTTCCCTTTCACCTAATTCCTTATAGCAATACAGACATTTATTCATCTTCGTTTAATTCTATAGGGTGTACGGATACTGCGCCAATACTATTTTGACAACAAGCCAATAATAATCCCATTCTATCATTTTGATTTAATTTCCAACTTGCACTTGCAATATCTAATAACCAGCCCTCAGGTATCAAGCCGTCAAAAAATGGAAACATGGACACGCTATTATACGGGTATTTCCTTACAGGCATTTGAAATGTTATAAATTGATCAGGAAATTCTTTAATATATCCTTCATTATATTGAAAAACATATGTCCCTTCTTCTGTTTCCGTAAGTGTTCCTGCAATTATATTATTATATTTAATGATTCCCTGTCTCATAATCTTTAGCATTAACTGGTCCTAAAAAATGTCCAAAAAGCATTAACACCTGATTTACTTTTGTTAGACTTAAATTATCTTTACCTTGCTCAATCTTACGGACAACTGTTAAAGCTACTCCAGCACTTTCAGCAAGATCCTCTTGTGTGAGTCCGAGTTGCTTTCTTTTGGATTTTACAAATTCTGCTATTATATTCATTTTATATGCTTTTACATATAAAAATAAGAAAAAATATCAAATTATATGCATAAGCATATAAAAATATGAAATAATGATATATTATATGTAAAAGCATATAACCCACTTATTATGTCGCTTTTGCCCAGGCATTGATATCTTGGGTAAATTCATAAGCCTCAACCCTACAAACCATAAAAAAATAAAATAAACAATCTGCAGTTCTGATTATAATTATTGATCATTTTGAGAACAATCTAGCAATCACTATCTTAGTTGAAACGTTACTATTTATTATAGTCCACACCGATGCATCCGATCAATACGATATGGAATACATTAGGCTTTAATTAAATAGTGCTAATTACTTCAGAACCCTAAACCAACAATATGACAAAATTTATGCTACTATTTTTGTTGCTCCCTATTTTTATTGATAGTAGTGCACAACAAACGCAATTGCAACTCAAGACAACAAAAAATATCATCCTCGAAACTGCTGGCATCGCACTGGTTCTGAATGTAGAAGAAAACAAAGATGTCAATATGGTCTACCTTGGAAATAAGCTGTCAAAAGCCGATGAATATACACAAGTAACCAGGCAATATAAACAAGCTCATGATTATACCAGCATGTATCAATCTGCTTATGCGGCCTCGGGCACCCGAAACTTACTTGAACCTGCTATAAGCGTCGAGCATGCCGACGGTAATCAATCTTTAGATCTTAAATATATCGACCATAAAAATGATATCAGTATTGCTGGCAAACAGCATGTCACCATTTTTATGAAAGATGAACTGTACCCTTTCTATGTCGAATTACATTATCAGGCAAATTATCAGGACAACATTTTTGAACAATGGACGGTTATTCGGCATGAAGAGAAAAAAAATGTAAAACTAACCAAATTTGCTTCGGCTAATCTTAACCTGAAATCAGACGATTTTTACTTACGTAGCTATCACGGTGACTGGATAGCCGAGATGCAACCAGAAACAGAAAGACTTACCCATGGTATCAAAACACTGGACAGTAAACTGGGTACCCGGACCAACTTGTTGATGAGTTCTTACTTTGCCATTGGTATGGATAAGACATGGAATGAAACACAGGGAACAGTATTACTAGGTGGGTTGGATTGGAGCGGCAACTTCAGAATTGATTTTGAAAAAGATCCGCAGGATAATTTAAGAATTATTGCAGGCATTAATAATTATGCATCGCATTATGCTTTAAAACCTAAAACAGCTTTCACTACCCCAAAATTCACCTATACGCTGTCGACGAAAGGTGTAGGTGAAGGATCTCGTAATTTTCATAGATGGGCAAAAAATAACCGCCTGGTTGATGGAAACGGAGAACGCCTCACCTTGCTCAACAACTGGGAAAGTACCTATTTTGATTTTGATGAAAAGAAGATCTTTCATCTGCTTGAAAACACCAAAAAATTAGGTGTTGATCTTTTCCTGTTAGATGATGGTTGGTTTGGAAATAAATATCCCCGAAATGCGGACACATCTGCATTAGGAGACTGGACTGAGAATAAGAAAAAACTACCCAATGGAATTGCCTCAATCACAAAAGAAGCCGATAAAGTGGGTGTGAAATTTGGTATCTGGGTAGAACCTGAGATGATAAGTCCCAAAAGTGAACTTTATGAAAAGAAACCAAACTGGGTGGTGAAGCAGACAAACAGACCTGAATATTATTTTAGAAATCAGCTCGTGCTGGACTTATCCAATCCCGAAGTACAAGATTTTGTCTTCAACACTCTTGATCAATTATTACAGAAAAATCCTTCTTTAGCTTATATCAAATGGGACTGTAATGCTGTGATATACAATGCATACTCGAGTTTCCAAAGTGACCAAAATAATTTCTATGTTGACTACACGTTGGGCTTATACAAGGTACTGGAACGATTCCGAGCCAAATACCCGAAACTTCCCATGATGCTTTGTTCTGGTGGTGGTGGGCGTATCGATTATGGTGCATTAAATTACTTTAGTGAATATTGGCCAAGTGACAACACCGATCCTTACGATCGGATCTTTATGCAGTATGAAAACTCCCTGTTCTTTCCCGCAATAGGAAGTGCAAACCATGTCACCACTTTTGGCAAACAAGATCTTAAATTTAAAATTGATGTAGCCATGATGGGAAAAATGGGTTTTGATCTAAATTTAGAAGAATTGCGTCCGGAAGAACTAAGCTTCGCACAAAAAGCCGTCAAAACATACGATAATATCAAAGATATCGTGTGGCATGGTAATCTTTATCGCTTTTCTAATCCTAGAGAAAATAATTATGCTAGTCTTGCCTACATAAACAGCGATAAAAGTAAAGCAGTGATGTTCAATTACCTCACCTTTTATAACCATGTTTTTAAAATCACTAAACCGATCAAATGGCAAGGTTTAGATCCGAATAAATCGTACAAAGTCCAAGAAATAAACCTGAATAAAGACGATAACACGATCGCTGAAAACCTGATCCTATCAGGAGACTTCTTAATGAATATTGGATTAAATCCTGTTTTAGAAAATAACAGAACAAGCGTTGTCATCCTGTTGACAGCTACTCCATAAGTAGATCGATCACTTAACAACTTTAAATATCCTATTTCCTTTTCCATTCGACGGGGAAAGGGAATAGGATATTTTATTACAACGAATTTTTAATTTTATCTCTATGGATCAAACCCCAGTTTACCAGCGTCTCGGTCACCGGAAATACTGATTTCCCGTATTCTGTTACAGCATAAATGACCGTAATGGGTTTGGTATCTTGAATGGTTCTTGTAATCAGTAAATTGATTTCAAGCTCTCGGAGTTCTTTACTCAGCATTTTAGCTGAAATTCCCTCTATCCCTCTTTGCAATTTCTTAAAATGAATTTGTTGATCCGTTCTGTTGGTCAGATAACGTAAAATCATCAGTTTCCACTTACCTCCCAATACATCGAGACTGTCGCGCATGGCAAAAAGCTCTTCTGTACATGTCGCCGGTCTTTCTACACCATTCTCTATAATATTTGCCATAATAGTTACCTTCATGTTACTAGTTACCAACAGTTAACTAGTGGCAAATATAAACTATTCTGCCTATACCTTTGTATAAAATAAACACGTCATGAAAGTAGTTATGCTCAATAAACAGGGTCAGCTGGAAGATGGATCTATTCCTAAACCAATACCGAAAGACCATGAAGTTTTGATCCAAATAAAAGCGAGCGGTTTTAATCCTATCGATTACCAGATGCTGCAAAATGAACATGAAAGAAAACTGATCAGTTCACCGATATTGGGACGAGAACTGGCAGGAATCGTAGTGGATAAGGGTGCTCAAGTACTTGATCTACAAATCGGTGATGAGGTATTCTGTGCTAGTGGAGCAATGGGTAGCAATGGTACTTATGCAGCATTTATTGCCGTTCCTGAAGCTATTGTTGCTGTAAAACCCCGAAAAATCTCTTTTGAAGAAACGGCAGCAATACCATCGGCAGCGCTGACAGCACTACAAATTTTTAATCGGCTCCAAATCAGCCCGAAAGATACAATCCTGATCACGGGAGCCTCGGGTGGAGTCGGATCTTTTCTTGTCAAGATATTAGTGGCGCATAAAATTAAGAATATCATGGCTACGGTAGGTAGTGAGGAAAATACTAAACTGCTCTTGAATATGGGACTAAAGGAAAATCAGATCGTCAATTATAAACTGCCTAATCTAAGAGATAATCTGCTTAAAGCAAACAACAATCTAACCTTTGATATCGGAATCGATCTGGTTGGAAACGAGATTGCCGAAATTACAGCGGAATTGCTAAAAATTAATGGAACTTATGTTGATGTTACCTTTATGACCACCGCGAAATCTCGTGAAATGCTCTTTAATAAAGGAAGTAGCATATTGAATATCTCCAATTATGCACACAGCATGACCAAAAATTACGCATACTACAAAGATAATCTCCAGCGTATTGCGGAAATGATCCAAGACGGAACCATAAGTCCGCCAAGTTATAAAATTGTAGGCAAGCTTTCCACTGAAACAGTGCTGGAAGCTCATCGTATGCTTAAATACAATCAAACGAACGGAAATAAATTAATAATGATCCATGAATAAAATACCAAGAAGAATCGTCACCGGAATCCAAAACGGAAAGTCTGTGATCCTTGAAGATAAAATTGTAGCAAATGCTGTAGAACATTTTCCTAATTTGGTGATATCAGATGTTTGGAATACGCAACAGATGCCTGCCAGCCTGGATTATGAAATGCAGATCCCCAATAAGGGTTTCCCTGAAACGCCAAAAAACGGAACGTATTTTCGTTATGTCTCTATCCCTCCTGACAAAGAGCTTGGTCTAGATGTAAAAATTGGACAGCCCCATCCGATGATGCATCAGACCTCCACATTGGATTACATCATCATCCTTTCGGGAGAACTTTACCTGATCATGGAAGAAGGTGAAACGCTTTTAAAAGCAGGAGACATTGTCATTCAGAAAGGAACGAACCACGCTTGGAGCAACCGCTCTGATCATCCATGTATACAACTCGCTATTTTAATTGACGCAGTACAAGAATAATTAGTTCTGTTCTTCTTAATGATGAGACTTTCAATACATTATTTCTTGCGGAAATTTCAGGTTCCAAATTTGAAGGCATTCATAATATGTAATAAAAGTCAGAAACCTGACAATTTATAACCTATTCTTGAATCCAATCAGAAATCGATCGATCAGAAAAATTCTAAAGCTAAAGTGTTTTTATAATCACTAAATGAAATTTTATTAAAAAGAGACTTAAGGTATTAAATAATTTTAGTTATTTTTGGCGACAAATAAAAACCATCAATTAATCTATATGCGTCGCAAGAACTTACTATGTATTTTTAAATTATACATATGTTTTAATTTATTATGTCTTATTTCCTGTAAATATGAAAGTGAAGACTTGAATTTTCATGAAATTAAACAACCTGACAAGAATGTAAAGGTCACCATGAATGTCGCGGACGTGCCTAATGGTGAAACTATTTACATCTATGGTGCAACCGATCTTATGTATACGATCAATGCCGCTCCTGGAGCTGTTACTAAACAAGAATTTTATCTTAATAATAAACTGATTGTTGGCGAAAAGGAAGTATTGCATTTAGATCCCTCAGATCTTACAGGAAACGATTCTGATGTACTGAAAGTAAAAGTAAATCTTTCTTCAGGAAATGGAAGTTTAGCTGAAGTTTTAGGTGAAGAGAAATCAAGTTTTGAATTTATATATCCAATAAAATATGTAAATCCCCAGATAAATTTGAACATTAACCAACGGATTAATTCTTCTAAGAAATTAGAAATCTATTGGAACAAGCCAAATCTTGAAGGAGCTGAAATTGAAAGTTATGAAGTATATAATTTCAATAATTTAGATCAGATCCTCATTGATCAAATTACAGATCCTAGCAAAACTAGTTTTATCGATGATGATTATTCCTACGGAGCTAAAACATATAAAATAATTACAAAATATAAGGGTAACAAAGTTCCACCAAAAGAAGATTTTTATTCTGTACAATATAAAGTTTTCACAAGCAACTATTTCAAGACAAAGACCTTAAAAAACCTAAGTTTGGATATACAATGGACCCATCCTGATGGCATTGAAAACAAATACGTTCTCGTATGGAAGGGAAATGTACTAACCATACCATTAGGTAAAAATAATGCTGAAGTATATAGACCAGCATTCCCTTTTCAAGAAGAACAGTATTATGAATTGTATATCTTACCAGAAAAAGCTGACACATGGGATTATGCTAAATATCCTAAGATTATCAACTATTTTAAAGAGCAAAAATATGGTGACCCTGAAGTAGATAATTCTCATTTTATCTTGGTTGAAGGAGACGTTAAAAACAACTTAATCCTTTCTATGCGAGCCTACAAAAATGGTTTTGGAATTCGAAATTATGGAATTGATGATCTTGTCTTGAAAAGTAAAAATCCAGATATTGTCCAATATCCTTATTATATCAGTTCTTTTAAAGTTTCCCCAGCGACTGGCAAAGTTGCAGTTCACTTAAGTAGTGATGTTTATAATATTAAATCAAAAGTCGAGGTATATTCAGATTTTACTCTCAGCAAAAAAATCAGAACTGATGCAATTGATAATTTACCAGTTTATTATTTGACCAATGATGATAAATTCCTTGTTGGTAACGATAATTTGTCTCAGTTCAAAATATATGATTTAAACACTGGTAAGTTGTTGAGTGAAAAAACAGAAACTGATGGTAGACAGTTCTTTCCTAGTATATCTGATGACGGTAAATATACTGCAAGTTCTGTAAGTGGTCCTGATGGATGGTACAAAATATATAAATATGAAAATGATCAATATACTTTAATAGCCGAGAAAACACGTAGTCGTACGCTAAATGTTATAGCATTTCACCCAACAATTCAAAACCAGATTGTTATCCAATCCATTGATAATTATTTCTCAATTTGTGAATTACCAAGTTTAAAAGTAATTAAAAAGGTGGCTGGAGAATTTATATGTTTTGATAAATTCTCTGGAAAAATATTATTTAAAGATGAGAATTTCTCTTCTAATTCGCTTATCAATGTTATGGATAGTAAATATAGCAGTATTGTTTTTAGCCTGACAACAGGCCTTTACTTCCAGCCTTACGAAGCGAGACTTTTAAACAACAACATTATTCTTAACAACAATTATGTCAATATCGGCCAATAGCCTAAAAATCATGAAAAAACTAATATTAAGTATTGCATTGTTACTGATGACTATAACCTCAATGGCACAAATTGGGTTTGGCTATAGATTTGGCATTGGTAATTATAAAATGTCCGAAATGAGTTCATTCTTGAATGTCATTCAAAGCGGAATTAAATTAGATTATCCCGTGCCTATTTCAGTTACCGACAATTTTCCAAATCATTATACCAATTATGGAGAAGTGACATATTCCGTCAAAAATAGTGACTACGGGATCAATGTCACTTATTTATCAACAGGAGGTCGATTGGCTTATTCGGATTATTCCGGCGCGATTGCTTATAATTTGAATGCAAATGCTTATCGTATCGGAGCTTTATATCGAAATTATTTCTTCCAAACCAATCAAGGACATGAGAATAATCTATCCCTTTTTGCGGAGATTTCTCCTGCAGTAACATTCAATAATATTACTTCAGATGGATATTATGAAACGCAATCAGGTCGAAAGGAAATTGATAAAAAACATATTATTGAATCCAAATCAACGGGTTTTTCCATTACACCTTATGTTGGTGTGCAGTGGAATTTCATAAAATCTTTGGGTGCTAACCTTGGTGTTGGTTATAATGCTGAAATCCCTGGTAAAAGCAGTGAGATGAGAGATAGTAAAATTGATTGGACTGGGCTTCGTGTTGGATTAGGCTTGAGTTATAAATTCATAAATTAATATATTGCGTTTTATCATCTCAATGTATGCTATTAAATATTACATTACTTGCTTACAGTAAATGATATCTTTTTTAAATGCGCCAAGAGTTTAAATAAATAAAAAAAGCCGTTTTGCGTAAGTAGATCGGCTTTTTTTATTTATTCAATCTTCAGAATTATCGTTTACCATTAAGAAAACTTACTAATTTATTTATATCATTAAATACATAACATCCTGCTAGAATCTTCATTTTATATGCTTTTACTCACAAAAGTATCAAGTCAAGATAAACAATATGCAAAACATATCGTTTGATATATTAAACATGACTTTCATCATTATAATAATGATTTACTAAAGCAAAACCGTTAGTTATAATTTCTAAGAAACTGCAACTATTAGATTACACCCACAAACAAAAAAACTTAATCCATTGGTTCATATGTGCTATGGACTTGCCTCATCAAAAAAAACAATTATGCATTAATAAAAATTGGATAATAAAAATATTTTCTTTTCTTTGTAAAAACACAAAAGAAAACACTTTCATAATGAACAATCTAGGACAGATTAATATTAACATCTTGATTAACGCTACAGTCGTGGTCATCGTCATTTTTTGTTCAAAATGGGAGGTTAATACTTTGTAAGATATTTAAAAATAAATAATATTATAAAAAGCTTCCCAAAAAATTTGGGAAGCTTTTTTTTTGATTCCATGTTATGAAAAAGAAAAATATGACCTCTAAATTGTTCACCTTGAATTGCAAAAATCAACGTGATTTACTACCAGAAATCATTTCAACAATGTATCAATTAGGATTAGAAATTGAGACCATTTCACAATCCCGTACAGATATTCCGGAAATAGTATTGATAACGATTGAGGTAGCTATGCCAGGAGTGTTAATCGATAATACCATAATCAATCTTAAAAAAATAGCCGATGTACTGGATGCTACCATCACTTTTGGTTCTGTTTTAAATGCTGCATTATTTAAAATATCATTCGACACAAATGAAAACATCTGGGAAATTTTACATCGCTATAATGTACGCTGTGTTTCCATGGAAAACAACACACTATTAATTCACCAAATCGCAAAAGAAGGCGATATTCAAAGGTTATACAATGCTTTAGAAGGGCCTGGACTAATATCTTTTTCGCAGTTGCCACTTTCAAATTATGAATCTACCATTTAATAGTAATTTCGGCACACAGCAATTATCCATATATGTAGCAGGAGGAGGATAATTATTCTTTAAAAGTTTATTAAATTAGTAGTGGACTAAAAATAAATCATTTAAGTTGGAAGCTAAAAATATAACCAATGACAGAAACAGAAATTTTAGATCAGGAAAATAGGCTTTATGAAGCGATCAAGGAAAGTAATATAAACGTACTTGAAGAACTGTTGCACGATGATCTGCTTTTTGTGCTTCCAAGTGGAGACGTCATCACAAAGGAAATGGATTTACAGAGTTACCGTGATGGTAATTTAAAGATTCATAAGCTTATTCCTCACGTTGAACATCTAAACATCATAGATGATACAGCAGTTATTTCGTTGACCATGGAATTAAAAGGAAATTACAGTGGTGAAGACTTTGAAAGCAAGTTTCATTACATCCGTTTCTGGAAAACATTCCCTACTGGAATAAAAGTAGTTGGAGGAAGTGGAAGGATTGTTCATGTTTAAAGGAGCTGTACCATTTAAAAGCCTTGCAAAAAGCTATTAACTTTTTGCAAGGCTTTTAAATTAAAACAGTGCTTCTGCAACAGCTTATTTCTTATACCATACTGCTCCTGGTTTGTTCCCCATTTCGAATACCAACGTCGCACCCGACATCAATTGCCGATGCGTGATATAACTGGTTTCAAGTGGTTTTCCATCTATTGAAACAGATTGGATAGAAATATAAATGGTTGATAAGATGCCTGATCGACTGACCTGCGTTCTTAATATACCTTTTCCGCAAGTCCGCGCATCCAGCTATTAAAATCCGCATCCGAAGGGATTTCAAATTTTTTACGCAATCTGTTCTTCCGAACCTGTACTGCTCTAACTGTCACAAACGTATATTCTGCAATATTTTTTGTTGAAAAGTTAAGAAAGGCCATCGCGCAAAACTCTAGCTCGGTGCTTCTAAGATTTGAATCAAGTGATTTCAACGCCTGTATAAACTCCGGATACAATTCAGTAAATAAAGTCAGAAACTCCGGATTATTACTTTTGGCTAGTTCATTCAGATTATTGAATTTATTTTCTCCGATCTGCTCTGTCAGTTCCTTGTTGATTGTTTCTGTCTCTTGTAAAGCGTCTTCTTTCTGTCCCAAAATCTTACGATTATGCCTAGAGCGCCGTACAAAAAAAGTCACCGCGATAATGAGCACTACCAAAGCAATTATTGAAATGGTAACTGATTTTGACACCTTTGCGGCAGATTCCTTTTCTTTCGCTTTCACGAGCTGACTCATTACAGCATCCATTACCTCTTTATTTTTATTGTCGAGTGAATCTTTACCCCACGTATAAGCCATGTCATATTCATCCGCTGTCCACTTTCCACTCAACTTGTAATATCGACAGTAATAGGCTAAAAATTTACATTTTCGAGCAACCGCATCCCAGAGTCCGACTTTTTCCATATTTGCCAGGCCCACTTCAAAAAGGGTTAACGCCTTCTTATAATTACCTTTCCCTTGTTCTAAATTGCCTAAGAATGTATAGGTATTATAAAATACCGGTGCATTATATTTCTCAATTAATGCAAGCGACTTTTTGAGATTAAGCTCTGCTTTCGCAAAATCCCCTTTTTTTGTATAAAAATCTCCTAAATCATCGTATACCCCTATATAAAGTAATACATTTTCCTTTTCATCAAGCCCCTGCAAACAGTCCAATCGAAGTTGAATATATCTAAACACGGAATCAGGTTTGGCCAATACGTCAAAAACCGTAGTTAAATTTCCAAAAGCCTTGAGATAAGATTTTTTCTGAGAATCGCCCTTTAGCGCCTTAGCATCTGCTAACTGTAAATGAAACTCTTGGATACCTTGCTGGAATAACTTAAGCTTTAAATATCCCTTACCCTTCAGCCGATGGATTTCAGCTTGCATTTCAATCTCGTCCTTAAAATAGTTTGTTGTCTGCACCCCCTCAAGATGCTTAAATGCTTCTTTATATAGCCCGATATTCAAAAGTGCATCTGCAACCCAAAAATGTGCTTTCGCTATTCCTTCATCGTATTTATTCTCATTAGCCAAATCCAGGGCTTTCATAGCAGATTCCCACTGCAACGACGTTTTAGCCGCGGCATTCAGTTCTTTTGCTTTACTCAAAATCGAATCAACCTCTTGCTTCTTGTCATCGCCAGCGATTGCTTTAACCGTAAATAATAATAAAATAAAAAAAAGAAGTTTTTTTCTCATTAGGTAGGTCATCAATTGTTATAGATAGTTATGAATCACAACAGTTTAAAGCTCCCGTCAGCCTTAAAAAATTGAGTTTGCTAATCTAAGAATTTTAAATCACTAAACAGATATAAAAATATCTCCATAATACATTTTTCATCCCGAATTGTCTACTCCTCTAACTTCAGATAATCATCCTCCAATGGCGATCCTCCCTGGGAAACCTGTGCAGAACCAGCAGCAACTCCCAGCTCCATTTCTACGATTGTAATACTCAAAATCGGAGGAATATAACTTTCCTTTTTCTTTTGATCTTTTGTTTCCATGACTATTTATTTGTTAGCTTTTATTAGGCGTAAATCTTTCTGACAGCTTATTGTTTTAGATTGATCATTTATTAAACCTTCGATTTGCACAGCCTTAAGCAATAGCAAAATCAAATTAATTATTTGGAACAAAGATTAGGATTTTGAAATACAATTGATGAAAAATGACCTATCACATAGATATCACATAAAAACTAAGCATCATTTATTAACTTGAAATGGATCAAAATAAAATAGAAATAGTGAAAAACTTTTTGTTTTCAAATTATATTAACACTTTCTCCTTTTATGTCTACCACTAAATTTCAATGTAGAGGTTGAAATACTGTTCTAGCAAACAAATAATCTTCTCTTAAAATTTTCTTTAAATATTACTGAACAATTCAAAGTTGAAGTAGGAAAGTCTAATACTTACCACATTGCTAAACAGTCTCAATAGCTATTTGCTCTTGTTCAGTCATTGGAGTTCGCTGGATCTGCTCGCGCATCCAACAATTAAAATCAATATCGGAAGCGATATTTAACTTTTTGCGCAATCTATTTTTACGTACCTGTACGGCACGTATCGTAACAAAAGTATATTGAGCGATATTTTTGGTCGAGAAATTCAAAAAGGTCAGGGCACAAAATTCTAATTCACTACTACGGATTTTCGGATTTATTGTCTTTAACGAGACAACAAAATCGGGATAGATTTCGCTGAACAGCGTCAAAAATTCAGCGCTATTATTTTTCGCTAAAGCAATTAAATTATTGAAGTTATTCCTTTCCATTATATATCATTATTTAGTAAATTTTCATTTCCATATTACCGTCCTTGGAGATAAATTCCTTCAACCAGTAGTTGCCAATTTTGCTTATTTTTTAGAGGAAATAGCAATTAAAATCGACAGCTCGAAATTGATACCCATAGACTAAATCCAACTATATTAGCACGGACCTTCACACAAATTAGGTTCGAGCGATAATTCATTATAGCCCGCAATTCCTGGACTGAATGTCTTACCTTATTCTGTTTGACAAATATTTACATTAAAAGAATGAATCAAAAAAAACCGCCTTTCACATTCATATCACACTTTATAAAAAGCTGATAAAAAGCTATTTAACATCACAAAAACACGAATAACTTATATATAAGAATTCAGGAAACGTCCGCCCCCCCCCCTAAAAAAGAAAGTCCTTCTTATGAAAGAAGAACTTTATTTTCCCTGATTAAGGACTTTTCGAAGTCTATTTGAACTGAATTTGTTCCTGTACCCAGTTTAAAATCTTTAGTCTATCTCATAAAAAAGCTCGACAGGAATTATTAAAACCTGTCGAGCAATTAAGATGAATTAAACAATAATTAGTTCGGATAAATTACCAGTCGATGGTACGATTATCATCATCAGCATTATCCCATGATTGTTGCACGTCGGAGCTAACAGATGCAGCTGCAATACCTTGTTCCATTTCCACTGTCATCAATTCGATTCGTGGACTTAAATAGATTCTCTTGGGCTCATTAGTATTCATAATATGATTTTAAAAAAAGTTAACATTTTGTGATTCTACCTACAGGGTACAAGCAGTTTTCTTTCTGCCACTACCTGACCCAACCATCATCGTCTTACCCTGTACTACCTGTGTGATTTTTACAGTGTTGGAAGTGGTACTCCATGGCACCGTATTAAATGAACCTTGTGTCAGTTCAAGTGGATATAGTGCACCTCCTGAGGTCTTGCTACCATACATAGTAACCTCACCGGTACGACTAATAACAACTCTAATAAGCGGCTGCGCTACTGTACCTACCATATCATAAATTTGTTGGATTGTACCGCCTTCCACATTGTTTCCGCCATAAACACTTCCATCTACATATCTCACATTTTTTTGCGCAATGGCAATACCAGATTCAAATTGAATTTCTTGTGTGGACAGCTTGATACCATTAACCTCCATATTAAAGGAATTGTCTAACTGAAGAATATCAAACACAAATCCATAATCAGCACCTGGTGCTGTCAATGTCTGTGTAACTAAGTTTCCGTTAGGAACAAATGTACCATTGACATTGGCACCTGATCCAGAAGCAGGATAATCCCAGTTTAGATCCGCACCTCCTGTCACTGACTCTGTACAAGTTTTGAAGTTTAGGTTTAAGTTATAACGTTGACCTGGTATAATCTGTAACCCAGCAACGCCTACATTAGATCTTGTCTCTCCATCAATAGTTATTGATCCAAAACTAAATACTCCATTGTTAGCGCCAGGGTGAATTAACAGTGTAGGGATACTCGATACAGTCCGTAAGCCCGCTCCCAAAGCTGGAAATTGTACAGCAGTGGTTGTAGTACTGCCATTATAGGATATCGTTCCATCTGCTAATTTTAAACTTGCACTCGGATGCGTAGGGTCTATCGTTGGCGTAACCAAGCTTGTTATTGCTCCAGTCATTTCAGTTGCCATACTTAAATTGGTTGTTACCTCACTATACTGATGTTTCAGTACTACATCAAGATTATTCTCACCTGAATGAACTGTTAAATCTTTCTTAAAGTACATCAGATCTGCACTGATGTTATCCAGGCTGGCATTAGCGAGTTCGTTCTGTGCAGTCACCCCTGGAACTGTTGCCGTACTATTGATTGAATAGGCTACAAAAGTATAGGTCTTTTCAGCATCCAATGTGATTTCACTATTATTGTCAACAGAATTTGTGTAGATCTTTTCTGTTACATAATCCCCATCTGCATTATACACCACGATCTTGTACTTGACATTAGCTGCTAAGGGTGTTCTCTCTTCGGAAACTGCGGCACGGTTTCCCGACGAGGACCGCAACAGGTTACTAGCCTCGGAGGACTTGCTTGTCAACGTTGCTTCAAAAGAACTTGAGCTTGTCAACGGAATTACCTGAGTTTGGGCTGTATTCCCAATGCTTCCCCCATTGCTTGCTTTCTTACTTGTAACAACCGGGTTTTCTACGCCAAGTAAATGAATGCTGACGCTAGCTTTACCACTGGCCGCTACACTGTCTTTGCTTTCCTTACAGGAATACAACGATCCACACACCAAAGCTGATAGAACCAATGCCTTCCAGCTTATTTTTGTCTGTGATTTTAAAATCATTTTTCTAATTTTTTTGATGATTAATAAACATTTTAATTAATTCGTTGCAAATGTTGTAATAATTTCTCAAAAGGAAACAACAAGCTTATATCACAAAGATATCACACATTAATATGACTATTAACAAAATACAAACCATATTAAAGAAAAGTATTATCATAAAAAGATGTAAAAGATAAAGTACAAGATAAACTATGGAAATTAGGGACAGTATTTTTCTTAATAGTTTTATCAAATCAACACAATAACCTGTATTTCAATTAGTTAAATAACTGAGATAGGGATGTGATATTAATGTGATATGTGCATTATGCTATATTTTTCTTTATCCGTATTACCTTTGAAGTACAGAATACAACGAGTTTTGATGTATTAAGACCATATAAGCAGATAGCGGAAAATTACCGATATCATTAATTATTTAAATGAAGAGAAATTAACTTTTAGATCGCCATAAAAATACACGCAATTGAAACCTGAGCTAATACAGGATATTTATCAAGGTGATATAACTGCTTTGATGCCATGCTGGGCGCCGTATCTGATGTGGCAGATCTTAAAATATAAACCAAATAAAATATTAAACATGAAAAAGAGAACTGAAAAAAACATTTACGTGAAACCCGTAATCGAACAGTTACAGGTAGAAATGGAACATGGTGTAGCTGCAGGGTCGGCTGGATCAGGTCAACCTGGAGGTGGAACTGGAGTTAACGAAACTGACTGGAACAATGGCGGAACGGAAACCCAGGATCCGAATGGCGGTGAATGGTGGAACTAATACCAATCAAAAATTATTTATAACAATTATGAAAACAATGTATCAGATTATAAAGATAAAACTAGCCTTGATCGTTCTTCTAGCAGTTGCCGTTTCCTGTAGTAAGGAGAAAGGTGAAAATACGCTTGAAGCGAATAAAGGTGGTATAAAACTGGCTTTAACGGAAGCCCAATTCGGTGGAGATAATTTAGCTGTGGCCAAAGCAACGGCAAAGGCTAGCGCGACTGAACCGTTAGTGATCACGCAAGAAGTGCAGTCGGGGCCTTTTACGATTACAGCAGAGCTTACAGAAAATACGGCAACGAACAA
The DNA here is from genome assembly GCF_012030425.1 of Sphingobacterium sp. B16(2022). Taxonomy (GTDB): domain Bacteria; phylum Bacteroidota; class Bacteroidia; order Sphingobacteriales; family Sphingobacteriaceae; genus Sphingobacterium; species Sphingobacterium anhuiense. The sequence goes on along the minus strand of NZ_JAAUVN010000002.1, from coordinate 481,944 downwards.
CGGACTTAAAGCATCTACCAATAAAAAGGCCGCCACTTCTTTGTTGTCATTGAGAGGTGCGGTAACGTATCGGGTAGTAGTCTATGAAACAGACGGTACCTATATTGACCAAGCAGTTGGCGATGCATCAGATGCAAGCCTGGTATTTTTTGGAGATAAATTGATCGCAGGCAATAAATATACCTTTGTGATCTATTCATTGGGCTCTACGACCACCCCTCCTGTTGCTGCTCCAACAACAAACCTCTATACTGCAGGTCAGGTTTATTTCAGTTTTACAAACTACGAGGAGAATGGAGCGGACTTGATGTATGCCATCGAAAAAGATGTCACCATCCTCGGAAACAATACGCCAACGCCATTGACGACACCATTGAAGCATTTGTTTACCCGTGTCACTCTTCTGGTCGATAATAGCGATGCTACTGGCACATTTGGTACGGCAAACTATCTAAAAGGAGGTTATCTTTCAGAAGTTCCGGTTCAAGCGGAATGGGTTTCGCCTTTCACTGATGCCACTGTTGACCTAAGTACTGGCGCAACAGTAGCCGCAACAGATATGACGAATATACCTCCTATTGCAAATCTTAATGCAACGGCCCGGACTTTTATCGTAAACCAGAATCAGTCAAACACTTTTTCAATTGCATTAATGATACCAAGCGGTCAAGTCAAAATAGGTCATGATGTCAATGCTCAAGCTGTAAACTTTAATTTTTCAAATGCAGGCCTTGGTTTAAAACCAGGTTATTCGTACACCATGAAATTGCGTTTTAACAGTGACCGTTATGTGAATGCGCTTAATGAAACAAGAAGCGTAACTGCTGCTGATGCGCGTTATGCCGTGATCGGTGGATACCGTTGGGATCGCTATAACCTGGGTGTAGCAAATGTAAATCCAGCAACAAATAATCCAGATGCCAATCCGTCAGTACAGGCACTATATGGTAATTATTATCAATGGGGCCGTCAACTGCCAGTGGCAAACGCTTATAGTGGTGATGGCGCTATTGTTGGATGGAATACAACATCTGCTCCTGATGGTTCCTGGAATAATGGTACAGCAACTGTTCCAGTCAAAGCGGCATTAGACCCATGTGGTACGGGTGATCGAGTGCCTAGTCCTGTCGAATATACCCGTTTAGGAAATTATACTCGCCATACTTCCATTGGAAACTGGATTCCTAATACAGGAACTTCTGCTGGATTATCGGACTTTACTGCAGCACATATTATGACCAGTAAAAAGAGCAGTGATATTAAATTAAGCTTTCCAGCGGCTGGTCATAGAGAAACAACTAACGGATCACAGCGTGTTAGACAAGCAACCGCTATTTATTGGTTAAATACTGAAGTTGGCGGTAATGATAGAGCAATACATGGCCGAGGATTCGAAGGTGGTGCTTGGGATACTCAGAATTATTTTAAACGTGCGGGCTATCCCGTACGCTGTATCCAGGACAAATAATAGACAAATTATAAATTTATTTCATAGTTTTCGCATTATTCCTACCTATTCAAAAACAACCTATTGAAATCAATAGGAATTAAAAAGCCCGGCATGGTTGATCCATGCCGGGCTCTTCAATTCCTATAAGTTATTTCTTATACCATACTGGCCCTGGTTTGTTCCCCATTTCGAATACCAACGTCGCACCCGACATCAATTGCTGATGCGTGATATAACTGGTTTCAAGTGGTTTTCCATCTATTGAAACAGATTGGATATAGATATTCTCTTTACTGACGTGATTGGCTTTGACTGTAAATTTCTTACCGTTAGCAAGCATAATTTCACTATGGTCAAAAAGCGGTGTACCGATCTCATAATGGCCACTGACAGGATCTACCGGATAAAAACCTAATGCACTGAAGACATACCATGCAGACATCTGTCCACAATCTTCATTGCCACTCAAACCAGAAGGAGTATTTAGATACAGTTTTTCCATTACCTCAGCAGCATATTGCTGAGTTTTCCAAGGCTGTCCGGCAGCATTGAATAGATATAAAGCATGATGGCTCGGTTCATTGCCATGTGCATACTGCCCAATCATACCGGTGCTAAAAATAGGCAGTTTGGTCGTATCTGAAGGATGTAAAGTAAACATACTATCGAGCTTTTGTCCAAAGCGTTCTTCCCCACCAACTAAATTGATCAACCCGGGAATATCATGCTGTACCGACCAAAAATATTGCCATGCATTACTTTCACAGATATGTTCACTATAATCTTCAGGATCAAATGGGCTTATAAATTGACCATTACTATGACGTGGCTGCATAAACGAAGTTGCTGGATTATAGACATTCTTATAGTTTTTTGATCTCGCCAAAAATGTAGCAGCAATATCCTTTTTCCCCATCTTGCTTGCCATTACGGCTATACAATGATCATCGAAAGCATACTCCAATGTGCGCGATAAGGACCAGTTCTCTGCATTGTATTTATCAGCAACGTCATAAGGAACATAGCCAAGTTTTTTATACAGTCCAACTCCTCTGTATGCATCGGTGTTTGCTGAAGCGACACAAGCTTCAAGCGCTTTATTGACGTCAAAGTCACCAATCCCTTTTAAATAGGCATCGGCGATAACAGGTATAGCATGGTGCCCGATCATCATATCGGTTTCGCTTCCATATATATTCCATACCGGTAAACGACCATGTTGCTCGTAAAAGGCAATAAAGGACTTAATCATATCATTTACACGATCTGGATCAGTGATGGTAAATAATGGATGTGATGCTCTATAGGTATCCCACAATGAAAAAGTACTATAATTGGTCCAATTTTCGGCCTTATGTATTTTCCGATCAGCACCAAAGTAAGATCCGTCTACATCTCCAAATATGGTAGGAGCTAACATACTATGGTATAATGCGGTATAGAATTTCACCTTGGTATCTTTATCTGCTGTCTGGATAGCGATCTTGCCAAGTTCATCATTCCAATTTTTTTCAGCCTGCGCGAGATAATAGTCAAAATCATCTTTTGGCGCTTCTGCTTTTAAATTGTTTGATGCTCCTTCCATACTCACTCCGGAAAGTGCTGTACTCAATGTGACTTGATCTCCTTTAGCTGTTTTAAAATCAAAACGGGCTTTAAATGCTGTTCCAGTTCGTTTAGTAGCTTTTGTAAGGGTATCTGTAACGGATAAGATGGCAGTACTATCTAAGTGTACGGCAGTAAAGGGTTTTGAAAATCGAGTTTCGAAATAGACGCGTTGCCCTCTTGCCCAGCCTTCAGAAAATCGATAACCGCGTATCGTAACCGAATCGACGACTTCAATATGGGAATCAACTGTCGCATCCCAGTTCATTGCTTTCTTCAGGTCTAATAATACAGCAGCATCTGCTTCCGGGAAAGTATAACGCTGAATACCGCAACGAGGGGTTGCTGTCAATTCAACGTTGATATCATAGTCAGTTAATTTTACTTGGTAATAACCGGCATGTGCCTGTTCGTCTTGGTGCGTAAACTTGGAGTGAATGCCCAATGGGGCTTCAGCTTCTTTATACGGAAGGGTAACTGGCATAAAAGAGATATCATACAGATCTCCTGCTCCTGTTCCACTTAGGTGTGTATGACTAAAACCTGCGATGGTGCTATCCGGATAAAAATATCCCGATATGCGGTCCCAGCCTGGTAAACCATTGTCAGGACTTAATTGGATCATACCAAATGGAGCCTGCGCTCCGGGGTAGGTATTCCCTGTAAAATCTGTCCCTATAAAAGGATTAACAGATTTTGCATAAGAATCACGCTGGGTATCTTTTTTGGAAGCACAGCCTAAAACAACGAATAGACTTGCACAAACCATATAATTCACATATTTCATTGTATATATCGCTTTTTTTAAATTTTATTTACAACTATTTATCACCCCTAAAAGGAGATCATCATGGCTATTTTACGGGAGTTTGATCAGTTAGTTTAAACTTCCTCGACTTCCTCTTTTGTTATCTTTTCTACACCAATTTCTAACAACCGATCGCTACATTCTATGATCTCACTACTGTTTAATTAACCAAACAACTGTTTTAATCAAGAAAAACAAGAGCCCAATATAAGATAAATGGAGCGATCAATAAAATTAAATTTAATTTCTTGTTATATATTTAAAACGTTTTAGCAAAATCACATAGTGCTCGTTTGATCTTGTTCCAAGATCAAACGAATATTAATCCAAAATCCCCGAATATACATTTATAGCGATTACAGCAGTAAATTGTCCTTATCTTAATTTCGTAAATAAAACTTTATCAGTATGAAAAATTTAGAATTGTTAAAAGAAAAATCGACCATGCTTTCCAAAGAACAGATGAAAGGCGTGCAGGGGGGTATGAAATGGACAAAGGACAGAAGTAACAATGTCCATGATACAAGATACCTGGATGGCTGGCTCAAGCACAGAGCGTCATTATCAGCCGAAACTATTTTATTCGGTCACGATCGATATTAGTATTCGTAATACTTCATTAACGAAATAAATCCCATCAAGTCACTGCAAGCTATACGATTATTCAATTGTAAAGAATATCCGTATAGCTTGTGCTTACATTAAAATAAGATTTGATAAAAGATAAGTTTATTTCGCATTCTCCGCATAATAAAGGTCGGCAAATAGCTTCGACAGTTTAGCAGGATCTTCTCTCCAGGCATTATACATGCCCTGCCCCATTTCGTCAGGTATACTATCGAGTTTACCGTCAGCTACACCTTGCAGTATTTGGATACCAGTACTGTCTGGATCGGGCATATCCCAATCACTACCTTTGTTCATATCCGTGTCAATTGCTCCGGGATTGACCGCATAGACGGATACATCTTTTTTAGCCAATTCAATTCGTACAGATTGTGTAGCAGAAAAAAGAGCTGCTTTTGAAGCCGCATATCCTGCAATAGATGGCAAAGGGGAGTAAGCGGCAATAGAAACAATATTGATCATAATGGAGGGTTTATTTCGAATCAGAATTGGTGCAAATGCCCGCATCATTTTTATTGTTCCAAAATAATTAACCTGTAAATCATTATCCATTCCCAGGAGATCTCCTTCTAAGATATTTCCAGAGTTTACTGTTCCGGCATTGTTGATAAGAATTTCAGTATCCTGAGCTACGGTTGCTACCCATGCAACTTGTTGGTCATCTGTAATGTCTAGTTCTAACGGTACTATCCGATCGTCATTAAATGATGGCATTTTCTTTAAATCCCTGCAGGTTGTATATATTTTCCCTACCCCATTATTAAGTAGAACCTTTACAAGTGATTGGCCTATTCCCCTATTGGCTCCTGTAATTAGGATCACCTTATCTTTAAAAATTTGCATCGTGTTTTATTTTTTGGTTAACACAAAGCTAGTGTGACGAAAGGAATGATAAAATCCAAAACGTGCGGTATTAAAGAATGGTCTCCATTCATTTCACAAAACACCTATGATGTTGACTAGCGCAGTGCTACCGACGAATCAAAATTAGCATTTGTCCATTTCAGTTTATTATAACTTTTGAGAAATTTGAGTTTTAATTCTAAGATCTTTTCTTGGGCATCAATAAGCTTATTTTCTCGGCTGTTGATTAGAAATAACGAACTTTCGCCATTAGCATATTTGGATTGCTCGGCCATCAATAATCGTTTATAATTATCCATGTTTTTGGTGGCGATACCGATCTGACTCCAATAGTTGTAGATTTCATTTTTGTAGCCGGTTATCTTGGTTACCAATTCCTGACTTTTATAAGCTAGATCCAAACTGTTCTGATCGATCTTCAATTTTGCCATTTTATAATCAGCTCTTGCCTGTCTTAAAAAAATCGGTATTTCAAGTTTTAAACCATATTGGAAGTTATTATCAAAAAGTGGAAAAAACTGGTGTGTATACCCTTCTTTATTATAAAAATTATAGCTAAAATCAATCTTAGGCAATAAGCTCTGCAATTTGAGGCGACGTTCGCTTTCTAATATTTTGCCTTTTTCATCATAATAACGTACAGAAGCATGGCCATTTAGCGTATGCGCATCCACCTGCGCCAATAGATCGGTGTATTGCGTATCGTCAGTATTGTTCTGCAGTCTTTCTGAAGGAACAAGACCTTCTGTTACGGGATAGGGCTTAAGATCTTCCTCCCATAAATAGATCGAAAGCTTTTGTGTTGCACTGACAAATTGAAGATAAGCATCTTGTTGCTCCAGCTCATAATTCTGCAGCTGGGAAAGTGCTTCGGTCGTATCAATTGCGGCTTGTTCACCATAATGAAATGTTTTGATCACAAATGCCAACCGCTCTTTATTGATGTTAACTATTTCCCGTTGCAGCCGATAGAGCTCATATTGTTTTACCCATTCCCAATAGCTGTTTTCCGCTTCCAGCATCAGCTCGTTGGTCAACACGGTTTGTTCTGCTTCCGTCATACGTTGCGCAATCTGTGCCTGCTCCAATAAAGCACGTCTTTTATCATACAGCAGATTTTTAGCTAGAGGGACTGTTACGCCAACTTGATATAAACCTCCCTTTGTATCGCTATTGTTGAGTTTTTCTCCATCTAAATAGCTGTAACTACCATTTAATTCAATACCATACCAAGTTGGGATACCGAGACCGATATTACGTTGCTGATAATACTGTGTGCCATCAATGGTTTTTTCTCCCGTTTTAGCATCAAGAACAGGGTCAAAATTACCTTTAGCCTGCTGTATACCGGCAGAGGCAATGCGGTTTTCTAGGCGGTATTTAAAAGCCATCGGATGATAATTTTTGACGATTGCCAAGAACTCGTTACGTGATAACCTTAATGTATCCTGTCCAAAAGAAGATTGGCAGAAGCAACAGATCAGAATAAGGATGATATAACTATTTTGCCGCTGCATCGTTCGTTGCTTTATTTTCATTTTTGACTATATAATAATCTGGAGGGAAGCCATTTATATTACGCCACAGCTCATACCAGATCGGCACATCGTTCAAAATCGCAATACCTTGTACGCCAGCCCCAACTTTAATCTGTGGAGGCCACGGTTTTTGTCCTTTATCTTCAATGACCAAAGCCCTAAAAAGTCCGCTGGTATTGATGTTATTTTCTACCGCGATTACTTTACCGGCAAAGGTTCCGTAGCTCGTGGTTGGCCAGCCTGAAAATACAATGGCAGGAAAACCATCAAACACACACATCACCCGCTGTCCAACTTTGAGTAAGGGTAAATCTACAGGTCTCACAAAAATTTCGACAGCGTAATCAACCTTGCTGGGCACGATCGTACCGATGCTTTCTGTTTCTTTCAGGATTTCTCCGATCCCCCCCTTATTAAGCTGTACAATCTGCCCGTCCTGAGAAGCCTGAACAAAGTATAATCCCCGTCTCGCTCTATAATTGGCAACCTGATTTTCAAGTTTTGCTATTTCGCCGGTACTTCCCTCAATCTGCCCCAAACTCGAGAATCTGTCACCTTCTGTCTTGCTTAGCTTTTCAGTATAATCCTGGATCGTTGCGCGCTCTTCGATCTGTACCGTTAAAATCTCCTGATTCGTCTGTGCCAACTTATTGTCTATAGCTGTTTTTTTCGCCAAGACATTTTGGAAGGAAACATTTCTTTGCTGCAATTGGGTAAGCGATACCAGTCCGTCATCGTACATTTTTTTCTGTCGGTTAAATTGATCTTCGCTCAACTTTAACTCGTTGGTAATAGCCAAAAGTTCTGCCTGCTCCGCCTGTAACTTATTATTTAACTGACTGATTTTCACTTTCAATTGTGCCAGCTTGAGTTCTCGCCCAGCACCAAGAGCTTTGATTTGATCTGCAGTGGTCCCCACTTTGGCTTCGTAATAATCACGTACCCCTTTCTTGGCGCTGACCTGCTGCTCGGTACGCTCCAGTAGCTGCGGATCCATATAATCATCTTTCACTTCAGCCAGCTGCAGTATGGTATCGCCCTTTTTTACAAAATCGCCGTTCTTGACATACCATTTCAAGATTTTACCTGGGATAGGCGAATTAAGCTGCTGCGGGCGCTGATCCTGATACAACGTGGTCACAGTACCTTTCACCTTGATATTCTGCGTCCACGGTAAAAAAAGTGTCACAAAGCACAGGATCCCAATGAAGATGAACCAGTTTTTAACTGTAGACTGCTTATGGATATGGTATATTTTATCGAATGATTTGAGTTTCATCTGTTCGGGGTATCTTTACTTAATTTCAATAGTACGGTTTTGCAGGTAGAGATGCTGATCTGCAATCTCCATTACTTCTTTTTCTTTAGACACTAAGATCACAGTTGTATGTTGCTTGATTTCATCCAGATATTGTGTCAGTTTTTTACGAAATACCTCATCCATCCCGTCAAGAGGATCCTCCAATAGTAGTAGACGATTATTTCCAAGAAGTGCTCTCAGAATTAAGATCATCTTTCTTGAACTAAAAGAAATCTCGGTATCTGTCTCACTCAACAAGGTATAAAACCCGTTGCTAAATTGATCGGAAAGCTGTTCAATACCAATGGATTCAGCAAGTCGGAGTATATCTTCTGTACTGATGTTTTCACGGCCAAGCACGAGGTTTTCGTGCAGTGTGCCTTTGATAATCGTCATATCTTCCATGTACAGGCCGATGCGATTGCGTAAGGCAATTTTATCAATATTTTTGATCGGTATTTTATCAAAAAGGACTGTTCCTCCAGAGGGTTCATAAAAACCGGCTATCATATTTAAGAGCATGGATTTCCCGGCACCGACCTGTCCCGAAATCATGGTAAGGCTATTGGCCGGAATAGTAAAATTCAAATGGATAAAAACCGGACGGCTGTCGGCAAAATTTAAGCTGACATCTTTAAAAACAACTTCCATTCCTCTTGCTGTACTCTCCAATACAATCTCGCCATTGGATTCTTCACGAAGACCCGTCACCTTATGGAGTTTAAGTACTGAAGCAATCATATCGTAATAACTTTCGAGACTTTTAATCAGCTTTTCAACCGCCGACATAATCATGATAACCACAATTTCTGTTGCAACAAATGCACCGATATTGAGTTTTTGATTGATCAGCAAATAAGTTCCAATTCCCAGCATAACCAGCGTAATGGTCACATTAAAACCAATAATGGATTTGTACTGAAACAACAAAACCTTGAAATGCGAAGTGCGGTGATCAAGGTATTGAACGACCCGTTCATCTGTACCCGTTAAATGCATATCTGATTTTGAATTAATCTTGAATGTTTTTATAGCGCTGGCAATGTCTTCGAGCCATGAAGCCACCTCATATTTTTTATTACTTTCTTCAACACTGGACTGGATACCCGAATCCATTGTAAAATAAAAAATACATCCCACAATAATGATCACAACTGCTCCGAATACTAAAAACCAGACATGATAAAAAGACAGCAGGATGATACCAAAAAATATCTGAATCAAGGCGGTTGGAATTTCGAGCAGAATTTTAGAAATACTTTTCTGTAAGTTTAGAATATCAAAAAAACGGTTAACAAGTTCGGGAAGATAATATTTTTTAGTGGCGGCGAGGTCTATTTTTGGAAGTTTCTTGGCAAAAGCGATGGAATATTCGACGAAAATCTTTTGCTGAATCTTCTCAATAATCTGCATGACCTTAACTCGGAAAACCCCGTATAAGAATGTACCCAGCACCACAAAACCGATGAGCAGATAGAGCGATGTCACCATAGTGGCACCCAAAACAAAACTAACGATTGCCTGAATACCCAGTGGAATACTCAATTGCACAAGACCACTTAGAATGGCATATATATAAATGGACGCAACATCTTTCTTTTCCTTGGTTATCTGCTTAAACCACATTCTAGTACTTGCAGTATAATCTTCTTGATTTGCCATTATAATTTATTTTTGGACAGTATATTTAATATATTTAGAGGGCCGATATTTTGCTTATTCTCCAATAAAATGTGGTATAAATAATCCTGTAATCAACAGTTTCCTTATCTCAAACTTAGTAAAAAATACAAATAAAATGCACAGGCATACTGCATTTTTATACAAGGCAATACCTTTTAGATATACGATCTACCATTTTGTGCAAAATCTACCCAAAAGCCACTACAACACCTTAACAAACTGAATACCTAAGCCTTTAACAGAGAGCTAACATACACTTTTAAGGTTCATATCTTTACTTTTTAAGTTTCAAATGCAATCAGCATAAAGGAAAAAAATGTTTCTGATAAAAGAACCATTAAAAGATGAATATAGCTGATACTTCAAAAATAAAATCAAATCATACAAATTGGATTTGATGTATTAAAAACAGTGATCGACATCTGAAAAGACTATTTTTCTGTTAAAAAAAATAGAAATTATGGATAGAAATCACGCATAAAAAGCAACGTACCTAGTCCACCCTTGCGAGAAGTAAAATAAAAATCCCCCAGAAAATTTAATATTTCCCGGGGGATAGTTACGACAGTACTTTACTGAAATATTTGGTCTATTTGATGTATTTCCAACTAAAATTTTGTCCCTTTACGTCAACTTCAAGATGACCTGGGAATGTACCTTCAAAACTACCTTGCCACCAATTACCAGAAACTGCACCTGCTGTTATAAATTGTACACCTTTCACTTTAATCTCTTCATATAAATGCATATGCCCTTGAAGTACTAATTTCAGATTATGCTCTTTGAAAAGATCAAATACCTGCTTTTGATTTGTAAACGTATCGGCAGCGGTATAACGTCCTTCCAGGACAGGATAATAAACGGATAAAAAAGGAACATGGGACACAATAACTATGGGCTGTTCTTTCGCTGTACTGTTAATAATACCCTGTAACCAAGCAAACTGTTGCTCTCCAATGATGTATTGATTATCCTGTACTTCTACACTATTGAGCACAATGAACTTCCATCCTTTATGATCAAAGGTGTAATACGTCTGACCAAAAGTTCTTTCGAAAAGTTCAAAATCATTTTTACCGTTTCTTAGATCACGCGGTAATCTATCGTGGTTTCCGATAGCCATATGATAAGGCTTTTTTGTATGTTCAAACACATCTTTAAGCAACTTGAATCGTTTTTCTCCCAGCGGTAGATCAGTGTTTTTTAAATTGTCGATATCGACATTATCTCCACCACTCATAATAAATTCCACCTGTGGCGACAATAATTTAAGCCGTTGTGCTACCTGTCCCAATGTAGAGTCACTATGCGTGTGCATATCGGTCAGAAATGCAAATTTAAAATCTTGTGCCTGTACGGTCTTTATGCCAAAGAGCATCAAGAATAGACAACTTACTGTTAATCGTATTATTGGATTATGCTTTACCATCCGAATATTTGTTTAAGGTTATCATTTAAAAGTATCTCTCCCTGTGGTATAGGACGATAATAAAATTTTGGGGTTTCAAAAGTTCCTGTATTTTCAACCGTCTCTACAGTACCACTATTGCCATCGGATAAAAACACCCCCACATCCTGACCAAAACGTCCAACACGGTAGTATTGTAATTCTCGTCCCAGGCTATTTTTTTCTTTGACTTCGGGAATTGAAGATGAAGATGCAAGCAGTACGACATCGGGAATACCATCACCGGTCATATCATGCTTTCCTAATCCAGAGAAATAGACACCTTCACGCTTATTTTTTAATAATTCACCCACATTCCAACGCATGAGATCTGTAAATCGGAATCCTTCAAATGCAAGTTCGACACGGCGCTCTCTTCTGATCTCCAATACAAGATTCCGTTGATTACTTTCAACATTGGCATAGCGTGATGCCAAGACTGGATCTATACGTTCGCCAAGTGTCATAGCGGGCATACCCGCTCTTGTACGCAATAGATTGACACTTCGATCTAAATCGGCTTGTGTCAGCAAACCCAGTTCAGCCTTTGCTTCGGCAAAATTCAAGAGAACCTCCGCATATCGGTACAAGGGAATATCTAAGTTATTACGAGCCTCTAGACTCAGCGTATTTTGAAAACCTTTAATTTGATGATAGCCAGAAAAGTTTTTCGCCAGTTGTTGGACATACAATCCCGCTCCCTGTGCGTAGGTGTGGGAATAGATCAACTCCCATCCCGGATAGGCATAGGTTTGTGACAAACGGGGATCTCTGTTTTCAAACTCCTTCACAAATGAATTCTTATCATATCCTACTTGAGCCGAATAGAAGGAACCATCTTTCATCAGATAGGACTGTACCAGATCCCGCAAGGGATAATATTCATAATTACCGAACATACCCGGCCATGAATCGGCGTTGAGCACATTGTTGGCATAAAAACGACCAAATACAACCTCTTTATTGTTTTCTAGATTTTCACTAAAAAATAAGGATCCATAATCCTGATTGGGTTTGCCTGTTTGATGAATACTAAAACCTCCTTCCCGCATAATTTGCTCACTTAATTGCTGTGCTTTGGTCAAAAAATCATTTGCAGAAACTTTTAAATCCAACTCCTGGTGATACTTACGGTAAGTGCCTTCATAGAGCGCAAAACGACTATACTCCTGCAGTACAACCCACTTATTGACTGTCCCCAATTTAATTCTGGGTTCAACATTTTTTGCGGCAAACTCAAAGTCTTCCATAATTTTTTCGACAACAGTAGCGCGAGGATCGCGTTTAGCAAACAGATACTCTGTATCGCCCACTTCCAATGCTTTATCCACCCAAGGTACATCAGAAAACCGTTGTACTTTTTCGACATAAAATCTGGCACGGAAATATCTGCCCAGACCTTCATAATGTGCCTTCTCACTCGCACTGATTTGTGCTTTCTGCATATGCTGCAGAAAGAAGTTCACCTTACGAAGTTGGTCCCAGTTCCAGCCTCCTGAAATAGTTGCTGCAGATGCATTTCCAGCCATAAGGGTTTTAATTTCCACGTTCCCGGTCGTACTTGCATTGTCACTGGTAGCGTCTGCCTGATAAATGCCTAATCCAGAAAAATTATACAAGCCTGTAATGTACAGTTCCAGATCGGTGGCGGTATTAAAAAAGTTTTCATTATTGATTGCCGTTTCTGGAACACGATCCAGATATTGATCATTACAGCCTCCTAAAAGTGAAAGCCCCGAAAACACAAAAGCTAATTTTATATATTTATTTATCATGATATTCGATTAAAAAGTTAATTGGACACCTGCAGAAAAACTGCGTTGAAAAGGATAAGTAAGTCCATTGCCGACACGATCTGAACCCGCAGTAGGATTGGTATAGGTATTTTCATTAAGGGTTTCAGGATCAAAATAGCGTTTTACAGCAGACCATTCGATGATGTTTTCACCACTCACATATACCCGAAGCTGACGGATCTTGGCTCTTGAAGTAAGCGATTTAGGTAAAGTATAACCGATCGTTAAATTCTTGAGTCGCAAATAAGCGGCATTCAGTAAATAATTTGTTTGTGGAATCGCTAGTCCCTGTGCCTGATCGATACGTGTCCCTAAATTACGGTCGGCCAGCCATGACTGCAATATCGGATAAGCGGCATCGAGGTTTTGATCTGCAAGCCCCAAATTTAGGTATGCTTGAGAATGTTTTGCGCGATCGATCTCCGAATCACTTTCAGGGCGGTAAAAATCAAGCAAGTGTCCATAAAAATTTCCGTAAGGCTGCTGATAAGTACCCCAATACAGATAATCCAATGGATAATAATCGCGTTTGCCAATTCCTTGGAAAAATGCGCGTAGGTCAAGACCTTTCCAATCTGCTGATAGGTCTACCCCAAATTGATAACGGGGCGTGGAGTTTCCGATGATTTTAAGATCTTTTGTGTCGCCAAGTGTATATCCCTTCTCAATCTTACCATTATTATCCTGATCAACATAGGTCGGCCAGCCCGGTACGATGGATAATGCACCCCAAGGAATAATGGAGGTTTGATCCAATTTAGCGATCTCTGCCTGATCTTTGAAAAGACCGTTATTTTCCAATCCCCAGATTTCACCTAACTGCATCCCATCATAATATTGCAAAATACTTTTATTGGGATTGTCAAAGCGGGTGATCTTGGACTGTGAATCTGACAACAATAATTTGGCGTTAAAGTGCAATGGAGCATTAGCCACTTCGAAACGTTCCTGAAAATTAAGCGTCAACTCCCATCCATTAGTCCTGAGATCGGCGGCATTTTCACGCGGCTCGGCAGCACCCAATATATTGGGAAGATCCTTACCTAAGGTCAACATACCTAGCGTACTTCTTGAATAATAATCAAAACTGGCAGAAAATTTATTTTTAAGAACAGCAACATCTACACCGACATTGACCGTATTGACTTTCTCCCAGGTATAATTGGGCGAAACCAAAGATGGAACTTGAATATAGATACCTCGCTCGCTGCCAAGTAAGTAATCTGAATCCTTTTTCTCCATCGAAGGAAGATAACCATAGTTGGATACAGACTGATTACCAAGTTGTCCGTATGACGCTCTCACCTTTAATAAATCAATACCTGATAGTGATGACATGAAATTTTCACGGTCTAATCGCCAGGCAACAGAACCGGAAGGGAAGAAACCAAAACGCTTACTTTTTGGAAAACGAGAAGATCCATCATATCGGCCGTTGAATTCTACGATGTACTTATCGTCGTAGGTGTAGTTTAACCGATAGAATGCACCGCGCAATGCATAGGTATCAATAGCCTCCCCCATTCTCATGGTTCCTGTAGCAAATTGGATCGTAGGGAATGATTCTGAAATCAATCCCGAACGTTCGGCATTAATAAGCTCGTACCGATAGTCTTCCTGATTAAATCCGACCACAGCATTTACCTGATGCTTATTAAATGACTGCATATAGGTACCATATATATTATAGACGTTATAGTAGGAGAATCCAGCTTCGCGGAAAGCACCAGTAGTTCCTTCTTTGCGGACATCGTCAGGTCCATATCCGATCTGATATTGTGTCGTATACCAATTTCTATTCAGTGAATTGCGCTGAAAAGTGTAATCTGCATTCAGTTTAAACTTGTTGCCAAAAAAACGAAGTTCTGTATTAAAAGTAGACTGAACATCCAAACGTTTTTGATCACTTTTACCGCCATCGACCATCCGTGCGGCGATATTTCCGGCTGCAGCATTAGCCCATGTGCCATCAGGGTTCTTATCGTAGCTTGTTGGAAAAATATTATAGATATCGGCCAAATTCATTTGTGAAGGTTCAAGTCGTCGCGTACTACCAATCACGGTATTATTGCCGAATGATATAAAATCTGAAAGTCGATAGTTTACTTTTGATCGCAGATTGTACCGGTCAAAATAATCTTCTGTAAGTTTAACGGGTGAATTTTGGCGATTGTAACTTCCGCTGATGTAATACTGTACTTTTTCATTGGATCCTGAGATGGACAGGTCGTGTGAATGGGTTGAATTCCAATCTGAAAGGAAGTAACGTGTCCAGTCCCGATTGCCCATATATTCCCAAGCTTTGGCATCTGATGGATTGATCCGCACTCCGGGAATAGAAGGATTGTCAGAGCGCTCTCTTGCATATTGGTAAAATTGATCGGAGTAATTCACATTATCCCAAGGGGTATTATCAGTAGAGGTTTCCAATAATCTGGAAAATACATATGGATCCGTTATTTTATCAGGCATAACAGTTGGCGTATTCCAAGTAAAATTATTTGAATAACTTACTTTAACATCACCCTTACCCGTTTTAGTGGTGATGATTAGAACACCAAAAGATGCCCGCGCGCCATATATTGCCGCAGCAGAAGCATCCTTAATCACGGTAAATGATTCGATGTCCTGTGGGGCAATACGAATCAGTTCAGCCGCCGAAACAGGTACGTTGTCTACTAAAATAAGTGGATCTCCACCATTGATGGACGTGATACCGCGAATGTTAATATTGGGCACAGCACCAGGTGCTCCTGAATTAAACTGTATGTTTAAATTTGGTGCTATACCCTGAAGTCCCTGTGCGGCATTTGAAATCGGACGGCTTTCCAGTACTTCTCCACTGATATGATCTACAGCACCGGAAAGATTGGTTTTTTTCTGGGTACCATAACCGATGACGACAACTTCATCCATGTTATTTGAAGCAGTATCTGTCAATTGAAAAACAACACTTGAGCGCTTGCCCGAAGTGACGATGTATTGGCAATCTTCTTTCGGTTGTAATCCGGTATAAGTTACTAAAATACAATAATTGCTGTCTACGGGCAGATTATTGAACACCGCTTTTCCTTGCTGATCAGCTTGGCCGGATCGCTTCAAATTATTCACTTTATTCTTTACAGTTACGGTAGCATTGGCCAGACCTTTTGCCTTCGCGTCCTGCACGATAACAACAAGTTCTCCACGCTCCTGGGCAAAGCCCCTTTCGCCAAAAGCAATCGCTAATAGCAGTAATAAAGCCCTGCTGGAAGGCATTTTCATAGTTAAAGATATTCGCATATTTTTCATTAATAATTGTGCATAATATGTCCAGGCTCCCTCTTTTTCGTAGGGTGCTGCTGGTTATTTTTTATTTTTTTACTGGCTTACTTTTGTAATCGCATAGGTATTGGTTGCAGCATTAAACGTCATCTCTAAATCATTGGCAAAGCAGATTGTCTGTAAGATCTGTGCGATATCATCATCTTTTGTATAAGTACCATAAAATGAAAGCCCTGAAACTTCTTTTGAAGAAAAGCGAATCGTTGTATGGTATAATGATGCTAAGGCAGGCAAGACTTCTTCTAAAGGTTTATGATGAAAAGTCAGCGTGTCGATGACTGCTGCTTCCACTATTTGCTCCTCTACTTCCGGATGACGATCGCGCTGTCTAGCCGGTGCTACCGTTTCTTTCCACGACTGCCCAGGAGTCAAAAATGCAAGTAAGCGTACTGCGCCATCTGCTGTTTTCTCTTTGATGGAAACCCGTCCAGTCACCAGGCGTATTTTGGGTTTTGCACTTTTATTGTCCTGCACAACCCAGAAAGAGGTTCCTAGCGCTGTTGTTAGAATATTGCTTGCTAGAACAGTAAATGGACGTTCATGATCGTGAGCCACTTCAAAAAATGCTTTTCCCTGCAATTGAATTGCACGGCAGTCATCCGGAAAGGGTTGCGTCCAAGTCATCGTCGAATTGGCCAAAAGATGAACGCGAGTACCATCTTCCAATACCACTAAACTGTCCTTAGACACCGTAAAGACCTTCTTGATTGGCTTTATCAAAGATGGCATGATTGTGCTGTATGCAACTTTCTGCGGTTCATGAATACGATCTCGGTCTACTAGATACCATCCCAAAGAAAGACAACAAAGCAAGACTGCTGCCACCTGTCCCAAAAGTTGCCAGGAATGACCAGCCTTTTGGACGTCTACCTCCGGCAGGAGTAAACGGGAATCTATCTGTTCTTTCATTTTACGATAGGACTGATTCATATCAATCTGCTCTTTGTTCGAAAGATCCAATTCGCGCATCCACTTCATTAAGTGTCCACGCTCTAGATCAGTAAGCCGTCCCTCCGAATATTTATTGATCAACTCTTCCAGTTCTCTTTTTCTATCTTGCATACATCCTAATAGTTGCGATAACCAAGAGATCGTACCATGCAAAATGCATGAAGTTTATGTTAAGTTTATTTTAAATAAAAAGACAGATCTACAACGGTACAACAAACCCGATTAGAAGAACAATAATAATGAAACCGACAAATAGACCATCGGATTTAACTGTTGCTGTTGCATGTGTGTGCGCACAAGTGTCAATGCTTTGCTTAATTGATTTTTAACTGTCTGAAGTGATATCCCTAATTGTTCTGCGATTTCAAGATTACTGAGACTACGCTGATATTTCAAATTAAAGACGACGCGCATGCGATCTGGCATATCTTCTATAGACTGTTCGATGGCAACTAAAACATGGGTATAGTTTTCTTCGTAGCCATTCACAGTGAATATTTCTTGCAAACCGTCGTGTATTAATAACTTATATTGGTCAATATGTTTTTCATGGATCCCTTGCTTTCTAAAATGCTGAAAGAGTTTATGATATAAGGCCGAAATGAGGTATGCCCGTAATCCGGTATGAATGGTAATGGTGTGCCGTCTTTGCCAAAGGTCCACAAAAAGATCTTGCACGATATCCATGCTCAAATCAACATCTCCTATTTTCTTAATGGCAATACGAAGAAGCAGGTTCCAATAATGGTCATAAATCTCGTTAAAAGCACTGTAATCAGCATCAACAAGGCGTTTTAATAGAATTTCGTCTATTGTTTTCACAGGTATACTCTTTAGATCAAAGGTGTTTCATCTGTAGCAAATATCTCGCTTTAATATAAATTGAGTATTAAGGATAGGTGAAAAATTTATGAACCTCAAAATCGCTCATCGATATTTTCTAAGTGTTAAATATACTGCCAATATCAAGCTATTTTTTGTACTTTTATAGGATTCAAAATAAATTACTGTTATGAATGAAACTGTGAATCTCTCATACAGCAATCAGCAGTAAAGCCTTATAATAAGATTGTAATTACCGTCATTAATATATATGAAAAAATCCCTATTCTTCGTCATTGCGTATTTCGTTATCAGCGTATCGAATGCTCAGGAATCAAATTCAAAAGCTTTTATACAAGCTTTTAAAACACATTTAGGTAATTATTATGAAGGAACTATTATTGCTGGCGGAAAGGAAGGTGACGGGTTTACCGGCAAACGTTTGTTGATGCAGGTAATGCGCTATAGTGACAGTGAAGTCAAGGTTCCCTTCTTTGTAGGGGACGACAAATCACGTACCTGGATCTTCTCCTTGAATAATAATCTTGTAGAGCTAAAACATGATCATAGAAAGCCAGATGGAAATCCAGACAATATCACTTTTTATGGTGGGACCGCAACCAACGAAGGAACAGCTGAGATGCAGCTATTTCCTGCTGATGCAGCAACCGAAGAACTAATCGACTACGCTGCTTTTAATGTCTGGTGGGTAACAATTAATGAAACTAAGTTTTCTTACAACCTCAGGCGAATAGGTTCGGAACGGGTTTTTTCAGTCGAATTTGATCTGACAAAACCGATCTCATCAGATTTTAAACCTTGGGATAATGCTAAGTAAAGCATCATCCTTACTTTAAAACTCTTTTGATTTTATGCAATTCATGCAAAAGATACAGTAATAATATTTGATCGACGCCTTTTATTAATTACATGCTAGAAGGATATTTTGTGACCACAAATATCGATGTTCAATAATATTTAAAGAAAATGAACTCAACAAGGATCACGTTAATCCCTGTTGAGGTGAATTCAACTGTACCATTATGAACATACAATTGAAATTTCATTTAATAATCAAAAAAGTAATATGCACTACCAATCGATGGTCCTATTGTCACCATCAGCAAAGCATAAACATATCTCAATTATTTCTGTGGTAAAGATTAACATTAAATAAATAATCAAAGAAAAAAGATATTTCACATCGCTATCACACTTTTACAAAAACCTATAAATGAATATATTAAAATAAAAATTAGGATATTTAAACCCATTTACCAAGATTCTTAACCCGCTAATAGTAGCTGTTTTATATATCAAACAGCTTTATAAAAAAAACAATATGGATACAGAACATTAAATGAATCTAGTTTTCGATTAATTTGGGTGCTTTGGGGAGCAAAAGCTTCAAAATAAAATCATATTTTCAAAGCTTGATGTTTATTATCATCAAGCTAAAATAGAATTGTAAACAACAAAAAAATTAATTTGCTAAAAAAAATATTCTGCTCATAAACAGCATCATCTGTATCGGCCATAACGAATAAGAGCAGAATACTTGCAAAGTATAGGTTTCGTTTTTATATTTGCGACATCAAAGAAATCCTAATGCGGAAGTGGCGTAATTGGTAGCCGCACCAGACTTAGGATCTGGCGCCGCAAGGCGTGGGGGTTCGAGTCCCTTCTTCCGCACTTGATATCCTTCTGAACTGAATAGTTCAGAAGGATTTTTTTTATACTCCAATCTAAAACATCAAATCCTCCAGCTTTTATTGACCCCAACATTTTGAAGAAATGGGAGTACATACTGATCTTCCCGATAATGAAATAGAGCAACTATCTTAAATATTATTTAAATTAGCTATGGCGCATCTATATTGATTTTCACTTATCAGGATCTTGTTTTGATGTGACCTTTGATTTTCATAAAAAACAGAAAGTAAATCATAATATTTTGAAAAAGACAAGCGGTACATTTGTATTCTATAAAATATTTAATAGCTCATTATGTTGAAAACTTCGGATATCGAAAAGGTAGATTTGCTACGAAACTCAGCGGATTTCTTACCGGTAAGCCATGCTTATTTTGAGAATTGGAATATCCGTGTGGTGAGCCGAAAAGAGGATCCTTGTAAAAATTATCTGTCTCCACATCGCAGGGACTTTTATAAAATATTATATATTTCTAAAGGAACAGGTATTCTTACTATCGGTACACACACATATTACATCGATAAGCCGACAATTATCTTTCTGCATCCGAATGGAATTATCTCCTGGAAGAATCTTTCTGATGATTCTGACGGATATTACGTCTTGTTTAAAAAACGTTATCTGGATGAACAGCCGATCTTAAAGGTTGCAATGGAAAAATATGAACTGTTTAGTAAAATAGAGAAAAATGTCATTCGATTGGGCGAAAATGATCTAGACTCTTTAAATCATTGGTTCGCCATTATGCTTAAACAATATGAAGATCAGGATGGCATGACGGAGGACCGCTTACAAACGTATATGCAAATGGTAATGATTGAAAGTTTACAGTTTGCTAATTTTCCAAAACCTGATATTGTAAGTGAAGAATATAGACAGATTCACGATTTTTTTCAATTATTGGAAGCTGAGGCTTCGGATATCAATAGGCATAATCCGGTGCGTATTAAAACCGCTAAAGAATTTGCGAACTCGCTATCTATACATCCTAATTACTTAAATGCGATATTAAAGAAGTATACAGGTCAAAATGTGAGTACGCACATTAAAAATCGTTTGCTGGAAGAGAGCAAAGCTTTATTGATCCAATCTGACTGGAGTTTACAAGAGATAGGATTTAGCATCGGTTTTGCAGATCAATCAAATTTCAATCAATTTTTTAAGAAAAATATAGGCTTAACTCCGCAAGCGTTTAGAAAAAGCTATCAAATAAAACATTAATTTATATAAAAAACAGAATCTATGATTACAACGAAAGGATATGCGGCTCAGCAGGCTGGTGCTGGGCTTGCCGAATGGAATTTTGAACGTCGTGAACTGGGGCCTAAAGACGTACAATTTGATATTTTATTTTGTGGGGTTTGTCACTCGGATCTACATCAGATTAACAATGATTGGTTTGAAGGTTTATTTCCCATGGTACCGGGGCATGAAATCGTAGGTAAGGTTGTCCAAATAGGATCTGAAGTCACGAAATTCAAAATCGGGGATTTAGCAGGAACAGGATGTATGGTAGACTCTTGTAGAGACTGTGAAAATTGTAAAGATGGATTGGAGCAGTATTGTAAAAATGGTAACGTACAAACATACAATGGTGTAAATCCATACACGGATGGTATGCCTACATATGGTGGTTATTCTAAAACAATTGTCGTTAACGAAGATTTTGTTCTACATGTGTCTAATAAGTTAGATTTAGCTGCAATAGCCCCTTTATTATGCGCTGGCATAACTACGTATTCTCCCCTACGCCACTGGAAAGTGGGAAAAGGTCACAAAGTAGCTATTTTAGGATTAGGTGGCTTAGGCCATATGGGAGTGAAATTTGCTGTGGCATTTGGTGCTGATGTTACGGTGCTCAGTACTTCACCTAAAAAAGAAGCTGATGCCAGAAAATTAGGTGCCCACCATTTTGTTGTAACAACAGATCCTGAACAGTTTGAAGCGGCTAAAGGAACATTTGATTTTATATTAGATACCGTCAGTGCAGAACATGATATCGCATCATATTTGTCTCTCCTACGAACAAATGGAACTCATATTTGTGTTGGAATTCCTGCAGTTCCTTCTCAAATACCACCATTTGCACTACTGGATGGACGTAAAAGTCTAGCCGGCTCGGGTATAGGCGGTATTAAAGAAACGCAGGAAATGTTAGATTTCTGTGCTGAACATAATATTGTATCAGATATTGAACTGATTGATATTAAAGATATTCATGAAGCATATAAGCGGATGGAAAAAGGTGATGTTCGGTACCGTTTTGTCATTGATATGGCAACGCTATAATCAATAACAGATACTGCTTTACCTACATAAACTGTACCTCTTATGAAACAACTCTTGCTGATTTATAATGTATTAATCAGCAAGAGTTTTAGGTATAAACAATGCGACTAATCATCATTTTTTCTATTTTTCAAATAAAATGCAACTGTACAATTAAGTTTATGTTTACATTTAAGGTATAATAAGTCGCTCGATATTGGAGCAATAGAACCTGAAACAATCGTTTTAAATGATGATGCAAGAAATAGAAATATTTTATCCTATTGATAGTAGAGCCTGGCGCGAATGGTTAATGGAAAACCATCAGACAAAACAGGCTGTATGGATTGTTTTTCATAAAAAAAGTTCTGAAAAAAAATCGATTACCTGGAGTGAGGCAGTCGATGTTGCACTTTGCTTCGGCTGGATTGACAGTAAAAAGATTTCTGTAGATAACGAAACTTCCCATCAATATTTTAGCAGACGTAAATCTAAAAGTACTTGGTCAAAAATCAATAAACAAAAAATAATAAATCTCATTGAAAACGGCCTCCTGCATGAAGCTGGTTACAACAGCATAGAAATTGCAAAGGAAAATGGTTTCTGGACACTACTGGATGAGGTGGAAGAATTGATTATCCCAGAAGATCTTGAAGCGGAATTTGCAACTAAACCTCATGCTAAAGTGTTCTATGTAAGTTTAAGCAAATCGGTAAAGAAAGCTATTTTACAATGGATTGTTCTTGCCAGACAACCGCAGGTACGACAAAAAAGAATCACTGAAATTGTCGAATGTGCAGAACAAAACTTAAAGCCGAAACACCTTCGATAAAACTTACTTACCAGGAAACAATTATATTATAGCGGTAATTATTCAAAAAGTTCCGAAAAATCAAAAAAATATTTATTTATATGAACTTTTTCTGAGCCCAAGTGTTCATCTCATATAAAGCAGCAATCAACATTACTTTTTATTAAGTATAAAACGATAAATGACGTAGTGCAGTAATAAAATCCAAGTGTCCCAAAACCATTTGGATGATGAAACAAAAAAGAGGAAACGATAAGAAACATAAAAATTACTGTGCAGTTGAACGCCAAGATAAAGGGTCTAATGAGAATTAGGCCCTTTTGATTTTAATCAATTTATAACAAAGGCCGGGAGATGAACTTTGAACGTAAAAGTTAAACAAGAAGATCGATTTATAAATTACATATAGCAGGGAATTAAATTTCCAACGCAATTAAAACATCATCTTTAACAACGAAATGTAATAAAATTCGTATTTCCTTATGGCATGTAAAGAACAATCAAAAAATACCTGACCTTCATGAATTTCTACGGTTTATAACTACCACACTACGTTATATTCATCGAAAAAATACCGTTTGATCGACAATGCTAATTTGTTATAAATTATCTTTCCATTGGATGGATATAAAAAACTTAATTCACTTATTTTTAACCGTTAAAACCTCAATAAAGTCCGCCAAATGATGGCAAGATATCTTTAAATAAGATGATTATCGAGAAGGTTTTATGGGCAGTAAACGATCCGCTTGTAGAAAATTATAAAAGATGAGGTGCTTGTAAAGGCATAGTATTTGTAAAATTGATTCTATAATTAATATATTTTGAAATGCAGTCTATACATCCTGATAAAGACAGCATGTAACGAAAATAAATTTTATGATAAATGAGAATCTCCATATATATCTTCAAGCCTTAAATTCGGCAAACTCGGGTATTATTATCACAGATAATTTACAACCCGATAATCCTATAATCTATTGTAACAGTGCGTTTGAAAAAATATCCGGTTACAGTAAAGATGAAATAATAGGTCATAACTGTCGTTTCCTTCAAGCCCAGGACAGATCGCAAGCTGAAAGACAACTTCTTAAAGAAAGTATAAGAGATGGCATAGAGTGTAAGGTCGAAATTAGAAACTACCGAAAGAATGGTCAATTGTTCTGGAATGAATTATTCATATCTCCTGTTAAAAATGAGGACGGGCTTATCACTCACTTTATCGGAGTGCAAAATGATGTAACACATCGGAAAAAGGTGGAGTACGATTTGCGTGAAGAGAAATCATCTGTAGAGGAAAAAATACAGCAACGTACTAAAGAATTGATGGGAAAAGAGGCTTTTTTATCCAGTATTATTCAAACGGTAAGAGAAAGTTTATTGGTACTCGATTCAAACTATGTTGTTTTAAGTGCAAATAATCACTTCCTCAGTTCATTCAAAGTTACCCAAGAAGAGACTGTCGGTAAAATACTTTTTGAACTCGGAAACCATCAATGGGACATTGATGGTTTAAAAGATCTCTTAACGAAAATATTGCCAACAAATAATCCGGTCACTGATTATGAAGTGGAGCATCATTTTCAGCATATTGGAAAAAAAGTGATGCTTCTTAATGCTTATAGAATAGAGTTTGAAGGACAATATAAAGACAGGATACTCATTGCTATAGAGGATATTACAGATAAAAAAGAGTTGGATCGCAGAAAAGATGATTTTCTTTCTATAGCAAGCCATGAACTGAAGACGCCGTTAACGACAATAAAAAGTCTGATACAACTGCTCCAGCGTATGGATCCTGTTAAAAATCCAGATCAGTTCACGACATCT
The DNA here is from genome assembly GCF_012030425.1 of Sphingobacterium sp. B16(2022). Taxonomy (GTDB): domain Bacteria; phylum Bacteroidota; class Bacteroidia; order Sphingobacteriales; family Sphingobacteriaceae; genus Sphingobacterium; species Sphingobacterium anhuiense. Next base: position 457,107 of record NZ_JAAUVN010000002.1, on the reverse strand, counting down.
CTCGATAAAGTTTCTATATATATTGAAAAACTAAATAAGCTTATTTCTAAATTACTGGACACATCAAAAATTCATTCTGGCAATATAGAATTACATCTAGAACCTTTTGAAATTGATAAAACAATAAAAGAAGCAATTGAAAACCTATCTGTGGTTAATCCTGAGTATAATATCTCATTTTCAGGATGCACAAATGCCAGCGTTTGTGGTGATGAAATGCAGATTTTACAGGTATTCAACAACTTAATTTCAAATGCGATAAAGTATGCTCCAGGATCTAAAAATATTGAAGTTTATATCAATGTTGTCGGAAATTTTGTGAAAATTTCGGTAAAAGATTTTGGAATGGGTATCAGCCACCAAGATAAGATCAAAATCTTTGAAAGGTTTTTTAGAGCAAGTAATATTCAAAAGAAATATCCCGGATTAGGAATCGGACTATATGTTTCTCATGAAATTATCGTAAATCATAAAGGAACGTTATGGGTAGAAAGTGAAGAGGGCGAAGGATCGACCTTTAATTTTACTTTACCGGTCATAAAAAATTAATGCTATGGATAAGAAAAAGATAATGATTTGTGATGATGATCAAGGAATACTTGATGTGCTCCAGATGTTACTGGAGATTGAAGGGTTTGAGGTTTTACCACAGATCAATAGTATTCATATTATTAATGAAATTTTAATGCAATCGCCCGACCTTCTATTGCTGGACCTTTGGATGCCCATCTTACCGGGGGATGAGATATTAAAAATAATCCGGGATAATCCGGAGATAAAAAAGTTACCCGTTCTTGTAATATCGGCAAGCGGGGATGGAAATAAGATTGCCATGGAGGCGGGAGCTGACCGCTTTCTTGCAAAACCTTTTGATCTCAACGAAATCATAGCAGAAGTGAACAGCTTATTACCAAATTAATGGTAATAAGCAAATTTTAAGGTAACCATTTTTGGTATAGGAGCATTCACTGGAAATACCTGTGAATGATTTTAAGCTTATGCTATGATTGATATTCAAAATCTTTTTAACGAAAACCAGTATGTTGCGATATCCTACTTTGTGATAGCGTACACTCACTTATCAAAACTGATTAGGGTCCTGCTAATATGATCATTTTCGATTGCGATAAGGCCATACCCATAGATCTGATCGTTTATAATGACAGTATCAACATCCTTTTCTATCTGATAGGAACAAGCAAGGGTTGAATATTGGAGTATATTTTTTTCAGAAGTGACATCTTCCATGTGGTAATGTCCGCAAAAGATCGTTACTTCATTGTCAATCTGAAGTAAAGCATATTTTATTTCGTCCCGTCTATTCAGAGCGGCACCAAGATGATCAATTGGAGTACTGATTTCTAAAATAGGATGATGCGAAAAAACAATAATTTTTTTTACAGTTTGCAACTGTTCTTTGAGCCATATCAACTGTCCTGCAGTAATGGCGTTAGAAGATGTATCCAAATAAATATATTTAAAAAAGTCATCTTCCTGTACGTTTAGCATCTCCTGTGCATCTGATGCAAAATCAGAAATAAAATATTTTGAAACTTCTGAATAAGAATCATGATTACCGAGAATAATCCTAGGTTTGATACCATACGAACGAAGGGTATTAAAAAAGTCCGAATTTGATTGTTTTGAGCCGATATCCCCGCCAAATACAACCTCAGTTATTCCTCTTTCAACAATATCTTTTAAAATAGCTGTTAAATTTTCTTTATGTGTATCAGGCTCTCCCCGATAATTCATTTTTTCAGTACCTAAATCGTCATGTACTACATAAACTTCCTGACCTAAATGTGTATCTGTAAAAAAAAGCTATTCTCTTCATGATGATATATTGATCTGTTATGGCGTAAAAGTAGCTATTTGCCGAGTAATGTAACTTCCTTAGGGTAGATACTTTCTATAGGTGTACGCCAATAAGATAGTCAACAAAGAGGATGAAATGAGTACCACACCTAAATCTTGAATCCATCCTGAAGCTATAAGACCTAAACCGATAAGCGTATAATAAAGCAGTCCAAATATAGCTCCTGCAGTTCCAGCAACGTCTCTATATTTGATTAGTGCCTGACTTAATATATTGGGTATTGCAATACTGAACGCAATCAGGACAAAAATAATGGGTAATAGAAACCATAAACTGTCCTGCAGCATGAATACACCAAATGCACCGATAACAGAAATAAAAGATGACAAATAAATCAATCGTTGTGCAGAAAAATTTAAATGAATAAGTTTTTTATTCAATACGCCCCCAGCTAATGAACCAATGGCAAGTAAAATACCACTATATCCAAATTGTGTTGCGCTATGCCCTGATTGTTCAAATATAAATGGACCTAAAGAATAGTAGCTAAATAACATGATGTTGAATAATGCTACCAATAGGGCACTTAACCAGATCACCCGATCACTTAATAATTGTCTCAAAACTGTTCCAATTTTCGGACGGTCTTGTTTAATAGGCGCTTTTGTTTCAGGCAAAAACTTTATAGCATTGATTAACAACAATACCGCAACTAACAAAACCACCATAAATACACCCTGATATCCAAAGCTTTCAGTCATATAACCTCCCGTTATAAAACCGATAATAGGACTTAAAGAGAGCGCAATTCCAATAATAGAAAATACAGAACTAAGGTCTTCTTTTCGATATACATCCCGAAGGATAGTCTGTGTTATAATAGAACCTACGGAAGCTCCAAAAGCAGCGACTACCCGAGCGATTAATATCATATTGAAATCACTGGTTAATAGCGCCATAATAGCTCCAATTGAATAAAAAAATAATCCCCAGATCATAGCACTTCTTCTCCCTATTATATCGGATAATATGCCCCAAAAGATTACACCAAATGCGAAAGCAATAAAGTAAAATGATAGGGTTAACGACGCCTGCTGATTGCTCACCTGAAAAGCTTGTGCGATACCGGGTAATGCTGGGCTATAAATTGTTTCGACAAATTGTGGAAACATAATCAAGATGATTAATAGCATCAAATTTGGTTTATTTTTCATTTTTCACTTTAATTAATTTGCAAAATAACACATGATTTATCGTATCTTGTTATTGGTATTAAGACAAAAAATATCAATATTAAGACAATGACATACATAGCTAAAGATGATTACTTTGATCCCGACAAAATAGATGCTGCTGTAATTGGCATTGCGTCAGAATTGAATGCTCATGATTCAGGACGCCACAAACATCAAAAGGCGCAACTATTATATGCTCCTAGCGGATGCATGTCAATACGTACAGATAGTACACAGAGTTTATTACCACCTACAATGGCGGCATGGATTCCACCAAATGTATTACATAGCGTTACGATTAGAAATACAGTCGCTTATCGTTCTATATATTTTGATCCCAACAAGTTCAAAAACCTACCTGATGAATTAATAATCATGAATATAAGTCCTTTATTAAAAGAAGTTATTGAACGTATATCGTATTGGCCCTGGGATATGCACTGGAGCAATCAGAAAAATATAACAGCTGTTTTTTTTGAAGAATTTCAGCACGCATCTCGTGAAAACTTAACCTTAGTAGAGCCATCGGATCCAAGATTTCAACCCTATATAGACCAATGGAATATAGGGAAGTCAAAACCGCCGCTAATGAAGAAATTTGCGTTAGAAATCGGGATAACTGAAAAAACAATTGGACGCATTTTTATGAAAGAAACAGGCATGTCTTATCAGGACTGGAGGCAACAATGGAGGCTGCATCGATCAATAGAATTATTAACCAATGGTAGAAATGTTAACGAAACAGCTGATGAATTAGATTTTTCTAGCCCGAGTGCATTTATAGAATTCTTTAAAAAATATCTGCGAAAAACGCCAAATCAATATTTATAATTTTTAATCTAAAAGAGCGAAAAGACTTAGTAGATCAACCCATTGATGTCAAAATGTAATGACCTCTTTCAATTTTCTTTTAACTCTTTGAAGCTGCTTTTCCAGCCATTGCATTTCTGTTTTTAATCAGATAATTTGATAGATTAAAAACCATTTCTAATGGCTATTTGTTAATCTTTTAAGCTCGCTAACAGGCAATATTTACGATAGCAAAATATAAGCAGGCAAAATTAATCTAACTTAACTATGAAACACATTTTAAAATTTACAATTTATCTCTTCACTTTACTGATATGCACGTCCACAGCTTTTGCGCAGCAAAAAGAAGATGTCATCTATCTGATGGACGGTGGACAGAAAAAAGGAAAAGTCATCACGATTGGGGACGAAATCATCAAGTTTTCTTATACCGGTGAGGAGTTACAATACGAACTTAAAAAATCTTTAATTGATAAAATTGTATTTGCCAATGGAAGAGAAGAATCCTTTAGGTCAGCTGGTAATCCCAGCAGTACAGTAAATGCAACAGCATTACAATCTAGCGCTATACAGGGCGGGAACAGACTTGCTGTTATTCCATTTGAAATTGCCAGTAATGACCAAGGTCTTACCACCGATGTGATGAGACGGGAAGTGCAGCAGGCCTGTGTCGATGCTTTGAGATCACGATCACTTTCTATTCAGATGCAAGATTCAAGGACGACCAACGCTACCCTTTCTAAAGCAGGTATTAATCTCGCTGATATTGCCAATCATACACCGGAAGAATTAGCAAAACTATTAGGTGTAGATTATGTAGTATTAGGGGTTTATGATATTGAAAATAAAGGAACATTCAGCTATGGATCTGGGGTAGCATCTTATGATGACAAGAAAAAAGATAATAAAACGAAGGGTACTGTTGTCCAATCAAACAACAGCTACACCAGTACAAATTATGACACAAAAGTTTTAATGACTATTTATGATGCGACTGGAAGGCAACTGTTTTCGGACACAAGAAAACCTTTTCTTGGCGGAGTCGATTCTTATAAAGGAGCATTAAAAACATTAGCCAAACGAGTACCTCTAAAATAATTATAGTTGACTGAAAGTATATAATAGTATGTAATCAGAAAGATTAAAAATGAGCGTGAAATAAGTAATAAAAAAACAGGCCCTTACTACTGTAAGAGGCCTATTTTTATTAAAAAGCAATTCATATTATAAATTAGGATTTCTAACAATTTCTTCGTTTGGAATAGTGAATAGATAATATGGGCTATTAGTGACGAAATTAGATCCATCCGGAAATTTCACTACGCGATGTCCCTGTCCATTAACAAGTTTAGTACCTCCATTTGCTGTTTTGATCGAAACCTGGATTGGTTTACCTGTTTCATCAATAAACAATTTACGCTGTACTTTTCCTTGCGTTCTAATAATATCCGATAAAGCGAAGCCTTCTCCCCAAAGTTCTTTACGTCGTTCTATCAAGATCTCTTCAATTAAGTTTTTCCCTTGGCTCACATCATAAAGTTTTGCTTGACGGGCTGTACGCAATGTGTTTAATGCAGCAATGGCTTTGTCCTGCAGCCCTGCGCGCGCATAACCTTCGGCTTCAATCAATACCATCTCGGAAGAACGCATATATACGATATCTCCGATCACGTTGGGTTTAAATTTGAATTTTTTATATCTTAAAAACCCTTCACGTCCAGCCAATGGATCCCACTCGAATAAACTGTAGCGCGTATCGCTTTCGTCAAATAAATTCTTAAAATAAGGATCTGCCATAAAGCTGAAATAATAAGATGCATCGGAGGATACGTCTAAATAATGGAAGGTATAACTAGCATTGCTTTGTTCAGTCGTCTGCTTATGTCCCCATATCCATTCTGAATTCCCAAGATCATTGAACCCTGCCTGATAATCAGCTGCACCCATAAGATTGTAAGTACTTCTTGCTTTTTCTGCAGCCTCAGCTGCTAGCTTCCATTCACCCACCTGCAGATAGGTACGTGCCAATAAACCTTGAACTACATTCTGATTGATCTTATATTTCTCGGTACGGGTATATCCTTCAAGAAGTGTTTGGCTATCTTTTAAGTCACTTAAAATTTGATCGTAAAGTTGCTGTAGACTTGCTCGCGGATTTCCTTTGGTCGCTGTGGTGCTTGGTTCAGTATAAATCGGTGCTGTTAACGCATTTTTATCTTTCTGATAACTAAACTGATAAAAAGATGCTAAATTCAGATAAGCAAATGCGCGGAGTGCTTTTGCCTGCCCCTTTAACCTATTCTTATCTTCTGTCCTACCTTCAGCGCCATCGACTTTAGCAACAATATTATTGGCATTATCGATGACTTTATAAAGCAAAGTCCAGAAAGAGTTAATGCGGTAAGATCGGTTATTATTGAGTTCTGAAAATGTATAAGCATCGCGATATCCGTATTTTGTCGTCAAAGCAACGTCACTCCCCATGGCATCACTGGTACGCAAAATAGCTGAGTAGCCCGGATTGGCATACGTGAAAAACGTATCATTGAGGTATTTCCAAGTTCCATTAATAACCGTTTCAACATTCGCGGTCGTTTTATAAATCTCGGACTCAGCGACGGCAGTTGTCGGATTCGTGTCCAAGACATCTTTACAAGATGTACCGAGTAAGGAAACTGCCAAAAGTATATAGGTAGATTTTAATTTCATATTCATACTGTTTTATTTTTATATGATTGCCTAAACATTAAAAAACAAGCTGTAAACCTCCTGAAATGGTACGCATAGCCGGGTACCGGAAATAAGTAGCTCCATTTAATGTCTGCTCCGGATCCATTCCTTGATGTCCATAAAAAGTTAGCAAGTTTTCTGCTGTTGCAAATACGCGTAATTTACCGAGTCCAATTCGTCGGATTAAATCTCCAGGTAAACTATAGCCTAAACTCACATTCTTTAAACGCGCATACGTTGCATCATATAAAAAGCGTGTGGAGGTTGAAGTCCAGTTTAAATTATCTGTGGTCAACTTTGGGACGTTTGTAGCTGTATTTTCTGGTGTCCAATGATTCAACATTTCAACACTCCACGCTCTTCCCACATTATTTCCGGTATGCATCAACTGGATATAATCGTTATCCAATACTTGTCCACCTAAACTGAAGCTGACCAAAGCAGATAAATCAAAATTCTTATAACTAAAGCTATTGCTTACACCACCTATTAAATCAGGCAATGAGCTTCCGGCATCAAAAAATCCAGCTTTAGTATACTCAGATGTTTTTTGATCTGTTTTTTTCCCGTCCTGATCGGCCACATACCATTGAGGTAATCCATTTTCAGGATTTACACCCGCCCATTCCGGCATAAAGAAATCATAGATCGTACCACCAACTCGTAATGCACGTGTGCCCGTAATGATATCTTTGTTATTATTTGGCAACGAGGTGATTTTATTGGTATAATGAGATAGATTCACATCCAAGTTCCATCTGAAGTTTTCAGTCAGTACTGGGATCGTGTGTATATCGATATCGAATCCTCTATTTCGAAGTGATCCAATATTGGCATCATAACCTGAATAACCGCTCGAATAAGGCATCGGCATTGTAAATAACAGATCTTTACTTTGGCGATTAAAATATTCCACACTTAATGAAACTCGATTTTTAAAAGCAGCAACATCCAAACCCACATTAAAGTTCAAGTTTGTCTCCCATTTCAGATCTGGTGTTGGCAATCGGCTTGTAACCGTTCCGCCTTCACCTAAACTATTGGAAATAGTATATAAGCCTTGGTAAGCATAGTAAGTTCCCAAGTTGTCATTACCCTGGCCTCCATAACTAGCTCTCAAGGTTAACTGATTAAGAGCTGAAACATCTTTCAAGAAATTTTCCTGCGCAATTTTCCATGAACCGCCCACTGACCAGAAAGTTCCCCAACGGGTTTCTGGTGCAAAACGGGATGATCCATCGGTACGTAATGAGGTCGAGAAATAATAACGGTTATCATAGTTATATTCGGCACGTCCAAGGAAACTCAATAAGCTGTAATCGACGCTAGATCCTGTAAAATTATTCAATTGCGACGCTGCGACCGGTTCGTAAAATCCTGGAAGTACAAATCCCTGACGACTACCACTCATATTGGAACTGTTGAAATCATAATATTCCTGACCTGCCAATACATTCAAGTGATGTAGGTCAAACTGCTTATCAAACGTTAAAATATTGTTCCAAGTTTGTCCTACTGTTCGTACATTGGATTTGGACACAGATCCTTTTGTATCGACACCAAAACCAACCGTAGGATTGGTATAATTATGGGTATTACTATTGATATAGTCTAGACTATAAGTAGATCGGAATTTCAGATCTTTTGAAAAAACAGCCTCAAGGTAGGCTCTAGCGGCAACATTTTCTCTTCGGATATCATTTTTATCTAAAGGCAGTGAAGCTGCCAGATTGTTCTTTGGAGTAGCGCCACTCGGACGGTAAAGTCCAAAATCATATATTTTATTTCCGTTTTCATCCAGCACATAAGAACCGTCTGCTGCACGCTCGTAGTAAGGATAAAAAGAAGGTACTAAGCGGGAAAAATTGATAATATTAGCGGTGTTGCTATCTTCGGATTGCGGATATTTCTGCTGTGTACTGCTACCTGCTATATTGAGACCTGCATTTAACCAGGATTTCATCTTTCCATCAATATTGGCACGTACATTATACCGTTTGAAACCTGATTCAATTGCAATACCCTGATCATCCAAATAACTCCCGGACATAAAATAGGTATTTTTAGGACCACCACCACTGAAACTTAAATCTCCTTGTGTACGCACACCTGTACGTTGCAAAACATCGGTCCATGGATCATTCCATAATGCTTTTGCTCCTGGAACTAATTTCCCATCCAGTCCTACCGGCTGCGGAAATGCCGACCCATATGGATTTTTATTCAGATCAGTTATAACACTGTTCGTCGCATTTGTTGCTGCCTGCGCGGCTGTCAAGCCATTTGAAAGGTTTTTATTACGAAGTGCCTCCCAATACATTTGGAAATAATCATCCGTAGATACCTGATCGTAGTCACGAACCGCTCTTCCAGAATAACCTTGGGTAAAATTAAGATTGATCGTCGTATTTTCAGAAGACTTACCACTTTTTGTCGTAATGATAATGACACCATTAGCACCTCTAGATCCATACAAGGCGCTTGAAGCTGCATCTTTCAGAACAGAAACGGATTGAATATCATTGGGATTGATCGAGTTGATATCTCCTGAAAATGGATTTCCGTCCACGACAAACAATGGCGAACTTGAGGCGTTGATAGACCCTATACCTCTAATTCTGATTGCGGCATCAGTACCGGGTTGACCTGAAGATGCGACCGACTGTAAGCCGGGTACTTGACCTTCCAACGCTTTCGAAATACTGGAGACCTGTCTATTTTCAATTGCTTTTGCATTAACCGTGCTGACTGATCCGGTAATATTGGCGCGCTTAGATGTACCGTAAGCGACCACCACAACCTCATCAAGGTTTTGACTGGTAACCTGCAAAGCGACAGTCAGATTAGCGCCGTCAGCTTTTACCTTTTGAGTCTCATAACCGATATAAGAAAATTCGATAATGGTATCTGAAGCCTGCTGTACGGGGAGTGTAAATTCTCCATTTACATTTGTTGTTGTGCCTCTAGTCTGTCCGGAGAAAACAACATTAACTCCTGAAAGCGCTTTTCCTGTTGTGACATCTGTAACTTTACCTTGTACATTGCGCTGCTGAGCCTGAAGTTGACTCATACTTGAGACGGTTAATACCGTAGCTACTAATGGAAAAATTTTGTTTGTTAACTGCATGTAATACTGTTTAGAATTTTTAATACTGCACTTATAAAGCATTTAATACGGACTCCGTTTCGCTTATATTTATTGAAAAACAATAATCTACTAAACTAGTAGTCTTTATTGTGTGGCAAAAGTAATATTTTTATATATAGATTTAGTAGACTTTTTTGTCATAATTAAAACACAATCAACAAACAACTCATTTACAAGGAATTATTTTCTAATTGCACCTATCAAGAACATAATGGTCCGAAGTTGAGGCTTTATGAAATCTCACTTATCAAAAATTTATGGTTAAAAAATAAAGAAAATAGATTATTACGCTCAAATACAATAAATTAACTTATGTAAAATAAATAGTTTTAAATCTGTATAAACCAAAATAGTCTATTACTCTAGCTATTCTAATAAAAAATACAGAGGTAAATGAAAAAATTAGAACGCCGATGTTTTGAATTTCATATTAAAGTACTATCTTGGTCCTGTCTTACGACATACTGGGGTATTAGCTCATTTGGTAGAGCGCTTCGCTGGCAGTGAAGAGGTGATCGGTTCGATTCCGATATGCTCCACATTAAAAAGGCTTATACATATTTTTATGTATAAGCCTTTTTATTTTTTATAAATAAATTTAATGAATGACCACATTCATTCTTGCTAAATTATCGACCATCTGTAAACTAATTATATGTAATTATCTATTTCTTGCACGGTAATCTAACTTTTTGCCTCAGAATAAAAGCAAACCAATTCGTATCAGCCAACGCTAAAAACAAGAATATTTCTATGTGTCCGTACAAATACGCACGCTCTACGCTTAGTACTGTCGATAAGTAACAATCTACTTTAACTGACCTAAAAACTACGGTTATGTACATAAAAATAGGTTTTGGGTACAGCTTTTGATTTACAGCTTGCATAAAAAGGACGTAGCATTTAATCATACTATATATTATGGAGCATATCGATCAAAAAGCAAAAGAAATGGGCTTAGACAGAGGATATTATTTATTATTGATGGCGATTTTGGATATACCTGTTGAGCAGGCAGATAATAACATAAGCAAGTAGCAATAATATGAAGAAAATTGTCATTATTAGCACCTGCCCTCCTCAGAAATGTGGACTTGCAACCTTCACTAAAGATCTGAAACAGGGAATGGAGCTCGATCCAGATGTAACAGTCGATCTAATTGCTGTATGTAAATTAGGTAAAGAACAATTTGATAACTCAATACGATTTGTCATTGACAAGGATGGATTAGACAGTTATATGCAAGCTTCATGTATCATTAATGAGGAATATGATTATTGTATATTACAACATGAATTTGGGATTTTTGGTGGTGCTGATGGCATTTTCATCAATAACCTGATCAATAACTTAAACATACCATTAATAACGGTTTTTCACACAATAATACAGGATCCAACCTTAAGGAAAAAAGAAATCATGGAATCACTCCTGAAAAAATCAAAGCAGGTCATTTCTCTTTCGCCCAAAGGATGCTCAATTTTGAAAGAGATTTTCCCAGATCTTGATCATCAGAAGATTAAAATGATTCCACATGGAGTTCCTCAGTTTGATTATAACCAAGGATTAGCAAAGCAAAAATTAGGCTTACAGCAACATTTTATGATGCTGACTTTCGGCTTAATCAGACGGAGTAAAAATTTGGAATACGCTATCAAGTCTTTGGTAGGTCTCGATTTACCAGATTTCAAATACTTTATTGTCGGAAAGACACATCCGCATGTATTGGCAAGTGAAGGTGAATCCTATCGTTATGAATTACAAAATCTGGTGGAACAATTAGAATTACAGGATAAAGTCGTATTTGTAGATGAGTTTTTATCGGATGAGCAACTCAAAGAATATCTTACAGCATGCGATATTTACATATCTCCCTATCAACATAAGGAACAATCAAGTAGTGGAACTCTATCGTTCGCAGTTGGAGCTGGAACAGCTGTTATTGCTACTCCCTATTGGCACGCTAAGGATTTATTGATCGATGACCGAGGCATACTCACACCTTTCGATGATATAGAAGCGATGCGCGAAAACATCATTCTTTTATATAATTCCCCAAGATTATTGGCTTGGTATCGGTTCAAAGCGCAAAGTTTTGGAGAACTATCAACATGGAGATTGATGGCAAATAATTATATTGAACTGTTGAGTAACCGCACAACCCCCATAAGGTCACTTGAGTATTTTGAAAATTACATATCTTTTGATATGAGAAGGGAAGCATAAGAAACCGAAGCCTCAGTATTTAAACGCTGAGGCTTTTCTAATATGTCAAGAAACTAAAACAAAGCTCGTAGGCCTTAGAACTTTGGTTCCCAAATTAATCTGGTCATAAAATCCATTTGAAACTCTTTTGATTTTATCGGAACACCACACACTAGACCTACTGCAAAATTAGGGGATAACGCTAACTTCATTTGAGGTCTCATGATATATTCTAAATGACCATGCTCGATACGCATATCATTTTCAATACCGATGTAATGACTTGAATTGGGAACCATGTAATGCACGTTTGCGTTCAATACAAAATTGGTTTCCATTCCTTTCTTTTTAAAGTGATATTCGAATTCAGGTCCTGTATAAATCAATGTACTGATCTGATTAAAATTCTTAGCTGCTATAAAGAAGGGTGATGATACAAAACCATCAAAAAGAGGTGTATTTCTTACAGTTGGATTTGATCGGCCAAATTCCATTTCATGTACATACCCGATAGCCAAAGAAGTCTGGTGTTTCTCATCTACCAGAAACGTATATTGTGTTCCTAATTTTAAACCTTCTATATGATTGGTTCTTTGCCCTACATTATCTTTTGCAAATAGTACAGGCACTTCAACTTCCAGTCCCAGACGATTAGCAACAGCCCACTCGTATTCAATAAAAGCATTATGCTCTACTTTATTTTTGAAACGTCCAGTACCATATCCAACATTAAATTCTGCTTCGCCTTTTCTAGCGCCAAGATCCCGCATGAGGTCTAGGTAGAGTGGTTCTGCATGTTTTACTTTTGCTGGCTTAGGTATTGTGGTTTCTTGTGCAAATAAAAAATTGGAAACGAATAGGAAAAATAAAAGTGTATATATAAATTTCATGATATTAATGTTTGAAACAAACTTATAGGCACATTTAGGAAAAAATTAGGAATTCTAATTGTATGTTGTCCTTATCTGAAATTTTTCACTTATATCAAGATTGCTCTTAATAAATTACGATGTCGAAGTGATCTTGAAATAAACGTTAGCAAATGATGAAACTGTGGGAGAAAAAAATCTTCCACAGTTTTTTTTGAAACCTAATCGTTACATAACATACTTACAAATTCTTTTTACTTTTAAACCTAATTAAGACAATAAAACACGAAATGGACAATAGAAGAGATTTTTTAAAGAAAGCCTCCCTTTTAGCTGGAGCGATGGGTTTAGAATGGGGATTGCCCGACGCCATACAAAAAGCGATGGCAATCGAGCCTCTTGCCGGATCTAGTTTTTTAGATGCGGAACACATTGTCATGCTTATGCAGGAAAATCGTTCATTTGACCATAGTTTTGGTACGCTGTCTGGTGTACGTGGTTATGGAGACCCTAGAGCGATACAATTACCGAATGGAAATCCAGTATGGTTACAATCTGGAAAAGATGGAAAAACGTTCTCTCCTTTCCGGTTGGATATTAAAAGATCTAAGGCGGCCTGGACGAGCTATCTACCACACTCCTGGGAGAATCAATCTGCTGCACGCAACCAGGGAAAACACGATAATTGGATCGACGCAAAACGTTCTGACTATAAAGATTTTAGAGATATACCTTTAACAATGGGTTATTATACACGGGAAGATAATCCATTTTACTATGCATTTGCTGATGCTTTCACGATCTGCGATCAAAACTTCTGTTCTTCAATAACCGGCACGACAACAAACCGACACTTTTTTTGGACAGGTACCTGTGTACCGGGTAAAGGAGAAAAACCATTAGTACGCAATTCGGATATTTATTTTAACCGCTGGGCGAGCTGGAAAACATTTCCAGAGAAACTTGAAGCGGCGGCTGTCTCTTGGAAGGTGTACCAAAATGAAGTCAGCATACAATCTGGCCTACAAGACGATGGGTTATTGGGCAATTACACGGACAATAACCTGGAGTGGTTTTCACAATATCATATAGAATTTAAGGAAAGTCATTTAGCATTTTTAAAGAAACGCGTAGCAGAGCTTCCTGCTGAAATCACTGGTATAGAGAAGCTACTTCAGGACGGTCAAGCAACAAGTGTACAAAAAGAACAGAATAAACTGAAGCAAAAGAAAGAACAGCTGCTAAGTTTTGAGAAAAAGCTTGAGTCATTAACACCGGAAGCCTTCAACAAGGTATCACCATCAGAACAAGCCCTTTTCCGTCGTGCCTTCCAAACAAATGAAAACGACCCGAATTATCGCGAAGCCATTACCGTAAATGAACAAGGTACAGACATTCGGGTTCCTAAAGGTGACGTATTACATCAATTTAGAAAAGATGTAAAATCAGGAAATCTACCTACTGTCTCTTGGCTGGTCGCCCCAGAATATTTTTCAGACCATCCTAGTGCCCCCATGTATGGTGCATGGTTTACTTCAGAAATTTTAAACATATTAACTGAAAATCCCGATGTCTGGCGCAAAACAATTTTCATCTTAAATTATGATGAAAATGATGGTTATTTTGATCATGTCCCTCCTTTTGTAGCACCGAATCCTGCCGATCCTACTTCAGGAAAAGTATCGCCTGGATTGGATATTTCTGGCGAGTATGTCAGTCTGCAACAGGAATTGGAAGCAGGTGTTGATAAGGAAAATGCCACCGAAGGACCTGTCGGATTAGGGTACCGTGTTCCTTTAGTAATAGCTTCCCCTTGGTCTAAAGGTGGATGGGTCAATTCCGAAGTTTTTGATATAACGTCTACTATTCAATTTATTGAGCAATTCATAAATAAAAAATATGGTAAAAATATCCATGAAGATAATATTAGTTCATGGAGAAGAGCAATTACTGGAGATCTGACATCTGTCTTTCGCACTGCTGTTTCAGGCAATGCTAAAAAACTTCCTTTCTTGGATCGTAATGCACAAATTCGTGCTATTGATGAAGCTAAAAAATTACCACTGCCTAATAACTATCATCAATGGTCTGAAGTAGATATTGCGCAATTGAAACTTCATAAAAAAAGCAATTCGTTATTAGCGAAGCAAGAAAAAGGACAACGACCATCTAATGCACTCGCTTACGAACTATATGTGCATGAAAAAATTGATAAAAAAGAGAACAAAATTAATTTAAAACTAGAAGCAGGAAATTCCATTTTTGGAAAAATGGCGCTAAGCAGTCCATACAATGTATACGCAGGCTCAACTTATAAAGGTGGCGTGAAGTTTTGGCCTTTTGCTGTTCTTGCTGGAGAATCTCTAGATTTCAGCTGGAATTTATCGGACTTTAAAGACCATACCTATACTTTAACAGCCTATGGGCCGAATGGATTTATGCGCGGATTTAAAGGTAAAGATGAAGCGCTACAAGTACAGTCTTCTTATGAATTGGATCAAGGAAAGCAGGCAACAGGTAACCTATTGATCACTTTAATAAATGAAGGAAAAGAAGCCTTACTTATTGAAGCAAAAGATAATGCATATAGCAACTGGCATAAAAAAGTATCATTACCTGCAGGAAGATCGATCACTTGGAAAATTGACACACACCAACAATCTGGCTGGTATGATCTCAGTTTACATGTAGTCAATACAGCTTTCGAACGCCATTTTGCAGGCCGTGTGGAAACTGGAAAACATTCAAAAACAGATCCGCAATTAAGTTAGTTCATTACTATAATCCAATAATAGTCGTCACTGTAATCTGAACGAATATTATTGGATTATTGATCTTTGCCCTTTCTCAAAAAGTGATTTTATAAAAGGTTTCTAAGTAATTCAAATGCTACTCCAGATATTTAGCAACAATATTTTCAAGATCCTCTAAATCAAATGGCTTAGCAAGATAATCATCTGCACCTGCATCTGCTGCAAGAGACGCGATATCACTATTTGCTGTAACGTAAATAACGGGTATATGTTGAAATAAAGGATGTTGTTTCAATAGTTTTGTTGCTTCTTTCCCTCCAATATCCGGAATCCAATTGTCCATCAAAATCAAATCGGGTGTCAGTTCAGCAACCTTCTCAATAATATCGTGAGAGGTCTCAGATATGGCAATTTGATATCCCGCATCTTCTAAAATAATGGTCACAATTTCTAAAATGGAAACATCATCTTCAAATATTAAAATCTTCTTTCTATTATCCATGGCTCTATCTTTAAACTGTTCGTGCTAATTTTTTTGTAGTATGTTCATTTTCATCAAGGGTGATACTGAGGTTTTTCACATTTTTGGAAGCTCGGGTAATTTTAGTGTACTACTCTTAAAGGAAGTGTAAAATAAAATGTGGTACCTTCACCTGCTTTACTCGTCATACCATATTGTCCCTCATGTTGACGGATAATTTCGGCACAGATATACAAACCCAATCCCAATCCCTGAAAGCGTACCGAAGTCTCCTCTACCCTATAAAATTTATCAAATATTGGCGCTTGATTTTGAAGCGGAACACCAATACCAAAATCTTGCACACTGACTTTCACTTCCTTATCATCCTTTTCCGTATGAATTATAATATGGTCAGAATCTGGTCCATACTTAATTGCATTGCTCATAAAATTGATCAAAACTTGTTCAATACGCATCTCGTCTCCAAAAATCGGGATTTCCAATTTTTCACCTGTGCGTTCAATATTTAATATTCTCTTTTCCTGAGTCTGATGCATCGTATCGACCACTGTATCAATCACAGCATCTAAATCAAAAAATTGGTGATCGACATATAATTTACCATTATCAATTTTTGAAATATCGAGCAGGTCTGCAACCAAAGTACTTAGTTTATTTAATTGTCCTTCAACCCGGTTCATATATTTATATGCTTTTGAATGTGGCTCGTCTTTTAAAGAACGATTCAGAAGTTGCACATAACCACGCATGCTTGTAAGTGGTGTTTTTAACTCATGCGACGCAATACTTAAAAATTCATCTTTCTTCTGTGAAAGCTGTTTTTGATCATCAATATCTGTAAAAGTACCAACCCAATGGGTAATGAATTGATCCTCTTCAATAGGTACAATTCTTAAAAGATGATAACGGTAAAGTTGTGCATCTAGAGGTTTTATTCGAACCTCCATTTCCAGAGCAGTTCCTTTTTGAATGTGTGATCTTAAAGTTACCAGAATAGCTGGATCGTTTGGATGACATTCTGGAAAATCATTTTGCGTCCTAGAAAAAGTAAACCAGTTACGATTAACAAAATCAATCCTCCCATCCGGTGTTACCGTAAATGCTATCTGTGGAAGAGCTTCTAATATCAAACGTAAATGATTGGCTTTGGCGACTAACGAATACTGGGCTTTTTTACGGCGTTCAATTTCGGCCTTTAAATCTTCTTGCACGGCATTAAGAACCAAAGTCTGTTCATATAGTCGATAAAAATTTTTTACTTTGAGCAGTAATATATTCATATCAACTGGTTTGGTCACATAGTCAATACCGCCAGATTTATATCCCTGTTCTATAAATCTCTTGTCACGATTAGCTGCTGATAAAAATATAATCGGAATATCTTTGGTTTTGGTATACTTTGCCAAGTGATCAGCCACTTCAAATCCATCCATATCGGGCATCTTTACATCAAGAATAATAAGAGCATATCGATTCTTAAACGTCTTTCTCAATGCTTCGTCTCCTGAAAAAGCGGTATCTACACTAAAACCTCTAGACTCTAACAGTTGTTGCAAGGAATAGATATTCTCTGGTTTATCATCAACAATTAAAATCATAATTTAGTTCTTCTACTTTTTGACTGTTTTTTATTTTGGGTATTAAATAAACTGTTTGTGTGCTGTAAGTTTATATAATCCTCCACGATAGTAAAATCAAAAATCAATCCAAATAGTTGCCATCTACTAGGTTAGCGAAAAAGATATAAATCACATTTTAAATCTTCACGAAATACTTATTTTTATACAACAGGTATAAAATCAGAAATACGATATAAAAATTTCCGGCAGTTAATATGATTGGAGCAAGTTCCGGCCACTGGTTCTCTAAACCAAATGTCAAAGAATGAACTACTGATCTGAAGTTAACAAATTCACCAATAAAATAAGCAACAATAGAATTCATGCCATATATTTTTAACCATCTAAAGGGCTTAACCACCTTTTTAACATCAATCACATAATAAAATATAGCCATCAGAATAAAGCAGATTCCACCTGAAAACAAGGTCATACTACTGGTCCAGATACGTTTAATAATAGGCATTTGAAAATGCAATAATACTCCTAACAATAAACATATAAAACCGATAGCGATCAAATCACGAAAAACTCTATTGGGATTAATACGTGTATTTTCTTTAATGATTTTACCTGCAAAACAGCCCATCATCACGGTAACTGTAAAGGTCAAACTGCTCCATATCCAAGAGTAATCATAGGTGTCTGAAAAATCCCAAATGCCCTGATCCCAGTACACTCCATCCATCCAGGAACCTAATATTTTTTTATCCACACGAATTGCAAAGTTTTCTTGCGGGCTATAATTGCCATCCAGTACAAATGGGATAGTATATACAACTAATAAACAGATGCTCAAAGTAATTACTTTTCGTATCGGCAAATTAAAGTAAGCTAATGATGTGAATAAATATCCCACAGCTATGGCCTGCAATGTATTGGAATAAAGTTTGAAATAATGCCAATCAAAACTCAGTAGATTTCCCTGTATAATCATCCCTAGGAGCCAAAGAATAGCAAAACGTCTAAAAATATGCCTATATATCGGTCCAACAGGTTGCCCGATCTTACTGTCAAGAGAAAAAGGAACAGTAACACCGGTCATAAATAAAAACAAAGGCATAATCAGATCCCATAATCGGAAACCTTCCCAAACTTCATGATCAAATTGATACAAAAAGGCATGATAATAAGAATTGTCCCATACCTGACCGATCGCGACTAGCACAGGTTGTAAAGCAACCAATAAAAATAAGTCAAATCCCCGTAGAATATCCAGTGACTCCAGTCGCTGTGATTTTTGGTCTTGCATAATTAAGTTTAGTTTAGGCGTGTTGTTTTCTAAGCGAATATATACAATGAAGACGAATAAACAATTGTTGCTATAGCCATTTTACCTGGTAAATCAAGATATAAAAAAATGAACTGTAATTTTTATTTACTACATTTACACTAATAATATTAGCAAAAACAACATGAAACGTTCCGGGACAGCCGATTTACCGCTTCACTATGGAAAAGTACCTGCTTGGCTTTATGAACGTATGTCGGCTTTGGGACTTTCTATAGTAGAGGCAATTTTAACGGAATATGGTAAAGATGAAGTACTTCGTCGTTTGTCCGATCCATTTTGGTTTCAAAGTTTTGGCGCTGTACTCGGTATGGACTGGCATTCTTCCGGTATCACCACATCGGTAATGGGTGCTTTAAAACGAGCCATCAATCCAAATTCCACATCTTTAGGTCTATACATTTGTGGCGGAAAAGGTAAGTTATCCAAAGAAACCCCAATGGAGCTATTGCGGGTAGCCGATCATGCTGGTCTAGCAGGACAGGAATTAGTGCGTGCGAGCAAATTGACTGCAAAAGTGGACAACACCGCAATACAAGATGGATACCAATTGTACCTGCACAATTTCATTGTGTCCGATAAAGGAAATTGGACAGTTGTCCAACAGGGAATGCATGATCATGATGGGACTGCTAGGCGTTACCACTGGCATTCGGAACAATTAAAATCTTTCATCGATGAACCGCATACCGGTATTAACGGTATATCACAGGGGCGAATATTAAACCTAACAGCTTCGGGCGCTTCTTCCAATAGACAGGGAATTCTCGCCATTGCAAAAACAGATCCTGCAAAAACAATACAAGAATTTGCACATTTGATCATGCCTAAAAGACACGATATCCAATCTTCTGATGTTGATCTTAAAAGGCTTGGCGCCTTATTATATGTAACTCGTGAACTACAGACCGACAATTTTGAAGAACTGTTGCTTTTAAAAGGTGTAGGCCCCCGCACAATGCAGTCCCTAGCTTTGGTCAGTGAGGTTATACACGGTGGTCCGGCCCGTTTTCAAGATCCGGCCCGTTTTTCATTTGCACACGGTGGTAAAGATGGCCACCCTTTTCCCGTGCCAATAACAATATATGACAATAGCATTGCTGTTTTAAGAAAAGGAATAGAAAAATCAAAATTGGGACAGTCTGATAAATTACGTACGATCAATAAACTGCATCAGATTGTTCTTCAGGCTGAGGCGAATTTCAACCCTCAGTTTGATATTCAAGAAATCATTGAGCAGGAACGACGAGATTCCTGGAAATATGAAGGTAGAACTGTCATGGGAAAAGCCCAGAAACCCGACCCAAATAAACCAGGCATTCAACTATCTCTTTTTTAAACTGATACTGCACTTAATTTCCAACAAGCTTCATCCATTCTCGCTAAAAACGAATCAGATTTCCTATCAATAAAGATGGAAATAAAAAGCTCCGAAATGGGGTTTCGGAGCTAACTAAACATAAATTGACCAAAGTAATAACAACTAATTACGTGTCATTTTCTACTTCTGCTCCTTCACATCATTTTATATCATTTTACCACCGTGTTCAAGGTAAATTTCAATACGATCATGTCATGATATTCGGTCTAAAACAAATATCGCATGTATAATCGTTTGCGACTTACCACAATTACTGAAATAGGTATACAAATTACTGTTTAACATGCTTCATAAAGTGTGACATCGACTACAATCTATTAATAGTCGATGTCCTTTTCCATATTGATTCCTTTACCAATGAAATGAATAAGCGGTTTGTACTTATATTAATTATGCATAAATAGATTTGCTATCAGGATTTATCACTAAATTTAAACTATGCGACCAGATATAAGTATTAAACGTATCTATGAAGAAACCGATAGTCATGACGGTTATCGAGTTTTGGTGGATAGACTATGGCCAAGAGGTCTTACTAAAGAAAAAGCTCATATTGACGAATGGGCTACTGAGATTGCACCTTCTACAGCAACCCGGCTCGCCTATGCTCATGTTCCGGAACGATGGGAAATCTTTAAAATCCAGTACAAAAACGAACTCCTAAACAATGAACAGTTAATTTCTTATCTGGATAAATGGGAAGAACATCCCATCATAACATTACTTTATGCTGCTAAGGATAAAGAGCACACGCATGCGCTTGTATTGCAGGAATATCTGATATTTTGCTACAATTCCCGAAAGTAATTTTAATAATAAACTCATCATAAACCTAAAACCTACACCCAATGAATAACAAAAGCATCGATTTTGGAACACTTGCCATACATCAATTGCATACTGATGGTCACCATTCTCATTTAGCACCCATATATGCCAGTTCCACTTTTACTTTTGACAGTGCCGAACAGGGTATGCGAAGATTCTCCGGTGAAGATTCTGGTTATATTTACTCCAGGTTTGGAAACCCAACTACTGATGCCACAGCTCAAGCTATAGCCGATCTTGAAACTTGGAAGATCTTAAATGAAGACGGAACGCCAATGCGCGCCAGGGCGCTGTTAACCTCAAGTGGACAGGCGGCGATGGCTACCTTATTTATTTCTTGCTTAAATGCCGGAGATGCACTATTGGCTACGTCTTCTCTTTATGGTGGCACTCATGAATTTATCACGAAAATGCTTCCTAAATTTGGGATCAAAACCTATTTTTCGGATATGACAGATGTTACTGAACTGGAAGCACTTTTGAAAGCAAATCCCGAAATTAAGCTTGTTCATTTTGAGTCCCCCGCTAATCCAACGATGCAATGCATCAATATTGAACGTGTTGTTCAGATTTCAAAAAAATATCAGAAGCTAGTTTCTGTAGACAACACTTTTGCAACGCCTTATTTACAACAGCCATTTAAATATCAGGTGGATTTTATTTTTCATTCCACTACAAAGTTTTTAAATGGACACGGTAGTGCAATCGGTGGTGTCCTGATTGGCCGTGATCTAAATGCTATGCAGACTTACGTGCACCAGACACATAAATTACTGGGTGTAAACAGTAATCCATTTGATGCATTTTTAGTTTTGCAGGGAATAAAAACGTTACCATTAAGAATGGAACAGCATTGCCGAAATGCCATGGATGTAGCCTATTTTCTGAATAATCATCCGGAGATTGCTAACGTACATTATAACGGTCTACCGAGCCACCCAGATTTTGAAATTAGCAAGAAGCAGATGCGACATGCGGGATCTGTCATGAGTATTGAGCTAAAAGGTGGATATGAAAAATCAATTGATTTTGTCAATAAGCTACAGATATGTACACGAGCTGTTTCAATCGGCACTGTAGATACTTTGGTCTCGCATCCGGCCTCAATGTCGCACGCTGGTATACCTCGGGAAATCAGACTGAAAACCGGTATCACGGATGGTCTTATCCGCATCAGTGTTGGTCTGGAGTCCATCGAAGATTTAATTGCAGACCTCGAACAAGCTTTGCAATAAACTGAGCAGATCAGAATTTACATCAGAACCTTTTATTAGATTTTTATTTTTAGTCCTATGAGATATTTCACACTGTCTTTGTTTTTAGTATTTACATACTGTAATCTGTTTGCGCAACAAAGCGACCCATGGTATGCATTTTACAATCAAGACAGTACTCTTATTGGTTTTAAAGATGGACTTAGCCATGTGAAAATCAAACCTAAATTTGAAGGTGTCACAAGAGCAAATCGTTTTGATGATATCTTAGCTGCTACTGAAAAAAATAATGGTCAATGGAATTCATTCTATCTAACAAAATCAGGCCGTAAAATTGGTCACGATAGCCTACATATCATCGACAATGGCGCCGATTGTGAAAGTGAGGGATTTATCCGATTTAGAGATCCACAAACTTATTTAACAGGTCTTTTCAACCGGAATGGCGATATCGTCATTCCCGCCATGTACAGTGGCTTGACCCGCGTTCATAATGGTCTTCTGGTTGCTTTAAAAGGAGCTACAAAAAAACGCGTCGGAATAGACAGCTTAATAACTTGGGTTGGTGGTGAAGAAGTACTTTTAGATACCAGTAACAACGTTATAATTGCAGATTTTAAATACCAACCAACTCTAAATTTTTTCTCTCTTCAAAAAACAAAAGAGCATTTAGATGATCCCGCTCGAATTTCTTTTGTCGGAAATGACGGTTTACATTATTCCTTTATTAATTTTCAGAAAGAATTTGAAAATTGGTTAAAGACAGACTTACTGGTTGATTTAACAAAGTCAAAACTATTAACGGCAACTTATCCAAAAGTTACTTGGGAAACGTCCATTGCTTGGGAAACATCGGATAAAATCGTGTTTATCGAACATAATTTTGATCTTATTAAAAATAAATTGATGGAAATTACAAACTCAGATACGGATTATTTCATTTCGGCAGATGGCTTAAATCCCTTTATGTTCGATACCCCAGAATTTCAGAAATATTTTAATAATTGTGGTGAATCAAAAGATTGGCAATATCCGACCATGTCTATCATTATTTCCCATAAGAACAAAAAGGATATGGTTCAGGATCATCTTGAATTCTTAAGAACAGATGAAGGGTATCAACTTTTATGTGTCACCATCAGAAAAGGTCAGTTAAAATAGCTTACATATGCAGACTTATATTACGATTTATCTTGAGGTGGAAAGAAAAATGACCTCGGACTAATTTTAAAATAAATCCAGACTGCTTTTGCCATTTTAATCAATTCTCCAAAGGATAAATTACGGGATCGAAATGCGAGCGTCAACGATAGTGAAAAACTAACAGCAAAATTAAAAAAACCAATAAGCCCTATACCTAAAATGCCCCAGATCCACATATCAGTAGTCAGCGACATGTTATTCCCAAATAATCCTAAAGCTAAATTTCCGCTCGCAAAAGTAATATGCCTAATATCTAAATTAAGACCTAAAAACATACCGACTGAAGCTGTTGTTCCCATAAAAACCCCGAACCAGATATTAGAAACGATCCCTGCCCATTTCTTTTCATAAAAACGGGCAACTTTTGCAGTTTTCTCCTTACCGAATACTTTCTTTAACACCGGTTGTTCCTCGATTCGATAATACACTGAATTGTGTTTATCACGGTTAGAGATACTACCGGCAATAATTCCTGACAAAAACAAAAAAACACCTGCTATACAAGCATGCAAGATCATAGGAGTTTCGGTCGGATTAAGATCATTGACCAAGGTCATCCATTTCCCTGCTGCCGCATTATAATGGAAAAGTTCTTGTATACCCCAAATTAAAACAAGACTTACGGGAAAAGCCATTATCACATTACCTACAAATGCAATGAATTGTGAACGGAACAATCTTGCAAAAAATACCGCAAAATTCCAGTATCTATGTCTGGTCTCATCTTGTCCTGATGCCCCATTCTCAATTGCAGCAACTAAAGCAGAAGCAGTCATTGCGGGTTGCTTTGTCGCCAAGGTTGCTCCAAATAGATAAATAGCTGTAAATCCGATCGCATAATTTATACTATAAAGTAAAGCATGTCCAAATTCGCTTGTCTCTACTTTACCTAAAAACAATTTCAGGATACACATAACGCCTACAATGATGCCGCCACCACAGGCCGAGCGAAACATGTTCCAATATTCTTTCTTGCTGGAGGTAATATAATGCTCTCCGGTCTGTGCGGTATGGTGCGTGATTTCGTAAGCCAATAATTGTGTACTCTGTCCAACAAGTTTGCGAATATTACTCTTACGGCAGTTGTAACCAATTAACGTCTGAGCAAAAGCAATGCTTTTATCAACCTTTTCCTGCTCTTTATCAATAACCAAAAAAGAAATGATGGCTTTAATTCTTTCCAATTGTTGCCGGATTCTCAATAAAGATTGATTGACCTTAATTGAGATGCCAAAACGATGAGAGTTTGCAAAGGCGGTATCAATATAATTTTCACATTGCTTATGCAAAACCAGGATTTGTTTATAAGCAAGATCATCGGAGGTCATAAAATGCAAGTTACCCGCTAAAAAACGATCGTTAAGTTCGCTAAACTCACGCATGATGGCAATAAATGGACTATCAAAATTTTGAAATTCAGGAACCATCTTGTTGACATCTGTTTCCATTGCCCTACCTGTAATACGTTGAACCAATACTTCAAGACCATAGAGAATTTCCTTGATTTCGAAGTTGACATCGCTCTCGTATAATGAATTGAAATCACATATCAGATAGAGTCGTTGCAACTGATCATTGGGAATGACGGCAACCCAATCTGCATCTTGCGAATGATAGAAAAGCTGATTTAACACATATTGCAATGTTGATTTGGGAGGTTGTGAAGGAAGATATTTCTCCGTTATTCTCTTTTTGATCTCATACCTAAAATCGGCATAACTGATAATTCCGGTATCTGAAATTAATTGATCAAAATCTTTATGATCTATAACTCGACGCACATAAGAAGAAAAACTGAACCTGAAGTCAGGTGAAGCTTCTAAATAAATCAATAATGGCGCAATATCGACCTGGTAATATAACGATCGTCGCTTTGGTCTAAAGATATCTATTAATGCAGCCAAAAAGTCCAACTCGATGTAGGCTGGATCACTAAGTTGAGCCCCAAATCTCTCAAAAAGTTGTTTTATCTCTTGACTGGCATTTACTTTTTCTCTCATGTAGAACAGCTTGAAATTGCGTAATAATAAAATTAGAGTATGATGATGCTATTTACATTATAAAATACAGCAGGCATATGGCTGTTAAAAATTTCTCTTGTACTATTGGAAATTTCTAAAATGGTAAAACCTAAAGTCATCGTAATAATTCGTATACTTTTCATTTTTTACATTTCTTCAATGATAATGCCACTTTATCATTGCGTACAGAGAACTGATATGTTCCTCATCATCATATTAAGAGTTCTCTCAACTGACCTTATTGCTTAAATATACGACACAAATGATCAAATTGTGAGGAAAATAGTTAAAATCTGTTAAAATTCATGATCAATTATATTAATCGGCATACTAAATGCGTTTAGTATGTATTCATAATTTAGGTTAATAATTGGTTAGTTAAAACGCCTGGAGTTCCCCGCTTCAGGCGTTTTTTAGTACACCATATAACGTTTTCTTTTAGAAATTTAACGCTATCCTTAATTTTTGCTAGATCAAACAATAAAAATCACTTTGTCTAATGAATGATTAAAACGAACCAAAAGCTATAACCATTTAGTCCAATTTGATGAAAAATATTTATATTGCAGCTTAAACAGTATAAATCGAAACATAACCAAAACCGTGTTTCAATAAAGCTATAAATTATGAATCACCTTCATTTGTCACGCATGCGTTTTTACATTCTTTTTTTCTTTGGGCTATTTCTATTTACCGCTTCTGAAACCAAAGCGGCCGAAAAGGATGGTCAGCCTATGTTCTGGACTTGGTTGGATTACAGACCTACAAGCAATTTTGATTCCTTATGCCGTGAAATGCAATATCTAGGTATTGACGGAGTGATGCTCAATGCACCATCACCCGACGATTACAGAGTTGCTATCCCGATAGCACATAAGTATGGGATTAAAGTTGTGGCTTGGTTATGGACCATGAATCTAGAACATGATCGCGAGAAGATATTAAAGGAACATCCGGAATGGTTCAGTGTAAACCGTAACGGAAAAAGCCTGGCAGATACAACAGCATACGTCGGTTATTATAAATTTTTATCTCCAGTCTTGCCTGAAGTCAAAGACTATATTAAAAAGAAAATCGAATCATACTGTGCTGTAGAGGGCTTAGATGGTATATCGATCGATTATCACCGCTATGTAGATGTTGTGCTCCCAACTACACTTTGGCCAAAATATAATATTGTTCAAGATCGCGAATATGCGGCCTGGGATTATGGTTATCATCCCGTCGCAGTCCAAAAATTTAAGGATCAATATGGCTATGATCCTAGAACACAAAAAGATCCTTCCAGTGATCTTAAATGGAGACAATTCCGTTGTGATCAGATTACAGATGTGGCTAATATGATCGCAGACGTTGTACATGCTAGTGGAAAAATTATGGCAGCATCGCCATTTCCAACCCCTAAAATGGCATCCCGTATGGTAAGACAAGATTGGGGAAAGTGGAATCTGGATATGGTATTCCCAATGGTATATAGTAATTTCTACACGGAAGATGCTAGTTTCGTCAGAGACTGTACAATTGAAAATGCAAGAGATAAAAATAAAATGACCAGCTTATATTGTGGGCTGATGGCTAGTAATAGCGATGCTATGTTTACAGAGATGGACGAAGCTTTAAATCATGGTGCACAGGGAATCGCAATTTTTACGGTAAACAGCATCCGTGATCCTAAAGTCAAAGAAAAATTTAAAAATTATACTGCACAGGCAAAAGCAAAAAAAGCGGCTAACAATGGAATAATGCCTCTTGTTGCGACGAATAAGGTTGAAAAAGATCCTTTCAAAAAAGAAGGTATTATGAATTCGATCACAGCTAAAATCCAAAAGATGGTATCTGGTTCAGAAACTGCAACCAGCCTTCCTGCGGTAAAATTATCAAGTTTCAAAAAAGTAGCTTCCTATGATGTTACAGAACGTTATTTGGTGTCTGATAAAATCAGTAATAAAAAATTCCACGTCACTTTTTATTTTTATGGAGGTATCCTATCAGGCTGGAATGTAGATGCAGTAAAGGAAACCGTGTAAAATTTACTCATCCAAGAAATCGGAACATATTTCAATATCGAAAAGGGTTGATCATAGCGATGATCAACCCTTTTTAATTTAACTCAAGTGGTAACTCTGGTTCTTGAATTCCATAGAAGTATAATATTTATATTTCTCATTATCCAGTGGATAATCCCAACAACCCATACGATGAAAGATTTCACCACCAAACCCCGTTTTAAATCGGTACAATCCATACATCGGATGTGACTCATCTGCCTGCGGAGCAACTCCAAAAAAATCATATTCAGTACAGCCTTTTTCTTTTGCGATTTGCATAGCACGCCATTGCAATGCATAGGTTGCCATATAATTTCTATTTTCTGTGGCTGATGCTCCGTAAAGATATGTCCCCCTATTTGCTGACACGACTAAAAACATGGCTGCTAACGGTTTGCCCTCGACCTCAGCAACTAATAAATGAACATCTGCCGGTGAAAGGGTATCATTAGCACGAGCAGAAAGTACAATTCTAAAATAGCTGATATCATGTAAAAAGAAATTATTCCGCACTGCAGTCTGTTTATACAGGTCATACCAAATCGCTAAACTATCCATACCAAGAGAGCGAATGTTGACTCCTTTTCGCTTTGCTAAATGGACATTATAACGCGTTTTGGCTTTCATTGCACCTAATAAGCTATCTTCATCTTTTCTCAAATCCATAAAAATGGTATTTGAAGGTAAAATATCGGTATTGGCTTTTCTTAAGTTCCAATTATTGGTATTAAAATTAAAACGAATTTCCTGAATTTTTTTATCCGGAACTCCTAACCAGTTGCCATTGATATCATAACAGTCATCGTCTTTTGCCCAATGTGATTCCCAAGATAAATCATAACGAATCATAATGCAGTTTTTAGGTAAACAAGATCTTAAACTCTCGGACAATTGCTCCAAGAAATAGCCTTGATTTTCAACCGATGGTTCGATCTCTGGTCCATAGGGAACGTAGGCAATACTGTGCTCCTGATCGATAGCCTGAATCAAAATCAATAGATCTCCTATAAAATAGGCACTGTCTTCTGAATCGACATAAAGATCTGCTATTTTAGTTTTAAAATTAAATGCTTTTGAAGTTACACCCTGTAACCTTTTTACTTCAGACCAATAGGCCGTTTGCTGAATGATTGATGTTTGATAAATCTGTTTAAT
Source organism: Sphingobacterium sp. B16(2022) (assembly GCF_012030425.1). Taxonomy (GTDB): domain Bacteria; phylum Bacteroidota; class Bacteroidia; order Sphingobacteriales; family Sphingobacteriaceae; genus Sphingobacterium; species Sphingobacterium anhuiense. The sequence goes on along the minus strand of NZ_JAAUVN010000002.1, from coordinate 428,293 downwards.
TTCTTTGTCTTCTATTTCGGCAATCATGACGTTTTTTAATATTAAATCAATGGGCATTGAAATTTGAAACTTCCGTTTTCAAATTTCAATGCCCAAAACGACAAACATAACCATAAAGATTAAAGACGGCAAGTCCATTTGTCAGGGACTTGTTAAAATGAAGCATAATTATCAAAGATGCGAGATCTTCTTGCTGACTTCAAATAAGAACAAGGGTAAAGTAAGACTTAAAAATTATGAGCACTCTTCAAATTGGCTTAAAAATTCAATAACCAACGAAGAGTACTACTGAAATAACCCACAGTTATTTGAACAATTCCATTAATTCTGCAATATTAACTTTACCGAAGTAAGCCGTTACATCATGCTTTTCCAGTAATTGTGCAAGGTGGACAGCCACATGTTTTTGTCCAATCAATCTATTCTCCAGCTCCTCAATTGGTTTTGATGCAAAAAAATCTCCAAATATCTTCGCCTTTTCAATATACCCTTTATGGACATCTAAATGTATTTCAATAAATCCAGCAGGTATCTTTATCGCTTTCTTAAAATTGTAATTTGGAGAAAAGCCAAAATTCCATTCCCAGGTACTGTACTTTTCTGCTACCAATTTTTCGATCCCCAGAATATCTTCATCCGTTAGTTTATAAATCTTAGCTTCAGGATTATTCTTCCTCATCTCCTCAATCAACAATTGCTTGAAAGCTGAGACTGTCATATCTTGTGGTAAGTACTCATTCAGATTAATTACACGTGCACGATTGGACTTGACAGCTTTATCTATAAACTTCAAAGGATTAACTTTTAGCGCATCGCCCAGTACCTCCATCTGTGAACTAATCAATAACGTACCATGTTGGATCATTTTTCCATTTTTTGCAAGTTTGGCATTTCCACTAAATTTCTTCCCTTCAATCAACAGATCATTTCTCCCCTCCAATTTTGCAGGTATGTTCATACTATTTAACAACGATACAACGGGCTGAGTAAATGTCGAGAAATCCATAAAATCATTTTCGCCCAATAAGATGTGAAAAGAAAAATTCAGATTTCCAAGATCATGATAAACCGCTCCTCCACCTGACATCCTTCGAACGACCTTTATTCCTTGAGCTTGAACATAATCCAAGTTAATTTCAGCTAATGTATTTTGAAATTTGCCTATGATAATTGAAGGTGCATTAATATACAGAAGGAAAATAGCTTCTTTTGGGTATTTATATAATAAGTATTCTTCCGATGCTATATTAAAATAAGCATTATTAGAAGGTGAATCGATAATCAACATAAGATTGAAATTTTAACAAAAATAATAAGTTTTTGACAGAAAGACGATGCCGGGCCTTCGATGCTTTATACAGGATCAAGTCTGGTCAATAATACCTTCATAAATAAACAGTTTTAATCTCTAACAATGAAATAGCTTCAATAATTGAAAAAAGCGGAACATGGATTAAGAAAAATATTAAATGAAACCATTATATTTACAAGAGAAGAGCTATTAAAATAACGTTAAATACTTTTCCACGAAGTGTATTACGCTGCTTTTTTTATCAACTATACTTCGTTCAGATTACATTAGAGAAATAAATGATTAGAATTTTATTGCAAAATAATAGATCGTGCATATTAAAGAAATAAGGGATGCCAGAAGAAACAGAAAAAAAAATAGCGATCTTAATTGATGCTGATAATATCTCCTATAAAAAGATAGAAGAGATATTGAATGAAGTAAAACGATATGGGATCCCTACTATCAAGCGTATTTATGGAGACTGGACTAGTCCTTATGTTGAAAACTGGAAAGACAGTCTTTTGACTCATGCTATAACACCTATTCAGCAATACAGTTATACACAGGGCAAAAACTCGACCGATTCGGCTTTGATCATAGATGCCATGGATATCCTACACTCGGATCGGGTAGATGGATTTTGCATTGTTTCAAGTGACAGTGATTTCACACGTTTAGCAACTAGGCTACGTGAATCAGGAAAACTTGTCATTGGCATAGGAGAAAGAAAAACACCAAAACCGTTCATATCTTCATGTGATAAGTTTATTTATGTGGAAATTCTTGAGAAAGAAGTTTCAAAAAAGGCGGTAAAAAAGAAAAACAATAATACCAGTCCGACGCCATCACCAATTGAACGGAATAAAATATCAGCATTGGATGAAGAGACGCTTGAACTATTAAAAGACACTGTAGATGATACGGCTGATGAAAGCGGATGGGCATTTTTAGGGGAAATTGGTAGTTTATTTAATAAAAGAAAACCTGATTTTGATGCCCGTAATTATGGATATGAAAAAATATCGCATCTTTTCAAGGCTTATAAAGAAGATTTTGAGATTGAAGAACGGAATACTGAAAAATCAAGAATAAAGAATTACTACATTAGAAATATCATCAATAAAGTCACACCGGCTACTCCTGCCGTCCCGAAAGCGGAGCATCCTACTCCTAATCAATTAAAAACGACACAGTCTCACTCCAGTTCCGCGCAAACAGGACATAAAGGACATAATCAAGGAAAGCAAAACAATCCGGGGCAAAATAAAGTGGTAAATACACCGAATTCCACCAAAACAGAAAGTGTATCTAGTCATCAAGGAAAGACTGTGAATACGCAGAATCCCCCTGATCAAGCAGAAAATATCTCCGGAAATCAAAAACAAGAAAATACAAAATCAAGTTCTGCGAAATCCAAAAGTGCGACCGATAATCAGAAACAAGGGAAAGCGCAAGCTCACACTGAAAAAGCTGAAATTACTGTAACTAATCAAGGTAATGCAGACAATAATGCATCAGAAGCTACTCAAACAACTGATGGAACACCTTCAACAGTAAAAAATACAACAATAAATTTAGAAACGGCAATCCTTCCCTCGAAAGGAAATCAGATCACTGCAGAAGATGTTACTAAAAATCAGATTAGGATAACGAAGGATCTAAAACAATTGTTCCCAAATAAGACAAAAAAAATCCGAATTCTTATTGATAATGAATATGAGTGTTCCTTTTCATATAGAAGGGATCGTTCACATGTGCTCAGTCTGGGAACTGCTGCTGCACAAGAGTTGGAACTTGAAGCGGGAATATCCATTAAAGTTACAAAACTAGGCGAAAACTCTTATCAATTAGAGAAAGTGATTAAAGAAAGTAACTAAAATTACTGTAAATCATGTAATATTATTAATGTAACACAATTAATAATAACTAGTTTATCTTTTGGCACAACATTTGAAATAACTTTTATTCATAATTTAGATTAATAATTGGTTAGAAAATGCCTAAGGCTCCCCACCTGAGGCATTTTCATTTTTAAACCTTTATGCTCAGGTTCAGAATATTCTCAAATACTCCTCTAATCCTTAATTAAACATCTTTTAATCTAATAAATTAAAAGCTTAACATAATTTTAATTTAGGATAATTAACAAATTACTAAACGAAATATTAAAAATCAATATCATAGTTTTATTGTTATAGTATATAAATAAGCCGTGCATAAATGATTTCCAAAACCGAAGTGAACTTAAAAGTACACAGTATGTATAGGGCAATAGAAAAAGTTATGAGCTAACTTCCGGAACAAGCAAATACCTAATGGATTAACAATAGCATTAATCCATGCGTAAAACAGGACAAAAACATGACGTAGGAAATTTATGGCAATCGTAATTCAGTTAGGCTATGTGCACTTGTAAATTCATCCGGATAAAATCCTATTTTTAGAACAGTTATCCGATAGCCTGATCAGTGATGATCATTCACATTTTAACAACAGCCCACAAGCCTTAATTTAATTTAGCAAAAAAAAGTGTAACGAAACAACCAGACCCTGTACTTACTACCTAACAAACAGAAAGGAACATATCCCTAAGCAATAGGTTTATAAAAAGAAATAAGGCATTACTAATTAAAACATTTGCAAAAGCATAATATGCAGGCAGACTCTTTAATCGAAAAAACATTTTTAAACCTAATAGAGGTTCACAAAGGCATTTTGCATAAGGTCGCTCGATTGTACATGGACAGTTCGGAAGATCGGGAAGATTTGCAACAGGAAATCATCATACAATTGTGGAGATCCTATCAGAACTTTAAAGGAGAGAGTGCCTTCTCGTCCTGGATGTACCGGGTGGCTATTAACACAGCCATTTCCTATTTTAAAAAAGAAAAACGAAGAAGTGATGTGTATACTTACGACAATATAAAAGAGCCTGAAAATGAAGATTACAATCCTGAAAAAGATAGACAGCTAGAGATTTTTTACCAGGCGGTGCAGGAACTAAATGCGGTGGAAAAAGCTTTGATCTTTTACTTTATGGAAGGACTATCGCATCGAGAGACAGGTATACAGCTCGGTTTAACTGAAGGAAATGTACGTGTAAAATTGAATAGAACGAAAGAAAAACTACAACAAATCATAAAAAAAACAAATTATGAATCTTGATGAATTAAAAACGGCATGGAATTCCGAAAGCACAAATGATGTGCGTATTCCATCAAAAATAAAACAGCTCGGGCAGGCTAAGCATCCTTTAGATAAACTAAAGCGGAAAATGAAAAGCGAATTTTATCTGCAATCTTTCTGTATCCTATTTGTGGCTTTTATCCCAAAACTGCTGAATATAGATCCATCCCTATATGTTCTATATTATGCTTTCTACGCACTATCATTAGCGATATCAGCATATTATTTAAACCTTTTCCGATTATTCTATAATAAGATCAATCATTATACAGCCGATACAAAGGATAGTTTACTGGAAATATACTATGAGCTTAAAATTAATATTGAGCGCTATCATGCCTTTAGTTTTCTCCTGCTCCCAATAGCATTAGTTACCCTAGGTATGTATAGATACAGTATGCGATTGCAGTTTACAGAATTTACCGACCCGGATCAATCCGTAATTTCTTTTACCATATTAACTTTAACTGTAAGTATCATTACGATATTAATAGTCCTTACATGGACAAGATATTTTTATAGTCCTTATCTCCTGCAGTTGAAAAAAATATTGGATGAACTTAAAGAAGAAGAACTAAAAGAGAATGAGTTTAGTATAAATAATTCGAATGAAAATATACAAAAAGACGGTAGGCAATAAACGATATCAAAAATCAATTACAGAAAAAAGCATTTGCTGAACGGCAAATGCTTTTTCCATTATATGTTGACATCTCGATTACACCAATTGTTTAAGTGCAATTTCATATGCTTTTGAAGACAGATGTATTTTGGATTCTGATATTGCTCTAATCCGATCTATAGCTTGCTCGATAACACGAGATACATCCGAAAATAACGCATCATCAGAAATTTCTACATTGGGTTGCATCAGATAGGCAAACACCCGAGCCATACCACAATTTGCTATAAAATCTGGAATGACAGAGACTTGAGAATCGGCATATTCCATGACCGGCCCATAAAATATTTCCCGATCTGAAAAGGGAACATTCGCTCCAGAAGCAATCAACTCCAATCCGTGTGTGACTAATTCGCTTACCTGTTCTTTTGAAACCAAACGAGAAGCAGCTGCCGGAATAAAAATAGATGCACCCATACGCCAGATCTGGCTATTGACTTCTTCAAAAGATAACAAATCTGGGCTTGCTAGTTCATTTCCTTTACGATTTAAAAATAGTGCAGTGATCTCGTCTTCTGTAAAGCCCAACGGATTTATTAAACCTCCTGCACGGTCAATAATGCCTACAATCTTAACCCCTAATTTGCTTAAATAAAATGCAGCCGCCGCGGCTACATTCCCCCATCCCTGTATAATTGCACTTTTACCAATACAATCGGTATCGTAACATCTGTAAAAGTGTTTAACCGCTTCTGCCACACCGTAACCAGTAATCATGTCAGCAATTTTGTATTTGCGCTTCATATCCGGACTGTACTGCGGGTCTTCCAAAACTTTAGAAACACCGTACCGCAACTGCCCTATCTGATGAATTCGTTCATTTTCACGCACATTAAAATGTCCATTCAATACCCCCTCTTGCGGGTGCCAAAGGCCATACTGTTCTGTCAAAGGAATAACATCATGAATTTCATCGACATTCAGATCACCGCCTGTACCATAGTAATTTTTAAGTAACGGAGTGACCACCTTAAACCATCTATCAAGTACTCCTTTTTTTCGTGGATCGGAAGGATCAAAGTTAATTCCAGATTTAGCCCCACCGATTGGAGGTCCAGAAACTGTAAATTTAACCTCCATGGTTTTAGCCAATGATTCAACTTCATTTTTATCTAACCCCTTTCTCATGCGTGTCCCTCCTCCTGCGGCACCTCCACGCAAAGAATTGATAACGACCCAGCCTTCAGCCTCTGTTTCCGTATCTTTCCATTCAAATACAATCTCAGGTCTTTTACGCTCAAACGCCTGCAGCAGATCTTTCATGTTTTCCATATTCTCGCTAATCTATGATTATAAATTTCCTCGCTTTGCCTGTTCACGTTCTATTGCTTCAAACAAAGCTTTAAAATTTCCAGCACCAAAACTCTGAGCACCTTTACGTTGTATGATTTCAAAAAACAAAGTTGGTCGATCTTCTACTGGCTTAGTAAAAATCTGTAAGAGATAACCTTCATCATCACGATCAACAAGTATTCCGAGGTCTTGAATAATTTTTATTTCTTCATCAATTTGACCGACACGATCGGGTAACATATCATAATACGCTTCTGGTGGCGCTCCTAAGAATTCAACACCTCGCGCTTTCAGCTCTTTTACTGTTTTGACAATATCCTTCGTCGCTAATGCGGCATGCTGTACACCTTCACCTTCATAAAACTCCAGATACTCTTCAATCTGCGATTTTTTTTGCCCCTCTGCAGGCTCATTAATCGGAAATTTCACATATCCATTGCCATTACTCATCACTTTGCTCATCAATGCAGAATATTCGGTATTGATCTGCTTATCATCAAAAGAAAGTACATTAACGAAGCCCATAACCTGCTGATACCACTCGACCGTTTCATTCATCTTGTTCCAACCGACATTTCCAACACAATGGTCAATATATAGCAAGCCTACTTCTTCTGGCTGATAATCACTTTCCCATACTTGATAACCTGGTAAAAATACACCGTTATAATTTTTACGTTCTACAAACAGATGAACCGTTTCACCGTACGTATATATACCCGAGGTAACTGCCTCTCCATATTCATCAGATAATACCTGTGGCTCCTGATACACTTGAGCACCTCGCTTAGTTGTTTCTTCAAAAGCTTTTGTAGCATCATCTACCCAGAGGGCAAGAATCTTAACACCATCACCATGCTTTTTAACATGTTCTGAAATGAGGTGGTCTGATCGTAATGCGGTAGTCAACACCAGACGAATCTTACCTTGTCTTAAAACATAGGATGCACGGTCCCGTACCCCCGTTTCTGGACCAGCATATGCTTCGGACTGAAATCCAAAAGCCGTCTTGTAAAAATGTGCGGCCTGCTTCGCATTGCCCACATAAAATTCAATATAATCAGTACCGTTAATGGGCAAAAAATCTTGCGCCAAAGCTATTTTTTCAGCAAAAGTCTGTTTCATTTTAGATTTCTTTTATAATTTATGATTAACTCAACCAGGATTTAAAATATTCTTGATCTTCAATTTCCAAAGCTTCTTCTGTCAGCATTAATGGTCTAAAAGGGTCGATCATAACCGCTAATTCATCGGTCTGTTTCTGACCGATACTTTTCTCCACAGTTCCAGGATGCGGACCGTGAGGAATTCCTCCAGGATGTAGCGTAATTTGACCACGCTCTACACTTTTACGGCTCATAAAATCGCCATCTACATAATATAGAACCTCGTCGGAGTCCACATTGCTGTGGCTATAAGGAGCTGGAATCGATTCCGGATGATAATCATATAGACGTGGACAGAAACTACAGACAACAAAACTGTCGGTTTCAAAGGTCTGATGTACCGGTGGCGGTTGATGCAATTTCCCCGTAATAGGCATAAAATCATGGATTGAAAACGCCCAAGGATAGTGATAACCATCCCAGCCAATGAAATCAAAAGGATGACTACCATATATATACGGATATATTAATCCCTGTTTTTTAATTTTCACTTCAAAGTCACCTAATGAATCATTAGTCTCTAATTGTGACGGTTTTCTAATATCGCGTTCATAAAATGGCGCATGTTCCATCAATTGACCAAATTCATTTCGATAGCGCTTTGGCGTTCGGATCGGCGAAAAGGATTCGACAATAAATAATCGATTCTCAGATTGATCAAAATGAATCTGATAAATCACACCGCGAGGAATAACAATATAGTCACCATATGAAAATGGAATCTGACCATAACCTGTTTTAACGACACCTGATCCATGATGAATAAAAATAATTTCATCTGCTTGACTATTTTTATAAAAATAATCCGTCATAGATTGTCTAGGAGCTGCTAAGGATATATGCAAATCATCATTGACCAGAACCGGTACCCGACTTTCCAGATAATCGTCTTTCGACTTTATAGCAAATCCTTTTAGACTCGTGTGTTTCAAATGCTTTCGCCGTGCTATTTTAGGAGACACATCATAGGGTTCTCCAATCTGTTTAACTAATGTTGGCGGATGACAGTGATAAACCAACGAATATGTGCTTGAGAATCCGTGTGTAGAAACCAGCTCTTCGGAATACAAAGCACCATTAGGTTTCCGAAATACGGTATGCCTTTTAGAAGGAACTTTCCCCAATTGATGATAAATTGGCATAAGTAAATAAGTTTTAAAAAGTGAAATGATATATATAGTGAAGCATGGATCAAACGAATGACACAAGCACAGATAAATAAGAAAAGAGGAAAAATTTAATACTGCGCAAACACCACAGCAGCGATCAAGGCCTTCAAGAAAGCACTCATTCCGAAAATGACTCTTACATATGTGAGTCTGCTGGTGTTCATAATTGGATTTTTGTTTATATCAAATATAATATTTTAATTTTTAATAATTCATAAAAAACAAAGAAAGTTAACCCCGAACTTCCTATATTTAACCAAATTACATCAAGCACGGTGTACAAAAATTCTTTTTTAACGTTGAAAACGTACATATAAATAAAAGAGAAAACCGATTTCAATACTATATTCATGACATTATGAAACTTGTTACCTGTATTCTGGAAGATAGTGAACACCTGGCATTTTTAATTGGTATATCTATATATCCTTGTAGTAAGGTTGATTCTAAATTTCCAGATTCTATGGATAAATATCTCCATGCAGCTTTAAGTATCAAAGCCGCCATGAAGGATGCCTATCAAAAGCTCTTTAGTTCAAAAAATGAAGAAACACACCATACACTTGCTAACACAATTTTAGAAGCTCCCATACCCCGTCCAGGTTCTTTACGCGATGCTTATGCATTTCGTCAGCATGTAGCAACCTCCCGTAGAAACCGCGGTTTAGAGATGATTCCTGAATTTGATCTATTTCCTGTCTTCTATTTTTCAAACCACCGTGCTATCTACGGTCCAGGCGCTGTTTCCTGCATGCCCAAACATTTAGACAAACTTGATTTTGAATTGGAAGTTGCTATTGTTATTGATAAACAGGGTAAAAATATACCTGCATCAGAAGCGGACTCTTATATTGGCGGCTTCATGATCATGAATGATATCAGTGCCCGAACATTACAGATGGAAGAAATGAAACTTAACTTGGGGCCTGCTAAAGGAAAAGATTTTGCGACGGTGATAGGCCCCTGTCTTGTTACAGCAGATGAATTGGAAAAATATCGTGTTGATCCGCGCATGGGCCATATTGGCGTCTGTTATGATCTTGAAATGACCTGCTCAGTTAATGGAAAATTAGTATCCATAGGAAACCTGCGCGATATGAACTGGACGTTTGCTGAAATCATAGCACGTGTATCCTATGGTGTTGAAGTATTTCCAGGAGATGTCATCGGCTCAGGTACTGTTGGTACTGGTTGTTTTCTGGAGCTTAATGGGACTGCGAAGCTGCATGATCCATCTCATAAAGAACAATGGTTACAGATCGGCGATCAAATCGTAATGGAAGTTACCGGTTTAGGTCGATTACAAAATTATATCATCGCCGCAAATAATTAAGAACACTAAATTAAATAAGCTACTCAACATATGACTACAGAAAAAACAACAGTAATAGATCCAGTTGAACAACAAGCAATATTTGATAATCTTATCAAATATGCGGTAGCTCCGCGTCCTATCTGTTTTGCAAGTACAATTGATGCGGCAGGAAACGTCAACCTGAGCCCTTTTAGCTACTTTAATTTTATGTCTCAGCAACCCCCTATCTGTGTTTTTTCACCGTTGCGACGAATGCGCGACGGTTCTACTAAACATACCTTGGACAACATGCTAGAAGTACCAGAGGTTGTTATTAATATTGTGAATTATTCCATGGTGCAGCAACAGTCTCTCGCAAGCACCGAATATGGAAAGGGAATTAATGAATTTGATAAATCAGGTTTTACAGCTATTGCTTCAGATCTGATCAACCCTCCACGTGTGGCAGAATCACCAGTTCAATTGGAATGTAAAGTTCATGAAATTATCAATCTCGGTGATGGTCCGGGAGCAGGAAATCTCGTCATTGCAGAAATAGTCCGGATGCATATTCATGAAAACTTACTAAATGATAAAAATGAAATCTCACAGGAATCACTTGATCTCGTTGCCCGTTTAGGTGGGAATTGGTACAGTCGCGTAACAAAAGAATCACTCTTCGAAGTCCCAAAGCCACTCCGCAATTTAGGTATAGGAGTTGACGCACTTCCCGAACATATCCGTTATTCGGATATTCTTACGGGAAATCAATTGGGTCGATTGGCAAATGTAGAGCAATTACCTGTATTGAATGACGAGAAGACTTTATTAGTAAATCCTGAAATTATAGCAATCTGGGAACAATCTCACGAAGATCTTGCCCTAAGACGTAAGTTGCTCCAGATGCATGCCGCAAAACTGTTAGACCAAGGTGAATTGATTTCAGCTTGGCAAATTCTTTTATTAGCAGTCTAATATTAAAATACGGTTTAAAATACCTACTGCCATGAGATATCAAACAATAGCTCATGGCAGTTCTTTATTACTTAGCAGTCCTGGAAAGATTTATTAGTATCCCTGGATACATTTTTAAATCTCGTTCTAATCGTAGATATGCATTACTTAGGTCCTAAAAGCAATGCTATTTGGTCGTTTTTAGCTAAGTTAATGCCATCCAAAATCAATTTACTCCAATGTTGATGATCTTGAATAATTTCCAGCAATCGATTTTCAATTTGAGTTGCTAACAAATGATCTCCATCATGAATAGCCAATTCCAGTGTTTCAATATAAGCAAGCCAATCTTCGGGATAGTTATGTGTTATATTCTGATAAATCTCACTAAGTGAAACATCCGGTTCTTGACCTGTTCTTCGGTCACGAATAACTTTATAAAGCTTATTTTTTGATTTTTCGACCTCGTTTTGCTGATGCACGATTGTTTTAGTTTCCGACACAAAGGCTCCTTGCTCATAAGCTTCTTTATCTGCTGCTCCACAAAAAACCGATACAATCTGTTTCCCTACAGCCATGTCATAAGTTCCCCATTCTGGATCAAATAGAATCTGACAGGATCTACTATCGACAACCTGACATGGAGAAAAGGTAATCAATTGATTTTTTTTATCCCGCTGTTCTATAGACTGAACAACTCCTCTTACCTCAATTCCAGAAGTAAAGATAAGTGTGGTGTGCTGCCCTATTTCAATGCCATATTCTTTTAGATCAGCAGCATCAAAATCTTCCAGTGCTTTGACTGCTCCTAACAGATACCCAACAGGGGACCCAAATCCATCAGCGTGATACGTCTTTCCATGACCAGAAAGCTGTCTATCTGCATAAGCTAATGCCGTTGGACCAACAGTCTTGATATATTCTATTTCACTCTCAGCAATAACTGTCTGAAAAAGCCCAGAGACCTGCAATCCGGAGCTATACACAATAGTACATAGGTTCTTACAAGCAATAGCCTTTTCCAAACCAACTTTTCCCCCTACCCGAAATGACATGGTATTGGCAAATTGATCTAAAACCTCTCGCAACTGATTAAAATCTTCCGTAACAAACAATTGAGGTTGTGGCTTCGTAATATCGTATGAATAAGCTAATGCTTTTAATGAATAAGGTAATTTTGGGACTTCTTTACGCATACAGGACGCACTTTCTCCAATTGATGACAAAAGCCCTGCCCCATAAATTTTGGGATCATCTACTGTTCCAATTAGTCCATACTCAACCGTCCACCAATGCAATCTACTCAATAATGCCATTTCGGAAGGTTCACCCATATTTTCTTGTATCGCAATAAGCTTTGCTTCTGCACTTGACAGCTGCTCTTCGGTTGCACTACTACTTTCTTTAAGGATAGAAAGGTTTCGAATTGCCTCGTACAGTTCAAAATCTTTCTCAGAAAACATTGCCTTTGTACCAATCTCCCCAAAATATTGCAAATATGCCGCATACTCAGGCTCTCCAATGATCGGAGCATGTCCAGATGATTCATGAATAATATCTGGTGCAGGAGTATATTCAATATGTTCAATCTGACGTATATCTGCTGCTACCACGAGTACCCGATAAGCTTGAAACTCCATAAAAGCTGCAGGAGGAATAAAACCGTCCACTGTAGCTGCTCCCCAACCCATATGTTTAAGACTGTCGTTCATCGTTTGCAGATTTGGGATTTCCTCAATCGTTAATCCTGCTTTATGAAGCCCTGGAATATAGGGATAATATGCAATATTACGAAGATATGCATAGTTCTGACGCATGACATAGCGCCACACAGCCTGATCAATTGCCGTATAACGATCATATTGTTGCGGTACAATAAAACGTTTCAGATGTTGGGGTAAGCGATTTAATACTGGGTTGCCGTAAGTTTCCATTTATAATTGAGCTATAAACAAATTTAACTTATTTTCTTGAAGATAAACGATAGCATATGAAACAGTTAGGTGTAGAAAAATCTATTTACACAAGCAAAAATGACAAGATTAGCAATGAAATCTTGTTCTTTTTACAATCTTCTTTGCACTAAGTTGAAATCATCTAACTAAAAGTCCGAGTTAACTCAAATTTTCGCAAAAATTAATGATTCTAATATCTCCTAAACATATGCGCTTGCCCGTGTGCAGCATGTTATATTTTAAAATGCAAAAAGCTTATATTAGATCCCATCATACTTTGTAATAGTCATCTTTTCTAATAGCATACAGAATGTTGATACGGTTAGGTTCACCATGATAAGCCACTTCTTCCAAAGCTATTTTTTGTGCCCCTAATCTCTCCATTGCTTTTTTTGATCTTTCATTATTATTCCCAACATGAAAATATACAGTATCCACATGATCAAATATATAATCGAGCATCATTTTTTTTACTTGAGGATTTATACCAGTGCCCCATGTCTTTGTACCATAAAAAGTGTAACCGATGAAAATACTGTTATCATCGGAACTATAATTGTAAAAACGTGTACTTCCTAAGATTTCATTGGACAGTTTATCCTGGATCAGGTAGGCACCTTTACTGATTACCGCACCTTCAAAGAAATTTTCAAACACAGGTCTTTTATACCGATCTTTATTAGGGTGTTGCTCCCATACTTTAGGATCATTAGCGACAGCGAAAAGCCTTTCGAAGTCATTATCCTGTAGCGGAACTAGTCTGATCTTACTATTTTCGAGTGGTGCTTGAATAGAAAATGGAATCATTGCATATATATTTTAATAACAGAAATTCAATTGGGTAAGCTTTGCCTCTATAAAAAATGAGCTCCCGAACAACAAATTAAGAAAACCATTCGTTAATTCAACAGGGATCTATGAAATATTTCTGGAAATTTATTATTTTCGTTTTTTTTCCGGCAGGTTATGGTTAAATAATAAAATAAGTGCTAATAGTTTAAATAAAGGACTGTTTTTTAACGTGTTTTAATTGCATTACAATAATTTCATATATTTTGTCAACAGCAACTTTATCAAAATTATATTCTAAACAATAAAACTAAAACGGTATCATAACTAGACCGTTTTGCAAAACGGTTCAAAAAAAGTGATTCATCGTAATCATTTTGTCACAATCTTAATATTTTTCATACTGTTGTAGAAATTATCCTATTTTTACACCTCCTTTACAACTCTTTTTGGAAAAGAGAAAAAGGCAGAATAAATAAACATACTCATTAGAGATAATAAAATTAAACTAAATACCAAAAGGCGGATCATACTTGAATATGATAACCATAATATATGAATACAACTCTCCCGAATAAACTTTACGCTGCAATTACCGCAATCGGAGGTTATATCCCTCAAAATAAACGAACAAATTCTGACTTAGAAAAATTATGTGATACGAATGATGAGTGGATCATCAAAAGAACTGGTATCAAAGAACGTCGCATCTTAGAAGAAGAATTGGCGACTTCTGACATGGCCGTTCGTGCAATTCAGGATCTCGTAGCAAAGTATGGTAAAGATTTAGCTGAAGTAGATGCAATTTTAGTAGCAACTTCAACTCCTGATATGCCCATGCCTGCGACTGCGAACATCATCGCTGAAAAACTAGGTCTTACAAATGTTTGGGCTTTTGATATAAACGCTGCTTGTTCTGGTTTTCTATATGCGCTGGATATGGGTGCTTCACTTGTTGAGACAGGACGATACAAAAATGTACTTATCGTAGGGGCTGATAATATCAGTACTTATGTCGATATCCATGACCGTTCAACCAACATCCTATTCGGAGATGGTGCTGGAGTTGTATTACTACAACCTTCTACAGAAGGAGGTGTTATGGACGCCTACTTGAGAAGTAACGGAGATGGTCGCGCTTTCCTAAATATTGAAGCAGGTGGAACCCAATATCCAATAAGCTTATCGGATAATGATACACAAAAAAGATACTTACGTCAAGACGGTAAAACCGTATTTAAGCAAGCGGTACAATCAATGAGTGATGCCTGCACGCAGGTCATGCAGCGCAACAACTTAACCGTTGAGGATATCAACTGGGTAGTGCCACATCAAGCAAACCAACGTATTATCGATGCTGTAGGTCGCTCATTAAATATTCCTGAAGGCCGTACCTTAAGTAATATTGAGTATCTTGGGAATACAATCGCAGCGACAATTCCATTATGTATCTGGGAAAATGTAAAACAGATGAAGACTGGAGATCTTGTTATGTTAACAGCTTTTGGGGCTGGTTTCTCTTGGGGCGCAAGCTTATTCCGTTGGATGATATAAAAAATAAACCGCTTACTGAAACTGGTAAGTCTGTATAAAAAAAATCCCGCTAATCATAGATCGGCGGGATTTCTTTTTTGTGTGTTAATTTATTTATTTGTAAATCTAAACCAATTGAAATCGGCATACCCATCAACGCCAGTCTTAGTTTTACTATAATTAAACAAAGCAAAACGATTGGCTGTCCAATATAATTCTAATTGCATCTTGAGATCATTTCCGATAACATAAAAGTTTTCTCCATCTATACTGTAGTAAAACTTAGCAATAAAATCTCGATCAGTAACACGTGCTCTGATCCAAATTTTATCACCCTTAAAATTATCGATCTGCTCGATAATCTTATCATTGTTATTCATAATAATACGTCTTTGACCATCCGTCTGTTCTACTGCTACAAAAGCATAAGGAAACTGAAACACTCCGAATCCAGCGACATTACCATCTTTCAGGCTCATTAAATCAATCTCAACTGTTCCTTCTGAATTGGGGCCTTGAACGCGTTGTGTCAGTGTATTACGTGCAACTTTTAATGAATCGGCATAAGATGCTTTTAAGCGCATATATCCTTTGCGCTCTGTTAAGGACCATTTTTCATTGTCAGGATTATGATTCCATTGCCATTGCAAACCTAATTTTTGCTTTGTAAACTCATCTGTTGTTGCAGGACTTTTAATAGGATACACTTTACCAACATTAGGTTTTTTATAAGTAATCACGTCTTTATTTCCGCTTCCTAACATCGGCCAACCGTCTTTCCACTCAACAGGCAAAAGAACAGGTACTCGACCAATCGCCCCACGATCTTGCATAATAATAAACCACCAATCTCCATTTTTTAACTGCACCATTCCACCTTGGTGTAAACCATTTGGTGGATAAGAACTGCTATCATTGATAATTAATTTATGCTCATAAGGTCCGTAAATATTGTCCGACCGTAGACAAATCTGCCATCCTTCCGTACCTCCAGCTGGACAAGTAATATAATATTTTCCATTAATCTTATACATATGAGCACCTTCCATACCAAATCCACCTCCAAATTCATTAGCGTTTTTAAAACGCTTGTCCCAAATTTTAACGTCTTTACCTTTTACAGATTTAGCATCGGCATTTAATTCCGTTAGGTACAAAGTTCCTTGACCATGCGCTACATAAACTTTACCATCATCATCAAAAAACAGTCCTGGATCGTATAAGAATTCTGGAAAAATAGTTCTTTCCCATGGTCCTTCTGGTTTATTAGCAATACAGATAGAAAAATTTCCTTTATCCCATCCCCAGTTCTTAGGTGTACAAAATCCAACATAAAACTTTCCATTATGGTGCTTGATGGTATTGGCCCACGATCCATTGAGATACAAAGTACCACCTTTCATATCAAAACGTGGATCTTCATCATAACGCTCTACAGGATATCCAACGATCTCCCAGTTCACCAAATCTTTAGATTTTGCTATTGGGCTTCCAGGAACATAATGCATGCTTGTCGAGATCAAGTAAAAGTCATCTCCGACACGGATGATGTCTGGGTCAGGCCAATCACCCCACATCAATGGATTGGTAAATGTTCCATTTCCGTTATCGGGAGACCATACCTGCTGCGCATTAGCAGTTGAAAAACATGACAAAAACAGTAGGAAGCAAATCATACTCCTAATGCTGTACTTCAAAAATTTAATCATAATATCTTTTTGGCATCTGCCCATAACTTTACCTGCTGTTGATAAACACGTAATATCAAATATTATTGCAGTCATTAATTTTTATCATTCATTGAGCGCATCCTATATGATGATGATGCGCTCAAGATTACCTTATTTTCTTTTCGTTATCTTTTCCGCTTCTCCTCTTACACTGTAACGTACTAGTACTTCTGTGGGAGTATCATCTTGTACATCACAGGCAAATGCAATACTTGAATTACCTTGAGGCAAAATGGCTTTCCCCTGAACAGGAAGCTTCTTTATCGTATTAAAATTTTTATCCGTCAACAAAGCATTCCCGTCATGATCCAATAACAAGTATTGATCGGTTTCGATCGCTCCTTCTATTTTAATCACACCTTTGGAAGTTGTAAATGAAGGATTTGAAATTGTTCCTCCACCTTCTACTTTTAAACGTAGCGCATAAGTTCCTTCGTTGGGGGCATGCCAGGACCAATCAGCTCCGCCAGGTTGTCCGGGTTGCATTTCCGATAAATCACAACGATAGCGATCTGAAATATAAAGTGGATAGAGCAAAAACTGATCTTCAGTTACTTTTTTAAGATGCCATTCCGTTTCTGGATCCCGCAAACGCTTCATTTGATCGTCATTAAAAGCTTTCGCTTTTCGCAACACATCCCAATTTTTCATTGCTTCTAATAACTGATCAATCTGACCATGTTTTCGGAGTGTCTGCATATTAATACTCATTGCATATCCGGAATCAAAACCAGCTGACTCTGATAAAGCCCATTCCAGATCTTCTAAAGTTGTTGTTTCAAACTTACGATCTGCCAAACGAACCAAAAACCAACCTAGCATACGTGGAAATAGATTGCGTCTAAAATATTCCTGATTCTTGATTCTATTTTCGACCTGTCCCTTACGCATTTCTTCACCCCACGGCTCTCCCCAATTCATACGGGTATGCGTATGCCATAAAAAATGATCCAATCGACTTGCATCATTAATCAAATCGGTCTTATCTTTCAAGTTTTTATAATATTCTGTGATAAAACGTGCTGTAGCATAGTAGTCATGACCCGTATACATACTGCCCTCAAGGCCATCAAATGAAATCTGCTTGAGGCCTGTTGTATTGAATATGGTCGCTAGTCGTTGTGCAAATTCATCCTGTAGCACCAAATCAGGGAATAATGTCTTGTAAGGATAATCCCATAATTTATACAACGGTTGTACCTGATCATGTGCAGTAGCCTTTGTTCCGAAAGCCCCTCTTTTACAATCTGTCAACCGCATCCGATTGTTCATTTTCTCAACTTTACCAAATGTAATCAGCTCATCATCTATCTGCATAGCATTAAGGGAAAGTGGCATTTCAAATAAACCGGACACTTGAATTTCTATTTCTTGCTGATCTGCATTCAAATTGTGCAATAACTTCAACTCACCTTGTTTAAGCAAGTGCTTACTTGGAATCGGAGTGACATAAGCATCATTAGTGGTTAAAAAATTAGTTAACGTATGCACCCCAATACGAATACCTTTAGCCTTCGCTTTGTCTACTAGAACCTTTACACCCTGATCTCCATCCTTAACAAAAGACGATTTCCATTTAAAATGGCCCCATGTCTCAAAAGGATCCGTATGGTACACATTCCTAAAACCGGCCATCTTTACCTTATCCAAAACAAAGTCGAAATCCTCTTCTGAAAAATTTGAAATCAGGTAAGAATCCATCGCTGATCGGGATATTTTATCCCATTCACCATCAAGCATGGGATGTGGTAATCCTTGTTCCAATTCTACATGCCCTATGCGATTTAAAATTGCATCCCTATGATCTCCAAAGAGAGCGATCTTTGCACCGATTATCGATCCATCAGGACCAGAAACTGGAAGTGTTAGCGATTTTTCCAACTGTTGCACTTTCCGGTATTCAATTTTTTGTCTATTACGGGCTGACAATTGAAAAACCGTTCCATCTTTTGCATCAACCGCGACCAGATTATAGAAAGGAACGCTGGCTACTGAAAGTTCCGTATTAGCACCTGTGTATGTAAATTTAGAACTATATAAACTTGCTGATTCCTGTGGTATTCCACCATTGGTTTTCGCATTTAATGATTGCATTCCAAATGCGACATCAACATCCTGTGCAATACCTACAATTTCTCCAACAACCTCATGTGAATTGATCTTTACCGGACCAAAAACAACCATATTGTATACATCACTGATCTTAATGATTTCGTAAGTAATGGCTTGCGCCAGCTGTTTTACCTTAAGTTCAATTTGTTGACCATCTTCCATCGAAAGCAAATACTGATCTCCTTTAATCTTTAATTCTTTAGGTAGAATAATCTGTTGTGCCTTGACTGCTGACAAAATCGGATAACTACCTTTGCCTAACAATTCCTTTCCTGCAACTTTAATCGAACTGTAATATCCCTTGCCATCAAGTGTAATTTGAGTTTGTTTCGTTTTCAGTTCTACACCCTGACTCAGATTGTTCAACATGAAGATGAAACATAGTGTCCATAATATTTTCAACTTGTTCCTCATAGTTTAGTATTTCATTATATTTTTGTGTTTATAGCTCGTACAACCTGGTTCACTCATCTCTACTTTTAGTTTCTAATCATCAACTTGATTTTGATCGATTTTATTTAAAGATTGATTTAATTCTACTTAAAAACATGATGTGCAATAACTAAGTCGATTCAAAACGAATTCTCCCTAGTAAAAAAAATAGAAAATTGCAATTACTGATCCGTACTGATTAAAGCAAAAAAGCCATCGGAAGTAGACATCCCGATGACTTTTTTGCTTTAATTCGGAATAGTACTCTCCGCTATTTAACCGGAGTACTTCCCATTTCTATAATTAATTTACCTCCATTTAAAACAGCACTTTGAGGAATTAAAAATCCTTCGACTTTCTTTCCATTAAGTGTTACATTTTGGATATACTTATTTTCTTTTGATGCATTTCTTGCTTCAATCACAAATTTTTGACCACGGCCATAGCGTCCTCCCATATTTAGTGTTACTTTAGGATAACGTGGCGAAGCCAACTCATAAGTAGGTGTCGTTGATGCACCACCATCTAATTGAAACAAACCCAAGGCACTCATTACAAACCAACTGCTCATCTGTCCAAGATCTTCATCACCCGGATATGCATTGTAAGGTGTGGTTCCATAATACTGTTCTTGTATGGCCCGCGACCACTTTTGGGTCAGCCAAGGAGCACCAGCCCAATTAAATAAATATGCCACTTCCATTGATGTCTGATTACCATGGTTCAACGGATAAGCACTAAAATTATCACCGGCGGCATTAAAATTTGCTTTTGCGGATTTATCCATTGCCTCATCCAGTCTGTTTACAAAACGTGATTGTCCAACACCTTCTACTAACCCTTTGGGATCATGTGGCACAAACCAGCTGTAATTAAAAGAATTTCCTTCTACAAATCCAGGCGTATGATAAGGATCAAATGGTTCTATCCAATTTCCTTTTTCATCCTTCGGTCGCATAAAACCGGTTTTAGGATCAAAAATATGTTTCCAGTTTTCAGATCTTTTCAGGAAATAATTATAATCATCTTTTTTCCCTAGCTCTTTAGCCATTTGGGCGAGACACCAATCGTCGTAGGCATATTCTAACGTATTGGATACATAACCTTTTCCAGCAGGAACATAGCCATACTTTTTGTAAACGTCTAGATGTTCCACCCCAACTGTACCACCGCCTGGATAACGTTGAGGAGAAACCGTCAACATTTTTTTTAATCCGTCATATGCTGTGCTGAGATCAAAGTCTCGAATACCACTTTGCCATGCCCCTTGAATCTGAGAGGCTACATGCATCGCGACCATGACACCAGTATGTTCAATACCCGCGGGATCAGTATTAAACCAACCCGTATTCTGATAAAGTTGTATAGCTGAACGTGCCCAAGTAGAAGAAATCTCCGGTGCAATGAGATTAAACAGTTGCTGATTATTCCAGAAAGTATTCCAATATTCACCCGCTACAATAGCATCCTTCTTATCCTTTAATTGTCTGATCTCCTCATCTTCATCACGATAACGACCATCCACATCACTCCAGATTGCTTTAGCCGATAAAGCTCTATAATAATTTGTGTAGAACTTCTTTTTTTGAAGGTAATCATCTGTTTCAACCTCTATACGTCCTAGATAATCTTCCCAGATTGTTCTCGAATTAGCAACAACCTGATTAAAATCCCATCCAAATGGAGTTGAAAGTTCAGTTTTAAGGTTATTTCTTGCCCCAGCGATATCCACAAGTGAAACTCCGGATCGTACGAGTATTTCTTCTCCCTCGGTGGTCTTATAATTCACAAAAACACCAAGATCTCCTTTTCCATGAATTTCATTGATATCCATGCGGATGTCATTTGTACTTTTAAACTCATGATTCCGGTTCCATTCCGGTATATAACCTTTCACTGCCTCAACACCTTCATTAACCCATCCTCCCATAGCATCAAAAGGTTTACTAAATTGCAAAACAAAATGGACGGTATACTCCTGTTGAAGAGAATAACCTGTAAAGGCGTTATAATAGGTTGCATAGCCTTCAATTTCACGATCATTTACCTTGGTTATTTTAGCATCCGTCAAATTATGCGGATACTCACTTGGTGTAAACATATCGATCATGATGCGTGCATCATTGCGCTTAGGAAAAGTATACTTCTGCAATGCTGCTCTACGTGTGGCAGTCAATTCAGCCTTTATCTTCGTATCGGTCATGAATACCGAATAATGTCCCACTTTTGCTTCCTCCGTTTTTTTATCGATACGAGACCGGTACCCCTCATCAGGAAAAGCTTCCCTTCCAGGAGTAACTTGGAGTTCGCCACAAGTAGGTTGCATTAAGAGTCCAGTCATGGTCCAATCACAAAAGTGGCTAAAACCCATGATATTCTCAATCGTATATTCATAGCCGGCTTTCCAAGTTTCATCCTGATTATCGGGTGCGATCTGTACCATGCTTAATGGAAGTGCAGGTGATGGCTTAAACATCCACCTAGAATTACCCATTCCCATTAACAAATCAACATAATCTGTCCGTTTATGCAGCTCTTGAAACGAACATTTTATGGAACCAGTAAAGACAATGTTTTGGCCATCTTTTATGGTTAAGATGGAATTTTTAACTCCATTTTTTTTTAGTAATGCAGGTAAATATATCTCTTGAATAGAAGCACCGACTTCAATGATACGTGTTTCCACTAATTTACCATCCACTTCAAAACTCAACTTTCTAGCTACATCAAATTGAGACATATCTACAAGAACGGGCTGTACACGCATGCCCTGATCTCGTAAATATTCAAATGGCGCTGTCTCGGCCGATCGAATTAATGTAGAAGATGCTTCCTTTAATGTAACTGCTACAGGAGTTTTCAATTGCATCGCATCAAAAATAGACCAGCTACCAGCTATTGTCCCTAATTGAATCTTATTCATTCCCTTGTTCAACCAAGAAACTGGAAATCGAATCTGGATATGAGCTGGGTTTGCTTCTTGCGCTTTCCCTTCCAAAAGCGTATTACTATCCACTCCTTGAATATCTTCTTCAAAACGATGCCCATTCACTTCGATACGAATCTTGTTGGTTCCCGTTTTCGCACCTACAAAATCAATTGTAAATTCACATTCACCTTCAATTGCCAATTGCACTAGCTCAAAATAAAGCGACGGAAAATGACGCGGATGAAATCCCGCCCAATAACCACCACCTGCCCAATTGTCCAGTGGTCCTGGTAACACATAAGGCCATTGTTTATTTGAAAAAGAATAGCCCACATAATATGTGGGCTCTCCTGAAAAACTAGCTAGAAAACTATCATATTGGTTTGGAGACAATGAAAACTCAGAAGACTTACTATCCTTTTCTCCCACTTCAAACAACACTTTGTCTTGCGAATACGTTGATCTGACTAAGCAGATCAACGATAACATTGTAAAAAATAATTTCATTTTAAATTACCAGTAAATCATATATAGCGCAGTCGTTAACAGAATGATCAACAATGCACCAATTATAAATCCGGTATGCGGTTTAAACATTGTTCTGTCTATTTCCAATCCTTTTGATACAACGCCATTTCGTTGATCGATTAAACTAATGATCAACATACCAATAATACAGATGACAAAAACAAAACCCATACGGTCTAAAAATGGAATTTCGTACAGTCCTGACGCTTTATTTAAAACAGAAAAACCAGTCGAACTTAAAAACGACAGATCTGCAATATGCGGTAAAAATTTAAACAGAACAGATAAAATAAACCCGCCTATTGTTGCAAATAAAGCTGCATTTGAAGTTGTTTTCTTCCAGAAGAATCCCAAAATGAACATCGCAAAAATACCTGGTGAAACAAATCCGGTATATTCTTGAATATATTGAAAACCACCTTTACTATCTATCCCTAAATGAGGTGCTATGATCACCGCAAGTACCATCGAAAATATAATGGTTATTTTACCGACATTGACCAATTGCTTTTCGCTTGCTTTTTTATTGAATACCTTCTGGTAAATGTCCAATGAAAAGATAGTTGCAATACTATTCGATTTACCAGCTAATGAAGCAACTACTGCGGCAGTCAAAGCGGCAAATGATAGACCTTTTAAACCCGAAGGAAGTAAGTTTAATAAAACTGGATATGCCCGATCTGGATTAACCTCACCATTCTGAAGCATTTCAGGTTGGAATAAGCCATCCTTCCATAACACATAAGCTGCAATTCCCGGTAATACGACAATGATAGGCATCAAAAGCTTGAGGAAAGCCGCAAACAGAATTCCGTTTCTAGCCGTTTTAAGATCTGCTCCTAAAGCTCGTTGCGTGATATATTGATTACAGCCCCAATAATTGAGGTTTACAATCCACATACCACCAATCAAGACCGTAAGCCCTGGTAAATCCAAATAATTTTCATTATCCTGATGTAGGATCATGTGAAAATGATCCGTGGCCTTAGTAGCCATAATCTGATATCCTTCTAGCACCCCTTCTCCACCGTAATTTTCTGCCACTAATTTCAGCGCCAAATACGTGGTTGCCAGACCTCCTAGAATCAAGAAGAAAACCTGAATAACATCTGTAAACCCAATAACCCGCATTCCTCCCAATGTAATAATAACAGCAAAGCAAGCGATAGCATACATACACACCTCTAAATCGAAACCCGAAATGCTACTAACTGCGAGTGCTCCCAAATACAAAATTGAGGTTAGATTGACTACTACGTACAACATCAACCAAAATACAGCCATAATCATAGCAACGGTGCCGTTGTAGCGTTGATGCAGAAATTGAGGCATCGTAAATATCTTATTTTTAAGATATACCGGAATAAAAAACACCGCAACAATAATCAATGTCACAGCTGCCATCCATTCATAAGTAGCAATAGCAAGACCCATCTTAAAGCCCGAACCGCTCATACCGATAAACTGTTCGGCAGAGATGTTAGATGCAATCAAAGAAGCGCCGATGGCCCACCAAGTTAGTGAGCCTTCTGCTAAAAAATAATCTTTAGAATCGGTACCATTGAGTTTGGTCTTCTTTTGCCGATAGACCCAAATACCGTACCCCGATACGATGATAAAGTAGATGAAAAAAACCAAATAATCTTTGGTCGCCAAGATATTATTCATACAATTAGAAGTAGGTTTATAATAAAATGAATAATATCTTAAATATAACGGTTGATCAAATTCTCCATAAACTCCTGTTGACCACTGATCAACTTAGGTTCTCCCTCATTGATAGCATGAGCACGAAGATCTTCAAGAGACAGTTTACCTTGCTCAAAATCTGCTCCAGCACCTGTATCAAAACTGCTATAACGCTCTTTTCTCAATTCTCTATAAGGGGAATTTTGAAGTAAATTATCTGCAGTAACCAATGCGCGTGCAAAATTGTCCATACCACCAATATGTGCATAGAATAAATCCAAAGGATCTGTAGAATTACGTCTCACTTTAGCATCAAAATTGACACCTCCACCTTGTAATCCTCCTGCTTCAAGAATAATCATCAGTGATTCTGTCAATTCGGTTAAGTCGGTTGGAAATTGATCCGTATCCCATCCATTTTGATAATCACCACGGTTTGCATCAATTGATCCCAATAAACCAGCATCAGCAGCAACCTGTAGTTCATGTTGGAATGTATGCCCCGCTAATGTGGCATGATTAACTTCAAGATTAAGTTTAAAGTCATCCATTAGATCAAATTCACGAAGAAATCCAATCACTGTTGCGGCATCGTAGTCATATTGGTGTTTTGTTGGTTCACATGGCTTTGGCTCAATGAAAAACGTACCTTTAAATCCATTTTTACGTGCATAATCTTTTGACATATGTAGAAATTTCGCTAAATGCTCTTTCTCTCTTTTCATATTTGTATTAAGCAAGGACATATACCCTTCACGGCCACCCCAGAATACATAATTCTCACCGCCTAATGCAATCGTTGCATCAATTGCCGCTTTAACCTGAGCACCTGCATGGGACAAAACATGAAAATCAGGATTGGTAGATGCTCCATTCATGTAGCGATGGTGACTGAATAAATTTGCTGTTCCCCATAGCAATTTCACACCACTCTGTTGCTGTTTCTCTTTTGCATAAGCAACAATCTCATCAAGATGGCGTTCATTTTCATGAATATCATCGGTATAATCCACTAAATCAACATCATGAAAACAGTAATATGGCAACTGCATTTTCGTCATAAATTCAAAAGCAGCATCCATTTTATCTTTTGCACGCTCCATGATTGTTGCTTTCTTATCCCATGGAAAAAAATGCGTTTGACCACCAAATGGATCTGCCCCATTACCATTAAAAGAATGCCAATAGGCACAGGCAAATTTAAAATGCTCTGCCATGGTTCTTCCTGCGACAACTCGTGTTGGATCATACCAACGGAAAGCCAAAGGATTGTCAGAATTTACACCTTCAAATTGAACTTGTTCTACATGCTTAAAGAACACATGATTTCCTGTCAAAATTTTCATCTTATCTTAATTTATAGTTTGTCTTCTAATAATTGTTTCCATTTACCGTATACTTCCTCATATTGCGAAGTATGTTCTGGTTCGATTGTTTTGTATTTTCGAAGCCCCTTAAAAGCTTCTTGTCGATCCGCAAATATGCCTATACCCAAACCGGCCCCTAAAGCAGCTCCAACACTACCATCATTATCATATAGCTCTACGGGTGTGTTTGTTACCCCTGCGAATGCTTCTTGAAAAACAGGACTCAAAAACATATTGGCATGACCGGCTTTAATTACCTGCGGTGTGATTCCGTTTTCCCTTAAGAGATCCAATCCATAGCGAAAGGAAAATGCAATTCCCTCTTGTGATGCCCTCCAAAGATGAACTGTGCCATGTCTGAGGAAATCTAAGTTTTGGATATGTGCCCCGATCGTTTTGTTATTCAACATCCGCTCGGCACCATTTCCAAAAGGCAGAATATTTACCCCTTCAGATCCAATTGGTATACGTGAAGCTTTCGCATTCATACTTTCATAATCATTTCCGTTACCTGTTACCTGACTGATCCAGCTATTTTGTATTCCCGTTCCATTGATACACAAAAGCACTCCCAAACGTTCCATACCAGGTGCATAATTAACATGTGCAAAAGTATTTACTCGAGATTGGGGATCATGTACCCTTTGATCCGTAACGGCATAGATAACACCAGAGGTACCTGCAGTGGCAGCAACTTCTCCCGGCTCAAAAACATTCAAGGATAATGCATTGTTGGGTTGATCACCGGACTTATAACAAACAACCGCTTGCGATGATAATCCCAACTCAGTTGCTACATCCGAACGAAGCGATCCATAATCTGAAAATACGGGTTGTACTTTAGGCACCAATTCGCGATCAATACCGTAAAAAGTTAGTAACGTATCTGAAATTTGCTGTTGTTCAAAATCCCATAGAATCCCTTCTGATATCGAACTTACATTTGTATTGATTTCACCAGTTAAGCGCATGCTCAGATAATCTCCAGGTAGCATAAACTTGTCTATTTTTTCATAAACATTTGGTTCATGTTCTTTCACCCATGCTAATTTTGAAGCTGTAAAATTACCTGGTGAATTGAGATGACTATTCAAAAATCCCTTTCCTTCTAATGCAGAAAATGCATTTTGACCAATATTTACAGCACGACTGTCGCACCAGATAATGGCATTACGTAGGGCGCGTTGCTCTTTATCTACCACTACTAACCCATGCATCTGATAAGCGATACCGATAGCCTTAATATCCAACGGGTCATATAATCCAGATGCATTTGCTTTTTTAATGGCCAATTGTGTATTTGTCCACCACAGATTAGGGTCCTGCTCTGCCCAACCACCCTGTAGGGATATAATTTCTGCTTCTGTTTCAGGAAATTGGCAGGAAATAATTTTATTATTTGTAGCTGCATCAATAACAGAAACTTTGATCGAAGATGTACCTAGATCTATTCCTAATAATAACATGTCAATCTTATTTATTTAATTACAAACCAATGCGAATCTTTCGTGGAATATTGACATCAAATCCCACCGAATAATATAACCTTATTTTTGTATTTTGAACACTTACCTGCAAGCCTTTACATATAGGTTGCCTGTATCGAATTATTTGGTATTGACTTACCTTAATTCAATTTTATAAATAAAGCTAATGAAAGAAATATGATTTTCTTTTCCCCCACCATTCTTTACTATCCACAGTCATACTACATTTCTTCCAACGTTGTCATAATTTAAAGTTTAAGAAACGAACAAACCGGTCAAAATTTACTGATCACTACTCGAATAGTATTGGTTATATTATTAATCGCTTTTATTCACCTTCCTGTCAAAATATAAATCTCAACAAATCGGACGTCCTTTATTAGCAGTATTTTAACTTATTGTAATGCTATTTTAGCCTCTTTTAATCACGGTACGTCTATATGCTATTGTTTCAAGTCTAAAAAAAATCATAGAATCAGCTATCGGATTTAAAAAGTGTACAACATGCATTCATCCTCAGAGATGTTAATGAAACGCGATTTGGTCCCAAACCATTATGGACATATAAGAGCGCCCATTACGTTTTGCTATTTTTAGAAACCGTAATGGGCATTTATATATACTCTGCTTCAATTACAGATTGCTAAAAATCGAGTTCTAATACATAATCTACATCATCGGGCACTGTATCAAGCAATACTAATACGCCTTCTTTTCGTTGCACGAATTCTACTGTTTTTTTATTGATAAATACTTTGGCTGATTTTACCTTTTTATCGGTCAAAGGAATAAAAAGAGCTTTATCTTGCAGATCCAATATATGTACATATAATTTATTGCCTTTTTGTGTTGTCACTCCCCATTTGTGCTGTCCAATACTTCCGCCTCGGGTGCCATATATAGTTTCACCATACAGTTTTAACCACTGTCCCATAGCTCCAAAGCGCAACACTGCCACATCAGGCAAAGTTCCATCAGGTCGAGGTCCTACATTCATCAAAAGGTTTGCATTATTACCTGCAGCTTTTATTAAATATTGGATCAAAGTTTTATCCGATTTATAATTATTATCGGTGATTTTATACCCCCATGATGTATTCATCGTTTCACAGGTCTCTAGGGGCAGTTGCGAGATTTCTACTCCATGCGAATAGCCAGCCGCGTTTTGCCCAGGAAGATCGCGTTCAAAAGCTTGCGCATCTTCTCCCTCTAATGCCGCCCAATGGTGATTATTAATCACAAGACATCCCGGTTGTATCGAATGGATCAACGCATAAATTTCATCAAATTTCCAATCAAAAGTCTTGCCTTTATCCCAAGCTCCATCAAACCAAATCGCTCCGACATCACCATAATTTGTCAGCAGCTCCTTCAATTGATTCAGCATGAATTGATGATAAGTTTTATAATCGGAACCATAAGACTTTGAAGCCAGTTTACCATCTACATTATAGTCCGTTCTTCCCCAGTCCAGTAGTGAATAATAAAAATGCAATTTCATTCCATGCTTGTGACAGGCATCCGCCAATTCTTTTAAGACATCTCGTTTGAAAGGTGATCCTTTTACAATATTGTAATCCGAGTATTTGGTATCAAACATAGAAAAACCATCATGATGACGAGAGGTGATACAAATGTATTTGGCACCACCAGCTTTTAAATCAGCAACCCATTGCTCTGCATCAAACTTAGACGGATCAAAACCTCAAGCCAATTTACTGTATTCATCAAAGGGAATATTCTTTTGCAGCATTGCCCACTCCCCATCAGCCAGCATGCTATAAATCCCCCAATGAATAAATACACCGAATTTATTATCTTGAAAAATTTTACGGTTTTCTAAATTTTCTTTAGTTGGCACATAACCTTTTTGAGCCATAGTAGGTAAAGTGGCTACTGCCAATAGTAATCCTAAAAGATACCTCTTCATAATAATTGTTAAATAAATAATTTTTACGGTTGATTTATAATGATTTAAAAATACATTTCTTTTTTATTAAAAAAGCGAACTACTTGTCTACTTAAAAAAAGTTACAGTATAGATTCTTTAGATAAAATCTTCCTTATCAAAACGTATTCAATAGGAGCTGTTTTATAACATCAGTATTCATGACAAAATTCTTACATCAACCTAAATTCGTTCGAAATAAAAAATATAGGTGTTACTATGACGAACGCAATAACCGATTCCTAGAAATTTATTGTTCTATTTTAGATAATCATTGAGTAAAAAATAGAATTAAATCCCGCCAACTTTTGTAAGCATCCAATTTATCAAACACATACTACCAAACTTTAATTAGAGATTTTCCATTTTTTTTGATTTCAAAAGGTCCCGGAGCAGGGTTGGCTCTATTTCGTTTCATTCCCAAATAATCAAGATCCATTCGAATATGCGTACCATCCGGATTTTCGAATGGTAGATTCGAAATCACCGTCTTATTTAGATTTTGCGAGGTAACCATATTACGCTTTTGATTTAACCATTTATCATTAAGAGTCAATTCAAGAAATATCTGATTCTCAACTTTGCTCAATTTTGCTCCAACAACAAAACTGGTATCCATTAAAGCATTCTTTTCCACCGCATTCCTGATCTTATAACCTTTCATCTTGTTTTTACCTTCTGTATTCATTTCACCGAGTTTTTCATTCTTTGAATCAGGAGTTACAAGAACAGAACCTTTTGTATATACATTTCCATTCAATAAAACAGGCAAAAATGCTTTACTATATTGACTTACATCTGCGCCTTGGACGAAGAGATTATTCAAAAATTGCACATCACCACCTGGATTATCCTCCAATGCTTCTAGATCCGTAACGTGTGGTTTTTGATAAGGTGTCAAACGACTATCGTAATTGATCACATCCATACCTCCGGCAAATAAATTATGAACAAACGCTGCTCCCTGAGCATTCATCAATAAACTTTTATTCGAAAGCATGATATTATTTGCGAGTAACATGGGGCCATGCGTAACCTCTAAAAACACATCGAGATCATTTTCATACATTAGGTTGCCCGCTACCTGAGCCCCTTGCGCCATCCAATCCAACCAAATCGCTTTATCAGTTCTATAGATTCGATTGCCAGAAATCTTCGTATCAACAGCACCATGAAATTTGATACCCGCCATCTCGGCTCCCGTAAATAAGCGTTTTATATGAATATCATGAATGACATTATTTTCTATTCTACTGAAAGAACACCCCATGCTTCCTACAATTCCTGCTTGTTCACAATGCGCAATGGTATTATTCCGAACCACATGTTCACCTATTGTACTCTTATTCCAACCAAAATTTAAAGCCCTCTTTATTGTCCCTACATAGCCCTCAGCAGATTCAGTCATATTATTATCGTATTCATCACCATACTTACCTAAAGTAATACCTACACATTTAGAATAGCGGATATCATTATTTTCAATAATCCAACCTTTACTCCAGTGCGTTCCAATTAATCCAATTTGCTCTGCAGTTGGTGGGGCCCAATTTGTCGCCGCATGTTCCATAATTAAGCCACTTACCGTAATATAATTCACAAATGGCTTATCCGGATAGAATAACGTTTGACGTACATTAACTTCAATTGTTTCCTGATTTGGATCAATATCTTTAAACTGCGCCCAAATGGTCGTCGTCAATGAATCAACCTCAGCCCACCACAAAGGATTTTTGTCATCTACCCCTTTCAAGACCTCTTGTTTTTCAGCAGCTTCCATCAACCAGTGTCCATTGAGATACACAGCACCTGTATGATATTTACGTTCTTTAGGCGTTGGCCAGAACCAATCGCCTTTAATTTGATCCCGAAAAGGGTTAAATTTCCCAAATATCCTATTTGACACCTTTACTTCCCACGTATCATTCCCGATTAGTTTCCATCCTTTTACAATTTCAGAGCCTTTAATAATAACTTTTTCTCCAGAAGCCGCTCTATAAACGATTCGCTCCTGATTGGAATTTCCTCCACGAGGTGGAGTTATCTGCTCCCTATAAATCCCTTCATGTATCGTAATGATATCGCCGGGCATCGCCTTTTGAGCTGCGGCCATTATCGTCTTAAAAGGCTTTGTATTATTTCCATTGTTCGCATCATTACCCGATTGCGCAACGTGATACTCTTTTACTTGTATTCCTGTTTGTGCTGTGCCATTCAATCCGAATAGCAACAGTACGATCAAGTATTTATATTTCAATTTTTTTGTTTTAAAATTTAGATATCTTAATATCCCGTAGCCCTAGTCAACTTTGCTATTAATTGTCTCCCTGAAGTTTTGTGGTTGACACGATATAGATTCCAGTTATTTGTATCCAACTCTTCCAATCTAAAACTCTGGGTCGGATCGACAAGATGTTGTTTTACCCATCTTGGAAAAGCATTTGCAGCACGCGCATTTTCCCAAGTACGGATCACTTTAAAAATCTGATCTTTCTGCGGGCAACTTTCTACATTTTTCTGATTTAATTTGAGGCTATATGTGGCACCAGTACCAACAGCCATTGCCTGAATATGTTCATACTCTTCTACTTTTGATTTTTCTGTAATCGGAAAGTTACCTCCCATTCCCACAGGAAAATAATTAGCATAAGAAACATCTCTTAGATCTTTACCCTGACTTGTGGCACTGCCCCATTCTCGTGTCTCAGCATCATACAGATTCTTACCCCCACCTACATTCCAGATACTTTGATAGTGCCAAGAGCCTTCCGAAAGGGTAGCACCAGTAAAACGGATATCAGCTATACCGTGCACCTTAGCTTTCTCAAACATTTTTCGGAAAAACCTTTTGGTAGAATAATACCCATGCCCGTTGTTAAATAAAAACTCTTGACCATCAAAATCATAATACCCCAATCCATTAATATTGGCTAAATCAGCATAATACTCGGCAATCTTATCCTGCAATTGCATATTCGGAATCAGTCCGTCATACCCATAGTTAATCGTTACCTGCAGTTTATAAAGTGTATCAAGCGCCTGATGTGAAGTCGCTTTTGTATCCCAATATCCTCTCTTAACATTCAACAATCGATATGGAGCCTTATCCGACACACCTAGATAATGAATAAGCTCTTTACCAATTTTAATAATGTTCAAGCTCTTTGAATGGCCTTCCCAACTTCCAATTTCCTGCAAATGCGTCGGATCGTTGACATATAGCAGCGTATCGACTGCATCAATATTCTTCGCTAATAAACGTTTCTGTTGGTACCATATGCTATCGCTAGGAATGGGGCTAGCATCTTTCGTTCCAGGGGCTAAAGAATTAGTAATAGGAGTTCTTCCGATCACGATATTATACTTCTTCGCCAAATCAGAAAATTCTTTATGAGATAGATTTCCACTCGCCAATTTCAAAGGTTTCTTTTCAAAATTTCGTCCATCTAAGTAGCCCAAATTTCCACGATCCGGCCTAACGAAGCCCTGATCATATAAACTAATTGCTTTAAAACCCAATTTATGCGTGTAGTCAATCATATGATCATATTGTCCTCCTTCAGTCAGCACATCTGGTACATAGGCCGCAGGATCTTTTATCCATTTACCGTTTACAGTTGGATAAGGCAAACCTTCGGCTTTGACAATATTCTGAACAACATCCATTAATGCTGTGCTATCTGGACTTCCCCAAAAAGCAATGGAAGATCCGATATAATCTACACCAGGTAAAGGTTGTACCTGTAGGTGATTAGGAGTATTGATCGCCATATTCGGGATCAATGAAAAATAAACTTCACGTGGACTTCTTCTATCTCTAGATTGATAGGTAATCGAAATCCGACCATTTTTATCTACCTCAGCAGCATTTCCATATAAAATTCGGTAGTAAGGTTCTTTATGTCCATAAAATGCAACATCATTAACACCATCCCCCCCAAGGGTAAAAACCTGTCCTTCATGCAAATGGGCAGGCAACGGAAACCGCTTATAATCTGGTGAATGAATGATGTATTGAAATGGAGCAGCATCACCCTGAATGTCAGCAGTACCGCCAATGGTATTATCATTAAGGGCAAGCATACCAATGGCGTAATTTACCGAAACACTGGTATCTCGGCTCACACCAATAATCTCTCCCATCAGGTTCGTGATATTTGTATGGTATGAACCCCATTGAATCGCTTCAATATCTTGTGAATTTGTCAAAGACAGCAACTTCATTTTAAAATATTTTGCATGCGGTTCAATACGAATCCTAGCAGAAGATCCATTCGAATAGGCTACTGTAATAATTTTTTCACTTTTCGAATAGACCGCTTTTTCGGGATAAGAATAAACTCTTTTTTTTGCATTATAAAGAGTCATCAAAGGTGAAGGTTTGTCCGCAGGACTAAACTCTCTGAAAGGCCGTTTTGTTATGTTCTGCATACTGGTTATATACCCCTTTCCATCTATCGCAATCTTAAAATATGCAGTCTGCAAAACAGTTTGTGCCTGCAAAGTATTTCCGATTCCCACCAAAAGCAGAAACAAACTACAACATTTCAAAAAATTCTTATTTACGTACATCATCAATTATTTTATAAGTTGAATTTACTAAATTTTTACTGTCGCAGACTTGCCTGCTTTAATGGTTACCCTATTCTTCCAATCCAAAAAAGCATTTTCACCCAAAGGTGTCGAAGCCTGTTGCTTATCTTCTGTTAATAGCGTTACTGTTGCATCGAATGTCGTTGGATTAAAAATTGTCAATGTCATACCAACTTTCGTTTTCTTGATCTCCTTAACAACAACATGATCAAATGTATAAACCGTTCCTAGATCTTTACGTATATATATTCCAGGTATTTCCAAAGCCATTAAGGCTCCATTTGTCTCATTCCAACCTGTTTGACCTCCATCCCCACGTGAACCACGACTATCCGCGTCACAGTAAGTCAACCGTTCTGTAATCTTTCCATTGGGCTGTATTCCCTCTGCATGGGCATGAATAACATCTCGTATAAAATCTGCATATAGCGTATCTTGTGTTTTACGGTACAGTTTAAAAAGCACATCACCAGATTGGGTACAAAATCCCGGAGCACCATGCTTATTCTGTGTACTGGCCCAAATAGCTCCAGTTAAATTTGCTCCTAACTTTGCTAATGCTGTATTTTTTGGAAGACGATACGGAAATGAAACCGTCCATGATGCTGTGTAATCTGCCAATTGTTTTGTCTGATCCAGATATTTCTCTTCACCTGTCACTTCATACATCGTCATTAAAGATGTCGTCAGTGCAATAGCAGTTTCTGAATCAGCATTTTGAAGGATATCTCCACAAGCACCAGAAGTAAAACCGACCAAAGCAAAACCATCGTAATAGTCCTTGGCTGCCAAGTGAGCTACTTCCAAATATTCTGGAACATTAAAATACAACGAAGCAAGTGCTAGGCCACCTACTGCCATAGCACCCCCCGTTGTGTTATATGCAGCTACCTTTCCCGATTCAATAGCAAAATAATTACCCCATGTCCCCTCTTCTTTCCAGGTTTTTACAAAAGCATCAGCAAGCTGTCGAATATTCATTTTCCATTCATCTGAAATCGCATTGGATCTCCCCTGTTTCTCCAGCAACATAAACTGTTTGATCATCCAGTACAAGATATCTGCATTTTTTCGGGTCAATCCGATTCCAGGAATCCACTTCGCTGCATCGCGGTTTATGACTTTTCCGTCGGCACCAAGGACATCATAGTAATATCCGCTTTTACCTTTACCTTGGGGAAGAGCAAAATCAAATGTATTCTTCACTTTTTCCAAATGTTCTTTATCACCTTGTGCTAACATGGGATAGGTATTCATCAAACCACCGACCCATCCATAGGACATCCAATTTGCATTTTCTGGACAATAAAAAGCAACACCATCACCAACGTAATAACGCTCATCGATATTTTTCGCCATCTTGAGGAGTACCTCACTCATCGGCATCAGATTTCTTGGTTTTTCCGCTGTCACATGTGCCTTTCTTTCACGCATAAAACGATTATATAATGTCGCAACATCTTGGCTTTGAAAATTAATCTTTGTCACTCGAATCGTAATTTCCTCACCAGCGGTGACAGACACCCCTCGATCCGGACTTTCACTAAAACCAATAAATTCAGGTTTCTTTTCCCTTACTCCAGGTGCACTGATAATGAAGCTAGCCACACGACGATCTAAACTCTCTTCAATAATCAAGGCATGATCTTTCACTTCCCCTTTCCAATTTATACCTTGATCTGTAAATAAGAAAGTCCCCTTTCCTATATTTCTGTTCAAATAAGCGATCATAGGCGTTGCTGTGTTGCTCACATTAACTTCGATGCGGGATTTAGCCCCAAATTCAGGAGAAAGCTGTGGAATCGGATTAGATGTCAATGCCAGATCTTTTCTAAAATAATCCGACTTATCCAATCCTGTTGCATATTCCCGATTAACAATGCGTTGTCTATTTCCGTTATAAACCACTGCTGGTATCATCACAAAATTGTCGCTGTTCCAATCGTATTCATCAAAAGCTACCGCAACACCAACATTGTCCATTGTTCTTTTAGCTTTAAAAGTAAACCGATAGATCGATTCCTCACCATCTTTTATGGTTTCTACTGTCTGCTTAACCTCCCAGTTATCCGAATTTGATCCGATCACTTGGCTCTTTACTAATTTTGCTTTATCATACTGGCAGTCCAGCAAACGTAATTTTACTTGACTATCTCTTTTCTCAGGCAACCAATCTTGCCCAGAAACAGATATGGAGATTAAACATCCGCAGGCTATTGCTACTACTTCACTTATTTTCATTGGTTATTTCTTTTGTGCATCTTCAATAACATACCAAGCTGTACCACCCGGTTTAACCTCTACGGTCATCTCAATATCTGCTTTATCATCCAAAGCTTTTGTCGTCGTGATACCTTCTTCATTGGTAAACATGGCCTTTCCTTTAATACCAGTATAATACAGCGGAAGTCTTAACTCCTTCTTGATCGTTTTATCCGTTGGGTTAAAGAAAATCACCATACCCTTTTCATTAATAAACGGATTAACATGTAGCATGCAGTCGAGGTCGCGACCATTTGGACGGCTGACATGAATAATTTCAGAAGTTAATATTTCACGGTGTTTTTTAAACCAGTTAATCTTCTTTGATACCATTGCTTTGGTTTCAGGGGTATCATAAAGTCTATTACCGCGAATGGTAAATTGACTGCCACTTGCTAAAAATTGCATTAATTGTCGTTCATAGCGATCCAAATTTTGAGCTAGCGGTTCTAAGCCAATTTTTGGATCATTGGAATAGAATCCAACCAATTGCATCCCAATCCACCCCATAGTTGGCAGTTTATGCCATGTACCGTCATAAATATATTGTCTTCCTAACAGCATCTGCTGATCTGGAGTCAAATTCGCACTCGCTTCCCGATACCCCATACCTGTTGCCGATTGACCATTTAAAAAATACCAATCTGGAATAGCAGCATACATATTTCTTCTTTGTGCTTCATGCAGTACTGCTACCTGACTTTTCCACTGTTCCCATTGTGAATCATAGAGACCATGATGATGCGGATGTACAGTAGAAGCGCATGGATCGCCATGATATGGCCCATCAATCGTATAAGACTTTAACCCTGTTTTATCATAAAAATCCCACATCTTTTTATAATAGGTATCTTTCCAAGCGCTCGCTATACACACACTCTGTCCAAAAAGACTGCCTGGTTTGCCAGTAACCGGATGAACACAATCTACTTCCGCGCCACGTCCTCTAGAAGCTACTTGTAACTCATATCCCCCCATCACAATACCTTTTCCTTTTGCATATGAGGCAATATCCTTCCATAAGGCTACATATTTATCATCCAGATTATCATGACTGATCCCCGGCCATGCCTGGATATCCAATCTTTCCATGCCCAATTCGCCCATCTGGTCAATAAAATTTTTAAGCGTCTTCTCATCATGCGACGTGATACCACCTGTAATCAGCGATTCGGTTGTTTGAGGAGCCAACTTTTTATACATACGACGGTGCGCCAAACTTTTCCTTTCCCGATCGTCTGCGTCTTGTAGCAATTCAAATGTCAGGTAGGATTTGAATGATTCTTTATTCGAAATATCCACATCGGGTCCCATCGGTAAATGGCTGACTAAAAGATTACGATGTGGAAAATCTAAAAAGCCATCCTCTGCTTGATTGTGTGTAGCCCAGGTATTATACTCTTGATCCACGACCCATTTCGTTGTGGATTCTCCAGCTTGATAAGCTTCAATTTTATCCCCTTGATAGTGCATCAGCGCACTACCTTTTAAGTTCGCATTGACCAATGCGAAAGAAAAGTCACTTTCGACATGAATACGATTAATTTGATCTTGGTTTACGGCCAGAACTTCTGTTTCAATTTGATTCAACCGAATCAAATTATCACTATTATTCAAAACTTCAACCCATTTGGTGATAACAGGAAGTCCCTGATAAATCTCATAGTTTACTTTTACTTCGATATTTTTAACCATGTCCATTCGCTCGGTAGGTTTGAAAGTCAATATCAAACGAAGTCCTTTTACCGGCCAATCAGTAGCTACAGCATTGTATTTTTGTTGCCATGGGTATCGTTCCAACGGAGCTGCTGTTTCAATGGAGACTAATTCAAAAGCTTGATCATCCGTTTCCATTTCATACAACCAACTTTCCATCAGATAAGACTTTTCAGGTTGCCCCTTGAGCCCACCCACCTCATACCAGATACTATCGAGCATAACTCTCGCTTCCGGTTTTACTGCTCGGACATATTCTGCCTGATTGGATAAATTCTTGTAACCTATACATGCTAAGTTATCAGCTACATAAAACGTACGCGACACTAAACCATTATTCAATTGAAATTGAGCAGTTTTATTATCTTTATTTTCTTTTATATATAAATTTGTAGCATGCTTTACTGGAGCAATCAACCAGTCTATTCCGTAGCTCTTATTTTCAAATTCACTAACCACACTCTTACCTAGACCAGGCTTTTGAATATTTTTCATTAATGTCAATCTAGAGAGATCTCTGCTTCTATCCCGTTCTTTTTTCTTTTTATAATTGATTAAAAAATCAGATTCTTCATCGAACCCCTGTTTCTCAAAAGTACTCCATCTTACTTCATAGACTTCTCCCATAAAAGCTTGTTTTCCTTCATTAGAAATTGCAATTGAAAAATGAGGAGCTATTGTTTTAGTCGCATTAAAGCTTCCTGTTTTTTTTCCATTCATCCAAAGTTCACCAACTCCATTCCGTAATGTGGCCGCTAGATGAATCCATTGACCTTTGACTGCATTCCCAATACTTGTCGTGCCTTTATCTGCTGAAATAAACACCCAGCTTTTCCCACGTTGTGCAAAACCATAACCTTCTTTTGTCGTACCGTTCAAAGCGACAATATTCATTTCACCAGATTGTGAATCTATTTCCTTTGCTTTTACCCAGACTTCAAAAACAAAATTTTCTGTAGCTACTCCTATTCCAGATGACATACTATAACCATCAGTTTTACCATTAAATAAAATGGCTCCTTCACCCTGCTGTGCTTTTTCAGCAGGTGCATCAGCATAAAACAAGGGCCTATCTATTCGTGTCAACGTAAAATTCCCTTGCCTTGATTTCACCTTTTCAGGCCCAATTGCATAGGTTACATTTCCTACTTTCCCAAAATTAAAATGCCCTAAAGGCTTCACCTTTGCCTGTAAGGCATGATGAAGGATAATAAAAAATAAAAGTATCTGTATTCTTTTCATAATCAACTGCTAACAACCCATTAGATTAACATTGGGATTTTTATTACTGGTTAAAATCAAGAAATAAAGCGCTGGTTTTCCTCTAAAAACTTCATCTCAAACGATTCAACTGTAAACTTCACTATATTCTATCTGGATTACCACCAATAATTTGATCTATTATAATGTTATTTTGCACTTATGCTTATGATCAAAACTAATGATGGCTTCTCATGAAACAAAACGGCGACTTATTTTGTGAATAAGTCGCCATTTTATCTTAGTTAAAAAAATCTTAAAGTAGAGGATCAAATGTTCCTCCCCATTCTTTGTTTTGTTGTATTTTGGAATTCCGATTCAATACATCCTTGTGGACCGGGTAAAACCAATGGTTTAAATCCAATTTAAATTGATATTGTTTATCACCATCTAGGCATTCTACAAATTCAAAACGGAATAACTTGCGTACTGATGGATCATACATATCTTTAGTCCAATCAAAATTTTTCAAATCTTGTTCATTTTTAATTACAGCATTAAGTCCAGAACGAAATTTAATGGTATTCAACAAATCATATCTTTTCCATCGACGAATGTCAGTCCAACGTTTACCTTCATAAGCAAATTCAATGAACCTTTCATCCATATAGGCTTTGCGTATGCCAGCTTGATCAGTAGCTGTAATACCATAATTTCCTAATCCAAGCTCAATTCCCGCTCGTTTACGTATGTCATATAGTACCTGTAATGCCTCTGCACTTTTTCCAACCTCATTGGCACATTCACCATAGTTCATGAGCACTTCTGCAAAGCGGATTTCAACCCAATCTGTCTGTGCATCATATACTGTAGGTATGGTCAATGCCTTATCAATACCTTTGAGTTGAAAGTATCCGGAAGCACTACCACCTACTCCCTTACCTAACTGATCAAATATCAGACTGGTATACTTAAACCCAGATTCTGCTTTCGGATCGGTCACTTTGCGCCAGGCATTCCAATACTTCATTCCTCCTGACAGAACATCGCTTGCTGGATAAGCTGTACCCGGAGAAAAAACGGTAGCATAGAAGCGGGGATCTCGATCCACATAAAAATCGGTCATAAACTGTTCGTTATATGCTGGATCGTTTTTCAAACGATTTTCATCCAAAACAAGTTTCGATCCATCCTTTTTAGGATAAGCCATTAATAAGGGTAAAATAGCTTGATTAAAATTGGCATTATCTTTAGTCAATGGCTCAGGACGAATATTCTTTTGATCCAATCTATGATCAGGATAGTAATACTGATTGACCATAATTACTTCATTATTACGTTCGCTATACCAAATATCTTCAAATTTGCCATTAAACAATCCTTTTCCTACTGTCTTTAGAAAATCAACAGCCACTTTATTTGCTAAATAAGCTTGTTCCCATCGTACCTTATCATTAGATGGATTGAATAGCGGGCTTGCATACTGCAACAATAGACGTCCCTTAAAAGCCAATGCAACTCCTTTATCAATTTTCCCATAATCTGCACCGGTCCAAGTATCAGGTAATACGGCGATTGCTTCGTCCAAGTCCTTTAATATTTGAGCAACGCATTCTGAGGTAGTATTGCGAGAGACAAATAAGGAAGGCACATTTGTAATATCTTGAACATCCAAAATAAGTGGAACGCCTCCTGTTGCCCATACCTTACCCCAATAATCCCAGGCTCTCCAAAATTTAGCTTGACCGATCATCATTTTCTTTTCTGAATCGGACAATACCGTCACGGTCTCCAATTGTTTCAAAAAGAAATTAATACGATCTATATTTGCATAATCCCACTTTTGACCTTGATTATCTACGTCGATCAATCCCCTAGCCAAGTTTCCCATATCTGTAGGACCATTCATACCTTCATCCGTCACATTAGCAGCTATTGGCCACTCTGGCAACATCCTTCCATAAATATCTGTCATAAAAGCATTGATCATCACTTTATCAGACCATACATTTTCTGGACTAATTGTAGCCGTATTTTCATAATCTAAATTACAGCTGCTTAACAGCAATGCAAAAGCAGTACTATATATAATATTCTTAAGTTTCATATCGTCTTAGGTTTAGAATTTAACATCGATACCAAAATTGTAGGACCTTAACACTGGAAAAGCATTCCCATTACCGATCTCCGGATCATAATATTTATTAAATTTGCTCAACACAAATAGATTCGTACCTGTAGCAAACAAGCGTACATTCTCAAATACTTTATTGTAAAATGCTCCATTCTTTGGCAGATTATAACTCAGTGTTAAATATTTCATGCGCATGAAACTGGCGTCTTTCAACCAGTATTCACTATTCGTTTGGTATGTCTTTGCATTATTTGCTCCAATACGTTTCGGCAAGGTTGCATTTGGATTTTCTGAAGTCCAGCTATCATCATACCATTGATCCCACATTCGGTTCCATTCTACCCCACCTGCTAAATCTGACATCCATTTCTTTTCCCCTAAACGTCCAGATAACATCGTTTCCAAATGAAACCCTTTCCAACTTATTCCTAGATTCAGACCAAATATGACAGGGAAATTTTTTGACCGGAGCATAATCCGGTCCCAATCGTTTATAATTCCGTCAGGAACACCATCAGGTCCGTTTAAATCTTTATAGACCATCATTCCTAATTCAGGCGATAATCCATTATGTTTATATTTAGGATTGGCTTGATTAAAAGCATCTAATTGTTCCTGAGTACGGATAATCTGATCAAACGCCCAACCCGTGATATTGCTTCTAGATTTACCGACAGGAATATCAATCCATTGCGCATTCTCTGCATAATCCTGTTTAATTACTTTATTCCAACCGTAGGACATTGTTAAGTTTGCAAAATAACTTACTTTGTCATCTCCTTCGCGGTACCCCAGTTGCAAATCCATTCCCTGTGCATCAATCTCGCCATAATTTTCAGCAGGCATTGATAA
Organism: Sphingobacterium sp. B16(2022); assembly: GCF_012030425.1. Classification (GTDB taxonomy): domain Bacteria; phylum Bacteroidota; class Bacteroidia; order Sphingobacteriales; family Sphingobacteriaceae; genus Sphingobacterium; species Sphingobacterium anhuiense. Next base: position 385,999 of record NZ_JAAUVN010000002.1, on the reverse strand, counting down.
ACTATAAGTTGACGGTAGTGTATTTTGACGGTTTCCTAAAATATCATAAGAATTACGGAACCAATAATCTGCAGATACATTCCAATTTTTGAACAAGTTCATATCCACTCCGAAATTGTAACTCAGTGCTTTCTCCCAAGTTAGATTTGGATTAACTACGTTTCCATAAGTTAACCCTACTGATCGCGCTGGGCTAGTACCAAAATATGCTGAACTACCCGATTGATACGATTGTTGCCATTGCCAACCTCCTACAGCATCGTTACCAGTTAAGCCTACGGATCCACGCAATTTTAAAGTCTGAACAATGGACTTATTAAAGAAGTTTTCTTCAGAAATCACCCAACCAGCAGATCCAGCGGGAAAAAAGCCCCAACGTTGTTCAGGTGCAAAATTCATAGAACCGTCTTCACGAAAAGAAAAGTTAAACAAATACTTATCAGCATAAGTATAATTAAACTGACCTATATACGACATTCGTCCACTCACCCAATCCGTATCTCCATCTCCCCACGTGTCTGCCCTAGCACCACTCGCTGCCCAAAATTGATCCGTTCTATAAACTGGAAAGGTTTCGCGTCCCCCCGTTACACCAGAACCAGCACCTTCATACCATTCAGTAACTAAGGCTGCAGCTACGCGATGTTTTTCATTAAAAACATTTGCATAGTTCAATTGCATATTAAACTGTTTGTCATCGCTCCAAGTTGATTTACGCTCAATAAAATCTTTACCTACCCATGTTGATCTCCGCACACCTGTAATATCATTATCATCAGTAGACACAATACGATTATTCGTTCCGCTTCTCTTCATCACCATCATATCGTAATTTGTAAAGAAGCGATTTCTCATATTATTAGCCCAACTTCTACTATACATCGCCTTTGCACTCAGACCTTTTAAAAAAGGAGCTTTATAAGTACCACTCAAAATCAATTGTGGCTTCAAATGGTTCTCCTTATCGTAACCACTAGCGCCTGCAACACGAGCTCCTACATTACCGATCCATCCATAATCTATAAACTGTCCATTATTTGTATAAACGGGTTGATCAGGTTGCCATATCCTCAATTTACCATAAGTATCAGCAGGATCGGCATTATCAGCAATGCGTCCTGTCATGTCATTGTACAACGCAAATCCCGTGAAAATTTCTAAATCTTTCGTAATATCTGCTGTCACATTCATTCTCACATTATACTTATCGTAAGTCATCGGTTCTAAAAATCCCTTTTGCTTTACGTAAGACCCTGCCCCAAAATAACGCACCCTTTCACTTCCACCATTAACACTTAAATTATTGGTTTGCGTTGTTGGATTTTGCCAGACATCCGCCAACTGATCGTAGCCCCATCCATTATTGATATTTTTATAATGGTCCAATTCTTCCTGTGACCATGCCCAACCAGCAGGATCTGCTGATCCATTGATGCGCGAATACAATTCCCCCGCTTGTACTGCGCTGGTTAGACCCATATTTTTAGTACGTGTATCGATACTATATCCCGTCGAAAAATTAAAAGTCGGTTTACCTAAACTTCCCTTTTTTGTCGTCACTAAAATAACACCGCCAGCAGACCTAGAACCATATATAGCTGCTGAGGCGGCATCTTTCAAAACGGTAATATCATCAATCTCGTTAGGGCTTAAATTGTTAAAATCTCCTGCACCTCTCACCACACCATCAATCACGTACGTTACGTTTTGATTATTAAGAGATGATCCTGTTCTAATACTGATACTTGGTTGCGATCCAGGAATCGCATTTACAGTACTAACATTTACACCAGGCAGTTTTCCAATCAATAAATTTCCCGCTGAGGTTGTAGGAATTGTATTTAATGTTTCATCGACTTTCATTGTAGAAACCGCTCCTGTCAATAATGATTTCTTTTGAGAAGTATAGCCAATAACCACGACCTCATCTAAATCACTAATTCCCACTTTCATTGTGACATCGTGGACACTTTTACCCTGAACTGCACGCTCAAGAGTCTCATATCCGATGTAGGTATAAACTAAAAAACTTGAAGAGGAAACTCTTATTTGATATTTACCGTCCTCTTGTGTTTTCTGTTGGTTTCGTTTCCCTTTTTCAGCTACAGTAACTCCTTTCAAAGGATTTCCATTTACATCAACGATCCTACCGGAAACAATTATTTCTTGTTGATTATTTTTCTTGTTTTCAAGCTCAATTTGACCAGTATTTAAAGTAACAAATTCTGTTGCTGCATGGGTCGAGTTGTTGATCGCAGCCAGCGCACATAATAGTGTTAGATTCTTTGTCTTTTTGCCAAAATTTAGAATGTGTATTAATTTGACATTTTTCATAATTTAGTATATTCTTGATTAGTTAATTAGGAAATTAATGAGCAATGAAGGAGTCGCATTCCTTCATTGTTTTTTTTCATTCGTCTATATTCTTATCCATAGGCAATTATATTTTTCATTAGATTATTTATACGTAAAGAATTGCATAGACTTTAGTTTACGCCTGTCTTCCAATAGTATAATTCATAATTTGGTTTTTGATATGCTAACCTGTGGTCACAGATTGTTTATCGGAATAAATCTCAATATTATATAAAGGGATAACCACCAATAATTTGCTATTTTATAATGTTATTTTTGCGCTCAACTATATTTAAGCAGAACAACTTTATTTAGTTGCATTTTTTATATATCTTTAGGTGCACTAAAAAATAACCCGTTATAATATCTGCTCTTCTACCAGAACTTATTACTAACATTATGCAACACATCTACGAAAATTTCACCTTTCCGCCAGATCAGTCATTTACGATCCGTGCAGAAGAATTGGAAATCAAGAAATATACTTCCTTAAAATCGCATGTGAATTTTGAGATAGCCTTATTGGAAAACTGCACTGGAAAGCGTTTTATAGGTGATCATATTGAAGATTTTAAGGGAGACGAACTCGTACTTCTGGGGAGTTATTTGCCTCACTGTTGGCAATATTACAATACGATAAACAGCAAGCGTCCTGCTGATGCTATTATTGTACATTTCTATCCCGATTTCCTCGGAAAAGATCTGTTGACAAAGCCGGAGGCCGTGCATTTAAACCAACTTTTCGAAAATGCATCAAAAGGTGTATTGTTCACCGGTACAATTGTGGTTGATGCAAAGGAAATATTATACCAAATGTTGACTGCCACTGGACTTACACGCGCAGTTCTAATGTTACAACTATTGGACAAATTGGCTTTATCGTCTACATGTAAAACGCTATCATCACCCTCATTTCATATTATCGAAACTTCGACTGAGGCCAATCGAATTAATCGTGTATTCGACTATATATTTAAGCATTTTAAAGAAGATATTTCTCTTCAGGATGTGGCTTCTGTCGTACCAATGTCCACCTCTGCTTTTTGTCGATTTTTCAAAATGCAGACTAACCGGACATTAGTTGATTTCATCAAGGAAATACGTATCGGGCATGCCGCCAAATTATTAATGGAAGGAAATTACAACATCACGGAAACCTGCTATAAAAGTGGCTATAATAATATTTCCAACTTCAACAAGCATTTTAAAGATGTCAAGGGTAGTTCACCTCGAGATTTTGCCAAGAAATACAAAATTACCGCCGAGATTGAAACACTTTAATTGTTAAATTCATAGAAGGGAAAAGCCTCTACCCACTTTTCCCCTTCTTCTGTTCCATTGACACCCTTTTGATAGGTATTCATTAACTTATTCCATGAAGCGCATTTGGGATTATGGGCTTCAGCTACTTTCCCCATTTCATCTAGATCAGCACCCACAGGTACAGATATCGCCATTACAATGAGATCTTTAAAATGATAAAGTGTGATCCGATTATAGCCTGCTTTCTTAAATCCAGCCTCAACTTCAGGCCATACCTGCTTATGATAAGTTAAATATTCCTGTAGCTTTTCATCATTATCAACCGTATTCACAACAAAAACTTTCTCTTCAAATGTTGTAGAATCCTGATTATTTTCAGGTTGCTTGCACATGACAAATAAGATAGAACTGCATAATAAAACAAAACTTATCCCAAAATTTTTCATAACTATATCAATTAAAATAAATATATATCGCAATCATGACCGTTGCAAGAGCTGCCCATGTCCACCAAATAGAACTAGAACTGCCCATTTTATCTTTAACGTCCAATAATGTAGGGACCTCCGTCTTAACTTCAGACTTTGTTAATAAAGTTACAGCAACAATAACGACACTCAATGCTACAAAAATATAAAAAGAAAGCATTAAAAAATGAGGCCAATATCCTTCATAAGGATAATTAAGTACATGACAAGCACCTAACACCAAGCAAATGAATCCTCCACCGTAGAGTACGATTTCAGCCGCTTTACCATTAATACGCTTCCAAAAGATGCCCCATAGAAAGACCACTGCTAGCGGAGGCGAAAGAATGGACACTAATCCTTGCGTTAGATCGAAAAATCCCTTACCGGAATACGAAAATAAAAGTGCAATACCTACCCCAACAATTGCGGCGACCACCGTAACCCATTTGCCCATCCTGACCTGCTGTTCCCTATTAAGCACCTTAAATTGCTGAACAACATCCAACGTAAAAACAGTACAGAATGAATTAAGACTTGATGATACAGTATCGACCAACGAAGCAATCAATGCGGCAATACTTAAACCAAGAAGACCATGAGGCATCAGTTCTTTGATCATTGTGATATAAGCATTATCAGGCGCTGTATCTCGAAACAAAACATAACACATGATACCCGGCAGGATAAATATAATCGGCATAATCACTTTTAGGGTTCCAATAAAGATAGCACCGTATTGTCCTTCTTTCAGATCTCTAGCCGCCAGGACTTTCTGAACAATGGTCTGATCGGCACACCAATAGTAAATTGCGACGACAGGATAACCTAATAAAATTCCTACCCAAGAATACGCGGCATTTGATGCCGGCAGAAAAAGTTTCCAATAAGATTCTGGCGTTTGACTGACCAATGCATCAACACTGCCAATTTTCTGAAACCCTAAAAAGGTAAGTATAACAGAAGAGATGATAATGATAACAGATTGAAATACACCTGTCCGAACCACTGCTTTCAACCCTCCAATTGCCGTAAAGCTTGTTGCAATCACCGCGATCACTGCGATCGCAGTAAATAACGAAATACCGAATATTCCAGATATGAGCAAACCTCCTGCATAAAGCGCACTTCCTAACCACACCACCAGAATAGAAATCAAACTATATACTATTAAAAAATTATAGGATCGCTTACCGAAACGTATCAGTAAAAATTGAGGGATTGTAGTGATCTTCGTTTTCAAATAATAAGGAAGAAAAACCATCGCAAGCAACATGAGAAATACCCAGGCCAATAATTCAAAATTACTGGCAACAATACCATGCGTAAAACCTATACTTGCAAAACCGATCAACATCATAGGGCCAGCATTAGCACCAAAAATAGAAAAACCGATCTGCCACCATTTCAGTGTGCGTCCACCCAAAAATATATCCTGCTGATTCTTTTCCTTTTTATTAAAACGAAATCCAACATATAATAAGATTAACGCGTATAATCCTAAAACTAAATAATCAATATAATTGAATGATAAGCTCACAATATGGTTGTTTTTATTTTATTACATCGTTACTAATGGGTTGTAATTCGAGACTTGATGCTTTTCCCATACCTGTTCCCGTATTACTTTATTTTCTTTATAACAATAATCCCAATCTATCCGTACCGGTAATCCTTCAGATTCAGGTAAATGAAACTGTCCACCGCTCAAAGAAGGGCTTATCAAAAAATACTTTTCTAATCCATACATCAGCGAATAGAGGTATTCGATCATTCCATTATCATCGGCAGTGGTCATTAGGAAGGTCGAATATAAAGAATAACCTCCAGAAGAAAGCTGTAAATTGCGTGATTTACATAAATCTCGTACCTCCATCCATTCTTTCATTCCTCCAAATTGTGTCGGTACCGGTTGCAGGTGGCCAACTCCACAATTAGCCAGCATAGGAAAAATTTTTGAAGTCCTTTCCGATTCTCCATAAGCGACAGTCAATGAGGTTTGCTTACAAAGCTCTTCGATCTGATCGTACGCGGCAGAATGGATCGGTTCTTCTATCCAACACAGAGATTGCTCGCCGATAGCGTCAATAAATTTAAACACATCTTTACACGACCAGATCTGATTAGCATCCACTGCCACCTTCATCCTATTGTTCACCAAACGTTGAACATGTTTTACGCGCTCAATATCTTCACTGATATTTGTTCCAAAATCTTTTCCGATTTTCATCTTGTAGCAATCCACTCCAGCTTCCATAAACACACGCACCTCATCCTCCAACTGTTGCAGCGTATAATTCGTTCCGCCACCACTACCATATATTTTGACCGTATTTCGAGTGCCACCAATATAGCGGTACAGGGGAATATTTTTACGTCTAGAAGCTAGATCGTACAAGGCCATATCGACCTGCCCCAATAAGGCTGAAGCCGCACCTTTAAATCCTTCATTTCGAATAGACCAATATAATTTTGGAAAAAACTCTTTGTATGGAACACCTTTACAGTGAAACAAAATTGGAAATAAGCAAGTCTCTAAAATATTCGTGTAGCTATTATATACCGGAGCCTCTCCAATATAGCCATCCTCATCTTCTATTCTGATAATGGACAAGCCAAAAGACGGGAAGGGACCCATTGTTGCATCCTGAAAGGGCGTGACGTTAGCCACTGGTTCTAAAACTCTAATGCTAATTTTTTGAACATTAAAAATTTCATCATCAATTTCATTCATTTATTATTTTTTAAAGGTTTGAAGGATTTCATTATAAATAGCTGCAGGCAAAATACCGGCTTCAATCGCATGAATCGAACTCTTAAGTTGCTCATGATCTGCGGCCCCCAGCACCATTTTAAATGAAGCAGGGATTGTACATATAAAGCGTAAGGCCAATACATCTAAGGGAATTTGATATCGTTGCGCAATTGCATCTATCTTCTGGGCTTTTTCTATACTCTTCATATCGAGCCAACTTGGCGGGAAGTTTAAAAATTCTTGAAAGTTACAGCCTAATAGTCCCATATTTAGTGGGCTAGCCGCATAATAGTGTTTATGGGTATTTTCACAACTTCGTATAGTTGTACGAAGCGCATCAATGCAACAAGCGTTAAGCCTATTATATTCCATGATAACATCAAATACATCATCTTCAAGGTATGGCGCAAATGCAACAGGTAAATTACCCCCAATACCTATTTTCTTTGCAAAGCCATTTTGTTTAAAGTATCGCATTCGCGAAACAACATTTTCGATTTTTTCAGTAGGAATTGCCGCTGGATCATGTAAAAAAAGTACATCAATATTCGAAATACCTAACGTTTTTAAACTATTTTCCACACTTCTTTTCATCCCATCTGCAGAATAATCATATGATGCCTGATCGGCCTTATAACTTTTTAGCCGTCCCACTTTAGTGCTAATCTTAGGTAATTCACCTTCCCATTTTACAAGTGCTTTGCCTACAAATTCTTCAGCATCTCCATATGCCGGAGCAGTATCTATTGCACTTATACCATGCGACATGGCATACTCAATTGTAGTGATCGATTCCTCTGCCTTTACATTTCCCCATACACCACCTAAACCAGCAGTTCCCAGTATTATTTTATCTATTCCCAGATTGTACATTCCTAAATTTTACTTTTCAAAAAATAACTAAAGCATTTCACTGTTTACTCTAAATTCTGCATCCCTTTTTATATTGTCTGGACTTCACCTACATATTTAATTTTAAAACATTTAACATATCTCACTTATAAAAGTCCAATTAAATATTCATCCAAACCAGCGGTATTTTATCCAAAACATATGTTTTCTTCCCTAAGACCAAAAACTAATTTCTGTTTTTAATACATTCAATTTATATAAATTATAGCTTAAAGGTTCAAAATAATTTTAGTTGTACCGATCATAATGTTTTTAACAGGTGATTTTTTTTCATCGATCTTCGTCCATAAATTTAAAAATAACACTATGATTCTTATGTGTTGTTTTTATTCCGTTTAAAATTGGAATATTTAGCATTTTAAAACTACCCGAAACTTGACTTTTTGTAATATTTTCTTTGCAGATTTCACCAAATATCAAAAAAAACCGTTAGCTCGAATCTCTTCAAGACTAACGGAATTCAAGTGGCTTTAATAAGTTAAACTATTACTAAAAAACGATTAATGTAAAGTCGGGTCAAAGTTCCCTCCCCAATTTTTATTCTGCTCCAAGTTTGGATTTTGATTAATATTCGAAAGTTGGATAGGAAAAAAATAGTAACTTTCAGGCATAACCATTGCCTTAGGTCCATTTGTAATCAATTCGACTACCTTATACGTAAAATGCTCCGGCAACAATTCAAAGCGATTAGCTTTCAGAATATCATCAGCCGTTATTTCTTCCACGGTGCGTCCGTTCACGGCTGTTGCCATGAGACCATACTTATGCATACCATCCAATTTATGCAATAAACGATGTCGTCTCAAATCCCAGAATCGCTTTCCTTCAAACATGAATTCGACATACTTCTCATCCAGTAATGCGGTACGCATTTCTTCACGGCGCATCCCCACTTTTAAGCCATACATTCCATCTATGCCCGGCTCAATACCAGCACGATGACGGATAGCTTTTAAAACTGCTAACGCTTCAGCTGGTTTTCCTATTTCATTAGCCGCCTCAGCATAATTAAACAAGACCTCTGCATACCTAATTTCTGGCCAATCGACATCATTCAAAGTCACTTGTGCAGATGGAAGCTCCTCCATGATGCCCTTTCTCGTATAAAAACCTGTACGACTAAAATTCTCTCCTTGAATCACGAAACCAAAAGCATCCATAGACTTTGCGATTCCAGCCATCGTATACTGTCGGCGCCCTTTTATTCCACTCAATTCATAAAGTTCACCGTTCCAGACCATCGTTGCATCGAATCGAGGGTCACGATTTTTCCAATAATTCTGCAAATTATAGCTATAGGCAGAACTTGGATCACCAGGTTTCTTTCCGTCTTTCATTGGAAAAGCCTCTGCCATTGCCCAAATCGGCTCATCATTTCCTGTCGCATTTTTTGATTCAGAAAGTGGACGGATACCATCCTCTCCTCGTCCATTCGTTTTCGCTGGATTGACATAAATTACTGAAAACACATTTTCCTTATGTCCTTTAGTTTCAAAAAGTTTTTTAAAATCTTCCAATAAGCCATAACCATTCAGATCCAAAAAATCTTTCGCATCCCTATTGACAGTATAAGCATCCTGCCAATAAGCATTTCCATAAGGATTGGTTGGATTAAATTGAGGTGAAGCTTTATACAGCAAAACTCTCCCTTTAAATGATTTCACAATTGCCTGATCAATTCGTCCTCTATCGTTATCTGCGTACTTCGCAGGTAACACCTTCGCTGCTTCATCCAAATCCTTAATAATAAAATTAAAACACTCTGCAGTGGAATTTCTTTTCACTTTTAGGTCATCAGTCAACTCCTGAGGTATTTCAATGATAGGAACACCACCATGGTAATAAACCATTTTGAAATACAAGAATGCGCGTAAAAACTTGGCTTGTCCAATCATAGGGTCTTTCTGCGCAGCTGGTATCGTACTTTTCGACATCTCTTTCAAAAAGATATTGATACTTCTTACCGCAGCATAGGGCCAGTATTTCATAGTTCCATTATCAGTCGTAATTGCGCCATCTCCAATAATCCCTTTTGACTCATCACTGTAAGTCCCATTATTCACAGGCCAACCCGATAAGCTTCTGGCATATAAATTATTTAAATATGCTGTTGCCGTGAGTAGATCTTCAAAAGTTCCTTCAGTAGGATAGCGACTTAAGTCATCTACATCATTCAATACTTTGCTACAACTTGAAAAGATAGCCATCATAGTCATTATAGAGAAGAAAATTGTAAATTTTCTTTTATTATTTCGTACAGTTATCATCGTTAATTTCCTTTAAAAAGTAATATTCAATCCGCCAGTAAAAGTTTTCATCAGTGGATACGAATCCAAGGTTTCTTGTTCCGGATCATGCTCTTTTAGTCCAGTAAGGTAGAAGAGATTTGTTGCATTAAAATAAAACTGAACACGACTTAGACCAATAGATTTAAACCAATTATCTGGTAATGCATAAGCAAGATCTAAATTTTTCAACCGGATATATGCCCCATTTCTAATCCAAAATGTAGATGGTCCTCCTCCTACATCGGCCACTTGAAACTCTCCAGAAACTCTTGGATACTCGGCATTTGGATTTTCAGGAGTCCAATAATTGTTTGCCCATAACTCAAAATAAGGACGGTCATTTTGGAATACACCACCACCATTTCTAGTACTCACCATTCGATCATAGGCACCCACTCCCTGAAAATGTGCATTTAAGCTAAATCTCTTCCATTCAAAGTTAAAGCCAATTCCATAGTTAATACGAGGAGACCCATTATCCGACAAATAGGTCATATCATTATCGTCGATTTTACCATCAGGACCTTCTGAGAAATTAGCCCCTCTAATATCTTCAAACAAGAGGTATCCTAATTTAGGAGAGCGCCCATATTGTATAAACCCTTCCGGTAATTGGTCCAGTTGCTCTTGCGTCCGGATAATTCCTTTTGAAACTAAACCATAAACCCGATTTGCTGGTTGACCAATTGCACTTCTCCAATTGTCTTGATATGTTCCATCTCTAAGCGCTGCTGCCTCATCAATTATGTCCCATTGATCTACAGCATAACCCATATTAGCATAAAAAGAATACTGAAAATCATTACCCGATTTATTTTTCCAGTTAACGGAAAAATCAAGACCTTTCCATGAGCGTTCAGCATAATTTACATCTGGTAAACTAGCCCCCAAAGTAGAAGGAGTAGAAGCAAGTCTTGCTCCTAAAATATCGCTTTGCGTTCTTTTGAAAAAGTCTATTTCACCTGTTAATTTTTGACCAAAAAAGCCATAATCAATGCCGAAATCAAACATACGAGAAGTAGACCAGGTTATAGATGGATTGGGCATTGGTCCTGCTGTTAAACCGTCACGTAAGGATGAACCAAATACAAATCCAGAACTTTTAGTATAAGCCTGAGTCCAAAGAAAAGGCGCTACAGATTGGCTTCCTGAATCATCATTACCAGATGAACCATAAGAAGCCCGCAGTTTCAAATCACTTAACCAAGGCAAATCCTTCATAAATTGCTCTTGCGAAACTCGCCAAGCGGCTGATACTGAAGGGAAAAATCCCCACTGCTTACCTGGTGCGAATTTATAATTACCATCATAACGGAATGAAACTTCAGCGATATACTTGTCAGAATAAGTATAGTTAAAGCGTCCGATCCATGAAGCCCGTGCACTTTCAGACTCATTACCGTCAAACCATCGTTTCAAAATATCGGAGGAGGTATTATAAATTTGATCTATGTTCGTCGTTAACAATTCATCTGCACGACCTGTCAAGTATTTACCATTGCCACCCGCCTGTTCATAGCCTCCTAAGGCTGAAACAAAATGATTACCAAAGGTATTTTCATATTTTAAATTCCAGTTGAGCTGATACGAATTATCTAAATTGACCTGTTCATTGATATTCGGGTAAGTCGAACTCAAATTGTGAATATTTACTTTTGTCGGATCAATGGGACCTGGGATAAATTTATTTGTTGTACTTGCCGACTGAAAGATATATGCTTTATTGTGAAGCACAAAAGCTTTTGAGTTACGATCTGAAGCCATATAATGTCCTTGCAAGCTGGTACTCAAACCTTTCAAAAAATCTGAAAGATCTAAATCAAGCCGGACAATTCCATCCAAATTTCGATTTTTTTTATGTCGATAACTGCCACTATTTTCCATTAACTCAATTGGATGCCAAGCTCCTGGAACCACAGGAAACGCCTTTGTATCCGAAGTTGGATTGCCATTTTCATCCACATAAAAAGGGTATAGACGAGTCCAGTTAAACGTCGCTCGGTAAAAATCTCCCACGTTAAAGTCATCTTCACCGTCATATGGCCAATACCATCGATCATAATTTCGTTGATTTCCACTCAAATTTACACTCACTTTAAATCGATCTGTAATCTTTGCGCTTACATCAGATCGGAAATTATAACGATCATACCCTAAATTTTTATAGGATCCCTTTTCCGTATGATAGCCCATCGAGAAATAGTAAAGGATCGATTCACTTCCACCTCTTGCAGATAAATTATGTTGTTGTACTGTTGGAGACTGCCAGATATAGTCGTTAATATTATAACTTTTATCCTTGAAATAATCTACGATATCAGGTCCATAAGGTTTTTCTTGATCTTTTGTAACAGCAACCTGATTCAAAAATTCTATTTCTTCTGCGGCACTATAATCCTGAATAGGTTTAGTAGGCGATGAGGATGAGAAAGATGTTTTATACTCAAATACTGGCTTTTGACTCACACCTCTTTTTGTTGTAACAAGTACAACACCATTACCGGCCTTTGATCCATAAATAGATGCAGTTGCAGCATCTTTAAGAAAATTGATCGTTTCCACCTCATTGGCATCTAGCGCATCAAAATCTGCCTTTCCACTTATGATACCATTAATAACATACAAAGGCTCTGCAAAACTTCCACGAATTCGAATCGATGACGAAGCTCCTGCCAATCCCGAAGTTCCAACAGCTGTTACCCCGGGAGCTCTTCCTGCAATTAAATTAGACAGATTTCCTGCTGGGATATTCTTAATTTGTTCTGTGCTCACCGAGGAAACTGCACCTGTTAGGTTTACTTTCTTTTGTGTACCATAGCCCACCACGACTACTTCTTCCAAATCGGAGGCACTTTCCGTAAGAACAATATTAATAACAGACTGATTATTGACCGGTATTTCTTTTGAATTTTTACCGACATAAGAGATCAGTAATACCGCATTTGCAGGTAAACTTGATAGTTCAAAAGTTCCATTCTTATTTGTTAAAGTAGCATTTTTTGTACCTTTAACCTTAATTGAAGCTCCTTGAATAACGTTGCCTTTTTCATCGGTAACTACCCCAGTTACTATTGCTTGTTGACTACTTAAATCTAATAGATTGTCTTTTAGTACAAAAACTGAATTAGATCCTGTCACTTTTACAGAAGCAAAGGTGGGTAGGGTATGTATCGCAGAAACAAGAACGATGACACTCATCGTCAATATTCCATTATTTAAATTTGGTTTGTAGAGTTTATATTTTTCATTCATAATTTCATAGGTTAATATGGTTAGCATTGGATAGTAATTTCTTTGGAAAAGAATATTATCAATTCCCTTACTAAAGAGTTTTTAATCAGTTTTTATCATAGGCGATCACTTTTATGGTAACGATTTAAGGTTAAATTAATTTATTATAATTCGATTAAAAAAAGAGGTTATTGATCAATTATTGACTTAACAGCTTCAGGTTTACCTATAGTCTTGAAGTCAAACTTTAAAACAGGAGACTGCTCACCTGAAAAATCGCTTGTAATCACAACTTCATTTTTACCCTCATCCCAATGCGGCATACTCCCTATTTTTAACTCTTTCAGCTTGTTCCAAGTTGCATCACATAAATAAAGTACCTGGCCATCACACATCAGCTTGTCACCTGCTTTAATTGATTCATCTATTTCAATCACTTGAAACTTATTTATTTCTAGCTTTAAATTGGTTATTGTTGCCGTTTTATTTCCTTCAATTGTATTCGCTTCGATATAGAATTGAACAGGTTGAGCGCCGAATGAATTTTCTATATTAAAATGACTTGCAACAGGTTCGCCAGTCTGTACTTCTCTAAATTTGTGTTCATTTCCCATTGATAAACGAACAGGATAAAGCTCCCAACTAGAATCTGTCAATTTCTTCAAGTGAAACTCCTTTTTAGGATCTTTAAACATCTCAATCTGGGCATTGCTAAATGCCCGACTATTTCTAGCCTTCTGCCATTCTCGGATAGCTTCAAAAAAATGATTTTTAAAACCGCTTTTTTCAATACTTTCGTCAATTCGCAAGAGATAACCTGCATCAAATGCAGCACTTCGAGCCTGTATCCATTCGATTTCTTCTGGACGATAGCTTGGATCAATTTTAAACCAACCGAGCATGCCGGGCATATAATTCCGTTGAAAATAACGCTGATTTTCAATACGATAATTGATCTGACTTTCTCTTAACCCACTATACCATGGTTCTCCCCAGTTCATAAAAGAATAGATATGCCAAAAATAATGTGCCGTATTTGAGCCGCAAACCAAACGATCACGATCCAACGTCTTATACCATTCGGATATAAATTTATTCTCACCGTAAGTACCATGCCCCGTCGCCTCAAGACCTTCAAATCCATCAAAATCCATCAGGTCTATACCGGTCTCATTGCATACTTCAGCTAATCTTTTGGCATACTTCTGTTGCAGATATATATCAGGTAAAAATCCATTATAGCTATTATTTGCTAATTTATCGACCTTATCCCCCACCTTATGTTTTGCCTTAACCGTTTTAAACTGACCTCTAACCAAACCTTCTAACCGCCATGGTTCTTCTTTCGAAACAGACTTGTATGCAATCAACTCATCCCCAATTTTAATGGTATGTGTTGTCCCCATATTGTTAAACCATAAAGGATCTTTTATAAATAGCTCCCGGTCATCTTCACCTAGATCCTTTAGTAAAATAGAACTACCTGTTTTTGCCAAACTATCATTAGGAACTGGAGAAACATATGCATCGTTTACCCCAGTAAAAGTAGTCAGGGTATGTATACCAATCGATATACCTGCATCTTTAGCTTTTGCAGTAAACTTTTTAATATCACCAGCTCCATTTGGAAAACGTTTAGTCCGTAATCCGAAATGTCCCCAACTTTCAAAAATATCGCCAATATGAACTAATCTGAAATTAGCTTGTTTAGCGTAATTTAAACAGTGGTCCATATTACTCCCTTCATACAACATATAAGCTTCCGAAGGTCTTCTTGATCTTTTAGTCCAAACACCATCAATCATAGGGTGCGGTAGGCCCTCACCCAATTCGATTGCTTCAATCACATTCAATACCTCAGGCTCAGGACAACCAAAGAGTGCAATAGCACTACCCAAAAAATCGGAATCGATTGCAGAAACATACTGAATAGATGCATCCGCACCAATGATTCTAGGTATATTTCTATTTCTAGAAAACAGACGGAGTTCACTACCATGTGGCTTCTTTACAGCCATACTACCTCTATACATCCGTACATAGTCCGGTAAATCACCATCCTTATTGACATCAATAGAAACCCTTTTGCCTATTTGATCTTTTAAAGATTCGGGCAGTTGTTGTCCTGGTAGAGGGTCAATAAACATGCCTCCACCAGCATTATCTCCACTTTCAGGAATCCCTTCTATGGTATTGATGTTCAATGCTTGTATACCCAAAGCAAATTCCTTATCTCTCACCACTCCCACTGTTTCACCTACTATTTGGTTTATTGTTGTTTGATATGGCCCCCACACTATAGCTTCAATATCTTTACTAGAACTTAAAGAAAGTAACTCCAAACGGAGGTATCTTCCTTTATTGATTATTTTAACAATTGCAATATTCTTGGATGGATAGTATAGACTTATTGTCTGGGCAGTTTTATTATAGACTGCTTTTTCAGGATGGATATAAGTTGATTTCTTGTAAAGACTTAATATAGGGGAAGATTGTCCATTAGAAAAATACTCCATTTCTTTAGATTTATCAAACAAACTCTTAATACTTCCTTTATCATCAATAGTAATTTTCAAATAGTCGCTCTCAATATGAAACTTGATGTCTACTCGAAAAGAGGAAAGTATAAATAGGCCACATAGTAGGGACAATTTAATCCATATTTTATAGTTTTTCATTGGTTTATAATACTTTGTAAGTAAACTTGGTTATTTATCCGATCATAACAGTTGGTCTGTTATGTCCTGATCATAGATGGTTAATAAAAAAACAATAATCGTTTACGAGAAACAACATTGCTTATTTATACTGTAAAGATTAAAATATGTTGCCTGAGCAGCTACGCTTATTTTGACTTTTATCAATGTTTTTTTGCACAAAACATCGGATGTACAACTAATTTTATAGTATTGTAATGACACAAAATTCACTTCATAATAGATTGTAAAATTTTAATCAAAATTTCATATCCATGAAAATTTATCCAAAGAAACACTTTAAGTAGTAGGCGAGAATAATGATAAACTAGACTTTGGTTATATAATCTTTGAGATTGACCGTCATAACTTTCAAAGCTTTTGTAATGTGATATTCCACACCTTTCACGGTAATACCCAACTCCTCTGCTATTTTCTTACCGCACAGATGCTGATGTCGGCTTAGTACAAATACTTCTCTGGTTTTTTTTGGTAAACACTCTAAAGTCTTCGCAGCTATTTCTTTGATTTCTTTCGAAAAAAGAACCTCTTCATCTCTTTTATCTAAAGTATTCATATGCTGTTGCAACTGCTTTCCATTCCATTCATCAATAGATTCGACAAATCTTTTCAGAACTTTTTGATGTTTGAGGTAATCAAGAGCCTTGTTTTTTACAACTCTAAAAAGAAAACTCTTAGGAGATTGAACAATTTCAACATTCATTCGCTCCCACAACACAATCAGCGCTTCGGAAGCAATGTCTTCCGCTACTTCATTGATATGAACAAGAGATCGTGCAAATAAAAATGATCTTTGATGATATTCCTTAAACAATTCATTAAAATTTTGTTTTACCTGTACCTGCTCCATCATTCAATTCCGAAATAAAGAATAGACAGTTTACTTTGCGTATCGTATTTTTTATTAGGTTATAACAACATCGTTGTTTTCGCAGTAATATATCTTCTATTCGTACATGGTAAAGATTCGCAATTCATATAAATACAACCACGCTTAATTTGACCTATATCTATGTTTTCTTTGCAAATAGTACTATTATTCGAGAACTAAACTTTAACTAGGATATTGTCAGCTATTCTTAAATAGGTTCTAGAAACAAAATGTATGATTGAACTGTAAAAAATATTATAATAGGAATATAAATAATTCATGTAAATACCAATAAACACAAAGGGCTCCATTACATTGGAGCCCTTTGTGTTTATTGATAAATTAAAATTAAAATTGAACAATCAGCGGTTTATTCGCAGTTACTTTCATTGTTTTTACTTTATTTTTATAACGCACTGTTACCTTTTTAGTCTCTTTAGCATATATGGCAGCATCAATCAACTCTCCATTTTCCCACTTCATATCCACAACCAATCCATTACGTACGCGCAAACCTTTTACTTCTCCAGTTGCCCAAGTCGGTGGCAGTGCTGGCAATAAATGTACCTCATCATTATGACTTTGGATCAACATCTCTGCTATACCTGCAGTTCCGCCAAAGTTACCATCAATCTGAAATGGTGGATGCGTATTAAACAAATTATCCAAAGTTGTTTTAGCTAGGAGCTCCTGCACATTTTTTCCAGCCTCATCCCCATCCAGTAAACGTGCGTAAAAATTGATCATCCAAGCTCGACTCCATCCTGTATAGCTTCCCATACGGTTGCCTTCATTCTCATTATAAAAACGACGACGGGCTATCGTTCTGCGTGCAGCTTCAAAAATTTCAGGGTCATTTGCATTAATTGATTTCCCTGGATACAAACCAAAAAGATGCGAAATATGTCGGTGACCCGGTTCAACCTCTTCATAATCCTCTATCCATTCCTGAATCGTGTTATAGCGTGGACTAATTTTAACCGGAGGTAGTTTTTTCATTGCAGCTTTCAAGCGATCAGAAAAATCAGATTTTTGACCTAAAATTGTTTCTGCTTCCACACATGCTTGAAATAATTCATTGATGATCTGTACATCCATGGTGGCACCATACGTTAACATAAACTGCTTTCCATCAGCCATGCGATATTGATTTTCAGGGGAATTCGAAGGAGCTGTAACCAAATTTCCGTTTTTATCTTCGACAAGATAGTCCAACATAAACTGCGCTGCTTCCTGCATTGACGGGTAAGCCTCTTTCTTCAAGTATTCTTTATCCTTTGTAAACAAATAATGATCCCATTGATGTAGTACCAGCCATGAAGCTGCGATAGGAAAAGTACCCCATCCAACACCATCCGTTATCGCGGTACGTCCGAATAAATCCGTGAGGTGGTTCATTGTCCATCCCGAAGCATTGTATGTTTTCCGGGCGGTGACACGACCGGGTTCACGTAAAGCCGAAATAAAGTTTGAAAAAGGCACGACCGTTTCAGAAAGATTACACACCTCTGCTGGCCAATAATTCATCTGGATATTGATATTGGTATGAAAATCAGAACTCCATGGCGCATTCATATCCTTATTCCAGATACCTTGCAGATTAGCAGGAAGTACACCTGGCGCACGGGATGACCCCATCAATAGATAGCGTCCATATTGAAAATATAGACTAATCAGAGACAAATCCAGTTGACCGTCTTTCACCATTTTTAGACGCTCATTGGTGGGCAACAGAGAGGGGGTACCCATATTAAAAACCACACGGTCAAATAAATTACGATGATCCATTACATGACGTTTCTCAGCCTCGTCAAAGGGTAAATTTTTAACCTTATCGATGATTTCCTGACAACGTAAAAATGGATCGATCGTACGGTCATAATTTAATATCGAGAAATTATAGTCGGTCGCAGCGGTAAAATAGATCAATACCTCATCGGCATCTTTCACAAAAAATGAATTGGCTATCGCCACTAGGCTACCTCCTTTGTTTACGCCTCGCATCAAACCTGCAAACTTCATATGCAATCCTGGTTCACTCGCATCTTTATGTGGCAGATCTGCAATCTGTCCCTGTATGCGCAGTTCCTTTTCACTCTGTGGCATCGCAGTAGCATCCTGCTCCCTACCGTACGATAAACGGAAAGTAAGTTTACCCGGTTTATCTGCCGTCAAGCGGATGACGACCACATTGTCAGGAGCCGATACAAAAACTTCTCTTTTATACTGTACCCCATTCAATTGATAGTGGACAGTTGTAATACCACTTTGAATATCCAATTCACGTCGATAATCAGTAATCTGTTCAGGTTTATACCGTTCGTTCGCAAAATCAATCTGTAATTCTCCAAAAGACTGGTAAGAGCGTATTCTTAACGGGTCGCTTTTTAGGTATTTTTCGGATAGCGCAGCAGCTTTTTCAATTTCACCAGCGATCAATAACGCTTGTATTTCTGGCAATTTTGTAGCAGCATCCGCATTTGCATCTTGTTTGGTACCTGCCCATAAACTTTCCTCATTAAGCTGTATCGTCTCTTTATTATAATCGCCAAATACCATAGCACCCAATCGACCATTTCCGACAGGCAATGCTTCATTCCAGTTTTTAGCAGGTTCTTTATACCATAAAACATGATCCTGATGTTGCGCCCTTACATCCACAACAATCATAAAGAAAAGCAAGAAGGATAGCCATACTTTCACTGATGTAAAATATGGGATTAACTTAGTTGAAAACATATAATTTATTCTAAAGATCAAACAGCACAAACACCTCTAAAATATCCTGTCGATTCGGCCAAACCTGCCAAAGGATCCTCCATATCTTTTTCATGTTCCAAGCTACACTTACCACTATAGT
Organism: Sphingobacterium sp. B16(2022); assembly: GCF_012030425.1. GTDB lineage: Bacteria > Bacteroidota > Bacteroidia > Sphingobacteriales > Sphingobacteriaceae > Sphingobacterium > Sphingobacterium anhuiense. Next base: position 366,280 of record NZ_JAAUVN010000002.1, on the reverse strand, counting down.
TCACCTTACGCAATGCTTTTATAAATAAAGGAATATGAATGACTCCACGACCAAGCTCACAGGTAGTCCCTTCCGCAGTTGCTGAAGTGACATTTTTGAGGTGTATATCAAATATTCTTTTGTGATATTGTTGTAAATCTTTGATCGCGTCCTGACCATCCCGCGTATCATGTCCCATATCAAAACACATCCCCAGGTTAGCATCTAAATCTTTGATCAGATTATAAATCACCGTAGCATTCGGATACAATTTATCTTCAGGACCATGATTATGAATCGCAAAACGGATACCTGTTTCCTTTGTCTTATTGGATAGATAGGTCAAATCTTCTTTATTCGGAATACCGATGATTAAATTAACTCCTACACGTTTAGCATAATCGAAAGCATCGTCGATTGCTTTTACCGAAGTGGTGTAAATCGGACCTACAGCATAACCCGTAACACCAGATTGCTTTAGCTTTTCATGAAAATTACTAATTTCGGTTGCTGTACTCTTAAAAGGAAGATGAAAATCTTTGATGCATAGGTATTTAATATCCATCCGCTTCATCATACTTAAAGACTCGTCTAACTTAAAATTGACAAAACTATAACCTGCAACTCCCAAATGGAAGCCATCTTCTTTTCCTTTTTTTACTAAAGTAGTTGCCCGTGCCTCCAATTGAAATGTACTGGCTAAGGCTAATCCAGATATTCCCAAAAATCCCTTTTGGAGAAATTCTCTTCTTGCGTTCATAATAATCTCGGTATTACTCGAATGGTTTAATTGATAGTGGTCATACCTGCTGTCGACCTAGCTCTAAAGATATTAATTTAACACTAAATAACCGATAAATCACAATAATTTTACGCTCCAAAAAGGTATAATAGCGTTTCAACGCTTCATACAACAATTGCCTAACATTTGCTTATTTAACTTAATTTCAGTATCTTACATAAATGTGATTAAAAACTGAGATTACGCTACGTCCTCGTTCATTGATAACGACATCTCTCCTTCTATCTTTCTGGCTTTAGGCAGATCGTCTGCACTTAGCGATTCCTGCTCTTCGTAGTGAGCGGCATCAACTATTTTTTCATTTTTATATTCAGTATGAAACAAAACATTATGGTCAGCTATCCGAAGAAGACCTCTACTCCGGTCCATGTTCATTATAGCATTACGCAACAAGGAAATTTTAAAACCATCACCTGTGCAGTACCCAGTATCGAGGAGATTCCAACCTGGCTGGAACTACGCAAATTTGAACTTGTTGCAATGAAATATAACGGTAATTTTGAACTTCTATTTGAACATAGGAAGTATGAAAAAAATATGGATACTGTACTCTTTATGGACAAAGTATTTGAAAGCATCATCGCTGTTTCAAATTAATTTCCGACAGGACTATTACCTTTCGTCTTATATCCTAAAATAAAGTTTTTAAAAGATATCATCCAAAGATTGGATGATATCTTTTTTTACGATTATACTCAAAACAAACATGCCTACCATTTCAAAATGGCAGGCATGTAAGATATAAAGAGCAGTTCGAAATGATTGTAAAAAGTGCTAGTATGTTCTAAATTCACTCACAATTTCTTGACTGGTCAATTTTTTATTATAAACCTTTAGCTCATCTAAAATAGCATTTTTTAAGCTGATCTCGGACAGCGGAAAAACTAAGGTCTGCACTTTCTTATACTTGATTTCTTTACCATTATTCTTATCCTTATAAGGCATCACCACATCAAAAGGTTTCATATCCTTGATCAATTTACCGTTCACATACAATTGTGTACCGATATGATCACCTGTGATGCTTAGCTGACTCCACTCATTTATAGGTAAAGTATAATCAAAATAGTATTGATAACCGTCACGAGCATATCCAAGACCTTTACCATCACTGAAAACTTTTGCATTTTTCGATACAAACAGATCACCAACTAAATTTGTCTCAGGTTTGATCCAGAAAAACACCGTATACTGCTCACCAATTTCAGCAATAGGTAAAATCAATTTACTTGTTTCACCCGTAAACTTAAGACCATTATCTTTTATCCCTTTTTCAAATTGAGTACCCGTGGTGTTAGCTTCTTTCCATTCGTTATCCATTTGATTGCGCGTTTGCGAATCAAAATTCAGGTGAACAATCACAGGATCAAGAGCCGCATAATGACCTCTCATATTTAGACCTGGAGCTTCAATGACTGATTTTTTCTTTTGATTGAAAGTAAATAAACTTGTATGTTGATCTGCTGCTCCCCACATTTTCTCAGCAAGTACCTGTATGGCTGGGAACACACGGTTATGCACATCTTTTTCCGATATCCCATTTCCTGCGATATCATTCCAAACGGCAAACATACCACCATCAACGATCGGATCACCTTTTTCAAAGGTGATATCACCAATCATTCTCGGTTCCCAATTATTATACAGGTGGTCGGTATTGAGGTAGTCGTAATAATAACCCGCAGCCGGTACGATATACAACCAACCATCAGGTGTACTGATCTGTTGGTAACCCAATTTTTTCATCGCGATAGGATCGGCATAACCATTGTACCACATGTTTAATCGTACATCCTTAACCCGAACAGGCGTTGTTCCTTGAGCATGTGTCAAAGCACCCCAGGCACGTACTTTCTTACCATTATCCTGCACCACTTTAATCACGTAATCGGTGAATTTTCTAAATTTCTCAGATTCACTTTTTGCATACTCATCCGTTCCGATATGTATCTCTTCACCAATAAATACCGGATTAGGACCTTGTGTATATTCATCAAAAATATTTTTGACCACCTCATAACTTTTTGGATTATCCAGATCAAGATGATCCATTCCAAACTTACGGCTCCCTACTTCAGGAATAGCATGGCTAATTGCCAATGAATGGGCAGGCACATCGATTTCTGGAATAATAGTCACCCCATAACGAAGCGCCTTTTTCTGTAAGGCAATAAATTCAGCTTTGGTATAGTGTCCATCTTTAGAGGCAAGATTTGGATAGCGTTCATTTTCTAACCGAAAACCTGCATAAGTGCTATCCCAATCGTAGTTAAAATATTTATCGAAGGCGTTATCCGTAAGGTGGATATGGAAATTTGACATCTTGTAATAAGACATCATCTCCACATAATCATTTAAGAAATCGATCGTAAAAAATTTACGTCCAACATCCAGCATAAATCCCCGCACCTCGTATGTAGGATAATCACGAGAGAAACCTTTCGATATGCTCAGTTGTTTTTTATTTTGAGCAAGCAATTGAAGTAATGTTCTCGTTCCGAAAACCTTACCGTTATAATTTGGAGCCTGAATACTGAAAACATCATCAATTTTTAGCGAATACCCTTCATTTCCCAAAGCCTTATCACCTTTAGATCCAATAAAAATATCACCCGCTTTTGGTTCTCCAGTTCGCACAGGCAGATCCAGTCCGATCAACTTTTTGATATCCTCTTTTAAAAGCTGTGCAACTTTTGACGACTCTTCATTTTGTTGTTCCAGCACGATCGTTGACTCAGGACGCAATTGGAATACGCCATCCACACCATACCACTCACGCAAGGAAGGAATTACGAAAGGTTGTTCCCCCACTCCATTATCACCATATACACCTTTGATGACAATATCTTTCATCGGAATTTCACCAAAAGCCCGATCCGATTTACGTACGATCTTATAGAGTACATTAACTTTTTTATCGATCAGAGGTTGCGATATATGACCATTTAGGTCAATCACCACTTTATTATCCGACCCGATCAGAGAGACTTCATATCCTTTTATCTGCGGGACAACCAGCTTGTTATTCTTCAGAGTCGGTTGAGAAAAGAGGGGACTTAATTTTGTAACAGCAAGGCTATCGAGCTGTTCCTGTGCAAAAAGACCTCCAGCAATAAGCTGGAATGCCAATATTGCATAGATTTTTTTCAATTTCATAATGATCTTATGTTCTTTAGATTTGATGTTACTAAAGTGCAAAAATTTATTTAAAAGAGGGTGAATTTCCCTTATTTTAAGTATTTAAAACAAGATAAGTAAAAAGCCCCTCACTTGACGTGAGAGGCTTAATAATCCATTCCCTGTTATTTACTTACCATTAACGGTCCAACCGTAATCAATATAGTCCCATTTGAATTTATCACCGTTGACATCCACTTTTAGGTAACCTTCTTGTGTACCATGAAATGGGCCACCCCACCAGCTCGCACAGATAGCACCTGCAGTGATAAACTGTACACCTTTTACTTTGATTTCCTCATAAAGGTGCTGATGTCCCTGCAAAACTAACTTCAGGTTATGCTGACCAAAAAGATCAAAAACAGCTTTTTGATTACTAAACGTATCTGCATCTGTATACTTTCCTTCCAATACCGGATAGTATAGCGACAAGAACGGAACGTGTGCTACTACAACGATCGGTTGGTTTTTCGGCGTACTTGCCAGCACTCCTTCTAACCAAGCTTTTTGTTCGTCATCGACACAATATTTACCATTACAAATTTGAGCCGAATTGAGCACGATAAAGCGCCATCCTTTATGCTCAAAACTGTAGTAGCTTTTACCGAAGACAGATTCAAACAATCCGGCACCATCCTTACCATCGTAGTGCCAGTAACGATCGTGGTTACCGATGGCGTAGTAATACTTCATTTTAGAAGCATCGATCTGATCCTTGTATTTCTGGAACATACTCTTCGCTTTCGGCAACTGATCTGCTTTGTAAGCGTCGACATCAACATTATCACCACCAGATAGAACAAAATCTACTTTTTTAGACTTTGCGTGTTCCAAAGCTTTCCCTAAAGCGTCAAAACTTTTGGTTTCTTCACTCGTATTCAAGTGCAGATCAGTAAAAAATGCGAAGGAAAATTTTTCCTGAGCTTGCGCTAAAAAACTAAAGACGATCAATCCGATCGTTAAAAAAACTGATTTCATAATATTAATTATTTTGTTTCTGAAACTAGTAAAGTTTCAAGGTCTGTCTCCGAGTATCATTTGACAGTGGCCATAAAACATCATTAGCAGTATTATAGTCTTTTGCCTCAACCTGACGCTCGAGTAGCAAATGACTTTCAAACTCATCGATACGGTTATATGTAATCTCGATATCCTGACCTTTGTACCGCATCAAATCGAAACTGTTCATTTTCCAATCTTTGGCATCCGGAAGAATCATACCCGCTTTTGCATATCCGGCAAAGGCATTCAAATTTGCTTTTTCTGACTTCGTTGGTACCTGAACTTCTCCATTGATACTTACCTGAACGTCGTGAGGCCAACCAATAATCAACAATTCTGCTCTGCCCTTCACATCTATAGGTACCTGCAATTTTGTAGTAATCTGTTGCGCTCCCTTCTCCGTTTTAAACTCCGGCCTGGAAATCGCAGACTTAACCGACGGAACTGCTCCCTCTCTAAATTCCAAAGCCATCGTTGAATAACCCGGAACCTCAATCTCCATCACCTTACCTGATGTAAAGGTTTTCGCATATTGATCATGATAAGGGTAAACCACCTGCGCATGATATTCCTTATTTTTAGCTAGTGAAAAACCTACCGTTTCATTAAAAGGGATGCGAATTGTCTGCGTTTCAGCTGCGGGATTTCTGACAGTCAGCACGCCTTGTTCGCCCTCCCAGCCTATATAACCATACACTGCCCCTTCATCAGGACGACCACCTACATAAAATGTTTTATTGAGTTCATTACGATGTTTCTTAGCCCAATTATCTACCAGACACAAGACCTTCCATTCGTCTTCCGTCATCGAAGCAGCCGAGATATACCACTCTTTCAAAAGGGTACCGCGTCCATAATGCATCAAGGCATAGTCCATCCAATCCTGCAATGTTTCATGTTCCGATGCATCTCCCGTTTTCACGATACCATGTGTCATAATTTTGGAAATCGGCACCAAGGGACGGTCGCCAGCGTTTCCCCACATGCGCGCAAAATAAGCATCGCGGTCGGTAGATTTCATTGCCCATTTGGACAATTCAGGCCAATTTGCATTCATTCCATCATCACCAGCCAGTAACCATAAGTAATCGGAGTAAACCAACCAGTAAGGCGAAAACCAGATCCAGTTGGTAAGATTCTGTATAATATCAGGCTTAACTGCACGAGTTGCCAGTAAAACGTCGATCTGTGCATCCAGATTAGCCTCATGTCCATGCCTATCTGTCCCCGGATGATTGTTACCGGTACTCTTATCCGACAGGTCGTTGAAATCATGTTTATAATAAACCAAATCCAGTTCTTTCGCAATTGCAGGGATCTTTTTCATGACCTCATTTTTATACTTATCGGCACTCAAGCTGTAATAGCGACCATACTGTGAAAAATATTCATTACGCACCGCTTCGGCATAACCTGCTGCTTTCCCCCAATCAATATTATTGGTATAACCCGATATGGATAGCCACAAACCGAAATCAACACCCTCTTTTTTCAATTTATCGCGCAATAATTTAACATCGGCCATACCGTTCGGAAAGTAGCGGGGCGAAGGCTCCCAGATCGATTTTCTGTCCTGCCATCCATCATCGGCCACCATAGCGTCCATTTTCACGCCATAGGGTTCAATTGCTTTTTTAAAGCTTTTATAAACGTTGAGCAGTCCGTCACCGCTTAGGTCTTTGGCGGCTGCATCAAACCAGTTATTATAATGTAAAAATGAACTCGGTGCCTTCCACATCGTCGATAGATAGTCCATAAAAGATTGTTGGATAGAAAGGTCATCTTTTACAACCCCAGTAGCTGCTATTTTACTGTCTATGTTAAAGCCACCCGTCGTATTTTGTTTCGCAAAACCCGGAAAATGCATTAAGCGCATGGCACCTTTTTTTGTCTCCGGTTCGATATCCCGGCCTTCCAGATCGATGAAACTGTAATTACCAACTTTTTCAAAATGACGCGCATCTGCTGCAGGTAAATTACCATCGGTATGTCTACTATGCCCCGCAGGATATTCAAGACCAAAAAACCACGCATTATCAATAAACACAGGCTCTCCGCGTCCACCTCCGCTAGCATTCTTCTGCATATACATACGCTCTACCTCCAGACGGTCTACCGTTACTTTTCGGGCATACGATAATTGCAACTTCTTTCTAGAAAAACGTTCGCCGGCCACCACAAAATAAGTGATCTTCAATTCTAGTGGAATTTCTAAAATTTGCTTAAACTTATCTTTCGGACGATAACTGATCTCCACAAAAGAGGTATCTCCTTTGTTGAATTCTTTAGGTTTATTTACGGCTATAAACGCATCAATGCTATAGCCTTTCGTAGTTTCCATAGGTAGAATATGGATTTCATCACTCGTTACTTTCAGTTTTCTTTTGTGATCCATATCCATAAAAGAAGTTGTCCTCCATACCTGCCCGTCATAGGTCAATGTGCGCTGTATTTTATCATTCTTCAGGACCACTTGCTGTGCGAAACTATTGCCACCGAGCAGCAATAGTCCACATACAAATGGTAACCTCAGGAAGGCATCTTTTTTCAGTATATTCATATTATTCGTTATCTAGGTTTTGGTATTTCTTCTTTCAGATACAGCTAAGCAAACAGCATATTTCAAATAAAAGAGAATACAACAAATAAAAGACGACTCAGGAAAACTTAACCCTAGTCAATCTCAAAAATATTATTCAACAGGATCGGTCTGAATCAAAACATCCCAGGCAGATCTAAAATTTCAAATATGCTCCATCTTACAGCCATTGGATACATCGAAAGCGAAAGTAAGTCCTAAAATTTGACATAACGATAAATGAACGTAAATGATCGCAAATGAGTGTCTTCATCATCAACTGCGATCATCATAACAAGCCGACCATAAACAAGTGGCATCGACACGCGTTTGACACATGCTCGCATACACTAGGAGACTTGTTCGAGATTACTTTGGTTAATTATCGGCAATTGTTCGACAGGGCTTCGGCAGTTTCCCGAAGCCCTGTCGAACAGCAGTCGAAGCGCACCCGAACAAGTCACGAGCAAGTCCCGAACAGCTCTCGAACAACAGTCGAACAGCTCTCGAACAAATGAGCTTTAAAATTGACTCCAAATGATATAATCGCTCGTAACGAGTCTATCATTGCAGATCATTACCGCTCACGGAAACATCAGATCCTTCCCCGTCGTCTTCCTTCTTCCAGTTGCTGTAACAAATCCTCTTTGTAAAAGTAATGCCGTTTTCCTTTACGCCTCGGCACCAACTCCCCCAGTCTCACCCAACGATAGTAAAAAGTTAACCTAATATTTATAATAACCCGTTATGCATTTTAAATAGTGCTAATTTTTAAATTATTGATATTTCTGTTGAATATATTTTTGTTGATGTAATGAATGACAGTCATCGCGGTAATCTTTGTTAAAATCCTGGTCTTGAACCCTTCAATATTCTTTCGTAATTTGCTAGTAGGTTGTTCATTCTAAATCGTTTTGTCGTAAAAACAGTTTACTGATTATCAGAGTAATGAACAACTTATTTATAGCCCTAAATCATAATGCACAACGGGTTTCTTTAATTTATTAAATCTGTTTCAAAGGTCGTAACTCCAGTTTACATTCACCCTGGAATAATGACACATGATACCGCTCAAACCTTTATATTGCCCAGGTGCATACTGTCTGTATTACCACCACCATAGCTCTCTACAAAAAAGATAAACACTTCATACGTCACTTCCTTTTTATGTTTCGGGATTTTAACATTTTGTTTGCAAGATATTAAACTGTCTTTCGAGTCGTTCATCAAAAGTGGATATTCAGCCCCATTATCTTCTGCATTATACAGGATTAAGAAGGAATCGTAAGACCTGGTGTTAAACTTCTTCTCCAGATAGACATCATATTCCCAGGTAACCCGAATCACTTGATTTTCTTGATCGAAATCCATCGTGTAGGAAGTGATGGGATTCGGGCTTCCTTTGGCAATCATAAATTTCTGCCAGTCAACTACAAAACCGTCTTCTTTCTGAATAAGTGCCTGGTTCAAATTATAAGACATCGCCACATCATATGCCCGCTTAGGATAGCTGTATGCATTATAACCAATATTGATAATGGGATTTAACATACTAATATGCGACCTCACAATTTTGAAGCGTGTTCTACTGAGCAGCTGCTCAGGTGTAGGTGCCCGTTTTTTAACACGAGGGAGAGAACGCACATAATTTCCTGTTTTCGTTAAGACAAACACAACAGAACCTGCTTTCCCGGAAACAGTCCCATTAACGCCATTTTTGATGATTGCCATAATTACCTGATTAGTTTATAGATAATTAAGATAAACATTAAAACGAACACATCCTAATACCAGATTTTAATTAATAGCAATTTTTAATCAATTTTTATACAGTAATCAGTCAATATTGATACAGTCTACACTGAGTGATCACTGAGCAAGTACTGAACAAACACTGAACAAATAATGTTAAAAGTTATAATTTGGTAATCATCTGATCTTCGTTTGCTGCACCTAAAATTAAAGAGAGGAACCTCCGGTTGTGTAACAAAAATATTCTGGCTGAAACTCATTGCACTTAGCAAAACTGATGAAATGGAAGAAATAGGCATGAGCCTGCTTTGTTACGATGTCTATTTCCATGGTTTTCCAGTTTATGTTCATTAAATTCCGGATGAAATCTTTTCGATACCGATAGGACAAAAACTCAGGCTGATCTCCTCAAGATCGCTCAGCGAAGGGCGCCTGCGCTGCATGGGTAATTGCCGCTCTGTTGATATTTCTCTTAAAACTCCCAATATTCTTTCGTAATTTGCTAATAGGTTGTTCATTCTAAATCGTTCTGTCGTAAAAACAGTTTACTGATTATCAGAGCAATGAACAACTTATTTATCTTATTTATAGCCCTAAATCATAATGCACAACGGGTTATAATAGTTATTTTTTAATTACCTTCAAAGGCACCTTATTTTTCATAGTTACTATTGTCTAATTATTCCACATCAGTTCGAATGATTCACAGTTCTGATTCATAATCAGCCAGGAAAATACCTGACACAATCATGAACATATACAATAATCCGTTCCTGTGGATTTAATTACCTCAGGATCTTTCTGAAACAGATACTGAATATTTTGGAATAGAAGTGTTTACATTTATTACAGAGCAATTGACAGAAGTTTTTGAATTAAGACTTGGTTGAGAAGAGTAGAACAGATCATTAGGACAGATATAGTTTTTAAAGTAAAAAAAAAAGCTCCAGTTGGAGCTTTTTGTATTTGCGAAATTCTACTTAAAGTTTTTTTAACTTTTAAAATTTTTCTAGACCGCTGGCTCCTAAAGCCATATAGAGATTAATTCTTTCCATGCGCTGTTGGAGATCGAGATCTATGTTGTTCATTTCTTTCTTTATCAGTTCTCTTTGTTTTTTTATCAGAACAAAACTGTTACTACTACCGATTTGTATCTGTTTTTTTGTTAAAGCGATATTCTTCTCTAACGCAGTAATAAGTTGTTGCTGAAAAACTTTTTGCTTATCGATAGAACTTAAATTTGCTAATGCAGATTCTACTTCAGAGAAAGCCAAAAGCACCGATTTTGAATAATCTTCTATTACCTGCTGCTGTTGAGAGGTTTTTATTTCTACATTTTTCTTGAGTCTTCCTCCATTAAAAATGGGAGTTGTCAACCCACCTCCAACTTTTATCAGGGGATTAGAAAATAAATTGCTGATGCCTCCAACATTGGTTTCTGCAGCTCCGAAAGCAGCACTTATATTAAGGGAAGGCAATCTCGCAGCTTTGGCTTCCTGAACTTCATAGAAGCTAGATTCGATTTGAAACAGCTGCGCCATAATATCGGATCTCTTTTCCAATAGACTTAATGGAAAATCTGTTGGGATATCGTGTTTTAAAGTAAAAAAATCTGAATTTACTTTTATCAAACCTTCTGGGTATTTTCCGCAAAGCATTTCTAAACTCCTTCTTGACTGCGAATTGGCATTTTTAACCTTTTCCAGATAAGAATTCAAAAGAATAATTTCGCTTTCGATATTTGATAAGTCAAGCGTATTGGCGGTTCCTACTTTATTTTGAACGGTAAATATCTTCTTCAGATCTTGGGTTTTCGAAATATAATCACTGATCTTCTGCTCCTGATACTGCCCTGAGATATTCAGGTAGTAGGCTTTAGCGATCATAGCAGCGACTGATTGTTCTAGCAGTTTTTTCTTAAATACTGCTGAATAATATTGGCTTACACTTACCATTTCTGCTGATTTATTTTTTCCCCAAAGATCAAGCTCCCAATTGGCTTTAAATTGCAGATTACCGATATGGCTCCCACTAACGAGGTTGTTGCTGGTATTTGCTAATGCATTAACACTAGGATAAAGGCTGCTGCCTGCAATATCCATGGATAACTCAACCTGGTTCAGTTTTTCTTTAGAAATGATGATATCAACATTATGTGCTAATCCTTCTTTGATCATTGCCTCCAATTCAGGACTGAGCAGTTCACTCATCCACTGGTAAGGAAAATCAGGTTGATCTTGCTGTTTTTCCTGAATCCATTTATCGGAAATCTTCATATTTGCCTTTATCTCGCTGTTATTTTTTAACCGTTCTATTTTTTCGGGGCTGGCCGCTTTGTAACCGATACAGGATGTCAAACCTAATAAGAGCGCACTTGCTATACTTATCTTATTGAACATATTAATGCAGTTTTGGGATTAAATAATTGATTTTACTACCCACACGCACCATTACTTTGCGGATAAGATGTAAAGGTTTGATATGCTCGGAGTAAATAACTGCTGTTCCTCTGGAACCAATCGTTAAAGGCGGTTCGTTTTCATCTAGCATAAATTTTGCAATAAGTTTTCCATCGGTTTCCGGCAATTGTCTCGCTGTTTCGGGAATTCCAGCTGTTGTTGCGTTACCACCGAGCATTCCTCCTGCATTATTCATAAGTCCTTGACTAGTGGCATCAACTACATACTCTAATTTTGCTTTAACCACTCTTCCGGGTGCTGTTTTAAGTGCAAGTTCTACTTCGTTACCATTTTTAACAGCTTCCAATTCGTTTTGAGAAAAGAATGCGATAACAGATTGCTGTTTTTGTATAAGTACAAAGGCCGATTTAAAAGGTGCCATCATGGCGCCTTCATTGAGTTGAACGTTAGGAATCAAACCGTCAGTTGGAGCTAGAACAACCGTCTGGGAAAGATTCCATTTGGCTTGATCTAATTTGGCTTTCAGTTCTGATACCAACGCGTTCTCTCCATTATAAGTTGAGTTAGACTTGGTTTCTAAAGATGATTTTTGTGACTGCGCTGCACTAATTCTCGACTGTAAATCTTGTGATGTAGAAATTGATTGCTCCAGATCAAATATATTGGCAGCTCCTTCTTTTACGAGTTCCTGATATTGTTTTATTCTTTTATTACTTAATTCTAACTGTGATTGCAGACTGGAAATACTTTTACGAGATGCATCAATATCCGAATTGTAGGACGAAACTGTAGACTTCATATTGCTGAGCTGGGCTTCCAAAGATTTTATTTCTTGTTGGTATGGCACCGGATCGATCGTAAAAAGTGTATCTCCTTTTTTAACCTCCTGATTGGTTTTTACGTATACTTTTTTCACTTTTCCTAAGGTCTGTGTTGTGATATCAACACTTCGGTTGACAACTTTCACATCCGAGGTTATTGGACAGAAGTAGTTAAGATTCAAAATAAGTGCAATAGATCCGAAAATCGGTAAGGAAAACACGACAATCTGCGTATTGAAATTCCAAGGGATTAGTTTTAGTTTTTTAATGAGAAGCCAGCAGATACCTGCATATATACCTATTAGTAATTCTAACATAATTTTTTATTATTGATGATTTTGTGTGTTTTACCGGTAGTTATTTGTTTTCTTCAATCTGGATTTCTTGTTTTCCTGTAAAAGGATCTGCATCTTCTAAATCTGAAGAAGGTGCTTTATCTTTCTTATGATCATAGTTTGCCCATATTAAAGCTACTGGCCAAAGAAGTCCGCCAAATATCAATGAAAGCAAACACATGCTTTTTATAGCACTTAATTGGGGATGATTTTTCTTTTCCGCTATTTTTTCAGGATAGATATGAACCTTCCAAAACAGAAAAATTCCTGCAAATGGTAAAACGACTATGATAAGCCACGATGCCACGTTTGCGATTGTGTCCTCTACGCTGCCAGAAGAGGCATAAGAAACACTGCAAAACAGTAATAAAGACAGTGTTGCTGTTAATTTTTGCATAACTAAAATAATTTTGATGATAAATAATCCCGGCATGATCACTGAGGATGATACCGGGACTCATGATAGCATGATTTAAAACGAATCTTTAATTCCGTATTCTCCGCTAATGACATTGCGTAGGATATCGGCTTTTTCATGATAAATGGTCTTTTGGAGTGGGCTCAAGACTTCGTCAAATGCTTGATCTGTTTTCTTTAATTCTTTACGAAGTTTTCTTTGAGCTTTCTTTCTACCTCTATTGCTATCTATAGAAAAATAGGTATCCAGTTCGGTTCTTACATTTCCTACAACTGTTTGATTGATATCTAAAAAAAAATAGGTATCCAGTTCGGTTCTTACATTTCCTACAACTGTTTGATTGATATCTAAAACCGGAGCTAGCTGGTCTTGAGATAAATCGAGCATCTTGGCCATAACAACAGTTCTGAATATCGCGGTTCTTGCTATTTTGTTTTCTAGGAAAAGTTCGAATTGTATCGGTGATAGAATCTCTTGTAGAGCAAGATTTCGTTGTTTTAGAATAGATACAAATGCTGCAAGGTTTTCAGCCTGAGTATTATTTTGAGCGTGACTTTCTCGGTCTAATTTTTCGACATCACCGGCAGCTATTTGGTTTATCTGAAAAACCAGTTCGCCTTGAGTTGATGTCATATTTAAAAATGACATTTCCTGAGTAAGATAAAAACCTATTTTTTCTGCATCTTGAGATTGAGCGTTTGTAGCATTTGATACGAATAGCATAAATAAGCTTAATGCAGTAGTTCGTAAAAATCTTTTGTTCATTATTTTTCGTTTTAAATTGCACTTCTTGTTCAAACAGCTGTTATAGAGCTCTTTTGACTGTACAAAACTATGACGAATAAATGTTGAAAAAGTATTCTTAAGTTATTTTTTTGGAGGTCGTTTTTTATGTATGCGGGCTGATAATCTTGATAAAGAATTGGGGGTAATACCCAGAAAATTTGCAATATACTTTCTATTTGTATTCTTGGTTATGTATGATCGGGCTATTAGAAAATCTTCGTAACGGGTGCTTGGAGATGCGCTACAAAATTGCTCGGTGCGAATGCGTAGAATATTAATGATCGTTTTTAAAGATTTGATATAAAACTGAAAAATACCTTTATGCTGAAAAGCCAACTCTTCAAATTTATCTTTTGGAAACATCAATATTTGCGTATCTGTAACGGCTTCAATCGTATATTTTGTTTCTCTTTTATCGGCATAATATTCAGGAATTCCAATGATAGAGGCTTCATCTGCTTCGGAAGAAAAAAAAACATTATTTTCTGTACCGTCTTCGGAATAAAAGTACCAACGCAACAGGCCGGTAGTGAGTACAAAAACATAATTAAACATGTCGTCCGACTCGACAAGTTTTGTCTTTTTGGGTAGAAACAAAGGCTTACATATTTTGGACATTTCAAAGCGTTCTTCATCATTCAGTTGATGCAGATATTCCAAATGTTTTAATAATTCCAATTGTGTTACCATCGTTGTCTGAATATATGCTCAAATGTAAAAAAAGTTATGGAAAATGAGATGCTAGGATTTTACAAAAAAAAAGTCAAACCGATAATATATTTAACTTCTTACCATTACATATTATGTAAATAGTACAATGTGTCTTTTGTTGGGAATAAAAAAATTGTAAGTGTCCCCAAAAATCAAACAGCTTAAAACTGGACATATACTAAACCTCCCTGTTGAATCTGTAATTCGTCCTTTCGTGGAAACACCCTTTCCTCCTTTAAAATAGGACTTGACCAGTAACTCATTATCAACTCCCACAATGTAGCTACCGCCAATAGGATAAGTTTCCAATTGAATCTCGCTGTCTTTAAAAGGAATATCTGCTATGAGAGGAGCTGTTGTACTCTCTTGAATCAGAGATATTGCCCTTATATAATATAGTTCACGGTAGGTAGCCATTTCTGTGGTATAGGCATTGAGGAAAAGGTTAGTTGCGATGCCTTCTCTGGGAATAACTAGATGACTCGCTGCCATACCATTTTTGAGCAACATAACAGATCGTTGCTGAATAACACCATCGGCATTCCCAATATTCAAGTAAAG
Source organism: Sphingobacterium sp. B16(2022) (assembly GCF_012030425.1). Taxonomy (GTDB): domain Bacteria; phylum Bacteroidota; class Bacteroidia; order Sphingobacteriales; family Sphingobacteriaceae; genus Sphingobacterium; species Sphingobacterium anhuiense. The sequence goes on along the minus strand of NZ_JAAUVN010000002.1, from coordinate 350,938 downwards.
ATTATGGCTTTCTGGATCCAATAGTCCTTCATTCATGACATAAGCTTTGAACCAAACCGTAGCACCGGGGAAATAGGCACCACGATCTGTATGTACATAAATCTGAGAAAGAGTCTGCGACTTTAACAGAAATGGCAGCAGTAATAAAATCAACAAATAGTTTCTCATAATTTGGTTATAAATCGACGCTGTAATCTAAAATTGCCTCCTTGATACAGTTTATTTTACGCGCTCTTTAAGGATGTAACTCTATCCAGTTGTTATCTGAATCAACGCTAGCTTGAAAATTCTTTTTCTTTTCTTTAATTTCATGATCATTAAGGGACTTATAATTTGAAAGAAATTCAATCATTCGGTTTTGAACATAAGCCTTCTTGGCATTACTTTGTTCTTTCAGAAATGCTTCTTTACTTACTTTGTGAATACCAGTTCTTAGATACCTATTTAAATTTACTTCTTTTGCTAAACTTGTTTTAATTTCTAAACATTCCAATTTCCATGTTTTGGTATTATCTATTGCCAAAATGAATAATTAAAAGCCACTTATTAAAACCATCGGACATAGAGAGAAAGTACTAAATTTTAAATCTCATTGCTATCAAAAACTGTCTTGGCCTGAGTTCGAAATAACTCTGTATAAGCTCATAATCTGAAGAAAACTGTTGCAAATAATTCCTATTATTCAAAATATTGGATGCCGTCAACTCTAAATCTGTACGCCATCGTGTTAGCCGGAACCGATAAGTTGCATCCATAAAATATTGGCTCTTTTGTGCCTTTACATTATTCCCATACAAAGAATTAGACAACGTGATCAAATGTCGATCATGGGGAACAAATACCAGGTTGAAAAAATGATGGTTATACAACAGTTCATTGCTCAGCCCATCGGCCAATCTATTATGCGTGCGCCCCATGGAAACTCGATAATCTCCAGAAATCATGGATGAGGACGAATTGATCAACTCAAAAGTTAACGATTGACTATTTACATGTTGTTTGACCAACTGCTCATTGAGCAAATAATCTGAAGTACTCCAACTTAGGTTTCCGTTCATTTTAGCAACAGTTTTGATGCTTATAAATAACTTAGAAAGTCCTCCTCTTATCCCCTGAGACAGACTCTCTGCATCTCGGTTATTAATACCGGTGGTGCTGCGTCCCAGACTATCCAATGCGGTACTAAACATATAGTCGCGCCAGCTCATCCTGACATTATAACCCAGATTGGCAAAATTGGCCTTCAACGTGTTTTTATACTCGTAATTTATTCCAGTATTAAGATTTTCATCTTTCAGTAAGCGTGCATCATACTTTTGGATACTCCGATACTGACTAATGATGTAACCATTATAGAAGTTGCCAAGCCCACCAAAGTTTCTCCCTCCGCTCAGGTTTGTACTGAGACTGTTTTTACTGTTAAGCAGATAGGTCATCGAGGCAGATGGGTTCCAACTGCTCCGGAATTCATTTTTCAAGCGCTGTACCCCTTGCTGTTTGACATTATAGTAATATTGACTGAATGGCAGATTAAAACTGTATCTAAACTTACGCACTTCTTTTCCAATTTGGAGCGCCATACGCAACTGCATCTGTGCGCTATTCATATCATTGAAATAACCGGTGTCCAATTTGCGAACGTCTTCCTGATCTTGTATCTCGATATGACTGTTCAACTTACTGCTGTTATAGTTCAGATGAACACTGGGCGAGAATGTCCATCTTTTGATCTTACGTGATAGACTCAAGCCGTTTTCAAAATTAAAGCTCTTAAAACGGACGATCTGCCCCATCCGATCATATGGCTTCCCGTCATTGATCAACGATTCAAATTGACCTGGATTGACTGAAAGACGTTGGGGTGTACTGTGCCACTCTATCGTGGAGGTCATATTGACCAACTGTTTACCTATAAAACGACCAAGTGAAAAAGAATTAAGAAAGGCTTCGTCTGAAAATTTTTTGTCCTGATGTATAGGGGTGTCTTCATTAAAAAGGATATTTCCGACACTGTTGTTCCATTGCTTACGATAATTGGTACTATTCCTGAAGTAAACGTTGGATTCATTCTTCTCGACCATTACCCCAATATTTAACTCATCAACACCATAACTATTGTCCACGACTTCTTGATTTTGAATCACTTCCTTGTTTGTAAAGTACTGTGTCGTAGTTGTTCCTTGACGCTTTCGATTATCATGGAAGTAAGAAAAATTGCCTTTTACTTCGAGACCACACTTCAACTTTTGAATCATATTGCTACTCACTAGAAAAATTTGATTGTCCAACCATTTTTTCTGATCGAAACCCGGAGTGGCCACATCGCGAATAGAAAGATAAGTCGGACCATCGGAAAAGCTAGATCGGGCTGAAAAATACCCGGTACCTGAATAGAATGGTTTTAACTGATGTGACACATCGTCGCCAATATTGTTTGTCTGAAACGAATTGAGTGTTTGAAAGGTCTTTGCAAACGACATCGGCGTTATATTGGCATCCCAAAGCGCTGGGGTGGCACCCAAACCAATTTTCCCTGTACCTGTAGTGGTGAATTTCTTAAGCTGCAGATTAAGTGTGGCGCGATTGGAAAAAACCAACTTATCCAACATTTTAATCGGTTGATGATTTTCAAGAATCTGTACTTTCAAAACCGCATCTGCAGGAAGGTTTTGATTGATAAGGCCGTAACGCCCACCCATCATATCCAAGCCATTGACACGATACTGTTGGATGGGTTCGCCTTGATACAAGATCTGACCACCACGCATCTCGATACCTGGAAGCTTTTTGATGATATCGGCAATAACACGATCTTGCTTTCCAGTAAACGAAGCAACATTATAATTGATTGTATCTTTTCGATTGTAAACGGGTACATCAGCCACCTTTACCTCCTTGATTTTCCTGACCTCTCCTTTTAAAATATAAGCATAGTTAGCGCTAGCATTGACAACATGTACGCTACGCTTGGAATAACTAAGATGATTAAAATCCATCTGTACTGAATCTACATCGGTGACTTTGATCGTCAATTTGAAGGCTCCACCTGCATCACTTTTTGAAAACCCCAACAACGCTGCAGAACCGATCTTTTTATAGGATACCGAAACATTAGCGATCGGTTTTTGATTTTCGTCGAGTAATTTCCCCGTAATAACAGTTTGGGCAAAGGCATGAACACTAATCAATATAAAAATGACTGTAAAAAAGAGCTTATCTCTCATATGGATCTTTTTGCTCATTAAATTAATGCCGCTCGATGTGGTTATTATCTGTTTTCATTTCTGCACGGATATTGACTTTACTTGCGTCAGATAATCTAGCACCGGTTAATAGCGCATATTCGGCCATCGTGTTTCTTAAGTTTTTACGCGCTTTATAAAAAGATTCTTTAGTTGTCTTTTGAAGAGCAAGATCTGGACGTAGTTGATCGAAAGTAACGGAGACGCTATTTACTTTACTTATGTAAGCTATATCGAATTTAAAAAACTTATCCTGATCTGATATGGACAACACTAAACCAGGAAGTCCACAAAACTTGTAAGGTCCATCTGAAATAGGAATATCCATGGTAAACCACGCTGTCCATTTTCTCCCTCCCCAATCTGCTGTTGCTTTTTGACAAACAAAATCATGTATATGAGCAGTGTCCGGATGCATTTCCCATTGTAGATCCCCCTTCTTTTCTTCGTAATAGGACAGTTCATTATTCCAATCTAATTTGATCCCGTTGACAGGTTCATAGGTAGCAATAACATCTCCCCGCTTTACAATCAAAAAGTTATTGGGCTCTATACGACCATAAGTGTAGACAAACATATTACGACCTTCTTGCAGCGCCAATGCTGAATCGCTTCTAAATTTTGACAGGGTCTGAAAATGACTTTCTTGCTCACCGATAGTCAGTTGTGTAAAAACACTTCTTCGCGAGGCACTGGAGGTACTATCGTTCTGATAGGTAAACTTATAAAGTATCTTCGTATCAAATTTCACAGGTTTGACCTGAGCTTTAACAGTGAATTGAAACAATAAAAAAAATAGTGGAAAAAATATTATTTTCATAATGCATGATATTACAGAATGGTCAAACTAATTCTTGACTATTCTTATTTGATTCAGAAAGATCCACTGGTGGTTATTAAAATTTAAGTTTATACTTAAAGATAAATAAATGGTCTCAAATATTAAACTAATAAATTAAATCAATCGATTGCGTAATTTTCAGCGCAAATAAATAAGGTTCAGTGATATTACAGAAAAGGAATTGCTTTTAGCCTAAATAAAGCTAAAACTATTATGATAATGGCGAACTGATTAAGAAAGTGGATTTTCTATCTTTGGGAATTCCCTAATTCAGGATAAAAAAAGATGGTTTTTGATTATTCGAAAAGTGTAAAAGAGATGGATAATCCTGTCTGACTATCCATCTCTTTTACACTTTACAAAAAGAACATATGGCGATGAAAAAGTAAACCACTGATTTAATTCTCCATAGAATTACCTAAATAAAACCAACTTGCTTCCTGAACGTGCTTTACTTTGGTCAATTCAAAAATCAGTTCTTCAATCTTATCGTCACTTTTACCAACGGTGGAAAGTTTTACATTTAATATGACTGTGTTTGCATTCTCGACAGATACATTGCGTAAGACAGATCGTAGCAAATATGTATGTCTATTCTCAATCTGACCAACAATATGACTCCGGATATCCGTTTCATCTTCAACTTTACAGGTTACTTTGATTAAATAAAAGGCTTCCTGTACTTTTCTGCTTTTATACGATTTTAATGCTCCTAACCAATCACTAAAAGGTCCCATTGCAATATGAGTAAACAGGATCGCGCCGGTCACAATAGTAGCTTCGATATATAAGGCCATACCACATAACGTGCCGACCGCGGCCGAACACCAAATCGTTGCAGCGGTATTGAGTCCACGTATCGTCAATCCATCTTTCATGATAACACCTGCGCCAAGAAATCCTATGCCCGTCACAATCTGTGCTGCAATACGTCCTGGATCGCCACCATCGGCACCATATAGGTATACAGACAACAACATGTATGCTGCGGCTCCAATGGATACCAGCGCATTTGTACGTAGTCCTGCGCTCTTGTCCCGCCACTGACGCTCTGCTCCTATTGAAAGTCCTAAGGCAAATGCGATGGCAATTCGCGTAATAAAATCGACCGAATCTAAATAACCAGTTTGTATGAGTAAAAATTGAATGTTCATGCTTGTAAAATATCTTTTTAAAGTTAGTCTTTACTTCTTTAAGAAGATATGAAATCTTCACTTAAAAGAGCTTTATCCAATTATTATGATTTTATGTTAATTTCTACTTTCTATTGAGTGCGATCAATAAACTTCTGAAAGGATCAATGACCACGCCCATCGACCATACTTTGTATAAATTCGTTTATGTTTAAGTAGCACTATAGCAATCAAATCTTACATACACAAAATTGTTTTTAGATCATTTTTATTAGATTTAACCCATGAAGCTTATAATATTTGATTTAGACGGAACATTGTTAGATACGTTACAAGATTTGGGTGATAGTTGCAATATGATCCTTGAGCAATATGGTTATCCAACTCATCCTCTTGAATCTTACAAGAAATTTGTAGGGAATGGTGTCCGAATGCTTATCGAAAGAGCACTGCCTCAAGATGCGAGGACAGACGATACTATACCCCACCTACTTTCAGCATTTAAGAAATATTACGAAGAAAAAGCCGAGAGCCATACTAAACCATATGCCGGTATTATTCAATTATTACAAGATCTGCAATCGTCAGGTTATTTGATTTCGATTGCATCTAATAAATATCATGAGGCTGTCCTGCCATTGGTGGCAAAATATTTTTCAGAGATTTCATTTGATCTGATATTGGGTCATCGAAATGGACATCCGGCTAAACCCAATCCTGATATTGTATTCGATACACTCAATATACTGAACGTAAAACCTGATGATTGCTTTTATGTCGGTGATTCGTCGGTCGATATGGATACTGCCAAAAATGCTGGTGTGCAAGCAATCGGGGTCTCATGGGGCTTTCGCGAAGTCGAAGAATTAAAGCGACATGGAGCAACATTCATTATTGATAAACCGAAGCAACTGCTGGATATTTTGACATCATCGTCAATATCGCTGCAATAATTAAAACCATAAAAGCCACATCGCTACGTTGTATCACTAAGAGTTAGACTCTTTTTATTCACAGTCAACGCGATGTGGCTTTTCATAAGTGTATAAATAATTAGTATTTTAAAACTATCTCTATTCATGCACTATGATTCGATTTTTTCAATATTTCTATAAGGGGCATCTAACTAAAAGATGAGATCTTTTCTCCTACTTTCGGGCATCACTTTCAAGAATTCCATTTTCCCATTTTTATAAGTACCTTCAATAACAGTGTTTTTAAAAGCATGTACTTTAAAATTCACATCCCAGTCTTTTGGCCAAGCCGGCAACATATAAATCTTATCTCCGTCACATTGAACCAACATTTCCTGTAAGGTATTCATCATATTGCCAACACCGTCATAATCTGGTTTCCAATCGTGCGGGCTATCCATGTATCCTTTAAATCGAAAACCTTTTAGATATGCACCGCTACGGGCTTTAATATCTTTGGCAGCTTCTGTGGCAAGACCCAAACGAGCGGCAAAAATTCCTGTTTGATACCAGCATACCCGACCTGGATTGGGCATATTGAAATAGGCTCGCTCAACTTCTTTAATATTGGGTTTATGGATCCCATAAATCCGAAATGGAAATAAACAATATAAATCCGGTGCTTCATAATTTGTTCTTTGAGGATTATAAAAAGCGGCATTGTCCACCACAACATTCCCAAGACTATCCTTTTTCTTCGGCAGATCGGGAATAGTGGACAGCATAGTAGTCCAATTCTGTTTATCTTCAGGAGTTAATGTACTTTGAGGTAGTTTTAAAAGTTCTTCTAATACATAATGTAGTCCGGCAGTAGAAGGCATATCATTGACAACATCCGTCCAATATGTTTCTAATCCGTGGCTTGGAAAAATATGTAACTTGCCCTGCTCATCTTTCTTAAAACGTGTATTGTAAAACTGAAGTGCTTTTCGTGCCCAAGGCAACGCTTTTGTTTTTAAAAATGCTTCGTCTCCAGTATAGTGATAATAATCGAGCATCATCACCGACATTTCTAAACATTGCTGCCATATATCTTTTGTATATTCTTCAGAATATACATCGGATTCCAATCCAAAATCGCCCATTCCCGGTAAGCCGAATGTACTGATACATTCCTGCATATAGATTCCTGATGCACCATAATATTTGTTTGATCTGGCTTCAAAAGTCTTCGCTTGCTTGATATAAAAATCAAAAAACGGTTTCATCATGTCAAAATTACCCTGTGCAAACTGTGGCAGGTATAAAAAGCGCACGTTCTGCCACCAGTAATTCACGCCATAAAATCGATAATCTGCCGAGTAATTCTTTTGACGTACATCAGGTCCATAATAGGCATACTTTGGATCTACATTAAAAATTCCTCCCTGAAATCGAGCAGGAAATTCATTTCGCATCTGACAGGCCATCTGATATTTAGACAGAATATAAGTCTGGGTGTACGTTGATAGACTATCAGAACCATTATTGATATCAATCCATCCTCTATTCCAAAAATTTGTCCACCACCTAGCGGTTTGTTCATAGGCTTTTTTAGGACTAGGAGACTGAGCAATCCATCCAGCAATTTCCTTTTCCCAAGTTGCCGGATCAGGCGTTTGCCGGGTATAGCCGGCTATCCGAATATCAATGTTTTTTAATGGTCTCTTGGTGTGTAAAACGCTATCAGAAAGACTTACTAAACCTGAAGCTTTGATATAACCTCCAAAAGTATTATCCTTCAAGGGATCAATAATCTGATTCGCATAGTCTTCCATTCCTTGTTTCTTAATGTGCACAGGCACACTGCTGTAAGCATTCCGATGATACCATACAAGGGCTTGTGGTTTTTTAAGAAACACATCTGCAGATTCCCAGGCTTCTGCCCCGTCCGGAACTCCGGTTCTATAGAGCCAGGTAGAAGCAAGTTCTTCCATATTGAGCTCATGTTTATTTTTTCTCCAGTTTTCCAAAGTCACCTTCACCTGAACTGGTTTTTCACTGTATCCAGAAATATACATTACAGGAGAGTTTGCATCAATAAAGATCTTTAAATTTAACTCCTCTCCTTTTTTCCCGGCTAGAATTTTTAATGTTCCTTCTTTCAGATTCAATTCCTGACGGAAGGGCTTCCCTTTAAAAAAAGGACTCTCTGAAAAGGAAATCCTGACCCCTCCTAACTTTAACAGCCGTTGTAATTCAGAATGTGAATCATTACGCGAGAGATATAATAATAGATCGCCATTCTCTTCTACCCAGACGTTACTCCCTAGACTTCCATTACCAATTGGAACATTACCTGTTTCGTTGATGGATGGTGTATTAAAAATGATTTTATAGTTATTCTTCTCTTCCTGCGAAAACGCTTCGAATATCAGCAATTGAACTATAAACAAGATGGTTAGTCGGAGTCTACTCATTTTTAAAAAATATTTTGAATACAAACTGCAGATAGCACAACTTTCTTAAATTATAGAAGATCGTTCAATCAATGTGTCAATACGAATTGATCTATTAATAGCTTGCCTAATCAACTTTTAAAATAAATAGATGCTAATTAGCTGCAATTGGTTATTATTAAATTGTTTTTCTTCCTATAAAGCTATAGAGTAAAGTCATAAAGTATGCATTCAATATTAACATGAAATGCATGCATTATTAACTTTTTTAGAAAAGGGCTAAATGACTTAGTAAATGATGCTTAATAATTTATCAAAGAGCCAAGAAGAATTACTTTTATAATTTAAACTATCTTTGTAAGACAATCTCTTAACACTGTCAAAATGGATTTTGAAATCTTATTGAAACAAATTGATTTTATAAAAGAAATCGATAAGGTCAAATACATACAACGGAAAACTAAATTGTTCAATAGTAACCGTAATGAAAATGATGCGGAACATAGCTGGCATCTGGCGATGATGGCATTGATTTTGGCTGAACATGCAAACGAACCAATTGATGTATTGAAAGTGGTAAAAATGGTTCTGATCCATGATATTGTTGAAATTGACGCTGGAGATACCTTCATCTACGATATGCAAAAAAATCATGTTAATACAGACCAAGAAAGACTGGCTGCTAATCGGATTTTTGGACTGTTACCTCAAGAACAGTCGAAAGAATTTATTGCAGTATGGGAAGAATTTGAGGCAGGTCTAACTCCTGAAGCTAAGTTTGCGAGAACAATGGATCGATTGGAACCTCTCTTGCAAAACACTTCAAATAATGGGGGAACCTGGAAAGAGTTTGATGTTGATTACAGTAAGGTATTCGAAAAAAAGAAAATCATTAATGAGGGATCTACTACGATATGGAAGTATGCTGAAGAACTCATCAACGAAAGCGTGGAAAAGGGTATTTTAAGAAAAGATTAAACTGCAAATAACTCATTTATTCTACTTGGTCGGTGGAACGTTTTAAGGTAAGAACTGTGATTTCGGGCCACACGCCCACCCTGCCTTTCAGACCATGATAACCGAAGCCTCTATTGACATATAAAAATTTTCCGTCTCGTTGGTACAGTCCTGCCCATTGTTTATAAAAGTACTGGATAGGACTCCATTTAAAACCAAAAAGCTCAATTCCAAACTGCATACCATGCGTATGACCGGCCAAGGTGAGGTGAACATGTTTAGCGTGATCTACAGTAACTGCATCCCAGTGTGATGGATCATGAGACATTAGGATCTTAAAGGAATCGGCAGGTATAGCAGCTGTTGCTTGATTGAGATTGCCAAACTGATGGAAACCGCCTTTGCCCCAATTCTCCACCCCCACTAATGCAATACGTTGTCCATGCTTATGCAGTAAGACAGCTTCATTAAGTAATAATTTGAAACCCATCTCACTGTGTATTTCTTTAACACGCATCAGATTTGCCTCTTTAAGTGATGTACTGGACCATTTGGTATAATCACCACAGTCATGATTACCTAAAACAGAATACTTCCCATAAGGGGCTTTTAAGGTGGTAAAAAGATCAATCCATGGATCCATCTCGGAAGCCATGTTGTTGACGAGATCTCCTGTAAATAAGAGCAGATCACTGTTTTGGGCATTCGCAAGATCAATACCTTTCTGTACACCTTTGATGTTACTTAAACTACCAGAATGGATGTCGGACAATTGTGTAATGGTAAAACCATCGAAAGCTTCGGGTAAATCTGAAAAATGCAAGATCTCTTTTCTAACCCTATAAAAATGACGACCTCTAGTCAGCCCGAAAATAATCGCCAAAAAGACTATGCCAGCAAGTACTGCGACAAGTTCACTGACGTAAAAATTCCTAGGCGGAAAACTACGGAATAGTCGACCAATATCTTCCAATAATAGAATCGGAACAGAAAATAATTTTGGAATAAAGATAAGCAACATCGCTGTGATCAAACCCGATGCATAACGCTGAATATCGCTAATACGTTTCCGCAAAAATATAGTGACTATAATAGCACCCAGTACAACAATATCAATAAGCCAATAAATGACATGGATCAGCGGATTTGAAAAAAGTGTAATTATTGCCTGATAAAAATAAATATCTCCTATGAGGAATAGTAATAAAATTAAAATAAGTCTCTGTGCCATATCGAATAATATTATATAGAGTAAGGCGAATGCCGTGCCAAAACATAAAATGAGTTCCAGAACATTTATTCCTATTCGACAGGTATGCGTAAAATTACTAATGTACCGCCACCTTCTGGAATTTCTGTAATAGAGACACTTGCTTTTTTACCCAATAATTGTATTCGCTCGTGACTGATCGTACCTGATAATGAACGGTGTGCAGGATCAAAATTACTTTTTTCAGTTTTTCCACTATCTGCAATCTTTACTTGTAAGATATCTTGTTCTATCTCAAAATGAATACTAATATCTCCTAGACCTTCTTCCAAATCGATCCCGTGAAGTATCGCATTTTCTACATAAGGCTGTATAAGCATGGGCGGAACCATAATTGCTCCCAGATCATGTTCGATTGGTTGTAATATAGTATACCTAAATGCATCTTCATAACGCATTTGCTGCAGGCTTAAGTAGTTTTCTAACGTTTCAATCTCCTCATCTAGAGGTACACGATTTTCGCGGCTGAGCTCCAAACTGCTACGCAATAATCGACTAAAACGGTTGAGGTATTTGATGGCAATTTCTTTTTTATCCAACCGCACAAAACTCTGTACAGCTGCTAATGTATTAAAGATAAAATGGGGTTCCATCTGTGTGCGTAACAATTGTTGCTGCAATAGTATTTTTTCTTTTTCTTGAAGAAAACGACGTTGACGAAAACTATAAAACAAAAACAATATGGTGACACCAAGGAGGATAATACCTAAAACAGATACGGCAAGCCATAAACGATTTTGTTGCAATTGCAGTTTATTAATTTTTATACCTTCATTTAATTTATGAATAGAGCGATCTTTAGTCTGCAACTGATGAAGAGCATTCATTTCTGCAACAGCTTGTGTATTTTCTGTCTGATAGATTCCTTTTTGTAATTCTGCTGTTTGAGTCAATACCGCTATGGCTTCATTTTTCTTTCCCTGTAAATTGTACAATGATGCCAAGCTTTGCTGATAAACGAGATCACTGTCTGCGAAAATTAGTCCTGTATGTTTTTCCTTTAGAAGTTTTGCTTTTTCAAGAAATTGTGAGGCTAATGTTGCGTGTTTTTGAGCCGTATAAATAGCTGCAATATTGCAGTAATCGATAAAAAGATTATTAATTTCGCTCGAAGTTGCCTCTTCATTGTACAGATATCCATCTGATTTAATTTTAAGCAGCTGATAATGAAGTAACGAATCAAGTTGCGTATGTTTTTCAAAATATTGAATTTTAGAATCGTATAGAAAACTAATATTATATTTATCAGGGTTCTGCGCATGTAGTACTTCCAGTTTTTGAAGATAAAAAGCCATACTATCTGCTGGTTTCTGGCGCTTATTCAAAGTCTGTATCATTTGTACCAGCACACGTTGTCGATTAATATGTCCTTGTGGCAATGAATCTGCCATAGGCAAAGCATCACGGTTCATTTTTTCAGCTAAGTCATATTGAAAGCTTAGGAGGTTACTTTGTGCTGCAGATAGTAACATAGATGTTTTTGCTATAAATGACAGATCTACCGTTGAGTCTGCTAAAACAATTGCGGCTGCTTTGTTATAATAATAACTGGCTTCTTTCATGCGGGCACTCATGCTCAAAACATTCCCCATCCCATTGTATATAAGTGCCTTATTCTTAAAACCACCATCTATAGGATCTATCAGTTCAAGTGCATCTTCAATAAGGACACGAGCAGAATCATTGCCCTTCATACTGTAAAGCCTTGCCAATTGATATTTAACGGTTGATGATTGTATGGTATCATTTTTCACAATGGGGTTTCGATCGAGTTTTCGCCAAACAGTAATCAATGAATCTCTATTGGTGGGATTAGCTCCTACTTTTTCCAAATCCTTTATCTGAACCGAAATGGCATCATCAGATTTTGCCAACAAAACTTTCTTGTTATTGTCTTTACAAGATGAATAACCTATAACCATCCATAAATAAAAAATAAGTAGCTGTATACGTATCATTTTTTCAAAAAAAGTTGGGTTAATATCGTATTCTTCCGTCGTGTAGAGATTGGAATCTCTTCTTTATTTTTCAGAACAATATATTCGGATCGGTTAATGCCTGAGATATATTGCTGATTAACCAAATAAGACTGATGCGTGCGTAAGAAATGTGGAGCTGGCAAAAGTTCCTCGTAATACTTAAGAGGTCTTGAGATAAGCTCCTTATCACCATTACTTAAAATGAAAAGAGTATATGGACCATCACCTTTACAATAGACAATATCACTAACAGAAACAATGCGTGTGTTATTAATGGAATTCAAAACAATACTTTCTGGTAATTCACCTATCTGGATTGAGGTCTGTGCTAAAGACAATTGTTGCATCCATTGCGGATTATTTTCCCTTCGACGACGATATCGCTCTAATGCCTCCTGGAGCTCTATCTCATCAATAGGCTTGAGCAGATAATCGAGTGCTCCGTACTTGATGGCCTTTATAGCAAAATGATTATATGCAGTAATGAATATTATATTTTGTGGAATGGGCGTTAATTTTTTCAACAAATCGAATGCTGTTCCATCTTTGAGCTGAATATCCATAAATATTACATCTGGTTGCTTTTCTTCAAGCAACTTAATGGCTTTATGTACGCTGTCTGCCCAACCCACAAGTTCGGTATTGGTTTCTTGCTGTATCAGGTAAGCGATCTCTTTACGAACTGCAGGCTCGTCTTCTATTATGGCAACGGTTATCATCTTTTCACTTTTAGCTATTGTAAAGATAGTATATTGTAAGTGCTCTAAAATAAATTCATTTTTTAAATTTAACGATATAGCAATAAGAAATAAACATTTGGAAATAGTTTAAAGATCAGCATCGAGATTGGAACGATCATTTTTTTAAGTTCTATTCTCATGAGATGATAATCGAATAACGTATTGAATAACAAAAGCGCCAGATCTTTATTAGATTGGCGCTTTTGTTATCTATTGAACTGGATACTTATGTTTCCTGATCAACAACAGGACATACTTATTTCAATATTTTAAAAGATTTAGCTTGTTTCTTTACTTTAAAAAAAGCAAATGCACATAAAATCGACATTGTAGTAAAAAGCAAATCAATAAATAAGATATCATATGATTTTGTTTGAAATGTATTCCAGATCCAGAGATTTGTGGTGATACCATTTACAATCGGTACTGCCAAACACAAAATGGTTGATAAGAATAGGGTATGCTTGTTTACTTTCGTTAGATCACGCAGTATTAATAAATAGATGATCATCACTAACCAACTATAAAAATAAAGACTATAGATAAAACTCTGATTTACGACAGCTGAAAATTTTATGACAATAAAGGTAAATGCAGTAATAGGAAGCATACTCAATGACATGGATATGAAAAGATTGGCTGCCCAAAAATTAAACTTCCTTTTATATGCAGGAATATTAGGTTTTTCCCGTGCAACCAGCCAAATCATAATGCCTGAAATAATGACGACACAACCCAGTAAACCCAAAACGAAATAAACGATACGCAAGGTTCTGCCTCCAAAATCTCCAAAATGAAGGTGATAAACCAAACTCTTAACCCAATCAACATATGTTGCATCTGTTGTAGGTGATTTCACTGATGAAGGTTTTCCTTCAGCGGCTTTCATAAGAACGTAACCAGATCCCGCAAAACTAGCGCTGGGTTTAGGTTTAGTTTCTAAAGCAATTTCCATACTTTTATCTCCAAAATTTCGGATATAAAGTCTCGAAATATCCGATTCTGGCCATTCATTCATCCAGTGGTTTACGAATGCGTTGACATCTAATTCTTTGGATAAGGGCTGATAACTGTAAGTTGGTTCCATCGCTCTGTTATACTGAAGCTCCTGGTATAATTTATTCTGATCACCATTGTAAATTAATTTACTAAACGGTGAAATCAATACATAATTGACGATAAGAACAACTCCTGTAATGGCAAATATCAATTGAAATGGAAATCCGATAACTCCCAAAACAGTATGCATGTCGGTCCAGACTGTTTTCCATTTACTCCACGGTCTAAATAAAAAGAAGTTATTTTTAATCTTATCCCAATGAAGAAATAAACCTGTAATCAAGGCAAACAGAAACAAAAATGAAACAATTCCTGCCAGGAGGTAACCAAATGGAGTTCCCAATCGAATTGGAATCTGATTGAGTGGAGCTAAGAAATGTAAGCGATATAAAAACTCTCCCATATCATAACCTTCATCATAAGAACTCTGTGTTTTGTCTACAAATGAGTGTAAAAAATAGGCCGAATCTTCATTTTTTGCTCCCCGTCTCTTACGACCTTTTGATTTTTCGGTTTTGGGTTCAGGTTTACTGATCGTTGTATCTTGTGACACACTCATATTGACATAAGTCCCGTGTCCTTGCCTCAATAAATAGAAGTCGAAATTTCTACCTTGGAGATTATATTTTGTTCCCATCGAATCCAATATATAATTGAAGTCAGCGGGAGATTCTACATTGCTAAGTGATTTACCTTTTTGCCATGCAGCGATATCATCTTTAAAAAAAGAGAAAGAGCCTGCAAAAAAGATCACATAAAGCAGTGCTGCGATAACAATACCACTGATCGTGTGGGTATGAAAGTAAATATTATATTTTCTTTGATCCATGGTATAAACTTAATGATTGATAATATAAGGTAGCGAAAACAATAAAGTAAGGCCAATATAAGTTAGTGCCAACCGCCACAATTTAGGCTCTAAAAATGCCCAGAATAATAAAAATGCCCAAAGTAAATATCCGGTAAAGAATGCTGTAGCAATTACATTTTCTGGTGGAAATAATGCTGTTAATAATACATGAAAACTGATCATGACCGTATAACCACCTAGGGTTCCCAACAAAATACGACAAAGCCTTATCCAGGGAGATTTTGTTAAATATTTTTTATTAGCAGGCATATATTAATGGATAAATACTTCAATCAGAAATGAACATAAATAAACTCCTAATACTACACGATAACCAAAGTAGGAAAAAGGAAAGAAAAAGACTACTAGACAGCCCATACACATGAGGATAACAAAAAAAGCAAATATTCCACTGGCTATACCTACAGCATAAATCAAGCAGGCAGTAGCTATTAGGAACAGAACTATTGCTATTGTACGTGATTGTTTTTTTCGATCGGCAAGATAGGCCCAAAGTTTGGATTTATTCTTCCACGCAATACGTTTGGAAGTATTCATCCATAACATAAATGCAATAAACAATATTAAACATACTGTACTTATCATAATGAGAAAAGCAAATTAAAAGATAGAACTTGGGAATCTCTTTGAGATTCCCTTATGCTCTATCTGTTATTGATATGAAACAATTTTTTATACTAAATATTTATTGAATACGTGTGACAGCAGTTATTGATCCCCCCTCAACTTTCAAACCCTGTGTTGCTACTGCAGTAGACGCATTAACTTTATATACATAACTCACCGCATCTGTTAATGCAACTCCAATAAAAGCATTTCCATCTTTTGCTGTATAATTATTATATGAAATCTCCTTAATTTTACTTAGTTCAGGCATTCCGGTTACATCTTGGTATGTTTTATTATAAACATCCAGTATACCAATACGTTTTCCATCTGTATACCCACCTTTTTCTGCTTTTGTGGTCATCTGAACAACAAATTTTCCCTTACCTACATAGATCCAATTTGTAATGTTTTTTCCCCCGCTGATAGCTTCGATATCGATATAATATCCTTTATCAAATTCAGTAGTTCCAGATTTTATACGTAAAATAGCAGAAGGTTTTTTAGAGGTAATAGCTCCACCTTTTGTGGCTACTGCCGAAGAAAAAGCATAGACATCCCCTTGCTCATCAACGGCTAATCCATCTCTAAAATAACGACCGATATAACTCATGCGATCATCTTTTATTACCTTTTCCAATTTCATTTCGGGGTATGAATAGACCGCAACATAAGCACTATCAGGATAAGCAGTATCAAATGCGGCTTTACAGCAAGCCTGGATGGACATGTAAGGGGCATATACTTTATTTCCGACTTGTTTTATCCAAGTGAAGAATGCTGACTCTCCGTTTCCGGCAACTTTTTGTACATTTATTGTTCCTTCTCCTGCTAACAAGAGATTATCGGTATTCAATCGATAATAATTTACCAACGGATTAGTCATAGCACGCGTAATTTTCATCATCACGATGTCTTCATTGACAGGTGCAAAAGCCTGTACAGTTTCTGTCACAAAATCAGAAAGCTTGTTTAATCTACCATCCAATAAATTATAAACGGCTACTGCTCCAGGGTTACCTTGGCCGTAAAGCATGGAAAAAAACTTATTGTTGTGTGTAACGTAATAACGATAGGTACCATCTTGTTCCACACCCTGCCCTGCAGTGGTTACTCTTCCCGATTCCAAATCTGGTGCAGTCAGTAAATAATCTGCCACACCTGTTGATGCAACAGGTGAAACTGCCAGTACATAATTGCCCTTAACTGTATCAAGATCTATTTTATCCTTATCGTTACATGACACTGTCGTGCTTGCTAAAAAAGCGATGGCAATCACGGTTTTAAGTGTATTATTCATGCTATATGTATTAATATTTAAAATTTACTATTTGTTTATTTATGATCACGCTGAAAATAATAGCGTAAGTTAATGGCGAAAGAGCGTCCCGGTTTTTGCAGACTAAAATTGTCATAAAGATTTGCATTCGCCAAATTGCGTCCCTCAACACCAATATTATATTTACCAGAACCTAAGCTATATACAAGATTAACATCGTGGCTTAACTGTTTAGGAATCTGTTTTTTATTGGCAGATGAATTTCCACGACTAGGCCAATACAGCCAAAAATCGTGTACGTACAATAGATTGTAACCGACCGTTAGCTTGTTATTTTTTCCACCAAAATCATGGAATGAAACATCTACATTGGTATTTCCAAATAGATAAGGAATATTTGGCATCTGGTCATTATAAACAGGGCTCACTCCTGTATACCCAGGTTCATACTTTTGCTTATTTTGTAAGTACTGGTAAGTCAATGAACCTCCAAAATTCAAAAAGTTTTTATAAGAATAATGTACATCTAAATCTCCTCCACGTGTGCTCACACCATCGCGGTTATCAGCCACCAATTTCGATTGATTATTATTCAATCTATTATAAATAAAATCAAAAGAATAGCGATATATCAGATTTCCAGCTACAGAAAAACGATGATCATCGCCCTGCTTCCACCCATATATAGCACCCAAATTAATATTGTGACTGCGTTCGGGTTTGAGGTTACCATTGGCTTCTTGATTTTCCAGATCACCAAAGATCTCGTAGGAAGTCGGCATTCGATTGGTCATTTCATAAGAAGCTTTTATCTGTAGATCCCGCTGAATAAAATATGTAGATGCGAGTCCATACCCGAAGCGGGTAACTGAAGCGGACTCAGCTTCCTCAAGTTTATTATTCTGTGTGATCATTTTTCCAAAAACTGTTGTACTCCAATGATCTTTGACATCATAACTATAGCCTAAACCCATCACGTTTTTGATGGAACGTTGACCTTGTTCAAGATTACTATTTTGAGGATTGAGCTCATCCTCTCCTTTGCGGTTAAAAGTAGTCGCGACATTACTTAAAGAAAGAGACTGACGATCAGAAAGTCTATAGTTAGCTGCTAAAGATGCAATACCTTCATTGTTTTTATAAACATACAGCTGTCGACTACGCTCCCCATTGGTACCCATTTCTTTATAATTACCGTACCAATCGTACCGTCTATTCAGCGTATCAATATTCTGCTCCTTACCAAAGTTGTAGTTAGCGTTTAAAGTAACATCCAGACCTTTTATCAAATTATTTTTCTGATATTTTAAAGTCGGCATAACTGTATTTCCGCGACGGTGCCAACCTCCAAATACCGAAACCATACGGGCTCCGGTTTGGATTTCTTTGTAGTTCTGCCCCAAAGTAATACCTAGCAATAATTTGTCTGCATAACTTTTATTGGACACGCCAACCTGAGCTACTAAAGCCTCATTATGGTACTTATCATGAAACCGCTTTACTTTAACATTTTCTTTCGATTCCCAAGTATTGATATTAGAGACTAATGTTGTTACGTTATAATCGTTGTCTGAGTAATTTTGATAGGCATTTAACAATACCGTAAGACCGTTTTTATTGGTTACACCTGCATTGACAGCTGTTCGGTGGGTATTAAAAGAACCATAGGAATATGAAGCATCTACAAAGGTGCGTGCTTTAGTAGACGTAACAATGTTAACAGCTCCCCCTAAGGCATCAGAACCTAACCAAATGGGAACAACACCTTTGTATACTTCTACTCTTTCTGCTAAATTGATCGGTATATTATTAATTTGAAAAGAAGTACCGAAATTGTCCATTGGAATTCCATCCAAAAAGAAACGGATATGATTACCGGAGAATCCATTAAGTGTCAGACTTGTATTGGAACCTACGCCACCAGATTCACGTACACGTACACCAGATACTTTATCCAGTGCATCTGCAATATTTAATGTTGAATTGTATAATTTTGTTGCATCTATCGCTGTAACATTGAAGGCTTGACGATTTATCTCTTTAATTTTTGTAAGCCCCATCACTTCTACTTCATCGATCCCTTGACTATCATCTTGCATTTCGATAAGAATAGGACTATTGAAGTAATTGGACAAAACCACTTGCTGTCTATTGACCGTGATTTTACCAACGGCAGTTATTTGGATATCAACAGTAGATTTGTTATTTGTAAATGAAAAATTCCCATTTTTATCAGCACGAATAATTTGTTGATCTATTTTTACTGTTGCGAAAGGAACCACCTCAGTCGCAGATCTTACCTGGCCTTTATAACTATTGGTTTTATTTTGCGCTATACCGTTCAAAACGCATAACGACATACCAATAGTCAATATTATTTTGCTATTTTGCATTGTCTTTTAATTGTAACACTTTTAGGGATATACTACATGCTTAACGTAGTAGTAAAGGCAGCCTAATTACCGTTAGACTACCTTTGGCGTCATACTAGAATTACCGCTCTAGATGACGCTTTTTATTTTACCTGAAAACTTGCGGTAAGTCCCTGCCAATTCTTATTGTAGGTTTTATCGTTCCAATTTCCTGATTGATCTGCCATATGACTGTTTTCGATTACATAAGTGCCAGCCCAGATAGCCTCTGCTTTAATTTTACCCTGACTATCAGTCTTATAGTTTTTGCTCCAACCATTTGGAGACATCACTAAAACTTCTTTATTAGCAACCGGACTATTCCCGCGTAATAACTGAATTTCTACCACATCATTTGTTTTAAAGATTTTGTTTTGGAAGATAAAGTGAGCCGCTAAAGGTATTGCTGCGTATCCAGCGTCTTTACCTACTTGAATCTGGCTTTGCGCTAAAAATTCATATCTTGTAGTGCCTCCAAGTTCTTTGGCAGGGTGAGAAACAAAGATTTGATAAATGCCATCTTTAGCAGGTACAAAACTAGCTTCTAAATAATCTCCTTTATCAGTAAGTTTTAGTTCAACCTTATTCTCAGAATCAACAAGATTAAGTTTTAACTGATTCAAGTCAGAATACCAATCTTTTGTCTTTTCAATTTCTCCAGTTGCATATTCTCCATAGTAAACTCGGATGGTATGAGATTGATTTTTAATACCTACAGGATTACTTTCAATCCAAATCGCGTGAGCTTGGACTATTTGGTTACCGCCAAAAAGTACAATCATCGCAATTAATAGTTGCTTAACGTAGTACATTGTTATTTAGATTAATTAAAGATAATGGACAAATATACAAACATTGACAAAATATCCAAGTCAATTTATTAATTCTATTAAATGAATTTATATCTGGAGTATAACTGGTTTAGGGGATTGGTAACCATAATTATATTTATGAAAAGAACTTTTAAGAAGTCCTAAATATCATTGTGTGAAAATTGATTACTCGTTTCTATCTTCTGTAATTGCCTGTCAATAAACATCAAATCAGAGAAAACAAAAGAGGTTGTATCTGATGATACAACCTCTTTTGTAACGTTTAATAAAAATCTATGGAACTCCTACAATGAAAGTATCCATTTAACAATTTCATTCGCATCCTCTTGCTTTAATGATGGATGAGCAGGCATGGCTACCTCACCCCAGACACCGCCTCCACCATTGATGATTTTCTTAGATAACAACGATAATGCGTCCTTATTATCTTTATAGTGTTTAGCAACTACTGTATATGCAGGACCAACTGATTTCTTGTCGACACCGTGACATGCTTGACAATCAGAAGCTAACACTAAAGCTTCTCCTTTTGGTGTATCTGATCCTTCTTTATGCCCCAATGCTCCGTTTGCTTTATCTAAATCTTTATAAGTCGTATCACTTGGTGATTTTTTTGCCGAAACAGTTTTATTAACACGTTTTGAAGCTAATTCACCTGCATTATAATCGATTCTTGATATTGCTGCATCTGCATTTTTACTGAACCAACCGTTGCCATATTCTAAAAGATATATTCTTCCATCAGGACCAACTTCCATATCAATCGCAGAAGCTAATTTTGTATGTGGCATAAACGGTTCCATTTTATCAAAGTCTCCATTTGGTAACATAGTGACTGCTTTGATCCATCCTCTAACCCAATCGTAAATAAATAGCTTGCCATCATAGTAATCTGGATACCTCGTTTCTTTTGGATAAAGATCCGAATAGTATACTGGCCCGGCCATCGCATTACGCCCTCCTGAACCCACCTGTGGAAAGTCTGTTGATTCTGCATAAGGATACCATATAAAGGCCGGTTGTGCGGCCGGTAATTCTTTTATACCGGTATTATTCCGGGAACTATTAATTGGCTTTTGAACATCAAATGCCTGTCCACTAACTCCAGTTTCATAATTATACGGATTGTAGGCATAATTATTACCTACGAAAAATGGCCACCCGAAGAAGCCTGCCTTACGCGCTTGGTTTACCTCATCATATCCGCGAGGACCTCTACCTAAACTATCGGTATTGGCATCAGGTCCCACTTCTCCCCAATACAAGAATCCATTTTTCGGGTCAACAGATATCCTATAGGGGTTTCTGTTTCCCATCACGTAAATTTCTGGTTTTGTATTTTCCTGTCCCTCTGGAAATAAATTTCCTTTTGGAATCTGATATGAACCGTCTTTTGCTACTTTTATTCTCAAAATTTTACCACGCAGATCATTGCTATTTCCAGAGCTACGTGCGGCATCATACTGCTCATGTCCAGCCCTATCATCCCGCGGTGAATAACCATTGCTGACAAATTTTTGATCCTTTTCGTCAAATGGTGTTGAGTTGTCTCCTGTTGATAAATAAAGATTTCGGTCTTTATCAAATGCTAAAGAACCACCAGTATGACAGCAGATATCTCGTTGTGAATAAAACTGAAGCACAATCTTTTCGGTTGCGAGGTCTAACTTATTATTTTTGAACTCAAAACGTGACAAACGATTAACAGATGTATCCTTTGGACTATAAAAAGCGTATATATAATGATTATCTGCAAAATCCGGATCTATTGTTAACCCCATAAAGCCTTCTTCTGCATTAACATTGGGTGTTTCAGTTTTGTGATAAACATCTAACAGTCCCACTTGAGTTACTTTTTTTGTTTCTTGATTGTAATGAAGCAATTCTCCCCGACGTTGTGCTACTAAAATATCCAAATTAGGAAGTATGGCCATTTCGGTAGGTTCAAAGAACTCGCCTACAGCCAATGAAACTTTCGTAAATCGTTCCTCTTCTGGAACCCGCTTTGTTTTAGCCTTACCATAATCTAATTCGTAATTATCTCCAATTGCATATTCGATAGCACCTAAGATGTGCTTTAAGAATAAAGGGTCTGAATAATCTTCATCTTGATGGCCTAAACCTGTATAAAAAGAACGGCCACCATCAAAATCATGATACCAGGCCATTGGCGTCTCGGCCATTTGTTCTGGATTTGCATATACCTCCTTATTGATATTCATTAACACATGGGTAGCTTCATAACGTTTTTTAAAGACATACCACTCATCTGTATGTACCCAAGTATCGGGAAGCATTTTTGTTGCTGGATGTTTTTTATCAACCACTGTTAATTTTCCTTCTTTGACTTCAGGATGAGTAGCAAAGTATCCACCTACCAACCTTCCATACCAGCCCCAATCATACTCGGCATCGGCAGCTCCGTGAATACCGACAAAACCTCCCCCAGCTTGTATATAACGCTCAAAATCGGCTTCCTGATAATTATTCAAAAGATCACCAGTGGTATTTAGGAATATCACAGCTGAATAATTTTTTAACGAATCTTCGGTGAACCAATCTGCATTTGTTGTTGTATCTACATCAAAGTTATTTTCGAGTCCTAACTTCTGGAGGGCAATATTTCCTTTTTCAATAGAATTATGGTGGAAACCTGCAGTTTTACTGAAAACCAATACTCTTGGTTTTCCGGACCTCTTTTGATGGCAAGAACTTAAAACTGATATAAAAATCAATAGTAAAGAAATCTTTGACAAAAGTGTTTTAATCATAATAAATTTTAATATTATCGGTTGTACTTACTTAAATTTGTATTCTTGACATAAAGATGCAACTATAACCCCACTCATACTAGCTTTATTTTAGCCAATATATATATTATTTTGCTGATCCATTTTTAGAGGCTATTTTACCAGTAATATGAATATTTAGAAATCATAGCTTAATATTAACCGCAACAGTCAGTATATTCACTTTGTTACACAAAATCCTTTTAGCAAGCACAAAAATTACTATATTTAAATTTTTAAACCTAGTACTCCATATGAAATTAAACTATTTGAAGTTCGGAACAACCGGCTTATGCTGGTTATTTGGAACGACATTATTACTAGCCCAACAGCTAACCGATCAATCGGAAATTAAACTTAATGATCTTGCTGCTTTCAATGCTACAGGAAAATCTTGGACTATTGCTGAAAAAGTAATCTCTGACCCAAGAAATGAGAATGAATTGAAAGCTACAAAAGGATCCGGTATCCTTGTTAACATCACTTCTAATAAAATGAAGGGGTCTGACTTGTTAACAAATGCAGTTCATGGAAATATAATTCTTGAACTGGATTACTTAATGGCAAAGAACTCAAATTCAGGAATCTACCTACAAGGGAATTATGAAGTCCAACTTAAAGATTCTTGGGGAGTGCTGCAACCCATGTCGTCTGACAATGGCGGTATATACGAACGTTGGGATGATGCTAGACCAGAAGGGTCCAAAGGTTTTGAAGGTTATGCTCCTCGTCAAAATGCAAGCAAAGCACCAGGTCTATGGCAACATTTAAAAATTGCATTTCAAGCGCCTAAATTTGATGCTACAGGAAAAAAGACTGCAAATGCGAGAGTTTTAGCTGTGGAACTGAATGGTGTTTTAGTTCAGGATAATGTTGAATTGTTTGGTCCAACGGGCGGAGCGGCCGATAAAGAAAAGCCGTTAGGTCCACTGCGTCTTCAAGGCGATCATGGTTCAGTTGCTTTTCGAAATATTAAAATATCAAAACTTCCCGAAGAACAGATTAATGTAAACAATAGAGGCGGTGGTGATGCTGACCCTATTTATATAGATGCACCTTCTAATACCATGATTAGAAGTTTTGTGAATTATGCACCTAAGTTGCTTGCTGTTCACGCAATATCTGTCGGCAGTCCATTAAAGACACATTACAGCTATGATTTGGACAATGGCCTATTGTTGCAGGGATGGCATGGCGAATTTATTGATGCCACTCCTATGTGGGACGGTAGAGGAAACGGTACTTCTAGAGCCCGTGGAGCAGTAACTTCTTTTGTAAAGAAAGCTACTCCTGCTTTAGCCCAGCTGGCAACGGTTCAAACCACATGGCCTGCTGACAGTACTGGTAGTGGATTTAAAACCAAAGGTTATATTATCGACAATGAGGATAGACCACAATTTAAATATAATATATATGGCGCTGAAGTCACCGATATCATCACAGTTTCAAATGATGGTAAAGGCCTGAACAGATCCATAAACATTGACAAAACTGTCCCTAACTTGTATGTTTTACTGGCAAATGCAAGTTCAATTGAAGAACTAGCGAAAGGGTATTACCTCGTTGATGGTCAGTCTTATTACCTTGAACTTGACAAAGGTGCTCCTAAACCTATTATTCGAGATGCTAACGGAGGAAAAGAATTAATCATTCTCCTAGACAAACAATTAAATTATTCTATTTCATTCTAATTGAGAGAGTACAAATATTATATGAAACACACTTTTAGAATGCTAGCAATGCTAGCTTTGAGTTTTGGCTATACTGTTTCCCACGCTCAAGAAACACCAAAAGAAGAAGATTTTTTTAAGATCATGAAAGTAAGAATGCCCGAAGGACCTGTTTTAGAGGTTGGTGGACTGGTTACTTTACCTAATGGAGATCTAGGCATATCCACCCGTAGAGGTGATGTATTTATCGTTGAAAACCCCACCAGCAACAGACCATACTTTCGAAAATTTGCAACGGGTCTTCACGAGATTTTAGGTCTTGCTTACAAAGATGGTGCGTTATATGTTGCACAAAGAGGCGAGCTAACAAAGCTAATTGACAAAAATATGGACGGCAAAGCTGATGTTTATGAAACTGTGTATGCTTGGCCTTTAAGCGGACATTATCATGAATATAGTTTTGGTCCTAAAATCGCATCTGACGGTTCTTTTTTCGTATCTGGAAATGTAGCTTTTGGTGATGAAGAGTGGTGGCGCGCAGAAAGTCGTGTTCCTATGCGTGGATGGATTATGAACATTAGCGCAGATGGAAAAATGCAACCATGGGCTGCAGGTGTACGTTCTCCAGCAGGATTAAATGTGATTGACGGTCAACTCTACTATACAGAAAACCAAGGTGACTGGGTTGGTTCCGGAGGATTATGGAAGGTCAGTAAAGGAGATTTTATGGGACATCCAGCCAGTTTAGTATGGACAAAAAGACCTGATTCACCGTTAAAGTTATCATCTGAATCTTTCTATTCTAAAGTAGATGAACGTCGTATCAAAAATGCTGAAGGTCGCTACATCAAACCTGAAAATAGAGTCAACGAGAATTTCAAAACGGTATTTGAGATGAAAAAAGAAATTCCAGAGATTCGTTTACCGTCAGTATGGTTGCCGCATGGTATTCTTGGTATTTCAAACTCTGAACCTGTCAAAATTCCGAAAGGCACATTTGGTCCATTTGAAGGACAATTACTCGTTGGTGACCAAGGTATGAGCATCATTTCACGTGTTTTCTTAGAGACGGTAAATGGTGAAGAACAAGGCGCCGCATTTTTGTTTAAGAGTGGTTTCCGTTCTGGTGTTTTGAGAATGGCGTGGGGACAGGATGGATCTTTATTTGTCGGTGAAACCAACCGTGGGTGGGGTTCTGCAGGTGAAGCAAATGAAGGACTTGAGCGCTTAGTATACAACAACAAGACGCCTTTTGAAATGAAAGCAGTAAGAGCTATGCCAGACGGTTTTGAGATCGAATTTACACAACCTGTTGATTTAAAATCTGCTGAAGATCTAGCTTCATACAGCGTTGAAAGCTTCATATATAAATACCATCCTGTATATGGTTCTCCTCCAGTAAATAAAGAGACTTTAAACATAAAAGGAGTTAAGGTTTCTCCTGATGGACTAAAAGCAAGAATTGTTGTCGATGGATTACGTGAACATTATATCCACACCATAAGTGTAGATGGTATTCGTGAGAAACAAAACTTTTATTCAATTGTCCATCCTGAAGCTTACTATACTTTAAATGCAATTCCATCTGGAGAAAAACTAGCAATAAGTTCACTTAGCACCAGGAATTCTACTCATGATCCTGTAGTTGATGTTACAACTAAACCTGCAGAAAAGACAACCGCAGCAAATAATAAAACTGTTGCCGGTAAAAAAACTGCGACTGCTAAAACAAAAAGCACAGAAGCAAAACCTGTTGAAGCAAAGGCTAAAGTAAATGAAGTGAAAACAGTAACTAAAGCTCCTACTTATGCTGAGGTGAAGGGAATATTGACTAGCAATACTTGCTTAGCCTGCCACAATCCTACGAAAAAACAGATTGGACCGTCATTCACTGATATTGCAAAACGCAAATATTCAAATGAGAAAATTTTGCAGCTCATCTACAACCCTAAACCAGAAAACTGGCCTGGATATGCAACAGAAATGCCGCCTATGCCACAAGTTTCTAAAGCTGATGGATTGAAAATTGCAGCTTATATCAACTCATTAAAATAATGAGTTGATCTTTATCAACGTATTATTAAAAAACAAAGCCATTCTTAAAAAAGAATGGCTTTGTTTTTATTCTTGAAAAGAACATATATTGTTCTTGATCGGATTTTACTGTGAGTCACTTAATTCTTTTTACTATGCAAAGATTTCCAAATTAACTCATATACTTCTGTTGCCTGTATACTGCTCTTATTTAATTCCGTATCCGTAATCAAAACAGGATGAAATTCGGAAGGTGTATTCACGCTACCATGTGAACCTTTTACCAAATTAGCATTTAAAGGTATTACATCCATAACGTAACGAAAACCAGTTTTTTTTCTCAACAGTTTATATAATGCACGAAATTTAGAAGACATAAACATTTCAACAGGATCATATCCTGGTTTTTTATGGATATCGACGCATCTTGCATAATCGGGTGCTTTAGCATCATCCTGCCAGAAATAATAAGTAAACCAACTTTCTGGATTTGCAACCAAAACAAAATCTCCTGCACGGTCATGGTCTATCCCATATTCCTTTTTACCTTCTTTGTCAAGCACTACCGCAATTCCTGATAATTTATCTAACATATCCTTCACCTGATCAACTACCGATAAATCATTTATATAGACATGTGCAACCTGATGGTCTGCCACTGCAAATGCTTTGGAGGCTCCTGCATCCAATAATTCCAGACCTCGTTCTACACGGATCTGTAATAATCCGGCTTCCCTTAGTATTCGATTGATATGAATGGGATTATTTACAGGTACAATACCATATTCCGAAAGAATAATAATGTTCGCTCCTCTTTTTTCATAGAATTCAACCAAGTCCTTAATCAGAATATCGATCTCACCTAGTTCCTTACCGATATTAGACCAATCATTTCCAAATTTTTGCAAACAATAATCCAAATGTGGCAAGTAGATTAAAGACAGTGTAGGATCATACAGTTCATCTGTGATCATAGATGCATCAGCAATCCATCGGCTTGATTTAATATTAGCACCAGGTCCCCAAAAATTAAAAAGAGGAAACTGACCAAGCTTTTCCTGCAAAAGATCTCTCAATGTTGCCGGTTCTGCATAACAGTCCGGAAGCTTTCGACCGTCGGCCAGATAATTAGGTCGTGGTGTAACGCTATAATCTGCATTTGAATACATATTATACCACCAAAATAGATTTGCGCACGTAAAGTTCGGGTCTTCTTTTTTTGCTCTATCCCAGATCTTTTCCGCTAATACAAGTTTGTTAGACTGCTTCCAAAACTTAATTTCCGAATCTACATGATCATACCAACCGTTTCCAACCACACCATGCTCGGTAGGTTTTTTACCTGTAAGATAGGTAGACTGGACGCTGGTAGTAACAGCCGGTAACATTGGAGCTATAGTTGCTAAATTTTTTCTTTTTATGTATTGTTCCAAAAATGGGGTATATTTTCCTATTAAATTTGCAGATAGCCCAACTACGTCAATTACAACTGTTTTCTTCATCTTATACATTTGTTTTAATTACCCACTCCAGTTCATTACTGATAGATGCAGCTATTGGTATCTTTAACTGTTCGGGCAATACTTCCCAAGTATAGGTTTCCACTTCCAAATGTTCGGTAAAAGGGGCAACTTTTTGGAGATTCAACACTTCTATAATATCTTGTTGCGTTGATTGCAAGACTCCAATATCTTGAACAGATATAGGAACATGAAAATGTGCGCGCCACTGCATCACATCCTGGTGCTCAAAATCTGCTATGGCTGGTGTTAGATCTGTATAACGAATAAGCTTGCCATCTCTTTTTAAGGCCACTACCTGATGTAGATATGTCGGTTCGTTGAATTTTTGAAAACTTTCTTTAATAGCTATACGCTGATCAGGGGACTGATCCATATTTGCTTTCAAAGCAGCAGATATCTGTATCTTCCCTACTGCAATACCTTTCTCCTTAAGTTCTTTTAATACATCGGCGTGATCTTCATAGCCAATTGCAAAATGGCATACGTCATAACAAAGGCAAAGATGTCTCTTGGTAAGAGCTTCAGCTTCGATAGCGGTAATGCCAAATGAATCTACAAGATCTGAAATAGCAGTTGGAAGCAGATCGTCTGTATACCAATCTATAAATTCTCGTCCAGTTTCAATGATTCCATCAGGTTCTGGTTCCAAGTCAAGGTGCATAACCGTACCTGTTGCATTTGCTATTGTAACTAATGCTTTTATTACAGCAACTATATTTATCGTGGCAGCATTTTTGGCTTCCGTAAAATCGGTAGTCGTTTTGAACCAGTGTCTATAACTAAGCGGCGATGTCGAAATTCCACCGACCATTCCTTCTGGTAATAAGGATTGAAGAATAGTGAAAAGTCTGATTGTATAATCTTTACGTGCCTCGGTAGTCCAGTCAGGGGTATGTACATCTTCTTTGACAACAGTACGATGAAATTCTCCATAAGGAAATCCATTCATTGTAAAAACATAAGCATTATTTTCTTTTAACCAATGTTTAAATTCCGCTATATTACCCTGCTCGCTAAGTTCTAAACTCGATACATTTGATAATCTCAATCCTATTCCCAATGGCTGGCCAGGCGAAACTGATTCTTTGATAAAAGAAAAATTATCTTTTAGAGCTGTAAAATCATCACTCCAATTTTTCCCTGGATGAATATTGGTGCAATAGGTTAAATGTCCTGTATTAACTTTCATTTTAACTAATTTAATGATCCAAACCAGCTGTTGCGCTGGTAAAATTTAAGACATAGTTACTTGCCGCAATCAATAACTGGTGATCCATGTGGTGAACTTCCTTACCTGTTCCGAGATCCGTCAATAATGTAATGGTCAATTTACCGCCAAGATGTTCCTGGAATTCAGTTAAACCGCGAAGTATTGGCGATTCATCATCATTGATCTGAATAAATGGATTAGAAATATCAAATGATAAATGAAGCAGCACATTCAATATGCGCAAAAGCTTATCTTCTGTTAACAATCCACTTAAGAAAGAATACGTGCTATCCAAAGCTATTCCCATGGCTACAGCCTCCCCATGCAGCACACTGAAATTACTCAATTGTTCTAGTTTATGTGCACTCCAATGACCGAAATCTAATGGTCTCGCCGATCCCATCTCGAATGGATCGGCTGATGCGATATGGTTTAAATGCAATTCGGCACAACGTACAATTAAGTAATCCATGGTCTCTAAATCACGACTCACCAGTTTCGCTGCATTATCTTCTATCCAATAAAAGAATCTAGGATCTTTAATTAAAGCAACTTTAACTGCTTCAGATATTCCGGACCGCCAATCTCTATCCGTTAATGTTAACAAAAACTGATCATCATTAAACACAGCCGCGGGGGGAGCAAAAGTGCCTAAAAAATTTTTCTTACCCTTATAATTTATACCGTTCTTAACACCAATCCCAGAGTCATTTTGCGAGAGTACAGTCGTTGGTATACGAATGTGTTTAATTCCACGATGTGACACTGCGGCTGCGTAACCGACAAGATCAAGCACGGCACCACCACCGATCGCGGCAATGTAAGAATGTCGGTCTATTCCATATTGATCTACTGCTTCAACCAAACGATCGAATAGACCTGTATCATTTTTTGAGGCTTCTCCTCCTTGTATAATCAAAATTTCAGAAATCAGCTGTACTTCTTGCTGATGATCGAAATAGGTTCTGATCGCTGAAACCAGATCTGGGTGTGCATCAGCAACTCCCTGATCTAGGACGAAAAAAATCTTACGCAATACATCTGTAGGATTGCTTTTAAAAAAATCTGTAAAAGTAGGGTTATCGGTGTGAAATAACGATTTAGTAAAATGTATTTTATATTCAAATTTCACACTAAATGACTGTTCTAAAAAACTCATAATTGAAAATTATTAATTAAGTAACTGCGAATGCTTTACTCAGTATAATAGATAATGGTAATAAAAAAATAATGACAAGTGCAATTTTCCAATCAGCAAATACACTTGCCCATGCAGCATTCATGAGGATCAATGCAATCACTCCTGCTTTAACGGCTTTACCTATATTGGGGCCTATTGGATTATTTATAGCTCTTAATAGGGGTTTAAAAATCATCCAAGCGAACGGAATGATAAACAAAAGAGTAATAATAATATCACCCTTCGTTTGTGCAAAAAATAAAATGCTAGCGATAACAACTGCATAAAGTACAGCGGCAAAATAAAGCATTTTTTTACTTCCTCCATGTACTTCTCCCCGACTAATCATTGTAATAGAAGCGATGTAGATAATAGGTACAATAGCCAAGAACCACCATTGACTTACCTCTGTACTTATAATACTAACTCCCAATAAGAGGTTTAGGCCACGGCAAAGTCCCATATTAAGTGGACCTAAAAATGAATGATGTTTTGCCCATCTGTTGTAGACAAGACAAGCTAAAATAATCGCTATAGCTAATATTACTGTAATACTTCCTACGAAATAGGCTGCTATTAGTCCAACTAAGAAGAATAAAGATCCAAATACTGTGGCCTCTTTTTCGCTGATCAATCCACTAGGTATGGGTCGCTCAGGTCGTTCTATTCTATCCAGATCTGCATCAAAAACATCGTTAAAAATAATTCCACCACTATACAGCCCTATTGTTGAAATGCAAAGTAAAATAATAGGTACTGGAGAATTCCATCCTTCTGTTAATAAATATCCGGATATTGCTATACCAGCGAGTGCGTCGGCTACTGCAGTAACGACATTTGCTGGTCTCATTAATCGTATATATCCTTTTAATTTTTTCAATATTTGTACGATTAAGTAATAATGATCGAATTCTTATCTATCCTTGGTTGCTGACCACCACGCAAAATAGAATTACTTTCAAATTTTTGAGACTGATCAATATTTTTTATAGTTACAAAATCACGTTCGTCTATCTGTCCACTTTGACCAAAAGCCGTAATTGCATTCCGGTAACTCACCAATTCAATATCATCTAAACTAATACCTGATTGTTTCATCAGAGCTGCCGTTTTAGGAACAGCGAGCGGATCAGAAATTCCCCAATCGGCAGCTGAATTAATCATAATTCTTTCAGAACCATATTGTTTAACAACCTCAACCATACGTTCATTTCCCATTTTCGTAAAAGGATAAATCGTAAAAGCTGCCCAAAACCCTCGATCTAAGACTTCTTTAACCGTTTCTTCATTATTATGATCTATAATCACTGAATACGGAGAAAGTCCATGTTCAATAGCAATATCCATGCTTCGTTGCGTGCCTTTTTTCTTGTCTCTATGTGGTGTGTGAATCTGTACGGGAAGTCCAGCTTCTTTAGCAAGCTCCAGCTGTAACCGGAAATATTTTTCTTCGGCAGCAGTCTGATCATCAAAACCAATTTCACCAATACCGACCACACCTTCCTTGAAAATAAACTGAGGCAGTAATTCCATCACCTGTTCGGCTAATTGCTCATTGTTCGCCTCACGTGAATTTAATCCAATAGTACAATAATGCTTAATGCCAAACTGAGAAGATCTAAATCTTTCCCATCCAATTAAGCTACTGTAGTAATCCGTAAAACTATCGATCCCTGTTCGAGGTTGTCCTAACCAAAAAGCAGGTTCAATAATTGCCACAATCCCGGCATCAACCATTGCTTGGTAATCATCCGTAGTTCGTGAAGTCATGTGAATATGAGGGTCAAAAAACTTCATTCCACTAATATCATTTAAATCAAGAGTACTTTGGTTTCTTTCGCCTAAATTTCTTTCTTGGAAATTTTCATTACAGCACATAATTCTATATTTTTTTATTTTCCTAATTCTATTAATTGGTAGATTTCTGGATGAACAGTTCTATGGGCTGCCAAGCGTTCCTGTACATAATCGTTCAAGGTATTCGCTAAAGCCTGATTAACGCGCTCTTTTAATCCAGTAATTTTTTTAACATCTTTCTCTGTAAAAAATGCTTTCAAAATCATTTGATTCCATGCTCCTTCTGAAAGCATAACTGATGGATAAGGATTATGATACATAATTGCTTCCAATACAGTACCTATATTACTACGGATTCCTTCTTCACATTTACCGACCCATTCTTCGGTATGGCTCAAGAAAGGTAAAGCGGAGTATAATGCAATCAGTTCATTCATTTCTGAAGCAATAAATAAAGTATTGATTTTTTTCAGATATTGTTCCTTGTTCTGATCAGGTAACTGCATCAACAACCATACTCTACATAATCGGTCAATGGTCCATGCTTCCAAAGAAAAGCCAGGTAATAATTGTTTTAGATCAGCAACATCTTCGGATTGGACAACAATATTTTCTTTTCCAAGCTTTCTTGGGAGCTGGGAAAAACTCAAATTTAATTGAAGTGTTTTTTCTTCATTTTTAATCAATTCCACTTTATTGTCCAACCAAGACCATGCATCTAATTCTAGGTTTTGTTGGATAATTTTTTGAAATATATCACTTAGCTGTTTTTTCCTTTTTAAATCAACCACAAGTTTAAATTTTATAAATTAACAGCAACAAAATAATTTATAGCTAATGCGCCACTAACAATCAGAAGACCAAAAAACTCTCTTGTCTTCTCAATATATGGCTTCGTTGCTTGCATACTTTCCACAATACTTGGTCTACGATATTTCATCAACCAATCGCGAACGCCATCTTTTGCAAAAAAAAGTATAACTGCATAAACTAGATAAAATACAATAGCACCAAGGTATATAAATGGATAGTAGAAATTAAACACGGCTAGTCCGCAACAAATAGAGGCCAGCATATAAATTGGAATCCACAGCCAGGAATCTTTATCATTGAGATTTACATAGGCAAATCCTATAAAAGCAATGCAAAAAATAATATTTAAAATAATTAGCGCCATACGGTTAGGTTTATTCGATGAAATTTCATCATTACTGATACACAAATAAACAGATTATAAATCTGTTTTAATCAGTCAAATTGTAAAAAAATTAAGACGAAAGTAAAATCACAATAAGAGAGATGCTTAAACAACTAATAAATAGGTTTAAATTTCATCTTTTTCTATCCATTTAGTAACCTTGGGTGCTTCGTACCGTTCCATTTTTTCTAATAACTCTTCAATGGTATTTCCAAACAGAAGCATGGATTTATTCTCTTCTTTCAATAAACCTTCTGCCGTCATGTGATCAATAAATAGCAGGAGGTGATCATAATAACCATTCGTATTGAGAATTCCAACTGGTTTTTTATGCAACCCCAGCTGACCCCAAGTCACCATTTCAAATAGCTCTTCGAGTGTTCCAAAGCCCCCTGGCAATGCAATGACTCCATCTGAATAATCGTGCATGATTCGCTTGCGATCATGCATGGTATCTACTGTAATTAACTTTGTAACCCCTGTATGCTCTCTTTCCTTGGAATTGAGAAACTCAGGAATGACACCTATCACTTCGCCTCCTTTTTCTAATGCACCATTGGCAACTGCCCCCATCAATCCAACTCGTCCACCACCATATACTAGACAAATACCTTTTTTCGCAAATACATGCCCGACATGAGCAGCTTGCTCCTCATAGATATTTTCTTTACCTAAACTAGAAGCACAAAAAACAACGATACTTTTAATTTTTCGCATCATAACACTTTTTTTATTTAAACAATTGAGGAACAAAATCATTGAGATATTTCCTCCAGTTGCTCCAGGTATGACCGCCTTCTGATTCGACATATTGATAGCTAAAATTCATCTTATCGAGTTTATCCCTGAAGCCGGCAACATGCTTGTATAAAAAATCCGTTTTCCCAATGGCAATCCAGTACAAGCGGTAAGCGTTGTTTTTTTGAACCTGAAGCTTGGCATCAAGATTTTCGTAAATTGGACTTTTCTTATTTTCTGGAGGAAGAATTGCAGGAGAAAATAATCCAATATAATCAAAAGTTTTAGGTTGGTTAGCTGAAATATACAAGGAATGAAAACCTCCCATTGAAAGTCCAGCAATAGCTCGATTTTTCGCATCAGCTTTCACCCGATAATTCTGTTCTGTAAAAGCTATGATTTCATTAAAATTAGCTTCCATATCTCCTGTAAAAATATCTGGAGTTACCATATCAATTTTATAAAAACCCTTAGAAGACTCCCCTGGTGCAGCCGCATTACTCGTGTGACCATTAGGCATAATGACGATCATCGGCTTTGCTTTTCCTTGCGCTATTAGATTATCTAAAATTTGTGAAGCTCTCCCTAAGGTCATCCAAGCTTCTTCGTCCCCCCCCATCCCATGCAAAAGATAAAGGACAGGATATTTTTCTTTTGAAGCCTCATAACCGGGAGGTGTATAAACGGTTAATCTACGATCTTCTTTTAGCCCTCTTGAAGTATACCATCTTTTAGCAACAGTACCATGAGGGACATTTTGAACAGTATAATTGGATGATTCTGATCCATTTACGATAAACATGCTCATGACAGAACTCACATCCCGAACCTGATAAGCGTTATTGGGATCAGTAGCTTTAACTCCATCCACAATAAAAGAATAGGTATAAATATCGGGTTTCAGATCTTGATTTGTAAACGACCATACTCCCCTTGAATCTTTAATTCCAGAATTCAAGTCATCAGTTTGCATCCAATTTCCCTGTAACTTTACAGTCTTCGCTTCTGGAGCCAAAAGTCTGAAGGTTATCTGTTTTCCGTTAATCTCGGGAGAAACAATGGTCTTATTGCCACTAAAATCGAGATTTTCTTGGGCTTTGCCAATTAGGGGCCCCAATAGCAATAAATATAAAATGGATGTGATCTTCATTTCTATGTTTTTATGAACATTAACAATACAAGCTTGACAAAAAGCTTAAGGCTAATAAGATATTGATTAACTAAACCCGCTTAATATTGGAGTATTTAAATTTAAGGAATTTCAGTGGGAAATACGAATATTTAAAATCACCATATGCTTTTAAAATGATAAAACGAATATTGTATTTCATCACCCCATATTACAGGACTTTAAGTAATAGTCAATTGAATATAAAATAGACATCACAGTTAATTACCACACACTAGCATCAATCAGATCGATCGGAACAAAATAAACGTCAATAATAGAAAACAGAGTCAATTCTAATTTTTGAGTTCTACTATCCACTATAGCAAACACGAATTTTTATTCAGCAAATCATTAATCACAAAAAAAACACTAACAATTTGACTGTTAGTGCTTTTTAACTGTTAATTATTCCAATTATTATTTTCCGATACAGAATTTAGAAAATATATTATCCAACAAATCATCGGTTGAAACAGAACCTGTAATTTCGCCTAAATGATATAATGATTGACGTATATCCATGGCTAAGAAATCAGATGTAACCGGGTTGTCAATTCCGTTGAGTACGCGTTCCAAGGATGTTCGTGTATGCTGAAGAGCTTCTACGTGACGGATATTGGTTACTAAGACATCGTCAGTATTTAAGTTAGATAGATTTACTTGATTTAATAGTTCATCTTTTAGCTCTTCTACCCCTATTTGTTCTTTTGCAGATATGTATAGCGGTTTTAAAACCTCATACTGCTTTTTCTGCTCTACTGTAAGCAAGTCAGCTTTATTAATAATTGTAACAAAAGGTATGTTCAACACTGCAACTTCTGCAATCTGCTCCTCAATATCTACCACCTCGTCTTGTGTAGGATCAAATAAATAAATGATTAAACGTGCCTGCTTCATTTTTTCTCTTGTACGCTCTACTCCTTTAGCCTCGATAACATCGATAGTTTCACGAATACCGGCAGTATCAATAAATCGGAAAGTAATTCCTTTGATATTTATTTCATCTTCAATCGTATCTCTTGTGGTACCCGCAATGTCCGATACAATGGCGCGCTCCTCATTCAATAAAGCATTCAACAATGTAGATTTTCCGACATTAGGTTTACCTGCAATTACGACTGGAACACCATTTTTCAAGACATTACCTTGTTCAAATGAAGAAATCAACTTACTCACCACTTGATTAATTTGTTTAATTAAACTTTTCAATTGATCGCGGTTTGCAAATTCTACATCTTCTTCTGAAAAGTCGAGTTCTAATTCTATTAGTGATGCAAAGTGGATCAAATCATCTCTCAATTTTTTCAACTGATTGGAAAATCCGCCTCTCATCTGTTGCATCGCAATTTGATGGGAAGCGGCAGAATTTGAAGCAATCAAATCAGCAACAGCTTCTGCTTGAGAAAGGTCCATTCCCCCATTTAAAAAAGCACGTAATGTGAATTCCCCTGCTTTAGCTGCTCGTGCTCCTTTTTTAATAAGCAAACTCATCACACGTTCAATTATATACTTAGAATTGTGGGTGGAGATCTCAACTACATTTTCTTTAGTATAAGAATTAGGACCTACAAATAGTGAGACCAATACCTCATCAATGATTTCTTCTCCATCTCGTACTGTACCGAAATGAAGCGTATGTGAAGCTTGCTTGAGCAAATTCTTACCCCGAAATACCTGGTTGGTTATTTCAATAGCATCTTTACCAGAAAGACGTATTACAGCGATAGCACCATTACCACTTGCTGTGGCTAATGCCACAATTGTTTCTTGTTCCAAAATAGCGTGTTCAGACATGATGCAAAGATAAGGATTACTACTTTAGTTCATGGGCAAATAAATTACAAATTGACGTATAAAAAACGAATAGCGAATAAATATTTTTTAGTTATTTTAATCTTTCACAAACGTGTAATCTCCATCGATCATTTATCCTATTTCTAAAGTTTGTATTAAAACTTTTCAAAATGAGTTTCAACCTATAGTCATCCTATAAGCTCATTCGGCTATTTGTTGTATGTATATTGTGCATAGCAGGTGCATAGATAACCTATTCATTGTGTCGATCTAGGCTGATGGTATAGTCAATGTTATCTACTTGCAGGCTCAATCCTATGTCGTGCTAGGGTGATCGTATAGCCATTGTTATCATCCTGCAGGCTCACTCTTATATCGTGCTAGGGTGATCGTCTTGTTAATCTTAAAAATACAAAAAGCATCACCTTTGTGGGGTAATGCTTAATATAAATGATAATAATTCAGTTATTTACCGTCGTAAATTAATTTATTTTCGATCATTCGGTTATTATATTGCTGTTCAAAAGCTTTAAATTTTGTTTCCATGGTATCTAGCACTAGGGGTGGTTGTTTCAATAAATCATGTTTCATCAACCTATCTTCTTTTAGATTGTGGAGGGAAATATTTTTTATTCCATCGTTGATCAGCAAATAATCTTTGTAATAAAAATTAAATATTCCTGAATTATTGTTGACTACAAAATTTTCCTTTGTTGGATTTAATGCATCGAAACCAAATGCAAAATATGGTTTATCATAATTCAAATAATTTAATACTGTAGGCATGATATCTATCTGTTGCGCCAATTTATCACTTCTACCTTTTAAATCTCCTCCTGGATGGTAAAGGATAATAGGAATCGCATAACTATTGGCCGCAGTCTGGTATTCTGGCAATGCACTTACCGTTGCATGATCTGCACAGATAACAAACAAGGTGTTTTTATACCAAGACATAGAAGATGCAGTTCTAAAAAATTGACGCAGTGCATTATCAGTATAACCTATAGGTTCTTGAACAGGTAAAGGTCCCTTTGGAAAAACTCCTTCATATTTTGAGGGTACTTTAAAAGGGTGGTGAGAAGAAAGCGAAAAGAAGCTTGCAAAAAATGGCTGTTTAAAGGTGTTAATTTCATTAGCCATATATTGCATAAACGGTTCGTCCCATATGCCCCAGATACCGTCAAAGTCTGCATCGTTATTGTATTCGTTTTTACCATAATAATGTTGAATACCGGCTAACTTCATATATGCAGAAAATCCCATACTTCCATTTGGAGCACCGTGAAAAAATGCTGTTTCATAACCTTTATTTGCTAACAAATTAGCAATACTGGTCGTTTTATTACCTGAATATACCGACAATACAAATGGTTCACCTACAGATGGTATTCCTGTTATAACAGAAGGCAATGCATCAATTGATTTACGTCCGTTAGCATAGGTATGTTCAAAAGTATATCCTTCCCGGATTAAAGAATCCAAAAATGGTGTATATCCTTTATACTGTCCGCCTTGAATATCTTTATTTAACTCTCCAAAATGTTCTTTTGCAAAGCTTTCCAAAATTAGAAAGACAACATTCATTTTTTTAAAAGGCTCCTTACTTTGAGGATAATGAACAGGATTATAAATTGTAGTCAGCTCTTGTTCTGTATACGTATGAATAGGTTTTAAATTAACCGCTTTTAACGTCTTCATTAAACTAAAAGGGGTATTTAATACAATATTCATCTCTTCGGGATTCGTTACATAATCTCCTGCATTACTTAATGTAATAGGCCTTGTACTATGCGCCCATCCTCCACGAACACCTCCAATAAACAGAAAAATAGCAATTAAAAAACAAGCCGATTGAATGCTATATGTAGGCCATCTAAACAGTAGTGGACGCTGCACTTGTACGAGATCATATAGCTTAATTAAAGCATAAATCAATATCGCAAATAGTATAAAAAGATACCAGTAGTCAAGGCAAAAATCTATAGCCAAGGAACCTAAATTTTTTTCATTTGCAAACTGATCAAATACCGTCCCTGTAGTTCGTTTCAAGGTAAATGGATAATAAGCAAAATCAACTAAATTTAAAGCGATTCCGATTGAATTGGTAATAATAAAAATCCACTTTGCTATTTTTTGATATAAGGTATTATACTTGAATGGTGCAGGAATAATCTGCATCAATAAATAGAGTATATTTAAATATAGTAGTGCTACGATATCAAATTTAACCCCACCCCATAACATATACAATAATTGAGCACTATTTACATGGGGAAAAAGAGCATAATTAATCCCATAAAAACCCAGTCTTAAAAAAGCATAAATTAACAACAGTATGAGAAATCTAATCAGCAAACCGAGATATGGTGCAAATGAACCTTTCAACTTTATCATATTTTCTATCTAATATTTTAAAAACTCTTTATACACTTCTTGGTAATAAGCTTTTCCTATATTGAGTAAACTATCTGTTTTTACAGGAGAATAGTCACTATTCTGTTTATAATTAATAATCTTCCCTACATTATCAAAACTCACGACTTGATCTGGTGTAATTACACCAAAAGCATCTTTAGAATTGTAAAACGCAATTTGAGGTGTGGTTGGATTCAATAAGTCGCGACTCCAATGGTATCGAGTAGCCGGAAGATTTAATTGATGAAGCAATGTAGCTACCATATCGGTCTGATTACCGATACGGTCGATTTTTTTACCTCTGAATTCGGGTTTGATTACATCGCCAAAAAATAAAAGTGGGATATGAAAACGATGCGGGTTAGACAACTCCCATTTCTCTGCAGGCAACCGGTGTCCATGATCTGCTACAACAACAAATAGGGTATTTTTATACCAGCTTTTGGTTTTGGCTTGATTAATAAAATCATAAACAATCGAATCTGTATAGAAGGCCGTGCTTCTAAATTTATCTGCATTTGAT
The DNA here is from genome assembly GCF_012030425.1 of Sphingobacterium sp. B16(2022). GTDB lineage: Bacteria > Bacteroidota > Bacteroidia > Sphingobacteriales > Sphingobacteriaceae > Sphingobacterium > Sphingobacterium anhuiense. The sequence continues at coordinate 310,320 of NZ_JAAUVN010000002.1, read as the reverse complement.
TTGGTCCCAAATTTATAACGCCCTGGCAAGTTAAAGGGTTCGTGATTGATTAGTGTAAAAATTGTTGAAAAGAAGGGGGTTTTCTCGGTATCAAAATCATGTAGCATTCGTTTTAATACAATATGGTCATAGACACCCCATGAAGCCCGTGAAACATCTACACCAAAGTTTGCATTATCGACAACTTTCGAAACACCGTGCATCAACATGTACGATTTAAAATTGTAAAACTCACTTTGACCCCCATGATAAAATGAGCCATGGTAACCTGCACTGCTTAATTCTTGACCTACGGCCGGCAAATTCTCATGTTTATCGATATACTTGATAATGCTTTCGGGTCCTTGTGCCGGAAAGGCACTGAATATTCCCACCATTCCTTTATCAGATCGATCTGCGGCCGCATAAATGTGATCAAAAAATACGCCTTGATTAATTAATTTCTCAAAATTTGGTGTAATTCCTTTTTCTCCTCCCATTGATTCAATAAGACCGCCAACAAAACTTTCTAACATGATAACAACAACGTTGGGACGTTTCGTAGTCAATATAGAAACGGATGAATCTGGATTTGCATTAAATGCTGGTTTTAAAGTCGAATGGAGCTGGGCTTCATCATTATAAAACTGATAAGGACTTTTTAACCGGGTACTTTTCGCAAAATAGTCCCGCAACAGTGCCCATTGTGTATTTACCGCAGCATGATTATAAAAGCTTTGCTCAGAAAAATAAGCTTTGCTCGGATTTAAAGTTGCTCTTCCATATCCTCCTCTTATAAAGGTAAATAGCAAAATAGCACCAATCAATAATTTAATAGCATTCTGCCAAGGCAACTTAATATTATAAAAATGCACTTTTTTGAACATCCAACGATATAAAAAATAGCCCACAACGATTCCGACAATCATTCCAAAAACTGGAAAGAATACAGGTGTTGATTCGGCAGAAGCAACGGCTCCAGATGGTGATGCTAAAAAAGCATCAATTGCTCTCTTTGAAATTTTATCGCCCCATTCCCGATAAATATTGATATTAATAAAAGAAACAACAAAATAAATAACGAGCAAAGTGATGGTGTACACATCCAATATTTTTCTTTTATAATGTACATTCGGTAAAAAAGATAAGATACAGTAGATAAGAAATGGAACTGCACAGATATAGGATACTGCTGAAAAATCTAAACTAAGGCCGTGATAATAGATTTTGAAAATCTCTGAGAAATTTTTCGATCCAATTTTATCAAAAAAAGCTGTTATAAACAGCAATCGATCAATAAAACATATGATAAGCCAAAATAAAAAGTACTGAGTTAGGGCCTTTAACTCATTGGCAATTCTATTCATTTTTAGTATTTATGTAAAACACGCAAATGTACGCTATTTCAGTAATAATAGTCTAAAATGTTATGATTATGTTATAAAAATATTACCATAAGGTCAATTTCAATTTTACAAGAGAAATGGTTGCAAAACCAACACTACAACAAGATCATACTCAACACATTAAAGCTTGATAAAATTTAAGATATACTCTTAATTATATATTTACATTTACTAATGTGGTTTTATACGCAATGAAAAGCATAAATGAGTCGAAAACCAATTTTTGAAATAGCAATATTAAACTTCTATAAAACAACTAAATTCGCTAAATTTGCAAACGATTTTGAAAAAAAATTATCATGAGTATAGCAAAAACTTACAATCCTAAAGAAGCTGAAGACAAATGGTACAGCTACTGGATGGAGAACGGATTTTTCCGTTCTACACCTGATGAGCGTGAACCGTACACAATAGTAATGCCTCCTCCGAACGTCACCGGTGTATTGCACATGGGACATATGCTGAACAATACCATTCAAGATGTATTGATTCGTCGAGCACGTATGCAGGGTAAAAATGCTTGTTGGGTCCCTGGAACCGATCATGCCTCTATTGCAACTGAAGCAAAGGTTGTCGCTATGTTGAAAGAGCAGGGAATTGATAAAAAATCATTATCGCGTGAAGATTTCTTAAAACATGCTTGGGAATGGAAAGAGAAATATGGTGGCATCATCTTAAAACAACTTGAGAAATTAGGTGCCTCATGTGATTGGGAACGCACAAAATTTACAATGGACGCTGATTTATCAGAATCAGTGATTGACACCTTCATCAAGTTCTATAAAGAAGGTTATATTTACCGTGGTGTCCGTATGGTAAACTGGGATCCACAGGGAAAAACAGCTTTATCTGATGAAGAGGTAATCCGTAGAGAGGTCAACCAAAAACTATACTACATCCGTTATCAAATTAAGGATTCAAATGAACAAATCATCATTGCTACGACTCGTCCAGAGACGATCATGGCCGATGCAGCTATCTGTATTAACCCTAATGATGAGCGCTATACACACCTAAAAGGTAAATCAGTTATTATCCCATTAATAAATCGTGAGATTCCAATCATCGAAGATGAATACGTGGATATAGAATTTGGTACAGGTTGCCTTAAAGTAACTCCTGCTCACGATTTGAATGATTATGCTTTAGGTCAAAAACATAACTTAGAAATCATTGATTTATTAAACGATGATGGAACATTAAATGCCAATGCTCAAATTTTAGTTGGTGAAGACCGCTTCATTGCTCGTAAAAAAATTGCGAAACTTTTAGAGGAAGTCAATCAGATCGAAAAAATTGAAGATTATAAATCTCAAGTAGGCTTTTCAGAGCGTACTGATGCTGCTATTGAACCAAAACTTTCCATGCAATGGTGGTGCAAAATGGATAAATTAGCTCAACCTGCATTAGATTATGTTGTAAGCGGAGAAGTAAATTTAATTCCAGACAAATTTACATCCAGCTACAAGCATTGGATGGAAAATGTAAAAGATTGGTGTATTTCTCGTCAGCTATGGTGGGGTCAACGTATTCCGGCATGGTACAATGAAAAAAACGAATGGGTAGTTGCAAAAACTGAATCTGAGGCAATTCAAGAGTTTGAATCTCAAGGTAAAGTTGCTGGTGCGATCCGTCAGGAGGAAGATGTACTCGATACATGGTTCTCGTCTGGTTTATGGCCTATGTCGGTATTCGACGGGGTTCGCAACCCTGAAAATGAAGAATTCAACTATTACTACCCTACAAATGATTTAGTAACAGCTCCCGAAATTTTATTTTTCTGGGTAGCGCGTATGATGATCATGGGACATGCATATACGGGTAAAGCTCCTTTCAAAAATGTATATCTAACAGGTATCGTTCGTGATAAATTGGGCCGGAAAATGTCCAAATCATTAGGAAATTCTCCTGATCCGATCGAACTGATGGCTCAATACGGCACCGATGGTGTACGCGTAGGTATGCTACTTTCTTCGCCTGCTGGAAATGACTTAATGTTTGATGTCTCTTACTGTGAGCAAGGTCGTAATTTTGCGAATAAAATATGGAATGCATTCCGTTTAGTTAAAGGTTTAGAGACTATAGATGCTCCTGCAACTGAAGCTCAGAAAACTGCGGCAAAATGGTTTGAAAGCAAATTTAATGCTACTTTAATTGAGATCGAAGATCACTTTAATCATTATCGCCTATCCGATGCCCTGATGTCTACTTACAAATTAGTATGGGATGATTTCTGTGCTTGGTATTTAGAGCTTGTAAAACCTGCGTATCAAACTCCTCTTGAAACGGAAACTTTTGAAGTGGTAAAGGGATTTTTCAAACGTATACTTACATTGGTTCATCCTTTTATGCCTTTCTTGTCTGAGGAACTTTGGCATGATGAACTATTTGGAGAACGCGATGCAAAAGATTGTATCATTGTTGCAGAGTATCCAACGGTTGGCGCTATCGATCAAAAAATCATTAAGGAATTTACTTTTGTTCAGCAGATTATTTCTGAAGTTCGAAATATCCGTAATACTAAGCAGATTTCACCTAAAATTGCTTTACCGTTAGCTATCAATGCAACAGAAATTGATTTTACAAACTATCAAGAAAGTATTATCAAGTTGGCTAACATTGAAAAACTAACCTTTGTTCAAGAAAAAGTAGCTGGAGCAGTTAGTTTCTTAGCTGGCAAAGAAGAATGTTATGTTGCGCTTGAAGAAAACATAGATGTAGACGCTGAACGTGAAAGAATCACAAAAGAAATTGATTATTTAAAAGGATTTCTCGTTTCTGTAGACAAAAAATTATCGAATGAGCGTTTTGTTCAAAATGCGAAGCCAGAAATTATTCAAAATGAACAAAACAAGAAAGCTGATGCTGAATCTAAAATTAAAATATTAGAAGATAGCTTAGCTAGTCTTGCTTAAATCATTTCAGAATTAAAAATTTAAGAGGGCCAATTTTAATGAAAATTGGCCCTCTTAAATTTTAGCGTTTCATCCCCATAGCCAATGCTACCCTATATTAAAAATATGTGCGTTTAAAAGACGATATAAACAATTAAAATTCAAACGCATAGAACTGAACAATATTTTCATTTATAATGATGTGTAAAAATAATTACATTCATATCCCTAATTGGAATCAAATTTGTCATCTAATTGATTATGATCATTCCAAAATAAGTATTTTACACAAAAAAACTAGATTGTTAAAAACATGAAAAAAAAAGCACTTCTCTTTCTATTTTCAATTACCTTTTTATTGGTTCGTGCACAGGAACAACCTGCAGCGTATGCTGTCAGTGATGAATACACTTTATGGAATTTTCAGAAAGGTGATACAGCTTATGTATTCGCTGACGTGGCATATGTCCGTGAAAATGCGGATACTAAATCGAAGTTGGTCGATTCTCTACAAGAGGGCGCAATGGTTGTTATTAACAGTGAGGGGTACAATGGAAGTACGATAAGAGGATTTTATGCGCCATGGTATAAAATTAGTTTTATAAAAGACAATGTCAAAAAAGAGGGTTTTATATGGTTAGGTTTACTAGCTCTCAACAGCATACTTAACCAGGAGGGCGAACAGTTCATTTATGGTTTTAAAAAATTCAGATCCTTTACTGAAAATTCACCATCTTATTATGACGCCGAACTCAAAGTTTTTGATCGAGAAAAAAACGTTATTGCGCGCGCTTCATATCAAGCTGAGGTAAATGATCAAACTGGTACCGAGACTAAGATCTTAGGAGGAATGGGATTAAAAAACATTAAAAATATTCATCGTTCTGCTTTTTTAGGTGAGGCATGTGGAATCGCTACCCAATATTACTATTTTGCATGGACTGGTCAAGAATTAATTCATTTTCCAAGCAAAATGTCTGTTTCTGATGCGGGTGTATTCTATTATGATGAAACAATCTTGTTCTCCTCCGAACATAAAGGTGATCCCACTATGATCTATAAAAAAATAGTTGAAGGCGAAAATATTGATGACAATTTAGATGAGCCGAATTACAAGGAAACAAAAAGTCAAAAGAAATACACCTGGGATGGAAAAACGTTAAGTGAGCTCATCGAAATGAGGTAAGCAATTGAAAGAAGGAATTTATTCACCTTTTTATAACCTATGTTCGCCGATGCTTTTTCTAGGTTTACCTAAAAAAGACGTGAATAAATTATTGTAGGATTTATCTTTGGCTAAACAAAGAAACAAAAGATATGATCTTAATAGCAGTATTATTACCTTGGCTTTCCTTTTTTTTAAGAGGGAAAATATTTTCTGGAATTTTATGTTTGATTTTGCAATGCACACTTATCGGTTGGTTGCCCGCGGCAATATGGGCAGTAGCTTCACGAGTTGATGGTAAAAATAAATCCAGATTTAATCAGTTTAAGCGTGAGCAACGCTTTTAACATTTCTATCCAATTATTTGGACAATAATGATTATATTTATTGGACATCATTTTAAAAATCAAATCATTATGAGCATTAAAGAAACTTTCTCGATTACAGGTGAAAATCTACTAAAGAAGATTAAAGAACTCATTGCGGATGGAAATGTGACGAAAATCAGCATATCCGATAAATCAGGAAAAGAAATCATGAGTTTCCCTGTTACTGTAGGTGCTATAGGCCTCATCTTTGCCCCTATATTTGCAGCAGTTGGTGCTATGGCGGCTTTATTGACAGAATGCAAAATAACTGTCGAGCGACAAGAAAAAGATGATAATGACCAAGACAATCAAAACACATCTCAGAGTATTGAAGTAAAATGATAGACATATGAAAGAGAGCACTTATGATCCTCTCTTTCACATTATGCTTTTTATTAAGAACTAGCTAATAACCGTATCTTTTACTTCTACTTTTACCCAATACTTACTATATTGATCAATCCCAGCTAGATGATCTGGATGTTCTTCATATTTTGTAATTGCTTCCAGATTTTCAAAGGTCAACATGATATGATATGAAAAAGAATTATCGACCACTGGTCTTGGATTAGTTTTAGCGGGTTTACCGATATGGCAAGATTGTACTCCTGGCACTTTTTTCAAAATGTCAAAAAACTTTAAAAAATCCTTATCTTCCTCTGCCGTGATTCCTTCTTTTAACCAGAAATAGACGCTATGAAATATAAATCCGGCATTGAATCCGGCTTGTGTTATTGTTGTTTCATTATTACTTTGTGTATTTAGACATGAAGTCAGTACTGTTCCACCAACGCTCGCTAGCGCTAATGAGCTTAAAAATTTCTTTCTTTCCATTTGTTTTATGTTGATTATCTCGAATATACGTAGAAAAAAAGCAAAAAACCAATCTAAAAGCCAAACTTAAAAATAGAGGTTGTATACTAGAAATAAGGCACTATTTTTGATTAATTTCGACAACATTACAAATACTTCTCCCTATATTTAGTTCTTGGAGAAAAACTGGAATATCCATCCTTCTTTGTAATAAAATTAAATGTAAAATAGTAAATAAGATATAAACATAATCACTTGTTTTACGTTATAATAATAAATTAAGGTTTATATAAAGACTAAAAAATATTTTGAATAAATTTAGCCGTATCGCATTAAAGACCCTTTTATGGATTATTGGATCTGTCATTGGACTCTTACTTCTCATTATTTTTTTGATTCGACTTCCTTCCGTGCAAAATTTTATTGCCGGAAAAGTAGCCACTTATGTTGAGGGCAAAATTGGCACGCCCTTTCATATTGGTAGCATCAATATTGAATTTCCAAAAAAACTTGTTTTAGAGAACATCTATCTGGAAGATCAATCTAGAGATACATTAGTAGCAGGTGAGGCCATCAAAGTGGACATCAATATGATGAAACTACTAAAAAGTACAGTAGAAATCCAGCAACTGGAGGCTACTGGCATTACCGCAAAAATACGTCGGTCTATGCCTGACAGCAGTTTCAATTTTGACTATATCATAAAAGCATTTGCGAGTCCTGAAAGTACCAAAGCAAAAACTGATACTTCTTCTGCTATGGTATTCAATATGGACAAAGTTATCTTTGATCGTTTTCATGTGGTATATGCCGATGACGTAATTGGCACGAGCGCTGACGTCTATTTGAAACATTTTGACACCAGGATCAAGAAATTTGACTTGACAAAAAATATGGCATTTGATATGCCAAAAGTTACTATTGACGGCTTAAGTGCATTAGTCACACAATGGAATCCTACCCAAGAAGGCGATGGCCCCAGTGTTGAAGATTTTGGAATTACTGATTCCACTGCAATTGCCACTTCTTTATTACCTGATATTGGTATTAATACGGCAGACCTGCGAAATATCAATGTTCGATATGAAGATAAAGCGGGAAAACTGAGAACAAGGTTTGCCATTCAAAAGCTACACGCGGATATTAATAGTATTGATCTTAATAAGGAAATTGTTTCAATAAAAAAGATTAATTTAGAAGGATCTGATTCACAGGTGTTTTTTGATAAAATAGCAAAAATAACTAAACCAGCCGCAGATAAAAATACAACAGCATCAGCACCATCCAAGGTTAATTGGATTGTTTCTGTTTCGGACATCAACATCAATAATACCAATGTATGGTATAAAGATGACAATCAAGCACGGATGAAAGGATTTGATTATTTCAATATTAAAATCCCTGCGATCAATACTGCGATGACTGATTTGTATTATAGCGCAGATTCAATTAGCGGATCGCTAAAATCATTAACAGCAAAAGATCACTCCGGTTTCGAAATTAAAAATCTAAAAGGTGATTTTATCTATACCAATACAGGTGCTGAGATCAAAAATCTGTATGCTGCAACTTCTAAAACATTATTACAAGATTATATTAAAATATCTTATCCTTCTTTAGAGGCTATATCGGAAAAACCTGAATTGCTTACTGTCAATGCCAACATTAAAAAGAGTCATGTTGATATGCGCGATATTTATTATTTTGCTCCGTTCTTGGATACTATGGAGATCATGCATCCGCTCATGAATAAAAAATTCAATATTGACGGAAAAGTAATGGGAAAACTGAACGATCTCAATATCCCACACTTAGATTTCAGCACATTATCGAATACAAAAGTAATTGCCAGTGCTAGACTCAAGGGTCTTCCTAATGTTGATAAGATGTCTATTGACCTTACGCTCAAAAAATTCACAACTGGCCGATCTGATATTGAACAACTTGTTGCCAAATCATTATTTCCTAAAAATCTTGAACTTCCAAATGCAATAGGGCTTACTGGAACATTTAAAGGGGGAATGCAATCATTCAACACCAATTTATCCTTAGTGACGGAAAAAGGAACTGCTAAAGTAAATGGTAAATTTGATATGGCAAAGCGTGATACGACATATGATGCTTACGTATCTATTAAAGACTTTGACATCGGAAAAATTTTGAAACAAGATTCTGTTTTAGGTATCTTATCATTTGAAGCCAACGTAAAAGGGCATGGATTAGATCCTAAAAAAGCGATAGCGAATGTGGACGGAAAACTAATCCGTCTGGATGCTTTAGGATATCAATACCATAATATCGATATGAATATGAATGCTAATGCAGGCGATATCGAAGCTTCAATTAATAGTATTGATCCAAATGTCAAATTCAATTTAAATGCTACCGCGAATATGCATGCAAAATATCCGAAAGTCGATTTTGAACTGATGGTCGATAGCATTAATTTACAGAATTTAAAGTTAATGGATGATGACTTCCGTTATCATGGCAAAATGGTCGGAAATTTTGAAACAGCAGACCCTAATTTCCTGAATGGAGAAGCACATATCATCAATTCTTCAATTGCATACAATAATGACCGCTACACTCTTGATAGTATTTCAATTATCGCTCGTTCGGATAGCAGCTCAAATCTTTTAATGTTAAAATCTGCCTTTTTAAATGCCCATTTAGTTGGTAAATATAAATTAATGGAGCTTGGTACAGCAATACAAGACATTGCACACGTTTATTATCAACCTGGAGCTCCTGTAACCATTCCAAAATACGAAGATCAACAATTTGAATTTTCTGCTCAGTTGACCAGAACAAAATTTATAAAGGACTTCTTACCTGATCTGACTGAAATGAAAGACATCACACTTGATGGTATGTTTAATAGTAAGAACAAGTTAATCCAGGCTAAGCTCGATGCACCAAAAATTGTTTATGCAGGCACAGATATTAATAGTGTGACTTTTGATCTGACAACAGTTGACAGCACCATGTATTATTCTGCTTTGATTAACAAAATAAAAGTTAGCAATATCGAATTGATCAATACGGTACTCAGTGGTAAAGTCATTAAAAATAACTTAGATTTTGGCGTTTGGATTAAAGACAAAAAAGATAAAGAACAGTACCATTTAGGTGCCCATATGAAAGTAGATCGTGGCAACTTTCTTTTTAGCTTACTAGAAGATGGATTAATGCTAAATTATGATAAATGGAATGTCGATAGTACGAATGTTTTATCCTTTGGTAAAGCGGGTATTCAAGCTCATAATTTCATTCTGGAAAACAAGGGACAGTTATTGGAAATTAAATCACAGGATAGTGTTCTGAATTCACCTATAGATCTACTTTTTAAAAATTTCAGAATTGAGACCCTCAGTAAAATGATTGCCGCTGATGACATGAATATTGGTGGTGGTATTAATGGACAAGCAACGATTTCACGCCTTGAAAGTAACCCTGTTTTTGTATCAGATATTGGAATTGATAAATTTTACTTAGGGACGGATACAATTGGAAATGTCAATATTAAAGTTAATAATGAAAAAGAAAACACGTATGCAGCCAATGTCAGTATTACTGAAAATGGCAATAACGTCAGTTTAATCGGAGAGTTTATAAGTCCTCCAACTGGAGAAGCTACTTTTGATGCTACGCTCAACATTGCTCCTTTAAAAATGAAGACAATTCAAGCTTTCAGCTTTGGGTACTTAAAAGAATCTAAAGGGGATGTCCAAGGAGAGCTTAAAATATCCGGTACGACTGATAGACCTGTTATCAACGGTGATCTGAATTTTAATGGTGCTGAATTTAATGTTGCTATGCTTAATGCGGCGTTCTTAATTGATAACGAAAAAATTAGTTTTGATAATAGGGGAATCTCTTTATCCAATTTCAACATCAAAGATAAAAAAGGCAATACTGGTGATTTGAATGGTACCATTTTAACTAAAAACTATACAGATTATGACTTTAATTTGAATCTTAAGACTGATAACTTTGAAGTTGTGAATTCGACTCGGGAGGATAATGATCTGTTCTTTGGTAAAATGTACGTTTCTTCTGATCTACGTATAAGAGGCACATTGGATAAACCTGTTGTCGATGGAAATATCAAAGTTCAAGATAAAACTGATTTTGTATTCATTATGCCGAATGATGACCCTGGTATGGTGGAGCGAAAAGGTGTCGTAGAATTTGTTGATAAAAGTGATACAACAAGAGCAAATGTTTTTGCAAAATTGGATTCACTAACAACAACAAAATTAACAGGAATCGATGTGACGCTGAATCTTCAAACTGACAAGAATGCTAAATTCAAAGTTATTCTTGACGAAGGATCTCAGGACGCCTTAAACATCCAAGGTGAAGCTGAATTAAATGCAGGTATCGATGCGAGTAACAAAATCACCATGTCGGGAACTTATACGGTCGACAAAGGAAGTTATTCGTTTTCTTTTGGGCCTGTGAAACGTGAGTTCTTATTTAAAGAAGGAAGTACAATTACATGGGCAGGAGACCCGCTAGATGCGAGAATGGATATCACTGCAGTATACAAAGTCAAGGCCCCTACCCTGGAATTGGTACAAACTCAACTTGGTGCAGATAATTCTAATCTATACAAACAGCGAGTACCATTTAATGTCAATTTATTAATCACAGAAAAGTTATTCGAGCCTAAACTAGGATTTGATATTGATCTGGATGAAAATAACGCCATTGCGTCTCAAGATGTGGTGAGTAAAGTCAATAATGCCCTTTCACAAATACGAACAGACCCTTCTGAAATGAATAAGCAGGTTTTCTCATTGATCGTATTAGGACGCTTTTTGGCTTCTAATCCATTTGAAAGTTTATCTGGTGGTGGCGGTGTCGAATCTATGGCACGTAATAGTGTGAGTTCATTACTAACGTCACAGTTAAACCGACTAGCTTCGGATTTAATTAAAGGAGTGGAATTAGATTTTGACTTACAATCCGAGCAGGATTTTACAACTGGAGTTGGGGAAACACGTACCGATTTAAATATTGGTGTTTCAAAAATGCTATTTAACGACCGTTTGAAAATCACTATAGGTTCGAATTTTGAAGTTGAAGGGAATTCAAGACCTGGAGAGCAAGCTGCGAATATTGCCGGAGATATTAGTCTAGATTATCAACTGTCTCAAGATGGTCGCTATTTCGCTCGCGTATATCGGAAAAACCAATATCAAGTAACACTTCAGGGCCAATATGTTGAAACAGGTATTGGATTTATCATCAATATGAGCTACAATAAATTCAGAGAAATTTGGATGAATTCTAAAAAATTAAATGAATATAATACCCGAAGCAAAAATTTCCGTAAACGTTTTGACGTAGAACGTATGGAAACCGACTCCGTTTACAGGGACAGCGTCCGCTTTGCAATTCGAGATAGTATGATGCGTAACGATCCTAAGAAATATAAAGAACGTTACTTGGATAGAAAACAAATCCAGCAAACCAAACCAAGCAATAAGACTGATTCAACGAATCAGAAAACAGATACAATAGGAGAAAAAGTGATTAGAAATGAAGAAAGGGAGAATAATGAAAAATAGCAATCAATTTATAGCTTTTGTTGTATTTATAGGGCTTTTCATTGCTTCTTGTTCGACCACAAAAAATTTAAAAGAGGGTCAGTCCTTATATGTGGATGGCCATGTCGATATTGAATCGGATACGATTTCCAAAGAACATAAAAAGGCCTTAGCTACGCATCTGGAACAGGTATTAATGCCCAAACCCAATAAGACACTTTTTGGATGGCGTTACAAACTAGCTTTCAACAACATGGCTGGTGATTCAGTTGGAAAAAACTTCATTCGCAGACAACTAAAAAAAATGGGTGAAGAACCCGTTTTATTGAGTGATGTAAATAGGGAATATAATGAAAACCTGTTAAGAAATCGACTTGAAAATATTGGTTTCTTTAATGCAGAGGTAAAGTCTGACACTACAATTAAGGATAAAGAAGCGACCATACACTATATTGCGACGACTAATCTGATTTATAAAATAAAATCTGTTACGTTTAATGTAGACAGTACGATACAGCTTGGCCGAGATATACTCCTATCTCGTGATAAGTCTCTTTTAAAGGTTGGTAAGCATTATAGTTTAGATGATATCCTGAATGAACGTGATCGGATTGATAATGAACTTAAAAATATTGGGTACTATTATTTCAGTCCTGACTATATATTGGTGGAAGCAGATAGTACAATTGGAGATAATAAAGTCAATTTATATGTCACTATTAAACCTGAAACACCTGTTATAGCTAAATCACCATCCAAGATAAATAATATATACATCTATCCAAATTATACGGACGAAGGTACAGGATATCAACGTGCTCCACGTAATGCGCAATTATTCGATAGTTCATATTACTTTATAGATCCAAAAAATACCTTTAGAAAACCCGTTATAGCTAACCATATCTTCTTTAAAAAAGGAGATCGTTATAATCGCGGTGCCCATAATAAAACAATCAGTCATCTTGTAAATCTAAATAGCTTCAAATTTGTTAAAAACAACTTCGTTGATAGTAAAGATGTCAAAAACGGACTAGATGTATATTACTATCTTACTCCTCTTCCTAAGAAATCTATTCGTCTCGAATTGTTAGGAAAAATGGCTTCGGTATATAATGGATCCGAACTTAATGTGAACTGGCAATTACGCAATGCCTTTAGAGGTGCCGAACTGTTAAGTCTAAATGTTTTTGGTGGATACGAAACACAGACCGGTGGAAGTGTAAGTCTAAACTCAAGCTATTATCGCTATGGTGCAGATCTTACTTTAACATTTCCCCGTATTCTTTCGCCTTTCAAAATAAATCCCAGTCGTAGATTTATACCAAAAACCTACATCAAAACGGGATTTGAATTCTTAAATAGAACTCGAGCATATACATTACGATCTCTAAAACTAGACTATGGTTATATCTGGCAGGAATCTGAAGAGAAACAACATGATTTGGGATTATTAGAGATTACATATGTACAGCCCAGCCGTATTTCAGACGAATATAAAGCCCAGATGGATACGGTACCAACGCTAAAACATGCTATAGAGCCACAGTTTACTATTGGTCCAAATTATAATTTTACTTTATCCAATATGATGAACAAAAATCTAAAAAACACCTTTTATTTTAAAGGAAATTTAGATTTATCTGGTAATGTATTGGGATTGATAAAAGGTGCCAACTACAATGAGGGTAAAACATTTAAATTATTCAACGCTTATTTTTCTCAATATATCAAGGTAAGTGGTGATGGTAGACATTATTTAAAACTAAGTGAAAATTCACAATTAGCATCGCGAGTCAGTTTAGGTCTAAGTTACTCTTATGGTAACTCCCGTGCTTTACCCTATCTAAAACAGTATTATGTGGGTGGTCCAAACAGTATTCGCGCTTTTGCTGCTCGAGCAATTGGTCCAGGAACTTTAAAACCTCAAAACATTGGGACCAATAAGTTCTATGCTGATCAAACTGGAGATATAAAATTGGAAATGAGTACAGAATATCGTGCTAAATTGGCTGGTTTTGTCCATTGGGCGGCATTTATTGATGCCGGTAATGTGTGGCTACAAAATACAGATGATGAAAAGCCCGGAGCAAAATTTAGCAAAGATTTCTTGACTGAATTAGCTGTCGGTGGCGGTTTAGGTTTAAGATTTGACTTTACTTTTCTTATATTAAGAACAGATTTTGCTATTCCATTCCGTATTCCATATTTGGATAAAGGAGAGCGTTGGGTCTTGAAAGATATTGATTTAGGAAGTAGCAGATGGCGCAAGGACAACTTAATGTTTAATCTAGCTATTGGCTATCCATTTTAATAAAAAGGAGAACGAAAGTTCTCCTTTTTATTTCCTATCATTTTTTATACAACTTAATTGCTTTCCTACTATTTATTGAGTAAATTCAAAGAAAAATTAATGTCTAAGGACCAAAATTAAAAGGCTTATGAAAGTTACAATAGTTGGTGCAGGAGCAGTTGGAGCGACAACTGCAGATAATTTAATTAGAAGAGAGGTTGCTGAAGAAATCATCCTTTTAGATATCAAGGAAGGGTTTGCTGAAGGTAAGGCACAAGATATGTCACAGACTGCTGCTTTATTGGGATTCGACTCAAAAATAATAGGTGTAACGAATGATTACAGTGCAACCGCAGGCTCCACTGTAGCAGTTATTACTTCAGGAATTCCGAGAAAACCGGGCATGACCAGAGAAGAACTAATCGGCACTAATGCAAATATTGTTAAAACAGTAGTTGATAATTTGATCAAACATTCTCCTGAGGTCATTATTATTATTGTTTCAAATCCAATGGATACCATGACATATTTGGCTTTAAAAAGCTCTGGTCTTCCAAAAAATAGAATCATAGGTATGGGGGGAACATTGGATTCTGCACGATTTAAATATCAGCTAAGTCAAAAATTAAACGCTTCTGCAAGTGACCTTAATGCAATTGTTGTCGGCGGTCACGGCGATACGACTATGATTCCTCTGATCAAACATGCCACATGGAATAGTATTCCTGTAACTGATTTTTTAACAGAGGAGGAGCAAGAAGAAATTATTCAGAAAACAATGGTAGGCGGTGCAACTTTGACATCCTTAATCGGAACCTCTGCATGGTATGCTCCTGGGGCAGCGACTGCAGCTGTCGTTGAAAGTATCGTTAGAAATCAAAACAAGCTTTTCACAGCAAGTGTATTTTTGGATGGAGAATTTGGATTATCGGATATCAATTTAGGTGTTCCAGTCATCATCAATAAAAATGGATGGGATAAAATTGTACCTTTGAAGCTTTCGGAAGAGGAAAAGCAAAAACTACACAAAAGTGCGGATGCTGTTCGAAACATGAATAATGTACTAAAAGATATTAACGTTTTATAAAAATAATATGCAACTCTTTATTAAAAATATGGTCTGCAATAGATGTAAGATGGCTGTAGAAAATATATTTAAAGAGTTGCATATCCCTTATCATGATCTACAACTAGGTGTTGTTACGTTGGACCATTCACTACAACCGGAACAACGAAAGAAAGTGAAGGAAAATCTGCATGCTATTGGTTTTGAATTAATCGATGATAGAAACACGCGTCTTATTGAAAAAATAAAATTGCTGATCATCGATTATACACGCTGTCCTTATAACTATCTGAATAAAAATTTATCAGATATATTAAGTGATCATTTACATGTTGAATACAGCTCTTTAAGTGCCCTCTTCTCTTCTGTAGCAAGTATCAGTATTGAAAAATATGCTATCTTCCAAAAAATAGAATATATTAAGGAGTTATTAATTTACGATGAACTTTCATTAGCTGAAATCGCTGAAAAGCTTAATTATTCAAGCACTGCATATCTCAGCAATCAATTCAAAAAAAACACAGGTTTAACACCAACGCAGTTTAAAAATTTAAATAATCCTACCGCTTTACGGCAAACTTTAGATCAAGTGCATTAATCTATCTAAATAAAGATACTTTAACTTTCATGAAGCACATATTTTTTCTATGTTTGGAATATGGCAATCATCCCCTTACAGATTTTACAATTACAGGAGCAAGGCACTCATATTTTAATAGAGGTCACTTTATACGAAACTACCCATTTAATGGTTTTAGATACTGGAGCTTCAAAGACTGTTTTTGATAAAAACCAATTAGAAAAAATTCACACAGACCAATTCCAATTAGAAAGTACCGATACGCTTTCAACAGGTTTAGGCACGAATAACATGGAAAGTTTTTTGATTCATATTCCTCTTTTTAAAATCCATGATTGGAAAATAAAAAATTATAGGGCTGCAGTTCTTGACCTCAGTTCTATTAACTATGCTTACGAACAGATGAATCTACGTCCTGTGATCGGAGTGATCGGAGGAGATATTTTAGCTCCTTATGGCGCAGTGATTGATTACAAAAAGAAAACGCTTAAATTACTCAAGAGAAAGTTAAAACTTAAAGAGCCTTTTATGAATATGCAGACGTAAATATAAATAATAAGATAAAGCAATCAAAACACCTGCACCGCCCATAAAGTATAAGACACTACGCAATCCGAAATAGCTTGCTAAAGCCCCTATAAGCAAACTACCTATAGGGAAAACACCTTGAAACGCCATTACATAATAAGAAATTGCTCGTGCTCTATAGATCGGCATCGCATGCGTCTGTATATACGTATTAATACTGGAGTTCTGCATCATCATAGCGAAAGAAACGATCGCCGTATATAAGAGAGCAAGAACTAAAACAGATGAATGCCCGAGTAAAAACAAGGCAGCTCCCATTAACAATGCTGCGCCCATTACTTGGTAGCGCATATTAGTCCCCGATTTTAGCCGTGCCATATTAATAGCACCTATCATTGCCCCAAGACCAGCTGCACTTTCAAACCATGAAAATGTACCTGCATCGCCATTAAACATTTCTTTTGCTACAGCAGGTAATAAAGAAGTATATGGAATCACTAATAAGCTAGAAAAAGTCATCACTATAATAAGCGAAAAAATATGGGGCGATCTTTTCAAATAATAAAACCCTTCGACCAATCCCTGCCAATTACTTCCTTTGCTTAAGCTTGCTGTACTTTCTGTGACATTCATCATCCATAAAGTAATCAAAACAGGGATAAAACTCAGAAAATTACTGCTGAAACACATCATTTCACCGTATGTACTCAATAATATACCACCAATAGCCGGACCAACCATACGCGCGGCATTAAATATAGAAGAATTTAGTGCTATTGCATTAGGCAGATCTTTTCTATTATCCACTAAGTGTACCATCAACGATTGTCTTCCTAACACATCGAAAGCGTTGATTACTCCTTGTGCAAATCCCAAAATAGATAACCACAATACTGTTTCCATCTTCAGGTACACTAATAGTGTTAAGATTCCTGCTTGAATCATTAGACCTATTTGTGTAATAAAAACAAGCTTATACTTTTTATGTTTATCGACAAAACTTCCAATAAATGGAGATAATACCAAAGAAGGAAGCAGGGAGATGAAAGATACAAAACCTAACCAGAAAACAGAATCTGTTAACTTATATACTAACCAACTTATAGCAACACGTTGCATCCAAGTGCCCATCAATGAGATTGCCTGGCCAATTATATGTAATCTAAAATTTGGATACTGAAGCGAACGAAATATCTGCATATCAATGAATAATAGAAGTAAATGAAAGGAATGATCTAAAATGAACAGTAATGACTAAGCAATATTTGTGCAGTAATTTCATTTCTGCACAAGATTAGTGAATTTTAATCGATAACTTTGCCACTTAATGATAAATAAACCAAACAATTAACAATCAATTCAATACAAGATGAAATTTTTTATTGACACAGCAAACTTAGAACAAATCAAAGAAGCACAAGATTTAGGTGTATTAGACGGGGTAACAACAAACCCAAGTTTAATGGCTAAAGAAGGAATCAGTGGTGACGAGAATGTAATCAATCATTACAAAGCGATCTGTGCTATCGTAGATGGCGATGTAAGTGCGGAGGTAATTTCTACAAACTACGAAGAAATGATCAAAGAAGGAGAAGCACTTGCAAAGTTAGATGACAAGATTGTTGTTAAAGTTCCTATGATCAAAGATGGTATCAAGGCAATTAAATATTTCAGCAAAAAAGGAATCAAAACAAATTGTACTTTGGTTTTCTCTGCAGGTCAGGCACTCCTAGCTGCAAAAGCTGGAGCTACTTATGTTTCACCTTTCATTGGTCGTTTAGATGACATTTCTACAGATGGTTTAGGACTTATCGAAGAAATCCGTTTAATCTATGATAACTACAGTTTCCCAACACAGATCTTAGCCGCTTCGGTACGTAACAGTGCACACATTTTAGGTTGTGCTAAGATTGGAGCTGATGTGATGACGGGTCCTTTATCTGCAATCACAGCTTTATTAAAACACCCTTTAACAGATAGTGGTCTTGCTACTTTCTTAGCTGACCACGCGAAGGCAGCAGGGAAATAAAATCGATATAAAACGACTTTAAAGAAACGGTCAGAAACGAGTATGAATAACTTGTTTCTGACCGCTTTTTTATATTAGAATAATGATGTATTTTTGTATTATGAGTAAAGAGCAACAACAGGAAAAAACAGTACATGAGCGTGTCGATTTTACAACTTTACTAAAACAATATCAGCTTAAGGTTACACAGCCTAGACTGCGAACTTTGGAAGTTATATCGACTAAGAAATCAGCCATTTCACAACCAGAGCTCGAAAAATTAATCGGTAAAGAAATTGATCGTGTCACCCTCTATCGCGTTTTAGCTTCATTTGAGGAGAAGGGAATATTGCATAAAATTTTTGATCTAAATGGTACAGCTACTTACGCCCTCTGTTCGACCAACTGCTCCGAGCACAATCATCATGACCAACATGTGCACTTCATCTGCAGAAGCTGTAACTCCGTATTTTGTATGGATGAAATCACACTTCCCTCCTTCAACATTCCTGAAGGTTACAAACTTGAAGCTGTAGCTATAAATGCCCTGGGTCTATGCGATCAATGTCAGGAAAAATAATAAAAAAACAAAATTTTACTGAATTCAAAGGAAGGTACCAGTATTTCTAAAAACCTTTACTTTGCACACGCTTCTACTAAATCCTGATGCTAAGATTCTTTCTTAATCATCAACTAAAATTCAGCAAAAAGAAATCTAAATAATTGATACAATACACTTTATTAAATTTTAATAAATAAGAATTTGATAAAAACACATTTAGCAAAATATTAAAAATCGAGCAGAACCTGAAAGTATATTGTTTATCAACATCACAAATAATGATTCATTAAGCTATTTAATACTCACTATACTGGTTATCAAAATATTAAATAAGCTAAATAGAATTAAAAATACACTTAATTCTATAACAAAAACAAAGAACATTTAGATATCCACAATTTCGGATTAATATTTGTATATTGTATGTGATAAGACATCGGGAATAGCCTAAATAGCAATGGTATTATATTGCAAACTACAGTAGCCTTCTCCCCCACTTACAACACGATAAAAGTAAATAAAAACGTATGACGACAAAAAAAGAAAACCCGTACCAAGAGGTTTTAACACAGCTCATCATCGACATCTTCGAGAAGTCAAACAACAAGCCACTCAACTATAAACAAGTCGCATCAAAGCTGAACGTTCACGATTCAGATTCCAAAATAGCAATCGCCAACATTCTGACTGACCATCCGAAAAACAGCCCTTTTTTAGAGGTTGAGAAGGGTAAATTCAAACTTCGTCAACTTAAAGTTTACGTGACGGGAAAAGTCGATATGACTGCTGAAGGATCGGCTTATATTATACCTCAAGACGAATTTGAGAATGATATCTTTGTAGCACCTCGAAAATTACGTCAAGCACTGCATGGAGATATTGTTAAAGTACATACTTTTGAAAAGAGCAGAGGCCGTAAAAAAGAAGGAGAAGTTGTTGAAATTATACAGCGTGCAAAAACAGATTTCACAGGTATTATCAATCTTTCTCAAAACTTTGCATTCTTTATTGCAGACGATAGAAAGATGTTGCATGATATTTTTATACCGCTTGATAATCTTGAGGGTGCTAAGGATGGAGAAAAGGTTGTAGTCTCTATTATTGAATGGCCACAAGGTGCAAAAAATCCGATTGGCAAAGTCAAGACTATTTTAGGTAAAAAAGGAGAAAACAACACGGAAATGAATGCTATATTGGCAGACTACGGATTTCCATTAAAGTTTCCTAAAAAAGTTGAAGAAGAGGCAAATGCTTTACCAGAAACCTGCTCTCAGGATGAAATTGCAAAACGTAGGGATTTCAGGGCAATCACCACATTTACAATTGATCCTGCTGATGCAAAAGATTTCGACGATGCAATTTCTTTTCAGCAATTAGAAAATGGGAATTATGAAATCGGAGTCCATATTGCCGATGTTTCGCACTATGTTATTCCAGAGACTGAACTGGACAAAGAAGCTTACGAAAGAGGTACTTCAGTATATCTTGTCGATAGGGTAATCCCCATGCTTCCAGAGCGACTTTCCAATGGTGTGTGTTCATTACGACCACATGAGGATAAACTTTGTTTTTCGGCGGTCTTTGAGCTTGATGAAAAGGCAAATGTTGTAGAGCAATGGTTCGGAAGAACTATCATTCATTCTGATCGACGCTTTTCTTACGAAGAAGCTCAAGAAGTTATTGAAACAAAAACAGGAGATTTTGCTTCAGAGATACTAAAACTAAATGAACTTGCTTATATTCTTCGTGAGCGCAAATTTAAAAATGGTGCAATCGCATTTGAAAGTGAAGAAGTAAAATTCACGTTGGATGAGAACGGTAAACCAACGGGTGTCTATACCAAAGTAAGAAAAGATGCGCATAAACTCATTGAAGATTTCATGCTTTTAGCCAATAGAAAAGTTGCTGAATACATTGGAAAACAAGGAAAAGGAAAAAATAAATTACCATTTGTTTATCGTTTTCACGATGTCCCCAATCCAGAGACATTAACTACATTTTCTCAATTTGCTGCTCGATTCGGGCATAAGTTAACGATCAAATCTGACAAAGAAACTGCAAAATCTCTCAATGCTTTAATGACTAAAATTGAAGGCAGTAAAGAACAAAATATGTTAACATCCTTGGCAATTCGTTCGATGGCAAAAGCGATCTATACGACTAAAGGAACAAGTCATTATGGTCTTTCATTTGATTATTATACGCACTTCACTTCACCTATTCGCCGATATCCAGATGTAATGGTACATAGATTATTAGCATACTATTTAAGTGGAGGTGATAAAATCAATGCCGATCATTATGAAAAAATGTGTGAGCACACTTCACAAATGGAGAAGAAGGCAGCAGAAGCCGAACGTGCTTCAATTAAATATAAACAAGCTGAATTTTTACAGGAACAAATTGGGACTGAATATACAGGAATTATCTCTGGTGTAACTGAATGGGGTATGTACGTAGAAATTGAAACCAACAAATGTGAAGGTATGGTTAGATTACGAGACATTAACGACGACTTTTATGTATTAGACGAAAAGAACTTTGCAATCATAGGTCAACGCAAGAAAAAGAAATATCAATTAGGTGACGAAGTACAGATCAAAGTTAAAAAGGTTGATCTTGATAAACGTCAAATCGATTTTACTTTAATCAGTTAAGTTATATTAAAATACAATGGACGCCTCCAATCAAGTAAAACACTTTTTTGGGGGCTTTTCATTTCAAAGAGAAACTAACCATCCAAATGTCTTAACATCTCATCTGTAAAATGCTCAATATGCCTAGTCTGCGTAAATTTAACAGCATTAAAAACTTCTGATTCGCCTTTCGGGATGGATAATGACTTCCAATTATTCCCTTTCATCATTTTTCCCAACATAACAATTTGTCCTACATGATAGGGATAATGAGCCAATTGTCGATTAATTGCTTCTACGACTGTATGGCCCTGATTACGGATATAAATTAGCTTTCCTAGATCTTCAAATTCCAAACACTTCAAGGTGTTAAATAAATTGTCCCATGCTTCATTCCACTCCCGAAACAACCTATTCTTGTCCTGATCCACCAATTCAAACTCTGCATCACGATTTCTCCATTCTTTTTCACCATCAGAAGTAAGAAAATCTGTAAAACGAGACTTCATATTACCGGATATATGCTGAATAAGTACAGCTACACTATTACTTTCATCATTGTAGCGCCAAAATAACTGGCTATCACTTAACTGATTCAAAGTACTATCAACTAAATGCTTATAATACAAAAACAATTTTTGAACATCCTCTAAATAATTCATAACAATCTGATTTACAAAATAAAATAATCTCTCATACACCTTCCAATTATTCTTAAATCTAAGTAGAAAAATTCACTTTTTTTTAGGTAAAACACAAAAATTGACATTCAATTGAAAAAAACATAGCCATCATTAATAGTATATTTTAAAAAACCATTCGTTTTCCTTGCTCCGGAAAAATAAAATTAACTTTATAAGAATTATTTTCCAGCAATTGCCGTTTAATCGTGTCAACATTATCGGAAACAGGCTTCATATGGGTAACAATAACATTTAAACCTTGTACCATATCTATTCCGGTAAAACTTGCTAGCTTTCCCAATTCCTCGTTTAAAAGTTGAGGTGTTAAATGTCCAAAAAGTGATTTTTCTGGTTGAGCATTAGGAAATGAAACTTCAATCATTAAAGCTTTCAATCGTCGTGATTTAATTATGGGTGCTATAGATTGCCATAAATTTTCAAGATTTGTGACCTTTTCCACACGGTCTGCTCCTGTATCTCCTAGGTATACGATAGAACTGTCGCCTATAGTTACTAAAACTGCTGAACTCTTCATCGGGTTCACATGGCTTAAATCAAAAGCCTGAATAGTCATTCCGGTATTTGTTACCGTATCGATCTGACCAATTTTTAAACGTTTATATTGATATTTCCGTATGGGTAAATCACCTTCATTAGCAAAATTAGCCCATGTATCGTTTATAAAATAATGCGCTTTCAATACATCTATCATTGCTGCTGTTGCGTAAATATTTTTTGCAGCATCTGAGGGAGAATTGATTATCATCCCTGCCAGATGATCAAGATGTCCGTGCGAGATGAAGTACCCTTTGATATAATCTCGCAATACCCTGCCTGCTGGAACCTCAAATGTTTTTAAGGTTATCGCTTTTCGAATTCCAGCATTTATAGTACCGGCATCTAGCGCTAAATACGCATTTGCCTTATACTTACCAATCAAGTATGAAGATAGATTATCTTCATGATCTCCTCCATAAACTCCCAACGGCACTACTTCAAATGTCTGACTATATACTTTAGAACACAACAGAGTCAGCGTAAGCAGGATGATTTTTTTCATATTTATATTTTCGATTTTGATAAACGATACAAAAATATCATAAAAACATGAACGCAATTTCATGTTTTTATGATATTGTCTAAAAAATAAAATGGAACAAAATTTCATGTTTTTATGATATTTTCTAAAAAATAAAATGGAACAAAATTTAATAGGTGAAATAAATTATTTTGTTCAGATTTGCAGTTTACAAGTTACTTTAAAAATGAAATTTAGAAATGATATAGGGGCATTACGTGCTTTAGCGGTACTGGCAGTAATTTTTTTTCATTTCAAAGTACCCTATTTTGACGGTGGCTTTAGTGGTGTGGATATTTTTTTCGTCATCTCTGGCTACTTAATGACCCGAATTATTTTAAAGAGCTTTGAGAATAGCAACTTTTCTTTTAAGCAATTCTACACTAAACGTATAACACGCATTATTCCTGCACTTTTGTTTCTTCTTGTAGGTGTGTCTATTATTGGGAGTTTTATATTACTTCCAAAAGACTTACAACAACTTGGAAATAATGCAATTTTCAGCATAATCTTTAGTTCCAATATTGAATATTATTTAAATAGTGGGTATTTTGATGTTGCCTCTCAAAATAACATCCTTTTGCACACATGGTCATTATCGGTCGAATGGCAATTTTACCTTTTATACCCTGCCCTCTTATTCCCTTTTAAAAGTCTTTACTCGAACAATAAAATAAGGTTTGTTAGCTTTTTCATCTTTTTGATTATCCTGTCATTAGGTCTGAACTTATATTTCAATAATACAGATCAATCCTTCAGTTTTTATATGTTCCCTACTCGGGCATGGGAAATGTTAATTGGTGGACTTGCATTTTTAGGAGAGTCTTATACTCAGAAATCGATATCCAAGCTCTTTAGAAAAGTAGTTGCAATTACGGGATACGCTATTTTAATTGTTAGCATCTATTTATTTAACGAAAAAAATATAAGCTGGCCTTCCTATTATACACTTATTCCTGTCATTGCGACCTTTGGTATCATTATAGCACAGTGCGATTTCAATTTTTTATCCATTAAACCAATACAATGGGTAGCGAAACTATCCTATTCTTTATATCTATGGCATTGGCCAATTTATGTGTTCGCCATTTATCTCGGATTGAATCAACCTTTTATTATCATTCCCATCCTCGCACTATCTTTACTCTGTGCAAGTATTTCCTATTATTTCATCGAGGCCAATAAGAAATTTGATAAACTACCATTTACAATAACTGCTAGTACCGCTGTTGCGCTGCTAACAGGAATTATGATGATATTTCCTTATAATCGATTACAAATAAACACAGAAATTGATTACCTGACCAACTATAACACCAATTACAGAAAAAACAGACTTGCGTCACAATTCAGAAAAGGCACATGCCATCTGGATATAGACAATACATTTAAGCAATATAATTTTGAAAGCTGTGCCACCATCATTCCAAACAAAAAGAATATTCTTTTATTAGGGGATAGTCATGCGGGTGTTTTCGGACAGAGTTTAAAAGAGCAATTAGAAAAACAAAATATCAATCTTTTACAAGCAACCGTATCCACCACTTATCCACTTTTGGACACCAAAGGGCCAAAGGCATCTTGCGAACTGATCGACTATATGTATCAAAAATTTATACCAGAAAATACGAAAAAAATTGATGAAGTGATACTTGTTGGTTTTTGGGGCTCACAACAATATCCAGATGAAACCTTAAAAATAAAACTTCAGCAAGTAATTCAATATTTCAAAGAAAATGGTATTCCGCTTAAAATGATCGGACAGACCCCTAGTTATTCTATCATCTTTCCAAATATTTTGGCTCTACAGATAAAAAATAAAAGTGTAAAAGAAGAAAACTACGTTGAATCCCGATCTGCACACATCAACACTTATCTAAAAACCTTTATTCCAGAAGATATTTACATTGATATTTACAATTTACCTGAAATAATTAAATACAATGGTCAAGATCCCTACATGCATGATGACGATCATTTATCGAAATATGGAGCTGATCAAGTTGTTCGTTACTTATTACAAAAAAAACTAATCTAACAGCTAACTCTAAGATTTTCAAGCAAAATGTGGAAAACTAATTGACTGGACATTTCGATTTAACAATAAAATGGTTATCTTTGCGAACTTATAATAATTTAAGAATAAAATTAAATAACAAAATCAGGTAAATGCCTACTATTCAACAATTAGTTAGAAAAGGTAGAGTAGCTCTGGTTGACAAGAGTAAGTCACCAGCGTTGGACTCATGTCCACAGCGAAGAGGTGTATGTACACGTGTATATACTACTACCCCTAAAAAACCAAACTCAGCAATGCGTAAAGTAGCTCGTGTACGTTTAACAAACGGTAAAGAGGTTAACGCTTACATCCCAGGAGAAGGTCACAATTTACAAGAGCACTCAATCGTTTTGATTCGTGGTGGTCGTGTTAAAGATTTACCAGGTGTACGTTACCACATTATCCGTGGTGCATTAGATACTTCAGGTGTAGCAGGTCGTAACCAACGTCGTTCTAAATACGGAACTAAACGTCCTAAACCAGGACAAGCAGCGGCTGCGCCAGCAAAAGGTAAAAAGAAATAATTAAACGGAGGAAAGAAAAATGAGAAAATCAAAACCAAAAAAGAGAATCATTTTACCTGATCCAAAGTTTAACGACACTCAGGTAACACGCTTTGTAAACAATATGATGTACGATGGTAAAAAATCTACAGCATACGAAATTTTTTACAATGCAATTGAATTAGTAGAGCAAAAAACTAGCGAAAGCGGTTTAGAAGCTTGGAAAAAAGCTTTAAACAACGTTATGCCAGCTGTAGAGGTTAAATCTCGTCGTGTTGGTGGTGCTAACTTCCAAGTTCCTATGGAAGTTCGTCCTGAGCGTAAAATTGCTTTGGGTATGAAATGGTTAATTTCATATTCACGCAGACGTGGTGAGAAAACAATGTTTGAAAAATTAGCAGGAGAAATCATTTCAGCTTCTAAAGGTGAAGGTGCTGCTGTTAAGAAGAAAGAAGATACGCACAAAATGGCTGAAGCTAACAAAGCGTTCTCACACTTCAGATTCTAGTTTTGAACTTACACACAAAAATATGATTACACCGATCTTTGGTAAACGTTCATTCTTTTATCAGGATCGGTGTACTTATTTAGACAGAAAAATATTTAGCTCCATCTGGGCTAATGCTTAAAAATATTATGGCAAGAGATTTAAAATTCACTAGAAATATTGGTATCGCTGCTCACATCGATGCTGGTAAAACAACTACAACTGAGCGTATTCTTTACTACTCAGGTGTTAATCATAAACTTGGTGAAGTGCACGAAGGTGCTTCAACAATGGACTGGATGGAGCAAGAGGCTGAGCGTGGTATCACGATTACTTCTGCAGCTACTACAGTTTTCTGGCAGTACCGTGGTAACAAATACCAAGTAAACGTTATCGATACTCCAGGTCACGTAGATTTTACGGTTGAAGTAAATCGTTCATTACGTGTATTAGACGGATTAGTATTCTTATTTTCTGCAGTTGATGGTGTTGAGCCTCAATCAGAAACTAACTGGAGATTAGCTGATAACTATGCCGTTCCACGTATCGGTTTCGTTAACAAAATGGACCGTTCTGGTGCTGATTTCTTAAAAGTTGTTGGTCAAGTAAAATCAATGTTAGGTTCTGAAGCTGTAGCTTTACAATTACCTATCGGTGCTGAAGATACTTTCACTGGTGTTGTTGATTTAATTAACAACCGTGGTATTGTTTGGAACGAGCATGATAAAGGTATGACGTTTACAGAAGTTCCTATTCCAGAAGATATGTTGGAAGAGGTTGCTGAATACCGTGAGCGCTTATTAGAAGCTGTTGCTGGTTATGATGAGTCTTTGATGGAAAAATTCTTCGAAGATCCTAATTCATTAACTGAGCGTGAAATCTTAAATGCTTTACGTGCAGCAGTATTGGATAACTCTATCGTTCCTATGGTTTGTGGTTCATCTTTCAAAAACAAAGGTGTTCAAACTATGTTGGATTTAGTAATGGAATTATTGCCTTCTCCAATGGATTCAGAAGGTGTTAAAGGTACTCATCCAGATACAGGTGAAGAATTATTACGTAAACCAGATGTTAACGAGCCTTTCGCAGCATTAGGTTTCAAAATTGCAACTGACCCTTTCGTAGGTCGTTTGTGTTTCATCCGTGCTTATTCAGGTAAGTTAGATGCAGGTTCTTATGTATTGAACACTCGTTCAGGTAACAAAGAGCGTATTTCTCGTATCTTCCAAATGCACGCTAACAAACAAAACCCTATCCCTTTCATCGAGGCTGGTGATATTGGTGCTGTTGTTGGTTTCAAAGACATCAAAACTGGTGATACTTTATGTGATGAAAAACACCCTATCGTGTTAGAGTCAATGAACTTCCCAGAGCCAGTTATCGGATTAGCGATTGAGCCTAAAACTCAAGCTGACATCGATAGATTAGGTATTGGTCTTGGTAAATTAGCTGAAGAAGATCCTACATTCGTAGTAAAAACTGACGAAGAAACTGGTCAAACAGTTATCTCTGGTATGGGTGAGCTTCACTTAGAGATCTTGATCGATCGTTTGAAACGTGAGTTCAAAGTTGAGGTTAACCAAGGTGCTCCTCAAGTATCATACAAAGAGTCTATCAATGGAACTACAGAACACCGTGAGGTATTCAAAAAACAATCAGGTGGTCGTGGTAAATTTGCGGACATTAAAGTTGTTATTTCTCCAGCTGATGCTGACTACGATTTAACTAAATCTCCTCTTCAATTCGTAAATGAAATTGTTGGTGGTAAAATTCCAAAAGAATTTATCCCTTCAGTTCAAAAAGGATTTGAAACTTCAATGAAAAATGGTGTATTAGCAGGATTCCCATTATCAGGAATGAAAGTTCGTTTGATTGATGGTTCATTCCACGCTGTCGATTCAGATTCATTATCATTTGAATTAGCTGCTCGTTCAGCATACCGTGAAGCATTGCCAAAATGTTCTCCTGTTTTAATGGAACCAATTATGAAAATAGAGGTTTTAACACCAGAAGAAAACATGGGTGATGTAATGGGTGACTTAAACCGTCGTCGTGGTTTGATGCAAGGTTTAGATAGCCGTAATGGTGCTCAAGTAATTAAAGCATTAGTTCCACTTTCGGAAATGTTTGGTTACGTAACACAATTGCGTACTATCACTTCAGGTCGTGCCACTTCTACTATGGAATTTGATCACTTCGAAGAAGCTCCACGTAACGTAACTGAAGAAGTTGTTGCAAAAGCAAAAGGTAAATTAAAAGGAGAATAATCCTTTCTAATATAAAGTAAACCGATCTCCTGTTGATAATAGCTCTAACAGGAGATCATTTTAAACAAAAACAAAAATGAGCCAAAGAATCAGAATCAAATTGAAATCATACGATTACAATTTAGTTGACAAATCAGCTGAGAAAATCGTAAAAACAGTAAAACCTACAGGTGCAGTTGTTAGTGGTCCTATTCCATTACCTACTGAGAAAAAAATCTATACAGTTTTACGTTCTCCACACGTTAACAAAAAAGCGCGTGAGCAATTCCAATTATGTTCATACAAGAGATTGTTAGATATTTATTCATCTAACTCTAAAACTGTTGATGCATTGATGAAACTTGAATTACCTTCAGGTGTTGAAGTAGAAATCAAAGTGTGATAGAATTGCACTGATTGAAAACAAGAAAGGCTTCCAATGTTAAATTAGAAGCCTTTTTTATATGCTGCTTTTTACTACTTATGGCGCCCTGTAATGAATAATTTATATAATTCCTAACTAGGGTGTGACTTGAAGAAAAAACAAGCTTTAAGCTCAAATACAGTATTTAAATCACAATGACTTTTAAGTCAATTCCAAATCATGGCTTTACGCTGAAATACTCCAAAAAAACTAATTTACTGCTTCTTCTTAGAACTTATTGTATTACGTATAGTGGAATAAGTATCTCCTTTATGATCTTCTTCTCCAAGCAAGTAACCCCATGGCTTCAATTCTTTTACACGGTCCATCACAATTTTGCAGATAGCCAATATAGGAATTGCTAAGAACATACCTGAAATCCCCCATATCAACTCTCCTACGATTATTGCCATCATCGCAAATAAAGAATTTACTTTTACTTTTGAGCCAACTACCTTTGGAACAATAAAATTACTATCGATAAGATGTATAATAATAAGTGCTCCAGTCACAATCAGTACATGTGTAAAGGAGGTCGTCGCAAAAGTAAGTAGTGCAATTACTAACATAGACGTGAAAATCCCAATATAGGGAAGCACATTAAACACGCCCGTGATAATAGCTAACAGTAAACTATATTTCACTCCAATGATACTCAAAGCTGCAAATACCAATGTAGAAACGATCAGCATCTGTAGCAATAAACCAATCAAATATTTTTTCACTACATACTGCACTTGGCCAACGACATCCATAACGATATTGTGGTGTTCTTGATGATTTAACAATAACAGAAATCGCACGATGTGACTACGATAGATAAGTAGAAAGAAAGTATAAAGGAAAGTAAACACAAAAAGTATCAACAGAGAAGATAAAGATAACAAAGCTGTTCCCAGTAAGAGCGTACCGCTATCAAGTGACTTAGTTGCCGTCTTATTAAGGATATCCATTTGTTCATTATGCATAACGCCAAAGCGATCCGTAACCCAGATCTGCACATTATGAAATCCCACTAATATTTGTTCCTTAAAAGCTGGCCAATCTTCCTTAATCATCGATAATTGTGAAGCAAGCATGTAAAATCCAAATCCTAAAAGGCCAAAGAAAAGTAGAACGGTAATAATTCCAGCAAGAGTGCGAGGAAATTTCAATTTTCTCTCAAAAAAATTACTTACGGGAACGAGCAACAACGCTAAAAGCAGACCCAGTATAAAGGGGACTAATATTGTATCCCCTATCTTTGCGAGATAACCTAAAATAACAATGGAAATTAGCGTACAAGCTAATTTGACGTAAAATGGTAAGCCCAGAAATTTTATCATAGTATCATCTAATTGTAATTGTCAAACAATACAACTAATGTAAAGTTTTAGTTGACAATAAAAAACCCCTGCTCAAAAAGCAAGGGTTTAATTTTAAAAGATTTAATTACAATCTTAATTCTTTTAATTAAATTCCGAATCCGAGGCCTATTGACCAAACTCGATTTTTAACATCCCCATTAAACGTTTTTGCTCCAGCAATATTAGTTAAACCTAAACCGTAGCCAGCATTGATCGATAATCCACTACCCAACTGATATCCTGCTAAAAAATTCACACCGAAGTCTGTACCTTTAAGGGTTTCATCTTTACCAAATTTGAAATCATCGCTAATGGAGGTTGTTCCGCTACCGGATTTAGCTTCATATTTATTTTTTCCGCTTAGACCAAATGATACATATGGACCAGCTCCAACGAAGAATTTACCTTCACCAACTGTTGGAAATTTCAACACAAAATTCACAGGTACTTCTAACCACATTGTATTTTGTTTCAATTCATATGTATTGCCATTAAGTTTAACATCTGCAAACTTAGCTCCTTTTCCTTGTAAAGAAACTCCTGGTTGTATATAAAAGTTGCTCGTAACGGGTGCATCTAAATAACCAGTAACATGAAAATTAACAGTGGATTTTGAATCAGAAAGGTCACTTCCTCCGTAACTGTAAGAAGGAAGATTGACACCTGCTTTAATTCCGTATCCTAATCCTCCTTGTGCATATGCACCAACAGAAAGTAATACTGCTGCAGTAGTTGATAATAATAATTTTTTCATCGCTCTATTATGTTATTAGTGTTTTCACAAACAATGCAAGTTACACGCCAAATGGATAAACCACTAATATTCAGATATATATTAAAAAAACAAAAGTCAAGATTACTGTACAATAAAATAGACAAGGACCTGTTTCTTGCTACAGTCTTTCTGAAACGAGGAGTATCAAAAAAAAACATAAAAAACAAAACAGCTTGATAATGATTATTTTAAAAAATAATTGCACAATAGTCTTTTTTAATCCAAATATTAATTTTACTTTTGCATTCCCCTAGGGGAACAAATAGGGTCGGATGGCCGAGTGGCTAGGCTGAGGTCTGCAAAACCTCCTACAGCGGTTCGAATCCGCTTCCGACCTCGTTTTATTGAACAATAAAAAAATTTATCAAAATGGGAGTTACACGTTTAAAAAGAAAAGATAGAAGAAATAAAACTACTTCACGTGTTGAAGTTCAGTTCTTAAGTTTAGGTAGTAATGTTGAACTTGGTTCAAGATCTAAAATGAAGAAATCAAATCAAATCGTTAAAAACGATGCTATCTTAAACCAATTAGTTTTAGAAGCTAAATAGGTTAAAAAATATTAAGAACAATAGCGTTGTAAATTACAACGCTATTGTTTTTTAAGGATGTCTACCAATTGGTGGACTTTTTCTTTTGATGTACGATAGATCGGTTCATTCATACCTTCCACTTCACTTCTATCATAAGACATTTGTGAAAAAACTGTTTCTTTCGCGGAACTATGTATAGCAGTCGCTCCAGTTGTCTTTAAGATCATTTCAATATTATTACTATCCACTCCTGCACCAGGCATAATAACAATTTTTCCTTCCGCAGATTTGACCAATTCTTTAAGTAATTCAACTCCATCCACTGCTTTATTCTGCAATCCTGAGGTCAATAAACGATCAATTCCCAATTCGATTAAAATAGCTAACGAAGACAGTGGATCGGCGCACTTATCAAATGCGCGATGAAAAGTTACATGCATCGGTCTTGCAGCATCGACAAGGGCTTTCGTTCGTTCAATATCAACTGTTGCATCGTTCTTCATTACTCCTATCACCACACCATCACAGCCAGCCTCTTTACAAAACTGTACATCAGCCAACATCTCATCAAATTCCAAATCGGAATAAACAAAATCACCTCCTCTTGGACGTATGAGGACATGTATGCCAATATCGATCAACTTTCTTGCTTGAACAATCTGACCGTAAGAAGGAGTGATACCGCCATTTTCCAAATTTTGACAAAATTCGATCCGCGTAGCCCCACCTTGCGCAGCATACAATGCAGATTGAGGTGAATTGGAACAAATTTCCAATTGATACCCGTTTATAGTGATTTCTTTTCCCATTAATTTAATATACAATAATCTTTTCTGAAGTTTTCGAATAAAAAGGGAGAAAGATCAATTTGAACCTTCTCCCTTCTATATTAAGTACAAAATCCCAATTATACTCAACCATTAGGTAGATGTAGAGTCCTGTAAAAGCCTCTAATCTTATTTACTTAACAAAGGTACAATAAACTAATAATATACACTAAAACTTCTTTAAACTGGGTGTATGCGTGATATAAAAAGCTCAATGCAAAGCAAAAAAACTTTATTTCGTTTTTTTTGTTTTACACTATTGTAATTTAAAATGATCAAAATTTTAATTATATTCATACAAAAAGGGGTATTATGTCAATCGTATCAAAAGATTTTGAAATTCAAGAAAATCTCATTGTACTCATTGAAGATCTTGAAAGCACGATTTATGATCTTAATCATCGGCTTGCTGGTTACAGCCAGCTCTATAATAAGGCACGTAACCAAACGAATGACTCTAGCGTAGCGTATGAAGAAATTGCAGATCAAATTGGTGAAAAGCATCATATTTTGTATCACAAGATGAAATCGCTTAATCATTTGCTCGAAATAATTAATGACTATCGTGACAGCAATGGTATTTTTCAGGACCATAATGATCTAATAATACAAATACAGGATATTATGCTTACTCATGCTGAAAAAGAGTCTTATGAGGAAGCTGCGACTATCAAAAAATGGTATGACCGACTCTATTCAGCTGTCGACGTTAAGTAAAGCTCCTTGAACTTTATTTGTAGTCTGTTAATCTTACTTTTGTACCTTTGCAAAAAGATTTACATGAAAAAACCCCCTGTACAAATAGATTTACATGCTGAAGCCTTTCTATACGACTGGCAGGATTATACACCAGATGAATTAGCTAATGAGTCTCTCATCTACATGCGCGATATGTTGGATGCTGCAATATATTGGGATATGCCTGAAATAAAATTTGTACATGGAAAAGGTAAAGGAATTCTGAAAAAAATGGTCTATGATGAACTGATGATTTATAAAAATCAAAGAGCAATTTCCCATTTTCATCCTGCTTATCATAATGATGATATTGTCGTAGTTGTTATTGGACTTTAATTCCTAAGTCTTTCCTAATTTCAAAATTAACTTTGTTAGCTAATTAAAAGATATGAAAATATTACTAATCGAAGATGAAGTTGCCTTGAGCCAGGTTATCATGCAATCTTTAGAAGCTGAAAAATACCTTGTTGAACAAGCTTTTGATTACAATAGCGCATTAGAGAAAATATCAATTTATTCATATGATTGTATTTTACTCGATATCATGTTACCCGGAGGTTCTGGATTGCAACTCTTAGAAAAGATTAAAGAAATTGGAAAAGAAGAATCGATCATCATCCTGTCGGCCAAAGATTCTGTAGACGATAAAGTAAAAGGTTTAGAGCTAGGTGCTGATGACTATTTAGCCAAACCTTTTCATTTGGCAGAATTACATGCACGGATCAAATCGATTATTCGCCGAAAGAATCAACATGGTGATGATATCATTACGTATAAAAATATTGCAGTAAACACAACAGACAGAAGCATACAGATTAACAACAAACCTGTGATTCTCAATCGAAAGGAGTTTGATTTACTCTATTATTTTATTATCAGGCCAACTAAGCTTATTCAAAAAAATAGCTTAGCAGAGTCAATTTGGGGTGATCATATTGATCAGGCTGACAGTTTAGACTTTATTTATTCACAAATAAAAAATTTAAGAAAAAAATTAAAAGATAATCATGCTGACATCGATATTCAGGCTGTTTATGGTATAGGATACAAATTGATTTAATGACCCACAAAGCAATAATGGCCAAGATCTAAAAATATATTCACGATTGTTTGAATGGCTTCTAAAACTGGTGAAGTGATCTTTATATTGCCACTAACTGCTAATACCATTATTTAAAACTAAATATTTTAATGAAAAAGTCGCTCAAGAATTACACTATAAGATACATTACAATCATGATTTTGATTGTAATTGCGGTGTGGGCAACATTATTTTATGCATACATCACAGAAGAAGTGTATGATAATGTAGACGACGGCTTAAAGAATCAAAAAATTGAAATTATTCGTGCTGCATACCAAGATGAATCGATTCTAAAAACGGATACATTCGGTATTAATCAGTTTAAAATCACCAAATCTGATGTGCAAGTAAACATGGATGAAAAAAATATTTTCAAAAACGATCTCATATACATGCCATATGATGAGGATATGGAGCCTTATCGAATTTTAAATACTTACTTCTATGGTAAGGACAAACAGCTATATCAACTGGAAATTCGAACTTCAACCGTAGAAGAAGATGAACTAAAATATGATCTGGCAACTGCTTTGATAATACTATACATCTTGATTATTGTGAGTATATTTTTACTCAACACACTTGTATTTCACCGAGCTTTTAAGCCTTTTTATCAAATTCTTGACAAGTTAGAGCGCTATCAGTTTGGGAAAATAAAAACAGCTGTACCGATCAACAGTAATGTTAGAGAATTTATGCTATTGGATACCGAAATCGATAAAATGCTTGATCGCAATGAAAAAATATTCCAGCAACAAAAACTGTTTATTGAAAATGCTTCCCATGAGTTACAGACGCCTTTGGCTATCAGTAGTAATAAACTAGAGTTACTGCTAGAAGATGAACAACTGACAGAACATCATTTAATCACGATCAGTGAAACTAAAGAAGCTTTAGAACGTATGATTAAATTAAATAAGGCATTACTTATGCTATCTCGCATTGAAAACAATCAATTTGATTTTACGCAAACAGTGGATTTTAATAGCGTGATTCGCGAAGC
Source organism: Sphingobacterium sp. B16(2022) (assembly GCF_012030425.1). Lineage (GTDB taxonomy): Bacteria > Bacteroidota > Bacteroidia > Sphingobacteriales > Sphingobacteriaceae > Sphingobacterium > Sphingobacterium anhuiense. Next base: position 274,680 of record NZ_JAAUVN010000002.1, on the reverse strand, counting down.
GTGTGAAGAGTTAGCAGACTTGATTGAATTTAGGGGAATCACTTTAGAAGTTCTTGAGCATGGAAAGTTCTCAGCTGATTTCAATGCGGATCTGGTAAAGATATTAATTTCCAATTTACTCCGTAATGCTATCAACTATAATAAATCAAAAGATGGATTTATAAAAATCGATATTCATAAGGATTTCTTTACAATTGCAAATTCAGGCAAAAACACTGCACTACAAGCAGAAAATATTTTTGATCGATTTCACAAAGAAAATACTGCAATCAATTCAAATGGATTAGGTCTTTCTATAGTTAAAACAATCATAGAGACAAACAAGACCATTAGCATAAATTACTCATACTTAAATAATTTTCATATTTTTAAGATACAAAAGCTATAATTCCTAATTCTTTACCAAATTGTATAGGAACTTTGTTATATAAATAAATAGGAGGATATATTATGAAGAAAATTAAAACAATGGCGATCGTTGCTTTAGTAGCATTATCGACAGTTAGCTATGCACAAAAAAAGGTGATTAACAGCAATCAATTACCTGCAAATGCACAAACATTTATTAAAAACAATTTTGCCAGCAATCAGATCACAAGTACAATTGAAGAAAAAGAAAATCTACTTTCAAAAGAATACCAAGTGATTTTAAATAATGGTACAAAAATAGAATTTGATAAATCAGGAGATTGGGAAGAAGTGGATGGTCACCATAACGCTATTCCTTTAAAATTTGTACCAAAATCAATTCAAAATTATGTTACAAAAAGTTTTCCTAATACCCACATTGTAAAAATCAAAAAGTCAAGCCGTAAATTTGAAGTTGAAATTTCAAATGGTCTTGAATTGGAGTTTAATAAAAAAGGGCAGTTTACTAAAATAGATGATTAATAGAATTAAAATATGAAAAAGTTAATTTTAACATTTACGGCGTTAATTACAGTTGCATTCATTTTAGTATCTTGTGACAAAGATGATGATCATCAAGTCCCTGCTACATCTTTACCAGCATCAGCATCCACATTTCTTAACACCTTCTTCAAAGATGTAACTATTCGAAAAGTTGAGAAACAAACTCCTACTGCAACAAATAAAACAGCTTACAGTGTGGAGTTAGCCAATGGAATCGAAGTTGATTTTGATCAAGAAGGTAATTGGAAAGAAGTAGAATCCGACAATGATACTGCTATTCCTACGGGTTTTATCTCAACTACTATAGTCAGCTACGTGGATACAAATTATAAAACTGCACAAATCAGCGCCATCGATAAAGTTACTGCTGGATTTGAAGTTGAACTAACAAATGATATCGATTTATTGTTCGATCCAAGTGGTCAATTTGTAAAAATCATCTTATAAAATTAAAAGCCTCCTTCAGTAGAAAGAGGCTTTTTTATTTGTATTGTTATTATTTCTTAGCCGGTGTGATCTTTATTTTTCTAAATTCTACCGGAGCATGATCTCCTTGTAAATATATAGGTCCTGGTTCACCTTCTTTACTATCTAACGCACCACCTGTTATTCCTGGTATTTCTTGATTATTAATAATCGTCTTACCATTTGCGACAATAGTAACCAATCTTCCAACCAATGTAACTTCATACTTCTGCCATTGATCTGGTCCTAATGTAGCCATTTCATTTGGAGCTAGAAAGCCATAGATACCGCCAAAATAGAGACTTCCTGGATGTTGATCCTTTGGACTGTCTTCAATTTGCAATTCGTATCTTCCTCTTAAATAAATACCAGAATTACCACCGGTTGTATATCGAAATTCTGCTTCTAATTTAAAATCTTCAAATTTTTGATCTGTTACCAAATTAGCACCCGCCTTTGCGTTCGTCAAGATACCCTCTTTTACCGACCAGTTATTCTCGCCACCAATCGTTTTCCAACCTGTCAAATCTTTACCATTAAAAAGCTCAATAGCCTCTCCCCATTGAACAGTTCCTGTACGATTTAAATAAGGTGCTTTTTCACCTGTAAAGTTATAGCTAACACCTTTATTAGTCGTCACGGTCCCTTTAATACCCGTAGCCGTCAATTCACCTGCAATCACAAAATCACCTTCTCCACCTTCCCATTGTGGCGGAATAGCAAATGAAAATTTTCCATCCTCAAGCTTTACATGAGAAACAGGGCGAGCACTGCCACTGTCACCAACATAACTTCCTACCAATGTGTTAAATCCAGATAGTTTTACTTCAATCCAAGATGGTACTACTTTTCCATCTTTATCCACATTCAAATCCCAACGACCGATCAAATCTTTAGCTCTTTCAGGTACGACTTGTTTTGCAGGATTATGTTCTACTTCGGGTTCTTTTTTTTGATCTGCCGTTTGACATGAACTTACACTTGCTCCCAATAAACAAAAGAGAACACTATATTTTAAATGATTTCTTAACATTTTTTAAAGAATTGTAACAAAGATTTAGATTTTTTATTATAGTTATCAAAACGAATATACTAAAAATATCAATTATTGAATCTAGTAACTCCGAATCAACACAAAAAAATTACGAATACAGGCTTGAATATAATAAGAAATACTCTTCCTAAACTAGAAATCGTGCATCTATCACTAAAACAAAAAAATTACGTTACATATAGTTTTTATCAAATGTTAAAATTAATACCACTTTTAGTAAAGATATTTGTATCAGCAATTTATATACGGAAACAATATGAAAACAATACTGAGTACAAAGACAATAATCCGATTAATGACCATCTGGATTATTGTCATCGGTTTAATGGTATTTGACCAACAGATTTTTAAAACAACATTTTCTCCTGTATCGGCAATCACCATATTTATTATTCTTTTGGCTACAATTTTAACCGCTTCATTCGGTGTTGTAAAAGAAGCGGACGAGCTTGCACATAAGTTAGGTGAACCTTTTGGAACACTTATCCTTACACTTTCAATCGTTACGATCGAAGTGGTTTTGATTGCTGCTGTTATGCTTGGTCCTGCAGAATCTCCAACAATCGGAAAGGATTCAATCTTTTCTGTCATGATGATTATCATGAATCTTGTGGTAGGACTTTGCATTTTACTTGGAAGTGCCAAATATAAAGAACAAGAATATAATGCTCAGGGAACACTGTCTTATTTTTCAATGATTGTAATACTTGGAGCAACTTCATTATTACTTCCTAATTTTATTCAAGGAGCAGGCAATGGCGCATTTACGACTTTACAAGCGATATTCATTTCAACTTTAATTATACTTGTATACATCGCATTTCTTTACTATCAATTAAAAGGATATAGTCACTTATACATACAACCGGCAAAAGGAAATCTTGAGATTCAATATCCTAGCCAGATACAAAATTCTGTTAATAAAGATGCCCCAAAATCTCAGGATAAAAAGGAAATATGGATTCGTTCAGCCCTTCTTATTTTAATGATTCTACCAATAGTATTGCTATCACATCAAATGGCAGTGGTGGTTGATTATGGTATTGCTACCGCAAAACTTCCAATAGCATTGGGTGGTATTCTTATTGCTATCATTGTATTTACCCCGGAGTCTATTACAGCGGTTAAAGCAGCTCGTAATAACGAATTTCAAAGAAGTATCAACTTATGTCACGGCGCTTTTGTCTCGACTGTAGGTTTAACGGTTCCCGCTGTACTGCTAGTAGGATTACTAAAAGGAAAATTAGTTCTATTTGGATTAACTGGTACAGAGACTGTTTTATTTACAATGACCCTCTTACTAAGCTTGATCAGCTTTTTAGGGAAAAGGACTACTCCTATTTTAGGTATTATTCATTTGGCTCTATTTGCTCTGTACATGATGCTGGTATTTAATCCATAAGTTTGAATTTCGTCATCTTATCGCCAGATAAAAAAGCGCACCTATGTAGTGCGCTTTTTTTATGAACCTTAAAAAAACAACGATCTACATTATATATTGGTCGACCTAAGAATGATTAATTACATCTCCCATTAAAGGATCAGTCTTACTTGGCATCCCATTTTCAATATGTCCAGCAAATACAAAACAAAATTCTGGATCTTCTTTACAAGTTACCTCAAGATCATACCATCCATGGCTTTTGCTGAGGTCAAGTATTTTGGTACCTGAAAAAGATTGATCTAGCGAAAAAGGCTCAAAGCAACCATAATTCCGATCTTTAATCAAATAACTGTGTCCTTTATTAATCTTTTTCAGTTCCAATGCTATGGTGTTTTTTTTGTGATATTGTTTAACGATGATGGCATGTGGCTTTTCTTTATGCAACTTGAACATTCTGAAAAAGCCGTTAGGACCATGTAGCTCCATTTCGATACTATCTCCCTTTAATTGATCCATATGCCAAGCATACCTCAAAGGTTCATTTTCTTTAACCGCAAAATTCCAAACCTGACCTGCACCTACTTTTCCATAAGCCATTTGGGATCTAACCTGAAAAGGAACTCCAATTTTTTTCTTCGATTTAACAGGAACTTTAGTTTCAAAAGTAATTTCAAAACTATTATGTTCCAACTCTGCATTGACTTCCAATGCATATGGCAGTGCACATGCTGGTTTGATACCTTTCTCCTGTATAGCTTTTATTGAAGTTGGTAAACCTTTTTTACGAATTTGATCCAATTCTGAAGGTGCGATCTGTACAAATTCTGTTGGTAATTTCTTTGCACGTGCACTATAAATACGCTCTACATACTGATCCCGATTAACAGGAACTAAAGAATTAAGGGAAGTATCTGTTACTTTACGAAATACAGAATTTAAATCTCCACATACCAATCTTCTCCATGAGGAAATATTTGTTTCTTTGATATCTTTTCCTGTTTTCTGGAGTAGAAATTGTTCCAAGAACTGTAAACAAGAGGTATGATCGAAAACTTCCGAATTTACCCATCCGCCTTTAGACCAAGGTGAAGCAATCACTAATGGAACTCGAAATCCTAGTCCTATCGGGCTTTCCAGTTCCGAATCGGTTTTCCCTGTTCTTCTCCGCTCCTGTTCTTTAGTGACATATTCATCTGCCGTATGGATACCTACAGCAGTCTTTCCGGAATCTCTATTACCTTCCATTGGAGGGACAAATGGCGAAACATGATCGAAATATCCGTCATTTTCATCATACGTCAATATAAAGATTGTTTTTTTCCAGACCTCAGGATCCTTTGTCAAAATATCTAATGCTTCTGAAACATACCAAGCTCCATACCAAGGCGACCCAGGATGGTCAGAAAAACGACATGGGGCTACCAACCACGACACTGTAGGTAAGTTCTTCTCTTTAACATCTTTACGAAATTGATAAAACACATCTCCAGCAGGTACATCAACTTCCTGCTTACCCTGGCTATCTTCGTAAACCAATTTTTCTACCCGATGATAATCAGGATCACCAATATTAGTTACAAAAGCTTTTTTATGAATGGCCTGATGTAGATCGGATAACTTTTCGAAATTCTGTTTTGAAAAGCGCTGTAAATCTTGTTTTAGATCTTCAATTTGCTTTTTTAACTTAGATTCTTCCACTGAGTCTTTTAAACCGATCACATCTTTTTCTAGCTGTTTCAATTTGCATTCCATCCAGGTACGGTGCGCAGGGTGATAGCGGACACCGTATTGTTTGTGAAATTCCAGATTATTATCTGTAAAGTTGGCCAACCAGTCTTCTTCCTCACCTTCAAATCCGACAGGGATGCTCAGTTCGTTTTGATATACCTTCCAAGATACTCCAGATTCTTCTAACCGTTCTGGATAAGATTTCCAACTTACATCTTTGTAATTGATTTGGCCATTATCCACATGGGCGGTTGATTCAGGGTCACGTGGATTTTCGCGCACTGTTCCTGTCCAAAAATAGGAGCGATTAGCACTTGTCCCTGTCAGAGAAGAGCAAAAATGTTGATCACAGACAGTAAAAGCATCGGCAAATGCATAATAGAAAGGTAAATCTGCCCGATTATAATAGCCCATCGTAAGCGGCATAGCTTTATAATCTTTAATACCTGAACTTTTTGCTTCCAGCCAATTGTCCATCCGGCCATCATTACGCGCGGCTACCATATCTCGCCAACCATGTGGCAAAGAACCCATCCAAGTGGATTTACTATTAACAATATCTAAATGAAAAGGTGCAAAATATTCTCCTTTTTTATTTCCTTGTATCCAAACAGGAAGACCGTTAGGTAGTTTTAGTGCTCGAGGGTCATTAAAACCGCGCACCCCTTTGAGTGTACCAAAGCAATGATCAAATGAGCGATTCTCTTGCATTAAAAAGACAATATGCTCTGCGTCCATATAGGTCGATCCCAACGGTGCTTCAATAGCTAATGCGCGTTGAATTGATTCAGGTAACCAATTAACGACTGCTGTAGCGCCAGCTAATGCTGACGCTTTTTTTATAAATTGTCTTCTAGATTCCATTATTTCAACCACCAGGTCTGTAAGTTTATATTATCATTGCCTGCAAATTGACGTTTAATTGCTTCAGAGACTTGTACCGTATTATTATTGTATTCGTCTTGAGGATACATCCAACGGTAAGCAATTTTTACTTTATCGGCTTTAAGCAAACTTGGATAACCCGTTCTTAAATGATCAAAATATGCTGTATAGCCTCCTTGATGAAAAGAGCGTAAATATTTTTGCATAAGGATACGTTCCAATTTTTCTTCCGAAGTTTTTGCGTTATCCAAATTAACCATTTTTTGTGACAAATAACTTTCTAAACGTGATGCATCAACGTAGGTATTTAAATTTTTAGCATAATTCTCATAAAATTTAAAAGATGCCTTAATACCATTCACATAACAATCTTTCTCATTTCCTGTAATCCATCCTCTTACTATTGCCTCCGCTATTATAAATTGTAATTCTGAATAGCCTATCAGAACCAACGGTTCGGCAGTTGGATCTTTGTAAAAGCGCTCGTGTACCTTAGATAGTTTCCCTTTTACAGCTTTTTCATTGACTTCTGCATAAGGTACAATAGGATCACCGCCTTCATATGAACTAAAATCATCAAGTGCCTTACCCGCCTCTTTTCCTAAACGTGTTTGTGTGGCCAAAACAAATAAACGTGGATCTTTATGATCCTGCAATCGTTGAATAAAAGTGGAGTCCATATACATACCCGATCCATAACCACTTGAATTAAATTCGGGATATCGATTACCTTCTTGATTTAAAAAGATTAATTGTCCGTCCTCTGATCCTGTGGCATCAGCGATCAAAGTCTCTCCTTTATAAATCTTTGCAAACTCTGATTTAATATCTATAGGAAAGTCTGCACTTTTACGGGATAAAGTAAGTAATACTTTTAATCGAAATGAATTGATCAGCTTTCGCCACTTATCAGAATTTCCTCCATAAATAATATCTCCATTAATCGGATTGGTATTTGATTTCAATAAAGTATTTGCTTCTTCTAACTCCTTTAAGATTCCAACAAAAACTTCTTTTTGTGTGTCATACTTCGGCAGAAACATTTCAGAACTTTCTCCTTTTGCAGCTTCCGCGTATGGAATATCGCCAAAAGTCAAGGTTAAGTTATAAAAATAATATGCCCTAAAAAATTTGGCTAAAGCTTGATAATTATTATCAGTGATCTTTTCTGCCTCCTCAGTCATTTTAGTGATATTACGCAAAAAACTATACTGCTCAAAACTACCACGTTGCCAGTTATAAATTTGGTTGGCATTTTCACCATCTGTTTGCACAATCATTTTTAATGCATATAAAGGCGAAGTTCCATGCCAAGTCCTAAAGACATCCCATTCAACTTTTGTCAATAGCGCCTGCGGATGTGTTGTAGATGCTTCATTTGGATTAATATTGACATCTGTCAATTTTTTACATGACTGCAATCCTATTACAGTAAGCAGACCAAACCCTAGTATTATATGTTTGAAAACAAGTTTCATCTTATAGAATTGTTTAAAATTTAAAATCAAGAGATAAACCAATATATCGTGTAGATGGATCTTGCAGATTACCGTCATTCCCCACTCCAAAATCTGGATCTAGGTATGGTACTTTTTTCCACATAGCTAAGTTGTAACCAAATACAGACGCGTCTAATGTTTTCAGATGCTTCAATTTAAATAGTTTATTAACATCATAGCCAATCGATACTCGACGTAGTTTGACAAATGAACGATCAAATACATTGGCAAATAGTTTGTTTTCGGCTTCTGAGACACGAGCTTGATAAGGGTAATTTTGACTCCATGCCTGCCAATCTACTGCTCTGCTATTTTGAGCATAGGTACGTGTATCAGAGGTAATATTACCATTAACATCTCTAGTCAGCTCACCGCCGGTTACAACAACACCTTCAGGTACATAAATAGGTTTTCCAGCATCATATTCTTCTTGTCTGTACAATACTGAAGAAGGGTGTTTTCCTCCCCACCACATCTTTTCAATAGTAGTCGAATTCATAACCCCTCCAATAGATCCGTCGATATCTATATTGACCGTAAAATCTTTAACCTTAAATCTGTTCGCAAAACCAAATTGCCAATCGGGTTGAAAGTATCCTAGATACTGGGGAAACGGATTACGAATTGGCATACCTGTATTGGCATTAAGGACCAATTGTCCATCAGCTGATTTCTCCCAGACTGTTGCATAGTAGCTATCGGCACGATCACCAATTTTTAAGTTACCCATTTTAACCTGGTCTTTATAAATCTCTTCCAGTCTCTTTACTGCTCTCGACCAATTAACTGTTGAGGTCCATGAGAACTCTTGTTGTTTTATAATATTACCGGTTAAAGAGATCTCTAAACCTTTAGTGCGAAACTTGTTTGCATTAACTTTACGGGATGTGAAAGCTGAAGCTGCAGAAATACTTAAATCAATGATTTGGTTTTTATCAATAACCTCATAATATGTTACATCTGCTGATAATCTATTTTTAAATAATGCAAATGCGGCACCTATTTCTAAAGAATTAGATTGCTGTGGTAAGATATTAGGATTCACAATTCCTGCAGGATAAGTCACTGAAGGTGTAGAACCATAAGTTACATCTTTTTTATAAGTCGCTAAAATGCTATACGGATCTAAATCGGATGAAACTGATGCCCAAGAACTATATAGTTTAATAAAATCAATTTGCTCAGGTAGTTTAAAGTAGTCCGACACTACGGAACTTAGTGATACAGAAGGATAGAAAAAGGATTGGTTTTCTTTTGAGAAGGTAGATGACCAGTCATTACGTCCTGATAAATTAAGATATGTTGATTTAAATAAATTAAAATTTACAGTGGCATACGCACTTCTGACTATTTTTTCACTAAATGCACTTTCTGCTTTAACAGGTCCTTGCGTATTCCCTAAGCTGTATATAAAAGGTACTACTAATCCATCGGTCGTTTGATATAACTGACGGTATGTTTTTTTGAAAGTTGAAGCACCCGCATTGACGGTAAGCCCAAATTGATCTGAGAACTCCTTATTGTAAGTTGCCAAAACATCAGCATCAAAATTTAACTGATTACTATCCCAGTTTTTATAATCTCCATTTCTTGAATCACCATAGTTCATATAAGACTTAGGGCTTTGCATATCTTGAAAAACATTTTTTTGTCTGGCAGAAGCACGACCTTTTAGTGTAAAATCGGGCGCTACTTTCCAAGTTAATGCTGTCTGACCTTGCAACACGTCCTGGTCATATATTTGATTAAGTTCGTACGCTGCGAAATAAGGATTATTATACCATGCATAATTATAATTTGCTTGACGATATCCTTCTTGACCAGGAATATAGTGATGTTCGTTAAGCTCTTTGCCATTGACATCATTACCCATCCACAATAAAATGGTATACATATGATTTTTGGGACCATAGTTATACCGAGGATAATTAGGTGATTTAACTTTATTATAAGAAAGATTCAAATCCAACTGCACTTCTGGTCTAAAACGAAAAGATGTGTTTAAATTAAGACCTCCGGTCGTCAATTTTGTATTCGGCACCTGCCCTTTTTGAAAGGCATATTTTCCAGAACCAAATATGCTTACTTTTTCAGAGCGGTAAGATACCGTAGCATTATTTTCTGTAATCAATCCTGTTCCTAAGAAGTCTTCCAAGTTATCGTGTGACACCCAATCTGTTGGTATTCTTTCATAGCGTGATTTATCGTCGTATTTTGTACCTTTTACGTCGCCCCACCATGGTGTCACTTCACCTGTAACCTTATCTCGGATCGGACTATTCCATTGCGGTACTTTAAGTCCTGCATTTAGCTTTGGACCCCAAGCCATATCACCATCAGAAATACCCCCGTCTGCTCCATCCCAAAATTCGTATTTCCCATTTGATCCACTTCCAAATTCCTTTTGTGATTCAGGAAAAACGGTAAATCCTGCAGAAAACATGTTGGTGGTACCAAAAGAAAACTCTAAGTCTTCATTTTTAGCACTTTTTGTAGTAATTAATATGGCCCCATCCTTACCTCGTAAACCGTAAAGTGATGAAGCGGATGTACCTTTCAACACATTGATGTTCTCAATATTTTGACTTGGTATATCAAAAAAATCTGTTTCCACAGGAATACCATCAACCACGATCAATGGGGGTTTTCCACGCAATTGAAAAGAGGGTGCTTGGAAGATCCCCGTAGGGTTATTTACAATCAAACCTGATACCTGCCCTGTTAGCGCTGTCCCGATGTTCATGGTTTTCGACTCTTTTAAGACATCGACTTTCACCTCTTGTGTTGCATATCCAATTTGTTTTTTCTGTTGCTTGATACCAATAGCTGTTACAACTACTTCATCTAATTTTGATGCATCTTTTTCTAAGGTTATCTCTAGAGTAGCGTTTCTGATCTCTACAAATTGGGTCTTATACCCCAACGAAGAAATCCGAAGTCGATCTCCAACTTTTCCCTTAATAGAAAAATTCCCATTAAATTCTGTTCTTGTACTTTGTTTATTGGCTTCGTTTATGATGGTTCCCCCGTCTACAGGATTACCTTGCTGATCACGAATTACTCCTTTAATGAGTTCTTGATCTATTACTGTTCCAACAGGTGAAACAGAAGCAATTTTGTTTGCCCAAACCACTTCTGTCTGCACAGCATATAGAAGTGCTACACAGAGTGTCATTTGGGTACTTTTCTTAAATAATTTTAATGAGTATGGTTTCATCATGCTAAGCGATTTGGCGCAAAGTAATGATCTACATATTAAAGAAAAATGAAAGCAGTATTAAGTTTAAAAGGATAAAATTAAAGCAACGATAGGTTAACATACCAACCGATTTTTAACATTTAACAACCGTAAAATAGCACAATCAGAAAAATAGGTGTCTTACATGTTTTTGTTCAAGTCTATTTTCATAAATTTATACTTTATTAAAAAGCATTCCATCATGTTTGAAAAAGAAATATACGTCCACAGAAGAAGAGAACTAAGCTCTAAATTTTCATCAGGTGTTCTCCTTTTTTTAGGAAACATTGAAAATCCTATCAATTTTGAACACAATACCTATCCTTTCCGTCAAGACAGTAGTTTTTTGTATTATTTCGGGATCAAGAGTCCGAAATTAGCGGCTGTTGTCGATATCGATGCCGGAGAAACTCTTTTATTTGGTGATGAAATGACCATTGATGATATTGTATGGATGGGTCAACAACAAACTTTAAGAGAAAAAGCGCAATGGGTAGGAATCGCAGCAATTCGACCTTTTCATGAACTCCAGCCGTATTTGGAAAAAGTGCTTAAAAATAGTAATCAGGTACGTTACCTACCACCTTATCAAGCACACAACAAGTTATTACTTCAACATGTATTAGGCTTATCCATTGACCAGATCAAACCATCTGTCGAAATGATCCAAGCCGTCGTAACACAGCGCAATATAAAAGCAACAGAAGAGATCGCAGAATTAGAAAAAGCGGTGGACGTAGCTGTGGATATGCATCGTCTAGCAATCAAAATGACAAGGCCGGGTATGTATGAGTATGAAATCAGTAATGCTATTCAACATCTTGCACAAAATAGACAAATGTCATTTTCATACCCTCCCATTGTGACCAAACATGGGGAGATATTACACAATCATATCCAATATCATAAAATAAAAGCTGGTGATATATTGCTAAATGACTCTGGTGTTGAAACTGCGCTAGGATATGCATCAGATTTAACACGTTCATTTCCTGTAGGAAAAAGATTTAACCCGCTACAAGAAGAATTATACGCTGTTGTTTTAAATGCTTTTAAAACTGCTGAAGCAGCATTAAAGCCAGGAGTTGCTTTTAAAAACATCCATTTAAAAGCCTGCGAAGCACTTGCTGAAGGATTAATCCAAATTGGTTTCATGAAAGGAAATGCGCAAGATGCTGTTGCGGCACATGCACATGCTTTATTCTTCCAATGTGGTTTGGGTCATATGCTAGGACTAGATGTACACGATATGGAAGATCTTGGCGAACAATATGTGGGATACACCGCAGACGAGCCAAAAGACACCAAAACCTTCGGTATAAAATCCTTACGATTAGGAAAAAAATTAGAGGCAGGTAACGTAGTGACAGTAGAACCCGGTATCTATATCATACCTGAACTCACTCAAATGTGGGCACAGCAAAATTTGCATCACGAATTTATTAATTATGATCTGCTCAATAAGCACCTTGACTTTGGTGGTATACGAATCGAAGATGACTATGTTATTAAAGATTCTGGATATCATCGTTTAGGAAAATATCTAGAACGTGAACTCAATGAGATCTATGATCTCAAAGATCAAGGAACAGATTAGAAGCACCTAAGTAAAAATATACATGAAAAATATACGTATTATAATACTATTACTAATAGTATGCTACTTTCCAAATTTGCTATTGGCACAGCGATTTTGGGCAGAAGATGATGGACAATATTATGAATTCTCTGAAAAGGGTATTGAACTCATCAATCCCAAAAGTGCTCAACGCACGCTATTTCTAGCAAATAAATTGCTTGTACCTACAGGTAAAACTAATGCATTAGAGATAAGTCATTTTTCCATTTCGAATAATAAAGAACGTATTTTATTGTACACCAATAGCAAAAGAGTCTGGCGTGAGGAAACGAGAGGCGACTATTGGGTCTTTGACAAGAAAACAAACCAGTTGACTCAACTGGGCGCATCTTTCCCTGTGTCTCAACTGATGTTTGCTAAATTTAATCCACAAGGTACCAAAGTAGCATATGTGGTTAAATCCAATCATAATATTTATGTTGAAGATCTTGCAACAGGGGCAATAAAACAAATTACGACAGATGGTACTGATCGTATTATAAATGGAACATTTGATTGGGTCTATGAAGAAGAATTTGGATGCAAAGATGGTTTTAGGTGGTCTCCAGATGGAAATGCTATTGCCTACTGGAAACTCGACGCACGCGCTATTCGTAATTTCTTAATGATCAATAATACCGATAGTATCTACTCTTATACAATACCTATTGAATATCCAAAAGTGGGTCAAGCACCTAGCGCATGCACCATTTGGACTTACCAATTATCTACAGATGCAACGACACAGATACAAGTTCCTGGAGATGCTATTCAGCACTACATTCCAAGGATGGAGTGGAGTCTAGACGGCAAACAAGTCATCTTACAGCAACTTAATAGAAAGCAAAACGAAAGTAAAATTTATTTAATAGATGTTGCTACTAATAACGCTAAAAATATCCATAGTGAAAAAAATGATTCATGGATAGATATCAAATCACGTTGGAACAATAACGATCCAACCGGATGGGACTGGATTCAAAATGGCAAAGCTTTCATTTGGGTTTCAGAAAAAGACGGTTGGCGTAAGATCTATCAAATCGATCTTCAAGGCAATGAAAAATTAATCACGCATGCAGACTATGATGTCATCGATATTGAATTGTTCGATGCAAAAAGAGAAATGATTTATTTCAGTGCTTCACCGAATAATGCAACACAAAAATATCTTTATTCGTTATCAACCAAAGGTGGAGCTCCAAAAAGACTTACACCAGAATCATTTTCAGGAACTTGTGAATATGATATTGCCAAAAATGGGCAAATCGCGATGTTCAATTTTAGTAACAACAAAACAGCCAAGAGCAATGCTTTAATTGAATTACCAACCCACAAAACTTTAGTCGATTTCAGAGGTACAATAAGTAAAAAGCCTGAAGATGGGATAACTGAATTTTTCAAAGTAACAACAGCAGATGGTGTTAGTTTAGATGGTTGGATGGTCAAACCTTCGGATTTCAATCCCAACAAGAAGTATCCCGTAGTTTTCATGGTGTACGGCGAACCTGCTTCACAAACTGTATTGGACAATTTTAGAGCTGGTATGAACAGCTTATATAGTGGCAATATGTCTAAAGACGGTTACATCTACATTTCACTGGAAAATAGAGGTGCACCTGCCCCCAAAGGTACAGAATGGCGTAAAAGCATCTACCGAAAAATCGGACAGCTCAATATCAGAGATCAGGCATTGGGAGCAAAAGAAATACTTAAATGGTCTTTTGTAGATAGTTCGCGGATCGCAGTATGGGGCTGGAGCGGTGGAGGTTCCAGTACTTTAAATCTATTGGGACAATATCCCGAAATCTATAAGACAGGGATAGCTATTGCTGCTGTTGCCGATCAATTATTGTATGATAATGTTTATCAAGAAAGATATATGGGTTTACCACAGGAAAATTTAGAAGATTTCCAGAACGGTTCACCACTAAAATATGCCAAAAATATCAAAGGTAATCTTTTGTACATTCATGGCACTGGAGATGATAATGTACATTACCAAAATGCAGAAGTTCTCATCAATGAACTCGTTAAAAACAATGTGCAATTTCAGTTCATGTCTTATCCAAATCGAAGTCATTCCATCAATGAAGGAGAAGGAACTTCTCAACATCTGAAAACTCTGTTTACAAATTATTTAAAACAGCATTGTCCTCCAGGTGCAAGATAAAAATCAAATAACTTTAACATAAGAAAAAGTCGATATCTTAAGATATCGACTTTTTTTATAAATCGTTAACAAGCATGAATAAGATTACATATTTGAATCCAACCAATTTACAAAGGCGCATTTAAACGTAGTGGGAATACATTTTAACATTTTTTTAACAAAAAACACAAAAACAAAGACTACTTATCAGGTGGATTTTATATATTTGCATCATTAACAATAAATAATGAAAAAACACAGTACCTGTATGTACATAAAACGAATGCTTCTAGGAGGTACTTTAGCTTAATGATACACAACTATCTCCTATAACAAAAGACTCCCTAACTTCATATATTACATCTTATTAACATGATAAAACATACAACAAATTTTGTCGTAGCAGCAGCGCTTTGCCTCAGTTCAAGCGCACTATATGCACAATCTACCATAAAAGGAAAAGTAGTTGACGAGCGCAATACAGCCATTCAAGGCGCTACTATTACTGATATTTCAAGTAAAAAGCAGGTTCAAACAGATGTAAATGGTTTATTTGAATTTCCGTCAAACGAAAATACGGTTACACTACAAATACAATACATTGGATTTGAAACTAAAACGATTCAAGCAAATATTTCAGGCTTAAATACGATACAGTTATCACCTACTAGTTCACAGCTTAACGAAGTTGTTGTAACTGCATTAGGTATATCAAGAGAGAAAAGATCTTTGGGATATGCTGTACAAGAAGTAAAAGGAACTGAGTTACAAACTCGCCCTACCAATGCGTTAAGTGCATTATCAGGAAAGGTTGCTGGTCTTCAAGTTACAACTTCAGGTGGAAATATGGGCGGTTCATCCTCCGTCTTGCTCCGCGGCATCAATTCAATCTCAAACAATAACCAGCCTCTCTACGTAGTTGATGGTACGCCTATTGACAATACAGACTTTAATTCAAGTTCTACAATCAATGGTAGCGCGGGAAAAGATATAGGTAACATGATTCAGGATCTTAATCCAGATGATATTGAAAATATCTCTGTATTAAAAGGGGCGACAGCAGCAGCACTATATGGATCGAGAGCAGCAAACGGTGTTATTATGATCACCACAAAACGTGCATCAAAGGGTGAAAAGGTCGAAATATCTCTTAATACTGGTATTGACTTTGAGAATATTACCAGATTGCCCAAAAGACAACATCTTTACGGCCAGGGTTATTCGACCAATTTTCAAACTCAGAAAATCAATGGAAAAGATTATAAGATTGTCGATTATGCTTCCGATGAAAGCTGGGGTCCAAAACTTGATGGAACACCGGTGTTACAATGGTATAACCTCAACCCTGAAGATGAAGCGAATTATCTGAATCCAACACCTTGGCTTTATCCAAAAAATGATGTTAGCTATTTTTTCAGAACTGGAATAGCTAATACCAACAATTTTGCCATTGCAGGTAACAGTGGTAGCACCAATTACCGCTTTTCATACACCAATAAAAATGTAGAGGGTACCACCCCGAATTCAAGTTTGACACGAAATGCATTTAATTTTTCTGGTGGCACACAATTGGGAAAAGTCAAAATAACCTCCAATTTTAATTACATCCGTAACTCTTCTATAGGCCGCCCATGGACTGGTGCTTCCAACAGAAATATTATTCTTGAAGCTTTCCAGTGGGGTGCAGTACAAGTCGACTATAAAATACTTGAAAACTACAAACGTGCAGATGGAACACCATTAGCTTGGAACCGTACAGGCTGGCAAAATACACCTGCTGCTGAAGCAACTCGTTTTATCGACAATCCGTACTGGTCAGCATATGAATCTTACATGGAAGACAGTAGAGATCGTTTCTATGGAAATATCGGAGCTGAATACAATGTGAATAGCTGGTTAACCGTGGGAGCAAAGGTACATGGTGATATCTATTCATTGCAAGCACAGGACCGTATTGCCGTATACTCGCGAAGCACATCGCAATATGAAGAAACAAACAATAAACTCAATGAGTATAATTATGAGTTTATAGCGACTGCTAAAAAGAACTGGGATAAATTTTCACTTGTGGCATTTGCTGGTGGAAATATCCGAGACAAAAGCTGGCAAAATAACTATGCTATAACCCAAGGAGGATTAATTCTACCTAATTACTATAATTTAAAAAATGCAAATTCTGTTAAAATAGATAATTTCAAATATCACAAACGCATCGCTTCAGTTTTTGGAAGTGCCTCTTTTGGATATAATGATTTATTTTATTTAGATGCTACAATTCGTAATGACTGGTCCTCAACGCTTCCTTCTTCAAATTGGTCCTATATTTATCCATCTTTAGCGGGAAGTTTTGTTTTTAGTAATCTAGAACCATTTAAAAATTTGCCATGGTTAAGTTTTGGTAAAGTTCGATTGGGTTGGTCGGATGTAGGTAATGATACGGAACCATATCAACTTGCAAAATTGTATGAGGCAGAACAATCTTTTGAAGGTTCCCCTTCTTATACAGCACCAGCAATAAAACCAAACGATCAACTTGTTCCTGAACGGACAGGATCATGGGAAATGGGTATCAACTTTCAGTTATTCAAAAACCGTCTAGGTTTGGACGTTACGTATTACAACAACACGACAAGAAATCAAATTTTCCCAGTTCCAGTATCTTCGTCTTTTGGATATGAAGCCAAATGGCTTAATGCAGGTAAGATGAATAATAAAGGTATCGAAATTGTTCTTAATGGTACTCCGATCAAAACAGAAAACTTTAGTTGGGATGCAACAATAAACTGGGCAAAAAATAAAAACAAAGTTGTTAAACTAGACGACCAAGTCAATACGCTAAATTTAAGCAATTCCTTAGTCCAATTAGTGGCAAGAGAGGGACAATCTTACGGTCAATTTTTGGGTAATGATTTTGTTTATGCTTCCGATGGACAACGTGTCATTCAAGCAGATGGCACCTACATGAAGACCTCACAATTAGTACCATTAGGATCAATTCTTCCTGACTTTACTTTTGGTTTTCAAAATAGCTTTCATTACAAAAACTTCAATTTAGGATTTCTAGTATCCGGTCGTGTTGGAGGTAAATTCTTCTCACAAACCTATAAGGTAGGTATGTATTCCGGTATTCTGGATAAAACAGCCGCCAATAATATACGTGAAACAGGAATTGTACTTGATGGAGTTAAAGGTGACGTTGCATTTAATAGCGATGGGACATACGATGTAACTAATATTCAACAAAACACAACTAATATCACTGCTCAACAATGGGCACGTAATGAATACAATGGTCCGACTACATTTTCAATTTTTGACGCTACATTTGTTAAATTAAGAGAAGTTACCTTAGGT
Organism: Sphingobacterium sp. B16(2022); assembly: GCF_012030425.1. GTDB lineage: Bacteria > Bacteroidota > Bacteroidia > Sphingobacteriales > Sphingobacteriaceae > Sphingobacterium > Sphingobacterium anhuiense. The sequence goes on along the minus strand of NZ_JAAUVN010000002.1, from coordinate 256,394 downwards.
TATAATTTCAAATTGACCAATACCAAAGTCATTAAAAATATTGGTGTAAATGTCTATGGCCGTAATCTTTGGAATATTTATACCAAAAGTAAATACATTGATCCCGAGTTTACTTCCAGTGGCGGTAATGTCCAAGGCATTGAAGGAGGAAATATTCCTTTGCCTGTCACTTATGGTTTCAATTTGAATCTTAAATTCTAAAAAAATGAAAATAATTAATATATTATATACTTCAGTAATCGGTATTTCAATTGTTGCATCTTCATGTTCGAAGTCTAAATTTGCAGAGATCAATACCGATCCCAATCGTCCCACTTTTGTAACAACACCGACATTACTAGTGACGGCCGAAAAACAATTAGTGAATGCGCTACGCAGCGAAGATATCAGTTTAAGAGGGGCACAATTATTTTCGCAATACTTTGCACAAAATATTTACACCGATCAGTCTCGCTATCAAATACCAACAAATTACTCAGATAATTATTGGACAGCAACTTATAAATCACTAAATAACCTGAATGAAATTATTAACCTCAATTCAGATGAAAAAACGAAAGCAACTGCTTCAGCAGGAACAGCAGGTAGCAATGTCAATCAAATTGCCATTGCGCGCATTTTAAAATCTTATGCTTTCCACTCATTAACTGATGTGTTTGGTAATATTCCGTATCAATCCTTTGGTAACGCTGATCCAGATTTTCAGGCTTTGCAACAGAATCCGGATAACTTGACTCCAAAATATGCTAGTCAAGAAAAGATTTACAAGGATATCCTCACTGAATTGCAACAGGCTGCAGATACTTTAATCAAATACCAAGGGGATAAAACTTTTGGTACGTCTGATGTTATTTATAAAGGTGATAATGGAAAATGGGCTAAATTTGCGAATTCTCTTCGTTTACGTTTAGCGACACGCATCAAAACAAAAGATGCCAACTTAGCAAGCATTCATATTAATGATGCTATAAAAAAAGGCGTATTCACTTCCAATAGTGACAATGCGACATTTAAGTATTCAAAAACTTCACCAAATGAAGCACCATTATACCGCGCCACAGTTACGGCAAATAGAAAAGATTTTGCGCTTTCTAATGTCATCGTAGAAGCTTTACAAGGGAAAAGAGGTCCATTTACAATCGTAGATCCTAGACTAACTAAATATGCAAAACCAACGACTGAAAATGGTAGCTATTTTGGCCAGCCATATGGATTACCTTTAGCTGCCGGCAATTTATTTCCCCTAGACAAGATTTCTTTACCTGGAGATATTATCAATGCAGCAGATTATGCTGAGGTATTATTGGAGTATGCAGAAGTTGCCTTCTTATTATCCGAGAACAACAATTGGGATCAAACTCAATATATCAATGGTACACGTGCATCCTTAGAGAAATGGGGGGTGGCTGCATCCGACATTACTGCTTACTTAGACAAGCTGCCTGCAGCTAATAAAGAACGCGTACTATCACAAAAATATTTAGCTTTATTCAATCAAAGCGTTGAATCATGGTCTGAAGTAAGACGTACCGGTTATCCTTTATTCTTAATTAAAAAGGGAGATGTGGTATGGAGTGGTACTGTAGATGGAAAGCCTGTTATCTACACTTTCAATCCTGAAATCGGAGATGCTATCCCTAGTCGTTTGGTTTACCCGATTAAAGAGCAAAGCACCAATAAAGTCAACTATCAGGCTTCGCTTGCACAACAGGGCGATGATGTGATTACGAAGAAATTATGGTGGAACAAATAAGTGATTCCTAATTTTCTTAAAACAAAGCCAATCTGAAAAGGTATGGCTTTGTTTTATTTAAGCATATTTTCTAAACATCTATCTATCAGATCTATGAATTTTAAAAAATATATTTTTCACTAGTTTATATGATCTTTCTCATAAAATCAATAAAAATGATAACAAAAGCAGGTTTATCTTAAATGAACAATGGTTTATTACTCTTTTTTATTTAATGACTTTGATATGTCACAAATAAAAAGTAAAAATCAGAATTTTGTCTTAACACTGTTAAATCATTTATGCTTATCAGGCATGGCTAGTAAAGATCGCATACAACGTCTTAAAGACGAAAATAGAAGCAATATTCTTGACGCCTCTCTTCAGATTGTAAAAGAAGAGGGATGGCAAGCATTGAGCATGCGTAAGATCGCCGATATCATCGAATATACGGCACCCATGATTTATGAATATTTTGCAAACAAAGATGCTATCTTAACAGAACTTGCTAACCAAGGTTACAGGCTCCTTGCCCAAAAAGTAAAAGAAGCAAAATCTACAGAAACAAATCTGGAAAAACAATTGGAAACTATGTGGTTTAGCTATTGGGATTTTGCCTTCGAGGAACGTGAACTTTATCAATTAATGTTTGGTGTCGGAACTGCCTGCTGTGGTTTTGAAAAAACATATAAATGTGCTGAATCACACGGGAAGATGATCAGTGATGTTATCCGAGAAATTATGAAAGAAAAAAATCCTTCGGAAGAACTGATCTGCAGAAAGTACTTTACATACTGGTCTATTATACATGGATTAATATCGATCAATCTGGTGAATCAAGGTAATGGAGATATTACCAACCAACAAGTTTTAAAAGACGCGATTTACGGAATTACACGTTCGCTTACTGATTAGTTTTTTTTACCTTAAATAATACAACGTTAAAGGATTTAACAGCGTTAAATATACCATACCTCAATTTTTTAATATAACATGAAAACACATCTATTACTGGATTTTAAGAGAATTTACGTCTTATCACTTAACAGTGTTAAACAACTTAATGTAGTAAAGGCGCTTTATTTTTTACCTGCAATTTTCCTGTACAGCTGTACCACAGGAACAAGCAAACCAGCACCTCCTCCCCCTGCTAACTTACCGGTAATGACCATATCAAACGGTGAGGAAACAGTCTATCAGGAATATCCTGCTAGCATCGAAGCATCGGCCAACATTGAAATCAGACCTCAGGTAGAAGGTATTTTGGACCGTATTTTTGTCGATGAAGGAGCAAAAGTTAAGAAAGGTCAGGCACTCTTCAAAATTAATGATCGTCCTTATCAAGAGCAACTTAATCAAGCGAAAGCTAATTTACTATCTGCCCGTGCAGCATTAGAAAATGCGTCTTTAGAAGTAGAGAAAAAGACACGGTTAGTCAATAATAAGGTATTGACAGATTTCCAACTCAAAACAGCAATCAGCGCCCGAAATGCAGCAGAAGCAAATGTTCAACTTGCGATTTCAGCAATTGAATCCGCTAAAATAAATGTTGGATATACGTTGATCCGTGCCACATCTGATGGCTTTATCGGAAGATTGCAAAAAAAGCAAGGAAGTTTGGTTAGCCCATCTGATGCACAACCATTAACGGCTCTGTCTGATGTACAGGATCTACATGTATATTTTTCTCTAGGCGAGAATGATTTCATTGCATTCAAAAACAACACAGCAGGAAGCAATTTACAACAAAAATTAAACAATCTTCCTCCGATTAACTTAGTGCTATCTGATCAAAGTATATATGATCAAACTGGTAAGATCGATATGGTGGACGGTCAATTTGACAAAAACACCGGAGCCATTACTTTACGTGCTACTTTCAAGAATCCCGAAGGTGTTTTAAGAAATGGAAATACGGGACGTGTACGATTGCAGAAAAAATATGACAATACGCTATTGGTACCACAAATGGCAACCCTCGAGATGCAGGATAAAATTTTCGTTTATACTGTTAACAAAGAAAACAAAGTAGTGCAACAGCCTATCACAGTCATCGGCAAAAGCGGATCCAATTACCTCGTTAGTAACGGCCTTAAAGAAGGAGACCGTATCGTATATAAGGGAATTGATTTGCTTCAAGATGGTCAAGTGATCACCCCACAAGCACTACCTAAAGACAGCATCAACTAAAACATAATACGATAAACAAAATGTTTAAAAAATTTATAGAAAGACCCGTACTTGCTACAGTTATCTCCATTCTGCTCGTCATATTGGGGATCATCGGGATCCTAAAACTTCCTTTGCAACAGTTTCCCGATATTGCTCCACCAGCGGTGCAAGTTACGGCACTTTATCCCGGAGCAAATGCCGAAACGGTACTCCGTGCTGTAGCCCCCTCTCTTGAAGAGTCCATCAATGGAGTGGAAAATATGAGTTACATGAGTTCCACAGCCAGTAATGATGGTTCTCTCATGATTACCGTTTATTTCAAATTAGGAACTGATCCGGACCAGGCTGCAGTCAATGTCCAAAATCGTGTTTCACAAGCCACCAGCCAACTTCCAAGCGAAGTTGTACAGGCGGGGATCACAACCGCCAAGCAGCAAAACAGTCTGATCATGGTATTAGATCTTTATACGGAAGATGAAAGCAAATATGATCAAACTTTTATTACCAACTATGCGCAGATCAATATTATTCCTGAACTTAAACGTATCCCCGGAGTAGGACAAGCTTTGCCCTTTGGCGGAAGTAAAGATTATTCGATGCGTGTATGGCTCAAGCCTAATCAGATGGCGACTTACAAACTGACACCAGAGGAAGTCATGGCGGCCATTCAGGATAAAAACGTTGAAGCAGCTCCCGGAAAATTCGGAGAAAGCAGTAAAGAGGCTTTCGAATTTGTTATCAAATACAAAGGAAAACTTAACCAGCCAAGCGATTACGAAAACATTATTATTCGCTCTAATACAGATGGTTCGGTTTTAAGACTTAAGGATGTTGCCCGTGTTGAATTGGGTTCTTATACCTATGCCAGCCACACTCGAATCAATGGTAAACCTGGACTTAATATCGGTGTAATGCAATTGGCAGGTTCCAATGCCAATGAAATTCAGATTGCGATCCAGGAGTTTATGGAAAAAGCATCATTAAGTTTTCCAAAAGGGGTCAAATACTTAGTGCTTTATAATACGAAAGATGCTTTGGATCAATCCATAGACCAAGTTAAACATACTTTAATAGAAGCTTTTATACTGGTATTTTTAGTCGTATTCCTATTCTTACAAGATTTTAGATCAACACTGATTCCTGCCATCGCAGTTCCTGTAGCGATCGTCGGAACCTTCTTCTTCATGCAGTTATTCGGCTTCTCGATCAACTTGCTGACACTATTTGCACTTGTCCTCGCCATCGGTATTGTGGTCGATGATGCTATTGTCGTCGTCGAAGCTGTACATGCTAAGATGGAGAATGAACATCTGTCTCCAAAACTGGCCACAACATCGGCCATGAGTGAAATCACAGGAGCCATTATTTCCATTACATTAGTTATGTCGGCGGTATTCCTTCCAATCGGATTTATGGAGGGATCAACAGGCGTATTTTATCGGCAGTTTGCTTTTACTTTGGCCATTGCTATTGTTATTTCAGCTATCAATGCGTTGACTTTGAGCCCGGCACTCTGTGCACTTTTTTTAAAGCCTACGCATCATAACCAATCTGATAAAAAGCAACTCAACTTTAAAGAACGCTTTTTTGCTGGATTTAATGTCGGTTTTGATCGATTAACTAAAAACTATATCGGTAGTCTGCGTTTCTTAATTCGTTACAAATGGATTGCATTTAGTGCTTTGGGCGTGATATTACTGCTTACTGTTGTCATGATTCGCAAGACTCCAACTGGTTTTATTCCTTCGGAAGACCAGGGTTTTATTGCAATATCTCTTTCAATGCCAGCAGGAGCATCTTTAGACCGTACATCAAGCGCATTAGCCGAAGCAGAACAACAGTTGCAACATGCCGATTTTACAAAAACATTGAATGTTTTAGCCGGCTTCAATATTTTGACACAGTCAACTAGCCCATCTGCTGGTGTGGCTTTTATCTTACTTAAATCACATAAAGAACGGGGAGCTATAAAAGATATCAATGCTATTATGGCTGATGTTAACCAGAAATTATCTAAAATTAAAGGTGCTAATTTTTTCGTCTTTACTTTCCCAACTGTTCCTGGATTTAGTAATGTTGATGGACTTGATATGGTTTTACAAGATCGAACTGGTGGCCAACTGGGTAAATTTAGTACTGTAGGACAACAGTTTATTGGAGAACTGATGCAACGTCCTGAAATTATGATGGCCTTTACCACATTCAAAGCCGACTATCCGCAGTTCGAACTGCAGGTTGATGACATAAAGGCTGAACAGCTCGGTGTAAGTACCAAAAGTATTTTGCAGACCATGCAGGCATACTTCGGAAGCTCGCAGGCTTCAGACTTTAACCGATTCGGTAAGTATTACCGCGTCATGGTTCAGGCTGACGTACAAGACCGTACCGAGCCCTCTTCTATGGACGGGATTTTCGTTAAAAATCGTCAGGGAGATATGGTTCCTATCAATACGCTGGTTACCATGACACGTGTATATGGTCCGGAGACAGCATCACGCTATAACCTATTCAATTCTATTGGTATCAATGCGATTCCAAAACCTGGATACAGTTCAGGAGATGCTATTCGTGCGGTAGAAGAGGTAGCAAAACAGCACCTCCCTACAGGATATACTTATGAATTCTCGGGTATGACAAAAGAGGAAATTGTTTCGGGTGGACAGTCTACTCTTATTTTCATCTTGTGTTTGATATTTGTTTACTTCCTGCTTGCTGCACAATATGAAAGTTATATCATTCCATTAGCAGTTATCCTATCTATTCCAACAGGAATCTTCGGCGTATTTGCTGCGATTAGTCTAACAGATATATCCAATAATATTTATGTTCAGGTTGCCTTGGTTATGCTGATCGGCTTATTAGCCAAAAACGCCATTCTTATCGTTGAATTTGCTATTCAGGGACGTAAACGAGGACTTTCGATTGCAAGTGCTGCTCTAAAAGCTGCAAAACTACGTCTGAGGCCTATCATTATGACCTCTCTCGCTTTTATCGTAGGAATGATCCCAATGATGACGGCAGTTGGTCCTTCAGCGCAAGGAAATCACTCTATTAGTATTGCCGCTGCAGGCGGTATGCTCAGTGGAGTTGTACTTGGCCTATTTATCATTCCGGTACTTTTTATTTTCTTCCAATATATACAAGAGAAAGTAAGTCCAAATCCTACGGAAAAACAAGAATTGGACCAACCAGAAGTGGTTAGGGTACCCGCACATACTAATGTTTAGTGAAACAATGACAAAATTGAAATACATGAATATAAAAGTAAACATACTGATGGCTTTCATATTACCCCTTGTTGTATGGTCTTGTAAAACCGATAAACTGATCAGCAACAAGGATCTTGCTCCTGCCCTTCCTACACAGTTTCGTGATCAAGAAGAAGGAGTAAAAGAAACGAGCATCGGTTCCATTCCATGGAGAGACTTCTTTCAAGACCCTATTTTACAAGTTCTGATTGATAGTGCCATCCATCAAAATGTAGACATGCAACTCGCCATCAAAAACATCGAGTCATCGCAGCTGATGTTAAAACAAGCTAAGGCTAACTATTTGCCAAATTTGCAATTGCAGATAAAAGCAAACAGTACTAATCCATCCAATAATAGTATGAATGGGTTGAGTCTAGGACAATTTCTAGGTCAAAATCATGTTGAAGATTATACAGCATCGTTAGGACTATCGTGGGAAGCCGATCTATGGGGAAAGATCAAGAGTCAAAATACCGTAGCATTAGCTTCTTATTTACAGACCGAAGAAGCAAAAAAAGCTGTACAGACACAACTGATTTCTCAAGTAGCACAGGGATATTACCAGTTGCTTATGCTTTATCAGCTACATGAGATTGCACAGCAAAATCTACGTCTTAGCGACAGTACCTTACGCATTGTCCAACAACAATACGAAGTTGGTGACATCAGTATGTTGGCTGTAGAGCAAGTGGATGCGCAACGTCTTGCTGCGGCCAGTCTTATTCCAGATTTTGAGCAGCAGATCCATTTACAGGAGAATGCCATTCAAACGTTGAGTGGTCGACTACCGCAGGAGATTAAAATCAAAGAAAAACTGGCAAATATTCAACTTCCTGACAATTGGTCTGCGGGTGTACCTGCCGATTTATTGAGCCGTAGACCTGATGTTAAGCAAGCAGAACTTGCTGTTACCAGTTCCAAAGCCTATCAACAATATGCTAAAGCTAGGATGTATCCTTCCTTAGTTATCAGTGCCGAAGCTGGAATCAATGCTTTCAAAAGCAGCAATTGGTTCAACATACCAGCTTCCCTATTTGGTGCCGTCGCAGGAAGTATTACCCAGCCTATATTTCAACGTCGTGAACTAAAAACACAATACGAAATCGCACAAATTGATCAAGAAAAAAATGTTATCCGATTTAAACAAACAGTGATCACAGCAGTTGGTGAAGTATCTGATGCTTTAATTTCAATACAGAAATTAAAAGAAAAGCAACGCATCACTTTAGAAAGAACCAATCGATTGAAGAAAGCTATTCAACATGCCGATGTGCTTTTCGAAACCGGAATGGCAACTTACTTGGAAGTCATCACAGCTCAAAGCAATATGCTACAAAGTGAATTGGAACTTGCACAAGTTAAGAAGGCAGAACTTGCTGCTGTTGTCGATTTATACCGATCACTAGGTGGTGGCTGGAATCAATAATTAACATATACAAGTATAACAAAGGAGCAAGTTTAATAGACCTGCTTCTTTGTTATTTTTAAAACTTATATAGCCCTTTTTAAAAATTATTAATTCTACAGATTATCTTTTCCCCACCTCTTAACCTTTTCGATCCACTTTTTCCGCAAATTTTCATCAGCTGTTTTTACAATACCGATGTAGCTTACCTTTATTGGAGTAACACCACAAAACTGTAGTGTTGATTTTTTCAATTGATTGATACTTGGTCTTCCATAGATAAGACGGTAATACCAGCCCGGCTGATCCAATGTCGTAATGATATGCCCAGTCTTACCTTTCAGCAGTCGATCCCAAAATATTGAATTAGGTCGATACTTAAAAGCCATACCTGGTAAAAACAAACGGTCTATAAATCCCTTCATTAAGGCTGGCAATCCGCCCCACCATACCGGATGTACCCATACAAGATGATCTGCCCACAAAATCATTTCCCAAGCTTTGATTAAATCTGGTTCTAGGTCCATACGTTTGTGATAACCATATTGGAGATTAGGATTAAACTCCATATCTGCAATTGTAATCTCTTTTATTTCGGCTCCTGATTGTTCGGCTCCTTCAATATAGGCTTTTACAAGAGCAAAGTTTAGCGCATCTTTATTAGGATGTCCATTGATAATTACTATATTTTTCATTAGCGTAATTAAATTTGTAAACACTACATTTTAGCCACATCCATTAATATATTTTTACATTAATGGTTTTATATTCCATTAATTGTTGCTGCAAATCCTGTTTTTTATGCAATTCATGCGCAAAATAGACACGATTATTAAAAACATTTTTGCAAAGAGATTCAATATGTATAACTGTTGATAAGGCAGTCAATTCAGCCTGCCCTTTCTCACTGAGTACACTAATTTTCTTAAATTTTCCATCAGTATTTGCTACCGTAATTTCGAAGACTGCTAAATCTCCATTTCCACTCGATCCGAAAACTTTCTTCCTAGTATTAAGAGACAGCTTATTAAAAATTCCGAATTGTTGCATCGTCCCTAATAACCAGGTTATAAATTTAGAATTATAGGTCATCTTGACAGAGACATCTGAGATTTTTTCAACTTTATTAAGGATATACAAATCCGGTACGTCGAAATTATAAACTTGCCGACGGCCGATTCCAAACCCAAAATTAAAATAATCGGTATCCAAAAAATGTTTAATCTGTACGGGCTCATTGTTCTGGTATCGGACAAAAGGTTTGGCAACATTTTCTGCCATAAAATGAGCTGAACTTTCTCCTGCAAGATCTTTAACAGAATAGTAAACGGCTACATCAACTTTTTCAATATCAGTCATGCTGTTTACATTCGCCTTGATCAAACCAGCAATTATTCCTCCCATCCAACCCGATGCAAATACAATCCGGCTATTGATATCATGACCTACGAGCGAGTGGTAGGCTTTCATCAATGCTGGAGTTGGTTTTGTAATATCAATATAATCCAAATGGTGTTTAACCGCAAAATGTAAAACATTGTCTTCGTTATCATTTACACTCAACACAATAATATCTATTTTTTTATCTAAAATAGACTGAAAAGTATCTGGTTGGTTGACATCAATCGTTAGTTCATTATTTTCCACAGTAGCTTTCCGACTTCCCACGAAGAGGTCAGCATCAGGATTTCTGGATTTAAGTATCCGATAAATAGTCTTCCCTACCAATCCTTTACCTCCAATAATTAAGATATTCTTTTGCATATTTTTTTTATACAAAAATATCGCTGAAAACTTAACCTCTACAGGACATATGTCTAAAAGGTAATTGTGACATAAGAACAGTTCTGACTATAAAGATTAATTTCTGGTTAGTATTAAATTAATCTCAGAACTCTTCTTTTTCAAAAATTAATAAGGGTAAGGGAGCATCCGGTTGTCAGATATAAAAAGGGATACTTGTTGAAGTACTGAAATAATAGGATTTAGTTTTTCTACAAATTACGGCATAGTATTAAAATTTCTCGGAACATTAAAAACAATCAATATGTTAGGTTATTTCATTGGACAAGTTTGTAAATATCGGCTAAGCGTATGCGTACAAAATCTCGCTCGCGCCTTCCCTCACTTGTCCTATCAGGAAATTAACATACATCGTCATAATTTCTACCAAAATCTTGCCCGTATTATATGGGAAAATTTTCATCCTCGTCAGGTAAAATTACATTTATCAGAATCAGCCCTTGAAACGATCAATAGGCTCCAAAAACAACGAAGTCAAGCTATACTGTTATTAGGTCATTACGGAAATTGGGAGCTGATAACGAAAATACCACAATTTACAAACATACCTACACAAGCTCTATATAAACCTTTAAAAAACAGATTTTTAAATTATTTAAGTTATAAAAAAAGGACCAAACATGGTATGCGCCTGTTGCCTGCTCAACATGCATTAAGGATACTTTTACGGGAAAAACAAACTCCTTCCATTACATTATTTATTGCAGATCAATTTCCTGGACATGACAATGGAATTGCTGTTGAGTTTTTACAACAAACTACCTTCATGTTTTCTGGTGCCGAAAAGCTAGCAAGGCAACTAAATACATCTGTAGGATATGTTTCCTTACACCCCTTAAATAAACAAGTGTGGGAACTTGATATTACACCTATATGTGATCATGCGGCATCAACTTCTGAAGGATTCATAACTAGGCAATTTGCGTTCATGCTGGAAAAAAGCATACAAAAAGACCCTAGTTGGTGGTTGTGGACACATCGCCGTTGGAAATAAAAATAAAGGGTAGAGTGCCTACCAATTGTCTTAATAAAATTTAGATACTTCATATGATCAGAAATTTTGAAATTAAAAAAACAGTGCTTTGCGTATTTATAATGGTTATTTACTGCCAATTTGTGGAGGCACAAGTACAAATAGAAATGAAAACCGAATATATTGGAAAATCGGACTACCGAAAATCAGAGAACGAAAAAAGCGAAAAAGTAGGTGATAGTCAAGGTGCTGCTATGGTTCACCAGGCTAACATGACGATTCCTCTATCTTTAAAATTGAACGAAAATAAACGTCCCACACTCTGGGCTATAAGTGCAAATGGTGTTTATGCAAAGCTGGCCAATAAAAACTTTACAGCGCCCTTAGTGGTAGATGAAATATTAAATATTGGGATGAATCTAACTCATTTAAGACCTTTGAACGACCGGTGGTCTATACTGGCGACTATCGGTGGAGGTATTTTTATGTCTAATACTGATTTTTCAAAAGCAGGATTCAAAAATGTACTTGGCAATGTCGGAACTGTTTTCATTCGTCACTTAAAACCAAATTTGGATTTAGGCGGTGGTATTATGGTCAACAATTCTTTTGGTTTCCCAATGGTCTTTCCTGCCCTTTATCTCAACTGGAAAACTGAGGGGAAATATGCTGTAAAGATAGCTCTTATGCAGGGCTTAGAGTTATCCGTAGGATATGATTTGACGAAAAATTTCCGGTTAAATCTTATCGCAGAAATGAATGGCCAGACAGCTCTTCTACAACAAGAAGGAAAAGATAAAATGTTTTCACATTTATATATGATTGCGGGTTTTCGCCCAGAAATAAAAATAGGAAAAAAGATATCAATACCGCTAACCGTTGGTATGAATCTGTGGCGACCAGCTCAGATCACAGATAGAACATTGAAAAGTATGTTTCAAGATAAAGAGTATTATTTCAGAGCATCTCCCTATGCATCGGCAGGTTTAAAGATGAATTTATAATAAAGCAAAAGGAGTCAGATATTATTACTATAAATCTGACCCTTCAACATATTTTAAGAAGCAATCTATATTCAAAGATACAAGACAAAAAATAGTTATAACATGCCTCTAAAAATTATTATTATACCCATCTAAACCTTATTGATTGCTTTTTATTCGTTAAGGTCACATTGATAAATCAATATCACATTAGTGACTAAGAAGTAATCTCTTTTCGTATACGACTCAGATGTCTTTGCGTAATACCAAGGTAGGAAGCGAGATAATGTAATGGGATTTGCAAGATAAATTCTGGTTGATTTTTGAGCAACGATGCATAACGTTGGGCGGCAGTTTCCTTCTGCAATTGAAAAACCCTTTTTTCCAATTCTAGATATTGCTGTTCTGCTATAATCTTAAGAAACATAGTCCATATCGGCTTCTCAAGAACCAATTGATCAAGTTTATTTTTCTGAATCACATATAATTCTGTCGGCACAATAGCCTGTATGGCTTCCACACTAGGACCACCAGTTATAAAAGAAGAATAGGCCGCCATAAGATCATTTGGAAATCGAAAACAATAAGTAATATCGTCACCATTGGGAGTTGTATAAAAGGAGCGAAAGATTCCAGATCGAATAAATGCCACTTCATTACTTTTTTCATGCTCACGAGCAAAATAATCTCCTTTACTCAACTTTCTGATCGTAAAAAGTTGAAGAACTTGTGCAATCTCCTCTTCCGAAAAAATTCCAAAATCACGAAAAAATGCTGCTATCATTTATGCTCTATATCTAATTTCAGTACGTTCTAACAAAATTATTATTACAAAGCTACATTTTATCTTTTGCAGATAGATCTATTCATGCGCTATAGTTATTCGTTTTACATTTAAGCCTATAAAATTTATTTTTTGTAATTTTGAATCAATAACAGAAGACTCATTAAAACAGAATATACATTGGAAGAACTACAGTACAGCAAGATATATGGAGCAGAAAACGCGGGTATTCCGTTAGTAGTTATACACGGCTTATTTGGCATGTCCGATAATTGGGGAACATTTGGCCGCAATTTTGGAGAAAAAAGACAAGTGCATCTTTTGGACCTTCGTAATCATGGGCGCAGTTTTCATAGTGAAGAGATGTCTATCGAAGTTATGGTTGATGATCTATCTGCCTATATCGCATCTATTGGAGCGGATCAAATTGATCTTATTGGACATTCATTAGGTGGTAAAGTTGCCATGCAATTTGCTATAGATCATCCTGAAAAAGTAGCTAAATTGATTGTAGCTGATATTGCCCCCAAATCCTACCCTCCGCATCATGAAGATATATTCAATGCACTAAGTGCCGTTAATATTGAAACTGTCGAAAATCGTAAAGACGTACAGATAGCACTTGAGCACTATATTAAAGAACCAGGAGTTGTCCAGTTTTTATTGAAGAACGTGTATATCAAAGAAGACCGAAGTCTAGGGTGGCGTTTCAATCTAGACGTTCTGAAAGGTAAATACACTTCGTTTATCACAGTAGGTGTCAAATCAGGTATATTTAAAGGACCTACTTTATTTTTGGCTGGTGAAAAGTCACAATACATCCTGCCCGAAGACAAAGCAACTATCGAAAAGCAGTTTCCAAAAGCCATAATAAAAACAATCCCTAATGCAGGACATTGGGTGCAGGCAGAAAACCCACAAGCATTTGATGCTTTTGTTGCCGAGTTTTTAAATCAATAAAAAGAAGTTTCTTATAACTTTCTTTTCTAAAAAAGGTTTCCAAAACAGGAAATTCTAGTAAAATATAAAGCCTCTTGAAAAAATCAAGAGGCTTTATAGTATTATTCTTCATCTCTTCATCAAGTATACACCTAAAAATTTAGTCTCTTATCAAAAGTACTCCTTCTTGAATACCAAAATCATTCTTCTGGTTCTGATTTTAATATTGTTAGACACGCATTAAGATATACTCCTATTTAACTAAGACTAGTGAAGTAATTATACAGATATTACATAGAGATAAAATAGAGGATATATAGAGCTTTACCTCTACGAACCCTCTAGAAACCCTCTATTATGACTCAATAAAATCTTTATAAGATATAGATCAGCTCATCACATGTGTACAAGAAAGTCTAGCTGAAAAGTGCTTACATTTTTAATTCTCCGGGAGAAATACCGTAATATTTTTTAAATGCGCTACTGAAGTTATTTTGATGTCCATACCCCGTCAACAATGCTACTTCATATACTGTCTTTTTATCCGCTAACAAATAATTTTTAGCTTTTTCCATACGTACACGTGTTAGATAATCGTGAATAGTAACTGAGAAATATTCTTTAAAATCTTTACGCAGTTTACTTTCACTGGTTAACACTTCTGCAGCCAGTTCTTTTTGGGTCGGTGGATTTGCGATACGTTGCTCCAGGATGTGTCGTGCCATTTCAAGCCGTTGAATATCTTCCTCATGAAATAAAGAATCCGTATTTCCTTTTTGTTCGTTGTACTGTTCAAATTGGTACATCAGCAATTCAACAATCCGAGACTCGGTATGTAATCTTCTTATTTCTCCTTTTTTCTTTGATTCAATTAATTCAGAAATGGTATGTTGCATTTCGTAAGTAGCAACAAGATCTTCTTCAGAAAATGAAGCATATTGCCCTTTTTCGATCTCATGCACAAACTGCTGATGGAGCAATGAATCTCTCTTAATTAAATTGAGGTAATATTCTTTAGATATAACTGCTATAAAATAAATATATTCAATACCAGGTTCTACTTGATGGGTTGTTCGCACAGAAGGAATGTAACGAATATTATGTCTACTCATGCCATAGGGCATTTTTGCATCTTTTGGTTTAAAAAATATAAATTGACTTGTAATCGTTTCACCTTCTATTTCAGTGAGGATCTGTACAGGTCTATCGAAGTTCATTTTAGAATGTAATATAAAAAGACCAGAAGTTGAAAGTTGAAAATTCTCCATATGCACAGGCCCCATTTCAATAATGGTTTTGTTTTCAACCAGTGGTTTGTCTGGCACATAACTGTCCGGGATTTCTTCCTCAAAAAGCCAATCTTCCAACTCTACTATTTTACTTTTCACTAACATGATTACAGTTTAAAATAAGCTTTGCGCAGTTAAAATTAATGAAATAAGCTGGAATATTAAAATTATTTATAATCTTTCTAAATAACTATCAAATTCAACATGCATTTCTTCAAGTTGAACATAAGGTTTCAATGTTCTTGGATTCATCGTCACATTTGATTCGACTGAAAAAATAGTATAGATTTCTTTCTTATTCAAAACCTCCACTGGCGTACCATCAAATAGCTTTCTGCCATTTTTGAGCATCATAATGCGATTGGCATATGTAGCTGCAAAATTAACATCATGTACGATCAAAATAACCATGAGTCCTTTGCGCGCCAATGCTTTGGCAATACCTAAAACTTTCTGCTGATAATGTAAATCCAATGCTGAAATAGGCTCATCTAAGAGCAAGAGTGCATCTGGATTATCCCATATCTGCGCTAAGACCCGAGCTAAATGGACACGTTGCTGTTCACCACCTGATAAACTTAGAAAATCACGGTCTGCAAATGATGCTACACCACAAAGTTTCATTGTTTCGGCTACAACTTCGAGATCATGCGCTTGAGGTACATTTTTATAATGTGGATAACGACCCATTAATACAATTTCATCGACTTTAAAACTTAAAGTCATTTGCTGTTGCTGACTCAATAAAGCTCTACATTGTGACAAAATATATGGAGTATAATCCGACAGTAGCTTTCCATTTAAGTGAATGCTCCCTGAGCAGGGTTTCTTTTCTCCGCAGAGTAATCCCATCAAAGTAGATTTTCCTGCGCCATTGGCACCTAACACAGCCAATACCTCTCCCTTCCGTACTTGAAAAGTAACATCTTTCAGGAGTTTTCTTCCCTTGATTTCGTAATTAAGTTTCTCTACACGTAACATAACAGACCCTATATTTGAACTAATTATTTTTCCTTTATCAAAATATATAAAAACAAAGGAGTTCCCAATAGGGCGGTGATCACGCCAATTGGAAGCTCTATTGGAGCAACCGAAACCCGAGCTATAACATCTGCTAGCGTCAGCACCAAAGCGCCAAACAGCAACGATCCAGGTAAAACAAATCGATGATCTGCCCCACCTATAAGACGAATAATATGAGGAACAATCAATCCCACAAAACCGATAATGCCTGAAACTGCTACAGAAGCTCCTACAGCTAAAGTTGAAAGGACTACAACCCATCTTTTGATACGGTCGGTTTGTACACCTAATAAATCGGCCTGCATTTCACCGAGAGCGAATGCATTTAATGATTTTCCAAAAAAAGGTAAACAGATTAAGGGAATAATTATAAACGGAGCAACTGCCAATAGATTTTCCCATGTAGCTCCACCCAGACTACCAAGCAACCAAAATGTAATGGTCCGTAATTGCTGCTCGGTCGAGACATAGGTCATCAAGCCCGTCAGTGCACCAGCAAAAGCATTGATAGCAATTCCAGCCAATAACATCGTTGTTACGGATGGCTTACCATTTTTACTAGCTATACGATAAACCAAAAATGCTGTTAAACCTGCACCTGCAAACGCTCCAAAAGCTAACACATAATAACCGATCCAAGCTGAAAGTGAGGTGAAAACCAATGTTTCAAAAGCAATGATCATCACAGCAAATAACGATGCGCCAGAAGATATACCGATGAGTCCAGGTTCTGCTAATGGATTACGAAATATTCCCTGGATAGCTGCTCCAGAGATACCTAATGCTGCACCTACAAGTATTCCCAGCAATAAGCGTGGTAATCGAATCTCAAAAATGACATCCTCATGCATACTGTTGATGGGTGTTGCTGATGCTAAATGCGTTTTTTGCATCAACAAGGAAAAAATATCTCTGGGAGGAATAAAATAAGCCCCTAATCCCAAGGAAATTATACACACGACAATTAAAATTGATACAAGTGCCAGTAAAATTAGCTTCTGTCTTTTATACACATCGATTACTTTGAATCCATTATTCTTACAAAACCTCTGTGCAATTCCAGAATTGCGTCAGGTAGCCGATTACTAAAATTGACTAATAAAGAAGCATTCATCGCGAGAATACGTTTATTTTTTCCTGCATTGGTAATTCTCATACCGGGTAAT
The DNA here is from genome assembly GCF_012030425.1 of Sphingobacterium sp. B16(2022). Taxonomy (GTDB): domain Bacteria; phylum Bacteroidota; class Bacteroidia; order Sphingobacteriales; family Sphingobacteriaceae; genus Sphingobacterium; species Sphingobacterium anhuiense. The sequence continues at coordinate 238,874 of NZ_JAAUVN010000002.1, read as the reverse complement.
TTTAAAATTGCATCCTCACCCCCCAAACTACTAGCCCCAAAATCGAATAGCAATATTATATCTGGATTGGCCTGTACCAGCGCTTCTGTCGTATAAGGTTTAAAATCAGAAAACTCTTGAATAGCATTCTTTCCTCCAGCTAAATTGATGATTGCATCTAAACTACTCCCCTTACCGGCGACACTCATAGTGCCCGTACCACGTGCATAAATAAAAAGAACTTTTGGAGGAACTTTACCTTTATTTTCACTTTTAACCAATTCAGTAATACGGTTCAAACTTAACTTTGTTTGGGATACCACTCCTTTTCCGAGCTCAGGTTGACTAATGGCATCCGCCACTTGCTGTATATAATTTAAAGCGCCTGGAATTGTATAGTTGGGTTTTAAGGCTATATATTTTACACCAGCTGCGCGTACTTGTCGAATGATTGCTGCAGGAACTTCACCTTCATTTGCTAAGATGATATTCGGTTCAAACGAAAGTAATCCCTCTGCTGAAACTGAACGATTTTTACTTACACGGGGCAAAGCTGCGGCGGCCATAGGTGAGACACTGGTCACATCGGTAGCAACAACACGATTCCCCACACCTAATCCAAATATCGTCTCAGTAATGGAACTGTTCAATGTAATAATCCGTTGCTGTGCATGAACACCAAAAGCAATATACATACAACAATGGATTATTATAATAAAGCAAAATCTACTCATTCTTTTTTCTTTTATTCAAGTTAAAAGCTTCACGACAGGAAAACTATCTAACGCTTTTCAACACAAAACAAATCAATAATCAGTCTAAATACAAATTAATTTAAATTTACCTTTTGCTTGCACTTTAGATAAAAATAAGTCAAACACCCCTATAAATCAATCAAATACATCAATTTAAAAGTTATAAAAGGATATATTCAAATCGAATTAAATAGAATTAATGTCAGTTTTCATATAGAAAAGTTCAATTCAATTGCCTTTTTTTGTAATATTATTTAGATTGATTAAAAATAACCTAGTGTTTACAAAAAGCTCCTTAATACGAACTAGTTCTCTCCTGATATTTTGTGCATGCAACTTAATAGTAACTCATGCCCAAGATAAATTACAGATTAGTGGCATCGTAAAAAACAAATCTAACAAAGCGATCCCAAACGTTACGGTTTATTTATATCCTGATAAAAAGGCTATAAAGACAGATACTTCTGGCCATTTCTATTTTAATCAGCTTTATGCAGGTAGCTATGATTTAGAAGTCCAAGCTCTCGGTTATAAGAAATTTCAACAGACCATTGATCTAGAAGATAAAAAACAGCAGCTGAATATTATACTAGAGATTGATAACCGTCATATTGATGAAGTACAGGTAAATCGTAAACTGGAAACGGTAGACAATCTTGTTAAAGCCGAAAATGCAGCTATGCCTGTTAAGATTATTACCAAACGTGAAATCGAATTGATGGGGAGTCGCCGACTGGATGAAGTATTGAAAGAACAAACAGGTATTGCCATAGTCAATGACATTGCCGGAGGATCAAGAGCTGTCGGGGTACAGATCCAAGGTTTTAGTAGCAACTATGTGATGGTATTAGTAGATGGACAACCCATGTTGGGGAGAAACAGTGGGAATTTTGATTTATCAAGAATTTCAGTTACAAATATAGAACGTATAGAAATTATAAAAGGAGCTTCATCGTGTCTTTATGGCAGTGATGCTTTAGGAGGTGCTATTAATATCATTACGCGACATGGTGCAGTGACGCCACAGCTACACACTTCATTTCTATATGGCACATTAAACACGGTAGATGCAACTTTAGAAGCTGAAACACCTTTTGACAATCAACGTGGAAGTATTGTTTTATCCGGAAACTACTACCGCACTGATGGATTTAATACTGACAAAAACTATCTGGAGTCAAATAGTACCACTTATCCCCCATATACCAATTACAGTTTTCAAGGACGCACACGTTATCGTATCAGCAAAAATGGAACAATCGGTATTACGGCGAGGTATGCAGGCCGAGTATCAAAGATGATCAATGCCTGGTCTGAACAGACCATATTGAAAGATACCCAGAAAGATCAAGATGTCAACATATCCGCGAGTTATGACCATAACTTTGAATCAGGGATTAGGAGTATGTCTCGCTACTATTATTCAAGATTTCACTCAGAAATGGCTACAGAGTGGCTGCGACAAGGAGTATTCGCCGGCGCTGAAGAATTTGGTCAAGATGTACATCGCATAGAACAACAGTTTGCTTATAGTCCTATTACAAAACTAAAATTTACGGCTGGTATCGGTGGAAGTCTAGAGGTAATGGATAATCAAAAACTGGATGCAAAAAGATCGTTAAATACAGGTTTTGTATACTTACAGACCGAATGGAAACCTGTTGATAGGATACTGACCACTTTGGGATTACGCTATGACCAAACAAATGTCTATAATGGTCATCTCAGCCCAAGTCTTGGCTTACAATATCATATTAATTCAACTCTTATTGCCAAAGCAGGGTTTGGTGCAGGATTTAAAGCTCCTGATTATAAAATGCGGTATCAGGTATTCTACAATCCAGCAGCAAACTATATGGTAGTTGGTACAGAACGCGTGGCAGATGTTATAGCGGCAATGGATGCATCTGGTGAATTGAGCTATAAAAATAGCTATATGTTAAATTTAGTTGCGGGAAATTTGGAAGCGGAAACTAGCCTATCTAATAATATTGGTTTAACATGGAATGCTAGTCAAAAAATTCAAGCTGATATTTCGGTATTTTATCATCGCATTAATAATCAAATTAATACGGTCAGTGTTGGTAATGGAACTAATGTGGCTCAAATATACAGTTACCGTAATCTACCAAAAGCCATGAACAAAGGCTTCGAAACTTCAATTACTTATCAGGCAAACAAAGTTTTACAGTTTTCTGTAGGCTATCAATATTTGATTGCAAAAGATTTAAGTGTCTTAGACAGTATAGCAAGCGGAAACTTTCCTTACAATCAAATCAATAATCCGCAAACAGGAGAATATCGCCAAAGTAAAAAATCAGATTATTGGGGTATTGAAGATAGATCAAGACACATGATCAATTTTAAAACACAATATGAATATAAACCCTGGGATATGAATATCAATGCAAGAATTAATTTCAGAGGAGATACGCCATTTCAAGAATATAATGGAAACCAATTCATAGACAAGAATGATATCTTCATTCCATACCACACTCTTTTAAATATGACTGTTGAAAAAAGTCTTATGAAAGGAAAACTTACTTTTCGTCTCATTGGAGACAACCTGTTTAATTTTACTAGCCGGTATTTATTGGGACAACCAGGTCGCATAATTATGGGTGGACTAAGTTATCGTTGGATCAAAGAATAAGTTTTCACCGATCACATTCCATGTAGGCATAGAATAACAGAACCTAATTTTTTAATAGTAGATAATCCTCATTTCAAGATGAATTATAATTAAAATTGCTACAAAATGAATACAATAAAACTAATAATAGCTGAATGCAGCATATTGATTTCTTTTAGTAAAATAGGTCGCTGTATTTTCTATACAGTTATCGTACTCCTTATTGCTTCTTGTGGCAAGGATAAGGAGTATAATATTGTACTTGAAGATGGCAAGAGTATCGTCATTAAAGATCTTCCAGGTGATACCGATGCTTCTATGGGAGATGGAACAGAAGGTAAAGAAAAACGCAACTTTTATACTTTCTTATTTCGTTTCAAGGATCAGAAACAAATTTGGATTAAGACAAAAGCAGATTCGGCGCAATGGTTAAAAACCAAAGATTGGGACTTAGCTTTTACTGGCCCTTATAATTCCGAAGTTTTTGTCAACAATTCGCAATATCAATATAACCCAGGATATCAAGGAGAGGCTAACAATACCGCAGTCATTTTACTCAAACAACCCTATCAAAGTATCGCCCTCGCTCCTTCGGATGACGAGTTTAATAAAAGTGAAGTTAACAAAATCGGATGGGCATCATCAGAAGGTTCAGATGGGTGGTTTCGTTATAGCCTGAACAATCACATTATGCAAGCGCTACCTAACAGAACATATGTCATTCGACTTCCTGATGGAAAATATGCTAAGTTACAACTTATCAATGCCTACAAAGGCAATCCATCTGCCGTTACAAATATGAACTGGCCAGCTCCCTATTATACATTCAAATACTATGTACAAGAGGATGGTAGTAAGGCGTTAAACACAAACACGCTCTAAAAAATGAAAATTAATTATCCGTTAATAGTATATTCTGCCATAAATTTTATCAAATAATATTTATGGTAAAGTAATTTTCATAGATGCTGATCATATCATAAAAATAAAAACGCAATTATACCATAGTGTATTAATGAGTAAATGATTCCAAATCTCTTAATAATCCACAGGCTAGTGATTATCCTTAAAAAAATATTAAACTTCTAATTAACAGCTATTTAACAAGAAATATTTGTTGATTATTACAACTAACAAATAAGCTTAAAAGCTAAACTCTAAAAAGCAAAAAGCATAGATTAAATATCATTTTTAATATACAATGGATAAGCTAAACTCATTACCTTTACTATTATTTAGAATTAATATAAATAAAGATAGCAATCAAATAACCTGATCATATAACCACGGGAATAATTGAAATTATAGTATTACAATATATAGCACTAAAAATGAAAATAACAAAAACTAATACCCTTTTAAAATTCGTTGCAATCTTTGTTTTTTTAACATTGCTAGGCGCCTGCAGTAAAAGCGATCCTAAAATAGAACCAGAACCTAATCCAGAAATTTCAGAAGGAATGTTCAATCGCTTAATTTCAGTAAAGAACTTTGGAGAGGACTTACCAACGGGAACTTTACCCACAACGAAGCAATCGCCTATATATTATAGTTTAGAACAGAATAAGGCTATTACGCCAGATTATAGGCTGACAACACGTTGGGATATTTCTTTCGCAGAGATATACAGGAGTTTTGTCAATTGCAATAATAGTTCAAATGGATACGGAGTAGGTGGACCTGGTAAAGGTGGAATTTATCTAGTCAAGAAAAAATTTGAAGATGTTATAGATATTCCCTCCGATGCTGAATTCCGTAGAGGAGAAAAGGCCTATGGAACAGATGACTCTGGAACTTTTGGAGAAGGTCTGGGATGGTATCTATATGATTTTGGTGGAGACATCAAAGGTGGTGGAGCCGAAAACAAAAAGCATGTTTGTTATCCAATTGAAGGGCATACCTTGGTAGTACGCACAGCTAATGGCAATTATGCAAAAATCAAAATTCAGAGCATCTACAAAGACTTATTAGATCCAAAAGATTGGTATAAAACTTCACCCACACCATTCTTTACTTTCCAATATGTATTAGCGAAATCCGGGAGTACCAAATTTGAAATCAAGAATTAAATAATAATATCCATAAAATACGATAGTTCAATATTTAGATAAAATGAAAAGAATATACACTTTTATAAGCATACTATTCCTAGGGTTACTGTTTAGTAACTGTACTAAAACGGAGGATCTGCCTTTACTTCCCAGCGACAAAATACTGGAATATAAGGTGACCAACCTCCCGAATGACGATGTTATCTATGGTGCTATAGATAATGGGGAAAATACCATAACGGTTTACTTACCCTATTATTATGGATTATTAGTAATTGATCCTACAATCCAGGTATCATCTGGAGCCAAAATCGTGGAAGAGATTCTGCCCGTTAAAACGGATGAAAAGGATAAAACATATACTGTAAAATCCGCAACAGGAACAGCACGTACTTACAAATTAAAGATTGAATTACAAAGTACACCTTCTTTTGAAGCGGCTTTTGCATCAACATCTTCCATTGCGCTGACACAAGGACCAGGAACCGCTTTCCCTGCAATAAACGGAACTTTCATGCATACAAACTCTACTCTAGTCAGTATAGTACTCATCAACCAAGAGACGAAGCAACGTGTTCAGATGCCAACGCCGAATAGTTTAAAAGTTTCTCCTTTAGGATATCAACTATCTTATTCTGGCACAGAACGGGAAAATCGTATTCCTTCGGATATCCTAGCGGGCATATACGATGTCGAAGTGACCAATCTTAATCATACCATTAAATTAGCCAATCCGATCAAGATTACCTATCGACAACCAGATGTGGCTTTAACATTATCAGGTTTAAAACTAGCTAAAAACACGGATTGGACAATCAAAGCCTATTTAAGCAAAGTAATACTTGATCCTACAGCAGTTATTATGACACTTAATGGCAAAGATTATCCGCTTACAATCAAATCCCATACCCGTAGCGAAATGCAGGTTTCGTTACCGGCAAACCTTCCAACAGGGAATTTCGAAAATGTTCAGATCAAATTCCAGTTCAAAGACTGGGCTGATATCGTGAAAACACAACAAAATTCAAGTACGATAACAGAATCATAAATATGCATTCACAGTATGCCAAGGTGGCATCAACATTAAAAAAATAAAAAACAGGAGGTCAACGTGAAATTAAACATTAAAACAATCTTACAATCAGCAATGGCTGTAACAGTGCTTTCGGCAACAGTGTGGGCAACAACTCCAAAAACAGAACAGGCTACAGCTGCTTTGCCTCTTACTCAAACAAAAGCAAATACCAACTTCACCGTAATAGGTCAATGGTGGACTCCTTCAGATGTTGCAAACTGGCCTGTTATTTATTTAGATCTTACTACAGGTAACCAAAGCTTAAGTAATGGTGGACAAATCACATTATCCAGTTTTGTCAATGCAACTATTCGTGCCAATGCAGGTTTCGAAATTAGAACAGTAATGGCAGACATGTCGGCTGTTTCGGCATCTGATTGGTCTGCTGCTAATGTAGTAACATCACTAGAAAAAAACGAGTGGTATGAATTTGATTTATCAACAATTAGCATCCTACCAATTCAACCAATTACTGTAATGGTTGGCAACAGTTCTGGAGCGTTGTATGCATTAACTCTAAATAGCTTCAATGATATACAACAAAAAATAGTTAATGGCCAAATTCAAATGAAAACTGATCTAAACATTGAATATAAAGTTTTATAAAAAACTTTATATTATTAAAATGTATTTTTCAAACATATGGTTTAAATAGTAATAACATGCATTCACAGTATGCCAAGGTGGCATCAATATTAAATAAATAAAAAACAGGAGGTCAACATGAAATTAAACATTAAAACAATCTTACAATCGGCAATGGCCGTAACAGTGCTATCGGCAGCGGTATGGGCAGCAGCGCCAACAACAGAACAAGTAACAGCGCCTTTGGCACTTACTCAGACAAAAGCGAATACGAGCTTGACGATCAATGGTCAATGGTGGAGTCCAAGAAATGCAGCAAACTGGCCTGCTGTTTATGTAGATTTTACAACAGGTTCTCAAAGTCTAGGTAACAGTGGACAGGTTGCATTCTTTAGCCATGTCAACGGATCGATCAAAGCCAATGCTGGTTATGAAATCAGAACAGTAGCTGCGGACATCTCGGCTGTTTCTGCATCCAATTGGAGTACCGCTACACCAGTAACATCACTAGGAAGTGGTACTTGGTATGATTACGATTTATCAACCAATGCAAATGAGGCAATTCAACCATTAACTGTTTTGGTAGGTAATTCTTCAGGTGCCTTATATGCCGTAAAACTCAATAACTTCAGCAATGTAGGTCAACAAACAGTTGCTGGTCAATTGCAGGTAAAGGCCGATGCTAATATCGAATATAAAGCGCTTTAAACAACAATAATTTCTTAAAAGATGTCGCAACCGGTGAATGGGTTGCGATATCTTTTTATAAAAAAAAATCATGCTACTTTCAATATCTAAAAAACAAATACGTACATTCCAATTGTTGGCTATTTTCATGCTGACTATGGTATCTTGGTCTTGCAAAAAAGAAACCCCCAATCTACCATATAACGAAATCGAATCGTTTAGCATCAAAGATGCCTCGGGCAAGACCTTGTCGGCAAGTATTGTGGAAGACCGTATTATCCTATACTGGCCACCGCTGGTGGACCAACCAGAAAGCATCACACCGACCGTAAAGATTTCTGACCTAGCCACTGTGACTCCTGCTTCGGGTACGCCAATACAATTAAAGTCTGACAAACCCATTATCTATACCGTAAGAGCACAGGATGGTTCCAGCAAAAACTATACATTATCTTTTCAAGTCAACCAACCCTTATTACAGGTGAAAATTAACTTCCTTTCGCCTTATCGTCTCTATTTACCAGGAACAAACCCATTTGTTTTAGTTGGAGAAAACATTATACCAAACGAAGCTCAAACTAAAGGGTATATCGTAGATAATGATGGTAAAGAAACCTTACTTTCTTTTAACCAGCCCCCAAGCACTTTCGCAGTTAATTTTACTCGTCCAGATGATCTTAAGCCTGGCACATATCGCCTGAAATTGGTATCGGGTCGTTATACTGTATTAACTGATCCCTTCGATGTATTGTTACCCGAGTTCTACAACTTAATCAAATTGGGCAACTACACCGTAAAAAAAGGAGAAAATCTGGTGATGCCGATTGCAAATAAATCAATTTATGAATTATTCTTCAAAGCAGATTTTGATCATTTTATTGCTATTGATAACCTCAACAACACCTACAAATTAAACAATGCAATATTTGACGTAGCAAAAATGACTGTTACAATACCGATACCAACAACTATACAAGGTAACCAGTTAACAAGATTGAAAATAATAGATAAATCTGACAAAGTAATGACTGAATACGAACAGTCCATTACATTAAATTAACATCTTATAATAAAGCTTTTTTGATGTTGTTAATGAACTTATACTTGCCAAAACAGGTAATCCTTGCAACTTTACTAACCACTTTTTTATACAGCTGTAGTAAGGGTAAGTCATCGCCGGAGGAGCCGACAATTACACCTACCCCAGAAGAAACGCTACGAGAAAAATACAGTAAAAGTAGCGCACAGTGGCCAGTCGCAGAATGGTATAAAAATATTGAGATACGAGAACTAGCAGCATTGCCCAAAAATCCTTCAAATGATAAGGTTGAGCTTATTGCTTTGGGAAAAGCGCTTTTTTTTGATCCCCGTACAGGTAATGGCTTGAAGACCTGTGCTTCGTGCCATAATCCGGACACCTACTGGATCGATCAGAAAACAACAGCTGATGGTATAGCTTTACATCACCGTAACACACCATCCATGGAAAATGTCTGGTACTTGGAAGGGAATCTCTTTCACGATGGGCGTGCGAAAACCTATCGTGAACAAATTGCAGAAGCTATCAATTCGCCAATTGAAATGGGCGGAAATACGAGTTCTTTATCTTCCAAACTAATGTCCATACCTGGTTATGTAGATCTGTATGAATCGGCTTATAATAATAAGAATATGACAATAGAGGGTTTGCTAGATGCAATAGCTGCTTATTCCAAATCCATTAGCAGTGGAGAAACTGCATTTGATAGGTTTGTCCAAGGTGATTATCAGGCGCTAAATGACCAACAGCTCGAGGGATTACATTTGTTCCGCACGAAAGGAAAGTGTATCAATTGTCACAACGGTCCGTATTTTACGGACTTAGATTTTCATAATCTCGGCTATGCAGTAACGAACAAAGGTGCATTGGACAACGGACGATTTGAGTCTTCTAAATTAGAAAGTGACAAAGGTAAATTTCGTACGCCTGGATTAAGAAACGTCACAAATACTGCACCATATATGCACAATGGTAGTATTGCTACTTTGAGTGAATTAGTCAACTTACTAAGCCAAGGAATGCCTCAAAAGACTGGTCAGCAGATTAATGGCATATTATCACCACATATACAGAATTTAAGACTCAGCAGTAAAGAGCAGGAAAATATCATTGCTTTTCTGGCTAGCTTATCCAGTAAACCGATAAAGAATGATAGACCAATATTACCCTAAAATAAAAAATCCCAAAGGAGGTCGCCTTTGGGATCTTTGACTATCCACAGATATGGAGGCATCAATATTAAATAAATTGGTACAAAAATAGAAATTTAAAAGGAAAAATAAAGTTAAAAAAAACTAAAGATTGATTAACTTCTCATTTATAGCCAGTGGGACAGCAAAATTAAATCAATTGATTCTCAAGCGGATTCAACATCAGTAGTATAAAGTCTATTTGGCGTAAAAGAATCATTTAAGTAAATATATGGGCAAATCAACTAAATTTATTAGGAAACAAATGAAACTATTGGGTCATGCCGCTCCTATTGGTATTTGTTTATTATTACTCTTAAGTGCCTGTAGAGACCATGGAAATAAAACTATAACACAAGATGAGAGGCTAAGTCCTGACATTGGAACAAAAAAAGAACTGATTCTCGATTCAATTTTTTTGTATGCTCAACAATTATACCGATGGCAGGAATCACTTCCCTCCTATACAGATTTTACTCCTCGTAAGAAGTTTGGAAGCATTAGTCCCGAACAGACTGCTTATGAACGTGAGCTTTTCGCAATAAGTCAATACTCATTGGCCCATAATGGCAAACCATATGAATGGTCTCCAATTGAAGGAAAACCCAAATACTCTTATCTGGAGCGCAGTAGAAACACAAAAAAAAGTAGCGGGCATCTTGCAAGCATGGAGCACCAATATAAATATGCTACACACCTGTCCTATTGGACTTCAGGTAAAAAATACATAGCCTACCTTTACATTGCTTCATTTCCCGAATTAGCTATCGTTAAGACAGAACTCGATAGACTTTTTAAAGAGCTTTCGAATAAACAAGTAACTCATCTGATTTTAGATCTTCGTCACAATGGCGGCGGATATGTTGAGACAGCGGAATATTTGGCCAATTTGATTGTACCTCAAAAACTGGATGGGAAAATCATGTTCAGTGAACAATTTCATCCGAATGTCCAAAATGGCAAGGCTACTCTTTTAGGTAAACAACCCTATTTAGATGCAAATGGAAATCCTGTACAATATAAAGGCCGTTCCGCAACTTTGGCCGATGTAGACTATAGTGAAAAAGCCAATACACATTATTTCGTCAAGAAAGGAGTATTCAACACATTACAACACTTATCATTTATTGTATCCGGACGTACCGCATCAGCTAGTGAACTTCTTATTAGTAGTTTTAAACCTTACTTTCCGGTGAGACTTATTGGTCAGAAAACTTTTGGAAAGCCAGTAGGATTTTTCTCTCTTAAAATTGATGCTTTCGACATTTATTTTGCATCATTCTTGATTCGTAATGCTAATGGTTGGTCGGACTATTTTGATGGAATGTCTGTCGATATTTCCCTAGCCTCCCCAAAAACAGACCTACATATAGGTAATCCGAAGGAGCCTTGGCTAGCATCTACACTGCAAGACATTGTTTCTATTACAGACTCTAAGCTGGAAAAAGGTGTTGATAATATTAAAGATAATCCTCCTTTCGTCTTTTGGCCAGAAACAATAGGTGAGAACCTGCTGTTTAAAACAAATTTTCAATTAAAGAACTAAAAAAATTATGTACAATTTAATTCAGATCGTTTTTCATAGATGATAAATCATTATACAGCATAAAGGTTTTAAAATAAATACGAATATTTGTATAGAATAATTATAACTAAATACTAGAAAAATGCTTAGTCAACATATTAAAGAGCAAACACATGCTGCTCACCAAAACGTAGAAGGTAAAATCGTACGTCAATTAAAAAGTATTCGTTCAGATGCAGATTACACAAAGGTTCTAAAAGGTTTTTATGCCTATTTCCGTGCCGTTGAAGATCGTATTGCACCTTTTGTAACTTCGGATATTTTGCCCGATCTAGCAGATCGTCGTAATTCTTCTTATATAAAAAAGGATATCGAAGCATTGGGCGGAAGTGTAGAAAATCTTCCAGAAGCTAATGCTCCTCTAGTTAACAATGTGTTAGAAGCCCTAAGCTCACTTTATGTTCTTGAGGGATCAATTATGGGTGGGCCATACATTGTGCAGATGCTGAACAAATATGGAATTACTAAAGGCACTTCGTTTTTTGAAGGGTATGGTGAAAACAGTCGCGAAATGTGGGCAGGATTCACGACTGTCTTAAATAAACATGCCGAAGATCCTGAGAGCTATACACTTGCGACAGAGAAGGCAAATCAAACTTTCTACAATTTTGGAAACGTATTTTCCCCTATTGTAAATGTAAACTAAAACACAGCATTATTGTTTATATTTACGAATGGAGCAAAAAAATGATAAAACAAAATGGGTAAAACGCTTAGGCGTAGGTGCTTTTCTCTTTTTCCTTTTTAAAGGTTTAGTTTGGTTAGCCGTATTTTTCTTTGCCGCAAAATCTTGTAATTGGTCGTTCTAAACAAAACCTGATCATATCATTTAATAAGTACATGTTAGTCTCGATTTTTTATTGGGACTAACAAATTATAAATTTTTGTAAATAGTGAGTCTGGCTAATAATTACCAGATTAAATATACTTGCCTATTAATGGTATATTTTTTAATTCCTTCCTCTCCATTTTTACTATAAAAAAAACATAAAGTATCATCAGAATAAAAGCAACAGGAATACGTAATAAAAGTTGCATATCTTGAGTCCAAGAATCGGAATATACATCAATACTCCTTTTCATAAAGAAACATAGCAACATTGCCAATAGATATATTCCTATTTTTTTTACAGGATAGGGTATATAGTAATAATTTTGACCAATGAAATAAGTCACTAACATCATACTCGCATAACAGATCAAGGTAGTCCATGCGGCTGCATACATGCCCCAATAGGGAATAAAAAAATAATTACCAACGAGCGTAATAACAGAACCAAATATCGTGATATACAAACCCATACGCATCCGATCAGTCAGTTTATACCATACTGAAAGATTATAATATATTCCCAAGCATATGTTAGCACATAAAAGTATCGGTACGATGCCCAAACCGGAACGATAGGAAGCCCCGACCATATATTTCCAGGCGTCAAGATATAAAGCAGAAAAAAGAAAAGCTAAAGAAAGTGTGATTACAAACCATTTCATCACAGTTGCATACAGAGCCGGTGCATTTTTGTCTTTGGATTTATTGAAGAAAAATGGTTCTGCAGCCATTTTAAATGCTTGTATAAATAACGTAATAAAGATCGCTAATTTATAGTTTGCTGAATAAATCCCAACGACACTTTGCGCATCGACATCCTGTGACAGCAATTTCGCCAGCATTTGCCGATCCATTACTTCGTTTATCATGCCCGCTAACCCAATAAAAATCATAGGGGCACTATATTTAAAAAGCTGTTTCCAAAGATTGAAATTTATCTTAAACCTGAAACTCTTCCATTCTGAAAATAATAATAAGAATACAAAGAGATTTTGAAACACATTTGCTAAGATTAAAAACCCTATCCGGTTATTAGTAGTGAACCAATGTACAATAGCATCGTCCGGATGATGCACCGCATATTTAGGCAACCATATTAAGAAAAATAAAGTAAACAGTATATTGATAATAATACCGGATAATTTTACAAAAGCGTATCTTTTGGGACGGTTTTCCTGTCGTAATTTAGCAAATGGAATAGCAGTTATTGCATCTAATCCAATCAGATAAAGACACCACAAAATGTATTCTGGATGTCCATCAAGGTTCATAAAATTGTTGATTGGAACAGTAAAAAAAGAAATAAACGTAATGAGTAATGCGGTACTGAGCCATATTGAACCAAACGCTGTTTGAAAAAGTGAGTGTCGGTCTACACCTTGTGTATTTGAAAAACGAAAATACCCCGTTTCAAAACCATAGGTAAATATAATATTTGCTACAGCAATCCAAGAATACAATAAACTGTAACCACCATAATCTCGTACACCTGAAGAATCTATCATCAGGTAAGTAAGAATAGGTGTCAGTAAATAGTTTAGAAATTTTGCTCCAATGTTACTTACACCATACCACAGGGTTTGTCCTGCCAATTGTTTTATAGCCGTCAATAAATTATAGATTTTGACACAATATTAGTGAAACTTTCTTAATTGCTATAATACAAAACGAAAGCATATGGTAAGATAAAAAGCTGGACTAATACTAATAATAATCAACTATTGGCCACGCCATTTAAAGTAAAGATCTTATTTTGACAGACCATTTATAATTCGCACCTGATAAGCTCCGTTATAATGATCACCAACCATAAGATTCTCACTAACCGTAATATAATATTGGCCTGTGTCTGTAAATCGATATTCGAGGACTTTTCCGAATGGACCATCAGAACTCCCGTTTGGAGAAAAAAGCTGACCAATACGGATATTTGCCGTATTGGTTGGACTTTCAAGTATAATATGAGCGGAATCCGGTTTATGGACAGATATAAAAATAGTGTCTGTAATACCTGATTTTTTCTCCATTTTATGAGTAAGACCTCCCTCTAAAAAAGTAATTCCGGACTGCCGATGCAATTCGGTATCCTGAGACTTGTCTTTCACAGCTAGCCTCTGATGAGAGGTATTTGGTTGGCATGCAACAAAAGTGAGAAATATAAAAGAAGTAATGACGAACAATCTAGACATAGTTTTATTATTATAAACAAATAATAGAATCAAATAGTTTACACCCAATTATTTGGTTAAAGCAAATCGTCCTTTAAGATTCATCATCAAAACTCTTCCTGTGTTAATTCCATATTAACCATCGCTCCAGCTGTATTTCCAGTACTAACAGCACTTGCTACGGAGCGCATCATTGTGGTGGAGTCACCACAGGCAAAAACACCTGGAATATTGGTTTTCTGAAAACTATCAACTTTAATATGCCCAGCCTCAGTAAGCTCACATCCCAAATTCACCGGCAGGTCTAAATGCTGTACAAAGGGAACTGGAGCATACACCGCATCAAAACTTTCTGTTCGACCATCATCAAACACCAATTGCTTAACATATCCGTCTTTGTGGACAATTTCTACAATTTCAGTTTCAATTATACCAATTTGATTTTTAGCTAATTTATCTTTTTGTTCTTCTTCAAAATTTGCTTCACCTCTTGTCAAAACCTGTAATTGATCAGTGAGATTATGAACTAATGAAGATAGATGGATTGCCTTATCCCCTTTTCCAATAATACCGGTTTTTTGATGTTTAAATTCATAACCGTGACAGTAAGGGCAATGAATAACTGAAATCCCCCAGCATGCAGAAAAACCCTTTATATCAGGAAAAATATCCTTAACTCCAGTTGCAAAAATAAGTTTCCTACCGATATAAATATTCCCTTCTTCAGTACAGATCTCAAAACCTTCTGACGCAAACCTACCATCTGTCACGACACCATTTTCAAAAATAATGCTTTCATATTGCTCAACCTGTTGCTTTGCTATGGTAGCAATCTCCAAGGGTGTCTTACCATCTTGTGTCAAGAAATTATGAGAGTGTGGCGTCTGTCGATTGCACGGAATTCCACTATCAATTACCAACACATCTCGCAAAGAACGCCCTAATGCCATGGCAGCAGAAAGACCAGCATAGCTACCTCCAATAATGATGACATCATAAATTCTATTTTCTTTCATAATAAACCTTTAATACACCATCCAACAATTACTTTTGTGGGATGGTGTATTAAAGGTAATAACTATCGCAACTTAATTGCAATAACATTGATAGATATTATTATTTCTTACTCTTTCATGACAGATGCATTTCTATCAAAATTTGTATGAATAAATTAACATGCCTACAAACCATATAATTTCAATTATTTTCCAAAATTATTGAAAACACTACTCAATAAAAAAGGCTATCTTAAAGTTTAAGTTAGCCTTTTTTCATTTTTATAATACGAATAAATTAGAAGCTATCTTCTAAATAGCCAATATCCAACGTACATCAAATGCATCCGTTATTTCAATCAAGCTTTGTTTGATTTCATCTGGAGTATAAGTAATCTTTCTATTAACTTTCAATTTATGAATTAATAATTTGCGATCTCCCGCATCATTACAATGCAGAAATATAGATAAATAATTTCCGACCTGACGACCTTCATTATGTACCAAATCTGAACCATGAATTACAATCATATCAGAAATTAATGAGCCAATAATTATAGGTGACTCCGAATAGTTATTCATCTCATTTTTAAATGCTTCAAAATACAACTTACCACCAAAACAATTTTGGTAAAATTGAAGTGCTTTCTTACAATTTCCTGAAAATGTAATAAAAACACCATTCATCATTTTATCGGTTCTCTGAAATAACATATTGCTATAAATTATGCATCAGGTATTTCAGGTTCAACCAATCTCTTCATTTTATCTAATGATTCCTGCCAACCTAAATAGCACATTTCAACAGGTATTACATCTGGAATATTTTCTTGTACAATTTGAAGTTCAGTACCACAGGACACCTTATTCAGTGAAACTGTCGTTATCATTTCTCCCGGAAGATTAGGATCATCAAAACGATCACTATATTTAATTGATTCATTCGGTAAAATCTCTAAATATTCTCCACCAAAAGAGTGCCCATTGCCAGTGCTGAAATTTATAAAAGTCATTTTAAAGTTACCACCTACTTTAAAGTCCATTTGTTGCACTGTACATATAAAACCATAAGGAGGTAACCAGGTGGCATGTGCTATTGGATCAGCAAAAGCACGAAACACTTTTTCAGGACTGGCCTGAATAATGCGATGTAAGGAAACTGTATTCTTTTTCATGACATTAAATTTTAGGAATTAATAATTTTTAGATTCTACATATTTTACAAAACTATTCAAAATGGCTTGCCATCCTTGTTTTTGAACTTCAAACTCATTTTCGCTCTCCGCATCAAAAACTGTCGAAAGAGTTGTTTTACCATCCTTTTCCGTAAATACGGTACGTACCTTTCTTCCATCATTCATGCTGTAAGCCAACTCCTTAAACAATTCGACCTTATCATAAATACCTTCAAAATCAAAGCCAAAACTACCATCTTTAGCTTCCATTCTATTTTTAAATTTTCCATTTACCCAGACATCATTTTCACTTGCAGGACAGTGCCAATTTGGATCTGCACTATTCCATTGCATGATATCACTAGGTGTATTCCAAGCGTCCCATACGATCTCGATGGGAGCATCTACTATTGCTGTAACGTTAATTTTTGTTGATTGTATCATTCCTCTTTTCTTTATGTTTATAATGCTTATACAAAGATGGAGATCATTTCAAAATGTCACATGTTGTAAAAACGACAACTATAGGGGTGGATAACGACAAAAACTATTTGTACATTTATATAACTAAATTAAGAGATATGCAAATTTCCATTTTCGTTCCACAACATGGTACAATAGAAGGCATTACACCCGCATTTCGTACTTTTCAAACCGCTAATGAATTTCTTACCTTCTTTGGCAAGAGACCCATTTTCAATGTCGAATATGTTGGCTTAAATGAATATATCACCGCAAATAACGGAGAGTATACCATAAAAACAAATCGCTTATTATCTGAAGTTACTAAAACAGACCTCCTCATTATCCCTCCAACATTTGGAGATATGGATAAAGGGATAAAAGCAAATGAAGAGGCCATATCCTATTTCAGAAAACTTCATTTAAAAGGAACAAGCCTTGCAAGCTTATGTGTAGGAGCTTTTTTACTAGCAGAAACAGGATTATTAGATGGAAAAAAGTGTTCCACCCATTGGGCATACATAAACGAGTTTAAACAAAGATACCCTGCAGTCGAGATCGAAGATGGAGCTGTGATCACCGAACACGAGAATATCTATAGTAGTGGCGGTGCAAACAGTTTATGGAATTTAATACTGTATCTGGTCGAAAAATATTCAGATCGAGAAACTGCTGTCATGATATCAAAATATTTTGCATTGGATATCGGAAGAGATAACCAGTCTCAATTTGCAATTTTTAGAGGTCAAAGAAACCATAACCACACTGATATCCAAAAAGTACAGGATTATATAGAAAAAAATTACGAAGAAAAGATTACTGTAGAAGATTTAGCGAAACTCATCAATATTGGTCGTAGAACGTTTGAAAGAAGATTTAAAGATGCTACAAACAATACACCTATCGAATATATGCAACGCGTACGCATAGAAGCTGCAAAAAATCATTTTGAAGCCTCACGAAAGAATGTCTCCGAAGTCATGTTTAACGTAGGTTATACGGATACAAAAGCGTTTAGAGATATTTTCAAAAAAATAACAGGCTTAACCCCAATAGAGTACAGAAACAAATTTTCAAAACTTGGAGATGAAATATAAACCTAAAAATCATAAACCAATCCAAAGATCACAAATCACTATTATCGATCATTTACATTTATAGCGACAAGCAATACATTAATTCCTCAGCCAATAAACCATCCGGCCATAGTGATTCTTTTGAATAATTATACACAAAACCACATCGCTGATTCGCAGCTTTTGAAGCTTCATTACCCGCCCGATGTGATACAATAACCTGAGCACACTCCTTTTGCCTAGCCCATTCAATTCGGGCTTGAAAGAATAATTGAGAAAGTTCCCTCCCACGATAAGCCTCTTTGATGAACGAAGAAATTAAAATGGCCTCAGATTGATTATCTCTATTCAGCACTACACCACTTAAACCAATCAATAAATCTAAATGATATAAAGCAAAAATTGCCCGTGCATCATTTTCCAGTAAAGCAATCCAATCATCCTGACTATACAATACTTCTTTTGCATATGAACTACCAAATAATTCGGGATTTGTCTTTAAAGCCTCAAGTCTGATTAACTTATAATCTTGCCATTGAGGTGGGGCTATACGCTCTAGCTTATAATCACTTAAATTAATATTCATTTTTCATTAACTAGTTTAATTTTTCATTTTTCGAGAGAAACAAGTTACTGATGGAAATTTTAAGTTTGATATGCAAGCCTATAGTCCACCTTAGTAAGCAGATCAATATAATAATTTTCTAATTATTTTTACTTTTCACAACTCATTTAAAACCATTAACAACAACGTGAAAAGTCAATAAATTTGACGCTATCTTAAAAAGATCTAAGTAATTACAAACATACAGCAATAAAAAAAAAATTTTTATTGCTACATTTAGATTAGCAAAATTTACATTCGAGCTCAACAGTACTTTTATTATTTTAAAACAGAAAATAAGGGATACTTATTATTAAAATTACATTTTCGAAGACATGAAAATTCCAAAAAAGTTTTTAAGCCGTCAACATGAAATAACTGCTGATTTTTTACGAGAAGTAGATAACCATCTGACAGATATATTATCGGGCAAAAAGGATCAAATGTTTGAGATTAGAGATTTTGCAGCTTTGCTTTACATTCACCCTATTCACCTCAGCAATACAATCAAATCCGCAACAGGGTATTCACCTTGCTATTTCATGGAAAATAGATTAACAGAAATATCAAAATCACTCTTACAAAATAGCGATATGTCAATTGCCGAAATTGCGCGCACATTAACCTATGACCCCTCCAACTTCACCAAATTCTTTAAGCGTTTTTCAGGAAAAACTCCAAAGCAATATCGGGTAGATTATTTCCAATCATTATCATCCGAAGTTAATAAGATAGCGATATAATACTTAAACTGTCACCATTTTAATCAACATTTGTCATTTAACTTTGTTTTCAATAAAAAAAGAACAAATGGAAACAAAAAATAAAATTGCACTTGTAACCGGTGGTAGCCGTGGACTAGGAAAAAATACCGCACTCAAAATCGCATCAAAAGGAATTGATATCATCTTAACCTATCAGTCACAAAAAATTGAGGCAGAAAACACCGTTCTAGAACTTAAAAACTTAGGTGTAAATGCTGTGGCTTTACAACTTAACGTTGCGGACAGCAAAACCTTTGACAACTTTTTCACTGATCTCAAATCGACACTTGTATCGGTATTTAATACCGATAAGTTCGACTTTCTAATCAATAACGCAGGTATCGGTATCCATGCTTCTTTTGCAGAAACGACTGAAGAACAATTTGACAACTTGGTAAACATTCATTTTAAGGGAGCCTTCTTTCTAACGCAAAAAGCTTTGCCACTGCTACGTGACGGCGGTGCTATTATCAATGTATCGTCAGGCTTAGCTCGTTTCGCTACCCCCGGCTATGCGGCATATGCGGCAATGAAGGGAGCAATGGAAACTTTAACTAAATATCAGGCAAAAGAATTAGGAGTAAGAGGTATTAGATCCAATATAATTGCACCAGGAGCAATTGAAACTGATTTCGGAAATGGTTTAGTACGAGACAACGAACAAATTAACGAAGCAATTGCTTCACAAACAGCACTAGGAAGAGTAGGACTTCCAGACGACATCGGAGGTGTAGTTGCTTTCATGTGTACAGATGACGCAAGATGGATCAATGCACAGCGGATCGAAATTTCAGGTGGCATGTTCTTATAGAAGAATAAAAAAATTCAGCTACTAAAACCTGCGTATTCAAATATCACTTTGAAACATGCAGTATTTGAAATCATTAATTTAATACCATTTTAAATTAATGATTTCTTTTTTCTTAGTCTAGTCAACTTCAAAATCAACAAAAACAGCTCCATCAAAATGTTGCTCTTTGATATTCCTAAGGGCATCTTCGATAACAATTAGTGCTGGTTCCCCAATTCCAGAAGTATAGTCCAGGCGAACGAGATAGTCCCATACATCAGAAACTTGGATTGGATAGTAACTTGGATTTTCATGATCAATACCTTGCGCAGAGGCTAATATATTGTAACCTCTAATTTGCAATTGGAGTAATAGGTTCTGATTAACAGGTAAAAATTGCATAGTCATTTAATAAAACAAAATGTATTAAGCTTAATCAAATCAAAAACACATCTTTTAAAAGAATTCTTACAAATACTTATTGAGTGAACCTATGAAATAAACTATTTAAAGACACATCCTTCTAGCTTAACTAAGTTTTTATCAGATATTTTTTGTTAAATATCCTAACTGGTTCGAGAGCTACATAATAAGCAACATCCAGTACAAAATAGCATTTATCTGATTTGTAATGTTTTTATAGTTAAACAAATAATTAGAATAAAATGTTTTAAGAATCAAATTTAAAAATACAATTTTTATTAATTTATACAAGACAAAAAAAGCGGCACCAGAAAAAACCATAACCGATACACTAAACCTCATATCTGTTAAGTTTCTCACTGCAGAGCACTGAAAAATAGTATCAAAAAAAAGCTCCCTGTTCATAACAAACAAGGAGCCTCACTTCAAAGCATTATACACTAATTTTTAATAAACAGACTTGCAATATTAAGAACAGCCTCAGCTCCTAAAGGCTCATCAAAAGATTGAGTAGCCGCAGCCAAAGATAAATTACCTGTAACACCTTTCAAGGTTGTAATATCAACATTTGCTTGAACTTTATTATCTTCCCCCATATAAACTGGATCTACAACAGCACCAATTCCACTATCATTTGCACCTGTAATCCAAGGTTTTTGGTTTGCAGCAGCACCCCCTCTTGCTCTACGCATCTGACGTATATGCGAAGCATGACGAGCCTCTACCGAATGTATCTGTAAAGCGGCGGTTAATACAACTTTATTTCCGAGCAAAATACCTGCCTGTCCCTTATATGCACGGACACCAGTATCTTCAAAAGCTTGAGCAAGAGCTAAGAATGTATCATAATCACTAAAAACATTTCCAAAGGTACCTCCAGCTGTAAAATCAAAAGTAGGTTTAGAAACTGCCTTATCTCCTAATACCTGCTTAAGAAATTTAACATGCGCATTTTCATGATCACGAATGGT
This sequence comes from Sphingobacterium sp. B16(2022), assembly GCF_012030425.1. Lineage (GTDB taxonomy): Bacteria > Bacteroidota > Bacteroidia > Sphingobacteriales > Sphingobacteriaceae > Sphingobacterium > Sphingobacterium anhuiense. Next base: position 217,033 of record NZ_JAAUVN010000002.1, on the reverse strand, counting down.
TGTAATAGCTCCCAAGGGTCTACCTGAAGGAATTAGATTGGGGGCAGCAACCCCTTTAGTATAATATTCCGCTTCAAGATATTCCAACGTTAACGCATAATTCAATACACCATTAACATCTGTAGGAGCTGTCGCGCCATAAGCTTTTTTAAAAAGATCACTTATAAGGAAGGGTAATGCGGCCAAAGTAACCTTTTTTCCAAAAGAAGTCATATTTCGAATAACTTCTCTGCGTGGACTAATGCGATCAGTAAATTCTGGATCAACATTATTTATTTCGTCAAAAACATTTAATAGATTCATAACAATAAGATTTAGAAGGTTAATAAGTAGGTAAATCCTTTACATCAATTTTAGATTTGATAAATGGGGAAGCCGCCTGAAGTACCATTGTGGGGCTTTTAGCGACATCTAAACCATTTGAATCAATAACTTCCATATTCGCAAAACTTCCGTTATCGATCAAATCTCTGATCAATGCAGCATGCCTAGCTTCAACAGATACAATTTTACCTGCTAAGGCAAGGTAGTTGACATCTTTGATCAGCCATCCAGCACCATTATAGGCAGAGACACCCAGATCTTCAAACGTTTTGGCAGTGCTAAGCACACTTTCCCTACTTGAAAAGTTAATACCGGAAAGATTAAATTCTAAATTTGAAATAGCTTTCCCACCTAAAGCTTTTTTAAAGAATTCGCGATGAGCAACCTCATGATCCCTGATATCTGTTAAGTAAGTCTTTTCCAAATCTGATATACCAGAGTATGGACTATTTACAACCTGAATATAAAAAGCCGCTTCAAGTTGCTCAAGTGCGTAGGCATAATTTAAAATAGCGATGTCACCACTGCCAAAATAAAAACCATCGGCCCCCATATCTTCATCATGGCGGTCTTTTTTACAACCAGTTACCCCAAGTAGGGCAAGACTTGCCACGCCTGCACCGGTAAATTTTAAGAAATCCCTTCTCCGAAGGTCTTTTTTATCGAGATGTTCGTTTTCTTCTACTAAACACTCTTTTTGAGATGACATTTTTTCCATAACATATTCGTTTTTAGTGTATAATTTTTTAGTTTATGAATTTATATACGACAACTTTTTATGAGTGGATTGGAAGATTTTCTTTTTTTTCAATATTTTCTCAAAACAAGTATATACCACATATTACAAGCGTATTAATTCACCCTGCTTTATTTTATGTAAGCTTTAGAAAATATATTATACTATTTCGATTCATAAAAGAGGATACTACTCCTAGATTCTCATCCCCTATTAGTACACCTGTGCAAACGATACTTCCTGCATAAAAAAATAAAGTATCGTTAATCTCCGATAGAAAATCAATGCTTATTTTTAAAAAAAAGGCAAAATTGTGGTATAATTTTAGCTACGATATAATGCAGACCAACAGCAAAATATAAAAAAGCTAGTTGATAAATGTACCAGTAATTAGAAACCGAAAATTAAATTTAATAGCATGTCTTTTCACACATACCTAAAGAATATTGAAGAAAAAACCGGAGTAAGTCCCGAAGCATTTATAGACTTAGCAACCCAAAAAGGATTTATAGAAAACAATAAAATTAAAGCTGAAATAAAAGCTAATCAAATTATCAATTGGTTAAAAGAAGATTATCAGCTCGGACATGGTCATGCACAAGCAGTGTATGCTTATATCAAAGGGAAAAGAGATTAAGTCGCATTAGCACTAACTTAATATTTGTTTTTATATGATTGATTAATATGTTATACCTAAAAAGTGTTGAAAATACTAAGCCACATGTGGATCGTATATCTTACCCATACAACATTCCATCCATCCATAGTTTAGATAAGCTTACTTTCCATAGCCCAGTTACTTTTATCGTAGGAGACAACGGATCAGGAAAATCTACTTTTATCGAATCAATTGCGATTAAGTCAGGATTTAATGCCGAAGGTGGAAGCTTAAATTTTAACTTTTCAACGAAAGAATCACATTCGAACCTTTATGAGGATATCAAACTGATCAGAGGTCCATACCGCTTTAGAGACGGTTATTTCTTAAGAGCGGAGAGTTTTTTTAATGTTGCCAGTGAAATAGATAACCTTTACGAAGGCGATCAAGCGAAATTAGAAGAAGCATATGGTCAATCATTACATCAATGTTCACATGGAGAAAGCTTCTTAGCACTGATGCATAATAGATTATCAGGAAAAGGATTTTATATTTTTGACGAACCAGAATCAGCACTTTCATTTGACAGTCAACTCAATATGATGATTCGGATAAAAGAATTGGTCGATCAAAACTCTCAATTTATTATTGCAACACATTCCCCTATTTTATTATCCTATCCCGATTCAGAAATATATAAAGTAACAGATAGCGGACTTGAATTAACGCATTATGAAGAAACAGAACAGTTTAAATTGACCAAGCTTTTTATTAATAATTATCGACAAATATTAAATGAACTGGGACTATAAATTTCCCATAAAAATAGAGATGGCTTAATCCCTTAATTTTAGACTAATATATTTTAAAATTATTTTTCTCTAAAGCCTTAATAGCGTTCCTTTCATGTTCTTCAAGCATCACTAATTGCTGTGTATCCAAGCTTGAAACTGCAGGGATAAAAATAATCGGAAATCGCTTAGGTGCTATAATATCCCATAAAATTTTTATACGCTCCATGTGAAAATCTGAGGTGACTAACATCACCAGGTCTGGTCTTTCTTCCTCCAATATTGGTAAAGCCTTCCTAATATCATCAACTGAATGCGCCGAAAGGGCAAAAGGTAAAAAAAAATGATTTGGGATTCCTTTTGAAACGAGATATGCTTTGCTGTATGTTGCATGTGGAAGATCTGTAGGATTAAAACCTCCAAATCCGCCTGAACATAAAATCTGGTAGGAATCATTATACCTGCAGAGTTCAAATACACAATTAAGTCTGTCAGTTGCAATTTGACTCAGATTTCCCCTTTCATCATTTGGCGCACCCAAAACCAAAATTACTTTCTTCATGATTTAAACTTAAAAAAAGTATCTGAGATTTTATAATCTAATAGCGACACCAACATAAAAACGACTGAAAACACCTACTAAAATATTCAGAAACAATCCTTTTTTAGTTTAAAAGATTAAAACTTAAATCGTATACCTACCCCAAGCTGAAAAACATCAGCAAGAGAAAGTGCTTTTATATTCTGAAAATAATTAATAATATAATAGTCATTTGAATTGAATTCAGTATAAATTCCAATCTTTTCTATTCCGATTTCCTTCCATATTTTATTCATATTGAGTTCAATTTCATTAGATAATGAGATGTGAGGTCTCAAAGCAGGAGACCAATAATAATAACCAGATGGATATTCCGATGAATTAAATTTAAATGATAAATCATCATGAAAAGTATAACTGAGAAATACACCTGGATTAAGTGGATACAATTTCCCCCAATTATTTAACTTTATTTCAAAAGGCTTGTAAGCAAATTTTGCGGTTATCGAATGTAGCTCTCCTCCCTTAGAAACAGGTACATAACCATAATTAAAATCAATGTTACCTCTCTTATTTTTAAAAATATCATATCCTGCGCCAACACTTATATAACCAATGCTTCCAGCATATTGAATAATTGCCGCATCTGGGATTAAAAAGTTCTTTTTCTGTGCATTACTCGGATTGACTGTGCCAATTAAAAAAAGGACTAGTATGCTTAATTTAAAAAGATATTTGTTCAAAGCTCAGTTTATTATTTACAATTTCGACTAATAAAAATTCATTTTTTCCAATTGCACTCGTGACCACAAAAGGTGTTTCAAAGTTTCCAACAGTAAACTCCTCAAAAACATGATTATGAGCATGAAAGGATGTGAGAAAACCTCCGGCGTTGCTAAATGTTGAAGCATAATCGTATTCCAGATTTTGATCAAAATCTGGAGAGGTAGGTGGAACATGAGAAATAGCCACATAACTCTCTACATGAGGCTGTGGCTCTAGCTCCTTTTTAAGCCAGGGTATATTAGGTACCTGACCATTAAAATTATACTCCCTACTGTTCGTATCATGACAGATAAATTTAACTCCCCCATATACAAAAGAATAATTGAGCTTTCCATACATATGCTGAAATGCATCTCTGCCACGTGAAGTAAGATCATGGTTGCCAATAACCGCAAGAAATGGTCTATTCAGCTTAGTAAGGTTTTCGGCAACCCATTGCATTTCTTTAAGGTTACCAAACTCAGTTATATCGCCAGCCACAATCACAAAATCAATCCCTGTCATCGTATTTACTTTCTTATAAAAATTTACTGTTTCATTATGTGACCGCTGCGTATCTCCTGTTATTATAAACCGGACAGTATCATCTTGCTGACCATCCCCCAACTTATTTAAATTGATTGCGTTGAGATCGCGATATGAATTTTTACTAAAAATCTGATTTGGACTATATTCAAAATCACTACAACCGGAAAAAACCGAAATGAATACTATAAAAGTGACCTGAATTGCCAACCTGATTGCTTTTTCTCTAATCATTGAAAAATAATTGAAAGATTAAATAAGAAATAAAAGCACATTAACACCATTTGTGAAAACGATGAATCACTATGCAGTTTCGAATATTATAAGATATTGAAGGCATTTACATGCCGCTATAATATTTATTACGTTTCGAAGTAGTACAAATATTAAAATATAAATTGACCTTTTGACCTTAAAAATCAGAAATAGTTTTATTGAGACTTTTAAATGACAAAAATGGCCTTTAAAAGGAACAAACAGAGATAGTTCTTCAGAATTTTATTAAGTAGCTTTTTGATATGAGTAAAATTGAAATAAATGAAACATTAGAATACTAAACAACTAATAAATCGAACTTAATATTAATACATAAAACTATAAAATTGATTTAAAAATCATAAATTAAATAAATTACACCAGCTACTTTACGAAATAGTTGTTAATAGAAAATAGTATTTAAAGATTAAAATTTCTTATAATTCGATCATCAATAAGTTTTAAAAACGCACTAATGGTTATATAAAAATTTGAACGATTTAAAATCTAAAATTAAACTGACCATATTGGACATATATAGGAAATATAAAATTTGAGATTAAATTATTGCTACATTAAATACAATAAAAACGCCATAATCAACCCATCTTACATTCCTCACATGGCTCAAATTAAAAAAATTAGAACACGCTAAATGCATAGGCAAATACCATCTTGGATGAAAATCTTACAGTGCAATAAAATATGCGTCGCTGAATATAGATTAGAAGAAAATAACGATATTAGATTTAATAAAATGCAGTAACCAAGCGATTATCAAGACCCTTAAAAACTATGACTCATATAGCACTGCTTATTGGCAATGACATCAACAATATCAACAAGGGAACAAGTTGGAATGATCTGTTAATGAGCATTAAAAAAAAATACCATGTTCAATCCTTAGAAAATGGTCAAAAACCATTCCCTATGCTTTACGAAGAGATATTCCTGAATGCCATAAAACAAAAGCATGTGGATGAAAAAGAGCTTAAAACTTTCATTGCAGATGCCGTTTCTGCTATACAACAAAATGAAATCCATGAACTAATTAGAGCATTACCCGTTCAAAATATCATGACAACCAATTATGATTTCAGTCTAGAAGGCATACATCCGAAAATAAAAACAAGTTTAGTGAATGAAACGACCTATAGTGTATTTAGACAATATCAATCTTTAAACAAAAACTACTGGCATATTCACGGAGATTGCAATAATCCGTTTTCTATTAACCTTGGCTATGAACATTATTGTGGACAACTACAAAAAATGCGTGAGTATGTTGTCAATGGACCAAATTATGCCCCGAGCACCAAAGTATATAAAACATCCCTTATTAGAAGATTACAAACAGGCAGACAAATGGTTTTACAATCATGGGTTGATCTGTTCTTCACAAATGATCTACATATTTTCGGTCTCTCCTTGGATTTTGTCGAGATCGACCTATGGTGGCTTTTAACCTATCGAGCAAGAAACAAGTTTTACAAGAAGAATACCTTTATCAAAAATCAGATTTATTACTATATTCCTAAGAAATATGTAAAAGATTCGGCAGACAAAATACAGCTTTTAGCCGCCAATGACGTTAAAGTAAAGATCGTTGATGATGAAAACAAAATCAAGTATTACAAAGCCGTTGTAAAAAGTATTAAGGATAAATTGTAGGATAACAGTCTAAAAACTAAAGTACACAAAAAGTGCTCGCTTTACATCAAATTACGAGCACTTTCAATAAATTTAAAACTTCATTTTCTGAATTCTTACAGCATTCAGTATAGCTATCAAAGATACACCGACGTCAGCAAAAACTGCTTCCCACATTGTTGCTATCCCCCCTGCACCCAAAATCAATACAACTCCCTTGACCACAAAAGCTAAGGTAATATTTTGCCATACGACGCGCTTAGTTTGCTTTCCGATCCGAATTGCAACTGGTATCTTGGACGGTTTATCGTCCTGTATAACCACATCAGCAGTTTCGATGGTCGCATCGCTACCTAGACCTCCCATTGCAATACCTACATCACTTAGAGCTACAACAGGAGCATCATTTACACCATCACCAACAAAGGCAACGCGTTGATTTTGTGCTTTGATTTCTTTAAGTTTATTGACTTTATCTTCCGGCAATAAATCTCCATATGCCTGATCAATTCCCAATTGATCAGCCACATATCGAACCACTGTACTTTTATCACCACTTAGCATAGTTGCTTTTACATTCAGTTTGTGTAATTGCTGAATGGTTTCTAATGCATCAGTCTTAATGCTATCCGCAATAGTAATATATCCGACAAACTTACCGCCATATGCAACAGCGATCAAAGTATACACAATCGTAGCGGGATCAACATCATAACGGATATTAAACTTATCCATTAACTTAAAGTTGCCGACCAATAATTGCTTTCCGTCCACGGTAGCCTGCAATCCATGCCCGCCTATTTCTTCCACTTGATCTAAACGAATATTATGATCAACCTCACCGACATATTGATGAATAGCTGTAGCTACAGGATGAGTACTGTTACTCTCCAAAGCATTCACCATCTTTAATATTTCAGCTTGATCAAAATTAGTATCAAAATTAACCTCTTGCACCTGAAAGACACCTTCAGTCATCGTTCCAGTTTTATCCATGACCACATGCTGAATATTCGCTAGTGTATCCAAGAAATTACTTCCTTTAAACAAAATTCCATTGTGGCTTGCAGCGCCAATTCCTCCAAAATAACCCAAAGGAATAGAGATTACCAGAGCACAAGGACAAGATATAACTAAAAATACCAATGCCCGATACAGCCAATCGCTAAATACATAATCTTGCACAAACAGCGCAGGCAATAAACAAATACCGATCGCCAGAAAAACTACTATTGGCGTGTATACTTTAGCAAATTTACGGATGAATAATTCAGTTGGTGCTTTTTGAGCAGTTGCATTCTGTACCAGCTCTAGGATCTTACTTAATTTACTATCTGTATAAGCAGTTGTTACTTTAATCAAACTAACCGTATTCAAATTAATCATTCCAGCAAGAACGGTCTCTCCTTTAGATTTACTATCCGGTTTACTCTCTCCAGTTAAAGCGGCCGTATTGAAAGATGCGACATCAGATAACAATTCACCGTCCAAACCCAGTTTTTCACCTGGTTTTAGCTGAATGATTGAGCCGATTTCTACATTTTCAGCTTTTATGATCTGGGGTTGATTATTGATTAGAACAGTCACCTCATCTGGACGTTGATCCAAAAGTGCTTTGATATTCCCTTTAGCCCTTGATACGGCTAAAGTTTGAAAAACTTCCCCAACAGCATAAAATAGCATGACCGCCACACCCTCAGGATATTCTCCAATAGCGAACGCACCGATAGTAGCTATAGCCATTAAAAAGAATTCGGAAAAAACATCACCTTTCCGTATACTGACTATTGCATCCTTAATGACCGGAAAACCTACCGGAATGTATGCTATTACATACCATATAGACCTTACCCACCCTTGAAACCAACTCTGTATTACCCAGTTATCCAAAGCAATAGCAAGCATCAAAAGAACAAAAGATATAATCGCAGGAGTAAACAGCTTCAAAGGGCTACCTTCTACATGAGAGTGATCGTGTCCATCATCATCAGTATGTTGAACTTGACCATCTCCATTATGATTATGTCCTTCACATTTACCCTGATGACCGATGAGTTCCTGAGCACCAGCCTGATTATATATTTTTGTTGTCTGTGTGCAGCAAAGCTGCGTACCAGCTTCGTCGTACTTGTGTTTATGTTGTACAGTCATTGTATAAGATTCTTTAACTTAATTAATACTATCAAAGATAAGCGCTCATGCTGTGCAATACTATTGCATAGTTTCATTCATACAATTTTCGCAAATACCTTTAGCAAAAAGTCGGACCTCATCAATTCGAACCGAATTATTATTGGGCGCAGAAAAATTAATATCTGTCCGGCAAGTGGTATGCTTACAGATCTTACAGTAAAAATGAAGATGCCAGTCTTTATGTGTTTCCTCATTACAATCATCATGACAGAGGATATATTTGCTCGTATTATTTTCCTGTATACTATGCACAATACCTTTTTCTTCAAAAGTTTTGAGTGTACGGTATAGGGTTATACGGTCTGCTGGATAGAAGTGGGCCTCCATTTCAGATAAGGATAAAGCAATATGTTGAGAGGCTAAAAAATCGTATACTAATATCCGCATACTTGTTGGCTTTGTATTTTTATCCCGAAGTTTATTCTCTATTTCATTATTCATGCACTTGTAATTTAAGCGAATATTCTATTTGTTCTCATTAAAATAACAATTAGAAATCCTTAACAGCACTTAATATCTTGTATTTTTATCATTGATTTCAGCACAAATAAGTATTAAAAACTTCTATTATCATACCAAAATATACACATAAATATATGAAATTTAACTCCAAAATAAGTTTAATTTCTCTCGAAATAAGATTAATGAGGTATCAAGAACAATAAAGAGTCAACTTCTACAACTACAATACTGACCATAATTTTACATTTTACTAACTATTTTTAAGTGGCAAGGATAACGGACTGCATAATGTAATTCATCATTTTGGGAATACAGGCCCACTTCTATAAAAAATAACTATTGTACTACTCAAACTTATTTTATCCTGCGTAACTTATTAAATTTTAGCACACAAACTGATTCTATTAACCACATTTTGTATCTTAGTTTAGATTCAGCAGTAAAAAAGAAACAATTCGACAAACCATTAATAAACAATTTCTAAAGATATGTTCACAATTGATAAGCAAACCCTCAGTGATTTAAACGCTATTGATCATAGAGATTTTAGTTTATGTAATTTCTTTGACAATACCAGCACTTTAGGCGGAAGGTCCCTATTATACAGCTACTTCATTAATCCATTAAAAGATATAAAAGAAATCCAAGACCGAAACGAAGCAATCGAATACTTATCAAACGTAATGGATAATCATCCATTCGATAAATATATGTTCCAAGATTTAGAAAAATATTTAAGTCTTGGAGTAGAAACTGATTCAGCAAATCTATTTCGTTACTACTCAGAAAAATTATCTTTCAATTTCTGGTCCGCAGAAAATCAAATGGAACGCGTATTAATCAAACGCTCTATTGCCGAAATCGCCATGTTAATCACATACTTGACAGAATTATTAAATAAAGCAGTAGAACAGGAAAAACCTGTAGGACGACTCAGGGAGATGTTTAAATCTTTAAACAAATTAACATCAGATTTTGATCTATCCGAATTAAAAGTAATAGCCAGTAAAAAAATATCGCCCGCTTTAATTCTCAAATATGATTATAAATTCAGAAATTTAAATAATCACAATATTAAAAAGATTTTTACTATTATCTACGAACTAGATATTTATCAAGGAATTGCAAAATCCATGATGCAAAATCATCTTATTTTTCCCACATTTCACAATAAAACCGATGTAGATCATATGTTAGAGATAAAAGGAGCCTATAATCTATTTTTAAAAAAGCCTATAAAAAACGATATCATCATATCACAAGAGAAAAACATCTGGTTTTTAACTGGAGCAAACATGACTGGTAAATCGACCTTGTTAAAAACCCTAGGAGCATGCATTTATTTAGCTCACTTGGGCTTACCTGTTCCCGCAGAAAAAATGGATACACTTTTTTTTGATGGCCTTTTAACGACAATCAATCTTGGTGATGACCTTAGCTCTGGCCGCAGCCATTTCTACAATGAGGTACTTAGAGTAAAAAAAGCAGCTGAACTAATTGCTTCAAAGAAGAGAATGATTATTTTGCTGGATGAATTATTTAAAGGAACAAATTATGACGATGCTTATCACGCTACTTTAACATTAGTAGAAAGATGTGAAGAATTAAACAATTCTATTTTTCTGATATCCTCTCATATAACTGAACTAAGTGCGAAATTAAACAAAAATCATGTTGAGCTAAAACATTTAGAAACATTAATTAATGAAGAATCACATATTACCTTCACTTATCGATTAATTCCAGGTGTCTCCACAGAAAAGCTGGGTATGCGTTTACTCGAGAGAGAAAAAGTATTTGAATTATTTAAATCAATTCCATCTCAAAGATCTTAATTTTAACAATACCAAACTAGGGTTCAAATATTTTAACAAAATCCGATTGATCAGTACTAACACATCTTTATAGTATTAAGGTTCATATTAATGGTTTGGTATTTAAATTATTAAAATAAGTGATTTTAGATAAAAACATAGTTGCCATTTTATCTCCTCTATGAATAGCTTCATCAGCTTTCTCTCCTTCAAAAAATTCCTGAACCGTACTATACCAGAGCTTTAGCCAAGCATCAAAATGCACATTAGTAAGAGCCATAGCAGCATGTGGCGGAAATGGACTTCCAAAGTAAGTATGCTTTTCCAACAAGATAGTTTGCCAAAAACTATACATTTTTTTCAAATGATCCTCCCAGCGGCCAGCCAGTAGATTATTGAAGATGGGACCAATGAGAGCATCCTCACGTACCCTGCCGTAAAACGTATCAACAAGTAATTGAATATCTGCTAATGAAGTTATATCTTTCTTTTCCATATTCCTAATACACAAATTGATAAAGGGTTATTTTTAAAATTGTATCGACAAACAAATATAGCCATAATTAAAAGAGTTAAACATCTTTTATAACTATATTTGTACTAATCAAAAAAAACTGACATGGAAATGAACAAACAAAACACTCCGGTATCACTCTATAAAGAAGTGTCATATAAAGGAGAAAAACCATCAGTAACAGTCTTACTCGAAACATCATCGACTAAAGAGATTCGGATATGTCTAGCAGAAGGAGTAATTATGACCGATCACAAAAGCCCATTTCCCATTGTCATACACATCCAGGAAGGTTCCATAATTTTAAATGTAGCAGGAGTTATACATAACATGGAAAAAGGAGATCTCATTGGCTTAGAAGGTGCCATCATGCATAATCTTACAGCAAATAAAAACAGTATCATAAGACTTTCTATACACAAGCAGGATCATGTCCAACGCGTCCAAAATGTTATAAATATCAATTAGAACAGTATCTTTGCACATAAGATTACAATTAAAGAAAATATAATTTAAAAAAATGGGTGTTTTTTCTAAAACCTGTGAATATGCCATGCGTGCAGTCTTTTATATCGCTCAAAGTTCTCATGAGGGTAGAAAAGTAGGCATTAAAGAGATTGCTGAAAAAGTAAAGCTACCAGAACCCTTTCTAGGTAAGATTCTTCAGAATCTCAGCAGAGTAGGTGTAATACAATCTTCGAAAGGACCTAATGGCGGATTTTACATTGATCCTGCAGGGTTAAAAAAACCAATTGCCGACATAGTCTTAGCTGTAGACGGCGAGCAGATCTTTATCGGATGTGGCATGGGATTAGATTATTGTTCCGAGAAAAACCCATGTCCTCTGCACAACGATTTCAAAAAAGTAAGAAATCACCTTAGTGCCATGCTTAAAAATACAACAATTGGTCAATTTAATCTAGAACTCATAAAAGGTAGCTTAACATTATCTAAATAATAATTAACCTGAATTCTTAATAACAAGAAAACAAATTCCTTCATAATATCAGTAAAAGAATCAACTATTATCGGAAAACAAAAAAGTCCTATCTTTCGACAGGACTAACATAAACATATGATACTTAATTAAACATTTTCTATTGATAACAATTAATAGATTTTGAAACTTTCCAGGCTCCGCCGTCATTAACTAAAGTAACCAAATCTGTTTTAGTAAAATTTTCAAATTGCATAGTAACTTTCGCTACCATATAATGTGAAGACTGTTCTAAGATCAAAGTTGTCGTTTTACAATTTAACTTTTCTCCTTTTTGTTTTTTCAAAAAACTGATAACGTCCGAACGGCTATTTGTTCTTGCAATTTTACCCTGGACTTTCTGATTATAATCAGCAGTAAATAACTGCTCTAAACCTAGCGACTGCCCTTCAGTCATTACGTCTATATAATGATCGATTGCAAAATTTGCAGTTGACAAATTGATTGTCTTTTCAGGATTTCCCGAAGCCATTGTAAGTGTACTGATTGCAACCAATACTGCTACAGTGAATGTTTTTACTAGCGTTTTCATAATGTCTTTATTTTATAAATTTAGTTTTCTTGAGTTATCAGTTAGTCAGTTAAATACCCCATTCTTAAAAAGTATTTCTTTTAACTTTCTGACTCAAAATTAAGACAAGGAACACGCTCTTTTTATTACATTTAGATCAACAATATAAAAAACTCGGTGAATAGCAGGAAAATAAAGGTAAAGTATCAGACCTTTATTAGCCGGTCTGCTTCCAGTTTATCAAAAACCATTAAAACACCAATCACTTGAAACTGCTCTTTCATATATGATGCTCTCGAAAAATACTGGACCGCCCCGATTTCATTGCTAGGATTAATCTCTTCTCTAAGATCATATATAAAACAATCCTGCTCCATAATAACCACAGGATTTTCGCCATATGCAGGAGCAGTTATATGACAATAAAAATCCAATCTATCATCGTTCAGGTCAATCATCAATTCTTCTCTAATCTCCCGCTTTAAAGACGTTAATGAACTCTCTCCACGATCCACCTTACCGCCAGGCAAATACCATGCTTTTTTATTATTACTATAGGCCAACAAGAGTTTATTATCTTTTAAAGTGATTAAACCTGCTGTAAGAAGACTTGAATTAAGCGTATCCATATCAAAAATTTTAAACTTATATAACGCGTAATCTAATAATTTTTAAAGAAAAATCAATAGTCAGATTTACTTATTAAAATGTGCATAAAGGAAAAACATCTTTTTCTATGGGCATAAAGGCATCAAAAGAATTTCCGTTAAGGAGAAATGAATAATTTATCCATAACTTGTCCTTCTCATGAATCAATATCAAATATGCGTAAAGAAAATTCAACAAATTCTATAAATGAAAAATCGCTATTAGAGTTTTGCAAAGCCCATAAAGCACTCGCTCAAATCAGTGGTAGATGGAAATTATCTTTACTATTTGCTCTCCATGAAGAAGATTTATATTACGCAAGTTTTAAATCCATACTTCCAGATATTTCCGACCGGATACTCACCAAGCAACTGAAAGAATTGGTCGAAGATCAAATTATAGATAACAAAAAAGATAAAGTCAAATCGCTTTACATCCTAACCGAAAAAGGAAGGAAAATTTTAGCCTTATTAACCGCCTTAGGGGCTATCGGTGAAAACTAGAAACTTACCTGTTCTAAAAATTCTATAACCTCACCATTTGGACTATAAACCAAACTATTATGAACACCGACAGATTTAGATTTATTTTTCAACTGAATAGCAAGCACTCCATTGCTCAGGTCTATAGCTCCAGCTTTTAATGCTTCCACCCTTGCTTTAGCCGCGTCCTTGACAACAAAGCAGATATGAAGAATAGAATTTTCGACCATTTCCTCCCCTAACCTTCGCTTTCTACCCTGAGCAGGCATATCGGCATCACCATCGCATATTTCAACATATACATTAATCTGTTCATGATACATCATGACACATTTTTCGAGATTAAAATCAGGTAATGACCAAGAGTGCACAATTACAAATCCCAATTGTTCGTAGAACTTTACTGTTTCATCAAATTGAGGAGCCTTTAACGAATAATGATGAAAACCGACAATATTTTCTGACAACTTCATATTACATATTTTAGACAAACCTATGAAAGCTTATCGCTGAATAAAAGAACTTACAAAATTGTTCGTTGGCCGCATCATAATATTTAAAGAAAAAAACTCATCCAGCATATCATAAGAATATCCTAACATTTATCAAACGATTTTTAACAAATACTGTTATTGAGTAATAATAGAGAAATTATGGCAAACTCCAAATTCATACGATTTTTCAATTTACATACTGGCGAAGACAAAAAGGAAAATGTCTTAGAAAATGTCGTAAATAATATTTCATTTCGAGGAGCTAATCTTTGGATACTAGCTTGCGCTATAGTCATTGCCTCGGTAGGTTTGAACGTGAACTCTACAGCAGTCATTATAGGAGCTATGCTTATTTCACCTTTAATGAGTCCAATAGTAGGAGCCGGATTCGCATTAGGAGTTTATGACTTTCCGCTGTTAAAAAAATCATTAAAAAATCTTCTTATTGCAACCTTTGTAAGTTTATTGGTTTCTTTCTTATATTTCACTCTAAGTCCTTTCAAAGATGCACAATCCGAACTCTTGGCACGCACCTCACCTAATATATACGATGTACTTATTGCCTTCTTCGGTGGACTTGTTGGTGTTATTGCCATCACCCGTGTCGAAAAAGGAAATCCAATACCTGGAGTTGCTATAGCAACAGCATTAATGCCTCCTTTATGTACTGCAGGCTATGGGCTAGCAATTGGCAATCTTTCTTATTTCGCGGGAGCATTGTATCTCTATATGATCAACTGTTTTTTCATATGCCTTTCTACTTTTATCATTGTCAAATACCTCAACTATCCAAAGGTTAACTTTGTAGATGCAAACCGTGAAAAGAAAATAACACGTGTCATTTCACTGATTATTCTCGTACTTATTATTCCTAGTGTCTACTTCGCATATACATTGTTAGAACAAAAACAATATTCACAAAAAGTCAATAAATTTATTCAGACAGCGTTTACAGACAAAGGATATACAGTCGTTTTTGAAAGAACGAACTATAATTCTAATCCTAAAAAATTAGAATTAGCATTCTTAATCAAAAAATTCAGCAAAGAAGAGGTCGATAGAATAAAAAGAGAAATGGAAGATTATGGAATTAAAAATACAGAACTAGTCATCCGTCAAGACAACAATGATCTTAAAGCAGATATTTTAAACGAAATCAACAAAAAAGAACAGAATCTTTCTGAAAAAGATATTAGAATAAAACAATTAAATGCCGAATTGAACAAATACCAGATCAATACGCCAAATTTACAAGAGAATATCAAAATCTTATTTCCGCAGATAACGAGCTACAGCATAGGTGTACAGAATAAAATAATCACTGCGGATAGCGCTATCAATACCATTTCTTTAATTTATATAGCAGATAAAAAACTAAGCGAAGAAGAATTTATCAAGCTCCAGAATTGGATGAAGATCCAATTTCCGGAAAGAGAAGTAGCTGTTATTGCAAACCAGAACAGTGATTTTGCACTGCCACGAAAGGAATCGACAAAGTAAGCTTTCCATTTCCCTACAGGGAAATGGCTTAAATCATGGTTAAAATTGTTCCTTTATATCGTGAAGCGATGCTTCATCAGTTCATTACTAGTGAACCTATCACTTAAAATCCGATTTTTCCTGCAACAGTAATTCTCCCCAAGCATTTAATTTCCATAGTACCTCCACCAGTTTTTCACCTAGAGGTGTAAGCGTATATTCAACACGTGGAGGTAACTCATTAAAGCTTTTTTTACTTAAAACACCATCTTCTTCAAGCTCCTTTAATTGTTGATTTAACACGCGGCGATCCACCTTAACTATTCCCCTCAACATTTCACTAGGACGCTTTTCACCTTCATTGATCCGCCAGATAATCGGAATTTTCCATTTACCACTTATCGTATTCACCGCAAATTCCAATGGACATATTTTTTCAGATATAGCTTGCACCTTTGATTTCATAAAATTGACTTTTTTATCCCATAGGGATAATAATATGCGGTATTGTCATTATGAATTTACTTTTAAATATTTGCAAAAACAAATCATATCGCATGACAAACTTAGCAAAGAAAATAGATGAAATTAATAAAAACTTAGCCGCACAATTGCCGGCTGACATTATCGAAGTTTTTAGTCAATCTATTCAAGAATTAAAGAGCAGTAAAATTGAAGAAAATAGCACACAGGTCGGTAATAAATTCCCCAATTTCAGCCTAAAGAATACCAGTAATCAAATCATCCACTTAAATGAATTACTAAAAAAAGGCAAAGTAATTGTAGCTTTTTTTCGTGGTAGCTGGTGTCCCTATTGCAATGTAGAACTAAAGGCATTACAGGACCACATGGAATTTTTTAAAGAAAAAAACATTTCGTTAGTCGCTATAGCTCCACAATCGGAAAGTTATAACAAAGAATTAGAAGTGAACCACATGCTCCGTTATGATATTTTGACGGATCAGGATAATACACTAGCCAAACAACTCGGCATTTCATTTGAGCTACCAAACTACGCCCTCACCACCTATGAAAAGTTAGGGATTAAACTGTCAAAATATAATAAAAATGATCATAAAGAATTACCAATACCAGCAGTATACATCATTGATACAAATTATAACATAACCTATCAATTTGTTGATAGCAATTATATGAACAGAGTAAATATTCAAGACCTTATCGACCAATTATGATCGAAGTAAAAAGAACAGGAGCAAGATCAACTAAAGATCTATCTCCAGCTATTTTAAAGCAATTAAATTGTGGAGAAGTCGAAACAGCAAATCTGATTGAGTGGTTAGCGATTGATCAACGATCTTTACTGATGCATATATTAAAGCAACATAAACGCATAGCGTATCTAAAACCAGTTTTAGTAGCTATTGATCAGCTAAAAAAACAAACAGTCAATACGATCAATGAAGCTATCGGAACAGCGCTCTTTGAGCAATCATTCAAAAATGGAGATCAGCAATTTCTAAAAATATTATCCCAACATCAGGCCGATATGGCTCGCTGTTGGGCAACATACACAATTGGCAGAAATCATGAATTGAGCATTGAGCAGACACTAGAGCAAATTAAGCCATTTGCTGCAGACACACATTTCGGAGTGAGAGAGATCAGCTGGATGGCGGTAAGACATAAAATTAAAGATAATTTATTTTCCAGCATCAGCATCCTTTCCAACTGGACTTCGCATGAAAACAAAAATGTAAGAAGATTTAGCAGCGAGGCTACAAGACCACGCGGTGTATGGTGCCAGCATATTGATCTACTCAAAAACAAACCTGAGCTAGCATTAGAAATTTTGGAACCACTTCGATCCGATCCAGATCGTTATGTACAGGACAGTGTTGGCAACTGGCTCAACGATGCCAGTAAGACAAAAGCAGATTTCGTGCGCTCACTTTGTGAGCGCTGGGAAAAAGAAAGTGGTACAAAAGAAACAAAATATATCATCAAAAAAGCATTAAGAACAATTAGATCATAAATAACCAAATACTATTTTTCTTGTCATTTGCAAAGTAGAAACCAGTGAAAATTATTGTAAATTCAGTCCGAAAGACCAAGAATTATCAAACACATATAATTATTCATATAAAATATGGATCCCTATATTAGAATCTACAATAGTCAACTGAATCAAGAAGACCAAGCCATATGTGATATGCTAGCTGAGGAAATTTCCCAACATTTACCAGATGCTGAAAATAAAATATGGCATGCACATCCCGTATGGTTTATAGAAAAAAATCCCATTGTAGGATACAGCAGACAAAAAGCTGGAATAAGACTGATATTTTGGAGTGGTTCAGATTTTGAAGAAGAAAAATTAAAGTTTATCGGTGCTAAATTTAAAGATGCATCGATTTACTATAATTCCATTTCTCAAATTGATAAAAACGATTTAAAACGCTGGCTAGAAAAATCAATAAAAATACAATGGGACTACAAGAATATTATAAAACGAAAAGGAATATTGATCCGATTGAAGTAAATCTATGATTTCAAAAATCCAGAAATAAAAATCTGTGCAAAACCATTTTACATCAAAAATCTTAACACAACCAAATCGTTAAATAAAGAGAATCAAATAATGGCATGAGCCCCTTACAACCATTAATCTTACCTGATAAATAGTTCATTGCTAGCCTAAGTATTCTTCAAAAAAAATACTTTTTATTGCAAATTATTTCACTTAATAAAGTGAAAATTAGGATAAAATTCTACTTTTAGATTTAACACTCTCCAAATATTACTAAAATAGTATGAATAAAAGCTTTTATATCGATTAAAAAGTATTAATAAGCCAATAAAACATAATTATAATCAAATTATATATTTTTAGTTAATCATAATCAAGTAATTAATACTTTTTTGTTAAAAAATCATTATCAAATTAGCTTTATTATTAAAAATGTAACAAAAAATAATTACTTTTAATCAGCTATAGCAGCCTATTCCGCCGAAAAGGTTTTCGCGTTTTGTTATGGAATCACCTGCTACCATTTCAACATCATCAATGTAATGAGAAATTTAACCATATTTGGATTAACCCCTTTTGAAAAGCCTGACATCAACCTTATGTATAAATTACATCAGGCAGGTGCAATTCCATTCTTAAGTTTAGGACATCAGTTAACAACAGCTCAAGAGGCGTTGCAACAACTTGATCACCTAGATATACCTGCCTGTGGTATTTACTTTCCAGACGAAAGTTTTACATCACTTCAGATTCCGGGAAAAGTACAATATATTATTCTTCCATCTGTGACCGTGACTAAGCCAGCTTCAGATCTATCCGTTTTTTACCAGGTAAATAGCTTAGAAGAGGCAAAATCTGCCGAAAAATTAGGTGCGGCAGGAATCATCGTAAAAGGCAACGAAGCTGCTGGCCTTGTTGGTTACGAATCAACTTTTGTCTTATTTCAACGTATAATCAAAGAAATTAAAACTCTACCTATATGGGTTCAAGGTGGTATTGGTGTTCATACTGCAGCTGCAGCAATGGCTTTAGGTGCTGCTGGTATTGTATTGGATAGCCAGTTGGCACTATTTCCTGAAAGTAGTATACCTAAAAGCTTAAAAGAGCTTTGTTCAAAACTAAATGGCACAGAAACGAAGATTATTGCAAATCATAGGGTGTTGGTTAGACCAAACTCCCCTGCTTTACCAGAGGAAATTAATGCCGAAAATCTGAAGCAATATTTCAAAGACCTTGATCCTACCCATAGCTATATACCAATGGGACAAGATATTTCATTGGCCATAGATCTATATGAAGATTTCAAAAGTCTAAAGAAATTGATCTTTGGATTCAAGGAGGCTATGTATGGCCATTTGAAACAGGCAAAGACGTTAAATGTCATCAGCAAGGATAATATTATGGCCAAAGAACTTGGTCTACGTTACCCAATTGCACAGGGTCCTATGACGCGTGTCAGTGATGTTCCAGCTTTTGCCAGTGCTGTTTCTGAAGCAGGAGCATTATCTTTTGTCGCACTATCCCTACTAAAAGGAGAGCAAGCAAAAGCTTTGATCATGGAAACTAAAACCCGCGCTGGTGAAAAGCCTTGGGGGGTTGGTATTTTAGGTTTTGCTCCTCAAGAGTTAAGAGATGAGCAATCTGCCCATATACTAGCCGCAAAACCTCCGGTGGTATTAATTGCCGGTGGAAGACCTGCACAAGCAAAAGTCTTTGAAAAAGCGGGCATAAAAACTTTCCTTCATGTGCCTTCGCCAGCACTTTTAGATATCTTCTTAAAGGAAGGGGCTAAAAACTTCATCTTTGAAGGTCGGGAGTGTGGTGGACACGTAGGCCCCCTTTCCAGTATGGTACTTTGGGAAAAACAGATTGAACGTCTTTTAAAGGAAGATCATCCCGAAAACATCAGTGTGTTTTTTGCAGGTGGCATCCATGACGCTCTTTCAACTGCTTTTGTATCGATTATGGCGGCACCACTAGCTGCCAGAGGTGTAAAAATTGGTGTCCTTATGGGTACTGCTTACCTTTATACACAAGAAGCAGTAAGCACGGGGGCTATTCAACAGGAATTTCAGAACCAAGCACTGCACGCAAAAGATACCGTTTTATTAGAAACGGCGCCTGGACATGAAACCCGCTGTCTTAATACTGCTTTTGCTACCCATTTCAATACCGAAAAAGCAAAATTGCTAGCCGCAGG
The DNA here is from genome assembly GCF_012030425.1 of Sphingobacterium sp. B16(2022). GTDB lineage: Bacteria > Bacteroidota > Bacteroidia > Sphingobacteriales > Sphingobacteriaceae > Sphingobacterium > Sphingobacterium anhuiense. The sequence goes on along the minus strand of NZ_JAAUVN010000002.1, from coordinate 196,542 downwards.
GCTCGATAAAAAACAAGTGTGGGAACAACTTGAAAAATTAAATGTAGGCCGCTTAAGAATTGCAGCTAAAGGTATAGAACGTCAGGGGGACAAGCTTGTCACTATAGCGAAAGATGATCAATTAGACTTGGGTATGTATATGATTGGACAAGTTGCGACGATGCAGAACCAAGCGCTATCACTTACTGAACTTCATGAAAATGTGAGTGCAGCTAATTTTGTTCATATTCAACAAGCCGTTTTACCTGAAGAACCTGCATCACTGGAAAAACCGTTGGATGTTGCTGTTATCGGTATGGAATGTATATTCCCGGGTGCAAAAAACCTTGAAGAATATTGGCGTAATATTATTTTAGGAAAAGACAGTGTAACAGAAGTTCCTGATGAGCGCTGGAATAAAGATCTTTATTATCACCCGGATGTAGATGGTCCTGATGTTTCGCATTCGAAATGGGGCGGTTTCATTCCTAAAATTGATTTCGATCCCTTAGCATTTGGAATTCCACCGCAATCGCTAGCCGCTATTGAACCTACTCAGTTATTAACACTGCTTGTTGCAAAACGTGCTATGGATAATGCTGGATATGCCGACAAAAGCATTGACAGAGAAAACATTTCAGTTATCATTGGTGCCGAAGGCGGTAATGATCTCGCCAATAGTTATAGTTTTAGAGGATACTATAAGCAAGTTTTTGGAGAACTGCATGAAGAAGTAAAAACAGCATTTCCACATACAACGGAAGATTCTTTCCCAGGTATTTTAGCCAATGTAATCGCAGGTCGAATTACAAATCGTCTTGATCTTGGTGGCCGCAATTTCACTGTTGACGCAGCTTGCGCATCCTCATTGGCAGCGGTTGATCTGGCTTGTCAAGAACTGATTTTAGGAAAATCAGACGTTGTGTTAGCAGGTGGTGCCGATTTACATAACGGCATCAACGATTACCTCATGTTTTCAAGTACACACGCACTTTCACGTAAAGGCCGCTGTGCAACATTTGACAGTGATGCCGATGGTATTGCATTAGGTGAAGGTGTTGCTATCTTAGTCTTAAAACGATACGAAGATGCTCTTCGTGATGGTGATCGTATCTATTCTGTGATTAAAGGTGTAGGTGGATCGAGTGACGGTAAAGCATTAGGTCTTACTGCTCCAAGAAAAATTGGTCAAGTACGTGCGCTAGAGCGTGCGTACTCACAAGCAGGTATTAGTCCCGCACGTGTCGGTTTAGTAGAAGCACATGGTACAGGAACCGTAGTCGGTGATAAAACTGAACTAAGTGCCCTCACCAATCTTTTCAGCAAATCGGGAGCACTGCCCGGCCAGACACATTTGGGATCTGTGAAAACTCAAATCGGACATACAAAATGTGCGGCTGGTTTAGCAGGCCTGATCAAGGCTTCCTTAGCCGTATACTATGGCGTAAAACCTCCCACCCTACACCTCAAACAGCCAAATGCATATTATAATGCGCAAACGAGCCCATTTGCATTTTATGCTGAAAGTGGCTTATGGAATGATAAGAATCGTTATGCGGGTATTAGTGCCTTTGGTTTTGGTGGTACAAATTTTCACACAGTCATCGCTAACCATCCTACCGCAGATAAGAACGCTACTTTACAAGCTTGGCCATCAGAGCTTTTTGTCTTTCGAGGAAAATCCTATGAAGAAGCCAAAAATCAACTGAAACAGATCAAATCTGTATTAGATACCAACGATGAACTTCCACTAAAAAATATTGCTTATAGTTTAGCCACAGGCTCGACTGATCCGATTCAATTAAGCATTGTTGCGGATAATGCAGAAGATTTAATGATGAAAATTGAGTTGGTACTCTCAGGTATTGAAAGTAAAGACACGTACATCGTCAATAATAAACCTGGTAAAGTTGCCTTCCTCTTCCCCGGACAAGGTAGTCAGCGCATCAATATGGCGCGCGATTTATTCGTGGTATTTCCAGAAATGCGCCAATTATTGGCCGATCATCCGGAACTAGAACAAGTCGTCTTTCCGTCAGCTACCTTCAATGATAATGATTTAAAGCAACAAAAGGAAACCATTAAAGATACCCGTTTAGCACAACCCCTTTTAGGTATTATAGATCTTGCCATTGCAAAATTCCTGAAGTCATTAGGCATCGTGCCCGATATGCTTGCTGGTCATAGTTACGGTGAACTACCTGCTTTATGTTTTGCCGGTGTATTTGATGAAGAAAAATTAGTTGAATTAAGTTTGAAACGAGCTCAGTCTATTTTAGACGCAGTAGAAAATGGCGATCCAGGTACGATGTTAGCTGTGAATGCTGGAACAGGCCGTCTAAAATCTATTGTTGATCAGGTAGATAATTGCTATCTCGTTAATTTCAATGCACCATCGCAATGTGTAGTAGCAGGAAGTTCCATTGGTATCAATAAACTAATGGAATTATTAAAACAGGAACGGATTTCTGCAAAAAAATTAGAAGTAGCCTGTGCTTTTCACAGTCCACTAGTTGCTAAATCAAAAGAACTATATCACAGCGTCCTAAAAGATGTAGCTTTTCAGGATATGCAAATTCCTGTTTGGTCTAACACATCTGCTACCTTATATCCAATAAATAGTTCGGATATCAAAACCAGATTAACGGATCATTTAGTAGAACCTGTCCGATTTGTGGAAGAAATTCAAGCCATGTATACCGCTGGCGCACGTATATTCATCGAAGTCGGTCCTGGAAAAGTACTAACAGGTTTAACAAAATCCTGTTTAGATAAAGACGAGGTAGCACTTCATGTCGAAGACAGCAGCCGGAATAAATTGACCCATCTGCTAGGTATGCTCGCACAATATCTCAGTACAGGCCGCAACTTTAAAATAAGTCAACTTTTTGAAGGTCGCGACACAACTTTTATTCAAATCGATCAACCCGAAATTTACAAAAAAAATCCTGCTATTTGGCGTGTAAATGGCCAATCTGCCCTACCAACTACGGGAACATTGCCAACCAATGGTGCATTACCAATATTAACTCCTTTACAAATGAACAACTCTGCCAATCAACCGGCCTCTTCGTCTGATAGTCAACTTGCTACCGAACGCATGTTGCAAGAATATCTGAACAGTATGAAGATGCTTATACAGGCACAACGCGATGTGATGCTCACTTTTTTAGGACAAAATCCGGGCATAAATCCCATTCCGCCCCATACTCCTGCCATACCTAACACAATCATCGACTGTTCGGCAACACTTCCTGCTGCACCCATCATACAGCAGTTAACAACAGTAAATCAAGTAAAAACAGCTCCAGCTAAAGACATCAAAACTATATTATTACAGATAGTCAGTGAAAAAACTGGTTATCCACAGGAAATGCTTGGTATGGAAATGGATCTTGAAGCAGATCTAAGTATCGACTCGATCAAAAGAGTTGAGATTATCGGAACACTTCGTACCGAACTTAATCTATTTTCTGATGATCATAGCAATGAAGATACCATAATGGAACAATTAGCAGCGATCAAAACCTTAAGCGGTTTAGTTTCTTGGCTAAAAGAATACACAAGTACAGCAGCGACATCCGAAATCGAAACAGCACCTAATGAGACCATAGATTTAAAAACTCAAGTCCAGGATCAGCTGAGCCTTCAACAGCTCCAAACAGCAATATTGGATATTGTAAGTGAAAAGACGGGATATCCAAAAGAGATGCTCGGGCTTGACTTAGATCTGGAGGCCGACTTAAGTATCGATTCCATTAAACGTATGGAGATCATCAGCGATCTCAAAACCAAAATTGGTTTTGGAGACGATATGGAGCAAGCAGATGATTTGATGGAAAAACTCGCAGCTATCAAAACGTTGAATGGTTTAGCAACTTGGATTAAGGACATCAGTCAAGATGAGCCTGTACCAAGCAGCTTGTCACGCCTAAGCCTTGGATTAGCTCCAGCAGACTTACCATTAACACAAAACATGGACCTTATAAAAGGAAAACGCTTTGCCATTACACAAGATAATAGTGCTCAAGTAGCAGCAATAAAAAGTAATCTGGAGAAATATGGTGCTCATGTAGAATTGATCGACATCAATACCGAAATAGCTGATTTTGATGGACTCATCATGTTACACCTTTTCACATCTACGGTCAAGCATACCATCATTGATTATATTTCGTTAATTCAGAAACTTGATTTTGATAAAGCGAAGTGGGTATATTTAATTTCAGACACTTCATCACATCTTGGTGAAGTTAAAGATGTCAATGTATTGAGACATTATCAGGGTTACGCTGGTTTATTCAAAAGTTTAGCGAGAGAATTTGATCACACGACTTGTCGATTGATTAATTTAAGTACACCGCTAGGGACTGAACAAATTGCAGAGATAGTGCTAAAAGAAATCCTAACAACAGAAAAGCAAGCGGAGGTCATCTATAAGAATGAACAGCGCCACCGGATGGATTTGACACCTTCACCATTTCCGAACAGTCTCGACAAAGCACAGATCCAACTAGATTCAAAATCTGTCGTATTAGTACTTGGTGGCGGACAGGGCATTACTTCCGAACTTGTGAAACACATGGCTGAAGCACACCCTTGTACGTATATTCTGATCGGCCGTTCAGCCGATCCAAGAATCGAATCAGCTGAACTGAAAGAAATGGAAGGTATGACGACCAAGGAGGAAATTAGAAGCTATCTGATTCAAACTGCAAGATTCACTTCTCCTGCTCAAATCGAAAAGGAGACTGTACGAATTTTCAAAAACAATCAAATCCTACGTACGATCCGTCATATGGAGTGTCTTGGAAGCACGGTCGTTTATCAATCCCTAGATCTTTGCGACGAACTAGGACTAAGCGCTTTATTAAATAGTATCTATACGGAATATGGGAAAATAGACGGGGTCATTCATGGTGCCGGTTTATTAGAAGATAAACTTTTCAGACAGAAGACAGCAAGCTCATTCAGCCGTGTTTTTGATACAAAAGTAAAACCATTACGTGTACTTGCAGAACAGTTACGTACTGATTGTCAGTTTGTCGTGTTGTTTTCAAGTATTGCCTCCGTTTACGGTAACAAAGGCCAGACCGATTATGCCGCAGCCAATAGCGTTATGGATGATTATGCGCAAGCATTAAACCAGCGCATCGCTGGTAAAGTGATTTCAATCAACTGGGGTCCATGGAAAGGTGCTGGCATGGTTTCTCAATCTTTAGAAACAGAGTATGAACGTCGTGGTATTTCATTAATTCCTTTAAAAGAAGGAAAAGAAGTTTTTCTGAATGAAATAAATTACGGAACGGAAAATCAAGTGTTGATTATGTCGGGAAACAATTGGTAAACATCGGTATAGAATAATTATGACAAATACAGATGTTGCGATCGTTGGACTATCATGTGTCTTCCCCGGAGCAAAAGATGCAGCTACTTTTTGGCAAAATATTGTCAATAAAGTTGATGCGACGCAAGAAGCTCCAGAAGATCGGATCGACCCCGTTCATTTTAGTAAAAACAGCAATGCAATAGATCGCTTTTATTGTAAGCGAGGTGGTTTTATCCCAGACTATACTTTTGACCCAACTGCCTTCGGTATTTTACCGTTGGCAGTGGAAGGTACTGAGCCTGACCACCTATTAACACTCGATCTCGTACAAAAAGCGTTGGAAGATGCGGGTGTATTCCGTAAACAGGTATCACTTGAGAAAACCGGTATCATCATTGGTAAAGGAAACTATGCTGGCCCAGGTGCGACTCGTGCTATTGAGATCGTACGTACCGGTGAACAGATTTCTTCTTTACTACAAGAGCTACTGCCAGAAGTATCTTCAGCAGACCTAGAAAAAGTCAAACAAGCTTTTCAGGAACGTAAAGGACGCTTTAGTGCCGATACAGCCATGGGATTAATTCCCAATTTGGTCGCTTCTCTAGTTGCCAACCGCTTCAATTTAGGTGGTGTTGCATTTACAGTCGATGCTGCTTGTGCCAGTGCGCTAATTGCTGTTGACCATGCGGTACAGGAACTCCACCGAGGACGATGCAATATGGTTGTCGCCGGTGGTGTACATACAGGTCAAAATGCAGCCTTTTGGAGTATTTTCACACAACTAGGCGCCTTATCCAGACAAGAAAAAATCAGACCTTTCAGTAAAGATGCCGATGGGTTATTGATCGGTGAAGGTTGCGGTTTTGTTGTTTTAAAACGATTAGAAGATGCGATTCAGGATCAAGATAAAATATATGCTGTCATAAAAGGTGTAGGTGTGAGTAGTGATGGTAGTGGCACTAGCGTCATGAGTCCATCTGTCAAAGGTCAGTTAAAAGCTCTTCAACAAGCTTGGAGCAATGCCAATCTCGATGAAAAACAAATCGGATATTTAGAGGCACATGGTACAGGAACACCCCTTGGAGATAAAACAGAACTGCAGACTTTAGCGCAATTTTTCGGAAAGGATGACGATGCTCAAAGCGCTGGTATTGGCTCTGTCAAATCAAACATAGGTCACGCCATGCCTGCTGCAGGTATAGCAGGATTGATCAAAACCTGTTTGGCACTTCATCATGACATTTTACCACCGACACTGTACTGCGAAGATCCAAACGCAGACATGCAGCTCACCCGATTTGCTCCTGTACAGGATGTTAAAAACTGGTCTCAGACTGGTTTGCCTAAAATAGCGGCTGTCAATGCTTTTGGATTTGGTGGTATCAACGCGCATGTCGTGCTTGAAGGCTATGATATGCCGAAAAAAGATCCAGTTCTGCTTCTTGCGAGAAACAGTCAAGAGGAACTTCTTATAGCTTTGCAAAACAACGAGCATACAGTCGGTGAAGGTGACCATCGGATTGCAATCTTCGACCCGACTCCAGAACGAATACAAAAAGCAGTGAAGATTGTCTCTAAAGGCAACCCGTGGCGCAGCAAACAGGATATTTGGTATACCGCAACACCTCTACTAAAAAATGGTGGCAAAATTGCCTTCGTATTCCCAGGCTTAGATGGCCTTGCAAAAGGCGAAGTAGATACTGTGAGCCGTTATTTTGGATTGACAGCACCCATCGAAACTGAGGGTGAAGGATTATTAACAGAAGCATTAGCTATTTTTAATAAGTGTAGCATACTGGATAGCGCTTTAAAAAAATTGGGCATATACCCTGATATGAATGCTGGACATAGTTTGGGCGAATGGCTTGCGGGCTACTCATCCGAATTGGCAGAAGCGAGCTCTGTAACAGCCTTGATCAATGTACTCCATCCATCAACTTTTGAATTAAAAGATTCAAAATTTATTGCGATCGGTACGGGTATTGAACAGATATCACCCATTATTGAGCAGATACCTAATCTCTATATTTCGAATGATAACTGCCCACACCAAGTCATCCTTTGCGGTAGCAATACTGCTCTAGATACTTTGGTGCCTATATTAAAATCGAACCAGATATTTCACCAGATATTGCCCTTCCAGTCAGGTTTTCATACACCATTTGTGGCCGACAAGCTTGATGTGATCTTAGCGGGTATGGATCAGGTTCGTTTCCAAGAGACAAAAATTCCCTTATGGTCAGCAACAACCTTAGCACCCTATCCAAAGGATCAAAATGCAATCAGAAAATTAAGTGCCGAGCATCTTGTACAACCGGTTCGTTTTCGAGAACTGACTAAAAAACTCTATGAAGAGGGCGCACGCTTCTTTATTCAGGTCGGTGCCGGCGGGTTAATCGGTTTTATTGATGACACATTAAAAGGTAAACCATTCAGTACAATTACGTCAAGCGGTCCTACTCGTTCAGCACTGGCCCAGTTACAACGTGTCATCAGTGCTCTTTTTGTTGAAGGTAAGACCGTCGCACTAGATTTTCTAGATTTGCACGCAACCACAACAACAAAGTCAACAGCAAACAGCATAAAACTTCAACTGGGTTTACCGATTATCCGGAACTTTAACGAAGTTAAGTCCTTAGCCAAATCATTTGGAACAGCAGCACCACTACGTGCTACAACTAGCAAAGTTAGTCATCCGCTTGTCCAAGCCTTTCAGGAAAACATAGCAGATATGATCAGTATGCAAGAAGAAGTATTGGCTCTTTTCCAACAGCGTTCTGAGAACAATTTATTGAACAGTACCACTGCTCCCCTAACTCCAGATACAGCGCACTCACCTTCAAGCGTAAGTGTCGTTCATGCACTAGCAAGTACAAGTTTCACTAAACTTTTACAAGTCAGTTTAGACAGCGATCCGTATTTAATCGATCATAGTTTGCTTAGACAGCCTGCTGGTTGGACACCTGTTTCAGATATGGAACCGGTCATTCCGATGACGATGATCTTTGAGCTACTAGCGGAAACAGCACAGGCTGAAATACCAGGAACACAAGTACATAAAATTAAGCATGTGAATGTATTCCAATGGATGAATGTGGCAAAGACATTTGAGAAAACCATAAAAGGTGAATGGCGAGCATCACATCATGCCTATCTAGATATTGAAAATTTTGCGAATGCCGAGGTCCTTTTAAAAAGTTCAGCAATACCAGTACCTGCATTCAATTTATCTATTGGAGATTTGTTACCAATCCATAGAACACCTGAAGAAATCTATGAAAATCATATGTTTCATGGACAAGCCTATCAGGGTATCACAGAAATTATGGCCGTTGGAACCAAAGGTATCATTGGTATGATTAAAGGTAATGGGGGGAAAGGATCATTATTGGACAATGCAGGCCAGTTATTTGGTTTGTGGTTACAGCTCACTTTAACGCAAGATCGGATCGCTTTTCCTGTTAAAATCAGAGAAATTGAATTCTTCGAAGAGATGCTTGACCAAGAAGGTATGTTTGAATGTACCTGTATGCTGACGGAGTTAAATGCAGAATTTGCTATTGGAGAAATCATACTCAAGCGAGATGGAAAAGTATGGTGTGCGATCAGTGGATGGCAAAACCGAAGACTGGAAATTGATGACGCCTTATGGAACGTTTCCATGTCCCCTTCGCATAACCGTTTATCTGAGCAAATAACTCCTGAAGTATTCTATTTCCACCAAGCTTACTCTCGAGTTGCATCTTGGGATTTTGTACTTAAGCGTTATTTCAACCAAACAGAGAAACAACACCACGCGAAGTTGATGCCCAATAAACGAAAAACCTGGATGGTTAGTCGAGTAGCAGTAAAAGATGCTGTTCGTCACCTTTTACTCAAACAAAAAGGAGATGCACACTACCCCATTACTTTTGAAATAAGTACTGATGAAGCAGGTAAACCCTATCTTATTGGTGAGGCTACGGATAACATCCACGTTTCATTAGCCCACAAAGGAAAAGACGCCGTTGCTATTGCACGCTATGATAGACCAGTAGGTATTGATATGGAGATTATAGAAGAACGTAGCGCTGGATTCTATCCACTGGTATTTACCGATGCTGAGCTCCAATTATTAAAAGAGAGAAATCAAGCAGAGTGGACGACCCGCTTTTGGGTAGCCAAAGAAGCCTATGGAAAATTCATCGGTAAAGGACTACAGGGAAATCCCAAAGCATATGCTGTCGAAAAAATTCTTGACGATCACCTGTGGATCAACAATATTGAAATTAAAACTATAAAACATAATAATTATATTATCGGATGGACACTGTAAACCCAACATTAAAAATGAACCACGAAGAGTTATTCACACTTTTAAAAGGTTTTATTACAGAAGTAATAGGTGAAGAATTTGTAGAAGAAATGGATATCACTCCTGAAAGCTCTTTTACAAAAGATCTGGAAATGGACAGTATTGAGATTGTATCATTTTCAGAGAAAATCAAAACATATTTTGGCGATCAAATCGATTTTACAGGATGGTTATCTTCTATGGATCTAGATCAATTGATCAACCTTGACCTCCGCATGATTATCAACTATATCTACGAATGCCAATAATTGACATAAACAACAAAAAAGTTCATATACAAGAGCTAAACAAAGGTGCTAAGCAAACCGTGGTATTGATCCACGGTATGTTTAGCAATCTTTCTGTTTATTATTTTAATATTGCGCCAATCTTGGCGCAGCACTTTCACGTGGTGATGTATGACTTGAAAAGTCATGGAATGAGCGAACGTGTTTTGACCGGCTATGATCTGGATCATATGGCGACGGACCTGTTAGACCTGATGGATCATCTGCAGCTCGAGCAAGTATTCCTAGTTGGTTATAGCTTTGGAGGTCTTATTGCCTTAAAAACCGCTATAATCAGCCCAAGTCGCATACAGAAACTCGTTATCATGGAAGCTCCTGATCCACAAGATGAGAAAGCACGTGATATCATCGAAGAGTACAGTAAGGAATTTCTGGAACACTACGTCGCTAACTTTACCGATACGACTAAAGTCAAAATGGGTAAAAGACAGATGGAAAAAAACCATCGTCAATATGAATTCTTGTTTCAACAAACCAGTATCAAAACAGATATGGTCACGGAGAAGCATTTTCTAGAAGACATTCGTCATGCGCAATTGCCCATGCCGTCCCTATTGCTGTATGGAGCTGATTCAAATTGCAGACCAACTGGCGAATGGCTAAAAGAGCAGATCAATCATGCATCACTTAAGTTAATACCGGGTGATCATAACATTCCTATACAAGAACCTACTCGTATAGCAGAAACCATCGTTCATTTTTTCACCAACATCTTTATCAAAAATTATGGCTAAATATGTATTCGTTGTTCCACCTTTAACAGGCCATGTCAATCCAACCTTAAGTATCGGTGCCGAATTACTGCATAGAGGGCATGAAGTTGCATGGATCAGCCTCGATAAAAACCTGATTTCCAAGCTTCCAGAAGGCGGACAACTACTACTCATTCAATATGATCAAACGGATGATGAAAAACAGGCAAGTGAACAATACCTGGACATCATTTCCCGAAAGGTCGTTTATGGTATCGATAGTATCAAGTTTTTATACGAAGACGTTCTCATCCCCCTAAATAGACACTGCTATAACGGTATCATTACCTTATTAAAAGCATTCCAACCAGATTTGATCATTTCAGACCAGCAATTATTTGCAGGTCCAATTGCGGCAAAAACACTTGGAATCCCATATTGTACCACTGTTACAGCTCCAGCAGCTATTAAAATCATGAATGAACTGCCAAAAGTTCACGAATGGGAAGTCAATCAAATCGTGGCATTACAGCAAGAATTAGGAATTCTTGACGCGCATTCATTGGCCTGTTCTGATTTAATGACGCTTGTTTTGACATCCAAAGATTTCTTTGGTGAAATGGAACTAACTTCAAATTATCAATTTACGGGTCCTGTTTTGACAACGCGCCGAACATCAAGTCAATTTGATTGGGATACATTTCATAAAGATACCAATAGAAAGATCTTGGTCAGTATTGGTACAACTTTCGATCATGACCATAAAAAAGCATTTTTTCAAAAAATAATTGATGCATTCCAAGACGAACAAATTATGGCAGTAGTCGTATCAGATCCTAAGCTTTTTGACCAATGGCCAGATAATTTCATCGTCTATGAGCAAGTACCGCAATTGGAGCTCTTACCACATTTAGATGCTGTTGTTTGTCATGGTGGTCACAATACAGTTTCCGAAACATTAATTCATGGCTTACCACTAGTTGTTATCCCGATTGCATACGACCAATCGCATGTAGCTGGTCGTGTCGTACGTACAGGTGCTGGTGAACGTTTAAATTTTAACAGATTTAAATCGCATCACTTAAAAGATGCCGTTTACACCATCTTGGATGATCCAAGTTATCGCAAAGCTGCTCAATCCGTTGGTCAATCATTTATTGATGCTGGTGGCACTTCCACAGCTGCAGACTTATTAGAACAAACAATCACGACCATAACAGCTAAATCCATGATAAAATCTAAATTTTTATTTGTTATCCCTCCGTTTTTTGGACATATCAGCCCGACATTGAGCGTAGGAGCAAGTCTTATTGCCCGTGGCCACGAAGTCAAATGGTTTGGTATTACCCCATTGGACAGCAAACATATTCCAGAAGGAGGATCTTATTATTATCCTGAAGAAGAACTTATTCCGCATCAGAATGAAATTAAACGTATTCTAAAAAGACAGGATGACGGCCCAGCCTGTTCAGGTCCTGAAGTCATGAAACTAGCATTAGAGGAAACATATGTTCCATTTGCCAAAATGATGATGCCAGGATTAACGCGTCTAACGCAAAACTGGCAACCTGATGTCATCATCAATGACTGTATTACTTTTGGAGGAGCACTTTTTGCGCACAAACACAATATTCCTTGCGTTACGACTACTCCTGTCCCTCCGGATGTAATGGGTGATACCGAAAAGAGCGCACCCAAAATATTCGAATGGCAGCAAAATCTGATCAAAGGACTCCAAAAAGAAGTGGGCATTTATGATGAAGGAATTTTTATTCATTCGCATAAATTAAATATGGTATTTACCTCACAGGCTTTTGCCGGTTTTGATACCGTTCCACCGCACATGAAATTTGTCGGTCCAGTAAAAGGACGTCCCAACGATGCACCTTTTGATTGGGAAAAGTTAAATGCATCTACCACACCAAAAATATTTGTATCATTAGGTACCCTGTTGGTCGATATTCGAAAAGCCTTCTTTGAAAAAATCATTGCAGCCTTTGCCGATCAACCAGTCACTATTGTAGCAGCTACTCCACCCGAAATTTTTGACGAATGGCCTTCCAATTTTATCGTAAGCAGTTTTGTACCCCAATCAGCATTAATGCCACACATGGATATGGTTATCTGTCATGGTGGTTTCAATACGGTTAATGATACTTTCCGCAATGGATTGCCGATGTTAATTACTCCGATTGCCTATGATCATTTTCATATCGCAAAATTAATTGAACAAGCAGGTTGTGGTATCAGTATCCGATACAAACGATTACGAGTAGAAGCACTACGTGAAACCGTTTTTGAATTATTGGAAAATCCTAAATACAGAGATGCTGCTAAAGAAGTGTTAAACACCTTTACCGCTGCTGGCGGGAATGACAAAGCGGTAGCATTGTTAGAAAATTTTGCAGAAAAAGAACAAGCAACATTAGCGACAGTATAAGGTATGAAAAGAAAATTGTTATTTGGAGAACGTATGCTTTTGGGTGATGGAACAGAACCCTTCAATGCGGTTATTCCATTTAGACTAAAAGGATCGTTTGACGAAGCAGCCATTCAACATGCTTTATTTAGAATTCAAGAAAAACATCCTTGGCTAAAAGCACTTATTAGTCATGATCAAAAACAAATACCTTGGTTTGAAGTACCCCAAAAGGATATTCCAATACCAATACGCGTAATAACCAGAAAAACAGATGATGATTGGTTACATGAATCAAAAAAAGAATGGAATACATCATTTGATGGTCATAAACTGCCCCTGATAAGATTCATCTGGATAAAAGGACAAGAAGTTTCCGATATGCTGTTGGTTTTTCACCACTGTATATGTGATGGTGGTTCTGCTATGTCCTTGTTGCGCGAATTTCTAGTCGTACTGGACAACCCTACTGTGGATATTGGTATAGAGAAGCCCATATTTGGTATTCAGGACGTCGTTCCTCAAAACTTACTTGCTAGTCGTAAACAAAAGTTCAAAGCCAAGTTCATCGGCCGTTTGGCCGCTACTGCTATTAAATTTATTCCTATTGGCAAAAGAACAGTCGAACGTAAAGAAGACTACCTGATTCACTGGAAATTTGACAAAGAATTAAGCAGACAAATCATCACCCATTGCAAATCAAAAGGTTTCACAGTCAACACATTCCTATGTGCGATCTTACTTCAAGCATTTTCAAAAGTAAGAGGAAAGGCAGCTTTCAACAAAGTCTCCTGTCCTGTGGATATTAGAAGATTTGCCCCACAGATAAAGGACGATCATCTTTTTGCATTTGGACTCATGATAGTATTATCCTCGAATAAAAAGATAAGTTTCGAAGACAATCTACATTTCATGCAAGAAAGCGTAGACCGCAAAACCACTAAGCTCAATCCCTACATCACCATGATGGTTATGGAATCAGCACATGATGCTTTAGATAATTTCACCAAGTTATTAAAAAATGGAAAATCATCGAATGATTGTATGTTTTCAAATTTAGGTCGCATTCAAATTCCACATGAGTATAAATCCTTTACATTGGACACTATTTTCAGTCCAACTGTCATCGGTCCATTGGGAAATACGACTACACTTGTAACATCCACCTTTAGAGACGAAATGGATTTTTCCTTTGTTGCAAGCGAAGGATATTTACCACATGCAGAAGCATTAGCTATGCGAGATGAAATAAACCAAACGATCCAACTACAACTAGATTCTTTGATAACAGCATGATAAAGAGAAAATTATTGATGGTAGAGAGGATCATGTATGTGGACTCTACTACACCTTTAAATGCTGTTTTTACAGCAAAAATCAAAGGAGAATTATCAGAAGCACAGATACATACCGCCTTAGTTAAAATACAAAAAAAGCATGCATTACTAAGAGCAACAATAGATAATAGCAACGAGAAGCAACCACTCTTTGTTGAACAGAAAAATATTGACTCCATCCCACTTCGTATCATTGAACGAAAAACGGATCAGGATTGGCTTACCGAATCGGAAAAAGAATGGTATCGTTTATTTGTAGAAAAAAACAAACCATTAGCACAACTAGTTTGGCTCAAAAGCGACTGCGTATCCGAGATTCTTTGGGTCATGCCCCACTGCATCTGTGATGGCACAACAATCGCCAACTTAATGCGCGAGTTTCTTTGTTTACTGGATGACCCATCGTTATCATTAGAAACGTACAAGCCCTACCAGTCTATCCATGAATTCCTGCCTGTGGAATACAGCAGTAAAAACAAAAAGTTCAAATCAGAATTCTATTTAGGGTTAGCGCGATTATTTTTTCTAATAAAACGATGCAGCAAAAAAAAAGCTTCGGACGCCAATTATGCCCTACACTGGAAATTAGATCTGCAAACTACCAATCAAATCATTAAAAAATGTAAAACGAATGGTATCTCGGTACATACTTTTATTTGCGCCGTCTTTATGCAGGCATTTCAACAAATACAAGGGAAGAGTGCCAAGGGCAAAGTAATTAGCCCTGTTGATATCCGTCACTTTATACCAGAAATCAAAGAAGACCATGTATTTGCATTTGCACCTACAGTCGAACTCACGTTGAAATCAGGAAGTCTATTAGAAAATGCAAAAAGAATCAAACAAGACCTCCTGCATAAAATAAACAAAATGAACGTAAGAGAACTTCTTTGGGTAGGCGAACAAATGCACCCCATTGTCCAGAAAATGATAGCCATACTGCGATCAGCTCCAGGTGGTCATGATATAACCCTGTCCAATATGGGTAAACTCAATATACCAGATAACTTCAAAAATTTTGAACTTGAAACACTATATAGTCCTACAGTTGCGTTTCCTTGGCTCAACCCGAACACACTGGTTATAAGCACTTTTAAGAACCAAATGGATTTCATATTGATGTCTAATGCCGATTTTCTAACTAAAGATCAAGCTATTGCAATTAAAGATCAAGCGACGCAATTATTAAACGAGCCTTTATGAAATTTAAATTTCCCACCCCTCGTCCTAAAAAAATAGCGAAAACAACGCTTAGCCGCTTTTTAAGAAAACGTATGATCTATTATGTTGTTCCCAACATCCTGTTCAATACCCTCGTGGCTTATGCTAGTTTTCAGGAAATTGGATTTACACATTTTTTTGAAGGACCGCAAAGTCTTGCACGTCTAACGTTGCCTATGGCCATATTTCTACCGCTGATTCTAACAGTCGATATCATCAAAAGAGTAGCAGTGGCCGCAGATCAAGGTGCCATTGAATACCGTATTGCTGACGAATTGAATAAAAATAAGTTTATGGCTAGGTTAGGTATTCTACACGCCGTAGTAACGGGTCTCTTGATTTTAAGTTTCTTACTCTTTGCACAGTTCAGCTTATCAAAATATTACAAATTAGATCCGCTAGCAATGGCAATTCTAGATGGTGTCCTTGCGGGTATATTATCCGTTCTGTTCACTTATTTACCTATTTGGAAACTAAAAAAACATTTTTATAAGCCCGAACCGGACATAAAAGTGAGTTCAAATGAGCAGGACTCTATTTTACAGTAAAAATCAAGAACATATACAACACTTATCATGTATCTGTTATACTAAGTAGAATTTATCGACAATTGACTTAATTAAAAAGCGCAAAGGGTGTTGCGCTTTTTATTCCAAAATCTAATTTATTTCGCTATAGCGATTGTCTCTATTATCCAGATTTTCATTGATTTTCTTTAATCTTCGACCAATAAGGCTTAATACTACATGCATGACCCCTACCGTTATTAATCCTATCCCCATCCAGATACCAATGGTAATACCTGCTATTAAGGGGTTCCAAAGCAACAAGAATGAAAACAAAACTCCCAAGATACCGGTAAACAAGATCCAGCCCCAATTACCAATTCCAGCACGTTTGATCTCAAATGCATTAGCTATCGTAGCAATAGATCTAAATAATAACCAAACTCCAATAAATACCGATAACATCAATGCTGTCAATCCCGTATTGGCAATAAGCAATACACCAATAAACAAATTCAGCATACCACCAACCAAATGCCAACCCCAATTATCACTGTTCTTACGGTTCGATAATGCATAAAACAATTCAAATACGCCACTGATCAAAATCCCGACACTTAAAAATATACTCAAAGCCAGAAAAGAGCTAAAAGGTGCAGCCGCTGCATAGACACCCACTATAATATACAATATGCCAGCAATTAAAGGTAAATACCAGAATTTTAAAACCTTTTGAACAATACTTTTCTCCATAATTCGTGTGTTTTTAAATGTTAAATATAAATTGGAAGATCATTACTTGTAGATCTACACTGACTATTTACATTAGATTTAGTTATTTTGTTTAATGATTTAAAAAAAACTTTTTAAAAAAAAGTTCAAATACTAAAAATTTTATTTTCATATCTCAAACGAATAAATACTCAATTAACCTTAAAAACCTTTTTTCCATATTGAAGATTTTCATATAACTAGATTCCTTAAATAATAAATTTATACATTTATTCTCACAAGAGAGAATAAATGCAAGTTAATAAACCCCAGTTATTCAAAAAATGGAAAATGAAATTATCGCTTGAAGTGGTTTTATATGTCAATAAGTCTCTATTTAATATATTGATACCCCATTAAAAAAGGACTACTAACTATTTTTAGGTAATGAAACGGCAAATACTGAACCTTTATTTAACTTACTTTCTACCCGAATAGTTCCTTCATTCAATCGGATAAATTCAGCACAAAGAATTAACCCAAGACCAAACCCCCTTTCTCCTATCGTCCCTTTTGTAGATAACTGAGAGGAGGTAAACAACATATTTATTCGGCGGTCATCCATTCCCATTCCCTCATCTTTAATAAAAATATCAATCATGTTGCCTTTAACATCGGCAAAAACCTTTACACGTCCGCAAACCTCACTAAATTTGATCGCATTGCTCAATAAGTTTCTTAAGATAACAGCCGTCTGATCATAATCAGCAAAAAGACTCATGGACTCAGGAATATTTATATCAACCGTAAGTTGTTTTTGTCGTACAAGGAAATCAAAAAAATGGAATAATTCCAGCACTAAAGGCCGAAGTAAAAAAGTAACTTTTATAGTTTGAATTCCCTGCATCCCCCGCACACTCCATCGTAATAAATTGTCCATAACCGAGCCCAATTGGGAGACTTGATCTTTCAAAAGACCGATAGTTTCGATTCTTTCATTATGCGTCAGCAAATCCTCATGAAACATCTGCAGTAAATTTTCAAGTGTTACCATAGGACTGCGAATATCATGTGCCAAAATTGAAAACATCTTTTCTTTATCCTTATTTAAAGAAAATAAGGCTTGACGCTGTTTTTCAATTTCTTGCTGATAGGTACCCTGGATACTTTTAAAGAAACTCACCACACCGACTATCAATAGAATCCCTACAATCATATTAGCATAAGCCTGTTCTGGAGGAACGGGAGATCCCAGTAAAGGTGGTTGAGGAAATAAAATCACGGCCCCACATGCTATAAAAATTAAAAAACATAAAGAAAACCTGATCCATTTGTTATCAATCATCAAGCTGGTCGTGATCAGCAATGCCACCAGAAAGTATTCGCCACCGTTATGAAAATACAATCCAGCCACAGTATAGATAATTAATCTTGAGATCACCATTACTAGTCGTGCACTCAGATACTTTCGATACTTATTTAATATAAGCACTGTTGTCGCATCGCAAACATTCAATAAATTTAGAAAAGAAAGAAAATAACGTTCATTACCGAAATTAACAATAGCATAACTAAGCATACAGCACATTCCTATCCAATTTAAGATATTGATCAGCTTAGTATACTGAGATTCAACATAAGACATTTCAGGGTCAACCCCTACATTACTAAGCCGATATAGGATATTCTTTACATATACAGATAACGTATTGGCCATTAATTTTTGATGGTTAATTTGGATATTAAATCTAGTACAATTTTCTATTTAGGTACTTTCCTGCTTTATTAAAATAGATATGAAATACTCCCCCATTACAAGAGAACTTCATTATCCGAATTCATTCAAATAGAACATCTACTAAACTAATGAAATACTTTCCGGGTATGATCTCTTCATTTGAATGGAGAAAGTAAACGAGATTCAGAATTTACGAAACAAAACTAGTAAAATTTATAAGGTCTTTCCAACTTTTTATAACTGAACTAAAATTCGACAAAAACACTTCGTATTAAGAGATAAAGAGAGCTAGTCCTATTTCAATGGCCTATGAGAGGAACCTAAAAAATGAGAAACACAAATAAACAAAAAGCACAACGTGAAGTTGCGCTTTTTGTTCTTAAACCTAATTTCAAATCCATTGGCAATTAAGGTAAATTAACCAAAAGATTGTTATGCATAAAATCTATTTAAATATGCGGCATATAACACAGATCATAATGACCATATAATCATTTTTTAAAAAAATTATTTAAAATGATTATGATAATTTAGTCCAACATTTTAATTTTCATATCTTTATATTCGATTTTCATCGGTGGTCCCACATGAACCTGTACACCGATCAACCCTTTTTGCTTCCGATGCAACTCATCATTATCAACAACTTCAGAAATCAATTTTCCATTGATATAATGGGATAACTTATTGCCCTTTGCAACAATTTCAATTTCATTCCAATCGCCCACTTTAACCGCATCCGCCAATTCTTTAGCAGTCGCCAAAGTATCTCGCACGATCAGGGTACTCCAGGCATTTCCTTTCGAAGCGCCAGATTCACCTGCAGTTGGATTCGGTATCTCTGTTTGCTGTCCACGATAAGCTAGCGTAGTACGATTACGTTCCTCATAATTCTGACCTGTATAATGATGTTGGCCATCAATATCAGCCTGATACCCCTTCAGTGCATAGGGTAATTCCGTAAAACGTTCACTACGATAATTGATACCACTATTGCCATCAGCAGAAATTCGGAATTGGGATTTTAGTACAAAATCCCCCGGTTCACCACCTTTCCAGATTAAAAAAGTATTATTCTTTAAAGGTTCTGCATCAGCTTTAATTTCACCAATCAATATACCACTCTCCATACGCCAATAGCTACTGTCTCCCTCCCATCCTTTCAATGTATTAGAATCAAGCATTGCGACAAACCCTTCTTGTACTGAACTATCAAGAACGGTATGCTGCCCCTGATCATGTTTCGTATTTCCGGCATTGCAGGCCAGCATCAAAAGCGAAGCTGTAGCAGTCAGATATCCATATTTTATCATCTTGTTCATTGTTATGAGCTAAAAGTTAATTTAACATTAATTGTTCCAATCTACATCAGTGTCCGCCCAACATTTGTTTTTAGCAGACAATAAAACGGCTTCACACACCTTTTGGGTCTCATAGGCATCTCGAAAATTAGGATGACATTCTTCACCAGTTTCTACACTTTTTAGAAAATCTGCTACTTGATGAACAAATGAGTGTTCATAACCGATGGATAATCCCGGTACCCACCATTTATCCATATAAGGTTGATCACCATCGGTCACATGAATCGAGCGCCAACCTTTAACGATTGACTCATCCGCATTATTAAAATATTCCAATTTATTAAGATCATGCAGATCCCAACGTAATGAGCCTTTCTCACCATTAATTTCAAATGTAAAGAGCGCCTTATGTCCTCGAGCATAGCGGGTAGATTCAAATAATCCCAAGGAACCATTATCAAAATGACAGTGAAATATACAAGCGTCATCAATTTTGACATCTTCCATTTTCCCAGTCTCCTCACGTAGACGTTGCTTCACAAAAATTTCTGTCATTGCAGAAACATCTTTAATACCACCATTAAGCCACATGGCCAAATCAATACAGTGCGCTAAAAGATCTCCTGTCACACCAGAACCTGCAGCTTCGGCATCCATACGCCAAAAAGCTCGGCCTCCCTGTGGTAAATTTTCATTTATAGTCCAGTCCTGCAAAAAGTTCGTCCGATAATGAAAAATCTTACCCAACTTTCCACTTTCCACTAGCTGTTTAGCTAGAGTAACAGCTGGCAGCCTGCGGTAATTGTACCATACCGTATTCTTAACTTGACTTGTTTCCACAGCCTTGACCATCTGCGCCCCTTCCTCAAGATTTCTAGACAAAGGTTTTTCACATAAAACCATTTTTCCTGCCGCTGCCGCAGCTACAGCTATTTCCATGTGCATATTATTCGGAGTACAAATATCAACCGCATCAATATCATCACGACTGATTAATTTTTTCCAATCCGTTTCATAAGATTCATAACCCCATTGCTCAGCAAAAGCGATAACCTTATCCTCACTTCTAGAACAAACCGCTTTCAAAATAGGTTTGTATGCTAAATCAGGAAAGAAATCACCAACCCGCTTGTACCCATTGGAATGAGTTCTTCCCATAAATCCACAACCGATCAATCCTATTCTAAGTTCTTTTTTCTTCATAACAATTAGTCTATAACCTTTTACACCGACCATCCATGTGCATTTCGCACTTTAATCATGGTTTCCAGAATTGAATTCCAGGTCTCTTGTTTATGCATCACTTCATTTGGAAACATACAGCCATCCCAACAAATGTGGTCGAAAACTTTGTTTGGGTTACCATTCTCATCGCGCAACCAATATCCAGCATCCTTTACAATATCTAGCTTACCATTCGGATCAGTCGGCAAACAATGTCTTCCCGTTTTATCATGCGAACCCGAGCCAAATACGGTTCCATCATTCTGAGCAACATGAAAATCTATCGTCCATGGACGAAGCTTATCTGTCAAGAATTGAAGACCACGTTCCAGCTCGGCTCTATCTTCCCATTGAAAATCAGTTTTAAGAATCCGGTCCTTAGGTTCATTATACCCCAGTAGATATAAAAAAGTATGAGACATATCTGCCTGAAACCCCATATTATCCCTATCCACCATCTCCAGCGTTTCCAGCATCGTTCTCCAACTTTGCATGCCACCCCAGCAGATTTCCCCTTCCGCAGCAAGTCGTTCTCCATACGTAGCTGCTACGTCACATGCACGTCTAAATGTTTCCGCAATTATTTTGGTATTTTCAAGAGGATTTTTAGCCCATTCAGCTACGCTGGTAGCCGAGTCGATCCGGATCACGTTATTAGTTCGAATACCTAGTTTTCTTAGTTTATAACCAAACTCACTTGCCTTTTGCACAACAGCTACAAAGCGATCCCTATCTGCTTGAGTACCCATCGCAGAACCACCATCAGGTGGCCAGATCGGTGCAATCAAAGTACCGATTTCTAAATTATACCCCCCCACTTTGTCCACAACAAAATTGACATTGTCATCTGTAGGATCTAATTTTACATGTGCATTGAAAAGACCTAGATCAATGCCATCAAACTTGACACCATCAACATTAGCATGAGCTGTTTTTTCTAAAAGCTCATCCAAAGAAATAATAGGCTCATGATCGCCCTTGCCTACAATACCTGGCCAGGTCGCATTGTGCAATTTTGGAAAATTGTTCTTGCTCATCTGTACGTTTTTTATCTTTAGTAATTAAGACTCCATTATCAAATCCGGATTATCAGGTCCAAAATGTTTCAACATGACGATCGGATCTGTTTTCGAATCATTTTTAATGATGACACCTTTCATCGCAGCCGATTCTGAAACAAAATATTCGTCGTAGGTCAACTGCCCATAACGGATCAGAGCCGGTGTTTCCAAAGTCCAATCATTCAACTTACCGTGCCCCTGCATCATAATTAATCCATAAGCCGCATTATCGGTGATCGTAACAGTTTGACCAGGAAAAACAGTCAATTCTTTTGCACTAAAAGCTGTCGATTTATAGCATATCCATTTCTCACTATAACCAGATTGCTCCATCTCAGCAATTGCCTTGACCGGTTTAGGGTACATAAATCGGTTCTCCATCATATTGGGATCGACATTTAGATCCCAATCTATAATGTCCATTAAAGCATCATAATCACCCTGCTTATTATCAGGAACTCCTTTCCATAACAATTCCTCTGGAATGATCGCCTCATTAACCAAGGATTGATACATAGCAAAAACATCAGAAGCTTTTTGTGGTTCATATGTACACATACTACCTGGAGCATGCAATAATCCAGGAGGGACATCCCAGCCGGTTCCAGGTTCTAAACGGTAGGCTTGCGAGTAATTTGTGATCTTATTATCTCCTTTACTGAAATTTTCCAGGCATTCTTTGATCTGTGCTTTTGAGGTTCCGGGCGCTATACCCATAAAAGTATAAGGAAAATCGCCTCCATGGTTATTTAGCTGTGGAGGAAAATAGTACGCTTCAGGTTTGCCCGCTTGCCCAATCAAAGCCGCTTTCTCATCGTTATGGTGAATATGGTGGGGTAGTGGCCCCATGTTATCAAAGAATTTGGAATACATAGGCCAGCTTTGGTAATCAGACCAGATACGATTTCCAATCAATCTTTCTTTGAGATAAGAAACGCAATCCGACAACAAAAGTTGTTTAATCTCACCATCATGTTCATACACCACGAAACTAAGACCTTCAAATTCACCCGTCAAAGGACCATTTTTCGCAGGGGTAGTAGAAGACAGCCACCGCTCATCGATACCGCCACGTTCACCACCCAATACATAATAATCGTCTGGATGAAGTTTTATCCTTCTTCCAGGTACACAAAATGACCTAGGCACCCAGTTTGGCGCCAATCTAAA
This sequence comes from Sphingobacterium sp. B16(2022), assembly GCF_012030425.1. GTDB lineage: Bacteria > Bacteroidota > Bacteroidia > Sphingobacteriales > Sphingobacteriaceae > Sphingobacterium > Sphingobacterium anhuiense. The sequence goes on along the minus strand of NZ_JAAUVN010000002.1, from coordinate 173,210 downwards.
AATCCCTTTACCTTGTTCAAAAGCTTTTTCTATATTTTCCATTCCATCGTATTTATGTTTATAATCTACATGTTATCTTTAAAGACCTGAATTTCTTCAAGTGTATCTAATATGCTCAAAGAAAGTTGATATACTTTTTTTTCCTGAGGTTTAAGAAAAATCAGTTCTTTACGTTCACGCATCATCTTTTGCCCCAACGGTGGATTTGTACCCGGTTCTAATCCAGTCACATATTCCCCAGGGCCCCAGTGTTGCCAATTGGTCAACCAAGGAAGCTGTTCTTTCTTAAAAGTTAGCGCAACCGCAAAACCCAGCTTTTCATTAAACAGCCCACAATGGCTATTTCCTTTCTGATCGCTTTTAGGAGATATAAACACCGCTTCTTCTCCTGCTCCCCGATGATCTTCACGTGGTTCTTGACAGGTTTTAAAATCATAGCCTGCTTTAAATATTTTATTGGATTCACCTGATTCCCGTGGCAGCCATTTTCCATTCCAAAGTAATTGAGTACCCGCATCCACAAGAGGCCAACCAAAGTTAAAGTGGTAGAGCAACATGTGTGGTGCATCCATATTACCAACATTTTGGACCACATCTTCAATATGTATTGTAGGATCCCCGAGGTAACATCGGATTGTCCGAATCAACTCAAGAGGATGTCCAAGAGGATGTCCCTGTAGTATCCTCCCAGTGATCGATATTTCAAGATCTCCATTTAACAAATCCGGTTGTTTTATATGAATAATTTCTGCGGGAATATTACTAATCTGATCATGTAGTCCTCGACTTCCAAAAACATCCGCTTCAGGACCACCAACATGAGTAAGTCCACAAGTAACCAACAATCCACCACCAAAAGTGCGTAACCAATCTGCTCCCTTATCCGAAAAAGGTTGCGGTGCAGTTACACCCAACTTACTGATCCAGCTCAAATTAAATTGGTTGAAATAAGCATCCGCAATATCCATAGCTCGATCTATAACAACTTTAAAACGCAATCCCGTACCTGTATTTATCCAGGCAATACGGGTACCACGTCCCCGTCCATTATCCAAAACCGAAGTCTCGATACCACCGACCTGTGCCACATGAGACACTTTTTCCAACCAATCTTTCTTTGAAAAATCCACTTTATTTATTTTTCTTTTTATATACATCACTATTCTCATTTCCTCCCGACATGAGGTATGCCATTAGATCCCGTAGTTCCTCAGGATTCAAGACATTTAAAGTCCCTGGAGGCATAATGGATACTTCGGAGACTTTGATGTCCTGAACATCTTTTTTTGCAATTTCCTTCGTTAACTGCGGTGCATAAGGATTTTGCGAAATGGTATAACTCTTTTCACTTTCACCCATCAGTCGTCCCATTTGCTTAGTTCCATCTTTCAGATGAAAAACTTTAGATTCATATTGATCAGAAATCACTTTGCTAGGTTCAATCATCGCTTCCAACATATCTTTAGGAGAGAAACGTGTTCCCAGTTGAGTAAGATCAGGTCCAACCGAACCACCCGAACCTTTCATAGTATGGCAAGAAGCACAGCGCAAGGCAACAAAAAGCTCACCCCCTCGTTTGAAATCACGTATCTCAGTATTATCATTAATATATTTGAGCGCTGTATCGATCTTCCAATCTCTTCCTGGCCCTTTGGCATTCTGAACTTTTTCGGCTAGTCTATTACCCGATTGATTAACCAATGAATCACCAGAAATCTTACTGTAATAGGCCAATTTATCCTTATTTACATGACTCAGTGCAATTTTTCGGGCTTTATCAATAAATCCGATGTAGCTATTGCCTCCTTTGTAACCAAAACCTTTATAGAACCACTTGAAATATTCATCATGCAATTCTGGGGTCCAACCCGTATGTGCAGAACTCAACATCGTTGCTAAAAATATCTGTTGCGCAGGAGGAATATTGGCCAACATGTCAGCGATATCCAGACCATACTGTGGATTACGCAAAATAAGATTGGAAGAACTCATAAAACTGGTATTGGTCGAATCATCCTTTGCTGAGTATAGTAATGGTACAGTCTTAGGTACAACACTCGCATCGCCAATAGCTACCAATACTTTTCCCAGTTCACGATTGACAAGGTTTATCTTCGAAGGATATAAACCCGCTAATCGCTCCGAAAGTAGAATACGTTGCGATTCAACAGGTGTCCCCATTCGAGCTATACTGACCTCATAAACACGCAAGAGATTTAAAAGCATCTGTTGCGGAAGCTTCCTAATGTCAATAGTTGCCAGCTTATTAAACATTTCTGCTTGTAAAGATTGATCTCCATTTCTGGCCAGAGCCAACATCGCTTCGGTGAGACGGAGTACATTTTTTTCCTGAAAAACAAGATGCTTCCATGTATCCACGGGTTGATGCTCCACTGCAATGCGTGCTGCATAACGAATAAAACGATCTGGATCACCAAGGTATTTCCACACTTTCTCAGCAGTGCCTGGTGCAGATGGTTTATGAAATTGTTCAATCTCGCGACGCAAGGCAATCCCCTTAGGAATTTCATTTTTCGTTTTCTTAGGCTCAATATCAGCATGTCCCTTATAATACACGCGATAAAGATCAGACTCCAACTTTCTCCCCCCTGTCAAAAAGTATAAAGCACCATCAGGCCCAATCTCTCCAGATGTCAATGCAAGTGGAGATCCCGATATAAATTCTTCCGCTTTTGCCTCATAAGTCGCTCCTTTTGGTGTTAACTGAACAGAATAGATAATACCAAAACTCCAGTCAAATGCCAGAAGACTATTTCTATACTTATCCGGAAATTTCGCTTTGCTTGCATAGAGAAGATTCGTTGGCGAGCCCTGTCCGATATTCAGCGTACCCGGTAGGTTATCGGGGTAACTGGGATCCCATTTGGCATTACCAGTCCTCCATCCGTACTCAGCACCACTTGTTACATGACAGATCCTTGTTGGGCGATACCAAGGCATCCCAAAATCCCATTCCATATCCGAATCGTAGGTAAACATTTCGCCATCATCATTAAAAGTAATATCAAACGGATTTCGATACCCACCACTAATCATCTCCCAGTGCTTACCTTCAGGATCAGTTTTAGCAATCCAGCCCCCCGGCTCTTTACGATCGGTGGCATGACCCTGTGAATCTACGATATGAGGTAACAAATTATCGTGATGCCAGTTTGAGGGTAAACGATAGGCATCCATCTTGGGCAAATCAGTATGATTACCCGCAATTAAATATATCGCCGAATCAGGTCCAAGCACAACACTATGCGGTCCATGTTCACCCTCACCATTTAAGGCCAATAATTGTGTAATCTTATCCAGCTTATCATCCTGATTTGTATCCTGTAAACGGTACAAACCACTACCTTTCGAAAGCTGCTCATCCGGATTATGGTTCACCACCACATATAGACTGTTGTGGGCCCATAACAAACCTTGAGCAAATCCAATTCCTACTTTCGTCGAACTAGTATCAGCCGGATTATCTAATGGAAAATCTAACTTTTCAATCTTAGGTTTCATCGTACTATCTGAACCTATAGGTGGCAATTCGATACGGAACAATGCTCCATACTGATCCGAGGTAATCATCCTCCCCTTATCATCAAAGGTCATCGCGACCCATGATCCCTGTTTATTATCCGACGGGCTATAGATATGATCTACTGCAAAACCCTCAGGTAAAACAATTTTCTTAGTCTTCGGATTCTCATCCTTAGTACCTTCATCTTTAATTTGTTCACGACATGCCCCCGCCAAAATGAGCAGGAAAATGGCAAACAACACGAGCTGCATGTTATTAATTTTTCTCATTGTTATTTGTTAAGCTGATATATTGTTTTGATTTAGATCATGGATTAATACCCCGTGTTTTGTGAAATCCCATTGGTTAGCACTTCACGCTGTGGAATAGGAAACAATAACTTAAAGGGCTGCACATTATAGGAAGCCGAGCTTAAGCGCGAAAGACGTTTTTTCTCTTCCACTCCGTGAGCATTTAAGACTTCTTCCGCCTTTCCCATACGTAACAACTGGTACCATCTATGGCTCTCAAAAGCAACCTCGACACGCTGTTCCTTTGCAATAGCATCCCGTAAACCTTCCTTGGTCAAACCTGATAAAGGTTCCAATCCTGCTCGTTTACGTACCAAGTTTAAGTTTAGATAAGGATTTCCAACCCCAGACTCATTTTGCGCCTCTGCCAACATCAATAAGACATACCCATATCGGTATACTGGCCAGTTCTCATTGGACCGTCCATCTTCAATATAAGGTGCATGATAAAATTTCTTGATGAAGGGCATTTTTCCACCAAAAGCGATTGCCTCTTGATAGGACGCATTTGAAGGATCATCGAACAAGGCTATTGATTTATCCTTCCGCAAATCCCCCGCTTCATATAGGTTATATATACTTGGCGTTGGAATATTAGATCCACCAAGATTTCCAGAATACCCCACTAACTTCAACTTGCCATTTCGGGGTCCGAACATATAAATAAAATTACTATTCTCACCTTCAACAGATTGATCATATTGCACTTCAAAGACAGACTCCTCATTATTTTTATTATTCGGGTTGAAACAGTTGGCATAATCAGGCAATAAAGCATAGCCCAATTGCGTAACCTCCTGAAAAGTAGAAGCTGCTTCAGCAAATTGCTTTCTTGTTAAGTATACCTCACCCAACAGCGTCAAAGCAGCCCCTTTAGTAATCCGTCCGGCATTATTCTTATCATAGCTATTTGGTAGATTTGCAACTGCATCCTTAGCATGTTGTATAATTACACCGTATACTTCTTCGACCGATGCCTTACCTTTGGTAAAAGCATCCGTTGGATTCGCAACTTCCTTCGTGTGTAATGGAATTTCTCCGAATAAGCGTACCAAATGAAAGTAGGTGAAAGCCTGTAAAAACTTCACTTCACCTATATATCGCTTTTTCAAACCTTCGTCGGCAAAAGAAACCTGATCAATTCGGCTAAGGATAACATTAGACTCTTGTATAACACTGTATAATGTTGCCCATACAGTATTGATATAATTATTTGAAGAGGTTATCAAAAATTCATCTATCTCTTCCCTTTGTTGCGCCCCTCTATCGGTTTCATCATATTGATAGTTGGTATTATCAGCAACCATTTCAGTCATCGCCCAAAAATCACTGGTGTACAAACCTTGTAAGCGGCCATAGACCCCGTTCACAGCGCGAAGGACTTGTCCTTCATTTTCATAATAATTATCACCGCTGGAAAATGTATATGGTTTAACATCTAATAGGTGATTACATGAGGAGAAGCTTAGTAGTCCCAAACTCAATAAAATATATTTTATATTCATAACAGTAGACTTAAAAATTGAAATTTAATCCGAGTGTATAGATTCTTGGAACTGGATAAGCAGAGTAGTCAAGTCCTTGCACCAATGGACTAATATCACCTCTATTAATGTTGGTCCCTTCTGGATTACCATCATACCCCGTAATCAAGAAAGGATTTTGAATATTTCCATAGACTCGAATGTCCTTGATAACTCCCTTTATACTTTTAGGAAATGTATAACCGAAATTGATATTACGGATCCATACATAATCCGTTTTCTCTATAAACAAGGAATGCGTATCGCGATACATAACACGGCCCCTGCCTGTACCATTTGTAGTCGGAACTAATCCACTACCAGGATTTGCTTCAGACCTCCAACGATCTGCCACCTCTTTACGTACATTAAAAACCCCATCAATATTATCCGTGTAAAAACGCGTGGCATGCAACATCTCTTGTCCCATTGATCCGACCATCAGCACACGCAGGTCGAAATTTTTAAAAGAAAATGTATTGGTCATACCCCATGTAAAATCAGGATACGGATTGCCTATGACGTCAAAATCATCGTTCGGTGTAATCTCTCCATCACCATTCACATCCCGCATCCGAAGATTGCCTGGAATAGCCCCTGGAAATGAAGCATATTTCTCTAGGTCAGCTTGATTTTGATAAATTCCATCAACCACATAGCCGATGATCATACCAACAGGCTGTCCGATTCGGGTAACATTAGTAAAGTTACCTTCCGAACTTGCCCCAGAGAAAATCGGATCAGTGCTTCTTCCTAAAGCAATCACTTTATTCCTATTGAAAGAAATGTTGAAATCAGTATTCCATTTAAAGTTATCATTGGTAATATTGATGGAACTCACGGAAAATTCAAAACCGGTATTTTCAACATCCCCTCGGTTTTCTGTTACAGAAGAAAAACCAGAGGACTGGGGAATCGGCGTATTTAACAATAAGTCTAAAGTATTACGCTTGTAGTAGTTTGCTGCAATTGTCAGACGGTTATTTAAAGTCGCAAAATCTAAACCTACATTTAACTCTTTCATCTTTTCCCAACCTAAGAAACTATTACCTAAGCTGTTCATAATACGACCTGGTGCCAAACTACCACCAAAGACATAATTACCCGTTCCAATACTACTTAATGGCGCATAATTAGAAATATTGAAATTACCACTTCTACCGTATGATGCTCTAAGTTTCAATTCATCAACCCAAGTCGCATCTTTTAAGAATTTTTCTTCTGACAGCCGCCAGCCTAGTGCAACAGATGGAAACGACCCCCATCGATTATCTTTACCAAATCTCGAAGAACCATCCGAACGGAAAGATGCGGTCAGGATGTATCTATCTTTAAAAGTGTAATTTACACGGGCCAAGTAAGAGATTAATGCCCAATCTTCAATGCCCGTACCACCTGTGATCCTAGCCGCTGCATTTAAGGTCTGAATATCATCATCCGGGAATTGCGACCCATTGAACCCTGCCGACTTATCTTTTTGGGACTGAATGGAGTAACCCGCCAGCGCACTTATTGTATGACCATTATCCGAACTGTAATCATAAGTTAATGTATTCTCATTTGCCCAATTGATATATTGACCACGTGTATAGTTTCCACTGGGAATCGACGGTCCTGGAGCATTTTGGTTTGCTAGAGTTGAAGGTCGAAAGTATTCACCACTTTCATCCTGATAATCAACGTTAAAAGTTGTCTTAAATTTTAGTTTAGGAAGAATGCTATACTCCGCATAGGCACTCATCAAAATTTTCATTTTGCTGCTTTTATCAACACGTTCATTCAAGAACATAACTGGATTAGGGTTCCCAAAAGTACCCGGTGAAACGATATATGGATTGTAAGTACCATCTGCATTATAAATGGTAGAAACGGGTGTGGAAATTTCGAAAAATTCATCCCTACCCTGCCCACTAACACCTCCTTTGAGATAAGATAATGTAGGTGCAATATTCATCCCCAATTTTAATTTATTAGAGATATTGGCATCTACATTACCCCGGACGGAAAACCTTTCAAAACCAGTGTTTAACATCACCCCCGATTGATTCAGGTAACCTGCCGAAACAAAAGAGCGTATCTGTTCATTTCCACCACTAAAACTCACATTAAAATCAGACATTGGTGCAATTCGGGTAACTGCATCATACCAATCTACACCAGCCCCTAAAGTTTCAGGATTACGATATTCCTCTGGAATATCATTTAATGTAGGCTCCCTACCTTCCTCATATCGGATTTTATCTTCTATAGCCTCTTTACGAAACTGAGCAAATTCCATAGCATTCATCATATTGGGACGACCTTTTTTTGGTACTTCCTGAATACCTGAACTCGCCGCAACATTGATCTTCAATTTTCCAACTGTACCCTTTTTCGTATTGATCAAGATAACACCATTAGAACCTCTCGATCCATAAATTGCTGTTGCAGATGCATCTTTTAATACAGTCATAGATTCGATATCACTGGGATTTATTGCCGTCAAAGGATTTGAGCGTTCGCTTGAAGAAGACGGAACCGGAAATCCATCAATAACATATAATGGCGATCCTCCTGCTCCGATAGCACCAATTCCACGTATACGAATCCTGGGACCACCTCCTGGTGTTCCATTGGAGGTACTTACCTGAACACCTGAAATCTGGCCCGTTAAGGCTTGATCAGGACTAGCAATAGCTTGCCCCCGAACATTATTCATCGATACCGATGCGATAGATCCAGTAACATCCTTTTTCTGTTGACTACCATATCCCACCACCACAACTTCATCGATGTCTTGTGACATACTGATTAGTGTAACGTGCTGCTCTCCTGCTTTTGTAATCACAATTTCTTGGCTAGAATAACCTATATTCCGAAAAGACAAACTTTGGCCTTTATTTAAAGTTATGACATAGCTCCCGTCCTCAGCAGTAGATGTGGCAACATCTGTACCTTTGACCTGTATAGTAACACCCGGGATAGGAAGTCCTTTTGCATCACGTACGATACCGCTAACAGTAATTTGCTCTTGGATGTTGCTACGGGTAATTCTAGCTGAATTACTATTAAAAAGCATTCCATGATTTTCCTCCAAATCAAAGACACGACCCGAATAACCCACCACTGAAGCTTGAATATGAGACAGTTGAATAGAAAATATTCCAGACAATAATAATGATGCTTTCAAAAGACTAGAACGTCCTAGTAGCGGATTTGAAATTTTTTCAGTCTGCGTTCTACATAAATTTTGGACTGTAAAATTCTCAGTTATTTTTTTGTTAAATTGATCATATTGCATAACTTTGCAAGGTTTGATGGTTTTAAGATTAAGAGTTTAGACGCTCTCTATTAATTTAAAATAAGGCCTTAAATGCATACCGATGGTGCTAGAACACTATCGGTTTTTTATTCAAGCTCGTTCTTAGTACGATTCTTCTCCCATACCTAAACCTCCTTTTTTATTAAAGTTTTTCATTCTATATTCTATTAAAGATATTAGGACCCAGGATAAAAGGCACCTATAAGTTGTTTATAATCAAAAGTATAAGGGTTGCTTTTTTTAGCTACCTCAAATATAAAAATCCGATATAGCTTAAGCATCCTGCACTATCCTGACTGACAATAAAAAATTAAAAGCAATTTGTTAAAAAGGGCTAATCAACGAAAGTAGAAGCATGTTTTTATAGAGAATCACCCATTTTCATTTCACAACAGGTAGATTGATGACATACTAAATATGGTTCTTTTAATGTCACAAATAGCCACATAAGATTTCTGTAGGGCTACATTAATCTTTTTGATAGATTCCATATTGTTACTTTAAGCTTATGGGGAGAAAAGATGGATAATCTATCGAATAGTTACTTGAGCAGTCTCTTTATCCACGTCAAATATGTTTCATTTTTGGTAAAATCATTATGTCCTTCGCCAGGAAGGGTGATAAACCGATCTGTTGGTTTTATAAATCTTGATAATTTCTTTGAGGAACCATAATATACAGCATCATCAGCATCTCCGTGTATCAGAACTAACTGGTAGGTTATTTTCTTCAAATAACTATAAATTTCCAACTTAAATGAGTTATTTACAATTTTAAGAGCTGGTACCAACTGATGTATCCAATCCGCTATTGAATAATAAGGGGCTTGTAAAATTACCATTTTCGGCTGGTTGTGAGCACTAAGGAATGATGCCGCTCCAGACCCAATGGATTGCCCTATTACCACTATTCTGTTTTCACTATATTTGGCTTTTAAAGTGTCATACATCAATTATACATCGTCGTATAATTGTTCCTGATTGGTCACTGTTCCCCCACTCTTACCATAACCCCGATAGTCCAGCAAGCAGAAATCATAACCTATTTTGGTATTTACACAAACGTAGGTCCTCTCTTTAATTTTTAGGTGCAGCAAACGAAGATCAGATGATTAACAAATTATACTTTTTAACATTACTTGTTCAGTGTTTGTTCAGTGCTTGCTCAGTGATTACTCAGTGTAGACTGTATCAATATTGACTGATTACTGTCTAAAAATTGATTAAAAATTGCTATTAGCTAAAATTTGGTATTAGGATGTTCCCGTTTTAATTTTTATCTTGATTATCTGTAAACTAATCAGGTAATTATGGCAATCATCAAAAATGGCGTTAAGGGGACTGTTTCCGGGAAAGCAGGTTCTGTTGTGGTTGTCTTAAAGAAAACAGGAAATTATTTGCGTTCTCTTCGTCGCGTTAAAAAATGAGCACCTACACCTGAGTAACTGCTGAGTAGAACACGCTTCAAAATTGTTAGGTCGCATATTAGTATGTTAAATCCCATTATCAATATTGGTTATAAGGCATACAGCTATCCTAAGCGGGCATATGATGTGGCGATGTCTTATGACTTGAACGAAACACTTAATACTTTTACTTGGTATAGAAATTTAGTAATAACCCGTTGTGCATTTTAAATAATACTGATTTTTAAATTATTGATATTTCTGATGAATATATTTTTGCCTATGTATTAAATGATGTTATAGCTATAATCTTGGTCAAGATTCTGGTTTTGAATCCATCGAAAGATTTAGCATAATTAAGCCTTATCATGAACTGATCACACATTTAATGAAGGTAAGCGTAATTGGATAGCAATGTTATAAAAATATGCTAACTTAGCTATATGAAAAAGATAACTTTAATACCTTGTTTATTTTTGTTTTCTCGCCAAAATGAAGCTAAAAAAAACAATGATGTTGCTATACAGTGGCATTTGTAAACCTACTATTCACTTGCTATTCACTTTGTAAGTCCTCATCGCACTTTCAATTTGACTCTCTTCTGTTATATCAGGATATAAAAATAACTCGGCACCTGAATGCTATTCACACCGGACACTATTTTCAGTCTTACTGCTATTGGTCCTTTGGGAAACATAACTATACTTGTTACGTCTACCTTTAGAAACGAAATGAATTTTTCTTTTGTTTCACAAGCGAAGGTTACTTATTGTTCAATTTCTTTAAACGTTCTTTTGCTGACGGAATGATATCATCTTTTTCTTCATAATTTTCAATTACACTTTCCAACGTACTCTTCGCCTGCAAAGTATTGCCTTTACGCGCATAGCTATCAGCAAGCAATAGGAAACTCTTGGCTTCCCAGTATGCATTTTCTTCCTCACTATTAATCACCTCAAAGGCAGTTTCAATGGCTTTGTCGTATTCCTTGTTATCATACTGCAGTTGCCCAACACGGTATCGCGCTTCTGCGCCAACCGCCTTTTGGCTCTTCAGAGCAGCCAGATTGAGTTCCTTCATGGCAGACACGATGTTCTTTTGTTGTAGCAATACCCTTCCACTGTATAAATGAGCTTTAGCAATTTCCTCCTGCGATGCGCCATCGTAATCTTTTATCAACTTCGCATACTTGGCCATCTGCTCCATGTCGCCGAGTTCGAAATAACACATCATCAGGTTACTTATTGCGTAACCATAGTTCTTTTTATAATCTGAATTGAGTTCCAATTTTTTGAGGTGCACAATCGCCTCGTTGTATTCTTTTAGATCAAGATATAGGGCAGCCACTGTCAGCAAGGTGTTTTCTGTATACTTGCTTGTCCAGTCGTTTAGGATGATATTCAGATCGTGCAGTGCTTCCTTTGGATGCCCAGTGCGGTACGAACTCACCCCGCGGATGTAACGGGCATATTTTTCTTGTTTGGGCTTCGGAAATTTATCAAAATACGCATTGATGGCTTCCACCGAAGCTGCGTATTGCTGCTTGGCAAACAGAGATTGGGCTGCTTGAAAAGCCATATTATCTTGCTCCGCAGGGCTCAGGTTACTGACATTGGTGCCGATTGCGTAATGAATATAGCTCGTAGCATCCCCTTGGTCTAGGTAGATGTTTTCAATAAAACGCATCGCTTGCTGTGCCTCATTGGTTTTGGAATATTTCTCCACAACACTTTTGAAAGTGGCTTTCGCCGCTTCGGAATCATCTTTATTATACTGCACGAGCCCTATGGTCATCAATGCGCGGGGCACATAGCTGCTGCGCGGGTATTTTTCGATCATCCGTTGCAAACCATCGATAGCGCGATCATAATCTCCCGTAGTGAAATAGGTATAGGGGATCTCAAAGGCGGCGTCATCTGCATAATTCGAAGCCGGAAATTGTTTCAAAACAGACTGCAGGATCTTTAGCTTGGTTTCATGGTCTCCCTGCAATCCAAAGATAACACCTCGTTGGAACAACGCATAGTCCTGATTGGAAGTTTTACTGTTGATAAGCTGATCATAATATTGGTTGGCACGGTCGTAATTGCGCATAGACAAATACGAATCGCCCAAACGTGCTATTACGTCATGACGTATATTTTCATCTAGCGAACTTCCCTCGACAGCCAAAAAGCGCTCAAAATAATCGGCCGACATACTAAAACTGTTATTTCTGAACGCGGCATAAGCCAGCCCATAATTTGCATAATTATATACGTCGGTATTTTTTGCAACAGGCAACCGTAAGAACCGGGAGAAGTTTTCTACCGCCTCCCCATATTTGCGCACTTCATACATCGCTTCCGCTTTCCAATAAGTAGCAAGCGCGGCCATTTTTGCATCGATCGGGAATTTTTCAGATCTCATGAATGTCGATATGCTATTTTCGAAAGCGCGCTCGTTATAAAACTCCAATCCGCGATAGTAAGTTGCTTTTTGATAAGTAGCATCGACTTCCCGCCCTCTATCTTTCAACGACTCCAACAGACTTACTCCAGTATGGAAGTTACTCGTCCCCAACAGGATTTGAGCCGATAATATTTCCGCACTTTCCTGTGCTTGAGCGCCTAGTTCACGCCCCCCATATTCTTGAGCAATATATTTTTCCAGAACTTGCTGAGCGGCTTGGGTAGAGTCCATTGCATACAAGATTTTGGCATAGTTAAATTGCGCATCTGCTTTCAATTGGGGGTCGAAATCTAGTCTCATCGCTTTGACAAATGCATTTCGTGCGCGTTGCTTATCGCCGGTTTCCAGTGCAATATGACCCAAAGTTATGATCGAACCCTGATAAAAGGCATCCGAAGCTTCCAGCGACTCCAAAATAGAGGCCGCTCTTGGATATTCACGTGCCTGGTAAGCCAGATAGCTGATACGGTAACTATCAATATTGCTGCGTGAAGCGTTTGGATGCTGTTTAAGCAATATAGTGTAATAAGCTTGTTTAAACGTTTTATTTGCAAAATAGGTAGCTGTGGCTATTTGACGTAGCTCCGTCTCAATGGCTTCCCGATTGATATGACTCATATCTGGGCTCCTGCGAACCTTTACGGCATCGGCCAGAACAGGTCGGTAGTCGCGTACGACATCAATGGAATCCATCGTTTGCACTTGCTCTGCATTTAGTTGCTTCTCTACTTCCTGCCCATAACCCGTAACCACCAAAGCGGAAAGCATCCCGGTACACAGGTATTTGAAGCCAATTATTTTTTTTAATATCATTATTCGTCCGTATTTCTGAGTTTTTCCAAACGTTCCTTTGCCGAGGAGGCAATAGTGTAATCTTCCTTAGCTAACAAGCCAAAACTAAATAATTCCAACCATATTGAGTAAATCGTCATGGAAAAAATTGAATCCTAAAAGTCAATTTATAGATCATCACCATCTCGTTTCCGCGATTTCCAATTTCTTTGATTGCTATCGGCAACTGAATTGACACAATAATGGAGCCAAGAAGACAGATCGAGGGAAAGAGATCACTTTGTGACAAACAGCACAAAAACGAATGTTAATTGTTGAGCATATTTCAAAAATCAAAGATTAGTATAGAAAATGAGTAACCGAATTGGTCATTTTCTTAAGGTTTGAAGTATATTGATCGGGAGGCTAGAATACTTTAAGCCTATTGGTCATAAGCTTATTCCAAAAGATGCTGCGATTCGAATCTGCACGTAAACAAAAAAGCCCTAACTTTCGTTAGAGCTTTTATTTTCTTGGTCGGGGTGGCAGGATTCGAACCTACGACCTCCACATCCCAAATGTGGCGCGATACCGGGCTACGCTACACCCCGAAAAGGTATCCCCTTTTGTTTACTGTGATGCAAATATACAGCGTTTTTTCAATCTGTCAAATATAATTTTAACATTATTAAATAAAAGCCTGATTTATTGAGAAATAAAATATCAGCATTCAATTCGATAGCATTTAAATTCACATCCTAACCTCGATGTGTAAAACTTTTTAAAATATATCGTGAGCAAGGGTCTAAATATTAAAAGTGTTTTTCTATCTTTGCAACAAACTAAGGCAGCTCAATATTTTTTGAAAAAAGTATTTCTTAAAGTAAAAAAAAAGCTGTAATATTGCATTCCGATTTTTACAGGCTAATAATCGTATTTAATTACTCATAATCATGGATTTAGTAAAATTTGTAGAAGAACAAGCGGTAATCAGAAATGAAGTTCCCGCATTTAAAGCAGGAGACACCATAAGCGTTCATTATAAAATTCGCGAGGGAAATAAAGAGCGTATCCAAATTTACCAAGGTGTGGTTATCCAATTGAACAGCGAAGGTGTTAATTCAACTTTCACTGTACGCAAAATTTCAAATGGCATTGGTGTGGAACGTATCTTCCCTATAAATTCGCCAAACATTGAAAAAATTGTAGTAAACAGCTACGGTAAAGTACGTCGCGCTAAATTATTTTATTTACGTGGTCTTACTGGTAAAGCTGCTCGTATTAAGTCTAAAAGAATCTAATTACGACTACACAAGTATAAAAAAAGGCATTGAATTCAGTTTCGATGCCTTTTTTTATTGCCATAAATCCCCAATATAGCAACATTTTCTTTACAAGTCAAAAACTTCTTCCATGCTAAATCTTTTTAGTTTATCTTATGACCTGAAAAGTATTATATGAACAAGTCTATTTTTACCCTCGTATTCCTGTGCTGTTTCCTGAACAGCTATGCCCAAAATTCAATTCAAGATTTTTTAGCACTACAGTCCATTCCAAAAACATATCCGGTACTTAAAATCAGTGAACCGTTAATAATTGACGGTAAGGACGATGAAATTAGCTGGACAAAAGCAAAAACAATTAATAATTTTGAAGATATTCAAGGTGGCGAGCACAAAAAACCTTTGTATAAAACCGAAGTAAAAATGCTTTGGGATTCCACCTACCTATATGTGTACGCAAAACTGTATGAACCTCATATTTGGGCAGATATCTACAAGCACGATGAAATTGTTTATCTAAACAATGACTTTGAAATATTTTTAAAACCCAATTTATATCAAGCAGAATATTACGAAATAGAGGTCAATCCATTACATACCATTTTCGATCTTATGTTACCAAAACCATATCGATTCGGGGGTCAGGCCATTACACATTGGGATGTTAAAAATCTAAAATCCGCAGTACATATCAATGGTACCCTTAATAATCCCCAGGATATAGATACATACTGGTCTGTTGAATTTGCAATTCCACATCAATCATTATATGCTTTCGGTAAATCCTCAATGCCTAAAGCAAATGATTACTGGTTATGTAATTTTTCACGTGTACAATGGCAACATGATATCACAAATAATCATTACAGTAGAAAAAAAGAAAATAATAAGCCCTTAGCTGAAGACAATTGGGTATGGTCACCGATCGGTTTAATTAATATGCATTATCCAGAAAGATGGGGATATATACAATTTGTAGAACAAGCACAAAAGCAGGAAGCAACACTTCCAAATAGTTATGCCGTCACTAAACTAGCTTGGAATATTCATTATTTACAACAATTGTTTAAAAAGGAAAATCGTCGATATAGCGATCAATTAACGAAACTTTCATTATATAATCAATACCTACTACCCGCTTTGAAAGATTATGAGGTCACTTTGGATCTAAATAAAGACAAACAAAGTTATAGTATGAAGATCAAGGAAAAACAGTCAAAAAAAATTCAAGTATCCTTAGATAATAGAGGTAATTTTGATCTTTATAACCAGTAACTCTACCATAGCTTATCTGAACGTCTGCATCAATTCAAAAAATGCTATTCACACAACATTTATAACGCTATAACAATAATTTGTAGAAACAAAATAACGCAGAAACATAAACTAATATTGCTATTTTTACAGCAACAATGTATAAGAACATATCTTTTTTTCCAAATCTAAATGCGTTCCGTTTTTTTGCCGCACTCCTCGTTCTATTTCACCATGGAGAAGTCATTCGGACAAAAAATGATTTCATCACCTATGAACATTTTAGTTTTTTTCAAAATGGAACTACTGCTGTCAAATTTTTCTTTGTCTTAAGTGGTTTCCTCATCAGTTATTTGTTACTGAAAGAACAAGATCAGAAAAAGACAATATCCATTAAAAATTTCTATCTGAAAAGAGTCATTCGCATCTGGCCTTTATATTTCTTATTAGTCGCCATAGGCATAGTTATCTTCCCTTTTCTATTTCAGGTCTTACATATTAACTATTCATTCCCCTATACCATAGGGCAGGTCTGGCTGTTATTTGTTTTATTTTTACCCAGTATCGTCACCTTTACCTATGGCTCACATCTACTCGAACCCCTATGGTCTATCGGCGTTGAAGAATGGTTTTACATCATTTGGGCACCCCTATTTAAATGGATAGACAACAAGTTTGCACTTATTATAGGTATATTTTTACTCAAAATTCTTTTACTGATACTATGTTTTAACAACATCATTACAGACGTACTTGTTGTGCATCTTATCAAAACTTTTGCTTTCGAATCAATGGCAATTGGTGCACTGGGAGCTTATTTCCTATACCACACCAATATAAACTTACAGGCTTGGTACAAAAAATATGCAGCGGTCAATTACTTTTTATTAGCCGTATTATTTTCATTCTTATTCTTCCGAAATACATGTATAGCATTTATTGGATCAAATATTTTTGATCATTGGATCTTTTCATACATCATTCTAAATGCACTCTTTCTCAATCTCATTCTGTTTATCGGTATCAGATTAAATTCAAAATCATTTTTCAACAATACTTTTTTAGACTACGGAGGCAAAATCTCCTATGGAATTTACATGTATCATATGATCGTGATCTTTGCCGTTATTCATTTAGGGAAAAAACATTTACTAACACTAGATCCCTACCTAAGTTTTCTGATTTTCTACAGTTTAGTTATAGCAGGTACATTTATAACAGCACATTTATCAAAAAAATACTTTGAAGATTTTTTCATGAAGTTTAGATCTAAATTGAATTAGCAAAGATTAAACCTCATGCAACCGTCATGTCAAAAAATTAGTGTTTTAAAATTAAAGACAAAAAAAAACGTCGTCTTCCACAAATATTCTTATCTTTGTATCCCGTACATAAAGCAGATATTTAGGCCATTTTAGGCCTTATATTTTGAAATCCATTATTGATATGACTAAATATATTTTTGTTACGGGCGGCGTTACTTCGTCGTTAGGGAAGGGTATTATTGCATCCTCTCTTGCTAAACTTCTCCAAGCACGTGGCTACAAGGTTACGATTCAAAAATTTGACCCTTACATTAACATTGATCCAGGAACATTAAATCCATATGAGCATGGTGAGTGTTACGTAACGGAAGATGGTGCTGAAACAGACCTTGATTTAGGCTATTACGAACGTTTCTTAAACGTACCTACTTCACAAGCTAATAACGTGACGACAGGTCGTATTTATCAATCTGTTATTCAAAAAGAACGCGCAGGTGAATATTTAGGAAAAACAGTTCAAGTTGTTCCTCATATCACAGATGAGATCAAAAACCGTATGCGTTTATTAGGTGAAACAGGAAAATATGATATTGTCATCACAGAATTAGGTGGTACAGTAGGTGATATCGAATCTTTACCTTTCATCGAAGCAGTTCGTCAGTTAAGATGGGAATTAGGCACTCATGATTCTGTAGTTATTCACTTAACATTAGTACCTTACTTAGCAGCAGCTGGTGAATTAAAAACAAAACCAACACAACATTCTGTTAAAACATTATTAGAATACGGTATCCAACCTGATATTTTAGTTTGTCGTACAGAACATAAATTGACGCAAGAAATTCGCAAAAAATTAGCATTATTTTGTAATGTCAATATTAATGCTGTTGTAGAATCGATTGATGCTCCTACTATTTATGACGTTCCTTTAAATATGCTGAAAGAACAATTAGACAAGACTGTCCTTGCTAAATTGAAACTTTCGAATAAGAATGAACCAGATTTAGATAGCTGGAAAGCATTTTTAGGAAAATTAAAAAATCCTACTAATGAAGTAAATATCGGATTAGTCGGTAAATATGTTGAATTACCAGATGCATATAAATCTATAGTCGAAAGTTTTATCCACGCCGGAGCGGCCAATGAATGTAAAGTAAAATTACAATATATTGCCGCGGAAAGTGTAAATGATCAAAATGTCCAAGACAAGTTGAGCGAAATGGATGGCGTACTTGTTGCTCCTGGTTTTGGTGAACGTGGATTAGACGGTAAGTTAGCCGCTATTAAATATATACGTGAAAACAATATTCCTTTCTTTGGAATTTGTTTAGGCATGCAATGTTCAGTAATTGAATTTGGCCGTAATGTATTGGGATTAAAAGATGCAAATAGTACGGAAATGAATCCAGATACACCACATCCAGTGATCAACTTAATGGAAGATCAAAAAAACATCACTAACATGGGCGGTACAATGCGATTAGGTGCGTACGATTGTGATATCAAAAAAGGTACAAAAGCATTCAATATATACGGAAAAACAAGAATCTCCGAACGTCACCGTCACCGTTATGAGTTCAATAATGCTTATTTAGAGCAATATGAAGCAGCTGGAATGATTACTTCAGGAATCAACCCAACTTCAGGATTAGTAGAAATTGTTGAGTTGAAAAACCATCCTTTTTTCGTAGCAGGACAATTTCATCCAGAATTAAAGTCAACTGTTGCAAATCCTCACCCACTTTTTGTTAGCTTTGTAGCCGCTGCTTTGTCGAATAAGAAAAATAAGATACAAAAGCAGGAAACAATTAAGTAAGTTTAATTTAAAAAAATGGATAGAAATACCCTTATTGGTTTACTTCTGATGTTCGGAATTATAGCCGGTTCATTTTACTTAATGAAACCGTCCGACGTAGAAATAAAAAAAGAACAAGTTCTACAAGATTCGTTAGCACGTGTTAAAAAAGGTCTAGCACCTTTAACAGACTCGACAAAAGCGAATACACAACTAGGAGCAACACAAGAGGCCAAGCCTCTTGACTCTGCAGCATTAAAACTTCCTTTTGGAGCTGCGAAATTTGGCACAGAAAAAATCATTACAGTAGAAAATGATAAAATCATTGCTAAAATAAGCTCTAAAGGCGGTCGTGTAAAATCTGTACAATTAAAAGGTGAAACAAATTTTAATGGTAAACCATTAGTATTGTTTGAAGGTGACCACAATAGATTTGGATTGAAATTTAATGTCGCCGGTGAAAACATCAATACCAACGATTTGTTCTTTACTTCTGAAGATGCTGATGTAAAGATAACAGGCGAAGATTCAAAATCGATTAAATTACAATTAGCTTATGGAGCTGATCAGTATATTGAATACGTATATACCATCAAAGGTAATGGTTTCAATTTAGGTCTTGATATCAACACAAAAGGTATTCAAAACAAGATCGATCAAAAAACGATTGCTTTAGATTGGGAAACGATTTTACTACAGAAAGAACAAAATATTGATTCTGAACGTCAAAAATCTACCATCTATTATAAAGAAGCAGGTAATGTAGACCATTTGTCAGAAGCAAAAGATGAAGAAAAAGAGTTAAAAGAAAAAGTAGAATGGATTGCATTCAAGCAACACTATTTCTCAAACATTCTTTCAAGCAAAACAGGATTTACAACAGCAGATGTAAATGTAAAAACAACAATCGAATCCGATGTTGTTAAACTTTATGCGGCTACAGCACGTCTTGATTATGCAACTCAAAAAGACAACAGTTATTCGTTAAACTTCTTTTTTGGCCCTAATCAATACAAAACGCTTAAAGCAGAAGGTCATGATTTTCATAAAATCATTAATATGGGATGGGGACCAATGCGTTGGATTAACCAATTTATTACAGTACCTGTATTTGATTTCTTAGACAATTTCCATTTGAGTTATGGTATAGTTATCCTTGTTCTAACATTATTGTTAAAACTGGTATTATCACCATTAACATACAAATCTTACCTATCAATGGCTAAAATGCGTGTATTGAAACCGCAATTAGATGAAATAAAAGCTAAAGTAGGTGAAGACAATGCAGTATTGTTGCAGCAAGAACAAATGAAATTGTATAAAACAGCTGGAGTAAACCCATTGGGAGGTTGTCTTCCATTGGTATTACAAATGCCATTTACAATTGCTTTCTTCTACTTCTTCCCGAATTTATTCGAGCTGAGAGGTGAAAGTTTCTTGTTTATGAAAGATATGTCAACATACGATACCTTATTCTCATTCGCACCGATTTTCGGCGTGAATCACGTATCATTGATGTGCGTATTGATGACTTTAACAACATTATTGACCACTTGGTACAACAATGCGACTTCGGGTGCGACAGGACAAATGAAATACATTGGTTACATTATGCCTTTAATTTTCTTTTTCGTCTTGAATAGTTTCCCTGCAGGATTAAACTATTATTACTTCTTAAGTGCAATCCTAACATTCTTAACACAGTTGATCATCCGTTCAATGGTTAATGATGATAAGATTTTAGCGAAATTAGAAGACAATAAAAAGAATCCAAAGGTGCAAAAGAAATCGTCATTCCAATCAAGAATGGAAGAAGCGATGCGTCAAGCACAACAAAATAAAAAATAACAGCAATTCTATAGTGCTGATTAAAAGAGGAAACCCGAATAGGTTTCCTCTTTTTTTGTATAAAATGTAGCATTCACTCAAACCAAACGTTCTAATTATTGTTAAACAATCATATCAAAAAAAGATAAAAGATGAAATTTAATCAGATTTTAATCATGGCAACGCTGATCGTTGGATTAAGCAGTTGTTCAGTTTTCAAAAAAAATACGAACAAAGAGCATTCGACTACAGAAACTATGCAGCTAAAAGGAAACAAGTGGCAACTGATCGAAGTAGATGGAAAAACAGTACCAGCACAGGTAAACGGACGTGTCCCCTTCTTACAGTTTGAAGACGATAGATATGCTGCAAATGCAGGTTGTAATACTTTAGGTGGAGCAGTAAATATCACGGGAAAAAACAAAATTAAATTTGAACAAGGTATTTCCACAATGATGGCTTGTCCTGAGTTCGAGATAGAACAGGCGTTATCAAAAAACATTATAGCAGTAGATACCTACACAATAGAAGGAGAAGTATTGAGTTTAAAAAAAGGTGGAAAAACATTAGCTAAATTTACGCTTATCAAAGCAGAAAAAGGTGAGCAAGCACTAGCAGGTACATGGGAATTAGATTATGTATCTGGACCACGTATTGCATTTGAAGGTCTATATCCAAATAAAAAGCCTACGATCACCTTTGATTTGACAGCAAAAAAAGTATCTGGAAACAGTAGTTGCAATAATTACAATGGAACTTTCAAAACCGAAAACAACCACATTAGTTTTGGTCCACTAGCATCTACTAAAATGGCCTGCGAAGGTTCAGGAGAAAGTGTATACTTCAGCACGCTGGAGAAAATCACTTCCTTCGATGTCAACGGAAATACATTGACTCTGATTATGGGCGATATTGCGATGATGCGATTCCAAAAAAAATAAAAACAATAAAAGATTAAAACTAAACATAAAAAAGCTCCGGATTGGAGCTTTTTTCATGAGATAATATGAAGAAAAATTCCAGTTAAAAACAAATTTTATCGATAGGATTACACTGTAAATTAGGTCGCTAAATCGTATATTTGTACATACACAATCTCTTTCATCAACATCATATGAAAAGGTTTTTTAGAGAAATAGCACTATGAAATCGTCGATTAAGATTATCAACAATTACGAATACAAAAAGCTTTTTTTGCCTGATGTAACAGATCATAATCTATTCAATGAAAGCAAAATACAGGTATACCGCATCGAAAATTACCTACGAAGTATTCTCATGCCTGTCATTCCTTACCGTACTACCTTCAATTTCCTAATCTTTGTTACTAAAGGAACTTTAACACAACATCTGGAATCAGGGGCATACACCTTAGCTGAAAATCAAGTGATTAATGTCAAACAGGGAAATATTACTGCTACTTTAGCGATTTCAGATGATGCCGAAGGTTTTTTTGTCGTTTATGAAAACGAAATCGTTACAGATATTGAATTAGGCATCAATGATATCCGGTTTTTCAATTCACATCCCTTTACCCCCTTGTCAGAGCACGTCTCTGTATGGATTCAAAAAATGCTTGAACTCTTGGAAGAAGAGCTGTTTACCGAAGGAAAAGTTATGGAGATCTGTGTATCAATGCTACAATGTATACTGTTAAAAATAATTAAAACAGATTACGAAGTAAAAGCACCGATGAGTAGACAATTGGATATTGCATTTCGATTTCGAGAATTCGTACAAAAATTTCACACAGATCACAAGAATGTTTTATTCTATGCCAACTTATTACATATATCCGAAAACTACCTCAACAAATGTGTGAAGGAAGCAACCAATAAGCCTCCTAAACAGTGGATCAACGAAATCAGTATACTACATAGTCAAATCTTATTACAGGATGCGACAAGAGATATTGCAGGCATTGCATTCGAAATGAAATATAAATCCCCATCCTACTTTACACGTTTATTCAAGAAAGTCACCGGTTATTCACCCAGTGATTATCGCAAACACAAATTTCTTTCCGATTAATGCTTCTTTTTATAAGGCAGATTCCAAATCAGATCAACAGCAAGATAGTGAACACCAAAGTCCGCTTGACTATAGCCTTTAATTAAATCATTCATATATCCAACATCAAGGTGCAAGGGTGTATGCGCAATATCCGTCATGTAATATAAAGCGAAACGCGCTTCCTTATAAGCAAATTTTGACCACTCATCTTTCGGCTCATACATTTTGCTTACTGCAAACAGACCCTCAGCACTAAATGCAAGTTCCTGTTTATTTCTATCCGAGAGTTTCAGATTCATCTGTGTTTTAAGCCTAGTCCGCAATTGAAAATTCTCCTCAGCTTTATTAAAATCTGCTGTAAAAAATTTACGAAATTCCTGTCTGACTGTATTTTTCCATTTCCAGCGCTCACCGAATCTGAAACTATAAGCATAGCGCCCATACAAGCGAAACTCCTGCTCTACTCCTTCACCATGATAAGGAGCATCTGCATCATATACATTTTGACGACGATAGCTCAAAGCATAACTATATTGCTGGTTCTTAGCAAACTTATGATATACCTCGTGATTGAGGACAAAAATAGCTTGTTTATGAAAAGGATTTGAATCATCAAGTGTACTTTTGGTTCCTAGGCCGAGGTAAGTTAAAGCTTCTTTCGTACCAGTACTATCCAGTTGTCTTTTAAGACCAATGGCAGACCAAGAAGCCGTTTTTGCTTTTCCCAATCCAGGAGGACTAATCTGAGCATGAAGTAATAAAAATGGACTGATAACAAGAAAGAGTAAGGATAATATTTTATAAAGAGTATTTTTCATCGATTATATAGTTTTTTATGACCACTGGTCTGTTATATACCAGTACAAACTAATCAATGGCCACTCAACCATTGATCAGTTTGTATAGCAGCTAAGTTTTATTGTTTTAGGACAATCGGCTTTTAAAAGTTTCTTCAAACCGCCCCACGATCCATTTATCCAGACGTTTAACAGGTTCCATTGCCCACATAGCCACTACAAACGGAAAAGTCAATGTCGTCCACCCATAGTGCACAAGCACATGATCACAATAAGTCGCAATCACGACAGCAATAAGGACATATAATCCATCCCGCACACGAGTACCGCTTAAAGCAATGCCACAGAGTACAGCATTAAAGCTAAACGTTCCGTTGCTGATCATAGTTTCCGATTCATGACCATAATGAGATAGGTAAATGCTGATAATCACAGCGGCGAAAGCATAAAGTGCAGCCATCGGATTGCTCATAAATACCCCAAGGAAAAAGACCAATCCCGCAATCAGGCTTCCTTGAAAGATCACTTGCCCGAAAGCATGTCCCTCGATCAAGAAATCATCCATTTCTTGGATATCAACAAAATGTTGTGATACAGTAGGCATTGCAAGCTGTGGAATACTCAGGATATACAGTGAAATCCAGGTAACAGCTATGAAAGGAAAAGTAAAAGCAGGTAAATTTCTTTTGAGCGCAAAACCCATCATAAGAGTGGTTAACATGGAACCAAGAATCAATGTCATCCAGATCCAGATATTCGCTTCAAAGTAAAAAACAAGCGCTACACCAAACAAAGAAGCATTAAAACCAAATAATCCATTATCAATATGATCTTTATCATATTTCAGTATTTTAGCTGTTGCAACCCCTACAACATTAGCCAATATACCCGCAAAGCCCATTAAGGTCGAGTCATATAAAATAGCACCAATAAATAATATGCCTGTCCAAGCATTACCTTGCAACATGATCTGTCCGAAACCTCTAAAAAAAGCTTTTATATAAGCTAAAACTTGATCCCTCATTTTGAGATAAATTGATAAGATAAGACTAAAATATAGTCTCATTAAAATGATTAAATAAGGAGTTCAGCATCCCACAGTTCCTGCTGGATCTCCTGAAAAATAGTAAACAACTGCTCGGCACCATAACCCAATATTCGGATCATAAACCCATCATACTGAAGCGCACTGATTCCAAATTCGATATCCGTGACATGTTCATACTGTTGATGGAATTTTTCAATCCAGCCCCCAACAGCTTTCCCAGCAGAATTGAGATAAATAAACGTTCCCTGATGGGTAAAACCTTCCAATATCCCGATATCCTGTATCGGCAATTTATCAGGTTGCAACAGTACATTATCTTTCAATATCAGTCGGCCATCCACATAACATTGAGTCAGATTCTGAAAATGATTATACTCAAAAATCTCTCCCGACAGTTTCCGTCCACAAGTCACAATATCACTCAAGATGAGGTGACAGTTTTTTTGCATGTGGATAATATTATGGCTGAGAAAATGAGAAGAATTTTGAGGAACAATAGGGTGCGGAACAAAAGAAAACACCGCACCTTCGCCGAGCGTAACTTCCGTTTTTTGTACCGATTTACCTTTCATATGAAAAAGACGCTGATACGCTTGAGTCTGCAATTGCAATTTAGCACCAGGATCTATCGTAATTTGGATACGATGATCATCACCATCCAATAACCCCGGTGATGAGCTCATAATCATCAAGTATGCCCCTTTATCCCTCCTGTATTGTCCTACTGGAACGATACGAAAAGGCTGTGTGACATAAGCATCCTTGAGATAAGACTTGCCTTCACGATGGGCAACGTTGATATTTAAAGAACAGATCATATTAACGCAATAAATTAGGTTCAGCTACATCATGCAGTAATGCATATTTTTTGATCCATCCAATGATTTCATCCAATCCCGTTCCTGTCTTCAAATTCGAAAATAAAAACGGTGCCCCTTTTCGCATTTTCCGAGCATCATACTCCATCACCTCCAGACTAGCACCAACATAAGGAGCCAAATCCATCTTATTGATCAACAATAAATCTGATCGGGTAATCGCCGGTCCACCTTTACGGGGCATCTTTTCGCCCTCACCCACATCGATCACAAAAATGGTGATATCCGCAAGATCAGGACTATAAGTTGAAGTCAAATTATCACCGCCACTCTCAATCAAGATCAATTCAAGATCTGGAAAGCGTTCAGCAAGTTCTTCCACAGCCTCTAGATTCATGCTCGCATCCTCACGGATAGCCGTATGCGGGCAACCACCTGTTTCTACTCCAATAATACGATCAGGAGACAACGTACTGTTTTTAGCCATGTATTCAGCATCCTCCTTCGTATAAATATCATTGGTAATAACCGCTAGATTCAATTCATGTTTCAAACGTTTACATAAACATTCCAACAGTGCAGTTTTTCCAGATCCAACCGGACCACCCACACCTATCTTAACATATTTTCTATTTTCCATTTGTTCGTATTTAATTAAGAAATGTAAACCCGTGTGTACAACCGCTCATGTTGCATACACCGGATATCAAATCCAACATTACATAAACCGATCAGATCACGATCCACCTCCAAAGTCTCATCACATAAAGTCATCAGGTCATCATGCAGATAAAACAAGATATCCTGCCCAGCCAACTGTCCGAGAGGAACTAATTTTACAGCATTAGTCACCATAGTGATAGCAACATTGTAATAGTAACCATGCAAAGCTTCCCGAATCGGGATGTCTAATAAAGCAGCCAACATACCATACACCAAACAATAATGACTATCCACTTTCTTCTGTTTAATCAACTCACCCCAACAAATCAATATCGGTTGCTCCTGATATCGCGAAAAAATCTTATACAAGCGTACACCCAATTTCTTACTCGCTTCACGGATTTCCTTCGGACTCTTCAATGCCGTACACTCCTCATCCAAAGAGCGCAACAAATCCAAATCATCATTTCGAGTAGCATCATAAGCAAGACGCATCAAAGCTGCATCATTAAACTTCAAGTTGTACCACAAATTGTGTCTCACATACGACTCTGCAGTAGCTTTATTATGTACGATCTCCTTCTGCACATAGGTCTCTAATCCATTCGAATGGGTAAACCCACCGATTGGTAACGTCGGATCTGACAAATGAAGAAGCTTGCCTAGAAATTTATTTTCCATATATTTTATGCTTTAATAAATAAAGGGATACCCTTTGTCGAAAATTTGAGCTCACGATGATAATTTGCATCGACATTAGCATTCAACTGACTTAATAACTGACGAGAAGCAAGCGTGTAGGGAATCCCCTGCTTATTCAGCCAACTTTGCATCGTTCGCTCAAAAGGGATAAGCAATTCATTCCCCTCAATAAATAGAGGCAAATGCTTATTTCCTATTTCACAACTAATAAAAGCAATCTCCAAAAAATTCAACGATTCTATACAGATTACATCACAACTACGAATAGCAATCACAACAATTTTGTCAGCATCCTCATATAGAATATCCCCATTATGCAATTGAGAAGTATTCCCCAATAATTTAAAGGCGATATCCATGCCCTCCTCCGTACGCAAACGTTGAATACGTTTCGTAGATTCGTACCACTCAATAATGAGCAGATCACAACGCTTACTGACCACCTCATTTTTGATATTCCTTGTGATTTCTGTAATAATCATTATTATCCCTTAATAAATAAATTTTTTGATATCCCTAGACCAACCGTAGAACCATTGATTCCAGTGATAATTTCATGATCATTTGCGATAGAAGCATCTTTACTGTGTTTTTTCTTATAAGAAAGCTCTGCAACTTTTGCTTTAAGTGCCCAACCTTTACCTAAGCTAATACCAACCAGAGGATAGGCTCTCAGTAAGTAACCGTTATAGCTACCATCAGCCATCACATTAGCGGCATTGACAACATGCTCATTTCCCCATATATAATGAGCCTCAACCTGACCAATTAAATTAAAATGTTTACCTAAAGGCCAAGTATTGCTGTAAAATGGTCCGACCTCATGAAAATGATCAGTAAAATCCAATGCCTTATTTTTCGAAGTATTGAAACCATAGTTCAGCCCCACATTCATATTATCATTAAAAAAATAACCGACCCCCAGTGGTGCCGCACTTAGCTGATGACCTGCTTCAGTTTCATGGTAATTAAATGAACCATAAAGCATAACACCACCTTTTTGTGCGTAGGCAGATTGTATCGAAAAGCATGCTATTGCTAAACAGCTTGCCAAAAATAGTTTCAAATTTTTCATTATTATTTATTCACAATTTATGGTGTGACCTAGTGTCACACCATAAAAATTAGCGATCATATTAAAACAAGAAATACAATTGTCCCAAAGCAACCTTATCAATCGGTTCACATTTGATCACCTCACCATCGACACTCACTTCATAGTTTTCTGGATTAACGATGATTTCTGGAGTAGCATCATTGTGAATCATATCTTTTTTGGAGATATTACGGCAGTTTTCCACAGGTAGTAATGTTTTACTCAATCCGTACTCCTCTTTGATTCCCTTTTCAATCGAAATTTTAGAAACAAAGTTGAAACAAGTCTCTGTCAATGCTTTACCATAACCACCATACATCGTACGCAAGATGATCGGTTGAGGTGTAGGAATAGATGCATTGGCATCTCCCATTTTCGAAGCGATAATCATTCCGCCCTTAATAATCATTTCAGGCTTAGCACCAAACAAAGCAGGACGCCAGATCACCATATCCGCTATTTTACCCTGTTCTATAGAACCCACGTATTTAGAGATACCGTGTGCTATCGCAGGATTGATCGTATATTTAGCAACATAACGTCTAGCTCTAAAGTTATCATTTCCAGTACCTTCATCTTCAGGAAGCGCACCAGTCTGTTTCTTCATCTTATCAGCAGTTTGCCATGTTCTGGTAATAACCTCACCTACGCGGCCCATTGCTTGAGAATCCGAACTCATGATACTGAAAACACCTCGATCTTGTAGAATATCTTCCGCAGCAATCGTTTCAGGACGAATACGGGAATCCGCAAAAGCAACATCTTCAGGAATATCTTTACTTAAATGGTGACAGACCATCAACATATCCAGATGTTCATCAATCGTATTTTTAGTAAACGGACGAGTCGGGTTTGTAGACGCAGGCAATACGTTCGGGTACATCGCCGATTTAATGATATCTGGGGCATGACCACCACCAGCACCTTCAGTATGGAAGGTATGAATGACGCGACCATTGATCGCTGCCATAGTATCTTCTAAAAATCCAGCTTCATTCAACGTATCCGTATGAATTGCGACTTGTACATCATATTGATCAGCCACAGAAAGTGCACGGTCGATAGTCGCAGGAGTAGCGCCCCAATCCTCATGAATTTTCACCCCCAGTACACCAGCCTCGATCTGCTCCACGATCGGTTGTTCTGTCCCCACATTACCTTTACCGAAAAAACCAAAATTCATAGGTAAAGCTTCAACAGCCTGCATCATTTTACGGATATTCCATTTCCCTGGTGTTACCGTTGTCGCATTCGTACCATCAGCAGGACCAGTACCACCACCGATCATAGTCGTAATACCACTGTATAAAGCAGTTTCCGTCTGTGTAGGACTGATGTAGTGAATATGCGTATCAATACCTCCTGGAGTAACAATAAATCCAGCACCACCATGAACTTCGGTCGAAGCACCAATAATCATATTTGGTGTGATATTATCCATCGTATCCGGATTACCCGCGCGACCTACACCAACAATTTTTCCGTCTTTGATCCCGATATCACCTTTTACAATACCCCAGTGATCAATGATAATCGCATCTGTGATCACTAAATCCAATGTACCTTCATCACGCGTATGCACCGAAGATTGACACATACCATCACGAATAGTTTTACCGCCTCCAAACTTTGCCTCATCACCATAGTAAGCATAATCTTTTTCAACTTCTATGATGATTTCTGTATCTCCTAAGCGAACTTTATCTCCCCCTGTAGGTCCAAATATCGCCGCGTAATTTAATCTACTAACCTTTAAGCTCATGATTTTTTATTTTTAAAGCCATTTGCATCTGCTTTTTTCAAAGCGTTCATTTTTCCTACCTCTGTTTCAGTATCGCCATTCACCAGATCGTTGTGACCATATACTCTTCTCGCTCCAGCATATGGAACCAATTCTACAATCTTGGATTCCCCAGGTTCAAAACGAACAGCAGTACTCGCGATAATATTCAATCGTTTCCCAAAGGCTAATGCACGATCAAATTCCATCATTTTATTGACCTCAAAAAAATGATAATGAGAGCCCACCTGAATCGGTCTATCTCCCGTATTGACAACTGTCAATGTTGTTACTTCTCTACCTTCATTACAGATGATATCGCCATCTTGAATGAAATATTCTCCAGGAATCATATTTTCAATGTTCTTATTAAATTAACGAATAGGATTATGTACCGTTACCAATTTGGTACCATCAGGAAAAGTTGCCTCGATCTGTATATCGTGAATCATCTCAGGCACACCCTGCATCACATCTTCACGGGTCAACAAAGTCGCCCCATATTGCATCAGTTCTGCAACAGTCCGACCATCTCGTGCACCCTCCATAAGCTCACTGCTGATATACGCAATAGACTCTGGATAATTTAATTTGACACCTCTGGCCATACGCTTTTTTGCGAGTTCACCAGCTACATGAAGCAACAGCTTCTCAGTCTCTCTAGGTAATAAATGCATCTAATTACTATTTTATATTAACTTATATGTAAGAATTATATTACTATTATTTGATCCACAACGTACTCTTTTGATGTTTATAAGAAACAAAAAAACATGCAGATAATGCCCGAAAGTTTATGGCACAACCTTACTGGCCTGCATAACTTTTGGCAAAAGAAAGAAATTATATTAAAACTAAATTGGAATTTTGATACACTTGAATAGTATGTATCGCGGATTGAGGATTACTCCTATGTGTTCAGTTGGGAAACTAAAATCCTGCTTCCTATCATACGTTACCCCCATTGCCGATAGCCAAATAGGAATAATAGTAAAATAAAGCAATTGATCCGGCTCATTGAGTTCGTGCGGATCGTTACACTCCCATGCATCGAGCATACCTGAAAACAGCGTCAAATGATGGACATTGGAACTGATTTCAGGTAACTCAAATGATGAATAGTCTGTTGATAAAAATTTTACCTGTTTCGAAACACTAGCCTCCTGATGTAAATACGTATTCCCTTTGGCCGTAACCAAAGCAAACAGCATTACAAAAAGTGTCAATATATTCCGAAACATTACTTTCATTTTCATCTAAATTTCCAAGACAAAAGTACCAACTAAAACAAGTTTTAAATAGCACAAATCTTGAATAAAATAGTCTATATTATATCTTAAACTAAGATTTAGCTGTTTTTTTTCATTAAAAAGCATAACCTAATGAAACCATCACGTTGCGCGGTGCTCCAGGAAATGCACGTGTATAATCAAAGCCACCCAAAAAGTAGTACTTATCAAACACATTATTGACATTAACAGCCATCTTCAATGCACCGATATGGTAATATACCGCAGCATTCACAGTAGTATAAGAAGGCCAGTAACCCCACATAGCTTGACCATCACTATCTTTACCAATACTATTATCCATACGACGGCTATCCACGTAATAAACCCCTGCACCAAAACCAAGACCTTTCAAAGCATGTTGTGAAAACACATATTTTAACCAAGCACTTGCCATATTTTTAGGAGCTCCCGGTAATGATTGCCCAACCTCAGAAGCGATCGATGATGCTTTCACATCAGTATGATTATAAGTATAGTTTGCCATAATCTGAAATTCTTTGGTCAACTGCCCACGGAGATCCAATTCAACACCCTCAGAAATTGCTTTTCCAGATTGACGATATTCAGAAAATCCTGAATCTAATATCACACCAGTTGCGATCATCATATTTTGACGTTCTATACGGAATAAGGAAAGATCCATCTGCAACTGATCTTTAAAAAAACCAGTTTTAAAACCTGTTTCTAATTGAAAACTGCGTTCCGGAATAAAAGGTTTATCTGCACCATAATCTTGGTAATTTTGAATAAAACTTGCACCTACCGGGACGAAACCCTGAGAATAGCTCGCAAAATAGTTGATCTGCTTATTCAATTCGTACGTTAATCCCGCTCTAGGTAGCCAGGCATTTTGTGTAGCTTGATAACGCTTCTGCCCGTCGATAGTCTCGGAAGCATAATGTTCGTGACGTAATCCTACGATAACTTTAAGTTTATCAGCAATCGACATCTGATCTTGTATGTATTTTCCTGTAGTTTTATAAGGACTTAAAAATGGATAAGCTACATGCTCTCGCCACACGTAAGAAGTTAGATCATGTGTCGTATAAGTTGGATTGTTCAAATCAAATGTCAGAGGTACAACCTGTCCGTTCACCGTCTTTTGTCTAGCTTCCCGCAACTGATTTTCCTGATCACCTCTATACTCCGCAAAATCAACTCCTGCTACAATGTGATGATCTACAACAGCACCATAATGGTCCCATTTAAAATAACCAACGACATTATCCGTATAATCTTTACCATGACGATCAAAAAAACGCATATTCATGATCGTATTTTTAGGAGCATCAGCAAATGTATTCAACGTCCGATGTTCATTGACATCTTCTTCATACACAGATTTCATATAGCTCAAGTGAAAGCTTAAATTCTCCGTAAGCTGTTGGGACAACCTACCGCTCAGTGAAAATGTCTTCGAATTATAAAAATCGGAAGGTTGACTTAACGTAAATGATCGAGGTAAAGCATAAAAATCATTTGCTTTAATTCCCATCCCCCGATCGAGATAACCATTAAATTGGTTATAAACCACATCAACGTCCACCTGCGTACCAGCTGCAGGTTTAAAAGTAAAAGATGGTGCAACAAGAATTCTTTTTTGACGATTGACATCACGGAAAGTTTTAGTATCCTCATACCCCGCATTGAAACGGTACAAAACACGCTTAGCGCTATCCAAAGGCCCTCCCAGATCCAGTGTTGTACGCATCGTCTGAAAACTTCCAGATGCAAAACCGATATTCCCCTTAAAACTGTCCAACGGTTTCTTTGTGGTCATATTAACCGTACCACCTGGCACCACATCACCAAACAAAGAAGCTCCTGGACCTTTCAAGACTTCAAGACTTTCCAAGTTCAATGTCAATGGTGTATTGTAGTAACTATTACCATAACCATAACCCGAACGTAAACCATTGACCAAACGCACACCCGTTTCATATCCACTTTTAAAACCACGGATAACCACATCATCATAAGAAGAAGCTTCCGTCACCCCTGCCAGATCTTGAAACAATGCACCTGTTGTAAAAGCTTGCTTATCTTCTATAAACTCCCGGCTTAAAACAGAAACAGATTGCGGTAGATTCTTTAATTTCCCAGAAAACTTACCCCCCAATTCCAGATCATTGGTGAGATAAGATTTGTTACGTCTCCCTGTGATCAATACCTCATCCAAAGTTTTATTATCTTTAATCAAGACAAGAGATAATCCTTTTTTTACATTCCAGTTACTCGCCGAAAGTGTTATTTTTTGATCGATATAACCAATTGCAGAAGCATGGATGACAATTGGAAAATTAATCGCTTCAGAAAAAGTAAATTCCCCTGACTCGTTGGAAGTTGTCACCTGCTTTGAACTGTTTATTGTCAATGTTACGCCAGAGACGATATCTCCAACCTCATCATAAGTTTTTCCAAAAATTGCTGTACTATTCTGCGCATGTACAGCCACTGGGAAAACAGTACCTAAGGCTATTGCAAAAGCCAAGGTCTTTATATTATATTTCATTGGAATACAATTATCTATTGTTTGTTCAATTATCTGTTATGCATAAATGCATAGTCTTTATTTTACAGAGCTTGCAAGCTCAAATTGTGGAGTGTTTTTCCTGCTCCAAAATGTTCTCCAATATCACAGCACTTTCCGATTCATTAACCATCAGTTCCATGTGTATAGTGAGAAATCCAGATTCATCACGGTATTCTATCAATTGAAACCCCTGCTGCAACCAAAATTCATATGCACCCTCCAAAAATGGATGGGTATGTAAATAAAGTCTTTCAATCTGTTTTTCCTGCGCCACCACGAGTAAACTTTGAAACAGCTCTGTCCCCAGTCCAGTCCTACGATATTTGGGATCCACAAATAAGCGGGCTACTTCAACGGTCTTCTTAGCATCAATATCCAAGTGAGGGAACCGGTAATCATAATTAAGCATACCGATCACTCCGATTAATATGCCATCCGCGGTTCTTGCCTGTAGAAAATTACCAGCGCGGTTCTGTAAATAAACCTGTTCAAACGCCTTTAAATCTTTAGGCACCTGATTCGGATCCAACATCGGAAATAGTTTTCTTCTGAAATCCAGAACATAAGGCAGAACTTCTACCACATCTTCTGATCCAACATGATATATCGAAATATTTTTCATTATTGATTTTCATTAAGCATCGGAATAAACATCCATTTTCCTTGCTTCTCTATACTCAACAAAGACAATTCATAAGTTTCTTCCAACAAATTTTTCACTTCTTCGCGCTCCAGACCATTAATATCAAGAACACTTTGATCACGCATTAGGTAAAATTGGTCACCAAACATATAAGCCAGATTAGGATCGTGCATAACACATAAAACTGTCGTCCCCTCCTTAACCAGCTCTTTCGCTGTTCGCAAAACAGCCATTTGATAGTTTAGATCCAAGTGATTAGTAGGTTCATCCAACATGAGGACATCAGGTTGCTGCACCAGTACACGGCATAATAAGATCAACTGCCTTTCTCCTCCAGACAATTCGGTATAAGGCTTATCACGAAGATGTTCAAGATCAAACTTTTTTAAAATCGCATGTACAGCTTCATGATCTTCTTTACTTGGTGAGAATCGTGAAAAGGAAGCCCTTCCAGTCAAAACCACATCAAACACTTTATAGGGAAAAGTCATCTGATGAAATTGATTGAGAAAACCCAAGCGCAACTGACTACTACTACCGATCTTAATCTTTCTACGTTCTACATCGCCGATAGTCACTTGACCATCGTAGCGTTTTTCTAAGCCTGCGATCACATTAAACAACGTTGATTTCCCACTGCCATTGCGCCCTAGGATGATCGACAATTTTCCCTTTGGAAAAGAGACGTTCACATCACGCAATACGAGATCATTTCCATAAGAGAAAGATAATTGCTTTGTTGAAATAGTAGCTATCATGAGTTCCAATTCATCGCGTTTCGACGCATCAAGTAAATAAATAAGGGCGCTCCCACAATCATAGTAAACACACCGATCGGAATTTCGAAAGGCATGACAGCACGAGAAAAATCATCGATTAAAAGTAGGAAACTACCGCCGATGCTGATATTAGCCCACACCGAAATATTATTATTAGGTCCAAATATCATTCGGCTAATATGTGGAATAATCAATCCAAACAGACTGATCACCCCTACCGCAGCTACTGCAGATGCTGTAATCATCGTCGCAACTCCAATTAGAATCAATTTAATGATTCTGGGATTGACACCGATGGCTAAAGCTTCCTGATCACCGAGAGACAATAGATTCAGCTTCCAACGATAGAGCACAATCACAAATAAACCAACTGAAATTGGTCCCATAGCGCTATATACCTTAGACCAAGAAGCAGTATGTAAGTTGCCCATTGTCCATTGAACAATAGCTTGAAGTTTATAAGGATCACTTAAATACTGCAATAAAGTTAAAAGAGCAGTAAAAACCCCAGAAATCACCATCCCAGCCAATACCATCCCTACAATAGAAGTCCTTGCTCCAGAGTAAGAAACCAAATAAGTCAGCCCCACTGCACAAACTCCAAAAATAAAAGCAGAGAGATTAACAGACATAATCGGAAACAACATTGCGAGTGCTGCTCCAAAAGCAGATCCCGAAGAGATACCTAATGTAAACGGATCTACAATTGGATTACGGAAAATAGCTTGTAGAACTCCTCCTGACGAAGCCAAAGCTGCACCGACCATAAAAGTCAATAACACCCGTGGCAATCTCACCTGCCATAAAATGGTATTTAAACTTGCATCCGAAAGCAGATGTTGATCTTGTATTAACCCTAATTGCAAACACATCCGCTGAAACAATTCGACCAGACCGACATGTTGTGTAGAACCAATAGTAAGCGACAACACAAAAAGCGACAGTGGAAATAAGATCAACAGGACGATGATTTTTATATTTTTCATGATTATAGTAAACCCTTTTTACCGTACATGACTTCAAAAGCTCCCTGCATTTCTTTTTTCAATTGCTCTTCCGAATAGCTTGGAAAGCTCCAATGACGAACTTGTTTAGCAAACAATAAAAACTTAACAGTATGTGGATCGAAAGGAAACGATGGTGACATGACAAAAACCTGTTTATTTTTCACAGCAGGAAGATCTGCTAACTCTTTCAGATCATAAACATCCGACAATTTAGAGTTCCACAAGATTATTAAATCGGGATTCCACTTATACATCGTTTCTGCACTGATATTTGGAGCTTCCATAGGTAGAGGACATGCATTTTCAGCTCCAGAAAGACGAATCGCCATATCAATAAGACTTCCTTTTCCAGAAGTAGACATGACACGGCCTTTTGACCAAGCATAATAAACAGACTTCGCATTTTCAATCGATGGAACTTGCATACGATCGAGCTCCCCATCAACATAATCAACAATTTCCTGTGCTCTTTCTTGTTTTCCAACAAGCGTTCCCATGCCCAGCAATTCCGCCATTATACTTTTGTCATCTGCCGAGGAACAGGTAAAAACAGGGATATCAAGACCTTCTAATTGTTCTATATTATCTTGATCGGTATTGAAGGTAATCACCAAATCAGGTTGTAACGCAATAATACTCTCGACATTACTGGACTGCCCACCATAAGTTGGGGTTGGCAATGTTTTGGCAGCAATCCTCGAATCAAGTTTCGATAAAAAAGCATAAGTATCTTCCATTTGATATACCTGTTGTGGAATACCAACAACCTGATCACCGGCTTGAAGCATATACACCTCATCAAGCAACGAAGGAAATAAAACGACAACCCGTTTGGCAACATCGTTCAACTTGATCACTTTTCCACGGCTATCGGTTGCGCTAATAGATTTCGATAGATCATTCTTAATAACATGACTACACCCACTAAAAGTGGCTATAGATAAAAAAGCTACTAAGCAAAATAATTTATAACTCATTTTCATTTCTTGATTTTTTTATCAACCGCTTTACTAGATTTTCTGACAGTAATATCCCATCTTCCAACTGTACCTGAGATTGAAATTTTGCAAGCAGCTGCTCATATAAACGACCATCATAAGGAACACGATACATCGCGCGATCGGTCTCCATAAACAATGGTAAATGCCTATTCCCCAAATAATAAGAAAAGTCAGCCGCCTGTACTGTATTAACGGGATTAAAACAAATGGTCAATGTCGGTTTAATCGCAATAGTAGCAATCAATTTTCCTTCATGGAACAGACCATCTCCAGAGCACCATTCACGACCTTTTTCCAGCTCCATCAATAAAGTTTGCCCAGTAGTAGTAGCTCTTGTCAATCTTTTTTTATTCACTTCAAACCATTCCAGCTGAAGTAGCGATACAGTATCCCGAGCAAACGCTCCCTGTGGCAGCACAGCATCAATATATACCAACTCTGCTTGCATAGCTCCTATTTTACTTCAGCTTGAAGTCTTGATTCTTTTTTTTGCTTAACCTTTTCTTTCAACCAGGTGCACCACTCATCAATACCCTCATTCTTCAATGTACTGATAGTAATCACTTCAATATTCGGATTTACTTCACGGGCATCTTTAGTTACAGCATCTACTGAAAATGGCACATACGGCAATAAATCAGATTTTGAAACTAGCATCAGCTCACTCGTTAAGAACATACGCGGATACTTTTTAGGTTTATCATCACCCTCAGTGGTTGCTAATAATGTAACACGATAATCTTCACCTAAATCAAAAGCAGAAGGACATAGTAAATTTCCCACATTCTCAATAAATAAAAGATCTGTACCTGTAATATCAATATGATCAAGTGCTTGCAAAATCATCTGCGCTTCGATATGACACATACCACCAGTTACAATCTGCAACGCGTTGATACCTACATCACGCATTCTAATCGCGTCGCGCTCCGTTTCAGGATCACCCACTAATACAGAAATATTAAGATCATTTGCAAGTAGCTTACCTGTTTCTTGCATTAAAGTTGTTTTACCTGAACCAGGAGATGAACAAACATTGATCACACAAACGTCTTTTAAACGTTCACGGATAGCATTTGCAACATAATCATTGGCTTTTAATAAATGTAATGTGGTGTTATCACACTGTACAGAACCGACGCGGTTTCCAGCACTTTTTGGACTAGATGTGTTAGTTGACATAGTTTCTTATTTTTCTTGTTTAAAAATTACTTTTGATATATATAATTCATTTCCCTGAACGATTGTGGACGAAGGTTGACCACAGGTGCATACAAAACGATGATAAAGCACCGGAAAATTTTTTTGACAATGTTCACAGTAAGCCATGATCTCGTTGACGACAACCTCAAGTTCCATATCCATAAAGCCATTATTATCTAAAATAAAAGCATCAAAGGCATTTTGAATTAAGACAGGCTGCACATTTGAAAGCAGACCCGCAGTTACTTGAATCTTTTGAATATCTTCAACCTTGGCACCATAATGGCCCTCCAGAGTATCGAAGATATCTTTTACAATACTAAGCTCGTGCATAATAGTGTTTAATCTTAGATAATATAGAATTGTTTCATGTGAGTAGCAGACAGGATATACCTGACTCTACCACTTACAAAGTAAGTGAGTGGAAGGGAGATTAAAGAGGTATCTTTATCTGCTCGAAAAGGAGAAATTTACGAGATTGAACCGGTAGATCAGCATAGGATGTATAGGAATCCAGATATGCTGTTTGATTAGGATATAACAAATGAACCGTTAGATCGTAAATTGCGAATAATGTGTCCAATTTGAAATCTTTATCAAGATCTAAATCGATATCCCAAAAATACATCTGTTGAAAAAGTGAATTTCTTTTATCCGACAAATGGGAATCGCCGTTTTCGACAAGCTGATCAGCAGGATCAAATCTTCTTTGAAATGTAGATGAATTAGCACGATTCCGTACTGTAGCAAGTGAGGTTGATCCTAATGATTGAAAAGGAAAAAACCAGATTGACAGTACAAAAATAACCAGTCTCAACATCATAAATAGCGAATTTAAAAACTTATTGTTTTTAACCCAACAAATTTACTGTAAAAAAGCACTAGTAAAATAGCACAAATCTTGAATTTTATTTCACGAAATAGGGTAATTTCTTATTTCTCCATTATGCAATTACAGATCCCTAGCTATTTTATGTAGTTATTAACAACCCATAAGTTACAGCTATTCGTAAAGTCAACGGAAGTAACTAGATCAATATTTAATAATAAAATCCAACACACCCTCCTTATAGTAAGGGAGGATGCGTTGGATGAAGAAAATTCGAATAATTATTTTTTACTAAACGTAGACTCAACCTGAAAGTTTTGAAATTTACCCCTCAGTATCATCTTTTTTGAGGTAAGATCATAAATATCAAATACCAATGTCTGTCCTCCATTCTGTCTTATTGTTATTTTCTGACCATTATCAGAAAGCACATATGTACCAGAAATCGCAATCTTTTTAGTAACAACATCACTACCATCAAAATCAATATCGACACTAATACCTGTAAACGTTTCGTCTGCTTTAAATGTATATTCAATACCATCTGTATAAGGAACTTCCTTCATCGTATTTAATTCGATCATCTCTTGGAGAACCCAGCGCCCAGTTACACTATTAGACTCTCCCATATTGTTATCTTCCTTTGAACAGGACACAACAAACACAGTAACAAAAAGGAAAATAATGGCTACTATTTTTTTCATCTATAATTTATATTTAAAATTTTACAAAAAGCTAACTGAAGATCCAATAATACAAATTTCCGTCATCAAGAACAATAAAGTTTATCTTGTACAAAGGTATCATGTAAAGCGATAAAGTCACAAAATTAAATAAAGCATGTTCCTATACAAATTAAACCCTGGAAATTGTGGCTTATAAGCCACCTAATGATAATTTTATGATCACGCTATCAATTAACTTATAACTATTCGTTCGCTTTCAGAAAATTATTAACTTACAGTATTTCCAGTATCCATCTACAGTCCTATCCCATAGTGCACGATGATCAGAATCTTTCTCTACAGATAATAATATCAATAAAAAAAGCTTGTTGATATGAAAGAAAATTAGGTAATTTAAGCTCATTTTAAGCATTCAGAATAATAGAACCAATAGAGTAGAACAATGATTTTAAAAGATAAAACAGTTTTAGTAACAGGAGCCGATGGAGGTCTCGGAACAGCGCTAGTACAAGAACTCATCAATAGAAACGTTAAGAAAGTATATGCAACAGGCTTAAAATTACAAAATTTAAAAAATCAGTTTCAGAATTATGACAACAGAGTTGAACTTTTAGAACTTGACGTAACAAGTACGGACAGTATACAAGCGGCAGCCCTAAATTGCAACGATACAGAAATACTGATTAATAATGCCGGGATAGAACTTAAAATTCCTTTTCTAAAAGAAGAAGCTGCAAAAACTGCTTTATTTGAGATGAAAGTGAACTATATAGGTGTAATCGAAATGATTAACAACTTTATCCCACATCTTCAAAAAAATAAAGACACTTGCATCGTCAATATTCTTTCAATAGGAAGTTTAACTGTTATAAAAAGATTAGGTACCTATTGTGCCTCCAAAACTGCAGCTCATATTTTGACAGAAACAATCCGTGAAGAACTTGAAGCTTTAGGAATCAAAGTTATCGGTGCTTACATGGGGTATGTCAATACGCAAATGACAAAAGAAGAAACGAAATCACATAAGTCAGAACCTGAAGAAATAGCTTATGAGATTTGCAATGGCATTGAAAATGAAGAAGAACGTATATTTCCCGATGCTACAACGTTAAACTTTGTTAAGAAAAATCCGATCAAAACGGTCTTTTTTGATTAAATTAGGCTCAATTAATAATAAATATTCTTTTACAGGTCGGTACTGTCGAAGCTAAAAGTCACCTAGCTGTCCCCGGTGACCGATAAAAACTGATACAGTATCATCTACAACTTGAGTTACCATCCGTTTCTTTTATAAATGAGAATATAATCTGACAAAAAATAATCACTAAAAATAAATATGGATAGAAAAGTAATCTTATATATTGCAACAAGCTTGGATGGTTATATTGCCAAACCAAATGATAACCTTGATTTTTTATCTATAGTAGAAAAAGAAGGAGAAGACTATGGTTATGCTTCATTTATAAAATCAGTAGATACAGTAGTTCTTGGCAGAAAAACATATGACTGGATCATTGCCCATGTTCCAGAATTTCATCATGCTGATAAAAAGACATATATTATAACCAGAACTGCTAGACCAGATGCAGGTAATATCACGTTCTACACCGAAGATTTAAAAGACCTTATTTTAAAATTGAAAAGTGAAACCGGCAAAAATATTTTCATTGATGGTGGTGCAGAAATTGTTAATGAACTTTTAAAAGAAAATTTAATTGACGAATTTGTGATTTCAATTATACCAATACTAGTAGGTGACGGAGTAAGACTTTTTAAAGATGGAAGACCGGAGCAAAAATTAACACTTATTTCAACAAAACAGTTTGAAACTGGACTGACACAAATTCATTACAAGCGAATTGATAACTGATTGACATTTCAATTCTTCTCATGCCGTATTTAACTAAAAAATAGAGTCTGATTTCTGTCCCCAAATTAAAATAGCACGATAGCGATGGACCATTGGTAAATTCTATTTTTTAGTTAAAGCGCCATCAAATATAATTCTAAATTGCAGTACAACCCAATATCTTTTTTAGGTTAGTCTATAACATCCTATTTTTTATTTTCTGGAATATTAACCCCTTTTCCAAGGAGATAAACCACAAAAATAGAATAATTAGTTTATCGGAAATTGTTCAAGAATAGTAAAATAATCTCTTACTAATATAGGAGCATTTATCCCCGAAGCGACACAGATACTGTTCAAAATCAACATCAAACTTCTTTTTAAAGGATTGAAAATATAGTTTTGAAAAGTGTAACATGAATAATATATTTGCACTGTTTATAATTAATCTAAATAAAATCAATAAACACTATGAATAAATTTATCATCTACCTTATGTTGTTGCTTCCATGCTCTCTCCAAGCTCAAGCACAACAAAAAACGGAAATATATGGGAAAATATTCTCCGCCGATGGAAAGCCTGTAGAAGGTATCACGGTCAAACTGCTTCCTCAGGACATCAGTGTTTCAACGAAAGCCAATGGTTCTTATCTCCTCAAATCCTTGAAACCAGGTCCTGCACAAATCCACATCTCAGCTATAGGAGTCCAATCTCAAATCCGCGACATCCAGCTAGAAGAAAAAAGAAATATCATTTCCAATATCTATCTCACCGAAGATCAGTCCACTTTAGACGAAATTGTAATAAACGGAGCAAGCAAGAATAAGTATACTCGAAAACAAAGTTTATACGTTTCCAAAATGCCACTTCGTAATATGGAAAACTCTCAATCTTATGCTGTCGTTACCAAAGAGTTACTTAAAAGCCAGATAAATACAAATTATGATGACGCATTGGCAAACGTTTCTGGTATAGACAAATTATGGTCATCCACTGGACGTCCTGGAGATGGAGTCTCTTATTACACATTACGAGGATTCACCACACAAGCCGCGATGGTCAATGGC
Organism: Sphingobacterium sp. B16(2022); assembly: GCF_012030425.1. Lineage (GTDB taxonomy): Bacteria > Bacteroidota > Bacteroidia > Sphingobacteriales > Sphingobacteriaceae > Sphingobacterium > Sphingobacterium anhuiense. The sequence continues at coordinate 130,694 of NZ_JAAUVN010000002.1, read as the reverse complement.
GTCGTGAGTATTGCTAGCACAAGTCCAGATCCGGCCAACTTAGAAACCATCGAGGTTATCAAAGGACCTTCTGGCTCCTTATATGGTGGCGCTGCTGTTGGTTTTGGTGGATTGATAAATAATGTCACTAAAAAACCGCTTGATACCATAGGTGGACGGATCAATTATATCTTTGGCAGTTATGCACAGCACCGTGTAACAGCTGATGTCTACGGACCCCTAACAGCTAATAAAAAACTTTTAGGCCGTATCAACACAGCATATTCACATACAGGAACATTTCAGGATGCAGGATTTAACAAATCAATTTTTGTTGCTCCTTCATTACTATACAGACCGAATGACAAATTAGACATTCAATTGGATGCTGAAATTTATCAGAGCAAAGCGACCAATCCAATGATGGTATTTCTCAATCGTTCCCGTCAATTGTTTGCAAGAACGCCCGATGAATTGCAATTTGACTTTAACAAGTCGTATACCAACAATGATGTTACTTTTAAAAACCCAAGTACCAACTTACGTGGAAATGTAAATTACCGCATCAACGAGCAATGGACATCCAATACAACTGTTAGTTATAATAGACGTAAATCTGATGGTTACTTCCAATATATCATGTACTTGCAAAATGCAAATGACACATTGATCAACCGATATGCAGCACTGCAAAATTATGTAGCCAATAGCATCAATGCACAACAGAATTTTATTGGAGATTTCCACATCGGTGGTATGCGCAATAGACTACTTATAGGACTGGATCTCCTTTCCCAAAAATCGGAAACGCACAACTCTCCTTATGTACAGACAGATCAAATCAATACGTCATACGATGATCCAGATTACTATAAATTTAACGCAGCTTTCATCGATGCGGCAATTGCTGCTTCCAACGGTGCACAGACCAACAACCGTAGCCGTACACAGGTATTTGGAGCATATGTTTCCAATGTCTTAGATGTAACTTCACAATTACATTTAAACCTTGCCCTGCGCATGGATTACTTTAATAATAAAGGAACGTACAACATTGATAAAGATACCACTACTGGAAAATTCAACCAAACAGCCTTCTCACCGCGCGTAGGTCTCGTGTATGAAGCCATAAAAGATCAAGTTTCATTCTTTGCTAACTATCAGAATGGCTTTAAAAATGTTTCACCAGTAGTACAGCCTCACCCCAGTGTATCCGGCGATTTCAAACCGCAACAAGCATCACAGTGGGAAGCAGGAGTAAAATTCAACCTACTTGAAGACAAACTAGGCCTTACGGCTAGTTACTACGATATCAGTGTAGACAATATGATCCGTCCTGAAACAATAGAAATTGATGGTAAAAGCTACAATATCAGTGTACAGGATGGTACACGCCTAAGCCGTGGTCTTGATTTCGACTTAACAGCAGCCCCTATTCAAGGATTAAATATGATCTTAAGCTATAGCTTCAACGATAGTAAAACAACAAAAGCGGCCGCTAATGTGAACAACCTTCGCCCAACCGAAGCTGGACCAAAACATCTGGCCAATATCTGGGCAAATTACACTTTGCAACAAGGAACGTTAAAAGGTGTAGGTATTGGTCTTGGAATCAATCATGCTAGTGAAAATATCATTACAAATAGTATCCCGACAGGAACTTTTGTACTTCCTTCGTATACTTTACTTAATGGTAGTCTTTCTTATAGTTACAAACATATGGAGTTTGCTGTTAAGGCAAATAATCTGACTAACCAAACTTACTTTAAAGGTTGGACAACAGTTAATCCGCAAATGCCGAGAAATATCTTAGGTAGTATTGCTTACCACTTTTAAAATAAAAAAAGGAAGAATCTATAAATAGATTCTTCCTTTTTTTATTGGTCACAACAGATGCTGTAACTGCATCCAGAAAATTAAACAAAACCAATTATTTCAACCATGAAGCCACTAAAGATCTATTATCTGCTACCCATTGTTTCGCTGTAGCTTCTTTATCCTTACTTTCCTGCATTTTCATCAGCAAGTTAGACATGGTGGCTACATCAAAATGAATCTGAGAAAAGAAGCGGGTCAATTCGGGTTGGTCAGCAGGAAATTCCTTTCGAGTAAAAATCTTGATCTGCTCTGCAGTTCCTAAAGATTCTCGAGGATCTTCCAGAAATTTTAATTTCATCTTACCAAACATCCAGTGTGGTTGCCAAGCTGCGACAACGATCCAGCGTTTTTCCTTAATCGCATTTTGCAATTCAGTAATCATCGCCACTGTAGACGAATTTACCTGACGATAATTTAAATCATAGTCTTTTATCGTTTGATCTACCGCAGCTGTTATACCAGCTCCTTTTTCAATCCCCATAATCTGATGCTTAAATTGATCTTCGTGCACTTTTAACTCTTCAATAGAATTAATTGGAACATAATCGGGTACAACTAAACCATTTTTAGCGTGCGCATAACTCGTACCGATATCAACAAGATTAGGAAATTTTGCAATTTTAGAACCATGAGTTAAAGGAAGCCAAACATCCATATAGAGATCCGTATCACCATTATTCATAGAAGCTAATATCATATCTGGTGTAGCACGTTGGATGACCAGATGATAATCCATCTCCTCCAAAACTGCTTTAGCAACATAGGTCATAGCGACCCCTTCGGCCCAACCATCGACCATACCTACATTGATATATTTTTTATTACCATCTGGTTGACAAGCGCTAAGAAATACGATAACGCAACAGATTAAAGCTATTTTAATGTTCTTCATATTATTTTTTATTCTGTACAAAACCCTGCGTTATCCTATCCAAGATAATAGCTAAGATCACAACAGATAAGCCACTTTCAAATCCAAGTCCTATATCTAGGTTATTAATTCCTTCAAGTACTTTCTCTCCTAAACCACCCGCAGCAATCATTCCGGCAATCACGACCATAGAAAGTGACAATAATATGGTCTGATTTATACCCGCAAGAATAGTTTTCATAGCCAGTGGTAGCTCAACCTTAAACAAAATCTGTCGATTAGTCGCTCCAAAGGCACGTGCAGCCTCTACAATATCTTTTGGAACTGCATCGATACCCAGAGTCGTCAAACGGACAGCTGGTGGCATCGCAAAAATAATAGTCGCAAATGCGCCAGGAACCTTACCGATACTAAAAAACAACACTGCCGGTATCAGATAAACAAAAGCAGGCATCGTCTGCATCAAGTCTAACATAGGGCGAATAATCTTCGCAGCTAGTTTATTTTTTGCCGCCCAAATACCCAAGGGGACAGAAAGTATCAAAGCTGTCGCCGTTGCAACTAAAACCAATGATAAAGTCTCCATCGTCTCCTTCCAAAAACCCATCATGTAAATAAGTGTCAAGCCTAACAAGGTTATTAGCGCAACGCCTTTACCTGACTTCCACCATGCCAAACCTGTAAAAAGTCCGATCACCACAAAAAAAGGGACTGCTAAAAATATCCACTCTAATCCAATAATGGATGAATTACCCGTATGTTTTATAAAATCAAATAAAGGCTTAAAATTTTCTGTAAGCCAATTAATTGCAACTTCAATGTATTGACCTATATCTATTATTTTACTCATTGTTACTGATTATTTGCTTTTTCTTTTAATTCGTTAATTTCCTCTTCGTTAAACTTTGTTGCTTCGATAATAAGTGAAGTTTGCGTCACAATACCTAACAATCTATTTTGATCATTGACCACTGCAATTGGCGATCTTGTTTCCGAAATCAACGGTAACATTTCTTCAACAGTAACATCCTTAGATACCGAAGGAACATTCATATGAATAATAGATTCTACAGTAGGATCTTTCCGCTTGGCAGCTTGAATAACTTCATTGATATTGACAAACCCCAAGAAGGTATCATGAATATCCACTACAGGGAGTATTTCAAGTCCCGTTGTTCTCATTTTCCGAAGTGCCCCTTCAGGACCATCTTTTTTGAACCTAACCAATGTCGGTTTCTCGGTCATCAATGATCCTGCTGTGATAATCGATTTTCTATCCACCTTATCCACAAAAGCTTTTACATAATCACTCGCTGGATTCGTTAGAATATCTTCGGCTGTACCAATCTGCTCAATAACTCCATCTTTCATAATCACGATACGATCTCCAAGCTTAATAGCTTCATCCAAATCATGAGTAATGAAAACAATCGTTTTTTGCAAGGTATCCTGAAGCTCCAATAGCTGATCCTGCATCTCGGTTTTGATCAAGGGATCTAATGCTGAAAAAGCCTCATCCATCAACATGACTTCCGGATCATTGGCCAAAGCACGCGCCAGCCCTACTCGCTGCTGCATACCCCCTGACAGCTGAATTGGAAACTGCTGTTCAAAACCATTAAGACCAACTATGTCAAGCGCTTTTTGAGCTTTCGCCTCGCGAGATGCTTTATCTTCGCCTCTAATTTCTAAACCAAAAGCGGCATTAGTCAAAACAGTATGATGTGGTAATAATCCAAATTTCTGAAACACCATACTCATTTCAGTTCTACGTACTTCCAGAAGCTCTTTATTGTTTTTACTTGTGATATCATCATTATTGATAAAGACTTTACCCATTGTAGGTTCATTCAATCGGTTCAGGCAACGTAGTAAAGTAGATTTACCACTTCCAGAAAGTCCCATAATGACAAAAAACTCTCCTTCGTAAATTTCAAAATTAGCTTTATTGATACCGATTGTACAGCCGGTTTTTTCTAGTATTTCTTTCTTTGGGTAACCTTCATTCAGTAATTTAAGCGCCAATTTCTTTTGTTTACCGAAAACAATTGTTAAGTCCTCGACTTTTATTTTAACTTTTCTGTTTTTATCCATTTTTAATTTTTTGGTATGAAACGAATTGTCATGGCACAGATGGTATATTCAATAGAAAACACCTTCATGTTATTTTAATAACATAAAAAACAATTTCTAAAGTTGAGTTAGTTCGACCGAAGAACTCCTTCTTGTTCAATCAACTTGATATTTAACACACTTTACTCTTAGTTCGATGAAGAGCAATCATGAAAAAGAAATGAATCTTTTAAAAGACGAGATATTAATAAACACCTCTAAAATACTATAACAAGTATATCGCGAACAACTCAGAAATAGCTCAAAAAAGAGCTATAAAATAACGGAACAAACCGATGCATCCGTGTCATATGACGGTACAAAGGTACGAAAAATAAAATAAACAATATTTATTAGCGTTAACACACTGTACGACAGAGCCATCAAAACAAACCTAATAACCAATCATTTAAAAATAAAAACAGGCCATCGACTCGGTTTTTATGCCACTAAGTTTGCCTCCTCTATTAACAATAAATGTTAATGTATGATAACCGTTATGAAAAGTATTGATCACGGTCAACACTTATTTCTCCAATAAAAAAATAGGATGTGATTAATAATTTAACACCATGCAAACATGCCTAAAAAATCAAGAATCTAACCATTCTTTTAATAAAACCGATTTTTCTCTACTGACAATAATATCAAATTCAGAATTAAAAAGAACAACTTTCAATTTACGATTGAAATAATGAACCAATTGACTTACAGCATCAATCTGAATAATGAACTGACGATTTGCCCTAAAAAAAATTCTTGGATCTAATTGTTTCTCTAGATCATCCATACTTTGATTAAGAACAATATCTTTTCCACTCTTGAGGCGTGCTTTTGTCAATTTTAAATCGACATAAATACAATTCACTTCATTAACTAATATGGTTTGATAACCATCACGAAAGGGAACTAAGAAGCGGGACCGATAATCTTTAGGTTTTACATAATGAAGTAATTTATCAATGGATATTTGGTTATTCATCATTGAACCTAGGCCCTCAACCTTTCGCAATGCAGTTGATAATTCCTCTTTTTCAACAGGTTTCAAAATATAGTCGACACTATTATATTTAAATGCCTGTACAGCATATTCATCATACGCCGTAGTGAAAATAATAGGACAATCGATCGTCACTTTTTCAAAAATATCAAAACTGATTCCATCAGAAAGTCGGATATCCATTAAAACTACATCTGGAATTTCTTGATTTCGAAACCAGTCTACCGTATCAGTAACACTATCCAAAACAGCTACGATCTGAGCATTTGGATAAATATCCCCAATTAAACGTTTAAGACGATCGGCATTCAATTTTTCATCTTCAACTATTACTATTTTCTCTATCATATGCTACTAATTGAATACATACCCTAAAAATATGCTGATCCTTTATAACTTCTGGCACCTTCTCTCCTAAGAGCTGAAAACGACTGATTATATTATTAAGCCCAATACCCGTCGATACAATCTCAGGATTGTCCATGGGTGATAACGTATTTTCAATCACAACTCGACCTACTTCATCATTGGAAATAGTAATCATTAAAGGTCGCTTCTTTCTTGTGGTATTATGTTTAATTGCATTTTCAATAAGCAACTGCAAAGTTAGTGATGGGATATACATACCACGACTATGGTCATTAATGTTAATTGTAAAATTAACACCGCTACCAACACGGTGCTCAATTAAAAATATATAAGCATTTAAAAATTTAATCTCCTCATCAAGCGTGATCATATTTTTTTTACTATTGACCAATAAAAAACGATAGACCTTGGCAAAATTTTCAGAATACTCAAAACCAAGCTGCTGATCTTCAAGAATTAACTCAGAAAGCACACTCAAATTATTAAAAATAAAATGAGGATCCAATTGCATCTTCAATGCATTTAACTCTGCTTCTACTGATGCTTGCCTCAATTCTGCTGCCTTTATCTTATGTTCGGACATTTCCGTAGCTGTTTCAATCCAATTATTAATCAGATAACTCATGGTATTGATAGAAATAATCATAAAAGAAATGACCAAACTAACCACAATCCACTGTAACATACCTTTTATTTCTTCAATAGATGGAACGGATTCTACCTTCGCAGATTGAGGATCTAAAATCGCGAAACAGACCATATTCATCAAAATAAGAATCATAACCGCCGAAAAATTGAGCGTAATCTCAAGAAAAAGTCTTTTAGACTTATTTTGTGGCCAAGGAACCCGCAGATTTAACCTCCTATGTATAAGTATACTTGATTCAGAAATTAAAAAGCAAAATAAAAATGATATCCCCCATTCCGTTAAAAGTTCAGAAAAGCTCCTTCCAAAATAATCTTGCCAAAATTCAGAATAAGGATCTAAGATATATGAAACCAAATAATGCAAAACAAATGCAAAAATCACCAAGAACATACGTTTAAAACGAGTCGGTAATAATCGCTTTGTTTTATCAGAAATATATTTGATTTTTTCCATCTTTAAATAAAATCTAATTCAATATTTGCCATCACGATTCTGGCCATCTTCATATAGTTCAACAGGCTTTTTTCTATCAGATATAAATTTGCAATATGACAAATAGTAATCAAATAGAATTTTTTTATCCATCTGATTATCAAACTCATTGACAGTTTGTTCAAGAATAAAAAAATAAAACACACATAATTTAAAAAACTCTTCGTCCTTACAAAGATGCCCATTTCTTTCTTCTTTTAACAAAGATCGTTTTTATGAAATACTATAAACAAGATATTCAGTCCCAACCATCATATTTTGTAACTGAATATGACGAAATGCATACTGAACCGAATAAAAGAATAATCTCTTTATTCAAAGTACAAAAAAGCGTGAAGACCGAGATAATAATAGCAAAATAACCAATAAAACAAGTTGAAGACAAGTATCCTAATAAACTGGATTTTACAAATTATATATTTATAAAAACTAGTGCAAAAAGTACCATAAAACAAGTAAGGTGCGGCAAAAGCCACACCTTATCAAGGGTTAATATTGGTAGTATGAATATCAATTCTACAATTCCTCGTCGTGTTGAGTAATATCTAAACCAAGCTCTTCCTCGACCTCATGAACACGAAGTGGTGTAATTAAATCCGTTAATTTGATCAAAAGGAAAGATCCAAAGAATGCAAAAACAGAAACTGCAATCAACGCAACAATATGTGCTACAAATAGACCTGTCTCACCAAAATATAAACCATTCGTCGTAACAACACTGTTAACACTACTATTTGCAAAAACCCCAGTAAGCACCATACCGACCATACCGCCTACACCGTGACAAGGAAATACATCTAACGTATCGTCAATACTGGTTTTACTACGTAAGAATACGACTAAATTACTAACTAAAGCCGCTACAAGCCCAATAACAATCGAATGTGATATCGTCACAAATCCTGCTGCCGGTGTTATAGCAACTAATCCAACAACAGCTCCGATACAAGCTCCCATAGCAGATGGTTTTTTACCTCGGATCAGGTCAACAAATATCCAGGCAATTGAAGCTACAGCTGACGCAGTAGTTGTGGTTGCAAAAGCATAAGCGGCAAGACTATTAGCCCCACCTGCAGAACCTGCATTAAATCCAAACCATCCGAACCATAAAAGAGCAGTTCCTAAAATCACGTAACTAATCCGAGCTGGCGAATGCGTAGGCTTTTTACGGCCTTTTAAATAGATAGCTGATGCCAAAGCAGCCCATCCTGCCGACATATGAACAACTGTACCACCTGCAAAATCTAAAACACCGAATTTGGCCAAGATACCTTCAGGATGCCAAGTGGCATGAGCCAGTGGCATATAGATAAAAATACTGAACAAGATAATAAATACCATAAATGAATTAAAGCGAACACGCTCTGCAAAAGCTCCTGTTATAAGAGCAGGAGTAATAATTGCAAATTTAAGCTGAAACATAGCAAATAATACCAGTGGAATAGTAGGTAGAGCTGACCAACTCACATTCCCCAACATCCCCTTCATCATATAGAACGTGCGAGGATCTCCAATAATACCCCCAATATCATCGCCAAAAGCTAAGCTAAAACCGAAAATAACCCAAAGGACAGAAATAATACACATACAGATGAAACTTTGCATCATCGTGGAGATAACATTCTTCTTGCTCACCATTCCACCATAAAAGAATGCCAAACCTGGAGTCATAATCAAAACCAAAGCCGAGGAAGCGAGTAACCAAGCCGTATCTCCGGTGTCGATCTCCACACCTGCAACATTACTGACTTCTAATGAGGGTGTAACTAAGCCAATAATCGCTAAACAAACCAAAATAATAAGCGGAATGAATTTTTTCATAATATTTCAAGATTTAAGTTTAATAATTTCATAACAAAATGTGTTTATCAGTGAAAAACAATCAAAAATAACTATTATAAATTTGATTTCGATCAAATATAAGTTCAATTAATTAAAAAATCAATAAAATATTAAATAAAATCATATATTTACATCAGGATCCTAAATAAATCAACCTAAAAACACAAAAACAACTAGATTAAATGCTAATAAAACAACAAAACAAGAGGAAAAACAATAATATTTACATAAAATATTAAAAAAACTAGATGTTTAAGTGCTTTTGAATGCTAAAAAATAAAAACAAACATTTAAAAACATGAAAAAATGAAAAAAATCATCTTAACCACACTAATTTCAATAATAGTAAGCAGCAAAATATATGCACAAACAAAAAAATATGATTTATTAGATCTAGAAATATCTGGATCAGTGGATACATATTGGAAATATGATTTCCAAAAACAACCGAATATAAACACCTATTTTACTGAAGACAATAATTCAGTATCCATAGGAATGGTTGATCTTGCTCTGAAGAAAAAAACTGGAAAAGCATCTTTTGTAGGTGAATTATCATTTGGGCCGAGAGGACAGTACCGCTCCATAATTAATGGAGACGGTCAAAATGGGGACGACAAAAATAGCTTCCACATTCAAAACCTCTACATTTCCTATGCACTGACAGAAAAATTAAGTTTAACAGCCGGTTTTATGGGGACTTTTGTAGGCTATGAAGTCATCTGTCCATCATTCAATTTCCACTACTCAACCTCATATCTTTTTGGTGCAGGACCTTTCCAGGATGCAGGACTAAAAGCACAATATGCTTTTTCTGAAAAAGTAGGGCTTATGGTCGGAATCTTTAATGATTGGAATGTCTACCAAGATTTAAACGGTGTATCACACTTTGGATCACAATTATCAGTTGCACCAAATGACAAATCAAGCTTTTTCCTTAATTTTCTGACAGGATCTTCACAAGGCGGCGCCAGCAATTATAGCTCAGGAACTTTGATCGATTTTGTAGGAAATTATTCATTCTCTCCATTATTTTCATTAGGTGCAAATGCGACCGACTACAGCAGAAAAGGAGAAGGCGGCTATTCGGGAGTAGCATTATACCCAAAAGTGAATATAAATGAAAATATTGGTATAGGAATCCGTGGTGAATATTATAAAACTAAAAACATGCCCGTAGCTGAAGTTACCAGTAATGAAATCTTTTCCACTACGTTAACAGCAAACTTCAAACATCATGGCTTTACTTTTATCCCTGAAGTTAGATTTGATAACAGTGAAACACAGATGTTTGTAAAACAAGACCTATCTCCAACAAAAAATGCCGGACAATTTTCACTTGCCTTAGTATATGCCTTTTAAAAAACAACAACAAAATTAAAATCCAGCAAAATCGATTATAAATAACAGATATTGTTCTTTATAAAAGTAATTGGATCACAGTATAAGGAAACTATTTGCAATATTAACAAAAGGGATTATTCATTTTATTGAATAATCCCTTTTGTTAATATTGAAGTATCACCATCTCAACGAAACTAATATATATTATTTACAATTAGTATATAAAAAACAGTCATAAATAATAAAACAAGCAAAGACATTAATTCTTCTTATGAAATCCCATCCGAGCCCAGTATCACACAATGATAAACCTAGGCAAAGCCTGCAAACACACAACACTGACTATACAATCACCCTACAAGCACACAAGAAATAACCTAGCCTCACACAAGAACGAGACTAGAAACACACAATCCGAATTACAGGCCAACCCTTAGCACACACAATAAACAATCTTTCTATGCACCATCTATACAGAGGACAGACACAATAAAATCCTTACCACCTCTATAGGTGTCCTATAGGTAAGAACATCGTTCTTGCAATTATTAGAAACACACTTCATATAGAACAAAATCCTGAAGCGACATATTTAATTAAACATCATAGAATTTCATATTGCTTTTTAATAAAATCATCATTACATTCATCTACATCAAATCATTCATCAGCGTACTGAAGCGATTATTAAGAATAAAGATTTATGAAAGAAATAACAAAAACTAATGCTGCCCGCATCCTGGACAACTTAAAGTTTACTTATAATTTAAGAACTTACGAAGTAGTGGGTGAACACCAAAGCGCTACCGATGTTGCTGAGGCATTGGGAATTCGCGAAGAAATAATCTACAAAACCCTCGTGCTCACCGGACAAAATGATCCTTACATTGTTGCTGTCATACCAGGAAATGCACAGGTAGATTTGAAAAAGCTAGCAATTATATCAGGTAATAAAAAATGTGAAATGCTTCCTATGAAAGATTTGCAGCACATAACCGGATATATTCGAGGGGGATGCTCTCCTATAGGAATGAAAAAAATATTTCCAACATACATAGAAGAACTCGCTTCCTTGGAAAACAAAATTGTCATTAGCGCTGGTAAAAAAGGACTTCAGATTGAAATAAATCCTCAGGACCTTATCAAAGCTACAAACGCAATCTTTGCCGATATTATCATTGGCGCATAAAGAAGCATAAGCATCTTTAATCCTCAACATTAAAAAGCATCACAACAAATAGAATAGACAAAAAAAGAACTCAATATCTGGCTATAATTAGATATTTTTTAATGAAAAGCAATTGATATACACAAAAAAACACGATCTTGTATAAACATAAATAGTTTGGATAACTATCAGTAAATCATGGACAAGAATAAACCCTTAGACCAGTTTTATCATGGCACTAAAACTGATCTTAAACTAGGAGACCTGATTGAGCCAGGCCATCCTTCTAATTATGGCAAACGAAAACATGCTAAATATGTATATTTAACTGCAACTTTAGATGCCGCAATATGGGGAGCTGAATTAGCACAGGGAGATACCCCTGAAAGGATTTATTTAGTAGATCCGTCTGGCCCTATCGAAGATGATCCTAATCTCACAAATAAAAAATTCCCCGGCAATCCGACAAAATCCTACCGAACAGCATATTTTTTACGTGTTGTCGGAGAAATAAAAGATTGGCAAGCTCACTCCTCAGAGCAACTAGAAGCAATGAAATCACATCTCAAAAAACTCGAACAAGAGGGCATTGAAGCAATTGAAGACTAATCAAAGAATGAGAAACCCAACCTCATTACAAACATCAAGTAACATCACAGTCCATTATTTTGATCACAGCTTTGTTTTCAAAAAAATCACACTATGACACACAATGTTGATTTCATTAAAAACCTATATTCACATTACCGAAACATTACATTATAAAAAAACAGTCCCTGAACAATAAAATATGAAAAGCAATCCATTTTAATTAAATAACAAACAACACCATTAAAAAGACATTAACAAGCTATACCACAAAGCAATACCCCAAACAAAGCAACCGGAGACTGCACCATGCAAATGTCCAAACACGAGCACTCTTCAAAATAAATCGGTTATTAATTCCTATTTTCGTAATATATTTTTTTATCGGGTCTACATTTTTTAGAATAGACCCAAGGAGCAACAACGTATCAAAATCAACTTTATTGATGACAATTTCGTTTCTCAACAGATTAAACTCCACACATACAGATGTCAAGAATATGAATCATTCCAGATAATTAAATATATACTTTTCTTCAATACAAAGAACAAAATGGATTATCTATTGACTTCTTTTTTAATTAATGGAGATGATAAATTATTTTATAAATGAACTAAACGTATTATCATAAGGATAAGACATCATATAATAAAACAAATCCAATGAAAAAAATTACTGAAAATCTTCTCTTTAAAGTAATCGTCGCCATCATATCCGGTATTTTACTCGGCCTCTATCTCCCTGAGTCATTAGGAAGAATCTTAACCACATATAATTTTCTTTTTGATCAATTCTTAAAATTTTTGATTCCACTAATTATCGTTGGATTAATCATTCCATCAATTGCTCAACTAGGAAAGACTGCAGGAAAATTATTATTGACAACTGTATTGATCGCCTATGGTTCTACCTTATTTGCTGGACTTTTTTCGTACACGATCAGCATGAGTATATTTCCAGCTTTACTTCAAAACCAGATCAACACAGACCTAATTACCGAAACAACCAAAACACTGAGTCCCTATTTCAAAATTGAGTTCCCACCCCTCTTCGACGTCATGTCCGCCTTAGTGCTTGCATTCTGTATCGGTATTGGCTTGTCAAAATTAGAAAATTCGACATTAGAAAAGGTATTTATCGATTTTGAAAAGGTAATTAGTTTTATCATCGAAAAAATGATCATACCATTATTGCCCATTTTCATTTTAGGTATCTTCTACGATATGACGTACACAGGTAAAGTTTTCACCATACTGCATGTCTTCATCAAAATCATTGGAATTATTTTCGTCATCCATATTCTTTTGCTTGTAATCCAATTTATCATTGCAGGGATAGCCTCTAAACAAAATCCATTCAAATTATTAATCGGTATGTTGCCCGCTTATTTTACCGCCTTAGGGACACAGTCTTCTGCGGCAACGATTCCTGTAACACTAAAACAAGCAAAAAAACTTGGTGTTGATGAAGACATCGCTAATTTCAGCATCCCATTATGTGCAACAATACATCTTGCAGGAAGTACGCTGAAAATCGTTGCATGTGTACTTGCACTTATGATGATGCAAGGTATACCAATAGACTTTGTACAAATGATGGGATTTATCTGCATGTTAGGGGTAACAATGATAGCAGCACCAGGAGTACCGGGCGGAGCAATTATGGCAGCAATAGGTATAATCGGTAGTATGCTCGGTTTCAACGTCGAGAATCAAGCTTTAATGATTGCTTTATACATCGCAATGGATAGCTTCGGAACAGCCTGTAATGTAACAGGTGATGGTGCTATAGCAATTCTATTAAATGCTATTTTTAAAAAACAAGAAGCGAGTAAAGAAGAAAAAGCAAATGCTTAAGGAAAATTAATCGTAATAAACAATTTAGAATGAGAATTTCCACCCATTCTTTAACCCTTAAATAGAAAGCTGTATAAGATGGGCTGGTTAAATTTTCCAGCCCATCCTATAAATAATAAAGTATAAAACCAAGTTATCTCACAAGACTGACTATTTCCCACTCAATTCTTAAATACAGATCAGCACTAAAGATAACAGACGACTATTCAAACAGAAACAGATAAACTAAAAATTATTAGCATATACTAACAAAAATGTTAGAAATATATTTGTTAGTTCAATCTAACTTATTACTTTTGTTGCATACCATCTAAGATTAGACTTGCTTAACTTCTAACGAATCATATTTAAAAACACACTGACCCATTAATGGTAGATGATCCATCCAATCCTGAAATATTAAGTGTGGATATCTTAAAAAAATATGAGCACATTTCAAAGATGAATAAATAATGAAATAATATCACAATTATGATTGAATCAGTTATCACATACCTAGAAAGCATCGACCCTATTTTAGCCGCTCTGTATGCAACATTATTTACATGGCTAGTCACTGCTTTGGGCGCTTCATTTGTATTCCTATTTAAAAAAATGAATAAAAATGTCATGGACGGCATGTTAGGATTCACGGGTGGGGTAATGGTAGCCGCAAGTGTTTGGAGTCTCCTCATACCCGCCATCGACATGAGCGAAGGCACTGGTTTTGCACAAGTCGTCCCAGCTGTAGTCGGATTTTTAATTGGCGCGGCATTCTTATTTAGTATAGACAAAGTTTTACCTCACCTACATATCAATTTTAAAAAAGTGGAAGGAGTAAAGACTCCATGGCAAAAAACAACTTTAATGATTTTAGCCATTACACTTCATAATATCCCCGAAGGACTTGCCGTAGGTGTTCTTTTCGGGAGTGTTGCTGCAGGGATTCCAGAAGCGACAATTGCTGGGGCTGTCATCTTGGCGACTGGAATAGGTTTACAAAATTTCCCTGAAGGTATAGCAGTCGCAATGCCACTAAGAAGAATGGGAATGAGCAGACGAAAAAGTTTTTTCTACGGACAAGCATCCGCAATTGTAGAACCAATTGCCGGTGTTTTGGGGGCAATGGCAGTAGTTACTTTTACACCCATACTTCCTTATGCACTAGCATTTGCGGCCGGAGCCATGATCTTTGTAGTGGTAGAAGAAGTTATACCTGAAGCGCAACAAAATAAAAATTCAGACATCGCAACAATCGGATTTATAGGAGGTTTCATTTTAATGATGACTTTAGATGTAGCCCTAGGATAAAATTCAATTAAGCATAAAAAAGGATCAAAATAATAAATTTTGATCCTTTTTTATTGTCGCACCGGAAATCTCAAAGAAAATAGGATAAAATAACCCACAGCTAAGCTAAAGATCATCGGTTAATTAAATAATCCAATTTTGAATATAATCTACGGTAAAAGAATTCACAGTTAAACATGACTCTCAATTATTATACAAAAGCACTAAAACCTGTAATGCTACGTCCTACAATCAATGAATTAATTTCTTTAGTCCCCTCATATGAGTAAATAGCTTCCGCATCTGCTAAAAATCGAGCAACATTATATTCAAGTAAAATTCCATTTCCCCCCATCACCTCTCTAGCTTTAGACACAATATCACGTGTTCTTAATGAGCAAAAAACTTTTGCAAGTGATGCGTGCTCATCTTTTAAGTCGCCGTTATCCTGCATTTCAGATAAACGATAAACCAACGTCTGCATAGCCGTTAAATTAGATAGCATTTCAACCAAATGATTTTGAATCAACTGAAAAGATGCAATAGGTTTTCCAAATTGCTCTCGCTTTCGGGTATAATCAAGCGCATTTTCATAAGCTCCTCGTGCACAACCTACCGCCATCCAGGCAACTCCAGCACGTGTCATCTGCAACACTTTAGCAGTATCTTTGAAACTATTAGCATGCTGCAATCGGTCCGATTCAGGAACGACACAATCCGTCAATGTAATCAAACCATTCTGAACGATTCGCAAAGCCATCTTTCCTTTTATTTTTTCGACAGCAAAACCTGGATTTTCCCTTCGCACGATAAAGCCCTTCACTTGTCCATCATCCAGATCTCTAGCCCAAATTATCGTAATATCTGAAAAAGTACTATTTCCTATCCATTTCTTTTGACCATTCAAAACCCAGCCAGATTCAGTTTTTTTACAAGTACAAGTCAATCCCCCCGCAGCTCCGGATCCTACTTCAGGTTCGGTCAGTCCAAAAGCTCCGATCACCTTCATCTGCTGCATACGTGGTAACCATTCCTGCTTTTGCTCATCAGATCCACATATATATATTGACCCCATTGCCAATCCACTCTGTACCCCAAAAAATGTCGCAATTGAAGCATCGACCCGGGCAATCTCTGCTGCAATAACGCCCTCCATCAAAGAACTTCCTCCAGCACAGCCATATCCATCATAAGTATATCCGCATATATTTAAAGCTGCAAACTTTTCAATAATTTCAAAAGGAAACTCATCCCGTAACCAATAGTTATTAACAATAGGACTGATCTCCTTCTCCATAAAATCACGAACTTTCAATTGCGTAATCTTATCAGCGGTCGACAATTTTTCTTCAATATGATAAAAATCTCCATTGATCGGAGGCAACTCCTTTTTCTTGCTTGTTGCCGTCAGTAATTTCATAGCACTCTTCAATTGATTATCATCCATTTTCGAAACAGCATTCAATACCTGACCCAAGTCAATTTTTTGAGAAATCTTTTGCAATTGTTCTAAATCAACAGCTTTTAGCAGATCTAGTATATTTTTCATTTTATCAAACATAGCATCATTCTTTTAGTAACAGTTGTCTACAATTTGTCTTTTCAATATACACTATTTAAAACAGAATGTTCTATAACATCGAAAAAGACCAAATAATAATTAAAAATAAAAAACTGATTTACAAGTCATTACATAATTTTAAAAAAATAATATTTTTTTCAGGTTACCTTTTAACTTTCTAAGTATTAATGTTTAAATAACAATTTTGTTTCCATTAATTTAGAAAAATCAAAATGAAAAATTCATTCAAATTCGCTTTCTTAGGATTAGCTTTAACTGTAGCTTTCGCTTCTTGTGGTGGTGCTGAAACTAAAACTAATGCTACTGCTGACTCAGCTGCTGCTTTAGTTGATTCTGCTGCTACTGTTTTAGATTCTGCAGCTAACAAAGTTGACTCTGCTGCTGCAAAAGTTGATTCTGCTGCTGCGAAAGTTGATTCTGCTGTTACTAAAAAATAATTTTAGTACTGTCCGAAGACATAAAAGCTTGCATTTTAACGATGTAAGCTTTCTTTTAAAAAAAAGATAAAATAAACGGGTTACCTTTTCAATTTTAAGGTATAAACCTTTAAATAAAGAAATTTTAATAAAATTTAATAAAATCAAAATGAAAAATTCATTCAAATTCGCTTTCTTAGGATTAGCTTTAACTGTAGCTTTCGCTTCTTGTAATGGTACTGCAAACAAATCAGAAACTGCTTCTGATTCAACTGCTATCGATTCAGCTAACACAGTTATCGATTCAGCTAACACAGCTATTGATTCAGCTAAAACTGTAGTTGATTCAGCTAAAGTTGCTATTGATTCAGCAAAAGCTGCTCACTAATTTCAGGGAACTGATTTTAAAAATATAAAAAGCCCCACATGTTGGGGCTTTTTTTGTTATATACCTCGCATTTAAATTGATAAGCTCCTCTCATTTTTTTACCTTTGCACAAACAAAAATGTATTATGGCCTTATCATCACTTACCGCCGTATCTCCAGTAGACGGTCGCTATCATAACGCAACGCAAGAATTAGGCGCTTATTTTTCAGAATTTGCCTTAATTAAATATCGGGTTTTAGTAGAAGTTGAATATTTCATCGCTCTTTCTCAATCAGGAATTGAACAATTAAGTCATTTTGACGGCTCGTTGAATGAAAAATTACGTGATCTATATAGAAACTTTACTGAAGAAGATGCTATTTGGATAAAGAATACTGAAAAAGTAACGAACCATGATGTCAAAGCAGTTGAATACTTTTTAAAGGATCAATTTGAAAAACTTGGCCTACATGACTCTTTAGAATTTATTCATTTTGGCTTAACCTCTCAAGATATAAACAACACGGCTATTCCATACTCATGGAAAGATGCGATCGCAGCTGTCTATACACCAGCGATAGAAGAGTTGATCCAAGAATTAACAACATTATCTAGTGATTGGTCCAATGTATCCATGTTAGCACGTACACACGGCCAACCCGCGTCCCCAACACGTTTAGGAAAAGAAATCAAAGTTTTCGTGGAACGTATCCAACGCCAATTTGATCAATTAAAAGCGGTGCCTTACTCCGCAAAATTTGGTGGAGCTACTGGTAATTTCAATGCACATCATGTTGCATACCCACAGACAGACTGGGTAGCCTTTGGAAATAAATTTGTTAATGAATCTCTGGGCCTAAGTCGTTCACAAACAACCACCCAAATTGAACATTACGACAATTTTGCAGCAAGCTGTGATGCTTTCAAACGCATTAACACGATATTAATTGATTTGTGCCGCGACATCTGGACTTATGTGTCAATGGAATATTTCAAACAAAAAATTACTGCTGGTCAAATAGGATCCTCAGCAATGCCACATAAAGTAAATCCGATTGATTTTGAAAATGCAGAAGGAAATTTAGGAATTGCAAATGCATTATTTGAACACTTAGCAGCAAAATTACCTATTTCTCGTTTACAGAGGGATTTAACAGATTCAACAGTATTGCGTAATATCGGCGTTCCTTTTGCGCATACACTAATTGCAATCAAATCTACTTTAAGAGGTTTACGAAAATTGATATTAAATGAGCAGGCATTGCAAGCAGATCTAAATAATAACTGGGCAGTTGTTGCAGAGGCAATTCAAACAGTATTAAGAAGAGAGGGCTACCCTAAACCATACGAAGCTCTAAAAGATTTAACACGTACAAACACGCATGTAACGGAAGAAACAATTGCTGAATTTGTGGACAATTTAAATGTTACAGATAAAGTTAAGGCTGAACTAAAATCAATAAGCCCTTCTAGTTACACAGGTGTAAGTCTATAAGCTTTTACGCTTTAATGACTAACATCACCTGATTTTTAACTTATATTTGTCATTCGAAATAGACAAAGATTAATATGGCAACAATTAACGTATATACTGAATCCACTCCGAATCCATCGACGATGAAATTTTTGGTCAATAAGTTATTGATCAACGGCAGCTTGGATTATGCGGATAAGGATAAAGCACAAGAATCAGCTTTTGCAAAAGAATTATTCAAATTTAATTTTGTAAACGGTGTATTTTTCGCAAGCAACTTTGTTACAGTAACCAAGAGTGAAGATGCTGAGTGGACTGATATTGAAGCATTATTAAAAGACTTTATAAAAGGTGCAGTAGAGTCTGAACTTGCAGTAAAACCTATTGAACATACCGAAGATGTAGCTTTTGAAGGTTCTGATATTGAAATTAAAATTCAACAGGTATTACATGACTATGTACGTCCTGCCGTTGAACAAGATGGTGGTGCTATCGCTTATAAATCATTTAGTGATGGCGTTGTAACTGTTGAGTTACGCGGATCTTGCAGTGGCTGTCCGTCATCAAGTATCACCTTAAAATCTGGGATCGAAGGCTTACTAAAACGTATGGTTCCTGAAGTCGAAGAAGTTGTAGCTGAATCGATGTAAAAGATACAGTTATCTAAAGTAAAAAGCCGTTCTATTATGAACGGCTTTTTTTTTGAATTCTTAATTTATAAACGTGATATTCATATCCATAAAATATGCATGCGATATAATTCTTGCTTATAAAAAAATGAACCATAGCCACCATACAATCAAGCTGATAACTATTATAACACACATACATAATTGGATAAGTTCATTATTTATGACTCATGAGTTAAATAAAAAACACATCTTCTAAATAGAACAAACTAGAAGACAATTTTGAATCGTTATTTTGTCCCTAAAATTTACAATTTATAACCCCTACTCTATTAAAAATGACTAACTTTACGGCTAATTGTGAAATCAATATATTAAAATGAGTGCAGATATCAATAAACTAGAACAAATTGCATCACAAGTAAGACGTGACATCGTACGTATGGTACATGCTTGCCAATCTGGCCACCCAGGTGGATCATTAGGTTGTACGGACTACTTAGTTGCTCTTTATTTCAATGCAATGAAACGTAATCCATCTTTCGATATGGATGGCATCGGTGAAGATTTATTTTTCTTATCAAATGGCCACATTTCGCCAGTTTTCTACAGTACACTTGCACGAGCAGGATACTTTGAAGTAAGCGAATTAGCTACTTTCAGAAAAATCAATTCTCGTCTTCAAGGACACCCGACTACACACGAAGGTCTTCCTGGAATTCGTATTGCATCTGGTTCACTAGGCCAAGGACTTTCTGCTGCAATTGGTGCTGCTCAAGCTAAAAAATTAAACAAAGACACAAATTTAGTCTATGTTTTAATGGGTGATGGTGAATTGCAAGAAGGTCAAGTTTGGGAAGCAGCAATGTATGCTCCTCATAATAAAGTAGACAATCTGATTGCAGCGGTTGATTATAACCGTGCTCAAATTGATGGTTCTACAGATCAAGTTCTTTCATTAGGCGATCTTCGCGCTAAATGGGAAGCTTTTGGATGGGATGTATTAGAAGTAGCAAAAGGTAATGATATGACCTCCGTAGTTGCTGGACTTGAAGAAGCAAAATCTCATACAGGTAAAGGTAAACCAGTAATTATATTATTACATACTGAAATGGGGAATGGTGTTGATTTCATGATGGGATCTCACAAATGGCACGGTGTTGCTCCAAATAATGATCAATTAGCTTCGGCTTTAGGTCAGTTAACAGAAACTTTGGGCGATTATTAATTATATTAGATATTAGTATTTAAAACATTAGTATTTAGAAATTGACCCACAAACGTCATTTGAAGAAATCTAAGTACGAGCTATTCTATACTAACTACTCCATACTAGTAAAAAATGAAAAAATATACTTTCACAGAATCAAAAGATACCCGTTCAGGATTTGGTGCTGGATTATTAGAAGCAGGTAAACAAGACGAAAATGTTGTTGCTTTATGTGCTGATTTAATCGGATCATTAAAAATGAATGATTTTATAAATGAATTTCCAGAACGTTTCTTCCAAATTGGTATTGCTGAAGCAAATATGATGGGAATCGCAGCTGGTTTGACAATTGGTGGTAAAATTCCTTTTACAGGAACATTTGCGAACTTCTCAACGGGTCGTGTTTACGATCAAATTCGCCAATCTATCGCCTATTCTGACAAAAATGTTAAAATTGCTGCTTCACACGCTGGATTAACATTAGGTGAAGATGGTGCTACACACCAAATCTTAGAAGATATTGGTTTGATGAAAATGTTACCTGGAATGACAGTTATCAATCCTTGTGATTTCAATCAAACTAAAGCTGCAACAATTGCTGCAGCAAAATTTGAAGGTCCTGTTTACTTACGTTTTGGACGTCCGGTAGTTCCTAACTTCACTCCTGCTGACCAAGAATTTGTAATTGGAAAAGCAGTAACACTAAACGAAGGAACTGATGTAACAATTATCGCAACAGGACATTTGGTATGGGAGGCTATCCAGGCTGGTGAGCAATTAGCAGCGTTGGGCATTGATGCTGAAATCATCAACATCCACACCATTAAACCTTTAGACGAAGAAGCTATTTTAAAATCAGTTGCTAAAACAAAATGTGTAGTAACTGCAGAAGAACACAATCGTTTAGGCGGTTTGGGAGATAGTGTAGCTCAAGTTTTAGCTAAAAACTTACCAACTCCCCAAGAATTTGTAGCAGTAGATGATAGCTTCGGCGAATCAGGTACTCCTGCTCAATTAATGGAAAAATATGGTTTGAATGCGGCAGCAATTGTTGCGGCAGCACAACGTGTTATTAACAGAAAATAAAAAAACAAACATCACAACGTCAATATATGGAAGATGCTTTAATTATTTCAAAATTTGCTAACGAAAGTACGCGCGAAGAAGCATTTAATCAGCTGCTGACCAAATATCAGCAAAAAATATATTGGCATGTGAGAAGAATGGTCATTGATCATGATGATGCAGATGATGTTGTCCAAGACATATTCATTAAAGTATGGCGAAATCTGGCGAACTTCCGTGAGGATTCCCAATTATATACTTGGCTGTACCGCATTGCGACCAATGAATGTATTACATTCTTGAATAAGAAAAAACTTAAGCAGAACGTATCGTTGGATGACGATAGTTCTGCTTATTTAGCAGACTCTTTATCAAGTGGTAGTTACTTTAGTGGTGATAAAGCACAAATGAAATTACAACAGGCTTTATTAACACTTCCAGAAAAACAAAAACTTGTTTTTAACATGAAATACTTTGATGATATGAAATATGATGAAATCTCAGAAGTACTAGGAACAAGTGTTGGTGCCTTGAAAGCATCATATCATTTAGCTGTAAAAAAAATAGAAGCTTTTTTTCATAACAACGATTAAACCTTTTTTGATTTAGGTACTCTAATGATTTATAATGAAGGAAAATAACACATATCATGAGGGAATGGAAGCTAATAATCTACCCGATTCACTGCGTGTAAATCCTTTTGACGTGCCCAAAGATTACTTCAAAGATTTAAATGAATCTTTGATTGCTCAAGTCAAATTGGAATCATCACCAAAAGAAATCCGAGATGTACCCGTTGGCTATTTTGAAAAACTTCAACAAAATATCTTAGGCAAAGTAGCTGAAGAAAAGCTAAAAGATCAGATTAAAACCGATGGCTTTAGTCATCCAGATGATTACTTTTCGTCTTTACAAAATAATATATTACTAAAAGTAACGGAAGATAATTTAAAATCTAAAGTGACTCAAGATGGATTTGAAACCCCATCTTTATATTTCAATGAATTTAACGAGCAGATAGCCGCAAAAATAATTACGGACAATTTAAAACAAGTAGTTATTACAGATGGTTTTGAAGCTCCTAATAAATATTTTGAATCATTAACGGCTAAAATTACTAAATCGATTCATGCAGGCTTGCCATCAGATCTTCCAGCTGAAGTTCCTATTCATTCTATTAAAAGGAAAATTCCTTGGAATAAATATGCTGTAGCAGCATCTCTAGTGGCCATTTTGGGTATTGGAAGTTATTTTGGATTCCAAAATAGCACTCAAGAACAGAAGAATCTTACACATGTGTCAGACCAGGAAATCATTAATTACCTAGCACAAACAGGAAATAGTGATGATTTATTATATGTTGCAAAATATATCGATGATGAAGACATAGTAGGAACAAATGGTAAAATTAAGGACAAAGATATTGAGGATTATCTTAAATACACGTTATAATGATGTCAAAGATTAAGAATATAATTATCATATTTTGTTTCTGTATTGTAGGTCTATCAACCACTTATGCACAGGACAATGAACGTTTTCAAATCATTGAAAATGAAAAAATTGCTTTTATTACAAGAGAATTAAATCTATCACGAAAAGAAGCTCAAGATTTTTTTCCTATTTATAATGAATATTCAAAGGAAATGTGGAATGTTAAAAAAGCTAAAACAGGAAATAGTCCTTCGAGAAATAATCTCCGTGGAAATTCTCGCGATGTTATCGCTTATGATGCAAAAGAACTAGAGATCAAGAAAAATTATCGTGAAAAATTTTCCAAAGTTATTGGAACTTCACGCTCCTCTCAATTTTTTCAAGTCGAACAGGAGTTTCGAGAATACTTGATTAAATCGCTCAATAATCGAAAAAACAATAATTAATACGCATATAAGAAGAAGTCCAAAAGACTTCTTCTTTTTTTTAAACAACTAATAAGATGCTAAATAATCGGGAACTTTTTCTGCTAAATACGGCTCAAACATCAAATTCACCAAGGATGATTGAAATAGCAAAAGCAGAAGGAGTCTATTTATATGGACCAAATGGTGAAGAATATATGGATTTGGTTTCAGGATTCAATGTCAGTAATATTGGGCATAGAAATCCAAAAGTTATCCAGGCAATCAAAGATCAGCTTGAAAAATACTTACATGTTACTGTATATGGTGAATTTGTACAAGCTCCACAAGTTGAATTTGCAACTGACTTATTAGCTGTACTTCCAAAACAATTTGAATCAGTCTATTTTACCAATTCAGGCGCAGAGGCCGTCGAAGGAAGTATGAAGGTAGCAAAGCGCTTTACTGGAAGAAGACAGATTATAGCAGCGAAAAAAGCATATCACGGCAGTACACAGGGAGCATTAAGCCTTATCGGAAATGAAGAATATCATACTGCATACGCACCATTACTTCCCGAAATAGAATTCATAACATTCAATAATAGTGATGACTTATCGCTGATCACAGAAAAGACTGCAGCTGTAATTATTGAAGCTATACAAGGAGAAGCTGGAGTACGTGTTCCTGATATTTCATATATGCAGGCTTTACGTAAACGTTGTAATGAAACAGGAACATTGCTAGTCTTTGATGAGATTCAAACAGGCTTTGGTAGAACTGGAAAGTTATTTGCATTCGAACATTATGATATCGTACCTGATATTCTCATGCTTGCCAAAGGTATCGGTGGCGGTATGCCTTTAGGAGCATTCGTTGCATCGAAGCAAGTGATGGATGTAATCAAAGACAATCCGATGCTCGGTCATATCACGACTTTTGGCGGACATCCTGTTAGTTGTGCGGCCGCAAAAGCATCTTTAGAATTCATCAGAGAAAATCAATTGGTAGAACAAGTTGCTGAGAAAGAACAACTATTCAGAACACTATTACAACATCCTAAAATTATAGAAATTAGAGGAAAAGGATTGATGATGTGTCTACAGCTTGAAACTTTTGACCAGGTTTATAATGTGAGTAATTATTGCGCACAACAAGGAATCATGATTGATTGGTATTTACATTGTGAAACAGCATTGCGTGTAGCTCCTCCTTTGACCATCACAAACGATGAAATTGAAAAAGCTTGTAAAATTATCCTTGATGGTATAGAAAAATATACTTAGTTTTTTTATATTTAGTCTATCAACGTATAACTAAATATGAAAACGAATCGCAGATCATTTATTACAAAAAGTATTATTGGCGCTAGTTTATTAACTAACGCCAATTTATTTTCTGCTCAGGCTGAAAGCCTGGACAACCTAAATAAATCAAAAAGAATAAGTATAAGCAAAGACGATGTAATCTTATTTCAAGGAGACTCAATCACGGATAATGGTCGGGATAGAAAAAATAAAAATGCAAATGACAACTGGGCGTTAGGTTCTGGTTATGCAAATCTAGCCGCCGCGGTGCTGTTAGAAAAATATGCCGATAAAAATCTCAAGATATACAATCGCGGTATCAGTGGAAATCGAATACCAGATTTGCAAAATAGATGGCAAGAAGATACCATCGATATTCAACCCACTATTCTAAGTATTCTGATCGGTGTAAACGATTTTTGGAGAACAAAGGATAGTGGTGCAACAAATACACCAGAACAGTTTAAGAAACAATACCAGACTTTATTACAGCAGACGCTATCAAAATTACCGAACGTAAAGCTGATTATAGGAGAGCCATTCGGCGTTAAAAATGTACAACATGTTACAGAGGACTGGTTTCCCGACTTCGCAGGTTACCAACAAGCTTGTGTTGATATCTCAAAAGAATTTAATGCTTCATTAATTCCATATCAATCAATATTTGATAATGCCGAACAAAAGGCCTCAGGCTCTTATTGGACAACAGATGGAGTTCACACTTCGTTAGCTGGAGCCAGTTTAATGGCAAAAGGATGGCTCGATGTTATAAAATAAATAAAGCGCTCCATGGAGCACTTTATTTATTTTATGTAAAGCAAAGAAGATTTACATCACATCTTTATAAGGTGTTTTTTGTAGATTCGGCAAGAAATATGCAACGACGCCAATAAGCGGTAGATAAGAACATACATGATAAATAAACTCAATCGATGTATGGTCCGCCTGCCAGCCTAATAACGCTGATCCCAAACCACCCATACCAAATGCGAAACCATAGAATAAGCCAGAAACCATACCTAATTTTTTAGGCAACAGCTCCTGTGCATAAACAATGATAGCTGGGAATGCCGATGATAAGATTAAACCTATAATAACCACTAATACACCAGTCATGGTATAATCTGCATAGGGCAATAGTAAAGAAAAAGGCGCGACTCCCAAAACTGAAAACCAAATCACATACTTTCTTCCGAAACGGTCACCAAAAATTCCACCTAACAATGTGCCCGCCGCAACAGCAATTAAGAAGTAAAATAGATACACTTGCGCTTGAATTTCCGTTAAACCAAACTTCTCCATGGTATAAAACTGA
Organism: Sphingobacterium sp. B16(2022); assembly: GCF_012030425.1. Classification (GTDB taxonomy): domain Bacteria; phylum Bacteroidota; class Bacteroidia; order Sphingobacteriales; family Sphingobacteriaceae; genus Sphingobacterium; species Sphingobacterium anhuiense. The sequence continues at coordinate 104,072 of NZ_JAAUVN010000002.1, read as the reverse complement.
AAATAATTAGTAATACTAGCAATGTAAAAGTACTTCGAGATAATTAATAGCATCAGGACAACAACCGTTAGCACTACACGAGCTTCCGATAGATCCGGTATACGCATACCAGCACTTGCATTTTTAGCTCTATTTTTAAGCTTTTCACTATACCAACTGCCAATATAATAAGAAACAATCTGCCCTATGATTCCAATAACACAAAACCAGGCAATAGATGATTGTCCTTTCGGTAAAACAAGATATGCGACGATAATTGGAGCCAGCGCAGTACCTGCATTACCTCCGATCTGAAAAATAGATTGTGCCATACTTCGTTTTCCGCCAGATGCCATATAAGCAACTCGGGAAGATTCAGGATGAAATATCGAAGAACCTATCCCAACCAAAAATACAGCACACAAAATCAAAGCATAACTTGGCGCATAAGCAAAAAGTGCCATGCCCGAAATCGAAAAAGTCATACCGATAATCTGCGAATAAGGCATTGGTCGCTTATCTGTAAACGAACCTACAACAGGTTGAAAAATAGATGCCGCGATCTGATATACAAGCGTTATAATTCCAATCTGAGAAAAACTCAAATGATGTTCTTCTTTTAATAAAGGATAAACTGACGGAATAACACCCTGAATCATATCATTTAATAAATGAGCGAAACTAACTGCGAGTAAAATAGAAAACTCGGGCCTAATCTTATTATTTTGTACTTCCATAACGTAAAAAAGAGGTTCCCCACATTTAGAAACCTCTTTTATTTTTTTAAATAACTCTTACTAATAATCCTTTTAAATATTCCCCTTCTGGGAATGATGCTCTTACCGGATGGTCATCTGGTTGATGAAATTGTCTAATAAACTGTATTTCTTTGCCGGCATCCAATGCTGCCCATGCCAATACTTGCTTAAAAGTGTCAATGTCCATAGCAGAAGAACATGAAAAAGTAGCCAATAAACCTCCCGATTCCAAAAGCAATAATCCTCTTCTATTCAGATCCTTATATGCACGTGAAGCACGTTCTAACGAAGATCTTGAAGGAGCATACTTTGGTGGATCTAATACAATGACATCAAATTTTTGCTGCTCTTCAGCAAATACCTTCAATTGCTTATTCACATCAGATTGGATAGCAACATGTGCTTCTTCACTATATCCATTTAACAGAATATTACGTCTCAACGTTTCAATTGCTAAAGCAGAACTGTCCACAGAAGTAACGCTTGCCGCCCCTTCATGGAAAGCATTTAAAGTAAAACCGCCAGAATAACAAAAGCAATCCAGCACCTTTTTACCCTTCACATATTGAGCTGTTAAAGCTCTATTCTCTCTTTGATCACAATAAAAGCCTGATTTTTGGCCATCTATAATATTCACCTGATAACGAATACCATTTTCAATAATCTCAACAAACTCAGGTGGAAGTTCTCCAAAAAGTAAACCGTTTGTATCCGGCAATCCCTCATGCTCGCGTGATTTAAGATCTGAACGCTCATAAATCCCCTTAGGACTTAATAATTTGTTCAGCTCATCAATAACCACATCCTTGATTCTTTCAACCCCTGCAGCATGAACTTGTATTGAGATATAATCAGCATACTTATCCACAATCAATCCAGGAACAAAATCTGCCTCAGCAAAAATCAACCTTGCAGTATCATTCTTTCCTTCAATCAATAAATGACGGCGTGCTTCAACAGCCTTTTGAATACGCTTGCGCCACCATTGTTCGTTGATCTGTTGATCAGGATGCCATTCTAATAAACGAACAGCTACACGAGATGAATCGTGAAAAAGTCCGAAAGCAATAAACTCATTTTCTGCATTAAAAACAGTAACAACATCCCCGTTATCGGGTGCACCATCTATACGCTTTATTGCACCAGAAAAGACCCAAGGATGAAGTTGCCAAGCTGCCTTATCTTTTCCTTTATTCAGAATAATTTTTTTCATCGGAACAAAAGTACAGGTTTTCAACTTATTTGAAACATCTTGCCACCTAAATTTATCATAAGTTTAAATCTCGATGTTTATCTAAAACTCTTCAAAAAAAGAATATAAATTAAATAGGCCCATTTAAATGAGCCTATTCAACTATTTATGCGTGATTAAGTAATTTTTAAAAACAGCATAATCAACAGGAAAAGCTTCTACAACCTTATCTTTATTGTGTAATTGTTCAACGCCTAAAGGCAATTTAATTTTACTGAATACCTGCTCCGAAATAGCATCCGGAAATTTACAAGGGTGTGCTGTAGATAAAAATACAGATCCATAAGAACCTGGATGTTCACCACGGTAAGCCTGTGATCCCAACCAAGCAATAGCCGTATGCGGACAAGCCACATAATGATAAGTATGGTGCAACTGTTCCATCGCTGCCCGAGTTTCCTTATCTGTATACGTGTATGTGGTGATCATGCCTTTTAAATTATCCAGATTATAATCAAATAAATCTTGAATACGAACCCAGTTACTCGGATCCCCGACATCCATCGCATTTGCTAAAGTTTGTACAGATGGCTTGGGTTCATATTTTCCAGATTTAATAAAACGTGGAACAGTATCATTTGCATTTGTAGCCGCAACAAACTGCTCTACAGGAAGTCCCATTTTGAAAGCCAATAAGCCGGCACCGATATTACCAAAATTACCACTTGGCACCGTAAACACAACTCTGTCCGAGCCTTGCGCTTTCAATTGTGCATAAGCATAGAAATAATAAAATGTCTGCGGGATCAGACGTGCAATATTAATGGAATTAGCCGATGTTAATCTCAGTTGTTCATTAAGCTCCGGATCATTGAAAGCTCGTTTAACCAATGCTTGACAATCATCAAAAGTTCCATCAATTTCAATGGCTCTTATATTTTGGCCATTAGTAGTTAATTGTAACTCCTGAATATCAGACACTTTACCTTTTGGATACAAAATGGTAACACGTGTACCTGCAACACCCAAGAAACCCAAAGCAACTGCTCCGCCCGTATCTCCAGATGTCGCAACCAGTACATCCAATAACTTATCATCTGCACCCGAAAAATACGCCATAACACGACTCATAAAGCGCGCACCAAAATCTTTAAAGGCATAAGAAGGCCCATGAAATAATTCTAATACCGCAGTATCAGAACTCAAAAACTTAACAGGAGCATCAAAATTAATAGCATCGGCTATAATATTTCTAAGCACATCAGCAGGGATATCATCTTCAATAAAAGCTTGAGCTATTGTAAATGCAATTTCTTGAAGCGAATATTGTTGTATATTTTTGATAAAATAGGGATCCAATTGTGGAATCTCCAGAGGCATATAAAGTCCTTTATCTGCAGGTAGTGAATTAAAAACTGCATCTTTAAAAGAAACACGTAATGCTTTATTATTGGTACTGTAAAATTTCATAATAATCTTAATTTAATACTTTAGGTCCATCAACATTAACACCCGATACATATCCATAACTTTCAATCTCTGATTCAGCTAGATGAGCCTTGATCTGTTCAACGATCTGCTTCGCCATAGCCTTATCCCTTGTGATTGCCACAACAGAAGGACCTGAGCCAGAAATGCCAAAACTCAATGCACCATTTTCTAATGCAATTTGCTTCATTTCATAAAACTGAGGAATCAAAATGGCCCGAGTCGGTTCGATCAATACATCCTGCATACTTCGCGATATGAGATCATAATCATTTTTAAAGAGCCCTGCTACAAGTCCTGCAATATTCCCCCATTGAATTACGGCATCTTTTAACAACACCTTTTCTTTAATCAATTGGCGTGCGTCACGGGTAGGAACATCAACCTGTGGAAATACCACAGCAGCAACTAATTCTTCCGGTACAGGCAAAGGAATGAGATCCAGAGGATCATGTCCTCTAATCAAGGTAATACCGCCAAATAAAGAAGGAGCAACATTATCAGCATGACCATGTCCACATGCTAATCGTTCGCCTTCCACACAAAAAGGTAATAGTTCTTCTTTAGAAAGGGGATCGCCCAGCATTTTATTAATAGCAAATAGACCTGCCACAGTACTCGCAGCACTTGATCCCAAACCTGATCCAATAGGCATATGCTTATGTAATTCAATTTCGACTCCCACTCGATCTTCTAAACCCAGATGCTGCAATAGAAACTGTACACAAGCGGACACCGTATTTTTGTCGGCATCCATCGGAAGACGTCCATCATCACCTGTGATTTTAGTGATCACAACTCCTGGTACACTCGTTTTTCGCATGATTACTTCATCTCCTGGTTCTTCTAAAGCAAAGCCCAAAATATCAAAACCACAAATCATATTCGCGACTGTCGCCGGAGCGAAAACATGAATGTGATCCAACATATTATCCAGATTTATCTTTTTCTTCGATAGAGAAGTTTTCATATTTAATATTTATTACTGTTATCCAATGCAATAACAGGTCTAGTGAAACTTTTGATTATGCGCCAACATTTACTAAATCCGCAAATACTCCTGCAGCTGTTACTTCAGCTCCGGCACCAGGTCCTTTGACTACCAGTGGTCTTTCCTTATAACGTTCTGTCGTGAATGAGATAATATTATCACTTCCAGACAGTGCATAAAAAGGATGCTTGTCGTCTACAATCTGTACAGAAATAGAAACAATTCCATCTTCTAATTTTCCAATATAACGGATCACTTTATTTTCAAGACGAGCCTTTTCTTTTAATGCTTCAAAATAACTGTTCTCGTTTTTAAGCTCTTCATAAAAAGACTCCACTGAATCTGCTTTCAAGCATGGTTCAGGTAATATTGCGCCTAAATTGACATCTTCAGCTTCGATTGGATAACCTGCATCACGTGCTAAAATCAACATTTTACGCATAAAATCAACTCCACCTAGATCATCACGAGGATCCGGCTCAGTATAACCTAGAGCCTGCGCTTGTTTTACCACATCATAAAAAGATGCCTCATCTTTAAAATTATTAAAGATGTAAGAGATTGTTCCAGAAAGTATCGCTTCGATTTTAACAATACGGTCACCACTTAACATCAGGTCTTTCAAAACACGCACAATCGGAAGACCGGCACCAACGTTGGTCTCATAGAAGAAATCAACACCATGCTTATGAGCCGTCTCCCGCAATGTTTTGTATTGTTCATATTTTCCTGAATTAGCAATTTTATTACAGGTAACAATTGAAATATTAGATTGGAAAATACCCTCATAATAACTAGAAGGCAATCGACTAGCAGTATTATCTATAAATACACAATTAGGAAGATTGAAACCTTTCATACGTTCCACAAATACCGCTAAATCCGCATCCTCGCCCTGTTCCAAAAGTTCACTGTCCCAATTTGCCAAATCAATACCATCTAGATTAAACAACATTTTCTTACTGTTTGAAATACCAACCACCTTGATTTCAAGATCATTTTTACTAAGTAAGAAATCGTATTGACTCTCCAATTGCTTGAATAAAGTAGAACCAATATTTCCAGTTCCCAGATTAAAAACATAAAGTGTCTTCTTAAGTTCAGCAAAAAAAGCATCGTGAACAGCATTCAGGGCTTTTGATAAATCATTCTTCGAAATAATAACAGATATATTATATTCCGAAGATCCTTGTGCAATTGCACGCACATTAATTCCATTGCGGCCCAATGAAGAAAATAATCTTCCTGACATACCTGGAGTTTTCTTCATATTCTCACCAACAATAGCCAATACAGACAGGTCATTTTCGATTTCCGGATTGATTAATTTATTAGCCTGTATTTCAAGTTCAAATTCATTTTCAATTAAACTCTTAGCACGTAATGCATCTTCTGGATTGACCGCAAAAGTGATACTATGTTCGGAAGAAGACTGGGTGATTAAGACCACATTAATCTGCTCTCTCGCTAATAAAGTAAATAACCTGCCACTAAATCCAGATTTACCGATCATTCCCGAACCGCTCAGGTTAATAACAGATATTTCTCCTATCGAAGAAATACCTTTAATTGGTAAAGTTGTTTTTCCACTTTCAAACTGAATAAAAGTACCTGCGAAATCTGGCTCAAACGTATTACGGATCACAATAGGTATCTTCTTTAGAAAAGCAGGAATCATCGTTGGCGGATAGATGACCTTGGCGCCGAAATAAGAAAGCTCCATAGCTTCTGTATAAGAAAGAACAGGCAACGAAAATGCTTTTTTTACAATCCGTGGATCCGCAGTCAGCATACCATTAACATCTGTCCATATCTCGATTGCAGTAGCATTCAAAATAGAACCAAAAATAGCGGCAGTATAATCTGATCCTCCCCTACCTAAGGTTGTCATACGTCCGTTCTCATTAGAAGCTATAAATCCAGTGACGAACATAAGTTTATCATTGTTTGTTAAATACAATGACTTAACAAGTTGTTCTGTCAACTGATCGTTAACATGAGCATGTCCAAAATGAGAATCTGTTTTAATATAATGAGATGCATCAACAAATAAAGATGCTTCTAAATCCTGTTCCGAAATTTTAGATACCATGAAGGTAGAGCAACGTTCACCATAACTTACAATCAAATCCTTACTTTGCTCACTTAACTCTCTTAATGCATAGATGCCCTGCAATAATTCTTCGATCTCGTTGAAAAACAATTTGAGTTTAGTAAAAACAGGATTTTGGTGTCGCACAACTATTAATGCCTTAATAACATCGAAATGCTTAGTTTCTATCAAAGCTAAATCTTCTTGGAAAGACTTGCCTTCAGAAGCATCAATAGCCATTTTACAAAGTAAATTAGTAACTCCTGACATGGCAGACAAGACGACCAACGGTTGCTCTCCGGAGTTGTACGATTTCTTCACAATGCTAAGTACTGCTTTGATACTAGCTGCAGAGCCCACCGACGTTCCTCCAAATTTTAAAATCTTCATAATATATACTGTTTGTTTGTTTGTTTGTTTGTTTGTTTTAAGCATAAAAAAAAACGCCTTCACTCTGAGAGGAAGGCGTTTATGAAATATCTTGTCTACATTTCTATACAACGAAACTACCTCCTCCTAAGTTTTATCCCGGTGGTAATAATAATCGATGTAATAATTATAGAATTTTTCATTGCTGTTGCTTTACTTTCGTAAATATAATGCATTATTTATCAACTATCAAAATAAAATCTCTTTTTTTTGATATAAATTTAATAAAACACCTTCTTATATATGAATAACACATTACTACAACAAATCTAGGCACGTATCATTTATCATCACTGTAGTTTAAAGTTTACAATTTACCCATCGGAGTTAAATTGCATCTCAATAAATAAAGTGTTAAAAACGTTAAAAATTCGTTAAATACATGTCATTTTTTTTGCAAAGTAAGATGAGTTGTATTATATTCGCAACAGTGATGTCCAAAATAGTTAACATCCAACAACAAAAAAGAATAAGTTTAAAGTTGTACAAAAAAGCGATTTAATGAAAACAAAGAAAATATTAGCAACAATGCTATTTATAGGCTTATGTCTAGTGTCGCAGGCACAATCAACCAAAACCCAATCTAAACCGGAATCAGACCCGGACAATCTAGCTAAAGAATACTTCTCCCAAATAATGGGTGTTGCGGTTTCAGCAACTACAAATACAAAATTATATCAGTTTGTTTATGAATGGTTAGGAACTCCCTACCGATTAGGAGGTGACTCCAAAAGAGGAATCGATTGTTCTAAATTCTCATTTGAATTATACGAAAAAGTATTCAATACAACATTAGGATATAACAGCCGTAACCAATACTCTCAAATTAAACCTGTTAAGAAAGATGATCTAAAAGCAGGAGATTTAGTATTCTTTAAAATCCGAAGTAAAAGCATTACACATGTTGGAGTTTATATTGGCGATAACAAATTCGCACATGCTTCTTCGAGCAAAGGTGTAATGATAAGTAATTTAGGAGAGGCATATTGGAGACGTTATTACTATGATGGTGGTAGACTACCTGATGACAACAAATCGCTTACAGCCGAAATTATAAATGCTGAGAAATCTGAAAAATTTAATTAATAAATTTTTCTAAATAATATTTTCAAGAGTCCGAATGTCATGACATTCGGACTTTTTTTTGCAAAGAATTTAGTACTTTTACCCGTATATAAATTTAGTACCACTATGTCGTCAAAGAAAACGCTCATATTAGATAAAGAACAGATTAAACAAAAATCGATACGTATCGCTTATCAGATTTTAGAAGATAATTTTGAAGAAAATACGCTTGTATTGGTCGGTATTGCTGATAGAGGTTATGTTTTTGCACAGAGACTGCAAAAGATTCTAGAAGAAATATCGGATAAAGATATTGAGTTACTTAAAGTGACGATGAGCAAAACAAGCCGTTCCCTAAAAGCTGAAACAGATCAACCCATCGAAAATGTTAAAAATAAAACGTTAATACTAGTTGATGATGTACTGAATAGCGGAAGAACGCTTGCATATGGTTTAGGCGTATTTTTGAATGTCCCTATTAAAAAGATGAGAACTGCAGTTCTTATTGATAGAAGTCATCCAAAATTCCCCATTGTAAGCGATTATTATGGGCTAAAATTATCAACGATATTAAAAGAACATGTGGAAGTTAACTTACTAGGCTATGAAGCAGAAGATGATGCTGCATGGCTGGTATAACATCATAAAGCTATAAAAAATAAGCGTCCAACTTTTTATAGAGTTGGACGCTTTATTTTTACAGAAACTTAGGTCGAAATTTATCCCCGATTAATCTTCAATTTCATACCAGGCTTTAACCTCGAATGTGATAAATTATTATCAGCCTTCAACTTAGATAATGACACCCCTTTATTATTTGCGATCTCTGATAGCGTATCACCTTTTTTTACAGTATAAAAAGCAAAATTCGACTTTCTTTGAGTTTCAGCACTTGTTTTCTGAGCTAAACGCGTATTGACACCACTACTGCTAACAATTAATGAAGCACCAGTCTTTACAGAAGATCCCTTTACGTTATTCCAAGCTTTTAAATTTTGAACACTCACATCATATTTCTTCGCTATAACAGCTAAAGTTTCACCTCTTCTAACACGATGTGTACTTGTTTGAGCGCTTCGCTTATTACTCACACGCACATCATCATTCGCTAAAGCCACTACTTGACTAGGAGTTTCTACTGTTGTATTTAAAGCAAGATAAAGTTTATCCTTATTCATATCAGCTGCTAAAGCAGGAATGATCAAACGACGATGTATTTCATCAGAGCCATTAACGATCCCTTTTTTATATGCTGGATTTAACACTTTTAAACTCTCCTCAGAAACGTTTATCGCTTTAGCAACCTCTGCTATCGAAATGAATTTATCAATCTCTAATACCTGCGTATTTAAGGCAATGTCTCCATCCTTAGCTTCAATACCATGATCTTGTGCATATCCTAAAGTATAAGTCATAGCGATATATGCAGGAATATAATTTCTGGTCTCTTTTGGCAGAAAAGGAGCAACTTCCCAAAATGAAGGTTGAATTTTGCCAGATCTTAAAATAGCTCGTTTCACACCACCTTTTCCACAATTATAAGAAGCTATCGCCAACAACCAATCCCCAAATTCAGCATACGCTTCCTTCATATATTTTGCGGCAGCATAGCTTGAAGCAATTGGATCTTTACGTTCATCAACATAATTGTCCATTGTTAAATTATAGATCTTTGCTGTCCCATACATAAATTGCCAAGGCCCTGTAGCACCAACGCGAGAAACATCATGTGGATTTAACGCAGACTCTATAATGGAGAGGTATTTAATTTCTTTTGGAACTCCTACTTCAGCAAGAATACGTTCATAAAGCGGAAAATAATACTGCGCCAATCCTAACATGCGGGACATATGCCCTGCATAATTCTTAGAATTATAAAGATCAATATATTTTCGAACATGTTGGTTATAGTCTAGAGGGACTTCACGTTCTAAGGAATTTAGTTTTCGAACGACAGTTACATCTTCGATATCAAATAAAATTCCTTCTACTTCTTTTTCACCGGCATTTACAAATTTGATACTATCAAGCTGCTGCAGAATAGATGCATTTTCACGATCTATACTCGCTAACATGATTGCTTGAGTAGAATTTCTCATCTCTTCAATAGACTTTTCTTGTGCAAACAGACAACATGTCGTAAATGCTAAGCCAATCGTCAAGAGAGTCTTCTTGCTTTCAATCATCTTTTTTAATTATGGTTGATAAATAGAACCTAAGTAGTCCTTATTACAAAGCATGTATTTTACTACATACCCTCATTAACAATACTGGAAACTGTACAAAATGAAATAAGATTTTACTGCTGTAAAATCTTATCCCTCAAAAACAACATAAATTACTTATTATCAGTTGTTTTCTCTTTAGTATCATCTGTAGAATCCTCTTTCTGTCCGTCTTTGAATTCTTTTACACCTTTACCTAATCCACGCATCAATTCAGGAATCTTTTTACCGCCAAATAATAATAATAATATTACAACGATTATAATTAATTCCTGACCTCCAATACCCATTATTAATAACCCTGATGTCAACATAACTTATAATTTACTGTTTTTCAATATTCACTTTAAGTATATACACTTATACCCTAAAAACAAATGTACATAATAATTTTTATTTCTATATTTTTTTAATTCGCTAACCATGATTGCGGATTCATCGGGATTTGTCCTTGCCAAACCTGGAAATCTAAAACTGGCGCATCTAAATCCGGATCATTAGCTACTGTTCCAATAGCCTGACCTGCTGACACTTTCTGTCCTTTAGACACACTAAAACTAGCTAAATTACTATACACCGAGAAGAATTCACCATGTGAAATAATAATCACCTTCAATCCATTTAAAGTTAACGTACTTGTTACAGTTCCAGAAAACACTGCCTTAACAGTTGCGCCACTAGAAGTTTGTAATTTTAATGACTCATGACTAACTGAGACGTTCCGACCTGTTCTATCCGTACCAAAACTTTGTAATATTTTAGCATTGGAAACCGGCCACGGAAGTCGACCACGGTTGGATCTAAAATCTGCCGAAAGTCGAGCGGCCTCTGGAGTAGCACGTAATACCTCTGAATCCGATTTACGTGATGTAGATTTAGAAGTTTCCTTATCATCAACTTTAGTGTCATTTTTCTTCGCGCTCCTTGCTGCAGCAGCTTCCGCAGCTCTACGAGCAGCTTCTTGTCTTCTACGCTCTGCTTCAATTTCTCTCTTAATGATAGCCTGAATTGCAGATCTTAACTTACGTTCTTCTTTTTGCTTCTGTGTAATATCGCGTTTTACACCTCGTTCAGTCGTAATTAATGAACTCAATTCATTAGAGAACACAGCACGTTGTTGTGCAATAGTTTTCTTCTCTTGCTCTTGCTCATTCAATAACTGCTTATGCTTATTACGATCAGCCTGTAACTGTGCTATTTTTTGCTCAATCTGCTTTTTAGTTCCTTCAATCTCACTTGCTTTCAATTTTCGAGAATCATTGAATTGCTGCAAATATTTTACACGACGAAAACCTTGATTAAAATCCTTTGAAGCAAAAATAAACATCAACTTATTATAGGCATTGCGGTTACGAAAAGCGAACATAATCATCTTTTCATAATCATTACGCATTTTCTCCAACTCCGCTTTCAATTTATCTACAGCGCTGGTATTCGTATTAATCTGGCGATTAATCAAGCTTAATTCAGAACTTATCGTTGTAATTTTCTCTTCACGAAGATTAATCTGACTACTTAAAGCACTGACCTGCTTCTGCGTCAAAATCTTTTCTGTAGTCGTTTCTTTTAGCGTTTTTTGCAATTCCGCTATTTCACGATTTATTTTTTCACGTTTTTTTTCAAGCTCTGCACGAGTCTGCGAAAAACCGATTCCCAGCATCAAAAAAAACGCAGTTAGACTTAGTGTTATTTTCTTTAAATTCATCTATAGTAATCTTTTACTAGCAGTTGAGTCTGAATATAATATGTTCAATTAAATATAGTCTCAAATGCGAAAGTAATAAATCTTAAGGATTATCGTACTAACATTAATTAATTACTTTGTATTTATTGGAGATAGTAAAAGGCATTTCAATAGCTTCATTAAATGAAATTCTGCTGTAATTGAAGTTTGCTTTAATATTCATATCGCCTCCTGAAATCAGTAATTCTAGACCCATCGGAAACAATTGTCCACCTCCATTTGAATAATCTGCATAACTAGCCTCCAATTTCTGTCCTTTTTCAGGCTGCTCCAAACGAAATGAATCTAATCTATTCTGTTGATTAACTAAATATAAGTAAGTCAATGCATTCTTTTGACCACGCAACTGAATTGGTACACTCGTTTGATCAACCTCAAAGTCGGTTGTATTTAACAAATTCGTTGAAAAATTGGCTAAAAACAAATCTTGAACATTTGAAAAAGTTAAATCCTCACTTGCATATTGATACAAGTAACTAAAGGGTTTTGCTATATATTCCCCCTGAAATTTATTTAATATCTGAACACTATCTGGAGTAATCAAAACCCGGCCTATTTCTATACCCAATAATGCCGTAATAGAAATCCAGATTCTTTTATCTTTTTCAATCCTTATATTAGCTGTCACATCGTATGATGACTTTCCTAAATCTATTTTGCTTTTAGCTTTGCCAGAGAACGTAGTAAAGTCCAGATTTGACAACAAAAATTTCTGAACTACCGCATTTTTAGAATCTTCCTTACTGATCGTTTCAACTACCTCAGGCTTACTCTCTACTTTACTCATTTTTTTCTTAGTACTGCAGGATGCCAATACAACAAGCAATAAAAGTGTAACAACAGATTTATTCCACATACGATTTCTTATTTATTTTCTCTCTCAACTTCTCCATATTGGTTTCAGTAGATCCCCCCATAGCCAAAGCACTTTTCCATTGCTTCATCGCTTCTGTTATTTTTTTATTTTTAATCAAAATATCACCATAATGCTCCAATAGGACTGTTGAAGGCGATTTTGAATTTTTTATTGCCTTTTCAATCCAAAGCAATGCATCAGCATATTTACCCTGTTGAAATAAAACCCATGCATAAGTATCTTCCAATGTCGCATCATTAGGTCGTAACTTATTTGCTGTCTCTGCAAAATGAGCCGCATCATCTAAATCCTGATTTCTTAACGCTAAATAATAAGCTAAATTGTTCATCGCACTTACATTTGTACTATCTAAGTTAATAGCCTCTCTATACGCAACATCTGATGCTGCTTCCATTTTAAGCGAATGATAAATATCGCCCAGACCACTATAAATATTTGATTGAAAAATGGCATTCTCATTTTGACCATTATTCAAAGCTGCCTCCATCAAATTTCTAGCTAAATCATAATTTCCTTTCAATGTATATGCGATTGAACTGAAGTACAAAATAACAGGATTATTGGGAATATTGTGTAAAGCTTCACCGCCATGTTCTATAGCTTGATCATATTGCTCCAACGCCAAATCAACATTCATGAGCATACGCCATGCATCAATTTGATAAGGATTGATACCTACTGCAATAGAAAAGGAAGACTGTGCCCCAACTAAATCATTACGCATCCAATTCACCTGCCCCTTAGCCACATGACTTTCTGCTACGCGAGGATGTACATCAACCAATATATTAGCTAATTCTTGTGCCTGGTCGAATGAAAATCCACTATTAGGAGCTAATAAAGATAAGATAATTCTATTTTTTTCCGAGAAATCAACACTTTTAGATAAAAAGGCTTGTTTTAAGTAATCATAAGAAAGCTTAGCCTTCCCAGACAAACGGTACTCATCAGCCAGATCTAAAAATAAGTAATCGTCTTTCGCATTCGCAACACCGGTATTTAATATCGCAATAGCTTTTTTAGGATCTTTAATTCCACGATAAGCCTGTGCCAATTGACTGTACACCTGTGCCAAAGGAGATTTTTTAATTGCCCAAGGTTCAAGAACCTGGATTACAGCAGGAAAATCATCTTTTGACAATAGCAAAGTAGCACCTATAACGTCAAGCGTATCGGTAGCTCCCGCTCGCTCTCTAACATCCTTATATAAAGCAAAAGCCTCATCTTTTTTGTCACTGTTAAACAACAACATAATCTTCTCGCGATTCAAGGCCGCAATGTTGACCTTCTCCTTTGTCATCAGCAGATCCAATGAACGGATCGCACTAGGGAGATCACCTTTTCCTTTATTAACATCGATATTGAAACTTAAATATTCATTTTTAGGATTAATTTCCAAAGCTTTATTTACTTCCTCCAAAGCACGATCAGCATTACGCATCTGTCCAAATAAAACGGCTTTAGTAAAATAAGCATCATCAGCATTAGGATATCGCGTAGTAATGGCATCCAAAGAATCCATGGCCTGCTTGAAATCACCGTTCCTCAAAAAAACTTCAATATTTTTTAATTGTTGCGAATAAGGTTTTTCTTGCTTGCTCTCCTGTGCTGAAACCCTTTGTCCAACCGTAGTTAACAATGTTACCAATAGCGCGTATTTCAAATATTTCTTAAACATAAATAATCCTTCTCGTTCAACAATTACTGTATTAATATGTTGCAATATACTAATAATGGACAACTGTTAAATAGTGCTATTGCATTTCAATAGGTTATTTTTTGATGATTATGACATTACCCGGCATTTAAATTAATCTTAAGTGCTTCAGATTAAAATGAAACTGTCTAAAATAAAGTAAAATAGATTTTCGTAATCAAGAAATTAAAAGTACCTTTGCAGACCCTTGAGACACAGGGAAAAGAAGTGAATAAAATTTTATTAATTATTTAATTAAAAGCAAGTGAATACGTTAAGTTACAAAACTGTCTCTGCCAACAAGAACACCATCAACAAAGAATGGATCGTTGTTGATGCTGAAGGCGAGATTTTGGGGCGCTTGGCAAGCGAAATTGCGAAAGTAATTCGCGGAAAGCACAAGCCATCGTTTACCCCTCACGTAGATTGCGGAGATAATGTTATCGTTATCAATGCAGAAAAAATTAGATTGACAGGTAATAAATTGGGTGACAAAACTTACGTTCGCTACACGGGATACCCGGGTGGTCAACGTTTCATCACTCCAAAAGAATTATTGGCAAAACACCCTGAGCGCGTTATTGAAAAAGCTGTTCGTGGTATGCTTCCTAAAAACCGTTTAGGTCGTCAATTGTTTAAAAACCTTTATGTTTATGCTGGAACTGAGCACAAACAAGAGGCTCAAAATCCAAAACCAGTTAAATTTTAAGGAGAATCGACATGTCAACAACTAATACTTCAGGAAGAAGAAAAACTGCTGTTGCCCGCATTTACTTAACTGCTGGTAGCGGAGTCCTTACAATCAATGGTAAAGACTACAAAGAATATTTCCCAACATTGCCTTTGCAATACATTGTTACTCAATCATTAGAAGTAGCAGGTCAAGCAGGGAATTTTGATGCGAAAGTGAACGTTAATGGAGGTGGTGTAAAAGGACAAGCTGAGGCTGTACGTTTAGCTATTGCGAAAGCATTAGTTGAATTAGACCCAGAAGTTAAACCAGCTTTACGTGCTAAAGGTTTAGTTACACGTGATGACCGTATGGTTGAGCGTAAGAAACCAGGACGCAAGAAAGCTCGTAAGAGATTCCAATTCAGTAAACGTTAATCAAAGGAGGATCAAAAAATGGCAAGAACAACTTATCAAGACTTATTGGATGCAGGTGTGCACTTTGGTCACCTTACACGTAAATGGGATCCGAAAATGGCTAAGTACATTTTCATGGAACGTAACGGTATCCACATCATTGACTTGAACAAAACGCTTACGAAATTGGAAGAAGCTGCTTCAGCTATCAAACAAATCGTAAAATCAGGTCGTAAGGTTTTATTCGTAGCAACGAAAAAACAAGCAAAAGAAATCATCGCTCAACAAGCGAAAGCAGTTAACATGCCTTTCGTTACAGAAAGATGGTTAGGTGGTATGCTTACAAACTTCACAACAGTTCGTAAGTCCATCAAAAAAATGTCTACTATTGACAAAATGCAAAAAGATGGTACATACGATGTATTATCTAAAAAAGAGAAGTTGATGATTCAACGTGAGCGTATCAAATTAGAGTCTCTATTAGGAGGTATCGCTGATTTGAACCGTTTACCGGCTGCTTTATTCATCATCGATGTGAAAAAAGAACACATCGCTGTTACTGAAGCAATCAAATTGAGCATCCCTACTTTTGCAATGGTTGATACAAACTCTGACCCTTCAAACATTGATTTCCCAATCCCTGCAAATGATGACGCTAGTAAATCTATTAGCTTAATCGCTGGTATCATTGGTCAAGCAATCCAAGAAGGTTTGGACGAGCGCAAACGTGATAAAGAAGACGAAGCAGAAAAAGAAGCAGCTGCAGCTAAGGCTAAAGTTGATACTACTGAAGCTTCAGAAGCTAAACGTCCTCGTAAAGCGAAAGACGGAGAATAATATTTTTTATTCCAAACCGGATAGCGTAGCGTTGGTTTCTGGAAAAGAATTCTTTTCTTAGACTGACCTATCTGTCCGGTTTTTTGGTTTATCATTTCTCGAATAAGAAATGATAAACTTTATATTAGCTTAACAATAGTTATGCTAATATTGTCAAGAAAATAATAAGTCAAAAATTTAAAAAGAATATATCATGTCAGTACAAATTTCTGCATCAGATGTAAACAAGTTGCGTCAACAAACAGGCGCAGGTATGATGGATTGTAAAAAAGCGTTAGTTGAAGCAAACGGTGATTTCGAAGCTGCTGTTGATTACTTACGTAAAAAAGGAGCTAAAGTTGCTGCTAGCCGTCAAGACCGTGATTCTAACGAAGGTGTTATCATTGCTAAAGCTGCAACTGATGGTAAATCAGGTATCGTAGTTGAAGTTAACTGTGAAACTGATTTCGTAGCTAAAAATGCTGACTTCGTGGCTTTCGCTGATTCAGTTGCTGAAGTTGCTTTAGCAAACAAACCTGCTACTTTAGAAGACCTAAAAGCATTAGAAATTGGCGGTACTAAAATTGCTGATTTATTAATCGAGCAAACTGGTAAAATCGGTGAGAAAATTGACGTTTCTAAATACGAAACTGTTTCTGCTGAGAAAGTTGTTGCTTATATCCACGCAAACTACCGTCTAGGTGTATTAGTTGGTTTATCTGCAAATGTTGATGGTGTTGAAGAAGCTGGTAAAGATGTAGCTATGCAAATCGCTGCAATGAACCCTATTGCTATTGATAAAGATGGTGTTGATGCGCATACAATCGAGCGTGAAATTGCTATCGCTAAAGAACAAATCATGGCTGAAGGTAAACCTGCTGAAATGGCAGAAAAAATCGCTGCTGGTAAATTGAACAAATTCTTCAAAGAAACTACTTTGTTGAACCAAGAATTCGTGAAAGATAACTCTAAATCTATCGCTCAATTCTTAGATTCAGTTTCTAAAGGCTTAACTGTTACTGCATTCAAACGTGTTCAATTAGGAGCATAAATGCAAGAGAACATGAGTTAGCTCATGCGTCTTAAACATATAATCATAAAAGGCTTGTCTCAATGAGACAGGCCTTTTGTTCTTTAAATAACTTACTCCCCCTCCCGTATTTCCAACCACCAGGAACAAAGTTTATCAAAGACATTAAAAAGCATATCATAAATAACTCGAAAAGGAAGATTTTTTTTTTGTAAATTGGATGATATAATTGATTACAAACACTAAATAATATCACATGAGTACAACACAAGGAATGCTTCGTGAGGATGCACTAATGGGAAAAAACATATTGATTACCGGAGGTGGAACAGGTCTTGGTAAAGCTATGACCCGATACTTTTTACAATTAGGGGCACAATGCATCATCACGAGTCGAAAAGACGATGTTATCCAACAAACCGCAGCAGAGCTTAGTAAGGAAACTAATGGTAAATGTATAGCAATTGCTTGTGATGTTCGCGATTATGACCAAGTAGAGAAAGTTATTAATTATGGTATTAAACAGCTTGGCTCAATTGACATATTAGTGAATAACGCCGCCGGAAATTTCATCTCGCCGACAGAAAGATTAAGCCACCGTGCATTTGAATCTGTTTTAGGAATTGTACTTCAAGGTACCATAAACTGCACACTGGCACTTGGAAAAATTTGGATTGCAAACAAGGATAAAGATAAAACAGTACTTAATATTGTAACGACCTACGCAAGTACCGGTTCAGGTTATGTCGTACCCTCTGCTTGTGCTAAATCTGGAGTATTAGCGATGACAAGATCGTTAGCAGTTGAGTGGGGACGCAAAGGAATTCGATTAAATGCAATTGCTCCCGGCCCTTTTCATACAACTGGCGCTTTCGACCGCCTCTTTCCAAGTAACCTAAGTGACACCCTCAACCCTGTCAACAGGATACCTCTTGGAAGAACTGGTAACTTACAAGAATTAGCCAATTTGGCTGCATACCTCGTTTCCGACTATTCAGCATACATCAATGGTGATGTGATCACAATCGATGGCGGAGAATGGTTAAAAGGTGCTGGAGAATTTAATGGACTCGATGCCGTTTCAGAGGAACAATGGGACACGGTTGAAAAATTGACCAGAGGAGCAAAAAGTACTTAATACATCCCTTAAAAATTACTGTATTTCTTATATTAAGACTATACAATTGCTGTTTTATTTAGATATTTGAATATAATCTCACAAATGAATGAAAAAAATAGCTTGTATAGCTCTTCTATTTTTTAGCAGCACTTCTTTATTTGCACAGCATATACAAGAAAGTGTCGTAGACTCCATTGTCCAGAAAACATTATTAACCTTTAATGTGCCGGGAATAGCCGTGGGTATCGTAAAAGATAACCAGGTAATATTAGCCAAAGGATATGGTATTGCCGACTTAAATAGAATGAATAAAGTTCATGCTTCAACGAACTTTGGAATTGCCTCCAATTCAAAGGCCTTTACAACCACTGCCCTGGCTATTTTAGTAGATGAAGGTAAATTAAACTGGGATGACCACGTACAAAAATACCTCCCGGAATTCAAGATGTATAATGATTATGTAACTAAAAACTTCACGATTCGTGATCTGCTAACTCACAGAAGTGGTTTGGGACTAGGTGCCGGAGATTTAATGATATGGCCCGATGGACATGACTTTACTCCCGATGACATTATCCATAACATCCAGTATTTAAAACCTACATCCGATTTTCGCACAAAATATGATTATGATAATCTGCTATATATTATAGCTGGAAAAGTTTTAGAAAAAGTATCAGGCCAAAGTTGGCAGACATTTATTCAGGAAAGGATATTTAAACCGTTGGCAATGAATCATTCTGCACCAAATTGGAACATGTTGCAAGATCGCCAAGATGTGATCGCTCCACATGTACCTCTAGATGGTATAAATCATGTCAGTACACGCTATACCAATACCATTTTGGATGCAGCCGGAGGCATATACTCCAATGTGGTCGATCTCAACAAATGGATGATTTTTCACCTCAACAACGGCGAAAATAATGGACATCAGCTGATCACCAAGAAGCAATTAAAAGAATTGATCACACCACAGACAATCATGCCTGTCAGTACTGTTCCTCCTTACAACTCGATATTCAGAGCATATGGCCTTGGCTTTCGTCTGACAGATATGGCGGGTAAATTAGAGGTTTCCCATACGGGTGGATTAGAAGGAATTGTCACACAAATCGTTATGCTTCCACAATTAAAACTGGGCATTGTAGTGCTCACCAATCAGCAAGAAGGTGCAGCATTCAGTGCCATCAGTAATACGATAAAAGATTTTTATTTAGGTATTAACGATCAACACTGGATTACCACCTATCAAACTTCAATTGCCAAAAACAATGCTGAAGCTGATCTCATAACACAGAAAACGTGGCAAATCGTAGAAGAGAATAAAAACATTCAGGACAAATACCGGCAAACAATACCAGGTAAATATCTTGACAACTGGCTTGGAGAAGTATCAATTAAAGCTGAAAATGGACGATTAACGTTCGCTTCAAAACGTTCTCCCCAACTCACTGGTGAACTTTACTATTATCAAGACAGCACGTATGTTGTCAAATGGTACAATCGCTTGATGTATGCAGATGCATTTGTACACTTCACTATTCAAGACAAAGAAATAGCTGGTTTTACAATGAACCCGGTATCACCACAGACAGATTTTAGTTTCGACTTTCAAGATCTAAATATTAAAAAACACACAAACAATGGAACAAAAAAATAACCCACTTCACGGAAAAAGACTGGATACAATACTAGAATATCTAATTGCTTATTTTGAAGGTTGGGAAGGATTAGGTGAACGGATCAATATTCGCTGTTTCAACGAAAACCCCAGTATTAAATCATCGCTAGCTTTTTTAAGAAAAACACCGTGGGCAAGAAAAAAGGTCGAGGAATTATATCTTAAAATTTACGAATACGAAAACAAGTAGTTATCATTAAAGATGATTATTTCTAAGCCTATTCAATTCATTTATAAAAAAGGTTATTTACAAAACTCTTCCGTTAACGAAGCCGTAAATAACCTTTTCTTGTAATCACGCTTATCAAACAAATAATCATCTCTAAAAGTAAAAACCATCTTAAAAAATAGTTGTTATACCTGTTATAAACTTAATACATATGCATCATAAAAATATAGGTTGGATCGGATTGGGAAACATGGGATTTCCAATGGCAAAAAATCTAGAAAATGCAGGATTTCCCCTTTCCGTCTTCAATCGAACCCCAAGTAAATCAGAACCATTCACAGATCTTTCAGAAGTTTATATAAGTGCCATCGAATTAGTCAAAAACTGTGATATTATCTTCACCATGGTTTCGAACGATGCGGCAATAATAGATCTTTATGAAGATATATTTCATCTTGAAGATATATCAGGAAAGATATTTATCGATATGAGTACGATTTCCAAAGACCTTACTTTAACGATAGCACAAAAAATTCAAGAAAAGCAAGCTCGGTTTATGGATGCACCTGTAGCAGGGAGTACTGTGCCTGCTAAAGAAGGAACATTGATTATCATGGCTGGTGGAGAAGAAAAAGACCTGCAAGAAGTATTACCCTATTTAAATAAATTAGGCAAGGCAGTAAAGCATGTTGGACCGGTAGGAAGTGGCATTTCAGCTAAACTGGCTATAAATTATTTTCTCTCTATCATCTATCAGGGCCTTGCCGAAACAGTTTTATTTGCTGAAAAAAGTGGAATTAAAACAGAAGACATGTTAGAAATAATCAATGAAAGTGCCTGTGGAAGTGGAGCCACTAAAGTAAAAACTCCACTCCTATTACAGCAAGATTATCCACCCGCATTTGCATTGGACTTCATGTTAAAAGATCTAAACCTCGCAAAAAAAGAAGGTGTTAACACCCCAATGAATACAGTGCTACTGGAAACGTATCAAAAAGCACATGATGCAGGATTAGGAAAACAGGATGTTATCAGTATTATTAATTATTTAAAACAGATTCAGTAATACCCGTTATGAAAAATCAAATATCTGTAGAAGCTCAAATGTTAATTAGAAAACCTGTTGAACAGGTGTTTCAAGCATTTATAGATCCTGCAATTACTGTGCATTTTTGGTTTACCAAAAGCTCCGGAAAACTAGAAATAGGAAAAACAGTTATTTGGGAATGGGAAATGTATGATGTAAAAAGTACTGCTACAGTACAGGATATCATCACCAATGAAAAAATTACAGTACTATGGGGACCACCCGAAACTTTAGTAGAGTTCAAATTTAAATCACTGTCTCCAGATCGTACGTATGTCACAATCCATCAAAAAGGTTTCCAGCAAACAGGAGATGAATTATTGCAGGTATTAATAGATTCTACCGGAGGATTTACAACAGTACTGGATGGTTGCAAAGCATACCTTGAACACGGTATAAATTTAAATTTAATTGCAGACAAATTTCCCAAAGAAGCGATGTTATAAACTACTAAAACTACCAATATGAAAATTCTAAAGAAAATAGTTATTGTATTGCTTCTCATAGTGGCAGTACTTTTAATAACAGCTCTATTTCTTAAAAAAGATTATGCTGTTAAAAGAGAAATCACCATTAACAAACCAAAACAAGAAGTATTTGATTATATCAAATACCTACGCAATCAAAATAACTTCAGTAAATGGGCAATGATGGATCCTTTGATGACAAAAACATATCAAGGTACAGATGGAACTGTTGGATTTATTTCAGCTTGGGACAGTAAAGCAGATAGTGTAGGAAAAGGGGAGCAGGAAATTGTTAAAATCGAAGACGGTAAAAGAATTGATTTTGAAATTCGATTTATTAAACCATTTGAATCCAAAGATAAGGCTTACATGATCACTGATTCAATATCTCCAACTGCAACAAGAGTAATCTGGGGATTTGATGGACACATGAGCTACCCGATGAATCTCATGCTGCTCTGTATGGATTTTGATAAAATGTTAGGCGGTGATTTAGCGACAGGCTTAGAAAGGTTAAAAACAAAACTAGAAACGGAGTAAATAAAAATACCATGACAACAATCAATCCTTATTTAACATTTGAAGGCAACTGCGAGGAGGCATTTAACTTCTATAAAAATGTTTTCAAGAAAGAATTCCAGTACATAGGTAAATTTGGTGAGATGCCTACAGCTGAGGGACAAACACCGCTATCACCAGAACAGAAAGATAAAATCATGCATGTTTCATTACCCATACACGGAGATAGTATTTTAATGGGTAGCGATAGTATTGATGGTAATTGTGGAAATTATATAAAAGGAACGAATATTACACTATCAATTAACAGTACAGATAAAGAAGAAGCAGATAGGCTCTATGATGTACTTTCAGTCAATGGAATACAGTCTATGAAAATGACTCAAACATTCTGGGGAGCATATTTTGGCATGTTAACAGATCAATTTGGCATTAATTGGATGATCAATGTTGATAATAATACCCCGGAATAGAAAATTATTATATTAATTTTAGAAAGCTGAATGATCAATTCAGCTTTCTAAATACGTTAATATGGCAAAAGAACATCAATACAAGCAAAAAGTAATCTGGACGGGAAATACTGGAAAAGATACCGCTTCCTATAAAGACTATAAACGTGATTTTGAAATCAGCATACCGCACAAAGCAGTAATTGCAGGATCTTCAGATCCTGCTTTTTTAGGTGATCCAACAAAACATAACCCAGAAGATTTATTCCTAAGTTCACTATCAACGTGTCATATGCTTTGGTATTTACACTTTTGTGCCGAATCGGGTATACAAGTAGTACGATATGAAGATCAACCGATAGGTATTCTAACAGAAGAGAAATCTGGGGCTGGTCAATTTACAAAAGTTACACTCCAACCAACCGTCTGGATCAGAAATCCAGAATTGATGACACTTGCCACAGAATTACATACTAAGGCCAATGCATATTGTTTTATTGCAAAATCAATTCGGGTTCCTGTTCATCATGAACCCATTATTCTCATAGCTCTGTAGCATCTTATGAACTGATAAAAATAAATAAAGAGGACTATTTATAACATATTCCTAAATTAAAATTTCTATTTTTGGATATGACCGCAGCATATTACGAAGGAGAAAAAATAACTTTCATCGATTATAAAAAAAATAACTTTGAACAAGCAGAATACGATAATTGCCGTTTCGAAAACTGCGACTTTTCAAACAATAAATTAAACAATAGCATTTTTGCAGATTGTACATTTATAGATTGTAATTTCTCATTAGCCGAATTATCCGGAACAACATTCCAACAAGTCCGATTTAAAAACTGTAAACTATTAGGCTTACAATTTCAGCAATGCAACCGCTTCGGTTTATCTTTTACTTTTGAAAACTGCAATATCGATCATGCTTCATTTTATCAATTGAAGCTAAAAAAAACAACCTTTAGAAGTTGCCAATTACGGGAAGTAGATTTTTCTGAAGCAGATCTAACAGGGTCATCTTTCCAAAATTGTGATCTAAATCAAGCAATATTTGATCAGACCAATTTGGAGCAGGTCGATTTTCGAGATGCACAAAATCTGATGCTATCACCGAATAAAAACAAATTAAAAAAAGCAAAGTTTTCACTCCTAAGTCTGCCGGGCCTACTTAGCGAATATGATATCAGAATCGAGTCTTAATTTTAAACTTTTCTAGTGTTCTTTTGTTCTCTTTATATATAGAAAGGAGAATTTAAAATGTCTAAAAAGAAAATCGCGAATGAAGATGAACTTCAAAATTCAAACGCAGACCAATTAGCTTACGATCCAGATAAACAATCATTTTCATTAGATGTGGAAGATAGCGACCCTGATTACGATCACCCAAGTGATTATGATACTGTCGCTGAAGGGGCTGCAGATGACGATTCAACTTACGACAATTCAAACCCCTACGTTGGAGATGAATATGCAGATTTAGACGAACTCATCGAAGACGATCTCGAAGAAGGTGGAATGCGGATAGAAGGAGAAGTAAAATTAAAGCCAATAGATAAGAAACTAGCCGAAACACCGGAAGATTTACGCGATGATTTAGATGAGGAAGGCTATCCCATTAATTATGATTAAGGGATCTAGCGTAAATTTCTAGAAACATATACAAATGAATATACCACAGATTCATTTTAGAAATGGATATCGTTAAATACTCTCTATAATACGATATCCAAATCTTAATTTCTTAAACCATTTTAATCAAATATTTCTTTCTCCATAAATTAGTATCATTACCCTTTCAAATTTTATATCTTTAGCTCAGAATAATTTATTTATGGATGTGAGCAAACCAATTATCCGAATTTCAAATCTTAGAAAATCATACGGATCAAAAGAAATATTAAAGGGCATAAATCTTGATATTTATCCCGGTCAAGTAATCGGTTATATTGGCCCCAATGGTGCCGGTAAATCCACTACAGTTAAAATACTTACTGGTCTGATCAATGATTTTGAAGGAGAAGTTTTTATTAATGATATAGATATTAAAGAAGATCCGCTTACCGTAAAAAGTCAAATCGGTTATGTACCAGAAAATGCAGAACTATATGATGTATTGACGCCTATGGAATACCTTGATTTTGTAGGTAAATTATATGGTATGGAAGATACATTAATTCAACAAAGGGCACAACAATTACTTAAAGCTTTTGGTCTTGAAGAAAATTTAAATAACAGGATGGATACATTTTCTAAAGGTATGCGCCAAAAAGTATTATTAATTTCAGGTATAATACATAATCCCCAAATTATAATTTTAGATGAACCATTATCCGGATTAGATGCTAATGCTGTTATTATTGTAAAAGAATTGATTTCCCTTTTGGCTAAAGAAGGTAAAACAATATTTTACTGCTCGCACATGATGGACGTTGTCGAAAAAGTATCCGATCGCATTATGTTAATCTCAGAAGGTAATATTATAGCTGATGGAAGTTTCGAGCAATTAAAAACGAACCAATCGGATACGTTGGAACAAATTTTCTCAAAACTCACAGGAAAAGAAGATGGAAACATAGATGCATCACATATTATTTCAGCAATTCGATAAAATAATATGCAGAAATTAACATTAAAATTCATTTTGCTTTTCAGCAAATTATGGACAAGCATAGGTATCGATGTTGCCCAATTAAGGATAATAATTGAAACAAAATTAACAATAGATGATCGTCGTCCTTTAGCCTCGTTCACGAAGAATCAAAATAAGAAACCAGCTAAAAATTCAACCTGGTTTCAATTTTTTATTTTCTCCCTTATGGGGCTCATGTTCTTATCATTTGTTATTATCATCCCCGATAAATTCTTAGCGACATCATTATTCTTAACATTTATATTATCCATATTATCATTATCGCTGATAACAGACTTCTCAACAATTCTGCTTGATAACAAGGACCAATATATCATTTTACCAAGACCAGTGAATGATAAAACAGTTGCTTTTTCAAGAATATTATACATGCTAATAAAGATTTCTACGCAATTACTGCCCATAACATTACCGGCATTAATCTATGTATTTATCAGTTGGAATATTTTTGCGGCATCGATGTTTCTTATTCAAATTGTAATAGCAGCTTTAATAGCGGTTTTCTTTGTCAATATTTTCTATTCCTTATGTCTACGTTTTCTGTCTATTCAAAAATTTAAAGATACAATCAGTTACATCCAGATATTCTTTTCCATTTTTATTTTTCTAGGTTATCAAATTGGCCCTAGAGTAATGCAAAGTTTTACAGAAGGAGAAAACAGTATTTATCATCTTAAATTACTATGGATTTCTCCAGGAACATGGATCGCATCTTTTCAAGCCATGCTAGTTAAAGATTTCAGTGGTTTGACACTTATTTTTGCTTCTCTTAGCATCATTTTACTTATTGTGGCCATTTTAGGGTCATCACAATTATTTTCGAAAGATTTTAATAATAAAATAGCACAGTTAGCTATCGGAGACAGCCCAGTTAAAAAAGAAGAACTATCACAAGAAGGGAAAATTTCGTTTTATAAAAAAATAGAAAAAATATTCACAAATACACCATTGGAAAAAGCTGGGTTTTCTATCATTTGGTTGATAACTTCACGTTCTAGAGAATTTAAAATGCAACTGTATCCCACAATGGCTTACTTACCGATCTACTTCATCTTTCTATTTCTGCAGGGGAAAAATAATACATTGGCTGAACAAATTGACCGTGTGAATACATCAGGACTTTATATTATGATTTTCTATCTATCGCTTTTTACAGTATTAACTGTTTTCCAACTAATCACTAAAAGTGAAAAATACAAAGCGGCATGGATCTATTACGCAGCCCCTATTCAACAAACAGGAGAATTAATGTCAGGAGTTTTAAAATCAGCATTCTTAAAATATTTTGTTCCCTTCAATTTAATTTTTCTAATCATTTGTGTCCCCCTTTTTGGTGCACATGTGACCAATGATATTCTGCTAGCAACAGCCATAGGAGGTATAGAAAGTGTTCTTGTTATGTTATTCCTAGTCAAATCTTTTCCCTTTTCACAATCTATAGAAAACGGAAAAAGTAGAACAATCATCAACCTGTTTATATTAGGACTTTTAGCATTAGTAGGTTACTTACATATCGTTATTCACGAATACGAAATTATAATTTGGGTGATTACCATTATAGCGTGGATTATATTTTTAATCATGATTAAATATCTGAAAAAAGAAAATTGGAAAAGTCTAGCTTTTGATGATAATTAACAGGAAATTTCAACCTGATAAAAATATTAATTACCTTTATACTAATTCCTTATAAATTACAAATTATGTCAACAATTACAGTCAGTGCCGATATAAATGCCCCCTTAGAATATGTGTGGAAACTATTTATCAAACCAGAGCATATTATTCACTGGAATGCTGCAAGCGATGATTGGGAAACAACAAGCGCAACCAATGATTTGCGAAATGGAGGTCGATTCAGTTTTCACATGGCCGCAAAGGATAAAAGTTTTGATTTTAATTTTGAAGGACAATATGATGAAGTGAGGCCCCTTAGGCACATAGCATATACGCTTGGAGACAACCGAAAGGTAAGTACTACATTTTTTGAAAACAAAAACGTGGTAACAATCGTTCAGAGTTTTGATAGCGAAACCTCACATTCCGAAGAACAACAACACTCGGGGTGGCAGGCCATCCTCAATAATTTTAAAAAATACGTTGAAACACAATTTCAGCAAAAAGATGCTTAACCCTAATTAAGCATAAAAGAATTACGGGGGCTATGGCCCCCGTAATTCTTTTATTATTCAAAACATCCTATCTTGGATCCTGATTAACTTCAACAAATAACCACGTAGCTTAAATCTATAGATCCTGAATAACATTACTCTATTCTTTCACTCCTTATTAAGGATACTCATGTGTACTAATCTTAATTAACCATCATCTTTTCTATTTTGATAAAGAAAAAATAAAGATGATCATCAATAAAAAACTATTAATACCTTAATTTTATTAAGTTTAAAAAATTAAAACAGGTTATTTTCAACTTTTCAAACTTTTTAATAAAATGTTTGGAAAATTGAATTTGTATTTATAACTTTAGTCTAAGCAATATGAGTAAGAAAGAAGAAGTAAAGAAAAAAATTGGTAAATCAGCAATGGAATGTTTTGCGAAATTCGGTTTGGACAAAACAACCCTTGAAGACATTGCCAAAGCTGTTGGTCTCAATAAAACATCATTATACTATTACTATAAAAGCAAAGAAGATATATTCATTGAGGTAGCACTAGAAGAAGGCGAAAACTATATTCATTCGCTACAAAGTGCTACGGTTGAGAAAGAAGGAATTGAAAATAGAACAGCATTTTATCTCGAATCACGATTCAATTATTATAAAAATGTATTGAACATGAATCGTGTTTCGGTAGAATCAATGGGTAAGTTACTTCCGCGATTCTTCGAGCTATATGATGCCTTGATGATTCGAGAAAAAGCATTCCTCACACAGCTATTGGAAGAAGCAGTTAAAGAGGAAGAATTGGAATTAAAAGATCCAAAAAATACAGCTTCCGTATTGATCAATTTTTCCAATGCACTAAAACACAGTGTGGAACAGCAGGCTATACTAAAACAAGAGCCTGAAATTGATTATTCGCAAAGTCTGCAAGATACCAAATTTTTAGTGTCTTTGATTTTTAAAGGAATTAAAAAGTAGCCGCAATGTAGTATTCGATAGAAACTAGAGAAAGGGTAAAAGCTATTTTTGATATTTTTTAATGTTGTTGCTAAAACTAACCAATTATAAATATGAAAAAGGTCCTTTTACTCAATCTGATCCTTTATCTCTGTATGCCCGGCACAGTCCTCGCGCAGAGCTTTATTAAAGGAAGCATTAAAAACAGTACCACCAATGAAGCCGCATACGCAATCTCGATTCGCGTTAAAAATGGCACCGATGGCACCTATAGTGACGATCGGGGTAGGTTTCAATTGAAAACCTCTAAATCACTTCCGATTACATTATTGATTTCCTCAATAGGTTATGAACCTCAAGAATTCATCGTAGAAAGTTTTTCAACTCCATTAGAACTACTTTTAAAACCAGCTCAGATTCTTGGTCAAGAAGTCGTCGTCTCGGCAAGCAGAACAGTACAAAATAAACTGTCGTCTCCAGTTACCATCGAACAGATCAGTGCCAAAGATGTCGTTAACTCCCCGCAACTCAATTACATGGATATGATGCAAGGACTAAAAGGAGTAGATGTAACTGTCTCTAGTCTGGGATTTACCAGTGTAACAACTAGAGGTTTCAATACAAGCGGTAATACTAATTTCACCCAAATCGTAGATGGTATGGACAACCAGGCACCTGGGTTAAATTTCCCGCTCGGCTCCGCAATTGGTCTAACTCAGCTCGATGTGGATAATATTGAACTTCTTTCAGGAGCATCCTCTGCATTATATGGTTCAAGGGGATTAAATGGAACCATGGTTATGACAGGTAAAGATCCATTCAAATACCAAGGAATTAGCGTGTTAATCACTCAAGGGGTCAATCACATCAATAATAAGAAAAAAAATGACCCCGTATCGCCTTCTCCCTATTACGATTGGACAATTCGTTTCGCCAAAAAAATAAATGATAAAATCGCCTTCAAAATAAATACACAATATACTCAGGCTAAAGATTGGGTCGCCAATGATGCTAGCAATAAAAATGGACCAGGAACCAGCCTAACTGATCCCAACTACAATGGCGTAAATTTTTACGGAGGCTCTACCTCCACCGATATTTCGCCCTTTCTACAGGCGGCTCTTGCCGGAAATCCGGATCTAGCCCCTATTATAGAACCACTACTGAGCAAACCCAACTATGTTGCTCGTACCGGATATCCAGAATATGGATACTTAGACAATACCGCCAAACTTTTTAAAATAAATGGAGAATTACGTTATAAGATAAGCCCAAAAATAGAAGCCATAGCATCAGGAACTTTCGGCACTGGAAATATCGTTTACACCAATGATACCCGATATCAACTAAAAGGTTTCAAAGTAGGACAGTACAGACTGGAATTAAAAAGCGACAACTGGTTTGTCCGAACCTATACTACCCAAGAAAATTCTGGCCGTACACTAGTAGCAGGACCTACAGCACAATACATTAATGAGTCTTGGAAAACAAGCTATGATGGAGAAGCCGGTGGTTGGTATCCTGAGTATACATACCAGTTGATCAATTCACTTGCCGGAGGAGCAGCACTCAATGATGCACACTTAGCTGCGCGATCATTTGCAGATCAGGGACGAGCAGAGTTAGGCACTCCGCTATTCAATCGACTTAGAGATAGTATCACAAGTACACCTATTTCAGAAGGGGGCACACTCTTTCTTGATCGTAGTAAATTATACAATACCGAAGCCCAATACAACTTCAGTAATCAAATCAAATTTATGACTGTGATTGCCGGAGTCAATTGGCGTTTATATAATTTAAACAGTAAAAACACCCTATTTCCTGATAAAGATAAACCCATAAATGTAAATGAATATAGTGCATACGTGCAAATGGCTAAAAAAGTAGCTGAAGAACGATTGAACATAGCAGCTTCATTTAGATATGATAAAAACACGCTGTTCTCCTCACCAAAAGTTACATCACGGGCGTCCCTGGTTTTCGAAGCAATGAACCAAAATTTCATTCGCTTCTCCTACCAAAATGCCTATAGCTTTCCTTCCAATATACAAGCCTTGCAAAATACTTTAAATGGATACAACAGCTATTCATCTGGAGGTTCATCACGCTTACTAAACGATAATTATCAATTTGACAAGTACCCACCATATGTCTATGAAAGTGTACTCAAGTTTCAAGAAACAGGTGATCCAGGTGTACTTAAAAAATTTCAATATGACGACATCAAACCGCAATCAGTAAATGCTTTTGAATTGGGTTATGCTGCCTTATTGGGCAATAGATTTATGATTGATATCCTAGGATATTTCTCCACTTGGAAGAATTTCATTGGCTATGCCAATGTAGCAAACACACCAGGGACTGATGATGTTAACGCCTTAAAAAATCACAGCACTTACATACAGTATAACATTGCTTTTAATGGAGGTGAGACAGTAAATACCTATGGTTATGCCGCCAGTCTAAGTGTTGACATGGGATATAACTTTTTGGGTAAAATTAATTACTATTCCGACTACCTGAAAAATAAAAATGATAGTCAGATCAATAATTTTAATACACCAAATTATCATATCAATATGGAATTTGGAAACAGTGGCTTTGGTAAAAAACAAGTTTGGTCATTCAATACCAGTTTACGGTACAAACCCGGATATCATTATGTCGTATCGGGAGGATTAGCTTCGGGAGAAGTACCAAGTTCTGCAGTAATAGATGCACAAATTAGCTATAAGTTGATCAAAGCACGCTCAGGAATTCGTCTCGGTGCAACTAACATAACCAATAAATACTATTCAACTGGAATCGCAAATCCCAGAATTGGAGCAGTATATTATGTCACCTATGCTTATAATATATTATAACCAACCCTAACCTTTAAACTTATAAACCATAACCATTATGAAACAATCATTTTATCTAAAGCTTACTTTACTATTTATGATAGTAGGAATGATAAGCTCCTGTAAAGGAACAAAAGAACAGCAGGACAACTATGCTAATATCTTGACTTTTAAACCTGGCGAAGAAGCAAAGATTGAAGAGGCATTCTTATCAATAAAAGACAGTACAAGTATTTTACTTCAGGCAGGTAATTACAAATTTGACAATTTAAGTATCGTACAGGTCAAACATATTTTAATTCATGGAGAAGGCCATGATAAAACGGTCCTCAATTTTTCCAGTCAAACGCAAGGCGGAGAAGGTATCCGAGTTACCGATGTCAAAGGATTTACTATCGAGAACATGACCATTCGTGACTCTAAAGGTGATTTGTTAAAAATCAGCAATAGTAGTGATGTGAAAGTTGCAAATTTACATGCGCTATGGAGTCAAGCAGATTCGACAAGTGGAGGCTATGCGATTTATCCTGTGCTCTGCAAAAATGTCCTTGTTGAAAATTGCTATACAGAAGGTTCTTCAGATGCAGGAATCTATGTAGGCCAAACAGACGGCGCAATTGTTCGCAATTGTAAGGCAGCCAAAAATGTGGCCGGATGTGAAATTGAAAATACGTCAAATGCAGAAGTATATAATAATGAATTTTATAACAATACAGCAGGGTTTCTAATTTTTGATTTGCCAGACTTATCGAAAAGGGGTGGTAAAGTAAAAGTTTATAACAACAACATTTATGACAACAATTTTAGAAATTTTGCCAAAAGCGGAAGTTTTGGGACCTCTTGGGGAGTAGGAAATGCTTCGCCCGGAAGTGGTATTATCATCCTGGCAGCTTCAGATATTGAAATCTACGACAATAAAATTACTGGAAACAATACCGCAGCAATTACAATTGCATCAGGCTTTGCAACAGATGACAAAGCTGCAGAAAAAATTAATGCCAACTATTCTCCTATTTCCAAAAACATTAAAATACACAGCAATAAACTTGAAATGGGACCAGAATTTCCAAAACCCGCATTCGAACATCGAATTGGACAAGTATTAGTTGCAACTCAAGAACAACTAAATAAATTGGACCCTAATCGCAAATTTAAAAGAATTCCATTAATCGTATATGACGGTTTCAGTAGTAATGTATTAACAAAAGGAACAGCATTAAATCCAGATTCTATCTGCATCAATCAACCTGAAGAAAATCTATTTGTAAACGCTGACTTCCAAAATGCTGCAAAGCCGGAAAACTGGAAACCAAATACGGATAGTGCACCATTTCAATGTAAATGATCATGCAAAAGTCTTACCTTTTAACCATAAGCATCTTGCTCGGCACATTCCTAATTTTGCTCATGCATCAAGGATGCAATAACACAAATAAAGCAAAATCCGATAATAGTAGTGAAGGGTTTACATTTAAGGAAAAACTTTCAGATTACGGATTTTTTAAAGGAAACCTTAAAAATTTAGAACCAGTAAAAGGCGTTACCAGATATGATTTAAGTACACCCTTATTTACAGACTATGCTATAAAAGATCGATTTATTGTACTTCCGCACGGAAAGCAGATCAACTATAGGGCTAGTGGCCCCTTAGAATTTCCAGATTCAAGCATTATCATCAAAAATTTTGCTTATACTAATGAGGCGCACCAAAAGATCATGATTGAAACCCGGTTATTAGTGAAAGATCCCAAAACTAAAAAATGGATAGTCATGAATTACCTTTGGAATAAAGAACAGACCGGTGCCATTAGACACATTACAGGAGCTAAAGTACCGATTACTTTACTTGATGAAAATGGGAATAAACATGTCACTAATTATATGGTTCCAAATACAAATGATTGCAAAAGGTGTCATACTAACAACGGTACACTAACACCAATAGGTCCAAAAGCAAGAAATTTGAACTTTATTCCTAAAGATCAAATGAACAACCAGCTAACAAAATGGACTTTAGAAGGTAAACTCGTTGGCTTACCCGAAATTTCAAAAGTATCACAGTTACCAGTATGGACAGATAATAAACATTACAGTTTAGAGAAGCGGGCACGTGCATATTTAGATATTAATTGTGCACATTGTCATACAAAAGGTGGCGATGCATTTAATACTGGTCTATTTTTGGATTATGAAGAAAATAATCCAAATCATTTAGGCATAAAAAAAGCACCCGTTTCAGCTGGTGGAGGAGCTGGAGGATTAGATTTTGATATCATTCCCGGAAATCCAACGCAGTCTATTCTACTACATCGCATGAATAGTGTAGAACCTGGAACAGCAATGCCAGAACTCGCGCGTACCATCATTCATAAAGAAGGAGTTGCATTGATCCGAGAATGGATACAGCAATTGCCACAATAAAAATAACTTTTGAAGCATAGCTTATAAACATACTTGACTAATGACAGATCATATCCTAACCATTTTTGAACTTCAGCAAAAAAACAAAGCTGTACTCCAATGGAGTACAGCACAACAACGTATATTAAAATTACGTCGATTAAAAACTGCAATTGAAGAATTTGAAGAACAGATCTACGATGCATTACAGACTGATCTAAGAAAAAGTAAATTTGAGTCCGCCCTTACGGAAGTATTTTTCGCACTCAGTGAAATTGATTTTGCCATCAAGAATTTAAAACAATGGATGAAGCCAAAAAGGGTCCGCAGGACATTGACAAGTATATTGGCAACAAATCGCATATATCAGCAACCAAGAGGCGTATGTCTAATCATTGCACCGTGGAACTATCCATTTCAACTGATTATGAGTCCATTAATATCTGCAATTGCAGCTGGAAACTGCATCATATTAAAACCTTCAGAAATCAGCTCTGCAACGAGTAATGTCATCACGCAATTAATTAAAAATACTTTTCAAGAAGAGGACATAGCTTGCTTCGAAGGAGATCGTGCTATTTCAGAATTCCTACTTCAGCTTCCTTTTGATCACATATTCTTTACAGGAAGTACTACGGTAGGAAAAGCTGTTATGCAGGCAGCTTCCAAAAATCTAAGTACCGTTACACTCGAATTAGGAGGAAAATCACCAGTCATCATTGACGAAACCGCCGATATAAAAGATGCTGCTTCAAAAATTGCTTGGGGCAAGCTCATCAATGCAGGTCAGACCTGCATTGCACCTGATCATGTATTTATACAAAGATCCAAACTTGAAGAGTTTATACAGCAGTACAAAGAAGCTGTTACCCGTCAGTTTTTTAATGACCAACAGCAACTGGATATGGCACAATATAGTAAGATCATCAATCGACAACATGCCGAAAGATTAGTAGGATTGATCACTGATGCTGTAGACAATGGGGCCTACATAGCTTGGGGAGGAGAAGTACTGTGGCCCGAATTGACCATTTATCCTACCCTCCTATCTCATGTACCGCTAGACAGCAAAATTATGCAGGAAGAAATCTTTGGCCCAATACTCCCCGTTATTCCCTATGACGATCTAGAGATGCCATTAAATATCATCAATAGCAAGAGTAAACCTTTGGCCCTATACATTTTCAGTAAAAATAAACTTACCGTAAAACGCTTGTTAAAAAGCACGAGTTCAGGTGGCGCGTGTATAAATGATGTTGTCATCCATGTATCTAACCCAAACCTTCCTTTTGGTGGCGTAAATGGTAGCGGAATGGGAAGTTGTCATGGCATTTTCGGCTTTAAAACATTTTCACATGAAAGGTCAGTAGCTTTTCAATCAGCATTCAACATGTCGCAACTTATCTATCCTCCTTATACAAAAAAAGAATGGGTGATGAAATTACTTCGAAAATTTATGTAAGGATAAGAATATTCACTTATTTTTTTACGAGCTGATTATACACTATCTTTAACAGTCAAAATTAGCTTTGATTCCTGTATGTTAAACTTCTTAAAATCAAAAATTACAATGGTACCCACAAAGTGCCATAAATCAATTCATGTCCTTTTCCATTTCATT
The DNA here is from genome assembly GCF_012030425.1 of Sphingobacterium sp. B16(2022). Classification (GTDB taxonomy): domain Bacteria; phylum Bacteroidota; class Bacteroidia; order Sphingobacteriales; family Sphingobacteriaceae; genus Sphingobacterium; species Sphingobacterium anhuiense. The sequence continues at coordinate 68,500 of NZ_JAAUVN010000002.1, read as the reverse complement.
TTACTAATCGGCTGCTTATCATGTACAGCCTCGCTTGCTCAAGAAATAGATAAAACTCAACTTAAACTTCATTATGAATCTGCTACAAAACAGTTCAATACTTATGAGCAAAAACATCGCAGGACTACAAAGACTAAAAATGTAAATTTATCCTATCTCCAATGGGGCGACAATCAAAATAAAACTAAAGTGCTAATATGGCTCCATGGCAGTCTAAGTAACGCTTACGAATTTGCTCCTTTTGCATTAGACCTTGTCAAAATCGGTTACCGTATTATTTCAATAGATCAATATAATGCCGGAAAAACTCCTCTGCCACCATTTGATGCTTCATTCGATGATCTCTGTATTGACATCAAATCATTAATGGACACTTTACAAATTCAACATGCTGTTATAGGAGGATTTTCCCGTGGAGGCTACCTAGCAACAAATTTTTATAAACTGTTTCCTACATATGTCGCAGGTTTAATACTGGAGGATGGCGGATCAGTAGCCTTTAATACCAGCTACTTCAAGTTGAATAAAAGACAATTAGAACAAAAATTACAAGAAGTCAATCTCCCTGCTGACATAGAAGAAAAGTATTTCGGCTTTTATAACGATCAATTTGCTGCCTATAAAAGCCTTTATGATGACAGCAATAAATCAGATCAATTTGAAATCTTAAGTTTTTTGAAACCGCTAGATCAAAAATGGATCACCTACCGCGGACAACAAGAATACTATCATATGCGAGACAGTCTACAGATGTCAGAAGCAATATTCGGCAATCCCAATGTCAGTAAATATGCTTCCTCCATTATAAAAATAGCTCCATTTGAAATATTTAAACAAGTAGACATTCCTGTACTCATACTAGATGCAATTTCAGTTCACGATCCTATGCCTGTTGATGCAGAAAACAAAATACTTGCTGAAAAGCATTCCAACTTCATCAAACATATTGCTTTTGAAAATGTGGATCACAATATTCATTTCGCATATCCTGAGCAATTTCTAAAAGTTATTACTAAATTCTTAAACGAAGTAAAATTAACTACAGACTGAACTAACAGTGGTAAAGAGCATGAAACTAGAATAGGATCCGGAAATATACTACTACCGCTTGCAAGATCATTGTACAAATGGTATTCCCGGCTGTAGTGCACCGCCAGTCATTCCCAAGTTAAACTGTTTTGATATAATAGTATTTTTTTAAGAAAAATAAAGAAGTAGATACCGTATCACCAAATTTAGGCATAAAAAAAGGAGACAACTAATATATAGTGTCTCCTTTAAGTAGCGGGGAGCAGGATCGAACTGCCGACCTCAGGGTTATGAATCCTGCGCTCTAACCATCTGAGCTACCCCGCCGTTTTTCGGTATGCAAATATAGCAATAACACTTCAAATAAAAAGCTTTTTTTTATTTTTTTTCACTGTTTTAGCGCCTTAGCGCATAAAAAAAACGCAATTACTTTATAATGAAACAAATAGTAATAATAAAAAAACAAAAGTGAGAACATAAAATATCAGTAGCTTAAGCATGCAATATTTTTAATTTTTAAAATCGAAAAGTTTTTTGTAAAATAATTGCAAAGACAAAATAAATATGTATTATTACAATAATATATATAAGTATAACCAATGCACAGTTAGAAAGTATGTTAGAGTTTTGTAGCGGGGAGCAGAATCGAACTGCCGACCTCAGGGTTATGAATCCTGCGCTCTAACCATCTGAGCTACCCCGCCGTTTTTGGGAATGCAAATATAGATTTTTTTAAGTAAATAAAAAATAAATATTCATATAATATGGCTGAAAAAATAAAATTGAACTTAGAATATATAGTAAATTCTTCACCTAGGATTTTATTCCCCTATTTACAGGAGCCAAATGCCTTATCACAATGGTTTGCCGATGATGTCAATTACCGCGAATCTATTTATGAATTTATTTGGGATGATGAAGGTCAAAAAGCCAAAATTGTAAATGTTAAAGAAAACAAACTAATCCGCTATAAATGGCTTGAGGACGAGCCTTATTACTTTGAACTAGAAATTGATCAGGACGAATTAACAAATGATGTAGCACTCCGCATTACTGATTTTGCAAAAGAAGAAGATGTAGAAAATCGCAAAATGATCTGGAATAATTCAATTGAGTATCTCCAAAGTGTAATTGGAGGATAAAAAAGTATATCTTTGCATCTTAATAAGGTCTATTAAATAGATCTCTAAAGCTTCAAAAAAATCATAGCTTTAGAAAGGAACATATGATCGGATGAAAAAGATTTATTTACTTATTCTTAAATCCTTTATAAAGCCATTTTTCGTCACTTTTTGTATTGTGATGTTTGTGCTTTTAATGCTTTTCTTATTTAAATACATAGATGATTTAATAGGTAAAGGTTTTGAATGGTATGTCATACTGAAACTAATCGGCTATCAATGTGCGGTTCAGATCTCTATGGCTATGCCACTTTCTATGCTATTGTCATCCATTATGACTTTTGGTAATCTTGGAGAGAGTTACGAACTAGTTGCCATCAAAGCCGCAGGAGTTTCACTCAGAAGAGCCATGACTCCTTTATTCATTTTAGTAGGTTTTTTCAGTTTAAGCTCATTTCTCTTTTCGGATTACATATTACCTATCGTAAATTTAAAGATGGGCTCATTATTATATGATGTCCGCAATAAAAAGGCTGATTTTTTAATAAAACCTGGTATTTTCAATAATACTATTCCAGGTTATTCAATACGAGCAAAAGGTAAAAATGAGAATGGTACAATCCTGTACGATTTGATGATTTACGATAATCAAGGTGGAAATGCTGGCAATACGGTTTTAATCGCTAAAGAAGGATTTATTTATAATTCTCCTGATAATAGCTATATGATCTTAAAACTTAAAGATGGAATTCGCTATGAAGATGCACGCGTAAAAAGTTCTAAAAGCTACGATCCCCGTCAGCAGTTCACGAGATTTAAATTTAAAGAAACTGAGCAAAAATTTGATATGGAATGGAATAAGATGCAACGAACAGATGAAAATTTGTTTAAGAGCCATCACGCCATGTTAAACTTAAAACAGTTAAAAGTGTATACCGATTCTAATAAAATGAAATTAGACAGTCTTAAGCACTCTCTCTCGCTTACTGTAGATAATCGTTTTAATCTATATTCTCCATATTTTAATACCCAAGAAGGAGGCAAAAAGATAAAACCTGCTTCGGTAAAACCTTTTAATAATTTATTAGAAGATCTTGTTCTTCCCGAACAGCGTGCACAGATTACAGGAAATGCGTTGAGTCAGTTAAACTACATGAAAGACGATTTGAGTAACAAATTGCCTGATTACAAAGATTTAAATGGCAAAGACATCCGGTACCGCATTGAGTTTCATCGGAAATTTACATTAGCTGTCTCATGTCTTTTATTATTTGCTATTGGTGCGCCTTTAGGAGCGATTATTCGTAAAGGTGGGCTTGGTCTACCTGTTATCATGGCTATTATATTCTTTCTTATTTACCACATTATTTCTACCGTAGCAGAGAAATCCGCAAAGGACGGTGCAATTTCACCTATTTTAGGGATGTGGATGGCCATTATCATATTATCGCCATTAGCTGGATTTTTAACGTATAAATCAACCACTGACTCGGCCTTATTTGATATTGATCAGTACAAAATAAAAGCTGAAGCTGGATTGAATTGGATTAAAAGTAAGATTGGTAAAAAGAAGGCAAAATTGCAATAATAAGCTCATTTTGACTTGCACATTATAATTAAAAGAGAATACTACAGTACCTTTGTATAAATACATTTAAGATATCAATGGATTTCAAATTAAACACGATTGAAGAAGCAATCGAAGATATAAAAGCTGGCAAAGTGATCATCGTAGTGGATGATGAAGACCGCGAAAATGAAGGTGATTTTGTTACTGCAGCCAGAAATGCAACACCAGAAGTGATCAACTTCATGGCAACTCACGGAAGAGGGTTAGTCTGCGCTCCTTTAACAAAAGAGCGTTGTGATGAATTGAATTTAGAATTAATGGTAGGTAAAAATACCGCTGTTTATGAGACTAACTTCACTGTTTCAGTTGACTTACAAGGTTACGGTTGTACAACAGGAATTTCAGCATCAGATCGTTCAAAAACGATCAAAGCGCTTATTGATCCTAATATTGATCCTGTTGAGCTTGGACGTCCAGGACATATTTTCCCACTAATTGCAAAAGATGGTGGTGTTTTACGTCGTACAGGACACACAGAAGCTACTGTGGATCTAGCTCGCCTTGCTGGTTTCGAACCTGCAGGTGTATTGGTCGAAATTTTAAAAGAAGATGGTGAAATGGCTAGACTTCCGGAATTAATGGAAGTAGCAAAGCGATTTGATTTAAAAATTGTAAGTATTGAAGACCTAATCGAATATCGTCTTAAACATGATTCACTTATCGTCGAAGAAGTTCAAGTGGATATGCCAACAGCATTTGGTGATTTCAAATTGAAAGCTTACACTCAAAAAGATACAGGAGAACATCATCTCGCGCTTTATAAAGGGGAATGGACAGAAGACGAACCAATTCTAGTACGCGTACATAGCTCTTGTCTTACAGGAGACATCTTTGGCTCTTGCCGTTGCGACTGTGGCCCACAATTGCACAAAGCAATGGAAATGATCCAACAAGAAGGTAAAGGGGTTATTGTTTACATGAATCAAGAAGGTCGTGGAATAGGCCTTGTTAATAAATTACAAGCGTACAAACTGCAAGAAAATGGAGTTGATACTGTTGATGCCAATACACAATTAGGTTTCAAAGCCGATTTACGCGATTACGGAATCGGAGCACAAATCTTACGCAATCTAGGAGTAACAAAAATGCGTTTAATGTCTAACAATCCTGCAAAAAGAGCTGGATTAGTAGGTTATGGATTAGAAATCGTAGATAATGTTGCTATAGAAATCAAATCAAATCCTTATAACGAGCAATATTTAAAAACTAAAAGAGATCGAATGGGACATACCATTATGAAGAATCTTTAATCATACTTGTAAAAGGGAGTTCGGAAGTTCTCCCTTTTTATTTATAATTTCAATTGATGAAAGCAGCTATTAAACAGCTTATTTTATTTGATGGGGTCTGCAATTTTTGCAACAAGACAGTCAATTTTATCATCAAGAAAGACAAAAAAGATCAGTTTAGATTTGCTTCCCTACAGTCGAAAATTGCACAGGATTTTATCATCGGTCTGCCGTCAAATACAGACTCCATTGTATACGTTAGAAATCAAAAGGTTTTAGTAAAAAGTACTGCGGCATTATATATCGCAATGGATTTAGGATACCCCTTTAAAATCCTTGCTATTTTCAGGTTGATACCAACTTCCTGGCGAGACAGTTGTTATGATTATATCGCGAAAAATAGGTATCGCTGGTTTGGTAAAATAGATCAATGCGAAATACCAACAGAACAAAACCGCAAAAAATTCATCACATAAATATAAAAGCTATGAAAAATCCCTTATTGCTTAATCAAGCATATATAAATGGAAAATTCATTTCCCACACAAAGACATTCGATGTTATCAATCCTGCCACAGGAAATCTTATAGACACCGTTCCAGATTTAGAAATCGCTTCATGTAAAAAAGCAATAACCGCAGCAGAAAAAGCTTGGGTGACCTGGCGTAAAACAGCTGCAGTGGACCGATGCAACCTTGTTAGAAAATGGTACGAATTAATCCTAAAAAATAAAGTCGATCTAGCTGAAATTATAACGCTAGAAAGTGGAAAACCGTTAAAGGAATCCTTAACTGAAGTTGACTATGGTAATTCTTTTGTCGAATGGTTTGCCGAAGAAGGAAAACGTGCTTATGGAGAAACAATACCAATTGCTCAAAATGGAAATCGAATGATGACGATAAAGCAAGGCATAGGTGTTGTAGCTGCCATTACACCCTGGAATTTTCCTTTAGCGATGGTAACACGTAAAGTAGCACCGGCGCTAGCGGCAGGATGTACTATTATTTTAAAGCCCGCTTCACAAACCCCGTTCTCAGCAATTGCATTGGCAAAATTAGCCGAAGAAGCAGGCATTCCTAAAGGTGTATTTAATGTGGTAACAAGTAAAGACAGTTCTGGTTTTGGCAAAGAACTAGCGACCAACACGACCATACGAAAACTCTCATTTACAGGTTCAACCGAAGTAGGAAAAACATTAACAATTCAAGCCGCCTCTAATATCAAAAAAATATCTATGGAGTTAGGGGGCAATGCGCCATTCATTGTTTTTGATGATGCAGATATAGATGCAGCGGTAAAAGGAGCAATTGCAGGTAAGTTTCGTAATTCAGGCCAGACCTGTGTATCCATTAATAGGTTCTATATTCAGGAAACAGTATATCATGCTTTTGCTGAAAAACTTACAGCAGCAGTGAAAGAATTGAAAGTAGGTAATGGACTGGATAAAGACGTACAAGTCGGCCCACTAATTAATGAAAAAGGTTTAGAAAAGGTAAAACAGCACATTTCAGATGCCCTAAAGCATGGCGCAAAAATTACAACAGGAGGCAACCCTTTAACTGGACTTTTCTTTGAACCTACAGTACTTACAGATTTACCTCATGATGCACTTATAGCACAAGAAGAAACCTTTGGCCCCATATGCGCCCTATTTAAATTCACCACAGAAGAGTCCGTTATTCAATTAGCCAATGACACACCATTTGGTCTAGCCTCATACTTCTACAGTCAAAACATCAGCCGCTGTTTTCGTGTTGCCGAACAATTAGAAGCAGGAATGGTCGGTATTAATACCGGATTAATTTCAAATGCTGCGGCACCATTTGGAGGAGTTAAAGAATCAGGAGTCGGTAGAGAAGGATCCAAACATGGATTGGATGAATACATGGAAATAAAATATCTTTGCATCGCTGAATAATAAGAAGGACATTAACATGCAAATAAATTAAAAAAGAAAAGCACGAATCAAAATGACTCGTGCTTTTCTTTTTTATAATTCAGTAGACCTGATATACTATTTAGCGTAGCTAGCTTGCACATATGGTGCGGCTAAAAGATAATCGATACTTTCTTTCAAGCCTTTTTCCAAATCAACAGAAACCTCTTCGAGTTCAACAAATATATGCTTCACTCCTGCAGTTTTAGCATTCTTAAAGATTGCATCAAATCCAACCATACCACTTTGACCAATTTCACGGCGATCTTTGATATGAAGAGCAGTAAATCTTCCTGGATATTTATTAAAATAATCTACAGGGCTAGATCTACCAATAACTGTCCAATAAACATCCATTTCAAAAAATACATCTTGCGGATTTGTATGTTCAATCATATAGTCCAACATGATAACTTTATCTTCCACTTTCTGAAACTCATGAGCATGATTGTGATAGCCATACTTAAGACCATTTTGACGACATAATTTACCAACCTCATTTAGATATTTACATTGCGTGTCTAGATCTTTAATTGTTTTTGGAACTTCCATCCATGGAGTAACAATATATTGCATACCAGCCGCCTTATGTGCCTCTATCGCTTTACTCCACCATTCCAATGCTTTTGAAAAATCTCCAGAAGCTAATTCTTCATTGGAAAGATTTCTAGTGGCATGGGATGAAACAACTTTCATTCCCGCCTTCTCAACTTTACTCTTAAAATCCTGTGGAGAGTTATTATAAAATTTCCCGTCGCTAAATCCTGCGGCTTCAACTGCCGTATATCCCATGGCCGACAATTTTTTCAATACAGGAAAGTAATCTGCATCATTTTTAATCAAACTTCGAACAGAATACAATTGCAAGCCAATATCTTTCTTTTTCAATGTTTGAGCAACACTGTCGAATCCAGTAAGACTAGATCCTGCCATCAAAAGGACAGCTACTAAAAATTTTAATTTCTTCATAATTTATTTTTCTAAAAATCTTCCGTAAAAACATTATTGAACTTTATTAAATAATGTTTATTCATTGTAAATAGTAATAAAGACTATCGGAAGATTAAATGTAATATTATACATTATTTCAAAAAAATACAACAACAACATTTAAAATTTAGATAACAATTCAGGTACAATCATGACAAATAATATCGCATGATTACTAATCTCATCTATAAGTAGAAATAAATCTTAATACATTAATTCCTCAGATATAATAAAGTAAGGACTTCATAAAGACCAATTTTAAGAGCTTATTGATCGTATTGAAAACATTGATGAATGAAATTTCATTGAAAAATCATACTTTAGAAAAAATGTTATATCCCTAAATCCAATTGGATATAATAAAACAAGCTTAATAAAATCTAATCCATAAATAATTATAAATGAAAATTTACCTTACTGTTGTACTAAGAACAAAAGAAGCATATCGCGACCAAGTAAAAAAGACACTGCAGGAAATGGTTCGTTTAACACGACTTGAACCAGCCGCCGAACTGTATAATTTACATCAAGGCATAGAAGACCCGAATGTATTCACATTTTATGAAATTTGGAAAGATCAAGCAGGTCTTGATGCCCATAATGCCCAACCCTATATCAAAGATTTTGGACCAAAATATGGCGTATTTTTACAAGAAGAACCAACACTGATTAAGACCGTTATGATTTAAATGAGAAAAAATATTATCAATAGCATGCTGATCTATAATCTATCTTCTTCCTCTTTCCATATAATTCACCTATAATCATGCTTAACATATTATTTATTTGCAGCCGCAACCGCTGGAGAAGCTTAACTGCAGAAACAATTTATAAAAAACATAAAACTGTTCGCGTTAAATCTGCTGGTACAGAAAATAATGCAAGAATTAAAGTGAATGCCAAACATCTAAACTGGGCAGATATCGTATTTGTCATGGAAAATCATCACAAAGAGAAAATAATACAGCAATTTCCAAATGAATGTAATAATATAGAAATCGTTATATTAGAAATACCTGATGAATATAAATACATGGATAAAGAACTCATCGAAGAAATACAAGATTCCGTTTCATGTTATATTTCCGATAAATTATAAGTAACCTTGATTATCAAAAAAAACAGATTTAATCTATGCGAGCCTTTTTTCCGAGCACTTTTCACTCCATAAAAACATATTGTTACTTAATAACAATATTATTCACTTTAAGTTGCCAGCCTAGTGCGGTCAATTTTCCTGCTAAACATTATCGTGCAGTTTCAAAAAGAGATACAGCATACCTTCAGCTTACTAAAAATGAAAACCATTTTTACGGACACTATACGATCCAATATGGTAATAGCGGCAAAGACTCAGGAGAAATTAGAGGAAATATAAAGGGAGACACATTAATTGGAGACTATTTTTATATGCCACATAGTGGAGGAGTAAAAAAAAGAACACCATTTGCACTACTGCAGGATGGAAAAACACTACGATTAGGAAATGGAGCTATAGTAAGATTTCTGGATATTCCCAGTTACTCGCCTGACGTTGCAATCAACTATGATAGTGTCAAGTTTGTCTTCACAGAAATTTTACATTAAACAAAATAGCCCGCTAAAAAAGCGGGCTAATAAAATTATATTAATAACCGTGCAGATTTACTTCATCTGTTCGTTTAATATCGACCTTTTTGCCCATTTTCTTCTGAATAACAGAAAAATGATGCAACTCCTCATCTGTTAATAAGGTAATAGCAGTTCCTAAATTATTTGCACGACCAGTTCTTCCTATACGATGAACATAATCTAACGGAGAACGAGGTAATTCAAAATTAATAACGACTGGCAGAGAATCGATATGAATACCACGGCCGATCAGATCTGTAGCTACCAAAACCTGTGCATCTCCTTTTTTAAAATAATCGAGGTGATCCTTTCTATTACTTTGCGATTTCTGACCGTGGATAGAAATTGCTCTAATTTTATTTTTCAATAATTTTTCCACCAATTTATCTGCCGTACGTGTAGAAGATACAAATACAAGTACTTGGTTCATCTTTTGCTCTTTGATAAGATAACGCAAAAATGGACCTTTAGTCTCAGGAGTTACATGGTAAGCGATCTGTTCGATCTGATCAATATTGGCTTCTTCACTTTCAATCTCTACAACAACAGGCTTAATTGAAAGAAGATTATTTATTTCAGTTATTTTATCATTTAATGTCGCAGAAAACAAGGTAATTTGTTTCTTCTTAGGCATTAAAGCCAAAAGTTCCCTGAGCTCATCCTCAAAACCCATTTGAAATAACTTATCAGCCTCATCAATAACTAAATGTTGAATATGACTAATGCTCAGCGCCTTGTTCTTAATTAAATCCAATAAGCGACCTGGAGTTGCTGTTAAAACTTCTACCCCAAGCATACCTTTCATTTGTGGATTAATAGATACACCACCATATACCGCCATAGTTTTTATCTCTCGCTTTAGATTACCCGTAAAGGCTCTAAAAACTTCATCAATCTGAATGGCTAATTCTCGGGTAGGAACAAGTACCAGTACTTCAATATTCCGATCTCTTTTAACAACCTCAATTTGTAACTTCTCTAATATAGGCATCACAAAACATGCAGTTTTCCCAGAGCCTGTTTGCGCAATACCCATCAGATCTTTGCCCGATAAGATAACTGGAATAGCTTGTTCTTGAATAGGAAAAGGTTTCAGATAACCTAATTGCTTGACAGAACTGATAATATTGTGTGATAAACCTAAAGACTCAAATGACATAAAATGTTTTATTTACTGCAAATGTACACTATTATTTATTCTCAATAGTTATCCAGTAAAGATCAGATCAACATCTGCTAGTCTAAATAACCGAATTTAATAGTAATAATTAGTTTGGAATGATCCCGATTTTTTAGAAATTAAAAAATCATTATTTGCCTTCTCTTGAAGTTCTATATTTTTTATAAGCTTTGATCAATATCATTAATACAATCGCCAGTGATAGCAGACCGACAACGCCATAGATCCAGTTCAATGCAGATTTTAAAACAACGGTAAAAACAATGGAAAACAACAGTACAGTAGATACTTCATTCCACATTCTAAGTTTTGAGGAACTAAGCGTTGATTTTTCATCTCTAAGATTAAACATCATCCGTTGACTGATAAAATGGTAAGCAATCATAGCTGCCACAAATAGCAACTTGACATGCATCCACCCCATTTGTAATAATGATGGATTAACATACAGCATTACTAAAGCCGAGAAAACTGTAATATACATAGCAGGAGTAGTTATTACCCACCACAATCGATTCTCCATGATTGAAAACTGCTTATGTAAAACGGTATATGCCTCTTTAGATTGATCTTTTGCCTCTGTATGATAGATGAATAGTCGGGGCATATAAAATAATCCCGCCATCCAACAAATGACAAATATGATATGTATCGCTTTAGCGTAAAGATAAATCATAATCCTAAAAGTATGAATACAAAGATAATTGAATATTGAGTTATTGAGAAGAACTTATTTACTACAAACAAAACAAGGAACAAATATTTGTTCCTTGTTTTGTTTGTTAAACTGATACTTGTTAATATTTAAATTCTTTAACAACTTCAATTGCGTATTTCACATTATCAAAAGGGATATCAGGCATAATACCATGACCTAAGTTGAAAATAAATCCATTTTCACCACGCATACGTTCAAATAATTGAAGGATCTTATCTTTGATTACTTTTTTATCAGCATACAATACAAATGGATCCAAATTACCTTGAACAGCAATTCCCGCAGGTAACGATTGTTTGATATTTTTTAAATCTGCATTCCAATCGACAGATATCACATCCGGTTTTGCTTCTGCCATTATTGGGGCAAACACAGAAGATCCTTTACAGAAAGAAATTACGGGAACATCTTTTCGATTCAAACGAGAGATGATTTGATTATTATAATAATGAGCAAACTCTTTATAATCATTCCAAGATAAAGCTAAAGCCCAGCTATCAAATAACTGAACAGCATTAACACCAGCAGCAATTTGCATGTTTAAATACTCGACGGTTACATCAGCTATCTTTTGAAGAATAGTGTGAGCCAATTTTGGTTCATTATTCAACATCAATTTGGTCAACTTAAAATCTTTTGAAGAAGCCCCTTCAACTAAATAACTTAAAATTGTAAATGGTGCACCTGCAAAACCAATTAGAGGAATACTACCATTCAAACGCTGTTGAATTACTTTAATAGCATCAGCTACATATTCCAATTTAGGTAAACAATCTGTAGCTAATTTATCAGCATCAGCAAAAGAACGCACTGGATTAGCGAAACGCGGACCTACTCCTTGTTCAAAACTTAAATCTCCACCCATTGCTTCTGCTGTAACCAAAATGTCAGAAAACAAAATTGCGGCATCTATACCTAGTAAATCAACTGGCAACATGGTAACATCTGCAGCAATCTCCGGAGTTTTGCACATTTCCAAAAAGGAATATTTATTTTTTATTGCCCAGTACTCAGGCATAAATCTTCCAGCTTGACGCATCATCCATACAGGCGGGCGTTCAGTTTGCTGCGAAAGTGCAGCTCTAATCAATAAATCGTTTTGTAAAGTAGTAATCACTATATATGTTTTGAAATTTCGTTTTGTATTTTGCCAATTATACTGGCTTGACGTTCTGTTAAATTCAATTTCTTCGCCACATCAATATAAGCTTGAGCACGTTCATACTCTTCTTTTCTTAAACTGATATTCGATAAATTGATTAAGACCATCCCTTTTTCATTATCTTTTTTCCACGGTAATCTTGATGCTAATTGGAAATGGTATTCAGCTTCATCAATGCGATCCTCATGAAGTGAAATAGTACCCATCATATATTCATAAATATTACGACGTCCTTTCCTCAAGCGATCAGGATTTTTCACTTCAGCCAGTAAAACTTTTGCCTTAGCATAGTCCTGCTTATGAAATGAATCACTAGCCATAGCTACTGAGCTCTCGCGTAAATGACTCCACACCAGATAACAAACACCACCTGCAATCAGGATCGAAGTTTGATAATGTCCAGCATAAACGCCATATCCAATTAACAATAATGCAATGATAATAACAGCTACACGAGCCTTAAATGTCATCATAAAACGTTATGCATTATTATCCGTGAATTTATATCCAACACCACGAATAGAATGGAAATAAATGGGGTGTTTTTGATCAGGTTCAAAATATTTACGGAAAGTCAAGATGAAATTATCAATCGTACGAGTGGAAGGATAAACATCATAATTCCATACTGTTTCCAATATTTGTTCGCGAGAAACAGCTTCATTTCGGCGTTCAATCAATAGCTTCAACAACATGGTTTCTTTCTTTGTTAAAGAAGTAATAGTACCATCTGCATGATGCAATTCATATGAATTAAAATAAATTGTTTTATCACCAATTTGATAAGAGTTTAATTCTTTCAGATCATCAGGTTTTAAACTTCTTCGCACCAAATTACCTACCCTAAGGATAAGTTCTTCCAAATTGAAAGGTTTGATTAAATAATCATCTGCACCTTTTTTAAGACCAGTGATACGATCTTCACTACTGTTTTTAGCAGTTAAAAACATAATAGGAACTTCCGTATTTTGTAGTCGAATAGTTTCGGCAACCTGGAATCCATCAATCTCAGGAATCATGACATCCAGAATGATCAAATTAAAACGTTCTTCCTTGAATATTTTCAAAGCCTTTTTACCGTCTGTAGCTGTTGTTACACGGTAACCTTCTAACTCCAAATTTAACTTGATAGCCTCTAACAAGTGTTCTTCATCTTCTACGAGCAGTATGCGTTGTTTACTTTGCATTTTTATCAAATGTTACTTCAAAAATACTCCCCGAAGGAGTGTTATCTTTTACCTTAATAGACGCGTTATGCTTTTGCAAGACCGTCTTCACTATATACAACCCCAAACCGGTACCTTTAGTTTTACGTGTCGCTTCACTTCCTACACGATAAAATTTATTAAAGATAAGTTTTTTCTCCACATCACTGATACCAATTCCATGATCAGCAACAGAAAAAATTATTCCATGCTCTTCATTTGTTAATTTAACCACAACATTTGCACATGGTGGAGAGTATTTTATTGCATTCTCGATCAAATTAGTCACGACATTACTTATTGCAAACTTATCAGCGTAGATCATAACATCCGAATCCAAATTAGGTTTCAACACTTGCGTTCTACAAGCATTCTTTTGAAGGCGGTCCACAATTTGTTCTACTAATTCGGTGAGATTAAACTTTTCCTTCGGAAGATTATAATTGCGGCTTTCAAGCTTAGTGGTGATTAATACATTTTCAACCAAATCATCCAGTCGCTCAATATCCTTCAAAGAATTCCTTAAAAAAACTTGTTGCTGTTCCTTATCCAAATCCCTTTTCAAAATTGTTTGAATATATAATTTGACCGAAGCTAGCGGAGATTTTAATTCATGAGTTATGGCCAATAAAAAGTTTTGTTGCTGTTGTTGTAATTTTTGTTCACGAACAAAAAGCTTTTTTAAACGTAAAGCGCCCCAAAGAAAGATCAGTAAAAAAAATATACCTTCACCGATAATCATCGATTTCCTTTGTGGTTGAAATCGAGCAAGCATAACACCCCACCAGATCAATTGGGAGGTGGCATAAAAAACAAGAAAATAAAATAAAACAAGTGCTTTTTTCATACGATATATTGCAACAGAACAAAAATAACGATAAACAGAGGTATAAAAAAATGTGTTGGACTTTATGACACTAAGAGGAAAATCGAACAGCCCCTATTTCTTTCATTAGTCCATATTACGCTATATTTGTACTATGTTTCAACAAGAAAAAAAAGATATATTCTTCGATTTAGATCATACCATTTGGGATTTTGATAAAAATGCAGAAGAGACATTGGACGAACTATATTATCATTACAAATTTGATCAGCTATTTCAGCAAGAAAGCTCTGCCCAATTTATCCAAACCTATACGGTCAATAATCATCGCGTATGGAATCTGTATCATCATGGTAAAATTGATAAAACAGAATTACGCCGTGCCCGCTTTGCAGATACATTTACACAACTTGGTGTAGATCCTTCCCTATTTCCCTCTAGTTTTGAAATAGAATATTTACGCATGTGCCCGCAGAAAACCAATTTATTTCCACATGCACATGAAACACTTCAATATCTGTATAAAAATTACAACTTACATTTGATTTCAAATGGATTCAAAGAAGCTTGCGAAGTAAAGCTTGATAAAAGTGATCTCAATAAATATTTTAAAAATATCTTTATTTCCGAAGTGGTTGGGGTCAATAAACCTGATCCCAGAATATTCAATTTCGCATTAGATAAAGCCGACGCAAAAATTGACAATTCCATCATGATCGGTGATAATATTGATGCAGATGTTCGAGGAGCAATGAATGTAGGCATGGATGCCATATTCTTTAATCCTAATCAAGGTGAGAGACCACAAGATGTAATACATATGATCAGTAATTTAAAAGAATTACAGTCCATTCTATAAATAAAGGAAGGAAATAACAGAAGCATAAAAAAAGCGAGCTTGATTTTCAAGCTCGCTTTTTTTATGCTTTATGGTAATTACAATTTTTTTACAGTAATATTTTTGAACCATACGTCATCACCATGATCCTGAAATCCGATAACGCCTGATTTAGTTTTGCCACCGACATTCTTCAATAATTCGTAAGCTAAAGGCCATTTTTCTTCACTAAATTTACTTTTTTGTAATAGATCAATCCATGATTGATCCCACAGTGTATACTCAACAACTTTGACGTCATTCTGCCACTGTTCAACTTTACCCTTATTAACAACGATTTTCACTTTATTCCATTCACCATAAGGCTTAGCATTTTGAGGCTTCGCAGGGATCATATCATATAACGACGTTGATTTACGATTTCCATCAACCCCCATCTTCGCGTCAGGATGATTTTCATTATCCAACACTTGACATTCTGGACTGGAAATATAAATTGGTTGTCCTTCAATTTCCTTTGCTAAAAAGAAAATACCAGAGTTCGCTCCTTTTGCCACTTTCCATTCCAGTTCCAATTCAAAGTTTTTGAAATCATGAGCAAAAATTAAATCTCCACCTTCATTATTTCCAACATTTGCCTTGCTGTCAAATTTTATAGCACCACCATCAATGATCCATTTTTTAGGCAATACAGCTTTATCATAACCACGCCATCCTGTTAAAGAAGTACCATCAAAAATAACATATGCACCTTGTTTATTTTTTTTAAAATTTTTCAAATCTACCTTAGGTAGATCCAAAACCTTATATGAAGGGACTTCTTTCTTCTGTTGAGCGACAGCAGTACCAACACTTGCAGTACCCGCGAGCATAGTAGCTGCTAAAACGATTGTTCTTAATTTCATATCTAGTATTTATATGGATTAAATTTAAAAAAAAATCATCGGAATCAAGAATATATCTTAATATTCTTCTCCGGATATTTCATTTGTATTAGTCTCCCTTTTCTTAGACTTTGTTAAATCCTGACCTCCGAATCGATACGAAACTGACAAAGTAACCATTCTTTTCATCCAGCGTCTTTCAAAATTAGAAATCAACTGAGGCGTTTCCGTATACCCTTCCATTTTTCTAGAATTGAATACGTCACGTACATTCAACATAACAGAAGCTTTCTTATTAAAAACATCTTTTTTCAAAGCTACATCTATACCTTTCATCGCATTCATCTTTCCTTGAGCCATTACGCGAGAAGAATTATATTCACCCCTAACCTGTGCAGAAAATGTTGGTGTCATTCTATAATTCATGGTTAAATTAGAATTATAAGAAAATCCCTTCCTAATTGGCAACTGGTACAGCTCATTAGCTTTATAATTGATATTTATCAAGTTCAGATTGAATGTAAAATCAAAATCTTTTGTTGCATTGACTTTGGCAATAAATTCAAAACCAGATAAAGTACGGCTTGTTAAATTCTCCCATTTACTATAAGTCACACTATTCGAATCTACAAAGAACACGTAAGGTTGAATCACTTCACTAGTATGATTAAAATATGCTGAACTGACCAAATTAACTTTACCATAAGTTTTCGCATAACTCAACTCAAAAGCATGCACATCTTCTGGTTTCAAATTAGGGTTACCCTGACGTCTGTTCATATTATCAGTCACATCTGGAAATGGATTGATTTGCCATCCGCGAGCACGTTGCACTCTTCGGGAATAACTCAACTGTAACTTATCACCACTATCATCTAAATCATACGTTAAAAATACAGTGGGATATAGACGAAAGAAATTTTGATTTGCAGGAGTTTCTAATGGCGCTTCGGGATCTTTTGAAAAGTAAGTTGATTTTAATTCAAATTGCTCGCCACGTAACCCCAATTGATAGCCAATTTTTTTACTTAATTTATTCTGATAATTGACATATAAAGCATGAACCGAACTCGTAAAATCAAAATCATTACTGATCTTATAATCGGGGAAATAAAGCCCAAGGCTATCAACTAAGATTTCAGAAAACTGCGTATCAAAAGATTTTCTAATCTGCGTTCTATATCCAGCTTCAAACTTACTCGTCTCAGAAAATGGCAATACATAATCAGCTTGTAGATTAATCACCTTTCCGTTTTCAGAAGTCACATTTTTACGACCATCAGCAGGTATGGGACCACTAAAGTTCTGTAAAAAATCATTTGTTCCATCTTCTTTATCATTTCCATAACTTGCATTCGCAGTCAACTCTTCTCCAGATCGCTTAAATTGATGTCTAAAATCAAAATTTAAATCATAAGCAAAGTCATCTTCAAATTGACGTGAATTACGATTACTAGTCCCCGAAAGTTTAGGATGATTAGAATATTGGTAATTCAAATCTTCAGAACGATCACTATTACGGATACTCATATTACCAGAAAGCCCCAAAGTAGTACGATCCGTTATATTATAGTCAACTCCTGCCTTAATATTATGTCCGTTTCCTTTACGGGAAGACTCAGATTCATTATAGATACGGCTGTTATTATCTAAAAAAGTGTTATCAACCTTCCCGCTCCCAACCATATTACGGCGATTAAAATTATAACTACCAAAATAGTTGAACTTCTTATCTCTGTAATTAAGCGTCAATCCAGCCATATAGTTATCATAAGAACCTGCGGATGTATTAACAGCACCATTCAATCCCGTACGGATATTTTTTTTTAATACAATATTTACAATTCCTGTCTGCCCTTCTGAGTCATATTTGGAAGAAGGATTGGTTATAATTTCGACTTTATCAATTGAATTAGCTGGTAAACTCTGTAATAAGGCCGTCACATCATTACCTGCCATTGCAGATTCTTTACCATCAATCAAAATCTTAACATTAGATCCTCTTAAACTAACCGTCCCATCCTGATCGACTTGTAAAGTTGGTACATTTGCTAATAAATCGGTGGCTGTACCACCTGCACTCACCAAACTTTCTCCTACATTAAAAATCTTACGATCGATTCCAATCTGCATCGCCGGTGCTCTTCCTTCAATTACAACTTCACTAAGCAATTCACCAGAAGGTTTTAAAACTAATTTACCGAGATTAAGATTGGAAGAATTTGATACGACAATATTTGTTTTCACGAAGTCGGAATAGCCAACATAAGTAACACGTAACGTAAAAGTACCATTTGGAACATCTTGAAAAATGACTACGCCATTCTCATCAGATTGGGCACCCTTTAAATAAGCTTGAGCACTACCCGTCAGTAATGATGCACTAGCAAAATTGACTGGAGATCCGGTTTTTTCATCAATAAGAGTAGCAGATATTTTACCAGATTGAGCGAAAGTAATTATCGGAAAGAATAAAAACGTAATAAGAAAAGTAAAGAAATGGGTCTGATTTTTAGAGAACATAATAAAGTTATAAGCTGTAATACTACAAAAATGTATTTTTTTGTTGAACTAAAACGACTCGTAACCACTTTATTACTCAATAAAATGACCTATATCGGAAAAAAAAATCTACTCGACAGATACAGTAAGACCTTCTGCTTTTAGAATTTTTCTATAGACCTCCATCTCCGTCAAAGATCCCTCCAAGACTGCACATTTACCATCATTATGCACTTTAAAAGCAATTCTTTCAGACTCAGGTTCCGAATATTGCAAATGATGCATCATACAAAAAATAACATGGTCAAAAGTATTGATATCGTCATTCCACAAAATCAGTCGGTTGGAATCTTTAACTGAAGCTAAAATTTCGGATAAGGAATAGGTTTCTTGTGCAGTTTCTGTACTCATACTACAAAAGTACTTTAATTTTCAAAAATTACGTAATTTTACTTAATTTGAACTTAACATAAATACAATCATATGTTTCAATCCAAAATTGCAGGTATAGGATACTACGTACCAAAAAATGTTTACACCAATCAAGACTTAACCCGTTTCATGGATACAAGCGATGAATGGATTCAGGAAAGAACAGGTATTAAAGAACGTCGTTATGCGGATAGAATTGGTGAAACAACTACCACTATGGCTGTTGAAGCATCAAAAATAGCGATTGAACGCGCTAATACAACAGCTGAAGAAATTGATTTTATTATTTTTGCAACGCTTTCGCCTGATTACTATTTCCCTGGTTGCGGCGTACTTCTACAGCGGGAAATGGGTATGAAAGAAGTAGGTGCTTTAGATATCAGAAACCAATGTTCAGGTTTTATTTATGCATTATCTGTCGCTGACCAATTTATCAAAACGGGGATGTATAAAAATATTCTTGTCGTTGGCTCTGAAAAACATTCTTTTGCCCTAGATTACTCAACACGCGGAAGAAGTGTCTCCGTTATCTTTGGAGATGGCGCCGGAGCAGTTGTTCTTCAACCTACAACTGAAGTAGATAAAGGTATTCTAAGTACACATTTACATTCTGACGGTGCGGATGCTGAAAAGTTAGCGATGTATTACCCTGGTGCATCTGGTGGCATATGGTTAGATGAAAAACCAAAATGGCCTGAACAAGAGCTTGGCGGAATGTTAATGACAGCAGAAATGCTAGAAGATGGAACAGCATTTCCAGTCATGGACGGTCAGGCTGTATTTAAAAAAGCAGTGGTAAAATTTCCAGAAGTAATAGGAGAAGCATTAGCCAAAAATAATTTAACAACACAAGATATTACCCTCTTAGTACCCCACCAAGCAAATCTTAGAATTTCGCAATTCATCCAGAAGACATTGAAGCTAAATGACGATCAAGTATTTAATAACATTCAAAAATATGGAAATACAACCGCGGCATCAGTTCCAATTGCATTGTGTGAAGCATGGGAAGCTGGAAAAATTAAAGAAGGAGATCTTATTTGTTTAGCTGCTTTTGGCGCAGGATTTACATGGGGATCAGCCCTCATCCGTTGGTAGAAAACACACCGTAATTTTTTTTAAAAAATTAAAATTTACTGTTAGCCCTCCGAATTAAAACTGTGTTTTCCACATGAGTTATTAACATTGTGTTAATAACTCATGTGGAAAACATCATATAGAGTATCAGATTCCGAAGCCTCTCTCACCTTCAATCTTTTTCAGATCCATTCTATTTCAGAAAATTACCACAATTTTTCGTTAGATTTAGTAATGGAAAAACTAAATCGTGAAGACATATCGATTGCAAGTAAGCATAGTAATCTTTCAAGAGAGCAGATAGAAAATCTTTTAGAAGAAAATGTCTATGTAAATACCAAAGACTGGAAGCGATTCTTAGATTTATTCTTACTTGTATTAGGAATTGGATTTGTTGTATCTGGTATTATATTTTTCTTTGCATTCAATTGGGCAGATTTAAACAAATTCATTAAAATCGGAATTATACTTCTTCTATTGGTTGCAACTGTACTTTGTGCACTTATATTAAAAATAAATGAAGTATATAGAAATACATTATTGACCGCTGCTTCCATGTTAGTCGGTGTATTATTTGCGGTATTTGGACAAATATACCAAACAGGAGCTAATGCCTATGACTTTTTTCTTGCCTGGACGATATTTATCACGATTTGGGTAATCGCAACACGATTTTATCCACTTTTCCTTCTCCATATAATTCTTATTAACACAACCATTTTCCTTTTCAACGATCAAGTTCTAAATAGTTTTGACCCCGTTAGTATGTCCACGCTACTATTCTTTATCAACGGTAGTGCGTTAACGGCCTTATTATCTCTAAATCATTATCGGAAAATACAGATACCACTATGGTTTAGAAATACGTTTACTCTTATTGTAACCTCAATTGCAACAATCGGTTTGTGTTACCTCATATTTGACTCAAGACTCCTAAACGGATTATTATTAATTTTTGGTACGCTAGCATGCTACTCTTACTACATCTATTATGCCTTACAGACAAAAAGTACATTTTTCATTGGAACCATAGCTTTCAGTATTTTAATTATCACTAATTGTCTGCTTATTAGAATCTTTGAAGATGAATTTGTCTTGATCATCATCAGTCTTTTTGTAATAATAATGGTAACAGCCATTATTAAATTATTGTTAAATATTCAAAGAAAATGGACCAATGAAAAATAAACAAGAAATACTAAACAAAATAGAACTATTGAGGAAAGGCAACGAGCCCAATTTTCAGATCAATATAAATGATACACTAACGGCGTATCAACATTTGGAGGAAAACAGATCAAATCTGACTATAAAAATATTATCCATACTTGGAGTTATATTAAGTGTTTTAAGTTTTTTAGGAGCTTTATTTTTACTAAACATCTTAAACGACAAGTTGAATTTAATCATTTGTGGATCCATCTTTCTTGTTCTTTCTCTATATTGCATTAAAAAATATAATGCCATTATCATTGATACCGCAAGTATTGCATTTTATATTGCAGGAGGATGGATGCTCATATATGGTTTCGATATCCATGATTTAAATTACATATTTATACTCTGTTTTATCATCAGCTTATGTACACTATTAATTGTACAACGCCACCTGTTATCCCTGTTAAATATACTTGGCATTATTTATTCCATAATAGCTTTAATCAATCACAATTATCAAAATATATTATTCATTACACTGATCAATGCTATTCTCATAATTGCATTGATCTATTTTTTATCACATGAAGCAGCTGTACTATCCAAACGAAATTTAATCAGTACAATCTATAATCCATTGCGCTTAGGGCTTATTCTTGCAACAGTAGCCACGACAGCATTCATTATACTATCACATTATGAGACTTACAATGAGCAAGTAAATAACAACTCATTCGCATTATATATATTATCGGTACTATATGCATTTGCAATTTTATGGGTGGTTTATAAAATCACAAGTAAATTTAAGATCACAACATCCAAAGTACTTTTTCCTACATATGCGCTTCTCATACTGATGCTAGGTTCAACAGTTATTAATCCTGGTATCGCATGTTCAATACTACTCATCTTAACTTGTTTTAATTATCAATATAGGATGGGTCTATCAATTGGTCTTATTTCCCTACTCCTTTCCTTATGGCATTTTTACTATAATCTAACCTTTTCATTATTGATAAAGTCATTGATTTTAGTTATTTCCGGACTGTTATTTTTAGCCATTTACTTTGTTATAAATTCAAACAAAATCAACAATGAAAAAATATAAAAACTGGATCATTGCAGTGAACTTATTGGCCATCATTGCTTATTTCACTTTTACGATCCTGCAGAAGGAAAAAATTCTAAAAGAGGGTAAACTGATTCTTTTAGAGTTAGCACCTGTCGATCCGAGATCACTTATGCAAGGCGATTACATGCGCTTAAGATATAGTATAGCAGACAGTATAACGCCTTCAGAAGTGCCTCCACGTGGATACGTTGTTGTCAAATTAAATACTAAAGGTATAGCAAGTGGGGTTCGCTTGCAAAACAATACGACACCGTTAAAGAAAGACGAACTCTTAATCAAATACACTATGTCTAATAGACATAGTTTAAATATTGGTGCCGAATCCTTCTTTTTTCAAGAAGGGCATGCCACAAAATATGAACAAGCAAAGTTCGGAGGGATCAGAGTAGATAATAAAGGAAATAGTTTGTTAGTCGGGCTTTATGACGAGCGGGAAAAAATGATCAGGTAAAGCATAAAAAAGGCGATGAAAATAAATTCACCGCCTTTTTCTATATTGATATTACTCTTAATTATCCGTTTGATAATGCCGCTGCACCAGAAACAATCTCTGTTAATTCTGTTGTAATAGCAGCTTGACGTGCTTGGTTGTACGAAAGCTTTAATGCTTTTAACAAATCTCCAGCATTATCAGTTGCTTTGTCCATTGCAGTCATACGGGCACCATGCTCAGAAGCATGAGAATCCAAAATAGCCTTATACAATGAAATTTTAATAGCTTTAGGAATTAATTCCTCAATGATCTTCTCTTTCGAAGGTTCGATAATATAATCAACCTCAGCAGTTTTTTCCTTAGTCGAAAGGGTATCTTCCGTAGGAAGTAATGGTAAAATTTGTTCCGAAGTCAAGATTTGTACCGCTGCATTTCTGAATTGGTTATACACCACTTCTACACGGTCAAAGTTACCTTCTTTGAATTGTTCCATTACAAATTCAGTGATTTTTGAAGTATTCTCAAAATTTAAAGCACCGAATAAATCACTATGATTGGCAATAATATTATAAGCAGGCTTTTTAGCATAGAAATCATATCCTTTCTTACCTACAGTAATGATACTTACATCACCTTTACGTAATTGATCAGCATACTTTTCAGCAACTAAATTATTTGCAGTTTTGATTGCATTCGCATTAAAAGCACCAGCCAAACCTCTATTAGAAGAAACAACAATAATCAACACTTTATTTGGTTCACGATCTACCGTATAAGGAGAATTACTCCCTTCTACACTTGCAGATACATCTGCCAAAATTTCACGAAGTTTATTCGCATACGGACGCAATTGAACAATTGCATTAGTAGCGCGTTTTAGTTTCGCTGCAGATACCATTTTCATCGCTTTAGTAATCTGCTGTGTTGATGTTACCGATGCGATACGGATTCTTACTTCTTTTAAATTTGCCATATTTAATTTGAGATTTGAGTATTGAGTACTGTGTATTGAGTATAACTCGCTATACTCAATACTCTATACTCATATCTAATTAATATTTTGATGCTAAATCTTTAGCTACTGTTTCTAATACTGAAGTTAACTCATCTGAGAATTTACCTGCTTTAAAAGCATTTAAAACTTCTGGATGACGTTGCTCTAACAACGTTAAGTATTCTTCTTCAAATTCTCTCACTTTATTTACTGGAACTGAACGGAATAAACCTTTAGTACCTGCATAAATAATTGCTACTTGTTTTTCCACAGAAACCGGAGAGTATTGAGCTTGTTTCAAAATCTCAACGTTACGGATACCTTTATCTAAAACTCCTTTAGTTGCTGCATCTAAATCAGAACCAAATTTCGCGAAAGCTTCTAGCTCACGGTATTGTGCCTGATCTAATTTCAATGTACCAGCTACCTTCTTCATCGGCTTAATCTGAGCATTACCCCCTACACGAGATACAGAAATACCTACGTTGATCGCTGGACGGATACCTGCGTTAAACAAGTTAGACTCCAAGAAAATCTGACCATCAGTAATTGAAATTACGTTTGTAGGAATATAAGCAGAAACGTCACCCGCTTGAGTCTCAATAATTGGAAGAGCAGTCAATGAACCACCACCTTTTACCAAGTGTTTGATAGACTCAGGAAGATCATTCATATTTCTAGCAATCTCATCAGAAGCATTGATTTTCGCAGCTCTTTCTAATAAACGGCTATGTAAGTAGAAAACGTCACCTGGGTATGCTTCACGTCCCGGAGGTCTTTTCAATAATAAAGAAACCTCACGGTAAGCTACCGCTTGTTTTGATAAATCATCATATACGATCAATGCTGGACGACCTGTATCACGGAAGAATTCTCCGATAGCAGCACCCGCCATTGGCGCGTAAAACTGTAATGGAGCTGGATCAGCAGCAGAAGCCGCAACAACAACTGTATAAGCCATAGCACCACGTTCCTCTAAAGTACGAACGATATTCGCAACTGTAGAGTTCTTTTGACCAATAGCAACATAAATACAGAATACTGGTTGACCAGCATCATAAAATTCCTTTTGGTTTAAGATTGTATCGATACATACTGCAGTCTTACCTGTCTGACGGTCACCGATTACTAGCTCACGCTGTCCACGACCTACTGGAATCATTGCATCGATCGCTTTGATACCTGTTTGTAATGGCTCCGTTACTGGCTGACGGAACAATACACCTGGAGCTTTACGCTCGATTGGCATTTCGTATGTCTCACCTGTAATAGGTCCTTTACCATCGATTGGCTGACCTAATGTATTTACAACACGTCCGCACATACCTTCACCTACTTTAATAGATGCAATACGATTAGTACGTTTAATAGTATCACCTTCTTTCACGATGTCTGAAGGACCTAAAAGTACAACACCAACGTTGTCTTCTTCTAAGTTTAATACGATACCTTGTAATCCGTTATCAAATTCAACCAATTCACCGGACTGAACTTTAGTTAAGCCGTAAATACGAGCAATACCGTCACCAATACTAAGTACGGTACCAACTTCCTCTAGTTCGGCTTCTGATTTAAAGCCCGACAATTGTTCTCTTAAAACTGCCGAAACCTCATCTGGTCTTACCTCTATCATTGTTATTATTATAAGGGGTTCTTGATTTTGTTAAATGCTAAAATCAACACTAAACGCGTTGACCTTCAAAATATCTTTCTAATCTATTTAATTTACCTGCAATACTTGCATCATATTGTTTGTCACCAATAGTGATTACAAACCCACCGATCAAAGATTGATCAACTTTATTTGTAATCAAAACCTGCGCATTAACTTGATTTGCAATTGTTGCTTTTAATTCTGATAAATTAGTATCAGAAAGTGGTGCTGCAGATATCACTGTAGCTTTTACAATTCCTTTTACTTCATTGTACTCGCGAACAAATTCATGAGCAGCAGCCTCGATCACTTCAGCACGACCTTTTTCAATCATGATCTTGAAGAATGATAAAATAGCAGGATTGATTTTATCTTTAAATAATGCCTCTAAGATATTTACTTTCTTGTCCAATTTAATAATTGGATTAGATAATACTGCACGTAGCTCAGGATTAGCTTTCAAAACTTCGATGAATTGATCCATATCCGTTTTGATAGCGTCCAAACTACCTTGTTCTTTTGCCAAATCAATTAATGATTTCGCATATCTTGATGCTACTTTAAATACTGACATACTTCTTTAATGATAAAATTTGAATGACCGATTAGTTTACTTTCACGTCTTTAAGCAAATCTGCAATTAACGCTTCTTGCTTATTTTGGTCTTCAAATTCTTTGCTTAATACTTTACGAGCAATATCCAATGCCAAAGTAGAAACTTGATTCTTTACTTCTGCCATTGCTTTGTTTTTTTGCTCATTGATTTCAATTGATGCTTGAGCTATCATCTTAGCACCTTCAGTATGGGCTACATTTTTTGCTTCAGCAACAATCTTATCTTTCATTTCTTTAGCCTCTTTCAAGATTAGATCACGTTCTACACGAGCTTCCTTTAGTAAGGATTCGTTTTCATTGGTTAAGCGCGCCATCTCTAATTTAGCTTTTTCAGCAGATTCCAAAGCATCAGAAATACCTTGTTCACGTTCTGCTAAAGCAGCGATGATAGGTTTCCAAGCAAATTTACCTAATAAAAAGATAATGATTAATAAGATGATGACTTGCCAGAAAAACAAACCAAATGAAAACTGTTCTATTAATTTTTCCATTGATGTATGATAATATTTTTTGTATTTCGTCTAATTGAAAGTATTATTTATGACCAACCGTCATAAATAATACTTTTAAATTCATTGGGTGATTATTTACCTAATAATAACGCACCGAAAGCTAAACCTTCTAATAAGGCTCCGATAATGATCATCGCAGTTTGGATTTTAGATGCTGCTTCTGGTTGACGTGCGATAGCTTCCATTGCTGAACCACCGATTTTACCTAGACCTAATCCTGCTCCGATAACGATTAAACCCGCTCCAATTAAATTGTACATAATAAATGATTTAAATATAATTAAACAAAAAATTTCTTAGTGATGTGCTTCGTTGTGCTCTTCAACAGCCATTCCAATAAATAGCGATGACAACATCGTGAAGATAAACGCTTGTAAAAATGCTACTAATATTTCAATTACCATCAGGAAAGTTGTCAATAGCATAGACACCCCGATACTACCTCCCAATGTTAATTGTTGTTGCAATACATAAACAATTGCAATCAATCCCATAATAACAGTGTGTCCAGCTGTAATATTGGCAAACAAACGAACCATTAGAGAGAATGGTTTTGTAAACATTCCTAATACTTCAATTGGTGCCAAAACAAATTTAAAAGGAACTGGTACTCCTGGCATCCAGAAAATATGCTTCCAGTAGTCCTTATTTGCTTTAATATTCACAAATAAAAATGTAAAAATTGCTAAACATATCGTTACTGAAATATTACCTGTAACATTGAATCCCAGCGGTGTTAAACCTAATAGGTTTAAAACTAGAATTAAGAAGAAAACAGACAATAAGTACGGCATAAATTCTCTATAACGATGTCCAATATTTGGAACCGCCATCTCGTCACGTACATATAAAACTAAAGGTTCTAACACGCGACCTGCACCCTTAGGTAAATTATTCGCTCCCTTTTTGTATGTTTTTGCTAGGCCGATAAATCCCCAGAATAACAAAACAGTTGCTAAAATTAAACCCACAACATTTTTAGTAATTGATAGATCTAATGCCTTAGCATTTGTCGGGTGATGGTGTTCATCATAATTAAGTGTACCGGTAGCATCTGTTTTGTAGATTTTACCATGGTATAATTTATAAAACTGTCCATCTTTTTCAACGGTATTTTTACCAAAATCAAATTCTGAGGACATAAAAATTTTAACACCCCCGTCAATGATAATCACTGGCAAAGGAAATCCATAAGTCTTACCTTCTTTTTTATCTGTATACAAAGAGAAATAATGATCGTCTTGTAAGTGGTGATCAATATACTCATCTATTTCCTCCCGCTGAGTTTTTGGCTCTTCTGCGTGAGTTGAAATCTCAGCTGTATGAGACTCAGATGCCTTTACTAAAAATGGACTAACAGCAAATAAAATTACTGCAAAAAAAAGAAATGCTTTCTTAACGCTCCCCATGTTCTGTTTTTTATTTTTGCGCAAAAATACAATATTATTTGTCATTTTTTGCGATTAATTTGAACTTTTTATTAAAACTACTTATTGACTGATTCCACTTCTTTATTAATGACCTTAAAAGCAACTAATACGTCAAAAAACAAGTATAGAAAAAATACGATTAAAAAATTATATTCGAATATATCATCGGACGAATGATTCAATCCTCCTCTAAAAAAAACATAACTTAATGCTGCTTTTAACGTAATTAGGCCCAAAAAAATGAAACCTATACTTTTAGGCATTACGGAATCGGAGATCAGGATAACAATTAATACAACTAATGAAGCAACAGATTCAAATGCGTATAAACTATACAATTCAAAACCAGTTAAACTTTTAAAATCAGCAATCCCAAAAGAGGGTAGTGCAAAGTAGTGCGCCCCAAAGAGGACTGCAGTAAAAATTAGAAGTATTGCAATAAATTTAATGTAATTATTCATCCCTGTTCAATCGATTAGCTTCTCGTATAAAATGATAAAGTGAGGCGAAAATACCTATAAATGTGCATATTTTCATGGCAAGACCATTAGAAAAATGGTATTTCTCATCTAGCCAGGTGCCTAACATATACATCAAATAAATTGTGACTCCCATTTGCAGAGGCAATGAGATAAAAACCATCCACTTATTTGGGTTTTTATTAGACTTTCCCATGGCTATTTATAGCTAACTTTTACAAACATACACATATTTTGAAACATCTTAATCATGAACTGGATTTTCTAAAACTTTTTGTCCGATTTTAATATGCGGATAGTCTATACTCGCTCCCAGCATCATCTTTAATTCTGACGAAGATTTATCTGGATGTGCTTTTATGGTATTAATGATGAGATCCAGCTTATCCTGTTCAATCAATTCTGTGGCCTCCACTTCTGTCCCAACAAAATGAATAAGATGTCCATAAATTGTTCCCGCTACCATACCTCTTTTCACCGCGATCTCTTCAATACTAGCACCATCTTTGTAGAGTTCAAGAGTTACCTGCTTTGTATCCAACTTTTTAGAGCTCTCCCCCTCTTCACTTTGCACGACTAAATCTTCTTTTTCTTTTGTCTTTGACTGCTCCTGCACCTGTTCCAAAGCTTCCTGAAAATTATCTTTTTTAGATAATGCATCTGCGATAATCAAACACTGCTGAAGTTGCTCACGCTTACGCTTAAAATCCAACAACAGTTCTTTAGCCTCATCAATGTATTTTTTAGTTCGTTTCTTAATCTGCCATTCCTTAATATGCTGTTCCAACGCACCAACGAGATCATGATCCATCTTAGGTAAGAACCAATTGACCGCTGAAGTCGTACGGTCACAGATCAAAGCGTAGTCTACATGTTGATCTGTTTTTTTTAAAAGCTCATATAATTGTGTAATGAATTTATGTGCTACTTTTTCTTGTGTGAGCAGATTTGACTGTATGGTAGACCAAAAAGCCTCTGCCTCCACTTTATTATCGATATTACGATCAGC
Organism: Sphingobacterium sp. B16(2022); assembly: GCF_012030425.1. Taxonomy (GTDB): domain Bacteria; phylum Bacteroidota; class Bacteroidia; order Sphingobacteriales; family Sphingobacteriaceae; genus Sphingobacterium; species Sphingobacterium anhuiense. The sequence continues at coordinate 38,711 of NZ_JAAUVN010000002.1, read as the reverse complement.
TAATGCAGTAACTTGCTCTTGACATGAAATAGTTAGATAATCCCAGCGAAAACATTGAATTAGGTTTTGTGCCAAATAAGACCTCTGACACTGTTCCAATATTTCTTTAATATCGGTTTGAAAAGAAGAGCGCAATGCAAAATCAACAACCTGACTATCTGTTCTAATTGCGTAGGTCGGTATAATGGATTTCAGGACCAACCCTTTTAAACTCGTCAATCTACTTAATGCAACATAAACCTGTCCTGCAGCAAATGAAGTACCCGCATCTATAATTGCTTTATCAAATGTCAGTCCCTGGCTCTTGTGAATAGTAATCGCCCAAGCTAACCGCAACGGAAACTGTGAAAATGTCCCCAGTACTTCTTCTTTGATCTGATCCTGCCCTTTATCATAGTTGTATTTGATATTTTCCCAAGTTTCTCGCTTAGCCGTCACATCCTCACTTCCATCGGGGAATTTAACAACCACAGTTCCAGCTTGCAAATTTATATCTTTCACAGTACCGATCTTACCATTATAATATTTCCGATCCTCACCCGTATCATTACGTATAAACATCACCTGGGCACCAATTTTCAAAGAAAGAATCTCTTCTGCGGGATAAGATCCTTGAGAAAAATCATCTTTAACAACAGCTTTTAAATTCAGCATCTTACCAGACAGATTAGCCAATGCTTTTCCATTAATTTCATCAGCATTTCGATTATGTGAAGTAAGCGTAATAAACTGCTCTCCTTCCTTTGGCTCAAAATCTGGCTTATAGTAGGTATTCAATTCTTTCAACATTTCGCTATCACAGTTATTATTTCGAATTGCGTTTAATATGGAAATAAAACCTTCATCCTGCTGTCTATAAATCTTATCTAACTCTAATAAAATCGGTGGATTGTCACGAAGAACCTTAGCATTAAAAAAGAATACAGAGCTGTAGTGATTTCGCAAAACCTGCCACTCATGATCACGCACTACTGGTGGTAATTGATAAAGATCGCCGATAAAAAGTAATTGTAAACCTCCAAATGGTCGCATATCACGACGCACAGATTGCAGAATAACATTAATAGCATCTAATGTATCAGCCCGAACCATCGATACCTCATCAATCACCAATAATTCCAATTCTTGAAGAATCATCCGACGTTGTTTAGTTAGTTTAATAGTACTGAATAAGCGGCTTTTATTATAAATATGTCCATCTTGTTCATCCCATTTCAGCTCGTGATCTTCTATAAAAGTTCCGAAAGGCAACCAAAAAAGTGAATGAAGGGTTGTTCCTCCCGCATTCATAGCAGCAACACCAGTTGGCGCGGTGATCGCCATTTTTTTATAACTATGATCACGTATATATTTCAGAAATGTCGTTTTTCCGGTCCCTGCTTTTCCTGTAAGAAAAACATGTTGATTTGTCTGATTAACAAAAGCAACAGCTTGCATAAAAGACGTATTTTCACGATCTATTTTAATTTCTGACATACTGATAATTTTAATATAGGATTACAAAACTAATCAAATATTTTGAGAGGATATAATCATAGCACACTTCAAATAGGACGTATGCAACTTCTAATAAATATCCGATTCAGATGAAACCAAACGTAACTAGAAATAAAAACAATAGCTAAATTGTAAACAAAAAAAATATCGCTAAAACGTTTATGCACTTTTTATTTAAAAGATTTTATTTATATTTAGCACTAAAATAACCGTACATTCTTACTAAGACACATATTTATGGTAACTGATAAATCAACGCTATTTGAGGAATTAGATAAAGCGTTAAAAGAAAAAGGATTTGAAATTGATAAATCAGATCAGACAAGACCCTGGGGAGGTTTCTTTGTAATCAACGAAGATCAAGCACAAAAATTTGCCGATGAGTATTTCGACGGATTAGATGTAAAAGATCTAAAAATTTCTGGCAAATTAAGTCCAAAAATTCTCGTTGTAGCTCCCGAAAAAAGATTATCATGGCAGTATCACCACCGTCGTGCCGAAATTTGGAAAGTAATTCACGGAACTGTGGGCGTTATGGTATCGGATACAGATGACGAATCAGTTGTACAAACGCTAACAGCAGGTAGTGTCATCAAACTTCGTCAAGGTCAACGCCACCGATTAATCGGATTAGATGGTTACGGTATATTAGCTGAAATATGGCAACATACCGATATCGAAAATCCTTCAAACGAAGACGATATTGTTCGTGTTCAAGATGATTTTGGTAGATAAAATAATCGTTTCAAATTATTATTTCTTATCATCACGAAAACTCGGAAATTAGCTTTCCGAGTTTTTTTTATCCCAAACTCAATAGATTGATTTATATCCCTCCTAGCCTATCCCTTATCATTAAATAGATTACAATTAAATTTCGGATTACCCGACAGTGCAATCGTGATATAAAATAAATGTTTTAAAAATGTAGTAATATGAATCTAGATTACCATTTTTTATTATTTTTACTAGACTTAACTAACAAAAATTATGACTGATCAAGGAAACAATAAAAACTATAGTATATTGGATAGTCTTAAAAAGCTAATTTTTACAGATCAGGAAGAGACTCAGCTCAAAAACCCGTCTCCCGATATCCAAAAAAATCCACCCGCTACAGAAATAAAAGATTATTCAACATCCCCCGAAATAAAAACAGTTTCAAACCAGCAGCCTCCAGCCATACCCATTACAGCCAATGACGGTTCCACCGATATTAAACAAATGAAACTGAAAGTGCTCGGAATACTGGAAAGACTCAATGAACAAGGATTAGACTTTTTTGAGGTATGGAATGCTGCAGCTGCAATGGGAAAAGTAGACGAAACAACACTGAAAGCAGCCTATACTTCGCTTAAGTTTGTTGATAATACGTTAACAAAGGGCAAGCTGAAAACAACTGGCACTAATTATGCTAACAAACTGAAAGAAACCATAGCCAAAGAAACACAGCAAAAAGAATCGGAAAAGCATAAAGCAGAACAAGACCGTGAATTTGAAAAGACAACCTTAAATAATGAAATAAAAACATTGACCGATAGCATTGCAAAGCTTCAGGATGATTTGAAAAAGAAACAAATTACCCTAGCCCAGATTAATGATAAATATGAGCCAAAACTAAAAGAGATAGAGCAAAAGATATCAATTGGAAACGCCGCTGTCAATGAAGTCGTCAATGATATACAAACAACCTTAGCAATTATAGAAAGGTCAATCTCATAAGATATAAACCAATGGAAAAGAAAGAACAGTACATTAATATTCCAGCTGAAATAAAATCACAGCTACCAATTTTTCAAGTATTAGGAGACCATCTGCCTGCTCAGATGCAAACACCAGAAGCCAAAAAGACAATCTCCAGTATATTCTTTTGGGCATTGGTTATTGGCGGAGCAATTGCTTTTTTCAAGTTTTTACCCGTCATGCTTGAATATGCCGCTAAAAGTATTTTGTTCGTAATATTCAGTATTTTATTAATAACCTTATTACTATTAGCGCCAAAAATTATTCAGCTATTACATCGCTTTGGCACTGTCCTTTTATTTAAAGGCGAAAAAGCCATTATTCGTAATAATCCAATAGAGACCTTACAGCTTTTATCAAAAGACGCAAAAGATACCTTAAAAAGAGTAAAAGAAAAAATAAGTAATGTAGATGGCGTTCGTATCGATATGATTCAAAGCGGTGAAACCGCACAAAAAACAGCAGAAGAAAAATACATTTATGCAAAACGTTTCACTGCAGAAGCGGCAAGTCAAGATGAAAATGCCCAAAATGAATCGAAAAATAACAATACGGAGAAAGCGAATGCTTATATGCGAAATGCAAAAGAAACACGGACAAAAGCATTTCTCTTAGGAAAAGAAGGAGAGTCTGAAGAGCAAAATGCGAGAAGCTATGTACAGTATGCTAATCAATTTGCAAAGGTACTAGAAGTACTAAAAGATAATGAAAGTGCTGCTCGAATTTACGTAAGTACTCTAGACAGCAGTATTTCGATTATCTCAAAAAAACTAGAAGCTACTCAAAAGATGAAAAATGCTACAGAAGGGCTTGCCGATGTCTTTAATATAAAAGACGGTTGGGCTTTCCAAGAAGCCATGAATGCCGCAACAGGAGCCATCAGCCAAAATATTGCTTCGATCAGATCAAACCTTGACTTTTTAGATCAAAACAATAACATAACAGTAGGAGGAGCTCCTACCCAAGTAGAATTAGAAGAATTTATCCGTAAAGTAGATGAACGAAATTTGAAAGTACTGAATGTAAGCCAGATGGCAGACGCAAGTTATGAACTCAAACCGGAAGAAAAAATAGATAAGGGATTTACATTATTAGATTAATCAATTTAAAAAAAAATACACTATAATTATGGAAGAAAAATCAACATGGGCTAGATTACGTTGGCCAATTAAAGCAATAATTATTGCAATCCCATTACTGGCTCTGGGCTATTGGGCTTTCGACTCTGGTAAATTTGATGGACAATCAACGAGCACCTCCGATACCACAGCTATTAATATATCGTCCAATCCATCGAAACAATCAACTGACGATAAAAGAACATTTAACTATCAACCTGAAAAACCTGTAAATGGTGAATATAAAGGAGTAATCGAAGTCGGAGCCTCAGGTTTCAATTCTTTTGTCGTAAATATCGATAAGCAGAATCACTGGGAAATCATTTCCAAAGATTTTGGCAAATCATTTGTCTATGAAGGTCTAGCCAGTACAGAAGATATCCGGAAAGGACTTAAAGACTACATTGGAACTATGTTTGACAAAGGTGTTAAATCAAAAAACATACACTTTGTCATCAGCTCCGGCGCACAAAAAGAACCTAAGACAGCAGTTATTGTTTCCGAACTAAAGAAAATGGGATTTGTTGTTAATTTAGTAACAGCAGAACAAGAAGGTAAATTAGCACTAAAATGCGTACTTCCTCCTTCTTATCAGGACAATTCCTTTGTCGTAGATATTGGCTCAGGTAATACTAAAATTTCATGGGTTGCTGGTGAAACAAAATCACTTGAAGCACCAGGTGCGAAATACTACGAAAAGAACTTAAAAGATGAAGATGTTTATACTGAAGTAAAAACGTTAACAGCAAAAATTCCTGCAGCCAACAGAGAAATCTGTTTTATCATAGGGGGAGTGCCATTTGAATTGGCGCAACAAACACGTACTGGCGAAGAACGTTTCACAGTATTAAATAATCCAGAAACCTATAATACCGATAAAGTAAAAATCAAAAGTGGGGTAAATATCTATAAAGCAATTAAAGATGCTACGAACTGCGATACCTTTGTATTTGACTGGGATGCCAACTTTACAATAGGCTTCTTACTTTCTTTAAACAAATAAAGCTATCGATCATATCATAAAAAATGGTCTTATTGTATTTTCAATAAGACCATTTTTTATTTATAAGAAGATTATCCCATTTGGCTTAACAAAACAACTAGAATTATTACAAACAATATCAAGAGCGCAATCTTCCAAAAGCTATATGGTCGTTGTCCATAAACCTTACCGTTAAATGCGTTAACCATAATCTGATAACTTTTACCCTTATATCGATAAGCCGACAGCCAAACCGGAAGTAAGATATACTTTAGCCTGATATCCTTATAAACAGAATCAATATCATCAATCCTTTGCGTATCTCCGCCGATATCCGATCTGACGGTATCAGCGATCTCATCATCCATAATTTTTTTGGCGGCATGAGCACCAGCCACATGATCAATACTAAAGGTTTCTGCGATAAATCCGCTAAGATATTGATCATTGAAAGGCTTCAGATATTCCATATTCCAAGGACCTATTTTTGAAGCAAAATTATTAGGTAATGACGTTGAAGCACTAACTATAACATCTTTAAATCGATTAAAAACACGTCCAGAAGCATAATACCATCTGGTCTGTTGCTCCTCATAGGTCTCTGTTTTGCCATCAGCAGTTCTTCTAGTTCTAGTGACATAATAATATTCACCTCGTTGCCCCTCATAAGAAGAACTCGCTTCGGCATCATAACTCCAAAAAGGAATATAAACACCTTTCAACCTATTATTTTGCGCACTAAAAATCCGCTTAAAATCATTAGGAGCAAACCATAAACCTCCAGCCCATTTTTTAAAAAGCGGAAATGCCTTATTCTCCTCAATAAAAAACGGAATCACCCCATGTGGTTTTACAATACGTTTTTCTTGATGGTCAATCACCAAAGGAGAAGCGCAAAAAGCACATAAATCTGCTGTAACATGCGGATCTAATGTAGAATTGGCTCCACAGTTTTGACAATGCACCACCTCAGCAGCAACCGTAAACCGAGCGTCATGAATATCTTGCATTGCTGCTGTAAATTCTTCATAATCAACCGGACTGATAACTTGGTTCGTTAACTCACTTTCCTTAATCTGATTTTCAGTACCACAGTAAGCACATTTTAGATATGACGTTCCTGGTTGGTAAGCTAAAATCGCCCCACAACCCTGACACTTTAAATCCTGACTAACTTCCGTTGTCTTTTCCTCAAAACTCATAAACAGAATCTATGCCCCCGGAATTGGCGGAGGGCCAGCATTAAACAAGCTTGTCAATTCGTCAATTTCACGCGCTTCAATCCAATTTTCCAGCCCAGCTTTCCAAACGAGTGTAGAAGAAACTAGTTTGCCGCTTCTTACCTCGTCTTTCAACTGATCAATCAAAAAAGGTCCTTCTTGAACACCATTAATCGCTAGAAAATACTGAACCGCTTGCGGTATCGCCGGTGGTGCCACCGATGGAGAGGCACCCGTCGGATTATTGCCTTCAAATTTATTCTGTTGAAATATACCTGACATCTGGCCAGCCATTCCGGCACCTAATCCAACACCCATTCCTGCGCCCATAAGACCACCGCCATTGGGGTTTTCAGCAGCTTTTTCCATGGAATTAGCTGCTTGAAATTGAGCATAAGCACCTAAATTTCCAACAATACCCATACTGCTTCTTTTATCCAGTACCTTTTCAACTTCTTCGGGCAATGAAATATTCTCAATTAGAAATTTATTTAGATTCAAACCGATCTCTTCAAATTCAGGACGTATTTTCTCTTGTATAAAGTTGGATACCTCATCATAATGAGAAGCTAGGTCTAAGACAGCAATTTTTGACTCTGCAATTGCATCCATCCCTCTGGTTACAGCGATATTTCGAAGTTGCTCATTAATACTTTCAACCGTAAAAGTTGGATTAGTCGACGCAATTTGCTTTAAGAAGACAGCAGCATCTTTAACCTGAAAAGCGTAAGATCCAAAAGCCCGAAGCCGTATAGGACCAAACTCAGCATCCCGTAACATAATAGGATTTTTAGTACCCCATTTTTGATTAGTAAACTGACGCAAACTTATGAAAAACACATCTGCTTTAAATGGACTATTGAATCCATATTTCCACCCTTGGAGGGTCGTCATGATAGGCATATTCTGAGTTGTCAACACATGTCTACCCGCAGTAAAGACATCCGCAATCACCCCCTCATTCATAAACACAGCAACTTGTCCTTCTCGTACTGTTAACTGCGAATTCATTTTTATTTCATTCTGATACCGTGGAAATTTCCAGACTATAGTATCAGGACTATCATCTACCCATTCAATGATATCGATAAACTCATTCCGTATTTTATCAAATAAGCCCATAATTTCTATTTATAATGTTTCCTAAATTTAAGTAAATAATAGGGAATGCAATATAAATATTTATACAATTTATTGGAGAACAATTACACAAACGCTCCTCTAGAGAGATCTTCTATTCTAAATAAATGTTTTCAGATCGTGACTGCACTTATTTAATCTTTATTTTGCTATTTTTGCTACACACCGAAGAATAATTAAAAAACATGAGTACTTATAACGAAGATAGTATACGTTCCCTCGATTGGAAAGAACATATTCGCTTACGTCCCGGTATGTATATTGGGAAATTAGGAGATGGTTCTGCTTACGACGATGGTATTTATGTCTTATTAAAAGAAGTAGTCGACAACTCTATTGATGAGTTTGTGATGGGAGCTGGAAAAACGATCGATATTACGGTCAACGACAATAAAGTCGCTGTTCGGGATTACGGACGTGGAATTCCCATTGGTTCTGTCGTAGATGTAGTATCCAAAATCAATACCGGAGGTAAATACGATAGCAAAGCCTTTCAAAAGTCTGTAGGTCTTAATGGTGTCGGTACTAAAGCTGTCAATGCTTTGTCTGGACAGTTCACGGTACAATCGTACCGCGAAAAAGTAACCCGTATCGCACAGTTTAGTAAAGGTGAGTTACTATCAGATGAAGAAAAAGAAACAACACAGCGTAATGGTACCGCAGTTATATTTTACCCGGATGAGACCATCTTTAGAAATTACAAATATCGTTTAGAGTTTGTGGAAAACATGATCTGGAATTATGTTTTTTTAAATTCTGGATTAACTATTAATTTCAATGGACAGAAATTCATCTCTGAAAATGGTCTAAAAGATTTATTAGAGCGGAATATTGACACCGAATCCATGCGTTATCCTATCATTCACCTAAAGGGTGAGGATATTGAAATCGCGATTACCCACGGACAGCAATACGGTGAAGAATACTACTCTTTTGTCAATGGACAACATACAACGCAAGGAGGAACACACCAAGCAGCGTTTCGCGAAGCCTTAGTGAAGACAATCCGTGAGTTCTATAAAAAAGAATTTGAAGCATCAGACGTACGGTCATCTATCATTGGCGCGATCGCAATCAAAGTGCAAGAGCCGGTCTTTGAATCACAGACCAAGACAAAACTTGGTTCCCAAAGCATCGGTCCTGATGGTCCAACTGTAAGAACATTTATCAATGACTTTCTAAAAAAAGCATTGGACGATTACCTGCATAAAAATTCAGATACAGCAGACGCTCTGTTAAAACGTATCTTACAATCGGAAAGAGAACGTAAAGATATTGCCGGTATCAAAAAACTTGCAAATGAACGTGCCAAGAAAGCTTCGTTACACAACCGTAAATTACGCGACTGTAAGGTCCATTTCTCCGATAAAAACGAACGTAATCAGGAAACAACCTTATTTATCACCGAGGGGGATTCAGCTTCAGGTTCAATTACTAAATCTAGAGATGTACAGACACAAGCTGTTTTTAGTTTAAAAGGAAAACCTTTAAACTCTTACGGCATGTCTAAAAAAATTGTCTATGAAAATGAAGAGTTCAATTTACTGCAACATGCTTTAAATATTGAAGACGGTTTAGATGGCTTACGTTATAACAACATTGTATTTGCTACAGATGCCGATGTAGATGGTATGCACATCCGCTTACTTCTCTTGACATTTTTCCTTCAGTTTTTTCCTGATTTAGTAAAGGCTGGTCACGTGTCTATCTTACAGACACCCTTGTTCCGTGTACGGAATAAAAAAGAAACCATATATTGCTATTCCGATGAAGAAAGACAACGCGCAATTGCAAAATTAGGAAATAAGCCCGAAATTACCCGATTTAAAGGACTTGGAGAGATTTCTCCTTCCGAATTTGGTTTATTTATCGGAAAAGATATGCGCTTAGACCCTGTCTTCTTATCTAAAGACAATAAAATACAGCAACTTTTAGAATACTATATGGGTAAAAACACTCCCGATAGACAAAAACATATCGTCAATAATCTTCGTGTAGAACTAGATCTAGAAGAAGAATTAGCCAAACTGGCGAAATTAGAAAAACAAGCGGGTTAAGACCGCTTGTTTTTCTTTCATATTATCCATACAGCCATTTTAGAAATCCCATTCGTTCACCTGCTGTAAAACTGTACTACAACTAAAGGTGTAAAAGAATCATAACTATTACATGAGATCGGGCAGAAGATTCTTTAGGTATATAATAAAAGTGACGCATATCATTTTTTAAACACACAGACATTACTTTTTCATATCCTTTTTATTCGGTATTTCGTATTGAAATAAAACTGATATGACGCATTCATTCCATATTCCCGTTTTGGGTCTAGCATTTTCAATAGATTCCCCTTTAAAAGTCGCTCGATTTGGTATTTCATCTGTGATATCCATTGTAGATGATGAATTAATTGAGCGTATTCGAGCATACTATTGTACCCTAAACAAAAAAGAATACCATCCGATAACAAAAAAAGAACCTGACTACAGAGCTCATCGTATTTCCAGTTATTTAAATCTGGTTTCCAACATTGTTCAAGAACAAATTGAGCATATGCGTATAGAGTTTTTTGAAAAAGGATCAGAGATCGATCGCTACTTCCAGCTCATCCCCGAATCCCACCCCGCAAAAAATATCTATTATGCGATGCTTTCAGAAACAGATATCTTAGAAAAGGCTAAAAAAAAGCAAATCCTTAGATCCTTTATCAAAGCTGGAGATATCGATGTCAATATCATGTCTAAAGTCGACAAAATTAATTATGATAAAGATGGAATTGCATTAGATGATACTTACTCAGACGCGCTAGCTGCCTTACGAGGTTTTGCACAATCAGACCTGCAGTCGTCTGTCATCTTATCAGCAGGTATGAATCCAAGACTATACGCCTATTTAGCAGAGTTGCCTGCTTTCTGCCAGCAAGAAGATGGAACTTTTCAGAAAAAAATAACACTAAAAGTTAGCGACTACAGATCGGCATTGATTCAAGCAAAGTTTTTAGCGAAAAAAGGAATCTGGGTTTCAGAATTTCGTGTAGAGTCTGGGCTAAATTGTGGCGGACATGCCTTTGCAACAGAAGGATTTTTATTAGGTCCTATCCTATCCGAATTTAAAAATAAAAAACACGAATTACAGGAAGAACTATTCAGCATTTATCAGAATTATTGGTTACAAAAAGGTTGCAACTTCCAAGCTGCTCCGCCGATTAAATACACTGTTCAAGGAGGTGTGGGCACATCAAGTGAACATCAATTCCTACTGAAACATTATGAATTTGATGCTGTAGGATGGGGATCACCATTTTTATTGGTCCCTGAAGCAACCACAGTCGATGATGAAACATTATTAGCACTGACCACATCGGAAGAAGAAGACTTTTATATCAGTGGAGCTTCTCCTCTCGGAGTACCTTTTAATAATTTCAGAAAAAGCTCTGCAGAACGCCTTCGCTTAAAAAGAATAAAAGAAGGAAGACCCGGAAGTCCATGTAAAAAGAAATATCTCGTATCAAACTTAGATTTCAGTAATGAACCGCTATGTACAGCTTCACGTGCATATCAAGATAAAAAAATAAAAGAATTACAGGGAAAATCATTAGATCAAAAAACCTATAATATGGAATATGATCTTATTACAGAAAAGACATGTTTATGTGATGGACTAGCTGCCCCGGCATATTTAAAATATAACATCCTGAAACATAAAGAACAAGATGCTGTATCCATTTGTCCAGGTCCAAATACTGTTTGGTTTAAAAATAAGTTCTCCCTTGATCAGATGATTAATCATATTTATGGCAAAGACGATTTGATCAAAAATGATAAAAGGCCATTTTTATTTATTAGTGAACTATACTTATATGTAGCACACATCAAAAAATATGTAGAAATGAATGCCGACACGGTCAATGACAAAAAAATAAAATATGTTGAAAAGTTCAAAAATCAACTTATAGAAGGAATAGCTTATTACAGCAGATTAAAAAATGAGCTAAAGGGGTTTTCAGATCAAATTGTAGAATGTATACCGGAGCAACTCAAAAGTGCAGAAAGAGAACTCGCAGAAATAAAATTTTAATAAGTTCCAACAATACAATATACTGAATTAAAGAGAAACTTATTAATAGTAAAAGGATAGCCAATCGGCTATCCTTTTATTAATTTATATTTTGTTATCGTATCTATTTAGCAACTTTTCTGAACTTACCAAAAACACCCAAAGGTAATTTTGGTCCCGCAGTAGCTTGCAAATATAACTCTCCGACTTCTAGATTTTCTACTTTTGGAAACGCAGTACGAATTAAGTTCTCCACAATAACAGAAGAGAAACCTAACGAATAAGTATTTAAAATCAAGAAATGTTCTTTAGGATCTAATAATTGCACCACATCATGCATCATTTCCATGATATGATCTTCCAGTTTCCACTTCTCCCCTTTAGGACCATGACCATAAGCCGGAGGATCTAAAATAATACCATTATATTTATTTCCTCTTTTTACCTCACGCTTTACAAACTTCAATGCATCTTCTACTACCCAACGAATATTATCAATTTCCGACAACTCTTGGTTTTCATTAGCCCAGCTAACTACTTGTTTAATAGAGTCCACGTGAGTTGTATCTGCTCCAGCGGCACGCGCAATCAATGATGCACCACCTGTATAAGCAAATAAATTTAAGACCTTAGGATTTTCAGTTTCAAAAGCACGCACTGACTGTGAAATATAATCCCAGTTAACCGCTTGCTCAGGAAAAATACCAACATGCTTAAATGAAGTTAATCCCAGACGGAATTTAATCGCAACATCATCATTTTTATATTGAATATGCCAACGATCCTGCGCTTTAGGATTTTTTTTCAACCATTCTCCCGAAGTAGCAGAGCGACCTTTAAATTTAATATCATGGCGTTTATTCCATTCCGCTGCAGATAGCGTTTTTGGCCATACAGCCTGCGGTTCTGGACGAATCAAAACTAAATTGCCAAAGCGTTCTAATTTCTCGAAATCACCACAATCGATTAACTCGTAATCTTTCCAATGTTGTGGTGTTAATAATTGTATATCTGTAGTAGTCAAAATCAATAATTTGGCGCAAAGATACGTAAATCTAAAAACAAATACGCAATGATGAATAGATTACATGGTTTCTTTTGCTCGCTTCATCAGTGGGCTTGCAAATACAAAATTATTTAATTCTTCTACATCAGACCGCATCATATCTTGATTTGAACCTTCCCAAAACTTTTGCCCTTTGTAGAGATATAGAATATATTCTCCAATACCCATTACCGAGTTCATATCATGCGTAACCACAATTGTTGTCGCATTATACTCTTCTGTTAGCTCTAGGATTAGCTCATCAATCAAAATCGAAGTTTCTGGATCCAAACCCGAATTTGGTTCATCACAGAAAAGATACTTTGGACTCATGGCTATTGCACGAGCAATTCCAACTCGTTTTTTCATCCCACCGGATAACTCTGAAGGATAAAGTTTATTCCTTCCTTTTAAATTAACCCGTTCCAAACAAAAATTAGCACGGTCCAATTTTTCAGATTTAGACATCTCCGTAAACATATCCAATGAAAAAATAATATTTTGCTCCACAGTCATGGAATCGAATAATGCGGAATTCTGAAATAACATGCCTATTTCCTTTCGAATTGGGATACGGTCTTCAAAACTAAGTTTTGAAAAATCCTTACCATCAAAGAGAACACGACCTTTGTCCGGCTCATGTAGCCCCACCATACATTTTAGCAAGGTACTTTTTCCAGAGCCCGATCCTCCAATAATTAAACTTACTTTACCTGGTGCAAAAGTGGCATCAATACCTTTCAATACCTCGTTACTTCCGAAGGATTTATAAATCTGCTCTATTTTTATCATAATTATTTTAAAAGAAATTAAAGCATGAGTGCCGTTATTAAATAATCAGCTGCCAATATTGTAATACAGCCAATAACAACTGCTTTAGTACTCGCTTGACCGACTTCTAAAGCCCCACCTCGAACCGTAAAACCTTTGTATGCAGATATGGAAGTGATGATAAACCCAAAAACAAATGCTTTCACAATTGCAACAGTAACAGTAAACCCATTAAAGCCTTCTTGAATTCCCATAATATAATCTGATGGTGTTACTGCTCCAGAAAGAGCTCCTCCCATAAGTCCTCCCAAAATAGCACAAAAAATTGCTAAGATAACCAATACAGGAACCATGGTAATTCCAGCCAATATTTTAGGTAATATAAGGTAACCTGGTGCATTAATACCCATAATCTCTAAGGCATCGATTTGCTCAGTCACACGCATGGAGCCGATTTGTGATGAAATAGAAGACCCAACACTTCCCATAAGCACCAAAGCAGAAATCGTAGGTCCCAGTTCCAAAATATTGGAATCTCGGTTAATGGAACCAATTATTGAATTTGGAATCAAATCAGAAACCAACTGAAAGGCAATTTGCATCGTCATAACTGCCCCGATAAACGTAGAAATTATAAGAATGAGACCTAAAGACCCTATACCAATTTCGTTCATGGCATGCATCGTTTCCTTCCAATAAATCTTTCCTTTTTCTGGTTTCTTAAAAACCGACCGCAGCAATAACAAATAAGAACCAATATGGTGAAATATCATATATAAATAGTATTTTTCTTCTTTAACGTCTAATATACTATTATAACACCATATATTACAAATTGGTTTGCCATAACATTACGATAGCGATACAAGATTCATAAGAATACCATAAACTCAAAACAACTAAAAATAGATCGTCCCCAAGAAATACAATCACTCAATTACCGATGAAATCATATATTTTACCGAGATTAGTACATGAATAACCTAATTCATAAAATCAAAAATTTATTTTAGATTACATTTGTATTGTAGTTTTAAAAACAAACGAACAAATAATTTTATTATGGACGCAAAAAGAATCACCACAGGCATTATATTTTTATTCATCGGAGTAATCTTACTCTTAAGTAAAATGGATATTATTGAGTTTAATTGGTTCGAAGTTTTTCGCTATTGGCCATTATTAATCATTTTGGTGGGCGTAAATATTCTTGTTCCAAAGAAAGACATTGGATATATGATATCTATCGGAACCACATGCGTCATTTTAGCAATATTCACCTTTATAGGCATCACAACACCTAACCAAAGTTTCTTATCCCGAATCATGGAAAACAGAGATCTGGATATTGATTCCGAAAATGAAGAAGATTTCATCGGAACCTCAAACGCTGTCTCTGCCAAAAAAAATATAAATACCAGCCATGCGACTGCCAATATTGACTTAGGAGCGACCAAGCTGGTATTAAAAGATACAACCGTAGCAAATCTCTTTGAAGCAGCCAATACATCTGACAAGTATTTTCTGTCCTTAAATACTGATGTTAAAAACGACGGGGCTGCGACACTTAATTTAAGTGGAAAAACAAAAAAAGGAATAGATTCAAAAGGAAATTCCACCATTATCAAACTAAACAAAAATATCATCTGGGATTTAAACTTTGACGTAGGTGCTGCAGATATGCAAGGTGACTTATCAAATTTTAAAATTAAAAATCTTACAGTTGATGCTGGCGCGAGTAATCTAGATCTTAAACTCGGAAATCCACAAATGATTTCTAATATTAATATTGACGCCGGTGCTTCTTCCATAAAAATAGCATTACCAAGAGAAGTCGCATGCCAGATTATTACAGAAATGGCACTGTCAACTGTAGATGCTGATGACAGTTTTATAAAAGGTGGAGACAAAGGAATACTGACAAGTCCTAATTTTGAAAATGCCAAAAATAAATTCAAAATTTCAATTGATGGTGGTATAACCTCAGTAACAGTTAGCCGCTACTAAAAAGACCCTAGAGAAGTGCAGTAGAATGCATAACTTTGCATTAGATATGGACACAAGTAAACTTTTGACATTACCTGGTATTTATTGCAACTCGCAAACCACCTATTCAAGGTGGAAGACAAGAGAAGTACAAATTGGAGATGTACCCATGGGTGGAGACAATCCGATACGTATTCAAAGTATGACAACAATCGACACCATGGATACCATGGGTTCTGTGGAACAAACCATCAGAATGGTCGATGCTGGTTGCGAATATGTACGAATAACAGCTCCTTCTATAAAAGAGGCTAATAATCTGGCTAATATTAAGCAAGAATTACGCGCTCGAGGATATCATGTTCCTCTAGTAGCAGACATTCACTTTACCCCCAATGCGGCAGAAGTTGCAGCAAGAATCGTTGAAAAAGTACGTGTAAATCCGGGTAACTATGCCGATAAGAAGAAGTTCGACCAACTGAGCTATACAGACAGTGAGTATCAAGCTGAATTAGACCGTATTTATAAAAAATTCAAACCCTTAGTCAATATTTGTAAAGAATATGGCACTGCTATGCGCATAGGAACCAATCATGGTTCCCTTTCGGACAGAATCATGAGTCACTATGGTGATACTCCAGAAGGAATGGTTGAATCGGCTATGGAATTCATCAGAATTTGTGAAGACTTAAATTATTACAATTTATGTATCTCCATGAAATCAAGCAATCCGCAAGTGATGGTTCGTGCCTATAGACTGCTGGTCGAGAAGATGATTAATGAGAACATGAACTATCCATTACATCTAGGTGTAACGGAAGCTGGTGATGGAGAAGATGGACGCGTCAAATCAGCTGTTGGAATAGGAACTTTATTAGAAGATGGTTTAGGTGATACAGTACGTGTTTCGCTGACTGAAGAGCCAGAAAAAGAAGCTCCAGTTGCTATTGCTTTAGTTAATCGATATACAAAAAGACAGCACGATTTCAATACGTCTGTGATTCCTCCAATCTTAAAATTAACAGACAATAACAGTCCTACTCCCTATATCTCAAAAGAAGTCAATACTTTTATTGGAGGATCATTGGTCCCACGTGTGGTAGTTGACATATCCAGACAAAATCTAAAAGATGCCGGTTTCTTGTCGCAAGCAGGCTACCGCTACGATATGCTGTTAGACAAATATCACATGGGAGAGCAGTCGGTTGATTTTGTTTATCTAGGCGATCAATTGCCATCTTTTAACATGCCGGCAAATTTAAAACAACTGTATAATTACAACACGTGGAAAAGTATTCAAAATAAAGCCAATATACACCCTTTATTTACGCTGGAAGAATTCAATCAAGCTAATGAGAAGGATGCTTCTTTAAATATAGTAAAAATTAAAAACGAAGATTTAGTAACAAGTTTATTTGAAACGCTACCACTTGATAAAACTATTGTGTTTCTTTTAGAGACAACAGCAGTTCATGGCATGGCAGAACAAAGACAATTCTTCAAAAATCTTCAAGAAATTGGCTTAGATAACCCGGTTATCATTAAAAGAACCTACGAAGCCGTGGCATTTTCTGGACCAATAGGTGATTTCATGAATCCGGAAGAACCAATTTCGAAACTTCAGTTATACGCGGCGACCGATTTAGGAGCACTTTTAATTGATGGCTTTGGATCCGGAGTTTGGATTGATTCGCCAGCAACACCTTTGGACAAAATAGTATCCTTATCATTTGGAATTCTACAAGCAACAAGATCTAGAATTTCTAAAACAGAATATATATCATGCCCAAGCTGTGGACGTACATTATTCGATCTGCAAGAGACCACGCAGATGATTAGAAATAGAACAAATCATTTAAAAGGATTAAAAATAGGTATTATGGGCTGTATTGTTAACGGTCCAGGTGAAATGGCTGATGCCGATTATGGCTATGTAGGAGCCGGACCTGATAAGATTACACTTTATCGCGGACAAGAAGTTGTTAAGAAAAATGTAAGTTCAGCACATGCTTTAGACGAGCTCATCAACATCATTAAATCGGATGGCTTGTGGATAGAAGAAAGTGAAATTCCTAATTAACGAAAAAGGCTTAAATGATATCATTTAAGCCTTTTATATTTTTTATCGTTCTAATTTCTATTTACGCACAGAAAATCTCTTTACAACAGTTTCTGAGCCAGAAACAACACGGATAAAGTAAAATCCTGAATTAAGTTTACCAGTTGGATCAAAAGAAAGATTTTGATTACCAGCATCTAAACTTCCATTCATTAACTGAACGACTTCATTTCCAAGTGCGTCCATCACTTTAATCGCAACTGAACTTTGTTTCCCTAATTTAAATGATAAACTTATTTGTTCTGAAATCGGGTTATAAAAAACTTTAACATTATTAATCAGCTTATCTACTTCCTTCGTATTATCAGAATTAGCGGTTAATCCCATAGAATAAGCCAGATGATCAGCCTTATCCAAATAAGATAGTCCATCGTTATTGGCCGTTTCAGTAGAATTCGAAGTATGCAATACAGATGCATAGCCTAAACTTCCTGTCAGCGTAATCACACAGAGCAGGCCTAAATAAGCTATTTTTTTAATAATAATTTTCATTTGTATATAGGACTTCTTAGATCGGTTATAGTTTAAATCAAATATAATATTTCCCAATCAATTTATCAACAACAAAAGTAGGTTATTTGTTTAGATATTATTAACTTATATTGAATAAAAATTTGCCATTTAACAATTTTTAACAAGATTTGCCGTTGTCAAACTAATTGCTAAAATTTGGCACGAGTTTTTCTATTGCAACGAACCTTCATATTCGTGTTAAAATGAAGGTTTTTTTACTTAAATCAAATAAAAAAATGACGACTAGTCATCAAAGTACCGCACAAAAAGTAAGTCTTGCTGGTCTACTAATTAGTTTAGGGATCATATTTGGAGATATTGGTACCTCTCCACTTTACGTTTTCAAAGCCATTATGAACAAAGGTGTCATTGACAAAGACCTTGTTCTGGGTGGATTATCATGTGTCTTCTGGACAGTTACCTTACAAACAACTGTTAAGTATGTCCTGATTACCCTTCAGGCAGACAACAAAGGTGAAGGAGGAATTCTCTCTCTTTTTTCATTGGTACGTAAAAGAGCACCTTGGTTGATTTTTCCAGCAATGATCGGTGCAGCTACTCTCCTTGCAGATGGCATGATTACACCTGCCATCACCATCTCTTCGGCGATTGAAGGATTAGACATTAAGTATCCGGGTCTACCAACAATTCCAATTGTGGTAACAATTATTACCTTATTATTTGCTATCCAACGCTTTGGAACATCGGTAGTTGGTAAAATCTTTGGTCCACTGATGTTCGTTTGGTTTTCTACCATCGGAGTATTAGGTATTAGTAATATTCATCTTGAATATGAAGTATTAAAGGCGCTTAATCCTTATTATGCTATTAAACTACTCATAGCATATCCGAATGCCCTTTTCATCATTGGTGCTGTATTCCTATGTACAACAGGAGCAGAAGCTCTCTATTCTGATATGGGACATTGTGGTAAAGGAAACATCCGCATCAGCTGGATTTTCGTAAAACTAACACTCGTATTGAACTACTTTGGTCAAGGTGCTTGGTTATTGACACAAGAAGGCAAAGTACTAGGAGAAAATAATCCTTTTTATGCCATCATGCCACATTGGTTTCTTGGTTACGGTATTGCGATTGCAACCATGGCTGCAGTAATCGCCAGTCAAGCCATGATCTCAGGGTCATATACCCTTATTTCGGAAGCTGTACGCTTAAATATATGGCCGAAGGTTGCTATTCGCTATCCAAGTGATCATAAAGGCCAATTATATGTTCCTTCCATCAATCTAATTTTGTGGGCTGGATGTATGCTGATCATTAAAATTTTTGGAGAATCTAGTAATATGGAAGCCGCCTATGGTTTGGCCATCAACTTGACATTCTTAACGACAACAATTTTGATGACTTTCTTTCTTGCAGCTAAAAAAGTCAATAAATATTTCATTGCATTATTTACAGGCTTCTATTTAATATTAGAATTGATGTTTCTAGTCGGAAATGGTGTAAAAATTGCGCATGGAGGATGGCTTACATTATTATTAGCATCGCTTCTATTTCTCATTATGTACGCTTGGTGGAGTGCCAGACGTATTAAAAACAGATTTGTTAACTTCATCAATATCGATAAGTACTATCCGATCATTTCAGAATTGAGCGAAGACAAGTCTGTACCTCCATACGCTTCACATTTAGTGTATCTAACAAGTGCAAACTTCAAATCAGAAATTGAATCCAAAATAATTTATTCGATATTAAATAAAAAACCAAAACGTGCCGACGTGTACTGGTTGGTTCACGTTGATGTTATGGATCATCCCCACACACGTGAGTATACAATCGATCAATTAATTCCTGGAAAACTAATTCGTATAGATTTCAAACTAGGCTTTAGGGAGGAGCAACGTATCAGTTTGCTATTCCGCAAAGTAGTGGAAGATATGGTGCAAAAAGGTGAAATTGATATTACCAGCCAGTACGATACTTTAAAGAAACACAAAATCCCAGGAGATTTTAAATTTGTTGTATTAGAAAAAGTACTCTCAAAAGGAAATCAATTAAGTTGGTCCGAACGTATTATCATGGAGATATATGGTTATCTTAAAAAATTAAGTCTATCCGAAGAAAAAGGATTTGGTTTAGATGCTAGTTTTGTAACTATAGAACGCGTACCACTAAGTTTACCGCAAACAACAACCATAGATTTAAAGCGGAAAAACAACTGATAGTATCCTGTTTATACCATAAGCCTCCAAGAAGTTAAACACAGCTTGGAGGTTTTTTTATTGAGCATTTACCACCAGCTATTTTTTATTTCAGCGATCTCTTAAAATAAAAGCTTATTTTTGCATCAAATACAACATTATGGCAGGAACAGCAACAACTCCCACAAAAAAACTTCACCCTAGAAATAAACATCTTGATGCATACGATTTTGCGAAATTAATCAAAGTCGTTCCTGAACTCAAACCATTCATTTTTGTTAACGATTACCGAACAAAAACAATAGATTTTACAAATCCAGAAGCAGTAAGACATTTAAATAAAGCATTGCTTCAGCAATACTATAACATTCAATATTGGGATATTCCTAAAGAGAACCTTTGCCCTCCTATTCCAGGGCGGGCAGACTACATTCATTACGTTGCTGACATATTAGCGAAAGGCAACAATAATGAAATTCCAAAAGGAAAACAAGTTAAAATCCTTGATATCGGAGTTGGCGCAAATTGTATCTACCCAATTGTCGGTCATCACGAATACGGTTGGTCATTTGTAGGTTCAGAAATTGTAAAGAAAGCGTACAAAAATGCCATTGAAATCGTTCGGTTAAATCCAGAACTTAAAAACAATGTGCAGATTAGATTACAGAATAACCCCAAAGCTATCTTCAAGGATATCATTCTCGAAAATGAAAAATATGATATGGTGATCTGTAACCCACCATTCTTTTCCTCTCAATTAGAAGCATTGGCACAAGCAGACCGCAAAATAAAAAGTTTAAAGCCCGCTGAGCAAGAAAATATCGTTCAAAGTTTTGCAGGTCAAGGAAGCGAACTGTGGTGCGATGGTGGCGAAAAAGCTTTTATCGGACGAATGATTTTTGAAAGCCAATTTTATAAAGATCAAGTAAAATGGTTTTCGACATTGGTAGCTCACCGCGAAGATATCAGAGGTTTACAACACAAGCTTAAAAAGCTGAATGTAACCGAAATGGAAGTCATCCGAATGGAACAGGGAAATAAAGTTGGCAGAATCCTTCTCTGGAGATTCTAGCAGATATAAAAAAAGCTCTAAACAATGTTTAGAGCTTTTTTTTATCTAGTAGCATGATGCACGTTAAGAAATACTTTCTTTATTTAATTTCGAGTGCTTATATCCATAAAGGAAATAAATAACTAATCCACCAATAAGCCAAATAATAAAGATAATCCAGTTACTCGCTCCCAATTCTGTCATTAAATAAAGATTAATCAAAATACCAGTTACCGGCAATAAAGAGAAATTCATTTTAAAACTATAAATGCTAAGTCCTAACCAGGTTAACCAAAAAATAATGATCAACACCTTATGTTCGATTATCTCCATAAAAGTCAGGTTCTTCCATTCTAATAGGATTGCCTGTCCATAAATCCACATCAAAACAATAGCACCCAGTAAGCCTAGACCAACTAAATATTTACCATTTACATAAGGAACTCTAAATTTTGACTTTTCAGATAATCCAGAATAATCCATATAAAGAACACCCGCACATACCATAATAAAGGCAAAGAAAGTACCTACACTTGTTAAATCGACAAAAAAATCCATCTTAAAAAACAATGATGGAACTCCCACAACGATACCTGTTACTATAGTTGCATAAGAAGGGGTTCTATATTTAGGATGTATACGTGCAAAGCGTTTAGACATCAGCCCATCCCGGCTCATCGTCATCCAGATTCTCGGTTGCGCCAATTGGTACACCAATAATGCACTTGTAATCGCAATTACGGAAGTAACCGATATAACACCAGCCATATAATCAAACCCAACATACTTAAACACAAAAGCTAAAGGATCTTTTACATTCAACTCCGTGTAATTAACCATACCAGTTAATACGAGGGTTATAGCGACATATAAGACCGTACAGATTACCAAACACCAGATCATAGCCTTAGGTAAATCACGTTGCGGGTTCTTACATTCCTCTGCAGTCGTTGAAATCGAATCAAAACCAATAAAAGCAAAAAACACAGCCGCAACACTTCCCATAACACCGTGCATTCCGTTTGGAGCAAAAGGTGTCCAGTTTTCCGGTTTCACATAAAAGATACCCCCAAAAATTACAGCCAATATAATCCCGACTTTGATCATAACCATGATCGCACTAGCACGTTGTGATTCTTTAATCCCAATATAGACTAAAGCAGTAACTAGTACAGTAATAATACCTGCAGGGAGATCAAAGATGATTGGTACTCCTCCGATTCGCGGAGCGCTTAAATAAGCTTCTAATCCCTGCTTATCTGCTGCCGTCAATGCATTTGCACCGTGCTCAGCAAGCTTTTGTGATGCGTCCAATGCATAGCCAGGAGCCATCGATAACCAAGCGGGTATATGTATCCCAAACCCTTCCAGCATTGAAGCAAAATACTGAGACCAGGAAATTGCAATTACGGTGTTAGAAACGGCATATTCCAAAACTAAAGCCCATCCGATAATCCAAGCAAATAATTCCCCAAAGGCAACATATGCGTAAGTATAAGCACTTCCCGAAACTGGAACTGTACTGGCAAACTGAGCATAAGACAAAGCCGTAAAAACACAGGCAAAAGCTGTAAAAATAAACAGAAGTGAAACCGCAGGTCCCCCTTCATAGCTTGCTAGGCCGATTGTGCTGAAAATTCCTGCACCGACAATAGCCGCAATACCTAGTGAAACCAAATCTCTTACACCGAGTACCTTTGCAAGTCCTGAACCCTCACCATGTTGCGAGTCGTAGATAATCTGATCAACACTTTTCTTACGAAAAAGTCTTTTAAACATGTAGTTTATGTTAATATGTTAAGTAATTTGCTACGAAAATAAAAAAAAATAATACGGATAATAGTAATGCATCACAAATACTATTCAAAATCTATCATTTCATAATGAATATATTGATAGATGTCATGAAAATCCTTCATATTTTCTTTTACATAAAGGCTTAATTTACTGCTTACCGATAAAACTTGATCTTCATGAACATCAAAAGACCATAAACGTTTACAAATCTGAAATAACGCACGGGTAACCTGTGCCAGATCCGTATATTCATAAATGTACTGAGAGGCAATAAATCTATCAAAAAAAGTATCAAACTTCGCGACATCCTTTAGTTCACTAGTAACTAGAAAAGATCTTAAAGAGTTACGGTCTACCCGCTCAAGGGCGGTATAAAACTTAGCAATAGAAACAGCTTTATGTTCAATTAAAAGATGATCTAATAACAGTTCTAGTGCGATATGCGCAAAAAAAGAAGGCCTAATCGGAAGTCCGATCAATTCATTCTTGACAGATTCTTTGATCTCATGTGTATGGTGGAAAAAGTAATCCGAATTGTGGAACAGACGGTCAACTTCAATATGCCCATTCCACCCTTTAAGTAATTCAGATTGTAACGGCTTGGCTCCTATCTGATCTTCAAAATTATTGGGTTTGAGGATAAAAGCCTTATCGGCATTTTTCAATAGATCAGGTAATAAGCTACCAACAACTCTTTCAGGAGTCGTCGCAAAACGTTCAAAATAAAAGTGTGATAAAAAATTCATAACAGCATTTTTATACCTACCGTAGTCATTTAACGAGAAATATTCACTCAATATACAGCTTAATCTCTTATATTTGTGGCTTATATTAAAAATTTTTAACCCATTTTACACAATGAGCTTTGTAGAAGAATTACGCTGGAGAGGCATGCTTCAAGACATTATGCCCGGAACTGAGGACTTACTAAATAAAGAAAAGGTATCTGGTTATATTGGTTTTGATCCAACAGGAGACTCTTTACACGTAGGTCACTTGACACAAATCATGACGTTGATACACTTCCAAAATGCAGGACACAAGCCTGTTGCTTTGGTTGGTGGTGCAACAGGAATGATTGGAGACCCTTCATTCAAATCTGCAGAACGTAACTTATTGGACGAACACACATTAAATCACAATGTGAATTGTTTGAAAACTCAGTTAGGTAAATTCCTTGCATTTGGAGAAGGTGAAAATGATGCCAAAATGGTTAACAATTACGATTGGTTTAAAGATTTCAAATTTTTAGATTTTATTCGTGATGTTGGTAAATTAATTACTGTTAACTATATGATGTCTAAAGATTCTGTAAAAAAACGTTTGGAAGGTGAAAACGGCCTTTCGTTTACAGAATTCTCGTACCAATTGATTCAAGGATATGACTTCTATTATCTATGGAAACATCACAACTGTAAAGTACAAATGGGAGGTTCCGATCAGTGGGGAAATATCGTAACGGGTACAGAATTTATCCGTCGCCAAGATCAAGGGACTGCTTTTGCTATCACAACACAGTTAATTAAAAAAGCTGATGGCCAAAAATTTGGTAAAACTGAATCCGGAGCGGTATGGTTAGATCCTAAGAAAACATCACCATACAAATATTACCAGTTCTGGTTAAATACTTCGGACGATGATGCTAAAAATTGGATTAAGATCTTTACTTTAAAATCTAAAGAAGAACTTGATAACATCATTGCCGAGCACGATGCAGCTCCACATACAAGAGCAGTACAAAAAGCCTTAGCAAAAGACATTACTATTCGTACACACTCGGAAGAAGCATATGAAACAGCAATCAAAACTTCTGATTTCTTATTCGGCAATGGTACGCTTGAATTCTTAAATGGATTAGATCATGAAGCTATTTTAGATGTATTCGAAGGTATTCCGCAATTCAATGTTTCACCAGAAACTTTGAGCAGTGGTATTAACATATTAGATCTACTAGCAGTCAACACACAGGTATTCCCTTCTAAAGGTGAAGCGCGTAAAATGCTACAAGGTGGTGGTGTGTCAATCAACCGCGAAAAAGCGACAGATATTGAACAAGTAATCAATGCTTCTCACTTGATTAATGATAAATATATCATTGCACAAAGAGGAAAGAAAAACTACTATTTAATTATTGCTGAATAAACTTTTTTAATTACATAAAATAAAAATGACCGACTTGATCGGTCATTTTTATTTTATGAACTTTTACTATCTTTACACTTTAAAAAAAATTACATATCCAAACAGACATTAAGTTAGATGAGAAAAATCGCATTAATAAGCCTGCTGTATCTTATAACGTGTACTTTTAGTTATGCACAAGTAAACATTCAAACACTTTATACAAAAAATAACGAAGTAACAAAAGAGTTAGATAAAGCATATTATGTACGTCTTGTCAGCATTCCAGATCAAAATACAAAAGATACCTTAGTTGAAGAATTTTATCTTTCTAATAATGCACTCAAATTGCAAGGAAAAGTAACCAATATCTCCGGAACAAAATTTAAAGGTAAGAAATACGAAATGTTTGAAAATGGGAATCTCAAATCAGAGCAGATGTATTCAAATTATTCAGAACAGATCGATACGGCATTCTACTATCATCAAAATGGTAAAATAAAATCTATTCTATATTATCCCTTTGCGATCGATAAAAAAGGTAAATATAAAATTGAAGAAACACTTTATTTAGCCTACGCAGATTCAACAGGAAAGATCCTGCTAAAAGATGGCAATGGTTTCGCCGTATCAGATAACTCCTATAGTTACGAAGAAGGTAACTATGTCAATCACAAAAAACAAGGTGATTGGAAGGGGCACTTTAATGGAAAGCGATATACCTTTACAGAAACTTTCATAGAAGGGAAACTGATTTCAGGCATTACCACAGATTCAATAGGCAATAAAACACCTTATGATTCAATTACAGGCTGGAAAGAACCTACTTATCCAGGAGGTATTAGAGCACTGATGAGCTTCATCGGTCAAAATTATAATTATCCTACGCAAGCACTGCGTGCTGGTGTACACGGTGTAGTAGAGATCGAATTCGTTATCGATAAAAGTGGAGAACCCCGCGATTTTAAACTTAAAAGAGATATAGGCTATGGAGCCGGTGAAGCTGGAATCAGAGTCGCTAAAAAGATGAAAAAATGGGAACCAGGGCGACAAAGAGGTATACCGGTCAATGTCAAATATTTACTTCCCATTCGTTTAAATTCAGCAAGATAAATAAAAAGCCTGTTCTTTTCAGAACAGGCTTAGTTATTATAATCAACCACAATTATAACCAGATCTTCTACTTATTTATGCTTAACGATTTGGAAGCTATATTTTTTATTGGTATCGCTACTTGACTTCAAACCTGCGGCATAAATGGTATAAACTTCCTTATCTTCAGGTTTAAAATCTCCCAACAGTTCAGTCATACCAACACCATTTATTTTCAGTTTATATACATCAGCAATTTTAATATTCTTAAAAGGAGCCAATTCTTTATAAGCTTTATCTTTAACAGCTAAACTATCAACATCATTTAATGTAAGCGTCAACTTAGATGCTTCAGGACTCAAATTCATAAATCTAAATTTTGCATATCCTGTTTTCAAAGTTCCAAAATCATCTTCAGTAGCCAATACATCAACTTTATCTTTACCGATCACATAGAGGCTGTAAAATTTGCCTGGAGTAAAATCTACTTTTTTACTCACTAGTGCTGTATCACCAGGAGTTGATTTCGGATCAAATACCCGCACGAGTCTACTACCAGGATACGCATTTTTATAACTCAAAACGCGATTAAAGGAGAAAACACCCTCCCAGTTATTATTCAATTTATTCTGGTCGAGACCAATATCTAATCCTTCAGATCCAGGTACAGCATTCACAGCAGACACAGCCGAGATTTCCACATAAGCGTAATCATCATCCAGCTTATTACATGAATTTAATGTCAGCATAAAAACCATTATACTGATTCCAAAAAATAATGCTTTTTTCATTTTCATTTTTTATTTACAACAAAATTCAACGATCGTCTCATTAAAAAACGTATGTTAGAAACAAAATGCTACAAGAAAAAATAAAAGGTTTAGTAAGCCAATTAAATTTCCTCCTAAATACTTAAGTTTGTATGAAGGATAACTGTGAAAATTCATGTCAAATAAAGGAAATACATTTAGACCATCTAGCGCTAATACAACATTTAAAAGGAGTCAGAAAAAAGAAGCTCCCAATAATAAGAAAGTAGAAAATAAAGAAGAAGCTCCCGCTAGAGACTTATCAGAACTGCAACAAAAATTAATTAAAATTTTAGGGGCTTTCCTGATACTATGTGCGATATTATTGGGGATAGCTTTTGTTTCATATTTATTCACCTGGTCTGAAGATCAAAGCTATATTGCAACCAATAATGGTGGTTGGGGCGTAGTGATGAATACAGCGGAAGAAATTGACAATCCCGATATCGAACTACCTGTAGTACAAAATAGATTGGGAAAATATGGTGCATTGTTTGCAAACCAATTTATTTACAATTGGTTCGGCATTGCGTCCTTCCTCTTTGTACTGGTCTTCTTTGTAATCGGATATAAATTATTGTACAAAAAATCAATATTACCAGTTTACCGTACCATTATATACTCTTTTATCGCGATCGTATTTATATCTGTTACATTAGGTTTCTTGCATAGCTTCATTACAAAAGTGCCTCACATTTTAGAAGGTAAGTTTGGTTTCTGGACTAATAAATTATTAGAAGCTCAAATTGGAACAGTTGGTGTTGCCGGAATTTTAATCTTTGCCTATTTGACGACATTGATACTGGTATATAACCTAGATCTAAAATTTAGTATTTTTGACTCGCGTAAAAAACAAGATGAGGAAGATGAAAATTTTGATACGGAAGAAGAAGAAACAAACTACACAAACTCCATCCGTACAACAGAACCATCAGTATCTGAACCATTAATTAATAGAAGGGAAACCTATACACCTGCACCTAGTCTGAATGACAGATTTCAATCGAGTAGAAATGCTGATATTCAATTAAATGAAGAATTCACTCCTCCTCATAAAGAAATCATTTTACCTGTTTCGGAAATAAAACCTGAGAACAAAGTGCTCATCCCATTCGAAATCGAAGAACCAACTCCAGCGGATGAGGATACGAATATAATGAATGAAAATACCGTTTCATTTACGGTAGACGAACCTCTTCAAATAGATCCTATTGTAGAAGAAAAGCCGGTACAAAGTCATGAATTAGAAGTAGAATCACCTAAAGAAGAAAAGACGATTACGGCTAATGATCTAGTTGCACAATTCGGTCAGTATGATCCTAAATTAGATTTATCAGGATATCAACATCCAACCTTAGATCTATTAAAAGATTATGGAACTGGAAAAATCACGATCAACCAGCAAGAGCTGGAGGCCAACAAAAATAAAATTGTTGACACCTTACGTAATTATAATATTGAGATTGAACATATCAAGGCTACAATCGGTCCTACGGTAACATTATATGAAATCATTCCTAAACCTGGAGTACGTATTTCAAAAATTAAAAATCTAGAAGACGATATTGCACTGAGTTTAGCGGCTTTAGGTATCCGTATTATTGCTCCGATGCCGGGAAAAGGAACTATTGGTATCGAGGTTCCTAATAGCAATCCTGAAATGGTTTCCATGAAATCAATTATTGCAACAGAAAAATTCCAAAAGACGGATATGGACTTGCCAATCGCCTTAGGGAAGACAATTTCGAATGAAGTTTATATTGCCGATTTAGCTAAAATGCCCCACTTACTGGTAGCCGGTGCTACAGGACAAGGTAAATCCGTAGGTATCAATGCGATCTTAACATCGCTACTGTACAAGAAACATCCTGCAGAATTAAAGTTTGTATTGGTCGATCCAAAAAAAGTAGAGCTTTCTTTATTCAAAAAAATAGAGCGACACTTTCTCGCGAAATTACCAGGAGAAGAAGATGCTATTATCACAGATACAAAGAAGGTTATCAACACATTAAACTCCCTTTGTATTGAAATGGATCAACGTTATGACTTGCTAAAAAATGGACAAGTACGTAATTTGAAAGAATATAATGCAAAATTTGTCAATCGCAGATTAAACCCTGAGGAGGGTCATCGATTCTTACCCTTTATAGTTCTTATTGTAGATGAGTTTGCCGATCTGATGATGACAGCTGGTAAAGAAGTTGAAACACCCATTGCACGTTTAGCACAATTAGCACGTGCGGTTGGTATTCACTTGGTAATTGCCACCCAACGTCCTTCGGTCAATATCATTACAGGTACGATTAAAGCCAATTTCCCGGCACGTTTGGCATTCCGCGTATTATCTAAAGTAGATTCACGTACTATTTTAGATTCAGGAGGTGCAGATCAATTAATTGGTCGTGGAGATATGCTTTTATCAACAGGTAGTGACTTGATTCGTATTCAATGTGCATTTGTAGATACTCCAGAAGTCGAAATGATTTCTGACTTTATCGGAGGTCAACGTGGATATCCATCCGCATTTATGCTACCTGAATATGTTGATGAAAGTGGCGATGGTTCAGGTTCTACAGATTTTGATTTCTCAGATAGAGATCAATTATTCGAAGAAGCGGCACGCCTAATTGTTATGCATCAACAGGGGTCAACATCACTCATCCAGCGTAAATTAAAGCTGGGGTACAATAGAGCTGGGAGAATAATTGATCAGTTAGAGTCTGCAGGAATCGTTGGTCCTTTTGAAGGAAGCAAGGCCCGTGAAGTACTCTATCCCGATGAATATTCTTTAGAACAGTTTTTAGAAACATTAAGGAAGGATTAAAAGATGAAAAAAACAATGGGCATCATGCTAGGTTTCATAACCTTAGCAGTCGCAACTCCAGCACTGGCACAACAAGATGCTGCTGCAAAAAAAATATTGACAGAAGTCAGTAAAAAGTATGATAGTTATCAAACGGTACAAGCAAAGTTTTCATTTTCAGCAATTCAGGGTTCAAATAAATCTGCCTACACCGACGCAGGGACACTCTATTTAGATAAGAAAAACAATAGATATCATATTACGATGAATAGTCAAGAAATGATATCAGATGCAAAGAGCTTATATACTATTTTGAAAGAAGAAAAAGAAGTTCAGATTGCAGCAATAGAGAATAGCACAGATGCAATAGATCCCAGTAATATTTTTAGCTTTTATAAAACCGGATTTAAATATAACTTGATTGCAAATGAAAAAGCTGGAAACACACTTTTAAATGTCGTTCATTTAACACCAACTGATAGTAAAAAGAACTATTCTAAGATAAAACTCCGCATCAATAGAGCAACAAAACTGATATATGATGCGACTATCTATGATAAAAACGGTGGTCAATACAGTTACACGATTAAGAGTCAGGTTCCCAATAAGAATTTGGATAACAGTTTATTTAGCTTTAACAAAAGCAAATACAGCGGTTATGAAATTGTAGACCTAAGATAGGTAGAACAGACACTAGAAAAAAAGGCTTGAATTATATAATTCAAGCCTTTTTCTTATAACATATTCTCATTTGGATCTTTCTGATCCGATCGGTTCGCATAGCGCGTATAACCATGTTTTTCAGGATTCTCGATAATCTCTTTCATCGAAATCAACTTATAGACATAAGAACCAGTTTCATTATTCAACTTTAAATTGTAATAACTATCCTCTTTCTGGCGTCTAATAGAACCCTTTAAACTTCCTCCACCTACATTATAAGCAGCAGCTACAAGAGTCCAGTTTCCAAACTGCTTATAAAGTGATTTAATGTACTTAGCGGCGGCATGAGTAGACTTCGTCAAATCTCGTCTCTCATCAACATTTCCATTCACTTTCAATCCATAAAGTCTAGCAGTTGCAGGCATAAACTGCCAGTAGCCACCAGCCCCTTTAGAAGAAACGACTCCTCGATCCAATCCACTTTCTACCAATGGAACGTACTTAAAGTCTTCAGGAATACCGTAGGATGCTAAAATCTTCTCAATCTGCGGCAGATAGGCCTCTGCTTTTTTATGTAGACTGTAAGAGCCTCTCTTTTTGAAAGAGAAGTTTTTAAAATATCGCAACAACTTGCTTTCAACATGTGGCCGATTTATCGGCAACGTATCATTGGCAAATGTCAACGAACTCAAATAATGATTATTATCATTATTTTCATTTTTCTCCTTTTCATCTTCCCCATTAGAAAGATTACTTGGCGCTTTCACAGTAATGATCTTATCATCACCTGCAGCAATTGTGTTTGGGTTTGAGTACAATTTTGACAACACTAACGCCGACAAAATCAGACTACAACATAATACTTTTTTTCTAAACATTCACTCCCTTAATGCTACCCTATCCACGATAAAATCGATCAAAAAATAGCTTGGTACAAATTCAAGGCTACAAAGATAAAGACTATTTACTTAAAAAACAAACACTTAACCTTTTCAAGGTTTAAACATGTTTCAAGCTTGATTTTTTTGTAACTTTTCATCCCTCAAAAAAAAAATTAAATTTATTTCTAGAAAAAAAGAAAATTATGGGTAAATTTGCCGTTCACATTATTTTATAGTAATAAGATGCCATTCAGCAATAAAAGGAACAGTCGTGATGACAAGTCCAAAAACTCAAGAAGTACCTCAGAAAACTTCAAACCAAGAGGCGATCGTTCAAAGGATGATAGATCCTCTAATTTCAAAGAAAACAAAAGACCGAGAAGTTCATCATTCGGCAATAAAGATAACACAGACAGACCATATAATAACGACAAAAAATCTTTTGGAGGTGATAGACCTTTCAAAAAATTTGATGGCGAAAACTCCGATAGAAAAAGAAGCTTTGACAAACCCTTCAATAAAGAAGGTAAATCTTTTGGCGGTGACAGACCTTTCAGAAAAGAGGGTGATAGCTCCGACAGAAAAAGAAGCTTTGACAAACCTTTTAACAAAGAAGGTAGATCTTTTGGTGGTGATAGACCTTTCAGAAAAGAGGGTGATAGCTCCGACAGAAAAAGAAGCTTTGACAAACCTTTCAACAAAGAAGGCAGATCTTTTGGTGGTGATAGACCTTTCAGAAAAGAAGGCGAAAGTTCCGACAGAAAAAGAAGCTTTGACAAACCTTTCAACAAAGAAGGCAGATCTTTTGGTGGTGATAGACCGTTCAGAAAAGAAGGTGAAAGTTCCGACAGAAAAAGAACTTTTGACAAACCTTTCAACAAAGAAGGTAGATCTTTTGGCGGTGAGAGACCTTTCAGAAAAGAAGGTGATAGCTCCGACAGAAAAAGAACTTTTGACAAACCTTTTAACAAAGAAGGCAAATCTTTTCAAAAATCTGATGGTGATCAAACTGACTTTAAACGTCCAGCTAGAGACAAATCAGATAGACAATATAAATCTTCTTATAAAAAATTCAATAATGACGAAGATCGTAAAGAGGGTTCTACTGAAAGAAGATCAACAGAAAGACCTCAACGTTCAAAATCTTCTCAAAATGACGGCCTAATTCGTTTAAATCGTTATATCGCTAATTCTGGAGTATGTTCTAGAAGAAAAGCAGATGAATTAATCGCAGCTGGCGTTGTTAGTGTTAATGGTGAAGCCGTTACTGAATTAGGTGCTAAAGTAGATCCAGCTAAAGACGACGTTAAATATAATGGTGAGCGTTTGAAACGTGAAAAAATGGTTTATGTCCTATTAAATAAACCTAAAGATTACATTACTACTACCGAAGATCCTCAGGAGCGTCACACAGTAATGGAATTAGTTTCAAAAGCTACTAAAGAACGTATCTATCCAGTAGGTCGTTTAGATAGAAATACAACTGGTTTATTATTAATGACAAACGATGGTAATTTAGCTGAAAAACTTTCGCACCCTCGTAATAACATCAGTAAAATCTACAACGTAGAATTGAATAAAAGCTTAACACAAGGTGATTTTAATAAAATTGTTTTCGGTCTTGAACTGGAAGATGGTTTTGTAAAACCTGATGATTTAAGCTACGTAACTGGCGGAAGTAAAAGAGAAGTTGGTGTTCAGATCCATAGTGGTAAAAATCGCATCGTAAGACGTATTTTTGAATCGTTAGGATATGAAGTAGTAAAACTAGACCGTGTTGTATATGCTAACTTGACTAAAAAGGATTTACCAAGAGGTCGTTGGAGATACATTGAAGAGCGCGAGCTAGTTCAATTGAAACATTTAATTTAATATTTACTCCTTTATATAGAAAGCAGCTTCACAGCTGCTTTTTTTATTTGACTCAATTTTTAAATTAGATTATATTGCATAATTTAGTAAAAATAAAATATAACATGACTGATCCAAAAACATTAACATCCGTAGCCGAATTTCATAAAGTTTTCCAGCATCCGATATTAGAAAAACCAACAATCCCAAGTGAAAAACGCAGTGCATTACGTGTATCTCTTATTGCTGAAGAATTAAAAGAGTTGGAAGAAGCTATCCAAAACAATGATCTTGTAGAAGTAGCAGATGCATTATGTGATATACAGTATGTGTTAGCAGGTGCTGTACTTGAATTTGGTTTAAAAGACAAATTTAATGAGCTATTCGAAGAAGTGCAACGTTCAAACATGAGTAAAGCCTGTCAATCCATTGAAGAGGCTGAAGCAACAATAGCACATTACAAAAATTCAAAAGGTGTCGATAGTTACTATAAAGAAGTAGATGGTCTATTCTTAGTATTCAGAACAGAAGATAACAAAACATTAAAATCGATCAATTACTCTCCGGCCGATTTAAAATCAATCATAGAAAAATAAAAAAAGGTTGCTATAATTATAGCAACCTTTTTTTATCCTATATATTTCGAGCCTTGTATGGCCTCTTTACGTTCCAAAGCCTTATCTATGTACGTTTGAATAGCTGATTTCTTCATTCCCCAATTTGGAGCAA
Organism: Sphingobacterium sp. B16(2022); assembly: GCF_012030425.1. Lineage (GTDB taxonomy): Bacteria > Bacteroidota > Bacteroidia > Sphingobacteriales > Sphingobacteriaceae > Sphingobacterium > Sphingobacterium anhuiense. The sequence continues at coordinate 4,565 of NZ_JAAUVN010000002.1, read as the reverse complement.
TCAGTAAATCTTGATCTGCCAACCCAAATAATCGTTGAATAACAATATCCGGTCGCAATAGTGGAATAAATTCTGCTAGAAAGTCACAATATTCATCAATGGAGAAAACATGAAAAGGTTCACGCTTGTACTGAACGCCCATGATCGATCCTTCAACAATATGCAGATGATGTAACTTCACAAATTTAATCTGCGGGTGTTTATTTATTTCATCAGCATATCTTAACATCATTTCATGCGATTCCCAAGGGAAACCAAAAATTGTATGTACACATATTTCCAATGGACTATTTTCAACTAATTTAAGTGCTTTTTGTAATTCATCATGAGAACAACCACGATTAATTCTATCCAGAGTTTCATCATAAATTGATTCCATTCCCATTTCCAGGTCAACATCATAACGATCACAATAACTTTCTAACAAAGCTACCTTTTCAAAATCAATACAATCTGGTCTAGTTCCAACAGAAAGACCAACAGTATCTTCAGGACAAACTGCTAAAGCCTCATCATACATCGCCTTCAAAAAATGTGCAGGGGCATAAGTATTCGTATTGGGTTGAAAATAGATAATGAATTTATCAGCACGATACCCTTCTCGCGCTCTTTTGATACCTTCTTCCACCTGTTCACGAATTGTAGGCAATTTACGTGCAGATTCGGGAGTAAATGAATCTACATTACAATATGAACAACCACCATACCCCTTACTTCCATCACGATTAGGACAAGTAAAATTCCCATCCACAATGACTTTATATACGCGTTGACCATTATATTTCTTTTTCAAGTAAGATCCATAATGATTATATGGCTTTTGTCCTATATCTAATAATGTACTCATAAATACAAAGATAGAAAGATTTCATAGGATTTAATTATTGGAAACACATTATGTCCCTTACAATGATCGAATCTTTACACAATTTAGTATCTTTATAAGTTATATTAGGAAATTATGAAAAGATTAACTCTTAAAGATATCGCAAAAGCGCTAAACTTATCAGCTCCCACCATTTCCAAAGCCTTATCCGATAGTTACGAAATAAATAAAGAAACAAAAGAGAAGATCATTGCTTATGCCCATAAACATAATTACCAATATAATGCATTAGCTAGAAGTTTAAAAACCGGTAAAACCAATATTATAGGAGTTATTGTTTCGACTATCAGTAATTCATTCTTTTCACAAATATTGGAAGGAATAGAAGAGTCCTCGCTTTTTCAGAAATACAATATCATTATTATGCAAAGTCGAGAAAGCCCTGCAGTAGAAAAAAAATGTATTGATATTCTATATTCTAAAGGCGTTGATGGTATATTAATTTCCCCTGTATCAGATAGTGCTAACTTAAGTTATTTACAACAACTACATAATAGCAACTGTCCTATTGTTATCTTCGATCGTATCAATAATAATTTACAAACCTTCAAAATAGGAATTGATAATAAAAAAGCGGCACAAAAAGCAACGCAAGAACTTATTGATAGAAACTACAGCAATATACTGCACATTACAGGAGTTGCTAATGGTGTTACAAATGAAAGACTTCTAGGTTTCCAGGAGGCCTTAAAACAAAATAACATCCCATTTGATGACAAAAAATTACTGAGATGCGATCTATCACAAATTCAAATCGTTGAAGAGCAAATCCTAAATAAATTAGAAGAATTAAAAAATGACAATAAAAGTCCTGATGCCATTTTTACTGCTACAGACTTATTGACAAATCGTACAATAGGTTTATTAGCACAACAAAAAATTAAAATTCCATCGGAAATTGCCCTTATTGGATTTTCAAATACGAATTATGCCTTTTCTTTTAATCCACCATTGACCTGCATTTCTCAACCAGCTACAAGAATAGGAAAATTAGCTTTTGAAAAAATGATTCATATCCTAGAATTTCGATTAAAAAAGAGAGAAATTGTCTACGAAACGATAGAACTAGATGCAGAGATTACCATTAGAGAATCTATCTAAGCAGTCAGAAATGATCATTATATCATAACATAATAAGGGGATTATATATCCCCTTATTATGTTAATGTCCACCTCTATTTCTTCCATTACCTTTATGGTGCTTGTTATGCCCCTTCTTGTAATTTTTATTATGTCCTTTCTTATGGTGACCGTGATGATGCCCCCGTTGAGGTCTATGACCATGATCATGATAATATCCTACACAAGAACTAACAGACAGCAATAACATTAACCCTCCCAAAAAAATTGCAAATTTTGCCTTCATAAATAACCTATTCTTTTCAGAAAATAGCCAAATACTATACCAAAAGAGTCCATAGATAAAAATTACAGCTGTTTTATCTCATAACAGCCTGTTTATAAAGTAGTTTATACAACAAATAAATCTGACATAATAAATTACAACTAAATAGGAGATCAGATTAACCTTAATAATTGGATGAACTAATCAACCAGCAAAAGCCATATATGCTGTCATAGTTATAATCTTGGCAAAATAAATCCGATATAGGAATTCTAAAAGTACCATACATATCCCTAAAAAGTCAATACAAGTACAAAAAAAAGGTAGATGTTTTATTTACTCATTATCTCTGCAGCAAGATCATCCTTGTATTCTTTAATTGATATTGCCAGATCCTTTTTTAATGCAATTAATAGTTCGCTATTTTCAACCTCACTATAAATATTATTCAATTCTTGAGGATCTTTCTCAAGATCGTAAAGTTCCCAAAAATCTTGTTCTCCATAAAAACGAATCAACTTAAACTTTGTAGTTCTGATACCAAAATGTGGCATCACACGATGAGGTTGTGGATATTCATAATAATGATAATAAATTCGATCGCGCCAAGATACTTCATCATTTTTTAAAAGATCAAAAAAAGATTTTCCTTGAATTTCTTTTGAAGCAGGAGCATCTGCCATCGCTAACAATGTGGGAGCCCAATCAATATTCAAAACAGGCTGTTCAATGACTGTACCCGCTTTGATAACCCTAGGATAGCGGATCATAAAAGGAGTTCTCAAAGATTCTTCATATATGAAGCGCTTATCAAACCATCCATGTTCGCCTAAATAAAACCCTTGGTCCGAACCATAAATAACAATCGTATTTTCAGCCAAACCATTGTCATCCAAGAAATTCAAAATCTTTCCGATATTACGATCCAACGCCTTAGCTGTAGAGAAGTAATCGCGCATGTAACGTTGAAATTTCCACTCTGCGAGCTTCTTACCGGTTAGTTTTCTATCATTGAATTCTTTACTTATCCGATCATCGTAATAAGCACGGTAAGCATTACGTTGTTCGCTATCCAATCGGCTATAAATCCAGTCGGTTTCATAATCAACATTTACTTTCAGATCAAAGCCCAGTTTCATTGTTCCTGAAATACTCATATCCTGATGAGCTGCAGCTTTCCTATTCTCATAAGTATCGTAGAAAGTTGACGGAACTGGAAAAGTAACATCATCATATGCTCCGAGATCTTCTAATGCAGGCAACCACTCGCGATGTGTGGCTTTCTCACCAATTACAAGAAAAAATGGTTTATCCTTATCTCTTTTTTCTATCCAGTCCTTTGAAAGGTCTGTAATAATATCTGTGACATAACCTTTATGATTAACCGTATCATTCGTCTGTGTAATAAAATCTGGATTAAAATAATGACCTTGATCAGGAAGAATAGTCCAATAACTGAATGCGTCCTGAGGTAATGTTTCCAGATGCCATTTTCCTATCCATGCAGTTTGATATCCAGATTCAGCTAAAGATCTGGAGAAAATAAACTGATTAATATTAAATTTTTTGTCATTTGAAATAAAACCATTCACATGACTATATTTACCCGTTAATAGCGCTGCTCGACTGGGACCACAAATAGAATTGGTTACAAAAAAATTATTAAATAAAGCACCTTCATTAGCGATCCGGTCAATATTAGGAGTTTTTGCTAATTTATTGCCATATACACCGATTGCTTTATTCGTATGATCATCTGACAAGATAAAAATAATATTCGGCTTCTTATGTTTCACATCCTGAGCTGGACTAGCATATGAAAACCATATGGGTATAAATAATGCGAAGAGTTTATAAAAAGTAGGTTGTGACATATTGATCAAAATTATTCTTAAAGATAAGATAATCTTGATAAAAAAGGTCTAAACACAAAAAAGCCTCTGCTGTATAGCAAAGGCTTCTGTATAAAAAAAGGCACCGACCTACTCTCCCACCTGTTACGGCAATACCATCGGCTCTGGCGGGCTTGACTTCTCTGTTCGGAATGGGAAGAGGTAGACACCGCCGATATAGGCACCTAAAATGTTTTTGTTAGATCAGCAGTAATTAGATAGTAGTAGTTAGACTTCTCTAAATACTATGTACTAAATACTCCTGTAATCTATAGACAATTGAAAGAAAAACTAAAAGAGGAAGACAACAGTGTTTGCGTTGCTTGAGAAAGCTTCGGGTGATTAGTATTGCTCAGCTATGGTATTTCTACCTTTACACCTGCAACCTATCAACGTAGTAGTCTACTACGGCCCTATAAGGAAGTCTCATCTCGTGGCTAGT
>NZ_JAAUVN010000029.1 GCF_012030425.1 Sphingobacterium sp. B16(2022) | reverse complement strand
GCCCATATCATTGAATGGCAGAAAAGGCTGGACAAGTTCGGTCCAGAAGGATTGGAGGCACGGCCAAAAGGAAGACCCCTGATGACAAAGAAAGCAAATCCGCAGATCAAGCGAAAAGTTAGAAAAACGAATAAAGCGCTCACGCGTGAAGAGGAACTTTTGCAGGAGAATGAGTATTTACGTGCAGAAAATGCCCTGCTAAAAAAGCTCAGCGCCTTAGCTCAAGCCGAAAACAAGCGAAAGCCATAATGGAGC
>NZ_JAAUVN010000028.1 GCF_012030425.1 Sphingobacterium sp. B16(2022) | reverse complement strand
ACTCAGTAATATCCGTGGCCCATTTTTGCAAAGGCCCCTCAGCCTGGAATTTCCTGTTGAGGATATTGGGGGCGATCTTGCCCGGTTCACCCCGGTATGACCTGTATTTCTTTATCCTGATCAGACTCTTCAAACCCATTTCCCTCATTAATCTAAGAATGGTCTTATGATTGATATCCACTCCATCCCGTTTGAGCTGCAGGGTAATGCGGCGATAGCCAAAGCGGCCCTTATGTACATGGTAAACTTTGTTGA
>NZ_JAAUVN010000027.1 GCF_012030425.1 Sphingobacterium sp. B16(2022) | reverse complement strand
CTATCATCTCACATCTAGATGGTAGTCCCGAGCAGATTTGAACTGCTGACCCCTACATTATCAGTGTAGTGCTCTAACCAACTGAGCTACGGGACTAGCTTATCATTCTATCTCTCTGGACCATCCAATTCAGGGATGGGCACATTTCTTCAAATGTTTTTGTTTCTTATATAAATCATGTGTATCCGTAACGAGCTTCAATTCCGAATGCTCTAGAAAGGAGGTATTCCAGCCGCACCTTCCGGTACGGCTACC
>NZ_JAAUVN010000026.1 GCF_012030425.1 Sphingobacterium sp. B16(2022) | reverse complement strand
TCGGTTCGACTCCGATATTCTCCACACGTATGCCCGGACACTAAGATATTGTGTTCACGATAAGGCTACAAAGAGTTCTTTGACATATTGAAAGAAAAAAAATTACAAGAGAAGACAACAGTAGAGATAATGCTGTGATGTGCTCGATGTATTATGAAGACCCTCGGTCAAGGCCGAACGGATTAATGCGTAGCATCACGGTTATATATCAAAAAGCAACCCATAGTAGCAAAAGGGCTATGAGGTGAAGAAAGT
>NZ_JAAUVN010000025.1 GCF_012030425.1 Sphingobacterium sp. B16(2022) | reverse complement strand
CGCGGTACTCAGGGTACTGCTAGGCTAGCATTCTATACGTGTACAGGGCTATCACCGTGTATCGCTGGGCTTCCCATCCCATTCCACTTCTGTTTGCTAATGCCATATCGCAGCCCTACAACCCCAAAAATGCCGTAACATTATTGGTTTGGGCTCTTTCCCGTTCGCTCGCCACTACTTGGGAAATCATTATTATTTTCTTCTCCTACGCCTACTTAGATGTTTCAGTTCAGCGCGTTCGCGTATTTTACAACA
>NZ_JAAUVN010000024.1 GCF_012030425.1 Sphingobacterium sp. B16(2022) | reverse complement strand
ACGGGATTCAGGGAGTAGCTTGCTACGAACTGATGAGAGTGGCGCACGGGTGCGTAACGCGTGAGCAACCTACCCATATCAGGGGGATAGCCTCTCGAAAGAGAGATTAACACCGCATAACATCATTAACCGGCATCGGTTTTTGATCAAATATTTATAGGATATGGATGGGCTCGCGTGACATTAGCTAGTTGGAGAGGTAACGGCTCACCAAGGCTACGATGTCTAGGGGCTCTGAGAGGAGAATCCCCCACA
>NZ_JAAUVN010000023.1 GCF_012030425.1 Sphingobacterium sp. B16(2022) | reverse complement strand
TACGTGCAGAAAATGCCCTGCTAAAAAAGCTCAGCGCCTTAGCTCAAGCCGAAAACAAGCGAAAGCCATAATGGAGCTAAGGCATCAATTTGATCTTGATATCCTGCTGAGTTGCGTTAAGATGGCAAGAAATACTTTCTATTATCATTCCAAGAAGGAGGGACAAGCAGATAAATACGAACAGGTCAAAGCGCAAATCAACAAAGTTTACCATGTACATAAGGGCCGCTTTGGCTATCGCCGCATTACCCTGCAGCTC
>NZ_JAAUVN010000022.1 GCF_012030425.1 Sphingobacterium sp. B16(2022) | reverse complement strand
CTCTTTGTAGCCTTATCGTGAACACAATATCTTAGTGTCCGGGCATACGTGTGGAGAATATCGGAGTCGAACCGATGACCCCCTGCGTGCAAGGCAGGTGCTCTAGCCAGCTGAGCTAATTCCCCGTATTATTTATGGTAGTCCCGAGCAGATTTGAACTGCTGACCCCTACATTATCAGTGTAGTGCTCTAACCAACTGAGCTACGGGACTAGCTTATCATTCTATCTCTCTGGACCGTCCATTTTCAGGGATGGGCACA
>NZ_JAAUVN010000021.1 GCF_012030425.1 Sphingobacterium sp. B16(2022) | reverse complement strand
AGCTATGGCACCTTCCAAGTTTTTGTTTTAAATCTGTTACTTTCAGATCTGGTGGTGCCAGCTGGATTCGAACCAGCGACACAAGGATTTTCAGTCCTTTGCTCTACCGACTGAGCTATGGCACCTTCCAAGTTTTTATTTTGAATCTGTTACTTTCAGATTTGGTGGTGCCAGCTGGATTCGAACCAGCGACACAAGGATTTTCAGTCCTTTGCTCTACCGACTGAGCTATGGCACCTTCCAAGTTTTTGTTTTAAATCTGTTACTTTC
>NZ_JAAUVN010000020.1 GCF_012030425.1 Sphingobacterium sp. B16(2022) | reverse complement strand
CTCCGAGAAGATATAATTTCTGCGGAACCATTTCCTAAAAGCATACTGTATCCATAAAAGACGGCCCAGGACGAACAGTCCGCCCGCATACCCTTTTTACAGTTCAAAGCCAGGATCGCCCGTTTCTCAGCCCCTAGAACAGGTTGCGGGTAAATTTATCGGTCAGGTTATAAGCTGTTTACCGGTTCACGGCAAACTATTTCCGGAAAAGATTAGGAAGTGATTATAAAAAGGTGCTATCTTTGCACCACTCCGCAAGGGAGGAACGGCTGATCCG
>NZ_JAAUVN010000001.1 GCF_012030425.1 Sphingobacterium sp. B16(2022) | reverse complement strand
ACTAGCCACGAGATGAGACTTCCTTATAGGGCCGTAGTAGACTACTACGTTGATAGGTTGCAGGTGTAAAGGTAGAAATACCATAGCTGAGCAATACTAATCACCCGAAGCTTTCTCAAGCAACGCAGACACTGTTGTCTTCCTCTTTTAGTTTTTCTTTCAATTGTCTATAGATAATGCTTTTTATAGAGCATATATCACATAAAAACATTTTAGGTGCCTATATCGGCGGTGTCTACCTCTTCCCATTCCGAACAGAGAAGTCAAGCCCGCCAGAGCCGATGGTATTGCCGTAACAGGTGGGAGAGTAGGTCGGTGCCTTTTTTATACAGAAGCCTTTGCTATACAGCAGAGGCTTTTTTGTGTTTATACCTTTTTTATGCTGAGAGCATAGCTATTCCTGTTCTTCCGGTGCCTTCTGCAGGCCCTTCATGCTCATCATTTAACCTATTCAGCTTCTATATCCTCTTCCTATCGGACAAGCATACTGTCACTATATCTTCCGATCTCTAATTTTTAATACTCATATAATGCTATTTGATACTTCTTATATACTAGGGACTATTATGTTCTCGTGAACGCTGGGTTTGTGCACTGCCTTTTTATTTCTTCGTTATCACTTAGCTATTCAGTTTTGTATGTAGCATATGATAGTCTATTTGAGATCACATGATTTACGAGCAATAGGTTTCCCTTTCATTATACTTGATAAAAAATAACCTAATCCAGTTTATTTAGCTGGATTAGGTTATTCTTAATGCTTATTATGATATTTATTATAGAATATTGGATTTTTATTCTTGCAATTGGACAAATTTTAATCGTCTTAATTTATACATAAATAGATCAATGTGGCAAGAGTGCTGCCTATAAGTGGACCGACTATAGGCACCCAGGCATATGCTAGATTAAATGTTTTTTTATTCTTTATCGGTAATAAAGCGTGTGTAATTCGAGGGCCTAAATCTCGGGCAGGGTTGATGGCGTACCCGGTTGTACCGCCTAAAGATAATCCGATTACCCAAACAATAAAACTTACAGGTATTGCTCCTATAGTACCTAAGCCCAAAGTTTGTCCTTGTTGGATAGTTGGTTCAGTGAAATGTAGGATGCAAAAAATTAAGACAAAAGTACCTACAATTTCACTGATGATATTAATTTTAGGATTAAAGATAGCAGGTCTTGTACAAAACACGGCCTCTTTGGCTCCTGCATCTTCGGTTTGGGTGAAATGATCTTTGTACATCAACCAAACGACAAATGAACCAAACATAGCCCCTAAAATTTGCATTGTGATGTATTGAAGTCCTAAACTTAAGGTCATTTTGTTCAATATTAAATTAGCAAGCGTAACAGCAGGATTAAGATGCGCCCCGCTATAGGGTCCTGCAATCGTTACTCCGGCAAATACCGCTAAAGCCCAAGCTGTACTGATTACCATCCAACCTGAATTGTTCCCTTTAGTATCTTTTAATACAACATTTGCGACAACTCCTCCTCCTAATAAAATGAGCACGGCTGTCCCAATAAATTCTGCGATTAGTACATTCATAATAACTGTTGTTAAGCGTTGAGATCGTAGTTAGCCCAAAACTTGGTTGTCTCTACAGCGCGCTTCCATTCTCGCAATGATTGTTCAATTGATGGATCTGGTATTGGTGTAAATGTTCTGTTTATTTGCCATTGTTTTGCTATTTCTTCCACACTGGGCCAAAATCCAACCGCTAGACCGGCTAAATATGCTGCTCCAAGTGCTGTCGTTTCTGTTACCTCAGGACGTATGGTGATTGTATTGAGAAAGTTAGCCTGGGTTTGCATCAGGAAATTATTCGCACTTGCGCCACCATCAACACGAAGTTCTTTGATTTCAATATTTGAATCAGACTGCATGGCTGTCAGAATATCTGTTATTTGAAATGCGATTCCCTCTAGCGCAGCTCTGGCAATATGAGCGACATTGGTGCCTCGAGAAAGCCCTAATATCGTACCACGTGCATAAGGATTCCAATGTGGTGCTCCTAAACCTGAAAAAGCCGGAACCATATAGACACCATCGCTATCCGCTACACTTTCAGCCAATTTTTCTATTTCTGCAGAAGTTTTGATGATACCTAATTCATCTCGTAACCACTGCACAACAGCTCCTCCAATGAATACACTTCCTTCCAGAGCGTATGTTACCTTTCCTCCAATTCTCCAAGCAATCGTAGTGACTAAATTGTTATTCGAAAAAATTGGTTTTGAGCCAATGTTCATTAATAAGAAGCAACCTGTTCCATAGGTATTTTTTGCCATTCCTTTTTGGGTGCACATTTGTCCAAATAGTGCCGCTTGCTGATCGCCCGCAATCCCTGCGATAGGTACACTACTGGAAAGGATCTGCCCCGAAGTATGTCCATATACCTCTGACGAGGAGGCAACTTTAGGAAGGATACTTGCAGGTACGTTAAATATGGTCAGCAATTCATTATCCCATGTTAAAGTTTCGATATTGTACAACATTGTTCTTGATGCATTGGACACATCGGTTACATGGACAGCTCCATCCGTTAGGTTCCAAATAATCCAACTGTCTATGGTTCCAAAAGCGAGCTCGCCCACATTTGCTCTTTCTCTAGCACCTTTTACATGGTCTAATATCCAGTTGATCTTAGATGCGGAGAAGTAGGCATCGATACGAAGACCTGTTTTTTTCTGAATGGTATTGCCATGACCTTGATTTTCGATCTGCTTACAATAGTCTGCTGTTCTTCGATCTTGCCATACAATAGCATTATAGATGGGTTCCCCGGTTTTTCTATCCCAAATAATAGTGGTTTCACGCTGATTTGTAATTCCGATGGCTTTGATATGTTTTGGGGTAATCTTCATCTTGGCCATAACTTCTGTAAAAACTGAAAGTTGACTGGACCAAATCTCTTTAGGATCATGCTCAACCCAACCAGATTTTGGATAAATCTGCTTGAATTCTTTTTGTGCTATCGCTTCTATTTTTCCTGACTTCGAAAAGATAATTGCTCTTGAGCTCGTTGTGCCCTGGTCTAATGCCAAAATGTATTCTTTAGTACTCATAAGTGCGTTGTTAATGGATTAGGAATTGTAAGTATAGTTTTTACAAAGTATAAGGAATTGTGCAAGCTGTTCTTCTTCCCATGTTTTCGATTGCTCAAGTTCTTTGGACATAATCTGAACAACTAGGGGAGCTGCCTCCATGGCTGCTTTTGCATCTAAAAACAGCATGCGTATCCTTCTTGCTAAAACATCTTCCAGGCATCTTGCCATTTCATTTCTTACTGCCCATACTACTTCTGCTGCGATATAATCAAATTTTGGGTGAATCTTTTGGGACAAATTTGGATCCTTTTGTGCTAACTCTTGTATTAACTTTGCATCTGAACCGTATATCTGCCAGTGTCCCTGCTGTTTTTCTTGAAGATAACCATGTATTTTTAAGGTTTTTGTAATACAAGGAGCTGTATTTAACTTTCCGATCTGAATGGCTTTGTTAACGGTATCTTCTGCCATTTTACGATATGTCGTCCATTTCCCTCCTGTAATGGTAATCAATCCTGATTTACTGCTGATCAGTTTATGGTCCCGGGAGATTTCTTTTGTTGAAGCTGGATTACTTTCATCTGGTGCAGCCAGTGGTCGTAAACCTGCAAATACACTGAGTATATCTGCTCGGGTAGGAGCAGGATTGAGGTAGTTTTTAGCCGTTTCCAAAATAAAATCTACTTCTTCTTCTAAAGGTCTTGGTTCAATAGTGTGAATATCTAAGGGCGTATCTGTCGTTCCTAATAGGATGTGGTCGTGCCATGGCACACCAAATAGCACACGTCCGTCATTAGTTTCCGGAATCATAAGGGCATCTTCTTCCCCTAAAAATTTCTTGTCAATGACAATATGTGTTCCCTGAGAAGGTCTTACTAAATTCTTATGGACAGGTGATTCCAGTTTTAATATATCATCAACAAAGATTCCGGTCGCATTAATGACTGTTTTTGCTTTAACTTCAAAATTCTGGTTTGACTCTAAATCTGTAAAAGAAACACCACAAACTTGACCATTTGTATCTTTATGAATGGCATTTACATCACAATAGTTTAAGATTGTTGCATCAAGAGAATTTGCTGTCTGTGCTAGATTGATTGCAAATCGGGAGTCATCAAACTGGCCGTCATAGTAGATTATACCCCCTTTTAGATTATCCTGTTTGACAGCATGCAGTTTTGAAACAACCTGACTGCTGGATAAAAATCTGGAAGTTCCGATCCGGTATGCACCGGCCATCCAATCATAGATTTTCAATCCAATTAGATATTTCCACTTACTGAAAAATGTATAGCATGGAATAATAAAGCTTTGAATTTTAGCTAAGTGTGGTGCATTTTGGAAAATTAATCCTCTTTCATGTAATGCGGAATAGACAAGTTTAATATCTCCATTTGCGAGATACCGCACACCACCATGGACTAATTTCGTACTCCTACTTGAGGTTGCTTTTGCAAAATCATATTTTTCGAGTAATAATGTTTTAAATCCTCGAGAAGCCGCATCGACAGCGATACCAAGCCCAGTTGCCCCGCCTCCAATGATAACAATGTCCCATTTTGAAGTTTTGTTTACGTTTTCTAGATTCGTCTTTCTTTTGAAATTGCTCATACAGTGATATGATTTTGGATATTTTGTTTATCAAATGTTCACTTTTTCAGGTATATCTTTTATAAAGAAGAGCCTTACATTATAAACGAAATAGCTTGAAAGTTTGTTTTATTTATTTTTTAATTAGTATTTTGTTCTCCAAATTGTTTTTTTACAAAGTCACCAACCGATTGGAGTTTGTTTTCTTGTCGTTAGGTAAACCAAGGTAATCTTTTTATCAGCTATAACGATACCTTAACCATTTATTAGCTATATGGTTGTTGTCAATAATTGATAGGTCATACATTTGATGTACGATTTGATCCAATATAGATGTAATTTAAAGAGGTACGTACGTCTTTGGTATTGTTAAAGCTTGTTTGTTAAATTTCTACGGGTAAAAAACAGAATTTTATAAAAAAATATGAGCTCTTGTTTTGGAATAAAACAAATGGTTATTTATTTTTTTTTCCTTAAATAATGTAAAAAAAGACTAAAAATATTGTCATTCGTTAAAGAAATGCCTTTATTTGCACAAATCTCAAATTTAAATGGCTAAAAATTTACTCATAGTAGAGTCTCCGGCGAAAGCGAAAACAATAGAAGGGTATTTAGGGAAGGACTTTTTGGTAAAGTCCAGTTACGGACATATTCGTGATTTGGTGAAGACCGATGATGCTATTGATACAGATAAAGATTTTCAACAAAAATATGAAGTGCCGAGTGATAAGAAGGCTGTTGTCAGTGAGTTAAAGAAATTAGCTAAGGCCGCAGAAACAGTTTGGCTAGCATCCGATGAGGATCGCGAGGGGGAGGCTATATCGTGGCATTTATTTGAGACTTTAGGTTTAAAAGATGAGAGTACTAAGCGTATTGTATTTCATGAGATCACCAAACCTGCAATTTTAAAGGCCATTGAGAATCCACGTAAAATAGATTATAATTTAGTAAATGCACAGCAGGCTCGTCGTGTACTGGATCGTTTGGTAGGATTTGAGCTTTCACCTGTGTTATGGAAGAAAGTAAAACCATCGTTGTCCGCAGGACGTGTTCAATCGGTAGCAGTGCGTTTAATTGTAGACCGCGAGCGCGAGGTTATAAAATTTAATGCGGAAGCATCATTTCGTATTGTGGCATTTTTCCATACTGGAAAAGTTAAAGATAGTTTTAAAGCTGAGTTGCCACAGCGTTTTGCAACAGAGGCTGAAGCAAAGCAGTTTTTAGAGGATTGTAAGACAGCGGAATTTGCTGTTAAGAGTTTGGAAACAAAACCTGCGAAAAGAGCTCCAGCGGCTCCGTTCACTACCTCAACGCTACAGCAGGAGGCTAGTCGTAAGCTAGGATTTTCTGTTGCGCGTACTATGCAGGTTGCTCAACGCTTATATGAAGCTGGTCGCATTACCTATATGCGTACCGATTCTGTTAATTTAAGTGATACAGCAACAGAAGCTGCTGAGAAAGAAATTCGTTCTGCTTATGGTGATCGTTATCATAAGTTAAGAAAATATAAAACAAAAACTTCTGGAGCTCAAGAGGCTCACGAAGCCATTCGTCCAACTTATTTTTCTGAACATAGCATTGAAGGTGATGCAGCAGAAAAACGTTTATACGATTTAATTTGGAAACGTGCTATTGCTTCTCAAATGAGTGAGGCAGAGTTCGAGAAAACATTAGCTAAAATTTCTATTTCTACACGTAAGGAGGATTTATCTGCTTCAGGTGAGGTCATGAAGTTTGATGGATTCTTGAAAGTTTATTTTGAATCTACAGATGATGATCAAGAGGTAACGAATGATGATGATAGCGATAACCCCTTGTTGCCACCTTTGGTAACAGGACAATCGGTCGTATTGAAAAGCATGAACGCGACAGAGCGTTTTACAAGACCTCCTGCTCGTTATACAGAGGCTGCTTTGGTGAAGAAGTTGGAAGAATTGGGTATTGGTAGACCATCTACTTATGCACCGACAATTTCTACGATTCAAAATCGCGGTTATGTAGTGAAAGAAGAAAGAGAAGGACGTTCACGTGATTATCGTGTATTGACTTTAGAAAATACGGAAATCTCTGCCGTTACTAAGACTGAAATTACTGGCGCTGAAAAAGGAAAAATGTTTCCAACAGATATCGGTATTGTTGTTAATGATTTCTTAGTTGAACACTTTAAAGGCATTGTAGATTTTAATTTCACGGCAAAAGTAGAAAAGGAATTTGATGAAATTGCACATGGTTTGACCGAATGGACAGATATGTTGCGTGAATTCTACGGACCTTTTCATTCAGAAGTACAGAATACGTTAGAAAATGCTGAACGTGCTAACAACGAACGTGAATTGGGTGTCGATCCTGTATCGGGTAAACCTGTCTCTGTCCGTATTGGTAAGTTTGGTCCTTTGGTGCAGATTGGTGCACAAGATGATGAAGAGAAACCTCGTTTTGCATCTTTGAGAAAAGGACAGATGATCGAAACGATTACTTTTGAGGATGCTATGGAATTGTTTAAGCTTCCAAAGAAGGTTGGTATCTTTGAAGAAAAGGAAATGACTGTTGCCATTGGCCGTTTTGGACCTTATATCCGTCATGATTCTTCTTTTTATTCTTTACCAAAGAATGTTGATCCACTTGATGTGACAGAGGAAGAGTGTATCCAGATTATCAAAGACAAGAGACAAAAAGATATTGAAAAGGTAATTCGTGTTTTTGACGAAAATCCTGAAGCTCAAATTGAACAAGGCCGTTGGGGACCGTTTATCCGTTTTGGAAAACAGAATTTGAAAATTCCAAAAGGAACAGAAGTAGAGCAGATCACGTATGAAGATGTCTTGAAATGGGCGGAAGCTGATGCTCCTAAAAGCAAAGGAAAAGTAACTGCTAAAAAAGCGACTACTGCAAAGAAAGCTCCTGCTAAAAAAGCTCCTGCAGCGAAGAAAGCGACTGCGGTTAAAAAGACAACTACAAAGGCTACTGTGAAAGCGACTAAAGATAAATAATTGAAATGAAAAAGGATTTACCTGAAAACATTGTTCAAAATATTACGATTGCTGTTGTATTGGAGAGTGAAAGCCCGGAGTCAAAAGTTTGGAATGTTTATTTAATTAATGAAAAGAATCAAGAAATTCAAAATGTCTTGGTTACTTCAAAAGGTTATGGCGAAAAGGATGGTGCAAATGTGATCACAAGCACATTACGTCATTTTATCGGTAATGTTGCTCCACATTCTTTCGAAAAAATCGAAGCTATTGATGAACAGGTATTCGGTTTAACCAATGAATATTGGTTAAGCTTTTATATTGATAATATTATTTACGATAAAAAATACATCTTCCTACCTGAAAGCATTATAGAAGGGAATTTAATACTGGTTCCTTTAGTGAATAAGCTTGGGGTGATTATTGGGGGGATGAATTAGTTTTATGACAACAAGACATAACTTTATTATCGCTATTGATGGTTTTTCATCATGTGGTAAAAGTACAGTGGCAAAAGCACTGGCCAAAAAATTAAAATTTGTTTTCATTGACAGTGGTGCAATGTACCGCGCTGTGACACTTTATTTTCTCAGAGAGGGAATAGATATGAAAGATGATAAAGCAATAGCTGAGGCGTTGGAAAATATTCATATCGATTTCATTCCTAATGATGATAAAACTGAGATTCATCTTAATGATGAAGATATATCGGATGAGATCCGTCAGATGTATATTTCGGATATGGTGAGTGAAGTGAGTACAATAAAAGCTGTGCGTCAAGCCATGGTAAAGCAACAGCAGAAATTAGGGCGGAGACGCAATATCGTGATGGATGGTCGCGATATAGGCACAACTGTATTTCCGGATGCAGATATGAAAATTTTTATGACAGCGGATCCGCAAGTACGTGCTAACCGACGTTATTTAGAATTGACCAATAAGGGAGAGCAGGTGACGATCGATGAAATTGTTAAGAATCTGGCACATCGTGATCATATTGATAGTACGAGGGAAGAAAGTCCATTGCGTAAAGCGGAAGATGCGATTGTACTGGATAATTCTTATATGAGTCAAGAAGATCAATTGACATTTGTCATTGATGAATATACAAAAAGAAGAGCTTCCAAATAGGAAGCTCTTCTTTTTTATTTAATGCTATTGATTTGTTGTTGTTCTTTTAGTTTCGCAACATTGTTTTTCTCTCCAAATTCTTCTGTTTTTTCTTGGAAAGAATCTAATAGTTGACGGATTGCATCTGAATTGTCTGCTGTACGTTGAAAAATATCCGGTAGAATCTTTTCTAGATTTTGGTCTCCAAGTTCGATATTATCCACCTCGATTTTCCCAATTTTTTCTAATACGGCTTGCTGACTTTTCCTAACATCTTCTAATTCTCTCGCAATTTTTTCCATCAATTCAAATTTCTTCAATTTATCCATATTATATAAAATTTAGTGATCAATTACTATATATAACGTATAAAGTGGTCAAAATGTTTTAAATAAAAAAGGGTTGCTCATTTGAGCAACCCTTTTTTATCGTCTATACTCACTGATTAGTGTGTACGGCCTGGGTAAACTTCCAGTCCTTTTTCTAAGCAGATCAATGCTTTTTTTAGATCGTTCTGATTAAGAACGTATGCTAGTCGAACTTCGTTGATTCCGGCACCTGGAGTGCTGTAGAAGCCTGTTGCAGGAGCCATCATAACCGTTTCATTTTCGTATGCAAACTCTTCTAGCATCCATTGACAGAATTTATCTGCGTTATCGATCGGTAGTTTTGCTACAACGTAAAATGCGCCACCTGGATTAGGTGAAAATGCACCTTCAATTTTATTTAAGCCGTTGACTAAAGTATCACGACGTGCAGTATACTCTTCAGACACTGCCTCAAAATAACTATCTGGTGTATCTACAGCTGCTTCACCTGCAATTTGTCCTTCCAAAGAAGGGCTTAAACGCGCTTGTGCAAACTTTAGAGCGACTTGGTACAGTTCTTTATTCTTTGTGATTAAGCAACCTATTCTGGCACCACATGCTGAGTAACGTTTTGAAACGGTATCAAAAACAACAACATGTTGTTCCAATCCCTCCAGATGCATAGGTGAAATGAATTCACGCCCATCATAACAGAATTCGCGGTAGGCTTCATCAGAGAATAAGTATAAATCATATTTTAAACAAAGCTCACGCAATGCTTCTAGTTCTTCTCTAGAATACAAATAACCTGTAGGGTTGTTCGGATTACAGATCGCAATCGCTTTTGTTTTTTCAGTGATTACTTTTTCAAACTCCGCAATAGAAGGTAAAGCGAATCCATTGTCGATATAAGACATGATCGGTTTTACCACAATGTCTGATGAGCATGCGAAGCCGTTGTAATTGGCATAGAAAGGCTCAGGAATGATTACTTCTTCACCCGGGTTAAGACAAGCCTGCATCGCAATCATAATCGCTTCAGAGCCACCGTTTGTCACTAAAATATCAGTAGGTTGGATATTGTAGTTTAATTTATTGTAGTATGTCGTCAGTTTATTGCGGTAAGATGCTGTTCCTTCAGATGCCGTATAGGCCCAAACTTTGAAATCAATGTTTTTTAATGCATTGAGCATTACTTCTGGCGTTTCAATGTCCGGCTGTCCGATATTTAAGTGATAGATTTTTTTCCCTTCTTTTTTTGCTTGATCAGCGAAAGGTGTTAGTTTTCTAATTGGGGATGCGGGCATGTTATACCCTTTTTCTGATATTGATGGCATTATTTTATATAAATTAGCGAAACAAATCTACTGAATTAAAACTAAAAAAGCCACTTTACTTGAAGTGGCTTTTCTTTAATTATGTACGCAAAGTAATTATTCTACAATTCCTTTGATGTATAAAGTTTTTACAGGTGTTTTTGTGTTCGATGTTACTGTAAAGCTTTTTGTAAAAGGTGCTTTTGAAGCAGCGTTGAAAGTAACTTTAATTGTTCCTGTGTCACCTGGTTTGATTGGTGTTTTTGTAAATTCTGCTACTGAACATCCACATGAAGGCTTAACATCAGAAATAATGATAGGCTCACTTCCTGCATTCGAAAATTTGAAACTGTATGATACTGGAGTTCCTTGTGCGATCTTTCCAAAATCATGTGTTTCTTTTTCAAATTTAAATTCGCTCTGACTTGTTTGCATTGCAGTAAATCCTACAAATGCAATAATAACAGTTAATACGGCTAAAAACTTTTTCATATCTTCTTCTTCTTAATTTGTTAACTATGCTCTTTGATAATGTCAAACAACGTACCAAAATAGAAATTTTAATACGTAATTGCCTTAGAAAAGAACGCGATAACAATAATATTACATTATGTATGACTAGATTATTCCTTCTTTTAATAAATCTTGAATATGTATGATGCCATCATACATATTTCCTTGTAAAACAATTAATTGAGACACGTTATTCTGACGCATCATATGCAGCGCATTTACAGCAAGCTCTGTTTTGTCGATCGTTTTAGGATGTGTCCCCATAATATCGCTCGCAGTTAATCCTGTAAGATCTTCATGATTTTCAATCATACGGCGAATATCCCCATCGGTAATGATGCCGACAATCTTTTCATCTTGCAATACTGCAACAGCACCTAATCTGTTTTGTGTGATGGTCAGTATAATTTCTCTGATAGTGGCATTACTTGGGATTTTTGGTTTTTCATTTTGATCGGAGAGATCCGCTACTTTTAGGTATAATTTTTTACCTAGCGCACCTCCTGGATGGTATTTTGCAAAATCCTGATCTGAAAAATCGCGACATTCCTGTAGACATACCGCCAGTGCATCGCCCATTGCTAGCTGAGCAGTGGTACTTGAGGTAGGAGCAAGATTGTTAGGGCATGCTTCTTTTTCAACAGTGGTGTCCAGTACGAAATCCGCTTGTTCAGCCAGATAAGAATTGATATTTCCTACCAGAGCGACCAATGTATTTCCGGTCTGCTTCAAGAAAGGCACCAGGACTTTGATTTCAGGAGTTGTACCACTTTTTGAAATTGCGATGATTAAATCTTGGTTTTGAATGATCCCTAAATCACCATGAATGGCATCGGCTGCGTGCATGAAAATGGAGGGTGTTCCAGTCGAATTCATTGTCGCAACAATCTTTTGTGCGATAATAGCACTTTTTCCTATCCCAGTGACAATAACACGGCCTTGTAAGTTAATTATATGTTTAACCACGTTAACAAAGTCGTCGTCAATCCGTTGTGATAAATCAGCTACCGCTTTAGCTTCTTCTTGTATAGCTTGGATAGCTATATTTTTTATATCGATGTTGCTTTTCACAAAAAAAATATCTACTTTTATATTAAAGAATGAATACAAAAATAGGTTATTTTACAGATTTTTTGGTCATTTATCTATCTTATTTTTGCCCGAGGCTCGATGGAAATAGAAAAATCACTTTTCGACAATTTACAAGATTTTTTTGGTTTTGATACTTTTAAGGGGGATCAAGAAGCAATCATAACAAATGTACTACAGAGAAAGGACACATTTGTCATAATGCCTACTGGGGGTGGTAAATCTATCTGTTACCAGTTACCGGCATTGATGAGTGAGGGGACAGCGATTGTCATTTCACCGTTAATTGCCTTGATGAAAAACCAAGTTGATCAGCTTCGCGCATTTGGCGGAGAGGATAGTATTGCTCACTTTTTAAATTCTTCATTGAACAAAGGTGATATCATGCGTGTCAAACAGGATGTTACAGCAGGGAAAACAAAATTACTTTATGTAGCACCAGAATCGCTTTCGAAATTGGAGAATGTCGAGTTTCTGAAGCAGATTACGGTATCTTTTGTTGCTGTCGATGAAGCCCATTGTATCTCCGAATGGGGACATGACTTCCGTCCGGAATACCGCAAGATTCGTCAGGTTATCAATGGTATAGGTGAAAAAATACCCATTATTGCATTGACAGCTACAGCTACACCTAAGGTGCAGTCAGATATTCGTAAGAATCTTCAAATGAATGATGCTATGCTCTTTAAATCTTCATTTAACAGAGGTAACTTATTCTACGAAGTAAGGCCGAAGAAAAATGTCGTTAAAGAAATTGTTCGTTTTATAAAAGGACAGTCTGGTAAAACAGGTATCATCTATTGCTTGAGCCGTAAGAAGGTTGAAGAAATTAGTGAAGTTCTTAATATCAATGGAATCAAAGCACTTCCTTATCATGCTGGATTGGATGCGAAAACACGCGCCGATACACAGGATAAGTTTTTGATGGAAGATGTCGAAGTTATCGTAGCAACGATAGCATTCGGTATGGGTATTGATAAGCCCGATGTACGTTTTGTGATTCACCATGACATTCCAAAATCTATGGAAGGTTATTACCAAGAAACTGGTCGTGCTGGACGTGATGGTGGAGAAGGTCTATGTTTAGCTTTTTATTCGGAGAAAGACGTTGAGAAATTAACGAAATTCATGAAGGATAAGCCCGTTGCTGAAAGGGAAATCGGAACACAAATTTTAAAAGAAGTTATTGATTATTCAGAATCTGCAGTCTGTCGTCGTAAACAAATTCTACATTATTTTGGTGAGAATTTTGACGAAACCGGATGTAGTAATATGTGTGATAATTGTCGTGCTCAAAAAACTTATTTTGAAGCAGAACAATCGTTATTTGAAGTTCTTTCTTTTATTAAAGCACAAGGTGAAAACTTTGACGATCTACACGTGATCAATGTCATGGTGGGTCAGAATAATCAACCTGTTTCTGCTTATAAACATGATGAGCATCCTTTGTTCGGAAAAGGTAAAGATAAAGGAGTAGTGTATTGGGAATCATTGGTTCGTCAAGCGGTGCTCAATAACTTTCTAGCAAAGGATATTGATCATTATGGCTTATTAAAGATGACGGACATTGGTCGTCATTACCTGGAAAATCCGTATGCACTGAAATTTGTGATGAACCGTCCTTTGGATTTTTCAGATGATTCATCATCTGAAGATGCTGGACATTCAACAGGCGCTTTAGATACGGAGCTATTGAAAATGCTGAAAGATCTTCGTAAAAAGATTGCGAAATCAAAGTCACTTCCTCCGTTTGTTATTTTTCAAGATCCATCATTGGATGAAATGTGTACGCATTATCCCGTCTCATTGGACGAACTGAAACAGATACAGGGTGTCGGTAACGGCAAAGCGGTTAAATTTGGCGCTCAGTTTGTAGAATTGATCAAGGCGTATGTCGAAGAAAATGATATTGATCGTCCGGTAGATTTAGTTATAAAAGGTACAGCAAATAAATCAGCGCTTAAGGTCGCGATTATTCAAAATATAGACCGTAAAATTGGTTTAGATGATATCGCAGCCGCAAAAGGAATTAGCTATGAAGAATTGTTGAAAGAAGTTGAAACAATTGTAAATGCTGGTACCAAACTTAATATCGGATATTTCGTTGATGAGATGATCGATCAAGATCGTCAAGATGAAGTCTACGATTATTTTAAGCAAGCAGATTCGGATTCTATTGATGAAGCTTTAAAAGATTTAGGTGGAGATGATTATTCGTATGAAGATATTCAACTGATGCGAATAAAGTTCATGTCTGAATTAGGGAATTAGAAACGCATATATTAAATGATAAATACAGTACTACCTCAAATTAAAAATGGAGATTCGACGAATTTCTTTTTAATGGCAGGACCATGTGCGATAGAGGGAGAAGAAATCGCTTTAAGAATCGCAGAGAAAATCGTAACCATTACAGACCGCTTAAATATTCCTTATATATTTAAAGGATCTTACCGTAAAGCAAATCGTTCGCGTGTTGATTCTTTTACAGGAATAGGTGATGAGAAAGCTTTGCGTATTTTAGAGAAGGTTGGTAAAACATTTGGTGTACCCACTGTAACAGATATTCATGAAAGTCATGAAGCAGCTTTAGCTGCAGCATATGTTGATGTTCTACAGATTCCAGCTTTTTTATGCCGCCAAACAGAATTGCTTGTTGCAGCAGCGCAGACTGGAAAGGTAGTAAACATTAAAAAAGGACAATTTTTAAATGCAGCTTCGATGAAGTTTGCTGTTGATAAAGTTATTGACTCGGGCAATAAGAACGTGTTATTAACAGATCGCGGTAATACATTTGGTTACCAGGATTTAATTGTTGATTTCAGAGGAATTCCAGAGATGAGAGGTTTTGGTGTACCGACTATTATGGACTGTACACACTCTTTGCAACAGCCAAATCAAACTTCTGGCGTAACGGGTGGTAAACCTGAATTGATAGAAACGATCGCAAAAGCTGCAATAGCAGTTGGAGCTGATGGTTTATTTATTGAGACTCATCCAAATCCAGCACAAGCAAAATCTGATGGCGCTAATATGCTACATTTAGATTACTTAGAAGACTTAATGGAAAAGTTAGTTCGTGTAAGACAAGCTATTCTTTAATTAAAGAGCTTTTATCATAAAGAAAAGTCATCGTTCTAAACGATGACTTTTTTTTATGCACTTATTTCTTGTTGCCTCGATGAATTCTTTATGGCAACTAAAGTAATTCGAATGATACAAAAGAATTATTTCTATTTATCCTGATAATTGGTAGATTTGGTTTTCAATCTAAATTATGAAATTAAACTTAGTTTTATCTTTTGCCAGTCTATTTGTTGCTTTTAGTTCATTTGCTCAACAATCGATCAACTGGAATGATCCGCTTAAAAATAAGGTGATTCAAGGACGTATTCATACGGAAGAATTATCGAATTATTACCGTTTGCCCGAGAGCCTGAAAAGTCAGGTGCGATCTCCTGTATGGAGCTTAGGTACCAATAGTGCCGGTTTGTATGTTGACTTTCAGACCGATGCGGAAGCCATTAAAGTACGCTATAAAGTAAGCGGATCTTTAAATATGCCACATATGCCTACGATTGGTGTTAGTGGTGTCGATTTATATGCGCAAGATGATAGGGGTAATTGGAACTGGGCATTTGGTAACTATAATTTTGCTGATACGGTAACCTATAATTACAAAGCATTAGGCAAAAATTCAAATTTTACTTATCGCTTATACCTGCCTTTATACAATACAGTGGAATGGTTGGAAATAGGAGTAGGGTCTGATAAGAGTTTTAAATTTGTTGTTCAAGAAGGTAAGCCAGTTGTTGTTTACGGAACTTCAATCGCTCAAGGCGCATGTGCTACTAGACCTGGATTAGCCTGGAGTAATATGCTAGGTAGAGCTATTAAAAACCCAGTCATCAATGTTGCCTTTTCGGGTAATGGTCGTTTAGAACAACCTATTATCGATCATATAAACCAAGTGGATGCTGCTGTTTTTATATTGGACTGTATTCCAAATCTAGCTTTAACGAAAGATAGAACTGCACAGCAACTGGATTCTTTACTGTCTAATGCAGTTACCGAAATTCGAAAAAAACATCCGAAGACACCGATTATTGTTACCGAGCATAGCTCAGGATTTAATAACGCCATCTTCAATTTAGATATTAACGAAGAATATAAAAAGAGCAGTGCTGTCGCTAACCAATTTGTAAATCGTATTAAGCAATCTGGAGATAAAAATCTCTATCTATTAACAAATAGGGAAATTGGTTTAGATATTAATTCAACCGTAGATTCTGCTCATCCAAATGATATCGGAATGAAAAAAATAGCCGATGCTTATCAAAAATTGATCAATAAAATTGTTAAAAAGTAAACGTAGTTTTATTGCGACCAAATGGGCCATTATCATGATTCATTAAGCGTCCAATTGCTAGCATTAGATGCTTAATTACAGTTTGTGTTATAGCTGTAATTAAGCATTTTTTATGTGCTTCAAGTTAGAAGCCTATTCATAGAAGGGACTTGGAGCATAAGTTCGTCCTCCTTGCGATAATCAAAACCCTTAAATTGTTAAAGGGTGATTTTTACTGATCGATGTAGCAACCCAAACACCTGTACTAAAACAAGCTTGTAGCAGATATCCGCCTGTTGGTGCTTCCCAGTCTACCATTTCGCCGGCACAGTATACCAAAGGAAATTTATGTAATGAAAGGTCTTTATTCAGTTCATTAAAGGGTATACCTCCAGCCGTAGAGATCACCTCATCTAAGGGTCTTAATCCTGATACTTGGATAGGGTAGTTTTTAATATGCTGTCCTAGTGCTATTGGATCTGTGAATGTTTGTTTATCCAATTTCTTTAATAGCGCAACTGCAGTGGATGAAAGTTTAAGTTTGTTTTTTAATAGTGAACTTATATTTCCGCCAGATTGCATCTGCTTTAAAATTGCATCTAATGACACATTGGGCTTGAGATCAATATGAAGTGTGATCGGGAATTCGTATGGTCTGCTGTAGCGGTTCATATAATAGAGCGGACTCCCTTCTATTCCATAGGTTGTAAATACAATTTCTCCTAATTTACTCGTGCCGTTAAATGCAACCTGAATGTTTTTTAATACCTGTCCCTCTAGATCGCTCAGGTCATTGGTCGTATTATATCCCGAATTGGCAGCTTGTAAAGGGGTAATGTTTATCTTTTTATTTGTCAGAATCGGAATCCATGAAGCATCTGATCCTGTTTTTTTCCATGAACCACCACCTAGTGCCAAGATGAGCTGACGATAACTTTTGCGCACAACTTCTTTGTTGTGCAGCAATGTGACAGAATTTACATCAAAATCCACGAAACTGTACTCATAGTTAATGAGGACTCCCAGTTGGTTAAGATGATCTAGCCATGCTTGTAAAACTTGGATGGGTTTTATATGTTTTTCGGGAAATATTTTTCCAGAACTGCCAACATATGTCAGAATTCCGATTGATGAAAGCCATTCCACAGTAGCATTATTATCAAAATGGCGTACGATCTTTTGGATTTCCGCGGCATCATATTGAGTAACGAAGTTTTCTATTTGCTCACTATGCGTTAGGTTAAATCCGCCATGACCAGCGACTAAGAATTTTCTGGCCGCAGCTTTATTTTTTTCATAGATGTGTACCTGATAACCTCTTGTTGCCAGTTGTTGCGCAGCCATCAGTCCAGCTGGACCAGCACCAATGATGATAATAGGATCTTCGTTCATGATCTGCAAAAATAGGCATTTACGACTAGGAATAAACTAAATTGAACCGGAAATATAAATACGGGCCTATATAGTGTGGATGTTTACCGCAAATCTATGATCATCTGTTATGATAGTAGGATTTTCTATTTTGAAATTTAGCTGTTGTTTAGTAGGACAATACCATAGCTAGTAATAAAGCTTTCGTGTCAATTTTTTCCAAGAGAATAGGCGGGAATTATGAATTGGAATAAGAATTTGATTTTTGTATATTTAGTTAAAAAATATATCTTCATATGGCTAAATCAATTAAACTAACTCAAAGGGTTAAAAAAGGTGATGAAGTAGTAGAAAGACCCATCTTTTTTATAGCCGAAAACATTGTTCATTTTGTTCAAAATGAATATCAGGGAAGGACCTTGACTACTATATTTTGTATTGTTTCGTCAACGCACGGAACGACGTCTTTTGATGTTATTGAAACGGCAGAAGAGGTTGATAGATTGATCAATTTGTAATAACTGAAAAACCCGACCTATTGTCGGGTTTTTATTATTCAGGATGTCCTCTGGATAGAAACTTATTTTTCTTTATTAAAGATGTATTGTCCACCACCTTGTTTAAGAATCATTACGTTCTCTGCAGGTTTAAATTCGAGTACAATTCCAGCCTTATCAAATTTGAATATATTTTCCGCAGTACATTCAAGTTGCATGGATGCTTGTCCGTCAGCTTGCGCAGTTAAATTTTTGCCATCATTGGTTATTGTTATTTTTATGGGTATTTGAGCGGATGCATAAACTCCGTTATACTTTGCCAGTTCCTCAGCATTTATTTGATATGTTGAAAATTCGGGAATTTCAAAAGGTTTACCGAATATGGCATTCAAAACAGTCACAGCTACTTCATTATTGTTATAATTGGAACCGTTTGAAGTCAGTGCAAAAGATATGTGATCGCTCGGAAAGTAAGAAAATACTGCGGTGAACTTATCTATTCCGCCACGATGACCAAATCCTTGCTTGTCGTAAAAAGGTTGTTTAAAAAGTCCCAGACCATGTCCATCTTGGATGTTTTCCATTAATGCCAGACTCTCGGCTTTTAATATCTTTCCTGAAAAAAGGGCGTCGCTAAATTTTATCAGATCAAGCGGATTAGAAACGATTCCTCCAGCTCCTAAAGGAATTGATGTGTCGGTTTCTTTGGCAACTTTCCAGTTATCTTCAAAGGTATATGATTTTGCCTCATTATTTGAAGTATTAATTGAACCTCCAAAATAAGTATTTTTAAGCGAGAATGGATCAGTAATACATTTTTTCAAAAGTGTTGCATAGGACGTTTTGTAAATTTTCTCAAGAATATAAGTTAATAGTACATAGTTTGAATTGCTATATTCCGATTTTGTATCAGGTTGAAAGTCCGAACCTCCCTTTTCAATAAATGCCATCATTTCCTTTTCGCTTTTGGGAGTATAGCACCAGTTGATGTAATTTTCATCATCCGTAAAGTCATGGACACCACTTCTATGGCTAAGCAAATGACCAATTGTTATGGCAGATGCGTTTGTTAAGGAAGGAAAGAATTTATCAATATGTTGAGCGAGGTCCAGTTTTTTTTCCTCAACTGCTTTCATGATCAGTACTGCAGTAAACGTTTTAGAGATTGAACCGATTCTATATTTGGTATTAGCATTAGATCTGGTATTATTTTCATAATTGGAATAACCTATGGATCTACTGTAGATAATTTTTTCATTTTTCGACACTGCAACAGTTCCCATAAATTTATTAGCTTTCTCCAAGGAGCTGAAATACAAATCGAGTTTGTTCGTGTCAAATTGTTGCGCATTTGTCAATGTCGAAACAAAAAAACAGGATAATAAGAAGAGATATTTTTTAATCATAACGGTTTGTGGTTTATATTTTTTTTCAATTTTAACAGTAAGGTTAATAGTATATATAATGTGATCGAGGCTACAACCATTAAAGGGATAAACCAATTTCCTAAGCGCTCATATTGAAGATAACTGACACCATCTGAATTATTATATTGCCCGAGTATAAAGATGTCCTTTGCACGATAAAAGAGTCCCACGTGATCCGGGTCGATCAGTTTAGCAATGATTAAAAAAAGAAATCCAAATAAAAATAGATATAGTATTGCAAATATTATATAGGAAATTCCGTTGCTAATATTTAATGTTAAAGCTTTCACTATTTCGAGAGGATTGAAAGTACGTGTTGCTTCCTCCAGTTTCTTATTTGCTACCAGAGGTTTTAGAAATTCTTCCGGTTGTCCGAGTTTTTCTAAAATATCTAATAAATGTTCCACTTCGTCCCGACCATTGGGATTATCTGAAAAGCCTTCGAAAAGATGACTGTTTATCTCCAGTAAAATTTCCTGTTGATTTTGTTCATTTAATACCTTAACAGTATTTCGGACACGTTTAAGGTAATCTCGGTATATCCGTGTACAATTCCTGTTTTCAAATTCTATTTCTTTAAACTTCATATTAGATTGAATTGATGGTGTCGTTTAATGTGATCCAGTATTTTTTCATCTCTTCGGCTGTTTCCTGACCTAAACTTGTGATGTTGTAATATTTTCTGGGAATTCCTGAATTCTGTTCTACCCATTTATAGTCAACAAGTTTTTCATCTTTAAGTCTGTTCATCAACGGATATAATGTGCCCTCCGCGATTTCAATGGCCGTCCTTTTTTTTATTTCGTTAATTAGATCATAGCCATAATATTCACGCTTATCCATTAAGATCCTTAAAACAACAAAAGATAAGGTTCCCTTTTTGAGCTGTGAAGTCCATTTATTTACAAAGTCATTATCCATGGAGCTAAGCTAAAGAAAATACATAGTATAACAAAGTACTTGATTTAAAATTGTTTATTTTTTTGAATTGATATTTGATGTAGGATTTATAGGTAAACTATTTTTGAGGTAACCAGTATACGATATCTGCAGCGATATGGAGGGATTCAATAGTTGATTTTAGTCGTAAGCACTAAAAATAGCAATAGCGTTACGATAGGAGATTATTAGTGATCCTATCATAACGCATTGAATTGATCTATTGTTGATTAGAAATTGTTAACTGGATTATAAATTTCGTTTGTTGCTTTCTATAGCAATGAATTCTGGTAAATAATTTGGTGTACAGCCTTTTGATACCATATCACCTATATAGAGGCCTGTTTTTTCTCCGATTGCAATACACCGGTCTCGGTATTGTTTTTCATAAACGCCAATCCATCCTGCTAGGAAATTCATTGCCCATTGTACTTCTGGCTCTTCTCTGGCAATTTTGGCTTCTATTTCATTTAATAATTCTAGTGAATTAGGAGGAGGTATTTGTCCTGTCCATCTTAAACGGGCTTGGTAGTACCAGAATATCCGCCTTTGTAGCGGTGATACACTATTTTGCCAGGATTCAATAAGTGCAATCGTTTTTTTGTCTTTGGTCAGTTGGTTTGCCATAAGCCAATCCATAAGCTGATTCCGTTCTTCGGGTGGATGCATAAGCATATCCTGATCGAGCTGATTGACGGTGTCTTGTGAAATGCGCTTATTATCCATAATCAGAATGGCCAATAGCCTTGCTAAAAAATCAGGTGTAGACCATAACTCCAGTGCTAATTCGTGATCTTTTTTGATCTCCTTCGCAATTTTTCTTAAGTCTCCGAGCTTAGTTGTTGTGCTGATCTGACTTAGAATATGCGCTGTTTTTGACGAAAGTTTCATGACAATTCTTTTTAATATTGAATACCTAGAAATTCAACGTTAAGTTATCAAAAACTATTTACTCTTTTTTAACGAATTTCTTGACAATAATTATGGATTCTTACCAATTTGTAGTGCAATAGGGTATTAAGCTATTTCATTGTTTATGTGCTTTCTTAAAACTTACGTTTACAAAACGTCCATAAACAACAAAACTTTGGCTACGGATTCCTGATCAATCCTTTTTATAATCAAGGACATCGGTTGATTGCTCATGATGGAGGCTTTTTTGGAGCTAAAGGTGGGTCGTGGAAATACGAAAAAACTATTTAAATGAACCCAAAGGGGAATAGTAGAACAATTCACAAAGTAGTTCATTTTATCGAGACCCTAGATGACCAAATTTAAGGGGCTCGTTAGGTCTCTTTAAAGATGAGAAGTATTGAAAAAAAACGATAGGTGTATAAAAGGCAAATCTTGTTGATCGATCGTTTTTTATTTTTTTATTTCAACAAAAATAGATTGTGCATATCCGTTTTTTGTACCATCAGTTAGGTTTTTAGCAACCCCGTTTATCCATAATTTCGCCACATCTCTGTCGTTATCATTTTTTTCATATCCTCCGATGTAAATATTATTGTTGTTTACAAAAACTGAATTAGCAACAGCGTGATGTTTTCCATCTGTAATGGCTTGTACTTTTCCATTTATCCATAATCTCGCCACTTCAACTCCATTAATATTTTCACTACCAACTATATATGTATCATTGTTCCAAATATATATGGATCTTGCATATGAATCATTTAGGCCATCAGACAAATTTTGAGATTTTCCATTTTTCCATAATTTGGCTATATATTTATCATGTTCTATTTCATATCCCACAACATAAATGGTACCATTTTCAACAAATAACGAGAGCGCATAAGCATCATTTAATCCATTACTAAGATTTTGTGGTTTTCCGTTTTTCCAGATTTTAGCTACACTATTATTTCTGTAATGTTTACTTTTATTTCCGGTTTGTTCGTGTCCACATATATATTCATCTCCTTTATATACAAAAATCGAAGCATCATCTGTTGGGTTTTCTCCATTTGTTATATCAGTATAAACACCATTCTTCCATACTTTAATCATATAATTTTTTGTATTATACTGAGCACCAAGAATATAAATATTGTTCTTATCTATAAACAAAGAACTGGTATGAGCAGCAGTTTTACCGTTTGTTAATTTTTGTATTTTTCCATTTTTCCAAATAGTTGCAACGTATTCATTATCAAGTATAATTGATCCTACAATATAAACATCATTGTTGTTTACAAATACGGATTTAGCATCTGAATATAGTTCACTGTTTTCTAAGTGAATGTCTTTACCATTTTTCCATAGTTTTGCTACGTGTTTCATGCCTACCTCGTCTGCAATTTCTTCTATTGAAGATTCAAACTTGCTATCATTGTATTCGTACCCTACAACATATATATCAACCTCATTTAAAGTTTTACTTGTATCAGTTGATATTTTGCTTGTTTTACAAGACATTAATAAACTTACAATTGAAATAGTGAATGATAATTTTATAAAAGACGAATTCATTTTACCTTATTTTTAGCTTTTATTATTTTATTTATTGAAATGTCGCCCAATGTCTTACAGCTTGTCGATTGTGGAGAATTGTACGCAATTCCGCTCAAATTATTACTGAAGATTACTAGAATTACTCATGCTGAAATTTAGCAGTTGAGCTCCACTATAGTTAAATCGATGTTAGCAATTTTTTTTATTTATTTGCTTCTTAACAGTATTATAAATTTCATTTTTGTCTGACTTAGACAAGACATTTAGCGCGGTCAATATTTTTCGTCCTGAACTTGTTTCTATTTCTAAATAGTTTCCTTTCCAGAAATCTTCTACATAATATATATTAGTAATCTTTGAATAATGTAAAAGTGTCAATGGATTTAGGTCAAAAGATAATCTTTCAAGTTTATTACCTCCTGTAATTTCCTTAAAATATAATCCCTTGTCATCAGTTTTTGCTCTAATGATTTTACTTCTATATTTTATAGTAATATATCCAAAAAAGATGAAGCCAGCTCTGAAAAGCAATAACAATATCGAGACAATAAAATGCATTATGCCTCTGAAATCAATAATCATGCTTTGAAAGTTATTCCAAAATGACCTTTTTATATCAAACCCAATAAATGTTGTGGCAATGCCCATAATTATAAAAATTACTCCTATAGTTATGGACCTAAAATTAGATAAATAATAACTTTTCACTTCCATTTATTATCTTTTTCCCTTCTATGGTGTTTCTTAAAATTACCTCTAACTCAAAAATTGATGCAATGCATATTTTGTTTTATTAGACTTATTTTAGTTATCAATATACCGTAAATTCATGAAATATCTAAAATCCAACATCAATATAACGACGTTAGTGTATCAAAAGTGTTGATGAAATTTACAACGCTTACAAACCCTAGCTTTATAATTAAAACGTGTAGGAGGACTGTTGTTATTTGCACGGGATTGTTTTTAAGCTGACGCAAAACGTTACGGTGCTTTACGCAATGGCGGATTTTGGAGCCGAAACTTTCAACTCAAATACAAATTTCCACCAAAGCACATAACTTGAAGTATGTACATTCCGCCCACTATTGTCATCTGCGATGTAATCATTAAAACAAAAAAAAGACAAGATGTGATACCCCATTGCTCGTTACCAACTTTTATTATTTTATTCGTCATTCGACTTTAAATATCTCGCAGGTACATGGTCAGTCAGCCAAACACCATTTGTCGAAATGAAAAACTGAAAATTGTCGGTGTACATTTTTTCAGCAAGGACTTTAAGTACAACAGGCTTTCCGTGTCTTCGTCCAACCTTAATTGCTGTTTCAATGTCGCTACTCAAATGAACGTGCTGTCTGCTCCGCTTTTCAAGTCCTTTGTCAATTATTGATTGTACTGATTTTTCGCTTGTTCCATGATATAGAATTTCAGGTGGTTTTTGGCTCTCGTAGCCTAATTCAATTTCTATTGAATGTCCTTGACTTGCTCTTATTTTGTCAAGCGTTTCATTAAAAGCAAATCTCTTTTTTGGATTTGTCGCAACAATATAGTTAAGTGTATCTCGGTCGAAACTTATACCATTTTCGTTTGCCTTTTCAATTAATTCTTTAACGTCGGTCCAACCATTTTGGTCAAGTTGAATACCAATTGTTTTAGGTTGGTGTCTTAGTACCAAACTTAAAAACTTGCTTATATGTGTCAGTTGTTTATCGCTTGTCATATTATTTTGTATAGATGAGGAAATACTCTTTCAATTTTATTTCTGTCAATTAGGTCTATTAGCTCCAGACTGTTCCAATCAATTAACACCAATTTACAACTTTCGCCTGATTCATAAAGTGCATCTAAAATTTTAATAAAATGGTCATTTGTTATTTTGCAGATTCGCGATACGCTTGCGACTATCGATTCGGCAAAACCCTTGTATGTGAAGGCATAATTTTATTCGAAAATTTGGTCAATTAAATTTTTGTAACTTTCATAAACCGTATTTCCTCTTTTGCTAACACTTGGTAAATCAAAGTCAGTAATTTTCGTTATCTTGAATAGTTCAAATATCGGATGTAAATCATCTATTGTTTCTTTAACCAGTGGTCTTTTATTGTCAAAATGATAATTTGCAATGCGATTACATATAAATTCGCTAGCACTTATTTGATAATTACTAGTTGAATTAGATGAATAAATGTCAGCACCTTTTTCTATTAGTAATTTCATAATTTCAAATGCCTCTCGATATTTTTTTGTAGGTTCACTTTTAACCGTCCATTGGTCTTTTTTGAATAATCCTAAAAAGCCAGAATTATTTTGAGGACTATATTTAGGAATGTAAATTTCATCTCTTGAATTGGCAATAACTGCTTCAATTTCGAAATGTAAAACCGGTTTTCTCCAATCTTCATCTTCAATTTCTGTTTCCATAAATTTTACATCAGCTCCACGTTCAATTAGTAGTTTAGCTATGTCAAAGTTTTCAGTTTTAATTGCAGTCTGTAAAGGAATTTCTCCATCATCGCGTTTAGATATTCCTTTTGCAATACAATTTACTAATTCCGGATTTTTGTCGAGAATTTTAGAAATTTCGTTAATTTCTTTTTTCCTTATTGTACTAAATAATTTTTTCATCTTTTAGTCTATGGATTATGCTTGAAAATACTTGCACATAACGTTTCGGGGCTTTGCGATGGTGGGGTAATCGAAGCACAATCTTCAGTTTTGTACAAAAGTTGAACCGAAGAACTGCCGTTGAACTCTGCAGTTTCGCCCCAATATTGCAAAACCCTTGTTACCTGCTTTGCTAATTTGCTATCATATTTTCTGTTTATTTGGGATTAGGAAAATAAAAACTAACCAAACTAGTTGTATGACAATCAAAACAAAAGCAACTAATTGAGTTTGAAAAGCGATGTTTTGCAATGTTTTTTTCATTTTTGCGATTTTGGTCTATTTGATTTTTCAGAAGTTCTTTCTCATAATTGTTAATGTCAGTTCTTTCACTTACTTTATGTTTTGCATCCATTACATACCAATCAGTTTTGTTAGATGAGATGTCAACATATTTGACATAATTAATAATTATCCATCCGCAAATTAGAATGGTAATTAAGTATAATGCTATGGCAATTTTTTTCTTCATCTATTTATTGTTCACAATATCTAGCTATGCAACCTTTTGTAAGGTTCTTTACATACAATCTTCGTTCTCCGTAATGATAGGTTATAGTATCAATAATGCCAATTAGTGAATCTTTGTGATGCCAATTTATATAAATGCTATCATTCTTTTTATGCAAATAATCTTTTCTAAAATCCAATACATCAGCGACACTGCAATCATCTCCACACGATTTCCATACCGACTTTTCAAGGTTGTTTTTGTCTTTACTGTTACAAGAATTCAATATTATAGTGCAAGTGAGCACGGTAAATAGTTTTTTCATTTGTTTTTATTTTCTCGTACTTCCGATACGCCAGAATATGGTGGCTCATTATTGATAAGTTTCCCTGCTTTGTCGTAGCTTAAAGTGCGTATTTCTCCGTTGAGCTTTTTTTCTACAGCCTTTTTTTGGAAAACACCATTTTGATAGTATTCTCTTACTTCATTTTTTTCTTCGTCTTGGTAAGAACGTGTATTTAATTTCCCTTTATTGTAATAGTCATTGTATCTGATATCATTTTTGGTGTATTGTTTGTTGTGTAAGTTGCCGTCTTCATTATAGGTTTCATAGATATTTTGTCCTTGTTTCTTTTTTTTATTACCGTTGGGATAGAACTCTGTATAAGTTTCTGTAACCCTGTCTGATATATAAGATAAAGTGCCGTTTTCATAATACTTCTTTGATATTCCTCTGCCATAGTATTTGTTTTTGTCTAAAGACATCCATCCTTCAGATTTAAGCGTTTGCTTTTCATCGGGATAATATTCCTTGTAGTAGGCTTTTTCATCATCCCTATGTCCTGTCTGGCATAGAAGGCTGTCAATATATATCGTGAATTCTTTTACCATAGAATTCTCAATCTTGTATTGGGTTACTTTCTCTTTCTTATGATTATTTGTAACGAAAACCAATCCGTAAATCAGACCTTTTTTTATGGAAATATCAATCGTTTGCTCCTTATTCTTAAAAGCGTAATTCCCATCATTTAGTAATACTTTTCTATCGGTCCGGCTGTCGGATACTGTTACTTTTTGCATGAACACCTTATCAGTTTCTGTATTCCCAAGATTTACTTTCAATGTGTCTTGCCCCTTTTGTGCAAAAGCAAGAAAGCAGGTGAAAAGTAGTGTTGTGAGCGAGAGTAGTTTTTTCATTTTAGTAATTTTCATTCCTTTGTCTGTCCATTGTTGGCCGTATTTGTTTAGATTGTGTCAACCTATTTTCATACGGGAGGTTTATAAGCATTGCAGGTAACGTTGAAGCATTGGCGATGGTGGGGCAATCGAAGCACAAATCTTCAATTTTGCACAAAAGTTCAATTGAAGAACTGAACTTGAATTTAGCAGTTTCGCCCCACTATTGCAAAGAACCCTTGTTGTGCAATTGTGCTTTTTAGTCTATCAAGAATACTCTATTTTTTCCATAGCAGACAGAAAATCCAATCGAAATTTCGTAGCGTCAAAATTTCCTAACTTCTTTTGTTTGTCAACTAAAACTTGTGTTGAATTATATAACAATTCAAATACATAGTCGCAAATTTCTTTATCCGTTGATAATTCTTTCAATCTTTCGTAATCTGGATGAATACTATAATGACCAACATTATATGTAAAGAAGTCCGTGTATGAGGAAGGCTGACTAACTCTCTTCTGATAACGAAATGGATGAGATTTGTAATGTGCTACCAACTCCAAATCTATCCAAAGATATTCCATAATACCTCCATAATCATTATTTAGTTCTTTTTCAAAGTGCTCAAAATATTTGTCAATGGCTTTAGCTACTTTAGTGGTATTTTTATCCATAATATTCGCAAAAAATTCCATTTTCAAACGATGTCCGTTAGGTCTTGAACGACTTTCGGGAAATTCTCTGATAATACCACTTTTAAATGTGCCATATGAATTAAAGAACATCATTTTCGTAAATGATTTATCTATAATGCCAATTTCCTTTTTATGTAGAATTTTTGCGATTTCTGTGACAGCTTCTGATTTAGAAACCAAAGAACTTTTATTTGAAGAAATGCACAAATAGATATCCCCATCATTAAAAGTCTCTTCGATTTTTTGACTTACAAATTCGGATTTAAAATCTTCATTTATACCACTGTAAAACCATTTTACATCTCCTTCGCTTTGGGCTAACTCTCCGTTTTCATTTAGCCAATTCGTTAAGTCACATTTACTGTGAAAAAATCTAAATAATTGTTTTGTATCCATTGATTTAAATTTTGGTTGTCTGCGTGTTATCGGTTTAGCATATCGCACAACGATTTGGGGCTTTGCGTTCGGGCAGGAAATCGAAGCACAAAAGCCGATATTATTACTAAAGTTAAATTGAAAAACTACTATTGAGTTTTGCACTTCAGCCCGCCTGACGGAAACCCTTGTTAGTGGCAGTTTTTTATATGTTATTCAATATTAATTCTTCTAAATTTTCAGCAAGTTTTTCAATTTCGTTATTGTCGTGGTAATATATTTTTACATTTCCATTTGGTGTAATAAATATTGGGTCTCCTGAACCGTCAATAGAAATTACATAGCTTGATTGGATTTCATTACAAACCTGAAATTCTAAATAACTACTTCTAAATGATTTTGTAATTTCAAGAATGGTTTGTTCTGCTTTTTTTGAACCTCTTTTTGTGCAAGGAAGCAAATCAATTCCTACATAAGCATCTCCATAATTTAAAAGTATATATTTATACGTATTGTCAAACGTTATGTTTAACTCTTTTTCTGTTTGTTGAATATCTTTTTCTTCGTTTCTCTCTTTCAGAAAAATTTTAGTTTCTTCTGATGAAAAATATTTATCTATTGCATTTTTAAACTCACTTGTCATTTGTTTATATTTCAAAAGGATAATTTTCTAATAAATGTTCGTTTATTGATTGAAGTTGTTTTTAAAACTCAATTTTTGTTTGTTTGTTTGTCTAGTTTTCCGATTGTATCATAAATTTCATCAAGTTGTTTGTTTAAAAAGGAAAATTGCAACCATTGCTGAAAATTAACACCAAGGTTTATAAAATTTATTGGGCTTAATTCTTCGTGGTTATGGTCGTAAAATAAGACCTTGTTATTCTTGTCAAATAGCCAAAAATCTCCTTGTCCGTTTTGACCGAATAACCAAAAATTTTCTATTTCTGTTGAAGTTATGTTTTCTGTCCAATAGCTTTTGTCTGAAAATTCTTTAGTTATATTATGTGCTTCAACGCTGTTGAATAAAATGCATTCAGATGAAATTTCAATAGTTTTAATTTGAGTTACAATTTCTGAATAGAGCGTGTCAAATATGTAATTGACAGTTTTAGGAAAATTCTGTTTACTAGAATTCTCAACTAAAAGTGTTATTCTTATTTCTTCTATTGGAATGATTTTCATTTTTGCTGGTGCGTTGTTTTAAAATTGCCATTAACTCAAAAATTGACGCAATGCATATTTTGTTTTGTAAAACTTATTTTAGTTATCAATATACTGTAAATTTATGAAATATCTAAAATCCAATATCAATATAGCGACGCTCTTTTACTTGCTTTCTTTGGTCGAGAATTCGGTTCGTTTACCTTGTATGGTTATGCGGACATAAATGGGATGTAGTCCTGCTTTGTTAGCTTTTACAGCACGGGTATACATGTAGATAGTAACTTGATTGCTCATTGTGGTGGTGTTTTATTTCAATATTCAATTTATTCTATTGGATATAAACTGTCAAGATGTTCAGCATCTGGTCATGCCTTTATGCGGTATTCATCTAGCGGTTCATTTAAGCGAGACCCTAGCTAGCCAAATTTTAGGGTCTCGCTAGGGTCTCGCTAGAAATGAGAAGTATTGAAAAAAACGATAGGTGTATAAAAAGAAAAACCCTATAAATCCTTGAATTTATAGGGTTTTGATATATTTTCTTTATCAGGATGCGGAAGAGGAGGGATTATTTCATGATCCCAAAAAGGGGGGCTTCAATACAAAACAAAGCCATTTACTCCGTTCATTAGTTTTATTGTTTATATACTTTTTTTTAAAACTTACGTTTACAAAAGTCCATAAACAACAAAGCCCTACTATGAGTCGGGCTTTATTTTGTCTTGGCGGAAGAGGAGGGATTATTTTCATGATCCCAAAAAGGGGGGATTCAATACAAACAAAGCCATTCACTCCGTTCATCACTTTTGTTGTTTATATACTTTTTTTTAAAACTTACGTTTACAAAAGTCCATAAACAACAAAACCCGACCAATAGTCGGGCTTTGTTTTGTCTTGGCGGAAGAGGAGGGATTCGAACCCTCGGTACCGTTTCCAGTACGACAGTTTAGCAAACTGTTCCTTTCGGCCACTCAGGCACTCTTCCTCGTTTTGACAATGCAAACATAAGGCAATTATTTTATTTTTGCAAAGTCTAGAAACGCCTTTTTTATCCTTTTATTGATTTTTTTTTATGAAAGTCGATAAATAGCAAAAATCGCACTTATCAGCAGGCTTTATTTTGTCTTGATGAAGGGATTATTTACTTCATCATGAATGGAGATCGTTATTCCTATAAAATTTGACGATCCTCTTCGCCCATTATTTTACTGTACATCGACTTTCTTAAAATCGATTTTTACAAACGTATATAAACAACAAAAGCCGACTATAAGTCGGCTTTTATTTTGTCTTTGCGGAAGGGGAGGGATTATTTTCATGATCCAAAAAAGGGGGGGGGCTTCAATACAAAACAAAGCCATTCACTTTGTTCATTACTTTTGTTGTTTATATCCTTTTTGTTAAAACTAACGTTTACAAAAGTCCATAAACAACAAAACCCGACTATTGTCGGGCTTTGTTGTGTCTTGGCGGAAGGGGAGGGATTCGAACCCTCGGTACCGTTTCCAGTACGACAGTTTAGCAAACTGTTCCTTTCGGCCACTCAGGCACCCTTCCTCGTTTTGATATTGCAAACATAAGGCAATTATTCTATTCTGCAAAGTCAATTTTATAAAAAAAATACAAAAAATACGTAAGGTTATAGTAAGCGATTGTATGTCAATTTATTGCTTACAGAATAATTTTCACTTATTTTTTCTTGCTGAGATCGTAATCGACCCGAACATGGTAAATGCTCTTCAACATTGCCTTGAAAATGGTTGCAGATTCTGTGATTTCCTTTAATGTAATATTACTATTTGCAAATTGATTCAGCTTCAGCTTATGCTCAATAATTTTATCGACAAGCGTATTAATAGAATCTTCCGTATGTTCTTTAAGAGCTCTAGATGCTGCTTCTACAGAATCTGCCATCATTAGTACAGCTGTTTCTTTCGAATAGGGAATAGGCCCAGGATATTGGTACAAAGATTCATCAACTAGTTTGTCGGGATTATTCTTTATAAATAAATTATAGAAGTAATCGACTTTTGTCGTACCGTGATGCGTTTTGATGAAATCGATTATAACATCTGGAAGCTGGTTTCTTTTTGCAATCTCAACGCCCTTTATAACGTGTGAAATAATAATTTGCGCACTCTGTTCAGGTGATAATTCATCGTGCGGATTCTTTTCTGTTTTTTGATTTTCAATAAAGAACTGTGGATTTGTCATTTTACCAATATCGTGGTAAAGTGCACCTGCCCGTACTAAGAGAGGATTTCCGCCAATTCGGTAGATAGCCGCTTCAGCTAAATTGGCTACTTGTAAGGAGTGCTGGAAAGTACCAGGGGCTTTAAATGAAAGTTCCCGCAGAAGCTTTGAATTACTGTTGGTCAATTCCATTAACGTCAGATCAGATACGATTCCAAATAGTTTTTCAAATGCGTATACTAATGGGTACGCCATTAATGTGATCATGACACTGACCACAAAAGGGATGACGTCCATGACGTTAATGGTACTTAAGGATCCGTTACGTGTGAGTAAAAGTCCAAAATAAGCAATCAAATAAGTCGCGAGTATAATGGCTGACGAGATGAAGAATTGTTCTCTTTTTACTAATGTTTTGATACTGTAAATCGCCACGATTCCAGCCATGAATTGCAGAAATACAAATTCATACGAGTTCGGAACAAATAACGCTGCCAGTAGGACCATGAGTAGGTGAATATTCAAAGCTACCCGGGAATCAAATAGGATGCGGATAATGATCGGAACTGAACAGAATGGAATGTAGTATAAATTAGGAATTTTAATCTTGATGGCCCATGACAAGACGGCAAGCATGCCGATGATCACAATCATAATGATTGATAGCAGGCGATTGTTGTAATAGATGTCTTTTCTGAAAAGATATAGAAATACCATCAGAATACATAAAGCAAGAGAGATAATCAAAAATTGCCCCAGTGTAACGTAAATCTGATTGCCAGAGATTTTTCCTTCGTCCTCATAAATCTTGCGTAACGATTCTAGTTTCTGATAGGTTTCATTACTGATAATTTTATCCTTTTCAGCAATTAATTCTCCCTTTTGTACAACTCCTCGGGTAGAGGAGATATTTGCTAAAGCATTTTGTTCCAGTCGCTCTGTCTGTTGATCATTGTAAACATAATTTAGGGTAATATAGTTTTTTAATGTCTCTAAGAGCCATTTCTTGTACACGATCTTTGACGAATTGCTTAAGACTGAATTGGCGTATTCATAAGAAGATTCGATTGTATAACAATCTGCCGTATTTTTTTGAGTGGCGACTTTATCTTGTATCAAGGTGAAATTATACTGCTTTGCAGCAGGACTCTTGTCGTCATTTCGGTTTTGAAAACGATTATTTAAAGACAGGATGCCTCGATCGTAGAGATGCGTTAATATGGCATTTCCGACGGCACGGTAATCCTGTATTTTTTGAGGAGTAGTGTCTAATTTATTGGTTTGCCATTTTTCAGCTAGATCAGTTTCAAATTGATCGATCTGTTCCCTACTGATGGTCGAATTAACGTCATAGATAGGTTGAATGGTTTTAAGAATGTTTTTCTTGTCTTCATTTAGTTCCTCCTGTGTTTTGAGTATCGCAAAATTATAAGGAGAAATTAAGTTTTCGTGATCCCAGACTTTTCCTTTCTGAAATTCATAGCGAAAGCGAGCCTGCTTTGGAAGGAAGATACAAATAAGAATGATGGTTGCCAATATTAAGCTTATCTTACGAATAAGGTTAAGATTAGTGTCGGACTCACGATTATATTTAATTTTTAATCTACTCACGGGGTTGAATTGTAGTTGGATAATAAAAAATTACTCAAACAAATGTACTTAAAAATGCGCTATTATAAAGCTCATTGTCATTACGAGGTCAGGTTATGTTTAATTTTTTTGATTTAAATTCGGGCTATCCGCAAGACTTAATTATCTTTGCAAAAACAAATCAAAGACTCATGTCAAGTAAAAAGCATCTTATTGCACCTTCAGTTTTGGCAGCGGATTTCGCTAAATTGTACGATGATATTATAATGGTAAACAATAGTGAAGCCGATTGGTTTCATATTGATATTATGGATGGCGTGTTTGTGCCAAATATTTCTTTTGGTTTTCCAGTAATGCAGGCAATCGCTAAACATGCTACAAAACCTTTAGATGTACATTTAATGATTGTAGATCCTGATCGTTATTTACAGTTATGTAAAGATTCTGGAGCTGCTGTTATTACCGTGCATTATGAGGCTTGTACACATTTACATCGTACGTTAGCAGCGATTAAGGAATTAGGTTGTAAAGCTGGGGTCGCTTTGAATCCGCATACACCAGTTTCTTTATTGGAAGATGTGATTGCAGATTTAGATTTAGTGTGTTTAATGTCTGTAAATCCAGGTTTTGGCGGGCAGAAATTTATTCAAAACACCTACAGTAAAGTAAAACAATTGCGCGCTATGGCAACAGGTGTGAATGATGGATTATTGATTGAAATCGATGGAGGTGTCGGAGTAGGTAATGCAGGCGCACTTTTACAAGCTGGCGCAGATGTGTTGGTAGCGGGAAGTTCTGTGTTTGCAGCAGCAAATCCAACACAGTCGATCGCTGATTTGAAAGCTGTTGATATTCAATTGAAAAATATTTAGTTAAACTAATATATTGGCTATAAAGGGAGATCGGATATGATTTCCCTTTTTTTGTGGGTTATTTCCACATTATATTTAATCTTAGCGTCAAAATTTACTAATTTCTTACCCTAAATATTTTAAATTTAAATAGTCAAGTGTCTGTATTTTAGCATGTTGTTTCGATATTTTATTTTGAAATAAATGTTGTTTAGAATATTTCCAAATTAAAGCAATAAGTCTTATTGGTACGTATTAACCGTTGATTTTTAGTATTTTTGTAGTACGAGATGAGAAGTTTTTTTAAATGAAAACAGATCGTCAAAATGAAAGAATTGTAGAGTTAAATTTAAGCACCGGCTTGCAGTGCATTACTGATGTTTTTTTAGCTTAATTATTAAACGTGTGGTAGTATCAGGAGATAATATTTGATATTTTTTGTATTGCCTTTAAACATATAAAAGATTTATATACTATGAGTATTTACAACGATTACGTACAAGAGGTTGTAGAACGAAAAGGTGAAGGTTTAAATCCTAAACCAATTGACGGAGCAGAATTACTAAGTGAAGTTATTGCTCAAATTAAAGATTTGAATAACGAAAATAGAGTCGAGTCTCTGAAGTTATTTATTTACAACACTTTATCTGGTACGACTAGTGCGGCTGGTGTAAAAGCAAAGTTCTTAAAAGAAATTATTCTTGGTCAAGAGACTGTTGCAGAAATTACACCTACTTACGCATTTGAGTTGTTATCTCATATGAAAGGCGGTCCTTCTATTGAAGTACTTCTGGATTTGGCATTAGGTAATGATGCAGCTATTGCTAAGCAAGCTGCTGAAGTTCTTAAAACACAGGTTTTCCTTTATGATGCCGATACAGAGCGTCTAAGAGAAGCATTTAACAGCGGTAATGCAATTGCGAAAGAGATTCTTGAAAGCTATGCCCAAGCTGAATTTTTCACGAAACTTCCAGAGTTACCAGAAGAAATAAAAGTTGTAACTTATATTGCAGGTGAAGGTGATATCTCTACGGATTTACTGTCTCCAGGTAACCAGGCGCACTCGCGTTCTGATCGTGAGCTACATGGAAAATGTATGATCACTCCAGAAGCGCAGCAAGAAATCAAAGCTTTACAGGTACAATATCCAGACGCAAGCGTTATGCTGATTGCTGAAAAAGGTACAATGGGAGTGGGATCTTCAAGGATGTCAGGTGTAAACAATGTGGCGTTATGGACAGGTAAACAAGCAAGTCCTTATATCCCATTTGTAAATATTGCTCCAATTGTTGGTGGTACGAATGGTATTTCTCCAATCTTTTTGACAACGGTAGATGTTACCGGTGGTATTGGAATTGATCTTCAGAACTGGAAGAAAAAAGTAGACGAAAATGGTCAAGTTGTCCGTAATGAAAATAATGAACCTGTTTTAGAAGAAGTTTATTCTGTTGCTACAGGAACTGTTCTTACAATCAACACGAAGACTGAAAAATTATATAATGGAGATCAGGAATTGATCGACATCTCTAAATCGCTTACTCCTCAAAAAAGAGAGTTTATAAGAGCAGGTGGCTCATATGCAATTGTATTTGGTAAAAAGATCCAAACGTTTGCTGCAGGAGTTTTAGGGATTTCAATTCCGACTGTTTTTGCTCCTGCAAAAGAAATTTCTATTGAAAATCAGGGCTTAACGGCTGTTGAAAAAATCTTCAATAAAAATGCTGTTGGTTCAACTCCAGGAAAAGTGTTACATGCTGGTTCTGATGTTCGTGTTAAAGTGAATATCGTAGGATCTCAAGATACAACAGGTTTAATGACCGCTCAAGAGTTAGAGGCAATGGCTGCTAAAGTTATTTCTCCTACAGTTGACGGTGCGTATCAATCAGGATGTCACACAGCATCTGTATGGGATAAGAAAGCGCAAGCTAACAT
Source organism: Sphingobacterium sp. B16(2022) (assembly GCF_012030425.1). GTDB lineage: Bacteria > Bacteroidota > Bacteroidia > Sphingobacteriales > Sphingobacteriaceae > Sphingobacterium > Sphingobacterium anhuiense. Next base: position 2,340,403 of record NZ_JAAUVN010000001.1, on the reverse strand, counting down.
TCCTAAGTTGATGAAGTTTATGAACGACTTCGGATTAATCACTGCACGTGATCCTAAAGGAGAATACCATGCCATGACTGACGTTATTCACAAGGTATTAAACGATATTACGATTGATGAGTGGGCGATTATTATTGGTGGCGATTCTCATACACGTATGTCTAAAGGTGTTGCTTTTGGAGCTGACTCTGGAACTGTTGCCTTAGCATTAGCTACAGGTGAGGCGTCTATGCCGATTCCAGAATCCGTTAAAGTAACTTTCAAAGGCAGTATGAAACAGCACATGGATTTCCGTGATGTGGTTCATGCGACACAATCTCAAATGTTACAGCAATTTGGTGGAGAGAATGTGTTCCAAGGTAGAATTATCGAGGTACATATCGGTACACTTCTTGCCGATCAGGCCTTTACTTTTACAGACTGGACTGCAGAGATGAAAGCAAAAGCTTCGATCTGTATCTCCCAAGATGAAACGTTAATTCAGTCTTTAGAAATCGCTAAGAGCCGTATCCAGATCATGATCAATAAGGGTATGGAGAATAAAAATCAAGTATTACAGGGATTGATCGATAAAGCTAATAAACGTATCGAGGAAATTAGAACAGGTGAAAAACCAGCTTTATCTCCAGATGCAAATGCTAAATATTATGCTGAAGTCGTGATCGATCTTGATATTATTGATGAGCCGATGATTGCCGATCCTGATGTTAACAATGTTGACGTTTCAAAACGTTATACACATGACGCAATTAGAGAACTTTCTTATTACGGCGGTGACAAAAAAGTAGACTTAGGTTTCGTAGGTTCTTGTATGGTACATAAAGACGATTTAAAAATCGTTTCTCAAATGCTTAAGAATGTGGAGAAACAACTTGGTGTTGTTAAATTTAATGCACCTTTAGTTGTCGCTGCGCCTACTTACAACATCATTGATGAATTGAAAGCAGAAGGAGATTGGGAATACTTACAGAAATATTCGGGTTTTGAATTCAGTGATGCTTTGCCAAAAAGTACTGCACGTACAGAGTACGAAAATATCATGTATTTAGAGCGTCCAGGTTGTAACCTTTGTATGGGTAACCAAGAAAAAGCGGCAAAAGGTGATACGGTAATGGCTACTTCAACCCGTCTTTTCCAAGGTCGTGTTGTTGAAGATAGAGACGGTAAAAAAGGAGAATCTTTATTAGCATCTACTCCAGTGGTTGTGCTTTCTGCTATCTTAGGTAGAATTCCAAACGTTGAAGAGTACAAAGCTGCTGTCGAAGGTATCAACTTAACTAAGTTTGCGCCTATCTCGACAAAGTAGAAAAAACTAATATTGAAGTTTTGGTAATTAACTAAATTAATATCATAAATTAGAAATATATGGCTTTTGATATAGAAATGATTAAAAAGGTCTATAGCCGTTATGAGGAGCGTGTAAACGCTGCTCGTAATCTGGTTAATAAACCTTTAACCCTATCTGAGAAAATTTTATATACTCACTTATGGGATGGTAATGCAACTGAAACATACGATAGAGGTGTATCTTATGTAGACTTCGCTCCAGACCGTGTAGCGATGCAAGATGCGACTGCACAGATGGCTTTATTGCAATTTATGCAAGCAGGTCGTCCTCAAGCGGCTGTTCCTTCGACTGTGCACTGTGATCACTTGATTCAGGCAAAAGAAGGAGCTCAAGTGGATTTACAAAGAGCAAATACAGAATCAAAAGAGGTTTTTAATTTCTTGGGTTCTGTTGCAAATAAGTATGGTATCGGATTCTGGAAGCCTGGAGCAGGTATTATTCACCAAGTTGTCTTGGAGAACTATGCTTTCCCTGGTGGTATGATGATCGGTACAGATTCACATACTGTTAATGCTGGTGGTTTGGGTATGTTGGCTATCGGTGTCGGTGGTGCTGATGCATGTGACGTGATGGCTGGTTTACCTTGGGAACTGAAATTCCCGAAATTGATCGGTGTTAAATTAACAGGTAAGCTAAGCGGATGGACGTCTCCTAAAGATGTTATCTTGAAGGTTGCAGGTATCTTAACCGTTAAAGGCGGTACTGGTGCTGTTGTAGAATACTTCGGTGAAGGGGCTCAATCTATGTCTTGTACGGGTAAAGGTACCATCTGTAACATGGGGGCTGAAATTGGTGCTACGACATCTACTTTCGGTTATGATGAGTCAATGGAACGTTATTTACGTGCAACTGACCGTGCGGATGTTGCGGATGCAGCGAATGCTGTTAAAGAACATTTAACTGCGGATCCTGAGGTTTACGCAAATCCTGAGCTATATTTTGATCAAGTTATTGAAATTAATTTATCTGAATTAGAACCTTCTTTAAACGGTCCTTTTACACCAGATTTATATACTCCAGTTTCACGCATGCGTGAAGAAGCGGCTAAAAATGGCTGGCCTACAACAGTAGAATGGGGATTGATCGGTTCATGTACAAACTCTTCTTACGAGGATTTGTCACGTGCTGCTTCTATCGCTAAACAAGCGGTTGATAAAGGTTTAGTAACGAAGGCAGAATTTGGTATCAATCCGGGTTCTGAGCAAGTTCGTTATACTGCTGCTCGTGATGGTTTATTGAAAACTTTCGAAGATCTGAATGCGACGATCTTTACAAATGCTTGTGGTCCATGTATTGGTATGTGGGACCGTGTTGGTGCTGAAAAACAAGAGAAAAATACGATTGTTCACTCGTTCAACCGTAACTTTGCTAAACGTGCCGATGGTAACCCAAATACATTTGCTTTTGTAGCTTCACCGGAAATCGTTGCTGCAATTGCCATTTCGGGTGATTTAGGTTTCAATCCATTGACAGACACCTTGACAAATGCTAAGGGTGAGCAGGTTAAATTAGACCCGCCTACAGGTGATGAATTACCTTCAAAAGGTTTTGCTGTAGAGGATGCAGGTTATCAAGCTCCTGCGGCGGATGGTTCATCGGTTAAGATTGATGTGGATCCAAATTCTGACCGTCTGCAATTATTAGAGCCTTTTGCGGCTTGGGAAGGTACAGACTTGAAAGGTTTGAAATTATTGATCAAAGCTAAAGGTAAATGTACAACTGACCATATTTCTATGGCTGGTCCTTGGTTGAAATACAGAGGTCACTTGGATAACATCTCGAACAATATGTTGATTGGTGCTGTTAATTACTTTAATGAGAAAACAGATTCCGTTAAAAATCAATTGACAGGTGAGTACGGACCAGTTCCTGCAACGCAACGTGTTTATAAGGCAGCCGGTATCGGATCTATCGTTGTTGGTGATGAAAACTATGGTGAAGGTTCTTCACGTGAGCATGCTGCCATGGAGCCTCGTCATTTAGGTGTTCGTGCAGTGTTGGTTAAATCTTTTGCTCGTATCCACGAGACAAACTTGAAAAAACAAGGTATGTTAGGTTTAACTTTTGCTAATAAAGAAGATTACGATAAAATCCAAGAAGACGATACAATCGACATCTTAGGATTGACAACATTTACTCCAGGGCAACCGCTAACGTTAGTACTTCACCATGCAGATGGAACGGAAGATCAGATCTTAGCTAACCATACTTACAACGCTCAACAAATTGAGTGGTTTAAAGAAGGTGGTGCTTTGAACATTATACGTAAAAACCAAGCAAAATAATTTTATTTGCTTATCAACGCATAACCCGGTACTTTTGTGCCGGGTTTTTTTTGACAACAATATGAATAAATTTTTATTAGCCTTAAGTGCGCTAACTTTATCTGCTTCTTCTTTATTTGCGCAAGATAATAGTAATGAATCTCCTGCAAAACCAATTGCTAAGAGTATTTTCAATCCGAAATATTCCCGTACAGAAAGTAATAAGGGAAAATTTTATTTTCACTGGGGCTATAATTTTTCATCTTATGGTAAGAGTGATATCCGTTTTAAAGGAACCGGATATGATTTTACATTAATGGATGTAAAAGCGGCAGATAGACCGACTAAACTGTCCATGACCTATATTAACCCGGCAACGATCTCGATTCCGCAGTTTAATTTCCACTTCGGTTATTTTATTAAAGATAATTATTCGATTTCGCTAGGTTGGGATCACATGAAATATGTTGTTGATATTCCGCAGACGGTAAGAATTAAAGGACATATTAGTCCTGAGATCTCTGAACCAGGTATCCCAACATATGGCATGGCTGGAACCTATAATGGAGAACAGGTTACTTTGGTTGATTCGGTATTGCAATTTGAGCATACCGATGGTTATAATTTTGCCTCTGTCGCTTTAGAAAGACATGATGATATCTGGGTTTCCAGAACCGGAAAGTCTTACTTGTCGATGGAAACAGGTGCCGAAGTAGGTTTATTGGTTCCTAGAACTGATGTTCGTCTGTTTGGAGTTGGAGAGAATAACTATTGGAACATTGCCGGCTACGGTGCTGCTGCAAAAGTAGGTTTGCAGTATCATTTTTTTAGAGGATTATATCTTCAAACGAGTTTTAAAACAGGTTGGACAGACCTGAATAATATTCGTACAACGGGTAGAAATAATATAGATAAAGCAAGTCAATCCATATGGTTTTTCGAGAACTATTGGGTCCTTGGATTTAAATTCTAATAAAGTAAAAATGGGATGATCTAAAAATCATCCCATTTTTGTTTAAATATCAGAAAGTTGAAAACTGTCTTTGAGCCGTATTCCTTTTTCTGTATGCTGTAAGGTACAGCAAGCATTCACGGCGTCATGCTCTAAGAAAAGTATATATTCTTGATCGACAATCTCTTCCCAATAATTTTTCCTTTCTTCCATGGTTGTCAATGGTCTTACATCGTAACCCATCACATACGGAAGGGGTACATGTCCCACAGAAGGAAGTAAATCTGCCATATAAAGAATTGTTTTGTCTTTATATTTGATCTGGGGCAACATCATTGACTCTGTATGTCCATGGGCATATCTGATTTGGATATCTGGTCCAAACGGATTTTTTTCTTTTTCGACAAACTTGAGTTGTCCGCTTTCTTGTATCGGTTTTATATTTTCCTCTAAAAAAGAAGCTTTTTCTCTTGGATTTGGATTTGTGGCCCAGTTCCAATGTTCGGCATTACTCCAGTAATTCGCCTTTGTAAAAGAAGGCCTCAGTTTTTCACCTTCGCGGACTATAGCACCCCCACAGTGGTCAAAATGCAAGTGTGTTAAAATAACATCGGTGATGTCTTCTCTATTAAATCCATATTTTGCTAAAGACTTGTCAATGGAGTTGTCTCCGTGTATATAATAATGCCCAAAAAATTTCTCAGACTGTTTGTCTCCGAGTCCAGTATCGATAAGAATTAATTTTGCGCCATCTTCTATAAGTAATAGGCGATTGGTCCAGGTGCACATATTATTTGCATCGGCAGGATTTGTTTTGTGCCATATGGATTTTGGAACCACACCGAACATGGCACCTCCATCTAATTTGAAGTTCTGCGTTTCAATTGTATAAAGTTGCATGATATTCTCTTTTTACTATTTACACGAATATACTAGTTTTGTTTTGGAAAAAATAAACCTTAATAATATGATAATATAGTGGTTATTGCTGTATCATTTCTTTATAAATGAGCTGTATGCAATCTTTTAATAATGGGTTAAAGTCTACGTTTTCAGGTGTACGGTAACCATTTGTTATCACAACAATTCCGAATTTTTCTTTAGGATCGAAAAACATAGCACTGTAGAGACCATATGCGGAGCCTGTATGTCCAATTAAAACTTTATTAGGGATCAATGTGTTGATGGATCTTAAAGCTAGCCCATATCCTTCTTCAGCAGTAATGGGCGTCTGCATAATTTTAGAATTCCGTTTCTTAATGATCTGTTTTCCATTTAATCCTGTACCATAGTTCATATGCATACCCATGTATTTAGCGAGATCGACTGCTGAGATCTTCATCCCGCCCGTAGGTGAGAAAATAGGAGTGGAATGCCCTAGTGTATAATTTTTTATTTCCAGCGATCTTGGATTATAAGCGCTGGGCTGTGGAAAAAACTCATGCTTAGCAGAATCGTATTCATATAAGGTTACAAATTTGTTTTGATCTAGAGAGTCCACGCAATATCCTGCATACAACTGCAGCGGATCTAAAATATGTTCTTTAATATATTGGTCAAAACGTTGTCCTGAAAGGCGCTCAATCACAGCGCCAACCATATTAAAGTTGAGGTTGCAATAATCGTAGGTCGTGCCAGGTTCGTTTGGGCTGTAAGAAGAGGCATATTGATCTGACTTTGATGGATTGATGACATCAAGATCAAAATATCCATTTTTATCATTAATACTGGAAGTATGGGAGAGAACCATTCTGAGTGTAATCTTCTTATTCGGAAACTTTGGATTTTGAACTTTAAAACCTATTAGATCACCAAAGTCATCATCGAGATGACATTTCTTTTGCTCTATTAACTGCATAATAGCTGTTGCTGAAAAGGACTTTGATATAGAGGCAATTCTGAATAGGTCATCCTGATCCAAAGGTTGTGCTTGTTCTCTGTTTTTCAAACCGTAAGATTTATTGAAAAACAACTCGTTATTTTTAATAACAGCTACCGACAGTCCAATAGCTTCATATTGAGCCATGATATCAGTAATTTTTTTGTCTAAACTGTTCGTTTGTGCCCACGTTATTGGACTTATCAGAAACAAATAAATTAAAAGAAGAGGAACGTACTTTTTCATGATTTAAGGATTAGTATTGGAAAGGTATAAATAATTAATAAGGATCATGATATTGTCTTGCATTTTTATGCAATTTTTATGCAATTTTTATGCTGATTCATTCGGTTTTCAAAGATTTGGGATCATAAATGGGAATCGATATCATTGAAGCCGATTTTAGTAGCAGTAGTTATAAAATATAATTTAAATTACTTTTTTATGCAGTTTAAAATACTGTTTTTTAGCTTGTTATGGCTATTTATAAATCAACTACTTTTATTTAAAATAAATCTAAATAGAATCAAAAAAAGATTGTAAGTTTGCATCCAAAATAAAATTAATCTAATTATTCATATACATATGAAAAAGTCATTTCTCGGCTTAGTTTTAAGCTTAGGATTAGTTGGAGGGGTACAACTTGAGGGGGTTGCACAACATCATGGAATTCATGGGAAACTAAAAAGCAAATCCGGTGCTCCAATCGAAGCAGCTACAGTTACAGTTAAAGAATTGGGGACTTCTACTGCAACAGATCGCAATGGATCGTTTTCATTTTCAACTTTACCAGATGGAACTTATACCATAATTGTTAAAAGTTTAGGTAATGTTATAGACGAAGAGAAGATAAAAGTAGTGAACGGTTCTTCTCAGCCTATTAATTTGGTTGGAGAAAGCCGTGATTCGAAATTGGATGTGGTAGATGTCCGAGGATATAACTCGCATAATAATCAGACTGTCAATGTTGGAAAAGCTGGAATTATAGATAAAGACTTACCGCAAAGCGTTCAGATCATTAATGAGCAGGTGATCCGGGATCAACAGGTTAATCGATTGAGTGATGCCTTGAAAAATGCCAATGGTATTGCTATGGGCGCAAATAGAGGTGGTGTAAATGAAAATTTTTATGCACGTGGATACAGCCTTGGTGCGAATAATATTTTCAAAAATGGTGCACGTACCAATAACGGTGGATCTATTGAAGCGAGTACATTAGAATCGGTAGAAATATTGAAAGGTAGTGCCGCATTATTATATGGTGGTGTAACTGGGGGTGCTGTCGTTAATTTAGTAACTAAGAAACCTAAATTTGAATATGGAGGTGAAGCTTCATTCCGTGTGGGAAGTTATGATTTTTACAAACCAACGGTTGATGTGTACGGGCCTATTTCAGATAAGGTTGCTTTTCGTGTAATCAGTACTTATGAAAAATCTGGAAGTTTTAGAGATCATGTCGACTCAAAAAGATTGTATGTCAATCCTTCTATTTTATATAAGATCAATGACCGTACGGATATCAACTTTATGTTTGATTACCTAAAAAGCGATTACACACCAGATTTTGGTATTGGATCGGTAGACGGTAAATTGAATCAGGATGTTGGTCGTAATACTTTTATGAATACCTTGTGGGCATATAATAAAACCAATACCACAAATGGGCAGATCAACTTAAATCATCAGTTTAATGATAACTGGAAGTTGAATGCAATTGCGAGTTATCAAAGTTATGGACGTGATTACTACGGATCGGATAGGGTTCAAGCAAATGCACAAGGTATCGCACCACGTAATTTGACGCGTTCAAAATCGGATGAACTTACTTTCAATCAGCAGTTGAATTTAACCGGAACTGTTAAAACAGGTGCTATCAAGCATAAGATCTTAATCGGAGCTGATGCTGATCAGTCTAATACAAAAGCATATGCATACTTTATAGACGGTATTAATTATTATGATAAGCAAGGGGCATTAAAAGTCAATGTTTATGATTCTATTTATGTCTTTAATCCGAGTGAAACGGCGGCTCATTTACCTTCTGGCAAAGGTTTGCGCACAGATATGCCTGGTGCAGAGTATTTGACCAGAACAACGACTAATATTTACCGTTATGGTGTATTTTTTCAAGATTTAATTGAAGTTTCGGAAAAATTCAAAGTATTAGCGGGTTTACGTTATACTTACCAAAGAACACCATATGCAGATAAATACACCTATGCAACTGGTGAAACAGAAGAATTAAAGAACCTAGATGCAAACAAAAATGAACTGGGTGCTAAAGTTGATCAGGCATGGTCGCCAAAATTTGGTTTGATTTATCAACCGATTAAGAGCTCTAGTGTTTATGTAACTTATGCGAATAACTTCACATCAAACGCAGGTTATGATGTTGATTATAAGCCAATGGGGCCTTCAACGATTGATCAGTATGAAGCAGGTGTTAAAAATGATTTCTTCAATGGTCGATTAACCCTGAATGCATCGGTTTACAGAATCAATAACAATCGCTTTGCTCAGCAATTATTGGTGAAACCTGATGGCACTGATAATGGTGATACAAACATGAAAGAGTTTTCTGGAAAAACATCTTCAGATGGTGTTGAAATAGATGTAACTGGTTCTATCTTACCAGGACTAGATATCTTGGCCGGATACTCGTACAACTACATGCGCTATACGGAGACAAGTCCGATCACAAAGATCACGACTGTTGTCAACGGTAGTTATAAAGTTACGGAGGTTTCTGGTAATGAGGAAGATGTACGTCTGGTGGGAACAACAGCACATACAGCCAATGGAACTATTTTCTATACTTTGCAAAATGGTGGTGCTAAAGGTCTGAAATTTGGGGTTTCTGCATTTTACACTGGAAGAAGAAATGCCGGTTGGAATAATACAAAAATCAATGTGAGAGATGGTGTTGACCGTTTAATTACTGTTAGCCCATTCACAACAGTAGATATCTCTGCTGGTTATACATATAAAAAATGGAGCATTTTAGCTAAAATGTCTAATGTTAATAATGCTTTCAATTATTATATCCATGAAAACTACAGTGTGAATCCAATTCCTCCAAGAAGTTTCATGACAACATTGACGTATAAATTTTAAAATGTTTAGTTTGCTTATAGTTTATGTTAAAAGGGCCTCCATGGAGGCCCTTTTTATCTTGAATAGCATGTGATTTTGTCTTTTATAGCTTACTGATTTTATCAAGAAGATCAACAAGTCGATTTGAGTATCCAAACTCATTATCATACCAGCCAACAACTTTTACCAGACCTCCTACAATTGAGGTAAGTTCTGAATCAAAGACACAAGAATATGGATTGTTTATGATGTCAACAGATACAATTGGATCTTCTGTATAGTAAAGTACATTTTTCAATTCACCTTCTGCTGCTTCTTTAAATTTTGCATTAATCTCTGCTACTGTTGGTTGATGTGTCAATGTACAGGTAAAATCTGTTAACGAACCGTTTAAAACAGGAACACGGATACCGGCACCACCTAGTTTACCCTCTAAATGAGTGAAAACATTAGTAATTGCCTTGGCAGCACCAGTTGTAGTTGGAATAATGGAAGATGACGCAGCACGTGCCCGGCGAAGATCACGGTGGGGGGCATCATGCAGATTCTGATCACCTGTCATGGAATGTACCGTCGTGATATAACCGTCTTTGATTCCCCAGTTTTCATCTAAAATTTTGACCAAAGGAGCAACATTATTCGTTGTACAAGAAGCATTAGAAAGAATAGGGACATTTAAGTCAAAATCCTTGTCGTTAATGCCCAATACGATTGTTGGTATATCTTTATCTGAAGAGGGGGCAGAAATGATTACTTTTTTTGCTCCCGCTATCAAATGTAAATTTGCTTTCTCTTTACTGGTAAAATGACCCGTTGACTCGATAACGACATCAATGTCAAGCGTATTCCAGGGCAGATTTTCGGGATTCTTTTCATTCGTGACTAAAATACGCTTGTTATTGATGATGAGATGATTATCATCAAAGTCAACCGTTCCAGAAAATGGACCGTGAACAGAGTCATACTTGAATAGATGTGCTAATGTCTTTGTATCTGTTAGATCATTGATCGCAATGACTTCTAGATGTTCAGCATCCCTAATGAAAATATTGCGCAGTGTATTACGGCCAATACGTCCAAACCCATTGATTGCAATATGCATAACTGATTTTTATTTATGAAATTCAGCTATAGCTTCATTTATATTTTTATCACCTTCCCATTGTGCTTTTAATTGACCGTCGGCACCGTAAACATAATTTGCAGGGAATTGCTCAGGAACATGTATTTTTTGAATAAACTCTTGGCCTTTGTCTACTAAAACTTCAACATTCTCCATTTTTGATAATTTTGGAGCGAAATTGTCAAAGAAGCCTAATATTAAAGCAGGATCATTCATTGAAACATAGTAGATGTTAACATCTTTCAAGCGCTCTCTGTTTTTTTCTAAAGCAGTTGCTTCTTGTTGACAGTGGCTACATCCTGGATCAAAAAGGATAAAAACTGTGTTTTTATCTTTGGAAACATCTGATTTTGAAACTTTAATACCCGATCTTAATTGGTAAAAAGTGAAGTCAGGAAGTGTTTTTGCAGCTTCTTTTTGCATAGCTGCAGGAGCTTCCGCATGTGCACTATGATCATGCCCACTATGGTCGTGACCATCATGCTCATCATGTGCTTCTGTTTTTGCCGCTTCTTGCGTTTTAGTATTTGAATTGCAAGAGAATAACAGGGACGCTGTGACAACTCCTGTTATGCCTAATATTAATTTTTTATTCATGGTAATGGGTATCAATTATCTATCAAAACTATAAAAAATATTGAATTTAAACCTTAAAAAAGCTGATTAATGACACTGTACTGTATAATCATACGATGTTAAGTAATGATATTATTATCATTGTCATAATTTGTGAAGGAGGTTGATTCTATGATTTCAGGTTTTCCCTTTCCATATTCATTGTTGTATACTTTTAATAATACACGAACTGATGAGATGATCAATGGTCCAAAAATAAGCCCTAGCATACCAAAAAGATTTAACCCCAGTAATACGCCAAATACCGTAATCAGTGGCGGTACATCGCCAAGTTTACGCAATATCGTAAAACGAAGTACATTGTCAATACCACCAATTAATATAAATCCATATAAAGCCAGACCAATGGCATTTCCTGTCGAGCCAATAGCTAACAGATAAATTGCGGTAGGTACGTAAACAGTCATCGTGCCCAAGACCGGGATAATCGTGGAAACGGCCGTTATTATTCCCAGTAGAATAGGGCTGTCAACTCCAAAAATCCAATAGCCAATACCGGCAACAACGCCCTGACATATGCCAAGAATTGGAATACCGATAGCATTTGAACGTACCATCATGCTTATTTCGTTCCAGAGTTCCTTTTTACTTTGTTGCGAAAAAGGAATAGCATGCTGAATCGTAGATTCCATCTCTTTGCTATAATATTGCATAAAATAAAGTACAAATAAAGCGACGATGATATTGACGACAGTTTCCGCGACAGAATTTAAAACATTGGGTATGTATTTTGCTAATTTTTGAAGAGAATTAAGAATTGCGGCATCGGATAAATCTATGTTTTTTAATACAGGCTTATTGTGCATATAGTCTTTTACAGAATCAAATTTAGACAATAGGTCTTTTTGATTAACAATAAGCTGTTCTAACTGGGGAATTAGATAGTTAATCAATCCCCATAATGGAAACACAATAAAGATCACAGAAAGACTGATCAGGAATATACTTGAAATAGATTTACCCCACTTTTTCTTTTCAGTGAGGGTATGGTAAATATTTCTAAATAATATATAAAGTGTTATTGCTCCTAAAAAGCCCGGTAGATAGTATGATAAATTTGTAAATATTAATATACAGATCAAAAGTATGATCGTAATCAACATGATTTGGTTAATGGAGTTATTGTTTATTTGTTTGTACTTCATGGCTGGATCCTCAGAATAAATAAATACTAAGCATTTTTTAGCTAAACTAAGATAAATTTGTTTTATTTAATTGTATCATAATATAAAACAAATTTATCGATATCTGCGCTACCTTCAAGAATTATTTTATACTTGAAATTGATTAAATAGGACTAAGCAAGTTCCGGAATGAAATAAAAAAATGTTGGACTAAAGTACAGCTAGCGCTATTGAAATCAAATTTCATAAAGCTCAATGGGTAATCCATCGGGATCTTCAAAAAATGTAAATTTTTTATTTGTAAGTTCATCAATTCGGATGGGCTCTACTGAAATATCAGACTGCTGTAATAGTTGGACTTCTTTGGAGATGTCCTGTACCGCAAAAGCAAGATGTCTCAGCCCTACGGCCTCAGGTCTTGAAGGTCGTTTGGGAGGATTTGGAAATGAAAATAGCTCAATGATATAATTGCCATTTAAGGCTAAGTCTAACTTGTAAGAGTTTCTGTTTTCACGATATACTTCCTGTATAATGGTAAATCCGAGTAACTCGGTGTAAAACTTTTTGGATTTTTCATAATCGCTACAAATAATAGCAATATGATGTACTTGTTGTAAATTTAATTTCATACCAGATTATTTAGCACGGGCGTATTGATTGGTCCATTCGATGTGATCACCTAAAGTTTCTGCAAAATAGAGTGGAAGATGTGGATTTTTTAGAAAAGCACGCGCTATCATGATGATGTCTGCTTTTTTATCTTGTAAGATTTGTTCAGCGTGCGACGCTTCTTTGATAAGCCCAACAGTTGCTGTGATAAGATCTGTTTCTTTCTTTATTGCCGCAGCAAAAGGTAGTTGGTAATCTTTTGCAGGACTAATTTTTTGATGTGCAACTGCTCCACCAGTAGAAACATCAATTACTTCAACACCTACTTGTTTCAATTCTTGGGCAAGAGTAATAGACTGTTCCAGATCCCAGCCATCAGTAGCCCAGTCTGTCGCAGAAATACGGACCCATAACGATTGTGTTGTAAGTTCATGCTGAACGGCCTCAATGATTTCTTTTAAAAATCGCATTCTGTTGTCTAGAGAACCACCATATTGATCAGTTCTATCATTCGATAGGGGAGATAGAAACTGATGGATTAGATATCCGTGAGCGGCATGAATTTCGATAATATCATAGCCAGCGGTGACAGCTCTTTTCGTAGCTAGCTGAAAATCAGTAATTGTTTTTTTGATATCATCTAAGGTCATGGCACGAGGGGCTATGTCCTTCTCGGGTCTGAATGCCAGAGCAGAAGGTGCAACTGTTTGCCATCCGTTTTCAGCATCCGGTGCAATTTGATAATGATTTTCCCAAGGTTTGCCTGAACTTGCTTTACGTCCAGCATGTGCTAACTGTATGCCAGGTATTGAATTTTGTTCTTTTATGAATGTCGTTATTTCTTTTAATTTTTCGATTTGTTCATCTTTCCAAATCCCTAGATCTCCGGCACTGATTCTTCCTTCGGGCGAAACAGCCGTTGCTTCCTGAATAATGGCGGCGGCGCCTCCCATTGCAAACTGTCCCAAATGAACAAGGTGCCAGTTATTGGCAAAACCATCTACAGCCGAATATTGGCACATCGGAGAAACGACTAGTCTGTTTTTTAAACTTATGTTTTTTAGGCTAAGGCTTGAAAATAGAATGCTCATATAAAATGATTTAAATGAAATAAAAAAGGAGCATGATGCTCCTTTAAATTATATTATGGATTTGTTGACCAAAGCGAAGCAGATTTTAACATCGCTCTTCTTGGTAATTTTAAGTTTGCAATAATCAATTCTGCAAAATCCTCAGGTTGCAATACTGATTCTGGATTTCCATCTGTTAATCCGAGATCTGTGGACATATCCGAAGCAATTGTGCTTGGCATTAGCGTACAAACGCGAATATTATGTTTACGGACCTCCCGCATTAACGAATCCGCCATACCGATTACAGCAAATTTTGATGCACTATAAGCAGAAGTCGTTGCGGCTCCATTCAGCCCTGCGGTAGAAGAAACAAAAATAATGTCACCTTCATTTTTTTCAATCAACTGTGGAAGTACTACTTTTGTTACGTGGTAACTACCCAATACGTTTGTGTTAATAATATTTGTCCAAGTTTCGGCATCCATATCCACTAAAGATCCAAAGGCTGCAATTCCGGCATTGTTGATGATAATGTCAAACTGACCAAATGAAGCATTCAATTTTGCTATTGCTTCCTGCACAGCTGCTAAATCTGAAACATCAAAAACTTCATAAGTAGCTTGTACGCCTATATCCTGTAATTCCTTTACCGTAGTTTTCAGAAGTTCTTCGTTACGACCTGTGATAGCCACATGAACACCTTCTTTCGCTAGTGCGATAGCAGTTGCTTTTCCTAATCCACGAGCACCACCAGTGACGAGTGCTTTTTTCCCAGCTATATTTTCCATGTTTTAAAATTACTGATTCAAGTCCAGTTTAATGTCAATCAAATTTAATAATTACAAGTTTTCCTCTAAAATATTTGCGATGATCGGATAGGTATTTTGTTTTACCTGCTTCAGACTATGTTTATCTAACCATTCTGCTTTGGTGATATCCTCTTCAGTTTGAGGTATGAGTTTAGGGATTTTATTAACACCCATTTCATACCAATTGGTTTGTTTCAGGATAAAATCACCATTTCTCAAATAATAGGTATGGTATGATGTCTGTATTTTCTTTCCGAGGTAATCTATTTTTATGCCACATTCCTCTTCCACTTCCCTTACAGCAGCTTCTTTCATCTTTTCATGACTTTCTACTTTCCCTTTCGGAAGGTCCCATTTGCCTAATCTAAAGATGAATAAATAGTCGCCATCGCCATTTTTCACTAAGCCTCCGGCCGCTTTTATGATTTTATTCTTTTCCTTTAATTTATGGAAAATCAATTCACAGTCTTTATGAATATATAAAAATGATTTAGGAATGTCATTTTGTTCAGATAATTTAAAAAGTTTTTCAAGTTCAATATCTTGAACATCAATAGTTTGAGGGTTTTTAATACCCGTGGGAACAAAATCTGCCAAAATTAGCACAGATTGGTTCATATAAATTTTATAAATTTGCGACATGAATAATTTAAATGAGGTTGAACAAAAAGTTGCCGAATCCTTATTGCAAATTAAAGCAATAAAATTGCAACCTAAAAACCCTTTTACTTGGGCATCGGGTTGGAAGTCTCCAATTTATTGTGATAATCGTATTACTTTATCGTATCCAGCAATCCGTACGTATATTCGTCAGAAGCTTTCAAAGTTGATTCAAGAAGAATTTGGATCAGTGGATATGATTTCTGGTGTAGCTACTGCAGGTATTCCACAAGGTGTACTAGTTGCTCAAGATTTGGGCTTACCATTTTCTTATGTGAGAAGCAGTGCTAAAGATCACGGTCGTCAAAATATGATTGAAGGTGAGATTGTTAGCGGTCAACGTGTTGTTGTTGTTGAAGATTTAGTTTCAACGGGTAAAAGTAGTTTAATTGCGGTAAAAGCTTTACGTGAGGTAGGATGTAATGTGGTAGGTCTAGTGTCTATTTTCACATATGGTCTGGATGAAGCAACAAAGAATTTTGCTGATGCAAAATGTACTTTACATAGTCTTTGTGATTACAATTCACTCATTCAAGTGGCTGCAGAAAATGGTTTTATTTTTGAAGAAGATGTTGAGTTATTAAAAGATTGGAGAAAAAATCCTTCAACCTGGTCACCAATTGTCTAATTTATAAAAAGGAATTTTTATGACAACTATTCAGAACAATGTAACAATTGAAAAGTCGGTTCAGGAGGTTTATGCTTTTTTGAAAGACTTAAATAATCATGAGCAATTGATGCCTGAGAATATTTATAATTGGTCGTCAACTGCCGATGAGGCACGCTTTACAATTCAGAATATGGCTAAGTTGGCCCTGAAAGTAGACGAAAGGATAGAAGATCAAGAAATAAAACTAGTTCCATCTGAAAAGGCTCCTTTTGATGTTACATTAAAATGGACTTTGTCAACAGTTTCGGCTAACGTAACAGTGGCAACATTTACGATTGAAGCTGACTTGAATATGATGATGAAAATGATCGCTTCAGGACCTCTTCAAAAATTAGCTGATTTTCAAGTGAATAAATTGAAAGAGATTTTAGGATAATCTATCCCTATTTTATCCTATAAATTTTCAGTCTATAAAGAAATGTCTTCCAATTTGGAAGACATTTTCATTTTATATATTATGCAAGTCTTTCGTGTACTTTATTCCAATTCACTACATTCCACCAGTTTTTGATGTAATCTGCTCTCTTATTTTGATAATGTAAATAGTAGGCATGTTCCCATACATCTAATGCTAAAACTGGAATACCTCTTTGATCGACCACATCCATTAATGGATTGTCTTGATTAGCGGTTGATGTTATTTTTAGCTTACCTGAATCGTCCAAGATTAACCAGGCCCAGCCTGAACCAAATCTTGAAGTCGCCGCAGCCGCAAACTGTTCTTTAAATTTGTCCATTGATCCAAAAGATGAGATGATCAATTGCATCACTTTTTCAGAAGGACCCGTTTGTTTTCCAGATAGGTTTTCCCAGAAAAAATTATGATTCCAAGCCCCACCAGCGTTATTGCGTGCTTTAGCAGAATATTTAGAAATATTTGCCAACAACTGCTCTTCAGAAGTTTCAGTAATATTTTCTGCCACTATTGCCTCATTGATAGCTTTAATATATGCAGTATGATGCTTCGTGTAATGGATTTCCATTGTTAAGGCATCAATATTGGGTTCGAGGTCGGAATAAGTATAAGGAAGTTTGATTTGACTAAAAGAAAGAGGAGCGGCTTGATTACGTGCAGGTTCAGCTTGGGCTAAATTAGTTAAAACACTGCCCGATACTGCGACAGCCAAGGTTGCTTTAGCGGTGTTGTGAAGGAAGTTTCTACGTGTTTGCATTCTTTTATTTATTAAGTTAATGGTAGTAATATAACGCGTTTTTTTTGTTTTATTATTCTTTAACACGGGAAATTTTAGAATAGATCGAGAATGTTACTAAACCATGACTTTTGCTATTTTTTTAAGATGCTATTGTAGCTGTAATTTTCTTTTAAAATTAATAAAGTTAAAATTAAGTATAAAAAGTGGCGAAGTATTAACTCTTAATGTTGACTTCGTGGCTCAACCTTTTTAAGACACGATTTAAACTTCTAGTCGAAATACCGCGGTATGACACAAGCTCTTCTTTTGAAATTATAATTGTTTGCTGATGCTGTAAATGCATGAGGATAGCCACATTTATCTTGCACCAGCAATAGTTCTGACGGGAAATTTGGTTTTGTATATAGCGGTTATGAAAAAAGGTTGTTATCATACTCTTTGACAACAACCCATTTTAGGATATTATATCTAGCGGCTAACTTTTAACTTATCCAAGAGCAAAAACAATAAAAATCCAACAATTGAAGGGATAACCCACCACAGTTCATATGTCGCCAAAGGAATTGATGCTAATATATTTTCAGCTCCTTTAATATGTATTTCAAATCCTGCTAAGAGATAAATTGTAGAAACAAGTGTTGTTCCTGCTAAAGCTCCAATGTAGGGTAGTCTAGATTTAATCAAACGACCAAAGATAAGTACATAGAGTACGAGGGTAATTACAATTGGATAAATGAATGCTAAAAATGGATAAGCAATTTGAATAATATACTCCACGCCGGTTATGGCAAGTACTGCCGAAAAGAGACAGCAAATAATGACAATCCACTCGTAGGTAATTCGATTATTAAACAGCTGACTAAAAAATGTACCTACAGCACAAGTTAAGGCGATTGCAGTAGTTAGGCACGCTAAAGCAATACTGACTGAAATGGCAAGCACGCCATAGCTTCCAAAGATTTTATGCGAAATAAACAGGAGTAACTCTGCCCTTTTTACATCTGGAGATAAAGGATATCCAGATTTTGCCCCTAAAAAAACTAAACCACCGTAGATCAATAATAAACAAAATGTTGCTAGGCAACCTGCACTCGTGACGATTCTATTTTTATCTTTAAGTTTTTCATATCCTTTGGCTTTTGCTGCAGCGATAATAATACTGCTAAAAATGACTGAAGCCAACACATCCAATGTTTGGTACCCTTCTATGAAACCAAGCTTAAAGGCTTGCATGGATTCCATCTGATGTGCGGTATTCGGTGATAAAGGAAACAAAATTCCCATGATGATCATACCGATCAATAAAATCAAAAGTAACGGTGTTAGAAAATTTCCAATTACATTCACGACTTTGGAAGGGCGGATAGAAAGGATAAAAGTAACCGCAAAAAATAGTATTGAACCCCAGATGGGAGATAAGTTCTGAAATGCAGGCAATAAACCTACTTCAAAAGTAGTCGCGGCTGTTCTCGGAATGGCAATTAGAGGCCCTATACCCAGCATGATGATGATACCCAGGATGGTGGCTATATAAGGATGAGTTCGATTACCTAAATCTTTGAATGATTCACCTGAATTGATGATCGATAAAACGCCTAACAGAGGAAGTAAAATACCTGTAAGCCCAAAACCTATTATTGCCCAGTCCCATTGATCTGCCGCATTTAATCCAATAAAAGGAGGAAGCAGTAAGTTCCCAGCTCCAAAAAACATAGCAAATAAGGCGAATCCTAGTGTCGTAATATCTTTGATTTTTTTCATCAATAGTTAATTATGTTCTTTCAAACAGGTCTGAGCTTCTTATCAACACAAGAGTGTTCATAGGCTGCACGTTGTAGATCTTTGAGATGTAAATAGTATTATCGAACGGCAAATATAATAGGACTTTCCAATTAAACAAGAAATAAGTAACGCTGTTTTTAAATAGCTTATTTATATTGTTGACTAGGGTTCGGAAATAAAATGCAGTATAAGCAATATGGTTGCAGTAGTTTGAATGTCTGTATTGCTGCGTAAAATGATCAGATCTAAGATTTTTTTACCTTCCCTAAGTTATGCTGAAATCAGTTGATTTCAAAAAAGAGACCGAATATCACGGAGATATCATACATCGTACTAAAAATAAGAAAGCATCTTGATACAAATCAAGATGCTTCATGCTATTATAAAAATTGACTTTTAGGTCTATTTTATGAACTGTTTTATTTTCAATTTAAAGGTCACATCTCTACCTGCAGTAACGAGTTCATTTGCTTTGAAGATGATGACTTCATTTGGATTTTCAGATAAGGATGTTCCTTTATACAATACTACATACCGATCAGCAGTAGGGTATACAGCATGTGTTGGAGCACCTGCGTACACCATCCATGTTGGACCTGTTACTGGTACGTTCATGCTTGTGGCATCTAATCCTAATGATGTTGCTTCTTTAAAATCAAGTTCTTTTAAGTTCGCGATTTTGATATCTTCAATAGCCTTTCCTTTTAAATCAAAATATCCAAATTTATAAGCTGCTGTACTTGGTTTAAGAGTTGTACCGGAAGTTCCTGAGAAATTTACTAGACTTGTTTCGACAGTTTCAGTAATTTTATCATTTAATAAATCATAAAATACTGTTTTCCCAGAAGCAACAGCAACAGTACCTGTTTTTACTTCTTTTTCTTTGAGGATATTGATATCATGCGATTCCGATTTTAATTGGTATCGTGCATTTCCATCTTTAGCTGTTACTTTATCTGCTTGCATAATGATGACTTCAGTTTGTGCACCACTTGTGATGTCTGCTTTTTTGTAGAATACAATATAACGATCTGCAGTCGGGTATACAGCATGATTATTTTTATAGTCATAAATAATCCAAGTTGGACCGTTTGCCGGTTCTCCTGCAGTGGATGCATCTATAGTTAAAAAATTAGTTTCTTTAACATCCAATTGGTTAAAGTCTGCTGTATTGGTCAACTTAATATCTTTGATACTCGTATTTTTCAAGTCAAAATATCCCATTTGATAGCCTTGGTTTCCCAAATCTAAACGAGACCCGTACATGCCTGAAAGTTTAAAAGTATAAGAGCTTTCTGTCGCATCTTCTTGTTTCTTTAAGTCGTAAAATATGGTTTTACCACTTGGTACAGCAACATTAAGTCCTTCAGTTTTGAAAACTTCTTCTTCTTTTGGATCTTCAACTTTATCTTTTTTACAAGCTGTAAATTGAAAAGAGGTCAGTGCAATAGCACTAACACACAGGATACTTTTTAATTTGTGTGATGATTTCATGATTACACGGATTTAAAATTACGAGATAACTGCTTTTGAATTAAATGTATTGGTAAATGCTTCAAATGTCGCTAATGCAGCATCGATAGCTTCTTGCTCGTCATTTTCGGCAACTTCTGCATTGATTATTGCAGTAAACTCCGCCCATTTTTCCATTGATTGGTCACCATAACCATTAAAAAAGTTAAATCCCGAATTGATACCTCTATGTTGAAGCATTTTGACAATATGTGGCCCGCCCATGATAGATCCCTCTAGTACATAAAGAGCACCGATAGCTTGGTTTTTTGTGCTGATCGTCGGTAACACAACTTCAGGTAAGTTTTCTAAACTACCACCTAGTTCAATGATATCTTTGGCAACATGTGATGCATTTCTGCGTGTGGCATAGTAAGACGCTAAGCTTGCTGGTAATGCCGCTTCAATGTTTCCTTCTGCAGCATTAAAATAAGCATAGAAATATTTCAATACGTCTGCATAATCTAAGTTATTTTCAATAGCCTTCAATTTAAAAATAACATTTTTTTCTAACTCTTGATGGCCATTTTTTGTGGCTTCTTTGATTTTTAAGTTTAACATGATATTTGCTTATTAATTTTATAAATTACTCGTTTTTAAATTTTTTGTTCCATCTTCTTGTATGAAATATCGGAAAGTAAAGTAGGGGGCAGGCCAGTAAAGGTCAGTAATCGGCGTAAAATTGTGAATACCCTGATATACACTGATCATTTGTAGCTTGACATATTTCCCATTACTTAAACGGATGACATAGGTGCGGTCAGGCATGGCCTGTACCAGATGACGCTGTATATTATAATCATACCAGCCTGACGACTCGGCATCCATAATAATACCGAATGCATTTATCTTTGAGTTTTCAAATTCAATATCCTCAGGAGCAGAATCGACCTGGTCATATGGCTTTTTAATCAGTACAACTCGGTGTCTTGATGGATTTCCGTAAGCGGGATTATTTTCCATCGTTCCATCATTTATAAAAATTGTTCCATTGTATTGTCCTGTAAAGGCAAGATCCCAATCTGTTTTTGCAAAGTTCGTTACCGAATCGGTATGATTTTTTAACCAAGTCTGGTTTTGATCTGAAAACCGAAATAGGAAAGTATAAAAGTCTCTTGTTTCTTTGGGGTTTCCGCCACCGACACCTGCTCCGACATAAGCATTTACATCACCAGCAAGATCTTTTATGATCGTACTTTTTCCGTCGGCTAAGATGTCTGGCTCAATGTTGGGTTTAAAACATGAAGTAAACACTGTTGCTATGCAACTATAAAAGAGTATTTTTATGGATAATTTCATCTTTTTACTTTATTAATCTGTAGGATAGGCCAAAGGATAAACTTCGACCAATTTGGCCTGGAATTAAATAATTAATATAGTTTCCGAGATTTTCTCCAGTCACCCGGACAGTTAAAGGAAGTTTGTCAAACTTTTTTTCAATAGTTGCATTATAGAGAATATGCTGATTGACAAATGTGTCAAAACGATCAATAAAATGATTGCCATTTGCATCTGAAAATGCATACTTCCCTCTGTAGTTAGCACGTGCATTTATTGTCAGATTCCAAGGAGCTTGATAAATTGCACCTATGTTGAATTGATGTCTTGATCTGTTTTCTAAGCCCCAGTAGTCTTTTGATGTTGGCGTAAATGTCTCTCCGGTCTTTGGATCTCTTAAGGTATTAAATGGCCAATTCCCTTGTTTTATGCTGTCAACAACACTCATATCTTTCGCAATCAGGTATTGATAACCTGCATTGATTGTGATTTTTTCTAACACCCGAGTAGAAAAAGATATGTCAAATCCTTTATTGACTGACTTTGGTAAATTTTGATACGAATAAATCGCCATGTTTTGCATACCTGTAGCAACCTGTATACTATTGATTTGATTTTTAAGCTGATGACGAAATACATTGACTTCTACTGTTGTATTCGTTAACGGCTTCCAGGTCAAACCTGCATTGATTGAGGTGTTGTGCTCGGCTTTTAAGTTACCATCAAGTTGATTGATGATGTAATTGCGACGTTCAGAAATTTGTCCTGCGGCATCCATTTCATCCAGAGTACTGTTTAAAACTTCATTGCCGATAACGTAGTAATTGGCAGCAGGGTTGTAAAACACTTGATAACGGGTCTTGAAGTCAGGAGCTTTAAATCCAGTTCCTATACCTGTTTTCAAAGCAAGCTGAGGCAGTAATTGATAGGTCACACCTAAACTTGGGTTTAATCGCCCTCCGTAATTGTCTGTCTGGTCATAGCGCAATCCTGCAACAACAGTGGTTTTTTCTCCGATTGTTTTATTCGCTTGGGAATATAAAAAGAAGTTCTTCTGATTTTTGTTGTCAAAATTTTCAGCAAGATCCATAGCTTCTATAGCTCCACCTAGTCCCATAGTCACATTTAAGCCTTCTGACTGATAAGCAAATTGTTGTTCCAGACGATGGACCATCTGTGTGAAATTGTCTGAAGCTAAATTGGCATTGTTTTGCTGTGCTGTTACTTTATTATCGGATTGATAATGCGATACGTAATAGGTAGAAAGTGATTTCCAGCGTTCATTCCAACGGCTATCGTAGAACAATGAAGCATTGATGTCAGTCTCTTTTTGTTGATCTAGCGTGCTGAAATCTTGTCCGTAACCACGGTGCATATCGGATTGGCGATAGTTATAACGCCCTGAAGCGCCAATGAAATGCTGATTATCTTTCAATTGATGTCTTACTTTTCCCTGGATGGAAAAAGTTTGGTAGGGTGGGACTGTGGTTCCGCTTGACTGAAATTTTTTGTTTGTATTAAAACCATCCGTACGGTAGTAATTCGTAGATAGTAAAGCTGTTCCTCTATTTTTATTAAAGGAAGTCTCACCCTCTAAAGTTGCATCCAATACGTTGAAGCTTCCATAGTTAATATTTGCATGCATTTGAGGAGTTACTTTACCTAAACGGGTGATGATATTGATCGCTCCTCCCAGTGCATCACTCCCATAAAGACAAGAAGAAGCCCCTTTGATAATCTCTATACGTTCTATATTTGTTACCGAAATACGTGATAAGTCAAAGTTACCGGAACTTCTGCCGAGCATCGGCTGTCCGTCAATAAGGATCATGACGTATTCACTAGAGAATCCCTGCAGCTGCACACCTACAGAACGGTTACCGCCAGCAGTATTGTTAACAATAGCAATACCTGTCTGTTCTTTTAAGACCTCGTCCAAACGTCTACTCCCCATAAGTTCAATTGCCTTCCTGTCGATAATAGTAACCGGCATAGCAGAGTTCTTAGGA
Source organism: Sphingobacterium sp. B16(2022) (assembly GCF_012030425.1). Lineage (GTDB taxonomy): Bacteria > Bacteroidota > Bacteroidia > Sphingobacteriales > Sphingobacteriaceae > Sphingobacterium > Sphingobacterium anhuiense. The sequence goes on along the minus strand of NZ_JAAUVN010000001.1, from coordinate 2,316,428 downwards.
TCAATTAATGTTGGACGGTTTTGAATCTCTTGCGTAACCAATGCTTCATCTAAAACTTGATTCGATTTATGAAGCTGGAAGCGATGTAGCTGCTTATCTTTTGCGATCAACTCAATAGAGCCAGTTAAGGTTTCATATCCAATTGCACTTAAAGTATAAGTATATGTTCCGGCATATAATTTTTTGACTATGAAATTTCCCCGATTATCTGTTTTTGTCGTAGATCGGTCTGGTTCGATTAAAATACTAACATCTGCCAACGGTCTTTGTAATTCATCCACAATAAGCCCCTGAAATTGCGCATTCTGTTGTGCAAGCACTGAATTGCTTTTCCCGATTAGAAAAAGAAAACTAAATAGCAGGCATAGATAGTGTGTTGTCTTCAAAGTTATTTGTAATAATTCTAAATAATAATGCAAGTATCTCCATAAAATGCCAAAGTTTATTTATGCATTGTGTATTTTGATTTGTGCAAAGCGTATTAATTTTTGTGCAATATGATATTATTTAAATGACATAATGATCCCTGCTGTTTAGTTAATTTATTGTTAACCAGAGTATTTAAGTTGTTTATGTCTATTCTTGTGTATTAGTGTAAGCGTATTGCAAACAGAACTCTTTATTTGTAATTAGTTTAAATAAGCCCATTTTTGTTCTTCATAAATGAACAAATTATATGAAGAAAATATTAAATAATTTTGCGCTTGTCATCATTTTATGGTCTAGCTATACAGTAGCTATAGCACAGGGCAACACGCCAAAAAGAATTGTTTCCTTAAGTGGAAGTTTGACGGAAATTGTTGATGCATTAGGGCTAGGTGCTAATCTAGTGGCTGTTGATGTGACAAGCGATTATCCAAGTTATGTGAAAGAGATTCCTAAAGTGAGCAAAAACAGATCAATTACGGCTGAAGGAATTGCTTCATTTCGTCCAGATATCGTACTAGGTTTTGAAGGAGAGGTCAGTGCGGCTGTATTGGCGCAATTTAAGACCTTAAATATTTCATGTGTTTTGTTTAAACAGGAATTTTCTGAGGCAGGATTAACAGGATTGGTTCGCAAAGTAGGACAATCTTTAAATGTTACTACAAAGGGAAATCAGGTTGCAGATCAATTATCGAAAGATCTAAAGTCGGCAATTGCGAAGGGGAAATCGAGTAAAGCAACTAAAATGATGTTTGTATATGCACGTGGGGCAGGAGCAATGAGTGTATCTGGTTCAGGAACTGCCGTTGATGCGGTAATCAAGTTAGCCGGTGCTCAAAATGTGATGAAAGGTTTTACAGGATACAAAACATATAATACAGAAGCTTTAGTTCAGGCCAATCCGGAAGTTATTTTGTTATTTGATTTTGGGATGTCCAGTTTAGGAGGAAAAGAAGCTATTTTGAAGTTACCAGGTGTTAACTTAACTACAGCAGGTAAAAATAAAAGAGTAATTGCTATGGATGCATCCTTGTTAAATGGTTTCAGTATGCGTTTACCACAGGCGATACAGCAGTTGCACGAAAAATTATTTGGAAAATAGTTGCTGTAATGAAAAATACCTTAATTTACACGCTACTCAGCATATTACTTATTATCGTAGTCATATTTTCATTAGGGATGGGATCGATTTCGGTTTCCTTTTGGGATGTTTGCTCTATACTGTTACATAAGATAGGTCTTAAAGCTTCATCAGGTATTGATGAGCTGACTGTGAATGTCTTGGAGCAAATACGATTACCTAGAATTCTAATGGGAATTGCAGTTGGTGCAGCTTTAGGAATCAGTGGAGCAGCTATCCAAGGTATATTTCGAAATCCATTAGCGGAACCTGGCTTAATGGGAATTTCTTCAGGCGCTTCTTTTTTTGCCGCACTCGTTATCTCTTTCGAAGGCTTGTTACTTCCCATGATTTCTGCAAGCCTGGGTTATTACGTTCTGGCATTTGCCGCGTTTTTAGGAGCAACATTGACAGTGCTTATTGTTTATCGTATATCCATGAACAATGGGAAATCTCATATTGCAACCATGCTTTTAGCAGGTGTTGCTATGAATGCATTTGCAGGAGCCTTAACGGGATTATTGAGTTATTTAGCAACTGAACAACAATTACGTTCCATCACCTTTTGGTCATTGGGCAGTTTAGCGGGAGCATCATGGGAAAATATTAAAGTATTGTATCCCTGTGTCTTGATTTCTTTAGTTATTCTACCTCTTTTTGCGAAACAATTGAATGTTTTTGCTTTAGGAGAATCTCAAGCTGAAATGATGGGCGTCAATACAAGCCGGTTGAAAATTGTTGTTATTTTGTTTTCAACATTGGCAGTAGGAGCAGCTGTTGCATTTTCCGGAGTTATCAGCTTCGTGGGTTTATTAGTGCCGCATGCAATCCGGTTGATTGGTGGTGTTGATAATCGTTACGTGCTCGTGGCATCAAGTATTGCCGGAGCATTGGTCCTCACACTTGCTGATCTGCTTTCCCGCTTAATTATTCAGCCATTGGAACTTCCTATTGGGGTTATTACAGCATTATTGGGTACTCCAGTTTTCTTATTTATCCTGATCAGAGACAAGAATAAAATCTAGTTTATGCTACAAGTACAATCACTATCATACGAAATCAAAGGGCGTCCCATTTTAAGGGATATTGATATCTCTATTCAAAAAGGCGAATTTTACGCAATTGTAGGAGCAAATGGAGCCGGAAAAACATCTTTGTTACGTATGTTGGCTTCCGATCTGAAACCTGCAAAGGGAGAAATATTGTTTAAAGGCAAACCACTTCGTTCTTACTCATTGAAAGAACTTGCTTATGCGAGAGCTTTCCTACACCAGTCCAATAGTATGGCTATGGCGTTTACTGTCGAGGAGGTCGTCCGTATGGGACGCTATCATTTGAAAGCATCTCAGGAGCAACACGACGTGGCTATAGCAGAGTGTATGCGTATCTGTGAAGTCGAACATCTGGGCGATAGAAAAATACAGCAACTGTCGGGTGGAGAGCAGCAACGTGTTCATTTTGCAAGGGTATTGGCACAGGTGTGGGACCAGAAAGACGTTTTGTTATTATTAGATGAGCCTGTAGCGAGTATGGATATCCAATTTCAACATCAAACATTAGCCATTGCGAAAGCTTTGACTGCTGTTGGATTTAGTGTTGTTGCCATATTACATGAACTGAATCTTGTTGCACAGTATGCCGATCGTGTATTGATGCTCAAATCGGGTAGGAAATGGTGGGAGGGAGCTCCTATTGAAGTGCTCAAGCCTGAAAATATATATGCTATATTTGGTGTACAAACAAAAGTGAGTACTGATATGGCTACGCTGACACCGTCTGTACAAACCTGTACAGTACATTATTCAGCAGCAAAATTTAATTCAAATTATAAACATGAACTGGCGATGGAATTAAAAGAAAAGTACGAAAATTATAAAAAAGATAATCCTAAGGCAAGGATTTACGACTGTGCAAAAGCACTTAAGGTAAGTGAAGCACAGCTTCTATTGACACAATTGTCAGATGATGTGGTGTTACTTAAGGATGATATTTGGGCTATTTTGCAGGAATTACCGCGCTTAGGGCATGTTATGGCTTTGACACGTAATGATGCATGTGTTCATGAAAGAAAAGGAACGTATCCCACACCTTCCAATGAGGGGCATGTCGTATTATTTCATAATGATGATATTGACCTACGCGTTTTTATTCAGAATTGGGCTTATGCATTTGCTGTAAAAGTTAAAGATCTTTTGAGTATCCAGTTCTTTGATAAAGCGGGATTAGCTGTTCATAAAGTTTATTTGACCAAAGACTCTAATCCGATTGCTGTTTATGAAGAACTTGTAAATTCTTATCGTGCTGCAGACCAGACGTATTTTACAATCAATATTCCCGCAGTTTTAAGCGATATCTCCATTCCAGATACGGAAATTGCTGTCGATAGTTTTCAGTCAGATTGGCTGAATATGAAGGATAGCCATGAATTCTTTGGTATTTTACGTAAATATAGCTTACAGCGGACACAGGCATTACGTCTGGCACCTTCTGGTTTCGCAGAGCAATTGCCATTAGAGCGATTTACAGAAATCTTAAACCAGGCTTCAGAACAGGAAGTTCCTGTCATGGTTTTTGTTAGCAATAAAGGCTGTATTCAGATACATTCGGGATTGATCAAGAAACTTGTAACTATGGAGAATTGGTTTAATGTACTAGATCCACAGTTTAATCTGCATCTTAATATGGATGCGATTGACCAAATATGGCAGGTTAGAAAACCTTCTACGGATGGTGATGTAAACGCATTGGAAGTTTACGACAAGCAGGGAAATCTAATTGTTCAACTTTTTGGGAAACGAAAACCGGGTATTCCTGAATTAGAATCATGGCGTTCGCTATTGCAAGGTCAAAAGGTATAAAAGTAAATTAACGGCTTATTTCTGAAGGGAGTAAGCCGTAATATTTTTTAAATGCATGTGTAAAGCTAGCCTGATGTTTAAAACCCACGATCGTACTCACCTCATACATGTTTTTGTTTTCATTTAAAATCAGACGTTTTGCCTCCTCCATTCGGATACGTGTGATGTAGTTGTAAATGGTAGTACCAAAATGTTGTTTAAAGCCATTGCGAAGTTTAAACTCATTCAATAGTACTAATTTTGATAATTGCTTGTGTGTTGGCGGATTGACAAAATTATTGCGAAGGATCCGCTGTGCCTCTTCCAGTTTTTGAACATCTTCGATCTTTAAAAGATCCGTAAGTTTATCGCTGATGAAACTGAACTGTTCAAACTGAAGCATGATGAGTTCGAGAATGCGCGCATTGACAAATATCTGCTTCAATTCATTTTTATTTGTCGTGGTACGAATACTATCAATGATCCCCTTCATTTCTGTGGTAACAAAAAGATCTTCTTCGACAATGGAGATCACTTTCTTTTCCTTCATCTTTTCTTTGAATTCCAAATGAAGTGGCGTATGTATGCTGATCATATTCTGATAGAGTTCAGGTGTCATGATGACCATAAAATACAGGAAGTCCTGATTGCTCTGAATCGGATGCTCTTCGTAAAGAGAAGGAATGTAACGTATGTTATGTTTACTGAAAGTAAATCCATGCGCAGATTCTGATTTACTGAGGATAAATTGGCTCACGACAGCTTCGCCTTCTATCTCCGAGATAATATCTACAGGAGCTGAAACACGCATATCCGCGCAGAGCACAAACAAGCCTCTGCTCAGGATCTGATAGGTACTGATATTTATCGGGCTTTTATTGATTGCAATATGCTTTTCGGATAAAATGGTATTGATCGAGCTGATCTCAGGAAGCTCTTCCCAAAATAGCCATTCATTATGTTGTTTTATCTTTGCTTTTATAATCATACCTTATTACAAATATACATTATTTGTAATAGATCTAAATTAATTTATTGAAATGAGACCTTTAAATGACGAGCAATTATTCTATTTTAAAAAACAGGTTGATTGAAATGCAAACAGATGTTTATGAATAAGATAATTAGCGTATAGCCGATGAATCTAAGTGTCATATCGGGCAATAAGTTGGTTAATCTACTCTATTTTAATATCTTTTAAATTAAAAAAATGTATATATTTGCCGCCATAGCCGAGAACCATTTTTAGAAATGAACGAACAGTATAAGCCAGGAACCCATCAATTGTTAACACTTCAGGTGAATGATGTTAATCTATTAACCGATATGTCGAATTTTTTAGATTTTACAATACATCAAATAAATGATCATGGTCTGAAAATTGTCGGAATCTCATCTCATGAATTTGACAGTAAAGGTTTCACAGTAGCTATATGTTTGATGGAATCACATATCTGTATCCATACATGGCCTGAGTTTTCACAGCTTACACTAGATATTTATCTATGTAATTATCTCAAGGATAATACGAAGAAAGTACTTGAGCTAGGGGAGGTTTTTAAGCATTATTTTGATGCGTCAGTATTGAATGAAACCATTGTTAATCGATAGTTTATGCTTATCATTTGCTCGAAATGTAATTTTAAACATGGTTTTGATGTTGAAGTGGTTGATTATAAGGGTTTCGTATGTTCTAATTGCGGAAGTTATTATAAAGGTGAAGATCATACAACTTGGGTTTTTGTTAAAGTCTTTCCGAAGCCTGAATATATTTTATGGACTAGCTTAGGGGAACGGATTGGAGAAAAGAAAAACGATTATGTGGTTATTACCAAAATACAACGGGTTAATCTAGATGGCGAGTATAGTAATGAATATGTAGGTCTCAATTCCAAAAACAACGAAATTTATTGGAGTGATGGACCTGATTATGCAGCTATTCTACATTCAGTTGGACTGCCAGAAATAAAATCAGTAAAGGAAGATCGGCTTAAATTACAGACAAGGACCTATATTTTAAAATATCAGGATACTTTAAAGGTAGTGTACGCGGAAGGGTTTGTCTTTGAAGATCTTGATGCAAGATCTCAAGCTAATACTTATATCAATAGTATCAATGAAGATCGTTTCGTATCGCATGAAATAATTGATAACGTGAACGAGTACTATAGTGGAACATATCAAAATCAAGAAGATTATTTTCAAACCTTTGAATATTATAATGAATACCTAAGCCGGAAGAAAAAGACGAGTACGATCCTCAATATATTGACCATTTGTTTTGTTATCTTAATCGGACTAGGATTCTTTTTAATTAACAGGTCTAATATTCAGGAGTATTACTATCAATTTGATCAAAAATTTACTTCCTCAAAATTGAATAATGAGTACATTGGGGAGTCTTTTAGTGTAAATGGCAGTGAACCACAAAAATTAACTTTTCAAGGAATTTCAGATGTTAATGTTCCAAATGTGCATCTTCGGATCAAGTTGATTAATGAACTTACCAACCAAATACAGGAAACAGCACTTTTGCAACATCATTATAATGAAGTTAATCATGCTTGCGGTATTTCGGTGAGTTTTTGCAAAGTAGAGCCCGGCACATATCACATGGTATTTGAAACCTACTCAACTAATAAGAATGTTGCTTCAGTATATCTAAATGAAGACTACAAGATCACTTTTGGAGGTGTAGATTACTGGGGCTTAATTATTACTTATGTTTTGCTCGTATTGTTGGTCTTGTGGATAAGAAATTCATTGTTAGGACTGGGAAAAGATAGCCTTATGTTTGTCAATAAAGAAATTAATTATTTAGCGGTATTGAATTATAAAGGCTTTGGATCCTGGTTCGTGATCTTGTTTGGATTATCTTTAGGCTTACAGTACTATAATAAATATATCAAAACTTGTACAACATCTTATCAAGTAAATACAGTGGAAGATAATACATATACCGGATCTCGGTATCATTATTATCGACCAACATATTCGGATTATGGTTCTAGTCACAAATAAAAATATATAGTCATATGAATTATGAAATCTTTTACAAAGGAATAGCGGCATCTATTGTCTATTCTATAATCGGAATTGTCGTTTTTATATTTGCTTATTGGGTTATAGAGAGGTTAACACCTGAAAAATCATGGCAAGAAATCGTTAAAAACAAAAATATTGCATTAGCGATTGTTTTTGCTGCATTCATTCTAGGCATATCGATTATTATTGCGGCAGCTATTCATGGATAAAAAAAAGAATCTGCCCATATTTCTGCTGATATCTGTTTTCATAATTGCTACATGTGGTCTTATTTATGAACTGGTTGCAGGTGCATTAGCTAGTTATTTGTTAGGAGATTCTGTAAAACAATTTTCATTTATTATTGGGACCTATCTTTTTGCGATGGGCGTGGGTTCGTTTTTTGCTAAGTATATTGTTAAAAATCTTTTAGACCGATTTATAGATATCGAGTTGTTGATTGGAATAATTGGTGGAACTAGTTCTGTTATTTTATTTCTGTTATTTCAACAAGTTGAACATTTCCAGTTGATCTTATATCTTTTTGTTTTTTTAACAGGATGTCTTAGCGGAATGGAAATACCGCTGTTAATGAATATTTTAAAAGATCGTGTCAACTTTAGAGACTTGGTTTCTAATGTCTTCACTTTTGATTATATCGGTGCTCTTATTGCCTCTGTATTATTTCCAATATTACTCATTCCGAAACTTGGGGTAATGGGGACATCATTATTTTTTGGAATTATCAATGTTACTGTTGGCATATTTCTCTCTTTTTATTTGAGTAAACAACTTAAAAATCCAATTATTCTTAAAATAAAGTCACTTGTATGCTTTATTATTTTGATTGGTTTGTTTTTTTACTCTAATGAACTGTTAAAATATTCCGAGAATCAGCTATACAGTACCAATGTTATTTATAAACACTCTACGCCATATCAACGTATTGTACTGACTGAGGCAAAAGGAGAATATCAGCTGTTCTTAAATAATAATCTACAATTCAATACAAAGGACGAATATCGATATCATGAAACGTTGGTCCACCCAGCGATGTCTATTGCTAAAAGTCCAAAGAAAGTACTTGTTTTAGGAGGGGGTGACGGGCTTGCAGTAAGAGAAATTTTAAAATATTCTTCTGTAGAAAAAGTAGTGCTTGTCGATCTGGATGAGGGGATGACAAAATTGTTCCAGACAAATGAACTGTTGAGAAAGCATAATGCTAATGCATTGAACAATTCTCGTGTTGAGGTTATAAATAGGGATGCGTTTCTTTGGGTGAAGGAAGCAAAAGATAAATTTGATGTGATGATTATCGATTTTCCTGATCCATCTAATTATAGTTTGGGAAAACTCTATACAAACAATTTTTACAAAAGCCTATATCCACTCATGGAGCCGCAATGTATCGTTTCTGTTCAAACAACATCTCCATATTTTGCACCAAAATCTTATTGGTGCATTTATGAGACTATCGCATCTGTTTTTCCGAATAATTTGGCCTATCATACTTATGTTCCTTCTTTTGGCGAATGGGGATTTAACCTCTTCTCACCCGATATGAGAGTCAATTTCAATCGCGTAAACCAGCGTGTTCCAAATTTGAAGTATTATAATTATAATCTTCAGAAAATGACCGATTTTCCAGCTGATATGAAAGCTGTAGATGTGGAAATAAATCGTTTAGATAATCAGATTTTAGTACGGTATTTTGATGAGGAGTGGAGTAAAATATAAAGAATCCAGGCGATCATTTGTTAAAAATAGTATTTTACTGACGTTAGGAAGCTATCTTTTATCTTCTTGTAAAAGGAGAATGAATACCATATTTCTAAAATTAACGGGGACAAACCATATTTTAGGACATAAACTACGGTTTCCTGATTTTCCAAATATTAGTGAGACACTGGAGATTCCAGTTTTAATTATAGGGGGTGGGATTGCAGGGCTTACAGCCGGATATACATTAAATAAGCGTGGAGGGAAAGATTTTTTTCTTGTAGAATTAGAGGCTGAGACGGGAGGGAATGCAAAGAGTGGAGAAAATAAGTATTCCAAATATCCACTTGGAGCTCATTATTTACCACTTCCAAATGCTTCTAATGTTGAGTTGATTGATTTTTTATTTGATGTAGGAGTTGTAATTGGCCGAGATGACAATGGCAATCCAATTTTTGACGAAGAGCAATTGTCCTTTGCTCCACAGGAACGTTTATTTATCAAAAATTATTGGCAGGAAGGTATTGTACCGCAATATGGAAGTAGTGATGCTGATCAACAAGAGTTTACAAGGTTTCTGCATAAGATGGAAGAGTTTAAAGCCTTGAAAGATCAAAATGGCCATTATATTTTTAATATTCCAATGTGCTATTCTTCACCCGAAAAATTTGATTTAAGCCTTGATCAAATAACGATGGAAGAGTGGTTACGAAAAGAAGGTTATACTTCGAGCTATCTTCATGAGTATCTTAATTATTGCTGTAGGGATGACTATGGTACTGGAATAAAATATACCGCTGCATTTGCGGTGATTCACTATTTTGCCGCTCGAAAGCACGATTTTAAAAAAGATGAAGATGCTGTACTTACGTGGCAAGAAGGAAATGGTCGATTAGCCAAGTTATTGGCTGAAAGCTTCGAAAATCAAATTCTGAAACAACATATGGTTTACAAAATAACGGTAAATGAAAGTAATGTTGAAGTGTTGCTGTTCGATGCGCAGAGAAAGGTGTCAAAAAAAATAATAGCTGAAAAAGTGATTAATTGCTGTCCGCAATATGTCAACAAGTACCTATTGCCGCAGAGAGGCAAAAATTTTCAACTGCTACAGTATGCTCCCTGGATTGTTGCAACAGTGGTGTTGCATAAATTTCCTTTTGCTGATGGCGCCAATCTTGCCTGGGAAAACATTATTTTTGGAGCAAAGGGATTAGGGTATGTATATGCACAGCACCAGAGTTTAGGCCAATTCACAAGTCCATTTGTGATTTCTTATTATCATAGTTTGGATGGTACGGATTTAAATGAACAAAGGCGTAAACTGTATAATCAAACTGATGAGCAATGGAAGGAGTTTATTATTAAGGATCTTTCAATAGCGCATTTTGGTATTGAAGATGAAATCATTTCTATAGAGATTTTTAGGCATGGCCATGGCATGGTTTCCCCAATTCCGGGTTATTTGTCTTCTGAATATAGAAAACAGCTGACTCTACCAATTGCTAACAAGATTTTCTTTGCTCATTCTGATTTAAGTGGAGTTTCTATTTTTGAAGAAGCTTTTTATCAAGGAAGGGGTGCTGTAGATAATATGCTTGATAGTTGGGAAGCATAATGTTCCACTTTTTTGAAGAATTGTCTATTACAGCTATCTATAGTCTATTGCAATTAATGATTTGATAAAACTCGATGTGAATACTATCTTTGGTTATGCACAAGCTCAGAATTACGAACATCATTCCGCGTGAAAATCACAATGTAACCATTAATTTCGAACCAGTATCAGGGGAGTTTCCAACTTATAAAGCTGGTCAATTTTTGACTTTATCTTTTGAATTTGCTAATCGGGAGTTGAGGAGATCGTATTCTTTTAGTAGTTCACCAGATGTCGATGAACCCTTAAGTATTACGGTTAAGCGGGTTGAAAACGGTGAGATTTCCCGTTTTTTACATCATAAAATTCAGGAGGGAGATATTGTGGATGCATTAGATCCACAAGGTCTGTTTATTTATGAACCTATTGAAGATAGCGCACGTACCGTATTTTTATTCGCCGCAGGTATTGGTATCACTCCTTTATTCTCCATCTTGAAGACTGCGTTGGTTCGTGAAAGTAAATCAAAGATAGTGCTGGCTTATAGCAATAGCTCTCCAGAGGTAACTCCTTTTAAAGAAGAACTACAGCAATGGGCAAAAAAATATCCGGATCGTCTTCAGATCATTTGGATTTATTCAAATAGTAAAAATCTGATGACAGCACGATTGAATAGAGATTATATCCTTTCCATTTTGAAAAATCATTTGCCAACTGCACATCAGGACGTTCTGTTTTACACCTGTGGTCCAGTGATCTATATGGACTTGTGTCGTTTCACTTTGTTGGGGATGGGGTTTGATGAATCTCAAATCAAACGGGAGACCTTTTTGCTTCCTGAAAATGAAGAAGACGATGATGATGAAACAGAAAAAGAGGTGGATAAGACGACTTACTCCATCAAATTAAACTTTCAAGGCCAAAGCTATCATTTAGATATTCCTTATAATAAATCTATTTTAGATGTGGGTTTGGAAAACAAGATTAAGCTTCCATATTCCTGCAAGTCGGGTATGTGCAGTACATGTATATCAAATTGCTCCCAAGGAAAAGTGCGTATGTCGTATAATGAGGTACTGACAGATCGTGAAGTTGAAAATGGACGTATTTTACTTTGTACGGGACATCCAATTGAAACAGATACGATTATCGATGTGCTTTAGTACAAACATTAGCCATTATTTAGGGGTTCATGTTAATATTAAATACGCTTAGGCCATTTTCTTTTGATATCCGTTGGTAATGGTTCGGATATTGATTCGTGTTGGTTCGGGGATGCTAGGGAACTGGTTCGGGATTCGTTCGATGATTATTTGGCATTTGTTTGTCTTTTTATCGAAAAGGAGTCGAAGTACAGTCGAACAGGAGTCGAACGAAAGGCGGAGGTGTATCCTAGTAAATACCTATCAATGCAGAGCCGTTGTCGAGTAGAGTGTGGACTTTCACGGACTTTCATGGACTTGTACGGACTTTCAAGGAGTTCTCTTCACGATTTAACGGGGGTATAAAAGCTGATGTCTATGTTTGAATCTTTTAGATTTATTGATGTTTCTCGTAATGGCTACAACCCTGATTAGCATTTTTATTAGATTTAAGACCTGATTATAGCAATACATCTGTTGTTTACAAATCAATTTCTTGAGCTGATTTATTTTACATTATTTTCGTTAGATTTGATTCAAACCAAATGAATCAGAATAATGAGTAATTTACTTTGGAAGCCTTCTGTTGCTTATCAACAGGAATCTTCTTTATACCAGTTTAAGCAATTTGTAGAACAGAAACGACAATTTAAGATGGATTCTTATCCTATACTTTGGGACTGGTCAGTTTCAAATCTGGAAGAATTCTGGGAAGATATCGCCGCGTTTTTTGACGTAATTTTTCATACTCCTCACCAAGAAATTTTTCAAGCTTCTCCACAAGGATTTATTGGTTCTAAATGGTTTGAAGGTGCCACTTTAAATTATGCGGAACATATTTTCCGAAAATCTACTGCAGAACGGCCGGCTCTTTTGTTCCAGGAAGAGAATAAGCCCCTTCAGAGCATTTCTTGGGACGAACTGGAAGGAATGGTTAGTTCATTGCAGCCGTTCTTGATAGGGCAGGGTATAGAGAAGGGAGATCGTGTTGTGGGTGTGTTGAGAAACAGTCCCGCTTCTATCGCTCTTTTTTTAGCGGCTAACAGTATTGGCGCTATCTGGTCATGCTGTTCTCCAGATTTTGGATCTTCAAGTATATTGGAACGATTTTCTCAGGTGACACCTAAGCTTTTGTTCGCAGATGCTGCATACAGCTATAACGGCAAATTATTTGATCTTAAAGCTTCAATGATTGATCTATCTTCAAATCTGGAAAGTCTGGTACACGATGTCGTTTTTGTGGATGAACAGGTCTGGAAAGATGCGGTATCACAAGAGACAGGAGTGCCGTTGCGTTTTACAGCGGTACCTTTTGACCATCCAATTTGGATTTTATACTCTTCTGGTACGACAGGTAAGCCTAAGGCAATTACGCACAGCTGTGGTGGTATTTTATTGGAGCATTTAAAAGCATTGGCTTTACACCAGAATGTGCAAGAGGGGGAGCGATTTATCTGGTATGCAACCACCGGGTGGATGATGTGGAACTATGCGCTTTCTTCCTTATTACTGGGGGCTACCCTTTGTATTTATGAGGGTTCATTGGCCTATCCTGAAAAGTTATCTTTTTGGAATTTTATTGGACAGCACGAGATTGACCATGTGGGGGCTGGCGCCGCCTATTATATCGCCAATCAGCATATTGAATTGACGCAACCTCGTTTTCAACCCAAAACGATTGGTTCAACAGGCTCTCCATTGCCTCCGCAGACCTTTTCCTGGTTACAAAAGCAATTTCCCCAAGCGCAGATTGTTTCACTGAGTGGCGGTACAGATGTCTGTAGCGCATTTTTATCCGGAAATCCTTTATTACCTGTCTATGCCGGTGAAATACAGTGTTTAACCTTAGGGTCAAAGATTGAAGCCTTTAATGAAAATGGAGAATCAGTGAAAAATGAAGTAGGTGAACTGGTTATAACGCTCCCTATGCCATCAATGCCCATATATTTTTGGAATGATCTTCATAATGAAAAGTATCAGGAGAGCTATTTTGAAAAATACCCAGGAGTGTGGTGTCATGGCGACTGGATCAAATTTACGGAACATCAGGGTATTATCGTTTACGGTCGTTCTGATGCTACTTTGAATCGGGGTGGGGTACGTATCGGGACTGCTGAAATTTATAACATATTAAATACTTTTCCGGAAGTTGCCGATAGTTTAATTATTTGTCTTGATCATGCGGACGGGACGTCTACCATGCCCCTGTATGTGCAGATGGAGGACGGAGTCTCTTTGACCGATGAGCTGAAAGCGGCTATCAAATTAAAGCTAAGAAAAAGCTATAGTCCACGTCATGTACCCGATACTATTGTAGCAGTACCAATCATTCCTTACACGCTTAGTGGTAAGAAACTGGAGATTCCTGTGAAAAAAATTATGATGGGAACTCCGTTAGAGAAGGCAGTAAGCGTCGCTGTATTAAGAGATCCTAATTCTCTTGATTTTTGGGTTAAATTACTATTAGATAGTAAGTAGTTATTATTAATGTAAATAATTACTGTATGTAAATAAATAATGCCCCGGTCAAAAATCGGGGCATTATTTATGCTATTTTACTTTTGCAAAATGTGATGTAGGGGATCAGGTTTGGATCACACCGACATTGTAACGTTCTGTAATTGGGTTATGATTTGCAGCTTCTATACCAAGGCTAATAACAGTTCTTGTCTCATCGGGTCTGATTACGCCATCGACCCAGATGCGGGCAGCAGCATAGTAAGGGCTTAGCTGTTCCAAGTAACGTTTCTTGATATCATCTAGCAGTGTGTTCTTTTCTTCTTCAGATATATCTATGCCTTTCGCTTTTAAAGCAGATTCTTGAATCTGTAAGAGGGTATTGCCGGCAGCAGCACCGCTCATAACAGCCATCTGCGCCGTAGGCCAAGCATATATGAGTCTAGGATCGTATGCCTTACCGCACATCGCATAATTTCCAGCTCCGTAACTGTTGCCGATGATAAAGGTAAACTTGGGCACAACTGAATTTGCCATCGCATTGACCATCTTAGCTCCATCTTTGATGATTCCGCCCTGTTCGGAGCGACTACCGACCATGAAACCTGTTACATCTTGCAGAAATACCAGTGGAATTAATTGTTGATTACAGTTCATGATAAAGCGTGCAGCCTTATCTGCAGAATCACTGTATATTACCCCACCCATCTGCATTTCAACAGCACCAGCTGGTTTCTTTGCTTTAACAATTTCACGTTGGTTTGCAACGATTCCTACTGCCCATCCGTCAATACGGGCAAGACCACAGACAATCGTTTTGCCATAATCCTGTTTATATTCTTCAAAAGTACCTTCGTCCACTAAAGCTTCTAAAAGCTTGTGCATGGAATACGGTTTTGTGCGATCTAAAGGCAATATTTCTGCGATTTCGGAGCTTTGACGTAAAGGCGCCTTGGCTTCTTTACGATTAAATCCTGCTTTTGGATGCGCACCAAGTTTATCCATAACACCTTTTATAGCATCAAGACAGCTTGCTTCATCTGGAAATTTATTGTCTGTAACGCCAGAAATAACAGAATGTGTGCTTGCGCCTCCTAATGTTTCGGCATCAACAGTCTCACCGATAGCAGATTTGACCAGATAGGGGCCAGCTAAAAATACAGAGCCGGTTCCTTCAACGATAAATGCGTAGTCGGACATGATCGGTAAATAGGCACCTCCCGCAACACAACTGCCCATTATAGCGGCTATTTGAGGTATACCCATAGATGACATTTTAGCATTATTTCTAAAAATGCGTCCAAAATGCTCTTTATCAGGGAATATTTGATCCTGCATCGGTAAAAAGACACCTGCAGAATCGACAAGGTATATGATGGGAATTTTGTTCTCCATAGCAATTTCTTGCGCACGTAGATTTTTTTTGCAGCTAATGGGGAACCAGGCACCAGCCTTTACAGTTGCATCATTAGAGACAATGACGCATAATTCGTCTTTAACATACCCTAAAACACAGACAACACCTGCATTTGGACAACCGCCTTCTTCAGGGTACATATTGTCTCCGGCAAACTGGGCAATTTCAACATAAGCTTTGTGATCATCAAGGAGGTATTCGACACGCTCCCATGCAGTGAGCTTTCCTTTGGCTTTTAATTTTTTGATTTTATCTTCGCCACCTCCCAAGCGAAGTGCTGCTCTTTTTAGTTCTAACTCTACAATTAGTTCATTCATGTTATAATTGGATTTTAAGCATGTCAAATTCAGAATTTGATAATATGAGATAAATTTAACATTATATTTTGAGTTTCTCTAAAAAAAGATGTTATAATTTTGTTATTATTGTAAATAACAGAATTCCAATTATAAATTAAAGATTACATTTATGTTTATTGAAAATGAACAACAAATGATGATGATTCGCCAAAGTGCTAGAGACTTTGCTGAAACTCATATTCGTCCCTACATCATGGAGTGGGATGAAGCACAAACATTTCCTGCACCTTTATTTAAGAAGCTCGGCGAGCATGGCTTTATGGGCATTATTGTCCCGGAAGCTTATGGTGGATCTGGCTTTGGATACCAGGAGTATATAACCGTTTTGGACGAGATTTCCAAAGTTTGTGGTTCCATAGGACTTTCGGTAGCGGCACATAATTCATTGTGTACAAATCATATATTGAGTTTCGCAAATGAAAGTCAGAAGCAGAAATATCTACCAAAATTGGCAACAGGAGAATGGCTGGGAGCTTGGGGTTTAACAGAAACGGGTTCGGGGTCTGATGCTGGAGGATTAGCGACTGTTGCGGTTCGTGACGGTGATTATTTTGTGCTGAATGGTTCTAAAAACTTCATCACACATGCCATTAGCTCGGACGTAGCTGTTGTACTTGCCCGTACCGGTGAGAAAGGTGACAAAAAGGGTGTTACTGCTTTTATTGTCGAGAAGGGGACGGAAGGTTTTTCTGCAGGTAAAAAGGAAAATAAATTAGGGATGCGTGCTTCAGAAACCGCATGTTTGTTTTTCGATAATTGTCGTATTCATCAGGATCAGATGGTCGGTGAAGAGGGGCAGGGTTTTGTTCAGGCATTGAAACTATTGGATGGTGGCCGTATTTCTATCGCTGCTTTATCATTGGGTATTGCTCGTGGTGCTTATGAATGTGCGTTAAAGTATGCAAACGAAAGAGAACAGTTCAAGCAGAAGATTTTTGAATTTCAGGCGGTTGGATTTAAGCTTGCAGAGATGGCTACAGAAATTCAGGCAGCAGAGCTGCTGACCCGTCAAGCTGGATATATGAAAGATCGTGGTGAACGCATTTCTAAAATAGGAGCAATGGCAAAGCTATACGCTTCAGAAACGGCAGTTTCGGTTTCTAATGAATCTGTTCAGATTTTTGGAGGATATGGCTTTACAAAAGATTATCCTGCTGAGAAGTTCTTTAGAGACGCAAAATTATGTACAATAGGGGAAGGTACGTCGAGTATACAGAAGATGGTTATTTCTCGGGAAATTCAAAAAGATGCCTAAAAAAGAAGATATAATTTTGGTAGAATGTCCCAGGGATGCCATTCAAGGGATATCGCATGTGATTCCAACGGAAAAAAAAGTTAAGTATTTGAACATGTTGCTTGAAAGCGAATTGTTTGACTGGCTTGACTGTGGATCGTTTGTTTCTCCAAAAGCTGTTCCGCAATTGGCGGATACTGAAGAAGTGCTTCGTCAGCTGAATACGTCCGGTAAAACGAAGCTGCTGGGGATCATTGCTAATGAACAAGGTGCTTTACGTGCTGTGAAATCGGATAATCTCACTTATTTGGGATATCCTTTTTCCATCTCTGAGGTTTTTCAGCAACGAAATACAAATGCTTCTATCATTGATTCATTTGAACGTCTGAAAGGTATTGTGGAAATTGCACATCAACACAAAAAAGAAATGGTGGTTTATATATCCATGGCATTTGGAAATCCATTTGGTGATTTTTGGAGTAATGAGCTTGTGCTTGATTGGATGGACAATATTGCTGCCCTAGGGGTGGTGGAATTTTCTTTGGCAGACACAACTTCTGAGGCAACATTGCCACAGATAACACAACTTTTTGAACAGGCATTACAACGGTTTCCAACCTTAAATATCGGTGCACATTTTCATTCTCCTAAGGCAAGTAGTCTAGATAAAATCAATGCCGCTTACCTTGCTGGATGTCGAAAATTTGATGGTGCTATTTTAGGATACGGAGGCTGTCCGTTTGCCGAAGATGAGTTGGTAGGGAATATTCCAACGGAAGATTTAATATATTATTTTGAGCGAAAAGGGCAGGATAAAATATTGACCTTTGGTGGTGAATTTATTAATTTAATAGCATAAAGTCAGAAGTTTATGAGTGGTCATTTGAATTATAAGTTTATTAAGGTGAAACAGGCCGATCATGTTTTTTATTTGACCTTGGCCCGTCCTGAAAAACGAAATGCTTTTACACCGTTGATGATTGATGAGATCTATCATGCCATACAAATCGCAGATTCTGATCCGGATGTTAGGGTGCTTATTCTCGACGCGGAAGGTCCTGTATTTTGTGCGGGCATGGATTTGAAAGCTTTTGAAAATCCAGATGTTTCCGAGCTGGCAAAGACGGTTCCACATGTTGATTTGTCTTTGGGAGAAGTCATATCACAATTGAATAAACCTTCGATCGCAGTGCTCGAAGGAAATGTGATTGCGGGAGGTTTTTTAATGATTCTAGAATGCACCTATGTTATTGCGAAGTCGACAGTTCAGTTCTCTTTACCAGAGGTGCAGTTAGGATTGTTTCCTTTTCAGGTTTTGGCGGGTCTGCTGAAGCATTTGCCCCATAACAAAGCAATGGATCTATGCATTCGTCCAGAGGTGATTTCAGCTCAAGAAATGAAAAATATGGGTTTAGTTTTTGAACTGATGGATCAGAAACCCGATATGTTGCCAGATTTGATCAATAAGCTGACGTCTATTGCGCCATTAGCGGTTAAGATGGGCTTTGAGTCAGCGAAACAATTAGAAGGGCTTAGAAAGGCTGATCAGTATGCTTTTCTTCTTGAGCAGTTGCAAAGACTGAGAACAAGCCATGATTTTAAAGAAGGAATGGCCGCGCGTATGGAAAAAAGACCTCCAAATTGGAAAGGAGAGTAATTGTTATTAAAACATTCTGAAGCTAGGTCTACTCGTTAAAGGTGAAAATTCCCACGGGATAGAGGTGAAGATAATGCATATAGCCCAAGCAGTGTAGATAAATATCGTTTTGAATTTAGCTACACTGCTTTGTTGTTTACGGGCCTTTATATATCCAATGGTAAACACTAAAAGGCCAATAGTCATCATGGTGATGTGTTCCATTCCAAAAAAACGTACCTGACGCAGTTTGATGGCTTCATTAAAATTTTTGATAAAATAATGTACGATCGGACTTTCAAAATAGAGTGTTAATCCTACTATAAACTGTATGTAAAGTAAGATTAACGTTACTATCTGTAGTATATAATCATACGGTTTCATGTGATACTTTTTTTTCCAGCCCATATAGGCACGTACTAATAATGCGATAAGACAAACGACGATCATCCATCTGCTAGCCGAATGTAGGGCAAGAAAGAAATGGTAAAGCATGCTTTTTCTATTTTAAGATCGAAAATTCAATATATGACGAATTGTTGTGATCATGAAAAATACGATGTGTTGCTTTCCTGTAGTCACTCGCTTTGGCTTCATAACCTTCAAAAAACTGCTGTGGATTACGTTCTGCAATTGGAAACCAGGTATTTTGTACCTGAATCATGATGCGGTGTCCTTTTTTGAACGTATGCGCTACATCAGGCATGCTATAGTTAACCGCAGTAACAAAATCCGGTTGCATAGGTTCTGCCTTCTCAAATCCATTCCGATATTTTCCAGCCATAATTTCACCGCGAACCAGCATTTGGTAGCCATCCATAACTTTATTGTTGGAGGATGGACTGTTTGCAGGGTAGACATCAATAAGTTTTACGACATAATCTGCGTCTGTTCCAGAGGTTGATACTTTTAGGAAGTTTTTAATGGGGCCAACTATTGTGATATCTTCGTTTAAAGGTTCTGTTTGATAAACCATAACATCGGGTCTAGATGAGGCGAAACGCTGGTCGTCGATCATGTACTCACGTGTCCTGCTCTCCATAACACCACCTTGATAAGGTACAGGTTTGTTAGGATCACTAACATATTCATCCCAAGAATCTGTACGTCCTACTTTTTCAAACCCTAGTTTGCCTTGAGGTTGTAGGTAGAGTTTTTTGTCCTCTACATCTTTTGGAGGCCATTTATCAAATGATTTCCATTGGTTGCTTCCTGTTACAAAGATATTCGCTTCTGCCCCCTTAAAATCACCCTTCCCTTTCAGATAATAATTGAAAAAGGGTAGTTCAAATTTTTCCTGATACGTCACACTTGTTTTCTGGTCAAATTGAATATCACCAAAAGAGCTACCGTCACCACGTACCCAGCCTCCGTGAAACCAAGGGCCAGCCACAAGAATCGAATTATTCTTTGGGTTTTGTTTTTCGATCGCTTTGTAAGTTTCAAATGTTCCGTAGGCATCTTCGGCATCAAAAAAGCCTCCAACTACCATAACGGCTGGTTTAACATCGGTTAAGTGCGGTAATATCTCTCTATCTTTCCAAAACTGATCATAATGCGGGTGGTCAAAGACATCATTCCAAAATTTGATAGAATCGGCAAAATAGTTGTCTTTGAGGTTTTTCGCTGTCCCGGCATTCATGTAGAACTGATAAACATCTTTTGAAGGATATTGAAAAGTCTTGGGTGCCTGATCTGGCGTAATGGGTTTAGGTCTAGGAATACCGAAGCTGGACATGAATTTAAATGCATCTCCTGTGAAAAGTACGCCATTGTGATGAAAGTCATCGCCCAGGTACCAGTTTGTTACGGGAGCTTGCGGTGATACTGCTTTTAATGATGGATGTGTTTTCGTAAGACTTACTGTGGAGTAAAATCCTGGATAAGAAATGCCGTACATGCCTGCTTTACCATTGTAGTTCTTTAGGTTTTTGCTGAGCCATTCTAGTAAGTCATAGGTATCCGTACTTTCATCAATATCTTTTTTTCCTTTTTTTAAGTTTGTCGGTCTTATATCTTCAAAGTTTCCTTCGCTCATCCATTTGCCACGTACATCTTGGTAAACAAAGATGTAACCTTCTAAAGTCATTGCCGGGAAATTCCCTAATGTCTCTTTGTATTTATCTTCACCATAAGGGCCTACGGTATAAGGGGTGCGGTTTAATAAAACAGGATATTGCTGACTTTTGTCTTTTGGTGTGTAGATGGTGGTAAATAATTTGACCCCATCACGCGTCGGAACTGAAATTTCCTTTTTATCATAATTCTTTTTAACATAGTCTGTTTCGAGGATTGACTGAGCCTTTACTTGAAATGAAAAGGTTGTTGCAAGCACTGAAAAAGCTAAAAATACTTTGTTCATGGTATTAGATTAATTTTACGATAGGACAAGATAAGAAAAATGAATAAAGACTGGATTAAAAAAAAAGCCAGATTAAATATCATGATTTAATTTGGCCTTTTTTAATAACAGTTATCTGTTTTTGGGAGAGGATAGGAATAGCCTAGCTTCTCAATATTCTAATCTTTTTGCCTTTAATCTTACCGAGGTTAGAATGTTTAAGTATGGTGCTAACTAAAGAGCGTTTGACAGCAACGAAAGATTCCCTGTCTTTAACTTCAATAATACCGACATCACTTTTTTCTATTCCCTCGAGGTTAAGTAAGAAGCCAACGAGATCAATTTTGTTGACTTTATCTTTTTTACCTGCTGAAAAGTATAGGGTAGCGAAATCAGAGTTTTCAGGTAGCTTATATTCACCATCGATTTCTTCGATTTCGATATCATCCGCCACATATGGATAATCTTCGTCAGGTTTTAAGATGATAAATACTTTTCCTTTTGCTTGCATACGTGCTGTTCTACCATTTCTATGTGTGAAATCATCTTCACGGTAAGGTAACTGATAATGGATAATGGCATCGATTTCAGGGATATCAAGTCCTCGGGCAGCAAGGTCGGTCGTGATTAAGATATGATTGCTATTGTTTCTAAATTTCAAGAGTGCAAGTTCGCGATCACTTTGTTCCAGTCCGCCGTGGAATACATCATGTATGATATCACGGTTTTGTAGCAATTCGCTGATGTGGTCAACAGCATCGCGATGATTACAAAAGATAAGTACTTTTTGATTACCTATTTTGCATAGCAATTGAAATAGCGCTTCTAATTTTTTATGGATTGGAGCAACAATCTTTTTTATCGTTAACGCTGGTGCACTTTGTATGTGACTTAGAAAATTAACCTCCGTTGCAGCAGAAATGCCTGTGAAATCAGGTATTTCTTTCATTGCGGTAGCCGACGTTAAGATGCGTGTTTCTAAGTTAGTTAAGTAGTCAATTATAAAAGACATCTGATCCTGAAAACCTAATTCCAATGATTTATCAAATTCATCCAAAACCAGCGTCTTGATTTGTGTCGGATCAAAGTGGTTTCCTTCAAGATGATAAACAATACGACCTGGTGTACCAATGAGGATAGCAGGAGGATTCTTTAAATTGTTTCTTTCAGTCTTGGTATCATGACCGCCATAGCAACAGGTGATTTTAAAACCGGTAGCAACTCTTTTTAATACGGATTCAATCTGCAAAGCCAATTCGCGGGTGGGTACAAGGATCAAAGATTGGACGTCAGCTACATCTTTGTTTAATGTTTTCATCAAAGCAAGTGCAAAAGCTAATGTTTTACCTGAACCGGTTGGTGAAAGTAAGATGAGATTTTCTTTTTCTTTGAATTTATCCATGACCTCATTCTGCATGTCATTCAGCGAAGAGATATGGAGTTTTTGTAATATGGCGTCTATTTGCATGTTGCAAAAGTACACAAAGTATTACATAAAAAAAGGTCTGCCGTAAGCAGACCTTTTTTTATGTTTATGGATTCAATTATAATAAATGAATTCCTTTATCTTGTAATGATTGTTTTTCCTGTTCATCCCATATACTGACCTGAACTTCACCAATATGTGCTTTTTTAAGCATAAACATGCATACACGTGATTGTCCGATTCCACCACCGATGGCTTCTGGCAACTCATCATTTAACAACATTTTGTGGAATGATAATGTTGCGCGTTCAGCATTATTTCTAATTTTAAGCTGTCGCTCTAACGCAGTTTTGTCTACACGTACGCCCATAGAAGATAGTTCAAATGCAGTGTTTAAAATAGGATTCCAAACTAAGATATCCCCATTTAATCCATTTGTTCCACTTCCATTTTCAGTACTCCAGTCATCGTAATCTGCTGCACGTCCATCATGAGCTTCGCCATTCGATAAAATTCCACCTATACCATAGATAAATACAGCGCCATGCTCTTTTGCAATGGCATTTTCACGCTCTTTAGGTGTGAATGTTGGATATTTTTGCAACAATTCTTCTGAAGAAATAAAGGTAATCTCTTCAGGTAAAACAGATTTAATATCTGGGTATTGACGTTCTACTTGCTTTTCAGTGAAACGTAAAGCATCATATATTTTTAGAACGGTATCTTGTAGAAAAGAAAATGTTCTCTGTTCTGCGGAGATTGTTTTTTCCCAATCCCATTGATCTACATAGATAGAGTGAATCGGCGTATAGTCCTCATCAGGACGTAATGCACGCATATCTGTCAATATGCCCTCTCCAACCTCAAGTTCAAGCTCTTTTAATCTTAAGCGCTTCCATTTTGCTAGTGAGTGAACAACAACAGCCTTACGTTCCTGTAGCGCTTTGATAGGGAAGGCTACTGGTCTTTCGATGCCATTTAAATCATCATTTATACCTGTACCATCAAGTACAACCAAAGGTGATGAGATAGGAATCAATCCTAAATTATTTCTAAGTTGTTGTGCAAAAGTATCCTTTACAAAACTAATAGCAACTTCAGTTTTTAATAACTTTCTTTTATCCATGAAATGTATATATATCAAAAAATAGCCTCTTAGTTATCTATTTTTTATTTGTATCTGTTAAGAATCTGTATAGAGTAATACTCAAAACAAATTCTGATTCCCTCAATTTTCCTCAAAAATAGCAATATTTCAGACATAACAAGGTATTGTTGGTAAATTTATTTCCAGATTGATATATTTTTGATGTGATGGCAAGAAATTGCCTGAATTGATGAGATCTTAAAAAAATAAGGAGGTCGCCATTTTGATATGGCGACCTCCAATATTTTTTATATGTTTGTTTTTTTAAACGGAGAAACTTTCACCGCAAGCACAAGTTCTTGTGGCATTTGGATTATGGAATTCAAATCCTTTACCATCTAATCCATCAGAATAGTCAAGCTCTGTTCCAGCTAGATATAAGAATGACTTGATATCTAAACATACTTTAACACCTTTATCTTCACAAAACTGATCACCTTTTTTTTCTTCGTTATCGAAATGCAGTTTATAGCTTAGGCCTGAACAACCTCCACTTTCAACAGCAACACGCACAAAATAACTGCTGTCATATTTTTCAGTACTCATTATCTCTTCAATTCGAGATTTTGCTTTGTCTGTAACGGTTACCATATCGCTGAATAATTATATTAATATTGAATAGTACAAATTACGCTAACTTCTTTTTTATTTCCAATACAAATCTGACCCTAAATGTAATAATTAAGTAATAAGACCGGCTTGGAAGAGTTGCCAGATAGGAGAGTTTTGTCTAATTTTTGTCACTGCTTCTGTAATGAGCCTAGTGGTGGTGTCTACTTCTTCTTTTGTTGTCAATCTGCTTATACTGAATCGTACTGTTGCTAACACATCTTCTTTTGAAACCCCCATTGCAAGTAGTACGTGAGACGGGTCTCTGGTACCACTAACACATGCAGAACCGGATGATAATGCTAATTGTGGACAATGGGTCATGAGCTCGCTCGCAAGTAAATGCTTGAAACAGATCGACGTGGTGTTAGGTAAACGTGAAGTAGTCTTTGCATGAATATAAGTTGCAGGGATTTTACTTAATGCATTTTCTAAATATTCCCTCAATTGAATCGTATGCTCAAAATCTCTTTCATGATGCTGTATGTGGGTTATTGCTGATCCGAGACCAACAATATTGGGGACATTGTATGTACCTGCCCGAAAACCATTTTCTTGCCCTCCTCCTGTAATCAGTGCACTGATTTGGATGGGTTTGGACTTGCGACGGATGAATAATGCGCCGATGCCTTTTGGTCCATGGAGTTTGTGAGCACTTAAACATAGTATGTCAATGGGGATGTGAGCAAGGTTAAGTGGGATTTTGCCAATGTATTGTGTAGCATCACAAAAATATAAACAGTCTTTATCTTTGCATAACGCCGCAATTTCCTGAATAGGGTGGATATAACCGGTTTCATTATTTGCGGCCATAATACAGACTAATATGGTCTGTGCCGTAATATGCTCTTCTAGAACACTTAAATCTATTTTTCCAGTGTGATCAACATCAAGATAGGTAACTAAAGCCCCCTCTTTTTCTAATTGTAGCAGGGTTTCTAAAACAGCTTTGTGCTCTGTTTTGACTGTAATGATGTGATTGCCTTTGGATTTATAATTTTTATAAATTCCTTTTAGTACTGTGTTAATGGATTCGGTTGCACCTGAATTGAAAAAGATCTCTTTAGGTTGACAGTTAAGAGATCGGGCAACCTGTAGACGGGCTTTTTCTATTGCTCCGTTGGCTTCACGCCCCATGCTATGATACACACTGGATGCATTTGCATAATTATGGATGAAATAGGGTACCATGGTATCCCATACTTCATCCATGATTTTAGTTGTTGCATTATTGTCGAGATAAATTAACTCCTTCATTGTATAAAGGTAAATATTATCTTGTTTATAAAGTCCTTGATGTGGGGTTGATTTCTTTTTGTTTGATATTCGGATTGTAATTCAATCCTGGACTCAACCAGTACATCAGTACCACTCTGGAATAACGGTAATTGAAAGGGCTCAATACAAAAACGGTTACAAGTGCCACAATGGAGTAAAGCCAAAAAGAACTGTCATTTCCCGTTAGTATATAAGTTGCTACACAGGCTGTTATCATCTCAGCAACGGTGAATGCATAACTCACAAACATTGACACGTAGAAATAACCGGGTTCACGTTCGTAGCGTAAACCACAATAATCACAATGTGTGTTCATTTTTTGTGTTTTAAAGCCATAAGTATTCCCTGTGAATATTTTTCCTTTACGACAGCGTGGACATAGTGCCTTGCTGGCGGCTTTAAATTCTGATAATTCGTAAGTAGTTTCCTTCTCTTTCATATCTAACTGTTGTTTTTTCTGAATTCATCGGGTGTTAATCCAGTAGCTTTTTTAAAAAATTTAGTAAAATAAGAGTTGTCATTAAAATTCAACTCGATAGCGATCTCATTAATATTAAGATTTTTATTGACTAATAATCGCTTTGCTTCAAGTAATACGCGTTCTCGTATTATTTCTCCTGCTGCACTTCCGATATAGGATTTACAGATGGCATTTAAATGATTGGGAGTAATAAATAACTGTTCCGCATATGCTTTAGGTAATCTAATCTCTTTAAAATTCTTTTCCACTAAACGCTGGTAATTGTGGAATATGGTATAATTATAGGGATTACTCGCCTTTTCTGTTTTTGTACCATGCCAAGATTCAATCCAGAGCAATAGCTGAAGTAAGCTCACCCGTATTAAATCGCTAGCAGTCGGATTTTTACTTGTCTGGTAAAATGCCTCAAATATTTTTACAGCGTCTTGTCTATTCGACTCGGGAATTGTAAATACAATCTGATCATTCTGACCGCTTAAAAACGAGAAACGGTTTAAATAATCCGTTCGTAATAAGAAAGATTGAAAGTATTCCGGATCAAAGTTTACAACAAAACCTTCTTCATCACCGTTGAAATTCCAAGTGTGAACTTGCCCCGGGGCCATAAAGTAGATTTGATATGCTTCTATTTCGTGTTTCTCAAAATCGATCAGGTGATTGCCGGAACCATTTGTAAAGAGCACAAAATGGTAGAAATTGTGTTTATGCGGAAATACCATATTGTGATGCATAGCGATGTAATCAGCAAGATGATCGACAAATAAGAGGCTGCTCGAATCGTTATTGATGGAGCAGTTATCTAATACGGGTATGGTACTTTTCTTTATCACATTACAAATTTACTTCAAAAATCACATTTGCAACTGATTTAATTATCGATTTTATGGTGTTTTTCAACGATTGATAATTTTATTGCCAATTCGTGACTCAATTGTTATATTTATGAGAAACAAAAACAGATAACAAATGAATAGATTAGAAAGCAGTCTGGATACGTTACTAGAAGTTGTACTTTTAAAGACACCAAGTATTATTACAGGGATTATTATATTAATCGTTGGAAGCTACATTGTCAAATTTTTACTTGGCCTGATCAGTAGGAGATTTGAAAAACGTAATGTAGACTTATCAATACGGGGATTTGCGATGAGTATCTTGCGTGTTGTATTTTACGCCCTATTATTCCTAACAGTAGCGAGTACCATGGGAATTGAAACAACTTCCTTTATTGCCGCTTTATCAGCGTTTGGTCTGGCCGCAGGTTTAGCATTGCAGGGCAGTTTAAGTAATTTTGCGGGCGGGGTACTGATTCTTTTATTTAGACCTTTCGAAGTTGGAGACTATGTGAGCAGCAGTAACGGTACATCGGGCACTGTGGAAAGGATTGATATTTTATATACGACGTTAATTGCTGGAGATGGCGTTCGTGTATTTAGTCCAAATGGTCCCTTAGCAAATTCTGTTATTCAAAATTTTACCAAAATTACCAATCGCCGTTTTGAGTATACGGTCGGTATTTCATATGATGCCAATATTAAGGAAGCGCGGGAAATTATTATGGACGTACTCCATAATGATTCACGTATTCTGAAAACTCCTCCAGTTGAGGTTTTTGTGAAAGGGTTGGGAGATAGTTCCGTTAATCTAACCATTCGTGCATGGACAAAAAAGGAAGATTTTTGGCCAGCGAACAATGAAAATCAAGAAGCTATTAAAAATGCTTTGGATAAACATAATATCAGCATTCCTTATCCACAGACTGAGATGCGTATTATTTCGGATCTAAAGGGGGGACAGGACCGCATTATGAAATCTTAATCGAGTGATCGGATCAAAATAAAGTACCGATAAGCTAATATAGCTTGTTGGTACTTTTTTAGTTTTGAAGGATCTTTCTTTGCATACCGCGGTAAAATCAGTTTATTGATTTTATTGATGAATTTATATATTATTTTCATAAATCTCTTTGTTTAAAATTTGAGGCATTTTGATGTGCTTATTAGCGGCGATCAAATTATGTGCTGCCATTAACGCCATATTATCCCTAGCTTCTGTTGTAGCAGATCCGATATGGGGCAATACAGCCAGGTTGGGTAAGCTAAGCAGTGGATTGTCAAATGCCATAGGCTCAGGGTTAGTGACATCTAGACCAGCTCCCCACAGTTCTCCGCTTGTTAATGCCGTGTACAAATCTTCTTCTTGATGTAATCCCCCACGTGCTGTATTGATGAATATAGCTGTGTTTTTCATTCTTTTGAAGGCTTCTTTATTAAATTTCCCTTTCGTCTCTGCTGTAAGATTCGCATGAACCGATAGCACATCACTTCGGGTTAATAATTCATCATAATTTACGTAAGTAGCATCCAAAAGTCGTTTTGCATTACTGTTTGGTTGTCTATTGTAATAAATGATATCCATATTATAAGCCGCTTTGGCTTTCCTTGCTAGTTCAAAACCAATACGGCCTAATCCAAAAATTCCTAAAGTTTTTCCATCAAGCTCCACTCCGAGGTGTTCCGTTAATTCAAAATCTTTCCATTCGTTATTCATGATTTTTCGGTTCATGAAAAACGCTTTTCGCGACACTGCGAGCATTAATAGAAAAGCGATATCAGCAGTTGCGTTGGATAACACATCAGGTGTATTGCTTACAGGAATACCATATTTGGTTGCGGCTTCAAGGTCAACACTGTCATATCCGGCACTCATCAATGCTATTCCCTTAAGATGACTACATTGTTCGAAAAATTTTTCATCTAGCAGATTATGTCCGGCGGCAAATAAATAATCTACCTGTTTACAGGCATTAATTAAATCTGATTGAAGTATCTTCCCGGGTTCTGTGCGATAAGAGATATCAAAACCAGCTTGTTGTAAACTATCAATCGCTTTTTGAGGAATTGTTCTGCAGATAAAAACTTTCATACGCTTAAAATCAATTTTCTATTACCAAACTTAGCTAAATTTGTTTTATTTATGATGTAATTATATATGTAAAAACAAATCGATATCTCATTGGTTCATCATTATTTTATGGAGACGATTAAAAAAATAGGGGACATATTGCATAATATGTCCCCTAACTATTTGAATGGTTGCTTTATCTTATTTTTGAGAAAGTAGAAAATGGAAAATCGATAATCCAGTTGTCTCAATAGATTCGGCAGCATTGGAAAGTAAAACTACCGCTGTTTTTTTATCTGGTGCAATAGCTATGAATGAACTGCTTCCACCTGTACCACCTGTGTGGTAACAGTAAGTAATATCATCCAATAAATCCATGTGCCAAGCCAGACCAATGTCTGTGCTAGGAGGAAGGAAATATGTGAACTGACGTGTCAGTGCCATAGCGTTCTCCAATTGCGTTTCCGGCATTTTGAACTGTGTCTGCGCAAAGGTCATTAAATCGGTAACAGTCGATTTTAAACCTCCAGCCGCACTAAAAATTTGAAAATCCCATGCTTTCGTTTCTTCTCCTTTTATGTTATAGACTTTTGGCAGATATTGTGTTTTAGGATTTAGAACATCAGTAGTCGATGTTAAGCCTAAAGGTTTTGCGATAATTTCCTGAATTTCCGTGTTGTAACTTTTTTTATGGAGTGATGTTAATATATCTCCTAATAATGCATACCCAAGATTACTATATTCATATTTTTCTCCGCTTTCATTTTCGGCTTTGAAAGTTGCCAAATATTGGTGTAAATATTTCCTATCATAATTTTTGTACGGGTTGTTGGGGTCAAAACCTTTTGTTTTATCAAGATTATCTGGTAATCGGGGCAAACCGGAAGTATGATTTGCTAAGGTTTTAAACGTTATCTTTTGTAAGCTAGGATTTATTTTTAATGAATCAGGTAAAAAATCAACGATATGCTGTTCTAAACTTAATGTTCCACTTTGAACGAAATCCGCTAATAATGTAGCCGTGAAGATTTTTGACAGTGAACCTATTTCATACAGGGTACTGCTTGTGGGTAGAATTTTATTTCCTTTTTCAGTCTCACCATAAAAGTAGGTATTTAACTGACCATTTTTTATGATACCAATTGCTAAAGATTGTGTATTCCCCTTTTTGGTATAAATATTGGCAGCAGAATCAATGAAAAAATCAACTTTATTTTCGACAACGGTATTTGTTAATACGGGTGCCTGTTTCTCTGCAACAGGTTTTGTTACGGGTTGAAAACCTAAAGTGTGGTAATGCAACGTGCTATCCACACCGAAAGGAACCTGAAAGGATTTATCTGTGAAATCTACACGATATTGATTTACTCCATTACTGTAGTTTATTTTTTCAGCATGTTTGATCCTACCTAACGGATAAATCTCATTTTCCAGTAAGTTTTTTAAAGAAGAATA
Source organism: Sphingobacterium sp. B16(2022) (assembly GCF_012030425.1). Taxonomy (GTDB): domain Bacteria; phylum Bacteroidota; class Bacteroidia; order Sphingobacteriales; family Sphingobacteriaceae; genus Sphingobacterium; species Sphingobacterium anhuiense. Next base: position 2,285,822 of record NZ_JAAUVN010000001.1, on the reverse strand, counting down.
AGGTACTGCTCTCTTAAAATTTTCATTCGCCAGTTTATAAATGGAATCTGTCTGTTGTGAATTGATAAAAAATTCTATTTTATTATAGAACGTGTGATTAATTTGTTCTTGATTAGAATTTTGAGCAACAGCAGTCAATGAGCTACTGAGTAAAAGTGCAGCAATAAAATTTTTCATAATGATTATACTGCTACAAATTTACATAAACTTTATTTATATGCCAATCATTTGTTTTAATCTGGCATATCCAGATTTACTGATGTTAAGCTTTTCACCGGTTATTAAAATAGCGACAAAGCTATCTTTTTCCCAAGGTTCAATGCGTGCCAGCTGATCGATCTTGATGATATAAGAACGGTGTATTCTAACGAATGTCTGTTCATCGAGATGCTTTTCAAAGAAAGCCATTGTTTTATTTTTCAGATAGAGACCATCTGCTGTATGAATTTTCACATAGTCATCATAAGCTTCCAGATATTTAATCTGTGGAACGGGTATTATTTTAATCTGTGTTCCTGTTTTTACAACGATGCGGTCTAGTTTTGACTCCTCTTGATGAATGACTGCTTCATAATTAGGTGCCGGTTCTGCATTTGGTTTTGAAAAACTTAATTTAAACTTCTCGAATGCTTGCTTAAATCTGTTCGGTGAAATTGGTTTCATCAGATAGTCAATCGCATTTTTTTCAAAAGCTTTGAGTGCATAGTCATCAAATGCTGTTGTAAAGATTACTGCGGGTGGGTTTTCGACTAATTCCAACATTTCGAAGCCTGTTAATTTAGGCATTTGAACATCTAGAAAGAGTAAGTCTGGTTGGTGTTGCTGTATTGCTTTTACTCCTTCAAATCCATCTCCACACTCTGCAACAATAGAAACTAACGGATCTTTGCTCAGGTACTCTACTAAGATAGAACGCGCTAGAGGTTCATCATCTATAAGGATAACTTTAATCATATTGCGGGATTTTGATACTGCTTGTAAATATATTTTGTTCGGTTTGTGTTGTTAGTAGGTCATTTCTTCCAAAAAGAAGAAATAAGCGCCGTTGAATACTGGTAAGCCCAAAGCCTGTTCCTTTAGATTGCACGGATTCACCTGGCTCAAAGGGATTTTCTATCGAAACATGTAATGTTTTATTTTCTAAGAAACATTTAATGCTGATGGTTACATTTTCTGTTACATTGTATAGGCCATGTTTAATAGCGTTTTCAACTAGCGGTTGCAAAATCATCGCCGGTATTTTGGTCGATAAAACATCTTGGTCATGATCAATGTGGATATTAAGCCGGTGACCGAATCTTACTTTTTCAATATCTAAGTATAGTTCGAGATGGTTTAATTCCTCTTGAAGTACGATCAACTGGTTATTTTCCTTTCGGAGTGTACCCCTTAAAAAATCGGACAATTGAAAGGTCATATTGCGGGCCTGATCTGGCTTACTACCTATTAAAGCAATAATGGAATTGAGACTGTTAAAAAGGAAATGAGGCTGTAATTGCTGTCTTAGGTTGTACAGTTCTGCTTCACGCAGTTGATTCTCCGAATCTTGCTTTCTTTTGATGTTAGAAATATATTCTTCCTGTATATTCCATACAATAATGAAAATAGCTACTGATGTTAAGATTAAAAAATTAACAATATAGCGATAAGGAATAATGAGGTCATAGATTTTTAAATGCTCCTTCGGAAGATAATATTGAACGACCAGTCGGCTTCCAAGAATGCTTATGCCGCTCATAATGAAGCCCATAATAAGCACCTTCCAGATTTGGTTAGGTTTAGGTATATAGTAATTGAGCGTGGTGGAAATTGCATAGCAACAGAGCATCATCATTGAACTGTTGATGATGGAGTCCTTTATTGTTATTTCGCTTGGAAACCCGGACCTATACATTAAAGCATATTGCATGACAAAGTAGCCAAGCAATATGCTTAAACAAATGATTAAAATCAGTTTATTTTTATTCTGCAATAAAAGTTTATCCTTCATGTCTAGGCATTTCTAATGGTTAAATTTCCAAAAAGACAAGTACCTGTGATATATAATTTTTTAGCTGGATCTCTTGTTAGACCTACATTGAAACGTCGGTCATCAACATCACCGAACACGGATGAAACGTTAGAATAAACGGTCCAATTCGCAGGAACAATAATTTTAGCACTTCCGAACATTTGGAAAGCATCAATTACGGCTATGTCGGTTATATCCGCCTGTGTCAGATCAATGGATACGCTACCGAACATACAAGCTATGTTACCACCTCTAAAATTTTTAGATAGAATAAATTTTTTGAGGCTTGCAAAGATGGAATTGACATTTAAAACATCTTCAAAGCTATTTTCTGTCTGTGCATAATATGGAGTGGCAAAGGCCTGCTCATTAGGCAGACCTTGATTGCTATTTGTATTGCTGTTGGCGTTTCCGCTTGTCTCGTCATTTTCAGCTACTGTTTGTTGATCATTTTCAGTTGCCGGATCGATAACACGCTTATCCCAGTCAAAGTCTACGGGAGGCTTTGGAGGACCACTCGGGTTGATAGGCATGGGAGGCATAGGAGGTAAACCTTTTTTTCTTCCCATGATAAAATATGCTCCTAATCCAATAATCAAGATCGGGAATATAATTCCTCCAAAATCGGTGTGCATGATTCTTCTAGCTAGAAATGCTAGACCAACCGCAATTAAGATGATAGAAGATTTTTTTTGAAAATTAGAATTGACACCTATTACAAGACCGATAATAATCAAAATCATATACCAGCCAAATATCCATGAAGGGAAGAAGAAGTCTAAATCTAAATTTTTTAATAGTAATAGAATACCGATGAGTATGATGATACCACCTATGATATTTTTACTGTTGTTGCTTTTTGGTACGAATGGCTCTTTTTCCATGACTTTTAAAATTTATACTTCAAAGGTATAGTTGTTATATAACCCGAAGTAATTGAAATAGGTAATCGATCAATAATATTCGGTAAATGTAATAAAATCCTCGGTGAAAAAATATCGTTGAGGAGCGATAGGTGACATTTATCGGCTAAATATAAAAATCAAGTTCGTTAAAAGAGCTTATCATAGATTCAAAATTTATTTTTTTTGAATAATATTTGGAAGTTACATGCTAAATATTATATATTTATCAAAGATTAAGATAACTTAAACTTAAATAATAACCAATGGGAGATTTTGAAAACAAAGAGCGAGAAGAGGTTTTTTCAAAAAAAGTGAGAGCGGGTAAGCGTACCTATTTTTTTGATGTAAAGGCTACACGGTCTAACGATTACTACATTACCATCACTGAAAGCAAGAAACGTTTTGAAGACGGCCAGTTTATTAAACACAAAATATTCTTGTATAAAGAAGACTTTGAGAAATTTGCAGAGGGTTTGACAGATGTTGTTGAATACATTAAATCGAATCAGGAAGTTCTTGAAAAACGCTACGAGCCTAATTTTGATGATCCAGCATATGTAAGTGAATCATCTAAAGATGATTTTTCTTTCTAAGATTTTATAAATTATTTAAAGGCTGTAATAATCTTACAGCCTTTTTTATTTTTTACTTAATATGAAGACCGTAGCGATAATGCAGAAAGTTCCTATCCAATCCCACAAGGAAAAGGGAACATGAAGCCAAGATACGGCCAAAAATGTGGCAGAAAGAGGCTCAGCTGATGCTAACAGACTCGCTTTCTGTCCACCGATTAATTTTACGGAAGTCAGATAGAAGTAAAATGGAAAAACAGTTCCGAAAAGAATAATGAGTGCCGTAAATAAATAAGTTTTAGTATCCCAAACGCCCTGAATATCCCAAGGTGCTTTCATGAAACTGAAGGCAATACCACCACAAAGGAGAGACCAGCCAATCACTACAGAGGATTTGTGTTTTGATAGTAATGTTATCGGCATTAAAGTGTAGATCGCTAGTGCGACCGCAGAGCCTAAGCCAAAAAACAGCGCGGTATTGGATATGGCGAGGGTATTGATATTACCATTTGTGACTAATAGAAAAGTTCCAATTATTGCCAGAATAATAGCAAATAATTCTAAAAGGCTGGGTAATCTTTTATGCTTAAACGCTAAATAGATGGCGATTATGATTGGACCAGCATATTGTAGCACAGTAGCGGTAGCGGCATTCGAATGCTTAATGGCCGCAAAATAAGTATATTGTACAGCCAGCATACCAAAAATGCTAAAGGCAAGTAGTTGTAAACGGTCATTTTTAGTTTTCCAAATTTTAAATATAGGCGCTCTTTCGCTAGTTTTTGCAAAGCTTAGTAAGCAGATGCCAGATAGTAACATACGAACTGTAATCAACCATTCAACATTTATTTCCCTTTTTTGAAATAGAAATTGTGCTAATGTCCCAGATACTCCCCATAGGATAGCCGCTGCAATTGCTAAAGAAAAGCCTTTATAAATCGTACTTTTTTTGTGGGCATAAAGGTAAATAGAAGTGAGCTATAAAATTAGAATAAATATAGATGTTGTTCGAATGAAGTCGGCTACGGGAGCGCTACATATTCATTATACTTAACATTTAAGTAGCAAGTTGATAGGTATGAGATACACTGCTTTCATACTTCTGGTATGAAAGCAGTTGCTGTATAGTAATAAGTTATGATGAAATATTGAATCTTTAATCAATAGGTTTGTTATCGTATTGTTGTATACGTTGAAAGTGATTATCTAAGTGCTGGCGCATCGCATTTCTGAAAACTTCAGGAGTTCCTACCTTTAATATGTCCACCAAGCCACGGTGAGATATAAAATTCTTTGAATTTGACTTTTCAATCAGCATGCCACTCGAATGTACAAATTTAAAGACTGGTAAAAGAAGATTTTGAAAATCTTTAAGCATGATATTCCCACTGATCTCATATAATTTACCATGGAATGCAACTTCTGTTTCGATATCAAATATGCTGTTGTCATTATCATTTGATTCTTTAGCAACAATTACTTCTAATTCTTGAATATCTGCAGGAGTAATTCTTTGATAAAGTAAATCTGCCATTCCAAGTTCCAATATCAATCTCATTTCAAATAAATCACGCAGTGTCTTATCATCCATGATCGTTGGGTAAAGCGATTTTTTCATCGGACTGATCAGATCCGGACTGGTTAATACAGCACCTCTATGTTTTTTAGATTCTACTAAGCCTACTAGTCTTAAACGTAACATTGCTTCTCGGATCACCGTGCGGCTTACTCCTAAAGTTTCCGCTAATTCTAATTCCTTGGGAAGTGCATCGCCTATTTTTAATCCCTGACTAATGAATAAATTGATGATTTCTTTCTCCACTTTATCAACGAGTGAAGAGGTATCAATGGTGTTAACAAAATTGATCAATGTTGGATTTGTACTCATAAAAGTGCATTTATACGCCTAAAAACAAATATACATATAAATTTTTACAAGTATGTTGTACATAATGTTAATTTAATGTTGTTTTTTACAAATTAAATTATATAAATTTGCTTTATGTAATACTTAATAATAACCAATATGTATTCAAACCGAAAATTAAAACATTTATTACTCTGGTCTATGCTAGCAGGAAATCTAGCTGTAATCCATGCGCAGGATCGAAACATTCAAGGTAAAGTCAGAGATGCCGTTACAGGAGAAGTTTTGGGAAATGTAACTATTAACGTGAAGGGAAGTAAACAATCTTTACAAACAAAAGCTGATGGTTCCTTTATTTTACCGACAAATCCGAATGCGATCCTGGTCATTACTTCTACAGGATACAAACCTCAGGAAGTAAAAGTTGGACAGGCAGAATCCTTGGAAATTAAATTAGAATCTTCCAATCAGCAAATTGATGAGGTTGTTGTTGTGGGCTATGGAACACAGAGTAGGAGAAGTGTGACCGGATCTATTGCTAAACTTGATAAAGAGGTACTTCAAAATTCTCCTAGATCTAATGTTGCAACTGCACTTCAAGGAAGTATTCCGGGATTACAGGTTGTCAATAAATCTGGTCAACCAGGTGCAGCTCCCATGCTAAAGTTACGAGGAGGAGCTTCTATTAATAACCCAGGAGGGCCGTTAGTTATTGTTGATGGGGTAATTCGTGATTTGAATGATATTAGTTCTGAAAATATTGAATCGATAGACTTATTAAAAGATGCTTCTGCAACAGCTATTTATGGTGCTAGAGCAAATAATGGAGTACTTCTTGTAACTACAAAAACAGGTAAATCGGGTACTGCTAATGTATCATATAAATTTGTAGGAGGATATAATCAACGTAGAGCCGGCTATGCATATATGAATGCGGGTGATTATATAAAATATACACGGCAAGGCTATTTAAATGCTGGACGATCATTGGAATCTGTCAATAGTTCAAGGGGACTAGGGATTTCTTCTGATCCTGCTTACAATGCTTCATTTGACATTAGAAAATTCACCGATGAATTAAAGCCATTATTAAATGAGGGTTGGAAGCTTGTTGATGATCCCTATGGAGGCCAGATAATTTATAAAGATCATAGTGGTGAAGTAGAGAATGCTTTATTTAGAAATACTTATACGAAAGATCATTATGTAAATGTCACTGGAGGGAATGAGAAAGGAAAGTATTTCGCAGCGTTTGATGCTTATGATGAAGATGGGGTTATAGTTGGATCTAGCTATAAAAGGTATACAGGAGATATCAATGGTTCATATAAGTTAAAACCAAATGTGGAAGTATCTACCAATGTTACACTCTCTACTGCTTCTCAATATGGTACTCCATCTACGGAAACCAATGCACTTTATAGGACATTAGCAATTTGGCCTACTTTTAATCCGTGGATTGATGAAGCGCAAACACAGCCAAATCCGGGAGTTTCTGCAAGTGATGGTAATCCCCTATACTGGTTAGGTCGGTTAAAGCGTAAAAATGAAACGAATCGTATTGTGGCAAATGCTTCATTAAAATGGGACATTATTCCCGGACTTTATTTCAAGGCAACAGCTAATGCCTATATGAAAGAAGTGTTAAATGAATCTTTTCAGATGTCAACACAAACATATTCTAACATTTTTTCAAATCCACAAACCATTGGTAGTACTTCAAGAGATGCTTACCGTAACTTGAATAGAGATTTTCAAACACAGTTTAATGGTATCTTGAATTATTCGAAAAGCATTGCCGAAAAGCATAATATTTCAGCAATGGTAGGTGCGGAATATTTTAAGGTTAAGACTGATTACATGCAAGTGTATGGAAAAAATGCACCTACAGATGATATCACTACCGTCAATGCCTCTACCGTTTTTCCTGTAGGAAATAATACAAGCACTGCGTCTGAATACCGCATCATTTCTTCCATGGGACGTCTTGCATATGATTATGATGGCAGAATTTTGGTGAATGCTGTTTATCGATTGGATGGAACTTCAATACTGGCACGCGGCAACCGTACCGGATTTTTTCCGGGAGCATCTGCCGGCTGGAATATGCATCAGGAAGAGTTTTTTAAAAAATCTGTTCTTTCAAAATATATTACTACGTTCAAACCACGATTAAGTTATGGGGAGAACGGAAATATTGCAGGATTAGAGCGTTACCAAGTACAGGGAGTGTACAACGTGCAGCCTAGTTACAATGGTCTTGCAGGTTATTTAAATACTTCACCAGTAAATAAGAATCTAGCCTGGGAAACAAGTAAAACAACAGGTGCTGGTTTAGACTTAGGCATACTGAACAATCGTGTTACAGTATTATTAGATTATTATGATCGTCGCACAAGTAATTTGTTAACTAATTTGCTATTACCAAGTTATACTGGTTTCCCTTCCATTACAACAAATTTAGGAACGCTTCAAAATAAAGGATTTGAAATTGCTGTTCAATCTCAAATATTAAAAGATCCTGAAGGTTTTAACTTAAGTATAGGCGCAAATGCAGCTTTTGTTAAAAACAAAATTCTTGAACTTCCTTATAATGGGAATGAAAATAATAGACAGGGTGGTTTGCAAATCTATGACCCAGTTTCGGGTCAGGTGAAGTGGGTTGGGGGCTATCAAGAAGGTCATACTTTGGGGGATATTTATGCTTACAAGCAGGTTTCTATCTTTAAGGACGATGCAGAAGTAAATCAAATCGCAGGAAATAGGACTGATAATATTGCCGGAATTACTGGACCGAATCTACCAATTGGGAAAAATGGACGTATAACACCAGGAGATGTAAACTGGCAGGACGTTGACGGTAATAATATTATTGATTCTCGTGATCAAGTGTATATAGGGAACATCAACCCTAAATGGACTGGTGGCTTTACAACAAACATGAGTTATAAAGGATTCAGTATGTTTTCTAATTGGGAATTTGCATTGGGTCATACTATTTATAATGATTTGGTAGCACGTACATTAGGTAATTATCAAGGGACTTTTAATTATTTAGAAATGCAAAAACAGGCATGGTCTCCAACGAATACAGATACAGATATTCCAAAAGTTTACTTTGCAGATCAGGTTTTAGGATCGAAACAAAACTATACAAGAGGAAATAATGCAAATCCAAATTTGAACAGTAATAACTCAAGATTTTATGAGAAAGGAGATTACTTAGCTCTTCGTGAGATTACGCTTTCTTACGATCTTCCGAAATGGTTGCACTCAAAAACTCATATTCTTTCACGTGCTCGAGTGTATGTAAGTGCGAACAACCTATTTTATATCACTAAATTTTCTGGACCAACACCTGAACCGCCAGTAGATGTAAATAATGTAACAACAGGCGTATATGGAGGTACATATCCAACTCCGAGGTCTTATGTATTGGGCGTTCAACTTTCTTTTTAATTGTATTAATTGAAACTATCATGAAAAAAACAATATTAACATATCTTTTTTTAGGAAGCCTAATCTGTATGGGATTAAACTCCTGTACGAATGATTTAGAACTTACACCGATCAGTAACTATAGTGATGAAATTTATTGGAAGACAGCTGATCAATTTGAAGCGTTTGCTGTGGGTTTGCATTCAAGATTTAGAACGAATGAACGTAATTTTTTACTTTTAGGTGAATTACGTGCCGGTCTATTTGGTAATGATCCAGGAACTACGGCGTCCTTCACAGGTGAAGCATCACAAGGTTTAGAAAGAATGTGGCAACACAATCTAGATATGGATAATTCTGGAGTGACTAATTTTGCTAATTTGTATGAACAGATTAATCAGCTTAATTTGATGATTAGTAAACTAAATACAACAACTGTGCTTACTGAAGGAAGCAAGAATTATTACCTTGGGATTGCACATGGTATGCGTTCTTTTTACTATTTTCAATTGTATCGTACCTGGGGAGATGTTGTCATTCAAACAGATGCATTACCAAGCAATATTGATGTTTCCAATTTAGCGAAAGCTGCATCACCGGCCGCTGATGTTATGAAATTGATCAAAGCGGACTTAGAAAGCTCAATTTCAGCTTTTGGTACTGATTATTCTATACGTCAAGAACGTTCTTTTTGGTCTAAAAATGCGACTTTAATGCTCAAAGCAGAGGTCTATTTGTGGTCAGCGCATCGTGAGGGCGGTAAACCAGATGCTACTATTGCGAAAAACGCACTTACAGATGTGAAATCCAATTTGCCATTAGCTTTGCAAACAGACTTTAATAACGTAAATGATGTAAAAAGTAGGGGCAATAATGAGATGATATTTGTGCTTCGACATAAACTGAACGAGGCTACTCTTGGATTTATTACTGATTTTGTTCCCAATTCAAATATTCTTGTTAACTTTTCTGATTCATTGACTAATCGTAAATTTAGCGTAACACAAGATAATTATGGAGGCTTATTAAGGATACCAACGCGTATTAGTACATATCGTAATTATAATGACCTAGATACCCGTAAAAATATATCTATTCAGGCTGCATACACTAAAGATGGTAATGGAAACTATAAAATTGCTGGCTGCTTCCTTAAGAAATATCAGGGTGAGCAAAATGCGGGTTCTAGGGCCTACACCAATGACTATGCATTGTATCGCTATGCTGATCTATTACTATTGATGGCAGAAGCTAAAGTAATTTTAGGAGAAAATCCAAAAGAAGAAATCAATCAGATTCGTACCCGTGCTTTTGGAAGTAATTATAGTGAAAGTGTATTTGGATATCCAAATCAAGCAGTGGATAAAAATGCAAATGAAGCGATATTGCAGGAACGAAAATTGGAATTTTTAGGAGAAGGCAAATATTGGTATGATCTCAGAAGATTTGGAGATCAGTATGTGTTTTTACATACAGGTTTATCTGCACAAGAATCCTATAAATTGTTTTGGCCTATTGATCGTACTTCTTTAACCAACAACAGAGCTCTTAAACAAACGGCTGGTTATCCTGAGTTTTAATTTTACTAAAATACAAGTACTGCAATAACAAAATCCCGGTTATTCCGGAACCTAACCACAAAAATTCTACTCCATAACGGAGTAGAATTTCACTTTAGAAAAATCTAATTATTATATATGATCACAAAAAAAATAGATGGCTTAATTGCCGCCCCTTTCACACCATTTGACGAGAATGGAGCATTAAATTTAGCACAAATACCAAATTACTACCAGTCTTTAAAAAATAATAAGGTTACGGGAGGCTTTATCTGTGGATCAACAGGTGAAGGAGTTTCATTAACTTTTCAAGAAAAAGTCGATGTCTTAAAAGCATGGACCAAGTTAACAAAAAGCGATCCTGATTTTAGTTTAATGATTCTCTTAGGAGGTACAAACATTAAAGAATGCCGAGAGTTGGCCACAATTGCTGAAGCAGAAGGCGTAGACGCTATTTCATTTACATCACCATTTTACTTCAAGCCTTCAAATGTGGATCAGCTAGCTAAATGTTGTGCCGCTGTTGCTGAAGCAGCTCCCAATACGGCATTCTATTATTATCATATTCCGGTGTTGACAGGTGGTAATTTTCCAATGATTGATTTACTGAAAGCAGTAGATGGCAAAATTCCGAATTTTGCAGGAATTAAGTACACACATGAAGACTTTATGGATTTTCTATCGTGTATGAACTATGCGGATCGAAAGTATGATATGCTGTGGGGCAGAGATGAGAATATGCTATCTGCTCTAGTATTAGGAGCAAGGGGAGCGGTTGGGAGTACTTACAATTATGCCGCACCATTATATTATGACCTGATCAAAGCATTTGATGATGGTGATTTCGACAGGGCAAATGATCTTCAGCAACAATCTATTGATATGATTACCCTTCTTGGAAAATATGGCGGTATTTCAGTAGGTAAGGCATATATGAAACAGGTTGGACTAGACTGTGGAGAATTTCGACTACCAGTCAAAAATATGACTGCAGAGCAATATAAATCATTCGAATCTGATGTTAAAAAATTGAATTTTAATTCTTTCTGTTCAAAATAGTTTAACGGCAATTAATTGAAAACAAAAAATATTTTTCATTTTTTGTGAAACTCGACATCAAATTTAAATGAAAAGAGCCCGTTTCCATTTACTTTTTAAAGATGGAAACAGGCTCTTAGCTGTCTATTTATTTCAGTTTATTTGACAGGAACGAGACTGATTGAACTAATCTCAGGTAATGAATTTCCCGTAATTTCAAGCGCTTTTAGTTCCGCTTTTAAAGCGGTGTCTCCAAGTGCCTGTTGTGAAATTTCAAATGTTCCTGTTTCAACATCTACAAATTGGCTACCTTTGGTTGCCTTGAGTTGATAAGATAAGTTGTTCGTTCCGAGACTTAGCGAAATAGTTCCTGATTTTTGCTCGTGCGGAAGATAATTAACGACTATCTTATAGGTGCCAGGACGCTGGATTTTTACATCCCACGCCACTTGATCGGATTTTTTAGACCAGTCGCCAATTGCATTTGGACGATTCGGATCATGAGTCGTTGCGCCAATAAGTTTAATTCCTCCAGTACCGATTAATTTAGCATTGTTAGCCGTTAAGATTATTCTACCATCTTTTTGAGTTAATATCTGTTGCTGTATTACTTGAGGAGTTCCTTTGATTTCTGCAACAATAACCATTGGCATCTGTCCTTTAAAGTCCGCAGGTAATTGGATTGTTTTTCCCGCAGCAGATTTTGATATCTTTAATGATTTTTTAGAACTTCCTAATAAATAGGCTTTATGAATAGTACTAGCCAATGGTACTTCTATACTGCCATTTGATGGAATATCGAATACATGGAAATATAGTTTACCATCTTTTTGAGTACAGTAGCCCCAATCTAATCCTTGAAACGGACTTGCAGTGGTTCCATATATGGATTCATTATTTACTTTCATCCATTTACCGATGTCCTTAAGCAGCTTGACGGCTTTCTCTGGAATAGCACCTTCACCATCCGGACCAACATTGAGTAGGAAATTTCCACCTTTACTTACTGTTTCGATAAATAGACGCATTGTTTTATCAAATGATTTCCAGTTCTGGTCATGTGCACTATAGCCATAGCTTTCATTCATCGTGTGGCTCACTTCCCAGTCCATACCCGGAAGACCTGTTGGTGGTATATATTTTTCGGGAGTTCCAATATCCCCATTTTTATTTTCAAGACCATCCCAGAAACGGTTATTGACAATAATCCGAGGTTGCCATTTAATTAAATCTGTAAGAATACGTTTTGTACCCCAGCTCTCACCCTGATGATTTTTACTACTAAAGTCAAGCCATAGGACATCCAGACCTCCATAATTATTCGCAAGCTCTTTCACCTGCCCATATAAATAATCTTTATAGACTTCATGATTGGGCTTATAGCCAGTAGGGTTGGGGTTTAAATAGGACAGACCTTCATATGAGTCCGGATGTTGCCAATCTAATAATGAATAGTAAGCACCCGCTTTTAGACCTTTAGCACGAAAAGCTTTAACGACTTCTCCGTAAAGATCACGTCCTTTAGGTGAAATATTAGTACCTCCTGTGATGTCATTTTTTAATGAATAAGGTTGTTGACTATTAAAAATTGAGAATCCTTCGTGGTGACGTGAGGTTATAATAACATACTTCATGCCTGCTTCTTCTGCAAGGGATGCCCAAGCAGAGGCATCAAATTTTGAAGCTGTGAATTTTGGTTTTAAAACTTCGGCATATGGCTTGCTCGGTACTTTTGCCCATGCTTGAATCCATTCGGCATAATGTTGTGGATATTGTTTTCCTTCCCAGCTACCTCCAGCGGCACTGTAAAGTCCCCAATGGATGAAAAGTCCAAATCGGGCTTCTCTGAACCACGCCATCCGACTATCTTTTGTTTCCTCCCATCCGGATACTCCTTCGTATGGAATAGATTGCGCATTACTCGATAATACTGCTGTCGATAATAATCCTAAAAGAGCAATTTTCTTAATTATTTTCATTTAGTTTTTATGGTTTATGTTGATATTATATATCTACTATAGAATACCCTTTAACTTTTATTCTTTATCAGTTCCAAAGAAAGCGAATTATTTTTTATTTGAAAACTTTGGAATATGAATGTTACCATAATTATTTAGGACATTTTATTCGTTGTGAATAATACTAATCATTGGAAGAAATAGATTTAAGTGGTGCGCTAAATCTACCTACTTCCATTTCTTTTCGATAGGTTCTCGGATTTTTATTCATAATTTCTTTAAAAAACTTATTGAAGTTTGTTAAATTTTGATAACCGCTAGCATAACATACCTCTGAAATATTCAGATTCTTATCTTCCAGCAATTTGCAGGCATGTCCTATGCGTGTTTCATTTACGAATTTAGAAAACGATTTTTGGGTGTGTTTTTTGAAGAACCTGCAGAAAGCATTTGAGTTCATATTTAAGAGGCTAGCCGCTTCCTGCAACGAAACGGTTTCTCTAAAGTTTTGCATTACGTAAACATAAATGATGTTTATCCGTTTATTATCCTTTTCGCTGTAAACAGGTTTATATGTCCCTGATGATAAATGATCATATTCGGCACTTTGATGCAATAATGCTATAAGATTTAGGAAACCGGTTATTTTTGAAAAAGAATCTTTATGGACTAGATCCCGCATGAGTGTCATTGCATTTTTTAATGTATTCCCATAAAAACGTAAACCATCTTTAGTCTTATCAATAAATTTTTGCATGGCTTGAATTGTCGATTGATCATCGGTCAATTGAATAAGAAAGTCAGCTGGAAAGTAAATAACAAGAGCTTTAGCACGCTCATGGTAGTCTGGCTTTAAAAAAGCATCATCATTATGCCAAATATGTGGAATGTTAGGCCCGATTAATACCATATCTCCTGCACTAAATGAGTCAATATGATTACCAACAATACGTTTGCCGTAACTTTCTTCGATAAGGACGAGTTCGCATAGTTCATGAAAGTGCAAAGGATTACTAAAAAAAGCTTCGTCCACATGTTTGATATGTATTGTTTTCTTCGGAAGTGGACTGATTTCTATTAATTTAGCTTTCATTCGTCTAGATAATTGGCTTGTAACCTACGAATATATAAATTTCGGTATAATAAAACAATTTTTGATCTTTTGTGATCATTGATCGCTTTTTAGGGATATATAGTTGTAAAAGATGAACTGCTGATGTTGATTTATGCTAATAAGCATTAGAACAATGTGATGGATGAGCGACTCCCCATAAGCGAGGTGATCAAATCTTGAATAGTAAAATTTTTGATATTGTAAATGGTCGCTAGTTTTAAAGGGAAAAAGTCTCCATGATAGCCATAGCATTTCAAGTTATAAAGAGCATCATAAATTAAACATAGGTTTACTATGACGCTGAAAGAAACAAATAAATTACACAAAAAAGGTATTAACGTCAATATACTGTCATTATTTGTTAATGAGGTTGTATTTTATGAGGTTGAAGATCCTTAATTTTATTTTTTATAAATGAAGAAGAACTGCTGTTAGCAAGATACATTATAAAACCTTTGTATTATTTTATAAACCTAATAAGCGAATACAACTAATTTGCTTTGTTTAAAATCGCTGTACTGCGATTTAAAATAAAAGCTTAGAAGTTATAAATCGTATTAAACATGAAAAAGAAAGTCGTCGTCGTATCCCTCTTATTGAGTGCCATTGTGGTCGTCGGATTGTTTACCTTTAAGAAGGAAGATCCTGTTGATTTTAGTGCTGAAGTGAAACCTATCCTTAATAAGCATTGCATTACTTGCCATGGTGGCGTAAAGAAAAATGGAGGTTTTAGTTTGCTTTTCGAAAATGAGGCATTTGCTAAGGCAGAGTCTGGTAAGCCGGCTATAATCGCAGGCGATGCAGATCATAGTGAATTTATTAAACGGTTGACCATTGATGATCCCGAGTTAAGAATGCCATACAATGCACCACGATTGAGTGATGATGAAATCGACATCTTGAAAAGATGGATCAACGAGGGGGCGAAATGGGGCAAGCACTGGGCTTATACGTTACCTGAAAAAGTGGAAGTACCTAAACCATTTTCTTTTGCTGGTTTATTTGGAATGAATCCATCGGGTATATCCAATAATATCGATTATTTCGTTCAGGATAAAATGAAAGAGAAAGACCTGTCTTTTTCAAAGGAGGCGGATAAGGAGACCTTATTGAGACGATTGTATCTAGATGTGGTCGGTATTCCACCAAGTTTAACCGAATTGCAATCATTTGTAAATGATACGAGGGGAAATGCTTACGAGTTAAGAGTTGATAGTTTACTAGCTTCACAACAGTATGGTGAAAAATGGGCTAGTTGGTGGCTGGACTTAGCCCGATATGCGGATACTAAAGGTTATGAAAAGGATGGGTCAAGACAAATATGGCCTTATCGCGATTGGCTCATTAAAGCTTTTAATAAGGATATGCCTTTCGACGAATTTACGGTACAGCAATTAGCGGGTGACTTATTACCTGATCCAACTAAAGATCAACTTATTGCAACTGCTTTTCACAGGAATACAATGAATAATGATGAAGGGGGGACCGACAGTGAAGAGTTTCGTGTGGCCTCTGTTCTAGATCGGGTCAATACAACTTACCAGGTTTGGCTAAGTACAACTTTTGAGTGTGTACAGTGTCACAGCCATACTTACGATCCATTTAAATTTGAAGAGTATTATAAATCTGTTGCTTTTTTTAATAATACACGAGATGAAGATACCCAAGGTGATCATCCAAGGTTGCGGTTCTATAAGGCCGAAGATGAAAGCAGAGTGGATAGTATCAAATCTTGGTTGACCCAGAAAGGGAATCAAAAGCTGATTCGTTCTACAGACTTATTCTTGCATACATTGGAACCAAAAATTCATGCACATTATAGTGATCAGGTTGAAAATGGCGCTTTGTATGATACTAAATGGCTCGGAATACGTTCAGGAGGAAGTGCTCGATTGAAACACATCACCTTGCAGGGTAAAAAGCAATTTTATATTAATTATTGGACATCATTAAATGGAGGTGCCATAGAAGTCAGAAAGGGTAGTAAAACAGGCCCGTTACTGACGACAGTCCAATTGCCTAGTACTTCAGGAAGACAAGTTATTCAAGCAGATCTGAAGGAAGATACCGGAGTTCATGACCTTTATTTAATATTTAAGAATGCAACAGCAGCAAAAGATCAGCCGATTTGTATGATTGAGTGGTTCGCATTGCGCGAAGGGTTTCCAGTATCTGCAGACCCGGAGTCCCAGCGTATGCAAAATAACTTTATGCAACTGATTAATACAAATCCTGAAAGTGTACCTGTGATGATTGAAAATCCTGCAGAAATGCATCGTAAAACACATGTTTTTGAGCGAGGAAATAGATTAGCGCTAGGTAAAGAGGTGCAACCTGCAGTTCCTGAAACATTAAACCCTTTTCCAAAGGGAGCTCCTAACAATAGATTGGGCTTTGCTAAATGGATTGTAAGTAAAGATAATCCTTTGACAGCACGTACTTTGGTAAATCGAATTTGGGCGCAATTATTTGGACGCGGGTTGGTGGAACCACTAGGAGATATGGGGACGCAGAGTACACCATCTATGCATATTGATTTATTGGATTACTTAGCGCTAGATCTCATGCAAAATAAAAAGTGGAGTATGAAAGCGCTTATTAAGGATATTGTTATGTCTTTCACCTATAAGCAATCATCGAGTTTAAATCAAGGAGATGCGGAGAAAGATCCGGCTAATATATTTCTAGCGAGAGGACCACGGTTCAGACTTTCGGCAGAGCAGATTCGGGATCAGACATTAGCCGTAAGTGGTCTTCTAAGTTCTAAAATGTATGGACCTTCGGTGATGCCCTATCAGCCGGATGGTGTATGGATGACGGTATATAGTGGTGAATCGTGGGCAACAAGTACAGGTGAAGATCAATTTAGAAGGGGGTTATATACATTTTTAAAACGGACAAGTCCTTATCCTTCATTTATTTCTTTTGATGCATCGAGTCGAGAGGTCTGTTTGGTTGATCGGATCAGAACAAATACTCCATTACAAGCATTAACCACGTTAAATGATCCCGTTTATCTGGAGGCAGCTAAACATCTTTCGACACTCATGCAGAAAGAAGGAGCAGGAGATTCTAAAAAAATAATTTCTTATGGTTATAAGAAACTGATGTTAAAAAATCCGAGTGCAGAAAAAGTGGTTGCACTGGAAAAATTATATAAAGAAGCATTACAAAATTTTAATAAAAAACCGGCAGAGGCGGCTAAATTCATGGCTGTTAATGCGAGTGATTTAAAAGATCCATCTTTAACATCAAAGGCTGCCTACATGGTGGTAGCCAATGCTTTATTAAATCTGGATGAATTTCTTACAAAATCTTAAACGACATGAAAGATCTCGATAAATTATTTCGTGAATTGCAACAGCAGAAATTGCAGGCGGTAACGCGTAGACATTTTTTGAAAGATTGTGTGGCAGGTGTTGGAAGCATAGCATTAGCAAGTTTTTTGGCAAGTTGTGGAGGGAACTCCAGTGGATCTGGAGCTATAGATTTAAATGCATTAAATCCACTTGTACCAAAATCACCTCATTTTCCTGGAAAAGCAAAAAGTGTCATTTACTTGCATATGGCAGGGGCTCCTTCACAATTGGAACTTTTTGACTATAAGCCAGTGTTGCAGACATTACATAATCAACCCTGTCCTGAGTCACTATTAGCAGGTAAAACTTTTGCATTTATCAGAGGTACTCCTAAAATGCTAGGTCCTCAAGCGACTTTCAAACAGTATGGGCAAAGTGGAGCTTGGGTTTCCGATCATCTACCGCATTTTAGTAAAGTTGTGGACGATGTAAGCTTTTTAAAGGCTGTACATACAGACCAGTTTAATCATGGTCCTGCACAGATGTTTATGCAAACTGGTAGTGCAAGATTGGGTAGGCCTAGTATCGGATCTTGGGTAACTTATGGTTTAGGATCAGAAAATAGCAACTTGCCAGGTTTCGTAGTATTGACTTCAGGAGGAAAGACTCCTGATGCCGGAAAAAGTGTTTGGGGATCAGGATTCTTACCTTCAGTATATCAGGGTGTGCAATGCCGTTCGAAAGGTGATCCTGTTCTATATCTTGCCGATCCGGAAGGCATGAGCAGAGACTTAAAGAGACATGCTATCGATGCGATTAATGAAGTCAACAAGGACGAATATAATACCTATAAGGATCCTGAAACATTATCTCGAATAGCCCAATATGAGATGGCTTACAAAATGCAGGTCGCGGTTCCAGAGGTTATGGACATCAGTCAAGAACCGGCGCATATTCATGAATTATATGGTACAGAACCGGGTAAAGAGTCTTTTGCGAATAATTGTTTATTAGCACGAAAACTGGTCGAACAAGGAGTCCGTTATGTACAGTTGTTTGATTGGGGATGGGATAGCCATGGAACTAATGCCTCCGATTCTATCGATTATGGTTTCCGTAATAAATGTAGGGAAATTGACAGACCTATGACCGCATTGATTATGGATCTTAAGCAACGTGGATTGCTGGACGAAACGCTTGTAGTGTGGGGAGGAGAATTTGGACGAACTCCAATGCAGGAAAATAGAGATAATAGCGATATGCCCTTTTTAGGACGTGATCATCATACTGATGCCTATACGATCTGGATGGCAGGAGGCGGTGTCAAGAAAGGGGTGACCTATGGAGAGACCGATGAAATCGGGTTTACGGGTGTAAGCGGAAGATCGTCCGTTCATGATGTACATGCGACAATGCTTCATTTGCTCGGTTTCGATCATGAAAAATTTACTTATGAATTTCAGGGCAGACCATTCCGTTTAACGGATGTTGAAGGTAACCTGATTAGTGCAGTTGTTTAATAAATAATTGGAATGAAATATATATACAGCATTATGCTTTTTATTTTATGGGCTCAACCAAATCAAGCTCAAGTGAATAATAATTTAAAAATAAAGTTCTATTGTACCAATTGGGGTATGTCAGAGTCATGGGACAGCTACTGTGCTCGAGTAAGTCAGGCTGGATTTGATGGTTTAGAGACCTGGCTTCCAGCGGCAGGGGAAGAGCGTACAGCCATGTTTAATGCTTTAAAAAAACATAACCTTTCTTTGGGTTTATTAAGTGGAGGTGGCGGTGCCAATTTTGATCAGTATCTTGCTTCTTTTATAAAAAATGTTGAGGATGCCGCGCAACAAAAACCAGATTATATTAATTGTCATACTGGAAAAGAGTATTATACGTTTGAACAAAATAAAGCTTTGATTGATGCAGCAGAAGCCATTTCTAAAAAAACGGGTATCCCAGTTAGACATGAAACACACCGCGGCCGATTTAGCTTTGCCGCACATATTACAAAAAAATATTTAGAAGAGATTCCGCATTTGCGTTTAACATTAGATATATCACATTGGTGTAATGTTCATGAGTCCATGTTATCAGATCAGAAAGAAGCCGTTCAATTGGCGCTTTTAAAAACTGGACATATACACGCCCGTGTTGGTCATCCGCAAGGACCACAGGTTAATGATCCCGCAGCTCCAGAATGGAAATCTATTTTGGATCAGCATTTGGCATGGTGGGATGAAATTGTACGTATTCACAAAGAAAGTAAAGCAAAAGTCCTAACCATAACAACTGAATTTGGTCCCGCTGGATATTTACCGACTTTACCTTATACACAACAGCCTGTAGCCGATCAATGGAGTATCAATGTCTTTATGTTAAATCTTTTAAAGACACGCTATAAATCATGATGTTGTTTTTTGAAGAGTTAATGAATTTTACAGGAAGATGGCACCCAGTTATGGTACATCTTCCTATTGGAATGTTAGTTATTGCCTGTGTATTGGCACTTTTCTCAAGAAAGGAAAATTATAAGAATATAGGCCCAGCAATATCATTATCCTTATTGTTTGGTAGTGTGGCGGCTATATTCGCTTGTTTTACAGGGTATCTGTTGTCTTTACAAGGCGGTTATGAGCAAGATACTTTGAATTTCCATCAGTGGTTAGGACTTGCAGTTGCTGCTATTAGTCTTTTTTTATATTTTTTATATAAGGAAGGTGTTCGTAATTCATTCATTGAAAAGTTTAAATCTAAGCGTGATACATTATTATTTTTGATGTTTATTCTTATTGGCATTACTGGTCACTTTGGAGGTACTTTAACACATGGGAAAGGGTATTTTACAGATGCGCTTCCTACAGCGATTAAAACTGTTGTCGGGATAGAGGATGCATCTGAAGAACCTGTTTTACTGACTAATGTGCAACAAGCGCAGGTATATTCCGGAATTATTCAGCCCATTCTTAAACAGCGATGTCAAAGTTGTCACGGCGAGAAAAAGCAAGAAGGTGGTTTTGCTCTTCACGATCAAGCACATTTATTAAAAGGTGGTGATGGTGGGACAGTACTGGTTGCAAATGATTTAGAAAAGAGTGAATTATATGCGCGATTGATATTGCCAGAGGGTCATAAGAAAAGAATGCCTCCAAAAGGCCGCAAGCCAATTACTGCAGAACAAATTAAGTTGATCGGATGGTGGGTGAAAGAAGGTGCTGATTTTGCTAAAAAA
Organism: Sphingobacterium sp. B16(2022); assembly: GCF_012030425.1. Lineage (GTDB taxonomy): Bacteria > Bacteroidota > Bacteroidia > Sphingobacteriales > Sphingobacteriaceae > Sphingobacterium > Sphingobacterium anhuiense. The sequence continues at coordinate 2,264,826 of NZ_JAAUVN010000001.1, read as the reverse complement.
TCAAGTGACTTGGCGCAGACAGCAGAAATAAAAGAAATTTTAGGGAAATTAGAAAAGGGAAGTGAACCGACTTCTCCATTTGAAGAATTACCGGAGGCAAAAAAGCTACCGGCTGATTTTGTACAGCAGTTACAAGCAAAAGGAATTAAAGTTTTGCCTATTGCAGGTAATAGTGAATATGTAACCATCAACGCAATTAACTATCCTGAATTTAAGGATCAAGACTTAAAAGATCTTTTAAAGATCAAGGATAACATTGTGCAGTTGAAATTAGGGAATACCGCTATAACTGATCAAAGCCTCAAGATGATGGCCGAGTTCCCAAACCTAATGAAGTTACATTTAGAAAATACAAAAATTACAGATTTAGGACTTGAACATCTGAATGGACATCCAGCTTTATCCTATCTAAATTTATTTGCAGTGCCAGTTACTGATAAAGGGTTAGAAAAGCTCAATAAAATGCCAAAATTGAAACAAATCTATGCCTATCAGACAAAAGCGACGTTGGCAAGTGTTGAAAATTTAAGGAAGATATCAAAACAAGTTCTGATCGACACAGGATCTTATCAGTTACCATTTCTAGCTTCTGATACCGTTCGTTACTAATAACGATAGATCAATTTCGCTGATTGTTGGTATGTCCGTACAGCGCACATTTTAATGTTGTTTCTTGGGAATGATATCTTAAGAAACAACTTTATTTTATTTAATGCTGTTCTAAGAATCATTGTAATAATGAGTTTTTATGATTATATAGTGAATTGTTACTGGGTATTTTGAAGGATGATATGTATACAGGATATATCTTTTTTAAGTCCGTTTTAATATCAGCTTTTCGATTGTAGTACCATCTTCATTTCCTTTAAAATAGCTTTTAAAATTAAATTTTTCGACTAGTTTTCTTGAAGCGATATTTTCTGGGTGAATGATAGCAATTACATCATTTTCTTTATTGACGGTCGACGCTTGGGATAACAAATATTCACAAATTTTAGTTCCTAGACCTTTTTTCCAATGCTCTTTTCGCAGTAAATAACCAATTTCAAAAATATGGATATTTCTTTTGTAGAAGACTAGTTTGCAATCACCAATGATTTGATCAGTAGCTGTATCCAATACTTGGTAATAACCAAGAGAATCATGCTGTTTGCCTAAATCTAAGATAAATGCAAACCTTCTCTTAGCATCTGTTTCAGATAGACCTTTTCCGGTGATGTATTGCATCAGGTCATCTTCTTTAACAAGATTAAGATAGTCTGAAAAGTCTTCTTCGGTATATTTTTTAAAAGTTAGCTGGGTGGTCATAAGATGTGAAAATATCGATAAATAGAGATGTCTTTAAATATGAATTTATTTACTTTTCATGTTTTCCTACTACTTTTAACCAATCGGCATAGCGCAGTACACCATGTTCTGGTTGCCCTTTTCCTTCAAGCATACTGATGAATTCCAAACTATTGCCATCAGGATCATCAAAATAGATTGCAAGTGCTGGCATCCATGCAAAAACCATAGGTTCTGTCGAATCATCTTTCAAGAAATTGTAAGGTTTTAGATCATTTTTTTCTAACCAAGATACTGCATCGTCGCGTACAAACTCGAGATCACATTGAAATGCGAAGTGTCTTTTTTGTATAGAGGTATTTTTTTCCCATAAACCTAACATCGCCTTTTTATCTGCAGTCAGCCATAAAAATGCGATTCGACGTGGGTGGTCAATGAAAGCTAATTCCAAATTTATTTTTTTTGAATAGAATGTGATTGCATTTTCCAAATTACTCACTTCAATATGAGTTTCAAATAATCCTTTAATCATAAGTTTCTTTTTTATTATAAATAAATATCTAATACAGTTATTATCATGATACTATAGTTCTGACTTTTAATTCTCTAAAGTTTTTCTAAGAGTTCTGTCCAATAGATAGGCAATACCGGTACCCGCGATATAACCGAATAGATCTGACCAGAGAAAACCTTGCCCAAAAACAAGACGAAGAACTGGGTTGTTTCTGATATAAATAAAGAAGGAAGTTTGTATTAATTGCATGCATTCTATCGAAAAGCAGAAAACTAGAGTGAGTATAATTGAAAATAGGAGTGGACGCGTAAAAAATAGAAAACGAAAGATCCAATATACCATTATAGCGTATAACACGTCGCCTGTTATTGCAGGAACAAAATCAATTCTTCTAGAAACCAAACCAAGTATTATTGTGATAGCTACTAAACCAACGTAGGTTGTTCTTTTATTTTTACTGTTTTTTATCATGTATTAGCAACATTTCAAAATTTCTTAAAACACTTTTAAAATATATTCTTTTAAAGCTGATGTTTTATAAATAGCGATCTAGCGAAAATAACTAAATATTTCGGGAAGCTGGTGGTAATTTATGCCAAGTGATTATTAATGCATACAGAATATAGTCTAATATTTATTTTTCATTACCTAATTTAGCGGATAGTAATTCAACTCGACATGGATGATTTTTTGAAACAGATAAATGCCTATTATTCACTATCTGAAGAAACAGCAGATGCTCTGAAGGCAATCTGCAAAATACACTCTTTTAAAAAGAATGATTTAATTTTAAGAGCGGGAGATATGGCACGTTATTATTATTATGTTCGTAAAGGATTGCTGGGTTACTATACTATTAATGAGAGTGGTAATACAATTTTCAAACTTTTCTTTGAAGAGAATAGCTTTGTGGCTTCCACAGCCGCAATTATTGAACATAAGCCAAGTTTATTCCACATCATAGCGCTTGAAGATTGTGAAGTAATTATGTATCCTGCTCAAGTTTTTCGTGAATTGCTGATCAAATATCACGATCTTGCATTGTTTCATATTCATTATTTAGAGAAAAATTGGGTTGTAAAAAAAGAGCCTTTGGAAATCGACCTGAAATGGGATACAGCAAAAATACGTTATATCAAGCTTTATGAAAATCAGAAATTGTTTAAAAGACTTAAGCAACATCATATTGCCTCCTATCTTGGCATTACGCCAACACAACTCAGTCGAATACGAAAAGAATTAAATTTTTAATCCTTCAACATATGTAAACGTTTTTCATCTTTTGAAACTTGACTTTTGTCTTGAATTAAAACAATAAGAAGATGAAAAAAATTGCAATGATGTGCTTTATTTTTACATTAATACTTCCTGTTTTTGGACAACACATAGTCCATGAACATGTTTATAGTGCGAAAATGAACAAGAAAATTCCAGTGGTCATTATCACACCTCATATAATAGCGGAGAAAAGCTATAAATCTGTTTATATTTTGCACGGTTATAGTGGCAATTCCGAAAGAACTCATCAGCAAGATATTCCAGATCTTGTCGCAAAGTCGGAACTTTACCAAACTATTTATATTTTACCTGATGCTAATTTTAACAGCTGGTATGTCGATAGTCCCGTCGACATAGGATCACAATATCAAACTTTTATTGGAGATGAATTAGTAAACTATGTAGACGCACATTATCCAGTCTTTGCTCATAGAGAAAGTAGAGGGATTCTCGGTTGGAGTATGGGAGGCTATGGCGCTATAAATATTGGTGTTACCTACTCAAAATCATTCTCATTAGTAGGCAGTTCATGTGGAGCATTGGATTTTACTCGATTTGGAGAAGCTTATCATGGATACCAAGTTGATCAAGTATTAGGTCAATACGAACAGTTAGATCGAGCATTTCTGACATCCAGTAAGTTCGCAAAAATGCAAACTGCTGATCAGTTTTATATTTTGGACTGCGGTATTCAGGACGAGCAGATGATCGGTATGAATCGTGACTTTCATAATCAGCTGATAAAGGCAAATGTAGATCATATTTACCAGGAATCAAATGGTCGTCACGATACCGCTTACTGGAGCAGATCGCTTTCCAATCAATTGGCTTTATTTAATAACTACTTTTACTATGAAAAACTTTAAAGCAGTTATTTATGTACTTGCAGGCGCCATTAGCTACGGATTATTGGCGACTATCGTTAAATATGCGAATGGTTTAGGTATAGGGACAAGTGCCCTAACATTTTGGCAATTTTTTATTGGATTTATATTTCTATTATTCCTCGACCTGATCTGGAAAAAAAGAAGAGGGGAGAAGAAGGTTATTGTATCTTTCAGATCAAAGTCAAGATTGGTATTTTGGGGAACATCACTTGGACTCACAACCACATTATACTACCTTTCGATTCAGTATATTCCTGTATCCGTAGGAATTATTCTTCTCATGCAGTCTATCTGGATTAGTCTCATTGTGGAGATTGTTGTCCATAAAAAACGACCCACTACAGCTAAAATAATCGGTGTAATCATTGTTTTAATTGGTACAGTGCTTGCGACAAATATTTTTGAAACTGAACTTAATATCAGCGTAAAAGGTCTTCTATTGGGATTAGGAGCCGGAGCCTCATACACTTTGTCACTCTTTGCTTCAAGTTCCGTAGCTTTAGATGTACCCAGTCATTTACGAAGTAAGTATCTTGTTCTTGGTGGATTAATCTTAGTTTTTTTATTCTGGAATATTCATATTGTCGAACAAATGAGTGCGGTCAGTTTATATTGGGGAATTATGATTGCGATTTTTGGAACTATTCTGCCTCCACTTCTTTTCACTAAAGGTATTCCGCAAGTTGGAATTTCACTTGGTAATATCTTTGCCAGCTTGGAGATTCCTGTATCGATATTATCGGCAGTAATTATATTAAATGAGTCAGTTCATACAATACAGTGGGGTGGAATTATATTGATTCTGTTTGCTATTGTATTAATCAATAAACAAGAAAAGCCTCGATAGAGGCTTTTCTTGTTATATCACGAGATTTTAAATAAAATCTATTATAAATAATATAAATAGGTAAGAATCTTAGAACGAATATTGTTTCGTTAAGTTCGCACCATCTCCTGTTAGTGTAGGATTTTCAGTAACTTTAACTTTACCATCTACTTCTATTTTATAGTCTACAGATAAAGGTGCGCCATAATTGATTATTTGTACACCGCCCGAAAATGCGCGAATCGGTTCTGTCGTTTCAATAACGTATGTTTTAGTAGGACCAGTGAAATCAGTATCGCCTAATCCAATAGCCGATTCACCTGTTTTCACGACACCATTAACTTTCCAGACATCTGTTTTTCCGCCTGGATTTCCTCCTGCCACAGCAATCGAAACAAAATCCTGGTCAGCATTTACATTGTTAAGGGTTACTGTGATTTTATAGTGACTTCCCTTTTGTTCTGGTATTGTATTATCATCATCCTTGCTACAGCCTATCGTCAACATGCTAAATGTCAGCGCTGACAAAATCCCTAAAAGTGCTATTTTTACATTTACTTTTTTCATAATTACTAATTTTATTTATTTTGTGATAGCAAATTTCCATAGATTGGGTTATTTGAACAATCATCTTAAACCATGATTTAATTTCTAATGGTTTACCATGATTTTTTTTGCAAATAAAAGATCAACTCTTTTTATGCAGATATTTGTCATTTAATTACTAAACCCATGTTAAAGCGATATTTTTTATCAATCATATTTTCGATTTTTATTTTTGCATATTATGCGAAAGCACAACAGCTTATCCCGTTGGATGAAGAGGCTTATGTAAAGCAAATTAATGATCAGATCAATCGTGGTAATAGCGATAGTACACGCCTCTACAATTATTTACTGCTTTCAGAATATTGGGCGCCAACAGACGCTTTAAAAAGCAAGCAGGCATTGGATGCAGTATTACACGCTAAGAATAAAAATATTTTAAGCTCCGGACTTTTAAGTTATTACCAGGCAGTGTATGAAACAAGTCAAGGTGATAAAACTAAGGCTAAACAATTGTACAATGATGCGATATCTATACTTGAAAAAGAATCAAAGAATAAAGGTACCTTGATCAAATCTTGGTATAACTACGCATACATGCAAATGGAGGAAAAAGGTTATGATTTTTTAGTCAAGACTTTGACTGAGAAATGTATACCCTTGAGTGAAAAAAGTGGAAATACAGAACTTTTAGCTTATTGCTATACCCAATTAGGCTTAACTTTTATGTCTGTTGGACAGCTTAATACTGCTGAAGAATATCAAAAAAAGGCATTGGAGCAACTCCTTAGTATACCTGAACAAAATACAGCTCATCTTATTACTTATCTCAATCTTGTTAGTAATTACTGTTATAAACCTGACAGCAAAACTGCAAAAATCTATCTGGACAAGGCAACAGCACTTATTAAAAAATATCCCAATACACAGCATGCGGCTAATTATTATTATCAGGTAGCCATGTATCATACAACAAAACTGGAATTTACTCCAGCTTTGGAAAATCTAAGTAAGGGTATTCCATTGGCAAAAATAAAAAAGCAAGGAAAGATGTTGCAGATGTTAAAATTTAGGATGTATAATGTTTATCTGATGCAAAAAGATTATACGAAAGCTAAAGCCTTAATGGAGGGGATTTTAGATGAGGATATCTTGACAAAAGAAGGTATCAATCGTAAGATAATAATAACCCAATTGGCTACGGTTAATGAATTAATGGGCGACTATAAACAAGCTTATCAATGGTTAAAAAAGTCAAGCGCATTAAGCGATAGCCTGCAACAAAAAAAATTACTGGAGAAAATGAACGCGTTGGAAATCTCACATCAAACTTCAGTAAAGCAACAAACCATAAATCGTTTAGAACAGGAAAAAAAGGAAAATGAACTCTTAGCTAGAAATAAGAATCTGCGTACTATATTATTGGGCATTGCGCTTGGTTTGAGTTTGGTTATTGCATTCTTAGCCTATCTCAATTATTCGAAACAGAGGAAATTGAATGAACAAATCAGTTTGAGTCATCAGCAACAGTTGTTACGTATTGAGAACAAAAGGAAATATGATGCAACACACGCTCTTTTACAAGGAGAAGAGCAGGAACGTCAGCGTATTGCCCAGGATCTACATGATAGTATGGGAGGAATGCTGGCCAACATCAGAATGTCCATTTCAAAGGATGGGATAGGAAATATTAATGAAACAAATGATATCGTCCAAAAGCTAGATAGGTCTATTTCGGAAATGCGTCGTATTTCTAGAAATTTGATGCCTGAGACCTTAAAAAATCTAGGTCTTGAAACTGCATTATCAGAGCTTTGTGAATCCATGAGTTATAAAAAATTACGCATTCAATTCGAAGCTTTTGATTTATCGGAAAATATTCCTTTTGAAACTCAGCTTGCTCTTTATCGCATTACCCAAGAAAGTATAAGCAATGTCATCAAGTATGCACAGGCAAATAATGTAATTGTTCAGATCAGTCAGAATGACAATCTTTTGAATCTTACCATTGAAGACGATGGCGTTGGATTTGATAAAAATCAAATTACAAAAGGATTAGGATTAAAGAACATTGAAAACCGTGTACAATTGATTAATGGAACGGTAGATATTACTTCTGCAAAAGGGGAAGGGACTACAATAAATGTCGAATGTTATGTCTAGTAAAATTACGTTAAATCTGGCAATAGTTGATGATCACCCGATGATTGTGGAGGGACTAAGATCTTTACTTCAAAATGAACATAAATTTCAAGTGTTTTCATTTACAAAAGGTGCCGCTATATTGGATTTTATTCAGGAAAATACAGTCGATATTGTATTATTGGATATTATTTTAAGTGATGGTAATGGATTGGATTTTTGTAAAAATATTAAACAAAAATCATCACATTCCATTGTACTTGGTATAAGCAATCAGGCTGAGCGCAGTATTATTTTCCGGTTTTTAGAAAATGGTGGTAATGGTTATATCTTAAAAAATGCTGATTCAGAAGAAATCGTTGCGTGCATCGAAAAAGCATTGGGCGGTGAGATTGCTTTAAGTAAAGAAGTACAGCAGATTATGTTAAGGCCTTCCCTCAATACTTTCGAAATACCACGACTGACAAAGAGAGAACAGCAGATTCTAAAATCTGTAGCTGACGGACTAACATCAGCAGAAATAGCTGAGAAGTTATTCATTTCCATCATTACGGTAGAAACTCACCGCAGAAATCTCCTGAAAAAATTTCAGGCAAAAAATATGATCGAATTAGTAAGGGTTGCAACAGAGAATAAATTGATCTAATCTATATTATTTCAACAATTTCTTATCCTTAACTCATTTCATCTAACCAAACGACAACTATATTTAGCCTGTAAAAAGTACTATTAATATATGCTTGATCTTTATATTTTTTTTAACTTTGACAATACAACTAATCAATTTTAGTAAACATAAATTCCATTGATGATGAGTCGCATATATCCTAGTCGCCTTTTAGCTATATTTTCAATTATATTTCTATTTTTTTCTTGTAAAAAATCGGATGTCAAACAGGAGCTCTTAAGTAATGGTCTATCCATTATCGCGACTGATGGCCACGTTGCAATTAGTGGCTATCGATCCTTTGTTGGTGAAGTTAGTACAGTCTATTGGTTAGATGGTCTAAAGATAGATGCGACTACATTTATTAAAAATATTCCGAATGGAACTTTTTATCGTAAAGCTATTGATGATAAATCAAGAATAAATTTTGAATATAAAAATAAGTCAGGAGCAAAAGAATCCTATCAGATGGACCAAGGTAGCTTCCTGTTAGATACCGTTATGTATTATTATAAAAACAATGTGAAGGTAAAAATGAATAGTGATAGTGTGGGGGTCCTACGTACTATGACTATGTATAATGATAAACCATTGTTTGCAGGTATGTATGGAAAGGTTTCTGGAAATTTCGGAGGAAGCTCATTAGCTATAGGTAAACCTTTTTATTGGAATGGTGTATCTGCGCCAGAAGAATTACCGTTGCCGAGCAAAGGAATATTTAAAGAAGTAACGACAATTTTTCAAGGTAGTGCAAATACAGTTTATATAGGTGGTAATTGTGGTTTTCCGGTCTATTGGAAAAATAAAGAACTTGTTGTATTGGATGAACGTTATGGTGAAGTTCTGCAGATTACACAATCGAACAATGATATCTATGCTGTTGGATTAATTAATAAACATCAATCAAACAGTACTGGTCATACTGCTTGTTATTGGAAAAACGGCGTTCTTCACGAATTAGAAGATAATGCTCAAGCTTCAGGAATTTTTATTAACGGTGAAGATGTTTATGTAACAGGTTCAACAGGAGACGTTCCTGTAAATTATAAGCCATGTTATTGGAAAAATGGTGTTCGTGTTGATCTGCCTACATCATAATTTTAACCTTACTTTTTTTCTTTTAAGATTTGCTGTGATTAAATTTGAATATTTAAAAATAAGTGTAATTTAGGTCTTAAAATTATAACCCAATGCGATATTCAATACATTCTATTTTATTGCTTCTTTCTCTTTCAAGTACATGTCTATTGGCGCAGACTAAAGAAGAGCTTAAGAAAAAATATGAAAACAGCGATCTTCATAAGGAAACGGAGAAAAAGATGAGAAATTCTAGAGCCTATCCCGATAGTGTGATTCTAGCACCTCTTCATTTTACAAACTCTTTCGTTACTTTAGATAGCGCTGTTAGTGACTTTCAATCTTTCAGTATCGATGTAGAAATATTGAATGACATTCCTGATGATTATGCGTTTTATATTTCACCTTTCAACATCAGCTTAAATGGTATGCCTATATATGGGGGCATCCAAACCCATTCTGATGGTTTTAGTGTGAAAGATAATTCCTATCAGCAGATCGGCAGAGGTGGGATTTTTTCGCGTTGGTATGAACGAAGTAAGGAAGCTACTCGCTCCAAAGGATATTACAACAGTAGTGATGGCGAAGGTGATTTCATCAGTGTTCGCAATAAACTTAATTGGAATAAGGGAAAATATCGCCTAAAACTTTCAAAAGCAGATTATGTTCCTGGAAAAGCAGTTCCAGAACACTATAATCCTAAAGATCTATATTTCGCCTGGGGCGATATGGAACATACGTGGGTAACCTACACGGTTGAAAATTTGGAAACTAAGAAAATTGATACCATAGGTTCCATGGCTTTTCCTGGCAAGAAGTTAGTGATGGGCAAAAGTATCATATACTTTACAGAGCAGTATCATAAAGCGTTTGATTTTGCCAGTAAGGATCGTAAACTAGGAGAGGGGTATCTCCGATATAAGGATATCCCAGTCATTGATATGACTTTAAGTAATTTGAGGATAAATGATAAAGAGTTTATTCCAAAGGAAATAAAAACTCATCATAACAGAACACATCATCCGGATCAGGATCAGATTGCAATGCCAATGCCGGTTCTGTCGACAGATAGCTATAATCCAACAACTGGAGTATTGACTTATCGGATCGGTAAGTTGGTGAAGTGGTAAATAATCAGTAAATAGTAATGTCTATAAGGCCACAGAATATTCTGGTCTTATAGACATTACTATTTATGGCACTATTACTTTTTAAATAGATTTTTAAAAAATGAACCTAATGTGTCTTTTCGCTGTTTATCAAGACCTAAGATTTTCAGATCTATTTCGATATTATTTTCTTCCGCATACGCATACCATTTTGCAAATTGAACTTCATCAGCATATTCTGAAGCAGGTCTATAATAATATAATAATTGGTTTACAGCATGATGGTAAACACCTATCTGCATTGCTTTTTCGTAATAGCTGATTGCTTTTTTAAGATTTATTTTTAATCCACCGAGGCCACGTTCATACATAATACCATAGTAAATAGGTGAAAATTCTTCATCGTAATCTTTTTTTAAAAGCGGTAGAACCTTTTTATAATCTTCTTTTGTAAAATATATATCGGCTAGCTTATCCGAATTGAAATAATATAATTTCTGGGCTTTTAAATAATAATCTAACGCTTTGTCTTCATCTTTTTCTACCCATTGGCCGTGGTAATAAAGATCTCCCAAATTAGCCCATCCTAATCCATTGCCCAATTCTCCAGCTTTAGTGTATGCATTTACTGCTTTATCAATATCTTTCTTACAGCCCAGGCCATTTTGATAGTGATATCCCAAATTGTTCCAGGCATTCTTTTCTCCTAATTTTGCAGCCTTTTCATATAATGCGAGACCTAAAGCTAGGTTGGCATGAACTTTATCTTCGGTATCGGTATAAATCATGGCCAATTCGGTCATCATTTGAGGATGCTTTCGCTGCACACCTATTTTTAAAACTTCAATTGCATCCTCTATTTTGTTTTTTTTCAAAAGATCAAGACCTAATTCGTACAAGCTTTGATTATCGAAATAGTGAAAGTAATTTGCGCCGATTTTAGATTTCCAACCGGTGTAATATTTTAAGAAAAAAGCTAAGTCTTTTCCCCTTAAGTTCTCTTTTTGGTTATAGCATTTACCCATCTCCTCAGGTGTAATTTTTCTGATTTTCATCAGTTTGTCAAGACAAAACAATTCTTCTTTCTGATAGAGGAAAAGCTCATCGTTATGATGGTCAATTACTTCTGAAACATACTCGTAAATTGGACTTAATTGATTGGTCTGTCCATCCCAATATTGCATTCCATCTTTTAAGTGCACTCTTAAAAAGTGTTTTTCAAGCTGTTCGATTTTAAGATAAGAAGCATTGGGCTCTAGTAACCAATGGTTGTTAAAGGCATCAAAAATTCCATTACCAATTTCGGTATATAATATGTAGATATCTTTAAAGAAGTTTGCCAGATAATCAATTTCAATTTTTTGAATATTAGCATCTTCTTTTAGATAATTTTCATTTATCGGATTATAAATAAACCATTTTTTAGCCTTAAGGTAAACAAAAGTCTGGTAGTTCGAAAGTGTGATTACCTGATCTATTTCTGTATCAAGAATTTTTCCATCAGATTTGATAATTTCAATTTTTTTATTCCCTTTATTTGGTTTTACATAGAAAAAGTTATGGGGCAGTACATGTAATACATCTTCGAGATAATCGCCAATATGGACCCCTCTATTATTAAAATACTTACGCTTTGAAGTTCCTGCAATTTTTATAAAGAAAAGTTCACTCCCGTCAAAATCAAAAGGACTTTCACTATCTTGATTGATGACGTTTTCATTTTTATGATTGATTAACGTGTATGTGCTACCTGTTTTTGCATTAAAATAATTCCCATATAGATGTGTTAGCTCCTCATAAATAGGTGGAATAAGCAATTGATGATCTACCATATTTATAAGCCCAACCTTAGCATCAGAAGTTACACAACCAACTAGATGCTTAAATTCGTAATCGTAATCTGAAACTAGTCCGTAATAAATTTCAAAAACATGAGATGCATCATCATAAGTTGGTGGAACTATTTCAGTTCCTTTTGTGTCTAGGTAACCAAATTTGTTGTTTTTTTGAATAACTGCAATTCCATCCTCAAATTCAGATATTTCATCATAGTAGGCAGGAGTAATGATATTACCTTTTATATCTTTTAATCCTTTTACATCATTTTCTGTAAACACTTCAGCATAATCGTGTTTATAAACATCTTCATTCCAATATCCTAATCCGTAGTTTATCCAATCTGTTTTCAGAGCCTCAAGAAAATTTTGATAACCGGATGCTTTCAATATACTATCGAGCGGTTTTAAGCTTTGAGATTTTGTTGCCTTTAGGTAACTTTTATTTTTTTGTTGGATTTCAATAACCCAATCTTTCGCTTGTTCTGATTTTCTTTCCTCATTCATATTGAAGACATCCGTACCATCGATCAAGAACGTATCATAGGGTAAGTTTTCTAACAAATCAAATAGCTGATTGACGGGCTCGTAATACACCTTTTTATAGTGCAATTGGTATTCATCGGCCAATAGCGTGTAGAATTGCCTTAATAACACAATTCCCGCTTCTCGGTTTGCATATAATAGTTTTCCTTTTGCCCTGATTTCAGAAGCAAAAAGTGGTAATAAAAGAGGGGGTATTTCGTAGTTCCATTCTCCCAAATAATAGGGATAGCTTTCACCAGATTGGGAGTCGATATTATAGATGTAAATGCGATGTGCCATTTTTATAATTTTATTAAGATCCTGATCAAAGATAAAAAGATTAGTTTCTTAAAACATTCGCTGAAATTGGGGATTTTTAAGGAATGATATCTGCATACAAGTTATATTTTTCAGAATTTATGATAGCATAGAACCAACAGTATTCGGGATATATCGGTCAAAATAATGAAAAATATTGTTTAAAATTTACTGAAAATAGTATCTTTATTTAATAACAACAATACTAAATATTATAATCCTTTTACAAGTTATCTAATGAGATACATTTATTTGCGTTATGCGATGAATTTAATGAAAAATTTTAAATAGATTTTGAGACAAATACCTAGTAAAATCTCTGGCCACTAAAACATAATCGATGTTTTAATAAAATTTTAACTTTCCAATGCTTTTAAAAATACTGGATCCAAAGGAGATATGCTCGACGCAAAATAATGACTTAGATTACCGTTTTCATTGACTATATATTTGCTGAAATTCCAATCGGGTGCATGATCATTCCATCCATTTTGTGAAGCTTGAGTTAACCATTGGAATACAGGATGCTGTTCATTAGATTTGATCACTATGTTTTTTTTTGCAACAGGAAAGGTGACTCCGAAGTTTACCTGACAAAATTGCTCAATATTTTTGTCTGTGCCTTTTTCTTGCTCTCCAAAATCATTGGACGGAAAAGCGATGATAGCAATGCGGTTGCCCATTTTCTGATATAACGCTTGTAATTCCTCATATTGACGTGTGTAACCGCAATCAGAAGCGGTATTGACAAGGATTACTTTCTTTCCCTTAAAATCTGAGAAGTCTATTGTCATACCATTGCTTTTTACTGCTGTTAACTGGTAAAAAGACTGTAGTGCAGTTTTGCCAGAAGGAGCATGCAATATTGTTCCCATTTTTCCGGATCTGGAAAGTTTTTTGATTAGGGGATATAAAGTATGTAGTATTTTTTGTTTGAAATTCATAGTAATGTAGCGTTGATGAAAAGTAAAAGATATTATATGTTTATAACAAGAAAATAACTCGATGAAAATTACTTGGCTAAATATTGTAAAAAGTACTAAGTTACATATTTTGATAAGTTTTTTCCTTACCTATACATTCAACTTTAAATTAATGACGGATAAATTCTTTTAACATCCTAGGGAATTTATTGAAACAGCTTGTGAATGCCTTTTTGATATATTTTATTTTATGACAAACAAAAAAGTGTGATTATTTATTTATAAAGATGTTATTTGAATTTTGTAAAATAAATATAATAGTATGGAAAAGAATGATATAACAATTGTCTTGGTACATGGAGCCTGGGGAGATGGATCACATTGGAGTAAAGTAACAAAAATCTTATATGAGGCAGGATATAAGGTTAGAAGCGTGCAGAATTCTTTAACCTCCATGGCCGCTGATATTGAAAGAACGATCGATCTTATTGATAAAGAAGAAGGTAAGGTGCTACTTGTTGGACATTCTTATGGTGGCGCTGTGATTTCAGGGGCTGGTCATCATGAGAATGTAGCGGGACTAGTTTATGTTGCGGCATTTGCTCCGGACAAGGGTGAAAGTTTAGGAGGTATTTTTTCACGTAGAGAGCAGCCCAGCGGTGCTGCTAATATTGTCCCTGATGCGAAGGGTTTTCTTTGGATCAAGTATGACAAGTATCATGAGAGTTTTTCACAGGATCTTGATCCTATAGAATCAATGGTAATGGCTTTGTCTCAGAAACCTACTCATGGCAGTATTTTTGGCGCTGAGGCTGATGAACCCGCTTGGAAAGTAAAACCGAGTTGGTATCAGATTTCCAATAACGATCATATGATTCCACCTGAAACACAAAAGGAAATGGCCGAAAGGATAAAGGCAAAAGAGGTAATTGGTCTTGATGCCAGCCATGCTTCTATGGCTTCCCATCCTAAAGAGATTGCAGATTTCATCATAAAAGCAGTACAAGCTTTGTAAATTTAAAGTAAATACTGTTTTAGAGTTGTCTATAAACCATTGAGATATAAGTAACTTAATTTAGAATGGAAACAAGACCAGAAATTTTAACTTCTGGTCTTGTTTGTTTAAAAATGCATGTATTAGAGCGAGTCATTGAATACATTTCATTTCTAAGGGATAATAATCTTATAAAACTTATAATTTTGATAGTTCGTTATTTATTAAAATAAGTTCCTCTGCAGTAAAATTGATATCCATTGCCTGTGCATTGGCTATCGATTGTGACGCATTTCTGGCGCCTGCCAATACCACAGTGATGCCTGGTTGCAATGTTGTCCAGCGAAGGACCAATTGTGCTACGGTAACTCCCTTGTTTTGTGCAATAGGGGCAAGTGTTGCGATCAGGCTTTTTACTTTTTCGAGATCAAACTGTGAGAAATAACCGTTGCGGTGGTCATCTTGTTTTAAGGTGTTTTCTGTGAAGTATTTTCCGGTCAGTAGTCCTCTTTCCATCGGGCTGTAGGCGATAATGCCGGTTTGGTTTTCCAATGCATAAGGCACTAGATCCTGTTCAATACTGCGGTTGAGCATGCTGTATGAAACCTGATTGCTGGCTAGGGTAAGTGTTGCCGATGCTTCTTTTAATTGATCAACGCTGTAGTTACAAACGCCCGCTGCACGGATTTTTCCTTGCTGGATCAGAACTCCTAAAGCCTCCATCGTCTCGCTGATAGCGGTAGTCGAGTCCGGCCAATGGATCTGCAACAGATCGATGTAGTCGGTACCCAAACGTTTCAAACTTTCTTCCAGCTCTTTAATGATATTGGCTTTAGATGCAAATTTATATACCGGTATTGTTTTACCGTTCTCTGATGCATCAAAGAAAAATTCACCTTTTCCCTGGTTACTTCCATCCCAGACCAAACCAAATTTGGTCAGTAACTGTATTTTTGATCGGTCTTTTCCTTTAATGGCTTCGCCGATCATTTCTTCACTGAGACCAAATCCATAGAAAGGTGCAGTATCAATACTTGTCACACCGTGATCAAGTGATGCATGTACGGAAGCAATGGAGTCTTTTTTTTCATTTCCGCCCCACATATTGCCTCCAATGGCAAATGATCCATACGTGATGGCCGATAATTCTAATGCTGTATTTCCTAATTTTCTATATTCCATTGTGCGGTTGTTTTTAAATTAATGTTGTTGCAAGAATGATTGGTTTTTCCTGAAGCTTATCTGCTACAAGTTCACCAAATGCCTGGATGTAGGGTTGCTGATTGTGCGCATCTAAACCTTGCTGGCTCTTCCATATTTCATAAAAGGTGAACAGGTTGCTGTCATCGATTCCTTGATGCAGGCTATATAGTTCGCAGGCATCCTCTTTTCGGGTTTGCTCTACCATATGCTGCAGTACGGAAAGAACTGCAGCTCTATGTTCATCTTTTGTTTTAATGATGGCTGTTAAATGTATTTTCATGATACTAATGCTTCTGTTAGTTGTAGGGTAAATACTTTGTCAAGGTGTTTTTGGTAGGCTTCCATATCACGTAATATGTCTGCGTTTTTTTCCACATCATGGAAGTGAAAGCTTTCTAATTTTTCAAGGGATGCAAATGCATTCATACGATGAAAACCAAATAAAGGACCGTCATCTACACTGGTTTGATTGAAAAACTCTCCGGGTAAAGTGAAGGCAGTCTTTGGCGCATTCCAGCTGCTGGTCACCATATATTTGCGACCCTGCAACATACCACCAGTTCCGTAGTTGATGTCCGGGTTTTCAGAGCGGCGGCCGTCACTGTGGTATATGCCTGTACGGTGCCCTGCGGTAAACACTTCGTCAATATACTTTTTAAAAGCATTTGGTACCTGGAACCACCACATTGGAGTGTGGTAAATAATGTAATCTGCCCAAACAAATTTCTGAACTTCTTCGTCATGATCGTAACCATCTGCAATATGGGTTACTTTGATTTCTACGGAGTCAAATTTTTCAAAAAAAGCGATTGTATTTTCGGTTACTGTTTTATTGAACCGTCCGCTTGAATGCGCGAATGATTGTCCGGCGTTGATAATTAATATATGTTTCATATGTAAATGAATTTTCTTTTAATGGGCATATGGAATATCCAGATTATTTTTATTGCTAGGCTATCGTGGATATTTCATTTTGCTTTATTTTAAATTTACTGTTACAAAGGTATCGGGGTTTTTGTTATTACAGAAATAGTATAAATTATAATTAAGTATTATATTTATGATACTTGTATTTTCACATCATACCGTACATGATTTACCAAACTTAATATAGACGATTATATAGGAATTAGGAGGGTGAGCATTAATGAACCTTGTTAATATTCTGAAAAATGACGGTTTATGTTCTAGTGAAAATGACCGATACTAGCATTTATAATCTTTTTATTATTATAGACGTATTATTTTTATGATACTTTTAGTATTTTTAAATCATATTTTTGATAATATGGTTAATTTGGAATGGTACCGCACTTTTAAAGCGATCTATAAGACAGGAACATTAACAGGTGCTGCGGAAATCTTATTTATTTCACAGCCGGGTGTTAGTTTGCATTTAAGTTCATTAGAAACCTATGTTGGTAATAAGTTGTTTGACCGTACAGGTCGAAAAATGATCCCAACAGAACATGGAAAAGTATTATATAATGCGTTGGTCGAGCCCTTAACAAAACTCGAGGAGGTGGAGAAAAACTTTCAGCGCTCAACAGAGAAACATATCCCGACAATAAGTGTAGGCATGTGTTTTGAAACTTTTCAGATTACTTTGGAACAATATGTCTCGACACTGCCTTTTAATCTGATTATCAGTTTCGGCGAGTATCCCGAAATGCTTGATCAGCTGGACAAAGGTATTCTAGATTTGATCATCACCCCTAAAAAGGGGGTGTCGGCCAATATTGAGCATGAACCGTTTTCATATGAAAAAATAGTACTTGTAGGGGGTAAAGAGGTCGATATTGACGCTTTTAAAGAAGTCCTGAAAACAAAAAATAAGGGTTTTATTGAAGATTGGCTGAAACAGCAGAAGTGGTACGGTACAACTGGCGATATGGAACATCTTTTTAATTTTTGGAACTTAAATTTTGGTAAAAAACCAGATTTTAGACCTAATTATATTGTCCCCAATCTGAATTCTATCGTACGCTGTTTAAGTGCAGGTGGAGGTCTGGCTGTTGTGCCTGATTTTTTATGTAATACTGAGATTGATAACGGGCAGATCCAACTGGTGTGGGAAGGAGATAAAAAACTCAAAAATACGTTATATTTTGGTTGTCGAAAAAAGACACTCCATCAGGAAGAAATTGATCATATTAAAACATTGTTTAGAAAAGTAATGGCCCGATAATTTTAAGCGTATTTTATGGAAACTACTAAGATAAAATGGGGAATAATAGGCTGTGGTGATGTAACGGAAAAAAAGAGCGGACCTGCTTTTAATAAAGTACCGGGTAGTGAGCTGCTTGCTGTTATGCGTAGAGATGCTGAGAAAGCTGCTGATTATGCGCATAGGCATGGAGTTCCTTTTTGGTATGCTGATGTTGACGGAATACTAAACAATCCCGAAATTAATGCCATTTATATTGCAACTCCTCCATCTTCGCATCTGGAATACGCACTTTTAGCATTGAAGCACGGAAAGTATGTTTATGTTGAAAAGCCTGTGGCACTTAACGCCAGTGAAGTGTCGATTTTGGCAAATGCTGTTCAGAAATATCAAGGTAAATTGGTGGTTGCTCATTATCGCAGACAGCTTCCGCTATTTTTAAAAATTAAAGAAATGATCAATAATGGTCTTATTGGTAATGTCCGGATGGTGGAGTTGCGTCTTTGGCAGAGCCGTTCTCCGGCTTTAGTCACTAAGGGAGCTGCTGATTGGCGGACAGATCCTGCGATATCTGGTGGTGGTTATTTCTTTGATCTTGCACCACATCAATTGGATCTGATGATCTATTTTTTTGGCACGCCTTTGTCTTATCATGGTTTTAGCCTAATTCAATCTACGGATAGTGCTGTTGCTGATCAAACAAGAGGCACAATTGTTTTTGATAACACGATCGTTTTTAATGGAAGCTGGTCTTTTAATGTAGCATCGTCGGATAACGTGGATTGCTGCGAAATAGTTGGAGAAACGGGGAGCTTAACATTTTCAATTTTTAGTAATAAAGTTGTTTTGAAAAATGAAAGTGGAGAGGAGGAATTTTCATTTGATCATCCCGAAAATATACAGCTACCAATGATTGCAAGTACAGTTAATTTCTTTAAGGATATGGGAGCTAATCCAAGTTCCATTGAAGAAGCGGTAACGTTAATGCAGATTATTGATGCTTTTGCTACTGTGGAATAATGAGGGTATTGATTTAAAAAATAAGGGTTGTTCAATTATTGAACAACCCTTATTTTTTAATGTTTTTGTCTATTACAAAATAGACTGACATACTTTAAGCGACCTCTAGTGTTGCTTGAATTGTCTTCGTAATCGCATCCAATAATACTTCCTTATATGCCATGAAATGGATCTGACGATCTACTTCTTCAGATACTTTTAAAGCTGTCTTAGCTGTCTTTACAGCTTGCAGTTCATTTAAATAAAGATCGTTAAATGTTGCGGTATCTTTATTTTTTAGTATTCTTATCGTGTGTGAATATTGTTCAAATATATCCGTGATGACAGCTAAATTTGCACTATCAAAATGTTGAAGTTCATTTGTTTTTTCAGAAAGCTTCTCAAGCTTTTTTCTTTCTTTTGCGTAACCCATAATCCTGCGAAGTTACAGATTTTTCTACAGCTATTTGCAAATGATGTGGAATACTCTTAAGAGATGTCAGAGTGCTATGCTTTCAGTAAATCTTTACATATCTAAAGATTAGTCGTAATCTGAGGAAATTAAAAAGGTTTCAAATCTGATTAGCGACGCTTTTTGATTGAATGAAAGTTAATTTCATAACTGGTTACCATGTTTGAGGTCGTAAGGTTCTAGCAACCAAATACGGTTTATGTTTTGCAAGTTTTGCATGAAATGCGGCCAACCCATAGAGCAATCCACTTATACATACGCTTGTACCATCTTGTGCATAGAGACGTATTTCATGCCGGGTTTTGTCAAATTCTGCATCTTTGATTTCATCCCAATTGATTGTTTTAGCTTTTCCCCAAGCATTGATCACAGATATTTTATTTTCACCTATGTATACTTTATGATTGTGGTAATAATTTGTTATATAAAGGAATCCGTAAAATAAGCTAGCCATGAGAAGCGCTGAAAATAAAATTAAGAGCCAGGAGCTATCTTGTCCCATATCCCAATTGAAATAATAGCCTAAGCCTATAAAAAATACAAATATTAAACCTATGCAATAACCTAGTATGGCAAAGAGAATATGGTTTTTAAGTATTTTGACGCCATGCTGTGTATTTTCAAATGAATTTTCTTTTTTTCGTGCGCGAGCAAATGTCCAAATAGTGATGGATGGTAAAATCAGTGAAATAAGAATATCAGCTAACATAGTTTAATGATTTTTTTTATTTTAAAAGGACTTTTCAAAAAGATTGATGCGAATTTAACTTTCATTTTTGATGTTTCACAAAAAAACTATAATATGTTTTGTTATGCTGTTTTTCACAATTTAATTGACACGGACAGTACATCGTTTTACAACAAAGGAACGGTGACCAAAGTAAAGTATTTGTTAACTTTAGTGTTACAATAGCCTCTCCATCCATTTTTTTATCAGTTTAGCATGACTGTACTGAAAACCCTTGATTTTTCAAATTCAACTTGATATGCAAGTAAGGGTAATCTAGCATAATAAGGTCATTTTCTACTATTTAGCTCTTTATAATGAAGGGTCTTGTGTTGCGATTATTGCAATGAATATGGATTTTTGATTGCTGTTTTGCTAATGAATGTTAGTTAAATTTTAAATTGTTTTCGCAATTAATGGTTTTTATTAAAAATATTTTATTTATTTGTTTCTGCGTGTTCACTTGGAATCATGCACACTAACATACATTAACGAACTAAATTAAATGAAAAATTCTAAACTATTTCATGTTTTAGCCTTTTCTATGGTATTTGGATTTGGTGGTCTCAACCAATCGATCGCCAGTACGCTGTCTGAATATCAAAGCAACCAAGTTAAGATTTCTGGAGTTGTTAAAGATGCGACTGGTCCGATCTCAGGAGCATCTATTGCTGTAAAGGGCACATCGATCGCCACTTTTACGGATGCTTCAGGTCGATTTACTTTAGCGACTATTCCTGCAGGATCAAAAATTGTGATCAGCTATGTTGGCTATGCATCTAAAGAAATTGAATGGAAAGGGGAAAGTACCTTGAATGTGCAACTGGAGTCTACATCAAATGATCTGGATGAAGTTGTTGTGGTTGCTTACGGTACCGCTAAAAAATCAACCTTTACAGGATCTGCCTCGGTGGTGAAATCGGATCAGCTGGAGAAAATATCAGGATCGGGATTTGCAGAGGCATTGCAGGGGATGAGCCCAGGTGTTAATGTGGTGAATAATGAAGGTAACCCGGGCGGTGACACCCGTATTCAAATTCGTGGTATAAGTTCTATGTCGGGTAATTCTAATCCGCTATATGTGGTGGATGGCATGCCTTATGATGGACAACTGAATTCAATATCGCCTTCGGATATTGAATCGGTTACAGTATTGAAAGATGCTGCAGCATCATCATTGTACGGTTCGCGCGCAGCAAATGGTGTGGTCGTGGTGACAACTAAAAAGGGGAAAACAGCTAAACCGCAATTGAATTTTAGATCGGCATGGGGTACTTCGGACAATGCAGTCAAAAATCCGACAAAAGCTTCTCCGCAGGAACAATTACTGAATACTTGGGAAGCCATGTACAATGATCAGTTCTATAAATATAACTTAACATCGGACAAGGCCGGAGATTGGGCTTCGGACAATGTCTTGAGTAAACTGCTTAAGCAGGTGACCAATTCGAAAGGTGAACCTACATATGTTTCTCCTTTTCAGCATATCAATGAAGACTATGTGTTGCATGATGGTAAGGGTAATCCCTATATCAATCCAAACTTGAAAATGATCTGGAATGAAGAAGATTATGATGTGTATAAGGCTGTTTTTTCTAGAAAACTAAGACAGGATTATGGCATGGATGTGTCGGGAACTGCTGGTGATGGAAAGACAAACTATTTCCTTTCATCTTCGTACCTAGATGATAAAGGATATGCTTCCAATCAGTACTTTAAGCGTTATGGCTTCCGTGCGAATGTGACGACTCAAATCAACAAATGGTTACAGGTGGGTGGAAATGTTTCTTACAGTGGGTCTAGACAGAATGTTTCTGGTGCAGCACGTGCTTTAGTGTTTACGACATCGATGTATTCACCTTATTTACGTAATCGCGATAATACAGATTGGGTTTACTCCGAAAAAACAGGTAAACGCATGTACGATTATGGCGATTATGTTAATAATTTCTTTGGAGCCAATGTGTTACAGAATAATGGTGATTATTGGAATAATGACAATGATGAAGATTTTAATAATTTTATGCGTACGATGATGGCATCCCGTTTCTTTGCTCAGGTTACCTTGCCTTATAACTTGAGTTTCAAAACGAGCCTCAGTATTGACGATAACAGTTCTAAAAACTTTTTGTACGGATCTGCAGTTCATGGAGCAGGACAGCTCGCTCCTTATGGTGTAACGGTGCTTACTAATGGTGGAAATGCGACTCGCTCGAATACGAACACTAAATCAGTGACGTTTAACAATATCTTAAGCTGGAATCAGGATTTTGGTAATCATAATTTTTCTGCATTGGCCGGTCAGGAATCGTATACCAACAACAGTCTTTACGACTATGGTTATGGTGAAGGCATTATGCAATTGGGGCAATATGAACTAAGTTCGACAACAAAGAATTGGCAGGTTCAATCTAACAAAGATCGTTTTGCTCTACTATCTTACTTCGGAAAGTTAGATTACAATTATAGCGGTAAATACTATTTATCAGGTTCATTCCGTCGTGATGGATCTTCCCGTTTTCATCCGGATAACCGCTGGGGGAATTTCTTTTCCGCAGGACTTTCCTGGCAGATTGCTAAGGAAGATTTCTTAAAGGATGTGAGCTGGTTAGATAACTTATCCTTCCGCTCCAGTTATGGTACTACCGGTAATGATAAGTTAAGCCGTAGAGGAGATAATGGCGTTGGAGGTGGTGATATTTACTATGCCTATCAGGGTGTATATGAAGCAAGCGATCTATATGGTCAAGCGGGTTTAAAACCATCTGCATTTCCTACGCCTGCTTTGATCTGGGAGAAGAACAAGCAATTTAATGCTGCATTTGATTTTGGTATTCTGAAAAACATCTACGGTACCATTGAGTATTACTCCCGTACTGCTTCTGATTTGCTTTACTACAAAGAGTTTCCACTTTCTGCACAGGTCGGTAATGCGAATGGTTTGAATACAAACTTAGGTGATTTGAAAAATTCGGGTTTTGAATTCTCATTGGGTGCTGATGCGATCCGTAATGAAAACTTTAGATGGAAAATTGATGCGAATCTTTCGACGTTGAAGAATGAGATCACTTATTTGCCAGGAGGTGAATTTACGTACAACAACCGTGGTGCTGGTTATAAACTTTCGGAGGGATATTCCTTGTATGAATTTTATATGGTGAAAAATGCAGGTGTTAATCCTGAAACAGGAAACATGCGTTACTGGATACGTGATGGTGAAAACTGGAAAATGACGGAAAACTATGATAAGGATGTCACTTCGAATGATTATCAACGTATAGGGTCTGCTCTTCCTAAAGTGTATGGTTCTTTGACCAATGCGTTTAATTATAAAGGGTTGGATATGTCCTTCATGTTGTACTATTCGCTAGGTTCTAAAATGTTTGATTATGCTTATGTGGAGCGTACAGCAGTACGTGGTGGTGTTGGTGTAATCCAGGATCTAATAGAAGACCATTGGCGCAAACCTGGTGATCAGGCTTTATTACCTAAATTTTCGAATGATGACTATGCGAGTACCCGTAAAAATTCTGATTTCTATGTGTTTGATAACGATTACTTAAGACTTCGAAATGTTTCTCTAGGTTATACGCTGCCGACAGCTACAATGGCGAGACTGGGGCTGTCTAAAGTGCGTCTGTATGTTTCTGGAGACAACTTATTAACGTTTGGGTCGGCTAAGAATCGCTATTCTGATCCGGAGACGGCTTTATCTGGTAATAATTATAATGGTTCTGCAGATAAAGATAACGGAATCCAAGGTTCAAGAAGAGTGTATATGGCTGGTTTACAAGTGTCATTTTAAGAAAGAATAGAAAATGAAAAATATCGTTAAAAGTTTACAATATATTGCATTAGGAACTGTTGTTTTAATGCAAACAAGCTGTAAGGATTTCCTTGATGCTAATTCTTCAACAGCGACTTCAGAGAATGTTGTTTTATCAAGTGCTTCTCAATTGGAGCGTGTATTGACTGCTACTTATAGACAATTGTATTTCAATGATCAAGGAATGGATCGGGTATATGCTGGTTTACCCGGTTTGCAGATGTATGTTGATTTAGGGGGTGCTGATATTGTGAGTCACACCAATATGGGAGGCAATCAGGTAACAGCATATACTTATGAACCGCAAAAAACACAGACGACAGGTTTATCTAATGGAATTTGGACGATGATGTATAAAATCATCAATCAAACAAATATCATTATTGAAGCGTTGCCTGCCGCGCAGGGGGAAGAGACATTAAAAAACCAGATTATGGGTCAGGCAAAAGCGATTCGTGGTCTTTGCTATTTCCATCTGATTCAAAATTATCAGCAAACTTATATGTTGGCTAAGCAGAAACCAGGTGTTATTTTGCGTTTGAGTCCTAAGGAAAGTGAAAATTTACCTCGAGCTACTGTAGAACAGACTTATGCGCAAATCGTCAAAGATTTGACGGATGCAAAATCGTTATTAGCTAATTATACACAGCCTAATAAATGGACCATTGATAAGTATGTGGTTTCTGGTCAGTTGGCACGTGTGTATTCGGTGATGAACAATTGGCAAGGTGCTTATCAAGAGGCGAAAACTGCTTATACAAATTATAGTCAATTGATGACCAAGACACAGTATCAGTCTGGATTTGATGATGTGATTACAAACAACTATGCTGAGGTGATGTGGGCAGTTCCATTTACAACGACTAATAACCTAGGTGGAGGAACACAATTTAACTTCTGGTATAACCAGGATGAAAGCTATGGCGAGGGTTATACGGATGGGCCTATTTACTCATTTTTGGATTTCTTTGCTGATGGTCAATATGAAAAACTGTTTGAAAAAACGGAAGATCGTTACCAATTTTGGAAACGTACTAAAAATGCTTCTAAAGAATGGTCGACAAAATGGGCGTATAATAAGTACAAACATTATGGTGATGCAAATGGTGCTAAACAGGGAAATACGAGACCTGAGGTTTCTTTAATGCGTGGATCTGAGATGTTATTGATTATGGCTGAGGCTTCAGCTCAATTAAGTAATGGTGAGGGTTTGGGTTATTTAAATAGATTGCAAACGGCTCGTGGAGTTAAAGGCTTGACAGTTGCCGCTTCTGGAACTCCTTTGCTAGAGGCTATTTATGTGGAAAGACGCAAGGAACTGTTATGTGAGGGAGTTACTGGAATTTATGATTTATTGCGTTTGCAAAAACCACTTATCCGTATTCAGGAAACAGCAACTTATGTAGAGGGGCACTATACTTGGGGTGTGACGAACTTGAACGGTTATGTTGCAAGCAGTCCGGCACCAACGGGAACTTTTCCTTCTAATGACTACCGTATGCTCTGTCAAATACCACAATTGGAAATTGCCAATAATACGGCACTTTCAGAGGCTGATCAAAACCCTTATTCAGGAACAAACTAAGGTAGTCTGTATCCTGCAAAAAAAGTTTTACAGATACAAGCTATAAATATGAATGTAAAATGGCCGAGTGTAATTCACTCGGCCATTTTTATTCTTTTACTGATTAAAGACGTCTTATCCAGATATTGCGGAAGTCAACAAGATCGCCATGGTCTTGCAATACGATTGGTCCTGGACCGTGAACTAATGTTTTTGGTAATCCGATGTACTCCGTAGTTCCTTCGATCTGCGTATTGTATTGTACCACAACACCATTGTGTAAAACGGTTACGATGCCTTTTTTGATTAATACACCATCGGCATTAAATCGTGGAGCGGTATACAAGACGTCGTAAGTATGCCATTGTCCAGCTGGTTTGGTTGCTGTGACCAAGGGTGGCTGTTGTTTATAGATCGATCCTGCTTGTCCATTGACATAGGTTGGGTTATTATTGTTGTCTAAGACCTGTAATTCATATTGACCCTGCAAAAAGATACCGCTGTTTCCTCTTCCTTGTCCTTCACCTTTGATGACTTCCGGACTTTTCCATTCGACATGAAGCTGGAAATCTTCAAAGTTTTCTTTTGTCTGGATATTCCCTGTTTTTGGGGTGGACGTTAAAACGTTATTTTGTACTTTCCAGGGTGCCTGCTCTTTTACGTTATTGGAACTTACCCATTGATTAAGATTGGAGCCGTCAAAAAGAACGATCGCATCAGAAGGAGCTTTGTTCTCAGTAGTTGTCACCGTACGCAGTACTGGAGTATAAAACTCGGTATCCTGCGGTTGAAATTTCGTTTGGGCATAACTTAAAGAACCAATTAGGCTCATGCTGAGGACACAGCAAGATATATAAATTTTGTTCATTTTGTAATAGATTGATTTCACGTAAATATAAGTATTCAATGTTAAAATCTGACATGCTTTTATGTAAGACTATTGTGATTGAAGTTCAGAGTGATTGAAAATGATCATCGAAAAAGAGGGTATAACTCATGTTTTAAAGTCGGGACAAAAGGTTGTCCGCCAAAACTAACAAAATGATGCATTTAAGCGTTATAATTATAAAAGGAAA
This sequence comes from Sphingobacterium sp. B16(2022), assembly GCF_012030425.1. Taxonomy (GTDB): domain Bacteria; phylum Bacteroidota; class Bacteroidia; order Sphingobacteriales; family Sphingobacteriaceae; genus Sphingobacterium; species Sphingobacterium anhuiense. The sequence continues at coordinate 2,237,864 of NZ_JAAUVN010000001.1, read as the reverse complement.
CACTTTATCGTCACCTAGTTTTTCATTCAGTCATGATAGAGCCCTTCGAGGGTTTCATGTACATCAATAACTAAAAACATGGATACACTAAAGCAATATCACGAAAAACGTAATTTTAAAAGTACAGAAGAGCCTAAAGGTAAGTTAAAGATTAAACGTGATAAAAAATTGCGCTTTGTTGTACAAAGACATCATGCCAGCAGATTGCATTATGATTTTAGATTGGAAGTTGCCGGTGTACTAAAAAGTTGGGCTGTACCAAAGGGACCATCATTGTTTCCTGCCGATAAGCGATTGGCTGTTCAAGTTGAAGATCATCCCGTCGATTACGCAAATTTTGAAGGGACAATTCCGGAAGGTAATTATGGTGCTGGTACCGTAAGTGTTTTTGATAAAGGGTATTATGAGTCTTTAAATGGACAAGATGAAGATAGTTTTTTAAGTAATTTAGCGGATGGGTCTATTAAGTTTGTCCTACATGGAGATAAGCTCAAAGGAGAATTTGCTCTTGTCAGAATAAAAGGTGATCAAGAAGGTAAGTCGTGGTTACTCATTAAACATAAAGATGAATATGCAACCGAAGTATCCTATAATGCTGAAGATGCAGTTCCTGAAAAAATAAAAAAAGAAGGATTAGAATATAAAAAAGTAGGAGCAAAGAAGAAGTCAAAACGAATAGCTAAGCCATCGAATAATAGTGAACCAGAGCTGACTCAGCTGTCGCCAATGTTGGCCAAGCTAACCGATGCTATGCCCGAAGGGAATGATTGGTTATTTGAAAAGAAATTTGATGGTTTTCGCATTATTGCTGTAAAAGAGGATGAACATATTTTTCTTTATTCCCGAAATGGAAAAAATATGAATAAACTATTTCCTTCCATTGTGAAGGAGCTAATGGCTTTAAATAGGAATGTTTGGTTAGATGGGGAAGTGGTGATAGAAGATCGCACAGGTAAATCGTATTTTCAGATGTTGGCAACCGGCGAACCATTGGGTAGTTCCTATCAACTGCATTATTATATCTTTGATATTTTGAATTTGGATGAAAATGACTTAAGTCAATACCCTTTATCTGAGCGAAAAGAACTATTGACTTTGTTTTTTAAAGGATTCAAAGGTCAAATGATTGAGTTGGTTACCTCACTAAAAGGGACGCCTATGTCCATTTATCGTCAAGCGGAACGAAAGGGATGGGAAGGAGTCATTGCCAAAGATCTTACCAGTCTTTATCATGCTGGAAAACGAAGCAATCAATGGCTTAAGATTAAAATTCGTCAAAGCCAGGAAGCTGTTATTTGCGGTTTTACAAAACCGCAGGGAAACCGTTCTTCTTTTGGAGCTCTCGTTTTGGGGTGCTATGACAATTTGGAGTTAACCTATCTAGGTAACTGTGGTACTGGATTTAGTGATGAGTTGTTGGAAATATTAATGGATAAATTGAAAAGGCGTATAATAAGCAAGAAGCCGTTTCCTCAAGTATCTATTGCGAAGGAAAAAGAAGTGACTTGGGTGAAGCCGGATCTCGTCTGCGAAGTTTATTATTCAGAGTGGACAATGGACCATCATTTACGTCACCCTGTTTTCAAGGGATTACGTACAGATAAAAAAGTTAAGGAGATCGTCATGGAAGAGGTCAGAAATGAAAGGGTAAAAGAGAAGATAATTTCTATAAACCGCCATAGTGTAAAACTAACTAATCTTGATAAAATATATTGGCCAGATGAAGGATATGTGAAAGGTGAAATGCTTGAATATTATGAACAATATGGTGATTTACTATTGCCTTACTTAAAAGATAAGCCAATTTCACTTCATCGTTTTCCTAATGGAATAGGAGCTGATAGTTTTTTTCAAAAGGATGTCGATTTAAAACAAATTCCAGATTGGGTAAAGACCGTGCCCATATATGCTGAAAGTACGGATAAAAATATCGATTATATGGTGTGCAATAATAGAGCAACCTTATTATATATTGCGAATCTAGGGTCTATTGAAATAAATCCTTGGCTATCTACATATAAAAAGGTGGAAAATCCGGATTTTGCTGTATTGGATCTTGATCCAAATGGAGCAGATTTTGATTCGGTCATTGAAATAGCGCAGACCGCTCATCGAATTTTTCAACAAGTTGGAGTTGCAGATTATATTAAAACATCTGGTTCGACAGGATTACATATCTACTTGTATGTCAAACAACGGTATACTTATGAGGTTGTACGCGATTTTATCCAGCTCATCGGAGAAATGATTCATGAGGAGCATCCTGATACAACAAGCCTTATCCGGGATCCTAAGAAAAGAAAGGGTTTAATCTATCTTGATTTTTTACAAAATAGAAGAGGACAGACCATCGCAGCTCCATATTCTATACGTCCTAAACCTGGTGCTACTATCAGCACGCCTTTACATTGGGAGGAAGTAAAGAAAGGTTTGGACATCAGGCAATTTAATTTAAAAACTATAACGGAGCGATTGAAGAAAGTGGAGGATCCATGGAAAACCTTTTTCGACACACCTAGTAATATTAAAGAAGCTTTAGCAAACTTATAACAATTGTCAAAGCGCGAACACTTAATTGATGTTTTGAATATTTTCAGATTTATAAATACCAATTTTTGTCTTACTTTTAGTAAATTGTATAGAGAAGTAGACGATTTATTTGTTGAATAGCAATACCATAAAGAAATTTAACCATTTATGTGAAAAATTATGATCTTTCATTGGGGTTAAATACCCGCTCTTGCGTATAAATTCAATGGTTGAATACACATTTCTAATTGTTTGAAAATAGTGTTGATGATTTAACTTGTGGTTTAGGGGGTATTAATACTCTTTTTTTTGAAAAAATATTAAAGGATATAGCACAGCGATTGCTTTAATGTTATCAACAATGCATGAATATTAAAATGATCCATGCTAGATAAAATTAGATTAAGTGTTAACAAAAGATGTGCGCAAGTACAGCAATAAAAAACTATCCTTTATGACAAAGACAGAATTTAACACCCAAGTGATCGAGCAAACAAATGAGCTCAAAGTTTTTGCAAAGCGTTTTACAAATGATTATGACGAGGTCAATGATCTTTTGCAAGATACCATGTTAAAAGCAGTAAGCTATTTCCGTAATTTTCAAGAAGGATCTAATTTAAAAGCATGGCTTTATACCATCATGCGCAATACTTTTATTAATAATTATAGACGTACAACTAAAAGTCGTTCTTTTATTACAACAGAAGAAGAGATCAGTACTTCGCATTTGCAATATTCTTCGGTAAGAAATGGTGGAGAAGATAAATTTGTGATGGAAGATATTCAGAAAGCATTGGGAGAATTGGATGAAGGGTTCTACATACCTTTTACTATGCTGTACGAAGGATATAAATATAATGAAATTGCTGAACATCTTAACCTTCCTATTGGTACAGTGAAAACTCGTATCCATATTGCAAGAAAAAGACTAAAGGGAACTTTATCAACATATAAAAATTAAATAGGATTAATTTCCATTTTGTGAAAAGAAGGGCATTCCTTGGGTTTAGACCTTAGGAAGCCCTTCTTTTTTTGTTTTCAACTTTCCTGTTTGTATTTCTTATAATGGTATTTTCCTATTCCATAAAAGGAACATTTTTATGGATTTTGGGTTATTATATAGGAAGCAGGATATAAAAATTGTATATGAAGAATTTATTTAATGAAAAACATCGCTTGGGCTTAGGTGGCGTGGCTATAGGAACTGGTTTTGAAGTATTATCAGATAAGCAGTCATATGATATACTGCAAAAGGCATGGGATCTGGGTATTCGATACTATGATACGTCTCCCTGGTATGGTCTAACAAAAAGTGAAGCGCGATTTGGAGAATTTTTAAAAGATCAAGATCGGTCTGACTATATCCTCTCTTCAAAAATTGGTCGATTATTTGATCCAGTGATACCCGAAGCTGTTCCGCCTACCATGTGGAAGGCACCATTTCCATTTGATTTCGAACATGACTATACTGCAGATGGAACTAAGCGTTCGATTGATGATAGCTTACTGCGGATGGGCGTTGATCATCTGGATATTGTATTTGTACATGATCTGTCTGAAGATCAGGTTGGTGACCGCTATGACTATTACTTCAAACAAGCAGCAGATGGCGCATTTAAAGTATTATCGGACTACCGTGACCAAGGTATAATAAAAGGCTGGGGACTTGGTGTCAATAAAATTGAACCTATTTTGGACTGTCTTGCAGTAGCGGACCCTGATATCTGTCTGTCTGCCACTCAATATTCAATATTAGAACATGAAGATGCTGTCGACCGCCTTCTACCCGCTGTGCAAAAAAGTGGAGTAAAGCTCGTTTCTGGTGCTGGATATAATTCAGGATTTATTGCTGGGAGAAACCGATATAATTACAAATCTTTTATACCAAAGGGCATGATTGAAAAACGTGAGCGTATTGCACAAATAGGAGCTTCTCATGGTGTCGGAATTATCCCTATTGCCCTTCAATTTGTGCTTGCAAGTGAGGATTTCGTTTCAATCATACCTGGTGCAAGTACTACAGATCAAGTACGATCCAATGTTGAGGCTTTGAATACCGTAATTCCCCCTCAACTTTGGGCGGAATTAAAAAATGAAGGTTTAATTTATAACAATGCTCCTGTGCCACAAATTTAGTGTTACAGCGACATTGTGTTATAGATAAATTATAAAAAATGATTTCTAGGCGTTTAACAAAGTGATCAGGACTATGGAAAATAAAAAAAAAGGATTTATAAGTAAATACATAAACATATTTAAATCGACAGTATCGGGATTTATGAATGAAGATTGTCTTAAATACAGTGCCTCACTTTCGTATTACACTATATTTTCAATCGGTCCGATTCTCGTGCTTATGATTTCCCTTGCAGGGATCTTTTTTGGAGAGGATGCGATTCAAGGGAAAGTGTTTTCAGAAATGAGAGGTTTGGTTGGTCCAAGCGCCGCCAGACAAATTCAGGAAGTGATCAGCAATCTGAAACTATCAGGTAAATCAAATTTTGCATTGATTGCTAGTATTATCACCTTGGTAATTGGAGCTACGACTGTATTTGGAGATATTCAAAATTCCATTAATAGGATATGGCATGTTCGGGCAAAACCAAAACGAGGCTGGCTCAAGTTGATTACGGATCGATTGCTATCTTCCTCTCTAGTTGTTGGACTTGGATTTTTATTAATGGTCACATTGGTTGTCAATGGTATCATTCTAGCTTTTACAGATCGATTGCAGGTCTATTTCCCTGATATAACAGTTTTCTTTATGAATGCAGTTAATTTTGCATTAAGCTTTGGAATTATATTTATTTTATTCGGAATCATATTCAGAACATTGCCTGATGTTAAGATCGAGTGGAAGACTGTACGCACGGGAGCTCTTTTTACAGCCTTATTATTTATTATCGGTAGGTATGCCATTGGATTATATTTAGAATCTTCCGGAACTGAGTCAACCTATGGTGCTGCAGGTGCACTTGTATTAGTATTATTATGGGTATACTATACTGCTGCTATCTTGTATTTTGGTGCGGTCTACACACGTGAAAATGCCATTGCAAACGGTATACCGATTAAACCTGCTGACTATGCGGTTTATGTAGAAGAAAAGGAGCGTGAGCGTGTGGTGGAAGAAATTCCGGCCAAACCCGCTGATCAAGGTGTGTCTTAATATAATGTTGTCAGATGATTATCAGGATTTTATGCTGTTATTTCGATTTTCATGAATAGGAGGTGTATAAATTTTTTGATAATACTATTTCGAAAAGGTTAATATTAATGATAAGTTTGTTGTTATCATTGCTATTTTCTTTCCGATCTGCGGTAAAGATATCTGGCAGTTGAATTACTTTTCAATTAATAAATATAAATGATGATAAAGACATCTTTAATGGTATGTGTTATGATGATGGGAATTTCTGTATCGGCACAGCGGAAGGGTTATCTTCCGCAGGGAGAAAATCAAGAAAGATATAAAGAAATCAGTGGACGGTACGGGAGTAATGACGGCATCTGTCTTTTTGAAGATGGTACTTTTATGCTTTATGGCTATGCTACAGCAGTTTTTGGGCATTATGGTTTTGAAAAGGACTACTTACTTTTTTATACGGATAAACAAGATCTATTTGAGATCTATGCCCACCAAGATCCATCTCTAGGCGCGGGAACGAAAATGGCTTTTGTAGGTTTTGAAGATGGAAATACCTATGTCAAGTTTGATAAAGACAGTGTACAGCAAGTGTTTAATGACGATGCGAACTGCTTTAGTAGCCCATTTGTATATGAAAAAAATACTTTTCCGAGAAGTATTAGTTTATATGCCGCAGAAAATAGTCAGGACGATTCTCTAGCTTCATGGAATTATCAGAATGATAAAGGCTTTAATAATTTTGTGCTCGTACACAATAAAGCCCGACGAGAATATGAAGATTTTTCCGGAGCGTTATATAAGAATGAAGATAATCAATTGGTGATCCAGCTTTCTAATTATGGAGGGGAAGACGGTTATAAGAAACAGGAAAGTGATCATGAATGGAATGATATCATGATGATGAAAAATGAATATCTTACATCGTTTAAATCACGTGATTTTATGCTTGTTAATAAGCATTATGGCACTTTTGAAAGGGATCTTTCTACCTATCGTCTGGACAAATTTACTAACCAGTATATGCGGCAGGATGACTCGGATAATGATGCCTATTATGAAGATAATGTGTATCAGGATGATCGTATCTTGAGTCAGTTTCTTAAACAGAATCTTATGGATAGGGTTATGAAGGGACGAGAAGAATTAGTATTTTCCGATTCAACTATCTTTTTCAGTAGCTGTACTGAGATCGAAAAGTCATATCGTTATAAAGGAAAAGTATTGAAGAAGGTCGATGATGAAGAGCTGAAGGAGGTTGTGGCACCTCTTATCATGACATTGCCGGTCGAACAAACTAATACGGGGAATGAGAAAAATAGTAAAAAGATCCATAAATAATATAAACCTTCATAGACGATGTAATCTTTCTCTTTGTCCTAGATAGATCAATGTGTACATGGAATAATTTCTTTTTAATTGAGGCTATGCGCTAAAAAATTCAGGTTGTTGCTTATATACTTTGATACCATACATTGATGATATTTTGAAGTCAATTGATAATGAGTAAAAAAAATAATTCTATCAGTATTTCGAAAAAAAAGTTTGGAAAGAATAATAGTGCCATTTCATTAATTTTTGTCATTATGTTTTCTCTTTTAGGAGTCATTGGCATTATAATAGATTGGAAAAGTGGACTTTCCGGACTTGCTTTAGTAACTGTACTATATGTTGTTCATAGCTTCGTCAAGTTCAACTATTTTCTCTACTTTATTGGCTTGTCCTTTGTTGCTATATATCTGTTGAGTGAATGGCAGGATATTGAATTTTTACAGATCGTCCTTTCTTCGATTTTTCTAACTTTTTTATTTTTCATAAAATCGAGTTATCAAACTTATAAAGCACTTGATAGTTTTGAAATTTTCTATTTGGATAGCAGAGAGCTACATTGTTTATCAACGGAGAATGATGCAGATTATAAAGGCTATGCACTAGATCCTAGAAGTTATTTAAAGAAGTATGCTGCAGAAAAAATTAGCGCTATCTCTTTCAAAAGAAAAGATATGACCATTGCAATAGATGATCTATTGATACGACCTAGAGCGCTAACAACAATTGATCTAGAACAGATTTACGATTTTGTAAAAATTAATTATCCAAATCTTTTAAATAGAGACGAGTTTATTCAACAAAATCTAAGTAAAGAAAATCAATATTACATTCATAAGATTTATATTTTTAGTCCTATCCTCGTTTTGGCACTTGTTATCTATTTCTTCGGAGATAATGGTAAAGATCATATCCTAACGCTTTGCTGTTTAATATTAATGGTTATTCTGCCAGTTGTCATTAGTAAATTTTTAGCAAGAGTATGAAGTGTACTTTTTAGTATTAATATTTTCATAGCTAAATCATATACTAGTTTTTTCGTTTAAAATAATCGAACACGGATTGTAAGATCTCTTAAGCGAATTGTAAACCCATCACAATATTGTCGATGTTTAAGGTATTTTTGTAATAGTAACAATTGAACATCATCGAGATTGCTAATGGTGTCATTTTCAAATTATATAAATGAACTATTTATTATTATTTTTCTTTACGATTTTATCTGCCTGTACCAATAATACGATACAAAAGCAGGACATGCGAAAATCTAAAATAGTGCAATTGCCAGGACATTATAATGTGCAGGATAATGCATGGGAAAACAGCGATCCCAATTATGATGCTTATTCTTCATTTGGAGAAGATCTTTATGCCACATTCAGTAAGTTGGATAAAGATGGAAATAGTTTGGGTCTGGGTCTTATTGATAAGAGTGGGAAAGTTATTATACAGCCTATTTACAGCAGTGTAACGATGCGCATTAGGACGGAAAATGATTTTTTCGTCGTTAGTGATTCCCTTAATAATTATGGTATAGTCAATAGCGAGGGTGTTGAAATTGTAAACCCTCAATTTGATGATATCTATTTTGGGAATAATGCGGCCGATTCGATGGATACAAAATTTGGATTGATAAAAGTCAGTAAAAATGATAAGAAGGGCTACATCAATGCCGCTGGTCAAATTATTGTTCCGGTAAAATATGATGATTTATTTATGATGGGCAAGAATGGCTTGATCATGTTTCAAGTTTTGATTCCTATAGGTAACGGTAACAATACCGCTAAATGGGGAATTATGGATTTTAATCAAAAAATAATTAGCCCACCTCGTTTTTCTTATCCAAGTCGTTTTGAAAATGGTAGCGTAACACTTGTATCAGAAGGTATAGAATATGATGTAAATGAAAATGGAATAATTAAAAAAAAATAATGAACACTTTTTTTTAAGCCTTATTATGTATCATAATAACGTTGCGAAAATCTGCTTATTAAAGCTATTGAAAAATGAAAGATTTTTTTAAAAATAAAATAACGATCTTTTTTACGTTAAGTGCATTATCGATTTTGATCGGAATTTTAATTGCGATTGTATTAGCTACGGGGGTTTCTGCTCCAGATAAGTTAGCCGCGATGTACATTTTTTTTGGACTGATTCCTGTTTTGCTCATCATTGTGATTGACAGAATCTGCGTTTGGAAATTTGGAACAAGAAAAGTAAATAAAATTCAGCTTTATATCCTGATCTGTTTTATTGGTCTGTTTGTAATCAATTGGATAAGACTACGATTGCAGGTGTAAAAACCTCAGTAATATAAATAATTAAAACATAAGATAAATTTAAATGAAAAGTAACAAAACCAAAATGATTCTTTTAGGAACAGTAGCTGTATTAATCGTATTGCTTATTGCTAGTAATTTTATATATATCACGCCAAATGAAACATTGCTCTATAAAGCGCAGCAATATGTAACCTATTCAAAAGCTGATTGGGAAAATTATGAAGAAAATAAAAGAATATTAGCAAATAATCCAACAGACGGTAATATTCAAACTGAGGTAGCTGCGGTAGTTTCTCCTGATGATATTTACTCGTTAGATACGAGCCGTGTGGCACCTGAAGTTGTTGCAAGTGAACTTGAAAAGATTAAAAAAGCAAATTTTGATCGTCTTGTTGAAGCTAAAATTAGACCTGATCATGAAGATGCACAGGCTGCGTTGATCCGCCATACTGATGGCCGATTAACGGACGTCATTATTAATCAAAAGATCAATATAAAAGTTGGTAAGTGTTACGATAACCCAAATACAGATGGCAATTACAATTGTGTAAGCTGTATGATTTTGTTATATAATAGAGATAAGAAAGATTGGCAGGAAGCACCTGATGGAGATAATTTTCTTAAGCCCGCGTATGATTTTTATCAGCCGTCAAAAGGCGATATTTGGGAAGCTAAAGATCTGACGATGCGTATTCCATTTGATTATGATCTGTACAAAAAGTTTGAAGGTAAAGAATAAATTTTTGAGCTCAATAATTGGAATGTAGTGCCATGATAGTCATGGCACTACGTGTCGTGATTGTCCACTTCATTTGGATTTGGCGGAAGCGGATTCGTGTCTTTTTTTGGTGGTGTACCGGTATTGCTTTTCACTTTGTTCTGAGATAAATCATTAGATTTCTCTTTGGGAATTTTTGCTATTGTTTTTAGAGCTTTATTTTTCATATAAACAAATCATTGTGGTAGTTTCATTATGAAGATAGTCTTTTATTGCTGTGAAATATGTTCGTAATGTTGTTTTGCTGAACAGTGTCATTGAAACAAATTGTTGAAGTTTTCGATGCTGTGCATAGCTCATTCAGTAACTGAAATTGTTTCTTTCCTACATTTGCCCAAGACATTTGTTTTCCATATTCTAAAGCATTGTTTCTGTAATAGTGCATTTTCTCAGGTTGATCTAAAAGATCATTGACAACTGACGAAAGTGCATGTGCGTCATTAAAAGGAAAGAATAACCCACGGTCATCTGCTAAGAGGTCTTTAGCATACCAATATGGAGTTGAAATACAGGCCGCTCCAGCGCCCAGTGCAAATGACAGTGTTCCACTGCTGATTTGGTTTTCATTTGGGTAAGGAGTGACATAAATATCGCAAGCGCTCAAATATTCCTTTAATAGTTTTTCGGATGCAAATTGATTGACAAATTGCACTTTATGACCAATATTACGGGCCATGACCATATCCATCAAATCATGTCTGTACGCGTCACCTTCATGCTTTAAAACATTTGGATGTGTTGAACCTAATATAATATAAACGAAGTCGTCATTCTCAATTTCAGAAACTGCCTGAATCGCTGTTTCAAAACCTTTGCTTTTACCTAAAAAGCCGAAACTGAGCATGACTTTTTTATTTTGAAATCCTAATTTTCTCTTCGCCATCTCTTGGTCGCAATCGAAGTTTGGAACACCGTGTGGTATTAGACTTACCTGACTACGATCAATTTGATATATTGTCTCTAGCATATTGATGGCACGACTCGTCATAACCGTGATTTTACTGCTATACTGCGCTAGTTCACGGAGAATACGGTATTCATTATGATGCGGATGTTCCAGCACGGTATGTAAGTTGGTAAGAATGGGTACATTTAAGTGTTGAAGTAAGTCAATAATGTAGCTCCCTGTTTCTCCGCCAAATATTCCGTACTCGTGTTGGATGATACAGGCATCAAATGCATTGTTGATGACATCGGCAGCCTGAATATAACTATCTAAATTTTCTTTCTCTACGATATAAGTTACTTCTTCAGGAAACACATATTCCGAACCATCAGATACCGCAAATATGTGATGATCATTCGCTAAAGATCGTGGCAGGGAGTGATATAGATCATGTGAAAACGTTGCAATTCCGCACTGCCTAGGTGGGTAAGTTCCAATAATAGCTATTTTCATTTTTTAGTATAAATTAAATCCACAAGAATTATTGAATGATATGGAATATTTCTGTACATTCTTCTTGTATTAAGAACAGGGTAAACGCTGTTAAGTTCAATTCGAATCGAATCCGATGATGTAAACAGGCATTTATTCTTATAAACAGGTATAAATTACTGTTATCACCGAGGTTGTCTCTTTATTTGTCAGTAACTCATAGAATTATCGTTTAAATAATTCCTTTTTATTGTTCATAATTGGAAAATATCGCTTTTTGCAAAGTAATATTTTTGGACCAATATAGTTTGCTTTGTGTCTAGGTGTCATTATTAAAAAATAAAATCCTATTTTTAGACTTTATCATTCGAATACCTGTGTTTACACGATTGTTGTTTACAGACGAATTGAACTAAACTGCTATGATTTTAATTGTTGACGATCAAGAAGCGAATATTTATTCACTTAAGAAATTACTCGAATCTCAAAATTTTTCAGTTGATACTGCGCTATCTGGAGAAGAGGCACTAAAAAAGGTTTTAAAGAATAATTATGCATTGATTATCTTGGATGTTCAGATGCCTGGAATTGATGGTTTTGAAGTTGCAGAAACGTTATCCGGTTTTAATAAAACTAAAGATGTTCCGATTATTTTTTTGTCGGCAGTCAATAAAGATAAAAAGTTTATTACTAAAGGTTATGCATCAGGTGGAATAGATTATGTTACGAAGCCTATTGATCCAGATATTTTAATGCTGAAAGTGAAGACTTTCTCTCGTTTATATGAACAGACGGTAGCTTTAAATGATATGCAACAGGTGCTTCGATTGGAAATTGAAGAACGGAAAAAAGCGCAGCAGGAGTTAAAGGAACAAGTAGAAAATTTGCATTCGACATTAGAGTCGCTACCACAGTTGGCATTTACGGCAAATGGAGATGGTGAAATAGAATTTGTGAACAGTAAATGGCTATCCTATGCAACATCAAATAAATTTCCTACAACGCATGCTGATGATCCGGATATACATGTATCTTGGGCAGAAGCATTAATTGCTGAAACACCAATCGAACTCGAGGTTCGTATAAAAGAATTAAAAGACGAGCTTTTCAGATTTCATTTGTTGCGGATTATTCCGATTAAAGAAAAGAATAATCAGGTTAAGTGGGTCGGTACCTTTACAGATATTGACGATCAAAAACAGATGGAAAAGAAAAAGGATGAGTTTTTGAGTATAGCCAGTCATGAATTAAAGACCCCATTAACCAGCATTAAGGCATATGCCCAGTTATTGGAACGAACAATTAATACTGCTAAAGACGTCACCGCAGTCAAGTACATCAATAGGGTACAAAGCCAAGTAACCAAACTTAGCGGACTTATTACAGACTTGTTGGACATCTCAAAAATTGAAAACGGGAAATTGAAGATTACAAAAAAGAATTTTGATTTTGAAAACTTACTAACCAATGCTATTGATATTATTTATCAAACCCATGAAAATAATTCCGTTACTATTGAGAGGGAAGGTGATCGAATAGAAGAGCTCTTTTTAGGTGATGAAGTTCGGATTGAACAGGTCTTGATCAATTACTTGACAAATGCCATTAAATATGCGCCTAATACAGATCGAATCATTGTACGTACAGAAAAGGAGGATGATCAATTAATCGTTAGTGTAAAGGACTATGGTATCGGTATTCCTGAACATAAGCAAAAGAATATATTTGGTAAATTTTATCGGGTAGAAGAATCTTCGGTGCGATTTCAGGGACTTGGTATAGGCCTTTATATCTGTTCGGAGATCATAAAACAACATAATGGTACGGTAGGTATCCAAAGTGAATTGGGCCAGGGATCTACTTTTTATTTTACTCTACCTTTAAATTAGTAAGAAAATGTCTAAACCATTTTTAAGAAATTTACAGATTGGCTTTGGTTTTTCCTTGGTTCTGTTATTGGCAAGTTCTACTGCATCTTATATAAGTATTAAAGAGCAGATCAATAACCGTACAAAAGTTGATCATAGTCGGCGCGTCATCGCATCAGCAAATAAAATATTAAATGATTTGCAAAATGCAGAAACTGGTCAACGGGGGTTTCATCTCACCGGTAAGGAAGCTTTTTTAGAGCCGTATATTAATAGTCAAAAATCTTTACCTCAAGCGCTAATCTTGACAAAAGAACTTGTGACTGATAACCCTGAACAAAGTCAAGTAGCGGACAGTCTATCTTCATTAGTGACTTCAAGACTTGGGATTTTAGCTAATCTCATTACAATAAAACGACAAGGGGGAGAGGTCTCTTTATCACAATTGGAAGAGGGTAAACAATATATGGATAGTTGCCGTGCTATCATTGCCCGGTTTATTGATGTTGAAGAGGTTCTCCTGAATAAAAGGTCTGATGAGCTCAATAAATCCTCTTTTTATACCTCTATTTTTGTCGTTATTGCGGCTATTGTTTCGTTGTTGATAACTATAGTTTTTTATTTACGTATTCGAGAAGATTTTATTAAGCGAGAAGAGTTACAAAAGTCTTTGACAAATAAAGATGAAGAAATCAGCAGGAGATTAAAAGTTACGCAACGTATAGCAAATCAAATAGCTAGCGGTGATTATACGGTCAATGTGAATGATACGGAACAAGATGATTTAGGAAGTTTGGGAGGCTCTTTGAATCAAATGGCTGATGCTTTAAAACGATCATTTGATGACTTAAATAATAATGAATGGAGACAAACAGGTCTGGCTCAGCTAAATGAAACTCTTGTTGGAAATAAAACAGAACAAATCTTAATAGCCGATGCTTTAAACCAGCTAATTAGCTATGGAAATTGTACCAATGGTGCTTTTTACCTTTGGGATCAAGATCGTATTGTGCTTAAAAATGCATATGGTTTAGAAGACCGTATGGTAAAGTCCCTATCGCCAGGAGAAGGTATGATTGGCCAGGTTTTTAAGGAAGGAAAAGTTAAACGATTTGAAAATCTATCGAACAGTGATTATGTCGTGAGTTTTGCCAGCGGTCAATTTCGTATCGATAATGTGCTTTTATTGCCTGTTTTTGCGGATTATCATTGTATAGGTGTTATTGAATTGGGATCGATCAATGCTGTAGAAAATGTAAAACTACCTTATTTCATTGAAGCAACCCGCAATATAGGGATTGCGATAGCTGCAGCGAAAAGCCGTGATCAGGTACAGCAACTTCTGGAAGAAACGCAAACGCAAACGGAAGAACTGCAGGCACAACATGCTGAATTGGAAAATTTAAACACGGAGCTCGAGGCGCAGACTCAAAAATTACAATCATCTGAAGAAGAATTGAGAGTCCAGCAGGAAGAACTTGTACAGTCCAATCACGAATTGGAGGAACGGTCAAAATCTCTTGAAGAAAAAAACCATCTTATCGCCGAGCGTAATCTAGAGATACAGCGGAAAGCTGAAGAGCTAGCGCTGAGCACAAAATATAAATCGGAATTTTTGGCGAATATGTCACATGAACTTAGAACTCCGCTTAATTCTATCCTTCTCTTATCACGATTGATGTCAGAGGATACGGACGGTAATTTGAATGAAGATCAAATTGAATCAGCAAAAGTTATTCAGAGTTCAGGAACAAGTTTATTAAGTTTAATAGATGAAATCTTAGATCTTTCTAAGATCGAATCTGGTAAAATGGAACTTGACTATCAAGATGTGAAATTACAAGATATAACGCATGATTTGCAGAATCTGTTTTTACCATTAATCAAGGAAAAATCACTTTCTTTTGATGTGTCTATTGATTCGAATATTTCTGATACGATAGAGACCGATCGTTTAAGATTAGATCAGGTTTTAAGAAATCTGTTATCAAATGCTGTTAAATTTACGTCGGAGGGTAAGATAAGTTTATCAATTTCTGAAGATAAAGATCATCCCGAGAATTTAATTTTTGAGGTTAGGGATACTGGAATTGGCATAGCTGAAGACAAGCAGAAAATTATCTTTGAAGCCTTTCAGCAAGCAGATGGGTCAACACGGAGAAAATTTGGCGGTACTGGACTAGGACTTTCTATCAGCCGGGAAATAGCGCGCCTCCTTGGTGGTAAGATTTTATTGACTAGTAAAGAAGGAGAGGGTAGTGTCTTCAAACTATTTATTCCGAAAAGCAAAACTTCTGACGTAATAAAACCATCGTCTGAGCGATTGATCGATATCATTGCTTCTGATATAGATGAAATGAAGAGTATCGTTGGTGAAGCAGTTTCTCCTAATATAGTTTATACTATTCCTGAAGAAGTCGAAGATGATCGCGATCATATTGTAAAAGGTGATAAAGTTATTCTTATTGTGGAGGATGATACTGCATTTGCGAAGGCTTTGCTCAAATATACACGTAAACAGAATTATAAAGGGGTAGTTGTGGTAAGAGGAGATATTGCTGCAGAATTTGCTGCTCGCTATTTGCCCTTAGCTATTTTGTTGGATATTCAGTTGCCTATAAAAGATGGCTGGCAGGTTATGGATGAAATAAAAAGCAATCCACTTACTAGACACATACCTGTTCATATCATGTCTTCACTTCAGGTCAAAAAAGAGAGTCTACTCAAAGGTGCTATAGATTTTATTAATAAACCTGTTGCCGTTGAGCAGATCGGGATCATGTTTAAAAAAATAGAGGATGCGCTAACGCGTTACCCAAGAAAGGTTCTGATTGTTGAAGAGAATCCTAAACATGCTTCAGCACTTTCTTATTTTTTGAGCAATTTTAATATTACTGCCGAAATTAAGACAAATGTTGATGAAAGTGTTCAAGCATTAAGTTCGGATGGCGCCAATTGTGTGATTTTGGATATGGGGGTGCCTGATAAGATTGGTTATGAAACTTTAGAAGCAATCAAAAATAATAAGGGTTTGGAAAATCTTCCTATTATTATTTTTACAGGAAAAAATCTGTCACATGCAGAGGAGGTCAAAATTAAACAATACGCAGATTCTATTGTTATTAAAACGGCCCATTCTTACCAGCGAATTTTAGATGAGGTAGGACTTTTTCTTCACTTAGTTGAAGAAAATTCTGCTGACGTACAGAAAAGAAAAGTGAATAAGCTAGGTTCTCTGAGTGAAGTGTTAACAGGAAAGAAGGTTTTGATCGCAGATGATGATGTAAGGAACATATTTTCATTGTCAAAAGCATTAGAAAAGTACCAGATGAATGTTATATCAGCTACAAATGGGAAGGAAGCTTTGGTACAGCTAGAAAATAATCCGGATGTATCTATCGTTCTGATGGACATGATGATGCCAGAAATGGATGGTTATGAGACGATCAGGCTAATGCGAAAAAATCCGAAATATTCAAAATTACCAATCATGGCTGTTACGGCAAAAGCAATGACTGGTGATCGGGAAAAGTGTATTGTAGCAGGTGCTTCTGATTATATATCTAAGCCGGTTGATACTGACCAACTGTTATCTTTACTCCGCGTATGGTTATATGATAATTAAGAGCATAAAATAGGTGATGAAGAAAGCTAAGTTAGTATTGATTATTGATGATGATAATCGCAATATCTTCGCATTGCGATTGGCTTTAAAGTCGCGAGGATATCAGTCACTTTCCTGTAATAGTGCCCAAGAAGGCTTTGAATTATTGGCTAATAATAGCGATATTGAGATTGTTTTAATGGATATGATGATGCCCGATATGGATGGTTATGAAGCTATTCAGGTGATTGGGGCATCTGAAACTTATGGTCATGTTCCCGTGATTGCAGTAACAGCTCAAGCTATGCAGGGAGATCGTGAGAAGTGTTTGGATGCTGGTGCTCGTGCTTATGTGCCAAAACCAATAGATTTAGATCTATTAATAGGTATAATTGAACAGAATAGTTAGATGTGGGAACCGAGTATTATAAAAAATGAGGATATCGAGTTGCTTTTGACAGATGTGGCAGAACGGTATGGTTATGATTTTACACAATATAGTAAAGCGTCATTGAAAAGGCGATTGAATCGACTATGTCTGATCGATAAATTTACAAGCTTTGCAGAACTGCGATATCGGGTGATAAGCGATCCGGAATATCTGCTACGGTTTGTTGAGGAAATTACCGTCAACGTCACCGAAATGTTTCGGGATCCAAATTTTTATAAGGCTTTACGCGAGGATGTTTTTCCACGGTTAGGTACTTATCCCTTTATAAGGATCTGGATAGCGGGCTGTTCTACTGGAGAGGAGGCCTATTCGATTGCAATTTTGCTTAAGGAGGCCAATTTATATCATAAATCATTGATTTATGCCACTGATATAAATCCTGGAGTCTTAGAGCGGGCAAGTAGTGGGATGTTTCCCATCAGTCAAATGCAACATTATTCAGAGAATTATATTCAGTCTGGAGGGATAGAGGATTTTTCTAAATATTATACCGCTAATTACGATTCTGTAAAGTTTAACGGTGATTTAAAAGATAAAATGATCTTTTCAACACACAATTTAGTATCGGATACTTCTTTCAATGCATTTCAGCTAATTCTTTGTCGGAATGTGCTGATTTATTTTGACAAGGATTTGCAAAATAATGTTTTTGATTTATTTGATGAAAGCTTAGATACGCTGGGATATCTGGCATTGGGGTCTAAGGAAACTATTCGTTTTTCTAATTTGGAGAAAAAATATAAACAAATTAATGATGAACGAATATGGAGAAAAACCCGTTCATCATAATTCTCGTTTCAAATGAGTGATTCAATATTCGTAATTGGAGGTTCAGCAGGAAGTC
Source organism: Sphingobacterium sp. B16(2022) (assembly GCF_012030425.1). Classification (GTDB taxonomy): domain Bacteria; phylum Bacteroidota; class Bacteroidia; order Sphingobacteriales; family Sphingobacteriaceae; genus Sphingobacterium; species Sphingobacterium anhuiense. Next base: position 2,219,656 of record NZ_JAAUVN010000001.1, on the reverse strand, counting down.
TCAAGGTGCTGTTGGAGGTATTACCTCAACTTGATACGGATATATTGTTTCCTATTGTTATTATTGTGCATCGTAAATCCTATCCGGGATCTGTACTCAATAGATTATTAGCTAATAGCAGTAAATTGCCGGTTATGGAAGTAGAGGATAAGATGACTATTTTTCCCGGGAGCATTTATATCGTTCCGCCTGACTATCATATGCTTTTTGAAAATCAAACCCTGGTATCCTTAGACTTTTCAGAAAAATTAAATTTTTCACGTCCATCAATTGATATTACATTTCGATCAGCCGCAGAGACCTTTAAGGAGAATGTTGTTGCGTTGCTGTTATCAGGAGCAAACGCTGATGGGACGAATGGATTGAAAGAGATAAAGAAATATGGAGGAACTATCTTAGTGCAGGATCCAGAGACAGCAGAAATAGATTATATGCCTAAGCAAGCCCTATTGTCTATGGCGGTAGATCTGGTATTAAAACCATCCGAAATTGCGTCTTATATCAATCAATTGCGTATTTAACGCAACTAGCCTTGCGTTAGTTTTTTATTATATTAGCACCTTATTAACGTTTTCCTATACTTTGATTTACGATGAAAGATAAGACTATATTGCTCTTTGATGATGATGTGAATATACTGGAGGTTTGCACCATTATTTTGGAAAATTATGGATATCAGGTGGCTACATCTGAGACATCACATGATATTATTGAAAAAGTAACGGCTGTTAAACCTGATGTTATTTTAATGGATAACTGGATTCCTGAAATTGGCGGAATCAAGGCTACTCAACTTGTAAAACAGCATCCGGATTTTAATCATATTCCTGTTATATATGTTTCTGCGAATAATGATATTCAGCTATTAGCAGAAGAAGCGGGTGCTGACAGTTATCTCGAGAAACCGTTTAATTTGGACGATCTTGAAAATGCCGTTAAATCTATGTTGAACTTAGCGAAATCAGATTTAAATGTTTAAATGAATGGCTTATTCAATATGAATTAAAAAAGGATCCTGCTTGTTCAGGATCCTTTTTTAGTTCAACTCTATATTTTTTAAAACATTTATTTATCATTCATTAATTTTTATCTCCTGCGAGTTGTAAAGGATTCTAAAATAAATGTTTATCTATGATTGCGGAACAAGAAACTCAAGGACGTTTTCTCTTACTTCCAATATTGCAACATTCTTGAGCGGCAGTACCAGTTCGTCATCTATATGCATGTAGGTACTCTCACAATCAATGGTAAGCTGTTTAGCTTCAAATTTTTTATAGTCAAATGTAACTTCTTCTCCGTTTAATCTTTTCTTAATAAAAGCAGCGAAATCTGATCTTTGTGCCTCATCTACATATACGACATTGAAAAGACCATCATCTGTCACCGCTTCTGGTGATAATATTAGATTAGGACCCACGGATTGAATGTTCATAATTTCAAGTAACAAGCATTTGCCTTCGTAGATTTTATCATCGGCTTTTATCCAAAATTTTTCAGCTTTAGCAGTCGTAATAATTTCATGAAGGACTTCTAAAGCTAATTTTAGTTCATCTTTTGCGGTGTCAACTTTACTTTTATCAACGGATTCCATTTTCTGGATTAGGTGTGGAAAAACACCATATCCAGCGCCCTCTAAGAAGAAATCTGTCGTATCAGCATTTTTAATCACCCCTACATCAAAACGCTGTCGCTTACTGTTTTTCCAGTTTTTGATATGATCTAGATTTTTTTTGGTACTGTCAATCCCCAATGCTATGGACAGATTATTAGCAGTCCCCATCGGTAATATGGTGATAGGGATTTTCTTTTCAAGTGAATTTCTTTTCACCAATTCCTTAACGACTCCTCTTACGGTTCCATCGCCACCGGCTATTACAGCAAAATCTGCTTGATCTATTTGATGAATCCATTGATCTCCATTTTTTACCGAAAAGTATACACAAGCATAACCTTCCTGTTCAATTAATGTTATTAAATCAGATTTTAAATGATCCTCATCGCCTGCGCCCGGATTGTGTAATAAGATTGCTTGTTCCATAGATTTAATTTATATAACAACATTTAGCTTATCCATTTGTTGTTATTTATATAAAATATTTATTTGCAGAAACGATAGAAACTATGAGAATTTTAATAACAAATGACGACGGTATTTATAGTCCAGGTATTGCATCTCTAGCAAAAGTGGCTCGGAAATTTGGACAGGTAAAATTAGTGGCACCAGATGTTGAGCAGTCTTCGATGGGACATGCAGTCACACATTCTAGACCATTGAGTTATAAAAAATCTCCGATTGTATTTGAAGATGTGGAGGCTTATCGCGTAAACGGAACTCCAGCAGACTGCGTTGCCATGGGCATACATTTATGGAATGATGTTGATGTGGTTTTATCAGGAATTAATATGGGACCTAATCTAGGTAATTCGATGTGGCATTCGGGAACTTTGGCGGCCGCCAAACAGGCCGTCTTGTTTGGTATTAAAGGTATCGCACTGAGTACACCCGTGGGAAAAACAGAACCTGACTTTGAAGCGCTAGAACCCTTTGTAGAGCAAACATTGGCGCTTCTGTTGGCGGATAAGGAATTGGCTCTTTATAACGTTAATTTTCCTGAAAAGCCAACAGAAATCATCTGGACGAGACAGTCTGTGCGATTATATGATGGTACAATTATACCCGGAACGGACCCATTGGGACGAAAGCACTATTGGTTTACGGTATCTCCACTAGAGCCAGCTGATGAAGGTACAGACAGATGGGCTGTGGAGCATGATATGGTATCTATTACGCCATTGCGATTAGATTTGACGGATGAAGCAACGCTTTTGAAAAGGCTTGGAGAAAAATAGGTAATATTATTATCAATCGCGCTATTTATTTAAATGCTGATGTACATTAAATATATAAATGAAAATGAGAAATTTAAATATTGCTTTAATACTGATTATGAATGCCGTTTTCTTTTCGTCTTGTGGCGAGAATATGAAAAATAATTCCGATCTAAATAATACGCTAGATACAGTTCATCAGCAATTAAAAGGTCTTCCCCTCAATAATCTTGATCGGGAGAATCCTACAGATACCGTAGGTCATTAATAGACTTAAAGAAGCTTTGTTCGTTTTATCTAATGCAACGCTTAATCTGCTTCATCTCTGAGGGTGCGAATCTGATCGTGTGCCTTTTTTTGCTTTTCTGCATGATTTCGAATCATAGTGACGATAGCTATAGGAAGATCTGGGGCTTCTTTTAAAGCCTTTTCATACTCTTTTTTACTTGCGTCTTCACCACGTTCACATTCTTCGAGAATCTGTTTACGATCATGACCACTTAATGTTGCTTTCAGATCTAACCAGAAGCGATGCAATTTACCGGAGATGCGCGGGGGAATTGTTGGAGCTTCGCCATCGACAACGGTAAATGGAGCAAGCTCGGAGTTGAACAGGATGGTTTCTTGGATATAATCTTCGAATAGTGAACGTAAGTCATTATCACGATTTGTTTTTAGGTTTTCTAATGCTAAGGTATAGCCTTCGATTCTGTCGTTGTTAATCTGAATCAAATCTATTAAAATTCCTGCGGTTACAGTATCTGTATACATAATTTACTTTTTAGAAATACAACTATTAGAGGAACAAACTGATCCCTTAAAAAGTTTTTCGTTGAGTTTAATGCTCTTATTTGCTGATATTTTTCTAAAACAAAAATAAAAGATACAGAGTATTTGTCAAGATGCGTTAAGCCGGGGGATTACTGATAAAGTAACTATAAATCTTTAACGAAAAGGGTCTAATGAAAATTAGACCCTTTATCTATACGTTCAGCTGTACCGTATTTTTTGTTTCCTCATTAACGATACAGCATATTATGTGAAATAAATCAGTTTTAATAGTTTAATGATAAACCGAATCCCCAGCCCATATCACTATCGTAATGCGTACGTATACCCATATTTTTATTGATTACATATGTCAGGTCACCCATATATTCTAGATCTGTGTTGACCATAAAACCACCTCTTAATCTGGGTGAAATAGGAATGTCTTCGCGCATTAATTGTAAGCGTACTATTCCGTCATGATATACTTCAGCTTGAAAATTTACGAGCATAGGGAGCGTATACATAAATCCGGCACTGACAGCCCTTCTGACATCTTTCTTATTAACCTGTCCAAAGATGTTTTTTTCATGCTCGTCTTCACCCATTCTTCTATATCTCCAATCAAAACCTACAAATGGCATAAACCATTGCATTTTTCCGATGTATCGGCCTAAATGGGTCTCTACTTCATATCCATGCATATCATTATAGCCCAATCGCCATTCTGTTCCTAATGACCATCTGGCATTTTGTATCATTGCACCACCGTCATTACCGTTAGTCGCGAAATCATTTTGCACCATGAAGTGGGCCATATTACTTTCTTTCTGTAACGCTTTATAGGCCTTTTCTTTGTCTGGGAGTAACGGATTTTTATAATCGCCAACTTCAAACACTCTATTCATGCCCGCCATCATGTGGTATAAAATATGGCAATGGAAAAACCAGTCCCCCTCTTCGTTAGCTAAAAACTCAATAGTATCGACTTCCATGGGCATGACATCAATAACATTTTTCAGCGGTGCATTTTCTTTTTTACCGTTGATTACTCTAAAATCAAACCCATGCAGATGTATTGGGTGTCTCATCATGGAGTTATTGTAGAGGGTGATGCGTAATATTTCACCTTTCTTTACCGGAATTTTATCACTTTCAGCCAACACTTTATTGTCCATACTCCAGACATATCTGTTCATATTTCCGGTTAAGGTAAATTTAATATCTCTTACCGGCGCCTCTTTTGGCAGGGTGGTATTATAAGGAGATTTGAGCATTGCATAATTTAGCGTTACAATATCTGCTAAAGCATTGGCATTATACCGATCTTTATCATCGGTCATTTTATGGGAGCCATGTTGACTATGATCCTCTTTCTTTGTTTTGTCACCAGATTCTTTTTTTGTCTTATCACCAGATATTTCAGGATACATAACTACGTTCATATCCATTTGGTTCAGGCTCATCTTCATGCCCATATCATCCAGATCCCCGTTCATTTTCATCATGTCATTCATCATCTTCATGCCTTCAAAATATTTAAGGCGAGGTAATGGAGATATAAGCTGTTTTTTCCCGTTTCCTACAAAGTAACTTGTTGATTTTGTTCTATCTTCTGTAGTGGCCATGAATTCATACGAAGTGCCTTCATTAGGGATTGTGAGTACAATATCATAAGTTTCAGATACTGCAATCATTAATCGATCTACTTCTACAGGTTCTACATCGTTACCATCATTGGCTACAACGGTTATTTTACCTCCTGCATAACGAAGCCAAAAATAGGATGATGCACCACCATTTGATATGCGAAGACGAACTTTGTCTCCTGCTTTCAAAGTCTTATTATCTATTTTTTCTAGATTGGAGAACTCGTTCCCGTTCATTAAAACCTTATCGTAGTACACATCACTTACATCCATAGCCATCATACGTTTCCATTCATTTTTGACTTTAGTTTTAAAGTGACCTTCTTTAATAGCCTCGGCATAAGATTGGGTAGCACCTTTTTTGATGGCGGCCCAATCATTCGCATTATGCAGCATTCTATGTATGTTATCCGGATTTAGGTCTGTCCATTCACTTAATATAATTGGTATAGTAGGTAAATCGTCAATTCCTTTTCTGAAAGTTTTATCATCACTTCTTTTTTTCAGGATGAGACTGCCGTACATACCGATCTGTTCCTGTAAACCCGAATGGGAGTGATACCAATGTGTACCATGTTGGATAATAGGAAAGCGATAGGTATATGTTGTATTGGGTTTTATCGGTTCTTGGGTAAGATGGGGTACTCCATCCTCTTTATTAGGCAAAAATATGCCGTGCCAGTGTAAAGATGTATTTTCTTTTAGTTGGTTATGCACCACAATTTCGGCAGTATCACCTTCTGTAAATGTAAGAGTGGGCATAGGAATTTGTCCGTTAACCGAAATTGCCCGTTTTTCTTTCCCTGTAAAATTGACAATGGTATCTCGAACATACAGGTCATATTTGACAACTTTTTGTGCAAACGCAGTTGTTGCACAAATGAGCATAATCAATGTCTGTAACGCTTTTATAGATACATGCTTAGCTATATACATTGTTTATTTATTTTTTAGTGGAAGTTATTCCTGATGTTTTAACCAGTGAATAAGTATTTTTGTTTTTTCTGCATTTAATAGTTACATATAGCATATAAGAATATGATATACGTTGTCTATCTTATTTTAGAACTGTATTTATTAATTCAACGTTTCCACTGTGCTACCACAAGTCAACATTTTAGAACCAAAGTATGGGTTTTTGATGTCACTATCTTTACTCAACCAATGTGCACCTTTTCCTGCGTTAAACATCGGACAGTGCTGGTAGTAAATAGGACTCTCCAATTTAGATACTTTTGCTAGATCATAAATTGTTTTGGAAACATTTGCAAATAATTCACGTTGTTTTGGAACGGATTTAGATTTGGAAATACTTTCTACATGAGCAGTTAAGTCACTGATTCCTTTCATCCATACATCATGTTCTTTAGAAGATAGTGTATTCATATCTACTGCTTTAACAGTCGAAAGTAAGACAGTTGCTTGGGTGGAGGTAGCTGCCGCGTCAGTCTTTATTAAAGCATCTTTGACCGAAAAATAGCTATCAACAACTGCCTGCAATGGATTTTTGCTTTTTGTGGTAGCATCATGCGTTGCATGATTGGACATCTCATTATGATCTTTCAGCAGCATGGCATCAGTTTTGGTGCCAGTCTTTAATTCTCTTGTATATTGGCAACATTCAGGAAGCTTTATATATACATCCGCAGGAGCTAGAAAATCTTCGCTGTCATAACCTGCTAAGGCAATACGCTTTAAGATTTCTTCTCTACTCGTTTTTTGAGTATCATAACTGATTATAGCTTTTTTTGTATCAACATTCCATTCTACCTGAGCGACATTTTTGCTATTTCCTGCTTTTTCAATGGTTTTTTTACACATGTCACATTCTCCATAGATATTGACGGTTTCAGTTTTTGTATTATTAATTTGGGCATATGTATTTATAGATGATAATAATACAGTGATTACTACCAATATTTTTGATGTAGATTTCATGATTTTAATAATTAAAATAATATAAATTAAGGATTTTCAAAAGCTGATTATAGCTTTTGATAAGACGTACTTTGGGCATTAAGGGCCCTTTTTAACCTATTTTGGGAGGTAACCAGATGTTTGAAAATTCCGAATAATAATTATTTTGCTGAAATCCGAATTTTTGTTTGGCAACAAAAGAAAATTCTTTCAGATTTATATCAAATGGAATGGTTAAGAAAACGGAACAAGAAGAAGAGAGGCATCTACATGTTACATGATCGCACTTGCTATGGTTGCAGTCTCCGTGATCAGCTTTTTTAGAAGTATTATCTGAACAGGTATTATTTGTTTTTGAATGGGTAGTGTGCTGTTCGTGCGCAGTTGAAGTATGTTGCTTTTTAGTACTATCCTTTTCACAGGAATAGCCCGTACTTGGCAACAATAAAAAGCCAAGACAGATTAACAAGATAATACCAATATGAGTCTTCAAATTCTTCAATATTACAAATTTATAAATTAATTGTATTATTTAGCGATATGATGGTAATTTTTATTTTCTGTAATAGCTATGGTATCATTTTAAATGTTTACATATAATTACTGCTAGCTTCTTCAGCCATGGAAATTTTACATTGAACAATATTAAAAACAGAAAATTATAAGTTGATATTTGTATTGTTTTTTAATCTCTTAAAAACTATTAAAAAAATTGATGCCTGAAATATCTGGTTTCTAGATTTATTCTGATCTCATTATCTAACCAACCTACTTTACTAAAACAACTTTATCAGTTATGTGTTTAATCTTAAACATCTGATCTGCAATGGTTCGTGTTTTGTTTTTTTTAATAAATTAAGTTGAACAACCTAAAGATCACGTTATGCAGTTTGCTACTCTGACCAGATCCATCCTGTTAGACCTGCAGTCAAAAGGATATAATATATTAACCTCTAAGAATAGGATTGATGATGAGAACCCTACCTGGTATCCGATCAGTGTGCCCAATGTATGGGATTATCTGCTACAGCTAGATAGTAAAACAAATGTATTGAGTTTTCAGGAACCGGCTGTCCTTGTTATTGAAGATGCTTTGTTAAATGCGGAAGATGAGCAGCTTGATGGGGAGGTATTTATTGAGGATGATCATTATTTAAGACTGAACCAACGGCTTCACATCTATAATCAATATTATCAATTTGTAGCCAATCCGGAAGTTTATGATTTTTCATTCGACCCGCAAAGATTGATTATCCGTAATTATGCGCTGCATACTGGGGATCATAGTATGTATCTGGACTATCTGCAATTACATTATCCTGAACATGTTGCTGTAGGAATGAATGATTTGGAGTCTTTGACTCGATCTTTAATCTGTCTTGATGCTACTCAAGCACATAAGTGGTTTATGATGCACAATGTCGCAGTCGTAGAATCTGATATTTGGGTCTGTGATGAAGATGCTATTTTAAAAGTATTGGCTGTTCGGGGAGATGATTATACCTGGCATATTTCTGGTGATACTGACGAATTAATCTACAATCTTATTGCGCCACAAGATGTCTTGCCTATGCATGATCTGTTTTGGATTGATACAAGGGTAAGATAGGGGATATTATGCTATCAAAAAAAAAAGGATCGATTGTATGTCGATCCTTTTTTTTTGATATGCTATGATTATTTATTCTGTTCCTCCACCCAATGCACGATAAAGATCTGTTGAAGCATCAAATTGTTCTTTTTGAATCGAAATGGCCTCTAGATCATTTTGAAGGGAGTTATTCTGTGCAGTGATAACTTCAAGATATGTTGCCATTCCACTTCTATACAGCAACATTGCATCACTAACAGCCTTTTGCAATGCCGTTTTTTTCTGTTCTATCAGTGTAATACGTTGGCTTGCGTACTCTCTTTTTGCTAAAGCATCAGATACCTCACTCACAGCAGTCATGACTGCCAGACGAAATTGTTCGGCAGATTTTTCCTGTTCGATTTTTGCTATTTCATAAGCTGTTTTTAACTTCTTATTTTGAAAAATAGGTTGGGTAATGTTACCAGCAATATTCTTTACTAATGAACCAGGTAAATCAAACCAATTTTCAAATTGGAATGAATTTGTTCCAATAGAAGGAGTTAATCTCAAAGAAGGATACATCTGAGCCTTTGCAAGACCAGTACCTGCGTTAGCAACTACCACAGCATATTCTGCAGCTCTAACATCAGGACGTCTACTGAGCATATCGGCAGGAACACCTATTGGAAAGCTTTTCACAAAGGGTGTCGTATCCATTGTATTTGCTCGTGATATGCTATCTGGAAAAGACCCACAAAGAATACTCAGTACATTCTCTTGTAGTGCGATGTTTTGCTTAGCAAGGGGTACCAATAATTCAGCAGTTTTCTTCTGGGCTTCAGCTTGATCCACCGCCAGTGAATTGGTTTGCGCAGACTCGAACTGAAGTTTTATGATGTGCAAAGTCGTATCGCTCAAAGCAATGTTTCGCGAAGCAACTTTAAGTTGCTCATCCAAAGTAATCAAATTGTAATAAGCCTGTGCGACTTGACTTACAATACGTGTTCGCAATGCTGATAAATTTTCACGTTGCATGAAGAAGCTTGCTCTTGCAGATTCTTTTTGCAACGCAACTTTCCCCCATATATCCGCTTCCCAAGAAATATTAAGAGAAGCAGAATAATCGTCCATGTGTTGATTTCCTGTAAACTGCTCACTCAAAGAACCGTTCAAAGAGCTTTTTGATAGGTAGTTTCGTGCAGCAGATATCGAAAGATCAGCTGTTGGAAGAAGTCCCAGTTTTGCCTGTTTATAGGAAAGATCCAGCTGACGGAGACTCATCATAGCGATCGATATATCCTTGTTCTTATCAAGTGCCTTATCGATCAAAGCCGTCAAATAAGTATCTTTAAAGAAAGTTTTATAGGGCAAACTAATGGTATCACCTGTCACCTCAACCGTATTCCTATAACTTTGTGGAGTCTCCAACTCTGGACGACTATATTTTTTGTTTACAGAACATGAGGACAACAAAGTTGCCACTCCAATACCGTAAATTATATTATTTATAGATAATGCCATTATTCAACACTTTGAATTTTTTGATTTTTATTTTTACCCGATACCTTTTCCTGAAGATATTGAAAGAGTATATAAAGGATCGGTATGACAAACACACCTAATATTACGCCTGAAAGCATCCCTATTGCGGCGCCCGTACTGATCGATCTATTACCCATTGCAGATCCGCCCGTAGCAAACATTAATGGAATCATACCAGCAATAAAAGCTAGAGATGTCATGATAATAGGACGTAATCTTGATTTTGCACCCTCAATGGCAGACTCTACAATAGAATAACCTGCAGCTCGCCGTTGTACGGCAAATTCAATAATTAAGATTGCATTTTTAGCTAATAATCCCACAAGCATAATCAATCCTACCTGTACATAAATATTATTATCCAATCCGATGGCTTTAATCGATGCAAATGCACCAATAATACCTGTTGGAATAGATAGCAATACTGCAAGTGGTAAAAGGTAACTCTCATACTGTGCCGCTAATAAAAAGTAAACGAATAGGAGACACAACGATAAGATAACTAACGTTTGATTTCCTGCTGACTTTTCCTCTAAACTTAAGCCAGTCCATTCGTAACCGTAGTCTGACGGCAACTTGCTTAATACATTTTTTTCCAGATTATCCATGATTTCTCCGTTACTGGCGCCGGGTAGAGGCACTACACTAATGGTCAGCGCATTGAATAAGTTGTATCTACTTAAGGATTCTGGACCATACGCCTTATGTAGTGTAACCAGTGATTTCACAGGAACCATTTGATTTTGGTCATTACGGACAAATATTTCATTAAACGAATTTTCGTCTGTTCTGAATATTCCATCAGCTTTTACGTTGACACGGTAGAATTTACCAAATCGTGTAAAGTTCATGGATTGATCACCTGCGAAATAGGTCTGGATTACGTTCATCATGTTACTGATTTCGACACCCATTTGTTGCGCTTTATCCTCATCAACTTCAAGTTCAAGTTGGGGGAAATCGGTACGGAATGTTGTATAAGCAAATTGTACCCCTGGTTGTTGCATAATTTGTCCGATAACCTCATCGGACATCTTTTTCAGTTTTTCTGGCGATTTTCCACTTTTATCCTGTAATACGATTTCGGCACCGCTTGTAACCCCATATCCGTCTATTGGAGGGCTTCTAAAGGCCATTATAGTTGCTTCTTTAACAGTTGCAAACTTTGCTGTTAGATTTCCTAAAATCACATCAATATCTTTCTCCGCACCACGATCTTTCTTATCTTTCAACTTGATAAAACCCATAGCATATGCTGGACTGGCACTATTTGATAGAATGTTGAAGCCTGTAATAATGGTACTATTCTGTACTGATTCTTCTTTTTCCAACATATCATCTATACGTGCAGCAGCGGCAGTTGTCCGATCTAAGGCGGTACCCGGAGGCATACTTAAACTGAAGATAATAAATGAATCATCTTCCATCGGAACAAAGCTTTTTGGTGTACTGATCATCATCCAGCCTGCTAGTGCAGTAATCACAATAACTAAACCTGCACCGATCCACTTTTTAACAATTAAGAACCGTAATCCTTTGATATATTTACCTGTTAAATTCTCAAATCCAGCATTAAATGCAGTAAAGAATCGTTTTCCAAATCCTTTCTTTTCGACTTCTCCATGATGACCCTCGGCATGATTATTTTTCAATAATAAGGCACAAAGGGCAGGAGTAAGGGTTAACGCATTAACCGCCGATATAATAATTGCAATCGCCAATGTATAGGCAAACTGCTTATAAAAAATACCTGCAGAACCTGTCATAAATCCGATCGGTATAAATACCGCAGACATAACTAAAGTAATCGATACAACTGCACCCGTGATCTCACCCATAGCACTATGAGTTGCCTCTTTTCCGGTCATGTTTGTGCCTTCCATTTTACTATGGACGGCTTCGACGACCACGATGGCATCATCGACGACGATACCGATTGCAAGTACAAGTGCAAAGAGTGTCAGTACGTTTATTGTGAAACCAAAAGCAAGCAGAAAGAAAAATGTTCCTATGATCGCTACCGGTACAGCAATTGCAGGTATAATAGTCGATCTAAAGTCCTGTAAAAACAAGAATACGACGATAAATACCAGAATAAATGCTTCAATCAAAGTAGATTTCACCTGGCCTGTTGCTTCGTCCAAACGCTCTTTTGTACTCATCAAACTGGTATAGTCTACGCCAGGAGGAAAGTTTTTGGAAGCACTCTTTAATACATCGCGTACACCGATTTCGATGTCATTTGCATTAGATCCTGTAGTTTGCAGAATTGCAACAGTAACTGAGTTTTTACCGCTCATAGTTGTATTTCCACTATAACTAAGAGAACCAAATTCTATACGAGCTACATCTTTTAAGCGTACCAAAAGCTCACCATCACGTTTAACAACGATATTTTCATATTCATGAGGTTGGCTTTTTTTACCTTTATAACGCATTACGTACTCCAGTGCAGCATTCGATTCTTCACCCAATTTACCGGGTGCCACCTCTAAACTTTGAGTGCCGATGGCTCTACTTACATCTGCAGGTTCTAAACCATAAGAAGCCATTTTCTGCGGATTGAGCCAAACACGCATTGAATAGTCCTTTAAACCAAAAACCTGTGCCTGACCTACACCGGGTACACGTTTAATCTGTGGTATGACATTGATGTTGACATAGTTTTGAAGAAACAACTCATCATATTTTTCATTATCATCCGTATACACGTTGAAGATCATGATCATACTGTTCTGTTGTTTTGAGGTCGTAAGCCCCATCCGGATTACTTCCTCTGGAAGTATCGGCGTTGCTTGCTGTACTCTGTTTTGCACGTTTACAGCGGCCTGATCAGGATTGACACCTTGTTTGAAGATAATGGAAATGGAAAAAGAACCATCATTACTTGCAGTAGACTTGATATACTGCATGTTTTCCACACCATTGATCTGCTCTTCCAGTGGTGTTACCACTGAGCGGATCACGGCCTCACTGTTCCCACCAGGATAACTCCCCGAAACCATTACGGTGGGTGGAGATATATCTGGAAATCTTGTTACAGGAAGTCTTAATAATCCTATAACACCCAATATTAATAGCACAACCGAAATAACGGTGGCCATTACTGGTCTATCTATAATCTTTTTTAACATGTTGATACTCGTCTAAAAATTAATTTTTTAATGAGTCTTGACTGATTACTTTAGGTTGAACTACAATTCCTTCTGTTAATTGGTCAATACTATTTACGGCTATTTTATCGCCCGCTTTTACGCCGGATTTGATGATATAATCTGCACCTGTTCTACCATTTATTTCAATAGGTTTCATTGCCACTTTATTGCTGTCAGCGAGGACATAAACAAAAAATTTGTCTTGAATATCTTTCACTGCTGCCATAGGTAGCTTGATTGCACTGTTCAGACTTTTAGTTAAAACCACTCGCGCTGCACCTCCTGAGCGTAAAATTTTATCTGGATTTGAAAATACCGCTTTTAGTGATATCGTTCCTGTGTTACGATCAATGTTACCACTTGCAATTTCAACCTGACCTTTTTGATTATATTTGTTACCGTCGGCCATGATAATCTCTACCGTGTTCATTCCGGCATCTGTTTTTCTATCATTCATAAAAGCAATAAATTTTGCTTCATTGAGGTTGAAGTAAACAAATACCTGATCGATTTCAGATAAACTTGTCAATGGATTGACATCAGAAGGTGTGACCAAATTTCCGACCCTACTCGGAATACGGCCTATATATCCACTTACTGGTGCTTTGATAATTGCGAAGGCAGCGTTTAACTGTGAAGAGCTCACTGCTGATTTGGCTTGTGCCACTTGAGCACTTGCTGCATCATATTGCGCTTGTGCAGTTTTTAGCTGTAGGTCTGAAACAACCTTTCCCTGAACTAGAGGTCTTATTTTTTCTAATTCAATCTGTGCATTTGCCTGTGCAGCTAGTGCCGATTGTAACGAAGCTTTACTGTTATTCACCTGCTCATTGAAGACATCACTTTTAATTTTAAAAAGTGATTGCCCCTTTTGTACATATTGTCCTTCCTTCACATATGTCACTTCTAGGTAACCGGAAACTTGTGCTCTAATATCGACATTGACTGTTCCCTCTATGGTACCAGGATAAGTTTCTACAATCGTAGTCGGAGACTCTTTTAGCTCAATGAAATCAGCAGGAACAGCTTGTTGTTCATACGATCCATCTTGTTTTTGTCCGCCACATGAAATAAATAATAAACCGAAAGCAAATACGGCTGTATATAGATTGAAATTGTTTGTTGCTTTGAATTCTTGCTTTACCATTTTTTTATGATTAAAATTTCAAATACAAATAACAGAAGATTAGATGGTTTAAGAAAGAAATAATTGACTGAACTGGTGAAAATAGCTTCTGAACCGAAATAGTGATCTACTGAATCATCACGATGTAAATTGGTAAGTATAGCCGATTGTTTTTGTTTTAATACGATAAAATTAGAATTAAGTCTAGTAACAATTAGGATGTTAAATTTAAAATTATCGAGAGCAACAGCTATATTATTTTTATTTCATGTAACAGCAGTTTTGTAATTTATTGCTTTCTGTTGATGGAATTTTTTGTGATCAGAATGGTTTTTAATGTCAAAACAATCAATGTGTTGTGTTTTTTTACAATTATGTCATGTGATTTTTTATAGATAAACTCAACATAATAATTATTATTTCAAAATGTCAATGTTCATGCGATGGGAATGAATGTTTATATTTTATATCTTTGTTATGCTTTAGGGGTATTCTAAAAAAGAATTGAGAGAGTCCCTTTGAACCTGACACGGCTAATACCGACGTAGGGAAAAGCAATACAGTACACCTGTGCTGTTTTGTATGTGGTTTTTTCCTAAAGCATTCAATCTTTTATTAAATGAAATGAATATGGAGAAAACACTTTGGATGCATATCCAACAAGTAAGAGCACAATCGCCACTCGTACATAACATTACTAATTTTGTCGTCATGAATAATACTGCCAATGCCTTATTGGCTGTTGGAGCTTCACCTATTATGGCTCATGCTAAATCTGAAGTAGTCGAGATGGTCACTATCAGCGATTCACTTGTTATTAACATAGGAACATTAGATGAAGTGTGGTCAGAATCTATGTTATTGGCTGCAAATACTGCTTCTCAATTAGGGAAACCTTGGATTTTAGATCCTGTTGGAGCGGGGGCGACATCTTATCGCGATCATATTCTAAAAGAATTGCTTCGTGAAAAACCAACTGTCATAAGAGGTAATGCATCTGAAATTATTGCACTAAACAAATCTAATCTTATAAAGACGAAAGGAGTGGATAGTACTTCTCAAAGTGGTGAAGCAGTTAAAGCCGCATTAGATCTTCATCGACAATATGGTTCCGTTGTTTGTATTTCTGGCGAAACTGATATTGTGATTTCTGGGAGTCAGGAGATTCATCTAAAAAATGGACATCTTTTGATGACAAAGGTAACCGGGTTAGGATGTTCTGCAAGTGCGATTGTTGGAGCCTTTATAGCTGTAATAGCCAATAAAACAGAGGCAGTAACTGCTGCAATGGCTCTCATGGGAGTAGCTGGAGAACTAGCTGAAAAGGAAAGTGATGGACCGGGTAGTCTGCAGGTTAAACTTCTTGATAAGCTATATAACATCACTGAAACTGAATTTGGGAATACATTAAAATTTAGCATATAATGGATTTCGATACTTCTTTTCCTTATCAGTTATATCTTGTGATTTCAGAGCAGGATTGTCGTGGAATAAATTATCTTCATGTTGCGGAGCGCGCTATTATTGGTGGTGTAGATATTATACAGCTTCGAGAAAAAGAGCTAACGACCCGTCTTTACTTGGCAAAAGCCCGCCAATTGAAAGAGATCACTGACAAATATGGGATTCCTTTAATCATCAATGATAATCTTGAAGTGGCCCAAGAATTGGGTGCGGCTGGTATTCATGTAGGTAACCATGATATTTCTCCTAGTCATATTAGAAAAGCTTGGTATAGCCCAAGACCTCTGGTCGGTTATTCTATTGAAAATCTTGAACAGTTGAAAAATGAGCAGATTCCATTATCCGATTACTTGGGTATCAGCCCTGTATTCAATACTGAAACCAAAAAGGATACCATCACAGAATGGGGCTTAGAAGGTATTGTGAATATTCGACAACGAACAGATAAACCGTTGGTTGCTATTGGCAATATCCATATACAAAATGCTCGTCGTGTTATACAGGCAGGTGCCGATTGTTTAGCTGTAGTGTCTGCGATATGTGGGAGTGAAAATCCAGAAAAAGCAGCATTTGAACTTAAAAATGAAATTTTAAAATGAAAAAATACCGATACCCAACTACGCTGACGATCGCAGGTTTCGACGGAAGTGGCGGAGCCGGAATACAAGCGGATATCAAAACTTTTTCGGCATTAGGATGCTATGCTACCTCGGTATTGACAGCATTGCCTGTGCAAAATACGATGGGAGTCCGAAAGATTTATCCCATAGCACTGGAAGCTGTAGCAGATCAGATTGAATCTATTATGGACGATGTCTTTCCTGATGCCATAAAGATTGGAATGGTCCATACACCACAATTGGTTATTACAATTGCGCAGACGCTTCAGAAATATAAAAAAGTACCCCTTGTATTTGATCCTGTAATGGTTGCTACTAGTGGCCACCGGCTTATTGAGGAACAAACTATTGCAGCAATGATCGACCTACTTTTCCCCTTAGCAGATTTAATTACACCGAATATGGATGAAGCCGGTATACTGGCCAATGCGAAAGTAGAAACATTAGAAGATATGTATGTTGCAGGGGAAAGTATCCTAGCATTAGGTTGTGAGCGCGTCTTGGTAAAGGGGGGGCATCTGGAGCAGGATACGCTGCAATCTATATTATTTGATAAAAATTGCCGTCCCGAAATATTTAAAAGTAAAAAAATTAAAACAAAGAATACCCATGGTTCCGGGTGTACGCTGTCATCTGCAATAGCCGCTTATCTGGCACAGGGGCATACGATATCTGAAGCAGTTTCTTTAGCGCAAAACTATGTTTTTGTGGCAATAGAACAAGGGGCAGATGTACAATTAGGAATGGGCAATGGTCCTTTAAATCATTTTTTTAATCCTCAAAAACAAATTAAATATGAATTGGTCTGAACAGGTTTGGAATAGTATCTCAGATAAATATCAGTCTATATTAGACATGCCTTTTATAAAGGAACTTACGACAGGAAATTTGCCTAAAGAAAAATTTCAATTTTATATGGCTCAAGATTCGCTTTATCTTGAACATTTTGGTCGAGCATTAGCCCTTATTGGTGCTCGAGCACATGATGTTCAAGATGCGCTATCCTATATGCGTTTTGGAGAAAATGCAATTGTCGTGGAAAATGCCTTGCACGACTCTTATTTTAAGGATTTTGGTGTTACCGAGAAAGGTGATATTCAGCCTGTTTGCCATCATTATGTGCATTACCTAAAAAGTACAGCAGCGCTAGATCCTATAGAGGTTGGGATGGCTGCAACTTTACCCTGTTTTTGGATATATAAAGAAGTGGGGGAGTTTATTGCCAGACAAGAAAAAGTAGTTGATAATCCTTACCAAAAATGGATTGATACATACGGAGGAGAAGATTTTGCTATTTCTGTACGGCAAGCTATTGCTATGTGTGATCAAGTAGCCGCGAATACGACTGTTGCTATTCGTTATAAGATGAGTGAAGCATTTGTTTTAGCATCTAGACTGGAGTACCAATTTTGGGAAGCCGCTTACGATCAAAAGGTCTGGAATTAACGTGTTGATAAAAATGAGCAAACGTTTGTTCTTGTTTAGCATTTGTATACATCTTAAAATTTAATTAGTTTGCTTCATATTGTGAAAATATATTTTGTGATTACTTATTAAATATTCTTGTTTAAAAAGTAATCACATCCTTATGGTAAATCTGAATTGAAAAAATAAGTTATATAAATATGAGCTTTAAGAATAAAACTTTAGCGTCAGCACTTCTTGTCGGAGCGTTATGGAGTATACAAACGGTAAAGGCACAGACGCCTGCCTTTGAAATGGTGAATTTTCAAGAAATGGCGGATCCAACGAAAGATGCATTGTCTGACTGGTCCACGGTTAAAAAAGGCTTACATAGCTCATTCGTAACAATAGATAAGCGTTATCCTAAATCGCTGGTTCCTGATTTAGAGAAGAAGTCTAGCGATGCAGTAGTTGGCTGGCGTGGCGAACGTGTTTCATCACAAGTGTTATTATGGACGAAAGATGCCGCGCCGGATGTCAAGGTGACTATATCAGATTTCAAAGGTGCAAAGGGTGCTAAAATGTCTTCAAATGTTGCTTCAGCACGTTTCGTTCGGTATGTAATGACTGACGAATTTGCCGCTGGCTGTGGATATCGGAAGAAAGAGGATTTTGCTTCTTCATTATCACCAGATATGTTAGATGATCTAACAGCATTCGATCTGGAAGCTAGCAAAGCACGTCCTGTTTGGCTGACGGTGAAGATCCCGAGTGATGCTAGCCCAGGTGAATATGAGGCTAAAGTAAGTATCGCAAGCAAAGGCAAGGTTACTGACCAATTAACATTAAAAGTTACTGTATTAGAAAATATATTGCCTAAGCCAAGTGACTGGGTCTTCCATTTGGATCAATGGCAACATCCGTCGGCCGTAGCACGTGTGCATGGTTTAGAAATGTGGAGTGATGCTCATTTTGAAGCTATGAAACCTGTTATGAAAATGTTAGCTGATGCAGGACAGAAAGTGATCACCGCAACCATGAACAAAGATCCATGGAATGTGCAGACTTATGACCCGTATGCTGACATGATTGTTTGGAACAAAAATGCAGATGGTACTTGGGCTTACGATTATAAAGTATTTGACCGTTGGGTTCAGTTTATGATGGACCTAGGCATTAAAAAAATGATCAATATTTATTCGATTGTCCCATGGAATAATGAAATACATTATCGCGATGTAGCAAAAAATGAAGTTGTCAATGTTGTTGCAAAACCAGGTACACCCGCATTTGAGGAATTATGGACCCCTTTCCTAAAAGATCTTGTAAAACATTTGGATTCAAAAGGCTGGTTGGGAATTACAAACATCGCCATGGATGAACGCACAAAAGAAGAAGTTGATGGTGCTTTATCTCTTTTGAAGAAGGTGGCGCCAACTTTAGGCGTTTCTTATGCGGATAATCAGAAAACGTATCAGCGCTATCCTGACAGTAAAGATATTAGTATTGCTGCAAATCATCCCTTTTCTCATGAAGATTTGCTAGATCGTAAAAAAAGAGGTTTGATTACTACTTTTTATGTGTATTGTGGCAATAATTTTCCAAATCAATTTACGTTTTCAGATCCTGCAGAATCCGCTTATATGGGCTGGTATGCTGAAGCGGCAGATTTTGATGGATTACTGCATTGGGCATTCAACTCATGGGTAGAAAACCCAATTTTAGATTCCCGATTCCGTACCTGGCCCGCTGGCGATACCTATATTGTGTATCCAAATGGGCGAAGCTCGATCCGTTATGAAAGAACACTCGAAGGTGTTCAGGATTATGAAAAAGTGCAAATCGTCAAGAAAGCGCTTAAGGAGAAGGGATTGACTGAGGATTTGAAGCGTTTCGAAGCGGCGATCCAGAAGTTAAATAGTGCAGAAAGAACTAAAGTTTGGAATTCAAATCTAAACGAAGCTAAGGCCCTATTGAATGAGCTATCGATTAAGATAACGAACTAATTGTAAATTCATATTAGCACTTGTTTTTGCGACTGCTATAATCATTATTTGTAACCCTCCGGAATAAGAGTTTCGGAGGGTTTTTTTTTATATTTTCGGTTTTTTGATTTTATCCTTATGGCTAATGTATGATCTTTTGTTTTGGTCAGATCAGGTCGTTATTTATAAGCTGATGATGGTTTGATCTAGTTACTGGGTTTAGAGGATCGTAAGGTACTGTTATATATCGATATTAAGGCTTCTGCAACAAGCTTTGGATCCTGTTGATGAATACCATGACTGTATTTTGGAAGTAAGATCAGCTTGCTGTTATGGTTATTTTTTATCATCTCAGCATAGTGTTCTATACGAAGTTGATCGAGTTCTTTCCACCACGGGATTAAGTTGATACCCAAGTTTAGCTCTTTATTCATCTTTGTTTCGTATTGTTCGATATGCTTACTGTATGCAATCATTACGGTAACTGGAATGTCAGGTAGTGGTGGTAAAGAAGTATAATTTTTGAAAAAATGTGGCGTACTTTCATTCAGTTCTCTCTCTGCTTCATGTCGGAAACCTGTCGATGTGGACGGGTCTTTAATGATATTTTGAAGGTTTATATTCAAAAGTTCCTGATATCCTGTTTTACTTCCTGTTTTAAACTTTAGTTCATCATCCTCTTCTTTGGTCAGCATAAAATCAGTTGGATCTATGAAAAATAAACCAGCTATTTCTTCAGGGTGTTTTGAAGCAAACAAACGAATAAATGGCCCGCCTATTGAATGTCCAACTAGGAGGTAGGGTGGGCTTATTTTTAAAGTAGTCAGTAAGTCGTAAAGTCTTTTTACGACATCGGCATCGGTTTTTACTGCACTATCTAATTCAGATTCACCTATTCCGTTTCTATCGTAAACAATACCTGCAAAGCTACCTTGAATAAATGGGAATAAACTGCCATTACTTCCTCCAGAAGAACCGAGTCCACTCTCAAATACAACAATAGGTTCGTCGATTTTTCTATTTTCAAGTCCAAATGTACGATAAGCCATTTTTTTATTGTTAATGGACACCAATTTTCGTTCCGATACCTGAGCTAAGACTGAGGATATTGCAAAAAAGGTAATGAGGAAAACAGCGGCGATTAATTTCATAAGTGATTATTAAGGGTAAGATACTTATATGTTTTTTGTAACGGTTTAATTATAGCTGAATTTGAATGAAATATTTCATTTTGTCTAGCGGTGTTCGGTAAATACCATTGAATCAGCGGTAAATGTCCATATTAATCCTGTGGAAGGAGTAAATCATCGCTATTACTTTTAGACACGATGAAATGAAGGAGCATATATAAAAATTAATTCTCAGTGTTGGATTTGTTTGTGTTATTAAACTTTTAGATATTTGGTTATTACCATTTTTAACAAAAATAGCGATGATATTAGATGCTGCTTATCCAGACAGTGAATCACATCAAGAAATTATTTTAACGTCAACACTTGTAGGCATCTTATTCTATGTGTTATTGATTATTTATCAGCCTTTTGGAACTAGCCAGTTTGAGCATACCTATAAATATTTGTTATTATTTCCATACGCAGTAATGACTTCATTTTCATTTTGTACTGTCAATCTTTTATCCTTGCAGTGGAAAAAGAAATGGACAATAGGTTTGGAATTATTTAAGGCTTTTTTAATTTTATTTCTGATTTCAATATTTGCATACTTATATAATTCATTGTATTTGAGTGAAGTGCAGCTCTCTGTTGAAAATTTTTTGTATATGTTTGCTTACACTACGGCATTAGGAATTCCAGTTTCATCTATTTATATCTTGGCACGATTTATTTACCTCAATAATAAAGATCGATCTAATGAAGTGCGAGAGAACTATCAACATATTGAAAAAACAGATAATTGTATAGAAGAGGAAGATAATTTGAAACTATGTATTGTTTCCGACTATGCTAATTTTCATCAGGAAATGGATGTTGATGATTTTATTCTTGCAGAGGCTGCCGATAATTATTGTATCCTGCATTTTTATGAAAAGGGTATTCTAAAAAAAGAAATGGTCCGGATTTCTTTGACTAAATTATTGGATCAGGTCGAGTGTGACACGATACAAAAAGTGCATCGCTCCTTTATTTTTAATTTAAGAAAGGTGACGAAATTTAAAGGGAATACTGCCGGATATAAAATATCATTAGAAAATATAGATAGGGAGGTCACGGTTTCGAGAAATTATATTACTCCGGTTATTCCTCTTTTAAAAGAGTTTGCCGTTCGTCCCTAATATTTGCTAACGACCACTTTGTTTTTCCATGGTGTTTTAAGTCGCCTATATTCGTAATTATAAAAAAACAACTATGGACAGATTAAGATTTTATTTAGTTTTCATTATTGGGTTTGTAATTTACTTTTACATTGATGCCAATTTCTTTGCCTTAATACTAAAAAGTGTATTCTCAGTGACGTATTCAAAAGCCTTGGGACATGTTACGGCATATATGATAACATTGATACCTTTATTTATTACCGTCGGGATTCTTCATAAAGATTATCGACATATTCCTGAAAAATTGGGTTTATCCGACAGTTTATCTAGGGGTATTTCCTTTGCTGTAATAGCGACATTACCCATGTTGATTGGTTTTATATTCAAATTTGACTTGAACAAGGCACTTTCTTATGATACTATAATTATCAATACAATCTCCGCTGCTTTTTTTGAAGAACTGATTTATCGTGGTTTTCTTTTTGGACAATTATACCGGTATACACAACTAGGTTTTTTTCCTTCTGTATTTTTAGGTTCATTATTATTTGGATCGGCGCATTTATATCAGGGTAATGATATCAGCGAGTTGATCCAAATTTTTATGTTGACATGTTTAGGTTCGGTTTTATTTTCCTGGATCTATGCTGAATGGAAGTTTAATTTATGGACGGCAATTTTTTTACACTGCTTTATGAATTTGTATTGGCTTATTTTTGATGTCGATACCAATGCTTTGGGGGGAGTTTATGCCAATGTTTTTAGGTTTTCAACCATTTTCATAGCAATTGGAGGTACTGTTCTGTATAAAAAATATAAACAGATTCCTTTGGAAATAACCAAGAAAACTTGCTGGATAAAATAAAGAGTTTGTGATTTCATTATTTGGGAGTGCTGTCGGGGTCTTTGACCTACAACATCAGGGTTATGCTTTGACAGTACTTTTAATAATATTCAAAGGAACTTTTTTTTAGAACGAATCATTCCTATATTTAGCGTAAGACGTATAATAAAAACAGTTTGGCATATGAAAAATGAATTATTTCACTTTGAAAATGAAAATGATTGGGAAGATTTGGGAGGAGGGGTTAAGAGGCAAGTTGCGGTACATAATGAATTTATGATGCTCACTAAGGTTAGATTTGATGAAGGCGCTAGGGGCGAATTGCATCAACATCGTCATACACAAATTTCATACGTTAAATCGGGCGTATTTCATTATACTATTGGTGATGTTGTACATGTCATGAAAGAAGGGGATAGTTGCATCATTCCTGGAAATATAGTACATGGTTGTGAGTGCATATCTGCTGGTGAACTAATCGATTCTTTTAATCCTCCACGTGAAGATTTCCTACTAAAATAGGATTTGATAATCAACTATGCTGCTAAATCTCATCTCGGTCTCCTTTAATATTTAAGGTTTTCCGACCAATAAAAGGACCTTGCCCCATTAAAAAATTTATTGCTTTTGCAATATTCCTGTTGATACTTTCTTCAGTTTTTAAGAATGAAATATATTTAATAATTTCTAATTTTAAGGATGGGGTAAGTTCATTGAATCGTTTTTCAGCGACCTGATTGTTTTTTAATGCATATACCAATTTGGGGTGCGGAATTATAATTCTTGATGCAGTATCGAGCTGTATAGTCAGTTGTAAAAGTTCACCGATTCTTTGGGGTGAATTTTTTAACATTGTTGTATTTATATAGAGCCGCCATTCTCCTTTAAATCTTAACAATGTCTGGTTATAATCTGTATTATTTACCCGACCTTTTACTGGAATCTTTCCTTTTTCCTTTTGGGCTCTTCTTAATATTTCAGATAAAACCGTCTGGGGTAAAAACACAAACGGATTTATTCCGATAATTTCTAATTTAGCTTCAAATGAAAGCAATTCTTTATTTTCACTACTCATGACCCATCTTGAATTATACTGAAAACAATATGTTTTTCTATTTGCGTTTTAATCTGGATTCTTCTAAATCAAGTGTATATTCCAGATCTTTGATAATGCTACTGTCGTAGTGTTTTTCTTCTCGCAATTTGTAAAGTCCATTTCTTCTAACGGCAACTATTTCTAGCATGATTTTATTATAAAGACTTCTTACGGCAGTCAACTGTGCACGCCTATCTTCCAGTTTAGCATTTTCAGATACATGGATACTTCTCTGTAATTGTTCTTTAATTCTTGCAATTGTTTCGTATTCTTCCATCTCCTTGCTGTAGTTGCTATCCAGATAGGCAATGGAATCTTTTGCCAATTGAACCCGAATCTCGTCAATCTGATTCTCTATAGGTTCTTCCACATCCACATCATCCATCTTTATTATTTTGATGAGAATAGGGAGTGTCAGTCCTTGAAAAACTAATGTAATTAAGATGACAACGAAGGTGATAAAGAGAATTAAATTACGGTGTGGGAATGGATCTCCATTATTTAGTGTTAATGGTATAGCCAATGCTGAAGCTAGTGATACTACACCTCTCATACCTGCCCATCCTACAACTAGTGGTAATTTCCAACCTGGGCTCTTTTCTCTTGATCGGATCTTTTTAGAGAGAAAACGGGGGAGGTACTCTGATAGATATACCAAGACAATACGCAATACTATAACAATGGCACTAATAATTAAGGCATAGTTAATCGCTTCTTCCTGTGAATACTGCCCTAGTCCTGCAACGATAACTGGTAATTCTAAACCAATTAAAATAAATACGAATCCATTTAACAAGAAACCTAATGTAGCCCAGACTTCCTTGGTTTGAATTCGGGTATGATGATTTAAATAATCGCCTGAACGGAATGATAGAAACAGTCCACCACTTACAACGGCTAATACACCTGACCAATGAAAATGCTCTGCAAGAAGGTACATGATATAAGGAGCGATCAATGTAATAGGAGTTGAGATACTTGATGATTTTGCTACATAACGCAAGAATAAATATAATATATGCGCTACTGCTAAACCTACAACAACCCCCATGATGGATAATATGACAAATTCTGAGGCTGCCTTTTGAAATACAAATTGACCTGTTAGAATCACTGCTACAGCAAACCTAAACACGGTTAAGGAGGCTGCATCGTTTACTAAGCTTTCCCCTTCTAAGAGTGTTATGCCACGTTTAGGAATCTTCACACCTTTTAATACTGAGGTAGCTGCAACAGCATCAGGAGGAGAAATAATACCGCCTAATAAAAACCCTAATGCCAAGGTAAATCCAGGGATAATATTTACTGAAAAGTATGCGATAGCAATAGATGTAAAAAACACTAGTCCAAAGCCTAAGCTCATAATGGATCGTCGCCATTTTTTTAAACTGTCCCAACTGGTATACCAGGCGGCTTCAAATAGGAGAGGTGGTAAAAACACTAAAAATACCAAATCAGGATTGATGCTGATCACGGGCATGCCTGGAATTAGCGAGATGCCTAAACCTCCAATGACCAATAAAATGGGATACGAAATTTTGATCCTTTGACTTACTACAAATAGCATCGCCATGACAAAAAATAGCGATAAAACTAATAGGACATTCTCCTCTACCATAAGTTCTTTTTAATAATTCTTAATGCACAATTGTATCCAGGTTATAAAGGTAAAACATTTCGTTTTATTGTATCTATTTAGACGCCTAAAAATAAACTGTATTTATATTTTGTTATAAAAGCGGGAGCTAGATTCCGCTATTAATGATTTATTTGATCCTGTTGACCACCTACAATTCTGAATTATTCGAATTTTATAAAGTATATTAGAACTATGAAATTCTTTGATTCGCTATTTTAATGACGTTTTATTTAGATTGTTTTCGCCAATTAGTAGGCTATTGTTTTTGAAATATTTCATAATTAAATTTCAAAACATTTAAATTCCATAAGGTTAGCGTTTGTGTTGCAGTCAATTGTTTATCAGCTTCGCTTATGATTAATTCATCACGGAATGAACGGATATATTTTGACCAATGCTCACCTTTAGAATCTTTTAGCAAAAAATAAAAACCTGCATCACCAAAACGTTGACCAGACGAATTTAATACTAATTCACCATTTACGCCAACTTTAGGAGCCATAATAACGGTGGCATTACCATGAGGTAATGGGAAAATAGCTTTTACACAATACCGGCCACTTGGCAATTGACAGATCCCATATGCTCCAGAATATATTCCTTTGCCAGTTGATGCAATTTTTCTGAGCCAGAATATATATTTAATTTGGTTCGTTTTGGCATCCAAAAGTCTTACTATTTCGCTTGTAATAGATTCCGAATTTTGCATATCATAGATTGGGATATTTAATTGATTTAACCTATTGCTGAATAATTTTTTTAACAGAAATCCAAAAACTTTAAAAAAAGAATTCCATTTTACTGAAACATTTAGATCATAATGTCCTGTTCGTTCATAAAAATCAATCACTTTAGCTGATAATCGGGCGTATTCATGCGGAGAAAAATGAAG
The DNA here is from genome assembly GCF_012030425.1 of Sphingobacterium sp. B16(2022). GTDB lineage: Bacteria > Bacteroidota > Bacteroidia > Sphingobacteriales > Sphingobacteriaceae > Sphingobacterium > Sphingobacterium anhuiense. The sequence continues at coordinate 2,192,878 of NZ_JAAUVN010000001.1, read as the reverse complement.
TTGGCTCATTGTTGGTATCAATCCATGCATTTCGGATGGAGTATCAATTATTAGATTTTCTAGCTTAGCAAGTTTATCGATGTAGTTCTTATCAATTGCTTCCAAATTACCAAATGGACCCATTAACCAGTTATCATTTTTTGAGTCAATTTTTCGACCGGATAGAATTACCCATTGTTGTGTAATCCAATCTTGAATCTTTTGCATCGGATGGGCGAAACTTATTTTGATCATAGAAGAGGTATGAGGTTATTACGTCCATTCCATTCACCAAATTCAGATAAAGGCTTAAATCGCAAAGTTGTAAATTCAAAGTGAAAATCTTTGCGTTTTCGTTCCTTCATTGCATCGACATGTCTTGTCGGAGCATGAACATTACTATGCCCTAAAACCATATCAGTCATTTCTTTTTGGGATTTCCAAATTGAAAATGTAGAAACAGTTCTCGGGTGTCTTATCGATGCCAAAGAAAAAGTAGTGCCGGGATGATCACGGACCAGTTTTTCTACGGGTTTGCCCCAGCGTATAAATCTTGGAATTTCAAATAATTTCATGCGAGCTAAGGTTACTGCTACAACGGGGCTATCAAGAGGTTCGAGTTCAAGTGTTACTTCCGGAATCTGGAATTTAGTTATTTCCCCCCATTGCCTTAGAAAAATTAATCGTGTGTGCCATCCTTTGGACAATACTCTCCCAAATTTGTTTTCGATTAAGAATTGGTCAACCGATGCTTCATCGTTCCACTGTGCGAATACAGCAACCTGCTTAGAAAAAAGTCGAGAAGGAGATGTGATGGCAGAGCCTAATGTCATTGCTGTCATACATTCCATATGAATTAATCCCGAATTATGAAATGGCTTAGGCGGAGATAAAATGGCCTTTAAAGCTGATAAATAGGATGTCTTTACTAAATGGTATGTAAATATGCTCATACTCAAAAATAAGTTTAATTTATCTTATTCCTGAAGAGTAAAGGTGTATTAGATAAAATACTAAAAAAAACTTACTGTTGCCTGTGTTTTTGTTCATCTTATGTAAAAGCTAAGTTAGCTTTGAAAAATAAATTGTAGATAAGAATCTATAGGAAACCAACTGGTTTACCATATCAAATCCAACATTGTTCCTGTAATTTTTTGTAATTTAGCCTTAACCAAGGTGGGAAAATTATAAACGGGCATAAGTCATAATTTAATGAATGATTGTGTTTTTTAACAAAACTTAAATGGAAACTGAAGATAACTATATTGAAATAAATAAACATTCATGGAATAATAGAACTGATACGCATTTAAAATCAGAGTTCTACAATCTTGAAGGATTTTTAAAAGGAGCAAGCTCACTAAATCCAATAGAAATAGAATTACTCGGAGATATTGAAGGTAAAAGTATTTTACATCTGCAATGTCATTTTGGGCAAGATACCATTTCATTAGGTCGACTTGGTGCGAAAGTTACAGGTGTTGATTTATCTGACAAAGCTATTGAAAGTGCAAAAAGAATTGCTTTAGAAACAGATTCAGATGCCCAGTTTATTTGCTGTGATTTGTACGATTTAGAAAATCATTTAGATAAGCAGTTTGATATTGTTTTTACAAGCTATGGTACCATAACCTGGTTGCCTGATTTAGAGAAATGGGCAGCATTAATTTCGCATTTTTTGAAGCCAGAAGGAAAATTTATTTTTGTTGAGTTTCATCCAGTTGTTTGGATGTTTGATGATAATTTCGATAAAATTGGTTATAATTATTTTAATGTGGCTCCCATTGTGGAAACAGAAAACGGAACCTATGCAGACAAAGATGCAACTATTTCTCAGTCTTATGTAACTTGGAATCACAGTATGAGTGAAGTTGTGCGCAGTTTACTCCATCACCAAATGGAAGTTGTGGATTTTCAGGAATACGATTATTCGCCTTATGATGTTTTTAATAACATGATTGAGTTCGAAACTAAAAAATATCGGATTAAGCATTTGGACAATAAAATACCGATGATTTATTCTATCGTTGCAACTAAGAAAAAAAAACCGTAACAAATTTTCTGAAGCTATTCTTTAAGATATACTTTTAAAGAATAGCTGTGATACATACCCTATTTTCAAATACCGGGAGAGTAAGGTTTGAGAACTCTATTAACCTGTTGTTATATAAATTGTTTCGGCTTGTAAAGCGAAATTTATGACCTTTTCCGCTATTTTGATTATTATAATATTTTCCATATCATTTATTGTTCAGGCCTTTACTTGAAATAGTCATGAATAGCTTTTGCCAGCAGTAAGGATTAAATCCTTTCACGGAGATCCAAATTATAATTTTACGATCCCTTTTTCAATCATTTCTAACATTACTGGTGAAGCATTTTTAAATGTAGGTGGCTGTTCTGTAAGACTTCCTGCATTTTTTTTGTTGATTTTAAATGTTAGATCCATTTCGGTAGTGAAAAGCAAAGCAGTTATAAAAGGATTTTTAAGGTATGAACTTAAAATTGTCAGTGCTTCATCAAGAGTGTGAAAGCTCTCAATTTCTTCTGTTTTGTATCGCAATGTTAAGGCAAGTTTATACCCTCCGGTTTCTAAAATATGAAGACGGACATAAATATTTTTAAGGTCAGTATCTCCAATTGTTTTGGCCAAGGTAAGTTTTGCAAAAGTTCCTTGATTGATACTTAATTTTACGTGTTCATAAAATTCAACAAAAACAGTTTGATATGGCATTTTAATATAATTTAAACTACAAAATTACACTAAGTAGATGATAAATAGCTCCTTTTTTTACAAAAAGGCAGTAAATTTAAAATTAGTCTATTAATTATAGTCTTACAATTGAAAAATTAGGAGAGTAAAAATGTACAGTTTGTAATAAGGTCATGTGTTAAAATTAAATATCTTCAGTTAGTATTTCTGTTTTAGTTAGTAGCGGATCTTGCTAATTGCTGTTTAAATAGTGTAATTGTTGATAGGATATTGTCTCTTTTATAAGGATCTAAATCAGTCGTTTAGGAAAGTCAAAGCTATGACCAGACAGACGAAAGCTATGAATGAAGCTAATGTCCTTATATTATTCCAAAACAGCCAGGGCTTTTCAAAGATAACTCTCATTTTCTGTAATGATTCTTCCGATGCTTTTGAGATATCAAATAGTTCTATTTTATTATTCAATGGCACATTCCGTACAGCTGTAATGCCGAATACACCGATTACATAACTTATACATGAAAAAAATATCAGAAGAAATTTAGGCGAATGAATATCGAAATACATGATCGAAGATATAATAAGTGAAAATAAAGTGCCGAAAAAACTAATATAAAAAATGGAATTTAATACTTCTTTATTAATACTTTGCATTGCAGTTAGGTATTCCTTATTATTTAGTTTGGCAAGACCCAGATTCACTGAAAATGTATATGCAAAAAAGAAACCCGACATTAGACCAGATAGGATTGTTGTCACTGCTAATAATTCTTGTGCATACATAAATGAGTTAAATTTGTTCTGATTAGATGTGTCTTCTTGTACTTTTATTTTGAGAAAGTTATATCTAAATATATCCATAATAATTATATTTCAAAAATTGGATTTGCAATTCCATCTAATTTTCAACTGGGATTGGAGGAAAATTTGAGATTTGTCTCTTCATAGCGCAGTTCAAGATCGAATCGGCAACTTTACTTCTGGAGTTATTATCAATAATTAAAAGGGCTAACTTTCATTAGCCCCTTTATGTTGGGAGTTTAACTGCATCGTGATTTTTATGTTTACAACCGTCTTCTTTTTTGGTTCCCATAGCTGGTTTATTACACCTAGGTTAAGAAAACTATTTTACAACATCTCTATTCGATCAGTTTTTACAGCTTTTAGTTTTAATGTGACAGTGTTTTTTATCAGTTAACAAACAATTTAGAAGTGTACAATTACTATAAAATATTGTTTTTTAATAACGCTAAGGTCAATGTTAATTTCATGCTGGTATCACCATTTTTGTTTTTATTTACGGAAAAAATATAAGACCGCAATTAATACCATTAAAGATGCTGAAAATAAAAATGCTACTTCAAGATTGAATTGATGAGCAATTAATCCTAAGATAGCAGGTCCCATGAGTTGACCTGCATAGCCCATTGTTGTTATTGCAGGAATACTTACAGAAGTAGGGACGACCTTTATTCTGCCAGCTTCACTAAAGAATAAAGGAACAAGATTTGCAGAGCCTATTCCCAATAATAAAAAGCCAAAAAGAACGAAGGGAATCCAAGATGAATATATGGCTATTATTAACCCTAGAGCAGCTACTAGACTACCGCCAATAACAATTGTTTTTATATTCAATTTTTCAACTATACGATCCCCCATTAATCTCATGGTGGCCATGGCAATAGAGAAAGTGGCATATCCTGCTCCTGTAAATTCGACATCAATATCTTTAAGATCTTTTAAAAATACAGCACTCCAGTCTAGCATAGCGCCTTCCGAGAGAAAACTTGCAAAACATAGTAGACCAAAAAAGAGTACTGCCCTATTAAAGATCAGTTTTTTTGAACTATGTTCTAGCTGTTTTTCTGGTTTTTGTATAATCTGATATTTTTGTTCTGTAGCATGATCAAATAAAGATTTGAATTGACTGAGCACAATTAAACATAACAGGAGTGAGATTGAAATTGCCGCTATTTGAGGAACTAATCCCATTTTAATTAAAAATCCTAAACCAAGGGATCCAAATAAGCCTCCCAAACTGAAAAGACCATGTAAAGAAGACATAATCGGTCGACCATATTTGTTTTGAACTAGTATACCGTGAGAATTCATAGCAACATCTATGGCGCCAATACTAGCACCAAAAACAAATATACAGAATGCCATAAGTGAAGCAGATGAAATAATCAGCAGTAAAGGAAGTGTAAGAGCAATGATTGCTGTTGTACATAGAATCACAATTTTATTGCCATAGTGTTTTGATAAAAGACCTGTTATTGGCATCATAATTACGGCACCCAAGCCAAGAAATAAAAGTAATAATCCTAACTCGGCCTCATTAATATCCAATCTTTCCTTTACATAAGGTACCATTGGTGCCCAGCTTGAAATTGCTAATCCACACACTAAAAAAATGAATTGAGTTGCTCTTTTTGCTTTTTTTGTTTGATTTTCTATCATTATTATTTTTCTAAATGTATTTTCTAATGCTTCATACTGTTTTGCAAACATATGCAAATTTATATAAATTTGCATATGTTTGCAAAACAATTAAAAAATAATAAGATGAACATGAAAATTGAACACATTGGAATTTGGGTAGATGACTTGGAAAAAATGCGCAACTTTTACCTGACTTATTTCAACTTAGAATGTAGTGAGAAATATAGGAATTTAAAAAATGGCTTTACATCATATTTTCTCAAGTTTGGTACTTGCGTTACACGGTTAGAACTTATGAACAGACCCGATATTCTTGATGAACCGTCAAAAAGAGGTTTTAACAAAGGAATTGCTCATTTTGCTATTTCAATAGGGGGAACTGAGGCTGTTGATCTGTTGACAGAAAGGTTCCGAAATGATGGTTTTACTATTGCAAGTGAGCCGCGTACTACAGGTGATGGATATTATGAGAGTGTAGTGCTGGATCCGGAGGGAAATTATTTAGAAATTTCGGCTTAAAGATAGAAATAATGATAAAAGCTGTAATTTTTGATATTGGGGGCGTTCTTTTAGATTGGAATCCTCGCTATGTATATCGTGATATATTTCCTCAAATTGATCAAATGGAGTGGTTCTTAGAAAATGTCTGTTCTACAGATTGGAATCTGCAACAAGATAGGGGAAGATCATTTAAAGAAGGAATGTATGTGTTAAAAAAGCAGTACCCCAACTTTGAAAACGAAATCGATGTATTCTGGAAAAGATGGCCGGAGATGCTAAAAGGTGAAATTATTGGTACTGTTGCAATTCTACAGGAGTTAAAAAAAAATTATGAAGTCTATGGTTTAACGAATTGGTCTTCCGAAACGTTCCCATTAGTTAAAAATAGATTTGACTTTATTGCAGATTTTGATGGCATTATTGTTTCTGGTGAAGAAGGGTATATTAAACCCGATGAAAAGCTCTATAAAATTTTGTTGGAAAAATATAATTTACGGGCAACAGAATGCATTTTTATAGATGATAACTCCGAAAATATAAAGGCCTCCGTAAAACTTGGATTTGTTGCCATACATTTTACAAATTCAATAGCATTAACAGTGAAATTGAAAAAATTGGGGATACAGGGCATTTTGTAGCATTACTATATTTAAAAATTGGTTTGCAATTTTTTGCGAATTAAAATTTTAATGCATATTATTGCAAATGAAGTTCTGTTAGAAATAATAGAAAATCCTGTTGGCAAATCTTTATATCAGTAAGTAGTAGCTATGTTAAAAGAAAAACGATTTGAATTCATACTAAATCAACTCGAAAGTGAGGAGATGGTCAGCTATGAAGTATTAGCAGAAAAGCTCGATGTGTCCGAAGATACTGTTAGGAGAGATATTGATCATTTGCATAAAATAGGTCTTTTATCTAAAGTGCGTGGTGGTGCAATTCAACGTTCTAAAAATCCGCTTACTTTCGAAGATCGAAACAGCTATTTAAAGAGTGAGAAGGATGTTATTGCTCTTAAGGCACAGCAGTTTATAAAAGAAGAAATGACTCTGTTTATGGATGGGGGCACAACAATATGTGCCATTGTTAACTACCTGCCTACGGATATTAAGCTTAGAATTATAACAAGCAATGCCATGCTTATTCCAATTCTAGAAAACTATCCCAATATTGAATTGATTTTATTGGGGGGAAAATATCATAAACAAACAGCAAGTACAGTTGGGCAGACAACCTGTAATGAGGCAAGAAGTTACATTGCAGATCTTTATTTCATGGGGACATGTGGGGTTGATTCGAAATTTGGTATATCTGCTGTCGTTAAAGAAGATGCAGAAGTTAAATTGGCAATGCTTGCATCGGCAAAGAAAGTTTTAGCTCTTGCAAATCAGGATCGTTTAAGAGTTACAGAGTCTTTTAAAGTATGTGATGTAGAACAAATCGATGTATTGATTACCAATTTAGCTACTACAGATAAGAGCTTAGACGAATTTAGGCACCAACCGATAACATTGGTTTAAGACAAAAAAATAAAACTTAATATATGAAACTTAAATTTTTAACCTATTCACTTCTTTTTGCTGTGACAGGTATGGGTATTACTTTCAATAACGTACAGGCGCAAGAACAAATAAGAACAAAAGAAATTGGTTTACAGTTATATTCTGTTAGAAGTATGATTGGAAGCCATGTTCAGCCGGACACTTATAATGCTGATTATTTATCCGTTTTACAAAAATTGGCTAAGATGGGTTATACATCTGTTGAGTCTGCTGGATTTAAAGACGGAATGTTTTATAATACCACACCGCAGGTCTTCAAAAGTAATGTTGAAAAAGCAGGTATGAAAGTTCTTTCTTCACATGCTTCGAGAACCTTAACGAAAGAGGAATTAGCGACCGGTGATTTCTCCAAAGCCTTAGGGTGGTGGAGAGAGACTATTATAGCACACAAAGCTGCGGGCATTAAATATATTGTTACCCCATGGTTAGATTTACCGAAGACAATAAAAGATCTCGATACTGAATGTCAGTATCTCAATGAGATTGGTCAACTTTGCCGTGAATATGGTATTAAGTACGGATATCATAATCATGCCCATGAGTTTGAAAAAGTAGAAGGAAAAGTGGTTATGCTTGATTACATGATCGAACATACAAAACCTGAAAATGTTTTTTTTGAAATGGATGTATATTGGACGATCATTGGAAAAGCAAGTCCTGTAGATTATTTTAAAAAATATCCAGGAAGATATGCTACTTTGCATATTAAAGATCACCGTGAGATTGGCCAGAGCGGTATGGTAGGTTTTGATGCTATTTTTGCTAATACCGATATTGCAGGTGTTGAGAATATATTTGTAGAGCTGGAAGAAACAACTGCCGACCTGGAAGTTGGACTAAAACAAAGTATAGATTATCTACTTAAGGCACCATTTGTAAAAACAACATATCAAAAATAATTCTATCTGTAATTATTTCATAAACAAAGCCTTGTTTCAGTTAAATGAAACAAGGCTTTGTCTTTATTATTTAATTCAAAGTATTAGTTTATATGAGCGCTTGGTTTTGTATCTATTTATCTTCCCTGTTGGTAGAGTCTTCCTACTTTAAGTGTCATGTTTTTTACAGCAGAAGAGTTTTTTAGTTTTTTCATAACTCTTGATCTTGACGCTTATTGATCCACTTGCGAAGACGTCCTCTAGCATTTGTATAGGGGGAAGCGGTATTGAACTGGATCATCCTGCCCAGCGTCCATTTCTCATACCAGGCTTCAGCATATAATTCTTCATTGCTTTTGCTCTCTACGAGTGATATTAGGTCTTTTACTGTTTGTCAAATTTTTGAATCAAGATCTGGAAGTTATCCTCTTCAAAGTCCGAGTAAAACTTTTGAGCCAATTTGCCTAGCTCATTCCATCTGTAACCGGTTTCTGGAAAATCTACAGGTAGGTTATCGGTTCTCATTTTGTTCCATTTCAGGACCAGCTGTCCCCATCCTATAAGATAAGCTAAAAGATTGTTGACACTCATCATTGTTCCTTTGGCATGACCCTCAAGTTCTTTTAAGTCGCTAAGCTCGTCTGATATATTTTTAAGTTCACTGTACAACTTATCGTAATTTGCTGTAATCGCGTGAAGTAATTCTTCTTTTGTTGTAGGAATTGGCATTGAGAGTGTTCTTGAGAAGCAATTTACAAAAAAATCTAATATTTATAAGAAATTATACCTAAAGCACATTTTTTGACATGTTATAGCAGTGATAGTAGGGGAGCGTTATTTACTTACTTAGGTATCCCTCAATATCCTTATATTAAATTTATACATATCCTTTTATTCGAACCGATCTCATTGTTTTATACTGATAAAATAAGACACTGACAACATCTTAAATTCGATTTGTTAATTCATAATACCAGTTATGAAATGAATATTTTTTCATTATTAATAATCGTGATGAAAAAAGCTAAACAAAATAGGCTTAAATTATGTTCTTACATTGAAATATTGTTATCGAAAAGTATAGTATGATGTGTTTATTTTAAAATATCTTCTAGATGTTCCTATATCATCCCAATTTAGGGGGCAGAAATCCAATTAAAATCAGGTAGTAAAACAAAGAAACAATAAATTTTATAATTATGAAAAAGTTAATTTTACAGATTTGCACCATAGTGCTTATTTTTTCCAGCTGTGCAACCAGCAGTATGATTACAGGATCGTGGCGTGATCCCTCTGTCGATTTGAAGAAGTATAGTAGAATATTTGTAGCAGTTATGACAGATAATGTGCCTGCTCGTCAAAAGGTAGAAGATGAAATTGCCTCATCACTCACTTCACTAGGTTTAACGAGTGTAAAAAGTATAGATGTCTTTCCGCCTAATCTTGCAAGTATGGAACCCAAGCGCTCTGATCTGGCGATGCAAAAGGTGGCCGGAACAAATAGTGATGCCATATTAACCATTGCTTTGATTGATTCTAAGTCAGAATCAAGATACATTCCGAATGTTTCAGTTTACCCTGTGAACACTTTTGGCTATTATAGAACATTTGGTGGTTATTATGATTTTTGGTACGGTAACCTTTATAACAATGGCTATTATACAACAGAGAAAACCTACTATATTGAGACAAATCTTTATGATGTTAGTACCGGTAGACTTGTTTGGTCTACCCAGTCAGAAAGCTACAATCCTGGTTCTCTAGATAGTTTTCTATCGGGGTATAAGAAGGCTATGGCCAAGCAGTTAAAGAAAGATAATTTAATAGTACAATAGCGCATAATTCCAATATTTATATTATTTTTATCTGTAAAAAAGAGGGTATACTCTCATAAAGTCATGGCAACGGACAAAGTTTAATCAAATTAAAAACAACGATCAGGGATTTATCCTTTTACAAACAAAAATTATGTCTATCAGTCAACTATAAAAATTGCTATATCAAGTCTGGAGGAAACGGAGTATTATCAGATAATCAACGGTAATTATTATCAAATGGCCTGTTTGAAGCCTAATTAAGTACTATTATGTTGTACAGCATAAATAACTTTTCATTGTTAATGATTTGATTGAAGTGAGGCTCAAGAGTCTCTTCGTGAGTTTTCAAGATAGAAAGTTTGACAAACCAATCACAAGGGTAGAAGGAAGCTAGGGAACGAATTTGGAATAAAGCCGTACAAAAAAATAAAATATTATTTTTTATTATCTGATAATTATGTTTATATTCACATAACCTTTCATAAAATTGCACACAGATAACTTGTTGTGCTCCAAAGCCTCCAGACCTGGAGGCTTTGCTGTTTTTATCTTTTTTTAGGTGAGGGATGGAGTATTGTTGATACACCTAAATTTGTTACAAACATGGCAAGATGTTGAAAAATGTGTTATAGTTCAAATAACAGCTAACGAAAAATCAATTAGCTTGCAACATTAGACTCATTTACTAAAAATGCTATGACATCATTTGGAAATGCCACTTGTATAAGTTGATGTAGACAAGTATTTGTCAATATTGGGTAAAATCTAGTTGTATTGCTAGATATTATATTGTGCGCAATATAATTTTATTAAATTTGTATTGTAATTAAATGACAGGATAATATATTCTTTAACGATATGGAATGCAAAGCTTATCGGTGGGGACGCGGTCAAATTAAAAAAAGCATTAAACTTTAAATATATAACAATGAAAAATTTGTATACAATAGGTGCGACAGCTACTGGCGGTAGAAATGGGCAAGTTAAAAGTGAAAATAGTGTGTTGAATCTTGAGGTGCGTATGCCGAAAGCCTTAGGGGGAGCTAACGATGATTATGCCAATCCTGAAATGTTGTTTGCGGCAGGATATGCAGCGTGTTTTGACAGTGCACTGAATTTAGTGATCAAACAGTCAAAAGTGCAAACAGGGGAGACCACTGTTACGGCAAAAGTGAGTATAGGGCAATTGGAAAACGGTGGTTTCGGATTAGCAGCTGAACTTCAAGCCAACATCCCGGGAGTCTCATTGGAAGAAGCGCAAGCATTAACAGAAAAAGCACATCAAGTATGTCCTTACTCTAACGCTACTCGAGGAAATATCGAAGTTAAGATAAGTGTTTCAAATCAATAAAATATGCCTCCAGCCCTCGCTATATGAAACTAAAGTGGAAGCTGGAGGTTATTTGTTTTAAATAAGATTTATCTGTTTAAAATTTCTCTATATACTGCTAAATAGTTCTGACACATTCTTTCCTTGGAAAAGTGATCCTCCACTTTTTTGCGACATGCTTTTCGGTTGATGAAACCGATATTTTTAACCATTTCTACGGCCTCGTCAATGTTTTCAGCGAGAAATCCATCTTGTTCATGATCGATTAGTTCGGGCATACTTCCTTTGTTAAAGGCAACAACTGGTGTGCCAGATGCCATCGATTCGACTACTGATAAACCAAAGGGTTCCTTAAAATTTATAGGGTGTAACAATACGCTGGCATTTGAGAGTAATTCATTGCGTCTTTCCGGACCAACGGAACCTATATATTCAATTTTACCGGGTTTTAAATGGGGCTGGATATGCTGTCTAAAGTAATTTTCATCTTGAATAATACCAGCTATGATTAGACGTTTTCCCAAGGCTTGGGCTATTGCTATAGCTTCTTTAGCTCCCTTATCATGATGGATTCTGCCGTAAAACAATAAATAATCCTGAGGGTTGTCGTTAAAAGTAAACTGTCCAAGGTCAATCCCATGGTAAACGGTAGCAATATAGTCCAATTCTTCCGCACGATCGGCATTGCTGATGGATACATAATGACCGTCTATATTATGCTTTTTATATACAGGAAGGATACTTCGGGACGAAAAACCATGGATCGTGCTTACGACAGGTGTCTGCACCAATCTGGAATAGGAAAGGGGAAGGAAATCAAATTGATTGTGTATAATGTCAAATTCGCGCGCATTTTCGAAGCACTCTGAAATATGCAACGATTCCCACACTTTGGCATTGATGTCACGATCTTCTTCATATCCTAAGAGACAAACAGCTTGGAGACGTGCTTTGGTAATTGAATTACCGGTCGCAAATAATGTGACTTCTACACCTAATTTTACAAGTTCTTCAGTAAGTAATGAGGTAATCTGTTCCCATGGACCGTAGTGAACAGGAGGTGTCCGCCAAGCGATTGGCGCAAGCATTGCAATCTTCATACCTCTACAACATACGATACCTGCTTTTGTTATTATTAATCGTTTTTGTCTAAGCCTCATTTATAAATACGATCGATTTGAAATGCACTATTTGAAGATGTCTTTGGGTTGGCAAATCGCTCTGATTTGAAAAAGGGGGTGTCCTAAATTGTTGGAAACCCCCTTTTATCATTTATCACCTATTTTTATAGGTGTTTTCAACCTTAATAAAGCTTCAAAGTTTGCTTCCGATCTGGGCCTACAGATAAAAATTTAATGGGAATTTGCAGTTCTTTTTCCAAGAAATTAATATATGCTTTGAGCTTCAGTGGAATTTCGGAAACATCGGTGACTGTGCTGATATCTTTATGCCACCCGTCTATTTTCTTCAATATAGGAGTTGCTTGTTGAGTAATTAACTCATAAGGCATATAATCGATCACTTTACCATGGTGGCGATAATGGGTGCAAGCAAAGATGTGATCTAAACCACTGAGAACATCTGCCTTTGTAATCACCAATTGAGTCACACCATTAAGCATTAGGGCATATTTTAGTGCAGGTAGATCGATCCATCCAGTACGGCGGGAACGACCGCTTACTGCACCAAATTCTTTGCCTGTTTGACGGATCTGCTCTCCTGTTTCATTGGCCAACTCTGTTGGGAAGGGACCACTGCCAACACGGGTGCTGTATGCTTTAAAGATACCGATCACCTCACCGATTTTGTTTGGAGCAATCCCTAAACCTATACAAGCACCTGCTGTTGTGGTATTGGATGAGGTAACAAAAGGGTAGGATCCGAAATCAAGATCAAGCAAGCTTCCCTGTGCACCTTCGGCTAAAACCCTTTTCCCTTCCTGAAGATAATGATTGACCAGATGTTCCGAATCCACCAGAGGATAATGCTTCAAGTGTTCGATTGCATCAAAAAAAGCAGTTTCATTTTGAATCGTATTCACTTCTACCTGATAAAATGAAGCAAGCATTGCTTTATGCTTTGTTAACAATTTTTGATAACGTTCTTTAAAATCTGGGAGCAAAATATCGCCTACTCGGAGTCCGTTACGTCCTGTTTTGTCCATATACACCGGACCAATACCCTTTAAAGTAGATCCTATTTTGTTCGTGTCTAGATTTTGTTCGGATGCCGCATCAAGCAAAAGATGTGATGGTAAGATTAGATGTGCTTTTTTTGAAATCAGTAGGTTACCTTTTTTCAATAAGTCGTGGCCGGCTTTTTTAAGCATATCCAGTTCTTTGATTAAACTGATCGGATCCAGAACAACTCCATTTCCGATCAGGTTCATGGTATGATCGGAAAAAATGCCGGAAGGAATCGTATTTAATACAAATTTTTTACCGTCAAATTCTAACGTATGACCTGCATTGGGGCCGCCCTGAAAACGCGCTATGAGATCATAATCTGTACTTAACACATCAACAATTTTCCCTTTACCTTCGTCGCCCCATTGGAGGCCTAATAATACATCAACTTGCATAATCGTATGTTCAAATATTTAATACGACAAAGTTCGGGAGAAAGGGTCAGGCTACACTTGCCAATTGGCAATAAAACCTTTAGCTAATGGTTTTTCGGATGCGGCTAAGCGATGTTGCTGTAATGCCTAAATAGGAAGCGAGCATCAGTTGTGGAATCCGGTTGGCTAATCCAGGATAATGCGCTAAGAAATGTAAATAGCGTGTTTGTGCATTCTGCACCAACATATTGCTGCTTGCCCTCATTTTATTTTCGAGGACATAAGAGGTGATTTTGGAAAAGATGTCTGACCAGCCGGGAATGGTGGCGGCTAGCTCCATAAAATCTTTTTTAGAGAAAACGAGCAGTTTACAGTCGGTTACGGCTTCGATATATTCTGCTGAAGGTAACTCATCAATGAAACTGATTGTATCGGCAACGAAGCGATTTTCGTAAACGAAATAACGAGTGAAGCTATCGCCTGCTTTATTGTAATAACAGATTCTGAAAACTCCTTGGGTGACGTAGCCTATATCTCTTGCCACTTTACCCGCTTCAGAAAAAAAATCTCCTTTATTGACCTGTCTATGCTGTGCTTTAGCTGATATTAAAGCACATTGATTCTTGTTGAGTTGTCCAAATTTGAGCAGATAATTGATCAAGTCTTCCATTTTTCAAAAATAAGATTATGCAATTGATTTTAAGTTGTCAATTGGCAAGATTTTACCTGAAATTTTAATTCTACAATCTTTCATGAATAATGCAATTTACACAGCTTTAAAGGTGTAATTGTACCTTATAACTTTGCTATCTAAGAGTTCTGCAAAGCATAAAATCTGAAAATTTAGGGAATAAATGCTTATGATATTGTAATTTAAGATTATTGCCGATTTTCGTTTGTTATTTATTTAAAAGGAGAACTATTTTTGTTATTTTCACAATCTCAATGAACACATCTATTTACTATATAATTTAAAGGCATGGAGCAATACCCGGTCCCGGAAAATGAATTGGAGCGTATCCGCCAATTAAAATCTTATGAGCTATTGGGATTGGGGAAAGACCCTGATCTTGATGTGTTTGCGCAGGCAGCCTGTCTCATAACAGATTGTCCAGCGGCACTTATTGCCATGATGGAGGAAGATACGCAGAGGATCCAGAGCTGTGTTGGTATGGAGTTGGATACTGTTGAAAGACGTAATACGGTATGTCAGTACACGATTATGAGTAAAGATGTACTTGTCATCGAAGATACTTTTGAGGATCCAAGATCGGCCACCAATCCTTTGATCAGAGAGGGAAATATTCGTTTTTATGCGGGAGTACCTTTATTGGATGACGAAGGGCATGCACTTGGTACGATCTGTGTCATCGGCTTCGAGCCTAAGTCGTTATCTGTTAAGCAGGTAGATTCTTTAGGACAGCTTGGAAAAGCTGTAACCAAAATTCTTTTAGGGAAAAAGAGAAAGGTCCAGGCAGGATATTTTGAGGAAGTATTTCATATTACCAATAATATGATCTGCGTATTGGACGACCAATATCGGATAAAAGAACTGAATCCTGCTTTTTCTGAGGCGCTTAAAATTGAAAAGTCTAAGGTGTTAGGAGCCTCTTTTTTTACATTATTGGATAATCATGATGAAGGTTTTCAGCAGCGTCTGAAAAATCTGGCAAATATTACCGAAGGTATACAATATACAACAGTAACATCGCAGGATGAAGGTAGTGATGTTGTGATTGAATGGTATTTCAAGTATGATGCAGCAACGTTAGAAATTTTCGGATTTGGGAGGAATGTTACTAGTGAACGGGAGGAACAATTAAAGTTAGCTGTTTCTGAACGGAAGTTTCGCAATTTTTTCGAGAATGCCATCGGTTTAATGAGTATGCACGACATGGAAGGTAATATTCTTGCTGTAAATGAGAAAGGCCGTAATCTTTTGAAGTATTCTGAGGAGGAAGCGAAGCATCTCAATCTGAAGCAACTTGTACCTACACATCACATGCAGGCTTTCGATGATTATCTCAAACGTATTCTTCAAAATGGGGAGGATTCAGGTATGATGATTCTAAAATCGAAGGATGGCGAAAAGATCTATTGGCTTTATCATAACATGCTCGAGCTGGATACAGAAGGGAAACCTTATGTGGTTAGTACTGCACTCAATATGACGGAACGGATACAGCTTGAAAATGACCTCCTGCATACGAAGCAGATTTTGGAGCAGACGAATACTGTTGCACAAGTCGGTGGATGGGAGGTTAATCTGGATCTGCATCAGGTTTTTTGGTCCGATTCAACAAAATTGATTCATGGAGTAGGTAAAGATTTTGTTCCAAACTTTGATCATGCCGTCGGATTTTTTGATGAAGACAGTCAGGTTAAGCTAACGGGTATTTTTGAGGAAGCAACGCAGCATGGCTGTTCATTTGATGTTGAATTGCGATTGAGACAGCAAGAAGGTGAAATCATTTGGGTACGTGTTAAAGGAATTCCCGAGTTCGATAACGGAACCTGTAAGCGTGTTTTCGGTATTATACAAAATATTGATACGAGTAAAAACCTTTACCTAGAATTGGAACGTAAGGAAGCGATGCTCAGAGCATTTGTGGATTATGTTCCGGCTTCTGTAGCGATGTTTGATCGGGATTTTCGTTATGTATCCGTCAGCCATCAATGGATGGAAGACTTCCATAAAGATAGGGATAATATCCTAGACCAGAATCTGTTTGATGTCTTTCCTAATATACCGGAAAATAGAAAAAATATTTACTATGATGCTCTTGAGGGTAAATCTTATAAAAATGTCGATGAATTGATTGATGTTGATGACTATGTGGAACCGCAGCACTTTAATTGGGAAGTAAGACCTTGGAATTTGTCTGATGGTAGTGTTGGCGGTATTATTATTTTTACTCAAAATATCACCGAATCTGTTGCTGTAAATTTAGAATTGAAGAAAGCAAAAGAACTTGCGGACTTAGCGAGTAAAGCAAAATCTGAATTTTTAGCTAATATGAGCCATGAGATCCGAACCCCTTTGAACGGTGTGATCGGATTTTCGGATCTGCTGCTCAAAACACCGTTGAACGATGTACAGAAACAATACCTCAATTATATTAACGAGTCGGGAAGCAGTTTATTGAATATTATCAATGACATCCTTGATTTTTCAAAAATTGAATCTGGAAAATTGGAACTGTATATCGATAAATTCAATGTATATGATTTGGCACATCAGGTAATCAATGTTGTACTTTACCAAGCACAGCGCAAAGATGTCGAACTCTTATTAAATATTGAACAGGGATTACCTGCTTCTATCTGGGTAGATGAGGCACGCATCAAGCAAATCTTGATCAATCTATTGGGAAATGCCGTTAAATTTACGGAAAAGGGAGAGATCGAACTTAAGATCGAAAAGCGCAGCAGTGACGAAAGCAAAATTAAATTACGTTTTTCTGTTCGTGATACTGGTATCGGTATTCCGGTAGAAAAACAGCAACGTATTTTTGATGCCTTTACCCAGGAAGACAGCTCTGTGAGCAAACGTTATGGTGGCACCGGTTTAGGACTCACCATTTCCAATAATTTATTGAAATACATGGGAAGTAAACTTTGTCTGGAGAGTGAACTGAATAAAGGATCTGATTTTTACTTTGATCTGGAAATCGCTTATGAAGAAGGTGGCATTGAAGAGGATGAGGAACTGCCTTTAAAACGCGTTCTTATTGTAGATGACAATGCCAATAACCGCACGATTATACAGCATATGCTGACTTATAGAGGGGTTGATTCAGTACTTGCAGAGAATGGTCTGGCGGCTTTACAATTACTGATGAGCGGTGAAAGGTTTGATGTTATTTTAATGGATTATCACATGCCTATTCTCTCCGGATTGGAGACGATCGAAAAAATAAAGGAATTGTTTTATAAACAGGAGGAAAGTATTCCACTCATTGTATTGCACACTTCTTCGGAGGAGCATGAGGTCATTTCTGCTTTCAGGCAACAGGAACGCTCATATTGTTTGCTTAAGCCTATTCGATCCGACGAACTTTATATTACTTTACGTAAAGCTATACAGCAAAGTAAAGCTGATGTTAATCATTTGGGACAGGATAGTGATAGTGGAACAACGGTTTACCAACAACAGGCTAGGGTTCTTTTAGCCGATGACAATTCTGTAAATATGGCGCTCAATCTGCGTATGATGGCCACTATTATGCCTAATGCTGAACTGATAGAGGTTACTAATGGAGGGGATGCAATCGAAAAATGCCTGCAGTCAAAGTTTGACCTTATCTTAATGGATGTGCAGATGCCTGGTGTAGATGGTATCGAAGCGACCAAACAAATAAGGCTATTAACAGGTTATGCTGCTATACCTATTATTGGTATTACTGCTGGAAATGTCCGTGGAGAAAGAGAAAAATGTTTAAAGGCCGGTATGTCTGAGTTTCTTCCTAAGCCGATAAGGCAACATGATCTGTACACGGTATTGCAGCAATTTATTCAGAAACAGGTGCTTGAACAAAAAGAAGAGGCTGTGATTGATGATCATCTAGATATGGATGCACTTCAGGAACAGATTGGAGATGACGTTAGTTTTAAATCTTTTTTCTTAGATCTTGTGATCAAAGAGATTAAGCAAGCATGGTTTCAATTGGAAAATGTCAGGGAATCGGAAGATATTGAACGAATGAAAGTGATCCTCCATAAATTGCGGGGAACAGCATCTACTGCGGGGCTTAAGAAACTGAGCATGCTGACATCTAATCTGGAAAAAGAACTATCGTCCAGTAACCCCGGATTGGATTTGCTGGATGATATAAAGCAAGAAATTGAAATAGGATTACAGTTAATCACGAATCTTTTAAACGAAAAGTAACATGTTGATTTTAATAGCGGAAGATGACGAATTGATTTTACGAACAATAGAACATAAATTAATTAAAGAGGGGCATACTGTCATTTTAACACGCAATGGAAAGGAAGCTATTGAAAAGATCAGTGAATTGGATCTTGATCTGGTTGTGACCGATATCATGATGCCGTTTGCATCGGGAATTGAGATTTTGTCGGCCATGCACACAATAGGAAAAAAAATACCGGTCATTGTGCTCTCTAGCATGGGACAGGAGGAAGTTGTGACAGATGCATTTGATTTAGGGGCATCAGATTTTATGGTCAAACCTTTTAGTCCAAATGAACTGCTGTTGCGGATCAAACGTCTGACAGCTAAATAAAGATTACTATGTTTCAAAAAATAACACTTCACGAACTGGTATTGGCCATAATCATTGTATTTGTGCTGGTATTGCTATTGATTATTGCGGTATTGTTTTATAGTTTTTATAAATACCGTGTTTTATCTAATAGACAAGTCTGGACACAGATCATTGAAAATAAGATTACTGAATCTATAGTGTTGGGACAGAATTTTGTTGAAAACGATGAATCCTTTGATATGCATCTGCGGGAACCAGCGTTCAGAAGTGTTTTTTTAGATCTTTTAGTGGCTTCAGAACGCAAATTTTCTGGTGTTGCCCGAGAAGAGATTACACATTTATTTTATAAGTTTAGTCTTGAGGATGAGGCCTGGCGTAATCTGATTAAAAAGAAAGCATATCACATAGCAGGAGGGATTCAGGAGCTGACCGCAATGCGTGTTTTACGTGCATTACCTAAATTTACATCCTTGCTGGAGCACCGGGAGAAACAGGTATATTTAGAAGCACAGTATGGAATAGTCAGTTTTAAAGGAGCTGAAGGTTTAAGTTTTTTAGACAACCTGAAGCATCCTCTTTCTGAGTGGCAACAGCTTCGTTTACTGAATTCTATTATTGATATTCCCGATCCGCAAATTGTCAATATTACTTTATGGTTGCGAAGTGAAAATACATCTGTGGTTATTTTTACGCTGCGTTTAATGCGGAAATTCCAGATGTTGTCTTATTATAGTGAAGTGCTAGAATTACTAGCGCATAATGATACTGCTGTAAAGCTACAGGTAGTGCGTACACTGGAGGCTTTTGAAAATAATAATACGATGGAGCAATTGGTGAGCGCTTTTCCAGAAGAAACATTAGCCGTTCAGATTGAGATCCTAAAAGCAATGAAGGTGTCCAAGAGTCTGGAATGTGATGCGTTTTTGAAAAAACAGTTGTGGGAGCATCCAGCAGTTGCGATCAAAATCTGGTCCGCCGAAGTGTTGGTTAGTTTAGGGGAGCGTCAGTATTTACGGGATATGGCTTTGGATGAGAACACGCCGGATGAGTTTAAACATATTATTAACCACGCATTGCAGGAAAAAGTATGCTAGAATTTTCACATATTGTTTACGAAGTAGTGATCTGGATATTTCTTGTATATTCGGCCGCTATATTTTTGATCTCTGCGTGGGTGGGTATCTATGCCTATGGTGCAGTAATACGTTATAAGCATGATAATTCCTATACCGATTATAATCTCATTGCAACCAATGTCAATGCACCTCGTTTTAGCTTAATCGCCCCGGCCTATAATGAAGGTATGACCGTCGTTGAAAATGTACGATCGTTATTATCTCTCTACTACCATAACCTAGAAATTATTATTGTTAATGATGGAAGTCGTGATGATTCTATGGAAAAGCTTATTGAAGCTTATGCATTAGAATCTGTTCCGTTTTTTATACAAGGTGATCTAGAAACCAAAGAGATCCGCGGTATTTATAAAAGTAAAAATGCCGCTTTCAAAAAGCTGATTGTCGTTGATAAAGAGAATGGCGGGAAGGCAGATGCGCTCAATGTGGGGGTAAATATATCTTCTGGCGATTATATCGTCTGCATCGATGTGGACTGTATACTAGAGCAGGATGCACTTTTAAAACTTGCAAAACCTTTCCTAGAGCAGACTGATAAAAGGGTCATTGCTTGTGGTGGCGTCATCCGTTTAGCTAATAACTGCCGTATAGAAAATGGTAAAGTAGTTGACGTTAACCTTCCTAAATCTTGGCTTGGACGTACACAGGCTTTGGAATATATTCGTGCTTTTGTATTGGGAAGAATGGCTTGGTCCCGAGCTTCTGGTCTTATCTTGATTTCAGGGGCTTTTGGGGCTTTTGATAAGCAGATTGTACTAGCCTGTGGTGGATATGACAGTAAAACTGTAGGTGAAGATATGGAACTGGTGGTACGCATGCGCCGTTATATGGAAGAACAGAAACTTCCTTATGAAGTGGTCAACATACCGGATCCATTATGTTGGACTGAGGTGCCTGAGTCTAAGGAGATTTTGAAAAAGCAGCGGAATCGCTGGATGAGAGGTACCATGGAAACACTTTGGAAGCACCGTAAGCTTATGTTCAACCCGAAGTACGGACGGTTAGGAATGGTCAGTATGCCCTATTGGTTTTTCTTTGAATTCCTTGGTCCTGTAATTGAATTTTCAGGATATATTATTTTTCTGATTTTTCTTTTTCTCGGTATTATAAACTGGCCATTTTTCTTTGCACTCTTTGCGCTGGTTATTTCATCGGGGATCTTATATTCTATTTACGCTATTTTGGTCGACTTGGTGAGTCACCAGGTGTATACCAAGAAACAAGATCTTTCCAAATTGATAGTTACAGCTATTTTGGAACCTTTTTATTTCCATCCAATTGTAGTCGGTGCAGGTGTACGCGGTGTGGTGGATTATTTTCGTAAACAGCATAGCTGGGGCGATATGAAACGTCAGGGTTTTCAGCAAGGGGCTGAAGATATTCCATTTTTTAAACGGATTGGTTTACAGTTGCGTATTGGATTGAAAAATTATGGTGCTGTAAGCCTTGTGTTTTTAGTGTTGTATATGCTTTCTGTCGCTGTAGAATGGTGGTGGTATAACGGGCAATTTCCACAATTAGGTCAATCAAATGGTTTAATACCACTTCTTTTGAATAATCTCGTTTTCGCTTTTCAGATACTAAGTGGTTGCGGTCTTGTGTATCTGATAGTACAACTTGTTCATCTTTCAGTAGCCAGGATATTATCCATCGTGTTATTATCTTTTGTCGTGGTAATGCAATATATTTTATTTTTATATTTTGCAGAATCACGCAATTTGTTGGGAGCGGATATGTTTTATTATAATACTGCCGAGATGATGCAAATTTTGGAAGCGAGTGGTATGCTGAGTTTTACCAATATCGCTTTATTAATCTTGCTCGTCGCATGTGCCTATATTCCTTTTTGGATAGCGTCGAAAAAAACGATTAAGAGCACCTATGTAGGCCTAAGTATGCTATTTTTAGGAGTTATTGTAAGTTTTATTCCTGTAGACCGCTTTAAGGTTTTTAAGATATCTGGTGATGAGTTTGCTCAAAATGCTGCTCGTAGTAAATGGCGTTATTTTCTAAATTCTAATGTCACCAATTATATCGAAGAACATCCGGGAATGTTGGTATTTGGAGCAGAAAAAGAGACGTCAGGGGAAAACCAAAGCTATCCTTTTCTTCGAAATGAAGATACAAAGGACATATTAGGGACCTACTTTCAAAAAAGTTCATCTGTCCCAAATTTGGTCATTATTGTGGTCGAAGGATTAGGGCATGCCTATAGTTCTCCTTCAGGGTATATCGGAAATTTTACACCTTTTATAGATTCTTTATCGAAGAAGTCCTTGTATTGGGAGAATAATTTAAGTTCTTCAGGCAGAACTTTTTCTGTTTTGCCGACATTGACAGGATCGTTGCCCTTTGCTTCGCATGGCTTCTTAGAACAGGATACTCTACCGGCACATTTTAACCTGTTCAATATCTTAAAAGCAAATGGATTCAATACAGGTTTTTTCTATGGCGGTAATTCAAAGTTTGATTTCATGGAAAAATTCATGACTTACAGTAAAGTGGATACTTTGGTCGATCAGTGGTCTTATGCCGAACCATATAAAAAGCTTCCCGAAAAAGGGGGAGAAAGTTGGGGGTATGAGGATCAAGCGGTATTCGCAAAAATGTTGGAGGTACAGAAAGTGCAGCAGACACCTTACTTTCATCTTTTGTTAACGCTCTCTACCCACAATCCTTTTCTAATCAATAATGCTGCTTTTTATGAAAAACTTTTTGATAAGCGGTTAGCTCTGGGCGATCTGACGCCTGATCGCAAAAAATGGGCTTTGCAAAACCGGAAGCAACTGGTGTCTGTATTGAACTTGGACGATGCATTGCAACAGTTTTTCAGGGATTATCAAAAGCGGGCAGATTTCGCTAATACGATCTTTATTATAACCGGTGATCACGCTATGCCTGAGATTCCTTTAGAAAGTAAAATTGATCGCTATCATGTTCCATTAATGATTTATTCACCATTACTAAAGGCGGCACATACTTTCCGTCATAAGGTAAGTCACTTTGATGTGACACCTTCTCTGCTTGCTTTTTATCGTAATAATTATCAGGTGAATACCCCAGGACAGGTAACCTGGATAGGCCGTGGTATGGAGATCGGAGCTTCTGCTAAAGGAAATGGAGCGGCGATGATGCAAAGTAAGAATCAGTTGATTGACTTTGTCTATGGTGACTACCATATTTCGGATGGCCAGTTGTATAAATTAGATGCAACACTTAATGAGGAACCTCTTTCTGAGGGTTCGGAGCGTGATCTGCTCATCAAGCGTTTCGAACTGTTTAAGCGTCAGAATAAGCAATTCTATACTAAGAAACAGCTACTGCCTGACAGTATTTTTAAGAATTATTTTAAGCAAACGATATCAAAACCCTAAAAGGTTTTGATATAGCCCACTGTGATATCGATCTGATTACCCTTCTCATTAGGTCTAAACTCTTGATTGAAGTATGTAGAAGAAATGGAAAACAGATTTGTACGGTTGACCGAAAAGTTATATTCTGCTCCGATCTTGAATGTTTTAAGCTTATAAATGGACTGGTCTAGGAGATTATTCCGGTTTTCTTCAGGACTAATTCCTGTTCCGATTAGAAATCCTAAATAGTCATTTGCTCCTTTGGTATAGTATCGAACTGTACCAGCGTATGAATGTGATATATTTTCATTGCTTGGGGTTAGATACGTTTTTAGGTTGAACCAGAAATTCTGATAATATTTGCCTATTGATGCTGTATACATCCAGATGTTATCACTGAAATATAGCTGTCTGTATCCGACTTCACCCTCAAAGCTGTGCGGTAAATTTGCATATAAAGAAACACCAGTTCTGTATTTAGGAAATATACCTACATTATTGGAATAGCCCCCAGCCACATAGAGATAAAACATTTTAGATAATCTTGGATAAGCCTCTACTTCAAATTGTAGTCCATTGTCAGCAAATTTATTCGCATAGTTTGTTCTGAAGATTACTGATCCTAGTGGTGTTGCTCTTTTATAACTAAGTGCTACAATATGCCAGTTATCGTCAAATTGTTTGTCAAAGTGAACAAAGTTATAATTAAGCCCGATAGCATTTTTAGCTGTATACTCCTGGATACTTTTTGCTAAAGCTCTTGCTTCAGCATTTTTAGGATTTAATTTTAGTAGATTATTTACTGATTTTTCAGCACTTTCATACGCATTATTACTGTATTCTATTTTTGTCCTTAAAAGGAGAAGATCTTCTGACGTCGGGTGAAAAGAAAGACCTTTATCCACCAAGTTTATTGCTTTGGCCGCTTGATCGTTCCAATACTCTAAAGAAGCATAGGCTATGTACAAATCTTCATCTTGCACATTTTGACTTTCCAATTTGGAAAATATGGTACGGGCACTATCTATTTTATCAGACCAAGTGTATAGACGTCCTAAAAAGATACTGATATCCGTATATTCGGGAGCCTGTTTCAAAGCCTGTTTACTGATTTTTATCGCTTCCGCATAATTTTTTTGATCAAAAGCCTCTGTTCGTGCTTTAACAAAAAGTTCATCGGCAGTCAACGTTGTTTCCTGGCCAAAGGAAGCAAACGGAAATCCAAATAAGTAAAGCGATAAATAAACAAATTTATTCATTTCCAATAGATTGTTTTATGTAATATGGTCGATCTTAATAAGCTATAAAGTTAATGAAATTTGTTTGAGATTGAACTGACTAAATGACTTTATCATCATGCATATAAATCGTTGGCGGTCTTCTTTAAAACGAATTGACGAAGTTGATCAAGAATTTGATAGACTTCCTTTTGTATTTCTTCTTATTTAGCATCATTTTAAGACAGTCCTGAGGAGAAACTTGTGGATTAAAACTATTTATCAAATTAGTTTAATGATCGGTATTCGGAGGGGGACATGCCTACTTTTTGCTTGAACAAACGAGTGAAATGCTGGGGATAATTGAAACCTAATTCATAGGCAATTTCACTGATTGATTTTTCGTGATCAAAAATTCTTTCTTTGGCGAAATCTATAACCTTAGTTTGGATATATTCCTGCGCAGTAATACCAGTTTCGCTCTTGATGATATCGCCGAAGTAATTTGGAGATAGGTTCAATTCTGAAGCACAGTAAGCTACCGTCGGTAGTCCGATCTTTTGAGATTTATCTTCGGTAAAATAAGCGTTTAATATATCTTCGAATTTTTCCAGTATACCCTTGTTGGAATGGTCCCTGGTTACAAACTGTCTGTCATAGAATCGGGTACAGTAGTTTAAAAATAATTCAATATTGGATGTAATCAATGTTCTGCTGTGCTTGTCAATGCTTTGTTCCATTTCATATTGGATTTTGGTAAAGCAATCTAAAACAATATGCCGCTCTTTTTCGGAAAGATGTAAAGCCTCGTTTACATCATATGAGAAGAAGTTATATTCATGGATTTTCTTTCCCAATGAAGTTCCTTTGATCAGGTCAGGATGAAACAAGAGTGCCCACCCTGAGGGTTGAAAGGTTGTGATATTAGGCTGTACGCCCAATACTTGTCCCTGAGCAATGAAAACCAATGTTCCTTCCTGAAAATCATAATTGTTGCGACCGTATTTCAATTCGCCACATTTTAATTCTTTCAGAAAGATGGCATAAAGACCAAAGTTAAAAGTCTGTGCAGGCATCGGTTTTGTTTTCGATAAGTCGATTACTGTAATTAAGGGATGCAAGGTTTCTATGCCACGCATTTTATTGTAGGCATCAATACTGTCTATTTTGATGATTTCTTCCATAACTCTTTTTTTATAATTCAATATTAATCAATTATAGCATAGGTCGGGATAGGCTAAGGCTGTTAACAGTAATAATGGTAAGAATTGCCGTAATCTGTATAAGCAAGAATCAACTGAACCTAGCGAATTTTGTCCTGTCATTTAACAAATGATGATTGGCTAATGAATTTAAACAAATTAAATGGGTAAAGAAAATGAAAAAGCGAGTTTTAGGAAATAGCGGACTTGAAGTGTCAGCAATAGGGATGGGCTGTATGAATCTGAGTTTTGGTACTGGAAAGGCAGTTAGCACACGGGAAGGTGTTCGTGTGATACGTGGAGCTTTTGAGAAAGGAATCACATTTTTTGATACAGCGGAGGCTTACGGACCTTTTACAAATGAAGAATTGGTGGGTGAGGCGTTGATCCCTATTCGCAAGGAGGTCGTTATCGCAACCAAGTTTGGTATGATCTCGGAAGAAGGTGGCTTGAACAGTCGACCTGAACATATACGTAAGGTTGCGGAGGCTTCACTTAAGCGATTAAGGACAGATTATATTGATTTATTTTATCAACATCGGGTTGATCCGAATGTTCCGATTGAAGATGTCGCCGGTACGGTGGGAGATTTAATTGCGGAGGGGAAGGTAAAGCATTTTGGACTTTCTGAGGTGGGTGCATCTACTATCAGAAAGGCGCACGCTGTTCAACCGGTTACTGCTGTTCAAAACCAGTATTCGATTTGGACACGTGAGCCGGAACAATATGTGCTACCGCTTTGTGAGGAACTGGGAATTGGTTTTGTACCGTGGGGCCCTTTGGGTACTGGTTTTTTGACCGGTACGATAACAGCAGAAACTACCTTTGATCCTGAAACTGATCTGCGCGCGAGCTTTCCCAGATTTACTAAAGTAGCGATGCAGGCGAATATGCCTTTAATCAAAATGTTAAATGCATTGGCACTAAAAAAAGGAATATCAACGGTGCAGCTCGCATTAGCTTGGTTGCTTAGTAAAAACCGTCTTATTGTTCCTATCCCGGGAATGGATAAGCTCGACTACATTGATGATAATATTCAGGCGCCCAACGTCATGATGACTGCCGAGGATCTGATCGAAATCGAGGTTGCTCTGACAAAGATCTCCATTCAAGGTGAGCGCCTATCTGCTGAATTGCTCGCGATCTCGGAAGAATAGGATGATAATTCATGCAATCGTAGAACATGTTGTGTGTCTGATGGGAGTCTTAAAGCATGTAATCTGTAATAATGGTAAGTTAAACAGTAATTTGTATCCTATAACGCTACATATTTGTGTCGATTTTTGAAGAAGTGCAAGAACGTGGATTCTTTAGAGCTTGAATCGACTTTTGGGATTTTTTTAATAGTAAAGAATAAACTTAAATGATATGGAACAGAATAATCGAAGAGACTTCTTAAAAAAGGGAGCGTTTATCGGAACGAGCTTATTGGCAACTTCTTCTTTAGGACTTGTAGGATGTAATCGTTCATCCGAAAAAGAAAACCATAGTGACAAAAGTAAAATGAACCTTTCATCAGAAAAAAGGACTTTGGGTAAAGGGAAGCAAAGTCTTGAAGTATCAGCTTTGGGATTAGGCTGCATGGGTATGAGTTATCATCGGAGTTTTATTCCCGATCGAAAGGAAATGATTGACCTATTGAGACGTTCTCCAGAATTGGGTTTGAATTTTTACGATACAGCAGAAGCTTATGGTCCCCTGTTTAATGAGGAACTGGTTGGGGAGGCATTGGCTCCGTTTCGTAAGGATATCATTATAGCCACTAAATTTGGTTTTAAAAATGGTAAACCGTCTGAAGGACTCGATAGTCATCCAGATCGTATTAAAGCAGTTGTCGAGCATTCGTTGAAAAGCTTAAAAACAGATTACATCGATTTATTGTACCAACATCGTGTTGATCCCAATATCCCTATTGAAGAAGTCGCTGGTGCAGTGAAAGATCTCATAGCAACAGGTAAGGTGAGGCATTTTGGAATGAGTGAGGCGAATGTGGACAATATAAGAAAAGCCCATGCTGTGCAACCGCTAACAGCTTTGCAGAGTGAATATTCTTTATTTACACGTGAACCGGAAAAGGATGTGATTCCGCTATGTGAAGAATTGGGGATTGGTTTTGTCCCGTATAGTCCGCTAAGTCGTGGGATGATTACGGGATACTTAAATGAGCGTTCAATATACGATCCTAATAATGATAACAGGCCTTCATTGCCACGGTATCAGCCTGAAAATGTAATTGCGAATTGGAAATTGATTGACACTCTTAAAGAATTTGGAGATCTCCGTGGATTAACCGTTGCACAGGTGGCACTATCATGGCTCTTAGCGCAAAAATCTTTTATCGTACCGATTCCAGGGACAACTAAATTAGCCCATTTGCAGGAGAATCTTTGGGCTGCTGTTTATGCATTTTCCGCTTCAGATTTGACTAGTTTGACTGCAAAGCTAAATGAGATTCCGATTGTCGGTGACCGCTTAACAGGTTTATCTGCTGAGCAAGTAAAGAAGTAAGATGATTATAATTGGTTGATTGGTAGGCTCCCAGAAGAAATTCTTGGAGCTTTTTTATTTTTAAAGGAGATATGGAATTTTAATCTAATTGCCATAGATTCCGTATTGAAATTGCTTACGGAAAAAATCATTGATTTGAAGGCGGATGAGGAGCAATAAAAATATGAACCCTGAGACTGGGTATTGAGTCTCAGGATATCATCATGCAAGGTAAAGTATTGCCAGTTATAGACATAATTATCTCAATTTTTTATTGATTTTTGAGGATACGAATTTCGAGAATTTTGTGGCTTCTATTCTGGTCTGCTCCTTTGATTTTTATGTTTAATTGTTTTTCTGCTTCTAGACCCTGTGTCAATGTGAAACGTGCTGTTTTGATATCAGATGTTGCTGTTGCTGGCACTAACTTTCCAACGATAACATCGTTTACCATGATTTCTGTCGTTCTTGGACCTTCTTCCGTTAGATATTTGATATAGATGTCTGCATTTTTGCCATCTTGCTTTTTTAAGATATAACTGAACCAGCCATCTGCTTCACGCCAACGGGTATCGTCAAATACACCTGCATGACTATTCAGCTGTTGAATAAAATGATCAGATTCCGGTTGTTGCTCCCCGCAGACAACTTTATCCACGGTTAGGGTGTTTAAACGGAGACTCTCTTGTTCATCGCGTTGCATTTTTTCCTGTGTACTAGCAAGCTCTTGTTCCGTCGCTTGCGGCCAATAGATGATGTATCGGCTGTCGTGAATCTTATAAAATGGTTCAAGTTCCATGTTAATATTTTCTTTTGCAAGACGAAGACCCGATAATGAAAAATGTAATGGCTTTGATGCAATAGGTTTTACTAGGTTTGGTATAGCAGAAGGTTCTGTCGTTAGAATTGGTAAGTCTCTCAATGGAATCTGGATTCCTTTTGCGACATGCCCCATCCGACTATCGTCGGATAACAAGTCGGGTAATGGTCCGGATGTGCGCGCTCCTAATACAATTGGACCATAGAGTAAACTATAGTATTTACTTTGATCTGGTAGCTGTTCTGTATGTATACCCATAGGAAGCTGAATAACGACTTGATCACCTTTTTTCCATTCACGATCAATGGTGAAGAAATCGCCCTCAATTCTATCAATTTTATAGATTTTACCATTTATGCGTATACTTGGTTTTTCGGACAACCATGCGGGTTTTCGCACATGTAGTGCAAATTTTTTGCCATTCTTTTTTGGGTGAATGTGTAGGGTTGTACTTGCTTGTTCTGGAAAATTGTTTTCTTGGACGATTTCGACTTCTTGGTCGCGCCAGTTGAGACGTGAAGGTATAAATAAATTAATATATAGATGATTACCTTGATACGCATAGATCATCTCGCCGTATTTCGAATGATTTTCCATTCCGGATCCAACACAGCACCACATACTTGTATGTGGTTGGGAGTATACTCGATAATGTCCAGGCCTAATTTGGGTAAAGTAAACGAATCCTCCGTTTTCCGGATGTTGGCTAGATAATATATGATTATATAAACTACGTTCATAATAGTCTAGATATTTGCCCTTTGGATCGGTTTGATGAAGCATCTTTGTCAAACGTAGCATATTATAAGTATTGCAAGTTTCGGGGCCTTCAATGCTATGGATCATTTTTGAGAAATCATTGGTCGGATTAAAATGCTCACTAACACTATTGCCTCCAAAGGAAATGGAGCGTTGTGTTACAACACTTTCCCAGAAATATCGGACAGCACTTTCCCAGGTTTCATCTTGAGCAATATCTGCGATTCTCTTAAAACCTAATACTTTTGGAATTTGTGTGTTAGCATGTTGTCCGGTAAGCTTATCTTGGTGTTTAATTAATGGATCTAGTACCTCATGATGGCTGAATTGACGGGCAAGTGCAAGATATGCTGGATCTTGTGTGATAGCTGCAACATCCGCAAATGTTTCGTTGAGTCCGCCATGTTCGCTACGTAACATTTCCTGAATTTGTTGTTCAGAAAGTTGTTGTACTAATATAATAGCCCAGTCGGTCATCTTTATCAGCATCTTTTTTGCTTCCTCATTTCCTGTAAGAAGGTAAGCATCACGTAGACCTGCGTAAGTCTTATGAATATTGTATAGCGGTACCCATTTACCATTTAAGCTAAATCCACTTGCTTGAATATTGCCTTGTGCGATTTCTTTCCAAATGGTTTTTCCACCTGGAACCCCACCAATATAGCCATTGCCATTAGCGTCTTGACAACTTTTTAAATTGGAAAGCATATAATCCAACCTTTTTTTTATTTGTAGGTCGTCAGTTGCCGCATACATATGTGCAAGGGCAGAAATATAATGACCACCGATGTGGCCATCTAAGCCTGTATTTTCCCAATTGGTATAAGATTCTTTCTTTTGAGGTAGCCCAGCTTCGCGTAGGAAAGGAGCTAATAAACGATCTGCATCGATCTCTAATAGATATTTTAAATCAAGATCTTGGGCATGCTTGAAAGGGCCTTGAAGCAAGCGGACATCGTTCAGATCGAAATAGTTCAGCTGAGGCTTAGTTTGTGCTGATAATTCGGATGAGCAGATGACCATACAAGTAAAGTATGTAATGATTCTTTTTAAAGTCATGGCATTTCTGGTTTAAGATTTATACTTAATCTTACTTTTATTATTTAAATGTTATTAATACATTTATTAATTTAAGCCAAAAAAAGGTATTCAACTGTTTAGAGCTGATCGTTAACTGTTTATTGACCAGCTTGGTAAGTAGCTTAGGAATGACATGATTTTTTCTTTGTAAATGTCCTTGTTTAATCGAAAGTAGAATGCTCCTTTCTTAGATTTTTCCTTATCTTTTTCTTTTAGTTTAATGATCAGTTCCGAAGAAAGCAGCTTACGGCTAAAATTGCGTGTATCCAATTCGGTATCGTAGACACTTTCGTAAAGTGATACAATTTGTGGAATCGTGAATTTTTCTGGTAATAGCTCAAATAGAATAGGGTAGAGTGCCGCTTTTGCTCGAAGCTCACGTTTCGCTTTCTCAATCATCTGATTGTGATCAAATATTAATTCTGGGTGATCTTTGAGCGGGAACCAACAAGCTTCAAATTCTTCACTGATGATGTGTTTATATTGATGTACATCAATTAATGCGAAATGTGCGATACTGACCACACGTCCATATTTTTCACGGTCAGGATCGCCAAAAATGCCACAGTCTTCCATATAGACTCCATCTAAACCTGTCAGTTTCTTCAGAATACGAGAAGATGCTTGTTGCGGATTTTCTTCTGGTTGAACAAATCCACCCATTAAGCTCCATTTATTGCGTTCGGGCTCAAATCCTCTTTTAATAAGTAAAATTTCTAATGATTCGCCATTAAATCCAAAAATAATACAATCCACAGCTAATAATAAGCTTGGCTCATTTTTGTAAAAATCCATAATTGAGTAATCTCGTTTATAATTAATTAAAGATACAAAATGTATCGTACCTGTTACAATCTATCTAGTATTTCATATAAAAAACCATTCTATAACGATTAACTTATATCGTATTTATATAAACGGATTAATATTTTATTTCTATACAAAACAACGAAAAATAAATTAAAATTTCATTTTTTAAAAAAATAAATGTTAATTTGACATTAATTACTCCGATTAACAACTCAGCTTGCTGGATTTAAATAGTTTGTTTTCTAAGTAAGAGATTATAAATCAATATTATAAACCAAAAACACAAATAATGAAGAAAGCTTATGTGATCGGCTTAGATTACGGTAGTGATTCCGTTCGATCGGTTTTAGTAGATGCGGATAATGGCGTAGAGATATCTAGTGCAGTTTTTTACTATCCGCGATGGAACAGCGGAGAGTTTTGTGATCCGGTGACAAGTCAATTTCGGCAGCATCCTTTAGATTATATTGAAGGATTGGAATTTACAATACTTGAATGTCTTCAAAAGTCAGGTAATGCTGAAATTGCCAAATCTGTAAAAGCAATTTCTATTGATACAACTGGTTCTACTCCTATAGCAGTTGATGAAAAGGGTATTCCTCTTGCTTTAACTGAACGTTTTGCTAATAATCCGAATGCCATGTTTGTTCTTTGGAAAGATCATACGGCCGTTAGGGAAGCTCAGGAAATTAATGATCATGCTCAAAAATATGATATCGATTATTTAAAATATGTTGGTGGAATTTATTCATCGGAGTGGTTCTGGGCAAAGCTACTGCATGTGCTTCGTGATGATCAGGAAGTGCGCAATGCACTCTATACTTGGGTCGAACATTGTGATTATATACCGTTTTTATTGACAGGAGGCAAACGTGCCCAAGACATTAAGCGTAGTGTCTGTTCAGCAGGGCATAAGTCTTTATGGGCCGCTGAGTTTGGTGGTCTTCCTCCGAATCAATTTTTTGCAGAACTGGATCCGTATTTAGATGGTATGGTAGATCGTTTATTTACCGATACGCATACTGCAGCCGAATCTGCCGGAACACTTTCGGAGGAATGGGCAACCCGATTGGGTCTTTCTACTGAAGTAGTTGTTGGTGTAGGTGCTTTCGACTGTCATATGGGAGCAGTAGGCGGACAGATTGAGCCGTATTATTTAAGTAAAGTGATGGGAACGTCGACTTGTGACATGTTAGTCGCTCCGCATGATGAGGTTGGTGAAACCCTTGTAAAGGGTATATGTGGACAGGTGGATGGATCGATTATCCCTGGCATGATTGGTATGGAAGCGGGTCAGTCGGCTTTTGGCGATGCTTATGCTTGGTTTAAGCAAGTACTATCATGGCCATTCGCTAATATAATTGCACAATCTAATGATATTTCACCAGCAGATAGAGTAAAGATCGCTAACCTAATTGATACACAATTGATTCCTGAGTTAAGTCGAAAAGCTGAAGCACTACCAGTCACAGAATCCTCAGAATTGGCAATAGATTGGTTTAATGGACGTAGGACACCAGATGCTGATCAGACTTTAAAAGGTGCGTTATTGGGTCTTCATCTAGGGACAGATGCAGTGCGAATTTTTCGATCAATCGTCGAAGCGACTTGTTTTGGTGCCAAAAGTATTGCAGATCGTTTTGTTGAGCAAGGTGTACCGGTGAAGGGATTAATCGGGTTAGGTGGCGTTGCAAAGAAATCTCCTTATATCATGCAGACGATGGCTGATGTTATGAATATGCCTATTCGTATTCATAAATCTGAACAGACTTGCGCTATGGGAGCAGCTATGTTTGCTGCTACAGCTGCTGGTATTTATGCAAAGGTTGAAGATGCAATGGAAGCTATGGGACAGGGTTTTGAAAAAACGTATGAGCCTCGTCCAGAAATGGTCGCAATCTATGCCAAAAGATATGAACATTACAAGAGTCTTGGTGCTTTTATCGTAGAAACCAAACATTAATTGTGGCGAAGTAGCGCCTTATTCGTCGCTTCTTATATATATGATTTTTTAATTTTTTGAACTATAAAATAATGATTTATACAGACATAAAAGAAGAAGCTTTTCATTGCAATATGCAATTGCCTAAATTGGGATTGGTGCTTTTTACTTTTGGAAATGTTAGCGTTGCGGATCGTGATCGTGCCGTGTTTGCAATTAAACCTAGTGGTGTACCCTATGATGAATTGACTCCAGATCATATGGTCATTGTTGATTTTGAGGGGCGTGTGGTAGAGGGGAAGCTGAGACCTTCATCTGATACGCAAACTCATGCTGTGCTTTACAAACACTGGACGGAGGTAGGTGGTATTACACATACGCATTCTACTTATGCAACTGCTTGGGCACAGAGCCAACGTGATATTCCAATTTTTGGAACGACTCACGCAGATCACTTAACAACAGACATTCCGTGTGCGTCACCCATGGATGATCAAATGATAATGGGGAATTATGAATATGAAACGGGATTTCAGATTATAAATCATTTTGATGAATATAAACTCGATTATAAAGAAGTTGAAATGGTTTTAGTAGGAAATCATGCTCCATTTACATGGGGGAAAACCGGTGCTAAATCGGTATATAATAGTGCAGTTTTGGAAACGGTGGCACAAATGGCTTTGTTGACAGAACAGATTAATGCGAAAGCGCCACGCCTGAAAGATGCTTTGATCAAAAAGCATTATGAACGTAAGCATGGCGGAGCTTCGTATTATGGGCAAGAGTAAAAAGAATAAATAATCAAATATAAACGAATAAAATTGAAAGGAGATTGGACCTAAAGCCAATCAAGAAATTATAAACTATGAATATCGATTTAAATAAATTGGAAGTTTGGTTCGTTACTGGGAGCCAAGATTTATATGGTGAAGAGACCTTAAAACAGGTGGCTTTACATGCTGAAGAAGTAGCTCAATATTTTTCGGCACATAGGGAGATCCCTGTACAGGTAGTATACAAACCCATTGTCAAAAATAGTGAAGAAATATACAGTACTTTAACTGCAGCTAATGCTGCAGCAAACTGTATCGGTTTGATTACATGGATGCATACATTCTCACCTGCAAAAATGTGGATTAGAGGGTTGCAGGCTTTACAGAAACCATTACTTCACCTGCATACGCAATATAACCGTGATATTCCTTGGAGTACGATGGATATGGATTTTATGAATCTAAACCAAAGTGCACATGGCGATCGTGAGTTTGGTCATATTGTGACCCGATTGAATATCGGTAGAAAAGTAGTTACTGGTCACTGGAAAGATGAGGAGGTAATTGAACGCATAAATGTGTGGGTACGTGCAGCTGCTGCTTGGCATGATTGGCAGGGGGCGAAATTTGTCCGTTTTGGTGATAACATGCGTTATGTTGCGGTTACTGATGGGGATAAAGTGTCGGCTGAGACGCAATTTGGATTTTCAGTGAATACCTACGCCGTTGGCGATCTTGTCGCGGTAGTAGATGCGGTTACGGAATCGGAAATTGATACTTTACTGCAGGAGTACGAGGCCACTTATGATCTCGCAGCTAATGTAGTAGCAGGAGGAGAGCAACGCCAAAGTTTGGTAGAGGCAGCCCGTATTGAGCTTGGATTGAGGAAGTTTTTAGAATCTGGCAATTATAAAGGATTTACCGATACTTTTGAAGATCTTCACGGTCTTGTACAACTGCCTGGATTAGCCGTACAGCGATTGATGGCTGAAGGATATGGATTTGCCGGAGAAGGTGATTGGAAAACACCCGCATTGGTGCGTGCATGTAAAGTAATGGGTGCTGGTTTGCCGGGTACTACAGCTTTTATGGAAGACTACACATATCATTTTGATCCTGAGAATGAAATGGTACTCGGTTCGCATATGCTTGAGGTGGATCCAGCTTTAGCAGCTGATAAGCCTCGAATAGAAGTACATCCGTTGGGAATTGGCGGTAAGGCTGATCCTGCGCGTTTGGTGTTTGATGGCTTAAGTGGTCCTGCTTTGAATGCCTCACTGATTGATTTAGGAACTCGTTTTCGCTTGATCGTCAATAAAGTGATCGGTGTCGATGTGAAAGAGGAGTTGCCTAAATTGCCGGTGGCACGGGTTCTATGGAAACCCCTTCCGGATATGAAAACTGCTTGTAGTGCCTGGATCTATGCTGGTGGGGCTCATCATACTGCTTATAGTTTGAGTTTAAAACCTGAATATCTGGAAGATTTTGCCCGTATTGCTGGACTGGAGTATGTCGCTATTGATGAAAACACGACGTTAACGCATCTGGAAAACCAGTTGAAGTGGAATGAACTCTATTTTTTAATGAAGAAATAAACGGAATGGTCCTGCGCCTTTCTTAATAAAAGGAGTAGGACTTCATCATAAGCAAATCGCAATACTATGGATAAATTTGCAACAGTAGATTACATTATTTTTGTCGTCTACTTTATTATTGTAGCCGGATATGGCTTCTGGATATACAGTAGAAAAACAGCAGCCAACAATAGTAGTAAAGACTATTTCTTGGCAGAGGGTTCATTGACCTGGTGGGCTATTGGAGCCTCATTGATTGCTTCCAATATATCTGCCGAACAATTTATTGGTATGAGTGGAAATGGTTTTGAAGTCGGTATTGCCGTTGCGGCTTACGAACTCATTGCAGCTGTGGCTTTAATTATTGTAGCCGTGTGGTTTATACCGGTTTATCTTAAGAATAAGATCTTTACAATGCCTCAGTTTTTAAACAATCGGTATAATGAAACGACCAGTCTGATCATGGCAGTTTTTTGGCTTTTCTTATATGTGTTTGTCAACCTAACGTCGATCTTATACCTGGGCGCAATCGCTATATCGAGTATGGCTGGTGGAGGAGATAGTTTTCACTTGATTATGGTGGCCTTAGCTGTTTTTGCCGTCATTATTACCTTAGGAGGTATGCGGGTCATCGGTTTTACCGATGTGATCCAAGTGGTGGTTTTGATTATCGGAGGTATCGCTACGACTTACGTTGCATTAACCTTGGTAAGTGAGCACTTCGGTCTTGGTAAGGATGTCTTGGCAGGTTTTAATAAACTCATGGAAGATTCACCTAAGCATTTTGAAATGATCGTGGATAAACCCGGAGTTGGGGCTACACAAGAAGAGATTAACAAATACCTCATGTTGCCAGGGATAGGGATGTACCTAGCTGGTATCTGGATTGTGAACTTGAACTATTGGGGTTGTAACCAATACATCACACAACGTGCTTTGGGAGCTGATCTAAAAACTGCCCGTATGGGTATTTTATTTGCCGGGCTTTTGAAGTTATTGATGCCACTTATCGTCATGCTACCTGGAATTGCCGCGTATGTGCTTTATAAAAATGGTGCATTGCAAGAGGAGATGGCACCAGGAGGGGTATTTCATGCTGACAATGCGTATTCCGCTATTCTAGGTCATTTACCAAATGGTATGAAAGGTTTAGCACTTGCGGCACTAACGGCTGCTATCGTTGCCGGTTTAGCGGGTAAAGCAAATAGTATTGCTACTATTTATACGTTGGATATCTATAAAAAATACATCAATGCCGGAGCATCTGAATCGAAGATGGTGTGGGTAGGTAAAATTACAATTGTCGTTTCTATTCTTGTAGCTGTATTGTTTACTTGGAATGATACCTTAGGCATTGGAGGTGCCGGTGGATTTACCTTTATTCAAAAATATACGGGCTTTATTAGTCCAGGTGTGTTTGCTATGTTTTTATTGGGAATGTTCTGGAAACGTACCACTGGTCCTGCTGCAATCACGGGATTGGTTTCGGGATTTGGTTTATCGATCTTTTTCAATGAATTTGCGACAAAAGTATTTGGTCCTGAAACTTGGCTGTATACAGCCTACATCAATAAAAGTGGTCATTACGAAATTCCATTTCAAATCTGTATGGGACTAGCTTTTGCTTTTACGTTAGCCTTGATGATCGGTGTTAGCTTATTTGGTCCAAAAGAGAATCCAAAGGCATTTGTACTGGACAAAAAAATGTTCAAAGTAGAGCCATCGATTTTGGTATTGATTGTGGTAACACTCTTATTAGTAACAGCTATATATGTGCGTTTTTGGTAGATGTAATAATGATTAATCAATTGTAAATCATAACAATATGAATAGTAAAATTATAAATGGTATTTTGTTGACGTCCGCATTGGCTTGTGGTTGCCAACAGACCTCGAATAAACAGCATACGACTGAAAAAACAGATTCCGTGGATACGTCTTTTGATTCGGTTATCGATAGTAAAGATGTCAAATTGTATACATTAACGAATGGCAAGCTTAAAGCTGCGCTGACAAATTATGGTGCAAGGTTAGTGAACTTACAGGTTCCGGATAAAGCCGGCAACTTGACAGATGTGATCCTTGGTTATGACAGTGCTGCGGAGTATAAAGCTAATGCGAGTAATTTTTATGGGGCTATCGTAGGTCGTTATGGAAATAGAATCGGGGATGCAACTTTCACTTTGCAGGGAGTTAAATACGAACTGGAGAAGAATGATGGAAAAAACTCCCTGCATGGGGGTACTCATGGTGTTTATAATCAGGTATGGGATGTCGCGAACAGTTCGGATTCATCCATTACCTTCACTTATCTTTCTCCTGATGGAGAGGCAGGTTATCCTGGTGAAGTGAAAATGCAAGTAACCTATACCTTAAGTCATACCGGTGGCTTGGTCATGGATTATCAAGCAAATACGGATAAAGAGACGGTACTAAACCTAACGAACCATGCTTATTTCAACCTAAATGGTGCAGGATCTGCAACGATACTGGATCATGAGCTCCAAATCGATGCTGCAGCTATTACGGAAGTGGATGATACCTTGATACCGACTGGAAAGAGTATTCAAGTCGCGGGAACACCATTTGACTTCCGTAAAGGATTTGTCATCGGCGATCGTATTGAAACAGATAATGCTCAGTTGAAGATCGGAAAAGGGTATGATCATAACTTTGAATTGTCTCAAGCGGCTGGTTTTAGAAAGGTTGCTTCTGTGTATGCGCCGAAAACGGGAATAGAAATGCAGGTATTGACTACAGAACCGGGTTTACAGTTTTATAGTGGCAATTTCATGAAGGACACTGATCCTAAAGGAAAAGGTGGTTTGGCATATCCGTTCCGTTCTGCATTTTGTTTAGAAACACAGCATTATCCCGATGCTCCTAATCATCCTGCTTTTGCTTCGACAGTATTGAAACCAGAGCAGACTTATAGCACGAAATCGGAATATAGATTTACGATAAAATAAAATAGGATGAAAAAAATTGAGCTATTACTAGCAGCTTTAATGGCTGGTTCTACACCTTTGTTTGCACAGAGTCCTGTCAATCTTAAAGTAGACCTTGATCAGCCTGCCGGAAAGATGTCACCAGATATGTGGGGTGTTTTCTTTGAAGATATTAACATGGGTGCCGATGGTGGGATATACGCCGAATTGATTAAAAATCGTTCATTCGAATTTAATGAACCTTGGATGGGTTGGAAAAAACTGACCAAAGAACCTGAGGGAGCGTTTCTGATTTTAAACAACAGCAAACGAAAAGGTAATCCGCGTTCATTGAAGATCCATAACCCAAAGGGTGTGCAACTAGGAATACAAAATGAAGGGTTCCGTGGTATGGGAATTAAGAAAGGGGAGCAGTATGAGTTTTCGTTACTCTTTAAACAAGCAACTGCCGGAATGCGTATTCGTGTTGAGTTGCTGGATGATCAGGATAAAGTGGTCGGAAATAGTAGTTTAATATTGTCTAGTGGAAGTGATTGGAAAAGTAGTTCTGCGAAGTTTACGGCTTCAGAGACTGTTGCTAAAGGCAAGTTAAATGTCTGGATCGAAGGAGCTGGAGATGCAGAACTTGATATGATTTCTCTTTTCCCGACGGAGACTTGGAAAAATAGACCTAAAGGTTTGCGGAAAGATATGGTACAGATGCTGGCCGATATGAAGCCTGGATTTATTCGTTTTCCCGGTGGTTGTATTGTGGAAGGTAGGGATTTAGCGAGCCGTTTTCAATGGAAAAAGACGGTCGGCCCGATCGAGGAACGCGAATTGATTATCAACCGTTGGAATACTGAGTTTAAGCACAGACCAGCTCCAGATTATTTTCAAACTTTTGGTTTGGGTTTTTACGAATATTTCTTAATGGCTGAAGATATTGGAGCTAAGGCGGTACCGATCTTAAATTGCGGGATGGCCTGTCAGTTTAATACGGCAGAGCTTGTTCCGATGGATGAGTTGGACACCTATGTACAGGATGCATTGGATCTGATTGAGTTTGCCAATGGGGCAGTTACAACGACCTGGGGTAAACTTCGTTCGGACATGGGGCATCCGGCTCCTTTCAACCTTGAAATGCTTGGTGTAGGAAATGAAAATTGGGGACCTCAGTATATAGAGCGTTTAGCTGCATTCAAAAAGGTTTTAAACGAGAAGCATCCTGAAATAGCCATTATTGCTAGTTCCGGTACAGATCCCGATGGCGAGCGTTTTGCTTATTTGGATGAGCAGCTACGGGATATGAAGATTGATATTATTGATGAGCACTATTATAGACCACCAACGTGGTTTTTATCCAGTGTCTCCCGTTATGATGATTATGACCGTAACGGCCCGAAAGTGTTTGCTGGAGAATATGCTTCGCACACCACCCGACCTAATGGCCCTGGCCGTAGTACTTGGGAAGCGGCGCTTTCAGAGGCAGCTTTCTTGACCGGACTGGAACGAAATGCAGATGTCGTGCAAATGGCATCGTACGCGCCATTATTTGGTCATGTCGATGGTTGGCAATGGACCCCAGACTTGATTTGGGTCGATAATCTACATGCATACGGTACGCCAAGTTATCAGGTACAGAAATTGTACTCGACCAATAAGGGGACTGATATTATCCCCGTTAAATGGAATGGCGATGCGGTGGCAGGGAAGGATAGTTTGTTTGCATCTTCTGTATATGATAGTGCAAAGAAGGAGTTGATCATCAAATTTGTTAATTATAATAGTAAACCGGTACAGGTTAATTTTGATATCAATTCGAAGAAAAAAATGAAACAGGCAGCTGTAAAAACGACCTTGGCAAATGCGGACTTGAGTATTTCGACAAGTTTTGAAGAACCGTTGAAAATACAGCCCAAAGTGGAGCAGGTCAGCTATAAAGGGAAAAAGATAGTGGATACGTTTGCACCATACTCTTTGACCGTCATTAAGTTGGCTGTTCAATAAAATAAGTTTTTTACAATGATACGGTCATGGGTCGCACGTAGATGCAAATCACCATGAACTAAACGAAGCTTTGTCTTAGACAACGCAGTTATATGATTAACTCCTGAAGCCTTCACCTAGGCGTCAGGTTATAAATATACTCGTGATCGTATCATTGTCTTTACCCTGTCGTGTCTGCAAATATGTGATCAGCATGATGCTGGCATTTGTGGGGTGGGATATGATGTGAAGTTCTACTTGGTGCCATTTGGAAAAATAAGTACATCACGGTCTTTAAAACTCAGGTGACACAGTCCATCTTGGTTGTGTTGGTACTGTGGGGCAGATGCAGTTGTAAATCGGAATCGATGCGATCTCGTAAAGATGATACATTGTGATGGTCTTTAAACCGAAAGGTGAAGCAGGCATATGGTTGTGTTGGCGCTTTTAGACTGATGTATACAGTTATTTACGTCGTGTCATTTCAACGTGTTCACTGCAACAATAAGACCTTAAAAGCTGAGGTAAAACAGTCAATCTTGATAGGGTGTGAACTGTTGGACCGATGTTACTTAAAATTCTATTTGGTGCCATCTAGGACTCTTCATGTCATGATAAAAAGAAAGGGTATATAAACACCAGTATTTATAATTCATATCGCTACCATTGGCAAGCTATAGCCAATAATGAAGTTATGAACTTGAACATAAATAACTACTACTAATTTTATTCTGATGAAAAAACAGCTTATTTATATATGCTTATTGTTATTCTTTGTCGTAAAACATGCAGCATTATATGCCAATGAGCCGGATTCGGCTTATATATTTGCCTATAGTTCGGGAAAGAATGATCACCACAACGGGCTACATTTTGCATGGAGCTTGGACAAGAAAAAATGGACCACCATTGGTGCAGAAGCTAGTTTCTTACGATCTGACTACGGTCAATGGGGATCGCAGAAGAAGATGATTGATCCTTTCCTGTTTTTATCACCGACAGGAATCTGGCATTGTGTATGGAGTTTGAATCAAGAAGATGGTGCTTTTGCACATAGTGCATCGCGCGATTTGATCCAATGGGAAAGTCAGTCTTACCCTTTGGTATTTGCCGGAAGCAACTGCCTTAGTCCTGTTATTGATTACAATAAGACAACGGGTACTTACCAAGTGATTTGGAAGACGGATCGGAGCGCTAAAGGATACTACGCTGTAGAAACGAAGGATTTTAAAATGTTTTCTACCGCAAAAAAAGCTACTGTTGTGCATAATACAAAAGTAGCGATCCGTCTCTCTGATGGTAACTATACGGGAACAGTTCATAAAGTCGCGTGGCAAATCCTAGAGAATCTGTTAAAGAAACAGCAGTTGGATGCTTATAAGGGAAAGTTGAATAGTGAACGGATGGTCGATGATGTACAACGCTTTGCTTCACTTACTCCCCTGAAAGGAAATCTAAAATTAGATGAACATATTCCAGCGCGTAAGATCAGTGATCTACTTATCGGAGCATTTTTTGAAGATATCAATTATGCCGCTGATGGTGGATTGTATGCCGAATTAATACAGAATAGGGGATTTGAATATACGCCTATGGATCGAAAAGAATGGCATAGTTTAACTGCTTGGCGCACCACGAATAGGGAAACTGTTATTACGATTGATACGCTATCTCCGATTCATGAAAATAACCGGCATTATGTGACTTTGCAGGGTAAACCTGGAGCAGGAATCGTCAATGAAGGGTTTGGCGGTATTTCCATTAAGAAAGACGAGCAGTATAATTTTTCAATATATGCCCGAGGGAAATCAGGACAGTTGGGCCACTTGCAGATTCGCTTAATCGATGGGCACGGTAATACTATTGGAGAAACAAAAACGAAGAAGTTATCAAAAAAATGGGAACAGTACAAATTGGATATGGTTGGAAATGTGACCATTTCGGATGCTCGATTGGAGATTACTTATTCCAACAATGGAGCCGTCGATATGGACATGGTTTCGTTATTTCCTAAAAATACTTTCCGAAATAGAGCTAACGGTTTAAGAGCAGATCTTGCTAAGACTATTGCTGACATGAAACCTCGGTTTGTGCGTTTCCCTGGCGGCTGTGTAGCTCATGGAGATGGTATCGATAATATCTACCATTGGAAAAATACGATAGGACCTGTGGAGCAACGAAAACCACAGCGTAATCTCTGGGGGTATCATCAATCATTTGGCTTAGGCTATTTTGAATATTTCCAGTTTTGTGAAGATATGGGTGCAGAACCTGTACCCGTGGTGGCTGCAGGTGTACCTTGCCAAAATTCGGGACATCATGGTCACGAACTGGGCGGGCAGCAGTGCGGTATCCCTATGGAGGACATGGGCGATTATATTCAGGATGTTTTGGATCTCATTGAATATGCGAATGGTGATCGTAAGACATTGTGGGGAAAGAAACGTGCTGAAGCGGGTCATCCAGCTCCCTTTAACTTGAAATATATTGGCATTGGTAACGAAGATTTGATTACCGATCTGTTTAAAGAGCGCTTTACCCTGATTTATCAAGCCGTAAAAGAGAAATATCCTGATATTGAAGTCATTGGTACAGCAGGTCCATTTTATGAAGGATCGGACTATGTGGAAGGCTGGGATTTGGCAACTAAATTAAATGTTCCTTTAATCGATGAGCATTATTACAATCCACCGGGTTGGTTTATTCATAATCAGGAGTTTTACGACCGTTATGACCGCAAGAAAGCTAAAGTATATCTTGGTGAATATGCTGCACATGTTCCCAATCGTGCTAGTACGATTGAAACAGCATTGGCAGAGGCATTACACCTGTGCAATGTCGAAAGAAATGCCGATGTAGTCACCATGACTTCATATGCACCTCTGTTGGCCAAAGAAGGTAATACGCAATGGTCTCCAGATTTGATCTACTTTAATAATACGACAGTGAAACCTACTGTGGGTTACTATATCCAGCAGGCATTTGGACAGCATGCAGGCGATACGTATCTCTTTAGTGAATTAAAGTTATCAAATCACGATGAAGCAGTGAACAAACGTGTTGGAAAATCAATTGTGCGCGATGCTAAATCGGGTGATATCATCGTCAAATTGGTGAATTTATTACCTGTTGAAATTGACCTTGATCTTTCGACTATCGGTGTTGCAAATCAACAAGTGAATGCAACTGTTATTTCAGGAAAACCAACAGATCAGACAGCTAAACCTGTTGCAGCAACATTTCAATTAGACAGGTGCAAATTGT
Source organism: Sphingobacterium sp. B16(2022) (assembly GCF_012030425.1). GTDB lineage: Bacteria > Bacteroidota > Bacteroidia > Sphingobacteriales > Sphingobacteriaceae > Sphingobacterium > Sphingobacterium anhuiense. The sequence goes on along the minus strand of NZ_JAAUVN010000001.1, from coordinate 2,148,530 downwards.
CTCCTTATTCGTTCACCGTTTTTCGCATTCCTGCCAAAAAATAGTAAGCATTATGAAAAAGATACAATTTATGATCAGGTGGTCATTGCTGATGTTATTTATACAGCATGGAGCAATTGCACTTGGACAAAGTAAAAAGGCTTTAAAAATTGCTCCAGTAGCCTATCTGTTTGCTTATTTTTCTGACAACAGCCCTGACGGTGAACAGGTTCGCTATGCAATAAGTAAAGATGGTATAGATTTTCAGCCTTTGAATGGAGGGGAACCGGTCATTGCATCGGACAGCATTGCCTTAAAAAAAAGTATTCGGGATCCGCATATTATGCGTGCTGAAGATGGAAAATCGTTCTATATGGTTTTAACGGATATGCGTTCAAGCGAAGGTTGGCAGAGTAATGATGGTATCATCTTGATGAAAAGTACCGATCTTATCCATTGGGAACATCAGGCGATTGATTTTCCAACACGTTTTCCTAATTTAAAAGGATTTGATCAGGAAAATTTACATGCCGTGTGGGCGCCACAAACGATTTGGGATGTAGTCGAGAAAAAATACATGATCTACTATTCGATAGGTAGACATGACTGGGAGTATGCAGTAGGGGATAAAAAACAGCCCTATTTTAAAATCTTCTACTCCTATGCAAATGCCGATTTTACGGATATCAGTACACCAGAGCTGTTATTTGATTTTGGCACAGCAGCCATTGATGGTGATATCGTATATGATAAAAAGATGCAGGAATATGTGTTGTTTTTTAAAGATGAGGGCTTATCTACAGTGAATAATGGTTTTCGTACAAGAAGTGGCGTAATGCGGGCAACAAGTAAAAATATAACTGGACCATATGAGACCGAATATCGTCATCTCAATGTGGATCAAAAGAAACCTGTTGAAGGTTCTAGTGTATTTAAATCGATTCATTCAGATGAATACATTTTGATGTATGACTGCTATACGGAAGGCTATTATCAGTTTTGCAAAAGTTCGGACCTTACGCATTTCAATTTTATAAAAAATACGCCGATGGGTGGAGCATTTACACCAAGGCATGGTTCTGTCATGCCGATAACTGCTAAAGAACTGTCCATGTTGACTAAAAAATATGGAATGCCTACAGGCTTTTAAGATTGGAATGCATAACAGTTCTCCTCCAAATAAAGTCTCAATATAGATGGTCACAGGAAGGAGTGATCATCTATATTGTTGTTAATTAGTCTTTTAAATCTTGTTTGTTAAGTGTAATTACTTAGGTAGATTCAAACTTATATGAATTTTAAAAATAAATGTTTGTTTTACATTTATTTTTTTATATTTGTTTTACAATTATAACCAACACATTTTTAAAACCCTCAATAAAAGACTATGAATTTGTAATGCTATGCTTGACTTTTTTATCAGGGGTAAAAAAAATTTGTCACTTTTTTTTAAGTGTATTTTTAACATTTAATAAATAACTTTTTATGTATTCTTAAACATGCTGACTTGCGGTATACTTGTCGCTTTATTTACGTCAAGAAATTATCTAAAATTGGCAAGATCGTAGGTAACCAAAATCAGTTATTGAAAACGAATAAATTATGAAAAACTTAAAGATTCTTTACTTATATGTTTTTATGAGTTTAATATCCATAATGACATATGCACAAACTAAAATTACGGGGCAGGTAATTAACAAGGACAAGGAGCCGATTGTAGGAGCCAGTGTGCTTGTTGAAGGAATGCCCAATTTAATAACCAGTACAGACAATACTGGTCGATTTCAACTGCATGATGGAAAAGGCTATTTAGTGATCACTTATGTCGGATACAAAACACAACGTATTGCGATTGGCAACCAGACTAACTTTTCGGTTGTGTTGGAAACGAGTGATCAATCTTTGGACGAAGTTGTGGTCGTGGGTTACGGTACGCAATCCAAACGGAATATCTCTGGCGCTGTCAGTAATATCAAGTCAGATGATATTGTACGTACTTCTTCTACGACAGCTGCAGGAGCTTTGGCAGGCAAAGTACAAGGTATCTCCGTCCGTGGAAAAGACGCTCGTCCTGGGAGAGGAGCAGCAATTGAGATTCGTAATATGGGAAATCCGCTTTATGTGATCGATGGTATTTCCTATGGCGGTCAAACAGGAACGGATTGGGTTGGAACACAAAACGGTTCTGGAGCAGATATGTTCAATGCCTTAAATTTGGAAGATATCGAAAGTATATCGATCTTGAAGGATGCTGCTGCTGCAATTTATGGATTTAGAGCAGCGGGTGGTGTTGTTTTAATCACGACAAAAAAAGGAAATAAGGGCGGAACTGCAAAAGTAAATATCAATGGCTATCAAGGCTGGCAAAATCTAACTCGTTTTCCTGAATTAGCCAATGCAGCGCAATATACCCGAGGTCTTGTGGAAGCGGCTCAAAATGAAAACAAAGATCCAAATGCGGTATATACACCCCAAGAACTTGAAAAATGGCAAATGGGGACAGAGCCCGGCTACAAAAGTTATGATTATTACGACATGATTATTCGTAAGAATATACCACAACGCTACATCAATGCGAATATGACAGGAGGGAGCGATAAGTCTAATTATTTTCTTTCAGTTGGACACCTGACACAGGATGCGATGATCAAAGACTTTAATTACAAGCGTACCAATTTGCAAGCCAATATGGAAGCGACTGTTTTGGAAGGATTGACAATAGGTACACAGATTTCAGGAAGGCATGAAGGAACACAAGATGTGGGTCTGCCAGGAGGAGATGGCTATTTTTCATCTATTTTGGCGATGTTCAAAAACAGGCCTACTGTAGCACCTTACGCTAATGATAACCCTAAATATCCGAATCATACTAACGACTTTGCTTATAATCCAGCAGTTTTTGATCGTGATATTGCGGGCTACAAGGACAATAAATATTTGGCAGGTAATGTAAACCTATTTGCCTCCTATAAAACAAAATTTGGTCTTTCTGCTAAAGGAACTGTGTCGTACAACTATACCAATAATAAATTTGATGGTTTCCAGTATACTTATGATGTGTATCGCTTTGAAAACGATGAATATAAAGCTACAGGAGGCACACGTTCTGGATGGCGTTATGATACCAATCGGGATATTGTTTCGCGCTCGGCGCAATTCCTAATTGATTACAATAAAAATATCGGTCATCATGCCCTTTCAGGTACATTAGGATATGAACGTTCGGATTGGGTACGTACGATCCGCTCATTAGGAGCAAATCCAACGAACAATTACATCCCGATAATGCGACTCGCTGAAGTTAATGACCTTGGAGATGATTGGTCTTATGAAGCTCGTGCAGGTTACATAGGTCGATTAAACTATAATTACAAGGGTAAGTATTTAGTTGAGTTATTAGGTCGATACGATGGTTCATACTTATATTATAAGGATCGCCGTTGGGGATTTTTTCCGGGAGCATCTGTCGCATGGCGAGTATCGGATGAAAACTTTTTTGAACCCTTGAAAAGTGTTGTCACAGACTTCAAAATTCGGGCATCTGCAGGACAAACAGGTTTGGAAAATGGCGTCAATATGCACGGCTATCTAGCAGGCTACAATTGGTCTCAAGGAGATGCGATTCTTGATGGTAATTATGTGACAGGTGTGCAACCACGTGGTGTTCCTATCAGAAATCTATCATGGGTGAAGAATACCACTTACAACATCGGGCTGGATGCAGGTTTATTTGGTAATAAATTGACGCTGACAGCTGATGCCTTCCAGATTATCCGTACTGGATTTCCGGGTAAACGTTATGATGTGTTATTACCTGATGAGATCGGATATGCGCTACCTAATGAGAATCTGGGTAAGAATGGATACTATGGAGCTGAAGGTATGATCACTTATACGGATAAAATCGGTGAATTGAATTATGTGGTGAGTGGAAATGTTACCTATTCTCGTTTTAAGAATATCGAATCTTATAAACCGCGCTTCAGCAACTCCTGGAACGAATACCGGAATTCAAACGAAGATCGTTGGGGAGGTGTATGGTGGGGCTACCAAGTTGTCGGCCGCTTCCAATCGGAAGAGGAGATTCGCAATCATCCAATTAACAATGATGGTTCAAATAACCGGAACCAACTGCCTGGAGATTTTATCTACAAGGATGTTAATGGTGATGGTGTGATTAATAATCTGGACGAACGTCCAATCGGTTATCAAACCGGGTGGGCTCCGATTATTTCATTTGGAGGACGAATAGGACTAAATTGGAAAGGTATTGATCTGAATGCTGATTTATCCGGAGGAGCGATGCAATCATGGTTTCAAGATTACGAATTGCGCAATGCATTCCATGGTGGCGGAAATTCACCAGCATATCTCTTAGAAGATAGATGGCATCGTACTGATCCTTATGATGCAAATAGTGAATGGGTATCAGGATATTATCCTGCACTACGTAATGGTAATTCTGGACCTAATCATAGAAATAGTGATTTTTGGTTAACAAATGTTCGTTATTTAAGAATCAGAAATCTTGAGCTTGGCTATAATTTTTCTAATGATCTCATCAAAAAAATTAAAGCTGAGAAAATCCGAGTGTATGTCAATGGTTCTAATCTATTTTCCTTTGACAACGTGAAGAAATTTCAGATCGATCCAGAGATTGAAGCTGCGGCAGCAGTGGTATATCCGCAGCAGCGCGTATTTATGGTTGGGTTCAATTTAACATTTTAAAGAAAATCAACAATGAAAAAATTATATACTTGTTTAGCGCTGTTTGTCTGCCTTGGATTTGGAGGTTGTAAACACGACAATTGGTTAGATCGAGATTCAAAAACATTAATTACTGACGATCAACTTTGGAATGATCCAAAATTGCTGACTTCGTTGATGGCAAACTATTATAACCGTTTACCGACGTTACATGGTGTTTTCAACAGCGGAGGAATGACTGAGCTGGACGATGCCATGTGGTCTGGGCACCGTGATCAGAATGGACGCAATGATTTTCAATTTGGGGATGATTATGGACGCTATTGGGATTATGGATTGATTCGAGATATCAACCTTTCGCTAGAAAATATAGAAACTTTGGGTCTCCAACTAACGGAAACAACAAAAAAACAATATATAGCTGAAATGCGCTTTGTCCGCGCGCTTGTTTATTTTGAAATGGTAAAACGTATGGGTGGAGTTCCTATCGTGACAAAACAGATGATTTATGACTTCAGTGGTGATCCAACACCGCTTCAGTTGCCCCGAGCAAAGGAGCATGAGGTTTACGATTTTATTTACCAAGAGATGGAAGCGATTAAAGAAGATCTCGGAAATAATGCGACTAGTAAAACCAGAGCCAATAAATATACTGTTCTAGCTGTACAGAGTAGAGCCATGTTATATGCAGCATCCTTAGCCAAATATAATGGGCTGATGGCTGAACCTGTAGTAACAGCAGGCAATGAAGTCGGTATACCTGCGGCTATGGCCAGCGATTATTATCGTAAATCATTGGCCGCTTCTAAAGAACTTATGAGCGGTCCTTTTACCTTGTTTAAAGAGAACCCTGACAAAGGCGTTAATTTTTACGAAATGTTAAACAAAAAGACTGGATCTGAAGTGATTTTTGCAAAGGATTTTGCTGTGGGTCTTAAAGTTCATCGATTTGCGCATGAAAATATTGTCAAAAGTTTAACGGAGGATAATGAAGCCACCTCTGGAATCTCGCCTTCGCTTAGCTTAGTGGAAAGTTTCGATTATTTAGATGGTCGAAAAGGAACATTACAGGATCGTGATGCGAATGGAAACTATATTGCTTATGCACATATTGATGATATTTTCAAAAATAAGGATGCACGATTATATGGTACCGTCATTTACCCAGGAAGTTCCTTCCGAAATACAGCAGTTAGTATTCAAGCAGGAGTTGCTACTTGGCAAAATGGGGCGTACCAACTTGTCACCGCGCCAGAATTGGGGGAGCAATTGGGCGATGAACTTGGGACAGCAAATGCAGGTGGATTATGGACTGGTTTTGACGGCCCCAAAGATGATGCACAGGATGTGAGTAATACAGGATTTTACATCCGCAAATTTGTTAGTGATGCACCTGCTGCTAGTGCTAGAGGTACTTCGGCTGCAAATTGGTGGCCTTGGTTCCGTTTAGGTGAAATTTATTTAAACGCCGCGGAAGCAAGTTTTGAACTCGGTCAGGTTGGCGAGGCCACGCAATATATCAATACCTTACGTGAACGTGCTGGATTTCCAGCAAACAGCATCAGCACATTGACGATGGAGATCATCCGTAATGAGCGTCGGGTAGAATTGGCTTTTGAAGATCACCGGTTTTTTGATTTAAAAAGATGGCGTTTGGCGCATATCATTTGGAATGGCGCTGAAAATGATCCTAATGCTGTGGTACGGGGCTTATATGGATACCGTGTAGTGCGTCTAGGCCATGCAGATCATGGGAAGTTTATCTATGCACGTGTCAAACCTAGTCGTTTCCGTAGAGCACGATTCTTTCGTTTAGCAAATTATTATTCTGCTATTGAGCAAAAGGTATTGGACAATAATCCAAAAATTGTTAGAAATCCGTTGCATTAATTTATTGAATTATGAAAAAGAATATTTTAACTCTACTAACCGCTACACTAGGTTTTTTGGCTGTTGGTTGTGAATATGATAATTTTGAAGCTCCTAAAGAATTTTTATCTGGCAAAGTGGTCTTTGAGGGCAAGGCGGTTGGTGTAAGAAATAACGGTACTGAACTGGAGCTATGGCAGGACGGTTATCCCTTAAAATCAGCTATCCCTGTATTTATTAATCAAGCAGGAGAATTTTCTGCAAATCTGTTTCGGGGCAAATATAAATTGGTTCGAAAAGGAAATGCGCCTTGGCTACAGCAATCGACTGATACAATTCTCGTAAACGTGAATGGAAATACGGTGCTTGATGTGCCGGTAACGCCTTATTTCGTCATTGGAAATGAAAGTTTTCAGGTTGCCAATAATCAAATAGCGGCAACCTTCACGGTTAAAAAAACGACCGAATCGGCTAAACTCGATCAAGTGAAACTTTTCTTGAGTAAATCTATTTTGACCGATCATGTTCTTTCTGATCAAGATATTAATGTTGATCTTCCACAAGTCTTATTCGGTACTGAAACGCGCATCACGAGACAATTGTCTGATAAATTCAAAGGGCAGGCATATATCTTTGTGCGTATCGGGGTGAAATCTTCATCTGCTGGAGAGTATATTTATACTCCGGTACAAAAGATCATGCTTAATTAAAGTATGTTGTTCTATTTGTAAATTCGTGAAATGCATGCTCAACCTAATTTTATTTACTCTATAACTTAAATCTTACATGAACAAAAGAAAATGGCAATTGGCCAGCATCTTAATCACTTTTTTTACAGTTAGTATGATGGGGCCAGCCATCGGACAGGAATATAAATCTGGTCCTACGGAAAAAGACTTTGTGGGCTATTTATTTGCTTATTTCAAAGGCAATGCAGTAGCTGATGAATCGGTTTGTTTTGCGGTTAGTACGGATGGCTATACTTATCGCGCCCTCAATAACAATCAACCTGTGCTGGACTCAAAGCTTATCAGTACAACTGGTGGAGTGCGCGATCCGCATATCTTAAGAGGGGAGGATGGTAAGTCTTTTTACATGGTATTGACGGATATGACCTCATCGAAAGGCTGGGATTCTAATCGTGCTATGATATTATTAAAATCGGACGACCTTATTCATTGGAAACATAGTGTAATTAACATCCAAGATCGGTTTAAAGGTAATGAAAGTTTGAAGCGCGTTTGGGCTCCACAGACGATCTATGATCCTGCTGTTGGTAAATATATGGTTTACTGGTCGATGAAGCATGGCGACGGTCCTGATATCATTTATTATGCTTATGCTAATCGTGAGTTTACCGATTTGGAAACAGAACCAAAGGTGTTGTTTATGCCTAAAAATGGTAAATCTTGTATCGATGGAGATATCATCAATAAAAACGGACTTTTCTATATGTTTTATAAAACAGAAGGGCATGGTAACGGTATTAAATTGGCTATAACAGATTCGCTTACTTCGAGCAAATGGATCGAACAACCGGGCTATAAACAACAGACTAGAGATGCTGTGGAAGGATCAAGTGTGTTTAAACTTAATCAGTCTGATCGTTATATTTTAATGTACGATGTATATGGGAAGGGCAAGTACCAGTTTTGTGAATCGGTTGATCTGGATCGCTTTAAAGTAATCGATCATGAGGTTAGTATGGATTTTCATCCGAGACATGGTTCAATCATTCCATTATCCAGAAGTGAATTTAAAGCCGTTACTGAGCGTTGGGGAACACCGGCAGACATCAAATTGGTAACTAGAAAAAATCCGATATTGGATGGTTTCTATGCCGATCCAGATGTGTTATATTCAAATAAAACAAAGAAATATTATATCTACCCAACTAGTGATGGATTTGACGGTTGGGGTGGTTCTTATTTTAAGACTTTTTCTTCCGTTGATCTCAAAGAATGGAAAGATGAGGGTGTTATTCTGGATTTGAAAAAAGATGTGCCTTGGGGCCCGCGCAATGCCTGGGCTCCAACGATAGCGGAGAAAAAAATAAAAGGGGATTATAAATATTACTATTATTTCACAGCAGCGCAAAAAATAGGCGTTGCTGTTGCTGATCTACCTACTGGACCTTTCAAAGATTCGGGAAAACCATTGATCGATTTTAAACCAGCAGGAATTAATAAGGGACAAGAAATAGATCCTGCTGTTTTTAATGATCCGAAATCGGGGAAAAGCTACTTGTATTGGGGCAATGGTTACCTCGCTGTTGCGGAACTGAATAAGGATATGGTATCCATCAAACAAAATACGACAAAGACATTAAAGATTGATGGTACATTTCGTGAGGGTGTCTATGTGATCTATAGAAATGGCACGTATTATTTTTTATGGTCTGAAGATGATACCCGCAGTGAAAACTATCGGGTACGTTATGGAACATCTTCTTCTCCTGTAGGAGAGATCCATCTTCCTGAAAACAATATTGTGCTTGAAAAGGATCCGTCTAAAGGAATTTATGGTACTGGCCACAACTCCGTACTTCAAATACCGGGTACTGATGAATGGTATATTGTATATCATCGATTTAATTACCCTGACGGTATACACATGGGAGATGCAGCAGGTTACAACCGTGAAGTATGCATGGATAAATTATCATTTGGAGCTGATGGAACCATTAAAAAGGTAATTCCTACACACTAGTTGGATTTACGTTCTTAATAATTTTTACACAAAAAACTTACACTATAATGAAATGCTTACTTATTGTCACTTTTCTCAGCTTGAGCTCACTGTTGAGTTTTGCACAAAATGTGACTGTTTCTGGACCCGATAAACGATTAGTAGTCAATTTGTCTTTAGAAAATGGTCATCTCTACTATGATGTTCAGTTGGATGGAAAGGCAATGCTTGAAAAATCTGCACTTGGATTAAAAGGTCGTCAGGTTGATCTATCGAGCAATTTAAAACTGGTGGATCAGCAGTATAATAAAATTGATGAGCAGTATGAGGAACAGAAGATAAAACGTAGACAGGTACATTATCAGGCAAATGAGTTGATTTGCAAATTAGAAAATGGAAATAAACAAGCTTTACATGTCATATTTAGGGTAAGTAATCATGATATTGCTTTTCGTTATCACGTGCCACAGGTAGGTGAAGCAGCTAATTTATATATCGAAGAGGAATTGAGCTCTTTTAAATTCCCGAATGTAACAACAACTTTTCTAACTGCTCAAGCACCACCCATGTCTGGCTGGATGAAGACGAAGCCAAGTTATGAAGAGGAGTATGTGGCAGATGAGCAATTGGGTGCTCCTTCCAAGTATGGCTATGGTTTCAGCTTTCCGGCATTATTTCACGTCGGAGATCGCGGTTGGGTACTTGTTTCTGAAACAGGTGTAGGAGCACTGTACTGTGGATCTAAGTTGAGTGAAGGAACAAAAGATGGTCAATATAAGATTGCATTTCCGGAGATCGGAGAAAATAATGGCATAGGGAGCGCTAATCCTGCAATTGCATTACCAGGCAATACACCGTGGCGTACACTGACTGTCGGAAGTACGCTAAAACCTATTGCAGAAACCACCATCGCGTTTGATGTGGTTGAACCCATGTACAAAGCTTCAAAAGAGTATAGGTTTGGACGTTCAACTTGGAGCTGGCTGGAGTGGCAGGATGGCAGTATTAATTTTGAAGATCAGAAGAAATTTGTAGATATCTCTGCTACGATGGGTTATGAATTTGTTTTGGTCGATAATTGGTGGGATAGCAAAATCGGACGCGATAAAATTGAAGCCTTGATTGACTATGGAAAAGATAAAGGTGTCGGAATTTGTTTGTGGTACAATTCCAATGGTTTTTGGAATGATGCACCACAAACACCTAAAAATATGATGAATACAGCTGTCGCTCGAAAAAAGGAGATGGCTTGGATGCAAAGTGTTGGTATTAAGGGTCTAAAAGTTGATTTTTTTGGCGGTGACAAGCAGGAGACTATGAAGCTTTATGAAGATATTCTATCCGATGCGAATGATCATGGTTTATCCGTTATTTTCCACGGATGCACGTTACCACGAGGCTGGGAACGTATGTATCCTAATTTTGTGGGGAGTGAGGCTGTACTCGCTTCTGAAAATTTGATTTTCACACAACATGCTAATGATACCGAAGCTTTTAATGCGAGTTTACATCCGTTTATTCGCAATACTGTAGGCTCAATGGATTTCGGTCCCGTTCTTCTTAATAAAAGACATAATCGGGAGAACAATGGAGGAATGATACGGAAGACGACAGAGACATTTCAATTGGCTACTGCCGTGCTATTTCAGACCCCTGTACAAAATTTCGGAATCACACCCAACAATCTAACCGAGATGCCCGCACATGTTATTGATTTTATGAAACAGGTACCCACGATCTGGGATGAGACTGTTTTGATTGATGGCTATCCCGGCAAATATGTCGTTTTAGCGCGGAGGAATGGTGACCGTTGGTACATAGCCGGTATCAATGCAGAGAAAAAAGTAAAAGAATTAACTCTTCATTTACCAATGCTTTCGGGCGAAAAGTGGGAATTGCACCAAGATAATAAGGATCGGTCACCACAGCATAACGTGTTGCCTGCGCCAAAAGGTAAACAATTAAAGGTGACACTTCAGCCTGATGGTGGATTTATCATAGTAGGACAATAAATACATAACCTTTTAATTTGCTTAAAGATGCTTCGAATAGTAAAACATATCATCTTGCTTATCCCGATCTTTTTGTTTGGATCAAGATCTTTATTTGCGCAACTGGGATTTGGAAGTAGCGAGAAAATAAATGGAGACTGGCAGTTTCATCTTGGAGATTTGGATATAACCAAGATAAATACGCTGTCTTCTTCGGCTTGGCGGTCGGTTCAACTGCCTTATGATTGGAGCGTGAAATATCCACTAAGTCCAAATTTGGCCAGTGCTACAGGTTACTTACCAGGAGGAATCGGCTGGTATCAAAAAAAAATGATCATTCCTATCGCAGATCAAGGTAAAAAGTTATACCTCTATTTTGAGGGGGTATATAACCGGAGTGAGGTATTTGTTAATGGAAAATCTGTTGGTAAACGCCCTTATGGCTATATCTCGTTTTCATACGATGTATCTTCTTTAGTCGAATACGGCAAAGAAAATACAATTGCGGTAAAGGTCGATCACAGTCATAGTGCCGATTCGAGATGGTATACTGGATCTGGCATCTATCGCGATGTTTGGATTGTAAAGGCTAACCCTGTACATTTAGAACAATGGGGTGTATATGCCTACCCAGCAGTGAAAGGAAATCAAGGAAACTTACACGTAGAGGTAGCACTTGTGAATGAAACAAGTGCGGCTACAGCGGTTGAATTAGTACAAGAATTGATTGATGAATCCGGGAACACTGTCGGCAAAATTGTTAAAAAAACAACAATTTCTCCCAATGGCCGCATATCAGTACCCGTGAAGATAACGGTTAAGAATCCGAAATTATGGAGCTTGGAGCAAGCGAATCGTTATAAGTTAAAAACAGTGGTGCTGCACCATGGCAAAGAGATCGATCGTTCGGAGGTGAAAACGGGTTTTCGGACCTTGGCTTTCGATCCTGATCAGGGTTTTGCTTTAAATGGAAAATGGACAAAAGTAAAGGGGGTATGTATTCATCATGATGCGGGTGTATTGGGAGCTGAATTTTACCCCGAAGTATGGCGCCGTAGATTGCTGACTTTAAAGTCGCTGGGTGTCAATGCAATCCGAACCAGTCATAATCCACAAGCAACTTCATTGTATGATCTCTGTGATGAATTGGGCCTTTTGGTGATGAATGAAGCCTATGATGAATGGGAATATCCAAAGCGTAAATGGATAGCTGGTTGGAATGTGGGAACAGCAGGATTTGAAGGTGCATACGATTTTTTTGCAGATTGGGGTGAACGTGATCTTGCAGATATGGTGAAAAGAGATCGCAATCATATTTCTATTTTTGCTTGGAGTATCGGCAATGAAGTTGACTATCCAAATGATCCTTATTCTCATCCTATTCTTGATGGAAGTCAAGGGAATGGATTTACACAGCCTATTTTTGGAGGCTATAAAAAAGATGCTCCTGATGCCATGCGGTTGGGAGATATTGCTAAGCGATTGGCTGCTGTTGTTAAAAAATACGATACCAGTCGACCCGTTACTGCTGGACTAGCAGGTGTTGCGATGTCTAATGAAACGGAATATCCAGGAGTGTTAGATATTGCAGGATATAATTATACAGAAAGCCGTTATCAGGAAGATCATAAGCGCTACCCTAAACGAGTCATATTTGGTAGTGAAAATAGACATGATCTTGCTGCTTGGAAAGCTGTTCAAGAGAATAATCATATTTTCGGCCAGTTTCTATGGACTGGAATTGATTATTTGGGCGAGTCTGGTCGTTGGCCATCAAGAGGCTTTTATTCTGGCCTATTAGATTTTGCGGGATTAATTAAACCGAGAGGATATTTTCGTCAAGCCTTATGGTCAGAAAAACCAATGGCTTACTTAGGAACTTATGCCTTAAAAGGTGAGGTTGGTAAAACTGATGTGTGGTCGGATCTCGAAGCTGAAAGGGGGCAACGTAAAAATGAAGCTCCATCGATGGATGCTTGGCCTATATGGAACTATCGGGAAGGTCAATTGATACGTGTTGTCTGCTATACGAATACCGCTTTTGCAAGATTAGAACTAAATGGTAAAGTTGTCGGTGATATCAAATCGTATAATGAAGAACAGGGCATTGTTTATTGGGATATCCCGTATGCAGAAGGGAGATTGGAAGTTATTGGATTTGACAAGGAACAAAAGGAGCTGGTACGTCAAGTTCTAGAAACATCCGGACGTTCTCATGCCTTAGCGATCATCTCAGAATCTTCTGTTTCGGCAAGAACTGGCGACGTGATTCAAGTGGAACTGCAGGTGGTTGACAAAAACAACAGACCTGTTGTGCTGGCAGATGATGAGGTTACCTGCAGGATCGTAGGTGCCGCTAGGCTTTTGGGACTGGAGGCTGGAAACAACAGTGATATGACAGACTATACTGATAATAGACATCGCGTATATCATGGCAAAATGATTGCTTACATTCAATTGAATCCTGGGCAAGGAAATGTTTCTGTCCAATTTTCAGCACCATGGCTTGAAAATACTTCGATGCTCATTCAGCGTAAGGAGAATAGGTAGTATTATTTACTGGGAGTCAAGAAAGGCTGTTTCATCATAAATGCAGTGCCCCCAAAAAGTTAGACACTTTCTGGGGGCATTTTTATGAATAAGAAAAACAAGCACAGTTTTGAATTTAAGTTGAGCTGTGTTAGACAAATGGATGAGCATTATCGTTCTGCAAAGTCTTTGGGAGAAGAATTCGGGATTACGTATTCTTTGTTTGAGACCTGGTACAGAATATATAAGTATCAGGGGGAATCGGGGCTACTTCCCAGGAAAGGGAAAAGACACTTTAGTGCTTCTTTTAAGCTTTCTGTCCTTACCGCAATCCGAGAAGAAAGTTTATCTTTGAAAGAAGCCCGTGTACGCTTTGACCTTTCCTCGGATGCCCATATCATTGAATGGCAGAAAAGGCTGGACAAGTTCGGTCCAGAAGGATTGGAGGCACGGCCAAAAGGAAGACCCCTGATGACAAAGAAAGCAAATCCGCAGATCAAGCGAAAAGTTAGAAAAATGAATAAAGCGCTCACGCGTGAAGAGGAACTTTTGCAGGAGAATGAGTATTTACGTGCAGAAAATGCCCTGCTAAAAAAGCTCAGCGCCTTAGCTCAAGCCGAAAACAAGCGAAAGCCATAATGGAGCTAAGGCATCAATTTGATCTTGATATCCTGCTGAGTTGCGTTAAGATGGCATGAAGTACTTTCTATTATCATTCCAAGAAGGAGGGACAAGCAGATAAATACGAACAGGTCAAAGCGCAAATCAACAAAGTTTACCATGTACATAAGGGCCGCTTTGGCTATCGCCGCATTACCCTGCAGCTCAAACGGGATGGAGTGGATATCAATCATAAGACCATTCTTAGATTAATGAGGGAAATGGGTTTGAATAGTCTGATCAGGATAAAGAAATACAGGTCATACCGGGGTGAACCGGGCAAGATCGCCCCCAATATCCTCAACAGGAAATTCCAGGCTGAGGGGCCTTTGCAAAAATGGGCCACGGATATTACTGAGTTCAAAGTCAAGGAAAAAAAGCTGTATCTCTCCCCAATAATTGATCTGTTCAATCAGGAAGTTATAAGTTATGAAATTACTGACAGGCCGGTCTTTAAAGGGGTAATGGATATGCTCAAAAAGGCACTGCCCAAAGCAAGGGGGGCATCACAACTGCTTTTACATTCAGATCAGGGCTGGCAATACCAAATGCCTAAATATCAACAGTGGCTCAAAGAAAACGGAATCACTCAAAGCATGTCCAGAAAAGGAAATTGCCTTGATAATGCCGTAATTGAAAATTTCTTCGGAATTTTAAAATCAGAACTGTTTTATCTAAAACAATACGAATCAACAGAGAAGTTAAAAAGCGAAATAGAAGATTATATCTCCTATTACAATAATCAACGGATAAAACTAAATTTAAATGGAATGAGCCCGACAGAATATCGAGCTCATTATTACAAATCTAATTAACTAAATTTGTCCAATATTTTGGGGGCAGTCCAAAATGAGACAGCCTTTCTTGTTAAAAAAAATTTTAGAAAGATCGTTGGTGCTCGATAGGTTGATCTTCATAATTGTGCTTTTTCCAAATAAAAATCACGAAATAGTTTCTTTGGTTGTAGACTAAGATTTACTTAATTTTCTACGTAACATGGACAGGGAGCGCATGTGGTTTATCTTGTCGCGGTATGGCTTATGCACAAATCCTTATACTTATTTTATTTCGCCGTACCGAAATGCAAAGTTGTCCTATGGGTTTTTCGTTACGACAGTAGGAAAAATAGAATCCCCGAGATGATTTCTAACAGATTCAATTAAAAATTAGACTTCCCCTAGCTGGATAGGTGGGCTGCGAGAAGTTCTTTTGATCTTGACAAGAGACTAGATAACACTTCCGTTTTACATGCTAAGTAATTAATTATTCTTAATAATGAAATACTATTTCCTTTAAAGCATGTTACGTAGCCATGGTTAATGGCCATTCAGCATTGTTAATAAACCATATCACAATATGAACTACCTGAAGTACAAAGATATATCGCCTCATAGCAATCTATTATGGCGATGGTAAAGAAGCAATTGACCGTAGCGAATAGCTGATCCGCCATGGCGCAAAATGATTAAGCTGCAGCGTGAATACAAGAAGCCATACTGCTATAAGAGTTGGCAAGGATGGGAAGTCAATGTGCCCTAACGCATTGTTTTATCTCCATGGCGCAAAATGATTTCTCAAGATTACAGTGTGGCAATGCCTTTTCCGTATTGTCGTCAGTCAAAATCATAAAAAGAGCATTGTGGAATGCAGAACCTGGTTCTATTTTGGTTGTTGCATGATACGCTTTCTATGAAAAAAAAGAATATTTGGGATGATAGTCTCTTTTATTTTTATCCCGCTATATCTGTATGTTTCAATAATGATACAAAAGAATAATTTGCGACATTTTCTGTGTTTTTTGGCTTGTAGTACTCCTAAGCGTGTGTTTTTATATTATTCGGAGGTTTTTTTGAAAAGGGTTTTTTATAAAATAGCATTGTTTTAAAAATGTAATTGCTTGATAATTTGTTATATTGCAACGTAGACGCAACCAAGCTTAATGAATATTGAGCGATAACCTAAATGACAAAATGATGAAAATTGTAACGAAAAGAACGTGGGTTCTTTTTATTATCGTGGCTGCCGTGGCAGTTGGCGGTATTCTTTTTCTAGTACGATCAAAGCAACCAACCTTACCTTTAAAAAAAGGAGCGCATATTGTTCTTATTGGCAATAATTTGGGATCTCGGATGATGAATTATGGGCATTTTGAAACAGAGCTTCAGTTACGTTATCCGGATTCAAACCTCTATATCCGAAACATGTGCGATGGGGGCAACACGCCTGGTTTTAGGCCTCATGCGAGCCGGAAATCGCCTTGGGCTTTTCCTGGAGCAGAAAATTTTCAAACGGATCTTGCTCAACCCTCAGGAAGTGAAGGTTTTTTTGAGACTGAGGATCAATGGCTGGCTCGTTTAAAAGCTGATATCATCATCGCTTTCTTCGGCTATAACGAATCGTTTGAAGGCGCTGAGGGTTTGGAAAATTATAAGTCGGAGCTGGATGCTTTTATTAAACATACAATTAAACAACAGTATAACGGTACATCTCCGGTGAAACTGGCATTAGTTTCTCCGATTGCTTTTGAAAACCTCTCTAAGCAGTATGATCTCCCTGACGGGAAGCAAGAGAATCGGAATTTGTCTTTATATGCTGCTGCAATGAAAGAGATCGCAGCGAAGAATAACGTACACTTTGTCGATGTGTATAACCCTACAGAGCGCTGGTATTTCTGGACAAAAGAGCCCCTAACAATAGATGGATCGCAGCTTACAGATGCTGGATATGCGCGTTTTGCGCCTTTGTTGGCAGACCTAATTTTTGGGAAGGCTGATGTTAAAAATGAAGATAATCGTGATCTTATACGTCATGCTGTTCTTGAAAAAAATTGGATGTGGCATAACGATATTAAAATTCCGAATGGGGTACATGCTTATGGTAGAAGATATGATCCATTTGGGCCTGATAATTACCCTGCTGAAATTAAGAAAATCCGAGAAATGACTGCGATCAGAGATACGGCAATCTGGCTGGCTGCGCATGGAAAGAAAATGGATGTGGCGGCAGCGGATAAAAAGACAACCCCGGTACCTGAAGTAAAAACAAACTATGATCCTGGAAAGAATGGCAATTTGGCTTATCTGTACGGTGATGATGCTTTAGCAACCCTGAAAGTTGCCCCAGGTTTTAAGATTGATCTTTTTGCTTCAGAAAAGGAATTTCCAGATTTGGCTAATCCTTGTCAAATTACGTTTGATAATAAAGGTCGTTTATGGGTTGCTACAATGCCTAGTTACCCTCACTATAAACCAGGAGACTCGAAACCTAATGACAAGTTGATTATACTCGAAGATACTGATCAGGATGGTAAAGCAGATAAGCAGACCGTTTTTGCGGATGGACTACATCTTCCTGTAGGCTTCGAAATTACTGCTGACGGTGTTTATCTGTCTCAAGGAACTAATTTTATGCTTTTAAAAGATACGGATGGCGATGATCGGGCTGATGTCAGAGAGATTTTATTGAGTGGTTTTGATGATCATGATACCCATCATAATATTCATGCCTTTACGGTCGATCCTTCGGGAGCGATCATTATGGGAGAAGGAGTATTTTTACATTCTAATATAGAAACTTCTTATGGGCCAGTTCGTGGTACGAATGGTGGTTTTTACCGTTATAGTCCACAACGTCGCTATTTGGAACGGATGGCGCAGCCTAATGTACCCAACCCCTGGGGAATAGCTTTTGATGAATGGGGACAAAATTTTTATGCTGAAACCTCCGGACCTGATGTCAGCTGGATGCTGCCCGTGACTATAAAACCTAAATATGGTGTAGCAACGACCAAATCCCGGAATCTGGTACAGGATGAACATCGGGTGCGACCGACTTCTGGTCTTGAGTTTGTTTCAAGCCGCCATTTCCCCGATTCTCTACAAGGTGATTTCTTAATCAACAATACCATCGGCTTTTTAGGAACGAAAGAACACCGGTTGAATGATGATGGAACAGGTTACAAAAGTACACATCGACAGGACTTATTGCAGAGTTCGGACAAGAATTTTAGGCCTGTTGATCTGGAATTTGCTCCGGATGGGTCTTTATATATTGCGGATTGGCACAATATCTTAATCGGGCATATGCAGCATAATGCCCGTGATCCGTTGCGCGATCATGTACACGGACGTATTTATCGGATCACTTACCCGTCAAGACCACTTTTAAAACCGGCTCAAATTGCTGGAGCATCTATTTCTCAATTACTTGATAATCTGAAATTACCGGAATACCGCACCCGTTATCGTACCCGTGCTGAACTCAGGGGGCGGAAATCCTCAGAAGTACTGCCACAATTAAAAGACTGGGTAGCGAAATTGGATAAAAGTAATCCGAAATATGCGCATCAGCTGGTTGAAGCATTATGGGTAAGCTGGGGTTTGAATCAGGTTGATCAAGAGTTGTTGAGGAAGGTGTTGAAATCGGATGATTATCATGCTCGGGCTGCAGCAGTAAGGGTATTGCGCTATACGGGGCATCAGGTAAAAGATCATGAAAAGTTGCTGATGCAGGCCGCATCTGATCCGCACGGCCGTGTACGTCTTGAGGTGCTTACCGCCGCATCTTGGATGCCAAGGGAGAAAGGCATGCCGATCATGCAGGCAATAGCTAAAAAGGGTGTTGATGATTGGATCGAACCTGCCTATACAATGGCTGTTGCTAATTTGACTGGGAGGGAGGAATTGAAGGATAGTCCAGATAAAGTCAAAACGTCTCTTACCGGAATAGAACGTGATCAGTATATTAAAGGTAAGGCCCTTTTTGCAAAAGAAGGATTTTGTATCACCTGTCATCAAGCTGATGGCAATGGTTTACCGATGTCAGGATTTCCACCTCTTCATGGAACGAAATGGGTGACAGGTAGCCAAGATCGTTTAATTAAAGTAGTACTTAAAGGTTTACATGGGCCGATGGAAGTCAATGGAACAAAATTTCCGGGTCAGGTACCGATGACACCCTTTGAAGGAATGCTCAGTGATGAGGAAGTGGCCGCGGTATTAACATATGTACGCAATTCCTTTGGGAACAAAGCATCTTCAGTTTCCAAAGAAAAAGTAAAAGCAGTCAGGGCAGCTTCAGAAAGCAAAAAGGGGTTTTATGCTCCAGCGGAATTGTTGCAGGAGTTTCCATTAGAAAAGTAATGTTACGAACTTATTTGATACTAAGGGTTAAGTAGTGTTATGCTACTTAACCTGTTTTATATCGCCGATACCCTTAAGCTTGCTTCTGTAAGGCACTCAAATTATTGACACTTCTACTTTCTGGTTTTTCGTCCTGTAAAAGAGCCAGTACATTGGTGATGGTATAGACGCACATGTGTCTATAGGTCGTAGCAGTAAGGCTACCGGAGTGCGGAGTAATGAGTGTGTGTCGATGATCGACAAGTGCGTCCGGATGCTTTGGAGGTTCCTCTGGTAATACATCGGCAGCAAAACCTGCAAGGCTGTTTGTATTTAGTGCCTTTACAAGTGCTTCATGATCGATCAATGCTCCGCGGGCTGTGTTAATGAGTAAAGCCGTAGGTTTCATCAGATTGAGCTCTTGCGCACCCAATAAGGTTCCGATAACAGTAGTATAGGGGAGATGGAGACTGACAATATCGGCCTGTTGTAGGAGTTCTGTTTGTGTAACCTGTAGATAAGGAACATCTTTGGTTGATCGGCTTGAATATATGACGTTCATACCAAATGCATCAGCTAGTTTAGCCACACGTTGACCTATATTGCCCAGACCGATAATACCAAGGGTCTTTCCATGGAGCTCATCTCCGTTATATTGGTTACGCCAGTCCCAGTTGTTATTTTTTACCTGCTGAATGGATTCGTACAGGTTGCGTGTGAGCATAAGCATGAGGGCTAGAGTATGTTCTGCAATTGTTGAAGCATTGGATGCAGGAGCATGTATGATGCTGATATTGCGAGCAGTCGCTTCATGTACATCAATATTATCAAGGCCTACACCACATCGGGCGACCGCCTGTAGGGCGGGACAAGCATCCAATAGTGCCTTGTTGACCTGACCCTTTCCACGGGTAATGATGGCGTTTATGGTGTATTTGTCAATTGCTTTCTGCAATGAAATACTGTCGTAGCCTGTCAGTACATTAACTTGATCTTGCAACATGACTAAGGCTTCTTCAGCTATAGTTTCCAGTAATAAAACGTTTTTTTTGATTGTCATATGATAGGATTCCGCAGTACTCTTTATTGGCGTTTATTTGTGATATAAGGTCGCTTCATCAGATTTGTACCCTCTGAAATCATTTCTATTTGAAATATAGATACCTTCCTCATAGAGTTCGTCTTCTAGAATAAGTGGATCTATATCACTGCCAGGTGCTGATGATATTTCGACGAGATTGCCTGCTGGATCACGTAGAAAAAGCTGCATGGCACCATCCGGTAATTTTCTTACTTTCCCCCAGGGTGAAATATCGATCACCTGGAGTTCTTTCATACGGAAAAAGATCTTGTTAAAATCATCTACTTGAACGCAAATATGTCCACGAAATGAAGGCGTATCTTCCCATTCCGAGAGATGAAGCTGTTGCTCATCATTAAATTTAAAAAACATCACAGGGTAATCAAATCTAAAGGCAGCAAGGGGTTCCAGACCCAATTCGTTTTGATAAAATGCTGCCGCCTTTTCAAGATTATCTACGATAAGTGTGACGTGGTTGATTTTGATTGCACGTGCCATATCTATTGATTTATTTTGTTAGTTAGATTTTCTGTTTAAACTCATTAATAAAATTCCAGTTGGGTGTTAGTCCCAGCCCCGGTGCCACTGGAGCCGCGATGACGCCATCAGTAACTGTAATCTGCTCGTGGACCAGATCATACATCATAGGATTACCTCCAAGTGAAAACTCAATGATTGTTGCCGCCTGGGATGCAAATGCGACATGGAGCCCTGCCATAAATGAGAAAGCAGAACCCCAACAGTGCGGAGCAAGTTCTAATTGATGAACACTTGCTAGGTGTCCTACGCGCATGGTTTCGGAAATACCTCCAATAATCGCTGCATCGGGCTGTATGACATCTAGCGCTCTGACTTCAAGTAAATCGCGGATGTCAAAGCTTGTAAATTCACTTTCTCCTGCAGCTATGGGAATTGTAGTGGAAGCTCGGACTTCTGCTGTACCGTGTCTATTGTCAGGATTAATGGGTTCTTCAAACCAGTACAAATTACAATCTTCTACTCCTCGACAGAACTGTTTTGCTTCAGGTACACTAAAGGTACCGTGTGCATCTGTCATGAGTTTAATGTGAGGACCGAGTGCTTTTCTTGCGGCTTTGACACGGTCAATACTGTTTTGGACAGTTTGATCCATGATACCGACACGCATTTTTACGGCATTAAATCCTTTAGCAACATAACTATTGAGCTGCTCGCCTATATGATCAACGGGAGCCCAGCCACCACTGGCGTACGCAGGCATTTGTTCGCGACAGGCTCCGCCAAGAAGGTCCATAACAGGTACTCCCAAAGCTTTACCTTTTAAATCCCACAGAGCGGTGTCGATACCGCTCATTGCGGCTATAGTTAATCCTCTTCGACCAAGGATAGGGAATCTTCGACCTCTTGTGAGTGCATAATGATCGCGTGTGCCATTGTACATCTCCTCCCAAAGACGGTTTATATTTTTTGCATTTTTACCAATTAAAATGGGTTTTAATTCATTTTCAATGCAGCTTACTATGGATGCGCATACTCCAGATGATCCGACAGCTGCTTTTGCCTCTCCGAAACCTTGAAGACCATCTTCAGTGGTAACGACCACGAGTGTCATGTCGAAATTGGTTAGCAGACCGTAATCTGAAAAATGCTGTTTTTCTTTTGGTATAGGACGTCGCAGCCAGAATGCTTCTATGTTTGTTATCTTCATTGTTTCTATTTCTAATAGGGTAAATAATGCTATTTACCGAAATTTAAAATTGATTACTCCTTAGTCTGTGATATCAAGTTCGATGAGTTATTCAATTGCATTATTGCTGGTGTTGCGAAAAGCTCATTTTATATTTTTGAATCCTGCTCGGATGTTGTAGCCTACAACATTTTTTGTGACAGCTACTTAATAAGTTTGGACAAAATCTCGAATGATTTCTGAGTGAGCATTGTATAAAACTCTTCCGAAACTGATGCACTGCCATGATCTTCAAGAAATTTCTTTTGTTCAGGAGAGAGGTTTTCGGGATGCTCATCAATAGAATTGGGGTAAGGGTTTGCAGGAGTACGGTCCAAAGGTGAACAAAATTCCACAGACAGCACTTCGTTATAACCAATCTGATCGAGTGTTTCAAGTATTTTACTCCAATTCAGCGTGCCCATTCCCGGAGCCATCCTATTGTTGTCGGCAACATGGAAACCAACAAGTTTTCCTTTGGCTCGTTTGATTGCTTCATAGAGATCATCTTCTTCGATGTTCATATGAAAGGTGTCAAGGCACACACCGCAATCGGGACCTACGGCCGCAGCAAGTGCTAATGCTTGATCACCTCTGTTAACGAAATAGGTTTCAAATCTATTGATTGGTTCAATACCGATCAATATGCCTGATGACTGTGTGTAGTGATATACGTCTTGTAGTGAGTCAATGGCCCATTGCCATTCTTCTTCGGGTCTGCCATCGGGTATGATTTTACCCACCGTACCGGGCACCACAGAGATCATGTGACCATCGAGTTCCTTAACCATGCGCGCCACATCTTTGACATATTGTATGGATTTGGAGCGCTGAGCTTCATCTTTAGCCAGTAAATTTCGATCTCCTAACATCAATGTGACAGAGCCCCAACATGATAATCCATATTGTTTTAAAAGTTTTCTGACCTCTTTAGTGTCATAATGTTCTGGACTACCAGCAATTTCAATTTTAGTATAGCCTAAACTGGAGGCTCTGCGAATTGTTGTTTCTATTGTTTCGGCTCGCATCCAGTTATGTATCGATAATTCCATAGGGTATATAATGTTTCGGATAAAGTATATCGTGTGTATTGAAGCTATTGTTGTCTATAGGGAACGTTGATATCTATTTTTCCTGCCCATTTCTTAGGGATAGGTTTTCCTACAGTCCAATGTATGGCATTAATCAGTAACCGCTGAAAACTTGCTATATTAAAATCATCGGGATGACCAAGTGTTGTTGTGAAAACTTTTCCTCCAGCAGCGGTTTTCCAGGTCCACGCCACAGGATTTTCAACTGCTTTTTTATCTGGATCTACAGCTTTTCCCATTAATAACCAAGTTGATCCTTTTGATGGATAATCGGGTACAACATGGTACAACCAGGAGCGTACATGAAAGTTTGGATCTACTCCTGTTAAGATCGGATTTTTACTTTGTGTGGGAATAATGGATACATCGGTACTGGAATTATGACCGTAATGGGTGTGACCACCTTTGCCCCATCCTGGAGGACCTCCCAAAGCAAATTCACCAAAAGCATTCCATTTCTCCAAGGGATGTCCACTGGGATAATTAAAAGCATGTGTGCTGGTTCTGAAACCAATAACCGGCTTTCCGGATTTTAAATAATCGTCGATATGTTTAACTTGATCGGCAGGTAATAGTCTCCAACGAAGGTAGAAAATAGCAAGATCGGCATCTTTTAGAGCTTCTAGTCCCGGGATATTTTCTTCTGAATTATAGTCAGGACTTGCTTTTAGCACCAAAGTTCGCATGCCATAGTTTTTCTCAAGTTCGGCTGCTATCATAGGCAGGGTTTCTTCGCCACTGTATTCGTGGTCGCCCGTTACAAATACAATTAGAGGTTTTTTGACTGTTTTCTTTTTGCTTTGACCAGCAGATGGAGATACATTTGATAGCAATATGCCTATTGTAATTAAACATATAATGCTTTTTAGATGCTTCATTATGGTTTTATAATTAGGTTTAATTGTATAAACGAGGAACAAATAGTACTGTAGAAACCAGTTTGTTATGCCGTTCGGTTTAACTCAAATATATAAATAAAATAAACGTAAAACAAGATAAAACGACGGGAAATGTTGTACATTAAATACGGTCATGTATGGTCAACTATGAATTGGTTTTTTAAGTATATGACGTTTTATATGAAACGATGATCAGCTATATCTTAGCTTTAAATTGGTAAAATGTAAGGACTATTGATTGCTATAGTCTTTTCGTTTTCTTCAACTTTTTAATTCACTACACTGCCTATAGGCACCTACTTCTTTCTTGTTTTTCATGTAAAGGTATAATCCTCCAAAAGCAAAGATCAATAGGATAGGAAGTATTAACGTGATCTGTAATACTTCCGGCCCAGCTAGGTTTTTAGCTGTTGTGTATGCCAAAGCTTCTGCCGTTCCTTCTGTTGCTGAACTATACAGATCGAGATTGGAACCAATTGGTAAATGCTTTATGATTAATCCATCATAATAGCTGCCCATGATCATCGTATAGATGGAAACAGCAAACATACCAGCTCCACCGATAAGATTTAAACCCAAAGCTCCAGATTGTGGAATATTTTCGGCAACAAAACCGATCATAGTTGGCCAGAAGTAACACACACCGATACCAAAAATAATTGCTGCAAAGAAAACAGCATTACCTGTAAAGCTACCAAGCATATATAGACCTGCTGCTGCAAAGATTGCTGAAAAAAGGAGCACACCTTGGGGTGCAAGTTTTTGAACAATTGGTTTTGCGAACGCGCGGCCTATTACCATAATTCCAGTGGTAATCGTAAGTAATAGAATGGCGTTGTCGGTTACATTTTTAAGCAGTAAACTAATCCATTGCCCTGTAAATAGTTCAGTAATAGCGGTCATAAACATGCATAGAAATAGGAATAGAAATAAAGGAGAGCCTACTGCCTTGTACATGTCTGCAGTGGAATATCCTGAGGATACCCGTTCTGTAACGGGGAAATCAAGCTTTGAGAAAATATAACCATAAATAACTGTTGGAATTAACATCATCCCAACTTGGAACTGCCATCCGATGCCCAGATGGACAAATAGCGTGACCAATAACGTACCTATCACAACACCTCCAGGAAACCAGAGATGGAAATAGTTGAGTCTAGTTGTCTTTTCTTGCGGATATAGTGCGGCCACTAATGGATTACAAGCGGCTTCAACCGTACCATTTGCAATGCCAATTAATAATGTGGAGAAGAAAAGACTCCAATAGCCTTGTGCAAAGATGGTCAATAGAATACCTGCTAAATGAAAAAGGAAAGCCATCACCAGAAGGCGTTTCATCCCGATGATGTCAACAATAAAACCACCGATAACGATGGCAAGTGGAAATCCCCAAAAAGCTGTAGCTGTGATGGTTCCCAACTGTGTCGCATTTAATTGAAAATCAATGCCGAGTTGATCCATCATACCCGCACGGATACCGAAAGAAAGCGAAGTGACTAAAAGAGCGAGACAACTTGCCCAAAATAGTTTAGATGTTTGAATTTGATGCATATATTTAGGTTAAATTGATTAGTTTAAAAGTATTTCATCCATAAATATCCAAGCTGGTTGTCCTTTTCCGGCGTGCCATTCTGGTAATTTTTTGAAGTTTTTACCTACAATTTTGATGCAGGAGATTGATTGCGATTTAAATTTTACTTCCATCTTGATAAATGCATCTGCTTCATCTTTTTGTGGCATTGGATTTTTTACACGTTGCAATAAGCGCATGTTTTTTTCGTTAGTACCACCCCATACTTCAAATTCCTGTGGGGGAAGGATATGTGTTTGGATTTTTTTCATCATGTTGACCGATATAGATTTGAGGGGTAGCTGTTCTTTGAAAAATAGCATTAATGCCATGTTTTCATTGTAACCGATCCATTTGCCATTCTGGATGTCAAAGCTGCCGAGTTGTAAATCTGTCAATGTCTTCGGTCCGTCACCTTTATATTTTTCACTTGGCGCTACTATAAATGCAATGCTGTCGGGGCTGTAGCGACTTTGATAAAAGTTAAAAGTCAAGACATCACTACCGTACCATCCGGTTTTATATGCTTTAGTTTTTAATGTAACGGACTCTTTAATTTCAATTTCTTTGTCGTAAAGAGGTGACTTTAAACTATCGGGTTCGGTTCCATCGGTTGTATACCTGATCTCTACACCGTTGATGGGATGTTTAATCTGTAATGGTATTCTATTTTTGAAAATAGAAACGGTTGTACTTAAATGTGGCTGGTTTAGCTTTATGGGACTCTTTCCGTCGTCTTTAAAGCCTGTAATAATGCGAATTCCTTTTGCTAATTGTTTCAATTGGCCAATTTCATTTTCCTTTATATCAGTTCGCCATAATGATAGCTCTTTTAGGTTTTTCATAGCAACAAGTTGCTTCACGGTATTGAAATTTACTGCTGTACCAGATAGTGATAGGGTATTTAACTGTTTTAATGGAAGTAAATGCTTCAGTCCGTCGCCTTTAATAGCTGTGAAGTTGAGATTCAGTTTACGTAAATTTTCAAATGTGCTGATCGTTTTTAGTTCTTCGTCTTGCACGGGTAATCCGTTTAAGTTGAGAGATACAATCTGTCTTTTTATTTCTGTCAATTCTTTTAGCGCTTCTGGTTTGTAAATCGTTTTGTTATAGATATTAACAGACAGAGCAGGGGAGCCTTTATCGAGGATGGAAATAACCCGATAATCATTATTTAGTTTTTTGACCGTTGCCTCTGATGCCGCTGCAAAATCATATTGTTGTGCCATTGAAGGTGATGGGCCTAAAGTTGTAGAAGCTAGTATGCGTAAAGAATCTTGCTGTGGTAAATCGATTACTTTTTTATCCAATTGTGCATTTCCTTTTATCCAGAGGGTCAGTACAGCTATTTCTGTGGCAGTAAGTTCGGGTTTTCCTTTTGGAGGCATTCTTTTTTCATCTTCAACTGGAAGATGAAGGCGTTGCAATAATAAACTGATTTGGGGATTGCCGGGAACAAATAGTTTTCCATTTTTGCCACCTTTTAACATAGATGCTGCGTCAGTGAGGTTTAAGCTTCCTTTTGCTTTTTCCATATTGTGGCAACTGGCGCATTTGGCTGTAAAAATAGGTAGAATCACGTCTTGATAGATCATCGCTTGCTCTATTGAGACTTTTTCTGGGGTGGGTGTGACAGGAGCGAGTACGAAATTTTCGCCATGGGTCAATATGGCTCCATAATGCCCCGTAAGAAGAAGTGAAATAATAGTGAGCAAGGCAAACATTTTTGAAAGTGGAGAATTGTACCATGATTTTTCCCGTATCCAATAAATGAAAGAAGATATAAAGACAAGACTTACGCCGGTCCATTTGTGCCACTGTAAAGTACTTCCGCTGTAACCATCTTCTTGTGATAGTAATAAACCCATAATGACCGTTACTGTTGCCAAGAAAATACCACCTAGCAGTAGTCCCGATGTAAATTTGTGATATAGGGTTAATGTTGCATAGGATTTATTGTAACGAAAAATTTCAAGCAGCATCGCCAATAGCAATAGCACAATTGGAAAATGTAGTAGCATGGGATGCATTCTTCCAAATGATTGAAGCCATAGTGGTACCGAGATCTGTTTTCCAAATATTAATAAAAAGATGATAAAAATATTTAGCGCAAACAGTGCATGTTCTGTAAATCCTTTGAAGGTAATTTTCATATAAAAATTAGACTCGTGTAAATTTATAGGGATATACTTTTCCTGATGCCCATTGTGCTACGTAGATATTTTCGTCGTCATCGATGCAAACATCATGTGGGTTATGTAATATTTGTAATTCTTGGGCCATGGGCTGTAAGGTGCCATTGCTATATACTGGGATGGTACCACCAATATTGGATATTACCTTATTGTTTTTGTCTAGAATCGTAACGAAACCACTGTCTGCTTTATTGAGATCAGGAGATCTTAAAACAGCAGCATAAAGATTTTCATTTTTGATGACTGGCCGGCAGATGCATGCTCCTGGCAATGCGATGACTTCTAGGAGATTGCCGTTCATATCAAAACGTTTAAAGCAGTTGCGTGTACGGTCAGTAACCAGTAAGGTCGGATTTCCACTTCTTTTATCTACGCAAACCCCAAGAGCATTGTCCAAATGTTTTACTTCTTTTCCTCTTCCTCCAAAGTAGCCCTGTAGCTTCCCGTCAGCATTATAATGAAAGACATACTGCAAGCCATAACCATCGGCAATATAGAAATCGCCATTGTCTGCAACAGCGACTTCAGTCGGCACAAATTCTTCTTTTTTTTGATATAAACCGGTTTCCATAGGACAATCGATGGTTTTTAAT
Source organism: Sphingobacterium sp. B16(2022) (assembly GCF_012030425.1). Classification (GTDB taxonomy): domain Bacteria; phylum Bacteroidota; class Bacteroidia; order Sphingobacteriales; family Sphingobacteriaceae; genus Sphingobacterium; species Sphingobacterium anhuiense. The sequence continues at coordinate 2,119,853 of NZ_JAAUVN010000001.1, read as the reverse complement.
ATGTTGCCATCTAATGTGGTTTTAAAAACCTGATGCCTATCGGTATCTGTAATAAATAGCGATTCTTGTTTGCCTTCATTGGCGATGGTCAATCCATGTGCACCTGGAAAATCATGGCCCCAGGAGTTTAATAATTTACCCGATTTGTTATAAATTAAGATATTATTTTTAGTTTCATTGGTTAATAGTATAATACGTCCTTTTTTATCTTGGACCATTTCATGGCAGTCATTTACTGGGTTTTTGAGCGGATTTAATTGTCCCCATTTGTTATCAAGTGTGTAGCGCATGTTATGATGTCCGTATATTGGACCTTTTGGTTTGGCCATGAGGTCCTTCATAATGAAGAAACTTGCAGATAAGGTTGCTGTATTTTTGATAAATGATCTTCTTTCCATAAAAAAATAAGGTTATACTAATATGTCATTGATTACTTTTCCTGCGACATCGGTTAATCTATAACGTCTGCCTAGATGTTTATAGGTGAGTTTTTCATGGTTTAATCCGAGCTGATGTAGGATTGTGGCATGAAAGTCATGCACATGAACAGGATCTTTGATGATGTTATATCCTAGTTCATCGGATTCACCGTATACGATTCCTGGTTTGACTCCGCCACCTGCCATCCATATACTGAAGCAACGGGGATGATGATCACGCCCATAATTATCTTTGGTCATGGCGCCTTGGCTGTAATTGGTTCGTCCAAATTCTCCTCCCCAGATGACGAGTGTTTCATCCAATAGACCTCTTTGTTTGAGATCTGTAATTAATGCTGCCGATGCTTGGTCTACATCTTTTGCCTGACCTGCCATTTCTGTGGGTAAGTTACCATGTTGATCCCAACCTTGATGATAGAGCTGAACAAAACGGACTCCGTTTTCACTAAGTTTTCTTGCAAGTAGGCAATTGGCCGCAAAAGTACCGGGATTAAGGCAGTCTGCGCCATACAGTTTGATGATATCATCGGGTTCTTTAGAAAGATCAGTGACTTCTGGAACTGCAGTTTGCATACGATAGGCCATTTCATATTGCTGTACCTTGGCATTGATCTCTGGATCGCCAAATTCCTGATAGGAGAGGTCATTCATCGCGGCTAATTGATCAAGCATTTTTCTGCGTTCAAAACGATTTAAGCCATCAGGGTCTTTTAGGTAAAGCACTGGATCTTCACCACTGCTGAACTGTACGCCCTGATGGGTCGAGTCTAGAAAACCGTTGCTCCACAACTTGGAGTAGACACCCTGACCATTACCTTTTCCGCGTGATAATAATACAGTGTACGCCGGGAGGTTTTTATTTTCACTTCCTAGACCATAACTAAGCCAAGCACCCATACTGGGTCTGTTTCCTTGTTGTGCACCACTTTGAAAAAATGTCAGTGCGGGATCATGATTGATCGCTTCTGTGAACATAGATTTAATGATACAGATATCGTCAACAACTTTTGCTGTATGTGGAAATAAATCGCTGATCCATGCACGCGACTCTCCATATTGTTTGAAATCATAGTAGGAACCTACTAAAGGGAATGACGCCTGATTGGCAGTCATACCTGTAAGCCTTTGTGCTCCCCGTATGGATTCAGGAAGCTCTTGACCCATCATTTCTCTGAGTTTGGGTTTATAATCGAAAGATTCGAGTTGTGATGGAGCCCCATTCTGAAAGAGATAAATTACACGCTTTGCTTTAGGAGCAAAATCTGGAATACCCGAGGGAAGTCCTGCTTGCTCAAAGCCTCCTTCAAATAGATCGGGAATGAGCAAAGATCCCAATGCTACACTGCCTAAGCCTAAACTTAGTTTTGAAAGGAATCGACGTCTATTGAAATTAAGACCATGTTCTAAAATATTTTTGTCCATAATTTAGGATTTTGTAATGGTTTCTTCTAAATTGTATATAATGGTAATTACGCCCATTAATGCAGCAAGTTGTGTTTTATTGACTTTCTGATCTATAGGAAACTCTCCGACGGCCAAGACTTTATCAGCATTTGCTTTTTGTTTGAATGTATTTAACTGGTCGGCATAATAAGTTGTTAATCGTTTTATTTCTTGTTCCTTAGGTTTACGGCAGACTATACGACGAAATGCGGTTATTATTTTGGTCTCCGGAGTTCCTTTGTCTTGTAGTAAGCGAGCGGCCAGTACTCGAGAAGCTTCAAGTACGGTTGGATCATTCAACATCGCAAGTGCTTGAAGAGGAGTGTTGGTATTAAGCCGCTTAACTTCACACTGATCTCTATTACTGGCATCGAAAATGGCCATCACTGGAGGAGGTACCGTTCTTTTTATGAATGTGTATAATCCTCGTCGGTATAAACTTGCCTGATGGTCTTGTCGGTATGAGGCCAATAATCCACGACCTGATGTGGCCGCTTCCCATAGCCCTGCCGGTTGATAGGGTTTGACACTTGGACCACCGATGGTTGGAACCAACAATCCACTACTGGATAAGACGACATCACGGACATGTTCTGCCGGAATACGGTAACGGGGAGCACGAGCAAGAAAAATGTTGTCGGGGTCAACGTTGAATTTGTCAGGATCTACTACCGCAGATTGTCTATATGTTGCTGAGAGGACGATCTGTTTGACTAGTCGCTTGATGTCCCAGCCATGATTCATAAAATCAACTGCTAGCCAATCTAATAATTCTGGATGTGAAGGTAATTCTCCCTGCATTCCAAAATCGCCAGATGTTTTGACCAGACCTCTACCAAAATATTCCTGCCATACTTGATTAACAAATACACGCGAGGTGAGGGGGTTTTGTTTGTCAAATAACCATTGCGTTAAACCAAGCCTATTTTTAGGATATTTTTCGCTAAATCCCAATACTGACTTTGGGGTGCTTGCCTGCACGACTTCTCCGTGCGCATCATATACACCTCTGTTGAGTACATAGGTTTTACGGAGGGTATCTTGATCTCCCATAACCGATACGATCAACTTATTGGTATCTTGTTTGTTGACAAACTTTAGGATATCTTGGACATCAGCATTACTGATTTCCATTAATGGTTTTTTAGCGAATGTCTCCGGTCCACCAACAGTTGATTCGAGTCCGACTTCTTTGACGTTATTGAAGAAACCGGTCATTTGAAAATATTCTTTTTGTGAAAAGGGGTCATATTTATGATCATGACACTGCGCACACTCTAGGGTGATTCCTAAGATAGCTTTTCCCAGGGTATTTGTTCTATCTTTCACATATTCTACACGGTATTCTTCATCGATTACACCACCTTCTTCTGTTATTTTATGATTTCGGTTGAAAGCTGTTGCTAAAAGCTGTTCTTTAGAGGATTGAGGCATCAGGTCGCCCGCGAGTTGCCAGCTGATAAATTTATTATAAGGAGTATTGTTGTTAAAAGCATGAATAACCCAGTCTCTCCATGGCCACTGGCTACGGTAATTGTCGTCTTGGTAACCGTGCGAATCTGCATATCTGGAAACATCCATCCAGTGTAAAGCCATCCGTTCTCCATAAGCAGGGCTTGCCAGTAGGGTTTCTATTACCTTTTCGTAGGCATTAGGACTGTTGTCTGCCATAAATTTATCCATCATCTGCAATGATGGGGGTAGCCCCGTAATATCCAAACTAACTCTTCTAAGTAATCGTTCTTTGTCAGCTTCGGGATTTGGTGCTATTTTTTTATGTTCTAGTTTATCAAGTACAAAATAATCAATTTCATTTTTTATCCATTTGGTATTTTTTACTTTGGGAATGATGGGAGTTTTGGGTGCAGTGAAAGCCCAATGCTTTTCATATTTCGCCCCCTGCTTGATCCACTTTTCAATAATAGCAATCTCTGTTGCAGTTAAAGTGAGGTTGGTTGCAATAGGAGGCATTATATAGGATGTGTCTTTTGATGATATTCTCAAAAAAACTTCAGAATTTTTAGGCTTAAAGGGTACAATACCATGCGCTGTGGCATTACTCTTTAATGCTTTGTAAGCTTCTTCAGGTATATCGAGACGTAAATCTGCATCGCGTTTATTTGCGTCGGGCCCATGGCATGCAAAACATTTATCGGAAAGAATAGGTCTGACATGAAAATTATAGCTGATACTGTCAGGTATAGGTTCTTCACTCATCTGATTTGATGACGGTCTATGGCATGCCTGTATCATATATATACAAGCGAAGATCACGAGCATAGAATAAATAGGTCTTCGATACATATTTACGAGTTGTTAGTACTTGCGTGTGATACGCAATTGGTTTGCTTGTTTATAATTGGTGACTTTTATAAATCACTGGTTTAATCAAATTTAATCAGATGAAACTGGAGAATCTGACTCAATATTACCCCAAACTAATGTTATATGAACATTCTTGTGAGATCGTGTTGCAATAATGCGTTCAAACTTATTTAAAGCCCATCTTTAGGTTTGTAACTTATTTGTTGAAATTTATTTAGGTTAATATTTGCCTGTTTTCTATTAATATAATGAATTAATTACATGCTGTTTAGCGGTATCTTTATTTTTATTAGTTTGTTTAATCAATCAAAACCATCATTTACTTTGTAGAGGCTGTGAAAAATAGTCTTTCAGAAATGAAACTAAACCTGGGGTAAAATAGTATCTGTTGAAGATTAAGAGTAGAAATAGTATCAATACATCAAAAAATATTAAACCAATAAAATGAATAGAAAACTACGAATGGGAATGGTCGGTGGAGGCAAGGATGCTTTCATTGGTGCAATACATCGAATTGCGGCTCATATGGACGGATTAGTGGAGGTCGTTTGCGGAGCTTTAAGTATTAATCCTGAAATAGCTAAGGAGAGCGGAAAAGCGTTATTTCTTCCTGAAAACCGAACTTATCTCAATTTTGAAGAAATGATTGAGAAGGAGCGGCAATTACCTGCTGATGAACGTATGGATTTTGTGACAATCGTGACACCTAATTTTGCGCATTTCGCCCCTGCTATGTTGGCATTGGATAATGGCTTCCATGTCGTTATTGAAAAACCGATAACTTTTAGTCTAGACGAAGCTCTACAGTTGAAAAAGAAGGTAGAAGAAACGGGCTTGCTTCTGATGTTGACACATACTTATTCTGGATACCCTATGGTAAAGCAGGCTAAGCAGATGGTTGAAGGTAATGCTTTTGGTAAAATCCGTAAAATATATGTGGAATATCCGCAAGGATGGCTAAGTACGCTCACCGAACGTGAAGGTAATGCAGGTGCCGCTTGGCGAACTGACCCGAAAAAATCAGGGAAAAGTGGAGCTATGGGTGATATCGGTACCCATGCAGCACATTTAGCGGAGTATATTTCTGGTTTGAAAATATCACATCTTTGTGCAGATCTGAATACGATTGTAGAGGGACGAAGATTGGAAGATGATGGAAATGTTTTGTTGAAATTTGACAATGGTGCCGCTGGTGTACTTATGGCCTCGCAGGTCGCTGCAGGTGAAGAAAATGCATTAAAGATTCGTATATATGGTGAAAAAGGCGGAATTGAATGGGCTCAGATGGAGCCCAACACTTTACTTGTAAAATGGCATACAGAACCCACCCAAACGTATCGGGCAGGAACAAATGGTTTTCTTTCTGATATTGCGAAATTTAATTGCAGAACACCTGCCGGACATCCGGAGGGATATCTTGAAGCGTTCGCAAATTTGTATCGTAGTTTCTCGTTGACTTTATCGGCGCGATTGGATGGTGAGAATCCTTCAGATTTATTAGATTTTCCTTCAGTCGATGAGGGTATCAGAGGAATGGCTTTTATTGATACGGTTATTAAAAGTGGTGATAGTAATGAAAAATGGACTGTTTTTGAAATAAATAATTAGAAAATGCAAACACTTAAAGGACCTGGTATATTTTTAGCGCAATTTTTGGGAGAAAATCCTCCATTTGATAATTTAGAATCCATTTGTCAGTGGGCGCAAAAGATTGGATTTAAAGGCGTGCAGATACCAACTTGGGCAACGTCTTATTTTGACCTGCAACTTGCTGCTGAAAACAAGGATTATGCCCAAGAGATAAAAGGGATTGTCAATAGCTATGGACTCGAAGTAACAGAGTTAAGTACACATCTCCAAGGGCAATTGGTTGCAGTACATCCGGTATATGATGATCAGTTTGATGGTTTTGCTCCCGAAAAATATCATAAAAATCCTAAGGCAAGAACAGAATGGGCAGTAGAGCAGGTGAAATATGCTGCTAAAGCTTCTCAGCATATGGGTTTAGATGCCGTTGCGACCTTCAGTGGTGCTCTTTTATGGCATACGGTTTATCCTTGGCCTCAGCGTCCTAATGGATTAGTTGAAACCGGTTTTAATGAATTGGCAAAGCGTTGGCTTCCAATCTTAAATGTTTACGAGGATTACGGGATTGATCTTTGTTATGAAATCCATCCTGGAGAAGATTTACATGATGGGGTAAGTTATGAGCGTTTTCTTGAAAAGGTAAATAACCATGCGAGAGCCTGTTTATTGTATGATCCTTCGCACTTTGTTTTACAAGCAATGGATTACCTTTCTTATATCGATCATTATCATGAGCGTATTAAGATGTTTCATGTCAAAGATGCCGAGTTTAATCCAACAGGTAAGCAAGGTGTATACGGCGGATATTCCAATTGGATAGACCGCGCAGGCCGTTTTCGTTCGCTTGGTGATGGACAGGTAGACTTTAAATCGATATTCAGTAAACTAGCAGCTTATGATTACAAAGGATGGGCTGTGATGGAGTGGGAGTGTGCACTGAAACATCCTGAAGATGGTGCAATAGAAGGTGCTAAATTTATTGCCGATCACATCATTCATGTTACAGATAAGGCTTTTGACGATTTTGCTTCAACAGGGAGTGATGAAGCTTACAATAGAAAATTGATTGGATTGGTTTAGTATATTTTCATATATAAATCTTTAATAAGGGGTGTCTATTATTTTTAATAGACACCCCTTATTCGTATTCCTTAAATTGTTTTTACGTGTCGATGTGTAATATTATCGTCGCATTTTTGGAATGATAGTCAAATGATCATTAAATTAGAAGATCGATGCCAATTGGATTAATTCATGAGAAAAACGCAAATAAAGAATTTTTATGATTACTATCAGCCTGATCGTTGTGAACCGTTAATTCATGCTTCGGAGAACGGGGCTGTGCAGATGAAAGGTCTTAGTCGATTTGATTATCCAGGACAGGAATTACCGGATGCTATTTTGCCGGGAATTTATAGTATGGGTTATTGGGATGCTAAAACTGATCAGAACTGGGGGTTGGACTGGCACCGGAATGAAGGAATAGAATTTTCGTTTATGGAGTCTGGTAGTTTATATTTTTCTACTGAAAGTGAGACTGTTCATCTTCACCCCGGTAGCTTAACCATAACTAAACCGTGGCAATTACATAAGGTCGGTAATCCGATCGTAACGATAGGTAAGCAATACTGGATTATTATTGATGTTGGTGTGAGGCAACCTCATCAGGAATGGAAGTGGCCTGACTGGATCATTCTTTCAAAAGAAGATTTAGAATATCTGACAAAGATCTTACGTGAGAATGATGTTAGGGTTTGGCAATCGGATAAGAAAATACAAGAATGTTTTATTGAGATAGGGAAGTGTCTGGATCATGCGGAAATAGAAATTCCGCAGTCTAGGCTTAATATCTTAATCAACAGCTTACTGCTGGAAATATTAAGTCTTTTTAAAAAGGGTGATATTGAGTTTGACCAATCGTTAACACATAATCTAAGAACTGTTGAAATCTTTTTAAACCATTTGCGTACCGATTTTGAAAAATCATGGACACTTGAAGATATGGCAGAACACTGTGGACTTGGAAAAACGAGTCTTTCTAAATATTGTAAGCATTTAACAAATATGACTCCTGTCAATTATTTAATTAATATCAGATTGGAAACTGCGGCAAAAATGCTGATTGATCAGGAGGAAGAACACGTAACCAACCTTGGTTATTCTTGTGGTTTTACTAGTTCTCAATATTTTGCTACTGCCTTTAAAAAAAGATATAAATGCAGCCCGAGCGAATACCGCAGCAGATTTAGAAATGGATATGTGGGAAAGACTGCTTAAATTCTGATTTCTTTTTGTGAAAGCGAAATGGTGGTTTTGAAGAATGGAAATATGTTCATTATTCAACAACGGTATATATTAAACATGTTGCATGTTTTTTAGTGCTATTTTTAGCATTGTCAATACATTTTTTTTATTCTTTAGTTTAGTGACGTGATAAGTCGATAGAAATTATAAAGAGGAATAATGTGCAACATGTGATTGTAAATAGGGAATTTAATCACCAACTAAACCACCAATAAGATCAATTAATATGAAAGTACTTCCATTTACTTTGCTTATACCTGATGGTAAGAGTATGCTATCGGAAAGAGTTGAATTGCCACATTTCTATCAGCATATGCATCATCATAATGAATACGAAATTATTTGGGTAGAACAAGGTGAAGGAACTTTACTGGTTGGAAATAATATGCATAGTTTTCGTTCAGGAGATATTTTTCTAATTGGAGCAAATGTCCCTCATGTATTTAAATCCAATCCGGAATATTTCACAATGAAAGATCGGTTAAAAGTGAAAGCATGTTCATTATATTTTAACCTTTCGGGTATATTATCGGGTTTATTCCAATTGCCAGAGATGCATGTGTTACGTTCTTTCTTAAATCAGAATAAACAAGGCTTTCAGATACCGGGCAGGTATACGGTCGAAATTGCAAATCTAATGCTACAACTTCACAATGCTAGCGGTGTGGATGTGCTGTTACAGTTACTAAGCTTATTGAACCAATTGAAAGAAATGTCACCTCATTTGTTACCATTAAGTACCGATGTGTATTCGTCTGATCTTAATGCGAATGAAGGAGTTCGGTTTGATGCTATTATCAATTATATCATGCAAAATTTTAATAGTCAGATTACTTTAGAGGATGTTGCAAATGAGGCACATATGACACCTCAGGCTTTCTGCCGTTATTTTAAAAAACATACCGGAAATACTTTTGTTACCTTTCTTAATGAGATCAGAATTAATGATGCCTGCAAAAGCTTATTGACAGGAAAACATAAGGACCGTATATCTGGCGTTGCATATCAAGTGGGATTTAATAGCTTGACAAATTTTAACCGGGCTTTTAAAAGTGTGGTTGGGCAATCACCAAAAGCTTATATAAATGCCTATCATCATGTTAGCAAAGGAAGTTCTCTGGCAACTGTGTAATTTTTTCTTTAGATTTGGATGGCAGTGCAATGATCCATTTTACTTAAATAATGTATAATAGAATATGCTTAGGGCTACGGAAATTAAATTTCCGATCAGATAATAGTCATTATAAGCCGCTTCTTTTTTGATGTTTTCAGGAGTGTCTTCTTTATCCGCGCGTTTAAGTCTTGTTCCTAATTTTAAAGCGCCAAAGAGTGTGAGCACATGTGGAAAACCTTGACATAAACTATAAGTCATAAATAAACGTTCCAAAATACCTTTTACTGTAGATTTAGGATCAAACTTTTTGTTGTTGACCGATTTAGGCGTGAAAAGCCAAAATAGAAGACTAAGAAGGACTTCTGAAAAAAGAATGATTATTATTTTATAAACGAAGTGCATGGGGCAGTTTACTTATTGATTTTAAAATTGTTTTAGTTGCTTCATAAGATGAAATATTTAAAGTTTTCTCACGTTTCCAAATCTGAGATCTTGTTTTATTTATTTTTTCAGCAACAATCTTATAATCATTAAATTTAATAAATGCAGAGATTAAATTATAATCTTTCTCGGGATTCCATTTGTCAATGATATTTTCGAAGATAAGAAATGTATTGTTTAGAAGAGAGTCTAAATTAATATCTCCGATCTGTATGTAAAATCTTTGAGAATTGGTCTTCATACTGTTGAGTTTGTATCGTGCATCGCGTAATCCTTCACCTAACATTTCATAGGCGATTCTCTTATTAATGTTGGTTTCAATATCACCGTAAATAAGCACGTAGCGTAATTGAAAATCAAACCCTTGTATGATAATTTCTTCTTCTAGTGCGATAATGATATTTAATGCTGTTTCTAAATCCTTTGTTAGTCCCTGAAATTCATCGCCAAGTGTGATGGTAAGCGGAGATAATAGACTGTTTTCATAATCATGATTGATTTTGCTTACTGTTTCTTTAAAGTTTTGCATCAACAATGCTTGATTTTTTTGACCGCTTCCAATCACATCGCTCATCAATATAAAGTGTTTCATGATAAATGATTTTTATTACTTTATGTCAAATATAATGAAACAAAGTGTTTTATTTCATTAAAAATGAAATTATAAAAAACATGGAAGCATTTTTTTAATAGCTCTTGACCATGACTGATTAGTATTTTGAAATGTTTATGAGTTTTCTTTAAGTAGATTTTCTAATACTGTTGTTAGATGTTCTATTTTGATATTACCATTTACAATCCGATTGGTTCTCATATCGACTAGAATATAACGAGGGTATGACACTATGCCGGCTTCAACTTGGAAAGCCGGGTATTGCTTTGAATCTAACCAATAATTGATAAAGTTAAAATTGTGGTTTTGTAAATATGATCTCCAATCCTGCATTTTACTGTCCATCGATATGCTTATAAACTTTAATTCACTTTGATCTGCATATGCTTTTGATATTCTTGAGAATTCGGGATGTTGCTGTCTACAAGGGCCACATGCAGTGTGCCAAAAATCGATAACTAGATAGTTAGAATTACCACTAACTTCTTTTAGACTTTTAACCTTATTATTTTGAGATGTTAATTTGATTAAAGGAAATAGAGCGTTTTTCTTATCGCTATAGGTTAAAATCATGTTGTCATAGGCATCATAGAGCAAGGTTGCTTTTTTGCTTCCAATAGTAGCAGTATCGATGCGTAAAACCGTATTTAAAATTTGTTCTCGATTTTTGAATACATGCCCCGAATTTATATAGTAAAACGAGGGGTTAGCTATCATGGATAATAACATCTCATAGGATACCAATGATTGAGGATAATCATTCAAAATAACTAAATATTGCGCTAGTTTGTTACGATCCCATTCTTCTTGACGGCTATTATCAGTTTGTAATAGCGGATCGCCAAATTCCCTATTTATTGCTACGATTTTTTGCATCTCCTCATTTAAAATAGAATTTTTAACATATACAATTTTTGTGTCATTATCGATACTGCAGTTTATATTTTTACGATCAATAATTACGGAGATTAAATCTCTATTGGGATTAATGTCCCCATTGCTAAAAGCTATATTTAATGCATTAAAATCTTTATAAATCGAATCAGAAACTATAAAAGTTTCCGAGCCCGAAATATCTTTCGTTATTTCTTTTTCTAATGTAAAGCTAAAACGCTCATTTACGATTTGCTGCTGATCTAATTTGCTACTTTCATATAAACGATAAATATATTTTGGAATAGGATTTTTTCCATAAACATTTCCATAAATGGTCACTTCTTGTGCTTGCGCAGTTACCTGACAAAAAATAATAAACAAGATAATTTTGACTACTTGTGTCATATATTAATAGGATTTTATATTGGTTTATAATGATATATTTCTTATCACTAAATGAATATAAAGATTAAATTTCACTATATCTCATTAATGGGGAAATTTAGTTGTATAATATATTGATTATTAAAGATGACGAGAGATCTAAAAGAATGAAATTTTTAAATAAAGCATTTTTAATAAGAATGCCAATCAATCATCTCTATTAAAATAAATTGTTACTTGCGTTAATCCTTTTATATTTATGTCTGTCGAATATAGACACCATCAATCCTTTTTTATGTTAAAGAAATCTTATTTAATTGCTGTTTTTTTGTTTTGCTTTTGCCTTGTTCACGGTCAAAATCGAAGTAGTCGAGGAGGAAATGTAACTGTATTTTCGGATCAGGAAGCATTCTACTTATACATCAATGGAATTCAGTATAACGAACGGCCCACGAAACAAATCAGAGTGGAGCGCATGAAAGACCATAGCTACGATATTCAGGTTGATTTTGTCGGAAGAGAAAAATCGACACTTTTAAAAAGGGGTATTTCAATGGTTAATGAAGAAGGTTCTTTTTTGGATTTGACTTATTTGGCTAATGCTTCCAGAAGTAACAGAACTCGTAGTTTGACTTTGTATGCTTTATTTCCTGCAGAAGAGGATATGCCTGACTCGCGTACAGCAAATGTATTTATTTACGGTCGCCCTAAGCAAATGATTGAGGGAGAGTTTGATCCAGGATCTGGTGGTGATGATTATTATGGAGAACAAATGACGAATGCAGAGTTTAATGCTTTTTTGAAAACGATAGATCAAGCTGGATTCGATAATGACAAATTGAAAATAGCTGGTATGACTGCTCCTCAGGTTGCATTTTCGGTGAATCAAATCAGAGAGGTACTTAAGAAGTTTTCTTGGGATGAGGGTAAGATTGCTTTTGCAAAAATGGCCTATTCTAATTGCCCGGAAAAAAGAAACTATATGACCTTAACTGATCAACTTGCTTTTGGAGATAGTAAAAATAAATTGATGGATTTTATAAAAAATCAACCTGTCGATCGTGATTATCTGGAGAGAATGACTGAGGTTGAGCTGAATGATCTGATTAAAGCAATGAGACAGAATGGATTTGATGACGACAAACTTAAAGTACTCGGAACTGTAAGTGGAAAGGTCGCTTTTCCTGTTGCTTCGATTAAAAGAATTCTCAAAGAACTAAGTTGGGATCAGGGAAAGCTATCTGCAGCACAAAAGCTGTATCCGAATTGTATAGATAAACGTAATTATGCAACCTTGTTAGAAGAGTTTACTTTCTTGGATTACAAAGATAAATTCACAGCATTTGTGAGAAATCAAAAATAAGTAAAGCTCTAATCAAATAAGGATCGCTAAATATAGCGATCCTTATTTTTTGAGACTTAAGGATGCTCAGTCACAGAGATCGATTCAAAAGGCAATTTACTTTCAAGCCATTGTAAGATTTCGATATATACCTTTTCTTTGATCGATTCATTGAGAAGTTCATGACGCATCATGGGATGCAGGTGGTATTTTACATCCTGATTACCATGGTCCATAAGGTCTTCAGCGGTCTTAATAACACCTTTTCCAAAATTACCTATAGGATCTTCTTTACCGCTTTCTAATAGAAATGGAAGTTGATTTGGAATGCCATCCGTCCAGTTTGGACCGGAACCACGATTGGCAACATATGCAGTCGCATAAAAAGCGTTGTTGGAAAATGGAATTCCACATAGTGTATCAGCTAAAAAATGGTCACGGTTTTCTTTTGCTAAACTCAACCAGTTGCTATTTTTTTGGTTAGGTTCATTTTTAAATTTTTTATTATTAAATGCACCAAATGAATAGTTAATAAAACTTGATCTGGTTTTAGGAAACATTTTGTTCAATAAAGCGAGTAGTCTTTCTCCTACAACAGCGGATTTATCCATTGTACCTGTACCGATGAGTACGGCTCCATGGAATAGATCACCAATTTCTTGTAAAACACAACGGGTAATAAAAGAACCCATAGAATGTCCTATAATAAAATGTGGTAGATCGGGATACTGTTTTGCAATTAATTTTGCCATCTCAATACCATCGTCTACTAATCTAACTCCCGGGTTTTCGCGTTGTATAAATCCTAATGCATCTTTATTTTTAACGGAGCGACCATGTCCCAGATGATCATAGGTCATTACTAAAAAGCCGTTTGTTGCGAGAAATCTTGCAAAATCATCATAACGTCCACTATGTTCCTGCATGCCGTGCAATATGAGTATTGTTGCTTTGGCTTTTTTTTCCGTGGGGAAGTAAAGAGTTTTAAAGATGTCATGTGTACCGCCTATGGTATCTGTAATCTCATGAAAACTAGATTCAAGATGTATCATGTTTAATAAATCAATTGGGGTAAATCCTAAAAATATCTATTTAAAATGCTTGATGCTTGATCTTTAATCCAAAATTATGGCCTGTTGATTCACAAACAATAAACAGATGTAAGATAAGTCTTTTTTACCTAATTCTAGAAATTGTCTTTTATAGATGATTGAGAATGCTTGTGAAATTATGATTTATTGATAAGACGTTTCTTACGCTGAGATAACATGTATTTTTTATTCAAAAGTTCTTTTCGTAAAATATGGTCATTTATGCGAGACTTGCTTTTAGCTTGGCGAGTAGATCGCTGGCCTTCGTATTGTCTATACTAATTTTTCTGATTGTTGCTCTTTTTCCTTTATCTTTTTGTTTGATTATTTTTAGCAGATCTTCAGTATATTCATTCTTGTATTTACTGATGTCAAATGGTTTGCTATGTTGTTTTATGAGTTGAAGAGCCATATCCATTTCATTCTTCTGAATTTTGATTGTAGTGGGTAACTTTAACTCAGAAATAGCCCTAATCTCTTGCTCATATCGGATCTTATTAAGCAATAATGTGCCCTTGTAGGGTCTGACTATGGCAAGGTGTTCAACATTGCGCATGACGAATGATCCAAGTCCAGCAGTTTTACTCTTTTCAAGTGCTTTTGTGAGTAATTGATACGCTTTTTCGCCACCTTTTTGAGGTTCAAGATAATAAGGAGTGTCAAAATAGATGCTATCAACTTCGTTGAGTTGTACAAAAGCATGTAAGCCAATAATCTTTGTTTTTTCTGGACTCGCTTCTTCAAAGTCAGCATCTTCTAAGATGACATAATGATCTTTAAGAAAATATCCTTTCACAATGTTTTCCCAAACAACTTCTTTTCCGGTTTTTTCGTTTACTCTTTTAAATTTAATATTAGCTTGGTCTTTACGATCGAGCATATCCAGATCTAGACTGCTACTTTCCGTAGCACTGTATAATTTTACTGGAATATTAACGAGCCCAAATCCTATAGCTCCCGTCCAAATAGCGCGCATAGTGAATGAATTTTACTGTTTACAACTAGGAATTAAATTCTTTAAAAGTTTATCTCCAGTTTATAGGGAGCAAGTCTGTTTTAGTCTCCTTAATACTTGATCGATGTATTCCGGAAATTGCGTTAAGGCTTCTCTTAGGTGTCGTTCGCCTTCTATAAATCCTTCTCTTCGTGCAATTTCTAGCGCCGAAAGGTATACTTTTTCAAGATAACCCTCTGGCATTTGTACAGAATCTAAGTCAGTGTTGCTCATAGCTTTAAAATTAAATATTGATGTTTTTCGTTGTTGACTGATTTGGTATAGCTTTAAATAAATGATAACTGCTATCCTTTAAATATATAACATATTGATCTGTAAATGGTTTTAATTTAACATGTTATTTTTAAATTGTTTTACGGATTATTTTGATGTAAAAGTTTTATTAAACTCAAGATGGTATTTATAGAAATTTGCAATTATTTATCTTCTAAATGTCGCGGAAATAATACGTAATAATTTGTACAGTATCGGTGTGTATAAATGGAGATTTTGAGCAGTATAAGGGACTGACTGAATAATGGAATGGCAGGTAAAAGCACAATCGATAATAATCGGTTTGGCTGTTTCGACAAATGAAAAGAGTTGAACAATGCTTATACCGTACATAATCTTCTGCGTTCCTTTTTAAGAAATTTAGATTTACTATTCCCTTCATTTATGATGGAAAAAATTAAAAAAAGTAAAGTATAGTCCCTAAAGAAAGCAGGGAAATGATGACCCAAAGTATTATTCCTTGAAGGAACGGTTTTATCCCCATTTCGATAATGAGTTTACGGCTTAGTCCACAACCTATTAGGAAAAGTGTTAGTGTTAAACCTGTTTTTGCAAAACAAGTGAAGATATGCTGATAGTTATGGATACTTGGTATATAGCTATTTGCCAACATGGCTACTACAAAAAGTCCTATAAACCACGGAATTTTTACTTTTGGACCATTGGTTTTAAACAAATAAGCTGCTAAAAAAGCAACAGGTATGATCCATAATGCTCTACCTAATTTAGCTGTTGTTGCTATTGCTAATGCCTCAGGACCATATTTATTGGCAGCGCCAACTACCGAGCTGGTGTCATGAATAGCGATAGCACTCCATATTCCGAATTGAAGTTGCGAAAGATCAAGCGCATTTCCAACTGCAGGAAATATAAACAGTGCTGCAGCATTAAGGGTGAATATAGTCCCTAATGCAATAGAAAGTTGTTTTTCTTGTACTCTAATAACAGGGGAAATAGCCGCTATTGCGCTTCCACCACAAATAGCTGTGCCGACAGCTATTAGGAAAGATGTTTTATTTTCTATTTTCAAAAGTTTACCAAGGAGATAACCAAAAATTAATGTGAATGAGAGGAAGGTCAACGTTAATAGAAAACTTGTTTTTCCTGTTTCTAACGCTTTGTCTATTTGCATACCAAATCCTAAGCCAACAACGGAAGCCTGTAATAAAATATGCGTTGCTTTTTGATTAAGATGGAGATAGGGATGCCCAACTGTTTGGGCAATAACTATCCCTAATAGGAGCGCTATAGGAGGTGAGATGAGTGCTGGTATACAGCAAGTGATAGCTATCGTTACAAATATAATTTGTCGGATACGATTATTCCTTATAACTACTATTTTGTCCTTAATTTCCATCTCTATCCTTTCGTTACTAGTCCTGTTTTGATTTGTGTTTTTGACTGATACAAATGTCGTGAACACAAAATTTTGATAGAAATGGTGATTTGTTATTGGGTATTACCTATGGTTATGATTTATTATTCTTATTTGTTATAGGTTTATTAGTGGAAAAGTTGAGAATTTAGTTTACACTATGTTACTTTTAAAAAAGTGCTTTAGCTGACTTGGCTTTAATTGTAAGGGAGGAGTTTTAGAATAAATCGCTTTTAACTTCATCTGAAGTGTCGGATTTGATAAAATGCAATAATGAGGCATCAAAGCTATACGGTATCAAAGCAATTCCTCAGAATTATTTGATTGGTCATGATGGAAAGATTGTTGCTATCAATGTTAAGGGAGAGTTTTTATTTAAAAAATTAAAACAAATATTTGAAGGAAAATAATTTTAATTATTATTGGAGCTTCGTTGTAGGTCAGAAGTTTTACTTCTGACCTTTTTTATGCATTTGATTTATGGCTAATCTCTAAAGTCATTGTTTTACAGTAGGTTAAATTAAGTTATTTAGAATGTAGAGATGTTCTAATGCATTTAAAAATAGATTTTTTGAGCTTTTAACATTTAGTAGCAGATTCTTAAATACTAATTGAATATACTATTTACATTGATAATTTATTAGGGTTTGCTGCCTGTATCATTAAGCACCACTTTTTTTAAAACTACAGATAACAGAAAGATGTCTTAAGTAGTTAATTTATACTTTGTTTTTTTTGACTATCATGTAAGATTGCTGTGTTCATATTTAATATTTGATTTTTAAATAAAAAATTAATAAATTTATATAACCAATAAAATCAAAGCTTATGCGAAAGTTATTTCAAAATAATCTTGGACTAAGATCTATAGTGCTGTACATTTTGATATGTATACTCGTTGTAGCTATCAGTGTTGTTTTTCTTCAATATCATAAACTCATAATTGTAAATGCTTTAGATAAAGCTTCTATAAATGGGACTTATATTCTTTACTCTTTGCTTGTAATAAGTTCATTAACTCTTGTAACGACATTTTTTGTTTCTCCCATATTCTTTTTTGAATATCTACAAAAGGAAAATGTTGATTATGTTTTAGTGAAATTGTTACCCTATTTGCCTATGGTTAGTGTATTTTGTGTATATTTTCTTTTATTTGGACCTGGCTATAATGAATTTACTAGTGAGGATAAGTGGAGTTTGATAGATACTGTTTATATAATATTGTCTGGAGTCACTGTATTGATTGCTGGTGTTATTGTTTTACATTTTATAAAAGGTTTTCAGTCTATTTTTAAAAATGCGATGGTTTTTGCCTATAACCAAAGTTATGGTAAAGCTGGAGATCAGTTTAGTTTAGATGATTTTAGAAAGCTTCCAATAAAAGAAAATGAAGAGCCAAAGTGTGAGGAAAATCCAAATGATGAATTGATTAAAAGAGTTGAGAAGTTAATTAATTCTACAGAAGAGTTGGAAGTTGAACCCATTGGAGATGTTAATTTTAATATCGTAATTTATGTTTACGGTGATGGTTTTGATTACTGTTTATTAGATTCCGGACTGGATATTCCGTTTATCTTTGGTGATGAAAATCCGGAAATAGTATTAGCAGAGTGTCACTTTTTACATATTAATATAGCTTTATATTTTAGGATAGATCAAGTGTATATTTTTAACTTTGAAGATAATTATGTTGTTTTAAATCCCGCCATCGATCGAAATTTACATAATATTAGAAGTAAGCGTGTGAATGAAAAACTAAATAGTTATCGTGTTAAAGGTAAACCTTCTGGTTATTTTCATATACATCCAAGTCTAGGTGATAAACTTCGTATAATTGTAGATGGATATGCAAATAAGCGTTTCAATCACTAATATTTGTCATTCAATTTTGTCGGATAATTATTTTTCATCCTTCTTATTCGTTTTAAAATAGCTATTGTTCTTTTTGTCATAAATTTTATGATATAAAAATAATCATCAACATATATTAAATTAATGGTTTCTTGTAATAAATTACGATTGATATAGTTTTTCATTATTGTACTGGGGAAGAGGTTTGAAAGGATTTTATTTTTATATTTTTTAGGAGTTATGAGTTTAGTTTACTAACTTCATTATTGAAAAAAATGATTTATTGAACCAATATTCTGAAGCAAACATGCTTTTGGGATAGACCTAAACTTGCTCTAATGATCTTGACCGTCATTGTATTAAGCTTGTTTTTGCTAATTGTTCTTATTACACAGGCAAAAATAAATGCTTTTCTATCTTTTTTAATAGTTTCTGTTATTTCTGGAATTTTGCTAGGCATGCATTTGGAGAGTCTTATTCTCGCTATTGAAAAAGGTATTGGCTCAGTAATGGGAAGCCTCATGTTAATTTTGGTACTAGGTGCTATGCTAGGGAAAATTGTTGCAGATAGTGGAGCCGCCGAGCGTATAGCGAAAGTCATGGTACGATTAATGGGAGAAAAGTATATCCAATGGGGTTTGATGCTGACTGGTTTTATAGTCGGAATCCCTCTTTTTTATGGAGTAGGATTTGTCCTGTTAGTGCCACTGATATTTTCAATATCCTATCGCTATAAACTTCCTGCCGTATATATTGGTCTTCCTATGCTTGCCGCATTATCAGTGACACATGGATTTATACCCCCGCATCCTTCTCCTGTGGCACTAGTGGCATTATTTCATGCCGATATGGGAGTAACATTGATTTACGGGCTTCTAGTTGCAACTCCTGCAATAATTATAGGAGGTCCTATTTTTGGAATGACACTACGAAATATAAGACCAAAGCACGAGCTGTTTTTTAAACCGGTTGGTACTGAAGTAGGTAGTGACTATAGTGTGCCCAGTGCATGTATTAGTTTTTTAGCCTCGCTATTTCCAGTTTTTTTATTGATTATCGGTACAGTTCTTCCTTATGTAATTGATACGGGTAATGAAAAATTATTGTCTTGGGTGAAATTCATTTCAAATCCAACCCTAGTTATGTTACTGGCTATTTTATTTGCAGGATATAGCTTGGGCATAAAACAGGGGCGAAGTATCAAGTCAATTATGGAGATCTTTGATGGAGCTGTGAGAGATATAGCAATGATTTTATTTATTATTGCAGGCTCAGGTGTATTCAAACAAGTAATGGAAGATAGTGGGGTCAGTTTGGCACTCGCTAATTATTTACAGACCTTACCCATTCATCCATTGGTTTTAGCGTGGTTGATAACTGCTGTGATACGAGGATGTATCGGTTCTGCAACAGTGGCTGCGTTAACAGCGGCTGGTGTGTTATTGCCACTAGCTACAGGTGGGCATATTCATCCAAGTTTGATGGTTCTCGCAATTGGAGCAGGCAGTTTGATGTTTTCACATGTTAACGATGCTGGTTTTTGGCTATTTAAAGAATACTTTGGGTTGAGTGTAAAGGATACGCTTCTATCATGGTCAATCATGGAAGCTATTGTATCTGTTGTCGGTTTACTTGCTGTCCTAGCGTTGGATATGATTATTACTTAAAATTTAATTACCTTAAATAATTATTTGAATAACATAAAATATATAACATATTATGAATTATAATGCAGACGAACAATTTGAAAAATTAGGTTTAACATTACCTCCGGCACCTGCACCTAAGGGTGTTTATAAACCTTTTGTAATTGATGGTAAATATCTCTATTTATCTGGTCATGGGCCTGTACAAGATGATGCATCATTAATTATTGGTAGAATCGGTGCAAGCCTTAATCCTGAGGAAGGTAAACTTGCCGCAAGACAGGTTGGATTAACAATGCTTTCTACTATAAAAACTAATCTAGGTAGCCTTAATCGTATAAAACGTGTAATCAAGGTGTTGGGAATGGTCAATTGTACTTCTGATTTTGAAGCGCATCCAGCTATTATTAATGGTTGCAGTGAATTGTTTGCTGCAGTTTGGGGAACTGAGAATGGAATCGGAACGCGTAGTGCGGTTGGATTTGGATCACTTCCGGATAATATTCCTGTAGAAATAGAAGCTTTGTTTGAATTACATGAAACAGTATGATTAAGCATTGGTATGAATTAAATGATGTTTCAGAAGTAGACTCTCCCGCACTCTTGGTTTATGAAGAGCGGGTTGTCGATAATATTCAAAAAGCTATTGAGATGGTAGGGGGCGATTGTAGCCGGATTCGCCCACATGTCAAAACAAATAAATCGACAGATGTCTGTATTGCTTTAAGGAAGGCGGGTATAAATCAATTTAAATGTGCGACTATTGCTGAAGCTGAAATTCTGGGAGATGTGGGAGCTAAAGACGTCCTATTGGCTTATCAGCCAACAGGTCCTAAGATTGAACGTCTGATTAAGCTTAAAAAACATTTTGGTAAAACCAATTATTCGTGCTTAATCGATCATAATGAGAGCGCTAGGGCATTAAATAGGGCATGTGTTTTAGCAGACTGCTCTATGGATGTGTATATTGATGTAAATATTGGGATGAATAGGACAGGGGTAGCATTGGAAGAGGTCGAGAAGTTAGCCGTGACCATACTGTCACTTCCAGGGCTTCGTTTGATGGGGGTACATGGATATGATGGTCATATCCATGACTCTGATCTCAAAATCAGAGAAGAACAAAGTGCTATATCATATGCATTATTAAGTAAAGCACATTTATTATTAAACCAATTATGTAGCTCAATATCAAGGATGATTATCGGAGGTTCACCTTCTTTTACTTTTCACGCAGATAGAACTGATGTGATTTGTAGTCCAGGGACGTTTGTATTTTGGGACTATGGTTATGGAGAAACTCTAAAAGAGCAACCTTTTGATTATGCGGCATTACTGTTAACCCGTGTTATAAGTATTGTTGATCAGCATCATATTTGTTTGGATTTGGGATATAAAGCTGTCGCAAGTGAATCAGCTTTACCGCGTGTCAAATTTTTAGATCAACCCGATCTTGAAGTCGTAAGCCAAAGTGAAGAACATATGGTCGTAAAGGTTCCAAATGCACAAGTATACGAAATAGGTGCAGCTTTCTATGCTGTACCAAAGCATATATGTCCAACTGTGGCATTGTACGAAAAATTGGTGGTCATCACTGATGGAGAGGTCGATAATTATTGGTATGTTACTGCTAGAGATAGAAAGATTAATTTCTAAAGGATGAAAAAACAAAGATTGATTTTTGATGCGCATTTAGATCTTAGTATGAATGCAATGGAATGGAATCGGGATTTAAGACTTCCGATTGCTGAACTAAATAGTAGAGAGCAGGGGATGGACGATAAACCTGATCGTGGAAATGCAACAGTCTCTTTTGGTGAACTGAAAAGGGGGAATATTGGCCTAGTTGTCGCTACTCAAATTGCAAGATACGTGGAGAAGGAAAGCTCTTTGCCTGGTTGGTATTCTCCAGAACAAGCTTGGGCACAAACACAAGGGCAATTAGCTTGGTATAGAGCAATGGAAAAGGATGGGTACATGCGCATGATCAAAACTAAAACGGATTTAGAAGAGCATATCATTCTTTGGAATGATGAGACCAATAAATCAAATAAACCAATCGGTTTTCTGCTAAGTTTAGAAGGAGCTGATTCTTTAATTGATTTATCTTATCTCGAATATGCTTATGAGCAGGGATTACGTGCGGTTGGGCCAGCTCATTATGGGCCAGGAAGGTATGCGAATGGTACGGACTCAAATGGGAGACTAAATGCAAAGGGAATAGCGTTATTAAGGGAGATGGAACGCCTTAATGTTATTTTAGATGTAACTCATCTTAATGATGATGCTTTTTGGGATGCTATGGATGGATTTAATGGTCCAATATGGGCTAGTCACAACAACTGTCGCGCACTTGTCGACCATAACAGACAATTTAGCGATGATATGATCAAAATCTTGATTTCGAAAAAAGCAGTAATTGGGGTGGCATTAGATGCCTGGATGATGGTTCCCAGATGGGTAAGAGGCGTATCTGACCCTAAGACAATGAATTGTTCATTAGAGGTTATGGCCAATCATATTGACCATATCTGTCAATTGGCCGGTAATACAAATCATGTCGGTGTAGGAAGTGATCTTGACGGCGCTTTTGGTAAAGAACAATGTCCATATGACCTGAAAACTATTGCTGATATTCAGTTGGTTTTTGATATATTGTCACAAAGGGGATATAGTGAGGATGCTTTAGATAAAATAGCACATTCGAATTGGATTAATTTTTTGCGAAATTGCTTATAAATGGTCCGTTTTTAGCGAATACGTGTTTTATACTTACCATACAATCGTTATAATTTGAATGATATTTCTCTGCAGAAGGTACTTCTAAATAATTAAAAATAAGATTTTTATAAATTTTAATAATCTTTTGTGCTTAAATTGTATAACAATGTGATCATTGATGTGTTTTATAAAAAGAATTTATTAGTCACTTTTATTGTTGATATGTATGTATAAACCCGTTCAAGTTAATCGGAAAGATATTTATTTTAGGCCAGATACCAAACGTGTCCTTGCTCGTTTTTTTTCATTAGGTGATGAACGTTCCATTAAAGTAATTCATCGGGTGCTACAATTATCGGATGAAAAACAAAAGGAAGTTTTTGGACAGGTTTTACGAAGTTATTCTCAGCGGCACCGAAGTATTGTGAAGGTGTTTGAGCGTAATTTTGATCGCATAAGACATCTATTGGAAAGATTAGAAATGCCGACGGATAAAATATCGATGACAGCTAAATTATTAATTGGTTCTTACTTTACGATGGAATATTCCATCGAATCGGCAGCTTTATTTAATCCATCTATTGTTGAGCATCCAGATCAGAGCGAGCTTTATAAAGGGGAGAAGAGGGTTATTATCAGTTTTAGAGCAACCGGTGAGGGGCATGTATCTTCGATAGTATTCCGCTCTGGTTATATTGATACGGAGAATAATATTCATCTAGATGTTGTGGGAACATTGCTGGACAAGCCTATCAATATTAAGAATCATCGGTATAATAAAAATAGCTTCATTTCTAAATTGGTTGAGTTGCATCCAAAAGATGCGACGGCTATGCAAAAGCTTAGCGAAAATCTAACAGAAACATTTACATATGAGGAGCTGAAGAGATATGTGGAGGGAATACGTGCTGAAATAGAGCATACAGAGGATAATGATAGTATATTGAAGCAAGCGATATGGCTCGCTTCATCGCATTATGAGATGACTTTCTCTTTGGATACTTCAATATCTGAAAGGGTTATTTTTCCAATTTCTGATACTGAAAAAAGGGGGATTGAAGATGCGAGATTTGTTCGTTTTATAACACCTAAGGGGGAGGTTATCTATTATGCAACTTATACTGCATATGACGGATTTAGTATTTTACCAAAACTATTGACAACTAAGGATTTTTATCATTTTACAGTCAAGCCCATCCATGGAGAAATTGCAAATAAAGGTGCTGCGATTTTTCCGCGAAAGATCAAAGGGAAATATGCTATGCTATGTCGTATTGATGGTGAAAATAATTATATCGCCTATTCCGATTATATCAACATTTGGAATGAAGCTATTCATTTGGTGCAAGAACCTGAAAGTCCATATGAGTTTATACAGATCGGAAACTGCGGTTCCCCAATTGAAACCGCAGCCGGATGGTTAATTATTACACACTCTGTTGGCCCTATGCGCGAGTATTCAATTGGGGCTTCATTATTAGATTTGGAAAATCCACATATAGAAATAGGACGCCTTAGTCTCCCTATTTTAACTCCTAATGATATGGAAAGAGAAGGGTATGTGCCAAATGTTGTCTATTCATGTGGAGCTATTGTTCATAATGATCAATTAATTATGCCTTACGCCATGTCGGACTATGCATCGACTTATGCGACCATTAACTTGAATGAGTTGATTCAGGCTATTCTTCAACCTGAAATTTGATTTTTAAAGACTTATAAACAGTTAAGTAGGCTATAAAATAACATAACGTGCTTTCTGCTCCTTGATTGCGGTTAATGCCATAAGTTTCTAACCCATCACAGCATCCTTTGGTGCTGTGGTCATATAGCGGGAGCTTAAGGTCATTTTCGCCTAAAAACCATTCAAAAGATCGAATCATTTTTTCAAAATATTCTTCATTTTTAGTGATTTCAAATACCTCCCTAAATAAAAGTACTGTGGCTGTAACATCAATGGGCTGTTGCCCGAATTTGCTTATATTTTGATTTTGTTTTGCCCATTTTTGATTGCCAATAATAGATAAAAACCCATTTTGCATAATGATATTTTCGAGAAAATAAAAGCTTGAAAATCCTATTTTTCTAAGTTTATCATCATTTAAATATTTGGTTGACATGAGTATTGCCAGTGGGATAATCGCATTGTCATATGCCAGAACTGGTTCAAACCATTTCCACTCATCATCAGCACTGGAATCATATTCATGTACTAATTTAAAAGCCAGTTTACGGAGTAACTCTGTGACTCTTTCATCATTTGGCTGTTGTTTTAGATATTCAGCAATACCCATCATAGTATAAGCGATAGCACGTATAGATTTTAAATTTTCAAAGTGTGGCATAGCTTTAAAAAACATATTTGATCCTAACTGATAGAAGTCAACAAAAGGTGCTGTATTAAATAGATATCCCAATGCCCATATAGCCCTACCAAAAGAATCTTCAGATCCGACTTCTTCTAAAAATTCATTCTGAAAATTCATGAAGTTATGAAATAATCCGTCCTCTCTTTGAGCATAGTAAATGTAATTAAGATAGGTCGAGATTCTCTTTCTAGTATCCTTTTCTCCAAAGGCTTCATATTGCATCAGGCTAACCAATAGCGCTCTAGCGTTGTCATCCAAACAGTATCCTTCTCGATAGTTGGGTGTTGCAAATGTGGCATGTTGAATAATTCCTACATAATTTGTCAATCGATCAAGATGATCCCATCTGAATTTTGGAAAACGCTCTAACATCGTTATTTTTATATCGGTGTCGAGATTTACTTGTGTAGAGGAGAGCTTTTGGAGTAACTTGACATAAGATCCGCCTAATTTGTTCCAAGTCATTTTCTCACCATGATGGCGAGCCCTACTTCTAAGTTCTTCTAGTTTTTTAGGGTTATCAAATAGGTCAATGAGAATATTTTTTAATTCTTTATGATTTTTAAAATCAAATAAAATGCCTCTTCCATCTGCCAATAAATCTTTCGCATGCCAATAGGGAGTAGATAATACAGCCGCTCCAGCCCCTACAGCAAATGATAATGTTCCACTCGTAATCTGAGCTTCATTAATATAGGGAGTAATATAGATATCACATGCTGTTAAGTAGGTGGTTAGGGTTTCGTTACTGACAAAATCATTGACAAAAATGATGTTGTTTTCCAAGCCCATTTGTTTTATTAAGGCAGTTAGATACTCCCGATATTCTTCGCCAGATTCCAATAAAACGTTTGGATGCGTTTTTCCTACAATAAGGTAAACAGTATTAGGATATTCTTGTACGACCTTTGGAAGTGCATGTATAACTGTTTCAATTCCTTTGTTACGAGCTATAAAACCAAAAGTAAGGATGATGCGTCTATCTGTCAACTGTAGTTTTTCTTTTGCATCGTTCTGTTGGTAATCAAAGGCTGGAACTCCATGAGGTATTAAACGTATTTTGTTTTCATGTACATGATATATTTTTTGGAGAAGTCCAATTGCATAGGAACTCATGACTACTATGATAGAAGCTCTTTTTGCAATTTCAATCAATATTGCTCTTTCATCAATATTTGGTTTTTCTAATATAGTATGTAAGTTGACCAATAAGGGCATATGAAGTAAATTGATCAAAGAGAGTATGTAAACACCGCTATTCCCTCCAAAAATACCATATTCATGTTCCAGCACTACACAATCATATTTATTCTCGTTAATAAAATTGGCCGCTTGGATATAATCTAATTGCTGTTGGGGGTTAATTTCGAAAACAACTTCCTCATTATAAGAATAAGATCGGTCTGAAAGAGCAATAATATGTTGGGTAATAGTTGAATCCTGATGGTCTATGGATTGTAGTAAATCATTGGTAAAAGTTGCTATTCCACATTGTTTTGGCAAATAAGTACTGATGTAGGCTATTTTCATGTTGAATTCTTAAATTTTTTAAATAATTAAATGATTTGATATGCCTGATTTTTTAGTTCAGCTGTTTTGATGAATTTACCTTATTTATGTTTCATGACTGAAACAGGTTGATATAATGGTATTCGGTGATCATTGTTATTTTTAATGAGTTTATTAAGAATGATCGTATTTATTTTTTAAGGAATGTACATGGTGTTAAAAAAATTATTTATATATGTATTTGATCCTCACGCTAGGCACGATAGCTTTTCATGGCTGTTGTGCCTAGTTTGAGAGCTATTGAAAGTATAGGTTCTGAATAAATATTAGTGAATTGCCCATATTCAACATACTAAACAATTAGAAAGTAGAAAAGTTGAATGTTTTTGAATTGTTGAAGGTACTTCTTTTTAAATCAACAATAGAAATTTCTTTTTACCGTACTGTTAAATATTTGTTAATCGAATCAAATTATCCAGCGCATGAAAACAATTTCACTTCCCAAGTGTTATATCTATAGTATTTACTTTAAAAAAGGAGATTTTATTATGAGCGAATTAACATGGAAAGGTCGTTGGAACGAACTAAAAGGTAAAGTGAAACAACAATATGCAGATCTAACGGATGACGATCTATTGTACGCCGAGGGAAAAGAAGATGAATTATTAGGTAAACTTCAAAAGAAAACCGGAAAAACTAAGGAAGAGGTAGAAGATTGGTTAGATAAATTGAAATAGTAAATTTTAGTTTTATATAGCATAAAAAATGGTTAAGTACGATAAGTGCTTAACCATTTTTTTTTGTCTCCAATAATTTATTATTACAACAGTGCCTGATTCATCTTTTAATGGATTAATATTTTAAAAAATAATACATTTCAATTGTTTGTTGTGAAAAAAAATGATCTGAAAATCAGTAGTTTGCGCATTATTTTTGGTATTTTCCCTTATTTGTGAAAAAAAAATTTTAGCTTTGTGAAGCCCATCCCAAAAGGGCATGTTTTTCATAGGTAGATGAAAAGGTCGCGTTAAGTCTAACACGACCTTTTTTTATTTCCATCCATAGATTTGTTATAAATAATAAGCGCATGTTTATTTATCAATAGTTTTGAAAATTGTTTATTCAACATATCTAATTTTACTCAATATTTTTTTGATAACAATCTTAGTCCTGTATATTTGCTTTTAGAGAAATGAGATGAATAGGTTGAACAGAAAAAGCCTCACTAAAAGTAAGGCTTTCTAAGCAGTGCTCCCAACTGGGCTCGAACCAGTGACCAAAAGATTATGAGTCTTCTACTCTAACCAACTGAGCTATAGGAGCGGTTATTATATTTTGTCAAAATGTAACGTTTACCGCGTTTTGACGATGCAAATATTGATATTTGTATTGATATTTCAAAATAAAAAGATGAAAAAAATTAAAAATATTATCCTCGATTATGGAGATGTGATCTTTATGATCGACTTTTTGAGGATGGAGTCTGCCTTTAGTGAGTTGGGAATCAAAAATGTACGAGATTATTATGGTCACCGAGCACAAACAAAACTTTTTGATGATTTTGAACAAGGAAAAATTCCCGCAAAAGCATTTCGAGATGGAATTCGTGAAATTTCCGGTATATATTCTTTGACGGATACACAAATAGATGCTGCATGGAATGCCATGTTAATTGGTGTGATGGATGGAAATCATGAATTATTGCTCGATCTTAAAAATGAATATCGATTATTTTTATTGAGCAATAATAACGAAATTCATTATGGTTGGATTATGGATTATTTAAAAAATAATTTTGACCTCGATGATAATACAGCTTTTTTTGAAAAAGACTATTATTCACATTTAATGGGTATGCGTAAACCCAATATTGAGATTTTCCAATTTGTATTAAAGGAAAATGGTTTGGTCCCCGATGAGACGGTTTTTATAGATGACAGTCCACAGCATTTAAAGACTGCGAGTGAATTGGGATTAAAAACTTATTTGCTCACTAAACCTGATACCTTATATGATTTAATTTATCGTGAAGGCTTATTGAAAAAATAGTGAGATTCTTTTTGTATATCTCAATCATAATTGTACCTTTGCATCACTTTAAAAATTAAAAGGCTACGAAAGGAGGTATATACAGAGCATGATTATCGTAAATGTAAAAGAAGGAGAATCTTTAGATAGAGCATTAAAACGTTTCAAGAAGAAATTCGAAAAAACAGGAGTTTTAAGAGAACTACGTTCTCGTCAAGCTTATGAAAAGAGATCTGTAACTCGTCGTATTCAAGTTAAGAAAGCGATCTACAAACAAGGATTAAACCAAGAGGTTTCAATCTAAGGTTTCTAAAAAGATATAAAAAAGGGAAAAGTTTACTTTTCCCTTTTTTTATGCGCTTTAATTCGGTAAATTAGTTACAAATAGAATGGATTATGTATATAAAAGAGTTTGAACGGTATCTTCAATATGAAAGGCGCTACTCTAAACACACTTTAATAGCTTATTTACATGAAATTAGTCTGTTTTTAGTGTTTCTAGAGAATGAACATCTTCCATTCGAAGAGGTTGGCCATCGTGATATGCGTCATTATTTCGCCATGATGACAGAAGCGAATAAATCGGCTACGACAGTGAATCGAAGCATCTCGGCATTACGGACTTATTATAAGTTCTTACAGCGAGAGGATATTGTGAAAGATAATCCGATACAAGTGAAAGCTCTGAAAATGCCTAAGAAGTTACCAGTGGTAGTTGAGAAGGATAAATTGATGTTGTTGCTGGACCACTTAGAAGAGAACGTGCATGATTTTGAAAGTCGTCGAAATAAATTGGTGATGGAACTTTTATTTGGTACAGGTATTCGACTTGCAGAATTATTACAAATTCAGGATAGAGATATTGATTATTATAACAAAAATATTCTTATATTCGGTAAAAGGAGTAAGGAAAGGTTAGTTCCTATTAATGGGACATTAATAAAAGAGCTACAGCTTTATTTACACGCTAAAAGTTTATACATTGAAAATAATAAATCAAGTTTCTTAATCGTTACTAAAGAGGGAAAACCGGCCTACGAGAAATTGATCTATAGAATTGTGCATAAATGTCTGTCGATGGTTTCTTCACAACAGAAGAGAAGTCCGCATATTTTGCGACATACTTTCGCGACAGCATTATTGGACAATGGTGCAGATCTTAATGCAATAAAGGAGCTCCTCGGGCATGCGGGGCTTGCGGCAACACAAGTCTACACGCATAATTCTGCGGAGCGGTTAAAGTCTATTTATAAACAAGCTCATCCAAAAGCTTAAAAAAAGGAGGAAAAATGAACATTACTGTGCAATCAATTAAATTTAATGCTGATCAAAAGCTAATTGAGTTTATCCAAAGAAAAACAGGTAAATTGAATCAGTTTTTAGACTCAATCATTGGTGGAGAATGCTATTTACGTTTAGAAAATGTAGATGATGAATCTAATAAGGTATCGGAAATTAAAATAAATATACCAGGGAGTCAACTTTTTGCAAAAGGACAAGCTAAGAGTTTTGAAGAAGCAACTGATATTGCAGTAGAATCCTTAAGGAGACAGATTAATAAACATAAGACCAAAACTAAAACACAGGCCAGTAATCATAAAGAGATCTTGACGACTGAAGAAGAAGAATATTAGTATATAATAGTTTAATAAATGAAAGACTAATCATTATGATTAGTCTTTTTTTGTGTAAAACAAGGAGTTAACAATGCGCATCTGGGCTTCTTTTTATGCTAAAGACAACTATTTATAATTGTTCAAAATAATTTAAAACTTACTTGGATTGATTATAAATAATGATTATTTTTGCTTCATCATAATGAATTAAGAAATGTCAAACAAAATCTGTCCATTAACAAATGTAGAAGAGGTCTTTAAAACTGAAACTGGTGCCATATATCAGTGTAGTCGTAAAAACTGCTATTGGATGGAATTTGCGGGTTCAACGACATCTTTTTCGGTGTCAGACTTTTTTAAATTTAAGAAATCAATAGATAATATTGATGTCGAGAAAATGCTAACAGACACTGCACGTTCTGCGGATTTTACATTGGTAATGCCTTTTCGAACAGAACGTTGCTTTCTCCTGGCAGTTCAAGATGTTTTGAATTTAAGAGATTTGTTAGATGGAGCTAAATTTATGATCGAATTAAATAGTATTGTTAAGGCTTGTTTACGTAGTTCTCAGATTACTGTGTTAGCTTAATTTTCCATTCTTTGTAATTATACTGATTCTAAACAGTTTAACCTTTTTTCCGCTAATTTAGACTGAATTCGTATTGCAAATTTTTTATACAAAAATCTGTAATGTCCCCTATATTTGTAGTGTTCAAGTAAGTCAAGTATTTGAAACTTGATTATTATAATTAGTATTAAAACTTACAGATATGAAAGATTTATTAAAATTAAAATCTTCTTTAACAGAAGAGATCGAAAATATATTAAATGCTCAAATTAAAGTTGAAGCACATTCTTCTTCACTATACTTAGCGATGTCATCTTGGTGTGATGATCAAGGTTTGGAGAATGCAGCAGATTTTTTTGCTAAACAGTCCAATGAAGAGCGTGAGCATATGTTGAAAATCTTCAATTATATTAACAATAGAGGCGGTCGTGCTATTTCACCAGAAGTAACAGGTATTCCTTCAGATTTTGATTCATTCCGTGGGATTTTCGAATCAGCATTGGAACAAGAGATGTTCGTTACTGAACAATTTAACAACATCGCAGACAAATGTATGAAAGCTAAAGATTACGTAACATTTAACTTTTTACAATGGTTCTTAGCAGAGCAAGTTGAAGAGGAATTTGTTGCGAGAAGAATCTTAGAATTATTTGATGTAATTGGAGAAGATGGTACTGGACGTTGGGAAATTGATAAACACTTACTTAAAGTTACTTTTGCTGGTGAATAATTAATTTATTCTTATAAATAAAATGAAAGGCGACTTATTTCAAATAAGCCGCCTTTTTTATATACAACTATTCATTATTTTGCGTTATGGTTGTGTAAATTATTATGTATATTGAGATACAAATAGAATAAGTTGTTTTGATGTCGGATAAATTCGAAATATCAGGAAATACTCATAGGGTCATCTTTCTTATCGTCTTCTTTTTTGTTGTGGGTAATGCACAAGCCCAACTCCAGAAAAAGGAGGTGTACGGATTTGTTGTGGATATCGATGGGCAACCGCTTGCTGGCGTCAATGTGCGTCTGACAACTTCTTTGGATACCGTCATGGCAATTTCTTCCAAAACAGGTTTCTACAAATTTTACCAAATTAAAGGAAGTAATATCCGTTTAAACTACAGTTCTTTAGGCTTACAGATTGTTGATCGTTCTTACCCTCAGTATAATACAACAGATCGTGTTATTGCGGAGACTGTTGTTTTAAAACCACAGGTTTCAGTGCTCAAAGAAATTGTTATTAAGAAATATAAACCAATCGTCTTCAAAGAGGATACGGTTCAATTTAATATGGGAGCTTTCCAGTTTGATCGACGCACACTGCTGGAGGATGCGCTTAAACAATTACCGAACTTCCAGGTTTCTCGTGATGGCTCTGTATATGCTTTTGGTAAACCGATTACTTCTGTACAAGTAGATGGTAAAAAATTCTTTGGAGGAGATGTGCTTACCGCTACTCGAAATCTTCCTGCGGATTTTATTAAAAATATTCAGGTTATTGATTTTTTCGGAGATGAAGCAAGTGCTAAGGGAACAAAAACTGGTGAGTCTGAGAAAATTCTAAATATTGTTTTGAAAGATGACAAGAAAAAAATAAGTTTTGGACAGGTTACAGGTGGTTTAGGTGATCAAGAACGATACCTCGCGAGTGCAGGCCTCAATAAATTCAATGATGGTCAGGAACTATCTTTTGTAGGATCTGTTAATAATACAAATACGAATCTTTTTTCTTTCGGTTCTCCAAATGGAGGAGGTTCCAGGGATCGTGTAATGGGCGAATTGGCAGACTTTGCCGACCCTACTGATGGTTTTAATGCTATTGGGTCCTTGGGAACAAGTTTTTCCACTAATTTGAATGATAAAATTAGTGCTTTTGGACGTTACAGCTATACAAATACAAAGAATACGACGAGGGGGAATTCCTATCTACAGTCTGTATATGGTAATAACATTATAACCAACCAAGAGGATTATGTAACAAAGACTGTTGATAATGCGCATCATATGAATTGGGGGTTTGATATAAAATTATCTGATTCAGATCTTTTAAAAATATCTCCAACTTTTTCATGGAATAAATCGAAAGGTAATGAATCTAGAGATCGATATATTAAGAATAGACAGATCACAAACGATGGGGAATATGCTTCTGACAACAGTAGTACGAGTCCAAATGCTGAAGTAGACATCTTATATGCCAAAAGTTTTAAGAAGCCAGGACGGAAATTAGTGTACAATTTACATCTGGGATATAATTCAGTCGATAAAAAAGAGGATATAGTTGACCGGAATAAGATTATAGATAGTGCGTTTAATCAAGTGCAAATTAAGGATAGTTTTTTAAATCAATTTGTGAAAAGTGAAAACAAAAATCAAGATATTAAAAGTTCGCTATCTATTATAGAGCCAGTGGACAAGGGCGGAGTATTAGAATTGAATTATGACTTTAGTTACACCTCAATTGATGCAAGGCGGTTAGTTCATGAACGAAATAATGAATTGGTAGATTTTGGTCGAGTTGATTCTCTTAGTTTAAGTTACGATTATGCTTTTTCATCCAATAGAGTTGGCATGAAATATCAACAGGATATATTCAATAAATTTAAATATAATATCGGATTTGCGGTTCAACCAACAGAACTTAAAGGTTTTTCTAAAGATAAATCAATTCAAACATCTTATAGTAATGTAAATCTTATACCAGCAGCGGGGGTCAAATGGAAATTTAATGAGAATTCTGATTTGTCAATTGATTACTTAGGTAAAAATAATCAACCTAATTTCTATCAGATTCAGCCGATATTGGATAATACAAATTCACAAAATATTATACAAGGAAATCCAGAATTACAAGCAGAATTCGCTAACCGTATCTTGGCTAAATATCGAAAATCAATTGTAAAAAGGGGACAATATTTTGAAAGTAGTATTGCTTATAATTTTATTTCAAATAAAATTGTCTCTAATCGGACTACTATTCCTAATTCAACAATACAAAAAACTACCTTCTTAAATACATCGGGTTATTATGATATCAAGGCATACTACTTATTTACTGCAGCTTTGTTTAACGATAATATACAGATGAGTTTGAATGGCAATGCTGATTTTTATAATAATGTCACTTACATAAATGACATTCGTAATGACGGTGGACATTTTTTATATTCGCAGTCTCTGCAATTCAGGTACATGTTTAATGATGTATTTGAAGCTGAACTTAATGGAAATTACGCATTAAACAAAGCTACCTATAAACGACCTTATAATGATCAAATTGTGGCGCATACCGGTGTGCTTGGTTTGGGATCCAAATATTATGTGAGCGCACATGGATCTTTTGGTGTAGAGGTATCGCAAAGGTTAAATTCGGGATATTCATCATCATCATGGACAAATATAAATCCCACAATTATTAATGCATATTTTGAATATACTTTTATGCGTAATAATTTAGCAATGTTACGGATTCAGGGCTTTGATTTACTAAATCAAAATTCAGGTATTACCAGAGATGTAATAGGAAATGATATATTTGACGTTCAAAATGAAAGGTTATCTCGTTATTTTATGGTCTCTTTAAATTTCCGTTTACAAAAATATCCTAAAAAATCATAATGAAAGCAGTTGTTATAACAAAATTTGGTGGACCTGAAGTTTTGAAGATAAAGGAGGTGGATACACCAACTTGTACTGGGCATCAAGTGTTGATTGCTGTAAAAGCAGCAGGTATGAATAGGCCTGATGTGTTTCAGCGGAAGGGAAATTATGCGGCCCCTGAAGGTGCCCCCGCTGATATTCCTGGTCTTGAGATTTCGGGAGAAATTGTATCCATTGGTGAGTTGGTAGATGAATGGAAAATTGGTGATCAGGTCTGTACTCTTTTATCTGGTGGAGGATACGCAGAATATGTCGCTGTTGATCAGGGACAGTGCCTGCTTATACCTAAAGGATTGACTTACGAAGAAGCTGCCGCTTTACCAGAAACATTGTTTACCGTGTACCATAATGTCTTTCAAAGAGGGGAACTAAAATATGGCAATAGCTTTTTAGTTCATGGTGGAAGTGGAGGTATTGGATCAATGGCAATTCAGTTAGCAAAGCTTGCAGGAGCAAAAGTGTATACAACAGTGGGATCGGGTGACAAAGCTACTTACTGTAAAGAATTGGGAGCGTCAGTGATCATTAATTATAAGGAGCAGGACTTTAGGGAGATTATTGGAGACAATAAAATTGATGTTATACTTGACAGTATAGGAGGCGATTATTTTGAAAAGAATCTTGAAGTATTGAAACCGGATGGTCATCTGATCTACATTAACGCAATGAAAGGTGCTAAAGTAGAATTAAATCTTTTTAAATTGATGCAAAAACGAATCTACCTATCAGGTAGTCTTTTAAGAAGTAGATCTATTTTATTTAAAAAAAATGTGCGCGATGACATAAATAAACAGATCTTACCTCTAATCAAACCAGGTGTTTTTAAAGCAAATATCTACAAGACCTTTCAATTGGAAGAGGCTTCTGTTGCCCATGCATTGTTAGATTCTGGTGACTTTACAGGAAAGCTTGTCTTTGTTCTTTAAAATAGATGTGCAATTCCTTTTTGATATTGTAATGGAGTAAATCCTGTCGCTTCTTTGAAATATTTGTGAAAACTGACAAAGTTTTGAAAACCACATTCGAAGCAAATTTGTTTCACATTATATTTACGTTCTGCTAACAATTTACAGGCATGCCCAATACGTATTTCAATAAGATATTGAAATAGAGTTTTTCCAGATTTAGCTTTAAAGTAGCGACAAAACGAGTTTGTAGTCATTCCAGTTAATGTCGCAATATCTTCTAACTTGATTTGTGATTTGTAATTTTGTGTAATATAATCCATAATAACAGTCATTCTTCTGAAATCTATATCTTGACTGTCAATCGGATAATTTTCACTGGACAACAAAGTATAGGCTTCAGATTCTGCTATTAAAGTTAAGACTTCTATTAGTGCTATTATTTTAGTTGAGTTGTTATTGTTTAAAACCTTTTCTATTAGAGATTTAGCTAATTGCAAAATTGATTTATTTAACTGAATTCCCCTTTTAGATTTTTTTAATAAATTCTTTAATTTATAATTTTCTGGCAGATTAAAGAAAGCGTCGCCAAGAAAATTTTCTTTAAAATGGGAAACTCTAATGTCCGCAGGTTCGGGACAGTTATTATCTAAATAGCAGGAGTCAAATAGCCAATAATGAGGTAAGTTAGATCCAACCAATACGATATCACCATTTGTAAAATTTTTAATACTGTCACCAATAAATTGGGTTCCCGATCCCTTTCCGAAATGAATTAATTCAAGCTCTTCATGGTAGTGCCAAATATTATGATTTTGTGGAATAATATCGTTCCTCACGCTGAATGACTGTACGTTACTATTATTGACTTTTAGTAGTTGTGGTTTCATTTATTAATAAATATATGCACTATATTTTACAGTTCTACTATTTTGAATGGTAATATAGCGTAATAATTGGGTAAAATACTTAAATTTTCTTTCATTAATTATTCCTTATTTTACATAAACCAATGATAAATTATATTTTATATGTCAGTTAGTAAAAATAATAAATTAGCGATTGTACTCGTAACATCCCTTTTTTTCTTTTGGGGCTTTGTTCATAATTTGGACCCTATTTTAATTCCACATCTTCGTAATGCATTTAGTCTAACGCATTTACAGGCTTCTTTAGTGGATTCAGCTGTTTTTATTGCTTATTTTTTACTAGCTATTCCTGCCGGTATGATCATGAAAAAATATGGTTATAAATCGGGTATTTTAATAGGTCTGACAATTTTTGCTATTGGTTGTTTTTTATTTATACCAGCAGCTAATCAGATTAGTTATGTATTCTTTTTAGCGGCTTTATTTGTTGTGGCTTGTGGTTTAACTATTTTGGAAACTGCGGCAAATCCCTATGTTACGGTCTTAGGTGACCCCAGTAAAGCAACACAGCGATTGAATTTTGCCCAATCCTTTAACGGACTGGCAGCATTTATAGCTCCAATCTTGGGCGGAAAATTTATTTTAGCGGAACAACCAAAATCTGATACTGAGATTGCCGCCATGAGCGAGCAGGTTAAATTAGCCTATATGGAGGCAGAGACTGCGACTGTAAAAGCGCCTTACATGATTTTAGGTTTAATTATTCTGATTGTTGCTGCGATTCTTTTTTTCACTAAGCTTCCTGATATTAAAGATGATGAAGGCGAACAAAAGGCTGGTTTCTTTCATGCATTTAAGCATAAAAATGTAAAGTGGGGAGTAATCGGACAGTTTTTTTATGTAGGAGCACAGGTGTGTGTGTTGAGCTTTATGGTACTTTATGCTACTGAAGTTGCTGGAATCACTCCCTTAAATGCTTCCAAATATGCTAGTTTTGCAGGTTTAGCTTTTATGTTAGGTCGTTTTGTTGGAACATTTTTTATGAAATTTATACAGCCACTAACTTTGCTAATGATTTATTCTATCATTTGTATTGCATTGTCATTTATTGTGATATACGGAAGTGGCACAATAACAGTCTATGCATTAATTGCAGTAGCATTTTTTATGTCGATTATGTTTCCCACAATATTTGCGGTCGGAGTTGAGGGAATTGGGGCAGATACGAAATCAGCTTCAAGTTTAATCATTATGTCTATTGTAGGTGGAGCAATTTTGCCGCCTTTATTGGGATTGATTTCAGATAAAACTGGTAATCTTCAACTGGGCTACTGGGTACCTATGATCTGTTTTATAGTAGTGCTTTTATTTGCTCTAGCTAATAAAAATAATTTAAAGACGAAATCTTCTCACGAATAATAATTGTAAAATGACTCAATATACTTTTGCCTTAGATCTGGTTAATGATCCTAAATTAATTGCTGAATATGAAAAATATCATAGGAGTGTTAGTTCCGAAATTCAACAATCAATTTTAGATGCCGGTGTTACTAAAATGCAAATTTTTAGATTTGAAAATCGCTTGTTTATGATCATGGAAGTGGATGACACTTTTACATTTGAAAGAAAAGCAAATATGGATGCTACCAATCCTAAAGTTCAGGAATGGGAACAGCTGATGTGGAAGTACCAGAGTGCTATTCCGGGAGCTAAAGAAAATGAGAAGTGGGTTTTAATGAAACAGATATTTGATTTGAAGAAATAAAATGATAAAAGATAAAAAAACATATTTGCAGATTCATCCAGAGGATAATGTATTAGTGGCTTTGCAAGATTTGCCTAAAGGAACGTTAATTGAATGGAAAAATAACAATTTCCATTTATTGCAAGATGTAGCTGCCAAGCATAAGTTTACCATCTCTCCTTTAAGTCAGGACGCTGAGGTTTATATGTACGGTGTGTTGGTTGGAAAGGTAAACTGTGCATTAGAAACTGGTGCCTTGATTTCTACAGAAAATCTACGTCATGCCGCCGATGATTTTAAGCTAAGTAAAAGAAGAACGGACTGGATAAAACCTGATGTTTCATCTTTTTTAGCAAAAACCTTCAATGGCTTTCATCGATCTAACGGATCGGTTGGTACTGCTAATTACTGGTTAGTAATCCCATTGGTTTTTTGTGAAAATAGAAATGTCCTGACTTTAAAGACAGCTTTTGAAGAGAAGTTGGGGTATAAAGTAAGGGCGAATGATTATACCACTGAAGTGGATGAATTGATCCGTTTATATCAATCAGGTGCAGATATTAATCAGATCATAGCTCAGGATTTAAGTTCTTCGGCAACGCGAGCAAGCGACCATCGCTTATTTGAAAATGTCGATGGAATCAAGTTTTTAAATCATGAAATGGGCTGTGGCGGTACACGTATGGATTCGGATGCACTTTGTGGTTTGCTTGCAGGCTACATTACACATCCAAATGTAGCAGGTGCAACCATCTTAAGTTTAGGTTGTCAACATGCTCAAGCCTCAATATTAGAGGCGGAGATCGCGAAAAGGGATTCGAAGTGTGATAAACCTTTGTATATTTTTGAACAACAAAAAGAAGGTACGGAGAAGGAATTAATGCAAAAGGCTGTGAAGGCAACATTTGCAGGAATGATGGAAGCAAATAAATGTATACGTCAACCCGCTACCTTAGATAAATTATGTATAGGTCTCGAATGTGGCGGATCGGATGGGTTTTCTGGTATCTCTGCAAATCCTGCTCTCGGATATCTTTCTGATATTTTAGTAACGTTAGGTGGATCTGTTATTTTAGCTGAATTTCCAGAGTTATGTGGGGTTGAACAAGAGTTAAGTGACCGATGTGTAGATGAAGAGACTGCGGATAAATTTATGGAGTTAATGCGTGTTTATAATGCGAAAGCTGAGGCTGATGGTTCTGGTTTTTATATGAATCCTTCTCCTGGCAATATTCGTGATGGTCTGATCACCGATGCAATAAAGTCTGCTGGAGCTGCCAAGAAAGGCGGTACATCGCCTGTAACTGCAGTAATTGATTATCCAGAGTTAGCCAATAAGCCAGGTCTTAATCTGCTATGTACACCAGGAAATGATGTTGAAAGTACTACCGCAGAAGTTGCTGCAGGAGCAAATATTGTTTTGTTTACCACTGGTCTAGGAACACCAACGGGTAATCCAATAACTCCAGTGATTAAACTGTCTACAAATACAAAGACATTTGAGAAAATGCCAGATATCATCGATATTAACTGTGGGACTATTATCGAGGGTGAGGAATCAATTCAAGAAGCGGCACATCGTATATTAGATTATGTGATTGAAGTGGCTAGCGGAACAGTGGTGCCGAAAGCGGTACTTTTGGGACAGGATGACTTTATTCCTTGGAGAAGAGGCGTATCTTTATAATCATAATTTTGTGTCAAGATTATCAGTAAAGCTTGATAGACACGTTCTTTTTGTTAATAAATTTTAATAATCATAAGGTAGCTGTTCATGAAGTATCATGGATCAGATATTAATAATAAATAATATAATAACATGTCAAAATTGCAAAATAAAGTAGCTGTTATCACAGGTGGTGGAAGTGGAATAGGTCGTGCAATAAGTTTACTTTTTGCCGCAGAAGGAGCAACTGTTCATATTCTGGATCTTAATATTGAAGGGGGGCAAAGTGTCGTTTCTGAAATAACTAATCAAGGAGGACGGGGATTTGTCCATGCATGTAATGTAAGTCTTCAGGATGAGGTGTTATCAATTGTAAATACTATCGGTAAAATTGATATTTTAGTTAACAATGCAGGTATCGCTCATGTTGGAAATCTAGAAAATTGTAAAACTGAAGATTTTGAAAGAGTATTTAATGTAAATGTTAAAGGTGCTTATAATGCGCTTTATGCAGTTGTTCCAAAAATGAAGGAAAATGGTGGCGGGGCAATTCTTAATCTAGCGTCCATTGCAGCTTGGGTAGGAATTACAGATCGATTCGCATATTCAATGAGTAAAGGTGCCATTTTTGCAATGTCACTATCGGTTGCTCGTGATTACATGGCTGATGGAATTAGATGTAATAGTATTTCACCTGCAAGAGTACACACACCATTTGTGGATGGTTTCATTGCCAAAAACTACCCAGGACAAGAAGCAGAGGTCTTTGAGAAATTGTCAAAGAGTCAACCGATTGGACGTATGGCACAACCTGAAGAAATTGCTAAATTGGCTTTGTTTTTATGTAGTGATGATGCCGGTTTTATCACTGGAAATGATTATCCCATTGATGGAGGTTTTATAAAACTAAATAATTAAATTAAGGATCTTTTGAGATCACTTATATATAATATTAATATTGAAAATATGAAATTAATACGTTTTGGAGCAGCGGGAAAAGAACAAATTGGTGTTCAGATAGATGGTGTAAATTATGATGTATCTGCATTTGGAGGTGATTATAATGAGTCTTTTTTTGAGAATGACGGTTTAGAGGCTTTAGAAGAGTTTGTTAAAGCAAATAATGGTAAATTAATTCCTGTACCAGATACTGAAAGAATTGGTGCACCATTTGCAAGACCTTCTAAAATAGTTTGTATTGGTCTTAATTACAAAGATCATGCAGAAGAAACAGGTGCTACAATTCCTGCAGAACCTATTATTTTTATGAAATCTACTACTTCTTTAGTAGGTCCATACGATCAGGTAATGATACCTCGCGATTCTGTTAAAACTGACTGGGAAGTGGAGTTCGGAATTGTTATTGGTAAAACCGCATCTTATGTGGAAGAAGCTACTGCATTGGATTATGTAGCGGGATATGTGTTGCATAATGATGTTTCTGAACGTGAATATCAATTAGAACGTGGTGGAACATGGGATAAAGGTAAAGGTTGTAATACGTTCGCTCCTATGGGACCCTTTTTGTCAACTAAAGATGAAATCAAAGATATTAATGACGTCAATATCTGGTTGAAGGTAAATGGTAAAATGTATCAAAATGGAAGTACTAAAAATTTAATCTTTTCAGTACCTTTTATTGTGAGTTATGTGTCTCAATTTATGACATTGTTGCCGGGCGACGTAATTTCTACTGGTACACCAGCAGGTGTTGGATTAGGATTTAATCCTCCAATTTATTTAAAACCTGGCGATGTGATTGAATTGGGTGCCGATGGTCTAGGTGAGTCCCGTCAAGAGGTAATTGCTTATTCAAAATAATTAATTCTTATGCGTATAGATGCTCATCAACATTTCTGGCAGTACGATCCCAGACGACATAATTGGATTACTAGTGAAATGAAGGTTTTACAACAAGACTTTATTCCGCTAGATCTGCAGTTTATACTGGA
This sequence comes from Sphingobacterium sp. B16(2022), assembly GCF_012030425.1. Lineage (GTDB taxonomy): Bacteria > Bacteroidota > Bacteroidia > Sphingobacteriales > Sphingobacteriaceae > Sphingobacterium > Sphingobacterium anhuiense. The sequence goes on along the minus strand of NZ_JAAUVN010000001.1, from coordinate 2,078,120 downwards.
AAAGAATGATTTTGATGGCTGTATTGCTGTTCAAGCAGATCAGTCTGATGAAGAAACAAAGTATTTGGTGCAATTGGCACAAGAATATTCTTTTGTAAAAGGAGTCGTTGGTTGGGTCGATTTACGAGCTTCGAATATTGATGAACAGTTGCATCAGTATAGAGATGAAGCTATTCTTAAAGGATTTAGACATATTGTAGAAGGGGAGGAAGATCCCGATTTCTTACAGCGAGATTCATTTTTAAAAGGGATAGAATCTCTAACGAAATATCGTTATACATACGATCTTCTGATTCGTCCTCGTCATTATGCTGGTGCTATAACATGCGTGCAATCAAATCCAAACCAAACATTTATTTTGGATCATATTGCTAAACCCCCAATTAAATCACGCGAGTTTGAAGAATGGGCATTATTTATTGAAGAATTAGCAGCTTTTTCAAATGTTAGTTGCAAAGTTTCTGGTCTTGCTACTGAGGCAGACTGGAAAAGTTGGCGACTGGATGATTTTACACAGTATTTAGGACATGTATTTGATTCATTTGGTAAAGATCGAATTATGTTTGGATCCGATTGGCCGGTATGTTTATTAGCAGCATCTTATGAAGAAAGTGTTACCATTGTGGAATCGAAATTGGACGCATTTACTACTGCTGAGAAAGAGGCGTTCTGGGGATTGAATGCATTAAAAACCTATAATTTATAAGGTAGAATATGAATTTGAATTTGAAAGATAAAGTTATAATTGTCACAGGAGGTGCAAAAGGCATTGGTAAGGCAATTGTTTTAGGTTTGGCAAAAGAGGGTGCTATTCCGGTAATTGTTGGACGTAGACAGGTTGATAATGATCTTGTTAAGCAAGAAGTAGAAGCTCTTGGCGGGCAGGCTTTTGCTGTGCAGGCAGAACTGTCTGATCCGAAAGATTGTGAGACTGCAGTTGCGAAAACAATTACTCATTTTGGGCGTATAGATGGCTTAGTGAATAACGCAGGAGTGAATGACGGAGTAGGTTTAGCCTCTGGTAATTATGAAAAGTTTTTAGCTTCTTTACATAAAAATCTAATTCATTATTATTTAATGGCTCATCATGCATTAGATGCTTTGATCGCATCACAAGGTAGTATTGTAAATATTACTTCAAAGACGGCAGAGACAGGGCAAGGCAATACATCAGCTTATGCAGCCTCTAATGGCGGTAGAAATGCGCTAACGAGGGAGTGGGCTGTGGAACTGCTTCCACACCGAATCCGCGTGAATGCAATTGTCGTCGCAGAATGTGCTACGCCACAATATGATACCTGGATACAAACTTTAGATAATCCTGTAGAAACTTTAAAGAAAATTACAGATCGTATTCCACTAGAACATAGAATGACTACTTCAGAGGAAATTGCTAATACAGCATTATTTCTTTTGTCCGACAAATCTAGTCATACAACAGGGCAGTTGATTCATGTTGATGGTGGTTATGTTCATCTTGATCGCTCGATCATTGCCGAGCAATAACCATAGGAAGTTATTGAGGAAATAAAAAGGGCTTTTAATATTTATTAAAAGCCCTTTTATTATTCAATCGATAAGGATTAACCTAATTTACCAATTTCTTGAACTAAATCAACGATCTTGTTAGAGTAACCCCACTCGTTGTCATACCAAGAGATAACTTTAACGAAGTTTTCATTTAATGAAATACCCGCTTTAGCATCAAAGATAGATGTGCGCGCATCACCTACGAAATCAGTTGAAACAACTTCGTCTTCTGTGTAACCTAAAATACCTTTTAAGTCACCTTCAGAAGCTTCCTTCATAGCCGCTTTGATTTCTTCGTAAGTAGCAGATTTTGCTAAACGTACTGTTAAATCAACAACAGAAACGTCTGCTGTAGGAACGCGTAAAGACATACCTGTTAATTTACCTTTTAATTCAGGTAAAACTAAACCAACAGCTTTAGCTGCACCAGTAGAAGAAGGGATGATGTTTTGATAAGCACCACGTCCACCTCTCCAGTCTTTCACTGAAGGTCCATCAACTGTTTTTTGAGTTGCAGTAACAGCGTGTACAGTTGTCATTAAACCTTCAACGATACCAAATTTGTCGTTTAATACTTTAGCAACAGGTGCTAAACAATTTGTTGTACATGAAGCGTTAGAAACGATATGTTGATCAGCTTTTAAGTCTTTATGATTAACACCCATAACGAAAGTAGGAGTATCATCTTTAGCAGGTGCTGACATTACTACTTTTTTCGCACCAGCATCAATGTGTTTCTGTGCTAATTCTTGTGTCAAGAAGAAACCTGTAGATTCAATAATAACTTCTGCACCAACTTCATTCCATTTTAAGTTTGCAGGATCTTTTTCTGCTGTAACACGAATTGTTTTTCCGTTAACCACTAAGTTTCCGTTAACAACCTCTACTGTTCCATCGAATTTACCATGTGTTGAATCATATTTCAACATATACGCCATATAATCTGGCTCCACCAAGTCATTGATACCAACAACTTCAACATCTGGACGATTTACCGCAGCTCTGAATGCTAAACGACCAATACGGCCAAATCCGTTAATTCCAATTTTCATATTATTAATTTTTATTGATATAATATTTTATAAGATTATGAATAGGTTCCTTTATAATTGTCCCTATTGATATATTAAATTCTTCCGTTGCCACCTCTTTTAGCAAATTTTCAAAATTAGCGGCTACGGAACCTGTAAAGTGAATGTCATTATCAGGATGTTCCTTGTACAATGGTTTAATGAAAGTTTTAAGAAACAAACGAAATCCATTTTTTACAATCTGAATAATGAATGGATGATTTTTGTTTTCCAATACAAATTCGGAGAATGAATTGAGAAAAATAGTTGGTTGAGGGGAATTATAAACCTTTTCCAAGATTATTTTTCGATCAATAGCATATTTATTTAATAGTTTATCCTGCAGATCCTGCGGAAGTGTATCTGTTAAATAATGTTTTAACAACATTCTTGATGTCCAATTCGTAGATCCTTCATCGGCTAAAATATAACCGAGGCCATAATTATTTGGGATAACTTTTTTTCCCGTATAAAATGCCGCATTTGAACCACTTCCGATAATGCCAATAATGCCTTTTTCATCGCCAAAAGAAGAAATTGCAGAGGCGATAACATCATGTTCCACCTTTACTTTCGCGTTAATAAAGAATTTTTCAAATACAGTTTTGATTTTGTTCTTGCGTTCCGGAGAAGATGAGCCAGCACCAAAAAAATAAATCCGTTTGATCTTTTCAGCATTATTGATCAAATTGGTATTTTTATTTAAAAGTTGTGCAATATATCGCTCGTCTTGCAAATAAGGGTTAATTCCACTTGTACGAAAGCCCGTGATCACACGACCTTTATCGGCTAATCTCCAATCTGCAAATTTTGAACCACTGTAGACCACTGCAATCATCTGAATTCTCTATTTTTTATTTTAAATAGCCAATACTTGAACAAGTTCTAACATATCAGAACTTAATTTGTATTCTTTATTATTAATAGCCTCCTCTAGTGGAGTCGTAACAACTTCATTCCCTCTAACACCAACAGTCATACGATTGTTTCCTTTTAGTAATTCTTTTACGGCAGCAAAACCTAAACGGCTCGCAAGTACCCGATCAAAGCTTGATGGAGAACCACCGCGTTGTAAGTGCCCTAAGATACTAACTTTTGTGTCATAATAATCAAATTTTTCTTTCACTTTTTTGGCTACATTATAGGCACCTCCGTTTTGATCACCTTCTGCGACAATAACAATTGAAGATGATTTTTTTCCACGGCCATCTGCAGCTGATAAGTGAGCAATTAATTCATCTATCGCTGTTTCCTTTTCTGGCAACAAAATTGCTTCTGCACCACCAGCTATGCCAGCATTCAAGGCAATACAGCCAGAGTCTCTTCCCATAACTTCAATGAAAAATAAACGCTCATGGGATGCAGCTGTATCTCTAATTTTATCTATTGCTTCGATAACTGTATTAGTTGCCGTATCATAACCTAATGTGAAATCAGATCCGTATAAATCGTTATCGATTGTACCAGGGATACAAATAACTGGAATATCATATTCTTTTGAGAAAAAGTCTGCACCTGTAAAAGTTCCATCTCCACCTATAGCAACCAAAGCATCAATACCGGCCGCTTTTACATTTTCGTAAGCTTTTGCTCTTCCTTCTTTTGTTTTAAATTCGAGACATCTCGCTGTTTTAAGAATAGTTCCGCCTAATTGGATAATATTACTAACCGAACGTGATGTCATTTCTGTAAAGTTACCGTCCAACATACCTTGATATCCTTGGTATATACCGGTAACACTTAATTTTTCGTATAATGCTGTACGGACAACCGCTCGAATGCAAGCATTCATGCCTGGAGCGTCTCCGCCTGATGTAAAAACTCCGATTCTTTTAATATTCACCACTGTCAAAAATTTTAGGTTGTACGAATATAGTGTATTTTTTACACTATTGAAATTATTTTTTATTTTTTTGTTTCGATAAAAATTAAGGTAAAGTTATTAACTTTATAGCATAAGCTACATATTCAACTCATTGGTTTAAGTAAAGATAATAAATTAGAAAAGTTTTGTATACTACATTTACAGTCGATTGTGTCATTTTCGGTTTTTATGAGGGGGAACTACATGTTCTACTAACGGAGAGAAATGAATATCCTTTTAAGGATTGGTGGGCGTTGCCTGGTTTTTTTGTTAATAATGATGAAGAAATGGAGGATGCTGTTAAGCGGATATTATATGAAAATACAGGTCTTAAGGATGTGTTTTTGGATCAATTGTATGCCTTTGCAGGTTTAAAAAGACATCCTCAGGGAAGGATCTTGACAGTTGCTTACTATGCTTTACTACAATTGGACAAGACAAAAATTAAGTTAAAGCCAGTTACTTCTTATATGCGACAGGCCAAATGGTTCCCTTTAAATAAAGTGCCAGATTTGGCTTTTGATCATAGTACAATTTTAAAACAAAGTGTTGAAAAATTGAGACGTCGTATCGCTAATACACCCATCGCTTTTGAACTGTTGCCAGACAAATTTACGTTGACACAGTTACAAATGGTCTATGAAAGTATTTTGGGAAGAGAATTGGATAAAAGAAATTTTAGAAAAAAAATGATTAACTACGGTTTTCTTAAAGAATTGGACGAAGTTCAAAAAGGAGTAGCTTATCGTGCGGCAAGGCTTTACAAGTTGGATAAACGCAAGTTTTTAAAGCAATTTCAAAACAGTATAACTTTTTAACAGTTATAAGTTTAAAATAAAAAAAGTGCATATCGTATAGTATGCACTTTTTTTATTTTAAAAATTGACGATCTGTTGACAATTAAATTGTGAGTGTTTTTCACTTTTTGTATATTTGACCAAAGTTTACATAAAGTCAAAAGTTTAGAATCAAGTATGTCAACAAACAATGATAATAAGAAAGAGTTCATTATTGCCGCAGCTATTAGAAGATTTGCGCACTATGGCTTTTCTAAAACAACCATGAATGAGATTGCAGAAGATGTTAAAATTACCAAGGCAAACCTTTATTACTATTATCCTGATAAAACAACATTAGTGCATGATGTGATCTTATCTGTCACAGATGATTTCAGGAAGCAAGAACAAGAACTAATTAAGAAGTCTAAATCTTCCGTCATTAATCTTCTTTTAGATTTGTTGGATTTAAAATCAGCATTTATAGAGCGTCATTATATGTTGCATATGAATGAAAACATGGAATGGATAAAAGGTGCGCCATTGCAAACATTGATGCGTCAAATACATGAAAAGGAAGTTATCGAAGTTGCAAAATTATTTCAAAATGGAGTAGATAATAAAGAACTTGCTATAGAGGATGTACATAAAACAAGTGAAATGTACGTTTACCTAATGAAAAGTATCGGATTAGTAGGAATATTATGTGATGTGTTTACCGGAATTCCAACGCAATGTAATGTGGGCGATGTTTTACAGAAGCAAAAAGATGCAACAATGTTAATATACAATGGTTTAAAGTTTAATACGGTTTCGAATTAATTATAAAAATGAAAAAGATAAAAATAGTAGGAGTGCTATTAGCCGCTTTGTTTTCAGTGAATTTCGCGCATGCGCAGGAAATATTAACATTGAACCAAGCTCTTAAGTATGCGCTGGAAAACAAAGCAGAGGCAAAAAAATCAACACTTGATTTAGAGAACGCCCAGTATAAAATTGACGAAGTCCGAGGGGGAGCTCTTCCGCAGATTAGTGGTGCAGGTACATTGACATATAACCCAATGTTACAGAAGGTGGCACTACCTGGAGAAATTATTGGAAAACCCGGTGAAACAGTAATGGTCGCAATGGGGCAAAAGTGGCAATCAAATGCTTCCCTGCAGGTTAATCAGCAGCTATTTAACCAATCATTATTTACGGGTTTAAAAGCCGCAAAAACTACAAAAGAGTTCTATATCATTAATAAAAGCTTGTCTGATGAGCAATTAATTGAAAAGGTCGCAAATGCGTATTATGATGTTTTTCAGACACAGTTACAACTAGAGACCGTTGATAATAATTTAAATAGCACAACTAAAACAAGAGATGTGATCGCGGGTTTGGTACAGGCGGGTTTGGGAAAGAAAATTGATTTGGACCGTACAAGTGTAGCTGTCAATAATTTAAAAGCAAACCGTCAAATTTTGATTAATGCATTGGAATTGAAAGAAAATGCGTTGAAATTTGCTATTGGTATGCCTATGCAACAGGAAGTTAAACTTCCCAATGAGACTTTTGAAATAAACTTATCAACAGCTGATTTAGCAGCGGCAGAATTAGCATCAAGAACTGAAGTTAGATTGCTGGAAAAGCAAAACCAACTATTGGAGTTGAATAGAAATGCTATGAAAGCTGAACTTTACCCTAAACTTTCTTTTTCTGGTAATTTAGGATATTTAGGAATGGGACCAACTTTCCCAATTTTCGCAAAAAATGAAGGAGTTAAATGGTCGGGTTTTTCTGGTTTAGGCTTAAATCTCTCAGTTCCTATTTTTACTGGAGGAACAACAAAAGCCAAAATTAACCAAGCTACTATTCAGTTGAAACAAGCGCAGGTTGATTTGGAAGATACTAAATTGGCTCTGAGTTTATCCAATGAAAATGCCAAATCGCAGATTACAAATAGTCTATTGACAATTAATAGTAATCGCGAAAATGTACAATTAGCGAAAGAAGTTTTGGATAACACGCAGAATAATTATAAAAATGGATTAGCAACGCTCACAGATTTATTAGATGCTGAAAATGCTTATGCAGATGCACAAAACAATTTAAGTACATCATTATTAAATTACAAAGTAGCTGAGGTTCAATTGATTAAGGCTAAAGGGGAATTAAATACATTATTAAATAGCAAATAGTAACCGATATATGAAAAAGATATTTATAACAGGAATCATAGTTATTGCTGCATTAGCAGGTATTATGTATGTGTTGAAAAAAAATAAAAAGGAGAATGAAGCTCAAACAGCTGTAGTAGCGCAAAAAAATGCAGCAGTTGCTGTTCGTATTGCTGAGGCAGGCATTAAGGATGTCAATACAGTATACGTAACAAATGGAACTTTCCTTCCTAAACAAGAAGTTAAACTTTCTTCAGAAGTTGCTGGACGTGTAGCTCGTGTACTTGTAGATGAAGGTGATTATGTAAAAGTAGGACAGACATTAGCCATTATTGTTGGAGATAAGCAAAATGTAAGTGTAAACAATGCGCAGGCGGTTTACGATAATGCGAAAAATGAGGTAGCTCGATTTGAAAGTGCATTTGCAACAGGTGGTGTTACGAAACAGCAATTAGATCAGATGAAATTGCAATTGGAAAATGCAAAAAACAATTTACGCTCATCACAGATCACGGCCTCAGATGTTAACGTAAAAGCTTCATTTGCTGGTATTGTCAATAAGAGAAGTATTGAGCCGGGTTCATATGTAAGCCCAGGAAATGAAATGTTTGAAATCGTCAATGTGTCTTCATTAAAATTGAAGGTAAACGTAGACGAGAAAAATATAGGATTTGTCAAATTAGGTCAAAACATCAAGGTTCAGTCAGCAGTGTTAGCTAATAAAACCTTCCAAGGTAAAGTCACATTTATTGCGCCCAAAGCAGATGGAAGTCTAAATTTCCCTGTTGAATTGGAAATAAGTAATAATGCTGCTAATGATTTAAAGGCAGGAATGTACGGAACAGCTTATTTTGGTGATGATCAGACTGCTCAAGCATTAGTTGTTCCTAGAGATGCTTTTGTCGGTAGTGTAAGCTCGAATCAGGTATTTGTTGTTAAAGACGGAAAAGCGGTATTAACTAAAGTAACTGCTGGTCGTGTGTTTGGAGATCAGGTTGAAATCATTTCAGGTATTGAAAGTGGTGCACAAGTCATTACGACAGGACAGATCAATTTATTGGATAGTACTGCTGTAGAAATCATTAAATAATTAACGTAAGTTTTAAATGAAAATTTCTGAAATATCTATAAAACGACCGAGTATCATCATTGTCATATTTTTATTATTGACATTAGGTGGTATCGGATCTTATTTGAATTTAGGCTACGAATTAGTTCCTAAATTTGATGTGAATGTTATAACTGTACAGACCGTCTATCCCGGAGCTGCTCCTTCGGAAGTAGAAACATCTGTTTCTAAAGTAATAGAAGATGCCGTTTCATCTTTAGAGAACGTAAAGAAGATTGAAACAAAATCTATGGAAAGTGTTTCGGTCGTCATGATTACGTTAAATACAGGTGCCGATGTCAACTTTCTTTTGACTGATGCACAACGTAAAATCAATGCTGTGATCAATGATTTACCGGAAGATGCCGAAACCCCATCGTTAAGTAAATTTTCACTCGATGATGTGGCGATAATGAACCTTTCAGTAACGTCAAGCTTATCTGAAAAAGAATTATACGACTTATTAGATCAAAAGATTCAACCTGTTTTTGCCCGGATATTAGGTGTTGCAAAAGTAGATTTGACCGGTGGTGAAGAACGCGAAATCCAAGTAAGTGCTAATCCAGAAAAATTAGAAGGATATGGCCTTACGATCAGTGATGTGCAAAAAATAATTGCATCTTCTAACTTAGATTTTCCTACAGGTAGCATTAAATCGAGAGACAATCAGACAACAATCCGTCTATCGGGTAAATTTACCTCATTGGACCAAATGCGTAATCTTCCGATCACTACGCCTTCTGGTGTATCAATTCGTTTAAGTGATGTTGCAGATGTTCAGGATGGTATCAAGGATATTGAAAAGATATCTCGTATTGATCAAAAAAACACCATTTTAATGCAGGTTTTCAAGCAGTCAGATGCCAATGCGGTTGCTGTATCGAAACTTGTTAAAAAGACAATCGAGGTTGTAGAAAAAGATTACAAGGAACAAAAAATCAAAATTGATGTCGCGAGTGATTCGACTGAATACACCATTAATGCCGCAAGTAACGTAATGCACGATTTAATGATCGCTGTTGCTTTGGTAGGTTTTATCATGTTGTTTTTCTTGCATAGTTTACGTGATGCCTTTATCGCTGTTGTAGCTATTCCTTTGTCATTGATTGCAACTTTTATCGGGCTTTATGTAATGGGGTATACGCTTAACTTAATGTCCTTATTAGGTCTTTCCCTAGTGGTTGGTATTTTAGTGGATGATGCGATCGTTGTTATTGAGAATATTCACAGGCACATGCAAATGGGTAAAAGCAAGATTCGTGCAGCTTATGATGGTGCTGCAGAAATTGGTTTTACCGTAACTGCCATTACGTTAGTAATTGTTGTTGTATTCTTACCGATTGCTTTATCATCAGGTTTAGTATCTGACATCTTGCGTCAATTTTGTGTAACGGTTATTTTTGCAACATTAATCTCTTTACTTGTTTCATTTACCGTAGTACCTTGGTTGTATTCACGTTTTGGGAAACTGTCACACATTAGCAATGCGACTTTCTTTGGTAGAATTTTAGAAAAATTTGAAGCAGGATTACAGAAATTAACACATTGGATTTCTGGAATTTTAGAATGGGCATTACGTAATCGCTGGAATAAGGTAATTACCTTAGTCGTAACGATTATGATGTTTGCTGCATCCATTAGTTTATTGGTGATGGGTTACATTGGTACAGATTTCTTTCCGGGTAATGATAAAGGAGAATTCTATTTACAGCTAGAACTTAATAAAGATGCTTCGATTGAACAAACCAACTTTATGACTCAAAAAGCTGAATCATTTTTAGCGGCTAAACCAGAGATCGAAAGAGTGATCACAACTGTGGGACAGGCGTCTGATGGTATGATGGCTGGTACTTCAGGAACGAAGTATAAATCTGAAATGCAGATTTATTTGAAAGATGGTCAAAACAAATTGGTGCCAACAAAAGTGTATGCTGCGAAGTTGAAACGAGAGATGGAAGAGCATTTAGTGGGAGCCAAAGTAAAGACGGTTTCAATCGGTATTATGGGGGCAGAGCAGGCTCCATTGAATCTAACTGTAATTGCATCATCGCAAAAAGATGCTTTAGAATTTGCTGATAAGGCTGCCGCATTATTGCGTAATATTTCAGGAGCAACGGAAGTAAAATTGACATCAGAAGATGGTAATCCGGAGATCAATGTACAATTAGATCGTGACAAGATGAATGCTCTGGGATTAAATGTCGCTTCTGTAGGTATGACGATGCAGACAGCATTCTCTGGTAATACTGATACAAAATACCGTGCTGGTGATACAGAATATGATATCAACATTCGTTATGATCAATCTGGGAGAACGAGTATGGATAATGTGAAAAACTTAAAATTCATTAATGCGAAGGGCGAGTCGATTTCCTTAGAACAATTTGCAGATATCGAATATGGATCTGGGCCAACTTTATTGGAGAGACGTGATAAGTCACCATCTGTTTCAGTACAAGCGCAAGTTGTCGGTAAACCTGCTGGTACGATAGCGAGTGAATGGGAAACTGAATTTAAGAAACTTGAACTTAAACCAGGTGTATCGTTCAAGTGGGGCGGAAATATGGAGAATCAACAAGAAGGTTTCGGTACTTTAGGAATTGCATTATTAGCATCCATTATCTTAGTATACTTCGTGATGGTAGCCTTATATGATAGTTTTGCAACGCCATTTATTGTATTATTCTCGATCCCATTATCGTTCATTGGTGCATTTTTGTTATTAGCATTAACGAACCAGACTTTAAATATCTTTACTATTTTAGGTATTATTATGTTGATTGGTTTAGTTGCGAAAAATGCCATTATGTTGGTTGACTTTGCAAATCATAAGAAAGACGCCGGTTTTACTACATATGAATCATTAATTGCGGCAAACCATGCACGTTTACGTCCTATTTTAATGACAACTATTGCAATGGTTATTGGAATGGTTCCGATTGCAATGGCGCAAGGTGACGGTGCCGACATGAACCGTGGTATTGCAATTGTGATTATTGGTGGTTTATTGTCATCGTTGTTTCTTACGCTGATAATAGTACCAGTTGTTTACTCTCTTTTCGATGGCATTCAAAGAAGATTGGGTAATCATGAAAAGGTAGATTACGAAGCAGAAATGGTTGCAGACTATGTTCCAAGTGATGATTATGTAGATGAAATGTCCAGCAAGCACTAAATATTTTTCATAAGTTTATTTAAAAGAAGAAAGCCTTGCAAAACTGCAAGGCTTTCTTCTTTTGTTACTGTTCGTATTTAATTTATGTTAAATTTTGATAAAATTATTTCAAACAATCGATTGCATTTAAAAAAATGCTAATTTTGATTCAATTGTTTAAATTAATAACGTTAATAATAAATTATGTGTGGAATAGTTGGTTACACGGGTCCGCGTCAGGCATTTTCTATCGTGCTTGATGGACTTAAGAGATTAGAATATCGTGGATATGATAGTGCTGGTATAGCATTAGTTCAAGAAAACAAGCTCAATGTTTTTAAAAAAGCAGGTAAAGTAGCAAATTTGGAAACTGCCGTTTCTGGCCATGATGTTAGTTCACATACCGCTATTGGACATACCAGATGGGCTACACACGGTGAGCCTTCCGACAGAAATGCTCATCCACATTATACACCTGATGGTCAAATTGCCATGATTCATAATGGTATTATTGAAAACTATCTAACTATAAAAAATGAATTAATCAGTAAAGGGTATGAGTTTAAAAGCGATACAGATACCGAAGTTTTACTCTATTTTATTTCTGAAATTAAGAAAAATAATGCCTGTAGTTTAGAGGAAGCAGTACGTATTGCTTTAAAACGGGTTGTTGGTGCTTATGTTATTTTATTGATAGAACCGGAACATCCTGAAACTATCATTGCGGCACGTAAAGGAAGTCCATTGGTTATCGGTATTGGTAAAGGAGAGCATTTTCTTGGTTCCGATGCATCTCCAATGTTAGCATATACCAATGAGGTTGTGTATATCAATGATTACGAATTGGCCATTGTTAAACCTGATGAATTAATATTAAAAAATATAGGAAATGAGCGTGTTACACCTTATGTTCAAAAGTTAGATCTGGAATTGGCGGCGATTGAAAAAGGAGGCTATGATCACTTTATGCTCAAAGAAATTATAGAACAGCCGCAAGCTATTTTTGATTCAATGCGTGGACGTTTGGATTTAGATAAACTGACCATTACATTGAGCGGCATTGAGCAGTACGCAGAGCAGATTTGTAAAGCAAATCGAATAGTCATCGTCTCATGTGGTACAAGCTGGCATGCCGGATTAGTAGCTGAATATTTAATTGAGGAGCTTTGCCGGATCAATGTCGAAGTCGAGTATGCTTCAGAATTTCGATACCGAAATCCTATTGTAAATGAAGGAGATGTTATTTTAGCGATATCACAGAGCGGTGAAACAGCAGATACACTGGTTGCTTTAGAAAATGCGAAAAGCAAAGGAGCAATTATATTGGGTGTTGTGAATGTTGTAGGATCATCTATTGCAAGATTATCACACGCTGGTGCGTACACGCATGCTGGTCCAGAGATTGGAGTAGCAAGTACAAAAGCATTCACTGCGCAGTTAACAGTTCTTGAATTAATCGCAATTAAAATAGCGCATATTAAAAAAACAATTGATGAGCACCAATATGCACATCTTTTAAAAGAACTGAGTGCAGTTCCAGATAAAGTACAAACGATTTTAGATACGCAACTTCCAAAAATCAGAGAAATAGCTCGTAAATATAAGGACGCAAGAGATTTTCTATATTTAGGTAGAGGATATAATTTCCCTATTGCATTAGAAGGAGCCTTAAAACTAAAGGAAATTACGTATATCCATGCAGAAGGGTATCCGGCAGCAGAGATGAAGCACGGACCTATTGCATTAGTAGATGAAAATCTTCCAGTAGTATTTGTGGCTACCAAGGACCGCTATCATGAGAAAATTGTGAGTAATATTCAGGAAGTGAAGGCCAGAAAAGGTCGTATTATAGCGGTTATTACTGAGGGAGATGAAGTATCAAAAGGGTTGGCGGAAGATTATATCGAAATTCCGGATGCTGATGAAATTGTAGCACCTATTTTATCCGTTATTCCATTGCAATTATTATCATACTATATGGGCGTTGAACGTAATCAAGATGTTGACAAACCTCGTAATCTAGCCAAATCTGTGACTGTTGAATAAAAATATGAGTCAAATAAAAAAAGGTAGCATCACTCGATTAGGTTTTGATTTTATTCCACAGGTATTTATACCAAAAGGGAAAGATGAAAATCATCATCGTTTTGAACAAAATCCACGTTCAGATTATAGGAATTTGACAGTAGAAGAAATCGTCATTCTTATCGAAAATGGTAATAGGGCAGATAATTGGGAGAATATCTTGGTAAGTGAATCATTTATCCCTTATCAAATTAGACAGAGTAATTTCTTTGGGCTGGTTCGAATTGGTCATATGGCACCAACCTATTTAGAATATCGTAATCTTAAACTGGAATCAGGTATTTATAATAGCACTATTGTAAGTTCTGATTTGGGTGATTACGTGGCTATACACCATGTCCGTTATATGTCTCATTTCATTATTGGTAACGATGTTATATTAAGTAACATCAGCGAAATGGAGACGAGTAGTACTGCTAAATTTGGAAATGGAGTTTTACGAGAAGGGGAGGCCGAAGATCTACGGATAGCATTGGAGCTATGTAACGAAAATGGGGTGCGCTCTATTCTTCCTTTTGATGGGATGCAAGCAGCGGATGCTTATTTGTGGACACGAAATAGGCAAGATACTGTTTTGCAGCATAGATTTAAGGAGCTGACTGAAAAGAGATTTTCCACAGTACGAGGCACCTATAGTATGATTGGCGATCGCTGTATCATTAAAAATTCGCAGAATATAAAAAATGTGCAAATTGGTTCAGATGCATATATTAAAGGAATCAATAAACTGAAAAATCTTACCATTAATTCTTCGCCCGAAGCATTTACACAAATCGGTGAAGGTTGTGAATTGGTCAATGGAATTGTCGGATATGGATGCCGTATATTCTACGGAGTTAAAGCTGTAAGGTTTATTTTGTCGTCTTTTTCACAATTGAAATATGGCGCTCGTCTTATAAATTCTTTTTTAGGAGATAACTCAACTATTTCGTGTTGCGAAGTTCTAAATTCTTTAATCTTTCCTGCACATGAGCAACATCATAACAATTCTTTCTTATGCGCGGCAACGATCATGGGGCAGAGCAATATGGCTGCAGGTGCGACAGTTGGTTCGAATCATAATTCTAGAGCTGCAGATGGCGAAATTATTGCAGGAAGAGGATTCTGGCCAGGCCTATGTGTTAGTTTAAAGCATAATTCAAGATTTGCATCTTATACACTTCTAGTTAAGGGTGATTTTCCATATGAAATGGATATTCCGATTCCATTTTCTTTAGTCAACAATGATGTTAAAAACGATAAATTAATGATCATACCTGGTTATTGGTTTATGTATAATATGTATGCGCTTGTTCGTAATGCAAATAAATATGAAAGTAGAGATAAACGTTTATTGAAAAATCAATATTTAGAGTATGATATGCTTGCTCCAGATACGATCAATGAGCTTTTCAATTCCTTGCGCATTATTGAATTGGCAGTTGGTTCTAAAATTGATGCAGATAGCAATTTGCTCACCAAAGAAGAAATTATTCGAGCAGGTAGAGCAAAATTGACTGGACCGCTAGATCAGATACCTACATCAGTTCTTGTAAAAGGATTTGAACATTCGAAAAGGAAAGTGGAATTGGTCAAAATTGGCACTGCTTATCCACTTTTTAAGCGTTTTATCCAATACTACGGAACCATTCATATGATTGACTTTTTAGAAACTCATAGCTTTGAAGAGTTGAAAAATGAGATGACAAATAGTCAACGCCTAGAGTGGGAAAATATCGGTGGGCAATTGATAGAAAAAAATGCTATTGATCAATTGCTTCGTGAAATTAAATCAGGCAAGATTGATGATTGGGAAGATATCCATAAATATTATCATGAATTGAGTCGATCTTACTTAGAAACAAAAAGGGCGCATGCATTTGCATCGTTACTCGAAATTACAGACGTAACATCGGAATCTATATCGGTTGAAATTGTGCAAGCTTGGCTGAAAGAAGCGATCTCGCATCGAACATGGATGGTTGATGAAATTTACGCAAGTAGGGCGAAAGATTACGAGAATCCTTTTCGAAATATGGTATACAACAGTGAAGAGGAACGTGATTTGGTTGTTGGCAAGTTATCTGAGAATAGTTTTATTTTGCAGCAACGTGACGAGCTCAATGGCTTTATAAAATGTGCCCATAAATTAATTTCAAAACTGTCGAATTAGACGATAATATAAAAACAAAAAATAAATCTTTCAAAATAGAACAATAGATGGTTGATAAATATTTTATGTAGTTATATTATTCATATTTTCAGGAAACAATTTAAGTTTAAAACGATATTTAATAGCTATTAAATATCGTTTTATTATTTATATTTGCATGACCAATTATAAATAAAATGCCATATAAAAAAGTATTATTAGTTTTTCTGATGTTATTTACCATCAGTCACTATCAGGTTTATGCACAAAAAAAAGAAAAAATCGAATATAAGTTTGGCAAAATTCAACCTGAAGAATTTTCAATTA
Organism: Sphingobacterium sp. B16(2022); assembly: GCF_012030425.1. Classification (GTDB taxonomy): domain Bacteria; phylum Bacteroidota; class Bacteroidia; order Sphingobacteriales; family Sphingobacteriaceae; genus Sphingobacterium; species Sphingobacterium anhuiense. Next base: position 2,061,916 of record NZ_JAAUVN010000001.1, on the reverse strand, counting down.
TGCCATCAGGTGCAGACTCTGCCGCTTCAGCCATTAAATTGTTTGACATCGGTAACTGTTATTTTGAATTAAGTCCTGCTTCAAAATCATTTGTCTATGTATATGAAAGACACGTGCGTTATAAAATCATTAATAAAAATGGGTATGATTACGCAAATCATACTATTGGATTGTATAAAAGTAATTCACAGTCCAAGGAAACGTTAGATAATATGAGCGCAGCTACCTATAATATGGTGGATGGTGTCATGAAAACAGACAAAATTGATAAAGATTCAAAATTTACGGAAGAAGTAAATAAGAATGTTATCCAGAAAAAATTTACACTACCTAATGTAAAAGAAGGATCTATAATTGAATATAAGTATAAGATTAAATCGGATTTCATTTTTAATCTTCGCGGATGGAGTTTCCAAAGTGAAATTCCGACCCGTTGGTCCGAATTTACAGTAACTATTCCAGAGTATTTTGATTATAAATTCAGTAGAAATGGATATTATGATATTGCACATCCTATGCACGAAACCGTTAATGCAAGTTACGTTTCCGGTGTTCAATCTGCTGCGATTCGTGATCGCTTTGTGGCAGAAAATATGCCCGCTTTGAAGGACGAACCTTTTATTTCAAGCCTAGATGATTATCGACCTTCTATAGATTTTGAACTTCGATCCACCAATTTCCCTGGACAGTTTTTTGTTGATTATACAGGATCATGGCCAAAGATTATCAGTTCTTTGCTAGAAGATGAAAATTTTGGACGTTATATAGAGAAAACAAGCTTCGCTAAAAATAATTTGAAATCTATCATTAAAGCTGAAAACGATTCTTTGGCAAATGCGAAATCAATTTTTAAATATGTTAAGGATAATCTTAAGTGGAATGAGAAGTACAATTTTTATAGTACGGAAACAAATCCCAAAACAATTTTTGAGAAAAAAACAGGAAATTCAGCCGATTTAAATTTGGTGCTGATCAACTTTCTGAAAGAAGCGAATTACAGTGTTTATCCAGTGTTAATTAGTACACGTTCCAATGGGAAACATCCTGGATACCCAATCATAAGTAAATTTGATAATGTTGTGGCTGCGGTAGAAATTGGAGGCAAATCATACTTTCTCGATGCAACGGTTAAGGACATGCCATTTGGAATGATGAATTATCAAAATTTAAATCATGAGGGTTTTTTGATCAATGTTGGTGAAAAAAGTGGTGGGTGGATCAGCACTGAAACGCTTTTCGGAGATGAGAGCATGCATGTGTATAATCTCGTGTTAGATAAAGAAAACCGATTAAAAGGTAGTGTAACCAATTATTTCAATGGATATGCCGGTTTAAGTGCTCGCAACAGCTACAGGACTGCCATCAATGAAGAAGATTATATCAAGAACCTGAAAAAAAATAAAACGGGATTAGAGCTTAATAACTTCAAGATCTTAAATCTGGATAGTCTAGATGATCGATTGATTGAAACGATGGATGTTGAGATAGAAGATAATGTGGAAGAAGCTGGAGATCTGGTTTATTTCACACCTTTACTTTTCGAACGAACAAAGGAAAACCCATTGAAACATGAGGAAAGACTTTTTCCTGTAGATTTCGCTCATCCGATACTTGAAAATTGCCGGGTAGTCATTAATTTTCCTGAAGATTATCAGATTGATAAACTTCCTAAGGGCGGCATTTTTAAACTTCCTGAAGATGTCGGCTCCTTTTCGATATCGTATTTAATCGATGGCCAGACACTTCTAATAAAAAGTGCTATTCATATCAATAAGTCGATGTACAGTTCAGAAGAGTATTTCTATCTTAAAGAACTTTTCGCCGCTATTGTAGAGAAGCAAGCAGAAAAAATTGTATTTAAAAAGAAGGTATAATGAAGTATACATTGGGTTTAATGGCATTGCTGTTTTTTTCTCACGGTAATGCACAGACAAATTGGGATGTGGCAAATATCCACGAAGCGCTTAAAAAAGATGCCACTATTGTTATTAGAAATGAAGAACAGTTCCTCGATATTAAAGGCATCAATGCTGCAAAGTATGATTATAAAATAACTGCAACCATTTTTAGCAAAGCAGGTGATGACTTTGCTGCAATGGAAGAAGTTTACGATAAGTTTTCTACTATTTATAATATAAAAGCGGTTTTGTATGATGCCACCGGTAAGAAGATTAAGGAATATAAATCCTCTGATATAAAAGATCAAAGCTTGATATCTGGTTTTTCAATATTTGAGGACAATAGGCTAAAGAGTCTGAAATTTGTAAGTAATAGTTATCCGTATACCATTGAATATAGTTTTAGCCAAGATTTTAAAGGATTACTTTATTTTCCCCAGTGGCGCGATCTAAAAGATTTTGGTGTTTCCGTAGAAAAATCAAGTTATTGTATTCAAAAAGATAAAAATTATCAAATGAAATACCTCTCGAGTACAGGGTTAAAAGTTGATTCGACCAGTATTGGAGGTAAAATACGTTATAAATGGGAGAGTAGTCAAGTACCTGCTTTAGCTAAAGAACCGATGGCTATAGGGATTGATAATCTAAGTTCCTGGGTTAAAGCCTCTCCGAACTTATTTGAATATGATGGCTCTACCGGTAATTTTGATAACTGGAATAATTTTGGACAATGGATTTATAAGCTTAATGAGGGTGGAAATCAATTACCTGAAGCATTTAAAATCAAGATTCGGGATTTAACACAAGCAGCACGGACTCCAGAAGAAAAGATGCGCATCCTGTATCAATATCTGCAACAGAATACACGTTATGTCAGTGTGCAATTGGGTATTGGCGGATTTAGACCTGTATTGGCCGAGAAAGTAGCTACAGTTAATTATGGTGATTGTAAGGGGCTGTCCAATTTTATGAAAGCGATGCTGAATGAAGTGGGAATTAATTCACATTTAGTGATGATTGGAAATGGCAAACCTAGTTTAAACCCTCAATACTCAAGTATCGGGCAGGCTAATCATATGATATTAGCTGTACCGATAGGGAAGGACACTACCTTTCTGGAGTGCACGAGCCCTTATTATCCCATGGGATTTATTGGTTACGGAAACTCAAATAGAAACGTACTGTTAGTGACAGAAGCTGGTGGAAAACTTGTAAAGACGCCGGCTTATAATGCCTCACAAAACTATCAGGTGAGTAAAACAAAAATTAAATTTAACAATGAAAATGATATTGATGTATTGATCAACACATCATATGGTAATTCTCAATTTGAAGATAATTTACGAAAAACAGTTTTAGAACCAAGTGAACAGAAAAAAAGAGCATTAGAAAATAGCAATATTCCTATTGAAACATTTGGTTATTATAAATGTGATCAAAAAGATAAAACTAAACCGGAGTTAGTAGAGGAGTTATCATTTAAATCAAAACCATTATTAAGTAAGGGTGGTGATAAATATTTTCTGTTACTGAATCAAATGAATAGAAGGGAAGCTGTACCTATTAAGATTGCAGATCGAAAAACATTTTTTTCCGTTCCTTATGCGTATGAAGATAAAGATGAGATCGTTTTCGAATTGCCACAAGGCTATCAGATAGACTTTATTCCAAAAGATATTCTGATCGAATCAGATTTCGGTATTTACACGGCGACATTTGAAAAAAAAGATGGTCTTCTTATCTACAGCCGAACTCAGAAAATGAATGATAAAATATATCCACCAGAAAAATACAGTGAGTATGTTGATTTTTATAAAAAAATAGTTCAGGCAGATAAGCAGAAAGCTGTTATTACAAAAACGTTATAATTCATTTAAACTGATGTAATAAATTAAAAAGCTGTAAGGAAACTTTGATATCCTTACAGCTTTTTTGATATAAATACCTGGTTTTATATGTGATCAATAAATAATCTGAGCCCGTGTTGTCTGTGATTATCAATCAATTTTGATGCACGATAATTAATCATCCAAATCCGCCATGTAGATGTCATGTACGACAAATTTAACTTGTGCATTAGGTAATAGCATATCCATGACATCTTCCGAATCTATTGGATACAAAGTTTCACTATCTGCATCAAGCATTTCAGAATCAGGTATGAGCTCAAAGAATGTAATTCCATTGCTCTGTGATAATTCCTCCACTTTTATGCAGACAACATCTTGATTTTTCCAATTTGACCAGATGGTTTTATTGAACAGTTGATATGGATTTTTTTCTGAATTAGACATGTATGCAAACATAGTCAATCACATCTCTACAACAAAATTTATTCTTAAGTAAGAGTCCTGGTCACCTTGGTACAGATGTAAATTATACAAAAACAAGACCTGTGCAGCACTTTAAGTACAATTCTTTTTTAGAATGGTACCTCTGCTGGGTTGAGTCCTGAAAAACCTAAATCCCCCATATTTTTAATTAATGCTATATCTTCAGCAGTCAATTCAAAATTTGATAGGTCAAGATTTGCCTTGATATTGATCGGATTAGTAGATTTTGGTAACGGATTAATATCCTCCTGTAGTGCAAATTTAATGCAGATCTGGCCGACACTAACGTTATACTTTTGCGCTAACGAAAGCAATACTTCATTGTCAAGAATTCGACCTGATCCAAGAGGTGACCAAGCTTGTACCAAAATGTTGTTTTCTTTACAGTACGAAACTGTTTCTTCCTGTAAATACCCAGGGTGAAATTCCAGTTGATTGACAGCTGGTTTAATTTGTACTGTTTTCAAAAGGGTTTCAACATATTTCTTAGGAAAATTACTTAGACCAATAGCTTTGACTCTTTCATCAACATATAATTTTTCAAAAGCTCTCCAGGTATCAGCATTAATTTCTGCCCAATTTTCAAATTGTGCTTCATTAGCCGGCCAATGAATAAGGTATAAATCAACATAAGTTAAATTGAGTAAAGCTAGTGATTTTTCAAATGCAGTTAATGTGTTTTCATATCCACGGTCCGCGTTCCATAATTTTGTCGTAATAAAAAGATCATCACGATCAATTCCACTATCTTGAATGGCCTTTCCAACACTTTTTTCGTTACCATAAACGGCAGCAGTATCGATATGAATATAACCCGCATTTAATGCCTCAGCTACCGCATTATAGGCAGGCGCACCATCTTCGATTTGCCAGGTTCCGAAACCGATAGCAGGAATCTTAATCCCGTTGTTTAATGTATATGTAGTCATGTATTAAAGTTATTTGTAAATAATAAAACTAAAATTAACGATTCTAACAGGCAATCTCAGTTCCTCCGTTTATTTTAGTGAGAATTTGACAACATAATGAAATATGGAAACGAATCATTATATTTAATACATGGAAGCAATTGTTATTGGAGGAAGTGGAGCTACAGGAAGAGAACTGGTTAGGCTATTATTAGAAGATGTACGCTTCACTAAAGTCCGTGTATTAGTACGTAAAGCTTATTTTGAACAACATGATAAGTTAGAAGAGATTATTGTCGATTTTGACAAATTATCATCTTATCACCAAGTTATAAAAGGAGAAGTTGCATTTTCATGTCTCGGCACAACTTTAAAAGATGCAGGAAGTAAAGATGCACAATGGCATATAGATTACGATTATCCACTGGATTTTGCACAGCTAGCTTTCAACAATGGAGTATCCCATTTTGTTCTATTATCAGCAATAGGAGCAGATGCAAAATCCAGTATTTTCTATAATCGTATGAAAGGAAGTTTAGAAGAAGCAATCAAAAAAATTGGATTTAAACACCTTATGATATTGCAACCAGGCTTTATAGAAAGACCTAATTCAAATCGATTTGGAGAAAAGGTCGGACTGAAAGCAATTACTTTTTTTAATTCATTAGGTTTTTTTCGGCATTATGCGCCTATTAAAACGCATCAGCTCGCTCAAGCAATGATAGAAAGTGTTTTTTCATATGGATCAACCGTTCAAGTAATTTCATTAAAAGAAATGAGGGCACTAACTAAGTAATTAGATGTAGGCTGTAGCGCATATAGAATATAAGTGCACATGCATCTGAAAAGAAAGGTAATAGACAAATATAATTGTGTTTAATCCAGTCATGCCAACATTTTACTTTTAACCGTCATAATTCAACCTTTTGTAGCGATTTAAATTTCAATTTCCTATCTTTAGGCGAATTTTGAATCAGCCTCAGCGTTCGTTTTGAATTTCAATTTTGTTTAAGCAAATTAAAAGATTTCAATAAAAAAATTATGTCATCTAAAATCATTTACACCAAGACAGATGAAGCGCCATTGTTGGCGACTTACTCATTCTTACCTATTGTACAAGCATTCGCCAAAACAGCTGATATCGATGTTGAATTAAGAGATATTTCTCTTGCAGGTCGTATTTTAGCAAACTTTTCAGATGTATTAAGCGCAGATCAGAAAGTAGCTGATGCTTTAGCTGAATTAGGTCAGTTGGCAACAACTCCAGAGGCTAATATCATCAAATTACCAAATATTTCAGCTTCTATTCCGCAATTAAAAGGAGCAATTGCTGAATTGCAGGCAGCAGGTTATGCGATACCAAATTTCCCTGACAACCCAGAAACTGCAACAGAAACTGAAATTAAGGCAAAATATGCTAAAGTATTAGGTTCAGCTGTAAATCCAGTTTTACGTGAAGGAAACTCTGACCGTCGTGCTCCAAAAGCTGTTAAGAATTATGCTAAAGCAAACCCGCATTCAATGGGTGCTTGGTCGCCCGATTCTAAAACACGCGTAGCTTCAATGTCTCACGGTGATTTTTATGAGACTGAGCAATCAGTAACAGTAGAAAATGCAGGACAGTTCAAAATTGAATTTGTTAATGCAACGGGTGCTGCAACTGAATTAAAAGGCTTATCTCCATTAAAAGCAGGTGAAGTAATCGATTCATCAGTAATGAGCTTAAATGCATTGAAAGCTTTTGTTGCAGACACAATTGCAGCGGCTAAAGCGGAAGATGTTTTATTATCTGCTCATTTAAAAGCAACGATGATGAAGGTGTCAGATCCTATTATTTTTGGTGCTATCGTAGAGGTTTATTTTAAAGATGTATTTGCTAAATATGGTGAATTATTCAACTCTTTAGGTATCAATAAAAATAATGGTTTAGGTGAAGTATTTGCTAAAATCTCCGGCACTCCGCAAGAGGCAGAAGTTAAAGCAGCGATCGAATCAGCTATTGCTAATGGTCCAGATTTAGCAATGGTAAACTCTGATAAAGGTATTACAAACTTACATGTACCTTCAGATGTTATCGTTGATGCATCTATGCCAGCGATGATCCGTACTTCAGGACAGATGTGGAATAAAGAAGGAAAATCTCAAGATACCATCGCTATTATTCCAGATCGTTCTTATGCAGGAGTGTATGAAGCAACTATTGAAGATTGTAAAGAAAATGGGGCATTAGATCCTACAACGATGGGTTCAGTTCCCAATGTTGGTTTAATGGCTCAAAAAGCTGAAGAATATGGTTCACATGATAAAACTTTCCAAGCATCAGAAAACGGTTCGATCCGTGTTGTAGATGCAAATGGAAATGTTTTGATGGAACAAACCGTTGAAACTGGTGATATCTTCCGCATGTGTCAAACTAAAGACGCACCTATTCAAGACTGGGTAAAATTGGCGGTTAACCGCGCGCGTTTATCGGCTACACCTGCAGTATTCTGGTTAGATGAAAACCGTGCTCACGATAGAGAAATCATCAAAAAAGTTGAGAAATATTTAGGTGATTTTGATACAAATGGATTAGACATCTTTGTTATGAATCCTGTTGAGGCGACTAAATTTTCTTTAGACCGTATCCGCGAAGGATTAGATACAATTTCTGTAACGGGTAACGTATTACGTGATTATTTAACAGATTTATTTCCTATTTTAGAAGTTGGTACATCTGCAAAAATGCTTTCTATCGTTCCTTTAATGAATGGTGGAGGTTTATTTGAAACAGGTGCTGGTGGTTCTGCTCCAAAACATGTTGAACAATTCTTACAAGAAGGTTATTTACGTTGGGATTCTCTAGGTGAGTTTTTAGCTTTAGGAGCATCTTTAGAGCATTTGTCACAAACACAGAATAATGCGCAGGCATTAGTTTTGGCAGAAGCATTGGATGCTGCAACAGAAAAATTCTTAGCGAATGATAAATCTCCAGCACGTAAAGTAGGTCAAATCGATAACCGTGGTTCTCACTACTATTTGACAGCTTATTGGGCTGAAGCTTTAGCTGCACAAACAAAGGATAGCGTACTAGCAGCGAAGTTTGCACCTTTAGCTAAGTCATTAGCTGAAAATGAGGCTAAGATCAACGAAGAGTTGATTGGTGCTCAAGGTAAAGCACAAAACATTGGTGGTTATTATTTCCCTAATGATGATTTGGCTACAGCCGCTATGCGTCCTTCGCAAACATTAAATAATGCAATCGCTTCTTTATAGTAGTGATTTTATAAATAAAAGGGCTCCATTCATCGTGAATGGAGCCCTTTTATTTATAAAAATTATAAAGTATTATGGAATACTAATTTTTGTTCTTCATTAAATTCATTTCGAGTATAACCTGTTCTAAGGTCTCTTCATTAACAATAGGTATATGTTGTATTTTTACCATACTTTGCAGTTTTGTATCATTGTCGAGTAAATGAAAATTAGATCTCACAAAAGGATGAGCATTTGGTTTTTTAGAATCCTTATTTTCATTCATAATGGAATGATTTCTATTTTTATTTCGAAATGGATGCATAATGATTCGATTATGTCTGTAATTGGTATTTACAATTTACATAAAATAAATGAAAAGTACAATAGATTGGAATCTTGAAAATAATTTTTTAAAATTACCCCATCATAAGGTTAATAGTTGTTTAGCTTTTTTTAAGTCAACTTCTTCACCTGCAAGAATCTCTATAAAGTATAATTTTTGCCAAAGTTGTGTTTGTTTAGCCTGTTTATTCTCGGCGATATCCCAATTTGGATAGACTCTAAAACCTCGTTTACCAGCTTTACATTCACCTCTCAAGATACCATGTTTTAACAGAATGCTTCTAGGGAATATAAACAATCCAAAATCATTATCTTTTCGGGTAGCTATTATATAAAAATCAATAGGGTTACTGCCTGCATACGGAGTCGTAATTCCAGCTGCATCCCTATACCATAAGGTAACGAATTGACCAATCTTTTTAGGTGTTATCTTGGCTTTCCTATACTTAATTTTCAAATGGTCTAGATCAAAATTTTGAGCATCATATTCTTGACTTTCTCGTTCATATTTTCTATGTGCCATTGTTAATCCACAGGGCTGAAAAATAAATGTATTGATGAGCTGAATCTCCGTAGGGGTAAGGGTAATATCTTGCAATGTGATGTATATAATAATTTAAAAAGCTTATTTATATGAAACGGATTATGCATTTGAAGAATTGCTTGAACATGGTAAGCAGTTTCAAACTTTGTTAAAACTTGTATTGTTGCAAATATAAAGAGACTTGTGCAGATCTTTTTAAAGCGAGTGATATTAGCATAGTATATAACCTTAGATATAACAAAAAACAGACAGTATTTTTAAGTACTGTCTGTTTTCATGAAACCAAATATGACTATTAGTATTAGTAGGTGATTTCTCCCTTTATAGCAAGTTTATTTTTATCCATAAGAGTAGTTGTCATTGTAGCGCTGACTTTGCTCTGTTTTAATTTACTAAACGGATATATTGTCCACTTTTCTGGCCATGCATTAAAATCAATAAAGAAGTAAAAAGGGTGTTGAGTTCTTTCATTTTGAATCCGATCAGGAGATCGTTCAGAAGTTGTATTTAACAAGTATGAATCGATATGTGCTTTATGAAATTGATAAAACATTTTTCCAGGAAGGGACGCAGCTAATGGCTCGTTATATTTCCAGGTATGTACAATATAAGGAACAGCAATCTCTGTTACTTTTATTTCTTCTATAGCATTAAAATCATCATCATATGCATATGCAATCGAGGTATCTTTTTGGATGACACTATCGGTTTTAATCTCTAAATCCAAATAATTAGCATAATTCTTCTTTAACTGTTCCTGATTGAATCCTGTATACTTGCTCATAATCTGGGATAACAAAGGAAGATCATTTAGCGACAATAAACTCCATAAGGTAACAATTTGATTAGCTGTATCTATCTTTCTTACCTGAAGGTTCTGTTCTATACTTTCAGATAACAACCACTGTCCAGTAATGTCTGTCTTATGTTTCGTAACAGTAGCTTCAGCCATTAAACTTCTGTCTTTTAGGGCATAACCAATATGTTTTTTGGTCAAAGCATGTTCAAAGCCTTTAAAAGAACCGATCTGTACCCATGCATCCTGATTTTTTAACAGTGCATGGAGCTCACTAAAATCCGAATTAGGATCAAGTCCAATCGAATAAACAAGATGATTATGATCAAACAGTACTTTAATATGTTTTGCTATATTAACACTGACAATACCTTGTTTTTTATCTACAAAATTAATTGCCTTCGGATATTGGTTTGCAAAAAAAGAAAAACAATCATCATAGTTCGATACAGCTAATATTCCGCAGAATTGATTTTTCTGTGTATCATTACTAAATAAAAACAGACGGGCTGGAATAGATATTCCTGAATTCCATACGATTTTTTTTATCAAGTCTTCACCACCTTCTATTCCTGTAGAACGGGTATCAAAGCTCAAGAGCTGAGATACATTATCCAACACTAAGTCATCAACAGCAATGGAGAGAATACTGGTACTTGATTGACTGACATATTGTTTTTCAATCCTATTTTTACGGACAGTATAAGTCACCCATAGGAACGATATAAGTATAAGTAATAGCGAGCAGATGATAATTGTAATCCTTTTCATGTACAATTAATTAGCGATTTTACTATCCATGTTCTGCATGATATGTTTTAAAATATACTGTAATGCATTTTTATCCTCTTTTGGCAATTCTATAGAAAGTTCACCAGAGAATTGACGATTTTTTAACGTACTTCCTTTTAATTGAATATCGCCGTAAGTCGATAGGTCTTTCATTGTTTGTTGCAATGAAGCAGTTACTGGTACTTCTAGTTTATGGACTACTTCAGGAATAGCATTTGCGTGAACAACCAAATTGAATGGGTTAGCAAGTAAATCCTTTTTCACTTTTGCATTTTTAGTACCTTTAAAACGGTTTTGTTCAATAGAAGTTAATTGTTGTACATCACTACCCACAAATACAAGATCTTCCTTGAAAAGGATATAGATTGGTTTTATATTTTTCTGCTCAGCAATTTTGTAAATACCATTTTCCAAAGTTACTTCTTGTTTTTTTACAGCGAAGTCAAGTGTACGTTTATACAATCTTTGATCTTGAGAAGTAAACATCCATAAGAAATTAGGTACATACTCATCTTTCATTTTCGTAATTTCTTTGTAATTGTAATCATCATCATACTCATAGGTTACATACTCTTTATTAACCTTTTGAAGATCATTTAAGAAAAAAGCATGGTCACCTTTCATCACTTTACCGATTGCTTTCTCATCTAGTGCAATTTCTAAAGCTGTAGCGCCAATGGTGACAACGTCACTATATTCGCCTGCAATGGGAGCATACCAACGATTCACAAGGGCTGGCAGTTGTTTTAGATAAGCTTCCGTATTAATATTTACGGCCGCATATGCCAAATGGTTTTCAGGGATATATTTTGCAAATTTCTTGTTGATTTTACCATTGTACAACGGTTTGAAAATCTTTGCCATTTCAGCATCGACTCCCAAAGTTCCAGTAAACTTAATCGTATGCTGATCCTGGATTAAATCAAATGTACCTTCCTCATATCCATATTTAAATTTATCCATATCAATACCATAGGCCAATTTTAACACATCATAAGGCAATGCACCTTGATATAATTTATCTACATTGGGCACCCAGAGACGAATCAGATGTTTGTTATCTGTTAATTTGATCGCTTTATTGTTTGCCATGTTGCTCTTAGGATCTAAGTAGCCATTAAAGTCATTTGCAAGCCATGTTCCAAATAATTTATTTTTAATAGAATCATTTTTAGCTTCTCGAGCTTGATTTAGAAGATAAAGTGAGTCCGACTCCAAATCGTAAGCCTCTACTGTGTCTACTGAATCATCCCATTGATCTGCGGATATGGCTATAGTCGAATCAACAACAGCTTCAACGGCCTCCATTTCAGCTTCGCTTATTTCTTCTAATACGTTCACGGTATCAGGTAAAATTTCCTCTTCACTCTCAAAAGTTTCTTCTTCCATAGCCTCCACAGCTTCTTCAGCAGCAGCTGTAGCTGCGGTTGCCGCATCACCTAATGCTTCATTATAGGTCCAGGTGTCCGTCGCATAAGAGCCAAGATCTAAGCCGTAACGGTCTGCTACATCTTTCATTTGAAAATACTGACTGTGTACATCACCTGTGAGAATAAACATTGTTTCTGAATTCCAGGCAACCTGTGTTTTACCATCTTTGGAAACTCTTCTTTCATATCCATTATATATTGGAAGAACTTCATATTGTGAAAACATATGTTGTTTGACCTGATGGTTTGCTTTCAGGGGAAGTAAAATTCCAATGTAGTGTAAACTATCGGTATTTGCACGGTAAACATAAGCCTGTTTATCTAGATTAAAGTCCAGCTCTTTTAGGTTTTTGATTGGAAAATCCATGTTTTTGGCCTGTTCAAATGCACCTAGTTTAGTTAGTGTTTCGTTTAGCAGTTCCATAGAACTTTGTTCTACGATAGCTTTATTATTAATAGAAACAACAAAGTCGGCATGAGCCGGTATTTTGCTGGTCAGTTCTTGAGCTGTAGCCTCCATTCCTGCAAAAGCAGATAATGCTAACAAGGGTAAGAATTTAATATTCATGTAGTTATTTGTTATTTAAAGTGATGGTATTGGCTAATGAAACTTTGCCACTAGCAAGATCTGTAGCCTTTAACTTAAGTAGAACAGCTTTTGCAGAACTGGATATTTTTGCTGAAGCATGTTTTTGTGATTTGACCGTTTTATCAAAACGTATAATCTGTGTGTAAAAGGCATCATTAAAATATTTGCGGTCAGTTTCAGATATACGGGCATACTCTTTACTTAAAGTAGGAGAGTGTGTATATGTTCTGGTAAAGGTTCCAGTTTTAGCATCGTAGGAATAATTATTATTATTACCTAGGGCACTTTTAAAATGAGTTCCAAGCGCTTTACTAAAATTATTCAGAGCATTTACGGAAGCGAAATTGCAGGAGACAGTTGCAATATAATTGTTAAAATCTAAATTATATTGCACCTGACTTATACCTGGGGTGTTTTTTAAAATACGGATCATGTCCTCGGTTTCACTCTTTATCTTCTCTTTTGTCGGAATTTGAATGCCATTTACACTTTTTAATTTCATCAGAGAGGCCACTTTAGTACTACTTTTACTAAGGTTGAGTGTAGCTTTAATACTGCCAGAACCATTGGCATTTAGATTGATATCTTCGATAAAGTCAAAGCAACTTGTCAATAAACTGCAACAGCAGATTAAGATTATTAATCGCGAAAACGACTTAAGTTTTATCATTTTTTATTGTTTTAAAGGATTTGCTATTATTCCTGCTAATTACCGTGCCATCATCGTACGGCATCAGATTTTCTTTCTAGGTTCTTAGCAATTTTACGTCTACTCAAAGCTAGAGATTAGAAGCAATTTCTACAATCCCCGAAACTAGTGGTTTTACCAATCAAAGTTCTACTATTGACGAATCAATCCATATTCTAACGCTAATTTAATTGCAGAACTAAGATTTTTTGCGTCAAATTTCTCAATCAAATTTTTACGGTGACTTTCCACAGTATGCGGACTAATAAATAGTTTTTCTGCGATTTGCCCCGTTGTTAATCCCAAAGATGCCTCAGTTAGTACTTCCCTTTCCCTACGGGTCAATTTTGGAACACTTTTGAGTTCATCTTTTGATTTTCTTTCAACAATATTTTTGGTTTGAGAACATAGAAATTTGTTTCCTTTTATAACCTGTTCAACTCCGGCAACAATCTCTTCCACAGAAGCATTTTTTTGAATATAACCTTGGGCCCCCTCTTGCAGTACACTATTGATAACAGCATATTCGTTATGTACACTGATTACTATAATACGCATTTGAGGATACTTGGACCGTAACGGTTTGATCAGCTCAATACTATTGGCATCAGGAAGATTAATATCCAGTAAAAGCACATCAACAGGCCCATCCGAAAGCGCTTTATGCATGGTTGATGCATCAGGATAACAACCCACTACTTCTAACATATCTTCCTTAGAAAGGATATTTTTCAATCCTTCCGAAAGCAAAGGATGATCATCTGTAATTGCTATTTTAATCATTTATTTTATTTTTTTGGAAATATAATTTCAACACTTGTCCCCACATCTTTTTCCGACTGTATAGTAAATTTCCCTTTAAGGAAATCGATCCGCGATTGTATATTATGAAGGCCTGCTGAGTGATTACCCTTAACCTGATCAATATCAAATCCTTTTCCATCATCTTCAACAGTGATGGTGTAATAATCAGCTTCTTCTACAATTTGAATGATAATTTGTTTGGGGGCAGCATGTTTTATTGCGTTATTAACCAACTCCTGGATTACCCGATAAACAAGTAATTGTTCATCTTTTGTAAGTTGATTCGAATAATGTAAAAATTGTACATCAATATCCAATTCTACATTGGACATACGAACAGCGTAATCTTGTAATGCTTCCTCAAGACCATATCTATTTAGCAAATCGGGCATCAGATTATGAGCTACGCGTCTTAGCTCTTCTACAGCAGTATCCAATTGCAGAAGAGATTTTTGCATATCATTTTTCATTGGGCTATCCACTTTATTTGTCAATTGAGATAAACTGATTTTTGTGGTGGATAAGAGGCCTCCTAGTCCATCATGAAGGTCCCTGGCCAATCGTCCTCGTTCCTGTTCCTGACCATCAAGCATAGCAGTTAATATTGATATTTTTGAATTCTGACGTTCCTTATCTAAAGAGAAATTGTACAGTTCCTTATTTTGACGCATACTTTTGGATCGCTGTTTATATGCGTATAGCATTAATAGTAGAACCAGTAAAAAAAACAAGATCAAAGCCACATAATATTTATTTATTTTCTCTTTATAAGAAATCTCATTTTTGAAACTGAGGATGTCCTGAGCACGATTTTGTGTCTCTAAACGAGATAGCTTAAGTTCCTGGGTTCTTTTTTCAGATTCAAGCTGTGTGAGCTCAAGTTCTTTTCGCTGATTTTCTTCATGCAACTTCAAATTCTCATATTGCTGTTTTTGCTGCAGACTGACGGTATGCAGCAAACGGAGCTGCTGTTCTTTTTTATCCGTTTCCAGTTGCATTCTGATAAGTTGTTGTTGCTGTCTTTCTTTATCAAACTGTGCTTCTAGTCGTTTACCCAATTCCAATTGTTCTTGATTGTATATGGATTTAAATGTTTCCATATACACTTTATGGTAACGTATGGCTTCAGCAAGATTATTCTCCTGTTCCGCAATTTCAGAGAGATTCTCGTAAATACTGAGGATGATGTTCTGATCCGGAACACTGCTTTTAGTAATCTCCATAAGTGCCGACAACAAATAGGCTTTAGCACGCTCAGGTTTTTTGTTTTTCAGTGCGATCTCCGCCATTATACCGTAAGCAGACGCAACATGCGTGTATTGTTGAGTCGCTGCTCCCTGCTTTAGGGCGAGCTCAGCATATTGAATTGCCTGATCTTGATAAGAATCAGGAAAAAAACTAAAGTAGAGGTAAGCTAGATTATTAGCAACAAAAGATAGATTAGATGGGAAGGGGATTGTAGCCTTATTTTTGTTATACGTATTAATAGCTAAGAGGTAATACTTTTCTGCCTGATCTCGTAATTTGTGGTTAGTATCGTTCTTTATGTACTGTTGTTCATACATATACCCCATGAGCATATAAGCGTCAAATATAGCAATGGGATCATTTTGTTGAATAGCAAGATCTAAAGCAAGTAGACTATATTTCTCCTGTAGCTGATGCTCATTCCAATTCGCATAAATTGAAGTTAGCTCCTTGTAAGTTGTAGATTTACGGCTATTAAGTGTACGGGATGGGGGAGCCTGATCAAAATAGCGGATCGCACGTAGAAAACTTCTAACAGCTTCACCTTCTTTATTATTTCTGGTATATAGCCATCCTTCACAATAACTTATATAACCCTTGATCTCTACATCTTTAGATTTGCTAGCAAACTCTTTTGCCTTATCAAAACTACTTTTAGATTCTTTTATACGCTCGCTGATTCTATAATTCATAGCCTCAATCGCATAAAGATTAGCCGCATATTTTCCATCTGGTAAGCGACTTGCTATCTGGATATTATCTTTAAGGATTTGACCGGCCTTAACTTCTTGTTGATTGAAAAATAAGGCAGTTGCATATTTGCCGGCAACTATTAATCTTTCTGGATTCGTAACAGATACTTTATCATATTGTTCCTTTAGTTTATCTAGCACTTCCTGAGCAGAAGAAAAGTTAAATAAAAAACACAAGATTAATAGAAGCAGAGTTTCTCTCGATTTATTGGTAAAATATAGTGCACTCTTCTTCATTTGCATTCATTCTGGACCTGTTATATAGGAGACTAAGATATCATTTTTTATAAACAATGTATAGATCGAAACATTAAAATAGTTGTTTAAACTCCATAAATGCAAGAAAACTCCCATATTTAGTAAAATAAATATGGGAGTTTTCTCATATTATTCAGCCTCTACAGCAGCAACCTCTAGACCTTTAGTATCAATATAATATATGTTTTCACCAGCTTCATCTTCCGAGACAATGGCTACACCATTATCAAACGCAAGTGCTGTTGAAAATTTAAAAGGAATAATTGTTTTACCTTTTTCATCAATGTATCCATACTTACCATTTTTCATCGCTAAGAAAATATTTCCTTCATCAGGTAAAGCCATATATTCATATCCTCCGGCTATTTTTTTATTATCTTTAATAGAGAGTAAAGAATAAGAAGTATCCTCGAACGTAATAAAATAGTCTTTATTTCTCATGAAAATGTGTTCATGTACTGCTGGTATGATCACCTGCTCCTTCTCATTCATAAAACCGCTTTTATCATTTTTCATGAATTGGATCAGCCCATTTTCCGGAAAACTCACCATCTCATATGTTGCGTTAATCAAAACGCTTCCATCAGCACGTAATAAACCGTATTTATCTTGTGCACCGTACATGAATGTTTTGGAGTCGTCAGAATAGTTTAGAAAATCGTGTTGTAGCGTAATAATTTCTTGACCGGCTAAGTTGATCGCTCCAAATTTATCCTCTGCATTGTTTACTATAGATATGTCTCCATCAAAAGGTGCTATAAAAGTATACTTAGGTTGAAAAAAAACTTGATCATTCTCATCTTTTAGTCCATATAAATCTCCGGTTTCATTAGTGAAAATATAGCGATTATCAGCAACTTGAAGATCACCATATCCTATTGCACTATCAGCTTGCATTTCCGTATAACTTTCTGGAATTTCGAATAGCTCTTGAGTCAATTCCTCAGAGTCGATCTTTTTTGCAATGTAGCCATCTCCCGATACCGTAATTGACAATGGTGCCCCAGGTAAAGTTTCTAAGAAATTGAATTCCGCCCAAGATAAATTAGGGATCTGCTCAGTATAATAAACCGCAAGTTTTACATCCTCGCCAGACTCCTCATCAGTTCCTATATTAATTATTGCTAGTTTACATGTATATCCCGCTATTTTTTTCTCTTGGCCTTTTATGTATTCGATCTGGATATCACTGTAATCATTTTTGGTACCGTCTTGTAGCATCAAGTACTCTTGAGAGTTAGGAACTAAAATAAATGATTTTAATTTTTTCTTATCTTTTATCTCGATGTGACTTTCATCCTGCGTATAAGCGATGCGCATATAATCCTGATTCACCCAAGCTCTTAATTGCGTATCATCCAGCTGTCCATTGTTTTCTCCCGATTTTATTCCGTAATCGATACGAAAAAACTTGTTGGATTGAGCTAGGGCACTTAAGCTCATTAAGCACACTGTTGCTAGTGTTAGTGTTATTCTCTTCATGATATTAATGTAATTCTAACACAAAAGTCATGATAGTTTTTTACCATTTTTATCCCTGATAACAGCCATTTGCAAAACATGAATAGGGATTATTTTCGTTATCATAAACAGCTCTTGACCATCTCCTCATGTATTGATCACCTAAGCATGAAGTTTATTTGTTTATTTTGGAGCGCTTTAATTTTTTCGATTTCTAAATATAAATGGTTGTTTTTTAACTTGAAATAGAGAAAATCTAAACAATAAGAGGATGTAATTTGTTTAAAAGTTGTACAGATTATTTCAAGCGACCAGATGTGAGACATATGCGCATACCTTTACTACTTTTTTTCATTGCAACTTTTGTAAATGCCAACCCCCAGCAGTTAAAGCAGGTATCGCAGGAAGAAGCGATTCTGACGAACATTGTTTTCATGCGTACCGAGGGATTACTTATGACCCAACTGATAGAGCAAAAGTCAAAGAATAAAAAAGTGCTTTCCGCATGTAAGCGAGCCAAACGTTACTACACAGAGACCCAGCCTATGCTACTAGAAGTTATAAAAGGTAAAGCACTTGCCCTAGATCAAAAACAGTTCGATTACATTTCTCAAGAAGCTGAAAAAAAATTCCAAAATTACGACATCAAAAATGAAGGTCATTGGATTAAACTCTATCAAAATCACATTCAAAACTGTATACGCTCCTATAGCCTACTTTTGCAAGATAGAGAATGGGCAAGTGTTACCTATTTTTCATTTTATGCACTCCCAGAATTGATTAATCTCGATCAGGAATTTATAAAATTAAACATTAAATAAATACAAGTATATTTAGCGTATATCTGGATCAAATGAAAATTCTTACCGCAAAACAAATGATGAACGCAGATGTACTGACCTGCAACGAACAACAAATTACAAGCTTAGATTTAATGGAAAGAGCTTCCCAAACGGTCTTTGCTGCATTAAAGATCAAGTACCCAGATCTCCCAAAACAACATTTCACCATCATCTGCGGAAAAGGAAATAACGGCGGAGATGGATTGGTATTAGCACGTTTATTAGATGCACATTTAGCCAATGTGATGGTATATGTCCTAAAATCCGAAATTTACGCGCCTGATAATAGCCGCAATCAGGCAAGATTATCCGCGGCGCAAATTCATTTTTTTAACGAAACAGATCAGTTACAAATCCCGGATAATACCATTGTTATAGATTGTCTGTTCGGATATGGACTGCGAGAAGAATTAGACGGAAAATGGGCTTATATCTGCAAGCAGATCAATGAAGCTGATGTTCCTGTATATGCCATTGATATGCCTTCAGGCTTATTGGCAGATAGACCAACATCGATTACTGCTCCTGTGATTCATGCAGATTTGGTATATACTTTCCAAATGCCTAAGCTCGCATTATTAATGCCTCAGAACCAAGTTTTTTATGATGATTTTCAAATACTGGACATTCAATTGAGTAAAAATGCTATTGAAAAAGAAAATTCCGATTTGATTTATGTGGAAAAAGGGTTAATACTCAAATACTATAGAAAAAGGAAAAAATTTGAACATAAAGGCAATTTTGGACATAGCATGATCATAGGGGGAAGCAAGGGAAAAATGGGGTCTGTCCAGCTGGCACTAAAAGCAGCTTTGCGAAGTGGCTGTGGTTTAGCTACCGCCTTTGTACCTGCTTGCGGGCATATCATTATCCAGACTGCTGTGCCCGAAGCTATGGTCTTATTAGATGACCATAATGATGTGATAACCACCATGCCCGACTTAGCAAATTATCAGGCTGTTGGCATTGGAGTAGGAATGGGAACCGCAGCAGAAACAAGTGTAGCCTGGATAGATTACATAAGTAGAGGAATCCAAACGCCATTGATTATAGATGCTGACGGTTTAAATATGATGTCAAAAAATCCCGAATTATGGAGCTTTATACCGAAAAACACCATTCTGACTCCACATCCAAAAGAACTGAATCGGATTATAGGATCGTGGATGGACGATTGGGATAAATTAGAAAAAGTAAAAGAATTTGCAAGTAAATATCAGGTCAATATATTGATAAAAGGAGCAAATAGTGCAATGGTGATGAGCGACGGTAAGATCTACTTGAATAGTACAGGAAATGTAGGAATGGCAACAGGGGGTAGCGGCGATGTATTAACAGGGATTATAACCGCATTGCTTGGACAGGGATATCCTGCAAACGAAGCGTTAATCATGGGTGTATATTTACATGGAAAGGCAGCAGATTTGGCAGTTAAGACCATCGGTACTTATAGTCTTCTTCCCTCAGATATTATTCAGTATTTACCACAAGCGTTTCTTGAATTAGAACTTGCGACACTATAAACCAGTCCAAGACTTAAATGGCAGACGATAGTTTGTTTTCTTGTCATAGGGCAAGGGGACTTTATGATCTATTGTTTATTTTTGATTAAACAGATGGTAGTTAACCATCACTAAATCAATAAACAATGGATAAGCCAAAATCAACAAAACTAGAAGTGATTATTCCCGCTTATAGAATGCATACACAGACTTTTTTAAGTGTGTTATCTGGGATATCTGAAGTGGATGCCAAGAAGCGGATCGATGGACGAACGAATCATATTATTTGGATGGCCGGCAACTTTGTCAATGTACGTTACGGAATAGCAAACATTTTAGGTTTGGAAGAAACAGATCCCTATAACGATTTGTTTTATATGGGAAAGACATTAGATGAACAATTTCAATACCCGACTCTAGCCGATCTCATTGCTAGTTTTCATAAAATCTCTCCTAAAGTTTACCGGAGTTTATTGGCCGTCAATGATGAACAATTGTCTGAATTATTTCCGATTGGAATGAATATCCCCTTTGTTACAGAAGATAAACTCAATTTTATCGGAATGTGTATAGGTAGGCAGGATTATATTGGCGGGCAGATGGCATTGATGAGACGTATCCTTAATTATTCGAGTATGAGTTACGGTGTAGATGACAAGATCACATATTAGCATGGAAGCACATGTAACAGGATACCTAGAGGTAAACGGAATTCGCCTGTATCATGAAATTTATGGAACAGGTGAACCTTTGGTTTTGATTCATGGAGGGGCGGGTTCTATACAGTTTGATTTTAGAGAAACGATTATCCGGTTACAAGAACGCTTTTTGCTGATCGGCATTGATCTGCAAAATCACGGACGCTCAGATCATAGGGAAGAACCAGAAACTTTTGAACAGGATGCAAAAGATATTGTCGCATTATTGGATCTGTTGGAAATACCTAAAGCCTCTTTTTTTGGATTTAGCAATGGTGCTACGACTGCCTTAGAGATAGCAAAGATTTACCCAGATCGCGTCGTGAAGATCGTAGCAGCCTCTGGAGTTTATAAAAGAAATGGCCTGATACCAGGCTTCTTTCAAGTAATGGAACAGGCCACAATTGATAATATGCCGACCTATCTGAAAGAGAACTTTCTGAAACTAAATTCGAATATAGATGAGTTGCATAATATGTTTCAAAAAGACAGTCAGCGGATGATCCATTTTGAAGACTGGAAAGATCGTGATATGCAGCATATTAAAAATCCTGTTCTGCTCATTTATGGAGATCGAGATGTTGTTACAGTCACACATGCCGCAACCATCAGTCAGTTGCTCCCTGATGCAAGATTATGCATACTTCCTGCCACCCACGGCGGGTATATGATGGCCGATGAATCAGGGATAGTAGATGAAGAATTAATCACATTTACGGTATCACAGATCGCACGATTTTTAGAATAATTTACATGTTCCTTGGTCAATTTAAATACAACGTTTACAGCTTGTTAGGGTCATTAGGTAATTAATAAAGTGAAATATAGGTTATAGGGCTACTTTATTTTTAAATATTTGTAATATCTTAGGGTATCACAGACGAAACTTTCAAAGTTTATCGCGCTAAGAACTCATTACTAAATTAACCAATATTGAAAATGAAGATGTACAAATCATTTATTCCGCTCTGCACTGCTTTATTCTTGTCAGCTTGTTCTTCAAATTACCTGATGACTGTTAACACCACCAATACGATTAAAGAAAAAGACCAAGGAACTTTCTTATACACAAATGACACTGTGGCTGTTCAATACTCTTTTGCGGGGAAGGATGGTAAAGTATATGTTAAGGTTGAAAATAAGTTAGATTATCCAATCATGTGGAACTTGAAAAATTCTGCACTAGTAATCAACGGAAAGGCCCTTAGTTACGCTAACAACCAGATAGATTTAAAAGGTAAAGTGAATCAGAATGTTTCCGCTTTTAGTGAGGATATTATTCATGGATATTTTAACGGCACGGCAACATTACCTAAAGATATGTTATTAATACCACCTCATGCGTTTGTCGATGGAAGGTTTTTTGATCTTCGCGATGATGTAAAGAAATCGGTATCCCAAGCAAAAAAAGAAAAAGTTGTGCGGTATGGCATGAACGGTGGAACATATAATGTTCAACAAGCCAAGTTTAACATACAGGATTCGCCTTATATCCTGAGCAGTTTTTTGAGCTATTCTGTGTTGAATAATGGCGAGGTTACTTTCAGAACTACAGAACAAAAATTTTATGCTGAAACATTATTTCAGACTGGTACATCATTAAATAATGTACTTGAGTATTATACAAAACAAGGTGATCTAATGGCTTATAAGAAAGTAAAAGGTGAAAATGCTTTGCTGTTAGGAGGGGTGGTGGCTTTAGGTGCAGCAGCAGGAGCACTTGACAATAGTAGAACCGATTAAGCTGTAATTGAACTATAAAAAGCCTTGATCACTTCGACAAGGCTTTTTTATTTTTTATCGTTTTTTAATAAGGTTTACTGACATACTGTTGTCATTAACAGACTTATTTTTGTGTTAGCTAAAACATAGTAAGACGACGAACTTGTCTATTTCCAGTAATCTGATACAACGTCAAATTGATATAGCGAAAATAGAAAAGGTAAAATTTTGAAGAAACAAAACAGTTAAAAATGATCAAATTTAAATATACTATCTTATATGTGTCCGATGTGACACGGGCCATTCAGTTTTATGAACAAGTATTTGGCTTTGTACGAAAATTTATAACACCTGAAAAAGACTACGGCGAATTAATAACAGGAGAAACCACCATTTCATTTGCCAAACACAGTTTAGCACAGACTAATTTGAGTGCAGGATATCAGGAAAGTTCTCGTTTAGCGAAACCTTTTGGAATAGAATTGGGCGTTATCACGGATAATGTTGAAGATCTAGTAGACAAAGTATGGGAGTATAATGGAATTATTGTTGAACAGCCTACAGTCAAGCCTTGGGGACAGACCGTTTCATATGTGAGAGATTTAGATGGTTTTCTAATTGAATTATGTACTCCGTTACCTTAACCAGAAACTTTTTTGTAAAAATATATATCCGTTTATTATCGAGTAGCGATGCCTTTTTAGTGCATTTTTCTTTCCATAAAGCACACATTAAGATCGATTAAGTATTTTTAAATAGCGCATTTATACATTTTTTTTTATAGTTTTAGCGATTTAGCATATTAAACAGAGAAATGGCGTTAACAAACTTGTCAAGACGAGTCGCTCTCGGAATCGATATTGGTGGAACCAATACGAAATTCGGAGTGGTAAATCATCGCGGGGAAGTTCTAGAAAAAGGATCCCTAAGAACAGATGAATATAAGAAAATAGAAGATTTTATTGATGCATTATATCTTCAGGTTTCTCCACTTATCGAGAAATACGGTACAGTGAAAAACTTTGATGGAATTGGTCTCGGTGTACCTAACGGTAATTACTATACAGGTACGGTAGAATTAGCTCCTAATTTACCTTGGAAAGGTGTAATTCCTTTTGCCGAACTTATGGAAAATAAATTTGGTATGGAGTGTACCATTACCAACGATGCGAATGCGGCAGCTTTGGGAGAGATGCTTTTCGGAGCAGCACGTGGTATGAAAGATTTTATCATGATTACTTTAGGAACAGGTGTAGGAAGCGGAATCGTTGCCAATGGAAATGTAATTTATGGACATGATGGTTTTGCGGGAGAGTTAGGACATACCATTGTAAAACCAGGAGGTAGAAAACACTGGAGTACAGGTTCGGAAGGAAGTCTGGAAGCATATGCATCTGCTACCGGCATAGCCATTACAGCAAAGAAAATGAGAGCAGAATTTCCAAGTTCTATGCTCAATCAATATCCAGAAGAATCAATCAATTCTAAAACAGTTTACGAGTGTGCCATAAAAGAAGATCCAATTGCTATTGAAGTATTCCGCTATACAGGACAGAAGCTGGGTGAAGCATTAGCTAATTTTGTGATGTTTTCATCTCCTGAGGCGATCTTATTGTTTGGCGGAGTTATTCAAGCCGGAGACTTTATTCTCAAGCCTGCAAAATTACATATGGAAAGAAACCTACTTCCCATCTTTAGAGATAAAGTGAGATTGGTATTTAGTGAACTTCCTGAAGCAGATGCCGCAATTTTAGGTGCAAGTGCACTCGTTTGGGAACAATAAAAGAAAATAAAACTCGTCTTTTAAGATGATCTTTTCATAAACAGTGTCCGGTTGATGGATTTTAATGTAAATTAAATTTTAACAGCCGGACACTCCTATAAAGCCACATCGTCACGAGTTTTAGCACGGCAGACCCTTCTAAAGGTCAGATTTATTCTGGGCAGGATTTGTCGAGCTGTTTTAGGTACCTGGTGCTGCCAGCAACTGTTTGTCGTACCAGCCATCAGCAGGAAAGATCCATGATGCAGAGGAATTTCGATCTGCTTTATATCCTTTAGAAATTTATGACGCAATCGGAATAAACGTGTTTCCCCAAAACTGACCGATGCAATCACAGGATTAGGTTCAGACTTATCAGTATGATCACTATGCCACGCAACACCATCTTTCCCGTTACGGTAGAGGTTGAGCAAAACAGCATTAAAGCTTAAACCAGTTTCTTCTTCCACTCGTTTTCGGACGGCTAATAGTGCTGTGGTCCAGTCAGGACCTGCGGGATCAGCACCCAAATTGCTTTTATCTTCATACCAAGCGATCATGCGTGGCGCTTTAACTGTTTTATCAAAGATCTCCATTTCATATTCGCGCCATTTCGTAGTATGGAGCAAAGTATTGTAGTAATGGTCCGATTCTTCCTTTGAAAAAAAAGAATCAATTAGCATGAGTTCCGTATCAGGTAGATCGAATACAACCTTACCTCCATGGCCAGGTGCGAATATTTCAGTGTCATTAAATAAATTCATCGTATATGTTTTAGTAAAGTGGTAACAGTCAATAGGTGTTTTCTTCATTTACTATAAACTTTAGAGTCTCCAATTGTACGTTTTTTGGTTATCAAAAACAGCAGCTGGCTCTTCGGATTTATATATAGTAACGTTCCTATTATGCTTATTAAAATATGATACAACAAAAATACTAATTATATTAGTATTTTTTTGCTAAATTTGAAGCTATAAATATTAGCAGTATGATGTTGTCAAAAAACTTGAAGTATTTAAGAGCACAAAAAGGGATATCACAGCGCGAGATAGCAGCAGACTTAACCATTACACGCGCTAGGTACGCGAAGTACGAGGAAGCCCTCTCAGAGCCTCCGATAGAAGTTTTATTGAAATTATGTCAATATCATCAGATCAGTATCGATACACTGATTACGGTAGATTTGAAGAATTTGAATCAAAAAACAGAGCTAATTGAAAATAGTTAGAATAATTTATATCGCAAAAAAGCCGTACTATTTTTTAGGTAGTACAGCTTTTTGGCTTAAAATGTATCATTAGAGTTCCAGTACAGTAAGTAGAGGGAAATGGTCTGAAGGAAATTTACCGGAATAAGTATCTGTCAAAATTCCCCATTTATGACCTTTGAAGTGTTTGGATACAAAAATATGATCAATGATTGTATTATGAACAGGGAATTTTTCACCTGTCCGAAAACCATTGGAGCTTCCATTTAAAGCATAGGGCATGCTTACCATATGATAAGTATCTTTCAATAAATCAGATGTCGCTAAACTCTTATACCATTCAGAATTGCTATCGCCATTAAAATCACCCATAAGTATAACTGGCTGTTCTTTTGCGATTTCAGTAATCTTTTTTAATATTAACAAGCTCGATTCTTTGCGGGCTAATATTCCGCGATGGTCGTAATGAGCATTGAAGAGGAAGAACGACTTTTTAGAATCTTTATCTTTTAGCTGTATCCAAGTACATATTCTGATGTTGGATGGCGCGTCCCATCCTAGACTCGGTCTATCTGGAGTTTCAGATAACCAAAAGTCGCCTTTACTGACCAGCTCAAAACGGTCCTTTTTATAATAAATTGCCGCATGCTCGCCCGCAGCTTTACCGTCATCTCGTCCTAGTCCATAACGTTCAAATTGAGGGAGTTGCTTACTAAGATCATCCAATTGATTCTTTAATGCTTCTTGTGTCCCAAAGATATCAAATTCATGAAATTGGATTAATTGCGCGATCGGAGTCACTCTGTTTTGCCAGCGGTCCAGACTATCATTAGGCGTATCATAGCGAAGATTATACGTCGCCACGCGCATTTTTTGAGCCTGAGCAGTTAATGTAACTGCCGAAATCATGAGGCAGAGCATGGTTTTGATATAGCCTGTTTTCATATTTTTTCTAAATATTCATATTACTAGGTTAAGTAGCAGACCTACTATTGCCAGAAAGGATAATTTTTCAAATTTTTGTTTAAAACAATCGCATTGCTTGGTATTGGATAGTAGTACTGTCTGCCGTCATCATACCAGGTACGTGTTTGCGCTTTAAACCACTCCAGATGTTTATCTGCAGTTAACGTCTGGTAGTTAGTCGCTGGTCCACCAATAGCTATTTTTGCAACTTTGGCGCCAACCGTTACCGAAGGACCTTTATTATTGCCGTCATAGAAGATAACATCTACAGTGCCGTCGCGATCCAGATCCATCGGTTTGTCCAATTCCGGAATATAGATACCGGACCATTCTAAAGAAGCCATGATATGACCCGCATTCCATCTTTTTAGATCATTAAATCTAAAACCTTCAAGCGCCAGTTCAACTTGTCTTTCACGTCTTATTTCTAGCAGTACAGGGTTGTCGATATCTTTAAAGAATTTTTCTTTGATGTAAGTATCAATCACTGTCGGTAATTGCGAGGTACCTCCTGTAATACCTGCACGCGAACGTAGTGCACCAATAGTTTTTTGCCAGTCGCCATCTGTAATTTCACCCAATTCAGCACGTGCCTCAGCATAATTAAGCAGTACTTCTGCATAGCGCATCAATGGAATAGCATTCGTATTTAGCTGTCCATTATCATATTTACTTTCATCAAGTGTATATTTTATTGGCTGATAACCTGTGTACGAATAACCATTAAAATTTGGTGCTGCTGGTTTTCCATCTATTTTATAGCCTGGGGTACGGATCAGCTGAGATAAGCGGTAATCTCTATTTTGACACTCATCATAAAACTCTTGTGTATTGTACCCCGTTCTATTCGTATACGGTGTACCATCTCGGTTTAATATCGTATTGATAAACGGTCTTACAAAACTATAACGTGGGCCATAAGTCGGAGAAGTCCAATACCAGTTCGCAGAACTTAGGATGGCCAGGTTCTTATTAAAAGCAATAGCTAGCATGACCTCTTGAGTAACTGCAGCATCACTGACAAAAAGCTGACGTTGCGATAGTTCGGGACCTCTAGCTGTATAGATACTGTGCGGTCCCTTTGTCATCAGTTCCTGAGCGGCATCCACCACCTGTTTATAATATTTGTTTGCAGTTGATGCTAAGCCCAGCTCAGTATGGTATTTACGAAATGAAGCTTCAAAAAGTGCAATTCTTGTTTTCAGTCCCAGAGCAGTCCATTTCGTGATCTCCGAACCGTCTGTAGAGGAGCTGGTCTGTATATTCGCGTAGGCATAATCCAGATCTGCCAAGATATGATCCATCACTACAGTACGGTCTCCGCGGTCCCCATATAAGATATCGTTGTCAGTAATTGAAAGAGCCTTATCCACCCAGGGTACATCGCCGAAACGAGTGACCATTTTATAGTAAAAGTATGCTCTAAAAAAGCGAGCAACACCATTGTAATGGTTACGACTTGTTTCCGATACGTTTGACCGGTTATTGCTTGCTAAAAAATGATTGATATTTCTAAGGTTCTTCCAATCCCATCCAGAACTTGTCTGTGCCGTATAGGCATTCAATTTTAAAAAATTGTCGAGGTTATTGACAGCGCCATAATCAGACATCTGGTCCAATCTGTAGGCATCAGAAGAAGAAGGCAGATCATTGTAAAATGAGATCGAATAGCGACGGAGTCCTCCCTCGGTTCCAAATACGTCTTCTTCTAAGGCTGACGATTCCGGAAATTCATTTAGCTCACAGCTGTTGCATAAAGCCAGTATACTTAATAAATAGAATATCTTTTTCATGTGTGTTTTTTCTTAATCGTTGCATAATGCTTCTGGTTATCTAGAAGCATCTTTCTAATCATAAATGTTAAAAAGTGACTGATATACCTAAGCTGATTGATTTCATGGTCGGATAGTTGAAGCCATCACCAGCATTGCTGTCGCTGATATCCGGGTCGGATGAACCGATATTGCTTACATCCAGATCGCGTGTATGCTTATAGAACGGTGACCAGCTCCATAGGTTTTCACCCGATAGCGAAGCTTTTATATCCTGAAAGCCCCATCGTGATACGATAGATTTAGGAAGACTATATCCAACTTGGATATTTTTCAGTCTAATGTAACCCACATTTTGTAAGTAACGTGTTTGAGGCGTTTCTTTGATAGACTGGTTATAGCCAGCGTAGCGGGGTAGGTAAGCACCTTTGTTGTCCTCAGTCCAGTAGTTATTTAAGTGCCATTCCGGCAGATTATTGTACGGTCTATTATATTGTCCCCAGAAAATTGATTCATTGCTTGGATACCAGTTTTGACGGCCTACTCCCTGAAAAAATGTGGACAATGATATGCCGTTCCAGTCCGCATTAAAGTTAAATCCATAGATATACCGGGGATCCTTATTACCGATGATTTTTTTATCACCATGATTGTCTAATGTATTGGTGCCGTAATCGATCTTCCCGTCACCGTTTAAATCTGCAAAACGGACATCGCCTGGATACACAATACCAGCACTAGACGATTTGATTAAAATCTGCTTTGCGGCATTGTCAATCTCCGCTTGCGATTGGAACAGACCTTGAGTTTCGTATCCCCAGATTTCACCGACTGTTTGACCGGCATAGTAATCGCCTAACGTACCCGTTAGATTATTGTATTTATCGATTTTAGATTTATAGTCAGCTAAGGTTCCTCTAATACTATAGCGCAATGATTTACCCGCCACATCAAATCGATTGTTGTAAGAAAGTGTAAGTTCATAACCATTTGTGGTCATATCAGCATAGTTACCTTTAGGAGATGTAGCACCAAATATATCCGGCAATGTCATGCCTACAGTAAACATATCAGTTGTTTTACGTGTATACATATCGGCTACCAATTGCAGTTTACCATTTAAGAAACTCATATCCACCCCAAAATTGGCAGTGGTCGCCGTTTCCCAGGTTAGCTGATCGGGCAGTACTACCGGTTGCTGCGTATAGCGTGGCCGTTCACCGTTTATGATACGGTCAGAAGTACTGATGTTATAAATCTGTAAAAAGGAATAGGATTTAATATTACCATTCCCTAAAGAGCCGTAGGAACCTCGAAATTTTAAATCTGAGATAATTTCAGGATTTACAGACCAAAAATCTTCCTGTGATGCTCTCCAGCCCAAAGAAGCAGAAGGAAAGAACGCCCATTGCGAACCTATCGGGAATTTGGAAGAGCCATCATAACGACCGTTCACTTCAAACAGATAGCGGTCTTTGTAAGCATAGTTAGCTCTAAAAAATAATCCTGCGATCCGGTATTTTTCATAATTACCAGAAGCAGTAATGGCATCCCCAAGAGCAAGATTAATATTGCTGACATCATTGGTTAATAGTCCATTTTTAGAAACATCAACACTTTCTCTTACCTTTTGCTCATAGTTATACCCAATTAACCCTTTAAAGTAGTGATTCTGTTTAAACGTATTCTCATACTCCGCATAGATATTTGTAAATAAGTTACGTTCTTGAAGCACATACTTTGATATATCATTATACTGGGTTGCCAGCTGAAGGATTTCACCTTCCTTTATACTATAAGGAATAGGAATACGTATTCTTGTTGCCACATCATCCTTATTCATAAAAGTGAAATCTCCCTTTACTCTGAACGTGTTGTTGAAAAATTTAGTTTCAAAACTTGTTGTATTACGCAATAGACCATCATCGGTATCTTTACCATTTTTACTCATAATAAAATCTCCTACAGAATACGCCGCAGAATATGAAAGCGTTCCATCAGGATTGAAGATAGGAGAGGTGGGATGCCCTTCATCGGCGATGTTACGCAGAATATTTCCTCCTTCACCAACAGTCATCGGGATATGGTACTTTTTGGCCGAATAGTCTAAATTATTAGCGATACGTAACCAGTTGGTCACCTGTATGCCTCCCTTTGCTCTTAAATTAAGACTTCTAAATTTATCGGTATTATAGCGATATAGACCATCGTAGCCATAGTATCTTCCCGAAAGGTAAAAATCTGTTTTTCCAGAAGATCCATTGATCGCGATATTATGGTTCTGAGCCATCGTATTATCCTTGATCAAAGCTTTATAATAATCTTCATTGCCATAATACACGTAATTTCCATTACCATCGACAGTCACCTGTTCCTGAATACCGGCATCATTACGCCTTTTGAATTCTTCCAGCCAGGCCAGTGAAAAAGGTTGTGTCTTGTTCATCTTACTCGGAATTGATGAATAATTATTCCAGGAATTGTAAGCCTCCGAAAAATGAGATGCATAGGTATAGCCGTCCGTTACAAATTGAGGCGTTGCGGTCGGCTTCTGGCTTGCCAGGGAACCCGAATAATTGACAGAAGTGCGACCCTGTTTTGCTTTTTTTGTACTGATAAGTACTACGCCAAAAGTACCCCTCGATCCATATATCGCAGCCGATGAAGCATCTTTTAAAACAGATACAGACTCAATGTCATCTGGGTTTAAATTTGCAGGATCACCTTCCACTCCATCAATCAGAACAAGAGCAGCTCCACCCTGACCAATGGAAGTCGTGCCGCGTATGTTAAAACTCGCTGAACGGCTCGGTTTGCCATCGGCCAGATTGATATTTAAATTTGGAACAGCACCTTGTAGCATTTGCGTTGCATTAGCAGCCATGCGTCCTTCAAACACTTCTTTGCCGACCATATCGACAGCTCCAGTAAGATTAGCTTTTTTTTGCGTACCGTAACCCACAACAACAACCTCGTCCAGTTGAGAAGAACCTTCTTCCATTCGGATCAAAATGGAGTTATTGTCCGCAGGTTTAACAATAAAATTATTTTCCTCTTTGTTTCCATAACCGACGATTGAAAATCGAATGTTATACGATTTACCAGCTTCAAGGGATTCAAATAGAAATAGTCCTTTAGCATCTGTGGCGGTATTGGTGATCACTTTGTTCAGAGAATCGGTGACCGTAACAGTTACACCAGACAGGAGCGAACCTGTTTGGCTGACGACAGTTCCTTTTACACGACCTTTTTGTTGCCCGTACAGCGGAGATGTAAGCACAATGCTCCCCAGTGCGAAAATCAATGCTCGTTTTTTTAGGTGTTCGTTAATTTTCATGTTTATTTTAAAAAATTAGTCAATATGATTTCACGTAATACATTAATTATACTTTGTCTATCCAAGGAAATTTCAGTGGATCAGCTCATTAATTGGAAGATTCAGCCTTTTTGCTCACATAGTAAGTAGATTGCTCTTTTCTATATTCAAGCTCGTTTAGACCACATAAAATATGTAGGATATTTTCGATGCTTTCAGATGCCTCAAAAGCACCGGTAAAGGTCAGTTGATTGACGTTCACACCGTCATATATAATTGCAACCTGCTTTGCTTTTGCGATTGAAGCAAATACCGTTTTTAGATTTTCTTTTTCAAAATTCAGGCTTGAAGAAGTTGCTGCTAACGATACAGCAACGCTATGCTGCGGAATAGGATCCGTATTCTTGATAGGACTTTTCGCTTTTTTTGATATTTTCCATTCCAATAGCTGGGTCATATTATTGATGACGATCTGTTCGCCGGCACGCAAGACCGTTTCATGAAATCTGTGCAAACTTTGGGCTGTAGGAGCTACTCGGATAGATCCTTCTACCAGATGAATATTGGTCTCTTTATTATTTTGCCCATCAATGGTAAAGACTGTACCCAGAGCAGTAGTTGCTATTCCATTTGAGATAACCGTAAAAGGTCGGTGTTTATCTTTTGTAACATCAAACTTTCCTTTTCCGGTTAGAGAAAGCATACGGGAGGTATCCGTAAACTGAGGGTTATAAGTCAGGGAACTATGAGGAGATAAAGTGACGCTTGTACCATCTGGCAATATATGTCTCACAAATACACTCGTGCTGCTCACAATCCGCTTTTGAAGGGGTAGTACTGTGACCGAAGTATGAACAAAATCCTGTTGATTTTCCCAAATAATCGAGACTCCACCTGTAACGAGAAGTAAACTTGCCGCTATTTTGACAATAATACGGGATAACGATTGTTTTTTACGAGCAGACTGGTCTCCGATAGTCTTGATGAGACGGTCATAAACTTTCTTTTTTTGTTCTGGGCTTAGTCTCTCCGATAAAAGAGTCGGCTGCTGATCAAATTCCTCTTGCAGTTCCGCTTTGAGTTTATGATCTGTTATTTCGAGTTGGTCGAGTAATTGCTGTTTCTCCTTTGGAGAAGCATAACCGGACCAAAATTTCTGTATAAGTTGCTTCGTATTCATATCGTTGGTATAAATACTAGCAATGATGGTTTAGGGGATGAAATTTTGGATTAACAAATGATTAAGATTATGTAAATTCTAAAGATGCTCGGTATAAAAGATCACCAATAGTCCCAGTGCAGTATATGGAGCCTCATTTTGGATATAATCTTTGATTGCACGGTTAGACTGTTTCAGATAATCTTTAACAGAATGACTGCTTATCCCCATTATTTTTGCGACCTCATCCGCAGATCTCCCTTCAAATCGGCAAAGTTTAAAAACCTCCCGTTTCTTTTTTGGTAATTTTTCAACCGCCTGATGGATCATCCTGATTTGCTGTTCATACAGATCTTCATCAATCACATCTTCATTTTCAAGTTGTAGGTACTGATCATAAGTATCCACACTTTCAATAGCTTCTTTCACCTTTTTCTTAAGGAAAGTAATGGATTTATTATAGCTCACCACAAATAGCCACCCAGGAATTGATTTTTCATCCACCAGCTTTAGTCTATTTTGCCAAAGTGCAGTAAATACCTCTTGCAATAAATCCTCAGCACATTCAGGTCGCTTAACCAAACGCAGAATATTAGCGTATACCGCATTTGCATATGTTTCATACAACTGTGCAAACTTATGCATGTCGATAGCAATAGGTTGTTGTGAGGTATCTGTAATTCGAAAGTTATCCATAGCAGTACATGTATTTGGCAGATTGTTTCAGGATTTGCAATCGCAATCCATTTTATGGAAGACAAAGCTATCCAATCAATGCTATCAAGATGTAAAGTTGTCATTAAGGAAATGTTAATCTATAAAATTGAACGCCAAAGGAAAAGAAATACCCGTATCCTAAAAAAAATAACTATGTTTATTCCATTGAATACAAAATAAACGAATGAAACGAACAGCATTACTAACCTTACTTTCTATTTCTACCTTTACCACTGCAGTTTTTGCACAGCAGGATTCCATGATGTTAGATAAAATCTATCATGAATCTTTCTATCAAGGACAGGCTTACGACAATTTGCACTACCTCACAAAACAGATCGGCCATCGTATTGCCGGATCACCTGCGGCTGATAAAGCTGTAGTCTGGTCCAAAAGCCTGATGGAAAAACTTGATTTCGACAAGGTATACCTACAGGATGTAAAACTCCCTTATTGGGATCGCGGTCCAAAAGAAAAAGCCTACATAGTAGGTTCAAAGGAGTCTCTAAATATCCTCGCGTTAGGAGGTTCAGTAGCCACTCCATCCAAAGGGATAACAGCCGAGGTTATTGAAGTCCAATTGTTAAGTGATCTGAAGAAATTTGGTGACCAGGTACGTGGAAAAATTGTTTTCGTCAATAAACCATGGGACGAGTCTATCGTAGAAACTGGTGTTGCATATGGACTCAACTCAAGTCAGCGAAGCCGCGGTCCAGCTGAGGCTGCTAAATTAGGAGCAGTTGCTTACTTATTTCGATCTTTATCATCATCCACAACTGATGACTATCCCCATACAGGAGGAACAGGTTATGTCAAAGGAATCGATAGTATTCCTGCTATGGCAATATCTGCGACTTCAGCCATTAAGTTGAGCGAAGCATTAAAAACCAATCCTCACACAAAAGTTTATCTGGAACAGCATTCCGCTTGGAAAGGAATGGTGCAGACACACAACGTTATTGCAGAATGGAAAGGTGCAGAATTTCCTGATAAGATTATTACGATCGGTGGACATATTGATTCTTGGGATGTAGGAGAAGGGGCACACGATAATGGAACCGGTACTATGGGGACTCTAGATGCGATACGTACCTTGATGGCATTAGGATATAAGCCTAAGCACACCATCCGTTTAGTATTTTATATGAACGAGGAAAATGGAGTGCATGGTGCATCAACCTATGGACAGGTCGCTAAAGATAAGCGGGAACAGATTGTTGCGGCAATAGAAAGTGATGCTGGTGGGTTTGCACCTAGGGGTTTTGACATTAAAGCCTCTGCCGAAAGAGTTGTGTGGATGCAACAACATTGGAAGCCTTTATTTGAACAGAAATTCTGGGTATCACGTTTTTTACAGGGAAGTCCGGGAGTAGATTCAGGAGTCTGGGGACAGCATTTTCCAAATACCGTAATGTTCAACTTTAGACCAGATCCGCATCGTTATTTTGATCTGCACCATACGGCAAAAGATGTCTTTGAAGCCGTCGATAAACGAGAACTGCAATCAGGAGTAGCGGCTATTGCCTCTTTGCTGTATTTAGTTGATCAACAGATAGAACAGCTGTAAGAGCTAAACAATAAATAGAAAGGGGGCCAAACTGTAATATGGCTCCTTTTTTTAGTTGATCGTTTGGTGTAAAGCAATTCTATTCCCCTCGCTATCTTCAAACTCAGCAACAATAAAACCAAGTAAATCATTTATAGTTTTTGGATATAATATTTTTCCACCTTCCGAAATAACTTTTTCAAGTGTTGCATCCATATCTTGCGTCTTAAAATAAATAATAACACCCTGTTTGGTAGGTGTATAGGCATCACCTTTGGCCAGTGCTCCAGAAATACCACCACTAGCTTCCTCAAAAGGAAAAAGGGACATTTCATAACCATCGATGATTTCTTTTTCGAATTTAAAATTGAATATTGCAGTGTAAAATTTCTACGCACGATTTAGATCATTGACTGGAATTTCAAAGTAGATCACTGGGTTTGTTTGGGACATAAGGGTATTTTGTTTGGTAATATATTATTGTTTTTACTGATTTGAAGAAGGGGCAAGTAGCACTGTTTTAATTTACCTGTAGCAAAATTAAATGCTTTAGTAGAGATTTCATCCAATTGGTCAGTAAAAGAACTGTGCAAAGCCAACATTAACATGATTTGTATTGAAATGTATTTTTTTTTTATAAAGATTCTGCATGGATGTTTTCTAAATTTTTAATGACCAATTTAAAATAGCGTCCATAACATCGATCCAATGCGGCTTATCATAATCCACATCTCCATTTTTATTTATTTCAAAGTAATTATGTTCAAGA
Organism: Sphingobacterium sp. B16(2022); assembly: GCF_012030425.1. Taxonomy (GTDB): domain Bacteria; phylum Bacteroidota; class Bacteroidia; order Sphingobacteriales; family Sphingobacteriaceae; genus Sphingobacterium; species Sphingobacterium anhuiense. Next base: position 2,025,858 of record NZ_JAAUVN010000001.1, on the reverse strand, counting down.
TTAAGGTATCGCTTATACGATAGATTGGTTTTATTTTCTCTAATGAAATATAATGGAACCAAATCGCAGAGATCCGATGCGACATCGGCTGTGCCATATGCCATATAAATTGGAATGTTGAGGGTCAACCAATCATTAATCAACGGTTTGGAGAATGACTGCCAAGATCTTAAATTAGGATTATTCTTGTTTTTCAATGGGTTATTGACATTTTGATAGAATTGGTATTGTTGTTCCATTTCTTTATCAGCCTGCTCCCAGGATACTTTGTTTTGTTCTGCATTTTTTCGAGACTGTCTGATGTTCTGGTCTATACGACCGAATGGGTTTGTTCCTGTTAAAGCAAGTTTGGTAACACCCTTGTGTTTAACAGCAATTTTAGTAGCCACTTGACCACCCTGCGAATGTCCAACTACGATCAATTTTGTATTGTCTACCCATTCTTTTCTCTTTAAAAATTTCAAAACAGTTAGAGCTCTATTTGTGTAATTATCCAAATTATCTGCATTTTGATAAGCCAAGCTTGGAATGTTTTTATCTTTAGAATCCCCATAGTACCAATAAGAATCATTTAATTGTACTTCATCAACGATAAGTGGTGTTTCAGGCATTGAAATAACAACAAGGTGATAATGTTTTTTGATTTCATTGTATTCAAAATTTGTTATCCCTCCGCCATATAGATGCAGCCCTACGGATTTATAGTTGATATATAATGGAATAGGGAGAGAACCTTGGCACCATAAAAATATTGGTTTCTTTGTATTCATTGCCGTATCTAATACCATAAATTCAATTTTGCCTTGCTTATTGTTGATCTCAAAAACTGTAGATTCATTATTCACGATTTTGTTTTTTTGAGCAATAGTTACTTGAAATAAAAAAGCAGATAAAAGAAGAAGAATAATTTTCATTTAAACATATATTGGATTATCTCCCTAAGATAATAATTTTTCCAATTTTTTAATTCAATTTATTCCTGTTTTCTCATTCTGGGGAGGAGAGCTTCTTTTAAAAGAGTATTTTTATTGAAAAAGATCAGTGAAAAATAAGACATCATTAAATTCGTTATTATACAGATTTTTACGATCCAACAATAAAACAAAGATAATTAAATGTTGATTTATTTTAAAATATTAAGAGCCTATTTAGATTTAAATAGGCTCTTAAGCTCAGTAGCGAAAAAGTAAGGTAATCATCCTATGGAAGAGTTTTTAATTTCCTCTGTATGTTGAATAACCAAAAGGAGATAGCGTAATAGGTACATGGTAATGTTCATTGTCCACAAGTTCAAAAACAACCTCTATAAATGGGTAGAATGATTTATTTCCTAGAGACTTAAAGTACGGGCTGGTGTGAAATGTTAACTTATAAATGCCTGTATTATCTTTTCCGTCATGTTTTAAAAAGTCTTTTATTCGACCATTACTATCCGTATTTTTTTCTTCTACCATAGTCCAGGTGTCATTCTTGTTCATTTTCGACAATGTAATTTTAACATTCGTAGCAGGTTTACCAGTCGTGATGTCTAGAATATGACTTGAAAGTTGAAACTTAGTTTCTTGAGCTAGACTCACTTGCATTATGCCGATGAAGACTAAAATTATAAGTGTTATTTTTTTCATTTTGAATGATGTTTCGTTATTTATATTAAAATTGAGATTTTGCATTTATTGTGCTGAAAGAAGATGATTCTTATCACTCCAAACGAGCATCTAAAGGTAGATTCATATGTAACAAAAAACTGAAAATTTAGTTTTTTTGGATAAAGGGACTATCCGTTCGGTCATGCTTCACCCATACTAATTTAGATGTGTCATAACCAATTTCTGTTGCAATTTTTAGAAACTTCGTTTTAACCGATTCAGGAATCTCTTTTGTTCTTGATAAAATCCAGAGATAATTTAAGTCTTTACCTGCTACCAATGCATATTTATAGCCATCATCCATTGAAACCACATTATACCCCGAATAAAAAGGACCAAAAAAACTTACTTTTAATGCCGCTATATCTTTATTTCCTCTAAATTTTGCAATTCCTTCGGCTTTTTTCCATTCTTTCTTTACAAAATTATATCCACTGTTCAATACCTTTACATTTCCTTTTTCGTTCAAACTGTACTGAGCCGAAACGTTGTCTAGATCTTTTTCAAAACGAAAATCAAAACGTGCTATTTCGTACCAAGTTCCTAAATATTTATTGACATCAAAGTTTTCAATTGCCTTTGTATTTTTTGGAATTGAAGCACAGGAATTAAAAAGTATAGCTGTTAAAGAAAAGATAAAAATTAGAGTCTTAGTATTCATTTTCATTTTTTTTAAATTTTGTGAAAAAATAAATAACCAATAGAAACTGGGTGTAGCCATATACAGCATCTTCGATTGGTATTGTTAATATGCGTATGCCTAAAAAATCACCGGGGTTGTAATTCACAATAGGAGATTCCAATCCAAATCCAGTCAGTACTCCATTGACAGGAAGAAAGCCAAGCATCAAAACGCTGAATACTAAAGAAGCTTTGGTAATCCAATCTGCTCGCGCAATAAAATGTAGATAAATCAAGGTTATAATTGTCGCTATTGCGGTTACTAAAGTATAGATCTTATCATAATGCCGCAAAGCGATCACCGAACAGACAATAATGCTTACAAAAACAATTATATTATTAAAACCTGCAAGTCTGTCTAGATTGAAAAATTTATCAAAACAGAAATAGGTAAATGCACAAGAAAACGGAATACAGATAAAGAATAACCACTCTTCGATAGGTAAACCGGCGACGACAATTCCAAGTGTATAATCCGTGTTGAACCACCAAACACCTTTTGAAGTAAACCAAACATCCCAAGCGATAAATGGAATAGCAACCAATAGAGCAGCCTTTAAAAATGCTCCAAAGTGGCGGTTGAACAGAATTCGTTTATCAAAAGAAGCGATCAGACAAATGATGATTGTAAAAAATAAAATTAAAGAATATGTATATATTATCATTTTTTATCCGGATTAAAATACATTTGAAAATATTTGAAGGGCACATATAAAAAACCAAAACATTCCCCATGATGTTTCGTCGTATGCTTGTGATGTTGCTTGTGCGCTCTACGGAGAGCCAAGAAATAAGCATTTTGAGTTTTGGTCAAGAATTTAATCCGCTGATGGATAAAAATATCATGAATAAAAAAATAAGCCATACCGTACAGCATGATGCCCAATCCGATATAGAACAGATAATTAAGCTCTTTTAGCGAACCAAAGTACATTAAAATAATCGTAGGAATCGCGAATATGACAAAGAAGTAATCATTTTTTTCGAGTGGACCATCATTGCTGTGATCGTGATGATCCTTATGTAGCACCCACAAAAAACCATGCATGATGTATTTATGGATAATCCAGGTTGCACCCTCCATCAGTACAAAAACGATCATTGTTATTAAAAAATTCATGCTATTATTTTTTGGCGTTAAACATTTTTTCTAATACAACATATCGGAAATTAAAAATATCAGTTAATTTCTTTCTTACGAAAATCCGATGTGCGATATTACCCAATATACCAAATGGTAATTCATAATCTATAGTATCCTTTACCAGAATCCCATTGCTATTTGGGATAAATTCATGAAAATGGCTCCAATATTTATAAGGACCTCTTTCTTGAAAATCAGTAAAGCTCTTATTTAATTCAACTTGACTGATTCTGGTTCGCCATTTTAATGGAATTTTAAACATAGGCGAAACAATATAATTTATGATCATTCCTTCAAAAATATCTTGATGATCATCCGTAGAAATGATTTCAAATCGCATATCTTCTGGTGTTATTTTCGACAAGTTGACCGGAGAAGAAAAAAAATGCCAAGCAGTTTCGATATCACAATTTAATTGTTGTTCTCTATATAATTGATGTCTCATCTTCTAGTTTTTTAAAAGCGTATCTATATTTTTTATCAAAATCTCTGAGCTAATCATTTTTCTATGCTCCATTATTAATATTGTATCTTCCTTTATGTTTGATTTATACCCTAAAAAAGACGGTGTATTTTTTTGAATAGAGAGACGGATAAATCTTAATTCTATATTATTCGGTTCAAGAAATATTGCACGCTCAATATTTTTTTTTCCTTTGTTAAATGTTCTAAGCTTATCTATTGGATTAAAAACATGATTTGCCCATATCGCTTGAAGCCCACTAAGGTACGCCAATTGAGTAGGAGACATGTTTTTTAATGTCCTTAATTCCCTTATAGTATTTTCACATAACTTTTTATCCGCTACAGTCTTATTATAATTTTCACGTAATCCTGTCATAACAGGATTCTTAAAGCCTGTCAGAAAACATAGCGAGAGTAGAAGTAAGGAAATAGTTCTCATCATAAATAAGCAGTTTTATATCTCACATAGCTTTTAAATGCTACATAAGCTTTTTCAGAATTGGCAATTCGCACCCTACTGTTCAATATGTCTTCAGAAGATTTTCGCTTGATCTTTTTAAATAAAGATAGATAATATTTATAGGCCAGATAAACACCAAACATAGCAGAGTTTGGAAGTTTTTTTATTCCCATCAATGCTTCATTAAATTCTTGTTCAATTTCATTTTCAATCTCAATTTTCGCTTGATTATCAAATATTTCCATGTCAATGTTGGGGAAATAAGTACGGCCTAAAATCTGATAATCATCTTTTAAATCCCGTAAGAAATTAATTTTCTGAAAAGCAGAACCCAATTTCATCGCATAAGGTTTCAGTTTTTCATAATATTCTCGATCACCATTTGTAAATACCTGCAGACACATTAATCCCACGACTTCAGCTGAGCCAAAAATGTATTCCTTATAACGTTCAGAATTATAATCAATTTTGTGAAGATCCATTTCCATACTATGTAAAAATTGGCTGATTAGTTTTCTGTCAATTGAATATTGATGAACTACCTGTTGAAAAGATTGTAAAATCGGATTTAGTGAAATTCTTTCCTCCAGTGCATGATCAGTTTCTTCTTTTAATCTATTCAAAAGTTTCGCTTTATCGTATCCATGAAAACTATCTACAATTTCATCAGCTAGCCTTACGTATCCATATATGGCATAAATCGCATTGCGAATAGATGGACAGAGCGCTAAAATGCCTAGCGAAAAACTTGTACTATACTTTTGTGTTGTAATTTTACTTACGGTGAAAGAAAGTTCGTCGAATAGTTGTTTCATACAGGTTAGTTTTTAGCGTTAATAATTTCATTAGATACAATTTTACCGGAAATAATAGATGGAGGTACTCCAGGACCGGGAACGGTCAATTGACCAGTATAGAATAAATTTTTAATTTTTTTGTTTCTTATTTTAGGTTTTAAAACAGCGGTTTGCCCCATTGTATTTGCCAACCCATAAGCATTACCATCATAGGCATTATAGTCTGAAATAAAATCTTGCACACAATAACTTCTTTTATATTCAATCATTGACATGAGATTACGAATGCCCAGATGATTTTCAAGTCTTGTCATCATTTCTGCTAAGTATTTTTCTCTTACTGATTCTTCATCATTAATTCCAGTAGCCAAAGGCATCAGCAGAAATACATTCTCTTTACCATTAGGAGCTACGCCTTCGTCAGTTTTGGATGGACAGCACACATAGAATAGCGGTTTCTCTGGCCATTTTTTATCTTCGTATATACAATCAATGTGTTCGTCCAGGTCATGCTCAAAGAAAAGCGTATGATGCTTCAGATTAGGAAGAGTCTGGTTAATACCCAAATAGTAGATTAAGCTTGAAGGAGCAAATACTCTATTTTTCCAGTACTCTTCAGTATAATTTCTATCCTCTTTATTAAGGAGTGTCTCCGTATGATGATAATCTGAAGAGGCAACTACCGTGTCAAAATCGAGCATATTTCCATTGACAGTTAGAGAAATAACACTTCCGTTTTCAGTATTTATGCTTTCAACAATATTACTGAAATGAAAAGTTGCACCTTGTTTTTCAGCTAATTGCTTCATCCCTAATACCAACTGGTAAAAACCACCTAACGGATAATGTGTCCCCAGGGCATAACCACCATAATTCATCAAACTATATAGAGCCGGAATATTTTTTGGTGAAGCACCCAAAAATATGACCGGAAATTCCATTAAAGTCCTTAGCTTTTCGTTTTTAAAATATTTTGCAACGTAGTTTCTGAAATTTGATAGCAGATCTAATTTTAAGGCGCTTCGGGCTATTTTAGGAGAGATAAATTCTGCCCAGCTGTGGCAAGGCTTATTGACAAAATCCTGCATCCCAACCTCATACTTAAATTTAGCAGATTTCATAAATTTTTCCAATTGCAATCCGGCACCTTCTTCGATTTTTTCAAACAACATTTTTAATTCATCTAAATTTTCAGGTACAGCAATTTTATCATCGGCGAAGATCATTTCGAACTGTGGATTCAATGAAATTAACTCAAAAAAATCAGTAGTTTTAGATCCGAAATCAGTAAAAAAATTATCGATAATATCAGGCATCCAATACCAACTTGGTCCCATATCAAAGACATAACCTTCCTCAGTTTTAAATTGTCGGGCCCTTCCTCCCGGCTGATCATGTTTTTCAAAAACATGAACTTCATTTCCAGCTTTTGCCAAATAAGCAGCAGCAGATAAACCTGAAAAACCAGAACCTATAACAGCAATTTTTTTCTTCATTACTTTTTTTCTTTTAAGACTTCAGTCAATAAATATTCAGATTCGATATTTTTATCGTAGATCGGCATATGAAATTCAGTGAGCTTATTGAGCAATCTTATTAATTCCATTTTTTCGTTATCTGTTAAGTCACCTGTCACAATCTCACTAGCTTGTCTTATCTTTTCCATTTGCTGTTCTAAAACAGCTAAGCCTTTATCGTTTATTTTTAAATATTTACTTCTTTTATCAATCTCAGAATTTGTTTGATCTACCCAACCTTTTGTAATTAAACGGTTTATTATTTGCATGCCCGCAGGTTTATCATGAACATTTTTTTTAATTAAATCCATTTTGATCATTTCTCCGAAATCTTTCAAGTTAATCAGATAGATAAAATCTTCTTGAGTAGAAAACTCGGAACCGAAAATGGCAGATTTCGAGTAACTTTTAGCGTACCTATTTAAATGCACTATCAAAGTATTAATGACACTTGATGCACTACGGCCATTTTCTTTTCCCTCCCAATAAAGATCATTTTGTTTATCGCCATGATTATGATTAACAGCTATCCACTCCTTAAAACCTTCAATATTAGATTGGTATTTTATGTATAAAGCGTTTTCTAGCTCAAATTGTTCTAGAAGTGTAAAAACATTTTTGACCATATCGTATTTCATATGTATATTTAAAGTATATAAATATACTAATATTTATTTAATAAAGTATAATAGTATACTTATATATTTTATTAAACATATTCTAAAATTCATATATATAGTTTTATCTAAAATATCGAGAGACGATCTGGATAGGCGGCAACTATATATAAATAAGATGTTTATGTGTTTCGATTACTATTTGTAGTCTATGGTCGTATTGATTTTAAAGGATGCTAGGAAAAGTTATTATTGAAACCTATTAATCTTATAGTGATAACGATCAATCCTTTCCAATCAAAAAAAAGATTTACCTAGCCATTTCCACCATTCACAGATTTTTTAGTTTGTTTAGTTTAATTGCCATAGGGCAGGTACCATTTACACCCTACTTTTGAATCAACAAACAAATAGAACTGCAAAGCAGGCATCAGGGTTTGAGTTGGTGTATTTGAGGCTGATGCAACTTAATAACAATATAATATAAAGACATTATGAACACTGTAGCAAAAACATTCGCAGCAGCCTTGATCGCAGTATCAACATTCACTATTGCAGCAGCCAAACCAGTAGGAGATAACTCTAAAAAAGCAGTAGTCAATCTATCAACTGCAGATCTCGCGATTGATCATTACGTAGCGGTTATGACAGAGGGGCAGTCGGCAGGAGTGGAGCAGTTTTTCACTTCAGATTTTAAACAGAAAGTTCATGCATCAGAAGATAAGACCAATAGCCGTTCAGAAGTAATTTCATTTTTGAAAAAGCAAAAAGGCGAGCAGCTGAACTGTAAAACAAGCACCACAATCGTTGAGCAATCCAGTGACTATAGGGTCGCAAAAGTAACCCAATAATTTGAAGGGTTTACCAAGATCGATTTAATCACGTTTGTCAATGATGGAGGGAACTGGAAAGTATTCCAGTCCATCAACTCGTATAAGTAAGTAAAGTTTGAATACATATGTTTAGTAGAAGCCACATCGAGAGATTTGGCTTTGTTTGTTCTTATTTTTAGCCGAGCTGCACGCAAATCTTTCAGGAAGGAGTTGCTTTCAATGCAGAGCTACTCCTTTACTTCTGCAGTAGAAGTAAAAAGTATAATTAGCGACTTATTCAGGTTATTTAAAATATCAAATTCAAATGATCGAAATCTATTCGGTATGTAACCCTAATTTAACAAAAGCTGTGCAAGATCAAGTATGGAGAAATGTAGTATATTTGAGTGTTACATCCAATTATAAAATCAATGCCTAAGACAATCATTTTTTCATTATTAATATTTTTATCTATCTCAGTGAATGGGCAAGATTTCACCCAAATTGCGGGAAAAATTATGGAAAGAGATAGCATTCCTGAAATGGCATTTGCTGTCGTTACAAAAGACAGCATTATCATTAAAAAGGTTTTAGGACATCATAAAATATCTGAAATAGATGATAAATCGGATGCTAACTTATCAGATTATTTTCATTTAGGTTCAAATACAAAAGCTATAACAAGTTTTGTGATCGCAAAATTAGTCGAAAGCGAAAAAATTGATTGGAACACCAAATTCTTTGACCTTTTTCCAGACCTAATCGTTGGATCACACACAAATTATAAACATATAACATTAGCAGATCTGCTTGCTCATAAAGCGAATATACAGCCTTTCACAAGCGGAGCTGCATATCAAAAACTTCCAAAATTTACCGGAAATAAACAGGAAATGCGTGAAAAGTTTTCCCAATATGTATTAACGCTTCCTCCATTCGATAATAGTAATAAATACAACTATTCAAATGCAGGATATAGTGTTGCAACTTTAATGGCTGAAAAAGTTAGTGGAAAATCTTGGGAAGAATTAATCAATATATTTCTTAGTGAAGAATTAAATATTGACGTCGCTTTCGGTTGGCCCAATAGAAACTTCGAAAATCAGCCCTATGGACATTGGTCTGAAAATGGAAAGATTGTCTCAATTTATTCTGATAATGATTACAATTTAAAAATGGCTGAACCTGCTGGAGATTTGAGTATGAATATTGAAAACTATGCAAAATTCATCCAACTAAATTTGCTAGGTTTAGCTGGACAAGACAATTTTTTAAAATCTAGGACTTATGAATTTCTTCATACTGCAAGCGATGAATACGCATTAGGCTGGGGTAATTACACTAAAAACGATGAAGAAATTTCAGAACACGCCGGGTCGGACGGAACATTTTTTTCCTATTCACAAATTGACCGAAAAAAGCTAATAGGTTATATTGTACTAGTGAATAGTGGCGCTGAATCAGCTCAACTTGGTGTCTTCGAAATGATTAATCATCTAAAAAATAACAAAAAATGAAAATCCAAGTTGAAGTTGTCTTTTAGACAGGGAGACTACTCACAATAAAGTGGTTTAAACCAATATATTCCTTTGGTAAAACACCACTTAGTTACACTTAGCTTTAACTTGTCCGTTAGAATTGAAATCAACAATAAGAAATAGGAGTATTAAAGTATATAGCCATTTTAAATATTACAACTATAAGCCTATTTCATCTGTTTATAGCTTACTTAATTCCAAGACTAAACTTTCCCAGTCAAATCCAAATTCTGTAGGAATCAGTTTCCCTTCTGGTGTTAGGATGTATTTGCTTGGATATCCACGGACTTTATAATTTTGTTCTACTTTAGAATCGGACACCAGTACCGGTATTTCATAATTATTGTTCGTTAAAAAGCGTTGCACTTTTTCTTTTGTATCGTTGCAGGCAATGCTCATAAAATTAATTTTACTCATTTTATCCTGCTTTAGTTCCAGGTAATACTTGTTTAGTTTTGGCATTTCAGCAACACAAGGGCCACACCAGGTACCCCAAAAATCGACGACGGTCCATTTTCCAGCCAATTGTGCGGATGAGAATTCTTTATCCTGCATATCTTTTAGCAAAAAGGATGGTGCATCTGCAAGTTTTGAAATAATCTCTTTCTTGAAAAAATCATTGAAACTGCTCTCAGCATAATTTTCTCGATAAAAAGATGATAAGCTTTTAAAACTACTCGCCGGATTATTCAAAAACTCTTGTATATAGTTTTGAAGAGCCACATCCTTTTTACCCCTCTTACTTAATAACACCATATAATTGTCACTGTAGTTTTCTTTTGATTTTAAAAAGACGCGGTCATAAAAAGTTCCATATTCCTTTTCAGCCGAATTTTTTGGAGAATAATAGGCCGCTTTTTCCAAAAACAGGAGCGCGTGATCTTCTTGGTCTACTGGTGTCTTTTCATACGCCAGATAATATGCATAAGCTAAATGAGCTTTTTGTAGGAAACGTTTCTTATTTACCTCATCTTCATATAGTGCTGTAATTTTATCGATTATTATTTGCATCGTCTGTGCATCATATCTACCATGTTCAGAAAGGATCTTCTGAATCAAAAGTGCATACCGACTGGCATTTCCTTGATTCCAGTACTCATTATCCATATCGAGCACTTCATTTTGGATTTGCTTAAGGCTATCTATATTCTGAGTCTGCATTGCCTTCGCCCATAAGTACATTGGTCTAGCCGCCACTCGCTCTCTCTCGCTAAATTGATTGGCAATAAGATCGAGCTTTTGCAGAGCTGAACTGTTTAGAGACATGATGTATTGACTTAGCGTTTGTTGTAGATATTCGAAGAGTTGCTTATCATTCAGGAGTGGTATGATTTCCTTAAAGTCATTGTCTGAGATATTATCGAATGAAACTTTGTTGCTCAGATGGTAAGTCCCGGCCAGCAACTTTGGAGATATGGATGATAAAGCATCATAATACTGCTTATCTCGAAAGCTTTGCAAATGTCCCAGTTTATTTTTAACGTAATCACGATTTCCTGCATATTTCGCTTCGTATAGCTCTATATACCGTTGTAATTTAATACTATCTGTTTTATCATTTGTATTTATTGCATTGCTCCAATAGCTACCTTTTACGAGCATATCATAATAATCATTTTCAATCGCAGCTGCAGTATATTTGCTCGCACGTTCTATTGAACTGGAAGAGTGGCCGTTTATCTTTTTGCCATTCGCATCTAAAAATGAATAGTTAGCTATTCGATTTTCATCTCGTACAAGGTGGGTTTTAGGATCAAAGCTGGTACTTCCTTCCGTTGTTGAAGAGCTGTCGCTTTGCGAATAGTTGACGGCAATTTCAGACTTATTCTGTTTTACCATATGGTATAGTAGACCATTTTTTGTGATATCAGATTTCTTCAATGCATTTTCATCCGAAGATGATAATGCCGCAAAATAGAGAGATTGCAGCAGGTTACCGTATTCTGAAAATGTATTGGTTAAGGCATTTTCAACAATATCATCTTTAATTTCCCATGCAGTAAGTTGCTGTCTTATCTCATTCTTCCATTTCAGCGTATCTATGCTTATTACTCCCTTATTGACTGTAAAATGCAAAGGTTTTGTCAAACCATAGATATTGGAAATCGCAGCAGTCGAAGTCAAGAAATTTTCCCCTTTGTTCAGGTCTTCAGTAGAAAATATACGGTCTCCATTTTTACTTTCAAAACCAGTTACGCGCAATTCCATAAGATCACCTTGGCTGGCTACCTTCTTTAGTTTTATTAATGCTATATAATAGGTTTTTTCATCAGCATTTCGGTTGTAATTGCTGTTTTTTTTTACGATATAATGAACGGTTGGCTTCTTTTGTGCCACAGCCACTTGTACACACAAACTGACCACTAAGAGTAAGTACTTCATCGGTTAATTGGTTAAATTACTCTAATGTAAGAAAATTAATTGAAGTAGTTATTTACCAAGTAATTTTTAATTACTCTAGTGGCGTATGTTTTCTTTTGAGCTTATTTAATGATTTTGTTTACCTGTTTTTGGGGTCTTAGTTAGGTTTGGAATGAAAACCAGATAGTCATAACCTTTTATAATTCTTTCCAGCGTCAAATCCTCCACTTTAAGCTTCTTTTTAGAAATAGCTTGTTTCAGAGGTCTTAAATCATAGGTATACCAATTGTCATCTTTCACAACGGTTAAGAAAGGTTTATATTCGTCTAAATCAGCCAATGTTTCACCTTCACCCTTTCCGATAATCATAATATGCAATGACTTGCGGTAATTTGCCTCTTCAATATTATACACTAGGTTTCCAATATCAAATACTTCCATTAAACTCTCTCCTTTAGGCATATGATTAGCACCATATTTGAATAGATTCTTTTTGTCTCTCCATTCAGGGAATTTTTCAAGAATCAAGTGTTTCAAGTATTGAATTCTTAAAGGATGAATTCGATTTAAATAAAGTTCTTTGCTTAATTTGAGTGCTTCAAGTTGCTCTTTTTCGTTTGCTGATAAATTTAGAGCGCTCAGTGCGTCCAATTTAGCCCGACAATCATCAGAGAACAAATAGAATGTGGTGTTGTTTTTTGTGTCATAGGCAGCCGAATTAGCGATCATCTGCTTATAAATTTCTATTGCTTTATTATTTTTGGATTGTTTACTCAGTTCAGAAAAGAGTAACTGGTCTGAAAATAAACTAATTTGTTCAGTTCCATATATCTTGATGTTCTGTTGAAGTATGTTTTTATACAAATCAAACTCAGCCTCACCTTGTAAAAAAGATAAAGCAGAACCGTTTTCATTGCGGAATTTATCCAGTTCAGCAGGGGATAAGGATTTAATTTTTGTTGATATGGTATTGATTGTATAGGGATCAATTTCCATAAAATAGTTGTCGAACTTAATACTATTTACAATCGCATTTGTGAAGTAAGGGATCTCACTGGTGAAATGGTATTCGCCCAATAATACAGAATTGTTTTTGTTTATTTCATCCTGAAGGGAAGTCCATCCTTTCCCTTCGAATGCGCTGCTGTTGTTTTTTTTAAAGGTGGAATAGTTTTTTTGAATTAAGCTATCCATTAGTGGGGTTTGCGCATAACTGAAATTGGCAATAAAAAGGCTTAGAATAAGTAGTTTGGTTTTCTTCATATTTTTTTTAGAAAGATACAATATATTGATAAAATATATAACTATTTTTCATCGATACACCTTTTTTAATAGGTTGATAAGATCAGGTTGTCAATCTTCTTATTAACTAAGTTTTAGTCAAATTCAAAATAAAGTTGAAATCTCAAAATTCTTTGCTTTAGAATAAAATTAAAATTAGCTAATTTTATTGGATGGGAATAATACAACAGTATCTACGGATAGACCAAAGTACTTTACTACGTTATCTTGATAACAGCCAGTTATTGGAAGATGACCTTTTTTCTACTTCTAATTCTGAAAAAACAAACCTATTAGACATAGGTAAAAGCTGGGATGGCTTGTTTTACGTTGTCACAGGTGAACCTTTAAATAATTATAAAATAGTGCTCCCACCTTTGCAATGGCTAATATTTGGCCCCAATATACTTGACGAGGAACAGGATATGGGATATGGCCCTGCGAAATACCTTACGTCACCCCAGACTGAAGAATTATTAGAAGCTGTGAATGACATCTCTGAATCCTCTTTATCAGATCGATTTGATGCCGAAAAAATGAATGAGGAAGGTGTTTATCCTGAATTTTGGGAAGATCCTGAAGCGCTAAATTATCTGATTCAGGAATTTCGAAAATTGAAAGAATTTTTGCAATTAGCGGTAGCAGAAAATCAAGCTGTGATTACCTTCCTTTGTTAATTTTATTTTAAGGGCCAGAAGCTATATCAGCATTTTTCTCGCCGCTTCAAACATCAATAAGTACAAGATGCTGTAAAATTATAGCAAATCGAATGGAATATCTTATTATTGTTTAACTATTTTGTCTTTTTACGTGCATTTCAACAGTCTTTTCATATTTTGGTTTAATTATAAATTGTTAAAGAAAATATGATTATAAAAAGATGTTGTTCCTGTCCTAAATCTTGCTTTCAAAAGCAAACATGAAAATCTGTACAGTGAAGAAGTATTTAGTATTAATTTTAGTGATGTTTTTCTTCGGGAAGATTAGTGCTCAGAGTGCTGTTGAAACCGCTGCAAGTGAATATCATCAGGTCGCTGAAGGCAGTGAGCAACAGCTACTGTTGGCGGGCAAATATGCGCATGCACTTTTTTTTAATGGTCAGCAAAAGGAAGCGATGGAGTTGCTGCAAAAAAATATAGCTAGAGCATCTAAAAAGCTTGATGGACAATACGCTGCACAGCTGTGTGGTATTGCCGCAATGAACAGCAAGATACTAGAAGATAATACATCCGCTAACAGATATCTCGCGCAGGCTAAAATATTTGCAAAAAAAACCAAAGAGCTGAGCATTAAAGGATATGTGTCGTATTGTGAGGGTTGGATGCATGCGAGGAATAATCAGGAGCAACAGGCGATCCGATGCTTCCAGAACGCTTTAGTGTTTTACGATCAAGCCCCTCAGACAGATATCGTTATATCTAGAAAAACTGCAATTTATAAGGAGCTATCATCGATCTATTCAAACTGGAAAACATATGACTTACAGGAAAAATACGCTAAACTTACTCTGGAAGTCGCTAAATTAAGAAATAGACCCATGGATATTTTTGACGCTTACATGTCTATGGGATATAATTATCAGGAGCAGTACATCAATCAGCCCGAAAATGAGCATCTTCGTAACCAGTCTGAAAGTTATTACCTCCAAGCTATTAAATTCTATGAAAAGAACAGCTCAACAATGGCTGTGCCCTCTGACTTATCTTTTGCAGCAATTAACCTAGCCAATCTGTATTTACAGTATTATCCGGCGTCCTATAAAACAAAATCGCTCCAGTATGCGCAACAGGGACTAGAAGTTGGACAAAAAACAGAACAATATGCTCAGGTAGCTTCGGCTTATGGAATAATGGCAGAATATAGCATGAAAGAAGGTGATACAGAAACCGCAAAAAAATACCTCCTTGCTTCATTAGCCACGCTCATGAAAGATACTGTAATAGAAAATACGATTGCCCTTAGCTTATATCAAAAGCTCGCAGAGGTATATGAGACAGAAGGTCAGTATCATGAAGCCTATCATTACTATAAACAATATGTTAAGCTCTACGAAGAGGTTTTCAATGCAAATAAAATGGAACAGGGGCGCAGATTAGAAGCGCAGTTTGAAAAAGAGAGACAGCAACAACAGTTGATAAGACTGCGATTTGAAGCCGAAAAGAGAAAACAACAAATCTCGTTGATGCATGCGCATAATAAGGCGCAGCTGCAGGATTTGGAAAACTTAAAATTAAATGAAGAAATTCAGCGTCAGCATATAGAAGTTATCCAGCTAGAGGCAGATAACAGAGGTAAAGAACTTAAACTTTCACGTGTTGAGATACTGCAGCGGGCAGCACAACTTAAAACTTCTCAAAAAGAACTTGCATACAAATCAAAAATAAATTCAGTCTATTTTTTCCTTATCCTGACATTTATCATAGCTGCCATGTTGATCTATTATGCTTATCGCCAGCATCTCAAAACATTAAAACAGAAAGAAAGCCTACAGGTTTTGGTCTCCATGTTAGAGGGGCAGGAAACCGAACGTTCACGTATCGCCAGAGATCTTCATGATGGATTAGGCGGTATTTTGTCCGGGACAAAAATCACTTTATCCGGTCTTACGCTATTGAATGAGAATGATTCCAGTAGAAATACACTGAATAAATCTTTAGATCAGCTCGATGTTGCTGTAGTCGAGTTGCGCCGCATTGCACATAACCTTATGCCTGAACTATTGGATAAATATGGCTTGGAGGAAGCTCTTAAAGAATATGCTGAACGCATGAGTAACGATGAGCTTGAGATTTCCAGTCAATTTGTAAAGTTGGAAGCCGACCTTTCAAAAGATAAACAAATAGTCGTCTACAGAATAATCCAGGAGCTGGTAAATAATGCGGTGAAACATGCTCAGGCTTCACAGATTATAGTGCAACTGTCGCAACACAATGATCATATCCTGATCACTGTGGAAGATAATGGAAAGGGCTTTGATCCGCATCTTGCAGATGGAAAAAAATCAGCCGGAATTCACAATGTACAGTCTCGCCTCGAATTTTTAAGCGGGAAGATGCATATTTATTCCCGTGCCGGAAAAGGTACAAGTATAGAAATAGAGTTTCCGATAAATAATAATCCTTATTATGGTTAATATAGTAATTACTGATGATCATCCGATGATGCTGGAAGGTTTAAAAAATATTCTAGAGGCAGAACCCGATTTTAAAATTTTGGATTGCTTTACAGATGGTAAATCAACACTAGAACGGATTAAACGGATTAATCCTGATATATTATTGCTTGATATTAATCTTCCTGATACGAATAGTATAGAGTTAGTCGCCTTATTTAAGAAACGGTGTCCACACATGAAGATTGTTGCTATCAGTGTTCATAATGAATACGCTGTCATTAATAGTATGATCACACAAGGTGCGGACGGATATATCCAAAAGAATGCTTTAGGACCGGAGATTATAGCAGGTATTCGGAGCGTGTGTCAGGGAGAACTTTTTTTGTGCGCGAAGACTAAGTTAAAAATGAGTAAGAAAGATAATATTGGTCTTCAAAATGTACCTAAGCTCACGCGCAGAGAGAAGGAAATATTAATGGAAGCAATCAAGGGATCAACTACCGTTCAAATCGCCGAAACTTTATTTATCAGTCATCATACAGTTGAAAGTCATAGAAAGAATCTCATCGAAAAATTTGAGGTTAAAAGCATTGCATCTGTCATAAAACTTGCACTTGAATATGGTATTCTTCGTGACTAATGGCCAAAAAACCACTACATTCAGGGATTTGCTGAAATTTTTTCATCCTTTAAATTTGTTTATCCTTCAGAAGAGGTTTTAACAAATTATCAACACAAAAAATAAAAAGAGATGAAAAAAGTGATTTCAGGAAGTGCTGCTTTAATTATGTTCTGCACACTTTTAAGCTGTGGCCAAAAGAAAGATGCAGTTGCCTATAACAATGAACTGATGACGATTATCAACAGTGAAGAGGTACATATTAGCGAAATGAACAGCGCAATGCAGTCAAAAAAATATGATGAAGCAGGAAAAGTAGCCCTAAAATGGGACCAAGCTGTAAAAGAAGACATTAAAAAGGTTGAAAAAATTGGCGATTTCAACGGTGATGACCAATTGCAGCAAGCCATTCTAAAAGGGTTGAAAGGTTATGGTAAAATTGTTTCAGAAGATTACCCAAAACTGATTAACATTAGAAAGAGTACTACCCAAGATCCGGTGGTAGAACAAGGATTACTGGACAATATTAATAAGGCATTTGAAGATATGGCAAATGGTGTCAATGTCGCTTCAGATAAATTTGAAAAAGATTACGCCAAAAAATAGGTGGACATAAGAATAAATAAAATAGTCGGTGATGGAGATCACCGGCTATTTTATTTATTACCCCTTACGCTTTACTAGCTTAAACGATCTTCTTCAATCGGCAGCATACTTGCTTTCTCTTTAAGAAACTTCCATTTATACCCTTCCTTTACTGGCATAGGGAAAAACTGTACCGTTGAGGTTTAGCCGTAGAAATCATAAACTCTCAATCCAATGTCATCAAAGGAGAGTGGACCATCCATTTACCATTGGAAACTTTTCATTAAAACTTTTTTAAAGGTAATTTCAGTTGCTGCATGTTGGATACCAATGGTTTTAGGTGAGATTCACGATCCATAAAAACCGCTGATATTTTATATATTCCAGCAGACAAACCGTCAGGAAAGAAAGGTACATAAGGGTACTCATCCACATCTTCGTTCTCACTTTTATCATGAAAAATAACGAACTGTTTTTTTTCAACATCCCATTGTACCATATTGTCATCAAGCACAGCTCCGGGTTTAAACCACTTTTCATCCGCTTTATTGGCTTGTATATCCTTTGGGTTTTGTGGTGGTAGTTTTAAATATCCTGTATTGTAAAGAGGGTAGAGGAATTTGTTACCATTCTCATTTTCCAAAAGAATGTAAATTTTTCCGTTATATGATTCGAATATTTTATTGGAATAATTGTTCAGTGCAATACAGAAATAAAAGCGATCATCTCCACTCTGAGGATCTATCATGACCAGGTTTAGGCCATTGTTATTCTCCTTATAGTGAAGTTTGCTGATGTCCATCTTTAACTCTGACACATTGACCCATTGTTCTAGTGTTTCAGAAGCAGATTTATATTTTATTTTTAGCCACTCCTTTCCTTCAAAAGCGGTGATCTCAAGAAAAGCTCCTTTTTCGACAAAGCTATTAGAAACAGCTTGATATCCCGGCTCATTGTATAATCGAAGCCTGGGTACCTTTACTTCAATTATAGGTATATTTTTATCTTCAAAATTTTCTAGTTTTACACTTTTTATACTCCCATCCACATTATACATACGGATTTGATATTGGTGAATTGCAAGTTCATAGTCATGCAATACCTGTGAATCGCCAGCACTATACAGTTCACATTGCTTATTAAAACCGAATTTTATCCATTCTTGCGCATTGCTATAGCTGATGATCATGCCAGGCTCTTGCTTAGTGATGATAAGGTTACTGAATTCATGGTTCGGATAGTTGAGTTCCCTATAAGATGAAGATTTAGGCTCAAATAAAAATATAAGGGCATCATTTGACTGATGTTCATCCGAATTGAGAACTAGATCCATATACCCGTCATTATTGACATCGTAGGTTTCAATAAAAGACAGCGTACGTTTCCATTTTTTGAGTAACACAGTTTTATTATTATTATTATTCAGCTTTGCGACAATACCTTTTTCAGTTTCATCGACAGTAACGGTAACAGCTTCGTTCACTTCGAAAGTAGGAAACCGCGATTGTGCCTGTGTGCTCAGATTATCAATAAAGGAAAAAAGTATAAGACCGAACAATTTTTTGTATGCTGTAGAGAATGCCATCTATCAAACCTACGCATATCTTGTTGACAAAAACATCCCTGAATATAGTGTAGTTTAGGTCACTTTCTCTCTCGCTCAACTTATAACCTGTCTAAAATCAATTAGATTTAGCTGTGGTGTCTATTTTATTGGCAATCAAAAATAAAAAATCAATGATGTAATATTAAAGGAAATCAACAATGACCTAATATAAAGAAATGATAAGAAGGGACATGGATAAGAGTACAAGACAATTAGACGAATTAACAAGTATCCGAAACCTGAATAGCAATATTAACCAAAAACGAAGTCTGAAGATTGCTGTTCTCTAACCTAATTCATATTTTAGTAGTTACTATGGTTAAGTTGATATTTTAGAAATCTTATAGACGATGGCAGAAATTGATCTGAATGGGGCAAGATAAATCTTAGCGAAAAGCTCAAGTCCTATTTCGTAGCTTTGTCAAAATATTATAGTTTGTAACTTTATTTTAAATGAATAAAAAACATCTGCTTGCATTACTTCTCCTCACGATAACTCATTTTACGTACGCGCAATTTGCAGAAATTATCGATAAAGATGGTTATGTAAATGTGAGGAAACAACCCACAGTTACTAGCAAAATTGTTTCAAAAATTAACACTGAGGAGATTGTCTATGCATTTCCCGATGAAAAACTTCGGGATTGGGTCATTGTTGATTATACCGATCGTCAAAATGAGAATATTACTGGATATGTACATCAATCTAGGATTAAACTAATTGAATCTTATGAAAAGATCCCAATTAAATCCTTTAATGATAGCATTGCAAAATTTATATCGAAAAATGTGACTGTCGAAATTAGGTCCGAAAAATTTGATTACAAAAAAAATAAAAGATACTTTTCATCGACAAAATATGAGGATTATACCGTTGAAGACATATTCAAAGGACAGCAGGTATGGGGAACTGATGGTACGATTCCTATAAGTCATTATACATCCATAAAAGCCACGATAAAAGGTAGAACTATCCAAATCCCAGAAAATGAGATCGAGAATCTGTTTAATATAAACAGTGAGTTTGCAGCATGTTACTATGACAATCCAAATGATACTTTATACATTACTTCTGTCAATGGTGATGGTGCAGGAGGATATGCTGTATTGTTTAAGATTGAAAAAGGGATCTATAAAGCCCGAGTTGTAACAATGCCTTTTTAGCATAATAAGGGAGATTTCAGTTTTTGATTAATAATGCAGAAACAACGCTAAGTACATAAAAAAATAATCAAAAAAATATTTAATTATAGGAGTCTTATTACTTATCACTTCACTAAACAAATAAAATGAATAACATTAATAAATATTTTTACCGCTATATTATTTTCATTTTAATCTCAGTCCCAATGCATCTATTCTCCCAAAGTATGAAAAATAAAAACAAGTATACTTACGAGGTTAGAGAAGAAAAAGGGGACTTAAATCATGATGGCAAAATGGACAGAGTAACTGTGAAAATGGATACTGTAGATGAAACAAGACCATTAAGATTGCAAATTTTCCTCTCTCAACCTAATGGAAAGCTAACTTTGACAGTATCCTCAGATAAAATCATTGAACCGCAGTATCCTGCTGAAAAACAAGGTGAGTTTAATGGTTATCAAATTCCTAATTTCTTTATTGAAGAAGGGATTTTAAAAATGTGGAGCGAAATTAAAGGCGGAAATATTACCTATCATTTCAAATATAAAAGAGGAAATTTTGAATTGATTTATGTCGATAAGCTTACATATGACGCGCCCCAAGGTTATATTGATGAAAATACAATATTCACAGAAACAAAATTTGACTTGATTACAGGTACTAGAACTGAATCCGATGAAAAATTAGGTTCAACTAGACCACTTGCAGTCCGAAAAAAAAGAGTTTTAGTACGACCTTTACCCAAAATACAGGATGTTAAATTTTCGGATAAAGATCTATATTAACGATATTTCTTCGAATATTGACATCATGGTACAAAGGATAATGATAAAAGTTCATTTGCCCATCAGACTCTTTATTTAAGTATAAACTTCACAATGGCAGGAGCCAACCAATAGATGAAGGCAATTGGAAAGTAACTCAATCCATCAACTAGTACAAATGAGTTAAGTTAGAATGCACATGTTTCGTTAAAGTCACGTCGAGATGTGGCTTTACTTTATTCCATTTCTAAAGTTTTGGACGATATCTTTTTCTTCTTAAATAGAGGTTTTGTTATTGTCGCGATTTATAACTTATAAGCGTTATATTTAATATAAACACTAAATAATTTAAATTATGAATAAAACTTACCTATTAATATGCGACCTGTTGACTGTTGTAATTCTATTTTATGCCTGCAAAAAAGACAATAAATATGAAGAGCTAACTCAGCTTGCGGACATAAAATTACAGGAAGCGATTAAGCTTGCCGAAAATCAATCTTGCAAACCGATAGAAGAATGGCGTATAGATACCTTTTCTTACCGTTATGTATCCGTGCATCCAAGTTTTGAAAAAGAGTATAGTAAATTGATTAAAGAATACAGAAAACTTTTTGAACAGGCCAATAAAGCGTACAAGCCAGGTAAGAGCGGTGCGATTGTTTGTAATATTATAATACTTCACTAGTTGAACTACCTCCACACTTTGGTGTCCGTTGCATGGATGGTAAGATGATTGTATCATTGGCTACAGATCTTGAGCTAGTAGAGATTAACCAAAGATTGGAAGTGCTATTTCCCAAGGTAAGGGATTTCTTCAAAGATACACCTTGTACTGATCCGAGTAAATGGGGGGTAATCACTTTACGAAAAGACTGTGAATTTATACCTATAGCGATCACAGATACACCTAACTTTAGAACTTTTGCAGAAATGGAACAGCAATACAGCTCTTTAAATGCCGCTAAGTTATGGTTGACTCAAGGAATAGGCTGTCAGTCAGTTAATCCCAACTCTTCCAAAAATGTAGTGTGTGTGGATGGCAAAGCCAGTATAAAATTATAAAGTGCTTTAGATAGATCTTCGGAGGTGAAATTTTTAATATAATGCAAATGTTATTTTGTTTACGTTCAATATCGTTGCTTCAGTAACATGCTTTATCCTGAAAATGAAATACTACATGTAAGTTTACTGTATCGTTTATATTAGCATAGGATTTCAGGTAATTATGTTATGGGAGGTATAAGAGGTTGGGCAATATTGACTTGTGAAGACATGCCTACATAAATTGTAAACGTGATTATATCAATACGCTAGCCTAAGCGAAAAAATTAGTTTAGAATTTCATTGGAGTGCAAAATGCTCGCAACAAGAATCGCGAAGGAAGAGATTAATGTTGCATTATAAATTTCCCGTGAAGAGCCCCGAAGATCTCTACGTAATAAGATTGAAAAACTGAAATAGAACTTTTTTTTGTATACAGAACCGCTTGGATGACCAAGCGGTTTTTTTTGTGCTAATAAAAGAAATTCTTAGAAAGACATGATTTAAAATTAATGACAAATACAATAAACCTGTTAAATTAATTATGATTAACCGACTTCTTAGAGTGATTTACCGATAATAATATGATATTCACCTCTTTTGGATGTGATATCGTGTAATATTATCTTAGTTTTATTGCTGTACATTTTTAGATAACTGTTGTAATTCTTAATGAAAAACCTAACTGATGAGAAGATTATTTTTAATATTAATTTTAATTTCTGTTTTTGGCATTTTGTCAGCTCAAGATTTTAAAGAAAAAATTGATAGCATTATTAAAACAGAATTTATGCAGGTAAACGAACCAGGTGGAGCTTTTTTAGTTGCTAAAAATGGTAAAGTGCTTTATAAAAAATCTTTCGGGAAAGCCAATTTGGAATTAGATGTTGATATGACTATCGACCATGTGTTTCAAATAGGTTCCATGACCAAACAGTTCACCGCTGTTGCCATATTAATGCTTGAAAAACAAGGAAAATTAACTGTAAATGATCCAATCTCTAAGTTCATTCCTAATTATCCATCTGGTCATAAAATTACGATAAAACATTTGTTAACACATACGTCGGGAATTCAAGATTTCACTAAAATGAAATCTATATCAGATATTGCTCAAAAACAGATGACCCCTGAAATGATGGTTAACTTTTTTAAAGATGAGCCTGTTAATTTTGAAGCCGGAGAAAAATTTGAGTATAATAATTCAGGCTATGTTGTACTTGGATATATAATAGAATTAGTGTCGGGCATTACTTATGAAGATTTTATACAAAAGAATATTTTTCAAAAAATTGGAATGAATAATTCCTATTATGCTTCAGATCGAAAAATTATAAAATCTAGGGCATATGGATATCATCAAAAAGCAGATGGTTTTGTTAATAAAACATGGATCAATTTTAGTGTCCCATTTTCTTCAGGCTCTTTGATGTCAACATTAGAAGATTTATTAAAATGGCAAAATGCACTAAATGATAATCAGGTATTGGATTCATTAAGTCTTAGTCAAGCATTTAAATCATATAAATTAAACAACGGTGAAGTCAGTTCGTATGGATTTGGCTGGCATATTAAAGAAATTAATGGTATACCTACAAGAGAACATGGAGGCAGTATTTTTGGATTTAAATCTATGGCCGTTTACATTCCCAGTAGAGATATTTATATTGTTGGATTGAGCAACTGCGATTGTCACTCACCTACAGAGTTGGTTCGGGAAATTGCTAAGATTACACTTGAAGTTATGAAACAATAAAGGCTTCTCAAGGATTGATAATATTTTGTATAAGCTGGTAAAGCTTTCTATTCAACTAGCTATAATTAAAATGAAAAAACGAGATATTCAAAAGTATTTAATTGATTTTTAATATTTCTGAAAATATAACCGTTTTATAAACAGACACTTAATTGCGAACTGACCCTGCCAAGAATAAAGTGGCATTTACAAAAAAGCACAGCTTATCCGATCTTTAAATGCTAACTGTACCAAAAATTAATTATAGTGAATTTCGGATAATAACTTGAGTAGGGTTGCGGACATTTACAATTTTCTTTTGAAGTATAACTTCAGCAGTAGTTTTTCCCATTGCCTGAAAATCAGTAGAGATTACGGTAATTCCTCCCTCGAGAATCTCTTTAACATCTGTATCATTGTAAGAAATAAGACCAATATCGTAACCTAATGTAAATCCATGCTTTTTAGCTAATTTGATCAGTGATACATCGTCAGAATCGTATCGACTAAAAGTAATAAAGGCAGTATGCTTTTCAAATTTGTTTTCATCTACTTCCGACTGGATATTATATTTAACGTTGAACTCCTCGCAGTAACTAATAAAGCCTTTGATTACGTGCTTCGCATGTAAAGCTTCGGGGTGTGCAATAAGTACAAGATTCTTATATTTTTTAATATTATCCTGTAGAAGACTAAGACTATTGTAGATATCGTATTCGTAGTCTTGGTAAATACAGGCATAAAGACCAGAAAGCTCCAATTGATTGTAATCAATAATAATCCGTTTGCTAGGTGGAACAAGATTTATTATTGAAGAGGGATCTTCTTTTAGAAATGTGACAATAACAAAATGTGTATAATTATTAATGTTTTCAGTGATAATATTTTTGAAAACATTAAAGTTATGGTGGTGAAAGTAAACATCAATATCCGCAATACCTTTCGTTTCAGCAAGCAAAGATTGATAAATCTGTTCACGCATAGGATTCATTTTATCGAGAAGAAGCAGGATACGATAAGAATGTTGTACCTGTATTTTCTTTACATAATACCCTTTGCGGTATACCGATTCGATTACACCTTTTTCAAGCAAATAATTAAGCCCTTTCAGCACAGTCTCCTTACTCATGCTGAGTTGATCCTGTAATTGTTTTAAAGAAGGAATACGATCTCCGATATGAAGGTCATTCTTTTCGATCAACGCATAGATGTGATCTACCAACTGTAGATACTTCATACGTGATCCATTACCTATTTCGTTTGTCGTGGACATGTGCGTGAAAGTCATATATAATAATAACAGTCAAACTTAGATAAACTTGTTTTCATATGCAAGTTCAGATCATATCATAGGATGAGTTTTTTTAACGATTTCCGTGTATATAAAAACTAGTTCTGAAAATAGAATTCTTTTTTTATCATTTTTTTTGCGAAAGCAAATATAATTTATAATTTTATAAAAGCAAACCAGTCTAGACCAGACTAGTTTAGGGAAGATAACTAATTATAAATATATTATGACTCTATTTCATCTAAGGACAGCTTGGCTGTTTTTAGGAATTCTTTTCATTTCTTTCTCCTCCTTTGGCCAGCAGTCTAGGTCTGCGAAGGGAAGAGTAGTAGACGTAAAGGGCATTCCTTTAATCGGGGTTACTGTTTCTAATCAAAATAAATCCGTCAATACCTCGACAGATTCTATGGGTAATTTTTTAATATCTCCAATTTTCAAAGATGAGCTCCTGCTGTTTTCAATGATCGGACATGTAGTTGTAGAACAGGCTGCGGTATTGGATAAGCCTATGGTGATCACATTATTGTCAAATAGCCAAATGCTTGATGATGTCGTCATAATTGGTTACGGTACTACAACAAAACGCGACCTGACCGGCGCTGTGGGTCAGGCTAATCTGACGGATATGCGAAAAGCGCCAGTAGCGAATTTTGAAGAAGCATTGGCTGGACGGGTAGCTGGAGTACAGGTAAGCTCGAATGATGGGCAACCGGGAGCGGAGCTTAAAATTGTTATTCGAGGCAACAACTCAGTCACTCAGGATAATTCTCCACTGTATGTAGTTGATGGATTTCCTGTGGAAACTTCCGTCGGGAATATGATCAATCCAGAAGAAATAGCATCCTTAGAAGTGTTGAAAGATGCCTCTGCCACCGCTATATATGGAGCAAGGGGAGCCAATGGTGTGGTGCTGATTACAACAAAAAAAGGTAAAGTGGGAGCACCAGTCATTAATTACAGTGGCTGGGTAGGGCTTAATCAGGTCATCAAAAAACAAGAGGTTCTCGATCCCTATGAATTTGTAAAATATCAATTGGAACAAAATCCTGTGCTTTATACAGGTATTTATCTTAAGGAGGGGAAGAAGCTGGATGATTATAGAGATATGGAAGGAATCAATTGGCAAGATAAGATATTTCGCAATGCCGTTACACACAATCATACACTTGCCATGCGTGGCGGCAGTGAGCTTACGCGATATGCAATCTCAGGATCGGCACTGGATCAAGATGGGATTATTTTAAATAGTGGCTTCAATAAGTATCAGGGGCGGATAGTCTTGGATCAGACCATAAACACAAAATTTAAAGCGGGAATAAACTTAAATTATACAGCCTATAAACGATACGGTACAGTTGTGTCCGAATCTCAGGTAAGTCCAACGGCTAGCCTGATGTATGGGATATGGGGATTTAGACCGGTCACTGGAAGTGATTTGGCTGATGCATCGTTAATAGATGATCTCTTTGATCCAGATATGGACCCCAGTGCCGGTACAGATCTACGTATCAATCCTTATCTAGCTGTGCAGAATGAGTATAATCCATTGTTCAGCACTAATCTAACTGCCAATGGTTATCTGGAGTATAAACTGGCAAAGACCTTAACATGGAGAACGACTGGTGGTTATACTCGGATAAATCAAAGACGAGAAGTATTTTTTAATTCTCGGTCTAGAGGAGGACATCCATATACAAATAATAAAGTAAACGGTTCGATCTGGAATAACGAGATCACAAACCTGTTAAATGAGAATACACTGTCTTATGATAAGAAATTTAAAGGAGGACATCGCTTAAGTGCTGTAGCAGGGTTTACCTTACAGGATATTCGGAATTACACCAATGGTTTTTCATCTATCCTGGTACCCAATGAGGCATTGGGTATCAAAGGACTGGATGAAGGACAGGTGACAACGGCCCCGATTACAGATCAGGCCAATGGACTGGTATCCTATTTGGGACGTGTTGACTATAATTACCGGTCACGGTATTTGCTGACACTTTCATTCAGAAGTGACGGATCATCAAAGTTTCCTAAAGCAAATAGATGGGCTTATTTTCCTTCGGGATCTTTTGCCTGGCGGCTGAAGGAAGAAAACTTCCTCAAGTCATTGACCGTAATCAATGATGCTAAAATACGGGTAGGTATAGGCTCGACCGGCAATAACCGGGTATCTGATTACGCGTCACTTAGTGCATTGCAAATGAACCCAGCCTCAGGTTATAGCATTGGTAATAGCGCTGGCCAAGGAATGGTGCCGACCAACTTGGGAAATCCAAATCTGAAGTGGGAAACCACCGTACAGACCAACGTAGGACTTGATGTCTCCCTATTCAAGAATCGGGTATCTCTAACCACAGATTACTATCATAAGGAGACTCGTGATCTATTGTTAAATGCGACTTTGGCACCTAGTATGGGATTCCTGACCGGGTTCAAGAATATTGGTCGAGTATCCAACAGTGGGATCGAATTTACTTTAGAAACCAAAAATGTACAAACTCCAAATTTTTCATGGAATTCGAGCTTTAATATCGCATTCAATAAAAATAAAGTGCTCGAACTGAATGAGGGGGAACCAAGCCTTGCTACCCGTGTTACATGGGGCAACTTTAACAATGCATATCCTTACATCGCTATACCGGGACAGCCAATTGCTTTGTTTTACGGTTATCTGTTTGACGGAGTATATCAGTATGCAGACTTTGACGAGGCCAATGGCAGTTACATATTGAAGACAGGAGTGCCCAATAATGGTGTCCCTAGAGCAAATATTGAACCTGGAGATATCCGGTTTAAAGATATTAATGGTGATGGGCAGGTTGACAACTACGACCTGACGATTATAGGCAATCCAAATCCAAAGCATATTGGTGGATTCAATAATAACTTCATTTACAAGAATTTTGACCTGAATGTCTTTTTACAATGGAGCTACGGAGGTGATATCCTCAACGCCAATCGTATTGAATTCGAGGGAGGAGATCCTGTCGCTCGTGGTTTCTTAAACATGTTTGCCTCTTTTGCAGACCGATGGACCCCAGAAAATCAAACCAATGATCTCTATCGGGTTGGTGGACAGGGGCCCGCAGTGTACTCTTCCAGAACGATCGAAGACGGGTCTTATCTGCGCCTCAAGACGGTGTCTTTGGGATATACCTTCGATGCCAAGCAGCTCAAAAGAATACGAATGTCATCGATACGAGTATACATGGCGGCTCAGAATCTGATCACCTGGACTAATTATTCTGGACTCGATCCTGAAGTGAATACACGTCCCGGAGCATTGACTCCGTCGTTTGACTGGTCTGCTTATCCACGACCTCGTACAGTGACACTGGGACTTGATCTTAATTTTTAAACTAACCCTCAATCATGATGAAAAGCATCTATATTTTATCCATATGTATGGTCTGTCTAATCAGCTCATGTTCCAAATTATTGGACAAAGAACCGGATTTTGTGACGACTGAAAATTATTTCAAGAGTGAAGACGAATTGATGAATAGTCTACATGGCGTTTATAATCGGTTGATCGATACGTATGGTCGTATGTACAGTCGAGGACTCTTCAGCTACTTTGTCCTCAGTGATGAAGCTTATTTTAAGAATATATCCATCAACAATATCAGAGTGATGGTCATGAATGCAGCAGATCTGGACATCGGTAGATTATGGGAGACGTTGTACGAAGGAATAAACAGGTCAAATCTATTATTGGAAAATGTAGATCGGGTGGATATGGATATCACCAGGAGAAATGCCATAAAAGGTGAAGCACTCTTTATGCGTGGATACTATTATTATGTGTTGACTGATCTTTTTGGTGAAGTTCCTCTAAAACTGTCGTCTACCCAATCTCCAAATGAAGCATATCCTACCCAAGCGACTTTGGCAGTTTTGTACGCACAAATTGTGAAAGACATGGAAGAGGCTGAAAATCTGGTCTACGAAAGTGGAGAAGTCGCTAATGAAAGAGTTTCCAAAACAGCGGTCCAAGCAATGTTGGCTCGGGTATTTCTAAAAATGGCTGGTCAGCCACTTAATGATCAATCCCGCTATCAAGATGCCCTCCACTATGCTGATAAAGTAATCGCTTCTGGAAAACATGAGCTCAATCCTGATTATAAGCAAATATTTATCAACCATTCACAGGATATCAATGATGCTAAAGAATGTCTTTGGGAAGTGGGCATGTTTGGTAATAAGATAGGCAATATTGATCAGGCTGGGATGGTCGGTATTGAGAATGGAATAGAATGTCCTGATGAACGTATTGGATATTCCGGCGGGGCAATGCGGATCACAGCCAAGTTGTATGATCTATTTGGTCAAAAGGATACCATTAGACGCGATTGGAGTATCAGCCCTTATCGTTTTGTAGTCGCTTCTGGAACGACCTCACGGCGATACCATACTGCGGCGCAATTGTACGAGCGGAATCCCGGCAAATGGAGACGGGAATATGAGATAGGTACCAAAGCACGCAGTTATAATTCGACTAATTTTCCGATGATCCGTTACAGTGATGTGCTGCTGATGAAAGCCGAAGCCGCAAATGAGGTTAATGGATCGCCTACAGTGGAAGCCTATGAAGCCGTCAACCAAGTTCGCAGAAGAGCTTTTGGTACACCTTCAAGTATGGTAAACAAAGATAGTGATGTACCCGCAGGATTGGATAAAATTGAATTTTTGCAATATATCCAAGATGAACGTTTGCGCGAGCTCTGCTTTGAGGGTATTAGAAGACATGATCTGATCCGTTGGGGAATCTATGTGCCAACTATGAATACACTAGGAAGAGATATTTCGACCAACGCACCTGCGGCACATCGGTATGGCGGTAATGCAGGTCTGAATGCAACTGAAAGAAATGTGTTATTCCCGATCCCCAACACTGAAATTACCATCAATAAACAGATTGTCCAAAATCCAGGTTGGTAAATCTGGATCTAAATAGAGAAGAAATGAAAAGATTGACAATTTATATCATGACGGCCTTACTGCTAGCTAGTTGCATGAAGGAGGATATCGCCAGCGCTGATCTTCAGGTCCTGACGAGTGCATCGGAATATAGAGTAGGAGATACTGTCGTATTCCGATTTGAGGGGGCTCCGGACAATATCGTGTTTTATTCAGGAGAACATGGTCACAACTACGAACTGAAGGATCGGCAATATGCAGACAATGACCTACAGATTGATTTTAAAACATTGGTGCAGTGGGGCGTAATCTATCAGAATCTACAATTGTTGGTCTCCAATGATTTTAGTGGAGTGTATAATCAAGAACAGATCGCTAAGGCAACCTGGGTGGATATTTCCGACAAAGCTGTATTCTCCACAGGCAAAGACAACACAGCTTCTGGAACAGTGAGTCTGAAACCTTATGTCGGCACCGTCGATACAGCGTCACTTTATGTCGCATTTCGGTATACTGACTTCCAAAAAAAACAGCAGAACAGATGGGTCATCCGTACTTTTAATGCTGACAAAGTGTCTCCGGAGGGGATGACGACAAATGTAGCGACGATGTCCAGTGCCGGCTGGGAAGCCGTCAGCATCTTGAATGATAGTAAGGTGTGGGACATTTCTGCTAAACAGCTAATGATGTATGGGGGAGTTGCCTCCGATACCGACAACGATGACTGGGTCATTTCTAAAGGATTTACAGTGAAAGCATCTGTAGCAGATAAAGGAATCGCACTGAAAAATATCAGTACCACTATGCAGGAATACAGATATGTGTACCAGAGCCCCGGGATCTACAAAGCAGTATTTGAAACTTCATCGGATTGGTACAGTGGGCGTCAAGAAGGATATACCGAAGTAACAGTAGAAATCAAGCCATGATCATTATACACATACTCAATAAAATAGGTAAGCAGGGCCGTACCGCAGGAAAGTGTCTTATTTTACTGCCGCTACTGTATTGTTCAGAAGCATCTGGGCAAAGTCATGCCGAAGTTGCTTTGGAAAATAGTGCCGTACAGTTGGTGTGGCGTCATGCAAAAACTGGCTATAACCTTCAATCTGTCGCTTTAAAGGGAAGGGAGGGAAAGGACTATTTAACTATGGCTACGCATCAACGAACGGTGTTGTTCTCGAAAGAAAAGCCGTTGGACACAGCAGTTACAATCTATGATAAACAAGGGAAAACGATTCAGTTCCCAGACTCCCAATACCGCTACGTGACACCAGTATGGTCGCAGAGTCTATCGGCTGTCAGCTTAAATATTGCTGGCGAAGCCTGGTCTTATCAACCGACTTCCGTGAGCTCTATTTCGAAATCAGCGCTTACTTTCCAATATGGTAGTGAAAAATTTGAAATGTCGGAAGAATGGAGTTTGGATTCCAATTATGCCCATGACATCCGTGTGCGTATGACTTTGGTTGCCAAGGAAAGCGGTTATTATTCGTTATCAACCCCATCTTTGGCTACAGCAGATCAAAAACAATTTCAATGGGCTGTGATTCCGGGATTATTTCAAGGAGCGCAACTCAATCCTGACTTTGTAAGGGCGTATGCATATGGTCATGGTATACCTGATCGGCCGGTGGTTGTGCGGGAACGAACAGCGTCTACATTAACCTCCTTATTGACAACGCAGGCGGGAATAACCTTAGCCACTGTGGCCGAACCGGGAACGGCGAGGGATCCATGGCCGGAGAATGTCAAGACCCATGCAGACTGGAGACTCGGATTGTCTCTGATGAATCGAAACAGTGAACTGACACCCACCCTATATCATCCTGTATTGGGATCGACCGGATCTTACCTAAAGGAAGGTGAGCAGGTAACATTTTCTTTTCGGTATACCATCCAAAAAGCAGGATGGTATGACGTCCTAGGACACGTGATAAAAGACGTGTATCAATTTGACGATTTTTTAAAGATGAAGAAAGCAAAGCGGTCTTTGACGGATCGTCTCTACGCTATGTATGATTATGTCATTGCTGACAGTACATCTAAGTGGCGAACGGAACGTTACGAGGGGGAGGTGATCGGAGCTCAGGATTATCTGGGTGGGGTCTATGGTTCCGAAAAAGACGCGATGAAAAACTCAGATTATGGAGCGATGTGGATGCTGGCCAGATTGACTGGAGACACGAAGTTGAAGGAACAGCGACTTCCTGCGGCTTTAAACTTTAAGCTGAAACAGCAGCATAGCGAACAAGGATTTTTTTACGGGTCGGCAGCAGGCCAGTACTACCTGCATCGCAGTAAGCGATTTGCTGAAGAATGGGGCCCATACAGTGAACCTATCGGTACGACATACTATATGTTAATGGATATTGGTAATATATTACTTTTTGAACCAGATCGGACAGCTCTTAAGCAAGAGCTGCGAAAAGCAGCAGATTGGTTGTTATCAAAAATGCATCCGGATGGACACTGGGAGGTCGCCTATGACAACCAGTCAAACACTCCGATGTTCGAGGATTTAGCAGATCTCCGTCCAACATTTTACGGCCTACTGGTTGCTCATCAGTTGCTGAAAGATGAAAAATATAAAGAAGGGGCCATCAAAGGAGCAAAATGGTTTGTGGAAAATGCTGCTAAAAAAGGATGGTTTCTCGGTGTTTGTGGAGACACCCGATTCGCCCCGGATTTTGCAACAATACAGTCCGTGCAAGCCCTGATAGATATGTATAAGCTGACAAATGATGAACAGTATCAAAATGCGGCGCTACAAGTGGCCAAGTACTATACAACAGCTATCTATACGCATCCCATGCCATCCCGTACGACTAAACAGGTAAACGGTGTGACGCGAGAGGACTGGGAAATCAGCCAAGTGGGGTTAAGTTTTGAGCATGGTGGTATCATGGGGTCTGCCAATCATCATGGCCCTATTCTGCTGTCAAGCCACGCAGGTCTATTCGTTAGGCTTTATGCGCAGACAAATGATAGCTTATTTCTGAATATGGCAAGAGCGGCGGCGTGGGGACGGGACGCATTTGTGGACGCCTCTACAGGAGTAGCATCTTACTATTGGGATGCCATGAATAAAGGGGCAGGTCCATTTCCGCACCATGCGTGGTGGCAGCTGGGGTGGATTACAGACTATCTAATAGCTGAGGCAACACTTCGATCGAATGGACAAATTACTTTCCCCAGTGGGTTTATCACCCCTAAAGTGGGCCCTCATCGTAGCTATGGCTTTGAAAAGGGCAGCATATTTGGAAGATCCGTGGATTTGAAAATGAAAAAAGGACTTGTAGTTCTGGGTAACGCAAATGTAGATTATATCTTGGCTACAGATAGCGATAATAAGGAGCTCTATATCATCTTGTTGAATAATAGTGTAACTCCACAATCCTTTCGACTTTCTGTAGCTGAAAACCAATCCCGTGAGATATTTGGGTTGATCGGAAAACAGGCGCATGTCCTCAACTCGAGGGGTGCCGAGGAAGTACGCATGGATAGTGCCGAAGATTGGGAAATCACATTGCCCGAGACTGGACTCAAAATCGTAAGGATCACCTATCATTAATCTTTAAAAACAACTAACAACATGAACAGACGTATAAATTATTTAAAAAGTTATTGGGTACTACTGATATGCCTAGGGGCCGTATCTACAGTATTGGGGTGCAACCGCTTCGGACAGGATCTGCCCATTGCGGAAGAGCTAACGGCAAACAATCTTGCACGCATGGCATCGACGGTCGGCCAATTGGATTCACCAATGGTGAAGAGTTTGGCTTATCAAGTCATCGTCAATAATGATACCTTGGATGTATGGCAGGAAACCTGCTATGATCTTGCCCAAAACGGTGGACAGACAGACGTCCATACGGCGTTATTCAACTATACCCCTGGTGCTCAGGTTAAGATTATTTGCAATACGACCTTCTCCAACTTTACGCTGTCGCCTAAGCGATTGGATATACCGGTAGTGAAAAATGGGAACGAACTGACATTTACCGTTCCAGAATATTATAATTATGCCTTAGCAATCCCCGGAAGAGCTCCTCTATTCCTATTTGGTGCTCCTGACTACAGCGCTTACAAGCCTGGAGCTGTTGTGTTTGCAAAAGGTGTGCACGAAGGCGTAAATGGGGTCTTCAAACTTGCATCGAATACAACTTATTATCTAGAAGAAGGGGCTATATTAAAAGGAAAAGTGCTGATTGAAAATGTCTCCAATGTCAAACTAATCGGTCGGGGATATATCGATGACCGCACTGCTCCTGTAGCGGGTAATTTCGTCAAAGTCTATCGCAGCCAAAATATTGAACTTCGCGGATTTGGCGTTCGACATGCTGCTTTAGGCTGGCAAGTGGATATGGTCAACTCTTCAGATGTAGAGGTATCACATCTTAATCTATTAAGTTTTGGACAGAATAATGATGGTTTAGATCTAGGTTCGGGCTGTCAGGATGTACATTTTTCCCACTGCTTTATCGGATCGGGAGATGATGGTTTTGGTTGGCATGCGACAAATGCTGCTGCAGATGGGGAAACACCCCTATTAAATTGCAGTGCGCACGATTGTATGATCTGGAAAAATCAAGTGGGGGTAGGTATTCGTATTGGGTCGTCTTTAGAAACCAGCAGTGTCGAACAGCTTACTTTTAAAGACATAGATATTGCCCAAATGACCTGGGGTGGTCATTCTGTAGCCATACCGCACTCGGATTGGGCCGATGTAAAGAATATTACGTTTGAAGGTATTCGAGATGAAACAGCAGGCAATACGCGGTTTGTCCTTATGTATATCAAGCAAAATGCAAATTCAAACCCTGTATACAGACCTGGAACTATTTCCGATATCCGATTTATTGACTGTACGAGTAGTGCTACCGCAGCAATATTTGAGGGTTATGATGCCGCGCATATGATCAAAAATGTCAGTTTCAAAAACGTAAAGGTTGGGGGAAGAGACATGCTTCAGTCAGATATTGTAGCAAATGCCTTTACATCCAATATCACAGTGGTGGATTAGGAATCGAAATGGATGATATAATTTATAAATAATCAAAACAAACCGATCCGTCAGATAGCGGATTACAAAGTAACTTATACAGATGAAAACAACTCAGATAATATGGATATGCTTACTGCTCGGTATGACTATACCTCATCTTTATGCCCAGTCGACATTGACACAACAGGAGAAATGGGAACAAAAAATACAACGATATGAACAGTTGGACGCCCAATATCCACCTCCACCTGATGTGATTCTGTTTGTTGGCAGTTCGACCATTGAGAATTGGAAGACTCTAAAGGATGATTTTTCGGATAAAGCGATCCTTAATAGGGGTGTGTCCGGAACCAAGACAATAGATCTTTACAATTATAGGGATCGATTGATAACCCCCTATGATCCGAAGCAAATTTTCATTTACGAAGGTGATAATGACATCGGACTACGCTGGTCGACCGAACGCATTGTTGCGCAGTTCGCCCTCCTGTTTAATGCAATAAGGAAAGAGAAACCAAATGCGGAAATAATCTTTATCTCCATAAAGCCATCACCTCGTCGATTAAAAGATAAAAACCAAGTGGAAGAGGTAAATGCGGAGATACAACGATTTATAGCAAAACAAGAGCGGGCCAAATATGCGGATGTATATACCGAGATGTTGGAAGCTAATGGCGATTTGATTCCAGCATATTATCGTGAAGATGGACTTCATCTTACTGCGGAGGGATACGACGTCTGGAAAAAAGTTATATCCAAGTTTATACAGTGAAATTGAAGAATATGCCCCAGGCTTTAGGGACATTAGAAAGTGAGTAGAGCGTTGATTAAAATAGAAAAAATATATGATTTACAGTAAGGGGGGAACCTCCAGAGTATTAAAAAAGGAAATCATCACGGCGGATCTGACGATCGTAGGAGGAGGGATGTCCGGGGTTTGTGCAGCTATTACTGCGGCTAGACAAGGACTAAACGTCGTATTGGTACAGGATCGCTCTGTACTGGGAGGCAATGCCTCCAGTGAGGTAAGATTGTGGATATTGGGAGCGACTTCCCATATGGGTAATAATAATAGATGGAGTCGGGAAGGAGGGGTTATTGATGAAATATTGGTCGAAAACGTATATCGCAATCCGGAGGGTAACGCAGTTATATTAGATATGATCCTATTGGATAAGGTAAAACAGGAATCAAATATAAGGTTGTTGCTCAATACCAGTGTTCACGAAGTGCAGAAAGACGGAAATGAAATCATCAAGTCTGTCCATGCTTTTTGTAGTCAGAACTCCACGCAATATGAATTGGTATCTCCTTTATTCTGCGATGCTTCTGGAGATGGAATTGTAGGCTTTCTTTCTGGCGCTGCATTCCGCATGGGAGCAGAAAGTCGGGAAGAATTTGATGAACCTATGGCGCCAGATACATCCTACGGGGAGCTATTGGGACATACCTTGTATTTTTATACAAAAGATGTAGAAAAACCAGTGTCCTATACTCCACCTGCCTTTGCGATGGACGTGACCAAGGAAATTCCACGATTCAAAAACTTCAATGCCAAAGAACATGGATGTAAATTGTGGTGGGTGGAATATGGAGGACGACTGGATACGGTACATGATACCGAAGAGATCAAGTGGGAGCTTTGGAAAGTCATTTATGGCGTGTGGGATTATATTAAGAATTCTGGACAATTTCCTGAAGCCGATACGCTGACATTGGAGTGGGTAGGAATGGTACCCGGTAAAAGAGAGAGCCGTCGATTTGAAGGGGATTACATATTGACACAGAAAGATGTGGTGGAGCAACGGCAGTATCCAGATGCGGTGGCATATGGCGGCTGGTCTATTGACCTCCATCCTGCAGATGGTGTATTTAGCGACCGTCAACCATGTAACCAATGGCATAGTAAAGGTATTTTTCATATCCCTTATCGTTGCCTATACAGCCATAATATTCAAAATCTCTTCTTGGCTGGTCGTATTATCAGTGTTTCCCATGTTGCATTTGGTGCTACCAGAGTGATGGCAACATGTGCATATGTAGCGCAAGCTGTGGCTGTGGCAGCGCAATTGTGTATCCGGCACCAACTTATGCCACGACAGATTGGTCAGGACCATTATATGGTTGAGTTGCAAAAAGAACTACAGAAATCGGGTCAGTATATTCCCGGAAGTAAATTGTCCGACGATGATGACCTTGTACAGCAGGCGGAACTAACCGTTTCGAGTACGTTGGCTTTTAAGGGATTTTCGAGCGAAAATTTAGTGTGGAAAGACCTTGAAATTTCTGCTGCACAACTACTTCCTGTGGTGGTTGGAGCATTGCCGATCTTTCTTTTGGAAGTAGAAGCTATTAAGCAGACAACATTAAATGTCGAGGTGAGGGCGAGTAAACGGAGGGGCGGATTTACTCCAGACAAAACGCTTGCAAAGAAGCACATAGCGCTTAAAGAAGGATTTCATACGCTATCTTTAGATTTTGAATTAGAAGTCGATCAAGATCAGTATATCTTTCTTACATTTCTACAGAATACGGATATACGTCTGGCTTATTCCAATCAGCGAATCTCGGGATTACTATCTGTATTCAATGGCGTCAATAAGGCTGTCTCCAATAATGGAAAACAGGAGGCCCTACCGGAATCTGGAGTGGATTCTTTTGAGTTTTGGACTCCACAGCGTCGACCGGAAGGACACAATCTAGCACTTGGATTATCTTCGGTCCTCTCTGTCTTTGACATCCAAAATGTCCGAAACGGCATTGATAGACCAACTATTCAGCCCAATGCTTGGGTCGCTGCAGTCGACGACAACAGTCCAATGATCTCCATCAAATGGTCTCGGGAACAGACCATCCGACGAATTCAAATTAATTTTGATACCGATTGGGATCATGCGATGGAATCAGTATTGATGACTCATCCGGAGAAGGCTATGCCATTCTGTGTTCGGAATTACAGAATTGAAGATGGGCAGGGCAAGGTTATATATACAGGAAGAGAAAATTTCCGAACCAGAAATGTGATCG
This sequence comes from Sphingobacterium sp. B16(2022), assembly GCF_012030425.1. GTDB lineage: Bacteria > Bacteroidota > Bacteroidia > Sphingobacteriales > Sphingobacteriaceae > Sphingobacterium > Sphingobacterium anhuiense. Next base: position 1,987,670 of record NZ_JAAUVN010000001.1, on the reverse strand, counting down.
AACTTCAAGAACCGTGCGTGACCGACAAGATGACAATTCATCTTGAACACCCTTCATCAGATGTACCTGCGGCAGTTTTTGCAGTCAGGTGCTATGAATAGATAAGAAGACAATTATTTTCGTTAATTTAATGTTTGATACAAGATGATAGATACAGTAGTCATAATAGTTTTTTCGGTCTTCATTATGCTCGTCGGAATTAGTTTTTCACGAACAGGAAGAAATTTAAAATCTTTTTTTGCAGGTGGAGAAGCTGTTCCTTGGTTTATTGGCGGGATGTCACTGTTCATGAGTTTCTTCTCAGCTGGTACATTCGTAGCTTGGGGATCCATCGCCTATAGTCACGGTTGGGTAGCCATTACGATCCAATGGACAATGTGTATAGGGGGGCTCATTACAGGACTATATTTGGCTCCTAAATGGAAGGCCACAGGCAACCTTACTGCTGCCGAATTTATTAAGGAGCGCTTGGGTAACGCTGTTCAGAAGTGTTATATCTATGTATTTATGCTGGTATCGGTTTTTATCAAAGGATCGGTACTCTATTCAGTGGCCAAACTTGTTTCGGAGTCGTTGGGATATCCTTTGATCCCAGTAACCATCGTATTGGGAATTTTGATGATCGCCTACACGGCTATTGGGGGGCTGTGGGCAGTGATGGTGACAGATATACTGCAGTTTGTCGTATTGACGGCAGCGATATTGATTGTAATTCCTTTGGTGTTCCAGGAGGTTGGTGGCGTACAGTCATTTTTGGATCAAGTGCCCGAAGACTTCTTTAATGTGGTGAGTGGTGAATATACCTGGGGATTTATATTGGCATTTGCGTTGTATCATATTTTTTATATCGGCGGAAACTGGACATTCGTGCAGCGGTATACCAGTGTGGATACGCCTCGGTCTGCATCGAAGGTCGCTTATTTATTTGCCGCATTGTACATTGTCAGTCCCATGTTATGGATGATTCCGCCCATGGTCTATAAAGTCATTAATCCAAATCTTATAGGTCTAGCTACGGAGGGTGCTTATATAATGGTTTGTAAGAAGGTTCTTCCCGCTGGATTATTAGGATTGATGCTGACAGGAATGTACTTTTCTACATCGGCTTCAGCAAATACGGCATTGAATGTTGTATCTGCTGTATTTACCAATGATATTTATAAAGGATCGGTAAATCCGCAGGCATCAGAAAAGAAACTGATGTTTATAGCTCGGGCATCTTCTTGGTTTTTTGGACTTTTTATGATTATTGTTGCGCTTATAGTGCCACTAATTGGGGGGATAGTCGAGTTTACCCTGAGCATAGGAGCGATTACAGGTGGACCGTTGCTAGCACCACCCATATGGGCACTGTTTTCAAAGCGGCTAACAGGAAAAGCGACCATATACATCACTGGAATAAGCCTATCTGTAAATTTGCTATTTAAAATTGTCTTTCCGTTGTTGATGGATTATAAACTCAGTAGGGCCAATGAGATGTTACTCGGTGTTGCGCTTCCATTTCTCTTGTTGATTTGCGTTGAAATATTTGCGAAATCGAGAGGGTTAATAAGTCCAGAGTATATGAATCTTCAAAAGGTGAAAGCAAAGCGAAAGGAAGCTATAAAACAAATAGATGAAGAAGAGGAGATTGCATTACAGAATCAGAATGTATTCGGGTTGAAGATGATCGCATTTTCACTTAGCTTTATAGCAGTTCTTCTGTACGTATTGTGTTTTTTCTTTGCAGATCGTTCGCCATTGGTAGGAGGAATTGCGACGGTGATATTGATGACCGCACTCATCCCGTGGAGAGCGGCTAAAAAAGTATCACCTATGAAGTAATATCATTGCATAAGGTAACTAAATTATTGATCATAAATAGCTTATTCATGTCCTGTGCGCTATTTGCATAGGTCTTTGAGATGCCATTTTAAAAAACCTTAAATTATGAAACAAATACATAGATGGAGGGTAGAACTAAATTTTACGATCCGAAAAGCAGATGCTTATCCATCTACTTTTCGGATCGTGAAGATAAAGTGTAAGAAACCCAATTCCATAGAAAATTTAATTTATCCTAAATTTATAGTACAATGATATTCTGGCAACTCGGGATCCTGCTGATCATGATCTTGATCGGATCCCAAATGAAAGGGATAGGTCTTGGAATAATGGGAATGGTTGGTTTACTGATCTTCGTGCTGGTGTTTAAAATGACACCCGCAGACCCACCTGTAGCGGTGTTATTAATTATTCTGGCCATTGTGACTACGGCAGCTACCCTGCAGGCGGCAGGTGGTTTGGATTATCTTGTGAGTATTGCCGAACGTATAATCCGTAAAAACCCAAGCCAGATTACGTTTATCGCCCCTTTTGTTACTTATTTCCTATGTCTATTCGCAGGGACAGCCCACATCGTCTATTCCCTTTTGCCCATCATTGCTGAAGTCTCCGCCAAAAGGCGGATACGCCCTGAAAGACCACTTTCGGTATCCGTGATAGCCTCACATCTGGCCATCACAGGAAGTCCAATGAGCGCAGCTAGTGCTTCTCTTGCAGGTATGTTGGCATATTCTTCAGCATCCATCGATATTATGAAAGTATGTATCCCAGCTGCTCTGTGTGGTATACTGGCAAGTGTGTTGGCTGTGCGCAAAAAAGGAGTTGAGCTCGACAAAGACCCGATATTTTTAGAGAAGATGAAGGACCCCGAATTTGCGCACTCAATGGATCCCAGTCGCATCGGGAACGTAAATCATCAGTATGTCCCTGCGCCAGGGGCCAAAATTGCGGTAGCAATATTTGGATTGGCGATTCTTCTGGTTATTTTCTTTGGTGCATTTCCAGCCTTTGTTCCTTATGTAGGTGGAGGACCTAGCTTTAGTGTGAGTGAAAATGGAACTATCAATCTCACAAGCTTAATTATTCTGATTACCTTATCTGCTTCTGGATGCATCATGTTGATCACGAAGACTCCGGCTGCTAAGGTGGCAAAGATGACGCTCTTTACTTCGATGGCTTCAGCTGTCGTATCTGTATTGGGGGTAGTGTGGATGAGTGCCACTTTTATGTTGGCCAATGAAGAGATAATCGAACATACTTTCAAGGATGTTGTGACGGAGCACCCTTGGACATTTGCAATTGCGTTGTTCTTCATGGGAGCACTTACTTTTAGTCAAGCAGCCACCACTCGGGCTATTATGCCTATGGGGCTAGCTCTTGGTATCTCGAGTCCACATTTATTGGCAATGTTTCCCGCAGTAAATGGAGACTTCTTTCTTCCAGGTTATCCCACGCTCGTAGCAGCCATTGACTTTGATCGAACAGGAAGTACCAAAATTGGGAAATTTGTAGTCAATCACAGTTTTATGTTACCTGGGTTGGTGGCGATTGCCGTAACAATCTTTGTTGGTTTTATTTTAAGTGGTTTTTTACTTTAATTTGTTCACAAGCTTTCTATCTGATGTGAGATTCAGCAGTTTCATCCCATTCAACAGTTATTCTATGTGCTCCGTTTTCAGAATGTACGCCAATGAAATTACGCCAATGAAATTCGGAAGTCCTTTTGGTTTTATATTTTTAAGCGTTAACAGGCAAATGCCCACTATTGCTTTTCCTTTTTAAATATTGTTGAAGAAATTACGAATGAGTGATATGCCAGGTCAACGGGTATCAGACATTTCCAAATGGATAAATACTGGGTATTAACGAAGTGTGGATGAAACTTTTGAATAAAACCACTTTGTCATTTTAAAGAATTTTTAATTTCAGAATGAAGTTTTCTTAGCCGTTATTGTCAACCGATTTTTTTATAAATGGGTCAATAAATTAATAGTTACTCCATTTGGGTCTTTTACAAAAAATCGTCTTACTCCCCAACTTTCATTGGTTATAGGATACACAATTTCAATTTTTTGATTTTTGGCACGTTCAAAAAAGTTATCTATATCCGAAACCTCAATTGATAAAAATATTGCCGAGTTATCTAAAGGATTGTTTTTGTTGTTTTTGAAAATAGAAATTTGTGCTGTTGTGTTTTCTTTTGATACGAAAGTTAATATCCAATCCATATCCATCGCTAAGTCCATTCCTAAGAAATCAGTATAGAATTGCTTGCTTTTCTCTATGTCGTTTGAATAAATATTTGGAACAATTCTTAGCATTATTACTTTATTTTTCGTTGTGTGAATTTTATTTTTTCAGCTTGTTGCCAACGAAGTTGGATATCTGTAGCAAATATACAGATATCCAACTTCGTTAGTATAGTTAGTAACTCCAATAGCTACTTTTTGTTCTTAAACAACCTTTCAAATCTTTCCGGTTTGGTTTCATATAAATCTTCAATGCCATGACCTCTATCTTTTAATTTTTGTTTCTTGATAATTCTATGAGCAGATCATCAGTCAAATGTCTTTCAGCAATTAATGTCCATTTATTACTTGATTTTGGAAAGCCAGTTCTGCAGTAACCTGCTTTATTTTCAAAATCAAAAACGGCATGATAATAATTGTTAATAGATAAAAAAGCTTTAGTAAGATCTTCAGACCATAGAATTTTCAAAGTTGAAGGCTTCTCTTTATCAGTAACATTCGCAACATTATAAATGTGCAAAGCATCTAAAACATCCAACTTATCGTTATTTCTGCCGATGGCATAAAAATATCCTGTTTCATTATTGTCTTCAAATACAACTGCATTATTATTTTCAGCAGTAGAGTCTATAAAAGTATCTTGACCGATTGAGAAAACCTGCTCTTCATAAAGTACTACCTGAGGTCTATCATTCATTTCATTGTAGTTTGGTATAACTAATATAAGACTTTCTTTTCTTCTTCAAGCAGACCTCTTCAGGAGCAGTGTATGTATTTTGGGTTTTTGCTTAGCCTATAAAAGAGGCGCTAATAACACTTATATATAATTTTCGTTTTTTTGCTGTCAATCCAACCGAAGCAAAGTGCTTCATCAATGGCTTCACTCCAACTTAATTAAGTAATATTTTTTTGTGTAATAAACAAGCCAAACAGATTGTTTGGACTGATGGTTTTTTTCAACAACTGTCTCCAATCTGTTTGGTTTTGAGGAAAATAAGTTTCTACCTCCTTGTTAAGCATTTTGTTGTTCTAACCATTTTAAAATGGCTTGTGTAGCTTCCTCTGGCTTTTCTTGTTGAATCCAATGACCACAATCCAGACTGACAACATCCAGATTAGGAACAATATTTTTTAGGTTTTCAGACTTTGGAATCGTGTCCAGATCACCATATATCATAAGAGTCGGCTGATGAATGATTGGCGTTACGTCCGCCATGAAGTGCCAGTTTCTATCCATGTTTCTATACCAATTTATACCCCCTGTAAATCCTGATGATTCAAAGGCGGAAACGAACACTGCGAGTTCATTGTCGCTCATCAAGGGTTCGCCAAGCGGTTTTTCCGCCCTTGCAAGATTAATCATCAGCACTCCTGGTTCAGGAGGTGTGGGAGCTGAGCTTTTGCGGAATATATTACGAAGGAACTGAGCAGTGTTTTCATTCATAATCGCATCTGCTACCCCAGGTTGTCTGTTGAAATGAACAAAATAGAAGTCTGCTCCAAATATTGCTTCCATCAACTCAATCCATGGCTTTTGACCACGATCTTGATAAGGCAAAGCCAAGTTGATGATTTTATTTACCCGATCAGGATGCAATAGTGCTAGATTCCAAACCACATTTGACCCCCAGTCATGACCCACAAATGTAGCATCCTTATATCCATAATGGTCGAGCAGGGCAATAAGGTCACCAGTCAAATGTTCAATATCATAATCCGTCACTTCAGTCGGACTTGAAGAATTACCATAGCCACGTTGATTTGGGACAATTACATGGTAGCCAGCCGCGACAAGAGCCGGTATTTGATAACGCCATGAAAATGCATGCTCTGGAAACCCGTGGCAGAGAACGATAGGTTTCTCAGAATTTTGCTGACCTGCTTCAAATACTTCCAGAACTACTCCATTAACAGAGATCATTTTAGGTTCTGGAAATTCGATTGCATTAGATCCAGTATTGATTACGTTTGTCATTCCTATATCTTTTAAATATTAATTAATGACGCAAATCTATAAGGGAGAAGTGACAGCCTTATGTCAGGAGTCTAAAATAAATGAGAGGTGTCAAATTACGCTTGTAGGATCATTTTTAAAGTCCAAATTTGTATATAATTATATTTTTACTATAGTAGCTTTATTATAAGTCGTTTATTAAGAGTAAATCTTCCAGCAATTTTGATGATCTGCTATGGAAGTCTATTTTAGAGCAGACTTTTGCACATTTTTCTTTGCAACGCTGGCAATTATATTGACATAATTTATTTAACAATTAGCGGTCTAATAGGTTCTCCAACAATGCTTAATACGCCATCAGATGAAATTGCTAAATCATTAATGTATGATGTCCTTGGAGCGACACTTGTGGAGCTGGCATGAGCATGGTATATATATTTATATCCGCCATCAGCACTTATAAATGGAGCTCCATGACCTGTACCGAGCAATCCCGATGCTGAGGGATGATCTCTCCTTAGGATGGGGTTGCCACTATATTTCTTCCAAGGACCTTTGGGTGAACTGGCTGTTGCATAGCCTACGGCGTAATCCTGGCTTTCAAAATGATTGGCAGAGTAAATTAGATAGTACGTGTTGCCTCGTTTTAAGATTGACGGCCCTTCTACGACTGTAGCTTGTTTCTTCTCCCATGGTTCACTTGTACTTATGCATTTTGTGAGCGTTTCTGCTTTTATACTCTGTAAATCATTATTCATCTCGGCCATCCAAATGACATTTCCATCCGTAAATCGGACATAAAATAAATATGGCGTTCCGTCCTCGTCGATAAAAAGAGAAGTGTCAATTCCTTTTTCATTTGGAATAATAGGTTTTTTTTCTTCTTGAATAAAAGGCCCTTCTGGGCTTGAGGAAGAAGCAACACAAATATGTTCATCAACAGAATAGAACATGTAAAACTTTTTGTGAGCGGTTACATAATATACTTCTGGTGCCCAGAACCATCGGGTTCCCCAAGAGTCTTGAGGGGAAAGTGCTAAATTTTTATGACGCTTCCAATGCTTTAGATCATCGGAAATATAAACTTCAAAACCATTTATGCGGGTGCCATATGCATAGTATTTGCCATTATGGAATAATACGTAAGGGTCTGCAATAGGTAGCTCGTTTTCGATAATTTTAACAGACTTATTATCATTTGCATTACAATATAAAGACAGTATAAAAAATAAACTTATAATCGTTATTAAACGATAAGGAATGCTTGTCATAATTTTCATTTTTTTGAATTCAAATCTTATGAAGAATTAGCCATAAATTCAAATACCGATGAATCTGTTGAGCATTTTGCTCATGCATGATACAAATTGGAATAATTTTGAATAAAATGGGCAATGTTATGTAAACTTTAATTTACATTTTTACGTGATATAGATTTGTAATTGGGCTTCAATACAATTATAAACAAAAAAAATAAAATTTATACATAAAAAGAGAAATTACAGAGCCTGAGGTGAATTGTCAGTCAGTAGATGTAAAAAACCAAATTGTAAACGGATGTGAAATTAAAACAGCGCTTTAAGTTTTTAATTTATTCTATTGGATTATTATCAACGGCATAATCCTGTGGACTATTTGTGTCTAGACGTACTATAAACGAGCAGGTGTATCAAAAAAGCAAAAACATAAACTTGGTATTTGAACACATTTTTGTAGATCCTACAGTTATAAGAAATAAACAAACTGGCTATTTCTATAGAACTGAAGACAACTGGGGAGATGATAATGGGAATCCATTGATGCCTATCTTACGATCTGACGATCTGGTTCATTCGGCGGAGTTGGGGCACTGTATTTTAAAATTAATTGAAATATGATTACTAAAAATTTATGTTTATCCTTATTGATTGGTTGCTGGCTGTTGTTATTCTCCACTTCAAAAGCCCAATCAAATAATCCACTTGATGTTGCTTTTGGTGATCCATTTGTGCTTTACGATCAAGAAACAGATGCCTATTATATGTATGGTACTGGTGGAGTAGAGAATGGTTTTGTAGCGTATTCTTCTAAGGATTTGAAACAATGGGAGAATAGGGGTACAGTGTATACCGCTCAGCAAGATAAAAGCTGGGGGACGAAAGATTTTTGGGCCCCGGAAGTATATAAGCGTGGAGGAAAATACTATATGTTTTATAGTGCACATTGGAAAGAAAATCCGAATGATGAATTAGAAAATTATCGCATTGGTATCGCAACCTCAACCAATCCTACAGGCCCATTTATAGATTTGACAGGTCGTCCCTTATTTGACCCCGGATATCCCATTATTGACGGTAACGTGTACTTTGCTGAAGATGGACGTTTGTATCTTTACTATTCACGATGCTGTTATAAAAATCCAGTTCAGTCGGAGATTGCAGCTTGGGCAAAGCAACAGGGGATGTTTGATGAAATAGAAGAAAGCTGGATATATGGAGTAGAGCTAGCTTCAGATTTTTCACATGTAATTGGAGAGCCAACATTATTGTTACGGCCTCCTGTCTCAAGGGATGATAAGCAATCTGAATGGGAGAGTAGATCTGTGACTTCAGGTGAAGTAAATAGAAGATGGACAGAAGGATCCTATCTATTTAAGCATAACAATCTCTATTACATGATGTACTCCGCAAATCATTTCGGAGGAGAAAATTATGCTGTTGGCTATGCAACAGCCTCCAATCCACTAGGCCCATTCGAAAAGTCTGCAACAAACCCTATATTACAAAAAAACATATCCAATGGAGGTGTTGTTTCAGGGACGGGGCACAACAGTCTTTTGAAAGATAAAGAAGGTAAAGTATGGTGTGTATATCATGCCCGCACGACTAAAACAGGCAGTCAGCGCTTAGTATTCTTAGATGAACTGAAAATTTTACCTAACGGTCAGCTTATAGTGGACGGTCCAACTGTTAAACCTTAATAAAGCTGATGTTTTTAGTTTATTGTATTTCGACTTTGATGAGATCGGGAATACCTTATTATAAATTAAAATTTTAAAAGTTGATTATTGATTATATTTCAATATTATTATGCGCCCTATACCTCTTTTGGTGCTGTTTGTGGTCTATCTTGCAATCGCTCCTCTGCTTATATGCTTGCAAAAGTGACCCAACAATTTGAAGGATTTACCAAGACTGATTTAATCACATTGGTCAATGATGGCGGCAACTGGAAAGTATCCCAATCCATCAATTCGTATAAGTAAGTTAAGTAAATTTCATATGTTTAGTCAAAGCCACGTCGAGAGATGTGGCTTTTCTTTTTAGTATTCACAGCTATTTTACCTAACAACAAACGTTTTTTCCTATTCTTTTAACAGTAAGTAGAGAAATATTTGATTTGATAAATAATTTAGTATTTTTGCTAAATTATTTGGTTTAAAAGGTTTTGTTTTTTATTTTTAATTGATTACCAATAATATACCATTATGAGTGTAAAGATAAGTAACCTTTCGAAGTACATCGATATCTTAAGTGACTTCGGTTGGAAATTTTATTTCGGTTGAGAGGAGAATAAGGGTAACCTAATTAATTTTCTGAATAGTATTTTAGAAGGCGAACATGTTGTAGAGGATCTTACCTATAGCAATGTGGAGGAAGATGGCGATGAACCTAATGAGCGCAAAGTTATTTTTGATTTGCGATATGTTGGTGTAGGTGGAGAAGTTTTTCTAGTGGAGATGCAATTGCAGAATCAGGATTTCTTTTTTGATCGTGCGGTGGGTTACACCTCTAGGACCATTAGTCGTCTAGCTAAAAAAGGAAAGAAAGGAGATAATTATGAGTTACCGCCAATTTATTTTATCGCTGTTTTAGGCTTTCGTTTGGATGTTGCCAATAGTGATAAGTACTTTTATAGTGGTAAGATTATTGACGAATTCGATCAGGAGGTGCTATATCCTAAGTTGAGTTACAAGATGCTTGTATTACCTAATTTTAATAAAGCTAAAGCCGATTTACCGACGATTCTGGATCAATGGATGTATCTTATGAAGCACTTGGATAAAATCGATAAGCTCCCTAACTATTTGGATAAAAGAATATTCTCCCGTATCTTTGAACTAGGAGAACTGGCAAAACTAACGCCTGAGGAACAGATGTCTTACATATCCAGCTTAGATCGTAAACGCGATTATACCAACACGTTGGCATACGCAAAAAAAGAAGGCCAGAAAGAAGGTCAGAAAAAAGCCGAGGCTAAAGCCTATGCTGAGAAAATCGCTTCAGCGAGAGAGTTAAAGAAATCTGGTGTAAGCGATGAAATTATTTCAAAGAGTTTAGGCATATCTTTGGAGGTTATTAACAAACTTTAATTAGTAGCTAAAGCTGAAGGCGAGCACAATAAAGTCATGGAGACAGCTTTGAAGCTTACAAAGATGGGTTTATTAGTGGAACAAATTGCTGAGGGTACCGGACTTTCCATAGAAGAGATCGAAAAACTGAAATAGAACATATTTTTAAAATATACAGAACCGCTTGGATGACCAAGCGGTTTTTTTTGCCTTTGTTATTGACAAGTGGGCGACAGCAGAATAACCCCATTTCAGGTTCAACCACTTCACCTACCCATTTCCACCATTCACCGAGTTTTTAGTTGGTTTAGTCTAATTGCCATAGGGTAGGGACGAATTACACCCTACTTTTGAATCAACAAACAAATAGAACTGCAAAGCAGGCATTAGGGTGTGAGTTGGTGGATGTGGGGCTGATGCAACTTAATAACAATATAACATAAAGACATTATGAAAACTTTAACAAAAACATTCGCAGCAGTAGCCTTGATCGCAGTATCAACATTTACAATGGCAGCAGGCAAACCAGAGGTATCAAACCCTAAAAAAGCAGTGGTCAATCTATCCACAGCAGATCTAGCCATTGACCATTACGTAGCGGTTATGACCGAAGGACAGTCGGCAGGAGTAGAGCAGTTGTTTACTTCAGATTTTAAACAGAAAGTACATACCACAACAGATAAAACCAACAGCCGTTCAGAAGTTATTTCATTCCTGAAAAAGCAAAAAGGCGAGCAGTTGAACTGCAAAACAAGTACCACTATCGTTGAACAGTCTAGTGACTATATGATCGCAAAAGTGATCCAAAAATTTGAAGGGTTTACTAAAACCGATTTAATTACGTTGGTCAATGATGGTGGCAACTGGAAAGTATCGCAATCCATCAATACGTATAAGTAAGTTAAGTAAATTTCATATGTTTAGTCAAATCCACATCGAGAGATGTGGCTTTTCTTTTTAGTATCCTCAGACGCGCTGGACAATAGCACGCGATTACAATATGGATCTTATTTAGGATTTTATAAATTTGACTTCAATAAAGACTGAAGCTTTTAACTTTTGTTTCTTGATAATTCTATAAACAGATCATATTTTCTATTAATAAATAAATTAAGAAATTTTAAGTTAATTAATCATCATACCTTTCCTTATATGTTTTGTAATAAAGTCATTTTTGCACTAGTTTTAACAGCTATTCAAACAGCCATCTTTGTCTCGTGTAATACTCAAAACCGTGGCGAATGGGAAGTTTCCGATGCGAGTCGTGATACTATGCTTAATGCAGAAACCAATGTAAGTGATGCTACTACTATGATTCTAAAAATTGAGGGGCATACAGACGACTCAGTAAAAGTACACGGGATGACAATTGCTGGAGGAAATATTAACAAGGAATTGAAAGTTGATTGGTATAACTCAAAGGTTTCAGTTCAGTTTGAAGCCTATCGAGCAAAACAAGGCAGTCTAAAGATTAAATTTTATGTGCCAGCAAGCCTTTAGCTGTTATATATTTCAATAAACATACAAGGCGTCTATGAAGCGTCTTGTATACTCTTCTGGATAACATTTACAACTTATCTAAAATTGTACCTTTGTTATTTAATTTTCTTCTTAGTACTGTAGTCCTTTATTTTCTTGCACATATAATCATGAATTATTATTTGCGTATGCACTTTCTTTGTGGATCACACAGACATGTCCCTCAAGTTATTCTATAATGATCAGCAGGCGTTTATTTCTTACAACCTTGTGTTAAAGCCTCTGTATATTCCTTTGTTATTGGTTTACCGCCAAGTTTTATACATTCATTGTAATACTTCCAAGCATTCTCACAGTCATTTTTTACAAAGTAGCATACAGACATTTTAAAAAGGGTATTTTGGTTTTTGGGATCAATAGAATAAGATTTTTTAAAGTTATTTATAGCCAGATTGAAATCTTTATCTCCATGATTTTCCATAAACCTTGTCATATAAACAGTTGCCTTATCGGTTAGAATGTTGGAACTGTTAGCATTTAATTTCAAACCTTCGTCGTACTGCTGCATTGCACTTTCAAAATCCTCGAATGAAAAATAAATAGCACCGAATCCCCAAAACACATCTGCATTTGTCGGGTCGAGAAGCCAGGCCTGATTAAACCTATACATGGCTGTTTTTAAGTCCTGCTTATATAAATAATCAAAGCCCAGTTTAATCAAAAGTTCAGAAGCTTTACGATTCGTTCCAGCTTTTTCTAAGTACGACTTTATAAGTTCCTGATCAATTGTTTTTTGCTCTTTAGTCTTGACAGCATTTCCATATTTAGGTAGAAGACGTATTTCAGTTTTTGCTTCTTTTTTCCAATTTGAATACGTTATTTGTTGTCCAAATATGAGAGTCGTAATAAGTAGAAGAATGCATGTTATGGTGTATTTCATAGTAGATAAGTAAGTTTTTGTTTTGCTCTATTGTTCTGCTATGATTTGCATCAATTCCTCATCGGTGTAGTTTCCTATTATACCGCGCTTACTTTTTAAGTAATCTAAAATTGTAAGATCATCAAATCCATGCGTTTGTTTGATACCCTGGCATATAGTCTTTAGATAGTCTGAACTAGGTTTAGTTTCCGTTTGGTTATCACTTTCATTTGTTAAGGTGAATATTGGATAATCTTTCTGTTGTCCTATATATAACAGATTACCATACCAAGACTTTTCTTTAAATATATAAGAACCGTCCAGTATAGCCTTATTAAAATCCATTTTAAGACCAGATACCGTGTTCGTTTCCTGCTTAGCTATATCAATCAATTGACCATTTGTTATCAGATAGATCCTTCCCATTGTTTTTATAGTAGGACTAAAAGTCGTTCTGATAAAAGCAACACCACCATTATCCCAATTCTTAGAAGCTCTAGCAAAATAAAGCTCAGAGTTAATATAAATGTCTTCACTTTCAGAGGGTATTGTTTTATCAAGACATCCACCATATACCGTTTTTGCACCTGCCGGTTGTCCACCTGTTATGTAGCAAAGAAAACGCTCTTCCAAAAGGTTAGAACCATAGCACGCATACCAAACTTTGTCCTGTAAATCATCCATTTCTTTAAATTGGTTATAATCTTCTTGTTAAAGATATAAATAATAAAAGGTTTTCTTTTCTTCTTCAAGAAGACCTTTTCAGCATTGGTAAAGTAATTATAGAGATTCCATTTATTCAAACTGTTTCTGAATCTTTTCTCTGTCATTATCAAGAATCCAGTCATTATATTTTTCATAGATAGACCTTAATGATTCTTTATCGGCAGCAATAAGATCAAGACCTCTGTCGTCATACATATGAAAGATTAGTTTTTTGTCAATGTTGATAAAATAAACCTCTTTGTTTGTGAGAATTGAGTTGTTGTCTAGTCTTGGTTTTCTTGGAGGAACATCGGTGTTTCCAATTGCTGTTATTATATTTTGATGATGTATTCGGTCGGCAGTCAGTTTAACAACAGCTATGTTTCTTACGTCAAATTTGTCACTTGGTTCATAGAGCCGTTTCTCTTTTATATAACTAATCTCAGTCTGCTGCAGATTCTCGATTTGCTTAAATGTAAAGTTTAATAATCTTATTTTCTGCCGTTTATATTTATAGTCCATATAAACTAAAAACACTTTATCAGAACTGTCAAATACAGAATGAAAAATTGTTGAAGCACGTTTTGTTACCTCCTTAAAGTATTCGTTTGTAGCGGTTTCCTCAGTTTGTAGGTCAAAGCGAAGTCCGAAATCCCACCTATAGAACAAAGGTGTTCTAAGCCTAAGCTCTTTGAAATTGGTTCTTAAAAATTGCTTATATTCTTTTAATATTGTTGACACATAATTGTTTTTAGTAGCTGAATGCATTCTTTAATTTAATATTGCTTGATTATAAAATAGAACTTTCCATTTATCAAAGTTATTTGGTTCCTTCTATTATTTTACCATCAAAATCGATTTTATATTTTCTATTAGAGAAGTCCATCAATAGTATACTGTCGTTTTCAATCCTAAATGATTCATCATCAAGGGAAACAAATATATCAGCACCTTCAAATTGCCAAATTATCTTTCCGTTTTTATTAAGCTTTGTTACTTGAGTTTCACCATCAACGAAATAGAAGTCATTTTGTTTGAAAATTTGAAAACAAGTGATTGGGTCAGCCTGCATTTTCCACATCAAGTCGAGATCAGGTAATGATAAACAAAATATTGTATCACTGCAGCATATTACGAGTTGATCCTCGTCTATAATGAAAGAATTTTGATTAATCCCATTAGCACCCTGTGAACCTTTAATTATGCAACTGTAGATAGCTTTACCCTCATGATAAACTTTGATACCATGTCTTGATGTTATACGGTAAGTGGAATCATTCCCTAAGTAAATTTTAGAATATCTAAATATATTATCTGCTGAATCATCTTCATAATCAGGTTCATCTATGATTTCAAGGATAAATTGCTTATATACTTTAGTCATCGTTATTATTTCTTAGTGAGTATTAATGAAATGTCTTCTTTTGCTTTGTACTGACCTTCTTCAATTATTTTGAAAGTTAGGTATAGGAAAATGTTTTTCGATTCAACTAAAATAACGTTTCTGTGGGTTGGTTTTCTGCTGCATCTATTATTTCTTCCATTAATACAAACTTCTTGTCATCATCAGTTAATGTTGTATAGTGATCAATATATCTATCAATATCGGAGGGATTGGTGACTTCAATAGGCCATTCCTGCATCCATTCCTCATTTGATAGGTTGAGCTCTTGTGCTAGCTCGTCAATTGCTTTTCTATTTGCACACCTGAATATTGGTTCCATTTATTGTTTTAATCAATGCTTTCACCAGGTGTATTCTTCTGTATATGGCATGTTTTTAAGATTTTCAAAATCGCTTATTTTATAGGGTATCTTATTTTTTAGGTTCAATTGCCAGACTGATGCCTCCTTGGACCAAGGATCAATTAAAAACTCGATCATATCATCATTCTTAATGCGCATCTGGACAATATTACTTATCATGTCCAATTTAGTTATTTGATGATTATCCCAAATTAAAATATGATCACCTCCGATTATACATACTTTGTTTACGATCAATCCACAATATGGGTTTCCATACATATCTCCAATGCATATAGCTGTCTTTTCTCCTTTATTGACTAAAATTATATCCTCATCAACATGGCCTAAAGTATATTCTGGAGATTCATCTAATATTTTGAGATCATTTATCATATTGCTTTAGGTCTTTCAACTTTAATGACTAGCCATTAACATGTTTGTGTCCTATACGAATTTACTAATTACAATTTGAATTCCATTTTTCAATATTACTGAATGTTTCAAAAGATAATTTGGTTTCGATACACTCTCCTTTTAATCTCAATACTTACTAAACAAAATTAAATATGTACAACCACTTCACCTAGCCATTTCCACCATTCACCGAGTTTTTAGTTGGCTTATTCTAATTGCAATAGGGCAGGAACGATTTACACCCTACTTTTGAATCAACAAACAAATAGAACTGCAAAGCAGGCATCAGGGTTTGAGTTGGTGGATGTGGGGCTGATGCAACTTAATAACAATATAACATAAATACATTATGAACACTTTAGCAAAAACATTCGCAGCAGCAGCCTTGATCGCAGTATCAACATTCACTATGGCAGCAGGCAAACCAGTAGGAGATAATTCTAAAAAAACAGTAGTCAATCTATCTACAGCAGATTTAGCAATTGATCACTACGTAGCAGTTATGACCGAAGGGCAGTCGGCAGGAGTAGAGCAATTGTTTACATCTGACTTCAGTCAAAAAGTACATGCGTCAGAAGATAAGACCAACAGCCGTTCAGAAGTAATTTCATTTTTGAAAAAGCAAAAAGGCGAGCAGTTGAATTGTAAAACAAGCACCACAATCGTTGAGCAATCAAGTGACTATATGGTAGCAAAAGTAATTCAACAATTTGAAGGTTTTACCAAGACCGATTTAATCACCTTGATCAATGATGGTGGCAATTGGAAAGTATCTCAATCCATCAACTCGTATAAGTAATTTATTGTTTAATCATATGTTTAGTAAAGGCCACGTCGTGAGATGTGGCTTTACTTTTTTCATAAAATTCAATATATTGCTGTAAAGTTCCTTCCATTTGAATCATATCTAAAATTAACAGCTTAAAGGTCTGTTTTGTATTTTTATCTGTTTGATTATTATTTGAATAAAGAAAATTCATCAAAAACTCTCTTTTACTATCCAATATATCTTTAAGTTCTGCTATATTCGACAATATCGTTATTTTCTCATAATCAATTAAGTCAATTTTAGTATTAGATATAGTTTTCCAAGCATTGATTTTAATTTGTGGAATGCGAATTCCATTACATTTCCTTACAACATCCGACACTTTAATATTTTTGTTGCTAGCATAAAAGTTTAAGGAATCAATCAAAGACTCCTGGATAGGTATTTTTTCCATAATATCTTCATTAGTATCCTTTAACTCGCTATCTATTGTGGAAAATACTTGATTAATAAATGCTTTATCCTTTCTCTCGGAATTCCAATTATCAATAAAAAGTGCGATTAAAATTCCTGCGATTACAGGAATAATTTCCTTGATAAAATGAATACAATAATTTCTAATTTTTTCCTTCATTAGGGTGTTTTGGTATGATTAAAGGTAATGGCTGTTTATATAAAGATCCAAAATTCAAGTAGATTTTAAGTCTTTACTAGGTAAATGTACGTGATTTTTTCGATATATTCATAAGGGGTGGAGCGTAACTAGAAATGCTTAAACCTAAAAAAGCGTTAATCAGTCTATCCACAGCAGATCTAGCTATTGTCCATTATGTTGCGGTTATGACAGAGGGACAGTCGGCAGGAGTAGAGCAGTTGTTCACTTCAGATTTTAAACAGAAAGTACAGGCAGCAGAAGATAAGACGAACAGCCGTTCAGAAGTAATTTCATTCTTGAAAAAGCAAAAAGGCGAGCAGTTGAACTGTAAAACAAGCACCACAATCGTTGAGCAGTCCAGTGACTATATGGTTGCAAAAGTGACCCAACAATTTGAAGGATTTACTAAGACCGATTTTATCACCTTGGTCAATGATGGTGGCAACTGGAAAGTATCCCAATCCATCAATTCGTATAAGTAAGTTAAGTAAATTTCATATGTTTAGTCAAAGCCACGTCGAGAGATGTGGCTTTTCTTTTTAAGATCCTTAGCTGTGTTGCCCGATAACAAGCGTTTAACATCTGGATAATATTTAGGATTTTATAAAGTCGGATTCAAAAGTGATTACAGCTTTTAGTTTCTTGATAATTCTATGAGCAAATCATCAGTCAAATTTCTACAACAACAAGACTGTGTTATAATCAATATCGCTATGTCAGTTATACAAGGTCTCTTTCACTGGTGCTGGAGACTTTTCCATTTTTACTGTCCAGTCATGGTATTCAAGAATGAGCTCCAAGCAAGGCCTTCTCACTATATCTTCTCCTTATCCACACTTCTGGAACCTTTCGAATAACAATCTTCTCTCATCTGTTTTACCTAAGACAATTGTAGCACGATATGAAAAGAAAAACAAATGGTATTTATTATTAGTTGGTAAATAACGAATATTTTTATTAATTTGTAGTGTAATAATGATGTGATTATGGTAAATATATCGATAGTAAATTTCAAAGATATTCTTCGTTTCAATCAAGAAGCTATTTACGATTTTGAAGAGAGTATTCTGGTCGCAGATGTAGGTATTCGTGATTTGCATATTACTCGCATGTTTCCCATAAGAACATCTTTTTTTATGTTCGTGCTCGTTGAACAAGGCACTATGCGTATTGAGCTCGATTATAGCATTCATCATTTATCCAAACAAGATTTTCTTCTTATCCTACCCGAGCATATCTATCAAAGCATATCAGGTAGCCCAGATACCCGATATCGACTTATTTTTGTAGAACAGGCATATTTTGAGACAATGAACAGGTCAAAAAACGATGTGCTAAAAACTAGTTTTTTAAATATCCGTAAAGATCCTGTTATCCATCTTTCGGAGAAGGAATTTAATGTTCTCGCTTCTTGTCATGAAAGACTAGAGCAACGAATGCCGGCCATACATCATTTCAAGAAAGATATCATTAATGCACTCTTGCTGGAATATGTAATCGAGGCCGAAAACATGATGATAAATCATCATGAACATCAGGTAAAACAAAGTAATTTAACCAGGCAGGATATTATTTTTCATAAATTCTTAACATTATTGAAAGAAGATGTCATCCATCAGCACCATGTATCGTTTTACGCTGATAAGCTACATATCACACCCCAGTATTTAGCTTCGGTATTAAAACAGCTTACAGGTAAAGGAACTAAAGATTGGATTGCTGATGCTTTATTGGTGGAAGCGAAAATTATGCTCCAACACTCACAGCAATCTGTACAGCAGATATCCGATGCTCTTAATTTTTACGACCAATCCACATTCGGTAAATTTTTCAAAGCACGTACCGGGCAAACTCCCAAAGCATATCAGAATCTATAATTTTTAACTCCAAGTGTTCACGTACCTTCGATTATTACCAATAATGTCCTGTTAATTCACACCCATTACCGTATTGATTTGAGATTTTTGTGTTTTATATATTCCTTCAGTATTAGAAGAGAAATATAGCATAATGAAAGTAAAATATGGAATTGAACGAACAGGAAGTAATTCGTCGTGAGAATCTCGAACAATTACGAGAAATGGGGATAAATCCTTATCCAGCCGCAGAATTTAAGATAAACGCTACGACATCCGATATCAAACAGAGTTTTAAAAAAGATGAGGTTAAACAAGTCACTATTGCTGGCCGTATCATGAGCCGTCGTATGATGGGAAAGGTCGCATTTGTAGAACTGCAGGATCCGTACGGTCGCATTCAGCTTTACATCAACCGTGATGATATCTGCACAGGTGAAAATAAAGATTTATATAACATCGTATTCAAAAAACTATTGGATCTAGGCGATATCATTGGTGTTGAGGGACATGTGTTCAGCACCAAAACTGGTGAGATCTCCATTCATGTAAAACAGTTGCAGGTTCTGTCAAAATCACTACGTCCTTTACCTGTTGTAAAACATAAAGAGGGCGTTGCATACGATGCGTTTCTTGATCCTGAACAGCGTTACCGTCAACGGTATGTTGATCTTATTGTTAACCAGGGAGTCAAAGAAGTTTTCCTTAAAAGAACGAAAATCTTTCAGTCAATGCGCCAGTTTTTCATTACGAAAGGTTATGTAGAAGTTGATACACCAGTTCTTCAGTCCATTCCTGGTGGTGCAAGTGCAAGACCTTTTGTTTCTCATCATGAAGCATTAAATATACCTTTATATCTGCGTATTGCCAATGAATTGTACTTGAAAAGATTGATTGTCGGCGGATTTGATGGCGTATTTGAGTTTTCACGTAATTTTCGTAATGAGGGTATGGATCGTACCCATAATCCCGAATTTACCGTCATGGAAATTTATGTCCCCTATAAAGATTACAACTGGATGATGGCATTCACAGAGCAACTATTGGAAAGGATATGTCTTGAGGTTTTGGGTACAACTGAAGTATTGGTGGGAGATACTGTTATCGATTTTAAAGCACCTTATCGACGAGTAACCATGGCTGGTGCCATACAAGAAAATACGGGTGTGGATATCAGTAATATGACCGAAGAAGAATTACGTCGTACTTGTATTGCCTTCGATATCGATCAAGATGAAAGTATGGGTAAAGGCAAACTAATAGATGAAATTTTTGGAAAAACCAGTGAAAAGAAATACGTGCAACCGACCTTTATCATTGATTATCCCATAGCAATGTCGCCACTATGCAAAAGTCATCGTGATGATGCCACATTAACAGAGAGATTTGAGCTTATCGTCAATGGAGTAGAATTATGTAATGCTTATTCAGAATTAAATGATCCGATCGAGCAGCGCTTAAGATTTGAAGAACAACTTCAGCTTCAGAAAAAAGGCGATGATGAGGCTATGTACATTGACCAAGATTTTCTACGTGCATTAGAATATGGTATGCCTCCCACATCTGGGATGGGTATTGGTATGGATAGATTAACCATGTTACTTACCGGCCAAACGGCCATACAAGAAGTATTATTATTTCCGCAGATGAGGCCAGAAGTATGATGTAAACCATAGGATCCAGAGAATTATGTTTAATTTGAAATTTAAAATAGCACAGCTAAATTTGATTTTTTTTGATAAGTAGTCACGTAGTTTACCAGAGCTATTCAAAAAAGGCCCTCTGCCTTGAAGCAGAAGGCCTTTCTTATTTCCCACTCCAAACGGTTTCTTTTAAAAATTAATTAATGACGCAAATTTATACTTGAAAAGTGACGCTTTATGTCAGGAGTATAAAAGAAATGATAGTTATCAAATTACTTTTGTAGGATCATTTTGTGTGGTACAAATTAGTAAGTAATTAAACTTGATTACTAAAAATATTAGTTTTACTATTCTTTATTTTGTATCTTTATTCTAGTAACCTTATTATAAATAGTTTATTATGAGTAAATCTTCCAGCCGCGTTGATGATCAGCTATGGAAGTCTATTTTAGAACAGACTTTTGCACATTTTTTAGAGTTTTTCTTTGAAGATGCAGCAGGTATATTCGATCTGAGTAAACCTTTTGATTATTTAGATAAAGAGTTTGAGTCTTTATTCCCTCCAGAACCCAACGGCAAGGGTGTGCGTTTTGTAGATAAGTTGGTCAAAGTCTATTTGAAAGACGGCGGTGAGCAGTTTGTGCTATGCCATATTGAGGTACAGTCCAGTCGAGGCAAGGGAGATCTTGCAGAGCGCATGTTTCGGTATTACTATAAAATATCCGATAAGTATCAAGTTCCAATTTGTGCCATTGCTATCCTTACCGACGATAGCCGAAGTTATCATCCATCTGCTTATATTAAGGAGTTTATGGGCACTATTCTCCATTACCGCTTTAATAGTTATAAGGTTTTACATCAAGATGAGGTAGCATTACGTTCAAATAGTAATCCCTTTTCAGTCGTAGTTTTAACTACATTATTGGCTATCACGAATAAAAATATCAGTGATGATAAGTTGAAAGATATTAAGCATGATCTTTATGAACAGATGATGAGTCGTAAAATGGATAAGAGTACGCGTCAGGGTCTCTATAATTTTTTAACGTATTACGTAGGCTTTGAAAATCAGGGGAGTTTAACTATATTTGAGTCAGAAATTAAAAAAAAATTAGGAAGGAGTAATATAATGGGCACTCAAGAATATCTATTAGATAAGGCAGAAAAAGAAGGCATTGAGAAGGGTCGTTTAGAAGAGCGTGCTAAGCTTAAGGCTGAAAAGCGTGCTATTGCATTAGAATTTAAGAAAATGGGTTTACCTGTAGCAGATATTGCTAAGGGTACCGGACTTTCCATAGAAGAGATCGAAAAACTGAAATAGAACATATTTTTAAAATATATAGAACCGTTTGGGATGACCAAGCGGTTTTTTTGTGCCTTTGTTATTGACAAGTGGGCGACAGCAGAATAACCCCATTCCAGGTTCAGCCACTTCACCTACCCATTTCCACCATTTACCGAGTTTTTAGTTCGTTTAGTCTAATTGCCATAGGGTAGGAACGATTTACACCCTACTTTTGAATCAACAATTAAGAACAATAAACTAACAATATAACATAAAGATATTATGAAAACTTTAGCAAAAACATTCGCAGCAGCAGCCTTGATCGCAGTATCAACATTTACGATGGCAGCAGGCAAACCAGTAGGTGATAACTCTAAAAAAGCAGTAGTCAATCTATCCACAGCAGACCTAGCCATTGATCATTACGTAGCAGTTATAACCGAGGGACAGTCGGCAGGAGTAGAGCAGTTGTTCACTTCAGATTTTAAACAGAAAGTTCATGCATCAGAAGATAAGACCAACAGCCGTTCAGAAATTATTTCATTCTTGAAAAAGCAAAAAGGCGAGCAGTTAAATTGTAAAACAAGCACAATCATTGTTGAGCAATCCAGTGACTATATGGTTGCAAAAGTAACCCAACAGTTTGAAGGTTTTACTAAAACCGATTTAATCACATTGGTCAATGATGGTGGCAACTGGAAAGTATCCCAATCCATCAACACGTATAAGTAAGTTAAGTTTAAATCCATATGTTTAGTTAAAGCCACATCGTGAGATATGGCTTTTCTTTTTCTATTGTATCTTTAAAAAGATTGCTCCAAGTTGTGCTAGCCGACAACAAACGACTACAAACGTTTAATAACCGACTAATATTTTTAGTTTTTATCATATTTGATTTATGTAATTAATTATTTAAATAAATCCTAAAATTATGTTAGCACATGTAGAACCCGTATTTATTGATCCAACCACCGATGAAGGATTCAAGCGGTTATTCGGAGACAAGGTCAACCTGATCAACTTTCTAAACATCATCTTTCGCGGTCGCAAGACCATCACAGATCTTACTTATCGGGATACCGAGCGTATTGGAGCGACCGAAGAGATCGGTAAAGTTATTTTTGATCTTGTAGTCCAAACCAGTACAGGGGAGGAGATCATCATCGAGATGCAGACCAGTACACAGACCAACCTGAAGCAACGTATGCTGTATTATGCAAGCAAGGTCATTTCAGACACAGCACCCAATGGAAACCGCAAAGCCTGGGGGTATGCCATTCCCGAAGTCTACACCATTGTACTGATGGATGGTTTTCATATGCCAGGAGGTGATCATAAAACATATTTTCACGATACCTGCCTGTGTCATAGAGATTCAGGACAAATTTTCTACGAAGGTTTAGGGTTTATTTACCTCGAATTGATTAACTTTGTTAAAAGCGAAGTTGAGGTTGAAGACGAACTAGACAAAGTATTCTTTATGCTTAAGAATATGTCAACGTTGAGGACTTTGCCACGGATTATGAATTCGGCCGTATTTCAACGGTTCTTTCAGTTGGCCAGCTACGCAAAATTGACAAAGGAGGAAAGAACTATGTATGATATTAGTTTAAAACGCAAGTGGGATGCTGAAGCAGTGCGGATGTATCAACAGGAACAAGTTGAAGGACTAGAAAAGCAATTGAGAGAAGCTAAAAGAGAAACTAAGAAAGCGTCAATAGCAGCTAAAGCAGGGGGTATTGCAGAAGGCGAGCATAAAAAAGCCATTGAAACAGCTCTAAAGCTGAAAGAGATGGGTTTACCTGTAGAGCAAATCGCTAAGGGTACCGGACTTTCCATAGAGGAGATCGATAAACTGAAATAGAACATTATTCTAAAATATACAGAACCGTTTGGGATGACCAAGCGGTTTTTTTGTGGCATTTTTACATTTTATTCATCCTTTGTTTGTTACAGTTTCGGTGAACTTACCATGATAAAATATTATAAAGCTGACGATAAAGAACAACTACTTTACAAAGAAACTTGGTTTGACGAAAAGAGAAAAGTAGCCATTGTTCACTATGGAAAAGTTGGTTATAAAGGAAAAGTAGAAGAGATACCGATTGAAACGAAAAATGCAAATGACGATTTTGTAGATAAGTTCTGTAAAGACTGTGAAAGTAATAGCTATTATCAAATCGATGAAGACAATCATCATTGGGTTGTTGTTCAGTTTCCTTTAAAGAGTGAATTAGGAAATAAAAGAGATTTATGGCTTAAAGACAAGGTGCAAGAATATCTAAAAGACCATCTAGGCTGGAATGGAGTAGGCGATGTGGATGGTTTTGATATGGGACAAAAGAAATTAAATATTTTTTGTAAGGTTGTAGACAGTGAAAAAGCGGTTAGCAGTATCAAAACCTGTCTCAAAGATTATCGACTTGACCTTAATCAAGCACAAATTGCAACAAAAAAAGTAGGAGAGATAAATTATACGCTGAAGTTTTCACACAAAAAAGTAGATAATTTTGAACTATGAAAAAGTTAGCCTTACAAGAGATTGATTTCAAACAGTCGCTTCCAGACTTGATTTTCAAAAGCAGTTTAACGCAAAATAAAACATAAATTAAACAAGGCTTTTGACAGGAATTTATAAACAACAATTTTATTTTAAACAGTACATTAAGATCCTATAAACCTTTATTAACCATAAAAATGACCACGGAAGAATTCCAGGATTATAAATTAGAAATAGAAGAATTAACAGCATTACTAAATAATGAATGGCTTGATTTGAAAAATTTAATGATATCAAACAACATTAATTTAGAAAGGACGCTATTAGTCGGTTACTATGAAGATGCTGAAGGGAAAGAGCATGGATTACTTTACAACAAAAAAGACAATTTCATACTAAAATTTGAAGTGTTTAACGACAATATATCACTCACTAGTATTGATCATGTTCATGAAGTAAGTGATGAATATCCGCAATTACAAGTAGCTATTAGCTTAGCAGATTAGTTGTTAGAAATGGATTCCCCCGTTAGCACACGAGAAATATAACGCTAAACTACGCAGTTTTGCAGACTGCTGATCTAGAAGTTTTCTATGGTAGACCATTTCAGTTTGTACCGTATTAAAAAGCTAACAGTTAATATATATCTTCACTTTCAGAGGGTATTGTTTTATCAAGACATCCAGCATATACCGTTTTTGCACCTGCCGGTGGTCCACCTATTATGTAGCAAAGAAAGTGCTCTCACAAAAGATTAGAGCCATAGCATGCATACCAAACTTTGTCCTGTAAATCTTCCATTTCTTTAAATTGGTTATAATCTTCTTGTTAAAGATAAAAATAATATAAGATTTTCTTTTCTTCTTTAAGCAGACCTTTTCGGGAAGTCAGATTAAATATCATAGCAGTCAGCTTCGCTACTTATACGCACGCTGTTCGGGAAGACTTTGGGAAATGTCTACCAAAAGTATACTTTTTCCAATTTTACGTCTTCATAAAAGTTATCCGAAACATCGCAGACTTTGTAAGTAGGTGATGTCTCGGACAGGTTTTCAATATATTCCTAAAATTTGCAATCCAACCAATGTATAATATTGAGCAGGAACTGCGCATTTTGTGTGGCACTAGGATGGTTCATCCCTCTTTTCTCACTTTTAATACCTTGGAGTTGTGCAGAAAATGGAGCTCCATCTCCAAATATGACAACTCTGCCCTTGCCGTATTTTAGATATGCACCGTTCACTAAGCCTCTTCCTGAGATATAAGGAATCGTGTCCGGCAGCGGTCTTTTTATTTGAGAAACATTGCTCGGAAGATAAATATTGTAGTCATCTCCCAATGCAGAAATAACATGAGCGTGTGAAGGAACTATAAACCCCGTTCCTCCCCAGCACATGATGCTGTCGATCTCTTCGCCAGGAGAGCTGGTAATCTGATTTGAGATAAGTGTCTTTCTTTCCTTTGAAAACACTTCCGGTAAGCCATCCTTTCTAAGTGCGAAACCATTGATTATGTTTATTCCAAATCTCCCTGCCAGATCATGGACAGAAGCGCCACACGGCATATGATCCGTTACGAGGAACAAACTTCCTCCAGCTGCAACCCATGTTGACAGTTCATCCATCTCTTTTGTAGAGAAAGCTGATCTTGCAGGTAGGTTCCAATCTTCCAAATCGTACATTGCATTCACTGTTACGTAGATCTTTGCTTTTTTTAAAAGCTCCCAGCTTATTTTTTCTGTGTTGCTCACCACCTTATAACCATCATCTCGGAGCAACTTGCTGAACGCAGCGTAGGCGCCTTTCAACGTCGATGCATTATTATGCGCCTCATCAAATAATAGCAAAGGACCATTTCCTTTCGTGTATGTAGGAGTGGAAATTGGATAGTTAAAATTTTCGTCTGACACCTGTTGCGCATCCGCAGGATTTGTCCCAATGGCAAGCAAACACCAAATAGAAAAGAACTTAAAAAACCTTCGGTTGATCATCATGACCTATTTTACTTTTATCCATATATCATTTTCAAAACAAGTGACCTGCATAGCTTCACCTTCGCTCAATAAAAACGTAAGCGGGAAGGTGCCGTCATCATTCAAGAAAAAAGTTTCGGACCGGGGCGTAAACGCAATCTCTTTATTATCCCATAGTTGCTTTAGCATCAATCCGCTTCCCGAAGAACGGATATTTATCTTAAGATTATTGTCATCATTCAAGGTGTAATTCCCTTCTAGTCGTCCAAGTTGTTCGACAGATAACTGTTTAGTTTTTTTTGGATCAAATCCTACTTTTGTCATCGTTATCCTTCCCAGTATCTTCGCATGATTAAAATGACCAGAGCTGTCTTTTAGGAATT
The DNA here is from genome assembly GCF_012030425.1 of Sphingobacterium sp. B16(2022). Taxonomy (GTDB): domain Bacteria; phylum Bacteroidota; class Bacteroidia; order Sphingobacteriales; family Sphingobacteriaceae; genus Sphingobacterium; species Sphingobacterium anhuiense. The sequence goes on along the minus strand of NZ_JAAUVN010000001.1, from coordinate 1,960,985 downwards.
CAATTTTGTGACCTTCCTCTTTTGACTCGAAATTCGTTTCATTAATCCGGATCAGTTGGTATTCTTTGTTATCCCATAATTGTTTGGCAAAAAGAAGCTCGTCTTTAAGTGCAAACTCAATAAAAGCAATCTTATTAGGAAGCTGGTAGTACCCTAACAGCTGATCCAAGGGTACCGTTTTAGATTGTCGACTCTCTTCCTGTACAATACCACCTGAATGCTGCGCAAAACAGTGAGTTGAAAGGGATGTGCTTCCAAATAAGAGATTCGCTACAATTACACAGATTTTTGAGGTAGTTGCAGATTTGAATAATTTCATTGTTTTCATAATTGTTTTTTTTATGAAGCAATGATAATCCTTTGTTGTTCAGAAGCAGTTCGGATGGATACAGGTGAACATAATTGCTATCTGGAAGCGTCTGAATTTGCTTTAATGTACTCCTTTGGAGTGAGGCCAGTAGCTTTTTTAAAGGTGGTATAAAATGTCGTTTTGGAGTTAAATCCAGCTCTGATAGCAACACCGAACATATCCAAATGCTTGGTGTCTTCCGATAATAAAAGTGATTTTGCCTCTTCCGTCCGTAACTCATTTATAAACTGATAAAAATTCTTTCCAATCCCATTATTAAGAATATAGGAAAGTTCATGTGTGCTGATGCCTATTTTCCCTGAAAGCACTGAAAGTGTCAGGCTTGGATCGAGATATAGTTTTTCGCCGACTGTTTTTCGCATCACGATAGATTTGAGTTCTTCAACCTGCTCTATAGTAAGCCGTTCATTGCTTATTTTTTTTGGTATCATTTCCTCTTTTTCCGCAGGCTGATACGTTTCTAAAGCATAAATTGATTTTTGAGTAAGTGTTGCATATGCCAAAATGATTATACCCAAAAAATATAGTATCGGGGAATAATAAGTTACGTTAACGTTGGACATACTCACTATACGGATAAGAATCATGAAAAGCACGGAAAGCAACAGATAGCTCAGCCATTTCAGATCTATCTTATCGGTAAACGAAGCCAACATTTTTAAGTTCCTTTGATGACGACGGAGCAGAGAAAAACAAGCGATCCAATAATAAATCATCTGGACGAAGAAAAAATACCGGATGATAAACCCAATCCAAGGTGGTAATATAGGCAGATCATATTCCTGATTAAAGAGGTGTGGCATTAAGTAGACAAAAGAAAACAGAAGGAAAAGAAGGAAAGGAAGGAAATGAAGAAACCATTCCTTTTTATTTAAAGAAGGCGATACATAATGATGTACCGCCATATATAGACAGGGGAGCATAGCCCATCTAGGCAGTTCCATTAGATGAATAAGCAAGCTGCCTCCAATTCTAAACTCTTCAAGGAAAAGTTGGGTAAAATTGCATGCCAGGATACCATAAAATGCCCCGAGCCATCGGTTAGCTCGGATATTCACTTTATCAAACCCGATAAAAAGCAGGGATCCTAATAGCCATAATGCTCCAGCTGAAAAGGCATTGAAAGAAGATAAGGTATTTATTTCAGCCATCAGATTTTTTAGATTGTTTTCATAAATTTATGATATTTCCACGAAAATTAAAATCTACATGCTCCAGATCGGAATTCCAATCCAGCCATGTATTGAAAATAGTACCGCCAGATACAACAAGAATATGATGTTGAAAGCCAAGGTAAATTTTATCCATTTTCTACCTAGCTGTGACCAGCGTTTGTACAATAAGTATGCGCCAACCACAACACTGACTCCGAAAAAAAGCATACCAGCGAAAATGGATAAAGTTGTGCTATTTAGGGTCGTATAAAGTTCCTTGTGAATCGCATCAGTCACCCCCAATATACGATAGGAGATTAGGAAAGAGACTATGCCCAGGGATGGTAATAGCACCAAGCATAGATCTATGAATTTTATTTTTTTAAAAAATGCTAATGGAATTCCGATTATCGTATAGACTATGGAGAGCAAAGCAGCGATCAAGCCAAGGTAAATAGGGATCTTTTGCAATAAAATTGGTAAATAAGAAGCTTTACTATAAAACCTGTTACCATAACCTTGAAAGAACGGGTGTCCCTCATTATCATGGCCGATAACAAATGAGGGAATTATATCACCTTTCAAGTGAAAAAGACCATTCCCTATATGAAGCAAGGAGTCTACCTGTCCATTTCCTTTATCAATTATAAGTTTATCGTTATCAATGGCCAACAGGTTAATCCCTTCGAATATTCTTCTGTAGAACTCCCAGCGCTCATTTTTAGGGTTCATAAATTGATAATATCCCAGCATAGGTCCAATCTTCGACTGATCTATTTTTACAGTGTGTATTTTGGGAATCTCCATATTTTTAGTTAAAAAATCTTCAATCAGTTCCGATACAGGCCATAAATTTGTATTGCAATTGGTAGAAATAGTATATGCCAATCCGGCCTCTCTATTAAAAAATATCCAGGAGCTAAAACCTTCACCTTTACCATTATGCCCTCTAAAAGTTATTTTTTTATTATTCGGGAATAAATCATTACCCAGGGCATATCCTGTCTGTAATCCGTGTTGGCTTGCCAAGGTGCTGTGTACTTTTTCCATTTCGAGAAAATCATGTTCACGAAGTAGAACGTCAGCGTAACTCTTACCAGGATCCAGGAGGAACCGCATAAATCTGGTCATATCCGATGCGTTCGATACCAGTGCACTAGAAGCACCGTTGCTACTAGGTATATAAAGCGGAAGTAGTGTATACTTGCCATTCCTAAAATCATATCCCTTAGCATAGTGCTGTAGACTTTCGCCACTTAAATCAAACAAGGTACTATTCATTGCTAAAGGTTTAAGCAGTGTCTGTTGGATATATGCATTCCATGGAATATCGGAAACTTTCTCAATGATGTACCCCAAAACATTATAGCCTGGATTAGAATATGACATCCTTTCACCAGGTTTCCAGCGGGAAGTAAGCGAATTTTTTTGGTCCTGTACGGCATTGATTCCCTTTAACGGTTTTCCTGTCATATTGACCATCTTATTCAGCATAATATCTTCAAAACCTGCTGTGTGTTCCAGGAGATGTACAAGTCTTACAGGGTGAGTCGACTCCCATTTGTTCGAGTATGGGATTTCGGGAGCAATGGCCTGCAGTCGATCGCTAAGTTTCAGTTTACCCTCAGCTATTAGATTCTGGATCCCGATTGCAACAAAAAATTTTGTCACAGATGCAAGATGAAATCGTGTTGTGCTATCAACTTTTATTTTTTGCTCTAAATCGACATATCCCAATCCACCTGAAAATAATGTGCTGTCGTTTTTGATAATAGCAATCATCAAACCCGGCATATGTTCCTGTTGGAGTACACCTTCTATTTTTTTGAGCAATTGATCCATTGCAGGTGTTGGAACATCATGATGCTGCAGCTGTGCATTTACCACTTTAGATGATAATACCATACAAAGTAGGATTGAAAACAAAATTATAAGTTTATTCATCGGTATGTTTTTTCAGCAAATTACATCTGTCATTTGCTGTTTTAGTCCGATTCTATCCAAACGAACTAATCACCCCCCTTCATTTAACCAATTTGGGGCTACGAAGAAAAGAATAGATAAGTTAGTGCGTAAAAGTATTTCACCATTTTTCAAATGAATATTATAGTAGTCAGCTTCAGTACCTATTCGTACGCTGTTCGAGAAGGCTTCGGGAGATGTCTACTGTGCCTCTACTGTTTTTCTACTGGTTGTCTACCTTGCCTCTACAAAAACAGTATAGGCAAGGTATAGGCAGGGTAGAGAAACAGTAGAGGCGTTTCGAAAAAGTGGTGAAGCAGTCCCGAATAAAGACTGAATCCTTCTAGTGTAAATAGAAATGTCTTTTTATATAGTAAAGTAGCTTTGAAATAAATTGATAGATATATATCACTAATGTCCATTATCTGACATTAATCGTCCGATATCGGACATCACGAATCCTTGTAAGACATTCATTAAAAGTTGATTGAGTATTTGGCAAATCTATTGATATTTATCACGCGAAATATTAATTCGAAACAAGAATGAATGCTTTATATCCAATATACATGAAAACCAAAATGAAATATCTGATCATTTTTATTTTAACGATAATATTCCATTACAACTCAGTAGCACAACAAGACTCTCTGAAATCCTTTATTCAATCTTATGTAACGAAGAATGGTTTTGACGGAACTATACTAGTTCAACAGGATTCTGCTATAATCTACCATGAGAGCTTTGGTATAGCGGATCGAAGATTTGATTTTCCAATAAACAATGAAACTATCTACAATATTGCATCGATAACAAAGGCTTTTACAGCAGTCCTGATCCTTCAACTGGTAGAGCAGGGAAAGCTGGAGTTAAATAAACCTTTTAAGACTTATTTACCTGAATATCCAGATAAAGTAAGTTTAAAAGTTACCTTACATCAGCTGCTTAACCATAATTCGGGAGTTATGCTCATAGATACAGTTTCAAGTGTAGATAACGCGATGAAATATGGTTTGGGTATATTTCAGACTCCGCTTACTTCAGATCAGATTTTAAAAAGTTTTTGGGATAAACCTCTTGCAAATAAACCAGGCACTAAGTTCACTTACAATAATGCAGATTACATAATTTTAGGGAAAATCATTGAAAAGATCTATCGTAAAACTTATGAAGAGGTGTTGTATGAAAAGATATTAAGACCTTTGGACATGCATAATTCGGGCGTAATGCATGAGAAAGATATAATAAAAAATCTAGCAAGTACTTATTTTAAGGACAAAAATTCATCTATTTTCATTAATAGTTTACCTATGTTTATAGAAAACTGGTATGCCGCTGGTGCAATGTATTGTTCACCTTCAGATCTACTGAAATTCTCGAACGCTCTGTATGGACTAAAATTAATAAGTAAAAGAAGTCTTGATTCAATGCTTACTCCCGGACTTGATAATTATGGTTATGGGGTATGGATTAAAGGTCTGGAGGATGAAAGACGAATGGAAAGATATGGACAAATAATGGGTATTAACGTAGTGTGGATGAAATTTTTGAATAAAAAAACTACGATTATTATTCTGAGCAATACGAATGTTGCTAACCTTGGTGAACTGGCATTAAATATCGAGATGAATGTCCCTAAGTAACCCATCATATCCAGAAAGCTGATTACAAAAAGTAACAAATATACAGATATCCAACTTCGTCGGTGTACAGAGTTAGCAACTCCAATAGCTACTTTTTGTTCTTAAGCAACCATTCATATATTTCCGGTTTAGTTTCATATAAATCTTCAATCCCGTGTCCTCTGTCTTTTAATTTGGTAAATCTTATTTTTTCATTACATTTCCTCAAGCCATTGACAATTCGTTCTGTCTCATTGATAGAGATTTGATCGTCAGCAGTACCATGAAATGTCCAGATCGGTGTCTTACTAAGGTTGCATACTCTCATCGTATCACTATCGTTAATTCCACCACACAATGGTACAATAGCCGCAAAGGTATCGGGAAAATCCAGGGCAACTATATATGTCCCATAGCCACCCATGCTGATGCCAGTACAGTAAATCCTACTGGTGTCGATTCTATATTGAGACATTAGATCAGAGTAAAGAGGTTCAAACCAATTCTCTGATGACCAATATTTGTCAGCGGGACATTGTGGAGAAGCAATTATAAAATCAAAATCATGTCCCTTTTGTATTAGGTAGGGCATTCCGTACACTTTAAGCTTATTTATGTCATTTCCTCTTTGCGATCCTCCATGTAGATAAATTAAGAGCGGATATTTTTTTCCACTAGAACTATAATCCTTCGGTAAATACAAGTCATAGTTATACTTAGCTTTATCCTTTACTTGTCCATTTGAGTGCATAGAAAAAATAAGAAATAGGTGTGTTAAAATGTATGGTGTCATTTTAAATAATATAGACATAAACCAATTTCATTTGTATATAGCTTGCTTAATCGATGCAGAGGTGTAACAGCTCCTACAAGCGGGAGGTATTCTTATTTTTAACAAGGATATAATTACTGCTTGTTTCATCTTTTATAACAGTATAATTTTTATTTAATTGTAATGACCAACCGTCCCCCTCTATTAATTGATCATTTATTTTGGTAGGAATACTGATAGATATTTTATTCCAATTAGGGAACATTAAAGCACCATTATTCACTTCAAGAATCCCCCAGTTATCTGTTACTCTCATATTCGGATAAACTGTTCCTTTATCACCGATTGGAAGTATATTGCGTGGGTCAAAAGAAATATTCATATTTTCAAAACCTATTTCAAAATGTGGTTGCTCTATAAATTTAGAGTTATATTCTGCTATTCTTATTTTTATTTTTGCCTCTCTTATTTCTTCTTCCTGAATAATTTCTTCGCCGTTATATTCTTTAAAAATTTTCACAACAGTAGCTTTTAAATCAGTAGGTATCTTAATATTTAAATTTTCAATAAAAAAATCTGTTAGGTTATTATCAGCAGATATTTTTTGATTCCAATATTTATCCTTTTTACGTAGAAAATTACCATATATAGGAGTAGTATTATAAGCAAAAGACCGCACATAGGTAGGATTTTTGATAAAAGTATTTACACTATTGACAAAATGCTGTTTTGTAGCCTCTTTATTTCTATTGCTAATCATAAAACCTGTATATTCTGCAAGACCCTCGTTAAGTTCGAGTTGATTTTCAGTGTCATAAGATTCGGGGAAAATAGCATTTCTATACTTTCTAAAAATAAAGGCATTGGTTAAATGCTTGGTTTGCTCTTTCTGTGTATTAGAAAGGATCGCTTTCTTGAGAGCCTCCAATTCCAACCGTAAATATATTCTTCCATCTTTCAGCTCCAAATGGTTACTTTCTTTGTTATATTGGGTAAATCCCAAAGAAATCTGCACTGTATGAAAAAGCTCGTGAGCTAATAAGTTGATTCTGTCATATCTATCTTTAGACAGAGGAAGCATTATCATTGCCCAAGTTTTGCCATTCCATTGCATTGAGGTATTTGCAATATTAATGCTGTCGGGTAATGTACCAACATAAATATCTTTTTGTAGCTTTAAAGTATTCTTAATATCAGGCTCATTACTGTATAGTAGGCGATTTTCAGGATTAACTAATAAAATACTTCCATATAAATCCCTATTCCATAATTTTACTCCTTGTTTTGTTACATATTTAATTTCTTTGAAATAATTGGAGATACTGTCTATATTTTCAACTTTAGACTGTTGTGCAAATGCTATTGAAATATGGATTAAATATACAATGACCGTAAACACCTTTTTCATAATCTGGTTATAATTTTATAAGATAACTAAAACAAAATTAAACAAATATTTAAACCATTTATTAGATTGGTCTGAATTCTTACAATCATTTTTTGTTTATGTATTTCTTTTCAAGATCTGCTCCCAGAATGACTCTTCTTAACAAGAGTTCTTTCATTTCTATGCTATTTATTGGATAAAGCAGAGAAGCATTGTATCGAGAAAGGTGAGCGTCAAAAAGCTATTTTAATTGCATTAGAATTTAAGAGATGGGTTTACCTGTAGAGCAAATTGCTAAAGGTACCGGACTTTCCATCGAGGATATCGAAAAATTGAAATAGAACATCGTTCTAAATTATACTGAACCGTTTGGGATGACCAAGCGGTTTTTTTTGTGCCTTTGTTATTGACAAGTGGACGACAGCATAATAACCCCATTTCAGGTTCAACCACTTCACCTACCCATTTCCACCATTCACCGAGTTTTTAGTTGGTTTAGTCTAATTGCGATAGGGTAGGGACGATTTACACCCTACTTTTGAATCAACAAACAAATAGCAACTAACAATATAACATAAAGACATTATGAAAACTATAGCAAAAACATTCGCAGCAGCAGCCTTGATCGCAGTATCAACATTCACTATGGCAGCAGGCAAACCACTAGGAGACAACTCTAAAAAAGCGGTCGTCAATCTATCCACAGCAGATCTAGCCATTGATCATTACGTTGCGGTTATGACCGAAGGACAGTCGGCAGGAGTAGAGCAGTTGTTTACCTCAGATTTTAAACAGAAAGTACATGCCTCAACAGATAGGATCAACAGCCGTTCAGAAGTTATTTCATTCTTGAAAAAACAAAAAGGGGAGCAGCTGAACTGTAAAACAAGCACTACCATTGTTGAGCAATCCAGTGACTACATGGTGGCAAAAGTAACCCAACAATTTGAAGGGTTTACCAAGACCGATTTAATCACATTGGTCAATGACGGTGGTAACTGGAAAGTATCTCAATCTATCAACTCGTATAAGTAAGTTAAGTAAATTTCATATGTTTATTCAAAGCCACGTCGAGAGATGTGGCTTTTCTTTTTAGTATTCACAACTATTTTACCCAACAACAAACGTTTTTTCCTATTCTTTTAACAGTAAGTAGAGAACTATTTGATTTGATAAATAATTTAGTATTTTTGCTAAATTATTTGGTTTAAAAGGTTTTGTTTTTTATTTTTACTTGATAACCAGTAATATACCATTATGAGTGTAAAGATAAGTAACCTTTCGAAGTACATCGATATCTTAAGTGACTTCGGTTGGAAATTTTATTTCGGTCGAGAGGAGAATAAGGGTAACCTAATTAATTTTCTGAATAGTATTTTAGAAGGCGAACATGTTGTAGAGGATCTTACCTATAGCAATGTGGAGGAAGATGGCGATGAACCTAATGAGCGCAAAGTTATTTTTGATTTGCGATGTGTTGGTGTAGGTGGAGAAGTTTTTCTAGTAGAGATGCAATTGCAGAATCAGGATTTCTTTTTTGATCGTGCGGTGGGTTACACCTCTAGGACCATTAGTCGTCTAGCTAAAAAAGGAAAGAAAGGAGATAATTATGAGTTACCGCCAATTTATTTTATCGCTGTTTTAGGCTTTCGTTTGGATGTTGCCAATAGTGATAAGTACTTTTATAGTGGTAAGATTATTGACGAATTCGATCAGGAGGTGCTATATCCTAAGTTGAGTTACAAGATGCTTGTATTACCTAATTTTAATAAAGCTAAAGCCGATTTACCGACGATTCTGGATCAATGGATGTATCTTATGAAGCACTTGGATAAAATCGATAAGCTACCTAACTATTTGTATTTATCGGTTAATCCAGTAGATCCAAGCTTTTTTTTACGATATCATAGCGTAGCACCAGATCGGCAACCATTTCTTTCAACCTGGCGTTTTCTTTGCGTAAGTCTGCCACTTCATCTGATGTTGCCTCTCGCGTGACATCGCCTTCAAGTCTCTTTTTTCCAGCCTCTAAGAACTCTTTGTTCCATTTATAGAACTGAGACTCGTTAATACTGTGCTTACGACAAATCTCAGCAATTGAGTTTTCTGCACGTAATGCTTCCATAACGATCAGAATTTTCTGCTCTGCCGTAAAGATTCTTCGCGTACTACGTCGTAAATCCTTAATGAAGTTTTCGGGGGTTGTTTTTTTTGGTCTTCCCATGATGATTAAAGTTAAAGCTTTTTTAGGAAAACACTCGCTTAGTTTTCAATCAATTGTGTCCAAATTATGCTGACGATTTACAATGGTAACTTGCAGAGATAAATCCTGCACAGTCAGCAACAAATTGATCTGTACAAGAAACAAGTAGTTTTAGTAGATTTTCTTGATTTTCGGGTAAAACTTCAAAAACACTAATGAGGGTTAGTACGTTTTGTTCGTTGGAAATAGTTATCATATTAATTTTCTTTTAATTTTAAATGAATCGTTTATTTGTTTTTTGTGGAATACAGTGAATTGACGTAAAATGTATTTCCTTACTGTATTGGGCTAATCCACAAGACCATTTAGTTTTGCAAAAGGATCGTGAAGGGAATCTTCGTTCCATTCATACTCTGCGCCATTTGCTATTCTAATCGCCGTGTCGCGTCCAAAAATTTTTTGTATAAGTGCCAATGCCATATCTGTTCCTGCCGAAATACCTGAGGAAGTAAAAAATTTTCCGTCTTCTACCCAGCGGGCCTCTTTAACCCATGTTACTTTATCACTTTGGCTGGTAGCCCATTTAAATGCCCGTTTATTCGTAGTTGCTTTTAAACCATCTATTAAACCTGTTTTTGCTAGTATGGCAGCTCCTGTACAGATAGATGCGACATGCGGAGCACTCTCAGCTAATTTTTTGAAGGCATCTATCAAAGCTCCATTATTAACTTCTCTTCTGGTTCCGCCTCCGCCAGGTACCATCAGAATGTTTAAAGTTTTAACTTCATCAAAAGTACAATCAATAACCACCGATGGACCTGCACTGCTTTTAACCAGTCCGTGACGTTCTCCAATAATCAAAATTTCAACCTTATCTCTTAGCGAACCAAACATCTCCAATGGACCAAAAACATCGAGCAATTGAAAACCATCAAATACAACCATACCCAGGATAAGTTTATTTCCATTGCTCTTTAGTGCAGGCAATTCATCCTGTTTTGTCTGCGCCACTCCAACTAAGGGGCTCAAAGAAAGTAAAATAGTTCCAGCAGCTAATGACTGAATAAAGTTTCTTCTAGATTTTGAGGATTGTTTTTTCATTTCTGAATGTATTGAAAATTTACAATTAGGTAGTTTATAATCTCTTCCACGGATTTTTACCTTCCCGTTTTAGTTGTTTATAAATAGTCATTATATAGATGAGGTCTAACAGAAAAGTGAAGCCGATAATAATATTCATTAGATAGGCCTGTCCTTGATGGAGTATAAAAAGATAATAAATACCGACAGTCAGACCGGTACCAATACATTTAAAAACACCAATAGTTAGTGATTGTCCTTCAGAACTCTTACGCTCCCATATCATTAATAAGAAACAAACAGATATGATCAGGTTTTGTATGTAGGCAATGAAAATTGCTCCGTGAAAAATATCTGATTTAAAGTAGGTGGCAAATTGTCCAAAAAATGGACCTCCTGTAAACATAATACCAAAGGCTACCAAAAATGCTGCTACGGAATAAGTAAGCCATGATAACTTTGAAATCTCATAACGCTGATAAAAGTATTTGTAGCTATACACGAAATAGCAGGCAACAATACCTATATCACAAATCATCCAAATAGCATTGATTACAGTGCCGGCTAACCCTGTATCTGCTGGAGGATAAATTAAAGAAAAAACAAGTTCCCATGCGAAATTTAAGGCCAGAGGAACGAGTGGCATACCATACGTTTTGTCTTTTATGCCACGGTATATCAGTGCTATATAGACAACAGTCCAAGCCAGTCCGCTGGCGGATGTTGCGATTAATTCAGCATTCATAGTTATTTCATTTTTTATGTTAACATTAGTGCAAAAGTGCTAAGTGTTTAAAGAGACAATACCGTTGTTTTTGCAAAATGATTGCAGGCAAGTACATATCCTTTATTTAGGTAAAGCCTGTGAGCATCATAAAGCGTATATCCGCTGTCGAGATGTACCGACGCTATATCGGTTTTCGTGGCTTCTTCGTCTACATAATCAAGTAATGCTCTTGCATAACCTCTACCTCTATGCTCAGGATTGGTATAGAGGTCATCAATGTAAATCATTCGACCTGTTCTAAGTGTATTCATCACCCTATAACCTATAAATGCAGCAACCTTTGTGTTGTCTTCGTTAGGTATATACACCAGTTTGAAATTTTCATGAGCAATCATACGCTGTATCTGATCGATATAGGTCGCTTCATCAAGATTTGTTCTGAAGGCAAAGAGTACATTTTTACAAAAAATAATTTGATCTTTTGTTTTTGCTATTATGAAGTCTATAGTGCCCATAACATTATTTTTTAAACTAATTATTGATCAAAAACCTGACTCTTTCTGCAACAGACTCCAAATCCCGTGCTTGTGCATCTACACCATTTATGGCAAGGTGTTCCACATCATCTATACCCATGATCCTGAAAACTGTCTTTAAATAGTTTGTTTGAAAATCCATGTGTTCATAGAACTCTCCTGGCTCGTAACCAAAGTTGCCCCGAACCATCAACAGATATACTTTTTTGTTTTTCATCAGTCCTTTATATGGATTTAGGGGATCATCTTTGCTAATAAGAACAGTTTCCTGTACTCTTAGTACCTGATCTATGTATGCTTTCAGAGCACTAGGTACAGACCAATTGTACATGGGGGTGCCTAACACAATTATATCGGCATCTTTAAGTTCTGCAATCAATTTATCGCTTATTTTGAGAGCTTCTAAGTCTTCTGCAGTTCTCAGTTCAGATGGTTTAAAGGCTCCTGCTATCCATTTTTCACTCACATGGGGAATTTGTTCCTGTCCAACCTCTCGGTAAAAGATAACATCATTCTGATTTTTTACTTTCCAGGTTTCCACAAATATATTCGTCATATACCTGCTTAATGACCGCTCTTTACGAGCACTGGCATTAATGATTAAAATTTTCTTCATTTTATTTTTTTGTCTTAGTATTAACCAATTGGATGCAAGCTTTGGGATACCCCCATACGGTTCAACGCATTGATAGTTATCACAGCCATAATTAGTTTAGCTGTCATGTCTTCTCCGAAAAGTGAAACGGCTTCTTGATAAGTTTCATCGCACAGACCATTATCAGCTATTAATGTTATCTCTTCAGTAAGCTTTAAAATAACTTGATCTTCTGGGCTAAACCAATTTTTAGCCTCTCTCCAAGCACTTAAAACGTACAATCTTTTAGGATCTTCACCATGTTTCAGTGCCTCTCTGCTATGTATGCTCATACAAAAGGCACACCCGTTTATTTGTGAAGCCCGAATTTTGATCAGCTCCTGTTGTAATTTATCTATTCCGGTTTTTGATACAAACTCGGACAGTTGCATAATAATTTGATAGGTATCCGGAATAAGTTCTTTAATGTTTAATCTTTTTGACATGCTATTTGAAATTGATTTAATGAATATTATTGATGTGATTTGTTACGTTGATAGAAATAGTTATCTATACTCCATGAAAAATGAGGTAATGTGGACAAGAGCAAGCTTGAGAAACTTACAACAAATACTGAAAAATTGAATGGTGCTCGAAAATGGAGAAAAAACATCATGCTTATTGCGAATATGAATGTCAACCCGAAACTAGCCAGAGCTGCATACCTAACTTTGTAACCAACCAATAACAAAATACCACAGATAATCTCAATAGCAGTAGCCAAGAAGCCAAAAAAAGAAGCTGTTTTCAAATCAACATATGGCATTAATTGATGGGTATAAGCAACGAAACTGGTCCAGTTTCCCCATATAACATTCGTTTCGCCGGGAGCACCAAAATAGCCCAAGCGATCCATCACAGGCAATAGAAATCCGATCCCTACAGAATAGCGAAGCAATAATTGGATGATTGGATACGATTTTTTCATTTGTTCTAGTAATTAACTATGCAAAGTTATCTCACGTAAAAACCTATATGACGGACCAGAAAGATATAAATAGATAGTCCAGCTGTTTTTAATGAATTTTAGCTATATTTTGATTATTTTTGATATCATGTAATCTGATATCTATTTCCTGTATGCTTCCTTATAAAAATCTTCTCGTTATAGACAAAAAAAGCAACATAGCTGTTTTTAAACAGATAGCTATACAATTAATACGTCTTATACAAGAGGGAAAGCTTTTACCCGGTACAGAATTACCAAGCACCCGCTCATTAGCATTTGATTTAGACTTACACCGTAAAACAATTGTGGCTGCTTATGAAGCCTTGGTTTCTGAGGATTGGATTGATAATTTGCCCCGTAAAGGATTTATTGTATCACCCAATTTGCCTGTAGTTAGACCAAGGTCTTACAACAATGGACGGATAGCTACATACGAAGCTGATCCGGGATTTGGATTTGATGAATTTGCAGGCTTTACCTATCCTGTATCTCTATCCAGGAAAGCTGACATTGTAGTTGATGATGGTTTTCCGGATATATCTTTAATCCCTGCAAATGCAATGTTAGGAGAATATAGAAAGGCGTTGGATTATTCATCTCTTAAAAAATTAAATTCTGGCTGGGAACTTGAAGGTGCTGCAGAGTTTAGAAATGCCCTGTGCAATTTTTTAAATCAGACCAGAGGAATAGATATTAAGGTTGAAAATCTGCTTACTACAAGAGGAGCACAAATGGCAATATATGTAGCTGCATCATTAATTATAAAACCGGGAGATAAGGTCATTGTTAGTGATCCGAGCTATTTTTTTGCAAACATGCTTTTTGAAAGTCTTGGAGCAGAATTAATTCGGGTACCTGTTGACAGTCATGGTATGGATACCGAAAAGGTTGAAGAGATCCTTAAAAAACATGACATAAAATTAATTTACGTGATCCCACATCATCATCACCCTACTACTGTTACTATGAGTTTGGAGCGTAGAAATCATTTGCTAAAGTTAATAAAGGAGTATCGCTTTGCAGTTATTGAAGATGACTATGATTATGATTTTCAGTTTCAATATGAGCCTTACTTACCATTAGCCAGTGGCGATCATGAGGGAAACATTATTTATATCGGATCTCTTACTAAAGTTTTGGGAACACCTTTTCGATTAGGTTACCTCGTTGCCTCTGCAAAATTTGTACAAGCTGCTGCAAGGAAACGCATGCTTATTGATCTAAGAGGCGATGTTTTTACAGAAAAAGTAGTATCTGAATTAATAAAGAACGGTGAATTGACAAGGTTGATACAAAAAGCAAATAAGGTTTATCGTCAACGTTGCTACCTTTTGACAGATTTATTAAGTTCACAATTAAGTGAATCAATTAAATTTACACGACCTAACGGGGGGATGGCATTATGGCTGGAATTCAATAAAAATCTCGAATTAACTAAAATAATTGAAAAAGCTTCTTCCAAAGGCCTAAAAATTATGGGAAGCGTTTATAATCAAGGGAATAATTCAGATTACAATGCTGTCAGATTTGGTTTTGCATCACTCAATGAAGAAGAATTGATGAAAGCAGTGGATATACTTAAAAATTCTATTTATAAATAAAAAATACACATGTGTTCAGTAGTTGTTTTGAACACATGTGCATCATATTAAACTGCTTTATCTAATTTTCTAGAAGATGTCAGCAGCTAGTATTTTAGGGAAAGAAAGAGCTAATGTATCCTCAAGTGTTTCCGGAGGATATATACCTTGAGTAGTAATCATTGTTTTAACTTGTTTTGCTTGATTTCCTTTCATTAAAAGTTTCCTGTCAAAACCAGAAGTAAGAAGTCCATCTTCCTGCCCCAAATCTAAACAAGTTCCATAGTTGTTGTTTATATAGGGCTTTAAGGGATTAGAGAAAAGATCATTTACAGCATTATGCCCAGCCCATTTACCAAGATCCATTGAAAATTGGCATGCCATTATCGAACTTTTACCGTCACTGTTTATAGACAAGTTTGCTACGTCTCCTGACACAATAACGTTTGAATATTCGGTAAGTTTAAGATTATTATCCACATGTAGTCTGCCTTGTTCATCTCTTTTTCCTTCAAAAAAGTTTGTAAGCGAACTGGCTACCATTCCATTGCAAAATATAACCGTTCCAGATTTTATTGTAGTGCCATTATTAAAAAAAACAGTGTTATTTTCAATAGATGTAATATAAGTATCTGATACAATTTCTACATTTTTCTTTTCCAAAGTTTCCAGAATGTAAGACTGTGCTTCAGAAGAGTAGTAATCTGCTATTTCTTTATTTTTCTCTACAAGAATTACTCTAATTTTTTTCTGATCATCAGAAAATTCCGAATTCAACAATTGAACTTTTTCTTCTATAGTGGTAACCATTTCCAAACCAGTAAGTCCACTTCCTACAACTAAAAAGGTTGTTGCTCCTTCTTTGGAAAAACCGCTTTCTGCTAATGTAATTAGATGTTGTTCTAATTTTTGAGCATTTATATAGGTATCAACGTTAAAAGACTGCTCAATACCCGGAATATTAAGTGCTTTCAATGTACTTCCAGAGGCCAATATAAGGTAATCGTAATTCTTAACTCTCAAACCATTATCGGTAAAAACACTAACCTCTTTTTCTAATGGATTAATCACCTCTACTTTTCCTATAACTAGTTCAATTGCTAAAGGGTTAAAGTATTTTTCTAAATCAACCCTTAATCCTTTCAAGGAAGTTTCATAAAGTCTAGGTCTAACCGTTAGATATTTATCTCTATTAATCACTGTTATTTCCAGTTCGTCTTCCTTGCCAATATCTCTGATTTGACGAATTGCACTTATTGCACTCCAAAAGCCTGCAAAACCGGCTCCAATAATCACTAACTTTTTTTTCGCTTTCATAATAATATATTAATTGAAACATCTTCAATTGTCTATGAGATTAGGGCTAAAAATCTAATCGCAAGTTGATGCTCCAAAATTCTATACAAAAGTAATTTCTGGAAAGAACGGAATGACGGACCAGATATTTAACAATTGGTAGTCCAGAAGAAAGCAATATGCTTATATTAACTCTGCACCAAATGCTGTAAATTAGGATCGTTCTTGATGCGTTCCATTTCGTTCTCTACAATATGCAGAATATCAGATTTAATCTTACGATAATTACTTTCGATTTCCTGTTTCATATTATCAACTCCGTTTTCATCAACAAAGGTTAATATGTTCGGTATCTTCTGATACGATTTGGTTTCTCTCGCTACCTTTTCATTGTCCACGACAATTTCAGCGTGAAATATCTTTTGTTCAATACGCTCGTCAAAGTTATCAGAAATAGAACCCACAAACATACCCTGTGTAAGCGTTGAAATTTTGGATGCTGGAATAAGGCTATCCAATTGCGTAGAAATTGATGTTGATTTATCGTTACGATTAATCGTCATACTCTGGCGTTTCTGCAATACTTTACCGAAGCGTTCCGATAGGCTTTTGGCTGTTTCTCCTACAGCCTGACCAGAAAATATATTACCGACGGTATTCTGGATGACCTTGCTCTCTTTGTCGCCGTAATCCCTCGTTAATTGTGAAAAATCCTGAAACCCTAAACAAACTGCTACCTTATTACTTCTCGCCGTTGCGATTAGGTTATCCAGTCCCCTGAAATAAATTGTGGGCAACTCATCTATGATAACGGAACTCTTTAGCTGTCCCTTTTTATTAATTAGCTTTACAATCCTCGAATTGTACAAACCCAAAGCTGCCGAATAAATATTTTGCCTGTCGGGATTGTTGCCTACGCATAAAATCTTTGGCTCTTTCGGGTTATTGATATCCAATGAAAAATCGTCGCCTGTCATTACCCAATACAGTTGGGGGCTAATCATTCTTGATAGTGGAATTTTTGCCGATGCGATTTGACCTTGTAATTGGTCTTGTGCGCCACCTTGCCACGCATCCATAAACGGCGACAAATAATTTTCTAAATCAGGATACGAAGTTAAAATCGTGAATACATCTGAATACTTTTTATTCAACAATTCAATAGCGTGTGGGAACGTACAATACTTACCATCCTCATAGATTTTCAGATACCAAATTATGGCAGCCAATAGGATAATTGGGCTTTCCACAAAAAAATCTCCTTGCTTCTGTATCCACGTCCTGTTGAGGTTTAGCATTATCGTATAAGCCGCCTCGTAAGCATCAGAAATGTCCGTCATAAAGTCGGGTTTAAGCGGATTGCAACGGTGGCTCTTGCGTGGGTCGTCGAAATTTATAACATAAAATTTCGGCTGAACTTTGTACTTATCCCGATGCTTTAATAAATGGTTGTACGCAATAGTTGAAAGGTCGTCAAACTTGAAATCGTAGATGTACATACTAAAGCCTTTCTCAATTTGTTGCTTGATGTAATTATTTACGATTGCATAAGATTTTCCTGAACCCGGAGTACCGAGAACGATGGTTGCCCTGAAAGGATTTACAATGTTTATCCAACCGCTGTTCCATTTGCCTTTGTAGTAAAATTTGGTGGGCAGGTTTACGGAATATTCATTTTCCATTAGTTTAGTTTCCTGTTGGAAGCTCTCGTTTTCGTTGTTGAAAACATCGTCCATCAGGTTAGTGCGCAGCAATCGACTTATCCATACGCCCGCCATCAGCAAGACGATATAACCTAACGAGATAGTAAGGATATACAGGAAAGTGCCTGTTGCCGGAGATAGCTTCAACAATGGTGTGTTCAGAAAGAACAGCACAAAGCCCCCGCACAAAGCCACGTAAATTTTAGTCCCGGTTATCTTCTCATTCTTTACACCCTTTGTACCTAAGCAGCTTAAAGCAAGCAGCACCAAAGCAAAGGCTTTGGTATATAAGGTATGTGAAAACAAACCCGCCGTCCTGTTGAAATTCCCTAAGATTTTGTTGATTACTTCCAACGTCCAGCCACGTTCTAAAAAGAAACCGTAGCAGAACCAATAAAGGTGCATCAGCACCAATAAAATACTTACTGCCCGCATAAAAGCCATTATCTTGGCAAGCCCTCTTAAATCGTCTTCTCCCTGCATTATTTTAGTTTTAATGTTCGGGCGTGAATTTAAAGGCTCTTACATAGTCGCTATAAGAATGTGTCAGTCAAGGGCGGTTCCTGGAAGTATTTGGCTGAATGTATCTCGATATAATAATAGCGGAGGGAAACCTCCGCTATAACATTTGTTGGAATTTTTATATCTCTTTCTTTTCTCCATCATGCAAAATTCTGTAATACTGATTGTTTTCAATTAATAAGCTTTCTGATTTTTGGTTGGGAATGGATTTTGAATAATCCTTCGGATGTTTCACATCAATTCCTATCACTTTTCCGTTATGTTTTTTGTTGACTTTCGATTGAAGTGTATGTCCTACCACGATTGATTTTGCATTGAATTGCTTTAATCCTTGTTCTACATCTTCTTGGGTCAAATCATCTTTAAAATATCCTCTGTACCAAGCAATACCTTTGTGCGAAGAAATTAATAATTGTTCCAAGTTCTTTTCAGTATTAGGATAGTACGGTTTGTAGTAATTACTACGAATAGTCTGATTTACTTCATCTAAATTCGTTTTGTATTTCGCTAAATCTGGGTGTATTCCTCCGTGTGCAAAGAGAATTCCGTTAATTTTTTCGATTGAATTTTTACTCGACATCCATTTTCCAAGAAACGAATTAGTACCATACAAGTCGGTTTGTTGTTTCTTTAAGATAGATGAAACGTGATAATATTTCGGCGAAGTATTTTCAAAATTTCCTTGCATATTTTTCAACTCGTGATTTCCCAAAATGTAATGGACAGTTCCGTTTTTTTCTTTTGCTTCCTGTTCTAATTTATAAATAAACCAAAGTACTTGTGTAGTCGAAAAATCTCTATCTACGAAATCTCCGAGTAAAACCAAATGTCCGTTCCCAAATGTCCAATTTAATTTTTCGTCAATTACTTTATTGGTAATCAAAAAATCACGGAAAGTCTTAAAACCGCTTTCAACATCGGAAATCGCCAAAATTTTAGCGTTGTCGTTATAAGTAGTTGCCGGAATTTCAATTTTGCTATTGATGATAAATTCAAAACGGGTATCATCTAATGGAAAATAACAATAAGCCAGAATTTCTGAATTTGAAGCGAATTCTTTTTGGTCTAAATAAAAGCCTGTATTCTGATTTCCCCGGATATAATTAACCGTTAAGACACTGTCATTCTTACTAAATAGGTAAGGACCATCTTTATCCCAATTCATCATTTTAGGATTTTCTGCATATCGAAAAGTCGCCCCGTGATACAGCCCAAATGAGATTGCCAAAATTCCAAGTATTACAAATGTTATCATGATATGTTTTACATATCTAAAAATTCGTTTTTTCATATTATTTTGATTAATTTTCTGTAAACCTATAAATGCTTTTTCCGTTTCTAAAACAATTGTGGTAAACGACTTCTGTAATTAGACAAACAGTATTTTCATCATCTCAAAGTGGTTTCATCACTCATTTTTATTGTTTCAAAACTGTTTTACGATAGTTTGTCAACGTTCTTGCAGTGGGCAATTTATAGTTGTAATATTGCAGTATGTTATTAATAAAAAGAAATATAAAATGGATTGTCGTTGCTCTTTTGGCAATGGCAGTTGTTCCTCTATTGATTACCACTTATGAAGTGATTTCTACAGAGAACAGATCCGTACAATTTTTAGGAAATTATCATCCAAAGGTTGTGTTTCTTGTAATCACTTATTATTTTTTCTTGTTTGGTTTAGGTATTTTTTGGTTGGTTCGTCAGCTTGTATTTATGTCCAAACTAAAAAATGAAAAAATGAAAGCCGAACTGATGCTTTTAAAAAGCCAGGTTAGCCCGCATTTTTTTTTCAACACGCTCAATAATTTATATGGCTTGGTGGCAAAAGACCCACAAAAAGCACAAGAATTGATATTGAAACTTTCGGATATGATGCGTTACAGTATTTATGAAGGAGAAAAAAATACAGTCGGACTGCGAGAAGAAATTGATTTCTTGAAAAACTATATCGAACTCCACAGAATGCGTTACCACAAAGATATATCTGTTGATTTTATTTGTGCTGTTGATGGAAGCCGAAAAGGTGCTCCTTTACTATTTATCATTCTTTTAGAAAACGCTTTCAAACACGGAGTTGAAAATTTGAGGGAGAATGCTTATATAAAAATGAATTTGTCAACTTCTGAAAACGAAATCTGTTTTACAATTGAAAATAATTATGAGAAAGCCGAAAACCAATCCGGAATTGGCTTGAAAAATCTGAAAAGAAGATTAGAATTAATTTACCCAAATCAGCACGAATTGACTTTTTCAATCACAGAAAATATATATCAAGCTCAACTAATTTTGAAACAATTATGATAACATATTTAATCATTGACGATGAACATATTGCCCACGACATCATAAAAGGATATTGCGATTTACTGCCGAATATGCAATTAATGAAAAACTGTTACGATGCTTTGGAAGCCTTTGAATATCTGAATAAAAACGAGGTGGATTTAATTTTTTTGGATTTAAATATGCCTGTTTTAAAAGGTTTTGAATTTTTAAAAACGCTAAAAAATCCTCCAAAAGTAATCGTAACTACCGCTTATCAGGAATTTGCTTTAGAAGGATATGAACACAATATTTCTGATTATTTGCTAAAACCATTTGGTTTTGAACGCTTTTTAAAAGCCATCAATAAGGCGTTTGATAGTTCTGTTAATCACAAAATCGTTTCTTCTGAAAATAATGAGGTTTCAAAACGGATTTTTGTACAAAGCAACAAAAAGCACATTCAACTGGAAGTTGAAAGCATACTTTACATTGAAGCAACAGGAAATTACACCAAAATAGTAACCACGAGCGAAACTATTACAATTCGTGAAAAATTTTCTGCTTTTTTGGAACAATTAGCTCAAAATGATTTTGTACAAGTTCATAAATCTTTTGCAGTTGGCACAAAACACATTAATAGCATTGAAGGGAATATAATATTTGTTGCAAGCTGTAAGATACCTATTGGCAAAATTTATAAATTAAATATTATTCAGTTGTTGAAGTGAAGTTTATTATTATTGTCCTCTTTTACGTTTACGCTTCTTCTTCATTTTGTTGACAAAATCCTGTTCCTAGTAGTCTTCGAACTTGGCCATTTATACCCTGTTCGCCCAACTGCTTTTTAAAAGCCTGCTCATTACTTATCGTTTGCCTTTAGTTATCAGATAAATCCTTTCCATTGCTGATACAGTAGGACTAGAAGATGTTTTGATAAAAGCAGCACCACTATTATCCCAATTCTTAGAAGCTCTAGCAAAATAAAGCTCACAGTTAATGTACATGTCTTCACTTTCAGAGGGTATTGTTTTATCAAGACATCCTCCATATACCGTTTTTGTACTTGCGGTTGTTCTAAAGAAATTACTAAAAATTTAAAAGAGAAGTGAAATTTGTTTTTAGAAATTTCCCTCTTTCAGAAATGCACGAATATGCACTTTCAGCAGCGATTGGTGCCGAAGCTGCTTCTTTTCAGGATAAATTCTGGGAAATTTACGACGCCATTTACGAAAATCAGAGAAACCTTGGCGAACTGTATCTTTTTGAACTAGCAGAAAAAATAGGTTTGAATATGGAGAAATTTAAATCAGATATTCAAAAAAGTGGAGCTGACCGATAGAATAGATGCTGATTTTCAGGGTGGAGTGATGAGCGGGGTCAATGGAACACCTTCGTTTTATGTTAACGGCAAGAAGTTTAACGCTGGAGCTGAAGACCTTTTCAAGCTTTTCACTAATAAAAAAGGAGATCTATTGGAGCAGTAATTTTTTCTTACAAGTTTGATAATAAATATAACAATCAAAAAGCCAACAGGATCTGCCGCGATAATCTGACCCGATGGCACCTTTAGATTTGTTTAATTCATGACTTTACAGGATGACCTATCTCCTTTAAGAACTTTCAAAGCATTTATTTCATATGTACTACCATCAGCGGCTTTTTAGATGAACAATTGTAGCACAAATAATACGATTCTAAACCTTATCTTCCACAATCATTTTTCGATGTTCTCTACCCCAAATAATCATTTCCGAAATAATATTCCCGAAAGTCCTGCAATATTCAGTGGGTTCATATTCAATTAAAACAGGAGTATCCGGATAAACAGTTCGTTTAATCAACTTATTTAATTCCATATCTTTCAGTTCCTTTGAAAGCATTCTAGTAGTAATCCCGGGGATACTTCTTTCGATTTCGCGAAAACGTCGGTTGCCGTTGCAAAGCGAATTAATGACAGGAATTCTCCACTTTCCTCCAATGAAATAAAGGGTGTCCTGCAACGCTCTAAGTTCTTCTGTCTGATCTCTTGCCATGGTTGCAAAGTTAAATGATATAATGGATGATACTGATATACTTGGTTATACTGATAACAAAAGTATACCATTTCCCCTATAACTTTGTGAAAAAAAACAAATGAAAAAGTTTAATAACAAATTAGCCATCGTAACAGGTGGAAACAGCGGAATAGGATATGCAACCGCAAAAGAATTAATCGCAGAAGGAGCACAAGTAATTATTACCGGAAGACGAAGAGAAGCCATCGAAAAGGCTGCTGAAGAATTAGGAGCTATTTCTTTTGTGGCGGATCAGGGAAAATTGGATGACATTGATCATTTGAAAACCGAAGTTGAAAAGCAATTTGGAAAAGTTGACATCCTGTTTATTAATGCAGGAGTCACCGGAACTTTAGGTCCGATCGAAAATATGAGTGCCGAAAATTTTGACAATGTAATGGGTATTAATTTCAGAGGAGCTTATTTTACTTTAAGCAAATTTATTCCACTGTTGAACAATGGTGCTTCAGTGGTGTTCCTTTCATCCAACGTTGCGACCACCTCTAAAGCAAATAGTTCGATTTATCAGGCAAGCAAAGCAGCATTAAATTCCATTGCAAAAACCGCTGCTGCAGAATTAGCACCAAGAAAAATCAGAGTAAATTTAGTAAGTCCGGGGCCTACAAAAACGGAGATTATGACCAAAGCAGGATTGGACGAAAAAACATTGGAAGGTCTTGATGAATGGTTAATCAGCGGAATCCCCTTACAAAAAATGGGAACTGCGGAAGATGTTGCCAAAGCTGTTATTTATCTGTCAGATAACAATGTGGCAAGTTTCATGACCGGAACGGAAATCCTTATGGACGGTGGAATGGTTTTATAATTGGGTTTTTTTTTGGAATATGAGTGCTGGAAGGTTGAAATAATTCCAGCACTTTCTATTGATATACACCAACTACTGAAAGTATCGATCTTTAAGATATCCAGCTCAGCACAGGTCATCTGGAACATGAGGTTAAACTTACATAATTTCTGGAAGTTTAACCTCTCTATCATAAACAACATTAACTACATTTTTTATAAAATCTTCCTTTTTGATCCGTTCACCGTTGTTATTATAAGCAATTGAAATATCGGCTTCTTTATTATAAATTAGAAACGCATGGGATCCCAGGGTATCCTCACCATGTCCATAAAATATGGTCGTGATTTCAATAAGTGGCATCACTTACAATGAGGATGAAAGGGCTGTTGTCCAAAATTTTCTATTACAAATGTAAAATGTTTCAACTGTCTTCAATGGAATTGAAGTTCTCTCAAATCCTACAGCGTTGAGCTTGGTTGCCAATGAAAGGAGTTTTTCGTCACTACGCTGGCAGAATTGAAAACTGTGGTTTCAAAGTTTCATGAAACTGCATTTGTTGAATACACCCTTAGTGGACATGATGAAACTACAATTATGCTATTAAGAAATTCAACTCATTCATTTGCAATATATCTCCGAGTCAATGGCGATGCGGGTTTCGCTACGCATAATTCGAAAGGCACAACTAATGAAATGAAAGACTTGATCTTGACAAAAGGATGAATATTCTACGGCATTGCTTGTTGATAATAAAGAGGGTTTAGAAATACTGCAATTTTACTTATTAGCAGGAAAAATGTATCCCGGGATTGAATGGCGGGAAGAGTAATGATTATTGAAATAGATTTTGCAGGATGATCGAGTTTGCTAGTATTTAAAAGGAAACAACTTACTTGGGACAATATTCAAATGCTGATCCTCGATAGTGATCAACAATAAATGCAAGTCGACAACGACCTGCATTTAAGGATAAAAGAACTACGAAAGAGCATTTCGCGAAGTGATCATTTTTAACGTATTAACTTACCACAGTATTCACTGCCCATTCCTCAAAATGAATCTTGCCTGCATTATATTCTTCAGCAGGAACGAGCAGTGATCTAGGAACAACAAGATGCATATATTTGCTGTCGTCATCAGAAACAACCTTTATGGGCTTTCCGGCTATCTCGATATATTTCGCGACAAAATGATCCATATTTGCTTTTGTAGGGCCCGCAATCTCGACAGTCCCGTTTTTAGGCTCTTCGAGTGCAAACTGAACAATGTAATCTGTCACATCTTCCAGCGCAATGGGCTGGTAGTCGATTTTTGAAACAAATACCTCGTCACCCTGTCCCTGAACGGCAATGATCGCATCGGTATGCTCATAAAACTGTGTTGAACGAATTATTGTATATGGTATTCCGGAGTTTTTGATGTTGTCTTCCTGATATTTCTTTGCGCGAAGATATCCTATCTCCAGCGCATCGTCCGTTCCGACAATGGAAAGTACGAGGTGATGCCTGATGGCTGCTACGAGCTCCGCTTTTACCAGGTTCTTTCCTGCGGTCTGAAAAAAATGGATTGCATTTTCTTCTTCAGGAGAGGAGGAATTGGATAGATCGATTACTATTTCCGTATTTTCGAGTGCTTGCGAAAGACCTTCTCCTGTCATGATATCTACGCCATGTGAAGGCGAACCAATGATCACCTGATGACCAAGGTTTGCCAGTTTTTTTGTGACCAGCCTTCCGGTAAGACCTGTACCACCGATTACTAAGATTTTCATATATAAAATATTTAATTTTGTGAAATTGATTAAAATAAGCTGCGCACCTGTACTCCGAATGGATTTCCAAACCAGCACCGCCAATAACCGTCCTGTCCTTTTTTTGCGTAATCGCTTGAAGTTCCGGTAATATTTACTTTTTCGCCGTTATTTCCTGTCCCAGCGATTTTCCAATGCAGGACCAATGAGGCCAGATTATCGGTCGAATAAATATTCCTGACAACAATTTCTATCGGCAATCCAAATCCGAATGACTGCTGCAGCTCATGGGCGATCGCTATTTTTCCGCGTTTGGGCTCACCACTGGTACTGATAACGACTGCATCATCCTCATAGAAGCCGAGCATGGTTTCAATATCCCTGGAATTAAAATGATCCAAAAGAGAATCGACAATTCCTTCAGGGGTGGTTGAT
Organism: Sphingobacterium sp. B16(2022); assembly: GCF_012030425.1. Taxonomy (GTDB): domain Bacteria; phylum Bacteroidota; class Bacteroidia; order Sphingobacteriales; family Sphingobacteriaceae; genus Sphingobacterium; species Sphingobacterium anhuiense. Next base: position 1,935,176 of record NZ_JAAUVN010000001.1, on the reverse strand, counting down.
AATTTATAAGTCGGACTTGCTGCCCAATTATGACCTTCCATAACACCTAAGAATTAATATTATGCGATATACTGTACCGTACAGTGTATCTGCAGTACAAAATTGGTAAAAAAATGAATGCAGGAAAACTGACAAACAAAGGTAAAAGGTGGACAAAAAAAGAAACAGTGTTTGAGATTAATGGTACGGTTTGTCTAATCTAGGTCTGGATTGGGACTTAGTGTTTTTCTGTAATCGCTCGGTGATCGTCCAGCTTTTTTTGTGAAAAGCCTGATAAAGTACTTAGTGTCTATATAGCCTAGCTGTACCGCAATTTCCTTAATGCTCAATTGCGAATAATAGAGCAGGCGCTGTGCTTCGCTTAGTATTTCCTTCTGGATCAGTGCTGATGCGGATAAGCCCGTCACCTTTTTAACAACATCGTTTAGATGTGCCACGGAGATATTTAATTTTTGGGCATATTGTGAGGGGCGTTTAAGACTGCGGTAATCAGTTCTTACAAGATTTTTGAATTCGTTGGTTATACTGATAACCCGGCGGCTATGACTTATGGATTTAGCGGATAATTTGCGTTTGTGACAAATTACCGCCTGGGTTATAAAAGCTGACAGCAAGGGCTTCTGTACCTCCTTATTTGCGGTAGTGTTTATATTGTCCAAATTTTTCAGGGAGTCCAAAATTGACCTAAACCATTGGTGTTCGAGTTCTGAGAGCGATAATATAATCGTTTCATTTAAAAACGCATCAAGTATGTCCTTGGCTGATTTGGTCATATGATGGCCTTCAAAAGAAATGTAATAACCAGATGCCCCAACAGTCCCGGTAATCTGATGTACCTGGTGCGGTGGGCAGACAAAAAGTGTTCCAGCAGGCATGTTCAGCTGTTCAAAATCAAATAGGACTTCTAGCTGTCCAGCTTCAACAAGCATGCAGGTATAATGGTTATGCCGATGTGGATTTAGCGCTTTTACTATGCCAGGAGTTAAACCATCCCATATGCCAAAAGCAATACTGCTGCTGGAATCCATGCTGTTCAATAAAATAGAATCACTTTTTGGCATGTAGCTAAATTAGATATCCAAAATTAGAATATCTAATTTAAGAATTACTTTGGATGAAAGTTTATTATCCTGAATATATTTTTTGAGTACAAAAAATATGTGATTTTGGATCAGGAGAAATTTGGCCCAATATCTTTCAGACCATTTATAATAACGTTTTGAACATTGATTCTTTTAAGCCATGATTACGGATTTTTATCTTGAATTAATAGAAACATCATCCAATACGCTTGCTAAGGCACCTGTGTCGCAGCCTATATATAAAACGCTATACGAAATTACTAATCACATCATAACTCTCTGACCATGGATTATCATAGTCATAGAATTTCAACAATTTTCTGGAATATAGCTGAATATTATAGTAATCAGCTTCGCTACTTATTCGCACACTTTTCGGGAAGGCTTCGGGAAATGTCTATTGTGCCTCTACTGTTTGTATACTGTTTGTCTACCTTGCCTCTACAAAAAACATTATATGCAAGGTATAGGCAGGGTAGGGAAACAGTAGAGGCGTTCCGAAAAAGGGGCGAAGCAGTCCCGAAGCATAGTCAAACAATACTCGAAGTTTCTCTACTTTAAGGTTTACTTTTGTGTGCATCACTTTCGATATAAAGAAAGATTCAAAAATGAAATGAATATTATTCTTAATTTCATTTGACGACCACGTTAACAGCTCTAGTTATCATTGTCGTAATGTAATTCTCTATTTATAAACATAATAAAATGGTCTTTTTTCAAAAATATTTCATTGTAAGGTTTCCCGTATCATAGCAATTTAAACAAACGTTATTTTTGATCAAGATTAAATTTATTATCAATAAAAAATGAGTAATGGAAGTATTTTTAGGTTGGATTTTCTTTTCGATAATTGTAGGTGCTATAGGTACCAATAGAAATATTGGATTTGTAGGAGCATTCTTTCTCTCGATCTTACTTTCACCATTGATCGGCCTTATATTCACATTGGTTTCAAAATCCAATGAGCAAATCGAGTTTGAAAAGCAATTGCTGTCCCAGAACAAGAAGCAGACTGATGGAATATTAAATGCCAATCAAAAGTCCTTTACAGATGAGCTATACAAACTTAAGAAATTGCTGGACTCAGGTTTAATTACAAGTGAAGAGTTTGAGTCTGAAAAGGAGAATATAAGACGCAATATTCCGATTAAAAAAACAGTACTTTCTTTGTATTGTTCACAGACTCCTGGTCTTTCAGGAGAACTAAGGGTGTAGGTAGGAGATAAAGGAGATTTTGTGCCTTTACCCAGTAATAAGAATGATGCGTTAGATTTCGATGTACGTGCAGGCGAAGCGAAAGTGGTGATTAGTCCTAGTTCAGTATTTGCAAGTGAAAAGATCGTTTATCTTAAAACCATAGAAGATGACATCACTTTTTACGATATTTTCGAAATTTATACCAGAACCTGATTTTATACCAGTTCTGATAATTTCTTAGATGATAATTAATACAATTTATAACTTAAATTTTAATATTATGGCACTAAAAACAGGCCCAAAAAGAATTGCTGACTCAACAGGAAAACCAGACAGACGTCAACGGGATAATAAGGAAACTCCGGGCAATACTCCGTCGTTACTTCCGCCCAAAAAACAACAAGGAAAGAAGTAAAAAAACTTGTGTAATTAAAAATGCGGAGCTCAATATTGAAAAAAGCTCTGCATTACTTTCTATTCGCAACAAGTTTAAATGTTTTTTATTAACCTACCATATTCATTTACTTTGATATGAGCTTTTAAAATATAGTTTTCAGGCCGTTCATTTTTATGACTCCAACTATAAATTCTTATTGTATTTCGCCAATCTTTATATCTAGTATCAAGGCACTCTAAGGAATTATGTACAATCTGAAAAATAGAATTTTCAAATTGTACATCTTTTAATGTACTAGAAGCAGCGTTGGGACAGATTATGCCGTTCTCAAAAACAAAATCTTCTCCGATGATTTGATACATCCATAGATCTACAAATGGAAACTTATAAGGGTAGCCCTTTATCTCAATTCCTTTATCACTCCATATTTTATAATAAACCGAATCTGTTCTCCTTTCTACAAGGAGCTTTATCGATAGATCTTTTTCAATTAACTTTTCAATTAATTTTTCGACATATTTTTTTTCAATACCAATATCAATATCATCATCCCAGGGCATTTTTCCTCCGTGTCGAACATAACCTAAATGCGATCCTCCTTGGAGAATAAGAGGTATATTTAATTCTGATGCTGTAGTGGATATAATTTTCAAAACTTCATGTAATAATTTATTATCATCTTCGGTCCACACATTGTATGATAAAATTGTATCGAGAATTATTTCTTCTCTTTCTATATTGTTTTTTTTAGGATGATTTCTAATATTGAACCAAGATACTTCACTGTAATACATATTCAATCGGTCACCTGCTGTCAACGAAATCATTTCATCTTCAACGGTCTGCTTAATTACACTTGTTTCTAACAGCTTTTGTGCACCATTGAGGTTTATGAAATAAATTGAACTACCCCAATTGAAACTTAGTAGGTAAGCCTCTAATTCTCTTTTTTCCCGAACATTCTCATTCAATAATTCAACGTTTTTTAATTGGGACTCTTCTTCTGCAACTTGATACATATCATATGGAAAAAAGACATCCCAGTCATCAGGTAGATTTTCTAAGTCTCTAATAGCATCATTTAGGTCAAAATCAATTGAGATATTCTCTTCTATAATTAAATGAAACGCTGGTTTTTCCTCTGTAATACGTTTCCATGCCTCTCTATGAGTCATGAATGTCGTTATTTCCGTCCTTGATAATGGAAATCCATATTTATTGGAATGCCAATGCTCATCAATAGATATATCAAAACAAGATTGAATAGCAGTGATTGAAAAGATCTCTGCTACAGAAGAGTGGTCTATCTTACTGATCTTGTTTTTTTTATAAATGATCTTTGACGGTAAATCTAAGTGAAAGATTTTCATTCTGTACTTGAGTTTCGTTATAAATATTTAATTGTTCAACGGTATTAATTGAGTACCATTTTTCTGGATAGATGCTAGAACATGTGAGTCCTTGTATTGATATTAATTCATTCCAAACATCTGAAAAATCTTCGTTTTGTTTACAAAGATTATTGACTGTTTTTGGATTAACTACTTGAATTCCTGAGCAATAAATGGGTTGTTTTACATTTCTGGAAATCGCAGTTACAATTCCATTATTAGATGATATAAAATCTCCTTCAATCTCATGTTTAGGTGAAATAGGGACAACCATACAGGGGGGGGAACCCAGTTGCTGGTAATTATCATAAATAAAGGGTAAATTAAGATTGGTGATATTATCACAAGGTAAAACCAGAACCGGCTCATCAATCTCTCTAATTTCAGAGTTGAATAACCACCAGCAATTTCCTTTATATAATGTAGACAGTACTTTGGTACCGCCATTTTCAAGGACGTATATTACTAAATCTTCTGAATGTTCTCCTACTGTTACTACTATATTTTTAATTTTATTTTTGAGCTGAAGCAACGTTTTTGAAATAAGCGGTGCTCCGTCCACCGGTAACATAGCTTTCGGTCTTGTAGCTGTGAGTGGTGCTAAACGGGTTCCTTGACCAGCTGCCATAATCACACATATTTTAAACATATAGATTCATTTTTTGAAAAACTTTCATTTTGTTCAAGATTGTATCATGAATAACATAGCCTTTGTAATAATAAATTGTTATGAAACTGTTAATAAATCGATTTTCTTTATCATTCAGTCTTTTTTTATAATTTCTTAGCTGCACAATTGTATCAATATGGATTTTGCATATATATTAAAATATTTCTTTTATAATAAATATTTACACCTTTAAATTTTTTTATTAACTATGTTTATTTTATTGTAAAATTATTAGTACGCATGTTTTTAGTGAAAATATTATTCATGTAAATTTGTTGTTAAATATTTATTACTTTTTAAAAGTGACGTTTTAAAAAGGAGGATGTGGAATAAACTTGACATCCTCCTTTTACTGATTGAGTTAATTGCTAAGCAAGGAAACGCTTTTTTTTCCTACAAATAGCCTGTACATAAGTCTGTTGTGAAGCAGTTCCATTCTCCAGAACAGTCAGCTGTACAGCCCCCATTTGTACAATTTAAAGATGTTTCCAAGAAAGAAGGGCAACCATCTGAACAACCTCCTGTCCATGCTGCATTTCCACCTTTGATCTCTTTACTCTGATTCAAATTAAGTTCTGATAACTTGTCAAAACGTAATTTCTTTACATTCATTTTTTTCATGACATTAAATTATATACATATAACATATTAAAATACACTTTAAAGATAGGTAGTTAAAGTCTTTTATATGTGGACTCATATTTATTTCTGTAAAAATTTTTATTTCTCAAATTTACCTTATACCTTAGAGTGAAATATCTTAAATTAAATTGTAATTAATTTTTTGTGAAATATGAGCTTGTATAGTTATATAAGTAGAATGAGTAAAATACATTTTCTGATCAAGAAGAAAAGGACTGGGAACCCCGTAGAATTTGCAAAGAAAATGGATTTGTCTCGTAGTGCTCTTCTGAAAGACTTGTCAGAGATGAAAGAACTAGGTTTTCCGATTGAGTATGACAAATGTCGTCGTACCTATCGATATAACATCGATAAGATTAATTCAGATGAAGATGTAGAAGTTCCGTTTGAAGTTTTAAAGAAAATTTTGGGAGGTAAAGACCGGCAAGAAACACAAGATTTGATACAAAGGATTTTTTATGAGGTTTAGACATCTGTTGTGGATAATGGTTTTCTTTTTTTTAATAGTAGTTACGGTTTTCGGTATCATTACTTGGAGTTTGAATAAGTCTATAGAAAGCAAATCAACCGAGCAAAGGTTTATTGCAGATTCTTTACAAAATTACAAGATCGCATTCAATGATTTGGAAAATTTTAGTTTGATTAAAAACTTAAAGGAAAAAAAATTGGTATTACTTGGTGAGCAGCAACATGGTGATGGTGCTACCCAGGCTCTTAATTCAGAATTAGTCATATTCCTTAAAAAAAATGGCTTTAATGTTCTTTTTTTTGAGAGTAATTTTTATCCGACTTATCGATTAAATGAAAGCTTACGGAATGCTCAAAACATAGATTTCAGCGTGGCCTTAAATCCATTTTGGGCTAAATCAAAAGAAACAAAGGAATTAAGACAGCATATATATCAATCTGCTAAAACATCTGATCCATTTATTGTGCGAGGGATCGATTTTCAGATACCAACTATATTTACGCAGAAAAAGATTTATGAAGATTTGGTTCGTTATTTAAACACTATACCATCATTTGAGCAATATCACTATCGTCATTTTTGGCATTCATTGAAAAATGGTTATGGTCCAGTGCTTTATTTCAATTCAAAATCAAGTAAAATGGATAAGAACAGAGAGGCGTGTTTGCGGGAAATTAAACTACTTATCGATTTAATAAATTCCGATTTCACATCAACCAATGGGGAGCAACAACTTTATATAAGATACCTGCAGAATATTTATGATTTTTACTATGCAAAGATGTTTCTAAAAGGAGATAAATATAATGCTTACCGTGATTCTGTTATGTTTGAAAACACCATTTTTCAAATGGAACAATTTCCGGATGAAAAATTTGTCTTGTGGTCAGCAAACAAGCATATTCTAAATACCAATAAATTTGGTAAGAATCTTGGTTATTACCTTAAAAATAAATTTAAAGACGAAATGTTTACCATCATGACAACCTCTTATGACGGTTATTCAACTAATATTGCTACTAGTAATATTCAGCGAAATAATCCCGCGACTAGTACTACTGTTGAATATTTCTTGAAAAACAATCATCCTGATGCAAGTATTTTCTACACTAATGATGCTTTGAAAAATAAATCAAGTGTAATGCGATTTTTAGGATTTAACAACTTAGAAAATTTTTGGTTCAAAGAATTTGATGCTTTTATTTTCATTCCACACATGACTCCAACACATTATTGATGGGAAATATATATAACATTAGAGACTTGAGTTTTTCTTTTGGGAAAAACAATATATTAAATGACATAAGCTTCCATGTGGAAGAAGGTGATATTGTCGGTCTAATTGGCCAAAATGGTGCTGGAAAGTCAACATTGATCAATATCATGACAGGTGTTTATTCAAATTATTCAGGAAATGTTTTCTTTAAGTCGTATGACAATAAAGAGAATTTATTAGCATTGAAGTCGAATATAGCAGCTGTCTTGGATCGTTCTGCAACATATGGAACGCTAAGCGTAGTCGAGAACATTAATTATTACTGCAAATTGCTAAATGTGCCTATCCAATATGGCCTTGATCTCTTAGATGAGTTTGGTATGACTGAATATACAAAGTTTAAAGTAAGTCAGCTTTCTTCAGGATATCAACAGCGATTGCGTATTGTTATAGCCCTGCTTAATGATCCGTCAGTTTTATTTTTAGATGAACCATGGATTGCTCTTGATCCGATTAATAGTCAATTTTTGACCAGTAAAATTTTATCACTGAATAAACTAAAGGGGTTAACTATAATTATTTCGGGTCATGATCTCAACGAACTGGAAGTGCTCTGTACTAAGTTTTTAATGATCAAAAACGGTTCTTTGATTCTAGCTTTCTCAAAAGAGCAGTCAAACTCATTTTTAATAACTACAATAACAGATCATCCTAAGAACCTTCAATTAGTGAAGAGTGAAGCTTTTTATAGAAAAAAAGAAACCAATGAGATTAAAGTAATAAATATGAATAAGGACTTCTTTATATGTGAAGATATATTAGAAGAAAAAACCTATTCGTTAAAGGAATTGTATTTCGAAATTCAAAATTGTACCACATGATTAATCTGAAAAATATATTGGTCGCCGATTTTTATAAAATAACACGGAACAAGTTGTTATTAGTGAGTTTGTGGTTGCCCTTAGTGTTGGTTTTAGTTATTTTTTTCAATCAAAAAGAAGGTCTTTTGAAAGTAAGTGAAAGCGGCTATGATGTTTGGGTTATTCTTTGTAAAGATTCCATTGTGATGTTGTCATTTTTATTTTCTCTGTACGCGATCGTATTACCATTCGTAATATTTGATTCCGAGCACCGTTACAATGGTTTTAGAAGTCATATCATTCTACCTTTAAAAATCAGAAATTTCTATTTATCTAAACAATTGATACTTTGCATTTTTCTTTTTTTCTGCATTGTAACATCAACTGCACTATTATTGATTATTGGATACACTTTTGGAGCAATCTATGATATTCCCGAATTTATACTTTATAAACCAACATTTATCATATTCTTTGCAATAACCGCAATAGTTGTCAATTTCTTCATTTTAAGTATCCAAATATTAATTAACATCTTTTTTAATAATTTTTTAATTACGGTTTTACCATTTTTGATGCTATTGTTTTTTTCTTTTTTCCTGACAGCGTGGAAATATAGTTATTTAAATGTGTATTGTTATCCATTTCTAATTATGCAAGATGCATATGGAGAAGGAGTCCTCTTTTTAAAATCATACATTTTGGTATCATTCATTGGATTTATAAGTTTATGTGCAGTGATCTATTATCTAGTCCCCAAAATTAAGATGTTATGGATAAAATAATATCAGAATTAAGGAACATTGAAAAGAAATTACGATCTAGAAAGCAGGAATCTGCCTCCCCATTTTTATTTGGTGATATGGGAGGGAGCATACTTTTCTATTTTTATCTTGGTCGTCAGTTAAACCAAATCAAATTTGAAGATTATGGTAGAGGTATGTTAGAGCATTTATTGAAAAAATTAAGACATGTTTCTCTTAATGGTAGTTTATGTAGTGGAATGGCTGGAGTTGCTTGGTTACTAGATATTTGTCTACTCGAGGGTTTCATTGAAGAAGATCCAAATGATATAATTCCGGACATTGATTTTCAATTAGCAGCATGGGTAAATGAACGATTTATCGAAGGTAACTATGACTATTTACATGGAGGGACTGGAACTTATATTTATTTGTTACATCGTTATAGACAAAAAAAGCTGTGTAAATCCATTGTTGAGAAAATGACCGATAATTTGCTTGATGGAAATATTGATATCGACCAACATCTTACATATTTTCCATTTTATGAAGTAGCTAACAATAGAAGTAGACCCGATCAAATTAATTTGGGAATTTCTCATGGAAATGTGTCTATCATACATGCATTAATGTTAGCGAAAGAATCTGGTATTAGAGTCCAGAAAGTGACAGACACTTTAGCCAAATTGTTTAATTTAATTGAATTGATTACAAAACAATCGCACAATCATTTTTACTTTCCTTTTATTATAGAACGAGGCGATTTTTCCGAAAAAAAATCATCGAGAATTGCTTGGTGCTATGGAGATTTAGGAAATTCCATCATTCTATTAAATGCTGCTAAAATAATGAAGAACGATAATATAGAAGAAAGATGCACTGATATTTTAAATAATATCCCTCTAATACCTTTTGATAAACAAGGTATTATGGATAGCGGTCTCTGTCATGGGCTAATTGGAAATAGTCTCATGTATTCACATCTTTTAAATAAGTATTCCGAATCAAAATATAAACAACAAATGGAGTTTTATTTGAATATCTATTTAAAAAAATTTCCTTCTAGCGAAGAGTTTCAAAAAAACTATATATCCGGAATAGGCTATAGAGAAAATTATACACTATTAGAGGGGATTTCAGGGATTGGTTTGGGCTTACTTTCAATATTAAACAACGACATGCAATGGAAAAAAATTCTGCTTCTCGATTAAATATTACATTCGATAAAGTTCTTGTAAAAAGATCGCCACTATTAAAGAAAAATGGGGGGCATCAAGTAAACATCTTACAATTTTTTAATGAAAATGAAATCTTTAAAGAAGCTATTTATTTAGCTTCCAGGGATTTTTATTTTGAAGTTGTTAGGCATTTGGAAAATAACTTGAAACCCACTCAGAAGCTTCTTAACAGTTTGTATAAATACTATATTCGAATGCAGACTCGATGTACACCATTTGGTCTTTTTTCTACAATATCAACTGGTAATCATAGTAGAGAATCTGTAGGGATCCAACGAAATGTTAGATTGGATACAGTCTGTATTTCACAAATTATTAATTATATGAATTCTTTGGATGTTTTGAAGAAACGCGTACTTTTCCATAAGAATAATTCAGTTTATAATTCGTTAGGTGTAATAAAATATATAAATTATTCCAATCCAAATAATAATTATAAAAAATTCTCTCTGCTTTCAGTCAAAAGTAATTCTGTAATCCAAGAAATTATAAGTCAATGTTCGAATGAAGGTCGATCGATCAATTACTTAGTTGATTTTCTTGTCAACTTAGGATATGAGAAAGATGAAGCTATTGACTTTATCCATAATTTAATTCAAGAAGGATTTATCATTTCGGAATTTCAGATTAAATTAACAAGTAAAGAGGAGCAGTTAAATTATATAATTGAATTTTTGAAATCTAAATTTTTAGATAGAGATTTACCTGAGATTATTTCTAAACTCAGTGAAATAAGAGAAATTATTTTAAGAATCGAAAACACGAATAATCAAGGTCATATTAATTACATAGAGCTTTATGAAGATGTAAGGAAATGTCTTATTGAATTAACATTTATAGATGTCCCAAAAAATTTTATACAAATTGATACATATATTCCAGAAAATATTTTGGATTGGGATCAATTAAAGAGTATTCAAAATGTAATTTTTTTTCTTACCACTGTTGGACATAATGTATCTGGTAATTTGTATAATTTCAAAAATAAGTTTTTTGAAAAGTATGGAAATCGAACAATTTCTTTAAGTACAGTTATGGATCCAGACATTGGATTGGAGAGTAAATATCAGCCACTTCGTCCAAGTTTATCAAATATGTTAAATAGAAAGGTGAATACTACTTTAACTTTAAGCGATAAAGATACATTTTGGTTAAAAAAGATTGTTAACGCACTTGCAACACGGTCTGATATAGAGATTTCAGATACCGACTTGAGAAGATTTCCAGATCGAGCAATAAATTTACCAGCCTCTTTTTCCCTAATATTTTCTCATAAAATTGAAAATGGATCTTCTAAATATCTCTTAAAAGGTTTTAATGGTAAATCTGCTGCTAATGTTGTCGGCAGATTTGTACATTGCGATTCAAGTATCGAGAAACTGATAGAAAGAATATGCGATCATGAAGAAGATTATCACAGCGGGAAAAAAGTGGCTGAAGTTGTACATTTTCCAGGAATGGATAGGTTAGGAAATGTGATGTTAAGACAACATAGCCGTCAATTAGAGCTTCCCTATGTAGCTGTTGGAAATAGTGACATTAGTAATTTAAAATTTGATGACCTCTTTTTAAGATTCAGAAATGATGAAATTGAACTGTTATCTGCTCAACATAAAAAAGCACTCATACCTTATCATTCGTGCGCACATAATTATAATTTTGACAGCTTACCTGTTTATAAACTTTTATGCGATTTAAATAATCAGGGAAATACTTTTAACTTTGATTTTGGAAGTAATACTCAATTTTTTAAATATTTACCACGTGTTACTTATAAAGATATTATTCTAAGTCCCAGGAGCTGGAAGATAGATTTGGGTGAGATTGCTGATGATAAATTAATCGATGTTCTGAAAAGTGAGAATGTTCCCAACAAATTTATTATTTCCGAAGGTGATAATGAGCTTTTTATAGATTTAGAAAATAATAGTTTATTCGCCCTCTTAAAAGAGTTTCATAGTAAATCAAAATCTATCACCATCAAGGAATATTTTTTTGATGGTGATGAATCTGATATCAATGAATATGTGGCTACAGGATATAATAAAAATCTAAAGGATCCCAAACCCGTATCAAATAAGAAAAAAAACAATATTCAAAAAGACCAAATTCCCGGTGGTGATTGGTTATATTTTAAGATTTACCTAAATAGCGATCTTGCTAATATGGTTTTAAAAAAACACATATACCCAACATTAAGTAGAATTGCTAAAATTGTAGATGTGAAGAAATGTTTTTTTATTCGTTATTCTGATCCTAATTTTCATTTACGGTTACGAATACTGTCTAACGATAACAATTTGGTTCAATCTGAATTTTCCAAAATGTTCAGTTATTTGATTAATAAAGAAATCATATCGACTTTATCGATTGATACTTATGAACGGGAACTTGAGCGATATGGTTATGAAAATATGGAAGAAACCGAATCCTTATTTCATTTACATAGCAACTTTATTATAAAGATTTTAAGCACACCACACGAAGAGCAAGAGCTGTATCTAATCTGTATAACCTTTATACAGGACCTCCTTGATCTATTTAATTTTACACTCACTGAAAAGCTGCAATTCTCAAACATGTTTCGTGACAGTTTTCAAAGAGAACTTGAATTCCATAAAACAGGAAAAATATTCTTAGATAGATTGTATAAAGAATATATCAGGCCGAATATCATTGATATCGGAAAAGTACTTTCGAATAAGACGATTTCTTACTTGTCGGGTATTCGTAAAGGAACAAGAATATCTTTTATAGAACAAAATCTGAAGAAAGATAATTTATCAAAACAGGAGTATTGTAGTTCTATCATTCATATGTTCGTCAATAGAATATTCGAGACAAATAATAGAACACATGAGTTTATAATTTATTATCTGTATTCAAAATTTATCAAGGATTATAAATATTTGGTAAGATAGTATGAAAAGATTATTTCTGGTGAATTCCTCTGCCGTATCGAGATTATATGGCATAGGAAGTTATGTTAGTATTATTTTTCAATTGTTTAAAAAGGACAAAATTTTTAAACTTATTTTTGTTGACTTTATTCGATCAGAGAAGGAGGAATATATTGAAGTGAGTCAAATTTCAGGTGCTGAGGTCTTCTGCTGTCATTTCAATAATAGAAATTTATATAATTTACCTCATCATGATCTTTATAATTCTTTAAATGAAGAATATCATATAACAAAAAATGATGTTTTTCACTTTAATACCCCAAATCATTATCACCTAGCAGACATTATAAAAACAAAACATAATGTGCACTTGGTTTATACGATGCATTTTGATTCTTTTCAATTAGGTGAAGAACAAGAATTAACAGTACAACGAGAAACGTTATTACTTAAAATTTGTAATCGTATAATTTGTCTTTCAGAGCCCATACTTCAGCGCTGTTCAGACCACTTTAAATTAGAAACCTGTAATTTGTCATTATTAAAAACTGGTGTTTTTCTAAAAAGAAGATATTCTTCAGATAAAAAAAATGGTATAAGAAGTAGTTTCAATATTTTAGAAGGAGATTTTGTGATTTTGTTCAATAGTAGGATTCATGTCCAAAAGGGTATTTATGAATTATTGAAAGTTTTACCTATGTTATTGACAGAATTTCCAAATTTGAAATTAATTGTAGTGGGTGATGGCGAATTATCTTCAGCTCTTCAGTTATCATTAAAATGTTTAGGTAGTATTATTTTTACAGGATATATCCCTAGGGAAAATAAAATCATCATCGATAAATTGTATCAAATAGCCGACCTTTTTGTATTGCCATCCAACAATGAGCAGCTTAGTATTTCCTTCTTAGAGGCAGCAAGCTATGCTTTACCTATATTAGTTGCTGATATACCATCATTTGCATCATTCCCGGAAAACAGTGTATTTAAAGTGCCGTTGGACACTCATGGTAAAGTGAAAATAGAAACATTAAAAAAACGATTAACTGAGATTATAAAAGACAAGCCAACTAGAGATATCTACTCACATAATATTTTACACTTTATTAAAAAGCGGTATAGTGCAAAGAAATTCCACAAAGAATTACTAAACATTTATGTAAAATGAGAAACTATAGATTGATTAAACAGATCAATGAAATGGGATGTGGAAGAGCATGTTTAAAAATGATATGTTTGGCATTCGGAGTTGATAAATCTGTACAAGTAGACGAATCATTAGAATTATCAGAAGAAGGAAATTCTCTTTATGATCTTTCAGTAGCAAGTGACAAGCTTAATCTTGTATCAAAAGTAGTGAAATTGTCTATTGAGGAGCTACTTGAAGTGAATCACCCTTGTATTTTACATTGGAGTAATAATCATTTTGTTGTTCTCTATAAAATAAATAAAAGAAAAGCTGTTATAGCTGATCCTGCTCATCAGATAGAAACATTTAATTTAACAGATTTTTCTAAATATTGGCTCGATAAAGATCAAAGAGGATATGTTATTTTATTTCTCCCAAATAATAAATTTTTTGAAGAAATATCAGAAAAAACGGACAACCACATATTTCGAAATATCCTAGGGTATCTTAAAAATTTTAAATTTTTATTTTTTCAGCTTTTTATTGGGTTTGTGGTCGGAAGTGTAATACAATTAATATTCCCTTTTTTAATGCAAAATATTGTTGACAAGGGCATTTTACTGAGTGACATTTCCTTTATCAAGATAATCCTATTTAGTCAGTTAGCATTAATATTAGGAAAGGTTTCAATTGAGTTTATTCGATCTTGGATTCTAATGCACATAAGTATCCGAGTTAATATATTTATTCTCAATGATTTTTTTGCTAAGGTGTTCAAACTGCCTGTAAAATATTTTGAAACTAGAACTAAAGGAGATTTTTTGCAAAGACTAGATGATCAAAAAAGAATAGAATCTTTCTTTACAAATCAAGTAATTGGAATTATTTTTTCACTACTTAATCTTGTTATATACAGTATTTTGGTTCTGTATTATAATCAAGATATTTTTTTGGTTTTTTTAGGATTCACGGTTGTATATACACTATGGACATTATCTTTTCTACCTAAAAGAAAAAAGTTGGATACTTTAAGATTTCAATCTGGTTCAGAAATTCAATCTAATACTCTACAACTTATTGAGGGGCTTAAGGATATAAAGTTATATAATATTGAAAGAAAAAAAAGATGGGAATGGGAGGATTTAAGAGCAAATCTATTTCTTTTTAATATTAAAAATCTTAATTTAAATCAATGGCAGCAAGGCGGGGCTACTTTTATCAATGAATCTAAGAATATTATAATAACTTTTCTTTGCGCAAAACTAGTTATTGAAGGTACTATTAGTTTAGGTGTTTTATTGTCGATTCAATATATTCTAGGGCAGTTAAATAATCCTATTCAACAATTTATTTCATTTATACAAGCTTATCAAGATGCTAAACTAAGTATACAAAGGCTTAATGAAATGTATGATGTTCCAGATGAGGTGGATAATAATAAAAGATATGACCAGGGCTATAAGGATTTTAAAGAAATTAAATTTGAAAATGTTTCTTATAAAGTCGGAGGTAAAATAATTTTAGACAATGTTTCTTTTCGGGCTAAGCGTAATACAGTTACAGCGATTGTTGGAGAAAGTGGAGGAGGTAAAACCTCTATACTTAAATTGCTTTTAAATCATATTCAGCCGACTTTTGGGGAGATTAATATTGGCAATTCTGATTTGAAACAAATAAATATTGTTGATTGGAGAAAAAATTTAAGTGCAACAATGCAGGATAGCTATCTGTTTTCACAATCAATATTAGACAATATTTGTCTGACTGAAGAAGCTATTGACTATAAGAGATTTTACGAGGCATTGAAATTAGCAAAGCTAGATGAATTTGTCGCTTCACTTCCTAATAAAGAGGGGACAATTTTGGAAAATAATGGAACTAATGTAAGTCAAGGTCAGAAACAACGGATTTTAATAGCGAGAGCTATTTATAAAAATACACATATTATCATTTTTGATGAAGCAACAAATGCTCTAGATACCAATACAGAGTTTTTTATGTTAGAAAATTTAAAAACACTATTTCAAAATAAAACAGTATTCATTGTTGCACATCGTTTGAACACAATTAGAAATGCAGATAATATTATTGTTATAAAGAATGGGACTCTTGTAGAGCAAGGAAACCATCATGATTTAATTGCAAGTAAAAGAGATTATTATCAACTCGTGGAAAATCAATTATAATAATGGAACAGAGTCATAAGATTAGAAATATTCTATATAAGCAACCAAAAAAAGTGGTCAAATGGGGGAATTTTATTATTCTTATAATTGTTTTTTTACTATTGTTTTTTTCCTATTTCATGCAGGATCCGGATATTGTAAACGGTACTGGTTTTTTGAAGAAGATAACAAATATAGAAGAAGTTAGAAGTCGCACAGATGGAGATATAGCTAAAATTCTTTATAAAGAAAATGATATTATAAAACCGAATGCGACAATTGCGATAATAAGAAGTAATGCAGATTATTCTAGTGTTCTTCACTTACTTCAAAATCTTGACAGTACACTTCATTTTTTTAAGCAAAAAAATCATAGTGTTGATCAATTTGTTTTAGGAAGAAGCTATGGTGAGTTGGCTGAACTGCAAACAGGATATGCAGATTTTTTACATCAATATAGTTTATTTAAAAATAGTAGTAAAAATGGCATTAAAGATTATAAAAAGGGAATGAAAAGTAGACAGTACCAACTCATGACCGAAGAACAGCAGAAAATTAAAAAGCAATTATTAAATCTTGATGAAAAGATTAATTTGGAGCAAGAAAATTATAATTCTTATAAAATTCTATTTGAAAAGAAGATTATTTCATTAGCAGAATTCAGAAATAAAACGCAAGAATTTATTGACCTAAAAAATCAAAAAATTAACATTGAAATGAACTTAGTAAATAATTCTTATCAAGCAACTGATGATATGCTCAGAATAATTGAAATGGATACTGAAGCCAAAGATGAATTAAATTCTTTCTTTTATACTACGATGAGTTTTTATAATCAAGTTAAGATTTGGATCGATAGCCATTCCATTATATCTTCTAGAGGTGGGAAATTGATTTTCAATAAAGATATCAAAGAAGGAACCTTAGTTAAGAAAGGTGAATCGATATTTTATGTTGATCAATCTTACAAAAGCGATGACTTCATGGTAGAATTAAACTTAGGAACATCTGCTATAGGAAAAGTAAAAGAAGGACAAAGTGTTAAACTCTCGATTCCCGCTTATCCTTATCAGGAATTTGGTTACTTACGGGCGGAAATAAAATATTTACCTGAAATTGGAATGACAGATACTGTTTACCGCGCGACAGCTATATTGACTGATAAAAATATTTCATCGTTCAATAAACCATTCCATTTAAAACACGGACTGTTTGCCGAAGCGAAAATAATAACTCAAAGACGAAGTTTGTTAGAAAAGCTATTGGGCAATTTTAGAATTAACGATCGTTTTTAATATATAATCTTAAAATGTAAGCGTGTAAAATTATTTCATCTTCAACACTCTTGATAATTGCTAACGTATAGGATAATCCTACATAATTATAGATTCGTTGGCTCGATATGCTATTGCATTAAAATTTAAGAAAATTGGTCTGCCTATCGCAGAAATGGGATGTTTTCATAGAAAAATAAGAGTTTTTATTTTGCTCTATTGTTCACTTATGATTTATATCAATTACCCATTAGTATAGTTACCTATTATACCGCTCTTACTAACAGCAGAAAACATGGGTTAGAAAGACTTTATAAAGAAGCCTGGTCTGTATGCCTAATTGAAGCCATTTAACCCAGCTTTTGGCAACACCTTGTTAGCAATAGTAAATTTGCCTCAGAACTGAACTGGTAATTCAAAATCAACAGACTTTGTCCCATCTTCATATTCTATACCTTTTAAGCTCATATAAGTTTTACCATTTTTTTCAATTCGTCCTATTGTGAATTTGTACTGAATCACATTTAATGTGTTTCGGTTTTTAAAATCAGCCATGTCAAGATTTTTAGGAATTTCAAATTTCCAACTATATCCCTTCCATTTGCTCTTTAGTGCATTTTTGTCTGTTGTAACATTTATTGTGTCGGCCAATAACATTTTATATTGTCCATAATTTACAGTATTATTTTTTAAGTCAATAGTCAGTGAGTCTAATTTCGCAAGTTTGTTATGTGATTTAAAGCGAATTAAATCATCTTTAATTTCAATAAAGATATTCTCTTTTCCTGTCGAAACGACTTCAACATTATTCATCCAAGCCATTAGTTCTGTATATTCTTCTTTTGTCACACCCAACCTTTCATTATAAGGCATAGGTTCTCCATTTGGAACAGTTTTCATATACTCTAAAAACCACTCATAGTTTTCTGTAATTGCTGATTGAATTTTTTTTGTCAGTTCAACTTGCCTCGGACTTTGTAAAATATTGTCCATAATATCAGCTTGCACATTTTTATTTGGGAGTAGCTCCTTCAAGTCAGACTGAATATTTCCAGTCAAATTTTCTTGTGAATTTGTTGTTTGACTATTTCCACAATTTGTTGAAAAGATTAAAAGCATTAATATATAAAATGTCAGTTTCATTGAGGTTTGTTTTTATTAATGGCAATATTGTTCAGTGAGGCTAATATACAGAATCTTTCCCCAAATCGTCATTATAATACCGATGATTGTCCATCTTGTAATCGCTCATTCAGCATGATTAGAAGTATAGTTCTTGATAGAAGGTAACTGGACATCATCTTACTGGAGATCGCGCTTCAGGAGCCTCTAATCGACGGATGGAGAAGGATTGTAAGACTTATGGCCTAACAGATCCTATTTGGAAAGAAGATGGTGATCATCTTATACTTGAGTTTCCTGGACTTGGAATAGGTGAGGGTGTACGTGAGGGTGTACGTGAGGGTGTAAATGATATTGTTGTAGAAGGTGTACGTGAGGGTGTAAATGATAGTCTTAATAGACTTATTACCCTTATAAATACTACTCCTGGTATGAATGCTAAACAACTTGCTATTGCTATCGGTAAAGGTCATTCTACTGTTGAACGTTATCTTAAGCTACTCCGCGAAAACATGTTGATAGAATTTCGAGGTGCACCAAAAGATGGAGGATATTTTGCTTTGGATAAATAGGCTTTGTTAAATTTTCTAACTAGCTCATGTTAAATCATTTCGTAAACAAAATATATGCTTTACAATTACAAGTGTAAAAATTCATTAAAATGATATCCTCTTTATTGTCATCAAGTATTCACAAGTAAAAGTACCAAAGAAGCCAAAAGCAATATGCAAAATTCACTATGCATTTATTCTACTGCTCTGCTTGTGAATGGATTTATTAAGGTCAAAAAGTTTATCAATAAGAATTTTATTTGTTACCCAAAGTAGTCCGCCAAGAATGTATACGCCAAGTTTTCCGTTCTCTCCATTGTAAATAATGGAGTCGTGAAAAGTCTTCTCAATAGTTACTTGCTCAAATGTCCAGAGTATATAGTTCAAAATAAAACTCAAAACCGTCCAGCCAAATTCGAAGTTTGTTGTCAAGTAGTAAAAGGTGATTTGCAAAGTAAATACCGTAATATACATAACAGTAAAAAAATACCAACCAATGTTCGGAAGTACCGCAAGCGCCCCTTCAACTATTGGAATTGTCAAAAGTGCAAGTCCTACACCAATTAAATATTGTATGGTTATTTTTTCCTGCATTGGAATAATAAGCTGTCGATTAATTTGTCCGGAATACCTCCATCGTCTTGAACTCTAAAATTGTCCCAGGAAGTGACTGCCATCATATGAAACTCATAATTCTCATTCATTGCAGTAGATCCACTAGCTGTCCCAAGTAAAAATATACCGACCTTATTTCTTGGAGGCTCATTTTTGTTCTTTTCAAGTGTGTAGTCTTCGTTAAAGTCTTGCTGTATAAGTTCTGGTATTTTTTCTATTTTGTTCCAGTTTTTATCAACAAAATAATACTCTTGGTCTATGATACCAGTCTCAAATTTGTTTGTGAGTATCATAACTCCATTATCTGGAATTTTGTAAATCAGTCTTCCATCTACTTTTGGAACAGTCTGTCCACAAGGCTCATTATAAATTAGCGTGATTTGACCTCTAAAGTCTTTAGGAATTAGAAAGGTCTCTGGTGTCATATGCTTTGAGACTAAAAAGACGAATGCAAGCATTCCAGGATACCAAAGTAGCAGTGGTAAAAAGGTCGTTAGTAATTTTGTCTTTAGCTTGATTTTAGAGAGCCATACTATCAAAAGTCCGATTATAAAAACTGGTCCTCCAAATATTATCCAATAAGGATTTAAGCAAGCAATCCAACTTAAAATAATCAGAATAATTCCCGTTTTATAAACTCTCATTTTGTATTTGTCGTATTTGTAAAATTATAGATGGTTTGTGGTTTGGCGAAAATGGCAGACTGAATTTTAAATTTGTATCACGGTTAGCATAAGAAATATAGTATTTGCTAATATACTATAAAAGGAAATAAAAAAGACTTTTATCAGCGATGAATGTAATTGATTTTGAATTAATATAAAAGGTGTAATAATCATTTTGGTTCCTGAAACGAATTGAAAGACAAAGGCGCAATTGCAATCGGTAGTATAAATTATGCAGGGTCTGTTAAGCATACGCGATAAAGCCGAATGTATTCCTCCATTTTCTCCTTTACGGTTTCCCGTATACAGGGTAAAATAAGATTACTTATCATTGCGCGCAATTGAAGAATACAAAACTATTTTGCTTTTTATTTTTTAATCCTTGATTTTCAGTTCATATTGTAAATGATTTCTAAACGGCCATATTGTTTTTAAGAAATCCTATCTAAATTAAGAAAAGGGTCTAGTACCTACTGCTGTTAGTGTTAATATCGGCGTTCACTAACAATTACTGCTTCATGTATATGGTTGTGAATCCACCCATAATGGCGATTTAGTTCGAAACCCTTTTTCAATATTTTAATTAAAATATACTTAAAAATTGCTTAACATGGAAATGGATTTTTTTTGTAGAAAGATATTGCTGAAAATATCTGCTTAGTCTAATCCAATAGAAAAAAAAACATCAGTTGCAGTGGATCTCTAGTAATAATATTAAATCATGATATGAATAATAAAAGCAGTTGAAAATATCGTAAACGGATTTTTAGGAAACGGTTATCTACCGATGAAATATATTGTACTCCGAGATGAAGAGCTTTTAGATTTGAAAGTGATTGGGGTATTTAAAAGAGTTTTAAACCATTTTTGTGAAGAAAATTGCTTGACGAATCTTGTACAAGGTTATGGTTACTTTTATTTAAAAACGTATTTACCACTTGTTTAGCATCTTTGTTAGAATCCATATCTGCTCCTTTATGAGTAATTTCTAAAAAGAATACGATAGCAGTCAGTAGCGGGTGATGTATTTTGCGATTAGCAAATTGTCTTAGGAAGCATGCCACTATATTTACGGTAAAGACAAGGGTTAATTTTCAGCCCTATCGGACTAGAAATTAACCTTTGACACAATTCTATTTATAATTCCAGTCAATTTTTACGGACATGGTCGTTATTGTTCTGGATCTATAAATCTTTATTGATTATACTATTATTGTAATCCTTAATAATGTCAACTTTAATAGAAGCAGATCCTGATGGATTATCTATTGATCCAAATAAATCGCCAGACAATCTAGTGATGTGTCCTTCTTTAAAAATAACATCTTTAACAGCTCTTCTACCTAGTATCTTATTTTCTTTATCGAAATATTGAATTTCAAAGTTTTCAGGCTTTGAAACTTTATCAGTCGAATAGGCTCTTGGATAGAAAATTGATGATAATATTTTTTCTTGTTGATTTCGTATATCATTGACATTCAATCTCAGATATCCGGTCGTAGAACCTGTATTTATCGTTGTTGGACTGTGTAATAAGACATCTTTAGAATGTGGGCCTTGTAACAAGATATAATCGACATGGTTAGGAATTATACCAGTTACTTTAAATTCAATTTTTGAATTGAACCTTGATAATTGAATATTAGCAGTAACTGGAGTTTCACCAACCTCAAAAGCAACTAATTTATTAGGGTTTCGGAATATAGAGCAATAATTAATGACATGAGTACTTGCGCCCTGTACTGTATGATTAAAATTGAAATAGAAATTTTCTACTGTTGTATCTTCCCAATAAAAATCACCAAAATAACCGTTATAAGCTAAAGCATAAACACTATATTTTCCAGTAGGTAGTTCTAATTTAATTTGATCTGCACCAGTTATAGGTGTACCATTTACATTGTAAAAAGAACTATGAATTTGTTTAACCAATCCATCTTTCCCATAAATCAAAAAATCAATACCAGTAGGATTATCTGGGTTTTCAATATCTGACATACTTTTTGCAGTGTTAGCTGAGCTTGTCTTTAGGTTTAGAGGTCTTATTGATTGCTCTAGTCCAGAGGTTTTTAGCGTGACCTGATATAATTTTTCTTTAGGATCAGTTTCAGTTGATTCCCCCTTCTTACATCCATAAAATAGGAATGGCACAATCGCCAATAATGTTAGTACACTTTTCATATAAAATATAGCTTAATAAAAAATCGAAGATAATTAAATTATTTACAAAAATGATTTAATTAAGTGGTTTTTTAAATTATTTTCCCTGGTAGAGATAATATTTTAAAAAACAAGGGTTAAACATGTGTGAGGCTGTTTTCTAAAAAATATTTGTAAATATAATTAACTCAACAAGTCTTTAAGTGTAAAATAGGGTATAGTTGAAGACTTTTAATCATATATAAAAATACGATACGCCTAAAGCAGTTAAAAAGTGAAATCATCGCGAAAAACATTTGCACAAGTCTGAGGGGGCAGTAACTTTATCATTGGTTTCTCTCTAAAAGTTTCTATTTAGCTTGAGCCTATCACAAAATTTAAAATATTGTTGTGGTAGGCTTAAGCCCCAATTGTGCATTGCCATAGTCGATTTCTTTGATATATCATTTATGATCAAGTTCATCAATTTCATAAGTGCTTGTTATGAGTATGCTGGCATCATTACTCTGAAATACCAATTTATCATAATAGTGTTCACAAATAACTATCAGCATAATAATTTAGTCCCAACATGTAAAGATTAATATCTGTGTAAATGATAACTGGACAGATCGTTAGTTTGTTTATGGACGGTTTGATATTTTAAGCAGTTCGTGATTTGATGAAAAATGATTAATAGCTTTAACAAATTGAGAAATTCCTTTTGACCTTTTACAAAGTTTTTTTTAGAATATTTTTAGCTTTTCAAAATTCTGCTCAACAATGAAATTGTGATGATTTATTCGAATAATATCATTGTTGATCAACTTATAGTATAGCGGCCATCTGGTATGAAGGTTTCGGTGGTCTGATCCAGCGCAAGTTTATTAAACTTTCTTGTCACATATCCATTCTTTATTGTATAGCAAGAAGGAATTACTATTTTTGATAATGGCGAACGGATAATAAAAATTTCCAGATATTTCTCTGTAGTGTTTTTTAGTATTAAGTCCGAAGATGAGCTTTTAAAGCATATTATGAAAGAAAAAGAACACTTGCAATCAATTATAAAGTATTGGAGATCGATCGAGGTTTTTAATTTACCGGATTTTAAGTTAGAGCAATCAGAAAATAACAGCTATTCCAGAATAGGCTTTACGGAAGATGAACCGTGGCTTAGAGGAAATGTTTCAACAAAAGAGAACCACGAATTGCTTTACACGCTTGTTTTAGGGACAGTTGACAAGAAGAAGGTGTTTAAGACTATCGATAGTTATTTTTCAGTAGATGAAAGGTTGAAAGACGAAGACTATGATTTCGTTAATGGTCGTACGCTATTGTGTAGCATTAGTATTTCGCAGGAAGGGACAGTAAAGGATTTTGGCTACCTTTTGCCATCCTATATATTCGGAATCAAGCTACTCCATGATCATAAATCACTCGACCAGGTCAATAAACTCATCAAAGAGCAAAATGATGATTTTATTGATCGGGATAAGATTATTAAAGAACATGCTATTTTAGCAGGTGAAAGCGAAGTTGTTTCCAGACCATTTTCTTATGCTCGATTAAAAGAGGAGATCGATGAGTTGAAAAAACTGATATCTTTTTGGTTCCAAGATGAAATAGTAGTCTACCTCAATGTCAGAGAAGTAAGAAAAGACAGGGATATCGATCCTCCGTTTTTAAATAGTTTTTATTTAGATGATCTTAACAAAGTATTACAGCTAAAGGAAGATAAAGTAAATACAACTGTATCGAAGTTATTGTTAAGAACAATAAATGAATCACAGCGTGTTGATATACTAAACAATCGCGGATCATTTTTAGATTCGATTAATCCCAAATATCTAAGTGAGGGAAGATGGCCTAATTCGTTAAATTACAACTTATATCATGCCCAACAGGGAGCTGTACAAAATATACTTCATGAGCTAGAAGAAGGAGGTGTTTTTAGTGTTAATGGACCGCCGGGAACTGGAAAAACTACCCTATTAAAGGAGATCATTGCCAATGTCATCGTCAAGCGGGCAGATTTAATTTTAGAGGTAGGTGTTTCGCAAATATTTCAACCAAGGGCAAATAGCATCGGATCGAAATCATCCTCTTTTGTCAATTATTATCATGAATTAGATAGCCGTTTTCTAGGTGAATATGGAATTGTTGTGACCAGTAATAATAATACTGCTGTCGAGAACATATCTAAGGAACTGCCCAAGCGTGACACAGATTCCTATGCAGAGGCTCTTAACGTCGGGTATTTTTCCGAAGTTGCAGATCGTTTAGTACCTGGACAGAAAAACTGGGGGATACTTGCTGCGGTGTTGGGTAATGCCAAAAACCGTTACCAATTCATTGATAACTTTTGGTACGATGACAAAAAAGATAGTCAAAAGACTGGTTTTTCATCATTTTTGAGAGATGTCATTCGTAAAAAAACCAAAGTTGATGAGTTTCATTATTTAAGACTCTTTAAAGACGAAGAAGAAAAGTATAGCGTACTGAAATCAGAGTTTATAACTTTTAAGAATGCATCAGAATCATATTTTGTTTTATTACAACAATATGGTGTCAATCACAGATTATTGCATGCCTTAAAAGTAAAGGAGGCTGAGGTCGAAAGAAAACTAACCAACAGCGAATTAGCTCGTCATCAAAAAAGTAAAAACCTGGACGATCTACGTGCCAATCAGGTTCGGGTACAGAAAACATTGGATTACTTAAAGATCAACCAGCCGTCACCCTATTTTATACATAAATGGTTTAGAACTAAGTCCTATAAAAGCTGGAATGAACAGTATCAAGTACCATTAAATGAACTGTTAACAATAAGCCAGGCTATCAGTGTGGATCAAGCAGAGGTAAGGCGCATCAATCAAGAAATTGCGGCATTAAAGGGTGAAAAACAGGCGATAGAGCAACAGAAATCAAAACCCCAACAGTATTTTTCTGACTTCAAAGAGAAACAGGATGTATTGTTAAACAGGTATGGTATTGAAATCAATAATTTGCCGAATGAGACTAATGTTGATCAATCCATAAAGGACTTACACCTCAGTATGCCTTTCTATTCTCTGAAGCTCGCAAAGATTCAATCTGATATTTTTTTAAGTGCACTTCGCATCCATGAGTTAACGATCAAAGTCAATGAAGGTATCATTTCAAAGAATATGCGAACCTTCATGATGTATTTAGCATCAGGACCGGATCAAGACACAAAGATGATGCAACATTTATGGGATAGTTTCTTCTTGTGCGTACCCGTTGTATCGACGACATTAGCCTCTATCTCAAAACAATTTCCATTCGATTTAAAAATAGGGTGGACGTTGATCGATGAAGCAGGACAAGCGGTACCACAATCCGCTATAGGTATTCTGCAGCGTTCAAAAAGAGCAGTCGTAATCGGTGATCCACTGCAAATAGAACCAGTGGTTACGATCCCCCCTAGTTTGGTCGAGAAGCTACGAGCAGAATATCAAGTTGACCTGCTTTGGTCACCTTACGTTAGTTCGTTACAACAATTGGCAGACCGAACCAACTATAAGGGTACAACAATAGTAGATTACAGAGACACATCCGTATGGACAGGATTCCCATTGCGGGTTCATCGACGTTGCAAGGAGCCTATGTTCTCCATATCCAACAAAATCGCTTACAATAACCAGATGGTACTGTTCCCTGGTTTAGAGAGCACTAGTTCAGATATTGTCACAGCAATTAAAACCCAGTGGATAGATGTTAGAACAGAACAATCGGCCTTAAATAAGCATATTATTTTAGAAGAAATCGCCGCTATTGAAGATTTTTTAGATAAAAATTCAAAGGTAATTGGAAGAGATGATGTATATATTATAAGTCCTTTTAAGAACATAGCAGATCATTGTACAAAACACTTTAATAGCTTGAAATATCCTCACGTAAAATGTGGTACAGTACATACTTTTCAAGGGAAGGAGGCAAAAACGGTTATTTTTATTTTGGGTACTGATCAAAATAGTGGTGGGGCCCGCAAATGGGCATCGCAAAAGCCTAATCTTGTTAATGTGGCAGTGACTAGAGCGAAGAAAAATTTCATTATAGTTGGAAATAGAGAGTTGTGGCGAAATCAGCCCTATTTTAACACACTGTCTAGTGAATTGGATTTAAGGTAAAAGTTTTTATAAGATATGCTGTTTAACTCACTATTTTTTTGTTTCAAATTTTGTAAAGTTTAAAATAATGCCGATTAGACCAATGCAACATAGACTCGAAGATCTTTCGATAGCAAAGTTCCAACTAATTTTACCTCAAAGATGGGTTTTTAGAACTAAAAACAAAGATTATGGGATAGATGGGGAGGTAGAGTTGTTTGACGAAGATGATAAAGCTCAAGGATTGATTTTTTACGTTCAATTAAAGGCTACGGGATCAAAAAACGATTCTATCATAATGAATGTTGATTTAGATATTGATGTTTTGAGGTATTATAGCATGCTTGATATTCCAGTTCTATTAGTTAGATATTCTGAGTTTAGGGATAGTTTTTATGTAAAGTGGATTTATAATGTAGACCTCTCGTTTAGTAAGAAAGGTGCTAAAAAATTTAGAATAAAGATTTTTGAAAATGATTTGTGGGATTCTAGCTCGGGGGATCAGATTGAAAGAAGGATTGATAACTTAAGGCTCATTAAATCGGGGAAATTTACCTTCCCCATTCAATGCTCACTTATTATAGATGGAGAATTTCAAGGCGAGAGAAAAGTTTTTTTAGATACACAAATAAAGAAAGAGCTGAATTTCTATTCCGACTCTATACGCTTAGTTAACAGTTCTAAATCCATCATTGAAATAACTTTAGATACTTCAGAGTTAAGAATAAATTTTTGCGGGTTGAGAGCTTGTTCGTTTCATAGTGTAGAGGATCGGGATGTTGAGAAATTTGCTCAAGAAATTGCTCAAGATATTTTAATTGGTTGCGCAATATGCATGGTTCAAATAGGTCAAATTGATTATTGTGGCCGGATTATCTACGATAATAACTTAGAGGGACGATTAATTGATAAACAGGAGTCTTTGATTTATTTGCTTTCACCACTTTTTAAGAGCTCTTATTTTAATAAAACTTTAGATTTAATAGGAGGTGTTCTTGATATTAATTCTTCACTGGAAATACAGCTGATTACTCAGCTTAATATTTTGAAAAGTTCTGAGCTAAATAATAAATCAAAAATTAGTGCAATTGAGGCTTTTTTTGTAAATCGTCTTAAAAAAGCGAAAAGTTATAATGATAAAACACAAATCGGAATTGCTCACTATAATTTAGCAAATCACTACAGAGGACAGCAAATGTATTATGAATCTGTTGTAAATTTCGTATCAGCGAAAAGATTTGAGCCTAGGTATGAAGAACAGGATTATTATTATGCTGAGTTGGCTGGGATCATGTTTATTCTTGAGAAGTATCAAAGATCCGCTCGGTTCTATAAAAGAGCAATTGATTTGGGTGCAACAGGGTTAACAATAGGATTGTACGCTGATGCATTGATGTTTTCTGGAGACTACCAAGAAGCTGTGAAGGTATTTGAGGTATACCTAAATAATACTAAGGAGTATACCAATGAATTTTTTCTTAAGTTTTCGTGTTTGAAATCTTTAACAGAAAAAAAGAAAATTTTATCTCAAAAAAGAGATTTAGTTAAGGCGTCGTTATTCGCCGACTTATCAAGATTAGAAAAGGGTAGTACCCCTGAAGAATTTCTTGAACAAGCGTTGGATACTGATTTATTATGTGGTTTGGCTTGGTATAATTATGGACTCGTCTATAATGCTGATTCGAGATATGAAGAGGCTATGTTTTCGTTTACAATGGCAGGTCTTGTCCAAAATAATGATATTGAAGCTTGGATCAATGCAACGAAGTGTTGCTTAAATATTAAATCCGATGTCGAAAACTTTATTTTAATTATATCTGTAGCATATCTCTATAATGGAGAAGATTATTTAGAAAATCTTTACAAAAGCCTTATGATAAATATTGATAGTGCTGGTGTTGTTAAGATTAAGAAAGCAATAGAATTAGTCTTGTCTGAACAAAATATTAGATCCAGACATCCCATAATTAGAGTAATGAACGAGAATGGGAAATTTATAAATATTTTCGAAAATCAGGAGGAGAATTAAATAGTTTGCAAATAGAATCGATTAAAAATAAAGTAAATAATAATCGGAACCTTACTTCATTACCCTAAATTGAAATTGTATCTTTAGAATCATTGTTACGTCAACTTTAACCTATGTTATATGATGAGAAGAAAATACTATTCAGCTAGAGCAGGTAATCTTGAAAAAAATGCGCTCAGTCTTGATGTGTTGAAAAAATTATTTTTGGTTGTTTATCGTAAACTT
This sequence comes from Sphingobacterium sp. B16(2022), assembly GCF_012030425.1. Lineage (GTDB taxonomy): Bacteria > Bacteroidota > Bacteroidia > Sphingobacteriales > Sphingobacteriaceae > Sphingobacterium > Sphingobacterium anhuiense. Next base: position 1,906,324 of record NZ_JAAUVN010000001.1, on the reverse strand, counting down.
GATTTGGATGGATATTTTCAAAAATATTTTGGTGTTGATTGCACAGATGGTTATGTTCCTGGCGAGTTGGGACATGATATTGGGGGTGTAATACTTTTGTATCTCAGAAAGGACGATCTTTATCCAATCATTCAAATGATGCAAAATTATTCTGAAGAAGATTTTTTTGATATCATCGAATTTCTTTACGATCATTGTGCTCAAGGTATAGATGGGGATTATCATAGTTGGAATGACTGTGGGTATCATTTTCAGAAGTTTGATGTTGCTGCTGGACAAAAATACTTTAGGGAATTAGTAAACCCTCTACTTCGAGATTACAGAGATGGATATGAAATCTCTGATGAAGGAGAGATACTTCATTTAACTGACGAAGGACTTTCTTTTTTACATGATGCTTTAATTCCTTCAAATGACCAAGATAATATATCTAATAGAATAAGTTCAGCAATTTTAAAATTTAGACTGCAGAAATCTTCTCTTGATCAAAGAAAAGAAGCCATTAGAGAACTTGCCGATGTTTTAGAGTTTATTCGTCCACAAATCAGAAAACATCTAAATAAAAAAGATGAAGATGACCTTTTTAATATTGCTAATAATTTTGGAATAAGGCATCATAATAAAAATCAGCAAGTGGAATACGATAAAGCAATTTGGTACAGCTGGATTTTTTATTATTACCTCGCGACCATACATGCAGTAATTAGGATGGCTAATAAGAAGTAGTTTGATACAAACATTGAGTTTTAAGCCACAAATATTAATTTTTTAACTTAAATAACCAGACTATTTGGTATTAACTTTATAGAGTACGGATGTGTATATTTTTTAATTGGATATTACTTTCTGGGCATTCTTGCTATGATTTGCTTAAAGATTTTTTTGTCCCAATTATTGGTTCTGCATTGGGTGTACTTGGAGCATTCTTCGTTCTAAAGCATCAATTGAAGAAACAAAGGGAAGCAGATGATGAAAAGTCGGAAATTCAGTCTGCATCAATTCGAATCTTGTATAGAAGTAATGTTGAATCACTAATCTTTGAATTGGATAAAATCTATGAATCTATAGGGGTAGAGTATGATCGAGTGATTGAAGAGGGGTGTGATTTTATGCCATCTATAAGCAGTTGTCGACCTCAATCTTTGAGCTTACTATTAAGCTTGAACTATGAGAGTCATTTTAAGGCTTATCTTGAGACAGGGCAAAATCAGGTGGAGTATTTTAATTTATCCTACAAATCTCTTATTAGACTTAAAGATCTGATTGATCATATCAATATTGGATTAGAACGGTACAATAAAGAGTTTTCAAAAGTATTACAGGAAAATCGTCAGCTTATAAATAGTTTTTTAGGCAAGAAGGCCGCCATCTATATAGATATTAAAAAGCTTATAAGAAGTCAATACAATAAATTGGGTAATGGGCCAGAAGCAGTTACTTTCCAACGAGAAATATTCAAGGCTGCTTTAAAAAGTAAAGATTTGCACAATCCACATATTGATTCTGATATTATTGAACCTTTTATTGACGAGTGTAATTCTAGCTTACATAAAATCATGTTATTATCTGTCGAATCGGATAGACTAAAAAGCACTTTTGGAGACTTTATTAAAGAATATCTTAAGCTGAAAAGAAATTTAGAAACTATAATGTGATCAGTGTCAAAGGATAAATAGAGTGTGTAACTATTTTGGGACTGTTTGCTCTGACTTTTTTTCATAGTAAACAAACTTCGTTTTATAACATTGATCGATGTTTTCTCAATGCTATAGTGGGAGAGTTATTTAAACGCTCTTTCAGTTTAGCAAGCATTTATTGTCAAATCCAAGCTGGTCTGATCTTCATTCAGTATAAGAGTTGTGTAAATGTTAAAAGAATTTCACCAATTCTCCGGAATATAGCTGAATATTATCGTAGTCAGCTTCGGGACTTATTCGCACGCTGTTGGGGAAGGCTTCGGGAAATGTCTATTGTGCCTCTACTGTTTGTAAACTGTTTGTCTACTTTGCCTCTACAAAAACAGTATAGGCAAGGTATAGGCAGGGTAGGTAAACAGTATAGGCGTTCCGAAAAAGGGGCGAAGCAGCCCCGACGCGCAGTAAAACAAAAGCCGAATGTATTCCTCTTTTCCCCCTTTACGGTTTCCCTTATAATAAGTAAAATAGGATTACTTATTATTGCGCGCAATTGCAGAATACAACATCTATTTTGCTTTTTATTTTTTAATCCTTGATTTTCAGTTTATATTGTAAATGATTTCATACTGCCATATTTCAGATACAAATTCGATCAATTTAAAAACAAAAGTTATTTCTGTAAATGTATTTTTTAACAGCACAAGATCCAAATTATATCGTTAAAGGTTCTAGAGATCCACTTGGTTTCCAAGTGCTCTGGCAGAGCGTAGGTCGACAACTCATTCCCAATTTGTCGACTGTTTCGTCTAGTATTATCGATTTTCAAATCATGTGTATAGCCAGTTACTATAAACACACCTACAATTTAGAAGAATCTCGATACCGTCTCCTATTTAGTCGCTTGGAAATACTGATGGCTTTTGCACGATTTGCTAAAGATTCTACTTTAGGGTTTAATGGAGTCGATAAAATTCGAAAACTTTATCAAGAATCGAATAAAGAGCTGATAATTGCCGATGACATGCAGATTTTATCTAACCAAAGGGCATATGGTATTTGGGGTAAGTATAATAGACCTTTTCAAGATTGTGGTATTCTTGAATACAAAGGTTTGTATGCTTTAATTGAGGATAAAATTAAAACTGTACCTCAGTTCAAAAATACGATGGAACGACTGCTAAACCATACTGAAGGAAAAAATATACATTTGACTAAAGAACAGTTATTTAATATTTCTAATATTATTGAAAAGCCACAGGAGGAGGAGCATGATTTATTTGTAAATACTCTTCTTAAGGACAACTGTGATAATGCTCTTCAGTCTGAACTCGCACGCAATAAAGAGCTTACAAAAGAACATCTGTTTGGTTTTATCAATGAAATGCAGCAAAATAGTTCACATGATTCTCTAAAAGCCATGCTTGATAAAATTAAGCGTACCGAACAGATATTATGCCCTTTAAACCGAGTGTTCCGACATTTACAGACTAAGGTTGAATGGAAAAAGACTGATCTTGTTTCCGATAGTGCTTTCGTTGGGTTAAATAGAGATATAGATGCAACAGGGCTTGATGTCAAGATTCAGGAGTTATATCACATTTTAAAAATGCCGAATGTGGAATTAGTAGAAGGTCTGGCAAAAAGAAATGCGGAAGTATCGCAATCGAGAAGGTCGGCACCTTGGATTAAAATGAATGATGACCGTTTGGAAGTGAACCACCATGAAGGAGGTTATCCGCTTAGAGAATTCAATGGAGAAGAACAATATGATAATAGTTATTTTCTATATTCCTATTTACATATCCATAAACAGCTATATTAAGCATGAATCAATTAATTTTAAAAGAAGAGATTAAGGAAAAGATTGATGGTCAAAAAGTATATGCTGTCCTCATGTATAGTTTTAATTTTGACCCCATCTTCTTTGAAAACTATGTAATGCCATTATTCATACCAGATAATGATTTTTCAGATATCGCTATTTATAATAAAATTCTATGGCGCAAGTATCAAAAAGACGATCGTATTCCACCCGTCACTGTTTACTGTGATTTTTATGCAAAAGACAGAAGTGTAGCACCTTCATTAGGGTACTCCATCAATTGCATTCAAGTACCCGAAAAAAAAGGTTATATCTGCAATTTTCATCCTAAGCATATCTTTATATTGGTCCATGATAAAGGGAGCGGTGCAAACGCCGGTGTGAAAAGTCAAAAGCTCATTGTCGTAACCGGTTCTGGTAACATTACTCCGAGTGGCTGGTGTGATAATTTTGAAGTCTTTTCCATACGTGAGTTTAAAGCAAATAAAAGTAAACCTCGAAGTACTACCCGAAATGTCCTTCAAGATGTTATTCGTAGTACTGCTCATTTGAATCATTTACCTAATAACAGTTTGTCTGGTGCAGAAGAACGTATACATACATTCCTCAATTATGTCGATATCAAATCAGATTTTGTGTATCATCACAGTCAAAAACAAAGTTTTAAGGATTTTATAAAATCTGAGATCCCAGAAGACGAACAGATTCAAAAGATCGAAATTATATCGCCTTTCTTTAGTGCAGATACATATTTGCTAGAGACTCTTCAGGATAGCTTCATCCATGCTGAAATCAGCATTCTTATCCCTCGTTTAAAAACTAACGAAGTAACGCTAAAAAAAGAAACATTTGACTTGCTTCATGAAAGGGGGGCTGTCTGGAGTAAATGGAACAACAGCGATTTCAATAAAGAAGTACGCAATCTGCATGCAAAAATATACAGATTTCATGGCAAAGAAAACGTATATACTATTTTAGGTTCAGTAAATTTCACGAATCCAGCATGGGGTAAGTGTTTTACCGATGACAATCAGTCTAACGTTGAGACAGCTGTTTTGTATAAGGAGAAAATCACAGAAAACCGGTATTTACTGAAACCTGTTAACGAACATGAACTGGAAAATCTCCAATTTTTACCATTAGAAAGTTTAGAAAATAATGATGCTAATCCCTTTGTCAGATACGCCCCAGATATCCATTTTAAATTAGATTGGAAAAAGCGCACATTGTCATACGAACTGCACAGTAAAGAAAAAGGAGTGCGGTTTCAAAATATCTTAAATGATATTCCTATAGTAAAAGGTATTCATTGTAAAGCATTAAGTGATAGTGATATTAAACAGCTTTCGGCCAATACTCTTATTGAAATAGCAGTAAGGACCAAAGAGCAAGATCTAGTTTACACCTATTATCCCGAGCAATTACATGTAGAAAGCAAACCACTTGAATTCAGGCTGTCGGTTCTACATATATTAGATTATTGGAGAAACTTGGGTGATGAGTTGGCAAGCAATCAGCTTAGCCGCATGTTTGCACAACGTGCAACAAATGAATCTGGAGTGATACAAGAAGAGTTAGTCGAACCGAAATCAATCTTAAATGAAATGGCATCCTATTTCAATGCTCTTATTAAGCTTGAAAATTATCTCTTTAATCCAGGCAAACGAAAGGATAAACAAACGTGGTTTAGAGATCTAAAATATTATCTTTTTACAGAAAATATAGATACAATTCCCAATTGTTTAGTTATGTTGGAGAAGGACTGTCAGGCAGGTAAACCTAAAAGCCTTTACTGGATGGTACTTCAGATCGTAATTGTTAATTTTTATGAAAACGCAAGCAAGCTACTGCCAGATTTCGAGCACGCTGACTTTAGAAATGATATCCTGTCTATTGTAGGACGATTGAAGAAAAGGTCAAAACAGATTGCTAACCAGATACCGGGCATGGAAGATGTAGAGGTTCAAAATTGGGTTATTAAAGAATTGAAAAAGAATTATGATTAAGACCTTAGCACAAGTACGAGAGATCATTGATCTTAATCCAACAGGATCTATATCCACAGTTATTAGCGACCGTCAAATAGAGGTGATCAGGAAGTCCTTCAATTATTTAGTAAGTAGCAAGAATAATACAGTCGTTTATATTGCTGATGAAGTTGGATTAGGGAAGACCTACATCGCAATGGGCATTTTGGCCCTTTTTCGTTCAATTTCCAAAGAATTTTCGCATCGCGCATTGATCATCGTTCCAAAAGTCAATTTGCAACATAAGTGGCAGAAGGAATTGAAGCTTTTTATGCAGCAGAATTACCTTTTGTCCAGACAAGAAGAAGAAACATTTGAAGAATGTAACCCGAGAATTTACGATCGCTTAGGTGCCATAGATAGCGCTGAAGATTTTAATATTTTTAGAATAAGCTCCTTCAGTCATATTGTCTATTTTGAAGGGGATGAAAACAAAAGAAAGCAACTTAAAGAAAAACTTATCCAACAACATTTTTTAGATAACGCATACTGTAGGAGTATTGTAGAACAGGCCTATCATTTGGGTTATTTCCGCAAAGATAAAATATCGCAGCTCAGACATCTTTTAGCTTATCTACTCAATGTCTGTAGTCCAGCTATTGAATGCCTTGTTGTTGACGAAGCTCATAATTACAAACATGGACCTGGGCATGAAGATCAATTTAATGCCATCCGAAACGAAGTTACCGCAAGATATTTAGGAGCTATTCGAGATTCCGCAATTTTTAATGATTTTGAAGGATTAGAAGCGCAAGTTAAATTTCCATTGGCCAAAAAGGTTATCTGCCTTTCAGCAACACCCAAAGATAGCAGCCTTATTGAAATCAAGAATCAGTTTCACTGCTTTACCAATAAACATGTCCTGTCCGAATGTTTATCCGCTGAAGATATTAAAAAATGTTTAAATCAGTTTTTGATTAGGGGAAATATGGAATATCGCTTTGGTGATACATCCTATTCACGTAATCAGAGCCGTGAAGAACATCGGTTTGGTAATGTCAATAAATCGATAGATCCGGAGAGACTAGAGATCAAGGATGAATTTGAGGGCGTTTTCTGGCAATTATTACAGTATAAGTCCCTTAAGCATCTTCAGGTCAAAAATGGAATTGAATTTGAAATGGGTATGTTGGCCGGGTTTGAAAGTTATTCGGTAGATGTAGAGAAAAAGATAAAAAAAAGAAGCGCTTCGGTCGAGACAGATGCTACCAAAGAATATGAAGAGGTTGCCCATCGGAATAAAAAGGAGAGCGAAGATCTCAATGTGATAAAGAACATTATCCGTTCCTATACCAATAAATTTAAGAAGGAGCTCCCGCCACATCCAAAGCAGAGCAAATTTGAAGCGGAGCTACTAAAGCAGTTACACCGTCAAGAGAAATCTTTAACTTTTGTACGTCGTGTTATGACGGTACATGAGATGGAAAATCGGCTGCTTCGACAATATGAAAAACATATCGTGGTTGAAAAGCAGTTGAAATTTTCAGGAAAATATAAAGATTTCCAGAATGAAAACATTGAAGCTTTGATCAATGACTGGAGAGATCGAGATATTAAAAATAAATTGCCTGATTTCTTTCAGAAGCTACTCCAAAGGAGGACATGGCAAAGGTTGATGAAGGAGTGCCAAATAATGGACGAGCTTATTGTGAAACAAATGTTGAGAACGATTTACAATGAAAATGAAGCAATAAAGCAATTAATAAAACCTCTACTGGTAAAGAATTCAATTAATATACCATTTAAAACAGAAGAAGCTTTAATCGATACATTTAAGGCCAAGCACTTTGCTACGCATGTAGACGAAGCCGAGGAAATTTTAGACGACGAATCTTCAGAAGCAGATGACAGCGCTGTAGATGGTAACAGTTATTTTTTTGGAACCTATTTTAGGAAAGGGGAAAACGGACATCCGTTCCGTACAAAGATGTATCGCGAAAATTGGTTTGAGCTCGATATAAGCTATTTAAATAACCAATTTTCATTATTTAGTTTTGATGAGATCCATCTAGAAGAAAAGTTAAAGGGGCTTCCGGTCGCTTCAGATCGAGTCCGAAAACATCAGTTGTATGCTTTGAGACAGAACACCCTTATCGAATGCTTGGGACAGGCTGCAATACTATCTTTTGGTAAGGAAAGTACTATTTCTTCTGTAATTAATACAGAGGGATTAGATGAACATCAGATTTCGGCAGACAATAGCTTTTTGACTCAGTTATTATTGCAGTACTGTAGAGCTGAAATGAACAACTGGCTTAAGGCCATTTGTCAAGTTTCCCAAACGCCAAAAGATCTGTTGTCTCAGGTCCAAATTCTCAATACAATTCTAAGAAATATTTTCCGTAACGGTTCTGGACTTTTACCATCATTTGTGGCAGAGACACAGCCCGAAGATTTTTCAAAGTCATTACTAGAATTAATTCTTGCCGAAGATGCACCCTTTCATTTTTTACTCAGTGAGATTAAATGTGTTTTGACAGATTATCATCTCCAGATGAATACTAATTTTAGAAATAAAAGTAAAAAAGATATCACTAGCATGTTTCGATCTATGAGTCCAGTCGTAGGAGTGAGTGGCCTAGTGAAAAGAGACCGTAGTTTAGTCGCTGCTCAATTTCGAATGCCAGGGTTTCCCTATGTGCTGCTCTCGACTGATATTTTGCGAGAAGGAGAAGATTTGCATACCTATTGCCAGCATGTCTATCATTATGGTGTCGCTTGGAACCCTAGTGATATGGAACAGCGTACCGGAAGAGTAGATCGTATCAATTCATTGAGTTACCGAAAGCTTAACGAACGACAAAGGTTAGATTTTAACGATAAGATCCAAGTATTTTATCCCCATTTAAGTCAATCTATTGAGGTAAATCAAGTATATAAATTACTACATAACATCAATCGGTTCACGGAGACATTCAACGATATTACAACACATGCGTCTTATTCAAGTACGGTTCATATTGATGAGCAAATCAGTGAAGATACATTACCTAAAGCCATCAAACATAAGATAGAAGCACTTTATGATGTAGCTAATTTTAAAGATGAATTAATGGACGAGTAAAAGTATTGTATTTAAGGGGTAACAAACACATGTAAAAATGATATTTGCAATTGTTTTCATTTTGCCATTATGCTTATTCATGAAGTTTTGTAAATTTATAATATGAACCATATAACCGAGATTATCACTTTAGCTTGCGCTATTATAGGTGTAATAGTTGCAATTGCGACATATAAACGGACATTTCAAAAGAACTCTATTCAAGATATTAAATATTTGACTTCTCGGTATATATTAGCAAAAAGTCTAACTGAAAAAGTACTATTATCACTTGATCAGTATGCATCAATTCACGGCGCATATAATAATCATTTTATGCAGGGTATTACTTTTGGGAAATCTATTAATCTTTTAAAAGATATTAAAAGTGAAATATTTACACCTGAGATCGATATGCTTTTAGGAGAAAAGGGAATATTGAATAAATATGATAAGTCGGAAGAAAATCTACTTAAAACCATTGACATACATATCAAGCATATATGTGAGGTACAAACTTTTTTTAACTTTTATTTTGAAGACGAAAACAAAGGTTTAATTATTTGAGGTAATCCATCGATAATGGTGAAAATAAAATTGAATTTCTAAACGATCTTGATGGTGACGGATTTATAGGAAAAATAGATGGTAGTTTTTAATTGAAAAGATGGCACGAATATATTTTGATACAAATGTTTTTAGTAATCTTCGACGTAATGAAGTTGATGCTTTCCAAGCTCTTAAAAATAGGATAACAGAATTAGATCATAGTTTAAGTTTCTTTTTTTCGGTTGCACATATCCGTGATAAAGAAAAAGATAAGTCAGATTTTAAGTTTGATGATTTCAAATTTATGGAATCAATAACTAAAAATAACTATTTGGCATATGATCCAATTAATAAAATCACAAACTACTATTTAGCAACGCCTCAAGAAGTTTTTGAAGACGAAATAGGTGAAGATTATAGTTTCAATTTTTCAAAATTATTAGCTGAACAGGATGAAGATGATGATTTTTTAAAAGATATGAAGCGAATGTTTTCTAGTAAGATTATTGATTTAAAATGTTTAAATACTGATTCTCTAACAGTTGACCATTCAGCTTTGATTAAAAAGATGCTTCCTCAAGGGAACAAGAGAGTTTCATTGTCTGATATTTTAGATCAACAGATAAAATTTAATGCCGATTTATATGAAAATTATGACAGTTATAAACAGTTAAGAACCCTTTTAGATCAGGAGATTAATAAAGGTAAAATAACACTAAAGAATAATTTTGATTTTAATAGCGCTCTGCAAAATACTCAAATTAATAAAACTTTTTTTGAGTACGTTAAGGATTTGATGTATCAGCCAGATAAAAATAATTTACCTTTTTACGAATATTATTTGATGTCGTATAAATTATTGGATATGTTAGGAATAAGCAAGGATAAATTGTCTCATAAAAATAGTTTAAATAATCAAGATAATGATGGCCTCCACTCTTATTTTGCTAGTTACTGTGATTTTTTCGTTTCCGATGATGCAAAAATTCGTGAAAAAAGTAAAGCATTGTATAATTCTTTTGATATTGAAACAATAGTATTAAGTTCAAGTGAATTTCTAGGAAAGTTAGTTGAACTGTTTGAAATAAGGCAAAATACACTGAAAAGATTTCTAGAGAAACTTGTGTACATTTTTGTGAATTTTGAGAAGGAAAATGAAGTTGAACTTAATGGTCTGAAGATATCAAAATTCAAGAAATCATTTCTTTTTTTTGGATTTTTTAATAGTATTATTCAAGTTCAATATCCCGATAACTGTTTTTCTTTTTTTATGTTTAAAAGTCAATCACATAATCTAAGTGAACCTAATTATCATGAACTAAATCAAATTATAAATTATGCTATAGAGCAATTTGGTATTGATTTAGATATGAAAGGGAAATGCAATTTAGAAGTTGGCGAAAAATATCCTAAAGATTTTTTTGATAGGAAATGGCATTTTGGTAATTTTTTTTTTGAATTATGTCATTCAGAAATTGTTGATGGAAAATATACTTTTGCAGTCCATCAAAAAGAAAAGTAATAAAATATTATAAAATCTTATCTTACGGTTTCCCGTATATTAAGTAAAAAAAGATTACTTATCATTGTGCGCAATTGCAGATTACAAAACTATTTTGCTTTTAATTTTTTAATCTTTGATTTTCAGGTTATATTGTAGATGATTTCTAAACAACCATATGAATAATTATGAAATCTTAACTAATTTATGAAATAGAATCTCGATCCAATTTTTCGCTCAATAATTTAGGAGGCTTTTTTTGTATCTCCATGTCGAAAAAAGTAAACGGTTTTCTTTAATGTGTTTATATGAGCTACCTAGAGTTTAATAGATGGGCATACGAGTATTATAGGACCACTACTTTAAAGAATGGTGTGTGTTGCTTGGCTATTGATGAATATGAAATTGCAATATTCAAAAGGAAATATTCTCTAGATAACCTTTATTTTAAGGAAATCAGATTATCGCCATGGAGCAACTTACTTTGTTCGCATAATTATGGTGATGTGGAAATCCCTATTTATTTTGGACTGATAGCATTACAGTGCTTAGCTGCTAGTTCTATGGAAAATTCTGAAAGAGTATTTTCTGTTGAATTGAATGAGAAGGCTATTAAAATTTCGGCAGGGAACTTTTGGAGCCGCTTTTGTGATATAACTGGAATTGAAAAGGAGGGATTGTTAAATTTCTATGTAGAGTTGAAAAATAATGTACCAATTCAAGAAGTTATATGGGAAAGTGTTGGGAGATATTTAAAGGATAACTTAGGATTTCAATTAACTATTCCTCCAGCCATAACTGGCACGGGAAGATACATACAGTACCCTAAATCACAAGTTGTTTTAAATAAAGAGGATCTAAAGGAAATTGCAAATAAAGTTTTAGTCTGTTTCGATTTGGAAGAAGCGATTTCAGAGGAACAATTCTATAGCTTGTTTCAAAAAGAATTTTTGCTTCATAATTTCTATAGAAATAACAATAAGATTAATTATCAAGGGTCGACTCGTGATATTTTCTTTAAACAGGTTTTCAATTATTACAATTCGGGTGAATGGAGACTTATAGAGTCAAAAATTGAAATGCCAAGACGTCATCGGAAAATCAAGTATGTTATTGAGTTTAGTTTAAGTGGTAATCTTCATTTTTATAACCAAATGACTGAAATTCATCAACCCTATGAAATTTTTAAAGGAGGTGAAGTAAATATTTTTGAAAAGGTTGCAGGGTCAGAAGAATTTGAGCAGTCAAGCTTATTCTCTTTAAATACTGAATTGATAATAGTTTCAACCTCTACGCTTAAGATGGGGTGTATTGTTAATCATAAACATGTTGGGCTTAATATTGTTCGTTGCACTTTTAACAATGAAAAGGATATCCCTTTTTTGCTGCGAGATAAACTACGGAAAACCAGGGATGAAATACCAGTTTATTTAAAAGGAATTCGTTTAGGACATACTTGGCAATATATCCAGAATTTTGGTCCTGAGATTATAGGAGCAGATTATTCAATTTTATATACTGACTTTACTAATACAAAAGAACAGTTGATTCTTGAGGGATATGACTCTTTGAGCTGTAAGCCAGGTTTATACATCGTGAGAGTTGCTGGTTTTACTAGTTTACGATTTATAGTGTTGGAACAAAAAGGAATTAATATTCATAATGAAAATGAAATGGGCTTAAAGCTTAATAGTTTTACAATTGACACTACAGGTATTTTATTAAAAGGGTTGCAATTGTATGGACAGTCATGCACGTTAATCAATAATAAAATACACATAAATGGTTGGGTGAAAGCAAACATAGGACAAGATTTTTCATCCAAAAGCACTTTTTTAAAATCAATTAAATACAAGCATTATGAGTAATGATAAGTACATAGCTATTTTAGATAAGTATGTGGGAGATGATAGTGACAGTGCGTTTTGTACCGTTTTGGCGAAACAAATCTCTAATTCGTTAGATGGATATGTCATTGAAGAAGAAAAGTTAATACGTGAATTTGATGGATTTAGGGAAATTTTTGTGCCAAGATTAAAACATCATAATTTCAAGGAAGGGGAAGTATTATCTTTTACAAAAAAAGAACTTATTTCGCAAGAAGGTAGAAAACCTAGATTACATTTTTCGGGGGTGGAGAAAGCTAATGCTTCAATTTGTATTGAGTTAAAACAGGTAGAGATTGATGATGTATTTCTGAATGTTGAGTTGCTACAAGAAAATATAATTTCAAGATTTACGGCGACTGAAACTAGTTTTTATGTGAGTGACGGTGTTGGGATTTATGGAGATTTTAGGATTGAAAAAAATAAAGTTAAAGCTGGGTATGGTGTAAATGTAAATAGGTATTTAGCTGATCAATGTTTAAAAATTGAACATCCCTACGCAGATCAGAGTGATATTACACTTCTTTTACATTTACCAAAAGATGGTGCAAAGAAATACGATTGTTCTACTAATACGCAATTAATTGAAAGAGTTAAGGATATCATTGGTAAATCCAAGATAACCAATGAAACTGGCCGATATATTAATCATATTAAAGCTTTAATTACGAGCGAAGATCTAGATGAAATTGAAGTTGCAAAAATCAAGAGAGTACAAGTATTGTTAGACAAAGTTTCACTAAAATATGAGCAGTTTGAAGCATTACGGAGTAATTCAGAATTTTGGTCTGATGTTTTCAATAACAGTATTAAAGAGTTTGAAGAACGCTTAACCAATGAATTTTGGGAGAAAAATAAGGAAATTCTTGATCTTGAGATGCAAAAACAATCAGAGAAACTCGATTTGATTCAGCAGCGGTTAACCGATGAAGAGACAAGATTAGAAGAAATTGTATCCGTAATATTAAAAGAGAATGAAATTTTAGAATCGTTAAATAATCAAATCAATTTACTTGAGCTTAAAAAAGATGAAATTATTCTTTCTCTTCAAGTACAAGGAAAAATAGGTAATGGTGCTGTAAAAGAATTTCTACCAAATTATGAAATACAACAATCACTAAATAAGTGCAATACTTTCTACCCAAGACCACTTGATTTTTTAAATGAATTATCTATTATTACAGAACTAGAAGAAGCAATAGAAGATGATTTGCACAAAGTGATTAAGCAGTTAAAATGTAATAATTTTTTCAAATGTAGTAATATAAGTAATTTTATGACACTCGTCAATACATTAGGGAATAGCTGTTTATATGTAAATAATGCTGAAGTTGATTGGATAAAATTCGATAAATTCATGAATCAGGGGTTATTGGAAGCATTTAAGCATGCTTATAATAAACCTTTGCAATCCGTTTATTATCTATTGCAAGATTTTAATATAGCTAGTCCAGAATGTTATGCTAAACCTCTAATTGATTTAAGTCGGAAAATTCGAAAGACATTACCGGTAGATGGTCGGTCGTGGCCTAACAATCTTCGAGTAGTTTTCTTTCCACTAGAGTTAGATATTGATGATTTTGGTTTTGATGTGAATGATGAAACGTTTTTAAGATGGGAAGAACTAGAAGTGCCATTTTTTGATTGTAATGGTATTAATTTACCTAAAGCTCTTAATTTAGAAAATAGATAATGATGTTATTTAAGTTAGCAGGAATATATTATCAATTTTTTGCTCAGTCTAAAGATTACACACTTTCCGAAATTAAAAGAAAGCAAATTGGAAAGGAGTTAATTGAGAGGCGTCCTCATGAAAATGACAAGAGTACAGTTAACAGATCTTATTTTTTACTACTATATATAGGTTTAATAGATCGTGTCCATGTTAATGGCAAGATGGCCTATCAATTTACTCAACCCACTAAAATAAATGGCTCAAAAAGAAGTATTTTAATTCATTGTGCTTTAGCTCCTAATGATGTGAAGTACATAGGCTTGAATTATGATATTATCAATCATGAAGATGATATTGCTATTGAGGAAATATTTGACCCAGTTTCTATCTTGAAGGCTATTCCAAAAATATCAAATATAATTAAAAATCGATTTACTGATGTATCTACAAAACCAACCTTTAAATATTTAGAAAAATGGTTGCCAAAAAAAAGTAATGGTGAGTGGGTAAAAACTAAGGATTTTGACTCAATTCCATCTTTATATAGACTATACATTATTAATAACGAATATTATGACTACTTGTTTTTCATTAAAGGAAACTTTTATAGCTTTCCCATGAATGATCTTGTAACTGTCCAGCTAGTGAAGAGTTTTTTACGAATTTCCAATGGTGAAATGGGATTTAAGTATGCTGTGGATACGGAGGAATTAATAGAACTTTACCCTCTTCTTGAGCCAATTAAAAAAATATTATTTACTCATCATATTTTATCCACTGGTCTTATCCCATTGGATTATAAGTATCAAGTTGATAGTACCATTATTAAACAATTAAAGCGGATTTATAGATGACAAATGCATTTGAAATATGGTCTGAAATTAAAGATGTCTATTTAAAATACATAGACACAGGATTACCAATGTATGATGTAAAGCTTGAAGGAGAGAGAAGGCTATTATACGAAAAAGACGATGCTATATGTAAAAAGCCAATAATAGAATTGACAAAAAAATACAAAGAGTATTTATCGGTTATTGATACTTGTGCTAAATATCATTTAGATCCATTATTTGCTGATTTGATTTCTAGTGGTTTATTCCCCTATAAAGATGGGAAACTTTATGAACATCAGGTCGATAGTTTGAATGAAGCAGTTAATAATGAAAAAAACATAATCGTAACTACAGGTACTGGATCTGGTAAAACAGAAAGCTTTTTGTTACCCTTATTTTATAATATTTTACAGACTAAAAAGAGAAAAAGCAAATTCAAAGGTATACAAGGTTTAATATTATACCCTCTAAATGCTTTGGCAGAGGATCAAATGCGTCGCTTAAGAAAGTCCTTAAGCAGTGATCCAGTAGTCGATTTTTTTGATAAAAAATTAAACAGCCAATACATTACATTTGCTCGATACACTGGTATTACTCCTTTTTCGGGATTGGAAGAAAAGGCCAAGATAGAAAAAGAAAAAATTGCATTATTACAAAACTGGGAATCTGCCCGTGACTTATCTATAAAAAGTTATGATGACGAGTATTTATATGATGTTGTAAATCCAAATCGTCCAATTGAACTTTGGAATCGATTTGATATTCAAAGGAACCCTCCTGATGTTTTCATTACTAATTATAGTATGTTAAATATAATACTCATGCGTGAGGCGGAGGATAATATATTTGAAGAGACTAGGAGATGGCTTAAGGAAAGTCCAGAGCATATATTCCATATCGTTATCGATGAATTGCACTCTTATAGAGGGACCGCCGGTACTGAAGTAGCTTATCTATTACGATTATTGCTTCAGCGATTAGATTTACATCCTGAATCTCCGCAAGTTCGATACTTGTGTTCAAGTGCTTCCATGCAGGAGGGTAATCGTTCAAAGAATTTTATTAAAGGCTTCTTTGGTGTATCAGAGACTTATTTTAACGAAAAATTCAAACTGATTGGGGGACGGGAAGATGAAATTGTGGAGGATTTTGAGAAGTTAGATGCCGATGCAATTCTGAATAGCATTGAAGCGGGAGTAAATATTTTTGAAAAATATGATCTATTAAATTTATTACGATCAAAAATCCCTAAGCCTTCACTTACACGTGATGTCCTAGCTGAAATTTTTATCGATTCCACAACACCAACCGCGGAATCTGCTTTAAGCGGAATTTTGGAAGAACTAACAAAATTGAAAAGTAATGGCAGTAATGAACAACCGCAAAGAATTCATTATTTTTTTAAAAATGTTGATGGATTGTGGGCTTGTGTTAACAGTGAGTGCAATGCTGTTGAAAGCATTTTTAGATTTAATAGTCGTACGGTAGGGAGACTTTACAAGCGTCCTGTTAGTCATTGCGAATGTGGAAGTCCAGTGTTAGAGGTTTTAACATGTCGACAATGTGGTGAATTGTACTTTAATGGATTTAAAAAGAAAAATAGTATTGAAAATCAGCTTTACATTGAACGAGGATTTGATGGTGAAGAATATTCTAATATTGTTTTTAAAAACTTAAACGGCTCAGAAATTTTTGAGATAGGTGAAGAATATGATTCCAATAAAGAAAATAAATCAAAATGGAAAACTTACGAGTTAGGTGAGAACTTAAATTATGCAAGGCGTTCAAGAGATGATTTTAATTCAGTTTTTTTTGAAAAAACGGATAGCTATAAAGCCGTTTATCCAAATGAATGCTTTTCATGTGAGCATAGTTTGGATGAAAATAAATTAGATGAAAATTCTTTTACTCCAATTCACCGTCATTATACAGGGGTACAGAAAGTAAACCAGTTATTAGCAGATAGTTTATTGCGCATTCTTAGGAAAGGCGATTCAAACTTTGCCAAACTCGTTTTGTTTTCTGATTCTCGACAAGCTGCGGCAAAATTGTCTGCAGGAATAGAATTGGATCATTATAAAGACACTATTCGTGCTATATTATACAATCAAATTTCAAGTGGTGATAAGTATTCCCAATATGCAATGCAGAAACTGGAGGGTATTGAACATTCTGATGAGGTAGTTGATGAAATTGAGAACGAAAGAGAAGTTAATTTAACATATAATCGATTAATTAGAAAAATCGAAAAATATCTAAGGAATCCAAAAGAGCAGGCAAGTGAGTATGACTCATTGATTAATGAAATTACAAAAAGAACTGGGATTGAATTCACAAGTCTTATATCCTCAATTGCAGATAAGTTAATTCATATAGGTATTAATCCTGGAGGACCAAAACATTCGATATCCTTTTTGAATAGAGAAGATGGAGAAAAATGGTTTAAAGGTTTATATGATGAAAGTACCAATCATTTTCTATTTCAAGCTCAGCACAGTAGTCTCGAAAGAGCTATTAAAGATAGTCTAATCTATGAGTTACTAAGCAGCCTTTTTGCTAATGGCCGTCGTTCATTTGAATCTCTAGGTATTGGATTTATTCGCGCTAAAATTGAGAATAACTATGGCTTTAGCGATGATCTTATTCAAAACTCCATAAAGGTGATGGCTGAGTCAGGTTTAGTTGTTGGAAGTCCATATACAATTAAAAGTTTTCCGAAAAAATTATGGAAGTACTGGCGAGTTGCGTTAGACTTCAAAGGATGGGGGGTGCCAAATGATTTTAAAAAAGCCTTCGAATCTATTTTGCTAGAAAATGAGATAACTCTAAAAAATTGCAATAATATATCTGGGAGAAATTTATTTATTCACTACACGGAAAATGTCGATATCTTTTATCACTGCGGAACGTGTGGTAATAACCAGTTACGGAATTTCGGGAATGTATGTACGAATTGTTTTAATAGAACATTGCAAAAAAAATCAAAAGAGTTTATTAATAGTCTTCTTGAAGAAAATTACTATTTGTTTTTAGCAGAACTATATAAAGATAGCCCTGTTCGCCTTCATTGTGAAGAGCTCACGGGGCAAACAGATGCTTCAGAGGCTCGCATGAGACAACGTCATTTTCAAGGTCGAATGCTTAATGATGAAAAAGAACAATTTGATGGTATCGACCTTTTAAGTGTTACCACTACTATGGAAGCTGGGGTAGATATTGGTGCTTTAAGTGCAGTTATGCTTGGGAATGTTCCGCCACAACGTTTTAATTATCAACAGCGTGTTGGTCGCGCGGGCAGGCGAGGATTACCGATGTCAATTGCACTTACTGTTGCAAAGGGAAATTCTCATGATCAATCATACTATGCGCAGCCAGAAAGAATGGTATCAGCAACTCCGACAGACCCATACCTAGAAATGGAACAAATGAGTATTATGCTGCGTTTTGTTAATAAAGAGATTTTTTACATCGCTACAAAAAAATGCGGTTTTAAGGGTAAAGATGTACACGGAGCTTTCGGTACAATAGATGATTGGGTCGTTATAAAACCTCTTGTGAAGTCCATAATAGCGCAGTCCGACGTAGTACAAGAAGTAATTACCAAATTCAAAGTTGGTACCCAAATAAATAAAACTAGTTTAGAAATTTACGAAACATATTATAAAGACTGGATAGATAAGATTGAAAAAGATGTCATTCATAATTTCGAAGATTATCCCCAGAATAATATAGCTGAAAAACTAGCAAATGCAGGAAAGTTTCCAATGTTTGGGTTTCCTACTCAGGTGAGAAGTTTGTTCGAAAAAGAACCAGCAAACAGAAACGAAGAATCACAATTGATACAGCGAACAATGGATCTTGCTATTTCAGAGTTTGCTCCTGGTTCTGAAGTTGTAAAGGATAAGCGGATTCTCAAATCGGTTGGTGTGATAGGTTATAAAAAAGTAGAGGGGCGAAATAAAATTATTGATGGGAGAGGTTCGTTAGATAAGGTCGTCTTTAAATGTATTTCTTGTAATACCATTTACTCTAAAGAACCAAACGATGTCTTCTGTAAAGTATGTGATGGAGAGCTCAAGCCTTTTCCAGCTATATCTCCTTTAGGATTTTATGTTGAAGAGGGCGAAATTAAAGACTTTGATGGTCGATTCGAATTTAATGCTAGAAGTGGGGAGGTACAATTAGATCCAGATTCAAATCTTAAGCTTTCTAAAAATGTTATTGGTAACATTTGGTTATATAACAATGCGGAGCCCGATAGTGGTTTAGTTCATATTATAAATGACAACGGCGGAAATTTATTTAAATTAGGTAAATATCGTAAAGAGAGAAAGAATGGTAGTGGCTATGACTCTATTTGGGTGAGCAAGGACGCATTCGTCAACCGAAAAGTTAATGTAACCGAAGAGCAAGATTATGCATTAATATCGACAAAACAAACTGGAGTGTTAACGTTGACAATTAATGATTTTGGAAATAATAATGAATTTAGATATAATTCGATCTATCAAAAATCTGCTTTTTTATCTTGGGGTTACTTGATAAGGAAATCTATTTGTACTGTATTGGATATTGAAACAAACGAGTTGCAGGTTGGATATAGGATATCCCCCAATACTAAAAAACATGAGGTTTTTATCGTTGAAACTGCTGTGAATGGGGCAGGTTATTGTGGGTATTTAAATGGTGATACTGATTATGATATTGCGAAGAAAGTATTTCTAGATCAATTAAGCTCCGAAGGGAAAGACACTGTTTATCAATATTTAATCAGTGAGGTACATGATGATTGTACGGCATCATGCTATGATTGTTTACGAGATTACTATAATCAAAACCATCATAGCTTATTAAATTGGAGATTAGCTTTAGATCTAGCTCAATTGGCAAGGGACTCATCAGTTGAATTAAATTTTTCACAGCCTTATTGGAAACAGTACTTCACAAAATACCTTGCATCGTTGGTTATGAAAAAGTATGATTCATCTCTTTATGAAAAAGATGGCTTTTATTATTTTATGAAAAATCAACAAAAAACACTCATTATTCATCCATTTTGGAAAAGAGATTATATTAGCGAGACTCGGTTAGCGCATAGTTTTATTAATGATGTAGTAATTAATGAATTGAAATAATTTAAGTAAAAGACCTTAACTATATTATAATGTCTAAGAAAATAATTGCGTTAGAATTTCTCGAGGAACTTGAAAGTATCCATAAAGATGAAATATCGTCTTTGTCGGTAAAATATCCCCAACTTAGGACGTTGTTGGAGAAGGTTTGTAAAAACCTTACAATAGATAGCTCAACTCAATTTTCAAACTTCTTCTCTAGATTGGTTTATGTCTGCAGCATGTACAATGTAGATCGTGCGATACACGGATTACGTATTACAGCTAACAAAGTATTGCATGAGGGGATTAAACCTAATGAGGACGATTACAAAAATCATATAGCTTTTTTTGCAGGTTTTTTAAAAGTAGTTTATGCTATTAACGTACCAGAAGTGTTGTTGGATGGAAGAAAGCGAGGAGTTGAATACGCACCTGTTAAAAGTGTTCGACTTAATGAGGCTAAAGTATGTATTGTAGAGAAGCGAGAGAATCATTTAATTTGTCAAATTGATGGACTAAGTATCAAAGGTAGTGGCTATGAGTTTGCTCCTGAAAAATTGGTTACTGTTCAAATATTGGAAAAAGGGGTTAATGAAGTTATTACATCATGTGAGAATTTTTGGATTGGTGCTTTGTTATATCTTATAGATATTGATATTGATGCCAATGAAGTTTTTCATCCCAAGATAATTGTTCTAGAGCCAGATTACCTTTTAGATGTATCCTCTATTGCAGAATGCATTCAAGATTATGGAGAAAGCGAACTTTTATTTCTGAAGTCAAAATTTGAAGAAAAACCTGATTCTAAACATTTATTGTTGGGGAACTTTGCAAACTTGGTTGTTGATGAAGTTTTTTCTAATCCTTTGGCACCGGTGGAATTCAATAGTGTTTTTCTTAAACACTTTAAAACAACCCCACTTGAATATACCACCTGTAAGGACATAGCAGAAACAAAAGATTTTAAAATTTATTATGATGAAAGCCAAAAGCAGTTTCTGAAAATTAAAGATATTATTGAAAATGGATTTTCAAAATTAGGTATCAATTTAGAAAACATCTCTCTTGAGCCTTCTTTCTTATCAGAAAAGTTCGGTCTACAAGGTCGACTAGATATGCTCGATTGGCGAAAAGGAAGCGAGGTATCCAAGATAATCGAGTTGAAATCTGGTAGTGCACCTTGGCCTGATGACGGCGCTAGTATTAAAGGCAATCATCTTGCTCAATTGTTTATGTATTACCTTCTTTATTCTCAGGTAGGTAAGTTAAATGTTAGTCAGGTGAATAATAGGTTGCAAGGTTTTATCTTGTACTCGAAGCCTAGTCAAAATAATTTAAGGAATACGGGGGCATATTTAAAAGGTTTTCAGGAAGTTATTAACCTAAGGAATAAAATAGTCTCTACCGAGCATCTTCTAATAGCAGATAGTAAGGAGAACACCGAAGGTATTCTAACTAAAATAAATCCACAAAACTTAATCAATAAAGATATTCATCCTAATTTCCGAGTTCGAATAGAACCTCAAATAGTTGATTTTCTTACTCCAATTACATCGGCCTCAGATCTTGAGAAAAATTATTTTATTTCGTTTGCAAATTATGTTTCATACGAACATTTTTTGAGCAAGGTTGGTGGATCAGATAGAGATAAAGAAGGAGGATCGAATGGTTTAGCAAGACTTTGGTTGGATAGCTTTGAGGAAAAGAAAAGTAGGTTTGAGATACTGTACGATCTTGAAATTGTTGATAATAAAATTGACAGCGTAGAGCAGGAAATAGTTTTCAGAAGGAGAAGTTTGGATAATAAACATGTTAATTTTAGAAAGGGAGATATCTGTGTGCTTTACCCTCGAAATAACATGTCAGAAATCGTTTCACATAGTCAAATTTTTAAATGTACTATAAAGGAAATTGTTGGAGAATATGTGACTGTTTGTTTTCGATATAAACAGCGAAATAAGGCGTTCTTTGAGTCTTTTGGAAAGAAAGGTAAGTGGGCATTAGAGAGCGACTTTATGGAGACCTCTTTCAATTCTATGTATAGGAATCTTTATGGGTTTTTAAAAGCAGGCCAGTCATATAAGGATTTAATATTGACTCAAAAATTTCCTGAGAAAGCTGGAGATTATGGTTATAAAAATCCAGCTGTTTCTTTGGAACAAAGGACTGTAATAAATAAAGCGTTATCTGCTAATGATTACTTTTTATTGAATGGACCTCCTGGCACAGGAAAGACATCAATTATTATTAAAAATTTAATTAAGGAATTAATTGATACTAATAAAAGCATTTTAGTTCTTGCATATACAAATCGAGCAGTTGATGAACTTTGCGAGGCAATTGATAATGCTTGTGGTGGTAGAAAAAAACTTAATTTCATTCGGTTTGGTTCAAAGCTATCTACCAGTTCTGAGTATCATGACAACCTTATAGATGTTGTGATCGAAGCTAAAGAAAAGGAGTTATCAGCATTCAATAAAAAATTTGGACGTGCCGAAGTAACAAATGTTATAGTTCAAAACAATGTCTATGTCTCTACAGTAGCTTCTGTCGGAAGCAAACTGAGTATTTTTCAAGTAAAGAGTTTTGATTATATAATAGTTGACGAAGCCTCTCAGATTTTGGAACCGCAATTGGTGGGTGTCTTGGCAAAAGCATCAAAATTTATTCTTATAGGAGATCACAAGCAACTACCTGCCATTTCTATACAATCAATAGATAGATCAAAAACGAATAATAAGCTTCTCGAATCAATTGGGTTATTTAATAGAAAGAACTCGCTATTCGAGCGTCTTTACAAATTCTGTGAAGATAATCTTTTGTCTCATGCATACGATACATTAACTTATCAAGGCCGCATGCATAAGGAAATTTCCTTATTTCCCAATTTTGCATTCTATAAAGGTAGATTGCGAGAAGCTTATGATACCCCTGATATCGATGCTGAGACTAAATCGTCTCTAAATAGACAAGTCGTAGATTTAGATTTTCACGAGTCTAGTGCAAACACAGTGCGGAAACTATTAAGTCAAAAAAGATTAGTATTTTTTAATAACAACAAGGTTGACGATCACTATGCTAAGTCTAATACGTTCGAAGCTGATTTTGTTGTAAAAATAGTTAAAGACATTATCTCTTTATATGAAACAAACAATAAGGAATTTGATCCTAGTAAGACTATTGGTATAATAGCTCCTTTTAGAAATCAAATAGCTCTTATCAAACACAAGTTAGAGGAAACCGGAATCCCAAACTACGAGGCTATAACGGTGGACTCTGTAGAACGTTTCCAAGGAAGTCAACGAGATATTATAATTTATTCCTTTTCAATTAATAATCCGTTCCAGCTTAGGGGGATGATTAATTTGAATGATGAAGGTGATGTTGATAGAAAACTAAATGTTGTTCTTACTAGGGCTAGAGAGCAAATGATATTAATTGGTAATGACTATATTTTATCAAGTAACCTGATATATTTAAGATTAATAGAATACTGCAAGTCAAAAGGAGGTTATATCAATAATTCGCTGTCAGGAATAATAAATAATGAACCTATTTTTTTTCCTAATGACACGTCTTCTATTAAGGATAGAAAGCCTATGTCAATCAATGAACCGTTCAAAGCTGCATTCGAGAATAAAGTTGAGAGTCTCGTAAGAAAGGATCGACGTACCAAATGGCCAAATGAAATATTGGGATTGAATACGGATTTCGCCCGTAATAATCTTATACGTTATGGTTTGGCTGACTTTGATCAGCAGGTCGACTTGAACTATGAGCAGAATGTAGGAGATTTAATTGGTAATCAGGAACTACTTACTTACTATACAGCACGCGAGAATGTTTTGCTCTATTGTTATTGGAGTATGAGGAAGCATTTTATTTCAACGGAAAGTATTTTCTTAAACCACAAAGAATTCTTTCAATCAAAGTTTAAAAACACAGAAGAAAGAGTAATGTTTATAGATTTCGGATGCGGTCCTATGACAGCTTCTTTGGCATTTAATAATGTTTTTAAATCTGATAGTAGAAGAAAGGTACACTATCTAGGAATTGATGTATCTAAAACTATGCTTGCCAAGGCACAAGAGTTCATTGACTCAGGAATCTTTAAGTCTAATGATACTTTCGAACTTTGTTGTGAGTTAAGAGAAAGTGACCCCTGCTATTATAAAGATGAATTTGTATTGCCTCATACAGTTATTATAACCTGCGCTAATTCACTTTCTAACATTGATCTCGATGCAATAGGGGATCTAGCTCGCTCCTTGAATGATTTCATTAATGAGTATCCTTTGAATAACTATCTATTAGTTTATCAAAATCCAGTTAATCGAGACCAAAATCTTAGAAAATTGTTGGAGAAAGTACCTAAGTTGAATAAGGCTTTAATCTCAAGGGAGAGCGCTGTTTCATATGATAATCCACATCAAGATTGGTATGCAACAAATGAACATTTTAACTATGAGGTGATTACGAATTAATTATTCATTTTATGTAATTAAGTATTAAAAGTAAACGTTCTTGACCAATGGTTTTTAGGGCTTGATAAGCTTTTCGATGGCAATAGCGGTATTTTTTACCGCTATTGCAAAAGCACATTGAGGTGCGTGAAGGTGTGTTATTATTGTAGATGAATTTTAGTAGTTTGTATGCTTCGTTTGCATCATTAGTATTTAACAGGTCGTAAATAGATTCTAAAATACCTTCTGAACCATGCGACCTTTCATTGAGAAAATATCCTTCTTTTTCACGGAAACTTTGATTGTGTAAGTAGGGTGTTACATGCTCTTTAATAAAACCTTTAAGTGTAATTCGTTTAGAGCAATGAATGAATTCCTCTACAGGCGTGCAAATGCAAAAATGTCCGTCCCCATATACGTGCCAGTCAATATTATGTGGAAGACGCTGAGCGGTTTCAAAAACATAAGGAAAGCTGGCGGGATATTCTGTGGTGCACTCTATCCTGATTGAGTATTTGTCGTATACGACGTTGTTTTCGTCGTATAGTGAAATATCTCCAACCAAATAGGGATGTGAATCTTCCCGAACACATAATTGTAGTTCGGGAAATTCACCTATTGCTTCATTAGCTTCAGCAGTAAAACTTATATATGCATTATTCATGTGCAAATGGATATGAAGTTATTGCTCCTGCAGCAGCTGCAGCAGCCCCATATGTTCTTTTTTCGTCTTTATTATCGCCAAGAGGAAAGCTATCACCTAAATGTTTGCGCCACAATTTGCTGGCTTCTTTTTGATTACTTTCATGAATAGCTGCATCTGCGTCCGTGATAAACTTATCTAATGCTTCAAGAAACTTGTCTTTATTTGCATAGTTTTCCAGAAGGTCATCATTTGGTACTGCTGGCACTATACATTTAAAATCATTATTTAATGCTTTTTTAATCTCCTGTAAAATGTCTCGCATAGTGATATCGTCACGTTCATTCAAAACAATTTTTTCTTTAGCGTTACTAGCTAATATGGTCAAAGCCAAACCACTTGGCATTTTAAACGACTGTTTATCAGCCCAACCTTTAAGGTATTTAGTATTACGCACTAATCTACCTTCTTTATCTTTTTTAGAGATAAACCAGTTTACCATTGCTTTAGGGTCACTATCTTCAAAGCCGACTCCTTTCACTGCTATTTGGTATTCTTTCCCTTCCTCCTTGCAGTAAACAGGATGATCTATTTCGTAGTCGTCAACAAATATTGTACGAATGCATTTTTTACGGTTTTCAGCAGCAGTGCTTGTATAGCCCTCAACCGCTTGTTTAACCCATTGTTTTAATGCGGTGGCAGTGACATCTGGCGCACGTAAAAAGTAAATTCCATCGTCTAAATCACAAATATCTTCTGAAGTACGGATGCCGTTCTTCATTTTGTATGATCCTTGTATATAGAAATAAGGAATATACTTTGGCTGGTTTTCTCGAAACCATTTTCTAATTCTTTTTCTAAGCCCCTCTTTTGAATCCATCATTCTCTGGTTCTTTTTCGATCCAATGGATATCTCATCATGATAATCCTGAAATAAATTGTGACAATTTGCCATAGTGTTATTGTTTTAAAAAATTTAATATTTCCGTTAATCTGTTTTTTGCCAATTCCTCACCAATAGCCTTCATTCGGTCTATGTGTTTCTTCTTGGATGAATTGAGCTCTATATTATCTCCTTTCATATCATGCTGTATGCGGAGGTGTTGAAATGTATTTCCAATTTTGCCTAATGCACGTTGCAGGAAGTTTAAATATTGTTCCGTAATCTGCGCCTGTGTGTCAAGTACGATATCCACTAGCTTTGGATTGGGGAATAGCCAGTCAAATACATTCTTGGGTCTCCAAGAGCGTTTAATAATTTGCTTTCCCTGTCCAGTTCCAAGTGAAAGAAGGACTATATCACCGATGGCAATATCTAGTTTGTCTGTAGCTTCAAAGACACCGATGAGTGAAGGGTTGTTGGCAAAAATACCCCCATCAATCATATTTATATTTGTCCCTTCTCCATGCTCGTTTTTAAACGAGAAGCTGTGAGGAGGAAAGTACACAGGGGCGGAAGCACTCGACATCGCCACATGATAGGCAGGGAGTTTGTAATCTCTCCTGTACTCAGGATGATGTTTTGTCTTTAAGACGTTTATTGCCCCTTCATTCCCGTTAAAAGCAGGGATGCAAACCTTAGCTTTAAGATCAAGCAATAGCGGATCTCGACCTCCGTTAGCATCTGCATATACTTCTCTTAGCTTTTTTAAAAGCTTTTTATTGCTATATATAGCGTTAAAGAACGCCCTGCTTTTTCGAGGTAAGAAACGGAAAACAAATCTCGGGAAGATGATATTTGCATGGTCTTCGTAAAATTTTGCTAATTCTTTCGCCGGTATTCCCAAAGCGATTCCTATTGCCAGAATAGCCCCGGTAGATGTGCCGCATATTAAATCAAAGTGTTCATAAAGCTTTTTATCAGGCTCTTCCTTTTGAAGTTCTGCTTCTAGCTCTGCCAAGACTTTGGCTGGGATAAGTCCTCTTATCCCGCCTCCGTCTATGGAGAGTATTTTAAATTTTGCGCTAATATCTTCTCCCATTCTCATCTAGTTGAAAGCTTCTCCGCATACCGCAGCCCAGTTTGGTCCAAATTGAGTAGAAACACACCTTACTAGTTTTACCCCTAAGGACTTAGTAATGGCACGTGCTTCGTCTCTGGCAGTTGCAGCTGTCTTAGAAGCATGATAAAGTGTGGTGTTTGGAAAGTAAATTGTTCCACAATCCACATTTGAGATACTATCCACGTAGCCCAAATCAAACATCTTTTCTTTGAATTCCCGATGCTTAGAAGGAATGTCGTAAGTAATTATTATTGCCATATTTTTAAAATATTAATGTTTGCTATAGGAGCTATCCTTCTTTGATAGCTCCGATTATCTATTTGGATTTTTTGACTGTTTCCTTAACAGTTGTCTTAGGATGCTTATCCGCGTAAGTTTTAGTTACGAATTGACCTGATCCTGCGTCCCGATGTACTGATGTTTTCTTTGCCATTTTATATACCTCCTTTCTTTGGTTCTATATATGCTAAATGCATGCCACTGAAAAAAACAGCTCAAAACACTTGTTTTTTTAATTATATATATCAATATTTGACTTTAAACTATCAAATATTGATATGAAAATATTATTATCTTGGGTTGCGGCAATGCACGATTTTCAAAAGGAAAACAATGAAAGAGGCAACAAAGTGAATTTAAGTGGACCGACATTTAACTATCATAAAGAATTCTATAAAAATGATAAGCATGTAATATTATGTCAAGGTAGGGCGGATGAGCCTAATCCCAAGGTGGAGTTGCTTAGGTCAGAATTGAATAAGGTGTTCAATGAACATTTTGTTGAAGTGTATTATATAGATGTATTAGATGTTATCGATATTGACGAGATACGAAGTAAAGTTGAGTCATATCTTTTGAAGTTTCATAAAGATGATGATATAGATATTTTCTTCTCTCCAGGCACCTCTGCAATGCAGATATCTTGGTACTTAATTCATGAATCTTCTGCTTTTAAAACTTCTTTGTTTCAAGTTAGGCCAGCGGTACACTCCAAAAGTTCTAAGCCGGAATTGCTTCAAATAACTACAGAAAAGTCTACGATTCCTTTAAGTAGTTTAATGAAGGAACGATCGCTGGATTCACACGTAGAGAATTACAAAATAACACAATCGCTAAAGCCTATTTATAACAAAGCGAGACTGATTGCTGCAGCGGATTCGGTAACATCATTAATTTATGGAGAAAGTGGAGTTGGGAAGGAGCATTTAGCAAACTTCATTCATAAAGAATCTTCTCGCGCAGAAAAACCATTTATTGCTGTGAATTGTTCTGCATTAACCGATGAATTACTATCATCCCAATTATTTGGCCATAAAAAAGGAGCTTTTACTGGAGCTATAGAAGATAAAATTGGTTTTTTTGAAGAGGCTAGAGGTGGCTCTGTCTTTTTGGATGAGATAGGAGATATTTCTCCTTTCATGCAACAATCATTACTTAGGGTAATTCAAGAAAAGAAAATAATAGGGGTGGGAGCTACTAAGGAAAGAAAAATTGATGTTCGAGTTATAGCCGCAACTAACAAGGATTTACCGGGTTTATGTGCTGAAGGAAAATTTCGCTGGGACCTTTATTATCGATTGACAGTTACTGAATTAACATTGCCTTCTTTGAGGGAAAGGAACGAAGTAGAAAGAAGGGAATTGATAGATTTTTTTCTTAAAACCAAGAAAAAAATCTTCAAGCGGACAAAGCAATTATTATTGGATAAAGAAGTTTTTCATTTAATATTGAAATATAAATTTCCTGGCAATGTCCGTGAGTTAGAAAATCTTATCGAAAGTTTTTATGTTTACAATGAAAAAAATGTTTCAGTAGATTCAGTGCCTTCAAGAATATTAGCCCCAAAAGAAGAGGATAAATTGGATTTGGTATCTGTTGAAAGAAGTCATATTGCAAAGGTTTTAAAAATGACGAATAGCAATGCCGAAGCTGCTAGATTACTCGGTATTGCTATTAATACTTTAAAAGCAAAGTTGAAAAATGTTTAATATCTCTTAGCTAAACCTTATAGATTTATTCGCCTTGAATGTTTTATAATAAACACTGATGTTTATGGCATTAATATTACTCCTTCAGGTTAAGAAAACAGTTAATTGGAATCCAAAGGAATTGCAGATAAGATCAATGCCAGAGATTGAAATCTTGTACGTGAAGGTCCTCGAATGACTCCGGAACTTAAAATTTTTTGAATAGGAATATATAAATAAGTAATAATCTTTTGGGAGTTCTTTTCCATAGCAGAAGGGCAAAAGACTCCAGTACTATCGATCTTAAAAATTAACTGAGCGACTTTCATGATTGGTCTAGAAATATTCTACTGAGTACTGGACTGTATTTCCTTAAAACATATATGAGTAGCTCAGTATCAATGATACTAATTTAGTAATTTGAAACTCTACCCAATCCTACACACGACAAGGGGTGTCAATTGATTTTAGTATGCAGAATGCTTATGATGTTGTTCAAGGAAGTAAATAAAAAATGCCCTCTAAAAGAGGGCTATCTTGTTTCTTTAGTTTTTCTTGTAAGTCTATCTTGAAGTTCAATAAAAATAAAAATATATTTAATTATCTTTTATCTTGATGTATTTCTTTAATGCAAATATATAAATATATGTTTATATATAAAAATATATTTAAACTTTTAACCATTCATCATCAGGCTTAGCTATAAGCCTAGCATTATTAATCGCCATATCTAGAGTCAAGCATGTAGAAGCACGATAAACATCATTTTCCTTTTCTATGACCAACGCTAAGTCTGCCTTTCCTTTTTCTTGTAGGCATAAAGGCAAAAGTAATTGAAGTTTGCCTTTATAATATTGAGGTATTGCGGTTTTATAATTCCTCTTAACTCTTCGCTTTGCATCTTCAATGGTTCCCTGAAGTATATTTGATAATAAATAGTTTTCCATTCGATTTAACGGTGTAGGAAATCTTTCTTTATTATCCTGAATTATGTGATCTATGTTGATTCGTAATTCAAATTGAGGGTTATAAATTAAATCAGAAGGATCAGTGATATAGTTAGCTACATCAGCCAACTTAGAAAACTTTGAAAGATCTCTGTGGCTTGATTTCCTCCATCCAATGAAATAGTACGGTATGGATGAGTTAGGTCTTTTATTAATTTGAAGATAACAAAAAATTTCTTCCTGATTTTCAGTAACTAGCCCAGTGTTGAAACAACAGAAATCTTCTGTATATTCAATCTTTGCCTCGCCATGTACTTTCTCAAATGTATGGTGAACGTAATTAACTAGGATTGGGTGCTTGCCAGTTGGGTCATTGCAATAATCCCAATTATCTTCCATTGCCAATTCTTTTAAATCTTCAATACTCTGACTGAAATTGGGAAACCATGTAAAATCAAATAGGCTCATAGTATTAATTATTTTGAAATAATGTTTAATATTTTAAATTTAATGATTATAATTTTTAATGGGATGCTTTTCGATATAGTCCTTCATCATTTCACCTGGTTTCTTTCCGACTGCTTTTTCGATAAGTAAGAATTCGAAAGGTTCTGGTGCACCTGTTTTGTAATAGATGTCTTTTAATCGCTTTTCTTCGATCCCAGTCTTTTGCTGGATGATGTCAAAGGAATTTTTACCACCAACATATTCAATGGTGTCTGAATCGAAGTTTTCCTTCATATATAATCCGAACTTATTTGCACTTTTCTTTTCCTTCGTATCGATCTTGACTTTTTTCAGATTAAATTTTCTGTGAGGATAAATATAGTCTCTTGCATTTTCTATGGTATCACCTGAGTTTATAGCAATAAGATAGAAGGAGTTCAGAGAAACTCCTTGACGTTTCTTACTAAGAATTTTACTAATTTCTCCCTTGGAAATATTGACCTTCTTACCAAACCCTTCGTTCGATAAACCAAGCAGTAATTTTCTGGAAAGTACATAAGCACAAAAATTATCTAAGTCCTTTTTAGCTAGCTCGTTTTCTACCATAATTAATATTTAATCGGTTCCTTTTATTTTATTTGGTTTTATGGAACCCGTTAGTTATCTTTGTTTAAGCGATTTGAAATTCTCGGCTAATAAGCCTTGATTAACGATGTACCTCGACCTGTAAACGACTAATTTATCTCGAGAGAACCGTGAAATCGCCCCGTGCTCAAAAAAATTATTACATTTGTAATTCTTTTATAAAGAAGCATGTGGGTGGTTCCGCGTAAACTCTGGGGATTGCGCCAGACTCCTTCGGGAAGAGGCAAAAAGGCTAGTCACCTTCAGGCCCAGAGTTGGAACCACCCCTTGTTTTGTACAAGGTATCTCCAACCCTTTGAGACTAACATCGTTCACCATAACCAAAAATTAATTATGATGAAACGAAAAGTAACCACCCAAAGAACCATCCAAGACATGATCAAGGATCAGAGTCATCGGTTCACCAATTTCAATTTTATAAAGAACATATCCTGCGCGCCAGAATAGGGCGTTTAGTAAAATATAAGTATAAATAGGATAGGGGAAGATTGTTCCAAATCTAAAAAGGCGCATTTTAGTAAAAGCATGGGGTAGCGACCATACTTAATATTAAAAATGACGTTCTAATAAGGTTAAAACTAGCTTGTTCCCATGCTATGATGGCTTATGTTTACCGACTTTCATTTTGATATACAATTGCTTGCATAGGCTAAATTGGATCGGATTTTGACGTTTTGCAACTTAAAATTACACTTTTCTAGTCATAAAGCAAATTATTGTCATCAAGTTTTATTGATTTACAGCAATAAAGGAAAGTCGGTTCTTGTTCTTTAACCCAAATAATGCAATAATGAAGACCATTATATAACCAATTGACGCTGACGTAAAATTGCATTTTCTTGATTTAATATTTTTTTAACTGGTTTCCTTACGGCGCGAGCCATGTCCAAATTGTTCGGTTTTAAGGGAACCAATTTAAACTTTTAAACAATGCAAAATACTTGCTATTGGGAGAGCTATGCGCTAACCCTAAGAGAGGAAATGTCTTCTTATCTGCGTGAAAAATGTGTTCCTGTTATTAAAAAACGAACTATGATCACACTTTTACCCGAACGATTTTTTAAAAATTTGTCGCTACCAGTTTCCGAATGCTCCGCGCATTCGGCGATGAAGTATGTCATGAAGGAAAGACCGAAGCAGCGTTATTATTCGCTCATGATCCGCCTGTTAGAGCCTTCGGATTCTTTCAGTATGGTGGTGCGCAATGACAACACCGATGTACTGCGGATCTCACTGATCAATATGACCGTCATTGAGATTTATCTCTTTGCTCTGGGACTACCTGCTAACTTTCCAACTAACCAAATACTGGTGTTAGGAGATCATAAGGAGCGGTTTATACCAATAGAGAAAGGGCAGAGTATCTCCTCATATTGCTATGAACTGGCAGTACCAGCACGGACAGAAAGGGAAGAATACCGACAACGGATACTGAACGATCTCAACAAGCACTTTGGAATAGAAGTGACCTTAGAAAGATTGACCATCGTAAAAGATAGTCGCAAGGTATTGAGCATAGCAGGAGAGTCTGTAGAGTTGATCTGGGAGGAACAGCTTATGATGATCATTAAAGCCAAAAGAGCGGTAAAAGAAAACCAAGAGTTAATCTTAGAAAAGTATTAATAAAGTTTCACTACCTGTGATCTCCGGATGCTGCCGAGGGAAAAGGTCTTGATGATCAAGTCTCCCTTGGTAGTAAACGGAGCAGGGAAGCTTTATGTCCAAAAAAATAAAATAATGAACATAAACATACAATATATAGTCAAGTTCTGGGATTATCTCCGGAAACTATTTAAGCCTGAAAGGGAAGGTGTGCTGTTGAGCAAAAAGCAGACGGAATTAACTGAATTTTCTGTTGCTAAAAAAGCGCTAGAAAATAATATTGCACATGCAACTAGTGATGGTTTAATCTTTCGTTTATACATTGCTGGTGAAAGTCTGGTTATCCTTAGGGACTGCCTTGTACCTGAGTATAGGTTGGCTCGGCAATCCATGGGTAGATCTTTGATAGCTGATTGTCAATATACCGAGCAAACAGTAATAAAAGAGCACAGAAAAGGCAAGCAAGGTGTAACGGAGTCTGCAAGGAGAAGCCTGCAAGAAGTAAAGAATAAGCCTAGAAACGGTAACGAATTGGCAATGAAATGCCAGACAAACGGCAATGAATCGGCAATAAACAAGCAAGGAAATACCAAAGAAATAGCAGAAGGTAGGCAAAGAAAAACTGGAAAAATGGAAGGGTTAATAAATTCTGATTTTTTCCTGACCAACTTAACACCAACTTCTAAGTTTCTGCGACTGGGCTTCGACTTGGCATCGGGATTTCATCGGCTACAGTGCATGAAAAGTCGAAGGATAGTCGAGCAAAAGTCAAGTGGAAGTAGAAAAAGGGGGCAAGACAGGGAAAAGAAAGTTAGTAGAAGTTTACTGGATGTGGCAAACAGCAAATTGAGGCATTTTCTGAGAGGTACCCGCTATATACCTGCTTTTAACCCGCTTCGGACCTTGTTTTACCTCCGTCCGTCGTTGCACCGTATGGGCACCGTACCTCTCCCGTCCCTGCACCAGGAAAAGGACGGTGCAACTACGGTACAAGTGTGGTGCAGTTACGGGGAAACTTACTACAAGGGTAAAAGAAGGTTAAAAGAAAGCCCGAACAAGATCCGAACCAGTGGCTTTGCTTTTTTTATGATTTTCATGAAGAATGTACTTGCTAAAATCATGGTTAATGTACGTTCAGTGTACGGTTTATTCACCAATGCCCTACCGAAAAGGTACCCAAAAGGTACTGGGAATGTACTGGAGAGCTACCAAAGAGCTACTGAGGTTAGTAGCTTAGCAGTGCTTGGACTGGCTTGTGCTAGGAAAGTATTTGGATTTAGTTTTCCATGTGTTGCCCAAGCGTCCGTAATGCGTATGCTAAGTACTGGTAATGCATGGATAGTGCGTAAAACGGTACCCATTTACGCACTACTGACGCACTATCAACGCTTTATCTATGCTTCATCCATACTTGATCCCTACACTGAAAGTGCTTTATCTCAAATAAGAGGATTTAAGCGATCCAATTTCTTTTGTCAGGTATCTGAGTGGTTTTGCATTAATAATCAGTCTAATCGCTTAAAATGCTTTTCAAATCAAAAGCAAGGAGGTGTTAGAGATGATGTGAATGAGAGTTTTATGAGTCGATTGGGAAAATCAGTGTTTTCAGCACCATTAATCTTACTGCTGTTGATGACTTTTGGATCAGTATCCGCACAAGCTCAGAATAAGCAAAATTATGTGTTGCAGGGAACGGTTATTTCTGCTGTAGATAAGAAGCCATTACAAGCTGTATCTGTGCGTGTTGAATCGGATAACGTGAAGACATCAACCAAGAAAGATGGCTCTTTCAGTATTGCTATATCCCAGCGTAGCGGCAAAGTGAAGTTCACCTCTGTCGGCTACAAAACCCTGGAGCTGGATTATACATCTGGTGTGGTGTTGTCTGTGCAACTAAATCCTGTCGAAAATCAAATTGACGAGGTAGAAGTGGTGTCTACGGGATACCAGAAAATACCCAAAGAAAGGGCGACCGGAAGCTTTGAATTTGTGGATAATAAGTTATTCAATCGGAAGGTTTCGGCAGATTTTGTGAGTAGGCTGGAAGATGTGGTGCCGAGTATATCTACGAATAAAACATATGCGCCAAATCGCGGTCGATATTTAGGAATTAAAATTCGTGGTGAAAGTACAATGAATTCTGATATAAATCCTTTGGTAGTAATTGATGGGGTACCTTATCCGTGGTCATTCGATAAATATATTGGAACATTTAATAATATCAACCCGAATGATATCGAGAATATCACCGTACTAAAGGATGCTGCGGCTTCATCTATTTGGGGAGCTCAATCTGGTAATGGGGTCATCGTGATCACCACTAAGCGTGGTAAATACAACCAGCCTTTTCAGCTTTCAGTGAACAGTAATGTGACTATTGCACAGAAACCCGATCTGTATTATTATTCCCAGATGAATACATCAGATTATATCGATCTGGAAAAAGAACTGTTTGATAAAGGCTATTGGAACAGTCGTATGAATCGATACGATGTTAATTTGACACCCGTGATTCAATTGTTGAAAAAGCACAAAGAAGGTGATTTGAACCAACTTGATTTGAATCGACAACTGGATGTATTGCGGGGTATCGATATGCGGGAGGATTTCTTGAAATACATTTATCGTGAGTCTATGAACCAGCAATACAATGTGCAGTTAAGCGGAGGTTCAGAAAAGATGAATACTTCTTTTTCTATTGGTTATGATAAAAACTTGGACGATGTCGTGACCTCCTCTTATAACCGTTTGACCGTTAAAAATAACACACAACTTCGACCGATTAAAAATCTGACATTGGATCTTGGAATTACTTACACTGAATCGAAAAGGAAGGATGCTAACACGGCTATGGTCGGTTATAATCTTATGGGGAGAGGTCAAGGAAATGCCCCCTACATGAAAATGGCCGATGAACATGGAAATCCGTTGGTTGTGGATGCTATTGGCTTTAATCCGATATTCAGAGATACTGTAGCAGGAGGAAGATTGTTGGATTGGAAATATCGACCATTAGATGAGTTATATGATACCCACATTTTAACCAATATTAGAGAAACGTTTTTAAATACCAAAGTTAATTATCAGATCTTACCATCTCTAAATGCTTCACTTCAATATGCTTATCAGCGCGCAGTTCAGCCGATAGAAAATTGGCAGGGGATAGGATCAGTTCATTTGCGTGAAACAATTAATTATCGGGCATCATGGGATAAGGATAAAGTGACGTGGAATTTACCAGTTGGTGATTACCTCAATACTTCCCACAATAATAACGATACGCACCAGGCACGGTACCAGATGGATTTTCAAAAGAATTGGAATGAACTCCATGATTTAAATGCCATAGCGGGTGTTGAGGTGAGACAGATCAGAAGTTCTGTTCAAAACACTGCTTATTGGGGGTATGATCCTGAATTCTTGACCCATCAGCCTGTACAAACCGGTAAATTAATTCCTGCTTTAAATGGAACGGCAGGACAGGTTTTTCTGTATGATTATTCCTATTTAGGTGCTTATACAAATCGTTATACTTCGTATTTTACAAATGCAACCTACACGTATAACAACCGTTATATTTTTAGTGGAAGTGCGCGTAAAGATGCGTCGAATTTATTTGGTGTAAAAACAAATGGTCGTGGTCAACCCTTTTGGTCCATAGGAGGAGCGTGGTTACTCTCTAAAGAATCTTTCATTAATGATCAGCTATTCCCTTTATTGAAATTAAGAGCCACTTATGGGTACAATGGTAATGTCAATAATAGTACGGCTGCTTATCCGATCATCAATATACAGCCTTCTCCTGATTATACTACAGGTCAGCCTTATGCCAGTATGCAATCTCCTCCAAATCCCAATTTACGTTGGGAGCGTGTGGGAATGTTGAATTTGGGATTGGATTTTTCTTTTAAAGATCGGATATCGGGGGCATTGGAATATTATAGAAAGCGATCCAAAGATTTAATAGCGGGAGCCATGATTGATCCGACTACGGGATATAGTTCTCTGGATATAAATTCTGCTGACCTGGATGGGCGTGGGGTTGATATTTCGTTGAATACTGTAAATATCAATAATAACGAGTTTAACTGGACTTCTAATTTGGTTTTCGCCTACAATAGGACAAAAGTGGTTAAATCTTATATTGAAAACAGAAGAGGTAATAATTTTATACCGGGGCCATATTCAAGTCCGATGACAGCTGTAGAAGGGTATGACCTTTATAGTTTGTTGACGTATAAATGGGCAGGTTTGGATCCAACTACTGGAATGCCCCGGGGTTACCTCGACGGAGAAATATCGGATGATTATTTTTCGATCGTATTCAATAGTACTATTGACGATCTAGAAAACCATGGTACTTCACAACCAAAATATTTTGGATCTTTTCGAAATAATTTCTCGTATAAAAATTTTGAGATATCCTTTAATATATCCTATCAGCTAGGGCATAAATTTATGCGTTCTTCATTTTACAACAAATATTTTATAGATCAGGGAGTGGGGCATTCGGACTATGCTCGACGTTGGCAGAAGCCTGGAGATGAAAAATGGACAGATGTGCCAGCTTTTACGTACCCCAACAACAATTTTGCAGGAGAGCTTTACTATTATTCATCTGCTTTGATTGAACGGGCAGATCAGATAAAACTTCGCGACATCCAATTAAGTTATTCAGTTCCTCTTTTGAAAAATACAGGAATAAAGAATGCGCGAGTGTACGCCTATATCCAAAATCCTGGAACGATATGGCGAGCGAATAAGCTGGGGCTGGATCCTGAATTTGGAGATGCAATCCCTGATCCGCTGTCTGTATCTATGGGTATTAATTTTAACCTTTAACAGTATGATCATGAAAAGAATTATACAATATATCCTGATGCTAAACTTCGCTTTTTTTGGTATTTCCTGTTCCAATTTTTTGGATTTGAAGCCTGATCAGAAGATGGCGGTTCCTAAGACGTTAGCACATTGTGAATTGCTATTGAACGATTATTCAGCCATGAATACCGGTTATCCTACCTTAGGTGAGATGGCGAATGATGATTATTATCTGAATGCTTCTGATTGGTATTCTGTATCAGAATATGAAGATCAGCAAACCTATATCTGGGCAGTTGACAAGTTTAATTTAAACAATCAATGGCAGATTCCGTATAAAAAAGTGTATCTGAGTAATCAAATATTGGATGTGCTGTCTCAACTGGATTCAAAACAGGATGCTCAAAAATACAATAAAGTAATTGGAGCGGCTCATTTCTTTCGTGCTTTTGCCTTTCATCAGGTGGCCGCTATTTTTACCTTGCCTTACCAAGAAAGTACTGCATCTCAAGAGATGGGCATTCCCTTGCGAATGAGCCCAGATATGGATTATAAATCGGTACGTGCAACTTTGCAAGAAACTTATGAACAGATCATCTCAGATTATAAATTGGCCATCGCTTATCTTCCCGTGTCGGAAGTGTTGAAGGGTAGGCCTTATAAAGCAACTGCTTATGCGGGCTTGGCCCGGGTATATCTAGATTTGCAAAATTACGCTCTGGCTTATGCTTACGCTGATTCATGCTTGCAATTGCAGCCTGAGCTGTTGGACTACAAAGAGCTTGATCAAGATGAAGGATTTCCCTTTGCACGTTTTAATAAAGAGGTACTTTTCCCTGCAACGGGACAGTATTCGTCGGTATTGTCTCAGTATATGGCTCGAGTGGATTCAAATTTATACCTGACATATGAGCTTCATGACTATCGAAAGACATTGTTTTTTCAACCCAATGATTTTGATTTTGGAACTTATGCTTTCAAAGGGTCTTATGATAATTCAGATGCACAGCCTTTTGTGGGCTTGACCACCAGCGAGGTCTATCTGATCCGTGCAGAGTCTGCTGTCCGTACGGGTAAAGTCACTCAGGCCTTGTTAGATATCAATATGCTATTGAGAAATCGGATCGATGCTAATCATTTCACTCCGGTAGCGGAAAATGATCCAGATAAATTGCTACGTATAATTTTAGCGGAACGCCGAAAGGAATTGATATTTCGCGGTCAGCGTTGGTCTGATCTGAAACGGCTGAATCAAGATGAACGCTTTAAAAAGACATTGGTACGTGTTATCGATGGAAAGGAATATCGTTTAGAACCCAATAGTTTAAAATATGCACACTTGATACCAGAATTAGTGATTTCAGAGTCTGGTATGCCTCAAAATAAAAGATAATCTAATGAATAAGAAACTGATAATAATAGCAATCATGATTTTTTTGTGCCCAATAGTCTGGGCACAAAAACAAATCGACCGTAGTCAAGAACTGAAAATAGGGCAGGTGATGCCGGATATACCAATTCAGCCTGTTCTTAATTATAAACAGAGTAATATCGATATTAATTCGTTTCGTGATAAAGTAGTAATTCTGGATTTTTTTGATACCTTTTGTAGCAATTGCATTGCGGCTATGCCGAAACTGCAAAAACTTCAAAATGAATTGGGGGATAAACTGCAAGTGATTTTGGTGACCTGGCAGGATCAAAAGACAATTGAGAAATTCTTTCAAACGAATAGTTTTTTGAAGGAGAACAAAGTCAGTTTACCAACGATATATTCGGCTGATCTTTTAAGGAGCTATTTCCCGCATAAGGGTGTGCCACATACCACGTGGCTTTATCAACATAAGGTGCAGGCCGTAACTCATTCTGATTTTGTGAAAAATGAAAATGTTGAGCTGCTTTATAAAAATGGTTTCATTAAGTTGCCTTTGAAGTCAGATTTTAATGATGGCTTGAAAGAAGAAGGGAATGCTTTGGAACAAAGAAAGGTAATTGGTTCTGTGGAAATATCCGGATATAAAGATGGGGTAGAAACGACAGGAATCCAGATCGTGTCCGATTCCATAACTAATCAGCAAAAGGCTACTTTTTATAATATGGATATTCTTGGTGCTTATACAGCCGTTTGGAGTAAAATAAAAAAACCAACATTTTTAATGAAAGATGAACGTATTATATGGAAGGTACAAGATTCTAGTCGGTACAAATATTTTAAAGGGAAGGATGGAAATATTGAATGGTTAATTAAAAATGGAATTTGTTATGAGCGGTATGATCAAATGAGTAGATCAGAGTCGGAGCAGGCACAGACCATACTTGATGATCTCAATTCATTTTTTGGATTGAACGTATATTGGGCGACTAAGGAATTGCCTTGCTTGGTGATCAAACAGCTGAAAGTAGAAAAGGGAAATATGCCACCATTAAAAAGCGATGGAGGTGTAGAGGGAACAAATGTTCTTGCTTTTATGATCGATTATCAGGGGAATTTTCCTCCAATCATCGATGAGGCAGAAGTTAAGATCAATATTCAGGTTGATGATTACTCGAGCTTGGAGAAGTTGAATCAACAACTGAAGGCGTATGGATTAATACTTAAGAAGGAAATACGACCCTTAGAGGTCTTGTTTTTTGAAGAGGTGTTATAAAACAGTTACGGGGTAGCCAATGGTTACCCCGTTCTATTCCGTATATTTTGCTTCAGAACCCAGTTCTTAGGCTTTAGTTAAGTTGGATAATCCTACTAAGTCTTTAACTGTACATTGGTAGATGCATTCCTGTTATGTAGGGCTAAAATCATTTCATCTTTCAATGCTGCAGATAATACTGGTTGTCCAGCATTATCAGTTGCCTGAATTGCACAGATTTGATTTGTGCCGCTACATCCCGGAGGAGGCGTTGAACCCACTAATTGATAGTTGCTAGGCTGCGTAGGATTAGAGCCGGTTAGTGAAAACCATGCCATAATATGTTGCAAT
Organism: Sphingobacterium sp. B16(2022); assembly: GCF_012030425.1. Taxonomy (GTDB): domain Bacteria; phylum Bacteroidota; class Bacteroidia; order Sphingobacteriales; family Sphingobacteriaceae; genus Sphingobacterium; species Sphingobacterium anhuiense. The sequence goes on along the minus strand of NZ_JAAUVN010000001.1, from coordinate 1,865,718 downwards.
CTTATACTTTATCATAATTGTGTTAGTTAATTGGCCCCGGCTCACCCGTAAGTGTGCCTACAGTAATTATGGCGTCGGGACATTGTTTCATTCGGCCAAACTGTTTTGTTTTCCCCTGTACCCAGTAGGGGAAGGTTGTAAACTTACGTCCATGTGCATCCCTGACTGGACCGGCGCAACAACAGCTTCCTTTCAAAGAATGATGGCGGAGCCCAATTCGGTCAACCATCCTGCAGCATAGCGCTGTGGATGCATAGCTTGTGCTTGCAAACCTTACGTTGTGTGGTGGTTTTCCAAATTGTCCTTTTCTATTTGTCTGCTCTTGCATGATCGTTTATTTTAATTTTTTCTTAGTTGTATTAATATCGTATCTCAAAGGTATAGCTAACATTATATCGTGTGTTAGGTAGAATTCATTTCTTGACTATGCAGAATTCATCATTTGATAAAAGGGAACTTGTTAGTTAATTGTAGTCCCTTGTATTAACTGACTCATTTTCCAACTTTAATGAACCTTTTGAATTTTATTCCTTCAGTTTTTGCAGTTCAATTTCATGTCGCTAAATTATTGCAACTATTTATTAATCAGATATTTGTATTTGTTTATTTAATAATTGTTTTGTATCTTTATATTACCATTTATAAATTCCATTTCCTGTATATATAACTATCCCAACTATGGGAAATATACCGTCTGTATTTTCATTTAATTTTTAATTAATTGACTATCAAGGGTATAATTTCACTTTTTATGTTAGAGATAGTAGAGAAATGGACATAAAACCTAAGATATGGTAGATGAAGCATTTAGAATATTAATTGATGATCCGGATCTGGGACTCCGGCTTATCATGGAGCTGCATGGACCTGAGCTGGTGAAGCAGATAAGCCGTTGCATCCAGAATGATGATGAATTGGTAAAAGATGTTTATCAACTTACCCTGATCGCGATATGGACGGATCATAAAAAGATAGGGAAATTGGAAGATCCTTTTGCATGGATAATGGTCATTGCCCGGAATACAGCACTTAGTACGCTTCGGTCCGAAAGAATACGACTAAAAGAACCGATTGAAGATCATGAAAACCTACGCAGTTCTGAACAGGCCGATACGGCTCTGGTCTATAAAGAGACGCTCGATGAACTGCTGCAGTACGCAAAACAGCTTACACCAAAGGAAGAAGAGATTTTTATAGCCTCTAAAGTGGACGGAATGGATAATAAGGAGTTGGAAAAAGTCCATAACCTCAAGGCTCAACGAATCAGGAACTTGCTGAGTTCTGCAAAAAAGAAGATCCGGAAGTTGCTAAGACGGTGAGCGCAACAGTTAATTGAGTTATTCATGCATTAGAACTATACACAATGGGACACACAGATATAAATATAAAAGAGTTAATCAAAAAGCAGTTATTGGAACAGCTAACTGTGGAGGAAGAGGAATTGTTGGAACGGGAGAAGACCAGGTATTCGGAAGATGAATACGAGCTTATGGTTATAGAGGTGTTGCGGGGATTGGGCGGACAATTGCCTAAAGGTATTCTGCAGGATTGGCAACCGGATGTTGATGCGATTATCGAAAAAGCGAAAGCCTTAAAAGCCGAAAAGGAAAAAGTGGTTAAAGTACAAAAGGAAGAAAATATTTACTGGGCTGTTGCCGTGGCAACCCTCTTATTTTTTGGACTCGCTACGCTAATATATTTTGCTTTAAGGCAAGAGGTTACCTATATATTTCCAGCTGGAAACAACAGTCTGCACTTTGCTAATGATGGAGATATTCCTTCTGAAGAGTCTTCCTGTATGCTTCTTGTCGGTAAATCGACCTGGATTAAAGTTTACCCCGATCATGTCGGCAGAATCAAGCAGGTAGGGGATTTATTGATCAGCAGGACAAAAGAGGGTGTGTTGAAAATTGAGAGAAGGGCAGGGAATCATGAAGAGCCAACGATCGCAAATCTAGAGATCTACACGGAGGCGAGACAGCAATGTGTCCTGGAGACTGAAGATGGTACACGTATCAGGATGAATGCACAGACCTGGGTGCGCTACCCGATACAGAAAAGGGACACATCTTATATTGATTTGATCGGTGAGGCTTATGTAGTGACCAGTGAGAAAACATTTATTATTGGTACTGTTAAGGGTAAAGTGACGGCAACGGCCAGTGATTTTGTGATTAAAGCGGAAAAAGAATCGACCAAGATAGTACTCAATAATGGAAAGTTGGATCTATACGCGTACAGTCTTAAGAAAAGTAAGAAGATGTATTGTCCCGGTGATCTTGGGGTACTGGTGGCAACACAGTCTTCTAAATCCAGTGTACCTAAAGATACGCTATTCCGTATGGAGAATATGGATTTTGAGATCGCTAAAATGTGGACCCGTAAAGTGCGCATTTATAAAAATATACCATTGCGTGCTTTCGTTGAAGAAATGAGCCGTTGGGAAGGATTTACAATCAAGCGGTGGGACTGTGTGCCCAAGAATAAATTAGTCACAGCATCTGTACATTATCGAAGCGATAAGCAAGAGGTATACAGTACTATACGCGATGCTGGTGTGCTTTTATACGAAGAAAGAGGAATGCTCAGTTTCTGCCCAGAAGATAAAAAGAATAAGATCGCAATGACTGAAAGGAGGAAATATCATGAGTAGTTATAAAAAGTTTGTGGACAGTGTGTTTTACAGTATCGAGATCAACGAAGTGATCGAGAGGCGCAAATGCCGAGCAACTGGGAAAGTAAGATTCAACGGTGTGGCAGAAGCGACCTTCTTTATTCATTGGCTTAAATGGCGGATTCGGAAATGGCTGAAAAATCCTGTGCGACGAAAGCATCGAAATAAAGGTTTCGGTGCTAAAACTGCAACTCCGCGGTATGTGTACCACTGTGAATTTTGTGAGGGATATCATATAACCAAAGAGCATCCATATGACTACCAACTTAAAAAAGAAAAGTATCATCGGAAATATTTTGGATAGTTATGTTAACAGTCTTTAGGAACGAATACTAGGTGTTATTATAATTGACCATTAACTTTTTCTAAAAATATGTTAATTTTAAAGTTGGTAAGGAAACAAGGGGATATGATCAAAATTAATAGGAGTGAACATTGTCTTATTTAAAAATAAAAGATGTCTAAAGAAAATTTAAATAGCCCATATAAAATTATAATCTCGAATGGAATCACCTATAGACAGAATGATCCAAAGACTCCGTATTCTGGAGCTTTCAACTGGACCGCTGTTGATGGCTCTGCTATAACATCTGTTTATGAAGATGGTTTTCTTGTCAGTCAGTTGATTACGGACAATGGTCTGGCTAGAAGTAAAACGCTATTTAGAAAAGATCACAGCAAAGAGATAACGATCTACGATGATAATGGAGATATTTACATTAGAAATCAAATGGTGGACGGGAAATTGGACGGCATGACAGAGATTTACACAGATGGAGTATTATTGATAACTACAGAATTTAAAAAAGGAAGAAAAAATGGGGAGTGCATTGTATACCATGCTGATGGGTCTATTGCTAGGCGGGAGTATTATCTCAATAATGTCAAACAAGATTAGAAACATAAGATGAATTCTAGCTCTGTTCAATATGTAGGAATTAATGAAAACTATTTATTTCTTGTACTTTCTGGAGAAAAACTCATTAGAGAAGTAATGGAAAAATTAGGAAGCCATAATATGAAAATAAAGCCCATTACAGATCTAATTTAGAAAAGTATCCATATTGAAAAAACGAACATGAGCATAGTAAAAATACCGAAAAAATTACGAGATATTTTGGACACTTTAAGAAGTGGACAAATTGAAATTGGTCTAGAGCAGTTAGAGCAAATAAAAGGCTTTGAACCTCAGAAAGCTATTGTTCATGCGGAGATAAATTACTTCAAGAGCAATTACGAAATCGCGATGACAAACGATGAAAGTGGTTTGCCATTTAATGACCAATGGTATGCTGGAAACGTTTTAAGTGAACACTTTTCTGCATACACAAATACAGCTCTAATGACGGGAAGTATTTCAAGAGCAGAGACTTTTTACAGCAATTTCTTAATTGAAAAAGAAAAATTAAATTTACCTGAACATCAGATACGTACTTATAGGTTTCAAATTGAACGTCATTTAGCTAAACTAAAGGGTGAAAATGATTTGAGTATTTCGCGTAAACCGCTCAAAATTATAAATGACGGTAAATCAACTGCTGAATTTATTGCACAATTGAAGCAGTATCGTCCAAAATTGACATTTGATAGTGAAAAAGGAGCAGAATACCTGCTTCACTTTATGTTAGAGTCAGGGAATACGGACGAAGGTCTAGCCTATTATGAAAAGTTTGCTGCTAAAATTTTCCTAGATAATATTCACATAAATGCCGCAAGACTTTTTTATCTGACAGGGCAAATCGATAAAGCAAAACAAGCTTTACTAACGTTTGCAAAAAATTGGTATCCTGTTGAGCACATTCAAATTACCCCAATGGTGTTGTTCGATTATGATGACTTGTTACCGGTTTTGACAAAAGAATTTAAACAAGAGATTTTAAGTCTTCCAAAAGGAAAACAATAAAGCAATTTAGGGAGTGACAGCTGTTGTGAAAAAAGAAAACATCTCCATTGTCACTGACAATCAGATGCTCAGTTGTACAACAATTCGTCTGCCGGGTAGTGGCGTATATAATATCAAAGAGCACGAATGGAGACAAATACCTTACGAATTGTAAACGATGACCCTCAAATATAAATTGGTCATAGATTGCCAGCGATAAAACTTGTAATTTACGGGAGTTCTTAGTGTTGCTAAATGAATATAATCATGATGAGAAAATATCTTTGTATAATGCTTCTTTTTATCGCTGCAGCGAATGGTCTGCATGCGCAAACGGTGACCAGTAAATTGCTCCCAACCAAATTAAAGGCAAGTTTTGAACGTGTAAAAGATGCTATCCCTGATATGCCCGGCTGGTACATTGATCAGGATATGGAGGTTAAAGCCCTGGCGCATACAGATAGTACGGCTACCTTTGAAATCCAGGAGAAAGGTTTAAGTACTGAAATTCTTGTTGATAACGAAAAAGAGTATAATAAGTTGGTCGCAGCGGCAGCAAAAGACGTTTCCAAACCAAGTATTTATATGCTCTATAATTACAAGTTAAAAGGCAAAAAAACGCAGTTTGTGCCGATAAAAAAAAGCTTTTTATTTTTTGAATACGGGTTTATCTGGACACTGACCGTAAAAAAAATAGCAGAAAACGAAACTGAGCTTTCATTTGCATATAAATCGCTGGCCCCCACATTTGCCAATAAAATAGAAAGCGAATTTAAAAGCGATACCTATTATAGCAACAAAATTCTAAAAATCTCGGTCGATGATAAGCGCATGCGTCAGCGGATCAACGATATTTTGATCAACAAAATGCATGTCGACAGGGATTATCCGGCGCCATCATATCCAACCCGTAATTAGGTTTTATATTTTGTGCCATGGATAATCTTTTAGATGTGATCCTGTTCAAATATTTCTACGGCGTATAGACCATATAGCCATCTTTTAAATCAACTCCAGTAAACCAGATTGGTCTTAGGAAATCCTCTTTTGTAATAGGAGTAGTCATATAATGACGAATGATTTCAAAGGGGTCTCCGTCCTGAAGGTCTACTTGCTTTGTATCCGAAATTTGAAAATGAATGGTTGAATTTGCCAAGATTGCCTCGTCCTGCTCGGTTAGTTCTCTTTTATAATATTTTTTTTCTATCAATGCTTTTATCGTTTCATAGTCCGCATCAGACTCCATGAAAATTGATGCAGCCCTGCCAAAGGAGATTCCATCAACATACATGTAGTCCTTTGGATCCAGACCTTTCATCGCTGCATGTGCTTTTGCTTTGGCATGGTCAGGCATACAATCTAAACTATAGATAAGATTGGTGAATCTTGTAGCATATAGGGATTTGGAATTTTTAGCTTTTGGGTTGACCGCAAGCATTATCTCTGCATTAATTTTTTGACCAAAAAATGCCCCTAACTTGTCATAAGATGCTACTTTTTGGGTATTGGGTGACGATTCGCTTACTATTACTGGTAATACATCCTCATCAAAATCTTTCATTATAAAATTGATCATCGCAGATTTGCTCGGAACTATGAGCGTGACATCTGTTGTCTGTAAATAGTCTACAGGCGGAAGGTTTGGAGCTTCAATAAATTCATAATTATCCTCATTGAGCGAACTGATCTTCATAATTGCACCCAGGTATAGTTTCTCAATATTTTTATTGGTGAAAATCCTATCTCTGTCATCGTCGACTTCTTGTGCTATGACGTTTAAACAAAATAGGTGCAATAATATGATGAGTATTTTTACTTTCATGACTTTACATTTTCGGGTACATAAATAATCTTGATCTTTAACCAGATTGTTTTCATAGCGGCTCTACTTTTATCACTCAATATGTCATTGATCGACGATGGATTGTAAAGCTGACCCGAGCGGAGGGCATTGGAATTCTCGCTTTTTAATTGGCTGTTATAGAGTGCAATATTTAATGAAATCTCATTTTTGTCGTTCTTGGTGGCAAAGTGTTTCCAATCCTTGTCTTGATCCTGATAAATAAACAAATCTTCTTTTTCCCATTTTATTTTATACGACTCTTTGTAGCCACCAGCTTTAGTAATGAACAGTGAATCCTTTTTGAGGGTCATAGCCTGAGGCCTGAAATATTTTGGACGGTTCTTGAAGTTCTTATCTTGATCAGTTTGTGCAAATGAAGATAGCAACTCATTATTTTGATAAAGGCTAAATTCCAATAGGCTCTCCGTGCTGTAAACATATGTCTGATCTTTGATCGGGTCTGGACCTTTCTCAGGTTCTGGCTCAGGTATTACTTTTGGTTCTTCGGGCGTTGTTTTTGTACAGGATTGGAATACGATGGCTCCTAGAAAAAGTATAAGGATATATCGAATATTGATAGCGGGTATCTTCATTTTATTAAACTTATAAAGTTAAAAGCTCTATTTTTTCTTATATCATATTTGGTTTTCTTTATAAATGTAGTGATTGTAAAATAGATTAACAAAATTAAATTCACTATGCAGGGAATATTTGATTTTGGAAATTTGTTGGTTGCTACCTTTGAAAAGTTTTTAGCCTTTGTTGATGGGATAAAAAGTAATGTAGAGATAGGATGCTCACTCTGACAATTCTAAAGTTCTTTTCTTTTTAAACTTCAATTCCGAGATCAGAGTTCCAATAAAAATGAGGCTTCCTCCGAGCAATAATTTTATGGATAAACTCTCATCTAAAATAAAGTAGGCCGCCACTGCTGCAAAAATAGGTTCGAACAAGTAAATAATAGCTACTTTTTCAGCGGAAATATATCGCTGGGATATATTGGATATGGTATACATATAGGCTGTTGAAAATATTGAACAGTACAAAATACCTAACCAAAAACCTTCATTTTGCGGAATCCATACTGTATTGTTATCCATAACTGTAAAACCAAACATAATAATGGTACAAAAGAAAAACATAGGAACAATCGTAGGTAAAATATTCTTCAGTAGACTATACTTTTCCACTTTTATTAAATAGACTGCAAATCCTATGGCGCCGATAAATGTATACAAGTCACCTAGTCCAATGCTGAAGTTTTTATTGACGGAGATTATCATCAAACCCATCAACGCAACTGTAGCTGCCAACCAAATTTTTAATTTTACTATATTTCTATAGAAAACCAGTTTTATAATGGGAATTATTACAACACAGATGCCAGCAATAAAAGCACATTGAGAGGCTGAGGTCATCTTGACTCCTAATGTCTGCATACTAATTCCGAACGTGAGTGGTACAGCTAGGAGAAGAGCATTTTTTAATATGCTCTTATCTATTTTAGAAAAATGCTTAAAAAAAAGTATCGAAAGAATTATTGTGGCCAGAAAAAATCGGTAAAATAAAAATGTATACGATGACCCGCTTCCTATGGCAGTCTTTGTGACCGGAAATGAAATGCCCCAAAAAGCTGTTCCAAGAATCAGAAGCAGTATAAACAGATTTTTACTTTTCATATTAAAAGATGACTACAGCATTTTTTTCATCATGATATCAGTTTGCTCATCGTCACCTAGAACAAATATGTGTTTGTCAAACTCTATAAAACCATTTTTCTTATAGAAGCTTATCGCTCTCGGGTTCTCTTCCCAAACACCTAACCATACATATTCAGATTTTCTTTCCAATGCGATCTGTAGTGCTTTTTCGTAAAGAATCTGACCGATTTTTTTTCCGTGATAATCCTGCAATACGTAAATCCTTTCTATTTCCAAGCTTTCGTGATGCTGCTCTTCAGTTTGAGATTCTCCAACATTTATTTTTAAGTATCCTATCACTTCCTGATTATCTAAAGCAAAATAAAACTCTGAATACGGATTGGTCAGTTCTTCTGTCAACTTATCTATTGAAAAACCTTCCTCAAGATATTTTTTCATATTTTCTTCCGTATTGCTTTCGGAAAATGTTTCGAAAAACGTTTGTTTTCCAATTTTTTGTAAATCTTTTATATCACTTAAAGTGACCTTTTTTATATTGATTTTTTCCATGTTTTTTATTTTGAAATGTTCCACTCATAGTTTAACCATTCTGTATTCTCATTTGCACCCAGCCGTTCGTAGAATTTTTTTCCAGATTCGTTCCAAGGTGCTACGGTCCATTTTATTTGTGCACAGTTGTTATGCTCAGCTTCGATACGTAATGCGTTCATTAACTGTTCTCCGATTTTTTGACCTCTGTAATTGGTATCCACAAATAGTTCTTTTAAATAGATCGACGGTCTGTTCTGTGCCGTATACGGAAGAAAGTAATATACCAGCATACCTACGAGTGAATCCCCATCTACAGCAACGATAGCGTAAAAGTCAGGAGGACTTTTTTTAAAGCCACTTTCTAAAACGATATCTGGTGTAATAGCAAAAGATTCGATGTAACTTTCAAAGACTGCCAATTCTTTCATCAGAAGCCACAGCTTTTCACTGTCGGCAGCAACTGCCTTGCGTATTTTTATTTCTGGATGGTTTGCAATCATATTTTTAAAGTTGAATTGAAGTTTTTTTGTATTTCAATGATCTATGGGATAATTCGTATATCATGATTCTAAATACAATAGATGTGATTTTAAGCTTAGTTATTATCTAATTTTAAATATATCTTATCCTCTTTCTAAGTGTAAAAGTATCAAATGTATTAATGCAAAAAAATGCTATTTTACGATTATTTAATGCGTTTTTTGCATAAGTAACAATATGCTCAGTTGTATAGTGGTGCATTAAAAGTGATTCCACGGATGTTATGGATAATGTTGCTAAGTATCTTAAAGTCTCAAAATGGAAAGTTCGGGAGTATTCCAACCTGTTATTCGGAAAGTCAATTCATAAATATGTAAGGAAGCCATGTATCATGGACTTCAATAGATGTAGGTCTTGATGCTTCCAATATCTCTGTTAGTCTTACCTTTCAAACTACTGATTCTAATGGAGGTAAAGCAAATTGGAAGGCAACAACATAAAAATGGTTATCTTGTTAGTATGAAAAAGCTTATTTTTATTCCATTTATAATTTTATTATTATTCTCTTGCGAGAATAGTAATAGAACAGTAGAAAATAAAAAAGTAACGAAAACTAAGAAGGAAGAGCCCTATTTTAGACCTGATTACCATTATGCGCAGCAGACACCTGATAGTCTACGAACTCCAGAACAAAATGCTTTGCTAAAAAAGCTTTCAATTGTGCTTTATGAAAATCTTGCTGTAAAAGACAACAAAATGGTGTTCAACTTAAATGAAAAAGAATTTGTAGCTAAAGGAATTCCTGTTGAATATTATGAATTAGTCCAAAAAGATTTGATCAATAATAACAAATTTTTCAAAGAAAACAATTATACAAACGTGGATTCAATTTTAAGAGAATCTAACAAACAGATCAAAGATTCACTGGGGTTATAGCAGTTTAAAAAGACATATGGACGGTACTTTAAAAAAACGTTTACAATCATGTAAACGTTTTTTTTAATGATAAAATTTTCACAGATGGTATTCACATAAATGCTGCAAGACTTTTTTATTTGAGTAATTTTACCGTATTTTTCACATCTAAACCGGTTGATTATTTACCATTGCCCTTATGCTTTTGGAGGAGATATTGGTATAAATTATCTACGTCTTCCTTCAAAAAAAGCCCAGTTCCTTCTGCCATTGTGGTCGCTGTACCACAAGCAATGCCCATACGCAATATTTCTTCCGCATTTCCCTCATTTACCAAAACAGAAACCATACCTGCGACCATACTATCTCCTGCTCCGACAGTACTCCTGACTTTTACAAGCGGTGCGGCTTGTTGTATCTTTCCTTTTTCAGAATACAGTACAGCACCTTTAGCACCTAAAGAAACAACAATTATTTCCGCTTTACCGTTTTGTATCAAATTTTTGGCGGCTTCATCCATTGTAGTTTCGGTCAATTCGCTTTTTCCTGAAAGAGCTGCTAATTCTCCAATATTCGGCTTCACGAGAAAAACACCCTCGTTCACAGCTATTTCCAATGCTTTACCAGAGGTGTCTACAATGACTTTGCTGTTTTTGTGCTTACATATCTGAATAATGTCCTTTATAAAGTCCGGCTTAACTTGTTCAGGTAAGCTGCCGCTTATAATCGTTATTTCGGGAAAAGTACTTATACTTTCAATAGTTCTTAAAATATTGATTTGTTCTTCCTCAGATATAGGTTGCCCCGGAAAACCGAACCTGAATTGCTGATTATTTAAAATATCTACAACAATAAAGTTTTCTCTTGTTTCATTTCCAACCGGCAACGGCAAAATATCAAGCTCTTCCTTTTGCAAAAGCTCTTCAAGAAGTTTCCCTGTCCTGCCTCCCGATGTAAGAATTGTAGTTGATGCTATGCCTAATCTTTTTAATGCGCGTGATACATTAATACCTCCGCCACCAGGTTCATATTTTGGAGCTTCACAACGCAGTTTCTTTTCGGGTACTAGCCCTTTAACCGTACTGCTTTTATCAATGCAGGGGTTTAATGTTATGGTTAGGACTGATTTTGACATTTTGTTTATATTTAGCTGTTGGCGAATCATAAAGTTGCCACGGGGATTTTTAACATCGCGTTTAATAGAAATACCTATTCAAATATAGTTAAAAAGTTTAATAGATTTCCTTCAGCCCCTCTTTTGGCAATACCTTGTTAGCGGTCATGCTTTCGGTTTTTAGTGTTTTATTTTGCCAAACGGCTGTTGTGCATTCGCCCTTATTTCAGTTCGCTTATAAAACAAATTGTTGATAAATCTGGAACGATCAATGATTGGTAATTTACCATAAAATAAAAACGTGGCCTTCTGAAAATCACGCATCTCTAAAAACTTATTTTTTGCCATTTGACAAATAATTATATTTTTGTTGATCCAAATTGGATTATTCATGATTTAAATCACGAATCCAGCAACAAAGGTAGAATTGAAAATTTTCAAAATGATGAATATGAAGAAAATGCTAGGTATGGTGATACTTTTGCTGGTTACACAGCTGAGTTTTGCGCAATATTTCAAATTAACAGCCAACGGTTTTGTATCTAACGACAATAACGATTTTGCGGTAGTAGATGTGCCTAACGTAAAACAGGCGGATTTGTACAAGAACGTACTCAATGCCATTAATTCGCTGTACAGCAATCCTCAAAAAGGCCTCAGTGTCCTGGAAGGTGAAAGTATTACACTGACAGCCTATGAAGAAAAAGCGATACCTGTAAGACATAGCAGTGGTGGTTTTGGAAAAACGAATTATAATTATGACCTGTCGTATACCTTGTCCTTTCTTTTTAAAGATGGCAAGATTCGGGTCAACAGTCCTACTTTTGAACTTAAAAGATGGTACGAAGGAACTTTCAGAGCTGGAAGTGGCTATGGCAATAGTGGCTGGACGACGCTAAATCTTGTTAAAGGCAAGAAGGATAGAGTGGCGATTTATGACCAAAATGGCAAATTGATTTTAGAAGATGCCACCAATGGATTGAACACTCATCTTAATACAATCGTAAAACAGATTATTGATAAATCGAATAGGATCAACAATTGGTAATAAGTGTTTAAAATAGGTTTTGGTTAGGATAAGTTATGGCAGAAAAATGGATTCATTCCATGAACGGAGTTCCTTGGACAAACGTTAAAATGAATGATGCAATTCAAATATTGCGACCTAATGCTTCTGTAACATTTGCTTTTGGAGCGGAAGAATTATCAGTATTAAAAGAACTAAATGAAATCGTTTTTCAGGTAAGACCAGATTTAATTCTTCATGTTTGGAGTGTTGCTGACAATCGCATCATAACAAATGAAGAATTGTCATTATTGACAAAAATGGGTAATGTCAAAAAGCTTTATTTCAATGGTTTTAATAATACTTCTTTACAAGAAGTTGCAGAAATGGAGCAACTGACAAGTTTACGACTTGAACCTAAAAAAAAGCTTGATCTTTCCTTTATTGAAAAATTAAATCACCTGACCAATATTAGTTTGACAGGAAAATTTATGGCGTTAGAGCCTTTGTCAAGTTGTAGTAAATTGACTAATCTACATTTATCTACTACAATTAATTCGTTTAGTTTTTTCAAAACTTTGAACAATATTAGGCATTTGAGTATTGATAATTGTATAACGTCAAGTGATTTTAACCAAATTAATAAGGAGACCCTGATCAACCTGAGCATTACTTCGATAAAAATGTTAGAAAATGTTGATTTTTTGGCAGACTTTCAAAACTTACAGTCTTTAAGACTTGGTGCTACAAGAGTAAAGACCTTACCAAGCTTAGCTAAACTCACAAAGTTGAAAAAATTAGAATTTGATTGTATGAAAGTTTGGGAAAATCCCGAAATTCTGCAAACCTTGCCCATGCTGGAAGAGTTATTACTGAAAGAAATTAACACGAAACTAAAAGCAGAGCAATTTTATTTTTTAACAGCTATGGATACTTTGACATCACTTGACTATAGGTTTATGGACTTCAATAAAAGTAGAATTGAAAAGCTAAATAATAGGTTTAAGGAAAGAGGTAAGGAATATATCCTAAAAAATTAATAATAAGTAATAAGTTAGTTATCAGTGGTTATAATTTGACTGTCTGAACGCATTGATCGGGTCGTCGCTTATTTTTCTAATGCAGTACTTAGCCCTTGAATTTGAGATCCTTGTCAGATGCATTGAAGCTTTTTAATTGCAGCAAGCTCACCAGAGAATGCTCATCTTAATACGCTCTTAAAACAGATTATTGATAAATCGAATACGATCAGTAATTGGTAATGTATATTTTTGTCTGTTTTTAATAGACTACTTAAGATCTTTCTAATTTCCCTATTAACAGATGGGAATAAAAATTTAATAAGCCATCTTGATTATGAGATGGCTTATTTTTTATCGGATTACAGTTTTATAAAACAAACAACTCGTTTTTTAAAGCAAACAGCACCAGTCCGGTTCTTGATTTTATTTCAAATTTTTGAAACAGATTTTGTCTGTAATTATCAATCGTATGTGGGCTTAAATTCATTTGATCAGCTATTTCTTTATAGGTATCTTCTGAACAGCAAAGCTGTAAAAATTTAATTTCATTCGCACTCAAATCCGCTAAAATATTTTGACCGGATTTGTTGTCCTGAATATTTCTTAATAATCTCCCAGAAACAAGATCGTTAAGGAAATAACCATGGTCGTTAATTGTTTTTATCGCCGCTACAACCTCACTTGTTTTAGATTCTTTAAGCAAATATCCTCCTGCGCCGTTTTTAAGCATTTTGATAATTGATTTATCTTCATCAAACATGCTTAAAGCGAGCACTTTGATTTGAGGATAGTTTGCCTTCAGCCAGCTGGTTGATTCGTAACCATCCATGACAGGCATGTTGATATCCATCAAAATAACTTCTGGAATTGGATTGCATACAATTTTATCTTTCATCTCTTTACCGTTGGAGGCATTAAAAACAATCTGGATCTCTTTAAATTCAGAAAGCAGGCTGATCATGCCCTGACGGAAGAGGGTATGGTCGTCAATAATTGCGATTGATATGATTTTATCGGCAGTCATAATAAAATAGATAAGATATTAATAAGGTATAGTAATAACGATTTTGGTACCTGATCCAGGTTTAGAACTAAATAGGGCATTCCCGTTAATCATTGCTGCTCTTTTCTGGATGTTCTGCAAACCCATGCCTTCATATTGTTGATTTACTTCAAAGCCAATACCATTGTCTTCTAGGGATAATGTTAAAACGTTGTTCGATAATTCTAAACTAATGGTAATTTGTGTGGCTTGGGCGTGCTTGAGGATATTATTTAGAATTTCCTGAAAAAGCCGGAAGATAATGGTTTCCTTTTCTGGTTGCGCTTTTAGGTCTTTTGCGTCGTTTAGATAGGTAATTGTAAAAAGGTCTGATTTTTCCAGCCATTCTAACTCAAATGCAATAGCCCCGGTTAATCCGCGGCTTAACAATTCTTCACCATGTAATAATCGCGAAATTGACCTAATGGCTTTTATGGATCTTTTCGTTAATTCCTCGGCAGTACTGATCTTCTCTGCAGCCTTTTCTCTATTTTCTAGATCAATGGAGCTTAACGTAATGACAGTTAAGCCCAAAATTTGACCAATATTGTCGTGTAAATCGTAAGCTATGGTTTTTAAAGTTTGTTCCTGAACTTCTATTTGAGATTTTAGAAGTTCGTTTTCGAACGCGCTTTTCAAGTTTCTTTTTTCTTCCGCATGTTTATTCTTCCGCTCGTTGTAAAGCCTGATATAAGCAATCAGAAATAACGGGATCGTTAAGAAAATAACCGTTATTATACTGATTAAGACGAGGATTTCCTTTGATGATATCTGCATATAAAAGCGTATGACCAGCAACAGTATAAAGTTATATTAAGTACGTTGAAAATAATATACCGAATAGAGTGCTGAAATTGTGATAATTGATCCCTGATCAGGTAGTCAAAGAAGATATTAAGTGCCGTGCTGCCAAAATAGAAAATAAGCGTTCCGTTTACCCACCAAAAAGGTGCATAGGAGTCTAATTTTTCATACTTTTCATCCCGTAATAATAGATAGTAATAGTATAAACTTGCCAGTACAAATACAAAGGAAATAGCAGCTGCAGTTTTAAAAGCAAAATTAGAAAATTGATTGCTGAAGAGTTCTGCGCTGTAAAGGATGATGAAAAGAGATAACCAGGTCATAAGCCATTTACTTCTGTCCGTATATTTTTTAAATAAGTTGTAAAAGAAGACACTAATGCTGAAACACTCTATTATTAGAAAAATGTTGTAGAGGGGTAGATTGGACATTTCCCATACTTTGCGCATATGGATTGCGAAAATCTCGGTAAGACATATGAGTACTAAATACAAAATAAAGAACCTCCATATTGGTTCTTTGTCGTTATACAGACAAAAACAACCAATAAGGAGGCAAATGAGTTCCGCGATTGTATTTACTGTCAAATAAATGCTCATCGGTTATTTTTAATCATTTTTTTGGGGAGTTGGTTATGGCTTATTAATGTATTAGTAATGCTCCAACATCCTTGCAATTTGCTGGAGGTGGGCACATCTCTCCACGGTTTTCAGGCACAGTGCCAATGATAAAACCGTTTATACCGTTATTTGCGCCAACTTTTCTATCATTGTAATAATCCCGATGGTATCTTTTCAAACTGTCTTTGGTCGAAACCATAATTAACGTATTGTGGTTCCAGTAAGGTCGAGGTGGTTGATGTTCCTTGCTTTTAGCATTGTAAGTACTGTCATAAGTTGCAAAGTAAAAACGAATTCCATCACCGCCTTCGGCTTCTATTTTTTCAACTAAAGCTTTTAATCTCGCAACACTAAACCATACGGCGCGGGTATCCGGTAGTTTCTTGATTTTAGAAATACCTTCTTCAGTAAAGACTGAGTCAACCGTACCAGCACGTTTAGCGTAGTTTCGGACATAATTTTCAGCGACCTGTAAGCTAAGGGTGTCCAAATTATCTTTAAAGTCGTTATCATTTGAAACGTTAACGGTTTTGTTCTGGCATGCAGCTAGACAGAGAGCTGCTAGGGCCAAAGTAATAGATTTAGTTCTGAGGTTCATAAAAGGTTTTTTATGTAAGTAAATATCAAAATAAATTTTTAGTTAATCAAATTATAATTATTTAATTTTATTGTTGAAAATAATTAATTAAAAGGCTTTTTTTAAAATTTAAAAGTTTTTACGGGTGATTTAAACCCTGTTTATAGCTTTTTAAAAACAGTGAAAACCCACAAGTGGCTTTGACTACAGGTAAGTAAATTTGATTTCATTAAATTTTTATAAACCATTTTACTTATTCAAACTATGAAATTAATCGTACAAGGCACCTATGCAAAGGCGCTATTTAACAACAATGTCGTTAATCCTGGTGAGGCAGGAACAGATAAGCAGGTAACTAGGGCTGTTTTTGAAACAGTAAATGAACTCGTTGATGCGGCGACGAATAAACCAACTGGCGCCGACCTTCCTGCTACAGTGACAGACAACCCAGCCCGGACGACTCCGGCAAAAGTACAAAGTCTTTTTGCGGCTCAACAGGCTACATCAACATCAATTGTTTTACTTGGCGAATCGCACGTTGATGAACCGGATCGGCAAAGGGCAGAAAACTACCTGGCTGCGATGAATGCAACGCCGCCAACGTTAAGTCCAACTCTTGTCGTTTTTGAAAGGGCCTTAAAGTACAACGCGCCTGATGATATTCCACTAGTACGCGAATCAAATCTAACAACGGTGAATTCAAACGGTAATATGATTGATTTTGGTATGCAATTGTCAAAAACCCAAAGAAGTATGGTTGTGGCGGGCTACTTAGCTGTATGTGTAGGTTCTGGAAATCAACAAGATATTAACCGTATTATTTTATTTTATGGTGCCAATCACAATGATATTTATAAATATTTTGATTATTTCGCCAGACATACCTCGGTTGATTATGTATTAAAGGAAACGCGTAACTTTTTCAACATACGCTCTAACGTGTAAAAAGATGCTGTAAAAACAGAAAAGCCCTTTCTTCAAGTCATAAACTTTGAGAAAGGGCTTTTTATTAACTTACCTTGCTTATTATTGCTTGATATCGGAAATGTTATTGACATCAATTTCCAGATTATTTAAAACCAGCAACGGTAAACTGTTTGTTGTTCCTGTGAGGTTGGAGTAGAAGAATGCTGAAAAGGTAATGACGCCACAGTTCAGTAAAGGTTTTGTGTCTACGAACCACTGCAATATGGTTTCATTTAATGCCTGTACAGCTTCGCCATTACCATCAACATCTGCTTTGGTAAATAATGTCGGCGGTACCAAAAGAATTGGTAAATTGATATAAGGCATTTCACCAAGCTTTCCGCTTGTTGTAAATTTATATTGTACGAGTATTTTTAAACTGGCTGCTGCGCTGCTTTGGTCCGGAGCAAGCAGTAACTTACTTAACAGATGGCAGAGATAGTGCTTTAACTGTTTTTGATCAGGAGCAGGTGGCTGCAGTTTAAAGGTATTGTTCAGATTCAACGATGGCATAATTGGATTGTTAAACCTGTTTAACGGTGTAGCGTAAATAAACTCGGGCGCAGTAGGGTACTGGCCTAGTGTTGCGTTTCTTTCAATCCATAAGCCGGCCCATGCATTTTGAATCAACAATACACTTAGATCTTTAAAGGTGATGCTTCGTGACCTTATCGTAACACCTTCTGTAAAGCTTAAGTATTCCTTTTTACCCTTAATAATTTTGTAATATCTCAAAATAACCAGTTCATACTGAGCGGGATCTTGACCCTGTGGTATAGGTAAAGGATCATTGCCATTGAGTTGAGTGCTGTAATACCATTCTGCTGTCCACTCAGGCAGGCTAACTTCAGGAAAATAGACATATGAAATTGCTTTATCGGCCGATACGACAGACCAATTGCTTATAGCAACCTGGAATAAACCTGTAGTCGGATCACTATCTGAAGATGATTCTGTAACCTGAAATACGGCTTTGATAACCTCCAAGATGGCTGCATAATTGGCTTTCAAATCTTTTGTGTACAGGCTGAGCCAAGCATCTCCGACATCGTTAACTAAATCGCTGTAGGAGCTGAGCATCTGGGTCAATGTTTTTAGTTCATCGCTGCTCGTATCTTTATTTACATTGGGCAGATTTGTTTTAAAATAATCTGTAAAATCATTTGAAACGGTTTCGAACTGGGCCAATTGAGCGAACAACGCTTTTTGTTTGGCACTTAGGTTTTTAGAATCTTGTAAATTTGCTATTTTTTCAGGATCAGCATTAAAGTAAACTTCAAAGTTATAACAGTCTTGTGCAATAAATTGATCTAATGTATAGTCGAATGAGAAATTGCTGAATTTGGCATCTTCTATCGTAATTTTATCTTGGTCAGTGTCTGCTATTTTAGGATTAATAATCTGGCTTCCAAAAACTGGTAATGCCGGGTATTGCCTCAGTGGAACAGGAATGTCAGTATTAGCCATGGTGCTGAAAGCAGCATCGAAAGGAATGATGAAATTTAACCATTCCGATAATTCGTAGTTTTCTAAATCGTCAGGTAAATTGGTTGCTCCTTCTTTTAATTTTTGAATATTGAATTCTGCATGCGTGATGTTGTACTGAACAGGAACCGAAATATGCGATGATAGCGAAGGAGTTTTAGCTTCAAAAGTATAGGTTAGGTAAGACGCTGAAGATTCTTGAGCTGCCGCAAAGTTTTTAAGTGGAATTTTCGCTGTAGAGAATGAATAGTTCTTTGCATCGTCTGCCACCTGATTATTAACAAATGGTTTACCATAATAATTTGGCGCTATTTGTTGTGTCTGATTTGGGTATGGTGTATCCATATCTACTCGATACTGCACCACGGTATTGATCATATACCCATTGTACAGGTTGATGAGCAGTTGCTGTTTTATTTTTTCAGATGCCAATGCTAAGCCACTTTCTTGCTGATCTGGATTTAAAAGGATCGGGATAGTCTGCAGGCCAATAGCATCAGCAACAATCTTTTTAGCATTTAATATTTTTGCTAAAATCCCTTGGTCGTCAGAACTTCCGTTTAAATGGTCTATCATCGTAATCGGTAAACTCAGATCGGAGCCTAATATGGTTTCGATGCTCTGTAAAAAATTTTGTGCCCACACTTCCGAATCGATCCCACTAAAATTGCGATTGCTGCTTCCGGTCTGACTTCCGGTATAGAAATCAAAATCATGTATTTCTATATCCTGTAAGCTGAAAAGGAAATTTGCCAGTGGTTGCGGTGCATAATAGTTTGCTTCATGGTAATTAACCGAACAAGCGATACCAGTTGTTTTATCGTTGGTATTTTTTATTCTAACCACCCACAATTCTTCGTTATGTGTATTGGTTAACGTGTTGTTTTTCTCTCCGACATAGGTTGCTGCCAGTTTAAACTGCTGGTTGCTGAAGGCCTGTTCAAAGTTTAAGGCAAAATCTCGAAGTGCTAATGATTTATTATCTGTATTCGTGCCTTTAGGTGAAAGGAAATCAGATGCTTTAGGTTTAATGGCATTGATCACCTGTTGTACGCCTGGCGCATATACTGCTATGCCGTTGTTATCGTAAATAAATTGAGGGTCGATTAAATTCGTTGATCTTGAAATGAACAGGTTTACAGATAATGCAAATATATCTTGCTGGTTTACAGGGTTGATGTAGCTATTAAATTCATAATCATAATTGTAAATCTTTGGGTTAAGATTTCCAGGTGCCTGATATTGATTATACAGATCTGGGTCGGCAATAAACGTTTGGATCCAGTCGGTCGTGGTATGGATAAAGGTAATCACGCCGTCCTTTAACGCTTGCTGCGCTGGAGCGAGCGGATATAGCTCATCTGGATTTGTCGATATTTTAAGATGAATGCTCACATCGTTCTGCATGACCTGGTCGAGGATGCCTGCGTAAATTTTTAAACTTTCTTTTGCCTGCGCAACTACGGCTGCCTTAAGATTTTGAACGTCAGGATCTGTTGGATTAAAGCTATACTTAGCGCCAGGTGTAAAATGGAATGTTAATTTAAAATTGGCATCAGAATCTTTGGCTACGGCTTTAAAGAAATAATAATCAGTAGTTAACGATGGCCATGTTGAAAAAGGTATTAACTGATCGAAGTATAAAATTTTATAACTTACCTGGTTCAATGGTGTACTAAAGATGTTTCCATAATTATCCTGCCAATTAAAATCTATCGTTACCGATTCACCCAGTCCGGTGTAGGCCGATGCAGCTTTTCCGTTGTAAAATTTACGCACAGGCATTGCTTTGCTATAATGCCAATCGTTATTGCTTGTATTGGGGTCTTTAGTCGGACTAACTGGTGTGACAGATTGTAAGCTGTTAAAGTGTTTACCATCACCATTAATGGCGTAATTTAATAAGTTATATTGGATCTGCAGGTCGTACGCATAGTTATCTGAATTGACTTTTTCAGCATGAAATAAATCATCTGGATTTTCTCTGTCCAGTTCAAAGCCTACATTTCCAGGTTTAATTACAGCGTTTCTGATAATCTGGTTTCTAATAAGCATCTGATTTAACTCTGCTGGTGTTGCAGTTTTTAGATCAGCCTGCCACTCACCAAAAAGAAGCGATTGCGAAGTGTCAATAGTTTGATAGAGCCCTGCCATATTCATATAAGCAGTAACTTGATTTTTTGGTAAGTTTTTATACTGAATCAAAAGGTAAATTTCCCCATTTCCGTTCTTATCAAAGAGTGATTCGGGCAATGTATCCCCATCTAAATCATAATACAGATAGTATCCACCAGTACGTACCAAAGAGGATTTCCATAAGCGGGATATAAAATCCATTGCTGTCGTATTACTTATTTTATTGTTTTCTGACCTTGCCGCAAATCTTAAGGTATCGGGATTGGTTTCGGTAGAAAGATTCGTGTTGATGAGCAACAATAAGAGTTTGCTAAAATCATCAGAACGTAATGCTCGAGCTTCGTCATTATCGGGGTTTGAGGAATATAAAATGCTTACAGAATCCAGTAGGGTATCGATATGATCAGCTCTGAGTAACGTTGTTAAGGTTTCAATACCACTAGCATCGGTTCCAAATACTTCAAAGGTGCGTTCGTTTATTTTTTCTTTAGCCTGTTCGCTTATTTTTTTTATGGTTATGGGAACCATTGTACCATAGAAATAGCTGTCTTGTGGTAAGGCATTAACTTGACGTGCAGCATCTGGTCTAGTTTGCATCGCAAGTTTTAAATCAACAATAGGATCGCTGCTTCCAATTCCGGCTAGGGATGATGGAAAATTCCAAATTGATGGGATCGGAGTGCGGCCAAAGGCACTCCAGGCAATCGGGTTAGAGAATGCAAATACGCGACTTTGATCTTGATACAATTGTATCGGGGATGGTCCCTTCGTAATTTTTGGGGTTATTCCAATTGTTTGGAAAGCGTATATTCTATCTATTTCTTCCTGCATTAATGCATATTCAATGCTGTTTACATCGGTGTTCTGTCCGTTGAAAATTAACCAGTTGATGGCTATTTCCGGATCTGTGGGTTTACTAAGTGTAAGGCTATAGTTAAATTGAGTAGGATCGTCGATCACGGGCATCGTGAATTGTTGTCCAGTCAGCTCATATAATCCATGTAATGCGGAACCTGGATTGCCATCAATGACTTCCGGTAACCGGAGGCCATGTAAGGCAAATCTGCTTGCGCTTCCACCTGCTTTTGAGAATCCATTGCTTTGATAAACAGCATTTAGAATAGTTTGAAGGCTTAGGGATTGTACATTGGTAATAAAGAAGCTTACACCATTTTGCAAAATATTTGCTTCAAGATTTGCTTCTGCAATTACATCCAGCTCCAAGCTGTAAGTTGTTGCAAATGACAAGAATGTACTGTCTTTGTCGATCGTAACGGTGAAGTGTGGCAGCGTTACAAGGCTAAAGGTCTCCAGTATGAGCTTTGTTTTATTATTTTCCATTACATCGGCCAGCTCACTTATTGTTAATTTATGGCTTTTTTTAATGGAATCGAACGTGTCGTTCGGTAAAATAATGTAGTCATGTCCATTGATCTCCATACCAGCGCCTGTCTGAAACATCATGGTTTTCAGGTTGTTGGTAATGAATTCCGTATTCCAGTCTGTACCTGTGTGGGTATATGGATATAACTTCTGTAAGCTAGAAAAGGTTTCTGCTGCGGCTAATGTGTATGCAATACCAGGGATTAGGATGTTTTTACCAGGTACTAAAATTCCCGGTATTGCTTTATTGGCTAAAACAATAGACAGGGCACTCACGTTAAATTCATTGGCAATGGCGTAAAGTGTATTTTCTGCGTCGCTCGGTAAGATGTAGTTGTAAACTTCTAAATTTTCCTGTGCCGATTGAAGAAGTGATTTGATCAATAGCTGGAAATAATCTGTAAACATGAGCGTAGCCATAGATTCGGTCTTTTCGCTTTGAACAGCTATCCTGTTTTCAGGGTCGCTATCGGTAAATTGCGATACCAATTTTAACACTTCATTCAGGTACAGCTCATTGACCGTATTGAAGGTGTTAAAATTGACGACATCATTATGTGCTGAATCTGTCATCAACAATTCTGGAATCATTGGAAAAACCGTTAACGGAAGTGTTTGCTCCTGATCTGCCTGTGCTTTAATTAGATTAAGCACATACAGTTCTTTTATAAAATTAATAAGCTGTTTATAGTTGAATGAATCAGTATTACCGGACTCAGGTAATGGTTGATTTAGGTTGTTTATGATCTGATCGATTTGCAGGGCAGAAATTTTGTCGCTCAATAAATCAGAAAAAGAGGTGTCATGTTGTTGCGCTAATGCTACATGAAGAGCCCATGACAAGAGGCCGATGCACAGTTTGTCAAATGGTTTTAATGTACTGTCGGCATGAAGCGAATTTTCATCAATGACATAATTTGTTATTGGTGTATGATTATCATTTTCTGCAAAAAGAGATGCAATACCAACTGTTGTTTGTACCTGCTCTGGTTTTGATGCACTAAAGAAAGGAATGAAGTATAGATCTAATTGTTGTGGAGTATCTATCGTCACCAAACTGTTCCAGTTCAAAGGAACAGTAGTTGTTTCATGATGGTTCAAGCGGTATAAAGAACCTTGGGCTGAGATTGGTTTCCATTGCGCTGGACCAGATGAACCAATGGTAAATTGCTCTCTGATAGTGGCACTAAAGGATAAGTGTATCTTGATGGAGAAAAAGCCTAGGTTTATTTTTACGGTTAGCTGAATGGAGACTCCAGCCTCAAAAGCAAGTAAAATAGGTTCTGCAGCTTCTATGGTCACGGTGGCTTGCGCATATACAATAATATCAAGTGTCGCTGATATAATAGCAAAGTTTACGGAACCAAATATATGGCCCACAATACCAAATGTCCCTTTCAGTTTATAGTACAGATCGGTATCTGAGGAACGGACAGTGTCGGGAGAATAAGGTTTGAACCAACCGAGTGTACCTTCTACAATACCATAAAAAACAAGGGTTAAGCCTGCGGAAAGAATACCTTTGTTGAAGGTTTTACCCAAACCCAGATTTAAACCGATACCAAATTCAAGGACAGGATTAAAAGTACCCAAATCTGTTTTAGGTACCGTTAATGAGGTTGATCCGTTTAATACGGCAAAATAAAAGCCGCCAGCTCCTGTGAATGGAAATGCTTGAACGGTGAACGAACGGGAAAAATCATTATTATAGGGGAAACCCAGATCAATTTTGAAGTTCCCGTTGGTATATATCCATATACCAATGACAGGAAGTGTGATGGATACGGCTCCAAATTCTAAATTTCGGATACTATCGGGTAGTTTCAATTCTATTTGAAAGACCCCGATATCGTCCGTTATTTTCTTGTATAAAATTTCAAATTCAAGTCCGGCAAATACTTTTGCTTTTTCGCCCGAAAGACTGAGGTAAAGTCCATAGAGTACGGGGTCATTAAATACAATTTTAAAGGCAACCGTATTCATAATAACAGCGTCAATAGCAAATAACCATTGACTGTTGTTGTTGAAATGTAGAGCCTGCGTAAAAGGTGGTACAACGGTTCCTGGGGGTGGTTCCTTCATTAATTCTTGCAGACGGTCGACAACCTCATTGACGTGATTGTACTTAGCTGCATCTGCAAGTTCTAAGTGCTGACCGGCACCTAAAAAGTTGAGTTTAAAGATACTTGGTTTAGGAGCTGGCTGCGGCATGCCCTGTGGATCGAGTAAATTAATACCATCCTGACCAAATAATTCATCAAGTTTATATTTTATCCCTAAAAAATCCAAACTACCTGTCATGTTAAAATTTACATCACGAATAGAGCGGGCCATGATGCTGAGTGAGGTGATCTCAAATCCTGGTATTTTTATAGCTGTATCGTATTGTATTCCAAATTCAATTGGTTTGCCAGATGATTTAGAAGGGACTTTTAGCTTTAGTTTAAAGTTTTTAATTTCGGCATTCAATATATAACTCCATGGCGCATCAAAATTTAAGGTATAGCTGGGCTTTACCATATGGATAATACCATTGATAAGTTCGCCTAGTGTAAATGTTGGCATGTCCACTTCGAAATTTGTTTCATTATCAGAAAGTGTTCCGGTAAGGACAAGTGGCTTGCCTGCAAATGTTAGATACATGCTGGCGCCATATGCAGTTTGATACGACATAAGTTTTATTGTATGGCCATGGTATTAGCCTGTTCTGGTGACTTTAATTTGAAATCCAACCCCATCAATAGTTATGTTTCCTAAAAGTGATGCCCCTTTATTTATTTTCACTGCAATTAGGAAAGAAATTTGGTCGATAGGGTGGATCTCGATAATCTGCATAAAGGCAATCTGGTTAGATGCCTTTAGTACAGTGAGCCCAGGAATGATCTCTTCAATTGTTTTGGTAATACTGTTTAACGATTCCTGCGCATTAATAAATGTCCCTGCTTCACCTAACTGTTCGGCAACGCTGGTAATGGCTTTGTCCGCCGCCGAAAAAATAACAGGATCGGCAGAGAGGGAAGGCACGGTATAATAGCAAATCAGTTTTTCGTCTGTTTTAGCTACTAACGGAATGACGCGTCCCTCTAAAGTTATGGTGGTGCAGATTTCAGACATGTTTAAGCGGTTTGAGTTAATGCAATATTGAAGGAAACCCCATCGAGTGTGATGGGCCCAAGTGTATTGCCCTCGGTCAATTTTAAACCCATACCAAAACTGTATCGACCGTCTTTTGCCGTATCGGATGATGGTGGCTGGATCACAAACTCTGTAATCACCAGTTCTGACTTTAAGATTTGTTTTAATACAGGTAAATTGCTTAAGCTGTCAATCTGCGTAGTAACTGTGTCGACTGAAATGCCTGTTTCGTCACTAAATTTATTTAAGATCTGCATCAGCGCATCTTTGATCTGCCCTAAGCTAACAGCCGTATAAAAAGATTCGGAGACATAGGAAAATCTAGGTATTTTAAGATTTGCTGCTGTCAGCATAATCTGCGAATCGCCAAAGGTTAAATAGACTGCACCTCCATACGTGGTTGCGTAAGTTGATGTCCCGGTTGTGGTTAAATTTTTAGAAGCCATTTTTTTTAGTTTTAAAGGTTATTAATTTATGTTAATTAAGTTTTTGATTTCTCCGCTTGATAAGCGCCATACCAGCCCAAATTGCCTTTGTTTGAATCATCCGTACTTCCATCGGGATTACCAAACAGATAGAAAATTGTATTTCCTGATCTGGGTAGTTTTAAACCCATTAGTGAAAGCCCGATTTGTGTAAATACCATGGCGTATTGTGTTTTTTGACCATCTGTAGCTGCTGTGTTGATAAACATGATTGAACCAACAGCAAACTTTAAAATACCTTGTAAGCTAAAGCCTTTGTCAGCCTTGCTACCACTGAAGGGCATTTTTATGAAAACCTGTGCGCAGTTACCTGCTAGACCAGGGCTCCAGGCGAGTAAAATTTCGGCATTAAAGCCAATTTTAGCTGTCAATGCACCCATGGATCCTAAATTGACATTAAATCTAAGTGCATACCAGGTGCTGGACAGGGGTAAGGTGGACAGCGGAGCGTCTACAGGAATATAAGATAAGGAAGCTGGTGTTACTGCCGGTGTATCTTTTGCAGCAGTGGCAGGGCTATTGTACAGTAGATTAGTTAAATCAAGAGGAAAATGGGGTACAAGGCTATCTGGACGTGTCTTCACATCGTTTTTACCGAAAACTATACCTGCAGGTTGAAAACTAAATGTCTTTGTCGGGGTATGGTCTGATCCCAGCACATTGAGATTAAACTTCATATCCAAGATTAAATTGCTGCATGGTAATGAAGTATAGGAAAGCATATCAAAATTGTCGAGCTGCTGGAAAGCTAAATTTCCGCTGATGTAAAATCTGGAGGTAACATCTGCAGTGTCTGTTTCATCTACAGTTGCCAACTGTACAGCAAGTACAGTTACATGGGTGATGGCTACACTGCTTAAAGTAAGCGTATTGGTATCGGTTATGGAAAATGAATAACCCGTGTTTCCATTTCTTTTATCGTAAAGGCCCTTCATAACAATGCTATATTGATTGATGGCATCCTTGTTTGGATTAGATTCAGAAATGACAGGTTCGTTAAAGAGTGTATTTAGCGTAAGCTGAATTTTAGACTTAAAGTCTTTAATGACCGACTTGTCAAAAATAACTTGCAATTCAAGTACTTTAAAGTCGAAGTCTCCGGGTGTAATCGGTAAGTTAACTGGAGGGTGTATTTTTAGTTTATTACGTGATTCGGAAGTTTCATTGACGTAACTAATGAGGCCAAACATCGAACTTTTAAAGTTTGCGTCCAGTTTGTTGTCTGCAGTTAAACCAATGTGATTAGCTTCTATACCGAAGTGATGAGCTGTAAATCTAGAGGTATCAATACCTGCCATGATGGCCTTGATTTCTTTTGGCAAACTGGTTAAATCGATCGTAACCTGGAGACAGATAATGCCAGTCCAGTTTGGATCGGTGACTATATTTACAAAGTTGTAAAATGGACTATTTTCTTTATCGTTGACTACTGCCTGTTTTGCTGTATTAATATAATCTAATATCCATTTGGTAAGTGCAGGTATTTTCTCTTGGTTATTGAAGTTTAACGGATCTGTCCACAATTTTTGATTTTTAATTCGTTCTTCAATGGAATAATTACAAAATTTAAAAATAACGATGTTGTTAAATCCGTTTTTATCTGTCCATTTATTTTGACCTGTAATATCCAGTATAAACGGCCATGCTGCGATATCAATTTTATTTTGAAAATAGCTGTTGTAGAAATCGATATGACCAGGAACGGGGTTACTGATCACTAAAAATTGCTCATTGGTTTGAAAGGCTTCCTGTAAACCCGTTTTGCTGCCTTCTGTATCCATGTTTTTAAACATTAAAGGCTGCAGAATTTCATTTTCATCCGTGGAAACCGTTGGATTGGCCAATGTTAAACTCTGCCAAGCAGATTGATCGTCAGTTAAGTTAACCAATAATCCTTGTGGAGTAGTACTTAAATTTACATTATTGGTGCTTGTTGCTTGTATACGTTTTTTCTGAAGGTGTTTAACAGTCTGGTTGGCAATAGCGATGGCTTGTTTACGCGCTGGATTTAAGATCTGTATTTCAAATTGACGGATAGTTTCTTGATCGTAGTAACCTGAGTCACCTTTTTTACGCATCCCTAAGTAGGGTTTACTGACTGCAGAACTAGCTAGTGGAAAATATGCGTTTTGATGTTCGTTCAGTTTTGAGGATGGGACTTCTGCATATCCTAAAATACCCGGTGTTTCACCAGGATTAAATAGTGCGGCGCCTTCTGGCTGTGAATGATAGAAAATAGGAGTAGCGTTATTTTGTTCCGATTTTTTAAACGAAAACCAGGCTGTGGTAAATTCATTGCTTAAAAGCGGTGATTCGTTTTTTACATTTTGGTCATTAAGAATAGGGAAAACCGGAGCATATGCTGGCTGATTGTTTTTAAAATTAATGATGTCACCTTTATAAATTTTATTTTCCCCAGTGAAACTGATGGTTTCAGTTCCCGAAATTCCGCAAAGTAGCCTGTTTTGAATCATGGTCTGCTCCATTGTGTCTGCATCCATTAATATAAAGTCTCCTGCAATGGTCCAGTAGTATCTTGATTTACCGGTATGGGTATCATCGGGCGATTTGCTAAAGACAAGAAGAGAATTTGCAGTGCTTTCGACGTTTAAGAGTTTACCATAGGTTGTCGGGATATTTGTGTATAGGGGTGAAGAAGGTTCTAATCTAAAACTTGTATAATCTGGACTGAAGATAGCGCCGGGATGAAATCTGGCAGTGAAATTGAGCAGATTTGTATTGTTGAAAAGCAAATAGGTCATTTCGGTCATACAGTTCTTTGGGCCAAAATAATACTTTAAACCAGTGGGCATAATGGTATATAAATTTTTACCGTTATAAGGATATAAATCTTGTTCAATTTGATAATATTGTGGTTTATCAAATTTCAAGGGAAAGGAAATAGCATACTGAATTGAACTGCCAGCACTGTTCAATAAAATAGTTAAAGGTATTTCTGAAGAGGGGTTCGCATTTTTTCGTGCTATACTACCCAAGGGTATAGGTGCCATAGTACTCAAAACATTGGTTAGGTATAAACCATAATCATATGGAACGGATATAGGAATCCTTTGGATAATAAAGCCATCGAGAGATTTATTCAGGCTTACCTGACTGTAAGGAGCAACAGCAAAATAGTTGCTGTTATTAAACCATAATTGTTGCGATGCCGTAACCGGATTTTTCTTTATGCTGTAAGAATTGTCAAATATAAGGGCTTGTGCAAACTGGTACTGTGCTATGACATCCGGGTTTCCTCCCTGGTTAAGCCACACAAAACAATGATCGCTTTGTTGTTGATAGAAAGGGTAATTGGTTTTTAAAAGGGTATATAATTTTTGAATGAATTGGTTATTTAAGTCTGGTGCTTCTAAGGCAAAAATATAAATACTGGCATGTTGATTAAAGCTGTCGGCTAGTGTAACTGATGGAGCTGTACTTAATTTGGGTAAAAAACAAGCCCGCCATTCTGTAGCAGTAACATAACTGTACAATCCTGGAATTTGAGTAGCTTTAAATATAATGCTCATCGGGTCTTTATTTTAGTGATTTATAAAAGTGTAAGAGGCAACAATATCTGTCCAAGCAGGTCCTGTACCATAAGTAATGGTGTACAATGTTCCCCGGATTAAATCGAGGTTGTTTATCGCAATAACATCTTCGCTCACAGTGGAATTGACAGTTTGCTTTTTAATCAGGTTATTGCAATCACTTAAAAAAGTCTCACCATTCCATACTCCGATCCAGTTTTTATTTTTAACAGGAATATTTCCTAAAGGCGTATTGAATTTGACAACTAAGTAATTATCTCCTCTTTCTAAAACCTCCAATGTTGTAGAAAAGGAAAGTCCGGGTTCGAAAAATTCAGCAGCTGCTTTAAAATAAAGTGTTGCTGAAACTGTGCTGGTATTACTTCCATTTCCAAGACCAATGATATATTCATTTTTCTGTATGGATAAGGAGTCGAAAGCAAAATCACCACTACTGGTCGTCCCTAAAATATAGGCTTTATGCAAAGGCGGCGAGTCGTATAAAATTTGACTTCCTTGCCATATACCGACCCAGTTTTGATTTTTAAGCGGATTGTTTCCTGACATCGTATTGTATTTTATCGTGATAATTTTGCCAGTAACCATATGCCCATTGATCGAAGTTTGACTTTGTATCGAAGAATCTTGTTGAACAAGAATTGATGTACTTTGCCCATTTGCAGTTAGAACCTGAAGGGTAATGAATTGCAGAAATAGAAACGTAAAACATAAGCCCTTTTTAATCTTCATGATTCTTTTTAAAAGTTGGCCCAAATAGGTATACTTGGGCCTTTGATCATGCGTTATGCTTCGAAAGAATAGTAGCTAATGATGTCGCTGTAGTTCGGTGAGCCACCTTTTGAGCTCATCCCATAAACAACTGTGTAGGTTTGATAGCGTTCAAGTCCATTTGGGATCTTATTCATAGATATCGAACCCGAGCTATTATCAGAGGTAGCATTAGCACTCGCAATTACATTAGCGCCAGTAAAGCAATTTGCGGTAAAAGGACCTTGAAATAAAGCGATCCAGTTCCCATTTGTTTTAGGTGAGTTATACAGAGGTGTGATGTAGCTCGCAATCAATGAATTTGTTCCTATTCCTTCCTCTGGTACCGAAACACTGCTTAAAGTTGGTGTTAATGGATCAAAAGGTTTCGAATTTTGAGGTACATATAAGGTTGCACAAATTGTAGTACCGACGTCATGATTTACGCCAAAGCCGATGATGTAATCTTGCCGTTGCAGTGTTAAACTGTCGAAATTTGTTGTGCCTGCTTGATTGTCTGTTTCAATTTCGTGCGTATCTAATGCTTGATCTAACGCTTGGATTTGAGATCCTTGCCAGATGGCAGCAAAGTAACCCATTGTTTTAGGGTGAGCCCCTGGTAAAGAATTGAAATTGATTTTTACCGTTCCACCATCGAAGATCGATCCGGTTAAATTGATGGTGCCCTTTTGAGAGTCAATAGTTTGTAGTCCCATGATTTAGTGTTTTAATGTTAAGTTTATTATACCACTAAATTGAATATTATAGTTAAATGCTGAGAAGCTGAAAACAGCCTTTTGTCTAAGCGCTTTTACCTAAATATAAGAAGCTGGAATTCATCATACTGGATGGAAATTGTCATGAAATGTATATGCATTAAAGCTTTTTAATTGCAGCAAGCTCACGACAGGATACCCATCTTAATAAGCTCTTAAAAACAAATTATTGATAAATCGAATAGGATCAGTAATTGGTAATCAAGGTCTTTAAACAAGAAAAAGCTAATCTTTCGATTAGCTTTTTCTTGTTGGATTTCGCTGCCATTCGAATAACAAATGTTGCAGCCGTAAACCATCAATTATTTAGTCCAGGCTTGTTTCTGGGGCTTTACCGATAAGTTCCATAAACTGATCTAACTTAGGGGTAATGATGATCTGTGTTCTTCTGTTTCTTGCTTTTCCAGCTTCGTTATCGTTAGGTGCGATGGTATTATACTCGCCACGTCCCGCTGCGGTTAAACGTTTTGGATCTACTCCATAATTGTTCTGCAAAGCCATCACCACGGATGAAGCTCTTAACGTACTTAAATCCCAGTTGTTGCGGATATTAGGCATGCTGATAGGCACATTATCGGTGTTACCTTCAATCAATACATCGTAACTGTTGTAATCGGTGATAATCTTAGCAATCTTCGCTAATGTTTCACCTGCTTTGTCTGAGATCTCATAGCTTCCAGATTTGTACAGCATATTATCAGCAAGGGATATATAGACGACTCCTTTTAATACCTGGATATCAACATCTCTGATTTCTTCTCTGCTTAGGGAGCGTGTCAGATTGTTGGTCAGCACTAAATTAAGTGAATCGCTTTTGTTTTTGCTATTGACAAGCTGCTGAATGTATTTGTTGGATGAATTAATCTCATCGACAAGTTTCGAAACATTTGCATTTCCCTGCGTGCTGGAATTTAGACAGTTGTTTAACGCCGTCTGTAAAGCAGCAACATTTGCTTTTTCGGAAGCAATCTGCTCATCTAGACTCTTGATTCTGATTTTTGAACCGTTTAAATCACTTTCAGATGCCTGTAAGCGGCTACTTAGGTCTTGATTACTTTGTTGTAGTTGGGTGTAACTTGCTTGTAGTGCGGCAAATTTTTTATTACTGGTACAACTTGATCCTAAAGTTGCCAGCGCTAGGAGAGCGCAAATAATTAACGGATATTTCATAGTTTTTAAAATTAAAAATTAATGCTTGACAGGCATCTCGGAGATATAATAAAAATAGTCGATTACCTTTTTTTATTAAGTCTCTAGCCAGACCAATAGTATAACACAAAATTGATGCCTTATTGGCTCACAAGCTGATGTTAATTCATAGATACAATCATAAACGTAGAAAATCGTTTCTTATTTTAGCAAACAAAAGTTTATAGCAAAAGTATGATGAGCTGCTTCTCTGCAACCGAAAATTAAGTGATGATTGCTGGATAATTCATCGTAGAAAAAGACTCGTAATGCATCATTAATAAGAGCAGCACCTCCGTCTGGAAGTGCTGTTTTTTTATATTGCAGCGTAGTGACCTGCGATGGCTATTTCATTCTGTTCTCATAAAAGTCATGATAAAGTGCTGATCCATTTGAAAGTAATAGAGCCAGAAAATAGATCAGATGATTTAATTGCTTTCCGTAGGGTGTAGATCTATCCACGAATAGCTTTTATGAATTATTTTCCAGGTACCCTCATATTTTAGCAGTAAGAAATAATCGGTAAACCTGCGCACATTGGGAATTACAATTTCAGCTTTGGCAATGGCGGCATCTTTTTCAATGTCAATCGAGATAATTTTCCCGATTCTATTTACTTTTTCTCCAACTTTTATGTTTGAGATGTATTCTTGACCGGAGCGTGTCCATAAAGAATCTTTTGCTACGGTGTATAGATTAAAATTGGGATGAAAGGCTTTGCGAAGCCTTTCTGGTTGTCCGTTTGCTGTTCCCTCTAGGTAATGCAGAAGTGTTGCTGTTACTTGCTCTGAATCGGTTTGCATAACAGGAGTGGTACTTTTTATATTTTTGTTTAAAATTTTCACCACTTCATTAGCCACTAACGTCGCTGAACTTGGATCTTGACCTGTTACAAATCTGCCATCGACTATATAAAAGCCATCTCCAGCCTTGTCGGAATAAACAAAATTGCCCTCATTTTTTTGAATCGCCTGGTCTATTGAAAACGGGAATGCTTTGTAATAATCCATCTCGGTATCTTCAAATTTGTCGGGATAACCGGTGATTCTTTTTCCTGCATACAGCGATTTGCCGTTATGATCCTTCAAGTAAGCTATTCCGGCTGTTCCGTGACAGAGGGTGGAAATAACGCCATTCTTATTATAAATGTCTCTAGCGATCTGCTGAATGGTCTGGTCTTCCGCTACTCCGAACATGGCAGCGCCACCACCACTGTAAAAAATGGCGGTGTAATTATCTGCTACTATTTCCGTTGGTTTCAATGTATGTTCCAATTTATCCATAAACCACGCATCATACAGGTACTTTTTCTGGAGACTATCGGAAGTGTTGAGGTAACCAATAGGGATGGCGCCACCTTTGGGACTGATGAAATCAACTTGAAACCCCGCTTTTATAAATACCTCGTAGGGATGAATAATTTCACCGAAATGGTTGGACGTACTGATCTTGGTGTTTCCGTAAAAATCCTGATTTGAGGTAACAAACAAGATTTTATGTTGTGTTTGAATGCTGACATTCAAATCTATATGCGCGTGAATGTTTACATTCAAACCTACAATAGCAAGTAGCAATATGAATAGTTTTGTCATGTTAGATCGATTTTTATTTTGCTGAAGCAGTTGGGGTTTCTAAGGTTCTGTGCGGACTTCTGGTCGAAATTTTATCGACAATATACCAGCCGTCACTGGTCTTCATGAGATTAAAGTAATCGGTAAACAGCAATTTTGCTGTGCTGATTTCCACTTTTGCGACGGCAACAGTGTTGGTGATATCAATAAAAACAATACGTCCTGACCATTTAGCCGATTTTACATGTGGAGCAATATCAAATCGTTCCATATATTTTGGTTTTTTGATGATATTTATCTTGTCATCCTCAAAATATTTCAATTGCCAGGAATCGTGAAAAGATTTAGATACCTTGATGGAATCGCTCGTGCCTATTCCGTCTAGGTAGAGATTTAGGGTTTTCTGAACCAAATGCCAGTCGTTATTGGCATCATCAGTTTGAGCGTTCACCTGTAGCATCAACAGAATTAGCCCGATAAATAATAGTACTTTTCTCATTTTTTTAATGATTTGAAATTGTTAAAATTAATAAGTTCAAATATCTGAGAAAGGCTATTGAAAGGGGTTTTAGGTTATAAATAAGAAGTTCGATGTTATAAAATAGAACTTATTTGGACTGTGATTTTTGATATTCAGCAGGAGTGGAGCCGGTGATTTTTTTAAATGCGGTGAAGAAAGTTGACTTCGAGCTAAAGCCACTGTCATAACCTAAACTTTCGATGGTGTAATTGCTTTCTTTTTCCAATAATTGTTTTGCTTTTTCAATCCGATATTCTTTGATCAGGTTGGAAAAGGATTTTCCCAAGGTTTCATTGATATACTGCGACAATAGATGCTTTGTCACTTTTAGTTCTTTTGCGGCGGTCTCAAGGGTGAAATTGGGGTCCAGGAACAATTCCTGATCAACGATGATAGCGAGTTTCTGATGCATGAGATCTAATGTTTCGGTATCAATTTCTTTGTTTTTGTATTTTTCTTTTTCCTGGAAAAAAGTAGTTTCCCGGCTATTTCTAAAAATGATAAGTAACAGAATTAAGTAGAAAACAAAAGAAAAGGACAATGACCCCACAATATAAGAGGCGTAAGCACCAAATTTGTAAGCAAACCAAATAATGGCAACACCTGTATAAATACTGAGCAACCAAACCTCGAAATCCATTAATTTTTCTTTTGCCTTTATTTTCATTAAAATCGGTATCAGGTATTTAAATGATAAGATCATATAAACCAGCCATTGCAGGTAAATTCCCAGGACAATCCAGTGGCTCCAGACACCTCGATGTTCGGTATAGGGATAGGCAATTCCTAAAATTGTAATGCCCACAATAAACGGCAGGATATGAACGACCCAACTGGAATTTTTGTTGGCGGAAAAAGATTTAAGATACAAAAACAGGAACGGGCCGATCAAAATGCAAGCAGAAAGGCCGATCTGAATAAAAATATTGGATAATTCAGGATTAAAATAGAAAAAGACGGATTTGATAATCCGGATACTTAGCACCAATAACAAGAAAGCTAAAAAATAGTTGGCAAAAACTTTTTTCTTTGTATTGATCGCAACATAAAGAGAAAGTAGCAAACCGTTGAAAGCACCTAATGCACTAAAAAAGAAAAGCAATTGATTAGGCTCTGTCATGGATTGAACTAAAAATATGTTTCAGCTAAAATAGTGAAATTTTAGCTGATAGTTTTTATAAATAATCGTGTTTTTTTCGTTACAATTATATTCTCTCTAGCGTTTTTGGTTTGCATTCTACCAAACTGGACTGCACCTTTAGGAGTTCATGTTTTTATTACGTTAAATAGCAATTTTATGGGTATTGTATCAATTATAACCAAAAAGCGCCTCCATATGGAAGCGCTCTTTGGTTTATGACATAACCTTCGTCTCATTTAGCTATGTACACAGGCTGATGCCGCCCTGTCCAATTGACTTTCTTCTTCGTTTTCTGAAATCTTATTAGGGAACCTTACAAAACTTAGGATAAACGTCACCGACAGCAATAGGATACTCACCCATAAAACGTAATGAACACCATAATGTACACTGATTATTCCGCCTAGAAATGCCCCTAAGGAAATTCCGATATTAAAAGAGGAAGTCAGTAGGCTGTTCACAAATTCTAAGGCATGATGCGGAACAGATTGCGTGGTCCGGATATTGGACACCAAAAATCCGCCGGTATGGATCATCCCCCAAAGGGATACGATGATGACCATCGGAATATAATGTCCGCCAAAATAGTAAGCGAGGATCTGTACCGTGACTAAGAGTATTAAAAACAGTCTGGCGGTTAAGAGTACATTTCTGTTCAGGGCCAGTCCCATCATCCAGTTTCCTAATGTTCCCATGCCACCGAAAAGGAGCAGCATCATACTGATCTGCGCACCGTCCATCTTGGTAATCTCTTCTAGATAGGCGGTCAGGTAGGTATAGCTGGCAAACATGGCCGCTAAAGTGGCTATAGTCGAAATAAGATTGAGCCACAGAAGTGGGCTTTTCAACACTTCGACCTGATTTTTGGTGGAGATCGCCTGATCGGCCGGCATAGAAGGAATAAAGAGCAATAGACCGATAAAGGCGATTAAACTGATTGCGCTACTGAGGAAAAAGGAAGCCTGCCAGTTCTGGAACAGATCTACGGCATAGGTGGTGAGGGGGATACCCAGTACCGTCGCTAAGCTTAACCCCAGCATAACGGTAGAAACGCCTTTTGCACCCTTTTCTTTAAATGCAATG
Organism: Sphingobacterium sp. B16(2022); assembly: GCF_012030425.1. Classification (GTDB taxonomy): domain Bacteria; phylum Bacteroidota; class Bacteroidia; order Sphingobacteriales; family Sphingobacteriaceae; genus Sphingobacterium; species Sphingobacterium anhuiense. The sequence continues at coordinate 1,829,380 of NZ_JAAUVN010000001.1, read as the reverse complement.
GCGATGGCGATATTCCAGAATAGCGGATGCAGGATCGCAGGTAAGATACGGGCGACCATCAGCATGGTGAAGTTGGTCGAAAAGGCAGAAATTAAATTTGAAAAAACAAATATACTCATGACCTGACAGAGCAATAGCTTCCGGTTTATCTTTGTCGTAAATGAGGTGATAAAAGGGGAGGAAATGGCGACGGTGATCGCAAAGGCACTCAACAGCCAACCTGCCGTATCGATCGATACATCAAATTGCCGACTGATGGTCGGTAGGATGCCGACGATCCCAAATTCTGTGGTTATAATGCCAAAAGCGCCAAGTGCTAAGACGTAAATTGATGTTTTCATTATTTGTTAAAATTTATGTATGGCAAAATTGAACAGAAAAATTGTTAAAAATCAGTATATTTTCATGATAATTAGGTATTTTTGTCCTATGAAACGTGAGAACATCGATGAATTGGTCAAGGTGGAATACCATCAGGGCGCTAGTTGTCCGTTACGGGATATGCATTTTTCCTTTTTTCAGATTGTATATGTCATTTCCGGAAAAGGATTTCTGAACATCAACAACAATATGGCTTCTTACAGTAAAGGCAGTCTGATTCTCCTGACACCAAATGATCAGCATCACCTCGAAATCTTGGAAAGTACAGACCTTTTGCTTGTGAAGTTCAGTGAACGCTATGTGAAAAACTATCCTTGGAACAGCAATAATTCCATGGAATGCCTTTTATATGGTGCTTCCTTTCTTTCCGGATGTATTTTACAGAATAAACCTGATGTTGTTTTGGTCAATTCGATTGTGGAGTCACTGCTTCATGGTATCCACCATCCGGATCTGTATCAGGATGAGCTGACGTTGAATTACGTGAATGCGTTGATTGTCATCGCAGCACGAAATATCTCCAAGATGCGAGCGGAGCAAATTACCTCCAATTCGGATAAGAGGGTGATTCAGATCATTGATTATATCCAAGGCAACATCCATGATCCCGCATTATTGAAAGTTGCTGTGATCGCGAAGAAATTTGGGTTTTCAGAAACCTATCTGGGCAGTTACTTTAAAAATCAGTCCGGAGAAACGATTCAGCAATACATCTTGAATTATAAAATGCGCCTGATTGAACACCGGGTGCTGTTCAGTGATATGCGGGTCAATGAGATCGTCACGGAGTTTGGTTTTTCAGATGAAAGCCATCTGAATAAGTTTTTCAAAAAACGGCATCAGATGAGCTTATCAGAATTTAAAAAGACGAAGGGCAGTAAGGTCGTTGCCTAAGGCCTTTTTTGATTAGAAAAATTTTAAACTTCTACAATTAAATAGGACTGACCCTCTTTCTCCCGTTTTAATACCGGAAGAGCGACATTGTATACTGGGATTTCACTTGTGGTATGACCGCTGAGTGTGCCGCCATGTGCATGACCATGAAAGGCAATCGACACCTGTCTTCTGGTTAGGGGTTCTGCCAGGTGTGATGAGCCAAGAAAAGGGAACAGTTGCTCGGGTTCACCTACAACGGTATCTTTTATCGGTGCATAGTGAAGCAGTACGGCTTTGGGCAGATGGGGACATTCTTGTTCAAGCCGTGTGAGTGCACGGTCAAGCTGCAAAGATTCATTGACGACTTCATGCACAAATTGCTTCATCATATCTTCTCCGAAAATAGACAGCATATACTGATCAAATCCACCTCCAAATCCTTTTACACCTGCAAATGCAACATCTGCTAAGACAATAGATTCGCCATCTAAAATAGTCATATGATGTTCAGTCAGAATTTGTTTGATGATTTTCTGTCTGCCTTTTTCGTAATCATGATTGCCTAAAACGCCGACAACGGGTATGCGTAATGCTTTTAACTCTTCACCTAATATTTTAGCTTCTTCTTCGTCCCCGGTATCAGTCAGATCACCGCATATCGCCAACACATCGGCTTTTTCATTTAATTCTTCAAATATGCCCCTGAGCAATCCTTTGTCTGAAACACGAACATGTATATCCGCCATGGCGGCGATTCTCGTTTTTTTGCGTACTTCCATAGATTATATTGTCGTTATCGTGTATGATTTGTAATTCCATTCTTTTACATCTACCTCATATTGGGTTTGGTCGATAAGCGGACCCCGACATACTTTTTCGACGGGAGAGGGAATGTCATATTGCTCTGCAGCTCTTCTCATCAGTTCGTCAAATAACCACTTGGGGATGATCTCGCGATAATCTGAAGGATATACAAACTGGAAAATAAGCAATTGTGCCAAGAGGAGGTGCCAGTGTGGGTCTAAGCGTTTCAGCAGTAATTCCCAATCTACATTTTTTCCATATTTCAACAGAATATGGTTGATGTCAGCACTATCGTGACGCTCTCGGTTCTGCACATAAATTTTACACCAAAGGAGTTCTTCTACGGGAATAAATTTAACAGGTACGTCTGCAAAATGACCGCTTGGTGCCCGTTCGTACCAACTGTCGTCTACTGTACAGATATTGTTTACGGTATCGAATATAATATCGATAAAATAATCGCCATGGAAGACTTTTGCAAGCCATCTTACATCCGTCAGCTCGGTTTGATAACCCTTTTCGGCAAAGTGTTTCAGAATTTTAGGATATTCACTGCTCTTGCAGAAGATATCCAAATCTTTGGTGTCTCTAAAGATGCCGGTATAGTGGAACATGGCAAAAGCACCGCCTAACATAAACTGACACTCACACTCCTGTAAGAGGAGTAGTGCGTCTTTATAAAAATCTCCTGATTCCCGTTTTTCTTTGTCCGTTGTGAGCATATAGTATACTTAGTAAATGATATCGTTTAGAATACAACAATTTCACAACCCCATTAGTTTGGTAGCTAACAAGTCAACAGTCAGGAATGCTTGTTAAGGGCTTTTGCAAACAGCGTATTTGATACTTTGGACAAAATATCGCTTGATATCTTAAATTTTTAATCATTAGCTCCTGAAAGTGCTTGGTGTGGCATTGGTTTGCTTTCTGAAAAAGTGATTAAAATGTGATACATCTTTGAAACCTAAAGAAAAGGAAATTTCTGATATGCTCCAGTTCGTGTGTTTAAGAAGAATAATTGATTCTTTTAGTAACCTTTCATAAAGAAGTGTACTGGTTGTTTTACCTGTCACTTCTTTTAAAATGCGGTTGAGGTAGTTGACATGCACATGCAATAATGCAGCAAAGTCACTTGCAGTACGGAGGTATGAAATCTTTGAACTATCAATCGGAAACTGTCTTTCTAATAACTCATTAAAAATAGTATAGAGACGTTCTTTGGAAGTAAGTTTATGATTTCTTTCGGCTACTGGAGTAAGCGTATGAGCAATGTGCATCAATTCATTGATATGATTTCGGATCATATCGTCTTTCAATACATATGCAGAGCGACTCTGTTTTTCAATTTTATAAAATAAATTTTCAACTTCTTTTATTAGCGTTGCCGGGATATTATAAATTGGTTTATTTTTTCCATTAAATAAAGGAAATAGCGAGATACTGCTTTTAAAAAATGAATCGTAATAAAGTTCTGTGAAAATGATAAAACCAGCGTTTTCTTCCTCTTTCAATACCTCAATCGTATAGGGAACTAAAGGTGAAAAAAAAGATAATGATAGGCCTGATACGCTAATACTTTCATCGCCATAATGAACAATATAATCGCCTTTCAATAAACTGATTTTATAAAAATCCCTTCTCCGGTATGCAATCGTATTTCCGGTTGCGCAATCGGAAGAATTGAAAAATCGGAAAGATGAGGATTGATCATTATATTTCTGATCAAAACGAGCAGAGGATTCAAAGTCTGCGAACTTTTGTGTATGATTTATGTATTTTTCACGCATGCCTATTTCATTAGATGAATTGCATATTATAAATACGTTCAACTATCTAGGGCGCGATAGTTGAACGTATTTACAAATATATAATATTCTATTTTTTGTTCTTCTGATTGAATATTTTTTAATTTTTATGATTCAATAGGGGTTTTATTCAGGTATTCCGGGATAAATCTTGCACGCATGTAATCAACGTAGTTTTGATTCTCATTATTCTGTAATTTTCCTATATATAATTCTGCGTCTTTACCAGCTATATAACGTAGCTGATCGGTATTATCTATTGCGGCAGCAAAAATGGTAGCTGCAATTTCTTCTGGCGTCGAAGTCATTGTATCGTATTTAATCCAGTTTTGCAGTCCAATATTAATAAATTCTTCGTATTCCTTGTTATCTCCGGGTGTTCCTTCAGCAGCGCCAATAAATTTAGTGTCTGTTGATCCAGGTTCAATAATCTTAGTTCTGATTCCAAAAGGTATAAGTTCGTACGCCAGTGCTTCGGTGAATCCTTCTAAAGCAAATTTAGTTGCATGATAGAGACTACAAGTTGGAAATGTAATTCTACCACCAGTCGAAGTTATATTAATGACTGTTCCAGATCTCTGTTTTCTAAAATGTGGTAGTAACGCCCTCAGAACATGCATCGGACCGAATACATTAGTGTTAAAAAGATTTGTCACCTGCTCTTGTGTAGCATTTTCAAAAACACCGAACACAGCAGCGCCGGCATTATTGACGACTGCATCGATACTTCCAAATTTTTTAAGCCCTGCTTGGATTGCTGTGTCAATTGTTTCTGGTTTATTGACATCCAGAGCCGTGACTAGGATATGTGCTGACTTTTGTAATTCAAATTCCTTTTCGGGACTTCTCATTGTTGCGATGACATTCCATCCTTCTCTACTGAATTTCAATACAGATGCTCTTCCTATTCCTGAAGATGATCCCGTTATTAGTACTGTTTTCATTTTGTTAACTTTAAATATGTTTCATATTGTGTATGACAAAATTATAGTAATGACTACTTTTAAAATTGTTTGAAAGAAACCGAAACTTGTATCATTCAAACGATGGAGCGGTACTATTTGGCACCTGTAGTAAAATTCGCCATGCATATCATAAACTTATAACCCTTAAATAAATCAGCATAAGGATGAGAAGGGGGATGCCGGTAGAATTAGTTAAATCAGTATAAACAACTAATTCCTTTTGAAAATAGTTTCAAAAGGAATTAAGGTAAAAGAACAGTCGTAATAGAATGGAAGTTCCCTTTTTAATTTGACCTACATGAATGCGTCCATGATCCAGATCGGGTTCCAGTATTCGCGGTAGCTTGAAATTTTATCATCTTGTAATGTGATACGACCAATATAGATTTGTTGATAAGATTTGCCCGTAGCGATCACATCAGCACCGCCCTCAAATTCGACAAAGAAAGTATCAGGATTAGCTGTTGTTGTGAATACAAAATTTTTAAATTGCCAGTTGGTTGCACCATTAACGACATTTGTGATATAGTCGGCAATAGCTTCTCTACCGATCAGCTCTGTTGCGTATGGAGCAGGGGCATAAGGATACTGCTGAACGGCGTCTTCTGTAAATAATGCCGCGTATGCTTCCCGTGACATTTCTGGGTTAGTGAATTTAGAAAGATGCTTCTGAAAAAGATGTTGTGCAAGGGTTGTTTTTTGTGTGCTATCCATGGTGTTTACCTGTGTTTTATATACCATTAATTGAATTGATGAAGCAAAATTATTGATTCAATTCTATACCTTTGCTATGGGTTACAAAAAGGATATCATCTAAAAAAAGATACCACAATGAATAAAGATCGCTGTCTACTACCAGCCACTGACGATGAATGCAGGAAGGCGTGGCTTACACTTCATGATACCTTAGATATTGTAGGGGGAAAATGGAAATTGGTCTTGATCTCCATTTTAAGAGGGGGAAAAATGAAGTTTCGTGAGCTTGCCAAAGAGGCTGGAATATCGCCCAGAATTTTATCCAAGGAGCTCAAGGAACTTGAAGCAAATGGTCTTGTAAGCAGGACGGTTCTTGATACAAGACCAATTTCAGTTGAATATGAGCTTACTGCTTATAGCGTTTCCCTTAATGAAGTAATCTCAACAATGTATGAATGGGGGCAGATGCACCGCCAGAAAATAACGGGTAAAGTATAAAGCGTTGTTGATTATCGCATCAACGGTATCCTATAACTTGATCTGGTATATTTTCGATATAAGACTTATATCGTCTTTTTAGCGAAAGTGTCACCAGCCCTTATGTTGTATTATAAAATTTAAGTATACTTTTTTGAAACATCAAATTAAGTTGCTATGATTCACAAAGACATGCTCTAAGAGCAGTTTGCACAAACTCCTGTGAGTATGCAATTAACGTTGTGGACATTGTAATGCTCTGGCAATGAAAAGTTGACCATTACCGGTAGACACTCAATGGTCTGGCACTTCGTACAGCGAAAGTGAAAATGATGGTCAGGTAGCTGCTGCTGATCGCACTTTTGACAAACTGCAAAATATTGTTTACCATCATCTGCCACGATTTTATGGACTATTCCATCCTCACAGAACTGATTTAAGACTCGATAAATCGTTGCCCTATCAATCTCTATTTCTATTTTTTGTTCTATAGCATCAGAGCTCATTGCTCTTTTACTTGCATTGAGAACAGCGATAATCGCTTTTTTAGTGGGTGTGCTTCTCCTTGTCATATTATTGCAATAGTGTTGCATTAGTTATTGCGACACTATTGCAATAATACACAATTTTACTAGTTTTGTCAAGCAAAAAATATGTTAGCTAGCAATTTTGCAAGTTGTCTCTGCTGTTAATCGCATGAGGTAGTTATTTAATTAAAAAATCTTAATAAGTAAAAATTAAAAAATCCATGAAAAATCAAACATTAAAAGGATTGCTATTTCTAATACTTTTGCACTTGTTTATTCCGCAGCTTCGTGCTCAGCAAGAAGAAGGGGAGACAATCGTTGAAAACATTGCACAAATCGGCGATCAACACATCCATTATCTAAAAATGGGGTCAGGTTCAAAAACAATTGTGCTCCTCCACGGCTGGCCAGAAAGTTCTTATATGTGGAGAAAAATGATGCCTAAGCTCAAAAATGGAAACGAATTTACAATCATAGCGCCAGATTTATCTGGTGTAAACGGATCCTCAGCTCCGCACGGAAAATTTGATAAAGCTACTTTAGCTCAAGATATTCATAAATTGATTAAACATTTAGAACTACAAAATGTGATGCTTATCGGTCATGATATTGGAGGTATGGTTGCGTACGCCTATACTCGGTTATATCCTGCCGAAATCTTGGGAACAGCTATATTAGATGTTCCTTTACCAGGCCTGGGGACTTGGGATAATTTAATGAAAACCGAGCACGTTTGGCACTTTAGATTTCACGATCAAAAACCCCTGGCTGAGAATCTGATCATGGGAAAACAAGAGCTGTATTTCCGTTACTTCATCGATGGTCATTCCGCAAACAGAGCAGCCATAGATCAGGATGCTATAAAGGCGTACTCGAAAGCATACAGTACAGACTCTAGCCTTAAAGCAGGATTTGAATGGTACCGCGCATTCCCTCAAGATGTTTTATTCAATATCAGCCACAAAGGAAAAATTACAACTCCAATATTACTTGTAGGTGCAGAGTATAGCATGAAGGATTCTCTTGAAGATTTGAAAAATAGTCTTTCTAATTTAGGAATAAATAGCATAAAAACAGCTTTTGTAATGGGATCAGGCCACTATCTTGTGGAAGAAGAATTAGAAGAAACCAGTAAAATTCTTTTGACGTTTATTGCAGAAGTATATAATTGATATATCTTAACATACTCAAAGCAATTTTGAAAACGAGAAGAAAATTTTTAGCGGAAAGTTTGTTTGTTGCTGCGGCCGCACTCACACTTCCATCACATTTATCTGCAGATAAAAAAATATATAATATGACCGATAAAAACGAATTTGACGTAATAATTATTGGCGGGAGCTATGCTGGACTATCTGCCGCAATGGCGTTAGGTAGATCCCTTAGAAATGTACTTATTATTGACGCCGGTAACCCTTGTAATAAACAAACTCCTTTTTCTCATAACTTTATAACGCAGGATGGTAAACCTCCGGCTGTCATATCAGATATAGCAAAAGATCAGGTTTTGAAATATCCCAACGTTCAATTTTTAAAAGGAACTGCAAAAAGTGCCATCAAGAACAATATAGGAATAAAGGTCCTTATGGATTCTGGTAAAGCATTTCATGGAAGAAAGTTAATAATGGCTACAGGAATTACCGATATTTTACCTGAAATCGATGGCTTTGCGGAATGCTGGGGTATTACAGCTATTCATTGCCCTTATTGTCATGGTTATGAAGTGCGTCAGGCTAAAACAGGTATTTTGGCAAATGGAGACAGCGCTTATGAAACAGCAAAACTGATATCAAATTGGACAAATGACTTGACAATATTTACAAATGGTCAATCAAAATTGACGATTGGACAGGTATCAGAATTGAAGCAAAAGGGAATTCTAATTATAGAAAAAGAGATAAGCTCGATTATACATCATAAAGGCCATATCGATTATCTTGTTTTTAATGACAACTCAATAGAGAAAATAGAAGCATTATATGCAAGAGTACCGTTCAAACAGCATTCGAATATTTTACAGGAGTTAGGATGTGAAATGAATGAACAAGGCTTTGTGAAGGTAGATCAGTTTCAAAAAACATCTATTCCAGATATTTACGCCTGCGGTGACAATACAACATTCCTTAGATCTGTTGCGCAAGCAGTTTATACAGGAAGCGTTGCTGGAGCAAGCGCAAATCTGGAAATGATAAAAGAAGATTGGATTTAATGTTTTAAACTTAATTCTTTCCTCAAGTTTGGAATCTTTGAAATAAGTATTCCTTTCTTGGGTTTTACATAAAAAGAGACCTTTCATCTCAAAATGATCGGTCTCTTTTTTCGCTTCAATAATACAAATAGTAATTTTGTATTTTTATAAGATGCTAGATAATGCTCGATGTTGCTATTTAACCACCGTAGCTTCTAATTCAACTTTAAGGGTTTCAAATAGTTGCTGTACTTCTAGTACAGTACTTGTTTGCTTGATTTGGTTCCGATTGATCCATTCTTGGAAAAGATCAAAATTTTCAAACAATGCTGCTGAGTCTGTCGTGTAGATATTGAGCCGAACGATATTCCTGAGTTCGAAATCAGCTTCACGAATTACTTTTTCAAGATTTTCCAATGTCTTTTGCAGTTGGATTCGCATATGCTCATCACTTGAAATTCCATGCTCGTCAATCGCTGTCTGCCCGGATACATACAATGTACTTTCAACATGTTTCACTTCTACTGCCTGGACATAGCTTCGGGCATCTTGCCAAGTCCATGGATTGATGATCTTTTTTTCCATTTTAATGTTTTATTAAAGTATGGTACAAAGATCAAGATGTTGCTTTATAAGAGCGTGTGACAAATATCACAGTTTTCAAACATTTTATAAGATGCGGCTCAAAGTTTCGCGGGATACGCCCAGATAGGATGCCAACAATGTTTTGGGAATGCGCTGTATCAAAGAGGGCTGGTTTTTAATGATCTGCTCGTATCTTTCCTTTGCACTGGAAGTAAGAAATGATAAAATACGTTGTTGCGAACCAATATGTCCAGCAATCGATTTTTTAAGGAAAAAGTGTTCCATCTTCTGCATATCCGCACATAGCTTCTCAAAATTTTCCAGTGTTAGGCAAAGCATTTTTGTATTTTCAATGCATTTTAACGATAAGGTAGCGCTGCCCTTGGAATAAAAGGCTACGAAATCTGTTTCCCACCAGTCTTCCATTGCAAAAGAAATGAGATGTTCCTTGGCATCGCTATCGTTGTAGCTGAGCTTTACTAATCCTGAAAGTACAAAGTACACATGCTTAACCGGTTGACCTGCTGCGATGATCAGTTCATTTTTCTTAAATTCTTGAAATGTAAAATGATCGAATATTGATGAAATTTCAGCATCCGAAAGGCTGATGATTTTTTCGATATGTGCTCGCAATGTATCTTTTATAGCATTCATGTGAGATTATAATATGTGAAGTCAACTGCAATTTATGCATCGTTTATGAAGTTATAAAATGATTGCGCTATTTTTTCTAAATTGCCCCGTGAGCTTTGGCAATATATATGGACTGGCACTACCGTCTGTAATTGATGGTATGGCTCAAAACTAAAGCCGGCGGTGTTTTGTTATCTATTGGAGTAATTCGAATGGATATTGACAAACTGATCTGCCTCTTTTAAACCCTTTAAGATAATATTTGATCCCAGACAATGAAAGAAAAATTTAATCAGCTGATCGCAGAAGTGGTAAAACCGTTACTCAAAGAAAATGGCTTCACGAAGAAAGGGATGAGCTTTTATAAACGAAATGCTGATCTGGTTTTCCTTTTGAACGTTCAAAATAGTCATGGAAACACTTCTGAACAGACAAAATTTTATATTAATTGTGGTATTCATTCGACCACTATTGACAAAGTGATAGGTCGATCGGAACTTGTGGAACCAAAAGAGTACGAATGCTATTTCAAAGATCGCATTTCTTCGCTGATCAATGCCGTCGATGACGGTTACTTGATCACAAAGGATACGGACGTGGAAACGTTAAGTTTGACACTTCACCAAGATCTAAAATCGGTGCTGTTGCTATATGATAATATCAACAGGACCAGCGATCTGACGGACTTGATGATCAACAAAAATGGGCTCAACAATTATCAGGAACTATTTGAATATTTACTGCTAACCAATAATCAGGCAGATGCAAAACGTTTTGTGAAAAACCTGTATGATACTTTTGGACAGCAACGAAGGTGGACGATATTTGAAGACAACCTGTCTGAGCTGTTAAGAAAAAATAAACGAAAAGAAACCATTGCGGATTTATTACGCTAGCGTACAAGACCTTGAAATGAACTTTATGAAAAAACTTATCCTACTATTTGCTTTGCTTCCTGTCCTGGTATCTTGTAAAGACCGCGACAAGATAGATCTGTCCCAATTGCGCTTGAATGAAAGTATCGAGAGCCTCATTGATTTTGGTGAACCTAAAACAATCGCTGTTGAAACGGTTGAATACCCCTTTTGCTTGATGATTGAAGTAAATGATGGTGCAAACTATACTTTTGACGGTCTTGATCTGACGGGCCAAAAGGTATTTTTCCAGATCGATTCCGATTTGCTTAAAACAGATAGCCTGACGAAACAGGGCGGTGGTCATATTGACGTGCGATCTTTCAAAGACAAGAATGAGCTTGCTGAAATCCTAAAAAACTACCAAGCAGCAAATACCATCTACGGTATGCGGATCGAAATGAAAACGGAGGACTTCAAGAAACAGATACTCGCAAAACTGGAAAGCAGGTATGGAAAAGGAACTAAAAATCCGAATACCGATAATGGGCTGTATTGGAATGTCGCGAAAGAGCAAAAATACATCTTCTTTGCGCCAGATTATGACCGACTGATCATTTTAAACAGTACAGATCTCTCCAAAACCTGTTATTGGGATATCATGAACGGAACGATTGATTTTGGCGGATGTGATCAGGAGGCGTATACGAAGGAACTGCTTAAAAATACCAGTCCTGAAAAGGAAGTGACAGAAAAGCCTGTTGTGAAAATAGACAAAGATTGGAACCTCAATCAGCTGGTCGTAGGGAAAACTACGGAACAGGAGTTCGCATCCGCAGCGACGAATAAAAATTTTGAGCGAACGGTTGTGATCGACGGCAGTACGGCTTCGACCACGGAAGTATCTTATGACAACAAAGACAAAAACTTCTTTTTGTATTTTTCTGTAGGTCAAGGTAATGGTGAGAATCCCAAAAACAATCTTTTAAGTGGCTATAGCCTTCAGGATTTTAAACAGGTGGATATTTCATTTGACCATGGTCTTCGCCCTGGAATCTCTTTTAAGGAAGCTGTCAAATTATTCAACAAAAATGACATCATCAATTTCAATGATCTAAAATTTTCGAATTATATAGAAGTCAAAAGAGGGAACGGTAAGGTTACTCTTAACTTTGATGAAGACTATTTGTTTTCGGGTATTTATATAAAATGAGGGATATGATCTGCTTAACAAGAACATGTTGCAGCAATGGAATCAACAAAAAAAGTCTTTTCAGCGATTAGCTGAATAGACTTTTTTGATTTTGGATTAATTGTGTTACGGGTTGTATTGTAGCATTATAACTGTTATGATCTAAAGTGAAAGTATATAGTAGATTCTGATCGTAACCCATATTTTCCAATATATATTATCATTCATGTGAGATTATAAGATCTAACGTTACCTGCAAGTTATGCATCGTAGGTCAAGTTTAAATATGACAACGCTACTTTCTCAAGCGAATAATGCTCGATTGAATTTTACAACCTCTGGATGCGAAGGATAGCTAGACATAGCTGAAAGTTCGGCAATAGCTTTATCCCTCAAAATGGGCGCATCCTCTTTCACGCCGTCCGCCAATGCTTGTTTTAGTGCTGTCGCATTCAATTCTGTGCAGTAGGCTGGCGTTCCGGGTTGGTGTCTCCAGGATTCTGAAAGTGGACCAGCGTCAACGATATCGTATCCCGCTTCGTCAACTAATGTCGCAATTACTTTTTTGGCCTCAACATCATCACCCGCTATTGCCATTGCAATTCTGTCCTGAGTTCCAGTAGCTTTTCCACAACTGGCAAGTGTTTCCGCTAATAAATTGTTGAATGCTTTGATTACCGTTCTTCCCAATTGCTCAGATACCCAGATGCTCTCTATTTTTCCATTTTTGATCTCTTCAATATCAGCATCACGGAAGGGATAATAATTGGAGGTATCGACCACAATGACCTCTTCAGGAACGTCTGCAAAAAGATCTTGAGGTAATTTCGGGATTGCTATGGTCGGTATCGCTAAAATGATCACATCAACATCCTTCACCACTTCCTTTTGATCGGCAGCTGTAACACCTAATTCCTGAGCGCGCGCATTCAATTTATCCTTGTCGCTTGTATTGTTAATTTTCACCTGGTGACCAGCCGCAGCCATTTTTTTAGCGATTGTTCCGCCTATTGCACCGGTACCTATTATTCCTATTTTCATCTGCTCCTTATTTTAATATGGATTATCTTGTATTCATGCTATCATTTGCCTTCTCTTCAAAAGCTGTTCGGAATGATCTTTCGCACAGCACAAAGTTATCGCTATTTCACTATCATTTGTATAGGCCTTTCCTGAAGGAAAGCAGACTTTTGGATTTAAACGGCTAGAAGTGCTCTAATTGCCCTTTATAAATTTCACTTTCCTTTAGGTAACTACTATCTTTTGGTTAGTAATTTTGCTGTAATTTTGCAAGGTGTAAAATAGGTGCGATCAATACTTTAGAAAATCTCGAATTGAGATGGCGCCTTTTATATAAATCACCAGATATTATGGGTAATAAAAAGAAATTGAAGCTCGCTGCGATAATTGATGGACCTGGATGGAATCATACTTCTTGGCAACATCCGGATATGCTATCAGACGCAGGCGAAAATATCGACTTTTACGTTCAGCAGGCTAAACTTGCGGAAGATGCCAAATTTGAAAGTTTATTTTTGATTGATGTCAGTCATGTTGGTCCCGGGAATATTCCACATTATCTGAGTATGTTCGAGGGAGTTTCTATTATGTCTGCCTTAGCGATGAAAACCGAACGAATAGGACTCTCTATAACAGCTTCAAGTTCTTATACAGATCCCTATAATATTGCGCGTCAGGTCTTGTCATTGGATAAAATAAGCCGCGGAAGAGTGTCACTGAATGCCATTACTTCCAATCCGGGAGGGATGGTAAATTTCAGTCGGGGTCATTTGTCGAAAGCAGATCAGTATCCCATGCATATCGAGTTTTTAGAAATTATAAGGAACTTGTGGGACACCTATGAGGACGATGCATTTGTAAGAGATAAAGAAAATGGAATCTTTTTGAATCCACACAAAATGCATTTAACAAACTACAGGGGAAAATATTTTTCTGTTGAAGGTCCTTTGAATATAAGCCGTTCTGTTCAGGGAAGACCTGTTCTATACACCGCAGGTAGCTCGCCAACATTCGTTGATATTGCGACTACTTACACAGATGGTGCTTTTATAGGAGGCTTTTCCATGGAAGAGACAAGACATACCGCTATGGCGTTGAGAAGAAAGTTGGATGAGAAACAAAGAAACCAGGACAACTTTATCATCGCCACTTCGCAAAACCCGATTGTGGGAAGAACGGATGCTGAAGCGCATCAGAAATATATGGAGCTGGCTGTACTAAATCGGTATCAGCGAATTGCTCCACCGCTGTTTTTAGGGTCTGCCGAAAGTGTAGCTGATGAAATTCAAGAATGGCACGAACAGGGAATAATGGATATGCTGATCATTAAACAGGATCATCCCTACGGTCTCCGAGATTTTATCGAACTGGTCGTTCCTATTTTACAAGAACGCGGAATTTTCCATACGGAGTACGAAGAAACAACGCTACGCGGAAATCTCGAACTTCCAAAACCAGCATTCAGAAATTTTCAAAAGCATCAAGGGATTTAATTAAATCAAAAATACAAAAACATGAAAAAACATATCGCCCATTCCATTTTAGAACTCGCCATCGTTTCAGAAGGCAGTACATTTGGACAGACATTACAGCATTCGCTGGAATTGGCTAAAGTAGCAGAAGCAAATAATTATAAACGTTACTGGTTTGCGGAACATCATAATTCGGCTTCGGTAGGCAGCAGTGCCACTTCGCTATTAATTTTATATGTAGCCGAAAACACCAGTAAAATAAGAGTAGGGTCGGGTGGCATTATGTTACCCAATCACTCGCCTTTGATTATTGCAGAGCAATTTGGAACATTGGCGCATCTTTATCCGAACCGGATTGATTTAGGTCTGGGAAGAGCTCCGGGTACAGATACACTGACAGCTCAGGAGATCCGTTCGGACTTTATGAAAGCTGCGCACTCATTTCCTGCAGAAATTGAGAAAATTGAACATTATTTTTCAGAATCCAACAGTACGGGTAAAGTCAGAGCTCCGATCGCAGAAGGTGCTGATGTGCCGATTTATATTTTGGGATCAAGTACCGATAGTGCGCATCTCGCCGCTCGGAAAGGATTGCCTTATGCATTTGCAAGCCATTTTGCGACAGATCATTTAATATCGGCATTAAAAATTTACCGGGAAGAGTTTCAGTCTTCTGAAGTACTGGAGAAACCTTATGCGATTGCAGGTGTTAATGTGATTATTGCTGAAACGGATGAAGAAGCACAAAAATTGTTTACATCAGTAGTCCGAATGTTTTTGGGTATCTTGACCGGAAATTCTCAACCGCTGCATCCACCAACAGAAATGACGGAGGATTTGCAGGATATTTTCCATCATCCAAGTGTACATCAGATGCTGAAATACTCATTTGTGGGCACTAAGGAAGCTGTAAAAGCACAGACTAAGGCGTTCCTTGAGCAAACTCAAGTGGATGAGCTGATCGTCGTATCGACAATCTATGATTTCAAGGATCGAATCAAGTCGACCGAATTGTTTGCTGAAGTCATGAGCGAAATCAATGCCGATGATAGCACGGATTAACATTAACCTAATCCGCTTTTCATTATATTTAAAACTAAAACAATGGCACAAAAAAAAGTTCACTGTGACTGTCTAGAAACCATAAGACCGGTGCGCGACACGTTGGATGTTATCAATGGTAAATGGAAAATACCTATTATTATATCCATTGGTGTCGGTAATGATCGTTTCACGGATATCCAGGAGAGTATTCCCGGGATCTCGCCCAAAGTTTTGGCTAAAGAACTAAAAGATCTGGAGCAGCATAAGCTGGTCAGGAGAATTGTTATCGAGGAATATCCGGTAAAGATCTCCTACCAGCTGGAGGAATATGCCGATACGCTGACTCCAGTCATCTATGCACTGAAGGATTGGGGTATTAATCATAAGAAAAAGGTGCTGGAGTAATATTTTCTGATGTTAAAAATGCTGCTGGCTATGATTCCAGTTTTTAACTGGATTATAAAATTATAGTTTTACATTTGAAACTTGTACTTCAAACCTTAACATATGAAATCTAATTTATTGGCTTTGCTTTGTTTCTTTGCGCTGATCATCGTTATTGATCCTGTATTTTCTCAGATTTCTGACAAGGATATCATCAAGGAACAGCAAAATAAAAGTCTGAAGATCTTAGTTATATCGGATTTAAATGATAGTTATGGATCTACGACTTACAGTCAGGAAGTGTTGGATCTAGTGGGAAGTGTTTCAACATTAAAGCCAGATCTTATTTTGTGCGGTGGCGATATGGTTGCAGGACAAAAGAAGACTTTAACGAAAGATGCTATTCTGGCTATGTGGAAGGGATTTGATCAGGCTGTACTGCAACCTATAAAGGCTTCTGGAGTACCATTTGGATTTACCATGGGCAATCATGATGCCTCTCCTAATTTTGTGCTGGACCGTGAAGTTTCGGCATCATTTTGGGCGAGTCATAAAGCTGATGTCAATCTTACTTTCATCGAAAGCAGTCATTTTCCGTATTACTTTTCTTATATAAAAAATAATGTGTTCATGATCTCCTGGGATGCTTCATCATCTCAAATCCCAGCTGAAGTGAAAAGCTGGATGAAGGAGCAGCTGGATAGCCCTGTGGCTAAAGAGGCGAGATTTAAAATCGTATTAGGTCACCTGCCTTTATATGCACTCGTTGAAAGTAAAAATAAACCAGGAGAAGTTCTGGAGCATGCGGATGAGACCTTGCAGTTTTTGAAAGAATATCAGGTAGACCTGTATTTATCCGGTCATCAACATGTGTATTACCCTGCTAAAAAGGAATCGGTGATTTTATATCACAGCGGTTGCCTGGGTGGAGGGCCTCGTTCTTTATTGGGGCATCATGAGGCTCCCTATAAGTCCTATGGCTTTATTGAAATCCCGAAAAACATCAAAAATAAGGGTTCGGTAAAAGTAAGCGCGATAAGAGCGGATGATAAGCATGAAGTTAAACTGGAGGATTTACCTGCTCAAGTTTCTGGATTTAATGGGAGCTTAAACAGAATCGATCTCTCGAAGTAGTATAACAAAAAGACCTTTTCAGCTATGGGCTGAAAAGGTCTTTTAAATTATTGTGTTAGCTGTTATGTGCTCTATTATAGCTGTATAATAAATATGATCTAAGGTAACAGTTCATATACACGGACGTAATCGATTTCAAAAACATTCGGGAATATCTTGTCGTCAACTCCATGTTTACCGCCCCAATTTCCGCCGATGGCTAAATTTAGTAACCAGTGAAATTTTTGATCAAAGGGCCATTCGGCAAAGGTTTTATGTTCATTTTCAACTGAAAAAATCTCCTGATCATCGATAAATCCTTTGATATATTCGGGCGTCCAATCCACACGGTAAAGGTGAAAATCATCGGAAACACCTGCTACTTTTGTTGTTGCTGTTTTTTGGGTGTTGATATTGTGGTTATAAGCTTTCGTATGGGTTGAGATATGTAGCACATCCTGATCGTAACCTACGTGTTCCAATATATCGATCTCCCCCGAGTTAGGCCAATTGCCATATTTAGATGCTGTTGGTAGCATCCAGATCGCAGGCCAATTGCCGCGTCCCCGCGGTAATTTTGCACGGGCTTCAAAGCGGCCGTACAGGAAATCACCTTTATCTTTGCTCACTAATCGGGCAGAAGTGTAAGGTTTACCACCTTTTCTTTCTTTTAAAGCTTTGATTTTTAAGACCCCTTTACCGACAACTGAGTTTTTTAGCGAAGATGCAACATAATACTGATCCTCATTATTGCCCCAACCGTTATATTTTGAACCTACATCATACGACCATTTGGTGGTGTCGGGTAAGCCCTCATAATTAAATTCGTCAGCCCAGACAGGTTCAGTCGAAAAGCGGTAGGCATTTTTCTGGGTTGATGAAGCACTGGTATCTAACTTTTTAGCCGTTACATAGAAGGGGATATTGGCAGTAGCCACATTGTTATGACCATCGGAAACATAGACAAATAATCGGTATGCGCCTTCTTCCGCAGGAGCTGTAAGCTGTGTGTGCTGCTGAGCTTCATCTGCCACACGTCCTGGGATAGCCTTTGGTCTTTCTTCACGGTCGCCACCTTCTTTCAGGTCGGTACTTTCGTGCAGGAGCTCCCAGCGTGTCGTTAACTTGTCGCCATCCGGATCGTTTACAGACACAGCAACGGGATAAGTTTTCCCCGGTTCGACATAAACAAAGTCAGCTGCTTTTTTTCCATCTAACAGGAGGGACGATACATGTGGAGAACGGTTTTCAGGCCATTTTTTTGACCAGAGGTATTGCATCACATCGACCACTTCGTTTTCTTCACCAGCTTCGGTGAACAGTCCGTACCAGGTCGGGGTGCGCTCTTGTTTCTGTCCCCATAAGAAAACATAAGACCCTAAGCAGTTTTTGTCTGTACCGATAGAGGCTTCATAACGGCTTTTATAAACCGCCGCTTTTTCACTGCTGTTCTCCTCTATGGAAGCAGACCAAGGGGTCTGTGTCACCTCCCAGTGCCCTGTAGGACCCCATTCGGTCACCATATAAGGTTTAGTCCAGCCGACACTTTTAATCTGTTGCGGTACGGACGCGAGTCCTCCATATACCTGAACAGCGATCAGATCGATAGCCGGGCATTTCTCCTGAATATAATCAAATTCCTTTTGGTTGATGCCTGCCAACATGGTTGTCACCAAGTGATTAGGGTCTAGTTCATGAATCATTACTGCAATCGCATTGACCGCATCCCATACCTTGGGGTTGCTGTAATGGAGGTTCAGCTCATTGCCGATTCCCCAGGCTAAAAGCGCAGGATGATTGCGGTACTGCAGTACGGTCTTACGGATGCCCTCCAATTGTTGTGCTACCTGTTCGGGGTTGCTGTAGTCAAATCCATGTCTTTCGGCCCGTACGTCCAGTCCTAAGGTCACGGTAAGTCCCAAGCGATGGGCATCGTCCAATATTTTTCCCGCATTTTGTGGACTCCAAGTACGTATGGAGTTACCTCCATACGCTTTTAGACGATCCATATAATTGGTTCCACCAGCGCCTTTGATAAAATACGGCTGACCGTCACGCTTGATGGTGTAACCACCGTTTTCTTTAGCGATGACGGTTTTGACGGGTTTGTTGTCTTGCGATACCGCCAGCTGTACGTTGAAAAGGAGCAGGGAACCTAAAATTCCTGTTTTTATATGACTCATAATTTATCTGAAATTAGGGTTAGCATCGATCTGCGTTTGCGGTATAGGCAGAGATTCACTCACACCAGGAATAAATTTAGCGCCAAATACTTCTTTTGCTTTCCCGGTACGTACCAGGTCGTTGAAACGCTCACCCCACCATTCACAGGCAAATTCTGCTCTGCGCTCGTCTAAAATCTGGTTTAGCGTCACATTGGCAATAGCACCCAGTTTAGCTCTTTCGCGTACCAATCGGAACGGTTCGTCGCCATTTTGTCCTTTCCGTACTTTTGCTTCCGCATTTAGAAGCAATACATCTGCATAACGTAAGATACGAACATTATTGTTGGCGCCATATTCCATACGTCCCTCGGTCATCTGTGCTTTTGGAAGATAAGCTTTTCCGTTGAAATATTTAATACCAAATGGATTGCCATAGACCACATCACCGCTCGGGGTGGTGACCGAAGTTGCAGGATTACCATTGATGCCACAGTACTGAATCGTGTTTTTCAAGCGTTCAACATCGCCACGGTTCGTTAGGAAATCGACAATATTTTGAGATGGGGGTACCCAGCCGGCTCCTGAAATAGGACTTCCTTTTTGATCACCGGACGGTCCCTGCCACCTAAAGAATGTTCCCCAGTCTACTCCGGGACGTACAATATCGCCTGTACCTACGCCAAAATCAGAATATTGCAGTTCAAATAAGGATTCATTGGCCAGTTTTCCGGGAAGCTTAAAGAGCTCATACAGGTTTGGATATAAGGAGAATTTATTGCTCGCAATGATCTTATTGGTCGCATCCAAGACTTCTTCCCAATGCGGACTGCTATTATCATTACCGGCAAGATCTGCTGCTGCTTTGGCTTTGAGGAGCAGTGCCGTATACTTGGTCACGGCACCGATATGGATGGACTGATTCGGACGTGCATCTTCCAGTGCTTCGATGCATTCATTCATTTCGGCAATGATAAATTGTCTTACTTGGGCCGCAGTACTCTTTTCAATGGTCGCCAGGCGTCCAATATTTTCACTGTCGATCAAAATAGGGACATTTCCGAACAGGCGGGAGGCCATCAGATGTGCGTATGCGCGCAGAAAACGCACCTCAGCTTTGTATTGCTTATTGAGGTTGAGGTCTTTGCTGTTGCCGGCCGGTATTTTTGCCGCGAAATTATCCAGTTCGATCAGGGCATTGTTGGCCGCGATGACCAGGCTGTAATAACTGATCCACGATTGGTTCAGTCCCCAGTATGATTGCACGGTTACATCATTCTGGAAGTTTTTGATAGCCATGAGTTCCGGATTATCATTGGGGCTGGGAGCAGCCTGCAGGTAATCATCATCGCGCATGCAGCGGATGGATAGATCGATCCAATGGACCAGGTTGTCATCGGCTGCTGACCGGTAGACACCAGAAACGGGGCTGTACATCAGCGCAGGGTTGCTGTAATCAATTTCTTCCGAACGCTGCTGGTTTTCAAGAGGCTTGTCCAAAAACTTTTTACAGCTCATCATGGATAACGGTACTGCTATACAGCTTGCTATGAGGATATATTTAAAGGTATTCATAAGATTAAAAAGTAAGGTTAAAAATATTAAAAGGAAACTTTGACTCCTAGGCTGTACGTCGATGCAATTGGATACACATTGGCATCAAATCCCATTTCCCCGATTTCCGGTGTAAAACCATTGTATTTGGTAAACATAAAAGGTCGATCTGCCGTAACGAATATGCGGGTTGGCATTTTCGGGAAGTCAAAACTATAACCTAACTGAATATTTTGTACGCGGAGGTAAGCGCCACTTTCGACAAAGAACGAACTAGCCTGTAGGTTCCAGGAAGCCACCGAACCTGCTGCCGATGGATGGGTGTTGCTTGTTCCTTCACCTGTCCATAGTTTATCAACAAAGGCCGCATCCACATTCATCTGATTGTATTTTCTGCGCATAGCCCGGTTGAGGTTATGGATTTTATTGCCACTCACCCCTTGAAAGGCGACGCTTAGGTCAAACTTTTTGTAATCGAATGCCAAATTGAAACCATAGGTGATCTTTGGCAGGTAGTTTCCGAGATTGATACGGTCGTTTTCATCCAGTTCGCCATTATTATTCTGATCCTTATACTGAAGATACCCCGGTAAAATAGGAGCGTTTGGATTTTGCTGATTGTATGCCTTTGCGATCGGATCGGCATCGATCTGCGCCTGATTTTGGTACACGCCTGCTACTTCATAACCATAGTAAAAGTTGATCGGTTCGTTGATCTGGATTCTGGCCGGAAATTCTGCCGACCATTCCGGAAAGCCGTTCATGATATTCTCAAGTCCGCCCAGATTTTTAACGGTATTTTTCAATGTGGTTACATTTCCGCCAATGGAATAGCCCAATGCACCGACTTTATCTTTCCATTGAAGGGAAAGCTCCCATCCGCTGTTGGCGACACTGCCCCAGTTTCCATATACACGGTCCCACGAAAACGGAATAGGTCTGCTGAAGGCAAGATCATGGGTTGTTCTGTGGTAATAGTCTAATGTACCGCTCAGACGGTTGTTCAACAAGGCAAAATCGATACCGCCATCCCATTCTTCCACCACTTCCCAACGGACCTGTGAAAAGAACCTGCCAACACGGTATCCCGGAATACGGGTTCCGTTAGTACTGCCCTCACTACCAAAGATGCCTGAGAAATTGTTTCCGGAATACACGGTTGCATAGCCTGCATTGGGCTGGATACCGTCATTGCCCAGTTTACCCCAGCTTCCACGGAGTTTCAGTTGATTGAAAAGCTTTTGGTTTTCCATAAACTTCTCTCTGGTCAGCACCCATCCTAAACCCACAGATGGGAAATAGCCCCACTTGGTCTGGTATTTGGAACTTCCGTCCGCACGGAAGGTAGCGGTCAATAAGTATTTGTTGTCATAATCGTACGTTCCTCTGGTAAAATAAGATATTCCTGCGTTTCGAGAACCCCTTTCACCATATCCCGTGGCCGATCCGATTCCCTGAGCACCAACACCTACATACCAGAATTCTTCCGATTCAGGTACATCATTGGCCTGTACCCAGGTTTCACGCCAGCGGTCTTCACGTGTTGACTGTCCCAGGAGGACCGACCAGTGGTGTTTGCCAGCTTCATCTTTATACGTCAGTAAATTATCTAAGATGTAGTTGTTGTTACGGGCCTGTGCCGAACGTAGGAAAGAGCGGTCATTTCGCTGGTCGTTATCGATGTAATAGATTGGGTTATAGCCGATGTTATGCGTTGATTGATAGCGCTGGCTAAGCTGTGATTTGAATGTAATTTTATCTTTCCATAGTTCTGCCTCTACATAGAAACTCGGCAGGATCTGAAATCCTTTAGTCTGATTGTTTCTGTAGAAGGCTGTAGCGATCGGATTGTTGTACCAAAATCCTGACTGCATACCGATGGCGGTACTGGAACCGAATTTTTCAGGTTTCGAAAGTTCGATGGACGGATCGTAAACAGGGTATAAAGGCGATGCAAAGTAGGCCTGACGGAAAGCGGCATTATCGGGATGATAGGATTTAAAATTATTTAAATGTGCCATAAACCCAACTTTCAGCCAATCTGTAACCTTAGCATCGGCCTGCATGCGCATATTAAACTTCTGGTTGTTGTTTTTAGCATCCATGATGCCTTCTTGTTTGACGTAGTTGAGACCAAAGGCATAGGTAATTTTTTCACTGCCGCCCATGATATCCACATTATGGTTCATAATGAGTGCTTTTGAACGCAATAGTTCATCGAACCAATCGGTATCCATGGCCGGATTAGTCTCAGTACCACCATATTTTTCAACTGATTTTTTGACAAAGGCACCATTTCCGGTCGCATTGGCATAGTTGGCATACTGTTGTGCATTGGCCATTTTTAAGACATTGGTCGGGGTCTGAAAGCCTGCAAATCCATTGTACGTGACGCGCGATTTCATATTAAGACTTCCTTTTTTGGTTGTCACGAGGATAACCCCATTTGCGGCACGGACACCATAGATGGCAGCACCGGATGCATCTTTTAAGATGGAGATATCGGCAATGTCATTGGGGTTTAGGAAATCAATGTTATCCATAAACATCCCATCGACAACATACAGCGGGCTTTCATTGTTGAATGAACCTACACCGCGGACACGCACGGAGGGTGTTGATCCCGGAGCTCCTGAGCTGACGATCTGTACCCCTGCAACGGCACCCTGAAGGGCATCCATCGAATTGGAAACCGTACGTTTGGCCATATCTTGCATATTGACCGTTGAAATAGGTGCTGTTAGATCGCCTTTTCGTTGCGTACCGTAACCCACTACTACTACTTCATCCAGATTAAAATCGGCATTAGCCTTTAATTGGATGTTGACGGCATTGCCGGTGATGGCGACTGTTTTGGTTTCATAGCCCAAAGAAGAGACGGTCAAATAACTGGTGTTTTGGGGAAGAGATAGGGAAAAATCTCCCTGCTCGTTGCTGCTTGTTCCAATTTTGGAACCTCCAGATAAGGTAATACTTGCCACTAGCGGAATCCCCAGTTCATTTGTGACCTTACCTGTAATCATTCTGCTCTGTGCACTTACCGTATGGGTAAGACAAGACAGAAGAGCAACACTTGCCATGATGCTAACATTATTTTTCATGCTTGCTGAATTAAAAAATTTAGGAATGTTTATAATTAGCTCAAAATTAGATTTACATGGGCATAAGTTAAATTTAAACACTACTTCATTACTACTTCATGTTGCGTTAATGTGGTTAAAATCGCTATATTTGGGGTACGTCAATTGTACGTCAACCCTTATAAACAGTTTATATGAAGTATCTCGCAGTCCTATATTTTTTCGTTTTTTTTATAACACCCATTTCATTACGGGCACAAAATTTATTGGGATTACCGCTGGTCAATAACTATAATAAAACCGTGTATGGCGGTGGTAGCCGGACTTGGGATATTAAACAAGATAGCAGGGGCATCCTATATTTTGGAAACAGTGAAGGGCTGATTACTTTTGATGGCCGGTACTGGAAATCGTATGCGTTGCCCAACCATACCATTATCCGTTCGTTATGGATTGATCAGCATGATCGGATCTATGTGGGCGGTCAGGGGGATTTTGGTTATTTCGAACCTGCTGAGCAGGGTGGTCTGACCTATACATCATTAAAAGCATTGATTCCGGAGGAGTACCGCAATTTTGCTGACATCTGGAATACGCTGTCTTTTGGACAGTCTGTTTTTTTTAGGGCGACCAATGTCATTTTTGAACTCAAAGGCCAAAAAATAACGGTACATCCCGCTGCTGCGGAATGGTATTTTATGGGTAAGGTGGGTGAATCGCTTTTTGCGCAAGATAAAAAAAATGGCTTATTAGTCTACCGCAATAACCATTGGTCACCCGTGCTGGCAACGTTGCCTTACCGCGAAATGAAAATCGCATCGATGCTTCCGCTTGGTAAAGAGCGGATCGTGGTATCTACTTTAAATAACCAGAACTACTTATTGAAGGACAGGGTGTTATTACAGTTAAATAAGGAGCGTTGGGATGATAGTTATACACCATCTGCCGCACGTATCGATGACTCCACCTTCGTTGTCGGCAATGCCAAGGAGGGCTGCCATATCCGTGATCGCGATGGGAAAACGATTCAACGCATCGGTATCCGGGAAGGTTTGGTGAACAAGAATATTTCAGCGGTATTTGTGGACCAGCAAAAAAATATCTGGGTGGCCAGTGACAATGGGATTTCGGTGATTTCGTACGGATCTGCGGTACGGTATCTGCGTCCCAATCTTGAAAATGAGGTGACTGGGCTATCGTCGCTGATCTTTGATCATAAGCTTTATTTATCTTCATCCAACGGGGTATATGTGGCACCTATCAGCAAAGGGCTGAAAGATCAGAGCCGTTCGTTGAGTTCTTTTTCACTTTTTCCGAAAAGTGATGGTGGCGAGGCCTGGTTGCTGGAGGAACTGAACGGACGCTTATTACTGGGGCACAATAAAGGATTGTTTCAGATTCAGGATCAAGCTTTACTGCCGCTGTCCAATCGCACAGGTACCTGGAATGTATTGCCGTTAAGTTCCGTTTATCCGGTAGAACAGGCTCTGGTGGGTACTTATCAGGGTTTAGAGCTGTTGAATTATCAAAACGGTATTTTTCAGTCCGGCGGTCAGTTGCGCGGGTTTGTGGATTCTTATCGCTTTTTAGAATTAGATGATAAAAATACAATTTGGGCCTCACATCCTTATCGCGGCATTTACCGCATGCGACTGGAGGCAGACCGCCATGCTTACGATGCTGTTCTCTTAACGAAGAAGAATGGTTTACCGTCAGACTATCAGAATTTTGTGTTCAAGATTAAGGATCAGATCGTTTTTGCCACAGAAAAGGGCCTGTACACCTACGATTATGCCAAAAATGCGTTTGTCAAGTCTGCTGATTATAAGGAATTTGATGGTCTGACGATTCGCTATTTAAAGGAGGATAAAGAGGGCAATATCTGGTACTGTACAGATAAATACGTCGGGGTAGCACAATATGACGCAAAAAATAAGACCTATCAGCTTATTAAATTTCCGGAAATTGAAGGCATGAATACTTCGGGATTTGATCATATCAATACCTATGATAAAAACAACATCTATATCGGTGCTGAAAAAGGGATCATCCATATCAACTATGAAAAATATATTCAGGAAGCGCGGAAACCACTTGTGCTATTGTCGCAGGTAACGGCAAAATCAGCGCAGGACAGTATTCTATTTGCCGGGTATTTCACGAAAAACTCCACGGGCGCTTATGAACAGCTCCGTGCGGACCGGTTGGAGCTGGCTTCCAAATTCAATTCTTTTCAGTTTGCTTTCTCTTCGCCAAGTTTTGGTATCCATGAACATATGGAGTTCAGCTATCAACTGGTCGGTTATGATGAGAACTGGTCCACATGGGAGAATATTGCTGAAAAATCATATACCAACCTGCCAAGTGGAAAGTATCGTTTTCAGGTTCGGGTTCGAAACAATTTAAATCAGATCTCCGAGACCGTTAGCTATGATTTTACGATTTTACCACCCTGGTATCTGAGTATCTGGGCAAAGCTTGTCTATATTCTATTGGGAGCAATGGGCATCTATCTGTTTTTTAAGGTGCAAAAGCAGGTCTGGAAAAAGCAACAGCTCCAATATGAGAAGAAAATGGCACAGCTCCGCTACATCCATCAGCTGGAAATCGAAAAGAGCGAAAAGGAAATTGTCAAGCTCAATAATGAAAAGCTGGAACAGGAAGTACTGGTGAAGACGAAAGAGCTGGCCAGTGCGAGTATGCAGCTTTTGGAAAATTCGGGAACGCTTGTTAAAGTCCGTGATGAACTGGCAAAAATAGAAGGGAGTGAGGAAGAGGCTTCGGAATTAAAGCGGATCAACAATTTACTGAAAGATGTGGAGAAAAATAGTGCCAACTGGGATCAGTTTGCGCTGCATTTTGATGAACTAAATGATGGCTTTTTGAATAAGCTGAAATCCAATCACGAGGGGTTATCACGGAATGATCTTAAAGTCTGTGCTTATCTGAAATTGAATTTCACCACCAAGCAGATCGCGCAGTTGCAGAATATTACGGTCAGAGGAGTTGAAATACACCGGTACCGTTTACGTAAAAAACTACCAGTAGGAAAAGATCGGTCTTTAAGTGATTTTTTGAATGAAATCTAAAGGCATTTAAGCCTGGTTTTCTTCTTTTAGGTAAAAGAAAAGGGAATGATCTGTGGCTTGTGACGCAGTCTGTTGCTAGCTATATATTTAAAAAGCACCTGAACGGATCCGTTCAGGTGCTTTTTTTTGTGAAACTAAGGTTAATCTTGATAAGTGCCCACTTCGTTGAGCGCCGCCCATTGGGTGCCATCGGTGGCACTTGAAATCGTCACTTTAAAGTAACGGAAGGTTAGGCTATTGGGTAAAGTCACGTAGGCAGGTCCTGCCGCATCCGGGAGCACAAAACTGCCGGCATTTTGCCAGGTGCTGTTATTGGTACTGACCTGAATTTGAATATTCTTGGGTTTGCTTCCTCCAGAGCGCTGTACAAAGGTAAAGCGGTTCACCGGTTTTGAGGCTCCCATATCGATGGTAAAGAAATGCGGATGGGTAGAATTGGCTCCCGTCCAGCGGCTCACCCACTGCGTTGTTTTATCTCCGTCGATGAGATGCACAGCCTGACCGCTTTCTGCCTGAGTCTCTTCAGAACTTACGGCAACGATACTCCAGTTTGCTTTATTGTATTCGGGTCTGTCGCCAAATTGAATATCGGGTTTACCGTTCTGCATCTGATAACTGTAGCTGTTCCAATGTCTGTAGCCATTTTCATGGATTAGGCTGATCGTAAAATCATTCTGTAGGTTGCTGCGATCTTTGAATTCGGTTATGGCGATCTCGGTATAAAAACTATCCACACCGATCGGGGTGGTTACCCAGTTTTCCGAGTCGTAGTTTCCATCTCCGGCACTGCGCTTGGCATCGTTGGTAAAGCCGATGAAGTCCACCTTTTTGTTGCTGCTGAACCGTCCGGATACAATTACTTTTTGTATAGCATCGTCATAGCGGGCATTCAATTTGGTGATTTTCGCATTGGCAGCGGCATACCAGTCCGAACGTGTTGTGGTACTGAACACCTGTCCGCGGCTTAGTACGGCACAATCCCAGGCATCTAAATAAGTCGGTGCTACGACAAAAGTACCACCGTTTCCGGTGATGATCGGTGTACCGTAGAGGTTGTTCTGCGATACCAGACCGCCATTATGTGGCAGATTGAGACCGTGCATCATCTCATGCGTATTGCCTCCGATCCAGGAAGAAGCCAGCCCAGCTGTATCTGTACGGCTCATATTGGCGATTTCCATATCGGGGAAATCGATGCCGTAGCATTTTGTTCCGATGCCATAGTATGGCGCATTTTGCTCACCGAACTTATTGACCGTGGTTAGGATCAGGTAATGGTCACTGGATTTTTGATGGGTCTGAAAATACGTGGTAATTTCCTGCCACATAGCCGATTCTCCACCCTCATACGGATAGGAGGAAGTCGGAAGATTGCCCTGTACAACATGGATTTTGACCCTATTGGAAGCATTTTTTAACAATCCGAAGGTTTTGTCGCTATGTCCCCAATGCTGCATCCAGGTTTTGACAAAGTTTTGTTGGTAGATCAGTGTTTCGCTGATACGTCTTTCGTAATCGGGATTGGGAACCATGTCCGAGGGGACAAACAAGACGACGTTGAGGTTGTAGGGGTGGTCTGACGTGTAGACGGTGTCTAGGGTGTTCGTATTGGCATCAATACGGGTGAGAATTTCTGTTCTTTTACAGGAACCGAATAAGAGGGCCACTGCAAGTACGAGATGGTAAATTTTCATAACAGTTGTTTTTGGTTAAAGGATATATGGGTTATTCTAAATGATCGTATTGAAAAAACGGGTACTTGCATCTTATTCGGGACGAACCGTATATGTACGGATTTAGGCAATTGCTATACGTGATCTTGCTCTGGCTATCAGGTGTTTCGCTAAAAATCTCCCGCTTGATTATTTGACGAAACAAATGATTAGGTTAAAAATAGGAGGTTAAAATGAATAAAAATGCAAGTTTATTACCTTTTATTAAAACTATATTACCTTTAAATTGACGCTATCAAGACTGTTGCTCAGTCTTAAGTCTTCGGTCGGGGCTTGTTGCGCTGGGGATCTTTGGAAACAAATCGGAGGTTATGTTGTTACTAGTAATAGTGTCGGTCATGTGAAGGGTACCGACATGTTCTAATCTTCATCCATAACTTTATTTAAACATGGCTAAGCAACAAGAAAACAAAAAAGTGCAACAGATTCAGGAGCATACGATTGACAATGCCAATCGGGTATTGACGACGAATGATGGAGTTCCGATCAATGATAACAACAATATGCTCAAAGCAGGAGAACGTGGCCCTGCACTTATAGAAGATTTTATTTTTCAAGATAAGCTGGCTCATTTTGACCGCGAGCGGATTCCGGAACGTGTGGTACATGCAAGAGGTTCTGGTGCTCACGGTGTTTTTGAAGCGACAGCAGATGTTTCTCAATATACCAGTGCCGCTTTTTTAAAGAAAGGTACGGTAACGCCGTTATTTATCCGTTTTTCAACCGTTGCGGGCTTCAAAGGATCGACTGATCTGGCGCGCGATGTAAGGGGATTCTCGGTAAAGTTTTATACGGAGGAGGGTAATTATGATTTAGTGGGTAACAATATTCCGGTATTTTTTATCCAGGATTCGATGAACTTTCCGGATTTGATCCACGCTGTTAAGCCAGAACCGAATAATGAGATGCCTCAGGCCGCATCGGCTCATGATACGTTCTGGGATTTTATTTCTTTGATGCCTGAATCTGCACATATGCTGATGTGGGCGATGTCCGACCGTGCTATTCCACGTTCTTTTAGAATGATGGAAGGTTTTGGTGTCCACACGTTCAAATTTGTCAATGCAGAAGGCAAAGGCACTTTTGTGAAGTTTCATTGGAAACCTAAATTGGGAGTGCATTCGGTGGCATGGAACGAGGCGCAAAAATTATCGGGATTTGATTCGGATTTCTTACGCCGGGATCTGTGGGAGAATATCGAAAAGGGTAATTTTCCACAGTGGGACCTGGGTGTACAGCTTGTACCGGAAGAGGATGAACAGAAATATTCGTTCGATTTATTGGATGCAACGAAGATCATTCCGGAAGAATTAATTCCGGTGACGATTATCGGAACGATGACACTGAACCGTAATCCGGAAAATTTCTTTGCAGAAACCGAGCAGGTAGCCTTTGATCCAGGACGTCTGGTACCGGGTATTGACCTGACCAATGATCCTTTATTGCAGGGACGTATATTCTCTTATGCAGATACACAGAATTACCGATTGGGAGGTCCTAATTTTCATGAGCTTCCGATCAATAGACCGGTCAACGGTAAACATAACAATCAAAAAGACGGTTTCGGCAGACAGGATATCCTGAAAGGCAACGTCAGCTATTTCCCAAATAGTTTGGGTGGCGGTTGTCCCTATCAGGCCATGTTAAAAGGCGAGACCGGTTTTAAGAGTCATGAAGAAAAAGTGGATGGCTATAAAGTAAGACGCAGGTCTTCGTCATTTGCTGATCACTTTACACAAGCCCGCTTGTTTTTCAATTCGCAGACAGTACCTGAAAAGGAACATATCATCAGTGGTTATAGCTTTGAGCTATCGAAAGTCAATTCGGTAGCTATCCGTACACGGGAGCTGGCGATCTTAAATCAGATCGATCAGGAACTGGCGAAAAGAGTGGGTGCCAATCTGGGATTGACACCTCCGGAGCAACTGGATGAACTGACGTTACAGTTTGCGCGTCAGAACCATCCGGAATATCCGGTGAAAGCGCCTAAACCAGAGGTAGAGAAATCTGCCGCATTGAGTATGGCTACCGCTCCGGGCGAAGGAACGATTGAAACTCGGAAAGTGGCTTTTCTAGTGGCAGATGGTGTGAGCAAAGCATCGGTCGATGTGATGAAAAAAGCATTGGAAGCGGAGGGTGCTGAGGCCGTTCTGATCTCGACACATACGGGTAACGTGAAGTTTAAGGAAGGTGGAGAAGCGGAAATCCAGCATACTTATCTGACGGAAGCTTCGGTCTGTTATGATGCATTCTATACACCGGATGGCGATTCGGTTGAAACATTGGAGGATGAGCCGGATTATATCCATTTTATCAACGAAGGATTTAGACATTGTAAGGCTTTGGCCTTTGCTAAAGGTGCTGAAAAATTAATTGCAGGATCGTATATCGCCAAGCAGGAAAAAGATGCCGGCGTGGTACTCGAATCAAAAAATAACCTGACGGCAGACTTTATCAAAGCGATGAAAGGTCACCGGGTATGGGATCGGGAGAAAGTACGGAAAGTGCCTGCTTAGTGCGGGAACTATCGATCTCGTGCATATACAAAAAAGTCATGCTTCTGATGGGAGCATGACTTTTTTTATAAGGGTATATGTTGCTTATTTCGTCACAATGAACTGAAAATCTGCTTGGAATTTTACTTCGTCGCTCACCATCAATCCACCTGTTTCTAAAGCCGCGTTCCAAGTTAATCCGAAATCCTGACGGTTGATTTTACCGGTAGCGGTATAACCGATTTTTTCATTACCCCAAGGATCTTTTGCTACACCACCGAACTCCACGTCGAATGTAACGGATTTGGTAATGCCTTTGATCGTTAGATCGCCTGTTAATTTAATATCATCACCGTCTTTTTTACTGCTCGTAGCATGAAATGTAATGGTCGGGTTGGCCGCAACATCAAAAAAGTCTGCACTTTTCAAATGCTCGTCACGTTGTTCGTTTTTCGTGTTGATAGACGCTGTCTGAATGGTCAGGTCTATTTTGGCATTTTCTAAATGGTTTGAATCACTATCTACCGTAACGTCGAAATCTTGAAATTGACCTTTTACGTTAGTAATCATCATGTGTTTTACTTTAAACTCTATTTCACTGTGTGCTTTGTCTAAACTCCAATTTGCCATAACTTTAATGTTTAAATTTGTTTATAAATTTTTTATTTTCTTCTCTAATATTCTGCTACAAAAATAAGGGTTAACACCGTTATAATTCTTGACCTAGATCAATATCGTACATGTGCTTTGCCTTCTGACATTAGGTAAACAAAGAGGCGCTGTATTGGTTTCGATTTATTTTTGCACATCTGTTCAGATCTAATAAGGAACATTGAATTTTGTCAATCTCAGTACCACCTGCTGCAGTTTGGGTAAAAAGATCAGAATAATAATGACCAGTACGACTCCGGTAAGCATCAGGTCATAATAATCGCGGCTTGCGCGGGCGAGGATCTGTTCTTTGAGCATGGTATTGAAGAAGGCATTGGCGGCCACCTGCGATTTTAAGCCGTCATTACCTGCATTTTGATAGGTCTGTTCGATCTGTTGCAAGGCGAGGGGCAACTGCGGATTGATCTGGTTGACCGAATGGCGTACCTGATCCTGAACCGCGGCCCGGGTAAATAACTGCAGTTCGTTGTTAACTGCCATACTGCTGCAAAATCCGATAAATCGAGCCAGAATACCGATGAGTGATGCATTTACAGCGATTTTAGCAGGAGCAGCGGATGCTGTGAAGGTTACGATAGGCACAAATAAAACTCCCGTCGCAATACCATAGATAAACATAGGCAGTATAAAGTCTGCTGTCGATCCGGTCACGGAAATAAAGAGCAGCATATAGCTATAATACAAGCCCATGATGATAAATCCGACGATGATCATCCGAATCAGATGGGTTCCCAATAGTATAAAGCGCGCTGTTATATACATACTGAGTACTGTTCCGGATATGACAGCCAACCAAATGGGAATGGTATGTAAAGGATCGGTTCTTAAGATCGTTTCCAGATGGCTGTAGGTCAGTCCTGTACTTCCTTTGAAGAGGTAAAATACAAAAAGCAGTAAAAGACCGATAACAAAGTTTTTCGCTTTGAAAATCCGCAGATTAATCAATGGACGTTTTAACCGCATTTCTCTGATGATAAAAAGTATGAGGATGCACACTGCGGCCAGAACCAGCTGGCAGATCACGGTACTGCTGAACCAGCCCAGCTGCCTCCCGTAAATCAGGATATAGCCCAAGAGCAGTACAAAACTGGTATAGAAGAGGTAGCCGATCCAGTCCACCTGATAGAGCGGTATCTTTTTATGCAATCTTGCTTTGGCATCCATCGTGATCAATACGGTCGCGGTGAGCAGCAGCAGTAAGATATTGGCTCCGTAAAACAGCCAGTTAAAATCCAGATAATGAAGCACCATGCTGCAGTAGATGGAATAAAGTGGAATAGAAATCTGAATGCCGGCATAGAGAATGGTGTACCCGATGACTCTGGCCCGGGTGCTATGTAGCCTGGGGAACACCAGATGAAGTATAATACCCGATAGCAGTGCGCAGGTGATGCCCTGTGCAAATTGACAGACGAGAAAGAGGGGCCAGCTTTTACTATGGAAGCAGATCAATGTGCAGATACCATTGGTCGCTAATCCGATCAAGAGGTATTTGCGTGAGGTGAAGTATTTCACAATACGGGAATCGAGCGCCAAGAATGTCACTGTGGATCCATAGATGAGTACCATGGCATATTGTACATCTGTGGGTGCTACGCCGTAATACCCCATCACGGTTACAGGACTGCTGTAGAGAGCAAAACTGAATAAGCAGGTCATCAGGATTGCGAAGATAACCGATCTGGCCAGCCACTCGGATACCCAGTGTTTAAATAAAGGAATTTTATGTGCTTGCATCTTTAATTTTTTACCACATATACATGTGCGTTCATGCCGGCAGCGAGTTTGGCTAGCCCTTGGCTTGGGTTTAGTTTAATGCGGACAGGCATGCGCTGGATGATCTTCACGAAATTACCGGTGGCATTATCGGGAGGTAACAGGGAGTAGCGCGATCCAGTAGTGGGGGAAATGGATTGGATGGTTCCGGTGAATTGCTCTCCAGGAAAGGCATCAACTTCAATGTTGACCGTATTTCCGATATGTAGGCTGCCGATCTGGGTTTCCATAAAATTGGCCACGACCCATTTCTCTTCGGTATCATTGGTGAGAAATGCTAAGGTCTGTCCCGGTTGTACCAACTGTCCTTCCTGAATATTTTTTTTACCCAGTTGCCCATCAAAAGGTGCGGTGATCACGGTGTAGCGGACATCCAATTCCTGTCTTTTGAGCAGCGCTTCTTTGATCCGGATTTCGGCCTCAATCGCCGATCGCTGGGCTTTGAAATCTTGCAGTCTGGACTGCGCAACCTGCAGATTAGCCTGCGATTCATCATAATCTGCTTGATTGATGGCCAAGTTTGCCTCCACATGATCAAATTTCTGCTGTGTGGTGGATTGTTCGCCTAGCAGGTTCTGATAGCGGTTAAATTCTTTTTGTTGCTGTGTTAGTTTTGCCTTTGATCCGGACAGATGTGCTTTGATCACTTCGATGGTCTTGAGCTGAGTATCTTCATTTGCACTGAGGATCGGGAGTTTTGCACGTGAACTCATCAGTTCGGCCAATGCGGCTTCCTGTTTCAGGCCGTATTCACTTTCTTCGATGAGCAATAAGGTATCGCCTTTTTTTACCTGTTGGTTATCCTGGAAATAAATCTTGCTGATGTATCCACCGACTTTTGCGTTTACGGGTGAGAGGTAGGCATCGATCTGCGCATCGTTGGTTTGCTCGTATTGATATCCTTTCCAGAAATAGACGACGCACCAGCTGCTGATACCGACCAATAATAAGATGCCTAACCATTTGGTGATTGCGACTACAATTTTATCTGTTTTATTTTTGTCCATGGTGTTTACAATTAAAGTGCTCCTGTAATCAGCAGAAGCTTGATATGGCTTAATTTTAGATTGACCTGTGCTTGTGTTAAATTAAATTTTGATTCCAGCAGGATGTTCTCTGCATCGAGCAGATCGGTGAGCAGGGATTCCTGATTGAGGTAGCTGTTTCGGATGACCCGCACAGTTTCGGTCGTCTGGATGATATTGTCGGTTGCTGTTGTGACGCTTTCGAGCGCCTGTTGCTGTTGCAGGTATGCTTCTTTGACCCTGACCGAAATTTCATCTTTTTTGATGTTTGCTTTTTCTTTCTGCTGTTCGCTGAGATTGCGTGCTTGTGCGATGGTATGTTTGCTTTTGTAGAGGTTGTCTAGCGCAAACTGCATCTTGATACCGGTCTGTCCATAGCCCCAGGGATCGTTGGAGTAGGGATAAAAGGATACTTGCGGATACGTGTAGTTGTAATGTGAATACAAGGAGATCTTAGGCTGCAAGGTGGATTTTGCCTGTTTGATCTGAAGCTCGCTGATTTTGATATCACTTTGGGTGATTTTAAATTCCGGCGATTGACTGAGAGCCTCTGCCTGATAGCTTGCATAAGCTGCCCTATTGCCTGCCTCTAAGTTCACGATATCCTGAATAGGAATTTCCAATGGTTCGGTTTCGTTTCTTCCGATGAGTATATTGAGACGCTGTTTGGCCAGCACTACTTTTTTCTCCACGTCCGACAAACTGAGTTCCAATTGCGAGAGCTTGACCGAAGTACGTAAGACGTCACTTTTGAGGACGACACCATTTTTATGTAGGCTCTGGATGCTGCTGAGCTGCTGTTTTTCAGTTTTAATTTCTGTCTGCAGAAATTCATGGTATCGTAGATACTTGTACAGCTCGTAATAGACCATGGCGATGGCAAACTTGATGTTGTCATGTTGCAGTTCAAATTCAACTTGTTTGCGCTGTTGCTCTTCTTGTTTGATGTGGATATTTCGTTTATCCCTTCCGCCATTGTAAATGTTGAAATCCAGGCTGTAACCAAAGCCATAGCCATAACTGGAAACAGGAACATCCTGCGGTTTTGAAAAGAGACCGTTGTCGTAAATTAGAAATTTGGAGTTAAGGGCGTAATTTCCGGATACTGCCAGATCGGGAAGCAGTTTGTCCCGTGCTTCCTGGATACTGGTCCTGCTTTCCTGTACACTTAAATCCGCCAGATGCAGCTGCCGGTTCTGCTTTGCGGCGAGATCCCATATCTTTTCCAATGTCCAGGTGCTATCAGGAGCTTGTGCGAAAGAAGCCTGTGTGAGGAAAAGATTGCCGATCAATGCGATGATTAAAAAGGGGTACTGTTTCATTTTTGTATGCTGTATAATAATCTTTGTGCAAAATTATTGGAAGAAAAGAGCAGGTGTTTTATATAATTAGCCTAAAGTTTGTTAAATTGGGCCATATGGATCTTTTGGAGCAGCTCATTAAGAATATCGATCAGAATCCCGATTCGATTTTGGTGATCCGTCAACAGACGGAACAGCAATTGCTCGCCCATCAGCATGATAAGGGACAGCTTTTACTGGTTTACGGTGGGATTGCTTATCTGCAGACGCAGGAAAGGGACTATTATATTCCTTCTAATCATTATATCTGGATCCCGGGCCATTTTTCCCATAATCTGATGTTCAATACCAAGGATTTACAGATTATCAATTTTTATTACCCCAGTCAAGGTGATGCTGGTTTTTACGATGAACTGGGGATTTATCCGGTGAGTAAGCTCTTGTCCGAAATGCTTGTCTTCAGTGAAAAATGGCAGGGTGATTTTTTTCAGGGGTCCTGGGAATTTGAGTTTTTGAATACGGTGAAAAACCTGTTGCCGAAGGAGCATCTGAAGAAATTTGCAATTCAGCTTCCAGTTACTGATGACACCCGTCTGAATGCTATCACGAACTATTTACGTTCGAAAATAAGTGAATCTTTGACGCTGGAGGACATCGCCAGAACTTTTGGTTATAGTGTAAGGACTTTAACGCGGTTGTTCAAAAGCAAATTGCATATTTCTATTGTGCAGTATGTGAAAATGCTGCGGGTGATCCGTGCGATGGAATTGATGAAGGACACGGATCTTACGATTACCGAAATTGCCTATGAAGTGGGCTATTCGAATATTTCGGCATTCAGTAATACATTTTCCCAGCTGACCAATATGCGTCCGACTGATTTTAAAACGATGTAAGTTTCGCTCTAATATGTGGGCAGCTAGGCAAATCGTTTTTTGAGTTGAGCTACGACGATATTCAGGTTAGCAGGAAACAACATCCCAAGTTAACTGTTTTATAAGAGTATGACCTTAGCCGGTCGGAAAACTGAAGTGAGAAATATGATCAAGGAATTAGAATTTTAGAACATAAAATATAAAAAACAATGGAATACAGGAAATTAGGAGATAGTGATTTAGAGATTTCAGCGATTACTTTCGGTGCGTGGGCCGCTGGAGGTTGGATGTGGGGCAGTACGGATCGAAACGATGCAATCGAAGCGATCAAAGCTTCTTATGATGTCGGTGTAACGGCTATCGATACTGCACCGATCTATGGTCAGGGAACGAGTGAAGAAATCGTCGGTGAGGCGATTAAGGGAATTTCGCGGGATAAGGTCCAGCTATTGACCAAATTTGGCATGCGTTGGGATCTGGCAGAGGGGAATTTAGCAATGCATAGTAAAAACAATGCGGGTGAAGCGATCGATATCTACAAGTTTGCGGGGAAGGACAGTATTATTTACGAATGTGAACAGAGTTTACGCCGTCTAGGGACAGATTATATTGATCTGTATCAAATTCACTGGCCCGATACGACAACTGCAATAAGTGAAACGTTTGAAGCCGTAGGCCGGTTGATTGAACAGGGCAAGGTGCGCTATGCCGGTGTCTGTAATTATAGTGCCTCACAAATGGAGGAAGCTGAAAAAACGTTGAAATTGGTATCTAATCAAGTTCCTTTCAGTATGGTGAATCGAGGTATTGAAGAGGAAACCGTTTCTTACTGTGTGGTGAACAATAAATCGATTTTAGCTTATAGTCCATTACAA
The DNA here is from genome assembly GCF_012030425.1 of Sphingobacterium sp. B16(2022). Taxonomy (GTDB): domain Bacteria; phylum Bacteroidota; class Bacteroidia; order Sphingobacteriales; family Sphingobacteriaceae; genus Sphingobacterium; species Sphingobacterium anhuiense. The sequence continues at coordinate 1,791,727 of NZ_JAAUVN010000001.1, read as the reverse complement.
AGAGGGTTACTGACAGCTAAGATAACAACGGATTATCAATTTCAACCAGGAGACCACCGTGCAAATTTACCGCATTTTCAGCCTGAATTTATTGCTAAGACCAATGACTTACTGGCGAAAATAAAACCGATTGCTGATGAGCATCATGCTACCTTAGCCCAGTTGGTGTTGCGATGGACCATAGAAAGAGCGGGGATTACTATTGCTTTGGCAGGAGCAAGAAATGCAGATCAAGCGGTTCAAAATGCGCAGGCAATTGCGATCCATTTAAGTCAAGAAGAAATAGATACCATTAATGAATTTGTTAGTAATTTTTAGAGAGCTATGGAAAAAAGAAATAATGCTTATCAATTAGAATTAAAAGAAGTTAGTCTGAAGAATGGGGATGCGGGAACAAAATCTTTACATTTAAATTTTGATAATCATGATGATCTGTTCAACATTTTTGAGGTGATCAGTTCGAAACAGATTTTTGATAATAAGGAAACAGCGACTGAATTTGCTTTGGGACTGAAATTGTTTACGGAAGTTATGCTGAAAAACAAAGAAAATCCTTTGTTTGAGGATTTACGTCCGGCAATTTTAGAATTTATGAAGAAATTGAAAAGTAGTTAAAAGGATAGCGGAATGGCCATAGCAAAGTAGTGATCACATGCCTTTCAGCTTGCGCGATACCAATTGTATAAAATAGGAAAAGATGTGCTTAGCACAGGTTCTTGATTTTATGGAATAGCTATTTGCTATCAGTGGAAATTAAATGTTGGAAGTTGCTTTGCTATCGCTTTTTTGCATTACGCACGGTTGTAATGCTTATTGGACTGTACTTAAACTAAAATAGATTAAAATAATGAAATGGATCAATAACATGGTCTTTGTACTGACTTTATTCGGAATTATGGATCATACTTTAGCTCAGCAATACCACAGCGATGCGCTGATAGAAGCCGCTTCTTTTGGGAAATATCGGGCCATTGGCGTAAGTGTAAACACTGCTAATCGGCTATTTGTGGCTTTTCCGAAACAAAATACCGATTATCAGTACGGATTAACAGAAATTGTGAACGGTGAGCGTGTTCCTTATCCGAATGAAGAATGGAATAAACCGGGCGAAGAAAACGGGCATTTTGTGAGCGTCCAGGATTTGTATGTTGATGCGAATGATTTTCTTTGGGTATTGGATTCGAAACCTGCACCATCAGGTTCTATTTTTGGTGATAAAGGTGAAGCTGCAGAAGGGCAGTTCAAATTATTAAAAATCAATACCCGGACAAATCAAGTTGAGAAGCGCTACAACTTTGATGATCTGGATAAATCTAAATCGGGTTTGAACGATGTGCGTGTTGATGTCCAAAAGAATAAAGCCTATCTATCAGATCCTGGTCAAGCGGCAATCGTTGTACTGGATTTAGCAACAGGGAAAACACGTCAAGTTTTAGAAAAGACATCTTTTACTTTAGCCGATCCTGATCTGATACTTGTGTATGATGGAGTGGAAATGCGGGATAAAAACGGTAAACCGTTTATGTCAAATGTGAATGGTATTGCTTTAACGCATGATTTTAAATATTTTTATTTTAAACCGATTAATAAAACACATTTATATCGCATCGAAACGAAATATTTGACCGATGAATCTTTGACCGAGAAAGAATTGGAGTCGAAAGTTGAAGATATGGGGGATGTGGGTGTAACACATGGACTGATTGCCGATAAAAAGGGCAATATTTATTTAACCAATTCCTTGGACTATACCATTAAGTATTTAAGTCCAGATGGTCAGTTGCATACTTTAGTACAGGATTCAAGGTTACTCTGGCCAGATTCACTAGGCATCGGAACAGATGGCTTTCTGTATTTTTCTTGTGCTCAACTTCCACAGGATCCAAATTGGAGCAATGGAAAGAACAGAACGGAATTACCGTATCGTGTCTTCAAAGTCCAATTACCTTAAATCTGGAGTCAATCTTATTTGAAAATCTGGCTAAATTTGCCACAACAAGATTGATTCCTGCTTTCTTGCTGTGGATATCGATTAGTACGGGTACGGTATTACGTAAAAGCAGCTCATGCAGGTGAACATTATGCGAGAATAACAGTCTGTAGCGCTCCAAAGATAACTGTACAATGTTTATATAAATGTATTGATAATACAGACAAGGCCGATTATGATCAATCCGATGTACACGTATATAAAGAATTTTTTATGTTCGATCCGGTGGTTTAACCATCTGCCGATATAGATAGCCGGAATCATAACGGGTATTGATTTTAAGAAATAGAGGACAACTTCTTCTGTGATGAGATCTTTAAAATAATAACCGACTACGCTGATGAAGCTGACAGGTAAAAAATAACCTTGTAAGGTTGCTCTAAATTCGCTGGGATTCCAGCCTTTGATTTTTCCGTATACAACGAGCGGAGGACCGTTGATGCCAAAGGCTCCACCCAATACACCTGAAGCTATACCACAGGTCCAGAGCCATAAGCTGTTATGATCTGCTGTTTTAGCCTGTGTGTTTTTAGCAGTTAAGGCATAGATTGAATATGCAATTAGTAATATTCCCAATCCGATTTTAATCAATTTATCGTTGCCATACAGCAGCATACCCAAACCGGCTGGCAGGCCGATCAATGCGGCAAGTACGAGGTATTTGGTACTTTTAACATCTATTTTTTTGTGATCCTGAACGACGACCAATAAGGCAATAGCGACGGATAACATGACGGACATGGGAACTGCAATATCGAGCGGGAGAATAAAACTTAATAACGGCACTGCGATTAAGGCTTCGCCGAATCCAAATGTCGATCTGACTAATGTTGCAATAAAATTTATACCCAGTACTTTGATCAGTATGATATCCATCTGTATGTTGTTTTTTAATTAGTGCCGTATGTGCACAGCTTATGATGTTTTATTCTTTAAGAAATGTATCCTGCGAATAGGGTCTATTGACAAGTAAGAGTTCCTATTTTTAATTTTTTGGCAGCCGTGTTCATGTACTGCTTTGGATCAAAATATATCCTTATTTTTCAAGTTCCCGCAACAGTATTTTTTTGCGTCTGCGAATATTCTACAAGGATAAAAAAAACGCAGTGAAAACAGCCTGCAAATATGGGGTGTAGGTTGTTTAAATGTCTATTTTGAAGGCCTCAAGATGCATTATTCTTAGATGATAAATATACGAAATAATAGCCGGTTTTGAGGTGTTAATTGGTGGCTAAATGTCGTTAATTTGTTTATTTTCTTCATCTTTTCGGTTTAATAAAAAGATGAAGAAAAATGCGAACAAATGTTATTGCATAACAATCGTCGAATAGCCGAATGGTGGGATTTATTAAGGATTTAACTCAGGTTGCTTTGCTGTGGTTTATTGTCATTTTGATAGGCATCAATCTGTTTTAAAAGTTCTATTGACTTTAGTAGGGGTGTCCAATCATTGCCGTTGAAAATAAAGCGAAACCATTTCTTATCCCTATTTTCAAAATTGATATTGATGAAAAGCCAAATGGACAGATAAGTGCATGCAAGGGTTATGCTGCCCTGTAAAAACCATAACAGCCAGCTTCCATTGTCCAGCATGCTATCATTCCAATAAAAGGTGGTCCAGACCGGTAACTGTAAGAAAAGTAGACGGGTGACCCATAAGGTGGTTGATTTTAAATGAGCTATTTTCTTTTGTGTATCTAAGATGGGGCCGCTGATATCGACCTGATAAATGGTGATAAGCTGGTAGCTATAGGTGATCAATGCAATGGCCGACAGCATGACTTGAACCGTGGCTGAAAACAGAAAAAAGAGATTTGTTTTAGGGAAAGCGTATAAGAATAAGTAAACGACTAGTGTTCCTAAAAAACCGACCCAGACGACCCCCACTAAGATCGTAAAAAGCTTGACAGGCTTCATTGATGATAGGAAATGCGCCACTTTTATGTGCGTAATAGCTGCTGTATTTTGTGTGCTGATAGCCAGGTTAGTATCCAACTTTTCCTGTGCGGTTTGCCAAAGCTTTTTTAATTCTAACTCGTTCATTTCTTTATGGTTTTATTGTGAAAACTTTGTTTTTAATTTATCCTTGATGCGTCCTATTTTTGTTCCTATATTGCTGACGGATAGCCCTAAAATCTCTGCCATCTCGTGATGGCTTTTGTCTTCCAGATACATCAATATGAGGGCTTTGTCCAATTCTCTCAATTCGCTGATAAACTGTACTAATAAGTCAAGCTGCTGTTCTGTTTCTACTTTTTCTTCATTGTATAAATCTGATGTCTGCTCATTGAGAACCGTGAATCGGTTTGCCCTCGTTGTGTTTTTCCGATAAAAGGAAATCGCGACATTGAGTGAGATACGGTATAACCAGGTTGATATTTTAAACTGCTCTTTATATCTCGGAACAGATTGCCAGATCTGTATCATCATTTCCTGCATCAGATCATCCCTATCATGCTCGTCATGGCAATACACACGGGCAACTTTGAACAAAATTCCTTTGTGCTGTTCAATTATTTGCTGAAAGAATTCTTTTTGTTCCTGCTTGTTCATGATAAGTGCGCATGCCAACTCTTAATTTTATGTAAAGTTGTTGGGTTATACCTGATGTGTTTATCTCTTGCTTTATCCATAATAAAGCTTTGCGCAGAAATGTTTGCTAAAACGGACTTTGCTATGCGCGACCAGAAAAGCTGGATGTTAGTAGCCTGAAAGTACGGCTTCCAATGATGGAGAATAGGTGCTACTCGTTTCGGTAGCATACGATTTAAAGTGGCAGCAGTTATTGAAAATTCCATTGTTAAAAATATTAATTAAACTTATTTCCTTAATTATTCGCAGTGGGTGTCAAAAAATCACAGTTGTACACCAAATATTTTTTTTTTCGGCTGGTTTTTGACTGTAGATTGTATAAAACACTTCAATCACGGCCTCATGGGGTGACCAATCGGGTGTTTGGGTAGGAGTGATCAGCGAATGGATTAGTTGATTTTAGGATGTTATTGCCCGCTGAAATGCTGTGATTTACGTAGGAAAATAAACTGAAGACATTTGGAGTACTGGATGAGGAATGTTGATCATGCATCTTTTTTATTGAAAAATAATATGGAATATGATTGATGCTGGCATCTTAAAGATGAGTATTAACCAATTCTATCATTTAATCTAGAACATCATGGCAGAGCTAAATCAAAAACAACCGGAAGCAGGAAAAAAGAAAATCAGAAGTAAAAAACTGGCTCCTAAAGTCGATCTGACAGCAATGGTGGATCTTGCATTCTTATTGATCACCTTTTTTATGCTGACGACAACATTAAATAAACCTCATCGTCTAGATATCGCAATGCCTGATAAATCTGGGCATGAACCCATATTATTGGATGAAAGGCGTGTGATATCGCTTCTGTTAACCGATAAAGGATTGATGTGGTATCATGGCGATTTTAACCATCCGATCTCGAAACCGGAGTTCACTGACCTCAGTAAGAATGGGATAAGAAAAGTATTGGATCGAATGAAATTGGAGATCCCTGCAAAGGCAGATGGCAAGGATATGATCGTATTGATCAAACCAAGTAAGGAAGCACGGGCGGTGGATGTGGTACAGGCGCTGGACGAAATGAAGCATGTCGATATTAAACGCTATACCATCAGTAAAATAGGGGAAGATGAAGAAAAGATGGTCTTAGCTTCTCTATAATTTATTTTTGAAATTTCTGCATAGCGCTTCGTCCGATACAGACGAAGCGCTATGTTTTTAATCCTTATCTAGTTTTTCCCAGAATTGTGTTACCTGTGCTTTGATCACTTCAGGCAACTGACTGTAATTATCCGAGTATGTCGTCTTTTGGTACCCATCTGCTTGATCTGCCTGTAACCTGTAAAACTGTTTGTTGTAGAGTACAAGTGCGATACAGCTAAGCTGTTTGTCCATATTACCTTTTGGGTGTCGTGAATAGACAAAAATAGCATCTAGTTTTCCATCTTTATCGGCATCAAAAAAAGCTTTGCGGGCATCCCAGACGGAAGTGACGATATCTTTTTCTGAAACATGGTCTTCGGCAACAACAGTCCATTTGTCGTTATTTTTTTGAAACTGCTGGATATAGAGGTGATCGGGATCTGCATTCCGTTGTTCTTTAGAGAATACAATAAAATTATCTTCATTTGCTGTGGTAATATGCTCTACCTGTAGCACTCTTTTTCCTTTGAAGGGAAAACCAGATTGTTCAAAATTGGCTTTATTGACCGAAATGCTGGTAATCTGTGCATCGGCTGTACCCATACTGAATCCTAGTATAAGGAGTATAGCTAGTTGTTTCATCATATTTTTATTGTTAACAGGCTCTATTTGATTTAATCTTTCTTGAAGGTAGTTATTTATAGTGAAATATGTTAATTTTAGCACAGCAATTAACTATTTAATGTTCAGCGGTAAAGTCTAAAGGATCGTTATATAGTAAACCTTAATGAAGTTGATCATAAACATGAAATATTCGAAATTAACCACCGTATTACTTGCATTAGTGTTCTTTTCTGCCTGTAACCAGCATGGGAATGCTGGGGCATTAAAAGGAAAAGAAAAGGAAACAGCCCGGACAAGTAACGTGATCGACTTGATAGGGGAATTAAATGATAAAGTAAAGGAACTCTATAAATGGAATGAAACAAAGAGCACTCATGTGGATTTTGAACCGTTGCAACTGAAAGAGACGGATAGTGTTTACGCGGGACTTGATTTGGAAATACATAAAAAGAGAATCAACGAACTGCGGGAAACAAATCTATTCACGGATCAGTTTATTTCCAACTATGATAATATAGGCTTGATCATCGACGAGAAACTCCGAAACAAATCGTGGGTATGGTATGTGGGTGAACTTCCGCCATTTGGTAACGGAGCAAATCCCTGGTGCAACTGTCAGGATAATCCAGATAATTTCTGGGAAAAGATCATATTAAGAGATGTAAATTTTGCCAACAATCTGGCCACTTTCAACTGGTCGTGGGGAGATGGCTTTAATTACAAAACGAAGGCTCTGTTAGCTAACGGTATCTGGAAAATTGATTATCTGGAAGGTTTTGATCCGAAGGTGTTTCTTCCATCAGAATAAATGGTTTACCTTTGTGAAATTATCTATTGAGATTATGCAGCTTTATCCGTCATTGATGCTTTCCGCTATTGTAAAACACTACCTCATCATCAAGCATGATCATGATGGGTATGCCGATTACCGCTTGTTTTCGGATGGCAATCCGGGTTTGGTCTTTCACTTTAAAGATCCTTTCTTACAGGTGAATGCTTGTGAATCAGGAAGTAAACAGCCGCATAGTTTTCTTTATGGACAGATGACACATTTTAATGATATCAAGTCGGTCGGAAAATTGGATATGTTGATTGTGGTTCTCCATCCACATGGTCTGCATGCGCTGACGAACTTATCGGCTTATGAATTGAACAATACCATTACACCTTTGCGTACTGTTTTTGGTCAGGAGGGAAGTGATATGGAGGAGCAGGTATTGAGTTCTAAAAGCCCTTCTGAAGCGATAAAAGCGATCGAAAAGCTGTTGATATGCCGCGTGAATCGGTTTCAAAAGGAAGATGGTCTTATGCATGGGGCTTTAGATTTGATTTATCAAGCGAACGGAATGATTGCTGTTGCTGACCTGATCCAAAAACTGCCGGTAACGGAACGGCAATTGGAGCGGAAGTTTAAGGAACAGGTCGGAATCGCTCCTAAGAAATTTATAGATGTTATCAAGTTCCAGCATTTTCTCAAATCATTGCAAAAATCTTCTTCAGATATTAACCTTTCTCAGGTTGTGTATGCCTGTGGCTATTATGATCAGGCGCATCTGAATAATTGTTTCAAGCGTCAGGCAGGGGTTACCCCGATGCAATATCGCCATCATGATCATCTTCTTGCAATCAACCTGATGCAGGTGCTGTAAAACGATATTGTCGGTTTTTTCCAATTTATTGCGTGTTTGTCCCGCTAATTTTGAATCATTAATGGTTTTAAAAAATTAGAAATCAATGGAAAACTTAAAAATTGCCAGTGTACAGTTTGAAAATCGAAGTGGAGATAAGGTTTATAATCTTGACCTGATCAAAAAGCTTACTGCTGAAGCGGCAGAACAGGGAGCTGATGTGGTTGCTTTTCATGAATGTTCGATTACCGGTTATACCTTTGCCCGCAACCTTTCCTGTGAGGAAATGCTGGAGCTCGCGGAGCTGATCCCTGATGGTCCATCAGTAAACGCATTAACAGCAATCGCTAAAGAATATAAAATGACCATCTTGGCCGGCCTTTTTGAAAAAGATATTGCCGGTAATCTTTTTAAAGCGTATATCTGTGTTGATGAAACAGGTCTGATCGCGAAACACCGAAAACTGCATCCGTTTATCAATCCGCATCTTTCTCCGGGAACAGCTTATACCGTTTTTGAGATCAAGGGCTGGAAATGTGGGGTCTTAATCTGTTATGATAATAATATTATTGAAAATGTTCGAGCGACGACTTTACTTGGTGCGCAGGTGATCTTTATGCCGCATGTAACCATGTGTACACCTTCAACACGTCCGGGTGCTGGATTTGTAGATGCCAAATTATGGGAAAATAAACAAGAAAATGCTACGTTACTTCGGGAAGAGTTTGACGGGCTGAAAGGCCGCAGCTGGCTGATGAAATGGTTACCTGCACGTGCCTATGACAATGCCATATATGCTGTTTTTTCAAATCCTATCGGTATGGATGACGATCAGTTGAAGAATGGCTGTGCGATGATTATCGATCCTTATGGTGATATTATGGCGGAATGCCGTTCATTGGATAATGAAATCTGCGTAGCGGAACTAACTGCCGATAAGTTGGTGAAAGCGGGCGGATACCGATATATCAAGGCAAGGAAGCCTGCCCTGTACCGAGATATTTTAGGAAAAGAACATGTGAGTGAGCAAAAGGTGGTGTGGCTGGATAAGTAGCTGGCCTATTCGCAATTAAGAAATTGTCCGTGACACCTATTTTTAAGACTGGCTGATTAAGGGACGGTATCCAGGATGTTTAAAACATGCCTGGGTACCGTTTTTTGCGATTTTGAAATCAAGAGGAGTTGTGTATATTTGAGTACTGGCTATTGCCGCTAATACCAATTTATATTTAAGACTTTAATCTTTCAATACCGCTCATCAAGATAAGAACAGCATGACTTTAATACACCTCCATAAAATCCTGCTAATAGCCGGTGCGCTTACGGGCTTTGGTTTTTTGTTTTATCTCTTTCTTGGAGATGGTGTTGCATTTGAAACGCATGGTATATGGGCTAGTTTTGCCAACCTGTTAGGGGTTGTGATTCTACTGTCTCAGTTTATACTCCACTTTATTGTGCTACTGATCATTTGTGGTACCGGTACAAAGGGCCAAGAATTGACCGTCAAGCAAATGTGGATCATCGGTATCTACTGTTTGATTGCCGTGATTGCGAATATCGTACTTATTCTTAAGCATACGACGGTTTCCCGGTCTGAAATGACGGTTGAGCGGAAATGGCGCAATTCTGAAAAATACGAATGGGAACCGGCAATATCCAATCCTGAAGGCTATCCGGTTCGTGTGGTGGAAGGTCGTTTTTTTATTGAATCGTGGAGCAGAAATAATGCTTTTCCGGATATTGACAATAAATTTTACGATAGTCGCTGGGGGATAGGTACGTCTACTTTTATGAGTTCGGATCAGGGTGCTCTGGTGATGCCGGACAGCTTAAGTCTTTCCTGGTATTCTGTTGTGGAAGATTGTTATTATAAACTTAATGTGGCCCTGGATAAAGAAAAAATAAGTGCCCTGTTTAAGAAGGGGTTTGAAGCGAAGAATCACAATGGCGTATTCCATCGGACTTATGATGAAATTATTGTCGGATTGGCACCGGGAGGAGATGCGGCGTTATGGGTTGGCGGAAATTGGGGAAATGCTGTCGAAGTGAGTTTTTATCAGGCACAAAAAATAGATAGTACGGAGATTGAACTTGGTCAACGTCAGATGATTCAGGAGGAATTGGGAAGACTTCGTGCATCAAAAGAGTGGGTTGAGCAGACACATACAGCGGCTAATCCGCAGGCATACGATAAATGGCGTAAAAAATATCGCACACCCTATGCGTGGCGTCTTCAGTTTGTGAAGGATGCTGATTTGGTTAATCCGGAGGTGGAAGTTGAATTTTTTAATGGTGAGCAGGTGACCATCATCGACAGTCTATTGCTCGAACAGGATTTTCCAAGGCATGCTTTACCTTCTTCTTTGTTTTTAACTTCGACTGGACCTGATGGTAAAACAAAGCGTGATTATGTTGCTTTAGATGAGGAAAATACGTTTAGTGTGTTTGAGAAGCTTAAGATGAGTAAACAGAAAATAACAGTAGTTGTTACCTGTAAAATAAATAAGCAAGGTGAAATAGAAAAGATAACAGCTAAAAATAATTTGGAAGAGCTTCCGTTAAAATTAAAAGCGGACTAAAATTTGATCGTATTAACGGTAATGATTAAAACTAAAAAATGGACGATAAATTAATTGAACAGCTCAATCTATGGCATGAGAAAAGTAAGCACCGTCAAATTATTGAGACGCTTGAACAACTGCCGGCATCGGAATTAACCTATACGTTGAAAAACATGCTGGGACGGGCGTATAATAATATTTCGGATTACGGAAAAGCGCTTGATATTTTACTGTCGGAAAGTACGGCAGGAGCGGAAGATCCCTTGTGGAATTTTAGGGTGGGCTATGCTTACTACTATGGTAAGGAATATGAAAAGGCATTGCCTTATTTTCAAAAAAGTGCCGCGTTAGGGGATAGCACGGCTAAGAATTTTGAGGAATGGTGTGTTCAGGAGCTGAAAAATAAAATGGAGCAACCTCCTACGAATGATGGTGCTGATCTGGATAAAAAATGGTTTGATTTTACCTCACAATTTGTTGATAAGCTCAGCAATAATGAGAACGATTGGAACGCCCTGTCGGAGCACGAACAGGAATTGGCAGCACTTTGGAAACTTGAAATGGATATGTATAATGGCGGTTTTCTGCAGTTTTTCTGTAATTGGGGAACGGCTTGTTATGGCCATGCGGTAAGGGCATTGATGCGCTTAAAAGCAACGGAGTCATTAGCTATTATACAAAAGCAATATGAAATTATTGAACATCTGGAGGATAATCAAGAAATAGAGAAGTTGTGGGATATTCCGAATTATCTAACGGATGCTGAACAGCATGAAATTTCTGAGGTCCTGGATCTACAGTACTGGGATAATAAAGATCAGATTATTGAAAAGACATTTACAGTTTACGCGGATTTAATGGATAATAATGAAGGAAATACGGAACGTAAATCGACTTTAAATCAGATTGCCTGGTCTTTTTCATCGGAAGCGTACACAGATGCAGCACTATTTAATGAGGAGGTAATGCAATACCAAAAAGATATTTTCGGGTCGGCCGAGCGATGGAATCCGAATGAGATCGTGCTTGACGCCTCAGCGGTGCAGATTCAATATGAAGCCTGGATCATGAAACCATCTGACTTGCTGGAGAATGAACGTCTGATTTCGGAGGATGAGGATATTTTTGATGGGGAGGCCGATGATGAAGGATATCAGGTCGAGATTGTAGCTCAGTTTAAAGCCGATAATGATAAGAATTTTACCGCTTTGGAATTTTTGATGAAAGCACATAATCAACAGGCAAATAAGGAACTTGGCGACCATGTATTTTTCGAGGGTATTGCCGAAGAACCTACAGAAGTGGATGGTGTGCCGACGTATTATATTGCTTGTGGCAGCTAAGTAATCCGATAATTTTCTATTTCATAATCGTTATTAGAAATTAAAATCATGAAGCTATGGTGAGAAATATAAACTGGTTGGGACTGTTTGTTTTGTTATCTGGTATAATATTGACGGTGTGGAGTTGCCAGAATAAAGCTGCAGATACGGCACACAATAGGACTGAGGATCAGGACAGCACTTTCGTTATACGTGATTCCCTGGTTATGCAGGCAGATAAAAGAACGGTATTGCCTGATACCATCGTGATTTCTAAAAAACATGATCCCAATGTTGTTGTCTGTGATATGGATGGCGACAGTCGTTTGGATACTGTGCATATCGTTCAAAATACGATAAATCATAAATATGGTCTTAAAGTGTCTTTCGGCAACAAAAAAACTACTTATCTAGGAATGGGACAGGATATTTTAGGTCAGGGATTTGATGATATTGACTGGGTCGGTATTTTTGAAAAAGCGCCGAGAGGAGAGGTCTATTATAATAATGTGAGTGATGAAGGTGAAATTATGACAGAAGATGAGGTCGATGAAAAGGATAAAATTAAATTACCGCATGATGGTGTTTTTATCCATCAGGCAGAAGCCTGTGGTGGTGGGATCATTTACATGAATAACGGTAAATTTGAGTGGATTCAACAGGAGTAGCTTTTGACCAATGTCATGTACATAGATGGAAAATGAATTATTTTTGATGCTCGATCAGTTGAATCTGCAGTTCTCATAATGATCCCTGTGACTGAATCCGTTCGGGATAGGGTAAGAAATAAAAAGGCCAATCTCCTGTATTGAGATTGGCCTTTTTACTTTTTATAAGCTGCGATTAATTAGCAGGATAAACGAAAGGTTTACCATCAATCGTATTATTTTTGATATTGGCATTGATAACGCGCTCAAACAAAATTTCCTTTTTGTTCCAGTGAAATGCCGGATACTCCTTATTTGTCTTAATCGTATTGTTATTGAAAGTAATGCCATCTACAGATTTCGCATATAGAATTGGCTTATCAAAAGTTTCAAAATAGTTGTTTTCGATCTTGATACCGCTATGGAAGTATTTCTGCTGGTTTTTCAAGTCAGGAATCTCAGGATAGATGGAGATCACCGCATTGGTAAACTGGAACATGTTGGTCAAAGCATTGATAAACTTATTGTTTTTGATCGTGATATCACGGCATGTACCTGTTTCGTACCAGCCGTTGCTATCGCCACATAAAAGAATGGCTGTTCCTGAGGTATGATCAAATAGATTATTTTCCACTACGGTCTTTTGAGGAGTACTGAACAGTGCACCCCGTGCTCTGTTGTTTCGTACAGTATTGCCTTTAAACTCTACTTTTGGTGTCCACGTCAGGTTTTCAATACCGATGTCCAATTTGGTTGGATCGATGTAATCATCTAAGGGTTTTGTGAATACAATTTTGAAATCCTGGATCGGATCGCTATCTTTTTTACGGATTACTTCGATGGATTGAATACTGTTTTTATTGTCCCAGAGCTCCATTGTTTTGGATTGGATAAACTGTACTGAATCGGTCGCATAGCCCCAGTCAAAACCATAGGACTGTTCGTGCATGTATTTTGCAAGTACGGTTTTATTGTCCAGTTTTTGTGTGATTTTGAGATAAGTACCATGAATATTGATTGCATCGTCCATCATGTTTTCATATCGTCCATTATTGGATATGATCACACCTTTACAGCCTGAGAAATGGGTTGCATCTGCCTGTGCTGTAAAATAACGGGGATCGTTTTTCCCTCTTAATGAGACATTGAATTTTTCTAAATAAATGTTTTCAGTCAGCTGTGCCAACAGACCCATTCCTTCGGAATAGTGAACCGATATATTTTCTAATCTGGTGTCTTTACCTTTGTGCACGAAAATACCGGGATTAGGTCTATGCCAGCTTCTCATGGCAACGACTGTTCCGGGTATTAATTTTGAATTCTTCCACTTGAAGGCTTTGATGATTCCTTTTGATATTTCTGCTACATGTGCTGTGCCCACTGCGATATCACTGGTATTGTACACGATATACTTTGTTTTTTCTTCAAAAGCGATACCGGAGGTGGGTTTCATTTCCCAACCTTCACCGGTATTGTAGAAGGTGCTGTCTTTGATGGTATAAGTGACCCAGGGAGCAGTCTGGTACGTGATTGTACCTGCTTGGGTATCGTTTTCTAAGATTTTAACCTGACAGATCTGGGGTTGCTCGAAGTCGATATGCAGATTTTTAAGGCTGAGGTTTTGATTTTCAACCAATGCAAGGGGTAACATACGTCCATGAAAGATCAGGTCTGAGCCTTGTCCGTCTATGGTGATGTTGCTGAGGTTTTCTAAGGTAATACCAACGGTCTTAGGATTGTCCTGATCATGGTTGGAGATGTAATAGGTTCTTTTTTGAGCTCCTTCTTCATGGAAATCGTAACGTCCTTTTTTGAATTTGATTACTATAGGATTACCTTTTCCAGCCTCAGTAACTATTTTCTGAATCGCTTGATTGAGGGTTGCACTGCTGTTTTTCCCCGTATTGGGGTTGATGCCATACTTTGTTAAGTCGTAGACTTTGGGCGTAGAATTTGCCTGTGCCTGAAAGCTGATGAAAGCGATCATAACGACCGACATGTTTTTTCTGAACCAATTTGTCATTTTAATAAATTAGTAAGTTCGGTTTTTAAAAGATTTAAGGTTTTATATTGGGGGCTTTATGTCCGATATATTATGTACAAACATAGTTTAATAGATCAGGATTTCAAAGCGGATATTGGTTTAAAAATGCATTTACGGCCATTGTAATCAGATTAATACGTGTTCTCAAACAAATGCAGCTGATCGACAGACCTGTTTTTATTTCTGTTTTTTTTAAGTAAAACGGTCATGCAAACGTTTGTCATTGCCGATATTTTTTATTCCTTCATCAGGAGCATATGTTTATTTCCTTACTGATTTTGATGATCGGAGAATTTCATTTTTAATAAAATTACCGCCAAATCTATTATTCTGATTTTTACAACTCTGGTTATTGAGATAAGAAGATAAGCATGAATTAATAGCGTGATAGTAGTTGACGTTTGTTTTTAGTTATCGAGTTTAGTATTCATGATTTTGATGGCTTTTGAAATAATGTTTAAATATCTCGATGGTAGGAAAAATAATGTTGTATATTTGGGGTCAAAATAATTATTGGAATGAACAGATACTATAAACTTTTGCCTCTGGCAATTATTTTATTAGCGAGCGCTTGTCAAAAAACAGAAACATTAGAAGAAAATAAAGTCGAGGTTGATTTGTATTCGAAATCTGATAGTGTGTCATTCTATGTCAATGGAAAACACTATACCACAGAAGTAGATAGTGACATTGAAAAGTATGGATATAGGAATGGAGGTGCCAACTTGAGGTTAAGTGATACGAAAGGCAAATGGACATACGGTAGTGCAGGAAAAGATCTATACTGGGTAGGTGCACCCGATTCTATACAATATTCAACAAGTTATACGAATTATTTTCCAGGAGGTTCTATTGAATTTAATTATGTAAAAAACTATAAGGAAATAGAATTGGTGGAAGATAGTAATACGCTAGTGCCTCGAAAAGATAAAATATTCTATAAAGTAGGTAAATATGACTATGCCGTAGATTTTAAACGTAGGAACTGGGATGAGGGAGTTGCTATTGAATTATCCTTAAAAGATATAGGAGGATTAACGTCCTTTAGTACACTAGCTAATCGTTTTGAAACACAACTGAATACCATTAGTCAAAATGACTCCAAGTTTGAAATACTCAAAGTGGAAGAAATAAAAGGAACTAAGCTCGTTATGATCGAAGGTAAATTTGAGGTAAATTTATTTGATGATCAAGAGCAAAAGGTGGTTCGTGTTACAGATGGTTATTTTAGAAGTAAGGTGTACAGATCTGGTAATAGATCCACTTATTAAGTTTACTGCTTTGGCAAAAGTATTTTGACAAAGCAGTAATCAATAACCACATTTTCTTAAGGCATATTCTTAACAAACATATCATTAGGGGCGATGACAGATCTATTAAAATCTTATCAAAAGATCTTTACACTTTTTGTATCCCTTATCGAAGAGGCGGACAGTTGGGTAAATGAATGAGTTTTTTTTTATTAAAGCCTATGTTTTAAGTTTTTGTTAGGAAATATTTTATATATGTAAGGTACAGACTGTCGTATGATTAGTGTGTAAAATTATACTTTTTGAGGAAAAAAATGTTATCTTTTAGTTTTTAAAATTAAATATGAATAAATATTATATTCTTTTGCCGATTATGGCGCTTTTGTTGACTAGCTCATGTGAAAAAACGGAAGCAGTAGTAACTCCTGAAATCATAGAAGAGGCAAAGCCAGCTATGCTTTTAGATAGTATTTCATTTGTTCTCAATGGAAAACAGTATGGGTTTACTTCTGATGATTATATTGCTTCCGGAAGTGGACATGGTAATCAGGGCGTTAATTTGAGATTGAGTGATACAGCTGCGAATTGGTATCATTCTGCTCCAGATCATCGGTACTGGATCGGTGCACCAGATTCAGTGCAATATTATTCTGTCTCTAATTATAGTTTTGGCGATCGAGATATTACTGCTCGCTTTTATTTTATAAAAAATAATAAAATATCAGAAATGTTGGAATCAGGCGGTATGTATTATCCTCGAAAATCTGCCTTATTTTATCAGGAAAGAGATTACAATTATGCTGTAGATTTTGGACGCAGAGGTAAACAGGAGGGGGTAGCCCTTAAGATGGGAGTAAAAGGAGTTGGTTTTGGCTCAACGTTTAGCAGTAAAACCATGAACCAAGAATCAAAGCTTACAGCAGAAAGTCAGCTTGATTCGAAATTTAAGATCCTAAAAGTGGAAGAAATCAAAGACACAAATTTTGTATGGGTTGAAGGAACTTTTGATGCTAATTTATTTAACGATAATGAGGAGAAGACCTTTCGCGTTACGGGTGGATATTTTAGAATAAGGGCTCTCAAATATGGAAACGGGTTTACTTACGGATTTACATTTTAATAGTTTTTAAAATTAGATAAGTAATTTCAAACAATAAAAAAAAAGCAACTTTTAAAGTTGCTTTTTTTTATTGTTTAACGATCCTTTATTCTTAATAAAGCGGTCTGTGCAAACCTCTAAGTGCGCCTTTGCACTGAAAAGCAATACATTTGGGTTTCTTCCGATTCCCTATGATTATTGATTCACAAGTTTCATGGATCCTTCGTTATAACGTTCTCCCAAGATGGGGTATCGTTGGATCAGGTTATTAATTTCCGTTAAATTTTCGGGTGTTAGCTGAACATCAATTGCACCTACATTTTCTTCCAGGTACTTTCTTTTTTTAGTTCCGGGAATCGGGATAATGTCTTCGCCCTGTGCTAAGACCCATGCTAAAGCAAGTTGTGCGGGTGTACAATTTATATTTTTGGCTAATGCCGCAAATCCGGTCACCAGTTTATTGTTATTGACGATGTTTTCCTCTTGATAGCGTGGTAAAGATTTTCGAAAATCATCGGCTGCAAGGGTATCCATCTGGAGCGTATTGGTTACTAAACCACGAGCCAGAGGTGAATAGGGCACAAGTGAAATCCCAAGTTCACGTGTTGTCTGCAAAATCTCGCTTTCTACATCTCTGGTTAGCAGGGAGTATTCGCTTTGGAGTGCAGAAATGGGATGTACTGCATGTGCTTTTCTTAATGATGCCGGCGAAGCTTCACTCAGTCCAAGGTATCGTATTTTTCCTTCTTTAACGAGATCGGCCATTGCACCGACAGTTTCTTCAATAGGGATATTGGCATCGACACGATGTGCATAATACAGATCGATGGTATCAATTTTAAGTCGCTTGAGACTTTGCTCAACGGCAATTTTCATCCATGCGGGCGAAGCGTCAAAATAAGTTCCGGCGGCATTGCTTGGTCCTGCAATCCCATCTTTAAAGCGAAATCCAAATTTAGTAGCAATAAAGATCTTTTCCCGATTGGGGACTAAAATTTTAGCGATCAGTTCTTCATTTGCTCCATTTGCGTACATGTCGGCGGTATCCCAGAAATTGATGCCCAGGTCAAGGGATTTTTCTAATGTGGCTAAGCTCTCTTTATCGTCCGTAGGTCCATAAGCAAAGCTCATACCCATGCAACCCAATCCTAATGCGGATAGCTGTTCGTCTGTTGTTCCGAGTTTTCTGTATTTCATGATGTTCTCATTTTGTTTATACAAATGTAGCGCACGGTCTCAAAAACTGACTTATAACGATCAAACAGATTGTTATAATAATCAAACAATCTACCGCAGCTGTGTGGGTGCCATGCCGGTGTGTTTTTTAAAGTATAGTGTAAAGTAAGAGGGGTATTCGAAACCTAAACTGTAGGCGATATCGGAAATATTCCAATCGGTATGCTGCAGTAAAGCTTTTGCTTCTTTGATGATGCGTGCGGCGATATGTGCTGTAGTGGTTTTACCCGTTATTTCTTTGACCGACCGGTTAAGATGATTGATGTGCAGGGATAGTGCAGTGGCATAATCTGCTGGGTTCTTCAATTTGAGTACGAGTGCTGGAGAATCTATCGGAAATTGTCTTTCCAGTAGTTCGAGAAATAAGGCTGATATTCTAGAAGTAGCATTCACATACTTATGAAAGTTGGTCGTCGGATTGTTTTTCATTGCCTCATGAATGATCAAGTGCAGATAACTGCGCAATACATCGTATTTATGAGCGTATGTGGAAGACATCTCGGCCTGCATTTTCTGGAAAATAAAGGACAACTCCGCTAATTGGGCTTCGTTTGGGAAGAAAATGGGATTAGATCCGATCTGAAATAAGGGCGTGTCGTGCAACTGACTTGTGCGTTCACTATGTTGAATGAAATCTTCTGTGAAGAGGCAGTACCAACCGGACTGTTGTTCGGATTCAGCTTCCCAAGAATAGGGGACAATGGGGTTCGAAAAAAGCAGTGCTGGACCATCAATCTGGATCCATTTATCGGCATAATAAATCTTTCCTTTACCAATGATCAGGGAAACTTTATAAAAATCACGTCTACTATAGGGGCTTACAACTGCGCAGGTCTCTCGACTGAAAACATTGATATGACCGATGCCTGCATTGTCCAATGGCACATGAGTGGGTGCATGACTTGGCAAGCGGCTGTAAAAATCATTGACACTTTCTGCTTGTTTCATGGTGTAAATATATAAAATTCAAACAAATTAAGTGTCATCCTTTTGTGCGGAAATGAAAGGTTTAAGGAGGTGATGTGATTTACTTGTCCTATGAGAAGTAGAATAGAATTTGATTTGCTTAATTTTATAATAGATATAAAAGATAGTAGCGTATGAATCCAAAAAAGATATGGTCTAATTTGGCAGTGACCGATTTAGACCGGACAACAAAATTTTATACTGCGTTGGGTTTTCAACCGAATGGGCGATCAGCAGATCTGACAAGTTTTCTGTTTGGTGAAGATCATTTTGTAATCCATTTTTTCTTAAAGCATATCCTTCGCGAGGCGATGTTAGGGGCTATGGCAGATACATCCAAATCTAATGAAATCATTTTTACGCTTGCCGCATCAAGTACAGAAGAGGCGGATCGTTGGGCTACTGAGGTGGAAGATGCTGGTGGAACATTGATTTCTAAGCCTGCAGCTTTTGGAAAGGGATATTATGGTTTTGTATTTGCGGACCCTGATGGCCATCGGTTTAATGTTTTTCATATGTAAAAGAACATGAATTTCGATAGCATTTATTTGAAATTATGATTATTGTATCGGACTATAAATAATTTATTTTCTTTACAGTCCGATGCTACTTATTATTTTTAGTCCGTTATTTTCTGCCTACCCACCATTGTTTAAACTGCTTTTGATCGTCTTTTAGCAACACCGCTTCACCGATCATAGGTGTTATCAATGGAATATGCGCTTCTTTATTTAATTCGGTAATCTGAATTAATGGCGTATCCCAAGAGTGATTGGCGATATCAAACTTGGAGTTATGCACCGGAAATAGACGCTTCGTTTTCAGATCTTTTGCTGCTTTTAATACTTCCTCAGGGAGATGGTGGATGTAACGCCAAGTGCTGTCAAATTGCCCATTATCTAGAATAGCTAGATCAATAGGACCAAATTTTTCACCAATAGCCGCATAGTGGGTGTCATAGCCACTGTCTCCGCCGATAAAGATTTTCATCGTTGGCGTCTGTACTACATAGGACATCCAAAGTGTCTTGCTGCTTTGAAGAGACCGACCTGAAAAATGTCTTGCAGGAGTTGTGTATACGGTAAATCCACTGTCGAGTGAAATGCTGTCATGCCAATCTTTTTCAATTATATCTTGAGGATTGTAACCCCAGTATTCCAAATGTGAACCCACACCAAGTCCGCAGATTACTTTCTTGGTTTTTGTTTTTAATTTGATAATGGTTTCATAATCCAGGTGATCATAATGATCGTGGGTAATGAATAAATAGTCAATCTCCGGTAGGTCTTCTACTGTATAAATGTCTGTTCCTTTAAATGATTTATTGGTTCCGGGAACAGGAGAGACACTTCCGCTGAATACGGGATCGACCAACATGCGTTTTCCGTCTATTTGCATAAAATAAGAGGAGTGACCGAACCAGACCAATACGTCTTCCTTGCGGGACAAGTTCTGCAGATCTGTTTTTATGGTCGGTATATTTTCCAATGGACTCTTCCGGTCTATTTTTTTGAAAAAGTAATCATAGAGTACGCTCGCATAGCTTGCATCTTCAACGATTTGAGGGGTATGGCTAAAGTTGACAAATTTACCGTCTTTGTAATTGGGTGATTTCTTAATTAATTCAAGCCGAGCGCCACTTGGTACTTGACCAAATTTGGGCTGTTGCATGTACAGGACGATAATCGCAACGAATACGATGATAAGGATGAGGGCGATGAGCATAGTTTTATAAAATATTTTCATGTAGGGGGTGCTGAGTGGTTAGGCTTAATTACATGCTGTTGAAAGAAGCGGTATTGACCGGGCTATATCGGTTCATGATTTTTGAAGGAGCCTCGCCAAATGCTTTTTTAAAGGCAAATGAAAAATGGGAAAGGTCTTCGAATCCCAATTCCAAATAAATGTCTGAGGCTGCCTTACCTTTTTCTTTTAAGAGGTAATATGCTTCTTGTAGTCTTTTGTGCAGCAGCCAGCGTCCAGGTGTGGTATTGAATGTTTTTTCAAAATCTCTTTTAAAGGTTGCCAGACTTCTACCTGTTAAATAGGCAAATCGTTCTAAATGAACATTAAAGTGGTAATTTTTGTTCATAAAGTTTTCTAAGTCTATTTTATGCGGTTCGGTAAAATCAAACAATACATTTTTGAGTTCAGGATTGATCTGTAGGAGGAGTAATATCGCTTCTTTCATTTTAATCTGAACGAGTTTGGGATTGTCAAAACTGTGGGTCTGGTGATACGTCATCAAAGATTGAAAATAGCTATGCAACAGTACATGATCTTCAATATCCAAGACAGGTTGATCATATTGTTTTTGTTCCGCATTAATGCCGTATTCGAGACTGAAATCTTTTAATGTCTGCTGGTCAAGAAAAATAGTCAAAGATCGGAACTCGCCATTTTCAGGCGGTTCCTTTATAAATTTTAACAATTGATTTCTCCTTACCAGACGAAATGCTCCCGCATTGGAAATGTAGGTTTGATTTCCATCATTCAGCACCAGGGAACCAGCTATCTGATAGGTGAAGGTGCATTCTTGGACGAAGTGTTCTCCTTCTCTGCTTTTTGTAGCATAACACGAATAAGCAATGCCCGATGCCTGAATGTTGTCTTTTTTTGTTTCCATCTCTGATGCAAATTTAAGATAAGGATGTTGAATTTTAGCTATTTAGCTTAAAATTGCTTTAGGTTCTAAATATGCGTCTAATCCATAAGTTCCGAACTCTCGGCCGATACCTGACTGTTTGAATCCTCCGAAAGGAGCCTGTGGGTCGTGTTTAAAGCCATTGATACAGATTCTTCCTGCATCAATCTGTGATGCTATGCGATTGGCACGTGCAAGATCTGGTGAGCTGATATATGCCGCTAGACCGTAAGTGGTGTCATTTGCAATGGAAATAGCGTCTTCGTCACTCTGGTACGGAATGATGGAGAGGACAGGACCAAATATTTCTTCTTGTGCGATACGCATATTATTATGAACGTTTGTAAAGATGGTGGCTTGAACAAAGTTACCTTTTTCCAAACCTGCTGGCTTACCCAGACCTCCTGTTAGTAACGTTGCTCCTTCATCAAGTCCGATCTGAATGAACTGTTGAACTCTTTCATATTGCTTATGGCTTACCATAGGTCCTACATGGGTATCTGGATCTGCAGGATTACCGACTTTTACATGTGCGATGGTGGCTTGTGCTAAAGCATTGGTCTGATCTAGTTTGCTCGCAGGGACTAGCAGTCGGGTAGGAGCAATACAGGCTTGACCACTATTCATATAAGCGCCATAGATAGCCATGGGGATAACGGTTTCTAAATCGGCATCTTCTAAAATAATATTCGGGGATTTACCACCAAGCTCCAAAGTGACACGTTTCATTGTATCTACTGCGCCTTTAGCAATTGTTTTGCCAACCGCAGTTGAACCTGTGAAGGATATTTTGGCAATATCGGGGTGATTGGTTATTGCGGCGCCTACAACATTTCCTAGACCATTTACGATATTGAATAAGCCTTTAGGTAAACCCGCCTCATGGAAACATGTGGCAATAAGCTGTGTCTGTTGGGCACTCATTTCGCTGGGCTTGATGACGACGGTACATCCGGCAGCAATAGCTGTGGCAAGCTTACTGCAGATAAAACCATTGCTGGCGTTCCAGGGGGTGATGATGCCGACAACCCCTAATGACTCCATACGAACCTGTGATTGTCCAACAGTTTTTTCAAAGTCATAGTTTTGAAGTGTTTCGATCATTGTTGGGAATGCCGCGATCGCAATCTGCACACTGGCTTGGCAAAATTGGTAAGTTCCGCCGTATTCTTCGACCATAATAGCAATCAGTTCTTCTTCGCGCTTACTGACAGCATGATGTAGTTTTTCCAGATAAGCAATACGTTCTTCTTTACTTGTTTTAGAGAATGTTTTGAATGCTTCTTTTGCGGCCTGGACCGCAATATGGGTATCCATTTCGTCCCCAAGGGTAACTTCACCCAATTTTTCATTAGTAGTGGGGCTGATGAGATCAAAAGTTTCTGTCCCATGTGGTGTGATAAAGGCACCGTTTACATAAATCTGATTTATCTTTTTCATGTTCTGCTGATTTGTTTATTCAAAGTTAGCGGGATTATAAAGAGGCTGTTTTGCTAAAAAGCTCAATGTTGCTTTGTTGAAAAGCTCATTAATAAATGTATCAAGATGACATAAAGACAACAAATATGGAGCGCTTAATTGTTATGTTTGTTTCGAGATTATTAGATATATAGATATGGTTGATATTTTTAAGATTTTAGCAAATGAACATCGGTTACAGATATTGCAGTGGTTGAAAAATCCGCATGCTAATTTTATCGCCGAAGATATTGAACCGGAGGTAACGGATTATGGTGTTTGTATGAGCGTCATCCAAAAGAAGGCAGGTTTGTCCCAATCAACGATATCATCTTATTTGACATCGATGGTGAATTGTGGTTTGTTGAAATCTGTACGGGAGGGACAGTGGACTTATTATAAGAGAAATGAGGAAAAACTTCAGGAATTGGCTTCTTATATCAAGAATACGCTGTAGTTACTCATTATTTATTTGATGGATGGAGATATAAATATCTTCATTTTTTTTACTCAAGTATATCTATAAATCTAGATATATCGAAATATTTTGTCGATTTTAGGGATCAATTTTTAATGCAGTTACGGTGCTGTAAGGAAATCCGGATCTGAACACAATCTCTAAATAAGCTATTGACCATATTAATGTCTATACATACAACTCATTTTATTTGATAATTCATTTCAGAAGGTAAGAAGCCTTCCTTTTTTTAATTAGGTACATCTATAAATCTAGATATATCGAAATCATATAAGGCTTTTATATTAAATTTTTAGAACATGATAAGAAACTTTGAAAATCACCATGCATTTAACCGTGTATTTGCTCCAGATGTGTTGACTATTGGCTTATTTCTTCCCTTAGAAGTATATAGCGGAAAGCTTCCCCTAGTTGAGGAGCATATGGCATATATAAAACAGATCGATCGCTTAGATTTTGCGTCGATATGGGTTCGTGATATTCCGATGTTTGATCCGAGTTTTGGTGATGCTGGTCAAGTGTATGATGCTTTTAGTTATTTATCTTTTATCGCCGGACAGACAAGCAGGTTTGCATTAGGAACAGGAAGTATTGTTTTACCTTTCTGGCACCCGATTTCTTTAGCAAAGACAGCCGCTTCTTTAGATCAGCTATCCAATAACAGATTATTGCTAGGAGTAGGATCGGGGGATAGATCGATTGAATTTCCTGCATTTGGATTAGATTTTGAGCATCGAGGTGAACGTTTTAGACAGGTTTTACAGGATTTTCGACGCTTAAATAAGGAACATTATCCAAAAATTAAGTCTGAGCTGACCCACATTGACGGATTGGATCTTATCCCTAAACCCGTTCAAGAATATATTCCGAGTTTAATAACCGGTGGCAGTCAACAGCCTCTTTCCTGGATTGCTGAACATGGGGATGGCTGGATTACTTATCCGGGAGCAACAACGTCGAAATTACATGTTAGGCCGTTGGGAGAAAAGATAAAAGCTTGGCGCGACTTAATTCCCGATCAGATTTTTAAGCCTCATATGACCAATGAATGGATTGAACTAACGGAAGATCCCAATTTTCCGCGAACGCCATTGCAGGGTGGATTTGTGCTTAAAACAGGAAGGAATGGTTTATTGGAACTTTTACATGAATGGCAGGAAGCGGGTGTCAATCATGCAGCCTTAGGGATTCAATTCAGTACGAGACCTATTGCCGATGTTATTGATGAGCTGGGAGCAGAAGTGTTGCCGTATTTTCCTTCCTTAGTGAAGGCAAGTCATATTAATATGACCCCATAGTTTAATTTCAGGAGAATAATTCTATTTTAGCCGATAATGAAGTTATCGTTAAGTTTTCTAATGGAGTTATGCAAAAAGTGACAGGTAGAAAAAAGTTTTATATCGCTTATATGCTGATCTCACTGATCATGTTGGTCGATATTACAGTTATACTGACGTGGCAGATCAGTTTGGCGGGGTATTGGAGTGACCGCTTGGTCTTTTGGATATGGTTACTCACGACGCTTCCATTTCTAATTATTTTCTGGAAAAGTATTTATACGAAAATATACTGTATCGTATTAGTATTGGGGCTATTGTTTAGCATAGCCGCGATGATGTTGCCTTTTTTTGGTATTCTATTTTCAAGTACGGGCATGGAAAGACGATCGTACTATACACCAGATACCGGGAAATATAGAGTACAGCTTATTCAAAGTGTGATGGCCCGTCCGCGGTTACAGATTATTGAAAATAAAGGAATTGTTGAGAAGGTGATTTTGTTTACCGATGCCGATTTCCTGAAAAATGATAATCTTAAGGTGGGATATGAAAGTGTGATCGGCCTGGATGTCATAAAGGATACGCCAGATAGCCTGGTTTTGGAGTTTCATATGCCTGGTCAGAAAATTGTAAAAGGTTTTAAACTAAGCGACGAGAAGGATTAAATTTCGTGGCACGTTTTGTCTTGAATTAACAGTTAATACTAATCCCATAGCAGATCTATCATTGGGTAAGTCTGCTATGGGATTAATTTGTTCTGTCATTTTAGTTTTGTAACTGATCTGCATGAAAAATTTCGCTCTACTGCGGCATAACTTGCGTTTACATCTTTTTGCTGTCTTCGTAAGTAGGACCATACAGTCCAGGCACTTTATTTCCGGTTGCTCTTAGGTAGACAATCAATTCTCCACGATGATGATAAATATGATTAAAAAGGAATCCTCGTGCCACAATGCCTCTTTCCATTGGGCCTAAGAGTATGCGTTCACCTGCTTTCATTGTCCAGTGATCGCGTAGTTTTTCTTCTGTAAGTGTTGATAGAGCGGTTCTGGCTCGTGCTACATTTTTTTCAAAAAGTTCCAGCGTGGCTTTGATATCATCAGGTGCACCGCGCTCAAGATGATCGGTGGCCATATCATATACATCTTCTGTAAATGTGCCTACGTACCAATAATAAATAGTTGCGATATGTTGTGCCAGTTCTCCCATTGTCCAAGAAATAGCTGCTGGCTTGTAGTGTATGTCTTTTTCAGGCACTGCCTGCAGTAATTTACGGGTGTTGTTGACCTCGTGTTCGAATTCGGTTGTCAAATATTGAATGATCATGTCTTTGGGTTTAATGTTTTTATATCGGGTATAAAACAGATGCGTGCGTGAATATGTTTGGTGTTTAGGAGGTTTTTCTGAGGTTAATAAAACAAATTTATTTAAGTTTGAAGACGCTATAAATGAAAATTCATGTTAGAAGTATTATTTTCTCATATTGAAAAAAAAGTGACGCTCTCTCGTGGTGACAAAGAGGCGATAGCTTCTTTTTTTACATTCAAAAAAATCAGAAAGAAGCAATATATCTTGGAAGAAGGAGCTGTTTGTACGCATCTTTCATTTGTGAAAAAAGGTCTTATCAAATCGTACCGTTTGGATGAGAAAGGAAATGAGCATATCAGCCTTTTTGGATGGGAAGGCTGGTGGGTGTCTGATTTTAAGAGTTTTATTAATCAGCAACCGGCAATTCTCTATATAGATGCTATTGAAGATACCGAGTTACTGCTTTTATCGCGGGCAGATTATGAACAATTGATGGAAGAGGTCCCGGTGATGGAGCGGTATTTTAGAATGCTCTATCAAAATAGTTTGGTTACAAAAGATGAACGGCTGATCAGTTCGAACAGCTATACTGCTGAAGAAAAATTTCAGCGTATGCTACAGGCTAGTCCTGAAATTATGCAACGTGTGCCGCAACATCTGGTGGCATCTTATCTGGGATTGGCTCCTGAAACCTTGAGTAGAATCCGTAAGAAAATTGCATCTACAGATTAATTCCATTGATCTGGATCAATGGAATTTCTTGATCTGTATCATCTCTTTCAGTTTTTAATGCAGCGAACTTTGTTGTAGAAATTTAAAGAGATATAACAATGGATAAAATTGCATTAGTAGTTGGCGCAACTGGGATCACGGGAAGTCGTTTGGCTGAGGAGCTTGTTGGCCATGGATGGCAAACTTATGGTCTGGCACGTCATCCCGGTCAAACTGATAACGGCGTAATTCCGGTAAAAGCTGATCTTATGGATGTTGAAAATCTAAAGATCGCACTTGAAAATGTTTACCCAACACATGTGTTTTTTACAACATGGATGCGGAAAGACAATGAGACAGAAAATATTATTGTAAATCGTGCTCTTGTCCGTAATCTTCTCGATGTTCTGTCTGAAAAGAAAACTGTTGCGCATGTGGCTTTGGTAACGGGGTTAAAGCATTATTTAGGTCCTTTTGAGTCATACGTAGCTACGGGTGTATTTCCTAATACACCTATTCGGGAAGAACAGCCTAGACTAAGTCATCCTAATTTTTACTACGCTCAGGAAGATGCGGTATATGAAGCTTCGGCAAGAGATGGATTTACGTGGAGTATACATAGGCCGCATACGGTTATCGGGCATGCGATCGGTAATTTGATGAATCTTGGGGTGACGCTTGCCGTATATGCCAGTATTTGTAAACAAAAAGGGGCGAAATTGATCTGGCCGGGCTCGGAAGCGCAATGGAACGGAATTTCGGATGTAACGGATACTGGTGTTCTGGCGAAGCAGTTAATCTGGGCTTCGACGACTGAGGAAGCTAAAAATATGGCTTTTAATATTGTGAACGGCGATGTCTTTCGTTGGAGTTGGTTATGGGAGCGCATCGCGTCATATTTCGGCATTGAGGCTGAAGGATTTCATGGAGAGCCGAGGCCTCTTGCCGAACAACTTAAAAATGATGGTCAATTGTGGTCTGATATGGTAAAGGAGTATGGACTGGAACAGCATGAACTTTTTCAATTGGCTTCACCATGGCATACAGATCTTGATCTGGGCAGACCTATCGAAGTGATGGTGGATATGGCCAATAGCCGAAAACTGGGATTTACGGCTTACCAGAATACCGAAGAAGCATTTATCCACTTGTTTGAACGTCTTCGGGCAGAGAATGTGATACCCCAATAATTAGATTGATGTGGTGGTAAGGGATAGTAAAACCGGGCTTCTTTATTTTGTGATAGAGGGCTCGGTTTTACTGGCCTTTAATCATCAATCCCTTTGCCGTCAAGGATCTGCTGATAATATTTTTCAATTCGATTTTGCCGTGTTTTGGATTGTTTCGCCTGATTAAAATAAAATAGATATCCCTTTTGTCGTCCAGGTGCTAGGGAATAGAATGCTGTATTTAATTCTTGATCTTGTGCCAGTGCCTGCTGGAATTCTTCAGGAATAGGGTAGTCGTTCACTTTTTTCATTTCCACCTTTAATCCCGCTTTTTCGATCTCAATGGCTTCCCGTATGTAAGCTTGAATAACTGGTCTTAGCGTGAGAATCTCTGCTATATGTTTAAATCTGATCTGTCTGCCTGCCTGTACATTTTCTGTTTGCTGGATCAATATACCTTCAGGATCTTTTAGTAAAGCTCCTTTATGAAACAGGAGCGCGCAATATTCTTTAAATCCATGAATAAGAACGATGTTTTTTCCATCGAGCGTGTAGCATGGATGCATCCATTTGTATTCTTCTTCTAAGGATTTGTTTTCAGTAATGATATCACGAAGTAAATTGAACTCTTCGGACCATTGTTGTTTTTTTTCAAAGAAATGTTCTACCTGTGTGTTCATAATGGTTGTTTTTTTAAGTATAAGGCCTGATTTATTGTCTGGAACAGCTAGAAGTAATTCATAGACAAAGAAACGGTCTGTTAATAGATTGAGCTGTCCTAATCTTGTTTCTGTGTATTTAAGATCTCCTGTAACCGGTTGTGCGCCATATTGATACCTTGTGCAAAAGGCATCTTGAGCAGCTGGTCTCTAAAAGCAACAGATTTAAAAATAATCTGGATAGTAAGTTTACTGCTTGCATCTGTATAGGGTTCAAATGTGAGGTATTCAAGCTGAACAGGGAATGGACTATCTTCCATTTCGAATGTTCTTGTGATTTTTTCGTTTGGTACAAATTCATGGATTGTTCCGTTTGCCCGAAATACAACAGTGCCATCGTGTGATGTTTCAAATGCATAGGCACCATGTTTCTTGTTTTCCAGTTTCAGTACTTTTGTACCCATCCATTGTTCAAAGAGATCGGCATCTTCATATGCCTTAAAAAGCAATTCTAGAGGAAGATCAAATTCGCGTGTGATGATGATTTCTTGTTTGTCATGTTCGGCACTGATTTTTGTTTTCTGTTCCATGATTATTTGGCTATATAGTTTTTCATTACGGCTTCTAATTTATTGAATCTGTCATCCCACATCTGGCGGAACGGTTCGATAAAATCTGCAATTTCTTTCATTTTTTGCGGATTGAGATGGTAATAGATTTCCCGGCCATTTTGCTCAGGTTTTAGGAGTTCACATTCGGTCAAAATCTGCAGGTGCTTAGAAACGGTGGGCCTGGATGTGTCAAAATTGGAAGCAATGGCTCCAGCAGGCATCGCATGTGAGGCAACCAGTAGCAATATTGCTCTTCTTGTCGGATCGGCAAGGGCTTGAAAAACGTCTCTTCTTAAGTTCATTGTTATGGTCTTTTTCGCTTTAACACTTCAATCTATTATGATCTGTCCTGTCATTGCTTGATGTGTGTATGATCATATTTTATTAACGCTATTTGGAACTGTATTTATCGTTTAATCCTATACCGTTTAAAATTTGTTGTCGGTATTTTTCAATTCTTCCAATTCTTGTCTGTGCTACTTTGGGTTGTGAAAAATAAATGATGTATCCTCTTTGCCGCCCCGGTGTCAATGCGTAAAATGCTGTTTTTAACTTAGAGTCTTGTTCGAATAGCTGTAGGAGTTCTTCGGGGATAGGTTCTGGATTTTTTTGAAATGTTACCTTTTGACCACTTTCTTCTATCGCTATGGCCTCGGATATATACGATTTTAAGGTATTTTCTAATCTTTTGATTTCTGCTATATTAGTAAATTTGATGATCCTGTCCGATTGTAAATTACCTTGTTGGGTTAAGATTTTATGATCGTCGGATAATAATACACCTTTAAAAAAACCGATATTGGCGGATTGTTTTAATGCAGCAACGGAAACTATATTTTTTCCTTTGGAGGTATATACGGGTGCACCCCATTTTATTTCTTCCTTCAAACCCGCTTCCAGTACAATTTGGCGGAGCATTTCTAATTCTTCCCTCCAGTTATTGACTTTGCATAATGGTGTACCGCCATATTTGCAACGCATACAGCCATCTATCAAATATTTGTCAACTCCTGGATTCAGTTCTATTTTCATCTGGTCTAGACTTTACGTTCAACTGGTCTGAAATACCACGAAATAATCGTGAGCAGGAGTAACAGCGCAGGACCAAAATAGGTGACTGCTTTATCAGCAACTGCAAGGTGGGTGAAAATTGCGCCCGACATTAGAAAGAAAAATCCTGCATATGCCCATTCTTTTACTACTGGGAGTTTTGGAAGGAGAATGGCAATTACTCCTAGTAGCTTCCAAATACCGATAATGGTGAGAAAATAGGAGGGATAGCCTAGATCTTTCATTTTATTAACTTCTTCATCCATGTGGATGATCTGAACAATTCCAGTTGACACCATTCCTAAACTTAGCCAAATGGTAGAAAACCAATAGATGATTTTATCTCTCTTTTTCATAATGTGTTTTTTTAATCGGTACAATTCGTATGTTGATCTGTTTATACTTGAGCGGTTACTTAATACCTTATTTATCGCATGTTAGTTTTCGATCCATTGTTTGATCTTTACGGTTCGGGTATTAAAAAAGTACAACGCTATACGATTTCTTCAATTATATATCGGTTTTTTATGTTCCAAATCTCCATAGTACTGGTTAGTTTTAAATTATGAAGTCATTTGACTACAAATGTAAGTGTAGTTATTTGACTACGCAAATTTTTTCCAAGAATTTTAGATTATTTTGATCACGTGCGGTTGGATATTGGTGAATTTTTATTAATTAATGGTGTTGATCACGAGGTTGGTAGTTTTTTGAGGTTATGAAATGTTTAATAATTAACGAATAGGGTTTAAAGTTGTTTTCTTTGGTCCGAAAGCTAAAAAGCCCAATCTTTCGATTGGGCTTTGCTGTTTATTCCTGATGATTATTTTTGAACCAACTTTTGGGCTGTTGTTTTTAAATTTAGCTTGCTTGTATATCAATCAATATCTTAACTTCAGTAGGATCGTTAACTAAGGCTTCAAATCCGTTCGTGACGATTTCATCTAAAACAATCTTGCGTGTAACCAATTTCTCTACCGGCATCCTACCGCTATCGATCAGTGCAATGACTTGCGGGAAAATATTGCGATAGGCAATAATTCCTTTAATGGTGATTTCACGAAGAACTTGATCGAGCGCATCAGTTGTAACAGGTTTTCCAAATAGTGCTACTAATACAGCGGTTCCTCCATTTTTTAAACTCGTGATACCCGTTGTATAGGAGGCTTGTACACCTGCGCAATCAAGGAAAACATCTACTCCGAGACCTGTTATGGTCTTAATTTTTTCGGGTATACCGTCCTCTTTCGCATTGATGATATGTGTAGCGCCTATAGATTTTGCTTTTTCAAGACGTTTGTCGGCGATATCGGTTACGATAACGGTACTAGCTCCGGCTGCCAGGGCCGCCTGAACACATAATAAACCAATTGGACCGGCTCCGGAAACTAGAACAGTTCCGCCGATTTTTAGATTACTTTGCATGACCGCATAAACTGCTACTGCCGCGGGTTCTACCAATGCACCTTTCTCGAAGGACATAGTGTCTGGTATTTTGTGCACCATATAATCCTCTACTACAACGTAAGAAGCAAATCCGCCATTGCTTGATAGACCAACAAAGCCTAATGGTTCTGACAGGTTGTACTCTCCGTTTGCAATAAAGGGGCTATCAAAGTTTTTAAAGATTGGTTCTACGACTACCCGGTCGCCAACTTTTAAATGATGTACACCTTCGCCCACGGCATCAATAATTCCGGAGAATTCATGTCCTAATGTGGTTGTACCCTGGTGTCCATTGAGCGGATAGGGTGCGGCCACCGGGATGAGCTGTGGACCATGGACGTATTCATGTAAGTCGGAGCCGCAGATTCCTGCAAACTGAACTGAAATTTTAACTTGTTTCGCTTTTGGAGCTGGGATCTCCGTTGATTCTACCCTGATATCTTTTGCGGCATACCATCGTGCTGCTTTCATTGTATTATCCATATTGTTATGCTTTTTAATTTCATACTAAGTTACTTAAATACTGCCGGCGTGCCAAGATGTTTGAGGTGATAGATGTCACATAAATTGATGAATGTCATCATTTTCATTTGTTGAATAATAACTTATTAATCTGTGGCATCAGATATGCTCGGTAACATGATGATAATCTAAAAGCGATGATACTTAAAGAAACATTTGTGGGGCTATTGAAAAATTATACGAAAGATGAGCAATTGATCGCTTCCTTATGGAGGGAGGTAGAAGCCTATTATGGTGATACTCTCAGACATTACCATACTTTAGATCATCTTGAAAATCTGCTGCTTGAACTTACGGCTGTAAAAGAGAAAATCAAGAATTGGGAAGCTCTATTGTTTACACTTTATTATCATGATATTATCTACGATGCGTCAAAACAGAATAATGAAGATGAAAGTGCTCATTTTGCCGTAAAACGGATGAAAGAGATTGCTGTTTCCGAAGCAATTATCTTGACATGCACCTAACAGATCCTGGCGACAAAATCGCACTTAATTTCTAACGATCAGGACACAAATTATTTTACTGATGCTGATCTTTCTATTTTGGGACAACCATGGGAGAAATATGCAAAATACTATACAAATATCCGCTTGGAATATCAGATTTATCCAGATGTACAGTACCACTCTGGTCGCAAGAAAGCATTAACTCATTTTCTGTCCATGGACCGGATTTTTAAAACAGATTATTTTTATAACCGTTTTGAAGTACGGGCAAAAGAAAACCTGAAAAGAGAAATGGAATTGCTGCAGGACTAGGTATTGATGATAACGACCAGCATATACGGCGTTGTTCCTCCGTAGTGCCGTGATAAAAGCTTGACTGGCTTTCGTTGAAAGCTGGTTTATTGGTGTTTGTTAGTTATTGATCATATTACCGATTCTAGGGTCTTTATTACGAAGGTCGAGACCTCCTTCGTATACTGATTTCAAATTATGTAAATAGAATGCCCAACCATTAGAGCATCCCAGACGAATGTATTGCTTTGAGTGATCGTCCTGTGGAATATGGTGATGCCGTAATTCTACGATAACATACTCATGAAGTGTACTTAATGTCACATCAACCATACTGGTACCTTCAAATGTAAACTGGAGAAAATCTTTACCATTTGCTTTAAGGATTTCTCCATGCATGGGCGTCGGATCCAGGTACCAATACCAATCGTACTGCATGCCGCTTTCTTCTGGGTTGATCTGTTCAAGCTGATTTCCTGCCGCATCACGAAAAATGACACGTTCCAAAAACCATCTTTCTAAATTCGCCGCAACAGACCAAGCTTCATAAATCTCGGAAAGAGAGGCTTTAATCGCGATACGTTTTGTAAATGATGTCCAATCGAAATTATTCATGGTAATCAATTTAGATTTTGAGTGACGATATGATGTCGATAATAAAGATAAAATAATATATCCGTTTATTTTAACGGATTTTCATTGATTTTATTTCTTTTAGTTTATGGTCGATTTGTTTCTATAACTTATTTCTTATTCGATTGACATAAAAAAAGCGCTATCGGGAGATAGCGCTTTTGTGATATTGTTCGTATGTAGGATAGATCGTTCTTAATTATTCTTCGATCTGTTGTTTCGTTTTACTGAAAATAGTAGCGCCCATACTTGCACTTATAACGCAAGCAACGGAAATCCATTGTAACGGTGTAAGACGTTCCGATAAGAATATCATACCTGATAGGGCGGCAAATGCCGGTTGCAAACTTGTTAAAATACTAAATGTTTTTGCTGGAAGTCTTTTTAAAGCCACTAAATCTAGTGAAAAAGGTACAGCGCTAGAAAGTACAGCGACGCCAAGTCCTTTTAAAAACAGCATTGGGGTAAGACTAAAAATACCACCATCCCATAGGGCAAAGGGGATAATAATTAGGGTTGCAAATAGCATTCCCGTGCTTACAGCGTCTTTTCCTGGCATAATGCCGGTCACCTTGCTGCCCATAACAATGTATACCGCCCAAAATATACCCGCTAGAAATGCGAGAAGAAGTCCGATTAAATCAATGTTGTTACTTTGCCATGGCACGATAAATAAAATACCGGCACAAGCGATTAATCCCCAAAGGACGTCTAACCATTTTCGGGATAAAGATAAAGCTAGAAAAAGTGGGCCTATAAATTCTACCGTTACAGCCAGTCCTAAGGGGATGCGTTGGATGGCTAAATAAAAAATAAGATTCATTGCGGCAATTCCTATTCCATAAATAGCGCAATATAACCATTGTTGTTTCGTGAATTGAAAGAATTTAGGACGATTTATAATATTTAGCAATACGGTAGACAGGCCAATTCTCAACATACTTGTTCCTGTTGCTCCTATGGCAGGAAAAAGCTGTTTAGCGATAGAGGCACCACCTTGGACACTGACCATAGATAGTAATGCCGCTGATATGGCCTTATTTGATTTTTTCATTAGAATAAATTATTTGTCAGGAAAGTTTTCACTTGTACTTAATGAATTCTTTACGCTTCGTTTGTTTTAATAATGAGCATTGGAATTACTCGTATGATTATGCACTCTTTCTCTTGATATTTATATCTTATTTCTATATAACAGCAGTCAACAGATGACTGCATCAAGTTCATTTTTATTGTAAATGGTATAGCTGATGATCGTATCATTTATAGCATTACAAGTTCCAATGATTGATTGATAGAAGCAGGGAGTGATATTCGAATTTAACCGTTTTATACAAAAGAAAAGCTAATCATAAGATTAGCTTTTCTTTTGTGATCCCGCTGGGATTCGAACCCAGGACCCATACATTAAAAGTGTATTGCTCTACCAGCTGAGCTACGGAATCTTACTCTTATGAAGTTTCCTTCGTTGTTTGGAGTGATGCAAAGCTAGAAAAATCTAGCAAAGGGAACAAATATATTTGCTAATTTTTTTGAAATATGTTGTAACGTATTCTTTTTTAAAATCTTATTTTTTCTATTTTCTGTACTGGAGAGGGGCGGGACAAAATAAAAGGGACACTTTTTATTAAAGCGTCCCTTTTATTTTGTTGTGAATGGTAGTGCTATTCAACTACTACACCCATTTTGCTAAATTTCGCTATACGTTCGTCCACCAAAACATCTTCGTCTTTGGCGATCAAAATCGCTAAATCTTCAACCAATTTTGCTTTTAATAACTCGGCCGCTAATTCAGGGTTTTGATGTGCTCCACCTAGTGGCTCTTTGATAATACCATCGATAAGGCCATTGCCAAGCATGTCTTTAGAGGTTAATTTTAGTGCCTCTGCCGCCTTTTCTTTGTGGTCCCAGCTTCTCCATAAAATAGAGGAACAAGATTCAGGAGAGATGACAGAATACCAGGTGTGCTCTAGCATGTATACACGATCGCCGATACCGATACCCAATGCACCACCAGAAGCACCTTCACCGATTACTACGCAGATAATAGGCACCTTTAGTACCGACATTTCCAGTAAGTTGCGTGCTATGGCTTCTCCTTGACCTCTTTCTTCAGCTTCCAAACCTGGGTATGCACCCATTGTATCGATCAATGTAACGACAGGTTTGTTGAATTTTTCTGCCATTTTCATTAAGCGAAGAGCTTTACGGTATCCTTCAGGGTTAGCCATACCAAAGTTGCGGTATTGACGCTCTTTGGTGTTTTTTCCTTTTTGATGCCCGATAACCATAACTGATTGACCTCCGATCGATGCAAATCCACCGACGATGGCTTTATCATCTCTTACAGTACGATCTCCGTGTAATTCAATAAAATCATCACAGATCATGTTAATGTAATCCAATGTTTGGGGTCTCTCCGGATGACGCGACATCTGCACATTCTCCCAACCAGACAAATTACCGTATATCTCTTTTTCAGCGTTCGCTAGTTTTTCTTGTAGCTCTAACACAGTTGCACTCATATCGACTTTCGTCTTTACGGCAACTTGTTCCACTTTTTCTATCTGCAATTGCAAATCTGCAATTGGCTTTTCAAATTCAAATGTAGTTTTCATATAAAGTTGTTATGAAAAAATCAGATGGCTAAATTAGTGCATTTTTTCCGAAATTAAAATTACGTATGACATTTACATTGGAAATCCTTTATTACTTTTGTGATTCATTAAAGTATAGATGGCTTACTTTTTGTTTGATGTTTATTATCAATTTATGCGCATGTCAAAAAAATTACTATTCATAATCGGTTTATCTATTTCTACTGCAACAGCCTTGTCTGCACAAACTTATCCTGAAGTTGTGTTTGAGAACAGTCTCTTGTCAGGTAACTATGCCAAAAGCTTGGTGGAATATTCGGGAGACAGTTGGGTACAGAATGTAAAGAAAAATTTACCGACTACAGATTCTTTATTTTTTACTCCAGGAAATTCACTTTCACTCCGTTATTTGTCATCAAATGCTGGAAATTGGAAGGTTGCTTTACTAAATGATCGCCATAAGATCAATTATCAGGTCCTGGCCAGTGATGTGCTGACAATTAAAATGTATGTGCAAACACCGCATACGAAAGAAAAAACTCTTCCGAAAATTCAATTGCTTCAAAATGGTTCTGAAACTAATATTTTAGAACTTTCCCCATTTATAGATGACTTTGATCATGATACTTGGCTTAATATAGAGATACCCTTGTCAAAATTTGGAAATTTAAAAGCAGGGGAAGCAGTTTCTGAAGTGGTTTTTCATCAAAACGGAACTGATGAGATGACGCATCAGTTGTTTTTAGATCAATTGGAGTTTTTGCCTAAAAATCCTTCTCGTGTCAAATTGTCTTCAGGAGCTATTCTGTCACAGGTCTCCAGTATTGATAAGCAGGTGGAGCTTCAATGGCAACTGCCGTTAACACCAAGTATCCGGTATATAAAAATTTACAGATCAACGGATAACGTTGATTTTAAGCCGATTGCCATACGACCGGTATTTATGCAAAAATGTTATGATCTTGTAGAAGAATATAATAAGAAATACTATTATAAGATCGCATGGGTAGATTTTGATTATCTGGAATCTCCATTCTCTACTGTAAAAGAAATTCAAACCAAACCTGCTAGTGATATAGAGCTTTCGAACTTAATCAAATTGACAAATGTCAATTATTTTATTGAGAACTATGATATCAACAGTGGTCTTTTTCTACCAAATAAATCAAATAAGAAGGCTATAGTTTCTATAGAAGAATCGGGTTATGCAATTCTTTCGTTATTGGTTGGTGCTGAAAACAATGTTATTTCGCGTCAAGCTTTATTGTTGCGTTTGAGTAGGATGATCAAGTTTTTAAACAAGGCTCAGCATCATGAGGGTGTATTTACGGCATTTTATGATGGAAGGGAAGGCGTGCCATTTTATACTGATGGCGTACAGATGTATGATGTTAAAGCGACGGCGAAACTTATGGAAGGATTGCTTGTTGCTCGGGAATATTTTTCAAAGGATGTTGCTGATGAACACAATTTTAGAGAGGATGTAACGAAATTATGGAAGCGGGTGAATTGGCAAAAGCTAACATCAAAGTCAAATCCTGATGCACTGATGGATCGGTGGTCAGCTGTAGATAGCACCTATCAGTCTAAAGTTTTAAACGGCCTGAATGATGGTTTAAGTGCTTATTTATTAGCGATGTCTTCTCCGACTTATCCATTGACGGAAGCGAGTTACCTGAATGGATATGCTAAAAAATTACCTCTAGCGGATAGTTTACTTCGTTTATCTCCATCGACAGTTGATCAAGGAGCTGCTTCACATATGAATGGTGGGCTTATCATACCGCAGGTACAACCAGCTACCCCCGTATCCTTTGAAGATAGTTTGATCTTTGAAAAACATATGCTGTATGGTAAAAAAATTGCAATTGGCGATTTAAATAAAAGTTTGATTGAGTTTTATAAACCATTTTTAACCTTAGATCCGAGCGGAAAATACGATGGTTATGTCGATTATGGTGAGCTAGCAAGTAATTATATTTTAGCTTATAAAAGAAGGGATAATGAATTAAACTTGGGATCTAGTTATACAGATATTTGGGGAGTACAGAATCCGAGCGAT
This sequence comes from Sphingobacterium sp. B16(2022), assembly GCF_012030425.1. Taxonomy (GTDB): domain Bacteria; phylum Bacteroidota; class Bacteroidia; order Sphingobacteriales; family Sphingobacteriaceae; genus Sphingobacterium; species Sphingobacterium anhuiense. Next base: position 1,753,310 of record NZ_JAAUVN010000001.1, on the reverse strand, counting down.
AGCGTGGGGCATTATTTAGTGAATCCAGCAATCGCAATTTCGGCTGTTGCTTTCGAACAGGAGATCGGTCAAAAATCTTTGCGCAAATTTTATGATCAATATGCTAAGGTGCTGTTTACCCAATATGGTTTTAGATCTTGGATTGATTTGAAAAATAATGATGTTTCCGATGGTTTTAATGCGAAAAATCAGGCGAGTGTGGCTGTTTTAATGGAGAATGCAAAATCTGGATTGATCTGGAAATTGTATAACCAGATACCGGAGATTAATGCAACTATTAAAAAGATCTATCATAAGAAATAAGCGAAACTGCTGAACGAATTAAAGGGATACAAGATCTTGTAGCGTTATGTCTAAGATCTGTATCCCTTTCTGTTTTTCTTGAGTTCACTTTTTTTTATATCTTTACAGTTAGTTTTTGCTTTCATAAATAATCTAAACATTCGATGATTAAAAAAATAAATAGTATTGCTGTTGCTTTGCTTTGTTCAATTTCTTTGTTTTCATGTAAACAACAAGCTGTAATTGTTAATCCAGGTGCTGTTGTTAGTATTGATGGTACTGATGATGGATTGAAAAACGTTAAACGTGATTTTGAAGATGCTACTCGTACAGATGAAGGAATTAAATTTACGATTTCATCAGATTTGCTATTTCCGACAAACTCTTCTTATTTAACAGAAAAAGCTAAAGCGGAATTGAGTAAATTGGCAACACTTTTAAAAGAAAATAAAAGTAAGATCCGTGTTGATGGGCATACAGATGCGACAGGTACTGTGGAGTATAATCAATGGTTAGCTGAAAAGAGAGCTAACTCGGTTAAAAAGTTTTTGGTAGATGCTGGAATTGCAGAGTCTAGAATCGCGGCAAAGGGTATTGGTCAGACTAAACCTGTAGCAGATAATAAAACTCCAGAAGGTCGTCAAAAGAATAGACGAGTTGAGGTTATTATTTTGGACGCAAAATAATTCTTAATTATAACAGGATATAAAGGGCTTTCATTGGAAAGCCTTTTTTGTGATATTAGTTTTTACTTTCGTCCCAATAGTGGGAGTCTGGATATATCCGCTTTCCAAATACTGCTGTCCCTATGCGTACAATTGTTGCTCCTTCGGCAATAGCAATTTCATAATCGCCACTCATACCCATGGACAATTCTCTCATTTCGACGCCAGGGATTTCAGCTTTGATAATGTCTTGCTGGAGGTTTTTCAATAATCCGAAACAGGCACGAATTTTATCTTCTTCTGCGCTGAATAGACCAATGGTCATGAGCCCTTTAATTTTTACATTTTCTAATATGGCTATCTGTCGTATCAGATCAATGGCTTTATCAGGTGATATGCCAAATTTACTTTCTTCCATGGAAGTATTCACCTGGATTAAAATGTCTATCGTTCGATTTTCAAGTTGTAATCTTTGATTTATTTTTTTGGCTAGATCAAACCGGTCTATAGATTGCACACAAGTGACATCATGCTGGAGTATGTATTTGATTTTATTGGTTTGTAAATGGCCTATAAAATGATTGGTATGCGGGATATTTTTTAAATCGTCATATTTGTCCCTTAATTCTTGAACTTTATTTTCTGCAATTAATGTATATCCTGCGAGTAAAGCCGTTTTTATACGATTTGCCGGAACTGTTTTAGTCGCTAACAATAGTTTGACTTCTTTGGGGTCACGATTGTATAGTAGGCAACATGCTTTGATTTTATCTTCAATTACTTTCAGATTCTCTAAGATTGTGTTAGTCATATCATCGTGATTTATTGTTTTTCCAATTTTGCTATCAGACTTGCTTTAACTTGTGTGAAAGCATGATCGCGAGCTTCTGCGTAGGATATCTCGTATTTTCTTTGAAACAGTTTAATATCTGCAGGGAATTTTTCGATAAGCGTATCATAATACTTGTCTAATTCTAACTGTGATGGTAAATCATAGCTGATCTGTAATTGAAATCGACGCAGCAATGCTTTATCAATAATGGATACATGGTTCGTTGCGGCGATCAGTAATACGGTCTGTGGTAAATAATCGATGAGTTGAATCAGTGTATTGACCAGGCGTCTCATCTCCCCAACATCTTTGTCGTCATTACCTCTTGCTTTTGCAATTTGATCAAACTCATCTAGGAATAGGACAGCCTTTTCGCGGGCCGCTTTATCAAATATTTGCTTTATATTTTGTGATGTTTCGCCAATACGGGAACAGACGATTGTACTGAGGTTTAGTGTTAAAATAGGTTTTCCCAGTGTTTGCGCGATTGCTTTGGCGGTTGTTGTTTTACCACATCCGGAACTTCCATGCAAGAGGATTTTATTGTTTACAGGTAGTCCGTATTGAAGGAGCTCTTCGCTGTAGGTATATTCTTTTATTAACTGCTGTATGGAAGCATTGTTCTCTTTATTAAGAAAAATATTAGCCAGTTCAGTCTGCTCGTTCTTAGTAATAATCAGATCGGAAATATTCATGGTGGCAATTTATTAATTTTTGAATAAAGCTTGAGTTTAATTTTTGAAGAATGACGAACGTTTTACGTTCGCCATTCTAGTATACTTATTTCCACCAATGATAATAATTGTGTAATCCATCATATTCAAATCCGCATTTCGGATATAACTTATTGCCGACTACGTTTGTTTTTTCTGTTTCCAGCATTAGTCCACAAGCATTTGTTTCTTCGCACCATAATTTACTTCGATCAATAAGCGCGATAGATAAACCTTGGCCCCGATAGTCCGGGTGTACATATAAGTCGCTTAATAACCATTGTTTAGCTAGTTTGGTATAATGGAAAAGTTTATAAAGCTGTACAAATCCTACTGCTTGATTATCTACATAGATTAAGAAGATCGTCGATTCGCTATTTACAAATCTTTCTTTAAGAAAAGCTTTTCCTTTTTCAAGATCTGGTTGCTGACGATAAAAAACACGGTATAAATCAAATAATACTGCTGTTTCGTCAAGGTTTGCTAATGTTGCTTGTCTAATTTCTGATTTCATATTTTCTTTTTTTAATTGTTATGACAAAATTACTCTTAAATAGGACTACCTTTGTGCTCCAGTTTTAAGTAATTAAGTAGTCCAGTATGCTTCCTTTTGAACATATTATAACCATTGATAAATCGAGTAATATTGCCCTATACAGGCAGATTTCGATTTCAATCATTAATGCGATCAGCGATGGGGTTTTAAAACCTGGGGCACATCTACCCAGCAGTCGTGAATTGGCAAAAAATCTTGCTGTTCACCGTAAAACAGTGATCGCTGCTTACGAAGAGCTCCAGTCTCAGGACTGGATTATTGTGGAGCCGCGTAAATATGTTGCTGTTTCAAACTTTATCCCAATTTTGAAGGCCCAAAAATGGAATAGGCCATTCGTGCGTACGGGGTACGGAAAAGATCTTCCCATTTCGTATAAAAAATCTCAGCCAGAAGTGTCGGTTGAAATCGCGGAAAGATTTGATAAGGTGCTTATTGATGACGGATATCCTGATATACGATTGTCACCAATTGATGATTTATTGAAGACCTATCGGACTTTTACAAACCGGAAAACAATTTCGAAGATTGCAAATATTGGTACGGGGCAAGGTGTGCGCAAGCTTCGCGAGCAATTGGCGAATCATCTGATCGAATCTCGAGGTCTCACTATGGGGGTGGAACATGTGCTGATTACTCATGGAGCGCAAATGAGTATATATTTGGCAGCACAACTTTTACTGGATAATAGTTCGCATGTGCTTGTTGGTGAACCCAACTATCCATTGGCAAATCAGGTTTTTAAAGATACCGGTGCATCGGTTATTTCTGTATCGGTTGATGAGGATGGTATTGATACGGATGCCGTGGAAGCTTGGTGTAAGTTGAAAAAAATCAGCTTGATATATGTTATACCACATCATCATTATCCCACCACAGTTACGCTTTCGGTAGAGCGTAGAATGAAATTATTAGCATTAGCTGAACAGTATGGATTTGTGATTATTGAAGATGATTATGACTATGATTATCATTATACCTCATCTCCTTATTTACCATTGGCCAGTAGTAATCATCAGGGGCATGTTATCTATATCGGTTCTTTTTCCAAAATCTTAGATCCTTCGATCCGTATTGGTTTTATGGTTGCTCCAGAAAAATTCATTGCGCAGTGTACTGCCTATAGAAAGATCATTGATGTGGGAGGAGATGGTTATATGCAACATGCTTTAGCCGAGTTGATTAAAGAGGGGGAGTTGAACAGATACTTAAAAAAAGCACGACGTTGCTATAAAATACGAAGGGATTATTTGGATCAGCTTTTACGGGATCGATTAGGTAATTATATTTATTTCTCCTTGCCTGCTGGTGGAATGGCCATTTGGGTGCGGTTAAAGCCTCCTTTTTTGGTGAATGATTTACTTTTGAACTGTTCGCTTGAAATTGTTCGTATCGATGAAACTCAAAATGCATTTCGATTTGGCTTTGCATCCTTGTCTGAAAATGAATTAGATCAGGCTGTTAGTGAATTAGTAAAAGCTTTTAAAAAGATGGCTTAATTTCATTGCTTTTTTTGCACAACGCAGTTTTTGTTTGAACAGGATAAGGGCAGGCGAAAAGATGAAAAATGAGCTTATTTTTTTTAGTAAAATGACTTGTTTTTCAGCTTTAGTGAGGAATAAATTTGTAAATTAGTAAACTTTTAAACAGGTCTGTTTTAATCTGTTTGAAAGTCTTTTAGTTGTTGATATTTAGCTGTTTAGGAAAGAATAAAGAATTAAGGTATGTACATTATATTTGATACGGAAACAACAGGATTACCCAAACGTTGGGATGCGCCGATTACAGATACTGATAATTGGCCCAGATGTATTCAAATAGCTTGGCAGTTACATGATGAAATGGGTAATCTGCTTGAGCATGAGGATTATCTGATCAAACCGGATGGTTACAATATTCCTTATGACTCCGAGAAAATTCATGGTATTTCCACCGAGTTAGCGACAGAACAGGGTGTTCCCATTCAAGATGTTCTGGTTAAGTTTAATGAAGCATTAGCTAAAGCCAAATTTATTGTAGGTCAAAATATTGGTTTTGATTTGAATATTATGGGTAGCGAGTTCTATCGTTATGATGTTCAATCTCCTATGGGTGAAATGCCTATCTTGGATACCTGTACTGAGGTTACAGCTGCTTTACTGCAATTGCCTGGTGGACGTGGAGGTCGTTTTAAATTACCAAATTTAACTGAACTTCATTCGTATCTATTTGGAGTTCCCTTTGCTGAAGCACATAATGCAACTGCCGATGTGGAAGCAACTACACGTTGTTTTTTTGAATTAGTTAGAAGGGAAGTTTTTACTGTTGATCAGTTACAGACTGATACAGGGTATTTTGTAGATTTTAAACAACAGAACCCATCAGTAATTCCAACTGTTGGTTTAAAGCACGTGAATCTGAAGGCGGCTTCGGATGAAATTAGAAAGCGCAGTCAGCCAAGTGGTGGTCAAGAAGTTGTGATTGATCATGATGTGCTGAATGATTTTGAAAATGCCGATTTTGCACATCTACATAATCATTCTCAGTTTTCGGTCCTGCAATCAACAATTTCTATTGCTAATTTGGTTGATACTGCTGCGAAGTATCGTATGCCAGCTGTTGCATTGACCGATCACGGTAATATGATGGGGGCTTTTCATTTTGTTTCTAAAGTAGGCGATCATAATAAAGCGGCGAAAGCAAAAAATGAAGAATTAGAAGCTGCTGGAGAAAGTCCTACGGAGAAAATAATCAAACCTATTGTGGGTTGTGAGTTTTTCGTATGTGATGATCATTTTGATAAGAAAAGAAAAGATAATGGTTATCAGATTGTCTTTTTAGCGAAAAATAAAAAAGGTTATCATAACCTGGCTAAAATGGCCTCAGTAGCCTATACGGAAGGGTTTTATTATGTACCTCGTATTGACAGAAAGGTTGTTGAGCAATATAAAGAGGATTTAATTGTCCTGTCTGGTAATCTTCAAGGAGAGGTGCCCAATAAAGTGCTTAATATCGGTGAAAATCAGGCTGAAGAAGCTTTGATCTGGTGGAAAGATCAGTTTGGGGATGATTTTTATATTGAAATGATGCGCCATGGTCAGGAGGATGAAGACCGCGTAAATACGACGCTAGTCAGTTTGGCTCGTAAACATGATGTAAAGCTGATTGCGACGAATAATACCTATTATATCAATAAGCCTGATGCTCACGCCCATGATATTTTGTTGTGTGTGAAGGATGGTGAAAAGTTGAGCACACCGAAAGGACGGGGGCGAGGTTTTAGGTTTGGATTACCTAATCAGGAATATTACTTCAAACCTGCTTCAGAAATGAAGAAGCTATTTAAGGATATACCAGATGCGATTATCAATATTCAGGAGATCGTCGATAAAATTGAAATCTTTACTTTATACCGTGACGTTCTTTTACCGGCTTTTGATATCCCTGAGGAATTTCAGGTTGCAGAAGATCAGGAAGATCATGGTAAGAGGGGTGAAAATAAGTATTTAAGACATCTAACAATAGAAGGAGCTAAGCGTCGTTACAAGCAGGGTGTAACAGACGATATCATGGAGCGCCTGGATTTTGAGTTAACTACCATTGAGAAGACCGGTTATCCAGGATATTTTTTGATTGTACAGGATTTTATTGCTGAAGCTCGTAAAATGGGCGTTTCTGTTGGTCCTGGTCGTGGTTCTGCCGCTGGATCTGCCGTAGCATACTGTTTAGGGATTACAAATTTGGATCCGATACAATACGATTTGCTATTTGAGCGTTTCTTAAATCCCGATCGTGTATCGATGCCCGATATTGATATTGACTTTGACGATGAGGGTCGTGGTCGCGTAATGCAGTATGTAATTGATAAATATGGAGCTTCGCAAGTAGCCCAGATTATTACATATGGTACTATGGCTGCCAAATCGTCTATTAAAGATACGGCTCGTGTACTGGATCTGCCTTTGCAGGAAGCCAATGAAATTGCAAAACTGATTCCAAATTTGAAGCTGGCAAAGATCTTCAATATGGATGAAAAAGCGTTGAAAGAGACTTTGCGCGCAGATGAACTGGAAGCTGTTAATCGTCTGATCGCCATATCGGAAGGTGCGGGTCTTGAAGCGGAAACGATTAAGCAGGCACGCGTATTGGAAGGTTCCATGCGTAATACAGGTATCCATGCTTGTGGGGTAATTATTACTCCTGACGATATCACTAATTTTGTTCCTGTATCATTAGCAAAAGATTCAGATCTGTATGTGACACAGTTTGATAACTCTGTTGTTGAATCTGCAGGTTTGTTGAAAATGGACTTTTTAGGGTTAAAAACATTGACCTTAATAAAGGATACGGTCGCTAACGTGAAGTTGAGTAATGGCCTGGAGTTAGATCCCGATGAATTTCCTATTGATGATCAATTGACTTACGAGTTATTCCAAAGAGGGGAAACGGTTGGGGTATTCCAATATGAATCTCCGGGTATGCAGAAGCATATGAAAGATCTGAAACCAACGGTTTTTGCGGATTTAATTGCTATGAATGCCCTTTATAGACCTGGACCAATGGAGTATATCCCCAGTTTTATCAAGCGTAAGCACGGGACAGAGCCTATTATTTATGATCTAGATGCTTGTGAGGAGTATTTGCAGGAAACATATGGTATTACTGTATATCAAGAGCAGGTAATGCTTCTTTCGCAGAAATTGGCAGGGTTCTCCAAAGGTGATGCCGATGTGTTGCGTAAAGCTATGGGTAAGAAGCAAAAAGCGGTTTTGGATAAGATGAAACCTAAGTTTGTTGCTCAGGCTGCTGAAAAGGGACATAACCCGAAAGTATTAGAAAAAATTTGGACAGATTGGGAGGCTTTTGCAAGTTATGCCTTTAATAAATCGCACTCGACCTGTTATGCTTGGATTGCTTATCAAACTGCTTATCTGAAAGCGCATTTTCCAGCGGAATACATGGCAGCTGTACTTTCAAATAACATGAATGATATCAAACAGGTCACTTTCTTTATGGAGGAGTGTAAGCGCATGGGACTTGAAGTATTGGCTCCAGATGTGAATGAGTCACATTATAAATTTACTGTGAATGATCGTGGTGCGATCCGATTTGGAATGGGAGCTGTTAAAGGTGTGGGAGCAGGAGCGGTTGATACGATTGTACAGACACGTGCAAAGGGACCCTATAAATCGGTTTTTGATTTGGCAAAACGGATTGATCTGCGTGCCGCTAATAAAAAAGCTTTTGAAAGTTTAGCTTATGCAGGTGGATTTGATGGTTTTCAAAATATGCATCGTGCTCAATATTTTCACAGTGAAGATAATTCGACTGGTTTAGAAAAAGCGATTAAGTTTGCACAGCGATTCAAGGAAAATGAAAATTCGGCTCAGGTAAGTTTATTTGGCGGAGATGGCGCAGCTGAGCTTCCAGAACCTGTATTGGCTTCTTGCCCACAATGGGGTTTGATCGAAAAATTAAAGTACGAGAAAGAGGTAATCGGTATTTATCTGACTAGTCATCCCTTGGATAACTATAAGTTTGAGATTAAGCATTTCTGTCAAAACAAAGTGAGTGATCTGCAGTTAATCAATAAGGTTAAGGCTTCTGAAGTTGAAGAAGATGTTTTGTTGGATTTTAATCGGATAAAAAATAAGGAGGTTGTTATCGGTGGTATTATTGCTCTTGCCAACCATCGTATTGCAAAATCGGGTAAGCCTTTTGGTTCTTTCATTATTGAGGATTATTCAGATTCTTATGAAATAATGGTTTTTGGTGAAGATTATGTGAAGTTCAAGGGGTATCTTGAAGAAGGCTATTTTGTGCAGCTCCGAGGTTTGGTGCAGGAAAGGTTTAAACAAGTTGGGAACTGGGGTTTTGAGATCAAGGGTATTCAGCTATTGTCGGATTTGAGAGAGAAAATGGCTAAAATTTTCACCATTAATATTGCATTGCCAGCATTAAATGATCTATTTTTGGAGGAGATGAAGCAAGTGCTGGATTCAAATGAGATCGAAGGGGTGGTTCCGAATTGTCAACTGCGTTTCAAAATTTGGGATCCGCAGGATGAAATTTCTATTGAGATGCCTGCGAAATTAAAGCGTATCAACTTGACAAATGAGTTCTTAGAGGCTATAGAGCAGTTTGAAGGTGTAAATTACCGATTGAATTAAATGGTGTCAATTTAATATTACACTTATATTACGGACATCTTTATTATATTTGTTCTTATAAATGAGTAAATAATAATTATCAAATAACTTCGGTTAAAAAAATAAAAATATGGCTTTAGAAATTACAGATAGCAACTTTGAAGAAGTTGTGTTGAAATCAGACAAACCAGTTTTAATTGACTTTTGGGCAGAGTGGTGTGGTCCATGTCGTATGGTAGGTCCAATTGTAGAAGAGTTGGCTAAGGATTATGCTGATACAGCGGTAATCGGAAAAGTAAATGTAGATGAAAACCCAGAAATTTCAGTTCGTTTTGGAATTCGTAATATTCCTGCGTTATTATTCTTCAAAAATGGTGAGATTGTCGATAAACAAATCGGTGCTGTGCCAAAATCAGTGCTAAGTGAGAAACTGGATAAGCAAATTGGTGCTTAAGCAAGTATTATTAAGATAATATCAAGTAGACAAATGTAGTTTTTTGTTATATAAGTCTTGTTAAAGGGGGTAGAATTAAGTTTCTACCCCCTTTTTCTGTTTTATATTTAGTAAAATGCATTATATATCTGTTGTTGTTTGTGTTTTTGTAGAATTTTGATGTTTTATTTGAAAATATTTGAAATAAATATTGTTTTTACTGTAATTTTTGCCTTAATTTGGATATTGATTAACAAAACAATTAAAAATGATTAAAAAAACAGCGATTCCTTTCTATTTTATGGTAATAATAGTTTTAATGGCACTATTTTTTCCTTCTTTACCTAAAAATGATGGAAATTATGAATATAATGGAGCTGATGTAGCATGGATGTTGACTTCAACGGCATTAGTGCTAATTATGACACCGGGTTTAGCATATTTTTATGGTGGAATGGTTAGAAAGAAGAATGTTATTTCAACGATGCTTCAAAGTTTCATCTGTATGGCTGTTGTTAGTGTTATTTGGGTTGTTTTTGGTTTTAGTTTAGTATTTGGAGATAGTATCGGAGGTTTCATCGGTAATCCGATGACGTATTTTATGTTTGATCATGTAATTGATGGTAAACCTTGGGTGGGTGCTCCAACGATTCCATTTGCACTGTTTGCTATGTTTCAATTGAAATTTGCGATCATTACACCGGCGCTTATTACGGGGGCTTTTGCAGAGCGTATCCGTTTTACATCTTATATTTTGTTCATCTGTTTATTTTTCGTCTTCATATATGCTCCTTTGGCACATGCTACCTGGCATCCTGATGGCTTATTGTTTAAGCTGGGTGTTTTGGATTTTGCCGGAGGAACTGTCGTACATATGTCAGCGGGCTTAACAGCACTGGCTTCAGCGATTTACTTAAAACAGGGTAGAGAGCCTGGTCATCATACACCTGCACGTGTAACCTATGTATTGCTCGGTACCGGTATGCTGTGGTTTGGCTGGTTTGGTTTTAATGCCGGTTCTGCCTTTTCTGCTTCTAGCCTTGCTTCGACGGCACTATCAACAACAATGACGGCTTCGGCAGCAGCTGCACTTACCTGGATTTTCTTTGATGCTATCCGTGGTACTAAACCATCTGCAATGGGAACCTGTATTGGTCTAGTAGTGGGTCTGGTTGCGATTACGCCGGCTGCCGGATTTGTAACTGTTCCGCATTCATTAGTAATTGGTGCTGTAGCCGCAATTGTAAGTCGCCTTGTGGTCGATTGGCGTACCCGTTCAAAGGTCGATGATACGTTAGATGTTTTTCCTTGTCATGGTGTTGGAGGTATTGTAGGGATGATTTTGACGGGTGTATTTGCTCATAAACAAATTAATGGTGTTGTTGAGCATAACGGTTTATTTTTTGGTGAAATAACCCTATTTAAGGCGCATATAATTGGTTTGTTTGCGTCCGCTGCTTTTATTTTAATTGTTGCTTTCTTATTGTTGAAAATAACAGATCTGATTTCACCCCTTCGTGCATCTGAGGAGGAGGAGTTATTAGGTATGGATATTTCACAACATGCAGAGAAATTATAAAGATTCCTTTCAATTCCCTTTCAATTAGAAACGCACACCATCGCTCGATGGGTGCGTTTTCTTTTTAAATGGGCATTTTGTAACAAGGCTTCGCTTTTAGAACGATATGCTATTTGATTTTTTTGTATTGATCCAGAAAGGGTCTGTAGCCAGTACAAATTTTTTGGTTAATGTATAAGGCCGGAAATAATATTTATTGTTAATGCAACAACAAATGTATTTAAAGCGAAAGCGAGTAATCCATGAAACAGAACCACTCTTCTAATTTTTCGTGACGAAACTTCAATATCAGAAACTTGAAATGTACAACCGAGCACAAATGAAAAGTATGCAAAGTCCATATAATCAGGTTTTTCATTTCCTGGGAAATCCAATCCTTTACCAGTGGCACCGTCTGCATAGTACAGATGTGCGTAATGGAAGACATAGGTCGTATGTACCAAAAACCAAGAGCTCATCATACTTAATACACAGATGCTGATGCTTGCGCCCTTGGGCATATCGGTCGTACTATCTGTGATAATAATGAGAAGTACAGCGAACAAACAGGCAAAACTTGCCATTAAAATAAAAATGGATACAAATAGACGGCTTCCGTCTTCGGATGCCGCTTTTCTAACAATTCGGTTTACGGGCATCTGGTAAAAGATAAACCACGACACAGCGCTGTAACTCAAACTAAAGGTAATCCAAAAAAGTATAGCACTCATTAAGAGGTTTATATTTAGACAATAGCAAATAACAGCTGTTAGGATGCTAAAGGAAAATGAAAATATACATTTTTGAACCGGATTGAAATCCTGTATGATCGCCTTTATTTTCATCGTTAACAATCAAATTGGACATCTTGCTTATAGCTGCTTTTCTCCATATCGTTATCTCTTATTTGAGATGAAAGGATAAGCATAATGCTGTTTTCTTCGTAATCGGTCGGGGTTGAAATAATAAAATCAAGTTTTCCATCACGATCAATATCTCCTACAAATAATGTTTTGATAAAAGTGTCATTAAATTGGTCAGCTTTGAACATGTTTATTTCTGAGTTTCCGTTGAATGAACATGTTAATTTATAATTTTTAACATCATGAAAGACTTCTTCATGGTTTTGGTCATTTGTTTGAATATTGGTTCCTACAATGTCACCATATCCTTTTAACAAGTATTTCTGGTTGTTAAAATTATACTGAACAGTTTCTTTAGGCCATATTTCAGCTTTGGTGATCTTTAGATTTTCAATTTTTCCTGCTTTTAAAAAAGGGAAATTGAGAAATAGGATGGAATTTCTTTTTGAAATTACTCCTTTCGTGGGTACTCCCGCACACTCACTGAATCCATCTTCTATTTTATAATCGACCTTTGCAAGGTAATATTCTCCTTTTTCCTCATAAAGATCTAGCCATCCATCATTTAAAATTTTGCTCGGATCTTCTGAATCGTCATAAATCCGATAGGTATCTATCATGAAAATGGATGCTTCTTTATTGGTAGAGGTTTTGATGCTAGGCTTGCTCACTGCATTTGTGTCGCTTGTTATTTCACTAGCGGCAGTGTCATTAGGAATTGTCTTATTAACCGGACTCTGATTTTGACAGGACTGAAAAATAAGTGTTATAAATAGTGCTGTAAGGCTTAAATATTTCATCGTGCATTATAATTTGAATAATTAAATATAGAAATTTTAATGCACGATGTAAATAAACTTTCTTAATCTGTTAATGCTTCTTTCAATATACGGAACGAGTCAAGACATTTTTGATCATCATAAATATAAGATATGACCATAAGTTCATCGATTTGTAGTTTTTCGATGAACGGTTCCAATTCCTTTCTGATGGTCTCTTTGTCTCCTATAAAGCTGCAGGAAAGCATATTGTCTGCGGCTTGTTCAATACTTGGAATCCCTTTGTAAATAACCTCAAATGTTGGAGGTGACAATGGTGCTCTTGTATTGGTTAGAATCCCCGCAAATAAATTTTTCACACTTGTTGACTGTAATTCGGCTTCTTCTACTGTTTTCGCGGCAATTACATTGACACAAACAATAAAATATGGTGCTGAAAGACTAGCTGACGGTTTGAAGTTCTGGTGGTAGATGGCACTTGCTTGAGCCAGTTGTGCCGGTGCAAAATGTGCGGCAAATGCATAGGGTAGTCCAAGGCTGGCGGCTAAATAGGCACTGTCTGTACTGGATCCTAAAATATATAAAGGAACGTTTAGACCTTCGGCCGGAAAAGCTCTTACTTTGGAGTCAACATTACTGTCACTAAAATATTGTTGCAGTGCCGCAACATCCTGTGGAAATTGGTATGCTGTATTAAAATTATTGCGACGTAATGCCATTGCTGTTTCTTGATCCGTTCCAGGAGCTCTGCCTAATCCAAGATCAATACGATTTGGATAAAGAGTCTCTAAGGTACCGAATTGCTCTGCAATGACAAGGGGCGAATGGTTCGGTAGCATAATACCTCCAGATCCAACACGAATGGTTTTGGTGTTTGCTGCAATGTGCTGAATAACGAGCGAGGTTGCTGAACTGGCAATGTATTCCATATTGTGATGTTCTGCTACCCAGATTCTTTTATATCCTAACTGCTCAATATGTTGCGCTATTTTTATGGTTCTGTTATATGCTTCTGACGTTGTGCAACCTTTTTTGATTGGCGCAAGATCTAAAGCTGATAAAGCAATATTTCTCATATAATAAAATTATGCTTTATTTTAGGAAAATATGTAATGGTATTGTCGCTTTACTATTTTCGTGTCGCGTGGATGACAATCAGTTCTCCTGTATGATCTGTAGTAAAAAAACTATGTAATTCACCGCCGTCCATAATTTTAAATTTCTTTTTTAGTACTTCTGTTTTTAAAGGGAAATTTCTAGCTACAGCGTTTGTTCTTAATTTTTCTTTTGATTTTTTGAAGATGGAAAACGGAATAACTTCGATGATTTCATAAATTTTTCCTAAAAAATCTTCTTGGTAAATTTCTGAACTATATAGGTGCGTATGTTGGTGCAGTTTTTTAAGATCAAATGCTTTGGTTATACTCTTAAAAGCACCAGCTTTAGTAAGACATACATCCGGTTCATAAAGATAACGCAGCGGTGCTGAAAATGAAGTGACCGTTTCAGTTTCTTCTGCCTGTGTGAATGTGAATTGTTGTGTTTTGTCACCAAAAATACGGACAGCGGTAATCTCTGGTTGACCAGAAAAATCTCTTTCTTGAATGAAAAGTAGCTCTTTACAGTCATTTTGGAGACTAATGACATAGATTTGCTTGACATGGTTTAGCTCAGACAATGCTGCTGTGATGTCCAGAAGAGGAGCAACTTTTATCATGATATGGGCTGCTCTTTGTAGAAAGTTTTCCTGTAAGGAAACGATGTTGGGTTCGCAATCACTCAACATAAAAACTTTTTGCTGCGCCACCCTGCGGGAAGGATCTATGTATATATACCCTATGTTAAGATCTTTATTTTTAGCAATATAGTCTACTCCATCTGAAGCGATAACTTCTATGTTTTTAGCTTGTAATTGCTTGGCATTGTATTGAGATATGAGTGCAAGTTGCGGATTGATCTCACAGGAAATTACTTTTTTAGCTCTTTTTGAAAAGTAAAAATCATCAATACCAAAGCCGCTTGTGATATCGATTAAAGTGACGTTTTCCGGAATTAGTGATACTTTGAATATCGCTGTTTTTTCCGAAGAACATTGTTCTAAGTTTAATTTATCGGGGTAATATATGTTCGCAGTTTCTGCCCAGAGCGGAATTTTTTTGCGACATCGCTGTCTGCCATCTATTTGTGTTGCAAGTTCAGACGAGGTAATTCCTTCAAAAGGAGATTTTTTTAGCGCTAATTTAGCGGAAGATTCTGATTCATTTTGATTAATAAAATCTTGAACCTCCTTTTGAAGGATAAGTGTATTCATTTATATTTTTTTTACAAGAAGCTGGCAAGTATAGGTATCTTTCAGTTCGCTGATCACCTGTTTATCCACTAAAACTCTATTGATTGTTTCTTGGTTATAGTAACGGATGGTGATAAGCTCTAGACCAGTTTCAATATTGACTTTGAATTTTTTCTTTAATTCGTCCAGTACTTCCAGGATGTTTTGACCGGTATCGTCTACAGCAACTGAAAAATTGATTGCACTGTTGTGCATCATATTGATTTTAATGCGGAATTGGTGAAACAAATTGAAAATATCGCGCAGATTATCTTCTACAATAAATGAAAAGTCACGCGGTGAAATGGATATCAAAATTTGATTGACCTTAAAAATAAACGATGGTACAGGTAAAGATACATTTGTGCTCTTGATCTTAGTTCCTGGTACTTCCGGATTTAGGAACGACCGCACATTTAACTGGATATTTTTATTCTGAAGTGGCTTAATTGTTTTCGGATGAATAACGGTTGCTCCATAATAGGTCAATTCAATTGCATCTGTATAAGATAATTCAGGTATCAATTCAGTTTTTTCAAACCATTTTGGATCGGCATTGAGTACACCTGGTACATCCTTCCAGATTGTCACGTGTTCAGCATTTAAACATGCTGCAAAGATTGCTGCCGAATAGTCTGATCCTTCACGACCTAATGTTGTCGTGAAATTTTCGGATGTCGAGCCTATAAATCCTTGTGTGACACCGATATATTCGCTAAGGATTTTTGGGATCTCAGCTTGAATAATAGCTTCAGTCTTTTCCCAGTTAACCTGCGCTTCGGTATAGGTGTTATCGGTCATGATGTAGTTGCGGGCATCTAGCCATTGGGATTTTACACCAATGTGATTGAGATAAGCCGCTAGAATTTTGGAAGAAACGATTTCACCCGTAGAAACGATTTGATCAAATAAATAATCAAAAGAATCTTGTGGTTCTTCTTCTAATATCCATTCGATTTCGACAAAACAATTGGCGATTTCATCAAATATGGGATGATTGGAATCTTCGAATAAACCGGATAATATGTTATAATGAAATGCTTTGGCTTTTTCAAGTATTTCAAATGCTTCACCTGTATTTTGGTGATATGCTTTTGTTACGTCTTCTAATAAGTTGGTGGTTTTACCCATGGCCGAGACGACGACCAATAAAGCGTCCACTTTATATTTAGAGATAATATGTGCTGAATTTTTTACACTTTCAGCATCTTTGACTGATGCGCCACCAAATTTAAAAACTTGCATCGGATAGGATTACGTTGAGGTTGATTGCTAATTAATACTATTGATATATTCTAGACCCTTGTTTGAAATCAAGTGTTTTATATCCTTATATGGCACTTTTAGTGCTGTATTTCCCCCAGAATAGGGTTTAATTTCATATACATTGTAATAGAAAAGTAGATCTTCTTTGTCTAAAGCAAAATTGTTTGCAAGGGCAAAATTGCCAGCTTCAAAAAAGAACTTGTCATTTAAAGATTCTTTGTCAGATAGATTTTCCAGTTTGCGAAAGTATTTTTCTGCAATTTTAATCAATTCTTTCTGATTTTCTTCATTTATGATATCGTTTAATGTTATTTTTTGATCTGAATTGATATCATAATGTGTAAAAAGAGTAAAATGGTCACCATGAGCACCACCGGTATATTCGGTTTGGTTGGTTTCTATGCTGATAAACTTAGGGGTATTTTGATATACTTTTGCCTGTAAATCCCGAAACCAGGCTGCAGAAGAACTGCCACTATTTTCTTCTACATATTCATCATATGCATCGACGAATCTTTTGGCTGAAATACTGATTTCCGAATCACCTTCTAAATTAATCGATTGATTGAGTAATGTGTTGATGACGGTATCCTTGAATTGTGGATATTTAGCTCTGAAGAATGTTGTGTCTATTTTTTCACCTTCTTTCACAAAAAAGTTGCTATACCGATGCACTTCTTTCATGTCATAATGAAGCGTATCACCACTAGCTTTCTTTTGTTCTTTTGCCGTATCGTTACCAGTACATGAAGTAATGGCAATTAATGCAAAAATGATCGAGGGGTTGAAATAGTATTTTGGTTTCATGTAATTTAACCGTCCTTTTCTGTTCTAATATGTTATCGATACATTAATCCATTCGGCATCGAAGTCCGCTTTATACTTTCGGTAGAATTGAATAGCAGGTTCATTCCAGTCCAAAACCTGCCAAACCATGCCTTGATATCCTTTAGATTTGCCGTAATTGATAGTTTCTTCGAAAAGTTGTTTGCCAATTCCATAGCCACGCATACTTTCTGTCACAATTAAATCTTCAAGATAGAGCCTTCTTCCTTTCCAAGTGGAATAACGAATGTAATATAGTGAAATTCCGACGATTTTCCCATCAAATTCTGCAATAAAAGCTCCCCATATTGGGTTTTCTCCAAATCCGGCGTCAATAAACTCTTCCATAGAGACCGTTACCTCATTGGGTGCTTTTTCTAATATGGCAAGTTCTTTAATTAATTCCAGCATTGCAGGACAATCTGCTTCAACAGCAGTTCTAATAATCGCTTTAGTCATTGTTTTTAAAATGTTTGATGACGCGTTTTCCAAAAATAGTACTTCCCACCCGGATCATGTTAGATCCCTTTTCTATTGCTAATTTGTAATCAGAAGACATACCCATCGACAGCGTATCGAAACTTTCGTTTTTACGATAGAAACTTGCCTTGATGCCATCATATAATGATTTTAGCTCATAAAACTCCTCTTTGATCTCTTTTTCATTCTCTGTATTGGTTGCAATACCCATTAAGCCACGGATGTTGACATGTTTTAAAGCGAAAAATTCCTCATCGCGTAACATTTCAATTAATTCTGCATGGTCAAAACCAAATTTAGTATCTTCTTCAGCAATGTGTACCTGAAGTAAGCAGTCGATCACACGCTTGTTTTTAGCAGCTTGTTTATCGATTTCTTTCAGAAGTTTGAAAGAATCAACAGCATGGATTAAGGTCACAAAGGGAGCTACGTATTTAACTTTATTTGTTTGCAAGTGACCAATAAGATGCCATTCGATATCTTTTGGTAGAGATTCATATTTTTCAACAAGTTCTT
The DNA here is from genome assembly GCF_012030425.1 of Sphingobacterium sp. B16(2022). GTDB lineage: Bacteria > Bacteroidota > Bacteroidia > Sphingobacteriales > Sphingobacteriaceae > Sphingobacterium > Sphingobacterium anhuiense. The sequence goes on along the minus strand of NZ_JAAUVN010000001.1, from coordinate 1,735,088 downwards.
GAACAAGGTTTTCACCAAAAACACGTTGCCCAGCTTCATAGGCTTCCATGATATCTTCATTCGGTTTTGTTTTTGATACAGCGACTAGTTGAACGCCGAGCGCTTTAACTTCTAAATTAATCGCTTCTAGGTTGCTTGCAATACTCATGATAATTGTATATTTAAGAATTCAAAGGGTGACAAATGTCAGGCCTTTTTATAAATTTGTACAAAATTACGAAATGCAACGATTAATACTGAATGTACTTGCTCTGATTTTTTTATTTGTTTCTTGTAAAAGTACAAATGAGAAAGATATTATTCCAAAAAAGGATTTTGTGAAGGTCCTAACGGAGATTTATATAACTGATGCTTATCTATCAACATTAAACTCGGATAGTGCAAAGCGCGTTATATTTCCGTTATATGACAATACGTTCAAAAAGTATGATTTAGATTCCACTTCTTTTAAGAAAAATCTTTCTTTTTATGGTAGTGATGCCGAAGTGATGAACAAGATATATGAGGAGGTCGGTAAGAATCTGAAAAATATGAATGACGGTTATATCAAAACTGACCAGGTCAGAATGGATTCTATTCGACGAAAAGATTCTATACAGAATGCACATTTTCAAGATAGTTTAACTCGCATTAATGATTTTAAAGAACTTTATGAGTCGCAGAAAAAACTGATCCTAAATTATAAACAAGATAGTGTAAAATGGGATTACAAAAAGGCAGCGCAAGAATTTTATAATAAATCGGGTTTAAAAGGTAATTTGAATCTAGGTACATTTTTACTTAAAAATATGTCTGTACCAGCTACTTCCAAAAGCGATTCGACTGTTACTAAGAAAGTTGAGGCCAAATCCATACGAAATGGCCAGGGACCTAAACTTGAATCGGTCAAGGCTTCTGAAGATATACCTCTTAAAACTGATGTAAAGAAGGTGAGAAATCCGGTCAAACAACCTCTTTTACTGGACCGAAAGGTCAAACAAAAAACGGAGATTCTTTCTCCAGAACCGGTTAAATAAATAGTAATAGAAACATGATTTATCCTAATAACGCAAGTGATAAGCTCGGTTTTGCCGAGATTAAGGAATTGATAAAACAAAAATGTATCAGTGAGTCGGGGCGTAATTTGGTTGATAAGATACAGCCACAAACCCGATTTGATCAGATAGACAAGTTTTTACGTCAAACAAATGAATTTAAAGATTTATTAACAACTGATGATGCTTTGCCAGTTGATCATTTATATCCTATTCGTGCTTTAGTTGAAAAAGCTAAAGTCGAAGGAGCCTTTTTAATGGAGGAGGAGTTTCATCGTGTGCTTCTTTCGTTGAAAACTGTTTATGCTATCATCCGATATTTCAATGATCGGGAAGGGCAGTACCCTAATTTAGAATTACTGTTTGAACATCTTCCTATTGAAAAGCAGATTATCCGTGATATTGAAATGATCATTGATGATCGGGGTAAAATGAAGCACAATGCTTCACGCCTGTTGCTTGATCTCTCTCAAAGCATCTTGAAAGCAGAACAGGAAGCACGTAAAAGAATTGATATCATTTTTAAAAGCGCGCAGAACAGCGGATGGACAGCTGACGGTAATTTGACTATTCGAGACGGCCGTCTTTGTATTCCTATCTTAGCTGAGAATAAGCGTAAGGTGAAAGGACTGATTCATGATGAATCTGCTACGGGACAAACTGCCTACATAGAGCCTGAAGAAGTATTTCACCTGAACAATAAGGTTAGAGATTTGGAGTTTGAAAGACGACGTGAGATTATACGTATTTTAGTCGAGTTAACAACCAAATTGAGACCGCATATACCGTTGATGCTTTCGTATGATGGCTTACTTACTAAGGTAGATTTTGTTCGATCGAAAGCACTTTTTGCGTTAGATATTGAGGCGGAAATGCCTGAATTATCCAAAGAGGCTGAAATAAATTTAGTGAATGCGCGGCATCCTTTACTGACACTAAATGCTGGGCACGACCGCGGGACAATCGTTCCTCTAAATATCAAGATCGACGATGTACAGCGTGTTATAGTGGTGTCAGGACCTAATGCTGGAGGTAAATCTGTCTGTATGAAAACAGTAGGATTGATGCAGCTCATGTTGCAATCCGGATTATTAATACCCGCTGATGCGCACTCCAAAATGGGGATTTATAAGCAAATTTTTGCAGATATTGGTGATGATCAGTCGATAGAGAGTGATTTAAGTACTTATAGCGCTCATCTTTCTAAGATGAAGTATTTTACAGAGTTTGCGAATGCTCGAACGCTTATTTTAATTGATGAGTTTGGTACGGGTACTGATCCATTATTTGGAGGACCAATTGCTGAGGCTGTTTTGGAAACTTTAAATAAAAAGAACATTCGCGGTGTGGTGACGACGCACTATTCGAACCTGAAAGTATTTGCAAATCAAACACCTGGTTTAGAAAATGCTTCGATGCTATTTGATAATGTCGCCATGAAACCGCTTTATATCTTGCAGATCGGAAAACCGGGGAGTTCTTACGCCTTTGAAATTGCGCAAAAAATTGGATTGAATAAAGAGATTATTCATTTAGCAAAACAGAAGGTTGGAAACCATCAGAAAAAAGTAGATACACTTTTGGTAGATCTGGAGCGCGAGAAGAAGGAAATATTTGATACAAAAGCTGCTATAACAAGACGAGAAAAGGAATTGATCCGCATAAAATCTGAATACGAGGATTTACAATCTTATTTGGAGGAGAATAAAAAGACAATTCTCAAAAAAGCAAAGGAAGAAGCCCAGATACTCTTAAAAAACTCTAATAAATTAATTGAAAATACAGTAGCAGAGATTAAGTCTGCTCAGGCTGATAAAGAAAAGACTAAGGAAATTCGTGCCAATTTGGATCGTTCATTCTCGACCATACTACCTAAGGATAAAAAGATCGAGAAGAAACCTATTGCTACCGCTGATTTAACAGAGGAAATTGCTGTTGGCGATTGGGTAAAGATTATCGATTCGGAAAATGAGGCTGTTGTATTAGAGGTTGCAAAAAACAATCTTATTCTAGCGATGGGTGAACTGAGAACTGTGCAGAAGCGCAAAAATGTTATCAAGTTAGCGGGTAAAGATTTGAAGAAAGCAGCAAAAGCTGGATCTAAGACACTTTCTGCACATGCTGTAGCTGATTTCAATCCTGAGATTGATCTTCGCGGTATGCGCACCGAAGATGCGCTATATGAGCTGGAGAAAGTATTGGATAGAGCAGTAATGATCGGTTACCCTTCTTTAAAAATTATTCATGGTAAAGGGGATGGTATTTTACGCAAGTTTATACGTGATTATTTAAGAAAATACAGCCATATTTCCCGATTTGAAGACGAACATCAGGACCGCGGTGGTGATGGTATTACTTATGCATATTTATAATACGTTCGTCAATTATGGACTCTTTGTTGAATTTCTTTGATAATCAATACATCTGGAATGTGCTGGTTGCCATATTTTGTGGCGCTATAATAGGTTTTGAGCGGGAATATAGAAATAAAGCAGCTGGATTTAGAACGATTGTTTTGATCTGTTTTGGTTCAGCTGTTTTTACTGTTGTTTCAAAAATGATGGGTGGCAATGGGAGTGATGATCGTATTGCCGCTAATATCGTTACTGGTATTGGTTTTATCGGTGCGGGTGTTATTTTTAAAGGAAAACTGTCGGTAAAAGGTTTAACGACTTCCGCCGTGATATGGTCAACAGCAGGGTTAGGTATGATCTCGGGAATAGGAGAAACAAAATTAGCAATGTTTTTTACTTTCTTCATGGTTATTATCTTATCCTTATTTCAGGAAATTGAATTGATGCTATCGCGGTATTATTTAATTCGTACCGTGCATGTACGATTTATGGATTGTGACTTTGAACAGGTTACGAATTTCGAAAATGAGGCTCTAAAATTTAAGGTGAAATTCAATCGGAAAACTATTGAAAAGCTAGGTGGTGAATTGGCTGTGATCTATGACTTATCTGGTAAGATGGAGAACATTAATAAATTCAATGAAAGACTCATCCATTTTGAGCCGATTAAGGAATTTTATTATAATTAATCTTAATTTTTTATTTACAAATATATCTTTAATTTGTTGATATATAGGTGGTATTAGATGTGCTGTGTTGAGGGTTTTTTATTGTAGCCGAACGGATTAATTATCGTTGTAGTGAAGGGACTTTGGTTGCAAGTATTTAGGGAATGTCCTATTGAGCCATTTTCTAAATTCTGCTTCATTAAATGCCGAATCTTTTTTTAAGGTAAGTTCTAAATTCAATTCGCTTATCATCATTTCATTTTTAGATACGAGAATTCTAGTTTTGGCAACAGATTCATAACTGTTTATTTTTTCTTCTAATTCACTAAAATGAATAATTTCTCCGCCAATATTAAATGAAGAGTTTGTTCTGCCAAGATAATATAAAAATCCGTTTTTATCCTGGTGTATGCGATCTCCAGTACTTACATATTGATTTTTAGACAGATCGTGTATCCAGGGACATCTTATTTTGAGCTGCTGATCTGCTTGCAAGTGGTATTCGATACCTTTTAGAAATCGGCCAATCGTATTGTTGTTGTTTGTTAAATCCGTGTGGGTAGCAATGCTGCAGATTCCCAATTCTGTGGTTCCATAGAGATTATATATGTTCGTCTCGGTATATTGATTTAGAATAAATGATACCCATGTTGCTTCTAGTTTATCTGCTCCGGAAATAATGCATCGGAACAGGCCCAGTGCATTTTGATCTATTTCAAGGAATTTGGGAATCATAGAAGGTAAAAGAACCAAACAGTCTATTCTGTTGTTCGTGAATTGAGTAATGCATTTAGCGCTAAATTTTGTGGTGAAGTGTAGGTTGTGCTTTAAAAATAGTGCTAAAATCAAACTTGCAAGACCATAACCGTGATAAAATGGAACTGTAATGAAAGTAGAGGAATAGTTAAGTAGCCCAAGTTTTGAAATTAATTCTGTAAATGGACTCCATATTTTTGAGATATTGAGTTTACGTTCAATGGGTTTTGGAATATTTGAAGAACCTGTACTTAAAATTGTTATTTTACCATTGTTTCGTCTTATTTTATGAGAGACTTTATTGATGACGCATGCATTAATTTCCGCAAAAGAATAGATCAAAGACTTTGTACGTAGATTTGCTAATCGGTCTTTGTTATCTGTTAGCATTAGAACCTGAGGATAATTTTCCAAAATTTTCTCTAATTGGAGATCGGATAATTGGGAACTCATGATAATTACCTCTTTTGAAAGTGCGGAAAGGGCAAATAGATAGCTAATAAAATTGAAACTGTTGTCTGCGATGAGAATGACTCGGGAAGATAGCTTGTTTTTGGGTACTATTTTTAATTTTTCAATCGTAAGACAGGTTTCATCATACAGCGCTGCGTAAGTTATGGTACGATTACCATCATTTAAGTAGGAATCTTTTGCTTTCCGAATTGATTTCAATAAAGTAAATAAATTAATACCTGATTGAAGCGTATATAGGAGGGATTTAAATACTTGAATAGCGAAATCAATTTTTTGTCGTAATCTCATAGGAATATGGTTAAAATTTATCCCATATTTTTCGAATAAAAAATCCGATTGTTATAGGAAAGGGAGACCACCATGGCCTAGAATAACTACCAGTACCTAAGATGAGCTTTATAATACGCAAGGCTGCTTCACTACTTTGCATGGCAGGAAAGTTTTTATAAAGATCGTTAGGCGCTATCATTTCTGTTTTTACCAATGGTAAGTAGACTGTTTTTAGCTTTACATTCATTTTTTTCCATTCAGATTGGTTTGATCGGCAATATTGATCAAATGCTGTTTTTGATGCTTGGTATGCAGCCCAATGTGGTGCAGGTGGGAGCAGAACATTGAGCGCAGAAATATTGATAATCTGACCTTTTTGCTGTGATAGAAGAGGAGTAAGTGCTAATGTCAATTTCACTGGAGCCAAATAATTCAGCATGTTTGTTCTTGTAAAATCATGGTAGCGCGGCAAGGATTTTGTCAAACTGCGATGAATCGATTTACCTGCGTTAGAAATAAGGATATCTATCGTCATCTGTCTTGCATGAATATATTCAATAAGTTGATCTATTTGTTGTTCTTGATATAGATCTGTCACGTAGATGGACGCAGTGGAATTGTTTTGGATGGCAATTGCTTTTACTTCTTCTAATTTTTCTTGTGATCGAGCCACTAAAATGAGGTGTACCTGGAATTTGGAAAGAAGTGTTGCACAGGCTTTTCCAATACCTTCACTTGCTCCGGTGATTAAAATAGTTTTTCCTTGGAAATACTTTGTTGCTTTCCGTCTATTTAAAAAAACTTTCGGGTATAAGATATTTTCGATCCAGTTTATTTTCACAATTCCTTCATAATAAAAAAAGGTATACAATAAGCCTGCCTATTGTATACCTTTCTAATTAAGTGAGTGTAATTAATCTTCCAATTCCATAATTTCTTCAGCTAAATCTTCCCAATTTTTTTGCAATTGTTCTAATTCTGCTTTAGAGGAATTATAATTACGCGTGTGTTCTTGTAATTTGATTGCGTTGGAATAGATCTCTTCTTTTGCTAATTCTGTCTCCAGTGCTTTTAGAAGAACTTCTTTTTCAGCTACTTTAACCTCTAATGCCGCTAGTTCTTTATTCTTTTTGCTGATCAGTTTGAATTTATCTTCAGAAGGAGCAGCTTTGACTTTTTTAGGTTCTTCTGCTACAACTTTTTTCTCGACCTTTTTTTCTTCAGGTTTGATCACACGTTTTGAATTCCACTCTTCAAATTCTTGGTATGTACCTGGGTATTCTTTAATTTCTTTATCTTCAATATACCATATTTTGTTGGCAACATTATCCAGAAAGTAACGATCGTGAGAAACGACAATCAGGGTACCTTCAAATTGCTGAAGCGCTTGAATCAAAATATTAACCGATTGCATATCCAAGTGATTGGTAGGCTCATCTAGTGCCAAGAAGTTAGCATCAGCTGTTAATGCTTTTGCTAGTGCAACACGTGATTTTTCGCCTCCAGATAGAACTTTGATCTTTTTGAATGCGTCATCACCGGAAAATAGAAAACAGCCTAAGATTGAACGTAACTCCGTTTCTGTATGTTTGGGCGCAAAAGCTTGCATCTCTGCTATTATGCTGTTTTCCAGATGCAGGGCTTCCAATTGATGCTGTGCAAAGAACGTTTGCAATACATTGTGGCCATGTTCAGATTTCCCTTCATACTCCGTATCTGCACCTGCCACAATACGCAACAAGGTCGATTTACCTTTACCATTGGCACCGATCAAGGCTATTTTATCACCTTTTTCAATGATCCCCTCCGTATTTCTTAAAATTTCGAGGTTTGGATAAGATTTCGATACATTTTCTAAGGTAACAACATGTCTTCCCGATGGTTTTGAAAACTTAAAGCTAAAGTTTACCGTTGGGTTATCATCATCAACATCTTCCACTCTTTCCATTCGATCCAAAGCCTTAATACGGGATTGTGCCATCTTTGCTTTTGAGGCTTTCGCACGGAAACGTTCGATCAAACGTTCTTCTTGTTTGATTTTAGCTTGCTGATTTTTGAATTGACCAGCTTGAATTTCACCTCTTAGTGCTTTCTCTTCCAAATAAAAACTGTAATTACCAGCGTACAGCGTTAATTTACCTTTGCGGGATTCTACCGTTTTTTTAATAATACGGTCTAAGAAGTACCTGTCGTGTGAGACGATAACGATAGCACCTTCAAAGCCTTGCAAGTAATTTTCCAGCCATTTAATAGAAGGTAAATCCATATGGTTGGTAGGCTCATCCAGCAATAAAATGTCTGGAGTCTGCAATAAGATTCTAGCCAGCATGACACGCATGCGCCATCCACCGGAGAAGGTCGCTAACGGACGTTTCTGCTCATCTTCTGAAAAACCTAAACCCGCTAAAATTTCGTGAGCCCTAAATTCGATACTATAGCCATCTAAAGCTTCGAATTCCATCTGCTTGTCACTTAATTTATTTAGAATATCGTCAGAATAGTCTGTTTCTAATTTTTGGAGTAAGTTTTCTATTTCAGTATGTAATTGATTTTGGCGCTCAAACGCCTCCATTGCTACATGTAAAATACTTTTATCAGAATGATAAGATAATAAATCTTGATTTAGGTAACCAATTTTTAAGTCCTTTGCCATCGATATACTTCCTGAAGTAGGCGTATACTGTCCTACGATCAATCGCAACAAAGTAGATTTACCGGTACCGTTGGCTCCAATTAGACCTACCTTATCTCCAGGTTTAATATGCCAGTTGGCCTCATCATACAATGCGCGAGAGCCTATTTCGAATGTTAAGTTATTTATTGATATCATTTCGATTGCAAAAGTAATGAAATTTCTTCTTCTTTGCCTACCTTTGTGCATATGTACAAGTTGGTAAAACCTATTTTCTTTTCAATGGATCCTGAATCTGCTCATCATACGGTGACTGGGGGATTAAAAATGTTTTCAAAAATCTGGGGTGCTAAAAAATTATTAAGCAGTCTGTATACCTATGAAAATCCGAATTTGGCTCGCGAAGTATTTGGCCTTAAATTTAAAAATCCTGTAGGATTGGCTGCAGGCTTTGATAAAAATGCCGAATACATTACTGATATGGCCAATTTTGGTTTTGGTTTTATTGAAATTGGTACTGTAACGCCACGACCTCAACCAGGAAATGATCAACCACGGATGTTTCGTTTAATTCCTGATAAGGCATTAATCAATCGTATGGGTTTTAATAACCAAGGTGCTGACGTTGCGGCTAATCGTCTTAAACATTTAGCTACTGAAGATCGTAAAGGACTTTTAATCGGTGGAAATATCGGTAAAAATAAAATCACTCCAAATGAACAGGCGGTAGATGATTATATTTATTGTTTCAATGCACTTTTTGATTATGTTGATTATTTCGTTGTCAATGTCAGTTCTCCAAATACTCCTGGACTTCGTGATCTGCAGGAAAAGGAGCCTCTGAAACATATTTTAAATACGCTCGAGGAATTGAATAAACGAAAATTAAATAAGAAACCTATTCTTCTTAAAATTGCTCCAGATTTGACAAATAGTCAATTGGATGATATTGTTGAAATTGTTCAAGAAACTGGTATTGCTGGTGTCATTGCAACAAATACTACGATATCTAGAGAGGGCCTTCAAAGTGATGAAAATTTGGTTAAAGAAATGGGAGGGGTGAGTGGAGCTCCCTTGACCAAGCGCTCGACAGAAGTCATTCGCTATCTTTCAGAAAAATCAAACCGATCTTTTCCTATTATAGGTGTTGGCGGGATTCATTCTGCGGCAGATGCAATTGAAAAACTTGATGCTGGGGCTAGCCTTGTTCAAATTTATACAGGATTTATTTATGAGGGACCAGCTTTGATATCGGATATCTGTAAAGGAATTGTTCAAGCAGGAAAGTAGAAACTAAAAATAAAAAAAGAGAGGGTCTTAACATATGTTAAGACCCTCTCTTTTTTATCCTAAATTATACTAAAGGAGCTGGTGCTTCTTCTTCAAATAAAGGTAAATCTTTAATGATATTGTACCATGTAAAGATTTTTTTAATATCTGACGAATAGACGCGAGATTCATCGTGACCTGGTGCAATTTCGCGGAAAGCATCACGTAATGCTTGACCATCTGCTTTAGGATCTACAGTTAATCCTTTTTCTTTGATTGTTTCAAAAACATTCAATAAGCGAATTTCCTCTTCTTCGCCATAAATTGTAATGTCTTCTAATGTTGCCATTTTCGTAGAAGATAAACTTACTACCGATTTAATTTTAGCGCTGTCGAGAGTCTCTAAAATAAATCCGCCTTTATTTTGTCCAACTAATTTGAACAATCCTGGTTTTCCTGTTACAGAAACTAATGCTCTTAAATTCATAATACACTTTTTCTTGTTGAGAACTAGTCTTCGATAACTTCAATACTTAAAATACGGTCACCTTGACGGATATCATCTACAATATCAACGTTTTCAATAACTTTTCCAAAACAAGTATGATTTCTATCCAAATGAGCAGTGTTGTTACGGCTGTGGCAGATAAAAAATTGAGATCCGCCAGTGTTACGGCCTGCATGTGCCATTGATAATACGCCTCTATCATGAAATTGGTTTTCACCGGTTAACTCACAGTCGATTTTGTAACCTGGGCCACCTGTTCCAGGCATACCAGAAGCACCTTCACGTGAATTTGGACATCCACCTTGAATAACAAAGTCAGGTAGCACACGGTGGAAACTTAATCCATCGTAATATCCTTCTTTAGCTAATTTGATGAAATTTGCAACGGTATTTGGAGCATCTGCTGTATAAAATTGTACAGTCATGTCGCCCTTTTCTGTTTTAATAATCGCTTTACTCATTTTATTAAAATAAATGTTCAATTACAAATATAAGATTTCAAAACGATTTGAAAAAAAGAAAGCATGCTCATGTATGCTCTGAAATGCTAAAATTTATTTAAATAATTGATACTAATTATTTTAAGTTTTTAAATTTATGATTAAATTAGTAGATTATATAAACCTTTTTTACACCTTATTATTGTGATATGAGCAAACTGGTCATTCGAGATTGGGCGGAGGCAGATCGTCCTAGAGAGAAATTATTGGAGCAAGGTCGTCGTTCACTGTCTGATGCAGAGTTGCTTGCTATTCTTATTGGTTCGGGCTCAAGGCAAGAAACTGCAGTTGAATTGTGCAGACGTATTTTATCCAGTGTTCAAAACAATCTGGATAGTCTTTCCAAAATGGAGGTATTGCGGCTTTGTGAGTTTAAAGGTATAGGTGAAGCTAAAGCGATTACGATTGTCGCCGCACTTGAACTAGGACGTAGACGCAAGGAATCTGAATATATTGAAAAACCTTTGTTAAATAGTAGTCTGCGGGTCTATGAATATTTTCGGTACCAGTTACAAGATCTTCCTCACGAAGAATTTTGGGTTTTGTATTTAAATACAGCTTGTAAAGTGCTGGATAAACAATTAATAGGCCGTGGAGGCAATGATTTTACTCCAGTTGATGTTCGCATTGTTCTACGAAATGCTCTTAATTGTAAAGCTCATTCTATGATATTAATTCATAATCATCCATCGGGTTCACGTGAAGCAAGTAAAGCGGATAAAATTCTGACAAAAAAGATTGCGGAGGCTTCGAAAATAATGGATATCCGGGTTAATGATCACATTATTTTTACAGACAATGGGTATTATAGTTTTCGTGATGAAGGTCTTTTAGAATGACCTATGATTGGCGGGAGGATGATATTAGATATGGAAACACTAAGGCATAAAGGGAAGTTTCACTTCCCCTTTATGCCCTTAATCGTTAAATTTTCTTTTTTGTCTTCTATATAGAATATAGATTATTGCCAATAAAGCAACAACCGCAAGAATTATATAACTAGAATTCGAGTGTTCTTGTGCATTAATTGTATTGGTATCTGCAAAAACCAAGTTGCCTACCATTATCAGTAGAATTGTTAACCACTTAGCCATAATTTATAATATTTTTAGTAACATCACAATATAGTGATATTAACGATATTAAGCAAATTTTCTGCCACATATTTATTATAGTTCTAAATATGCTATTTTTTAACAAAAAATAGCAGTTTAAATGGTTTTGAACCTGATTATGTGGTAAGTAATGCCATTAATTAAAGATCTGAATTGTTAAATATAAGTCATGATTTGTAGTAGCTGCAGCACGGGGTTTATAGAAGTGAATTGGGGTGATGATAAATAAAAAAACGTTGAACCTACAAGTAGATCCAACGTTTTTCACTTGTGATTAGCAAGTGTTAGGGTTGGTTGGTATTCGGTACTTTTTATTAATTTAGGCAATTTCAGCTATAAAATTTCCTGTTTTGTTTATTTCAGATTTAAGATCTGTGATTTTCTTCAAATTTATTGTTCCAATAACGTACTTAAAATCAGGAGCATAATATCTTTCAATAATTTTTGTGAAACCTAATTTTTCAACTAGGCTGTCATCTTCATATCTCAAGTACACCTTGATTTCATGATCGGTACTGTATGATAATGCATCTGTATTTAAATGCTTCTTGTACTCATATCTGTAGTCATAACGTAGCGCTGTAATATCAGATAATACTGCAGATCCGGTAGGATGACCTCCAGCACCTTTACCGTAGAAAAATTGTTCATCTGCAAATGCTGCTTTTACAAGGACGCCGTTATTTTCATTTTCAACATTGAATAAAATGTTTTCCGAACTGATAAACTTAGGAATAACATAAAGAACCACTTTATTTTGATCTATTTCTCGAGCAGTAGGGATCAATTTGATCTTGAAATTTTTCTCTTTTGCAAAGCGAATATCTTGTGCTCCTAATTTATCAATACCGATATTGAAAACATCGTCAGGATTTACATTGATACCATAAGCATGAGCAGCGACGATCGTTAATTTGTATTTAGGGTCAAAACCACCGACATCTAAGGTAGGATCAGTTTCAGCAAAACCTAGGTCCTGCGCTTCTTTTAACGCATCTGCATAAGGTTGATTTTCATTGAAGACTTTAGACAATATAAAATTAGAGGAGCCATTAAAAATACCGGTCACGGCATGTAATAATTCATTGTCATAATACTCTTCTAAATTGCGGATAATTGGAATACTTCCGCATACTGCACCTTCATATAGTAGACTTGTGCCGTATTCTTGTTGTATTGCCGCTAATTCTTCTAAATGCGTGGCAATCATTTTCTTATTTGCAGAAACAACGTTTTTTCCAGATTTTAATGCACGAACAGTCAGTGCGTAAGCTGCATCAGCATCATCGATCAATTCTACTACGGTATTGATTTCAGAGTCACCAAGAATAGCCTCAGCATCTGTTGTGAATAATTCAGCAGGTAATGATCTTTTTTTGTCAGCGTTCTTGATGACAAATTTTTTAATTTCTAAATTTAAGTTTTTAGTCTTGATAATGTCGTACAATCCTTGTCCTACAACCCCAAATCCAAACATTCCAATCGTTAATTTCTTACTCATAGTTTTTTTTACGCTTTTATATAATAGTGCTATCTGAAATTATTTAATTTTATCGAAGGCCTGTTGTAAATCTGCTTTGATATCGTCAATATGTTCGATACCGACAGATAGGCGTAATAATCCTACAAATACACCTGCAGCTTTTTGAGCTTCTTCACTCAGTTGTTGATGTGTAGTCGCCGCAGGGTGTATGATCAATGACTTCGTATCACCCACATTTGCGAGATGACTTATTAGCTCTAAGCTATCGATAAAAGCATCGGCTTTTGTCACGTCACCTTTTATTTGAAATGAAAGAACAGCACCATATCCATTTTTTAAATACTTTTGCGCATTTGCAAAGCTAGGAGAGCTTTTTAACCCTGGATAATTCACTTTTTCCACTTGCGGATGGGCTTCTAACCATTTCGCAATTTCTAATGTGTTGTCTACATGACGCTGAACACGAAGCGATAATGTTTCTAAGCCCTGGATCAATTGGAATGAATTGAAGGGTGAAATAGCTGGTCCAAAATCACGTAGTCCTTCAACACGTGCGCGGATTGCAAATTGAATGTTTCCAAATGGGCCATTAACGCCAAAAACATCTGAAAAAACTAATCCATGGTATCCTTCTGAAGGTTCAGAAAACTGTTTGAATTTACCATTTCCCCAGTTGTAAGTACCACCATCTACGATGACACCACCAATACTTGTACCGTGACCACCAATCCATTTTGTTGCAGACTCTACAACTACAGAAGCTCCGTGTTCAAGAGGTTTAAATAGATATCCACCAGCTCCAAAAGTATTGTCTACGATAAGTGGTAAATCATGTTTTCTAGCAACAGCTGCTATCTTATCAAAATCTGGAATATCGTAACTTGGGTTTCCAATTGTTTCTAAGTATAAAGCTTTTGTGTTTTCATCGATTAGTGATTCAAACTCCTCGGCGGTTGTTTCTTTAGTAAAACGTACTTCAATACCAATTCTTTTAAATGCTACTTTAAATTGATTATATGTACCACCGTATACATTACTGCTGGAAACAAAATTTTCACCAGCTTCTACGATATTATTTAATGCAATGAATTGCGCAGCCTGTCCAGAAGCGACTGCTACAGCGGCGATACCGCCTTCCAATGCAGCAATACGTTTCTCAAATACATCTGTTGTTGGATTCATCAGACGTGTATAGATGTTTCCAAATTGTTTTAATGCAAATAAGTTCGCTCCATGTTCTGCATTTTCAAATACGTATGAACTGGTTTGGTATATAGGTACTGCACGCGCTCCAGTTGTTGGATCGGCAACTTGGCCAGCATGCACTTGAAGTGTTTCGAATTTTAAATTTTTATTTGTAGACATTGTAGTTATAATTAATTAGTTGAAGATTCGTTAATAAAAAATAGGGGTGAGATTGGGCACATGGATATGTACTTGAAATCAATAAATTTTAAAAAAGATTGATTAACAAGAAAACGTAAACATGTGCAAAAGCATTCGCATCTGTTTTGATGGAATATTTGTATCTGTTACGTTGGTGCTAGAATTTACCTTCTTGTTTTGTTGTAATGTTATTATCATTTGTCGTTTCATTTATATCCTCCAAAGCAATATTACTTTGGACAGGAATTGGCACCTTTTCAAACGTATTTTGAAGGTTGCCAGTGGGTCATTGAGCCAGTCTCTCGCCACTTCTTTATAAATCAAGACCTGATTAAGAGGTGTTGATTAGATGTATTTCTATTTGAACTACGTTGCAAATATATGCCTTGCTTTTTACAAACCAAAATATTTTATGCTATTTCTTAGAAAATACTTCTAATTCTACTCGTAATTGATCGTAAGCTCTCACTATTATGTAAGTATTGGTAGTTGATGGGGCAGCATTTATTTATTCCGATATGTTTATACGTCGTGGATGAAATCCATATCAGTAATTGAAAGCAATATAACTGAAGCATACGGTGTTAAACAGACAACAGCAGAGCGATGATCCTGTGATCTTTTTTAATAAAAAAAAAATAGGAACCTTGCGAGTTCCTATGCTTTCTTCTCATTACTTTGTATGAAACAATAATTCGCCTTTGCCAGTTGGAGCAAGTGGGTTTTATTTAATAATACGTTTAATCTTATTTGATTTTTTAATCAATTTGTGTAATTGAGTGTAATTTTCATCTTGGATGGCATCTTTTAAAGCCTGCAGCTGCTTGATGTTTTCCTCTAACACTTCGAGTACATTAACTCTGTTCTGTTTGAAAATAGGTGTCCACATATCCGGTGAGCTTTTTGCTAAGCGTACCGTTGATTCAAAACCAGATCCTGCCAATTCAAATATTCGACCCTGCGATTTCTCTTTCTCTAAAACAGTTAACGCTAGAGCAAAAGAAGTCAGGTGAGAAATATGGGAAACATAGGCTGTGTGTGTATCATGCTCCTCTGCAGTCATAAATGACGTCCGCATTTCCAGTTGTTCGGTAATGGAATCTGTTAATTCGAATGCATCTTCATCAGATTTAAATGCCTCAACGTAAACCATCATTTTATCTTTAAACAAATTTGGTAATGCTGCTTCGGGGCCTGAATATTCGGTACCAGCCATTGGATGGGCGGCAACATAGCGGCCACGATTAGGGTGTTCCGAGATTAACTGTAAAATATTTAGTTTGGTAGAGCCCATGTCAATGATGACTTGATCTTTTACGAGATCCAATAATTTGGGCGCTAATGTGATTATCGCATCAACTGGAGCTGTGAGAATGATCACTTTACATTTTTCTAAAGCTTCCTCTAATGTTGCCTTTTGATCAATGAAGCCTATTTGCAATGCTTTTGTTAGATTAGCATCACTTTTGTCAACACCAAAAACCTGATCACAGAATTTTTTTTCTTTTAGTTTCATGGCGACGGAGCCACCAATTAAACCGACGCCAATAATGGCTATATTCATCATGTTATTTCAATCTTAATTCGTTTGTTTTGCTTGTTCTATTCTAGCAATTGCTTCTTTTAATACTTCAACTGAGGCACATAAACTTATTCTAATATAGGTGTTTCCAGCACTTCCGAATATACCTCCGGGAGTAATAAAGACACGTGATAGATCTAACACCTCATCACTTAACGTGTAGCCTGATTCGTAATTATCTGGAATTTTGGCCCACACAAATAAACCGACCTGATTCTTTTTATATGTACAGCCCAACAGGTTCATGATTTCGAAAACCAACTGCCTTCTTTCGTGATAGATTGCATTTAAATCTTGATACCATGTTTGATCCAACTGCAATGCCTTGGCCGCTGCTAATTGAGCTGGTAAGAACATTCCCGAATCCATGTTGCTTTTAAAACGTAATACTTCATTGATCCGTGCCTCTGCGCCCACTAACATACCGATTCGCCATCCGGCCATATTGGAGGATTTGCTTAATGAATTAAGTTCCAAGGCAACATCCTTTGCACCTTCAATAGACATAATGCTTTTAGGGCTGTCTGTCAAGATAAAACTATAAGGATTGTCGTGGCAGATTAAAATATGGTTTGCCTCTGCAAAAGCAATCAATTCAAGATAAAATCCTTCGTTTGCACTCGAACCAGTTGGCATATGAGGGTAGTTGATCCACATTAATTTTACTTTTGATAAATCGTTTTCAGAAAGTTTTTTAAGATCAGGTAACCAATCTGTTTCTTCAGATAAATCATAGGTAATTGCCGTGGCTCCACTTAACCGTACTGCTGCCGCATACGCTGGATATCCCGGATTTGGTATTAAAACTTCATCACCTTCTTGTAAGTAAGTCATGCAAATGTGAACAATACCTTCCTTAGAGCCTATTAAAGGTAAAATTTCTGTATTTGGATTGAATGTTGCCTGATAATAACGTTGATACCAATCTGCAATTGCTTGCCTCAAAACAGGTGAACCTTTATAGTTCTGATAGCCATGTACATTGGTTTTAGCCGCTTCTGTCGTCAAGGTCTGAATAACTTCAGGGTGAGGAGGTAAGTCGGGGCTTCCGATGCCTAAATTAATCACGCGAGCACCTGCTTTATTGAGCTCATCAATCTCTCTTAATTTTTTTGAGAAATAATATTCTTCGGTTTGTTGCAACCTTTTGGCAACTTCTATTTGCATTATGTTCTGGTATTTTACAATTTACAAGGACTAAATTAGGCTTTTTCTATTAAAATACTAGTATAATGTCGTTTAAATTGGTGTTTATTGAATTAAATTTTTAATATCATCCAAGTGCAAGATTTCATTCCTTTAAACTATTCCTTATATATTGCGCGTAATTTTAGTATTTTTGCTACCTTAATATCATAAATGAAAACATACTTTAGATTACTTTCTTTTGCCAAACCCATTGAGAAATATGCTATTCCGTATATTATCTTTACATTAATTACAGTTGTATTCAGTACGTTAAACTTGGCGATGTTGGCTCCTTTGCTTCATGTATTGTTCAATACAGAACAGGTTTCAAGCGATGTCGTGTTAGTCAAGCCAGAAGGTCTTGGTCAATTACCGGCTTATTTTACTTATTATGCAAATTTGGCCAATCAACAGTATGGTCCTTATGGTGCATTGAAGTTTGTTTGCGTCGCAATTATTATATCTGTCTTTATCAGTAATTTATTCCGTTATCTATCTCAGAGAATCATGGAAAACTTACGTATTCATACTTTATTGAATTTACGTAAAACTGTTTTTAATAATGTAATGGATCTGCATTTAGGTTATTTTAATGGGCAAAGAAAAGGAGATATTATTTCAAAAGTAGCTTCCGACGTTCAGGTTGTGCAGTTTTCTGTAACAGGAACTTTGCAGGTAGTCTTTAAAGAGCCATTACAATTGATTGCTTTTTTAGTTACGTTATTTGCTATCTCAACAAAGTTGACTCTTTTTGCGATGTTAGTTATCCCAATTTCTGCATTTTTTATATCGAAGATCGTTAAGACATTAAAGGCGCAAGCTATCGCGGGACAAACTTCGTATGCAAATATGATTTCCTTTTTAGATGAGGCTTTATCAGGAGTTCGTATTGTTAAGGCGTTTAATGGAACAAATTTTGTCAAAAAACGCTTCAATGATGAGAATGATCGTTATGCCGGTATTATGCGTGCCATGGCAAGGCGGCAACAGATGGGTTCGCCAGTATCCGAATTGTTAGGTGTAATCATGGTGGCGATTATTTTATTATATGGTGGAAATTTAGTTTTGTCAGGTAGTGATGAATTTGGTGCGTCGGAATTTATTGCATATATCGCGATATTCTCCCAGGTTATGCGTCCTGCAAAAGCATTAACTGATGCCTTTAGCAATATTCATAATGGTATTGCTGCTGGAGAGCGTGTACTGGAATTGATTGATACCAAAAGTGAAGTTACTGATAAGCCTAATGCTAAGGAAGTTACTGATTTTAAAGAAGCGATTGAATTTCAACAGGTCGATTTTTCTTATGGTGAAAAGAACATCTTGAAGAATATCAATTTGACTATTGAAAAAGGTAAGACAATTGCGCTAGTAGGCCCATCCGGGGGCGGTAAATCTACACTGGTAGATCTGATACCACGGTTTATGGATGTTACCGGCGGTCAGATTCTTTTTGACGGAATAGACTTAAGAGATCTCGATCAAGAGTCTTTGCGCACGATGATTGGAGTAGTTAATCAAGAATCCATTTTGTTTAATGACACGATTTTTAATAATATTACTTTCTCTAATACTTCTGCTACGCAGGAAGAGGTTGAAGCTGCTGCAAAAATCGCGAATGCTCATGAATTTATTTTAAAAACAGAATTGGGTTATGAAACAAATATCGGTGATCGAGGGGCTAAACTTTCTGGAGGACAGCGCCAACGTATATGTATTGCCCGTGCTGTTTTAAAAAATCCTCCCATTATGTTGCTTGATGAAGCAACATCAGCTTTGGATACTGAATCTGAGAAATTAGTTCAGGATTCCTTATATAAGTTGATGGAAAATCGTACTACAGTTGTTATTGCACACCGTCTAAGTACGATTCAGAGCGCCGACACAATTGTCGTAATTGATGCTGGTCAAATTGTGGAATCAGGTAGCCATAGTGAATTGATTCAGCAGGAGGGTTTATACCGGAAATTAATAGATATGCAACAGTTCACAGATTAATTGTTGTTCAACATATATTGCAGTACCAAAAACAAGGCTAAATTCTACGAATTTAGCCTTGTTTTTGGTACATTTGTTATAGACTAGGAGACATGCTAATGGATGCTAAAGAAAAATTAAATTTCTTAATTTCTAATCCGCTTTTGGATAGTGAGTTAAGAAATATAGCGAATAAAGTGTTGCAAGAGGAACGCATCACATTTGATGAAGGGGTATACCTTTATGAAAAAGCCGAATTGGGTTATTTAGGTGTTTTGGCGAATTTTATTCGTGAGAAAAGACACGGGGATATCACATTTTTTAATCGTAATTTTCATATTGAGCCTACTAATGTATGTGTTTACGATTGTAAATTCTGTTCATATTCCCGTATGATCAAGGAACGTGCTGAAGGATGGGAAATGGATGTGGAAGGCATGATGGATATCGTGAAGAAGTATGATGATGAAGCTGTAACGGAAGTACATATTACAGGTGGTGTGGTGCCGAAGCAAAATCTTGATTTTTATGCGGAGTTCTTTAAAAAATGTAAAGCACATCGTCCGGAATTGCATATTAAAGGATTGACTCCTGTGGAATATTATTATATTTTCAAAAAGGCTAAATTGAGTCATTATGAAGGTATGAAGTATTTGCAATCTTGTGGTTTGGATTCGATGCCTGGTGGTGGGGCTGAAATTTTCCATCCAGAGATCAGAGAGCAGATTGCCCATGATAAATGTACTGCTGAACAGTGGTTGGATATCCACGAACAGGCACATAAGTTGGGAATGCATACCAATGCAACCATGCTTTATGGTCATATCGAGCAATTTTGGCATCGTGTAGATCATATGGAAAGACTTCGTCAGTTGCAAGATAAGACTGGCGGTTTTCAAACCTTTATTCCATTGAAATTTAGAAATAAAGAAAATCAAATGTCACATATTTCTGAGGTTTCTGTGATTGAAGATTTAAGAAATTATGCGATAGCACGTATTTATCTAGATAATTTTGATCATATAAAAGCGTATTGGGCAATGATTTCAAGGGATACTGCACAAATGTCCTTAGCATTTGGTGTTGATGATATCGATGGAACACTGGATGATACGACGAAGATTTACAGTATGGCAGGAGCGGAGGAACAGAATCCCGGTATGTCGACGCAACAGTTGGTTGAGTTGATTAGAAAGGTAGGACGTCATCCAATAGAGCGTGATACCTTATATCATGTTGTCACAGATTACAAGGATGTGGTTTTTGAAGACGATAGCAAGAAGAAGAATTATTATGCACTTCCTGTTGTAAATAATTAAGACATATTTTGAAAAAGACTTTTTATTTTATTCGCCATGGACAAACTGATCTGAATTTGAAAGGTATTGTTCAGGGACGTGGCGTGAATTCTCCTCTAAATGAAACGGGATTGGCACAGGCTCAAGCTTTTTATGATGCTTATAAAGATATCCCGTTTGATAAAATTTATACCTCAACCTTGTTGAGAACACATCAAACAGTAGAATCTTTTATTAAAGATGGTATTTCTTGGCAAGAGCTCGAGGGCTTAGATGAAATTAGTTGGGGAATCTACGAAGGTAAAGAGCAAGACGAATCTATCATGAGTGGATTCAATGCGCTGGTATCAGCATGGAAAAATGGTGAATTGGATGTCAGTGTAGATGAGGGGGAATCTCCTAATGCATTGATGTTACGTCAAAGTGATGCCATAGCACATATGGTTAAACAAGAGCATGAAGAAACCGTACTTGTCTGTATGCACGGTCGTGCCTTACGTATTATTCTTTGCCTATTGACAGGTGTAGATGCCTCAAAAATGGATGAATTTCCTCATACAAACACTGCCTTATATAAATTAACGTATGATAATGATCAATTTGAAATCATTGACTATTATAATACGAAACATCTAGAGGTATTGACAAATGGATAAAGTGAGAGTATCGGCAGTTTCGTATACGAATACATTGCCGTTTTTAAATGGGATTAGACAATCTGCAGTTTTAGATCAGATCGAATTGAGCTTGGATAATCCGAGTGTATGTGCCCAGAAAGTAATTGATGATAAAGCTGATTTGGGTATTATTCCTATAGCAGCGTTATTAAGTCTTCCTCAAGCGCATATCATCACCGACTACTGTATCGGTACGGAGGGGGCTGTTGATTCGGTTTTTATTTTTTCCCATAAACCGATTGAAAAAATCCAGACATTATATCTGGATCAGCAATCACGCACTTCTAATGGTTTAGCACGCGTGTTGTTAAAGCATCACTGGAAGCGTCAAGTTAAACTTGTTGCCAATATAGATGAGGCGGATGCTTATGTCTTGATAGGAGACCGAACATTTGGCAAAAAGAATGAAGTCCCTTATGTTTACGATCTTGGACTTACCTGGAAAGAATTTACAGGTCTTCCTTTTGCGTTCGCAGTTTGGGTCAGTAAAAAGCAGTTACCGGAAGCATTTATCACTTCATTTAATGAAGCTTTAAAACTGGGAGTTTCACATCCTGAAGCTGTGATTCCAGGATTGCCTGAATATAAAGATTTTGATTACCGTCATTATCTTACATCAAGTTTGAACTATCATCTTACAGCTAAAAAGCGAGAAGCTATTGAAAGATATTTAACACTTTTAAAAGGTTTAGATACATAATAGTGTTAGAAATGAATATATAAAAAGCGATTATGGAAATAGTCGCTTTTTACTTTATAACATGATGCCACTTATGGCATCTTAAAACGAGAAACTATGAATACGATTTATTTAGCAGGTGCAATGATTGTTGATGCTGATAATAGGCTTTTGGTTGTAAGAAAAAAAGGCTCATCCTATTTTATGATGCCTGGTGGTAAAATTGAAAAAGGTGAGCTATCTTCTCAAGCCCTTATTCGCGAGCTAAAAGAAGAATTAGATCTGGATATTTTATCACGAGATTTAGAATATATGGGCTTTCATGAAACCGAAGCAGTTAATGAAGCTGATACGCTCGTTAGAGGTGAGGTTTTTAGAATAGAGTTTAAGGAAAAATTAGTTATAATACCACAGGCAGAGCTTGAAGAAGCAACTTGGTTGACCGTAGATAATTATAAAAATTATAAATTAGCACACCTCATTGAAGAATTTACAGTTCCTATCTGGTTAGCAGGTACTTTTGAATATTAACATAGAATCCATAATTTTATCACTGATCTTTATTAAATATCTTTTATGCTATCTTTTCCAAATGCTAAAATAAACTTGGGTCTTCATATTGTAGGTAAGCGACCTGATGGTTATCATGATTTAGAGACGATCTTTTACCCCGTTAACCTGTATGACGCTGTTGAAATTGTTCCACTAAGTTCCGGTAGTACAACTTTTTCGTCGGAGGGTATTGTGATCCCTGGAAAGGGTATGAATTTATGTGAGCGTGCATATCATTTAATTCAACAAGATTTTGATATTCCTTCGGTTGCTATTCATTTATTAAAAAGAATACCAATCGGAGCTGGGATGGGTGGTGGATCTGCAGATGCAGCTTATGTGCTTAAAATGCTAAATGATCAATTTGAGCTGCAACTATCTGTTGTACAACTGGAAAATTATGCGAAGCAGCTGGGCGCAGACTGTCCATTTTTTATTGAAAATAAACCGGTGTATGCAACTGGTATTGGGACTGATTTTGCTCCTATTGAGGTCAATTTGAGCGCATACTATATTGTTATAGTGAATCCTAATATTCACATATCTACCGTTGAGGCTTATAGCGGAGTTGCTGCCAAAACTCCTGAGTTTGATTTAAGGTCCATTATTCAGTTGCCAATCCAGGAATGGAAGTATTATCTGAACAATGATTTTGAACTAACTATATTCGAGCAATTTCCTAAAATTAAGGAACTTAAAGATGCAATGTATTCATCTGGCGCATTATATGCCGCGATGTCGGGCTCAGGTTCTTCTGTGTTTGGAATATTTGAAAATCCTGTTGTGCTGGATGATTTAAAAATTTATGGTGATATTTATTATCCGATTGATCTATCATAAGTGTTATCTAATTTTCTTAATGGAATTGGAAGAAATGTGTTGATTTTTTTCTGTTAGTAGATTATTGAAAGTAGATTATTTTATATCTTATTGTCGCTTTATTTCTTAAAGAATAAGGCGACAATAAGAACTTTATTTTGGTTTTGAAGGCTAAGTAGGTGCGTACTAAAGCTTTGATTTTACTCTTCTTCAAGTTTATAGTCAATTAATTCTCTAGCCTCTTCAAGTACTAACCTTAACTTTTCGGAGTCTAATTTTAGCGACTTGAGTGCTTCTTTATTATTGATAATATCTTTCACGAGTATGATCTGGTTCTGTAATAAAGTTTTCTCTTCTACATCTGTAAGGGTTGTGAGGCAGGTAACAGGATAAAAAACAGCTTTATCCACTCTTTTTTTTATGCTATTGTCTGTTGGGTAGTCCCATGAAAGAAAATTGACGTTATAGTACTTACCAAAGTCCTTGGAGTCTGAAGTTAAATAGGCATTGGTAACGAGCCATCCTTGCGTGAATTTTTTATTTTGACCGAAGAAATGATAGGATATATCACTGATATCTTTAAATCGGGATAAGAAATACATGGGAGTTGTCACTGAAATTTTCGCATCTATATCATTTCGAAATTTGCACTCTATGGCCAACATCTCGTTTCCTTTCGATGCAACAACGTCTATCTCGTGAGAAACTGCGTGGCCTTGGATTGTTTGTCCTGTGGTGCTTTCAAAACCATATTCTTGAAATAAGCGTGCGATCCATTTTTCGAAATAAAAACCTTCAGGACCTAATTCTCGAAGTGCTTTTTTTAGGCTATATCGAGCTGCAAAAGAATTTCTTTGTGATTTTAGGGCTTCAAAAGCTAACTGATATAGCTCTCTTGTGCTTATCCCGTCAAATAGTTTTTCTTTGATTTGTGTATAAACTTTTTCAACTTGTTCATTGTTGGCACCAGATCGCGTTAAAGAATGACGTAAGCTGTCACTGTTAAATGGAACTAGTTCTCCAGAGTATTTTTTTACCAGCATATTAGATTATGGTTACAGTTTAATGTACTCCTGCAATTTACTTGCCATTGCTATTAAAAGTAGCTAAAAGAGTTCTTTAATTAAAATATAAATACCAACAATAAATATAAACCAGCCGAATATGGGCTTTAGATGATCTGTTTGAATTTTTTTCTGAAGTTGATTTCCTATTCCAACACCCAAGGTTGTTAAGGTAAGCAGCTTGAACAGAAAATTCCAGTCTATCGTTATATGATCGATATCGCCAAGAAAACCAATAAGAGAATTGATCGTAATGATTGATAATGATGTGCCTATTGCTATACGTATAGGCATATGAAGCAATATAACTAAGGCCGGTATGATCAGAAATCCTCCTCCAGCACCTAAAAAACCGGTTACAAGTCCAATTCCAATGCCCCATGCAATCATCTTAATGGTATGTTGTTTAACTGGATGTTGAGGGCTAGATTGAATTTTCTTGTTTTTTATCATACTCCACGAAGATCCGAGCATCAATGTAGCAAATGAGATCATGGTTAACGTTGATTTTGTAAGCTGATAATGGTTGATCTCTAGAATAACTTCGGGTATATGGACCAGTAAAACTTTACGGACTAAAAGTACAACGATAACAGAGGAAATTCCGAAGTATAATGTTGCCCGGAAATTTACACATTTTTCCTTTGTTTTGATGAAACTTCCTATGAAACTTGTACTTCCAACAATAAATAGGGAATAGGACGTTGCTAGTGTAGGATGTATATGGAATAGGTAGACTAAGACTGGTACTGTCAATATGGAACCACCAGCACCGATTAATCCGAGGGTGATACCGATGAAAATAGACAAAGTGTACCCTATAATTTCCATCGTTGCAACATTGTGTGGCCAAAGAACGGAATAATTATTAGTAAACAAAAACAAAATAGTGTACTGCTTGTTATTAATTACAGAAGAACTTATAAATTTTATACATATGGGCGCGATAGTAGATAAAGTAATAAGCAAAGTAAAAAGTAAAATAGACGAAGAATGTGAGAATGGTACTATTGAGACTTCAGAACGTATCCTTTCTGTTGTGGCTGGAGGTTTTATATTAGGTGCGGGTGTTCGGTATTTGATTAAACATCCACTAACGGCACTTTCTGGATTATCTTTGGGTGGTGCTTTAGTTTACCGTGGTATAACTGGAAAATGTGCAATAAAAAAAGCCATTGAAGACGATGTAGAACGTGTAGAAGTTATTGAGCATCGCTATTTTGTGAAAAAAGACTAATTCGCATTTCTAATTTAGGTTTATACAGAGGGGGTCTAATATGTAACGTATTGGACCTTTTTTAATTCATTACCTTACGTAGATTTTTTCAATTATTTATTTAGCATTAAATTAATTTAATAATTCCCAGCTAATTCATGAATTTTCCAGTAAAAAATCAATCTTTTGGATTTTCTATGCGGTAAATTAGAAAAAAAAGCCTACATTATCCTGATTTTTACAGTAAAAGAAAAAAATATTGAAATTCACAGAATTTGGTTTAGCACCTTCATTGGAAGAAGGCTTAGATAGCATGGGATATGAAGATGCAACACCCATACAGGAACAGGCCATACCTGTTGTGTTGCAACATAAAGATCTGATCGCTTGCGCGCAGACTGGTACAGGGAAGACAGCTTCTTATTTATTGCCTGTTTTACATAAAATAGCTGAAGAACAATCCGATTATATAAATACTTTAATTTTAGTTCCTACCAGAGAGCTCGCTTTGCAAATTGATCAGCAAATCATGGGGCTTGGCTATTTCACTGGGGCAACTTCAATTGCTGTTTATGGTGGTGGAAATGGCATGGATTATGAACAGCAACGGACAGCAATTAAAGAAGGAGCAAATATTATTGTTGCTACTCCTGGACGTTTAATAGCGCATTTAGCATCAGGAAAACTTCATTTTAATAAAGTAAAACATTTCATATTGGATGAAGCAGACCGTATGCTCGATATGGGATTTCATGAAGATATTATGAAGATCATCAGCTTTTTGCCAAAAAAGAGACAGAATCTTTTATTCTCAGCGACGATGCCAGGTAAAATCAGGACATTGGCGAAGCAGATCTTACATGATCCGACCGAGATTAATATTGCCTTATCAAAACCTTCTGAAGGAATTAATCAACAAGTTTATATGGTTTATGATGACCAGAAGACGGCATTGATACAGCATATTCTTACTAATCCAACTTATACGAGTACGATTATTTTTGCTTCCAAAAAGGAGTTTGTCAAACGGTTGAGTACTGATCTGCATAAAAGCGGTATCGCAGTAGAAGCATTCCACTCTGATTTGGAGCAAGCACAACGTGAAGATATCATGAATCGTTTCAAAGCAAAGCAAATAAACGTACTAATTGGTACAGATGTGATTTCTAGAGGTATTGATATCGTCGGTATCAGTTTGGTTATCAATTATGATGTTCCTCCAGATCCTGAAGATTATATCCACCGTGTTGGCCGTACAGCACGAGCCGCGACAACAGGAACAGCTATTACTTTCGTAAATCAGAAAGATCAGCCGCGGTTTGCAAAAATTGAAGAGCTTATCGGTTCAAGTATAGAAAAATTGGATTTACCCGAAGGTTTTTCTGCAGGACCGGTTTATGATCCAACACGTTATTCTGATCAAAAGAAGAAACCTTCTAAAAAGAAAAAATTCAAGAAGTTCGTTAAGAAAGATTAATTAAAAGAATTTGATATTTAGGTTTGCCCCCGAAGAGTTAGATGCTTTCTGGGGGCATTTTTATGGCAAAACATCCAAAGTGCAGTGCTGCAGTTATACTGTAATTTGTAAAAGAAAAAGTATAAGGCAAGTCCTATAACACTATTCTTACAACCAAATGTGATGATTTTTGTTGACTTCTATTGAAAAGCAGAAGTGCAATTAAATTTTTTACTGTATTTTAGTTTCAAAATTGACCTCGTATTAATTATTACCGTATGAATAATCAAAACCTTCATCTTAAAAAGCATGTCTACAGCATTGTAAGTACACTATTGTTCATCACTAATGTCTCTCATGTATGTGGGCAGTCGTCATTTAAAATGGAAGGTGATTCGGCAGTTGCCATGATCGATCCTACATATGATCAAGTGAGTAAGTTGCATCGTTTCTGGTTAGGTGATTCTTATCGTGAACTATACAATACGCCGGTTAAAATGCGGGTCATGCATCTTCAAAAGGAACTTGGCGGTCTTACTGTTGTCAAGCTTGGTGGAGGTATGCAAACACAATCGCTACGTTTAAGAGACAGTACGGGTAGAGAATGGGTTTTGAGGTCTATTAATAAATTTCCAGAAAGGAGTCTGCCTGAACATTTGAGAAATACGATTGCAAAGGATATTGTTCAGGATCAAATTTCAATTGCTCATCCATTTGGAGCGCTAACTGTACCGACTTTTAATCGTGTATTAAAAATCCCACATGCTAGTCCAGAACTGGTCTTTGTTGGTGATGATCCTGGTTTAGAAGAACACCGTGCTGTATTTAAAAATAGAGCTTATATGTTTGAGCCAAGAGTACCTTTGGAGGATGAAGATGCGAAAACTGACAATACACTTAAAGCGCAAAGAAAGTTGGAGGAAGATAATGATATTCAAGTGGATCAGCGTTTAACATTGCGTGCAAGACTACTTGATTTCATTTTAGGAGATTGGGATCGTCATGAGGATAATTGGCGATGGGATTCTAAAAAGATTGACGATAAGAAAGTGTATAGTCCAGTACCAAGAGATCGTGATAAAGTATATTATAAAACATCGGGTATACTTCCGGTATTACTATCCATGCAGTGGCTGAAAGCGCACTTGCAACCTTTTGGTGATCATATTCGCAATGTCGGTCAGTGGAATTTTAATGAAAGGCATTTTGACCGTTACTTCTTAAACCATTTGGATCGAAAGGATTGGAAAGAGGAAATCAAATTTGTACAAACGGTTGTTACTGATGCCGTCATAGATGAAGCAATAGCACAGATGCCAGATACTATTGTACGATTGGGTGGAGAACAGCTTAAGGGTCATATACGTGCTAGAAGAGATAATCTGATGTCTACTGCTTTAGATTATTATGGTGATCTAGCAAAGAACGTTGATATCGCCACTTCAGCTAAGAATGAGTTTTTATATTTTAACTATCATACTGACGGTTCGCTTGAGCTAGAAATCAGAAATAAAAGGAAAGATGGATCTGAAGGAAGGAAACTGGTTAAAAGAACATTCCTTCCGAAGGAGACAAAAGAATTACAGATTTATGGGCTTGATGGTTCAGATGTATATGATATTCGTGGTCAAAATAAATCGAAAATAAAGCTTCGGTTGATAGGGGGTAAGGGGAAGGATGATTACCGCATAGATCCTAATTTTGAGAACGGTAAACTTGTTTATATTTATGATGATAAGGAAGTTCAACCTAATTTTAAGAACACGCCTTTTATAAATCTAAAATTGTCAAATGATACCTTAGTGCATCGTTATGATCGAAATAGTTTCAAATATGATCGCACCGGTGTGTTGGCTTCTTTACAATATGGAGTAGATAAAGGCCTTTTGTTCGGGGCTGGTTATTTGATCGAAAAACAGGGCTTTCGAAAAGAACCTTATGCTTTTAAACAAGAGTTTTGGGCGCATTATACAACTGGACGCAAGTCCTTTAGTTTTAAATATAATGCCGATATTAAATCGATATGGAATAAAAATGACCTCTTGATTCAATTGGAATCTGATGGACCTAAAAACCAAGAAAACTTTTTTGGTTTGGGAAATAATACAGATTATGAACAGCGTAAAGAACGTGGGATTCAATATTATAGAAACCGATATGACGTTATTTATGCCAACTTTTTATTGAAGAGAGAATTTGCTGAAAACTGGAAATGGAAGATGGGTTCTTCTTCAGAATTTATTATGAGCCATGAAGAAGCTAATGAGGGACATTTTTTTGAAAAGTATGCCGCAGAAAATCCAGCTATACCTGTATTTGGTAAGTTTTTCTTTACAGGAATTCTAGGATCTGTTCAATACGATAGTCGTGATCAAAAAGATAATGCCAAAAAAGGTATTTTCTGGGATAATCTTATTGAGGCAAAGTCACAGTTAAATAGTAATGATAATCAATTTATAAGATTAAGATCTATTTTCAACTTTTATAAGACTAATGAAAGCGACTGGATAACTCTTGCCAATCGCACTGGATTTGAAACACTGATCGGTGATCCATTAATCTTTCAATATGCGCACTTAGGAGGTGAAAATAGCCTTCGTGGCTTTAACTCGAAACGTTTGAGTGGACAAACTATGCTCTATAATAATTTTGAGTTACGTTTTAAAGTTTTTAGTTATGATTCCTATTTGGTTCCTGGCACTGTAGGACTTATTGGTTTTCACGATGTGGGTAGAGTTTGGATGAAAAACGAATCCTCTAGTCGCTGGCACATGGGGTATGGCGGTGGCTTTTATTTTATTCCTGCTGATCTTTTAGTTATTCAGGCTGTTGGAGGTTTTTCAAAAGAAGGATTTCGTCCTTATTTAAGTATTGGTCTTCGTTTTTAAAATTACTTAAAATATTCTCCATGGATTGCAAAACACTGAGTTTGATACAATTCATGGAGAATATCGTTTTAGACTGCTTATTCTTTTCCACCAAAGGTCACCAGCACCATTCCTATTACAATGATTGTAGAACCAAGGATCTGCATCCAGGTCAAAGGTTGTTTAAAAACAAGAGCCATCGCCAGCTGAACTGTTAAAAATGTGCCCCCTGAACACAAGGCAATTACAATCGGCTGTGGAAATGTTTTGAATAATTGAATGAGAAACCAGCTTGCAGTGATTAGAATTATATTACCCGCAACTAACGCTGACCAGTGGTATTTTGGGTGAATTCCGCCATATTTAAAAATAATAGTTGAAACGATCTGACAAATCCAAAATAATAAGAAATAGAGATAATTCATGTCTGTGATTTACTGTTAATGATCCTTCAAATCTAATTGAATTTTAGGAAATACGAATTATTATTTTCATTTGTTGGTGTTGTTTTTCTTTTAAGAAAAAACAAATTGCCAAACCCAATGTTGTATTTGTAAATACAATTTATGGATTTATACGCAGGATTACCTTTTTGGATTATTAAAAATGCGCTTTACGATTATAACAATCCCTTAGAAAATGATTATGAAATTGATGTGGCAATTATTGGTTCTGGTATTACAGGAACACTAGTTGCGCACGAGCTCTGTGAACACGGTATAAAGTGTGCTATTTTTGATAAAAGAATCGTATCAAATGGCAGTACGGTTGCTAGTACAGCACAGCTGCAATATGAAATTGATGTTCCTCTTCATGAAATGATTAAGGACATCGGAGAAGCTCGTGCAGTTGGCGCTTATCGTGCAAGTTTAAGGTCTATTACAGATATCGAGCAAGTATTTGAGAAAACAGGTGTGAAGGGTGATTTTAAACGTGTCTCAACATGTTATCTGGCAAGTGATCAAGCAGGATGGAGTAGTATTAAAGATGAATATGAGGCGAGGGTGAAACATGACCTTCCTGTTCGTTTATTAAATAGGAAAGCATTAAAGAAGGAATATGGAATTGCAGGTCTTGGCGCATTATATAATGATACATCTGCACAAATGGATACTTATAAGTCTGCGATCGGTATTCTTAAGTATCATCAAAAAAAACATCAACTTCCAATTTTTTCTCCAGTTCAGATCGATCATTATCATGAAGTGAAAAATGGGTATGAACTATTGACGAACAATGGGTTTAAGATTCACTGTAAATACGTGATCATTGCCGCAGGATTTGAGGCGGGTCAATTTTTGCCAAAACAGGTTATGAATCTTAATTCAACCTATGCTTTAGTTTCTAAGCCTATTCATACAGGTCAATTTTGGAAAGAAAGAAGTTTAATATGGGAAACTGCGGAACCTTATTTCTATATGCGTACAACCGCAGATAATCGTATCATGATGGGAGGGGAAGACGAGGAATTTAGAGACCCTGATAAACGGGACCGTTTGTTAAAGGGAAAAGTTAAAAAACTGGTCAAAAAATTCAATAAATTATATCCGGATATTGCTATCGATGTCAATATGGCGTGGTGTGGTACTTTCTCTTCTACAGCAGATGGTTTGCCATTTATCGGTAGCTGGCCCGGTAAAAAAAGAATGCTTTATGCATTGGGATATGGCGGAAATGGTATTACATTTAGTATGATTGCCGCACAGGTGATCCGAAATATAATTTTGGGAAAGAAAGACTACCGTACGGATATATTTGGGTTTGGAAGATTAACAAACGATGGAGATTTATAGTTTGGTTTGAGATTTAAATAATAATAAAAGGCTTATCGGAAATACGATAAGCCTTTTATTATTTGTTGCAGGTGATACTTATATACCCATTTCTTTTAATATAAATTGAGCATTGTCAATTTTGTCTGCTACCCATAGTACGTAACGGATATCAACACCTATCGAACGGCTATAACTATCGTTCCATGCAAAATCATTAATGGTTGCATCGTATGAGCGGTCAAAATTGACTCCGATCAATTCGCCATATGCATTCATAATAGGAGATCCTGAATTACCTCCGGTCGTATCCATATTATAGAGCATATTAACAGGTACATCGTTCAGTTCTTTCTTAACATATGGTCCAAAATTCTTGTTTTCCCAAGCAGTTTTTATTTCAGCTGGATATTCAAAATCTGCCTCTCCAAGATTGCCTTTTTGTATAATACCTGCTAGTGTTGTAAATGGCTTCATGTAAGTAGCGTCAACAGGAGAGTAACCTTTTATGTTTCCGAATGTTAGTCTCAATGTGGAGTTCGCATCAGGAATAAAGTTTTTAGACTGGTACAATTCCTTAACTGCTACATAATCTCCCATCAATTTATTTAACACTCCATCTCTTCTTTTTTGCTCAACAGCAAATTGCTGAATATCTTGTTCTAGTGACGATTGAAATTTCATTAGGTTATCTGAATAAGCCAATAGAGTAGTCCTATTTGATAAAATATCATTAAATACTGCTGCGCTGTTATTTAATTTCGATTCTGTAATAAGCTCCCCGGCATATGCACTTGCAAGATTATTATCTTGGAACTTCAGTTTTTGAATTGTTTCGATTTGATTGTTCCCTTGGAAAGCATGTGCGTCAGCTAGCATCTTAGCAAAGATACGGAGATCTGCATACATGCTGTAGCTTTCGTAGATACCTTTTAAGTTTGTTTTTAACTTATTAATATTAGCTTCAAAAAAAGCATTTTGATCTTGTGATGTACTTTGTTGTAGCATCGCTGCTTTAAACGTATTTATCTCTTTTGCAACGCGCATTAAACTCGTGCTCGTGTAGATATTATTCATCCACATTTCCTTGTAGACGTCTTGATTGATTAATTTGTATAGGCCATCAATATCATCCATCAGAGTACCATATTTATTTTTTAAATCTGATTTGCTATTGATAAAAGTACTTAGCGCTTGATCTTCTTTTATTTTGGTATTTATTAAATCAATATTACGAAGACCTTTTAGTTTTCCTTTATAGTTTTTTAAAACATTAGCGTTTCTTTTAATACGTGTCGCTAAGTAAAGGGCGGCATCATTATCTGTTTTTCCTGCTTCGTACATGCGCTCATTTTGAAATTCATACAAATTAGAAACATAAGGCAGTAAAAAATTTTGTTGATATTGAATATATTGCGCAGGACGGTGTCTAAATGTTTTACCTGGATAACCTAAAATGAAGACGAAATCATTCTCATTAACACCTTTTGGGTTTACTTTTAAAAACTTCTTCGGTTGGTAAGGGACATTTTCTTTTGAATATTTTGCAGATGCCCCATCTTTACCAACATAAGCACGTAAGAATGAATAGTCTCCTGTATGTCTTGGCCAGATCCAGTTGTCGGTTTCACCTCCAAATTCTCCGATGTTTTGACGAGGAATATATACTAAGCGTACGTCTTCAATTGTTTTATATCGGAATAGTACATATGTCTTACCGATAAACATTTCAGAAACTTCAGCTTTGATCGTTGGATCCTGTTTTTGAGCCTGTTCTACCAGTTCTTGTTGCTTTTTCTTAATAATTGTTATTCTTTCGGATGGATCCGTGATATGTGCAACTGCCGCCAGAATTTTCTCAGAAACATCTTCGTAAGAGTCTGTAATACGTATAGTTAGTCCTCTTGCTTCAATTTCTTGTTCATGTGACTGTGCTACGAAACCATTTTTAAGATAGTTGTTGATGGGAGTACTCGCAAGCTGTACTGCTGAGAATGCACAGTGATGGTTCGTGATGATCAATCCACTTCCTGATACAAATGAACCCGTACATCCGCTTACTTGTACTAAAGCATCAACTAGTCCAACTTTTCCTGGATTATAGATATCCTTTTCATTTATTTTTAGTCCCGCATTTTTCAATCCCGCTTTATTCAATTCGCTAAGAGGAAACATTCCTTCGTCAGGAGATTTCGCATGGATAGTAGGGGCAGCTGTTGCTAAAAGTAGGAGTAAACTCCAGGATTTTGTATTCAGTAACTTCATGTTTGTTTATATATTATTAAATAGGATTGTTCTGTCCGATCGAAGCTCAAAGATAAAAAATATTAAGTACATATCTTTCGATCGCGATTCGATCATTTGGTATGAAATATGTTTGTTACTTTTGTATAAATAAAATTGATAAGATGACGCTCATTCAATTAGAGTATATAGTCGCCGTTGATACATATAGAAACTTTGTAGCCGCTGCCGAAAAATGTTTTGTAACACAGCCCACGTTAAGTATGCAAATCCAGAAATTGGAGGAGTCTATTGGAGTTAAAATTTTTGACCGAAGCCGTCAACCTGTAATCCCTACTGAAATTGGAGAAAAGATAATTGCACAAGCTCGTATTATTCTGATAGAAAGTAAAAAAGTTTTGGAGATTGTCCAAAATGAAAATGGTGAATTGGACGGAGAGTTACGTATAGGAGTGATTCCGACGATAGCCCCTTATTTGTTACCGACGGTTCTAACACGGTTTATGGATAAATACCCCAAAATGCAATTACAAATTTGGGAGTATACCACCGAAAGAATTGTTCACGAGTTGAAAGTAGGACTTTTGGACTGCGGGATCTTATCGACACCATTACATGAAGCAGGAATAATTGAAAAGCCACTTTTTTATGAAAACTTTGTGGCATATATTTCGGAAAACAGTCCGCTTTTCGGTAAAAAGATGTTGAGCTCTGATGACATCGGAGAGGATAAGCTTTGGTTATTGAATGAAGGTCACTGTATGCGTGGACAGGTATTAAACATCTGCCATCATAAACATAATTATGATAGTTCTGGTCGTTTTGAATATAATACCGGGAGTGTAGAGACTTTAAAAAAGATGGTGGATATCAATTCGGGAATTACAATATTACCCGAATTATCTATTGTAGATTATAATGAAGATCAGCTAAACCGGATTCGTTATTTTAAAGCTCCGGAACCTGTCCGTGAAATAAGTCTTGTAACAACACAGAATTTTGTCAAAAAACAAGCTATTGAAGCGTTATCGCGTGAGATTATGGAAGCAATACCGGAGAAGTTTAAATCAAAGAAAAAGAAAGAGGTTCTAAGTTTTCAATAATATAAAATGAATAGTAAAACATTAAGAGGCAGGCTTAATAGAAAATTAGATGCGCTTAATCATTGGCGGATGCATAAAATTTCGAATCGAAACTTTATCATTATTTTAGCTTTTGTAGTCGGGATTATAGGTGGGGTAGCTGCTTCTGTGTTAAAAGCATTAACGCACTTTATTGCTTCGACCTTACAGGATGATGTGGATTGGCATTATAAATATTCATTCTATTTATTCTTCCCATTATTAGGTATTCTTTTGAGTGTCTTGTATGTGCGTAAGGTGCTAAAGGCGAAACATCTTGAGCACGGTATAACACCGATTATTTATGCCATTTCCAGAAAATCGAGTCAGATTCCTGTTCACAATGTCTATTCGCAGATAGTCACCTCGGCTATAACCGTTGGGTTTGGAGGATCTTGTGGATTAGAGGCACCTATTGCGATGAGTGGATCTGCCATCGGATCTAATACGGGACGGTTTTTTGGCTTGCAATATAAAGAGGTGACGATGCTATTGGCTTGTGGGGCTGCAGCTGGTATCGCAGGCGCTTTTGACAGCCCTTTAGCAGGGATGGTGTTCGCCATCGAAATTTTATTACCGGAATTCTCTATTCCGGTGCTTATTCCGTTACTGATTTCGGCTGCAATGGCATCGGTAGTTGCACAATCATTATATAGTGAACCCCTATTTCACACTTTTAGTACGGAGTGGGAGGTATCAGCACTATTTTTCTACTTATTGTTAGCTTTATTGGTTGGTGGATATTCTGTTTATTTTGCGAAGATCAGCAGTATTGTCAAGAATTGGTTTACTAATATTAAAAATCCTTACAATAAGGTGTGGGTTAGTGGCATATCATTGGGGTTGATGATCTTTATCTTCCCTGCTCTTTACGGAGAAGGATATATTGCGATTCAGCAAATATTGAATGGTCAATTTAATGCCATTGTTAAGAATAGTCTATTTGCAGATTATCAGGATATCGGGCTTGTAATATTAGCTTATTCGGTCTTAACTCTTTTTGCCAAATCATTTGCCGCTCTGTTTACCCTTAATGGTGGTGGAAACGGCGGTGTTTTTGGTCCTAGTCTGGTGATGGGCGGGCTATTGGGCTTTGCTTTTGCTTATGGAGTCAATCTGACAGGAATAACAGAATTGAATGTTCCTAACTTTGTAGTGGTCGGCATGGCCGGCGCCTTGAGTGGAATCATGCATGCACCATTGACAGGTGTTTTTCTAATCGCAGAAATCACTGGAGGGTACGGATTGATGGTACCGCTAATGCTTGTCACTTCCATTTCATATTTAATTAATAGATCGATACTGAAATACTCTATTTATACGAAAGTTTTAGCTGATTCAGGAGACTTGCTGTCTTACGAGGACAAGGATCGATCTGTATTAAGTATGATGAAGGTAAGGTATGTTTTAGAAACTAATTTTGTCATACTAAGACCTGAAGAAACCCCTAAAATGAGACAATCTGATATTATTCACAGTAAGCGTAATATTTTTCCTATTGTTACTGAAAAGGGCAAATTGCTAGGTATCTTATATAGCGAACGCTTATTTTCTATTTTGTTGGGTGAGGAGGAAGGTATCGACCAACCTTTTAGTAAGTTAGCGGAAACACCTACTGATCTTGTTAAAATACATGAAGAAGATATGGAGTCGGTCATGCTCAAGATGAAAAAAGATGATGTATGGATATTACCAGTGATTGATAAGGATGGGAATTATCTCGGTTTTGTATCGAAATCAAGTGTCTTTAATAAGTATAGGGCATTGCTGATGCGACAAGGACATTATTTGGAGTAACATAAAATATGGCTTTGAGATTAACCTCTCAAAGCCATAATTTTTGATACATATTTGCCTATGATATCAAATTCCAGATTTACTTTTGTACCTACTTCTACATTTTTTAAGTTTGTGTGTTCAATAGTGTAGGGGATAATTGCGACAGAAAATTGATCAATTTTAGAGTTAACTACAGTCAGGCTAATCCCGTTTACTGTAATAGATCCTTTTTCAACTGTGATATTCTGAAGCTTTGGATCATATTGAAATGTAAATACGAAACTTCCATCTTGATCTTGTTTGTTAATACATGTTGCTACCTGATCAACGTGACCTTGTACAATATGTCCGTCAAAACGCCCATTGGCCTGCGTACAACGTTCTATATTCATGACATCGCCAATCTTTAAATCTTGAAGATTTGTTTTTTGCAGTGTTTCATCAATTGCAGTTACTTGATGCAAATTTTCTTCAATTCCAACAACGGTTAAACAAACTCCGTTATGGGCTACACTTTGATCTATCTTTAATTCATTGGAAATCTGGCTCTCGATATACAAATGAATATTTGTATCTTCTTTGACAATATCTTTGACCTTTCCTAAGGTTTCTATAATTCCTGTAAACATGTGTTTTTCTGATTTTATACAAAGATAAAGATAATCTGAGGATATAAAAACACTTAGAATCATTCTAAATTGTAGTAAAATCACTACAATTTAATATTATTAAAAAAAATAAGAATAAATAATTTGTTATAGTGTAATATATACACTATCTTTGTTGCATCATAATTTAGGTTTATAATTGGTTTTAAAGGTTTTCATTCTCCCCGTTTGAAAACCTTTATTTATTTATAGCGATATTATTTATCTTTTAAGTTTTAATATTGTCATTTTTCTAATTATATAGGTTTTAATTCGATTTCACTGTTTTTTATTCAAAAAAAGTTATTGTGTTGGATTTACACCATATCAAATGGGGCATACTGATATCTTATTACTGGTTAAAAGAGTTGCAGTAATGGTATTTTTAGCATTATTTTTTATTGAAAAATAATAAATAACGTATCGTTTTACACTATATTTCCTTATTATTTTTTCAGTGTTCAAATAATTATTTTGTAAGAATAATAAATATATTTTACCTTTGACGTAGGTTTAGGTTGATTACCTCTTTCAAGAGGTACTTTAAAGCCTGGGAAATCGCTCGATTCTCTCAGGCTTTTCTATTTTATAGCCATATTATCAATCATTTTTTTAAATTTGAAGATTAATCATTTATTCCATACTATGCGTATATTATATCTATTTCTATCTCTCTTTTTTTTCCAATCACTTTATGCTCAGAAAGGCATTTTAGTTGAATATCAGCGTTCCAGTAACAATAAAGTTATGGAATCGCAGGATCCGACTTTAGTTTATGCAAATGCCGAGCAAACAGTGATTACAAGCCGTAAGATTATGAGCGGTGAAGCGAAGATGCCTTATGAGATTTTTGTTATTAAAAGACCTTCAAATGCTTATTATAAGATGACACGGGTCAATGCAATGAAACAAATAGGTACAATTGATTCCAATGCGATCAATAAACAAAATTTGGAAATTACTAAGGAAACTAAAAAAATATTAGGCTATACTTGCTATAGGGCAAAAACTAGTGTAAACTCGAATAGCATTGATATCTGGTATACG
The DNA here is from genome assembly GCF_012030425.1 of Sphingobacterium sp. B16(2022). Taxonomy (GTDB): domain Bacteria; phylum Bacteroidota; class Bacteroidia; order Sphingobacteriales; family Sphingobacteriaceae; genus Sphingobacterium; species Sphingobacterium anhuiense. The sequence goes on along the minus strand of NZ_JAAUVN010000001.1, from coordinate 1,696,654 downwards.
ACCGAGCTGAAGGTAAAAGGTGGTCCTTCAGATTTAGGGCAGAACCTTGGCTTTGTACTTGAAGTAGTCCGTAATGGTAATTCTGCAGTAACAGCAAGTAAAATTGAAAAACTAAAGGAATGGCCAACGTCATTAAACTTGCCTCAGTCATTGGTTTATGTTGATGATTTGACCTATAAAGATGAGCTGTGGAAAAGCAGGTTTACACAAGTTCCTGTCTTTAAAAATGAAAAGATCAGCTTCTCCGATGATAGTAAATCGGATAGTATTTTAAGATTTGCAAATGGTACTGTCATTGTTAAAAAAGTAAAAATTCCAAAGATTAATCCAGGACAAACTGTATTTGTGCAATTGACTGAAAAATCTAAAGGTGACGCTTACGATCGTACAGGTTCTGTTTTTATTATTCCTCAAGATCAGCAACTGTCTTTTTTAGATGGTATGCAAAAAGGGATGAATACGCTACCGTTTTATGATAATGGCAATGGTAAAAAATACCAAGGTGTGATCCGTACGGCTATTTATTCTCCTATCTTAGAGCTTATGCGCTTCTTTACACCTTTTGGTGTGAGTCAATTTAATTATTTAAAATTGAAGGGCAAGACCTGGCAAGATTCTGTATTATATAGACAGGATATCAGCGAGCTTGCGGGGGCTATCAGTGATCAGGAAGTTTATGTAGGTGCTTTTATTGGAAATTATGATAAAAATGGCCATGAGATAAGTCTTGAATTGACGGTACATCCGGGGTTTGATAGAAGCCAATCATTAAAAAAATTACTGCCAATTTTTAATACTACTAATGTAATGGAAATGGGTGGGCAGGAGTACGGAACGATGTTCAATAAGGATCAAGGTTTGGTAGTAACTTTTGAGTTGAAGGAGGATGCGGAAAATGTTCAACTGCGCTATGTTACTACTGGACATGGTGGATGGGGGAATGGTGATGAATTTGTCCCTAAAACAAATCGTATATTTCTTAACGAAGTGCCGTTATTTAGCTTTACACCATGGCGTAATGATTGTGGATCATATCGATTAAGTAATCCTGCTTCCGGAAATTTTGCTAATGGTCTATCTTCTTCGGATTTGAGTCGTTCTAATTGGTGTCCAGGAACGGTAACTTATCCTATTTTTATCGATATAGGAAAACTTAAAGCTGGAAAGCATACTGTCCGTGTTCATATTCCGCAAGGCGAAAGCGAGGGAACAAGCTTCAGCAGCTGGAATGTATCGGGTGTATTGTTATATGACTAAAACGAAAAGGGCTGAAAATATTTATTTTCAGCCCTTTCTAATTATTTTAATATTAATTATACATTGAATCTGAAGTGCATAATATCACCATCTTCAACAATATATGTTTTTCCTTCTACCGATAATTTACCAGCTTCTTTACAAGCTGCCTCAGATCCTAATTCGATAAAATCATTATATTTAATGACCTCTGCACGGATAAATCCTTTTTCAAAGTCTGTGTGGATAACACCTGCTGCTTGTGGGGCTGTAAATCCTTTTTCAATTGTCCAAGCACGAACTTCCTGCACACCAGCAGTAAAGTATGTTGCTAAGTCCAGTAGTGAATAAGCTGCCACGATCAATTTAGAAACACCAGATTCTGCTAAACCTAGATCATCTAAGAACATCTGACGCTCTTCAAAACTTTCTAATTGTGCAATTTCCGATTCAATCTGAGCAGAAATAATTAATACCTGTGCATTTTCATCCTTAACTTCTTCTTTTACACGGTCAACATAAGCATTACCGGTATTGACAGAAGCTTCGTCCACATTACACACATATAATACAGGTTTTACAGTTAGTAATGCTAAATCTTGAATGAAATCGAAATCGTCTTTTTCAAGAGGTGCTGTACGAGCTGATTTACCAGCTTCTAAATGGTCTTTTACAATAGATAAGATTTCGTAAGTGCGTTTTGCATCTTTATCTCCACCTGTTTTGGCCATTTTTTCTACTTTTTGAATACGTTTCACAACAGTATCCAAATCTTTCAACTGTAACTCAGTATCAATGATTTCTTTGTCACGAATAGGATCTACAGATCCATCAACATGGATCACATTGCCGTCATCGAAACAACGTAAAACGTGAATAATTGCATTTGTTGTACGAATATTCCCTAAGAATTGATTACCAAGACCTTCACCTTTAGAAGCGCCTTTTACTAAACCAGCGATATCAACAATCTCAATTGTATTTGGAACAATTTTTTGAGGATTAACCAATTCAGCTAATTTATTAAGACGGGTATCAGGAACAGTGATAACCCCAACATTTGGTTCAATAGTACAAAAAGGAAAGTTTGCCGCTTGTGCTTTAGCGTTAGACAAACAGTTAAATAGTGTTGATTTACCTACGTTAGGTAATCCAACGATACCGCATTGTAAAGCCATAAAATATGCTAGTTTTTTGAATTTACGCAAAGATAAAAAATAAGTCGAAACTTTCTATGTATCTTTAATTATGTTGCAATGGTATAAGATCGATAAGGCGAGTATTTATATTGAAGACCGAATTTATGAGGTAGAAGCGGGGCGTACCCGGTTGTGTATTTTGCATAATGCAAATGGCTGGAAAGCATTTTCTAGGAAATGTCCACATGCGGGAGCTTCATTTGTAACGGGTTGGTGCGAAGGTGAAGAGATTGTTTGTTCTTATCACCGGCATAGATTTAATTTGACAAGTGGCACAGGTTGTCCCGGACAAGGGGATTTTATTAAGATATACCCTACTAAAGTTGAAAATGAAGAATTGTATGTTGCCATTGAATCTTCAGGTTCTTTCTTTAGCAGGCTATTTAAATAAGAGTTTTTTTGATTAATGATTGGATACGATTATTTGTTGTGCGGATATTCCTGTATCCAGTTAAAACCACGATTCATTAACTCAAATGTTTTCGGATCTCTTTTTTTAAGTCTGATTTCTTCCAATCGCTCTTTTATTTTTACTTTTAATAGCACATCACCATTCTCCTCCAGTTTATAATCAAAGGTGTAATTGTTTAAGGTCATCTTATTTTCTGATGTATTAAAGCCGACTCCGATTCGTTGTACATTGTAAAAATTATCACGAGCTCGTGCATTTCCTTCATATTCAAAGATTAGAAATGACCAATCATTGGGTATGCTAACTCTTTTTTCTGAAGTTGTGTCAATTTGATAGATACCATACAATGGCGATTTTTTGAAATATTGTGCTATTATTTTTTTTTGATTAAAAACACCAAATAGCTGGGTTGAGATAAACAGCATAATCACTAAGACTTTGCATATCGATGCAACCCACTTTTTCCATACTCTATTGAACACTGGCCTATTAATTTGCTTAAGTTGACTAGACTCGCCTTTGAAAAAAAGGTCTGTTAAAGATTTGAGATATGGAAGTAATAAAAATACCGATAATAAGACTAGTGCAGTTGACATCAACTTTACAGGTACATCGTAAAAATAGTTTATGGCCATTATATTTAAACTTGTAGCCACTGTGATTAAAGCGCCTAAAACCATTGTTTTCCTAAACAGGAGTAGGCCTGCCATTACCTCCACAATACCAATAAAAATATTGTATCCTTTCGAAAAACCAAAGAAATTCCATGCCAATCCCATTGGAGAAAATTCACCTAGAGGTTGCATAAGCTTGGTCAATCCTGGAGGCGGCATTTGCGCATGCATCAATTTGCTTACACCATAGTTGATGAGCATGAATGCAATGTAATAGCGAATAAAAACCGTCAACCAATAATAGCACTTATTGTAATTATTTCTTTTTGTATCTATCAAGGTCCAAATGATGGTTCCCAGAACTCCAATGATAACTAATATCAGAAGTGTTACCCAGTCATAAGAAGTATCTCCGCTACCGTTGGAGAAAATGGAATAGTCGTATTGATATTTTAATATATTTTTCGAAAACCATGGTGTACAGATATGCATTAGCATAATCAATGGTCTATTGATGAAGCTGAATAGAGGGAATGAACCGTTATTACATATCACTATAAATAATAAAATAAAAACGAAAGAAAAACGGAATCCTATTTTTTTTCCAAAACTCCAGTATATGGTCGTGTTATTAGTGGAATTAATCATAAAAAGGTTTAAATAATTAGCTATTGATTACTAAGATAGTGTTTTCATTTAATTTTCCATTTACTTGCGAGAAATATTGTTGGGATGTTTATAGATTGATGCTAGGAACTGAGTTCGGTATGCTTTTTATGAATCTTAATTCTTAACAAAGGAAGTTATCTTAATAATCTGTTGCAAATTCAATTATAGTATGATTTATTTTATTTAACTTGGTCGATTGACTTATATATAACACCAATATTATATAGAACCTACAAAAATAATTGGATAATTATGAAATATTATTGTTTCCTGGCTTCTTTGTTCATCCATAGTCTATGTCAGGCTCAGGATCAAAGAAAAGAGGTCGTTTCTTTAGACAGCGCTTATAAAAGAGCGTATCATATTACAAAACTTACAGGAGAACAGCCTCGAATTGATGGGAAACTGGATGAAACTATATGGAAGGATAAGGGAGAATGGTCGGAAAAGTTTTCTCAGGTAATTCCTTTTGAACGCGTTTATACACCCTCATGGACTCGGATGAAAATATTTTATGATGATGAAAATGTTTATGTAGGAGTTTATTGTAAGGATGTACACCCGGAAACCATGAATGCATTTATTGGTAATCGCGATGATAACAGTAATGGAGATTTGATCAGTATTGCATTTGACACCTATCATGATTATCGTGTGGCATCTGAATTTAATGTTAATCTCGGGGGAAATAAGACAGATTTGACGGTGACGGATAAATTATCTGTCAATCTGAGTTGGAATACTGTGTGGGAAGGACGGACGAATATCGACCTTGCAGATTCAAGCTGGACGGCAGAACTGAGGATTCCTTTTAGTCAATTACGTTATAATCAGAAAAATGAAGATGGTATTTGGGGTTTACACGTAAGGCGTATCATTCGGAGAAATAATGAGGTCCAGAATTGGAGTTTAATTCCAATAAAAAATAATGGACATGTTTTTTCTTTTGGAGAGATGCACGGTATGACAGACTTGCCAAAGCCAAGAGGAATTGAATTTTTGCCATACACGATGAGCAAATTTGTCCGAAATCCGAAAGTACCTAACAGCCCTTTTCAGAAAGGGAGCAGGTGGCAAGCCACTGCGGGTTTAGATGCGAAATTTGCACTGAATGATTTTACACTGGATATGACTATAAATCCAGATTATGGTCAGGTTGAACTGGATCCGTCGGTCATGAATCTATCTGCTTTCGAGATTTTTTATGATGAAAAGAGACCTTTTTTTCTTGAAGGTAAACATATTTTGGAGTTTGATAATAATGAAGAGGGGATGATGTTTTACTCCCGTAGAATAGGAGCAATGCCTACTTATCAACCCAAAAATATAGATAATCTGACAAGTTTTGCGAGCACACCAAATCCTATTCCCATTTTAGGTGCTATGAAGTTAACGGGCACGAACAGAAATGGTGTTACAGTTGGGTTTCTGGAAAGCATTACTGCGGAGACTAATTCTAAAGTGATGCGAAATGGTGAACCCGATAAAGAGATTACAGAGCCTTTAACCAATTATACGGTGGCTCGTGTACAAAAAAATTGGGAAGGTAATACGCTATTAGGTGGTATGGTAACTTCGGTAAATCGTAAGTTAGGAAGAAAACATCTGGAAGATGCAATGGTTGAAAATGCTTTCACAAGTGGAGTTGATTTTACGCAGTACTTTGCTAAGCGTCTTTACTATATCGATGCAAAAGGTATGTTCAGTACTTTACATGGCTCAGCGGATGCGATCCTTAATACGAAAATGAATGCGACCCACTATTATCAACGTGAATCAGGCTCGGGGTATCTGAATTTAGATCCGGATAAGAAGACCTTACAAGGTACAGGTGGTTATGTAAAAGTGGGTAAGAGAGGAAATGCGCAATGGAATTTTGCAGAAACTTTTAGTTGGTCATCACCGGGATTCGATCTTAACAATGTGGGGTATCTTCGTCAATCTGATTTTAAATTTAATGAATCTGAGATCACCTATCGAAAAACAGATCCATGGGGCCCATTTCGTTTTGCAGGAATTAATCTAACGCAGAAAAATATGTGGAATTATGGTGGAAAGGCTATTAATAATAATATTGCACTCCGTTGGAGGAGTTTAAGTACGAAACGTCGTATCGAAATGGATATCAAGGAAACCTTTAACTGGAATACCATTGATAGCCGTCAACTTCGTGGAGGGCCAGACTTAAGATTGAATTCTAATTTTGAATCTAATGTAATGGTTAGTTCAGATCGTGCAAAACGGATCGTTTTTAAATTAGATTATAATGGGCGACACTATTTGGAACAGGAAACGGGGTATAATGCAATACACCCAAGCATGATTTTCCGGTTAGGGGACCATGTTCGTCTTACAGGACAGCTAAATTATGCATGGAATAAAGATAATCTGCAATATGTAAATAGTATTTTACCAACGGAAAACAGTATAGATCGCACGACCTATGTTATGGGGCGTATGAAACAACAAACCTATGGTATTACCTTAAATATGCAGATGAATCTAACACCTGATATTTCAATTCAATATTATGGTTCTCCTTTCACTTCAGTTGCTAAATATGATCGCTTTAAAGAAGCCGCGAATACAGATTCTCACACTTATGAGGATCGTTTTAGAACGTTTACTGTAGAGGAATTAAGTTTTAATTCAGGTGTTTATGAAGTTGATAAAGGAAACCATGTGCTAAAGTTCAAAGATCCAAACTTTAGTTTTAATGAATTTCGCTCAAACTTAGTTGCGCGCTGGGAGTATCTTCCTGGATCTACTTTGTATCTTGTCTGGGAACATAATCGATCTAATCGTGACGAGATTTATCAAACCGGCTGGGGAAATAATCTAGATCGGATGTTTGGGTTACCCGCAAGCAATACTTTTATGATGAAGATCAATTATTGGATCAATATGTAGTATTCGCTTCTTATCTTGCTGAGAATAAGAAGCGAATAGTTTTTTTATAATGCTATCTCAAACAAGCTAAATGATCCTTCTTTATAATGTTCAGGTAATTCTGGGGTCCATTTAATTTGACTCACTCCTTTAAACATAAAACCACAGCTTATGTAGTAGTTGTTTATTTTATCATTCCCACTATGAGTATCTAGTCTAATGAATTTTTTTTCATTTGCAATTGCATATTCTTTAGCCCAAGCGACGATTTTTGTTACATAAGAATTTCCTCTAAATAGAGGATTTGTCGCTATTCTGTGAATATAAATTGCGTTATCGTTAGCAGATTCTTTCCAGATAACATCATCTTTGAAAGTAAGTACAAATGTACAAGCTACAACTGATCCTTCTAGTATAACAAAATGTCTATTTTCATCGATCTCCTTTTGTACCTGAGCTAATTTAAACCCCTTCCATCCTTTATTACCAACTTGTAGTTTATATGCTGAGGCCTGTTCGTAAACTTTGAAGATATCCTCAATATCATGAGCTGTGCTGTTTCTTATTTCCATTTCTAAATAAATTTCTGATGTACCTGCTTATTTTCACTTTAGTAACATCATTTGGTGATCTGTGGCAAATATATTTTATTTTTTCCTTTAACAGGGCAAGGATAATGGGATTCAATTAAAAAAGATAGGGATCCACCAGATTTCTATAAGCTCTAGGACGAAATGGAAGTTTTTAGCTGATGAACAATGAAGCTTAATTTTTTTAGTCAATTTCAAAGATAGCTTGAATTTCTACAGCAGAATTTACAGGAATGGAAGATGCACCAAATGTTGCGCGGGCATGCTTTCCTTTTTCTCCGAAAACATCAACTGTAAGATCAGAGGCTACGTTCATTAAGTCAGCATGCTTGGTATAACCTTCGGGTGTATTGAATATTCCAGTTAACTGAACACAGCGTTTAACCTGTTCGAGATTTCCGCCAACAGCTTCGTTTAGCACAGCTATCACATTCAGCATTGTTGTTCTGGTCGCTTCTTTTACTTGTTGTTCGTTGAGTTCTTTTCCTAATTTTCCAGGATTAAGAATCTTTCCGTCTTTTAACGCTACCTGGTTGATGAAGATTAAATTACCTGTACGAATGTAAGGTTTGTAATTACCTGCTGGTTGGGGAACTTCTGGTAGTGTAATCTTTTTTTGTTTTAATGTTGATGCAACTGTTGTTTTATTTTCTAACAAAGTAACAGTGCTCTTAAAGAAGGTGCCTTTTAAGGCAAGTGCAATTTTGGCAAAATTTTCACCTTGGAGCTTGATTAAATAGCGCTCACTTTCGCTTGGTCTTTCGACATTTTTTGCAGAGGAAAGACTTGTTGTACCCAATACCGTGTTACCTTGTGGAATTTTGACGTCAATTTTTTCATTACCACGAATGCCATTTGAAACGAGTATCATCCCATGTACAGCGAGGCTATTCCAAATGGATTGAATGGCTAGTTCTTTACCCGCGCCGCTACCTGCAGACATGAAAACGGTAGCAGGCATACCTTCCAAACCATGTTTTGTCCAAAGATCGACAGTCTTTGATAAAAATTCGCTCATAGCAGTACTCATGTTCCCAAAATAAATGGGTGAACCAAAAGCTATTCCATCATATGATGAAAGTTCATTTGGGGTAGCAACAGGAATTTCTTTTAATTTTGCATGCTCATTTTTTTTAACCATTTTGATAATTGCTTCTGCTTGATTGGAACTTTCTAGTCCTTTTGCAAATTCTTTAGCGAGCTCATAAGTGCTTCCATTGTCGGAATGTATGAGTACAAGTACACGCGCTTTTTTTTGTTGTGCGTGTGCTACAATTGAAAATATTGATATTAATGCGATTAATATATTACGTAAGTTAATCATAGATCTTAATTATTATGTTCCCTTACAAAATTAGGTAAGTCATTTTTAGTAAATTTGCCAAAAACAACATGCAAAACGACAGATCGAAATGCGGACTTACGGAACAAGGTAAAGGAATCTATGTAGATCTTATTCCAAAGGATATGTATGTTTGGTATGAAGATAATTGGCAACATGATGAACATGAGCATCTTCATGCGCGAAGTCAATTAACTTTTGTAGAAGAGGGGTACCAGTATTTTCATCTGGATCGTAATATATACCTTGTTCCTAAAAATCATGTTATCTGGATTCCTTCGGGTCTCAAACATCGTGTTGTTTCGGAAGCTTCACAGGTGAAACTTATGGTCGTCTTATTTAAATCTGATTTAGAAAACAGTTTTTTTCAGGACATTCATGTATTTCCTGCACCGGCTGTTTTAATAGAGATGCTTCGGTACGCATCAAAATGGAATAAACTTCTTACTGAGGATGAAGAGCAGGCTATATTCTTAAAAGCATTGCAGATTAGCCTGCCTAATTTTTGCAAAGAGAGCAATTACTTACAAATACCTGTACCTGGAGATCAACGTTTGTTGTCTGTTTGCAATTATATAAATAATCACTATACTATAAACCTTAAAATTGAAGAACTTGCTGCGCAGTCCACATTGTCAATCCGTACACTGCAGCGTTTGTTTAAAAAGGAAACAGGAATAACTTTAAAAAAATACATACAACTTATTCGGGTGCTAAAGAGTATTGAGCTCATCGATACGAAACAACATACTTTAAGTGAAATCGGTTTTATGGTTGGATATAAAAGTTTAGCTGCTTTTACAGCGTCTTATTATTCCATTATGCGAAATCATCCAAATAGGAAATATTAAGAAAATCTCTTTTTAACTGTATCGTTTGCGATGATTAAAATAAAAAATCCAATGTAACTGTTGTAATTACATTGGATTTCATGTTGCTGATTAGCCTTTTATACCTTTTATCCAGTCTTTAAACTTGGTGATCTGTTCTTGCACAAAAGATTCATGATCATCATTTTCGTTACTTCCTATTGGTAAAATATGTTCAAAGTATGAACCTTTTAACACCTTTCTTAATAGACCTTCTCCAACGAAAGGCTTATCGTCGTTCAAAGTTTTAGCCGCTTTCAAGAGGTGGCGGATATCATATTGTAAAGGATTAATATCTGGAACTTGTTTATTCAGGTTCAGTAATTCATATACTGCGATTCGTGCTGTTCTCACCGAACTTTCCATGGTGAACACGACATCATTATTTGTTTCAATAAATTGCCCCACAAGGCCTAAATTTTTGCAACCATTTGGGACTACTCTTGGGCGGTCTCCTTTGGCGCGAGGCATAAACATGGAGGTAATGTATGGCATGAATGAGGTTCTTACTATGGTGTTTTTAATCACATCATCCAATTGATCCACAATACCTAGATGAAAACATAATTCGCTCAAAATTTCATCTCCTGTACATGCTGGCATTGTTTTTTTGATGTAGTTACCTTGTTTATCCATAAACAATGCATATACCCATAGAACGAGTACATCGTCAGGTTGTCCAGGGAAATGGGGTTGCCTATTGCAGGTAAAACTCATCAACCAATTGGAATCTGTAATCGTAATTATACCTCCAGTAACTGTTTTTCCAGAATATGGATCGTTTACCGAATATTCCTTCAGTTTATCAATTAAAGCAGAAGGTTTACAAGTTAATGTAGCTGATTCCCACGATGACTTTTCAATATTACTACAAAATTTCTCTGGTTTTCCAAATACTTCCGACTTAGCAGCGAGATTTTTCCATAATTTCCATCCGGCACTTTGTCCACTTGTACTGTTATCGATTTCAATAATGGGTGCTGTTTTATTGTCGCCATAAAACGTATCTTCGGTCATAGAGCCTGTAGTAACGATCACAAAATCTTCCTTTCCTACTGGAATGATTACTTCCTTTCCATCTTGTTCAGTAATGATACTTTCGACGGTTTTCCCTTCCGTATTGCTGTGAATATGTAGATCACTAACTAATACATTTAATCTGATATTAACGCCCTTTTTCTGTAATACACGGCGTAATGGTGTAACGAAGGTGTCGTACTGGTTATATTTTGGAAATACAAGCGAAGATAGGTCATTTAGCCCATCAATAGCATGTAGAAAGCGATGCATGTATAGTTTTAGCTCCAATAAACTATGCCAGTTTTCGAAAGCAAACATGGTTCGCCAAAAAGTCCAGAAATTACTGCTCAAAAATGATTCACTAAAGTAATCCGATATCGTGATATTGTCTAAATCTTCTTTTTTCTTTAATAAAAGTTTAATGATAGCAAGCTGGTCTAATTTTGCTAATCCAAATTTGCTGAAGTCCTTAATTTCTCCATTGTTATGGATCAACCGTGCTTTGGAAAAGTTGGAGTCATTATCATTGATCAAACGGTATTCATCAAGAACTGAATAAGGTTCAGGCATTTCAAGAGCAGGAATATCTTGAAATATGTCCCACAAATTTTCGTAGGTCATATCCATTTCTCGTCCTCCCCGAATCACATAGCCTTCTGTAGCATTCCCAGATCCGTCCAGGGAACCGCCATCAATGTGAAGTTGCTCTAGAAAGACTATGTTTTCTGCAGGAATATGTCCATCTCTTATGAAATAGTAAGCGGCCGACATACCTGCAATACCACTTCCAATAATATACACTTTACTATTTTGATACGATTTTGGGGGAATACCTTTATTGCGTTGATAATTACCAATTTGATCGGAAAATGGCATTGATTTCTGAGGAGTATTTCGCTGTTGTTCTTTGCTTGAATCGGGTTCGTGATTTACATTACCATAAGAACTAGATGCATTAAGTACTTTTTCAAATTTTGAGGTGATTTCTTTCATGATACTGATTTTTTCTTATTTCTAATTTTTACTAAATAATGAGCATTCTTTTTAAAATTATTTTTCCATTCTAAAATCTAAGCTAATCTGGTTCGCTTAATATGTTAATTGATGCTTTTTAAGTACCTTACTTAATGAAATATTTTTTCACTATCGCTACTGATTCCATAACAGTAATTAATAGATTTTTGTTTAAAATAATTGTTAATTAATGTAAATTCATCTTTTTGCGGTTATTTAAATGCGCTAATTTGTTTTTTTAGTGTAGCATATGAAATGTAAGTATGTGTTATAAGTGACATATTCAAACGTTTTCGTAAATAATTAATTTGTTTTGGTGGATTTTTAGATATGTAATTGATACTATTGTTTTAATTTTAATAAAATGATAAACCAACTGATTGAAAAATTACCATGATGTATGTTTTCAATTGTAAACCGTTTTATATTATTTCTTGATCAATAATCATATTTATGAGTTAATTTCATAGATTCTTTAATTATTGTTTTTACTAAAGCATTTATCATTGCAATTTATGTGAAAACATATAGTGATTGTCCTGATCATATTGATTAAATATGAATAAAATGAGCCTTGTGCTCAATAACTAATTATGTAGGTGAAACTATTATAGATCAATTCATGCTTTATACGTGATTCATCTTGTTTAAAAATATAATTCCAATGAAAAAAAATGCAATTGTCAAAGCAGTCTTTATCGGTGCAATGTTAAGTAATGGCGTATTCTCATATGCTCAGATGAATACAGATACAGAAAAAGGGTGGATGAGTCTATTTGATGGGAAAACATTAAATGGCTGGAAATCTGTAGGAGGCAAGGCACCCTATTCTGTAGAAGGGGATGCTATTGTTGGACGGATGACTAAAGGGACACCTAATTCATTTTTAATCACCGATAAGGAATACGGTGATTTTATATTAGAGCTAGATGTGAAACTTGAGGGAGACCAAACAAATTCGGGTATTCAGACACGGAGTCATTTAGACCCTACTGCGAATGGCGGACTTGGCCGGGTGTATGGTCGTCAGGTTGAAATTGATCCTACTTCAAGATCATGGACTGGTGGAATATATGATGAGGCACGTCGTAGTTGGCTTTATCCGCTGGATCTAAATGAAAATGCAAAGAAGGCTTATAAGCAAGAAGAATATAATCATATCCGCATTGAAGCTATTGGAGATGAGTTACGTACCTGGGTAAATGATATTCCGGTCTCCTATGTCGTGGATACAATTGACCGATCTGGATTTATAGGTCTACAAGTACATAGTATACCTGAGAAATTAGATGGAAAGAAGGTTTACTTTAAAAATATCAAGATCCAAACTTCTAATTTAAAATCTCGTGCTTTTCCTAGAGATATTTACATCGTAAATCTAAAACCTAACGACGTAGTTGCTTCTGAGAAAAAAAATGGAGTTAAATTGCTATTTGACGGAAAGAGCAGCAATGGGTGGCGTAGTGTTAATGGGGCAAAATTTCCGGAAAAGGGTTGGGAAGTAAAAGATGGGCAATTAATGGTTTTGAAGTCCAATGGTGGTGAGTCCACTAATGGTGGTGATATTGTGACAAAAGATAAATATAAGGTTTTTGATCTATCATTTGAATTTAAACTCAGTCCGGGAGCTAATAGCGGCGTTAAATATTTTGTAACACTCAAAGAGAAGACAAAAGGATCTGCTATAGGCTTGGAGTATCAGGTGTTGGACGATAAGTTGCATCCAGACGCAAAGTTAGGTAGAGATGGCAATCGTACATTGGCTTCACTGTATGATTTGATGACATCAAATCAAGATGGACGTGCTCGCAGACCAATTGGTGAGTGGAATAGAGGTCGTGTTGTAGTGACTGCCGATAATAAAGTTGAACACTATTTGAATGGTGTTAAAATGTTGAGCTATGAACGAGGTTCTAAAGAATTTAAGGACTTGGTTGCAAAAAGCAAATATAAGGATTGGGTGAATTTTGGAGAGGCTAATGAAGGTTATATTCTATTGCAGGATCATGGCGATCAAGTATCATTCCGAAGTATTAAAATCAATGCTAGTAACTAAATTATAAAAGTATGAATCATTATTTATCGCGTAGAAGTTTTATGAAAAAATCTGCGTTAGCGGGTGGAGCTGTATTAATGGCAAATAGTGTATTTGGAAACATTAATTTGGCGAAGCCTAATGAACGTGTTAATTTAGCTTGCGTAGGTTTGGGAAACAGAGCTGGAGAAATCATCAAATCGTTGTATAAGACCGGTTTATGTAATATTGTTGCCCTTTGCGATGTTGATCTGGGCGCTAAACATACACAGGAGATTCTTTCGATGTTTCCTGATGTACCCCGATTTAAGGATTTCAGAATTATGTTTGATAAAATGTCTAATCAGATTGATGCTGTAAGTATTGGAACACCTGATTTTTCCCATTTCGCGGTTACAATGTTAGCTTTAGATCTTGGGAAGCATGTCTACGTAGAAAAACCTATGGCAAGAACTTTTCTGGAAGTTGAATTGATGACAAATAAAGCAAAGAAATCCCCCAAGCTAGTCACGCAGATGGGTAATCAGGGACATTCGGAAGCTAATTATTTTCAATTTAAAGCATGGAAAGATGCTGGAATTATTAAGGATGTGACGCGTATTGATGCACACATGAATATGCCTCGTAGATGGCATGGTTGGGATGTGCATATGAAAAGGTTTCCAGCTGCTACAGCTGTTCCTCAGACATTGGACTGGGATCTGTGGCAGATGCAGACTATGGGGCATGACTATAATAAAGATTTCGTCAATGGGCAATGGCGATGCTGGTATGATTTTGGCATGGGCGCACTTGGTGATTGGGGAGCACATATATTGGATACTGCTCATGAATTTCTTAATCTGGGTTTACCTACTGAAATTACAGCCGTTAATCTGGAAGGACATAATTCATATTTCTTTCCGATGTCTTCTACACTTAAGTTTCATTTTCCAAAAAGAAGGAGAATGCCTGCAGTAGATATTAATTGGTACGATGGATTGAACAATCTTCCTCCGATACCTGAAGGTTATGGTGTTTCAGGATTAGATCCAAATATTCCTGCACCAAGTACAGGGAAGCTTGAACCAGCAAAATTGAACCCAGGTAAAATTATCTATAGTAAAGATCTTCTATTTAAAGGCGGTTCACATGGAAGTACGTTACAAATCATTCCAGAATCTAAAGCGCAAGAACTGCAGTCAAAGTTACCTGTGGTACCAAATTCGCCATCAGACCATTTTGCTAATTTCTTAAAGGGATGTAAAGGTGAAGAAAAAACAAGATCGCCGTTTGAAATAGCCGGGCCATTGAGTCAAGTTTTTTGTTTAGGTGTTATTGCACAGCGTTTAAATACAAAGCTTATTTTTGATTCTGAAAAGAACGAAATTGTCAATGACATTTTTGCTAATGCTTTATTGGCCGGCTCTCCACCTGCAAAAGGGTGGGAGGAGTATTATCTCATGTAGCCTTAGTTTGAAAGATAGTTGTTGTCGAATAATACCAATAGAGCAATCGCAAATTGCTCTATTGGATTATAGGGGATAAATATGTAAAATAATTATGTGGTGCATATTTAGTGAATAATATTTTTTAATAGGAACTAAGGGAAATTGGATTCTCCTTATTTATTATTAGCAAGAATTGCGATATCCTTAACTTCTATAGTATGTGATGGATATCCGTTAACAGTAATATTTATCATCGCTTTTCCTACCTCTTGTAACGTTAAAAAATAGTTTTTATTGAATGCTCTCAATAATGGAAAAATAGCGTTAATTACTCTGTAAAATCCTTTTACATTTTTAGCCCCTTTATTGGGTTTCATAAATGCTGGTCTGAAATTGTAAACAGATTTAAAAGGAAGTTTCAAAAGATCATTTTCTGTTTTTCCTTTTACTCTTGCCCACATTTGTTTCCCTTTTTCACTGCTATCCGTACCCGCTCCAGATATGTAGCAAAATATGCTATTGGGATTGACCTCAGCAAAGGTTTTTGCAAAACCTAAGGTTAGATCATAAGTAATCTTGGTAAATTGATCTTCATTTATGCCTAAAGATGAAATTCCGGCACAGAAAAAACATGCGTCATATTCTTTTAATTGATCAGAAATAACGGAGATAGTACTAAAGTCGCTGTGCAGGATTTCCTTAATTTTCCCTCCCGAATATCCACAAGGTTTTCTACCAATGACAAGAATACTTTGAACTTTATCATCAGCAATGCATTCCTGTAGGACACCTTCTCCGACCATTCCACTTGCGCCGGTGATGATCACTTTAATTTTGGAATTAGTCATTTTGTAGTGGTTTCGTTTATTGAGTGTACGTATAGTTTTGAATTCATTTATGATCGTTCATTAATGATTTAATGAGATGTCGAACATGCTCTTTTCTGATTTGAAAGTATATTCCCTAAATTTTTATAAGGACCAATATTAATCCATTGATCTTGCTCATAGATTAGTTCATTACTAATTTAATGAAAATTAGTATTATAATCAATGAAAGCCAGTACTCGATTCGATGATTTATTTTAATATAATCGTTGTCATTTTTACTGTGTTATATTGTTTAGGTTCATTATACAGGCATAATTGTTGTGTGGATATTTAATGTGGAAAATATTGATTTGTTGGTCAATTATTTTCTAGTAAAATGAATATGTAGCTATCAATTAAATGATTTGATTATGAAGTCTATTCTTATTCTCACCGATTTTTCTTCCGCTACAGAGCAAACAATAGGTTATATCAAAGAAAATGGATTACAGCTTGGTATACAACGGATATTGATTTATCATTCATTTGGCCCCCAAGGTATTGACACATTGGTGCCTGATGGGATTAAAATTCCTATTTTAGGTGATGAACATCAATTATTTGAAAATTCAATTGCCACACTTCAAAAATTACGCAATGAATTATTAGAAGTATTGCAAGATGTCGAGATCGATGTTCTGATTGACTCTAAACCTGTTGTTGAGGCTGTTCATGAAATCGTACAGGAGAAGAATATTGATCTTGTCGTATTAGGTATAAATGGAAGTGATGATGGGGGTAAAAACAGTGTTGGAAAAATACCTGCCCATTTAATGAAAAACCATAGTTTAGATCTTCTGCTTGTTCCTTCAAACTCGAAATCATATCGTATGGATAATGTAATGCTGGCTTGCGACCTAAAAAATATTGTTCAAATTCTTCCTGATAAGAAGCTAAAAGAGTTTGTACGTGATCTAAACGCACATCTTTTTGTAGTCAATGTTGGTGAGGAAAATGATATGGATGCGGTATCTTTAGTACAGGAGCAGACCGTTTTACATGAGCTTATCGATGATCTCAATCCTGAGTTTCACTATTTAAAAAGTAAAGATACCGTGCCGGTTTTACTACAATTTGCACAGTCTAAACAAGTTGGGCTCATTGTTGCAGTACCTCTTAAAAGAGGTTTTTTAGAAAATTTATTTCATAAAAGCGAAACAAAAAAGTTAACATTAAATACCATTATTCCATTATTACTGATGCATAAAAGGTAAGTGTTAATTTCTTACTATATATTATTGATAAACCTCTTATTAAAAAATATTGATTAAATTCATTTTTATATTACTTACATGGAAGGAATTATTGGAATTACAGCAAAAATTGTGATTGGTATTGTTGCTGTAGAACATCTTTATATTTTATGGTTAGAGATGTTTGCATGGGAAACCAAGGGTAAGGAAACATTTAGATCTTTACCTAAACACTTATTTAAGGATACCAAAGTTCTAGCCGCAAATCAAGGCCTCTACAACGGCTTCTTATCTGCTGGTCTTTTTTGGTCGCTTTTAATAGGAGACTCTTTATGGCAACATAATATAGCTTTGTTTTTTCTAAGTTGTGTTTTTATAGCGGGTATTTATGGGGCTGCAACAGCAGAAAAAGGTATTTTTTTTAAGCAAGCATTACCAGCTTTGATTGGAATTATACTTCTATTATTAAGTTAGAAAAGTTTTATAATTAACTGTTATATATTTTGTTGTATTTATTTGTGTGAATATTCACTTTAGTATTTGCTATTTATTTTTAATAGATAATCTTTGTTTTGGATATTTATAAAAGCTATTTTTGCCCAAATTGACTTACAACAAAGAATGAATCTAGGACGAATTTTTATTATGACAATGACTATGGTCTTTCTAATGAAACCGTTTGTTCCTACGCTTTTTTATTTGGCGAATGTCGACTATATCAAGGAGTATTTTTGTGTGAACAAAGATAAACCGATGTTGCATTGTGATGGTACTTGTTTTTTGGCTAAGAAAATCGCAGAATCCAAGAAAAAGGAACAATCTGATCGCCTTCCGGTTGATAATGCAATGGTTCAAGTTGATTGGATCAAAGAAATTCAACATTGTTTCTTAAGTCCTATTATACAAAAATCTATTAAAGTTGCTTATATCCCAGTTTATTATCATAAAATATATCTAGGAAATCCTTTTCGTCCTCCCCAGTTTACATAAAATATTTTGTTTCTGAATTGAAGTTTTAGAGAACTTCACATCAGTATCCTATGGCTACAGGCCTTATTTTACATCAGTTTTAACAATTGGATGGTTCCGATTATGAAGTTTTTTGTTGCATTATATGAACTATAATGTAAGCGACTGTCATGTGAGCCAAACAAGTATTTTATGTCATTATGCCACTATCTAAAAGTCCTATGGGACTAGGTTATGTGCTCGGCTTGATCATTACATTGCAATTGATCAATAGTCGAACGCTATTTGCAGGAGTATATCCAGACCAGATTTTATTTAAACAGATTACGATTACTGGGGCCGTTGAGGATGCTAAGGGTAAGCCAATTGCTCATGTGACTGTAGTCGAGGCGGGAACAGTTAATCGCACTCAAACGAACCAGTACGGTCAATTTTCATTAAAAACTAATAATAATACTGCCACATTGCAATTTTCTGCAGTTGGTTTTAAAAATAAGCTTATCCAAGTTAATGCAGGGCATAAAGTCTTGGTTACGCTAGAAGAGGAGTCGAGTATTATTGATGAAGTTGTGGTGACTGCATACGGCAGTGCCAATAAGCGTAATTTCACGGGCTCGTTACAGGAGATAAAAGCGGATAACTTAACGAAAACATCAGCGGCAAGTTTTGAGAATTCATTGCAGGGAAATGTGACAGGCCTTCATGTTTATACTACCGGTCAACCTGGTGGTAAGTCGAGTGTTCAGATTAGGGGGATGGGTTCGATTAATGGAATTAGAGAACCTCTTTATGTATTGGATGGAGTTGTTATGAACAGTGATAACAATTCAAAAATAGGAGGTAACGGTGCCGTTAATCAAATTAATCCACTGACATCTATCAATTCAAATGATATTGAAAGTATTACTGTTTTGAAAGATGCGGCCGCTGCTTCTCTGTATGGTTCAAGAGCTGCAAATGGTGTTATCTTAATCACGACAAAAAAAGGACGTAAGGGGGAAACTATTCTCAGTGTACTTTCGCAAGGCGGAATACTTTCTAATCTAACTAAAGAGAAGACTATTTCAAATCAGGACTTTAAACAGCTTTGGCAAGTTGGTCAGGTGAATCAATATATTCAAAATAATGAAGGATCGGATTATACCCGTATTTATAACGATTCACAGTTGTTACAACATTATCAATCTTTGGCTCAAAAAGATTATTCTTCCGTTTATGGTCATGATGATGCGAATTCAAACTGGTTAGATGCCATTTACAGAACAGGAACTACACAACAGTATTCTATTGCAGCAAGTGGTGGGAATGAGTCGACTCTTTTTTACGCATCGGGTGAATATCTAAAACAAAATGGTACGATTATCAAATCTGACCTCGAACGAAAATCCGGTAGGTTGAATATGGAGAATAGGGCTAAATCATGGTTAAACTTAGGAGCAAATTTATCTGTCGCTCAATCAGACCGTAATAGCGGACAGTATGATTCAGAATACGTTGGCGGATTAAATCCTTTATTTATGGCTAGGGTCTTGCCGCAGGCAGCTCCTATATATGATAAAAACGGTTATCAGGGAATAGCAGACCTACCAAATCTCATTGAAAAAAATGCTAACCCTATCGGAGTGATTGAAGTGGGGAAATATGAAAATAAAGATTTGCGGTTAAGGGGGGCAGCCTTTGCAGAATTAGTATTACCTTATTCAATTAAATTTAAATCAACTTTAGGTATTGATCATCAAAGTCTGGAAGAGACTTTATATGATAATAAAGTATTTGGAGCTGGAGGAGGACAATGGAATGGGGCGCTTTATGTTGCTCAGGGACAGCGCTCTCAATTAATGACTTCTAATATATTGTCTTATCAAAATAGGATAAATAAGCATTCTTTTGATATTCTTGCTGGATTTGAGGCAGAGGAATCCAAAATGAAGTCCATTAATAATTCAGGATATGATATTTTGGATAATGAATTATTGTCTTCGAGCAGTATTGGAACATTGTGGTCATGGAATGGTCAATCGGATAACTATGCTTTGATTTCTTATTTCAGTCGTTTGAATTATAATTTATCCAATAAATATTTTATTTCTGGAAGTATACGAAGTGATGGCTCATCGCGATTTGGAAAAGATTCCCGTTGGGGTAATTTTTGGTCGGTTTCGGGAGCATGGTTAATCTCTGATGAGAATTTTATTAATCATAATAAAATTAATCTTTTAAAACTTAGAGGAAGTATGGGGACTAACGGAAATCTTCCGCCAGCTTCTTATGCTTCTTTAGGTTTTTTCACGACGGCAGGTAAGGCTTATGCTTCGGAATCGGGATTGTCTTATGGACAGTTAGCTAATCCAAATTTATCTTGGGAGCTAAGTAAAAATATTGATCTGGGTTTAGATGCGCGATTGTTTAATACTTTAGATATTACATTAGATTATTTTAATAAAAAAACGAGCAATTTATTGTTAAATATACCAGTTTCTTCAACTACAGGATTCACTAGCCAATTGCAAAATTATGGCGAAATGAAGAATTGGGGTTGGGAATTTAGTATGAAATACAGAGTAATTGACCATAAGGACTTGAAGTGGGATACACGTATTAATGGGACCATCCTCCATAATGAAATTACTAAGTTACCATCTGATCTTATTCCGACCTATAGTTCATCCAACGGTCAAAATCCCCTTATTACTAAAGTTGGCGAAAGCTTAAATTCATTTTATCTAAGAGATTATGCTGGAGTAAACCATGAAAATGGTTTGGCAAGCTACCATGTTCTTAAAGATGGAAGAAGAACAGGCGAGCTGACGACAAATGCAGAGGAGGCCGGATTTGGAATTTTCGGAAACGCTGTACAAAAGGTTCAAGGAGGTTTTTTAAATCAATTTAATTTCAAAAAATTTAGTCTTGATGTATTGTTAAATTATGGAATTGGAGGCAAAGCTTATGATTGGACTGCATTTAAACGTGATGATGATGGTTTTTTACCACAGTTTACAAGCACAAAAGCTCAATTGAACCCTTGGACCCCACTTAATCCAGATTCAAAAGTACCGATACGCATTAATGGTAATAATACTTTTTCAAATGATGTGTCTACCAGACATCTATATAATGCCGATTATTTAAAGGTTAGAAATATACGGTTGAGCTATCATTTGGATAAATTTAGGTTTTTACAAGGTGCTACCTGTTTTATTCAAGGCGATAATCTGCTTTTATGGACAAAATTAGACGATTTTGATCCTGAAGCAATTACTAATGGAGTCAATTTATTTCAAACGCCAACTTCGAGAAGTGTTTTAATAGGCGTTCAATTCAAATTATAAGATATCTTACATGAGAAATAAATACTATATAAGTGGAGCTTTTATGCTGATTTTGACAATCTTTATGGGGTGTCAGAAGGACTTATTAAATCAAAAGCCGGATCATGTCATATCAGAGGAACTGGTGATCAATTCGGTAGACAAGTTAAAACGCTTGCTCGCGGGATCATATAATGAAATTTCAAATGGTAATTATTTGGGAAGAGTGCTATATAAGCGATCTGCCGTAAAAAGTGCAGATTTTAGATTCGTACAAACCATATACAATCCAAGAAATTATGAACAGATCGAATATCGTTATGAAGAAAGTGGTAATAACAACGGTAGTTCGTCGATATTATGGTTGCAATGTTATAAAGTAATCGGCAACCTCAATCTAATTTTGGCTAATATAGATCGTGCTATTGGTGATGATGCACTTCGTGCACAAATTAAAGCTGAATCTTTAGCATTACGTGGAATGGTCTATTTTGATCTTTCCAGAACATTTGCATATCCATGGATAAAGGATAAAGGAAAGTCACAGGGGATTCCATTAAAGCTTACACCAAATGAGGTGGTTATAGAAAGGGGAACCCTGGCACAGACATACAATCAGATCTTGATTGATTTACAGATGGCTGAAACTTTGCTAAAGGAGAGTGTTCCCGCAGCAGAGAGTTCCAAGTATATTACTAAAGTTGGAGTACAGGCGCTTATGGCAAGAGTATATTTGTATCAAGAGAATTGGCAGATGGCACTTCATTATGCTCAAAAAGTAATGGAAGTTATACCTGAAGAAAAACTGATGGGATTGACGAATTATGTTTTTTCAGATTATACTTCTGAATCAATATTTGAGCTAAGTGTCACAAATGATAACTCGCCGGGGAGTAATGGTTTAGGTGCTCAATTTGATTTTAGAGCAGGGGGACAGGGAGATATTTTAGCGACACAGACTTTCAGTGATTTACTGAAGGAATATGTTGCAGATCCACGTGCTAATCTACTATTGACTGATAAGGAAGGGACGAAGAATGCTTTTGTGAAATACATCAATAGAAGTGGTGGGTCTGGCTTAAGTATTCATAACATTCCTGTCATCAGGCTTTCAGAGACTGTGTTAATTGCTGCTGAGGCTTGTGCAAATGGGGCCACAGGAGGAGAAGAAGCTGCACTTCTTTATTTAAATATGTTGATTAAACGAAGAACTGGCGATTTTCAACGGGATAGGGCTACTGAAAGTGGTGTGGGGTTATTAAATAGAATTGCAAAGGAGAGACGGAAAGAATTAGCACTAGAGGGGCATGAAATCTATGATTTGATCAGAACTGGAACTGCTTTAGAAAGGAAGCTAACTGATCATATCAATACTGGACTTAATAGTAAAAATTTGAATATACCAGCTATATCTGTAAAAATGATCTATCCGATTCCGGCTAATGAAATTAGCGCTAGTGGAATGAAACAAACTATTGGTTACTAAAAGTTATTCTTATGAAAAATACAATTAAAATAATTGGATTGCTATATATGATACTATTGCTGTCTGCATGTGATAATAAGCTGAAAAAGGAAACTGATTTTCAGGAAATTCCATTTGAAGAAGGATCAAATGCTGTTCTGCCACATCTAACGTCTTATATGGGGCAATTATATTTATCTTGGGTAGATACAGTATCTAACTCGAATCCTAGCTTACGGTACAGTAAGCTTCGAAACGGGAAATGGCAACCACAGGTACTACTAGCTTCTGGTAAAAACTGGTTTGTGAATTGGGCCGATTATCCTATGATTGCTATGCATAAAGGGAAGATATTGAGTCATTATCTACAACTCTCAACCACAGGTAAGATGGCTTATGATATTAAATTTAATGTTTCTGATCATCAAGGATCTACTCATTATAAATTGTTGCACAGTGACCATACGGCTACTGAACATGGATTTGTATCTATGATTCCTTATCGTGACAGTAGTTTTTTGGTTACTTGGTTAGATGGTCGAAATATGGTTACTGATGCTCATGCTCATGGACATCATAGTGGAACAATGAGTGTAAGGGTTGCAGAAGTAACAGCTCAGGGTGAAATAAAAGATGAAACTATTGTTGATGACAGTGCATGTACTTGCTGTCAAACGACTACTAGTCTAACAGCAAATGGGCCGGTGGTACTGTATAGAGACTGTACTTCTGATAATATACGTGATATTGTTATTGTAAGAAAGGTGGGAAATGGGTGGACTAAACCGGTTCCTATTCATGCCGATAATTGGTTTATCCAGGGTTGTCCTGTAAATGGACCAAAATCAGCTGCTATTGGTAATACTTTAGCGGTTGCATGGTTTACTGCATCAGATGAAACTCCTCGTGTGCAACTGGTGTTTTCAGGTAATGGTGGAGAGCAGTTTATGGATCCTATATTGATCAGTAACAAGGGTGTACTTGGGCGTGTTGATGTAGCCCTTGTTGATACTGACCAAGCGATAGTAAGCTGGATGCAAACTGACGGTAATTTAACTTATCTATATGCGATGCTCGTTAATAAAGATGGTACAACCGGTCCGTTGAGAAAAGTTACACAACTTTCATCTAGTCGAAAGAGTGGTTTTCCTCAGATGGAGCTTGTAGGAGATCAGGTATATTTTGCATGGGTGGAATTACAAAATAATGTTACGAAACTGAGAACAGTATCAAAACCTATAAATCAGTTTAAATAATAGAAAATGCTATATGTAACCTTAATTTATAAATAATGATAAAAAAAGCCGGATACAAAAATGTATTCAGCTTTTTTTGAAAAAATGTAATATTATTATTTATCGTATCTTTTAGGATGGTTATTTTCATCCATATCTGCCAAAAATAAATGATCTTTGTTTGGATGGATCTTAAGAAGATATTATTTAATTCTTATCTTTAAATAATAGTAATGTATATTGAATCAGTATTGATTACGATCAACCCAAACTAATTTATATTTTATGGACTACTCTCAATTGATAAAGGAAACGGCCAAATTTGTACATAAGTATATGGATGAACATGACCTTTCAAAATTCAGCTTCCATAATGATGCACATACGCAGGAGGTTGTGGATGCAGTTCAGAAAATGGCAAGTTATTATAATCTTGAAGAGCGCGACACCGCAATTGTAACGTTATCAGCCTATTTTCATGATCTTGGTTATTGTGTTCATGGCAAAGATAGTCATGAAGAGAGGAGTGCGGCCATTGCTTCAGATTTCCTTCATTCAAAAGATGTTGATGATAGTTTTATTCAGTCTGTGTCTGGCTGTATATTAGCGACAAAATTACCGCAATCACCAAAGAATCTATTGGAAGAAATTGTTTGTGATGCTGATTTATTTCACTTAGGCAGCGATCGCTTTGATGCTCGCAATAAATTGATGCGTCAAGAAGCGAAAGCTTGTGGATATGTAGTGAGTAAAGATGAGTGGCGAAAAAATACGATTAAATTAATGGAAGATCATCATTATCATACGGATTATGGTCGTAATTTACTAGAAAATAAAAAGCAGCAGAATATGACGGTTTTGAAACAAAAAGAAAATTCTGGAACTGCTGATCAAGAAAAAAAGAACGGGAGACCTGAAAGAGGGATTGAGACAATGTTTCGCATCACCTCGACTAATAATCAGCGTTTAAGTGATATGGCTGATAATAAATCCAATATCCTAATCACTGTTAATTCGATAATATTATCTGTTGTTATTGCTCTCCTATTACGTAAATTAGACAATAATGCTCATTTAATATTTCCTACATCAATTTTATTATTTACTAGTTTAGCAACTATGGTGATTGCTATTTTGGCAACGCGACCATCTGTTCCGGACGGAAAATACACCGATGAAGATTTGAAAAGTAAAAAGGTCAATTTGTTGTTTTTTGGTAACTTTTACAGAATGAATCTAGAGAGTTATAATAGCGGAATGAAACTTATGATGGAAGAGCGTGATTATCTGTATAGTACTTTAATAAAAGATGTCTATTCTCAGGGTGTTGTGTTGGGCAGAAAGTTCAAATTACTTCGATTAGCTTATAATATTTTTATGTACGGGTTGATTGTATCCGTATGTGCGTTTATTATTGTTGTATTGATTAATTCCTAATGTATGCTAAACATTGAAAGTGAAGAAGTGAGTACACGTCTTTATAATCGTGATTTGAGCTGGTTATCGTTTAATGCGCGTATTTTGAGAGAAGCAGGTAAAAAACAAGTTCCGCTATTAGAGAGCATTAATTTTTTAGCAATTTTCTCTTCAAATCTGGACGAATTTTATCGGGTTAGAATGCCCGTACTGCTTGCTTTGAAAAAGATTAAACATCAGGAAAACATAGATAATGACTCGCAAGACGTTAAAATTTATAAACAGGTCAAGTTACGCATAAAAAAACAGTTATCTCTTTTTGGAAGTATCTTGGTAAGTGAAATCATTCCTGCTTTAAAATCAGCTAACATTCATTTCATCTATAATGAAACAATCCCCGATACTATTGTTAACCAAACTAAAGATTATTTTTATGAACAGATTGCATCATACTTAGAAATATCTATTATCGAAGATGTCACTTTTTTTCCAAAAAACAATCAACTTTATTTTGTTTTTACTTTCAAAGAAGGGGAACTTGATAAGTTGGGAATGATTTCTATTCCGTCGGATCAAGTTTCCAGATTCTATTATGTTGCCACTGAAGATAAAAATTATATTGTTTTTATTGACGATATTATTAGGCAAAACTTTCCAGATATTTTCAAAGATCACTTCATTACAGGTATGTATTCATTTAAGGTGACTCGTGATGCAGAGTTGGAGTTAAATAATGAATTTGAAGGCTCGTTGCTTCTGAAAATTGAAAAGCAGATCAGAAAAAGAGATTTTGGGCTAGCGACACGTTTACTCTATCAGCCAGATCTTCCAGATGATCTTTTAAGTGCATTGATTAAGTTGTTTAAACTTCGCAAATCTAGTTGTATAAAAGGAGGTAACTATCATAATCTAAAAGATTTTTTTTCTTTTCCGATTGATAAAAAAGAGTGGAAATATAGACCTCAACCTCCAATACCTTATCGGTTTAAATCTTCATTTTTATCTTTGTTAGATGAAATTAGTGTTGAAGACATCCTCGTTAATACTCCCTACGAGTCTTATGATGTGGTGCTTAGATTTTTTAATGAGGCAGCGGTTCGTCGAGATGTGGAAGAAATATATATATCCATGTATCGGGTAGCTAGTGATTCTAAAATTCTACATGCAGTATTAAATGCAGTCAAAAATGGAAAAAAAGTAACTGTTTTCGTGGAATTAAAAGCGAGATTTGATGAGGAAAATAATATTTATTGGGCAAAGAAATTGAAAGCAGCAGGTGTAAATGTACTATATAGTATTCCAAATTTAAAAGTGCATGCTAAAATTGCTTTAGTAAAAACAAAACAAGGTAATGCCGTCCAGTATTTTGGTTTACTTTCTACGGGCAATCTGAATGAAAAAACAGCCCATAGGTATGCTGATCATGTTTTATTGACTGCTCAGCAAGAAATCTTACAAGAAGTAATGGAGGTGTTTAATGTGTTAAAAAAAAGACGAGATCAAACTTCCTATTATAGTACCCATTTCAAGTATTTACTGGTGTCACAATATAATTTGGCAGCAGGTTTTATGCAGCTCATCGATCAGGAAATTGCATCTGCAAAGATGGGATTGCCAGCATGGATTATTATTAAGGTCAATAATTTAGAAGAAAAGGGCATGATCCAAAAGTTGTATGAGGCAAGTCAAGCTGGAGTGGTAATTCAATTAATAGTCAGGAGTATCTGTCGTCTAATACCTGGTGTTGCCGGTCTAAGTGAAAATATTAGCGTTAGACGTATTGTAGATAGGTACTTAGAACATAGTAGAGTTTTTATATTTAACAATAATGGTCAAGAACAGGTGTATTTAGGATCGGCAGACTGGATGCACCGTAATATATACAATAGGATAGAAGTTTGTTTTCCGATTGTTAATAGACGATTAAAAAAGGAGATTCAAACAATTATTGACATACAATTGGAAGACGATACGTCTGCTGAAGTTCTGGATGAACATATGGATTCCATCGAAAGATCTGTTGATAAAGGTATTCGCGCCCAAGAGTGTATTTATGATTATTGTAAACAACTAAATGAGTAAGGAAATGAATGGTAGAAAATTATTATTGATATGTATGCCTATTGCTAGTCTATTTTTCTTGACAGCATGTGCACAAACTACTCAAGTTTATAGGAGTCCAAAGGGCTATGATTTCAATAAAGGAGAAAAATTATTTTTACCAGATGCTCTTCATGAACTATCTGGAATAGCATTTCCTGCAGAAAGCTCCAAACATATCTTTGCAAACGAGGATGAAAATGGTCTGGTGTATTATTTTGCGCCAGGTGAACACCAGTACCAGCAGATCAAGTTTGCAAAGAAAGGTGACTACGAGGGAATTGCCATCAGTAATGGATATATTGTAGTGCTAGAAAGTAAAGGTACAGTCTATTCGTTTCCTTACAGAGATATACTTCAAAGGGAAGCTACAAATGTTAAAGTAGGAAAAGACCTGATTCCTAAAGCTGAATATGAATCACTAGCGGCCTCTCAATCAGACAGTTTATTGTATATTATATGTAAGAAATGTGCTGTTGATAAATCGTCTAGCAAAGTTACTGGTTATGTATTGGGACTTTCTAAAGAGGGTGATTTTTTCAAAAAAGGGGAATTTAAAATTGATGAGAAACAAATTGACTTAATTAGTAGTTTAAAAGGAAAACAGTTTCGGCCATCAGCTTTGACTAAAAACAAGCGGACAAACGAGTGGTATATTTTGTCCTCGATTAATAAAATGTTAGTTGTTGCAAATGAAAAATGGGAGGTGGTTGGCGCATTTCCATTAGATCCGTCACTTTTTAATCAGCCTGAAGCTATTGCATTTGATGATTCGGGCAGTTTATATATTGGTAATGAGGGTGGAGATAAAGCAAATAAAGCAACATTATTAAAATTTAAATTGAATTAAAAGATGTTGAAATTTTTATGTGTTACACTTCTTTCATTTTTAATGACTGGGGTATTTGCACAAGATAGTGTAGTAAACCGAGTTATTTTTATTGGTGATGCCGGTGAGATTAATTTTAAACAGGAAACGATTATTCCACTTGCCGCCGCACTGGTTTTAAAAGGGAAGACAACTGTTATGTTTTTGGGGGATAATATCTACCCCAGTGGTATGGGGCTACCCGGTAGTAAGG
The DNA here is from genome assembly GCF_012030425.1 of Sphingobacterium sp. B16(2022). Classification (GTDB taxonomy): domain Bacteria; phylum Bacteroidota; class Bacteroidia; order Sphingobacteriales; family Sphingobacteriaceae; genus Sphingobacterium; species Sphingobacterium anhuiense. The sequence goes on along the minus strand of NZ_JAAUVN010000001.1, from coordinate 1,667,698 downwards.
AAGAATTGGAAACAGCATCGATCTTAAGGTCACAGTATGAACCTATGCGAGCCGCTGATGCACCGGTATATTTTATACCCGGCAATCATGATTGGGATAAGATGGGGAAACAGGGACTAGCAAAGATCAGAGCTCAAGGAAATTTTCTGGATGCACAACAAGATTCACTTTTGCAATTAGTTCCTAAAAATGGCTGTCCTGATCCGGTAGAAATTCCTATTTCAGATCATCTGGTTATTATTGCCTATGATAGTGAATGGTGGCTTTTTCCTCATGAAAAGATCGATACTAATATTAGATGTGGCTGTGATTCTGAAGTTAAAGTTATAGAAAAACTGAAGGAATTGGTTCATAAGAATAAGAATAAAACAATTTTGGTTGCTTCACATCATCCTTTCTATTCATACGGTGTTCATGCGGGTTACTATTCGTGGAAGGACCATATTTTTCCACTTACAATATTGAATAAAAATTTTTACCTTCCATTACCTGTAATTGGATCATTGTATCCATTAATGAGATCAACAGTGTTTTCAAATCCTGAAGATATGAATCATTCGGATTACAAACGTTTAAAACTACAAGTAAATGCGGTATTTGAGGGAGTTCCGAATTATGTTTACATATCTGGTCACGATCACGGCTTACAGTTTATAAAAAAAAGAGATCAATATCAAATTGTTAGCGGTTCTGGAGCAAAAAGCTCATCTATAAAAAGTAATAGTAACTTACTTTATAAAAATTCAATGCAGGGTTTTGTTACTGTGGATCTATTATTGGATAGAAGTACTCAGATTACTTATTATACTTACGATAATAAGGATATTAAGGCAGATTATGCATACCGGATACCTTATAAAACAGAAATCACAAATAAATAACGAACTGAATCTACTCTGCATAACATTCCCATCTTAAATGTGATGGGTCGTGTTAGTAATTTAATTTTTTTAATATGCAATCAGCATTATTTACTATAATAAATGAGGAGGAAGATCAATTTCCTGAAATTGAAACCCACCTTTCTTTTGACCCATTTTTGAATTATCTGAAAAGAAAAGGTGAAAATGAAATATCAATTAAAAAGAACTTTTTAGCTAGTGTATTAAAGGATTTTAATCAAGCATTTGCAAAATATGGTCCTTTGGAGAAGCACAATATTCACCAATTTGAAAACGAATTTAGATTAATTCATGCATCTTTAAATCCAGTATTACAAGATGATGAGGACACTTATTGGGCATTGGGCTTTCCTTTAGGACAAAAAATATGTTTTGGAACAGATAAATTCTATGCTTTACTTGAACAGTATAGATGTGATAATCAACTTGCTTTAGCACATGATTCTGTTGGGTTTTCTGAGAAAATCCAGATGTTGTATTCATTTATATTAGAAAGGTTATATGGGATAAAATCTGCAAAGCATTTTGAGATAATTCATTCCTTTATCGATGCATTGACTGGACTACAAAAGTATTACCGGATCAATATCGATCATACTTTTGTAGATGTAAAAGTAATCGGAAATTTACCTGTTTTTGATCGGATAAAAGTAATTGATGAGTTTTCAAAAACATTAAATTTTGAGATAATAAAAACTTTGATTCCATTGAATAAAATCAAAATGGATGGTTTTTCTATTTTAACAGTTACTGATATTACTGAACAACAGGCGCTTGAAAATATAAAAAATATCATTATAAGGGGAATTGATGAAGCAGATTCTTATGGACACGTGATTATGGCTTTAAGAACATTAGCAGGAAATCCTGCTATTGAATTTTCTCTTTTACCTTTTTTTAAGTTGAATAACAAAGTCGTATTTGATTTTAAAGAAAAGAAAACGTCAGCTTTATTGGATTTATTAAAAATTAATAAAGGAAGTGAGCAACGTATTCAAGAGTTGCTGGATGAATTTATTAAGCAACCCCAAATTCTTGTTTTTAGTAAAGATTTTCCTATTGAAGATAAAACTATGTCGTTCCTTTGGGAACGACTGAAAGATCTGGGCATCGTCAACTATGCATTGATTCCCATAGCCCATAATAAAGAGATCGTAGGTGTTATCGAAGTCTTTACAAAAACAGATGCAGTTCTTGATGAACAGATTTTGGCTCGAATATTTAGTGCAAGTACCTTACTAGCACAGTTGCTAAAAGATGAAATTGTTGAGTTTCAGACAAAAATAAACGAGGTTATAAAGGAAAAATTTACATCTCTTCAATCAGCAGTACAGTGGAAGTTTAATCAAGAGGCTTGGGAATATTTACAAAGAATAGAACAAGATAAACCTAAACCTATTGTTGGTGATATTAAATTTGAACAAATATATCCGTTGTACGGTGCCATCGATATTCGAAATTCAACTATTGAAAGAAATAAGGCGGCTTTTCAGGACATGATTGTTCAATTAGAATTATTGGAGAATGTCTTAATTCAATTGAAACACTTAAATAGTATTGTTATTCTTGATGAAATGATTTTCAACTGCCGAAGATGGTTACAGGAAATTAATGAAGAATTAATGGATAGTATGCAGATTCAGCTTAATGACTTTTTTAATCAAAATGTGGCTGAAGTTCTCACTTATTTTAAGGAGAATTTAAAAGAATCTCATCCGATTATTGCCGCATATGAAAATGCTATCCATCCTTTAAATGGGGTTGTTTATAAAAATCGTAATGTTTTAGAAAAATCGATACGTTTAATTAATAGTGGAATAAGTGGTTATCTGGAGTTATTTGAAAAGGAATTGCAAAATTCTTACCCTTGTTATTTTGAAAAATTTAGATCAGATGGTATTGAATATGATATTTACATAGGCCAATCTATCGCTCCAGACAAAAAGTTCAATGAGATATACTTAAAAAATATCCGACTTTGGCAATTGACGTCAATGGCGGCGATTGCAAAAATTACACATAGTCTGTTGGATCAAATGGAGAAACGTTTACTAACAACGCAGCTTATTTTTGTTAATGCTACGTTGATCGATATTAATTTTAGAACAGATGAACACCGATTTGATGTAGAGGGAGCTTATAATATTCGCTATCAGATTATAAAAAAGAGAATCGATAAAGTGACTATTAAAGGTTCGAACGAACGCCTTACTCAGCCGGGTAAAATTGCTATTGTCTATTTTACAAAGCGCGAGGAAAAGGAATATTTAGGATATATTCAATATCTACAAAAGAGCGGATCTTTATTAGATGATCTAGAAGAATTGGAATTGGAAGAATTACAGGGTGTTAAAGGATTGCAAGCGTTGAGAATAGGAATTAATTTAGCCTAAAGTAGCATACTAAACGCATCAAACAAATGATCTAAATCAATTTTTAGATTTTTAGTAATCCTTATTTTTGCAATTATTAGATATCTACCTAATTAATTAAAATAACAGTTTATGGCAACATACAAATGGTCAATAGACCCAAGTCATAGTGAAGTCGCTTTTAAAGTGAAACACTTAATGATTACAACGATAACAGGTTATTTTGGGAAGTTCACACTTGATCTTGAAACTACTTCTAATGATTTTAATACCGCTAAGAATATAGCATTTAAAGCGGAGATAAATTCTATCAATACCAATGATACACAAAGAGACGAACATTTGAAGTCAGCTGATTTTTTTAATGCTGAAGCCTACCGTTATTTAGAATTTACTGGTGTTAAATATGTAGGAATCGGGGATGAAGCGCAACTAACCGGAAATTTGACAATAGGAAATATTACCAAAGCTATTACATTAAAAGTTTTGTTTGGCGGGATTGTGGTCGATAGTTATGGCCAAACAAAAGCAGGCTTTTCTTTAAGCGGGCAACTTAGTCGTAAGGAATTTGGTTTAACATGGGATGCTGTTACAGAAGCTGGTAATATTGTGGTTAGTGATGAAGTACGAATTAGTGCTGAAGTTCAAGTGATTAAAAAAGATATAATACTCTAGATTTTGGATCATGATAAAGATATATCATAACAAATTGTGTAGTAAAAGCTGTGCTGTATTAGATTTATTGAAATCGAAAGATGTAGATTTATCAATACGGGAGTATCTTCAAGATGTTCCTAGTAAAGATGAATTGCTTGAGCTGGTCACTTTACTTCAATTAAAACCTCTTGAGCTGATACGACGTAATGAATCAATTTTTCAAGAAAAGTTTAAAAATCTTGTTCTTTCGGATGAAGAATGGATCTCCCTTATGTTGGAGTATCCTATTCTAATTGAGCGTCCTATTGTTGTAAAAGATGGTAAGGCCGTTATCGGTCGACCGATTGATAAAGTAATAACACTAATATCACAAGGTTAACATTATTTGTTATGAAAAGTATCTAGATAGGATTGCATACTTTATTTTTTTTAATACTGGGTATCTAAATAGAAATCCAGTCGGAACTTTGGGAAGGTGTTAAAAAATCAGTGCGTGGTGGAAGATTTAGGTATGGATAGTTAACTTTGGATAGATACAAACCTATTGGATGGGCCGGTCTCAATATTTTGGGAAGTTCTAATGTAATTAAATGATTTTCAAATTCATCAATACTTAGTTCCCCATTACCTATTTTTAAAAGTTTACCGGTTAGAATTCTGATCATCTTACCTAAAAATCTATTACTGGAAATATTAAACCGAATTCTATCACCTTTTGTATTGACAAATATTCCTGCAGCTGTTACGTGGCAGATTGTATGTTCATTTTTATCAGGATGTGTGCAAAAGGGACGAAAATCCTTATATTTTAAGAGCAATTTTGCAGCTTCACTCATTTTGTCTAAATTTAATTTGGGATATAAGTATAATGAGCTTTGATTGCTTAAGAAAGGATCTTTGTACGTGTGAATAAAGTAATCATATTCTCTATGCACTGCATCAAAACGAGCATGCGGCTTACCTTCCATTTTTATTATATCGTAAATGGCGATGTTATCAGGAAGAGCCTTATTGAGTCGAAATAATAAGTCGAAATCATATTCTTTCTCAATATCCGCATGAAAAAAGTACTGACTAGCGTGGACTTGAGCATCTGTACGGCCACAACCAAATATGGTGGTTGGTACTTTTAATACTTTATGGAGTGTATTTTCCAAAACTTCTTGTACGCTTTCTACATCAGGTTGTCTTTGCCAACCATTATAATTCTGACCCTGATAGGCGATATGGAAAAAATATCTCAATTTACCTTTTTAATTTAATGCAATTTTACAAAAAAATGCTAGCTTATTTTTATAAAAAACTTTTTACCTTCATAATATTTTAAATTGACTATTCCTTATTCATTTTTGCGATTTTAATATGTGCAAGATGATGCTCACAATGCCAAGCGTACAGTCCAATATTTGTTTTAATATTAATGAGTTCGTTCGAATCAGGATGTCTAAATTGTCTGGCCATATCCGAAGGTGTCATATTTTGTAGTAAAACTACCCAGCGGTAATGTAGAGCTTCTAGCATATTTATAGAAGAATTAATAGCAAGTTCTTTTGAGTCAATAAGTTCTGCCCAAAGATCTTCAGCATATGGTTTTATAACGGGTATATCTTCTGTCAAAGCTAGTTTAAATCTGATTAAACTATTCATGTGGCTGTCAGCACAATGATGTATTATTTGTCTTATTGACCAACCATTAGGTCTATAGGTTTTTTGTAATGCTTCTTCCGATAATTCTTGAACTTCTTTTTTTAGAAGATCTGGGAAAGATTGTATAATTCCAATCCATTTTGTTATCGTTCCATTATCTATTGTATTTGGCGCAATAAATTTACCAATTGGAAACTTCAGTTTATCGATATTAGATTTCATATCTATGTATAAGTTCTTATGTTTTTAACGTCATTCTCCAGCTTCCTGAAAAGATCACTTATTTCTTTTATTTCTAATTACGTATGTATTAATACGGCTCTTAATTCCTTTACAGCGATAAATCATTGTTTTAATAATACGATTAATAATGCGATAGCAAAAATAACCGATTACAGATACAGTTAAGATTATTATTGTATTATCAACCCATTTTGGCAATAGATGATTTAGCAAAAAATATCCCATGAAGATCAGGTATGCTACTAAATAAAGTATGATGTAAAAGCTCTTTTTCCAACCAAACCAAGCTGAGAGATATAAATAGCTACTGATTAATCCAATACATGGTAATATGTAAACAAGGTTTGTATCAGCTAACTTATCATCAAAAGGAGCATAGAAGAATCTACTGATCAGGATGATTATAGCTAAATTAAAAATAAATTTAAGGATCCAGTGGATATTATATATGTACATAAGTTTTATATAATTATTAAAGACAATTGCCAGGTTTTCAACGTATTTTACTATAAACTATGGGAACAGACCCATAATTGAAAACCGAAAAAATTAAAATTAGCAAATTTCGGTTCGAAAAACTAATTATAAATATGAAACAACTTGCGTAATCGGTCATAGGACATTTCTAGTTTATTCGGAATATTTATTTATGCATTTAGATTAATGTGTATTATTTTCTTAATTTTTAAACTAAAAATAAGATTCGGTTGTTTAGTAATCGAGTATACATTACAAGAAATCACGATCATGGAAACAATTGTTTTTTTAACCGATTTTTCTGTTCCTGCTAGACATGCTTTCGATCAACTCTTGACCCTTGCTAAGCAAACAGCTATAAAAAAAGTCATCATATACCACTCCTTAGGGTATCTAAATGGAGGATTTTACTATGTCGGCGAGTTTATACCGCCACCAATTCTTGTAGATGAAACAGATATTGCGGCAGTAGACTCAAAAATGCTTCTTTTGAAACAGGAATTATTAAATGTTTCACCAGCTACAAACGTCCATACAAGACATGATAGTTTTACTGTTTTAGATGGCATGGAGCGAATTTCCGAAGAGGGGCATGTTGACCTAGTTATTGCTGGAATGAGAGGAAATGATGATAATGGTAAAAATAGTATTGGTACTATTACCAATGAGCTGATACAGGCACATCTGTATAACCTTTTATTGGTGCCAGATATGGATAAAGTACATATCTTTAAAAATGTGATCCTTGCAGTGGATCTATTGCATTTAGATGAACGATTGCCCGTGAAAACAATATTTCATTTACAAGAATTGTTATCTTTAAGATGGTATGTTGTAAATGTAAGTGTTCAAGGGAAGCATAAGGCAGCTGATTTAATTGAGGAACAATCTTTTTTGCATGCAAGTTTAGATAGTCTTGAACCGACTTACTCTTATTTGGAAGGTGAAGATTTTGTTGAGAAACTAAATGTATATGTTCAAGAACATAATATTCATGTATTGATCACTGTACCCCGTAAACTTGGATTTATCGCTTCGTTTTTTCAAAAAAGTGCCTCAAAAAAATTGGCAGTTAATGCCAAGGTCCCTATTTTAATGTTAGTATCTTAATTAACTTCTTCATTTTTGTAAGTTAAATCAATTAGATTAAAATAAAGGGGTGTATATAGATTAAGATCTATATACACCCCTCTATTTGTTATTGTACGGGTAGATTACTGCATTTGCATTCCTTCCATCGAATTTTGATTTTTGTTTTTCTTAAACATATTCATATCCATTTTTCCAAAGCGATAAGATAAGTTCAATTTGATTAGTTGAGGATTTGAAAGTCGATAATAAGATTGTGTAAACCCTTCTCCTGAAGATACAATTGTATTACCTCGGCTTCTGAAAATATCATTCACAGCTAAAGTTACTGAGGCAGCTTGATTTTTTAAGAAACTCTTTTTGAGAGCTAGATCGACACCATAAAAAGGTTTGATGTATCCTTGGGATGAGCTTTGTGCTTGATTCATTGGAGGACCAAATGACTGGCCTTGTGTGACAGGCATATTTGTTTTGCCTTGATATTCAAATGCGACTTGAAGATTCCAATTGTTTTTAACATTAAAGGTGTTGTTCAATTTTCCAAACACTGTCCACATTGCTTCAGACGGGGTACTGTCGTCAACTTCTATTTTTGAATTATAGAAATTAAGATCTGCGGTTAAATCCCACCATTTTTTAAGATTATTGGTATATGTAAATTCTGCACCATAGTTTTTACTAGAATTGGCATTAATATAGGTATTTATAAAATCCATCTTGCCTGTTACTGGATTTAATTCCTGAGTCAAAAATCTGGTAATCAAATTATTGGTAGATTTATAATAAACTGAAGCTAAAAAAGTGCCTTTTCCATGTGTTCTACTATACGAAAGCTCGCCAGAAGTCGTGAATTCAGGAACAAGATCGGCATTACCTTTCGTAATATTTAAGCTGTCTGTATAATCGATAACAGGTATCGTTTGAAAAAAATTAGGACGATTCACGCGACGCGTGACACTCATCTGGATTTGATCTTTTTCGGTCAGTTTTTTACTTAAAAACACAGATGGAAATAGGCTTAATGGATAATTGTTCTTAAATTTTTCATTAGTATTTAAAAGTTCTCCATTATAAGTTGAGTTTTCAGCACGTAGACCTATTTTATAGGATACCCAATCTTTAAAATTTCCTCCGAGGGAAACGTAAGCGGCATAAACGCTATTTTTACTATCGTAATTAGCGGATGCTGAAGAAATATTTTTAAAGTCTTCTTCACCAATATCTTGTATTGAATTATCGTTGAGATTTTTTAATTTATTAATTTGGGCACGAAGACCGGTCTCCAATTTCATTCCATTTTTGAAAGGCTTAACATAGTCCGTTTGGATAGTAATAAATTTATTATTTCCAAAACCGATGTTCTGTTGTTTTTTTGTGCCTGTTATCTGGTTTATATCATTGAGATAATTTGTGGTGTAAAGACCGTTTGAATTATTATTACCTCCGAAATAATTAAAGTCAACAGTTAATTCCTCACCTTCTGTTTTAAATTTCTGCACTATTCCGGCCTGTAGACCTCTTGGTTTAAAGCTTCGTTCGGATTCCGAAATTCGATTGCTTAATGAGGTTTTTCCTTCAGATTGTGTTGATATTAGGGTTTCTTCATTTGGACGAAATTTCCCTTCAACCAAAACTCCGGCAATTGATAATGAAGTTCGTGGACTGAAATCATAATCTAAACCAAGTCTTCCAAAAGTGATCATACCCTTTGTTTTTCCTTCAATATCTTGATCTACAATTGAATTTATGTTATTTATATTACTCGTTCTATGACTATCTCCTTCAGTATTCGTACGCATTCGCATATTCATTCCTGTAAATGACAGGTTTAATTTGTTTTGACGCGCATTGAGGCTTCCCATAAAATTAGTTCCGCCAAATCGATCTCCACCTAGGGTAACCATACCATTATATCCTGTTTTCTTATTTTTTTTAAGGATTATATTTAAAATTCCAGCCATACTTCCTGAGGCATCGTACTTTGCAGAAGGGTTTGTGATGATCTCTATTTTTTCGATGACATCTGCGGGGATCTGATCTGGTGAAAGTGTTGTAGGCTTTCCATCTACAAAAATGGTTGGTGCAGCATTTCTGAGCTTGACATTTCCATCGATATCTACTTGTACAGATGGCATATTACGAAGTACATCGATAGCAGTACCGCCAGTTGCTACGATGTTTTTTTCCACATTGAATACTTTTTTATCAATATCCATTTCCAATAAAGCCTTTCGACCTGTGACAGTTACTTCTGCAAGTTGTTGATTGTCATTTTTAAGTACAATAGTTCCTATATTTTTGTTTAAGACTTTTTTATCATCACTATGATCAACATTTAGCTCGAGCGTTGCGTAACCTATTGAGCTGATTTTTAATTTCCAATTATTGGTATTAGAAATAGCTGAAAAGTTAAAATTTCCATTTTCCAGCGAACTTGTACTTCTTATTAATATTTCTCTTTCCTGATTGTTTTTTTGATCTTTGATAACCTGAAAGAGATTAATCGAAGCCTTTGAAATAGGTTTTCCTTGACTGTCTATAATTTGACCAAAGATTGTACCTTCAGACTTATTTACGTTTGTAGGTGAATTTTCAGCGGTATTTTGAGCATACACAGTTGATATTGCAGTTGCTACAATAAGCGTTGATATATATCTTTTCATTATTCTTTTTTTATCGATTTGTTTATCCCTTTTTAATAGAGGTCTGATATATGACAAATTTGAGAAGGATTTTTAATCTACACAATGATCTGTAGACAGACAGCGTAAATGTGTAGACGAATGAAGTTATTGAAATAAATGTTAGTGTCGACAAGAGAATTTAATTTAGAAAATTTCGATATTTCCAACATATTTTTTGCCTACTGGCAGTGCAATCTCAGGAAGTGTTAATTTCGTTAGAGCGACGTGCTGAATTCTATTTTTGTTTACTATATATGAATTATGGATTCTTAAAAAATCTTTTACTGGCAGAATTTTTTCCATACCTCTTAGGTTACTACGGGTAAGAAGTGGAGCATTCCGATTTACCATATAGATTTTAACATAATCTTTTAATCCTTCTATGTAACTTATTTCATTGATAAATATTTTAATCTTTTTATACTCAACATTGACGACGATGTGATCTACTGTATTATTTTGATTTGCTCGTAAAAGCATAATGTCTTCAACCTTTCGAATAGCGCTAGTCAATCTTTCTTTTGCAATGGGTTTCAATAGATAATCCACTGCATTCAATTCAAAACCCTCCACAGCATATTGATGATATGCCGTAGTGAATATAAATAAAGGTGGATTAGTAAGTTCCCGGATAAATTGTGTTCCTAATTTTTCCGGCATTTGTATATCCAAGAAAATCAGATCGACTTCATGATCTCTCAAGTAATCGACGACATCGATTGGCGAGTTAAACTTGTGCAGTATTTCAACCTTGTCAAAGCTTAATAAATCGTCTTCTAAGATGTTTAAAGCAAATGGTTCGTCATCTATAAGTAAGCATTTAATTTTCATCGGTCATCAATTTGAGTAGTACCTGGAAATAACCGTCATCCGTTTTTGTAATGGAAAGATCATGACGATTTGGATATAACAGTTGCAAGCGACGCTGAACATTGGTTAATCCAATTCCTTCACTTGTTCGAAGTTCTGTATGCTGTAGTATTTTATTGCTGGACTTAAAAATTATACCGCCTGGAATCTGTGCGAATTGAAACTTGATTTCTGGACTGTTTTTACTGTCTACACCATATTTGAATGCATTCTCTACAAAATGAATAAATAGTAAAGGTGGTATCAATCTATTTTTTAGATTAGATTCAATTTCGAGATCCACATTTCCAGCTATCGGAAGACGGAGTGTTTGTAAGGCAATAAAATTCTGCATATGCTCGATTTCCTTAAAGAGCTCTACTTTTGCACCATCAACTTCATAGAGAATGTACCGCAATATTTCGGATAATTTGACGATTGTGTCTTCAGAATCTGGTGATTGTTTACGGATCAACCATCGGATATTGTTAAGGGTGTTGAATAGGAAATGTGGACTGATCTGAAGCTTTAGAATTGTTAATTCTGCTTTTGTTTTCTCCAAAGCAATCTGCTTATTTAATTCTTTTTGCCTGGCTTGTTCCCCGTATAGAAAAATCATGGATGAGGTAATTAAACAAAGTGAATATATAATTCCAGGCCCGATCACTAGTCGTACGAAAAGTATATTTTCTTTTGTGAAATGTGCCAATTCTCCATTAGGATTAAAGTATACAATAGCATAGTTTAGCGCGACATAGGATAAAAAAGCACAAGCAATTAAAAGCACCAGAAACTTTCTGCGTGTAAAGAAGTATTTTGGTGCGACATAATAGCAGTGTAAATAAAAATTTGTTGCCAAAAATATAATATTGGCTAGATGAGATAGAGCAGAGTAGGGCTTAAACTCCGAAATCTTATCTGGTTGATAGAGATAGGTGATAAAGGGAAGTAACAATAAAATGGTCCAGATGACTATGTCTAAATAGAATTTTCTGAAAAATTTGCCGATCATAACATTTTTTTAGCCAATATATTTAAGGTATATAACAAATAGTAGATCAGTTTAAATTTATCTTACCATTTTATTTTGTTCTTAAATACTTATAGTAACAATGTTACAAATTTTTAATTAGAATGTTACATGCTGAATCATTGTATATTGGGTTAAATGGTTGCGAATTCTCTGCATAACAATAATTGAACAATTGAAATTAGAAACTAATAATTCTTATTTTCAATTGTTCAATTCCAAGAAATCATATCGAAATTACGATACTGATTTTAAAGTTTCAATAGATGCTGTCACTTGGTCTAAAATTTCGAACGCAACCTCTGCCATTCTATTCCCTTGACTGTCTAAAAGGGGATTTACCTCTACAAATTCTAAGCAAACCACTTTATTAGATGCAATAATTTCTTGAAGCAATGATGTTATTTCCGTTTGATTAAATCCTTTGGGTACTGGTGTACCAGTACCGTTAGAAATTAGCTCGCTGTCCATACTGTCAACGTCAAATGAAACATAAATATGGTCACATCCTTCCAATTGCTGAAGGGTGCTCTGAACACAGGATTTAATTCCCATATCACGTAATTGCTCTACTTGGTATTTTTTTATATTCAGTTCCGCAATTAGATTTTCTTCTGGTAATTCGGTATCGCGAACACCAAAGTAGATCAGGTGTTCTGCTATTATTTTAGCTTGGGAAGTTCCTATTGTTTTTAATTTATTCCAATATTGTTTGGTTTCTGCATCAACATTATTAATTTGATTTTCTAAATTGTCCGTACCTAATACCGCCGCTAAAGGCATTCCATGTAAATTACCAGAAGGTGTGGTATAGGGTGAATGTAAATCAGCATGGGCATCTATCCATATTACTCCTAATGTTTTTTCTGGATATGCCGACTTTATACCACTAATGGTACCAATTGCAGATGAATGGTCTCCTGAAAAAACCAGGGGAAACTGTTCTTCTAGTAAGCTATCTTCAACAGCTATTGCCAATAATTTGCACTGCTGTAAGACCTGCTTTATTCTCTTACCAAATGGATTAACAAGCGGATCATAAACTGTGTTATTGCGCGTTTGTATATCTATAAAATTATAGTTATTGAAGTATTGACTTCCTTTATTAATTGCAGCAATTTCGATAGCGTCAATCCCTAGGTCGGAACCGCGGGTACCTGCTCCAATATCCGATCTATTTTTAATTAATTTAATCGATCTATTCATATTTTTTGTGCAAATTGATGAAGTGATTTTTCTATAATTGATAGACTTTCCGTAATTTGATCTTCTGTAATTACTAATGGGGGAGCTAATCTAATTTTATTACCGTGAGTAGGTTTGGCTAATAATCCATTTTCCTTAAATTTTAGACAAATTTCCCAAGCAGTATTATCTTCTTCTTTGCTATCTATTACAATTGCATTTAATAATCCTTTTCCTCTGACTTCTTTAATTATGGGACATCTTATCATCATTTCTTGAAGGCCTTCTCTGAATATTTTACCCATTTTTTCAGCATTTAATGCTAAATCCTCATCTATGATCACTTGAAGAGCTTCCATGGATACTGCACAGGCTAGGGGATTCCCACCATATGTTGAACCATGTTCTCCAGCTTTTATAGTCAGCATAATATAATCGTCTGCTAGAACAGCAGAAACCGGAAGTACACCTCCAGAAAGTGCTTTTCCTAAAATTAAAACATCAGGCTTTGTATTTGAATTGGTATCTTTAATATCAAAAGAGGCTAGCATATTTCCTGTTCTTGCAATACCAGTTTGAATTTCATCGACTATAAATAATACGTTGTAGTCTTTGCAAAGTGCTTTTATACGAGAAAGATAATCATCACTTGGAACGATAATTCCAGCTTCGCCCTGAATGGGTTCAACAATAAATCCAGCAATGTTCGTATCATTTTTTAGTAATTCTTCAAATGCTTGAACGTCGTTATAAGGCACTTGTGTAACCCCATCTAAGAAAGGTCCAAAATCTTTTCTTGCCGAATCATCATTTGAAGCAGAAATTACGGATATGGTTCTACCATGGAAGTTTCCACTAGCGAAGACTATTTTGGCTTGATTTGCAGGAAGCCCTTTAACTAAGTAAGCCCATTTACGGCATAACTTCATGGCTGTTTCTACGGCTTCAACACCGGAATTCATAATTAAAGCTTTATCATAACCAAACAGATTACAAAGATACTCTTCAAAATCACCTAATTTATCACTATAAAATGCTCTTGAAGTTAAGGTAAGCTTTTCAGCTTGTTGGGTTAAGGCTTTAATAATCCTTGGATGACAATGTCCCTGGTTTACCGCTGAGTATGCTGAAAGAAAATCAAAGTATCGGTTTTCTTCAACATCCCACACAAATACTCCTTTTCCTTTTGCTAAAACCACAGGTAAGGGATGATAATTGTGGGCACCATATTTATTTTCCTTTGCAATGAATGCATTGCTTTTTGCTAAATTTGTTAAGTCTGCCATATTATTTGTAATTGGAATTATGAAATAAATGTACGATATTTAATTTTAATAGCCTAATATGGATTTAAATTCACTCAATTAGTAGCTTATTAAATTTAATTTAACTCTAAACTTAATAATTAAAAATAACCATGAATCATTTGGATGATTTTGATATACAGATTTTGAAACAGCTCGAAGCAGACGGACGCATGGCGTATTCTGCTATAGCTACAGAGCTAGGAGTTTCCAATACAATGGTCCATCAGCGTATTACACGCCTTATGGATCAAGGTATTCTTACGGGAATTAAGCCTGTTTTGGACGAAAAAAAATTGGGTTACGATTGGGGAGCTTTTACTGGAATATCTCTTGAAAAAGATCATGATTCAAAAAGAATAATTGAGGAGCTTCATAAAATTCCTGAGGTTACAGAATGTTACTATATTACTGGAAACTATACGCTATATTTAAAGATCATCGCTAAAGATCATGAGCATATGAGACAATTATTGTATGAGAAAATAGACAGTATTGCAGGTATTGCCAAAACGGAGACTATTATCGAGCTGGGGTGTGCTTTTAGACGTAATATTGTTTTATAAATCACTTTATCATAGAAGATAATGAAAATAAACTTACAGAAGTATGGACCGGAAGATTTTAACTCTTTCAAAACACTTGTTTGTTAAGATGATTTAATGAAATATATTTCTGGAAATGGATTGAATGAAAATCAGGCTAGAGCAAAGTTCGATCGTATTCTTGAAATCAATAGTAAGGAACGTGAATTAGGATATTTTAAGGTTCTTACTGAAGAAAATGAATTTGTGGGAGATTGCAAGTTGGAGCGATATAAGCATGATGAGAGCATTCTTGAAATAGGTTATATTATAAAAAAGAATTTTTGGAGAAATGGAATAGGATCTTTAATCTGTCGAAAATTACTAGATGTAGCGCATAATTTATATCCTGATTTAGCGGTTATTGGAATTATTGATCCAGAAAATATGGCTTCTAAAAAATTACTTGAAAAATTTGGATTTGAAAGTTATTTTATTGGGATTGAAGACGATTTACCAACTGAGAAATTAATATTGAAGAAATTGAAAGTTGATGAATGAGTCCTATTTGTAAATAAACGTATAATGATGTATCGTATGTATTTTAACTTAATTTTTTAAGAATTATGAAGTACTGTGCTTTTCTGAGGGGTGTAAATGTCAAAGGAACCAACATGAAGATGACTGATGTATGTCAGGTTTTTAGGGATGCAGGAATGCAGGATGTTAGGTCCATAATCGCATCTGGTAATATTGTTTTTTCATCAGATAAAAACGAGATCGAATTAAAGTTAATTTTGGAAAAGTCCATGTCAGCTTATTTTTCTTACGACGCTGTTTTATTTATAAAGTCGGAGCGTGATACGGTATTATATTGGGAAAGTGTTCCTTTTGAAAAGACTACGGATTTTCATATCTATGCATTTGTCGGAGAAACTGGAATAGAAACAGTTTTAATGGCTGAATTTCAGGACGCGACACAAAATACCAATGAGAGCGCAGAAATAGTTAATCATATTTTCTACTGGCAGGTCCCTAAAGGAAACACGCTTGATTCAGCATTTGGAAAGATTTTGGGTAAAAAGACACTTAGAGATCAATTTACAAGTAGAAATATTAATACTTTTGAAAAGGTTCTAAAGAAGATGAATTCGTAATGTGGTCAAGAACTATTTGAAAGGAAATCCCTTGTAATGGCCTTATAATTTATCATAATGACAGTATGACTTATTAAGGCTAATAGAAAAGAGATTATTAACTTTATTTTAAAGAATAGTAGTCAATTTTTATATATTGTTAGACTTAACCACATTCTGGTAAAAACAATTATTCCTCCGATAATCTAATACGATAAATTACTGCGTTTTTTATTTGTAAGCTTTACTGAAACATTTTTATGCAAAACAATAATTATTTTTTAATAGATAGCTTCTTTGGTCTCATTTTTGCTATTAAACAACCTGCGCATTTACAGTGTTTAGAAGGAGCATACTTCGACCTCGTTTTAAATTATATTAAGAATGTTGGATTATGATGGGATTGATCTGGAAATTGAAATAAATCTACCTTTATTTACATAAATAGTAAAGCCATTCTTTTTAAGAATGGTTTTTTTTAATATTCTAAAATTACCCTAATTTGATAATATTAATCAAGTTGTCTTATTCATCTGTCTTTCCCAAACTTTTACAAGTCATTAGAATCAAACCTATTGTGACGAAAAGTATCCAACTTAACCTTTCAGGAAAATAATCAGCAACAGTTAGCCGGATTTTTATTTTTGGTCTTTCTGTTATTAAATTGCTAATTTTTATTTGGGATTTTTGATATTGAAATTCAACTTATTTAATTTTTTTTAGCTTTCGATTAAACGTCTATGATAATTTATTTGTCCGAGATGATAAGCGAGATGGGTTGTCAGGTGAATTAAAAAAAACTCGGTTGAAGTCTTTTTTGAAAACACTAAAATGGGATATTCGCTATCTAATTCTTCATCTGCTATTTGGCTTAGTGCAAGTCTAATGGTTTCAATTGTATCTTCTATTTTCGTAATTAGATCTTTTCTCGGAACATTTTTTTCTAAAAATTCAAGATCTCTATTTCTTACATAGTTAGTTTTCCCGATCTCTTTACCTATATAAGTGTTTAAGTTACCAATTAAATGGAGGGTTAAATTTCCCGCTGAATTCAAGATCTTTTTCTCAATCCGCCAAATATTGGATTCATTTTCATAAAGTTCTATTTCAGTTATTAATTTTTTCAGATCTCTTTCAAAAAGGGATACTAATGTATTCGTGAGCATATTTAATTATCATTAAAGTTTTTCCTTGTCTAAAAATGGTTTCAGCAACTTTCGCAATTAAACTGATCCTGATTTAGAATTATTTACTTTTAATTGTCACTGTCTTTTCAAAGCGACCATGGTTGCTATTTGAAGCTGCTTTATATTGATTTGAGTTTGTAATACATAACCAAGGTATTCCATTTATATCTTTTAGCATTTCTTTTTTGTCTATTTCCACTACGAGATCTAGATCTTCTAAGTCATTAGCAGCAATAGTATGGATAAAATCATCAGCTAAAAAAGTTCTTGTATGATAGATATTTCCACTATAAAATACTTGACCAGTTGCACTAAAACAGGTTTGTGATAATATTTTACAAATCAGTTTCTTAGGAATGAATTCTCTTTTTTTTGTCTGTCTATTTAGGATTTTGTACGCAGCTTCTTTCATGCTCCACATCAGCCATACTATAATTTCTGGATCAGAACTATTGGCTATAAAGCACTGTTCTTCTTCTGTAAATAGTTTTTCCAGAAACCCATGTCGTTTCCAATTACTTTCTTGACGGGATTTCTGTATATCTATGATATCATTACCAATCACTTCTGCGCTAATTTGATTTCTATAATTTCGACGGCTGTTCTCACGTTTAACATACGTTCCATATCAGCATTATCGATGACAACATCAAATATTTGTTCAATATCGAGTACAATATCTACCAGATTTGCAGAATTGATGTTAAGATCATTAATAAAATCGGTGTCTTCATTTAGGTTTTCGTATGCTTCTAAATTCGTGGTATAAGGTTTTATAATTTCCTTTAACTTACCTATCAACATTTCTTTATTCATAAGATTAAATTTCAAATTTTTTAAATATTACACAAGCATTCACATCACCAAATCCAAAGCTAGCTTTGGCTATTACATTTAAATTAATGTTAAAAGATTTTGTCGGTATTTTTGAGGCATCAATATGAGTTGCTATTTCTGGATGTAGATCATCGCAATTTGTATTTCCAAATAAAAACCCATGATGAAGTTGCAGAACTGTAGCTACACTTTCAATGCTTCCTGAAGCACTGAGGCAATGTCCTATCAAACTCTTTAATGAATTGACGTAGGGAAAATCAATATGACTTCTGCCCAATGCCTTTGTCCAGTTCTCTATTTCAATACTATCTTTAGCAGTTGCTGTAAGATGACCATTGATTGCGTCAATATCATTTGCTGAAATAGTTGCGTTTTTGAGAGCATCAATAATGCATCTTTGAACAGCTTTGCTATTTGGAGCAGTCATCGTACCATTTCCCCGCTGTCCCCCACAGTTTACACTACCACCTAGAATTTCTGCATAAATATTTGCCCCTCGTTTTAGCGCACTTTCCAAGTCCTCAATAATTAGTGCTCCTGCACCGGATGCAGGTACAAATCCTGCTGCTGTTGCACTCATAGGACGGGAGCCTGCCTCAGGATTGTCATTATATTTAGAACTGCAAACTCTTAAAGCATCAAATCCAGCCCAAATGTAGGGGCCGCTATCTGAAGTGCTGCCGGCTAATATGCGTTTTGCTTTTCCTGATCTTATACGCTCATAGGCCATTATTATTGCTTCGGTCCCTGTTGCGCATGCCGAAGAATTCGTGGTTACCTGATTTCCTAGTCCTAATTTTCCGCCCAGATATGCGCTTATACCACTATTCATAGTTTGAGCAACAACACTGCTACCAAGTTTACGCGTCTGTAAATCATCAATTTTATAGATACTTTCGCGCAATTTATCAATGCCTGATGTTCCTGATCCAAATATAGTTCCACTGTCCCAATCAGGCTCATTATTATTTTCTATCGGAAGTCCGGCATTTTTCCAGGCTTCAACACCTGCAATGACGCCATATAGTATTCCGCTACTGTTAAAACCTCTAAGTTCAAGATCGTTAAAATACGCTGACTTTATTTCATGTGTGATTTGGGGTTTTCCTGCTATCTGACAAGAAAACTGCAATTGCTGTAATTGTTCATCCTGGCGTATTCCAGATATACCATTTTTAATAGCATCGGTAAAAGCAGGTACGCCAACTCCATTTGGAGCAACGACCCCTAATCCCGTTATTACAACTCGGTTCATAGCTCAGTGGTTAACATTCCTGAAAATATACCTTGACTAACAATCTGTTCGGCTTCGTTTTTCATACTGATGTTACACTTGAGTTTGCCGAATCTAAAATATATTTTTTGAGAAATTACAGTAACTTTTTCATTTGGATATACAGGTTTTAAAAACTGCATTTCGACAGATGTAAATGCAATTGAAGTATTTTTTAGCTCATTATTAAGAAGGTAAATGCCGAGACAAACTAGACCTATCTGCGCCATAGTTTCTGTTAAAATCACTCCAGGAGTAACCGGTTTTTCTTTAAAATGTCCCTTATAGAAATCTAGATTTTCATCGAAGGTATATGTACCCATACTTCCATTTTCATCAATATGAAGCAACTCATCGACGAATAAAAATGGTTTACTATAGGGTAATTTTGCTATAATATCTTTTACGTTCATTGTACATTACCATTTTAATAAAAGCCCTTGGGCAGAAAATCCTGGACCAAAACTTAACATCAACCCTAATTCTCCCTGTATGGGATTTTTATCCATGACGCGCTCTAGGACGTAAAGAACAGTTGCACTTGACATATTGCCATATTGCAATAATATTTCTTTTGTGTGATCAATATTTTTACCCCATTCTGAAAATAGTTTTTCGACCGTCATTACGATTTTTTTTCCTCCGGGATGAAATATCATATGGTCTATGTTTCTGATTTCTAAATTATTTTTCTTTAAGAACGGATGTATAATATCACCAAAATGTTGTGCTATGGTATCCGGAACTTCAGTGCCAAGTATCATTTTCAAACCACTATTGGTCAGTTTAAATCCCATAATATGCTCCATATTAAAGAAGTGATACATCTGTTCATCAAGTATGTTGGGACCATAATCTTCTTCATAAGAAGAAAGTAGACAACAAGCTGCCCCATCACCAAAAATAGCCGCGCTTACAATATTTGACATTGAAAAATCATCCAGTTGAAATGTAGCAGTCGGAGCTTCAATCGCTATTACTGCGGCTCGTTTGTTAGGATTGCCTTTGAGGAAGTTTTTGGCATATAACAAACCCGATACTCCTGCTACACAGCCCATCTCTGTAACTGGCAATCTGACGATATCCTGTCGTAGTTTCAGTTTATTTATAAGATACGCATCTAAAGAAGGGATTATAATACCGGTGCAACTTACAGTAATAATATAGTCTAAGGTGCTTGGATCCCATCCCGCTTTTTTAAGTGCTTTCTCAAGCACTTGTTCACCAAGGATAATAACTTCACGGCTGTAAATGTTATTTTTATCTTCAAAAGAAGTTGCTGTAAATACTTCAATAGGATCCATAATTGAATACCGTGTATTTACTGCCGCACCTTCAAATATTTTTTTTACTTTTTTTATAAAACGTGTTTCTTGTCCATAAAGCCAAGTATCTAGCATAGGAAGTATTTCAACTGTATCGCTTGAATATTTCGGCAGTTGTTTTGCAACAGTTACGATCTTTACACTCATATTTTAGGTATAATCCATTGGTAACGAAAGGCCCATTTCCATTGGATGGTATAATTCTTTAAATTTAGTTTTCTTGCAAAACTTTGTAGTTCATTTCTTTTAAATCCTCTCAATATCGATGTACATCCATCTTCTTGCAACATCCTGTTTAATCTAAAAACAAAACATACCATTTGGTAAAGTCTATAAGCAAATTTGCTGCGCTGTAAATCGTTTATAACTATTCCTACAGAGGCATTATGACTAAAGATAGTAATTAAATCTATTATTTTTTCATTAGTAAAATGATGAATAGTTAAGGTGCAAAGTGCAATATCGTATTTTAATGTCTTGAAATTTTCTTCAAATATATCAGTGCATACATAGTCAATATTAGCGTAGCTTGTTGATAATTTTCGAGCATAGTTGACCGTATATTCATTTGCATCTATACCGATCATTTTAAAGTTAATATTGTTCTTAATACCGTATTCGGCTAACATACGTAACATATCACCGTTACCGCAACCTATATCTGCAACAGTGATATGTTTAGATCGATCAACCTGTGTTAACAATTGCTTTACGCCATTAAGTGTAATACTATTGCCTCCAAGAAATTGATTGATGCGTGCAATTTTATCTAGAGCTTCTCGTAATTCTTCACCTTGGAGTGAAAAATCATCCATTAATTCGTTTTTTTCTGTCCTATTATCGGTATTTATTCTCATTTGATTGTTATTGCTTTACCGTGTGTTTGCTTTATTATCAAAGGAAGAAGAGAAGGGAACATCGTTGCGATCCTGATCAATACTGTTGTGATGGTTTGATGTTGAAGTGCTTTCGATAACAGGTTTCCGATTAAGAGTCTCTTTTCGAAATTTTGTTTCCATTGTTGTGTGAATTTTTTTTCTAATAATTTTCGGGATACGATTTTACCTGTGTAATAGTCGACGATTAGCTCTGACGAAATTTTAGCACTGTGCATAGCCATGGCCATGCCATTGCCACAGAGGGGATGGATAACGCCGGCAGTATCACCGATCATTAATATATGGTTTTCGATGATCGGTTTTTTATCAAATGATATTTGACTTATTGTAAGTGGTTTATCAAAAAGTAATGTGCTATTTTCAAAAAAGTATTTGATGTGTTTATTCTTGTAAAGAACATTTTGTTCAAATTCTGTAATATTCTTGTGTTTTTTAAATGATTTTAAATCAGCCAGGTAGCACATATTTATAGTATTGTCTTCAACTTTTGTAATACCACAATAACCATCCTTAAAGTTATGTAGTGCTACTACATCATCATGAAATTCTCCGGAATAATGTCCTTTTACGGCTAGCCACGGGGCAGTTTTATTCATAAAATTACGTTTTAGTACCTGATCCACGTTCGATCGTTTTCCGAATGCTCCCAATACGATTTCTGCTATCAAGATCTGATTTTCGGTCATCACTGTGAATGCATTTTCATTAAATGTTACCTTTGTTACTGTAGCTTTAATAACGGTACATCCCATTTTTAATGCTTGTAGATATAGAGAATTATCCAGCGAATACCTACTGATGCCAAGGCCTCCCAAAGGTAAGTCTGCTTTTGCAGTTTTACCATTTTGATGTGTAAATATAAGTGTGTTAATATTTGTTGGATATACTTGTAAAATGTCTGAGTTCAACCAATTCAAATAAGGTAATATTTCTTTTGAAAGATATTCCCCGCAGACTTTATGACGAGGATAACTATATTTTTCAATTAATGTGACATTTAATCCTTTTTTTGTTAAATGTAATGCAGCTGTTAAACCTGCAAGGCCACCACCAATAATAATAACATCAGCATTTTTCTTCATATATATTTAGCTATAAAACAGGAATATCATAAATTTTGGAGTGTTTAGTGAATAGGTGAAAGTTTTTTAAGGACGATTAAAGGAACTGATATTGATTTTATTTACCTTTTAGACATCATACAAGAGGGGGAGTTGAGTGCTGATCAAATTTTGTCTCCCCTCAGATGTTTTAAGAATCCGTTCAATATTAATTAGAGGTGAAATATGTTCGAACAAAAGCGTATTGCTGGTTTTCGGTCATTTTATCAGCAGGTTTTATTCCGATTTTAATTTTAGCATATGCTAGATCATCTTTAATAGTATTGTATAGCTCAATTTTTGCATCAGTTGGACCAAAAATGAGTACTTCATCATACTGTTTGATTATTTTAGCTATTTCTTTATAATATTCGGATAGCTCATTCTGTTTTTTATTATGCATGACACTTTCACTACGTTTTAGTGCCTCTTCCTTATCCTCATGGGTAAAGTTGCATTCAATAGTTTTAGTCTGCATAGGATTTATTGAATAATCCATCAAGTTGGCAAATGAATGGTCCATCCAGATACCAATTTTTGTTTTTTCTATCATATTCGTATCGTTTAGTTACTGGTTACGATCTATTATAACCTGATTTCATGACAAATTACTTCATAATTATTATACAGATCTCTTATCTTTCAGCATAAATCGCTCTTTAGCCATCTGTAATGATCATCATATAAGCCATTTAATAAAAATGCAGATTATAGGTGTTTACGTCTTATCAACAATTTTGAAGGGGATTTTGTTTCATTTAAAAAGACGTATTTATTTGTAAATTATTGATAGACTAGAATTAGTAGATATCAAAACCGGTTTGTATAATTTACAATAATTTATTTTGATATTGATTTACAGAAATGTAAAATATTGAATAAAAGTATACATATGATAAGATTTGAAAGTATCATATAAACAATTTAGGATTTTAATATTAAGTATGACTAGAAATACTTTTGATTGTTTAAAACAAAGATGTAGTGGATTTCCGCTTCATGAGAAGAAGGACTAAAATGATTTTCACAAGCTTAAAAATGAGGCGATAGTGTTAAAACTAAAGCCTCTTAGTATTAATGATGAATGTTGATCCCCATAGCCGGATGCTATAGCGTTATGCCAGAAGATGAAATTAGAATGAAGTAATTTTTAGTCTTCAAACTCGATAAGATTATCACCTAATGTTTTAATACGTGCGAGAGATTCTATTTGAATATTTAATTCCTGTAGGCGCTCATTTCCCTTTTGAAAAGATTTTTCAATAATAAATCCCATACCCAGCATGGTGGCTCCAGCTTTCTTTACCAGTTCATAAACACCAATAGAAGCATTTCCGTTAGCTAAAAAATCGTCGATAAAAACTACCTGGTCAGTTTTAGTTAAGAAGTCAGTACTTACACATATATCATATGTTTTATCTTTGGTGTAAGAATAAACCGAGGCCGTTAACATATTATTCATTGTTTTCGGAACAGCTTTTTTGACAAATACCACGGGAAGTTCTAATAAATATCCAAGCATTATTGCAGGAGCAATGCCACTTGCTTCAATCGTTATAATTTTATTAATTGGTAGATGCCCAAAGCGACGGACAAACTCTACACCTATAGATTTCATAAGAATAGGGTCCATCTGATGGTTTATAAAACTATCAACTTTTAATATTCCGCCTTCAAAGCTTTTACCATCCTTTAAGATTCGGTCTTTTAGTAATTTCATGTTAAAATAATAATGCAAAGCAAAGATAGTTGAACAAAATGAAAACAAAGCCACTTTTAGATTCATCTTTGTTTTCTGTTTTAGCTCTCTCTGTTTACAGATACTATTTAAATAGAACTTATTTTTAGAATTGCTATAAGTAATATTTCATCTTCTTTAATTGCATTAAAATTTAATAATGCATATATCCTTTTATAAAAATAGCTGGAAATTAATTATTAGTCTCAGTGGAGATATCTGAAATATTGGGATTTCATGTTGTTTCAAGAATGCTTCAAATGTAGCGGTGCTTTTTTGCAAAGCATCTTAATCTACGTGTTTAGTTATAAATCACAGTCAGTTATATTGTTATTTTCTTTATGCCAGTCGTGAAAACAAAAACGGCATTGCTTTGCTGTTGGTGTCCGGGCTAGCTTGTGGCATTTTGGACAATAATTGAAAACGATATCCAGGTGGTGGTCTCGCAATATGCGGGTTGCCGTATTTTCATTGAATTTTTCTAAACCATTGTTAAGAAGACTCAATACGGTTTGATCCTTTGTAAGCCATCCGGTCTTCAGGTATATTCGTTGCATTTTCTCTAAATTTTCACTGCCATCTAGTTTTAGCGTGGAATGAGCATGTTTATATGCAAGCTTCTCTTCGGGCGACATCAGATCCAGATAGTAGGTAATAATATAATCCTGAATTTCCTTGTTCATAATAGTAAGTTAAATATGCGATTTGACAATCGCAAAATCAACATTAAATTTTTCTGTTTTAAGTCCTGGTCTAAACCGAGGAAATTTTTAAGAGCAAAAGCTCATTTGGTTAATTCCATCAAACTTTTTAAAAGTACTAAATGGTGATTACTATTGTTTTTTTAACTTCAAAAATTGGAGGATTTTAATCAAAAATAATCTATTAATTACCAGCCAATATATTATATTTAGTCTCTGGACATAGAATTATCAGATCATATTCTTTAAATTATTTAAACATCATAATTTTAATTTGAAAATAGCAAAAATTTTTAACTTACAAAGTTCCCTGATAAATATACCACTTATGAAAAATTATACTCTTTTAATAATTGTTAGTTTTTTTTGTTCGATTTTAGTTGCGCAACAAAAATCTAATTCTCTGTTGCATTTGAATCGAGCCGAAAAGATTTTATTTCTTGGAAATAGCATAACTTATGATGGTCGATATGTCGCGATGATAGAAAGTGTTCTTCTAAGTAGTCATTTTATAAAAGGTACTGCAATAATTAACCTTGGGCTTCCAAGTGAGACTGTTTCTGGGCTTAGTGAGGACAATCATGCGGACGGTGAATTTGCAAGACCATGTTTATTCGATCGGTTGGAAAGTATATTGCAGAAGATCAAACCTGATGTTGTTTTTGCATGTTACGGAATGAATGACGGCATTTATCTCCCTTTTGACAGTGTGCGTTTCAAAGCTTATCAGGACGGTATAGAAAAATTATATACGGAGGCGCTTAAAAGTGGTGTAAAACGGATTATATTGATTACACCGCCCGTTCATGATGATCCAGATCTTGGTCTTGACGGATATAATCAAGTATTGGATCGATATTCAACTTGGCTATTAGAACAGCGGAACAATAAAAATTGGGAAGTTATAGATCTTCATTTTCCCATGAAAAAATACTTAGAATCCAGAAGACGGATTGATCCCACGTATAAGCTGGCTCCGGATGGTATACATCCAGAGCAGGAGGGACACTGGTTAATGGCCAGGTCAATTATTTCCTATCTTAATCCTACATTTCCGCAAGTGATCAAGTGGGATGAGTACGTTGCTAAGCATACTTATTTACCCAAGTTGTATGAGGCTGTTCTTAAGAAACAAGAACTAATGAAACTAGCCTTGCTGCGCTATACTAAGCATAAAAGACCTGGCATTCCCTCTGGCTTGACCATGGAACAGGCTAATCAGCAAAATAAGCATTTAGAAAAACAAATTTCATTATTGATTAAACATGATTAATTATTTAATATAATTAGGAGAATTCGGTGGTTTAAAATTTCTTATCTTTATATAGATAAAAGAAGTAATATGGGACTAAAAAAAGTATCATCAACCAGATTATATGTTATTGCATGGATATTTGGACTTTTATTCTATTTTTTAGATTATGTTATCCGTTCATCTCCTGCAGTCATGTTACCCCAATTGGCTGAACAATTTAACGTAACATCGGTTAATCTTATTAGTATTATAGGCACCTACTATTACACCTATTCTATCGTTAGTTTATTGGCGGGTCTTGCACTTGATAAATTTGGAGCTAAATATTCTTTGTTTACAGGTACATTGATTTTAGGTCTTGGTTGCCTGCTTTTTGTACTCTCCAGTTCTTTTGCGGGTAATGCCGGCAGGTTATTACAAGGCGCAGGCTGTGCATTTGCCTTTCCGGGATGTGTGTACCTTGCTTCAAAAGGATTTTCTGCGAAGTCGCTAGCTACTGCCATAGGATTTACACAATGTGTAGGTATGCTTGCAGGCTCTGCTGGACAGTTTGTCGTTGGACCGTGGGTTGAAAAAGGACTACAAACGAGCGATTTTTGGTTAGGAGTTGGTTTGATCACTATCGTAGTGGCTTTCGGCCTGTTACTTATTATACCGAAAAATGAAGATAAAGATGCATCTGTGAAAACCATAGATTCAAAAGGTATTTTATGGCCCTATAAGGTTGTTTTTTCTAATCCTCAGTCCTGGTTATGTGGTTTGATATCAGGGTTATTGTTTGCTCCTACAACGATATTTGCCATGACCTGGGGTGTGGCTTTTTTTCAGGAGGATAAAGATTTTAGTTTTCATGCTGCAACAATTGCAAGTGCCATGATTCCTATGGGATGGGTACTAGGTTGCCCGCTATTGGGTTATATAACGGATAAAATTGGTGCGCGCAAGCCAGTTCTTTTAGTTGGTGCTGTGGTTATGATTTTAGCAATTGGCCAGATTCTTTTTTTTTCAGATCTGATATCTGTATATACTACTAATTTTATATTTGGTGTTGCTTCAGGAGCTGCAATGATTCCTTATTCAGTTATTAAAGAGTCTAACCCAGATGAGGTTAAAGGTAGCGCTACCGGAGCGATGAACTTTATAACTTTTAGTGTAACTACGCTATTAAATCCTATATTTAGTAAGTTTTTCGGACAAACGCTGTCTTTAGGAATAAACAAATCATCTCATTTTCAATCGACAGGATTATTCTGGATAGGGGGTATAATACTAGCTATTATCTTAACGTTTTTTCTTAACGAAACTGGACAAAGAAAAGTCACGAAGTCATCGTTATAAATTTTAAAACTTAACATGTTTAGTGCAGCTTGTACATTTATAGCGTATTTTTTATAAAGCACTTAAATCGACGATAGATCCTTTATCAGATGTATTTTTCATATACTTTATCTAGGCAAAATTATTTTATGGATCAAAAAAACAAACTATAGTTGTTTAAAGTAATTGCAAACAACTATAGTATTATTAAAAAAGGTGTAATAAAATATGTTATTTTAGTTGATAAGCAGCAACGCTCTTTTTGAAAAACGTAGGTACATAAACGATCTTCTTGATAGGATCATAACCGATATCTGCTGTATTTTTCTTTTCTGTTGTGCTATCTAAAAGTAATTCTGATTTGCCATTAGCATATACATAATAAATGTAGCCACCCCAACAGGAATATACGAAATCTCCATTGCCGACTGGCTCAATACCATCTCCTCCACAAGGTAGTTCTGCTAAAGCTTTGATTTCTTTCTTTTCATTAGCTTTAAGTAATTGTTTATCACCACCGGCGATATAAAGATCTTTACCAATCGCCTTTAATCCATTGACTCCATTAATATTTTCAAGATAAATACTTGGTTTATTATTGATGATCTGATGAATTTTTTTTGTTCGTGTATCCGAAACATAAACTACACCTTTGTCACTTACAGTAATATCGTTTAAAAATACGGATTCGGAAATTGGAATTTTACGAAGTATTTTACTAGAAGGTATGTCGATAACTACAACATCAGTTATATCTGCAGCATAAAGTGTATTACCGTGCTTAGCTAAACCTTTTGGTGCATGGAGTCCGCTAATCCACTCTAGGTCCATCACTTTTCCGTTCATGTCCAATTTGCCGATACCGCCGATTCCATCTTTCTCATCAGCACTGTTTCCCATGATTGACACATATAAAATTCCGGATTCCGTATCGGGTAGCACAGACTCAGGTAGATTGATGATGCTATCTGTTTCCCATATTTTATCAAGTTTGTGTTGGGCATTGGCAGAGAACCCTAATAGTAAAGCTAGTGCTAGATTGAGTGATTTTTTCATAATTACTTTTGCTTCCAAATGGTTTAAATGTTTAAAATAAATAAAAAATTGTAAATTACGAAGTCTTATTTTAAGCAGATTAGTGATCGAAGTTTTTTTCCCTTCATTATTTTTGTTTTCTGTATGGTAAGAGCGAGATAAAAAAAATCACAAATGTTAATAAGGTAATCGAAGTGAGAGTCGCTATGCTGTAAGCATGACTTAAGTTTTCTATATCTAAAAGTGTTGTATTTTGATTGTGAAAGTAAATACCCACTACTAATGCAATACCCATACAGATAGAAACCTGCTGAATGGTGAGGTAAATGCCGGATGCAGTACCGATTAAATCAGTCTTGATATCCTTCAATGCCATTGTCATAAGTGAAGGTAGTACAGTACCGCAACCTAAGCCGTAAAAGAAAAATAAGATATGGATCTGATGGATGGTTATTGTAGGTTGATTATAAATATACAAATGCGCTATTAAACCTACAACCATGATTGCTAATCCAAATAAAATAACTGATTTTCCATTTTTTTGAACATGTTTGCTTACAATAATACTCGCTAGGACGTATCCGATGCCTTGATATACAAATGCGATACCCGTCATGGTAGGTGTAAAGTTTTTGTAAACTTGCAAATAGTTAGAATTGATAATGAAATAAGCATCCTGTACCATATAATAGCTAAATGCGGCCCCTAGACCTATATTGAAGGTTTTGTTTTTGAATAATGAGAAATTGATAAGAGATGAAAGTCCATACTGTTCTCGTTTTTTTTGTTGCTGCAGAAATGTAACTAAGAGAAAGATTGAGACAATAAGTAGCACTATGGTCCATACAGGCCAGTGTAACTCAGGCCCCAGAATAAGGGGAAAGATTAATCCAATCAATAAAACAAACAGTTGGATGATGGGCGTGTAACTAACTTTTGCTTTAACATCAGGTTTAATAGAAGGAATGATGATATAAACTAACAGTAGGGCCAATATGCCTACAGGAATATTTACTAAAAAAATCAACCTCCAACTGTCACTCATCCAGGACTGATCGGGCAGGATACCGCCTAACAATTGCCCGAGTACGGATGCTATACCAGCTATACTTCCATAAATACCAAGTGCTAGAGTGCGTTTCTCTTTTTGTTTAAAGAGTGAAGTAACCAACGCAATTCCCTGTGGGACCATAATACCAGAACTTACGCCCTGTAAAAATCGGCCAAGCAGTAAAATAATGATATGATTAGAAAAGCCACATATAAATGACGAAATCGTGAATCCCAGCATGCCGATGAGGTACATCTTTTTTCTGCCATAATAATTACCCGCATTCCCGGAACTGATGAGCAGACTGGCATATCCAATGACATAAAGAATAATGATCCACTGAGTATCGCTGGTACTGAGTTGCAGCGATTTCTGCATGGTTGGTAAAGATACATTAATAATGAAGAGATCGACCACAAATAGAAATATGCCGGCAGAGAGCACGGAAACTTTGAGTAAATCGGTAATTTGGAAACGCATATCAATTGTTTTTAGTAATTTTATCGATCAAATTTAAGCGTGATAATTAGCGATATCAAGTAGTTATAAGATGCATACTTAGTATGGTTTTATGCACTAATGCTCAGTATAAGTGGCTTATGGAAGAAAAAAAAATCAAAAATTCGGAAAGTTGTTGCGATGTCAACGGAATTTTTAAAATTATAGGTGGAAAATGGAAGGTATTGCTAATTAAAACCATCGCACAGCAATGCCCAAAGCGTTTCGGCGAGTTACGAAGAGACATGGAAGATATGGCCCAGACAACATTAACGTTGCAGTTACGTGAGCTTGAACGCGATGATATCATCTGTAGACAAGTTTATCTCGAATCACCGCCACGAGTCGAATACAAATTGAGTGAAATGGGGAAAACGATTCTGCCGGTTATCGACATGTTGGATGAATGGTGGGAAGCCTATAAAATGAGATAAGCAGGTAATCTATCGTTGATTAAAATGCGAGCTTGCGTAACCTTTTATGATTCAGTGGCCATCACCATAGTGAGGTCAGTAGTAAACTTCATATCGATAATTTTACGGGTTTTAATTAAAATCTGTTAAGTTATAGCTTCCAATGTTTCAATTTTAGTACAGTCACAATACCTGTATTGACGTTGATTGAAAATATGCCTCTGCTATTTTTATAAGGAATTCAGTTTTCTAGGTAGGTACTAATGAAAAGCTTGCCTTATACTTTTCTAGATATAGCTGAGGTGTCGCTGAAACTCTGATAAATAGAAGGTTCTGTATGACAGTATGATTTGGATCGGGATAATAAGTACCATAGAAAAATTTAATCTGAGGAATAAATATAATTTTAAATTTTGTTGAAGCAATTTAAAAACTGTCTTTTAGTAAAGTAGGAACAGGTTTATAAGCATGTTCTCACTTTTTTTAAAAATCTCCAACTGTATTACTAACTAAAAGAGAAAATAATTATCGCTCACTGTTAATGCAATTGTGTTGCATTAACAGTATTGTTTTATACCTTTGCATGAAAATATATGTAAAACAAGGTATGATGACCTCAAATAATACTATTGCTTATCCTCTTTTCATCGCATTTTTACTATTCTGTGCGGAAAGTTCGGGACAAATTAAGACTCCTCTTGACACTTTGAAAAATATAAAACTTCCAAGTGCACAGGTTATAGGCAAAAAAACAAACAATATTCGTCGCGTAGAAATTAATAGACAAAAGCTAGATCAGATCCAGACACAAACTTTGAGTGCGAGTCTCAGTCATATTTCTGGTGTGCAAAATGCTTCTTTTGGACCAAATTCTGGAAGCGTTATGATTCGGAGCTTAAGCGGTAATAGAGTAAAAATACTTAGCAATGGAATTTCCATGCATGACCTTTCTGGGATGAGTCCTAATTTGAATGTCAATCTGGATATGGATAATTTAAGTGGTATTGATATTTATAAAGGTTCTGCAAGTGTACGATATGGTGGCAAGGCAATAGGTGGAGCTGTTGATATGAAGGATACCGTTCCACAGTCATTACTTTCAAAAAAATCGTCAGGAAGAGCAATTGTTGAAATTGGAACTAATAGTGGTAATCGCCAGGCCTTACAAATTGCCGGTAATCTTGGGAAACATTGGGTTTGGAATATAGGAGGAATGAATCAGAGTCATAAAAACCTGAAGATTCCCGCAAATACAAAAGCTCCTATTGCGTACGACCCGACTATCGATCACTTGACAGAAACAATGGCACAGGTACACGTAGATAGGGAAACTATCCGCAACCTATCCTTATATCCGTATATAAGTCAATTTGTAAAAAACCATATGAATGACCCCGATTGGGGATTGTCCGAGGCCGATCTTTATACTTTTCAGCAATACTCGTTTATTGGTGGTAAGCAGGTTCCTAATCCTACTAATGACCAATACATTGCTGGACAGGACCCAGCAACAGCCCTTTACACACAAGTTGTTCACGGTATAACAGATTATGTTCCGGTTACTCGTGGTATTATGCCTAATAGTCATGCTGAAAGCCGCTCGGTTAATATTGGGAGTAGCTTTATTAAAGAAAACTACAGCGTGGGAATTGGTTACCGGGCTCTAGAAGGTTATTATGGTGTGCCAGGATTTGCACAAGCGGCAAAACCAAAACATAGTCATGATGTTGTTTTGCCAGCTCCAATATATGAACCCGTCAATACCCGTGCTTGGTCACATATCCTATCAATGGAAAGCGCTATTAAACCATCTTTTTCACAAATAACGGAAATAAAATTTAATTATTCGATGCAATTTGCTGATGATCGTGAACTTGTCGGTATTTATCAGGTGAACAAATTTAATACACGTAGACATACGACAAGATCAGAACTACTTCATCAGTTCAGTAAAGATTGGACAGCTATAAGTGGTTTAGATTTTTCATCTATACGGATGGATGGGGTAGGGGAACAGAAATATCTTCCCAACAATCTAAGTAGAGAATTGGGAGCTTTTGTATTGCAGAAATATGAACATAATTTATTTACAGTCAATTTCGGTTATCGTCATGACTGGGTGGCTAGACGTGTTCTTTCTGATAACAGTTACACACCCAGTAGAGGCATGGCCGGTGGAAAATTGACACCAAGAGATTTTGATCTGAATCAGTTTTCTGGTGATATTCGTTATCATCTATTAAATATTGCTTATGTTCAGGCGTCATATTCTCATGCTGAGCGTGCTCCAGAGGTCAACGAACTGTATGCGGGAAATGACCATTTTGCAATTTTGGTAGAGGAAAATGGAGATGATCGTTTGAGTAAAGAAACGGCAAGATCTTATGAGCTTGGTACGGGATTAAATTTAGGTGGATTCCATCTGGCAGCAACATACTTCAGTAGCAATTATGATAATTATATTTACCTCGGTCACACCGGTATATCTCGTTCTGGCGGTTTTCTGGTGAAAGAGTGGCGTGCTTCTGATACAGAAATCAAAGGATGGGAATTGGAAGCTTCCTATAATTTTAAATGGAAAGATAAACATAGTTTTGAGTTAAATACTTTTGCAGATCTTGTCAAAAATAAAAATACTGCTGATGATAAAATGCGTACTTGGGCGGAGGGTGACTATATGCCTAATTTGCCAACAAGTAGATATGGCGTATCTACTATGATGACTTTGAACAGTTTTTACTGGAATACAACTTTTGATCATTATTTAAAGCAACGCTACCTTGGGAAAAATATAAATCTTGAGCCAGCGATGCCATCTTATTCATTACTCGCCGCACAAGTTGGTTATTCTTTTAAAATTAGGGAGTATGTTTTTACATATTACTTATCGGGTCATAATTTGCTAAATGTAGAAGCACGCCCTCAAAACTCATTGTTGAAATACCTCGCGCCGCTTCCTGGGCGTAATATTTCATTAGGTATCAAAATACAGTTATAGTCTAGGTTGGATTTTTTTTGATTACGATATTATATTGTTTTAAACCCTCTGAAGCTACTAGTTATGTTTACGACAAAAACATCGAAAATATAATTATAAGCTTTCCTGTGACCTGTGTTGAGGTTGAAAAAAAGGACTTTAAATTTTTCAAATGGAATTTACTTGCATCAGAGGGTAAAGTATTTTTATAGCGGAGTAGATGGTGATAGGTGAAGTACTGGCAAAGTATCTAAATTAAATGGATGAACTTGTCTTTCGACCACATATTTTTTTGTTCACAATAACATTGGCAAATCTTCTTATTATACATATTTTAAATATGGATTTTAAAGGGATTCATAGTGCTTTTAATAACATGACTTAAAAATGAAACACAAGTATTTGTGATTATATCTTATTGAAAATAAGTTAGTTCATAAATTAAACTAAAAATGTTAGCTATTTTAATTTCTCTTTTTAATCTCATTTATTAGAGAAAATGAGATTCCGGACACTAAATAAATTAGTTCAATTTTTGAGTGCAAAAATCCTTCTAAAATTAATTTGAAAAATGAAATAAAACTAAAATAATTAGTATAATATTAAGGTGTGAATTTGTCTTTTTTAACCGCAATGTCGTTGCTATATATTTTAGTATTCGTTTATTAATGGATTTATGTTCATGAATTTTATAGAAATTATTAAATCTATGATAATTACATATAATGATGAAAATATGGGAAGATAATAGAATTGTAGCTTGGTCTCGATGTCGTGTAGTAGACTTGTACATTGGACTTTAAAAAATTTTCTAAGTAAAAATACATTTAAAGGTGGTAAACTCTTTATTTATTATTATAAATACCTGTTTTAATGATAATTGTCAAAAGAAAGCACATTTATTGCTTCCATTATAGTAAAATAGTGACAACCCAATATTTATCATTAATTCAAATCGTATGCAAGCACATTCAAAAACATACTCAATTATCATAACTATATTTTTACTTTTTCAAAGTTCGGCTGTTATTTCGCAGGATTATAAAGATGAGCATATACTGCGAGACATTGTTTTTATGAGAACTGAGGGGCTGGTGATGACACAGTTGATGGAAAAACACAGTAAGAATAAGGATATACTTGTATTATGCAAACAGATCAGAAATTATTATAAAAATACACAACCGATATTGGTCGACATTATCAAGGGTAAAACCATTGATCTAGATCAAAATCAGTTTGAGCAGATCTGGAAAGCAGGAGAGAAATCTTTTTTATATTACAGTGATGAGTCCGAAAGTAAGTGGAACAAGTTATTTTTGGAACATATTAATGCAAGTGTAAATGCTTATACCAAACTTCTTCGGGAAAGACAAGATGATGATATCGCTTATTTTACTTTCAGAGCTTTACCAGAACTAGTCAATCTTGCAAAAGCATATCAGACTTTAGACAATAATTGATCAATTTGTAATAAATCTATTTAGTGAAAAATTTCGGAAAGTGATTTTAGCATTTTTTCTATTAAAATATAAATTGTAATAGTGTATATCAAGCACTTTTTTAGAATATTTTGAAGAAGAAAGCATTGCCGTATTATTTTTTTTAAAATAATTTTTACTTAATTCAAAATAAATAATATATTTGTCACGATAAATAATAATAACCCTTTAAACGGAGAACACAAAAATGTCTATAGTTACTATAACATCCATTAACATTACTGCAAAAGATGCGGTCATGGTTCTTCGTGCCCAGATATAAAGGATTCTATCAAATCATTATATTAAAAGCCCGAAGATAATTCGGGCTTTTTTGTTTATTCTATATTTTACATGCAAATTTTCCCGAATTGACAATTATTGGAACTTGTTTCCAAATATTCACTGTGTTTTTTTAACACATTTTTCAATTTTATAATACAATCATGGGAAGTAAAATCTCAGGGAAAGACCTCATAAAATTAGGTTTTCCTCAAAATAATACAATAAATATTGGTTTAAATCAAATACAACGTTATAGAAAGCGTGAGAAGAAAGAAGCTGTCTTACAAGAATTAAGTGCGGTATTGTCTAACCCTAGCATCTTTCATCATCATGGGATTTGGGGCAAGTTAGCAGAGGGTTTGATCAAGCCTGTTGAAGTGAAAATGCAGGAGTTATTGAAACAGCGCGCTCCATTTTCCATTTTTGGAGAAGATGTGATTGATGAAAAGGCTAAATTTCAACTCTATGATGCTTTAAAACTTCCTGTTGCAGTGGCGGGCGCATTAATGCCCGATGCACATTCGGGATATGGTCTACCTATTGGGGGCGTTTTAGCTACACATCAGGCTGTTATTCCTTATGGTGTTGGTGTAGATATTGGATGTCGTATGAGTATGTCTATTTTTAATTTGCCAGCCTCGTTCATAAAAGGGAAAGATGCGATGCTTTTAAATATCTTATCAGAACACACCAAATTTGGAATGTATGAAACGCATAAGAACAAAAGTGACCATGAGCTATTCTATCGATCCGAATTTCAGGACATCCCGCTTTTAAAAAGTTTGAGAGACAAAGCTTATAAGCAACTGGGAACCTCAGGTGGTGGAAATCACTTCGTTGAATTTGGAATTATTGAGCTTACACACCCCAAACCTGAATGGAAACTTGTTGCTGGTGAATACTTAGCCGTATTGTCACACAGTG
Organism: Sphingobacterium sp. B16(2022); assembly: GCF_012030425.1. Taxonomy (GTDB): domain Bacteria; phylum Bacteroidota; class Bacteroidia; order Sphingobacteriales; family Sphingobacteriaceae; genus Sphingobacterium; species Sphingobacterium anhuiense. The sequence goes on along the minus strand of NZ_JAAUVN010000001.1, from coordinate 1,631,303 downwards.
GTTCTCGTGGATTGGGAGCAAATATTGCAAAACATTATACATATCTGGCTAAAAAGCAATGTCCTTTACCACGTCAAGTACAGCACCTTGCTTGGTTAGACCTAAATACACATGATGGGCAGGAATATTGGTTAGCAATGAATTTGGCAGGAGACTATGCAAAAGCATGTCATGAAAATATCCATCAGCGGATTGCTAAGGCCTTGGGTAAGCGTATTGTAGTGACAATCGAAAATCATCACAATTTTGCATGGAAGGAAATGGTCGGTGGTCAGGAATGTATTGTACATCGTAAAGGTGCGACGCCGGCAGGTAAAGGTGTTTTGGGAATTATCCCCGGATCGATGACCGCACCAGGCTACTTAGTAGAAGGCTTGGGACATGTGGGAAGTTTAAATTCCGCTTCACATGGTGCGGGACGATTATATTCGAGAGCTGATGCAAAATCCCTTTTTACCAAAACAGCAATGAGTAAAAAATTAGCCGATGCTGGTGTTCAAGTTATCGGAGGCAGTATGGACGAATCACCGATGGCCTATAAGGATATTGAAAAAGTGATGAGTTATCAAAAAGAATTAGTAACAGTTTTGGGAATTTTCAAACCAAAATTTGTCCGTATGGAAAGTTAATAAAATGGAAGTATATATTCAATTAAGTTCAGGAAAAGGACCCAAGGAGTGTGACTTTTTCCTTACAAAGGTGTTAAGTATTTTTAAAAGAGAAGCATTAGAAAAGCAGATATTGGTGACTATTGTGAGTCAAGAGCAGAGTGAGGGGGAGTTAATAAGATCTGCAATTTGTAAATTAACAGGACACGATATCGATATATTTCTTCAATCGTGGACAGGTTCTTTGCAATGGACTTGTACAAGTCCATTTCGTACTTTTCATAAAAGAAAAAATTGGTTCATTGCTTTGTTTATTGTTAATGAGAAGAATGAGGTAGCAATTTCGGAAGATGATATTCTTTATCAAATGATACGAAGTTCGGGACCTGGTGGACAACATGTAAATAAAGTTAGTTCTGCTGTTCGCGCACTTCATATGCCGACAGGGTTAATGGTCGTAGCGATGGATACAAGATCCCAATTACAAAATAAAAAATTAGCAACAGAACGTCTTGCGTTAAAGATCATGAATATGCAGGATCTGACTGTTAAGCAAGAAAAAGACCTCCAATGGCATAATCATGCTGAAATAGAGCGTGGTAACCCCATCCGGGTTTTTAAAGGTATCAAATTTAAATGTTCATTATAAATTTGATAGATGGAGATGAATCACTGTTCAAAAGCCCTATGTTTAAATACCTAGGGCTTTTGTACTATAATTAGAATTTGCATTTATATGTGGAGGTACTAATTTATCTAAATAAGCAGTCTTAGACCGAAATTATTTCATTTTTATGTAAAACCGTAGCATCGATAGATCACTACATTTTAGTTGATTAATGAAAATTTTTAATAAAAACCAGATTAAAAATGTGATTTGTTTTTTGTTAAATATTATATTAACGCTATCTTAACACACCAATTATAACTTTGCAACTGAAGAAATGTAAAGTTCTAGTATGCAATTTAAATTGATCAAGAGTAAGAAATCATGAAGACGTGGTCTGATAGCGAATTGTTTGAGGAATTAAAGAAGGACAATAAAATGGCCTTTTCAATTTTATTCGATCGATATTCGGATATTCTTTTTCGTTTTATCCAAAAGCGGATTGAATCTGTTCCAGATGTCGAAGATATAATACAGGAAGTTTTTATTTCTATGTGGAATAGACGAAGCAAAATTGAAGTGAGTGATTCCATTTATCCTTACTTATTTAAAGCTGCCAAATATGAGATGATTGATTGGCTTATTAAAAGTGAAAAAAGAAATCGTCATCTTGATTATCTTGAGATTAATAAAGATCAATATCTTATCGGCACTACCAGTGAAGATGAACTGATCGCTAAAGAACTTGCAAGGCTTCTAGAAAATGAAATGTCTCGTATGCCTGATACTATGCGTTCTGTTTTTAGACTCAGCAGGAGTGAAGATATGTCAATAAAAGACATTGCCAATCAACTTTCTTTATCTGAGCAGACTGTCAAAAATAATGTTTCTATGGCGCTGAATAGACTCAAATTTAAACTCAAATAATTATTTTACTTTTTTTCGGTACTTATTCACCCAAAGTCGGGTTATAAGGATGTATGAAGGAAAATAAACCCATAGATTCTCAAAAACAATTACTTCAGAAATATCTGGATGGTCAATGTACACCTGAAGAACATAGACTGCTTTTGAATTGGTTTTATTCAATTGAAGATGACCAGTCTCAAGAGACTTCGGATACCGAACGGATTCAATCATTAGGTAGATCAAAATCTATCGTAATGGATCAGCTAGATGTTACTTCTGATTCAAATCCAGTGAGAAAGATGTTTGACTGGAAAAGATTTTCCGTAGCGGCCGCTGTTATAGTGCTCGTGAGTATTGCTACATTATACTTCGTGAAAAATAATATTCAATTAAAGGAAGTCCATTTGGCAGCACAAATACCAGATTCTACTGGAACTTATAAAAATGATATCCTGCCTGGGTCTTCTTATGCTTATCTATCTTATAAGGGTAAAAAAAGTGAAATAAAAGACCATCAACTAAATAAGAGTAATGTCCCGCATTCCAGCAACTATTTTATAGAAGTACCCAATGCTGGCACATATAAATTGGAATTAGAGGATGGTACATTGGTTTGGTTAAATTCTTCTTCTACACTAGATTATCCGGATGCTTTTGGTGTAAAAGAGCGTCGGGTAAAGCTCACAGGTGAAGCTTATTTTGAAGTGAAAAAGGATAAGAATAGGCCCTTCCGCATTGAAGTCGAGGGTAGTACTGTTGAAGTTCTAGGTACAAGTTTTAATATTAATGCTTATGCAGATCAAGTGAATACAACTCTTGTTGAAGGTAAAGTAAAGATTCTAAAAGGAAATCACGAACATGAGTTGCTTCCGGGAGAAGAGGCTTTGATAAAAGGTGATGAAATTAAAATTCAACAAACAGATGTTTCAAAACATATAGCTTGGCAACGAGGAGAGTTTTATTTTGACGGCAACAATCTTCAAGATATTTTATCACAGATTGCGCGATGGTATGATGTTGAAATTATTAATGCTGAAGCTTTGACCTTAAATTCATCTTATAAAGGCTCTTTAAGTCGTGAATTGAAACTTTCCGAAATTCTGAATTCATTGGCATATGTGACTAAGAAAAAATTTGAAATTGATGGACGAAAAGTAATTATAAAATAACAGAATTATAAACCTTAAAATTTGAATGATATGATCGAAACCTAACAAATACTAGTTTACGGCCAGATCCATAAAAAAAGGGAGTGTTGACGCACTCCCAAATGGAAAAAGGCAATTTATTGAAATGTGAATTCTATAGATTAATCAACCTTTAACTATTCAAAGTTATGAATTTTTTTTCTCCTATAATAATCCGGGATGATCGGAGGAGTCGACCCTATGCCTATGTTTTTAAAATCCTGCTAATTATGAAGTTAATTTGTATGCTGGTTGTGTTGTTTACACTCGGGGCCCAAGCATCGGGATATGCTCAGAATGTAAATATTTCGATGAAGAATGCGAAAATAGAGCATGTGCTGAAAGAGATATCTAAGCAGACTAAATTGCGTTTTTTTTACGATGAAAAATTACTCGAGCAGACCGGTCTTGTAGATGTGTCTGTTTCTAAATCAGATGTTCGCACCGTCTTAAATCGGGCACTAAAAGGTCAAAATCTTGCATTTGAGATAATGGGGGGGACAATCGTTATTGCTGAAAGAAATAAAACAGATATTGAAATATCTGGTATAGTGCGTGATTCTATTGGGGTTATGCGGGGTGTAACTGTATCCGTTTTGGGAGTATCTGGCCTTTCGACAAAGACAGATGCAGATGGACGGTTTTCTCTTCGTGTACCAGAAAATGGCATTTTACTTTTCCGTTTTTTAGGCTACAAAGATCAAGAGGTTCAGGTTGCAAATCAAAAGGTGATCAATATCCGAATGGAAAGCGCAGAGTCGCACTTGGATGAAGTTATTGTCGTGGGTTATGGAACTCAAAAAAGAGTCAATTTATCTGGTGCTGTTGACCAGATCAGTGAAAAGTTTTTGGATAGCAGACCGATTACTAATGTTGGCACTGGGCTACAGGGAGCTATGGCTAATCTAAACATAACGCCTACGAGTGGTAGAGCAAATAGTTCACCTGGGATTAATGTAAGGGGGTATACATCATTATCTGGCGGTGGACCATTAATTGTGATTGATGGCGTTCCGGCCACAAATGATGAATTAAACAGAATGAATCCCATTGATATTTCTAGTGTTACGGTTTTAAAAGATGCCGCATCTGCAGCAATCTATGGTAGCCGGGCTGCTTTTGGTGTGGTCTTAGTAACGACAAAAACAGGAACAAGTAAAGAGATAAAGGTAGCCGCCAATTCAATTTTTGCAGCTAAAGCAATAACTAGAACGGTCGACATTGAAGATAATCCATATGAAGTCATGAAGTATAGGAATATCATGGGTGCTCCTTGGTATAATCTTTATGATGAAAGGATGCTCGAATATGGTAAAGCTTTAAATGATGATCCTTCATTACCACGTGTGATTGTGGATCCAAAAAATCCTAATGCTTATATCTATTTAGGTTCAACAGACTGGTTCAAAGAAGTATATAAAGATATTCAGCCTTCTTACACGAACAACATCAATATATCTCAAAAAAATGAAAAGTCTTCATTTTATCTTTCTGGAGAGTATTATAGACAAAATGGTATGCTCAGAATCAGTCCAGATACCTATGATCGCTACAATTTTAGAGCTAAGGGAGATTATAAATTAACTGATTGGTTTACATTATCTAATAATACAACCTATACTGCAGATAAATATGACCAACCATCTGCTATTGATCAAGGTTATCTTTATTGGCATAATGTTAACCGCCAGCCCTCATTAAATACGGTACGCAATCCTGACGGAACCTATACAGAAGCCGGTGTAAGTATGATCGGTGCTGTTGCCGATGGAGGAAGAAGTGTTCGCAGAGTCAATGATTTTCAAAGCAGTTTTGGAGCTAAGATCGATCTACTAAAAAATGTCTGGACTTTAAATGGTGATGCAACATTTAGAAGGGTATCCGGTAAAAGTCATTATTTTGTGGTGCCACTGGAATTTAGTACAGGTCCAGGTGTTATCAAACGCCAAGCTTTCAATAGCTCAGCTTCAAATGGAAGTGATGAAACCCGCTATAATGTATATAATCTGTATTCCCAGTACCAACAGACATTAAAGGATCACTATTTTTCATTAATGGTTGGTTTTAATCAGGAAGAACGTATTTATGAGTCGTTTTCTGCCTCACGTGATCAATTGATCGCCAATTCTTTGCCTACTATTGGACTAGCCACAGGAGAAACACCTTCAGTTGGTGCATCTGACTATGCATGGTCGGTCAGAGGTGCATTTGCTAGAATTAACTACAGTTATAAAGAGCGATATATTTTTGAATCAAATCTGAGATATGACGGTTCTTCAAGATTTCCTAAAAAAGATCGATTTGCATTTAACCCATCAGTTTCTGGGGCTTGGGTGATTTCAAAGGAGAACTTTTTTGCTCCGCTAAGTGCGTCTGTTTCAAATTTGAAGTTACGCGGATCCTATGGGTCATTGGCTAATCAAGATCTGCGTGATAACTATTATCCATATATCGCAAATATGGGAAAAGGTACAAGTATTGTGTTAGATGGTAAACGCCCTGCTTATGTAACAAGTCCTGGTTTGGTCTCGCCTACGTTAACTTGGGAAACAGTTACACAATCAAATTTCGGAATAGATATCGGCCTTTTTGGTAATCAATTTTTTGGATCATTTGATTTGTATCAACGTATGACAAAAGATATGCTGACTGCGGGTCGTACGTTACCTATTGTTCTCGGTACCGGAGTACCATTAGAAAATGCAGCAGATTTAAAGACAAAAGGTTGGGAGTTAACCCTTGGTTTTAATAAAGAGTTTATGGTCGGTTCTAAACCTCTTTCCTTTGCAACTCGATTTAATCTTGCTGACAGCCGTGCTTACATAGAAAAATTTAGCAATCCTAAAAATAACTTAAATGATTACTATGTAGGACAGGAGATCGGTGAAATGTGGGGATTGACCACATTAGGTTTTTTTCAGTCAGCAGCAGAAATAGAGGCACATGCTGATCAGAATGATGTTACTTCTTATCCGGGTACAAGAGGCCTCGAGCCAGGTGATCTTAAATTTGCGGACATAAACGGAGATGGAAAGATCAATAACGGTGATTGGACATTAGCAAATCATGGTGATTATAAAGTGATCGGTAACTCAAGACAGCGATACACTTATGGCCTTGATTTAACATCGGCATGGAATGGTATAGACCTTCGTATATTTTTGCAAGGTGTCGGTAAGAGAAATTATTATCCTCCTGGAGGCGACCATTACTTTTGGGGTATCTATGCTCAACCTTGGGCGAGTTTGACAAAATTTAATTTAGATCACTGGACGCCAGATAATCCAAATGGATACTTGCCTAGACCTAAATCTTATGTAGCTGAGCAAAGTGGAATCGAATTGGCAGCTACACAAACTAAATATTTACAAAATGCGGGCTATTTAAGGGTTAAAAATATTACGGTCGGTTATACTTTTCCAAAATCGTTGACAGATCGTTGGGGAGTGGATCGCGTTCGTTTATTTGCCAGCGGCGAAAATCTTTTTGAATTTACGAAATTGATGGATTATTTAGATCCAGAGATTGTAGGGGATAGAACTGCTTATCCATTTCAAAGAACATATTCTTTGGGCTTGAATTTTAATTTTTAAATAATGAAATGTATCATGAAAAATATAAATAGATGGATAATCGTCGGGGGTACATTAATGAGTATGTTTGCCCTAGTCACAAGTTGTAATGATGATTTTATGGATCGATATCCTACTACATCAGTTACTGAAGAAGTTTTTTTCAATAATATTACAGATTTAAAAACATATACAAATAGTTTTTACAATACTTTAAGTTCACCGATCGCAGATATCGGAACGGATAACTTGGCCCATCATAATTCAGGAAGCGCTATAGATGAAATGATGAGGGGAGGTATAACACCTCAAAATGCGAGTGTTTGGAGCTGGTCCACTTTGCGTGGGATCAACTTTTTTCTAGAAAATTATGGACGCGTTAAGAATGCCAGTGCAGAGGAAGTGAATCATTATGTCGGCATAGCCAAATTTTTCCGTGCACGGTTCTATATTGAAAAAGTCAATATGTATAATGATGTACCTTGGTATGGACACACTTTGAATACCGCAGATATTGAACCGCTACATAAGAAGCAAGATAGTAGAGCTTTGGTGGTTGATTCTATTATGGCTGACCTAGAATTTGCAGCAGCCCATATAAAACCTGACGGACACAAATCGACTGTAACTAAATGGGCAGCTTTAGCACAGCTGGCACAGTTTGCACTGCAAGAAGGTACATACCGTAAATATCATACCTACTTAGGTTTGGCTGCTAGTTCTAAAACGTTTCTAGAAAGAGCAGTATCTGCTTCGGAGAAAATCATAAATGAGGGTGGCTTTCAGATCAGTAAAGCCGGTGGTGTAGATAGAGCTTACAGAGACTTGTTTATCAGTCAAAATCTTCAGGCAAATCCGGAAACTATTATGTTTATCGATTACGATAAAGATTTGAATATGAGACGGAATACGCATACGGTATTGGATTATGAATGGGCTTTAAGCCAGACACTGATGGAAAGCTATTTGATGAAAGATGGGACTAGATTTACAAATCAACCAAATTATAAGACAAAAAATGTCAATGAAGTATTTGCAAATCGAGATCCACGTTTTGAGCAAACATTCATGAAGCCTGGATTTCAATCGATTGACGCAACGACACCACATCGTTTGAAGCCAACTTTAGGTGGGTATAATCAGATTAAATTTTATCCGGAAGTTACCGAAATGATTAGCTGGGAAGCTTCTTACACGGATGCATTTGTATTTAGATATGCTGAAGTCCTATTAATTTATGCAGAAGCTAAAGCAGAACTTGGAACTTTGAATAGTCAAGCAGATCTGGATAAGTCGATCAACCAACTAAGAGCGCGTGTTGCTATGCCTCCTATGATTTTAAGTGAAGCGATGGGTGCTGTAGATCCTATATTACAACAATACTATCCTAATGTAAAAGGAAATGTTGGACTAATTTTAGAAGTTAGAAGAGAAAGACGGGTTGAATTAGCATGTGAAGGCCAGCGCTATCGTGATATTTTTAGATGGGAAGTTGGTGAACGTCTTGCAGATCAACAGCAAGGTATGTATGTAAAGGCGTTAGGTGCAATGGATGTCACCGGTGACGGGAATCCCGATATAGCTATATTAGAATCGGCGAAAGATACAGGTCCTATTGCTGGGTTTACTCCAGAACAACTGAAGAACATTACACTTTACTACCTCAAAGATGCAAATGGTAATAATAATAGCATTTACCTAGAGAATGGAAGTAATGGACATATTATGTTTACTGTTGCTAGGGATAATAAGAAAAACTTTATTAAAAATAAGCACTACTATTATCCTATCGCCAATAGTCAAATGGTGTTAAGTGGAAGTAACTTAGTGCAAACATTAGGTTGGGAACAATAGTAGGAAATAATCGATCTTACATAACCCTAAGAGAAGATTAAGAAGGTAGTTAAGAGAAGGCTTATCTGTGATGGGATAAGCCTTCTCTATTTTTGTATTTTTCTTAAATTTGGAAATTTATTAGATCGACCTTAATTAAATAATAGTGCCATAAAAGTCTTTTCGCAGAATCGGAAATGAAGGTTTCTATTATAGTATGATGGTTTTACAGGAGACCATTCATATTATTATCGAAAATGAATAACTATGCAACTTGTTGTTTCCAGTAAGATACAAACAAGTCATAGAGTTCATTTATGCTCATATCAATTTCGGAAGCAGAATACATGATCTGTAATTCTTGAGATTGTTTATCAAAAGCCATATTCCAAAACATCTTGGAAAGTTTTGTTTGGTAATATGCTACATTTGTTAAGTATACAACCACCAAAGTATCGCCACCAACTTTTTGAACTTCTAAACCAGTAACATCTTTCCAGTTAATTGCTCCAATACCTCTTGATAGAGGTGAGGTTTTTCCGCTTACAGTGTTTTCATTCAATTCAAAAATTGCAGACTTATCATTCATATTTATGATACTCTTTATCACGAAAATCAGCATAATCAAAAATACAGCCCCACTAGCCACTGCTACCTTTGCTTTAAAAATATCGTCAAAAGTGCCTAATCCATAAATAAATACAATGCCCAGGACTAGACAGATCGCTCCAGAACTGATTAATAACTTTCTGCTTTTAGCTGTATCTCTAAAGATTTTAATTTCTTTGTTCATATATCATGTATGTATTAATGAACAGCGAAAGTAAAGAATTTTATCATATACCCAAGAAAATTGCGAAGTTATATGCGTTATTTATATACCTGTCTTTTATGGAAAGTACCTATTATATTTTTATTCTGCGAGGCATGTCGGCATATGCATTACAGGAAAATTGCACGAATTGGCTATAAAACAAAGTTGATTAGCTTTTTTGTGCAAATCTAACGCTAATGCAATTTGCTCCGGATTTAAAATAACCACTGCAGGTTTTAGTATTATCTCCACAAAATGGCCACTAGCATCTGAATTAACTTCTAATATAGCTTCTGCATGGTCTGTGTAAGAGATGACCTCAATGTTGTTTTGATCACAAAGATAAAGATAAGACATCATGTGGCATGAAACTAAGCTACTCAGCAAGAGATCTTCTGGATTGTATAGACTTGGATCCCCTTTGAAAGCTTTAGCTGCAGAGATTGCCAGATCACTTTTCCCTTCAATAGAAATGTGATGGCTTTTACTATAAACTTTAGATTTAGGAGAAGCTACCTTCTCTGTTGAAAACCAACTTAGTGCTACTTTAAAGATGTGCTTGAACGCCATTTTTTATTTCAAATTTAACTCCATTATACTAGATATCCAATATTAACACTAATTTGGCTACAATTTATGTGCTTTCATTTCACTATTCTGAATTTTGTTTAAACCAATGATTTTGTTTTTGGAATCAATCTGAAAGATAAGGGAAGCATCTAGGTCTCGCGCGAAGAATTTATGCTTTGCAAAGGGTACAAGTTCTTTTTTATCATGACCAACCTGTCCATAAAGTTTATTATGCTCTAGGGTTACTTTAAATACAGGTCCTGGATTAAATTGATAACTACCCACATATTCTTGCAATAACTTTAAAGGTAGTTTAATGCTGTTATATAATGTTATCTCATTGTTTTCCCGATAGCCATTGACCGATATTCCTGTACTCTTCATTATAAAGTTAGCTTCCTTAGATCGTCCTTTTCCAATAAAATCTAAAATGATTAAACTATTTCCTAAAGTAAATTGATCTTTTGCAATTGGAATTAATCGAGTTTTTGTTCCTCCAAGAGTATAGTACATCAGACAACCATCTTCTAATCGGATAATGTATTTTGTGTCATTATCGAGTTTATAAACTCCTTGATAAGTAGCTAATTGCTTAGCTGTTAAAATAACTTCATGAGCTGTATATGGTTTTCCTAAACTTATAGCGAGCATTTTTGACCCCAGTAGATCTAGATCTACTGGGCTATCACTATTTCTAAATATAGATATGGCTATTTGCTCTTCTGGTAAATAAGCGACATAAGTATAAAAGCCATTGATTACTCCCACATGCTTAACACTGAGAGTTCCTTGTACATTACCGATTTCCCAACCGTACCCATATCCAGTTAACCTTCCATTCGTTAGTTTAAAAGACGTAAAGGCTTTTTTAATCGTTTCAGGTTTCAGAAGTAAGCCATTAGACAGCGCTTTATACCAAATTTGTATATCTCTGGGAGTGGAAGCTAATGATCCTGCTGCATACGGCAATGTCATGCTTAAGAAATTCGTATTTTGATAACTTCCATTTCTTTGTGAATAGCCAGATACCCGCCCTTTAATAATTTTAACAGGATCGTCGAAGTAAGAGTGTACCATTCCTAATGGTTTAAAAATATTCTCTTCAATATATGTTGCATAAGATTGACCCGTAATTTTTTCAATGATATTGCCCAATAATACATAACCAGAATTAGAATACTTATAATTGGTTCCTGGTTCGTATTCAAGGGGCTCATCCTTAAAAAGATTAATTAGTGCTGTTGGCGTTAAATCTTTCCTTTTTAATTCTTCAGTAAAGCTACTCAGACCTGTATAATTTTTTATTCCAGCAGTGTGCGTAAGAAGAGCCTCAATAGAGATTATTTTATTTTTCGTCGGAAATTCCGGAATGTATTTTCGAATATCATCTTGGAGCGATAATTTACCTTGTTCTAGAAGCTTTAAGATCGCACAGGCTGTAAACTGTTTGGAAATTGAACCTAAGCGAAATACATGGTCTAATCCCATGTCAATATCCAGTTCTATATTAGCTTTTCCGGATGTATTCTTGTAAAGAATTTGATTACCTTTTGTGAGGCATATAACAGTGCCAGGTGCATTATTAGGAAGCTCACTTTTGACGATTGAGTCAAATAAGATAACATTTTGTTGCGCAATACTTATGCTAGGTGAAAGAATGGAAAATCCAAGGCATAGCAATGCCATAAATGATAGTTTCATTTTAAAAAATTTAGGTAAATATTAAATTAGATTGATATGAGTAATTGTGCTAATCCTTCTGCTTATTTCTTTTTGAGTAAATAGAAAGAGGTAATTAGAGCTACACCCAATCCAAGAAAAATACATGTCATCATCAATGTCAGTTTTTGTAGAGGGAATAGTACACTTAACATAGTGCCACTAACAATTCCCAATGAAATTCCAATACTGATAATACCTATTACTAATAATAGTGGTCTGAAATCTGATTGACCTTTGAAGTAATCCGGTTTCAATCCTCTTTCCAGAATTTCCATTCGCTCTTTGTGTCTAGTGGTGAAATAGTAATAACTGATTCCAAATACAACGAGAGAAATAGATATAAATAGTGCTGCTGATGTGCTTTGCATGTCAAATTATTTATTGTTTATTTCTTAATGAGACTGAAAATTTTTATCATTGGTCACCAATGTGACCAATTTTTTTTAAACGAGTCTAAGCATTAGTATAAGAAAATTAATCTAGCCACAAGTATGCTGTTTGGACAACCCCGTAAGAAAGAAGATTATTATTTGCAAAAGGCGATTCAGGGTGAAAGAGAAGGGTTTGAATATCTTGTGGCTACGTATAGAAACTTAGCATATACACTTGCTCTTAAAATTTGTGGTAATAGTGAAAATGCTGAAGAAGTAGTGCAGGATGCCTTTATGAAGGCCTTCAGTGGATTAGCACATTTTCGTAACGCGGCAAAATTTTCAACATGGCTTTATAAAATTGTGTATTACACTGCATTAACTAAAAAAAGAAATCAACGTAATGACACACAGGAGCTTAATGAAAACTCAGATGCAACTGCTTATATATCGGATGAAAAAAAAGAATTTAATAATTTAGTAGTTGCTGATCGACAGAAGTACATCAATTTGGCCCTCAACCAGCTTGGAGAAGAGGAGAGGATTGTAATCACTCTTCACTATCTGGGCGAAAAAAGTATTTCCGAGATCTCAGAAATACTTGACCTTGGAAAATCAGCAATTAAAATGAAACTGCTACGTGCAAGAAAAAAGTTAGAAAAAGCTCTTAAGGGCTTACTTAATGACGAATTAAAGGATATATTATGAAAGATAGAATATTAAAAGAAAATGATCCATTAGCTAACTTGCTCAACCGAGAATTAATGGATGTTCCTTCTTCTGAGTTTTCAGATAAATTACTCCATTCTTCAATAGCGAGTTATAAAGTCAGTTATCGGATAAAATATCTGAAGCAAGAACGTTTGGGCAAGATCATTATGCTTGTGCTTATTTTTTTTAATTTAATGATGTTACATATTTTGAACCCTCTAAAGCTGAGTACCATCGTTTCATTCTTTTTTCTAGTAACAGCCGTTTCCATTGGATTATTATGTCTATGGATACTATTGAAATCAGCTCATAAGACCACAAATAAAATAGAATTAAAATTGCATTCGCAAAATAATTAATCAAATATTACAGGCTAAGAAAATTTGATCATATCAGTGCTTAAACCTGAAAACTACATCAGAATTAGGTTTTATAAAGTTCTTGCTAAGAAAATAGGATGAGAGACATAATACGAAAGATCTAACTCATCTTTATTGAAAGTTTATATTTCCAAAAAAATCTATAGCATGAAACTGTGGATGCGGTAAATGAATAGGAGACCAAGATAAATAATGAGGCTGTTCCAATTTATCACCGCATTTATAAAAGTTCCCTTTAAACTTTTGATTAGCAAATGAATCCATTGGATTTAAATAGAAAGCAGTTAATGGTATGATGACAGCTAGTTGCCAAGAGGTTGTTTGATTTTGAATATTGATAGGATCGCTACCTAAAGATGACCATCGCTTGATACTGTTTAATATAGGTTCTGTGGCCAATGCACGTTTTCCAGGCTTACCTGCCTGCAATAATAACTTTCCGATACAGTTGAATTCAAAATTATAATAGGTTAAATCAGAGGCCTGAGGTTGGACAAAAAATTCAACACATGCATCTTGAAATACTTTCCCGTTATCATGATTAGTAACAGCCCGTACATGTTTCTCCTCCACTAGGTAATGAATTAATAAGGCCTTATCGGTATATGCAATAGCAAAACTAACCCGCGGTTTATAGGGATATGTAGCCCAATTCACCTGATCAATAGCTTGATAGGTAATAGCCGCTTTATTAAAAAAAAGAGGGATATCTTTAGGATCAGCTATATCCGTTTTCAATCTCACTACTGTTAAAGACTTTGACCTGTTATGCACTTGGGCAGTTAAGTTACATGTTGTAAATACCGCGAAAAAAAGAAGTACAGCTCGAATCGAATTTCTCATTATAGATATAAGGTAAATATTTAAGTCAGCTATGGTGCTGGTATCAAAGCTTATTTAGAACACAACATAATCATATTTTCTATGTTTTATAGCCGTAGTTTTATATTCATTTTTTCAAAAAGGCCAGCTGTCCAGATTACTAAAATAGCAAAAAGAAAGCAATTAAGAAGACCTGGCAACCCAGAGGTTAATTGATCGGGTAATGTAATTAAGGTTAAACTAGAGGCTGCATAATACAAATAAGGTATACAATAAGTAGTAAGTGTACTTGTACCAGCTGGTTTGATCCATTTAAACCATCCTGTCAAGTTATAATAGGTTAAGATATCCATTAAAGTATATGTCAAGAGAGAAATACATAAGACATAAAATAACCAAGGTAATGTCGCCGAGATTTTATTTACAATCCAATATTGATGACAGAAATATCCCATCGCTAAACTGATCAACCCAGATAAAATGATATAGAACCATTGCATGCTTTTAGATAATTTTTCCATTTTAGCAAGTGACATACTGAGTATTACACCACCCATGGTGAAAGCTGTTAATACGCCATTGCCGATATGAAATAGTGCAATGAATCCGTCAATAAAATTACCTTTTGGTAGATTTAAGATTGAAGTTCCACCAAACTCTGCTTTTAATGGCGTTTTAAGAATTGCGATTAAAATAAGGATGACAGCAATGTAAAATAGGTATTTCTGTCGATCAGAAAATAGTAAATAAACAGTCGCACAAAAGAAATAAGAAAAACCAATCATCCCAAGAATACCCCAATTCGAAGAAAATACAGATCCATTTGCTCCTCTAAAGCTAATTGCTAAATAGAGAAGTATGAGTACACCTATTATTTTGAAGATGGGGATCAGGCCTTGTATTCGATGATTCGTAACCTTTGAATAGTCGTTCCAGATGGCAACAAAAGCTAGGATCATTAGTACCCAATAGATAGCGATTGAATAAGGAGTGTCTGCCGCTAGCCCGGCTTCGGAATTTCCGATAAAAACTCCAGTAATCAAAAGTGCAAATGTACGGGACAAAATATGTTTTATTGTCGATAGCGATTCATATCCTTTAGTATACCGTATCTCGATTGCATAAGGTATGGATAAACCGACAGAGAAAAGAAAGCATGGAAATATAACATCTGCTAGCCCCATAAAATCTTCTCCATAAGCAGCATGCTCAAGATAATGGGGAACGTCATGAATTTTCCAAAAATCATTAACAAAGATCATAATCAACATGGTCAGTGCCCGCATCATATCAATTGCTGGATTCCGCTTATGATAAAATAAACTTTGCTTTTCCATTCTTTCACAATAAGGTTATTCCTGTACTTATGTTCAATTGTTGATTACTCGAATATTCCTGAATAAACTGTACTTCGAAGTATTCCATCTTCTGTATCACCAGCATATTCCCAATACATAGCTCCTAATAAACCTTTTGCTCTTATAAAATCGCACTTGAGCCTGATGGATTCGGGGCTTTCATAGGACAAAACAAATTCTCCTTGTTGATTGACCATGTAATTCGCTTTTGCAACATCATCCCATTTTTTTTCCAATCCTTGTAGCTTTAATAAGTCTTTGTAATCGATAAAACTTTTAACTTCTTCCTTATTTCCTCTTCCATAAAAGGGTATTCCTAAAACAAATTTGTGAGCAGGCATCCCCGCGGTAATATGTGCTGCTACTGCTTCTTCACATGTTGTATTACCAGACAATGCTGATCGGTATAGGCTCGCATGGTGGTAAGGAGGATTACCGGAATCGTAGGTCATGATATTGACAAAATTTAGATAAGGTGCAACTATATCGAAAGCCACATATTTACCACTTGCCACAGAAGCCATAGTTAGCAATTTTTTAGTGCCAATAGCTTTTCTAATCGCTTTCATCAATAAACTAAAATTATGGGTATCATTAATATGGGAAGATATACCTGCGGCCGAACTAGTAGGGTATTCCCAGTCAATATCAATACCATCTAAATGAAATTGTTTGACAGCTCGAGCGCAATCTTTGGCAAATTGCTCTCTTTTAGTGTTATCTGAGGCCATCTCACTAAATCGGCCACTTCCCCAACCACCGATCGATAATAATACCTTAAGATGAGCATATTTTTTCTTCAGATCGACAATCGATTGTAACCGTGTTTCATTATCGATACGAATACCATTAAAAGCATCATTAACATGACCAAATGCGTAATTAATATGTGTAATCTGTGTTGGATCGGGTATATCTGATGTCCAGGAAGTTACATAGGCGACTATAACCTTACTAGGTTTCTTTTTCGCAAAAATGGGTGAGACAGTAGATATTAGCAGTATTAACACAATAATAAGCTGAAAGGAAAAAAACGCTATACACGATTTCTCATTCTTTTTAATTAGCATAAGTTTCAATATATTAGATCTTTTTTTTAATGTTAGGTTAGTCCTATCTGTAAATATAATATATTATTTGTTGATAATCAATTCGTTCTATATCTTTTTTTCTAACAAGATAAATTGTCTGAACTAAAATGAAAAGTATATTTAAACATCCTTTTATCTAGCATTAACCTACCCAATCTGCTTACATCGTCCGGTTAATGTTGATAGAAGTCAGAAGTTTATTCTTTAACTTTATAAACCAGTATATTTGAATTGCAGCATGAATGAAAAGATAGAGACAATTAATAGGTGGATTGACCAATACAGTCTGCCCTTATTAAAAAGAGCAATGTATTTAGTGTCTGATAAAGAAGATGCCGAGGATTTGGTACAAGATGTTTTTATAAATGCCTTTGAGTCATATACTAACTTCAAGGGTAATAGTAGTCCCTTAACTTGGCTCATGCGTATCTTAAAGAATAAAGTTGCTGATTTCTATCGTAAAAAGTACCGTCATAACGATCAGATCAGTTTGGATTATTTTTTTGATGAATCAGGATCATGGAAAAGTGATGATATACTATATGAGTGGAACGAAGAACAAAATCTGCTGGATGACAAAGAGTTCCATATTGCTTTGGAGGAGTGTTTAGAAGGTCTTCCTTTAAAGTGGAAAATCCCTGTAAAGCTTTATTATCTCGAAGAAAAAAAGGCAGCTATAGTTTGTCAGGAAACCGGAATTACAACGACTAACCTTTGGAAAATACTTCAGAGAAGTCGTTTACAATTACGGGCCTGTTTGGAAAATAATTGGTTTAATACTCAAAATTAAAACATTACTATGTTAAAAAGAACCATACACTTTTTACTGCTCTCTTGTTCTGAGACGACTTTGTTAATTGAACTGCAAAATGCTGACGAATTATCATTAATTCAAAGACTAAGATTAAAGGGACATCTTTCTATTTGTAAATGGTGCCGCGCTTATGAGAGAAAGTTTATTTTTATGGATACACTTTTGCGCAACAATCTGAATAAAGGGCATAATCAGGTTATTCATGAAAATGATATACAGGAGTTTAAAAGTAAAATAAAAAGTAAAATTAAAACTTAATCTTTTTTGTCAGGATTTGAAAGTATCAGCGACTATTGATGTAAAGAAACATCACTGAACTTTAAAATCAATCAAAATGCATGCAAAAAACAAAAATAATGATCCAAATATAGGGTCTTCGTTAGGTTACTATATTTCGTTTGGAGGAGCAGTTCTTATTTTACTTTGGATAGGAATATTTAAGTTTACACCTACGGAGGCAAATGCGATTAAACCACTGATAGAAAATCATCCACTATCGGCTTGGATGTATACCATATTGAGTGTGCAAACCGTATCGAATATAGTTGGTGTAGTGGAAATTTTGGTAGCAATTTTACTGATTCTGACATTAAAATTTGACGAACTGAAAAAATATGCAGGATTTGCAATGTGCGTCATATTCCTGATGACATTGAGTTACTTATTCACCACACCAAATATGTGGAAGATTATAGATGGCGTACCCTATACAGATTTTTTTATACTTAAAGATCTGATGTATCTAGGATTTGGTATGCATTTGGTAAGTTATAAGACAGTTTAAAACATAAAACAATGAAAAATACATTAATAATATTGATATGTTCTATTGGAGTTGTCACATTGATGGCAATGGGTTTTGCTTTAAAGAAAAAGACAATAGAGCCACTAAATAAAATACCAACCGACATGAATCGTAAAACAAAAGAAATTTATTTTGCAGGAGGATGCTTTTGGGGTACAGAGCATTTTTTTAAACAAGTAAGAGGTGTTACTGCTACAGAAGTAGGATATGCGAATGGAACAGTTGTAAAACCAACTTATGAGGCAGTTTCTAAAGGTGTAACAGGAGCTGCAGAAACCGTTAAAGTTGTCTATGACCCCGAAGAAATTGATTTAGAACTGTTAATTGACTTGTTTTTCAAAACGATCGATCCAACACTTTTAAATCAACAAGGGAATGATATAGGAACCCAATACCGGACAGGTATTTTTTTCTCCAATAAAGAAGATGAAAGTTTAGTACATCAAAAAATTGAGGAATTAGGAAGGGCTTATCCGCAAAAGAAAATAGTGGTAGAATTTGGACCTGTAAAGAGTTTTTATGATGCAGAAACATATCATCAAGATTATTTGGACAAGAATCCTGGAGGCTATTGTCATATAGGGGCAGATTTATTTGAATTAGCAAAGAAGGCAAACCCTGTCAAAGTGGGGGAATATAAAAAAAAGGATAAAGAAACCTTAAAAAAAGAACTTACGGATATCCAGTACAATGTAACGCAAAAAAACGCTACCGAAAGAGCTTTTGATAATGAGTACTGGAATGAATTTAGAGAAGGGATCTATGTTGATGTGACTACAGGCGAACCATTGTTTATATCTTCAGATAAGTTTGAGTCGGATTGTGGATGGCCAAGTTTTTCAAAACCGATTAGTGAGAAAATAGTGAAGGAACTATCGGATAATTCATACGGAATGGAACGTACTGAGGTGCGCAGTAAGACAGGCGATGCACATTTAGGACATATTTTTAATGATGGTCCAGCAGATAAAGGAGGTTTAAGATATTGTATCAATAGTGCATCTATCAAATTTATTCCTAAAGATGAAATGGCTACGAAAGGTTATGCTAAGTATATCGCATTGTTAGAGAAAAAAGATCAGAAGTCAATTAAATAACATGTTGTTAGGTAGTTCTTTATTTTATAATCATTTTCGAATTATCAGGATGGAAATTTATACATAAGATAATCCGTACATGATAAAGTTATTTATATAAGTGTTATCATTAAATAGGCGATGTGTTAAAATTATTATAGACAATCTCAGAGAGAGTAAGATATTTTAAAGATGAACTTACTCTCTTTTTTTATCTATTTATTTTTCCCTCGAACCGCTTAAAATATCTATTCATATACATTTAACAGGGCCGTAATTTATAACATGCATTCACGCGACGTCATTTACTTTAATAATGATGGATTGTCTATTCACCTTCAGTATACTGTTTTTTAGCGAGTTTAATATATTGTTAATCTAAATGTAATAAACAATATACGTTGTTTGTCTTAATTTTGAATCAGAAAGTTAAAGGAAATTATTAAGGGAAAAATTATCCAAAAATCTACTCATTTAAAGCACAACAAACGAGTACTAAAAAATAAAACATGATGACAACGTTAGTAAAAACATTCGCAGCGGTAGCATTAGTAACTTTAGGTAGCATTACTATGGCGGCAGATAAACCAGAAAAAAGTATGATTAATCTTTCTACAGCTAACTTAGCAATTGGTCAATATATAGAAATCATTACCGAAGGACAATCAATAGGATTAGAGCAGTTGTTTGCAAGCGATTTTAATCAGAAAGTCCAAGGGACACATGCAAAAACAAATAGTCGATCAGAACTTATTAACTTCTTTAAAAAGCAAAAAGGAGAGCGATTAAACTGTAAGACTACCGCACAGATTTTAGAAACCTCCAAAGACTACGCTATTGCCAAAGTGATCATGCAATTCGATAGCTTTACCAAGATTGACATTGTAACTTTAATCAATGATAAGGGGACTTGGAAAATAACGGACTCCGTCACCTCATATAAATAGAAAATTTCACTGAAAAATATAGGTTTTATATCAGGCCATATCGTTAGATATGGCTTTTTCTATTAGACATACATTTCTATAATATTACTCTTTTTGTTCTAAGATATTATAACTTTATTAGAACTAAAGAGTCAACATCTTGACAAACTGATGAATTTATTAAAATGTGAATAAGTTATTTTTACTGAAATATTTATTTGAATAAACATGAAAAAAGTAACAATTAAAAATACAGATTTAGAAATTGCTCCGATCAATTTTGGAGGTAATGTTTTTGGATGGACTTTAGATGAAAAAGAATCATTTGATATTTTAGACGCGTTTGTAGATGAAGGTTTTAATTTTGTGGATACTGCAGATACATATTCTTGGTGGGTGAATGGAGTAGGAGGCCAGTCTGAGACTATCATTGGAAAATGGATGAAGCTACGTAATAACAGAGAAAATATTGTCATTGCAACAAAAGTGGGATCTGAAACAAAAGAACATCCTGTTGATATCAGTAAAAAACATATCTTGAAATCCGTTGATGAATCTTTACAGCGTTTAGGTACAGACCATATCGATCTGTATTATACGCATTTTGATGATCAAATAACACCAATTGAGGAAACATTATCTGCGTATGACGAAATTATTAAGGCTGGTAAAGTTCGTTATATTGCAGCTTCTAATCTATCCCCTAAGCGATTGATAGAATCTTTTGATGTTGCTGAGAAGAACAATTTTCCGAAATATGTAGCGCTTCAACCACATTATAATTTGATGGAACGCACTACTTTTGAAAAGGATTACGCACCTTTAGTTGAAAAATATGATTTAAGTACTTTTTCATACTGGTCATTAGCCGCCGGATTTCTAACAGGAAAATATAGAAATGAATCAGATCTTAACAAGAGTGCGCGTGGTGAAGGAGTGCGGAAATATTTAAATGCTGAGGGATTAAATGTGCTGTCAGCTCTTGATAAAATAGCATTGAAATATCATACACAACCAGCAACAATAGCCTTAGCGTGGCTACTGGCCAATCCATTAATTACAGCACCAATAGTAAGCGCAACGAGTAATAATCAATTGAAAACGCTATTTGATGCTCCTAAAATCACTTTAGATCAGGAAGATTTAGCATTATTGAATGAGGTCAGTAAATAATTGAGATTTTGGTACTAATGGTAAGAATATTATTTATAATGGTATAAATTACGGATGTTTAAAAAGTAAAGGATCTGTCTAATTATTTTTTAAGTAGCTTTATGATAATACACTGTGCTGCTCAATACATAAATATGAAGACCATACTACTTATACTGCTCATTATAGTCGCTTTATTGATGATTTACTTTGGAATTAGAGGAAATCTATTACCCCCCATATTAACTGGATTAGGATTTATTATTATAGCAATCTTATTTAAAATCGGCGTCAAGAAATAATTTGACGCCGATTTTAAATTATATCGATTGGGAAAATAGGTGATCTATATCAACTATTTAAACAAGTTTAAAGAAGATGCGATCCGGCATGCTTCAATTGAATTCGTAACTCGAAGTTTTTCAAGAATATTTTGTCGGTGTCGATTGACAGTATTAATACTGATGGAGAGGTCATCAGCAATTTCTTTACTGCGTCTGCCAATTTTTATTAAACTAAGAATTTCTATCTCTCGCTTGGATAATAAATTGCTATTTTCCTGTTTTTCAGGTTGAATAATTTGCCCTGTAACACTGTTCACAATAAAGCCCTCGTAAGACTCTGTGTTATCGGACAAATGAGCAAAATTGTATAAACATAGGGCTAACCAAATACTGCCATTAGGTGAATTCTGAACATAATACATGCGATGGGATATCCATATATACTGACCTTCCTGATTGTACATCCTGATCTTACTAATGACATGAAAATTGTGACGGTCAGTAAGAGGTATATGTTTTATAAAATGAAAATATTGCAATTCAAGGATATGCTTCCGTAGTAGATCATCAGGGTGAATAAGCTTGAAAATTGCATCTTCCCATATGGAATCAATCTCTGAATCATGATCTGATAATCCTAGTGTTTGGGCAAGCCCCCCGTTGTAGATATAGCTTTTGTCATTTTTAAGATCACTCAAAACCGCTATCGCATTTTCAATATGAGCATAAAATTGTGCAATATATTGACATTGCTGAAGCAGTTTGTGAGGATTTGGCTCTTGCTCAAATACTTGCTCTAAAAGCTTTTCGTTAAGAACTCCTGCAATGTTATTCATATCTTAAAAAATGGTTATTTATCAGTATTGATAATCTTTAAACACTCGTATACCTTTGCTAAAGTAAAAAATTATAAGATTATTTGAATACAGAGATGAAGAAATTAATACTACTTATGATGACTGTCCTTTGCCAACAGTTGACAATGGCACAAAATCTAACGAAAATGCAGTGGTTTAATGAACCGGCAAAGTGGGAGGTAAAAGACCAAACGCTGAGTATGTTCGTAACACCCCAGAGTGATTATTGGCGTATATCGCATTATGGATTTACTGTTGACGATGCTCCATTTTATTATGGAACTTATGGTGGTGAGTTTGAGACAAAAGTAAAAATTTCTGCTGACTATAAAGCGAGATTTGATCAGATGGGATTGATGCTTCGTATTGATAAAGAAAATTATATTAAAGCAGGAATCGAGTTTGTTGATGGAAAATACAATTTAAGTACTGTCGTGACACACCGCACCAGTGATTGGAGTATCATCAGTCTAGAAAAAGCCATTCCATACGTATGGATAAAAGCTGTAAGGAGGTTGGATGCTGTAGAGATATTTTACTCTTTTGATGATAAAAATTATACTTTAATGCGTAATGCCTATTTACAAGATAATACACCTGTTATGGTGGGCTTAATGGCGGCATGTCCTGATGGTAATGGTTTTAATGCAACATTTGAGCATTTCGAAGTGAAACATCTTGCTGATCAAAGACGCTTAGAATGGTTAAAAAATCATGCAAACTAAATGGTACATGTTCATGCACCAATAAAAAAAATAGAAGTACCCCTGTATTTTTAGTGAAAATTTAATAACTGAATCGGATAATAGCTACAGATTAGCTTTATCCGATTTTTCATTTCCTTTTTTGATGTTAATGCATTGGTATTGTTGCCAATATAAAAATTTGTTTGACAGATAATATGATTAATAAACGATGCTATATGGTGCTTTAGTTCAGGTTTTAAAAATAATTACATTAAATCTACTTAGTTAGTAGACTTTATTAAATTTATTTTTATATTTGCCTTATCGTTACTCAATTGGCGTTGGCAAACGAAACCGAAATTAATATTCATTATTTAACAAAGTTTATGAAAAACAACCTTACTAACCCATCTGCAAGAGCAGTCTCCGTGACTGATTATGTTTCCTTTAATTTACCTTCCTACTGGATGCAAATGTGCATCTAATTTCAAAAAATCTTCTTTAAAAAAATAGGGGAAGCTTTAACGCTCCCCCAAGTTTGGATATAATGAACCACAAGTCTTCAATTGGCGTTGGCACTTGTAAGTATTCACTATTAAACACCGTAAAACTATGAAAAAATTAGGAGTACTTCGGTATTCTATACTTATTTTGTTCTTAATACACAGCCTGAATTCGCTGTATGCTCAAATAGAACCTAAACCGATAATAAATGCCTCCTTAGTTGGTACAGTTATCGATGCTTCCAGTAAAGAACCCATTGAAGGTGTCACTGTGCAATTGGAAGCAGTAACACATAGTGTAAAAACAGATGGAAATGGGCGGTTTCAATTTGTCACAGGTCAAAAACTCCCTTTTACGCTGATTGTATCTTTTGTCGGGTATGAAAAGAAAAAGATTGTTATCAATACATCACCTACTGTAATTGAATTAAGCCCTACTACGGAAGATCTTGATGAAGTCGTAGTGGTAGGCTATGGTACGCAGAAACGCCGCGATTTGACGGGATCAGTTGCTTCCTTAAATGAGTCTTTATTGAAACAGAATGTATCATCGCTAGATCAGACTTTGAAAGGTGGTATATCAGGGGTGCAGGTTACGCAAACTTCTGGGCAGCCGGGCGGTGGTGTCAGTATCCGTATTCGTGGAGGCGCATCTATTCAGGGGGGAAATGAACCCTTATATGTTATTGATGGTTTTCCCATATATAATCAAACAGAGAGTACTGGAGTAGGTAGTGGAACTCCTGTCAATCCCATGTCGAGCATCAATCCAAGTGATGTCGAAAGTATTGAAGTTTTAAAAGATGCTGCTGCAACAGCAATCTACGGTTCTCGTGGTGCTAACGGCGTAATATTGGTGACAACTAAGAAAGGTAAAGCAGGTCGTGTACAACTGAGCTATGATGGTAGTATAGGACAACAGCAGGTGTTAAAAAAAATAGATGTCCTAACAGCTCCAGATTTTGCTATTCTTCGCAATGAGGCCTTATATGATGCCTATCCGAATCTGGGAAAATTTCAGTACCTCACACAAGACAAAATCGATCAATTAGGTTCAGGAACAAATTGGCAAAAAGAAGCTTTCCAAAATGCACAGATAACGAATCATCAATTATCTTTATCAGGTGGAGCTGAACAGGTGCAATATTTTATTGGAGCCAATTATTTTGACCAAGATGGAGTAATTAAAAATACAGATTTTAAGCGTTTAGGTTTCCGTTCCAATATCAATGCTAATCCTTTTAAGCGCTTAAATGTTGGCGCTAATTTTTCAATTAACAGAACAACATCTCAAATTGCACCATCAGGAATTGTCAATGCATTATTGATAATGCCTCCAACCGCAACCATATATGATGCCGATGGATCTTACACATTAAGAAATCCGTTTGAAAACATTTTTGCAAATCCTATTGCAACATTAAAAGAAACCACCAATACATCAAACGCATTACGCATTTTGGGAACTTCATTTGCTCAATATGATATTATAGAAGGGCTTCAAGCGAAAGTGCTATTAGGTGTAGATTTAAACAATAGGACCGATAAATTTTATTTGCCTTCTTACATCTACGAGGGGGCAGGTAACAATGGAAAAGCAAATTTAGGTAATCTAGATTCATATTCATGGCTGAATGAAAATACGTTAAACTATACCACTTCTTTTCAAGATCATCATTTAAATGCTTTAGTTGGATTTACGCAACAGGAAGCGAAGAATGAGACCTTCAACGCGGGAGCTGAAAATTTCGTAACGGATGATCTTTTGTATAACAGTCTGCAAAGTGGATCAACCCTTGTCCGTCCAAATTCCGATGCTTATTCTTGGATACTGCATTCTTATCTGGCTCGTGTAAATTATAATTATGCCAATAAATATTATTTATCAGCCAGTATCAGGCGCGACGGTAGCTCTAGATTTGGAGCTGATAATAAATGGGGAAATTTTCCTTCATTAGCTTTTTCATGGAGAGCTAGCAACGAAAGCTTTTTTAAAGAAACGTTCAGTGCGGTCAATGATTTAAAAATCCGAGCTAGTTTTGGAACTACGGGCAACCAGGAGATCGGTCAGTATCAGTCGCTTTCGACATTATATAACTTAAATTATTTATTTGGCAATAAAATAGTAACCGGTTTTGCTTCGCAACGTATACCAAATAAAAATTTAGGTTGGGAAACGACCTATCAGTATGATGGAGGATTTGATATTGCGCTATTTAACAGCAAACTACAGTTTACCTTAGACTACTACTACAAAAAAACCACCGATTTATTACTTAATGTTGAAATTCCATGGACATCAGGTTATGCATCTTCTTTACAGAATTTTGGTTCAGTTTCCAACAAAGGATTTGAATTTGGCTTGAAAACCAGGAACCTAAATGGAAAATTTGTCTGGAATACAGATGTGAACTTTTCATTCAATCGAAATCAAGTATTAACCATTGGTACAGGAGCACAATCTTATATTTCTGGAAATTATATCATTAAAGTTGGTGAACCTCTCGGAACTTTTTATGGCACACAGATCGATGGAATTTTACAAAAAGGAGAGGAATCAACTAAAGGTTTATTTACTGGAAATGCCATACCAAAAGCTGGGGATCGTCTTTACAAAGATATCGACGGTGACGGTAAATTTACAACAGCAAATGACCGTGGCATCATTGGAAATGCACAACCAGATTTTATTTTTGGACTAACCAATACGCTTTCTTATCGCGGCTTTGATCTTACTTTTTTAATACAAGGAACAGTTGGCAATGAGTTACTTAATATCAATCGTCAAAACTTGGAAATGTTTACGGGACAACAAAATGCATCAACAGATGCTTTAGACAGATGGACTGAAACAAATGCCAGTCAAAGCTATCCTAGAGCGAAATTAGATCCTGCTCCAATTTTTTCAGATCAGTTTGTTGAGAATGGTTCATTTGTCAGATTAAAGTCTTTTCAATTTGGCTATACCATTCCTAAACATGTATTAAATGCTACTCGAATATCCAATGTGAACGTATACCTATCTGGACAAAATTTACTTACCTGGAGTAAGTACAAAGGTTTTGATCCTGAAGTGACATCAGGTAGTAACGTACAGATAGGGACAGATTCTGGAATTTATCCAGCTTCACGCTCCCTCACAGTAGGTCTTTCTTTAACATTTTAATCCAGAGGTACATGAAAATTACAAATATATTATTCGCATCCACATTATTGATTGGAATCGTATCATGCTCAAAATTAGATGAGAAACCGGAAAGTCTACTGGTTTCTGAGCAATTTTATCTGAATGAAAATCAAGCTGTTTCTGCTGTTAACGGAACATATCGCAAACTATATGAAAGCGGACAGTCCATCTATAATAGTCTTTTTCAAATTGGAGTAGAAATGGCTACTGATGATTATGAAGCTGGACCAAGAGCGCGGAATGCACATGTACGTGCGATCAGTAACTTGACACACGATGCATCGAATGACCGTATGGAACAATTGTGGAAACAAAGTTACGACGCTATAAATGCTTCAAATCAAAATATTGAATACATCGCTTTGATATCACCTGAAAAGATTAATGACGCAATCCGTAAGCGTTTAATTAATGAAGCCAAGTTTTTAAGAGCACTGCATTATTTTAATTTAGTTCGTTGGTTTGGTCCCGTTCCTTTAGTTCTAAAACCTGTAACATCACTTAGCACGGAAGAGCTTTATGTGACCAAGGCTTCTGAAAAAGAAGTCTATAACCAAATTATTGCAGATCTTAAAGATGCAGAAAATCTACCCAATTATAAATCTTACGGTGACAACGATAAAGGAAGAGCTTCATCAGGAGCTGCCAAAAGTATACTGGCAAAGGTATATTTAACACAACAAGATTGGTCAAATGCAAAATTAAAAGCACAGGATGTAATTGATAAAGAGGGATATGATTTGTTTCCCGAATTTACGGATGTATTCAATATCGATAAGAAAAACGGTATTGAACATATTTTCTCTGCACAATTCAAAGGGAACAGTGGATATCAGGGAAATTCGCTTGCTAGTAGATCTGCACCTGCGGATATTCCGGGTATTAATGGTGACTATGCGGATGCTTGGCATGCTGAAGGTGGTTTATATGGTACTTTTTCTAAACAGGATAAACGTTTAAATACCACATTTACTACAGGGATGATTTCTCCGGTCGATGGTAAGTATTATGCACTTGCAAAACCTCAATTTAATAAATATTATGATGAGAGTGTAGTAGGCAACCAAAGTCAATCTTCTAAAAATTTACCCATTATTCGTTATGCTGAAGTATTGCTCATATTGGCAGAAGCTGAAAATGAGCTCAATGGATCAACTTCACTAGCACAGACTTTTCTAAATAAAGTTAGAGTGCGTGCAGCAACAGGTGATATCGAAAAAAATTTTAGTAAAGATGATTTTAGAGAAGCAGTATTTGAAGAGAGAAGGAAGGAGTTAACTTTTGAATATCAAAGGTGGTTTGACTTAGCGCGCAGAGGGGCAACCTATTATGTTGCAAAACTAAAGGCCGCAGGTAAAACCAATGCGGCTCCAAGACATATTCATTTTCCCACGCCACAACGCGAACTGAATTTAAATCCAAATCTTAAACAGCATCCAGATTGGGTTAATAATTAAAATCAATTCACATTCATTAAAAATTTCACATAATGAAAAGAAACTATTATTTATTGACGCTCTTAATGACTTTAAGCAGCCTCGCTGGATGGTCCCAGGACAAACGTCCAAATGTGATCTTGATCTTGGTCGATGATCTCGGTTTTTCAGATATTGAACCATATGGTGCATCTGATATCCATACGCCAAATCTAACAGAATTGGCATCTCAAGGAACTCGTTTTCAAGAATTTTATAACAACTCGATCTGTGCTCCAACAAGAGCATCTTTATTGACAGGGCAATATGCCCATAAGGCAGGACTAGGTTATTTCAATGTAAACCTTGGACTTCCTGCATATCAAGGTTTCTTGAATAAAGAATCGCCAACGTTGGCAGAAGTCTTAAAAAAGGCAGGTTATTCCACTATTATATCAGGCAAATGGCATGTTGGGGACGATTACGATCAGTGGCCGGCACAACGAGGATTTGAAAGGTCGTTCAATTTTGTAGGAGGGGCGTCTAATTTTTATGAAATCAGCGATTCTACTCAAGCGACAGTGCCTTTGTACAAGAATAATAAACCCTTCTATTTACCTAAAGATCGATATCTGACCGATGAAATTACCGATCAGGCAATTGGATTTTTGAAAGAGCAACATCAAGATAAAAAGCCATTCTTTCTATACCTAGCCTTTAATGCACCACACTGGCCTCTACAGGCACCAGAAGAAGAAACGCAAAAGTATCAGGAGACTTATACTATTGGCTGGGACAGTTTACGCACAAAACGATATGAAAACGCTATTAAACAAGGCGTATTCCCTGCGAAGCAGAAAATAAGTGCTAAAGATACATTAACGCAAGAATGGAATAAATTAACCTATGATGAAAAACAATACTGGAAAAGAAGACAACAAGTATTTGCAGGTATGATTGATCGTGTGGATCAAAGTATCGGTAAGATTCGTCAGACCCTAAAAGAGTTAAAAGTTGATGACAATACAATCATTATATTTTTGTCTGACAATGGTGCACAAGGTGGTGATCGAGCCCGTATTTATACAAGCAGAAACACGGGTACTGTTGGTTCTGCAGGATCTTATGATGTGCAAAATAGCAATTGGTCACAAACGGGAAATTCACCATTAAGAAGTTACAAGGATAACCCATACGAGGGCGGTATTGGCGCTCCTTTTATTGTTTGGTACCCTAAGGAAGTAAAAGCCAACACCATTAAAAGAGGAACTGGACATCTAATTGATATTGCTCCAACATTATATGATTATGCCCAAGCAAAGTACCCAAATACGAATTATGGGACCGCTACCAATACACTTCCCGGAGTCAGCCTTAGAAAACTGTTAAATACTGATCTGGCACAGGTGGAGCGTAATCAAGCTTTATTTTGGGAACGTGCCGGCAATCGAGCTGTCCGTTTCGGAAAATGGAAACTGGTGTCTACCTATCGTAACGGGAATAATGTAGAGTTATATGACATCGATACAGATAGAGGAGAGAATCATAATGTCGCGTCTCAGAATCCTCAAGTTGTAAAACAGCTTGAAGAACTGTATCGAAAATGGGCAAAGGAAAACGACGTTGTCAATTATGACCGAATCAAAGGACAATCCTCATTTCGCTAACATTTAAAATCAAACATTACCATGAAAAAAATATTTTCCATATTATATTTAACTGCAAGCCTAACGACACTTGGTGTAGCACAGCAAAAAAAGCCTAACATCGTGCTAATCTTAGCCGATGATTTGGGTTATTCAGATCTTGGTGCATACGGAGGTGAGATTGAAACCCCCAACTTAGATCGGCTTGCATCAGAAGGATTGCGGTTACGCGAGTTCTATAATAATTCCATTTGTGCACCCACTCGTGCGTCTTTATTGACAGGGCAGTATCAGCATAAAGCTGGAGTAGGCTATTTTTCTAATGACCTCGGATTACCTGCTTATCAAGGATATATTAATCAAGAATCACTAACCCTTGCTGAAGTATTGAAGGAAAACGGTTATAACACCATCACATCCGGCAAATGGCATGTATCTGGCAAAGGGACGAGCCTTCCTTGGCAGCGTGGTTTTGATCTCGTATTTCCAAAGGATGAAAAGAGTTCTGATTCAGGTGCGCCGGGTTTTAAAGGTGAAACAGATGCACAAGGATATCCACTTCCTGAAAACTATGCTACCAATGTAATCAATCAACATGCTTTATCATTTTTGGATCAAGTAAAAGATGATAAAAAACCCTTTTTCCTCTATTTAGCTCATACAGCTCCACACTGGCCTTTAATAGCGCTACCTCAGGATATTGCAAAATATAAGGGGAAATACGATAAAGGCTGGGAAGCAATTCGTCAAGAAAGATTTAAACGTCAGAAGGAGTTAGGTTTAATTACACCTGATACCAAATTATCAATACGTGATGAAGATATTTACGATTGGGACCGACTATCTTTTGATCAACGTCAATTGTGGGCAAAGAAAATGGAAATTTATGCCGCTATGGTCGACCGCTTAGATCAGAGTATTGGTCACCTTATCCAGAAATTGAAAGACAATAATCAACTGGATAATACACTCATTGTTTTTTTATCCGACAATGGAGCTCCGGCTGAAGATTTAGTGAAGTGGCATCATGGTGCAAGAATAAACTCAGGGCCTGTAGGCACTACAGGTTCGTATGAATCACAGAGTAAAAACTGGTCATATGCTTCCAACACACCTTATAAAGCATTTAAAGATTACACATATGAAGGTGGTATTAATACACCATTTATAGCTTGGTTTCCTAATCGAATACAGGCAAATACCATTAAAAATGGGACGGGACATATTATTGATTTAGCACCAACATTCTACGCTTTAGCAGGAGCGACATATCCAAAAATATACAAGGGTTTAAAAACCAATGATTTAAAAGGTAAAAATCTGTTGCCTGTTATTTTTGATGATAAGAATAAAATTGACAGACCTGAAGGACTTTTCTGGGAACGTGCCGGTAATCGCGCGGCTCGAATAGGCAAATGGAAGTTGATCTCAACTTGGCCCTCTTATAAATGGGAATTGTATAATTTAGAAAACGACCCTACTGAAATAAATGATGTTGCTAGCCAAAATCATGATGTGGTATCCCAATTATCTCAAGCATATTTCAAATGGGCTAAAAATAACGGTGTTGTTGATTTCGCCGAACTTGAGGATCGTGAACCGGTATCTATGAAAGAATTTAGAAAAAGTAAGACACAAGAAATAGCAGCACCCGCTTTCCGTTTCTAGTGAATTATCTTTTCTAAAAAATGAACTCGTAACAATTTAAGAAAATTCGACATTTATATCGTGTTTAACAAATGAAAAAACAGATTACATTAATCCTAATTTTATTGGTCATCACAGTGTTTGATGGCAAAGGACAAAACCAATCATCTCCGATAGAGAAGGAGAAGATAGAACAAAAAGATTTTCGCGTAAAAGCGGCGTTATTTCATGAAAAAATAAGCGAACAGGATAAGCCTCAGATTTTAGATGCTCGCAGTGCTGAAGAATATGAACAGGCACATTTACCACAAGCTCGTCAGATCGATCCTGCCGTTAAAGGTTATGAACAGCAATTGGGTAGATTAATCAAAAGTCAACCAGTCTTTATCTATTCTATCCAAACCGGGCGATCTACAAAAATCGCTAATTTACTCGCAGAACGTGGATTTACAAAGATCTATGTTTTGGCACCTGGTATTTCAGCTTGGATCGGAGCAGGATATCCAGTAGAGGTAGCAACTGTAAATAAAAATAGAATTTTATTGGCTGATTTTAAAACAGCATTGAAATCTCAGGAATATGTTCTCGTTGACTTCGGATCAAACTATTGCCCGCCTTGTAAAAAAGTAATACCAGTATTAGATTCAATCAACAGCAAGGCGGAAAATAATATCAAAACAATTTTAGTAGAAATCGATGCAAATCCTGAAATAATTAAAGATTTTAAAATAACTTCCATACCAACATTAATTCTTTATAAGAATGGTGAACCTATATGGAAAAAAACAGGTATTCCCTCCGTTGCAGAAATTGTAGCTGCAAGTGTCAAGTAGTGGTCTTGACCTGCTATAAGCATTATGATTTTAATAGCTAATCTGTATAGTACAGGTTAGCTATTTTTGTATACTAGTTCTGTCTTGTTTTCCAAAATCAGGTTTTAGTGACTTAAATTCCCATGTATTCATAGTATATGTAAATTTCCCTTTCTCCATCTGCCTTACACCTATTGCAATTCGCTTCTCTCAGATAGTGATGAAATATAATTTCAGAATGATAGCATTACCCTTGTTCAAGTCATCCATTTAACTGCATAAATCTTATTTTGTAATGTAGATCATTTTTGTATATTTACGATAAGTAACCAATTATTTAATTACCAGAAACAACCTATATTCTTAACAATTTGATAACCTCCTAAAAGGATTAAGCTGTTTGTTTTTTAAATAAATTTGCCCGTGGTTTTCAAACCACAAAACCACAGATGTAGAAGATAAAACATATCAATTAACATGAATAAAACGGTAACAGAAATTGAAGAAATCGTAGCAATGTCGAGGGGAGACGTAAAGGCTTTCAATGCATTGTATGCGCGGTATCATAAACCTGTACATGCAAATATTCTAAAATTAATCGATAATCGTGAATTAGCGACCGAAGTGTTGCAAGATGTTTTTTTATCGCTTTGGCAGAATCGATTTAAGATACAGGTAGATCGTCCTGTTGGAGGCTGGTTATTTGTTGTTAGTTATAATAAATCGCTGAATGTTCTACGCAGTAAGTTGAAAGAATCAGTTGCGTATATTGCCAATTATCCCGAAGAAATTTATGCCGAGGAAGATAGCAGTATTCAAGAAGAAATTTTCAATAAGCAAATGGAAATCTTGGAAGAAGCCGTTGCCGTATTACCAAAAAGAAAACGGGAAGTATTTAAATTGTGTCGTTATGAGGGGCGCACAAAAGAAGATGTAGCTGATCTTTTAGGACTTAGCCCACAATCGGTAGCAGATTATCTCAAACAATCGAACAAAGCCATTAGAGAATATGTCGCTAAGCAATACCCTGCCTATGCAGAAAGATCATTACTCATCGTCTTTCTTCTCGCGAATCTTTAATTTTTTTTATCCACTCCTTATTGCCTTATCTCCGGAACATTCTGATCAGAATCATAGTAGACCGCTTCATAACTTTACAAAAGGCTTTTTTACAAAAAAAAATAATCCTTTGTACCTCCGTAAAATTCGAATTATTATTTCTTTTTAAATACGTTGGGTGATTCATCTCTCCCAAAGATTATTTGTCTTTTTTTGATAAGTATAAAAGGAAGAGTATTGCGTTTACATTAAGGCTCAAATATAATCTTTCTCATATGTGATCATGTCTTTAGTATTAAGCGATGTATCCACATGTTTAATTGATGTTTTATTAATAATTTCTTAACAACAAAAGCATCCCCTTTGGAAATTTCCTGTGTATTTACTATTGATGAAGCAACAGATTCTTAATTTAATTACTCGTTTTTGGGAAGGAAAACTTTCTAAAAAGGATCAGCATAAACTATTGTCCGACTTAGAAGATTCCAAAAACCCTCTAATGGAGGAACTTCGGAATGATTTTGCAACAGTACATGAAAACGAAAAATTGGCAACAGAAGAAGAGTATCAACAGATGTTATTCGGTATTCATGAAAAAATGGGAGTGATCAAAGCATTACCTAATCGACGTCGTTTAAAAATAGGCTGGTCTATTGCCGCTTCCATTTTATTGGCTATGGGAATATTTGGGTATCACTTTGTCCAAACAAATTTGCCTGTTCCCAGTACAACAGTACAAATACCAGAACCACTCATATATGAACTTGCCAACAGCAGTACAGATACGCTTACCTATAAAATGAAAGATGGATCTCGGATTATTTTATCCCCTAATAGTAATATTTATTACACAAAAGAATATGGAAACATCGATAGAAAACTGACACTAATTGGAGAAGCGAGATTTAATGTCGCCCATGATGCGCAACGACCATTTATTGTATCCGCCAACGGTTATACAACAACGGCACTTGGTACTGAATTTACAGTCGATAGTTATACTAAAAGTAAATTATCGGTTAGGTTAATATCTGGAAAAATAGTTGTGAAATCAACGAATCGCAGTCCATTTGAAATGAAAGATCAGGTGCTCAAGCCTGGACAACAGTTATTGATTGATGATCATTTTAAAACAGCTTTATTAGTTGATCGACAAGAAAAAGCGAACAATCTAAAATTAGCGGACAACGTGAAATCAGACGAACATAAACAAGAGGGTGGCCTGCAGTTTGATCAGACGCCACTTCCACAGGTGTTTTCAAAGATTGAAAAACTAAAGGGTGTAATCATTAATCTAGAAGAGGTATCTCTTGAAGGACTATCCTTTACTGGGAAATTTGAAGAACATTATCCACTGGATGTTATGCTATCCATTATTTGTCAGATGAATGAACTTACCTATACCCATAGCAATAACAGTATAATCATTAAAAATAAAAAGCAATAAAAGAAGTAAATAATACCGTTTAAATTTTAGTTCATGCGGTACAAACCACCTACAAATTAAAAGACTAAATGAAATGAAAAGAAACCCGATGAAGTTAAGAGCATTATTGACAATGCTATCGATCTCCGTTGCTCTGCAATCTTATGCCCAGTCCAATGGGCAAATAAGAGGTACCATTATGGATAATAATGGTGTTGTCAAAACAGGAGCGACGGTTGTACTTTTAGATACGAAAGGACAAGTTGTCACGAGTATATCGACAGATCAAAAAGGTGTATTTGTATTTAAAGAATTAAATGAAGATGCGAAGTATAAGATCAAGGTTTCCATGATTGGGTACGAATCTTACCTTGAAGATCTTAAAGGTATAAAGAGTGGTGATAGTAACTCAATTTTGATTACATTGAAAGAGCAACTTTCAGCTCTTGATGAGGTGGTTGTCATTGGTTACGGTCAGCAAAAAAGAGGAGATTTAACAACTGCTGTAAGCTCTTTACCTAATGTCGCAGAAAATGTTGCTCGTCCATTAACTAACGTGGCAGATCTGATGCAAGGAAATGTTGCAGGAGTAACGGTGATGTCTGCAGGTGGCGATCCTTCGGCAATGCCTAAAGTGATGATTAGAGGAATGGGGACACTAAACGCCGAATCGCCACTTTATGTAGTCGATGGAGCACCCTATTATGGCGGACCTATCAATCCAAATGATATTGAAAGCATGGATATCTTGAAAGATGCAGCTTCTGCAGCTATCTATGGAGCTCAGGCATCATCTGGAGTTATCGTGATCACAACTAAAAGCGGTAAAGCTGGAGCGCCCAAACTAAGTGTCGATCTGTATCGAGGTTGGCAAAATGCGAGTAATCTACCGACTGCTTTGAACGCGACACAATACGCCCAGGCCTATAATGATGCAGCGAAAAGAGATGGAGTGAATCCTGCCGATGGTCATAATGCGACATTAAATCCTTGGGGACAGGAAACCCGTACCAATTGGATGAATGAAATCTTCAGAACGGGGAATATTTTAAATGCAAATGCGCAGGTGTCTGGTGGATCAGAACGATCCAGGTATAATTCTTCATTTGGTTATCACGATAAGGAAGGTTTATTGCTGAATACAGGTTACAAACGTTTTGCTTATCGTTTGAAATCCGAATTTGATTTTTTTGATCGATTGACATTAGGACAAAATTTTTATGTCAACCATACTACCGCTCGAGGTACAAATACATCTAGCAGTTATAGCGGATCGATCATCAATGCAATTTATATGAATCCTGCAGCACCTGTATATGATGAGAAAGGATTATTTCACGGTACTGTTCCCTTTAATTTATCGCAATTTTCATCTGCATATGGTGATACTTATAATCCAGTAGCTTTACTTCTACGTCCAACAGTTAACAATCCGACACTTAACCTCAATGGTAATGTTTTTGCCAAAGTGGATTTATGGGATGGTCTAACCTTCAAATCTAATTTTGTTTTGGATATAAATCGGTATTCTTTAAAAAGATTTGATCCCAAAATACCAGAAATTGGAAGATCAAATGGCAACAATTATTTGACGCAAGAAGAAGCTCGTACAGATCGTTGGATTTGGGATCAGCAATTGAATTATACGAAACGTTTTGGTGATCACCAGATTGACGCTGTAGCAGTATACTCTGCTCAGAAAACAAAGTATGAACAATACTACATTCAGGGAATGGGATTTGAACGGGAAGACGATTGGTATCAATATATCGAGAATGCACAATCTATACCAGGAATTCCAACAAGTGATGTCTGGGAAGATGCACTAACATCTGCTATTGCTCGTGTTAATTACAATTATGCAGGACGGTATTATTTAGGAGCAAGTATCCGGCAGGATCGCAGTTCACGCTTACCAATAAATAATCGATCGGATGTATTTACATCAATTTCGGGAGCCTGGAAAATTTCTTCAGAATCATTTTTTAAAAGTGACTTTATTAATGATTTAAAAATACGCGCTTCTTGGGGTCAGATCGGGAACATTCAAACTGTTGATAAATACGCATATAACTTACCTTTGAATAGCGGTACTGTCACACCTTTAGGGTCGGAAGGTATTTTGGTACGCCATTTTGCAATGATCAAACAAGGTAATCCTAATCTCATCTGGGAGACTTCCGAATCATGGGATATCGGTCTGGATATGACTTTATTTCATCAGTTAAGTTTTACAGCAGATTATTATCGGAAAAAGACCATCGGAATGATCAATGAAATTCTTCCAGATCCACACTCAGGTATGCAGAGAGGCCCTACAATTAATACAGGTGACGTGATGAACAAGGGATTTGAATTTAGCGGAAAATATAATCATCAATTTGGAGATTGGAGACTTGGTTTAAATGCTAATATTGCCTTCAATCGTAATGAGGTATTACATCTGAATGGAGTTAATAGCGAATTTATTGAAAATCCAGGAGAAGTTAGGGGTATATTGTCTCCATATCGGTCCACGCCAGGACAAGCCTTATATTCTTACTATTTGATTCCGAATACCGGAATATTTAATTCCGAAGCAGAAGTACAGGCGCATAGCCTAAATGGTAAGCTTATTCAACCCTTTGCACGTCCTGGTGATTTAAAATTCGAAGATACAAATGGTGACGGTAAAATCAGTTTTGATGATCGTGTATATATGGGTAGTGCGATTCCTAAGTTCACCTATGGTTTTGCCCTTAATTTAGATTATAAAAACTTTGATCTAAATGTATTAACCTATGGAATTTCAGGAGCAAAAATTTTTAACGGATATAAATTCACAGCCTATAACGCGGGCTTACAGGGTTATAATCTGGATAATCGTGTCCTAAATGCCTGGACGCCGGATAATCTAAATAGTAATATTCCAGCACTTTCTTCTAAAGATCCAAATGCTAATTACGGAACGATATCAGATTGGTACCTTGAAAGTGGCGATTATTTTCGTATAAAAAACATTACTGTTGGCTATAACTTACCTAAGTTTTTGAATAAACTGCAATCTAGGATTTATTTTTCTGCGGAAAACCCGTTCACCTTTACTTCTTATTCTGGTATAGATCCAGAGGTCGGCAGTATTGGATTAGATGTAGCAAATTATCCTTTAGCCAAGACATACACGATAGGATTAAATGTTAATTTTTAAGAATGAAAATCATGAAAACACCATCCATAAAAAAATACAAATACATTACAATAGCATTACTAGGATTGAGCATAGGTATACAGGGCTGTAGTAAGAGTTTTACTGATCTGACTCCAAAAGGATCAATTACCAATGAAAACTTCTGGAAGACAGAAGCAGATGCGATATTTGCCAGTAATGGTCTTTATGAACATTTCAATGACGATAATATGTTCGGAAGAGGTTTGTTTTGGTTTATCAACGCATCGGACGATATGGTCACTGGACGTACAGATGCAGGATCAGCAGCAGTGCGTAATTTTACTGCTACAGGTGCTGAAAGCCGCATTAATA
Organism: Sphingobacterium sp. B16(2022); assembly: GCF_012030425.1. GTDB lineage: Bacteria > Bacteroidota > Bacteroidia > Sphingobacteriales > Sphingobacteriaceae > Sphingobacterium > Sphingobacterium anhuiense. Next base: position 1,592,933 of record NZ_JAAUVN010000001.1, on the reverse strand, counting down.
GTATGTACAAGAAATTTTATCAGATCATACAACGTGCAAATACCATTATCACTAAAGTGCCAGCTATGAGTATTAGCGATAACGTAAAAAAGCATGTGTTAGGACAAGCGTATTTCATGCGAGGTTATGCCTATTTTTATTTGTCACAATATTATGGAGATCAACGTGCCGGTGTTCCGATCGTTACAGATGCAAATATGAATGAAATTAAATTTGTACGACCGACGCATGTAAAAGAGAATTTAGCGCAGATTGAAGGGGATCTTTTAAAGGCAGCAGAGCTATTGCCACTTGTCAACACATATGGAGCAGGTGATTTAGGAAGAGCGCATAAGGACGCTGCTTATGCCTATTTAGCCAAAACAAATTTGCAATGGGCAAGATATGACGAGAGTAAATGGACGCAAGTTGTTAAGTACTGCGATATGGTGACCAACTCAGGATCAGGTCGTAAATTAATTAATACAGGAAAACCAGAAACAGATTTTGCAAGCGTCTTTTACATCGAAAACAATTTTTCATCTGAATATATCTTTTCTGTAGTTTCTAATAAAATTCAGGGTTCCATATTGCCGGCTGTATTATTTGAAAATACAGGTTATGGACTTTATAATGGTTGGGGATATTTTCACCCCACTTTAGAATTGTATAACGCTTTCGAATCAGGTGACAATCGTAAAAAGGCAACCATACTTGAATTTAACGATACATTTACGTTATTCGGATTGGATCGGAAATATTATTCGTCTAATTCTCAAACTGGTTTTCAGTTCAAAAAGTATATGCAACCTTTCCGTTTTCCAAAGGATCAACATTTAAATCCAAGTGGAGATTATCCGACTTCTGATCTAAATATTCCTTTAATCCGTTATGCAGATATTCTTTTGATGAAAGCCGAAGCGCAGATTAAACAAGGGAAATCTGGAGATGTGGAGATTAATTTGGTACGTAACCGCGCAGGGCTCCCTGCAATAAGTGGCGCAACAATGGTTAATTTAAAAAGAGAGCGTCGTTCAGAGTTTGCTGCAGAATATACCGATAGGCATAGTGACTTGGTTCGTTGGGGTGATGCCCAAGCGGCCTATGCACGACCAGCAACCGGAAGGCAACATATTGCTAAAACTGATCCAACTTCTAGCTACACCATAGTACAAGTTTGGCCTGCCCGAACTTTTAATCCTACTATTCATCATGTATGGCCAATTCCGCCATCAGATTTGAGTAATTCTGGGATCAGTCAAAATGAGGGATGGTAAAATTATCCTACAAATAACTTAAATCACAAAGACGGCAGGCTAGAAAGATGCGAAAGAGCGATCAGGTTTGTCGTTTTTTGTCCAATAGAAAGAATGAAAATGAAATTTGCTAAGTTATTATTAATACTGCCATTAGTTGGGATAATGGTCAGACTTGATGCGCAGGAAACACCTACAGCTGTTAATCGTTTTGATAAACTCATGTATAGTACGCATCAACAGCACCATGCACTTCGGGTCCGTGGCCATAGTCATAATGATTATGAACAGGATATTCCCATGTTACGTGCTTATTATGCGGGAATGGAATCCATTGAAGCAGACCTATTTCTACGAGATGATACCTTATATGTTGCGCATGAGGCTAAAGATATCAAAGCAGGACGAACCTTGGAAAATCTATATATAAAGCCTTTGGCAAACTTATTTAAACAAAATAAGCAACATCCCTTTGCTGACAGCAGTAAAAACTTACAGCTGGTTTTAGATCTGAAAGAAGATTTTCAGATTATGATGCCAAAATTAGTAAACCTGTTAGCACCTTATCGTTACCTAGTAGATCCCAAACAAAATAAATATGCTATTCAAATTGTCATCAGTGGCAATATGCCGTCACCTGCTCTCTTTAAAAACTATCCAGACTACATATCCTTTGACGGTAGATTTGAAAACACATACACCAGCCAGCAACTGCAACGGGTAGCTATGATGAGCGATAATTTACGAACCTATACACAATGGAACGGGAAGGGGGTGCCAACGAAGCAAGAGCAAATGAAAATTGAACAGCAAGGAGCAAAGGCACGAAAATGGGGTAAACCATTTCGTCTCTGGGGTGCACCTGAGAGTGTCAATACGTGGATAGTATTAGAAAAAATGGGCGTTACCTGGTTAAATACAGATCATCCTGATGTGCTAAAAGCTTATTTAAATGATTTGGAGAGTTCACGTTTTACGGCAAATAAACCATCCGCTGTTTATCAACCTAATTTTGCAAAAGATGGGAGTAAGGGTACAGTTAGAAATGTGATTCTGTTAATAGGAGACGGTATGGGATTAGGTCATATTCAAGCTGCTATGGTTGCCAACCGTGGTCAGTTGTATATGGCTCAGATGAAACATGTAGGGTTCTCTTTAACAGCATCAGCCAGTCCAGGTAATACAGATTCAGGAGCTGGGGGATCAGCAATTGCTACCGGGCATAAATCATATAACGGTTCGATAAGCGTAGACACATCTGGTAATAGGTTACTGCGATTACCTGAACTATTAGCAAGAGTTGGAAAGGTTAGCGGAATACTATCCACAGGGGATGCCTCGGATGCGACTCCCGCAGCATTTTATGCGTCAAATATAGACCGAAATGCATCCATTGCAATTACAGAAGCGCTCATCGAAAATAAGGATGTTAAAATATTGGCAGGTGAACTACCTGGACCTTATCGGGAGAAAGAAAGAAAAGATGAATTGGAAAAAAAATTAAATCAAGCCGGATATCAAGTTGTTGATAACCTAACCGGATTAAAAAACGCCAAATCAGAGAAAACAGTAGCTTATTTTAATGAACAAGATATGGTAGCTGTCAAAGATGGTAGAGGTACTATTTTAAAAGAATTGCTCGCAACGAGCATCAGTAAACTTCATGGAATGGGAAGTGGATTCTTTATTATGGCCGAGGGGGCTCAGATTGATTATGGTGGCCATGCGCGAGATTTAAACTATGTGGTAACAGAAACTTTGGATTTTGATCAGGCAGTCGGCGAAGCACTTCGTTATGCTGATCAGAATGGTGAGACACTTGTGGTGGTAACAGCAGACCATGAAACTGGCGCATTATCTTTATTAGATGCTGATGTAAAAACAGGCAGTATACAAGCCAGCTTTGCGTCTAATGATCACAGTGCGATGATGGTGCCTGTAATGGCATATGGCCCCGGAGCTCAAAACTTTTTGGGGTATTATCAGAATACCGAACTTTTCAAAAAAATTGCTCAAGTCTTAGGCGCAATACAGCAGTAGTTGAATTATCAAAAATAAGCTTGTATATAATAAACTGGGCATTTCATTCTTATTAAATGCCCGGTTTATTATCTAACAAAATCTGATACTAGTGTAAATTTTTTAAAAATTATCTCTTCATTATGATACCTTCACCATAAGCGTATATTCTTGAGCATTTATCTACATCTTCTGATGATTGTAGAAATAAGATTCCCCCTAAAGAATACAATTTTGCACATCCACCTTCATGTATAGGTGCTGTAAATCATTAAAAATCATATTATATAATAGCTGTTTTTAGTTGTCAATTAAACTTTTGGGTATTAAAGAAGTCAAAACTAATATTTAACAGCACTTATTATAGCCTTGAAAATAAGTGGTATCATTTCGAGTATTTACAATTTGTAAGTGTTAAGTGTAATCCTTACAAAAGAACAGCAGGAACACTCATAATTACTAATAAACAGTATTAAGGATAGTTTGGCTCGATATTTGAATGATATGAAGTAATCAAAACAATATATATATATGATAAAAAGAGAAAGAACAAGAAAATCAAAAATTGAACAAAACCCATACATGTATTACATGACTAACTGGGGTTTTATGGAAACGGAAATCAAAGAAGATCGTCCCGTAACATTGAAAAAAGAAAATGACAAGCTTGAGAAATAATTCTCAACGCTTTTAAAATCACAAATTAGACACTTGCTTTTCCTAACGGGAAGCATTTTGTGTTTATAGACCTTTCCAATCTTTTATTTAATTATTTCAGGTATGTCGACGTCTAGTCAGAGTTGCTCATGTGTCTACATGTAAAAGCCGCTATAAAAATTTATTTATAGCGGCTTTTAATTTTTAGAAAAATTTTGACTATTTCTTTGGCTCTAATCCTTTAGTCAGATCTTTTGCGTGCTTGACTTTTTTATCCAATAATCCGAGCGCAATGACATCAGCCATTTCCGTCACATAGTGAAACTTCATATCTTTGATATAACTCTCTTTGATCTCTTCAATATCTTTTTGATTAGATTTACATAAAATAATCTCTTTGATATTCGCTCGCTTAGCTGCCAAAATCTTCTCCTTAATACCGCCAACAGGAAGAACTTTTCCACGTAAAGTAATCTCACCTGTCATTGCTAAGTTTTCTTTAACCTTACGCTGTGTAAATAGGGAAGTTAATGCCGTCAACATGGTTACACCTGCCGAAGGCCCGTCTTTTGGTGTAGCTCCTGCTGGAACGTGAATATGTACATCCCAATGATCGAAAACGCGGTAATCAATGTCAAATTCTTCAGCATGCGAACGTAGATAAGCCATTGCAATGGAAGCTGATTCCTTCATCACGTCGCCCAAGTTACCTGTTAAGCTCATTTTTCCTTTACCTGGGCTCAAACTTGACTCTATAAACAATATATCGCCACCGACAGAAGTCCAGGCTAACCCTGTAACAACACCAGCAACTTCATTATTTTCATAACTATCTTTATCAAAAATAGGAGCACCTAAAATCTCTACAAGATCCTTATCATTAATATTGACATTGTATTCTTTTTCCATAACAATGCGAGTTGCAATACCACGGACAGTAGAACCTATTTTTTTCTCTAAACCACGTACACCAGATTCGCGCGTATATTCTTCAATTATTTTCTCAATAATTTTAGATTTCAACGAAATATCCTTTGCTGTTAATCCATGTGCTTCACGCTGTTTCGGAATAAGGTGTTTCTTGGCAATTTCAATTTTTTCTTCGATCGTATAACCATTAACTTCAATAATCTCCATACGATCCAAGAGAGCTGGTTGTATATTATTTAAGGAGTTAGCTGTAGCGATAAACATGACCTTAGATAAATCGTACTCCATCTCAACATAATGATCATAGAAACTCGTATTTTGCTCCGGATCTAAAACTTCTAATAGGGCAGAAGATGGATCTCCTTTAAAGTCAGCACTCATCTTATCAATTTCATCCAATACAAATACAGGGTTCGCTGCACCTGCTTTTTTCAAAGATTGAATGATACGACCTGGCATTGCACCAATATACGTCTTTCGGTGACCCCTGATTTCTGCTTCATCACGCACACCACCTAAGGCCATTCTAGTATACTTACGGCCTAATGCTTTTGCAATAGATTTCCCTAATGATGTTTTACCGACTCCCGGAGGGCCTACTAAACATAAAATAGGAGCCTTCATATTGTTTTTCAATTTCAATACGGCCAAATACTCAATAATACGCTGCTTAACTTTATCCAACCCATAATGGTCTTTATCCAGTACTTTTTGTGCTCTATTCAGGTCAAAATTATCTTTTGTAAACTCATTCCAAGGAAGGTCAAGTAATAATTCTAAATAATTGATCTGAACAGAATAATCTGCGGCAGCAGGATTGATCCGTGCTAATTTTTCAATTTCTTTATCGAAATGCTTAGCAACAACTTCATTCCATTTTTTCTTTGATGCTCTTTTTTTCAATTCGATAATCTCTAAATCGGGAGTGTTTCCGCCCAATTCTTCTTGAATCGTCTTTAACTGTTGATTTAAGAAATAATCGCGTTGTTGTTTATCTAAATCTATTCTTACTTTATTTTGAATCTGGTTTTTAAGTTCTAAAATTTGAATTTCAGAAGTTAATAACTCTAATAATAGGCGAGCTTTCTCATCAGCATTTAATAATTCCAATAACTGTTGTTTCTGAATTAAATCAACATTGATATTAGAAGAAATAAAGTTAATAAGGAAAGTCGGACTCTCGATATTCTTAATGGCAATACCTGCCTCGCTTGGTAGGTTCGGCGATAGTTGAATAATTTGAAGAGCCATCTCTTTTAAAGTCGCTATTAAGGCTTTAAATTCCTTAGTCGACTTCGGTTTCTCTTCCTTATATTTCTCAACGTTAGCTTTTAGATAAGGTTCGGTCTGAACAGCTTCAAGCAATTTAAAACGTTGCTTACCTTGTAAAATCACCGTTGTATTACCATCAGGCATCTGTAAAACTTTGATGATATGTGCTACAGTTCCGACTTGATAAAGCTCATCAATAGTAGGATCTTCCATAGACATATCCTTTTGAGCTACAACACCTATTGTTTTATCTCCTTGGTAAGCGTCTTTAACTAATTTGATGGATTTATCCCGACCCACAGTAATTGGAATAACTACTCCAGGAAATAAAACTGTATTGCGTAAAGACAAAATCGATAGTGACTCCGGAATCTCTGCATTGCGCATGTCATCTTCATCTTGTTGACTTAATAATGGAAAGAATTCGGTATCTTCAGATATAATGGGAATCGCCTGATTGAAATCAAATGTTTCGAATTTGCTCATATTATGTTAAGGTATATTAATATTTTTATGTCAGTTTATGACAACATGTCGTAATTCTGATAAAAAGTTATTTTAAATTTGTGAATGTAGGGTATTGCAAGTAAGATGCCAACCTATTATTTGAAAACGAATGGTCCATTAATGCAGTGCTTTAAGAAAAAAAGACAGTCTGACATGTGAATTTTGTCACATTATTCAATTTATTATTGTGTAAATAGGCATAATAATTGTAATATTGAATACGCATTTAGCGTTGTATGTTGAAGTCAAGTAAAACGAAATTTCAACAATACAAACTAAGCGGTTGAATATGAATTAAATACTTTAAATTGAAACGTAATTAAATAAATATGACTCTTAAATCGATTAAATTAGGCTTATTTACTGGTGCATTTGCCTTGATGTCACTTTCATCTTTTGCACAGACAGCAAAACAGGAAGAGCATTCGAATCCAAATGTTCGTTTAGGTCAAAAAGCACTATTGGATGGTGACTTCAAAAAAGCAGCAATTTACTTAGAAAAGTCTTTGCCAGTGGAAAGTAAAGATCCAGATGTATTATATATGTTAGGTTACTCTCAATTTCAGAATGGCGAATTTAAAAAGGCAGCAGAGTCTTTCGGAAAAGTAGTTGCTTTGGACAGTAAAAATGCAAACGGTTACTATTTTAAAGGAAAAGCAAATAATAATTTAGCGACTCAAACATCTACAAAATTGAGCAGTTCTGCTCGTGAAGCATTATTAAAATCTGCGATCGAAGATTATTCTAAAGCGATTGCATTAAATGCAAGTGATGTAAAGCTTTATCAAAATAGAGCGCTAGCTTTCCGTGACTATGGTATTTTAGTTGGAACTTCCGGAGTTGCGAATTACAATAAAGCAGTTGCAACTGATGCTTATAACAACGCAGTAAAAGATTTTGAAAAAGTTTTAACTTTTGATGCTTCTCGTAAAGACATTCAAACAGAAATCAAAAAAGCTAAAATTTACAGAGATAACTTGAAGTAATCTTTCAAAAACAAAAAAACACCATATCTCGATATGGTGTTTTTTTTTGTAATTACTTGAGATGTAGGAGAGGTTTCTAAATTTTAGTGATTCAGAAACTTTCCTATAATTTTATAATGACTTTTTCCCAATATCAGAATATCCTGATTTTTTTCAATTTGATAAATAGAGTCAACATCATACGTCAGTTTTTCTTCACTTGAATATAAGCTATTGTCTACTTTTCTTTCAATGACAACCTGTCTAATCTTACCTTTTAAATCATGCTCCACAGCGAGATACTGAATCGCTAATCCGGGATCTTTGGCCTGATAAATTGTTTTACAATCTTCTTCTCTAAAATTATACAAACTGGCATCAGCATTTTTTGTAATATCAGCAGCTATAAATCCACTGAGTTCATTTTGCCAGTTTGGGATCTTCAAAGATTTCACTTCCTCATCGGAGTCTTTAATGACCGTTTTTTCAACCGTTGGATTCAATTTTGTTAACTTTTCAATTTCAGAATTAAAAAATGAATCCAGAGAAAGAGTTGATCCTTTTACTTGCTTTTGCACCGTTTTGTCGTTTTGACAGGACGATAGTAGGAGCGCACCCCCTATAATTAATAAAGAGAGTGCGTTACCTATACGTTTATTTTTCATATTAGTCTTGAATCAATACCTCGCCATCCATTTCGGCAGGGATCTCAACTTTTAGTAATTTCAATACAGTAGGCGCTATATCACCCAATTTACCATCCTTAATGCTTTTATAATCCTTATCGATCAAAATACATGGAACAAGGTTTGTTGTATGAGCAGTGTTAACTGATCCATCAGCATTGACCATAAATTCGGAATTACCATGATCTGCAATGATGATAAATGAATATCCGTATTGTAAACCCTTTTCAACAACTTGTTTAGTACAATTGTCTACTGTTTCAACCGCTTTTACTACCGCGTCAAATACACCCGTATGTCCGACCATATCTGGGTTTGCAAAATTCAGACAGATAAAATCTGGTTGCGCTTCTTCAATATCTTTTATAATAGCATCAGTAATGCCTTGTGCAGACATTTCTGGCTGTAAATCGTAAGTCGCAACTTTAGGAGAGGGTACCAACAAACGGTGTTCTCCATCAAACTCCTGTTCACGGCCTCCAGAAAAGAAAAATGTGACATGTGGATATTTTTCAGTTTCTGCGATACGTACCTGTGTTTTATGATGAGCCGCTAAAACTTCACCTAAAGTATTATTTAAATTGTCTTTATGGAAGATGACTTTAACATTTTTAAATGTCTCGTCATATGACGTCATCGTAATATAATAAAGATCCAATGGTTTTAGGTCGTACTCTGGAAACGCCTTTTGCGTTAAAGCAATAGTAATCTCGCGTCCTCGGTCTGTTCGGAAATTAAAACAGATTACGACATCTCCATCTTGAATTGTGGCAACAGGTTGATTTGCAGCATTAGTCAAAACAAGCGGTTGCACAAATTCATCTGTAATGTTTTGATTATATGATTCTTGTATAGCGTGTTGTAAATCTTTAGTTTCAGTCCCACTACCATGTACCATCAAATCATACGCAAGTTTTACACGCTCCCATCGGTTGTCGCGGTCCATTGCATAATAACGACCGATTGCTGACGCAAGAGTACCGACAGACTGAGGTAGGAAATCTTGCAATTCTTTCACATAGTTTAATCCAGAATTTGGATCTGTATCGCGTCCGTCAAGAAAAGCATGTATAAATACCTGATCTGAAGTTAAACCAGCATGTTTTGCAGCATCACATAGACCACGTAAATGACTTGTATGTGCATGAACGCCACCGTCGGACAATAAACCGATAAAATGAACCTTCTTATTATTTGCTAAAGCATATTTAAAGGAGTCTTGAATAGTGATGTCCGTATTAAAAATACCATCACGAACAGCTTTATGAATGCGGCCTAATTCTTGATAAACCACACGTCCTGCGCCCAAATTCATATGTCCAACTTCAGAGTTACCCATTTGACCTTCAGGTAAACCAACAGCTTCACCAGAAGCTACTAGTTTTGAATTGGGGTAGTTCGCCTTCAAATAATCCAAGTAAGGAGTATTTGCCGCAAATGCTGCGTCAGATTGATCTTCTTTTCCGTATCCTAATCCGTCTAGGATTAATAGTGCTACTTTTTTTTCCATAATTATATAAGCAAATATAATTTAAAACAACTGATAATTCAAGATTATGAGGAATGTAATGAAGAATTAAAGTTTGTTTAATGTAAAATTTATATAAATTTGGCATTGTTTATGTGAATCATCTACCAAATCACAAAGCTAGTCTTTAACACAATAACTATTGGGTAAGTTCTTGAACTACACAGAGTTTAATTTCTATAATTAATGAAAAAGATCCTATTTTTTATAAGTCTTTTTATGTGTATAACTATGCGCATATCAGCGAATAATATTGACAAGAACAACTTACCAATGAATGAATCTTCTTTATTTATTTCTGATATTAACGATGCTTTAATGCTGCAATTGAAAGCAGGGAATGCCAAAAATATAGCACGGTATTTTGCGACAAATGTAACGTTATCAATCTTAAGTGAGGATGGTCAATATTCTAAATTTCAGGCTGAAATGTTGTTAGAGTCATTTTTCTCTAAAAACAAACCAGGTGCAGTAAAATTAATACAGAAAATTACAAATAAAACCAATTACAGTTATTACGTATATCAACTTACCAGTAATAAAAATCTGTTTCGAGTTTTTGTGAAGATAAGTTCGGCAAAATCTACACAAACTATAGAAGAATTTAGAGTTGAAAAACAGGCTTCTAAATAATAATTCCAAATTATTTTCTTGAATAAAATTTAAATTTCCATCTTCGCTACATATTTTGTGAGGACTCATGATGGAAAAAAAAGAATATATTAAAAAATTCGTTCAACAGGCAATTTTAGAAGATGTCGGAGATGGTGATCATACAACACTTTCAACGATTCCTAAAGACAAAGCTGGAGAGGCTAAATTAATTGTTAAAGAAGAAGGTATACTTGCTGGGGTAGAGATTGCATTAGAAATTATCAATCAAATAGATCCTACACTTGCTCATGAAGTGCTAATTCATGATGGAGCGAGTGTAAAAATTGGTGATATAGCCTTAATCCTGAAAGGAAAAATCCATAGTATCCTAATTGCCGAACGCTTGATCTTAAACGTGATGCAACGCATGAGCGGGATTGCGACAACCACAAGCCGATATGCGAAATTATTAGCCGGAACAAAAACGAAAATATTAGATACGCGCAAAACAACTCCCTTGTTACGTTTGTTAGAGAAAGAAGCGGTAAAGATCGGAGGGGGAACCAATCATCGTTTTGGCTTGTATGACATGATTTTAATTAAAGATAATCATGTTGATTACAGTGGAGGTGTCACGCAGGCTTTAACTCGCGCAAATGCCTACAGAGACACCTTAAATAAGCATATTGAGATTGAAATTGAGGTTAGAAATTTTGAGGAGCTAGCTGAAGTTATTACCTTTGGCAAGGTCGACCGCATCATGTTAGACAATTTTAGTCCCTCAGATGTGAAGAAAGCTGTCGATATTATTGCAGAAAGATTTGTCACTGAGGCTTCTGGAGGAATTACAGAAGACACACTTCAAGCATATGCAGCAGCCGGAGTAGATTTTATCTCGGTTGGAGCATTGACGCATTCTGTAAAAAGTTTGGATTTAAGCTTAAAGGCCAAATTAGTTTAGGATTTAACAATAATTAATGATTTCTATTTATTTAGTAAGTGCAGTAGTACTAGCTTATTTATTTGGTTCAATCCCAACTGCGGTATGGTTTGGACAGGCATTTTATGGCGTTGACGTTAGAGAGTATGGAAGTGGTAATGCCGGTGCAACCAACACCTTTCGCGTTTTGGGCCCAAAAGCAGGTGCTGTGGTGATGTTCGTCGATATCTTTAAAGGGTTCACGTCTACAAATCTAGCTTATTTAATAGAAGCGGGGCAAAGTACCAGTAATGTCCAATTTGTTAACTATCAATTGGCACTTGGTGTTATTGCTGTTTTAGGACATCTATTTCCTGTCTTTGCTGGCTTTAGAGGAGGCAAGGGAGTGGCAACACTCTTTGGCATGATCCTCGCAATTCATGCTCCCGCCGCATTACTTTGCGTTACGGTCTTTATTGTAATCTTGTTGACAACACATTATGTATCATTAAGTTCAATAATGGCAGGTTTTACCTTTCCTTTTAGCATAGCCTTCTTATTTAAAACATCTATTCCTTCAGTTCTATTATATGGCATCGCGATCTGCGCATTGATATTGATTACCCATCAAAAGAATATCGAACGCCTCTTAAAGGGACACGAATCTAAAGTTTATCTTTTCAAGAATAAAAAGAAGAAAATTTAGGCATAGGAATTGCGTTGGGTACAATCTAATGCAGTGTTTAACATTTAAAATATGAAAAAGGTTTTTAAATATACAAGTATGTTCCTGATTGGAGCTACTTTAGCATCCTGCTCGACTGTGCCGATTACTGGACGTAAGCAGTTGAGTTTGGTGAGTGATAGTGAAATTCAGGAACAAGCGGCGTCTTCTTACAAACAATTTTTAAATTCCTCAAAAACAAAAGTAATTACAGGTACAAGTCAGGCAACTTTAGTTAAAAAAGTTGGTAATAAACTGGCGATAGCCGTTAATCAATACCTTACGCAGCAAGGTATAGCAAATCAATTTAATTTCAGTTGGGAGTTTAATTTGGTGCAAAGCGATGAAGTCAATGCATGGTGTATGCCCGGTGGAAAAGTAGCTATATACACAGGTATTCTTCCAGTTACGCAGAATGAAACTGGATTAGCGACAGTAATGGGACATGAAATTGCCCATGCAATAGCACGTCACTCTATGGAGCAGATGTCTCGTCAATATGCTACACAAGCAATTGGTAGTGTTATTGGGGTTGCAACTGCAGGGAGTAGTTATGCCGGGATTATCAATAACGCATACGGTATCGGCGGTCAATTAACGTCATTGAAATACTCGCGTGGGAATGAATCTGAAGCAGATCGTATGGGTTTAGTGATTATGGCAATGGCGGGCTACAATCCTGCTGAAGCTGTTAAATTTTGGGAACGCATGGCAAGTGGCGGGTCTAAAGGGAATCCTGAATTTTTAAGTACTCACCCTAGTGATGCAAGACGTATCAGCGATATTCAAAAATTGCTTCCAGAAGCTTTAAAGTATTATAAAAGATAGTTTCTATATTATATAGAAAAAAAGAGGTTTAATAACCTCTTTTTTTGTGGCTAATCAGCTCGGGTTAATCCAATTCATTGGCTTAATTATTGTTTTGAATTTCTAAACGCAATTAAAACAGATGAAATTATGGGAATGACAGATTTAATCACAGGTGGCCTTGGTAATCAAATGGCTGCAGGATTGTCCAAAAAGCTGGGAATTGACAGCACCAAAGCAACTTGGATATTAGCAATAGCGGTTCCTTTGATCGCGGGAGCAATTAAATATAATCAAAGTAAGGACGACACCAGTCAGGCTAAAGGTTTTGCTGATGCATTAGATACAAAACATAACGGTGAAATATTGGATCATGTCGATGAGGTAATCGAACAGGGACCTACAGAAGACGGCAACAAGATCGTGCAGCACATCTTTGGCAGTAAGACTGAATATGTTGCTTCTGGATTAGCGGAGAAAAGTGGATTTAGTTCGGCTCAGGTTACAGGAGTACTGGCTACCCTGGCACCTATTGTTATGGGTTATTTGGGTAAGGAAAAAGCAAATGCAGCGCAAAATGGAACGAGTAATCCTTTAGGTGATCTTCTGGGAGGCTTTTTAGGTGGCAATACGGGTTCTGGAGGAGGATTAGGGAGTATAATCGGGAATATATTCGGTGCTGATAAAAATGAACCAACAGTCGCAACTACTTCAGGAGGATTGACAGACAAGATCTCCGACTTTTTTGATAAGAATAAAGATGGTAGTGCCATAGATGATATTGTTGGTATGTTTACCAAAAAATAACCAGATGATAAAAAACACTTTGCTGTTCCAATTGTTATTTTATTAAAGATCAAGATACAAGATTATGGAAGATAGAAATAAATATGACTCAGCTACTGTTGCCCTAGAGAAGTTGAAAGAAGCGGGGTATACAATAGATTATAACATTGAATTGGATTCTTTGATTGCAAATCCATCTAATTATAAGATTGATTATATTTATCGATATGAAGGAGATTCGAATCCGGATGACGAAAACACAGTTTATGGAATCACGGAGAAAAACGGTTCAAATAAAGGTGTTTTTGTCATTGGAAATTTATCCTTTGTGGAAGGTGATATAAGAGATGTGATAATAAACCTCGAAATTGCCCATAAAGAGAGCATTTAATGCTGTAAAATAGAAAGAGAGGTGTTGACCTCTCTTTCTATTTATAAAGTATCACAGCGCTTTACAAGTAATGTGTTCTTGTTCTAGCGCTCAAAAGTCATGTAGAATCAGGCTTCCTAAATCCTCATCTTTCACAATTTTAACTGAAACAGGGATGCGCTCCTGTAATTCATCAACATGAGAGATAATTCCTACAATACGATTTTCTTTATGAAGGGCATTTAAAGTTTCAAAAATTAAATTGACAGATTCAGTATCTTGAGTTCCAAATCCTTCATCAATGAAAAAGAAATTCTTTTCATTCTGATTGAGACTACGCGTGCTCTCCGCTAGTGCTAGAGCCAAACATAAAGATGCCTGAAAAAATTGCCCGCCCGATAAAGTCCTTACAGATCGTGATTTACCACCATTTAAATGATCCATTACTTCAAAATCATTTTCACTATTGATGATTAGTTTCAGATGACCTCGAGTTAGTCTTTCAAAACGATGATTGGCGATATGACATAGGTCCTCTAAGTATTGAGTTGAAATGTAATCAACAAAACCATTTCCCTTAAAGAGATTTGATAAAATACTTAAATTCTTATTCCGAAGTGCCAATTTATCGAAAGCAATTTGCAATTCTACTTTCTCAGCGTATCGCTTTTTTGAAATTAGAATTTGATCTTTGAGAGATTGCAATTGACCTATCAGCATTTCTTTGGCTTCTTTTGCCAATTGCAGATCTTGGCTGATTTTTGTAATCTGGGAAATATCAACAGCTTCCTGATTTATTTTCTGCTCTAACTGTACCAGATTGGCCTTAACAATAGCAAAATGCTCTTCAAATCGTTTGATACGTAATTCTTCTTTTTCAAGATCATATTGCTGTTTTAATATTTCTTTTACAGCGTCAAGAGACACGAAATCATGCTGCTGCAACAGTTCTTCAAGCAGCTTCTGCTGCAATGTTATCTTAGATTGCTTATTCTTTAATTGCGTCTCTAACGTATTGCTTGTTGTAGAAAGTGATGCTATAGAAATATTGAATTGATTAATTTCATTTAGCAACCTGCTGTATTCCTGCTCTATATGGTCTATTGATTGAAGTGATTGTGTAATCAATATTTCAATTTCAGATATTTCAAACTGTTCGAATTCCGATAATTTTAATCGTTTAATCAGTTGTTCATGAATACTTGATCGTCCTTCAAGTGTTGATTTAGTAAGAGCAATACTATTCAAACCATTACTGTATTTTTCCTTTTTAATCTTTAGATCATCTAATTCCTTTTGAATTGCTGCTAAAGTCGATTCTGCTAGTGTACAGGCCTGTTCAATGGATTCAGCCTGCAATTTCCATTGATCGAAACTTGTACGATCATTGTGCTGAAAGTTAGTCCACGTGAATTGAGTCAGGTGATGATTAAATTCTATCGTTAGCGTATTCAACTTTTCGACACTTTTATCTATATCCCTTTGCAATGTTATCAGGTTTGCATCTAGTTGGATGAATCGTTGTTGACGCTGTTGAATTTGCAGTATTGTTTCTTGCAGATGAGTTTTCTCAGATTTAAGTTTAACCAATTGCTCAGAAACATCCTCTGTTTGCATAATATGTGGATGGTGCTCTGAACCACATAAAGGACAGGCTTCTCCAGCAGTCAAAGCATGAGAAAAGTTAGCTAACTGCTGTTTTACCTGAATTTTATTTTCATCCGACTGAATTCTTTCCAGTAAAATAGATGCACTCTTCTCATCTTGAGTAAGTTTCTCTCGCCAGGATGTAGGAGTGAGGCTTTCCTTTTCGAATTGAAGTATGATATCCTGATAATCCTTTTGCTTAATTTTTAAATCTGCTTCTAAATCATGTTGCGTTTTAATATATTGCTCTTGTTTTGAATACCAATCATTTATAGTCATTAATAAACTACTTGCAACACGGCTTGCTTTAAGATTGGTAATTTCTTGCTGTTTTTCCTGAACTAACGTTTGTTTATTTAAAATCTGCTGGTCAACACCTTGCAGCACAATCTGTCCATTAGCTAATCGTTCAGCTTCTTTTTTGATATCAACTTGCAGTTTTAAAATATGAACAATATTTCTCATATCCTCAACAGCAATTCTTTTATTATCGAGTTGATTAAAATCCTGCTCTACTATTTTATAGGCACTATTTGCTGTTAACAGTGCTGTATGGACTGCATTTAATTGATGTTTCGTTCGAGCAAAATCTTGTGTTAGCTGGAACTCCTCTGTCTGTAGATCTGCGAGATTATCAAGCGCATGCTTAAAAATACGATCAACTTTTTGAAATAACAGAATCTGTTTCTTTAAATTTTCAATTGTACCTTGTTCGGCACTTAATTGAGTAAAAGCTTGTTTCTGTATAGCTATTTCTTTATGGATCTGTTGAACTTCCAATAATTTTTGATGTTGTTGATCTAATTGTTGATGTGTATTTGTGACTTCTTGGAGCTTCAATTGTTCATTCTCCAATTGTAAAAGCAATTCAGCTATACTTTCCTCTG
The DNA here is from genome assembly GCF_012030425.1 of Sphingobacterium sp. B16(2022). Taxonomy (GTDB): domain Bacteria; phylum Bacteroidota; class Bacteroidia; order Sphingobacteriales; family Sphingobacteriaceae; genus Sphingobacterium; species Sphingobacterium anhuiense. The sequence continues at coordinate 1,576,400 of NZ_JAAUVN010000001.1, read as the reverse complement.
TGTAATCCTCTAAAGTTTGTACTGCGCCAGAAATATTTTGGAGTTTCAGTTCTGTTTCCTTACTTAGAGAAGCGACTTTATAAAATAGGTCATAATGATCTAAATTAAAAAGTTCCTTCATCATGCCCGAGCGTTCAGCTCCCTTAAGCTCAAGAAACTCTTTAAATTGCCCCTGAGGTACAATAACTGTACGGTTGAAGTTTTTGTAAGATATGCCTAATATAGTTTCAGCATCGGTACTTTCAAGTGGTATTTTTTCATCACTTTCAAAAACATAAGCTTTTCGTACAGGTGTCGTAACTTTTTCAAACTGCTTGCTATTTCTTCGCCAAGATGCTTCAAACGCATACTTTTTGTTTTCTTTTCCAATAAAATGAAACTCAATCCGCAACTGATTGGAATTTAAGTTCATCATATTGTAGGCTCTATTGTTGCTGTTTAAGCGGTTTGTGTTTGCAAATAAGGCAAAAGTAATGGCTTCCAGAATCGTTGATTTTCCAGAACCAACTTTTCCAAAAATCCCGAAAAGACCGGCCGCTGTCAAAGCAGTAAAATCTATTTCTTGTTTTGATTGATAGGAATATAACCCTTCTATGGATAGATATAATGGCAACATAATCGTTAATTCTCCTTTTCAGTTTGAGTACCCAGAACTTCGTTAAATAGCGCTATCAATTCCTCCGATGGAGATTGGTCATTATTTCGATATCGGAAGTAATCAGAGAAATTTTCGTTAATACTTTTACTTCTTCTGGATATGGGTTCGTTTTGATAGGTAGCACTACTGTTTACTTCAGGAATGATATAGATAATACCCGGGTGGCTATCTTCAATACGTTTCTTTTCACCTTGTGTTAAAGATGTTTCTGAAACAAGTGTTAGTTCAACTAAACAATCTTGATTCACTGTAAGCCAATCAATAGCATCTGTAACAGAATGGAATTTTTTTCGTATTAATTTTTTTCCAGATTGGATGTTGATCGCTTTATAGACCGCCTCTTTGTGTGGCTCCAGCGTTACAATCACCACTTTTTTATCTTGCCTTGCTTCGGAAAAAGAATAGCAAAGTGGACTACTCGAATAGATAACTGGTGCACGATGTCCCCCCACTTCTTGGTAGCGATGCAGGTGACCTAAAGCTGTATATTGAATTTGAGGAGGAATACATTCCGTATAAACAGTATCTGCAAAACCAATACGCAAAGGTTTTTCGCCGTCTGGCTCCTCTAATACAGGACCTCCCTTTTTATTCATGTATAAATGTGAAACCAAAATATTAGCGCCTCGATCATCGCAGTATAAATCGGCCAGCGAACTCCATTTTTTACTTAAAACTTCATTGAGCCCGATCTGTTCATCTTCACCAAGATATTCTTTGAGTCGATGTTCGTTAGCAAAGGCAGTTATAATGAGACGAATTGGGAAATCATGACCTGGAAGCTTGATTTCAAGAAAACCGATATCTCCTTTAGTGATTTCAAATCCGCCCTCAACCTGATAAGGATTAAATTTCATGTTGGGTTTACCCGCGAAAATAATTCCGCAATCTCTCGCAAGGCTATCAGGAGCATCTACACGATCCGGTGAATCGTGATTCCCGGCAATGGCAATGACAGGTCTGGAACCATTTTTCGTTAAGCGTTTAAGTGTTTTATAAAGGAGCTCAATAGCTTCGACAGGTGGATTGAACGCATCGAACAGATCTCCAGCGACAATAACAAGATCAACTTGTTCTTGATCTGCTATCTGAACAATTTCATCCAGTACTTCTTTTTGTTCATCAAATCTGGAGAAATAATCCAATCGTTTACCCAAATGCCAATCGGCTGTATGTAAAATTTTTAGCGACATGTTTTACTTGTGAAAACTTAAAATTACCTCGAATTTTCTATAAAAAAGAAGTTAATTAATATTAATATCTATTTTGCTGATTCAGAATAAAATGTATTTTTGTTTCTTATGCATACGATAAACAATTCTCATAAACGTAATTTTTGGCTTTTAGGTATTATTTTCATGCTAATCTGTAGCATCTGGAATAATGAAGTATATGCCCAACTACAGGCGATTAAAGGGGAGACGACCTATCCTTTTTTATTGAATTTACCAGAAGAAGAACAGATCGATAATCTACCAGGCGATAAACAGCCCGTTTTGATATTTCTCCACGGAAGGAGTCTGTCGGGTACAAATCTTGATCGTGTTAAACGATATGGCGTACTTTATGCGATGAATAAAGGTCAGGAAGTTCCTGGTATCGTAATCGCTCCACAGTCACGAGGCGGATGGGATCCTGATAAAGTTATTGAGATTGTGGATTATGCTATCGAACATTATAACGCCGACCCGGATCGGGTATATATCTGCGGAATGAGTATGGGCGGATACGGCACAATGGATGTAGCAGGTAAATATCCAGATCGTATCGCAGCGGCAGTAGCTATATGTGGAGGTGGAAGTGTTAAGTATGCCGACAACCTAAGTCAGGTACCACTTTGGGTACAACATGGAAATCGTGATCGTGCTGTACCCATGTCAGAATCAAAAAAAATAGTCAATGCAATTAAGAAAGCAGATCCTGAAGCTGATGTAACGTTGACTATAATTCCAGGTGGTACACATGGGAGTGTGGAACGTCTTTTTCATCAAGATGAAATTTACGAATGGCTGTTCAAGCATACGAGGAAGGGATCCTAAACACCTAACTTGTTTTTTTGTTTTATTTAGAGATTAATATTACAAAACAGGTAAACTTTCAAAATTATTTTGCTCCAAAATGATCCATTATGACAATCGATTGCATTGTCTTTTTTGCAATTATTGAATGCATCAATTATAATAATTATAAAAACGAATGTTAATTTTTGTTAAAATTCTCAATTTATCAATTATTACTTATTTAAATAAAAAAGCATCCAATTGAAGACTCTTGTTATGAGTAGGTTAAGTTTTTGTTAAGTGCTTTCAATGTTAAATTCTCTTTATACTTTTGAGGCATATTTATAACAAAAATTTTCTTTATGAAAAGACCTTTACTCTTTTTTGCACTTGTATTAGCAAGTTATGGCACTATTCACGCTCAAGTAACAACAAGTAGCATGACTGGTTTAGTAACACAATCTGGTGGTCAAATTACTTCTGGAGCCACCATTAAAGCAGTCCATGTACCATCAGGAACAGCGTACACTGGATCTTCAAATTCAGCCGGTCGTTTTAATCTTCCTGCAATGCGTGTAGGAGGTCCTTACAAGGTAGAAATTACCTATGTAGGACAACAACCGATCGTTTATAATGATGTTTATATTCAATTGGGACAACCGTACATTATTAACGGTAAATTTGGTTCAGGCGAAACTATGCTTGATGAAGTTGCTGTTACAAGGACTAAAGGATCAAAAAACTTAAAAACTGGTGCCGAAACGTCTATTTCTAGAAAACAGTTAGAAAATTTACCTACTGTTTCACGCTCAATTGAAGATTTTACAAGATTGACACCACAAGCTGATGTAAAAGGACAATCGGTATCCATTGGTGGTATGAATAATAGGTTCAATCAGTTCACTATCGATGGAGCAGTTACGAATGATGTTTTTGGACTTAACTCAAATGGATTAAATGGAGGAGGAAGTGGTACCAATCCGATCTCTTTAGATGCCATTGAGCAGATGTCTGTTCAGGTGGCACCATTTGATGTTCGCTCAAGCGGATTTGCAGGGGGAGGAATTTCAGCGGTTACTAAGTCTGGAACCAATCAATTTCAAGGTTCAGTTTACCATTATTTTAGAAATCAAAGCTTAACAGGGAAAACTCCAAATGCTTTGCTAAAAGATAATGAAAAGGGGACAAGATTAGCTGATTTTTCTGAGAAAACTTATGGAGTACGTCTTGGAGGACCAATAGTTAGAGACAAATTATTCTTCTTTGTGAACTACGAGCATACAAAAAGCAAAACTCCAGAAAATTTTCAAGTTGGTTCAACCGGATCGAATTTACTAGAAGCCGATGCGCAACGTATTTATGATATTGCTCGGAATAAATATGGTTATGATGCAGGTTCTTTTACAGACCTAGTAGATGAAAATAAGTCCAATAAAATAATGACACGTTTGGACTGGAATATTGATGAAAAAAACAAACTTTCATTAAGATACAACTACGTAGACGGTACAGATGTTGGCAATACTCGAACAGCTACATCATTGACATTTGGTAATGGTGCTATATTAAAAGATTTTAAATCTAATGCCCTTACTTTAGAGTTAAGTAGCCGCATCAGTAATTCTTTAGCAAATAGTTTTATTGCAGGTTATTCACGAGTGAGAGATGCGAGAAGTTATAAGAATCCCTTATTTCCGAATGTTCGCATAAATGTCCCTAGACAAATTGATGTAAATGGAAAACCTACAACAGTAACAGGTAATTACTATTTGGGTACAGATCCATTTAGTAATATCAACCAATTGGATCAGGATGTCTACACATTATCTAATAATTTGACTTGGTATAAAGGACTTCACACTTTTACATTTGGTACACATAATGAATTCTACAAGATGTATAATGCTTATACAGGAAATTCGAATGGAGCATTTGTTTTCAGTGATTCTAAAGTAGGAGATGTAAATCCTGCAACAGGAAAACCTTATACAGCAATTGAGAATTTTGAACGTGGCATGGCCAATAGCATGCAATTCAGCTATAGTAATACTGATGATCCTCGCCAGGGTGCCAAATTCAATGCAGTTCAATTGGGATTCTATGTTCAAGATGAATTTCAAATGCAGGATAATTTAAAAATTACTGCAGGTGTACGTGTAGATATTCCAATTTATTTGGATAAACCATTGGAAAATACCGATTTTAACAACTCTATCCTAGCTAAGCAGTACGATGTTCAAACCAACCGCATGCCACGTCCTGCCTTGATGTTTTCTCCTAGAATAGGTTTTAACTGGGATGTGAATAGAGATCGCTCTACCATAGTACGTGGAGGAATGGGAATATTTACCTCTCGCGTTCCATTTGTATGGGCAGCAGGTGCCTTTACGCAAAGTGGAGCATTACTAGGTGGTAATAATCTTGGTAACGGTACCGATGCTAATGTTCCGTTTATTAGCGATGTCAATAAATTGCCTAAATATCAAGGAACTGTTACTCCATCCGGAAATATCACGGTACTTGACCGTAATTTAAAATTACCGCAGATTGCCCGCTTCTCAGGAGGAATAGATCAGGTGTTACCATATGGAATTAAGGGAACATTAGAATTTATATACTCGAAGAATTTAAGTGCATTTAATTTTAGGGATTTAAATTTAGAGAGACCAATTGGAACATTAGAAGGAGCGGATAACCGCCTCGTGTATGATGCCAATAATAATAACCGTCGTGTATTAGATAACTACAGTGAAGTTATCTATGTGAATAATGTCAATAAGGGCTATTCTTGGTCTACTACTGCGTCATTATCGAAAAGTTTCTTGTTCGGCTTAGATGCATCAGTAGCATATACCTATACAGCAGCGAAGGATTTAATTTCCGGAACTTCCTCTCAGAATCAATCAAATTGGTACCGGGTTGCTTCAGTAAATGGTTCAAATAATGTGACTCTTGCACACAATCCATTCAGTACAGGAAGTCGCGTGATAGGCTTTTTATCGTTCTCGAAAGAATATCTAAAACATCTAGGAACATCAGTATCTTTGGTTTATACAGGACAGTCAGGAGCTAGATTTTCTTATTTAGCAGGGGGTAATTTAACAGGTTACGCATCTTCTACAAGTAATCAGTTTAACTTAATGTATATCCCTAAAAATCAATCTGAGATCACGTTTGTTCAAAATGGAGATCAAACTCCACAGCAACAATGGGATGCGTTCAATGGCTTTATTGAATCAAATGATTATTTAAAATCCAGGAGAGGTCAATATGCCGAGAGAAATGCAGCTAGAACACCTTTCTCGCATAAATTTGATTTAAAGATCGTTCAAGACTTATTTACCAATATTGGTAATACAAAAAATAAATTACAGCTATCAGTTGATATCATGAATGTTGGGAACTTATTAAATAATGATTGGGGACAACAGTATACTGGATCTACCAGCTTCTGGGATAATAGCTTTGTACCAATTACATTCGCTGGATATGAGGGGACCACTAAGAAACCTACGTATAGATTAGCGAACGTTAATGGTAATGTACCTTATTATGTTCAAGATCTTTCTTCTAGATGGTCTGCTCAAGTTGGTATTCGTTATATCTTTAACTAATATAGGATCAAATTCTAAATAGCTTGAACTATATTTAACCATAAAAATCCTTATCTGTTTACTCAGATGGGGATTTTTTTTAGTATTATAACAATATTATTAAAACAGGTTGATTTCATTCTAGCCGATCTTTTGTTTGCTTTTAAATGTAAATTACAGCCCCTGTTATTATTAAATTAAAGTCTCCTTTTGGTTTTATTAAAGCATTTAAATCAGTAATGACATATTTTAGCCAGAAAATAGAGGGGATAGATCGTGTTTTACCTCGATGATGTCTCTAAAATGTAACAAGCATTTGTCAACGAATATAGTAGTAGAACAGTTTAACGCACTAGTACTATCAAACGATGGCTATAGTATATTTTAGACACGTTAAATTTTAGAAAAGAAGCAATCACAAAAGGTATACCATTCACATAAAAAAAGCTTAGCACATCCTATGCTAAGCTTTTTTATATCAATCTTAAAGATCCTCTAATTAACGTTTTACTTCTTTAGGCTTTCTAAACATAAAATAAAGTCCACCTAATATAAAAGGAATACTTAGAAGCTGTCCCATATTCAAAGCCATTCCTTGTTCAAATGCTTCCTGGTCAATTTTGAAACTTTCGAGGTAAAGTCGAGCAGAAAAAAGTAAGACAAAAAAGAGTCCCATTAATGCACCAGGTTTTTGCAACTTTTTATTTTTGAATAAATAAACAATAATAAAGAAGATGATGATATAGGCAATAGCTTCATAAAGTTGTCCTGGGTGACGAGGCACTTGATCTACATGATCAAAAACAATCGCCCATGGCTTATCGGTAGGCGTACCAATAATCTCCGAATTGAAAAAGTTACCCAAACGGATGAAGGCTCCTGCAATTGGTACAACCACTACCAGGCGGTCTGCCAGCCAAAGAAAGTTTGTTTTCGTTTTTCTGCAGAATAAGTATAATGCGACCAATATACCAATTGCGCCACCATGACTCGCTAAACCTGCAAATCCGGTCATTTGAAATTGACCATTTACAAATTTAAATGGTAACACCATTTCCCATAAATGATCTTTATAATAATCAAATTCATAAAATAGACAATGTCCTAATCTGGCGCCAATTAAAGTTCCTAGAAAGATATAAATACTCAATTGATCCAATAATTCTTGACTCTTATTTTCATTTCTGAATATTTTAAGCATGATCATATACGATACCGCAAATGCCGCTAACCAGCATAAAGCATAGTAACGAAGACCAAAAGTGCCAATTTTAAATATTTCAGGATCTAAATTCCAATGTATGACGCTGAATAAATTCTCCATATTGTCTATTAATTTTTTTACAAGCGTAAATATAATGTTTAAAATCATTTTCAGCTCATGATTGCATCGGAATAAAGCTAAAAAAGCAAGAAAAGTGCCCAATATGTGCACAGATGAAATAAATTCAATTTTTACTTTTGTGGTTACTATAATTTTTCATAATTTGACATCGGAAATAAAATTAGGAGCATGGCAGACAAGAAGAAGAAAGAAAATAAACATATTTCAATAGTAACAAAGGACTCGATTTCTTTTTTTGAAAAATATATTAATAATCCTTCACCAACTGGATTTGAATGGGAGGGACAGCGCTTATGGTTAGATTATTTAAAGCCATATGTGGACGAAACATTCACAGATAACTATGGTACTGCTGTAGGAGTTATCAACCCAGAAGCTGACTATAAAGTTGTTATAGAAGCACATGCTGATGAGATCTCCTGGTTCGTTAACTATATCACGAAGGATGGTTTAATTTATGTGATTCGCAATGGTGGTTCCGACCACCAGATCGCACCATCTAAAAAAGTGAATATCCATACTGATAAAGGTATTGTAAAGGCGGTATTCGGTTGGCCAGCAATTCATACACGTTCCGGAGAGAAAGAAGAAGCACCTACATTAAAAAATATCTTTTTAGATTGTGGTTGTATTTCCAAAGACGAAGTAGAAGCTTTAGGTATTCATGTAGGTTGTGTTATTACTTATGAAGATGAGTTCAGCATCCTCAACGATCGCTATTATGTAGGTCGTGCTATGGACAACCGTGCTGGTGGTTTTATGATAGCTGAAGTAGCGCGTTTACTCAAAGAAAATAAAAAGAAATTACCATTTGGTTTATATATCGTAAACTCTGTTCAAGAGGAAATCGGTCTACGTGGAGCTGAAATGATTGCACAGCGTATCAAACCAAATGTTGCGATCGTTACAGATGTGACACATGATACTCAGACTCCAATGATTAACAAGATTACACAGGGTGATTTATCATCTGGAGGAGGACCTGTATTATCTTATGCTCCGGCAGTTCAGATTAATTTAAACAAATTATTGGTTCAGGTAGCAGAAAAAAATGCAATTCCTTTCCAACGTCAAGCATCATCACGTTCTACAGGTACCGATACCGATGCATTTGCATACAGTAATGGAGGTGTGCCATCTGCATTGATTTCATTACCTTTACGCTACATGCATACTACTGTAGAGATGGTGCACAAAGAAGATGTCGACAATGTCATCCGCCTGATCTATGAAACATTATTGAATATTGAAGCAGGACAGGACTTTAGAACTTTTAGCAAATAATAAGAATAACATATATTAAATACTTATAATAAATTTTATGGAAAATAATCAAAATCAAAACGAATTGAGTATCGAGTTGACAGAAGAAGTAGCAGAAGGAATCTACTCAAATCTAGCGATCATTACACATTCAAACACAGAGTTTGTGATTGACTTCGTACGTGTAATGCCAGGTGTGCCGAAAGCTAAAGTGAAATCTAGAATCGTTTTGACACCAGAACATGCTAAACGTTTGTTAGGTGCATTACAAGATAATGTTATTCGCTTTGACGCTATTGCTGCTGGAAACCAAACTGCTGATGCGGAAGTAATCGGTGGTGATCCAACTGTTGCGTTCCCATTTGGTGGAACAACTGGTCAAGCGTAATTTTTCGCATTGTAAAATGCAATAAATAAGCTTCTACAAAAGAGCTAAAGCCGTAGGTTTTAGCTCTTTTTCTTTTATATCGCATGAACTGTGCTTTTAGGCTTGAATTTTGTTTAAATTTAGATAACTAAAATTATATTATATGGATATTCAAGTCAGGAACTTGACGAAGAAAGATTATGTTGATTTGAGAAGGTCAATGACCGAAGCTTACCAAGGAGTAGGAGATGTCTGGACAAGAGAAAATATTGTCGATTTAATTGATATGTTTCCTGAAGGACAATTATGTGTAGAAATCGACGGTCATGTTGTAGCTTGCGCACTTTCCATCATTTTAAACTCAAAAAAAAGTAATATATACGATAGTTATTATGAAATTATTGATGACGGAAAATTTTCAAAACATACCAGCGATGGCGACACACTCTATGGTATAGAAGTCTTTGTACATCCAGATCATCGTGCATTAAGATTAGGAAGGCGCTTATATGATGCACGTAAAGAACTGTGTGAGCAGATGAATTTAAAATCTATCGTAGCAGGAGGAAGGATCCCCAATTATCACAATTATTCAGATAAAATGAGTCCAAGGACATATATTGAAAAAGTGAAACGTAAAGAAATTTTCGATCCAACGTTAACCTTTCAATTGTCCAATGATTTTCATGTCAAAAAGATATTGAAGCATTACCTTCCCGAAGATTCAGAATCGATGGAGTTTGCAACCCTATTGGAGTGGAATAATATCTATTACGAATCAGAAACACGTTCTATTTCTACCACCAAACAAACCATTCGATTAGGTTTAGTACAGTGGCAAATGCGTTTATTTGACAATATTGATGCCTTTTTTGATCAAATTGAATTCTTTGTTGATACCGTGAGCGATTATGGAACAGATTTTATTATGTTTCCAGAATTTTTCAATTCACCATTAATGAGTCCGTATAATGAATTGCCTGAAAGGTTGGCAATGGAAAAACTAGCAGAGAAGACATCAGAAATTATTGATAAAATCCAACAATTTGCTGTTTCCTATAATGTCAATATCATTGCTGGCTCCATGCCCATTATGGAAAATAAGAAACTATATAATATATCTTACCTCTGTCACCGGAACGGTAAACTGGATTCATTTAAAAAGATTCACATTACTTCCAATGAAAGTAAATATTATGGAATGACCGGAGGTAATGAAGTGAAAGTATTTGATACAGATTGTGGGAAAGTAGGTTTACTGATTTGTTATGATGTTGAGTTTCCAGAATTGAGCCGTATTCTAGCCGATCAAGGAATGCAGATCTTATTTGTACCCTTTATGACAGACACACAGAATGGCTACATCCGTGTTAGAACCTGTGCACAGGCTCGCGCAATTGAGAATGAATGTTATGTGGCTATTGCCGGATCTGTAGGAAATTTACCTCGGGTCAATAATATGGATATACAATATTCACAATCGGCCGTATTTACACCTTCGGATTTTGCCTTTCCAAATAATGCGATAAAAGCAGAGGCTACGCCAAACACCGAGATGGTGCTAATTGCAGATGTCGATTTATATGCACTTCGTGACCTGCATGAATATGGAACCGTCAAGGTGATGAAGGATCGACGAAAGGATCTTTATGAAGTAAAATTGTTAAAATAACGATATTAAAAAAGGGATTTAATGAATTAAATCCCTTTTTTAATATCGTTAACCTTGAATGTTATTTTTGCAATTTAACATTTACGGCATTCATACCTTTCAATCCTTTTTCAGTTTCAAAAGTTACTTTGTCGTTTTCTTTAACAGCATCAATCAGACCATTAACGTGGAAAAATATTTTATCCTGAGTCTTGAGATCACGAATGAAACCAAAACCTTTGTCTGTATTGTAAAAATTCACAATACCAGATTTGATTAAATCCTCAGGGTTTGCTTCATATTTAGCAGTTGATATCGCGATATCTTCTACGTTAATTTTTGTTTTTTTTGTTGGATCAGGAGGAGTAGAAGTTATATTTCCATATTCATCGACATAAACAAACATTTCTTCTAAACTTTTACCTTTATCGGTATTGTTTTTTCGTTCTTCTTTCTTTTGTTCCTTATCTTGTTTCTTTTTTAACTTTTTCTTCTCTTTTTCTTTTTTGCTAAAACTTTCTGAACTACTCATTTATTTATTTAAAATTAATATTAAACCATATTAAACTACTCAATTTATAGCAGTTTAAGTAAACAAAAGTCAGCGCATTAAATAAATTCAAAGGTGAAAGCCATATCTCGAATTAAGATAAAATTGATATGTTTTAAAACGTAAGGACTCTGCTTAATGACACAAATATACTAAAAAATAGTGAATATTATATATTATTCATAAAAATTACAATTTAATTTAGACTAGGAGACTGTGGAAAATTAACCACATGAGCATACTTGGGCCCCAGGCTCATAACAGACTGTTTCCAAAGTAGTTCTGTGTCTTTTTCAAACACCAATCCCGTTGAAAACTTGTTCTGTACAGCCCAGCTATTTTCCTTAATTTCTTTATCTAACTGCTCTGGTTGCCAGCCCGAATACCCTAAGAAAAACTTGACTTCATCTTCTTTTATCTTATGATCATTAATAAGTGAAAATAGCAATTCTGGATCTCCGCCGAAATAGATATTTTCACGAATTTCGTCACCACTTAACAATAAGTCAAATCTTGAGTGGATAAAAAATACCTCGTTTTGTGCTACAGGTCCACCAATATGTAGTGGAAATGTGCAATTCGCTATTTTTTCAACCAAATCACCAATACAGCCAACAACCTTATGATTTAGAATAAATCCTAAAGTACCTTCTTTTTCATTATGATTACACAATAAAATCACAGATCTTTCGAAGTGCGGGTCGAGCATAAAAGGTTCAGATATTAATAAACAGCCAGCCTTTGGGTCAAGTTCGTTAAACATTGCGATACATATTAGACTTATTATACAATAAAATTAATGCCAAAGTCATTTTGCAGATTAATTTATACTAGATTAGTCGATAAAAATAAGTGAATTTAGTATGTTTGTGACATACAAAAAATCAAAGTCATGGCAATCGAACATAAAGATATTGCCGCTATTCGACAAGATTATGCATTAGGTAATCTGTGTGAAAGCGAAGTAAGCAATGATCCTTTAGTGCAATTTGAAAGATGGTTTAACGAAGCTGTTCATAGTGAGGTTCTTGAACCCAATGCAATGGTCTTATCAACCGTAGGAGAGTTTTCCCTACCTTCTTCCAGAATTGTTTTGCTTAAAGATCTTAAAGAGAACGGTTTTAGTTTTTTTACAAATTTTAATAGCCGTAAAGGAACAGAAATGGATGCTAATCCTCATGTTGCCGTACTATTTTTCTGGCCAGAATTGCAACGTCAGGTACGCATTGAAGGATTGATAGAAAAATTACCAGTAGAAGACTCTGATGAATATTTTCAGTCAAGACCAAAAGGAAGCCGTATTGGCGCTATTGCTTCACCTCAAAGTGATACCATTCCAAACCGTACTTTTTTAGAAGAAAGAGTGGCAGGTCTAACAGAAGAATTTAAAGACCAGGAGCAAGTACCTCGTCCCGAATTTTGGGGAGGATACTTAATTAAACCACTATATATGGAGTTCTGGCAAGGGCGTTCAAGCCGCCTGCATGATCGGATTGCTTTTCAGAAAGTTTCAGATTCATGGAAAATAACCCGTTTAGCACCATAGTATATGAATATACAGGAAATTTCAAAATCAATAATTGCGCAGTTCGGGGAAGAGGCTATCGAAAAGATTGAGGAATCGGGTTTGCAGTCTGCTTTATTTGTTAATATATCATTTCTAGAACAAATCTGTTACTACCTGAGGGATCAAGAAGGCTTCTATTTTGATTTTTTAAATAATATTGCGGCAGTTGATTTAGGTGATGCTGGATTTTTGGTAACTTATCATATGACCTCTATACCATACCAACATACTTTGGTGTTAAAAGTTGCCGTTGCTAATGATCGTGATTTACAGCAATTACCCGAAGTACCATCATTAGCCGCAGTGTGGAAAACTGCAGATTGGCATGAAAGGGAAGCTTTTGATCTCATGGGTATATTTTTCACGAATCATCCTGATCTTAGACGTATTCTACTCCCTGATGACTGGGAAGGATACCCCTTAAGAAAGGATTATCAAGACCCTGAAAGTTATCATGGCATAGCAATTAAATAAAATAAGAACTGGATAACCAAAAATATGTCGCATACGAAGTATACTGCAGCTTTAGAAAAATACCAACAACATTTAGATAGCATTGGCTCTCAAGAAATGATTATTAATATGGGCCCGCAACATCCATCTACCCATGGCGTGCTTCGGCTTCAATTGATTACAGATGGAGAGCTTGTAAAAGAAGTCATTCCACATTTAGGCTATTTGCATCGCTGTTTTGATAAACATGCGGAATCAATGAATTATGGTAAAAGTATTCCATTTACAGATCGTCTGGATTATTTATCATCGATGAATAATAGCCATGCATTTGTAATGGGGGTAGAGCGCATGCTCGGTATCGACGATAAAATACCAAAAAGAGTTGAATATATACGTGTTCTGGTCTGCGAATTAAATAGAATAGCATCGCACTTAATTGGTATCGGTACCTATGGAATTGATATAGGTGCATTTACGCCGTTTATGTGGTGTTTTAGAGATCGGGAGCATATCATGAATATGCTTGAATGGGTATCCGGTTCACGCATGCTCTATAATTACATTTGGGTTGGAGGCTTATTTTACGATTTACCGGTAGGTTTTGAAGAAAGGTGTGCTGAATTTGTAACTTATTTTAAACCAAAATTGGTCGAACTCGATGAACTGTTGACCGAGAACCAGATTTTCATATCCCGAACAGCAAATATTGGTGTGTTGCCTGCAGATGTCGCGATCAATTATGGTGTTTCTGGTCCGATGTTAAGAGCTTCAGGAATCAAATGGGATCTGAGAAGAATTGACGGTTATTCTGTTTATCCAGAAATTGATTTCGAAATCCCTGTTGGAAAAGGAGAGATGGGAGCGCTCGGAGATTGCTGGGACCGATACAAAATCCGGGTCGATGAAGTAAAAGAATCTGTTAAGATTATCGAACAATGTTTGGAAAGACTATTAAAAGAATTTCCGCGTACAGATACATTTGACCCACGAGCACTTGTACCTAAAAAGGTGAATTTAAAAGCACAGGACTATTATGTAAGAGCAGAAAATCCGAAAGGTGAATTAGGATTTTACTTTGTAACACAAGAAAAGACAGACATTCCTAAGCGTGTGAAAGCAAGAGGTCCGAGTTTTAACAATCTTTCCGTTTTACCTGAATTAGGAAAAGGAACCTTAATTGCGGATCTGATCGCTATATTGGGTTCTATGGACATCGTATTAGGCGAAGTCGATCGCTAATCGCTGTATTTGTAATTTTTGTGTTATCAAGACGCATCAACCCGCAAATTAGTTTGGTTTACCATTCCTTTATCCTATATTTGTAGTCTCATAATTTAAGTTTATAATTGGTTAATAAAAGTCTGCTATTGCAAAATAGTGGACTTTTTTATTTTGCAGAACACCTCATTATACCAATTAAACGCACGTCAAAATCCCAATAAAATTAGTAACTTTACCACACACAAAATGTTTTTAAAGTGGCCGATAGTTTAGTTATCATACCTACATATAACGAGAAAGAGAATATTGAAAAAATAATTCGCAAAGTATGCTCACTCTCAGTACCTTTTCATATTTTAATCGTTGATGATGGTTCTCCAGATGGGACTGCACAAATCGTAAAATCGCTTGAAGCGGAATTCAGAGGACGTTTGTTCATTGAGGAACGCAAAGGGAAATTAGGACTTGGCACTGCTTATATCCATGGTTTTAAATGGGCATTAGCACGAGAATATGAGTTTATTTTTGAAATGGACGCAGATTTTAGCCATAATCCAGAAGATCTAATTCGTTTAAGACAAAGTTGCTTAGATGGTGCAGATATGAGTATCGGATCTCGTTATATCAAAGGGGTCAATGTCGTTAATTGGCCGATGAATAGGGTTTTGATGTCCTATTTCGCATCTGTTTATGTACGGTTTATCACCGGAATCAATATCCAAGATGCTACAGCCGGTTTTGTGTGTTTTAGACGGAAAGTTCTTGAGCGTATACCGCTTGATAAAATTCGATTTGTGGGCTATGCCTTTCAGATAGAAATGAAATTTACGGCGATACAATATAAGTTTAATGTGGTCGAAGTACCGATTATTTTTACAGACCGGACAGAAGGTACTTCAAAAATGAGTACCAGTATTTTTAAAGAAGCTTTTTTTGGTGTTATTCAACTAAAGATTTCAAGTTGGACGCGAAAGTATAATTAAATTGAAGAAAGGAAAGCGTAAATGAATGAACACTTAGATCCAAATGCGGAAAACTTAAGTCATACAGACAGAGACATTGAACGTGTATTGCGACCTCAGGCTTTTGAGGACTTTACGGGACAGGAGAAAATTTTAGAGAATCTTAATATTTTTGTTAAGGCTGCAAAATTAAGAGGCGAGTCTTTGGATCATGTATTACTTCATGGCCCCCCAGGATTGGGTAAAACGACACTTTCCAATATTATCGCCAATGAGATGGGCGTAGGTATTAAAATTACTTCAGGACCCGTTCTGGATAAACCCGGTGACCTGGCGGGATTACTGACCAATCTGGAAGAGGGTGACGTCTTGTTTATAGATGAAATCCACCGGTTAAGCCCGATTGTTGAAGAATACCTCTATTCAGCAATGGAAGACTTCAAGATCGATATCATGTTGGAGACCGGACCAAATGCACGATCTGTGCAAATATCGCTTAACCCATTCACCTTAATTGGAGCAACAACACGTTCAGGACTATTAACATCTCCATTACGTGCGCGATTTGGGATTAATGCGCGATTACAATATTACGACGTTAAGTTATTGACCACCATAGTACTGAGATCTGCAGATATCCTAAAAACACCCATTACAGATGAAGGTGCCTATGAAATTGCAAGAAGAAGCAGAGGAACACCGCGTATAGCCAATGCCCTGTTGAGAAGAACACGGGATTTTGCACAAATAAAAGGAACAGGTTCTATTGAGCGAGAGATAGCAAAATATGCACTTAATGCCCTAAACGTGGATGAAAATGGTTTGGATGAAATGGATAATCGTATTCTGACCACCATCATAGATAAATTCAAAGGAGGTCCTGTTGGTTTAAAAACCATTGCTACTGCCGTAGGAGAAGATGAAGGTACAATTGAAGAAGTTTATGAACCTTTTCTTATTCAAGAAGGTTATTTAATGCGAACTTCGAGAGGGAGAGAATGTACTGAAGCTGCTTTTAGACACCTAGGGCGAGCATATTCACATAAAGGTAATACACTATTTTAGTGCTAGAGTTATCTGAAAAATAGTAATTAAATGCTATGATGATGGTGGACATCTCTTAAATCTTGAAGATAAGAGAGCGAAAGCAAGTCATAGCATTTTAGTTTAACCTATTTGATGTACTTTTTCAAAATTTTCAAACTCCTGCTTTTAATCGCTGGAGTAGGGTTTATTCTCAATAAATATTCGACCTGTGCATAAAGTTCTTCTTTAACCCACGCATATTTTTTACTCATTTGATCTAAAATATCCATGCAATTTGCAGCTACAGCAACCGGACAACTTGGATCAGTTAACCATTTGAAAGAGACGTCAATTATGCAATCATATTCTTCATCAGACAAGCGGATATGATTTACTTTTGGAGAGGTGATGTATATTAATACTTTGCTATAACTTCTAGCGCAGCTCCAATTATTTAAATCTGTCAGATTTTTAATCAGCATTTGGTAGTTACTCTTGTCAAGCAAGGCTTTATCTTTTAAAACAATGGTCTCGAACATCCAGGCGCTTCTAAAGGCAAGTTGCTTATCCGCTTCATATGTAGACAGCGCCAAAAGATCAAGTAAAGATAATCCTTGTAAAATATCCAAAGAAAAATCCGCTACCTGATACTGAGTATAGATAGCGGAAAAAATTTCTAATTTTTGTTTTGTAATCATTGATTATCTACTCAACGGTATTTCTCTATTCATTTCAGTCATATTGACTTCTTCAATTTTTGAATCACCGATTAGGTATTCTGCAAAATAGTCACCCATTTTCCAGAAAAAATATTCTGTCATATCACCAAATCCGTGACGTTGACCAGGTAAAAGCAAGAAGTCAAAACGCTTATTTGCTTTGATTAAAGCGTTCACCATTCTAATAGAATTAGCCGGGTGTACATTATTATCAATATCACCAGTTGCAATCAGAAGCTTACCTTTAAGATTTTTTGCTAAGTCTGTATTTTTATCGATCTGATAAGCAAATGTAGTATCGCCTTTGGCACTAATTTTCTCCGTTACACCATGATGTCTTTCACTCCACCATCTGTTGTAGATGTTATTTTCATGATTTCCAGCACCAGAAACAGCTACTTTGAAGAAATCAGGATATACCAACATTGCTGCAGTTGACATAAATCCACCACCCGAATGTCCTGTAATTCCAACACGGTTGATATCAATAAACTTGTAGCGGTCTGCCAATTGTTCAGCAGCGGCCTTTTTATCTTCCAATCCATAATCCCTTAAGTTACCATAGCCAAATGTATGGTACCATTGTGATCGAGCAGGATGACCACCACGGTTACCCACTGTAATGACAATCATGCCAAATTGTGCTAATCGGTCAATTCTATCCATGCTTCTACCAAAAGACTGATTTACAGCCTCCATTTGTGGTCCAGGATAGATATATTCCACAATGGGATAAGTTCTGGTGCTATCAAAATCAAATGGTTTATACATAACACCATATAGATCAGTAATACCGTCACCAGCTTTTACTTTAAATGGTTGCGGAAACTTATAACCAGCAGCAAAAAGTAAAGATAGATCCGCCTTTTCTAAGGTCATTAATTTCTTACCATTTGTATGGTATAAAGCGATTTCTGGAATCGTATTTACCCTAGAAAAATTATTAACAAAGTAACGAGAACTTTCACTGACATCAACCTGATGATCAAAGTTTCCTGGGTTTAATAATTTTAGATTTCCACCATTAAAGCCCACACTGTAGTGATGTAAATAATACGGATCTTCATTTTTTTCTCGACCATTAGCCGTGAAATACAACGTTCTTGTTGCCATATCAGATCCTGTAATTTCTTCACAATTGAAAGATCCACTTGTCAACTGCTGTTTCAAATTACCTTGATTATCATACAGGTAAAAATGTCCCCAGCCATCACGTTGTGACCAATGGATAAACTCAGCACCATTATTAATTAATAAAGGCTTTTTGATATCCTGATAAACGTTAGATCTCTCTTCAACTAACACTTTAATTGAGCCGTCTATATTAACCTTAACCAAATCGATACGTTTCAAATCACGGCTAGAACGTGCGATGTAAAATGCCTCATTTGACCCTAACCAGTAATTGATAAAATAATCACCCTTGTAGCTATTTTTATCTGTGGTTTTAGACCAATTACTTATCGTTTGATTTTTAAAAGCATCAACTTTTATCTGTTTGTAAGTTTTATCAGAAGCCTTGAAGATGAACATTTGAGTTTCCGTAGAATCTACTTCACCTGGCATCTGGTATTTATAGGTCTCTAAAGTAGGACGTTTACTTCCTACGTTATTAATCACCCATAACGGGTTTAAACTTCTGTTATCTTTACGTGTAATAACAAAATGCTTACCATCAGGAGACCAGTTCATCCATACACGCTTGCGCTTCACAAGATCTTCATCTTTCTTATCGTCGCCTGTAGTGGTGCTATATTCATCACCCGCCCAAGCATAATATTGTACGCCATCTTTAGTGATCTGATGTTCTACAATTGTTGAATCTTTTTCATTCTTAACCGCTTTTTCATAATTGGCGCGATCCATCCAGTACAAATTAAAGTCCTTAGCAAAGTAGACGGTATTGGTATCAGGAGAGAAGGTTGCCCATGATAGAGGCTGTTTCTCTTTTGATTTATCGCTTAGCTCAATGACTTTCTGTGTTGCCAGATCATATTCCAGATAGAAAAGCTTCTTTTTTATCGTGTCAGTTTTCACTTTCAGCTTCTCAATCTCTTCTTTGGACTTTACTGTATCTTTCGTACTGGCAACCTCAAATCTGATTTTCTTCTCATCTTTTGTAAATCTTAAATTCTGAAGAGACAGATGTTGAGCATCAAATGGATTTTTCACAATCTTAGTAATTTGTGCCGCTAATTTTTCATTATCGAAAAGTGTTTCTTTTTTATTGGCAGCAGGATCCACTAGGTACCAGTTTTTTCCTTGAGGTGTAGTGAAATCGTACCAGAAGCGATCAGAAAAGTTTATCCAATTTGGTTTAACCGTAGTAGAAAAAATCATTTTCTTAAGCCTATCTGGCGAAAATTTTGACGCTAACAGGTAGTTTGCTTTAGGTGGTGAGGTTGATTCTTGGGCTGTAGCATAAAAACATGATAGCAACAGTCCTAAGAATAAGTAAATCTTATTCATTCTTTAGTTTTATGTGAAATTTATAAATCAAAAGTATTAAGTAATCACATGAGAAAGAAGCAAGTCTTGTAAAATTTTAGTTAAAGAGCCCTAAGAGTAGAACTTTTCATTAAAATTGACTAAAAAGAGCTCTTCTGTAGCCCGGGTAATTCCAGTATATAGCCACCTTAAAAACTCGGTAGTCAACATTTCATCTGTCAAATAGCCTTGGTCGACAAAAACAGCTGGCCATTGTCCACCCTGAGCCTTGTGACAGGTAATCGCAAAAGCAAATTTTATCTGTAACGCATTATAATAGGGATCTTTCTTAATCGCTTCCAGTCGATCCTGTTTTAAGAAAATATCTTCGTAATCCAGCGCCACTGCCTCGTACAGTTTTTTCTGTTCCTCATAAGGAAGATTAGGGCTGTCTGTATAGAGACTATCCAGAATAACACGGCAGGTTATTGGTTCTTGATTTTGAGTATCCATAAATTCAAGAGTAATATCCGCAAACCGAAATCCATGTTGCTCATGCACGTTGCTTACTTTTCTTATTTTCGCCATATCACCATTAGCAATAAAGCCATTTTCAATCCCATTATCTTGAAGCCAAAAATAATTATTGCGTACGACCATGATATGATCCCCACCTGTAATCTCCTCGTTTCGAAATAGAATCTGGTTACGGATATGCTGATTGTATAAGTTAGCAGACTTATTGGAACGACAGATTATCATTGTATTTTCGATTCCGAACTTATCATATGCATAATTAATTCCCTCAATTAAACGTTCACCTGTCATTCGGTAAATATCTTTAAATCCATTTGTTATGAATTTAGGGAAAGGGTAGGTGCCTTCCAGCTCTTCAAGATTTATTTCCTGACGGATCTTTGTCGCATTAAAAAGAATTCCAGAACTTTTCTGTTGCCGAACAACATCTGTCAATTCGAAGGTATAAGGGTGAAAATAAAATTCATGCTCTAAATAAGCCGGATTAAGAGCAGGGCTTTCCCACAGACCCACCGGCGGTAGCTGGGCGGTATCACCCACAAACATGATCGAACAGTTTTTACCGCTTCGTACATATTTCACAAGATCGTCCAATAAGCTTTTCGAAAACATGTTGACGCTTTCATTCGATATCATGGAAGATTCATCGATAATAAATAATGTATCTTCATGCAGGTTTTCAGCTAAAGTGAAATCCAGCTGAAAAGAAACCGCATTTTTCTTACGGTATATTTTCTTGTGGATGGTCAGTGCAGGTCTACCCGAATAGAAACTCATTACTTTTGCTGCTCGACCCGTAGGAGCAAGCAAGACCGCTTTCTTCTTGATATAAGGAAGGGTTTTCACGAGAGCGGAAATGATCGTTGTTTTACCTGTTCCGGCATAGCCCTTTAATACAAAACAATCTTGCGTATGAAAAGAACTCAGAAATTGAGCTAACAGTTCAAAAACAGAATTTTGTTGCGGAGTCGCTGTCCAAGGAAAGCGTTGGATCAATAAATCTTTAATAAGCACCATCAAAGTTATCTAAAAGGTTTGTCTTATCGTTTAGAAAAGTTAATTTTGTTAGGTTGTACAATTTAATAATTGAATTTGGAAAGCATAAATATGAATTATATATCGGAGAAGTTTAATATCCATTTTTTGCCAGAATACACCTTATCTGCGAAAGCGGGTTTTAGCAAAGATGTAATTGCAGTTACAGACAAGCAGTTAAATCTGAATCTGTTGCTAGAATATGACGCCGAAAACCCAAAATTGGATGCTACTCAAATCCTAAGTTTACCTTTTCGATATGTTAAGGTGGTCATTCCTCATCAAAGTTTAACATTCATTCCTAAGGAGGTTTTTCAAGAAGATCGATTAAGCGAATATGCACCATACTTGGTAGAA
This sequence comes from Sphingobacterium sp. B16(2022), assembly GCF_012030425.1. Taxonomy (GTDB): domain Bacteria; phylum Bacteroidota; class Bacteroidia; order Sphingobacteriales; family Sphingobacteriaceae; genus Sphingobacterium; species Sphingobacterium anhuiense. The sequence goes on along the minus strand of NZ_JAAUVN010000001.1, from coordinate 1,554,666 downwards.
CATGTTCCCAATCATATTCACACCTATGAAATGAAAAATTTGGGAATTGTTGCCGTGTTTGAATACGATCTCATCTTATATAATAGATGGAAAGCGCTTTTCCCTGATGCAGAAATTTTCCCTGAGTTCTGCATTATATTAGATCAGGCGCAAGATCTTGTTCCAATTAGAGGTTCCGTTTTAGGTGTACATTTTGTATCCGATCATTTGGTAGATTTATACTTGTTTCAAAATGGGCAATTCATGTTGTATAATTCTTTTGATGTGCATTTTGCAGATGATTTAAATTACTACATTTTAAATATTATACAACAATTTTCACTAACTGATCAAGTTTCTAAAGTATTGGTATCAGGCGAAATACCTAATGATACCTATCGTAAATGTTTAGAAAGATATTCGACAACCATAGCGCACTTAGAATCTAAAAGTAAGGCTCATATCAATAAGGATATCGAAGGAATCAATTTTAAAAAATATAATACATTATTTGACGCGATACTATGCGAATAATAGGAGGGCAATATGGTGGTATACGTCTTAATCCACCCACAAACTTACCAGTAAGACCAACTACAGACATCGCAAAAGAGGCTTTGTTTAATATTCTACAAAACCGACTGGATTTTGATGAACTGAATTGTTTAGATTTATTTGCAGGTACTGGTAATATCAGTTTTGAATTAGCTTCTCGATACGCAGCTTCAGTTGAATCAGTAGACCTGCATTTTAAATGCGTTCAATATATTACGGATACAGCAAAGAAAATGAACATATCCACTATAAAAGCTAAAAAAGCAGATGTATTCAAGTATATTCAAACAGCCAAAGGTAAGTTTGATTTTATCTTTGCTGATCCACCATATGATATTCCAAAACTGCCGCAGCTGGCACACCTTATTTTAGATAGCGGACTTTTGGATAAAGAAGGCTTATTGATTATTGAACATCCTTCCACCCGGGAAATGGATCCACATCCAAATTTTATTGAAAAACGGAAGTATGGATATTCATCATTTTCATTTTATACTATTTAAATTATGAAGATTGCTGTTTTTGCAGGATCCTTTGATCCTTTTACATTAGCACATCAAGACTTAGTGGAGCGTGCTTTACCTCTTTTTGATAAGATTTATATCGCAGTTGGAGTAAATAGTGCCAAACAGGGCTTATTAACTGTAGAAGACAAGTTATATACGATTCAGGCTGTTTTCAAAGATCATCCGGCAATTGAAATCGTTTCATTTGAAGGGTTAACGATTAATTTCTGTAAAAAGGTCGGCGCTAATTTCTTGCTAAGAGGACTTCGCAATACTGCTGACTTTGAATTTGAAAATAGCATTGCACAAAACAATTTATTGTTAGCTCCGCAGATCGAAACCTATTTCTTGATGAGCAGGAGTGGACTTGCCCATATCTCTTCGACTATCGTTCGGGATGTCTGGAAAAATAAGGGCTCCATTGCTCAAATGGTTCCGCCCGAAATAGATGATTTTTTGAAAAATAAATAGCTAACGTACAAAAAAAGGATATCCAGTCGGATATCCTTTTTTTTTGTTAAAAGCACTTATTTATTAAACCAAATTATATTTTGTATACTTATGTAGCTCTTTGTTTTACAATGCTTTACACAGCTTACATATACTCGAGGTACAACTAAATTAGCTATGTTGTAGAAAATACAGAAATACGCATACCTTATGACCAAATTTAATTTTGTTTTAGATGTTATCAATTTCTAATGAATTGATAATAAGTATTTTGTATCAAATTTATTAACCTATGAATCATATCGATCAAAGGCAACAATAAAGGATTTTCGCATGATACTGAAGTGGTTTAACACTTCCGCGATAAAGGTTTCATCCAGTAATTCGAAGACACCATTCACACCGCCTACGATATCGGTTTCTGCAATCTTATATGACTGTTCCAATGTCCCTTGTTCAAACTTAATGATGAACTTTTGATTCATACCAAAGATGGATATCTTACAATCAGGATGTGGTAATTCTGCTAATATTCTCATGTTGCTATTTTTTACAAAGTAAATAAAAAAACGGTTAATCCCACTTAGGGATTAACCGTTTATATGGAAAAAATACAACGTTAAATTAAACGATGCCTTGTTCAGTCATTGCTCGGGCAACTTTCAGGAATCCCCCAATATTTGCACCTTTTAAATAATTGATGTAATTTTTGTCATGACCATATTTAACACAAGTTTTGTGAATATTAACCATGATATCTTTTAGTTTACAATCGACTTCTTCTTTAGTCCATTGTTGGCGAATAGAATTTTGCGACATTTCTAAGCCAGATACAGCTACACCGCCTGCATTAGCAGCTTTCCCTGGTGCAAAACTAATTTTCGCATCGTGGAAGACTTTGATAGCTTCTGCTGTTGAAGGCATATTAGCACCTTCAGCTACACATTGACAGCCATTAGCAATTAATGTTAACGCATCCTCTTTTGTTAGCTCATTTTGAGTAGCACAAGGTAGCGCAATATCACATTTAAACGCCCAAGGCTTTTTGTCTGTAAAATACTTTGCATTCGGATATTTAACCACATATTGATCTAAATCACGTCCGATAGTTCCGATGTACGCTAATTTTTCAGAAGTAATTCCTTCTTCATCATAGATTGTTCCTTGACTATTTGATAGCGTAATTACCGTAGCACCTAATTGGATTGATTTCTCAGCAGCGTAATACGCTACATTTCCAGCACCTGAAATAGCAACGATTTTGTCTTTTAAATCCTGATTATTGAAATCATAGATGCATTCAACAAAATAAAGTAAACCATAACCAGTAGCCTCCGGTCTCGTGTAAGATCCACCCCAAGAACTTCCTTTGCCTGTTAATACGCCTGTAAATGCATTTTGCAATCTTTTATACTGGCCAAATAAATAACCAATTTCTCGTGTTCCAACGCCGATATCTCCAGCTGGTACATCTGTATCCGGACCGATATGTCTAAACAGCTCGGTCATAAAGCTTTGACAGAAACGCATGATTTCAGCATCTGACTTTCCTTTCGGATTAAAATCTGCACCGCCTTTACCGCCACCTATAGGTAAACCTGTTAAACTATTTTTGAACACCTGTTCAAAAGCTAAAAATTTTAAGATACTTAAGTTGACAGAAGGAGCAAAACGTAATCCACCTTTATATGGACCTATAGAACTACTCATCTGCACGCGGTAACCTCTATTGATTTCAACCTCGTTCTTGTCATTTAACCAAGCAACGCGAAAAGAAATAACGCGCTCAGGTTCAACTAATCTTTCTAAAATTTTCAGCTTAAGTAATTCTGGATGACTTTTAGAAATAAATGGAATTAAATCCTCTGTAACTTCTTGTACAGCTTGTAGAAATTCTGGTTCATTCGGATTGCGTTTCTCAACGTAATTTATGAATTCGTTAAAAGTGTTTGACATGTATTATAGTAAATTTTCCCTTTTGAATTGCTAATATATAAAAATTAATCTTATTTCATTACATTTTTTTTATAAAAACTTACAGTTATGTGTGAAAATTAAAAATAGCCGTTTAATTTCATATTCTTGATTAATTTATTATTTTTGTAGTAGATTCAATCGATAAATTTGAAGATATTCGTCTATATATTATGCTTATACTTCATCGGGTTAACGATGGTTCCTTGTGCAGACCAAGTGCAGGAGGCCGCGGCTATACACATAACCGGAACGCAAGATAAGGGTCATTCTGATGAACATCAGGACTATTGCTCACCTTTTTGCATCTGCTCTTGTTGTTCTACTGTATTGAATATCGAACAAACAAATACCATTTCCTTTATTATAGTATTACTAGAATCAAAACGAAAAATTGCGTACGAAACCAATTTATATTCGTTTGATTACTCTAGTATTTGGCAACCGCCCCAGCTCGCATAATTTTACGATAAAGTCTTAGTTGACTACTTTTCATTCGCTTATCTTCATGATGAGCATTTTGTATAGCTATTTTAAGTAAAATATTATGTTGAACGCAATCATCAGGTTCAGTATCCGTAATAAAATTATTATCGGACTCTTTACACTGATATGGATCATCTGGGGACTATGGAGTGCATTGCACATTCCCATAGATGCTAACCCAGATATTACCAATAATCAAGTACAAATAATCACAAGCTCTCCGGCCTTAGCAACGCAAGAGGTGGAGCAATTCGTCACATATCCGATCGAACAAAAATTAACAAATCTACCGGATCTGGTAGAATTACGTTCGATATCCAGATTTGGACTTTCAGTTGTTACCGCAGTTTTTGACGATGATGTCAATATTTATTTTGCAAGGCAATTGATCAGCGAAAAACTGCAGGAAGCAAAGGAAAATATACCGGAAGGTCTCGGAAGTCCAGAATTAGCGCCGATTAGTACGGGGCTTGGTGAAATTTATCAGTATGTTATTCATCCTGCAAAAGGGGCTGAATCAAAGTATACTGCCACAGATCTCAGAACAATGCAAGACTGGATTATCGCCAGACAACTATATGGAACGCCCGGTGTTGCTGAAGTCAATAGTTTTGGTGGAAAACTAAAACAGTATGAAGTTGCTGTTAATCCTTATAAATTAAAAGCTACCGGTGTCGGAATCAATGAAATATTTGCGGCCCTGGAAGAAAATAATCAAAACACAGGTGGCGCATATATAGATAAAAAACCCAGTGCTTATTTTATACGGGGTATTGGTCTTTTGACATCCATGGAAGATATCGGCAATGTTGCCGTAAAAAATAAAAATGGCTTCCCTATTTATATTAGGGATGTCGCAGAAGTGCGTGAAGGTGCTGCAGTACGCTATGGTGCACTGACTTATAATGGAGAAAAAGAAGCCGTAGGCGGCATTGTTATGATGCTAAAAGGCCAGAACTCCGCAGAAGTAGTCGCAGCAGTAAAGGAAAAACTCGAAAGAATTAAACAATCTCTACCTCAAGATGTTGTAGTTGAAGCTTTTTCAGACCGAACAGATCTGGTTAATCGTGCTATTGGAACGGTTGAGAAAAATTTGATTGAAGGTGCCCTGATCGTCATTTTTGTTTTAGTCATTTTTCTAGGAAACCTGAGAGCAGGCTTAATTGTAGCTTCGGCAATTCCATTATCAATGTTGTTTGCATTAGGAATGATGCGTTTATTTGGTGTAAGTGCCAACCTCATGAGTCTGGGCGCTATCGATTTCGGTTTAATTGTCGATGGCTCCTTAATTGTCGTGGAGGCAACTATGCATCATCTGGGGCTTAGAAAAAGTAAGCATGTCCTGAATCAGGCTGAGATGGATGAGGAAGTATACCAATCATCTTCAAAAATCAGAAATAGTGCCGCATTTGGTGAAATTATTATCCTCATTGTCTATATACCCATATTAACACTGGTAGGGGTCGAAGGGAAAATGTTTGGCCCTATGGCGCAAACCGTTAGCTTTGCCATTATAGGAGCGCTATTATTATCACTCACCTATATACCGATGATGAGTGCACTGTTTTTATCCAAAAAGCCTCACCACAAAATTACTTTCGCCGATAAGATGATGGCCAAATTGCAACAATGGTATGCACCATTAGTTCAAAAGGCTGTCCGCATAAGAAGAACACTATTATTATTAACAGTAGCACTCTTAGGTTTTTCCGGCTTCCTATTTAGTAAAATGGGTAGTGAATTTATACCGCAATTACAAGAAGGAGATTATGCATTTCATTGTATTTTACCACAAGGATCTTCACTCTCACAGAGTATAGAAACATCCATGCAGGCTGCGAAAATTATTAAAAAATTTCCCGAAGTAAAAATTGTTGTAGGCAAAACAGGTAGTGCCGAAATCCCGACAGATCCAATGCCACCCGAGGCAACAGATATGATTATCACCTTGAAACCAATGTCAGAATGGAAATCCGGGGATACATATACGGGACTAGCAGAGCGCATGCTTGATTCACTTTCCGTCATTCCAGGTGTATTCTTTGAAGCATCGCAGCCTATTCAGATGCGATTTAATGAATTGATGACAGGTGTGAGACAGGACGTTGCCATAAAAATATTTGGTGAAAATATAGACTCACTTGCAACGATTGCAAGTCGTGTAGGTCAAGTTGTACAAAGTGTTGAAGGAGCTTCAGCACCACAGATTGAACGTACAACAGGGCTACCACAGATCTCGATTGTTTACAACAGAACACAGTTAGCCCTGCACAACGTAACAGTCAAGGACTTAAATAAAGTTATTGCTATGTCTTTCGCTGGCACAAGCACAGGATCGATATATGAGAATGAAAGGAAATTCGACCTTGTTGTTCGTTTAGATAGCGCATATAAAACGTCAATGGCCGATGTTGAAAACCTACCAGTCTTAACTGGGGATGGAGATCAGATTCCATTGAGCCAACTGGCAACCATTAGTATAAAAGATGGCCCTGCACAGATCAGCAGAGAATCAGGGAAGAGACTTGTCGTGATCGGATTTAATATAAAAGAACGCGATGTTACTTCAGTAGTAAATGAGATTCAGGAAAAACTAACAAAGATGGATGTGATGCCAACAGGTTACTACTATACTTTCGGCGGGACATTTGAAAATCTAAATGCAGCTTCTAAAAGATTAGCACTGGCAGTCCCGGGCGCATTGTTGCTTATCTTTATATTACTTTACCTGACTTTTAGGTCAATTAAAGAATCCTTACTAATTTTCACAGCCATACCTATGAGTGCAATAGGTGGAGTATTTGCACTATTAATCCGCGATATGCCTTTTAGTATTTCCGCAGGTGTAGGGTTTATAGCATTATTTGGAGTAGCTGTACTGAATGGTATTGTTTTAATTTCCACATTTAATCAATTGGAGAAGGAAGGAATTTCCGATGTATTTGAGCGGGTATGGGAAGGGACAAAAATTCGACTCAGACCAGTGTTGATGACGGCGACAGTGGCTTCATTAGGGTTTTTACCAATGGCTCTAAGTACGGGAGCTGGAGCAGAAGTACAAAAACCGTTGGCAACAGTTGTCATAGGAGGTTTGTTGTCTGCAACATTTTTGACACTTTTTGTATTACCTTGTTTATATGTCTTATTTTTTAATACTAAGAAAATGAAAATAGGGAAATCGACAATCATAACATCATTAGTGCTGGCTTTCTTATCACTTTCTACAATAAGTTTAGCGCAAGAAAATCCAAAAAGGATTCAATTGGAAGAAGCTATAGCACAAGCTTTGGACGCCAATCTCAATTTTAAAAACACGGCATTAGAACTTGAAAAATCACAGATTGACCAACAGAAATCTTTCGATGGCAAAACAGGAATTTTTGTAGAGAATGAAGATTTCTCCCCTTTAGAGCCAAATGGATTATGGAAAGTTGGGTTAAGTCAAGATTTCGCCTGGCCAGGGTTTTATAAGGCTAGAAAAGAATTTTTAAAAAAGAATGCCCAAATGGTTTTGGAGCAAAGAGAAGATGCGAAAAAACAACTGATAAGGGATGTATCTTTAAATTACTATCAGCTTATTTATCTAGAAGCTAGACAAGCTTTCTTTCTACAGCTGGACAGTACCCATCAAAAATTATTTGAATCCGCAAAACTTCGGGTAAAAACAGGGGAAGCCGCCGGTTTGGAGCAGATGGCGGCAGAAACAAAATGGCAAGAAAATAAAACCATTATGCTACAAAATGAGCAGGATTTAGCCATTGCCGCGCAAAACTTCAGCGTTTTATTAAATAACAACAACTTGATTTTACCGATCAAGAGTGCGCTGCAAAAAATAAGTGCTTTTCAATTGCCAGATTCAATAGGTGATCATCCTTTGCTTAAAATACAGCAGAAATCAATAGAGATGGCTGAAGCAAATACCAAAATGGAGCAAAAAACCAAGTTGCCAGATTTTTCTGGTAGAGCTTTCTCCCAAAAACTTTGGGGACAACGGAATCCTGTTACCGGTATATCATTAACGATGAATATGCCTTTATTCTCTAATAAATATTACCATAATAAAGTTAAAATAGCTGAATTGGAGACGGCAATAGAAAGACAAGAATTGGAGCAGCTGAAAATAAGCCTTACAGCGCAACAAGGTAATGCAAAGAAGGAAATCACCAAAAATGAGAAGCAATTGCAGTTTTATGAACAATCAGGATTAAAGCAATCCGAGGGCATTATGAAAGCTGCCAATTTAGCCTATCAAAGTGGTGAAATCAGTTACGCAGATCTTATCCAATTTCTATCACAGTCCATTGATATAAAAATAAATTACCTAACAGCTTTGAATGCGTACAATCAAAGTGTGATTCAATATCAATATTACCATTCAAATTAAGTATCATGAAACTAAAGTTTTTAATTCGATATAGTTTATTTTTTGCTAGTAGCGTAGTCGCTCTAGGATGTCAAACCAATACTTCAACTGAAAAACAGCAAACAGAAGAGAAAGGGGAGCAAGAGCATGAGGAAGAGGTGCTTACATTGACAGCAGCCCAAGAAAAGCAGGTAGGATTAACCTATACAAATTTATCCTATCAGATGCTAAGTAATGGCTTAGTACTCAATGGTGTGCTTGATGTGCCGAATGATAAAAAAGCCTACGTGACATCTGTATATGGTGGAGTCTTGGAAGAACTTTACGCTAGACCAGGAGATTTTGTTAAGAAAGGACAGATTTTAGGAAAAGTGCTCAATCCAGATCTGATTAAAATGCAAGAGCAATTACAACTGATTAACAATCAGATTTCATTAACTCAGATTGAAGTCAACCGTCAGAAGGAATTGGTAGAAGGAAACGCCGCACCTTTAAAAAAGCTACAGCAAGTTGAGGTCGAACTGGCCAATTTGAAAGCTCAAAAGAACAGTTTGTCACGACAGCTGTCATCCGGAGGAGGGTCTTTGCACATTTCTTCACAAATTACGATTAAGGCGCCAATCTCGGGAGTGGTGGCTTCGATTCAAGGATTGATTGGAACGCGTATCGAGGCGTCTTCGCCAATTTTAGAAATTGTCAATAATGATGCATTGCATGTGGATATGTATGTATATGAAAAAGATTTCTCAAAAGTGAAAAAAGGGCAAAAAATTCTATTTTCTCCTGTTAATAACGCTAATGCTTCATATGAAGCAAAAATAGATCAGCTCGGACAGGCTTTTGAAAAAGAGACCAATGCAATCGCAGTTCATGCCCAGGTTTTAGGCAACAAAGAAGGACTTATTAATGGCATGCAGGTTCAAGGTACAGTTGTTATTGGAGATGAAAAATCACTTGCTGTTCCCACAGATTGTATTGTAAGTGCCGAAGGTAAAGATTACATTTTCATATTAAAGGAAGACCATAAAGCACATGGATCAGAACCAAAAGAAGCTGATACCCATAGTCACGAAGATCATGCGGACCACAACCATGGAGAAGTAGGTAACGAATATGAAAGAGTTCCGGTTGTTAAAGGAGTTTCCTCAAGAGGATATACCGCAATTACTCCTATAAAAGAATTAGATGAACATACGAAGATTGTTCAAAAAGGGGCATTCTTTTTATTAGCCAAAATGACTAATTCCGGAGAACATTCGCATTAATCAATGACAAGTTCCAAGTTTTATTGCTTAAAAAAAGCCGTTATGAAAATAACGGCTTTTTTATTATCAGGCCTCTAATTTCAGTGTTAAAACAACACCGCTAAACGATACGCCATCCCAGCCACTAATCATAAATTGACGTATGTTTTGATGATTATCACCATCAGGATCATTTAAAACAGCCTCATAATGTTCCGCAAATAGGGCAAGAGTCTGATCTTTATCTAAATTGTTTAAATTAGCAAAAGCAAGAATCTTTGCACTGCCTTGATTTTCCGTCTCTTGATTTACTTGATTTCCATTCGTAAATGCAGTAGGGGTGTGCTCATAACGAGCTGCTATGTAGTTCAAAACATCTGAAAAAATAATTTCTTTATTCGCCAGTTTTGCCAAAAGTTCGTGTGCCATTTTGATACAGTATTTAATTTACACACGCAAAATAATAAATTTATTGCTCTTTATTGAGTAACAATTGAATTGAAATATCAATATCTTCATCAATCAAGAGACTATTGGCCTCTAAAACTGAATTATATTTCATATCAAATTCCCATCGGCTCACTTTTCCGGCCACCTCAAATGAAATTTTTTCCTGACCTTGTGGATCAATTATTTTACCATTATATTCCACTTGTAGCTCCACCAATTTTGTATGACCATGCATGGTTAAATGGCCTTCCAATCTAAATTTCTCACCCTTAATCTTTTTAAAACTAGTGGATTTAAATGAAATTGTCGGGTATTGTGCTGTATCAAAGAAATCAGCACTTTTCAAATGTTTATCTCTTTCTTCCACATTTGTATTGATACTGTTTGCATCAATATTAAATTGTATAGAGGCTTCTTTAAAATGCTCACCCCATTCAGCGAAACCGTTAAAAGTGTTAAAACTTCCTCTAATAGAGGCTATTACCAAATAAGTAATACGAAATTGTACCGAGGAGTGGGCAGAGTCTATAATCCATTTTGATTTTTTCATACGATTTACACATTTACAGATACATTGATGATCTAATTTACAAAATAAAAGCATGATATTCAATAGCATATAACGGTATTATGAATCGAAAAGAATCAATCTGATAGCAGTAGAGAAATGAAATTTAAAACAATCGACATCGATATACCTAGCTGTCATAGATGAATCAAAATCCCGTATAAAACCATTCTTCAAAAGATTCTGAAGATTATAAATTGTACTGTAGTAGCTTGATATAGCGCAGTAATAATTTGTTAAAAAACACCTAGATGAACTTAAATACGATGTTGCGAAATAGTCATTTTTGGTAAACAAATTTTAGATATAAATGTATGCAGGGGATGATCATATAATTTCTATTTAACATAATATAAATTATATGACTTAATAATATGCTCATTTACAAGGGCTCCATATAATGGCGGTAGTTTCATTTATACGTGGAAATATTTTATTTACAAGACCCTTATTCATGTGATATAACCACCAAAGGCTTATTGTGCTAAAGAATCAATCAATATTGATCTATATGACTTAATCAAAATACCACCTGCATATTACTGTTCATCTTATGTGGCTAACTTCAATACAATTCAAACAAGATGAACTCTAAATAAAACTGTTCACAAATTTCCTGTCGAAATGGATCGATCAATAATCGAAATGAAAAATGTGAATTTCATTAAATTTTTAAATTCGGACATTTTACAAAAAACAGCGAAATTATATTCTAAAAAACCATCTCTGAGATTTTGATTATCTGGACAATTGTCCGTTCATTTTTTTTTATTAAAATCTCAGCGATTAGGAATTTTGATAAAATACAGCTACATCAAATATTAAGACAATGTTTTTCTTTTGTAATATTTATGTGGTTGTTCCAGCATAACTATTTGATTTTATATATTTGTTTTTTATGTGGATTAAAATATTTCACTTCTTGGCATTATTTGGTTACTTGAACATCCTTTTTTATCAGGCTGGCGTCAATACCAATACGCGTGCATCAAATATTTCCACACAATATTTTACCGGAGATTCATTACTTGAATTTGTTCTTGACGATGTGTTGGATATTCCCATTGAAGTTCCTGAAAAAGATTCTGAAGTTCAGTTTGACGATTATCGTATTTTCAATTTTAATCCTCAGATTTTATCCGTTTTTATTTTCGTTCTGGGACTTGTTTATTCTGCATTATCAATTTTAAAACAGAAAAAGCACCCGCTTTACAGTAAGAAAAATGCCTGCTTATCAGGTTACTATCAGTATCTCTACCGATACAGTTTATTCTAGTTTACCCCCTGCCCTATTTTTTAATTTTAAATTAGATTTTAAGAGTCTAATTTTCTAATAATCAATATTTTATATTGATTTATTCTATTCGTTAACATTTTATTTTTTATATGAAAACACGTTCCATGTCTTGGTATGCATTGTCATGCCTAGCGATTTTATCTGCCTGCACAGCCAAAAGCAATGATAAACAGGTAAGTACAGCTCCTAAAAAAGTACCTGTATCCAATTTAGTTGTTATGGATACCACAATTTACAAAGACTATATTGCTGATATCCAATCAGTCAAAAATATTGAACTTCGATCACGTTTAAGTGGCTTTTTAGAACACATCTATGTGGATGAAGGTGCTGCAGTAAAGAAAGGTCAAGTATTGTTCAGACTCAGTGATGAAGAATATAAAGCCGATTATGCGCGCGCAAAAGCCAACTTTAATGCAGCACTTACAGATGTCAAAAAAGTGGTTCTTGAGTTAGAACGTACAAAAGATCTAGCCGCGAAAAACATCGTAAGTAAAACAGAAGTCGAATTACTTAAATTACAATATACAGCTGCGGAGTCAAAGGTCGAAGAAGCAAGATCGATCATGCAACAAGCTAAAACGCAGTTGAATTTCACATTAGTACGGGCTCCTTTTGATGGTAAGATTGATCGTATTCCCCTAAAAGAAGGATCACTCTTAGAGCAAGGTTCTTTACTAACGACCGTTTCCTCACTTAACGAAGTAAATGTATACTTTGACATTTCTGAAAATGAGTACTTAAGTATTGTATCTGACTCATCGTTTAACAAAGACTCTTTTAACAAAGATGTAAAACTGATCCTCGCTGACGGTAATCCGTACCCATATCCTGGAAAGGCATCCATTGTTGAGAGTGAATTTGAGAAGAATACAGGATCAATATCTTTACGGGCTAGGTTTTCAAATCCGCAGGGCATGTTAAAGCATGGTGCTTCAGGTAAAATCTCTGTTCCAATACAGACCGGCGATACCAAATTTGTACATCAAAAATCTGTTTTTGAAATTCAGGATAAAACTTACGTCTATATCTTAAATAAAGATAAAACTGTTTCGATGAAATCTTTTGAAGCTGGCCAACGTGTCGGGCATTACTATATCGTGAATGGAGGTTTGTCTGATACAGATCAGATCGTATACGAAGGTGTACAATCCTTGAAGGATGGTATGAAGGTGGAAGTAATCCCTGTTAAGTTATAAAAACTTTGTTTTAAAAATATTTTATGTTTGATGTTTATATAAAAAGGCCTATCCTATCGTTGGTAATTTCATTATTTATAACGTTACTAGGATTATTGGCCTTATTTACACTACCTGTTACCCAGTTTCCAGATATTGTACCTCCGTCGGTCGTTGTTACCGCAAATTACACAGGAGCAAATGCGGAAGTCAGTACCAATGCTGTTGCCATTCCGCTGGAACGTGCGATCAATGGTGTTGCAGGTATGACCTCGATGAATACCGTTTCCACTAACAATGGAACAACACTCATTCAAGTCGTTTTTAAAGTTGGAATTGATCCCGATATTGCCGCAGTAAATGTGCAGAATCGGGTAACAACAGTATTAGATGAGCTTCCCGAGGAAGTGACACGCGCAGGTGTTACCACAGAAAAAGAGGTAAACAGTATGTTGATGTATCTCAATCTGTATACTGAAGATGAAACTGCTGATGAACGCTTTATTTACAATTTTACAGATATCAATGTTTTAAAGGAACTCAAGCGTATTGAAGGCGTTGGTTTTGCTCAGATTATGGGTATGCGTGATTACGCGATGCGTGTTTGGGTTAAACCTGATCGGTTAGCGGCTTACAACATCTCAACCGACGAACTAATTGCTTCCCTTCGTAAACAAAATATCGAAGCTGCCCCTGGTCAAACGGGTATAAGCTCGGATAAAATGGTCAATATGCAACAGTATGTACTTCGTTATCCGGGAAAATTCTCGGAACCGGAAGAATATGCCAATGTACCTATTCGGGCAAATGCAGATGGTTCTATTATCCGTATAAAAGACGTTGCTGAGATCGAATTCGGCTCATTAGATTACGAAATGGTTTCTAAAACTGACGGTAGACCTTCGGCTTCCATCATGTTAAAGCAATTGCCGGGATCCAATGCACAAGATGTTATCAAACGTGTTAAAGATAGAATGGCGGAATTACAAAAAGCCACATTCCCGGCAGGTATGAAATATACAATGGGTTATGATGTTTCCCGCTTTTTAGATGCATCGATATCCAGTGTTATCAAAACCCTGCTTGAAGCATTCTTATTGGTGTTTATTGTCGTATTTATATTCTTACAGAATTTTAGAGCGACATTGATCCCGATCTTAGCTGTTCCGGTGAGTTTGATCGGTTCACTATTCTGTATGCAGATGCTCGGATTCTCCATCAACTTATTGACACTATTTGCACTCGTATTAGCGATCGGAATTGTAATTGACAATGGTATTGTCGTCGTCGAGGCCGTATTTGCCAAAATGGAAGAGGAAAATCTTCCACCTATGGAAGCTACGTTAGCGGCAATGAAAGAAGTGGGTACTGCTGTAATTGCGATCACTTTGGTCATGTCAGCCGTATTTATACCCGTGGCCTTCCTTGATGGACCCGTCGGTATTTTTTATCGGCAGTTTTCGCTCACATTGGCCTCAGCTATTATTATCTCCGGCATCAATGCCCTGACATTAACACCCGCACTTTGTGCGATCATGTTAAAAAATCCACACGATCAGAAAGAGAAAAATAACTGGATGACACGTTTCTTTAAAAAATTCAATCAAGCTTACGATAAATTAGCTGGAAAATACCGTGGATTTTTATCGAAAACCGTAAGCCGTCGCGGACTTACAGTACTTGTTCTGGTATTATCTTTTGTAGCAACTTGGGGAACAAGTGCGATCCTACCATCCGGTTTTATTCCCACAGAAGATCAAGGTATGGTCTATGTCAGTGTCACAACACCTCCAGGAGCCACAGTTGATAGAACAGAGAAAGCGTTAGATGAAGTAGATCGTATATCAAGAAGTTTAGAGTCCGTAGAAACGGTATCAACACTTGCCGGATATAGTATTTTGACAGAAGTATCAGGTTCATCATACGGTATGGGAATGATCAATTTAAAAGCTTGGGAAGACCGTGTGCAGACAGTTGATGATGTGATGAATGAACTCAAAGAAAAAACAGCACATATCGCAGATGCACAGATCGAGTTCTTCCCTCCGCCTACCGTTCCCGGTTTTGGTAATGCCGCAGGTTTTGAGGTTCGTTTACTGGATAAAACAGGAACTGAAGATCTCAATAAAACGGCTGTTGTATTGGAAGAATTCATGAATAAACTAAACGCTAGCGAAGCTATAGAAAGCGTTTCTTCAGGATTTGACGTTAACTTTCCGCAGTATATGTTGGAAATTGACTACGATTTAGCGGCCAAGAAAGGAATATCTGTTGATAATGCAATGAATACATTGCAAACACTTATGGGTAGCTTCTACGCCACCAATTTCATTCGTTATGGACAGATGTATAAAGTAATGGTGCAAGCAGACGCACATTATCGGAAACAGCCCGAAGATGTTTTAAATCTTTTTGTGAAAACCGATAATGGCGAAATGGTTCCTTACTCAGCCTTTATTACCATGAAGCGCGTATTTGGACCGGAACAGATTACACGCTATAACATGTTTACAAGCGCCATGATCAATGGGCAGCCGGCATCTGGATTCAGTACCGGACAAGCAATTGAAACCATCCAGGAGATTGCGAAGAGCTTACCGCAAGGCTATAGTATTGAATGGTCAGGTATGACTAAAGAGCAGATTGCTTCTGGCGATCAGACTATTTACATTTTCGCCTTAGTACTATTGTTTGTTTACTTACTATTGGCTGCGCAGTATGAAAGTTTCTTCTTGCCCTTACCTGTTATCTTATGTATTCCCGCCGGTATGTTCGGAGCGTTTCTATTCTTAAAGTTATTGGGATTAGAAAACAACATTTATGCACAGGTGGCACTCGTCATGCTGATTGGGCTTTTAGGAAAAAATGCCATTTTGATTGTCGAATATGCAGTACTCAAAAACAAACAGGGTATGTCCATTGTGGAGGCCGCGATCGACGGTGCGATAGCACGTCTAAGACCAATTTTAATGACATCATTTGCCTTTGTGGCGGGACTTATTCCATTGATGTTCTCCTCTGGAGCAAGTGCTATCGGTAACAGAACAATTGGTACCGCTTCCGTTGGAGGTATGTTGATCGGAACCATAATCGGTGTTTTGATTATACCTGCACTTTATGTTCTCTGTTCAAAAAAAACAACAAAAGTTAAGAAGAAGAAATTAGCAACAGTAGTTTCTGTTGTGCTTGCTGTTATTTTAATATCGAGCTGTTCTGTTCCTAAAAAGCTGACACCGATGCAAGCGACAGCATTGCCCGAAAAATTTTCACCGGCAAATGTGCAAACCGATAGTTCGATAGGTCAGATTTCTTGGAGAAAAGTATTTGAAGATAAAAAACTGATTGCCCTTGTGGATTCAGCATTACTGTATAACTATGATTTACAGATGGCGATAAAGCGTATAGAGATTGCTCAAGCAAGCTTCAAACAGAAAAAAGCTGCGCTATTTCCAAAAGTAAATGCTGAAGTTGGCGCAGGTTTGACAAAGTATGGCTTTTATACAGAAGAAGGCATTGGTAACTACGATAGTAACTTTTCAGAAAACTTAAAATCAGACGAAAAGATTCCATCACCAGCTATTCCAGATTATTTTGTAGGACTGCGCAGTTCTTGGGAAATCGATGTATGGGGCAAATTAAAAAATCTGAGACAGTCATCGTACGAGAATTATCTATCACAGCTTGAAGCAAAGCAATTGATTGCGACCGAATTGGTGACCAATATTGGTTCTGCCTACTATCAGCTCATCAGTCTGGATAATCAGTTAGCAGTCTTTGAAAGAAATCTAAAACTGCAGGAAAAAGCCTTAGCTATTATTGAAGTACAAAAAGAAGCGGGTCGAGCGACCGAATTAGCTGTTCAGCAGTTTAAAGCTATTCTAGCAAACTCCAAGTCAGATCGTGCTAAGACAAAGCAAGAAATCAGTATTCTCGAAAATCACATCAATTTCCTTATTGGACGTGTGAATCAGCCTATTGAACGTACTGCAATTCAGCTGGAAGAAGTACATCTGTTTGATAAATTGGCTTCTGGAGATCCCGCATTAATGCTTGCATTGAGACCAGATATCCGCGAAGCCTCTCATCAGATGGTTTCGGCCATGCATGAAGTTCATGCTGCGAAAGCTGCTTTTTTACCCGCAGTAGTCTTATCTCCTTTTATCGGCTTAAATTCATTTAGCTTCGATAAACTGATTGACATCAATAAATCGGCAACTTACGGTTTATTCGGTGGCATTACAGCTCCGATTTTTAATCAAAGAGAATTAAAGACGCAGTATGAACAGTACAAAGGAAATTATGGTATTTCATTCTTGAATTACGAGAAGATTGTTTTACAGGCTTATAACGAAGTATCCAATGCCTTGCTGACAGAAGATCATATTATTGAACGCTTTCAGCACAAAAATGAACAAGTCGTTGCTTTAGAATCATCCGTAAATTCCGCTCATGATTTATTTTTGGCAGGCCGTATCAATTATTTAGAGATCATCACCAGTCAAAGAGAATCCCTTGCTGCTCAAATTGAGCAGGTCAATATTCTAGAAGAAAAGATCTTAAATCAATTAGTGTTATACAAAGCCTTAGGTGGAGGTTGGAAATAAGAATAAAAAAATGTTAATGATAAAAGGGTGGCCTTATTGGCCACCCTTTTTCATGTTAATTAAAAAGTAATTTACTTGACTTTCTATCCCCCTCGCCTGCTAAGCAACGCTTTCAATCATAACAGCCGCAACTGTTAAGTTAGTGCGCGGGTCAATGATAATACCCCTGCCGGTTGCCTGGTGATCCTGGTAAAGATCAAACGAGATATCTTCAGCGGCCTTAATCTGTACACGGCCTATATCATTAAGAGCTATCCCTTCACCATACTTATATTCCTGGTTGTTGATATCCACTTTATGAATGATTTCATTTATTTTCACTTTTGTCGTTCTACCGAAATTCTGAAACAAATAAATTTGATTCGTATCCAGAGCCTTGTTGTCAAACCAGCAGATATTCGCTTCAAAATTACGTTCCACCAGACCCAAATTTTGAGCCGTTACAATGGTATCACCACGGCTGATATCAACATGATCTGCAAGATGGACAATAACCGACTGGCCATCTTCCGCTTCCTGCAGATCTACTCCAGCCAGTTCAATACTTTTGATGCTACTTTTAATAGAAGAAGGTAAAATTAGCACATCATCTCCTACTTTTAGACCATGACCAACAACACGTCCAGCATATCCCCTGTAGTCATGTAACTCCTCAGTCTGTGGCCTTACCACCCATTGTACCGGTAAACGCCAAGCTTGCTGATCTGCCTCTTTAAATTCTATCGTCTCAAGATAAGACAATAAAGAAGGTCCCTCATACCAAGTCAAATGTTCCGAAGGATGCACAATATTGTCACCTTTTAGTGCAGAAACCGGCATAAAATCAACATCAGTCAATTTTAAACGTTCCGCTAAGGTCTGATAATCAGCTTTAATGTTTTCAAACACTTCCTGGCTATAATCCACCATATCCATTTTATTGATACACACTAAAACTTTTTTAAGTTCAAGTAGTTTTGCTAAAAAAGAATGACGTTTTGTTTGCTCAATAACCCCTTTACGCGCATCGACCAATATAATGATGAGATCAGAGTTAGAAGCCCCTGTTATCATATTGCGTGTGTACTGTATGTGTCCCGGTGCATCAGCAATGATAAATTTGCGGTGCTCTGTTTGAAAGTATTTATAAGCAACATCGATCGTAATTCCCTGTTCACGTTCAGCTTTCAATCCGTCGGTCAAAATTGCTAGATCCACAGTCCCATCATTATTTTTTCGGTTAGCCTTTTTTATCGCTTCCAGTTGATCGTCCAGTATCGAATCTGTATCATATAATAAACGGCCGATCAATGTGCTTTTACCATCATCAACAGAACCAGCCGTTATAAATTTTAAAATTTTCATTTTCTAGATTTTTGTATTAGTCACCAAAACTTATTGCATTGCCCTTAGAAGTATCCCTGTTTTTTTCGGTCTTCCATTGCCGCTTCAGAAACTTTATCATCCATACGGGCACCACGCTCACTTACTGTAGAGGCTTTTATTTCTGCAATGATATCATCTAAGGCAGTAGCCTGCGAGTCCACAGCTGCAGTACAGGTCATATCACCGACTGTTCTAAATCGGACCGATTTTGTTTCCACAACATCCTCTTCATCGATGTTTAAGAAAGACGCAGCTGCCATTAATTGGCCATTCCGGGTGATCACTTCACGCTCGTGACTGAAGTAAATACTTGGAAGTTTAATATTCTCCCGTTTGATGTAATTCCAAACATCCAGTTCCGTCCAGTTTGATATTGGAAATACGCGGACATTTTCGCCCTTATTGATTTTTCCGTTAAAGATATTCCATAATTCAGGACGTTGGCGCTTCGGATCCCACTGTCCAAATTCATCACGAACAGAGAATACACGTTCTTTAGCCCTTGCTTTCTCCTCATCACGACGTGCCCCGCCAATACAGGCGTCAAAACCATTTTCAGCAATTGTATCCAGTAAAGTCACCGTCTGTAAAGCATTTCTGCTGGCATTTTTCCCCTTTTGCTCAACAACTTTACCAGCATCGATACTATCTTGCACATGTCCTACGATCAGTTTTTCACCGATCTGTTCTACTAACCAATCGCGGTATGCAATGGTTTCCGGAAAATTGTGACCTGTATCAATATGCACCAGTGGAAAAGGAAATTTACCCGGTCTAAATGCTTTTAATGCCAAATGAACCAAAGTAATAGAATCTTTTCCACCAGAAAATAAGAGCGCAGGATTTTCAAATTGCCCGGCCACTTCACGTAATATATAGATTGATTCTGCTTCTAGTTGATCTAAATAATCCATTTAATCTTGCTTTATTTTGTTGTCACATGTAATCCACACTCTTTTTTACTCTGATCTTCCCACCACCATCGGCCGGCGCGAAAATCTTCACCCTCCTGAACAGCCCGGGTACAGGGCTCACATCCGATGCTCGGAAAGCCCTTATCGTGCAGTATATTGTAAGGTATACGCTCGCTTTTAATATAATTGGTAACCATCTCAAAAGTCCAGTCAAATAGCGGATGAATTTTGATAATATTATTCCCCTCATCATACTCAATATACTCCATATCGTGACGATTCGCCGATTGCTCCGCTCTAATTCCTGTTATCCAAATTTTGGCACCTCGCAAAGCCCGCTGTAAAGGCTCTATTTTGCGTATGTAGCAACAAGATTTTCTATTTTCAACAGACTCATAAAATGAGTTCGGCCCCTTTTCAGAAACAAATTCCTGAACCTTTTCGGTATTCGGGTAGTACGTATCAATTTTTAGCGCATAGCGCTCAGCAGTTCTGCTCCATAACGAATAAGTCTCCTTAAAAAGTCTTCCCGTATCCAAAGTAAAAACCCTGATATTCACTTTGCTCTTTCCTATCCAATCTGTAATAATCTGATCTTCGATACCGAAAGATGTCGAAAATACAACCTGATCAGGATATTGTTCAGTAATAACCTGAAGCAGATCCGCTCCCTGTTTTCCTGATAAAAGTTCTTTAATTCCACTAATTTCCATCTCTCTCAATTAATGATTTTGTATGTTTATTCAGCGCCGTGACTTTTGACTGAAAATCACCTTTTAATTGATTCCGCAATTGGCTCATCAATTCCAATGTTTCATCAATCTCCTCAGGAAGCATTTCCTGTAAAAACTCCTTTACTCTTTTTGCAATTGTCGGGGATTTACCGTTCGTTGAAATCGCAATTTTCAAATTACCTTTTTTAACGATCGATCCAAGATAGAAGTCACATAGTTCCGGTTTATCTGCCGCATTTAGCAAAATATGTTTTGAACTCGCTAACGCTCTTATTTGATCATTAAGTTCATGATTGTTTGTTGCCAGCATCACGAGATGTTTTTCATCAAGATCCGATTCCACAAAATCACGCTCTTCAAAAACGATATGCTTATATTGCGTCATGATGATTTTAAATTCATGACATATTTTAGTCGCAATTACTGTTATATGCGCTTTATCATTATTCTGAATGATTGCTTGAAATTTCTCTAACCCGATCGGTCCACCTCCCACTAATAAAATGTGAATCTGATCTGGCTTGACAAAAATTGGAAATAGCGTATTCATTTAAACAGTTGCGTATTTTTCAATAATATGTTTAAAATTCGGATGCTTAGAAACAACTTCGCCCAAAACAATAATAGCCGGTACACCAATGCGTTTTTCCTGAGTTTCGTCCAGTATATCTTCAATCGTACCGATAATAATTTTTTCATTTGGCATAGAGCCATTTTGAATCAATGCAATAGGCAGATTTTCTTTACCATGCTGTTTGTATAATGCGACTATTTCTGTTAGCTTACCAAATCCCATCAGCACGATTACTGTTGCATTTGTTTTAACAGCTGCATACAAGTCCTCTGAGAGTTTCCCTTCAGTTGTAGATCCAGTTATCACCCAAAAACTTTCACTGATACCGCGATAAGTTAAAGGAATCTTTTGGAGGCCCGTTAATCCGATACTAGAGGAAATACCCGGAATAACCGCTGTTTCGATATCATATTGATTAATAAAATCAAGTTCTTCACCACCACGTCCAAATACAAATGGATCTCCGCCTTTTAATCGCACCACATGACCATGAGTCAGCGCATAATCGACCAGTAACTGGTTGATCTGATCCTGTGAAGTAGAAAGCTGTTCCGCTCTTTTCCCAACATATACCTTCGTGCAGTTTGCACTGGCAAAATCCAATAAACTCTCATCCACTAAAGCATCGTATAAAATTACATCCGCTGCCTTTATCGCTTTTATACCTTTTAAGCTGATCAATTCAGGATCACCAGGACCCGCTCCGACCAAAGTTACTTTTGGTTTAATATTCATCTTCTATCCTCCTCATTAATTAACTTTCACCGCATTTCTATACTCATACACAGCGTTAAAGAATGTATTCAAGCTCTCAAGGTAGTTTTCAGCAAACTCTGGAGTAGGCTCATTCTTATTTATTTGCAAAACCAGTTCTGGGAACGTAGTTTCCAATTCAAAAATATGTTGTTCCACAAATTGCGCTTGGAACTCCTGGATCACAGCATGCTGTGAACTCACATTAACACCTTTATCCAATAATAATGCTTTAGCACAACCTATAAAAGTACTGTAGGTATGATAAATAGCATCCGCATACTTTTTCTCCTCAAGAGCAGAAACCGCCCAAGCTCTTTTTTCTTCAGCTTCAAAGATCAAAGTAGCAACAAGGTCAATCATGACACCCGCACACTCACCCACACCGATCGCTGTTTCAAAAGTCTCCTGATGACCCCAATCAATATATTCATCATCAGATAGTGTTGTTAGATCAGCAAGAGGTTTCAATAAGGTGTAGAAATAGTTTTTAGTCTGACGGTCATAGTAAGCATGAAAATTTTCACCTTCCTGAACATTCTTTTTATAATCCGTTAAAACCAGGTCAACCACGTGCAGCACTCTTTTGGTAGGTACTTTGATAATTCTTTCGGCCACACGACCTACACCATCACCAACAGTACCACCACCGATCATGACCTGTGCAGCAGGAACGACTTTACCGTTTGCTTTTACAGAACTTCCATGAAAACCCAGATGCGCCAATCCATGCTGTCCACAAGAGTTCATACAGCCTGAAATTTTGATCTTCAGTTCACGGTTGTAAACAAAATCTGCGTAAAAATCACGAATGTATGACTCAATAACCCGTGCCATCTCTGTACTGTTTGAAATGCCCAGATTACATGTATCCGTACCTGGGCAGGTCGTCACATCAGACGTGCTTTCAAATCCAGGAGAAGCCAACTCAAGCTTCGTCAATAATTTAAAAATATGAGGAAGCGTTTTCTCGGTAGCATACTTAAGCAACAATCCCTGATTCTGAGTGAAACGAATTTCGTCGGCAACCAGACCTTCCAGTCCAGCAACCAAAACTCGTGCTTTTTCAGTTGGAAGATCGCCCGTAGATATTTTAGCAAATACACCATAAAAACCTTGCTGCTTTTGCTCAAAAGTATTTGTTGACTTCCAGATCAGGTAATCCGGATCTAAATCCAAAGATAAACTTTCCACGACATCCGTATTCGGTGGAGTCGGTTGCGTGATCGTATCGCGGTTGATCTGAAAAGATTTTACATGATTAGCAACGCGTTCTTCAGCAATTAATCTTAACACTTCATCAATACCCAATTTTTGGATCAGGTATTTAAAGCGTGCTTTATTTCTATTATTACGCTCGCCATAGCGGTCAAATACACGTAAAGAAGATTCAACAAACGGAATCAACTGATCTTCATGTAAAAATTCATGTACCAAGTGCGCTAGAAAAGGTTGAGAACCCAATCCACCACCTAACAGAACTTTAAAACCACGTTCTTCTTTACCATCAATAAGCTGTATTTTAGGAATAAAGCCAAGATCATGGATATATGAAAAAGCAGTATCATCATCTGATGAAGAAAATGACATCTTAAATTTACGACCCATTTCCGCACAGATCGGGTTTCTTAAGCAAAATTCGAAAACGGCCTGCGCATACGGAGAAACATCAAAAGGTTCTTGTGGATCTATTCCGGCTGTAGGTGATGCCGTTACGTTACGCACAGTATTACCACAGGCTTCACGTAAAGTAATATCATCCTCTGCCAATTTGGCCCATAACTCTGGTGTGCGATCTAAACTAACAAAGTGTATCTGAATATCCTGACGGGTCGTGATATGCAGATTGCGAATCGCATATTCATCCGATACATCAGATATTTTAATCACTTGTTTGAAAGTTGCTTTTCCGAAAGGTAATTTAATACGCACCATTTGCACTCCAGGTTGACGTTGACCGTAAACCCCTCTTGCAAGGCGCAATGAACGAAATTTTTCATCCGTAATTTTCCCTTCCTGAAAAAGTCTAATTTTCTTTTCTAAATCAATAATCTCTTGCTCAACCACAGGGTTTTCAAGCTCTGTACGGAAACTTTGCATATGCTGAAATTCTATTTATTGGTCTGTATTCTCTTCTATTTGGTTCAAAAGTAGAAAAAAAAACTATATAATCTATAAAATCTATTAAATTAATATATATTTGTCAAAAATATTATTGTAGACCAATCCTATAGAGATAGATAAAATGAAAAAAAACAACCGTAATATACTTATATTAAGCTTATTGTTGTTGCTTACGAATAACGCGTGTGCTCCTAAAATAGAGAATGGCTATACAAAAGAAAGAGGATTTGAAGGTAATATTTCCTTATCTGGAGCGTTTGCACTCTATCCTTTAGTAGTCTTATGGAGTGAAGAGTTTAAAAAGGAACATCCACATGTGCGTTTTAATATTTCAGCTGGCGGAGCAGGCAAAGGAATTGCAGATGCATTGACCGGTATGGTCGACATCGGACTTATTTCCCGCGATCTTCATCCACAGGAAATAGCAAAAGGCGCCTTTCCTATCCATGTTGCTAAAGATGCTGTGATCTGTACCATTAATGCTGAAAATCCAAATTATACCTTACTTAAAGAACGTGGTTTGACCCATGCGGAACTCAAAAATATCTTTATCAATAAAAAATATAAAACCTGGAACGAGATCGACGCGCGATTTTCAAAAGATCCGGTGATCGTGTACACTCGTGCTGATGCCGCCGGTGCCGCCGAAACTTGGGCCAATTTCTTTAAAAGTAAGCAGGAGGATTTAAAAGGCGTAGGAATCTTTGGTGATCCAGGAATTGCACAGGCAATTAAAGACGATAAAAATGCCATAGGATTTAACAACATCAATTACGTCTATGACTTAAAAACAAAAAAAGTAATGGATAAAATTGATGTCTTGCCAATCGATCTAAATGCAGATGGGCAGATCAGTGAAAACGAAGATTTTTATAGTACCATAGATGATTTAACGGATGCTGTCAGTAACAACCATTACCCTAGCCCACCAGCCAGAGATCTTTCGTTTATCACAAAAGGGAAGCCTGATAATTTGCTCGTTAAAGAATTCATTTCATTTGTGCTAAAGAAAAAATCGCAGAGTTATTTATTGGAAAATGGATATGTACCATTAACAGAGTCGTTAATTAATAAAGAACTGATTAAACTGTAATATGCTAAAAACAAGGTTATTAAAAAATGCAATCGCAAAACAGGTCAGTTTTGTTTTGTTGCTCATTTCACTTTCAGTGGTCATTATAATCGGTATCGGACTGACTTTTAAATCAGTACCCTTATTTGAATCGTTTAACATTCTTGAACTATTGACAAATCATGTGTGGGCACCTATGAAAGGAAGTTTTGGTTTCCTACCCTTTATTATGGGCACACTCAGTGTCACATTGGTTGCGCTATTGATTTCATGCCCACTTTGTATCTTAACCTCTATTTACTTAACAGAGTATGCGTCAGACACCTTGAAAAATGTCATATTACCGCTTATCAATGTTCTGGCAGCCATTCCTCCTGTGTTATACGGGGTTTGGGGTGTATTATTTATCGTACCTGCAATACAATCTTATATTGCGCCCATTTTTGCGGTTTCTACTTCGGGTTACACTGTTTTGGCTGGAGGAATCGTACTCGCAGTGATGATTTTCCCGATCATGATCAGTATTATGGTCGAGGTTTTAAAAACGGTGCCGGCAGAACTTAAAGCAGCATCACTGTCTTTGGGCGCTACCAAATGGGAAACTGCCCAAAAAGTCATACTTAGAAGAGCAAAACCTGGTATAATAGCCGCAATTGTATTGGCGATCTCCAGAGCATTCGGCGAAACAATTGCAGTTTTGATGGTCTGCGGTAATGTTCCTAAAATACCGACATCCATATTTGATGCTGGTTATCCTATTCCCGCACTCATTGCAAACAATTTTGGGGAAATGATGTCAATACCATTATACGATTCGGCACTGATGTTTTCAGCCTTACTCCTTTTCGTTATTATTTTCGGATTCAATCTCATTTCACGCATCATATTAAACAGATTGGAGGGCAAGCATAATGGATAATCTTAAAACAAGACTTTTTAAAGAGAAAGTTGCAAAAGGTTTTATGCATCTTTCCGGAATGTTGGTCACCGGTTCACTTTTTTTTATAATCGGCACCATCCTATATAAAGGGTTACCTTATCTATCTTGGGAAATGGTGAGTCAATTACCAAAGGGTGGCTTTTACATGGGTAAAGAAGGTGGTATTTTAAATGCGATATTAGGATCTCTTTACCTTGCAGGTGTAGCAACTATATTGGCAACCTTAATCGGTGTGCCGATCGCCTTATATTTAAATATATACATCAAAACATCATCGAGACTAGCGCAGTACTCGAAATTAATGTTTGATATCCTGTACGGAATTCCTTCTATCGTATACGGAGCTGTAGGATTTACCATCATGGTTTATTTTGGCATCCGCGCATCCCTTTTAGGTGGAATTATTACCATTACACTGCTAACAATACCAATTGTGGTGCGAACAGTCGATGAAATCATCAAAACAGTTCCCACAGACTTAAAACATGTTACTTTATCTTTAGGTGCGACCAAATGGGAAGTCGCAAAAGTTTTTATTTTACACATTAAACAAGGAATATTTACAGCAATCTTACTTGCATTTGGAAGATCTATCGGAGATGTTGCCGGAGTTTTGTTAACAACAGGATTTAGCGACAATTTACCCCGTTATATTGACGAACCCGCCGCAACATTGCCATTAGCGATCTTCTTCCAGTTGAGCAGTCCTATTCCAGAAGTTCAAGGCCGTGCTTACGCATCAGCACTTATCTTAACTTTTATTATTCTAATTATTGTCATATGCACGCACATCCTATCATCGAAACAGAACAAACACAAATTGTAAGACCGGCTATTCAACCGCATATTCAGATACAGGATTTGAATATTCATATTGACGGTCATCATATTTTGAAAAACATCAATCTGTCGTTGCCTAATAACAGCATTACCTCGATCATCGGTCCTTCTGGTTGTGGGAAAACGACGTTACTGAAAACCTTAAACCGACTTATTGATGATACGAAAGGAGTTCAGGTTTCAGGCTCTGTATTTGTCAATGGCGAAGATATATATGCCCCA
Organism: Sphingobacterium sp. B16(2022); assembly: GCF_012030425.1. Classification (GTDB taxonomy): domain Bacteria; phylum Bacteroidota; class Bacteroidia; order Sphingobacteriales; family Sphingobacteriaceae; genus Sphingobacterium; species Sphingobacterium anhuiense. The sequence goes on along the minus strand of NZ_JAAUVN010000001.1, from coordinate 1,527,474 downwards.
AATGCCGAAGTAACACATATTCGAAAAAAAATGGGCTTACTTTCTCAAAAACCATTTCCGTTGCCGATGTCGATATATGACAATGTCGCTTATGGCCCTCGCATCCATGGGACAAGAGGAAAAAAGGAATTAAATGAGATCGTAGAAACACAGTTGAAGAATGTCGGACTTTGGGAAGAAGTGAAAGATCGGCTGGATCAATCCGCGACACGACTTTCCATTGGGCAGCAGCAGCGCCTATGCCTGGCACGTGGGCTGGCCGTCAAGCCTGAGATTATATTAGGCGATGAATCAACCTCTGCATTAGATCCAATATCGACGCAGACGATCGAAAATCTACTTATTGAACTCAAGAAAGATTATACCATTGTGTTGGTTACGCATATTCTGAGACAAGCACGCCGTGTTTCTGATTATATCATTTTTGTTTATGGCGGCGAAATTCTTGAATTTGGAAAAACAGAAGAAGTACTGTTAAATCCCAAACATGAAATTACACGTCAGTATGTAAAAGGCTTTATTTCATGATAAAACGCTTTGCATGTAATTTTTAAATAAATTATTTATATTTTTATATGATATGAAACAATTCAATTTGTCTATGAAAAGTAAATTAGCCACAATCCTGATTAGTTCTTTCGCATTATATTCTTGTTCTAACGGTACTACAGGTGCTGAAACGAACAATAATACAGTAGATAGTATATATCCTGCTGTAGAAACGAATGCGGCAAATACAAAATATAAACCTGCCTTTGAAGGCCAGACCCGTATCGCCGGTGTAAAAACCACTACACCATTTGAAGGAGTTGTACTCAATACAACATTGAAGTCTCCTTGGGGAATTGCGTCTTTGCCGGACGGACGTTTACTCATTACCGAAAAAGAAGGAACCTTTAGAATAGCAACTGCTGACGGTAAAGTTTCTGAACCGATAACAGGTCTACCTAAAGTGGATACAAATGGTCAAGGTGGTTTATTGGGACTAACGATAGATCCTAATTTTGAAACAAACCGAATGATCTATTTTGTTTTTTCTGAGCCAAGTGCTGAAGGAAACCTAACAGCCGTCGGTAAAGGAAAATTAGCCGCAGATGAGAAGACAGTTGAAAATGTCGCAGTTATTTACCGCGCTACACCAAAGTACAAAGGTAAACTACATTATGGTGGGCGTATCCTATTTGATAAATCAGGCAATTTAATTGTAAGTACGGGTGAACGTTCAGATTTAGCCACCAGACCTCAGGCACAAGATCTAAAATCAGGATTAGGCAAGATTGTTAGAATAACAACAGATGGCGCTCCAGCAGCGGGTAATCCGTTTGCAGGGAAAGCAGATGTAAGACCAGAAATTTACAGTTATGGACATAGAAATGTTCAAGGATTGGCACTTCATCCTGAAACGGGCGATTTATGGGAGACAGAATTTGGTCCTCGCGGTGGAGATGAACTAAACCGTATCGAGCCTGGCAAAAACTACGGCTGGCCAATCATTACTTACGGTTTAGAATACAGTGGTGAAAAAATTGGAGAACCTATCCAACAAAAAGAAGGATTAGAGCAACCGGTTTATTACTGGGATCCCGTATTATCACCTAGCGGTATTACATTCTATACAGGAGATGCCATTCCTGAATGGAAAAACAATCTATTCATCAGTGGACTAAGCAGTACGCATATTGCCCGTCTAGTTATTAAAGATAATAAAGTCGTAGGCGAAGAAAGGTTATTAGCAAAAGAAGGACAACGCTTCAGAGATATCACACAAGGTAAAGATGGAGCGCTTTATGCCATTACAGATTTAGGACGTCTTTACAAAATTGACAAAAAGAAATAACAATTTCGATTGTAAAAAACAGCTAAAGGTAACCAGAAAGGTTACCTTTTTTTATGTATGTGTATTAATAAAAAAAGATTGTATGACAAAACACGTTCTAATCAGAATAGTCGCATTGATCATTCTTTTATTTATGGCCATTCCCATCGGTTTGTCCCAGTTAGATCCAAATAGACGTTGCGGTACAGCCGATAGCTTAGCTATAATTTTTTATATGGGAATCTTTTTGCTGCTATGGATTATCTATTTAATAGTAGAATCTGTTTTCTTATACCGTAAAAACGAAATTCCAAAATTCAGATTCAATATTATTGCCGCTCTAATTATCCCTCTTTTTATATTGATCTCTTTTTTATTTAATTTACTTGATTAAGAGAGCAATTCCATACTGTATAAGTCAAAATCTTTCGCCCAATAATCTTTTACAATCTGGTTTAAAACAAAGCCATTTTTCTGATAAAATAGATAAGTACGTTGCGAAGTACGGACAATGATGCGGTCGATCGTTTTCAGCTCTTTTAAAATTGCTATACGGTGTTCCAGCAACTTTTTGCCATATCCCTTACCCTGTTCTGCAGGAAGGACCATATCCCAACAGATTACAGCCCTATGCTCTTCCAGCTCAACGGTAATGCCACTGCATGCCACCACTCTATTGTCTACTTCAAGAACAAAAAACTGCTGCATCTCGAAATCCAGATAATACTTCAAATCCTCTTTTTCATCCTGAGCAAAGTAAGCTGGAATATTTTCTTGCATAATATTGAGTACGACATCCCGATCCCGTAGCTCGTAAGCCCTAATTAAAACCATATCGCCATTATTTTTGGAACAAAAATGAACATTGCTATAACCACAGAAACGATCGCTGCTGTTAATACTGCGGCAGCTGCTAGATCTTTCGCTTTTTTTACAAAATCATTCTTTTCCTGACAAACCAGATCCGCAAGATTTTCAATAGCGGAATTAATTATTTCAAGCGCAAAAACAGCACCAATACAGAGTAAGATGATCATCCATTCAATCGCAGCGATATCAAAGTAAATTCCAGCAACAATGGTCACAATAGTTGCCGCTACATGAATACGCGCATTATGTTCTTCTATCAACAGTATTTTGAAACCATTGAATGCATATGCAAAACTTTTTATTCGATCCTGTAGCGAGAATTGTTGATTTTTCATGTAATATATGCTGTAAAAGCAAAAGCCGTTTCTTAATATAATAAAGAAACGGCTTTTATTTGATTATTTTAAATTAAATCAGATGAAATATATCATCAACACCTAATATTTTCTTTGCCGTAAACCCTTCAGCATATTTTACCTGTATCGATCTACCAAATTCTCGCGCCCTTGCAGCTGTAGATTCCATAAAATCGGGATTCGAAATATAGGTCTGCGGTTCGTCGAGATTCGTTTCTTCGCCTGTATAAAACTGTGTTTTATACGCTAATATTGATTTTTCCTTAATCGTATAATAATCCGTAATATCCAGTACAATATCAGGTTTAATATAATAATCCTGAATCATCTGCAGCACCAATCTAGGACGGTGAGCTTCTTGTAAAATTCCGTCTGCTATCGTTTCTATTTTCCTTAGACCTGCCAAAAAGCATGCTTCATTCACCATGTGACCTGCTCTACCATGATCAGGATGGCGGTCAGTAATGGCATTTGTGATTATAATTTCTGGTTGATATTTACGGATCGCCTGAATGACAGCAAGCTTATCTTCTTCACTATTATTGAAAAAACCATCACGTAGCGCTAAGTTATCTCTTACCGTTAAGCCCAATATTGCAGCTGCATCGTTTGCTTCACGATCTCTGGTTTCAGCAGTACCGCGAGTACCAAGTTCCCCTCTCGTAAGATCTACAATACCTACTTTTTTACCCGCAGCAACATATTTTGCTATTGTACCTCCGGCCCCTAATTCTGCATCATCCGGATGCACAGTAATTACTAATAAATCAAGTTTTATCATGCGAGTCTATTTTCAATGTTTAACCAACTAAATATAGACAAAAGTAGTAAACATTTCGTTCTTTCTACCCTTCAGATAATAATTGCTCAACACGTTTTTTGATTCTAGACGCCGTTGGTGAGGTTGTTGAGTAAAAATAGTCGACTACCTCTCCATTTTTATTGATCAGATATTTGTGAAAATTCCATAGTGGTTTACTCGAAACATGTCCATTTTCCTCCTTTTGAGCCAGATAACGATACAAGGGCGAGGCATATTCGCCAATCACATGCGTACGTTTAAAAACAGAAAAATGAACTTGTTGGTTAATTTTACAAAAAGTCTCTAACGTATAACCAGTTAGTGGTTCCTGTTTTCCAAAATTATTAGATGGGAAAGCAAGAATTTCAAAACCATCATTTTTATAGGTCTGGTAAAGTTTTTCTAAGGATTTAAATTGGCTCGTAAACAGGCATTGGCTGGCCGTATTTACAATGAGCAATACTTTTCCCTTATAGTCAGCTAATGATTTTTCTTGACCATTGAACTGTAGGGCTTTAAAATCATAAACTGTCTTCATAAATTAATAATTTTTAAAAATACTGTGGATCTCTTCTCGTTTTTTGAAATTCTCTAATGATATTTTCTATTTCAAAATCTTCTCTCGGATCGTAAGTACTTTTTAGGTTATGTCCAAATATTTTAGCTACCCCTTGGTATAAAAAAGCAGATAACCCACCTTTCATCTGTTTCACCATTTCATAGCTCGAATGTCCTGTTTGTCGGTCTATAAGTTTAATGAGAATTTTCCCCTGTGTAATACTCATATTTTTAATTTCCCTATTAAACATCGACTTCACTTCATTCTCACATGTTTCAATCAGCTTTTTCTGTTCTTTTTTATCAGAAACCAATGCAAGTTCCCGGTCTAACTGATCATATCTTTTTTGAGCAAAAATAGCATAAGGCAATACCCTTAACACATTTCGTCTTAGCCTTAGGTACTGTTTTTTAGCATCTTCCGAAGTCCATATTCTTGGTTTTGATATTTTGACCTCTGGAATTAAGAACCAAGGAAGCCGCTCGCCACTCTCTAATGTGGTCATATTATACTCTTCAATTACTTGTTGCTGCCCCTCCCCGTAGAGCGGTACTGTCAGTGCTTGAGACATCCCCAAAAAAGGGATAAAAGCAAGTAAAGATAGTATCCAGCGTAAGTTTATTCTGATCATTACAATTTAAAAATTGTCTTTTTTTGTCAATAGTATTAAAAAATTATTACATTTAATAAAAATAAATCGGGTTTACTATTTATTCCTTTAAATTAACAATAACTAATTTAAGAAATGTATTTTTAAAATCATAATGCAACTGCAAGTTTATGAAAGATTATGTGATTGATATAGAAGCAGAAAATAAAGAAATACGTAAAAGATACCGAGCATTACTACGCGCATGTAAACCAACGATGCAACGAGGTGACAAGCAGATGATCAGAAAAGCATTTGATCTCGCATTAGAAAGTCACAAAGAAATGCGTCGAAAATCTGGCGAACCTTATATTTTCCACCCGATTGCCGTAGCTCAGATTGCTGCAGAAGAAATTGGTTTAGGTACAACTTCAATAGTTTGTGCCCTCTTACACGATGTGGTTGAAGATACCAACATTACACTCGATGAGATCGAGCAGATGTTTGGTAAAAAAGTGCGTCGTATTATTGATGGACTGACAAAAATTTCAGGAATTTTTGATCCGAACAGTTCCATGCAGGCAGAAAATTTCCGTAAGATGTTATTAACATTGGCAGATGATGTCCGTGTTATTTTGATCAAACTAGCGGATCGCCTGCATAACATGCGTACCATGGAATTTATGGCACGTGATAAGCAATTGAAAATCGCTTCAGAAACCAGTTATTTATATGCGCCATTGGCACATAGACTGGGTTTATATGCGATCAAGTCTGAACTGGAAGACTTATCCATGAAGTTCACAGATCCCGACACCTACAAGTTTATCGCTCGAAAACTTAACGAAAAAAAGGCGGAAAGAGAGAAATTTATCTCCGACTTTATTCAGCCTGTGCAAGAAATATTACAGGAACAAGGTATAACGGCGCAAATTTTCGGCAGACCCAAATCCATTCATTCCATCTGGACCAAGATGCGTAAAAAATCGATTCCTTTCGAAGAGGTTTACGATTTATTTGCGATCCGTATTGTCATCGATACCGATGATGAGCGTGAAAAAACAGAGTGTTGGAAAGTGTATTCTATTGTAACCGACCTGTACCGACCAAACCCCGACCGTCTAAGAGATTGGGTATCATCACCTAAAGGTAATGGTTATGAATCTCTGCATACCACGGTTATGGGACCTCGCGGTCAATGGGTTGAAGTTCAGATCAGAACCAGCCGCATGAATGAAATTGCGGAGAAAGGTTTTGCGGCACACTGGAAATATAAAGAATCCAATTCGGACAGTGGATTAGACCAGTGGATCAAAAAAATTAGAGATGTATTGAGCAATCCGGAACAGAATGCACTGGACTTTGTGGACGACTTTAAAATGAATTTGTTCTCCGATGAGATCTTTATTTTCACGCCAAAAGGAGCCCTTATTCAACTGCCACATGAAGCCACTGCATTAGATTTTGCCTTTGAAATCCACTCGGATATCGGAGCAACCTGTATCGGTGCAAAAGTCAACCATAAATTAGTGCCTTTAAGTCATGTTTTGCAAAATGGTGATCAAGTAGAGATCATAACATCGAGCAAACAAACACCAAAAGAAGACTGGTTGAATTTTGTCGTGACAGCAAAAGCAAAATCCAAAATCCGTTCTTCACTGAAAGAAGAAAGACGTCGTGTGGCGGAAGATGGTAAAGAAATTCTGGAGCGTAAGCTGAAAACGTTAAAGATTACCTATAACACTGATAATATTAATAAAATTGCGAATTTCCTTAAATTTCCAAGTTCGCAGGATCTGTTTTATAATGTAGCCAAAGGACTCGTTGATATTAAACAATTGCGGGAATTTGTGGCGCACGAAAAAAACAACGATGCGACACTGAGTACCCAAAACACCCAATTTAATACACATATTGGTGGTTTAGTAGAGAAATTCAGTAAAAAAGATCAGGATACCCTCTTGTTAGGCGATGATTTGCAGAAAATCGATTACACCCTTGCTCCTTGTTGTAACCCAATACCTGGAGATGATGTATTTGGATTTTTAACTGTAAACGATGGTATAAAAATACACCGTACCAGCTGTCCAAATGCATCCAAATTAATGGCGAACTACGGTTACCGCATTATGAAGGCTAAATGGACATCCCAAACAGATGTATCTTTCTTGACCGGATTACGTATTGTCGGTATCGATGATGTTGGTTTGGTCAATAAGATCACCACCGTCATATCTCAGGAGTTTAAAGTTAATATTCGCTCCTTAAGTATTACCAGTAACGAAGGAATTTTTGAAGGGCATATTATGGTCTTTGTAAATGATACAGAACAATTGGAAAATCTAATGAAAACGCTTAAACAAGTGCGCGGCATTACCACTGTTTCACGATATGAATCTGAGAGTTAAACATCAGCTGAATATCACATTTTTTTAATACTACAATAATTGAATCAAAATTGGTAAATTTGTAAAGAATCTTATTGATTAATATGAACGCAGCTGAAAATTACGCAACAGTAAAAAAGATCTTTGAAGCTTACTTAGAAAATAAAAATCTAAGAAAAACTCCAGAGCGTTATGCTATTTTAGAAGAAATTTATTCCCGTACAGATCACTTTGATGTAGAATCATTGTACATCCATATGAAGAATAAAAAATACCGAGTTAGCCGTGCCACTGTATACAACACGTTAGAATTGTTGGTATCCTGTGACTTAGTTACTAAACATCAATTTGGGCGCAATATGGCTCAATTTGAAAAATCCTATGGCTTTAAACAACACGATCACGTCATTTGTATTGAATGTAATATCGTGGTGGAATTTTGTGACCCACGTATCAACCAGATTCAAAGCTTAATGGGTGATTTATTAAAATTCGATATCAAACATCACTCGTTAAATCTGTATGGTGTTTGTAATGATTGCCAACAAAAAATCGCTGCCTCAAAAGCAAAAGAAGAGGTTATTTCAAATTAATCTCAGGATTGGCGAAATATAATAGTACATTTGTTCAGAAAATGATTTGCTCATTTTTCTGAACATTTTGTTTTTAGATAATTCAAAAAATTAACATAAATTCTTAATCACAATACTTTAAAAGCTATGCAAGTTGATGTGCTTTTGGGCTTACAATGGGGAGACGAAGGTAAAGGTAAAATCGTTGATGTATTTTGTCCACAATACGATTTAATTGCTCGTTTCCAAGGCGGCCCTAACGCCGGACACACATTGGAGTTTGATAACAAAAAATTCGTTTTAAACACGATCCCTTCGGGTATCTTCAATGAAGGAACTCTTAACCTAATCGGAAATGGTGTTGTTATCGACCCGATTATCTTAAAGAGAGAACTAGACAATTTGAAAACTGCTGGATTTGATCCAGTAGGTAAAGGAAATTTAGTGTTAGCTCGTAAAGCGCATTTAATCCTTCCTACTCACCAGTTACTAGATGCTGCTTCAGAATCTAAAATGGGTGACGGTAAAATTGGTTCTACCTTAAAAGGTATTGGTCCTACCTATATGGATAAAACAGGTCGTAATGGCCTACGTGTGGGTGATACTACATTGCCAGATTTCAAAGAGCGTTACGAAAAATTGAGAGAAAAACACCTTTCTATTTTATCACACTACGGTGAAATCCCTGATTTCTCTGAAAAAGAAGAAGCTTTCTTAGCTGCTATCGAATTCATTAAAACTATTCCACATGTTGATTCAGAACATTTAGTGAATCAATATTTAAAGGATGGTAAAAAAGTATTGGCGGAAGGTGCTCAAGGTACTTTGTTAGATGTTGACTTTGGTTCTTATCCATTTGTTACATCTTCAAATACAACTACAGCGGGCGCATGTACCGGTTTAGGTATTGCTCCAAATAAAATTGGTGCAGTATATGGTATCTTCAAAGCTTATGCTACTCGCGTAGGTGGAGGCCCATTCCCCACTGAATTACATGATGAAGTAGGTGAAAACTTACGTAAATTAGGTCATGAATTTGGAGCAACAACAGGTCGCGCACGTCGTACTGGTTGGATTGATATTCCTGCTTTAAAATATGCCATCATGTTAAACGGTGTTACCGAATTGATCATGATGAAAGCTGATGTGTTGGATACTTTCGAAAAAATCAAAGTTTGTACACATTACAAACATGAAGGAAAAGTAATCGATTACATGCCATATGAGATTATCACGAACGAGGCTGAGCCTATTCTTGAAGAAATCGACGGCTGGAATCAAGATCTGACTGGTATCACGCAACAAAGTGAAATCCCTGCAGCATTACAAAATTACATTACGTATCTAGAGAAAGCATTAGAAGTGCCTATCACGTTCCTATCTGTTGGTCCAGATCGTAAACAAACATTAAAATTGACTAAATAGTTAATGCGGGTCGAAGACAATTTTGTTATAGATTCAACGAATAATTTTCATCAAAAAGCGCTGCAATGGGCAGCGCAATTTGATGAAGTAGCTTATCTCCATTCCAATGGACATAGCGATCAGTGGAGTGCATTTTACTGCTTAATTGCAGTAAAAGCAACTTCCTCTTATACCTCGACTTCCGGTAATACACTTCAGGATGTTCAAAAATTTATAGACACATATCCAGATACTTATATTCCTGGTTTTTTTTCGTACGATCTGAAAAATGAAATCGAAGAACTGGAAACACATCATGATGATCCTTTAGGATTTCCATTAGCCTATTTCTTTGTTCCTGCAGTTACGATCAAAACAATTGGAAATACCGTTTGGATAACAGCTGAAAATCCTGCTCAAATCTATCAAACCATTTTAGATTTTACATGGCAGACCGCTTCTGTGGGTTTTGATGGCCAGATACAGACCAGATGGTCTAAGGCTGAATACATGCTTGCATTTAATAAAATGCAAGATCATATCCAAAGAGGAGATATTTACGAAGTCAACCTCTGCCAGGAGTTTTATGCTGACCAGGTCAACTTAAATCCCGTAGCGGCATTTGAAAAATTGAACAGCATCTCCCCTACGCCGTTTGCGGCATTTTTTAAATTCAACAAGAATTACATCCTTTCCGCATCTCCAGAAAGATTTCTGGCGAAAAGGAATCAACAGCTCATTTCCCAACCTATAAAAGGAACTGCAAAGCGAGGAAAAACTGCTGAAGAAGATCAAAAGATCGTCCAAGGCATGTTAAACTCTACGAAAGAAATTGCTGAAAATGTGATGATTGTAGATTTAGTTCGCAATGATCTCACGAAAAGCGCAGTACCAAAATCTGTCAAAGCAGATCGTCTATTCGAAATTCAGACATTTAAACTCGTTCATCAGATGATTTCGACCATTACCTGTGAAATCGATGAAAAAGTAGCGGATGTTGAAGTTATTAAAAATACCTTCCCTGCTGGTTCAATGACCGGCGCTCCTAAAATTGCTGCCATGCAGATCTGTGATCAAGTTGAAGCAACAAGACGCTCGTTATATGCAGGATCCATCGGTTATTTCGGTCCTGAAGGTGATTTTGATTTCAATGTTGTGATCCGGACCATTTTATACAATGCACAAAGTAAATACCTGTCCTTTCAGACAGGCGGTGCTATTACCGTTCAGGCAAATGCTGAAGACGAATATCAAGAATGCTTGTTAAAAGCAAATGGTATGTTGCAAGTTCTTGATACACATATTCAATAAATATCTATATCTTTAGTAGATAAAATTCTCAAACATCATTTTTTTTTCTGAAATTTGCGCCTGATTATGACACAGATATACATTGATATCCATACCCATCAGCATCACTCGTCAGAGACTGAACGCTTTGACGTATTTAATCTTATACTGAATGCTGATCCAGATGATCATTATTTACCGCCAGTAACTGCGGGGTTACACCCATGGCACATCAGTGAAAGTGACCCTTTTAAAGGCATATCGATCCTGCAAGAATTGCTTCGTGATCATGAAATTCTAGCTGTCGGGGAATGTGGTATGGATAAAGTAATATCTGTGCCCCTAAATGTGCAGCAAGACGTTTTTCAAAAACAAGTTAGCTTAGCAAAAGAATACGGTAAGCCATTGATCATTCATTGCGTCCGTGCTTTTGACGAAGTACAGCAAGTTTTAAAAAGTGAAAATTTCACAGGTCACATCATTTTTCATGGATTTAATAAGAATCGAGAACTTGCTGAGCAATTGCTTAAAAAAGGATATTACCTTTCGTTTGGTTCATCAATTCTCACGGGAAAGTTAGATGAAACGCTTGTAGCGACTCCTCTTGAACAGCTTTTTTTGGAAACGGATGATGCGCATGCCGATATCAGAGAATTGTACGCTTATGCAGCACAATTGAAAAAGATATCGATAAATGAATTAAAAGAAAACATAATAAGAAACTATCAACTTGTATTTGAGTAAAATATGAAAGACTTAACTTGGCTATCGCGTACAGAGGCATTAGTGGGGCGTGAAGCTTTAGAAAAATTGGCAAATTCTCATGTCATGGTTTTGGGATTGGGAGGCGTAGGATCGTTTGCAGCGGAATTTATCTGCCGTGGCGGTGTTGGCAAAATGACCATCATTGATGGCGACACTGTAGATCCTTCTAATAGAAACAGACAGCTACCAGCATTGGCAACCAACCATGGTCAATCTAAAGCACAGATTATGCGCGATCGGTTGTTATCTATAAATCCTGAACTGGATTTGACTATTGTTGAAGATTTCGTTCTTCCTGAAAAGATTTCCGATCTATTGGATCTTAATCCTGACTATGCAGTGGAAGCAATTGATAGTATCACGCCAAAATTATTTTTTATCCGTCAGGCTCTAGAGCGTAAAGTTCGTTTTGTAAGTTCTATGGGAGCTGGAGGAAAAATGGATCCTACAAAAATAGAAATTGCAGATATCGGAGAAACCTATAATTGTAAACTTGCTCATCATATCCGTAAAAAGTTATATAAACATGGGATAAGAAGTGGTTTTAAAGCAGTATTTTCTACAGAATTGCCAGATAAAGCATCCCTGTTGTATACCGATGGCAGTAACTATAAGAAATCTGCATACGGAACGATGTCTTATCTGCCAGCTGCATTTGGAGGAGCAATTGCTTCCGTTGCATTAAGAGATTTAATCGCTAAAAATTAATGATATTCTCGTCAATATATCGCATTATATTGACGAGAATATGTAGTTTTGGCTATGGAAAAACTTATAAAATTAGTTGAAAAGAATAAGCTTGCTAATCAACCGGTTGATGAATTTTCAATGGTTATCGATGATAAGCAGGTGGTACACGGTGCAATTTTTGTTATAAAAATTGAAAAGAAAACCTTTAAACTTTTCATTCCAGAACCGCACTACAAAACCATTATTGAGGGAGAAACAAAACCTTTGATCAAAACGGTCCTCAAACATCCTGAGGTTATGCTGTTTATGTAATTTTCTAACAATCCTATTATTTTCAAAGGCATTTAAACATTACTTTTTTCTGCAATAAGATTCTGAGGCATATATCCTTCAAATTACTGTTGCAATCTATTGATCAATATATCAATAGAACAGCACATTCTGAAAATTAACCGCTTTATATTGAAGCTAATTTTAAGCGATTTAAAGAGTTCTGTTAGACCAATCTAGCAAAGATTTGTGCTGGTGGATTAAATTGCTTAAATCTCTTGTTTTCAACTAATCTGATCTATTGTAAAGACATAGTGATGGCGATCTGTTGTATGTTTTAATAATAGATTAGGAATGATCGACTTTTTTTTGAGAGATGTTCGGGATTTCTTTGAGATTGCGAGCAGACTGGTTCGTATTTTGTTCGCCATTTGTTCGACTTGTTTTCGTCTTATGGCCGAAGCCGAGTCGAAGAACAGTCGAAGCGCACCCGAATCAATCCCGAAGTTGTTCCCTATCATTATCGAGCCGTTGTGCAAGCATTCTCGAGAAGACTAAGGACTTTTACGGACTTCTTTGGACTTTTAGCTTATACATTCTTCGTAATAAAGCATAAAATTTATACATCACTAAAAAAAAGATCAAGTTATCTACGGCAAGAACTTTTCTCCGCAAATTCGAGTTTTATTTGACTGCCCTTCGGGTCTGCTTCGCCCCTTCCTCGGGTAGTTTATACTAATCCTCTACTATGCCTATACTCCGCCTCTACTGTTTATGTAGAGGAAAGGTAGACAAACAGTATACAAACAGTAGAGGCACAATAGACAATTCCCGAAGCCTTTCCGAAGAAAGGGCGAATAAGTTACGAAACATTACCTAACGATACCGGAAGAAATTTCGCATTCTATTACCCTTATAAATGGTGGCTGCAGTGCAATAATTTACGGTTAAAAACCGAATTAGCATTGACTGTCATGTCATACCGCTATATCAGATTAAACACAAGTAATATAGAAGCAGCAAACAGAACAAATAAGCCTGTTAAGAAGATGATATCGGCAATATTTTCCAGTCTTTTAACTTCCCTTAGATCACCTCTTTTCATCGCAATAAAGGAAATAATACAGCTGGACATAAATATGAAAATAGCAATAGCGGCACATTCATCAATTAAACTTCCCTCTGTGAGTTTCATCGTTTTTATTGTCGTTAAGACCAGAAAACAAATTCCCAGTAAATTGGCTGAAGTATTTAAAATATGAGAAGTCCGACCCGAGCTGTCTCTTTTATCTCTGTTATGATTTGAATCCATGGTCTATTTTCATTTACAAACAAAGTAATAATTTCTTTGTTCTTTTACTGATAGCTAAATATCCATTTAAAGGATATTTCTTGCTTAATTAAAATCTTATAATTTAAACCTCAAATGTTACAGCATTAATTTTTGTCTAAAGAGGGATATTTGTATAGGTTAATTTAAAGCAGATTATGAATCAAAAATATCAAATATCCGGCATGACTTGCAATGGATGTCGCACAAATGTCGAAGATAAGCTAAATGAGATACCAGGTGTAAAAGCTACTGTTACATTAGCTCCACCTGAAGTCATTATTGATAGTGAAGATCGTGTTGATGTAGATGAATGCAATAAAGCACTTTCAGAAATTGGTGATTACCACATTGTGCAAAACAATAGTCATCACAACGGAAAGACCTCAGTCTATCATAAAGCAGATGATCAATCGAAAAAAAGTGCAGTAGCTGTTTCAGGCAAATACATTTGCCCCATGTTCTGTGAGGGTCAGGATAAAACGTACGATTTACCGGGCTCCTGTCCTGTCTGTGGTATGCATTTAGTACCCGCAGAATCATTATCGGAAAATAAACATACACAGGATGAAAGTGCAAACGCCTCTTGCTGTTCATCAAAAAATAACGGAGAACAGATAAACCAAACGGTGGACAAGTCATCAGGTAAATATATCTGTCCTATGTTCTGTGAAGGTCATGATAAAACGTACGAGCAAGAAGGTTCCTGCCCCATATGTGGGATGCATTTAGTACCTGTTGAGTCATTATTGGAAAATAAACACACACAGGATGAAAGTGCGAACGCCTCTTGCTGTTCATCAAAAAATAAAGATGAACAGACAGTCCAAACTGCAGGCGCACCATCAGGTAAATATATCTGTCCTATGTTTTGTGAAGGTCATGATAAAACTTACGACCAAAAAGGTTCCTGCCCTGTTTGTGGTATGTTTCTCGTTCCAGTTGAATCTTTAGCTGATAAAGCAGATAAGCATCACCATGATATTAAATCCACAGGCTTTTCTTCGCATGAAAAAGTGGGCACTCCAAAGGTCACGGCCAGTTCAACGGGTAAATATTATTGTCCTATGATGTGTGAGGGCGAGAAACTGTATGATAAACCAGGATCCTGTCCAGTCTGTGGTATGAACTTAGAGAAAATGCCAGAAAAGAAAGCAGCTTTAACTTACAGCTGTCCGATGCATCCAGAAGTTCAAAGTGACAAACCGGGTTCTTGTCCCATCTGTGGTATGGATTTAGTAGCAAATGCCAACACAGAGGAAGATGATCACACATATCAAACACTGAAAAAGAAATTTTGGGTAGCGCTGTTATTCACCGTTCCCTTATTTATATTATCAATGGGTGAAATGATTCCTGGCAACCCGATCGGGCAAGTCATCACACCAAAGATGTCAGGCTGGATCCAGTTATTTTTAACCATTCCAGTTGTTTTTTATGCCACTTGGATGTTTTTTGAGCGTGCTTGGACCTCTTTCAAAACTTGGAACTTAAATATGTTCAGCTTGATAGGTCTAGGTGCCGGAGCAGGATTTTTATACAGCGTAGTGGCTTTATTCTTTCCATCCCTATTTCCGGATGCATTATTAGGTCATCATGGTCAGGTTGCACTATATTTTGAGTCTGTTGCCGTTATCTTAACGCTGGTACTATTGGGACAACTAATGGAAGCGAAAGCACATTCAAGAACGAATTCAGCTATTAAAGAACTTATAAAACTTTCTCCTGCAGAAGCTAATCTAGTTGAAAATGGAGTGGAAAAGAAAATTTCGGTCGCAGACATCCAGTTAGAACAAATTTTACGCGTTAAACCAGGAGAAAAGATTCCTGTAGACGGAGAAATAACTTCTGGACATAGCTCGATTGACGAATCCATGCTAACGGGGGAACCGGTTCCTGTCGATAAAAATGAAGGTGATAAAGTGAGTGCTGGAACGATTAACGGTAATCAGTCATTCTTAATGAAAGCCAACCGTGTCGGTGATGATACACTATTGGCACAAATTATAGAAATGGTCAATAGTGCAAGCCGAAGTAAAGCACCAATACAGAAGTTAACCGATCGTGTATCCCGCATATTCGTTCCTATAGTAATTGCCATCGCTATTTTAACATTTGTCGTCTGGATGATCTATGGAGTAGAATCTAAACTGGCCTTTGCCTTAGCCAATGCTTTGGCGGTTCTTATCGTAGCCTGTCCATGTGCTCTGGGGCTTG
The DNA here is from genome assembly GCF_012030425.1 of Sphingobacterium sp. B16(2022). GTDB lineage: Bacteria > Bacteroidota > Bacteroidia > Sphingobacteriales > Sphingobacteriaceae > Sphingobacterium > Sphingobacterium anhuiense. The sequence goes on along the minus strand of NZ_JAAUVN010000001.1, from coordinate 1,511,557 downwards.
CAACACCGATGTCGGTCATGGTGGGAATCGGTAAAGGTGCAAAAAATGGTATCTTGATAAAGAATGCGGAAGCGCTCGAAAAGCTAGATAAAGTGAATGTACTGGTGACAGATAAAACCGGAACCATAACCGAAGGAAGGCCGAGTTTGGAAGTGGTATTCAGTACATCAGACAGTACCGTTGATGAATTGTTGATCTTGGCAGCTTCAGTGAATGCCAATAGCTCCCACCCTTTAGCCGAAGCGGTAGTGAAGAAAGCAAAGGAGTCAAAACTAACATTAAAAGAGACAGATCGTTTTGATACCATAAACGGTAAAGGTGTTATTGGTTATATTGCCAATGATAAAGTGCTTCTTGGAAATGAATCGTTGTTATTGGACGATGGTATTGCGATCAGCGAAAGCGTTAAAGAACAAGTTGCTGTAGAACAGGAAAAAGGCCGTACAGTATCTTACTTAGCTAAAGGAACAACACTGTTAGGTTATCTCGTTATTGCCGATAAAATAAAAGATACGGCAAAACAGGCTATCCATTACCTGATGGATCATGGTGTTGATGTGATTATGTTAACAGGTGACAATGCCAAAACAGCCAAAGCTGTAGCGGATGAACTGGGTATTAAACACTTTAAAGCACAAGCGCTACCAGAAGATAAGTTGATGGAGATTAAAAAGCTGCAACAGGAAAATAAAGTAGTCGCAATGACTGGTGACGGTATCAATGATGCTCCAGCATTAGCACAGGCAGATATAGGTATTGCAATGGGTACAGGTACTGATGTGGCTATCGAGAGTGCTGAAGTAACCTTATTGAAAGGCGACTTAATGGGTGTTGCCAAAGCTAAAATACTGAGTCATAAACTAGTGCGCAATATTAAACAGAACCTACTCTTTGCCTTCCTTTATAATGTTTTAGGCATTCCGATTGCAGCAGGTATTTTATACCCTACTTTTGGTATCTTGTTATCGCCAATGCTTGCTGCCGCAGCAATGAGCCTAAGCTCAGTATCCGTTATCCTCAATTCATTACGATTGAATGCGGTCAATATCGATGCGAAATAAATTTTAATAAAAACATATAGCTGTCCATCACAGCTGAAAAAATAGCCTCTTAAAAAAGAGGCTATTTTTCTAAATTAAATGATCATGTACGAAGAACCTCATAGTAACTATAAAAAAGTATTGGCCTATCTGTTAGCTACGCTACTGATCTTCGCTTTACTGAGTTGGCTTTCTTATCACAATGGTATGGCCTATGATGGTTTAACTACAATAGGATTTCCGTTAACGTACTACAGTGAAGGTGCAGGACAAAGTCTGCTTACAGGTCAAATGCAGCATTTCAGTAACTATTCCTTAATGGCGTTTGCCATAGATCTGGCTTTCTCCTTGCTCACTTACGCAGCAGTTCGCTTCCTATTTAAGAAATTAAAAAAAAGATTATAAATAGTAGCATTTAAGTTCTATCGGATCTTTTTTGGTACATTATGGAGAGGTTCAAAATTTCCGGATAAATTTCTGTTGATACTATAGTCTCTGCTTTAATCCCCATTCAGAATTTCCATTTTTTTAATCCGATAAGAGCATTATCATCGTCAAATTTTGACAAAAACTAATTATACAAAGCTATTAGTGTACCACATGAAGTCCATATGCTACATAAAAGTCCAAATATTAGGCAGTATAACAGGATATCCATTTCCTTCCGTAATTTGATCCAAAATACAACAACAAACATAAGCGGGCACACAACTATAGAAATAAATAAAAATGATGCTAATATCACAAAAATATCTTCATTGAAATCCATGAGCAAAATCCTTATTCCAATGTAGGATAGCCAGACAAATATTGGCGATATAAGACATATTAACCATTTCCAAACTAATTTTAGTTCAAGTTCTTGAGGAAATGTATTACGGTAATTCTTGATTAAAAATCGGATCATGAAAATGATAATCAAAATCATAATACTGATCTGAACATATGTATTTCGGATAGTATCTGCTCTGGTATTAATATGAGTCTTAGCAACCAATTTACCATGATCAAACTGCTTGACACTTGTCCGTTCTCCATTTACAAATGTTTGTACGACGACGTTATCGCTATCGCCGGAAGTAAAAGTCCAAGTTGAGTCTTCTACCCCCATTTTGTAAAATCCTTCAATGATTAATTTATCATTTACTTTTCTACTAAATTTACCATCGAGGCGACCTCCATTAAATCTTAAAAAATCCTCACCCTCCGCTGTATTAATAATCAGAGTAGTTATTTTTCCGTAAGGAATTACAGTGGTGCTATCTGCTAGCCTAGCTACAACATTTTTATCTAGATCTTCAAGTGAATGATTCTTGTTATAATCATCGTTTCTAATGGGCCGATTAATATACCAATGATTGACCTTAACGACAAGTAGAGAATCCTTTGGGTAAAATTCAAATTCATGATATAAATTTAAATCGGGAACTGTAGCTGATTTTAAGAGAACATATTGTGGCTGATCAAAAGATTGGACATACCTTTGCTGACTGGTTGCGCAGAAAGCGAAAATTGTAATACCTGCGACAATCAAAGTGCTTAATCTTGCTATTAAGGAATCAGCAATCAATATGATAGAATCATTTTTTATGTAAAACCAGGCTACAAACAGCATTGGCAACGCAATTAGATCGCTCAGGTCGACCGTTCGTTGGATGTTAAATAAGATATTCAACAGTTCTATAAATCCTGAGGCAAGTTCACTTTTCCAAAAGACAAACAATATTCCGGTAAAGATAAAGATCCATAATTTATGACGGGGAAAGATCGTTGACCAAAAAATAGGAAAAATAAATAACCCACAGAAATCAGAAAGTTTTCCGGTAAACGTATTGTGGAAAGTTGCTTTCATATAAAAATCATTGGCGATCAATAGTACGAGGCAGAAGATAAAAAGCGGTGACAATAACTTTTTTAGACGGTCATACATGCTTATAGAAGTTTATTTATATATTAATACAAGTTAATTAATTTAGTAACCGTGTGCAATATTCATTCTAGTCTTCAGAACGTTATCAAGACGAATAATAGATCCTGCACCTTTAAGAATATAAAGTATCAATGACAATGATTATTTTTGGTAAATAAAAACGCGAAAAATGAATTTCAAAACGATCATACTTTTAATTTTAGTCGTCATTATTACGATTTTTTTTATGCAGAACACTGCTCCGGTAGAATTTTGGTTTTTTGGTAAGCACATCTTCGCATTATCATCAATTATAGCGATCACTCTTTTTATCGGGATCATCATTGGGGGTATTTTGTTGAGACCTAAGAAAAGAAAGACAGAAGTGATTCAAGTAAATCCAGCTAACCCATCAGAAATTGAACAATCTTCAGTTCCAAATTCAACTTTAAGTAATGAAGATAGGGATTATATTTCTTAATTTTAAAAAATTAATTCCCTATAAATGAAAGGACAAGAAAGGACTTTGTAATTAAATAGTCGTTTTATTTGCACTGTATGCTAGTTTTTTCTACCTTTGCATCAATCCAAACAACGAAGGAAACTTCAAAAAAGAGTAAGATTCCGTAGCTCAGCTGGTAGAGCAATACACTTTTAATGTATGGGTCCTGGGTTCGAATCCCAGCGGGATCACAAAGGAAAAGCTAATCGCAAGATTAGCTTTTCTTGTTTAAAAATATTAGGATTCGAACATCAGCATTGGTATGGGTTCGGGGATAGCTATCTAACATTTAAAACTGTTGCAAGGCTTGTTTTACAATATCCTTGTTGGGCTTAGAAATAGGTATTTTATCTCCAGATATTAAGAGTAGAATACCTCCATCTTCTTTTAGCCAACTTTTTACATATTTCGGGTTTACTAAATGGCTTTGGTGAGTTCTCAAAAAACCGTTGGGTCGTAACAAATCTGAATACTCTTTAAGTGATTTAGAAACCAATATCTTTTCACCATTCGAAAGGAAGAAGTGGGTATATGTGTTATCTGCTTCGCAACGTATAATTTCTGATAGTGAAACATACCTTATTTCGCTTTGCATCGGTAAGGCAATTTTGCTTATGGTCGGTTCTGGCTTTTTAAGCTGTTGCAATAAAAAATCGAGTTGCGAGGTTTGTATTTGCCTTGTAAATTTGCGCTCGGCTTTTTTTACCGCATGCATTAACTCTTCAATATCAATCGGTTTTAAAAGATAGTCCAAGGCAGCAAATTTTATCGCTTCTATTCCATATTGGTCATAAGCAGTAACAAAAATAACATCGAAATTACGCATTGGAAGTAGTTTTAGCACATCAAAACCTGTCTTATCACCCATTTGAATATCCAAAAACACTAAGTCTGGCACATATTTTTCAATAACATCAACTGCATCACGTACACTTTGTGCTGTTGCAATTATGGTTATCTGCGGACAATGCTTTTCTAGCAAAATCCTTAGGTTTTCTAGGTTAGAATTTTCATCATCTATTAAAATTGCTCTCATCATATTATAGCCAATCAGTTAATGTTAAGCTTATTTTAGTACCGTTAGAATTTGATTGTATAGCTAAGGTAAAGTGATTTTCTTTATAAACACTATTCAATAGTGTTATTCGACGATTAGTCAACAGCAACCCTAATCCATTATTCTTATTTTTTGTGTCAAAACCATTCCCATTATCAGTAATATGTAACACCAAATTGTTCGCTTGCTTAATAAATTCAATCACAATTTTTCCTTCGCTAGCTTTTTGCGATATGCCATGCTTCACCGCATTTTCGACAAAAGGTTGTAGCAACATACTGGGAATTTCAGTGTTATCTAAATCCAAGTCTTCGGAGTGATTAATTTCGTACTTAAAGCCGAATCGCAATTGCTCCATTTGTAAGTAATCATCTAATAATTTTTTTTCTTGAGATAAACTAATCAGTTCTTTATCATCAAGTACATTACGAGTTAACCGAGCAAATTTAGATAGATATTTATTGGCATTGTCGATATCGTTTTTGTTCATTAAATTTTGAATACCAGAAAGTGCATTAAATAGAAAATGAGGATTTAATTGAGACCGAATTAAGCTAATTTGAAGCTTCGCCTTATCTTTTTGCTGTTCATTTTCAGCCAGCATTTTCTTATTTCTTTTTTTGTTAAAGTAAAGGATAATAAGAACTGCTAATCCAATAGAAAATAAAACGACTAACGTATATGTTAAAAGTTCTTTTTTGCTATAGTTCTCTTGATCTAATGTTATGGAAAGAGTATATCTACTTGTGTATTTGTCGATATCTTTTGATGCTGAAGTACCCCACTTGATCAATGGTTGAATACTAATTTCGTAATCTCCAGATTTTTTGAAAATGTTTTTGTTCATCTTAACATAAGGTGAAAGTTTATGTTCATCGACATAGCCCCCATATTGCCATGAAACTGACTCAAAGATTGTTTTATTTGTTTGCTTATCTTTTATGGAGATAGAGTAAACATAATCAATATCAGATCTGTCTTTAACAATAGTAAGTTCATCGTCTTTCTCTGTAAAAACAATAACTGTTGTTTGTTTTGGATCGACTATATAACTGTAGTCAACTCCTTGATCAATTTCGAACCGCTTTGCAATAACCTTTATTTTAGCTTTTGGAATAGGCTTTCCGTAAAAAACAGACTTGTCTATATCTAGAGGCTTTTCGATGCTGTAGACTAAGGTTGTAATGGTTTTTCCGTTAATAGGAAAAACACCAAGTGTTGTCGATCTGAATGATTCGTCTGCCCTATCGATATCTCTAAGTTGCGGTAGGTCTATTGGCTTATTTACAACTATTGGTTTATCATCGGCTAAAATGCTATACCGATAATTCTGTACATGGTCTTTTTTTCTGAAATAGATTTGGATACTTACATTGCTGATTTCAGGTAAATAATTAAAGTAAGTGTTAGGTTGATTCGCGAAGGTATTATCATAATAGAAATTTTCTGCAGTACTATCAAGACACATAAGAAGCTTGCCTCCAGCAGCGTAGGTGTGTGAAAAATTAATGCCTTTTTGTGCATTTACTGTAGATAGCGTAATAATAAGGCTGAGAAGTGTGAAGATGATCCGTTTCATAATATTAAGTTTAATTTGTCTCAAACTTATTGCAATAGTAATAAAACTAAAACCATAAAACAGCAAAGGCAGTGTTTGAAATAGTAAATGTAGTATTCTATACAGAATTTAAAACTTTTATCTTTAAAAAACAAGTATTATTAAAAGTTAAATTTTTAATATTTCACCATAAATCGCTATTACTACAATATTCAGGTTGTTAATTATTTCGCAATTTATTCCCCATTTCAATTTGATTCTATCGCAATAAAACTTGCATTAGATAGTAAATAAGAAAAGCTAATCTTTCGATTGGCCTCTCTTATTTAAATAGAATGAAATGTCGTAAGAAACGTCGACTATAGTGATTTAATTTATCTCTTGTAATTTGGCTTATTAAGCAAAATTGGTGTCGGATTTAGACGTACCCAGTTCGTTGCAAGTTCACATAGGCAATTAAGATCATCAGCAAATCCAGTATTACGAATATCTTTGATATAAGTCTTTGCCTCTTCAAGTTCAGCAACAGATAAAGCGTGCTCAGAAGTTAAGTGCAGGTAAAATGCATCCAACATTTTTTTGAAATCAATGTTCCAGTTTCCACCCCCATTTCGGTATATTTCATCACGTACTTTTCCTGCAATTCGGACAACCTCCCCTTGTACTGTATCAGCATTTCCCTTTGATGGCACCAATAAGTTCCACAATTGTTCAAATTGTTTTTCCCAGCTTGTTCCATTTACAATTATTGGTGATACACCATCATGCATAATACGTTTCTTGACAGGTATAACTTGATATATTTCATAAAGATTACTTAGTGCATGGTCTGTCTCATGTAGATAGTCTTTATTAAAATTTTTCCGATGAAATTCAAAACCTTCTCCTATTCGAATAATTTCATCCTTCATTTTTTGAGTGATTTCGGATTCACTTTGCAGTAATATTCGCGATATTTCCACCAAATGTATAATGTCAATGTTGTTTGCACTACTTAAAGCTCGCTCGAGGGGTGTTTGTTTATATGAATTTAGCGCTTTGGTATCTGCACCATAGGCTACAAGTTGTTTTACAGATGAAACATTAAAACTACTTCCAGCTGCAAAATGTAGGGGTGTGTCCCCATAGCTATCCACTGCCTTGATATTTGCACCCAATTCTAAGAAGACAGCTAACTTGCCACTTCGCATCATCGCATGTTGATGCAGTGCCGTACGTCCATAACTATCGATAGCTTCGATGTCCGCTCCGCTTTGCAACAACCAGCGAACAAGTTCATCCGGAACATTAAAAAAACTAAGAGCTGTTGCTTTTCCATAACCACCTCTTGCATCGAATTCACACGTATCAAATACTTTTTTAAGATTGTCTATATTATTTTCAGTAATTAATTCACTGAAGTTTTTTGGAAGTGTTTTTTTCTTTTTTGCCATTATTTATCGGTTTCGGATTCAATAAAAATTATTGCCAATGTTTTGGACCCTTACGAAATTCGGTATTACAATTTCATTAATCCAAATTTAATACAAAAGTTTCATAGTGTTAGTCTCATTCAATGACTTTGATCTAACGCCAGTATCACAAATTCTAATGTGAGCAGCTTCACATATCCTTGATGCCGACAAAATATGTTGATCTCAATAAACGCAGAAAGATTAGTATTTCAGATTCAGTAAAAAACGGTCATTAGATATGAAGCGTCTTGGTAATCCATTCAGTCCATACTACTGACTAGCAAAGCAAAAGCTCGTATTATTATTTAAATACGTTCTTCGATAAGCTCTTTATTTGCAGTCATTCCTGTCAATGTTCCCATTGCTACTGCGTTAGCGACTGTTCGCATTCGTGTCGCTGTATCGCCACAAGCATACACACCGTTTATGGTAGTTTTTTGAAAAGAATCAATTTTCAGGTAACCGTCTTCGGTTAATTCACATCCCAGTTGTTCAGCAATGCTACAATTTTGCTCAAAAGGCAGTTTTGTATAAATTGCATTTACCATTTGCTTTGAACCATCTTTAAAGATGATGGTTTTGACTTTTCCGTTTTGGTGCTCAAATTTCTCGATTTCTATTTCTACTATTTCAATAGCATGCTTTTCAAGTAGATTTTTTTGTTCGTCAGTCAGTGTTGCTATTCCATTGGTAAAAAGGGTTAACTTTTTTGTCCAATTTGATATCAGTTTTGAAAAATCTAAGCCAAAATCACCATTCCCAAGTATACCAGTTGTTTCATTTCTCACTTCGTAACCATGACAATAAGGACAATGCAGGACAGAAATTCCCCAGCATTCGGAAAAGCCAGGGATTTCGGGCATTATATCTTTTATTCCTGCAGCAAAAACTAAATTAGATGTTGTGAATTTGTTGCCAGATTCGGTTTCAATTTCAAACCCTTTTTCGATTTTCATACCTTTTGTGGCAAAACCACTATAGAATGTAATGGTATCGTACATCAATACCTGTTGTTTTGCTATTAAAGAAATTTCTAATGGGGTTTTTCCGTCTTGTGTTAAAAAGTTGTGCGAATACGGTGTCTGCCTATTACAAGGCTCACCACTGTCGATTATCAATACATTTCTTAAAGCTCTTCCAAGCGCCATTGCCGCGGCAAGTCCAGAATAGCTGCCTCCTATAATAATTACATCAAATTGATTTTCGTTTTTCATTATTTTTCTATCTACAAAAGAGTTAAAAGTAAGAGGCAGGAGAAATACGGACGTCAAAACCCCACCTTGCTTCATAAAAGTTCTCCGGTTAAAATTTGTCATTGTTATTTATACTCTTCAATACATAATGTATAAAAGGCAAACCCAAAAAGACCATCCAAGGAACCAATATTACGGTTAAGATGAGTGTCCTCACATACAATGGGAGCTCCGCTAAAAAGCTTCCAAATAATACGTAGAAAAGCGTTATCGAAGGATAAATTACTAACCATATTTTAATCGATTGGATCATCTTACTTTTGTTATTCATTTCAATTATTTTAAGGTTTGATAATGTTTCCTGTTCCAGCGCCAAATAAACTTTTTCTGAAAAGATATTCTAACTGTTTCATCGTTGTTGGAATTTCTCCTGGGAAATAAGGAAAATAATGGGGTGAATTTTCAATGACTGAAGGACTGACTGCATTGATACGAATGCCATTTTGCAACTCAATAGCTGCGGCTTTCACAAAACTTTCTACAGCTCCGTTTACTGCTGACGCATTTGCAAAATTAATTTGAGGTTCGTGTGTTAGCGCACCTGTGATCAAGGTAAACGAACCTTTAGGATTAATGTAATGCTGGCCGATTAGTACCAAATTGATTTGTCCCATCATTTTACCTTCAATTCCTTTTTTGAAATTTTGGTCGTTCAAATTTTTCCATGGACCGACAAATGTCTCTCCAGCGGTAGTAACCAACGCATCAAAGGGGCCTATCTTTTCAAACATTGCTTCGATAGACTGGGTGGATGTCGTATCGACTTGGATCTCTTTAGCTGATCGACTGGTTCTTATTAATTCATGGCCTTCACCTTCTAGCACATCAGCTAAATAAGTACCCATAGTACCTGAAGCACCTACAATTACAATTCTCATATTTCATCTTGTTTTTAAATTCTTTTCAAAATTACTTGATGATAAAGCTTGTTTTGTAGGACAAACGTGTAATCCAGTGGTACTTATTTAAAGTTTTTGCGAAATGCTTCTGGCGAATAGTTGGTATTCTTTTTAAAAAAACGGATAAAATAAGAAGGATCTTCAAAACCTAAATCGAATGCAATTTGATTTATCTGATTAGTGGTCGCTAATAAATTTCTTTTTGCCTCAAGCACAATTTGTTCATTAATGAGTTGTGAGCACGATTTACCAATAGTTTCCTTGGTTATTTTATTGAGTTGGAATGTGGTAAGATGCATCAATTCTGCATATTTCGTTACTTGCTTATAGTTTACAATGTTCTTCTGTAATAATTCCAAAAACTCTTCTAACTGGTTTTGAGAATATTCATTACCATTCTTTGTAATTTCTTTAGGACTACTACTCTGTCTGACAAGTTCAATAAAAAGTATTTCAAGACTTGCTTTTATAACATCCTTGTAATGCTCCCGTTTACCTATATACTCTTCAGAAATAAAAGCTAGTTGTGCTAAAATTCGACCAAATCTCTCGACAGAAAGTGGGCAGTAATTTTTATGACTTACTTTTCGTAAAACAAAATTAATCGGTTCTTCTTTTGGTGTATAAAAATCACGGTTAAATTGCATCAAATAGCCTTTACTACCTTTTTTTAAAATGAGTTCATGCACCTGCCCAGGTCGCATGAAAAAAACAGCATAATTGTCAACAGGATAGTTTGTAAAATCAATACGATGTTCACCCGTTCCCTTTTCTAAAAATAAAACAAAAAAGAAATCGTGCCTATGAAGATCTTGTACCAAATCTTTTTCAGAAAGCATACCTTCAATCTCCCGAATAGCAAATCCCTCTGAAAAATCGGGTTCTGTAATTTGTCTTATGCTTATTTCTTTCATTTATTATATATTCAATAATTTTGCTCTAATGATAATGCCAATTACGGCCAACTAACGTTTGTGAAAGACTATTTTTGTTCTTCGGTATTACTTTCTGGAGTTGATTCACCCCGTTTTTTGAAATCTTTTCTTTCTTAATGTCAGTTTAGATAACTGATATTACTTCTTGATCTGTTATGGTATCAAAACTCTATTTCTGAACTACCGTCTCTGTAGAACCAAAAAAGGAATATAAGAGAAGGGAAGCCGCTCTTTTTGCTTTACTGTTTACAGGAACAATTTTTAGACTCAATTCCATATTTTTTAATATACCATCCGGTCCCCAAGTGATATCCTTACCAGAACCATTTGAAATTGTACCGTCTTCTTTAATGACGAGTGAAACTTTCCCGTCATTGGACAGTAACTCATTACCTTTTAAATGGACCAATGGCTCTCCTGTGTCGGACTTCAATTCTCCTGCTGCCGTAATAGTACCGATAAACTCTTTACCCACATAGCACTTTCCATCCTTATCCATACTTAATACAGCTTCAGCAGAACCGCCATCGCTATCCAGTATCTGAAATGCCTCTAAAATTATGACCGGTTTATTTTCTTGTTTTTGTTCGACTTGAACGGTAACGACTGAATCTGCATATGGATACTTAGCAAGGTTATTTTGGCCTGTCCAAGATAATAAGTAGAGAAACGTTCCGCTTAACAATAGTGTTCCCATGACGAATAATTTATAATTAATAAGTTAGTATTCCTTAGTTTATTGTAGTGTTCACGTCGTGAACTTTATATTCATTTGGCCTGATCATGTTTTACTCTATCTATCTAGATGTACAGTTTTTTCAATCTAATTCCACTTTTAAGATTGATTTGATCTTTTGCTTCTCAAAAGTAAGCTCATAAAAGAACTTCTTCTCCTCATTCAGGCTTTGAAAAAAATCTTCGGAAGATTGCATCGATTCCGTATAATATTTAAAATCATCAGACAGTTCCTGACTTTGTTCTATTGCAGAGATACAATCCAAGTCATAGATAAATTTTTCACGTTCATTCTTACCATCGGCATCACTAATAGATGCAATGCCAGTATGAACAGTAGCACAATTAAACAGCAATACCCTCCTATTTTTCTCATTTTTCAACCGAATGTTCGTGGCAAATAAAACACGGTCTATTCCGACCGTCTTTTCACAGTCGCAATTGTGGTCCTTTGCAATATAAGTAGCCTCTATTTTAGCACTATGACTACAAGAGAAAAGTACATATACTGTCATCAAAAGCATTATTGGTTTCATGCTATCCTTTTAAATAATTATTAAGGTATATCAACTGAAAATTCTGATTGTGCATGTTTAATGCATTAAATGTAAAATACTACTTTCTATTATTTAAGTCATGATGTAAAAACAAACTTCTAAAATGAACTTAGTCGAATATTTGTGTATTTACAAAAGACGATCGTATAATAAATAGTTTATTTACTATTTACTGATGAAATCATTGCCAAAGCTATGCCAAATAATCAAGGAATTGTAGGTATTGTCAATTCTATCAATCACAGTAAGTTAAAAAACGGTGAAATGTGAGAAGTCCTATCAGCTGCATTCAAGAGATTGATCCATCCCTATCGTGAACATAAATCAACGAATATATTTATTTGAAAAATTACCACAAGCGGGATAATTCAGTGTCTTTATCTATTTTAATCTTGAATATAAAGTTAATTACACCAATTTTAATCCTAGTTGCAACTTTTTGCTTAATAGCAAGCTGTAAAAAAAACCGTAATTGTGATAATATCTTAAACCAAGCACCTCCTCGACGTATTGACTTTACCTTCACAGATAAGGAAAGTGGTTCCAACCTCATCTTGACAGATGCTTTTGGCGAAAAGAATATAAGTGTCAGTGTTGGAGAAACTGGCATACCATTTTATGACTGGCGTATCATTAAAGGTTCAGAAAATTCCCCAATGAATGGATTTATGGAGATTATATTCTTCAACGATACCCCTGGAGACCATAGTTTTAAGATCCAGATTCAAGGAAAAGAAACGATCATCCTCTCATACACCATTTTAAAGGAAAAAAGTGAAGAATCCTGTCGCCTTTTTTCTTATCCTATAACAGGACTTAAAATTTTAAATTATAGCTGGGATATATATAAGCAGAATGGAAGTATAGTACCACTTGTTTTAGTTGTAAAAATGTGATCATTTTAAAAAGATCTTCTATTTATTTTTTACGATAATGCTAAAGCGAAACAATTGAAGTGGAAATGAGGAATAATATCGCTTCTTTAAAACGCTAAGACGTATGTATACATGACGTCTTAGCGACTAGCTTTTCAAATGATCCCTGAGTCCGATTAAGTCCCATAGATAGGAAGCAATACAACATTGATAAATAAATTCTTAAACGGATTAAGTTCATTTGGCTATTTCGTTATCATAGCCATTGATTGAATTTTTTGATATACCATGTTTTAACAAATTGTGTAAGTGTGCAGTAAGAAGCTAGTATGGCTATAAGCCAAGGAAAATAACTCAGTGGCAATTGTTGCATATATAATGCACCTGCAAAAGGTGAAAACGGAATTAATACCCCGATAACCATAATCAGAGAAGTTAACGCCACTACAGGCGCAGTAGCCCAACTTTGGATAAATGGAATTTTTCGGGTGCGAATCATGTGAACAATCAATGTCTGTGAAAGTAGTCCTTCAATAAACCAGCCGCTCTGAAATAGACTTTGGTGTTCTGGACTATTCGCTTTAAAAACAAAGAACATAACTGCAAATAGCGCATAATCGAAGATGGAGCTAATTGGGCCAATATAAAGCATAAATCTTTTAATGCCTGAAGCATCCCATTTTTTAGGTTTCTCAATGAAATCTTCATCCATTCTATCCCATGGAATAGATACCTGTGATACATCATATAGTAAATTTTGCACTAATATTTGCACCGGTAGCATCGGTAGAAATGGCAGAAAAGCACTGGCGCCCAACATGCTGAACATATTTCCGAAATTGCTACTCGCAGTCATTTTGATATATTTGATGATGTTTCCAAAAGTTCTCCTCCCATAAATTACTCCTTTTCTCAAAACCATCAAGTCTTTTTCGAGCAAAATTATATCAGCACTTTCTTTAGCAATATCCACAGCTGTATCGACACTGATTCCTACATCGGCATCTCTAAGTGCGGCTGCGTCATTAATACCATCACCCATAAAACCAACTGTATGACCTTTTTCTTTAAGTATTTTAACAACCCGAGATTTTTGAACCGGGCTTAATTTTGCCAGAATAGAAACCTCTCCAATCTGTTCCTTTAATTCCATATCAGTCATTTTTTCAACTTCAGCCCCCAAAAGTACCTGATCAAAAGGAATACCTACATCTTGGCATATCTTCTTGGTGACAATCTCGTTATCACCTGTCAATACTTTAATATTCACACCTAACTTCTGTAATGCTTCAATTGCTGCTTTAGCGGAAGGTTTAGCAGGATCAAGAAAACCGATAAATCCAGTGAGCGTCATATTTTGCTCATCTTCTAAGGAATAATTCAGTGCTCTGTCATCAAATTCACGTATAGCAACCAGTAAAACTCGCAACCCTGCTTCATTTAGTTTATTTGAAGTTCTTAAAATCATCTTCCGCATCGCTTCATCCATAGGCATTACCTGATCTGATTGAATATGTAGCTGTTTATCATCTCCCGGATCAAAGGCGTGACTGCACAAATTAAGCATTTCTTCTACCGCTCCTTTACAGATGAGCAGATGTTTACCATTTCGTTGTTTTAACACAACAGACATTCTACGTCTTTGGAAATCAAAAGGAATTTCATCGACTTTTAAAAAATGCTCTTCCACTTTCAGGTAGTCATGTAATTCCACATGTTCGAGGACAGCAACATCGAGCAGGTTTTTAAGGCCTGTTTGATGAAAACTATTCAGATAAGCCCATTTGAGTACCTCTTCATCTTCCTGTCCGAAAATATTCAAGTGTCTTTCCAAAACGATTTTGTCCATAGTCAGCGTACCCGTTTTATCTGTACACAGCACATCCATCGCTCCTATATTCTGGATGGCATTGAGCCTTTTGATAATCACTTTGTGCTTACTCATATTCACTGCCCCTTTTGCAAGATTTGCAGTTACGATCATGGGTAGCATTTCTGGGGTCAGACCTACGGCAACGGCAATTGCAAAAAGCAGTGCATCCCACCAGTTTCCTTTAACGAATCCATTGATCATGAAGATCAAGGGCACCATGACGACCATAAAACTGATCAAAAGGTAGCTCACTTTATTAACCCCGATATCAAAATTTGTTTCGGCACGTTTACCCACAATAACTTTACTGAGTGTGCCAAAATAAGTTTGATTTCCTGTATTGACGACAACTGCTGTCGCGTAACCACTTACCACATTGGTTCCCATAAAGCAGATGTTATCCAGCTCTACCAGTGGTTTCTCTTCAGCGTCCCGAACAGCCAAACTTCTCTTTTCTACGGGCAGAGACTCTCCTGTCAGCATAGATTGACTTACAAAGAGATCTTTAGATTTTACGATACGGCAGTCTGCTGGAATCATATCTCCCGCAGAGAGCAAAATAACATCGCCAGGCACTAATTTCTTAATATCAAGCTCTTCCTTTTCAGTCATATTCCTTAAAACTGTCGCGGTAGTTTTTACCATACTTTTAAGTTGCTCAGCGGCCCGATTACTCCTGTATTCTTGAAAGAACCTGAGTAGAGAGCTTACCATCACCATAATACCGACCATTACAACCGTTTTATAATCGGTCTCCCCGGGACTGGCCAACCATACATCCAATATAAAGGAGATCGTGGCAATAATAAGAAGTATGCCAATAAAGGGGTTGATAAATGCCTGAAATAGTTGCTTTATCCATGTAGGCGCTTGTTCATGGTGCAACTCGTTAAAGCCAAATCTACTTAACCTCTCTTTGGCTTGTATAGAAGATAAACCGCCGATATGGCTTTCCAGCATGGCGAAATAAAAATCCTGATCCGATCTTGAAACATTTTGCAGCTTGGTCGCAGCAGCCTCATCACTACCTTTTGACATAATTTTTCTTCTGTCAGTAATCGTTTTATCTTTTAAGCGCTCTTTTACGTTAATCATGATATTAAATAGATATTGTTAGTTATACAATTGGAAATGAAGCGATATCACCCCAATCATTATCAGATATTTTAAATAATTATTAGTTTTTGGATATTGGTCCTTGGGTTATTAATCTATCTACGATGGGGCTAAAGATCATTCTCCATACCAGCTTTATTCCAGCTAACTTCAGAAACTTCATGTTCAATCGTTAATCGTCCCGCAATCCGCTCCATAATCGCATCTTCATTGCTATTTGCCAGTATTTCAGCCATTATTATTGCTCTGCTTGCGTCTCCATCATCAGTACTTTTTAGCGATCTTAACAACAGTTTTTCATCACTTCCAGTGAACTGAAGTAACAATACCCTCAAATGATTCTCCACATCTTGTCTGCATTTTATAATTAAGAGATACGCGACTGGATTATCAGCACTATTTACAGGTATACGGCTTAACTTTGTACCTAAAGGACGCATCAGCACGTGCGTAATGATCAGAAAGACGGTAAAGATGGTGGCTTCAGAAAGAAATCCCAATCCGCAGGATGCTCCTATGGAAGCTGAGCACCACAGGGTAGCTGCTGTATTTAGTCCCCTTACGTTCACACCGTCTTTCATTATTACTCCTGCACCAAGAAATCCGATGCCACTTACGACGTAAGATATTACTCTACCAGAAGCATCTCCGCCAACTTTCACCCCAAGTGAAACGAACATGCAGGCGCCAAGACATACCAACATATTGGTTCTTAGTCCGGCCATCCGCTGTCTCCATTGACGTTCAGTGCCGATCGCTGCACCAAGTGCAAATGCGATAGATAATCTTAAAATAAATTCAAATAGTGTCATTGGCCCTCCTATTTTTAGTGTGTGTGAGGCTATACCTGACCGTATATAACAGTGAGGATGATAATCTTAAAAAGAGGTACCTGAAAGGGTAATTTTGCTTGTCACAGATGCGATCCACTATAGCGACCACCATCATTGGTCTTATAACTGAAGCGATTGAGCAGTCATACACGACAAGATCGTGTGTATATTTTTTAAATAGTTTTGAAAAATGAAACATAACGTTGTTTTTGGCCTGCAATCGGCATAAAACAAGGTTATGATGATTCGCGGGCAATTAAATAATTATCTCTTGTCTCTTTGAATGGGGGCCTGAGTCCATATTGTTTTTGTTTAAATGTGTTGCAAATATAAAATGCATACCGCTAACACGCCATTAGAGGATCAACAGAAATTTATTAGAAATTTATTAGAATTTGGAGAGAAGATAAATGTGAAATTTCACTGATCAGCGTAGGACCACTATGTACAGCACGGGTTATCGAGTCACGATTTAGTACAACGATTTTTGAGCAGGCGATAAAATTTCCGTTCTAGGTTTAAAATCTTTTATAGTCATGCCTATGATAGGGAGTCATCGCATTAGGAATATCTACTTCAATAATACCTATTAATCATGAAGTGAAAACAAGATGGTGAATAGCTTAGATTTAAATTTGACAAGCTTTTTTAAGTTCCCAAAAATAGAAATTACTCATCCATATTGTAAATTTTTGCAAATGGGCTAAATGCACAAAGGTATCACTTCCGGGAAAATACCTGTTTATCCCAGATTGATATTTTCTGTATACCGGTAGACTTGGTCCGGTATATCAGTTTATTGTTTTCTATCGTAATTTCACTGTAAGGTGCATGGTGATCCTTATCCTCGGGCATGACCAATGTGTCTTTCTTGATATATGCCTTATAGACATCGCCATGCTCTCGGCTTTGGTATTTACGGGTCCAGTCGATGATCGTTACAAATTGGTCATTATCAAAAGTTATCTGCAGGCATCTAGTCGTTTTTCTGTCAATCCATGTTCCACCATATTGTTTTTGGAGCTGTGTTATCATGACAGATTTTTGGCTATAGCCGTTTGATGGGTATAAAAACCAAATGATTAGAAAAAGAAAGATCTTGTTAAAGGCTAGCATAACGTTAAATATAAGAATTTCCGTTTAAACCTTTAGAAAGTAGGATGACAGAACCTGACTGCGGCGCCGACATCGATCTAAAAGTATCATGCTCACCGCTGTCATGTTCCGATTATAGTGTTTTACACTAATCACGCAGAACTAAATTCATTAAGTATTAAGCTGTCAATTCAAATCTTCAGCTATCTTAAAGTTTGATCATAAAAATACAAAGTTGATGTCATTCCACAGTTTGCTACTCTCTATTTTTTGAATATATCAGACATTGTTTCCTTGTCTAATACAGACATGTCAAGTAGTTTCAATGATTTTACCATGGTAAGCGTAGTCGTTTTATACTTTTGAAAATGTGGCGTTTTCAGATGTTGCTGGTAAGCCTCGTCGTTGGCGTAAATTTCCAAAATACGGATCTGTGATCGATCAGCTTTAATGTACATCGGAAAAATGGCTATTACACCTGGTTCTAATTTTACAGAGGCAGCTGCTTCTTCTTTTAAAATAGCACAGTATGCATCAAAATCTTTCGGATACACTTCAATTTCTGAAATTCGCACCAATTGTTTATTGCTATTAATCGTAGTATCCTGAACTGAGCTTTGTGCAAATATGATTTGACTACTTATTAGCATCACCAGGATTGTCAAAAATGGTAATTTGAATATATTTTTCATCTTTGTATTTGTTTGTTGGCAATAGCATATTCTTCCTCTGAAACAGCCTGTAACCAGGTCACATTTTCTTCATCTTTATAATTGGTGATCGCAATGTGGATCATGCCACTTACTGCAGATGCGCCATGCCAATGCTCCACATCTTCAGGAATATTGATGATATCCCCTTTTTTAATCAACTGGGCGACTTGACCTTTTTCTTGATAAATGCCTGTACCATCGGTGATAATCAATACCTGACCTCTTGGATGTGTATGCCAGTTTGTCCTTGCTCCTGATTCAAAAGTAACATTGCCGAGGGCAAAATCATTATTTTCATCTTTTTCTTGCAACAGATTTAGAAATGCATTTCCTGTAAAATATCCATTGGTTATTTGATTTCCCTTTTCAAATATTTCATTTTTTATTTGTTCCATATCCTTCTATTTATTGGTGTTACATGAAAATTGCATTCGGTAGTCATGACTACAGGTATAACCTTCTCTAAGAGTAATTGTTTTTAACTCAGGTCTTTGACAATCTATTTATTTACATCCAGTACAAAAATCCTCATTTAATAGAAAATATATGGTATATAAATCACGGAATCTCTTACCAATTTTACTGATTTATCATTAAGACTATGTCAAATTAGCCCTATTCAATCCAGTATTAATTAAGTATCAATTGAAATAAAATTACTTGATCAGTTACAGACATTAAATAACGAGACAAGCATAAAAAAAAATAAAAACTAAAAATATAGATCCTACCGTCAAGCAGTTATACTTACGTCTATCGTTCTTTGTACACTTTTCTAATTTAGCAAAATGTGCTAAATATTTATTGCCCCTAAAAACTAACAGATAACAAGCTGTAATTGATGCAATTACAGGTCCGAACATCACAAATATTGATACTTGAACTCTAAATAACATTAATAAAGAAAAGAAAAATAGCCCTAAGACACCGCATAAAAAACCGCCAGCAGCTTGAATACTTAGTCCAGATTGCTTATCTCCCCATATGCGATTAATTTGATCATAAATATCTATTCCCAATTCTTGATAACGCCTCTTTTGAAAAGGAAGTTTATGAATAAGATTTATAGGATTAAATCTTTCCGTAACTAAATGTAGTTTATAAATCATTCTGTACAAAACAAAATGCACAATATTAAAATAATTCTCCATATTATCTACCACATTCTATTTTAAATTTCTATTTACCAACACTTCAACTTTTTTTTTAAGAAGTCACCCTATTATGTCAAAAATTACAAATCAGCTAATTAAATATAGACCATATTACTAATCAGAATTTAAGGTTTTCCAAGCTTCAAATGTCATTTCGAATTTGATCTCACCTTTTCCATGCATACCCACCTCCTTCCAACCCGCAGTTTTGTAAAATATTGAAGCTCTTGTACCGGGTGCAGTTCCCAGCCAAACAGTTTGCTTTGTTTTATCGAAATACCAATTCAGCATAACATCGTGCAGTTGTTTTCCAATGCCCTGTTTTTCATAGTCTGGATGTACAAACAATGCCCAAATATTATAGTCAACTAGATCAACAATTGAAAAGCCAACGATCCTCTGATCAATTTCACATATCCAGCCTCTCCCTCTTCTTATTAAAAAATCTTCACAGTCCTCATCACTTACCAGATTAGGATCTGAAAGCATATTTTCCTTGACGGCATTTCTCACAACTTGTATCTGCGGGATATCTCCGACTCTTGCTACTCTAAATTTCATTTTAATTTTTAATGAGTGGTTATTATTGCATTTCTCTAGGAATTGTGTTCAAGTTAGCTTATTTGTATATCGTAAATTTATTATGAGACAGGTTAAATCCAAGATTTTCATATATGGCAATATTCTCAATTCGCTTTTTGTTTGTGGTTACTTCAATACTTTTCAGGTTATTTTGATCAGCAATCTCCATAATTTCATGAATCAATTTTCGCCCTATACCTTTGTTTCTGAAATTCTGTGTTACGTAGAATTCTTGAATTTCGCCGACCAGTCCACTATGATGTAACAGATACTGCGTATGGAAAGTTATAAATCCCATTTTCCCATCTAAATTTTCAGCAATCAAATAATAATAATTTGGGTTTTTAATATTGTTATTGAATATCTCTTCAATAATTTCTTTATCTAAGATTTCATTTGCAAGTGCACACAAGCAATCGTAAACAAAGTTAAAATCTGTGCTTTTGATTCTTCTAATAAGTGTAGATAATTCCATAAATTTTTATTGCAAAAAGTATAATTCAATTTATTTGATTAAAAATGATAATTATAAACGAAAACTCCTAAATAAACTGGAACATAAGACTCTATAGAAGCTTTGAAAAGATGCTGGATCATAAGAAAAGGATCTCCGTATTTTTCAGCATTTTTTGTATTTTTAACTTTTAAAAGTAAAACAAATGCATTATCAAGAGTTCCTTCCAGAAACGTCTTTACAAGACTACATCCGATATTTTTGGGTATTGGAAGACGACACAGATAATTTTAGCATTAAGTCATTTAAGATCATCCCAGATGGCATACCTACATTGATCTTTCAAGAAAAGCCAAACCTATTTTTTGATATGAATGCTCAGGCAGCACCCCAGTTGTATATACAGGGGCAGTCAACTAAGTTTACAGAGCATCGGGTTATAGGTAATTTTAGGATTATTGGAGTTTATTTACAACCAACAGCTTTAAAGACTATTTTTAATGTAGATGCTTTCGAATTTAATGATCAAAAAGTTCCTCTAGAAGATATTTTAACAGAACCAATTCTTGAACAACTTATTAATGCAGTCTGTTTAAAGCAAAAGATTACAATTATCTCAAACTTTTTATTAAAACAAATAAGCAAAGTAGAGCGCAATACTGAGAAATCTACAATCGCATCCTTATTTCTTCAAAAAGGAAAAACGCTTAAAGAAACCCAAAAAGAAATGAATTTGTCGGAACGCTCGCTCGAGAGGTTAATAAAACAATATGTGGGTATGCCTCCAAAAATGTTTTCAAGAATTATGCGTTTTCAATCTGGTCTAAACATCTTACGACAAGCTGATTTTAACAATCTTACAGAAATCGCATATCAAAACGAGTACTTTGATCAATCTCATTATATTAGAGAGTTCAAAGGATTTACTGGAACCACCCCTGAAAGATTCATGCTTAATGCAAACGAAAAATTGCTAAATTTTCCTTTATGGGATGCTTCTAAATGATCAAATCCATCCTCTAATATGCTTTCTTTACCAATCTGAATCATTTTTATGTAGAACTGTCGGTTTTATCCAATTCTACAATAAATATCACCTATACTTTTGTACTCGAAATAGCTAAGATCTTCCATAACATAGATTTGCATCACTATTTTACAAAATTTATAGTTTTTATTTAAAAAAAATGAGCATGAACAACACGCAAAAAGTAGCTAGGTTAAACCCTAAAAATGTTCCGGCACCTGTCGGGAACTATTCACATGTTACGATCATTCCTAAAAATTCCAATCTATATACTTTTTCTGGTCAGATAGGTATTGATAGTAATGGATCCATTCCTTCTTCTATAAATGAACAAGTGGCATATACATTTCTAAATATAGGCCAGCTCCTAGATAGCCAAAATTTATCTTCTGATGACGTTATAAAAGTCAACATCTGGGCTACGGAAGACATTGATTGGAATTTTCTAAATGCAAAATGGGAAGAGTTATTCGGGAAAGTCTATCCCTCGATGACTATTGCTTATGTAAAGGGACTAGGACTCGAGGAACTTAAAATTGAAATTGAAATCTGGGCTGCTCAACAATAACAATTCGAAGCTGAGGTTATTCTTACTACTTAAATTAAAGAACTTCTGATATTTTTTAAGCTGGAGGTTCTTTAATTTATTTAAGAGTCCCACAAATCTGTTGATTGCGATAAGAATACCACAGAAAGTCTGTTTTATAGTCACATGAGCGATCCATATTTTCAAAACCAGATATTTGCCAATGTAATTTAACAAGATTTCGATTGACATACGTTGGATTCGATCGTTTAATAGTAAATATTGAAACTCTCGCTGAAAATAACCATTCTGTTTTTAAGGAAATTTCTACTTATAATATATTTTTCTGATCAGCTTCTCTTTGATTTCAGGTTCGCAATTGTAATCAATATTTTCGAGGAGTTTTGGTTCCTCTGTTTTAACTAGACTTTTTTTGTTATCCACTTTTTTACTTGTTGCGACTTTCTTCTTTGCGGGACAATAGGTTTGTTTAATGCGTTCTATCCAATTGCCATTTTGATCATACTGATACAAATACTCATATTCGCCACCGATTTCAAAATATTCTCCTTTTTGCACATAATCCCATTCTTTACGTTTTTCGTATATAAGCAGATCTTTGTTATTATACTTATATTGATAATTTGATAAACGGTTTGCTTGATCATACGAGCTTATTTGTCTTTCATTTTTAGAAATTTCCAGAATGACTTTTTTACGGAGGAAAGTGTTGTTCTCATTCAGTACTTCATTAATTTTCTGACCTTTTTCATTATAGCTGTAATAAAAATCGAGAAAATTACTTGAACATGAACGACTAACTTGTTTATGAGCCACTAGATTTAAACTGTCCGTATATTGATACTGAATAACGCAGGTGTCGTTTTTAAATTCGTCAATTTCAAGTGTTTTTTCTAATCGGTTCTTGCTGTCATAGAAATTTTGATTCGTGTGATATAATGCACCTATTTTATTGTAGTATTTTTCCGCTGTAATATTGTTATTGTCATCATAAAATTCAACAAAACTATTTCGTAAACTTTCTTTAATCTCTTTCTTATAATTTACTGGGATCGGCCCTCCCATCAAAGAAAGATTTCTTTCGGACATATAATCATTAGTAACAATGAAGTCTATTTTCGTATGTTCTTGAGTTTGTCCCAAACACAAGGTCTGGAACAACAAAACAACTACAACCAGTAATACGTTTTTACTTTTCATAAGCCTAAATAAATCATTGATAACGATGTCTATATACAATAAGTATTGATGTAATTTACTGTAAAATTGCACTTTCCATTTTTTTCTTTCGCATCCATACTCTTACAGCGCATATATTTTGCCAAAGTATACAACCTGATCAGTACATACAAGTAGACTTTGGTTCGTAAAACGCAATTTTCGAAGTAGCTTCTATTTACTAAAATACTGTTATTAAGTTAGTTTAAGGGAATAAACTGACTTATTACACGAATTGTAAAACATGTTTCGCGAATTGTAAATCTACTATTTGGTTTTGATTATTACATGTATTTTTATTACTGCTAACAGCAAAGATGCACTTTAGATAACTGCTTTAAAACTTATTACTAGTATAACTATGCCCAAATGCAGAAAATATCAACAATAATGCACTAGTGGACTATATAATAAAAACTAAAAGTCGTACGAAACTGTTAAAAGAACTAAAGAATAGAATCCTGAAAAATTAAACCTAATAAAATCAAGCTATGATCATATTTGGAACAAGAGCAAAGATCTTAAATTCAAAAGAAATGCTGTCTTACGACTGTGAGAACTGTAATAGCAAAGGGACTGTTACTTTTTTATTTTTAGCCCGCTATTTTCATATTTTTTGGATTCCTATTTTTCCAACTTCAAAAAAAGGAATGAGCCAATGCAGTCATTGCAAACAAGTTCTATATGCAAATGAAATGAGTCCAAAAATGAAGCAAGACTATTTCATGGCATCTGCCAAAGCAAAAAGACCGATTACACATTATTTTGGATTATTTGTTATAGGATTGTTATGCTGCATGATCATCTTTACTGTTTATCAAAATTCGGTTAATGAAACTGAATATTTGGCAAATTCAAAAGTTGATGATTTATACAAAATAGAAAAAAATGATACCTATACGCTGTATAAGGTTTATGAAGTAAAAGGCGATACTTTGATTTTTAAAACACATAGTATGTCAACGAAAAAGTATTCTGGACTTTCCGACTTGCTAAAGAAATATAAAAATGATTATGCAGACGCAACAATAAAATTTACTAAAGATCAAATAAAGTCAATGCAACATGATACAAATAGTGAATTTGGTAAGATTTATAGTATCAAGAGGGATTAAATAACGGCTAAATAAAATTATCGTTAACTCACGATCGATCTCTAAGCATAACTAAATGAAGCAATGACAGTATTTTAATGATTCCCAAAGTATAAATGAAAAATCTCACAACTCTTTTAGTTTTAATGATTCCTATTTGTCTTTATTCACAAGAAAAAGTAATACTATCTCACACCATTAAGATGTACAATGAAATTGAGATAAGTTTAGAACTTGAAAATAAGCCCAACGACAGATTTCACCTGATTAAAATAGATACGCTTACTGCGACCTATAATAAGGGACAAATATTGCACAATAATATATTTGAAAATTCTTTCAGACGAGCTAATGTTGTAGCAAGGTTCGAACTTGAGGAAAATAAAAAATATCATAAAATTGATATTAAAGGCACGATCATATACTTCAAGCCATCAGAAAATAAAAAATCGTATTTCAGTTTGGGTAAACTGAAAGGTTTAGAAAAAAACATCAATTTAATAGATAAAAGTGTATTAAAAGCAAATCCAACTGTTTATTTTTCAATTGTAGATTCTGCCAACATACAAAAAGCATTTCCAGATTTTAGGTATAAAACCAATAATGGGGAAGATTATAAAAGCATTGATTTCAAGTCTTATGACTTAATGTATGCGTATCGATCTACTAAAAATCAAGATTTAATAATAGCTGTTAATGAAGACTTAGACCACGGTTACAATAACCTCACTTTGACAGATAAGCGGACAAATATGAAATATAAGCTGATTAAATTGAAAAAAAATATGTCAACAACCGAAAAAGAGGAAATAAAAATTGAACTGATGATCGAAAATGAAAATTCGATTGAGCGGATACCATTTGATTTCAAAAATGCGGATTTGAAATAGAAAACCGATCAGCCGATTTTAAATAGCTAGAAGTGCTTGGCTTGAGCTATACCTCTACTTTCTTTTAACCTGAGATCTCAAGCAACTATCTTATATATATTCATCATGTCATTTGTAATGTATTGGAAAGCATGATGATGTTCGATTTCCCCAATCGTCCTCCATACCCTTTGAATCAAAAACTTCTGCACTGAATTTTTTTATAAGAATTCTTATTCCGAATGCAATCCTGCACAAGATGTCTTTTTAATTAAGACTGTAAATTAACCTTCAAATAATATGTTAAAAACTAGGGACTATCGAAATCATTAGTTAACTTTAATTGTAATAACAGTTTAAATCACTGCATATTATCACAATGTACTTTATTTATAATAATATCATCACGTTATGAATTATAAAAATATTTTATTAGAATTAGGTGCCGAAGGCGAAAATCTACTAGGCTTTAATACACCAAAAATTTTGAAGGAACAACTTCACCTTCCCTCCCCAAAATTTATCGATGAGATTTTCCTGCAAAGCAACCGCAATCCTCAGGTACTTAGAAATCTTGCGGCACTCTACAAACATGGACATCTGGCTAATACCGGATATTTATCAATATTGCCAATTGATCAAGGGATAGAACATACTGCTGGTGCTTCCTTTTCTCCGAACCCTTTGTATTTTGATCCAGAAAATATCATCAAGCTTGCTATCGAAGGAGGTTGTAATGCTGTTGCAACAACTTTTGGGAATCTTGCTATAATGGCTAGAAAATATGCACATAAAATTCCATTTATCGTTAAAATAAATCATAATGAATTGCTTACTTATCCTACAAAGTATGATCAAATTATGTTTGGGAGTATAAAAGATGCTTGGAACTTAGGAGCAACTGCAATAGGTGCTACGATTTACTTTGGTTCAGAAAATTCAAACAGGCAAATTGTAGAAGTTGCCGAAGCCTTTGAAAGAGCTCATGAGTTAGGAATGCCCTGCATTTTATGGTGCTATACCCGTAATAATAGTTTTACTAAGGATAACGTTAATTATGAAGTTGCGGCAGATATTACAGGTCAAGCCAATCATTTAGGTGTAACCATACAGGCTGATATCATTAAGCAAAAACTTCCGGAAAATAACGGCGGATTCACTACCATTAATTTTGCCAAAAGCAATCCTAAAATGTACACGGATTTATCATCCATGCATCCTATTGACCTTTGCCGTTATCAAGTAGCAAATTGCTATATGGGCAGAATTGGTCTTATTAATTCAGGAGGTGAGTCAAAAGGTGAACGCGATCTTCCTGAGGCTATTAGAACAGCGATTATAAACAAACGAGCCGGAGGCACAGGGCTAATATTGGGTAGAAAAGCTTTTCAACGTCCGCTCAAAGATGGCATAGAAATTCTTAGAGCGATACAAGATATTTACCTGGATGAAACCATTTCAATCGCATAATGTATATCAGATAGGAAACAGTGCTGTTATGATACATTACAGCTTTGTTTCCTATTTAATATATATACCTAAAATTATTCCAAGCTTAATAAGCAAGCGTAAAACGTTGTTTGATATGTGCGGGTCTTTCCAGCTCATCGAGCAAAGCTACTGCGAAATCGGCTGTAGAAATCTTACTTTCTCCTTTATCATTAAATAACACTTGATCTTTCCCTAAGCGAAAAACACCTGTACGCGGGCCGGGCTCGATCACCATGGCTGGGCTCAAGACGGACCAATCCAGGTCGGTCACCTGCTTGATAACATCAAATGCGTCACGTGTAGCAGTAGCACCGCCCTTCCATTCAGCGGGAAATTCTGGGGTATCTAACAATTGTACTCCGGGTTTTACTTCGAGGCTTCCGGCACCGCTAACAGCTAATAATCGCGTAATACCTGCTTTTTTCGTAGCATTAATAATAGCTGTGATAGCCTTTACATAGGTCGATGAGTCATTTGCGCTGTAAGCACTGATAACAGCTTCGTTTCCTTTCAAAAGGCTGATCAACTCCTCTTCTTTTATAACATCTCCTTTTTTGATGTTAAGACGTGGTTCGGAAACCGTTACTTTTTCTGGATTTCGGACAATAGCGGTTATGTCATGACCTCTACTCAGTGCTTCATTTAAAATAGCTGATCCGATAAATCCGGATGCTCCGATGATGGCAACTTTCATAATGATATTTTTTTGTCGTGAAATAAGTAATACAGCTCGACCTTACTGTTTGTTTTAATTGTTTAAAAATACCATAGTTGGTAATGAAGGCCGGAACTGCTTAATCTGTACGGAATAAAAATTATAGTAACAACCTTTTTCACCGCAAACTATTAGATGCTGGATACATATGGAAATTGGTAAATCGCATCACACATTATTTCTATGATAACATTTACAACTCATTTAAATTGTAAATAGGTTGTAAATGTTGCTAAAAATTTAATATATATTTATGTAACTAAAATTTACACATGCTAGAAAATTTCGAATTTTATCTTTTTTTGGTGCTACTTATCACCATGCTGATCATGTTGGCGAAAAAGATTCAGGTCGCGTATCCTGTTTTGCTTGTATTAGCTGGTCTTTCCATAAGTTTTATTCCGGGAGTACCCCCAATAAAAATAGAACCAGAGTTAATATTTATCATTTTTTTACCGCCGTTGCTGTATGAAGCCGCTTGGTCAACCTCATGGAAAGAGCTATGGCGATGGCGCAGAATTATTTTCAGTTTCGCTTTCGTAGTCGTTTTTTTTACGGCATTATCGGTAGCGGTCTTCGCTAATTATTTCATCCCCGGATTTTCTTTAGCTTTAGGTTTTTTATTGGGCGGAATCGTTTCACCACCTGATGCAGTAAGTGCTGGAGCAATTTTAAAATTTGTAAAGGTGCCTAAAAGATTGGCGTCAATCCTCGAAGGCGAAAGTTTGCTGAATGATGCTTCTTCTTTAATCATTTTCAGGTTTGCGATGATTGCTGCCGCAACCGGGCAATTTGTATGGTACGAAGCGGCGGGAAGTTTTGTATGGATGTGCATTGGTGGCGTAGGCATCGGGCTTGCACTTGCGTACATCTTTCTGAAAATGCATAAAATACTTCCGACAGATTCTAATACTGATATTTTGCTCACTTTTATCGCCCCTTTCTCGATGTATTTGGCGGCGGAAGAACTGCATGCGTCGGGAGTTTTGGCGGTGGTAAGTGGCGGATTATTCCTATCTTATCGTAGTCATGATTTTTTGAGCAGTGCATCTAGAATACGTACTGTAACAGTTTGGGAAAGTTTTTGCTTTTTGTTAAATGGAATTGTTTTCATGCTCATTGGTTTAGATTTACCTGAAATTGTTTCTGGTTTGGGAGATACTGATATTTATACAGCAATCGGTTATGGAATAGCTGTTACTGTAGTGCTGGTTCTTGTTAGAATTTTCTCCGGTTATGCGGCGGTGATAACGACTTTAATTATGAGAAATTACATTACCGTTGCTGATGCCAAATCTCCTGGCTGGAAAACTCCTTTAATCATTGGCTGGACCGGAATGAGAGGTGTTGTTTCATTGGCCGCGGCACTTTCAATTCCCCTGACTTTAGCGGACGGAACTCCTTTCCCTCAAAGAAATCTCATACTTTTCATCACATTTGTCGTCATTCTTTTAACATTACTTGTCCAGGGACTTACACTTCCTTTCTTATTAAGGAAATTCCCTCAAATAGACCAAGATTTTACTCGAAGTGAAAAGGAAGTCGATTATGAAATTCAGAACAACCTCGCTCAAGTGGCAGTGGATAAAATTCGTAAAGATTATGCTCACAAAATAGACAGTTTTCCAACATTGAAAGATCAATTGCAAAAATATGAAAATCAATTGAGCAGTTCTGAAATCATCATTAATTTTGCTGAATATCGAAGTATTTATATTGACATAATCGAAACGCAAAGAACATGGCTTATCAATAAAAACCGCGAGGAGCTTCTGTTAGATGAAGAAATTATCAGAAAACATCTGCGATTACTCGATCTTCAAGAAGAAAGATTGAATATGAAAAGTTAGTTATTTGACCATAATTCCAGTGTCGAAACAACATGATTAATCATAACGTTTTTGATTCATAAGCTTAGCATGTGTTATCTTGCATATGCTAAGCTACTGATGTAAAGCTAAATATTAAAAAGATTTTACCGTGCGATAAGTCTTAAATGCTGTATAAATCCGTGTTTCTTTTAACTTCTTGTTTTTATAAATTTCAATCTTTTCTTTTTCGCCTGTTTTCTTATTGAAATAGGTTATTTTAGTAAGTTGCCAGTCCTTAGCAAATTGTTCTAATTTGAAATTTCTGCCGTCTTCCTGATAATGTACACTATTCAGACGTCCATTCTTTTTATAAAAATATCTTTTTGTGTTATAGAAATTCCCATCGTATGTTATTCCTTCATAAATATACTGTGCTGTATATTTTCCCTCCTGCACTAACTGTTGTTTATCGTTATAAATGAAATAATACATTTCATCTTGAGGATTACGCAATTCATAACGTAGCCCTAATCGAGCGTTTCGATCAGGATATCGCTGTATTAATTCTTCCGACCTAAAAACTGCTGTGTCATTTTGCGAAACCCAAAGTGTATCAATTTCCTGCAAACCGCTTCTGCGGTGTATTTTGTTGATGATTTTATTATCAGAGTCCGAATACTTGTGCCACCCGTTACATCCGGTACCCCCCATACCCATAACTAAAAGAAAGAATATCGTTTTCATAAATTGCCCGTTTAGATTTTCACCTGTTTTAATGCTTTAAAACTGTTCGTAGAAAAAGTTGTCTTAACTTTTCCATTCTAGTATGATCATTGATTCTGACACCAGCGTAAGCGATAAAGTTTCCTTGTACAATTCTAATCAAATTATAACAGTTTCTAAAAAAGGAATTTTACTAGATCTTCTTTAAACTGTCATTGCTGATGTAAAATTTTAAAATAGATACCCTCCTATCTTTCTTCCAGCTTAAGGTATTTCTGTCATAACTTTACTACTTTTATACTTAACAAATAATGTTAGATAAACTTCTATTACATACCAATTTAAAATCGTTACCAATGAATAGATTAATAGATATAATTACGATAAATTCGCTTGCCGAAATTCCTGATCTTGAAACAATTCGTGCCATTCCCAGAGAAAGAAAACTAATGCTTATCTTCGGGTAAAGTGTTCAAAATGAAAGAGAAACCACAGGGCACGACCTAAAAAAAGAACTTCAAGGTTTTCAGGTTGGAATACACATTTCTGAACCTAAGATAAATATTGCGAAACTTATCGCTGATAAGGATATTGAAGACCATCAAGATTTCTTTGAGCAATGTGCAAAGGATTACAGGAAGTTGGGTGAAGAGTTGATACTCAAACTAGTGGGTAAACTCAAGGTGAAATTAAATCGAGATTTTCCATTGGATACTTTTGATGAATATAAATGGGATGAAAGGCAAATAGGAAAACTTGACGATTGGAGATACGACATTCATGGGATTCATTGTGGATTTGAAAACAGCAAAACAGGTCAAATTATAGAAGTTTCTCTTAACGTCCCGAATGAATTTGGTGGCTTAGACCCCTACTTCTTTTCACAATTTATTAGAACAACAGTAAAGTACAGACCACTGCCTATTGATATTTTTGAGAATTTCGCTGATGGTTCAAGAATAATCGACAAAATGCTTTTACTTGGAAAATTTGAAAAAATAAGTCTAAATATGGATAATTGCTATGCCATTGTCTTGACTGATCGCTAATATATTGCAGTCAATATAAAGATTTAAACAAACTTTTCTATTGACTACAAATTTCACAGCTTAAGACTTTAGCCATTACAAACTATCTTAGGGCATTGGTAAATATTACTAAATCAAGTAACCTCCTAAAAATGAGTATGAAAAATTATGAGCGTTGTTATTTTATAAAATCTCCTTTTGTTTCAAATAGTCTCCCCTCTTGATCTTCTACGATGAAGATAACATCATATTTCCCATTTTTAAAGTCTTTTAGGTCCAAATGCTCATGAAAGGTATGTTGTAGAGCGCCGATCATCGCTCCTGTATTATAAGTATAGGTTTTGGAAGATGAACCCCATTTAAGCTGAACCTTTACGCTTTTAATCTTTTTGGAGGCAGTAATTTCTGATTCTAGATGCAAATTATCTTTCTTTGCATTAAGACCGACATCAATTTTCGACGCAAATGGCATCGAACTATCTACCTTTAGATTGATCTCAGCTTCTTCCTCCGCAATTTCTCCTACTTCCGAAACTGCTTTGATATATAATTTATAAATTCCGACTGCTAAATACACTGGAATAGGTATAACCCCGCTTAAATGATATTGATTATGTTGTTTGACATCGGTAGTATAATCCTTCACATAGGACCAATCTGTCTTTTTTATTGGTTCAAATGTCACTGTCAGCAATTTAATTCCTTCAGGAAAGTAAATATTTGTTTTAAAATGGAGATCTTGGCCTATAAACGCATTAACCTCATTACCTGTTTTTCCGACTTTAATCGTACTTATGCCAGTTTGAGAATTATTGCATCCAATTAGGAAGATGAGGATCATCAAGAGAATAGATAATTTGTAATTCATTGTATTCATTCTTTAGTTTTTTTTAATGTTCGTGATGTGATTCATGATTATGGTGATCATGTTCAGAATGGCTATGATCATGTCCGCCAATGATTAAACTGCTCAGTGATAATACTATTCCCAACAATACTGCAATCATCTTCTTTTTATTGAAAACATGGTGGTCTGCAGATCCGGACTCAAAAAGAATTGTAGTGGAAACATGAAGGAATATACCGATCACTACAGCCATAATTTTATCAAAATATTGTGCAAGATCACCCACAGCATGCTGACTGATAAACTGACTGGTCAAAAAACCTGCTGGAGTCATCATAGCAAATACGAAAATAGCAATCAGTAATGTTCTTTTTGAAACTTGAGAGGCCAGAAGTAAAGATCCCAATGCAAATGCTGCTGGAATATGATGGATCGCGATACCAAAAACAAGATGTTGACGCTGTGCACTAACCAAAGGCATACCTTCTAAAAAAGCATGGACACATAAACTCAACATAATAGCTATTGGAAAAGAATTGATATTTTCCTTCTTCATATGTATATGTCCATGCTCCACTCCTTGGGAGAAATGTTCTAACAAAAGCTGGAACAGGAAACCGCCAAGTATATACAGTCCAATGGTTTCCATATGCTCCGACGCATCTGCATACACGTGCGGAATAAGATGAAGTATCGTCAGTCCAAAAAGATAGGCACCACTGAAGGAAAGAATCAATTTTAAAAATGTTGAACGATCCCGTTTGACTGATAAAACAGAAATTCCACTTATAAATGGAGATAAAAAAAGTATAGAAACAATAAGTATAGCATTCATTTATTATAATAATTAAAAATGTCAATTGGATTATCAATGTTCAAATATAGATAAGATAATTCACAAAAGCAATTTAGTTGCATTTGAAGAATTTAGATTTATATTTGTTAAATATTTAATAGCACTTCGAATTATTATAACAACAGTATAAATCATGATGAATTCATTATCACAAACAGAAACAATCTCCAATACAGAGGATATCGGAGATCAACATGCCATGACTTCTATCGAAACGCCTTTACGACCGGATGCATTTCTCAGAACTGATGAAGAGAAAATGAATCGCATTTCCGAGCTTTTTCAACAAATATTATGGGAACTTGGATTAGATCTACATGATGACAGTTTAAGTGGCACGCCCTACAGGTTCGCCAAAATGTACATAAAGGAATTGTTCTATGGTCTCAATCCTTTAAATAAGCCAAAGCTTTCTACATTCGTCAATAAATATGATTATAATAAAATATTGATTGAAAAGAATATCCGAGTAAATTCAACCTGTGAACACCATTTTTTGCCCATTGTAGGACTTGCACACATCGGTTACCTTGCAAAGAATAAGGTAATCGGTCTCTCTAAAATTAATCGTGTGGTCGATTATTATGCACACAGACCTCAGGTGCAGGAAAGATTAACCTTGCAGATATATAATGAATTGAAATCTGCTTTACAGACCGATGATATCATTGTGGTGATCCATGCCGAGCATCTTTGTGTATCTGCCCGCGGTATTAAGGACAGTACAAGTAGTACAACTTCCATTGAATATGGTGGCATTTTCTCTTCAGAGACAAAGAGAAATGAGTTTTTAAACCTATTAAAATAGATCATAACATCTATTATGTTTAAATACTAAAGAGCTATATAGTTATTCTTACTGACCGCTAAAAAATAATGGTTTACCGATTTTCTTCCTTCATCCACCTATTTCCACTAAGCTTTGAAACGCAATAGCGCTACTTTTGAATCATAAACAAATACATAAACAGATTTATCATGAAAACTAAAACAATCTTCGACATCAATAGCAAAACAATCACAAATGGTTTTCAAAAAGCATTTGATTCGCTAAAAAATTCTAAATTAAAAGTTTCTTCTAGTACTGGAAAAGTGTACTTGAGCATTTCATTGCTCTTTGCAATAATTATCGGAATTATATTTCCGGTTGCACTTATCGTACTATTAGCATTTACGATATTTTCGAAACTTACGATTTCGATTGAACAAGAGGTTAAAGAAGCGGATAATAATAAAATCATTGAATTGAAATAATTTATAGACTAACAGTTATGCTTGACTGCCTATAGTTTGCTCACGATATCAGGAAGCATATTTAATGTGACCTGTTCATTCAAAGAAAGGACAATGAAATATGCTTTTAAAGCGAAAAAATCCATGTAATGTACATGGATTTTTTTTCTTCATACGTAGTATGTTACTTATCCATTTATTTTCGAATAAATGACAGTAGCCAAAAATTGTCCGTTGTAGAACTCATTTTCCTTAAAATATCCTTCTTTAATAAAATTACATTTCTCTAATACTTTGGCAGGCCACATTTTCGGGATCTATTACTGCTTCAATTGAATGTAGTTTCATTTCGCTAAAACCATAGTTAACTATTGTAGTCTTAAACAATCAATGTGGTTGAGAGCTGAACTTTATTTGATGAAAGTAATAGTCTAGAATTGCCAACATCAGAAAATACATTCCTCCGTAAGCATAAAGATAATTGGTCGAATCCATATTAAAAAAGAAGGATACAAAAAAGAGCAAGCAAAAGCTGATCACCATCAGAACAATGTTTTTCTGCAATAAAACTTTGATAGATTGGCCAAATAAGTACTTGACTTTAATGGGCTCTACAAGGGTTGATAGGAACGGTAGTGCAAGTTCGTATCCCCTTCTATGATGTAGGAACGAAACTGGGAAAATCAAAAAACCAAGTATAACAATCAATAAAATAACTGCAGTAATATGCTGATTTTTAACTATTTTTTTATCTAGAAAAAGACAGGTTACGATTCCTAATACTGTGTAAAATAATAAAAATGGTGTCAGTAATATTTCTTTCGTTTTAAGTAGCGGAAGCAGATTTCCGCTATATAAAATCTGTTTAAAATACAAAGCACTTATCATTAAATTAATGAAGATAGTAATCCAGATTTTATATTTACTCATTTCTAAATTGATTTTTAATTACCGCAGCTATCTTCTCCTTGAATCCTAGTTCCTTTATTAACTTAATTATCTATTTTCCTTAAAGTGGAATTCGCATCATAATTACTTAATCATAAAAGCTTTGCCATTCATATGGGCATGTGTTCGTCATTTTAAAAATCATTTTCTCTCTGTCATCAAGTCCATTATAATATTCTGAAAATTGGGTTAGATAGTCCTCTCCTTTTCCCATACTCCAAAACATATCATTACTGTCCATATTAGGGAATTTCTTCCACGGTGGTTGAATGGAATTCTCAAGTGGCTTGAAATGTCCAAATTGTTTAAAAAAATCACGCACATACATTAATGCAAAACCTAAGAGATTTTCTCCACGCCAATTATAAATATTTTCAATATCATCGTTATCTACAGCAATACCAATTCCCCAAATTACATCAACCGGACTTGCTTCTACCAAAATTCTATTTTCTGTTTGCAAAAGATAATTTGCTAATCTGGGATGTTGATTGAATTTATGTATATTTCCCAGTTTTACAATTTCAAATTTATGCTCATTCCAGATTTGTTGATCATAGCCTAGGATTTGTCTGCCTAGTTCTTTTGCTTCTCCAGGTTTTTCACAATTTATGATCTTATCAAAAAGATTATCATCACCGAACAGTAGAGCTTTGTGAGCCATCATCCAGTGTTCAGAAGTTTTATAATTAACACTGTCAACCTTAAAAGGGCAATCAAACCATTGGCTAAAACAAGATTTACTTACCACATCTTTATGTCTATTTTCATGTCCCCAAAAGAAAATATATTTCAAGGTCTCACCACTTTCAAATCTTTCAATTAACCAATCTATATCGTATTTTATCTTCATTTTGATGCTATCTAGTCTATCCAATTGATATTGAGATTTTTAAATTTTATTATGCCGTATCTTAGAGTGTGTTCAATTTAGATAATATCTAACATTAATTCCCAAAAAACATTTATTTTTTCTGTTTCAAGAAAGGGTGAAATATTCCAAATTAGATTATGTCCTTTCGTGTTAATCAAGAATCTTATGGATAATCGTTAGCTAAATTTACTTTTCAAATAATTTTGATGACAGAAATAATAAAAGCATCCACCTGCGAAGTAACACAGGGTATCTATTGGATCACTGACATTGTAATTGGTGTATTGAGGCATGATATATTCAAATACAATGGAAACGAAAAACGCTAATACGAGTATCTGATATATTGGATAATAATGGGGTGCGCTGTATAAAGTTAAAAGGAGATTGCCAATGCAAAATGCGATATATGCGATTAATGGAACAAAGACAAAATCTGTCAACCAGTTATTTAAAACCGGGATTGGCTGTCCTGTCTGCCTGCAATATCGAATAAGAATCCACGATAGACCATAAAACAGCAAGAATGGGTCAGATAAGTATTGCTTTAATGTGCAAAAGAAATTGCGATCAAGGTAGCGACTATTCCACATGTCATCAAGGTTAAAAACATATACCATCCCATAACTTTACTGGCTCTTTTCAAAGTACTATCTGTGGTATTAAAACCAAAAATAGTTTCTCGAATATCTTTAAGATTTCTTATGAACCAGTTCTCTTTTTGCGTTTTCATACACAAAAGTAAAAAATATATTCAAAATTAGAACAAAAGTTCTAATTTTGAATATGAATACAAAAGAACGCATTCTTGAAATTTCATTACAGGTCTTTAATACCAGAGGTCTTCGTAATACCAGTACCCGCCACATCGCCACAGAAATAGGTATCAGTGCAGGGAATTTACATTATCACTTCAAACATACGGAGGATATCATACAAGCCTTATTTGACCGTCTGATTAAAGAATCAGATGTGCTAATGGCATCTCTTGAAAACTATGTAGAAGGTGTTGACATGGAATTAGTATTTACTATTTTCAAAGATTTTTATAATCTGCTCACTCGTTATCAGTTTATATTCATAAACTTTGTTGAAATCTCCTTATGGATTCCTTCAATCCGCGAATCATATGCCGCAATAGTGATTAAACGAAAAAAGGAAACCAAACGTTTCTTTAACCTGATGGTTCAAAAGAAAGTGTTAAGAAATGATATTCCTGAAGAAGTGTGGGATTATCTGATCAACAATATTTTTATTGTGGTTGACTTTTGGCCCTCACATAACTTGATTAATGAAAAACTTGAAGGTCTCCAAGCGTATGAATCCTATGTCAGTTCCATCAAGGCTTTAATGTATCCCTATTTCACACATCCACAGTAACTAATAATAATTCAACTTAAATTGGATCGGCATCATTTAAAAAATATGAACGCGAAAATTACACCTTATTTAGACTCGACAGAAGGAAAAAGTAAACAGGTTGAACACATGTTTGATACCATCTCCGAAAAGTATGATCTCCTAAACAATATTATCACCTTTAGGATGGATAAAAGTTGGCGACGTAAAGTTTTTAAAATAGTTTCAGAATGTCATCCCCGTCACATACTTGACGTCGCAACCGGGACCGGCGATATGGCAATTCTTTTAGGAAGGACGCAAGCTGAAAATATAATCGGTGTTGATATCTCTAAAGGAATGCTTAAGATCGCAAATGAAAAAATTAGTGCCAATAAATTAGACGGACGCATTCACACTGAAGTGCAGCATGCTGAATCTCTATCTTTTGCTGATTGTTCTTTTGATATAGTCAATATCAGCTACGGTGTAAGGAATTTTGAAAACCTTGAAAAAGGACTTGGAGAAATGTACAGAGTAATGCAGTCTGACGGAACGATTGTTATTTTAGAAACTTCGGTTCCCTCAAATAAATTAATAAAATTTGGATACCTCCTGTATACGGAACACCTCATGCCAAGGATAGCCCGAATCTTTTCCAAAGATAAAAATGCATATGCTTACCTATCCAAATCGGCTATAAACTTCCCTTCTGGAGATAAATTCTTGAGCATACTGGAAGAATCCGGCTTTGTTAAAGTAAAAGCCTATCCACAACTTTTTGGTGCTGCCACCATTTATGTTGGTAAAAAGCAATAATAAAAAGCGGGCTTCCTGCTGAAATGAAGATCAGGTGCACAATTCAACAGGAAGCCCACTTATGGGATTATATTTCGCGACTGGAACAAAAACTAATATTTCACTTACGTTTGTTGGTGAAAAGCTACGACAAGAGAACAATCTGTACAAATTTCAACATAAAGTGTTCCTTCTGAACCGTTCATGATTTGATCCCAAGAAAGAGCCGCTAGTAATTTCATTTTCTTTTGACAGTCAGGACAGTTTTCATATTGCCAATCCTGCACCCATTCTGCGTTCCCTCCTATTATTGATACATCATCATTTCCGCATGCGAAATATACAGGTTTTTTTGAAATTGATAGAGCCAGTTTGTTTGTTGTCAATTCTTTAAAATCTGCTAACGACAAATAGTTTTCTTCTGTATACGGTTCTACGATCTCAAAAGTGCTCGCTCCATCAATTTGGTAACGAACTATTGTCTTTTCACACATACTTGCACAATTCGGACATATTGGAATTTTTACAAGCCCTGGTAATCCAAGAAATGATAGCCGTTCTTCGTTTCCATTTAGGGTTAAAATATCGACCGTTTGACAATTACAGATCTGACAATTCTCATTTTTTGGCACAGCTACTTTGACTGCATTATCTTCATGTTGTTCACCTTCTAAAAGTGAATAACACGTTTCATAATTAAGTTGAACCTTGTTTCCTGCTTGATCAAAAGTCCATCCGCCCAATGCGGCATAAAATGAAGGATCTACATACAGATTTTTACGCCAAGGCAGTGGATTTTTCTCCAGTTCATGGAAAGTCTTTCTTACTTTTTCACCACCTACCACGGCAAGACAACTTAATATATGGCCTGCATATGCACAATCAGGTGTACAGATTAATGCGATTAATTGATCTTGGATTTCATCTGATGCATTTCTATATAAGGTTGGCGGATAAAAGATCTTTTTTTGAAATGCTGCGTCAGCAATTTTACTTGTATCAATATCCTGATAAGCCAGTAATCCAGAGAAATCTTTATAGACTTCTTCCCATTTGTCAATGGTTTCAATTTTTGCAATAATATTTTCAACCGTTTCAAGAATCTGGCCCCTGCTCATCGATTCATAATGTTCTCGCAACTTTTTGTTTTTGCAAGAATAGCACAGTCCCTCAAAATATTTTTCTCTGTCACATTCAGGACATGGTATAGCTGCTCTCTGTGTCATTTATTTCAATCTTATTTTTAAAGTGATTTGGAAAAAGCCGGAACTAAATATTGGATTTTACGTTCCCATTTCAACATTTTCCCAGTCATTTTCACGGTTGAATGCCCATTCCAAAGATTTCCGTCGCTCATAAATCAGTCCTTCATTTAACTTAGCTTGACGGCCGTTTAGTCTTTCATCTACACAATACCAATGCAATCTATAATAGTAATCCAGCATCGTATATAGCTCGATCTCTGTACGTACTTTTGACAAACGCTCAAGCTTAAAATTCGTTTCACCATGTTGTAAATTAGGTAACAGGGAGACCATATGATCACCGACATAGTCCTCTGCTTCTAGACGCTCAATCATACCAGTTGCCCACATTAAAGCCCATAAACTTTCTAAATACCAATTCAGGCTATTAATTTCGATATCCGTTAGCTCATCATTATCTTTTTCTAAGATTTCTTTTTCAGCATCTGAAAGAAATACTAGAAGATTTTGGTTTTCAAGCCATTCCTTAATAACATAAACTGGAGCCTCAAAAGCAATGTTTATGAGCGCATTCATAACCGACATTCTGCCTTTTATTTCATCCAATGTCCGAAAAGAAGATGTCTCTAAAATGGGAAGCCAATCATTAACACGATAACCTTTATCTTTAATTATTTTATCGTTTTCTAATTTTATCTGATGTTTTTTTTCTTCTGTCATTTTATATTGTCAATTATAATAGTAAATATAGTTTGATAATGATCAAGGCATGGAAGTCATTTCTCTTCTCAAACGAAAATACAGATTAAGATAGTATCTGCAAACACGATAAAGAAGAGAATATGCGTTAAATTATGATTGTAATTAATTACATATTGCTTTCATGAGCGCTTATTGGTAGCTTTATAAGGAAAACAAAACAATCATTATCAATGAAGCAGATGCCACTAACAATTGATATACTAAACTACGGTCTAGAACTTTCAATGGATTTTGGTGAAAACTGGTTACAACCGATCAATGAAAGATTGTCAACTGTATTTCCGAATTTAAGTGCACAAAAACTGGAAGAGTGTCATTTAATTTGTAAGGCCGTGAATAAAATGGGAAATCGCTATGTACAAGAAAACCCAGTTCATTCAGGGACAGAGATTACATTTATTGCTTTTGAAGCTTTTGAAAAGTTTATGTTAAATAAGTATCATTGGGTATCTGCAAAAAATTTAAAACGCCTTTACAGTCAAAGTTGTTATTACGCTTATAAATAAAAACATCATGTAATAATGCAAACACCCTTTACGAATCGAATATTAGCATTAATGATGAGACCCCTATTTATTATGATGAGCAGTATGGCTTTACCTCAGTAAATTATCATAGTTAATGATGTTTTCTATTCATTAGGGTAACATTCTTCTTATTTCGAGTTATTCTATTTGGATAATGTAAAGAAGTTTAGAGAATACTAAATGCTATTATACAAGTTAAAAAGTTTTAAAATAAAAAAGATAAATAAATTTACAACAGCATTGATGGAAAATAAAACCAAGTTTGAAACTTTTGATCAATTGGTCTTTTTAACCGAATTATATCAAAATGATGATAGCTTTAATAAAACAGCATCCTTATTGATCAATGCATTAAATGATTGGCCTAATGCTCACTCATTAAAAATCTCGGAATTTATACAAGAGTTTGAAAGTTATTTTGGTAAGCCTATTACAATAGATAAAATCCGAAAGAATGCTATCGGTTCCACATCTCTCGATGCTTGGAGATGTGAAGCTGGAAGTTCATTAATAGAAATGATTGAACATGCAGAAGTACTTTATAATCGATCTGATTTTTCTTATATCATCGAACAAATAATCATTTATTACCAAAATAAAATTAAAATGATTGATTTTGTTGCTGAATTAACTTATAGAACTCTGGAAGAAGGAGGTCGATCAACTCCAGCTTTTTCAAAATATAGACCACAAGTAAAATTTGATTTTGACGACATGCAAACATCCGGAGAACAGACTTTTATTAATAAGACAGTTGTATATCCTGGGGAGGAAGTTAAAGCTACCCTTAGAATTATTGGACAAGAATATTTCAGTGGCAGGTTGGAAGAAGGAATGTTTTTTGAATTTCGTGAAGGAAGCAGGATAATTGGTACGGGAAAAATTGTAAAAATAATGAATGATAAATTGAGGAAAACTATAAATTTCTGATCGATTCAAATAGAGAAATATTGAATAATACGAATTAATAAAATACAATTACCCCCTTAGCGGTTCATAGTAAAGGATGATCGCACCGCTACTAAAAATCTTCGTTTTGTAGAGCTTCAATAAAGTTCGATCATGCATTTCCTCAAACAGTGACAAGCCCTTACCTGCGATAAGCGGATGCACACAAAACTGGTATTCATCAATCAGATCCCATTTCATGAGTTGATTAATCATACTCCTGCTGCCCAGTAAAATATCTTTCTCAGAATTTTCTTTCAGTGCTAAAACTTCCTTTTCAATATCCTGAGTTGCTAATCTTGCGGTATCCCAATCCGTATCTTTCAGTTTATTCGAAAAGACTATTTTTGGAATCTGATCTATTGCTATGGCAAAGTCATTCATCGATTTTTCTTCTGAAGGATCTTTTAAAAACGTCTGCCAATATTTCATAAGCTCAAATGTAATTCTACCATATAGAATGACCTCTGAATCCTTTAATAAATCCGTATAATGCTGATGAACTTCTTCGTCCGGTTGTATGGCCGTATGAT
Organism: Sphingobacterium sp. B16(2022); assembly: GCF_012030425.1. GTDB lineage: Bacteria > Bacteroidota > Bacteroidia > Sphingobacteriales > Sphingobacteriaceae > Sphingobacterium > Sphingobacterium anhuiense. The sequence continues at coordinate 1,469,571 of NZ_JAAUVN010000001.1, read as the reverse complement.
CAAAAACACCATCAAGTGTCATATTGATCGCTGCAATTACTTTCTTCATTACCGCTCTTATTTTATATAAATGCCCGTTTTCTGAAATACCAGTATGAAAATACAAATTTTGAATGGTAAAATCTCACTTTGTCCATAAGTAAGATAGCTTTTCACATAAAATCGTCCAAAATACAGATCTAAAAAAGGTGCTCTTCAAGTCAATGAAAAGCACCTTTTATCCTTCTTTCTACTTCCTATTGCGAAGCTTTTAGAAACGCATCGTAGTTATCTTTGCTTTCGAAGTATGCGACTTCATCCTGATCTCCGATCAACACGATGTAGGCCGTTGCTTTATCTACCTTCTTTAAAGTGTGAGGATCGACCGCTATTCTGACCTTGGCATCATTTGGAATACGCTCTTTACACATCTCGCAACAACCGTAATATAGCTTACCCTCGAACGGAACTTCCAGTTGCTGTTTGCCCATATAGGCATCATTAACCATACAGACCAGATTATTGGGTACCTGATCTCCCTTTTTAGGAGTTGAAGTTCCTGCAGGAGCTAGAACCGGAACATGCTTTTGAGCCGGTGTACCACTAATCGCAGCCGCTTCTTTCGGTGCTTCATTCGTGCAGGATACCAGTACGATGGCGGCTATTGCCACCATCGCTATTGTGTTGAATTGTTTTATCATGATTTTAAATATTTTATTTATTTGGAATTGCTGAACCATCTTGAATCTCTTCATTGCCCATCTTAAGGATCACCGTATCTTCTGCCAATTCGCCCAATACTTCGACCATCTCAGGCATCACACGTCCTTTGCTTACCGCAATCTTTCTTGCTTTCCCACCTTCAACGGCAATGACATACATCCCCATATTACTGTCTACAACGGCAGATTTTGGGACAAAGAAAGTCGCTTCACTATTTTGTAAAGGAATTTGTGTTTCGGCTATCATAAAAGGTTTCAAAGCATTATTGGTATTGATAAAATCTGCCTCAACTTTCTCCGATCGCAAGTTTAAATCAAGACTACCCGATTTACGGCTTATCTTCGCAAAATATTTATGTTGCGGTTGCGATCTCACATAAAACTGAATGGTATCCCCCAGTTTTATAAAAGGAGTATTTGCTTCTGGTATGGAAAGATTCAAACGCAATTTCTGATTATTCTGAACCACTAAAAACGGTGATTTACCCATTGGTCCCACATAAGCACCCAAATCAACACTTCTATCCGTTATGATACCACTGAAAGGTGCGCGGATCACTAAATAATCGTCAATATTTTTGATTTCATGATACGCTGATTCTGCGGCGGCCAATTGTGCCTGATCCGATAATTTCCGGGCAGTGATCTGATCCATTGCATCGCGCGCGATAGCGCCCGCAGTCTGATTGGCTCTAACCATGCGATCATAAGTAGCCAGCGTTGATACATAAACAGCTTGCTGGGCCTTAAATTTCGCTTTAGCAGTTGCTACCTGCGACTGGATCTCAGTAGCCTCTAACGTCATCAAGATCTGTCCTTCAGAAACGCGATCACCGATGTCTACATGGATATTTTTAACGTAACTGTTTACTTTAGCAAACAATTCTGTGCTCTGATCAGGTTGCAATTCACCCGCTAGTTTCAGGATAACCAAAGGATTAATTTTCTTCACAGGAACGGTTTCGAAAGGATTCATCATCATCATACCCCCCATTTCCTTTTTCTGCTCTTCTTTATTTTCTTTTTTAGATTCAGCGCAGCCCGTGAAAATAAATGCCGATACAAGTGTTATATAAATTAAGTTTTTCATTTTTTTCTGTTTTCTAATTGTTAAAATGTACACTGTTTTCATCTTCAGGATCTAGAGAAGGTGATTGAACTTTAGTTTTACCCAATACCCAAGCAAAAACCAAGGGTAAAATGATGAGTACGGAAAAAGTAGAAGCTACCAGTCCACCGATAATCGCTCTACCTAAGGGTGACACTTGATCTCCACCTTCGCCAAATCCAATTGCCATCGGCAACATACCGGCTGTCATCGCCAAAGTGGTCATAATGATCGGACGGATACGCAGTCCCGTTGCTGTAATAGCAGATAGCATGGCATTTTTATTTTCTAACCGCAATGTCTCCGCATTACTGATCAATAGTACAGCGTTGGCAATTGAAACACCTACTGCCATAATAATCCCCATATAAGATTGCATATTGATAGTCGATCCGGTCAATTTCAGTAAAACCAAAGAACCAAATACCACGAAAGGGACTGTGGTTAAAATGGTCAGTGAAACCTTGAAGGATTGAAAATTAGCTGTCAGCATCAAAAAGATAACCACGATTGCAATCAATAATCCGCTCGCTAAGCTATTCATGGTATCGTCTAAAACTGGAGCCATACCCGCTACTTGTATATTCACACCTTTTGGCAGTTCTCCTAAAGAATCAATTGCAGCCTGTACATCTTTTTTAGCTCGGCCAAGATCAGTCTGATGTACATTGGCTGTTACAGTTGTGTAACCCATTGTTCCCAAATTATAACTTTCGCCCAATGTTTTAACAGGTGTTATGGTTGCGACATCGCCAAGTACAGGTCTGTCCGCATTTTTAGATAATGGAATGTTCGCCAGTTCATCTTGGCTGTTTAAAATATTTTGAGGCATTTGTACCTGCACGTCATAAGCAATCCCCATCATACCGCCTACCCACATATTTTTACTTGTATAACGTGAAGAAGCAGTACTGGCGACCAAAGACTTCGAAATATCCTGCGCATCTAAGCCTAACTGTGCGGCTCTATTTCTGTCAATATTAATTTCCAGAGCTGGGTAATTCATGGATTGTGGTATTTTGACATCACGTAAGTAATCCAATTCTTTAAGCTTCTCCATCAATTTATTGGCAGACATCGCATTCATCTTCTTCATCATACCCGAAATACGGATCTCAATAGCGGTATTCGCACCTTGACTTAATATTTTTTCGGTTAATTCGATTGGTTCGAAAGAAAGCTTAAGTTCTGGCATCGTTTTTTTGAGATGCGCTCTTATTTCATCTTTTAAGAGATCCGAATTCCCTTTAAAATCTTTTAGCGCTACCTGAAGTAATGCTTCATGTGGACCCGCATTATAAAGATAAATGGGACTTACCGCAAATGAGGATGGATGTAAGCCGACGTAGGCAGAGGAAATCGCAATTTTATCTTTCCCGATCAAAGTACCCAATTGATGCAATACGGCCTTTACCTTTTCTTCCGTTTTTTCAATTCGCGTTCCTTCAGGCGCAGTTATCCGCACCTGGAATTGGCTCGAATTGACGTTCGGAAGAACATCTTTTCCTGTAAACTGATACATAACAGCAACTAGGGCTAGGATCAGCACCAAACTGATCGAGACAATGATCTTCTTACTCGCCATTAATCGTTCCAACAGATTCGAGTAGCGAACTTTAAATCTATCGAAAGCTGTTTCTTTATGCACTTCACCCGCTACATGATTGTTTTTCATCATCCAATTGGCCATGATCGGCACAAAAGTCTGAGACATCAGGTAAGAAGTGATCATAGAAAATCCAATTGAAAGAGCCAGTGGCATAAACAGTGATCCCGGTATCCCCGTCATCACCAATGCAGGTGCAAATACGGCGAGAATACAAAGTAAGATCAATAATTTAGGGAAAGCGATCTCCATACAGGCATCCCAGATGGCCCTTGCTTTTGTTTTTCCCATTGCAAAGTGCTGATGGATATTTTCGATCGTGACCGTACTTTCATCCACCAGAATACCGATGGCTAGCGCTAATCCCGACAAACTCATGATGTTGATGGTTTGTCCAAATAATTTAAGAAAAAGCACACCTGAAATAATGGAAATCGGAATTGTTAAAATCACGATAATTGCGGCACGCATATCTCTTAAAAATAGGATCACCATTAAACCCGTTAGCAATGCTCCCAGGACCCCTTCTACAATCAGACTTTTTACAGCATTGATCACATAGACTGACTGATCAAATTCATAAGAAATCTTCACATCATCAGGGAGGTTTTTTTGAATATTAGGAATGACCTTTTTAAGGTTCTGTACGACATCATAAGTTGACGCTTTTCCTGATTTGGCTACATTGATATATACCGAACGCTTGCCATCAATCAAGGCATAGCCAGCTGTAATATCTGCACCATCTTTAACAGTTGCAACATCTCTTAAATATACATTATCAACCTGTCCTTTGAATAATGGAATATCGCCAAACTCTTCGACCGTCTTTAAGGTATTGTTGGTCGGTGTCAAGTAGTTGATATCGTCTATATACACGTTTCCTGAAGGTGATGTGATGTTCTGACGACTGATGATTTCCACAATCTGCTCTGGCGAAAGCTGGTGTACACGGAGTTTATTGGGATCAATATTAATTTCAATTGTCCGTGGACTACCGCCAAATGGTGGCGCTGTTGTTAACCCCGGAATGGCAATCAAGAAAGGCCGTGCTGTAAAATTGGCAATATCCTGCAGCTGATTATTCGTTTTGGATTCACTGCGGAAAACCAATTGACCCACCGGTTGTGATGAAGCATCAAACCGAATGATAAAAGGTGGCGGAGCACCATGCGGTAAGAATACCTGCGAGCGATTGGAGAGGGCTGTCAGCTGCGCAATAGCCTCTCCCATCTCAGTACCCTCATAAAAATTGACTTTCATCAATGTCAATCCCTGTGTATTTTTCGTCTCAATACTTTTTATTCCATTCGTAAAAAGCATCATATTGACATACATCTTGGTAAAGTAACCCTCCATCTGTTGTGGCGTATAGCCGTTAAACGAGTGAGCTACATAAACCACCGGTAAGTTCATCTCAGGTAAAATATCTACCTGTATATCTTTTGCTGCCCGTATTCCGAAGAATAAAAGGCCCAATACCATAACCATGATGGAAATTGGTTTGCGAAGTGCAAATCTGATTAAATTCATTTTCGAAGAAAAATTAGTGTTGAGTCGCTTTAAGTAAAATCGAAATATCTCCTTGTGCAGATGCTAATAGCAGCATCGCCTGCCAAACATTGTTTTGGGCAATTTCATAATCGACCTCAGCCCTATTGAGGCTGTACAATGCCTGTGTGAAATCAACCAATGTTGTAAGACCATTCTCATACAATGCTGTATGTTGACGATGGGCTAACTGTGAAGCGGTGAGCTGTACTTTTGTTTCTTCAAGATTATCGACTGCATTTTGAAACTGTACTTTCGCTAAATTGGTTTGCGCATTCAGTTCTTTCTCCAATAAAGTATAATCTTGCTTTAAGGATTGGGATTGAAACTTTTGCTCCTTTATTTTACTGTCAAACCGAAAGATATTTGTCAAATTCCAACTCAATGTACCTCCAAAAAGGTAATTGCTACGCTGAATTCCTGCACCTTTAAAATAGGAAGATGAATATGCGGTGTTATCCTGGACATAGTTCCAATCAAAACCTGAACCACGTCCCTGCACCACACCGAAAATATTGATGTTGGGCATTTTATGGCTGTGGATAAATTTTTCAGATTGCGCACTTTCATCAATCTTGCGTTGCTGCAATTCTAATAAAGGATGCCTCGCTACTTTACTTTGAATTTGATCCCATAACATAATAGGTACACTGGTATTGAATACATTGTCCAGTTCATACGTTTGAAAATCATCGTCCAACAAAACGGCAAGCTGTTTTGAATAGGCCAGTTCTTTATCGTAAGATTTGATTTCTAACGATCTCGCATGAGAGACCTCTGCTTTCGCAAGCGAAACATCAACTTCTGGAATTAAGCCACTTGTTGCCCGACTGTAGGTCATATCAAAAAACACCTGGGCACGTTCTGTATTTTTACCCTGAACAAATTTAATACGTTGGCTCGCCAATAGATTAAGATAGGACGCCGCAACTTTGACCTGATGTTCAAATATGATCTGATCGACATCAGCAGTTGCAGTCTGCTCCTTTGTACGGGCAAGTGCCACTTGATTTGTTTTTTTGCCAAAGGTGAATACATTCCAATTGACGTTGGCAAAATACAGAGACCCAAAAGCAGCATTCCAATTTTGTTCAGCCAAAGGCATTGAAGTTGCCGCAGAAGCTAAACCTCCATGAGCATACATGGGCCCGTTTTGTGCATTGATCGTTCCATAACTTTGCTGTGCACCCAAGGTCACATCGGGAAGAAATTGTTTGTTTTGAAAAATAGTATTCTGTTCAGCAGACTGAACAAGAGTTCTTTTTGATTTTATTTTATCATGCTGGTCAACTGCACGTTGCAATGCATCAGATAAGTTTAGTACTTGTCCAAAACCCGATGAGTTAAGAGCAAGTATAAAGCCTACTGACGCCATGAATTTAAGATTCATAGACGAAAGTTTAAAAAGTTATATAAAGAATGAGTACCGATTCCTCTTCATTGGGAATGGTAAATGTCAAATTCAATACATGACTTTCTATATTCTATAGATGCAATGGAAGATATAGAGGGGATTTGTCCGGGGAAGTATTCTGTCGGACAGGTAATTAGGATTATTAGAGACATTAGTGATCGATAGTTTATCGAAAACAGCACCTAATGTTCGGTTGGGAATAACATCTCCCCAAATTTTTAGCGAAAAATCAAAGCCAGCTTGTTTACTTGAAGCTTTATCGGTCTTAAAGATCTGCGTTTCTACTTTGCAACAGTTCTTCTTTTTCTTCTCCAGTCCTTTTTCCTTAGAAGCACAGATGGCACAAGGCGTATTGGTATTATGATTGATATTCGTTAAGGTTACTTCTTTCGTTGCGGTTCCCATACAAAAATGCGCATATTGAGCAAAGCCCGAGGACAAGATCAGGTAAACGAATGAGAGGAATATGACGAATAGTTTTTTCATAATACTTGGTGCAAAGCTAGCGCAATAGGCAACTTAGATTTTTATAACATTATGGGTAAATCTTGTAAAACTTTATGAAATTTGCACCGAGCTTCACCCTAATAAAGTGCCGTTACGTGATTATACCCTAGAAATGTACCACTTAATAAGATATCTTAACTTTTTCTTTTATGAGGAATATGACTTGCCGTAAAACAGCAATAAGAATACTTATTTAGCTGTAAAGTAAGCACTAGTATAAAATAGAAAAGCCGATGACCCGAAGTGAAATCATCCGACTGGAGATTACAAATCTGTCAATTTTGTCGTGCAAAAAATAAACAGTCACAAAAATTTGTTTTCATATCCGCACAAAATTATCTAGATTTGCATCAGTAACTAAAAAGCAACATATCCATGTAATAAATAATTTCTTTTTGCAAAAAATTAATGTGACGCATACTCCATGCGCACGATCGTTCATGCTAAAAAAAGAAATTATGCTTATTTTACAAAACATTTCATATATACATCAGAATAAAGATGTGCTGTTTCAGGACATCAGTCTAAGTTTGCAGGACAATAAAAAAGTTGCTTTGATCGGAAACAATGGTGTCGGAAAATCCACACTGTTAAAGATCATTGCGGGTGAATTAACCGCCGCTCATGGCCAAAAAAGTATTGATGGCACCTTATATTACGTGCCGCAGCTATTCGGTCAGTACAATCATTTAACGGTAGCGCAGGCATTAAAAATCGATCATAAGTTAAGTGCACTTCATGCCATACTTTCAGGAATTGTAACAGAAGAAAATCTAACTGTACTCGATGATGATTGGAACATTGAAGATCGATGCCAGGAGGCATTGTCTTACTGGAAATTAACGGATCTCGCTTTGGACCAAAAGCTAGACAGCCTGAGCGGTGGCCAGAAAACGAAAGTTTTTCTAGCAGGGATCAGTATTCACCAGCCCAAACTGATTTTACTCGATGAGCCAAGCAATCAGCTAGACGCCATGAGCCGTAAGCTGCTGTATCAATTCATCCGTTCTTCATCCAGCACGATGATTATCGTAAGTCACGACCGATCTTTGCTCAATCAACTCGATTCCATGTACGAATTGACCTCTTCTGGATTGATTTACTATGCCGGTAATTATGATTTCTATCTGGAAGAAAAGAAGATGAAACAAGAGGCCTTGCATCATGACATCAAACATGTCGAAAAAGAAATCAGAAAAACAAAGATCAAGGCGCGCGAGACCATAGAGCGGCAACAAAAATTAGATGCTAGAGGGAAGAATAAACAGCAGAAAGAGGGCGTTTCCCGAATCATGATGAATACCTTGCGCAATAATGCTGAAAAAAGCACCGCTAAAATAAAAGATACGCATCATGAAAAAAGTGCGGGTCTATCCCAGGAGTTGCAGAGCTTAAGAAAGGGAATTCCAGATATTGACAAAATAAAGTTTGGTCTAACGGACTCCAATTTACACGCAGGCAAAAAACTCTTTACCGTAAAGAAGCTGAATGGCAATTTTAATGGAAAGCCGCTTTGGAATACAAATTTAGATTTTGAAATCTCAAGTACAGAACGTATTGCTTTAAAAGGAGAAAATGGATCTGGGAAAACAACTCTTATTCAGATTTTGCTCAATAAGATCCATGATTACCAAGGTGAAGTGTATCGTGCAGCACATAAATCAGTGTACATTGATCAAGATTATTCCATGATCAACAATGATCTGACCATATATGATCAGGTACAGTTATTTAATGACACTAGCTTACAGGAACATGAGATCAAAATCAGATTAAATCGATTTTTATTTGGTAAAGACAGCTGGGATAAGCGATGCAATACCCTGAGCGGTGGAGAAAAAATGAGGCTATGCCTATGTTGCTTAACAATTCAGAATCTAGCACCAGATCTCATCATTATGGATGAACCGACTAATAACTTAGATATACAGAATATTGAAATATTGACTACCGCTTTAAAAACTTACCAGGGTACCATACTGGTCGTATCTCATGATGAGTACTTTTTACAGGAGATAAATATCGACCGAACAATCATGCTCTAGTTTATTTGGCATTATAAAAATTGGCTTTTCGACTCCACCTCAGACCTATTGTAAGTGGAGTCGAAAAGTTATCTTTTTCCTAAAGTAACGTATGATTACTGTACCACCACGCTTCATACAAAAATCTGGCATTGTTCTTTTATAGGCGGCATATCATGGATAAACTTCCTGAATTTTAAATAAATTGCTGGTTGCCGTCATTTTCTTAATCTAGATCAATAATATAAATAAAACAAGTACTTATCTTTAGCAGAAGAACGAGGCGTTCTCTGGCATGTGTTTATCAGTATCCCTAGCGATAACCTATTGAATATGGTTTTGCTGACACCAAAACTAAAATACATGACAACTGTTTCATACAATAAGATTTTAAAATAACATAGCTATGTCTAACATTGGTATTATTATAGAAGAACGGGCCGCAGATATCGGCAATTTTATGGTTGGTCGTTTATTGCCTTTTCGTCAAAAGCGAATGGTTGGGCCTTTTACTTTTATTGATCATATGGGCCCTGCGGCATTAAATGAATATGAAAACCTCGATGTCGGTCCACATCCTCATATTGGCTTATCAACCCTAACCTATCTCTTTGAAGGAGCAATTATGCACCGCGATAGTCTTGGTACCGAAATGGAGATAAAACCCGGAGCTGTAAACTGGATGACTGCGGGTAAAGGCGTAACCCATTCTGAGCGTACTCCCGAATACTTAAGACATACCGATAAAGTGTTACATGGCCTTCAGATCTGGGTAGCATTACCAAAAGAACTTGAAGAGTGCGAACCATCTTTTGAACATACCAATGCCGAAGATTTACCGCATTGGGAAGATGAAAATGGGGTCAGCTATACCTTAATTGCGGGTGAAGCCTTTGGAAAAAAATCACCTGTATCCGTATACAGCAAACTATACTTCATCGAAATTAAATCTAAAAACAAGGCAAAGATCAGCATCGGCAACGATTTATACGGCGAATCAGGTCTTTATATTTTAGATGGTACCATTACAGATAGCGGAACAACATTTGAATCTAAACATTTATTGGTCGCTAAAGATGCTAAATTATGTGAATTTGAAATCGGTGAAAATTCAAAAATCTATATTTTCGGAGGAGAACCTTTACCCGAGGAACGCTATATTTTATGGAATTTTGTGAGCTCCTCCAAAGAAAGATTAGAACAAGCAAAGCAAGACTGGATCAACAATAGATTTCCAGAAGTTCCGAATGAAACAGGAAATATCCCACTTCCAGAATTTTATTTAAACAAATAAACATCATGAATAGCGCTAAAGCTACTATCGGTATAGATAAATATAAAACAACAGTAACTGCAGGAAAAAACAGCATTATTGTAGACGAACCAGAAGAAAAAGGTGGTCTTGACCTCGGATTTCATCCGCAGCAGTTATTAGCGGCATCTTTGGCATCCTGTACAGCCATTACCTTAAAAATGTATACTGACCGAAAGGAATGGGATATTGGCCCTATCGATGTAGAAGTTGATATTGAACAGTCAGAAGATAAAAAAGAAACGAAATTTATCAGAAAAATTAGCTACAAAGGCAATCTTGATGATAAGCAGAAGGGGCGCATTGAAGCGATCGCCAACGCCTGCCCCATTCATAAAATACTCCTTTCACAAGTAACCGTCGAGACGCGAGTGATAGCGTAAAAAAATACCTCAAAAAGCTTTATAATTTAATTTATAAAGCTTTTTTGCTATCACGCTGTAACATTTTATGCTTTTCACATACTTATAGTGTATTAAAAACTTATTTATATGAAAAAAATATGCCTTATGGCTATCATAGCCTTTATCGTAGCCACCTTTACTGTTCACGCACAAGATAATACCGTGCTATGGAAAATATCAGGAAATGGATTAAAGAAAGACTCTTATTTATTGGGTACGATGCACATTATGTGTGAGGACGATTATATATTAAAAGATAAAGTTAAAAACCTAATCCCACTGGTAGATGTTGTGACTTTCGAAGTAAATCTTGCATCAGAAGAAAACAAAGCACTTATTCCTGAAATGATGAAGCCCGACACTAGTTTTCTGAAAGGATTAAGTCAGGGTGAACTATTAAAAATTGACAGCATTCTGATTTCACAGGGCCTATCCGTTAAAATGTTAGAGATGATGTCACCTGCTGTCTTTGTTTCTGTCTTGAGTTTAAAATCAATGAATTGCTCCGACCCTAGAAATGTAAAAACCATGGAGGCGGACATTCAGACATTAGCGGCGTCAGCGAATAAAAAAATAGATGATTTAGAAACACTGAAATTTCAGATCGACATGTTAAACAGCATGTTTAAGGCATCCGATTTACTAAAATACCTTGAAAAAATTGATGAAATGCCAGCTGTATCGAATAAGATGGTCACTGCCTACAAGGCCGAAAATTTAAAAGATTTGGAAACAGTAATTTATGACAGCAGTTATATGTCCAAAGAAGAACAAGCTGATTTCTTGACTAAGCGCAACAACAATTGGATCAACAAAATGCCCGCTAAAATGACGGAATCTTCACATCTATTTGCGGTCGGTGCAGGACATCTGGTTGGCAATGAAGGTTTATTGAAACTCTTAACTGCGAAAGGTTATAAGCTCACTCCTATCTTATAAAATATGGCGAAGAACAAAACAGTGCCCACAGATGAATCTGTTACGCAATTTATTGAACAGATACCTGACCAACAGAAAAGGGTCGACAGTTATAAGCTGATCGAAATTATGGAAGAGATTACAGCACAGCCCGCAACTTTGTGGGGACCAAGTATCATTGGTTTTGGCAGCTATCATTACAAATATGCCAGTGGCCATGAAGGTGATGCGCCTTTGGTCGGTTTTTCTCCAAGAAAACCTGCGATATCATTGTATCTCTATACCTGTGATGATGAACAAAAATACGATCTTGAGCAACTCGGGAAATATAAAATGAGCAAATCCTGTATATATGTCAAACGGCTTTCAGATATTGATGAAGCTATTCTCAGAAAGATTGTACAGGATGGTGTAGCAGCAGTAAAAAAAGAAATATAGTTAACAGTAAAAGGCGAAAGATAATCTTTCGCCTTTTTGATAGTTACCGTTGTGATACCAAGCTATTTTCATACAAGTCTGTACTTAAATTTGCAAAGGAGACGTCCCGATTTATGACAATAATACACCGCTATGCTTATCCCGATCGGGATGAGCATAGCGGTCATATCGTTAAAATATATACTTGGTGCTTAAGAAATTAGATCTATTTTCACTCACAATATCATTTAACAAATCTTTGTTGTGCTCTGTATTTTTAGTAGCAACTAATGATCGGATAGAAAAAGATCTTAGCGCATCGACAACAGACAACGTTCCTTCAGCACTATCTTTTCTTCCTGTAAATGGAAAAATATCCGGTCCACGTTGACATTGGCAATTGATATTTACACGACTTACCTGATTGACCAAAGGATCGATCAAAGAAGAAATAACAGCCGCATTATTACTAAATATACTCACCTGCTGTCCGTGAGAGGATCCGATTAAATATTCAATTGGTTCTTCCAGATCATCAAAAGGAACAACAGGAACAACTGGACCAAATTGTTCTTCACGGTATAATTTCATCTGCTCATTGACAGGATAAACAATAGCCGGATAAACAAATGACTCCAATACTTCACCACCATTCGGGTTGATCACTTTCGCTCCGAACTGCTTTGCATCTTCAATACACTCTGTTAAATAAGCTGGCTTATTCACTTCAGGAAGCGGTGTAAGTGCTACTCCACTCTCCCAAGGCATACCATACTTCAGTCGTGACACTTCTTCAGTCAGTTTTTTCAAAAATTCCTGAGCTAGACTACGGTGCACATATACGATTTTAATCGCAGTGCATCGTTGACCGTTAAAAGATAACGCACCCAATACTGTTTCTTTGACTGCAAGGTCTAAATCAGCATCACGGGTTACTATAGCCGCATTTTTGGCATCTAATCCTAGAATTGCACGCAGACGGTTCACTTTAGGATGAAGCTTTTTTAGCTCATCAGCAACTCTGCTTGATCCGATCAAAGTCAGCACATTGATCTTGCCAGATTGCATCAGTTGCGGTACGATTTTATTTCCTCTACCATAAATGGTATTGACAACTCCTTTAGGAAAACTAGAACGGAAAGCCTCTAACAACGGATAGTGTAAAAGAGTACCATGCTTAGGTGGTTTGAATAATAACGTATTACCCATGATCAAAGCGGGGATCAACGTTGTAAAAGTTTCGTTCAGCGGGTAATTAAAAGGTCCCATGCAAAGTACCACACCAAGTGGCGATCTTCTCACTTGGGCAATAATTCCTTGCTCGATTTGAAAGCGGGATGAATCGCGGTCAATATCCTTTAAAGCGTCGATAGTGGCATAGATATATTCTACGGTACGATCAAATTCCTTTACAGAATCTGCATACGACTTACCGATTTCCCACATAATCAATTTAACAACAGTATCCTTTTGCTCTAACATTTTATGTGTAAAACGCTCAACACAGGCAATTCTGTTGGCAACACTCATCGTCGGCCATTCGCCACGTCCGTTGTCAAAAGCATTTACAGCAGCATCTAATGCTTCCATCGATTCCTTAACTGTACATACCGGGTAGCTACCGATGCGCTTTCGCTGAAGTCCGTCTTTTGTCTGTATACAAATAGGCGAAAACACTTCGTTCACCTCTCCTGCCCAAGGAAGTAACGCTCCATTTGAAAGGAAAACACGTTGATCCAATTGTTCAGCTAGATTAAATTCTGACGGAATATCCGCTTCAGAATAAAAAATGCTCTTTAGGTCTAAGTTCATTTTTCTTTTTTAATTTACTTTATTTTAATGAAAAAGGTTAGTGGTAATGTTTGGAAAAACAGATTACTTTGATAAAAAAAATATATATTCCCTTATTACTCTATCATAAAGGTATACAATTAATTTAAATTTTGCTAATATAATTGTGTATTTATTACACTATCTATAACAAAGTTGATTTTTTTGAATTAAATCAGCATTTCAGATACCAATAAAATTGAAAGACAGTACTTAATCTTTTATAAATATAAATTGCTTTTGAATCTTTTAGCTAACATTCCTGAACCTTTGGCTGGATCGATATCAACAATTAAAACCCCCGCTTCTCCATACTGCTGATGCTTAACACAGGAACCATCCGGTGCAATTACAGCTGAAGCAGACTCTTGATAAGTGGAGGCATAATTGACACTGGCAAAGTAAATGGTATTTTCCTGGGCACGCATCATCATGGCCTTTTCATAATAGGGATTCTCCTTCGCTCCGAATGTATGATAGTGTTGACCTGTTTCATTACTGCCTGTTAGATGCGGATGAAACACGATATGAGCCCCATTGCATGCACTCCATCGCACAGATTCGGGGTAACGAAAACCTTCATGACAGATCGTTATTCCAAATTTTAATCCGTTTATTTCGAAAACCTTACGCGCTACTCCTGCTGTCCACAGTTCATCTTCGCTTGGATCAAGCTGATTTTTGGTCTGATAACCTAAAAGCTCACCCGTACCCGATATGACATAAGCCAAATTATAAATACAATCGGCAATATATCCGTCCATTGGCAATACAAGCGCAATCTTATGCGATTTTGCAATGAATTTTGCTTTTTCCAAAGCCATCTCTAATGCTTCAGGAGTACGGCTTTCAATAGCATAACCCATACCTGGATAGCCCGGTATAAATGATTCAGGGAAACAGATGATTTCCGCACCTCCACGTGCGGCATCGCCTGCGAATTTTTCGAGCAGTTGAAGGCCATGATCTATTGAACTAGGGAAAGGTGGTGATGCAAGTGCTATTTTCATAATCGTTGCTAATGGAAGATAATAGTTAACATGCTGAAGGTAATAAATATTCAGTAACAAAGGCTTACATAAATATAAAAAAAAATAAACCCTGATCGATTTATTACGTAAGAAAAACTTCTCCCTTTCAAGGACTTTTTACTCCCTTTAACAGACTTCCCGGATTAGCTTAACACACTATATTTGCCCAAACAGTAATATTATGTAGAACTATTCTTAATAATAGTTACCATAACACGAATCAAATGAAAGAAGAAAAAAATAAAAAAAGCGGTATCGCCCGTCTGCTTGAGATAGCCGGCCGAAAAAAGGGTTTATTATTTGTCTCAGGATTTCTATCCGTCATGCATGCCCTACTGAGCTTAGTGCCCTATGTGCTTGTTTTTTATATTATCCGTGAACTCACGAAGGAAAACATCAATTTCAGCTTAGTCAATACCTATATCATCTATGCTATTTTAGCGGCAATAATCAGTATGCTTGTATTTTTTCTATCAGGCGTATTATCCCATATCGCAGCGTACAATATATTATTTGAACTGCGTAAATTTATCACCGCTCAGGTCGGCAAACTACCCATGGGTTATCTCAATAACCGTAATTCAGGAACATTAAAAAAAATACTTTCTGATGATGTTGAACGCATTGAAAATTTTATCGCCCATCAAATACCCGATTTTGTAAAAGGTATCGCCTTACCCATCATTACTATTGTCTATCTTTTTTTTCAGGACTGGCGTCTGGCTGCAATCAGCTGTGTTCCACTTTTAGTTTTAGCCGTCATGTTGCCAAAAATGTACAGTGGAAGGAATAAAAAACTGATTCAGGATTATCATCAATCCTTAGAAGAAATGAATGCCGGTATTGTAGAATATGTCAGAGCTATGCCTGTCATGAAAATATTCGGTCAGTCTGCAGAAACATTTGATAAGTACGGCAACACCGTAAAACGGTTCAATAAATTTGTGGGCGAATGGGTTAAAAGCAGTACGCCCGGTTTCGCTATATTTATGAGTTTCACGAGCAATGCGATGTTACCGGTATTAGCTCTCGGACTCTATCTCTATTTTCAGAATGGTGTAACTCTTGCCACACTTCTCTTGTTCCTGATCTTAGGGACAGGATACATTAAGCCTTTATTTGCCCTCAATAATATGGGTATACAAATATCCATCATCAATCGTGGTGTTGAACAGATCGATGAACTGCTGTATACAGAACATTTACTTGAAAATGCAGCTGTACAGCACCCTATCGACTACTCCATTACATTTGAACATGTAAGTTTTGCTTATCAAGACAAAAACTGGGGACTTCAAAATATTAATTTTACAGTACCTGAAAAAACAATAACAGCTTT
Organism: Sphingobacterium sp. B16(2022); assembly: GCF_012030425.1. Classification (GTDB taxonomy): domain Bacteria; phylum Bacteroidota; class Bacteroidia; order Sphingobacteriales; family Sphingobacteriaceae; genus Sphingobacterium; species Sphingobacterium anhuiense. The sequence goes on along the minus strand of NZ_JAAUVN010000001.1, from coordinate 1,453,409 downwards.
GGTCGGCCCTTCGGGGGCAGGAAAAAGTACCATCGGACAATTGCTCGCCCGCTTTTGGGATGTCACCAAGGGTGAAATACGTATCGGCGGTATTGATGTCAGAGATTATCCTACAGAACAGCTCATGCGTCTGGTTTCATTCGTATTTCAGGATAGCTTTATGTTTCAGGACTCTATGTATGAAAACATCTGTATGGGTATGAAAAAAAGCCGTGAAGAGGTTGAAGATGCGGCCAAAGCGGCGCAGATACACGATTTAATTTTGAGCTTACCCAACGGATACGATACCTTATTCGGACAGTCCGGTGTACACTTAAGTGGCGGTGAGCAACAGCGTTTTCAATTAGCCAGAGCTATTCTTAAAGATGCGCCTATCTTAATTTTAGATGAAGCAACAGCATTCGCTGATCCCGAAAACGAAATCAAAATACAACAAGCATTTAGTCAGTTGATCAAAGATAAGACGGTATTAATCATTGCGCACCGATTGAGTACAATTACAGATGCGGACCAAATATTAGTTTTTGACCATGGTGAATTAATCGATAATGGAAAACATGATGAATTACTGGAAAACAGCGCCTTGTATGGACGCATGTGGAATGCCCATACCAGAGCAAAGGAATTTGTGATCTAGTGCACATGGGTCATTTTGCCTCATAAAATTCCGCCTCCTCGTTCACATGATAAGGGCGATCATTCATTCAATTTATTACAGCATACAATAGAAATCAGTAAACATGATAAAGAACCTAAAATACGTTACCGCTTTTAACAGAAAAGATACGCGTAAAATCATACTTTGGGAAATACTCCATAGCCTGTTCATTGCCGCTCCTTCAGCAATTTTACTGGTCATCATATGGGAATTGTTTTCTCCTCAACCCGATGTACATAAAATATGGATGGTAGTAGGTCTTATGGCTGTCATGCTGGTCGTGCAATTTTTTATTGCATCGCAGTCGATGGTCAGATCCAACTTATGGGTCTATGACCTGTCCACAAAACTTCGTATTGCCTTAGGAAATCGTATCCAGAAATTTTCCCTTGGTTTCTTCAAACAACGTGATCCAGGGGAAATTGCATCCATTGTACTACAGGATGTATCAAATTTTGAAGGTATTTTTGGGCATAGCGTTGGAAACCTGGCTTCTGCTATTTTTGGAACCACGGTGCTTTCTATTTTCCTATTTATCTATGATTGGAGATTAGGTCTTTGTCTCTTAGCAGCATTGCCACTCATTTATCCCTTTTTATATTTGGCCAATTATTTCGTCAGCAAATTAGGGAAAAAACAAATAGCGGCCCGGAATACTGTTGAAGCAAAATTTTTAGAATACGTACAGGGCATACGACATTTAAAGTCTTATGGATTAACCGGTGAGAAGCATAAGGGATTGGAAAATTCATTTGAAGATCTGAGAAAAAAAAGTATCCGTATGGAGGCTATTCCCGGTCCGTTTGTTGTCACAGCAGGCATTGTTTTCGAGATCGGTTTTATTTTGATGGTCGCTTTAGGATTATACTATTTATCCAACAATACCATCACCATTCCCGTATTAATTACGTTCCTCATTATGGGCTATAACTTATACAACCCGCTTAAAGTTGTCATGGTCGATTATCTGGTACTTCGATACATGAATGAAAGTCTCAACCGTATTGTTGCTATTATGGAAACACCTACCATGGAAACGGGAGAAGAAGGTGTCCCCAATCGATATGATGTCGTATTCGACAATGTTAGTTTTGGTTATCAAAATAAGTTAACCGTTCAGAATCTGAGTTTTACTGTTCCTGAAAAATCAATGCTCGCTTTGGTAGGCCATTCTGGTTCTGGAAAATCAACAATTGCCTCGCTCATTGCCCGTTTTTGGGATGTAAATACCGGCGTCATTAAAATCGGCGGCATGGACATTCGCGATATTCATCAAGATCAGTATTATACACTCATCAGCGAAGTATTTCAAGATGTATATCTCTTTGACGACACTGTTTATAACAACATCAAAATTGGTAAACCAGACGCACCCCTTGAAGAAATTATTGATGCGGCCGATAAAGCACAGATACTGGATTTCGTATGGGAATTTCCGAAAGGGATGGATACCATGGTGGGTGAAGGTGGCAGTAAACTTTCAGGAGGTCAAAAACAGCGCATCAGCATCGCCCGTGCATTATTGAAAAATGCACCGATTATACTACTGGATGAAGCCACAGCAAGTCTCGATCCTGAAAATGAAATTTATATCCAGCATGCCATACAGGAACTCGTAAAAGCTAAAACCGTAATTGTAATTGCACATAAATTGGCTACCATTAAAAATGCAGACCAGATCATTGTATTGAATAATGGCGGTATTGCAGAAAAAGGAACACATGAAGCATTAGTACAACAGGATGGTATTTACAGAAAAATGTGGGAAATACAGCAGAAATCAAATGGATGGAAAGTGAATAAGGATAGCTAAGCTGAAGAATTTAGGAAAAAAAAGACCTCATGAATCATGAGGTCTTTAACACAATTTCACTGCATCAACTATTTAATTTTTATTATTTCTGAATAGACAGCTTGATCTCCAGCATTTGCCCGAACACCTACTCTGGCAAAAAGAGGTCCGCTTCCACTCACTTCTTTTAACTGGCTGAGATCTTCTGATAAACTGATCTCAGTTTTACCATCTTGATAATCCTTTCGGAAAATATTTGTGGCATCATCGACAAAGGCCGTACGGCTAACCAGCAGCATATAATAATTGACACTTGCATTGTCAAAAACCTTGTTGATTGTAAAACTGCTTGATAGCTTTTGGTTGGCATCTAAGGATAACTTGACATTCTCAATGGTGTAATAAGGAGTCACTTCATAATTGACAGTCGTGCTCCCTTTCAATTCAAATCGAACGGTATCGGTACTGTTTAACCAAGGGCCATTATTATTAGTGGCGATTAGTTTATACTTGCCATCAAAAATTTTAGACTTGAAACTTCCGTCTTGGCCTACGTAAACCTGAACTGGAGCATTGAGTTCAAATCCTTCTTGGTAAAGCTGTAATTTAACAACCTCACCTGTCCCTCTGACCCCAATCGGCTTTCCTTTATAGCTAACCTGCCCACTTATTGTCGAAGTAGGTTGGTCATAATTATCTTTACCACAAGCAGAAAACAGTAATGACAGTACAGTCATAATAATCAATATATTTTTCATATTCTTTGATTTAGTTTTATTGATACGGATTTCTAACCATTTTAGGATTATTATTAATCCAGTCCTGATTGATGAAATTATAATAATTCTTCATTTGGAAGAATCGCGGATTCGGTGAATTTGTAAACGGTTGTTTATCAAAAACCCATTTGCCATGATTAACATTTCCCGGAGCTACAACTTTATAGGGAAACAAAGCATACTGTATAGCATCCGGATTTTGCGTAGATCCATTCCATATTTTATCGGCCAATCTCCATCGTTTTAAATCCCAGTACCGATGATCTTCAAATGCAAATTCGACTCTTCTTTCCTGCACGATATCTGCTAGAGACATCGTATTTAATGCCTTTAACCCTGCTCTAGATCTGATCTGATTAAGATAGCCTAGTGCTTTACCCATATTGTTTAATTCAAAAGCCGCTTCACTGGCGATCATGACGGCCTCAGCAAATCTAAACCGCGTGAACCACATTTCACTATTACGGCCTCTTGTTGAAGCTCCGGGATTTTCATCTAAAAATTTCCGGAAAAAGAAGCCTGATTTATTGACATATTGCAAGTTTGAGGTAATTGGCCCATTTGCCGCAGTAATCAGACCATTAGCATCACTTGTTCCAGGCTGGCCGATTTTAGTTACGTAAGACCCGCCCTGCAATATCTTCTGACCAGCTTGCAAAGTAACCACCTCGCCCTTAAAAACCGATCCAGGCAAAATAATAGAACCACTTAGTCTTGGATCTTTATCCTGGAAAATAGCTAAAGGATTATCATAGAAGATATAATTACCGTTCGCATCTTTATTTTTTAAAACCCCATTTCGATCATTGATATATTCAAAATCTTCAACTAAATTTAAAATCGGGCCTGCATATGCACGGTCAATATCTTCCGCCAGCGATGGTGCAATATTATTCTTGGTAAATTCTACCGTTTGTCCCGGATATTTATAATCTCTGGCCCATATCACTTCCACATTGTTCTCTTTGAGATTAATCGCTTCGTAAAAATTCCGGCTTAGATCATCCGGTTTCTTCAGGCTGAGCTGATATTTACCGCCATTGATCACCTGCTCTGCCGCATCAAGTGCTAATTCGTAAAACTTCTGAGCCTCAGACGCCGCGATACCAACTTCACCATTTGTTGTTTTAATCGGATTGGGCATCTTATTGTTATAATTCGCCAATGATCCGGCATATACAGCAGCCCTTGCTTTTAACATTAATGCTCCCCATTTATTTATTCGACCCGCATTTATCGTCGGACTGTCACCCAAGTTGGCATGGATCTCATCGATTTCCTTAATGATATAGCTATAGATCTCCGACTCTGTTGATCGCGCATATTGCAGTGCTGTAATGTCATCTCCAGGGGTATATTCAAAAACCTCATCCCCCACGATCGGCATACCGCCCATCCCGCGGGCCATATTAAAATAAACCCAGGCTCTTAAAAAGCGTGCTTCCGCTTCATAACTCAATTTCTTAGTCATACTGAGCGCATTTGTACTCCGCAATCCAGCTAAAAACTGATTGATACTCCGGATGAGCGTATAGTCATACACCCGCCATAAATCATCGCCATAGTTTTGGATATTATCAGGACCGCCATCAGATTTACCCGCTTCATCCAAAATCGTATAGCTGTACGAATCTGCTGTATTTTGTCCCCAGTGAACACGTCCATAAAAATTAGCCAGAACAGAATTGATCATGATTTCATCACTAAAAACCTGTTCATCACTGATGATCTTATCCGGGTCCTGGTCAAGTATATTATTGCAGCCGGTAGATAGTAAACCGATCAGCGCGATCCATATAATTTTATTACTGAATAACTTTTTCATATTTATCATTTTAAATTAACAGCCTTAATTAAAAAGTCAGGTTTAAACCAAAATTATAGATCCGCGTTGTCGGATAGACCAGACCACTTGTTGCGTTGATCTCCGGATCCACACCTTTTACATTAGATAAGGTCAAAAGATTCTGTCCCGAAAAATAGACCCTTGCTCTTTTGATACTCGCTTTTTTCAGGAAACTCTCCGGAAGGGAATATCCAAACTCAAGATTTCTAAGTTTGATGTATTTTACATTATGCTTCCAAAAATCACTGTTCCAATAATTACTGTGCGATGTATTGCCGATCAGTAACATGGGGTATTTCCCAGGTATCAGTTCACTGTTTGCATCATATATATCGGAAAGTCTCCAGGTGTCTTCCATGTAGTATTGTGCATTATTACCCCCATCATGAAATGGATTTCTTTGCTCATTGTCCTGGTACCAAGAATTCAGACCACCGCCAGTTAAGTCAAAGGCTAAATCAAAGTTTTTATAGCCGAATGAAAAATTAAAACCAAAATTCAAAATCGGTGTCGCGTCTTCACGGTATCCAATAGGACGCTCATCCAGTCCATTGATAACGCCGTCACCGTTTTGATCTACATATTTGATATCTCCTGGTCTTAAAGTTTTATTCCCCTGTCTATCATTATCAACTGTCCAGTTTGCGATCTCTTCCCAACTTTGGAACTGACCTGCTGATTCCAGTCCCCAGTTGATGTAACCGAAACGCTCATTGATTGAATTTCTGTACACATTCCAGGAGTTACTAAATCTCGGTTTATACTGGTTCCAATCGTAAAATCTAGAGTAAGTTGCATTCGCCGCGACACTGTAACTCAATTCACCGATACGGTCTGACCACTTGATCATCCCTTCAACACCTTTATGCATATCTGAATTTAAGTTTTCGTTGGGTAAACTAAAACCTACTTCCGATGGTAGTAAAATATCATATCTCGAAGCTGGTAATCCAGTTCTCATGCGTCTGAAATAATCAAAACTTCCTGTCAGTTTAGAATTGACAATCGCAAAATCTAGCCCGATATCCAATATTTTCGCTCTGATCCAAGAAAGTGTCCTTACCGGTAAACCCCTAGGCTGTGAACCGATGATATATTTACCATCGATAACAGATCCACCGGATTTATAATTGTAACCGGACAGGTAATCAAATGCACTATAACCAGATACGGCATCATCCCCCAGCAAACCATAAGATGCACGCAGTTTAAAATCATTGATTTTACTCAAAATGGAATTATCTTTCCAAAAACTCTCAGCAGAGGCTCTCCAACCTAATGAGGCCGAAGGAAAAAATCCCCAACGCTGTCCTGGAGGAAACTTCCAGGAACCATCGTATCGACCCGAAACTTCAATCAGATACTTACTGTCATAATCGTAATTAATACGGGCCAGATAACCTAATCGACCTTCTGTCCTATTTCCATCATCGTTATAGGTGTCCATGGTTTCATAATCGATCAAGTTCAACGAGTTGGCTGTCGGAATGGAATGTACCCATGTCGTTGGCGTATGACGGACAATCGTTTCAAAACCTCCTACTACATTGATATTATGTTTATCAATTAATTTGGTATAAGCCAGCTGGAAATTAGACGTAAGTTCTTCAACATGACCCATTCTTCTTTCGCGCCATGGATTGTTATTTTCAAAAATCACCGGATAAGTATCATTGGCTTCATCGTATCCATACAATTTGTAGGTATATTCATGGTTATCCAGCTTTTGATTTGCATAATAGTACCCCACCAAAGCCTTTGCTTTCAATCCGTCTATGATATCATATTCTGCATTGAAATTTAGTTGGGCAACACGCCAGGTATCCGTATATTTTCCAGATAGATCATAATTTAACCAGGCGAAATTCGTACCTGGATCGGTAGAAGTTAAGGTCGGATAATTGGGATTGTCATTGGCAAATGGTCTGGCAGTTGGCAAATTACGATAGGTAGCAAAAATTGGCAACCAATAATCGTCACCACCGGGAACTCCAGGATTCGTACGGTTTTCGTAACGTGCATTAAGGGAAGCGCCCACTTTAAGTTTTTTGGAAATCTGCGCATCCACATTCATCTGTACATTGGTCCGTTTAAAACCGCCATAATTAACAATCATGGATTCTTGGTTCATATGACCTGCACTGAAGTAATAATTAATATTATCGGAGCCTCCAGAAGCATTGACCGAATAATACTGTTGTGGTGAAGTCTTCCAGATATAATCATACCAGTCAAATGGAACATAGCCTTTTTCTGTACCCGCTTTCCATTTTTCGAGATCTGTGCGCGAATATTTATAATCTTTGATTCCCTGCACAGTTTCCGATTGGATATAGTTCTCGATGTAAGTGACTGCATCTGCAGCTTTAGGAAAGGTAGATAAATTCTGAAATCCGTAATTAGCGATTAGATTGACTGTATTAGCGGAATTTCTTTTTCCTCTTTTTGTTGTGACCACAATAACCCCATTGGCCGCTCGTACACCATAAATAGAGGCCGATGCATCTTTTAGTACAGAAACGCTTTCGATATCATTAAAGTCAAGGTTATTGAACTGACCAGCATCTTTTTGAACACCGTCAATGACATATAATGGATCGCCCATATTACGGATCTGTAAAGCTGTACCAGCGCCAGGACGGCCATCCGACTGCCGTGAGTTTAATCCCGGGATCTTACCGACCAAAGCTCCTGAAGTTGTTGAAGCAGTGGATCGTTTGATATCATTGGATCCTAATGTTGAAATCGCAGATGTCAATGATTCCTTTTTTTGCGTTAGTCCAAAACCCGTTACGACAACTTCGTCAATGTATTCAGGTGCACTGGATACTAAAGTGATATCCAGGTTCTGGGAAGAAGCATTGAGCTGGACCTCTTTCGTTTCATATCCTTTATGACTGATCACTAATGTTGCATTAGTCGGATTCATGTTTAATGAAAACACCCCCGTATTGTTGGTCGATGTTCCAGCGGTAGTTCCCTTGACTAAAACTGTCGCGCCTTGCAAGGGAGTGCCATCCGAACTTTTGACCGAGCCTTTTACGTCTTTATTTTGTGCATATGCTAGGTTTATGGAACATATACTCGAGAGTATAATAAAATAAGGCGCATAGTCTGTTTTTAGATTAAAGACCTTCAAAAGGAATTTAATCTTAAAGAAAAACTTAATCATAATTTTAAATTTATTTTGGTTATAAAGTTTAAGTGTTTTTGCAAATAGGTGAATGCAAAAACACTTTAAATAGTCTTTCAATTATAAGATGCATATTTAATTAAATGATATCTATTGGTTTGTACCCTCCTTTCTTGTTAAAATAAATAATTAATAATATAAAAAAGACAAATAAACCGCTCGGCAGTAAGGAAACAGTGGATAGCGCCGCTTTCTTGGCTTTATTTTCCATCTGCTCCACAACTTGCTGACTGGCTTCGTCTAACGTTGACAAGTGTGAATAATCAATCGTTTTATAGTCCCCGAATATGCTCGATCTCGTGCCTGTCACCAGTTTTTCATGGTAATGTGTCTGCTGAATATGGTCATACTCAGCTAGTTTTTTATCAATATTACTATCCTGTATAAAACCCAGAAAAACAGCGCCGATAATTCCTACCCCGAGCTGCCCTACTGCGCTCGTAATATTTAAAGCTAAGGCGCCACCTTTAGGAAATTGTTCGGAAACAACTCCCAGCATCGTACCCCATAGGTAGGTTTTTCCAAAAGCATATAGAACAGCTGCCAGTAAAATATAAATCCCGGAAGAAACGGATAATAACTGCAGACCGACAGCAGAGACGAGCGCACTTATGGATAAGAGCGCCAGGGGTGACAGAAATTTAACAACTGTACCGCTGTACATCCGTAAAACAGTCATGATCACCGCTGTAAATACAAGCACCCAACCTCCTTGAAAACCCATTTTTTTCATTTCTGGCGTCATTAGATCGGTAATCCAGCTATCGGTACCAAGCTCCATGGTAGCCAAAGGAACCATCGCCAGTAGCAACAGCACAAAGAGGCTCTTCCCCCACGACCGCACGAAATAACCAAATATGGATACAATGGCGATACTGAGCACAATATTGAATTTATAATCCCAGCTAAATAAACTGCCCAGCTGAAAAACACATAATACAACGATAATCAGCGCTCCTAAAACACCAACTTCTTTTAACATGTCCAAATAGCCAACTCCGGCTTTGACCCGTTCGTTTACTGGAAACTTTTGGTTGATGATCAATGCGCCGTACGCGACTGCAGGAATCAAAATAAAACCTATGACGATTCGCCAATTGATATCCAGTGCTAAAAGGCCAATGCCTAACAGACCCGATATCGCAATGCCCATAGGCCAACCGGCATGTAAAATATTCAGCCACTTGGTTTTTTCTTTCGGATACAGCGATGCGACAACGGGGTTGATCACAGCTTCGGCAGCACCATTTCCTAATGCGAAGAAAAAGGTTCCTGCATACAACATCCAGTAACCAGTAGCAAAAATAGTCAGCACGATCGAAATCAAATGGCAGATAAAAGCAAAGATCATGGACTTTTTGTAGCCGATCCGGTCAATAATTAAGCTAAAGGCAACGATACTCAGTGCAAATGGCCAGAAACTAACACCAAAGATTTCGCCCTGCTGTGTTTTACTCAAATCAAACATAACTGCCCATGTGGGCATAAGAAAGGATCTGAAAACAAAACCAAAGGCAGATGCCACCAGTACAATAAAGCAACCCCAAAAAAGGGTACTTTTAGCATGATTGTCTGGCTGGATTATATCTTGTGTAGCGGTCATAATTGTAATGGATTATTTTTGAAAATTTCTGTGTAAAAGTTCGCTCCATCCCGGGCTAAAATATCTGAACTTTCTGCTAATGGACGCCAGATACTTGCCGCACGGGCCAGTTCTTTGGAAGGCGATCCGAAGGTTTCTAAAATGACACTTCCCTGATACCCGATTTCATTTAATGCATCGCGTATTCCGGACCAGTCTACCTGTCCCGTTCCCGGTGTTCCGCGATCATTTTCATTACCCTGAACATGAGCAAGTTTATCCCCTAAAAGATGGATTGATTTTAAAATGCTTTTCTCTTCAATATTAGCATGAAATGTATCGAGCAAGATCTTTAAGTGAGGATCATCAATCTGATTGATCAATTCCAGAGCCTGCTCGACTGTATTGATCATATCTGTCTCAAAGCGGTTTAGTGGCTCTAATGCCAATACAATACCTTGTTCTTTTGCATACTGCGTTGCTTCAAGCAGATTTTCTAAACAGAAATTCCGTTCTAATTCCTTCTGTTCTTTTGAAACTAATCGTGTTTTTCCAACAGCAGCATAAAGCGGTCCTCCAAAAATTGGACTTTCTAATTCATTAGCGATTTGTATACAATCTTTAATGTAAGAAAGACCAATTTTACGGTATGCGCTATGTTCACTTGAAATGTCTCTTTCTGTACCAAATGCACCGCTCACAGATAAATCTAAACCAATACGCTGCGCCACTTTCTTCAGTTGCTTCACATCAATTGATGCTACATCTTCGACAGCAATCTCCATGACATCATAGCCATAATCCTTTGCTTTATAAAGAATATCAATATGATCTGCTGTGTAAGGTGATACCCATACAAAAGAGCTTATTCCTATTTTCATAGCTTTACATTTAATCAAATGAAGGGATTGCGATTCTGACTCCACCCTGCATCGCCGATTCATGGGCACAGATACCAGCACAGGTATAATTTGCCGCTAAGGCCGCATCAACGGCAGAATCTCTTCCCTCCACAATAGCTGCAACAAACTCTTGAACTAAATGTGGATGAGAACCCCCATGACCTGCTCCCTGTAAAAATGAAACATGATTTGGATCATCTATTCTTTCCCTTTTAGTAAAGTCTGCAATCTCCGGAATCAATAAATCGTCTGTATCCGGCGCCTCCATGCGTACGGCATTTTCACCACCGTCGAATATAACATGTTGCTCATCCTGTAACTGCTCCCATTCAAAAGACATTTTATCACCATACACATCGTAACTTTCGCGGTACTGTCTCACAACATCAAATAATGATCTTGTCGCCTCGGCGACCACATTAGAATCTTTCAGCTTAAAGGTGGCTGTTTCCACTGCAAACGGTGAATTATACCGGGCAGCAAGATCAGCACTTAGTTGACCTGAACCGTGGCAAACCACAGATTCCGCTATGGTATTATTGATACGTAATAATGGCGAAATGGCATGTGTCCCATTCAGCATCGGTGGATAACCTTTCCAGTATTCAGCCCAGCCCTCCATACTCATATCCTGAATATGTGAACCGCGAACAAACTGTATTTTTCCTAATTTCCCCGTATCAGCAAGTTTCAGTCCGTACAGAAACTCACGGGTATATAAGGCTGTCTCCATCATCATATAAACTTTATTGACTCTTTTCTTCGCTTCAACGATAGCCTGACAGTCCGCCACGGTCATGGCCATCGGTATGGTACATGCGGTATGTTTATGCGCATTTAATGATGCCAATGTCATTTTTGCGTGCTCCGGCACAGGTGTCACCACATGGATGGCGTCGACATCACCTCTTTTAATGACCTCGTTAAAATCTGTAAATAGTAAATCATCGTCTAGATTGAACTTTTCTTTTAATTCTCGCAGTGTTTCAGGATTTCTGGTACAAACACCGACAGATTTAATATGGGGATGCTTTTGATAAATGGGAATAAATTCTTTTCCAAAACCCATTCCTACGATAACGACAGTGATTTTTTTCATTTTGATTATTTTATGTTGATTTAAATATTTAATGCCCAATGGATTGCATTGATTAAAATTTTGCGATAGTCTTTATTCAGATGACTGTGCTCATCATGCCCCAATGTAATTCCTACTATTCTTGATTTATCATGATTGACCGTGAATACAGCCGGGTATACTTTAGCCGTTTCTAAAGACTGACCGATGACCAGTACATCAATCCCTTTACCGGCAGCATCCGGTTGGTGGCGATACAGTTCGTCTTTGAATGTAAATTCTGGAGAAATGCCTTGACTGATCGGATGCGCCGTATTCACCACCAGGTTTTTGAATTCTTGGAAGTTTTCATGGCTATTACTTCCTCCACCTACATATTCCAAATTGTACTGAGGCCAGTCTTGCCAATTGTACCAAACTGCAGCATGCAGAAGCACTAGCGGTTTACCCTGTGCAATAAACTTTTCAATCGCCAGTTGTGAAGCTTTTGGGATCGGTTGATTATTGGTCAACACCAAAAGATCTGTCGTTTTTAAATAAAAGCGTATTGAATCCGTATTGTCTGTATAGGTCGCATGTACACCTTCAATGGTATTGATCAGCTGTGTATCCTCGATTTTGTACCAGCGATTAAAATCATGCGATCCACCACCACCGACAACCAGTATATTCTTCTTTTTTTGCGCATGAGGCAATGAATGTACACTTGCTTTGGCACATAAAGTTCCTATACTACTTACTACTATAGTAAGTAATAGCATTACCATTCTATTTTTCATATGTTTCGTTTATATTATTCCACAACTTTCATTATTCCGTTCATTCCTCTCCAATGTCCCGGGAATGTACAGATAAACGGATATTCACCTTTTTCTTTAGGGGCTTGAAATTTAAGCGTATAGCTTTGCCCCGGATTTACCAATTTGGTATGAAACAGCACTTCACTGACTTCAGGAACATAGTCTTTTTCAGCTGCCGAAGACGCTTGCAACATGGCATCTGCCGCTTTACCGACGATCTCTGTTGTACCAGGTTTGATGATCACTAAATTATGGGGCATTGCATCCGGATTTTCCATGATCAAAGTAATCTGCCTTCCTGCTTTCACCGTAATGGACCGTTTATCATACTGCATAATATCTTTTACCGCTTTGATCACAATGACTTCAGCAGGTGCCTCGTTTTGATTCACTTCCACAGGACTTGCGCGCTGCATATGGTGATGCGCATGCTCCCCATTCAATTGAAGCTTTACTTTGATCTCACTGATATTTCCGATAAATTCAGATCCATGCTCGTACTTGGTCAGCGCAACAGATTCATCCAGATCTTCTCCCGACCGCAGATATGCACGCAGTGGTTTATTGAACGGCTTGACCTCTTTGATGTTACCGACCAATTTGTTGTTGATATAAAGACTAGATCCTTGGTTTGCTGTTATGCTCGCATTAACTTTAAATCCATTTCCGATTCCGTCTGTAGCTGCTATACGCTGTATTTCACCATTATTATATACGTCCCAATATATTTTATTACCCTGCATGTATAAAGCAAAGCCATTTTTTGCATCACCTTGCCCAATAATTAATCCTTTGAAAGCATCCTGATCACGGCGTAATACTGCTGTTTCAATCGTGATATTCTTATCAGCCACATTTGGTGAAAACTGAACACGGTTTTTTCTACCAAGTGTATAAATTTCTTCACCTAGCGCTTGGTTTACAGCTTGTTGATAAGTATTTGTTGAAGACTGATCAGCAACCATCGACATATGACTATGGTTGGTCTGAATCGCCGCAAATAAAGCTGGAGATAACCACCTGTCCTTTGCATTGACAGGATCATTGATTGCCGCCTTTAATACAGGAGCAACTGCGGCAAAAGGAGCGGAATCTGCAATTTTAACAAAAGCGGCAAGCCTAGTATTGAGATTCTCATCTTTAAAAATATTAGACTGTGCTATTTGATCAAAAGATTTAGCATTTAAATCCAGTACCTGAACAGCAGCTTTTCGCACACCGGCAGATGGATGCGATAATGCGGCTAATAATGCATCATTCACTTCTTTCTTTGTTAGAAGACCCAAACCTTTTAAAGTCCAGATAGCATGTATAGCAGGTGCATTCAATCCAATTTCATCTACCGATTTATTGTTGATTATTTTAATCAAATCTTGTTCAACATCCGCATTTTTCCGCTCTACTAAAAGCCGCTGTGCATGGGTTCTCCAAAATTTGTTTTTACTATTTAAAGCTTCGATAAGTCCTTTGGGATTATCTTTTGAAAGTTTGAAACTTTCATTATGCTTGCCATTTTTATATAAAACGCGATATACACGGCCATGCTTTTTGTCTCTCAGATTACTTTCAAATGCATTTCCGGGCCCTCCAACCTGATCCTTAAAAGGAAGGACTTTCTCTGATGGCGCTTGCGCCGGGACAAAAACATTATGCTGAATGATAAAATTGTACCAATCCAAAACCCACACAGCACCATCTGGTCCTACCTCAGCATGCACAGGTCCAAACCACTCATCAGAACTTGCCAGTAAATTCCAGCCGTCTCTTTCTTTAAAACCTGCACCATCTTTTTCAATAATTGCGTTATGTAATAATCTTACCGTAGGTTCAGCTACAAAGGCCACACTGTTCCAATAAGACTGTGGAAAATCCCGTGCGGTATACATCTGATGGCCTGCCGCTGATGTAAATCCGCCGACAACATCCACCTGTCTTAAGTTTGGTGTTAAAGCATGAACCTCATAATGCCCGTCAATTTTTTGGATTGAATTGATTGGATTAGCGCCAGGAATATTGTCAACACGTCGCTGTAGATACTTCTCCGGCATCGAATAGAAAGCAGAATGGGTGTTATTTGCCGTGGATACAAAGACATTATTATCTTCCGAAATACCAAGACCCCAAGTATTATTGCTGGTTGTAGCTAAATACTCCAGATCCGAACCATCTGGATTAAGTCGGTATAAACCTTGAGAGAAAATATGCTTTTCACCGTTAACAATACCATTGTAACCTGCATATCCGTTAACACCCCAGATTTTGTTGTCAAATCCGTATTGCAGATTTGATGGACCGGCATGCGTATCTCCTTTGCTCCAACCGGTCATAATGATTTCTTCATGATCGGCCACATCATCACCATCGGTATCTTTTAAGAAAACAAAATTGGGAGCCATGGCCACTATAACACCATCATTGGCAAAAGTTAAACTTGTTGCAATATTTAAGCCCTTAGCAAATTCCGTAAATTTATCAGCAACACCATCGCCGTCGGTATCTTCACAGATGACGATGCGATCATTTCCTTTACCTTTCACCTCCTCAAAACTATTTGGATAATCAACAGCTTCAATGACCCATAATCTGCCTTTTTCATCCCAGCTCATCGCAATCGGATTGGTAATATTGGGCTCCGCGGCAAAAAGTTTTAATTCAAAATCCACAGGTTTCTGTATCAGTTTCATCGACTGTTCTGGACTAAGCGGATCCTGCACTTTAGGAACATCATAACGTGCTGTAAAATCGGATATGGAATCGGGATATATGCTTACATTCGGAATAGCCAATTTATTCACCATACTTTGAACCTGCTCTCCAAGTGACCACCAGACCGCACTGCTGACCGTTCTTAGAAACTGATGATTTTTCCAGGTATCATCATGCTTACCTAACGCGTGATATAAAAAACGACCGCCGTTTTCCTCACTATACCAGATGTAGTTTTGTTTTGAACCATCTATCGCAGCGCTACCGATAACAGTTTGATCTGTTTTTTTCTTGAATATGTATTTTTCATTGTTAACCTGAATGGTGTTAATGGATGAATCCAGTACATGTTTGGCGTTTTCTATTGTAACAATTGCTTGCCCATCACCCGCGTCGGTAAAACCACCTTGTACCAAGTTGGTATACCATTCGGAATTCTGAAATGAATTAGCAGACGAGTTCAAGGCCACAACCCCTTTTCCTTCTTTCAGGAATTTCTTTAATGCCTGCTCCTTTTCTTCACTGAGCTCTTTTTCATTCACCAATAAGACAACCCCATCAAACTTATTTAAATAATCAAATGCTAAACTTGCTAAGGTGTCGGTATAGGTTAGATTGATGCCCGATTTAAAAAGTTCGACCGATAACCAGGTCGCTTGATTAGAAGATTGCTTATTTCCAGCACCAATAAATAGTACCTCTGCCCTTCTCGGTTCATCAGCTCTACAAGAGGTCAAAAACACTAAAAATAAAAGTAAAACTCTTAAAATATTATTCATGATTTAGTTGAAATTTGGATTTATCTATAATTGTTATAAGCAAATATAGAGATATGAAGTAGCTTGGAACTTAGCTTTTTTATCAAGTTTCAGACATATTGTATCATTTTTAACTATATTTACCCCAATAAACTGAAATCATAATGCTAGATAAGAGAGTTATTTCAAAATCGCTTATTCCAGAGAATAAAACTTTTTCGATAAAACAAATCAATGAACCTCATTTTGATCCAACCTTTCATGCACATCCGGAATTTCAACTTTCGTACGTAATAAAAGGGGAAGGAAACAGAATTGTAGGCAATAGTTTGCAACCGTTTCATGCAAACGATATGGTATTTATTGGTCCCAATCTACCCCATGTCTGGAAAAATCATTTGTCTTATTTTAAAAAGGACAGTCAGCTCGATACGTCGGTTATAGTGATCTACTTTCATAACAATTTCTTTGCTGAAGAAATCTACGGTAAGGAAGAATTTTTCAGGCTCAAAAAGTTCTTTCTCACCAGCAATCTCGGGGTCGAAATAACGGGGGAAACTAGAGATATTATTGGAGGGATGATGTTTGAATTATTACATAAGGATGGGTTGGAAAGCGTAATTCTCCTATTGAAAATATTGGACACTTTAGTGCTGTCCACAGACTGTCGTTACATCAATGAGTTTGATGAAGCCATAAATTATAAACAGGCCGAAACCGAGCGGATACACAAGGTCTATGACTACGTGATTAAAAACTTTGATCAGCAGATCCGTCTGGAGAAAGTTGCAGAAATTGCAAATATGACCAGTACCTCTTTTAGCAGATACTTTAAGACACGCCTCAACAAATCATTTTCGGACTTTTTGAAGGAAATAAGAGTAAACTACGCCTGCAAACTATTAAAAGACGATAGTATTTCCATAGAAACAGTCAGCTACGAATGCGGCTATCCTTCAGTAACCAACTTCAATAAGCAGTTTAAGAGTGTCATAGGCCTGCAGCCACGGCAGTATCGGGATAATTTTCTAAACCTCATTTAAGCCCTTTTTATATAAACAGGTTTTTATGCACTAAAATCCTGCCTATATAAAAACATCGTACGTTATCTTAATTGGTGCAGTCTGCTAGCAGGTTATACCTGCGACTGTACGATCCCAATCCGATCAAATAGTTCCGTTCTTCGACATCCACAGCACAAGTATTAGCTTAAAACGCTATATCACGCCATACACAACGTAGTACCTTGTTCTGAGAATGACTACGAGATGTTCAGATGCCAGATAGCACCATTTTTTGTTGTGCTTTTTTGCAACAGTTTATTTGCGATAAGTTCGTTCAACAGTTCCTCACTTGCTGATCTTGGCGTATCTGTCAGCACAGCATATTCCTTAGCAGTCAGCGAATTGTATGTAGAAAAAATACTTTTCCAGTCCTGACGATAAGTTCCTTTTATAGCTGTCGGATTTAATTTTAAAATTGCGGCTTCATAAAAAGCATAAGGTTTCGCGCCATACACCATCTCGCGATTTCCATGCATATCCTCAAAATAAAGTGTTGGAAAACCTCTTACACCGTATGTTCTCGCCAATTTAAGGTCTTCTTCAAATTGAACAGGCGCTGATTTTTGATAGTCTGACAATAATTGAACTTCATCTAACCCGACCATTTTTGCCGCCGCAGCTATGTATTCCCATTTAGTGATGTTTTTCTTCTGTAAAAAAACCATTTCTCGCAATGTTCTTAAAAACAGAATAGCTTGATCATTATCCTGCAATTGTGCTGCTTTAAAAGCAATAGAAGGCGGATAAGAAGAGTCTAAAGGATCTTCGAACCAGATATCACCATCAATCGGCATATCATAATAAATACTCACCTCGTCCCAATGCCCGGCGACATCACTAGGTTTGCTAATTCCCCCACTGTTATAGTTCCAGTCGGGCAGTAAACCGCCCATATGATAGTGCATGGATAAGCAATCACCATATTCAAGTTTTAGTTTACGCAATTGTGGTTCAATTCCCCAACAGGAAGAACATATGGGATCTGTGAAATAAATGACTTTAAGGGGTTTATCTGTTTGTTCAAGAGGGTGTACTGCTGCTGATTCATACGCTAAAACTGGCATTTCACAGCTACCTATTTCAGGATCGCACAAAAGTGGATTATGGTTAGACTCGTTCTTCATGTTCGGTTTATTTGGTTTATGTAGTCAAATTTCATGCAATATCGAAACAGCATAAGATACCGCTAAGCCCTGAAAAGGTCCGACCTATTGACCGCGCAGTATAGCTACTTCGCAGTAAAAAAAACACGCTTTAATTTTTTAAAGCGTGTTTTTATAAAATTATTTTTTTGCAGCGATATTCAGCTCCATATCTACTTCTTGAGAGATCATCCAGTCTTTAGGATCACCTTCAGTACCGTACGCTAATCCCCAGTCTTGTCTGTTGATTGTGAATTTAGATTGTACATTAATTTCATTATCCGTTACGCTAACTTTTGCTGGAAAAGTAACATTCACAGTCTTATCTTTGATTGTTAAGTTACCGCTGATAATGTTTGTTGCATCCGCAATGACACTTTTGTCTTTAGCAGCATCAAAAGCTGTAACTGCTGTAATTTCGAATTTAGCTGTTGGATATTTTTCCACTTCAAAGAAATCACCCGTTTTTAAGTGACCATCTAAATCAGCTGCAGTTTTACCACCTGATTTTGCAGGATCAACCGCACTCTTGTCTGTTGTCACTGAATTCATATCGATAACAAATGATCCACCTGTGATCGCTCCTGCTTCTACAGATACAGTACCTTCACTTTTCAATGTACCAAATCTTGGATCAAATCCACCTTTGTGATATGCTTTCCATTTGATTGAACTTACTGCTGTATCAACTGCAAAAGTTGCACCTTTTTGTTCGGCAACTTGTTGCTCTGTTCCTGTTTGAGCTTTATCACCATTTGAACCACCACATGAAGCTAAGATGACAGAAGCGAATACTGCTAAGATTGCTATTTTTTTCATTTTTAAATTATTAATTATATAAATCTTGTGCAAAAATAACATAGGATTAGTATACAAATGCTATTGGTTTCCTTTTTGAAACTACTTTCCTATAGGAAACCAATAATCGTTTCCGTAATTTTACATCGTAATTTTGTATTGTAATAAAAGATCATGAAGAAAAATCCAACCATAAACAATAGATCAGGATGTAAAGCCCGGATTATTGCGATCACAGATACTATGGAAATCTTATCCGGAAAATGGAAATTTCATATTTTGGGAACGTTGATGGAAGGCGGAAAGATGCGATTCATGGACCTGTTGCGTGAAGTAGATGGTATTGCTGCCAAGATGCTCTCGAAGGAATTACAGGACATGGAAATGAATCACCTTATCAGCCGTACGGTTATGAATACAAAACCCATTACCGTTGAATATGAAGTGACCGAATACGGCCGCACCTTAGAACCTATTATCGACGAAATTGCAAAATGGGGTGAAGCGTATAGAAACGCAATGTTTAAAAAACAAAATGAAAATGTCCCTGTTGAGGAAAATTAAAAAATCTTTGTAATTGGCAATAGCGGTACTTTTTGCTTCCAGGTGCCCGATACATCAAATAAATGCCCAGAAGATTGATTTTTAATCGTAAACGTATATTGGCATTCCCGTGTAAGGTATCTGATCTCTCCCTTGACCTGAATATTTGAATACGGCTGTACTAATAACGTTTGTTTGCTTCCAGAATTTATATAAGGTTCAAAAAATTTCCCTTCTTTATAAGGTACTTGTTTCGACCAGTATGTTGCCCCGTCTTTTAAGATTTCACCCATGAATATAAGTGAATCCTGAGCATTTATCCATTTAAAAGCGTCTTCATCAGTACTACTGAACTCGGACATGTAGTTAACGTCTTTAAAGATGGCAAGCGTTTCCATATTTTTTGCCGCGGAGGTATTGTTAGAAAGCGTTATGGTATAACAGCCTTCATCACTTGTAAACTCTTTCCGGCTTCCAGGTACTTCTATGATTTCTTTCTTCACAATCTCATAACCAGCACCTCTGCTCTGTGTAAAAGAAAGTTCATCTTCCGTTCCATTAGCCGCTATTCCGATTACAAACTTCCTGGGTTCTGCGTTGAAATTCTCTTTTAATGTTAGATTAAGCAGATTACTACTTGCTATTTTCTCCAATTTCAACCAGCCACCTGCCACCTCAACAGTACCTGCAGCATTTAAGACAACTGGATTATCATTTACATCTTGAAGTATTTCTCCTGAAAGCGCATCTTTAACATAGGCTACAGACCACTCTTTAGCGTTGATTTCAATACCATTGTCCACAAAACCTGTATTGACCTGAATACTCTTATAGTCTGGACTAAATAATGCTGTTTTTTGCCCCATATCTTCTTTATCACAGGCGCTCATCGAAAAAATAAGGACAGCGGCCAAGCAGGTAGTCAAGAATTTAGAATAGTTTAGCATCATCGGAGTTACAAAATAATAGGTAAATACACATTATAAAAATACTGTTAGCAATTTAGCATTATTTTAAGCAATAATCGACTGTTAATGAAAACTTTTTGTTATAAAATTGTAAT
Organism: Sphingobacterium sp. B16(2022); assembly: GCF_012030425.1. Taxonomy (GTDB): domain Bacteria; phylum Bacteroidota; class Bacteroidia; order Sphingobacteriales; family Sphingobacteriaceae; genus Sphingobacterium; species Sphingobacterium anhuiense. The sequence continues at coordinate 1,432,705 of NZ_JAAUVN010000001.1, read as the reverse complement.
GAATAGCGCACAATAAAGCGATAAATCGTACATGCGTCAGGTATAAATAACCGAGCTGAAATCTAAATACGTAAATGATGCTAAAAAAATACGCTTCTTCGTATCATGACAAGAAAATGGCATATGCTTTGAAAATAATCCCATAGTTATATCTAGTAAGCACTAAAAAATTATCAATCATGAAAAAGCAAGATGGAAACTTGAAAAAATTAGGATTAAAAAAAGGATATTACTTATTACTTATGGCAATTTTGGATATGCCTATAGAAGAAAAAATAAAAAAGGCTAGAAAATAGACAATTAAGTACCCTTTATATAGAAGAGTTCTCCCTTTTGGAGAACTTTTCATTTTATATTTTAAAAAAATTCATTTCAGAATTTTTCAAAGTTGTTAATGTCCGAATCCGAAATACATACTAAAGGCAATTATGATCAGCACTAGCGTCGTGATGAAGACATATAGTTTATCACCCTCGATGATAAAGCTGACCAATGAAAGTAATAATCGGATCAATGGGGTACAAAAAAGAATGATGATCGCTAAAAATATAATCGAACGTCCTTGCATGTTGATGACTCCACTGAAAACATCCGATACGACTTCAATAATACTTCGATCATTTTCTGTAAATCGGGCATAATCAGCCTGTTCATTCGCATGGTTATAAAGAAAGATCAATCCGCCGATGGTACTGATCGCCAATACTGTTCTTACGCCGTATTTTAAGACATCTCCAATAATTCTTTGTATCGTTTTATCTGTAATCTGCATTAGAATTTTCCTTTAATACCGTTATAAATCATGTTAAAAGCCAAGAAGAAAATAATAAAAGCAAAAAATACTCTTAATTTCTTTGGATCTGTCGCCATCAATATCTTGGAACCGATCATCGAGCCTATTAGGACACCAATCATGACCGGAAGACAGATATCAGGGACAACATACCCTTTCTGAAGATAAATCACGCAACTTGCTAGAGCAGTCACGCCCATCATAAAATTACTCGTGGTGGTCGACACCTTAAAGGGTATGCGCATAATGGTATCCATGGCGATTACTTTAAAAGCCCCCGATCCTATTCCAAGCATACCCGAAAGTACTCCGGCAAGTCCCATCATACTAAATCCACCGATGACATTTTTTGTGCCATAAGACACCTCTGTGCCCTTTACTACAGGATAGGTGGAAGGCAGCTTGAGGCTGATCGCCAGCTTACTGGACTGCTCTACGATATGTTCTTCTTTTTTCCGGAGCGAGTTTGCCGCAGAAAAGATTAAAGCTAGACCAAATAATACGGCAATAAGCGAACTGGGAGCCGATGTTGCGATAAGTGCACCGACAACAGCACCTGCAGTAGTCGCAATCTCTAAAAACATACCGAGCCGCATATTTGCGATCCCTTCCTTAACATATGCGGCGGCAGATCCCGAAGATGTCGCAATTACCGAAACTAAAGCAGCTCCTATCGCATAATGGATATCTACTCCAAGCAGAATAGTCAACAAAGGTATTACTACAATTCCACCACCAAGTCCGGAAAGCGAACCAATGATACCTGCACATATGGCTCCAAGGAGCATAATGAGTGTAAACGTTAAAACAGTCATATTTGCAAAATTTAAATGCAGGAAAGCCACCTGGACTTTCTTGCCTAAAGAGCCAAAGGTAGAGAATATATTATTCTTGAACGAAATCTGTTCGCTATTCTAATCGTTCTTTAATATGAAGAAATCCAGCCCTAATCTGAAATTGCGAGTTATACCTAACACGCTCATCCTATTTTTATAGATCAAACCGTCATCAAAAAACACCGCTGCTTTTTGAAATAAATTTAAAGTATTACATTCGTTTAATTAAAACCGCAAAAATTGTAAACGCAAATGAGCAATTTAAGTTTCGAACCGATCGTATCAAGTGATTTCGCACAGCTTGTTAACTTACAACCTGAGGGCTGGCATGATATAATACCCAAATTTGAATATTATGTCAATCAAAAATACTGTATCCCCATCAAACTACTTGAAAATCAAGAAATCGTAGCTATAGGATCGGTTATCGTTCATCAAGATGTTGCTTGGCTGGGACATATTATTGTTCATCCCGATTCTCGAAAACAAGGTTATGGAAAGCTGATGACACAACAGCTCATCGCAACGGCAAAAGCGGAGAATTGTACGAGTATTCAATTGATCGCAACAGATCTGGGAGCAACAGTATACGAAAGTATCGGTTTCATCGCAGATACCGAATATCTCTTTTTTAAGGATGTCACTATTCCTGTACGCCAAGTCGCTAATCCGCATATCAGCAGCTACAATGCGATCTATAAAGATCAAATGCTGGCATTGGATAGTTTGGTATCTGGAGAAAATAGAGCCTGGGAGCTCGAAGATCATTTAGCGTCTTCTTACCTCTATGTCATCGATGGTTCCCTTGCAGGATATTACTTACCGACCTTCGGCGAAGGTTTAATCATAGCTATTCATCCAACTGCAGGTAAGGAACTTACGGAATTTCACTTACAAACAAAGACAACTGTGGTCGTACCGAAAGAGAATATAGCCGCACAAGCCTTTTTACAGGAGCATCAGTATCAACCTTATGCCAGCGCTAAACGCATGTATATCGGTCGAGAGATAGCGGTCAAATTTGAACATATATATAACCGTATTGCTGGAAATATCGGTTAATCAAGCTTGCTGAAGAGCTATTTGTGCCTTTTGATCGGGATATCAACATATCAAGACACAAATAGACTCTTATTTTACTACTTGCGGAGCATAGGAAGATACTTATGCCAGTTTTCGATGATAACCCAAAGAACAATTGCAGCCAGAACAAGCGCAATTGGTAAACCTGATGGCGCGGTAGTGATGTTCGATAACAAAATACCGGTCAGAATTGGCGTTAGAATAACTGCTCCCAGCGCTCGCGTTGTACTAAAGATCAATAATAAACCGCCTATGATCTCTCCGAACGCCACCAGTGGCATTAACCAGCCGATTTCCATAAATGCCTTTCCTGCGTTGATCATTTTCTCAGGCATATCCTTGGGCATAGGCATGTAATGAAAAAATTTATCCAAACCGGCATTGATAAACATTAAGCCTGTCAATAAGCATAATACGAAAAGAATTTTGTTTTTCATGGTGATTGAATTTAAGTTATAATTTCAGATTATAAAAACAGCATGATCCCATTATTGTTCTATCGGATGTTCATTTTTTTTGATGACAGGATTAAAAAAATTAGACTTTAGCGTTAATCTTTTTAGGGAACTTATTATCTATCTATGTCGTATTAAATTGAATATAAAAGGAATTACCACTACAACATAAACAATCTGTTTACAACAGCTAGCAGGATTATACTTTTACTACTCTAAAATGCTCTCATATTAAAGTAAGCCCTTATATTTGATAAGCTTATTTTTCATAAATGGATAAGCACAACTTAATAGATAATATGATCGCACATTCTTTTTTTTATCTCGCACTTGTACTTTTTTTTATGCACGAAATGGATGCCGTACGTTGTAAGGAGTGGCGTATTTTCCCCGGGTTAGCACTGCTAAAGGAAAGTTGGGGATATGCTGTATTTATGCTGGCTCATATCCCACTTTTTTTATTCATTGTATGGGGACTTACGCAACCCTCAGAAAATTTCATCATAGGATTTGATATTTTTACGATCTTACATCTTGCATTGCACCTCCTCTATCTCAGACATCAAAAAAATGAGTTTAAAGATTGGATATCTTGGACAATAATTACTGGAATAGCAGTTTTTGGTACGCTCGATTTGCTACTTTAGAAAGGGTACTCATTCATCAAGAATAAGTAAAAGTAAAACACATAAACTACTTTAAATTAGCGCCATAAATATTTAATATAATTTCAAATGAATGTTCAAAAAGCATGTCAGCGCTTATCCATACTGTTCTTAACGGGTACCAAATAAAGAATCGCTATAGAATTGGATTCTATAGCGATTTGAGGGGTTCTTTTCTATAATGGTTTTGGTAATATCGTTTTTTTATAGATTCTGTGCCTGCGCACTATAAATCATTATAAAGCAAACATAAACAATTTTTCTTATCATAAGGAAATTTAAAATAAAATTTTACATTAATTATCGCATCTTTAAGAAAATACACCCACACACGCCATATTGAATCGGATTATTTAAATTTTAACGGGTTCATATCAGATGCATCGGCAAACTTTTCGGACCTGTTGTAGTGGAATCGATCTTTTAAATAAAACAACCCCTCAAATTATCTCTGAAGGGTTGCCTTGTGTAACAGATACACCGTATTTTAAAGTTTATTTTTACTCGATAACCAAACAATGCCTAAAGCTATAGCACTCCAGATCAGCATTTGCGAGAGTGCAAAATCCCACCCTCCTAACGACCAGCTTAGTAGTCCGAAGAAGGTACCTGTTCCGGCACCTATGAAATAAGTGGTCATATACACCGTATTCAGGCGGCTATGCGCTTGTTCATCCAACGAATAGATCCGGGTAAAATTTGTAATCTGAGTGGCCTGAACACCGATGTCCAAGAAAAATATAGCAATGATCAAAACCCAGATCGAATGTGGGAAAAACCACATCACCAAAATGCTCAAAAATAACATCCCTACGGTAAGATATAAGTTTTTAAACACTTGGCCTTTATCCGCAATTTTCCCAAAATAAGGTGCAACTAGCGCACCTCCTATAGCGATAAGACCAAATAGGCCAATGGTAGATGCAGGATAATGAAATGGCTCTTCACTCAGATGAAAGGTTAACGTAGTCCAAAAAGAGCAAAACACCCCAAAAGTGAAAGATCCCAGTAAAGAAGCCTGTCGAAGTATTTTGTACTGCCCTATCAGTGAAATCGTTGATTTCAGTAAGCCAAAGTAACTCCCCTTAAATTTAGCAGGCATCTCGGGTAAAAGGAAGAAAAGTAATAAACTGCTTATGGATACCAAAATTGCTGAACAGAGAAATACACTTTGCCAACCCCATAGATCAGTCAAAGCGCCGCTCAATAAACGTGAACCCAAAATTCCACATAGTATACCACTAAATACAATACCGACATTTTTACCCCGGTTTTCTTTACCCAAAGCTGCCGACATAGGAAGAATTATCTGTGCAGGTGTAGAACAAACACCGATAATAAAACTAAGGACAAGTAATAACGTAAAATTAGTAGTATTCGCAAGTATAAGAAGCATCACGATAAGAGTGAGACAAATGCTTAAAATCAGTTTTTTACGATTTAATTTATCACCTAAGGGTAGTAAGAAGAACATCCCTAATCCGTAACCCAGCTGAGCAAGCACCGCAATTTTACCCACGGCATTTTCAGATTTCCCTAAGCTTTCAGCAATATTCCTTAAAATAGGCTGACTATAATAGACATTAGCAACAATAGTTCCTGCTGAAAAAGACATGATAGGAATAATCCATTTATTCTGTTTGTTTATTGACATTTCAAATTATATAACAGCAGGCAAACTTAAGGAGCTTAATTGGAAAAAACATAAACATTTGGAAATATTTTTGACACATTGAGTTAAAAAAGAGATTCGGCGGCAACATAAAAAACAAACCCTAGAAAGTACTATTTATTATACATTTATTACCTTAAGTGACGCTTAGATTTGTGATATATTCGCATTATTTTTTAAAAACAGGTATTTGTGAATGAAAGAAAAACTATTGATCCATCAGGAGGTTAATCTGCCTAATGCATTCGATATAAAAGATTTTAAATTATTTTATAGAGACATAGATCTATTCAGACTATCCAAGAAACAGGGTACGCCTTTACGATTCACCTATCTTCCTTCCATTCTGGAGAAGATCGATGAAATGAAGTCAAATTTTAATAAGGCTATTAGAAAAACATCTTACCAGGGAACTTATACGTACTATTACTGTACAAAGAGTTCACATTTCCAGCATATCATCAAAAAAGCCTTGCAAGCGGATATTGGTATTGAGATTTCCTCCGCTTACGATATTGATTTAATACAGTCGCTTATTGAAGATGGACATGTGAAAAAGGGAACTAAAATTATATGCAATGGTTATAAGACTTCCGATTATCAACGGGGCATTATGTCGCTGATCAAACAGAACCACTGTGCAGTTACCCCGATGGTCGATAGTCCTAGCGAGTTAATCTATTATTGCAACAACATAAACAGCAATACAAGCCTGAATGTCGGTATTCGAGTCAATCTTAGTTTTTTAAGCGCTTATCCCAAAGAATCCAGATTTGGGATATCTCCGGAAGATATTATCACCTGCTACCAGCGCGATATTAAACATAACCAGCAGATTACCTTGACCACTTTGCATTTTTTTAATGAAAATGGACTGTCTTCTGATGATCAATATTGGGACGTTCTCGAAGCGATCGTTCGCTTCTATTGCCAATTAAAAAGATTAAATCCTCATTTAACTACACTCGACATCGGCGGAGGTATGCCTTTTCAGAGTACTGCAAATGACAATTTTGACATTCCATATTTAGTGAGACGTATCGTTTCAACGATTTTAGGCATCTGTCAGCAAGAGTGTGTGCCAGAACCCGATATCGTGACCGAATTTGGTAAATACACCGTCGCTGAAGCAACCACAACTATTTTCAAAATACAGGAGAAAAAACAGGGTGAAAAGATAAATTGGGGGATTATTGACGGTTCATTTATTACCCATCTCCCGGATACATGGGCCATACAGCAAGAATATCCGGTATTTGCCGTGAATAATCTCCAGGAAGAAAATAGACCTTTTATCCTAGGGGGCTTAACATGCGATAGTGCAGATGTCTATCCTAATGTCAAGGAACATAAAACCGTTATGCTGCCTCACTCAGATCAGGAACAGTTTGTCGCATTTATGCATACAGGCGCATATCAGGAAGCATTAAGTGGATTCGGAGGTGTCAATCATTGCTTGATTCCATCTCCAAAACATATTATTATTGATCAGGGCGACAACGATGAACTTGAATTTACAACATTTTCAGAAAAACAGACGAGCGATCAGCTCCTGCAAATTTTAGGATATCGCTAATTGACAATTACAATTTTTCATTTTAACTAGGGTATTGAAAGAAGAATCGATCAATACCCTTATATAAATAGTAGTAAAGCGTGTTTAAGACAGCGCTTAGCTCGTACTATTTTAATAAATTCGTTAATTCATATTCAATCTCATCATCGTGATCGGCAGTTTTTATAAAGTTTAAACGTTCTAATAGTTTTATCGCTTGCAAATTTCCCTTCGTTGTCACTGCCCATATACGACCTAATCTGAGGCTTTTTTGACCAAATGTAATTGCCAGCCGCATCGCATGAGACATGTATCCTTTTCCACGGAACGGAGATAACAAGACACAACCCAGTTCCCCCTCCCCACTTTCCAACCCCCGGTAGTAACCGCACGTGCCAACCACTTGTCCACTAAGCCGGTCAATTATACACCAGTGAAATGAATTTCCATTCAGGATATCTTGATCAATCTTTGTTTGCATAGCAAATGCCATCGCGATGTCCGAAGCCTGGATGCCGTCATAAAAAGATATTGCAGCAAGAGCTGGAATATCCGTTGCTTCAACTTTTCTCAATAGGATCCTTTCATCCGAAAGCTCCGCGTAATTATCGTTTCCAATTTGTGGACTTGTAGTTGTCATAAAAAACATTTTATTGTCGCTTGTAGCACTTGAAATGAATAATCAAAGTATTGGAACCTAATCATCCATCATAGCCCTAGCCTTTCCTTAGGTACCGAAGATAAACAGAAATATATCAAATCACCTATCTTCATTTTATTGCAGCTATTTTTTACCTTTTTAAAGTCGTAATGACACAACAATTTAGCAATGTCATTTGTTAATCAATTATAGAGCTAAAAAAGCATCATGATGATGAATCTACAAGAAAACGCAACGAATAAAAGACTAGGTCTTATTATTGCAACAATTTTGGGAAATGCGAATCAATCTTTCGCAAACGTAAACACAACAACATTACGAAACAGAGGTCCCGAGGATGACGACGAACTGGAGGAAGATGAAGAACTCTATGATGACGATTTCGAGGAACCCGATCCTTTAGAAGAAATACCTGATGAGGATGAACTTGAACAGGAAGATGACTTCCTTTAAAAAATTGCCTTTATTGTGCTGGTATTGAGCACATGTACATAAAAAAGAATGCAAGATGACCTTGCATTCTTTTTTTATGCCATTACCCTTTTCTCGCAAATCACCTGCGTACTTCTCCAATATTTCAGGTATTTAACGAACCAACTATTTCATTCTGAAAGCTGTTCTTCTTACAAATCACATCATAAAAAATTAGAACTATGGACTTAAATAAAACAACAGCAACAAAAAGACTAGGTCTTATTATTGCAGCAATTCTTACCAATACCGATCCGAACAGATCTGCTAACAATGAAAACGATCTTCGCGAGCAAAAGCAGGCAGAAAATCCATCCTCCAATCCTGATCCGGAGTTAGAGGATCCAAATTTTGTACCGGACGAAGCAGATGATCAAGGTTCAGGACTGAATGAAGACGCTTTAGAGGATGAGGATCGTGATGATCGCAGAGATCGTGATGATTTAATTGACCCCATCGATCCATTAAATCAGCGTCCTGATGAAAGTGACATTGATCCCGATGATGAAGATCCGTTGGAACTTCCTGAGCAAGATGAAGATGAACTGGAAGAAATAGAACCTGACGATGAGTTGCCGGTTGAGGAAAAAGATGATCTTGGACAAGATACACCGAGCGAATTTCCAGAAGAAGACCAAGATGAATTTTTGGAAGAAAGAGATTTCTCTGATCAAAATAATAATGAAAATAAAGACTTCGATCATAATGATCAGGATCTTGAAGCAGAAGGACTTGAAACGGAAGATAATCGAGGCAATTTCTTGTAATCGCTAAATCAGTCGATGATCAAGGTGCTATCTTGATAATTGTCAATCCATTCGATGAAAACTTTAAGTACACATTTTTTACCATGTAGGTTGTCATATCCTTATGTCTTGATCTACATGGTAAAATCGAATCACAAGCTATATAAATGTACAACCACCGACCATATATGCCTGACCAGCTAGTCGGTAGAACCAAAGGTCGATACCACAATAGAGATCGCTCTTTACCCACATGGAGAGACTCTGACTTTTATAAGTATTAAATACCTTTTCTATAAATCTGACCTATTTCTTACAAAGTTCTTAAAATGGATGATATCTAGGTAAAAATGCTAACCATCCCCTTTTTTATCAGAAGACACTTCTTGCACTTTATACGTATTATTACATTTCATACCCTTTACCTTACTTATTATCAAACTATTATCTTAAATTTAACGTTATAAAAGGATCAAGTTGGTGTTAAGAAGGAGGTCCAGATGGGAAATGTAAATTTAAATGTCTTGTTCCAGGAAAAAAGACAATTACTGAGTCATTTTGCAAGTCAATTTACATCAGATTATGACGAAAAAGAAGATCTGATACAAGAAACGTATTTAAGGGCATTAAAATCCATAAATGAATTTATAAATGATCCTAAATTGGTGACCTGGCTGTATGTCATCATGAAAAATGTTTACATCAATCAATATCGAAAAGAAAAGCGAAAAAATGTGATCTATGATTACTTTTTACACGCTGATTCCAGTGCATATATAAGTACTAATTTATCAGAAAACAAAATGATTAACGAAGATATCCAAAAAGCAATTGATAGCCTCTCCACCGAAAATGCAGAGATTTTCCGTTTGCATTTAGATGGTTATAAGTATCATGAAATTGCAGAACTGCTTAAAGTTCCAGAAGGCACCATCAAGTCACGCATTCATTTGACGCGTAAAGCGCTGCAGCAAAAGTTGAAGATGTATGATCATGCATAAGATTGGGTAAAGAGGGAAAACCTTTTGCCAAAAAAATCACGTTAAGGAAAGCATAAATACCTTCTTAACGTGATCTAAATATGACTTAAGCTTATTATAAAATTTAATTCTTTTCTTCACTATCCCCCCTTAGTATACGGCGGAATAGTCGAAGCTGTTTCAGTTGCTCCATTTGCCACTAATACACGGGCTTGATCCAAGTGTGCTTTTAAAGAAGGCAAGGTACCAATGATCCAGTTTTTAAGAGCGGTATCTTTGATCTGCTCATTGCTGCTTGCTTTTTCAAATAAATCGATTGCCTGCTGATGGGAGGCAATCGCCTCATCTTTAAAAGCTTGATCGAAGCTAGTACTGTCACTCCCTTTTACCATATCCCACTTCTTTTGATGATCGGCATCTAAGCCATCCGTCAATGTGAAGCCAAGTGTACTTGACATCTTTTGCAAATCGCCGATTAATTTTTGATGATCATCGATCAACATGCTTGCATAGTTTTTAACCGCATCATTCTTTGATCTCTCACTGGCTAGCTTGGCAACAGCAATTTCATATTGATTGGACATATAAGCTTTCGTTATAAATTCCTGTTCAGCATTTTGCTGTTTAAAGGCTAACAGGGCAATAATTCCTAGAAAGATACCCCATAATTTTAAATTTCTGATCATGATTTTAATATGAATGTTAGTGATTTATCTTCATCTATAATAAAATATACCTTATGCATTTTTATTATCCTGCTGATCGTGTCCCTGAGTTTTCACGATCTTATTGTAAATTCCAAACAGCAGAAACGGTGCTACCCATTGCCCGACAAATAGTGCACTATGTTTGTGCCCGACACATTTTAAAGCTGCTGCGCCGATCATGGCCGTGATGGCTGCACATAAGAATACTTTTGAAGGCAATTGAGCGGTTTTTTCCTCGATCTCCTTGGTCATCTCTCCTTCTTGAAGGTTTTTGTTTTCTAAATTTTCCATCTGACTCCTTTTTTAATTAAGTAATACGTTATGATCTTTTAAATAAAGAATCAATCCAAGCAGGTAAAAGTTCAATTCATATTACTTTAAGGGTATTTCACACCGAGACAACAGGTGTTTTCACCTATAAATGACTGATTTTATGTGTTATACCGCGTATGTGGTAAATGCGCAATCGCTTTGAACAAACACCCCTTTCATTATGGATACGAACGGGCAGGGAAAATCTTTAATTATCAAAAATATGATCTATGGCAGAAATGATGCAGATTTTGAACGTACGGATCACACTGGTACTTATACCTAGCCCCATAAAACCATTAGTTATACCCGCGTAAAGGCTAAACTTTTAATGCCAAATGACCGTTAAATTAGTAACACTTTTAAATTAATGGAGGAAAATATGGAGCATGCAAATTTAAATGTCTTATTCCAGGAAAAAAGACAACAACTGAATCATTTCGCTAGCCAATTTACCAATGATTACGATGAAAAAGAGGATTTGGTACAGGAAACGTTTATTCGGGCGTTAAAATCAGTTCATAATTTCATCAATGATCCAAAATTAATGACCTGGTTGTATGTGATTATGAAAAATATCTATATCAACCAGTATAGAAGAGAAAAACGTAAGCATTTAATCTATGAAGAATATATTCATACAGACTATTTCAATACCGTATCAAAAAACTTAAATGAAGACAAAATGATACAGGATGATATCCAAAAAGCTCTGGCAAGCGTATCGGCCGATAATGCAGAAATATTTAAGCTTTATCTCGATGGTTATAAATATCACGAGATTGCCGAAGCCTATAATCTACCTGAAGGAACGGTTAAATCGCGAATTCACCAGACGAGAAAGACCTTGCAACAGAAACTCAAAATGTATCAGCTATCCTGATTCCATTGCAAGTCCAGCGGAAATAACTTAAATAAATAGTCATAAAAATAATCGGTTACCTTATTTATACGGGCGATCGATCAAAATAGATCATATTTTTTTAACATAACTATTCAATCATGAAAAATACGTCAATTATTTTAGGAGCTTTTATAAGTCTGGCTTTGGTCACAGGATGTGGCAATGCCAATAATGATAATAAAGACGCTGATAAAAAGTATTCAGACACGATCGATGATCAGGGAAATCCCATTTATCCAGATAGCGTCAATCAGGACTCCACCACGGTCAACTACCGGGATACAACTTCCAATATACCAAGTGGTACAGTCCCTCCTACTTCAAAATAGGATGATTACTGAAAATGAAATAAGTTCATAAAAACAGCCGGCTGTACAGTCAAAAAAATGTGTTTTTAAGTTTAAAACAAACTTTTACCCATCACCGGTTGTTTTATGAATGAAGCGCAATAGTTAACAATAAAGATTCAATCATGAAAAACTCACAATTAAAAGAAGAATTTGAACAAGTAAACGAAAGCAGTGGCACTTCCCCACATCGGTACGGTAAAGAAGCTTTTAAAAAAGAGAAGAAAGCAAAATGTAATAAAAATCTCTTCTGGTTAGGTGGTGCAATTGTAGCCCTTATTATATGGAAATGCTGCGAATCAAAAAATAAAAAAAGTGGACTGCTGTCGATGTTGGATGGTGATAATAGTTCCTGCCCGACCGACTTATTAAAATCCAGAAGATAACGAGTTCGAGATTAAGCTGTATTTCCTTATTGCAAGTTTAGTTACCGCAAAAGATATCCAAACATCATTTTAAACAAACATTTAACGCCATTAACATGAGTCAAGAGAATATTATAAACAGAGAAGAAGCTCGACAAAAAATCAAAGAGCTTGCCGAAGGCATCAATTATTGTTTTTTCTGTACCGATCTGAAACAGCCACCATTCGAATCCACTCCGATGAGTGTTCAAGAAGTGGATGATCAGGGCAATATCTGGTTTCTTGCATCAAAAGAAAGCGATAAATACAAAAATATTAATCAGGACAAACAAGTGCAGCTGTATTTTTCAGATCCTTCTTCCATGGAGTACCTCGCTTTATACGGAAGTGCGGAAGCCGTCGATGATCAGCAAAGAATTGACAAATACTGGAACAAATTTGTAGAAGGTTGGTTTGAAAAAGGCCGTGAAGACCCCAATATCATTTTATTTAAGATCGTTCCTGAAAAGGCACATTACTGGGATACCAAACATCATAAACTTGTTTCCTATGCCGTCACACTGATTAATGCCATAGGTGGCGATCTGGGTGATCAAGGAAGAGAAGGTGACATCCTGGTATAACTGGTAGTATTAAAAAATTAGAAATTCACAAAAACACATATATTATGAGAAAAGTAGCATTATTGACAATGGCGTTATCTGCCGCTACGCTATACGCATGTAACAACACACCACAGGAAAAAGCAGAAAAAGCAATGGAGCAGACAGAAGAGAAAGCAATGGATGCTGCCACTGATGCTGAAAAAGCTTCTGATAAAGCAGCGAATATTGATATGGAAAAAACAGTCTATTCCAATATGGCAGCGGCAAATGCCGCAGTAGCTAAAATTGCGATGCCTGCATTATCAAATAGTAAAGCAAAAGAATTGGCTTCAGACTTAGGTAAGTCAATTGTAGATCGCATCAATGCGAAAACAAACGATGATATTGTTGAAGCCGAAAAAGATATCATTGAGGACAGAACTGATGTGGAGAAAGCATTCTTAGAAAAGAAAATCTCTGCTCAAGATAAAGATCATATTTTAAAATATGGTGATGACTGTCTAGCTGCCGCACGCGGAGCTGTGTAGTCTTCCGGTCAAATAAAAAAAAGCTAGCATTTTATAAATGCTAGCTTTTTTTGTTTTTACAAATGCATCATACTAGATGGTGACACGTCCTCCGGTAGCCGGTATTGTCGCTCCCGAAATATAAGAAGCCGCGGCTGACGCTAAAAATACATAAATAGGTGCCAGCTCTGCAGGCTGGCCAGGTCGGCCGATCGGTGTATTGGCTCCAAATTTTTCATGATCAGGAATGGTGCTCGGAATCAGTGGTGTCCACACCGGTCCGGGTGCAACAGCATTGACCCGGATATCTGAACCGTCCTCAAAAAATTGCTGGGCAAGGCTTGCAGTATAATTTTGGATCGCCGCTTTTGTCGCTGCATAGGGCAACAAAGATGGATTAGGATCATAAGCATTGACAGAAGTCGTATTGATCACACTCCCACCTTTGGGAAGATGTGGCTTGGCATGTTTGGTCAAATAAAACATCCCGCTCACATTTGTTTCAAATGTCTTATTCCATTCTTCGGCAGAGATATCGGTCACAGACTGATAACTCATCTGATAGGCCGCATTGTTAATTAAAATATCCAGTCTTCCAAATTCCTTGATCGTATGCTTAATAGCGGACTCACAAAAAGATTCTTCCCGTATATCTCCTTGAATCAGTAGTGCTTTTCTTCCAGCCTTTTCAATCCAGCTCGCTGTATCTGCAGCATCTTCACTTTCGACCTCATCCAGATAGATAATTGCGATATCAGCACCTTCCCTAGCCATGGCTATGGCAACCGCTTTGCCGATACCTGAATCTCCGCCGGTGATTAAACAGACCTGCCCGGTTAGCAAATTATTTCCAATATATGATTTCTCTCCATGGTCGGGCACGGGATCCATTTTCTTGGATACGCCCGGCACAGGCTGATCCTGTTTCTTAAATGGCGGTTGCGGATACGCAGGATGTTTTGATGTCGTAACTTTCATAAGAATAATTTTTAGTGAACTTGTTAATCTTCCCAATACAAGAGATTAAAGCAGGTAGGTATAACTTCTTATATTGGGTTATAAGAATCGTATTGTGCGCGTGCAAAAAGCAAGCATTCCACAATCAGCACTGTGCTTTACCTGATCTTTAGGTTGGCGCTAACAACCTAAAGATTTAAAACAATGCCGATGTGGAATGCCTGATGTCAAAATTATCGTTGCCACATATAAAGGAAGACAATGATCATGACAATTACTGCAATCCAAATTGCCCATGGGATCGTTTTGGCAGCAGGTTTATCACCCTGTTCTTCATGTGCTTCCTTTGGGACTTCTTCCTCTGAGAAATTAGTCTTGTTATCAAAATTGTTTTCCATGATTTCTTAAGTTATTTAATAGAATCACTTTTTGTAGAATCTATTTTAATCGTATCGCCCTGCAAAGTCATTTCCTGCTGTTCGCTTAAATTGTAGCGTGTTTCATCACCTGCAGAGGGAGCAATTGTACTACTATTACCTTCACTGTTGTTACTTTTTGAGTCATTCTGACATGAACCCATTATACCTAAAACTATAATTCCCGATAATGCCGCTAATTTGAAGTTTTTCATAGTGTTATAAATTGATGTATACATAAATAACGACTGTATCAGGGTGATTGTTTGCTCAATATCACGATATACGCATTAAAACAAAGAAGCACAGGTATTAATACCTGTGCTCCCTTTCATTTATTATTATTGTTAAACTTCTTTGTTCCATTATTGCATTAAACCTGTTCTAATCGCATATTTAATCAGCGCAGCGGTATTTTTCACACCGGTTTTTTCCAGTAAATTTTGTCTATGCCCTTCTACAGTACGTTTGCTTAAAAATAGTTTATCAGCGATCTGCATATTCGTAAATCCCTCACCAATGAGCTCCAGTACTTCCATCTCTCTTTCCGAAAGCCCCATCTTCTCCATGATTTGTTCAATGTTTAAGAAAGCAGTTGGTGACTTCTGTAAAGTATCGAGCATGATACCTCCAATCTCTTCACAGATAAACTGTCCACCATTGGCAACATGTCTAATGGCATACAGCATTTCCTCGTATCCTACATTTTTGACGAGATAGCCATTCGCACCATTCTTAAAAGCTTGCAGTACATGCTGTAAACTATTCAACATGGAGAGAACAATTATTTTTACAGACGGGTACTGCGATTTCACTTTCAATATGAGTTCCAGCCCATCCATATCTGCCATATTAATATCGGTTATCAGAACATCTGGAATATTCCCTTTGCTCATAATTTCCAATACCTCATTACCATTCGTTCCCTGATCAATAACTTCCAGATCAGATTGCGATTCCAATAATAGTTTCACTCCATTGAGGACAACTAGATGATCTTCAGCTATAACAATTTTAACCATATTTAATTTAGTTTTACAATAACTACTATCTTATTCTCTTGATTGTCACTTGCAAATGTTAGTGATCCTTCAAGCAGATTAACGCGGTTTTGCAGTTTTTTAATTTTTTTACTATTGCTTTGTTTAAGTTTATCTATATAATTATTGTTAAGTCCATATACTTCAAGATATAAATCATGATCATCGGCATATAGATGAATCCCTAAAAATGGTAGTTCATCTGTTACAATTGCCGAGACAACATACCTGACCATATGAAAGATGAGCAACTGACAGCTAAAATCCAAGTCGTTCACTTGCTTATCCACAGCAATATCGTTATTTGGATTGCTAACCAGAAAATGATCTTCCAAGGCTCTTTTCAATCCAAAGTCACGTAAAACACCATTTAACAAAATGTTTGATAAATGCTGTACTTTACTGATCGTGTCGGTGACCATATTTTTGGTATTATCCAACTCAACCGAGTTACCATGCTCCATCGCATAGCGTTGCAAATTCAAGCGTATTGCATATAGATCCTGGGCAATATTTTCCCTCAGAACCTGTCCATACTTCAAATTCCGCTTCTCATATTCCTTGATTACTATTTTATAAAATTCCTCCCGTTTGTTCATACTCTGATGTCATGAAATAAGGTTATTTGCATAACACTTAAAGATGCAGATAGCTTTAAGCAAAGATCGCACCGTTACTACAAAAATTAATACTTAATTACAATACGTATATATACGCTGAAAACTGATTCTAAGATTTATGTAACATAAAGAATTCATTTTCAATTAAAAATGTGTATGAATGTTCAAACAAAAAAAATCAAATAAAAAATTGATTAAAATAAAAAAAAGAGTTTTTCCTATTTTAATCCTTATATTTAGGAAACATTTAATTTTTTTTTAAGAATTAATAATTCAATACTGCCTCCACTGATGGAAGTAATTCATTTTTTTTATTAAATTTAGCATGCTCCAACGCAATTAATAAAATGGAAAACAACGTGCCTTTACCCATTAACTTTATTCAACAATTTGGTAGTCTCATTGTCCTTGATTTTGATTTTCATATCACAGGAGTAAGCGAAAATGTTCTTCATACGGTCAATCAAACAGAACATAATCTCATTTTAGGATCTAAATTTGATCTCTATTTTGCTGATTTATTTGGAAAACATTTTGTAAAAATATGTCAGGTATTGGAAAATATACGGGATAAAAAATATCCGAGACAGATCTTGCCCCTCAAATTACCCAATAAAAGAATCTATCTCAAATTAAGTTTACACGATGATCATTTGTTTATCGAATGGGAGGAGCAGTATAAAAAATATACTTCGGCAAAAAAAATAAATGAGTTTAGTTTCCTTTTAGACACCATAAAACCCAACAACTGGGATCTGGTCTGCCACGCTATTAACCGGATCCTTCATTATGACCATGTATTTGTCGTTCAGGTGCAGGAAACGGGCTATAGCCAGGTCATTGCAGAAGATACGTTAGACGGGAAAGCATATTACAGGAATATGGAATTCTCGAAAAGCTTTATGCCGAAAGAGGTTTTCCCCTATTACAGCATGTGTTCATACCGCTATAGTCCCAATCTACGGGATAACCAGCAACAGTTCTATTCCATTGATCCAAAGATCAATCTACTGGAGAGTCAGTTGGCTCCAGTTCCTGAACTGCACCGGCTCTTCCTATCGGAAAAGGAAGTTACAAGTGCCCTGTTTTTTTCTATACATGTAGGTGGACAGTTTTGGGGGCTTTTAATTGGGCATCATCACAAAGAAAAGAATATCGATCTGCAGCAACGAAAGCTCTGTACTTTTATGATCCAAAATGCCACCAGTAAATATGAAAACTACATCAATCAGGATCTGTTGGAGCGAGGCAAACTTCTAAAAGACGTGGAAGTCAATCTGAAAATTGATTTGTTAAAATACAAGACGGCCAATTGTGCCCTTGTGCAACATATGGGTACCATCATGGACATGGTCAATGCAGACGGTCTGGCCATATTTAATCAGGGTGATGTTTATTTTCACGGGATCTGTCCGAATAAAGGACAGCTATATGAGATCATAACCTTTATTCAGACCCACTCCGAAAAAGCCTTATTTAAGGATAATAATTTTAGAGAAAGCCATGGGGAAAAGATTAAAGGACAATTACCTTTTGCAGGGCTTATGTATCTTAAGATAGGGCTTTTGAGTGATCAGGTCCTGATTTGGTTCCGAAAAGAAACCGTGAGCAATGTAATGGAGATGCATGTCACTCCGGAAACAGATGGCAACGATGGGATTAAACAGATAGACCTCACTGAAAGTGTTAATTACGATATCGCTACCCCTTGGAACGATGTCGAAATCAGTTTTGTACTACGCCTAAATCAAATTTTAAAGGAATCCATTGTTGGAAAATTAAAAGACAAACAACAATGGAGTGAACAGCTGTTAGCACTCAACAATGAATTGGAGATGTTAACCTTTACACTTTCCCACGATTTAAAAAATCCATTATCCATTCTCAAAATGGGGATCCAATTTTTACAGAACAGTAAACAGTCTCTCAATCCCGCAGCACTGCAAAAATGGTACAGCAATCTGATCGCCAGCACGGAAAGTATTGAAAGTATCATCAACAATGTCGTGTTACTTTCCCAACGTAAAACCGGAACCTTCACGAAAGATCCGATTCCGATGGCATACACATTGGATCAGATCTATAAAGAAAGTATTATCCTGCACAATCCCGCTTTAGCAACGGTTGATTACGGTAAATTGCTTCCGGTATGGGGTGAGAAAAGTGCTTTGTATCAGATCTTCAGTAATATCATCGGCAATGCGATCAAGTACAGTCCTGGCACCGCCGGCGTAAAGCTTCACATTGACAGCTATTTTGAAGATGAGCAGGTCTGTTATAAGATAAAAGATCAGGGTATCGGTATTCCCAAAGAAAACCTGCACAGCATATTTGAGATTTTTAAAAGGGGAAAAAATGTGGATCACATCGAAGGAACAGGTGTTGGTCTTTCCTTAGTGAAGCGTATTATGGAAAGATTAGGGGGAACCATCAAAATAGATTCTGAAGAAGAAAAAGGAACGACCGTTTACCTCTACTTCCCTATTGTTGAAGAATTCCCACCCAGTATGCTTTTAGATGATCTGTAAAAAAATTGCTAATCATCCAGATCAAGGGTGAACCGGTACAGTTCATGGATAATATGGTTGACTGCGGTGATATAAATCTGGGCAGCATCGCAGTCTACACAGTGCAGTGTTTTTCGCATATGGATACCACTAAAGCATATGGCTATAAAGATATCGCCCACCTCAGCTTGATGTTCAGTGGATGAATCCGGAAAAGCCATCCCGGTTATCGCCACATAAACATCGGCCTCCACTAATTTTTTAAGCCCCTCCAGCATTTCAAACGTGACTTCCGATGACTCTGGAGTAAAGTAAGAAATGCTATGATCATCCACCTGCAACAAAGATTTTTTGACACTTGTCGCATAGCTCGTTACTCCTCCTAGGAAATAAGATCCAGAGTCCGTCTGCATACTCAGCACACTGCCGAGAAAACCACCCGTCATACTTTCTCCTATAAAGACCTTGAGCTGGTTATCTTTTAAAAACTGACCAACTTTGTCTAATGTTGTCGTATCAATATATTCCATCATATATGTTAATTGTTAGTGGTGATGAAGTGAAAACTTTATTTACAAACAACTTGGACACCCCAATAGTTCATTATAGACATTTCCAGATAGGATAATATTTATTTTAATAGCAGAGATCCGCACTATTTCAGGGGGTATAAATACCCAATTTTGGCAACCAGCACGCAAATAATACTGACATTTCCAAAGACGTTTCACTGCCTAAGGTCCTTTAGGAGCAAGACTATATTGCTAATACACTATCAGTCACATCCCTATAGATAAAATGACTATACAACAGGTATAAATACCCGCTATATTAAAGATGGCTTTTATTAAACTTTTAAACGCTTTTTTGGCTGGAAATTCGCTTGTATACAGCTGTGATTTAAAGCAATCCGTATAAAGCCTCTCCAGGCGCACGAGATCGCAAAATACTATAGAACATCATATATTTATGAACACATCAACACTATTCAAAACACTAAAAACAGATGACTTGCCTCCCTGTCCAAGGCCAGTCTACAAAAAGATATGGGCATTGAACCTGCAGCATGGAACAAAAATGTGCAGTAGTCCAGGCTTTATCCAAATAATAAACACCCCATTGTAGCACAAAACTTAAATAATAATTAGCGCGTTAAAAACCGACGACCTACACATTACAAGATCGTCCAAAATCTGAGAAAACCATGTATAAGAAAAGAACAATTATCGTTTCCAATAGATTACCCATACGTATTGAACGTAAAGACAATGAACTTCAGTTTATCCCAAGTGAAGGTGGACTGGCAACAGGTTTAGGTTCCGTTTACAAGAGCGATGAAAACATATGGATTGGTTGGCCCGGAATTATTCCCTTAAATACACAAGAAGAAGAGATCATTACCCAAGGATTGGCCGAACACAATCTTATTCCAGTCTTTTTGACCGAAGAGGAATTAAAAGGATACTACGAAGGATTTTCGAATGAAGTCTTATGGCCCGTTTTTCATTATAGACCATCTTATGCTGTATACCGCACGCCGGACTGGGAAATGTACCAGCAGGTAAACGCCAAGTTTTCACAGGTTGTGGATCAGCAAAATGTGCAGGAAAAAGATGAAGTCTGGATTCATGATTATCAATTAATGCTCCTGCCGCAATTAGTCAGAAAATCGTATCCTACTATTGCAATCGGTTTTTTCCAACATATCCCCTTTCCAAATGATGAGGTATTTAGAAGCATCCCTTGGCGCAATGAGCTCCTAAACGGACTGCTTGGTGCCGATCTAATCGGATTCCATACCTTCAATGATACCCAGCACTTTTTGAATTCCTGTGCACATATTCTTGGCCTAAATGTTCAGAACAATTGCCTGCATACAGATGGAAGAAGTATTTTTACCGAGGTCTACCCGATGGGTATCGATTTTGATAAATTCTCGAAGCTCGCCAATAGCGAGCCCATTCAGACACGGGCGCAAGCAATAAAAGATTATTATAAAGATCAGAAAATAATACTCAGCATCGATCGCCTTGATTACAGCAAAGGCATCATTGAACGCTTGCTCGCCTACGAAAATTTATTGGTTAAATATCCAGAGTTAAAAGGACAGGTAGTTCTTTATATGATCGTAGTTCCTTCACGGGATCATGTTGCGCAGTACAAACAATTACTGGACGAAATAGACCGAACTGTAGGCCATATCAATGCTGTTTTTGGTAACAATGAATGGACCCCAATCGCCTATTTCTACAATTCGTTTCCAATGGAAGAGTTATCTGCGCTGTATGTTTCTGCTGATATCTGTTTGATCACTTCGCTACGAGACGGTATGAACCTGGTGTGTAAAGAATATATCGCCAGTAAGGAAAATACCGATGGAGTGCTGATCTTAAGCGAATTGGCCGGTGCTGCAAAAGAATTGACACAGGCCATCCATATTAATCCCAATGCAACAGATCAGGTTACCGAAGCTATTTATAAAGCTTTACAGATGCCCGTTTCTGAACAGCGTATGCGACTCAATGACAGCATTGAAATTGTCAAGAAATTTAATGTCAGACACTGGGTACGCTTATTCTTCAGCAGACTTCGTGAAATCAAGTTATTCCAGCAGAATGAAATGGCCAGAAGGATCAATGAGCAGACCAAGCTAGCCATACTCGATCAATATAACCGTGCAACCAGAAGGTTATTCTTTCTCGACTACGATGGCACCCTGATCGGTTTTCAAAACGATGCCGCTGCGGCAATTCCAACGGAATCACTTTACGACACCTTAAATCTGCTGCAGGAAAATGATGCCAGTCAAGTCGTGATCATTAGTGGCAGACCACATGAGACACTCGACAGCTGGTTTTCCGATAGACAGTATTATCTGGTCGCAGAACATGGCGCATGGAGTAATTATCCGACGCACAAATGGCAAAGCGGTGCAATCTTATCTACGCGATGGAAAATCCCGGTGAAACATATCATGACCAAATTTGCCAACAATACAGCTGGTTGTGTGATTGAAGAAAAGTCATATTCTTTAGCTTGGCATTACCGTAAAGCACAGCCCGGACTTGGACAGCTTCGCGCGCTGGAACTGGTGGAGAGCTTACGCTATTTAGTACAGCAGCATGGCTTGCAGTTATTAATGGGCGATAAAGTGATTGAAGTCAAAAACAGCGAGCTCAATAAAGGTAAAGCAGCAATGGAAATCGTCAACAGCTATAATCCCGATTTCATCTTTGCGATCGGCGATGATGCGACCGACGAAGATATGTTCTTAGAACTCCCTGCGGATGCGATTACCATTAAGGTGGGCAATAAAAAGTCCGCTGCGCAGTTTTATGTAGATACACAGCAAGAAGCCGTTCAGCTGATCGAATACTTTGCTTACAATAGAGTAAAACAACAGCAGATCAACGGAACAGATTCAGAAATTAAAAAAATTGAAACTTATGACCAAAACACCGAAGCATAAATATAACAGTGGCATCATCGGCAATTGTTCCTACATTGCCCATGTCAATATCACCGGAAATATTACCTGGCTATGTTGGCCGACCTTTGAAGATTCATTTGTGTTCGGTAGTTTATTAGACCAGGAGAATGGAGGTGAATTTTCGATCCTGCCCACTTCAGAAATCACGAATACCGATCAGCAGTACATTGAAAACACCAATATTTTATGTACGACGTTGACAACCGAAGAAGGCAGTTATCGGATCACCGATTTTGCCCCACGTTTTGAGCAGTACGAGCGCTATTACAAACCACTGATGTTGGTCCGTAAGGTAGAACCCATTTCGGGACGACCAAAGATCCGTGTTCGCTGTACACCTAAGTATCAATACGGAAAACAGGGATTCACGAAAAACCGCGGCAGCAACCATATCCAATTTGAACAGGAGGACATCAGAATGCGCTTGGCAACAAATATGCCTGTAAGCCATTTTTTCGATGATATTCCGCATGTACTGAGCAGTACTGTTTATTTGGTGATGACATTCGGAAGCCCATTTGAGGCTCCGATAGAACGAACCGCAGAAGATTTTTTAAGCAGAACTAAAAGTTATTGGCACCGCTGGGTAAAAAATGCTTCCATCGCCCCATTCTGCCAGAAAGAAGTCATTCGTTCTGCGCTGGTTCTTAAACTTCATCAGTATGAGGATACAGGTGCTTTGATTGCGGCCAGCACGACAAGTCTTCCCGAACATCCGGGAAGTGGCCGTA
Organism: Sphingobacterium sp. B16(2022); assembly: GCF_012030425.1. GTDB lineage: Bacteria > Bacteroidota > Bacteroidia > Sphingobacteriales > Sphingobacteriaceae > Sphingobacterium > Sphingobacterium anhuiense. The sequence goes on along the minus strand of NZ_JAAUVN010000001.1, from coordinate 1,409,281 downwards.
ACTGGGATTATCGCTACTGCTGGTTGCGGGATAGCTACTATGTACTGACTGCCCTGAGCCACATCGGGCAGTTTGAAGAGATGGAGAAATACGCTTCCTACATTGCTAATATTACACAGACGGATCGCGGACGCCTGCAGCCGCTCTACGGTATCATGGGGCAGCATCAGTTAACAGAAACCACGCTCGACCATCTCGAAGGATACTTAGGAAATAAGCCCGTACGCTTGGGTAATCAGGCTTTTGAACACATTCAGAATGATGTGTACGGACAGGCGCTACTTGCCTTGCTCCCTATGTTTACCGATCACCGCTTTAGTCATCAGAATACCGGTTTGGCCAAATCCTGGACCAACTATATTCTGAAGAAAATTGAAAGCACCATCGATGAGTTCGATGCGGGGATCTGGGAATTCCGGAATTTTGAAAACAGACACTGCTATTCCAATCTGTTTCAATGGGCCGGTGCGACAGCAGCTTTAAAAATTGCCGAGCAGTACGGTTTTGAAGAAATCAAAATTAAAGCTCAAGAACTACGGGAGCGCGCCAGTGTACATATTGAAAGCTGCTACGATGAAGAGCGTGGCGTGTATACCACGGCAACTAAAAACCCCAATTTAGATGCCTCTACCCTACAGCTGATCATGATGAATTATTTGGATCCGGCCAGTGATAAGGCAAAACGCCACCTCGAAGCTTTGGAAGAAGAGCTGAAAGGAGAAAATGGACTGTTTTACCGTTATCTGCATAAAGACGATTTTGGAAAACCGAAATCAACATTTCTGGTATGTGCCTTCTGGTATGTGGAAGCACTGGCCTGTGTAGGACGTTTGGAAGAAGCGCAAGAGGTATTTAAGCAGTTGATTGGTTACGGCAATCACCTCAAATTATTCAGTGAAGATGTCGATGAACAAGACGGCAGTCAATGGGGCAATTTCCCACAGGCTTACAGTCATGTGGGTCTGGTCAATGCGGCAAACCGCATAGCGGTTAAACTGGATCACCCTGCATTCTTGTAATCTATAATGAAATGATTAGAAAAATGGCATAATAGAAAAAGAGATTTACGCTCAATTTCTATTATGCCATTTTATATTGTAAAACTTATTGCTGTATAAAATTTAAGTTCTTATTTAATGTTCGATTTTATGCGTATCACGCACACTGCTAAACGTCATGGCCAGCATCTTCCAATCTTTCTTTTGCTTTTTGTAAACCTCCGTTACCGTAAACTCCGTTACTGCATCATTTCCACGCACATCAGCTGTTAAGGTAATTCTATTCCAAACAATTGCAACATCATCTACGATCTCGACCGCTACATCATGAATAGCGGCTTTCTTATACCAGATTCGACCGGTTTTTATAATGTCGAGTTCTTCATTCTTCTTCCATGTTCCGCTCATATGAACAAACTTTGACTTATCATCGAATAATGCTGCGAGTTTATCGACATTCTTATCAGCCATCCACTGCCACTTCAATTTCGACAGTTCCTTCACTTCTTCTACTGCATTCATTTTTTGTGCAAAAGACAACTGCACTGTCAAGACAAATAAGAGTAATCCAAAAATAGCTTTTTTCATTTTTTATTGTTTTTATATTAAAACTGATGTTCTTTAAGTTTCATAAATACGATCAATCCTCCAATTAGACGAAAGGCTAATAGAGAATTAACCATGCGCTCCGTGAGCTAAGTATTGTTTCATAAAAGGTTGGTTATAGTATCGTTTACCAGTATGGTGAAAAAGAGCATTGGCAACAGCACCGAACATCGGCGGAAATACCGGCTCTCCCATTCCTGTGGGGTTTTCCTGATTTTGCACAAAATGAACTTCGATATGTTTTGGACACTCATTCATACGAATGATCCGATAAGTATTGAAGTTGCTTTTCTGGGGTACTCCATCTGCGAACAATTGTTCTCCGTATAGTGCATTTCCAATACCGTCAATCACCGCACCTTCCGCCATATTGACGGCTGCATCCTGATTTACCACAATACCACAATCGACGCTTGCAATCGCCTGTACAACATAGGGTTCATTATTCTTAACGCCTATATCGACCAAAGCCGCTGCATAGGTATTATGGCAAAAATAAGCGGCAACTCCTCTTCCCGTGCCTTCGGGTTTTTTAAGCAAACTGGCTTTCTCCTTCAACAATTGCAGGACACCTGCGTACCGTGATGCATCATAATCATTACGTTGTCCAACAGGACGTTCTTTCGCCCTTTTAAGTAATTCCAGACGAAAATCGATCGGATCTTTTTTCATTTCAACAGCCAGTTCATCCAAAAATGACTGCTCAGCGCTAGCCATAAAATTGGATCGCGGTGCACGAAAAGCTCCGATCGTAATATCGGAATCAACCGCCCAGGATTCGGCAAGGTAATTGTCAACAGCTCCCGCCGGAAATCTATTTTCATGTAGCGGAGATTCCGGTATTCCCCCAGCCTTGACATGAAATCCGATCAACTGATTATTGTTATCTAAAGCAGCCCGATATGTTGCACTGTAAGTAGGTCTATAAATACCATAGGTCGCTTCATCTTCACGGGTATACATCAATTTCACAGGAGCATTTAATTTCTGAGAGATCACGGCGGCCTCCACCAGATGATGTCCATAAGCCCTGAGTCCAAAACCGCCACCCATACGGGCGAGTTTAATCTTTATCTTTTCTTTAGGCAACCCTAATCGGGCCACCAAGGTTGTTGTGATGACCTCCGGTGCCTGGATAGGCGCATATAATTCCGCTTGATCTGCCGTTACATGAGCAAAACAGGAAACGGGCTCCATGGTATTGTGAACCAAAAATGGTGCTGTATACGTTCGCTCAATGATGCGGGCAGCATTTTTAAATGCAGCATCTGGATCTCCATCCTTACGTTTAACTTCCCCTGGAATCTTTGCATATCGATCCATATCTGCATAATGACCAGCTGTACTCTCCAGTTGAAGTGTGTCTTTATTCTTCCTTTTTGAGGCCGTTTGCAGTTCCAATTGCAGTTTTTTCTTTGCCTGCATCACTTCCCAGGTAGAAGTACCCACAACTACAGCTAAGCTGCCGAAACTCATCGTATCAAAATAATTGCGCGTATAGTCCTTTGCTAGCGGTTCAATCAGAAAAACATCCTTTATCCCCGGCATTTGACGTACTGCAGTATCATCAAACGCTGTGATCTCCTGCCCAAAGGCTGGTGGATGTACAATCATAGCAATCAGCATACCCTCCTGCTTATAGTCGCTGGTAAATAAAGGTTTACCCGTTACAATATTATCCAGTTCTACATTTTGCTTTGACGAACCTATTATTTTAAAATCAGCCACGTCTTTTAACTTCACATCTTTTGGTACCGGTATTCGGGCTGCCTGAGAGGCAATTTCACCGTAAGTTATTTTTTGATCACTTTTTTTGTGGAAAATGACACCCGCTTCTGTATGCATTTCGTTTAGCGGTACAGCCCATTTTTCAGAAGCTGCTATTAAGAGCATCTGCCGCGCCGTAGCTCCTGCTGTGCGTAACACGGGCCAAGCCTGCCGAACGGACTGACTACCGCCAGTGAACTGACGTCCATATCTTTCTGGAAAAAAATCAGCCTGCTGCACCGTTACTTTCTCCCAGGCTACATCCAGTTCCTCTGCGAGGATCATCGGAAGAGATGTCTTTACATTCTGTCCAAATTCAGGATTGGGATTAAATAACAGGATATCGCCATTAGGGTAAATTTTAATATAGCTGTTTAATTCAATTAATGTATCAGCTGCTGGTCCCGGCTCACTTGCCATCGCTCCAGCACCCGGCCAGTTGAAATGTAAAATCATTCCGCCACCGGCTAAAAGCGCGGCTTTTAAAAAAGATCTTCTGCCTAGCGTCGTTTTATCTGTTGTCATCGCTTATTTCTTTGATTTTTTGAAAAAATAATTACTTCGTGGGAGCATAAGCACCTGTTGTCAACCAGGTAATCCAAGCTTCTTTAAAAGCAGCATGACTAATCGGAGGCAGTGTTCTTCCTTCTCCGGGCTCCCAGCCCCATTTTACCAATCCATCATCCGCATGGGCTAGCAATGCTTTCAGATCTTTATTTCCATTTTGCTTACGGTCTACCAACTGCTTAGCCAGCTCATGTGCGCTTTTTCCTTCAAAGACCATTTTCATGTCTGCAGGTGGAAGATGCCAATTCGGACTTCCCGGAGGGGTTTTCAGTCCTACTGTATTTTCATCCTGATGGCAGTTATTACATTTCATTGTCAGCATACCTTTTCCTTCAGGCCCACGTTTCGGAAACATCGCATGCAACTTGCGCTCATCACCCTGAAGCGGAATATCACCGCTTGGATGGCAATTCACACATCGGGGACTCTGTAGCACAGCATATACTTTTTTAAACGCTTCAACAGACTGTATGCTATCTTTTTTCACATGGATATCCGGTTCTAGTGTATTTTCAGATCTGGAATCAATTGTAAAAGCAGAAACCAGAACCGTTAAAAACAGACCGATGGCACTCAAAGTCAATGCAAGCTTATAAGTCCCTTTGCTTTTTATATTATTTAATATTTTCATGAGCTATTTTTTAGCAGATTACACATCTATACATAACCATTTATTTCTTTTGCAATGATGCAGCATGATGTATGGCCTGACGAATTCGCGAATAAGTTCCACAACGGCAGATGTTTCCGGTCATGGCATCATCAATATCCTGATCTGTTGGATTCGGCCGTTCACGTAATAAAACAGCAGCCGACATGATTTGACCGGCATGACAGTACCCACATTGGGGCACATCCACATCTTTCCAGGCAACTTGCAATGGATGGTCACCTTTTTCAGAAAGACCCTCAATCGTAATCACCTCTTTGCCAACTGCACGTTTCATTTTTGTAACACAGGATCTTACCGCTTCACCGTCCATATGGACCACACAAGCACCGCATTGTGCTACTCCGCAGCCATATTTTGTTCCAGTCAAACCGACGACATCACGTAAAAACCACAGCAGTGGCATCTCTTTATCAATAACGACCTCGTATTCCTTTTTGTTAATGCGAATGGTTTCCATAATTGTGTATGTTAGTTGTTATATAACAGTCTGTATTCATCATTTGTTTATTTTGGGCTTATCCTCTTTCTTTCAGATGCTTTGGCTCTCCACTTTCAAAAGCCATCACATCATGATCTTAGTCTTAAAAATATGTATTTTTCACCTATACATTATCGAGCACAGCACAAAACAGTAATATTGGTAGAAGAATCCGTAAATGGGGTTGTTGATTACAAGCAAAACGATGCTTTTTGGACCCATCCTCTCAAATTAATTCAGTACATTTATGGCTATGCAGTCATCAATCGTATACCTCGACTATAATGCCACTACACCCGTTGATGATCGGGTATTAGAACGGATGTTGCCCTTTTTCAAGCAGCAGTACGCCAATCCCAGCAGTCCCCATCTTTTTGCATTGCAGGCTCAGGAAGAGATTGATTTTGCTCAGCAAGATCTTGCCCATTTAATTAATTGCCGTGCAAGCGAACTGACTTTTACGTCAGGAGCCACAGAAGCGATCAATATGGCGATAAAGGGTCTGACCTATGGTCACCGTAAACATATCATTTGTGCATCCACAGAACACAATGCAGTACTTGAATGTTGTCGTTACATGGAAACTAAGGGATATGCTGTCACCTATCTGCCTGTAGATAAAGATGGCATCATCGATTTAAAAACGCTGGAGGATAGCATTACAACAGATACGGCGCTTGTTTGTGTCATGCTTGTGAACAATGAGACAGGTGTTATGCAAGATATACCATCAATTGCCACCCTAACCCATCAGGCGGGAGCATGGTTCCTGTGCGATGCGACACAGGCTGTCGGCAAGATTCCGATTGATGTAAAGCAGATGCAAATCGATTTTATGCCGATTTCAGCACATAAGTTTTACGGTCCTAAAGGTATTGGCGCGTTATATACCAATCCTGCTATTGGTTCACTGGAACCCTTGCTGCATGGAGGTCGGCAACAGCAAGGTATGCGAAGTGGCACACTCAACGTCCCGGGTATTGTAGCACTTGGAACTGCCGCTGCCATCGCAAAGCAGGAGATGGCAAATCAGAATAAACTTATTTTAACGTTACGCGATGCCTTGGAAAAATCCATTTTGGAAATCGATGAGACTTTTGTGAACGGCCACTTGGACAAACGTATATTCAATACCACAAATATCAGTTTGCGCGGTCTCCATTCCCAAGAAATGATACTAGCCCTGGGCAATATCGCTGTTTCCAGTGGCTCAGCCTGTTCATCCGTAACAAACAGACCTTCTCCGGTATTGCGGGCTATGGGACTAAAGAATGAAGATAATCTCAGTGCAATACGGTTTAGTTTAGGCCGGTTTACAACTGACCATGACATCGATTATACCTTGGATAGGATCAAGAAAATTGTGACCAAACTTCGTGGATAGCGCTAAAAAGCTATCCATGTCCCTGATTATCCTGAATAGGAAAAACATGCAGTATCTGTGGAAATAAAGCTTTCACACTTTCTTTCACCCCATTTGTTGACCCTGGCAAGGTCAAGACCAGCATTCGGTCTGCAAAACCTGCAACCGCTCTGGAAAGCATAGCAGTTTTTACAAATTGCTGTCCATACTGTCTTGCGATTTCCATTACACCCGGCAATTTCTTGGTTAAATAAGGCTCCACAGCCTCTGGCGTAACATCCCGATCAGACACTCCAGTCCCACCCGTATAGATCAGCATATCGACCCCTAATTCCCTGGAAACCGTCAATTGATGTTGAATAGCATCAATTTCATCTGGCACAACCTCAAATCGTACGACGTCTATACCGTAATCTTCCAGTAACTCTTGCAATACAAATCCCGAACGGTCCTGTTTTTCACCTGAATAGACCGAATCACTGCAAACAACAACTGCAGCCTTGATCTTCCTGTTTTCTAACAGATGCGCGTGGTCACTTTTTCCGCCCGACTTGTGCAATAAACGAATCGAGCCGATTTCAACATGTTTATCGATCGGTTTTAACATATCATACAGCACCAGTGCGGCGACAGAAGCACCATGCATCGCTTCGACTTCTACACCGGTTTTATAGATCGTGTGCACAGTTACCGAAATCTTAATTGTAAGTTCTTCAATCTCAAAATCTATTGCCGCATATTCAATCGGCAACGGATGGCAGTCCGGGATGATATCGCTTGTTTTTTTTATGGCAAGCAACGTAGCCGCACGGGCAAACTCATAAACATTACCCTTTGGAACCTGACCATTTTTGATAGCATCTACCGTTCGGCCATGTGAAGTAACCACAGATGCAGTTGCTACCGCTTTACGCAACGTAGCGGATTTATGTGTAATATCGACCATCTTAATTATTTTTTTTCCACTGATGTGTATCGTCCTCAAATAGTTCTTTTCCCCAGATCGGAAGTTCCTTTTTAATCTGCTCCACAATCTCATGACAAGCCTGTTGCGCATCTGCACGGTGTTTAGAAGATACGAATACAAAAAGGCACAGCTGTCCAGTAGGCACCGTCCCTAAACTATGGTACACATGCATACATATCAGCTTATACTTGGCAAACATTGCCTCTCTGATGGTATCCATTTTTTCTAAAGCCATCTGTTCGTAAGCTGTATATTCAATTGCGGCAACAGACTTTCCATCTACCACATCGGCTCTGATCTGTCCCAAGAATAACTCATGGGCACCGATAGCTGTTTTACTGCTATGTGCTGCAATACTCTTCGCGATCTGATCTGGCGAAATGGCTCCCTGCACAAATATATTTTTCATTTATTCTGCTTTATTAGTACTTAAATATGAAATAATGCCACCCGCCAAGTGACTTACCCTCTTTGCGGGACCGAAATGCGCTTTCAGCTTTCCCGCGGCATGTAAACTGCGTTTTCCGCTTTGACATACCACAATAATATGTGTGGCCTTTAATTCATCCAAATGGTCAAACAGTATTGACAAAGGGATCTCCTGTGTTGCGATCGCAAATGACGGTTCCTCATAGGATTCCCGGATATCAACCAGACTGACGTTCTTATCCTGCAGATAAGATGCAATTTCATACGGATATATCAAGCTGATATCCTGTTCCAAATGTCGGTCCTGCTCAGTGGCCTCCCTCTTTTCTGTAGCATAAACTTTAGCCCTTTCAGAATTCGGAGTGATCGATAAGATCATGGACTGATAGGTCAAAACATTAAAAGTCATTAACTTATTGACCAAGGGCTCTCCAATACCCGTTATTAACTTCAACACTTCGGTGGCTTGCATCAGTCCGATGATCCCAGGCAAAACACCCAATACACCATTTTCTGAGCAGTTTGGAGCCTCTTCAGCACTCGGGATTTGTGGAAATAGATCGCGGTAATGACAGACAGTTCCATCATCATCAGCGACATTAAAGATTGCTATCTGCCCTTCGTATTGATAGATCGCCGCAAAAACAAGCGGTTTTTCTAAGCGCGTACAACAATCGTTTATAATATAACGTACCGCAAAATTATCCGTACAGTCAACAACGATATCATACTGTGAAACAATAGCATTAGCATTGCTATCATCAAGCAAAACAGGATGTCCAACGATTGTGATAGACGGATTATTCTCGCTTAGCTTCCGCACAGCAACTGCGCACTTTAACTGCCCAAGATCTGCGGTGCTATATAGGGTCTGGCGTTGCAGATTACTCAGTTCTATCGTATCAAAATCAACGATACCGATACGCCCTACACCTGCCGCAGTCAGATACTGCAGTACCGGACAGCCTAACCCTCCAGCTCCGACAACAAGTACCTGAGCCGCGGTAAGCTTTTCCTGCGCCTCATAACCAAAACCTGGTAAACTGTAATGCCGCTCATATCGTGGATCCCAATGCATATTACCCTCCCGAAAATGGTGGCAGAAGTGCTACCGTATCTGATTCCTGTAACAGAACCGCCTCTTTTGTAATCTTTCCATTCACTGCAAGCGCCATTTTACGGTTCTCGAGTAAAGGAAACTGCTGGATCAAACTTGTTAACAAATTTTCCGTATCCACTGCTTCCATAAAGAACTCTTTCTCTATAATTTCTACAAGCGGTCCAAATGCAAGTACTTTAATCTTATTCATCTCTTATTCAAATTAAGCATTCTTTTTATCTGATGAGACATCCCATAGGGATCATGCTCGTCAAAAGTCAAGACATATCTATCCAATTCTGATCACTATTGCTTTCTTACCGCGCAGCTATGCCGAAGTAAAGAGCAATTTATAGGCGGCAACGAGTAACACTGTTGCCAGTACATATTTTAAAACATCCTGATTAAACTTTTTAGAACCTAAATAAGCACCCAAAAGCCCACCACTGAATGCTACCACAATATATAAAATCATATTGGAAGTCAACGTAATACCCTGCGTCAACATTCCTCCCAGTCCAGCCAAAGAATTGACAAAAATAAATGCGGCACTGATTGCCGCCGTTTGCTTCTGGTTGGTCCATAGCAACAAGATCAAAATAGGTGAAAGGATTATGCCTCCACCTATACCGATCATTCCGGACAGAAGCCCTATGAAAGCACCCAACAATATCGAAATCCATTTTACTGGAGGTACCAGACGATCGTCTTCCACATTCTTAAAAAAGAAAAATCGAACGATCGGCAGCAACAGTAAAATTCCTAATATTTTTTTATAAAGATGATCATCGATCGATAACATACCGCCCAGAAAAGCAAAAGGTATAGATGCCAGCGCTATGGGTATAAAAATCTCTTTCTTAAAATGATTTCCGCGGTAATACTGAATAAAGGCAGTCAAGGAAACAAATAAATTTAAAAACAGCGCTGTAGGTTTCATTTCTTGCGGCGCCACGCCATAAAGAGCCATTAAAGCCAGGTAACCGCTCGCTCCGCCATGCCCAACAGAGGCATATAAAAAAGCAACAATAAATAAAATAATAAAAAAAAATTCGGTATCCATAGATTTTTAAAGCAATACGATTACTTGGACTTCTTCACCTGCCACAATACCAGTAGATTCTTCCGGTATCACGAGCAGGCAATTGGCCTGGGCATAAGATTGTAGACGATAAGATTCCTGCGCATGCAGGGGCAATACCCTACCGTCCATTAAATGAGCTTTTATAAAATGTGTTAATCCACTGTTTTTTGGATAATCAACGGTAGTCACGGCTTTGCTGTAGCAAACGGAATCAGCTCGTTGCATCATCCGGTCAATAGCCGGTAAAACATACAGGTAGAAACAGGTTAGCGCTGAAGAAGGATTTCCTGGCAATCCGAAAACCACTGTTTCATCCTTAGTTCCAAAAAACAATGGTTTTCCTGGTTTCTGTTTCACTTTATGAAAATGAGGCCGCACCGACTGCGCCAGAGCACTTTGCACCACAAAATCATAATCACCCACACTCACGCCTCCCACCAGCAGCACCAGATCCGAAGCTAACAATGCCTGTCCCAAGATCTTTTCCAATGCGGCAGGATCATCTGTAGCGTGAAAAACCTGAACCGTTTCGATACCTGCTTTTTGAAGTGCAGCACGTAGTTGAATCGAGTTTGAGTCGTATACCTGTCCAAAGAAAAGTGGCTGACCCAATTCCTTCAGTTCATCACCTGTCACAATGATGGCTACTTTTGGCGGTTCAAAAATCAGCAGCTTCTCACAGCCGATACCTGCTAAAAAACCCAGTGCAGCAGGCGTCAATACAGTTCCCTGTGCAAGGGCCAATGTGCCTTTTGTGGCTTCGCTACCTTTTTCACGGACATGCATGCCAAGAGTTAATTGCTCATCAGCAACCGTGATCCAATCTCCTTCGCGATATACCCGTTCCTGCATGACCACGGTATCTGCCGCCGTTGGTATGGGTGCACCCGTAAAGACGCGCATCGCCTGTCCGGACAATAGCGTTACATCCGACTGTTTTCCAGCACGCATTTCGCCCACAATTTCCAATCGGTTATTGTGGTCCTCAAATTTCAACGCATAGCCATCCATCGAAGACTGCCTAAAACCAGGAATATCATATTTTGATATAATCTGCTCTGCAACAGTATATCCTAAAGACTCAGATAAAGTTTTTATTCCAGTGCGAACAAAATGGGCATGTTTTTTAATGATCGCTTTTGCTTCCGATACTGAAACCATTTCCTGTATTAAATATCTTAAATCAGCAGGTTCATCAATGTCGACTGATCCCTTATCAAAAGCAACTGCAACAACATCATCAGGATATGCGGCTATGATTTTTTTAGCACCCTGATCTCCCTGCAACTGCTGTAATAATGGAAAATAAAAGTTACTGAACAGCACCGGCACGCCCAAGGTATCCGCATAGGCCGATGCAATAATCCCTTTCTGACTTTCCAACTGATTTTCATGCAATTGCATAAAATGATGAGCCTCAAGAAAGGGCTGATCACATACTGAAAAGATGCACCGAGTTAACAATGGATGATCGTTTAATAACGCCTCTATTCCTTTCCTGATAGACGAGGCCATTCCTGTAGACCAATCATCATTGTAACAGATCTTTAGATCATGGTCAACAAGTATTCCTGCAACGGCCTCGGCATCAGCGCCCACCACTACGATCACACAAGCAGGGTCACTCGACAGCGCCTGTTCTACAGCATGTTGAACTAATGGCTTATGCTGATAATCCAGAAGTTGTTTTGCAGTCCCTAAGCGTGAGGAACTACCCGCTGCTAATATTATTATACCTGTATCCTGCATTATCCTCCAATAGTTATCATACTTCTATTTTGTAATTTATCCGCATCTATTTGCGTAAAATCAGTGGCTAATTGGCCCCCTAGAGCAAAAGCCTTTGCCTGGATATTCGCTTGAATCAACGGTAATATAGGCTGTCCCAGCCGATGGGCGGTAAGTAAGTCCGTTTCATGAGTAGAAAAGAGACAATTTTTCAATTTACCATCTGCCGTTAAACGGATCCGGTTGCAGCCTGCACAAAAAGGTTCGCTCATGGTACTGATGACGGCGAATGATCCGCGGTGGCCTGCGATATGAAAATGTTTTGCTGTATCGTGTATACTCCCCACCTGTTCGTGGATGGTATAACTTTTTTGGATCACATCTTTTATTTCCCGTAAAGTAAACACCTGGTTATTGGTCCATTTATTACCAGAAAAAGGCATAAATTCAATAAAACGAACCTCTAATGGCCATTTTTCAGTAAGCGCGACAAAATCAGTGATTTCATTATCGTTCAGCCCTTTCATTACCACCACATTCAATTTACAGGTTATGCCGGACGCTAACAATAGGCCAATATTTGACCAAACACGGTCAAAAAGATTTCTACCTGTTATCTTATGGAATTTTTCGGCATTTAAGGTATCTAGACTGATGTTGATACTGCTAAAATTGGCCGCTTTGATCATGGGCATTAAAGCATCCACCCTTACCCCATTGGTGGTACAGGTCAGTTCTACCGGTAAAGTGGCCAGTCCTGCTAAAATCAGAGCTGCATCTTTACGTACAAAAGGCTCCCCACCGGTTAAGCGTATTTTCGTAATTCCCTGCGATACAAAAGTCTTAGCGATCGCTAAGATTTCATCGGGCTGCATCAGTTTGGCATGTGCCGCAAAGGCATATTCCTCTTCGGGCATACAGTAAAAACAGCGCAGATTGCAATTGTCCGTAAGCGATATACGGAGATAAGTATGTTGACGGCCAAATTTATCGAATAGCATAATAATGATTAAAGGATTGGAATATTCTCGTGCATCTTAGCTGCGAGGTCACGAAGAGATGCAGCAGATCGGCTGTGTAAAAAAGATTTGACCTCCGCAATAATCGAGAGTGCTATCTCTGCCGAAGTTTCAGCTCCGATATCAAGACCGACAGGGCCATGCATTTTTGCCAGCTGAGCTTCTTCTATGATGCAACCATCTTCTTGTAATGTGTTAAGCAAACGTTGAAACCTTTTTTTAGGTCCTAATAAGCCAATATAAGAAACAGATGTCTGTAGTAAATGCTTGAGAACATCTTTGTCATAATTAAAATTGTGCGACATTAAAACCACTGCGGTATAGGCATCGATATCGATCTGATGCAGAAACTCACTGGCAGCTGCAGTGATCACTTGTTTTGCTGCAGGAAAACGATCAACTGCTGTGTGACTGGCCCTACCATCAACAATGCTTACTTCCCAGCCAAGCATAGCCGCCATCGCAGCTACCGGTTGTGCATCATTTCCTGCCCCCACAATGACCATATGAATTGGCGGAATATGGTATTCCAATAATAGCTCATAATCCACATTTTTATATTCTAAAACCGTTCGCATCGTGGCCTTACTTCTGCTTACCTGCTCCATATAAGCAAGCATATCTTCACCTGCAATAAGCGGATTGGTTCTTAAAACGGTTTCATTTTCCAGTCGTATACCACATGTACCGGGCTGCTCAGCATAGCGATCCAATGAGCAGATCGTGACCACAAGTGCTGGTACCCGTTTATCGGTTGTTTTTTTTAATAAGGCAATCGGATTTTGAGGATCGCTCGGGTCAATATATTCAAATAGTAGATGTACAATACCATTACAGCCCAATTGTATACCGAGGGTTGCATCGGCTTCATTTGTGGTATCATAAGTTACCAATTTATTAGTTTGCTGCTGGAGCGCTAGCATCGCCCTGCGGAGTGCATCACCTTCGAGACATCCCCCACTGATCGCTCCAGTCATCTCTCCATATTCAGATACCAGCATGCGTGCACCTGGCATCCGGTAGGATGAACCCTCTACCTTAACAACGGTAGCCAGCACCGTTTTATAACCCTGCGATTCAGCGGTATCGTATGCGGCAATTATGGTTTTTAATTCACTCATCAAACAAAATTCAATAACTCGTTAAACACTTATTTTACAAAAATTTAAACAACATCAATTAAGGTGTTTGATTAACTTAATATTTTATCTGGAGTAATGGGTAAACTGCGTAATCTTTTGCCCGTAGCATTATAAATGGCATTCGCAATTGCAGCGGCCGTTCCAATAATTCCCACCTCACCTAAACCTTTAGCCCCAGTCGGGTTGATAAAAGGATCTGATTTACCGATAAAACTGACATCAATTATTGGTGCATCGGCATTAACCGGAAAATGATAGCCTGCCAGATCATCAGCAATAGCTCCACCGATCCGCGTATCCAGCAGGCGCTCTTCCATAAGTGCCATTCCGATGCCGCCGACAGCTGCACCTGACATCTGGTTGGCTGCCGCTTTTTCATTCACAATTTTACCTCCATCGGCCACACAGACCATTTTTGTCACCATGACCTTTCCCGTTTTCACATTGACCCTTACTTGGCAAAAATGAGCAGCAGAAGAGCAAAAAGCATATTTCTTACGCTCTTCACCGGGACCTGAGGTCGCTTCTACCACTAATTCATCTAAGTTATTTTGCTTCCACAAGGTATCCAAAGGAATAGTTGCAGTTGTATCATTTTTCAAAGACAAACCAGTTTCAGACAGCACTAAGACATCTTCCTGTACATCCTTGAACCTTTGGTCTTGTTTAGCGGCATAGGCTAACAGCTTTTCTTTCAGCAGACGGACTGCTTCCACAACAGCCCCGCTTACAGAAGACATTCCAGTACTTCCACCTTGGCTGGGCGCTGGAGGGAGATTTGAATGACCAAGTTCGATTGTTATTTTATTTTTCGGAATCCCGGTTATCTCATGGGCAATATTTTTCATACCCGTCCCTGTTCCTGTACCGATATCGGTCATTGCAGTCTGAATGATCAGACTTCCATCTTTTTTCATTTTTATGGCGGCACTCGTTTTATTTCTTCCGGCATTCCACATTCCCACAGACATCCCGTAGCCAATATGCCAGTCGCCTTCCTGCATGCTATTAGGTTGTGGATTCCGCTTTTCCCAACCGATACGCTGGGCACCTAAGTTCATACAATCTACTAAATAATTTGATGACCAGGGTAATTTAGAATCCGGATGATGCGTTACAGCAATATTTTTTGCTCGGATCGCTACGGGATCTATATTCAATTTATAGCTCAATTCATCGATGGCACATTCAACTGCAAAATCTCCCGTACAATCACCGGGACCACGCATCCAGGTCGCTGCATTGATATTTAACGGCACTAGTGCATCCTCAGTCTTAAGATGTTCAAAATCATAAATCAGACGCGTTATCCGTGTGATCTGATCTGAAAACCGTTCATATAACGATGTTTCATTACGGGCCTGATGATGGATACCCATAAATTTCCCCTGATCATCTGCTCCAAGCTTAATTTTCTGCCAGGAAGCAGGACGATAACCGGTACCGATAAACATCTGCGGTCTTGTCAGCATTAATTTCACGGGACGTCCCACCTGTTTGGCTGCCATAACGGTAGCCAGTACATGTGGCCACACCCGAAGACCAGATCCAAAACCACCGCCGACAAATTCGCTCATGACCTCCACTTGTTCCTTTTTCAGATTAAATAAAGGTGCGATCACCTGTTGTACATTATTCACTCCCTGTGTCTTGTCGTAAAGTTTGAGATGATCGGTACCAGTCCATGCAGCGATCGTGGCATGCATTTCCATGGGGTGATGTACCTCCGTTTTAATTTCATATTCGGCCTCCACCACATGAGGTGCATCTTGCCAGCTCTCGAGATTTCCGCGTTCTTTACCCGCTTCGTGCAGTGGGATCTGTGCGTAGGTAGAGTCAAAATCAACATTAAATTTTGTCTTTTCATACTGCACCTCTACCAGCGATGCCGCATAAGTGGCATCCTCAAGTGTCTCCGCCATAACCAATACAACCGGCTGTCCCTTAAAATAAATGGTGTCTGTATGAAATACAGGAAGACCAAAACGCGATTCTTTAATCAACGCCTCCGTCGCAAAACCAGGAACAGCAGGTTTTTCCAGATGGGATACAAAACCAAGTACAGATTTTACTTGTTTTGCTTTGGACAGATCAATATTTTTAATTTTACCACTAGGTACAGTACTTCCTACCAAAACAGCATAGCACATCTTATCCACCGCATATTCCGCTGCATATTTTCCTTTCCCGATCACTTTATCCCGTGCTTCGACGCGCCCTTCAGGTATGGTTATATTTTGTTGATTCAAGTCTTTCATTTTACATTATTTTGTAAAAACCCATTCATTTTTATTAAAAAACGTTATTCCTTGCTACAGATTAAGCCAGCAGGCATTGTGCCAGTGCAGATTCCACAGCACCTTTCAGCATGCCTACTTTAAAACCATTTTGTGCCAAGGGATGCGCATCCGCGACAATCATGGCGGCGGCCTCGCTAAATACAGCAGCAGTGGCATTTTTACCGATCAAGAACTCTTCAGCTTCCAGCCAGCGCCAAGGTTTATGTGCTACACCACCAGAGGCCAGCCGCGCTTCAACAATGCGGTCACCGTCCAAGTGCAGTGCAGCGGCTACCGAAACCAGAGCAAAGGCATAAGAAGCCCGGTCTCTGATCTTAAGATAAGCACAATGTTTCGCAAATGGATTTTCTAAAATTTTAATAAATGAAATTAAAGCATGATCCGGTAAATTATTGTCCAGATGAGGATCATTTCCCGGAAGACGATGAAACTCCTGAAAAGGTATAACATTCTCTTTTTGATCTTTTGTGATCACGTGTACTTCAGCATCCAATGCAACAAATGCGACACAGAGATCAGATGGATGTACAGCAACACAATCTTTACTATAACCAATTATGGCGCTCATCCTATTTTCTCCAGCATATGCACTGCATCCGGTACCCGGCTCACGCTTATTGCAGTCGGTCGTGGTATCGTAGAAATATGGACAACGGGTACGTTGTAAGATATTACCTCCTGTAGAAGCCATATTTCGGATCTGCGGAGAAGCTCCAGCTAAAACAGCTTTTGCAAGCAGCGGAAAATCTTTCAAGACCTTCGGATCGGTCGCAATTTCAGTATTGCGAACCATAGCACCGATATGAATATTTTTGTCATGTGTATCTATTGTACGAATAAGCGCATCATTAATGTCTACAACAGTATCCGGAAGATGCACGTTCTTTTTCATCAAATCGACCAGATTTGTTCCGCCCGCGATATACTGCACATGATCTTTTTTATGAGAAAGTGCAGTTTTGGTATTGGTTACTCTTATAAATTCGAAAGGTTTCATGATTGCGCTACTTTTTGAATAGATTCAACAATACCGTTATAAGCTCCACAGCGGCAAAGATTGCCACTCATAAATTCTTTAATTTCCTCAACGGAATGCGTATGGCCCTCTTTTACACAGGCAATAGCCGACATAATTTGCCCGGGTGTACAATAGCCACATTGAAAACCATCACATGCAATAAAAGCCTCCTGCATCGGATGCAGTTGTTCACCATCGGCAATACCTTCAATCGTGGTTACTTCTTTTCCAACCGTAGAGGCAGAAAGAGTCAGGCAGCTTAAAACCCTTACGCCATCCACATGGACCGTACAGGCGCCACATTGACCGTGATCGCAACCTTTCTTTGTACCGGTAAGACCGAGGTTTTCACGCAAAAGATCCAGCAAGGTAGTTCTTGTATCCGAATCAAGCGTGTAAGCCTTTTTATTAACCTGTAACGTCAAAGGAACTGTGCGCTTGGCAGGAACAATAAATTGTTTCACCTGTAGGTAGGTCGCTTTTAAAGAAGCCGGAAGTGTCGCCAGTAAAGTAAGGGCGCCAGTGGTCTTTAAAAAAAATCTTCTGCTGAAATTACTGTTTTTCTTCATAATTGGAATATTTTTTTGTCCTTACCATTGAACAGTAAAGACAAATTAAGTAGCCAAAGCATAACTTTAGAACAAATTAAAGCAGTTAAAAGTTTTCATATGCCTATATTAAACGGCGACCGTTACACATAACTAAAAAATATTGTTCTACCTATTTCAAATTTCATGAATAACCCGCAATTAATAGGTACATATATTACTGTTTTTGCTACCAATATTACTGATCCTAAGCTGAGGACTTTTTTAAGATCCCATGTAATAATAATACTAAGTGGCTAGGTTAATTTTTTTAGCGAACTTTCTTTTTTTTATGAGGATCATTTTCTGGTTTTATTTTCCGCTCCAAGTTCGCTAAACGTTTACGCCAGCGCATTATCTGCGGTTCTTCGAAAATAGGAAAACCATTATCATCGAAGAGACCCAATGCTTTAGCTAAATTGTGACTAAGAGCTGCAGATGTACTATTTTCACTTTTCCAAGCTAAAAGATCCTGCCGCACATCCTTCTCATAAGCTTGAAGTGCCTTTTTTATAATAGCGATTTCCATCTTATATTTTTTTTGGCGATGGTATACAATCATGAGTCTATTATATGCCTGCACATGTAATGGATCTTTTCCAATTATTGCCCTATAGCTTTTTATAGCGCCATTAGAATCACCATCTATTTCTTGCTGTTTACCTATTTTCATGAGCTCATTAAGAGAAATACGAATAGCTTTCATACTATTGCTCTTTTAAACATATCCAGACCGGTGCGTGGTCGCTTGTTTTCTCCCAGCTTCTTACATGCCGGTCGATTCCGCCTTCTAAAAGTCTATCTTCCAATAAGGGACTAAGTAAAATATGATCCAAACGAAGACCGGCATTGCGGCTGTAAGCATGCCGCAGGTAGTCCCAGAAGGTATATACCTTCTGATCCGGAAATAATTTCCGGATAGTATCCAGCCATCCTTGAGCTATAAGATGCTGAAATGCCTTCCTGACTTCAATTCTGAACAAAGCATTATCGATGTATTTTTCCGGTTTATATGTATCCATCTCCGTCGGAATGATATTAAAATCTCCAATAAGGATGACGGGAATCTCCATCGCTAACAAGGTCTTAGTACGCTTGGTTAGCCGTTTTATCCAGTTCATTTTATAGTCGAACTTTGGTCCCGGATAGGGATTCCCATTAGGCAGGTACAAGCAGCAGATCACGAGCTGATTGACAATAACCTCTAGGTATCGGCTATGGGTATCGTCTTCATCTCCAGGCAATACGCGTGAGACTTCTGTGATATCGTATTTAGAAAGCACAGCAACACCGTTCCAGCTTTTTTCACCATGCCATATTGCCTTGTAACCAGCGTCGGTAATAGCCTGTATAGGAAAACGCTCCTGTGGAGCCTTTAATTCCTGCAGACAAACGACATCAGGAGATTCCTCCTTTAACCATCGAAGCAATACAGGTAGACGGCCATTAATACCATTGATATTATAGGTTGCTATTTTAATCATGACTTAGCATATATCATTATGATCACTTCACATTAAAACAAACACCGCTCACCAAAGTTTGACCGACAACGGTATTGAAATAAAAACATTATTATCCCGGTTAGAGAACAAAAGTGGACTATCTAGTGTACTCTTTAATATCAAGGCTTTAAAAGGAGCCTACATAAGATGAATACTGATATTTGCTAGAGGGTCGAGATCCGATGCAGGTAGGGTAATAACAGTTAGTATTTCACCACTTAAAACGAAAATCATGGAAAAAGTACTGATAACTAATATGATGCAGCAATTGCGAGATATCGAAAGTGCTGATCTATGGATCGATGAAAATTTCGAAAAGAAGCTTGCTGAAGTAAATGAAATGACAGCGTTCGAGCGTCCGCTTCCGGACATGCACAGCATCGCCGAATTGATGTCGCATTTGATAGAATGGCGAAAGGAAGTCCTCAGCCGTCTCCAAGGAAATCCCCGTGGACTTGAAATGACCGATACCGCAAATTGGCGAACCAATACAGAACTTGCCAAAAAAGAATGGAAAAATATGCTTCTGGAATTTCACGGCACACAACAAAGCATCATCTACTTTCTGGAAGGCAAAGACGATGTATTTCTATCGACACCCTACCCTTATGCAGATCCTGCATTTCCACACGATTACCAATATTTAGTAACAGGACTTATCCATCATGATCTATACCATCTCGGACAGATGGGCATAACGATTAAATTCTTAAAAATGCGCGAAATCAATCAGATGGCATAATCATCTTTCAGCTTCATGGCATGTTTTACCCTTTAACATTCACCATAAGTTTAAATAATGAACTAACATTCTTTTAGATTGTTTATTAAATAAACATGAAGAGCATATACGATGGAAAATTTATTGCAGGAACAGGCCTATCTGTTAAATAATTTAGTAGAGGCCAATAATGACCGAATTGCGGGTTATACCAAATATATTGAACTGTTACCAAAAGATACGCACAACGATATTGATAAGTACCTTAGGCAATACCGGGATCAGTCTGAACAATTTATTACAGACCTCAAACCCTTCGTTTATGAGGCAAGCGAATTTCCACAGCTAAGCACAACTATATCGAGCAAATTACGCAACATGTGGCTGGATCTGAAGAATAGTTTTGTTGAGAATACGATCCAGAGCATCTTAAATGACTGCGAAAAAAGAGAAGACATCTACAAGCGTGTGTATCATCACACTTTAGAAGAAAAAGAAGTGCTGACATTAGAAGCAGAACATCTCATTCGGCATCAGGCGATACTGCAGCTTCAGGCTCATGATCATATTAAAAGCCTGCGGGACAAAAATTTAGCGGATTGTCCGTAATTACGGCATTGATTCTTTAAGATGATTTGGAAAGGTGGCAATGCGCGAAAAAAAGCAAGCACCAATCGATGCTTGCTTTTATATCCCTATTTCTTTCAATACGTGAATTGATCTTCCTAACTCCGTATCCTAGGAACTGTTTTCCTGATCTTCGAACTCCTATTCCCACCACTACAGTATAAAAAATGTCTTTGGCTTCAAGGGCTCAGGAATATGCTCTTCTCCAAGCAATTGTTTGATATTGATTTCAATATTACGGGATATCGCGGTTACGGGCACATCACTTTGTCGATTGCGAAAAGGATCCTGTAGATTATAGGCCGTCTTATCTGCCAGGAAGAACAATGCTGCGATCAGCACCAATAGCGGAATTTCGAAAATCGGGCTGACATCCTGTATAGCTATCGATAAGGTAATCAGAAAGAGATAGATCGCTCCGTGAAGAAAAAGGCGGTAAGTAACCGGAAATACGGTATTATTGATCCGTTCAGCCCGACCCATCGCATCCACCAGCCTGACTAAGGTTTGATCCAACTGAACACGGAAAAAATCAGGAATTGCCTGCTTTTCGGACAGATCCTTGATAGCAAGCGCCTGCAACTGGGTAATTGCCAAGGGCACATTGCGATGCTGTTGCAATAGATCAAGTTCATCCTGCGTCAACTCCAATGGTCTTGCTAACGGGTTGAGGTCGCGAAGTGAATCCCCTAATGCATAGCACCAGGCAATCTGCTTATAAGCAATATCCTTTATCACCCCTGCATATTCAGGAGCGAGATAGCTCTGCATCTGGATGACAAGCGACCGGGAGTCATTAACAATAGCGCCCCATACTTTGCGTGCTTCCCACCATCTTTCGTACGACTGGCTCATTTTAAAAGACAATAAAACCGATATGGCGGTACCTAAAAATGCAGGAACCCCCAAGGGCATATTCGGAAGCTTATCGTGTAAAATATAAGTCAATCCATTAAAAATTAAGCCGATAATGGCCACCAAAGCCACTTCCCTTTTAACTTTGTTAAACATATAACGAAAGGGAATTTTAGAAGAGTTTAAGATCATAATAGCTTAACAAACTTTATTTATATCTGTTTCCGCCAAGGCTATTTTGTTTTGAATTTTGTAGCGATCTGTGTACAAGTATTTCAAAGAATATCATTAATATTTCAAAAAAGAGTGTTTTCATACTAAATCAGTATTTTGATGGTTCACTCTTGGTACCATTATTTAAAATCTCGCATCAACCCAACATAATTTACGTAAGTTAAGCAGTCCTAAACAATTCAACAGCACACTGATTTGATTTTTCGAAGAGATTCTACAACACTTACTTCTACTATTTAATTAAAATAAAATCAACTTTCCTATATGGTTAATTGTTATAGACCTAGATAACAACGATATTTTAGTAAAATCTCATAAAAAAAAGGAGGACTATGCCTTGGTACAATGATGACTATCCGCCAACTTATAAAAATTTGCCTACTCATATCCGTATTAGAGCCATTGAAATGGCCGATACATTGCTACAGGAAGGTGTTCCTGAAGATACTGCTATTGCGATCGGGCTGAAATTAGCCAAAGAGCATTTTGCAAAAATTCAAGAAGACGATGGTATTGCGAAGTTAGGGGCCATGGACCACATGCCAATCGATTCTAAAAAATAAGTAGGCGGTTTCAAATATTAAAAATAATAAAAGGCTGCGTATGAAAATACTACAGCCTTTTATCCTATTAACCACTTTAATGAACACGGTGATGAACCGTATTATAAAATTAAGAATAAAAATATACGTTAACAAAACAAAGATTGTAATACCAGTATATAAAATAAAATTACCGATTAAATACCTACTTCGACAGGACCTTATATTTTAAATGATAACATTCATTTTTATAAATTAGTTAAAACTTTTACAATGTTACTTCATCACGTAGCATTTTAATGGCATCATGTGCTTCCAGCTGTTTATCCAACTGCTTTAAAAGTATATTTTTCACCTCGATAGATAATTGATCATTATCCTCTTGAAGAATTTTTTTGTACGTGTCCTTAAACGCATCCTCTCCTTTTTCACAACTTTCCAATAAACTTTTTCTGTCATTACCTGCAATCGTTACTTTTACGCTCATCCACATTCTGAACAGTTTACCGCTCAGCATAGTGGCATCGGTCGGTTGTTCACCTTCCAAAACCACAAAAGGTTTCAGCTCTTCAATAAAATGTTGCGATTGCAAGACATACTTTGCAAATAATTGCTGTAAGCTATCTAAACTTAGTGTATGCGAAAGATCTAATGCTGTTTTATAACCTTCCACCCGATCATTATTAATTTTAATCAGGTCATTGATAATTTCTGGGTTGTTCAAATGATTTTCCATAATACATTGAGTTACTTTATAAATATTTATACAAGAAAAACAACCCATCGTAACAGGAGTTCACCGTTACTTTGATTTTCAAGTATTAACACAAAAATTCCGTATATACCACGATTTCAAAAATAATTACGCCGATAGAAAATTAAAACACCTCTTCCGATTGATCAATTACGACACTCTTACACAACGAATTGGAAATCCTGCTGGATAGTTAATGTTGTGATATGTTATACCACCACCTTGTGTAAATCTTGAAATCGTAATTGATCTTGAATTGAGTCGATCACCATTTAACATGATAATGTACGTTTCTAAATCACCTCCATCACCAATATACGGAAATGGTAAAGTCCAATAATTGGAATTCTTCTCTGGTAGCGGTCTGTAAGGTGTAATATTAAATCGCAGAGTATTATCAGGATAAGGGGAAGCCGTACCGCTGGCAGCAAATTCATAATAATTTAAACCACTTTGTGAATCATTCAGAAAAGGAAAATTATTAATATACCCAATAGGTGCTATGGAACTTTTTACTTCCTCCTGTGAGGGCATTTTCCATGTACCTTGGGGATAAACATTTAAACATGGATCACCTTGATCAATCAGTTCCTGAGGCTTCCAGCTTGATTTCACTGCAGTAGATTGATGAGTATGCAAAAATCGGTATGGGTTATGCGCATTTTCATGTACGTAAAGGTTTTGCCTTGCCCAGCGTAAGCCATTTTTTGTTATTGGTGATTCTAAAATATTGAATAGGCAATAATAGCTCTTACCCTCTTCAATCAGGGCAATTTCTTGTTGGAAAGTAAAAGGAGTAGCAAGGAGATTCTCATCGAAATTACGTATTGTGCCATTATCCAAACGTATACTTAAACCATTAATTTGCACATCAACCTTAAGATCTTCATTACCCTGCATCACTGGAACGTAAAAGTAAGCTAATTTTCTATCCTGAAAACCGCTTTCAATATCAATAAAGTCTCTGGTTTGGAGAGTTGACAAGTTGTGGTTGATATCGCGTGGCACAAGGATCCCGGTTTTTATATCCAGCGCTCCGTTATTAATTGTTCCAGCAGAACCGGCGCCTATTTTTACTCCCGCTGTCAAGGCTGTCATATCAGCAAATAATCCCATAGCATTAATTTCCACGGCCAGTCGTGCAAATTTATGACTAAATGTAATTGGTAGTGCAATTTGGGCATTCTCGGTATCTGGTACCGTAAATTCTCCCGAAGCGTACAGCACATCTTTATTCTCAGGGAGCGTAACAATACTGTTTGCTCCTGTTATATTTGGAATTTCCTCTGTATTATTATAGGATAGCGCATGCCAGGTGTAGCTTGTACCTCGGGACACCTGGAGTTGTCCCGGAGTTCCAAAACGAAGAGCCGCGGAGCTGACAAAGCCACCATCATCCTTTTTGAAGAGGTAGAGCCGATAAGTTATTCCGCTAGCAGGAACATCCGCTTGAGGACCTGTCAATGTTGCTTTATTTGAAACTCCTTTTTGTTTTACGAATTGTCGTTGTAGTATTTCATCACGCATGCTCACCTGTACATCAAATGCGTTATGCTGTATTATTTTAGAAACTTGGGTCTTCGCCGTTAATTTGGCTTTATTTTTCTGTCCTAGACCTGTGGAACTTTGGACCTCCTTAATACCGGTTACAGTAACCACCAGCATGGTTTCGTTTACTGTGACAGGAGCTTCGTTATTACCTTCTTTTGAACATGAGGCAAAGATACTTATACCTAAAAAAATCAAGAGGTAATGGGTCGTTTTTTTCATAATTTGGAAATGGTTTTGTTTTGAGGAACATAAGATTTATATTATATTACTGTATGTTTTGCTATTAAAAACAAAACATATACACAATGTCCCCTCATTATTTAGAAATCCGTGCGTCACGTTTTATAACCTGGTGCAATTATAAATCTTGATTTTGAGTGCCTCCGATTTCTGATTCCCAATTATTAATAATAGGCTCTTCAGGTGCGTTTAATAGAGATCCCGCGGCTATCCCCTGCTCCAACTCTACTTGTAATACCTGTATAGTTGGTACAACATAAACATTGTTTTTTCGTTTTTTCATGTGATTCAATTAGTGAATTGTTAAATAGTTACTTATAATGGTTTATTTAAAATTTTAAATTTACTTTATTTTTGAAAGTTTTTACAATATTTATTTAAACACGTATAAATCCCTTCATCCGATCCCAACTCCTAAAATATATAAAGTGATCATTGCTTTACGCACCTCCTTTGATTATTTTAATAATCTGTGCTTTTCGTATGAAATACCGTTATTTAATTTTTATGGCAACTAAAACAGATATAGTTTGTTATTGATATGGAGAAATTTTGTACTTCTTGTTAATCAGGAATCCACTATACATAAGTATGTTAGGCTAGCCTTTTTCATTGTAAGCTATCAGCATCAGTAATAGCTTGCGAAGAGAAAATAAAGGATTTTGGGATGATGGCACTAAATTTCTGTAGGAAGCAGGACGTTAAACTTAAATAAAAGGACAGACTTAAATAAAAATTATATGATACATGATGCGCACATTATTATTCATGCCGCACGGGTAGGCAACATAGAAGTACTAGAAGAACTGATTCGTCAGAAAGTAGATCTTAACAGTAGAGATGATAAAGGTTATACGCCACTTATCATTGCCTGTTATAATAACCAATATGAAGCCGCGCAATTATTATTAAACGCAGGCGCACATGTTAATGCACAGGATAACGGCGGAAATAGTGCACTGATGGGCGTGGCATTTAAAGGTTATAAGAATATTGCCGAACTACTGATCAATCATGGAGCAAATCTCGATCTACAACATGGAAATGGTGGCACTGCACTTATGTTTGCTGCCATGTTTGGAAGAAATGAAATGCTGCAGCTTCTATTGGAGCGCGGTGCTAATAAAAGTATTCTGGACACCAGAGGCTTGTCGGTAGAAGATCTGGCTGCGCAACAAGGGAATGAAATTGCGTTGTCCATCTTACAAAATTAAAACCTCATGACTTTTTTTAAAATAAAAATACCCGGCACTCCACAGTACCGGGTATTTTTTATTAACAATATACGGAATGATTATGCAGGTATCAATCGTGGTTTTTCACGGTTCCAAAAGCGATGCTGTGCTATTGCTTGCATAAATAACGGCCCTAGTGCAGCTCCATCTTCTGCAACGACCACACCTTCCGCCAGAACAGATTCCTCAGAAAAATCTTCCGGCAGTTTCTTAAAGAAATAAGTTGCCTCGAGTACCTGTAGCGCCTGTTCATCAGCTGCAATGGCTTTACAATGCTTAAATGCTTCATTCAAAAAATGAACGGCATTTGCTTCAGCTTCCAGCGTTGCCACACTATTCGTACCTCCGGGTACATAAACAGCATCGTACAGCACAGATGCCGCAGTCAAAAAGCTTTCATCGACCGGTACAGGAGTATCATCGGAAGCAACGACCATCCCTTGTTTAGGAGCTATAATATGAACAACACCTCCGGCAGCAACAATACTTTCTTTGACCGACAATAACGATTCAGCGTCCACCCCATCAGCGACTAGGAAAGCAATCTTTCTGCTCTTGATACTATCCTTCACCGTATTTTCCATGCTTAATGCCAGTGACTTTTTCACTTCACCATCCACCTGTATCGGCTTATAGTCGTCCGGATTTCCATCTGCCGGTATACTACGGTTAACAGGTTTTTCCAATACTTCGGGCACTTTAAGCCCTAATTGGAAAGCCACGGCAGCGGCCAATCCCTTATCAACCAGTGACAGGATGCCGACCATTCTTTCACGAACAGCTACCGTTTTAACCTTACCGAGTTCAAAACTGAAAGCATCGATGATGTGATTTTTTTCCGGCTCTGACTGACTGTAAAAGAACAACCTAGCTTGGCTAAAATGATCCAAGAAACTTTTACTTCTGCTTCTCACCTTTTTCGCATCGATGCGTTCCTCATAAGATGTAAAGCCACCATCGGCTTCTTTCACTTGTTTCGGATCATTATTCCCCAAAGCATTAGGTCCATAACTCACCTTGCCTCTATTGATCGTTTGCCGCATAAAACCATCCCTTTGGTTGTTATGAACAGCAACGATAGGGCGGTTTATCGGAATTTCATGAAAATTTGGTCCACCTAACCGGATCAATTGGGTATCGGTATAGGAAAAAAGCCGGCCCTGCAACAAAGGATCGTTTGTAAAGTCTATTCCTGGCACAACATTGCCGACGTGAAACGCCACCTGCTCCGTTTCGGCAAAGAAATTATCCGGATTACGATTCAACGTCATCTTACCGATCCGTTGTACAGGAACCTGTTCCTCAGGGATGATCTTGGTCGGATCTAGCAGATCAATACCAAACTTAAATTCATCTTTTTCAGACACAATTTGTACACCTAATTCCCATTCTGGAAACGCACCACTTTCAATTGCTTCCCAAAGATCCCTTCTATGGAAATCAGGATCTTTGCCGGAGATATTCTGCGCTTCATCCCAAGCTACAGCATGTACACCCAATAAAGGCTTCCAGTGGAATTTAACAAAATGTGCTTCACCTTTAACATTGATAAAACGGAAAGTATGCACACCAAAACCTTCCATCATCCGATAACTGCGCGGTATAGCCCGATCGCTCATCAACCACATGATCATGTGGGTAGATTCGGGCATTACTGAAATAAAGTCCCAAAATGTATCATGCGCTGATGCCGCTTGTGGAATTTCATTATCTGGTTCAGGTTTTACCGCGTGTACTAGGTCTGGAAATTTCATCGCATCCTGGATAAAAAATACAGGCATATTGTTGCCGACAAGATCGAAATTTCCTTCTTGTGTATAGAATTTAACCGCAAATCCGCGCACATCTCTCGCCAGATCGGTAGATCCTTTAGAGCCAGCTACTGTTGAAAAACGAACAAATACAGGAGTTTCAATTTCAGTGTCATTTAAAAACCCAGCTTTGGTGACACTTTCCAACGGTTCATATAATTTAAATACGCCGTGAGCTCCAGAGCCCCGGGCATGAACAACACGCTCAGGGATACGTTCATGATCGAAATGTGTGAGCTTTTCTCTAAAAATAAAATCTTCCAGCAGCGTAGCGCCACGATCTCCGGCGCGAAGCGAATTCTGATCATCATTAATGGCTAAGCCATGATCGGTAGTCATCATTTTTCCTGTGGCATCAGTAGTATGTGGAGCTAAAGATTTAATCTTATCATTTTCTGCAGTAACGTCAGACTGGTCTAGAATATCTTTTTCTTTCATCATTATGGATTTAAATAATTCATTATTCTTCCGCTGCATTATAGTTAACCCCATCTTCAGCGACTTCTGTCAATAAAGTATCTGCTGCCTTCTCTTCTGCAAGCGTTTCTTCAAGTAAAGTGGCAACATCTTTTAGTCCCAAGGTAATGGACAACTGCAGTAAACCTCCGTAACTAGCAATTTCGTAATGTTCTACTTTTTGAGAGGCCAGTATGATACCAACATCCCGCGTTGCAGATCCGGGCTCTGTACTTTCTATGATACCCTCTCCTTCTTTAGCTAAACCTTCCATTGCATCACATTTTTTAGCAATTGGCACTTTGCCCATTAGCTGGAATATTTGCTCCAGGCGTGTCACATGCCCTTCAGTTTCGTTCAAATGATTGCTAATGGCTTCAACTAAAGCTGGAGAAGTTGCTGCTTTAATCATTTTTGGCAACGTTTTGACCAAATGGTTTTCTGCCCAATACAGATCCATGATTCCATCCATAAAAAGTTCATGTAGTGCTGGCTCTGCAGTAATAGATGATTGCGTTTTAAATTTCGGGGTTGTTCCAGTTTCATTTTTCATAATATTTTATTTATTTAGTGGCATTATCGCGTAGAATTTTGATTTCTTCATGCGCTTCAGATTGTCGACTCAATTGGTCTAAAAGGATATTGCACACAACAGTGGACAATTCATTGACATGCTCATCAAGCGTATTGTTGTATGTTTCTTTAAAAGCATCTTCACCTTTTTCGCAACTCTCAAGCAAACTTTTTCTATCGTTTCCGACAATAGCTCCTTTCACACTCATCCACATTCTAAAAAGCTTACCACTTAACATGGTCTCCTCCGTGGGTTGCTCACCTTCAAGAAACACATAGGGTGTAAGCTCTTCAATAAAGCGTTCAGATTGCATGATATAATTTGCAAACATATGAGGGAGCGGATCGAGACCTAAGCCGTGGGCAAGATCTAAGGCAGTTTTATAACCTTCAATTCGATCATTATTTATTTTTATGAGGTCATTGATGATGTCGGGGTTGTTTAAATTATTTTCCATAACGACTGTTTTAATTGAGGTTTTAATTACAATGGAAGAACATTCGATGAATGGGTTCGTTCACGAAAATTTACATTTTGGGTATTTACACAGACATTACGTAAAAACCACGTGCAGACAGCATACTGATAACCGAAATCTGCTAAAGCGCTTCCTCAACAATTATTGAGCATAATAAAAAAGGTCACAGCACCTTGTGCCGTGACCAACTTTATGTGCGGCATTCCTCAATAAACCGCAACGTGAAAATTCATTATGCATCTTTCTTTAAGTCATAAACAGATAGACCAGCTGTAGCAGGGCCTGTCAGTAAGTCTCCATTTGGTGCGTAGCGAGCTCCATGGCAAGGGCAATCCCAGCTTTTTTCAGTGTTATTCCATTGCACAATGCAACCAGCATGCTTACATACAGGATCTAAGGCAAATAATGTTCCTTCATCATCTTTATATACCCCTAAGGTGTGTTTATCATAATCGATAATTTTCCCTTCTCCCTTAGCAAGATCAGCTAAGCCATCAATTTTATCAATGGCAAGGCGATCGATGATCAGATGTTTAGCAACATCAAAGTTTTCCGAAATAAAATTCGAAAACCCAGCAATGGGCTTAACCCTCCCCGGCGAAAACAGTTGTTCATATTCACTGGTACCATTTATAATAAGATCAGTAATAATTTTAGCAGATAATGTTCCGAAAATCATTCCATTACCACTATATCCAGTTGCTACAAACTGCTGTTTTGATTTCTTTCCAGGAAAATAACCAATGTAAGGAAGCCCATCCGTGCTTTCGTAATACTGAGAAGACCATTTATACAGCACAGCCCTTACAGCATAATGCTTTCTTACAAATGCTTCCAATTTTACAAAATTGAATTCGGGATTAGGATGTTGACCGGTTTTATGGTCTTGTCCGCCAACCAATAAGATCGTTTGGTCTTGATAAGTAGCTTTCCTAAAATAATGAAAAGGTTCCTGCATATCGTAAATGAGATCATCGGGATATTGATTCTCATCTTTCAATTGAAATCCCATGACATAACTTCGATAAGGAGCAAGTTTAAACGTTAAGAGATTGATCCCCGGCGGCGTATGGGTAGCATAAACCACAGCATCTGCATAGTAGTGATGATCGTCGCCAACAGTTATTTTTTGTCTATTATTCTCTTCTTTAACTTCATTAACTGCTACCCCTTCTTGAATAACGCCACCAGCATTTTCGTATTGGGATAAAAGCACTTTCAGATATTCCAA
This sequence comes from Sphingobacterium sp. B16(2022), assembly GCF_012030425.1. Classification (GTDB taxonomy): domain Bacteria; phylum Bacteroidota; class Bacteroidia; order Sphingobacteriales; family Sphingobacteriaceae; genus Sphingobacterium; species Sphingobacterium anhuiense. The sequence continues at coordinate 1,378,642 of NZ_JAAUVN010000001.1, read as the reverse complement.
AGGATGGAAACGTCCCTGCTTCTCAAACTTTATGGCTTTTGTCATATCCATCGGTCCAGGAATATCAGTGACATAGGTCGCCTGTAAACCTACCTCCAGAATGGCGTCATATATTTTTTTCAATTCTTTCTCTTCATCTTCATTAGTAGCATACATATAGCCATTGCAATGCTCCAGGTCACATGAAATGTTAAACTGTTGCACGTGATTGGAAATTATTGTCAAGGCTTCTTTTGCCGCACTGGCTGCTAAGGTGGCATTTTCTTTACCAAAGTTGGAAATCAGATCATAGTAAGGCGTATCAAGAACAGTGTTCAGGTGTGCCGAAGTACCCGAAGTTGTTCCGAATCCTATGGTTTTAGCTTCTAAGATTAAACAGTTTTTACCCGCATTTTGCAGCATTAACCCCGTAGTAATTCCGGTTATACCCGCACCGATAATGACTACATCATAATCGTGTTGTGCTACTGTGTCTTTATGATCATTCAATTGACTTGTATCTTGCCAATAGCTTAAATTAGATCCGTCTCTTTTCATGGATTCTTTCTTTTAATGTACATGATAACCGATTATTTTACTGGTGAAAAACAGTAACTACCGGTGCTATTTACCTATTCTGCTGAGTATTTATCAATTACTTTTTTGAGATCGATTCCTTTACCAAGTACAGGTTTAAAAATGTCACCTACACTTTCCAGTCTTTCAATCGCATTAAATATGGTAAAATCACTCATCTTAAGACCTTTTTTTACCTCTTCCCAATATAAAGGCATCGAAACAGTCGCTCCTGGCTTAGGTCTTACTGAGTATACCGAGGCAATAGTTGCATGCGGTCTGTTCTGTAGAAAATCCAGGTACATCCGTCCTTTCCTATTTTTTACTGTACGTTCTAGACTCGTAAAATTTGGAAGTTCCCGATTGATCAAGGTTACGACAACGCGTGCAAATTCTTTGGATTGTTCGTAGGTATACTTATTATTCAAGGGAATATAGATGTGAAGACCCGTAGATCCACTAGTCTTACAATAGCTTGGCACACCCATATCATCCAGCAATTGCTTGGTAACTTGGGCAGTCTCAATAACCTGATTAAATGAATTTTGGTCAGGATCAAGATCAATAATGCAGAACGTCGGATTGTCTGGTTTTTTAACGGTGCTATTCCAGGGATTCATTTCAATACAGCCCAGGTTGGCCATATACAGTAAGGTCGCTTCATCTTTCCCGACAAGGTACAGTTTGTCCTTTTGATCTGTCTCACTTTTATATAGGTAAGTTTCAGCCCATTCGGGTGCGCTGTCTGCCACATTCTTAAAATAGAAACCTTCTCCTTTTATACCATCAGGGAAGCGGTTCATGCTCTGAGGCCGATCTTTGAGATAGGGCAATATATAAGGCGCGATCTGGTAATAGTAATTGATGAGATCGCGCTTGGTAATTTTCTCATCTGGCCAAAAAATCTTATCCAGATTCGTAAACTTCAGATCTTGTTTATTGACCTTTTTGACCTGCGTTTTTTCTGTCGGATTTAATAAAGTTTTTCGTTTCATCTTACCTTGGGCAACAATAATATTTTTCTTTGAATCATTTACAATCTTCTTGGTAGATTCCTCTTTTTCCAGAACAATACTTTTTGGATCTTTATCCTCCCGCAATCCTATAAATGAAGGATGACGCATCACGCCATCTGTCGTCATTTCGGTAAAACTAACCTCACAGATTAGTTTTGGTTTTAGCCAGGTGACATTTGCATGTGGCGGGTCAGGTCGGAATCTAGAGGCTTTATTGACATCAGGTTCTGTACTGAATGGAGATTTATCAGCAGTTACTTGATTAAACTTTTCCAGCATCTCTTTTTGCAGCTTGTCACTGAAACCAGTCCCCACCTTACCGGTGTAAACCAGTTTTTTCCCTTCATATACGCCCACTAGAATGCTGCTGAATACTTTACTTGAACCATCGTTTTTTGTAAAGCCTCCAATAACAACTTCCTGCCGCTTATTTGCTTTAATTTTTAACCAGTCCTTTGTTCGAGCATGTACATGGTAAGCACTATCTTTACGTTTTGCCATAATCCCTTCCAGCCCCATTTCTCTTGCAGTTTCTAAAAACTTGATCCCTGAAGTATAAAATGGCGTACTCAACTTAATGGTTTCGCTCGTTGATAAAATTTCATGAAGTATTGCTTTGCGATCAGTTAAAGTTAATTTGGTCAGGTCCTTTCCTTTATACCATAAAATATCGAATACATAATAGAGTAAATCTCCATCCGCCTCACTACGCCAGTTCTGCAGTGCACCGAAATTGGCATGCCCGTTCTCACCCACAACAACAATTTCACCATCCAAAATAGCTTCCAGCTTCATCGCTTTTAGCTCTTCATAGATGGGGTAAAATTTCTCGTTAAAACTCTTATCATTACGAGATTTAATTTCAGTTGTTTTATTGCCATTTAAAAAAGAAACAGCTCTGTAACCGTCCCATTTCACTTCATAAAGCCACTCATCGTCATCAAAAGGTTGATCAGTCAGTGTGGCCAGCATAGGCTCGACATGCTCATAGAAATCTTTTTTAGGCGTTTTTTTTAGAAGCATCGCTAGGTCGATATCATCACCCTCAGTTTCATCCGAAGTCGAAAGTTTTTCTTCGATACTTGCGGAAGCTTTTTTCTTGCCAGCAGGCTTATCTTTGGAACTACTTTTCTGAGTTGTCTTTTGTCCATAAACACGATCCGGGGACTTTTCCATCTGAGCGATGCTCTTTTTAGAAATAACAGATTTATCCTTTAGGGTGATATCTTTATCACTCGCATATTTATCATCCAGCTTCATCAGCAACCAGCTATTTTCAGCCTTACCATAAGCCTTGACCAAGGCAAATTCGCCCTTCAGCTTGTTGCCGTTAAGCTTAAATTTAAGTTTACCGGCTTTTAGCTGTTTTAAAAGCTCTTTTTCCTGTTTTTTGACATCGCCACCTACAGAATCAGCAGGTTCATAAGTTCCTTCATCCCAAACAATGACTGTTCCACCACCGTATTGTCCCTTGGGAATCACGCCTTCAAAATTCCGGTAATCAAAAGGATGATCCTCGACCATCATGGCCAGTCGTTTAATATCAGCATCGAGCGATGGCCCCTTTGGTACAGCCCAACTCTTAAGAACACCATCCATTTCTAGGCGGAAATCATAATGCAGATGGGAAGCAGCATGCTTTTGTACCACAAATCTTAATTCTTTACCAGAAGACTTACCGCCAAAAGGTTCTGGCGTATTCTTTTGAGATCGTTTTTCACGATATTTATCTAAAGTCATAATTCATGAGTTATACGTTGAAAAAGAAACCACTAAGTAGCCTTACCTTTATGTTCCCAATGATCTTTGACGGTATTGCCCTCATCGTCGATTTTTAGTCTTCTGGCATATCGGTCTCCGATAATATTTCCGTTAGAATTCTTCTTCCCTATAAAAAGCATAATTGGCCTCCCTTCATCATCCGTTTTAAACATCAGATCGTACCGTCCGAATTTCTGCTCCATCATTGTTAATGGGGCATACTGTTTTACTAAAATTTTTAAAATTGGCTCTTTTAATGACATACCGTAATTATAAAATAAGTACCAGGTTCCATATTGATCTAAGAACACACCTATTACGCGTATAGTTCTAATGATCATGAAATCGGGTATTTTATCATAATAACGGGCATAAACCACTGCTCCATTTCCAGTAAATTGTGAAATGGAGCGGTGGGATCTTAAAAACTATTTTTAAAGGACGTATTACTATTCATTTTTTGTACGTTTACACCATTTGTAAAGATCCATCCAGAGCGTACTAACTGCTGCTATCGACAAGCAAAACATCAATTGCTTAAATCCCAGATCCGTCATGCTAAAGAAATCGGAAACAGGTTTAACATACAGCATCATCAACATAAACAGTAAAGTAATGCCGGTAATGTAATAGATAAGACGATTCTTATACGTAATGGTCTCGTATATATAGTAGTAAAAAGAACGGTTCATAAAACTCAGAAGGATATTAGCAAAGATTAATGTCGTAAAGACCATACTCCTAACCGTTTTCTCGTCTCCTCCCTGTCTCACGGTATATTGATAGATAAAAAGAACACCTGCAGAAATCACCAGACCCTGAACCACACTGATCATCAGTTCTTTCCAATTTAAAAAAGTCTCCGATATAGGACGTGGTTTACGCTGCATGGCATTTTTTTCCATGGGCTCATTTTCATAGACAATCGAACAGGTAGGCCCCATTACCAGCTCCAAGAATATAACATGTATGGGCGTGAAAATCTGCGGATATACCCAACCCAAAAAGAGCGGTAGTGATACCGTCAGAATAATGGGAATATGAATAGAAATAATGTATTGAATCGCTTTCTTAATATTGGCATAGATGCGTCTACCTGCTGCAATTGCAAGCACCAATTTAGAAAAATCATCTTCAATAAGAACGACCGTTGCGGCTACCTTCGCTATTTCAGTTCCTTTATGCCCCATGGCTACACCGATATGTGCCGCTTTCAGTGCCGGAGCATCATTTACGCCATCACCTAACATGGCTACGACTTCACCTTGGCGCTTAAGCGATTTCACCACGGCCAGCTTAGCCTCCGGATACATGCGAGCAAAGAGGGTAATTTCTTGTACCTTTTTGTCCAGCTGTTCCTCAGAAAGCACAATCAATTCTTTACCTTCGATATGGGCAGATGCATTTTTTATACCAGCCTGTGCTGCGATAGAACCGGCCGTATTGGAGTTGTCTCCGGTAATCATTTTAACTTTGATCCCGGCTTCATAGATTTGCTGGAATACCTTTTCTATCCCTTTCTTAGGCGGATCGTAAAAAACAACAAAGCCGACAAAATCAAACGGAAAATCCTGCTGTTTTTCGGGAAATTCATCGCTTCCATAAGTGGCAGATGCAACTCCCAGTACCCGATAACCTTTCTGGCCAAACTGATCAACCAATACCCGCAATGATTCTTTTTTTTCATCCGCAAGCCGGCTCACTTCGAGAATAGCTTCGGGTGCGCCTTTTGCGGCAATAATACGCTCACCCTTATTATTTCTAAATAGATGCGTCATCATTGGCGGTTTTCCTTCCAAAGGATACTCATGAAATAATTCAAACAGTGCACGCCGATCATTTTTTTCAGTCTCCTCGTAAAGGCGATGGAGTTCTTTCTCCATAGGATCGAAAGGTACAGGTTCGCTGGCCCACATAGCTGTCTGTATCACACTTGCAATTTCGGGCATATGGTAATCCTGCTCATTAGCCGTAAGCTGACCGGTCTCGCTGTAAACAGCAACCAGATGCATCGTATTTTCGGTTATCGTGCCTGTTTTATCCGTGCAGATAACTGTGGTGCTCCCCAAGGTTTCAACAATGCTCGATTTTTTAATAATAACACCGTCCCGCATGAGTCTCCATGCTCCCAGAGCCATAAAAGTCGTAAAAGCCACAGGAATCTCTTCAGGAAGAATCGACATAGCCAAAGTAAGACCATTTAAAAGACTGTCAACAAAACTTTTGGTCTGAAAATAATTGGCCATACATACCAATGAAAATACCACTAGTCCAACAAGTGCCATCTTTTTCACAAAGCGCTCAATCTGTAACTGTAAAGGTGATTTTTCATTGGTAATTAAAGCAATCGAGTGCCCTATCTTTCCCAACTTCGTCTGCTCGCCTATTTCCTGCACCTCAAAAACAGCCAGCCCCGACACCGTGATTGTTCCGCTATACACCTTATTGTCTGTACTATCCACTTCCTTGAAAACCGAAAGGCTTTCACCGGTAAGAGAAGATTCATTTACAGAAAAATCATTACTGTGCACAATACGGCCATCGGCATTGATAATCTGGCCTTCTTCAGTAATACATAAGTCGCCGACAGCTATTTCATGAGTTTTGATCGCAACGATCTGACCATCCCGAATCACTTTGCTTAATGGCTCATTTAACTTTTCAAGAGCCTGCATCGCATTGCGGCTTCGGGAATCCTGATAAAAAGAAATGCCCGATACAAAAATCACCGCACCAAACATAAAATAAGCTTCGGCATAGTTCCCGACAACTAAATAAATGACAGAAATCATGATCAATAAGATCAACATCGGTTCTTTAACGATGTTGATCAGTAAGCGCCATGTACCGTTGTTACGTTTAGTTTTTAGATCATTATAGCCATACTTTTCAACAGACTGCTTAACTTGATTTTCATTAAGCCCTTTCAGATCTTTAGGAATAGGATAACCCATAGCGGTATCAGTTAGATATTCAGAAAGTTAACACATTTATTTCAAAGAAAACATAATTAAAAAATAATAGTTTTTAGAAGAATAATTTCATTTCCTTTTTATACCTTCATTACCAATATATCCATTATTAATGACAGTACAATGCGTAGATTCTTTTCATACCTGATGTTGTTTTTCTTCCTCGTATTTTTTCTACTGGAAAGCCAAGCACAGCAAATAAGCTCCACTTATTCTGATAGCACTATCACTAAAAGATCTTTTATTAAGCGAATTCCCTATAAAGAACTCATTGTACCAGTAGGCCTGATGAGTTATGGGCTCATTGCTTTAGAAAGCCATTTTTTGATCGGCCAAAATAAAGATCTCCGAGATGAGCTGCGAGAAAATATTGATCGCAAATTTTCTGTAGATGATTTTAGTCAGTATGCAGGCACAGCAAGTATCTTTGCTCTCGATGCTTTTGGTATCAGAGCAAAACATAATCTCAAACAGCGTCTTTTCACTGCTGCAGTTTCCAATGCCATTATGACGGCAACGGTCATATCCATTAAAAATACGGGTAACGTATGGCGACCGGATAGCTCCGCCAACAATTCTTTTCCTTCAGGACATACCGCTACAGCATTTGTGGGAGCAGAACTGCTCTGGCAGGAATACAAGGATCGATCTATTTGGTATGGTGTGGCAGGATATGCTGTCGCTGCAGGAACAGGATTCTTTCGCATGTACAATAATAAACACTGGCTCTCTGATGTCGCTATGGGAGCCGGAATAGGTATCCTAAGTACTAAAATTGCCTACTGGATGCTTCCTCTAATTGACCACAACAAGCAGAGTCAAAGTGTTACTTATATGTTTATTCCCGGTTACAATGGCAAACAGCTAACCATAGCAGGAAATATTCGCTTTTAAGTATTTCCTGCCTTCAAACAAGGGTAACCCTAGGTATTCTAGACTTACTTAACTAAATATATCCCTTTTAATTCTTTAACGAACTATTCCCAATGAAGCCATTTGGTCAATACGGCACGTAATGTCTGTTCAACTATAGGTTTAACAACAAAATCATCCATTCCTGCCGCTAGACATTTTTCTTTTTCTCGTAGTACATTTCCTGCTGTTAAAGCAATAATAGGTGTTCTAGCTCCTACTTCTTCCTTACGGATTACTTCAGTTACTTCATAGCCGTTCATAGCAGGCATCTGAATATCCATCAGAACCAGATCAGGATGCATTTCCTTAAAGATTGCAAGCCCCTGTCTTCCATCTTTAGCTTCCAGAACTTCGATTTCCGGTATGATGTTCCGGATCAAGATAGTTGCAAGACGTATGTTAAATTCATTATCTTCAACAATAAGAATTTTAAGGCCTTCTCCATTGCGCGAATCCTGAGAAACGGGAATAATATCTTTTTCAGTCTCCTGAGCTTCTATCTTTGAAAGAACAGTATACAGATCATCAAGTTTTACCGGATTTTCAAGCCAATGCCGGATACCTAAGGATGCGCAGATGCTGCTCATATTTCCCTCGCTAGAATCAAAGATCGGTATCACAGCGTGATTATTGTCGATACTAAATAATTTTTCTTTCATCTTTTTGATGGTTTCCATACCGTTCATTATTGGCAGGTCATTGTCAATAATAATAGCATCGTACTGATTTCCCTTCATTAACAATTGTAACGCTTCAAAACCATTCGCCGCTTCGGAAACTTTAATATGCTGCAATTTTAACATCTGTGCTAAAAGCGTTCTGCTAGCAGCACCATTGATCACGATCAATACCTCTCGAATAGTTTGCAGATTTAACCATTCGCGTACCTCACCATCATCATAGCGCACGCTAAGATCAAAATAAAAACGGCTCCCAACAAGATATGTGCTTTCAAGCTTTAGCCCGCTACCCATCATCTTCAGCAGTTTATTGGAAATAGTTAGTCCCAGGCCCGTACCACCGTATCGTTTCGTGGTCGAGGCATCTTCTTGAGAAAAGGCATCGAATATTTTCTCCTGTTTTTCTGCTTTTATACCAATGCCCGTATCCCGGACACTGAAGCGCAAGCTGGTCAGATCATCCTGCCTACATAAGAAATCGACACGTAGCTCAATTTCACCTTTCTCCGTAAATTTCTTAGCATTGCTCAGTAGGTTCATTAATACCTGCTTAACACGAAGGGAATCGACCCAGATATATTGCGGTACGTCCTTCGAGATATTTAAATGAAATTCAACGTTTTTACCCTGTCCCTGAATGTTCAAAAAAGTAGTTACTTGGGTGAGCACTTCGTAAAGATCACATTTATCAATATCCAGCTCCAGCTTCCCGGCTTCAATTTTTGAAAAATCGAGAATATCATTAATGATACTCAACAGTAAAGTAGCGGACTGATCTACAATTGACAGGTATTCTCGTTGGGTATCATCGAGCGTGGTTCTGGTCATCAAGTCTGTAAAACCGATAATTCCATTGAGAGGTGTCCTGATCTCATGGCTCATATTTGCTAAAAATTCAGATTTCGCAATACTACCCTGTTCAGCAAGAACTTTTGCTTTTTCCAATTCTTCACGTTGATGTATAATCTTGCTGATATCGGTCGCTATACCCAGATAACCGATAATATTTTCTTCAACATCATGAATGGCAGTAACCGCAAGCGAAACATATAATAATTGTCCATCTTTTCTTACGTAAGTCCACTCTCTCTGCTCGGCACCATAGAGCTCAGGTTTTTCAACAAAAACGCGAAATCCTGCTATTGGATGTCCCAATTCCATAGTCAGTTCATTCTCACGTATCCGAATCTCATCCTGTAAATGGAAAAGTGAAGGTGTAAATTTGCCGATAATCTCCACACTGCTGTAACCAAGAAGATTTTCTGCACCTTTATTAAACAGGGTGATCAATCCGTGATTATCTGTCGCAATAATACCTACAGCAGATGTCGCTTGCAGAACATCCTCCAGTAACTTTTTAGATTTTAAAGATTCAGCTTCAATACGCTTACGTTTGTCAATATCTTGAAAAGTACCATATAAACGAATACATTGACCATTATCAAACTCCGCATTTCCAAGTGCCCGTACCCACAGTTCTTCACCTGTAAACGTGACGATCTCCATCTCCAGGTCCCATGAAATCCCCTTAGTAATAGCCTCATCAATAGCTTGGCTTATTTTTGTTCGACTGTCACCCTCCTTATAAAAATCTAATCCTTGAGCGATATCAGGTTGATAATTAGGTGGAACACCATGAATTTCCTTTGTTATATCAGACCAGGTCAGATGCTTTTCAAGCAGATTATACTCCCACCCACCTATTCGGGCCACTCTTCCTGTCCGCGTTAACATCGCCTGAGTATTTTTTAAATCTTTCTCAAGAAAATGCTGTTCTGTGATATCAACAGCATTACCGATGACATACGGTTTTTTATCACCATTCGGTTGCAGAATGTTATTGAATAACCAGATACGTAATTCACCCGACTTTGTTTTAGTGCGCATCTCTCCTTTTGCCGTACCGGTTTTAACAAGCTGGTTGAGGTATGCATCTAAATTTTTATGTCCTTTAGTAGGAATAATATCATAAAGAGACAGTTTTTCAATTTCAGCTCTAGTATAACCTAAGATAGATGCACTCGCATTATTAACTTTAAGCAGATTACCTTCCAGATCATGCGTACACATCAGACTTTGGGAATTATCAAAAAATGCTTTTAATTCCCGTTCGCTTTCTTTATATCTTTCTTTTTCTTTTCGATTGATAATCAGGGACACGACCTCATCACGAAGCAGCGACAGCACCTGTTTTTGATCTGAACTTAAGTCTTTAGGCTCCGTGTCTATAACACAAAGCGTTCCCAGAGCAAAACCGTCTGGATCAACCAAAGGAAATCCTAAATAATACCGGATGTAGGGATCCGAGGTAACAAGCTCATTATTTTTGAATCGTTCATCTTGTTGAGCATCTGGAACCTCCATAAAATTACGATCTTTAATGGCATACTGGCAGAATGCCAAGCTTCGGGAAGTTTCTCTGACATCAAGGCCAACCCGGGATTTAAACCATTGCCGGTTCTCATCAATTAAGGAGATCAGTGAGATAGGAACACCACACACAAGCGAAGCTATCTTGGTAATACGGTCAAAATCTTCTTCGGGTTGCGTATCTAATATTTCGTAATTATATAGTGCATCTAATCGCTCCGACTCATTTGTTTTTACTGGTCCCTTATTCATAACTTCAATATCAAGTATTATCAATAATTTTAAGACTTCAGGTTTTTATAACTGCATATTAAGTCATAAGTAACTGTCTAACAGTCTGATTTTTCTTCAAAAGAAGTAGCAGGCACGACAATTTTTTAAAAATGTTATAATGACTTTTAAAGATAATGAATTCTACGCAGATATTAATTTAAAAATAATTTATATTATGCACTCAACCACATTATAACGATAATTAAAATACTAATATTTATGTAGTATTTCCAATTTTTTTTTTCGATTACCTTTTAGGCTAGCATACATATATATAGTACAATGATATTACACTGTATGTAAATCATTGTTAATAAATACTAATGAACATATACCGAGTCAGAGGAGTAAAAAAAGAAAGGATATTTCTCATACCGTCGCTTCTTTTAAATTCATGTTATTTAAAGCTATTTAGTTATCGTCCTTAATCGAAATACGAACAACATAACTAGAAACAAAGACGACAATCTGATATCATGAAAATGCTAGTTATGATATCAAAAAGGAGACTCCTGACAGAATCTCCTTTTCAAATTTAATATCCAGCATTGTCTCCAGTAAACGTAACCCCAGCGCGACATACCATTAATTCACGAATTAAAAGACAGCTTTATTTCAATAGTGTTTCTGTTTTAGTCAGAAAATTCTGAATAGCATCTTTTATATTGATACCGGATCTTTCTGCTAATACGATCAACCACCAAATATTTTCACCAAGTTTATGCTCCAGTTCAGGTTCCGAACCAATTTTGGGCCAGCGTTTCTGTTGCGACATAATGTTCCGACCGATCAGTCCAGCGTCGGTTAAGTAAGCTAAAGCATCTTCTTCCCAAGTCCATTCGCTTCCATGATGCATCATCTCCAGCTCGTGGTACTTTTTCCTGATTTCTATTGAGCGACGAATGATTTCGTCAAAATTATCTTTCTCCATGATTATATATTTTTATATTGCAACAAATCTGCCTTCACAAACAGTATTTTACCATTTTTAAATTTGATATCAAATGATCCCCCGATTTTGCCTTCTGGAAAATCACCTGTAAATCGTACCTCCAGATATACATGCTCTTGTCCCATTTCCATTAAATTCATTTCTTCTATCTGCGTATTATACCCAATAAAGTATTTATCAAAATATACCTTAATACCATCATATTTCTCAAATTTTATTCCTAAAGACACATCATCTAAGATCGCTTCAGGTAAATAAAATGAGAGATATTTTTCAGTATTGAATGAATTGCTCGCAGCAATCCATGCAGTAATAAACTGTTTTATATCCATTTGTTTATTTTTTAACCCATACAGGTGTAATTGTTAAGATTTTCTTATAAATTGGACATGTTTCAGTATGTGCACCATGTAAATAACCGATGCTCATTAAAAACTCATTTACAATTTCACCGCCAGTAAAACGGAATGTTTTCTTAAAAAGTTTTACCCATTCTTCTTTAGTATTTAAATAATGGAGTTCTAGCCATTTTTCAAAACTGCCATATTCCTGTTGCAGTATTACAATAGTTTTTGCATTCTCAATAGCAGCATTCACCTTCAATTTATTGCGGATAATTCCTGGATCGTTTAAAAGGCGTTGCTGTTCTTTTTCTGAATAGGATGCTACTTTTTTTAAATCAAAATTATCATACGCCTTACGAAAATTGTCCTCTTTTTTTAAGATCGTTTCCCAGCTCAGCCCTGCTTGATTAATTTCCATAATCAAACGCCCGAAAAGCTCATTGTCATCATGTATAGGAAAACCGTAATAATGATCATGATACTTTTGATGAAGACTTCGTCGAGGCTCTATCATCGTTGAAATATACTCGCAATAACTCATAACGTAATATTTAAAATTTATACTGATACAAAGATGATTACATCTAAGTGCTTAAAATTCGCCTAAATGGTGGTTTTCGTTGCCATATTTACAATTTCTAGTATAATACTAAGCTAGGTCAATTAACTTAAGGTCGGGAATATCATTTAAAATATATTCTCCATAGGCAGAACCTGGTGATTGGTAACCAATTTTGAAATCATCACTTAATATACGATTTGCGACTGCTATCACAGAAAGTGGTGTAAGTTCATAACCCGATGGAGTATCAAGATATGCTTTCACTACTTCACCGTCTCTTCCTATAATCTCTGCCGTTATTCCATTTCGTCCTGCTGCTCGTTCTTCTTTTGTTGGACCGTCCGGAAGATTTTCAGATGTTAACTCCGGTAAATCCATAGCAGGTAGTTTTAAAGAGAAATATTCTTCGATATTGGGAATACCTGTAGTTTTATAACTCAGGATAATTCCTCCCAAAGAAGTCGGTATACATGCTACATCTTCATCGCCAAATGAAAATATCCTAGATCTAGGATCTGGATTCTTAATAATTACACCGTTTTTACGAACTAATATACCCAAATCTGCAATGTTTTTGCTACTTAAAATTGACCCTTTGGAGAATCCACCATAGTGACGAAAACCGACACTCAAGTATTCGGGCTCGATTACTAATTTAGATAAATGGGCAACAATCGCATCATAGCTTACAAAAAAACCTGCCCCGGATATGAGTTGGATTCCTGCTGCTTTAGCTCTGTCATCAAACGACTCTGCCAAAAGATAAGATTCTAATTCCGCACTGATATCCAAATAGTGGACAGCAGCTTTCAAGCATGCTTCCATTGCTTGTCTGGCTGTGGAGGCATATGGTCCAGCAGCATTGATCAAGACCTGTTTATCAGCCAACGCAATCTGCCAGGAGCTCTTATCATGTACTTCAAAAACATGGTATCCAACATTTAGTTCATTCGATAAAGAACGAATTTTGCTCTTGTCACGTCCAGCTATTTCAAAATCAATATTTAATTCTCTTGCTCTAGCTGCAATGATTTTACCAGTATATCCTGTAGCTCCATAAAGGAGCATTTTTTTCTTTTGGGTCATGTCTAATTCTTTTAAAATATTATTATGAAAACGAAATACAGGGAAAGATTACGCTAGATCATTTCTACTATATTTCATACTTTTAATGCTGATTATACAACTGGAAACGTACCCCCATCGACCAAGATATTTGCTCCGGTAATGTAACCAGCACCGTCTGATACCAAAAAATCAACCGTATGAGCAATTTCTTCAGGTTCTGCCAATCTGTTCATAGGTACCCCACCAAGGCCAGCCATTACCTGTTGTTCTGCTTCCGTTTTGGTTTTTCCTATAGAACTTGCGTAGCTTTCCAAAAAAGATTCCATAGCTTCTGTCCTGACCATTCCAGGAGAAACCGTATTTACCCGGATACCTTCTTTGGAAACTTCGTTAGCAAGCGTTTTACTATAAGCATTTAAAGCGGACTTCATCACTCCGTAGGAAAAATTGGATTCGTACAAAGGAATCTTTCCGTTTATTGAAGAAATATGAATAACAACACCAGATTTCTTTTCCATCATCTGAGACACAATAACTTTATCTAGTCTTATAGCGGCCATCAGATTGAGCTCGATATCTCTATTCCAATCTTCATCACTAAGCATCTTAAAGCCTCCAGCTGGAGACGAAGTACCTCCAACATTATTAATCAAGATATCCGGTATACCATATTCCGCTATTATTTTGGATGATAGCGCAGCTATATCGCTATTATTTGTTAAGTCTGCAGCTATAAAATGATGTTTAATGTCTGTATCGGGTGATTTCCTTGCTGTAACAACAACTAATGCACCATTAGAAGCCAACTTGTCTGCAATGGCTTTTCCAATACCTTTTGTTCCTCCGGTTACTAAAGCTACTTTACCAGATAGTGTTTCTGTTTTTTTCATGATTGATTATTTATTAATATTGAAACATTTGTTTCAGATATGAGTAAAAAAAATTATGCTTGTTTTATCACAGGATCACGCAGAATAGTCTGTAGGTGTTGTTGGCTCTGTCCTTGTTCAAAATTTGTTAGATGAATTTCATGATGCATCCCTGATTTTTTTAAACCTTCATCCGAAGCAAATTGCTGAAGCACGGGTAGTGTTTGCAGTTCTTCGGCAAAAGGACCTAAATGAAGAATCTGGACGCATGTTCCAGCGGTATAGTTAAAAAGTTCAAAATCCTCGACCATAAAGATATCTTTTCTATTGCGTGCTATTTCAACAATATTTTCCGCAGTAATATAATCTGTGATTCGAATAGCAATACGATAATGAAGTAAGCTTAGATCAAGAGTAGTATAGAAATTTCCAATATTTACATCTGCCCTCTCTTCTTCATCAAACCAGTAAAATATTTCCACTATACGGCTAGTAAATGAACAGGCTGTTAAATCATATTTGAGCTCTAATGCATGAACAAATTCTTTGATTGCCTGTTTTTTTTGATAAAAGACAGCGGTACCGGGACTTCCCTGTCCTCGAACTGAAACGTAGCTAGCCTGCCCTATTTCCACTATTTCAGGCTTTTCAGATGCCGTAAAATAAGTACTGTATTCTTTTGATATATTCATAATTGTAAAACAATTGTTTCAGATTAAAACAAATAAAATCATTGACTTATTTGTTTGATTAAAAATGTTGCCATATTTTTGATTCGTGTTTTGTCCTTATGGATAATAAATGATTCATGCCAACCGCTAAAATGATTTATAATATAATCCGTTAGCATTGCGGCATCTTGGTGTATCCTGATTTCTCCGCTATCAATTGCCTTTTTGACTAAGTTGTATAAAAGATTATAAGTAAAATCATTATCCGCTTTTATAACTTTCTGTACCTGCTCATCATGCGTAGCAACTTCAAAAGTTGTTTTAATCGCCAAACAGCTATTCGGATCATTTGTTATCGCATACACTGAAGATTGAATAAATTTTTCAATTGCCTTCAGCGGTGATTTGATAATTTCTAACTGCTTTACTGCAGCTTTCATTCTAGATTCTGTATAATGTTTAATACTTCTTACAAAAAGTTCGTGTTTGTCACCGATAGTATTATAAAGACTACTACTATTGATACCCATCGCTTCAGTTAGATCTCTCATCGTAGTACCATTATACCCTTTTTTCCAAAAGACATCCATTGCCTTGGATACTGCTAACTGCTCATCAAATTCAATATTTCTTGCCATAATAGATTACAAAGATAATTATTTTCTGAAACATTCATTTCAGAAATTGTCTAATTATTATCATTTTGACAATCTTAGATTTTCTATTCTGTAGCTTTTCTCTATTTTTCAGTATTTATACGCTCAATTCTGTAAGCTTTTCTTATATGCAGAAGGAGAATAAGTGGTTTTCTTTTTAAAAAGCTTATTGAAGGACTGTGGTTGTTCAAAACCTAAACGATAGGCAATTTCAGCTATGGTTAACGCGTCTTTTGCCAGATATTCTTTTGCTTTTTCTATCACTTTTTCATGGATAAATTGTTGCGTGTTTAATCCGATCAGGTTTCGCAACAGATCACTCAGGTAGCGCGGGCTAACATTCATTTTCTGTGCTATATCTTTAACTGATGGTAATCCTGTAATCACTGACCTGTCCTCATTAAAGTAGTCTTGCAACTGCAATTCTAATCGACTTAGAATATCATTGTTAATTACTTTTCTCGTCAGAAACTGACGATCATAGAAACGATTGGCATAATTGAGCAATAATTCAATCTGAGAAATAATAACATCTTGACTGAATTTATCAATACGTTCATTCAGTTCATCTTGTATAAATGAATAAATGTCAAGAATCGTTACCTTCTCTTTTTCAGATAGATATAATGCTTCAGCAGCTGCGTAGCTAAAATATCCATACTGTTTAATATTCGAATTTAGCGCATAGTGGGTTAATAAATCCGGATGAAAATGCAGGGTCATACCTTCATAATTAGCTTCTTCATCTTGCATCTTCAATAATTGTCCAGGAGCGATGAAAGACATACCTCCTTCTTCAAAATCGTAGTAGCCTTGACCGTACTTCAGTTTTCCAGAAAAACTGGTTTTGAATGAGATTTTATAAAAGTTCAGAATAATACCCTGTTCGAAATCCTTTGGATCAAACTGTGCATCACCATAGTTCATGATACTGACAAGAGGATGCGAAGGAACCGGTTGGCCCATGGCTTTATGTAACTGAGATAAAGAATTAAATACGACCGGCAGTTTTTTCATAAGACAAATTTAAGAAATTTATAAAAGTAAATCCTGTCCCAGTCCAAGGTATTGCTGAAACAGGAAAATACAGAACCTGTTTAAAATATGAACTGGGAACGGATCTTTTCGAACTGACCCTCAGGCGTTAAATCAAGTCGCTCGTTATAAAGTTGGATCGCATCATCCCCAGCAATATAGCGCATCTGATCCTTCTCATCAATCGCCGCCTCATAGATCACCTCAGCAACAGCTGTTGCTTTTGAGTAATTTGCAACCTGATCTTCACTATAGCCTTCACTTACTTTCGATATTAATTCACTATATGCAGTATGCATCGCACCATGCAAAGATCTTCCTGCAAAGTCGGTTTGCATGCCCCCCGGAGCAACTACTTTTACTTTAATTCCAAACTGCGCCAATTCATATGCCAATCCCTCTGAAAATCCGTCAACTGCAAATTTAGTAGCATTGTAAATGGAACAGGTAGGATATCCTAATAAACCAAACGTACTGGTCACATTAATAAATGTGCCTCTTTTTCTTTCTCTAAAAAACGTAACAAAGGCTTTTGTTACGTGAATTACACCACCTAAGTTCGTCTGGATCTGCGTCTGGATCTGCTCATCTGTAAAAGCTTCTAATGGGCCGATGAGCCCATATCCGGCATTGTTCAAGACCACATCAATTTCATGGATTTTCAAGACCTCTGAGATAGTTTTTTTAATTTTTACCATATCCATAACGTCCAATTGCACGACAAATACATTCGGAAGTTCCGTTAATTCTTTTTCTTCTTCAGGTTTTCGCATCGTTGCAATTACCTTCCATCCATTCTTCTGAAATAATTTAGCAGCTGCTTTTCCTAATCCCGACGAAGCTCCCGTAATAAAAATTGTTTTTTGCATGGTCTTTTGTTTTAATTGTACCATACAAAATTGAACATTCCGTAATATCTTAAATGCGCCAAAAATCATAAATTGTTAGCCAAAATGACATCTTAGCATGTACGGTTTCATTTATGGGACATTTTATTTATCTGGAAGTAACTTTCAGATTCCTGAAAAATCCTTCAGTGCCTATATCGACAAAAAGCCCTAAAGATCCGGATTGATCAGCACCCATTTTTAGATCGCTTACAATTAAGTATGGTTGCTTCGAGCCATTAATAAATAATTTGGCTTGATTACCATTTACCTCAATCTTTAGTTTTATCCATTTATCAAGCGCTATTGGCGCATAAGATTCATATTGTCCCGGAGCGGTTGCTCTGGAATGTGTGAACTTAAAATTAGGATAAGAAAAATACTGAATGGTGCGGTTTCTTCTCAGCTGGTCGTCTGCTGTACTATTGGTAGGGCGTACGTAAATGCTTTCAAATTTTGAATCATCTTTATTGATACGGAAAGCAAGACCTATGAAACCTCTGGCGTGTGCTGGTGCATCAGGAAGCAAACGTGACAGCACATCCACCTCGATCACGCCATTTTTAAAATTGAAATCATTGATCTTAACATAAGTTGCTTCATCATCTTCTTTGACTGCGGCAGACTTCACTACCCGTACAGCTTTTTTACCGTTAATTTGTGTAATCGACATTGACGTCTGTACAGCAGTTAAACGATCCTCATCTAGCTTAATCTGCTGTGCCGTAGCTTTAGTCATCGAAAATACTGTAAAAACTAATATAAGCACAAATACCATGCGCTTAACAATAGGAGTTTTAATCTGCTGTGTTCTATTCTTTATCATATTTGAAACGTTGTTTTCGTTACGACAATGCATTAAGACACAAAATTAAATAGTTCTTACGGATACTACCCATAAACTAGTTTAAGAAATAATCTGAAACGAACTCAGATCTAATATGAAAAGATGACTATTTACCAACACTTTTTTTTCGGATCTTACTTAGAAATTCCGAAGTAATCCCTAAATAAGAAGCAATCTGTGTATTGGGTAAACGATTGATCAGATGTGGATATTGCTTTAAGAACGCCTCATAGCGGTCATCGGCTGTAGAGCTAATATTTTGTAATATCCGATTTTGGTAATCGATCAATTTCCGCTCGGTAATGATTCTAAAATTACGGTCGAATTTATGGTAATTGATATATAAGTAAAGCAGATCTTCATGCTTTATCTGGATGACAGTTGAAGGTTCAATCGCTTCAATATACAATTTGCTGGGTGATTGGTCGTAAAAACTTTGAAAATCCGTTATCCAATCATCCTCAGCTGCAAACTGAAGATTATGCTCCCGGAAATTGGAATCAACGGCAAACATCCGAAAACATCCAGACACAACAAAAGAATAGTGCTGACAGACCTCACCCTCCTGTAATAAATATTGCTTACGCTTGATTACCCTCGATGTAAAAAGTCTTTCAATTTCTTCTTGTTCAGTATTATTAAGATGAAAAAATTGCTTAAAATGATCTATCAATCTAACAAATAGCTGTTCTGTATGTGGCTGTTCCAATTAATTCGCATTTAGTATACGTAAATATATCATTTCTAGATGAACAACCTCCAGCATATTGCACTTACAATCATCTATCTGCTATATATTTTTTTGATAGTATAGTTCAAAGTCCTTGTAGACTGCATCTTTGACGAATCAATAATTTACCAAAATCTCTTTCGGTATTTATTGATTCATAAAAGGGACCATACTTTCCCACACTGCAGGAAAATTGGCAATAAATGCCGGGTGCGGTGCATTGGGTATAATACTTAACTGCGCATGTGGAATCATGTGGTACGCATCTAACACAGTATGAAGTGGTGCGTTCTGATCCTTCTCCCCTGCCATAATCAAAACTGGACAGGAAATCTTTTCGAAAATTGGACTTCCAATAGTTAAACCATTATAATAACGATTAACACTTTTTAGCCATTGTTCCGTTGTGTTGGGATTGGGTCTCAAAGCCAATTGCTGTTTCCAGAATTGCGTGTCCATAGCAGAAAGTCTTTCGAGGGTCATATCAAATGATCTGAATCCCTGTTTCCATTCTCCGGCACCAATCGCAATAAGCTTACTAATTTTTTCAGGATAATGCTTAGCAAAATAGTATCCGGTGTAAGCGCCATCACTAAAACCCAGTACTATTACTTTATCTTCGGTTACTTCCTGAATAACAGCAGCGACATCATCCGCTTTCTGCTCATAACTAGGAATAACCGAACCTGTTTCGGACTTACCATGCCCACGTGTAGCAATAGCAATAACCTGATAATTGCGCGATAAACTATCGATAAACTGACCCATTTCAAGAGCAGATCCAACAATCCCTCCATGTAAAACAACAATGGGTTTACCTTTTCCATAGAGCTCATAATAAATTTTAGCATCTCCAGACTGAACATAATGTCCCGCTACAGCATTATTTCCGTATGTGATCTGACTACTTGTACCTTCACCCTGCATAAAATAACGCATATCGTTTGCAACTTGTGCATAGGATGATCCCAGAAAGCATAGCGAAATGCAAGCTGTCAGAATAATATGTTTTAGAAATTTTCTATTCATTTTAGTTGTATTGTAGTTCCATTATTTAATAAAGTTGATATTATTGCGATCTGTGTATTTAAGCGTAAAAACACTATTTTGCAAGTCTAATTCCCGTAAACTGCCAACGCTGGCTTGCATGGAAAAAATTGCGGTAGGTATTTCGGCTATGCCCTTTGGGTGTCGCAAGAGATGCTCCGCGCAATACCATCTGATTGATCATAAATTTTCCATTGTACTCACCCACTGCACCGGCCTCTTTCTTGAATCCTGGATAAGGAAGATAAGCACTACCGGTCCATTCCCATCGCTGCCCCCAGTTAAAATGTTCTGATGCGATTTCCCATTCTGCTTCTGTAGGCAAACGAAATCCTTTCCAGGCAGCATAGGCAGAAGCCTCATAAAAATTGATATGGCAAACGGCTTCATCCATTTTAACTTCTTCCAGACCATTACAAGTATAGTTCATCCATTTTCCGTCTATAAAATGCCAGTATAAAGGAGCTGCGGTTTCGGTTTGCTTAACCCAGTCCCATCCCTCTGCATGCCAGTATCTAAAATCATGATAACCATTATCTTCCATGAATTCCCGATATTCCGCATTTGTAACAAGTGCACTGGCTATTTCAAAATCATTGAGATATACCTGATGCCGCCCCTTTTCATTGTCAAAACAGAAGCTTTCTTTATAAAATCCTATTTCATAAACTCCAGCATTAATTTTAATCATCGAAGCCGGATCTTGATTGGTTGGGTATAAATTAATTTCCTGACTATATGCTGGAAACAACGGATTATGGCCCAGTATAAATTTTATATCTGTTAACAAAAGTTCCTGATGCTGCTGTTCATGGTTGAGCCCCAATTCCACCAGATCTTCCAAAGCAGCTGTCATACAATCACTTTCTAAAAATAATTGCATCTTGCTGTCTACATAAGTTCTGTACCGGTATATATCTTCAACAGAAGGACGACTCAAATTACCACGATCTGTCCGGATCACTCTGGCACCGATCGTTTCATAGTAACTATTGAATACAAAGTTATACTGAGGATCAAATGGTTTATAATCCGGAAAGTTTGGCTGCAGTATAAAGGTTTCAAAGAACCAGGTTGTATGTCCCAGATGCCACTTCGGTGGACTTACGTCGCCGATGGGCTGTACAACATAATCTTCAATTTGAAGCGGTGTACAAATAGAAACACTATGTTTGCGTACCGCTGAATACCGTGATTTTAGAGTTAATAAACGATCTGTCTTTCGTATTGTCATAATTACAAATGGATTAAAGTTAGATTACTTGCCAAACGGCATCTAAAAACCAATGGTTGTCATCCGTTATTTCACGCATACTTTTAAAACCAGTATCGTGAGCAAGTTGTTTGATTTCAGATGAAGAGAATTTCTGTGAAATTTCCATATGTATCAGCTCATCCCGATAAAATGATAGAGTATGCCCTTCAATTTGGACCATCTGATCATGGAGACTTATCAAAAAACTTCTACAGGCACCTGTCACAGGATCATAGGTTTGATAATGCTGAAATTGCTTTAGATCAAAATCAGCTCCAAGCTCACGATTTATACGCGACAAGAGATTGAGATTAAAAGCAGCAGTAATACCCGCTTTATCATTATAGGCTTCTAATATTGTATGTGGATTTTTCTTCAGGTCAAATCCAATTAAGATAATATCACCTTTAGCAAGCTTTCTATTTAGTTGTTTACAAAATTCATGCGCTTCTGCTAACTCCATATTACCAATATTACTGCCCAGAAAAAGAACAACCTTCTTACGTTTCGAAAGGCGTTGCGCCTCCTCAAGCATATCAAAGTATTCACCTTGTAGACAGGTAATTTTCAGTAAAGGCATTGCTCCTTTTAGCTTATTATCTAAAACCGTTAAGATATTTTTGGAAATATCGATCGGCATATAAGAAAAGTCGGCATTACTATCTATCAGATATTGCAACAGGTAGGATGACTTCGTGGCATCACCGGCACCAAGTTCAATCAGATCAAAAGGTTCTCCATGTGTTGAAATCGCTGCGGCGAGTTCGGCAGTCTTGCTACGGAATACATCCATTTCACATCTCGTCAGATAATATTCTGGCATATCCATGATACGCTGAAACAGCTTATCGCCAAAAGAATCATAAAAATATTTTGATGGAAGCCGTTTAGGATTACCCGTTAAACCCGCGATAATTTCCGCCTGAAACTTTTCTTCGGCGCCTTTACCAGTAACATGATATTTATTTTGTATTGCACTAGATAACTCCATTTTCAAAAATTTTTAAATATTTAGACCAGTACAACTATTTTACCGCCACCTGCGTTACTTTCCATAAAAACATGCGCATCCACAATTTCTTCAAATTGAAAAACTCGTTTAATAACAGGAGCAATCAAACCCTTTTCAATATCATCAACAAACGTCTGAAAATGTTGACCGTCTACGCGAAACTGCCCACTGTCATAAATAGTTAAGTTTACCGTTGCTGGAATAAATTCCATTGGAGCAAAATCGGGTATAGACCATTCTTCAGAAAGCATCCCTGTCATACACACGGTTCCTCCTAGTTTAACGCATTGTAAAGAATCTTTTAAAGTCCCAGCACCAACGAGTTCCAGCACCTTGTCAATTTCAGGTAGACCATTAACTTTCATGGCTAAGTTCCCGTCATCGATCAGGACCAGGTCGGCACCATGATCCAAAAGAAATTTTTCTTTATCAGGATTTCGTGTGGTAGATACCACATGCAGTCCATATGCCTTGGCAAGCTGAGCAGCAAGAAGCCCTACAGAGGAGGTTCCCCCACGGATTAAAAGCGTTTCTCCACTTTGTATTTTAAGCGCAGCGTGTAAAGAACCATAAGCGGTCTGAAACATTTCTGGAAGTGCCCCAAGTAATTGCCATGGAAGCTTACTTTCAAATGGAGTAATAATGGACAACGGCAAAACTGCATATGTAGCATAGCTGCCATCAAAATCACGTCCCATACCCCCCATAAATGCCGCCACCTGTTGCCCCCTCCTTAATTGGCCGGAAGGATCATGTTCAACCTCTCCTACACATTCAATTCCTAACACACGTGGTAATAAAACATCGGGAGAGAGTCCTTTCCGCGTCATCAATTCAGAGCGGTTCAATCCAAAAGCCTTCACCTTTATTAAAACATGACCAGGATTTACCCCAGGTAAGGGTTGATCCACCTGTTTTAAATTTTCGGCAGCACCGGTCTGATATAAAACAATTGCCTTCATCCTGTGCGAACTATATAGTGAGGCTTGGACTATTATTAAAAATATAACGGTATATTTTCCAGCTATTTTCTTCTTTTCGCAAAACAAATAAATCACGGGTCTGTTTCATCACAGCATCATTCGTAGCGCTTTGTTTCTTACTGGTTTTTGCTGTCACCGATACAAATGCAAAATTTTCTTCCACCTCAATTTTTTCAATGGTGTATTCAATCTTAAAATCAGTTTTCCTAAGAAAATTTGATGATTTTTCGGGAGATAGGTCTTGTTTCGTTAATGTTTTAAAACCCTCGGGCATGAACAGCCCCTCTTCAGAATAGAACGCCGCAATTGATGCTGTCTGTGCATCATTGATTGCAAGGGCATATCCCTTTAATACTTCGGCGATTTGGTTTTCTATTTGGTTTTCCATAGCGGATATATTTATATTTAAACTCTAATAATACCGGATATGATTAATATCCGGGTTTTTTGTAAAGATCATCTAGGTGCGGAATTATCTCTTTGTTATAAACCTCCTGCATCCATTTATCTTCAGATACTTCATCAATTCTAATTGATACAGCATCATCTGGTTTTCCTGTAACACTAATGATTACTTTTGTAATCTCTGCGGCAAGTTTTACTTTTTGTTCCTCCGAATCTGCAGGATACATTTTAACAACTACGTGTGGCATATATATTTTCTTTTAAAGTTTTAATAAATCATTTATCAACTGTACTATTAAGATCGAAGCATGTAATATAGGTTCATCTCTCAGCTTCCGATCTACTTCTACAAAAGTGAGAACAAAAAAGAACCTAAACCCATAAACTAGTTTAAGAAATAACCTTAAACTAGTTCAAGAAGTTTTGTGCTTTCTTCATATAATTACAGGAGCAAGCAACAGACAAGCATGCTCCTGTAATTATCATTTCTTCCTCATTCTTCCCAGTAACCGACTGGTCACATAACTGACTACAGTCCCGACAACAGCCATTAAGGCAGTATGTAGCACATCACCAATAGAAAAGCTTGCCCAAATCGAACAGAGTGTCCCGCCTAAAGTACCGATGCGGATATCATTGCCTTTCATCCCTTGCCTCCTTTTCTTTCTCTGATAAGGTCGGCTCTGGTGGAGGCGGCTCCTCCTCTACTTTTTTCTTTTTATCATCCAGCACGGTCTCCACCACACCAAGACCCAGAGCGATATATTTTATAATGTTTAATGCCTTTCCTGGCAATTTAATCGGAGCCAGCAAAACCACTTGCAACGCCGCACTTATTTTTTGAATTATATTTTTCATTTGTTTAATATTAGAAGGTTAGAAAATAGTTAGTAAGTGAGTGAGTTAGTAAATTAGAACTTCGTCACTGGTCACTCCGTCACTATGTTACTTCTTCACTAGTCACTGCGTCACTATTTAATAACCAAGTACACCTCATCCCCTTTGTCCCACATTTCGTAGACTAAAGCCTTCAGTTTCGCCAATGCTTTTCCGCTGAAATCACCTTTACCTTCACCTGTTAAAGTTGTTACCGGAGCGATACACCCTAAGAGTTCCTTTAGCGCATCATTTGCAGCATGAATCAGGATCGCTTCTCGTCCTAATACATGCGGAATACCGATCTGCTCCCCATGTCTTGGGTAACGCCGCTTTTCCAGTTTGTACTGACCTATCGGGATACAGCTTATTCGGGGGATATTGTTACGATCTGGGAGTTCAATGGTATGACAGATGAGCTCACCTTTATAGGTAATAGTTCCATTCGTTCCCTTAGCTCCATGAATCCGTTGGAGCAACAGGATATGTTTTGTTTTCATTTTGTTGAATATCCTAAATATTGAGAACGGGAATATCTGCTTCCCAAACGGTCACTGGCCATGAGATATAGATGTAGGCCGTCGTCCTGAAAACCTTTTGGCAGCTGAACGATTATCTTTCCTTCCTGTCGGTGCCAGATCTGCTGATTCACAAAAGCATAACCTTTGTCCACCTGATAAGCACAAAGTGTAAGACAATCATCTCCAGCACTAAAGTCTGAAGGAAACCAGTTGTGCAGCACTTCGATACGATCGGAAGAACGTTCGATCTGCTCTACCCGAATAGTTGCCAGTGCACCCTCACTTAACATGACCTCTGACGGATCAACCTGAGGTTGACCATCCGTTATCTTTATTGCGGCATGTAGCACATGCCCGAGTGCCAAAGCTGACGTAACCGATTTTTTACGTTTAGCCTTTTCGGCAAAACCTTTTTTGATCACTCCTTTCAGCGGAGTCAAAAAAGCAACAGCCATTTTAAATGCAGTCCTTACGCTCTCCTGCGCAGGACTAACGATTCTTTTTGCCATATTTTAAAATACCTTAGAAAAAAGGGTCAGACCGGATAGGCCTGACCCAGGGTTTTAATTAGTTAAGTAATACCTCTCCCAGATATACACTTTTTGATACTCTTGTTTTAGATCTATTGGCTAAAAACATCCAGGTATGCACGATACCTATCTGGAGGTGTTCTGAAATAATAAAGCTGATCTCCCCACTTGCCCGAGTACTCGGAGCCGGTGAAGACATGAACTCATCTTTTTCAGGATGATATGCCAGCACGAAGACCATATCATCTCCAAAAGTCTCAAAAGTATCGTTGGCAGTCGGATCCCAGGTGAAAGTAAGCTCACCTGCGGCGTGCGCGACGGCCACTGTGCCACCGCCATATAACGTACCATCGGATATACTGACCTTGGAGTAATCCAAGGAATAGGCCGGATACGCACCCGTAATGGCCTGCTTCAGATTAAACTGAAAAGCCGCATTGATCGGAGTTAAACGTTCTGTATTTTTACGGCCAAAACCGATTTTCAAAAACATATTGATGGGAAGAAGAAACCGCATCAATGTTCTGAATTTTTCCTGTTGCATCATCTGCAATTCCGAAGCGGGCTTTGATCTCTTTTTATAAAGTCCCTTTATGTAATTGATACTTTTCCAACTACTTCCTATTACTGAGCCAGCTTTACCTTTAAAACCTCCATTTGCTCCATT
Organism: Sphingobacterium sp. B16(2022); assembly: GCF_012030425.1. Lineage (GTDB taxonomy): Bacteria > Bacteroidota > Bacteroidia > Sphingobacteriales > Sphingobacteriaceae > Sphingobacterium > Sphingobacterium anhuiense. Next base: position 1,352,183 of record NZ_JAAUVN010000001.1, on the reverse strand, counting down.
TACGATTGTTCCCATATTTTTTTAAATTAAAATCAACCTTGTTTTATACCGGTACTATCGATTGACATAACAAACATAAAACACTAAAAAACAATTACAAATAGATGTGTAATGATAGACCGATCAGTGACCGAACAGCATCGGGTTTTTGACCGATAAGGTGCCGAGCTGAACAAAACTTGAGGCTAAAATGAGTGCAAAATTCACTTAAAAACAGAGACATCAACAGGTAATTAATTCCTAACCAATTCCACCATTTTATCGGCTCGGCCTCGGGTGCGCTTCGAGATTTCATGCATGTCCGCCGATGAAATCCCGAAGCCAGGTCGAAGAAAACTGAAGTAAAAGCAGAAGTTGGTTATAAGAAAATAAGAATCAAATCACTCTGAAAGATGTGTACAATTTTCAAAAAATTCGTCCCTCCAAAAGAGAGGGACGAATTGCAAAATGTAGTTCAGAATAGCAAAAGATCGGGCGATCCTTTACTGCGATCCACGGTAACTATTCCGCAGACGCTCCACATCCACATCGCGGTAATAGCGCTTGTTTCGGGTGCGTTTGGCAACGCAGATATACCCGTCCCGTTGAAGTCGATAAAGGGTTTCTGTCGAAATACCCACGTAAGATTTGACATAGTCCGCATCGCGTAGCAGCACGTTGTCCTCCTCCACCTGCTCCCGGAGATCAAGATATGCCGCAAGCTTACGCTTGGTCGCCAGGAGCTCCAACAAAATTAATTTTTGGGCATAGGAATACCCCGGGCTTATGAGAAAGCCCCTTAAATAGCGATTTTTACGCATAGTTATATATTTAGGTTTATAAAAGTAATCCCATCAATTCATACTGTACAGTCGTTTTAGTCCCACATCACTCACTTTAAGCTGCAGATCCGGTCGGTCCGGCAATACGAACGTTTTATCAACTATCTTTGTTGTAAAATCCGTATTGACAATAAAACCGCGGTGTACCCTTACGAAGGTTCTCTTTGGCACAAGCTGTTCAGCCTGTTCCATCGTAAGGCGGTACTCAAAGTCCTCCTCTGCTTGACGTAAATGAAAGATGACATAATTTTTGATAGACGCAATCGCGACCACATCACTGAATTTAATAAAACGGTCTGTGTTTTTAAATTTGAACCACTGTCCACTCGGTTCTATTTCCAAATCAATCTTAACCGTGATATTTTTCTGCTCCAGGGCGCGCTTAAAGGCAATATATAAATCCGGAAAACTGACAGGTTTGATCAGATAATCTGCAGCAGCTATTTTAATGCCCTTATAACTATATTTTTCTGTTTTGGTGTACAGAATAACTGGCGGTCTTTTATCAACAGGCAAAGTAAGATAAAGGTCCAGTCCAGACATGTCGGGCATTTCAACGTCCAACAATAAGACATCAGGAGGATTGTCAATTATTGCATTAAAACCATCAATGGCTTTCGTATAGCTCTTAACTTCTCCCATCTGCGGAATTCCCCTTAATGCTTTTTCAGCTTTTCTAATATCGAATAAATCATCATCGATAATCATGACATCATATTTGGCCATTCTATTAAGATTTAAAGGTTAGTTTAATAACAAAGTATTTTTGATCATCAAGAGCATATTCCAGTTCAATAAACTGGTTATTCATCTGCTCATACAGCCTGTTAACAAGCTGTAATCCTTTACCTGTGCCATGTTGCAGATCTGCCGAGGCGATACAATTTTTGATCTGGAGCTGCATCCCCTGAGAAACCTTTGTCCAACGGATGACAATCGGTTCAACCGGATCACAGGGACTATAAGCAATGGCATTTTCAATCCAGGTCATCAATGACAGCGTTGGAACAGATCTATTCCACATCGCCTGATCCAGCAATTCATCACCTTCGACAATAAAACTGCGGTCCGTGCTATAAGAAACCAAAAGCATTAAGTAATGCCATTCCTCTTTCAAAGGGACCAGTACTGTAGGCTTAGCTATTTTATCGGTCACATACTGAAAGAAATCCAGGCTTTCGCTCTGAACAGATTTCCGCTGCATGCGGACAATATTGTACAGCCGTCTCATAAAATGACCCGACAGCAATTGGACGTCCGACATGCTGTGCAGCTGTGCCTGTACTTTTTTGGAAAGCGCGTTCGTATAGAAATGTGCCCATGCAAAATAATCGGCAGCCACGATCGCAACAAAAAAAAGTAGACCACCATTAATGCGGGAAAGTAGCTCGGTTCTATGTTCCGGTTTCCAGGCGGTGGTAAATCCTTTGAAAAATAGCGGTACCAGATCATAATAATAGTACTTGACACACCTATACGTTATCCCCACGAACAGTATAAGTAACAACCACCATAAAAACCATAACCTACCCTTTGTAAGCGCCATTCGGTAACAGGTATACATTGTGGAAAAAAATAGCATAAAAGGTAATACATAGAGGGTAAAAGTCAGTGGCGTAAAAAGATGGAGCTTACCGAAATTGACAATTGTCAGTCCCAGCAGTAAGATTACCAGACAGATAGCCATACGCTTCAAAAGACTATGCTGGATTGATGTTAGGTTTGATTGAATATTCATTCTATAAAAAGGTTAACTCAAACATAATAATTAACTGTCGGTAAAACAAGAAGCTACTTCAAAAAATTGTCTGTTCTTTACGTCAAATAAATATTTTTTACGGTTATATTCGAACGGTGCCAGCCAGCTTCCCTTTGCCGTAATACCTTTTTTATCAATAGCGGCCTGCCCATTATACTGATGTATAAAAGCCCAGTTTTCCCAATAAATCCAGCCTTGATTCATCATCTGGTGAAATGCCATCTGTAGAGCAGAAAATGCGCGTATCATCAATTCTTCTGACGATCCGTATGCGGTATCCATAATATTCATAAAAGGTGTTATTTTCCATTGGACAGGGTTATTTGCCCGCTTCATATATGTGCAGTGGACAGGAATTTCGAAACGGCACGCCAGTTTAAAAATATTGGTCCGCCAGTAGAAAAAGTGGCTTCCAAAAGGAACAGCCAGCTTGTGTTCACCGATACCCTCCTCTGCTTTTCCCACCCCTTCATCAGCATCCAGGAACATCAGCACCAAGCGTTTATTTTTAATGGCCCGCAAGATATTTCGGAGTGAATTTGCCTGGTTTGCATCAATACATTCCAATTGGTCTTGTAACAGTCCAGCATCTTCCAGTTCCGATCTGTAATAGTTAAGTTCTCGTTCCAATACAGCCCCGGATACCAATAAAGTGACCTGATAGCCCATTTGCACCAGCAATTTGGGTAACAGGCGGTATGGACCATAGTGAAAAGTGATCAAGATGCCAGTGATATCGACCCGTTCGATGCCGGACTTATTCAATTCACACAGCCTTTTTAAAGGGAATTCACGGTATAGTGTTTCAAAATTATCTCGGTTGTTGATCCATGTGGTATAATGCTCCCATAATATTGAAACCGGTTTGTCCTGAAAAAACTGCTGGACATTTGCCAGCCACATCAACCGGTGTAGATTTTGTTTTTCTTGTATTTTCATATCGTTTATAGCATATGGATAGCATCATTCAAAGAACCAGAGAGAAGACAGCTTCTCTCTGGCTCGGGAAAGTATTTCTCCTAACTAAAATGAAGAAGGCCAGCACTTATCGCTGTCTAAATCAATTAGTGGAGTATCTTCAGTAAAAAGCTCAAAGATTGAACTTCCTTCAAAGACTACCGGCTCGATTTTTTGAATTTCGATTTCCATAATTGTCTATTTCGTTTACGACCTATAACCATCCGGGTCAGGTCAATCCCGTTGCCTTAATGAGGCAGTTATTTCTCCTTTTTGCTGGCCAGCAGAACAAATATGAAATTTGCTTTCTAAATAAAAAATAATTGGGAAATATTGCTTTATCGAGGGATAAAACGATATTTCATCCAAATACCCTCGCTAAATGTTTGGATTCATACCTCCATCAAGGTGATTCGTCCCTACATATGCCTTTATTTCCCAATAATTGATTTTGCAAACATCGTTTAATAAATTGTGGGTCTATTTTATGCTCAATACCAGCCAATACTTAATTATGAAGAAAAGTAAAGAAGAGATTTTAGCCAGTTTTTTAAAAGACATTCATGGAGAATGGATATCTGCTATCCCTGAATTGACGGATGCATTTGCAGAGATCCGCTTTGTGAAGGGCGAGTACCTCACCAATAACTGGGGCGAGCTCTACCTCATTGCAGAAGGTATATTTGGAAAGTATGAAAAGACATGTCCGGTACGGTATGCCATCAGTGGTGAATCGCTGATGATCCCCAACCATAGTCACAATTTTCAGTTTATCGCATTGAGTGACTGTAGCACCTACATGACCACAAGGAAACAGCTATATACGATAAATGCGAAAAACCCAAAGCTTTTCCCGATCTACGCCAGCCTGATGGACAAACAGCAACAGTATCTCGATTATCGGGCAAAACTGCTTTCATTGCCCAATCCCGATAAGTATGATTTTGTATTTGACAAATATCCGGATATACGCCAGTATATTAAACATAAAGAATTAGCCCAGTTTATGGGGATCAGTGAAGAGTTGCTTCGTCGACTTATACGCGAAAGAGAATAGGCATTTTCCCAATAATTTGGGTTTTTATGCCCAATAATTTGGGCATAAAAACCCAAAACATAGTGTCCAAATTCCCAAAATATAACAAAAAATGATCCTGAAATTTGTAATAGCAGATCGGATGAAATAATGAATCGTCCTGTAAAACACGAAAATAATTGTATCCGTACCATTTTTTCCGATCTGCTCACTAAAAAACAAATTTATGAAACAGTACAAGAAAAAATTTGCGCCCTTCCCCAGAGGCGGGTGAGACCCGCAAACAGGAAATCAGTTGACAGGAGTTAACTATTCCGCTACATGGATAGGAGAAACATTCACAACGCAAATAAATGGAACATATCATCAACAACAAGGGCAACAAGATACACCAGGCAACATCCACAAAAAACGGTAGTTTAATCCGTCGGAGTGCACGGTGGATCAAGCCTTGCATACCTGCTTTGATTATTTATGGCTATGCTTTCTTATATTTCTATACAGGAATTGCGAAACTGCAAATTATCGCGGAATTTATCCGGGGAAACAGCAAAATCCCTTACTTAGGGAAATATGCTGAACTGATTGGCTGGGGCATTCCTTCCTTGGAAATCTTGCTGGCTGTACTATTGATCATCCCGATATACAAGATAAAGCGTTTTGCCCTATATGCATCTACCTTTTTGATGGGCATATTCGCACTTTATCTGATCCTAATGGTCGCTTTTGTTGAAAAAAAACTCTGTAATTGCGGAGGTGTGATCGAATCCATGGGCTGGAGAACACATATTATCTTTAATGTGGTCTGGTTTATCGCCGGAATCTATGCCCTAAAAAAAACAAAAATTATAAACAATTAAAACTAAAGGTATGAAAACCTCATTAAAAAATTTCACAAAAGTGCTACTTGGAGTAGCTGTATTAGGCGGTGCGGCATTAACGCAATCATTTACAAAATCATTAACTCCACCAAGCGGAGATTATGTATTGATCGATGGAACTTGGGAACCGAAGTCCAATCATCCATTAGGAGAATGTTTAGACGTCCCATCTGAAACATGTTCTTATGACAAAATTGGTAGTGCTCCAGGATCAATGAATGATGAATTTAGAAATCCTGCAAATTTTCAAAGTGTCGATCAAGGCCAGTTTGACCCTAATGAGTAAAACTTTGATTAAATTTTGATTTAAGGCGCTTGAAATTATCAAGCGCCTTTTTTCTACCGTAATTTTTCAATTAATGCTTTAAATGCAGCATCATTTATTTTATTACCGACTCTTGGAACTTGAGTCTCAACAATACGCATTTCCCTATCTATAATTACTTGTCTTGGATAAGACATTACATTAAAGAATGTTATAAGAGGATGCAAGGATTTCTTACCCATTGTATATAAACTGATGTCAGATTTATCGGTATAATCTCCGTTATTAACGGATTGTCTCCATTGTTCAAAATTTCCATCTATAGAAACGTTAATAAAAATCAGATCTTTTATATTTTGCAATTCAGCTTTTATCGGTTTCATATTTTCATGTAAAACCCGGCAATTTCCACAACCTGTGTACCAGAAATCGAGAATTATAATCTTTCCATAAAAATTAGATAGATGAATAAGATTTCCTGAGGTATCCTGCAATTGAAAATTTGGAATAACTGCTCCATATTCAATATTTTTCAAAAAATTTTGAATTGTCGTTTTGTATTTGATTTCAGAAATCTGGCTCAAGATTTCCTTATGTTTCACACTATTTATTTTAGAATAGTTTCGATAAAAATAACGGTATAACACACGGTCTGCAAATGGTATGTCGATTGGAAAATGAACAAATTCTTGCTCGTATAATTTACCTAACCAATCTTTGTATTTCATTCTTGACATAGAATACAATTGTAGCTCGTTTGCATGAATAATGACATTCTCAGTCACCTCATTCAATCGGGTATTTCGGCGAGAATAAATCTCCAGTAGCGAAGATTTCTCTTCGCTCAATTTCATATATTTGTGGCTCAGTCTATAAAATTTCATGTAAAGATGTTTCAGTATAGTTTGCTCTGTTTTACCGATAACATTAAGTTTTATTAAATCATATACTGATTGGCTTAACAAACCCTTATATAAATCTAAAACATATAATTGGCTATCTCGTTTTGCATAATTATAGCTTAAATTAGATGCTAAAATGTTATAAACATCTGTAGACAGTTTTCCTTGATTTGGTAAGTAGTTCGTATCATTTAAACTCTTGTCCAAAAAGAAAGCTTTTTCTATTTTGGAAAGTTGATATTGTAATTTGAACTTTTCTGAACCCCTGCCGCTAAAAGTCAAGTCATTTATACCATCATCCCAAACAATAATCTGGTCGCCTGGGCATATGAGATAATCAAATAATAAAAGATTTTTGGAATTTCTTCCCTTTTCATCTTTAATTGTAATGTATCGATAAGACATCGTTGAATCAAAGTCAATTGTAAAGCTATCACCTTTCCTAGATGCCTTATTCTTTTGCAAAGGAGTGAAATTAAAAAACTCAAAATTATCTTCAATCCAGTAACAATTAAGTTCCATTAATTCGTTATTTGTCTCTGTTTTTACAGTAACTGTTGCAGACTGTGCAAATAAATTTCCACAACCAAGCATAAGTAAGCCAAAAAATATCCAAAAATTTAAATGTAGCGTTTTCATTATCATTATTTAAATGTTATAATTGATTCTTGTGGGATAATTGGAAATGTATAACGCGAATCATTTGGTGGTAATAAATATTCTTTACCAGCGAGTCTTCTCACCAGTGTCTTAGCATATTTAGGATCTTTATTAAGCCTCCTCAAATCTTCCCAACGGCAACTTCCCGTGAAAACCAATTCCTTTTTTCTTTCTTCTAGAATTCGTTCGAGAACACCTTCTCGAGATTCATTAAGAGGAACTATAAAACTATTATATCGATTGTTACAAAGGATATTCAACTGTTCAGCTCCATCTTGCCCATTGCCAGTTCTCGCAAGACATTCCGATTTTATTAATATCATTTCATTGGTCGATAGACCTGAAAAAAGGCCAACAGTTCCTGTATATCGCCCTTTAAATGATTTTGTACCATCAGGGTTAATTCTAAAAAATGCTGCTTTTCGGAGATCATTATCTTGATAATGAGAAAAGAAAACCTCGTTCACTCTTAGGTTTCCAAAAGACAGTAATGTATAACTAATGGGACTGGCATAAAAAACCACCTCTTTGTTTCCGACATCCATTGTAGGAAACGGTAAAGTAACCGCCGTATTTAAGCTTGAAAAGTTCAGGAGATCTCCTTTATTTTTAAGGTATTCATTCGCATAGCTCAATGCTAGTTCATACTTTTCCATGTTTAAATAAATTTTAGCAAGCATGGCTAACGCAGCAAGTTTGGAAGGTCTAGTTTTTTGCACTGGATCAATAGGCAATAATTCTAAAGAGGATTTTAGATCATCAACAACTTGCTCATAACAAGCCTCTACACTAAAAAACCTATCAGCATGATCAATATCTGATACATGTCGAATTGGGATTAAACAATTCTCATTAGCTCCTTCCTTATATGGGGGAGCATACAGCTGAAGCAGTTGATAATAATGGAAGCCGCGAAAAAATAGAGCTGAACCACGCACATTGTTTTTTTCAGCGCTAGATGATGCCTCATTAGCGGTACCTTCTAATGCTATATTTGCGTATGCTATAGCCCTATATGGCACAGTCCAGTCCCCAGTTCCGACACCAATTGACCCTTCATAAATATCTGACTTCCAGATATAAGCATTGCGCTCAGATGGATTACCACCTGTCAATGCTATATTTTCAAGTAAATGAATGTTATCTGCTGCTATAAGACCAAGCCCCGAGGTTGTGTTCATCACTGTCGTATTATCCAATAATGATTGATAGTCATCCAAACTTTTTAGTATGACATCACTATTTTTTGATTTTACATCCAGCCAGTTATCTATCTTTTTACAAGAATAGCAGAAAAACAGGCAGAAAAAATAAATGAGATATTTCATAATTTGAATTTTTAAATTAGAACTGGATACGAGCACCAAGTGAGTAACTGGTTGGTATTGGATATAAACCGAAATAATCGTTAACATCAGGATCTATACCTACTTTATTCTTACGCCATAAGATTCCAGGGTTGTCTATGTAAGAATAAAAATCTACTGTAAATCGTGAAAATTTCATCTGGTATGACAAGGAAATATCCTGTAAACGAATATGATCACCTGATAAAACTAAGGCTTCCGAATTTTGGTAAAATGTATTACGGCTTGCATTAACAGGATAGACCAATGCAGGCATCGATGTTTCTTTATTTGGATTCTGAGGATCAAATGCCAACATAAAATCTGCATTTGGCATCGAAAGTACCTCGTTTAAATTAGTACTACTACTTTTCTTTCTGATATAGAAACCAGACTTAAGAAGAATATTAGCTGAAAGTGACCACTTTCGGTATGAAAAAGTATTGCGCAATGAACCAAACAACGTAGGCCTACTACTTCCATGATAGTTAACATTATCCATGGTATTACTGGCAATAATACCTACATAATCTTTAGATTCAACTCCATTTAAATAGCCCATAGGATCTCCATTTTCATCCAGTCCAGATGACCGGTAACTATATACGCCATAAAGCGAATTACCCTCTTTAATGTATAGACCATAGCGTGCAGGTCCGTCAACAGCGGACGAATTAGATACCAAATACCTTGTTGGATATTCCTCATCAAAAGAAAGAACCTTATCCTTGATCAAACTTAATAGATATACGGTACTCCAATTAAACTTACCTTTTGTATTTATACTCGCTAATTGTATATCCATCCCCCTATTACGGACCGAAGCAGAATTACCTTTGTAACTATTAAAACCTGAGGAAGGTCGAAGCAAGATCTCCTGTATAAGATCCATTCCATCTTTTTGGAAGAGCTCTATCGAACCCGAAATACGATTTCCTTTGGAAGCAAACTGCATTGATAAGTTAATATTGCGGACTTGCTCCCACCTTAACAATGGATTGGGAGGATTTTGAATGGTAGCTTGTCGAAAACCATTAACTGTGTTCCTATTAAAGCTTGCAATAAGGTAAGCAGATTGATTATATGAATTTCCATTATAACCATACGTAAACCGAAGCTTTAATGTTGGCAACAACGTTGATTTATAAAAATCTTCTTTTGAAATGTCATATAAAAGTCCGACCGACCACAGTGGTACAAATTTATCATTGGTCTTTACTCCATATAAATTAGCACCATCTTTTCGAGCTGAGGCGGATAATGTATACCGTTCTCGAAATTGGTAAGCACCATTAAAGAAATAAGAAACGGAACGGCGAGTCACTTCACTAATATTTCCAACACCATCATCAATCAGCTGTGATCCTAATCCATTCGGATTAATTGGATAGTATTGATTAAAGTTTAGATTGCTTAAAATCGTTCCAGTCTCGTGATCATAGCCATAATACCGACCTGAGTGAGCTGTAATAATTGTCGATTTCATTTCAGCACCCAATAAAGCATTTAATTGATGCTTGTCTGACCATCTTTTATTCATAGCGCTATTAATCCGAAAATTATAAGCTTCTAACCTATCTCGAGTATGATCAAGTATATCCGCATCGGGTATAGGATAAGTAAAATTTGTACCATTCACTTGCGTATAGCGATTGACTAAATTTCTGACATAATAGCTATTCTTATTCTTCAAATCTTCATACTCACTCTGCTGACGTTCATATTGAAAGAGGGAGGCGAATGACAACCAATTCAAAGGAGCATACATTAATTGACCATTTAAAATTGTATGCAACCGCTTAGCATGGGTATCTTTGAGCTCTTTCTCTTCTAATGGGCGAAGTGACCAGTCTTTAAAGCCTTTGCTTTCCATTTCTCGTAGATAGCTGTCTCGATAACCACTTGGTACAATGAACGGAATATCATCCTCACCTGTGTATGCAATATAGGGATAGGGTGAACTGTAGCTGTAACCATATTGTTCTGTCATATTGGTCACTGATACCGATGGAGAAAAAGTTAGATTTTGTAATAACTTAAACTGCGGAGATATATTCATTGTCCATCTTTTTAGACCACTCTTTTGAACGACTTCTCGATTATCATTGTAGCCAACAGAAAAATAATTGCTAAATTTTTCTCCTCCAGAGCGAATTCCAAACGCATATTGGTTCTTCACTGAAGTTTGGTAAAAGTTTTCTAAAGTCTCATTTCGACTATCTATCTTAGCAAACCCTTCTTCTGCAAGCTTAAGTATATTTTCATCTATATCACCCGATCGGTGTTGATCTAACAATTCAACATAAGGACTTACTAAAGGAAAAGTTGTGTTATTGGATAACAAATCATTATAAAAACCTTTATCAAAAAGCTGACGCTCAACAGTTATAAATTCGGCACTAGGAATAAAATTTCGGCTATATTTCAAGTTAGGTTTTGTTCCAATTGTGGTTGAAGTATTAAAGTCAATCTTTGTTTGTTCTCTAAACGCAGCTTTTTTGGTCGTTATCACAATGACACCATTCCCTGAACGTGCACCCCAAATAGAAGCTGCTGCAGCATCACGTAATACCGTTATGCTTTCAATATCATTAGGATTGATTTGATCTAAACTACCTTCAAAAGGAAAATTATCTAGAATAATAAGAGGGTCAGCACTTACATCATTATCTATAGTTGATCGCCCGCGTATAGACACACCAGTCTGCTCATTGGGTGGTAATAAACCTCCTGCTCCACCAGAAGATCGATTAAAGTTAACACCGCTCGTCACTCCTTCCAATCGATCAAGTATATTCGTACTGACTCTCCTATTCAAAAGCTCGTTATCAATCTGCACAAAACTCCCTGTTGCTCGTTCTTTGGGTATCTTCTGGTATCCGGTAGATACTACCTCCACTTCATCAAGTTGGTTATCTTCAGGTATCAATTTTACAGTCATTGATACTCCTGCGGTATAATTGAGTATTTGGCTTTTAAAACCGATGGAAGAGAATCCAATCTTACCTTTTTTATTAGTGACTGTCAGTTGAAATCTTCCATCTTTGGAGGTTTTAACCTGTAAGTTTGCGTCATCGATTCGGACAGATACTCCTTGTAGTGTTAAACCATCAGTGGAAGAAACAACTACACCATTAAGCTCATATTTTACCTGCCCATTCACCCCGCTGTCCTTGCGGGGTGTCTGAGCTGATAAACATAAACTATGAAATACTGCAATGATCATGATACAGGATATCGCAATTACTTTAATAGACTTTAATAAGCACAAGAGCAGATTAAAGACATGTAGCATTGGAGAAAGCAGGATGCATAGCACTAGCTTCCAATGTGTTTTTATATATGAAATCGTAGATCGATCATGCTCTTGTAGAGCGTAATCATTTCTAACGTTTTCACTTTTTAGTATAGAACTTTTCAATGTGTTTATATTTTGGTTTGTTTTAGATTGAAGACCAAAAAATAACGCTGGATTTGGGACAATAAATTTCCTTTGGGGTAGCACATAGCTCTCCTCATTGCAAGTTTTTTGCATGATTCTAAGTTTATACTGAGAGTGAATCAGGAGCTAAAAATTAGGCAATAAGCCCCCTGTTCAACTTTCAATAGTTAAAAAATAAAATGAAAAAAATGCAATTTTAAGTCTTCGTCAACGGTTATAATATGGTATTCAGGATTGCATTATATGGGTTAAACAATAAGAACCGACTTTACTCTATTAGCGTATTACGATAAAAAAGTAACAACAATAATTTGCTTTACTGCTAGAAAAGTGTAATTTTAAGGTGCTATACTTTAAATTACTGGCTAATTCTAGTTCGATTACACAAGCAATTGTTTACCAATAGAATAAAAGTCGGAAACATAAACCATTTTTGGATGGTAATTAGCTTATATTGACTTCTAAAGAACTAGGTATTTTTAATTATTAATTTGGTGTATACCCCGTACTTAATTATTAATTACCTCGACCTTTTGATTTGGCATACGCTACTCCTCGCCTATTTTGGCTTTATGTTTAAATTTTAGCAGCTTATTGAGGCGCACAAAACTTGTTCTTTAAAATTTGTGATTGGATGAACCGATGACCGTGATTCTGAATCAGGTCTAATGTGGTTCTTTGACTGGTTTTGAATTGTATCATCATAATCTTAAAAGGTTATGTGAACAATATTGATCTCGAAGAAAACTCACCTCAAAAAACAAGGGGTGATTCACACTTTAGGCCCGAGGGTGACTAGCCCTTTGTCTAAGTCTACGCGAGACTCTTGACTCAACCTCCTAAAGCTAACGTGAACCACCCACATGCTTTTATATAAAGAATTACAAATGTAATAAACTTTTTTGAGCATGGGGCGATTGCACGGTTCTCTCGAAGGAATTAGTCGTTTCGGGTCGAGATACATCGTTCACAGAGGCAAATGCCTATGTTTTTTTAATCGCTTAATCAAAAATACAAATAACTATTTAAAGTACCAAACATATGGTACATAAAAAATTTAATATGCAACAAATATTTGAAACAAGTGCGATCTTTAGAATAGAATATGAGCTTATCATAAACATCCAAGATTTTAGAGAAAAACGTGGATGGTCACAAAGGGTTCTAAGTGCGAAAATGGGCTTAGCTGAAGCATTTGTAGGTAAATGTGAATCTTTAGATCAACCTGAAAAATATAACTTAAGACATTTAGGAATTCTAAAAGAAGTTTTCGGTTTCAAAAGTTTAGATGAATTTTTCCCAGATGGAATTCCTGAAGATGAGCAAATCATTGTATGGTATAAAAAAGAACCAAAGAAGAAGGCTGACGGCACCGATTCTAAGCTAATGGATAATGTGGTTGTAGAAATAGTTGTTGTCGACGGTAAAACAAAAGCAGAGGTTAATAAAGAGAATAATAGATAATTTTTTATGATATACTTCCTTTGTGACACTAATATCTGGATTTATCAACCGAACAGTCAAAACCCTCTTTCTAAGAATAAGGATGAAGGTCATACTGAAAAACTCTATAGAGATATAACCAAATTAATGCATGATAGTAAGATTAAAATAATAAAAACATGCATTATGGTATATTTGAGTGTTTGCCGTAAATTTAATTCCTAAAATCTTAAAAGATGAAATACCTATTTTTAATTTTATTTAGTTTATCAATTAATCCGCTATTTAGTCAAAATTCTGATAAGACTAAATTATATATAATAGGTACAGTACATGAAAGTTCGAATATTCTAAATCCTGAAATGCTTTTCGAACTTTTAGATGAAATAAAACCTGATATTCTATTACAAGAAAACGATAGTGAACAAATAGCGGCATATTTTGAAGACGTAAAGCCAAATTCAAATGAACAAAATGCATCCATAAAATATTTGGAAAAATATCCCAAGACATTAAATCTACCATTTGAATTCGAAGGAAGAAATGCTTACAGAAAATCTAATGGAATGACTCCGACTGACAATTTAACAATTAAGCTTATCGATAGTCTATACAACAAAAATTTATTGAATTTGGAAAACACCAAAATTTATAAAGAATACTTAGATGCAAATAAATCGCTGATAGCATTTTCTAAAAAAGGATTTAAGGCTTTAAATTCTATTGAATTTGATTCAATAAATAGGTACCGTCAGAACATCCAACACCATTCGTTAACTAAAATCACTGACTCTGAAACTATTTTCTCAAAACGTTTCGTTACAAAACCCGATGGACAAAGGATTTCATTGCGAGAAGGTTATAAACTTTGGTGTAATTTCTGGGATTTAAGAAATAATTCTATGGCAATAAATATTATAAGAACAGCTTACCAGCATAAAGGAAAGAAAATAGTAATATTAACTGGGGTCCAACATAAATATTATATTAAAGAATTACTTGAAAAGTATCACGACGGGAATTACGAAATTGTCGACTATTTTAGAAGAAACTAGGATTCAAAGAAAGTACATTCAAATTTTACATCTACAAAAAAGGGATTCTCTCGTGCAGGACAAATGGAACCTATGTGGATCTATAAAGGTAATAATCAAATGACAGACATCCATAAAAAATTATTAGTGTGTAATGAAGTTTCAATGTATTTAAGAAGAATAATGTGGAAAGCAAAAAGCAAATAAAAAAATCACCAATATGGACATCACTCTTTCTGAAATGAGAGACATTGGACCGGAAGAAAATATTAACCTGTACCGAGCTAACCAATGGAGTTCTGCTGATAAACCTATAGAGCTTTGTAATGCTTTAAGTAACTCTCACTCGTTGATTACTGCATGGGACAATGAACGGTTGATAGGTTTAGGAAATGCTATTTCCGATGGTGTTGATACTTCAACTATTAATGGTAGACTATTCCTTAACCTTATGGCTTCATTAGCAGAATATGAAAGGGAACTAATAAGAGAAAGGACAAATGCAGGTTTGCAATCCGCAAGAGCAGGCGGTAGACCTAAAGGATTTACAAAAGAAAAAGTGGCTAAATTATTAGTAATGCGTTCTATCTATAAAGATTTAACTAAAACCCCCAGAAAAAATTTATAAAGGACTTGGACTGACCAGAGCAACTTTTTACAGATACGCTAAAATCCTTGATAACCACACAAACGAAGAAATTAAAGAAATGCAAATCAAATAATCTCAGAAAACTATAACATGGCACAAAATATAAATAATCAACTTGACAAACTTAATGAACAAATTGCTGAAGGAATTTCTAAGCTTATAAGAAGTCTGGATAGTGTTAATCAACGTGTAGATGCACTAAATAATCTTACAATTAAGCCAAATATCCAAGCTTTAAAGCTTCTAAAAAGTAAAGCTCTTTTAAATCAAGATTTTGAAACTTGTGAGGCTTTAAACATATATGCACAGACTCAGAATATAGAAATATAAATCTCACAATACGATGGCAAAATTATTTTTAATCCTGCTTTTACTCCCTTTATCTATTTATGCACAAATTTTTAACAATATAAAGATGGAATCTTCGTATGGGGCTCAAAATAACGAATTAAAGGATTTAATGACTTTTAATCAAATCGAACAATACAATGTTTCTTTTATAGGTGAGCAGATTAGAGGAAAACACTTTAAAATACTATCAAAAGAGATTTGGGATGGAAAAATTAAAAAGGTGGATACGTTAATCAATACATCGAATTTAAATGGCGTAGGTACTATCGATACTGACACTTTAAGATTTAAAATAATAGGACAGAAATATTTACAAAATAAGCTTAAGGTTTTCTTCCGTTTTGAAAAATTTGGTGTTCAAAGATTATATAATGCTACAAAATCAGATAATTATTCTCTAGGAGATTTTAGTGGACAATTCACAATTGTTCCAGGGCAGTTTTTTCCAATATTCAATTATATTCTTCCTTATGAAGAAAATGGAATGCTAAAATGGTGTGAGGTTGAAAAGAGTGGTTTTGATCCATACTCCTGGGGCAAAAAATTTAACATTAAGCATTATCTCATTTTTGAAATGATTTTCGATTAAATACAATGTAATTGATAATGATGTAAGATTACCCAACTAATATATAATCTCCTAAACTATTAATCTTGAACAAGCCGATGGAAATAAGTGACCTAAATTTATGTGACGCTTGTAAAGCACTTCTGGGAAAGAGTAGACATACTCCCTTGCATAGAAATTTAATACAAACTAACTTTAAAGAAGTAAAATCCCAATTTGGAAATGTTTATGAATATTATTATACCTGCAATGTTTGCTCTAAAAATTGGTTGCGCGAAACTGGGAGTTATGGCGAGGGATGGATATAAAATTAATTAATCTCAAAAAACGATCATTATGGACGAGGATGAAAAAGTACAACAATTATTAAACTATGTAAATCACATAGCTGACCTTTTGGAAGTTGATGATGATAAAGTTCTATATGCTTTGTCAAATGGTATAGATGATTCTAGGCTTGATTACATTTTCGAGGAAGCTTTACAAAAAGTTTAAGTGGGAAAACAGAGTATCAAAAAAATTATAATTGCGCAGCTGTAGATCTTCCGTGAAACAACAGTGACGAACATAACAACTAAATCTCAAAAACGACGCATATGATGAAATCAAAAAGTATAAAAACTTAGTCCTCCGGAAATACTGAACATGGTGTCTATTGTGATGGAACTTATTATGACGAAGCATCTGTAAAAGATACTCCAACAGTAAAAATTGAGAAATCTGGCAACATGATTCTGTGGGATCAGATCCCCATTTAAATTCAATGGAAAAAGATCTTGCCGATGAACCGAATGAGGCTTAAAAACTGTTTGCATAGTCATGGGATTGTCGACTTCAATCCTCTTCGTTCTAGTTTATAGATTTAATATTGTGCTCTTTTGCTAAGCTGATCGCTTTTTCTAACATAGGATCTCTTCCTGATAGAATATCGTTAAGAGTATAATCGATATAATAATCTGGTTTTACCCCAATCAAATGATGTTGCGTTCCGTCTGAATTTAAGACCTTGACTCCGGAAAAAGTTACAGATGTATTTCCTATTAAATCAAGATTATTAATAGTGCCATTCGCCCCAGAAGTCGGGGTGCCAATAATTTCACCAATCTGCCCATACTTCATAAGATCGAGGAAAGATTCTGGTGCACTTTGTGTAGAAGCGTCTGCCAAAAAGAAAAATTGTGCTTTAGGTCCTCTATTTTCCGGTATATAGGTATCGTTATCTGAAACAAATTCTTTTTTATCGGGTGATAAGATCTGTAAACCGTACATACTGTTAGCTACACCTGTGTCACGTAATAATTTTGAGATCATAGAACTTTCCAACATCTGCATTGAAATATACCCCCTTAAATCAAAAATTACAGTTTTACTTCGGTCGTCAATAAAACGGAGTAGCGTATCGGTATAACCACTTTGGGTATAATCAAAATAATAAATATTTGAATCGACTAAACGATTATTTCGATTCTGAACAAATGTACTTCCCTGAAATATATTTTGTTCTTGAAATGTTCGCCTTTTGACAATCTCATATACGCTATTATTTTTGTGATTTCTCAGCTTGAGCGTTACATCACTCCCTTCTTTTCCACTCAGAACAAAAAATGAAGTGCGTAACATACGATTGGCTTCTGAGCCAGATGTTCTATTTTTAAATTTGGCAGTGACCTCTTCTATGGGTTTATTGTCCACAGCGATTACTTCATCACCAATGGACACCTTAGATGCTAAAGCTTTATCATGTATTTTTTTAATGTAAAAGTTTCCTTCCAAGGGCATTACCGTGAGGGGGGCTATCCATTTATATGCTGACTCAATTGTATCCATTGAAAAGAAGATGTGTGAATCTTTATACTGCGCCAACATCTGCCAAATCGTATCATAATAATCCTCACTGCTGGAAACATTTAACATTTTGCTCAAGGTATTTCTCAACAACTGGTCTTGTTCTTGGTCTGTGAATGTGTTGTAGACATAAGCTATACGAAACACATTCCAGATCCGGATGACATTAGCAAGGCGGGCCCAACGATTATCAATGGCTTTAGAATCATTTCTACTTTGAAAACTACTTTTAACATAAGGATAGGTATCCATAGTGGTTTTTGGATAGGTATGTTCATCATCACCATATACCGCTAACGCAAAAGATGCTGTGACATTTTTTGATAGCGCGAAATGCAAGGTATCTCCTATTTGATTTTGTGCTTCAAATAATGGAGAATCATTTCCACTGATTTTCATTTGGCGCATAAAAGTTAATGAATCTGTTTGCCGGCCATCATCAAAACTAGTCAACGCGATCTTTTTGCCATCGATCATAAAAGATGCTATTTGAACACTAATTCTTTTATCCAAATCCATTAATGCATGAATAGCAATACGACTTTGATCGGCAGGAATAGTAAACTGCAACTCAAAAGTGGAATCAGAACTTGAAAGAGGCCTTACATGCAAAGTTTTCCAATTTTTCATCAAGGCCATCTTAATCTGCTGATCTGTAACCTGATATTGAATATCAATCGTTACCTTTCTATCTTTACCATTGGAAGGAACTTCTACATTTAATATAGGCACTTCAAATAGATCAATGTCTGACATTTCGGATCTTCGATTAAGTCGGATGCTTTTAAATCCCCTCTGAGTTCCTGAGAGAAGATCTAAATTGGTCCTTCCGTAAGTTTCTGACATCCCATTCTGTATATTATAAATTACGTTCAGATTGGGATTACAACTTAAACCAGGCAAATCTGGCTGGTTGATGACGTGTAGGGCTAAGCCCACTCCTGCCGTACCCGGACAGACTTGCGGCTGACCGTTGGTCATGTATATCCTGCCATCTCCACCGATACGCATGGAACCAAGAGCGCCAATATTCAATGGACAGAATGTGATATTCCATTGAACCGCCGGGTTTGATAAAATCAGTGTTTTGCTGTTACCTATTGCGCTTAAATCCGATAATGATAAATCAAATTGATATAGGTTCTGTTCGGTTTGCGAAAGCGGCTGATTGGGCTGCGTCCTGGGCAAATTAGTCTGCACATAAAGCTTACTGTTGTCAGGAGAGAATGCAACACCGTAATTGAAGTTTCCTTCATCAAAAATTCTCGCATTTTTAAGCCTACCGCTGCATTTATCAAAGTCATATAATTCAATTCCACCTTGCTCGTTCAGGTGGTCCACCTTTGGAAATGCTGTCGCCAATGTTTGCCCATTTGGTGAGGCTACAAATTCGACTTGCGTCTGGTATGCACTTAATGGCATCAATCCAATTTCTGAAACAACCGGAACTGTCTGCAAGCCATTTACGTCAATTTTATAGCTCAGGTATTGATTATTAATATGATGCCGTACAATCAGCCAAATGCCATCGCATCCCTGTACTGTGGTCATCCGTGACCCGATCACAGTATTATAATTGCTAAGCAGGATATTATGATGGCCGGAGACAATATTACCTGTTCCACCATTCAGGCTCATATCAAACAATGAGTATAATAAACCTTTGTTCCGTGTATAAAATATGTAATACTGATTGGAATTTCCGGGATGTGGCACAATAGACGGAATCTTATTATATGCACCATCAACTGGATCATATAGAAAGTTTGAGCCGTTGATCGGATTCTCATTTCGGTCAAAAATATTTGGAGCATTTGGATTGGATACGGCATCTATACACTTCACCGTAAATAGTAAATTACCATTTGCATCACATACCGTACTGGAACGATGATAATTGAAAAATACGTTATTTGGATTGGAATCGCGATTGGACTGACCGTTATAGTAGATGGAATCTTTTAACAAGGGCGGGTTAACATTAAAATCCAGGGAGTATCCATGCCCAAAAGTCCAAATGTTATTTTCGCCGGTCTGGGCATTAATAGCATAGCTTAAACCAAACACGGCCACCAATAGCATTATACTATGTTTCATCATGACTAAATAATTTAAAATGGTTATTTTGAAAGTTTCACTAGGGTAACTGTACCAATTGGCTTACTATTAAGGACATCGTAAATATTGAGTAGGTAATTTCCTGTAGCCAATTTTCTCAAATCAATTTCACTGTTTCCTTTTGGAATTTCCAACTTGTAAACAATCCTTCCTGAGAGATCAGAAACTATCAACTGTACTACTATTTCTGTATTCATGAATAGCCGATCGTTGAACGGATTAGGATAGATTTTTATACCAAGTTTTGACAGGTCGCTTATTGATGTATGGTCTGTAACAATGACCTCGTTCGATATGCCTTTGCATCGATTGCTACCCGAAACCTCTAAGCTAAAGTTTCCATTTTGTGAAATCACATATGTGGGGTCGGTAGCGCCCGAAATTGCATTATTGTTTAATAGCCATTGGTAAGAAGAAAAGGTCTGTGATACACTAAGGATATTTCCGTTCCTGTCAATAACCGGATCAGGTGCGGAATTAACAGCAACTGCCATTGAAAAAGTGTCACTCGCTCCGCAAGAATTCAAAGCGATAACTTTTAATTCCCCCGCGTCTGCACCTATTGTAACATTTATCGTATCCGATACACTTGCCCCTGACCAGCCATTAGGTAATATCCATAAATAACTTTCAGCTCCGACTACTGCCGGTACAACAAATTGTTGTTCACTATTTTCGCATACTACCGAATTTCCTAATATTGCTATCGGATTATGTGGGATATCACACATATTGATCCTCAACAGCCATCCATCTTCACTTCCACCAAAAATGGTCTGGTGCGCTCCTGTTGTACTTGCGCCGGTTACACTTGAAGTTTTACCTCCAATAATTAAAGTTTCATCTGATAAGAAATCAATTCCTTGAACTTCATCTGTCACATCACCACCGAGATAAGTTGCCCAAGTCAGGACCCCGTTTGGATCAAATTTAGAAAGTAAACCTTCTGAATTAGAATTATTGAATACAGGAACAATCGCATCTGGAGTTGCTATATTATTGGGACTGACCGTCGTTCCCGTAGCATACAATTTACCATTAAGGAATTTTAAGGCTGTAATTGCATCATTATCAGCACCCCCATAATATGTGCTCCATTGGATCACACCTGCGGCATCTATTTTTCCGATACATGCATCCATCATGCTTCCGATTGCTGTTTGGTGTGCATTTGAAGAAGCAATATTGCCTGTACTATAGGTTACACCTGCAAAGTAGATGGCGTTCGCAGTATCTGTTGCAATGGTGTTTAGTCGTTCATAATCCTGACCTCCGAAGTAGGTACCCCAGATCCTTTGTCCTGTAGCATTTAATTTTGCAATAAAGCCGTCCCGTCCTCCATTGCCAATTTCCAGGTAACTACCGTATTGTGCCGAAGAGAAAGGGGCTACGGGGCAATTCAAACTTCAAGAAAAATATTTATGAATAAGTCCCATATAGGAAGCCTCCCAACCTATCATAAATGTATCAAGGATTTAGAGAAGCTTAATTATGTGGAGTATCATCCATCCTATCATCCAAAATTAGGAAGTAGAATAAAAATAAAGGTATAATCATTAGATTATACCTTTATCGATTCAGATTTATTTACAACCTGGTATGTACTGGTGGATAAAAAATAACTATAATATATCAATTGCAATGATCATATGCCTCTACCAATCAAATACAACATAACTACTAAAAAGCCGTTTAGAAAAGAACTGATAAAACAAATAATTACTTTTTATTACTTCAACATCAACTAATTAATTTTACCAGCTGCCCATCGAAACAAATCATTTAATCCTAAAGCAAGCCCCGAAATGAAAAATATTGATGGGTAATCAGACTCTTTACTGGCATTTTCAGGAGTATGAGAACCGTAAGATGATCCAACTCCATGTACATTCAGAACAAAAAAGTACAGATGCGAAGGAATGTCTTTATTATTATGTAAATAGTAAAAAATATCCTTTACCCTAGATGCCGGAGAACTTATAGTTGGTCCGTGTTTCCCTAAATAAAGATCATAAATTTTATCACCTAAATGCTCTGTGATTCGCCTTAATGAGGCTAGAGTTGAAATTCTATCCGCTATTTCAGTAGCTTGAAATTTCCCCTTATCAAATAACTTAAAAATGACAGCGAAATCTGATTCATCAAAGTGACGGGAACAAAATTTAAAGATGTCTGGAAATTCATATAATAGCTTTCCTAAATCGCTATTATTAAAACCTTTGATGATATAATCTAATAATGCTTCTTCTGATCCTTTATCAAAAATTGGACATTCAATTTTATATTTAGCAATTTTCGTTTTTAGTTCAGCAAAACCAGTATTAATACAAAAAGGAATAATAATATTCTTTTCTGATTTAAGATTTGAAAATCGGCTAAATATGTCAATTAAATTCATCTCATCTTCCTCTCCTTTCTTTTGACCTGGTTCAGAATAAGCTCTTGCGTCAAGAATTACGAAAACATATTTTTTAGGTTTATTTTCTAATTCAATAAACAAATCCTGAACATTATCAACCCATTTTATTAGTACTCTACGTCTCCGTGCGGTAATCATTAAGGATTCCGCATAGGATTTATCATCATCATATAAAATAATATTTATTGCTTCATTTAATATTTTACTCATGGCAAATTGATTAAAAATTTAACTTTGAACTGGGAACTTTCAGTGTCATCTTTAGATGCAATCCGCAGTTCCCCTTTATGGTTTTGAATAATTTTTTTGATGTGAAAACCACCAAATCCAGTACCACGGTATCTGTCGGAGGTAAGACCTGATTTTTGAAATTTAGCAGCATCGAATCCCGGAGAAAACTCACGACCATTGTTTTCAACAATAATCTCATTGTAAAGACTATAAGCCGGTTTATCAGTAAGGGATATATTAATTATATTTTCACCCTTTACTGAAGGACGATCAAATCCATGTTTAATAGCATTTTCTATTAATCTTTTAAATAAAACTTCAATTTGATATTTGTCTGCAATAATCTCACGATCTATCCCAGAAATATTAATAGTGCAATTCGACCCTACGAACTGAGGGAGAATTACATTTGAAATAAATTCTTTCAAAAAGAATTTTTCGGGAAGAAATTGACCCGCCCCAACATTTAAGATCTCTTCAGCTTTATTTAATGTTTCTTGAGATCTTGTTATGGAGTCTTCCATTCTTCTAATTACATTTCTAATAATAAAAGGTTCAATATCTTCAATTTCCTCACCCGGCTCTAAGTTAATTATGATATCATTAAGAGATATGGAAGTACCCAATTCATCTTTTTCTATGAGATAATCTTTCAACGAAGTTAGATCCATACCAATAGTAGATATTGGTTGCTTTAGCTCATGTTTTAAACTAGCAATTAAATTATAAAGATCATCTTGATTTTCCTGGATCTTTTGTGCTGTAATTTCTTGAACTTGCTTACCAAAGAAATTAGTTACAAATTTCCTCTGCTCTTCTATTGGAATGTATTTAATTCTAATTTTCTTGAAATTCTGAGCTGTGAAGTGAACCACGCTTACCCCTCTTCGCATTTGGTTGATTTGTTCAATTACATAATCACTTTGAAGTTGGGTAATTAAATATTCAGGGATAAGATAATTCTCATCTAAACTTATAACTACAATATTTGGATTGCTAAGAACATTTTTATCTGAGCGGAATATGGTAGGCATCAATAGATTACCAACCTTAGAGATGAGCACCGAATTTTTTGGAATAAATGTATATTTCTTAGATGCTAAATGATCTTCTTCTACATAGGATTCAATAGAATCTTCATCAATCTCATTTAAACCTGATCCAGCTACAAGATTATTAACCTGGATTAATGGATACCCAAAAGTTGGATTTATAAGTTTCCTAGAAATTACAATGCTGATAAAAATTGATTTAGCTAAAGACTCTAATTCAATGTAGGTATCATCGAACTCCTGTGATAACATAAACCCTTTTGGACTCAAATCATAATATTGAGATATTAAATCTTCATAATTTACAATAACACCATCCGTAATATTCCCATTACTAATATACGCATTCGAAATTTCTGGAGAAATTTTCTCAAATTCCTCTGTTGTGTATTTGGAGCCATTGAATAAAAAAACTTTATCAATTTTAGTATCATTTAAAATGGACTTTATTATTAAGACTGACGCTGATATACCAATATATTTTTTAAAAGTATTTGCCGGAAGCTCAATAACTCCAGAAAGTAAATTTTCCTGAATCAAGTATTGTCTAAATTCAACATAGTCTGCTTTTCTAGAAAAAAGAACACTATTTGGGACAACGATAAAAGCTAACCCATTTTTGTTTAAACTTAAGAGTACTTTGATAATACTAGTTAGGAAAGAATCTAACCTTAAATTTGAAAATGGTAGTTTAACATTACTGTGCAACGTTTCTTCATTTCTTAAACCAAACGGAGGAACTGTGACTATTAAATCAGCAAATGAAATGCTATTAAATTTCAGAAAGTCATTCTGGTGATAATGAAAATTCCTAACACCATTTACATATAAATTGAGTGCTCCTATGAAGCATGATGGTACATCAATATCTGAAGCAAAAACCTTATCAATTTGTGATTTATTCTTTAAAAAAGTTGAAACTAAAGTACTACCATTTCCAGCAAAGGGATCAAAAATTATTTGTGTATTATGAGGTTTTGCTAAATCTGCGAGTAAATTATTTATTATTTCAGGGGTTGAATTCTCACCAGAATAAGTAGTATTTGAATTAGAATACTCGTTTATTATTGAATTAAATAAAAATCCAAACTCCTCGTAATCATCAATTGATATTGTTCGTAATCGATGAATGTAATCTATAAAATAAGAAATATTATCATTATTCAATCTTTCTAAAATATACTTTGCAAAATTTTTACTTGTATCGTCAAGCCAAGTAAAACTTTCAAAAAGTTCTAAATAAGCATTATAATCTACTTGATAAGGAATGTTTTTTAGAGAGGAAATAAATAAGCCTGTAATACCCAAAATCCTTCTAATATCCTTCCCTGCTTTAATTGGTGAATCATTTACGAAATGGAAAAATTGACTTCTAAGCTGGATAATTGATTTTTTCAATAAGGCAACATTATCATTTTGTACCCTGAAAATATTAGGCTCTCTTAAAGCAACATACAAAACATAATCATGAGTTATAACTCGATTAATATTAGATTTATATAATCCACTTTCATTCACTAACTGCGCTAATTTAGAACTAGAAATAAATTTCTCATCTCTTTTTTCTAAAATCTCAACCAAAACTTCGATTATTGTCATTGCCATTAAAGTTAATGCTTAATATTATTCTTTAACAAAGGTAGAAAATTGATTAACCCAAAAAAGGACTAATTCATGATTCGCATAATAATAATAATTCTTATTGGTAATTTTTCTTAAAATGTTATCGAAAACCATATTTAAGAAAATTCTTATGCTGGAACAAAATTTCCCGTTTTTACTGTTAGAGTAATGGCTTTTAGAAAATCAGGAATAATTAAACTCATATTTTCTAATACTGACTGAGTAAAACCGTCAACCCGTGTATCCAAAGTATTAGGGAAGATTGGCGCAGAGGGTGTTTCAAGCATATATTCAGATCCTACTACAGTTAACCTGCTTTTATAGCCATGGATAAAAGAATTTCTATAACTATTTATGGTAGGCAAATACTTTTCAAAAAAAGTTTTGTGATTATCCAAGCATTGCGAAATTGAATCGTTTGTCCTATAATCCAGCTTAATTAGTAAAGCGAGCGTGGCAATATAATTTTGCATAATAATACTTGGTGGATGTTTACCTTTTAAATGCACCACCACCTTACGAACCAATGTTTCAGCCAAATAGACTAAATTTTCAATTACTGAAGCAATGAACAAAATAAACTCCTGAAACTGCACGTTAATTAATTCCTGATATAAAATCTGGTCATCGACTTCAAAAAGCTGTTTTGTTTTCGCAGTTCCATCACTGAAAATTCTCTGCCTGCTTATTGGTAGATCCCAAGTGTTACCAGTAAGAATATCATGATGAAGGTCATCAAAATACTGATAATAGTTGATTTCACATTTCCTAAATTTAAGGGCAATACCATTCAATCTATTTTCAATTTCTTGAATATCAATTATATAATTGTCATGCATATCAAAATTTAAAGTACGTGTTGCATTGGCAGCAATTTTTTGTGAAACCTCATTTAACAGATCATAAATTTCGGTTCTAAAATTTGATAGTGTAATATTTTTTATAGTTGTTTTTACCATGTTTCATTATCTAAATCTGATGACCTTTCAATTTCACTATTTATTGACTTAAGGGCGGAAATAATTAAAGACCGACTTTCAACATGCATAGGAAGAAGTTTTAATTCTGATTCTAACAAGTCTCTTAAATCTAGATCAACCTGAAATGGCTGACCAGGAGTACCAGTTTTTACTCCAAGTGATGTTAGTGCACTATAAAAGCTATAACCTGCTTGCTTTATAGACTTTAGGTTATCTTCGGCTTCATCAATGTTAATTAAATGAGAATACCCTTTTAAAATCAATTTTACCAATAACGAATTTTTAACCTCGAAAACATCAAGACTCTCTGCAATTCGTTGAAGTTTATTAATGTCATTTGAATAAATATCTAAAAGTGAATTGTAGGTTTCGTAAGTACTATCTGTTACTAAATTTGAAGGTTGAAGGTATTCAAATATATCTTTCCCGTAATACAATTGACCTTTTGAATTATCTTCTTTGAGATACCATTCTAATGCTTTAAAAAACATTCTTTCTTTTAAATCAATCTGATTATTGAAAAGATTCGAATGATCACCATTAGGTAAAAATTCATATCCCATTAAAGTTCTATTTTGCTCTACAAAATTTTTCTTAAAATTGTACCTAGAAATTAAATAGTCAAAAATAATTTCAGAACCATAATCATTAAGAACATTAGTCAAAACCCTTTCAATTTGATGAGATAGACGAAACCTAACTGAATGACCTATGACAAGATCTTTTACCAGTTCAGATGAGGCCATCTTGTTGTCACTTAACCATAAGAAAAACATTTCTGCATCTCTTTGATTGGCGCGGTCCAAATAATCCGAAACAATAGTATAGGCGTTTGGGTATTTGTAAGAAATTATACTTTGTAATCCACTAGCCAGATTGAAGTTATTATCCGGATCTTTTTTGTTATAAATTCTTAAGATAGTTTGAATGTCTTTATCTGAAAGTACTGCACTTCCAGGCACTCTTCTTCCGTAAATGCTAAGTATAAAATTATCTGCTTCAGATTTATTGAGCACTTCCAGTTTATCAATCCTCTCCCAATATGCGGTATTTTCATCCTTTTCAAAATATATTACAGATAAAATACTATCACCAAAGTGATAGTACAAATTGTAATCTTTTTCAAATAATAAGTCATGAAAACTTAAACCGTGTTTAGTAGATTTTTTCACCAACAATTTCAGAAAATCATAAAAGAAATATGGCTGATTTTCCTGCTCTGATAAGAACTCATAAAGTGCTAAAGAAATCTCGTCAAAATTATCTTCCTTTAAAATTTCAGATATCTTGTTTTCAAATTCACTTAACATTTCATTATGACCCTTTAAAGAAATTTCAGAATTTCCAAATAAATGCCCTAGTTCTTCTGCTAAGGATTTTGGCAACATTATTTTTTTTATTCGATCTAATTGTGGAATAAACTTTTCATCTATCTTCCACCTTTCAAACCAATATAGTCTATCAAATATCTCCTTTTGTGCCGCTATCCCAAAATTAATTGTGTGTTGTTCTAAAAAATTTAAAACAGCTTCAATCTCTTCATCATGACGGAATGGTTTTTTATTACGGTCAGTTGCAAAAACAATCCTAGGTACATCTAAAATCTGTTTCAACACTACTTGTTTATGGTGCTTCAAATCTTCATCTTCATAAGCATCAACTAAAGTTTGAAGTACCTTTAATCGAAAATCTTTTACTTTAGCTGTTTCAGGAAGATAATATGTTGTAAAAACAATAGCGTTTGGAGAGTTATTGCTGTTTTCAGTTGAATTAAAATCCAAACTAAGCATCTTATTTAGGATCTCAAGTAAAAAAGGAAAACTTTTGCTGTCATCCTTTTTAGCCAGCTCCATAAACCTATCTATAAAATAATTTTGTACGGATAGCGAGTAACGATCAATTACATCACGTTTGGAAAAACTATAAATGGTTGGTATTTGCTTATCGCCCGTTAATTCATGAAGCTTTATTGATGACTTAAGCACAAATGAGTAATATTCAGGAAGAGCATTTAAATCATAGAGAATGCTCTCAATTTTTTCTAAACTTGTATAACCTGTAGAGAAACCAGAATCCCTAATTTTTTGAAGTTCAATGGCAATAGGATGATCGGCCTTATTCATACATGCTAAATACATTTCGACCGACTTCTTAGCAATTTCAGGTCTAACAAAAACGATTCGTCTTATTGTATTAAAAATGCGATTAATTAAGGCTATTTGACTATAGTAATTTAGATCATCAGCATCCGTCTCAACGAGTATCCAAGAGACGTATTTATTCAGAATTTCGTCCAGAATTTGAGAATCACTATTATCAGCCTCATCTACACTACTCAAATTGAAAATGATATTGTCCAACAATGTATTGAATTGTGAAATATACCCCGATGCATCCTCTTGATTAATGTCTAATAAAAGGATATCACTGTAATAGTCGGGTTTTATACTTTGTTCAAACCTTCCAGATACAAAAGAAAAATCTATTAGCGTTTTTAAGCACAAATTGATCTCCGGAATTTCGATTTTATGGATTGTAGACAACTCTGAAATAATTTCATTGTTGGTATAATTAAATGGCTCAATGAGGGCAATATTCTGTAATAGCCTTTTTAGTTTAAATTTACTAATTTCTGTTTGACTACTTACTATTTTATAAAATTCTTCAAAGTATTTAACCACGTACTTTTTCAAAAAACCACCTTCTCTGATTTTAGAAATCGAAATTCCTTCCTGGATTGCTTTTAAGATTGCAACTATTAAAATAGGTCTGCCATATGATAATTCAATTAACTCATTAATATAATGACGATATTTAGTATTTAAAAGATAAGATTCAAATATCCTTTGAGCTTCTTGTCGTTCAAGGTTTCCTAATTCAATTTTTATCTCATCTTCTAAATCATAATCTTTGATCAGTTGCAAAGATTCGAAAGCCTGAAGCTTTCTAGAAGTTAAGATCAATTTTACACTACCTTCAAAACCATCTGCTAAACGCTTTAGATCACCTATTGTTTCAGAGGTATAAGTGTGAGCATCATCAATTAATATTATTGTTTTTTTATTAGAAGACAGTGCCTTATTTAATGTGTCAACCTGGATATCCTTACTTGCTAAAACAAGTGCTTTCCAATTTTCAAGTTGTCTTACATGATTTTCGAAAAATTCTACTACTAGCCTTGTTTTTCCTATTCCTGCTTCCCCAGAAATTAGAAATAAAGAATTATTAGTACTTAGAAAAGTTTTAAGTTTTTCAATATCCTTTTCTCGGGAAACAAATATATTCGTAAGTGTACCTGGGTCGAACTCATTTAACTTCATTTCCTTACTAAAATAATCACGATATTCCAGTAATTGAGCAGTTTTAAAGCCTTCGTTAAGCCAAAGTTCTAATAATGGATATTGAATATATAAAGAAAATATTTTTGCCCCATCCCAAACTTTAAAGCTAGGAATGTAAGGCAATTCCGAAGTACAAGAAGTAAACAGTTCTTTTAGTTCCTTTAACTCTTGAGGCAGTAATTCAACATTGGTAATTAGTACGAAAATGTTTTCATCTTTTAAGCTCTTTATTTCATTTTTTAGCTCAGCTTTTAATGAATTAAATCCCTGTTTTCTTGCTACCTTATGAAATTTATATTGAAAACGCCATTTTCCGGTTTCTCCACCATATTCACCTTCATATTGACCATCAATTCCCCCATCTCTTCCAGGTGCAGAAAACGGGACAAAATTATTTCCGATCTCAAATGATAACAGAGCATTACAGAATAATGTAAAAACTGAAGGATTAAAATTTGACCAATTGATACTGTTCATTTATAGGCTATAAAGATTTAAAATATTGCAAACTAAATATAGGTAAATTTCAGATATTCAAATACAGAATCATAATAAAAGTTAGACTACTTAATTGATCCTTTGCTTTTTTTGCATTTAAGTTCCCTCATATTATATTTCCAAATTGGTATCCTGAACGATTAAGTAATAATTTGTAACTTTACACAAAATCATTTCGGATGGTTGCTCTTTGATCCAAGATAAAATTTAGAAGTAAACGAATTAGTGGAATTCAATAAAAAATTAGAAATCCAAATTCGTGGCAATGTTTCAAAAACACTTGAATTATTCTTTTCATATGCTGGAAATGCAGGTGGTTCGAATCCCTCCTCCCCCCGACCATTTATAATTTACTTAGATATTAAGCACTAAAATTTAGTAATATTTATTGTCATAACTTTCATATTTACGTATATTGGCGGGGCTAAAAATTAAATAAATAATTACAAATAATTAAATACGCCCAAAATATAATGTCCATTTTTCCAGTTATAGCGTCAACCTTATCAGAGAAGAACTTAGGTGAATTTGTTAAAGATAGATACGATCTTAGTGAAGGATTTCAGTGTACATTATTCCGAACAGGTGTAAATCATACCTATTTTATTTCTGACAAAAAAAATAAGTATGTAATAAGAGTCTATTGTCATGGTTGGAGAACCAAAACTGAAATTCAAGAAGAATTGTGGCTTCTTCAACTGTTGAAAGATAATAGTGTTTCTGTTTCATTCCCTATTCCAGATAAAGACAATAATTTGATACAAGAAATTAATGCACCTGAAGGGCAACGCTACATTGTACTATTCTCATATGCTAAAGGAGAAAAAATGAGATTTATGGATAATGAAACTTGTTTTGAAATGGGATGTCTAATGGCAAGGTTTCACAACATTACTTCAAATAAAAACATAAATAGAGTTAACTATAATTCAGAATTACTTTTAAATAAATCATACGAATTATTAAATCACTATTTCGCTGAGGATTTGAGCGAGATGAAATATCTTAAAAAAATAGGACTGGAAATCTCCAATACATTTAAAGAAATTGAACAATCTGAATTTCAAAAAGGAATAGTTCATCTCGATATTTGGTATGATAATGTAACTGTCAATAATAAAGAAGAAATAACCATTTTTGACTTTGACAATTGCGGTAATGGCTTTTTGATTTTGGACATTGGTTATTTCTTTATCCAACTATTTCACATAGAGATAAATAAAGAAATCTATGAATCAAAAGTTGAAAGTTTTCTTAATGGCTACCAAAAGGTAAGAGAGATTGCGGAAAAAGAAATTAAACTAATTCCAGATGCTGGGGCATCTATTTTTGCTTTTTATCTCGGCGTTCAAGCACAAAGATTTGATTGGTCAAATATTTTTTTGACAGAAAACTATTTGAAAATGTTTGTTGGAAGGATAAAAACCTGGAAAGAATATTATGAATCAAAAGAAACAACTGTGGCTAGCAATGGATATACACTATAATTGCCACAAAAATTCTAAATTAATGGCAATTTTACTGAAGTGTTAATTTAAAAGATTTAACGCAATATTCTAGCCTAAGTTCAAATCCCTCCTGGTTTCGAAAAAATGGTTAAAACCACCTAAGTTTGCATAAACGGCATATGCTATTCGTCAAATTCATATAGTTTCACCAGTTTTTTTCCATTAACTGATATGAAAATAGAAATTGCGAATTTCTATTTTGTCCCCCCAATAATTAATAAAATTGGTTCTGGGCATTCATATTTTCCTGTTTGAGAAATTTGGTGAATTTGATTTACATCTTGCCGACTTGGTTCAGGAGAAGTACCCGGGTGAAAATGCCATTCACCCAAATAGTATTTTCCAACACCCCAATTCTCATCAAGAATTTTACTCAATCCGGAAACACCGCGGGTAAAAGTA
Organism: Sphingobacterium sp. B16(2022); assembly: GCF_012030425.1. Lineage (GTDB taxonomy): Bacteria > Bacteroidota > Bacteroidia > Sphingobacteriales > Sphingobacteriaceae > Sphingobacterium > Sphingobacterium anhuiense. The sequence continues at coordinate 1,320,052 of NZ_JAAUVN010000001.1, read as the reverse complement.
AACCGTGCTTTTTTAGAATCTTTTGGAGGTCCAGTGATTAGTGATATATATGCCACAGAATAGTCATTTTGATAATTACCAATTAATATACCTCCAGTTTCATTTTGAGAATTAAAGGACAGTTCTTTGATGTAATTAATGCAATCATCAGTAATATTCACCGTAAATAAGTTATCATCCGAACAATACAATTTATTCACTATCTATAATATTAAGTCCTATAAAATCATTTTGTATGTCGAAAATTTTTTCAATTACGAACATTTTGATTCAAGATAAAAATCCATATTCATGGCACTAATAAAAAAGTACTAAAAAAAGTGTGTTTAAATGGTTGGGGGCCAATTGGTTCGGTTCCCTCCCTTTCCTCATAACAAAAAGAAGCTGTAAGATCTTTAAAGTTTAACAACCATTTCTACTATTGACGTTTAGTAAATAACCATCGGAAGTTTCATTCTACAGAATATCTAAATATAAGTACAGAATTTCATTTTATATAAATTTCAAGATTCTACCACATTGAACTTTAAGAAATCCGGAGCTGGTATATATAGGCGCAATTCATTTTATTAAATTCTCTCATTAAAACTTATGCCATCCTTGGATCAATCCAGAATAGATCACGGAGTTGCAGTAGTTCTTCTATGTCCATCAAGTTATAAACCAGCTCATCCTTTTCTTCTAAAGGAATCGTTATTTGTTGATCCGTTCCAAGTAAAAAAATGGTTAAAATAGCATCCTTGTCATATACCGAAATATCTGATTGTACCATAGTAACATCATGTTTTCTAAACCATTCTCTTGCCTGTTCTTGATCTAAATAGATCAGGGAACGGGTTAGATCTTCAAGATCTCGAATCTCATCGATGACATGGGTGGGATAATTTACGCCAATATAAGCTAAATACAAAAGATGATTGCCAGTACGCAAGGCATAATTGCGAATTAAGACCCGCTTTGGATCGAATGAAAAAACATAATATTCTGGATTGGAGATAAACTTATACTGCTTGCCGTAAAACTGGATTTTATCCTCCAATTCCCCTAAATGATCTATTTCTAGAAATACTTCTCCTAAAAGCTGCCCCTCCTCTATATTGGCTAGTGCATAGTCGATAATTAATAGTGCTTGCTCTTCCATAGGAACAATGCTTCCACTACAATCTAGGTGTAACAAATAATCATCAACATCAGGTACAGTTAACGGATACCATGTTGGGTTTTCGTCGTCAACTGTATTTTTAGATGTTAAAATGTTATAACCGTTACGCTTTAATTCTAATAGTATGACTCTGCTCAGGGGGACGAACTTCATAAGATCTTAATCATATCACTAAAACAAACTTTGTTGCATGGGTCCATCCTGTCCTAAGGGCGGAAGATCTGACCATTGATAGGGTTCGTACCGATGCTTGCCATCTGGCCTGTTGGGATATCCTCTTAAAGTGTAAACGGGATAATAATCCAGTTCCTGATCGGAGATTTCGTAATTGAAAATAGGTATCAGCGCTTCTTTATCTTTGGCGGATAGCCATTGCTGTTCAAGTTCAGGGGTAAGGAATAAGGGCATACGTCTTTTGTTCGGTCCATCGTTATGGATCTGTCCCATAACGGTATTGGCTTCACGGGTAAGCATACCGAAACTTCCTATTTTATGGATCTCTCCCTCTTGATCGACGACCTCGTGCCATTGGTATAAACCTGGGATATAGAAGATTTCCCTTCCTTTCTCTCCAATGAAATAGGGTACTTTCTTTTTCCATCCGTGTACTGTACGATGCTCAAAGGTACCGGATACAGGGATAAGACAACGTTGGTTTTTGAGTCTATGCCAATACGACTTGCTATCGGCAAGAATCCGTTCACTCCGTACATTGATCATATTGCGACGACGGTCTTCCTGTTCTTTGGGGTCTTTGATATAGGTGGGCAATACGCCCCACTCCATTTCGAGTAACCCCAGCTCCTCGCCTTCTTTGTCTTTGTAGATGATGGGATATGCGGGAAAGGTGATGGCCTGCACGTTTTCAAAATAACGGTAGTCGTAATCGAGCTGTTTGCGTTCGTCCCGTAACTTAGGGAATGCTTTCTTGACGATTTCAAGATCGGTATGAAGTGATATGTCCCAGCACATAGTTCTTTATATTGATAGTATGTTTCTTGTTAAACACGGTGATGTATTCATTTGTTTTGCCTGCGGCGATTAACTGATGAGTTCAATAGCCCTGACTTTCTTTTGTGTCTTACCATCGGTAATGATCGCCCACACGCGACCATGTTCGAGGGTAAAGAGGATATCGATCGGATCTTTCCTCTTGAAGGTGGTCTGGTTACGGAGATAACCAACAATCTTGCTTTCGTACATGCGCAACATGCGCTTTTCCCACTTCTCTTCGCGAAAGCGGTTGTTGAAGATGCGATAACCGGAATTGGTTTCCAATAACTGCTGTATGCTATGGGCATCTGCCGGTATCTGTATGGCTTTCCCTTCTTTGGGCCCCAGTTCTGCAGCATGTGCATGTGCTTCTTCGGCTGACCAATATGGCGAAAGGAGAAAACCTGTTCCTTTGAGAACATCGGGCCACTCAAACCGCTGCAGTACAAAATCACGGTAGCCCTGTTCCAGAAATTCCTGAAAGGTACTACGGGTGAGTTGTTCGAATGGATTGTAAAGCATAGCGGTATTGCGTTCTTGATACGAATATAAGAAAATGACGGTTTAGTCTGCGTACAGATTTTTCAATATAAACTTTTGATTAATATCATTTATGGATGACTCAATTGTATCTGGTTTTGAATTTATAAGGTTTAAATAAGATTTTAGAACTGGAGCAACAATGTAGTCTTTCTGGCAACAATACTTTGAAAAAGATCCCAATGGAGCGTATCTGCTACAAAGGTTATCTAATTAGTCAGACAGTGTCTGACCAATTACAAAACATTAATTTTGAAAACGATACATATCAAAAATCTGTGCATCAACAGTTTAATTCTGACCTCATAAAGTTTGAAGAATTGCTTACAAAACTATCATATTCCCATTTCTTGGAATTGATTATAACAAAGTTATCTGTGAAGTTTAATTAATACAAACACTGACGATAGCCCTGTTTCAGAAATTCCTGAAAGGTACCACGGGTGAGTTGTTCAAATGGAATGTATAGCATAACGGTATCGTGTTGTTGATACGAATATAAGGAATATCAATAGAAATTTCACGGCATTTACCGCTATATACTCCGTGGATCTGGCTTAAGGGGCATCTTGGCACAGCGGATCACCCACAATATAGAACACTTGAAAACAACAACTTAAAAACATTTTAAAAATGAAAATATAAATATTTTTGCATGAAATTTGAATTTTATTTCATACATTTGATTCATGTATAAGTTGGATAATTTAAAAAAATCAATACGAAAAGGACAAGTCTATCGTAGAGAGGATTTGGCAAAATCATCAAAATCAATAGATCGTGATCTAGCTATCCTAGTGCAAGAAGGTAGTCTTAAAAAACTAGCTCAAGGCTTATACTATGCTCCTAAAAAAACAGTTTTTGGAGATTCGGTTCCCGAAGAGAAAGATGTCATAAAGAAATATCTGAAAGGTGATGATTTTTTAATAACATCTCCCAATTATTACAATTCAATAGGATTGGGAACAACACAATTGTATAATAGTAAAAGTATATATAATCATAAAAAGCATGAAGATGTCAAACTTGGAAATAAAGTTTATCAGTTTAGACGTAAGTCCAAATTTCCAAAACAGCTTTCATCCGAATACTTAGTTATTGATTTATTAAACAATTTAAAAAGCTTGGAAGAAGACGAGCAAACCCTATTACATAATCTAAAGTCAAGGGTACAGCAATTTAATAAAGAGCTTCTTAAAAAGAATGCAGATAGATATGGCTCTATAAAAGCTAAAAAAATAATAAATGAACTAGTATAGAACTATGTATCTACATCAGCACAAGAACTTCAAAGATCTTATCCTGGCAGAATCTGAAATACGAGCAATTGATCCGATACTGATCGAAAAGGATTATTGGATTATGCACTGCTTATATGGTCTTCAAATACTAGGCTTTCAATTTGAATTAAAAGGCGGTACTTCCCTATCTAAAGCTTATAAAATAATTGATAGATTTTCAGAAGATATTGACATACATATCCACCCCGCTGCTGCTTTGGGAATAAATGAAAATCCGAAAAATACCAATCCAAAAAATGTTGCAAAAAGATTAGCTTTCTATGAAAGCTTAGCCGATCAAATAAAAATAGATGGAATAATAGGCGTTGAAAGGGATACTGTTTTTGATGATACTCAATATTACCGAAGTGGAGGAATTAGGTTAATTTACAATTCCTTTTTTAACGAATTGCCAGGATTAAAACAGGGTATTCTGTTAGAAGTAGGATTTGATAATGTAGCCCCAAATAGTCCTATAGATATATCATCATGGGCATTTGAGAAAGCGGTACAAGCATCGATTGATTTAACAGATAATAGAGCGCTACAAGTTGCATGTTATGATATGTGTTATACTTTTGTAGAAAAACTGCAAACAATAGCGACAAAATTTAGGAATATGCAAAGTTCAGGAGACAACCAAGTGAATTTTATGCGTCAATATTATGATGTTTATCAACTTCTTAATCAACAAGTAGTAATAGATTTCATTGGAACTCCCGAATATTTAGCTCATAAAAAGCGTAGATTCCCTAATTTGGATTTTGCTATTCCAATTGCACAAAATGAAGCTTTTTTATTAGAAGATAGTAAAGTAAAAGAACATCTCAATCAACTGTATATTAAAAGCAATGCACTTTACTACACTGGACAGATTGATTTACAAACTATACTTGATTTATTAAAGATACACCTTGAAAAATTATAATTTTTATTTGTCCATCACAATCGTATGGAGATAAAATAAAGGGTTATCCCTGGTGCAATTTATTTTAATTGTATATCTCTTTCGTATCTACCAACAAACTTTCGAATAAGACACCAGTATTATATGCTGCTCATTCCCATATGTTTTATAGTTTGAACTGCTATATACTCCTTGGATCTGGCTTAAGGGGCATCTTGGCACAGCGGATCACTTCCAGTGACGGACAGCCAAACTCCTGCACGACCTTCCCTTCGATGAGGTAAATGCCGGCTCCTCTTAAAGGATATTGTGCCAACGTGGGCGGAAAATGCACGGTGTCGAAAAACTTGCCTTCGATATCCAGGAAGGTCCCGAATTTCATCAGTTCACCACGCTTTGTCTTCACAAACTTTTCGGCCACAAAATCGCCTACCATACGAACGGTCCGACCGACATGATCCATCAGTTCACGACTCTGCACATCGCCTCGAAAATCACTCCGGGCAAGATCAAACAGGGTACCGCTGACACAAAAACCAATAAGTTCCATCTCATCATAATAGTCCTCCAGGATATGGCTATCCAAAGGTGGCAAAACGGGTTTACGGCTATTGGATTCAAACAGTTCGGCACTTGGACTCGCTTTTGTGTGCTTGTTCAGCAAAAGATGTGCTTCCCAAAGGAGTTCTTTCTTACTGCTACCAAAACTGCGAAATGCACCGATACGGATAAGAATGATCAACTGCTCGAGCCCAGTACCTGTTCGTCTGATAAACTGCTCAAGGTTCTGGTACAGCCCATTACGCGTCCGCTCTTCTATTAACCGTTCAACTTGTTTGGATTCTACGTGCTGCATGCAGTCAAAACCGAGATAGATATCGCGACCATGGATACTGGTCTGATATTCCGACCGGTTGATACAGGGCAGACAGATGGTAGCGCCTGCAACACGGGCTTCGTTGACATAGACTTTGCGGTTATAGAAACCGCCATAATTGTTGAGCACGCTGACCATAAATTCGAGTGGAAAGTAGGTCTTGAGGTAGAGACTCTGATAGCTCTCGACAGCAAAGGAGGCGGAATGGGCTTTATTGAACGAGTATCCTGCGAAACTCTCCATCTGACGCCAGATCTCCCGACTCACTTTTTCGTCATAACCCTTGGCTCTGCAGTTGTCAAAGTACTTCCCCTCGATCTCGATGAGGTGATCTTTACTCCGGTATTTACCGGACATCATGCGACGGAGGACATCGGCATCGGCCATATCCAGCCCACCGTAGGCATTGGCGATCTTCATCACGTCTTCTTGGTAGACCATCACGCCATAGGTTTCTTCCAGCTGCTCTTTGAATACGGGATGCGGATATACCACCTGACTGGGGTCATGGTGCCGCTGGATAAAGGCGGCCATCATCCCGCTGCTCGATACACCGGGTCGAATAATCGAGGATGCGGCAACGAGCGTAAGGTAATCGTCGCAATGCAGTTTGGTGAGCAGCTGCCGCATAGCGGGGCTCTCGATATAGAAACAGCCAATGGTATTGGCCGAGCGCAGCTGCTGGGCGATATGGGGGTCTTCGAAAAAACGTTTAGGCTGACGGGTATCAATCGTGATGCCCTGATTGGCATGCACGATCTCCCGGCAGTCTTTAATATGACCGATACCGCGTTGGGATAGGATATCGAATTTTTCAAATCCGATTTCTTCGGCGACATACATATCAAACTGCATGGTCGGCAGTCCTTTCGGCGGATAATCGAGCGCGCAATAGCTGACCAATGGCTGTTCGGAAATAAGCACTCCAGAGGCGTGGATGGTCCGCTGATTGGGAAAATCGGCCATACGGTTGTAGACGCTCAAGATGGTATTGGTCACTTCATTTTTATTGAGCATATGCTCGGGTTCGTGCACTAGACGGTCAATTTCGGATTTGGGAAGACCATAGACTTTGCCGAGCTCACGCAGGATGCTCCGCGACCGAAAGGTGCTCATGGCTCCCATCAGGGCAGTATAGCCGTGCTGATAGCGGTTGAAAATATAGTCGTACATATCGTCTCGGTCCCGCCAACTAAAGTCAACATCAAAGTCGGGCGGACTTTTACGCTTGGGATTGAGGAAGCGTTCGAAAGGTAGTTTGAGGGCAATGGGATCGACATCAGTAATACCCAAACAGTAAGCAACTGCGGAATTGGCTCCGGAACCGCGACCTACGTAATGGTAATCGCGATGACGGGCATAACGGCAGATATCATCGGTGATGAGAAAGTAACTGGAAAAATTGAGCTGTTCGATGATCTCGAGTTCGCGTGCTATACGTTCCCGGGCTACGGGGTCGTTCTTGGCATAGCGGTGTTCGAATCCATCTCCGGTATATTTGAGGAGCAGCTGTTTATCATTGTAGCGATTTCCGGTAAAAGTGGCCTTGTTCTTCACGCTCTGGAAATCCATCTGAAAGCGGCATTGTGCCAACAGCCGATGGGTGTTGTTCAAGAGCTGTGGCAGATCGGCATAGATTTTCATCAGCCGTGCTTTGGGTACAAAGACTTCATCGACAGGTGCTACTTGTTCGTCCGAGAGCTGTGAGATGAGCAGATTGTGATCAATAGCTCTGAGCTGACGATGAAAGGTATGTTCTGCCGTGCGGAATGTCACCGGGGCAAGTATAACGGCTTTGGAAAGCAACTGCTTATCCATCAGGATGGCCTTGCTCCGCTCCAGCGGACGGATACCGATGTATTCGTAGTCTTTCAGCGCAAAACTGCCCATGCGCTCTAACGGGTAAATGACAAATACTTCCTTGAACTCTGGAGCCTGCAATGGAACTTTTGCGTTCTCGAAATTGAGCTGTGTACGGTAGGCATTGATCTCGCTAAAGCCCCGTTCATTTTGTGCAATGGCGATAAAACAGCAGGTGTCGTCCTGACGGAATTCCATGCCGGCCAATATGTTGAGACCTGCCTGCTGGCCTTTTCGGATAAAGTCTATGGAACCGGTACTGTTGTTGATATCGGTGAGCACGGCAGTATCGTAGCCATTGGCGAGCATGCCTTCCAGTAGTTCGTCGAGACTGAGCGTACCATGGCGTAAGCTGTAATAGCTGTGCAGATTAAGGAGCATGGTCACCTCCTTTCCTTGATGGTGGTTCTGGAGCGCAGATGCCTTTCATCAGGTACTGGCTACCGTAACGCATGCGAATCTTGTCCATGGCCTGCAAGAGATTGACTTCTTCACTGCTGTCATTGAACAGATCGGTCTGATAGGCGCCATAGATGAGATTGGAAAACTTGATTCCGATGAGGCGGATAAGCATGCGCCGGCTGTACAGCTTTTTAAATAGTGCCATTACTTTTTCGGTAATAAGCTTATCCGAGTTGGTGAAGGCTACTTTGACCTGCTGGGTATGGGTATCGAAATTGCTGTAACGGATTTTGAGGGTGATACTACTGGTGAGTTTCTGATCTTTGCGAAGCTCAAATGCAAGGGTATCGACCATACCGATCAGTGTTCGGCGCAGCAGATCCATATCAATGGTATCCTGCTGAAAGGTTGTTTCTTTGCTCATGGATTTCTGCTCCCGAAATGGCAGTACAAGGGAGTCGTCGAGACCGTTTGCTTTTCGCCAGATGGTGACTCCATTCTCCCCCATCACATGTTTCATGGTGAAGGCTTCCATCTGCTGCAGAGTGCCGATCTTGCTGATACCCATATTGCGGAGTAAGGTGTAGGACTTCTCGCCTACCATCGGAATTTTCCGTATGGAAAGTGGTGCCAAAAATCCTTTTTCGGTACCACTGTTGACAAACAGTTCACCGGACGGTTTGGCCTGACCCGTAGCGATCTTGCTGACGGTTTTATTGACGGACAGTCCAAAGCTGATGGGTAATCCTGTTTCTTTTATAATGCGCTGCCGCAATTCCTGCGTCCACTGCCAGCAACCAAAGAAGCGGTCCATACCGGTCACGTCGAGATAATGCTCATCGATACTGGCTTTTTCAACCACAGGTGTCACCTCTTCGATAATCTCGGTGACCATAGAGGAATAATGACTGTACAGGTCATGATCGCCCCTGACAATGATGGCTTCGGGACACATACGCAAGGCCAGCCGCATGGGCATGGCACTGTGTACGCCATACTTCCGAGCTTCGTACGAGCATGATGCCACCACACCCCGATCGGAAGTCCCACCGATAAGCACTGGTTTACCCACCAACCCTACGTTGAGCAAACGCTCTACGGACACAAAAAATGTGTCAAGATCACAATGCACTATATTCCGTTCCATTTCCTAAAAAATCATCTCTATCCCATCTGTTGTTTATACTTTAAAGGTATAAATACTCGATCAAATATACTAACATATTTAGCTAAAATAAGTGTGAAATTTACACATTTTGATAAACAGCTGAATTACAAGACTAAAATATTTAGTCAAACACGATATAAGAAATGATCTTTAAATGGAAAGATTGAGGATGTAGTGACTGACGATAAAACTGTATAAGCTGGTCTTATTTAAGAACTGGTGGCAGTGACGCTTCAATGAAGTAGAATCATTTTAATTTTCATACTTTTAATCCATTAAGTGTCCTTTTGCTCTATGATGCTATAGACAATTACCTTTTCGTAAGCTAAATCTGTAAATAAACGGAAAGGAAAAGTGTTTTATATTGGACTAACACTTTATAATTAAACCAACAAATGAAGAAAAAACATCTTTGGACAATCGGGCTTTTGACAATATTCATATTTTTATCTATTCCAATTTTTCATATTTTAAAAACAAAATGGAATGAAAAGGACCTTATTATTCAAATCCCAAAAGGGTTTACAAATGATGCGAGTCAACTGAACTTAACCAAAGTTGATACCATTATTCAAGTTCCGAATGACAAAAGAGAAATTGAAATTCAACTGAAAGATGTTTTGAAATATGCAAAAGAAAATAATCTAAAAATATCAATTGCTGGTGCTAAACATAGTATGGGAGGCCATACCATGTATCCGAATGGAATTATGCTAAATATGCTCCCCTACAATCAAATGGAGCTTGACACAATAAATAATATTTTGACAATCGGTGCTGGTTCTTTGTGGGAAAATGCTTTAGAATATTTAAATAAATACGATAAATCAATTGCTATAATGCAAGCATTCAGTTCGTTTTCTATTGGTGGTTCAATAAGTGTAAACGGGCATGGCTGGCAAAAAGACTTACCGCCAATTGCTGCAAGTGTAGTCTCATTTACTTTAATGAAAGAAAACGGGGAGATTATCAATTGTAGTAGACAGGAAAACCCGGAACTTTTTAAGTTGGTAATCGGAGGATACGGTTTGTTTGGAATTGTTTTAGACGTAAAGTTAAAAGTGGTAGAAAATGAAGCTTTACAATACAAATACATTCGTTTAAGTCCCGAGAATTATTTAACCTATTACAAAAAATACATTTCGGAAAATCCAAATGTAAATCTAGTTTTTGGCAGACTACGTATTTCTGACAAACATTTTTTAGAAGAAGCAACATTAAACTTTTTTGAAAAGGCTGACGTGGAAATACCTGTTTTACAAAACGGAAAAAGTAAGGAAACGCAAAGATTGGTATTTAGGGGTAGTGTAAACAGCGAATATGGAAAACGACTTCGCTGGGATTTGGAAACAGGAATGAATAAAGTTTCCAAAAATGAAATTTATTCAAGAAACGAACTTTTAAACGACCATGTTTCACTAATTGAAAACAAAGACAGTTCTTCAACCGACTTACTCCAAGAGTATTTTATTCCGGAGAGAAATTTTAATCAATTCATTAGGGATATGAAACCTATTCTAAAAAACTCAAAAATAGATTTACTCAACATAACTATTCGCGGCGTTCATCAAGACAATGACAGTTATTTAAACTATGCTAGAGAAAATGTATTTGGTTTTGTAATCTTGTTCAATCAAAAGAAAACAAATAAACAAGAGGCAGAAATGAAAAAATTGACAAACTTACTTGTGGATATTGCCTTGAAAAACAATGGTACTTATTACTTGCCTTATCGTTTACATATTGACAAGGACAAAATGAGAAAATCTTATCCTAACGCTGACCGTTTTTTTCAACTTAAATTAAAATACGATCCAACTGAATTATTTAACAATAAGTTTTACGAGCATTACAAATAGAACAGCATGCAGTAGCAGTTTTAAGAGGTTCGGAATTAGAAAACCTGTTGTCTCGCTTTGAATTTAAAGTTGCTAGTTTTCGGATTCAGAGGCTCTTTCAACTCATGCTCATAAAGTAGCATTCAAATAGTCAGTTATTTTCTCATGTCTTTTATTGTCGTATTTTTTAAGTATCGTTTATTAGCAAAAGATATGAGCAGATGTCCAAATAAAATATCAATAAATATTAAAATAATGAGTCGCTAATATATTGGCTTTATTCCCACAATCATATCAGGTGTCGTAATCGGAAGACTATTAAGAAAATGATCATCGCGACACCTACTCCACTTGGCTTGATAACACATTTATAATAAAATGATAAGCTATCCATCTTTTTTAAAGTAGTCACTCCCCAAAGTAAATAAGATGTCCGCTCACAAAATGAATTCTTAGAGAAATTATTGCGTATATTTAAATCAAAGTAATTTATTTACAATGTCAAATCCGATTGAACATTTATGGTTATATAATGACTGGGCCAATAAATCAGTCATCAGTACAATAAAATCTCAAGGAAGTATAATTCCTCCCTCCTGTTTACGACTAATGAGTCATATTGTTAATGCACAAATAATCTGGTTAAGTAGATTAAATGGTGAAAAACCATACCTAGGCGTTTGGGATGAACATAGTATTATGGAATGCGAACAATACCATAATTTAGCTTCCGCTGGCTTAGATGAAAAGATCAAAAAACACAACGATTATGACAAACATAGCATTCAATATAAAAACACTAAAAATGATAAATTTGTAAACTCCATTGAAGAGATATTGCTACATACCTTTAATCACGGAACCTATCATAGAGCTCAAATAGCAACAGAGATGAGAAAGAATGGTCTTGAGCCGGTCAGCACAGATTATATTGTCTTTGTCCGAAAGCAACATTAGCATATTCCCTATCGTTTTACCCTCAAAAAGATTGACCTCTGACCTCCTCCAAAAAATAGGACATTTTAAAAGTATAGAATTCAGAGATGAATTACTAATTCTAAATAGGAGGAAAACAGATGAAAAGATCGAAGTTGACCGAAAAATACCTGATCCTCCCCTGTTTCATTCTTCCCTTTGAATAGCAAGGGTAAAAATTCGGTCAATCGGGATGTGGCTATAAACTCGGCTGTAGCATTTTCCATGTTATAGATACCGGTATTGCATTCCCTGATCAAGCTTGCTTTGACTTTGTTCTTAATAACAGATCCATCGATATCTCCACCTACTGATTCTACTTGTATATGTTTAATTTCGTTGAGCAATACAGGTGTACCGATAGCGGTGATCATAAGCGATTGGGATTCCTTTGCCCGAGAGTTCATCAATATTGACGCTGAAGCCTATAACGGCATCTGCCCGGTAGCTACATGCATATTGCTTTAAAGACTCCACTAAGCTCTTATATAGCTCTTGTAGTTTGTTTTCATAATTGCGGAAGCTCCCCCCGAAGAATCCACAAACGATCTGCGAAGCTCACTCTGGATCGCACCCAAAGCATTGGCTCCAATAACAGCTGTTGTTGATATGGGATTTTCTGTGGGGATCGGTTTGATCAAAAAATACGGGAAGCCGTAAGGAAGGTATAAAACACATAAAGCCATTCTTGACAGAATGGCTTTATGTGTTTTATATGACCTATTTGATTTATTTCAGTTTTTCAATCTCGTCGACGGTAAGGCCGGTACCCTCAGCAATTTGTTCTAAAGGTAAACCCATATTTTTAAATTTCAAAGCTGTCTCAATAGCATTTTGATGTTGGCCTTGAGCAATACCTTTTTTTAAACCTTCTTTTAAACCTCGATCATGTCCAAGACGCTGAGCAGTAGAATAGGTATTCTCTGCATCACGCTTATGTTTTAAACTTGCTTCGTATGCCATCTTATCCTCCGGTATTAATTTTGCGACTTCGCCTATGTCAAAGATAAGACCAAATACCCGCTTATCCAAAAAATCAGGTATTTTATCAAGTTTACTCATGTTTTTCAATAGATATAGCCACATATCCATATCTGTCTTTATATCAACCTCATTCTTATTAAAATTTGGTAATACTAAGAGCTTGTAACCAAGCTTTTCATAAAAAACACGACTACTCTGCTTATCGCAAAGAGCAACATCGTAAAAATACTTTCCCGGTTCTGTTTCTCCTAACTCAAATTCTAAGATACCAATAAAATATACTTCGGGAAGTTCGTATGTATTTCCCTTATAGCCCCTGGGTATAAGTTTATTGATAAGCCTGGATGTATAAAAAACGGTCCGATCTTTAAAAAAATCTTGATAAAGCTGTTGCATCTCTATAATGAAATGCTCCCCATCAATACCGGTACAATAGAGATCGAAAATAACCTTACGCTCATTTTCAACATCGCCACCCTGCTCCACTGGCCGATAATGAAGATCCTGAATAACTTTCTCTCCCTCAAACAGCCCATTTAAAAATCAAAATTAAAATCGGCTTATTTTCTTCCCTGCCAAAATAGAATTTAAAGCTCCAGTCGCCACTAAAACCAACATACTTGCCCATGCTACTTTTTGTCTTTTTCATAATAATATGCTTTGCTTAAATAATTAATATTGCTAAGCAAACATCAGGAAAACTAAAATTATTAGCCGGTTATTAAACGTTTGTAGTCGTTTTTAAACGTTTGCTGTCGGCTAGCAAGCAACAAAAGCATTAACATGTTAACCTAGTCTTGCTTTCCGGGCACAAAAAAAGCCATATCTTACGACATGGCTTCTACTTAATATATCGATTAAACTTGCTTACTTATAAGAATTGACCGATTGAGATACTTTCCAGTTACCTTCGTCATTTACCAAAGTCACTAAATCGGTCTTGGTAAAACCTCCAAACTGCATCCACGCGAGCAATGACAATAAAACTTTACGACATAATTCTTGACAGCAAAAAAATAGGTGCAACTGAACTTGAAAATACAGATGCACCAATGGGTGTTGTTTTTAGACGCATAATGTTTGACCATATTGATTCAGGCTATGACTTTTTAAAAACTTATTTCGTGAATAACAATATTGTAATCATTACTGACTATCCAGAAGACAAATTAAATCATGCTTCTGGCCTCATCTGCGGAAATAGTAATACTTCTTGTATGGTCGTTTGGCCGGTAAGTAACATCGTTAGCCTATCCATACCAATACCCATCCCAGATGTGGGAGGCATACCATATTCTAATGCACGTAGAAAATCTTGGTCAATGTACATAGCCTCATCATCTCCTTTTTTCTGAAGCAGAAGTTGTTCTTCAAATCTTAAGCGCTGCTCGATCGGATCGTTTAATTCCGAATAAGCATTACATAATTCTACTCCATTGACGATAAGCTCAAATCTTTCTGTTAAGAGGCATCATCACGATGACTTTTACATAGTGGCGACATTGCTATGGGATAATCAATAATAAAAGTCGGTTGTACGTATTTCTTTTCACTGGTCTTCCCAAAAATTTCATCTATTAGTTTGCCTTTACCCATACTTTCATCTTGTGCTATGCCGAGGGCAATACAAGTACGTCGTAATTCTTCTTCGGTCATATTACGGATATCAACACCCGTATTTTCTTGTATGGCACCAGCCATAGTTACTCGTCGATAAGGTGCTTTAAAATCGATAACAGTATCTCCCACCAGTACCTCAGTTGTACCCAAAACCTCAAGACATATCCTTTCCAATAGCTGCTCTGTGAATGCCATCATCCAGTTGTAATCTTTATAAGGGACATAAATCTCCATGACGGTAAATTCGGGATTATGGGTACGGTCCATACCCTCATTGCGAAAATTACGTGAAAACTCAAATACACCATCAAATCCGCCGACAATCAATCTTTTCAAGTACAATTCATTGGCAATACGCAGATATAAGGGTATATTTAATGCTTCATGATGAGAAATAAATGGCCTTGCGCTTGCACCACCCGGGATGGACTGAAGAACTGGTGTATCAACTTCTACATAACCTTTCGTAATGAAAAACTGGCGCATTGACTGAAAGATTTTCGTTCTTTTAAGAAAAACTTCTTTGACTCCATGGTTAACAATAAGATCAACATAACGTTGACGGTAACGCTGTTCAGGATCAAGAAATGCGTCATATGCAACGCCCTCTTTATGTTTTACAACGGGTAAAGGACGTAGTGATTTTGAAAGAATCTGCAATTGCTTTACATGAATGGAGATCTCACCAGTTTTGGTGCTGAAGACATTTCCCTCAACGCCAACAATATCGCCTAGATCCAATAGTTTTTTGAACACGATGTTATATAAATCTTTATTCTCACCTGTGCAGATATCATCACGGCTGATGTAAAGCTGAATGCGACCGTACGGATCCTGCAGTTCTACAAATGCGGCCTTTCCCATCATACGACGGCTCATGATACGGCCGGCAATAGTGACTTGTTTTACTTCATCTTTTTTAAAACCCTGCTTGATATCGGATGTCGTAGCGTTTATCTTAAATTCTGCGGCTGGATAAGGATTTATCCCCATTTCTCGTAATTGTTCGAGATTCTCACGACGAATTACTTCCTGTTCGTTCAATTCCATATTTTACTTTCATTATGCTATATTTCTCTTCTAATACTGAAGGAATATATAAAACACAAAAATCTCAAATCAATACGGTAATGGGTGTGAATTAACAGTACATTATTGGTAATAATCGAAGGTACGTGAACACTTGGAGTTAAAAATCATAAATTCTGATATGCTTTGGGAGTTTGCCCGGTACGTGCTTTGAAAAATTTACCGAATGTGGATTGGTCGTAAAAATTAAGAGCATCGGATATCTGCTGTACAGATTGCTGTGAGTGTTGGAGCATAATCTTTGCTTCAACCAATAAAGCATCAGCAATCCAATCTTTAGTTCCTTTACCTGTAAGCTGTTTTAATACCGAAGCTAAATACTGGGGTGTGATATATAGCTTATCAGCGTAAAATGATACATGGTGCTGATGGATGACATCTTTTTTCAATAATGTTAAAAAATTATGAAAAATAATATCCTGCCTGGTTAAATTACTTTGGTTTACCTGATGTTCATGATGATTTATCATCATGTTTTCGGCCTCGATTACATATTCCAGCAAGAGTGCATTAATAATATCTTTCTTGAAATGATGTATGGCCGGCATTCGCTGCTCTAGTCTTTCATGACAAGAAGCGAGTACATTAAATTCCTCCTCTGAAAGATGGATAACAGGATCTTTACGGATATTTAAAAAACTAGTTTTTAGCACATCGTTTTTTGACCTGTTCATTGTCTCAAAATATGCCTGTTCTACAAAAATAAGTCGATATCGGGTATCTGGGCTACCTGATATGCTTTGATAGATATGCTCGGGTAGGATAAGAAGAAAATCTTGTTTGGATAAATGATGAATGCTATAATCGAGCTCAATACGCATAGTGCCTTGTTCAACGAGGACGAACATAAAAAAAGATGTTCTTATAGGAAACATGCGAGTAATATGCAAATCACGAATACCTACATCTGCGACCAGAATACTCTCTTCAAAATCGTAAATAGCTTCTTGATTGAAACGAAGAATATCTTTGAAATTTACTATCGATACATTTACCATAATCACATCATTATTACACTACAAATTAATAAAAACATTCGTTATTTACCAACAAATATTAAATGCATTTGTTCGTCTTGTCATACCGTGCTACAATTGTCTTAGGTAAAACACATTAGATTGTTATTCGAAAGGTTCCAGAGATCTGGAAAAGAGAAGATATATTGAGAAGGCCCTCATTGGAGCTAATTCTTGAATAACATGACTGGGTAATAAAAATAGAAAGGTCTCCTAAATTAATGCAAGTGACCTTGTATAACTGACGTAGCGATATTGATTACATCACAGTCTTGTTGTTATAGAAATTTGACTGATGATCAGTTCATAGAATTGCCAAGAAACTAAAAGCTGTAATCACTATTGAATCCGACTTTATAAAATCCTAAATATTATCCAGATGTTAAACGCTTGTTATCGGGTAACACAGTTGAATTACTTTACTATAAAGCGAACTTACAGAATCCTTCCCTGCTTTGATCCAATATTGAACAGGATGAACACGAAAGAATGTTGAGCTACCGGTTATCTTGAAGCGTGTCCATCCTTATTCAATATCCAAAGACAAATAATAGAACTAAATATATCAGCTTTTACATACTATAAATTTTAGTTTTTATCTATTTTTATTTATACCTTCTGAATACCAATGATTTGTTAAATTTATACTATATTAGTTATATAATACTTCCATAAAATATCACCTTAATGAGTTGGGATATTGTGTTATTCAATTCGAAACAGAAAATTAATGTATTTTAAAGAAATTCAGGAGAATCTATTAATCTGTAATGACATCCAAATCATTGTCTATAATCTATAATAACATTTTTTGTATATGAAATATCTCCTATTTTTTTGCACTCTTTTACTGTCATTAAATGTATTATCACAAAACAAAATCGCTAAACGGCATTACAATGAATTCCTTGAAACAAGAATATTTTCCTCTGACAAGAACAGCATTAAAGATGATAATATAACTCATATAGATATAGGATATTCAAATGAAAAAGCATTCTTCACTAAATTATTTACAAAAGAGACCACAATATTTGATAGAAAAAATGGAGATACTTCACAATCTTTTCTGCATATAGAAAATAACTATTATTTTGATCTAAATTTTGAGGGTGATAAATATATCTTAAATCAAAATTATCCGTGGCTGCATTTACCATCTATCAAGGAAATACATCCTCAAAATCTACCTAAAAATGATGAGATAAATTACTTAAGTAAAATCTCCATTTATAGAGATAGCACTATATATTACTTTACTACACATAAAGACTTCTACGGACAGATAATGCCATTATGGGGTTTTCCTGCAAAATATTTGGGCAGTATAGAGGCACGGGAACAGCAGATTGCAAAAGAATTAAGTGTAATCCAATCGGATGCTGTTAATGATTCTATTTGTGTGCTAGAAATAATCATTTTAAAAACTGGAAAGGTTACAGATGTAAAATCAATTGGAGGAAAAAACTCTGAGCTTAACGATATTGCTGAAAGGGCTGTTTTTCTGGACAGGAACAGAGATTTTGGCAAGTATAAACCTAAGTGGAGAGCAGCAATAATGTACAACAGCGGAAGGCCGATGGACACGAAATTAAAAATGTTTATTAAATTAAAAAAAGATGGCAGTGTACAAATTTTACTTCCAAAAACAATGCAAAACTACACAGGAAACTAACTTATCTAAATCCGTGAGTGTACAAGCAACTATGCTCTTTGATCTCTGCATTTTATTTGGACGGTACTGACCGCAAATAACTATTTACTGTATTTCACATATTGGAAAGGGAAATAAAAAAATCGATTTTATATTCTTTTTTTCGTTAAAATTATTTAACTTTATAGCCACCGATAACCTGAAATTATGAAATATTTATTGTGCCTTTTTTTTTCTTTATTCTCTTTGTATTGTGCTACCGCACAAATTTCGCTAAACCAATCTGCTGAACCCGATCCGAACAGCTGGATAATAAAAGAACTAGCAAAGGCTAAAGTAAAAACAAATAAAGTAAGTTATAAGGATAATTTCTTCCAATATGATACCGTAAGACTAATTGGATTTATTGAAGGTTATAATCCTAAATCAGAATTTACCAGTGGCATAATATATAGTAGCAATCAGCTAACTAGGGAAGATTATCCAACAACCGTTCAGATCTTTCCTGATGGTCGTTTTGAAGCGAGCTACCCTGTGACACATCCTGAAATTTCCTATATAAAATATAGAAATGACAGGTTTACATTTTATATTGAACCTGGGCAAACGTTAGCTTTGCGATTCAAAGTTACTCAAGATCAAAACTTAGAATTAATAGGTTTTGAGGGGCCTCTTGCTGTCGAAAACCAGCAATTAAAAGATTTTGATTGGGGAAAGAATCCTCGAGCTTTCTATCAAAATCGGGAAAAGATATTGAAGGAACAACCTATTTCACAAACAAAAATGCAAATTATTTCTGCTTGGGATTCGGTGCAACATGAAGTAGACGTACGTTTTAGGAAATCCGGATTTTTACCCAAATTAAAAAATCTGATCCATACAGATATTGCACTTTACTATGCGACACAATTAATGGATCTCCAAATGTCCAAAAAAAGTCTTTTTAGAGATGATCCTAAAAATTCTTTTCTTAAAGAACCTCTTCCGACCGATTATTTTGATTTTATGACTCGGTTAAACCTAAACGATTTTGCTTTGTTGGTACCAAATGAATTTTCAAGTTTTATCAATCTCTTCGAATTTTCACCACTTTTTCGTACGCAAGAGTATTATAATGCCTTGAATTGTCAGTTTAAAGGCAACCTATACTTGGTGTTGGATTCGGCAAATAAAAAGTTTAATCCGACAATAGCCAATACCTTAGTTACAGAAGTTGCTAAATTGCGTACCTTGAAGTCTAAATTAGATTATGCTACAGACACCATAAAGATTACAAATCTGACAGATGATCTGTTAACAGTATTAACCAATAAAGATTTAAAAAATGAAGCACTTAAATTGGCGGAGCGTGTAAAAATATCCAAAGACGGTTATTTATTACCAAATACTCCTGCTGGTGCACTCTTTACCAAGATGACAGATAAATATCGTGGCAAGGTCGTGGTTGTCGACTTTTGGGCACAATGGTGTGGACCGTGTCGCCAAGGCATAGAATCAATGAAGGAAAAACGGTTAAAACTCAAAGATAATCCGAATTTGGTATTTGTCTTCGTAACGGATAATGTGGGTACACCAGATGTGGATTTTTATAAGAATTATATTGTTGAAAATGATATGTCTGAATCATATAGAGTATCTGCAGATGAGTATATGGCATTGCGCGAACTATTTAAGTTTAACGGTATCCCTAGGTATGTTTTGATGGACCCGGATGGTACAATCAGAAATGATGATTTCCAAATGCATAATTGGAAATCTGAACTCACTAAAAATTATCCACAACTTTTTAATGATCAATTGATGGAGGCAATTTGATGCGCACTTCGATTGCAGCTAGAAATAAAATCCGAAGATAAGTTAAAGAGTTTTTTAGATCATAATTCTGATTCTTGAACACCTGCCTAGTCAATTTTCAGAAGTCAAGCGTCGATGTTCTCTTTTTTTTAAAACTTCTAGAATGAGAAAAAAAATAGCCAATCACCACATATTAATCGACCAATCTCCTCTTGAATAGCTCCAACTCCCCTGCGATGACATCTGGCCATCTAGCAAAACCTTGTCTAATAATCTCTTCCCCATCTGCTATGGTAAATAGCTGAGACATACTAAAGGCAGACTCACGAATGCCTGCAATCTGTCTAAAAGTTAGCTGTCCTCTGCTCTTAGCAGTTTTTACAGCTTCAGGATGATTGAGTATATATTCTTGGTGTATTTGCTTTAAATTCATCTGTATAGTTTTTTAAATTAATAGATCAATCAGAAAACCCGTAAGAATTTCCCTTCTAACACTTCTTCTGGTACGTCCAAAATCTGCTCGATCACGACTGTCGCAGACTCTTCCTTAAATTCACTCATAAACGCCCATAGGTCGTTTACTTTTGTCGGGACAAAATGCTGTATAACATCATCCACACTATTGTCAGACTTTAAGATATTATATCCCTTATGCTTTAAGTCTTTCAAGATCTCGGTTGTCAATGGTACATTCATCGCAATTAGTATTTATCGTTTTCGCCTTCTTCCAACAGGTCTAAATTTCGATCTTAAATTCCTTTACTATAAAGCGAACTTACAGAACCCTACCCTGCTTTAATCCAATTATTGAACAGGATGAACACGCAAGAATGTTGAGCAACCGATTATCTTGAAGCGTGTCCATCCTTATTCAATATCCAAATATAAATAATAAAACTAAATATATTAGCTTTTATTTACTATAAATTTTAGTTTTAATGTATTTTATTTTGTACATCTTGAATACCAATGATTTATTATATTTAAACAATTACTAGTTGATAATAAAAAATAAAGATTTTAAAAATTCAAAATAATTATGCTTACTATTTATACTGCAACTTCAAGTGATTATCCTATTATCCAAAAGATCGCTCATGAAACTTGGCCAGATACTTTCGGCCCTATTTTATCAGAGGAACAGATCAGTTATATGCTTGATATGATGTACAGCACAAATGCATTATCTGAACAGACCACAAATAAGGGCCATCAGTTTCTAATCGTAAAAGATGAAATAAAGCATTTGGGCTATGCTTCTTACGAATTGAATTATAAAGGTTTGTCGAAAACAAAAATTCATAAAATCTACATTCTTCCTGCATCACAGGGAAAAGGTGTCGGAAAATTACTCATGAAAACAATTACAGATATTGCAATGAAAAACAAAAATCATAGTCTTTCTCTAAATGTGAATAGAGATAATTCTGCTATCGATTTTTATAAGGGTATAGGTTTCGAGAAAGTCGGCGAAGAGAATATTGATATTGGTGATGGTTTTATAATGGAGGATTATATTATGGAAAAAAAATTAGTTTAAATTTAGGAGTCTATCGTAATCATATATACTAAAAATTAGTATTTAAATACTCTATCCTCCCCTCTTTCATTCATTGCTTTGAATAGCAAGGGTACAAATTCGGTCAATCGGGATGTGGCTATCAACTCGGCTGTTGCATTGTCCATTGTATAGGTACCGGTATGGCGGTCTATGATCAAGCTTGCTTTGACTTTGTTCTTAATAACAGATCCATCGATATCTCCATCTACTGATTCTACTTGTATATGTTTAATCTGATTGAGCAATACTGGTGCACCGATAGCGGTGACTATAAACGATCCGTGTTCCTTTGCCCGAGGGCTCATCAATATGGCACTGAAGCCTATAACGGCATCTGCCAGATAACTACGTGCATTTTGCTTTAAAGACTCTACTACGCTCTTATAAAGCTCCTGAAGTTTGTTTTCATAATTGCGGGAGTGCCCAACGAAAAAACCTACGCATCCCGCTCCTATTTCACTCAAAGCTGTTCAATTTCGTCGATGGTAAGCTCGCTACCCTCAACAATTTGCCCTAAAGTTAATCACTTTATCATATATAATTTATCTTCACGGAATGACAGAGCCCTGAGGGGTTCCATATAAATAAACCCCAAGCCCTCGTAAAGCTAATTGAGTTTACTGTCCCCTGCTTAAGCAACAGTAAGAATAGGCTCTTGCTGACAAAAACAATAAACTTCATCAGCAAAATATTTGCCCTGAATCTCTATTACACAAGGAGGTATCATGAAAATTTGCCCAGCTATTAAAAAGCTGTATTCAAAATAATCAACAATTGAAGAGGTTTATAATATTCAATAGCATATTTTTACTTTGACACTCCTTGAGATGCTTAATGTGCTTATCAACTAAGTCAGTCTGCTGCAAAATTAGATTTCTTTCAAGCTTAACATGTTCCTCGACGGCTCCCATCTTTTTAGGAGAATTATTGTAAACAGTAATCAGCTCAAATCGCGGATCATGTTCCAATAAAAACAGTTGTTCATCCAGTTCGACATCATATGTGGCCAGAGCCAATAACCAAGCGCTCAGAAGATCTGAATCCTGTGCAAAGACATACTGTTTATCGTCAGAAAAATGTTTGATTTCGAGCATCAACATAGAGATTGGATCATTCGTGTCATAACTAAAATCCAGAATACGGATCACATCACTTTTTGTAATTTCGCCTGCATCGCTAATGGAGATTTCATCCAAGAACTTTCGCATAAGCCTCTGATAAAGTACAGTCAGCTCCTTCGGTTTTTCGATATTTTTTAGTCCTTTGTAATGGTCCAAAGGCCTATATCCAAATAGGTCTTGCACATGATCCATAAAAATTGCCTGACTTTCGTAGGACACCTCCAAATCAGGTAGATCAATAGTAAATTCGGGTTTAATTTTTTTTAGTAGTTCTTTAAAATGATTAAAACCGAGTGGGTTCATATAGGGCTTTTCACTCCACTTGTTATATAGCTCTATCTGAAATTTTAAAGGCGGAACATCTTGGAAAGCAAATCGGCATGCTAAAATAATAACCTTTCCTATTATTTCTTTTTCCTGATTATTCCATTCATATTTATCAACCTGATGATCAATGAGCTCTGCCATCAAGAAAAATTTTGAAGCCTGCACGTTTAAGACATCATTCATTATTTCATAATAGCATTCTTTTACCTTTGCAAGGTGTTTCTGCTTTATACGAACAGCTTTTTTCCTTTGTATATAGGCTTGCTTTTTCAAATTAAAGTCGTCTAAAAGCATTTGTTTAGTGAAATACTTATACTGAGCAATAAAATGTTTCTGGTCTTTTGTAAATAACTCTTGTCGCGCCAATATACCTATAACATCTGATTCAAGATCTAAAAATTCATCATCCTTTTTTATATCACCTGGAGCAGGAGGATCAACGGTAATATCAATACCCATACTGCACAGCAGCAGACATTCTGCCAAATGCTTAAATCTTCTCTCACTGACGAAAGCTTGATGAAATTCATCATATATTTGATCGATCAATACATCTATATCCGCTCCTGCAACAGTAACAAAAAAATCTAGATCAGTGCGTTTACTGGTTGCGATCTCCATAGCCAGTTCCCGTAAAACCGGGTGCTTTTCCGCCAATTCTAAAATTACATGAGGTCTGAAAAACAGGTTAAAATGACTGAATAACCCTTGCTCAAATTCATACTTGACAGTTTCCATATTTTGCCAGAATATCTGGTTATTTTGCTCAAAGAGTAACATGCCTTTATCTTCCTGTACAAACTTAGTTTTTTGACTATTATATACCTGAAAATGAAAGGTTAGTACTGGATCCGAAGGAATTGAATAGAGGGTAATGGGCTTGTTAAGTTCGAACTTAAATGCGCGCATACTCACATCCTTGCTCAAAAAATTATGGCTTGTCAACTGTGCATCATCTACACATGATCAACAGTGTGAAAAATAACATCTGTACTAGTTTCATACATATGAAGACTTAGCTTATCCTGAGGAACGACTGGCTTGTCATTTAGGAATACTTTCAGTAAAGATTTTTCGCTCATATCTAATTAATTAAATGAATTTTATAAAATTTGAAAATTCGCTTTTTCTTACAACGTTGCTTGCTAACTAATTACGATTTAACTGTACAGCTTTGGTGTACGATTAAAAAATATAGGTTAGCTTGCATGTTCACTCTGAACTTAAAAATAAAATCGGA
This sequence comes from Sphingobacterium sp. B16(2022), assembly GCF_012030425.1. Classification (GTDB taxonomy): domain Bacteria; phylum Bacteroidota; class Bacteroidia; order Sphingobacteriales; family Sphingobacteriaceae; genus Sphingobacterium; species Sphingobacterium anhuiense. Next base: position 1,295,644 of record NZ_JAAUVN010000001.1, on the reverse strand, counting down.
AGAGTGAGGTAAGAAGTTATTTTTATAATATTTACTTTTATTTACTTCTCTTTATATGGATTCTCCGCTGCAACGATCAATGACTCTGCGGTTAGTAAAAAGATGTTTTTTTTCAGAAGGGATTCCATAGTAAAGCCTACATCAACAAGAACTGGTACCATAGCATCGTATATTGCTTTTGTTTCCATCACTTTACGCTCAACAGCTTTAATTTTATCTGGCGATTGAAAATATAAAGGCATTAAATTGCTTATCAGCTCTTCTTCTTTGGAAAAACCTGTATCATACCATTCATCGATGGCTTCCTCAAGTACCGAATGCCACAAACATATTTTATTGAACTTTTGGTTTTCAACATAATCTCCATCATCTGTCAGTTGCTCAATCTCAACCATAAGCAATAGGGAAAGGTCATTTCGTTGATAGGCATGATCAAGAATTCGAATAAGATCGCTCTTTTGGAAGTCGCCTGTATCGGTTATGGTAAGCTCATCTGCCATCCGCTGCATTAGCATGTGGTAAAGTTCAACGACTTTCGGAGGTTTATCCATTTCTCCTTTTTCTGTTATATGCGATAGCGGTGTAAAGCTGCAACTATCTTGTATATATTGATCCAAAATAGCTCTGGATTCCCTGCTTCCATCCAATTTATCCGTTGGGAGATTCATATTCGGGATAAACATATTTAATATTTCCCCAAACTCTTGCATACCCACATCGCCGACATATGTTTGCCCAGTATAATGCGTGTAAAATTGCAGCTGATCGGCACGAGGTGTTTTCAGTTCAAAAGACTGGTCACAGACAGCAATGATCGCTTCTACCAACGTACCTTTCTCTTTCTCGGTTAAATTGAACCTTTTCATCTGCTCCTCCAACTTTACAGCTACCCAGAAATAGCTCTCCGCCAAAAGATCGGCAGAATCTCCCATAACACCATGATAACAGTCCTTAACCTCTTTCATAATGGCGTTACTCTTGGCGCGTTCCTCTTTCAGCGCTAGATATTCTTGCTTGATCGTATAAAAATTCGCTATCAACGCATCTCTAGAATAATAACGGAAAATAGATTCAAACCTTAACTTCTGCTCGTCCATAAATGTATCGTCATCCAAATCTGAGAAAGCACTATTTGAAGTGCGTTTTAAGGCATCTATTGGAAAAGGCTGTACCTCTACTGGCAGCTCCATGGACTTGATTAATAGGCATTCACATAAATGAGTAAAGCGCTGATCGCTTATATGATAGTGCCTAACTTCAAGTAATATAGCGTCAATAAATGCTAGCAGTCCCTCGTCAGCCTTGCCGACATAGAAATCGAGCGCACTTTGTGAAGATCTAGTGACCTCCATTGCCAATTCTGTTAAAAGAGGGATGCGGTATGACATCTCTAAAAAGTGGCTAGGCCGGAAATGTAAACTACAATAATCTGCCTCATATAGCGATAGTTCATAAGACAGGATTCGATCATTCTGCCATAATAAACAATATTGCAGTTCATTAATCAGTCTCCCGTCTTGCCCATTGACAAATTTCATCTTGTTGTTTCCAGACACCTGTATATGAAATGTAACAACGGGCTGTGCTGGAACAGCATATATTGCTTGTTCATGTTCCATAAAGCAGGATGACTTTTGCAGCGTGGCATTTTTTCCGAAAACGTAATGGCTTTTAATCGTAGAGTTGCCAACAATATATTCCTTGAAATTCAAGTCGGGATCTTGGTTTTGGAAACTAGAATCTTTCCCAGACTCTGGAACCTCTGGCTTATCGTTGAAAAAAACTTGTAAGATTGAATCTTGGCTATATGACTGTTGGTTCATAATGTTATTTTAAATAAAATAATATTTATCAGCTGATATAAAACCTTTAAGATAACAAAATTAATTCACTATAAAGAAATTAAAATAAATAAATTTTACGTTCAGTAAATTTCAATTTTAAATCTTATAGTAGCTTACCATAGAAAAACTAGAAGATAGGGCAATGTATTTTATTTTGAAAGAAGTGGATTGAGCAAATAATCGGAAAAACTGTGCAAGATCATCCCGCATGTTTTGAGGGAGCAGGTAGAAAATAAGATTTCTTCTGTATTCTATTTCTACGGAGGTGGAGCATACACTTCACAGAAAACGGAGGACAATCAAAAGCTTTCTTTCAAAACAGAGAATCAGTAAAAGATAAGTACTTGTTAAACAGGAAAAAAAATGTACTTTTAGATTCTAACAAGGGAAAAATCCTCCTAAACAAGTTTTATTGATACAAGCAATTGTGCTTCATTATACCAATAATTATAGTCCGAGTAAAGGTTTGCAGAAAGAGAGTCTCCAAGCACATTAATATAATATTAATTATAAACGAAATGACAATAAAAAACTATTCCATGATTTTAATACTGCTGAGTGCTTTTTCTTATGCACAAGCACAGGATACAAATAATAATTCGCTGGTTTGGGAAATATCAAAAGATGGTGTTGAAAATAGTTCTTACATAGTATTAACAACTTCTGGCATTTGTGATATTCCTGCTAAAGTTCTTAATAAGGCTTCTGGGCTATCTCGGGAAATCAAAGTATATTATACTGAAAATGCTCTGGGTAATAAAAAATATGACAATTTGAGCGAGGGGTTTCTTATGTTAAAAAAAGGTGAACCATCTATACAAAAATTACTTTCTGCTGATGACTACCTAAAATTGAAAAATAGGATGTCAGAGCAGCATATGGATGAAAAAGTTTTAAATAGATTAAAGCCATTATTAATCTACAATCTTTTAATGAAAAAAGTCTCTCCTGAATGTAATACTCCAAGTGTTGTGCAACAGATTTTTAGAAGATATGCAGACGAACATGGAATTCCAACAAAAGAATTACTTGACATCAACGAGACTTTTGGCTATTTAAATTCCTTTGGTACAGATTTTTATATCGCTGAAATAATAGAGTTATTAAATAATCAGCCTAAAATCTCAGAAGAAATAAAAGAAAAAGCACATCTTTATGAAATTGAAAATCTAGAATCCCTTAAGCAACTGTTTGCTAAAAGTAGTTTTTTAAGCTCAAAAAATAAGAATGCAACAATTGCACAAAATCACATTAAAAAAATATCGAAATTAATTTCAGAAATAAAAGATGGTGGAGCATTGTTTTCCTTAGAATTGACAAATGCGATGGACAATAAAAATAATATATTTGATGAATTGAAGAGTAAAGGATTTACGATTACAATTGTAAATTAGGAAAACTTTTCATGAATTGAATCTAATTATAATAAGTGAGTGTACCAGCAACTGTGCCATTGGTTTCTCTTTAAAAGTTTAAATCCAGCTTTAGTCTATCACCAAATTTAATATATATTTTTGATATGGTCAGTCCCAATTGTGCATTGGCATTGTCCATTTTTCAGAGATTTCCTTTATTATCAGGAACATCAACTTCAAAGAGCCTGCTTAAAACTGAATGTGCCTTAGCGTTTGTAATTTCACGCGCTTGAGGTTCATTCCTTCGATCGGATTACATAATAAACTAATCCTCATGAGTTAAAATCTCTTCGTTTAATTCCTTCGCAAATTTATCTGCTTCCGAAAAAGTAATGTTATCCACTTTTATATTATCTGTCGATTTATCTGATAAAACGATGAAATATACGTACTCATCTGGTCATTTGAATCAGGCATATTAGCCAAAAGATAAAGGTGTAAATCTTCTCCTACAGTTTTAAGCTCATCAATCTGGCCTGCCCAACGACGTACCTTATTCTTAATTGTATCTTCTTTTTGAAGATCAAAGTTTACAGACTCAAAAAAATTGATATGACCATTTTTCCAGGTATGTTCAAATGGTATCTCATCATATTTGGTCTTTACAGTACGGGAGCTTAAAAAAGTAGAAATGTTAAATTCATCAAAATAATATTTAAACATTTTTGTCCATACTTCCTTATCGGATTTAATATCTTGATCAACTTCTATCCAACCCACTGTTAACATTCGTCCAACTAAATAATCTAGGAGATGATCTATCGATATATCTAAAGAATTACGTGTTTCTGAAAACAAAAGAGCACTATCATCTCGCACAAAAGCTCTTCTAGTTATTTCATCAACAGATTTGAAAAAATGAAGTCGCATTATATCATGATCAATCGTTCGTTTTATCTTACTCAAGCTACCATTAATAGTATTTAACTGTTTGATTACGTAACGCGTATTAGCGTGATCAAATAATTGATCTATAGACATGAAAACAATTACAGATATTGCAATGAAAAACAAAAATCACAGTCTTTCTTTAAATGTGAATAGAGATAATTCTGCTATCGATTTTTATAGGGGTATAGGTTTTAAGAAAGTCGGCGAAGAGAACATTGATATTGGTGATGGTTTTATAATGGAGGATTCTATTATGGAAAAAAAATTAGTATTTAAATACTCGATCCTCCACTCTTTCATTCATTGCTTTGAATAGCAAGGGTACAAATTAGGTCAATCGGGATGTGGCTATAAACTCGGCTGTCGCATTGTCCATGGTAAAGATACCGGTAGGGCGCTCTATCATCAAGCTTAATAACAGATCCATCGATATCTCCACCTACTGATTCTACTTGTATATGTTTAATCTGATTGAGCAATACTGGTGTATCGATAGCGGTGATCATAAACTATCGGTTTTCCTTTGCCTGAGAGCTCATCAATATTGGCGCTGAAGCCTATAACGGCATCTTTCCGGTAGTTACGGGTATTTTGTTTTAAAGACGCTACTACGCTCTTATAAAGCTCCTGAAGTTTGTTTTTATAATTGCGGGAGAGCGCAACGAAAAATCCCAAAGGAATCTGCTAAGTAAACTACAAAGCTGGCTCCTGATTGCACTCAAAGCATTGGCTCCACTAACAGCTGTTGCTGAAATGGGATTTTGTGGTGATCGGTTTGATTAAAAAATACGGGAAGCCGTAAGGATGGTATTAAACGTATACAGCCATTCTGTTAAGAATGGCTGTATACGTTTTTTATATGATCTGAGTTTTATTTCAGTTTTTCGATCTCTTCAATGGTAAGACCTGTACCTTTTGCAATATCTGCAATAGGCAAGCCCATTTTCTTGAATTCTAAAGCAATGGCAATAGATTCTTCTCGCTTGCCTTTTTCAATTCCAGACTGAATTCCTTTTTCTCTTTCTTGTCGTTTGATTGTTTCTATTACACCCATTTCATATGTAAATGATTTGTTTTTTATTGGCCATCTGGAGTATCTATACAATTTAATTATAAAATAGTGGCTGTATGGAGAGTTGGATTGTGCCTCCTGTCACTTGATAAATGTATTGATCAAAGTTACTATTTATTTCTTTATCTCGTATAAAAAGAAAACTCTTTAAAAAAACTAAAAAGCTGATTATAGGATCTTTACTATACTTATTGGTCTCGATAAGCCTTCGTGCGATTGTACTACGTTGCTCAGCGAGCTCCTGTTCTGGAACCTTATCTTCATCTAAAGCTTTCTGACATGCCAAGACAATATACGCAAATATATTGTCCATATCGAGTAGCTCTGATTCGTCATGATCAAAAATTTGATAGCTCAAATACTGAAAGCGTAAAGACGTACGGAAAACTGCAAAATGGTATTCATCAGTACATGGCTGTGACCGCCCTCCAGTAAAAACAGCAATGGTCTCCACAGGAACTCGGTAACGATCTAATAGCCTGTAAAAATATTGAAAGATACGATGTGAGAAATCCGAATCATGTCCGCCTTCGATTTCGGTATTCACTAAAATCCACTTCTCGCTTCCGTCTTTTAATTAAACCTTGACCAGAAGATCTGCCACACGCTTCCCTTTTTTACGCTCTCGATAGGGAACGATCCCCAACAATTCTTTATCGTCTGAGCGCTTACTACAAAAAATCAGTCAGCGCATCCAGACCATTTCGTTATTATTAGATAAGAAGAGCGATAAAATACTGATCTATAATTTAATCCATGAATCCCAGCGCTTACTAACCAAGAATCGCGCTCCTGGATTCGACACACAGATAGATGAATTTAAAAACTTACTTCATACACAAAAGGCCAAAGCTAATCACATATTTAAAGATCCTTAAATAAACATAAGCTCTGAATGGCATATTTATATATAAAGGAGAGGCTCCTACAGCAAGGTAGTTAATAGAAATAAATGAAACTTCAGTCGTCTAAGCAATAAGCCCGCTGTTCACGGCGTATTTAATCAGAGAGGCGGTATTTTTAAGAGCGGTCTTTTCAAGTAAACGTTGTCTATGTCCCTCTACGGTACGTTTGCTCAGAAAAAGTTTATCTGCAATTTCGATATTGCTATATCCTTCTCCGATGAGATGTAATATTTCAATTTCTCTTTCTGTCAGTCCACTTTCTGTTATAATTTGCTTTGACTCTTGATATGTAGCAGGATATTTCTGAAGATTAGAAAGGATTGATAATGTCATTTCAGCACATACATATTGTAAACCTTTCATGATTTGCCTAATGCAAAAAAACAATTCGTCAAAATCTACATTTTTCGTTAAATACCCATTCGCTCCTAAATTGAAAGCTTTCATAATATTTGAAATATCATCTTCCATACTAAGAATAATGATTTTTAGACTTGGATACAAATCCTTTACCCGAGCGACCAGTTCCAAGCCGTCCATACCTGGCATCTTCAAATCTGTAATAAGTAGATCTGGTAAATTTTTTGTTTCCAAAATCTCTAATACAGCATGACCATCCTTCCCTTCTCCTACAACTGTCATATCCTGTTGAGATTCTATTAATAATTTCATACCGGTCAGTACAACATCGTGATCATCAGCTAAAATAATGTTAATCATCTTAATCTTCTTTAGTAAAAAAATATAAGATTGGCACACTGAAGAGTTAAATCATCACCGAATAACAGCGTACAGCACTCTTATTTGTAATAATAATATTACAAATGAAAAGCCGTAATGTTTGTTGTTTGCTGATAATTGGTAGAGCTGTATAAAAAGCAACATTCTCAAGATAGTTAATGGCGTCCCTTTAAAATTAAGTTAAACGAGGCGCCTACGGAGATAGCTCCTTTCCTTGGATGAGGTAGATGACTGTGCCTCTTAAAGGATGTTGAACCAAAATGGGTGGAAAATGTACGGTCTTACCAAAAGAAACCATGTCCAGCTTTAATATATAGTTCCTTATTTACCTGTTTCCAGATGCCCGGCATCCACGGGCTTGGATTCAGGAGAACCTTTTTGACGGAGAAAAATAGTTAAAATTACAATTGATGCCACAGATAGAAATTCACTTTGCCAGTTTTGAAATGTTTCAAACCAAAAAAGAGGTTCTTTCAAAAAATCGCTTAAAGTTTTCTCGGGTTCATTTTTAAGGATTTGCTCTTGATTATAATCCATAAAACTGCCGTATAGATGTCCTGCCCAACTGAGAAGAAATAGCAAGACAAAAGCAATAGACAGGGAATTTTGGTAAATCGACAATCTCCAGCCGCCGCGTTTTACAGCATAGGGAGCATCCGGCTTTGAGGGGTCCGGGTCTCGGTCTACTTCTTCGGGTTTTTCGATATCTTTTGACTCGGCGGAACCAATCTGCCTGAGCGAAATGGTAAGTATAACATATAAGGCCATCTGTAGAAATTCGCTTTGGAAATTTTCAAAAGTTGCCGAAAAAAAATGCCCACTAGTTAGATAGGTGGTCAACGCTATGGATGGTGCTCCCAGCTCAACTAGTTCCTGATTATGTTCCTGCCAACCAAAATAAACTTGTGCCCCTATCGCGATAACAAACAGCGCTATAAATACAATAGACAAACTGTTGCGATACATAAAGGTTTTTTTTTGATTTTTGTTTTGTAAACTTTCCATCTTACTCTTTTTACTAAATGTGATAGGTATATTGTTTAAATTTCTAACCAAAGAATCCCTTATCTCGTATAAAAGTTCATTAATTATAATTTTAAAGTATTTTTTACATAAGAACCTGTTTTTAAACATGTAAAGTATTAATTTTATGTGTTACACCAACTATGTGTTAAATGCGTATTTAGTAAAAACAAACACCTATTTTCATTTTCTCTTTCAAATGCTTTAAAAAAGATCAACCAATTCAAAAACCACTTTGGAATTGAAATGATACACATTTTTTGACGTAAAACCATCAACCGTATTTTATACACATTGTGCTATTTTTTTCCCCTCACGATTATCGAGCTTAAACCATTATAGCTTATTAGACGTTATTTTAATATCAATTAAGTAATATATTAATAAGGTAAATTATATGGAAAATGTAAATTTAAATGTCTTGTTCCAAGAAAAAAGACAACAGCTGAACCACTTTGCCAGTCAGTTTACATCCGATTATGATGAAAAGGAAGATCTGGTTCAGGAAACCTTTATCCGGGCGTTAAAATCAATTCATAAATTTATCAATGATCCTAAATTAATGACATGGCTCTATGTCATTATGAAAAATATCTACATCAATCAATACCGCCGCGAAAAGCGCAAAAGTGCTATCTACGATGAGTACGTTCATACCGATTATTTCGATAGTATTGCAATCAATCAAACAGAAAACAAGACCATACAAGATGATATAAACAGGGCCACCGAATGTTTATCGCAGGAAAATGCAGACATCTTTCGATTATATCTGGAAGGCTACAAATATCAGGAAATAGCGGAAACTTATGATCTTCCTGAAGGAACGGTTAAATCGCGCATCCATGTCATTAGAAAAACGTTAAAGCAAAAATTGAAAATGTATGAGATCAATTGATACGAGGTTGCTGACAAAGCATCGTTAGGATCAAAATCTGTACAGTAAGTTATAACTCGATAAAATAATAATAAGGTTTCACTAAACAATTTAATCATGAAAAAAATGAAATTTATTTTGGTTGCTCTAATGGGTATAAATTTAGTATCAGCCTGTGGTAATAGTACAAATAATAAAGATCAAAATAATATGGATAGTTTGCCTTCGGATACAGGCTTGCATCCGGATACCAGCATGCAAGATACGAGTAGCACCATTGAGTACCGAGATTCAAATTCGGCGGAATCATCAAATGGTGTCCTCCCAACCACTCGATAAGGAAACATCAATCCTCTGGTAAGAAAACGGCTCTCTTGCTCTACTAAACTTAGGTTATTACGTAGTTTGTATATTTTAATCTCCAAGACAATGTTATCACCATTAGTGCTTGGAGATTTTTTTAAACGTATGTGTAGGTGATAAAGATTTCAATCTTAAGGGAAATTGAACAAATTGTTTAACTTTTGGTGGTTAAAAATAAAAAAAGCTGGCTACATAGAACCAGCTTTTTTATTTAAAAATTTTATCCGTCAAACTTTTACTGAGCAGCTTCTACATTGGCTTCGTCCATCGCAATTTCGGTTAGGAGAACATCTGTTTCTTTCTCTTCGGCAAGTGTAGCAGCCAAAAGTTCTTCTGCTTCCGAGTGTTCCATCAGTTTGGCATAAGTAACCAAGCAACCGTAACTTGCAATTTCGTAATGCTCAACTTTCTGAGCTGCACAAATCAAGGCCGCGTCCAACACCTCGGGACTGTCCTGGAATTCTTCCATAATTTCCTCAGCCTCGTTTAAGAGACCTTCCATTGCTTTGCATTTTTTACCCCTCGCGGTCAGATTTAAACTGGAAAATACTGATTTTAACCTTTCTATCTGGCCTTCGGTCTGCTTATAGTGTGTTTTAAAAGCTTCCTTCAGTGTATCGCTATGTGCTCCTTCCGATAATTTTTTCAGTCCTTTTAGCAATTGTCTTTCAGCACCTAGGATATCTTTTAATTCATCGACAAATAACTCATGTAAATGTGCATTTGGCATTTCGTTAGATTTGTTTTGTCTAGCCATAATCTTATAGTTTAATTTAACATTTAGATACAGTAAGAACCGCTTGAATCTGGTTATAGTTTAGCCGATGATTAATATTGGGTATAAAATTCAAATGTCAGGTAAAAACTACGGTCCTCGATAAGGACGATTGGAAGATAATTCTGCGATCGCTACTCAGCAGATCTGATCCTGGAATGTCAAAAGATGACTCCTCCCCGGCAATGTCGTATATTTCAAACTGGACCAGAAGATCTGCTACATACCTCCCCTTTAGACGCTCATGATAGGGAAAGATCTCCAAGAATAATCTGCTGACTATTTAATCACTTTTTTGCAAATTCTCTAAATTTACGCTGGTTCCAGCGTCTTATGAAAACCTTATCGTTTTCAAATCTGTAAAAATAGGTATCTCTAAATCTTTCGTACGGCCTAATTAACGTAAAACAATCCCCTTCTGGTAGCGATATAATCTCATGAATCGTCTCTGCTGAAACGAAATGTGAACTTCCTTCTTGCCTATGATGTATTGAAAAAGTATAAGTTCCGTCTTCGTGAATTTCATAAATCTTTTCCACATAACTGCCCTTTAAAATATGCGTGGTAAAACTAAATGGATGGTCGTGTATATGTTCGTTTTCATCTTTTTCACTGAAATGGTGTATGACAGCATCGAATGGCAAACCTTTTAAATGATGTTTCATAAAAACAGCATTCATCTTTTCTCGTTTGATTTTAATATTAATCATGCTAATAAATTTTTCAGTACGGTAATCAGACCTTATTGATAGAATTTTTATTTTCGGTAATCGCACATGTTAAAGTAAAGAGAGTCCGAGAATAAATTTTACATTTTCTTTTACTTTATCATGTATAAAAATAATGAAAAAAGAGGTTAAAACTGTGAGTTTTTGTTTTTATTTTATAACCTAATATCATCTTCAATGACATAATATTTAATAGGTTATATACTTTATTTTCGTGCTACATTATTACAAAATGGCATTAGAATTGTAATAAATTAACATGGAAATAATTGTATCTCCGAGGTTTGAATGATGGTACAAGCAACTTTTAAAGTAACTGTGTAAACCTTTATATTTAAACCATTTGTAAGTTACCACTGCACCTAAATAATAACTATAATATGAACAATTTCTCTCCAAATAAAAACGACATTTTATTCTCGCAATTAGAGATTTTGCCGTCCATACAAAGCTCTATAGTAATCCCAGTCAAAAACGAGGAAACGTACATTGTAAAAACACTCAATTCCTTTGCACAACAAGTTAATATTTTAGGGGAACCACTGCCGGTAGATCAATTTGAAATCTTGATCTTGGCCAATAATTGTTCTGATAATTCAGTTGCATATATTAAAGATTTTCAAACCAAACATCCAGATCTGAACATTTATCTAGAAGAGATAACATTACCATCCGCACAAGCTAATATTGGCTATGTACGTAGAAAACTTATGGAATGTGCCTATTTAAGACTAGCTAAAAATGGTGGTGGTATCATCCTGACCACTGATGGCGACACAATAGTAGCTCAAGATTGGATTGCTCAAACCTATTGGGAAATTGAAAATGGAGCAGAGTGTGTGGGTGGGAGAATTTTACTAGCTGATGATGAGCTGGAGGGGCTTGATGAATATACGCGTTTGCACCATTTTAAAGACGAAAAATATCACCTTTTGATTGCGGAACTGGAAGCTAGAATTATCAATTCATCTTTTGACCCTTTACCGAGACATCATCAACATTTCAACGGTAGTTTTGCTATTACCACCGATTGCTATTATAGATCTGGAGGAGTTCCTGTCGTAAACCAACTTGAGGACTGTGCTTTTTTTGAACGTCTAGAAAGTGTTGATGCTAAAATTCGGCATAGTTGGAAAGTGAAAGTTTACACTTCTGCAAGATGCATAGGTCGAACAGAAATAGGCCTTTCCTACCAATTGAATGAATGGAAAAACTTGGGAAAGCAGGTCGACGAATATTTTGTGGAATCTTGTCCGTCTATTATCAATAGGCTCACAATAAAGAAAAACCTCATGATCTTGTGGGAAATAAAAGAACGCCCCGACTTCGATTTCTATCAAGAGGTAGGAAAAATAGCTCTGGAAATGGCCTTGAATGACGAAATGTATGAGACTTTTAAAAATTCGAGATATTTTGGAGAATGGTATGAAAAAATAATCAAATCAAAGCAAGTCAATGGTCAAGAGGAATTTCCTGCTGTATATATTGATAAAGCAATTAAAGATTTAATGATCAAACTTAAAGAATACGCTCATCATAATTTACCCCAAACATCTATCCTATAACTTTCTGCCCTAGTGGAGAAAATATTTTCCATTTTATGCTGCATCAATTTTTGAAAAGTATCATGTACTTGATCACCTGTTTGAGGATAATCGTGAACTTCCGGAAGCCAATGTACTAAAACTACATGACCGCCAGACGGTAGTCTGGCATACAAACAGCCTATAGCAGATTGCCAATCTGTTTCTGTTAAATAATAAGCTACTTCCGAGATCATGATTAAATTAAATTGTTGCTCAGGCAATTCCTTTGGAAAACTTGCTTTTTTAAAAGTAATATTACTTATTTTTTCACATCGTCTGGCTGCAATATCTAATGCTTTTTGTGAAACATCGATAGCCAACAAATTGGTACTATGCTGCGCTAGAAGCATGGTGAGAACTCCAATAGAACAACCAACTTCTAAAACACTTTCATAATGTTTATTCGGCAAAGCTGCTATTGTAGACACATATTTTGCGGCCTCATATTCGCTGGTTTCAAAATCCCATGGATCTTCATTACTCTCATAGACAGCATTGAAATAGTCAGAAGTTAAAGATTGTTTTTGATTCATTGTTTGGTTATATAAAAAGTCTCATACGGTACATTAAATTGACTAAGCATTTCCTTCGCAAGACGAAATCCCCCCGGATCGTCACTGATCAAATCAGTAATTTGAGAACGATGTTGCGCAATAGCTTCTTGTTTCTTAGCAAGTACAGTGGTAATATCTAAACACAAAGCCATTGACTCGTCACTGGTAGGCCTATCTGCTGCTTTTCCTAATTCTTGAAGCCAAATCGGATATTCATAAATTGTAATACCTGGAGTTGTTGCAGCGCTTAATATTTGAAAGGCAGCCTTATGGTCAGGATGTGGATCTCGACGCCAAGGAACGAAGATAGTTTGAGGCTGCAGCATGTCCAGCATGGTAGATATATTTTCTACCGCTTTCTCAAATTCATCATCATTTCTTGAAGGTACATTTCTATCTGTGTATCTGCAGAAAAAAATATTTTCTGCAGATACACCAAGAATGCCAGCGGCATTGACCAGTTCTTTCTCACGTAGATCTCTCAATTTATCCGCTGGATATTCTTTACTATTCGGATGTGACAAAGTCCCATCGCTCAACAAGACGATATAAACAGTCTGACCATATTTTCGCAAAAGTGAAATAACTCCCCCACAGCCCAGACTCTCATCATCGGCGTGCGGAGCAACTATGAGTGTTGTTCCAAAACCTATAACACAATGTTCCGACGAAATTTGGATATTATCAAAATTGAAGTGTAACATTAACTTTTTGTTTTATTAAAGCTTAGATCCCAGATTTTGCCAGAAGAAATATTGGAGTGTAAAAGACATTTACCTACATCTGCCAATACGGCATCGGGTGCGGGTTGCCTCAAATAGGTGCTGAGATCACGAATGATCCTTCCGAAATGATATGGTTTATTAAGCCCCCTCGCCCCCACGCATTTTTGACAAAGATTTATTACTTCAGTACAGATCTGTTCAATAGCAGTGCGCATCATATTGGCATAAATTATAAAATGTTCCCCCTCTTTTATAGTGGGCTTTTGCATATAATGATCCATTCTTGTAGCGGCAGCATTTAGCCATAGATTTCCTGATTCTACTTCGATCGCCATTTGACCTAAGCGCATATTTTGAAAAGGGTCTTGTATCCTATTTAAGGCTTTAAGATAATTTCTTGTTTCATCCAAAAGTTGCTCAGCTGCACCAAGCTGAACTGCAGCGAAGCGTACTGCCCCACTGCTAAAGCTAGGTTGCAAATAATAGTCTCCTGCTGATCCCAATAGATTTATTTTTGTAATATGGGCTTTGACAAACGTCATTTTAAAACTTCTGCTCGCTTTCATTCCCATTGGATTCCACCAGCTGGGGTCACTTATTACATTTGCTTCATCTAATGGAACCACACACATTTGCCAGGATCCATCTTTTTTAGCGGCTGTCACGATTGGTCGGGTTACATAATCACTACCTGTCGCAAAAGTTTTAGAACCATCTAAATGATAACTACCATTTTTCTTTTTTGATAAGAAAGTACCAACCTCTGATTGAGTATTCCAGACACCGAAGAGTTTACCTTGCGACGCATCAGCTGCAAAAAGCTTTTTTTGTTTTTCACTGCCAAATTGATTGATTAAGAGCTGTGCATTGAAGTGTCCTTCTAATATTCTCCCCATAACTAAATTGCCTTTGCCAATATATTTCAGAATTTTTAGCAATTCCAAATTAGTCCCTGACCTTAAACCTACATTATGACCACCATATTTTTTTGGAACACATGCTGTTAAAAGTTCAGTATCTTTTATTTTTGCCAAAGTTTGTTCCGCAAAGCAACTCACTGAGTCAGTTTCTGCAGCTTCAGAAAGTGATGATTTCCCTATAATTTGAGCGGAAATCACCAATTTTTCTAATTTAGATTTATTCATTTTTTCTAAAATTTACCTCACTGCTTACTAATTTCATATAAAATATGATGAAAATAACTTATGTTTTAAGTATAACTGGTTTATCAACCTACACTTAATCCACTATTCCGATAATAAAAATTATCAGTTATGCTCTGAATTGCATTAATGTGTTTCTTAAATTTTGAAATAGCAATGATACTAGCTATATCAGATACTCTTTCCAAAGAATTTGTATTAAAGATATCGTAGAGACCACTGTGATGCCATTCATCTAAATTATCCCAATCTGGTCGGTCGACAACCGGATATATACAGCATCCAAAAAGAGGAATCTTTGATTTAATTATAGATATGCACTGCTTTGTTATTGACTCAATCCATTTGGCTCGATCTTCTTTAGGATGACTAGTTTCAGATATGATGACTGGCCTTCTATAGCGTTGAAAAACACTTTCAATTAAAGAATGTAGTGTGCGATAATAAGGATGAGCCGGTTCTTCTCCCCATGGTAAGAATTCATGCGTCTCATTGATCCACTGGTTATTATAATAATAATTAACGCCAATAATATCCAGGTATTCAGGCTTACCTCTTAACTCCGGACACATCGCGCCAGAGAGAATATCATGAACTTGAAACTGCTCGATATGCTTTTTTTCAGCTTCGACAAGTGACAAAATATTCGCAGGATCGGAGGTTACAATGCTTATTAAAGGTTCCGTGACCAATATTCTCATGGATGGATCAACTTCTTTCATCATTTCTATTCCTTCTATATAAGCCTTCATTAGCGAATATTTAACCTCCCACCCCTGCCCGACACAGTAAGGAGACGTTCCCCTGACATCACCTCCAAGCCAAGAAAGAAAACTTACTTCATTTATTGGAGTCACTATTAATGGTCCATTGGGAACCAAACTCCGATATTTGGTAACAAATGCACGGCATAAATGGCTAAATCTCCTAGCGAACATGGGATGAAGTGGCGTCAGATCATCAGGAAAACCAAAATGACAGATGTCCCAGATTATTTGAATATTTTTACGTTGCGATACGTGGATAATTTGCTCTACTACTGACCAATCGTACTGGTATGGCTGAGTTTCAACATGACTCCATCTAATTCCTTCACGAACCGTTTGGATACCAAGTCCGTTTAACTGATCGAAGTCTTCTTCCAAATAGATATCGTGCCCTGAAGCGTGGAAAAGATCTACTCTGTTTCCAAATGCATTAAGGTGATCGGCACACTCAAATCCACCCATCAGAAAACTTTTAAAAGGATTCTGATGGGTGCCTGAAAAATCATTAATTAACATATATTTCCTGATTCTTAATTTTGCGATATAGTGCAAGCGACTGTGCTACTACTTGATCCATATTATAATACTTATAAGTCGCTAAACGGCCTGTGAAATATACATTAGGATGTTCTTCCGAAAGCTTTTTATATTGATTATAAACATCCTGATTCTGCTTTCTCGGAATAGGATAATATGGGTCTCCGTCGGCAGTAGGATATTCATATACAATTGTAGTTTTCGGATTCTTTTGTCCTGTTAGATATTTAAACTCCGTAATGCGCGTATAAAGATTAGAAGTTGGATAATTGATTGTCCCAGTTTCCTGATATATTTCCTGATTAAAAGTTTCAAATTTAAAATCAATGGAACGATATGGCAATTTACCATAACAATAATCAAAGTACGAATCTATCGGACCTGTATAGATCATTGTTCTAAAAGGTATGACATCAATAATATCTTTATAATCCGTTTGAAGCATAATGCTAATATTTTTATGTGATAGCATTTTTTTAAACATTTCTGTATAACCGTGTTTAGGCATAGCTTGAAAGTTATCTGTAAAATAACGATCATCTTTATTGGTTCGGGTTGGTACCCGGGCAGTCACTGAAGCATCCAGTTCAGATGGATCAAGATCCCACTGTTTCTTTGTGTATCCTTTAAAAAATTTCTCATATAATTCTTTTCCAACGGCATTCAAGACAACATCTTCGGAAGAGAGAATAGGATTTCTTTTTTCAGCTTTTGATGCTAAAAAAGAAGTAACTTCATCTGAAGTCAGATTTTTACCGTAAAGCTCATTAATAGTGGTCAGGTTAATGGGAATAGGAACCAATAAACCATCTACACTGCCTAATACTCTGTGCTCATAAGGCCGCCATTCGGTAAATCTACTTAGATATCGAAAAACATCCTCAGAATTAGTGTGAAAAATATGAGGACCATATTTATGAATTAGGATACCGTCTTCGTTGTAATAATCATAGGCATTCCCTGCAATATGATCCCGTTTATCCACAATTAATATTTTTTTTCCTTCTGCTGCAAGACGCTCTGCTAAAACTGCGCCGGCAAATCCGCAACCTACTATTAAAAAATCATACATGATCGATCTCCTTTTGTACTGTTGAAATGTGGTTATTATTCATTTTTACTTTATTAATAAGTGCATTCATTTTATTAAAGGTGTGATCCCAAGAATCATTCTCTAAAAAATGATCAACCATTTTCAACCATTGATCTTTTTCAGTGCTAGCAAATATTCTTTCTGCCACTGAAATAAAGTCATTGGGGCTATCTATAATCTGAACTAAACCTGCACTACCATAAGGGTGCACAACGTCTTTTATTGCAGTTGATATGACTGGTCTACCAGCAGCTAGATATTCAGGTGTTTTTGTGGGACTTATAAATTCTGTGGATTCATTTAAAGCAAATAATATAAGAGCGATATCCCAATGGGCAATGTAAGATGGTAATTCTGCATAATTTTTTGGACCTAAATAATGTATATTGGAGGCCCTAGGTAAATCATCTGGATTAATCTTTACAACAGGCCCTATAATTACAAATTGCCAGTCTGGACGTTGCGCCGAAACTGTACGTAGTAATTCAATGTCAAACCTTTCGTCTACAACACCAAAAAATCCTAGTCTCGGAAAGCCAATAGACTTTTGGTCTTCAGGATCATTCTGAACACTTCTTGCCTGTACAAAATGTTCTTTGTCAATACTGCTTGGCATCGCATGAATATTATGATGTCTGTTTTTCTTTGCCTGGTACAGTGTATGTCCTCCTGTAAAAACTACATCTGCTTTACTGAACAACTCATTTTCCAGCTCTAACAATTGTGGTGGAGCAAATCTGAACGCGGATAGCTCATCCATCGAATCATAAATAATAATATCCGGTGTAAGATTCCGGGTAAACTGAAGGGCCATTGGGGTATAATACCAGCAGCTGTAATGTTTAATTTTATATTCTTCTAAAAGTTGATTGATTAGAATTTGGATTCTATAATTAGTAGTTGGATCATGACTAGTAATCATGAGTTCTACAATACAAACATTATCCTGGACATTAACGCTGTACATATCGGTATGTCCGATTCTGGGTTCTTCAAAATAAAATACCCGATAAGTGTTAGCAAATCTGGATAAAAGATGTTGGGGCCGCTGGTAAACAAAATTCCAGGACAGATGACTAAAACATAATAAGTTATGCATGGTAATGTAATTTAATTGTTAGTGATTTTATTAATCTAATTAATTATAATATAGCTAAAAACGAAACATTATAATAAACTAGATACAGTCCATTATTTGATATTAATTTCAATAAATATCAGTTAAACTTGTGCTCAAATGATTTGCTGGGATAATAGCCAGCGTACTAGGTTGCGAAATTGTTGGTTATAGAACTGTTTCAAAAGATAATAACCATAATAGATCCTCCTTTTACAATGAAATAATAACGTTCCTTGCAGATCTTACTCTGCAATAGGTTTAGCTATGAACTATTGACTTTCATATGATCTACCTGTGGTGTTACTCCGGAGCTGATTTTTTTTGTTTAATCATCTGTTATGATTTAAAATTTTGTTAATGGTTTTTGCAAGAACTGTTTTAGCAGCTCTAAATCATTTTGCTATAAGGACAAACGATGATGGAAAAAAGTTCAGCTGTAATTACTGAAATTTTTAGTTTAAAAAAATACATTTACATTCTTAAAGATCGCATAATCGAAATATTTTACTTCCGAGATCGTTAGATTTAAACGACCATTTCGAAAGCGTCATTATGTATAAGCTAATATCGAAATATGAGTAGGACCAATTAAATGTTAATTTCTGGGGAATATATTTTTTTAAAATCTATAGTTTTGATATCACCTAATTCCTTCAATAAGGGTATATAAATCGCTAAAACCAGTATTTAACCTGACAACTTTCAAGTGTTTCCGCATGTTTATTTTATGATAGAATAAAAAAACTTGATTGGATGGTAAAGCTGCAAATTAAAATGCGTTTATACGACGATCTTCATTACTGTGTTGAACGTCAGAAACATCCAGAAATTATTAATAAAATCTAATGCTATGATGATGGAAGAAAACAAAATCAGTAGACGGAAAATAATCGGCAGTATCGGAGCTGGAATTGCTACATTAGCAGTTACACCTTTAGTGGGAAACGCGGGTGCGTCAAATGTCCAAAAACTTGAATATGCTATGGAAGATCCGAGAATGAAGTTTCCCAAACCTCCATTTAAAGAACAATCTCAGCCATGGCCAGGACTTGCTAGCCAAATGAATCCTAGACCAGACCATGGCGAAACGTCTTATCAAGGTTCAGGTAGACTAAAAGGACGTAAAGCATTGATCACAGGTGGCGACTCCGGAATGGGCAGAGCTGCTGCCATTGCCTACGCACGGGAAGGTGCAGACGTAGCCATTAATTATTTACCTGCTGAAGAAGCTGATGCCAAAGAGGTGATTGCGCTGATTAAAAAAGAAGGCCGCAAAGCATTGGCAATTCCTGGTGATCTGCGCGATGAAAATTTTTGTAAAAAATTGGTTAAAGACGCTGTAGATGGACTTGGTGGGCTTGATATTCTTGTCAACAATGCAGGTCGACAACAAACTAGACCATCTATTCTTGACATCAGTTCGGATGATTTTGATGCTACAATGAAAACCAATGTTTATGCTCCTTTCTGGCTTACTAAAGCAGCTCTACCCCATCTAAAGCCAGGATCTTCTATTATTGCTACCACTTCTGTGCAAGCGACAGACCCTTCTCCAGATTTATTCGATTATGCACAAACGAAGGCTGCCAATACAAGTTTTGTACGCTCATTGGCAAAACAGCTTGGACCTAAAGGAATCCGTGTTAACGGTGTAGCTCCAGGTCCAATATGGACCGCCTTGCAAGTAAGCGGCGGCGCAACAATGGAAAAACTTGTCAATTTCGGTGGTGACACACCACTTGAACGACCTGGTCAACCTGCAGAATTGGCATCAATATATGTACAGCTTGCAGCCAATGATGCCAGTTATGCCACAGGACAGATTTATGGATCTGCTGGTGGCGGAGGTCAACCATAATTCAGCATTCTGCTCGCAAATATGGGTAGAGAAAGATAGTGGCAATAAAATACAAAATTTGATTAATAAACTCTAAAGTATAAATATATGAGAGCAGCAGTATTCCATAAACCAGGTGATATTCGAGTCGACAATGTCCCTGATCCAAAAATTCTTGATCCCAGAGATGTTATTCTCAAAGTCACATCAACGGCGATATGCGGTTCGGATTTACATATTCTGAGCGGTGCAGTTCCTCAAAAAGAACCTCTCATCATGGGCCATGAATTCATGGGGATAGTCGAGGAAGTTGGATCTGCAATTACGAACCTTAAACGTGGTGATCGTGTTGTTGTGCCTTTTCCGATTTCGTGTGGACAGTGTTTCTTCTGTCAACATGAGGCTTCTCCTGCATGTGAAAACTCAAATTTTAAACACTACGGTCCTAATGGCGATTTGATGGACCAGAAAGGTGGGGCATTATTTGGCTACACCGATCTATATGGTGGTTATTCCGGCGGCCAGGCAGAGTATGTGCGTGTTCCTTACGCTGATATTAGTCCACGTAAAATTCCAGATCATCTCAGCGATGAACAAGCTCTTTTCCTAACGGATATTTTTCCTACAGGGTGGTCATCAATTGACTGGGCCGCACTTAAGGGCGGGGAAACAGTAGCTATCTTCGGATCTGGCCCTGTTGGACTAATGGCACAGAAGGCAGCATGGCTTAATGGTGCAGCACGTGTTATAGCTATCGATCCGTTAAATTATAGGCTTCAAAAAGCCAAAGCTGTTAACAACGTTGAAATACTTAATCCTAATGAAGTCGATGTCGTAGAAGCAATACGGGCAATGACTGAAGGAAGAGGGGCCGATGTATGTGTAGATGCAGTTGGATTTGAACCAGAACGTACTTTTATGGATAAAGTTAAAGCAACCGTCAATTTTGAAATGGGCTCGATGAAGGTACTCGATCTCTGCTTTGAGGCGGTAAGAAGAATGGGAACCGTATCAATCATGGGCGTGTATGGCTCGACTTACGATAACTTCCCCCTCCACCGGGTCTTTGATAAGGGCATCACCATAAAGCAGGGTCAGGCTCCTGTACTGAATTATATTGACAAACTTATTGGCCTGGTTAATGATGGCAAGGTTGTACTTGATGATATTATTACACATAGCCTATCACTGGATGATGCAGCATATGGTTATAAAATTTTTGATAAAAAAGAAGAAGATTGTGTAAAGGTGGTACTTAAACCTTAACTATATTTCTTAAATATGGTTATAAAAAAGATGGTCAGTATTTCAAGGGCAATGAAAAACTATCTTCAAAAAAAGGGCTTATGAATTTTTATAATCATAAGCCCTTTTCGTTTTTAATTCAATTTCCCTGAATGGAAATGAAACTAAAGCGAGATGTTTTAAATTTAGATATGTAACAATATATACCCATAATAGAACCCTTAATGAACTGGACTAACTGAGACAAAAATACTAAAATTATGATCCGTTAATTTATGCGCGGATCTATCCAAAATAGATCACGGAGTTGAAGTAGATCTTCTATGTGCATCAAATTATAAATCAGTTCGTCTTTGTCTTCTAAAGGAATCTTTATTTGTTGCTCCGTTCCAAGTAAAAATATAGTTAAAATAGCATCCTTTTCGAATATCGAAATATCTGATTGTACCATAGTAACATCATGTTTTCTAAACCATTCTCTTGCCTGTTCTTGATCTAAACAGATCAGGGAACGGGTTAGATCTTCAAGATCTCGAATCTCATCGATGACATGGGTGGGATAATTTACGCCAATATAAGCTAAATACAAAAGATGATTGCCAGTACGCAAGGCATAATTGCGAATTAAGACCCGCTTTGGATCGAATGAAAAAACATAATATTCTGGATCTGAGATAAACTGATACTTCTTGCCATAAAACTGGATCTTATCCTCCAATTCCCCTAAATTGTCTATTTCTATAAATACTTCTCCCTGAAGCTGACCTTCATGTATATTGTCTAGTGCATCTTCAATTACTAATAGCACTTGCCCCTCCTCAGGAACAATACTTCCACTACAGTCTAGCTGTAACAAATAATCATCAACATCAGGTACAGTTAACGGATACCACGTTGGGTTTTCGTCGTCAACTGTATTTTTAGATGTTAAAATATTATAACCGTTACGTTTTAATTCTAATAGTATGACTCTGCTCAGGGGTACAAATTTCATAAGATTTTACTTATATAACTAAAACAAACTTTGCTGCATAGGGCCATCCTGTCTAAGGGTGGCACATCTGACTATTGATAGGGTTGATACCGATGATTTCACAGAAAAAGCCTACACTTATAAATCTTAAAAATTATTGAGTACTGTCTAATTTTAAATAAACTTTAAATTCTGACCCAACACCAGGTGTACTTGTTATAGTAATTTTACCACCTGCATTTTTAACAATAGTATTGACTAAATATAACCCTACTCCCGTACCCTCGACAGAAGCACATATTCTTTTAAATTTTTCAAAAACAGTTAATAAATCTTCGTTGCACATACCTATTCCGTTATCTGTAACACTGATAACCATAAATCCATCTTCTTCAAAGGTGTAAATCGCTATTTCAGGTTTACGATCTACCGGTGTATATTTAATCGCATTGCTCAATAGATTATATAACACACTACGAAGTTTACGTCTCACAAAATTGATCTCTGTGATTTCAAATCGATGAACTATTTTAGCATTAGATTCTAAAATCTGTGGCGCTAATGCTAACATGACATCATCCAATATATGAGGTAAATCGACTAGTTCCGTTGCCGATTGATATTTTTGTTTTCCCCAGTGACTTTCAGTGAAATCTGAAAGTACTCTTTTTATATTGGATAGTCCGCATTCTAGATTAGCAAGCATCTTTAAGAATTTGGTGCTCTTTTTTTCTGGAAGTACTTTAAAGTATTCACATGTGAGCATTAAACCTGCTAAAGGGCTTTTAATATCATGAGCGAGCTGGTCTAATAACAATTCATGTTCTAAAATCAGCTTTTCATGCTCTTTTAAATCTCTAATTCGTGCCGTGATGTCTACAAAAGTGATAATCACACCATTTGTCTTACCTTCCCGAAAGGTAATATAGGGTAATATATTCATCTGGTACCAGCGCAAATCTGTGGTCTGGATTTCCTTCTCCAGCATTTTTCCCGTAGCAATAACGGAGTGAATATTATTGATTATGTTAGGATATTTAAAATTATCCTGGATATCTGCTATTGGCATTCCGATAAATTCTTCTTTAAGCACGAAATGCTTCATCGCAGGAGGTGTAAACTTACGTAACAGGAGATCTGCATCCACAAAAAGCTGTGGTATAATCGTATTTCTGAAATAATTTTCGAGTTCGTCATTAAGCTGACTCAGCTCTTTTAACTGTTCAGTTTTTGAATTCATGTTCTTATATATCTAATAATAAATATACTTTTCGGTCTAGGTTGGGATCAAGTATAAACAAATATAAACGAAAAATGTTGTCAAAAATTATAAACGGTTATTAAAAGAAATATTTTAATTAGTTTTATGAATTAAAATATGAATTTAACCGGGCAATTCTACTATTAAAACTTTAAAATTGCAAGTTGAGGTCGAAACGATTTACAAAATTTGGCAATTGGCAAGGTCATGCTAGATAATAGTAAACCAATTGTTCACCACTTCATAAAATTCGAACAGATGATGATAGGGAAATTAGTATGTATCATATAAGGGTTTTGAACTGTTGGTATCATGATATATCTCTTCCGTGTAAAAGTAAGAGATATATCATGAAATCTCATCTTTGTAAAGTGACGTTCTATTTTAATGAGATTTATATAAAACAAATTATTCCGTTTCTTGCGAATTGGATAGATAAGAGTTCATTTCTAAAACTCCCAAATACTTACAATAATGTGATAACATTTCTTTATCCACTTTAGTGGTTTGAATGTTGCTATTCGAAAGGAATGCTAACGTATTGCTGATATCAAAATTAAGTACATGATGATGAATCTCAATGATAGATTTATCATCATGTACTTTGAAAGCAAATAAACTTAAAAATGGATAGAGTGGACTATCTTCATCCGACTCCCACAAAGAAAGCCATTCCTTATGGGGTACTGCTTCCAATTCTATACCCAATTCATCTTGAAGAATTTCAAAAAAATCAACAACTGTAATATTGTCTTCGGATTTAGGACTTACATGATAAATATTGCCAATAGCTTCGATATTTTTCGATATATGCGCGACAGATCTTGCTATAAAATTTATCAGTAAAAATAATATTTTGAGCGTTTTTTCATACCAGATGTTCTAAATACATAATGTATAAAAATACCACAACTAAAATGACAACTGTACTAATACTACACAATCCATAACCGACTCTACCTTTTACAAAATGATTAAGCCCATTAATAATTAGAAAAGAAACATAAATTAAAATTAGGCAAACCGGTAAAAATTTCTCCAAGTTTAGCGACATACCATTGTTGCCACTCTCTCCTTTAGCAAACATTCCTATTGCAAAAAAAACCATAGGTGCTGCACCAATTAAAAGTCTTACAAATAAATGCTTGATTAATTTTTTTCTCATTTGCTTTTTAACGTATAACTTACCACTAAAATACAATTAGTTTAATCAATTTTTTCAGAAGATATCTATTCGCATGATGTACTTGATTATTCGATAGAAGAAATCTTTCATTTGCTAAAGGGTGATAAATAGAATTGCTAGCAATTGATCTAAAGGTTGACGAATACATTTATCTACCATTCTACATCAAGAAAAAATAATTATGCACCAACAAATATCTCCATATCCGCCACGAATAATCATCTTTCCAAATTGCTTCATTGCTCATCTGTACTTGCTATAGCTTGACCTTTGTCCAGGAAATCGAAATAACGGAAGAGCGCGGCTTGACTATCTATAAATACTTGATCCTCCACTATTTCATTCATCTCTTTGAATAACTGGGGTACAAATTCGGACAGTTGAGATATGGATATAAATTCGGCTGTAGTATTCTCCATTTGTATCCATAAAGGCATAGGTCGTTAGACTAAAATCATATTTTAAAACCATTATATATAAATGAATTATCTTTCATATTTTTGTTTGTAATGAATTCCAAAGAAAGTCCAAATATGATTCCCTTTAGCTCTGATTTAGTTATTCAGGCACTGGCTTCCTCGCCCTCACCTACAGCTATTTATAGCAGTGAGAATATGATCATCCGTTTTGCTAATGAAGGAATGCTGGAGGTTTGGGGCAAAGACGCTTCTGTGATAGGCAAACCCTTGATTGAGGCAATTCCTGAATTGGAAGGACAGCCTTTTTTAGAGCTGCTGCAAGAGGTTTGGCGTACTGGGAAAACATATTCTGTTTCTTCGGCTCCTGCAAAGTTAATAAAGAACGGAAAGGAGGCGCTTGATTATTTCGATTACGAATATAGAGCACTTATTGATGAAAACAATAAAACTTGGTGTATACTGAATACGGCACTGGAGGTGACCTCTCGCCGTGAGTTTTTAGAGCAGATCAAACATAAAGAAGAAAAAGAACAGGCGCTCAACGAAGAAATGGCTGCGACCCTCGAAGAATTGACATCAACCAACGAAGAGCTCAACAGGTATATCAAGCAACTGGCCGACAGCAGGGAATACATTCGTACAATTATAGAACAGGCACCTGTCGGAATCGCCATGTTAAAAGGGCCTGAACATCATATTGAAATCGCCAATCCTGCGATTCTTAAGATATGGGGACGAGGAGAGTCGGAAGTCATTGGATATCCGCACGAAAGTGCCCGCCCGGAAATGCGGGGACAGCCTGTTAACAATTGGCTTAAACACGTATATCAAAGTGGTGAGCCTAAAATAAACACTGAATTTACAGTAAAACTGCTTGATAAAGCCGGATTGAGAGAGGCGATCGTTAATTCCATCTATCAGCCTATATTTTCTCATGACGGCAGTATTTCAGGTGTTTTGGTCATTCTTGAAGAAATTACCCAGCAGGTAATGCTGCGTAAAAAGAATGAAAAGGATCAACAGATGCTGAACCTAGCAGTAGATGCGGGCGAGCTCGCGACCTTCTACTACCAAACTGAAACAAATCTCTTTTCCGGAAATACGCTTCTTAAGAAATGGTTTGGACTTTCATCGGACGAAAACATGGCTCTCTCTCTGGCCATCGCAGTTATTTTACCGGAAGATCGGGATCGCGTGTCGCTGGCCATCGAGCACGTGTTAAGTAAAGATTCTGATGGTCATTATTTCATAGAATATCGGATTCAAAATAATGTTGATAAAAAAATTAGACTGCTGCAGGCCAACGGAAGAGTGTTCTATGATAGTAAAGGTAATCCACTCAGCTTAAATGGTACTTTGAGGGATATTACCGAACAAAAAAAAGAGGAACAGCGAAAAGATGATTTCATTGGAATGGTGAGCCATGAACTTAAAACACCCCTTACCTCTCTTAAGGCTTATCTGCAGATACTGCAACGAATGGACTTACCTACAAAAGATCCTATGTCGCAAAATATGCTGGGGAAATCGGTAAAGCAAGTACAATATATGAACTCCATGATTAATGGGTTTCTTAACGTATCCAGGCTTGATTCGGGTCAGCTGCATCTGATCAAAACTGTTTTTGATTTTCAATCACTGTTTGCCGAAATTGAAGATGAAGTGCTATCGACGATCAAAACGCATCATTTTCTATTTAAAGGACCTGGAAAAATAATGATACATGCCGATCGTGAAAAAATAGCGCAGGTACTCCATAACCTTATTGGAAATGCGGTCAAATATTCGCCTCTCAGATCGACGATCAGAGTAGATTATGCTGCCATCGATAACAGTTTAAAAGTAAATGTTCAAGATCTTGGAAAAGGGATTGCTGAGAAAGATCAGCAACGGATATTCGAACGCTATTATCGTGTGAAGGAAACGAGTGGTGGGGTGATATCGGGGTTCGGTATTGGACTTTATCTTTGTAGAGAAATTATCGAACTGCATGATGGAACCATTCAGGTTCAGAGTGTAAAAGATGAAGGAAGTATATTCTCCTTTACCTTACCATTCAACCCATAACGCTGTCTGAACTGCTGATAGTTTTGCTAGTCAATAGCTATCTGCATTTTGCTTTAAAAACTCCACTACGCTCTTATATAGCTACTGAAGTTTGTTTTCATAATTGCGGGAGCGCCCACCGAAGAGGTTTACAAAGCTAGCTTCGCTCCCACTCAAAGGATTGGCTCCACTAACAGCTGTTGCTGAAATCGGATCAAAATAACGCAGGACTTCTCTCCCATCGATGGTATTAAACAAAAAAAACCATCCTTGACCTCACTATCGTCACAGTAGATTACAGCAAATTGTAAAAAAATAATTGTTAAAAAAAAGAAAAGCCCGAAGGAACCTCGGGCTTTTGATAACTAACTGATGTTAGTTTTGTTTTTTATTGTTCATTTTGAACTCTTCAAACTCCTTGAATAACCGTAAGAGTTTAAATGTAGAGCTGATCAGCTCGTTTGTCTCTAACAGGATTGAGAAGTAAAGTTTACTGTTCTTAGGACTATTTTCTGTTGTCCGGATATGGTCAATCTGCTTGTCCAAAAGATCGTTAATAACCTTCTGAAGCTGATCGCGCTGTTTCATGGTTGAATCAAGCTTTAAGAAGTCACGGCGCTTATACAAACTATATACTTCGGCGTACCAATTACCCAACTCATCGGCAACTAATCTCAGATCATTCCCCTGATATTCCTTAAGCAGTTTATGGTTGTTATCGACGTGATTGTGTGCATTGCCAGCAATTACATAAAGATTCTCGACGATATCCTGCAGATAGCCTAAGGAAATAATGTAGAATCTGCTTCCTTTAACGGAAGTGTCATCCAGATTGCGAATAAAGTTATAAAGGTTGTCGTTGGTCGAATCCAGATCACGCAAGAATTTCTTAATCAATTTCTTGTTCATCGAAAGCGTCGTCAAATCGTTCTTGATAAGACCGTCTACAATCTCTTTATAGAAGATATTGGACTTGGCAAAAACTTCACTGATCTGATTGGCACTAGCGTCAGAAACCTGCTGTAAGGTATGGATATCTTCTCTACCAAGTTTCAATTTACGCTCTGCCTGTGCTGCGACTTTCTTTTTATGGCTTTTAGCGTTAAATACTAAGAGAATGGCCAAGAATATAAGTGCACCAACAAAGGTAATAATCCCTCCTATTTTAAGTAAATAAGCGATGATAAACGCACCCGCAAAAGCAGTAGCAGCAGTAAGAAACCAGCCTCCGATGACATGGAATACACCAGAGACACGGTATACTGCACTTTCTCTATCCCAAGCTCTGTCGGCAAAAGCAGTTCCCATCGCAACCATAAATGTGACGTAGGTTGTTGACAAAGGAAGTTTCATCGATGTTCCTAAAGCAATAAGACTGCTGGCCACCATTAGGTTGACAGAAGCGCGCACCATGTCAAACATTGGCTCCTCCTCCTTATTTTTTTTCCCTAAGGAAGTATTTTCGAAACGGCTATCTAAACGAGATCGTAAGGTTCGTGGCATCAGATAACTAATTGCTCCTCCAATATTTACAAAGCCGCGTACTATCCAACGTGATAAGGTGTTAGGCTCAAATTTTTCGGAACCACCGTCTTGACTGCTTAAACTCATTTCCGTTTCAATAACGGTTTTGGCTTTTTTAGATGTCCATAAGGTAATCATCATGATACCACCTGCGATAAATAATATCCAAGCTGGGGCAACAATATCCGCCGAAGCTAATTCTGACATCATATATGTGTCCGGATTGCCACCAGATGCCTGGAAGAAACCGATGGCCTGAATGGCTGCTACGGGTACTCCGATAAAGTTAACCAGATCGTTTCCTGCAAAGGATAAAGCTAAAGCGAATGTACCAACACCGATAATGACCTTAAGGATGTTCACTTTTAACCTGATAAGTATAAAACTAAAGACCGTAAACAGCACAAAGCTTCCCAATATCAAATGCAGCTCGTGCGTGTTAATCCACTCCTTCGTCGCTTTATCGATAAAAGAAACGGTCTTCATTCCTTTAATCAGGATAAAATAACTTATGGATGCTAAGGCGATACCTCCAAATATAACTCCGAAAGATTTAATCTTACGTTCGTACTGAAAGGTGAATATGAGTCGAGAAAGGTATTGTACCGCCATACCTACAGTGAAGGACAGGACCACGGATAAGAGGATGCTGATGACAATCTCGGAGGCCTTCTCTGTATTAATATATTGCGAAAGCGTCGACCAATCACCTGAGGTACTTACTATTTTATAGAGTCCTAGACAGACCGCAGCCCCTAGGAGCTCAAAGACGATGGATACTGTTGTAGAGGTCGGGAGTCCGAAATAGTTAAATACATCAAGGAGTATGATGTCTGTAATCATGACGGCGAGGAAGATAACTATAACATCATTAAAACTGAACATACCAGGAACGTAAATTCCACTTCGTGCAATCTCCATCATTCCACTTGAGAAAACCGCCCCAGACAATATACCCGCACTAGCGAGAATCATGATCAGGCGGAAAGAAATAGCTTTGGAGCCAATAGCCGAATTTAAGAAATTGACAGCATCATTGGTTACGCCGACCATGAGGTCGATAATCCCTAAAGTGATCAGCGTAATAATTACGAGATATAAATAATTGTCCATAGTTATTATTTTTGCAAAGGTATGAACAAAAGGTGAGCCATATATTAAGTTAATGTTAAGTGTTGCTTTTGTTAATATTGAATAGGATTAACTATCCACTTATGCTAAAGTATTTTGTTTTCAGGTATTTATTTTAATAATAGAATAGCACAATGTTTCATCACTGTCTTTTCAACTACACTTGAATAATCCGGCTATTTCAACGAATTATTATACTGCTTTAGATCATGCTCCATATCATATAATTCAGCTCAGTTTTAGCTGCAGAAATCCCTTCAATGATCGTTTTCTTTTCGCCTTCCGAATAGGTTGAAAAATATGCAAAAACACCGGGCTCATCCAATAAGTAAAGCGAAAATTGCTTGGGACATCGATGGCATAATTATCCTTCTAGAGGTCTATCTATACATGATCTCCCTCCTGCTTATTAATCAATTTCTTAATTTTTACTTTTACAGGTAAAAAAAGCTGCCCAGATCTCTTAGATAGGAGATTGTAATGTACGAATTCAAAATCAATCACTTTTTAGATCTAAAAATGAGAACTCTGTAGAAGAGATCAAAAAACCATCTATTTATTTTTTTGTAGATTTGTTTGTTAATATGCAGAAATCAAATAGTATTAACATTACCGGACAAACAACAAGTTCAATCTACCAGTGGACATTTAACCTTGCTGAGACAATAGGAGTACACGATAAAACAGCACATATTCTAAGTGCCACTTTTCTCATTATTGTATCTTTTATCTTCTTGCTGTTCTTAGATTATTTTCTACGTTTCTTTTTCAATTCAATCGTTACCAAGTTTATTAAAAAAAGTAAAACTAATTGGGATGATAAATTATTTCAAAATAAGGTCCAGATTCACTTAAGCCGTTTTATATTGATAGCAATTGCACAGCAGTTTCTACCCAACATATTTATCGGCTTTCCTTCTTTTATAGACGTACTAACAAAACTGCTTGGTATTTTGATGATCTTCGCTATTTATGGTGTGGCTAATGCACTGTTAAAGACTGCAAGAGATATACTTCGTTCATCTAAAGGTTTTGTAGATAAACCTGTTGACAGTTATATTCAGGTGTTACAGATATTTTTGATATTTGTTGTTGGAACTCTTATTGTTTCTGTACTTACAGGAAATTCTCCTTGGTCATTTCTTGTTTCACTAGGAGCTGCCTCTGCTATTTTGATGCTGGTATTTAAAGATACCATTCTTGGTTTTGTAGCAAGTATACAGGTCTCTGCTAATGATTCGGTACGTGTTGGAGATTGGATAGAAATGCCTAAATATGGTGTTGATGGCGATATACTCCAAATAAATCTAAACAATGTACGCGTGCAGAACTGGGACAAGACAATTGTTACCATCCCGACATATACCTTGCTGAGCGATTCCTTCAAAAACTATAGAGGTATGCAGGAAAGCGGAGGAAGAAGAATTAAAAGATCCATTTATATCAAAATATCCACCATTAGGTATCTCAGCGATGAAGAAATTCAGGAACTTAAAAAGATTGTACTTTTAACACCTTTTATTGAAAAAAGAGAAAGAGAAATAAAAGAATATAATACAAAAAACAAAATTGACCCCAAAGTTCTTGTAAACGGGAGAAGAATGACAAATATTGGATTATTCAGGGCCTATATTAAAGCCTATGCAATACAAAATCCAGACATTCACCAGGAATTAACCCTATTAGTGCGTCAGTTGGCGCCAAATGAATATGGACTTCCTTTGGAACTGTATATGTTTACTAAAGGAACACAATGGTCATTTTTTGAGGATACGATGTCCGATATTTTTGATCATTTATTTGCAGCTATTAAATCTTTTGACTTAGAAGTCTTTGAACTGCCTGCATCTGATGATGTTCGGATGCATTTAAATCAAAAACATGTGCCATCAATTTCAAAGCCCCAGAACATACGGTAGCATTTCTTTAATCTGGAGCTAAAAAATATTCAATTCATTAGTGCAACCTATTTCTAAAAGATTTTGCCATAGCAAAAGATCTACTTATAAAATTCTGAAAAGAATGAAAACTTATTTGGAGTGATTCCGTTGTAGTATTATGGGTTTTTAATATGAAGAAAATACCCCACTGACATCATGCAATATTAACAACAAAAACAGACCACAACATTATTTTATTTCAACTACATAAGCTTAATACGTTGAATCTTAAAATCAAACTTTAATGAAATTAACTAATCTCTTAAAGCTAAAGAGCACCTTTGTGCCTGGTATTATTTTACCCAGTCTCATCTTTATACTTGGTATTACTTTTTTATCAAGCTTTTTCCCGGTGAGAGCAAATTACTACCTGAATATTCTAAAAACTTTCTTGTTTCAAAATATGAACTGGCTCTATGTCATGGTTGTAACTATTTTTGTGCTCTTCCTACTTTTTTTAATATTTAGCAAATATGGAAGCATAAGATTAGGTGCCAATGATACGAAACCTGAGTTCTCCTTTTTCTCATGGATATCTATGTTATTTGCAGCCGGTATGGGTATTGGATTAATGTACTTCAGTGTCGCAGAACCGATGTCCCACTACACAGATCCCTCGGTAGCCGGACTAACGTCCGCTTCACGTGCTAAAGACGCTCAATTATACACGTTTTTCCATTGGGGTATACATGCCTGGGCAATATATGGCGTCGTAGGACTTTCACTCGCTTATTTCACGTATCGGTATAAACTACCCTTATCATTAAGAAGTTGTTTTTATCCAATACTAAAAGACAAAATACAAGGTCGCGCTGGCGATATTGTTGACATGTTTGCTTTGTGCAGCACTTTCTTTGGTATTACAACCACATTGGGTTTTGGTGTAGTGCAGCTCACTGCCGGCTTAGTACATCTGGGAATAATTCCAGAAAGTAATTTTATGTATCAGGTTATCATCGTCATCGTAATCATGACCATCGCCATTCTGTCGGCTACATCTGGAGTTACGAAAGGTGTTAAAATATTAAGTCAAATAAACATAATAGCGGCATTGGTTCTGATGTTATTTGTCCTTATTTTAGGTCCGACTACTTTTTTATTGGGAACATTTTCTGAAGGTTTAGGTGAATATATTAATGCCTTCTTTCATCTCACATTTAATACCCATGCACATGAACCCGAGCGTCAGCAATGGTTCTTCAATTGGACTATACTCTATTGGGCCTGGTGGATATCCTGGTCTCCATATGTAGGTCTATTTATTGCTAAAATATCCAAAGGAAGGACAATTAGGGAGTTTATCAGTGCTGTGCTCATTATACCTTCAGTATTTAATTTTATGTGGATGACTATATTTGGCAATAGTGCCATATGGATGGATCAACACCAGGCTAATGGTGCTCTTAGCGCTATAGTTGCTAATACTGATGTACTTCTTTTCAAATTTTTTGAATTCTTCCCGCTACAACAGATAACAAACATATTTTCCATTTTTATAATTTTCATTTTCTTTGTGACATCAGCCGATTCGGGCATTTATGTGATGAACAGTATTTCTTCAAACAATGCCGCAAAATCGCCTAAATGGCAGTATATTTTCTGGGGGGTGTTACTGGCCATACTTGCTTTAGTACTTCTAAATGCCGGCGGGCTAAAATCTTTGCAAACAATGACTTTGATCACAGCCCTCCCCTTTTCTATCATTATGTTATTGTTTTGCTACTGTCTCATGAAAGCACTCACCATCGATACTGAATATCATGCGCGTGAATTTTCGCACTCCACAAACAATTGGTCCGGTGAATACTGGAAAGAGCGCTTAGGACGTATTCTATCCTACAAAGACCGAAATACAATAGATGCATACTTAAAAAATACCGTGTTTCCCGCTTTCCAAGAACTCGCTGAAGAATTTGGTTCTAAAGGGATTATCGCTACTGTAAATTTAAAATCTGAAAGCCCGTCATCTGTTGAAATCGAAATCAAGCACGATGCTATGACTGATTTTCGATATGGCGTAAAAAGTCAACTCGAAAAAATATCAGACTTTTTACGTGAAGAAGAAAATGCGCCCGATATCGGTACAATGAAAACACATGTACCCATGACTTATTTTGGTGACGAACGCGAGGGTTATGACATTCAGTATTTTACGAAAAACGAAATTATTAGTGATGTGCTGAAACAGTATGAACGTTTTTTGTCCCTATCATCAGATGAGAAAAATGCGATATTCATAGGGAGTAATTTAAAAGATCAAGGTTAATATGTACAATGCAATTTGATAAAAAACTAATAGCTTTAGGAAAGCTAACTATCTATTATTTTAATCCGAATGCTATTGATAAAAATAATTCAAGTTTTAATTACCTCGAATTCGGGGTAATTGGACAAGAAGCCGGAACAAATAGATTTATTATGTCTGTAAGTCAATGGATAGAAAGAACACAGGCTAGATGAATGGTTGTAAAGATCGGACGACATGGTGGGACAAGTTCAGTGACCTACCAATAAATATTCAGACTCAAAACATTATCAGCTGCCTTTTAAAAACATATCATAGAATATAATTTTCAACTGATTTAGTTATATTCGTGAACTATATATTTCAAATAATTTCATCATTATACAGAAATGAAATGGGTCGCAGTTTTTACGACTTGTACTCATATTGACCGAAATGTCTCTGAACAAATACGGGCTTGATTCCTGGACATCTCTGTCAATAGGTTTGCAAAATAGCTAATTGCTTTTGCAACCTTAACACACTCAGTCAAAACAGTTAAAAGAAGCAACAAATATAAGAGAATTTACGAATGGATTTTACAGTAGAAATTAAAGACATGGTAGCAATGGTTATTTCTATCATATGTGGAGGAGCCATTGGCTTTGAGCGGGAATACAAGAATAAGTCTGCCGGCTTTCGAACAATAATTTTAATTTCACTGGGCTCAACCATTTTCACTATAGTTTCGCAGCATGGTGCAGGTACTGATGACCGAATTTCGGCAAATATTATTACAGGTATTGGATTTATTGGGGCTGGTGTAATTTTTAAAGATAAAATTTCTATTCGTGGCTTGACGACTGCTGCTGTGATCTGGACTTCTGCAGCAATCGGCATGACAGCAGGGATAGGTTATCATGCGCTTGCACTATGCCTTACTTTAATTACTCTTGGGGTATTATTAATGGTTACCAGGGTGGAAAGACTGGTTGCTCAACTACAAAAAGAACAGCTCTTGAGTGTAACCTTTCGTAATCCTGACTTTGATCAGATCCCACAATTGGAAAATATTTTAAATACAAAAGGTCTTACTGTAGAACGGATGGAAATTGTAAAAGAAAACGATCATTTAATGGTAAATTTCAAAGTATCAGGTAAAAAAAGATACTTATTGGAAATGAGCGAAACACTTGCTAACCGGTCAGAGATCTTAAGCTTCACTTAATCCCACAAATAGTTGATCGTTAATGTTAACGCTAGATGGGTTCAAATATTTATCCCTTTGCAAGGTTTGTCACAGATAACGAGTTAAAAATGAATCGACTGCTATTACTTTTTTTTATAACGTTTGCAAGTCACTTATCAATTTCACAAATGTAAACCAAATGGATTAATGTTTTTTGGGAAGTATACACTGATCAGTGCAGTCAATTCCTTTGAAACTTGGCTTCCATGATAAATTTTTCAAATATGATGCAATAGTCGCAAACCTCGGAATGCTATAATTACGAAAACAATTTAATCTACCTTATCTTAAAATTTTCTCAAAGGCTTTTCTTGGACTTCCTCTGAATGTAACTTCACCACAATAGTGATAACACATTTTTTGCAATATCCAGAGCATGCCCGTATTATCAAAATTAGTATCAACCTTGACGCTATAAATATTGTGTTTAAGTGCAAAATCTTCGATATGCTGTAAAATCCTCTGCGCCAATCCTTGACCAAGATACTTTTCGGAAATTGCAACTCTATGGTAAACCACAAAATCACCATTAGTCAACCAAGCTCCTTTTATATTAGCATAGGCTGGTTCATCATTGATCAAAATAGCACAATAACCAGTGATGATATCATCATCCACCAATACGTAACCAACACTATTCTTAATATCATTTTCAATAACAGATAGATTGGGATAGCCATCTTGCCATTGCGTACTCCCATCCTCTTTTCGTCTCTTGATCGCTTTTTCTAAAATTTTCCAAATTTGAACAGCATCTCCTGCTGTAGCCTGTCTAAAAGAATATTTCATATTATTCATGGATTGAAATTAATTTATACTGTTCTATTGCTTGTTTGATTAGTGCAATTAAAAAAATATTGACGATTGCCATAAAACTGATTACACATAAAAAAAATATCATACCAAATCGCTGAATAAGATATCCTCCTAGGAAAGGAGCTGTTGCTTGTGCTAGTAGCGGCATCCTGGCAAGTCTTCCAACAATCAAGGCATAATTGTCCCGCCCATAAACCGACAATGGCAAGGTTCCTCTCAAAACTGAACGCATCCCGTTTCCTATGCCAAAAACTATTACTCCTGGTATTGCAAGTATTGGTGAGGCAAAAATCAATACCATACCCAAAAAAATGATTGTGGTAGAAATAAAGGACATTTCAATAGCGGTCCTTTTTCCAATAATCAACTCCATAACTCGTGCCATGGCTTGGCTTGGTCCTAAAAAAGAAATTACGATTAACACCATTGACATCTCGGTCTTGCCGTGTAGTAATATTTCAATTAGGTGTATGATAATGGTAGTGGTTATGACCGCACCAAGAGTAAAATTTGCTGATAATAAATAATACAATTTAGAACGGAAGAGCTCGACTGAGGATTCCAAGGTCTCATCCTTTAATATGCTTTTGTTTCCTGCTTTATTTTTGAAAACACGCATATGAATCGGAAATATAGTAATGATCAACAATATGGCATATATATAGCAGGTATTCCTCCATCCAAAACTATCTAAAATATAGCTGGTAAATAACCAAGAAACAGAAGGTGCTAAACTGGATACCAGAGTGATCCAAACGATTGACTTTGCTACGTTGAAACTGTATCTTTTACCAATTGCAGCAAACAATGCATCATATAAACCCATTGCCATTGCTGTACCGATAATCACCCATCCTGAAGCAAACATTAGAAAATTACTTGAACTGCCGATGATGATCAAACCCATCGCCATCACTAAGCCCGAAAAAAGTAATACTGCATTACGATCAGTCTGCTGTATTGTCCTACCCACTAAAGGCAACAGCAAACCTGACACCAAAAGGGCTAGTGAGAGGCAGCCATAAACTTGCTGATAAGACCAGCTCATTTCCGCTATAATGTCCTTCGCTAAGACTGACAATAAAAAATACGAACCTCCCCAA
Source organism: Sphingobacterium sp. B16(2022) (assembly GCF_012030425.1). Lineage (GTDB taxonomy): Bacteria > Bacteroidota > Bacteroidia > Sphingobacteriales > Sphingobacteriaceae > Sphingobacterium > Sphingobacterium anhuiense. The sequence continues at coordinate 1,258,511 of NZ_JAAUVN010000001.1, read as the reverse complement.
AGTATGATTTGCGCGATGCCCAAATTCAGAACTTTAAAAAAGTCCAACTTTCCGCTTTCTATAGACTGAGGTGCTGGTTTCATATAATGACAAATCTCCGCTCTTTTTTCAAATCGGCAAAACGTTTTTATTCGATAGCATCGATCGGTTTTTTCGATAGGTTAATAATACTTTTTATACCTTTGAAAAAGCAAATCACACAAGTAAAATGGAACTTAGACAACTTAAATATTTTCTTAAAGCACAAGAATTACTGAGTTTTACGGAAGCAGCAAAGCGCTTAAATATCAGCCAAAGTACATTATCACAGCAAATAAAGCAACTGGAGACGGAATTGGATGTGTCTCTTTTTAACCGTATCGGTAAGCAGATAACGCTAACAGAACCTGGGCGATTATTTACTGAATATGCTGAACAGAGTGTCAGAAAAGCCGAAGATGGAAAATTGATGCTTCAGGATTTAAAAAAGATGAAAGTGGGCACTGTAACCATAGGTGTTGCTTATGGTCTTAAGGATTTCTTTGTAGAAACTTTAATAGGCTTTACAGAGAAATTTCCTCAAATAAAAATTAAAGTTATCTATGAGCCATCCCACAGTTTGTATGAGAAGCTTCAACAAGCACAGGTAGATTTTGTTCTGGCTCTTCATGAAACCGAAATGGTCCCCTATTTTACCTATAAGAGTTTATTCAGTTGTCCAATGGTACTGGCGGCATTAGCTGGTACGGAAGTATCCTATAAAACTAATATTTCACTTGAAGAGATTTGCAAACTTCCTCTGGTTATTGCAACAATGGGGTATGATATGACTCATACCGTTCACAGGGCTTTTTCAGCAAAAGGGCTAAGTCCAAAATTTACGATTGAAGTCAATGATATCCCCACAGCTATTCGACTTGTCAACTCCGGAAATTGGTACAGTATCTTCATTAAAACAAGTGTTCTGGGGACTACTTTAGCTTCTGTTGCGATTCAGGGTGATGGTTTGATGAGATATGCAAAGATTATTTCATTAAAAGGTACTTATGAAACGGAAGCTATCAAAGAATTAAAAAAAATGTTAACCTTATCTTCTAAAACTTTAAAACTATCATGATAAAAGCACCCTTTACAAATGAACAACCTAAAAATGAACAGATGTAAAAGGTGCTAACGCCATTTTGAAAACCAAACTAAAGGTATTTATTCATCTTTTTAGATGGATTGCACCACTTCGTCCAATTCAAAACGTGATTTTGGTAAAATAGTTGGGTGAGCCCAATCAGTTTTATCGGCATAACCTACCGTAACAGCGAATAGCGGAGAAAAACCGTCTTGTGCTAAAATCCCTTTATAGGCACTGCGGTCAATACCTTCCATCGGCGTAGCATCCAATCCCATACTGATACACGCACTCAAAAAGTAGCCCAAGGAAAGATAGACCTGATTTTCCATCCATGATTTTGTGGCTATATCACCATTCGACTTTACAATTGGTTCGTAAAAAGCCGTCCGCCAAAGTTCAGGCAAAATGGAAATATTGCGTTGCTCAAAATGTTCAATATCGTCCATTACACTGAACACAACTAAAAGACCAACATCGTTAATCGAATTTTCGTTCATATATGATTTGGAAGCCAGTTCCCTTTTTACGACTTCGTTTGTAACAAATGTAAATTTCCAAGGTTGGCTGTTAATGGAAGACGGACTTAACCGTACTATCTCTTTCAGTTCCTCAATTTGCTCTACCGAAACTTTTTTCACATTATCATACTTTTTGGTTGCGTATCTACGTTTCGCAAGGTCTAAAAAACTCATCATTTTTACATTTAGATTAAACTATACTTTTTAATGTTGCAAAACTAAGTATAGTGTTTTACCTTTGCAATAACGGTCAAAATTGATAGTAACAGATGTATAATATAGACGATAAGCAATACCCTTGCAATACCAGCCTCACAATGAGGTATATAGGTGGAAAATGGAAAGCAACAATACTCATTCATTTAATCGAAAAAAAACGATATAGCGAATTGAGAAAAGCGTGTTATGTTATAACCGAAAGAACGTTGAGTCTGCAACTAAAAGAAATGGAAGCAGACGGATTGATTACCAGAACCGTTTATACCAACAAGCCACCTCTAAAAGTGGAATACGAACTGACTGATTTTGGCAAAACACTTATTCCCTTACTCCATTCTATAGCTGAGTGGGGAAATGAAGCCGCAAAAACGAATAAGAAAATAACCATAGTAGAATATAAGTAGCCATCAAAATTGAACTATGGTACATCAAGAAAAACGGAAAAGAAAAACTATGCTCTATTAAGAGTATAGTTTTTCTTTTCATAGCTTAAATATACTTTAGAAACTCAATTAGTATATAAGCTAATTCACAATCTTAATTTCAAATATTTTATCCCAATTCTTTCCTGTTATAAAGAACGTATCCGATTTTTTATTATATGCAATACCATTCAGTACATCTAGATCAATGTGCTGAGTTACTTTTTCACGTAGTTCTGAAAGATCCAGCACTGATTCAACGGTCCCGGTTTTTGGATCAATAATGCCAACCACGTTGGTCATAAAGAAATTTGCATATATCTTACCTTTTACCCACTCCATTTCATTTGTACCTGTAACTAGACCTTCATCTGATGCTACATTGATTTCGTTGCTTCTATTAAAATTACTCGGATCAATGGTATATATCTTTTCTGACCCATCTGTCATATAAAGCTTTGTCCCATCATTAGTCAGGCCCCACCCTTCCATATTTTGAAAATATGGGAACCGCCCAATTCTTTTTAAGTTATTAACATTATATACATAAGCTTCATTATTTTTATAAGTCAATTGATATAGTTTATTATTTAGCACGGTAGCACCTTCACCAAAAATAGTTTCATCCAGTTCCGTTATTTTAAGTATTTCTCCTGTTTTGGGATTTACGATTCGTACACTTGAGACACCATGTTTATCACTTACAGTCGTACCGTTGCCAGTACTCTCAACTAAATTATCTTTATAAAACTCAAGGCCCTGGGTAAATGCTTTAATATCGTGAGGATAAGTATTTATAACTTGATAGCTAAGCTTATTGGGTGCTTTTTCAGGTAAGATCTCGAAGTTGACAGCTATATCTTCGATTTCGTCTTTTCTGTACACCTTAGCTTTTAAAACCTGTTTTCCAAACTTTTCGTTTTTTAAACTATATCGAACAATATCATTTACTAACCCGGTTGATAAAGGTTTATCATTAATGGAATATTGAACAGAATCAATCGGAACTCCTTCTAATGCTTCAAGCTGAATATTCAGTTCTTCGGTTAGAGCATATTTTGCTTTAATATTCACAAAACTAATTTTATTTTCCTCATGTTTATTCGTTATTGCAGGTGTTTTGTTGTTGTTACCCCCACATCCATAAAGTACACTTGAACAAAAAATCATAAGAACAGCATTTAATCTCATATACAACTTATTTTACAAGTCCTAAATATATCAATAAATGTTTCATAAAGTACCATTATTAAAGTCATACTTAAAAGCAAACAAATCAATGAGAAAAAAAACAACTTTTTATATAAAATTGGAAGTAAAAAATTTGGAAAGAAATATTTTTGCTGGAAGACATTTAATGCAATAATTCCTAAACAAAATAATGAACGATTAATGTAATCGCGAATCTATCCAAAATAGATCACGGAGTTGCAACAGGTCTTCTATATGCATCAGATTATAAACCAGCTCATCTTTATCTTCTAAAGGAATCGTTATTTGTTGATCCTTTTTAAGTAAAAAAACGGTTAAAATAGCATCCTTGTCATATATCGAGATATCTGATTGCACCATAGTAATCTCATATGTCTTAAACCAATCTCTAGCCTGGTCTTGATCTAAGCAGATCAAAGAAAGGGTAAGATCCTCAAGATTTTGGATTTCATCGAGAAGATGATTGTTATAATTTAAGCTGATATAAGCTAAATACAGGAGATGGTTGCCTGTTCGCAAGGCATAATTACGTACGAGAACCCGCTTCGGATCGAATGCAAAATCGTAATATTCCCGATCGGAAATACACGTATATCGCTTGCCATAAAAATTAATTTTGTCCTGTAATTCTTGTAAATGATTTACTTCAATAAATACTTCGCCCTGAAGCTGCACTTCATCTATATGATTAAGGGTATCTTCAATAACTAATAGAGCGGACTCTTGCATTGGACCAATGCTCCCCTTACAGTCCAGGCTTAACAGATAGTCATTAACATCTGCGACAGTTAACGGATACCATGTTGGGTTTTTGTCTTCAACTGCATTTTTGGATGTCAAAATATTATAACCGCTCCGTTTTAAATCTAAAAGTATAGGCTGGCTCAAGGGTACAAACTTCATAAAATCTCATTGATATAATTAAAACAAACTTTGCTGCAGCAGTCCTTCATGTCTTAAGGACGGCAGATTTCACGAGTGATAGCGTTTGTACCGATACTTTCCATCAGACATGTTGACATATCCTCCTAAATTGTAAACGAGACAGACGTGAAAGGTAATCGTTTGCAAATTTTCAAAATATCGACAGTCATAATCGAGCTGTTTACTTTCGTCCCGTATCTCGGGCAATGCCTTCTTGACGAACTCAATGTCGATACGGAGTGATATACCTCAGTACATAGTTGTTTTAATTGATAATATATTTATTATTAAACAAACTAAAGTATTCATTTGTTTTTTTCAGCAGCTACTAACCTGATGAGCTCATGCGTCCTGCTTTAATTCCGATAAGACTACATGATCGACACCAAAAGTGTACTTGTATCAAAATAAGGCTAGTTTATCTCATAATCAAAATTGATGTGCTAACAAAAAATACTTTTGTCAAAATCAATTCTACATAGAAAATGACAAAAAAACAAGCTAATTCAATTTTCGCAGCACTGCTGCTCATCATCTGCTTATTCGCCAACAGCATGTTGTATGCCCAAAATAAGAAATTACATCAAACAATATCAGGATTTGTGTATGATTCAGCGTCAGGTCAAGCACTACAAGATGTGTCAATTGTAATTATGGGATCATACCCGATATCAACTAAGACAAATATGGACGGAAAGTTCATTTTAGAAAATATTCCAATTGGAAGATATGAATTAAGGATATCGTTCACGGGCTACGAAAGTCAGATTATCAAGGAAGTTCTTGTCGGATCAGTTCATCAGGTATATATCGAAGTTCCAATGTATGAAAATGCTATTACATTGCAGGAAGTTGAGTCAAAACCTAAAACACTCCATGCAAAACCAATTAATCCATTTACAGTTGTTGGAGGAAACACGTTCAGTCCGGAACAAGCTAGCCGTTTTGCTGGTGGCATGGACGACCCTGCTAGATTAGTCAGTAGCAATGCCGGCGTGACCACTTCTAGTATGTCAAGTAATGGGCTTTCCATTCGGGGCAATGCACCGAGCTTATTGCAATGGCGGCTCGAAGGTGTTGAGATCCCAAGTCCTAATCATTTTTCGGATATCAATGGACTCGGTGGAGGTCTTTTATGTGCGGTGAGCAACAATGTGATTGGAAATTCAGATTTCTTGATCGGATCATTTCCCGCCGAATATAATAATGCCATATCTGGAGTATTTGATATCAAAATGAGAAAAGGTAATAGAAAACTGTATCACCATAGCTTTCAGCTTGGTCTGCTAGGTATTGATGTCGCTTCCGAGGGTCCTATCAGTAAATCCAGCAATGCTACTTACATTATCAATTATCGGTACTCTACTACTGGACTATTAGAGAAAATAAGAAAAGACGAGAATATTGGCGGAAAACTCGGTTATCAAGATTTGAACTTCAATCTAAATTTTCCAACCAAAAAATCGGGCGTATTCTCCATATGGGGGTTAGGTCTGGTCGATAATGTTGCGCCAATTTTAGATCAATCGACCAATAGAAAATACTTAGATGATGGTGTATTATCTGCTGCTGAACAGAAAGCCGGAGCAACAGGCCTATCGCACCATTATTTTTTAAAAAACAACAAAACTTCTTTAAAAAGTACATTTGCCACCACCTATTCAAGCAATCATATTCATGAAGATTTTTATGACATAGAAAACCATAAAAGTCCTAAAACTGATTTGACGTACAATACGACAAACCTGATCTTCAGTTCAACATTACAACACAAATTCCATCCCAATCATATCAACAAAACCGGGGTGACGTTGACCAATATCCATCATAATATACATGTAGATCACACTCCTTATTATGGACAACAATTGATCAATTTTGCTCATTCAAATAGCCATACAAATATGATTTCAGCCTATTCCAATTCAAAAATAAAAATCAGCAACGATTTCACCGTTGTAGGCGGATTTAATGTACAACACTTCATACTCAATAAAAATACGGTTGCAGAACCTCGAGTTGGTGTAAATTGGGATGCACTACCAGGACGTTCTATTTCAGCAGCATATGGTTTACATAGCAGAATAGAAAGACCTGATGTTTATTTTTTTAAAAATAATGAAGAAGAACTTATAAATCGCAATTTAGCATTTCTTAAAAGCCATCAGTTCACTGTGGGTTATAACCAAGAACTTACATCTGATTTGTATTTAAAGATAGAACTCTATTTTCAATTACTTTATGATGTTCCGATCGCACCGATAGGAAATTATTCCATTCTAAACAGGACTGATTTTTATACGACACAATCACTTATAAGCAAAGGAAAAGGTAAAAACTTAGGCGTTGATCTTACACTTTCGAAATCCTTTAAAAAAGGATATTATTACCTACTGACAACCTCATTGTTTGATTCTAAATACAAAGCTGCAGATGATAAATGGTACAACACCCGCTTTAACCGTAATTATGTATTCAATTTTTTAGTAGGAAAAGAATGGATTTTTGGAAGCAATATACTAGGGGTCAATTTTAAGGCGAGCAAATTGGGAGGGCAAAGATATTCCCCAGTAGATGAAGCAGCAACATTATTACATCCGGATAAAGAAGTTCAGTATGACGAAAACCGCATGTTTGAAAAACAACTTCGCTCTATGTTTATAGGTGATTTGACACTAAGCTATAAAATGAACCGTGGTCGCTTTTCACATACTTTTGCCATAAAAAGCGTAAATGCTACAAAGCAAAAAGAATTTATAAAACATAAATTTAATATCATGACGCAAACCATAGAGCCCTATTTTGCAGCCAATTCACTCTTTAATGTGAGTTATAGGATAGACTTATAATAACAAGGTCATCCTGTAAAAATTGTTAAACAATAGATTTTAATGTATCTTAAACCACAGCTTATAAAACAATGAATGATATTGAGAAAAAACACTTATTAAGCTCTTTTGTATTCGATAAAAAGTATCAGGTTTGGCGACACGTGCTCTTCATTACCTTTGCCGCTGTGATCACATTTAATCAGGTTCTCATTTCCTATCAGGATTGCCAAATAATGTTAGGAAATCATATTTATTTGATTGGCGGATCATCATTAATGACTTACCTAATCGTCATGTATTTTAATTATTTCTATCTTACGCCCAAATTTCTATTAAGAGATCGCATATTGTGCTATTTGATCCTCACCATTATATGTGTGTTATCCTTACCAGTATTATCGCTATGGATAGAGTACGGGATCCGCAATTGGGCAAACTTAAACCATAGAATAATAGATTATTCAAGTCCCCTAATACTGGTCGATATCCTCTCCACTTCTGTGATAACGCTAATCTGTTTTTGTGGGATTTCCTTAATTTTGCTTTACCGGACGTGGTCTTCTGCAAACCAGCACGTGAGCATGTTAGAAATAGAGCATCTTACTTCTGAACTGAATAAACTCAAGGGGCAAATCACACCAGAATTTCTATCGAGAGCATTGCATCATGCTTCATTATGGACAATAAAAGATCCAGGAACAACAAATGATATCCTCCTCACGTTAAGCGAATTATTGCGCTACCAGCTTTATGACGCACAACAGGAAAAGACTTTAATAAACTCGGAACTCCTTTATGTTACTAAATTTATATCACTTGAAAAGCTTTGTAGACCTACTTTAGAATCTCAACTTCAAATTGAAAAGCAACATATGTATCACCAGATATCTCCCATGTTACTCTTGACATTAGTTCAAAGTTTCATCAAAGAGAGTAATACATTGGCAATAAGCTCAAGTATAGAAAATAACGTGCTCACATTTGTATGCAAATCGCATTCCATCACAGAAACACTTGAGAATCAATTCACATTGATACGAAAGAGACTTGATCTGACGTATAGCGACCAGTATACACTACGCTTAGAAATAGGATGTGTTACACTTAAATTAGCATTGTCCCAATAATGAAAAATTTATTAAATACAAATTCGCTAACCAGATTACTGATTGAACCTGAATATAGTCTCCTGAGGACTTTACTATTGCAATCTGCCATCCTTGCCATTTCGATTGGTATATTTTTCGATGCACCTGATAAGCTTAACCTATCCACAGATCGCATTTTAGGTTGGTTCAGTTATCATTTATTTCTGAATTGTCTCGTATATGTAAATAAAAATTTACTATTTCCAAGATTTTTGGCTAAAAATAAAATGGCAGATTACCTTATTTCTGTCGTTATTTTTACCGTATTTGCTTTGTGCATCATGGTTATCCTGCAGGAGCTTTTTTATGATATTGCCGTTACTCGACAACAGCCATCGCCAATAGCCATATTTTTCAGTATTACCTCCTCTTTGTTTGCTATCGTACTTTTTTTAACTGGAATATCGGCCCTTCAATTGTTCAAACAGTGGCTGATCAATAATCATCGTATCCATGAATTACAGTTGGCAACATCTCGTATTCAACAGCACTTTCTAAAAAGCCAGATAAATCCACACTTTCTCTTTAACATGATCAATAATGCCAATATTCTAGTAGATGATGACCCGATCACAGCATCCATGATCCTAAAAAAATTGGAAGATATACTTCAGTATCAATTCAGTGAGACTAAAAACGCACTAGTTCCGTTATTGAACGATATTAAATTTTTAGAAGACTATCTGGAATTAGAAAAGTTGAGACGTGATCAATGCGATTTTAGCTTGAAAAGAGAAGGAAATTTTGATAGTATAACCGTACCACCATTGTTATTCGTGCATTTTGTGGAAAATGCCGTAAAACATAGCTCCGATCGTAAAGGATCGTATGTCAATATGGAGTTTAAAGTAGTGAACCGGAAGCTTTACTTCTTTTGCGAAAATTCCAAACCGACTACCCCATCAAAACGGGTTATTGGTGGATTGGGATTGGAAAATATTAAACGCCGTTTAGCATTACTTTACCATAAAAAGCACCAGCTGCATATTGCAGATACAGATCAAAGATATACAGTTACCTTATACCTAGATTTACAATGAGATACATTATAGTTGACGACGAACCAATTGCACGAAATGGTATCAAGAAAATGGTTGATCTGATTCCACAATTGGAATTATTAGGAAGTTTTAATAGTGCGGAGACCGCTTCCGAATTCTTAGTGCATACCCCTGTCGATCTGATATTTCTCGATATTCGCATGTCGGGAATCAACGGCCTGGAGTTTGCGCGCAGTATACCTAAACTAACGCTTATTATCTTTACTACGGCCTATTCTCAATATGCAGTAGACAGCTATGAAGTTGACGCTATAGATTATTTAGTAAAGCCTATAAATTCTCTGAAATTAAAAAAAGCAGTGGATAAAGCCATTAATTATCATACATTATTAATGACAGAGGATAAAAAAAACTTAGATCAAATTCAAGATGATTATATCATTGTCAAATCGGACCGTAGATATTTCAAGATAAAGCACCATGATATATTATTTATTGAAGGACTTAAAGATTATGTTATTATTCAGCTGGAAAATGAAAGAATCATTACAAGAATGATTGTCAGGCAGATTCATGAAATATTGCCACAACAGCTTTTCCTCAGAATCAACAGGTCTTTTATCGTCAATAAATCACACATCAACTCATTTGACAATAATGATGTATTTATCAAAGATTATGAGATAGGTATCGGCAGTGCTTACAAAAATAGTTTTTTTGAGTGCATGCTGAGGTTAGATTTAAGAAAATAGAAAAACTGTTATTATTCTTTGAACAGTTGCACCATATTGTCCGGTGTAATTGTCCAGCGAATCCATTTATTGTCAGGGTTTGCTCCAATGCTTTGATAGAATTTTTGGGCATCAACATTACTTCCGAGTACAAACCAGTTGAATTTTTTATATCCATGTTTCATGGCATATTGTGCAAGACCACTAAGCAATTTTCGACCTACACTTTTTCCTCTGTGATTGGTATCAACGTACAGCCATTTGAGCATCAATGAAGGTTTGTGGTTATGCATAAAAGGAATGTTATAGTGAACTGCTATGCCTATGAGCTGGTTCTTCTCTCCTTGTGCAACGATTGCCCCAAACTCGGGTCTGTCACCAAAACCACGTTTCAACAGGTCATTTTCCGTAAGACTAAAATCGGTGTCCCCCTCAAAAACAACTATTGCCTCCATTAATCTTAATACTTCGGGGATGTCCGCCTTTTGCATTTCCCTAATTATTACAGACTTTTCCATTATCCTTTGACAACTTATTTTAAATCCTCAACATTATCCAATACGTAGCATTGTTCCCATTGGGTCATACCAATTTTAGGATAATAACCCACAGCCTTTGGTGCTGCTAATAAAATAAGTTTTGCTTTTGGGCTATGTTCTTTTGTAAGACGTATTAATTCTTTTCCGATTCCCATCTTTTGATAGTTCTCATCGATTGCTAAGTCTGAGAGATAGGTGCAGTAAACAAAATCAGTCAAAGACCTTGCTACACCTATCAATTTTCCAGAATCTCTTGCGGTGGCAATAAGATTTGCATACTTAAGCATTCCTGCTATTCTCTCAGGCTCATCGACTGGTCGTCTATCTCCTAGTGTGGAATTTATTAATACTTCTTTAAATTCCTCTGCTCCGACTGTTTCTTCAATTTGGTATGTTAGCATTTTCAGATTTTTTTATGGTTACGTTAAAAAATATTATCTGCAGGAGCTTCGTCTCGTGGAGTCATACCGTAATCCCTAATTACTGCTGCTACACGTAACCTGTAGTCGTCGAACACCGAACTTCTTCCTGATTGCTGTGCGTTTCTATGATTCGTCAGGTTACGCCACTCTCTAACACTCTCTTCATTTTCCCAAAATGAAAGTGAGAGAATTTTTTTAGGATCAACAAGACTTTGAAACCGTTCTATGGAGATAAATCCCGAAATATGATCTAATTCTGGCCTTAGTGCCTTTGCGATGTTCAGGTACTCTTCTTTTTTTCCCTCTTTGGGAATTACCTCAAATATTACTGCTATCATAGCTTATTTTTTTAATTAAATTACAAATAGCTGCAATCTTTGGGAGCAGCTACTTCACATACATATCATAAATGAGCAATAAATCATTTATTCGATAAAGGTTGAATAATCTGAATACTTTATCTAGCCAACAACGCATGTATTTGGATTGCCAAATCAATTGCTTCATTCCTTCCGATGTAAATTTATCTTAAAAAAAGACTTTCTTTATCATCCAGTTTGAATAAAGCGGATAGTCCAGATGCTTTTATCCGGCATATGATTTAAACGAGGCGTATATGAAGCTCTTATAATTTTATACTCTAAAAATAAAGCCCTTATGGTTAAATAAGGGCTTTGTTTGCTTTTAAAATAGATGAGATTAAATTTGACTAATTTGCATGTTGCTCTACTAATCCTAAATATACGGATTGACTGTCCTGAGCTGGATCACCGACCAGAATAAAAGAATAATAGTGATTTTCAGCTAATTTCATTTGCTCACGTGTTGCGAGCGTCTTACCTGCTTTATTTTTAGCAACTACTGTGAAAGTGCCACTTTTTTGTGCGATAAAACCTTCATTTGCAGTCACAGATTGCTGTGTTTCTTTAGCACGGTCGGTCCATGCTGCAGGCGCTGCTTGATCTCCGATGTGAAGCGTTACTTGATCACTACCTTCAGAGAAATTAAAAAAGCGTAATCCAGATTCTGTTTTTTTGATCTCTTTGTTGACGCGGTCTGTCGTAATTGCCTGTACTGGCTTTAATTTACTTCCGTAAAGAAAAGAACTATAAATGGTACTGTCTTTAACCACAATCGTACTATCGATCAAATTACCTTCTCCAGCAGTAACGGTTATTTTGCGTGATCCCGGATATAGGGCTACTTTACTCTGCGATTTATATAACAGCGGAAAATTAGGATTTTGAAGGATATTTCGGTCTGCATAATACAGTACAGCCTTTGCTCCACTATATCCATTTACCATCGTAAATAAAGCTGCTGGTACAGGTTGATGATCGTCCTTATCTTTGCTGCAACTGGTCACAAAAATTCCTGCAGTAACAACAGTTATTAAACTTAGTAATCTTAAGTATTTTTTCATAATATGTTAACTTAAATCTTATATTTAAAAAATACACATTGCGCTAGTGTTATCATAATAAACGGGGGTGCAACAGCTAGTGCTACATATTGTATAAAAAAATTGCGTGATTACGGTATGACGGATTATTTTCGCATATGTTTTATTGGGGCATCTTTAAAGTATCGTTTTCCATCTTTTGCACCATCCCAGACATTAGTGATACTGTGAATTTTAACAGGAGCTTCTTTTTCAAGGCGAATTAATTTTCTACAAACTTTTCTAAAAGTTCTATTCCATCTTCTCTTATCTTGTTTCTCTGTCTTTGCGTTTGTAATTCCAAATATTTTCGTTTTCCGTACTGATCTTGACATAATTTTACAAATTAAAACAAATGTGTTAATATCATCTCTTGAGACCGAATTGGATATGGTTTACCTTAGTAAGGTTTGAATAAAATTGTCGATAACGTTTATCCTTCCCACAAATTAAGAAATTCTATTAAATTGTACCGTAAATGTAGAACCCTGACCAAGTTCGGATTGCACCTGTAATTGACCTTTATGCATATCAATAATCCGCTGAACAATAGAAAGTCCAATACCATGTCCATGCTGACCTGGCGAAGATGCTGATTGGTAAAAAAGTTCGAAAATATGTGGTAAGTCTTCTGACGAAATGCCTCTTCCCTTATCACAAACCTGTACAATAGCTATCCCTTCATGGTATATAATATCTACTAGACAGTGTTTATCTGAACTGTATTTACAGGCATTTTCGATTAAATTAGCAAAAGCTACTTTAAGTAAATAGGCATTTCCCATGACCAAAATTTCTTCTTGATCCTCTGCATTATGCAACAGGTCATAATTAAAAGATATGCTAACACGGTAATCTTTATCTTTATCCTGGACCATAAATTTTGATTCTACAAGAATTTCATCCAGTCTCAAAGAACTAAAGCTAACTTGTGAACTATCATAATTGGCACGGGCAAAGTCCAATAAGGAACTGGATAATATTGTTGCTTCCTTAGCATCTAATAAAGCGGTATCAATAGAATGCTGGTAATCTGCTAAGGTTGTATTTAGCTCTTTTGCGAGTTCGAGTTCTGCAATCATAGCTGATAAGGGAGTACGAAACTCATGGGATATAATGGAAACAAAATGCCTTTGGTTGTTAAATGACTTTTCTAATCGATTGAATGTTCCATTAAAGGTATCAATTAATTCAGAGAGCTCATCCTTTGCTTTTCGATAATATACCCTTTTACTAAGATTATGTTCGGAGACATCCCGTATTTCATTAATGATATGTTTGATGGGTTTTAAAATGTACTGGGCAAAGAAAAAAGAGGTTATAAATATAAAAATAATGGCAACAAAATAAATACTGATGAGGAGCTGCTTCAAACGTTGCATATGGGCATAACCTGTCTGGTCGTATGCATGTCCAATCAGATAGTATTGTTTACCCTGAAAAGGATAATGCATCCCCATAAAGAGCTCATCGCCCTGATTCCAGGTCATAAAAATTTTATTCCGAATCTTTTCTAATATGGCACGCTCATAATGCTGTTCGCCAACATCAACAAAAAGCTCTTTAAATTGATTGTCAAAAACTGTTATCTGCGCTTCATTTATCTTTTTTTTATTTTGTTCATGAATCTGACGCAGTTGCGTTTCACTGACTTTGGCATCAAAAATAAATTCAGCACGCCAGGTAATTTTATACCGCAAACGGTCTATAAATTCTTCCTCTCTATTTTTTTCAGAAAAGAAATAGATACTGTAGGCGAAAAGAAATAGTATCGCCGCAGAGAATAACGTTAATACTAAGGAAGTACGAGAAGCTATTTTCATTCTTTATTTGATAAGATAAAACCATGCCCCGATTTGTTATGAATGAGTTTAGTAATAAAGTCTTTATCAATTTTTTTCCTGAGATAATTGATATAAACATCAATGTAATTGGTTCCGGTATCAAAATTCTTTCCCCATACATTTCTAGCAATCTCATCACGCCTCAATAACGTTTCTTGATGCCGCATAAAAAATACAAGTAAGTCAAATTCTTTTGGAGTCAATTTAATATCGATGTGATCGCGACTCACATTTTTACTTCTCAAATTCAGTGTTAAAGAATCATAGTTTAAAGATTCATTATTTTCCCAACTGCCAAACTCTTTATTTCTTTTTAAAACAGCTGCAATACGGGCATATAATTCGCGAAGATCAAAAGGTTTTACCATATAATCATCTGCACCTGCATCAAATCCTGCAATTTTTTCATCGATTTGACCTAGGGCTGTCAACATGATAATCGGGATTTTAGGATAAGTGCATTTCATACGTTTGCTCAATTCTATACCACTCATACGAGGAAGCATGATATCAATAATAAGAAGATCGTAATCTAACAACTTTATTTGTTTTAAAGCTGATTCAGCATCAAGCGCAATATTTACCTGATAGTTTTGACTCTCTAATCCTTTTTGCAATACCGAACACACCCGTTGATTGTCTTCTACAACTAATACCCTCATATTAACAAATGTAGATACTTTTTAAATAAAATAAATCTTGAAATCTCAGATAAATAGTGACATACAATTGCTTTCCTTGATGTACCTAACAGCAAGGAAAGCAAAAGTTAATGATTCATTTGATTAGTGATCTGAGACAAACAGATCGTCAGCTCCATCTTGTATTGGTATATATAAACGTTCCCAGCTTTTCGAGTGTACCATTTCCCAACTATGGCCTTTACCTTTTAAATCTTCAGCAAGTAAGATAACACCTGGCTTGATCAAAAATGTAGAGCCGTCACTCACCTTAAAGCGAATATTGCCTTTTAATGTTACGACGTATTGACGTCTTGGAGCTGGATGTGCATTTTTCTCCCAATCTTCGGTCTTATTGCTCGACCAAAAAGTGGTTGTACTCGCGTGCCTCAAGGTTGGAATATAGCCTTTTTCAAAAGTACAAGTTCCATCTGCATTATTGATTAATCGAATAGCAGGCATTTTACCTTCACCTTCTTCAACTTTTACCGATTTGATGTTTCGATGATTTTCCTTAGCATGTAAAGATGGAGCAATAAATGCTAAACAGAAAAATAGTACTGTTTTCGAGATAATTTTCATTTTTATTAATTTTAAGATCTATTATTTTTTTACAAATTTTCAAATACAGTGTCATGAACCATCATACGGTCAAAATAGGGCTTGTACTTAGCCACCAAAGCAAGATGTTGTGGTAATTTGCCGTACGCTTCCAGCTCCTCGAGACTATCAAATTCCATAGCTGCATTATAGGTAAAGCTATTATCTAAAACCGTACGTGGACTTGAAGCAGCTGGTTTGCCGTAACGCACATTTTTGACATATGGCAATTTTTTAAGTCCTTCAAAAAATTCTTTAAATTCTTCAACTTGCGTTACTGAAAGCTCAGGTTTTAACCAAAAAAGTAAATAATGAAAAAACACAGGTTTCTTTTTTTTATGATCAGCAGCTAATAAGGTAGAACTTGTAACGCCTAAGACGCCAACTGTTCCTAATGTTTGTATGAAATTTTTCCTTTTCATGTTATATATTTAATTAAAATCAATTCGATATTTAAGAATAAATGCCCATTTATGATCTGTTACCAAACTTTCGTTTACCGCATTCGAATTATAAATTGGTCTATTTTGTGCATCAAAAGTCAAGCGACTACTACTTCCGTGAAATAATAGCGATATCCCGGCATCGTATATTGCACTATTATCTTTTAAAGCATTGTAGTTTGCAAATTGTACGGAGACTGCTGGCTGTAGTTGCAGGTTGTGATTATTGCGACTGAAATAAGGTAATGTACCTCCTATTTGGGCATAAAATGTATTACCCGTTCCCGCAGTAGGTAATGCATTTCCGGATCCATTTAAACTTGCATTCGCTGCAACTATTCCCGTAGCTGGATTATTTGTTCCAGAGAACCGGATATAATTAGGGCCATAGTCATTGTGCATGGCCATAGCATATGCACTGATAGAAGTTCCTTTTTCCTTATTAACAGGAGCATCATAGAAGACATCAAGAGCAACACTTTTCATATCATCATTTTGTATTGCTTTATCAGCATCTAAATGCCATAATGCATTGTGCATATATTCAAAACCTCCACCTACGCTTAACACCTTTTTCTTTCCTACATATGTTCCTGCATTAAAAGGTGTTTCATTATTTTCCTTGTCAAAAAAGGCATATCTAAAATAGCCGGATACATCTTTGCGGGCTTCATTTTTACTGAATTTAGCAACATTCAATGCTGGATCTGCAGTCGTAGCGGTATAGGGATCAGCAAGGACTAAGCGATAATCAAATCGTCCCAATTGACCTTTAATATAAGCACTCATCTCACGAACAGTCATATCGGTAATGCCGGTGTTTGATGTAGCATATAGAGGTAGATCATAGAGCAAAGTTGCTTGCGGGCCTGTTGTAAAACGGGATAGTCCTCTCCAGGTCGAACGTCCGGCACCTATTGCAAGCTTTGGACTAAAGCTATATTCTGCATACGCATCAAGTAAATCCATATAGGTGTTATTTTTACTGTTCACATTAACATTTGTAGGCCCCATCTGTAATACGAAATATAAATTTTCAGTTGGTTTATACGTCATCTTGGCACGAATGCGACGAAGGGACAAATCGGACACACTACCTACCTGCTCATTATTAACAAGACTGCCTGGATTTAATTGTGTGTAACGTGCCCAAAGTTCTGCATAGCCACTGAAGCTAACATAACGGGTATGCTCCTTATTTAGATAGTGTATGAGTTTTGGGTTTCCAAAATCATTTGTCTGCGCATTACTTGTATGTATACCAGTTAGACCTACGGTCAACAACAACGACGCTAATAGCGGCTTTTTATTCATGATAATCTGTCTTTAATTTGATTCTTTTGTTAAGACAAATTTAGTTTGGAATATAGAGGCAAATAATTAGAAATCTATTAGAAATATGAATTAATAAGGTGCTTTAAATAGGCATTGCAAAGATTTATGTATTCAGATAAATCTTTATTTAGGTTTTTTACAAAAAACGAATAATACACTTTGAGAAAAAAACGTTAAATTTTAATGAAATTGAAAAAAAATTTAATCGTCGAGCTCCTTGATTTTTTAGTAGATCTGTACACAAATCTATTAGGACTTTCATAAAATGAATAGGGAAACGCTAAGATGATTAAAGAATTGCTTTCAGGCCTTACGTATTGAACAAAAGTAAAGTGATGCTACTCGCTGCATTAAGGGTTACAAATTTTAGATGATTTGGTGATATATACTATATTTGCACTTATACCATTGGATAGTAGCATGATAGAAATGGGTCAAATAATCCTAATTTTGGTAAAGGGATTCACGAGTAGACATGCTCACTAAATGCTTAAAGATGATAAAAATTTGTTTACTAAAATTAATGTTCCTACTAAATATGGTAGCGTATGGACAAATGAAAAATACATTTGAAATGAAAAACAGCTTTTTATTTAATGAATTTTGGTCATGGTCTAAAGGCCCACTCTTTAAAAACTTTTATTTTGCTGATGATGGAAGTTTTGTCTACAACAATGGATATTCTGGTGGTATATGGTCTGTAAATACCAGTGAAGGAACGTACACCTACGATCCCTATATAAAAGAAATTAGGCTGCGTGTAAACAAGAAGTATAGCAGCGGACTAACTGTCTCTAAAGAAGAAACTCCGAGCAAATTAACGTTGAAAGACTTTAACGATACCAGAGTAGCGGTATTATTTGGAAATGATCGCTTGAATGTAATCGAAATGGGAAGAACCGTTGGGTTAACAACAGACCAATACTGGTTCAAAGGTCCGAATTCATCGCATGATTTAATTCAGTTTACAACATTTGGCCAAGCTACTATAATACAGGAAACAGATGTTAAAAGAACGTATTTCTGCCATTACCATATTTATGATCATCTTTTGCTTTTGGAAATTAACAGCATGACTACAGAAGAAGATGGTAAAGAAAAGAAAATTAAAACGTTTGCACCTGCATCTAAGACTTTCCTAAAGATCGATATTCATAAAGAACTTGTAAGGGTCGAGAAAATGGACTTAACAAAAGTTATTGACGGAACACGTAACTGGCAATTTCGCAATCAGAAATTTCATATAGAAAATATGGTCTTAACAGAAAATGAAATACTATTGGAGGAATTCAACAGGGTTGTTAAGCAGTAAAAAAATGAGCACTTCCTTAGTACTTTGGGTAATTTCAATATTGGATAGCATAACGCTTCTCTATAATTTTGATGAATACTCAAGGAATACCAATCCTACCCCAAGCCTCCTTGTTTTAAAACTGTTGAGATAGGTGAATTTTAGAAAGAAAGTAGCCCACCTTAATATTCATCAGATAGGCGTACAAACTCTTCACTCCAATTGGTGCCTACTTTGTGTCCCAGTCTAACGATAACCAAGTTTTTTTGTGGATTCACATAAATATATTGTCCAAGGATACCCCGCGCCATAAAATCGCCATTCTGTGTAGGCAACCACCATTGGTACTGATAGTTTTTAGAGCTTCCACCGGTACTGTCAACTCGTGTAGATTCCTTCACCCAATCTGCGGGAACCAACTGCTTTCCTTCCCAATTCCCCTGATGAAGGTACAACCGTCCCAATTTTGCAAAATCACGTGCCCGCGCATTCAGGCAACAAAAGGTTTTCTCTATACCGTCTTTCTTTTGATCGATACTCCAGGAGGCAGCATACTCCATCCCTACTGGTTGCCATATCTTTTCTTGCAGATAATCAGTAATTGATTTTCCTGCTAATGCATGGTCCAGCACCAACCCTAAAATCTGGGTATTACCACTCGCATAGGCAAAGCGGGTTCCGGGCTCTGCTTCCAGCTTTAGATTCTCGGTACTCTTGCGCAAACCAAGGCCATAATAAAATGTGGCGACTTCTCCAAAAGGATTGTAGTAACCTTCATTAAATTTAAGACCTGAAGTCATTTGTAACAAATGCTCTATCGTCACCTTATCAAATCCATTTTTTGCCATTTCAGGGACATATTTACTTACCGGATCTTGAACAGAACTGATAAGCCCGTCGTCAATGGCACAACCGATGAGCATCGAAGTAACGGACTTAGCCATAGAAAACGAAGGCACAATTGAAGCGGTATCATAGTCATCAAAATAACGTTCATAAAGAATACTATCATTGCGGATAACCAAAAAAGCGACAGATTTTGTCTGATCTAAAAAATTATCAAACGAAAGCTCTACCTCTTCATATATTCTATTGCTCGGAACCGATTCCTTACTTGCAGTATAGAAAGTAAAAGGCTTTGTAGAAGCTTGTAGCTCCCGGGTGGGAAAAATTTTGTAATCATCAATGTCTGCAAAATTATACCATATGAAACGACCAAATTTACAACTTGACAACATGGTCAGCATACAAATTGCCATAAAAATGAATACAAATTGATTTCTGTTCATATAGAAGGAATTTAAAGGCGAAAACAGTTAATTATCTAATATACAACTTACTTACTAAAGACCAAATCGTATTGAAACTTATTTAAAAAAGACTTCAGTTAAAAATTTATTTGGCCAACAAAGGAAAAGGATTAGCTCATTTTTGTCCATCAAAGCTTCAATTTTTAACGTCGGATATTTAGTATCCAAACGAATTTAAAGCTTTAGCTTTGCTTCAATCTGCAGATTTCTCTTTTCAATTTCCTCTAACATATGCATGATTTCGATAACAAAGGGATGACTAACAATTGAAATAACAGGTTTTTGGCCTAACTCATTAATACAATAGAAATCCAATAGCTGCAACAAACTTCGAATTGTACCGACAGTGCCCTGCCAATAATAAAAGTTTTCTTTTTTATGATTGATATTGCTTAATACCACATCTTTATTTATAATCAGTGATAAAGGCTTACCAATATTATCTTGTACGTAACTAATTAATAATTCCCCTTCTTCATTTTTATCTGCCGCCAAAAATAAACCAATTGCCTTACGTCTTTCTTTATTTAGAAATATACACATCGAAAGCTGAAGTTGATCTACTAACTTTTTAGTATAAAATGATCCTAAGATTAAATCACAATTATTATCCATCATCAAAAAACAACTTTGTAATCCTGTTCATTATAATGTAACAACCACAAAAATAAAGCTTTAAATTAATAATGCAATAGAATACTCTCAAATAAGGGAAAATTAATGTTTAAAAAGTTCATGATTATGATGTTTTCATATATAGAAACAACTGGATTTATTGGAATCCGTAGTTTTAGCTACGTCTCAAAAGAGTGGAAATATGAATTTTAAAAAATACAAATCGTTTTATAGTGAAATTGTAATAACGACTATTAAATTTGATTTTCTTAACTTTTACCGATGGAAACGAAAATGGTCTCCAGCATTTCAGAATTCAATAATGAACTTAAATTGCAAGGTTTTGTAGCATTTCAAATTGATGATGACCGTAATGCTAAGCGTTTATACGGCCACAAGTAGAACAAGATATTACCGAAAGACTTTCTGGTGGTGCCACATAACATTTGACCGCATATTAAAATAATCAATTAAAAACTGCTTTAAATGCCTCTGACCAACTATTAAAGAAAACTCGATGAATGAAGGAAATAGATTGATGTAATTCTTTCAAATTTTTTCAAACTATTTTAGGCAACAGGTGTTCTTTTTATAAGAAACAATAACAAACATACTTTCCCAAAAAAGTGTAAAATGATAAATGACGGTAGTACAGTAATAAATCCAATTGACCCATAATCTTTTGGATGACGAAACAAAAAAGAGGAAACGATAAGAAACACAAAAATTACTGTGCAGTTAAACGCCAAGATAAAGGGTCTAATGAAAATTAGACCCTTTTGATGTTTATGAAGGGCATATACTTTTCATTAAAGATAGCCATTACTAAAAAAATTATGGTTCTCCTTATGGATTTGATGCATAGTAATCCCAGATCTCCTTCGAAATTGCTGCAATTACATTTATGCCTCTTTGTTGGGGCGCCTTAAAATCAGAGACAAATACTGCTATTGCGAGATGTTGACCATTGGGTAATGTGATAATACCGATGTCATTAAATGCAGCCATTATCCCCTCTTTGTTAACTCCTGACGCACCCGTTTTATGAATTAATTCAGCTGTTGGTGGTAGAAGAACTGTAATTCTTTTGCCCCAATCAGGCAATTCTCTCATTATCTGGATAAGAAAATCGTTGCTCGTTTTTGAGAGTAATTGCTGGTTATATAAGAGCTGCAGCAATTTAATCGCTCCTGCAGGTTTGCACCAATTTTTATATTGTAACGCCCAATCTTTTTCCATCTCTCCTTCGGTATAGACGATCGAGATATCTTTTACACCTGCATGATGGAGATATTGATTTACCGCAACTGGGCCACCAGCGACTTTTGTATATAGAAAATCACAGGCATTGTTATCACTCTTTGAAACGGCATAAGTTAACAGATCAGCTAAAGTGACATCAAGATCCTGATTAGGGAAATCTTTTACCATCGGACTCCATGTGTTGGTATCCAAAGATGCTTTCGGCATATGAAATTTATCACTGAGTTTCAGTTCGCCCTTATCTACCTTATCTAGAATAGCAAAAGCAAGCGGAAACTTGAAAACACTCATCATTGGATACTCATGGTTCCCGTTTATGATGAAACCACTTTTAAAATCCATTCCCTGTACCCCTACTCCGATATTTCCTCCAGTAGTATCTATAATGTGTTTTATCCTTTCTTGAAGTTGCTGAATAGACTTCTTTTGTTGACCGAGCATCAGCTGTGGAATAAACAATAGTACAACTAAAATGTACTTCATATTTTTGAAATTGACCATAAAAGTAAAAGTATAAAAAACGAATAAATGTTGGTTTAGTATGTGTGAAAATTTTTAAGGATAAACTTTTCAGCAAACTTACTGTCTTCCACCCCCTTAAAATAACAAACAAAACCATTCTTCTCAAGTAATTTTCTTGATGCCTGATTCTCTGGATCGATAATGGCAATCACATCCATGCCTGGGAATGAATTATTAGCTTTATGGACGAGCCGTTGTAGAATTGCTGATCCATAACCCATTCGCCAAAATTCTCTCTTAAGAACATATCCTATTTCAAGAATTGCAGCATCGTATTTATAGCATTCCAATGAACAATTTCCTATAAATTCGTTTTTCTGATTAACTACCTTAAAAAATCCTAAACTTTCCTCTACAGCATTGATTTCAAGCATTGCGTCAAACTGTAATCTAGCCTCGATTTCCTCCCACTCGATTCCAGTTATGTATCTCATTGTCTCCAAATCACTGACCAGTCTTTTGAAATAATCAAAATCTGCTGCTACATATTTGACTAAGGTTATCTGCATATTTTATATTTCTAAAATGAAACTCCGCGCATGTGGCTTTTCTACTTTAACTTTCATAAAACTTATCGACGCGTGTTGTAGGGACTGATCTTATTAGATAGCGGGCCACATATAATGACCCGCTGCTTATATACTATATTAATTTTTGAATTGATATAAATTAAATATCTTCGAAAATTAACGATCAGACATTGTCTTTTGTTGAAGGTCATCATACATACACTGATAGACTATTGTTGGAAGATTATTCTTCGTGGATTCAGAAATGACATAATGTGTTAGCGATGCCAGCTCTGTTTGTGGTTTTTTATTGATATAGTCTGTATGCATAGATGATGTCGCATCATAGGGCATCTGTTCCATTTTATATAACGTTTCATTCACAATATCTTTTGAAACCACAATCCCTTTTCGTAGTGCTAAGGCTTCAACTTCTTGAATAAGCCTAATAACAGCATGCCTTTTTTCTGGATCTTCTATAACTTGACCAATCGAGCAATCGTAATAAGAGGTAGCCGTCGCCATAGAAGATATAAATATGAACTTATCCCATATTATTTTTTCTATTTTATCTGAATAATTCACATGGATATCGGCTTTTTGAACAAGATCATGTAACCTTTCTAGCCGTACATCATGTTCTCCATCTAATCCAAAATTCATGGTACCCCATTTCCCCGTTACTTCAATAACTCCGGGCGCTTTCAAACGAGATACAATATAGGCGCAACCATCGACAACTAAATTATTTGGATAGTATTTCTTAATACGCTCTTTACTGTCGACGCCATTCTGCAGTGGTATAAAAACTGTGCTTGGGCCCACACATGTATGTAACGAACTCACTGTCTCTTCAAGATCATACGATTTGGTGCATAGGAATATATAATCCATCGTATTGAACTCTTCCACCTGATCCGAAGCTTTATAAGGTTTGATTGTAAAGGTCTCTTTTTCCAAAACAACAGTTAATCCCTGTTGCTGTATTTCGTTAAGGTGATTTCCACGTGCCAAAAAATTAATATAAATATCGCTGTTTTCATACTTTCGTGCTAACATGGCACCGAAATACCCGCCTACTCCGCCTAATCCCACAATTAATATATGCTGTTCCATTGTTTGTTTAACTATGTTTATCAATAAAAATAATCAAAAGTGAATATAAACTAAGTTTTGTCAATTTTATAAATAAAATCAAAGTATAGAAAAAGAGCTTATGAATTGTAAATTTCATAAGCTCTTTTCTATTCATTTCTATTTTAGTATTGATCTCTTTAACTATTTATAATAGTTTATCAAAAAGACCCCATAGCCTTCATTATCCAGAACCAACTCTCCATCTTTTAAGATACTACCATCTTTACCTAGAATTGACATCTGATATTTCGCTCCGGGTATTCCGCCGTCGATGGATACGGAAAAGCCTGCTCCCCCCACAGCATCTATCAATGTTACTGTCTTTTGCCAAGGAACGCTAACAATCTCTTCATAGTTATCTGGAATATTGTAAGGATCTGTAATTGTAGGGGTATATTGAACTTGTGCCGTTGTGGCAGGTCCCTTTAAAGTGTAAGTGATCTGATAGCTTGATGAATCTGAATCAGATTCTTTTGAACAACTGCCGCAAATAAAACTAACGACACACACCATCAAAAATATTTTAATAGCTCTTTCCATATAAAGTTTTCTCTTTTAAACCAAATATCATACCAACGGAGCCATATATGTATTTTTATAATTAACCCGGAGATGGTAAGTTATCTGCATGAAACGCTATCAAAGCAATTTCTCTAGGAATAAAGATATACTGATTAATGAAGGTAATGCCGTACTTGTTGATATCATTACCCATACATTTCCTCTAAACTATAGGACACTTCCATATAATGCCAAAAGAAAGGAGATATTTTTATTGTATGTATTCTTTAGAGTCGTTTATTACTTAGGAAGGGGTTACATTTTGGTCAAGGATTTTTTTTCCTTATCATACCTATATTCATAACTCTTCTCTTCATCAGATGGTTGTCCTCTAAATAAATTCTTATTTCCCCAGTTGGGAGTTAATTTTAAAAAACTTGGTGCGATGATCCAGTTTCCATCCAAACCAATAATTCCAAATAATTCGGTCTTTTTATCCTGTGCGACAGCGCAAGCACATCTTTCATAAAAGGTTTCAGGCACTCCATCAGACTGGTCAACGGAATTACGCAAATAGTGCTTTCTGTCTAATTGTGTTTTATCCCAAAATACGATAGATGCTTTCTTAAAATCAGAAACAAAATATTCAGTTAGAAACAAAGAGTTCTCCTTGCGCTGTAAGTCTGCAATAATCTGCTCATATGAAAACTTATTATAGGCTTCTGCACATGTAATTTTATCATTCTCAAGTTGTGTTATGGCATTTTTAATAGCTGCTATATAAGGTCCGAGGTACTCACTTTTATAAGCAGCTCCGTTTCCAGACATCACTTTTGACAATTTGTGACCCTGTGCATTTTCTGCTTCAATTTTTATGACATGCCGCATTGATTCAGGAACTTTGACGCGTACATATCCATTGCCATAGTGTACGATTTCGATTTGCCCTGCAGAGGTCTGTATGGTTTGTCCTGCTGTACTAATTTCATAAATAATTTCCTTGCTTAAATTGGTCTCCATACTATAATCAAAGCTTTTGATTGGTTTTGTGCCTTTAAGTACCAACGTTTGATGACCAAATTGCGGGGAAATTATTTTATCAACCGAAATGTCTTCGCCCCCTTCGATTGTTCCATCTAAAAAGTATATTTTTTTTACTTTAAAAATTGCATCCGGGATGTTATCTACGAAATCTAAAGTAAAATTATATCCATCTCCAAGGATATTGGATATATTAAATCGATCAAACCGGACTTCAATTAATGTATTAGGATATACATATTTTGTTATTGGCGGATATCCTTTGGGAAAAAAATAGCTTTCCTCTATCTTGCTATCATTTTGCGTCAGATCTTGCAGATCACTAAAATTAGCCCGTAAATCTCGGAGATCCGAGGGTTCATATTTATCGGCATGCAAGAAGTTATCAAGCAACAGTAGATTATCATTGAGCATATCAAGACATTCCTGCTTGGATTGACCATTTGAACAATTACTGCTGGTTAGAAAAAAAAGTATAATAATTATTTGATATATTCTTTTCATATTTATCTTTCTAAATTTTTAATGATCTAAACTATTGGTAATTTATTGTTACTGGCTCAGATATAATCCTTAACAGGGACTAAATTAATGTATGAAATGATAAAACAAGAAGATATTTACAATACGTTTTATCCCTTTTACGATTTGATCAGGTTTACTTGTTTACACTTCACGCTCATTGCACTCCAATTCCCATAATCCTTTTGAAGGAGTATGTCTTTTGATCGTAACCAACCATCGTGAAGTTGATTAAACTGCTCGTAAACAAAATCTCATGGAGTGAGATTAATAAAAAAATGTAATTTAGTCAACCGAACTAGAAAACGAAATGTATAACAACAGAATCCAACTGCAAATCATCTTTTTTTTCAGTGTAATGATTTGCAATTTTTCCCATGCGCAAACACATTTATATAACGAAATGTCTATTGATAGCACCAGGTTTACAGAGACTAGAAATATACTGAGCGCATTACCCGTAGATATATTTCAAAAAAAAGTATTTACAAATGAAAGTACTAAAATCCCCTATCGATTCCTTTTTCCGAAGAACTTTACTACAACTAAAAAATATCCGCTTGTAATTACATTTCATAATTCTTCAAGACAAGGCAATGATAACGAAAATCAATTGGAACATTTAGCTCGAACTTGGGTAAGGGATGATATCTTTGACAAATTTAATTGCTTTGTATTAGCACCTCAATTTGAACAGCGTTCCTCTACCTATTCGCAGAATGCGGAAGGGATGTTGACAGCTAGTCCATCAAAAGATGCTATTCAAATTTTGACTCTGATTAAAAAACTAGAAAAGGGACATCCCAATATTGACTTGAATCGAATTTATCTAATTGGCTATTCTATGGGCGCATCAACAGCTCAAAATTTGATCAACCTAGCCCCTGAAAAATTTGCCGCAATAGTTTCTATAGCCGCTGTTCCTGACTTATCAAACCTTGATAAACTAAAGCATAAGGATATTTGGCTAATTCATGGAGAAAAAGACACAAGTAATCCATACAGCGGAAGCGAAGTATTATACAAAAAATTAGATGGTAATGCCAAGCTTGTCTTCACAACGTTTAAAAATCTCGATCATAACAACATTGTAATCCCTTATTTACTAACAGATGAACTTCAGAAATGGCTATTTAGTAAACAGCTATAGATTTCAGGAAATTGATTCGATTTCATTGCACTGTGCATAGCTCCTGTCATTGTTCTGTTGAATACCTTCTGTTTTTAAATCCTTAATGAAAAATTATTGTCGATAGCTGTTTGGAAGATCGTAAAAGATCTTTTTTATCAATTTTGATATATATTCAGTTCAAAAAAGAATTTAGAACCTTTTCCTAATTCACTTTCTGCCCAGATCTTGCCCCCATGGCGCTCAATAATTTCCATGCTTAGATATAACCCAATACCGAATCCAGAAACAGTCGTATCGCCCACTCGGTAATATCTCTCAAAAAGCCTTGATAAATCTTCTTGTTTTATGCCGATGCCCTGGTCAGATACCATAACCCGTGCCCTTGTACCAATTTGCTCAACAGTTACCCAAATATCACTAGCTGCTGGTGAATACTTGACTGCATTTCCGATCAGATTGTTAAATACCTGTGCTATTTTCTGCCGATCGGCATAAACTGGAATTTCTTCGTCACTAAATTTGGATGTGATTTTATTATTCGGAAATAGAATACGATATTCATCACAGGTTTCCTTAAATAATCCACGAAGATCAAATGTTGATTTTTCTATGTGCATTTTTCCAGATTCCAGACGTGATACGTTTAAGAAACCATTTGTCAAGGAGGTCATTAGCCGGACTTGTTTTAATGAACGCTCTAGCGCATGCTCCGCGAATGCTAAACCATCATCTTGTTTTAGTTTTAACTGTAAAATCTGCAAATAGCCATTTAGGGATGTAAGCGGTGTTTTTAATTCATGGGATACCATCCCTATAAAATCATTTTTACGTTGCTCTTCTTCTTTGATTGACTGAATATCTGTTGTAGAACCGACCCACATGATTAACTCTCCCTGAGCATCAAGCACAGGAGAAGCAACGTTAATATGCCAGATATACTGACCATCTTTATTTTTAAACCGCATCTCCGAAATAAATGGAACTCCAGTTTTGGATGCTTGTAAGAGCCCTTGTTGAAAATTCTCTACTTCATCCGGGTGTATCATCTGAAAATAACCAAAATCACGGAGGTCTTCGAAACTCAACCCTGAAAAATCAAGCCATCCCTGATTGAAAAAAGTTACTTCTCCGTTTGGAAGTGCATTGGATATTTTAACAGGAACAAGATCAGATAACTTGCGAAAATGCTGCTCGCTGATCTCTAATGCTTTTCGTGAATTTACCTGCTCGGTTACATCAACTGCTACAATTACAATATCAGAAACGTTATCATGCTGATCAAAAATAGGCTGGTAGACGACATTAAAAAATAATTGTTTTAATGTCCCTCCATGTTCAAGCAATGCTGGTATTTCATTAGCATAGAATGGTTCTCTTGTTGCAAATACATCATCCAATATTTCAAGAAAAGGCTGACCATCAAGTTCAGGTAATGCCGACGCTAATGGAAGACCCACAATTTCTCTGGTCTTACCCCAGACTTCAAGTATTTTTTCATTAGCGGTCTCCACGATCAGTGTTTTACCCTGAAGCACGCCAATTGCCACGGGTGCCTCCTGAATGAGAAACTTAAATCTGGATTCACTTTGGGCAAGCAGTTCGTTTGTTTCCGCAAGCTCATTTGCATATTGCTCCAACAGCTTTCTTGCGTGAACACGATCCGTAATTTCGAAAGACATCACCAGCACACCATTTCTATTTCCATCTAGATCTGACAATGGTTGATAGGTATAATCCACGTAGGTTTCTCTCATGGTACCATCAGCGTTTGTGAAAATAACCGGACTTTCCTTTACATCGATCACCTGGCCTGTTTTCATGACCTGACGAAGCTGGCTTGCAAAAGGCTGGTCAGCAAGATCAGGAAGGATTTCAAGGAAGGGTTTACCGACAACTTCCTCTCTTGTTTTCTTCCAATAAGCAAGATTGGAGTCATTGATCATTTCTACGACAAGATCAAACCCGCGGATCACGACTACCGAAGCGGGAAGCATATCCAGTATCTGCAACATGTTGTTACTTTCCTGTTGCGCTTTTCTTCTGCTATGAACGAACGCGGTCACTTCGAAAGCAAAATTAAAAACCCCGTCTACTTGTCCGTTAGAATCAAACCGGGGAACATAACTAAAATCGAAATAACGGTCTGTTGTCGGTCCATCTTCTTCTTTTGAAATAGCGACTAAGCGATCACGAAAAGAAACAGGAAGACCTGTTTTAAAGACATCGGTTAAAGCTTGTGCAATATCGGTATCAACAATTTCGGGAAGAGATTCGAAAAACGGGCGGCCAACAAGTGAGCGACCTGGCAACATGGCTTGATAATTGGGATTTACAAATTCTATTAATAGATTCTCGCCAGTCATGACACTAATCCCAACAGGTGCCTGAAGGAAATAATCGTGCAGACGGTCACGATCTATTTTCATTGCGGTATTTAAAGCAGTATCTTTTTCACGTTCCATGACCTCTTTCGTATTTTCCTGAACCCATATCGCTACCTTATGGACTTTACCGTCAAGATCTACCATCGGTGCATAAACAAATGTTACATAAATAGGCTCCTGCTTATCGTTGCGAATAAGAATCATTGGCACCTGATCGGCATGATAGGCCTTATTATTAGAAACAACATGACATAAAATATCCTCAAATTGCTCCCTCACTTCTGAAAATGTTTCCCAATAAGATTTACCGATTAAATCCTCTTCCCTTCTACCTGCGATCTGGAGAAACTTCTCATTGGCTAATTCGGCAATAAAACCATCCGAATTGAGGATACAAATTCCAATTGGTGCAGTGTCTACTAAGGCTTTTAGTAGATGGTTATCATTAAAATTCATTCATTACAAAATAAAATACGAAAGTAGCTGATTGTCGCGTAGGTAGATGTATCAAAAACTTGCTATTATGCTATAGTAAAGTCCAAAAGCCTGCCCTTCTTAGGCAAATAATATAAACGGTCAATGTCAAAAAAACTGCTATGCTATGTTCTGCTGGTCAAAAATATCATGAATATCTTTATTGTAGAACTATAAATAAAAAATTAATGAAATATACGTATTTATACCTTTACCGCACGTTTTAATTCGTATTATAGCATTACGAGCAGGGTGACGCTTAAAATGATTTCATTTTTATTTCTTAAATTTACTCTCTGTTTCTGATTGAAATAATATTCTGAAAGAATAAGCTTGTAAAAAAATCTAATTCCTCCTCGATATTACATCAAAATAACAATAATATATTATTGAACGTTTTTAATAGCTCTTATGGAATTTTTAGATTGTGAAGATGAGAAAATTACACTATGTGGTCTGATCCAGGATCTCGGTTTTCTATTTGTATTCAATAACAATAAAAGATGCATAGCTGCTAGTGAGAATGTTACTTTACTGTCTAATACTCCTTTAGAAAAATATTTAGATCTTAATATCGATATCATTCTAGCTGCTTTAACGGGCAATGACAAATTAGTCTTTGAAACCGTAGAAGATAGTTTCAATACCTCTATTTTTTACAGATTTACAGAAAAAATAATCATCAATAATGAAAATTATGATTTAAGTATTTATCGCTATAATGATCATACCTATGTGGAAGCGGAGATTTGCAATAAAAATCTGTTAAAACCTAATCGATTGTATTATTATGCTAAATATTTAGAAGAGAATAAAACAGATATCTGGAAATCGCTTACGAATATCATACGCCAGATTATTAATTATGACCGGGTAATGGTCTATCAATTTTTGGAAGACAGCAGTGGGAAGGTTATTGCAGAATCAAAATCGGAAAACATACATTCACTGTTAGGCTATCGCTATCCTGAATTTGATATACCCAAGCAGGCCCGCGAATTGTACACCATCTTTCTTGCCAGACATACTGCAGATATAGATGGAGCTACACATAAAATCATCAGTAATGATCGCGCGGATATCGATTTAACAAAAACAAGCATTAGAGCGCTATCTCCCATCCATCTCCAATATTTAAGAAATTCTAAAGTTAGCGCTAGTGCAAGCTTCTCTATTATAAAAGATGGCAAATTATGGGGACTGGTTACCTGTCAGAATAATACACCGCTACATGTGGATCTTGCCCAGAGGCATCTTTGTACTTTTTTGACCCAATTTGCTACGAATCATCATATTTCTAATTTATTAAAAAAAGATATAGAATTGCAGAATACAATGCATATTCTAGAGAAAGATCTAAAAGGTGATCTTTTAATAAACAGAGATACACATGATGTTCTTGAAAGGTTTGGCGAGAAGATCATGCACATCATGAATGCTGATGGACTGTATTTAAAATATGCTAAAAATGAAAAATCTTTCGGCATAATTCCCGACAGAAATCAGTTGCAGGAAATCCATAATTTCATAAAAAATGACATTGGAATAATTTCCAGCAATCAATATAAATTCAGCAGTGGTATAAACCAACTTCCGGGCGTGATGGCTGCAGAGATATTACCACAATCAGATTGGAAAATATACCTGTTCCGCAAAGAGCGCTTAATAGAAGAGATATGGGCTGGAAAACCTGAAAAGTATCTTCAGTACGATGCAACAAAAAAAATAAGCTTTCCTTCTCCAAGAACTTCTTTTGATGCATGGAAACAAATAACCGGCAATACATCCTCACCATGGCTTAAGATCGAGATATCATTCTTAGAGCGCATTGTTTTCCTTATTCAACAAGCAATTGCCAAAAGGAATGCCGAAATAGAACAACTTAACAAAGATCTTGTCCGTTCTAATAATGCGCTCGATACTTTCAGCTATACTCTGACACACGACCTTAAAAATCCGTTGTCATCCATCAAACTGGGAGCACAGATGTTATTGATGAAAAATGATATTCCAAGGGAGCTTTTACTTAAACTGGCGAACAATATATTAGATGCATCAGCGCTTATTACCGAAATGATCGATAAGGTTCATGAATTATCTAAATCGAATTCGGTTGCATTAAACCTTGAAATCTTGGATCCAAAAAGCAATATCATTTCCATTACTGAGATTGCGAAAAATCAATACGGTGTTGATGGTCTGGATTTTAAAATGGGTGAAATTATTCCTATAAGAGGCGAGCGAACTCTGATCTATCAACTTTTTTTAAATATTATCGGAAATGCGGTTAAGTACAGCAGCAAGCAAGAAAATCCAAAAGTTGAAGTATACAGTACACAATCTGGAACGATGGTAACCTACTTTATTGTAGATAACGGTATTGGAATGGATCTTCAGAAAGAAAATAATATTTTTGATATCTTTCAAAGACTTTCAAACTCCTCAGGATATGATGGTTCTGGAATCGGACTTTCTATTGTAAAAAGAATTATTGATCGATTAGGAGCGGATATTCGAGTTGAAAGTGCTGTAGGAAAAGGAACAACATTTGAGATTATATTTGAGAATGCTGAATAATGTATTCTTCTGTCTTGATCTTTAAGGAACACGATCAGAAATCGTAGCTCCTTATTTTCTATCCTCTTTAATGCTATACAAATTCTCCACTTCTGTGATCAGCTTTTTAATAATTTCAGCTGTAGATTTCCCACTATACCCATTATTAGATTGACCTGTCCAAATACTAACAAACTGGCTATTATTGTTCGCTTTTGCGACTCTTCTCAGTTCGCCGGTTAACTTATTCTGATAAGGATAAGGCAATATATGTCCTTCATCTACTAGATTTGTAAAAACATTTTTGATACCTCGTGCATAACGTCCCGAAAAACTTTTAGTAAGCGCAATAGCTGTTTCATCGACATCCCTTAAACGCTGTTTTTCAAATTGTTCTAACGCACTTTCTGAAGATCCCAAGAGGAGGCTTCCGAGTTGAAATCCTTGTGCTCCCAGGAGTTGCGTAGCCAGTAAGGTCTTGGCATTGTAGATACCGCCTGCATAAATAATCGGTATATTGACGCTATCATAAACTTGAGGTAACAAAGATAAACCTCCTATGGCAGGTATGTCATCGCGACTAAAACTACCCCGATGTCCGCCAGCCTCAAGTCCCTGCACACAAACAATATCAACTCCAGATTTTTCTAAAATAACCGCTTCACTAACAGATGTACAGGTTCCCAGAAGCAGGGTGCCATTATTTTTTAACTTATAAATACTTGGTTCGTCAAGATTACCAAAAGTGAAACTTACAAACCTACATTTTTCCGCAATAAGAGCATCAATTTGGTCATGATAGCTATTGATCTGTATTTCTTCAATGCTGGGCAGATGAACATCGAGATGGTGTTCACGTGCAATATTTTCAATAAAATCTTTGGTTTCAGTATATTTTTCTCTTAACGTATCCGTCAGTTCAGGTATATCATTTACAAAAATATTCACCGCAAAGTTATTTTTTGTCAACTGCTTTGTTGCGCGAATATGTTCAATACATTTTTCAGCAGGCAGGTCGCCCAGGGCAAGAGTACCTAAGCAATCTGCATTAGTCGCCGCAGCTACCATTGCTGGAGTTGTAACACCAAACATTGGTGCTTGTATAATGGGATACTCAACGTCTAATAGTTTGGTTATATTATTTTTCCAGTTCATGATATGGGGTGTTAAATTCCAGCTTTACATCTTATTTAAGAAGTTCATAAACAAATATAAAGCATAATTTTACATCTTTTTAGTCGTTTTTTTTGCTATGTTTTGCATCATACCCTTAAAAATCAAAGCATGGAAAGGCAAAACAGAGTACCAGTACAATCTACCGGATATACCCAGTGGCCGGAATGTTGCTGTTTGGGTAAACGTATCATCTTGATCAATCTTAAATTCTAACCAGGCCTCTCCTGGCAATTTCATTTCGGCATATAACAGTAGTCTACGTTCTTTTTTATCTGCAAGAATTACTCTCCAAAAATCAATGACACTGCCTGTAGACAACGTATCTGAATTTGTTCTTCCTCTTTGTAAACCAACCCCGCCAACCAGTTTATCCAAAAATCCACGAATACCCCATAACCAATCTGCATAATACCATCCTGTTTTCCCTCCTATTGACCAAATATTACGCAAGGCAAGATCCACATCATCCAATTTCATTGATCTGACATCTTTAAAACACCCGTCTTGCGGAACTTCAATAAGTTTAACAAAGCTGTTGGGATACCTTTCTATATTCAGTGCATCTCGCCAGCTCGATATGACTTGATTTTGTTCGATCTTACCAAAGGCCAATTCAATAGCTTGTTCATAACGCATAGGTTTTACATTAATTTTTTCCTGTAGATCATTAGGTTTTGCTATTACATCTACCCGCATACTCTCAACTAAACTACTGGCTAATGGAAACGAAGTAGAGGTAACAAAATATAGCCAATAAGAAGATAACTTGGGTGTCATGACAGGAACGGTAATGATCCAGCGTTTAAGTTTTCGCACTTGTGCGAAACGGAGTAGCATGTCCTTATATGTCATTACATCAGGCCCACCGATATCATAGGTTCTATTAAAGGTAAATTCCTTCATAAGCACTCCTTCTAAAAATGAGAGGACATCACGAATGCCAATTGGCTGGCACCTTGTTTTTAACCATTTCGGAGCAATCATAACCGGTAGCTTCTCGACCAAGTCTCTTATGATCTCGAAACTCGCACTACCCGACCCTACGATAATTCCAGCTCTTAAAGTAGTTAAAGCATAATGGTGCGATTGTAAACGTTCTTCAACATTTAAACGTGATTGCAGGTGTTTTGAAAGCTCTTTGCTATTAACAATACCACTTAAAAAAATAACTTGTTTAATATTTGTTTGTTCGATACTTGCTTTAAAATTAGCAGCTACAGTAAGTTCGGCCTCTGTAAAATCGTTTTCTGAGGATGACATCGAATGCATCAGATAGTAAGCGACATCAATATCCTGCGGAATTTGATCCAAAAAATCATTCTTCAAAAAGTCGACCTCTATCAGTTCAAAATCAAAACCTTCATATTTGCTCCTATCAAAGCGATTCACATCACGAACACAGCATACAACTTGATGTTTTTTGTCAAGCAAGACTGGAAGTAAGCGTTGAGCAATATAACCCGTGGCTCCTGTCAATAGTATTTTCATCAGTAAAGATTTTCATTAAGAAACATATAATCCACCACTTCGTAATAGAATTATCTTCAAGCGTCCTGTGATCGTTCAAGAGTCAGCCCGTTAAATACAACGTCAATAAGTATTATCCATGCCCCATGTACATGATAGATCTTGTACTGGACATCTAAAACATGGAGTAATGTACGTTCACATTTCCATTCCGCCAAGTAAAGATAATAACAATTTGTATCGGTAAAAGTAAGTCTTCTGCTATTTAATTTATGTATTTTTCAATTTTACCTTAAATAAAAACTGATAACTTTTGAAAAAATAATTTGATTATAGTTTATTTATATTTATATTTGAGATAGTATCGGGCATTGTAGTGGTTATTTAGTCCCAGTAAGTACCTTACGTGATCATTCACCACATCACTTACCGATTTTTGTTATTCATAAAAAGTGCGCAGTACTCTGTAGAGCTTGATTCCAATCAACCTTTACTAATACATACATCCTTTTCTTGCTAGCAGATCGATCGACTTCCGCAAGTTATCAAGTTATATCTTATGACATGAAGGGTGGCACAGAATTAAATAATTTTTAATAAAAACTATAATATAATGCAAGAAGGAACAGTAAAATTCTTTAACGTTACCAAAGGTTTCGGTTTTATTACACCATCAAATGGTGGTCAAGATGTATTTGTACATTCAACAGGTTTACTAGATGACATCCGTGAAAACGAGCGTGTTACTTATGAAGTAGAAAACGGTCAAAAAGGTGTTAACGCATTCAATGTACGCGTAGCAAGATAAAAGAATTGGGGAATTATATTGTAATTCTCTCTATTTCTGATGTAGTGATTAGCAATTATGCTAATTAACTACATTTTTTACAATAACCACTCCCACCCACAAATAGTATGGTGCATATCTCATATGCTTATCCTGCGAAACCTCTACAAACTCATAAAAAACTGTATTCAATTGGCCCTCAATCATCTAGCGGCAATGCACATTTATGATAGAAACCTGAGCATAAGCAACTTAAAGCCAATGCTACTATTCTTTATTTAAAAGATTCTCCATTTCTAAAACCGCTATTTTTCTATTTTCATGATATCGCTCAACTTCAACATTTACGATTAAGCCATCCACTATAACCGGGCTTCTGATTTCAACAATTTTTGAATCATCATGTAATATCCAAGCTAAAAATTGTCTACCATTATTTAACTCCTTGTAAATATCGGGTTTTCTCATAGCACTAAAAATCTAAAATTCAGCTATAAAGGGGGATTAAACACCCCCTCGGATAACACGCAATAAAATAACGATGATGGCAATCACTAATAGAATATGAATAATCCCACCAGTAAAAAATCCTCCAAAAAAACTGATCGCCCAAATAATTATCAAAATTACGGCGATTGTGTATAATATATTTCCCATAGTAAAGTAATATTAGATTTAAAATAAAGAAGCCGGTAGTATATACCGGCCTGTTCTTGATCAATTTATTTTGCTGCTCCGAGATTAGCTTCGCTCATTGCAATTTCAGTCAATAATACATCTGTATCCTTTTCCTCCGCTAATGTAGCCGCTAACAGTTCTTCTGCTTCACTGTGTTCCATCAATTTCGCATAAGTAACAAGACAACCATAGGTTGCAATCTCGTAATGCTCCACCTTTTGTGCAGCGGCGATCAAAGCAGCATCCAGTACTTCAGGGCTATCCTGGAATTCTTCCAAAATTTCATCAGCCTCGTTTAATAGGCCTTCCATCGCTTTACATTTTTTACCACGAGCGGTCATATCCAGACTCGAGAATACCGCTTTTAATCTTTCAATCTGCCCTTCTGTCTGTTTATAGTGCGTTTTAAATGCTTCTTTTAAACTATCACTATGAGCTCCGTCTGCTAACTTTTTTAAACCTTTAAGCAGTTGCTTTTCCGCACCCAGAATATCTTTCAACTCATCTACAAATAATTCATGTAAGTGCGCATTTGGCATTTCGCCATCTTTGTTTTTTTTAGCCATGATCTTAAGTTTTAATTTAAACTACACTAATAACTTATGGGACAGATAATAGTTCATTACGAAATATAGAACGCGTATAAAAAAGAAGATATTAGGTAAAAATCTCGTTATAAAAAATTTAATACTTCGTCTTCAAATGACTTTTGAAAGCGAAGTATTATTAAGAATAATAATATATAAGAAAAATTGATAAGAAAAAAGCAAACCACTTCTTGTCCTATTTGTTTTATAGATGACAATTATAAAATAATACATATATGGAAGAGGAAAAAATGAATTTGGAAGGTCGACTTATCAACTATCAGGAGTATTATGAGGCTCTAGAACAACCTAAAACTTTTAGCTTTGATTATAGTCCGCAGCGATTAATTATTAAAAATTACACATTACGAAATAAGGATAAATCTCTTTACGCTAAATTCCTCAATACTTTTTTTCCTGATAAGGAAGAGGAAGAGCTCTTAAATTATGATAAGGAGTTATTATATCTCAAAAGATTCGGAAAGGATGAATTGGCGAGATGGCTGATCGATTATAATGTACGCCTATTGCAATCGGATATTAATTCGACAGATAAAGATGCCATTTTTAAGGTTGTTGCAATCCCTGCTGAAGATGATGTAGATAACTACTTAGCAAAGGATCACCTGATACTCCATCATATATTACCGCTTGATGTATTAGAATTCCCATATCCGGTGTGGATAAACATTAAATTGCCACATACAGGATCATAAGCAACTTCATGTTGGAAAAGTCTTTTTATTATTCTAGTAAACTTAAAAATTATAGCGATGTTGTATATTTTAAACGAAGACACTTACGACCTTACTCCTACATTTAGTGAAAATCTGCTGATAGATGGAGCTAATGTGGTGAAAACAACTTTTATTAATTCTAAAAATGAAAAATATTTTATGATTTGTTCCGCTGATGTAGCAGATGCATTTTTTGATGACAACAACGTTGAACTTGATATTTCAGATGCCATCAAAAGAATACAGGAATAAGTTGTTGCCTTTACCGAGCTGAATAGCCCGACACACAAAAGGTTACAAAATAATCTAAAACACAACAATAGAGCCGATTACATCAATTGCAATCGGCTCTTACCTTTAGACCTGCTTTGGTTTTGAAAATACACTCTGTAAGATAACAGATAACATAACAAAAGCACAACCTAAATAAAACGAAGTATTGACCTCTTTACCCTCATTAAAAAATATAAATGCTAAGATTATGGAATAAATAGGTTCTAAATTGAAGCTTAAATTAACCGTAAAGGCAGGTATTACCCGTAAAACTTCCGCAAACAGGACATACAACGTGACGGTACAAAAAGCGGCTAGCAATAATAGGTAGAGTAGATCTGTTGTAGAAGGAAGCAACGTTGTCACTGGAAAAAAATAGAGATAAAATGGTAATAGTATTCCCAAACCGATTGTCCCTCCTACCATTTGATAGTAATTGATGACGATGCTATCATGCTTTTTTACCAACCGCTCATTAAATACAGTATACAATGCTGCAAATGCGGCTGATATAACTCCAAGCCATATCCCAAGCTGATAAGATGAATCAAAATGAAATATTAAACTGATGCCTAATAAAGTTAGGCAACTTAATAAAAGCTGTGGGACTGAAAAAGGTTTTTTGTTGATCAGAGGTTCGAAAATTGCTGTAAATAAGCTTGTCAAACAGTAACAGACCACTCCGATTGATATGTTTGCATATTTTATACTGGCATAGAAAAATATCCAATGGATGGTAATCAACATGCCTACAGAACTTACAGTAAGTTTTTCGGGCATCGACTGCTTGATATCTTTTTTAAGGAACTTTAAAACAAAGAACAATATAATTGCTGATAAAAGTACTCGGTACCACACTAATAAACCCTCGTTTAAGGATATTAATTTACCAAAAACTCCCGTAAAACCGGCTAATATAACAGCAATGTGTAAGCGTAAATATGATTTTTTCATGAAAATGAGCGTATTTCTTTTTTATAGTTAATATCTAAATTTTTGACATACTGATGAACACGGCTTATCAGCCGAAAGTATGTCAATCTATTTTAATAGGACATTACGCTATTGGAGGAGGAAGGCTACTTTTTCTATTCATGATTGATTCAAAAATAACTTTTTTTTATTAAACATAAGCAAGATATAGTATTTTTCTGCTTGCTAATATCCCTGAATAAAAGTATTTTGCTGTTATATGAAAATTCATGTATTAAAAGATGGTGACTTCTGCGTCGACAAAAACAAGGTATTTACTCCTTTGGAAGAATTAGCAAGCGCGACAGGCCTTAAAATGGCTGTCCAGCCTTTTCTAATTGAGGTTGAGGATCATGTTGTTTTGCTGGATGCAGGGCTAGGGAGATATCATAAAGGATCTCCCGTAATACTTAATAACCTACTAGCCCTCGGTTTCAATCCCTCATGTATTACAACTATTTTATTGTCACATCTCCATAAAGACCATATTGCTGGCTTAGTCAATACACAAGGAAATGAATGGTTTCTGAATTTTCCTGATGCAAAGATTTATATACAGAAAAGAGAATA
The DNA here is from genome assembly GCF_012030425.1 of Sphingobacterium sp. B16(2022). Taxonomy (GTDB): domain Bacteria; phylum Bacteroidota; class Bacteroidia; order Sphingobacteriales; family Sphingobacteriaceae; genus Sphingobacterium; species Sphingobacterium anhuiense. Next base: position 1,218,592 of record NZ_JAAUVN010000001.1, on the reverse strand, counting down.
TCTTTTTGCTAAAAGTAAGACCAATAATCCCTCTTTTGATTTTGACATTTTGGATTTTATTACCGAAAATGGCACCATTGTTTGGATGGACGATGATAGAGGTGTTATATGCTCAGAAATTTCTTTTGAAGTGACAGGCGGCCATACGCCCTTTCATCAGGTGTTTTTAATTCGCGACAAAGAAAGCATTGCCTTCTACGGTGCTGATAACCTCCCAACAGCAGGCTATTTAAAATATCCAATTGCATTTAAGAGCGATTTCGATGGTAAGAAAGCCATGGAGCAACGTACTGAATGGGAAAAACTTGCAAAAGCGCAGCATTGGAAAGTGCTTCTGTATCACGACATGAAAAGAGCTATCTTAGAGTTCTAAAATTTAAGCTGACCATTTAATCCTGCTGTTTAAATTTCATTTCCAAAGCCGCGAAAGTTTTTGATGCCATGAATCAAGCAACTTGTAGCAATAACTGCTGCAGTACCCATGCTAACAAGGAAGATAGCTGTTCCGTTATCTCTATTGGCAACCGCTACAGCTATTAATGCCCATACTCCTACTAAAGCATATTCGCGCATATTACGCTTCCAGGTCATAAAAACATTAACAATACCCGCTACAATTACCATGATCATTGTCCAGTATAACGGTGAAATATTCCATCCATTCCAATCGATTTTAACGAGATAAGCGGCTATGTTTGCGATTAATGCAACCGATATCCACCCTGCATATAGCGAGAATGGCCACCAAACGAATGCGACAATACGAAATGGAGGATTAGTCAGTGCTACGTTAACATTCACAACAATCTTCAATAACGTTAGCAGTAACAAAATCATCAATAATACAGAAATTCCGATATAATCTGTCAACCAAGCAATAACCCATATACTATTTAACAGGCATGAAACCGTAAACCATGCTCCTACCCGATCTATAATTTGGCTCTCTTTCTTTGCTTTCAATATGAAAAATGAATACGTAACAAAACCGATCAAAAGCAAATAAATCAGTCCCCAGATAGAGAAAGCAAACGACGCGGGAGTAAAAAAGTTATGATAGTCATCGGAAACAGTTTTCATTGTTCTGCCATTTATGAAACCGGTATTTGATAAGTAATTAATAACGATCGTAGTTAATAAAGCCACAAGATTAGTAATCGCAAGGGTAATATTTTTCATAGTATGTTGATTATAATTCAATAACAATCAAACAACGTAGTCGTTTGCCATTCATATGTTAAAATTTACACCTCATGGGATCAAAGCTTCTTTTGCCAATTTATTTCAACTTCATCGAACTTTTTTGATCCTAAAAAGGTTCTAAAGTGATAAAAGAAATATAATTAAGATGGGATCAAATGAATTTGTATTCAAATTTTCGATGAATTCGAGACTTTGCCTAGTGCAGAAAGATAGCGTAAGCAATTCTAGTCAATTGTATAATTCTCACTGAGAAGCATGAATTTTATTTTAAGTAAAACATAACTTTTACACGTTGCTCTACCTGGTAAATCTTTTTGAAAACCATCATATTTCTATAGCAAGATAGTTTCGCCAAAAAAATAGGGTCACAGCCTGTTCAAAGCTGAGACCCTTTTATATACCAAATTAATAGCACGGTGATGAACCGAATATCAAAATTAATAACTATTACTTCTTATTTTCAACAATGCGTCCTAAAACCCGTATTTAATTTAAACATACGGTACAAATACGAAAGCGAACATAAAGAAAATGGATATTCACGCACTTTATAAAAATAAAAATTATGATCCTAGAAAATTTAATCGGAATCACTGCCGGAATTTTAACATCAATATCCATGTTGCCTCAGCTTTTAAAAGTGATTAAGGAAAAAACCGTTGAAGACCTTTCTTTGCCCATGATCATTATTCTGATAACGGGCTTATCCTTATGGGTGTGGTATGGAATAATAAAGAATGAATTACCGATTATTATTTCAAACGCTTTTGCTGTCCTAGTCAATTTGTTTTTACTGAGTTATTACCTGAGATTTAAGGACAAATAAGTATAGCAACTAGGATCTTCTCTCCTTATTACCTATTTACTTTTTTACTAATCTCTAAAACTCGAACCTTTTGCTTTATCAGTTGTTGTATAAGAAATGCATCAAAACCAATACGAAACAAAAACCATGACTAGCAACCAAAAGACAGCAACCGAATAAGGGTAATCTTAATTGCTATCCATAACAGTTTACTATTCTGGGTGGAAGTATGATGTTGGTAAGATAAAATTTCAAAAAAAATCACTTATAATAAAAAAAGATGAATGTAAAACGAATTTTCGGAACGATACTGACGCTATTAGGTGTTGTAGGAATGATTTATACGGGCTATGAATTGGTTAATAAGAGTACGGCTTATACGACGCTCATCGTAGTCGGAATTATTGGACTAATCTTTTTCTTCTCTGGAATAGGCTTGGTTAAAAACACCAAGGACGAAGCGTAATGCAATTCCAAAAACTTCCTTAATTGCTAATTTATATGACTATTAGTACATAATTGTGCAGTTATTCTTTATCTTTAAATACAAAAAGAGACGTACAGCATGAATAAGATTGATATATCTGATAATTTAGCAATTCTGGAAAAGGAAAATAATGAACTTAGAAATCGCGTTGCTGAACTCTCCGACTTTATTGAAAATGGTTCTGTCCCATTACATTGGGTGGATGAGAGCGGGATTATTATTTGGGCAAACCAAGCAGAATTAGATCTACTGGGTTATGACAAAGAAGAATATATTGGCCATCCGATCAGTGATTTCCATAAGGATGCAGCAGTAATCGAAGAAATTCTTAACCGCCTTACCGCCAAAGAAACCATACGGGATTTTCCTGCAAGATTGAAATGTAAAAATGGTTCTATTAAGTATGTTGTAATCAGTTCAAATGTACTTTTCAAAGATGGAAAGTTTATACATTCGCGCTGTTTTACAAAAGATGTAACGCCGCTGGTTGAAGAAGAAAAAAGGAAAAACAAGCTCATGACTTTACTGGAAGAGAGTGAAGAACGACTTAGACTGGCCATTGAGGCCACTGATCTAGGCACTTGGGACTGGGATTTTGAAGAAAACAAACTCTATATTTCTAAACAAGCCGAAAAAATTCTTGGGCTACACCTCAATGACCTTAACTACCACCACATTTTAGAGCTCCTTCACCCAGAGGATCAAAATAACGTTAACTTTATAATACAAAAGCTAAAAGAAAGCAGTTCCAATTCACACTTTGATTTTCTATGCCGGGTATTAAAGAGCGATAAAAATAGTACCATATGGATACGCGTTCAAGGAGCTACCTATATGGATAATACAAATAAGATGCATAGAATTATTGGTTCGGTACTTGATATTACTGAACTTAAAAATTCGGAAACTAAAAATGCTGAACTGGCGGCAATTGTTAATTCTTCCAATGACGCCATTGTCAGTAAAACTTTAGAAGGCATCGTAACAAGCTGGAACGCTGCAGCAGAAGAATTATTTGGGTTTAAAGCTGGTGAAATAATCGGTCAGCCTATTTTGAAGTTAATTCCTGAAAACCGCAAAAGTGAAGAGGATCATATCCTTGCGAAATTACGAGCTGGTCAATCATTAAAACACTTTGAGACTATTCGTATCTCTAAAACGGGACAGCTGCTGGACGTATCTCTAACCATATCACCCATCAGGGATAGTGCTGGTCAAATAATAGGAGTTTCAAAAATTGCTAGGGATATTTCTGAAAAAAAACAGGAAGAAAGGAGGAAAAATGATTTTATCTCCATGGTGAGCCATGAACTGAAAACTCCGCTTACCTCCATTTTATTATTTACTCAGATCATGCAGAAAAATTACCAGGACAATAAAAATGATCTGGGTAAACAGATGAGTAACAAAATTGAAACCCAATCTAAAAAAATGATTGCCATGATACGGGATTTCCTCAGCCTCGCCAGGATTGAAGAAGATCAATTGCAAATAAATAAAGAGTCCATAACACTTCTATCTTTATTTGAGGAAGTGCGAGAGGAAGCGCAATTGATGATATCTAAGCATAAAATTAAGTTTGCCTGCGCAGAACCAATTACAATCTTTGCAGATCATGATAAAATAGCACAGGTCTTTACCAATTTGATTTCAAATGCAATAAAATATTCACCTGCCGGTGGTACCATCACGATTGGTTGTGAGAAAAAAGACGGGAAAGTCAAATTGTTTGTTAGTGACGAAGGTATCGGAATTGCTAAAGAAGATCAAGAAAAGTTATTTAACCGTTTCTACAGAGTTGATAATGATGAAATTGCACACATATCAGGGTTCGGCATCGGGCTTTACATTGTTTCTGAGATCCTGCGTTATCATGATTCAGCAATTGAAGTAGAAAGCGAGAAAGGATCTGGAACGACCTTCTACTTTTCACTTGATGAGATCGGTGATCCAATCCCTAGCTAGGAATAAACATAAATAGAAACGTCCAATTAGTCATTAAATTATCCTGGGATCTATCCAGAAAATATCACGTAATAACACGAGTTCTTGCGGGTTAATTAGATTATAGATCATTTCCTCTGTATCATCTAAAATTCCCCAATGATGGTCATGCTCTTTCACAGCAAGTACTTTCAGAATAGCATCTTCGTCGCATATCCAAATATCTGATTCCATAACGGTTACATGATGCTTTTTAAACCATTTTTCAGCTTGATTTGCATCCAGACACATTAGCGTTTCGGTCAGTTCTTCTATATCCCGCCTTTCATAAGTCACATGCTCCTGATAGTACATCGCTAGGTATTTAAAATAAATGTCGTGGTCACCCGTACGTAAGGCATGATTCCGGATCAGTAGCCGTTGTGGATCGAATGAAAAATCGTAAATTTCTGGATTGGCTGTGAAATGATAACGAAGATCATATAGTCTACATTTCTGCTGCAAACGTTGCGAATGATCATCTTCTACAAATACTTCTCCACCAAATTTATTATCATCTATGTGTTTTAAAATCTGATCTATTACGAGAATGGTCGGCTTTTTTAGATAAGTATTACTTCCATTAAAATTCATTTGTAGAAGATATTCGTGTACATTGTGAACCCGGAGAGGTTGCCATGTCGAGTTAGATAAATCAAGAGAATTATAGGACGTCAATAAGTTATATCCTCTGCACTTGAGATCTAGAAGTAAGGGTCGGGATAAGGAAGTGAATCGCATAACATGTAGGAGATTAGGTAAATAAAAAATTTTACTTCATAGTAGTTTGTTGTTATTATAGAACAAATCTGTAATTCAAGTTGTTTGCTTTTTTATTCGGTTTTTGAAGAAAATTTATAATTTCTTTTTATCTGGAATATAAGAATCAACTTTATAAGCGCTTATGTGTTATACAATTACAGTTCACAAAAGATTTTAGTGAGTCACCGATTTTATGGAACTCATTGCTTTGATATTGTTTATTTAACTACTAGAAAGGAGAATTTATGCCCTGGTACAACAATGATTATCCACCGTCCTATAAAAACCAGCCCGTTGAAATTCGTGATAAAGCTGTAGAAATTGCGAATGCGCTATTAAAAGAAGGCGCCAGTGAAGGAACGGCTATTGCAATAGGACTAAAGCTTGCGCGAGAACATTTTGCAAAAAAGGAGGCTGATAATAATATCGCAAAACTTATGGATGATCACGATACGTGATCATCTACCAGCTTCACTCTAATTTATATCAATAATTTGAAATTTACCTAAATGGTTCATTAATATGATAATAATCACAATACGATGCATTCTTAATGGCAGATTGCTATATAAAGATCGTGTCGCTATTGTAAATTCCATTAATCAGGACTGCAGTAATGAAATTTTTCTTACCCTTGTCTTCTGATTTAAAAAATGAATATGCTCTTAGTCTGATGCGGGTTAGCATAGCAATAAGCAGATTAATCACTAAGCCTAAAAATGACAGGACCGGAATAAATAAAAGTACAATCAGGTTTTTCATATTTAAAAGTTATAACGGAAATACTATTATAAAACAAAGTGAAATAAAAGTGGTTAATAAAATATTTTAAAACAGGTATAATTTGGTAAGAAATCATTGTATGTACGTGAGACTACAAGTCAAAATACCTGATTGATAAAATCATAACTTTCTATCCAGAATAGTAAGAAAATACCTGTTTTTTTCAAATACTACGCATTCGAAGCGTCTTCTTAAACATTGTTCGTTTCAAGCCGTTCTTACTTTGGGAAATCTCAGCTAAGAAGAGAGTAATGTAAACTTTAAAATGTAAAACAATGGCAAAAGATCACGGAAAACAGATTAAAGACGATGCTCAATATGAAGCATTACGCAAGAAAGGAATGAGTAAGGAAAAATCCGCACGAATTGCAAATTCTCCGGATGCCAGCAAGAAAGGCGGAGAAGCTACTGACTTGGATTCGAGGACAAAATCGGATCTACTTGCAGAAGCAAAAAAAATTGGCATAGCCGGTAGGCATTCAATGAAAAAAGATGAACTGATAAAGGCTATTAGGAACCATTAAATTTATTTCAATTAATCAAAATAATTTCTTCCGCATTACATGTGGCGGCGGAATTGAATATTAACAAAACATTTCCTTCACAAATTTGGAGCACATGAAAACATTAACACCTTCATCTCACCCATCTGTCGCTCTAAATCTACGTTACGTTACAGATACGGAACCTGGTTATTGCCGCACATACACAAAAGGCAAATTCACTTATCTATCCAAGAACAAGCCTATCAAAAATAAAAATACTTTAAAGCGGATAGCGTCTCTTGTGATTCCACCAGCATGGGAAAATGTCTGGATATGCAAATTTAAAAATGGTCATATACAGGCAACAGGTATTGATAAGCGTGGTAGGAAGCAATATATTTATCATCTGGACTGGTCAACCATACGGAATGTCAAAAAATTTGATCGTTTACTGGGCTTTGCAAATAAGATGAAACTACTCCGCACGCAATTGCGGAAAGATCTACGGAAAAAGAAATTATCCAAAGAAAAAGTCTGTGCGATTGCAATCTCTACCATGAATGCAACTTACATACGTGCAGGAAACAAATCCTATGAACATAACTACGGCTCATATGGGCTCACCACATTGAAAAACAGACATGTCAAAATTGACAAAAATGAAATCTTTTTTAAATTTAAAGGGAAAAAAGGCGTACTTCAGCAGGTTTATATCAAGGAAGCAAAAATAGCTAAAATGCTTAAAAACGTCAAAGAAATCCCCGGTCAGGAGCTTTTTCAATATTACGATCATGATGGTGCTATTCAACGGCTTGATTCAGGAGATCTGAACCGCTATTTAAAACAAGCGATGCAAGAAGATTATACCTGTAAAGATTTCCGTACATGGGCAGGTTGCACGCTTGCCTTTATGATGATGGCTAATGAGCCTTATGGCGAACTTATTTCTGAACGTAAAAAAGTACTGGTCACCATCCTTGATCATGTCGCTAAACAACTCGGCAATACCAGATCAGTTACAAGGAACTATTATATTCATCCGGAATTGCAGAAACAGTATGTAGATGGTGATTTAAAAAATGAATTATTAAAACTTAAACGGAAAATGGTGCAAAATACAGATGGTGCGACCGAAAAAGCGCTGCTGAAATTTATCAGATCACGTTGTGAAAAATAACCTATTACATTTGATCATCGTGCAAACTATAAAAAAAAGGGGCAATTGCCCCTTTTCCCTGTTAACCTCAATATTGAAATGATTTTTTATACTAAACGCTTGATATAATTAAATCGTATCGGAAATGGTATCTCGTAACAATTTAATCTGGTCGTGCGCAACCAATTGTTTACTTAATTGATTTTCAATTAAGCTGACCACATGGATGGATAAAGCCTCCCGATCTTCTTCAAGGGTCTTCCTATAGGTAGCTTTAAAAGCATCTTCTCCTTTTTCACAGCTTTCCAATAGACTTTTACGATCATTTCCCGAAATATTAACTTTTATATTCATCCAAAGTCTAAAAAGTTTACCGCTCAACATCGTACTGTCTGTAGGTTGTTCACCTTCAAGTGTGACATATGGAGTAAGCTCGGTAATAAACTGTTCTGACTGCAGGATATATTTGGCAAATATACCACCTAGATCATCGATCCGCATACTATGTGCTAGATCTAATGCTTCTCTATATCCAGCTATCCTATCGTTGTTAATTTTTATCAGATCATTGATAATTGCCGGATCATTTGCTCTGTTTTCCATAGCTCTATTTTTTGAAATATAAATTTAAAACTCTTGATTTATCTAGAAAACAACCTCAAGGCAGAAATAGTTTAAATCATAATCATTTCGGGTATTTAGAACATTTGAATCGTATTTATAACCCCTAGGGGAAGTACTGAAGCATGCATGATGGCTTTAAAAGAATAGATTAATTTCGTTTTGTGTTGATTGCTTTACTCCATTCTGTATGTCTACATCGTGGACATTTTGATTCTCTATTATGCAATTGTTCGATAAAACCACAATACATGCAGGCGTGAAAGTCATATAACTGAAATGATTCAACTTTTTTATAATCATCTGGAAATAAAGGCAGACCATACTTCACCTCATCTTCTGGGTAAAATAAAATACTCATCGAACCATCAATTTCTAATAAGGCCATTCTCACTTGACCTAAGTGTTCAACCGACTGATTACGTAGTTCGGAAAAGAATTCCATTTTTGAAAAGTCACCATCATGTTCATGTTTTAAATCAAACATTCCATCCCTCACAACTACCATCGCTTCGCCTTCTAAAATCTTATTGATAAACACCGATTTTGATGATAACCAAGTTATAAATTTATAGATAATGATAACCGAAAATAATACAACAAAGGCATAAATAACGGGTAATTCTTCTTGAAACATGGGATCACCAGCCGCCGATCCGAGACTCAGAATAATCGCCACCTCGAAAAGCGTTAATTGCCTTACACCTTTTTTTCCTGAAAGCCTAAGAATCACCAATATCAGGATAAACATGATGACTGACCGTCCCACAATTTCTAAAAGGAAATCCCATTCCGCGCCTTCCCAAATTATCTTTTTCATTTCAAACATACGTCCTCTGCACTAAGGTTTTACCTGCTCACGAGGAAATGTATCTGGCTCTGGCATATCATTCAATTGATCATTTTGAGGATCAACGCCGGCCTCCCCGTCACCTTCCTGCTTTTTATTTCTCTTATCTACAACTGAGGTAATTGTTTTCTTTTTCTTCGGTTGCTTGTCCTTATCAACAATACCGACTTTTGCATTTTCATTTTTAGTAGCCATAATCGTATTCATTTAGTTTATTGTAATGATATAACGTGGTGCTATGTCAAAAGTTTGTATTTCAATTACCGTAACAAATACCTGAAATTAACGACAGTATACCTGATCAATGCTTCAAAAATATACTTTAAACGTGCATCACGTATCCTTCTACTTATCCTAAAGTATTCTTAAACAAACTTTTAGTCTTTCAGAATTGTTCTTTTGGTGATGACATCATAAATACGTTATAGCTTTAAATCAAATCACTATGGATGAGACTTATGCATATGTACATGAATTGCTGAATCGCCAGATGGCACTTCGAGCAAAAATTGAAGATAGCCCCATTGCAGGTGATATTCAATTTGAGTATGGACATGATTATTATCAGGAAGAAACGAGGTGCATGGGATTGCGCATGATCAGAGATGGATTGGATAAAGAAGGCGAAAAATTAATCTTAGATTTTACAACTGAACACTACCCTGGCAATGAAGAAAACGAAAAGAAATGGATTGGTAAGATGATGCGATACCTTAACGCAATTACTCCAACACTTATTGACAATTTACTTGCAGAGGGTTATACTGCTTTACAGAGTAATGTAGAACTTCCAAATGAGAATGCCATCTTCTATCCTATCTACGATTTAAATACGGACACAAAACGCCTCTTATTTATGGATAGTAATATTTTAATCGATCTGAAGCAGGCAGATGCATATGAAAATTTGCAGGGTTGGGTCTATTATACTTCTACATAATGGAGAAATTACAAAATCAGATAGTTCCTCAACCCAAGTAAATCTATTGATTCACATGAACATAAGTTCATTTTTAATTGTTATTCTATTAAAAAGATGAAGAATATTATTCCAACCCAGAAAGAAGGCAATAAACTTGACTGTTTTGAAACAGTTGAGTTTACAAGCACTGAAATTGCCAGCGAGGCTTTTATTATAGCATCCTACAACCTATTGGCGGTCAATGAATGGCACAAAATTGCAGAACTTCCTGCGGCGGTATTTAAGCTTGTTGACAACAATGGTCTCGAATTGCATCGTCCACTTCAGTTACACGATTACATCAAAATTGATATTCCAGGACCTGGATTACCCCGAACAAAAGGTTATGACTGGGTTAACGTTGTGCATATGGAATCTAAGGAAATGGCCGAATTTAAAATCCTATCAGTCAGTCTAAAGCCATGTCCAGATCCTACTGATCCTGAAAATAAAGAAACAGCACATTTTTTTGAGGGAATAGCGACTTCGACTTTGATTGTTGAGCAAAGAAATAACAGTTTATTGTTTCAGTATGCTGGACGAAATGAGGTTTTAAATACCGAAAATACGCATATCATCGATAATGTCCGAAACTTTATGGTAGGACTTGGTGCGGTTTTGGGGGCATCTTATCCGCAATGGAAGGCCCTTATTAAAGGTTTTGCTAATGATGTTAAAGAAGTGTAATTACAAATCAGATGCTTTGATTTACAAATATTCAAAATACTTCTGCTTGTTTCCTTTTTAAGGATCATACGTTAATCAGGCATATTAAAGACTGCATAATCATTAAAATAAACCCTCGTTATGAATAAAGATGCTGTGATCTTCATTTCTAAAAATCACAGCATCAGTTTTTTTATGATACTGCGGTACTGTTCTTACTATAGTTTTCAATTACAGATAGGATATCCAACAGATCACTAATAACCTGATCCGGATTGGCAGTAGCCAATTGTACAGCGGTATGTGCTCCTGTGGTGATACCTATGCTCAATCCACAGCCTGCATTTTGTCCTTCTTGAATGTCAATCGTTGAATCGCCAATTTTTGCAACTCTTGAAGCATCGGTAATACCCATCTTCGCCATTGCTAATTGAATCATATCTGGTTCTGGTCGATTATGTTCAACATCCGAAGCAGTAATGAGAAGATCAATGTCTTTACCTACTTCCCAATTCAGTTTTTTCAATAATGATTCTGCTGTCAATCGATCATATCCAGTATTAAGTACTCTTAAAATACCCATATCTTTTAACTTTATGAAAAGTGCTGCCGCATTAGTACATGGATAAATGGTTTCCACTTCATAAGCACTTTTAAGCTGCACAAGAAACAATTGAAAAATCTCTGTTGCCAATTGATCATTTTCTAAATCTAAACTATTTTTCAAGATAGTTTTTATAGCTTCCAACTTTTCTTTACCTGCACCATGCTCTAAAACTTCTTCTAAACTAAGATCAAAACCACCAACGCTATTGATTGCATTTCTAAGTGTTTTATAAACGATGTTATCTTCATTAACAGTTGTTCCCGCCATATCAAATACGACCATCTTAATTTTACTTTCCATATCTTTCTATTGTGTTATTATGCTATTATTTATTTTAATCAATCTATATAGGCTGTATGAGGCCTTTATGCCTATTTCGGCTACATTTAAAACTCAATGATAATTAATTTCCACCTTTGTCCTCAAAGCATGTCCGTATTCCTTATTCTCAGTATTTACAGGCGCTATACTGTCAAGAGGATGTAAAACAAACCTTTTAGAAAAGGTTCTAATCTAAAAACAAGTCGATTATAGCCTTTAATTTCCTTCCATACAGTTATGTATGAACTTACATGAGCCCTGTTACACAACAATCTTCCTTCAAATACGATCTCACATTTCTATATGTTTAACAAAACTAAACTTTGTTCATTAAAACTAAACAAAATTTATGTTAAATTTTTATTAATTATTTTTAAACACGATCATGAGTAGCTAAAAGTTTCGAAAACGGTGTGCTTAGATCCTTAAGGAATTGCTGAATAGACATCTTAATACTTTATAATGACTCATACAGCTAAATTTATTGTTAAATTTGTCTAGGGAATAATTCTTTCAATTTCTATTACATAAATACGCTCAGAGACACTTTCGTCTTTTTAGCATGGTAGAATTATTGCTAAGGCAAACATAATTTTGTGCATGAAATTTTTATTTAAAATATTTTTTCTTTTTTTTATAATCTTCGGGATCTTCTTTGGTGAAAGCAAGGCCAATGATATTCAATATCTCGCTAGCCCTTGGGTACAGCAATTTACAAAATCTACTTACAAAGCCGGCAATCAAAACTGGGGCTTGAGTGTCGATCAGAATGGTCTGATTTACGCCGCTAATTCTGATGGTTTATTAGAGTATGATGGCGCATACTGGAATCTCTATCCTCATCCTAATAAAGGTATCGTCCGTGTTGCACAGGTACATCCAGATGGGAAAATCTATACGGGAGGCCAATCAGAATTTGGCTATTGGCTGAAAAATAATAATGGTCGTTTAACCTACCATTCCATAAGTAAGCGCTTACTTAAAGATCTTAATGATGAGATCTGGAAAATAATCATTCAAGACCATCGGATTATCTTCCAATCTTTCTCTACGATCTATATTTATGAAAATGAAAAGATCAAAACTATTACTGAAGATGGAGAGCCTTTTCTATTTGCATTTCAAGCCAATAAGAGAATTTTCGTAGAAAAAATACCGAGTGGACTTCATGAACTAAAAAATAATAAGCTCATTCCTGTTTCGGGTAAAGAGCAGTTAAAGGGACATAACATTTTAAGTATTCTTCCTTTTGATGCAGCGTCATTCTTAATTGGAACAGCTAAAGGCGGATTATTTTTAATGAGCAAATCTGGAGAAATAACGCCCTGGAAAAATGACATCAATGAAGAATTAAAAAATGTACAGATCAACAATGGGATCAAGCTACTCAACCATTATTACGTATTCGGAACGATCTTAAACGGTATCTACATTCTTGATGAAAATGGATCTTTTGTTCAGCATATTAATAAAAGTGTTGGTTTGCAAAATAATACCGTTCTTAGTTTAACAGTAGATAAACAGTCAAATATATGGTCTGGTCTGGACAATGGTATTGACCGCATTGCGATTAATGCTGATCTCTACTATTATTCGGATAACTCAGGAAAACTTGGTACCATCTATTCTGCAAAAATTTACCAAGGATATCTTTATTTAGGGACTAACCAAGGTCTATTTTATACTTCATGGAATCCGAACAAAAAATATCAGTCTATAGACTTTAAGATGATCCATGGCTCTCAGGGCCAAGTATGGAATCTAGAAGTAATCAATAACGTATTGGTATGTGGACATAATACAGGTACCTTTCAAATTCAAGGTACAGCGATGTCCTTACTATCACCAAAAACAGGTGGTTGGGTTATCAAACTGCTTTCCCCTCATGCACCATATGTACTACAGGGAAATTATACAGGTGTGTCCCTATTTAATAGTTTACCTAATGCATTAACTTATCAGACGCAATATCCTAATTTCAGATCTGGCGTACAATTATTAGAAACACAAAGTAAAAATTCGGTTTGGGCGGCAGGTTACAATGAACTGAATCTACTTAAATTTTCAGATGATTTTAGTGTTATTAAACAGATTAAACCCTATGCCCAAAAAAATGGTTTACCCAAATCGGGTTATTTAGGTGTTTACAAATTGGCCGCCATCAATGTTTTTACGACTGATAGTGGGCTATATGTTTATGATGAGCTTATTGATAAATTCACGCCCTATCATCAATTAAACAACAAATTGGGCACATTCTCCAAAGCAAATAAGATCATACCAGCAGGAAATAATAGCTATTGGTTTATTAATAAAACCAGAATTGCTTTAGTCGATTTATTACAAGGAGGGCAAATTCGGGTTGATTCCATCAAATTAGCTTCTCTAGAAGATAATATGATGAAATATTATGAAAATATCTCGGCTCTCAATCCTAATCAATACCTGATCAGTATCGATAATGGCTTCTCTTTGCTCAATTTGGGAAGGGATAATTTTAAACCCACTGATGTGCCGGCTCCCCTCATCAGGAATATTAGATCTCTTTTCTCAACGGACAGTATAGATTTTAATAATGATAAAGAAATAGTTGAGATAAAATACAAAAACAACAGTATACAAGTATCTTATGCGCTACCTTATTACACTGAAACTGCTGTTCAATATCAATTTAAATTAACAAACACGCAGGAGGAATGGTCTGATTGGTCTAAATTACCCTACAAGGAGTTTACGAATCTGGCAGTTGGTCAGTATATATTTACAATTCGTGCAAAACTGCCAAACGGTTTTATCACTAAGGAAACAAAAGTTGAAATCGAAATCCTACCTCCATGGTATAGAACCTGGTATGCTTATTTAGGGTATTTAATATTACTGGTTTTAGCAATAAAAGAAGTCCGTAAATGGTACAACAAAAAGCTAATTAAACATGAGAAACAGGTAAAAAAGGCTTATTTGCTTAAACAAGAGGAACTTTTAAAGCAGGAAGCAATCCGAGCACAGCAACACTTGATCGAAATTAAAAATAAGCAACTGGAACAGGAATTATATAATAAGAATAAGGAACTGACTAATGCTACGATGAATATTGTGCAAAAGAATGAATTATTAAATGCACTGAATCACGAATTATTACAGTTGAAGGATGAAAATGGAAATAAACTGCAACCTGAGCAATTACAAAAAGTGGCCAAGATCCTTAAAAATGCTTATGAAGATAATATGGACTGGCATCTGTTTGAGCAGAGTTTTAATGAAACTCATGAGAATTTCTTTAAAAAGTTAAAGCATCAATTTCCCGAATTAATGCCCAATGATTTAAAACTCTGTGCCTATCTGAGGTTGAACATGAGCAGTAAAGAAATTGCCAGCTTATTAAATATAACGACACGTGGTGTCGAGATTAGACGTTACCGATTACGTAAAAAATTGAATATAACAACTGAACAGAATTTAACTGATTTTTTAATGAATATTAGTTAGAAAAATGCCCTTAATCGTGGAACCCTATCTACGACATGAGATCATGATGTTATTAAAACACACTAAAACACTACATCATTACCTCTCACGCGCTATAGTGTGCTTTAAACACTTAGTATTAAATAAAGTAATATATCACTTACTTTAATAATCTGACTATCAGCAAAGTTATTTCTTTAAATTGAATTTTTACGTTTAGCTCAAATGGTGATGTATTAATGTATAAGTGTTAAATTATACATTTCGCATACTACATCACATCTTTGCTGTATCAAAATTTAATGAAAGGGTTAAATTTTGTTAACAAACATTCAGATTAATTGGAATTGATAAATTAAAATAACACAAAAGTCACACCTATGAGGAAGTTATTTACATTACTATTACTCCCAGCATTTTGCCAATTCAATGTGTCAGTTTATGCACAGAGTGGAAAAGTGATTACTGGAAAAATTACAGCTAAATCTTCAAACGCTGTACTTTCAGGAGTAACCATTGCGGTTAAAGGAACTAGCGTTGCTACGCAATCTGACGCGAATGGAGAATTTAAAATTACAGCAGACCCCAATCAGGTTTTAATTTTCCGCTATATCGGTTATGATGGAAAAGAAGTTGTAATTGGTCAACAGAACAATGTACAAGTCAATCTAGAAGAACAAAATACGGCTTTAGATGAAATCGTGGTTATTGGTTATGGTACAGCTAAGAAAGTCGATCTAACTGGTTCTATAGGCCGTGTTACTTCAAGTGACATTGTAAAACAACCGGCATTGAATGCTGTTCAATCTGTACAGGGCAAGATATCTGGTGTTAACATCATTGCTAATGAAGCTCCGGGTTCTGCTCCAACAGTGATTATCCGCGGTCTAGGAACAGCTTCAGGTGGTCGTAATCCATTGTATATTGTTGATGGATTTCCAGTCGAAAATATCACCAATATCAACTCAGCAGATATCGTTTCTATCGATGTCCTAAAAGATGCTTCATCGGCTTCTATTTATGGTCTGCGTGCCGCAAATGGTGTGATCTTAGTGACAACTAAAAAGGGGAAAGCAGGACGTGCTCAGATTACGTATGATGGTTATGTAGGTGCCAAAGGCATTCTAAACCGTGTTAAAATGGCTGATGCGAATGAATATGTGACCCATTACAATGAAAACTTAGCAGTAGTTGAAAAAAATGGATCTCCTTTAGCATTAAATCAAAAAAACAATACCAATTGGTACGACGAACTTTTACAGACTGGTATAGTGACCAATAACGTCGTTAGCTTATCTGGAGGTTCAGATGCAGTAGATTATTTCTTTAGTTATAACAACTTTACGGAAAAAGGAATTACGGAAGGCTCTCAATATGTACGTAACACGATCCGTAATAATAATACCTACAAATTCTTTGATAATAAATTAAAACTTAGTCAGACTTTAAACATCTCTTTTGCTAACGACCGTAATAAACCGCTAAGTGCTTTTGATGCGGCCTACCGTCAGTCACCCTTAGTTCCTGTTATGTATGAAAACGGACGCTACGGAAGACCTATATACAATAAAACAACCGGAGAGGCTACATATATTCTGGCTGCAGGTCAGCAGGGAGGAAGGTTAAATGATGTGGGCAATCCTGTTTACGAGAACAAAATGCAACAGCAGTATAACAAGAATCTGAGCATCCAAGGTGGACTTCAAGCAGAATACCAGATCACCAGCGACTTAAAATTCACCTCTCGCTTGGGCGTAACAAAATACTTTTCACAAAATAGAGGTTTTAATGATATCAAGGATCGCTACTTAAATACAGATCCTCTCAATACTGCTGCAGAATTTGAAAGATTAAAAGCACAAAACCCGAATTCATTGACCTATGCAAATAATAGCTTAAATATTGCTAAAACAGAAACATTCAGATGGGTATGGGAAAATTTTGTTTCTTACCAAAAAAGTTTCGGTAAGCATAATATAGATGCAACATTAGGAAATTCAAGAGAGAAAGTCGATATCGGAAATATGTCTGATTTGACCGGATATGATGTTCCTACTCAATCACAATACTGGAATATTGACTTAGCAAAAAACAAAGAGAAGCAAATTAGACAAACTTCTTACACACCTACTGCATTAATTTCTTATTTTGCTCGTGCACAGTATAATTACGACTCAAAATACTATTTAACTGCTACTGTACGTCGTGATGGATCTAGTAAATTTAAAGCATCTGGCGAATATTTTGACATCTTTCCTTCCTTTGGAGCGGGTTGGACCGTATCCAATGAGAGCTTTATGCAAGGCTCAGGCATCGATTTCTTAAAAGTAAGGGCAAACTGGGGTAGACTAGGTAACCAAAACATCCCTTTGAACGTTTCTCAGATATTATCATCGCCAGGATCCGATAATTACAATTATGTCTTTGGCCCGAACCAAGATCTTGTTTTTGGAGCAGCATATGGAAGTCCAGCGAGAAATTTAAGATGGGAAGTAACTGAAGAATCAGGATTAGGAGTTGATTTCACCTTATTAAATAACCGTTTAAGTGGTAATGTGGATTATTATAATAAGACCAACACTAATGCTATTTTAGAAGTAAAACCTTTATTGAATTCGCCATTTTCTCAAAAATATTTTGATCATGGCGGAAAAGTATCAAATCAAGGGGTGGAGATTGGTTTAAATTGGACCGATCAAATTAATGAAAACCTATCCTATAGTATTGGTGGTAACTATTCTTACAACAAAAATACTTTAAAGGATGTTAAACCTGCCTATGATGGTACTGAGGGAGGAAGTTTAAATAATGGTCAGCTTACAAAACAGTTAAAAGCTAATCAACCTATTTATGCTTGGTACATGTACGAAGCAGTTGGGGTGTGGCAAAACGAAGCTGAAATTGCAGATGGCGCTGCAACAACCGGAGCAAAACCTGGGTACCTAAAATACAAAGATCAAAATGAAGATGGTGTTATCGACGCAAAAGATAAAACATTCCACGGATCATATCTTCCTTCTTCGACATTTGGTTTAAATCTAAGTGTCAACTATAAAAAATGGGATTTCACAGCTCAAGGTTATGGGGTTGCAGGAAATAAAATTTACAATGGTCTAAAAGGTACCCGTGTTAATGGTGGTGAGAACGTAACTAAAGAAACTTTTGATAACCGCTGGACTGGCGCAGGAACGTCTAATACACATCCTGGAGCAGCTCATGATGCCTTAGCTTCCAGTTACTATTTAGAGTCAGGAGCCTATTTTAGAATCAATAACTTAACATTAGGTTATACCATTCCAAAATTATACAATTCAACTTCTAAAATTAGAATGTACGTAACAGCACAGAACCCTTTTATTTTCACAAAATATACAGGTTTCTCTCCTGAAATAACAGGTGCAAATTCTGGTGTTCCTTCGGAAACTGCGGGAATTGAGCTTTCGGCTTATCCAACAACACGTAATTTTATTTTCGGAGTCAATGTTTCATTCTAACTTTTAAAAATTAAAAATCATGAAATTTAACAAATTACATATAGCCTTAATTTTAACAGCAGGTTTGAGCATGTCTGCCTGTAAAGATTCAGCATTTTTAGATGTTCCTTCTCAAGAAATTGTAGAAGAAGCTGATAAGGAACAAGCGTTCACACCGGAGGGTTATGTGAATGCAATCTACGGTATGTTTACAGACTGGAATTACTCCTTTTCTTATGTTGCGATTACGGATATGCTTTCTGATAATGCCGACAAAGGCTCTTCTCCAACCGATCCAGGAGGTGACAAACAAGAAATCGACAGATTAGAGTATACAAGTTCATCCGGTTCCTTTGGAGCATTATGGTCACATTGGTATAAATCAATCGGACGTGCCACGCAATCTATTGAAGTGACTCAATCATCAACGATAGAAGATGCAACTTATAAAAATAGATTAATCGGTGAAGCTAAGTTTTTACGCGCCTTAAATTATTTTTATTTAGTGCGTGGCTGGGGTGATGTCCCTATCCAAGAGCAGGATTTAATAATTCGTGCGCCTAAAGCTGATGTTTATGCTTATATCATTAAAGATCTAAGAGAGGCTATAGACGCTTTGCCTTTAAAATCTGCTTATGAATCTAAAGATCTGGGTCGTGCTACCAAAGGCGCCGCGCAAGCTTTATTATCAAAAGTATATTTATACAATCAAAATTGGAATGAGGCCTACACGTTAGCGAAAGAAGTGATTAACTCCGGTCAATATGGTTTGGAATCGAAGTACGAAGTTCTTTGGCGCGCAAGTTCTGAGAATGGTACCGAGTCGATCTTTGAATTCCAGGCGCGTGGAGAAGCGATTGCACATGGTGTTCAACAATATTCTGAAGTACAGGGTGCACGTGGTGTTACCGGCTGGGGCTGGGGATTCAACACACCATCTGAGAATTTGTTAAACGCATTTAATGCGGAAAAAGATAATATCCGTCGCGACGCGACCATTATCTTCCGTGGAGAAACTTTGTGGGATGGCCGTGTTGTTGGAACAGGAGTTGAAAATCCAATGTACAATGAGAAAGCATACTCATCGGCAAATGCAGGTGCGGCTGATGGGGATAAAAATGTACGCTATTTACGTTTAGGCGAGGTATATTTGATCTTAGCAGAAGCAGCTAATGAAATGGGCAACACCGGAGAAGCGACAGCTGCTCTTAATACCATTCGTACTCGGGTTAAATTGCCTAATACCACAGCGATCAATCAAGCGGACTTACGCAAAGCAATCTGGAAGGAACGCCGTCTAGAATTAGCTTTTGAGCACGATCGTTGGTTTGATCTAGTTCGTACGAAACAAGCCTCTGAAGCTATGAAAGCGGATGGAAAAACATTCACCGACAAAAACTATTTGTTCCCAATTCCATATGAACAATTAACACAAACACCAGATATGGTGCAAAATCCTGGTTTTTAAGCCAACATCTTAATAAAACATCGAAACTGGGACTTATTAGCACTAAGTCCCAGTTCTTTAATATCCATCGCTCTACTTACTCTACTATGAAATTAAAATTTAATCCCAAGCTTATCTTAGGCTTAATCTTAATTGGTACAAGCATTACTGCGTGTAAAACACCTCAGACCTTGCAAAAGACCAGTATTTCTGATGATTCTTTAATGACTTTGGTACAGAAGCAAACCTTCAACTATTTCTGGGAAGGTGCAGAACCTAATTCGGGAATGGCAAGGGAAAGAATCCATATCGATGGTCAATATCCGTTGAATGATTTTAATGTTGTCACTGTCGGCGGATCCGGATTTGGTATAATGGCTACAATCGTAGCTGCCGAACGTGGTTTTATCTCTGCTGAAGAAGCGACTAAAAGGTTTGATCGCATTGTCGATTTTCTGGCAAAAGCCGATCGTTACCATGGCGCATGGTCACACTGGATCGATGGTCCTACTGGAAAATCGAAGGTTTTTGGAAATCAGGATGATGCTGCCGATATCGTAGAAACTGCTTTTATGGCCCAGGCCTTAATCTGTCTACGTGAGTATTACCAAAATGGAAACGACCAACAAAAACAAGTCGCTGAAAAAGCAGACGCACTTTGGAAAGGTATTGATTGGAATTTCTTTCGCAATGGCAAAGATGTTCTGTACTGGCACTGGAGTCCAACACATGGTTGGGGTATGAATCATGCGATACAGGGTTATGATGAATGCTTGATCAGCTATGTGCTGGGCGCGAGCTCACCGACACATCCAATCCCTGCCTCCACTTATCATAAAGGTTGGGCAAGAAGTGGTGCAATCGTATCCAGTGCTGAGAAGTTTGGAATTCCACTGGTGCTAAAACACAATGCACCTGAAAATGCTGTCGGTCCACTATTCTGGTCTCATTACTCCTACTTAGGTTTAAATCCGAAGGGCTTACAAGATGAATATGCTGATTACTGGAAAGTGAACGTTAATCACACTAAAATTAACATTGAATACGCTAAACAAAATCCTCATCAATTTAAAGGATATGGCGAAAACTCATGGGGATTGACCGCGAGCTATTCTGTAAAGGGATACGATGCTCACCATCCTGATAATGATAAAGGTGTTATTTCTCCTACAGCAGCGCTATCATCAATTCCATATGCTCCTAAAGAGAGTTTGCAAGCGATGCGCTATTTTTATGAACAAAAAGGTGCAGAGCTTTTTGGTAAATATGGATTTTATGATGCTTTTTCAGAAACAGAAAACTGGTATCCACAGCGTTATCTAGCAATTGACCAGGGACCTATTGTTGTCATGATTGAAAATTACAGAACTGGATTGATCTGGAATTTATTTATGCAGGCTCCCGAAGTTAAAGCAGGATTGAAGAACTTAGGTTTTAAAGGTCCGAATCTATAAGCATTTTATTCACATACAAATAACTACTAGAACATGAAACAATGGACTTCCCTATTAGTCGCTGTTGCATTAGTTCCGACTCTGGCATTCACACAGCCGGCGCACAAACAAGATCCCAAAATGGATAAGTTTGTTTCAGAACTGATGAAAAAAATGACAGTTGACGAAAAAATTGGCCAGCTGAATCTAGTTACTGCAGGCGAGGTGACCACAGGTGCCACTGCCAGTACTGGAGTTGAAGCAAAAATTGCTGCTGGTCAAATTGGCGGAATCTTTTCTATGACTACACCTAAAAAAATTCGTGCTGCTCAAGAACTTGCTGTCAACAAAACAAGACTTAAAATACCGATGATCTTCGGTCTAGATGTCATCCATGGTTATAAAACTACTTTTCCAATTCCATTAGGTCTTTCAGCTACGTGGGATATCCCTCTAATCGAAAAAACTGCACGTATCGCAGCCCAAGAGGCTACTGCAGATGGAATCAACTGGACCTTCTCTCCTATGGTCGATATCTCTCGTGATGCCCGTTGGGGAAGAATTTCGGAAGGTTCCGGAGAAGACCCTTACTTAGGCTCACAGATTGCAAGCGCGATGGTTAAAGGTTATCAGGGCAATGACTTAAAAGCAATCAATACCATGATGGCCTGTGTGAAGCACTGGGCTTTGTATGGTGCAGCGGAGTCTGGAAAAGATTACAACACCACAGATATGAGTCTGCACCGCATGTACAATGAATACTTCCCTCCTTACAAAGCGGCTGTAGAAGCTGGTGCAGGTACAGTTATGACATCTTTCAATGATATCAATGGTATCCCGGCAACAGCTAATAAGTGGTTAGTAACTGATGTTCTCCGCAAGGAATGGGGATTCAACGGTATGGTGGTTACAGATTATACCGGTATTGCAGAGCTGATGGATCATGGTTTAGGAGATTTACAACAAGTATCTGCACTTTCGTTAAAAGCAGGCGTGGATATGGATATGATTTCTGAAGGTTTTTTAAATACCTTAAAAAAATCTTTAAAAGAAGGGAAAGTCTCTCAACCTGATATAGACCGCGCATGCCGTTTAGTATTAGAGGCTAAATATAAATTAGGTTTATTTGAGGATCCATACCGTTACTGTAATGAAGATCGTGCTAAAACCGAGTTACTGACGCCTGCAAATCTTAAAGTTGCCCGTGATGCGGCTACTAAATCATTTGTCTTGTTAAAGAATGACAAGCAGCTTCTTCCTTTACAGAAAAAAGGTACAGTTGCTGTAATAGGTCCATTAGCGAATACACGTGCGAACATGGTGGGCACATGGTCAGTAAGCTCTGACTTAGTGAATACCCCTTCTTTGGTTGAGGGTATGCAGTCGGTATTGGGCAACCAAGTGAAGATCGTTACACATTTAGGTTCAAATTTACTTGAAGACCCTGTTTATCAAGAACATGCTACCATGTTTGGACGTACGATCCCTAGAGATAATAGACCTGAGTCGGATATTATTGCTGAAGCGTTACAAACTGCTGCTCAAGCAGATGTGATTGTAGCAGCATTAGGTGAATCTTCGGAGATGTCCGGTGAAAGTTCTAGCCGTACAGAGATTGGTATTCCGGCTATTCAACAACGTCTTTTAGCAGCGCTATTAAAAACAGGAAAACCTGTTGTCTTAGTTTTGTTTGCAGGAAGACCGATGACTTTAACTTGGGAAGATGAACATGTTCCTGCTATCTTAAATGCATGGTTTGGTGGATCTGAAACTGGAGCTGCTGTAGCTGAGGTATTATTTGGAGATGTTAACCCTTCAGGTAAATTAACGGCAACTTTCCCTAGAAATGTTGGTCAGTTACCTATTTATTATGGACATAAAAGTACTGGAAGACCATTAGCAGAAGGTGGTTCTTTCCAAAAATTTAGATCTAACTACATTGATGTGATCAATAGCCCGCTTTATCCATTTGGATATGGTTTGAGTTATACAACATTTGATTATTCAGATCTGAAATTGGATACGTCTTCTTTTAAAGCTGGACAATCCATCCAAGCATCGGTGACGTTGCGTAATACGGGTAAATATGACGGTGAAGAGGTTGTTCAACTTTATATTAAAGATCTGGTTGGTTCAATTACACGTCCTGTTAAAGAATTAAAAGGTTTTCAAAAAGTATTCTTAAAAGCTGGAGAATCTAAAGTCGTAACTTTTACTGTTTCGGAAGAAGATTTAAAATTCTATAATAACGATCTCAAGTTTGTCGCTGAACCGGGAGATTTCACCTTATTTATCGGTAAAAATTCGCAGGATCTTTTAGCTACTAAATTTGAATTAAAATAATATCATTTCCCCTTATATTAGAGGAGTTATCTTTAACCGGATAGCTCCTTTTTTATTTTATTAAGCCTTCATCGATCTTTATTGTTAATCTTATAGGGTAGTAAATGATCTACCATTTCGAACGTTTCGCTCTTCGCTCCTACGCATTGTTGTCAGATCTTTGAAATAAAATTTTCTCCCATTTGATATCACGACTCGGCTGCCAATGTTCAATCGTTTCAGTATATCCAGATTTATAGATCTCTTTCTTCGATATGAGTATTCCTTTACGCGGATCTGCAAAATCAATATCAGTAACCACATTTAAATATTCGTTTAACTTCTCCGGTAAATCATAAAAATTTTGACAATCATTATAAAGAGTAAACTTTCTCATCTTTACATTCACCGGAAATAGTCTATTTAACCACCATTGCTTCTCATTTTTAATAAATTCAGGGAAATCGTTCAGATAAAAGGTATAATAAGCATGATCATCGCCGGGATAATCGAAATAGACGATCTTGTCAATAATAGACCAATTAATGCTATAGGTGCCGTCAACTATGGGCTTATGAATCCAAATTTCTTGTTTTGAATAAGTGATAATATTCCGATGTGCTTCACTAGATCGCTGTTGTTTTTCAGATAAGTGGAAACCAAATATAAAACCATAAATACAGATCGCTGGCAAAAGTACAAACAGGATAATGGTAATCCATCCATAGACCGGTACATTTTCTGGATATTTCACGGCGAAAAATAATAGCAGGATTCCAAGAAGCAGAAAAATACCTAATGGTATGACAAATATCAGTTTTGGATTTTTATTAATGAATTCTTTCATAATATCGGATACTAATCACTTATAATTGCTGGTTGTCGAATTAGTTACTTATTAGAAACGGCTACAATCTTTCGTAATAAAGATAACCATTCTTAATACTAAGTTTCAAATCATAACCTTAAGTATAGCAATGCAAGAATTAAACCACTCGAGTGCATTTACAAACATATCGTTTATATCGGATTTTGAGTATCATAAAAGTTTAAAAAAAGAAAAGGCGAAAGATAAATCTTTCGCCTTTTGGGTAAATGATGGGGCTCGAACCCACGACCCTCGGTACCACAAACCGATGCTCTAACCAACTGAGCTACATCTACCGTGTTTGTGCTACAAAAGTAGAATTTTATTTGATATACTCCAAATGTTTTTAAGCAAAAAATCCTCATTACAACGTATCGTAATGAGGATTAAGCTATTATTTTTTAATTTTTATTAGATCATCTCAACACTGCGTTTCACGAATGATGTTAATGCAGCACCTGTTAACAAACCGCGTGATAATAAAGCCAAGTCAAACGCTTGTTTTGCCAATTGTGCACCTTCTTCTTCAGTACTTGATAAAATGCGTTTTACCAGTGGGTGGTTACCATTTACCGTTACCTTATAGTTATCAGGTAAGTTACCGTAAAAGTTCATACCGCCATTGGTTTTGGCCATATCTTTCATACGACGCATAAATTCATCGATCGTTACTGATACTGGTAATTCTTCTGCAGATAAGGCATCCACTTCAACTTTCATGTCAGGACGGCTGATTGCTTTTTCAAAGATTGATAAGGCTTGTTTAGATTCTTCTTCAGAAATTGACAATTCTTGCTTCTCATCTTTTTGAATCAACTTATCGATGACATCGGCATCTACACGTTTCAACTGTACCTTTTCACCTCCTTTTTGTTCCAAATAAGAAGTGATATGCGTATCCAGAGGTCCGTCTAAAACCAATACATCATAGCCTTTTGTTTTTGCTGTAGCAATAAAGCTATCTTGTTGAGCAGCATCATGGGTATATAAATAAATGATATTTCCATCTTTATCAACTTGAATATCTTTTACTTTTTCGTAATACTCTTTAATTGTGTAGTTCTCTTTATTTGTATTGGTCAATAAACAGAATTCATTTGCTTTTTCAGCAAATTTCTCATCGCTCAACATACCATATTTGATAAATAGACCGATATCATTCCATTTTTCTTCAAAACCTTTACGATCCGTTTTAAAGATTTCCTGCAACTTATCAGCTACTTTTTTAGTGATATAATTGTTGATCTTTTTCACGTTACTATCTGCCTGCAAGAAGCTTCTTGAAACGTTTAACGGGATATCCGGTGAGTCGATTACACCATGTAACAACATTAAAAATTCAGGAACAATATCTTTTACTTCGTCGGTAATGAATACTTGACGTGAGTATAATTTGATTTTATTACGTTGAATTTCTAATTCATTTTTAATTTTCGGGAAGTATAAAATTCCGGTTAAATTAAATGGATAATCAACATTTAAATGGATCCAGAATAATGGTTCGTCCATTGAATATGGATACAACTCTTTATAGAAAGCCAAATAGTCTGCATCTGTCAGTTCAGATGGAGCTTTGGTCCAAGCTGGGCTTGTGTTGTTGATGATGTTATCAACTTCAACAGATTTATATTTTGGTTTTCCTTCTTCATCTTCGCCATCTGGTTCAGAAGTTGTTTTCGTTCCGAAGCGGATATTTACAGGAAGGAAACGCGCATATTTGTCCAAGATCTCCTGTAAACGCGATTGACTTAGGAATTCTGAAGACTCTTCATTAATGTGTAAAATGATATCAGTACCACGTGTCGTACGTGTACCTTCAGAAATTTCATACGAAGTACTACCATCACATGTCCAATGCGCAGCTTCTGCCCCATCTTGGTAAGATAATGTTTCGATTTCAACGTTATCAGCAACCATGAATGCGGAATAGAAACCTAATCCAAATCGACCGATGATTTCATTTGCATCATTTGCTTCTTTGAATTTTTCCATAAATTCAGTTGCACCTGAGAAGGCAACTTGATTGATGTATTTTTTAATCTCGTCAGCTGTCATACCGATACCATTATCCGAAATGGTAATCGTTTTTGCTGCTTCATCAAGTTTTACATCAACTAATAAATCACCCACTTCACCTTGGTATTGACCTAATGAAGCTAAGCGCTTTATTTTTTGAGAAGCATCTACCGCGTTTGAAACTAACTCGCGTAAGAAGATCTCATTATCAGAGTATAAGAATTTTTTAATGACAGGAAAAATGTTTTCCGTGTGGATTGAAATAGATCCTTTTTCTGTGTTCATATATATTTTATATTTAATTGCTAATTGATTTCACAGTTAAACATCAATCTATATTCCAAACAGTCAATTTGAGACAAGATGTCATATTTTAAGTTAAAATGACAATATCAGGGCTGTTCATTGCTTGACTTAATCTTTATTTTTTATTGTCGTCAACAATTCATTTGCATTTTTATCAAATGCTATTGAAATTACTGCATTTGTACAGTTCCAAATAACAGGATTTGCTTCCAATTGGTTCAAATCGGTATCCTGATCTATTTTC
The DNA here is from genome assembly GCF_012030425.1 of Sphingobacterium sp. B16(2022). GTDB lineage: Bacteria > Bacteroidota > Bacteroidia > Sphingobacteriales > Sphingobacteriaceae > Sphingobacterium > Sphingobacterium anhuiense. Next base: position 1,191,328 of record NZ_JAAUVN010000001.1, on the reverse strand, counting down.
CTAAATTTTATAAGCGAAGGTTCTCCATAAAGGAGTATCAATTCTTGCAAAAAACGATTGTAATTAGAGATTATCTCGTCTTTTCCATCATTAGAAAATTTATACATGAGTGCAAACTCATCGACCTTTTTTTCGTCTGAAGCGCGAATTCCAAAAAAATTGGCTGTTAGATCTTTGAATTTATAATTGGGAACAAAAACAGTATGACCTTGATCATGAACGGACAATTTCTTCTGATTTACGAATCCGATGATTTCATCTTTTTTCCACGATAAGGGCATATCAAATATCGTCTTAATAGATTCATTAATCAACGGTGCTTCAGAAGTTTCCATTAAATTTAAACGTATCGGAAGTGTGTAGGCTACTCTGACGGGTTTACCTTTTTGATAACCAGGTTTCCAATTGCCATATTCTTTGATGAGCCGTATTCCTTCCTCCCCCGTACCAAACCCCAGATCTTTTTCAACTTTCATGTCGACTATTGATCCGTCTTTTTCAACCACAAATGAGATCTCCACCAAACCTGAAATTTGATTATCGATCATCTCCTTAGAATAATGAAAATTATCTCCAATATAGCGCATAAATTCATCCATACCTTTAGGTGGTAAAGGATGCTGATCGACAACATCGGCAGCACTCTCCTTCTTATTTAAAGAAATCGGGCTACATGAACTGATCATGCTCAATGCGATTATAATCGAAAAAATAAACTTGATCATAAACTTACTGATGTGTAATAGCATATAATGCAAAAGTTCCTAACCAATGCGAGCCCATATAGTCATCATTGCTGATATTTGGCAACGAGTAAGTGAGGTGGTTATTCGCCTGTTGATGTAAATGATTTAATTCCGGTAATTTTGTCGCGATGCCATTTAGACAAGTTGCACGGCTAAAATTCAGTCCATCTAAATGAACAAGCTTACCATCCGTACGGTCTTTAACAATACCCGGCTCTAACTTAAACTCTTTAACAAACAAATCAGGCATAAAGCCTTTTAGCCATTTTTTATATTCGTCATCATTTAAAACTTTTGTCATCAACAATGCCTCTTCTAAGCAAGGAGAAAGAAAGTCGCTACCACTTGGTTCATATGCGAGCGAGCAGGATTTATCGTTTATAAAAAGGCGCTTTGCATGTTGTGTAATTAAATTTTGAAAAGCTGTATCTTGCGTTACCTTCGCATAATCCATTGATAAGGTAAATCCAAAAGCGGTGTTATCATGCTGTCCCGAACGAATTGGGTAAACGAGTTTAGGCAAGTACCCCTCGTAGCGTTTTACGAGCAGATCTGCCAAAGGTTGCAATGCTGTGGCCCACTGTTTCCCTTCAGCATCATTCCAAGTCAATAATTCAGCCTGTAACTGCAAGAGCCACGCCCATCCATAGGTGCGTTCGAAGCTTGTGTTATTACTGTCTAGAAAGAAAGCAATTTCCTGATCAACATTCGTTTTAGTTATTTTATCGTTCAAGATCAGTCTCACCTGCTTACTTTCACTAAGATTAGGAAATGTTTTCAATATTTTAACGATGGACCAATAACCATGAACGGATGAATGCCAATCAAAACAGCCATAAAAAATGGGATGTAATTGTTTTGGTGATTTTAGATCCTTAGCAGATCCGATGACCTGCCCCAATTTATTTGGATACTCCTGTTCAAGGCAATGTAACGGCAGTGCCAATATCCTTTTTGCTTCAGTAGAATCCAGTACGACCTGTTGATTTTTTCCTTCTGTGCTATTTTCTGTTTCTGTTTGTTGAGAAGTTGTTCCTTGATTTTTGTTGTTATTGTTGCATGACAATAAAACAGTACAAGTAAAAATGGTAACTAATATTTTGAACATTTGCGGTGCATTAATTGATTTTTAAAAGTAATAAAAAAAAGCCAAAATCATTAAATTTTGGCTTTTTTAGACGTTTATAATAGATTTTACATCTTAGCATCCATTAGTTTCTCTGCTTTTCCTTTAGGTGCGCCGGTTTTCATTTTAATGACAAACGCTTGATTCGACTGGAAACTTTTGGGCAATAGCACGTCATAATAGGTGTTTTTATCGAGATCAATACCAAGATCTGAATGACGCACCTCTAACATTTGTCCATTCGCTAATAACGTGGCAGACACAGGAACCTCTGTCGCAGTTTTGGGCACAGATATCCGGACAATATTGTGGACGGGCCTGTTGAAAACTGTGAGGTATAAGTTATCAGCTTTTTTAGTGAAGTATCCTAGTTTAGAAGTGGTCATCCCAGCATGTTTGGCTCCATAAATTGCTTCACCATTTATTTTCATCCATTCACCAAGCTCTTTTGCTATTTTATCTTCCTCAGGATGCATATTTCCTTGGCCATCTGGACCGAAATTTAAAACAAAATTACCACTTAGGGATGCTGAATAGGTCAGCATATCGATAATATCGTCTGTCGTTTTGGTATAAATACCCGACCAATCTTTCATGTATCCCCAGCCGTTTGGTGGAATTGTCATCACACAATCCCAATCACGTCCCTCTAGCCAAGTAATATCTCCCGGCAATTTGCGTTCCCAACCTTGTTCATAATCGCCCAACATCTGACCATTTGAATCAAAATGACGTTTCCCAAATTCATCATTTCGGAAACGGGAGCCGATGATAAGACCAGGGTGCTTTTCCCGAAGTTCTTTTTCAAGATTATAAGTAAAATCATAAGACTTTATCCAAGACTGATCCCAAGTGCCATCAAACCAAAATCCTTTCATCTGTGGATAATTTGTCATCAACTCCAGTAACTGATTTCTAGTATATTTCAAGAATTTATCAAACTTTTTCTTTTCCTCTTCCGTTTTAGGTTCTTTACCCATGTAATCTGGATTGTTCCATTCTAATACAGAGAAATAAAGGTAAACATCGATACCTACTGCAGTATAAGCATCTACTACCTCTTTGACTATATCTTTTTTATAGGGTGTTTTACTGATATTATAAGGGGAATATTTGGTTGGCCACATCGCGAAACCATCGTGGTGCTTTGTCGTAAAAATTACATACTTTGCTCCCATGTCTTTTGCCTGCTTTGCCCAACGCTTTGCGTCAAAATCTTTGGGATTAAATTGTTTGTAAAGATTGTCGTACGTATTCACCCAATCTTTTGGAGCTGATGATCCTCTCCATGAACGGATCCATTCGGATGCTGCTGCACCACCACGGGCACTCACTCCTTCCCATTCATTACCCGGTATTGCATAGAGACCCCAATGTATAAATTGACCTAATCCATAATTGCGGAATGCAACCATTGCCTCATCTGTCCGATTGGCAGGTGACAACGGTCCATACTTAATTTCTTTGATTTCTGTTGATTTAATTTTAGGTCCAGTCCATTGTGCCTGTATTGAATTAACTGTAGCTAACAATGCCACAGCAAGTACAGACTTTTTTAATAAGTTATTCATATTTAGTTGGTTATTCAGGATTATCAATATAAGCACGTTGTGTCTTTTTTATCACCACAGGTTCAGGATGTGCATTCGTAAATGGATCGTAGTAGTATAAATTTGCTTCACGGTACAAGTTCAAATGTTTTTTTAATGATTCTGAAAATTGCACGTAATTTTTATTTGAACTTTTTGTCCATCCGACCTCCGCCAAAGCGGCTAATCGTGGAAAAGTTAAATAGTCCAATCGATTGGTATTGATAACTGTTTCTGTCCATAAATTACCCTGAATGCCTAAGATTTGATTTTTCTCGGTGGTCAACGAAGCGTAATTATCCGGAGAAAAATTATAAACATTTTCCAAAGGATTGTATAGCTTTCCCCATTTTCGTCCATACTTATGTGATTCTTCCTGTACAAAATCAAAATAAAGCGGTAATCTTGGTGTCAGTATTGTTTTATAGCCAGCCTTTAATATTTCTTTTAACTGTTCAGGTTTATCATGTCGCCACCACATGAATATAGTTTTCTCTTTTGATAAATCGGCATCTACCATTTCATCCCAGGCAAGCAAAGTGGCATCCATTGTTTTTAGCGAATCTGCCATGCGACGCATGAAGTAATTTTCTACCGCCTTGTTATCATTGAGATGATGTTTCTGCTTCAAATCCTGCACTTTGGTATCTGAATTCCATGCCTCACTGCCAAATGATACTTCATCTCCCCCTAGATGTATTACCGAAGAAGGAAACAGCGCTTTTGTTTCGCTCAACACCTGAGTTAAAAAAGAATACGTTATATCTTTCGCCGGATGAAAAGTAAAATCTGGGTGTTTATCATTTCCACCACCACTTAATTGGGGATAAGCTCGATTTGCCGCTGTGGCATGGCCGGGCATATCGATTTCAGGAATGACTTCGATGCTCCTTTCTTGTGCATAAGCTACAATCTCTGTAATGTCTGCCTGCGTATAATAGGCCGCGGGAGCATATGGATCAGTCTGGGAGCCAACCCCACCGATCAATGATAGAAGTGGATATTTTTGAATTTCTAACCGCCAAGCAGGCTCATCAGTTAAGTGCCAGTGAAACTTATTGAGCTTATAAAATGCCATCCAATCTAAAATTGATTTCACTTTTTCTTTTCCAAAGAAGTGACGTGATTCATCTAACATAAAACCTCGCCATACATATGCAGGTTTATCTTTGATCTCAAAAATATTTACACTGATTCCCGATGTTGATTTTTTTCCAAAGCTCAATACCTGCAAAAGCGAGCTTACTGCATAAGTAGCTCCTGCAGGAGAGCTTGCATAAATAATTAACGTATTGCTATCTGTCTTAATTTCATATTCCTCAATTTCAAGATTTTCCTTATGAACAAATCGAATGTTTGAAACCGTCTTCTTATCATGATGAACAAGTCCTGTATAACCAAATTTTGATAAAAGCTGCTTCTGCAGATATCGACCTACAGCGTCAAACTCCTTATCTCCAATCTGTATTTTACTACATGAAGGAAAGCAATACAGCCCGTCCCTAATCTGTATAAAATCTGGTTTTGGAATTAGGGATAGCTGTGCTTTCGTAACACTATAGTTAATCGTAAGCAAGACGATAAATGCTGCTGCTTTGCCCAGTTTTTTTGTGATCATAAAATTTTATTAAACCTATCACGACTACGCCTTGATTTTCTCAAGGTGTGGTCAGAAAGAACAACGTATTAATTCGATTTATAAAATTTAAATATATGCTTCTTGCGGATCATCTCAGGGAATATCGAGGATGCAAACGATTGTGCAAACAACGAAAACGTTAGCGTAATGAATTGCTTACAAAGTAGTATATCGCTCTATGAGCTGGGCAACCAGATATGGAACTGCCTCCGATGCAGTACTTTCTATGGTACTGGCTCTTTTGGGTATCCGCGATGTGTTAATTTGTTTATCAACAACATATAAATCGCAGGTCGGAGCTATGACATCGACCAAACCAGCAGCTGGATATACTGCCAAAGAGGTCCCGATAACAATCATTATGTCGGCCTCTCGTGCCATGTAAATGGCGGTCTCCATATTTGGAACTGCCTCACCGAACCATACTATATCAGGTCTTAATTGAGAACCTTTTTCACATAGGTCACCCATTTTGATCTCGTAACCGTCGATTGGATAGATTAACCTTTTATCTTTCGATGAGCAAGCTTGATCTAATCTTCCATGCAAATGAAGCACATGATCAGAACCTGCCCGTTCATGTAATGTATCTACATTTTGCGTCACAATCTGTACATCAAATGATTTCTGCAAAACAACTAAAGCTTGGTGTGCAGCATTCGGTTTAGCCTGCATAGCGACTTGTCGCCTCATGTTATAAAAATCTTGAACAAGTTTGGGATTACGGTACCAGCCATCAATACTAGCAACGTCCTCGACATCATGGCCCTCCCACAAGCCATCGGCATCTCTAAATGTCTTTATACCACTTTCTGCTGAGATACCGGCTCCGGTAAATACGATGATTTTTTTCTTCATATCTTTTTTATCTATTACCAAGTTAATACCGAATCTTGGAAATTTGTTGGCAACTGTAGTTTAATTGAGTCTTTGCTGCTAATGACACTATTGTTGGATGTTAAAAATGCTCTTTCAAAACTCACAAAAATTTTATTCGGTATATGCAATTCTAAGGGAGATTTGGCTTTAAAAACATAACGGTTGTTTTCCAAACTCAGATTCTTATAGATCCGATAAGCCACTACCTTAGCTTTTATTTTTTCGATTCCAGTAAGTTTCTTTATATCAGTTGTATTTTGAGCTTGGCTATCCTCATAATACATGAAATGATCGGAATTTGCGAGATCTCTAATATCCAAGCGTTGCTCTACCACTTCCAGGGCAAGTGAATCGGCACGTTGCTTTTGCGCTTTACTTCCGTTTCCGTTATTACAGGAAATTAGCAGTAGTAAAAATAACAGTGGTAATAAAAATTTCATAGTCATAAAAAAAGAGGCATTTTTAATTGCCTCTTTACAAATTTATAAATTACTTTCAATAGCTCCTACGTGCTCTCGATACAATTCAATTGGTTTATCTAATAAAACAGCAATTATTGTCATGTTTTTATCGATCCGTTCTTTGGGAACATCAATATACACAATACCTGGTGTCGAGCTCCAGTATAATTTATTGAATATATCATGTCCGATCATAGAACCTTCACCTACGATGCGTATACGTGCTATGGTATTCTTAAGCCCCTTTAATGCAATAGGCCCCGTTGGAGTTCCTTCAACGAAAAGATAAAGTGTCTGCTTATCTTTAGATAGTGCACTTAATCCCGCGTAGTGTCCATCAGCAATTCCAGCTTCAGCATCATGTAAGATTTCTGCATTTTTCGTTACCCACTCTTTAATTTCGGCAGCTGTAAATTTTAAGTTTTTATCTAATATATCGCCGTCTGCACTGATCTTGTCTTTAAACAAATTGGATCCTATGGCTGTAGATTTACTAATTGTTGCAATTGCATGCGCTACTTGACTTTGGCCTGCAATTTCATAAGCAGTATAACTCACTTCTTTTCTTTCCAAATCAATAGCTGGCTTCTCATTAAAGGTAATGGCTACAACAGTTACAGCTGGATCGAAATTAGCTGTAGGTAGATTTAATTCCAGTGTATAGTCATCATACTGATAATCTATCTTATCTGGGTTTCCAACAAATTTAACTGAAGCAGGTTTGGTTTTCAGACCTTGTAAAACTAATTTATCTTTTACGTTATCCAAGTAGATGTATAATGTTTTTCCATCTTTAGAAAAAGCATTTTTATCATTCCAAAACCGAGATTGCACTCCTGCACGCGTTCCGTAGATCGCATCTTTATGTTTAGAAGTCCATCTTCCTAATTCTTTCAAGATCTGCACCTGTTCTGTAGGTATTGTCCCATCGGCTTTGGGGCCAATATCCAATAAAAGATTTCCGCCCATTGAAATACAATCTACCAAAGTACGGACGATCATGTTTGGAGTTTTATAATGATGGTCAAAATGCTGATATCCCCAAGAGTCATTCATGGTATAGCAGAGCTCCCAATAGCGTGCTTCAGGTTTTACAACCGGAATACCCTGCTCTGGAGTATCATAGTCACCATGTTGATTCAGTCTGGAATTGATAATGATATTTGGATTATACTTACGCAATTGCGTCAATGTTTCTTTTGCACGCCATTCCTGATCATTGTGTTCCCAATCGCCATCAAACCAAATTAGATCTGGCTTATATGCTTTAGACAATTCTGCTAACTGTCCCTGATAGTAATTAACAAACTTATTCCACCGATTGGCATCATCGCCTACGTTATAACGTTTTTTTATTCTCGTATTGACATCATAATCTGGATGACTCCAATCTGGTAATGAGTAATACAATCCGGTTTTAAGACCTTTCTTCTGAAGTGCCGATACAAAAGGCGTCAGAACATCCTTTTTAGCAGTAGCATCTTTCGCTGTTGTAATTGCATTATTCGATTTGCTATCCCAAAGAGATACACCATCATGATGACGTGTTGTAATGACCGAATACTTTGCTCCGGATTCCTGAATTAATTTTGCCCATTCTTCCGGTTGATATTGGTTGGCTGTAAAACCACCAAGTTGTTTCATGTAATTTTCATGACTGATATAGTTATTGAAAAAAGCCCAAGATTCAGAAACCCCCTTAACCGAATAAATTCCCCAATGGATAAAAATGCCTAATTTTGCATCTTCAAACCATTCCATTTTTTTTACGTCCTCATTCTTGTTTTTAGTTTCTTGTGCAAAAACGTTGTAGCTAGAAAGCGCTAAAAACAACACTGCTAATATTGACTTCTTCCGAATCATAGTTACTTATTGAAATATCAGGTTTTAAAAAGGTGAAAAGTAAGAATTTATTCGTTCAATTCAAACTTAAAGTCGGTTTTTTGGCTTAATAATTTATCTTTGTACTGATGATTGAATTATACACGGATGGTGCTTCGAGCGGTAATCCAGGACCAGGTGGCTACGGTACGATATTAAGGACAGTTTATACGGGTGATAATGAAGCGTATAAAGGTAAACTGATTGAGAAAGAGTTTTCTGGTGGTTATCGTAAGACCACTAATAATCGCATGGAGCTGATGGCGGTAATAGTTGGTCTAGAAGCTTTAAAAAATCTCAACCAAAAGGTTACAGTCTATTCAGATTCCAAATATGTTATAGATTCCATCGACAAGAAATGGGTATATGGTTGGATTCAAAAAGGATTTGCAGGAAAGAAAAATAAAGATCTTTGGATAAGATTGATGCAGGTATACAAACTACATCAGGTTAAATTAGTATGGGTAAAAGGGCATGCTGGCCATCCTTTAAATGAGCGGTGTGACCAGTTGGCTGTAAAAGCTTCGAAAGATCAATCTTCTTGGAAGATTGATTCAGTATATGAAATGGAAGAAGCTAAAGCTCAGCTATAAAATTTTTAAAGAATATGGTATAAAAAAGGCCAGGAATAATTTCCTGGCCTTTTTATGTGATTACGTATTATTTACGCAACATCCTCTTTAGCGGCTAGATAACGCTCTGCTTCTAAAGCAGCCATACAACCAGTTCCTGCAGCTGTAATTGCTTGGCGGTATACATTATCCTGTACATCTCCACAAGCAAATACACCTGGAATATTCGTTGCCGTCGTATTTGGCTGTGTAATTAAATAACCTGTTTCATCCATATCTAAGATACCGTTGAAAAGTTCTGTATTTGGCTTGTGTCCAATAGCAACAAAAAATCCTGTTACATCCAATACTTTTTCAGATTGATCTTTGTTATTTAAAACACGAACACCTGTTACCACTTGACCGTCACCTAAGATTTCCTTGGTTTCCGAATTGTAATGTACTTCGATATTTGGTGTATTCATCACGCGGTGAACCATTGCTTTAGAAGCTCTAAATTCATCACGACGCACCAACATATGTACTTTAGAACATAATTTTGCTAAATAGGTAGCCTCTTCAGCTGCCGTATCACCAGCACCTACAATCGCTACTTCTTGGTTTTTAAAGAAAAAACCGTCACATACTGCACATGCAGATACACCAAAACCATTATACTTTTGTTCGCTATCAAGTCCTAGCCATTTTGCTGTTGCACCTGTAGCGATGATTACTGTATCTGCAGTAACAGTTTTAATTCCGTCGATTTCAACCTGATGTACCGGACCAGAAAAATCAACTTTAGTTGCATATCCGAAACGGACATCAGTACCAAAACGTTCTGCTTGCATACGTAGATCTTCCATCATGATCGGTCCTGTAATCCCCTTTGGGTATCCAGGAAAGTTATCCACTTCTGTTGTCTGCGTCAACTGACCGCCCGGTACCATCCCTGTATAGATAACAGGTTTCATATCAGCACGGGCTGCATAAATCGCTGCTGTATATCCTGCGGGTCCTGAACCAATTATTAAACACTGTAGGTGTTCTATTTCTTGAGACATAATATTATTTTATAAAATATTGTTTTCTAATTAACGAGTACTATGACCTAACCAAATTTATTTTTTAGACTTGCTAACATATCATTTGTGATCGCTGTTGCTTGGCTTTTATTTTCTTGCTTTTGAAATTCTTTTTTAGCTTGCTTCTTATCTTCAGCCGCGTGAATGGGTTCTGTTGATTTTGCTGCTTTTTTAGCTGAGCGATGACGGTTCCAGATTATTTCTAAACATTTCTTAGTATAAAGTGGGAAGTCGCCATTTTGCATCCACGCATAGTAACTTGGTTCTACATCAAAAACCTCTGTAACCGGACGTCCTTTATGTTTACCAAAATTAATGACTTCTACTCCGTCTTCATTGTACACAATCCGTCCTGCAAAATCCACTGGTTTTGTCATATTAGTAAAATCTGACAATGCTTCGACGTCATTTACAACAGGTACAGATTGTTTACCATGCTTATCTTCATACACAGCACCTTCATACTTGGTTAACTGTGCTTTCAAAACTTCATATGTAGCTCTTACGTCTGCTTCTGCACTGTGTGCATTTTCTAGGCTTTCATTGCAATAGAATTTATAAGCAGCTTTCAAAGTACGTTGTTCCATTTGATGAAAAATATTCTGTACGTCAACAAAAACACGATTTTCCAACGAAAAATCAGCTCCTGAACGTAGGAATTCTTCCATCAGCATAGGGATATCAAATTTATTGGAGTTATAACCCGCTAAATCTGCGTCACCAATAAAATCTGCTACTTCTTGACTAATCGCTTGAAATGTTGGCGCGTCTATAATATCTTCGTCATAGATACCATGGAACATGGATGATTCTGCAGGAATAGGCATAAGCGGGTTAATCCGCTTCGTATATACTTGCTCCTCAGCATTAGGCAACACCTTTAATATTGATATTTCAACAATTCTATCTGCTGAGATATTGATTCCTGTAGTCTCTAAATCAAAGAATGCTAAAGGTTTCTTGAGTTTCAATTCCATTACGAATTTTATTTATTAAATTGTTCCATACATCATTGTATACAACAAAAATACAAAGTATGAATGATTTATTATTTATTGTCAGCCTTTAATTACAATTCAGAGACTAATTCTAGGGTTTTCATTTTTCCAACCACAATTTTAATCATCTTACTATAGTCAAAATACTGAATAGCGATTTCCTTTACTTTTTCAGGAGTCATCGCATTGATTTCATTCATATAATGGTCATAGTAAGTCAAATCCATGTTAGCAAGTAGCACATTTTTAAACTTATCTGCATGTGAAAAAATACTCTCTAAAGAACCTAGCATAGATCCTGAGAGGTAATTTTTCACTAAGTCCAATTCCTCTATAGTCGCTAATTCTGTTCTTAAAATTTCAATTTCTTTTTCGATTTCCGTCAATGTCGCATCGGTTACATCTACACCAACCTCTGTCGCAATAGTCAGAAAACCTCCATATTTTAAAGAACCCACAGCTGAACCGATACTGTAAGTATAGCCTTTTTCTTCTCGAATGTTACGCATGAGCCTTGACCCGAAAAAACCGCCCAGTAACGTATTTACAAATTGCAAAGCGGGATAATCCACATGGTTACGATTTATATTCGGCATACCGATACGTATGGCAGATTGCAATGCCTCTGCTCTTTCGTCATAAATCAATTGTCCTGTATCTGCAGTTAAATTCGGTTCGGTCAATGGTACCTCGTCTGTAGCCAGCCATTGATCACCAAAATATAAGCTAAGCTCTTGAAGCAAAGATTCAGATACATTACCGGAAATAATTAAACGACAATTAGATGGAGTAAATTGCTTATGGTATAAATCGATTAAAGCATCTCTAGAAATCAAATCATATTCTTCTAAAGAGGGCGTTTTTCCATAACGGTTTCCCGAACCGAAAACATGATTATAATAGGTTCTTCTCGCTAAATAATCGTTTTTCTGAAGAGAAACCTGAAGCTTTTGCTTATTGTTTCTGAGATAGGTATCCAGTTCCTTCTGCGGTAAAACTGATTCTGTTAAAATCTCCTTGATCAAAGGTAATAACACATTACTATGTTTATTTAATGTGTACAATGTCAGCGAAGTGATATCAAATCCGTATTCTGGCATTAGAAAAGCCCCATAGAAGTCGACTTTATCCGCAATCTCAGCGCTGTTATAGTTTTTTGTTCCTTCCTTTAACAAAGCGCTTAGGGCACTATTTAGTAGCGGATTTTCATCTTCATTGAAGACATTATTAAAAATCCACTCAATGCGTACCAATTCTTGATCAGGCGAATGAAAGACATAAACAGGAATTCCATTGTTGAAAGCAAGTACTTTTGGGCTTTTTAAATGAATATCACCAATCGGTTTGGCTTCAGGTGCTACTGCTCTATTCAGCATTTGCCACCTCCTTTGATTTATAATACAATATAGATGCGTTTTCTTTTCTAAATATTTCGTTTGCCTGTTGCTGTATATGCTCCGATTGAACGGCCAAATACTTGGCTGTTTCATTGTTTAATTCATTGGCGTCACCAAGTAGCTCATAATATGCGAGATTCATGGCTTTATCCAAGATCGACAATTCGGCAAATACATGTGTAGACTCAATCTTATTCTTCACTTTTTCAAGCTCTTCTGCCGGAACAGGTGTAGATTTTAAGATATCCAGTTCTTTCCAGATGGCTTCCTCTGCTTGTTCCAGACTAATGCCGTCTGATGGTTTTCCCTCAATTAAGAATAAATTGGGGTCGATACTTCCCATCACATAGGCATTGATCTCACTGAATAGTTCCTGTTCTTTAACCAAACGACGGTATAGACGAGAAGATGATCCTCGAGACAGTAGATCTGATACTAAGTCCATTGCATGGTAGTTTTCATCCATACGTGCAGGTGCATGAAAAGATATAAACAAACTATCAAGTGGTACATCAGCCTCTACCACTTCCCTACGCTCTGCTATTTGTTTTGGTTCTTGAGGTAAATTTCTCATGTATTTATTTCCTGCAGGAATATCTGCAAACCATTTTTCTACCAGTGTTTTGATCTCCTCAAACTTAACATCACCTGCAATAACCATAATGGCATTCTGTGGTGTATAATGCTTCTGGAAAAATGCTTTTACATCTTCCATTTTTGCATCTTCAATATGTTTAAGTTCTTTTCCGATAGTTGCCCAGCGATACGGATGTACTTGGTAAGCTAAGGGTCTTAATTTCAACCATACATCACCGTAGGGTTGATTGAGGTAACGCTGCTTAAACTCCTCACATACAACACTTCTTTGTGTTTCCAAACTTTGTTCAGAGAAAGAAAGGCTCAGCATACGGTCTGATTCCAGCCACAATGCCGTTTCTAGATTTGAAGAAGGTAGCGTGATGTAGTAATTGGTGATATCGTTACTGGTAAAAGCATTGTTTTCACCGCCCACACGTTGCAAAGGTGTATCATAGTCGGGAATATTGACTGATCCACCAAACATCAAGTGTTCAAATAAATGTGCAAATCCCGTTTGGTCTGGAGATTCATCCCGCGCACCGACATCATACAGTATATTGACACAGGCCATTGCTGTGTTATTGTCTTCATGAACAAGTACGCGAAGACCATTTTCTAGTTCAAATTTCTGATAAGAAACCATTCAGGTTATTTAAATTAATTTATTGTATCCAATTGATATCTTTTCTCAAAAGAGAAAGTGTTTTGGCTTCTTCCGAGCCTTCTTCTGGTTGAAAATCATAGGCCCAATTTGCCTGTGGCGGTAAACTCATTAAAATGGATTCGATACGTCCATTAGTTTCAAGACCAAATTTCGTTCCTGAATCCCAAACAAGATTAAATTCAACATATCTTCCTCTACGGAGGTATTGCCAGTTTTTATGGTGTTCTGTATAGTCTTTATGGCGATTTTTGTTTACCAGCTCGGTATATGTTGGTGCAAATGTACGTCCAAGGTCACATGAGAACTGAAAAATTTCCTCAAATGACAGACCTGTTTTTTCAGGTGTTAGTTTATCATAGAAAACCCCACCTATACCACGTGTTTCTTCACGATGGCGTACATAGAAGTAGTCATCTGCCCATTTTTTGAAATCTTTGTAAAAATCTTGGTGATGGATATCGCATACGTTTTTCAACTGCTGATGAAAAAATTGTGCATCTTCTTCAATAACATAGTGCGGTGTAAGATCAATGCCTCCGCCGAACCACCGAATTTCATCATTCAATTCGAAATAACGGATGTTCATGTGGATAATAGGAACGAATGGATTGTTTGGATGAATAACAATTGATACACCTGTAGCGAAAAATTCATCTTCATCGACACCAAATGATTTCTTGATCATTTCCGGCAATTTTCCATGCACAGCAGAGAAATTCACCCCACCTTTTTCAATGATATTGCCATGCTGCATAATCCTTGTACGGCCACCGCCGCCGCCATCACGTTCCCAAATTTCTTCTTCAAATTTAGCGGTACCATCAAGCTTTTCAAGTGCTTGACATATCTCGTCCTGAATTGTTTTATAAGTTTCAGCGATTTTTAATCTATCGATCATCTTGAATTAACTTAATTTTTCAGCCAGTTGGCTTATGATTGTTGCAGCAGATTTATGCTGGTATAAGATTTGGTGAACGGCTTCACAGATAGGTAAGGCAATCTGATGCTTACGCATATAATGCTGTATACATGCAGAAGCATAATAACCTTCTGCTACCATATTCATCTCAAGCTGGGCAGACTGTACACTATAGCCTTTTCCGATCATCGCTCCAAAAGTTCTGTTTCTACTGAACTGCGAATATGCTGTTACCAAAAGATCGCCTAAATACGCCGATTTATTAATATCGCGAAGAGGATTTGGATCAATGGTCTCGACATACGTTTCCATCTCGCGGATTGCATTTGAGATTAAAACCGCCTGAAAATTATCGCCATAGCCTAACGAATGACATATTCCTCCCGCCAATGCATAAATATTTTTCAATACAGCACCATACTCAATCCCATACACATCGTCCGAAATGATTGTTTTTATATACCGGCATTCCAGTAAAGATGCCACTAAGTTAGCATTTTCTTCAGATTTGGAACCAAAAGTCAAATAAGATAGTTTCTCCAAAGAAACTTCTTCAGCATGACACGGTCCACCGACAACTAAAATATTCTCCAAAGAGACATCGTATACCTCCTGTAAATAATCGCCAATAATCAGATTTTCATCTGGTACGATACCTTTTATGGCAGAAACAATAATTTTTCCTTCCAGATCTGCTTTTGTCACATCCTTTAAGGCTGCTTTCAAGTAAGCGGCAGGTGTATTCAAAATAATAATATTTGACACCTGAATTACTTCTCTTGCATTTGTTGAAATATGATCTGTATCCAGTTTTACTTCAACAGCACTTAAATAACTTGGATTTTTTTTATGCTTTTTGATATAGTCAACATCTTCTTGTTTACGGACCCACCAATGTATATCCTTTTCAACGACGTTGTCACCCAGCATTTTAATCATTGCTGTAGCCCAACTACCACTACCAATAAGCCCTACTCTATTTTTTTGCATTAAATTTTGTTACTAGACAGTTTGAGCAAATATACTTAATTATATAATAATTAACATTCACCTGAACCCTAACTTGGTATATTATGCCTTAAAATACGTTATTTTTGACGAAATTCCAACAGACTCACCAAGACATGTTATTTGGCGATCATGATTACTTATATAAGTATTCATTTAAATCGTAATGTGATAGCTAAATATTATTAAAAGAATAAATGACCAAATTTTAAAGCATACCCGTATGTACCTATATTTGTATTGAAAGACGGACTACACAAATAGTCATATCACTATAACTACTCGCTAATACCAAAATGGAACACATTAACTTTTCAAAAAACTGGAATAATAAATTGGACTGCGAGGCATTTACCACATTACGGATGCCCAATGAACGGTATAAGACTGGGCAAGTATTTGAGATTACATTAAATGAAGAAAGTAAAGGTTGCGCCACTCTTGTGGCAATCAAATACATCAATCTAGAAGATATCACTGAATACATCGCTCGGCTAGACACCGGCTGCTGTGCCGAAGATTGTAAAAACCTTATACGCGATATTTATCCAAGTGCTGATTTTACACAACAACGACTTGCATATCTTTTATTTGTAAAGTCTAAGGATAACTAAAATACTGTGCATAATATTTAAATTAAGGTCTGCCTTACACTTCAGGGCAATTATAGTTACAGTAGTATTGATTATGATTTACTCTTGAATGTTGCTCAATCCATTCATATAGACTTACATATTAGAGATTTCGCACAAGAAATAATTATTATTGGTCGTAAAGAACCGATATTTATGTTAATATAAGCTGTAATTATAATTGTATAATAAGACAAATATATCTAAGTTTGACAGGAATATTCATTTCTAACAGCGTTTTGGCTTGGGCACGAATAATAAAATATAGAAAATTTTAAGGTAACATATTTATAAGATGAGCAATAATGATATCATGAAAAAGCTTCGAGTAGCTTTAAAATTCACGGACGACGACATTATTAATGTATTAGCGTTAGTCGATTTTAGGGCAACGAAAACGGAATTAAGTGCCATATTTCGTAAAGAAGATCATCCAAATTTCAAACCTTGCGGAGACCAGTTACTTCGGAACTTCTTAAATGGATTAATAATCTATAACCGTGGCCCTCGAACTAAAAATAATGACCAGAAGGCATAATATAATCTTAAAATTATAAATAAAAGCAAAAAAGTGTCGAAAGCATAACCTTCCGACACTTTTTTAGAATAAGATTAACGACTATAATCTCTCTAAACCTACTGTTCCATAAATACGCTCCATCACCACTACACCTTCGGGGCTCGTTACTTCAAAGGCATCATTGTCCACTTTTGACCATCCACCTACTACTTTATCTTTGTTATCGTATAACGTTGCACCATAAATTGTAAGTTTACTTCCACCTTTAAAAGTTAATGTCTTAAGATCGAAAGTACTTACTTTTGAACTATCGCCTTTAACCATCAGCGTTGCTTCCCTTACTACATTTATACCTACTTCTCCTTCAGTAACTGCATATTTTATTTTTACCGAAGCAACTTTTGTAAGATCTACCTTTGATCCAGCTGATTTTTCATTGACTGTACTATCTGTAAATACTAATCTTACAGATGTGATTGCATTTGTGGGAGGAGTCAATTCATCAGCATCATTTTTACTACAAGCTGTAATTCCTATTGCTATTGTTAAGACTAATAATAATTGACCGAGCATCTTTCTTGTTTTCATATTCTTTATATTTATATATTAATTTTATTTAAGACAAAATTACATGCAACTCCCAAGAAGCAATACCAGCATACCGTTATAAAATATCAACTGAAGACCAATTTTCACTTAATTTATGATTCTGTCCAAAAACGTATATAAAAATTTAGTCTTTTAACACTCTTTTTTACTGCAACTATTTAAATAATGGTCAAATAATTGCACTAATAATCAGAACTATAGGCTAGTATTTCATTATAAAGCAATATTTCAAGAAGTATAGTGTATCATGTACCAATTTTCATACGTTATAAATCAAGGTTTTTAACCTGAGTACAAACAGAACAACCTAACAAAATTCTAGTCCATGGGATACGACAGCTGTTATAAAATATTTAGTCACATAAAACAGTCATTATTTACATATGAAAGAAATCATTCATGAGTTTGGTATAGAAACTGACTGGGTAGAGCCAATGGCAAAAGCTTTAGGTGGATACATTAGCGGTAACCATATGCTAATTCCGGATACCGTCCATACCGGAACCCGCTATGTGCTATCTGTAAATCCAGACATCACGGTTATGTTTGCAGATGTCCTCTACCACCAAGATATTCACTTTAAGCTCCGCAATACAAATTCAGATTTTATTGGCATCTATTTTAATCTCACTGAAGGGGACTCTTCTCACATCACAAATAATGACGCATTGGCAATGGGAAGATGGAATTACAATCTTGCCATTGTTGAGAGCAGTGTAAACCTCGACTACCGTGTTAAAGCTGGAACCAAGACATACAACTTTTGCATTTTCCTCCGTAAAACACTTCTCAAAGAATATTTAATTGGTTCTGGACATATAAAAAAACTGATCAATCGGGTCTTTGATCAGAATCAAAATACGATATTTCACTATAATATCATGAGCAATAATAGTTTACAATATATTAATGAATTTCGAAATAGCAATATTGCCCCGCTAACCTTTGATTTGTTTCTTAGTGCAACGGTCTATAACTTATTGGGAGAATATCTTGATGAACTGATCAAAAAAGACCTTGTTGTCAGTAAACTTAACGACACTGATTTTACTGCTATCATTTCCTCTCAGGAATTTCTGATCAGTAAGCTTAAAGATTCTTTCCCAGGAATCAAAACAATTGCTGAACATGCTTTGATGTCCGAAACAAAATTTAAAAAATTGTATAAAAAGATCACAGGTCTTACTCCTTATGAATTTTACCTTAATAACAAGCTGGAGTTGGCACGTGATCTACTAGTAAGCGGGAACTATAATATTGGAGAAGTCGCCCACGAACTGCAGTTCCCAACCGCATCCAATTTAACACATCTCTTTAAAAATTACTTTGGCGTTTTACCCAAGGACTACTTAACAAAATTATAATGGAGACATCTGCAAAAAATAGTATTCAATTTTCTCATACGGTAACCATGGATACAGACTGGAGGCAAGATTTTATCGAAAAACTTGGAGCAAAATACCTTAATCAACGGCAATTGGTTTTTCCTGAAAATTTAGCTAACGGCGGCTCTTATCTTATGGAGGTCATTCCTGGCTTGACAGTTCTTGTGGTAGACCTCACCTTTCATCAAAGCATATCCTTTACTAAAGTTGCCTCATCCGGTGATTTCTGCATTGCATACTATGATATCAGTGACCAAATCAGCATCCACAAAGTCAATGATACGAAGAATAAAGTTGGTTATCATTCAAAATTAGGAATGGGGCTTGTTGATGCGGGTTTGAGCAGTACTTATATTCCCCCAATTTCAGAACGAATGTATTCTTTTCGGTTACTGATCTCGAAACAGCTTCTTCATAAACATCTGGGCAATATCGTTCCTGAGTCTATAGTTGAAAAGACTTATGCGAAAAAGAATACCATATATTTCTATAGTCACATGGATAGCCGTACCCGGGTGTTACTTCTAAAACTGAAAGATCGTCAATATGAAGACAGTTCCTACGAACTATTTCTCAAAGGAGCCGCCTTACAGGCTTTTGGAAGTCTTATTGAAAGGTTAAGTGAACAGAAATTTGTAGTAGGTAAGCTGTCTGAATTTGATGTACAACAAGTTGTGAATAGTCAAGTTTACCTTATGGAACAGTTGCTTGAAAAATTTCCAGGTACTGAAAAGCTAGCCGAAATAGCCTGTATGTCTGTGACTAAATATACCCGATTATTCAAAAAAATATATAAATGCAATCCGAATAGCTTCTTTCTATCTGAAAAGTTGTTATTAGCAAAAGAAATGGTAAAAAGTGGTCAGTTCAATACCATATATGAAGTCGCTTATGCTCTGGGCTATTCAAAATCTGACTATTTCTCGGCTATTTATAAAAAGAGATATGGTGTACTTCCAAATGAGGATTTTGTTTCGTTGCGTAATTGCAAGGAAGCGACAGAGTAATGTAGTCGATGGTGTGTCGTAGTACTCTCCCCATGATGAATGACTTTTTCGCCAAGAGACTGACTTAAAGAGTCATTCAAATTCTCCTTTAGCATTTCCTTGATATAAAATAATCACAAGAAGAGCATTGGTAGACCATGAATACCGAAAACCAGCCACTAATCCAATAGTAATTATCGAAAATATAGCTTCTATAACGAATATCCATAAATAAACGACAGTTATAGTTTTAAAACCATCGAATATCAGTATTCGCTTGCTTCACCTGCTGTATATAACGAATTTTAGATTTAATAATTAGCAATTGCAACAAAAGCTCTTAGGTCAGGGTAAGGTAATCGCTAATAAAATCTTAAAATTTAATTATGAAAAAGTTAAGTGGAATGAAGAGCTTCTCTTCACTAGAAAACAATAAGTTAGATGAAAAAGCTTTGGAAATGCTACAAGGGGGCCGTCGTTCTATTGGCGCTTCAGTCGTTTATTCGAACTTCCTGAATGCACAAGGTCAACAAGATATTGATACTTATGATCAATATGGGGCATTTGCTGGCAGAATTTGGGATAACTCTTCAGATTGTTCAGAAGCTAATACGTGGTAATAAACTTAGGGATATATTATCTCAATATTCTATTCTAGAAAAAATCAAATAGAATCAAGAAGAGCATCTCTTCTTTGTAAAACAATCAAATATGTATTCTAACTAAGAATTACATATTTGATTGTTTGATGATTTTTTATAAAATAATAAGTATACCAAAATGCGAAGTCTTCATTTACTACTTATATATGATGACCAAAATATTATTGTAAAAAATAATTCTTTTTCAATGCTATTCTATCTAAAATCACATAAACCGTTATCTTAATAACCTCTCCAAAATGCTATGATGTGGCCCAAGTCAAATCTAGTAAGTTTTTAAGTAAATTTTTAGTTTCACACATCAAAATCGGGCTTTTACGCATATAATTCACATTAGATTCAGGGAATACATGTAAAAGACTGGCGTTAAATTTTATTGGAAACTGGCATTTGTCGTCTGAAGTGCTAATTTCTATAAAATGTCCACAATCTAAGTACGAATCTTTGTCAGCAAGATTGGACAAACTAATATTTAAACTGATATTATCCATACTGATTTCTTCTGGGCAACTATCTGTTTTTAAATACAGAACACTACTATTTATATAGCAATAAGATATTCTTTTGGAAATTCTCAATATTATGGAAATCAGAATAAACAAAAATATGCAAATACAAAATAATGTTAATGAGATAGTCTGAATCATCATTTTTATTGATTCAAAAGAAAAAGGAAATTCCATTACCAATGCAATCGATAAATTTATAAAAGCTATGAGGCATAATAAATTTTGATATTTTTTTAATGAGTTAAAATTCTTTGGAGAAAACACTTCTATTACTGAATCTTCCATTTTTATTAATATTATTCTATAATAAATGATAAAAATTAAATTTGAACGCTGATTTTCTTAATCTTACTTCTCATTTTTTGCCAATGATAATGAACGGCGGATATTAACACTAATTTTTTCAAAAAATAGACTTCAATTTATTCGAAGGAGATCAAGTTAATTTTTAAAATAGTTCTTACTAAATTCACTGATAGAAAGAGTATTTACGGATGTGTTTTGT
Organism: Sphingobacterium sp. B16(2022); assembly: GCF_012030425.1. Classification (GTDB taxonomy): domain Bacteria; phylum Bacteroidota; class Bacteroidia; order Sphingobacteriales; family Sphingobacteriaceae; genus Sphingobacterium; species Sphingobacterium anhuiense. The sequence continues at coordinate 1,169,998 of NZ_JAAUVN010000001.1, read as the reverse complement.
AAAAAATGTTCTACTCTATATGCCCTTAAGCGATCTTTTTTGGTTAATTTCCACATTAATATATCAAAATTTAATTTCGAGAAATCTATTCTTAGTTTTTCTAATTCTAGTCGATGAACTTGCATATCCATCTCTAAAAATTGATCAAAAAGAAGTAGCCTGTTACACAAAAAGTAGACATTATCTTGTTCCAAAAATATATTTCTTTTAAAAGAAGACAGCAAGGAATCTTTAATTCTCACCCAGAAAGATTCTTCCTTAAGAAAAATTAAATTATCCACTTTTTCGACTTCTAGATTCAATCTATTCATTAGATAAGCAACAATATTTTTGGGTGAAATTTGATTTTTATAAAAATTCCTCAAATTATCAATGGATTCCCATCTACTTCTATCCAAAGACAAATCAATTTGATTTATATAAGCATATAAAAATACAACAAAAGCATAATCTATTTTCATCACTGCATTTCATATAAAGTTTACTATTTCCACCAATTCTTACTAAAAAAAGACTCTATTCTTTTCAGATTTGGAGGAGCGCCTACAATCACTAAAAGTTAAAAATCAGCAAGTCAATATAAGTGACTTGCTGATTTTTAATATTATCAAAATTTAGAATCAAAATTTTACATCATAGCTCGCCCGGTGAAGATAATAAACAGCAAATAAAACAAAGCATATTTTTTCATCATTTACGTAAGTAATGAAAAAAATATATGATTTTCCAGTGCTAGCTTGCTATAGATTGTTTCTCAAATATTCTTGAAACTTATCTTGAAACTGCAAACCGCTACCTACTCTGTATTTACTTAACTTGTTATTGAGCGTAAGTCCCCATAGGATGAATTCGGTCAGAAAATAGAAATCTTCAGGCTTCGTCTGTGGCTGATACTGCTGTATCAAACTGCGGATAGGTGTCACTTCGTCCAATGCATGTTCGTAATCTACATCAGTGAGTTCATCGGATAATTCAATACCCTCCGATTCCGAGAACCAGCGGACAATATCATCGTAGGGATAGCGTTCATTTTCCTTTTCAAACTTCTCAATTTTTGGAAATAAAGTAAGAAATATACTTTTAACGGCATTCTCAATCAACTGAATTGCCACAGTACCGGCTCCCTCCTGCTCACCTTCATATACGAGCTCAACCTTACCGGTTATAGCCGGCACAATACCCATAAAATCGCTCAATCTTATTGCTGTGGCCGGAGCTCCATTTTTGAGCATCCGCAGTTCGGCAGTACTTAATAAGTTTTGAAATGCGGTAATACTCATACGCGCACTGACACCACTTTTTTCATCAACATATTCGCTATTGCGGGCTTCAAAACTGATCTGCTCAATCAATTCACGAGCCAGTTCTGGAACATATATTTGTTCTTTTTGTGCCGCTTCCAAGTTAGCTTCCTGAGCAGTAATGGTTTTCGCAATCGCTACTGTTTCGGGGTAATGTGTTAATATCTGTGATCCTATCCGGTCTTTTAGGGGCGTTACGATACTTCCTCTGTTGGTGTAATCTTCCGGATTTGCAGTGAACACAAACTGGACATCCAACGGCAGACGTAATTTAAATCCGCGGATCTGGATGTCTCCTTCTTGCAATATATTAAAAAGTGCTACCTGAATTCTCGCCTGAAGATCGGGCAGTTCATTGATAACAAATATCGAGCGATTTGCCCGTGGAATCATGCCAAAATGAATCACACGATCGTCTGCATAGCTCAGTCTCAGATTTGCGGCTTTGATCGGATCTACATCGCCGATCAAATCTGCGACAGTTACATCCGGAGTAGCCAGTTTCTCTGCAAAACGATCACTTCTATGAAGCCAATCAATCGGTGTATCATCACCCTTTTCCTTTAATAGTTCTACAGCATAACGCGATATTGGGTTATAGGGATCATCATTAATTTCAGAGCCTTGTACCACAGGTATATATTCATCTAATAGATTAACCATAAGTCTGGCTAGACGTGTCTTTGCTTGCCCACGAAGACCTAGGAAATTGATATTATGTTTGGAGAGGATAGCTCTTTCTAGTTCTGGAATAACGGTGTCCTCGTAGCCGTGTACTCCAGTAAATACGGTTTCGCCGTTGCCTATCTTTGTAATCAGATTCTGACGCAATTCTTCTTTTATCGTTTTAGGTTTATAGCCAGAAGCTTTTAGTGCGCCAAATGTTGTTATCTTCGTGTAATCCATATGTTTTTATAATGAAGCGCAAATGCTGCGCAAAATGTATATCTTATTAACGTAATTGTTTATCGTATTCTCTTTCTACGATTTTCTTCGTAATCCTCAAAAATCATTTCTCCGAGATCTCCAAGTCCTGTATAGTAAGCCTTTCCCTGATTTGAAGCCGTAAATTCGTCAACAAATTCCTGCAGATAGGGATCTGAAGTGATCATGAAGGTTGTAATGGGTATTCCCAGCTTTCTGGCTTGTGCGGCCATACTATAGCACTTGCTGGTGATAAAAGGATCTAAACCCATCGGATTTTTATAGTAACTACCATCGGGCAAGTTTAAACAGCTCGGCTTTCCATCAGTAATCATAAATATCTGCTTGTTAGCATGCCGTTTACGTCTGAGGATCTCCATCGCCAACTTCAAGCCTGCGACCGTATTGGTGTGAAATGGTCCTACTTGCAGATAAGGTAGATCTTTTATCGCTATAGGCCAAGCATCATTACCAAAAACGATGATGTCCAGTGAGTCCTTGGGATAACGTGTCAGGATAAGTTCTGATAAAGCCATGGCCACTTTTTTTGCGGGTGTGATCCGGTCTTCACCGTATAGAATCATACTATGGCTAATATCAATCATCAACACGGTACTCATCTGTGATTTAAACTGGGTGTCTTCGACAACGAGATCATTTTCTGATAAGGCGAACTCTCCTATTCCATGATTAATCTGCGCATTTTTAAGGCTCTCCGTCAAGGCTATTTTCTCAAGGCTGTCCCCATACTGATAGTTTCTGAAATCGCCCATATTTTCATCACTCCGCCCTTGGTGATTGGTTTTATGGTTGCCGGACTTTCCTTTTCGCATCTTTCCAAAAATCTGATCTAAAGCATGCTGCCGTAAGGCTTTTTCCAGCTTTGAGGTAATAGAAGAGCTACCATTGCCGCCTAGTTCCAATTTTTCTCTGATGTATCCTTTATTCTTCAGATCTGCAATGAAATCGTCAACGGTATATGCTGAAGTGGTCAGTTTAAACTCTTTGTCCAATTGCCGCAACCAATCAATAGCTTCATTAAAATCACCGGAGGTGTGTGTAATCAGTTCCTTGAAAATATCAAATAATTTGTCAAAAGGCGTTTGAAACGGCTCGTCATATTGCTTAAAGATAAAACCCTTATTTCGTTTCGTACTGTTCATGGATTCATTTTATTAGCATAAATGAAGCTATTCGCATATTGTAATCGGAATAACTTCTCAGGTTGAATTTACGAAATAAAAATCCTTATAAAGAATTCAAGATTCTTTGTGATATGAAGAATAATTTTTGTGGCAAGAGGGTTTTGAACTAGTCCTTTTTGTTGCAAAGATTAGATCACTTCCATCAACAAATACTATCGAATCTATATTGCCTAGAATAAATCATTCTTAACAATCTGATATCATCTCTCAAAATGTTGAATCATAAATGCAAAAATTAGCTTTATCTCGCCTTTAGCAGCTCGGGGAAAATTATGCGATTCGAATATTCGGTAAACGCGATATATTTAATCGCTATTTATATGATTTTTAAATGACGAGGTATTAAAACTGATAGAATTAAAAAAGCGATAAAAAATATCTGGATAATGCGCAGATTTTATTATTTGTATCACATATTGTTCTGGTTTATTTTCAGTTATTAAAAGATTAATATTTGCATGAAGTTTTAGAAATTCATTTAAATTATTTTTGAATCTTTTATTTAACATCATATAAGTTGAATGATCTATTTTTCTATTTTGGCTTAACAAATAATCTAAACAGGATAATTAATAAAATAATTCTTTTTTGAAAAAAGTATTACTTTAATTATCTTCAAAAGATGGTCTGAACAATAATCTATACTATCAACTAGTACAATAGCATCATCAAGTGTTTGATTATTGTTCTTAAATCTACTTGATCTGTAAAATTCTTCTAAATTTTCATGTGGCATCCACTTTAAAAAAATTATATTCATTAATAAAATCACTTCTATACGAGAGTTTGGACAATATAGTAATCATTTCCTGTTCTGAAATTGGGTTCCTAACTACTTGTTCAATATCTTTCATTTTGCCCATTTTAATAACTATATCAATTATTGGATCGTCACGAACCTATTATATTATCACTTTTTAAGCCATTTTAATTTTTTCTGTTGAAGATTCCCATCACCTTCAATTAAAAGCATTCCACTTTTTTCCAATTTTTCTCTTATCGATGTAATATTAGGTTTTAATTCATTTATTTCTAATAGTAAATATGCATCATTTTGATAAACGAAAGGCAAATTCCCATGATTCTCGTGTTCTAAATAATAAATTACTTTACTTATAGGTTTTCTATTCATGCGTCCAAAATCACTTATAGAGCATTGAAAAATTTTAATAAAATCGGCGGACAAATTATTTCTATTATTTACATAAAAACTTGCGATATATAGCTTTATACCCATTTGAAGTTTTTCATCTGGTATTAATGTATGATCTATATAAAGATTGACCTTTTTAAGATCTTCATTATAAATTATTGATGTATCATCTTTATCCATAAGAATATAAACCTTCTTAAACTCTTGATGAAGAGAAATGAATAATGTAACGATAAATAATAAAATTTTCATTTTTGTATAGTATGAGTTATAATTCAATTTTGACTATTGTCTATAGCATGGTTTAATCCCTAATAAGTGAGTAAACAATGTAGATGTTACTATAATTCTGTTCTACGTCATCTAAATTGCTTCAACGACGAAAACTAAGGATAAAAAACTACTTTTTCCTCTTTAGCTTAATTTTTATTAAATTGCTATTCTTCAGTTTTTTTACCAAAATATACGACCAATGTGGACTTTTACAGTGAAAAATAAAATTAAGGCTGCGATGTTGTTTTTCTCTGTCCTTTGTTTGGTGATGTTGACCAATATTCAAGAGCAACACTTGGTCAAAAGAATTAATGAATCGGTAACTTCTTTATATTCGGATCGCTTAGTGGTGGCTGATTATATTCACAAGCTTTCAAATCGCATGGAGAAATTACTTGTCTTACTATCTGCACCTCAATATTCATCTAAAAACGTTAATTTGGAACTAGATAAAATCAAGCAAATCAATACACTTTATGAAAAAACTGTGCTAACAGATAAAGAAAATGTCAATTTTAATACATTTAAAATCTATATTCAACAAATAGCGCAAAATGTTAATGCCACAGATCATGCTAAAGCTATTGAGATCAGCAAACAAGCACGACAAACTTTAGAAACATTGTCTTCGATTCAATTGGAGGAAGGAAAAGTCAAGCTAGATGAAGTAATCAGTATGACGAGCAGAAGTAGATTAATGTCTTACATCGAAATCGTGATCCTAATTGTTATTGCAATATTAATTCAAATTTTGGTGTTTTCCGCTAAAGTTGAGATGGGTGCAAAAGTTCCAAAAGATCATAACTTAAATTAATTGCTTCCTGTACATTTGAGTAATTATGAATTTTGAACAAAAATTTATAATTTTATTATCATAGCCATAATTATGAATTATATTATTTTACTATTTCTGATATTATTCACATCTTTTTCACAGATCTGCTTTGCGAACAAAAGAGAAGATTTCAACATAGATGGTTCTCACCCAGATACGACATATATCTATTTTAATAATAATGGAGAAATTATCACTTCAAAGAAAGATTCATACTCCTATCAAAAAATAGTTCCTTATGGAAACGATTCATTAAATCTATTTAATATCACAAGCTATTATACTGATACAGATTCTTTAAAATCTAATGGTTACAGTGGTAGGCTTAATAATCCATTTGAATTTGGTCTCAAATATATTGGTGAACTTGTTTCTTATTATCCCAATGGCAATTTAGAAAGTTTAGAAAAGTTTAACGAATATTCAGAGCCAATTGATTCTTCATATTATTATTACCCAAATGGTAAGCTAAAGATGATTATTGTTCATGAGGAAATTGGTAAAAAAATATTTTCTGGAACAACAGATACTCAACCTTTTTACTTATTGTATCTCGATTCCATTGGAAATTATCTTCTTAAAAGGGGAAATGGTTTTTTAAGAATTGAGAATGCGAGAGAAGATTATACAGAAGGTGAATTAAAGAATAATGAAAAAGTGGGAAAATGGAAAGGTAGGAATATGGGAACTTTTTATGAAGAACTTTACCAAGATAATCAATTGGTTCAAGGGAAAAGATTTAAAAAAAATGGAGAAGTTATTATATATTCTCAAGAAAATGTAAGAAGTATGGCTACATATCCAAAAGGAATGGATGTATTTATGAAGTCATTATATAAAAATCTAAGCATACCCCAAGACCTCATAAAGGATGTATCAAGTCAATCTATTTCTGTCACCTTTACTATTGATCGTGGCGGTAATACTAATAATTTTCGAATTTCTGAAAAAGTACCTTTAAAAGTACGAGAGCAAATCGTTAGTGCAATAAAACAAATGGGGAATTGGAACCCCGGACGGTTGCAAGGTATGGAAGTAAATATGGATTATACAGTTCCAATCCGAGTTAAATAAATATTGCTTACGACTATCACATTACCTTGTCAATTTTAATCGTTTAAAAGAGAATCGAATCTAAGTAAAAACTAATATTCCTATGAAAATTATTATGTATGTTTGTTTTAACGATAATCATTCAAACCTAAACCAAATATGAACTTTTATTATTCTGCTCTTTTTATTGTCAGCAGCTTAGCGTTTTCCCTATCTTCGTGTGCGCAATCAAAAAACCTATTTAACGGCAAGGACTTAGCTGGCTGGCATATCGATGTTCCAGAAATGGACAAAAATACGACTGTAAAAAGCCCTTTTCTTGTCAGAGATGGGATGCTGGTAAGTATGGGTAATCCAAATGGCCATATTATAACCGATAAGTCGTATAAAAACTATAGTCTGGATGTCGAATACCGTTTTGCAGGAAAATCAGGAAACTGCGGTGTACTGGTGCATGCCTCTACTCCACGCGCGCTTTATGGAATGTTTCCAAAATCTATTGAAGTACAGATGATGCATGAAAATGCGGGAGACTTTTGGTGTATTGTGGAGGACATTAAAGTACCAAATATGGTTGAGCGTCGAGGTGAACCTGCTGAATGGGGCATTACAGAAGATAAAAAACGTCGGATTTTGAATCTTACCGACAATTCTGAGAAACCTCTTGGTGAATGGAACAGTATGAGGATTGAATGCTTAGACCGGAAGATAAAAGTATGGGTAAATGGTGACCTTGTAAATGAAGGTTACGACTGTACCGCAAACAGTGGTCAGATTGCGCTTCAAGCTGAAGGTGCTGAGGTTGAATTCCGTAAGGTTTTACTAACGCCAATAACGCAACTTTCTAAATAAATGATAATGACAACAAAGCATTCATGCAAGTCTAAGCAATCATGCATTTGCAATAGTTAGTTAGTTGCTATAAAAAAATGAAAATCTAGAAAGCCATTCCTAACGGAATGGCTTTCTAGATTGATGACACTTTGTAGCATTCTGTTCAGATTTACTGTTTACATTCAAAATCGATAGTCTCAGGCGCAACTCTTTCCAGATCCGAAAAGGCTCCATTTACTTTATAAATTATACCCTTTTTTATATTTAACAAGCAAGTGATTTTATATATTTGCAAAAAATCAATAACTTAAATAAATATAAATAAACATGGGCAAAATTAACTTCATCTTATTTTTCTTACTTTTTCAACTCTCATTTGTATCGGCTCAAGAAAAAGTAAAAGTCATATTATTAGGAACTTATCACTTTAATAATCCTGGAAATGATATGATCAAACAAAAAGACAGAAATATATTATCTAAAGAAAGCCAACAAGATTTAGAAGAAATTACGAATAAAATTAAGGCATCTGCTTATAAACCCGATCAAATATTTGTCGAGAGTAATTTTAACAAAAAGAACGAATTGAATGCAAACTACCAATCATATTTAAAAGATCAATATCACAAGTTCACAGATACAATAAAAAGAGAACGGTTAAAAAGATATTATATCGAAGGTGAAACTTTTCAATTAGGTTATAGATTAGCGAAAAAATTAGAACACCAAGAATTATATCCTATTGATAGTATGATAGAAATGAGATTTGATATTTTATTAAAAGAGGTAAATTCAAATCCAGCTTTGAAAGAAGAATTTAGTAAAATTAATGCCTCTTTGTCGGATAACTGCCTAGAAAAAAGCAATCTGAGTGATATATTTATATGTATAAATAAAAAGTCCAACTTGGATAAAAACATTGGTTTTTATATTTCATTTGCTAATAAAGTGATGACTAATAAAGATTATTTAGGGTCCAATCTCGTTACTGACTGGTATAAAAGGAATTTGGTTATGTACGCTAATATTCAGAATCAATTAAAACCTCATACCAAAACTATTCTTGTTCTGGTGGGGAGTGGACATGCTGCTATACTAAGACAGTTTTTTGAGGTCGATAAAAACTTTGAACTTGTTGACTTAACGAAAGTCTTCGATGCTAAGTAAAAACTCTTCCTCCAGAAATAGCGAATAAACTAATTTTATATAAAAAAATGTCATTATTTATTTAAGATAATGGCATTTTTTATTATGTTAAACACGATATTTATTCTATACCTTTAAGTATGCAACCATTCGTTTCCATTTTATGCGACAAATACGGAATTTCTTCCGAATTAGTCTCTCAGCTTCTATTGAAGATGGAGAAGAAATCATTTGGTAAGCATCGACCTACTTCTTGAAGAGAAATGCCTAACATGGTCCATAACAAGTGTATCAATGTAATCTTCGTTTGGCATTTAAATTTTGAACTATTTAACAAGAATATTTATTAAAGAAAGCCGTTTGGAATACCAAACGGCTTTAAAATTGATTTAAATTATACCTTTAAGCTATTTTATATTTGAATATATTTTCGAAATTGTTCAGAATGTACTATAGATACAGTGCTAATCGATATTTATCTTATAGATTGTAGCTGCCTCCGTATCGTCAAAAAGATGAATTTGCTTAACTAGCTTTTTCTTCATCATTTTCACGATGGAATGATAGGCCGGATCATGATAGACATTATGAAGTTCTTGAGAATCTTTTTGTAAATCGAAAAGTTCCCATGTCTCCTGACGTTTATAATATCGGATTAATTTGTAACGGTCATCACGTACTCCAAAATGTGGGTTGACAGCATGTTCTCCATTTTCAAAGTAATGATAGAAAAGATCTTTCCGATGTTCTGTTGATGGGTTTTTGAGCACATGTACAAAAGACTCGCCCTGCATGTCCTTCGGTTTTTTGACTGATGCAAGTTCCAGGAGAGTCGGTGCAATATCGGCATTGACGACCTTTCCATTGATTTCAGTATGGGGTTTTAAAATTGGCGGGTAGCGCATGACCATTGGTGTACGGAAGGACTCTTCATACATCCACCGTTTATCAAACCAACCATGTTCGCCCATATAAAAACCTTGATCGGACAGATAGATGACAACTGTATTTTCCTTTAATTGCTTATTGTCTATGTAGTCCAATACTTTTCCGATGTTCCTATCCATGGATTGTGCTGTATTGAGGTAATCGGTCATATAGCGCTTGAACTTCCACTCGGCTAAAGCTTTTCCGGTCAACTTGGATTGCTTAAGTTCTTCATAAATCGGTCTGTAATAATTGATGTATTTTTCTTGCTGTGCTGGTGTCATTCGTTTGAAATTACCATCCTGCATCATCGCTTCAACAGATTCGAACATCTTTAGATCGTAGCCCATGCGCATATCCTTATCAATAGACATCTCCTGAAGCTTGGCTGGTTTACGGCTTTCGTAATCGTCGTAAAAGGTTTCCGGCAATTTAAAATCGACGCTGTCATAGGTGCCAAAATCTGCAGGATCGGGCATCCAGGTACGATGGGTAGCTTTATGACCGATAACCAAGCAAAAAGGTTGTTCTTGATTTATGGTATCGAGCCACGTTAAAGCTTTATCGGTCACAATATCTGAAACATATCCCTCACTTCGTTTACGTCCCTGTTTACTGATAAAATCTGGATTGAAATATGTGCCTTGATCGACCAGAATGTCAAAATAATTGAATCCTTGTAATTTGTCTCCCAAATGGATTTTACCGACCCAGGCGGTATTGTACCCGACCTGCTGGAGCTGTTTGACAAATAGATCTTGACTAAAATCAAACTCGGAGGTCTCATTATCCTTAAAACCATTTTTATGGCTATACTTTCCGGTCAATAAAGTGGCCCTACTGGGGCCACATATTGAATTATTGACAAAAGCATTTTTAAAAATAGCACCCTCATTGGCGATACGATCTATTTGGGGTGTTTTTCCATATTTTGAGCCATATGCCCCTATGGTTTGATATGCATGGTCATCGGAAATAATGATGACGACATTGGGTTTTTTTTGTCCATAAACATGTCTTCCTGTAGTCAAGGCAAGCGCTAGAATTATAATAAAACTTAATTTCATGATCCCTTTTGTTTAAAATTGATAATTACTTCTTCTTTGGAAGTCGAGTTTATTTTGACCCAGCCCGATCGATCTTGACCTGAATCATTGGCCTTAATCGTCAGTTTCTGTGTGACATTACCAGAGCCGTATTTGCGTTCCATAGTGTACCACTGTACGTTTGCAGGTAAAGTAACCCACCAACCATTGGTGGTCCCCTCAATACTTATGGTATAAGTACTTGCTATTTTCTCTATTTCGTTTGTCACGGTACTGGTCATCTGAAATGGACCAGCGACAGGTTTAGCAGGAAGGTCTTCTTTTTTGCAAGCAACTAACGCGAATAAAATGAGGAGTATAAGGAAACCGATGTTTCCTTTTTTATAAATGAATATCTTCATGATAGTGATTTTACCAGTTTGGGTTTTGTTTCCATTTGCCATTTGTCAATTCAATCATCCGTTGTTGGATGGGAAGTAAGTAATCTCGATCGACTCTAAAGCGATACCCATTTGGCAATACTGCTTTATAAGGATCCATATAGCGCATAGCATCACCAGGATTACCGGACAAAAAGAAATTGACTGTTTTTCCTGCTGGCGCAGTGTCATAGTATAACAGATTGTCTTTGTAAAAACCTGTAGTGTTATTTTCTTGCGCAATATTGCTTCCTGTAAACAGAATTCCCAAAGGTCTTTTGCCAACAAGCAATTGATCTGCCGCTGCCCAACGTAAAATATCTTGTAAACGATGTCCCTCGGCTACGAGCTCGACACGTCTTTCTCTTCTTACTCCCTGTACGAATTTGTCTAGCTGTGCAAATGGGTAGTTTGCTGCAGTATTGTACTCGCGATCGAAATCCATGTCCGGCATATTAACACGGGCACGCAACGGTCGTACCGCTTCAATAATTTTACTCGGATCTTCCTTAAGTTCAGCTATAGCTTCGGCATAGTTGAGTAATACTTCTGCATAACGGAAATAAATGACAGGAGCAGCACTCATGCCATCATCAGATACGGCAGGAAGACTATTGTACTCGACATATTTGTACATCGGGTAACCTGTAGTTGAACGATTGAATCCACTTTGATTGATCGGTGGAAAATTGGCGGCAACAGCATCAGGTCGTAAAGGCGCCTGTGGCACTACTGCTGTTTGTGCTAATCGTGGATCACGAACTGTAGGTTTTAAATCTTGGCTGTATGTTTTTTGCGCTTCGGTCTGTAGTGTACCTACAAAAGGTTTACCATCTGCTGTTAAGTAATCACTCACGAGACTCTGGGTCAAACCGATATCTCCCCCTCCTGTTGATAGATATTTGGAAACACCGTGACCGACATTTTCTGAAGGATTATAGCGTCGATATAATAGAACCTCATTGTTTGTAGAAAGATTTGCCGTATTAAACATATTGCGATAATCATCATTGAATTTTCCAGTGGTATATATTTTCCAGCGATTACCATCTATAATGGTCTTGGCGGCATCACGTGCTTGAGTCAGATAACTCTTAATCTTATCTTCTGTAGCTTCCGTGCTCGCAAATGATGTCCCTTTTAATTTATGGTACCTTTGCCATGTTCCTTCATAAAGACCAACACGTGATTTCAATGCCAGGGCCACATCACGGTGAACACGCATACTCGCATTGGTAGATACAGTAGGTAAAAGATCGACCGAACGGTTCAGGTCGTTGAGGATAGAATCTACGATCATAACACGACTGTCCCTTGCTAATAGCGTAGATTCATCTTCGGAACTCAACAATTGATTGACCCAGGTGACATCGCCATATTTTTTCACCAACTCAAAATAATACCAAGCACGAAAGAAATATGCCTCACCTAGATATTTGTTGATCTCAGTTTGATTTCCTTTTGCATTTTTTGATTGCTTTAGAAAAAAGTTGATTGATCTTATTTGCGTATATTCACTGATACTTGAAGCATTAGCAACCGTTAACTGTCCGCTAAGTCTCGGATCTACACTGGTAAATATCATGTTATCGGTACGTGCGTCATCAAAAGCAGGCCCGATACCACCGGTAAAATTCGGATGACCGGGTAAAGTTTGATAGAACTGATTGACATACAGTTTTAGCTCATTGGTCGAGGATAAACTCCCTGTTGTGGATAATTGATCCAATGGTTCTCGATCCAAAAAATTGCTATTACACCCTGAAAACACAGTGATACTCACTGTAATTAGGCATAAATATAAATTATATAGTTTCATGTTGCTCGGGTTAGAAATTAACGTTTAGACCAAAAGAATACACTTTACTTAAGGGATATATCTTCCCTGTACCTGAACCTCCATTGATGGTTTCTGGGTCAAACATTTTCGCCAATGGACTAAAAGTCAATAAGTTTTCGCCACTAACGAATACATTGATACGCTCGAACTTCCAGCGTTGGATCAGTGATTTAGGGATATTATAACTGATGGTCAGGTTTTTGAGGCGTAAATATGCAGCACTTTGTAAATAACGGGTTGAAGATAGCTGGGTCTTATTGATATAAGAATTAATGGCACCTGCAGGTGCTGCATAAGGATTGGGATAGTAAGCATCGGGATTACTTTCGGAGAAGTAATCTAAATGTTGTTTGAAAACGGTCACTTGCGCTAAAGCACCTGCTCCCCAGAAGTAAGCATCGGCCACTGCTGGACTAAAATCTCTTTTACCAATACCTTGCCAAAGCATATTCATCGATAAATTTTTCCACGTTAATCCACCAGAGATACTATAGCTATACCTTGGGGTGCTGTTTCCGATAATGGAAATGTCGCCCATATCACCTAAGCGATTGGTTCCATTATTGATTTTTCCATCATTGTTGATATCAAGGTACATGACATCTCCAGGGATCCAATCGCGAGCGGACAAAAATGACTGATCCAATTCATTATAAGCATCTGCTTCTGCCTGTGTACGGATTAATTGATTGGCGGTATAGCCCCAGATTTCACCAGATGTCTTGCCCTCGTACCATTGTCCACTTGGATCAAATTTTGTTGGATTTTGATATTTCGTAACCATTGATTTGTAATCTGTGAGGATTAAGCCCAAATTATAGCTCCAGTCTTCGGAAAGCTGATCACACCATTTGACATTAACTTCCCAACCGCGTGTTCTTAAATCAGCATTGTTACTTTTTGCGGGTACTGTACCGAAAAGATCGGCTACATCTCGAGATGGACCGAGCATATCTTTGGTGTTGCGCTGATAGATATCAATTGCACCGGTCAATCTGTATTTGAATGCCGTAAAATCAAGACCAAAATTGGCGCTACGTACAGTTTCCCAGGTGATCAATGGATTGAAAGCACCCGGAGCGTTGATATAACTCTCGCGGCCATTTTGAAAATAATACCTTCCTCCTGCTCCGTTGGCACCTGGTACGATGATGCTCATGTTTTCCGAGTACGCATAGAGTCCTGCTCCAGCCTGATTTCCTAATGATCCGTATGAACCTCGTATTTTCAGCTGATTGACCCAGCTGACTTCATCTTTAAAGAAGGACTCTTCACTGATGTTGTATGCCGCCGATACCGATGGAAAGAAGCCCCAACGATTGTCGGGCGCGAAACGGGAAGAACCATCATAACGGCCATTGACTTCCAAGAGGTATTTTTGGTCGAAATTGTAATTCAAACGCGCAAAGAAACCACGTGTTGCCCAATGATTACGTGCTTCTTTACTTGATTTGGTTCCTGTCGACAGGTCTATACCCGGACGATCGAAGCTAATCAAATCACTAGCGGATGTGTAGATTTCTTTAAACTGATCTAGTTCTTGCTGAAAACCCGCCGTAACATCAAAATTATGGTTGTCTAGCGATAATTTGTAGTTGGTATAGATGTTAGGTGTAAGGTAATTGTTGCTGTTCATTTTACGCTCAAAACTGCCTCCTAATGGAATATTGTATTCAGAACGATTTACAAGATAAGAAGCTCCATCAATGCCATAAATTGTGCCTGGGAGTTTTAAGATATCATTAGCATCATTATCTAACCTATAATTGAGATCGGCAAATATCTTCCAGTTTTTTAAAGGACTTATTTCCAAACCACTTAATATTGCTAGTGTATTGTTTGTCAAATCGTCTTTTGTACCCGACTGTAAATATGGAACCATGGATTGTTCATTCCAATTACCATAAAAATCGTAAGGTGATACATTGGGACGCATACGCGCTAAATTATGGAAGAACATGTCTTCATATCCTGCTAGAGGCGTTTGGTTATTGCTTCTGGTATATTTAACATTGGCTTTTAGTTTTAGCCAAGAGGTCAGATCTGAGGAAACTGAACTGTTGAAATTATAGCGTTTATAGTCGATATCTGCATACCGCAAGATTCCTTCTTCGTTGTAATAACCTGCCGATACGTAAAATTGCGTACCTGCATTGCCTCCACTCATGTTTAGTGTATAATTCTGACGTAGAGCAGTTGGTTTATAATGCAGATTGAACCAGTTGGTGTTAGCAATTCCATTGGCACTGTTTTCCCAGCTTGCATAATTGTTGGTGTTGACTTCTGGAAAAATCGAAAGACTGCTTGGATCATTGATATACTGTTGCAATAGCGCAATCTTGTCTTCCGAATATTGCTTCGTACCCAATGCATTAAAGGTCGCTGCATTGAAGAAGTTGGCAAATTCTACGGAATTAGCCATATCGGGTAATCTAACAGGTGAAGTAATTCCGGTATTGCCGGTAAAACTGATTACTTTTTTTCCAGCTGTACCTTTTTTGGTTGTTACCAATATAACTCCATATGCTGCTCTTGATCCATATATAGCAGATGCCGACGCATCTTTCAGTACTGAAATGTTTTCAATATCGCTTGGATTGATATCTGCAAGTGACATCTCCATTCCGTCTACAAGTACATATGGGCCATCTGTTCCGCTGATGTTTCCAACTCCGCGTACATTGAGATTGAAACTTTGACCAGGCTTAGTATTTCCTCCAACGCTGACATTCAGTCCCGGTACGATCCCTTGTAAGCTTTGTGTTGCATTGACAACGGGCCTGTTTTCAAGTTCACGTCCGCTAATTGCGGAAACGGCACCGGTCAAATTGACGCGCTTTTGTGCTCCATAACCAACGACAACGACTTCTTCAAGTTGAGCAAGATCCTCGGCTAACTGAATAGATTGAAAAGCAGATGAGTACGATACCTCTCTTGATACAAAACCGACACTACTGATTAAGATCGTACTTTGTGTATTTTTAACCGCAATCGTAAATTCTCCTTTTTCATTTGTAAGTGTACTCCTATCAGATCCTTTTTCCTTAATGGATACTCCTGGTAAAGGTTCGCCTTTGCTATCGATGATCTTACCATGAAACCTGGGGTCCTGTACTACGATTGGTGAAATAATAATCCGGCCACCATTGATCTCTTGCATTTTAAGACCTGTTTTTTCTAAAATAGGTTCTAACAATTCATTCCATGGTTTTTTAATTGCATTTACATCGCTGATCACAAATTTGTCAATCTGGTTGTCATTGTAGATAAAACGTAGATCAGTTTGTTTTTCGATCAGCTGTAGTAAAGTTTTAAACTTTATGCTTTTGTTTTTTAAAGTAATGTTGCCTTGCGCAAGTGTCGAATTTGCATAACTGTTGTAGCCCAAAGCTACAATAAGCAACAGCGTAAATTTTACCATGAAGAGCCACTTTAGGTAATAAAGAATTGGCACATGACTGACGACATGTGAATTTTTTTTCATAATTTAGATATTAGAAGTTAGTAATTAAGCACATTACTTTACTAGGGCTTTGTGCTTTTTCATTCATCTTTTAGGGTATATCGTTACGATATACCCTTTTTTGTAAAGGTTTGATTCATAATTTTGGGTTTTTAATAAATTAATATACTGTCTTGTTTTTCTGTGTAATGTAAATTGACACCTGTTTTAATTAACAGGTCAAGTAAATCTTTACAGGTTTTTTCCTCAAATACACCCGTAAAAGACTCATTCATGAGTCTTTCATTTTCTATGACAATCGTTTTATTGTACCACCGTTCCATTTTTTTTGTCATAAGTTCCAATGGATCATTTTGAAAAACAAGCTTATTTTTAGTCCAAAGAATATCCAGTTGTTCACCGTTTGTAGCGGTAGCTTTTTTCATATCAATAATTACTTGTGTGTTATCAGGAGAAGTATTCTGACGATTTTTACTGATACGCATGGCATTGGTCATGATGTTGGTTACTTCGATTTTGTCTCCCGGCAGCATAATATATTGACGATATTTACCATTGTCTTTTATTTGTAGATTGACCTTCCCTTCAATCAATGCTGTTTCCATTTTCTGTTCTTCAGGATAGGCTCTGACATTAAATTGAGTACCTAATACTTCAATTCTGTTGCCATAAGAATCGACATGAAAAGGTAGATTTTTGTTTTTTGCAACATTAAAGTAAGCTTCACCGGATAATTTCACATCACGGTTACTATGTCCATATGACGTGTTATATTCCAATTGGCTCTCGCCATTCAACCAGATTTCCGTACCATCTTTTAACCTGTAGAATTTACGCTCTCCCTTGGCGGATACAAGTGTGATGCTATCATTACTAGCTACTGGCATATAGATGTAAGTAACTCCTATTGCTAAAATGAAAAATATAATCACTGCTGCTATTGAGAATCTATATTTTCGCACTTTACGTTCAGGCTCTATTGGTTGTGCTATTACAGGTTCTTGGGAAACAGCAGCAGACATAAATTTTTGCTTTGATCTTTCGTAGCGTGTTTCTTTGGGGATTGTTTTTTTTCCAGATATACTTTTGCTCTGTGTTAGAAAGAGATAGAGATCGATTCTATTTTCATCTTCAGCCATTAGACGATACAGCTCATCCAATTCTGAACCCGAAATCGACTGGTTCAAAACTTTATGAATCAATTGTAAATATTGCTGATCTGCTGATGACATATTCATGGTTTAATAGCAAGACACATGAAAAGAGCAAAATCCCCAATACGATATGTTATTTTTTTGCTTTTAATAGAAAATATAATTTTTCGATTGCAATCTGCATGTGTCTGTCTACTGTTTTGACTGCGATACCCATGCTTTCGGCCGCTTGTTTATAGGTCATCTGGCAGTCTTTTACCAAAAGAAATGCTTCTTTGGTTTTTGGTGATAATTGATTGATTGCAAATTCAATCTCTTTGGTTTTCTCGGTAGATATTAGAAGTGCTTCAGGAGATAGGTCGTCGATTAAGGTATTACAATGCAGTTCAACAGATTCGTAACGAACTATTTTATTTCGTAATAGATTGAGACATTTATTTTTTGTTGCCCGGTATAAGTAGGCAGACACTGATTTGATCTCCATAAGCTTTGGACCCATATTCCAGATCTCCCAAAATACTTCGCTAGCGACATCTTCAGCGTGACAATCGTCTTTAACAATGGATAAGGCATATTCCTCCAGAATTTCTAAATTTTTAATGAAGAACTCCTTAAACACATATTCATCACGCATAATGGCGATTTTATGTTTTTGCTCTTCACTAAAATCCTTAATATCGTACATGTTTATGGTTCGTTGATTGGCTTGACTAATATAAACAAATCATACATAAAACGTTAACAATTGAAAAAATTTAAAGAATTTTACTTCAGCTTCCCGACTGAATTTCTGAACCGCTGGAATAATTTAAGAGATTTGGTAATAACTACCAAAAGCAATACTAAACTTTTAAATGAAAACATGTCCACTTGATTTAATATCTTTTGATTTGATTAATAATCTACGTGTTTAAAAAGGTGTTTTAAACATTTTACTTCTTAGCAACAACCTAAATATTGCTGTTATACTTCATATTGTATGATGCATGAATCTCTTACTATTCGATTTTCAAAAAGTTGAAGCAAAATACGGCATCAAAAATAAGGTCATATAAAAAGCCGTTTGGTCATTCCAAACGGCTTTTATTTTAATACTATCTTATTTATATTTTTTTGGTACCGCTACAAAAACAAAAAACTATAAAGATCACTACTTAACAGAGATAAAGGTCTCTACCTCTGCCTCAGGACCATCATTGTATTTTTCACCATGTACGGTAAAATCTGCTTTGTAGGCTCTTTTTGAATTAAATTCTTCATCACCCCAAATGCCCAACCAAGTATTGAATACGGCTTCTGGCATCTTTCCTTTGGACACAAATTCAGCATATTCTCCCCCTTCGATTACTAGACCGACAAGTCCTTCTGGAACCACCGTTAACGTACTTACTTCATATCCGATAATGGTATCGTAATGGCCTGTAAAATCTGTTTCATAATTTGTATAAACGGCATAGATGTCGTTATTTATCTTTTGCTCGAATTGATGTATGGTTTCATCTTTCCAAAACTTTTGCCATAATAATTCGATATCATTTGCAGATTGTCCATTTTCATTGGTAGTTCGAATGGTCATACCGATAATCTTCTTTTCTTCAATAGTAATGTTGTTCATTTTTTGATTTTTAATATTTAAACGAAGATAACGATGACGGGTGACAGCGGTATGTCAGCAGTAATAGCCACATTGAATTAAACTTATAGCCGATAAAAGGAATCAGATATAGAATGGTACGCTATTAATTTGCATCTAAGTAAAAGCACCATACAATTTGAGGTGTATGATGCTTTTTATTTAATAATAGAAGGATCGTTAAGACTTCTATGCCATTAATGGATCGCTTTTCGCGTTTTGTCCAACTTCAATACGTCCTGCAAATTGCTCGAAATAGTTCAAGTATCCAGTACAGCTTACTTTTATATCATACCAAAAATGCTGTTTGGATAAATCAACTTCGGCAACCGAGGTCGAACCGGCACGCACCTTAATGTTACGCTCTGGTTGTCCATAGCTGTTATCGTGAAGCCATACTTCAACCTGACTGTCTTCATGATTCGCGATCTCAACCAGCAATCGGCCTGTAAATCCTTTACCTTTTTTATCGCGTTCATAACGACAAGAAATTTTAATTTTTGGGTTTTCTTTACCTCCAGCAAATCTTCGGAAAAAACCATTGGGACCGTAAACGCTTAATTTATAAGCAGGCTTTTCGAAGGCTTCTAATGACCAGCTATCCTGCAACCGGTCTCCTGCAACGGTAGCATAATTCCAACTTCTTCCTTGTTCATTATGATAAGAAGTTTCGCTGTAAACGGTAAATGCTGCTCCTGCTGATGCGGTACCGAATATGCGATTTGAAGACTCAAAGGAGATCTTATATGCTACATTTTCTTGATCAAAATATCCATCAACATAGAGTTCGTAAGGTAGTCCGCATGAATCTCTATTCCCTTTCTCCTGTTTCGGGAAGTTGGGCGAAGTTCGAGGATCTTGCTCTATCTGCTCTATTTCAGCTTGATTTAAGACTTTAAATCCTTTGGGCACATCTTTATATTGTGCTTGATGAATGCTTTTAATAAATGGCTTTTTCTGAACGAATTCGGGTTTTGCTATAACTTCCCCTTTATATGGTCTGAAAGCGGAGGTTAAATCTCCACAAACGGCCCTCCTCCATGCTGTAATATTAGTCTCTTTGATATCAGAACGTGTTTTGTGATTAATGAACCGCTCTAAAAACTGTAATGGTGAGGTGTGGTCAAACACCTGTGAATTTACCCAACCTCCACGGGACCATGGAGAGGCGATGATCATCGGTACACGATACCCAAGGCCGATGTTACTTTCACGGCCGCTTTCGGGATGATATTGCTCTTCTTTTGTTACATATTCCAACCGTGTGTCGATGCCTTGAGAAACTTTACCTGAATCTTGACGATAAGGGTTTGGCGCCGCAAAAGGTGCCACATGGTCAAAATAACCATCATTTTCGTCATAAGTAAGGATAAAGATAGTCTTTTTCCATACTTCTGGATTTTTGGTTAAGATTTCCAGAACTTCACTGACATACCAGGCTCCGAACCAAGGTGAATCGGGGTGATCCGAGAAAAGCTGCGGTGCCGTTAGCCAAGATACCGTAGGCAGTTTGCCACTGTCCACATCTTCTCTAAACTGATACAAGATATCACCCTTCGGTATTTGGAGTTGGCGGGTCTCATCGCCTTCTTGATATTCCATCTGCTCGAGCTCCATATAGTCTGGAGCAGCACTGTTATTCACAAATGCACGTCGATGGATTTCTTTTGTGTATGCGCTTAACTTTTCAAAGTTTTCGTCTGTATACAGCTCTTGCTCTTTTAAGGTTTCTTGCAGCCGCTTTTGCAATTTCTCATACTCTTCCCCAGTTACAATATCTTTTTCCTTTAGCTCTTCAAGTTTTGCGTCGATCTGCTTTCGTTTTTCAATCAATAGATCTTGATAACGCTTGCTATATCTGACAGCATATTGAGGAAAATATTCCATTACATTACACCCAAAATTCCCCAACCAACTGTTTTCTTGACCACTATAACCGGCACTACTGGACGATATTTCATTTTGATAGATTTTCCAGTCCACCCCGCTATCTGTAAGGCGTTCAGGAAAAGTTTTCCATGTGGCTTTACCACTGAACTCGGAATCTCCGTTCCACACCAGTGCTTTATCGGTCAGTTTTTCTCTGATATTGCCTGTCCAAAAATAAAGCCTATTGGGATTGGTGCCTGTTAGACTGGAACAAAAATGTTGATCGCAGATGGTAAATGCATCGGCCATGGCATAGTAGAACGGTATATCTTCACGCGTATAATGACCCAATGTTAAGGGCATCTCTTTAAAATCTTTAAATCCCGAACGTTTGACATCCAGCCAGCGATCCATCTTGCCCTGATTGCGGGCATCGGTCTGGTCTGTCCAATTGTGTGGCAGACAGCCCATCCAAGTGACTTTAGAATCTTTAATATCCAGTCGAAAAGGAGCATATGTTTTACCATCAGCTTGTGTCTGTAACCAGACTTTCTGGTTATTGGGCTGCCGGATAGCACGTGGATCGTTAAATCCTCGAACTCCCCTTAGGGTGCCAAATGCATGGTCAAATGATCTATTTTCTTGCATAAGTAGCACAACATGTTCTGCATCGTAAAACGTACTCCCTAATTTAGGATCTATAGCCATGGCCTTAGCAATAGATCGAGGTAGCAGTTGCGACAAGGACATACCACCTGTTAGCATCGCCGCTTTTTTTAGAAAATCTCTCCTGTTATCCATTTTATCAATTATTCTTTTAAATGATCATTCTTTAATCAGCCCCATCCATTCAACTTTTCCCTTACTCACAAAAATGCGCCAGTGTCTTCTTAATGTTGTAATATCATGTGAGACTTGAAAATACGAATTATAGCTTGTTTATAATGAACAGCAATTATAAACTAATTATTGGAAATAGAATATTATTTTTTTATCAATTCCATGTTGCTGAGTAATGATGGAATTGGTATTATTATCCATCTTCGTGGTCATAGATTGATTGTAATGATAGAAATAACCAGTTAGACAGGATAGTGAGGCATAAGAAAAAACTAAAGATCATACGGGAGATAACTTTTGGAAATGTGCTTCTTATAGGTGCAAGTGCGCGATAATCTTATTATCTTTAAGATATATCTCCTTTTATAATTTTTTTAGATATACTATTATGTTTACCAATATTATACCATTTTCCGATCAACTAAAAAAATATATTACCTGTTTTACAGTGTCACACCATGGAGAGACCTTTCCTTTAAGGTATACAGCGTTTCCAAATTTGGGCACATGTCTAGCCCTATTTAATCAGACCTCGATATCCATACAGCCCAACAAAGTTACCTTCATAAGAGATGAAACCCATGGACCTGAAATTATTGTATTGGGTAGATTAACACAACCGACACTAATCACGTTTAATGATCCTGTAGACGAAATAGGAATTAATTTTACACCCTGCGGTATCAACTATTTTTTTGAGCTGCCATTTGTAGAAATAGCAGCTCAGTCACATCAATTACTGAGCGAATCCAAATGGTCTAAATTTGCTTCACAACTCTTCGCAATTCCTTTAGAAAAGAGAATTGAAAGCCTCGAAGAATTTCTTTTATTGAATTTAAGCGTACACAAAGGGGATCCATTAGAAAGAATTAATAACAGCACTTCTGAAGTCAATAAATTGACCGTGAAAGAGCTGGCAGCAACCGCCTGTATGTCTGAACGAAATTTCCTACGGTACTTTAAAAAGTATGTTGGTTGCAATCCTTCCCTCTTTAAAAAAATAATTAGATTTAGAAATGCACTTGATGCTCAATACTCGAAAAATACAAACGCATATCATAGATTTTTAATTACTGAAGACTATTACGATTCATCGCATTTCAGAAAAGAATTTGTACAATTTACGGGTTGTGCATTGAGATCCTTTAAAAAAGGCACTTTCCTGCCTGGAAATGGGAGTTCAGTATTTAAACTGATGTGAAAGTTGTCCGATTTATACCTTTTTAGTTTTTTCCTATCATGTATTTTTGATAAGTAAAATAAGTTGTAATTATGAAAGAAGTATTCCTATCAGTATTAGCACTCATTAGCATAAGCTGTTATGCTCAAAAGCCATTAAATCTGGAATTAAAGAAACAATTGGATACCATTCTAAGAACAGATCAGGGTATAAGGGAATTTTTAGATCCGCAGGTTACAGATGAAAGGAAAGA
The DNA here is from genome assembly GCF_012030425.1 of Sphingobacterium sp. B16(2022). Lineage (GTDB taxonomy): Bacteria > Bacteroidota > Bacteroidia > Sphingobacteriales > Sphingobacteriaceae > Sphingobacterium > Sphingobacterium anhuiense. Next base: position 1,146,650 of record NZ_JAAUVN010000001.1, on the reverse strand, counting down.
TACCATTGCGCAATTCCTCAATTACCCGAGAGCTTTACTCGATAAAAGTAACTGGAAAATTATGCAAAAAATTGATTCAATAAATATTGAAAAGGTCGAGCATATCATTGAAAAATATGGTTACCCAGGTAAAACATTAGTTGGTGAACCTGAAAATACAGCTGTTTTTTATGTGGTACAGCATTCAGATAAAATCTCAAAGTATTATAAATTAATTGAAAATGCAGGAAAGAATAAAGAATTACCTTTTCGGTATGTTGCTATGATGCTGGACAGAAAACTTACTAGCGAAGGAAAAGAACAGATATACGGTACCCAAGTATATATGCAAATGGTGAATAATCCAAAAACGGGTAAAAAAGAGCCATTTGAATATGTAATGCCTATTAAAGATGCTAAAAACGTAAATAAGAGACGCAAAAAAGCTGGTTTTGATTCTACAGTAGAAGAAAATGCACAAAGACTCGGGGTGGTTTATAAATCATATACACAAAAGCAAATAAATGATATTATTAAAAATAAGTAAACGTATCTTTTACTGTTAATGTGAGCTTCTTTTGACGAATGATTAAAACAAATTGTTAAGTGATTTTCAAGTCAAGGTGACAGATAATGGATTTCTATTTATAGGCAGGAAATTTATTAATCAACTTATTCTACATTGAAAGGATGGTTATTTAACTGACATAGTCATCATCTCTTCAAGAGAATCAATCAACTGCTTTTCTAAACCATCTGAATACCCAAAACTACTTTTAAAAACTTTACCTTCTTTATCAATCAAATAATAATAGGGTGAACCAAAAGCATGATAATTTTCTTTGATTTCTTTTGCATTGGATATAATTGGAAATTTGATCGGATTAGATTCACTATATTTCTGAACTCTATCTTTACTTTCTGCAAACAGTCCAATAACTTGAATTTTATCTTGCGGATATTTATTAATTATATTGTTAATAGTATTTATGGAAAGCTGGTTGGCTGGACAATCTATAACCGTTAAAAAAAGTAGGGTATTTTTACCTAAAAATTGGGAACTGCTATAATTCAATCCATCAAGTCCTTCTGCTGCCCATGCAGGACTCATCTCACCGCTCTTAAGTAATTCTTTCTTATCATTTTTAGCAATCTGCGCAGATGAGGGAGTACTAAAATTAGTGAGGTCATATTCAAGATTATTCTTTTGTACATTGCTAAATAATGTTTCAGAATATAAATTCAAAACCCCAAGAGAAATACCTCCGGCGGAAACCTCTCCCCTTAGCATATTTTTATAATAGACCGGACTAAAATTATTCTTATTAAAAGCGAAAAAACTATATTCAAAAGTTCGTTTTTCGGGTGTCTTAACATCGGACTGAACAAATCTAAAATAATAGCAGTTAACCCCATTTATTAGGGTGTCTGCTAAAAGCTGAATCTTATTGGAATTATTTTTTAAATAATAAGAGATGGAATCTATTTTACCAGCTAATCCAAATACCTCATTTCTAAGATTAATGTTTTTGCGAACTTCATAGGTGTTATTGTTCCCCAGATAAAATGATTGTTGACCATTAAATAAATTAGTAAACTCATACTCACTTGCTTTTATGTGTTCTTTTAATGCTATGACTTTTCGAGAAGAGTCTAAAATCAATTCGGTATGATGAACACGTTGCAAAGTATCTTCAGAAAAAAGTGATTTCTCTGAAGTTTTCGCGACATAACTGATACTTTTAAAAGAATTCCATTCATCAACAAATTTCTTGACCGACCTTAAATCTGTTTGATGTTGCGCAGCGATATTAGTTGTACTAAAAATGTTAAATATAAGAATGATTAAATAAAATAACTGTCTCATATAATTCTGAATTTGATCATAAAATACGGTTTAGGTAGCCTAGAAGGTTGACTTAAATATCGCGTTTAAAGCAACTCATCAATTTGATTATTGATCAGGATTAACAGTAGTAAAAATTTTAATAAAAAAAAACAATTGGTAATTATTATGATCTACACTTTTTTACTTAGCTAAATCTTATCAATAAAGATAATAGCAATACATGAATGTTCAAATTTTTAACGTGTTAATAAAGTGTTAAACAAAACAACTATTTTAGCGCCTATTCGAACTAAATGGTGATCACTATTAAAGGTTTATTCTGAACACTTTTATAAGGAGAAATTTCCTATAAGTCTTATTTTAAGTTTAATTTGTAAAGAAACAGACGAAAATTGATATTGATCCTAAGAATGCAAATATCACTAAACAAGCTGTACGATTTCATTAAGCTGCACGCTTCGGAGTTCTTAGACGGAGCTCACATCACCGTACTTCATAAAATTAGTATAATTATTTGTTATCATCATAATCGTGATGCCCTCTTTCGACAGCCATACAATCGCCTACGATTTGAAAAAGCAATTCTGATTAATAAGAAAAGAACATATCAGAAACTTAATAGCTTCTTATTGATCAATGAAAGATAGCTAGGTCTTTACGAACTAAATTAAAACTCTGATTGTCTTCTTTACCAAAAGAAACTTTCATTATTTTTGGAGCTGGCAGTTCAACTTTAATAAGTTTTATATTCCCATCAACTTTGTCCTTAAATGAATTAAATACTTCTTTAGAATAAATCTCCAGGATAAGTTCTTTTGAATCAGACTTCTTTATTCTATAAAGCTTCTGATAACTGTAAACTTGTTGATTTTTAACGAATTGAAAAGTGACAATGTTATCTCCTAAAAAATTTATACCTTTTAAAGATCCTTCACTCTGATTTTCCCAATTTCCTTTTAATAATTCTTCTGTCTTTATTGTTGGCTCATGGAAACTATAAAAAATAAATGCCAAAACAAAACTTAATACCTTTAATCCCATAATATATTAAATTAACCTCTCTAATTTACAAATAATCAAGTGATTAACAAAATAAATTTCGAATACTTTTTCAACAGATAGCTAAACCTATCGACGATTATTAAATTGATTGGTTCACCTCAAATTACCCTAAATCAACACGATTGAAATCTCTTTTTATAAGCTCATTTCAGTGCCAATACCAGATGCATAAAACACCCTTTTGGTGATCCAAAACGGGTGTTTATTAATCAGTTTAATAAGCTCTTAATCTCGCTGTTTTAAATCTGAAACCCAGATATTGGCTGTACCATAAGTAGAAGGTTCGGCGCTGGCTTCTATCTCCAGTAATCCACCTTTATCAAGTTCTTCATGATGTAACCAAATTCTGTTGATATCTTTACCATTGAGCAAAATCCGTTTGACATAGTTGTTTTTATCGTTATAGTTGAGCACCTTAATCTTAAGTTTCTGCTCTCCCCGCTGTACAACGATCTCTGGAAATAAAGGGACGCTGACATAATAAATAGGCTGTCCGATCAAAGGCTGATGTAGACCCAGTGCCGTCAATACAAACCAGCCTGACATGGCGCCGGCATCGTCATCCATGGTACGTACAAATGCTTTAGGTTGGTTCTTGTAGATTCGATCTATGAAGGGATCGATACCACGGCTATTGTCATTAAAGTAATATTGTATTACCGTATCCAGAGCCAGCTCCCGTATCAATGATTGATAGCGTGATGGCTTACTGCTGGCATAATAGGATGTGGGTGATTGTATATCGGGTTCGTTGGCGCGATTAAAGTAATGATGATCAAAAAAATCATTCAATTGTTCCGTGAATGCTTCTTTACCTCCCGCCAGATCTACTAATCCCTGCATATCAAAGGGTACATTCCAGCGGTATTGACGGATTGTACCTTGATACATATTTCTTGCTGACATACGGTCTACATCCGGACGATTGAGATCTTTAAATTCTTTTAACCAAACTGTTCTGTAACTACTTGCCCGGTCCAGGTAATGCTTCCTGTCTTCTGGCAGTAAACCTGCCATAGCCCACATATCATAAGCGGCTTCTAAATATTTATCTGGTTTTGAAAAATCAAAACGCAGCGTGTCGTGCACCAAGGAGTCACGGATAGCGGTTAGATTTATATCATATTCTTTTTTATGGGCATCTAAAAGCACTACCGCAGCGTGTTCTGTTCGAACAGAGTTTGCTGGCTCGTTTGGTCCTGCAAAATCAAATTTTCCATAACGATAAAGATCTGAAACCGAAGAAACAATATCCTGATACTGTTTAGGATAGAGCAGTTCTAACAGGGGCAACTGTGTTTTGTAATTGTCCCAGATGGCCCATCCATGATAACGTCTGCCTTTGGACTGGTGAACTTGTCCATCTGTGCCTCTATAGGTGCCGTCTGATTCATCAATCTGATAGGGTGACTGAAGGGTACGATAAAGCAACGAATAGAAAAGCTTCTCGCGCTCAGGATCTCCTTTGACTATAATACCTGACAGATAACTTTCCCAGCGATTATCGGAAGAAGTTTTTACCTGATCGTAAGTTTTATTGCTATTAACGTTTAAAGTGGCCTCAGCATAATTTGGACTTACAGCAGAAAAAGCGATCCGTAATATTGTTTTTTTCACCTGCTTTTCTAGATGAAGCGTCAAGAGATTATCCGTTCCTGTCCAAAGGTTGCCAGATGTGGCGGAGATTGCATAATGCACGCTGTAAATACCTACACCACACGTTGTTTTTGATCTGACAGTTCCTTTGATGATACCATTCTTGTCAATGGTATAGGTGTTGGATACAAATGCACCATTGACTGCATGTGCAAGATCTAATGTCAGTCCTTTTTCTCCTTCAGGAAAAGTATATTGATGAATTCCAAAGTTTTCATGCACTGCAAATTGTGCTTTTATACGATCCCTTAAGGCAATATCATAATATCCGGGTCCGGCCATTTCCTGCTCTTTAATCAGAGGTGTGCCATCATCCTGATGTCCCAGAAATGGCTTTACCAAAATGAGACCTCCACTCCCCTTACAACCTACACCTTCAAATCTATTGTGGGTAAACCCCAGTATTTCTTTAGCTAGGTGCTCATAACCCATATGCAACGTGGGATAGGTTTGAGGAGCGATACTCATCTGATGAAAAGGTGAAGATGCTGCCGGAGATAATTGCCCGTGATCTCCGGAAGATCCTAAAAATACATTTGTCAATTCAGTCTTTGACTGTGCGTAGAGTGCCAAGACAGGACTTAATATTATTAGAAAGCTGGCCGATAAGTGTTTCAAGTATTTTTTCATAACGCTATTTACAGGTCTCTAAAAGAGACCTGTAAATTACTGTAATTATGGGTTGAACAATGGGAATATATAAAAATTGAAGAAAGAATCAAAAACAGCTAAGGATCTAGCGGTTCATCCGGATCTATAGTTAGAGATTCTATACGAGGCTTAAACTCCACAATGACGTCACTGATGCGTTTTCCAAGCTCATACGGAATATATCCTAATTCTCGCATGCAGCGATCGGCCATATTTTGAACGGCATCGATATGTGGTACACTGCTGTTAACAATTGCAAATTTATCTTGCGGAAATCCATAAGTCAACAGGATTCGGGAAGTATTACGTAGATTGGTGGTGGTATGGCGCGCATGTGGATCGATCAAAATAGCTTCTTCGGGTACACCGAGTACCTGCATCAGGTATTTTTTCATCTCCAATGCTTCGATATAGGGTGTCTTGTAGGGATGTACCCGCCCACCTGAAACCATAATAAAGGGAGCCAATCCATCGAAGTAACTCCGTGCCGCCATTCTGGAACGCAACATTCCGCCGGGGCTGATAGGTTGACCGTATTGATCTGGTCCTGCTCCTAAAGTCAATAACAGGCTGTAAGGATAGCGACTAAAATCTGTTTTTCGGATCGCTTCATATGCTTTCTTATTTTCCAACTCCATCAAAGGTTCCAATTGTGCCACGTCCCATCTTTCGTTGACTTCCAATAGCCTAACAGCTGTCCAAAGTGACTCGTAGAAGGCTAACTTAGGTTGTTGCACATCTTTGAGAACGTCTTGGGCCACATCTTTAAGCAAGTATAAATATGATTTATTGGTAATATTAAAAGAAATCGAATCAATACGCGGATAATTTGGTTTCCTACCTCCGGCATAAACATCGATAACATAGTTCATTGCTTCTAGATCCTGCCTAAAGGCTCTAGCAAGGTATTCATCGGCTTTCTTTCCTTGTGACAGCCCATAGGTCTGTGAATCCATCAGACGCTTGCGGAATGATTGCCCTGTCTGGCTTTTAGTGTTTGCAGCAAAAATGTTGACCAAGAGATCAATCTCCTCTTGTTTCCACTTGAAAGCATCCATAAAACAGGCGACGTCTGGACATTTAGCATTATTGAGGTAGCGCGTATGTCGCTGTTTTAGTAGATTTTGAACTTCAGGCAGGGAAAATAATTCTCCGGTCAATACGCTGTCTTGACTTAAAATATAGGTGGCGTAATAGTTCTTGGCGATCACCCAATCTTGTGGGGTTCTATCGCTATGAAACTCCTGACCCAAGGATACACTCGAAAAGAATATACCTAGGGTCAGAAGCCATATGGTGATGGTATTGATCATTAGAATGATTTGTTACTATTTAATATCCTGTGTTTTGATACATTTTCTCAGGATTTAACTTATACTCGTCAAATGGAATCGGATAATAGCGATCCTTGATCGAGATATTGGATAGCTTGGCATTTCCATAATCGGACTGATTCTTCTTTTTAAAATAATCGACCAGAGCGTTTGCATCGTAATTACGGATAAGGTCAAACCACCTGTGATTTTCAAAGGCAAGTTCTACACGACGTTCGTGTAAAATAGCATCTTTCAATGTGGGGTATTTAGAGAAGTAGCTAGCATTAGTTCTTGAGCTTGCGTATGATGGTAAGCCTGCTCGAAGTCTAACTTCATCGAGTAAAGCAATCGCTTCTGCATCTTTACCTAAATTCATCTTTGCCTCTGCTAAAAGCAACATCACGTCAGCATAACGAATTAATATCCAATCATTCCCCCCTCTTCCTTCGGTACCAGCTACTTCGCTGTTGTCTCTAAATTTGGTAATAAACCAATCTTTAACCTGAGCGTGTTCTGCAAACTTGATAGAGAAACTTTTTCGTAAATCTTGCTCTTCATAATCTTTTACAAGATCATGCTTGACATTGCCTCCGATACCGGTTGATACAAATTTGGAGTTGATGTTTTCTCCCCTTGCCTGATTATTGCGTGCAATACTGGAACTGTAGTTTTGATCACCTTGTAAATATTGAACTTGCAGAACTAATTCTTTACAGGTGCTTTTCTTGCTGACATCAAAAACATCTGCATAAGGGATCTCAGTGAGTTTGCCAAAAGTACGCATGCCGTATGATGCCGCGAGATATTGCTCTGCTTTTTTAAAATTAGCCTGCTTGTCACCCGTTAATGTAGCTCCCATAGTCAGGTAAACTTGTCCTAATATAGCATTGATAGCGGCCTTGGAAGTGCGACCTACGGCATACTGCCACTGTACATTGGGCAGGTTGCTGTTGAGTGCTTCTGTCAAATCGGCAACAATCTGCTGATAGACAACAGCTTCTTTCTGTCTATGCGCAATTTCGGCCGCTTGCTCTTTAGTCGTGATCTCGACGGTTGACAACGGAATATCACCAAATTTGCGTACCATATGGAAATACAAGAGGCCTCTAACAAACTTGGTCTCGGCAATGTATCGTTCTTTGACCGCATTGTCGGCAAATGTTACACGGTCGATATTGGATAATAAAGTATTGCAACGTGCAATGCCATCGTACATCGCTGACCAATGTGTTTTGATATAGGAATTACTCGGTAGTATGGAGAAATCATTAAACTGAAAGGGTTCGCCTGCATTAGATTGGTTATCATCACGGCCTGTATTGTCCGAACGCTCTTCACTGTAAAGCGCACTGGACTCACCGATAGTGCTTCCCGAGCGTAATGCTTGGTATAAACCATTAACAGCCAATAAAACGTCGTTTTCTGACTTGAAATATGCGCCAATAGTAACCGCGTTGGGGTTATCCTGATTTAAAAAACCTTTATCGCAGGAGGATAGTGCTAAAAGAACGAAGGGTAATAAATATCTTTTTTTCATGATAATCGATTTTTTAAAATGTAACTTTTAATCCAAGATTGAATGTACGCACCAAAGGATACAAACCGTAATCTACCCCAGGAGTCAGATTACCGCGTTGATTGTAGTCGGGCTCTGGATTGTAACCTTTATATTTGCTAATGGTAAATGGATTGTCTACACTTGCGGATATCCTTACACCTGAAAGAGCTAACTTATTGGCAGTTGCAGTTGGTAAGCTGTAACCTAATATAATATTGGTCATCCTAAGGAAAGATCCATCTTGTAGGTAAAAAGTAGATAGACGGGTGCTGTTGCTCTGCGTACCACCCCTTGAAGCACGATATACTTCACCATTGCCTGGGTTTGATGCCGATCTGTACCGTTGGGCAACGTCTGCATATTGATTGCCTGAACCTTCCATATTATATAAGTAATAGTCGTAACCATCCAATACTTTATTTCCCTGTGATCCATTGAATGAGGCTCTCAAGTCAAAGTTTTTATAACGTGTATTGATCGCAAATCCGTAGGTGAAATCAGGATGTGGACTTCCGATAACACGTTTGTCTTCATCATTCACAATGCCATTTCCGTCAACGTCTTCAAAATAAAGATCTCCTGGTTGCAAAGGATTAGTTGATCCTGCAGATGGGGCAACACTTTTATAGTTTTCTTCGGTAGCTACTCCCAATACTTTGAATCCGTAGAACATACCAATAGGACTGCCCTCTTGTGTAATATGCGTGATATATGAGCGTTCTGCCCCATTTGTCATAATGGTAGATCCGCCACCAAGATCCAGTACTTTATTGCGGTTGACATTGATGTTACCGCTAATACCTAAATCAAAGTCTTTTTTACGCACTAAGGCAGCATCGACTTGAAGATCAAATCCTTTGTTTTCAACTTTACTATTAGGCAAGTTGGTCAAGATCGTTGTTGCTCCTGATACTGCGGTGATCGGTTGATCGAACAACATATCGGACGAACGACTCAAATAAATATTACTCATAATATTCAAGCGTCCTCGGAAAAGTCCTAAATCCAAGCCAGCATTGTATTGTGAGGTGGTTTCCCAACCCAATTTCGGGTCACGTAAATCTCCGGGAGCAAGTGATGTTTCCACTTTGTCACCAATAATCACACCTGTAGGTGAATTGTATGTGGTTTTAGCCTTATATTCACCAATATTGTTGTTTCCACTTTTACCCCAACTTACTCTTAGCTTCGCAGTAGACCCCTCTCCTAGCCATGCATCATAAAAATCTTCTTTAGAGATGGTCCAACCTGCAGAAACGGAAGGAAATGTTCCCCATTTGGTGTTAGGTCCAAAACGAGATGAACCATCCGTACGGAAAGATGCAGATAGAAAATATTTGGATGCATAACTGTAGTTTACGCGGCTAAAATACGACTGCAGTGTTGTAATTCTTTTATATGCATCGAGTAGTTGAAAATTTGATGGATCTGCACCTTTGTTGGTAATCTCTTCAATAGCATCGTTTTGAAATCCATTGGCGCGAACAGACATGTAATCGATATCTGTCCTTTGAGCCGAATAACCTAACAGGGCTGTCACTTGATGTTTTTCTGCAAATGTCTTATTATAATTTAAGGTCGTTTCAACTAACTTATCAATTTCACTAAGCGTATTGGCGTCGGCATATGCTGCGGCTTTTGCAGAATTTGAATAGGGTGCATTATTACCATTTGAAATACTTGTCGGTCTATAATAATCGTACTTCTCGTCATAAGTTGCTAATCCACCATTTACTTTTAGGCTCAAACCATCAAAGATTGAGAAATCTGCAAAAGCATTATATAAACCGCGTTTTCCGCGTCTGTTATTTTTGATCTCAGTGACGTAGGCCAATGGATTTTCTGGATTTTGGACGCCATAGTTGTTACCTGAAAGATTTGCCATCAAAAATTTAGCGTAACTACCATCTTCATTATAAACAGGAAGTGTAGGTAAATAAATTAATGCGGCCATAGAAGGACTCCTATCATAGCGGCCTGTGGTCACTTCGTTGTTATCGTTGTAGGTGAAAGAGACATTGGCTCCGACAGTAAGTCGCTTACTTACCTTAGCATCGGTATTGGCTCTAAAATTAAAAACCTCCTGCCCTGTACCCAACATAATACCTTCCTGATTTTGATATGAAGTACTTAAAAAGTATCTGTTTTTATCGTTTCCACCATAGGCAGATATATTGTGTCTTTGAAAAGGTGCATTTCGGTATAAGGCATCTTGCCAATCGGTATCATATTTTGCTTTCTTGGCCAAACCTGTCGAAAAATCGTAGTATTCTTCTGGAATCGATACTGAACCGCCATTACTTACGCGAGCAACACGGTCGGCATTGCTATCTAAACGCATATTTTCATTCCAAACCAATCCTCTTCCTGTAACTAAATCTTTATAGGCATTATTTCGACCATCAATCAGTAAATCGATAAATTCTTCAGAATTTAATAGATCTATCTTTTTTGATAATTGTCCAAAACCACCTAATACTTCGTAATCGATATTACTACGACCTTCTTTACCTCGTTTGGTCGTAATAAGGACAACACCGCCAGCGGCACGAGAACCATAGATTGCGGCAGAAGCGGCATCTTTAAGGACATCAATGGTTTCAATATCATTTGGATTGATATTTAAGTTGTTTCCCGAAGGATAGCCGTCAATGACATACAAAGGATCCGATCCTGCATTGATAGATCCCATTCCACGTACCTTAATTTTTGTTCCTTCATAAGGCGCGCCACTCGTTTGCATAACTTGCACACCTGCTATTTTACCGACTAAAGCTTGCGACAGCTTAGGTGATGTCAGGTTGAGTTCTTCTGCTTTTACACTTGCAATAGCTCCTGTCACATCAGATTTACGGATTTTTTGGTAACCTATGGAAACCATTACTTCCTCGAGTTGCTGCCCTTCTGAGGTCATCTTAATCTGAAATCCACTTTGGGAAGTAATGGTCTGTTGTGTGGTCGTATATCCAATAAATCGAATAGAGATGGTATCTCCGACTTTTCCGTCCATCACAAATCGACCGTTATGATCTGTCTGATAGTCTTGTTGGGTGCGCAAATTGCGGACAGTCGCGCCAATAATGGGTTGACCAGCTTCATCGAGCACGGTTCCGGATAGCTGCTGTTGAATGTTAAGTTCACTTTTCAACAATGCTATTCTTAAATTGCTTGCTTCTGTAGGTAGTGAGTGGCATGTAAGTGGTAATAACAGCCACAATAGTCTAGATGATTTAAAGTACATGAGTTTTGCCTTTACAAATAAGATTGATTAGCGGCAAAGCTATACGTTGCGTGTTAAATAGGGATTACCATAAGCTTATGAAATGATTAACAATCATGTGCATCGCAACTGGAAATAAAGACCGCACAAGAACAAAAACAAGTCTTGATGATCGTGCATAACATGAATTTAAACTTATTCCTTAATTTTGGAATTCAAACCGACTCCAAGCATGGAAAATAAGAAGATAAAAAAGGTCGTTGTGGTACCCTATTCTGTAAATTGGGCTACTGAATTTGAAAAACTTAAATCAGTTTTCCAGAATTGTTTGAAAACGCTGATACGCGGCATTGAACATGTTGGCAGCACCGCTGTACCTGGTCTCTCCGCTAAACCTATTATCGATATTGATATTATCATCAGCAATAAAGAAAAATTTGATGAGATCAAAAGTACACTCAAAAAACTAGGTTATACTTATTGTGGTGAAATGGGTATTCCTGGAAGAGAGGCCTTTAAAAGAGATGACCAATTAACGCCTATGGATGGTTCCGGCTACCTCTGGTATGAACATCATTTATATGTTTGTGTTGAAAATAGTGAAAGTTTAAAAAATCATTTATTGTTAAGGGATTATCTCCGCGCAAATCTGAATGAAGCACAAGACTATGGTCGATTAAAAACCGAACTAGCGGCAAAGTATCCTGATGATATTGATCATTATGTAGAAGGAAAAACAGCCTTTATTCTTCAAATTTTGAAAAAGTCAGGTTTCGATCAAGAAGTCTTATCACAAATAGAACTGCAAAATAAGGCTATGAAGTTATAGCATATGTAGATCGAATACAATTCTACTGTCTAATATCGTTTAATTTTCTTTTTTTATTTGTGCTTAATATCTGCGCGAATATCCCAAGCGCACACACTGCTGTTGATAGCAGAAAACTTCGTAAACCTATTTCTCCTATAGAAAATAGAACTATACTAACGGTTTCTAATAAAATATAAGCTATAATAATGATTTTCGAATATTTATTCATAATGTTATAATTTGGGCTGTTCTATCAATTTAGTTTATCAGTATAGTGCTCTACATCTTTTAGAAAAAATAACAGATCCATTCAAAGTAATTATCTTTCGTCGAAAAAGACACCTACAATTATGATCAATGATAACCTTTCTTCTCCTAACCGTGTTTCTTAAATTGTAATTGTGGTTTACAGTCTTAAGATAGGCATCATTTTTTTAAAATAATATTAATAGTGCAAAAATATATTTCCCGGTTTAAAAACTATGTGGTGAGATTCTATAGTGCATTGCAAAAAAACATTAGAATAAATCAAATTAGCAGTAGTAAGGATAATTTTTTTTGATGATTTTCACATAAGAGAATTCTTACATAGATGTAGTACGATCGTTGTGCTTGCTCGCGCGTATCTTGTTCATTCACATTACGAAAATTTTACCTGTTCGATCTTGTAAGTCACAATAAAAATCTCGCTGTAATGATTTCTTATTTTTTTATATTGAAAAAACACACAACCTTGTTATGAAACCCATTTTTGCAAAAGTAATGGAAACGGTGGGGGAAGATTTGTTTGCAGTACGGGTAACACAGCAGCAAGCATTCTCTACCGATTATCATTTTCATAAAGAATGTCAATTGACTTATATTGTGCAGAGCCAAGGTAAACGTTTAATTGGTGATCATTTCGATTATTTTATAAGTGAAGACCTCACCTTAACTGGGACGGAGCTCCCTCATGTATGGTTTACTGATGTTATTGAATCGGAGAAGGAACATCATGCTCATTCTATTGCCTTGTTTTTTGATCCGGACCGTTTAGTGGAAATCTTATCATCATTTCATGATACTGAGAAATTACAGGCATTTCTGCTTCTATCTAAAAGGGGGATACGCTATGAAGGAAAATGCAAAGAGCAGATCAAAAAATTATTGTACAAGCTTCTGGATGCTCAAGGATTGAAAAGAATAATTATATTTCTGCAAATCATCGAAAAACTACAAGATGCATCGGACAAAAATGTTTTATGTCACATTGAATACTCAAATATTCACTTTCCTAACAACGCTCTAAAAATTGATAAGATAGTTCAATATGTACTGACCAATTATTCGAGAGAAATCAGTTTAGAGGAAATCGCTCTAGCAATGAATTTAAGCAAAAATGCTTTCTGTCGTTATTTCAAAACTCAAACTCAAAAAACATTTGTGCAATTTGTCAATGAAGTACGCATCATGCAGGCATGCAAATTAATTGTAGAAAATCAACTTTCAATACATAGAGTTGCTTACGATTGTGGTTTCAATAGCTTATCAAATTTCAATAGAGTCTTTAAGACGATTAAAAACCAAACTCCCAGTGAGTTTAAAAATGCTCTTTATGAAGTGACTACGATTTCATGAACTCGTATTACAAACTGCTTCTTAAATTCCATCTCTTCTGCGTTTAAGAAAATAAACAGGGAATCATATAAACTCCCTGTTTTTTAAATTCTTTACAATGGTTCTGCCTGTATGCAAAACTATTGTAAAGAATGCTGATCGTATTAAGCATTTACAACTTCTTCCAAAAACACAACTCCCTCGTAACAAGCATTATAAATTGCCTTCAATTCTTCTAAAGAAGGAAGACGTGGATTGAATCCTGTACATGGATCTACCAGTGCATTTTGAGCAATAAAATCCAAATTTTTCTCCCAAAGTTCTTTTGAAATACCAAAATCTTTGATGGAAGCTTTGTTATTCACTTCAGAGCGTAAACGTTCAATAGCTTGTGCTAATCCTTCTGCTGTCTCTTCACCTACTATTTTCGCTAAATCTGGATAACGTGTAGTTACTTGGGCATTATAGCGGATTACATTGGGCAGAAAAATCGCATTGGAAGCTCCATGAGGTATTCCATATAATGCTCCTACCTGATGTGATAGCGAGTGTACAATTCCTAACCAAGCGTTATTGAAAGCCAAACCGGCCATAAATGAGGCATCATGCATATTTTGACGTGCTGTAATGTTATCCGGATGAACGACAACTTCGCTAAGATTATCAAATACAAGCGCTAAACCGCCTTTTGATAATGCATCAGCATAATTGTTTTCAATGTTGGAAACATAAGCTTCAACACAGTGGGTCAATACATCAAGACCTGTATTTGCTGTCACATGGGCAGGCATAGACGCGCAGATTTCTCCGTCAACAATAGCAATATCTGGTGTAAGTTCGTAAGAAACAACCGGATATTTGACACCTTTCTCACGATCTGTAATCACAGCAAGGCCTGTTGTTTCTGTTCCTGTACCGCTTGTTGAGGGAATCGCTATGAATTTGGCCTTATTTCTTAAAACCGGAACTGTAAAAGGTTTTATAATACTATCAAAATCAATATCAGGATATTCGTAAAAAACCCACATCATCTTAGCTGCATCAATAGCAGAACAGCCTCCCAATCCGATAATCCAGTCGGGTTTAAATGCTTGAATCTCCGCTGCTCCCTTTAAACAAGTTGTTGAAGAAGGATCTTCTTCAACGCCCTCGAAAACACTTACTTCTACCCCTGCTTCTGCAAGAAATGAAATGGCTCTATCCAAAGTACCACTTTTTTTCATCGAGCTGCCACCGGTTACGATTACAGCTTTTTGACCTTTGATATTTTTCAGCTCTTCAAGACTTCCAGCACCATGGAAAACCTCACCTGCAATAAATAATTTACTCATGTTTATATTTTTTTGTACTTGACAAAAGTACATGAGCAGGAATTACCACTGTTATACAAATGGGATTATCCGTTATAAATTTGCGACAGTTCCTGCTGCAGCTGTGTAGGTGTTTCTTTTAATTTGGAGCGCACAAACTTGTTCAATGCTGATGGCGAATTAAACCCTAGATCAAAAGCTATCTCTTTGTGTGCTAGATCGGAAAACATCAATTGCCTTTTAATTTCCATTAAAATACGATGATGAATAGTTTGAATAGCTGTTTCACCGCAATGTTTTTTGGTGATGGCATTTAATTTTTTTGTCGTTATCATCAGTTCCGCCGCATAGTACTGAACTGTACGATGTTGTTTGTAGTGTATATTCAACAATTTCTTGTACTTGATATAAATGGGCTTATCGCTAGTTTCCTGATACATTATGGGATGTAAACCATGGACAGATTCAATTAATCCGAGTAGTAAAATTTTAATATAAAATCTGGCTTGCTCCTTTTTAACTAGAGAGGGGTTCTGATAAACATCTTGAATAATATTGATCATCCCGAGACTCCGCTGAAAATCTGCTGCGGCAAGCATCGTGCAATTGAGCTGGGTGGAAAGGTTAACATTGTATGTACTCAATTCATTTTTCAAAATATCGGAACAGAATAATATTTCTTCAAATAGGATGATCTTACCTTTTAGATCTATACTTTGATTTGCGATTAAACTCACCTGCTCTGGAAATATCACGGCAATCTTACCTGCTTTTAGTTTATGGATTTTATCTTCTACACTCATTTGCATGGTACCATCTTCAATCACATAGATGCAAAAATGATCCTTTTTATGCGCTATTGTATATTGATTCAAATTTTCTTTGGTTAAATCAAACACTCTAAAAGACAGATCCTGGTCTTCCTTCTTTTGCTGATTATCTTTTATTTTTAACTTCTTCAAAATCCTTCGCTTTGTTTCTAATACATCGGGGCGGTAAATCTAAAAAAACTAATGACACTTAAACGTAAAAAATTAAAACGTCCTCGATTCAAAGGATACGAAATTAAAAAAAGAAGTGCAGCAACTGATCTGATGATTTCATCTTTACCTTATAATAGTATATAGTACTTTACGTCAAAAACTAATCATACTACTAAATTCATCCTGCCATAAATTCCCTATCGTTGAATCTTTGTCTTATTTTATACCGATATGTAAAAAATTAGTGCTTAGCAGCATAAGATAGATCAAATTGTTAAAAAACTAACCCTAGTATTTCGTAAAGTCATGATCAAAATCTGAATATCGATTTCCAAGTAGCGATAACTAATTAAATCATTCGTAAAAAAAACATAAAATGTAAAGAAGTTATTTATCTTTGAATTTCAAATCAATAACATGATAAATAAATTACCCTTGATAGCGCTATGTTTATTTCTATTTGCTTCATGTAATAAAGCAAAGGAAGATAATCTAATCACTCACGAAGAAAAAATCAACCCTTATTTTACAGGTATAGATCTATCTAATACTGCTCATATAGATTGGAGAACTAAGGATCTTACAGACAACTATTATATGCTCGGCTACGGTTATGATATTACGGGTAAATATGCGCATCCTGCATCTACTAGAAACAAAGTAATCGATGTTGAAGCATTTGACAAGGATGGTGGAACGATCTTTCAAAGTTTCAGTTCAAGCGGTGGTCCTAAATTAGAAATAAGTGGAAAAAAAGAAACATGTATCCAGACGATGGGGCAAAGAGCGGGGCTTAGCAGCGAGGAACTTGCTAAATATAAACATATTTTTAGAGAGACTTTCAAATCAGCATTTAAGAATGATACAACATTTAGATCAATAGATTATGAATATGAAGGGGTTTCTCAAGTACTAGTATATGCTACTTTTGGAATCTTTGAAATGGATCTCAATGAATTTCAATCTAAGTATCTAACCTCAGCGTTTAAAAATGATCTGGAGACAAAAACAGCCAAAGAAATAATAGCTCTTTATGGAACACATGTTTTAAAGAAAATTGATGTTGGACAACGAATGGATTACCTCTATCGTCATAATCAAGCGTCTAATGGAAGAAAGTGGTTTATACCAACGATGTATAAATATTTTATGCCCACCCCTTCTACTTGGACAGAAACACCGAAAGAAGCCGCTCCATTAAAACAGAATTTAGCTGTTGAACTGGTTGGAGGAAATAAACTAGCGCCCAATTTTTGGATGATCGATGTCACGAATTACACCGGAGAAAAAATTGTTTCTCAGGAATGGAATAATATTTCGAAGACTGCTCCTACCCTGGTTGATTTTTTTAAAAAAGATGGTGTAATTCCAATCTATAAGTTTGTAAAAGACGAAACAAAAAAACAAGCGCTTATCGAAGCTTACAATGCATATCTAGGGCTGTAAGTATATATAAACTCGGCTAAAAGATAATCTGCGAGCTCATCTATTTTAACGCTGAACTGTTACTCGTCGAATACCATAGAATGGGACTTGTAAAAAGTTATGAAAATGGTGAATTTGATCTGAAATCATTAATAAAAAAGAATGAGTTTGATTTTTTTGAAAACGACCATTGCGCATGATGAACAATATAGTTCGCGCTAAATCTCTTAAATTAAAGGTGATATTCTTTACCAAATACAGGTTACTTTGCGGGTAAAGTTCAAATTAAACACGTGGCTAGAACTTGTTTTTCAATGGAGGATTGTATAGGTTTGTGTTCGCTAAACATTCAATATAAAAAAGTATATGCAAATGGGCTATTTGATCTTCAACGGAAAATTAATTCCTGAAAACGAAGCAAAATTATCAATTACGGATCTTGCTCTTGTGCGCGGCTACGGTATTTTTGATTTTTTCAAAACGGTACACGGTATTCCAGTATTCCTAGAAGATAATCTAGATCGATTTTATCAATCTGCTGAGCTGATGGATCTACCTGTAAATTACTCCAGAGATGAACTGAAAGCTCAAATAAAAAGTTTGATGGAAGCAAATATGATTCCGGATTCTGGTATTAAAATTTTATTGACCGGCGGATATAGTAATGATGGGTATAGTATTGGTGAGCCCAATTTAATTATCAGTCAACAAGCTTTAAAAAGAAATTTAGTGTTGGAAAGTAAGGGTCTGAAACTACTTCCTTTTCACTATCACCGTCCATTTAGTCTCGTCAAATCTATCGATTATGTGATGGGTATACAGGCACTTAAGGCAGCTAAATCGCAGGGGGCTGACGATGTGGTTTACATACAAAACGGCTTGATATCGGAATGCCCGCGTGCTAACTTCTTTTTAATAAGTCAAGATGGCAAATTGTTAACTGCTGGTGAAGATGTTTTACAAGGTATTACCCGTAAAAAAATTATCGAATTGGCAAAAACTATCATGGTGGTTGAAGTCCGCAATATTAGCATTGAGGACATTGCATCGGCAAGTGAGGCATTTATTAGTTCAACTACTAAAAATATTACTCCTGTAACTGCTTTATTGGGTTATAAAGAGTTTAGCCCAGCAGCAGGACCTTTAACAAAGCGCCTTCAGGAATTGCTACAGGAATTGGTTTACGGTCATTAATAATTCATCATTTATCCGGTAAGCGGACGACGCTGGTATTTATAAAATTCTATGCTATACCACAATAACTGACACAGTTCTAAAAAAATAAGATCATACTGTTCAAAATTTCTTAACTTCAAGAAAGCTAAATTATGTTGACATGGAACAGTATGCAACAATTATCATTGGAAGTGGATTATCAGGACTCGTTACTGCATATGAAGCGACGAAAGCCGGTAAAAAGGTGCTTATTTTAGATCAGGAAACTGAAACGAATATGGGTGGCCAAGCATATTGGTCATTTGGAGGTCTTTTCTTCGTAAACTCTCCACAACAACGAATTTTGGGGATTAAAGATTCTTTTCAACTTGCTTATCAGGATTGGGAAGGTACGGCTTCGTTTGATCGTCCTGAAGATTTCTGGCCTCGTAAATGGGCTTCTGAATATGTTAAATTTGCAACAGAAGAAAAATACAACTATGTTTCGGAATTAGGAATGAAGTTTTTTCCGATCGTCGGCTGGGCTGAACGTGGTGCTGGTTCAGCTTCGGAACATGGCAATTCTGTACCCAGATTCCACATTACATGGGGCACAGGAACTGGCGTGGTCAAGCCTTTTGTTGACAAAGCATATGAAGCTCAAGAAAAAGGTTTGCTTACGTTCAAATTTCGACACCGTGTGTCGCGGTTATTGATCGAAAATGGAGTTATTGTCGGTGTCGAAGGTGATATTCTTCAAGCTGATGATAAAAAACGGGGTGAGAAAACTAATAGAAATTGTATCGGTGAGTTCTGTTTTCGTGGAGCACACATTGTCATCGCTTCGGGTGGAATTGGAGCCAATCTGTAACTTGTGAAAAAAAACTGGCCGATTCGACTGGGCTCTCCACCTCAACATATGGTATGTGGAGTTCCAGATTATGTGGATGGCAAGATGATTGAAATCGCGGAACAGACTGGCGCACACGTCATCAACAAAGACAGGATGTGGCATTATACTGAAGGTCTAAAAAACTGGAATCCCATCTGGTCGAACCACGGAATTCGTATTCTACCGGGGCCATCTTCAATTTGGCTCGATGCAACGGGCAATCGGCTCCCCGCTCCTTTCTTTCCTGGCTTTGATACGCTCGGTACGTTGAAATTTATACAAGCTACGGGATACGATTATTCGTGGTTTATTCTCACTCAAAAAATTATTAAAAAAGAATTTGCACTCTCTGGTTCTGAGCAAAATCCAGACCTGACCAATAAAGATTATCGACTCATTCTGAGCAGACTTTTTGGGAAAGCTGCTACAGCGCCTGTGGAAGCTTTTAAAACTCATGGCGATGATTTTATTGTCGCAACAAATCTGGAGGAATTGGTGACAAAAATGAATCAGAAAGCAGGAAACGAACTGCTCGACTATAATACGATAAAAAAACAGATTCAGGACCGGGACCGTCAACTTGACAATAAATTTAGCAAGGACATACAGATCAACTACATCCAGCATACGCGAAAATATCTCGGCGATAAACTTGCCAGAACTGCAAAACCACATAAAATTCTAGATCCTAAAAATGGTCCATTGATCGCTGTACGTCTGAATATTCTGACTCGAAAAACGCTAGGTGGCATTGAAACCAATCTAAATGGTCAAGTGCTTGACGCGGAAGGTCATGTCATGCCGGGATTATTTGCTGTTGGAGAAGCTTCTGGATTTGGAGGTGGTGGAATGCACGGTTACAGGGCTCTGGAAGGAACTTTTCTAGGGGGATGTATTTTTTACCGGAATGAAAACTGGTCAATATATAGCAAAACAATAAAGAGATAGCCTAGGCCGAACAAATCTGATTTTTAATCTAAATGCAACTAAAAATCAAATCATTAAAGCAGACCATATAAAGTCTTACCACCGGAAGAATACCGAATAAGAAGTGTTTAAAAAGCATTCTTCACGATCGTACCCAGCCGTTTCAGATCGGTATGGATTCGTTCGTTCCACTCTAAAGCAAAATTTAACCGCATACAGTTATGATAACGGTCCTGAAGTGTGAACATTCTACCTGGCGCAAAGCTTATATTCTGGCGGATAGCTGTATCAAACAAGGATGCTGTATCAATTCTTTTATCCAATTCGAGCCAAAGCACGAATCCGCCCTGAGGGTCGGATATTTTAGTATTGTCCGGAAAATATTCTTCGATAGCCCGTTGGTACTGAAAGCAGTTTGAATACAGCTTATTTCTAAAATTTTGAAGGTGATGGTCATAACGGCCATGCTCCATAAAATCTGCAATAACCTCCTGATATAAAACAGGTGTTGAGATGGTCTGCAGCAGTTTTTGCCGAATGATCTTCTTCTTGAATTTTCCCGGCGCTACCCACCCTACACGGTACCCCGGTGCCAGTGTCTTTGAAAAGGAACCGCACCACATGACTATTCCAGCTTCATCAAAGGCTTTACAGGGCTTAGGTCTATTGGTGCCAAAGTAAAGGTTACCATACAGGTCATCTTCGATCAACGGTATATTTCGTTCGGTAAGCATCTTCACCAGTTCGATTTTGTTTTCTTCTGGCATAAGACTGCCTAATGGATTACTGAAATTTGCGGTGAGGCAACATACATCTATTTTAGAAATAACTTTCTTTAATGCGTCCATATCGATCCCACAAATCGGATGGGAAGGTATTTCGATCACATGAAGTCCAAGTGACTTGGCTATTTGAATTGTCCCGAAGTATACAGGTGTTTCCATTGCGATCGTATCGCCTGGCTTTGTCACGGCTAACAAACAATTAAAAATGGCATTCATGGCTCCGGAAGTGGTCACCAGATCCTCTTCAGTTAGTTGTCCTTCAAACTCCATGCTCCATTTGGCTATGCTTCTTCTTAAATTAATACTTCCCTGCGCAGGTTCGTAACTGGTCCCGCCGTCGTCAAGTTTTCGTATCACATTCACAATTCCTTTATTTAGTTTTGCTATAGGAAGCATGCTTTGTGCAGGAACGCCTAAAGAGAACTGTGTCAGATTTTCTTTTTTTAGCGAGTTATAAACTTTATCAATCAGATCTTCCTGGTCGTGCTCATTATCCGAGGCCTGTAATCGACCAACTGAGGGAAGTGATAAACGTCGTTGCGCTATTTTACTCACAAAATAACCAGATCGAGGTCTAGATTCAATCAGAGACCTGCTTTCTAACTCTAGAAAGGCCTGTTTAACCGTATTGATACTCACATGATACATCTTCTGAACCACACGCAGCGAAGGGAGTTTATCACCTAATTGCATCGTTCCGGAGACAATCTGTTCTTCAATAATATGAGCAATCTTGAGGTATAAGGATTCTTTCTTCATGGACTTATATGCTAATAAATTATCTTCCGCTATTTTTTTCTTATTATTCACTGCCTTCAAATTGTTGGATATTGAACACGCTGCAATTTACATATTTTAGGATATCATATGTATCCAACAGCACCTATGCTATATGTTTTAAATATTCACTTTTTCATTCAGTTTAAAGGTTGAGCCAATCAATAAGTCGTTCAATCGCCAATTTAAGTTTAGAGATGCTATGATCATCATCTCCGAATGTCTGGATAAAATTTCTTTTTGCTTTGATTTCTAATGCTTCCTTAAATTCGACTTGATGAAATTCTGATAAAAAGTAACAAGTCATTTCCACCTTGTTTGAATGATTAATAATTGCAGATGCATAGCCAATAACTTCTTTAGCCTGCATGATCACAGCTAAAGGGAGTCCAAATTCGGCGGTCAAAATATTTATCCTTGCGTCCTTTCCCTCAAAATCGGATTTCTCCTTGTGTTTTTTATATAAAGAAACCACAGGGCTGAGTTCGGACAAATAAAAATTTACAATCTTAAATCCATTAATTTCATTAGTCTTCATCTTCTTGTTGTATTGGTGATAAGCAAATTTAAAGACTCTATTTCTTTGGGTACAGATACAGAAATACTAATTTTCATAGGTACAGCTAGTATTTTTTATACGAGTCCTAACCATTAATTTTACACATTTTAAAACGGCATCTAGGAAAAAGAATATAATCAGTAATAAAACTCATTGAGAACGCAATACCTTTCCTTATTTTGATTATATTCATGAAAAATTGTACCCCTTAACTATAAACTAAAGTAGAAAAGCCAATGGAGTTTCTGATCATATTTTTTCTAATTTCATTTCCACTACTAGGATTTTGGGTTTATAAACAGTTGCGAAAGAAAGCTAATACCTCTACTAAAATTACGGAATACCTTATCATTGTGGCTTTTTGTATTTCGATTCTACTATTTGTTTTCGGACTTATGCTTTATGGCTCGCACTATAAGGAAGCAATAGATATTGTCGACGGCGGTTACTCGCCATTTGCTTTAGAACATAGCTTGACATTAGTTACTTTTTTTGCACTTGCCATGTTTGGAATTATAAAGCTATGGTTAAAAGGAAGATCAGCACCTCCACTTCTATTTGTACTGTCACTGATCTTTGTCATTATCGGAATAATTATGAGCGTTGCTGTCTTACTACAGATCTCATCGAATACGCAATTCTACGATTCCTGGTTGTTCTTTTTCCTACCCGTCACATATACGGTAACGGCGTTTATTTTAATTTTTAGATGTATCGGAGAAGAAGCTATATCCGCAACAAATAAACATTACTCGAATAAATTTCTTAACTACCTGAATACGAAAATGGCGAATGTGAGCCATCAACCCGTTTACGTTCTGGTCTTTCTTATTCCTGTTTTTGTGATTATTGTTGCAATATTAGTTTTATTTGGACAGGAAGTAAATTCCATTACAAAAGTATTTACGGAAACGACTACATGGAATTTTTCTACCAAAACTCACCCACCTTTTTTAGATCATAGGGGACATTACTTATGTACTGTAGCTGTTTGTGGAGATCCAACGATTGTAAAACCACTTCGCTTAGGGAAAAGGTATGGAAATGAAATTGTTGTCAACAGACAACTACTCGTTGCCAATGCTTTCGAGGAACTAATTTCAGATCATTTTCCATCTGTACATCAAGTCATCAGAAGATTTTATGATCGTTTTGGTTATCCTTTATCAAAAAAGATTAATACGCCTCAAAAATCTAATTTGGTATACAGATTGATGAAACCTCTGGAGTACTTTTTTATCTTTTGTTTGTATTTATTCACTGAAAAACCTGAAGAGAAGATCGCAAAACAATATGCTTTATAGACACTAACAGCGCTTTTAAATCAACTTTATATCGCAGTTATCATGGTTATTTTTACTGTTAAAATGTAAACAGAGATAATTCCGATCAAATTTTATTAATCCATTTAATGATTTGGTTCAGCATGAATTTCATAACCGAATCCATTTTCCTTCCAGGAATCTTTTTTTAAAAGAGCCATATTTGAAGTTTTACCGAGCCAGATTTTGATCACCTGCTCCGCTCTTACACCTTTCTTAAAAAGCTTTTTGAACTTGGCATATATACCTTTAGTGGTTTCATCATATTTAGGTTCTCCATATAGGGAGGATATATGTGTTGTCAATACTTCCAGTTCTCGTTTTCCTATTTCAGGATTAAACTTTCTATAATCCAAATGCTCAAATCGCACATTTAATTTCGAGAAAATTTCTTTACCGATTTTATTGCTGTAGACTTGGAATTCATAATCTTGTGTTCCATTGTTGGTGTAGCCTATGTTTTGATTCGGATCACCACTCAGCTCACTCCATTTAAGGTGCAAAAAGTCTCCATCTCCAGTAATATGGATTGCTGCAGAATCTTTTACAACTAAGTCCTTTCCTCTATACCCCTTTAAGTAGGTTTTATAATTTCCTGGTAAATAAAAATAATGCCCCCAAGCTGTAGTAAACCGATATCCTCCGGATTGTTTAACGACAAGATCCAGTTTCTTGGGACTTCCTTCAACCTCCCATGTCAGCGAATCTAAATTTTGATATTTTAAGGGAATTAGCATTGATCCGTTTGGTCCATTATAAGTACTATCTTTTAGTTCAAACATCACCATCTCGTAGAAATTTTGATTGCTCTTATCTGCAACTATTCTGATCGGCACTTTTTCTTCTTCGCCAGTAGGATGTTCGACATCAATTTCGTCGACAAGTGAACCAAGTTCTTTGTCAGAACATGAAATTAGTAAACAGCTTGTTAAAAGTAATAAGCAGATTTTTCTAACCATAATTTAAGTCTTACTTGGGAGTCTACTCAAAAATAAGAATTAAAGCTTTATATTACAAGTTGATCGTGAATATTTTAACCGTTTTTTCATAAAAAACCTTTGAAGTATGTAGTAAAAATAATATTATTTGTCCTTTCCAATTATTTATACGCTTATTACACCGATTTTATTCTGAAAGCATTTCACAATTTTCTTAGATTGATTATTATATTTGCATTGAACCGAAACACTATACCTTAAAAAAAAGGCATTTATTAACCCTTATGATCGCGGGTATTTTTATTCCGCTTAGTATAATTGCACAAAATAAAAAGAGCAAACCAAATGTTATCTTTATTTACGTAGATGATTTGGGATATGGTGATTTAAGCTGTTATGGTGCAAAGGCTATTTCGACACCAAATACAGATAAATTGGCCACAAATGGACTGCGATTTACGCGTTGACATGCAACCTCTGCAACCTGTACTCCTTCCAGATTCGGTTTAATGACCGGTCAGTATCCCTGGAGAAAACCGGGAAGAAATATTCTTCCCGGAGATGCAGCTTTGATTATACCAACAGATCAGATTACCTTGCCTAAGGTATTTAAAAATGAAGGTTATACCACTGCTATCATTGGTAAATGGCACTTAGGATTAGGTGACCAAATTAATAAGGATTGGAATGCGGATATTAAACCAGGACCAAATGAGGTCGGGTTTGATTATTCATATATATTTCCTGCAACAGCTGACAGAGTTCCGACCGTCTTTATGGAGAACCATCGGATAATAGGCCTGGATCCCAAAGATCCTATTAACGTCAATTATAAAAATAAAATAGGAAATGATCCTACTGGAAAGGAACATCCTGAATTGTTAAAGTTACAATCTTCTGTTGGTCATAACCATACGATCGTAAACGGTATAGGAAGAATTGGCTATATGTCCGGTGGAAAACAAACAAGATGGACAGACGAAGAATTGGGAACTACGTTTTTAGCTAAAGCTCAGGATTTCATAGCGCAAAATCATAAGAAACCATTTTTCCTGTATACTGCATGATATTCATGTGCCGCGAATGCCTGCCACCATGTTTAAGGGTAAAAGCAACTTAGGCTATCGGGGTGATGCTATTTTGGAAATGGATTGGATCGTTGGTCAAATAACAAAGCAACTTCATGAACTTGGTATTGAACAGAATACGATGATCGTTTTCAGCAGTGACAATGGCCCTGTACTGGATGATGGATATGCTGATAAAGCAGAAGAACTAAACGGAATTCACAGTCCCGCAGGTCCACTACGGGGATGGAAAACGGACCTATATGAAGGTGGAACCCGTGTCCCTTTTATTATCAGCTGGCCCGCACACATTAAACCTGCTGTAAGTCAAGAATTGGTTTGTCAGATTGATTTCGTTGCCAGTTTTGCCAGTTATTTCAATCAAAAACTTCCAGATGGACAAGCATCTGATAGTCAAAATTTATGGGATACCTTTGTTGGCAACGCGAAACAAGGAAGAAAGACATTGATACAAGAAGGATATAGCAACCTTGCTATTGTATCTGGAGACTGGAAGTATATACCTCCATTTGGAAAAAATGGTCCTCAACTCTACAATCTTAAAGAAGATCTTGCGGAAGAAATAAATGTATTCGATCAATTTCAGGAACAAGCCGCCATACTAGAGGCATTATTTAAGCAAGAGAAAAATTAAATTAGGATATACACTCATCACTAAATTTAATCATATCTTGCTTTAATTATTTATAAAAAACATCTTCAATTGATAATTGAAGATGTTTTCACAGCGTGAGAATTTACAAGACTTTTTAAATCTAAAACTCTTATTTTATTTTGAGATAATCTCCTTTTTCATCGATATATTTCCAGACTGCTTCCCGATAAACCAGCAACGGGAAGATGTTTTGCTTTGTATCTAAAGGTGAATCGAAGAAGGTGGGTGCATCAAATAAGATTTCTTCAAATTCAATAGGCACGATTACATTTCCTTTAGCATCCGATATGCCAAATTTGTTATTTTTTTGAAGCAGAAAATAAGTTCCATTCTGAAGGGCCCGAATTTGTGTGTATTCAACCGGTAGCACCTCTTTTCCTGTGGTAAGATCTCCCAATCCATACAGATATTCATAACCGTTTACTTTTGGTAAAAAGACTGAATTATTAATAAACACAGATTCTTCGTGGTTTAGCCTAGAATTTGTGAGATCATATGTCAGGGGAAAGATCAATGCTCCCTTTTTATTGATAAAACCCATTTTAAAAACCAGTGCACGGCTGTCTGAGTTTTCAGATTGACATACCATAGCGGCATCGCCCCGGAAATCAAATGCCCAAACATATTTCGGTGAGACGATTACCTCACCCATATTGTTGATATAGCCATATCCTTTTTCGTTGTATAGCAAAGCCATGTCACCTTTATAGGGCAAGATCACCGTTTCCTTACCGGGATCCTTTGGCAGATAACCTTCTTTTACATAGGTTACACTAAATGCTCCTTTGAATTCTTTTTTTGCCTTAATATCATAAAGAACCCCGGTTTTGTCATTTTTCGACACTAATAGAAGATTGGGATTATTGATCGGATAAACAGATTGATAATCAAACGCCTGCAGCTCCATGTCATCCATATTGAGTAAAAGATATTTTCCTTTTATATCTTTTATTAAACAGTATTTAACTCCTATGGTGTCTATTCCTTGAATAGCTGTCTCCAATATCTTTTTTCCTGCAAGATCATACAGATCACTACTCTGATTATCCATATCATCCGCCTCTTTTTTCCGGACATTGTTTGCTTTTATAAGGTTTCTATTCCCGAATTTCCCCATAATAAAGCTATCGTAAACGGGTGGAATGATTTCCTTTCTGGTATCTAAATCGTAAATGCCCATTTGTCCATTTTTGATGAATGTCATCAGATTTTTCGGCGCATCATAGAGTTCGGAAATCCCTTCAAAATCGCTTAACATCAGGTGTCCATCTTGATCAAATAGGCTGGAGATTTTATTTTTCTCGGTAATGATATATTGCTCTTTTGGTTCGTTGTTCTTAAACTTAAAAAGATCAATCTTATAATATTGTGGCTCAATATAGATGTTTGTATTGGCAAAATACAAACCATAATATGCGCCTTTTTTAATCTTAAAAGTAGCTAGGTTATTACTGCCGGATGAGTAAAAGTAATCATTGACATGTGTTATTTCTCCATTCTCGATTTCGAAAAGCACCTTCCGCATCTTATCCATCAGATAAGACTTTTGCTGTTTTTTAACAACAAAATAATCGTCGTATACTTTTATATCATCATATTCATTTGGTATAATAACTGACCCTGTTAGGTCTGAAATTCCTTTTTTATGCTGTTTTGTGGTCAACAGATATTCTCCATAATAACCTAAATATGAATTATCGTTAGGCAGTTCGATATTATCGAAATCAAATGGTATTTTCAGATCACCGTCCTGCCCGTATACACCATACTTGTTATTTTCTTTTACAAGTAAAACACCTGTTAATATTTTGGCATCAACAAACTCTCTTTTTGATGGTATATGTATGATAAGCGGTTGTCCATTTTTTGAAAAGGAAGCCACCCAGTTATCACTCCGCATATTCCAATGTGCATGCTCGTATTTAAATGGAACGAGCACTTTTTCACTCCAATCCATGACTCCCCACTTACCATTTTGCTGTGCATATACATAGGCTGAACCATTGCCACATCCACCACAATAATCAAATGCATCATAGCCCTGACTGGTCGTTACTTTATTTTGCAATTTACTGTATAAATACCATTTCCCATTTTGTTTAACATCAAAATATTCACCATCTAAATATCCGATATCATCGAAATAAGGTAAAAAAGTTTTATCAGCTAAAAATAAGCTGACCTTTCCATTGCGCTTTACCTTCCAGAACTGCCGAAATTCGATATCAATATCATCGTAGTCTGCTGCTAACAAAAGATCTCCTTTTGGCGAAATAATTCCGATTTTTCCATTTTTCAGATACTTCAATACACTTTTTGGAAGAAAATCTGCTTCCTCTTTAATCTCACGTTGATAATCTTGTACTGAATACGCATCGTTAAAACTTACGGGGGTAGTTTCTGCAAGTTCAATTTTCTCCCCATGCACATTAATATAATAAACCCGACCTTTATCTGTTATTTTCGCGAAGCCATTTCTAAAAGGTGCCATACGATCTTCTTCAACATATGAACTGCTTATTTGTGCTGCTGCAGGATTTGAAAAACAAAGTGTTGCAGCAAAACAGCATGCAGTAAGTATAAAATTCAAATTCTTGTATTTTAAATATGATGAAAATGATGTCATAAGCGATTATATTTAGATTAATAAGAGCGTTCTTTTGCTTTTATGGAATACTTTTGACCATCTTTCCCAACGAAGTAATACCAGTCACCCTCTTTTACCAATAAGGGCCAGGTTTTTTGATCTCCTTCATAATTCCTACGAATATCATCATATAGGGGCGCTACAAGGATATTACCAGCCCAATCTGCCAATCCATACTTGCTCCCTTTCGCAAAGGTAAAATTAGGATCTGCACTACTTGTCTCTATGTCATGGTATTCTGCTCCTAAAATAACCGTACCGTCTCGTCGTACTAACATCTGGCTATCTTTTCTAGCAAAAACTAACATTTCAGCATCTGCGCCAGCGGCATACACTTCATTATACTCAAATGGAACGACTGTTTTACCTTCCAAATCAATCATTCCTTTCAAGTATTTGAATCCACTAGAGGCTTCTTTGTTTTCGATCTTCTTTGCTGCAACAGCATATCCATCGTAAAAACAATCAACTTGATCAATGCCCGTAAATCTTTTCTCCTGACCTAAGGTATCAATAAAAAGATTTCCTTCTCCCGCATATATCTTTTTCAGCCCAAAATAAAACCCACTCAAAGTATGCTTATTATAATTGGGGAAACGAATAAGGTGATAATTACCCTCTACCTTCCATGAAGGGTTCGCATAGATCTTCGTACCATCAAAAGTGGTCAATTGATAAACACCTTCTTTCGTTTCGATCTGCAGAAAACTGTCATTCACCACATGTACATCGGTAATATCAGCTCCTAATTTACGAAGCTTACGTTGTTTGATATCATAGAGTAAAAACTCGTAATTATAATCGGCAATCAGTTTCCGCAGTAGAAAGAAACGGTGATTCAGTAATGTAATATACTGTTCATGCGCTGCAAAAATAATCTCGTTTTGATCCAGATCAAACAATCCAATTTTTAATGCAATACTTCCTTCTTCTTTTCCTTCTGAGAATACAATAAAACGATTCGCGAGATCGAATTCGTTTTGTACTGCTTCTTTGGAATATTGATAAGAATCATTAAATGTGTATTGAACTGGTAATATTTCGGTTCCAGTTTCATCCACAATTCCAGATTTTAGTTCGGAGTCTACAAGAAAGAATGACTTACCTCTGTAATAGTGAAATTGTATATTCTTGTATTTACCACATGGGATAATTGTTTTTCCGTTCCAGCTGTACAGCCCTTTTTTTCCAGCCTTCGTGACTTCTATAAAATAGGGTGCCTGGTTTATCTGCTGCTCATAAATTAACTTCAATCTGACATCTTCTGGAGGTTTTCTGGCCAACATTTTCTCGGTTAATGCATCGGAGCCGGTGTCATATTTATGATGGCCATTTGCCGCTAAAAATCTTATCTCCTCAAATTGAAAATCCAAAAGTGTTTTTCCCTGCATATCAACCACTCCGTATTTACCGGATTTTTTGGCTATTCCCAGATTTCTAATAAAAGGATCCAATGATTCAAATGCAGGCGATACAATTACTTTTTGGGTAGTGGGATCAATAACTCCAAACAAGTCTTTTTGCTTAAATATCAGAAGCTTTGATCCTTCAATTGCTTTATAGTCCGTATTTCCTGAAAGTAATATGGTACCTGTAGTATCCATTAAATAAAGCTGTTTATTTTTTGTTCCCTCAATATAGGTCTGCTGCCCCCCTACGATATACCTTAAATAGTCATCATACTCGACGGGGATGATAACTTGCCCGCTAGCTTTGGCAAGTCCACTTTTATCCGCCGTGCGAACCTCCACATACTCGTCAGAAAAAAATTTTGTGATATATTCATATTCAGGCTCATGTACTAATTTACCATCAGAGGCTGAAGCCCAGCCCCAAAGATTATTTTTGGCAATTCCAATACTATTTTTATTAATAACTGTGGTATTCTGAAATTCTAAGGGAATAATGATGTTGCCCTTATCATCAGCGACTCCGGTTTTACCATCTTTTTTTAAAATGATGTATTTGTAATCGTATGGTATTCCCGCATACCACTGTCCTTCGTATTCCGTAGCGAGCTCAATTTCATCATAATCGATAGGAACGACCATGTTTCCCTTATCATTCAAGACACCATAATGCCCCTTCTTCACGACAACAAATAGATCTGCATCATGTTCTTCCACATCATCTATGAAATGATTGCCATCCAGATGATAAAAATATTCTTTTCTATCTTTTTTGACTTTTACTAAAGGAGACATCGAACCTCCGAAGCCTATCGCATCTGCAGTCTGAACTGTCTGCGAAAAACCTAAAACAGTTGATAATAAGAGTGAAAAAATAAGAATATGCTTCATTGATAACCCGTTTCTCCAAATATCTAGATTTTCAACCGAAAAATACACCCCTGAAATCCGCTAATTTTATTCTTTTAACATCCTCATAATTAATGGCTGTATATCATTGTTCAAAAATAAATCGTTAATTTTATACATACAGTATATATGATGTTAAAGTTTTCTAGTCATACATACAGGTTTAACATCGCTAAATAAAGAATAAAACTATGCTAACAGCAATACATCCGAAGTTACCTATGCGCGATAAATCGCTAACAAAAGACTATTATGTCAAGCAATTAGGTTTTGAAACTTTCGGCGACCACGACTATGAAGGTTATTTAATGCTTTTCAAAGAAGGTATTGAAATTCACTTTTTTGAATTTAAAGAACTTGATCCGAAAGAAAATTATGGCCAGGTTTACATTAGAACGGACAATATTGAGACCGTTTATCAGCAGTTCTTAGACAATAATGTCGCTATTCATCCAAATGCTCCTCTGGAAATTAAATCGTGGGGGCAAAAAGAATTTTCGTTGCTCGATCCTGACAACAATCTATTAACTTTTGGACAAGGTGTCGATTGAATTTATAATACAATTTAAAGCTCAATCCAATTATTATCTTTTCTTATCACCTCATTCAACCTTTCTTGAGCCGCTTTTCTATCCTCAGCAATACTTCCGCCATTTGATTCCATTATGGAAAGCATATTTTTTTGATAGTACCTTCTATCTTTGAACAGCTTATCTTTGTTGATTTTTTTAATTTCAACATTTTCTTTTTTGTTTAATTCTATATCCTCGTCTACATTTTGAATAGACTGAAATTCAAATTTCCATGTTTTACTTGAATCTTCTAATCTTAAAATTAGTCCCGGTAATTTCCCGAATTTGTAAGGCCCATCCGATATTGGAATTTCTGTTGAAAACCAAGCTGTCCAATGCCTACCGCCAAAGTCTATTTCAGCTTTTTGACAAAGAAACTGATCAATGGTAATTGTGTCTGAAGATAATTTCCAACTGTCCATTGCTGTAGCAGGCTCTGTATAATAATTTATTTCTTTAACATGATTTAAATTGCTGCCTGAATATTCATCATAGACTTTGATCTGTCCAGTATTAGATTTTAATATTTGATAATTCAGGTTATTGATCTTTCCAATTGTCACAACCACTGGCGCAGAAAGTTGGATAACTTTATTATTAATATAAGCTGCATAAGTGGCATCTTGCTCAGCTTTATGAAGTGTTCTAAATAAAGAAACCGTATCTGATAACAGCAACTCGGTCAACTCGGTAGTTTTAGATGCTGTATTTAAACTATCCATTTGAAAAGTCATATTATACAGTACCTTTTTATGTACTTTCAAACGATCAGATTGGGCATAAATAGCCGTACTGAAAAACAATGCAACAGTTGAAACTGATAATGATAATAATTTTACGCGTTTATTTAAGTTCATATTTATGTGGAGTATTGATTGAGTCTACTTTCTAAACACATTGAAAACATTGGTTTTTTGAAGTTAACAATTTCTCTTGTAATGACAAAATTATTTACCACATAAAAAAGTATGTACTAGGGTTAATAATAAGGTTATTAAAAACAATGAATTCTAGAATAAAGTAACAAAAAATTAATAATCAATAGGGGAAAGCTTTCAAACTGAGGGTAAAGTGTATGACTATAAATCAAATATTGCGGAAAGCTGTACTATAAAAGTGTTTTAGAATTATGTAAATTGAAATTGTTTTATAACACATCACATCATGTACAGATACAAAAGTAAGCGTTTTTCACTTAAAGATTTGGAAGAAATTATGCATAAATCTCAACATGGAGATTCAGATAGTCAATAATTACTTGCAAATTATTATGATGATGCATTATGGATTGATGAAGAACCCATCTTGCAACAAGATAAAAAAGAAGCATTCGATTTAACAGAAGCGGCCTATAGGAATGGTAGCAAACAAGCTATGATAAGCTACGCCAATTATTTATCTGTTGGGTATGCCTGTGACAAAAACGAAGCGCTAGCAAAAAAACTATATAAAGAAGCGATTAAAGCAAATGACTGTTTAGGTGCTTTTAATTTAGCTCGTTTGTATACTACGAATGGGAAATATAAAAAAGCATTTGAGTTTTATCATCTAGCGGACAATATGGGTAAATATTGTGCATTAGAAATAGGAACGTGTTATTATTATGGAATTGGAACCAAGCAGGACATTAAAAGGGCAATTTGTTATTATAAATCTATTTTAAGGTTAGAAAAGTATTATTCCGCCTACGAATTTGAAGAGGCTAATTATATATTGGCAAAATTGTATTTGGAAGGAATTCACTTACCCAGGTCTCTTTCAAAAGCAAGAAAACTCTTAAATATGGCTAACATAGACCGAGATCACAGAAGTGCCCAGAATATCCAAGCGATGTTAAAAAATTCCCATAACTCCTACTGATATGGTGTAGATAAGGATTATGATGAGGAAAAGATTTAAGATACAGATCAACATTGAGGATATCGCAGCTGATCTGTATAATTTAATGACTAATCTTCATCATGGTCTTCTCCAGCTAGCGAGAACTTGATTGATTTTTGAGGATAATCATCAAAACTTTTTCTACTGGTATTACCAATTACTTTTTTAAGGCTTACTTTATCTCCTAATCTAAAATGAAGTTCTACTAACTGATAGTCCAATAAATATGGCCCACAAAAGTAATTACCCTTTTCGTCTTGCTCAATTATTCCTTGATATAGCCCTCTTTTTGTTTCTCTTGGCATGTTATTATATTTATGGGACAAAGATACGAAGAGTAAAGGCATTTTAAACTATTAACACAAAAGATAATAATAAATGGTCTGAATTACATGATCATCCTATTCATCATGATCTCTAAATCAGAGTTGTGCTTTCAACATATCTAACGATAATCCCTGCATACTGGTAATCGTTTCGGAATCATAGCTTCCATCAGGTTTTAGCATAATATACGAAGGAAAACCACCTTTATTAAATAAATTCATCGCTTCGCTTGTCACCTTTTCATTAACAAATACATGAATACCGGGCTGCTCTATTTCAAGCACTTTATTTTTCCATTTCTCTTCACTTGAACTGGATGATGTGCAGATATAGACAAATTCAATTGGTAAATCAGCTTCTTTTGCTTGTTTATGTAGCTCTTTACTATAAGGCATTGCTTGAATACATGGGATACACCAGGTTGCCCAAAAATCAATTACAACAAGTTTATTTGGAAATGTAGATTTCAAATCTCGCAAAAAATCAGCCCCAGATTGATGTTCATCGATATAAAGTAATGCTCCAGATCCGGTTTTTAATATGTGTTTTCCAAGCGTTGATGCAACATTTTCTTTGACATTTTCTTTAACAGTTGATGCCTGGTTGATTGAATCAATTTTCTCAATCTTACTGTCCAACATGGCAATCTGAGATCGTACATACTCGCTAGACCACTTGAAATGCAGGGTCGGTGCTAATTGTTTATAAAGATCACGCTGAAGTTTAACATCTCTATCTTCTAGCTGTAACTTGATTAAATCTGCGTAAGCTGCCGGTAATATGCTATCGCAGTAATTAGCAAGATTGACATGACTATATTTTTGACCGGTAGTTTTAAAAGAGGATCTTACATAATAATTCAAAAATTGTATATATGCCCGTGAGTTATTTGATATCGCGTAAACAGGAGTCAGTAAGTCTTCTATCTGTTTTACTTGAATATTGTTTTCAAGTAAATATTTCAATTTTTCTTCATAATAACTGGCCGCTGTTTCACTTTTGACTAAATATTGATAAGTATCGCCATATGTAGTATAGAACATGTCATTAACACGATCCTGAACAGCAAATAAGCTATCTAGATTAGTTAAGAATGCTGTATCTTTTTTATTTAGATCCTGCAATTTCGTTGAAAAACTTTCATTATGTTTTTTATCGAATAATATATAATTATTCATCACCTCATTTTTTTTACCATCTTTACCACCAAAAGTAACTCCCTCGCCATTCCAGTAAACAAATTTCTTTTTCAATTTGTCCAGATCGAAGGTGAGCTCCAGTTCTTCATTTAAATAGATACAGATATATGCATATTCTCCAAACGTGAACCATATTTGCTGATTCATTAATTTATCTGGTATGACAATACTAAAAGTGCCATCTGGAGCTACTTTGGTTGTATAACTTGATTGAAAAGGATTTCCAGCATTCACGATGCTATATTTAATCGTAATTCTTTCGAGATCGGGCGGGCTTGCATGTAACACTTTTCCCTTTATCTGAGCTTGTACTTGATGAGTAGATTGTGTATCAAAAGCCGCATCTGTAAGTGGCATTGGATGAGTTTTTCCCTGAGCAAATAAAGCTATTGGAAAAACGATGCTAAAAAAGTAAATAATAAGAGTTTTCATGGTTTTATAATCTGGTTTAAAATTTGATATACATATTCTTTTTTCTGTCTGGCAATTGGTACCAAAAAATTATGTTGCATATGAACTGCCGGATTATCTCCTTTAGTATACCCCAACACATGCTTCGGATTTATGAGATGGCTCTGATGTGTTCTTATAAATCCATATTGACTTAACATTTCATCGTATTCTTTAAGGGTCTTACTGATCACAATTGGTTCTCCCTCCGACAGGTAGATCTCGGTATAATTATCATCTGCACGACATCGAACAATTTGAGCAACGGCAATATACCGGGTTTCTCTTCCAGTACTTAAAGCAATTTTATCTTCATCATGTTGCTTGTTATTGAGATTCTGGATTAAGTTCTCCAGATTGGCATTGTATTTCTTCTGCTTAATTTTTTCAACGGCTTTATACAATGCTTCTTCCAACTCTTGTATATTCAATGGTTTGAGCAGATAATCCAATGCTGAAAACTTAACAGCCCGAATTCCAAATTTATCATAAGCCGTTACAAAAATCACTTCAAAACTACGCTCTCCTATTTCCTGTAACAGATCAAAACCATTTTTTTGAGGCATTTGAATATCTAGAAAAATTAACTCCGGTTGTGTATTTTTTATCAGTAAAACACCTTCGTCAGCATGGGTAGCTGTACCGACCAACTGTAGATTATCCCTATACTTTTCTAAATAAGAACTTAATATTTCGATGTTGTTTACCTCATCGTCTATAATTACATATCTGATCATCTGATTAATTTTTAGAAATCCAGTTAGAAATTAGGATACAGACCTGAGTTTTATTGTTAGTAGTCTTAATCTCAATATGAAATGTATTTTCTGGATAAAGCTTATTAAGTAAATTTAGACGTTCTTTGCTCAATCGAAGACCATATCCACTTTCATTATTTTCAACCGTATAATCAAATCCGGCTCCATTATCTTCGACACAAATACGCATGGTCTGTCCAAGCTGATCAATGATAATACTGATCATACCTGTATTTCCTAATATAGCGATACCATGTTTTACGGCATTCTCAACTATAGGCTGTAATAACATAGTTGGTATTTCAATGAGATCTGCATGAACAGAAATTTTATTTTCTATCTGATAATGAAAACCAAACCTTAACTGTTCCATTTGTAAATAATCGTCCAATAATTGTAATTCTTCACTTAGTGGATTCATTTCTTTTTCTGCATTTTCTAATGTTGCGCGAGTAACCGATGCAAATTTACTTAGGTAATGATTGGTTCCGATCAAATCATTCTTTTGAATCAAATTTTGAATGGAATTGATAGCATTGAACATAAAATGGGGATTTAACTGTGCCTGAATATTCTTGATCTGTAGTGTAACCGCCTGCTTTTGCTGCTGTACTTGCTTCATCTTTCTCCGACTTCGAGACCTCATCATGAAGAATCCAGCACATACCATAATTGAACCGGCTAAAAGATAGGGCCATATGATAGGCCACACCGCTTGTGTGGTCTTTATTGCTGTCGGCACTATTTGATAGGAAATGCGCAAGATCTCGCTATCTTTATATTCCGAAAGATCTCCGGTTTTATGCACCAGCAGCTCATACTGACCTACTTCATTCAAATATTGATTTGAAATGGTAAACTTGTCTAACTGTGTCCACCACTCCAGACGAACTGTATCCACCTGACCATTGCTATTTTTAATTAAATGAATGGAATAAGGAACGGTCTCATGCTTCTCAAATTCTAGATCAAATTCAGTAATACTATCTTTCTGAAAGGTCCATCCTACCGGAACTCCAGTATGCGTATCATAGGATTGAACCTGCCCCTTATTCAAAGAGTCGTTTAATACATTGAAATACCCGTATTCTCCTGATCCTCTTGCTACCAGCTGCTTCAGTACGGGGCGATTATTTTTACGCCAGTCAATGATATAACCATCTCTGATGCCGTAATTCTTCTTATGCCTGACCTCTACAAGGATCTGTTTTCCGGGATAATTAAAAGTGCCTATAGCACCATAAGGGACTTTGGCTCCATACTCCATTGACAATTTAGGTATCGGAGACCAGGGAACTAGTTCGATGCTATCATGCTCTACGACCCGGTAGACATAATCCTTATAATTATCTTTATTAATCCCCATAGCGACAATGATAGCATCGGAACTATCGGGTACAATATAACTATAGTAGACTTTGGATATGTTTTGAACAGGTGCCGTAAAATAGTTTTTAAGTTTAGGGCTCAATTTTATACCGAGCAATATTGGGGAATTGGGAACATTATTCAGGCCAGCTCCAGGTAATTTTACTTTATTATCAAAATTACCATAGACATGCCATAGATATTTAGCTGATTTGACATAGACGATATCATTGCGTACCATCATCCGCTTATCTGTTGAAAAACCATGAAAATGAAAATTATCTCCGAAAAAGTAGTCATTCCCCTGCTGGTCCTGTGCCCAGGTTTTAAAAAATAAAAGTAGCAGCAATAATAAAAGTGTTCTTTTCATTTCTATTTGGTTTATGGATCGAAAATGCTCAAATTAATTGGAATGAAAAAAGAAAATGAGCAATTGGCAGGATGTATTGAGTATCTGGAGAAAAGAGTAAAATATTCCTATAAAGATTTAAATCCTGATCAATTGAAGATCAAGACATACATCCTATTTTCGGATTAATTTGTTATATTTATAAAGTGTAGAGCGTGCTCGAAAGTGCCTTGTGAGAAGTACTTAAAAAAATAAAATACCTTAAAGAACGCAAATAGAGACTATTTATAAGATTAATTCCGTAAACAGATGACTATACGAAATACCATCCTTTTCTTAAGTATAATCTCCTTGGGATGTACAAATCAAACTACTAAAGTAAACGATAAAAAGACAACTGATAGCTTATCCAAAGTGACAGATAGTTCAATAATCGGCAATTTAACCGCCATACAACCGGTTAAAACTGATTCCACTCTGGGAAAATTATTGATCCGTACTTTTGAAGGAAAAGATGCTTCATCTTCTCAATACACATTAATCGTTCTAAATCAAGAATATAGTGGTGATGGACAGTTCTCTATCAGTATCTTTGATAACAGGAATAAAAAATTGTTCGTAGCACAAGGTAAAAGATATACGTTACGAGGTGAGAATGACACCACACTATGGCAGTTTGTAACGAATGATGATAAATATAGTTTTGAATTTTTAGTTAATGCGGCTGACTCAATTACATTGGTCAATAATCCTTATAGTCAAGATAACCCTATTTTAAAAATGATTTCAAGTGAAAAAATAACGAACTAGTATATTGGGGCACCGTAAATTTAATACACTACATACTCAGTTCTTTCTTAATCAATAAGCTTACGTTCAAATATCTGCTTCTATTTTGTTATCCAGCCGTTTTCTCTCTATATTTTTTTAAACTCAGTCCATGATGGCGTTTAAAAAACTTATTAATATGACTTTCATCCGCAAATCCAAATTCATGTGCAATCTCATGAACTCTTTTATCACTAAACCTTAATCGATGTTCTATTAAGCGGATCCGATACGAAGAGATATACTGTTGTATAGATTCATGACATTGTTTACGAAAATAGCTTCCGAGATAAGTGGAAGATAGTCCAAATTTTTCGGCCATTACTCCTATTTTTAAAAATTCGGGTTGCCGTATATTTTCCTGTATATAATCCAATAATTGCAGTATGCGTGTATCTGCAGTCTGTGAAATATGCTCTGGTTTAACAATCGCAATATTCCTTGCTGCTATGACAAGAATGGCATTGACCAGATGCCTTCTCAAATCTTCATTATAATGCCCATGCTCTTCGCATGCCTGTTGAAGATTTTGCATCAGCAAGCTGACCATCTGCTTGTCTTCCTTATTGACGAGCACAGATCCCGACAAATGAGAGGCATTGTATAATAAGCATTCTATATGGTCGATGCTTTTCCATTGATATTCTTTTATGTAGTTTTCGCCAAAGCGTACGACCATAAACTCATTCATTCCATCGAGATCAAATTCATGACAATCATGTGGTGTCAAAAGAAATAAGTCTCCTGGAAAATAATCAAATTTATTTCCATTGACACCGTGTTTTCCGTTGCCGGAGATAACATATACGAGTTCAAAGAAATTAAACTGTCGATCACGTAAAGGACATACTGAAACTTGTTCGTAAAAAACTTCTAAGGATTGATAGATATTTTCTCTTGCCATGATGCAAAGGTACCCAAATAACACTTAATTGTACCTGTTTTCACCTCCTTTTTCAGTCTATTTTTGCTAATAAAAATTAAGATATGAAGGCAATTGTGTTAGAAAAATTTGGCGAGGTAGAAAATCTGATTTATAAGGATATTGAAAAGCCTATATTAAAACCGGATGAAGTACTGATTGAAGTAAAAGCAATTGGTGTCAATCCTGTGGATGTTAAGGTCCGCAGTAGACAAGCTCCTCTTGCAGAAGATTTAATCAGGTATGATCCATTGATCTTGGGATGGGATGTTTCTGGAGTGGTAATAGAGGTTGGAAGTTTGGTTAAAAAATTTGGGATTGGTGATGAAGTATTTGGAATGGTCAATTTCGTCGGACATGGACGTGCTTATGCTGAATTTGTTGCGGCACCGGAATCGCATCTTGCCTTAAAACCTAATCGGATCAGTCATATTGAAGCTGCTGCCAGCACTTTGGCTGCATTAACAGCGTGGCAAGCATTTACCACATATGGAAAACTGCGCACTCATGATGTCGTATTGATTCATGCCGCATCTGGTGGCGTTGGTCATTTCGCAGTACAGATAGCAAAATATATGGGCGCTTATGTCATCGCGACATCATCGGTACAGAATCGTGATTTTTTGCTCAACATAGGGGCTGATGAACATATTGATTACAACTCAACGGAATTTGAACAGGTCCTTTCGAATGTCGATTTTGTACTGGAGTCAGTGGGGGGTGCTAATTTTCAAAAATCAGTTCAGGTTTTAAAACCTTTTGGCACTATCGTAGCCCTGCCATCGGGACATACGAAAGATGATGAGTTAAAAGCTCGTGAAAAAAATCTTCACGCCTGCTTTTTTATGTCTGTCTATAGTGATGGAGCGGCTATGCAACAAATTGCGCATTTATTAGAAACGGGTATTCTGAAACCTCATATCTCACATGTTTTCAATTTTGATCAGATGAGAGAAGCGCATCTGCAAATTGAATCTGGGAGAACGGTAGGTAAAGTGGCTGTACAATTTTAAAGCAATTTGAAATCATGTTGGGGAATATAGATCCAGAATTATTAGAGGCTATTGCTGCTAGTCCTTACAGTAAAATAAAATATGAATATCTGCTACAAAACGATCCTACAAAAATCAGAGCGGAAGAACTACGTTTGTCTTTAAACGAAGAGCCTTTGATTATACCAGAGCAATTACTTGTTGAAAATATGCTAATTCCCTCTTCCCAGTCTGAAGAACCGATACGTTTGAGAATCTACAAACCAAAAGCTAAGCAAGATTTACCGGTATTGTTATATTTTCATGGTGGCGCATTTATATATGGAACTCCGGAGCAGTATGATTTTATACTCTTTGAATTAGCACTTGAAGTGGGTATGCTTATCGTTTCTGTCGATTATCGATTAGCTCCAGAATATCCTTTCCCTGCAGCTATTGAAGACGGCTACGATACCTTATTATGGCTCTATGAAAATGCGAGCAAACTGGATGGAAATAAAAATATGATCATTATCGGTGGCAGCAGTGCAGGTGCGACAATCGCTGCATCGATTACTCACCTAGCCCGGGATAAAAAGAATAAGATGATCCAACATCAATATTTACTTTATCCTCCTATGTGCGATACGTTGAAGAGTCCATCGATGGACAGTTTAGCAAAAGCACCGATGCAAACAAAAATAGCGGCTACATGGATGTGGAAGCATTATTTATGGAACGGCAGAACCCATGTCCCCAGATACGGGGTGCCATTGCGTGAAGTTAATTTTCATCATTTACCCCATGCGACCATCGTTGTCTGTGAATTTGATCCCTTAAAAGATGAAGGAAAATTGTATGCGGAAAAATTATGTTTAGCTGGCACTTCGGTCGAATTATTGGAAATAAAAGGTGCAGTACATGCCTTTGATTTTTTCCCTTGTCTATTATCGGAAACCTTTTATGCACAGCAAATCGAACTGTTTAAGAAAATTATCAATCAGAAAAAATGAAAAAAATAGTTGTTATCAACGGGCATCCGGATAAATTAAGTTTCAATAGTGCTCTGGCAAATGCTTATATCAAAGCGGCGAAAGAATCAGGTGCTGAAGTACGTTATATTGCTCTTGGGGATTTGGACTTTAATCCTAATTTACAATTTGGCTATAGGCAGAGAATGGAACTGGAGCCCGATCTGCTCCAAGCGCTGCAAACCATTCAATGGGGTGAGCATCAGGTATGGATTCATCCACTCTGGTGGCTCGGCATGCCTGCTCTGATGAAAGGTTTTTTTGACCGAGCATTTCTACCCGGTATTACATTTAGAAAGTCTAAACAGGGTCTAAATGTGGGCTTACTTCAAAACAAGACTGCTAGAATCATAACTACAGCGGGTGATCTAAACCTAAAAACTTATAAAGAGGTTTATGGATCCAGTGGATTGCTTCAATTGAAAAATGGTATTCTGGAATACTGTGGTATCACTTCGATTCAAAGTAGTTTTATTGGACCTCTTGAAAATTTTGATGAAGCTGATCGATTGAAAGCATTAAACGATGTTGCTGATTTAGCGATAGATGATGCAAAAGCGCTACCTATCGGCATAGTAGCTGATGATAGCATCCCATGCATTGGATGAACACATCATTAAAAAGCTCATCTGTATTTTATTGCAGATGAGCTTTTTAATGATGGTTATACATAACCTACCTGAATCAATGGTTTAATGATGCATAAGCCCCCACTGTTTATTTGGTTCAGACCCCATTTCTAGGACAAGCTCTCCTCCTTTCAGAAGCTCGGAAGCATCAAAATAAAATGTATCAAGTTTCTTTCCATTCAGGGTTGCGGCCTGCACGTAGATATTCTGTTTGCTGCTGTTATTGGCTTTGATCACGAATTGCTTTCCTCTACCGTATCGGTTATCCAGTTTAATTTTGATCTCTTTGAACATGGGGCTTCCAATTTCATATACCGGATTGCTTCGCGTACCTCCATCCATCTGGAATAAACCGATTGCAGTCATGATATACCATGCACTCATCTGTCCTTGATCTTCATCACCGAGATAGGCATTGGAAATGCCTTGTCCATAATACCTTTCGGCGATAGAACGGCTATATTTTTGCGTGAGCCAAGGTTTGTTCATGTAATTAAAAATATAGGCAAAATGCATCGATTGCTGATTACCTTGTACAACGGGGTAATCCCAGTATTGATCATTTGGCCCATTATAACGCCATTTTTCACTTTCTCCAAATCCCCATTCCAATCGCTTTAACAGCACATCTTCACCGATCCATTTGGAAAGCCCAGGTAGATCCTGAGGGACAAAGAAGGTTAATTGCCATGCATTACCTTCTAGGTAATGATGGTTTGCTCCAGATTTAAATGGATCAAAGTCTTTTAACCATTCGCCTTTTGAATCTTTCATCCGGGCATAGCCGGTTGATGGATCGATTGCATTTTTCCACCAGGTTCCCCGGTCATTAAAATATGTATAATCGTAAGTTTTGTTTAATGATTTGGCAAATTGACCTACCGTCCAGTCATCATAGCTATATTCTAAACTATTGGAAAAACGGCCCAGATCTGATGGTACATATTTATATTTTAAATACACATCTAGATCTCTATTGCCCGCAAATCCGCCTTCAAATTTCAGCGGGCTGGTCATCTGCATTTTCTTAACGGCTGTAAAAGCCTTTTCTACATCATAATCACGAATTCCCATCTGATATGCTCCGACGATCAGCGGAATTTCATGTTCTGCAACCATCACTGGTATATACTCCATTCCTGCTGGTCCCTTAGCTAACCAGCCGTCGGCATCGTACATCGCTAATTGTGATTTAACCCATTTGTTTGACCATTCAGGAGTCACCAAATTCCAAAATTGATTCAGATTCCAAAAGGTATTCCAGAATGCGTCACATCCAAGTGCCAGATCATTCCTGTTAGTGAGTGTACGAACTTCTTCACGTGAATCTCGCCATTGCCCGTTAATATCGCTAAATGTGTTTCTACTGGCAAGTGCACGGTACATATTGGTGTAGAATTTCTCTTTCTCCAAATAATCGTCGGAGGTGATTTCCAAGCGGTCGAGTAACTCATTCCAGACATCGTGTTGATGTGCTACAACCTGATCGAAAGACCATTGAAAAGGTTGGGTGATTTCCTGATGCAAATTCTCTTCGGCATTTTCGATACTAACATAGGATATGCCTGTGCGCAATTGAACTGTTTTTTGTTTCCTGACATCAAATTCAACAAACATGCCGGCTTCTGTCACCTGCTTA
Organism: Sphingobacterium sp. B16(2022); assembly: GCF_012030425.1. Classification (GTDB taxonomy): domain Bacteria; phylum Bacteroidota; class Bacteroidia; order Sphingobacteriales; family Sphingobacteriaceae; genus Sphingobacterium; species Sphingobacterium anhuiense. The sequence goes on along the minus strand of NZ_JAAUVN010000001.1, from coordinate 1,102,247 downwards.
CCTTCGCCATCTTGGCCAGAACTGACCTGGCCACCTTTCCATGTTCCGAAGTTGATAATGGGACGATCAAACTCGATTGCAAAATGAACAATGTAATCTTGTTTTGCATCGGTAGACCACACATTTTCAGATAGCTGACTGCTATACCCAATGATCTTAGTGTCTGATACTTTCTTTAGTTTATAATCTAAAATCTGGTATGGATACTCGCCGTTAGCTTTGAGGTCGATCATCACCCGGCCTGTATCGGATCTGTTGAAAGTATAACGTTGAAAACTTGCTCGCGTTGTCTGTGTTATGTCCACATCGATATCGTGATCGGTCAAATTGACGTGATAGGATCCTAATGGAGCACGTTCGGTTGTCTTATCAATCTGTGAGCGATATCCTGATTCGGGGTCGTATTGATCTCCGACCTTAACCTGCAGTTTTCCTGATGTAGGAAAGGTTCCTAACCCTCCCATTGTCCATTCATGGATATGACTAAAGGAACCGATCGATTCTATTGAGGGTTCATAACCTGCCTGCCAACCAATATTTTGATTATCAGGACTGATCTTCACCATACTAAATGGCATCCAGGGTCCCGGGGCAATCATCCATCGCGAATGCGCTGTACCAATCATGGTATTAACATAGTCGGAGGCACCTCCAAGTCTTTTCGGTTCTCGTGTCACCTGCAAACGATCTGTTAATTTATCATTGATGTAAATTTCACATATACTTTGCTTTCGTTTTTTTACGGGATCAAGGGGAACTTCGAGCATGGATAAGCCCTTGTCTAAACTTCCTTGATAGACAGATTTACCATCTATAAGAACCCGGATACGCTGGGCATTTTTTAGACGAAGCACCTCTACCAAAAGATTCTGCACACGTCCTTTAGGACCATTAGATTCGAAATCAGCAACCTTGATCTGCTTTACCAAAGCATCATAATTTGTGATCAATTTGGATTTTGCTGGCCCCAGCAAACGAAAAGAATCAAATTCAACCCATCCACCTTTCAAAACGGTTAAAGTGATATGGTTATATCCTGCGCGAATTACAGACGGATCAGGTTTTATGATGAGCTTCTTCTTCCCCAAAGCTCCAACTCCAGGTTGTCCTGTACCGGCTCCATTAGTAATATCATAATTATAATTTCGACCATTAATAGATAGCTGCAAGGTTGGATGATTTTTAGGATCCGAATTCACAAGGTCTACTTCCAATACATAAGGCTCATTGCCAGATGCTTTATCCAAAGCGTAATAGAAATTAAGGAAATGAGTCCGTAAACCTGAAGTAGGCCCTGTACCCCCCCATTCGTTTGCGGGCCCCGGAAGAACATAGGGCAATTCCGTATTTAGCTGACTTTGACCAATGATCACCTGTCTGTCTTCATATCCCATATCATGAGCCAAAAAATTCTTATAATCTCCTGGTGCTAATGCAAATTCTGCACTCGAACCATCAGGTTTACCCAATTGCCAAATTACATTTTGCTGTGCTAAGGCCTCCTGTCCAAAAGCAAGAAAAAATAATCCTGTTGCTACTAAAAATTTATTTCGTTTATTCATACTGTTTAGTTTATTGGTTATTCTTAAAAAAACATCTGCTTTCTGATCCAATTCAAAAATGGGATCATAACGACAATATTTAATTAAAAATAGACACAATCATCACTGGTTTAAAAGGTAATTATTTGACAAGATTTAAAATAAATATCGATTTTTCAATCGATGCCATGCAGGTATAATTAAAATTTAACTACACTTAATATGCATCACGCGTCTCATCTATAATACAATAATAAAACTTTGTACGTACATATGCAAGGATAAATACTAGATTGTACATACATACTTGTAAAAATTGGAAATTACAGCCTTTTATTCATACTGGATTAACAATGGAATGGGTTTTATTCCTTATCTTATTGTCCAAAACCGATTATAATGAAAAGATTCTTCTTTTGCTTACTATGTATACCTTTTTTTCTACATCAAACCTCTGGACAAATTGCTATTGATCGAAAAGCAGTAGTAGATAGACATCGGATTGTAACCAACAAACTTGATCTATTGAGTCCAGCACAGGTTGGTAATGGTGAATTTGCTTTTGCAGTGGATATTACCGGTTTACAAACATTTGTACCATTTAACACTTTATCAAACTGGAGTTGGCACAGTAGTCCTTTACCACAAGGTATGAAGGAAAGTGACTTCAAAAAGACTACTCTCAAAACCAATGGCAAAGATGTTCCTTACGATCTTCCAAATCCAAAACAGGAACAACTATCCAACTGGCTTGCAGCAAATCCGCATCGTTTCAATTTAGGGCGTATAGGTTTCAAACTAATTCGAAATGATGGTAAACTGGCAAATCAGAATGATATTTCACATACCCATCAAGAAGTTGATCTCTGGACAGGAATCATTAGCAGCAGTTTTGTATTTGAAGGTGTACCAGTCCATGTTAAAACAGCTTGTCATCCCGATAGCGATGCAATTGGGGTATCGATTGAAAGTGCACTTATCGGGAAGGGGCAACTTGCCGTTTTCTTTGCATTTCCTTATGCCATAGAACAGGGATATGAGAATTACCTAGGTGTATATGATGGCGGTGATCAACATACCTCCACACTTCATAATTTAGAAAAAAATTCTGTACGTATAGACCGTACAATGAATAGCACACATTATAGCGCTTCCATTAAATGGGCGACTGATGCTCAGATGATAAAGACAAAACAAATGCATCGTTTTGAACTTATACCCAAAGATACAGCAAAACTTTCCTTCACTTGTCTTTATTCAAATCAAACTAACGATATTCAGGTACCCATCACTTCAAACCTTTTTGAAGAAAGTGAAAAATCATGGAAAGCATTCTGGAATTCTGGAGCTGCTATCGATCTATCTGAGAGCAAAGATCGGCGATGGAAAGAGTTGGAACGAAGAATTGTACTATCGCAATACCTGATGCGACTAAATGAGTCGGGCTCTTTACCTCCACAAGAAAGTGGTCTGGTCAATAATGGCTGGTTTGGTCGTTTCCATTTTGAAATGATTTGGTGGCATTGCGTACATTATGCGCTCTGGAACAGATGGGCATTGTGGGATAAAAGTCTTTCGACATATCAAAATTTTTTAAAAACATCAACAGAAAGGGCACTCAATCAAGGATATCAAGGAGTACGCTGGCCCAAGTGTACTGGTGATATCGATCGAGAATGGCCAGACTTAATTCATGCGACACTTGTATGGCAACAACCCCATCCCATTTATTTTGCGGAACTCGATTACCGATTGCATACGAACAAGGAAACATTAACGAAATGGAGAGATGTGGTATTTGCAACTGCAGATTTTATGGCAGATTATGCTTCGTATGACAAAACAAAAAATCAATTTGATTTAGGTCCTCCTCTATACTTAGTATCGGAAAATTCTGATCCATTAGTAACCAAAAACCCGACATTTGAATTAAGCTATTGGCGTACAGGACTACGCTTAGCACAACAGTGGCGCGAGCGACTTGGCATGCCAATAAATAAAAAATGGAAAAATGTACAGGATAAACTCGCCCCCCTACCTCAAAAAAACGGCTTATATGAAACTTATGAAAATATACCAGACATGTGGGAAAAATATAATTACGAACACCCTGGACTAATTGGTACTTATGGTATGCTTCCTGGAGATGGTGTAGATCCAGAAACGTTCAAACGTACACTTAAAAAAGTGTTGGAAACCTGGAACTTTGATCGCACATGGGGATGGGACTTTCCCATGCTAGCTATGGCTGCTGCTCGTTGTGGCTATCCGGAACTGGCGATCGATTTGCTACTTCACCCTAGTAATAATTTTCAATTTGACCAGCATGGTTTAGCCACAGGTGGTCCATTTCCCTATTTTCCATCAAATGGTGGATTACTAACTGCAATTGCCATGATGGCCGGTGGTTGGGATGGTTCATCCTCAAAAAATCCTGGATTCCCTAAGGATGGAAATTGGTCAATTCGTGCCGAAGGATTCAATCCTTTACCAGCACTTAAAATAATAGCGAAATAAAAATCTCCAATCACTGTCGGCGGAAATCAAGAAAGCCAACAGTGAAGGAGATTTCCAAAATACAACAAAAGAAATTATACCAAGAATTCCTTCAGTTGTGCTATATCTGTTATGGTATAGTCTGCTGATGAAGTTGAATGAAGCGGTTGTTCCTCCCAACCTTCTCCATTCAACCAAAGTGTTTGACAACCGTTCACTTTTCCTGGTTCCATATCTTTGGTATAGGAATCTCCAATCACCAGGCATGCATTTGCAGGTATACCTAAAGCTGAAACACCTAAAGTATAGATTTCAGGGTTAGGCTTACGTACTCCAACTCGTGCAGATTCGACAACGGCCTCAAAATAATGCAGCAACTGATAATCATCTAAAACATGTTCCAGATTTCCATAAAAATTAGATACCATCACCATTTTATATTGTTTCGATAAAGTATCAAGTAATGGCCTAACGTGATCAAGACAATCTTCTACTAATTTATTGCAGGCATTAACAATTTGCAATCCGACACTATCTACCAGAGAGGTCATATTTAAATATTCAAATTGTGCTGTTATCTTAGCTAAAAGCACATCTTTAAAATTAAAAAGTGGCTTTATAATAGGATTTGTAGCCATTTTTCGCTCAGCATATACATATGCATCGTAGAAACCTGACTTATCGGTCGCTACTCCATAAAATTGATAATATTCCCAAAAAACAGCTGCCCAATGTCTTCCATTGGTATCCAATGTTCCGCCGTAATCAAATAATAATCCCTTTATACCTGTTATTTTCATCATCTTAATTTATAATCTTTGCGGACAATACTCATCCAAATCAACCCTATACCAATCCAAATAATTTCACGAATACGGGTTGCCAATCCCATAAATATACCTACCGATGCGGAGAAACCAATACTTGTGACTGCCATTGCCAATCCTCCTTCACGTGTACCCAATTGCATAGGTAGAAAAAAGATCAGGTTAGCGAAAAGCGAAGATCCTGAACTAACAATAAAAGCCTGAATCACACTCATATCGAGTTCCAGTGCTATTCCAATAAAATAAAGTTCGGCACAACCGACAACCCGAGCGAAAAATTCCCAAAAGAGTGCTACAAAAAATTGTGGTCTACGCTGTGTATATAAATCTTGGATCTGCTGATCAACATGCTCGAGTACTGTTTTTTTATCTTCATAAAATGTACGCGCGTACTTACCTACAAATGGAATCTTTTGAAAAAAGCGTACGATAGTGACTGTAAATCCCCGTTTATAAATTTTTGAAAAGGACCAAAAAATACCGAGTCCAAAGAATAAAATAAATAAACAGACGATCAGCATGCTCGCACTTAAGGGGACTACTGCTAGAATCAAAAAGATGGAAACCAGCCAAAAAACAATATGCGATAAAATATGCACCATACCGTACAGCAACACCGAGGAGCTCGCTTTTGCTTCTCCCAAATGTGGTTTCAATTCCATGATCCGGTAAGGTTCGCCTCCTAAAGCGACAAAGGGTGTAACATAATTAATGCTGTAGCCACTTACTGTCAACTGTAGAATTTTGATAAAGGGCAGTTTCGTTTCAGGAACGTTCGGTTCTTCAATGATTGATTTAAAAGCAAAAGCATTCATTACATAGATCACCAACCAACTTAGCAATATGGGCACAAACCACCACCCGGTCTGCAACAGATTGTTCCAAATATTTACTGGACCAATACTGAAAATCATATAAGCAAGTGTAGCTATTCCAATGATCAAGAAAATAAGCTTATATATGTTTTTCATCATATTGATTTGTCGCTAATTGATCGATGAAATGAGCACTTACTTGCTCCTGCCTTTTACACATATAGATCAGTATCGGATTTAAAATAAATATGTCAAAAAAGAAATATAACCAGACCTGATCAATAAAGATCCATAGAAACAAAAACAGTACGCGTGTATTAAACTGTACGATATTGGTATATTTCATCAATGGACGGTTACGGATACGAAATGCGTTGACAAATGATGCTGGCATCTGGTCGGCATACTTATGCTTAACCATCTGCAATAACTGTTGCAGTTTTGGCGAAAAATTCTCCTGCATGGTGGTATAATTCTTATAACCGTTCAATACGAATTTTTGAAAGAAGTCTTTCTTCCAGCTCATTTTGTCCAACTCTGCTTGAAGCTCTTTCGAATTATCTAGTTCACTACCTGCTTTTCCCTTTATAAAATACAAATGGACATTGCGATAATAGTCAGCCATTGCTGATTGAAATACATGGGATACTCCAGCTAAAACACCTGGTACCCAAATCCAGGCAGACCAACCTTCATTCATACATCGTAAACATAAAGCAATATGAATGGCCGCAAACCAGAAATCTCCTGCAAATCCATCTAAAATTCTTCCGAACCGACTTTTATTGTCAGTCATCCTGGCCAACTGTCCATCTGCACTGTCTAAAGAATTGGCAAATACCAATAATAGCATGCCGATGATATTGATCCATAAATCACCGTAATAAAACAGAATCCCGGCTCCTACACCAAAAAATATACTGGTGATCGTCACGGCATTGGGTGTCACTCCTATTCGGGCACAAAACTTAGCGATACGGTAACCTATCGGCCTGTAGAACCAAATATCGATTCGCTCTTCTGTGTCATTCGATTTGAGTGACTGTTCAAATAATGTATGTTCTGATTTAGACATAATTCCGATCATCTTTATCTTCTTCATTAAAGATCATCCGATCTATAAATTCAGAAAATTTTCCAAAAATATGAGTGGCTATTGCTTCTGCGGCCTGTTCTCTGCAGGGCGCAAAGCTTGGCCAATCGTTTAAATCTATAATATGAAAACTTCCATCAGCTTGTACGATAGCATCTCCACCATAGATAGTGACTCCCAAAACTTCAGCTGCTCGTTCCGCTGCCTGTTTTAAAGCCTCATTATCAAAAGGGTAATGTGCTGTTGCACCGTTTATTTGCTCATAAGCGGCATATTTATGATGATTTAGATCATAAGGATGAAACCAATAGAAAAAATCGGTCCCAGAGACTGCATAAAACTTTACCAAATCGCCAAATAAATGTTGCGATACGACAGCGTCATCAATACCACGCAAAGCATATTCTGCCAATATATTATTTGCTTCGTCCTTAGTGCTTACAAAACTGACATCTTCCTTATGAACGGCATGAAAATCGCCTCTTTTTATCCATATACCCGGTAAGCCATAATGATCAAACAGATCTCCTATATCATCGTGGGTATTAACAACTACACTCGCTGGATAAGGCACATCATTTTCTAACAGTTTTTCTGTCATAATAGTCCGATAGCAGCTCTGGATTCCAAATGATGAGTTGATAATCAAAACGCCATTACGCTCCAGCTCTTGCAAATAACGCACTAATGCTTTGGATCTTCCCATTGTGATAATGGGTTCTTTTTGATAACCTTTCAGAGAAAGAAAATCATCTTCTGTTACCTGGGTGATATTAACACCTTCTTTTTCCAGTAATCCGATTACTGCTTGAAAAATTGCTGTATCATTATTAACATGATTTGGCGAGAAATCATTTTTCCTTAGTATTGCGTATACTCTCATGATTGGCTCTTTTGCTCCATTAAAAAATATTCAGCCGTCTCCCTGTCATGTAGATGATCCACATCAATAATTTTGGCAAAAGGATACGCTTTGATCATAAATCCTTTATCGATAAGGAATCGCTGATAATTTCGCATGCGCTGATTGCCTGCGGCTAAGGATTCAACAGCAGCCTGCATGGCCTTCTTTCGTAAACAATAAATACCACCCGATACGAATGCTGCCTGCGGATATTTGTTATCTGAAAAACAAACAATTCTATTATCGCTATTTACGGTCACATATAAAGGGCTTTCGTCATCAACAAAAGGAGTAACAGCAAATAATCCGTCCATATCTCCCTGCTGAAATGCCTCTACATATTGGCCAAAGGTATCCGGTTCAAACACCGTGTCTGTCGTTGTAAGACAGCAGGAATCCCAATGGGGAAATGCTTCTTGCAGAGCAACAAAACTATGTAAGGAACTCACGGTATCTTTGATCAACAAATGAATAGGAATTTTAAATTCATGTTTGACCAAAAATTTATGTAATTCTTTATTCTTTCCGTTGATAATAATGAAAACAGATCTGGCCCCCTGCGCTGCAAAAATATTGATCAGTCTCTCGATCATCGGAACACCTAACAAAGGCAACAAAGGCTTTGCTTTCTTAAATCCTTCCTTCTTTAATCGCTGCCCTTCACCGGCAGCTATAATTGCGTACTCCATCTTAATTGATAAAACCCTTAAAGTATTTAAAAATACTTTAAGGGTGTTGTAAATTGTATAATGCGTTACATGCTATCCACTAGCTCTTGATAGTAATCCAGACCTAAGTGTGTAATCAGATCTTCCCCCATCATATGGCGCAACGTGTTTTGCAACTTGATGAGCTGTTTAAAAATATCGTGTTCTGGAGGTAATCCAGGAGCAGTCTGTGGAGATTTTAAATAGAACGATAACCACTCTTGGATACCGAACATACCTGCACGCTGTGCCAGATCTATAAATAACGCTAGATCTAATGCGACAGGCGCGGCCAGAATAGAATCACGGCATAAAAAGTTAATTTTTATCTGCATTTTGTATCCCATCCAGCCAAAAATGTCAATATTATCCCAGCTTTCTTTATTATCGCCATGTGGCGGGTAATAGTTGATACGTACTTTATGATATAGATTACCGTACAACTCTGGGTTTTTCTTAGCATCCAAAATCTCTTCAAGCACACTTAGCTTGGAAACTTCTTTTGTTTTGAAATTTTCCGGATCGTCTAATACAAGTCCATCTCTATTTCCTAAAATATTGGTTGAGAACCAGCCTTCAACTCCTAATGCGCGAGCCTGTAAACCGGGAGCAACAATTGTTTTCATCAAAGTCTGACCTGTTTTAAAATCTTTTCCCGCTATTGCTACTTGCATCAACTGTGCTAACTCCACAATGGCAGGAACGTCACAACTTAAATTTGGTGCGCCATTAACATAAGGTGCGCCCTGCTTTAAAGCTGCATATGCATAAATCATACTAGGTGGAATACGCAGATCATTTTGATCCAAAGCATCTTCAAAATTTTTCAGACTATCAAAAATAGCATTTCCTTCAATATATTTTTCAGTTGAGCCACACCAAAGTACTACGATACGGTCACAGTTATTTTCTTTTTTAAAGTTCTGGATATCAGCTTGTACAGCATCGGCCAAAGCTCTTCGTGTAAGTCCCTCTTTAATATGCTTTCCATCGAGATTCTTAACAAAATTACGATCAAAAACAGCCTTCATAGGTTTAATTTGCTCCAACTCCGCCCGTACTTGCTCCAATTGATAAGGTTCTAAAACACGTGCTTTTGAAGCTGCTTCAAAGACATTATCGGCATATACATCCCATCCTCCAAACACAATATCTTCTAATTTTGCCAAGGGTACGAAGTCCTTAATCAAAGGATTTCTATCTTCTGTACGTTTTCCTAAACGAATGCGGCTCAATTGTGATACTGAACCTATGGGTTTTGAATACCCCTTATTGATACCTGCGACACCTGCGATCAATGTGGTGGCTACTGCACCCAAACCCGGAATTAATATTCCCAGCTTACCTTTTGCTTCATTCACTTGTTGTTTCATTTTGTTGTATTTAAGTGATATTTAAAATTAATGGATTAGAATTCTCGTTATTATTGATTTTCTGGTCTTAAGCTACCAGAGTACATCGTTAAACACTTATTACTTGATTTTGTTGTGTTTAAATAAAATTTAATTATCTTTTCACGGTTAAAAATGTCCTAAGCGCTAGGGCTCAGGACACTCGTTAAACAGATATAATAGACTTACCACGTACTATTCTTTTAATGTCTACCCCCTCCTAAGGCACGGTATAAATTGACTTCGGTGTAGAGCCTTTGACTCTTAATAGCTGCATTATCGAGTTCGGCCTGCAACTTACTCTGCTGCGCTGCTATCACCTCTAAATACGTTGCCATATCATTCTTAAAGAGAATATCTGCATTTTTAATCATCTCCTGATTGCGGGCAACCAGGCCGCGTGATATTTCTTCCTGCTCTTTTAAAGATGCCATACTGGCTAGAATATTGGATACTTCTCCTACTGCCTGTAATACACTTTCTTTAAACTGGATTTCCGCTTGTGCACTTGCTATTTTGGCTTGATTGAAAGCTGTCTTTAGCTGTCGACCTTGTACTATTGGTTGCGTCAGTGAACCCGTTAAGGCTCCAAATAACGAACCTGGGATATTGAACCAATCACTTGCTTTAAAAGCATTTAATCCTCCTTGTGCTGTAATATTTAAACTCGGGTACATGCTTACTTTAGAAACATGCACCTGTGCGAATGACTTTTGGACTTCCAGTTCTGCAGTTCTTACATCCGGACGTAAAGCCAGCATCATAGCAGGAACACCTGTTGCGAGATGATCTTTTGCCTTTAAAGTGACTAAAGAAGTTTTTCTTTCTATATGACCCGGCATGCGACCTGCCAATGCCTGCAAAGCATTTTCCTGAATGATAATCTGCTCGTCCAATACCGGAATAGATTTTAACACAAGATCTCGGTTACCTTCTTGTTGCTGCACTGCTAAAAGTGTCGTGAGTCCCAGAGCATGCTGTACCCGCGTCATCTGTAAAATATTGTCGATTAAACTCAAATTTTTCAAGCTGATATCTTTTTGCAAATCAAGCATCAGCAGGTTATAATATCCCTGTGCGATGGTGCTAACCAAGCGTGTTTGAATTGCCTTACTGGCTTCCTGAGTCTGTAAATAACTGGACAGCGCCATCTCTTTACGTCCCTTGATCTTACCCCAGATATCTGCCTCCCAAGAAATATTTACTGCAGTTGTGTAATCCTCCATGTATTTTTTTCCCATAAATTGACCAGCCATCATACCATTCATACTATTATCAGATGGTCTGGTTACCGTTCCCGTTCCTGCTGACAATCCAATCTGTGGTAAATAACCCCATTTTGCCTGTTTCATAGATTCGGTTGCTATATCAATCTGTTTAATAGCCACCTGTAGATTATTGTTGTTCATAAGCGCGGTATCGATAAGATCTAATAAAATCTGATCACTAAAGAACTCTTTATATGACAGTGATGCAATGGAACTGCTATCACTTTCAATGACTCGATTATCCTGCGTAAATGTTGCAGGTACTGCTACTGGGTTAGGAACATATTTCACTGACTTACAGGCAGCCGTTACCATTAAGGTGAGACACAGGCAAGTCATATTTATTTTATTCATATTTATGTTAATGCTTAACATTTGATTTACTTTTAATGTGAAACTTCTGTTTCTTCATACTCCCAATCGCTTTCTTCCGCAGGCTTTCCACTCATACGTTCCTGCAGGTATTGAAAAACGACGAACAAGACCGGTGTTAAAAACACCCCGAACACAGTTCCTGCAAGCATACCAAATACTGCGGCATAACCGATGGAATGGTTCCCGATCGCCGAAGGCCCTACTGCAAATAACAACGGCATCAAACCAGCTATAAACGCGAGTGAAGTCATCAAAATCGGTCTAAGTCTTGCCTTTGCACCTTCAACAGCGGCGGCTACGATACTCTTTCCTGCGCGTCTGCGCTGAATAGCAAACTCAATAATCAAAATAGAATTTTTGGCCAGTAGTCCGATCAACATAACCAAAGCAACCTGTACATAGATGTTGTTGGATAGACCTGCAAAACCAATTCCTACGAATACGCCCAACAGACCACAGGGGATGCTGATCAAAACTGCCCAAGGCAGAATATAGCTCTCATATTGCGCTGATAACAAGAAGTATATAAAAACAATACATAATCCAAAAATAGCAGCAGTCTGGCCACTGGATGATTTTTCTTCACGGCTCATTCCTTTCCAATCATGCGCAAAACCATTGGGTAAAAAAGTAGCACTAACTTCATCTATAGCTTGCATGGCCTGACCAGTACTATATCCAGGTTTTGGCATCGCGGTAATGTTAATGGCATTAAATAAATTAAAATGCTCTACTGTTTCTGGACCAGATACAGGCTTTAATTGTACCAAACTGTTAATCGGTACCATCTGTCCCAATTGATTTTTAAGCATAATTCCATCCAAAGAAGAAGGATCTGATCTAAACTCAGGAGATGCCTGGATGACAACACGGTAATACTTTCCAAAACGATTAAAATCGGATGCTTGCATACTTCCGTAATATCCTTGCATCAAGGTCATTAAATCGGAGACATTCACGTGAAGCTGTTTGGCCTTCATTTCGTCAACAACCATTTCATATTGTGGATAGGATGCATTAAATGTGGTAAAGGCAAATGCGATCTCAGGTCGTTGCATCAATGCGCCCATATATCCATTGGCCGTTTCACTAAATTTACTTAAACTGCCCGCGGTTTTATCTTGTAGAACAACTTCTAATCCTGAAGTATTACCAAACCCCGATACAGTCGGCATACCCAATACAAAGAAGTTTGCACTTTGATTTCCTTGTAACTGTCCTTGAAGAGCAACTAAAATTTGATTGATATCTTTAACTTCTCCCCTTTCTTTGAGTGGTTTCAAACGGATCATCAATACCCCTGCAGAAGATGAAGTACTAAAACTCATCATATTTAAACCCGAAATACTGATCACCGATTCTACAGAAGGATGCTTCTGAATTTCTAATTCTGCATCGGTTATGGCTTTAGTTGTCCGATCCAAAGATGCACCTGGTGGCGTATTGACCATGGCCATTAAAAAACTCTGATCCTCATCGGGTATAAAACCTGTCGGTGTGGTACGGAACATCCATACAAACAATACCAATAGCACTGCCAGTCCTGAGAATGCCAAAGTTTTACGTTTTATTAAGAAAAGGACAGATTTACCGTAACGAAATGTCAGTTTATTAAAAGCTGCATTAAATCCTGCGAAAAAACGTTCTTTAAAATTTGTTTTCTTCTCCTCATGATGCCCATCGTGCGATTTTAATAATAACGCACATAATGCAGGACTTAAGGTTAGTGCATTAACTGCTGAGATCAGAATCGCCATTGCCAAAGTCAAAGCAAACTGCTGATAAAACACACCTGTAGGGCCTTCCATAAAAGCAACGGGTATAAATACTGCCGACATCACAAGCGTAATCGATATGATAGCGCCTGTGATCTCACTCATTGCAGACATTGTCGCCGCTTTTGCATTTAACTTTTTCTTCTCCATTTTAGCATGTACTGCTTCTACGACAACGATGGCATCATCGACAACGATCCCGATCGCTAGTACGAGTGCAAAAAGGGTCAATAGATTGATCGAGAATCCAAACAGCTGCATAAAGAAAAATGTACCAACAATAGAAACCGGAACTGCAATCGCTGGAATTAATGTCGATCTAAAATCCTGTAAAAAGATAAATACAACAATAAAAACGAGTACAAAAGCTTCTAGCAAGGTGGTGATAACTTGAGCAACAGACTGATCTAAAGATTCCTTAGAAGAGTACGGCGTAGTGTATTTAATACCTGCGGGAAATGACTTTGAAAGCTCCTTTAAACGTTCCTGCATCTCTATCTCTACTGCATTGGCATTTGAACCAGCTGTTTGATAAAGGGCAATCATAATCGCCGGTTTCTTATTATACGCTGTGGCAACCGTATTGGTGTACGACCCAAACTCAACTTTAGCCACATCCTGCAGACGCAACACGGAACCATCAGCATTTGCGCGTATGATAATATTTTCGTAATCGGCTGCTTCAGCCAGCTTTCCTTTATATCGGATTACATATTCTACAGCTTCCTTGGTACTCTCTCCAAATCTTCCTGGAGCAGCTTCAATATTCTGAGTCTGGATCGCAGCAGACACTTCTTGCGGCGTGATATCATAGGAAGCCATCTGAGCAGGATTGAGCCAAACGCGCATCGAGTAATCTTTGTTACCGAATACCTGTGCATCACCGACTCCTGTAATACGCTTTAGCTCTGGAACAATATTAATCTTAGCATAATTCTCTATAAAAAGTTCGTCTGATTTATTATCATCGGAGTATAGCGTAACCATGGCCACCATACTATTCTGTCTTTTTAGTGTGCTTACACCGATCTGATTAACCTCTGCAGGTAACATACTGGTTGCTTGCGATACTCGGTTCTGTACGTTTACTGCGGCCTGATCCGGATCTGTTCCTAATTTAAAAACAACAGTAATCATCAAACTACCGTCATTACTGGATGTAGAAGTAAGAAAGTCCATATTTTCTACACCATTGATGGCATTTTCTAATGGCGGTGCTACTGCCTTAGCAATTACTTCGGCAGAGGCACCTGGGTAAGTCGCCATTACGGTAACACTTGGTGGGGCGATTTCAGGAAATTTGGTAATGGGTAAACCGAGCATAGCCACGACTCCCAGAATAACCAGCAATATGGATATAACTGTAGCCAATACTGGCCTTTTAATTATTTTTTTTAACATAATGACTAAGGATAAATGGTTGTTAAGATTTATTCACGCTATCTTTTACTGTGGTTGCGGATTTCACCTTAACAGGCATACCATTCTGAAGGAAACTAAGTCCATTTGTAATTATCTGATCACCTGCTGTAACACCTGATTTGACGAAGTATTGAGATTCTTGTTTACCGCTTACTTCAATTGGCGTCTGTACCGCCTTTCCTTCTTTACTGATCGTAAATACATAAATTTTATCTTGAATGGCTGTCGTTGCTGTTATCGGAACTACAACAACCTGCTCAATATGTTGATCTAATGCTATTTTCCCTGTGTTACCTGTTCGTAATTGTCCTTGCGGGTTTTCAAATTTTGCCCGAAGACTGATCGAACCTGTATTCTTGTCGAATTGACCTTCAATAGCATCAATTTTCCCTAAATGTGGAAAGTCCTGTCCATTAGCTGTTTTTAAAGTTACAGGAGCGGCTTGCTTCAACTTTTCAGCAACAGAGTTTCCCGGTAATGCTGCCTGAAAATTAACAAAATCGTTTTCACTCATTGAGAAATATGCAAATACGGCATGCGTATCTGATAAGAGCGTTAAGGGCTCGACTGCAGCAGGATTAATGAGACTTCCTAATCGATAAGGAATACGACCTATAGTGCCACTGACCGGAGCTTTGATTGTACAGAATTCAAGGTTAATTTTCGCTGTTTCAAAAACGGCATTTGCCTGCGCTAAAGCCGCTTGCGCACCTTCGTACGTTGCCTGTGCTTGGTCAACCTGTAGATTAGATACGAGTTTATTACTTACTAATTCTTTTTTCCTATCTAAATCTATTTTAACATTGGACAGATTCGCTTTAGCTGCTAAAATAGATGCTTGCGCATTTTTATACTGCTCTTTGTAGGTACGATCATCCACTTGAAATAAAGTCTGCCCAGCCCTGACAAATGCACCTTCATCAACAAAGATCTTAGCCAGATAACCGGAAACTTGTGGACGGATTTCAACATTTACAACTCCTTCAATGCTGCTTGCATAAGTTTTTGTTAATATTCCATTTTCTTCTTGAAGTGTCATCACTGGAACTTCTAAGGCTGCGGGTGCCCCCCCTTCCTGGTTTGGTTTTTGACCACAACTTGTTAGGAATCCTAGGCTTAAGCCAAGCAATGTTGATTGAACAACTAATTTCCGATTCATTTAAAATATATTATGTTCTCGCTATATTTAAAGATTCGAAAAGAAGGGTTAGTCACTAAAATATTGGACTTCAGACCCCATCTTTTCTCCTCATGTACAATTAATACAAATATATATCTGACTAAATCGGTTAAAAAGTCTAAAGGGAGCTTTAACTTGTCAAAAAGACACTAAATTAAGTTCGGGATAAATTTAAGTTAATAATTCTTTACGATACAGAATCGGGGATTGACCTGTATTCTTTTTAAAAAATTTGCTAAAAGTTGGTAAATCACTAAAATTCAATTGTTGCATGATATCTGAGATTGAGTAAAAATTAGACCGTAATTTAGCTGTCACTTCAGCCATCAACGTTTGTTCAATAATCTGCAGCGGGCTTAACCCTGTAACTTCTTTTATAACCCTGCTGAGGTATTTTCGACTCACAAATAAGCAATCGGCATAATGCTGGACTGAACGGTGAACATGAAATTGATCTACCACCAGCGTAATGAAATCCAAACATAATTTCTCTTTTCGGCCACTGAGTACGACCTGACCGATAACATGATCCATAAGTTCGGATTCTATTTCGTAGTTGAGTAGTGCAAAAGTACTTTTAATAATTTCCGCCTGATGTTTAGTTGGTGTAGGACTCAGATTAACTTCTCTTAAATGTTCTAGATAAACTACAAATCGCTTAACTACAGGTTCACGTAAGGAAAATACCTTTAAATAATTGTCAAACAAAAAATCTAAGGACGATCTGCCTTGAAAAAACATGCCTATTTTTTTAGCAAAATCTAAAGAAAACATGAAACTAATCATTTCAAGATCATCACTCCTTTCCAAAAACTCAATAATTGTAGTCGGTGAATGTAAGAATGCCATATTTTCCTGGATTTTCTGTTCAGAAAAACCAATCCGCATACCGAGCGTTCCTTTTAGGATAATACTCATTCCAAAGCTGTCAGTTCGCATAGGCTCATAAGAGCGAATGTCAGTCATATTACTTTTCTGTAAATGACAGATAGTAAATCCCTCATACTGTTGTTTGTTCATCTGCTCGGCAACAAACTCCTTTAAAGTAAAAAATGTAATTCGACGATCCATAATCTTAAACGCTAACAAATAGCATGTCTAAGTTAAAATTTAAAATAATCTTTGTTTTACTCTTTTTGTTTTTTGACAATTTTCTGTCAAAAGTCAAACATACATATTGGTTAGTTGTTATACTACAACGATGAGCATAAAAAAACAGCAATCTTTCATGCAAGGTTGCTGTAATTGTTTGTATTTTAAACTGAAATAATTATCCGCCGTATACAGCTACACCTTTATCCTGTAACACATATCCCTTCCATGCCATGAGGATGTAATTTCCAGAAACCCAGTTTCCTTCACCTTTTTTTTCCAATACTATACCATTATTAGAATTGGGCAAAAAAACTTCAGCTTTAGAATTGTCCGAACTAAAGTACACATAGGCTTGTTTACCTTCCGTTCTTGCCCCATCCTTCAAAGGATTTAAGATTGTTTTTAAAGTGGCTAATGTAATGCACCTTTGTTCCAATTCTGAGTATGATTTTCCATCTTCAAACAGGCAACCTTGTTTTTTTTCAACACAATCTCCTTTTATCAAGGGCATGGTTGAAGTAAAATTCAAGTGCTTTATATCTTTGAAAGCCGTACCTTCAGCATTCATATCACCATATCCTTCAATCAATGTGTCTTTACTTACTTTAAATGCAACCTGCCTAACAGAAGTTACTCCTTCTGACTGGAAAGTATAATCTGCGAGCAGCACATTATCCTTCAGCTGCCCTACGAAAGTTCCAGTATTCTTATCTTTCTCGGCGAAAGCGTACGTAAGGTTTCCTTTAAGAGTTGGTCCTATATCAGTAAATTCCAACGAAATATGATTATTGCCGTCATTGTAAGTATAACATGCCGGTTCTGAGAAAGTAACTGTTTTGCCTGTCATTTCTTCAAAAGCAGCATTACGGTTTTCAGTTTTTGAATCCCTATTTCTACAACTTATCATTGTCAACATAACAAACGATAATGTGATTATTTTTTTCATATTTTCTAGCGTTAAATGGTCATCAATTTTTTTAAAATAATGATACTTCCTAAAAATCACAATTCATAAAAATAGCTACTATTTACTCTGAAAAGCAGTTAGAAACTAATCATTTTAAATTTAAAATAGCATTAATGGATATATACATGCGATCGGTGCTACCTCACTATTATTTAATAACGGTCAAATAAACCTGTTGCTTTCCTGCTCCTAGTTTTACATTTGGGAACTGTTTGTCATAGTCAATCATAATATCTCCTTTTTCTACTTTTCCGTTACCATCCGAATCCCATTTAACAGTAACATAATATTTGACTGCTTCATGTGCGGCTACCGCAGGCTTTATATGCGATTTATGATCTTTTGGTAAAACAAAATCAATTGTGAAAGGAACACCAGACTGTTGAATATTTTTCTCTTCCAACAGTGTTGCTGGTACATCAGCTATATTCTCTGCAACAGCATATAATTGTACTTTACCTTCTGGATTTTTTATATCTAACGGTGCTGAACCAATAAATTCTACCGTTAGTGAATCACCCGTTTTAGTTTTTTCACTCCCCTTGCTACCAGACGTACAACTTGCTAAAATGGACAATGGCAAAACTGCCAAAAAAAATATGCTTTTCATATATCACTTTATTTAAGCACTGCTACTTTCAAATTAATGCTTAAAAGTAGCTGTGTATTCTTTTTTTAAAGCTCTACACCCAAATATTATACCAAATACCTGATATAAGCATAAGGAATATTCTATATTATCAATTTTTAACAGCTTTAGTGAGCTTTAAACTCTGATTTGGTTTCAATTGTATCTGATATATAAACTTACCGTTAACTTCCTTCATCAATTTTGCGTCTTTAAGTACAGTTGCACTCAAAAGTTGAATAGTCTGATGCTCTAAAGATCTTAAAACAACAGATTCAACCTTCTTATTTTTCCATATCAATTCGTGAATCAAAATGTTTCCTCTAGCTTTCAATCCTTTAATTTTACCATCTTTCCAATTATCTGGCAATGCTGGCAATAACTCGATCATATTATTCTGTGATTGTACGATCATTTCACTAACAGCGGCAACATAACCTAAGTTACCATCAATCTGAAATGGTGGATGTGCGCAAAGCAGATTCGCGTATACCCCACCGCCATTATCATAATCGATCCCTTCACCTCCTACGAGATTAATAAAATTTTTCAAGATCTGGTAAGCATGATTACCATCTTGTAACCTAGCCCAAAATGCTACTTTCCAAGCCATAGACCATCCTGTAGATTCATCTCCTCGCGCATTTAGTGTTACTTTTGCCGCATTAGCTAATTCTGGGGTTTCCCATTTAGATATTTGTCGTCCTGGATATAGGCCAAACAAATGGGAAACATGTCTATGCTTATCATTAGGATCATCACGGTCGGTTTCCCACTCTTGCAACTGCCCCCATTTTCCAATTTTTGGTTTTAATAATGCAATGCGAAGTGTTTCGATATGCTTGCCATATGTTTTATCAATTTGTAAAATTTGACAGGCCTCAATATAATTCGTAAAAAGGTCGAAAATGATCTGATGATCGTAACTCACAGCATCTTCGGTAGGTCCGTGTTCAGGTGACCAGCCCATGGGTGCCACTACAGTTCCATCATCACGACGAACAAGTCTATCATCCCAAAATTGACATATTTCCTTTAATATTGGATAAGCAAAATCTCTTAAATACGCTTTGTCAAGATTAAATGCATAGTGTTCCCAAAGTGCCTGCGCATACCATGCACTGCCTGGTGTATTCCAGGAGAAGCTTTCTCCTCCAAAAATATTATTTTCAGTACGAACCGTCCAACCGCGAACTCCTGGAAATTCTTTTTGTGTATTTTCCTTCTTTACTTCGCGCATACTATTGATGTAATCCAGATATGGCCATGCAGATTCGCTTAGATTTGCAACCTCAGCAGGCCAATAGTTCATTTGCACATTGATATTGGAATGGTAATCTGATCGCCATGGAGGGGTATTACTATTATTCCATAATCCCTGTAAATTGGCGGGTAGTCCGCCCTTACGAGAAGAGCTTATAAGCAGGTAGCGCCCATACTGATAGATAAGGGATTCTAGCGCCGGTGATGGCTTTTGCTTATAGTGCTGCAGCAGTTTTTTTGTCGTTAGCTCCTGCGATAAATCTTCAGTCCCCAATTGTAACTGTACTCGAGCAAAAAGTGATTGATAATCTTTTAAGTGTCTGGTAAGTAATTGATCAAAATGATATTTAGCAGCCTCTTGAATATATCTCTTGTTCGCTTCTAATGGCTTTTCATTCGCTTTCCAATTCGTAGACCGCGTATTGGCATAATCTGTCGCCGCACTCAAAAGTATAACGATTTTATCTGCCGATTGAACCTGGATAAATATTTCGCCATCCTCTCCTTTTGTCTCCAAAACCTCTCCCCCTTCCGTTTTCACGTGGAGGCGTGCAGCATATTCCATACCATTGGACAGTACACCACTGAACACCAAATCGCCAGCTATCGATTTTGTTAGTTTGCCGTGACTATCTTTAAGTCTGATGGTTGCATTTAGTGATTTTTTATTTTCATTTGTGTATTCCATTACCATCACCTGGTCCGGATTACTAGCGAAGTATCTGCGGCTTCTTTTTTGATTATCTTGATTGTATGTGATATGGTGCAAGGCCTGATCTAAATCTAATTTTCGGCTATAGTTTGAGAAAGGTTTTGCTCCAACCTGTCCAAATTCAACAAACACCTCCCCAAAAGCCTGATATTCTCCGGTTTCCTGTTCGTTACCGGTCCATAGACTGTTCTCATTAAATTGAATATGTTCCTTATTCACTCCTCCGAATATCATGGCACCAATACGACCATTTCCGATCGGATAAGCTTCAGTCATCCAATCCTTAGCAGGTTGATCATCCCATAGAAAATACTGCTGGCCATAAACAGTCGTTTTTACAAAAAATATCAATACTACAATGAATATATATGCTCTTTGTGATTTTAACATAAAAAATAGATTTATTGGGCTAGGCCCAAGGGTGAAAAAACAATGTAAATCGCTATCATCACTAAAATTAGGATGGTACCGACCAAATGCCTTCCTTTCCAATAGGAAGTACGATCCAATCCTGAAAATTCAAATTGAAAAGTGGATTTATAATGAGGTTGTGTTACCTTACTGCCTATCCAGATAATAATCGCTATAATGACAAATAATAAGGCAAATAAATGCAGATAATGCAGGTCTAGTTTCCAAATAAACACAAGGGTAAAATAGCTGATCATGTATAAAAACAGTCCCAGTTGAGCCATCGCTGGGGTTACCCTTTGGGATAAAATACCCATCACCATGATCGTAAAAATAGGCATATTAAAAAGTCCTGAAACCGTCTGCAAATACGTATAGAAACCATCATGTGCAAAAAGGATAAAAGGTGCAATAAACATGGCTGACAAAGAAATGATGAGTTCAAAATATTTGCCTTTTTTTACGAGCTGGCTTTCCGACACGATGATATTACGTTGCTTCAGATAAGGTTTATAGATATTAAATATAAATAAACTACCGCAACTTTGTAATCCCGCAGTGTATGTAGTCATAGCGGCACCAAAAACAAGTGCGAGTGAAAAACCAACAAGAATATCAGGGAAAATATGAACAATCAGATTAGGAAATACAGATGCCGAGGGCTCAACTTTTGGCAAGAGATGTATGGCCAGAAGTCCTGGAAGATTAATAAGCAAGGGCATCAATAATTTGCCCCCTGCGGCCAGTGTCATTCCTTTCTGTGCTTCCTTTAAATTTTTTGCACTTAAGGTTTGTTGGGCGATGTATGGCTCCATACCCCAGTAGTAGAAATTGATCAGTAACATGCCGGTAAAGAGCGTCGAAAAAGGTACCGCATCGTGTTTATCTCCCACGGCATTCAAGTGCTCTGTTTTATTCAGAAATACTTGCTGAACTCCTTCCCATATGTTTCCACTGCCCAGATACCAAAATGCATATACTGGAATTATCAGAGCAAGTAAAAATAGTCCCAAACCTAAACTGACATCAGATAAAGAAATTAATTTCAATCCACCTAATATGCTATACAGGCTACCAATAATTCCTAAAGCCCAGACAAGTACCCAGATACTCTGCCAATAACTAATCTGAAAATAGGCAGGTACATCAAACATGATTGCCAAACTTAACGCCCCTCCATACAAAACTGGAGGTAATAAATTAACGATGTAGCCAACAAGGATAAGTACGGAAACGATTAACTTGGTCTTCGCATTAAATCTCAGCGATAGAAAATCGGGTATGGTTCGAAAACCATGTTTGAAATAAATCGGTAACAGAAACTCCGAAACGACTAACATGGCGACCACCGAACTCACTCCCCATCCTATAACAGATAAGTTGTTAATGTAAACAGATTCGTTTTCACCAATAAATTGATTTGCACTTAGGTTGGTCAACAGAAGTGCAGATCCAACCATCCAGAAGCTATTACTTTTACCGGCTAGAAAAAAACCGCTTAATGTAGTCGTATAATACGATTTATACTTTAACAGAGACCATAATGCTACTAAAACCGTAAAAAAGCAAAAACTTGCAACTATCATATCAATTTGTCTACCTTATCTGTTAAAGTGATTTTCGATCTACCAGCTCAGTCGGTACAATCATTTTTACAGGGACCCGCTGTGAAACAAATTTTGCAGCTTCTTGACCTATCGTATGAAAACTGGTGGAAAATGTTGTAATCCCCCCGCTTATGATTTCTTTGATGACATCATCATTATGAGAAAGAATCCCCAGGTCCTTTCCTAATCTCCATTTTTTTTGCAAAATATCTTTCAGCATCAGGTACAGTTCTGGATTGTGAATCGTAAAATAAAGCGTATCCTTTTCTAAATTACCGGGCTTATATTGTTTTTCAATATGCCCCTTTATTTGATACTTATCCAAAAATTTCAGAAATGCATTTTTGATTTCATTGGGTTCTGCTGTGTTTTCTCTAAAATAAAAGATAATTTCTCTATACTTTTTTATTTTAGGATACAGCTGTTCAAAAACTTTATAAGTAGAGTTCTCAAATTCTTGAGCTATGTACGAATACTCGTCGCCTAAATCCAATAAACGATCAATAATTAAAAGCTTTGAAGGAGATATGGATCTTAATAGCTGGACCGAAGCTTTATTTTCAATAGGAGCTACAATGTAAACCGTATATTTTCCCTGGATACGATTAAAAATATCTTCAAAAGTCTCCATATTATTATGGTGGAAAAATAAATCGACGGATACTTCTTCTGGAAGATTTGAACGCAATTCCGATACTAACGTATCTTGAAATGTATCATAAGCATACAACACGACAGCCACTTTTTGTTTCATCTGGGTGTTATTACTTACGACAAAATATCCTTTTCTATTTTTAGACTCAACAACTCCATGCGCTATAAGATCCCGGTATGCCTTTGAAAAAGTTTCTCTGGCATATCCGAGGTAATGTATCATATTATTGACTGATGGAAGACTGGAATGCACTTCTAGCTCATTTGCATCGATCGCATCCAGCACTCCTTGAACAATACACTCATGTTTAGAAAGTGTATTTAATGATTCTAACCGTTTTATCCGCGCGATTAAAGTTGCACTATTTTCTTCTTTGGATATTTTCATATATAAATACTAAATAGGAGTTAAAGGGTGATTCTAAAAAGTTTACCGCCTCCTTCATTAAATGCAATTGGCAAATCAGATTTTATGTTCTGCTTTGTTTTGGTAAATAATTCTTCTGCTACATACTGTTGCGCAGGATTCAAACCTAAAGGTGTGAAATCCACAGCAACATGTTGCTTTTCATTGCTAAAATTAAAAATAGCAACATAAAGATACTTACCCGATTTCTTAAAATAGCATTGGTTTGCAGATTTTCCCTCCACAAATCCAGCTGGTCTAAAACTTTTACCATCTGCTATGACCTTTAATATTTCTGAATCTTGAAGATAAACATTCATATTTTTTTGCCAATTTTCTTTCTTCGACAAATCATCACCAAGGATAATCGTACCTGCAACAATACCGGAAAGTAATCTTGCGTTGTTTACATTTTCCGGTTCGTCATGAAAGACCAGGTGATCAGCATCAATAAAATCATACAGATACGTTTGCCACCAACCGTAGCTCACACTGTTCAGTGTATACTCAGTCTGGTCAAGCGTTTTCCATGCATCGCATGCTATGCGTCTCATATGAGCAAATTGATTCGTTGCTAATGATGGAGAGATCGCCGCATAAATGAGCATTTTGCCTTTCAAGACATCTACCAGATGTTTCATTCCAACAGCATAGGCTTGCATTCCCGTAGACGTATTTTTATCATAAAACCCTGTCGACTCAATAGCAGCATGTGACAAGAAGTCTATTTTAATCATCTTGAATCCGCACGCAACCAGTTTGCCCAATATGACATCCATACGTGCCAATGTACCCGGATGCGTAGGATCCAAAGCACGTCCACCATCCAAGTTGTGATAGCCACTTTTCGTTTTGGTCCACATATCACCAAATTTATAAGAACTTCCCTCCGCTGTTCGGTTAGGTCCACTGCCATGTCCCCAATCGGTAAAAGGAGCCCAGTATACACCTGGTTTAAGACCCAAAGAGTCACAATAATGTACAAATTTTTCAAGTTGACTATAATCTCCCGACATACCTCCTGGTGTCATATTGTCCCAAAAAGAATCTAAATCAATAAAAGCATCACCGTCTGCATTGCGAAAATGAGGAATATCTTTTTCAAAATATTGTGCTGTAGCGGTAGCATTCTGAAAATTAATTTTTTCCTGAATCACGCCCCAACTGTTCCAACCAACAGGCGTAGCAGCTGTCCACTGCTGTACATAAGGTGTTTGTAGTTGGCGATGGATCTTTGCATAGTCCTCCATTCCAACACGCCAATCTTTCACATAAGAAATCAAATACTTCGGCGAAATAATACGATTGCCTTTTATAAACCCGTGTCCCATAGAATCTCGGGTAATATTAACATCCGTAAATCCTGTTTTTATTGCAAGAAAATCATAATTATTTTGATTTCCTCCAATGGATATACCCGATTTCCAGACAGACTGGTCTAAGGAACCGATAACCAATCCATGATTACTATTCTTATCATAAACAACACCCACTTCAGCGCTTACTTTATTTGTTTTTGAAAGGGATTCATTTTCATAAGAAATAAAAGTATCATTATCAAAAGGTACTGCAACTTGATATAATGCTTTACCAAGTCCACTTATATTCGCCTGCATATATAAAGGAGACATATCATTACTTGCTATGTTTTTTCCGTTAATTTCCAATTGAACTAAAATAATCGGTTTCTGGTCGTATAGAAAAAAATGTTGCTTCATCTCTATACCGGCTTTAGTTTTTGAAGATACTGTATACTGTTTCCCTTTTCCTAAAGCATCCGCAACAACTTGTTCACTTATTTTTGAAACTCCGTTCAGATTTTCAGAACTGACACGCGTGCCATCTGAAAGAACTGCATAAGAAACAGCATCTTTTATAATCAAATTATTATTTTGGGACACACTATATTTCCCTGTTCCTCGGTCGTATTTAAATACCAGTTCATTTTTTTTTACTTCAAATATTTGAGCCTGTACCTGAAGAGAAGTGGCGAGTATTAAAAATATTCCTAAAATTTTTTTCATAATTTATATCATCTATTATTGTAATGTGATTTGAAAAGCATCAATTTTCATATAATGATCAGGTTGAAAATTAAGCAGCATTCCCATATTAACCGTTACTTTCTCTTTAATATCAAAATAAATTCCATCAGATTTCACTTCTGTATACAATAGTGCATCATTAATCTGTTCCCAATCGGGGATAGTTTTATTCGATTTACTGATTACCAGATATGCAGGAGGTTGATCATAATTTGTTGCTGACAAAGTACAGAAAAATCTGTATTTTCCAGGAAGAAGTGTAACCTGTTGTTCAATTTTACCATTTACAATAGCAGGAGCTCCCCATCCAGCTTCCACATTGACCACTCCCCCATCATCAGAAGCAAAACCACCAAAACCATTGTGATTTTTCATACTTGAATTTGTTATCCAATCATTCAGCGTACCCCATCGGTTTCCATCATAAGCAACAGATGTAAAAGGTTTCTTAAAGTTTTTTAAATACCAGGCCGTAATATCTCCCTTGGGTATTAACTTCGTCGGCTGTACCACGAAAGTATCGATCGCATTACTATCCGGTCTAAAAATAGTCTGATAAGACAGTTCACTATAAAGTGCGTAATGAGAAAGAAGTATTTGTGCATTCTGGGATTTTGTTTTCACTAAAGTATCGATCATCTTTCCATCATCTTTTTTGTACTTGATACGCATAGCGTCAGCTCCCATAGTAGTGGCAACATCCTGTGTTACCAATTGCAACTGCTGACCTGCAACAAAATTTTGTTGCACTACAGAACGCTGAAATAATCCTTCGCGATATCGCTCGCCATAGATTGATCCCACCAGATTTGTTGGTATCGATAATCTTCCTTGAGGATCTAATGTTCTGACTTCAAAATTCATCGGTCCTTCAGGCAGGTTTTCGATCAAGCAACGAACGGTATCATTTGCGTTCTTCAGCTGAACCGGAAATCGCATGGAGTCTTGTTTACTGTTCCAATAGACACGGATTTCGGAGATTCCTGTACTCACCCGGAAAACACCCTCAATCTGTACCCTATATTTACCTGATCGGACTTTAATGGAATCTAATTTCGCAGGATAAATTTGCTCTTGGCCATTTGTGTACTTGGTAAAATCATCCATTTTAGAACAGGATGCCAACATCCAAGCACCAAATAAGGATAGTACGAATATATATAGTTTCATATTCTTTATTTTTTTAAATTATCAATAAACACCCCAGACCTGTACTTGAGCGATCTGCATAAAATAACTGCCTCTCCAATTGCGAAGATTTCTAATCCTTAAATATTTATATTTAGGTGCATCTTCTGGAAGGTCAAATGACCAGCCCGCTATACCATAGACTTCGTCTGCATTGGTATTTGTGCCTGATGGTGTTCCAGAAGGTTTTCGAACTGTGCAAGTTGCCAATTTGGTCCAAAACTCCCAAGAACCATCTAAATTTGGATTATTACTTGCCCAAACTTCAAAATCACGGAGATTCCCCTTATCATAGAATCCGTTCTCTCTCCTCGGGAACACGACAATCCGACTCATCTTTGCTTCTTTTCCGACCGAGAAAGTTAAAGACTGCGGAGTACCGGCACTTTCTACTGTATAAAGAGAAGGCCATCTTGAAGGATTCATATTACCATCCCACATACTTTCAACTGTACCATATAAAACTTGAGCATCACCCGGCAAGCGCAATGAACTGAACTGCTGACGATCAAAAAGATTTTCTTCCAGCGGTTTCAACGTTTTATAGAGCGTATCTGATGTATTGAGCCATCGGTCACGAATGTAAAATGCGAATTTCATTTCCTTCGATTTTAATCCGCGTATATTGTAAAGTATTACTGAATCTTGACTATAATAATTATCCAAAGGAAGGAACTCCCCATTATTTAGAGAATCCACCATAGGAACAATAACAATATTTCCTTTTTCCTTATTGATAGAAGTGATGCGAACACCACCAAAAGTTTCGACAACCTTTAACTGACCGTATACGAGATCAAAAATTGGCGTTTTTGGTTCAACGGTAACGTCAACGGGGTCAGATGCAATTTCAGCTTTACTGACAGCATATAGTTTAACAACATGCTTCTGTGTATCGGGAAATCCATCAATAAGAATTTCATTTTTGTACTGCGATGATTTAACGACGCGGTTTTCGCCATTGGCCATTTGATAAGTTGCCTTGACATAAAGCAAATTATCGCTTTCTGGTAAAGAATAACGAATCGTGGCATTACCAAAACCGTTGGTCACGGATACGTTTGTGATAACACCCGGTTTAGCTTGATCATCTTCCAGCAGGTTCCAACCTTTTTCCTCTTTACAGCCACTTACAGCAAATAGTAAGGCTATCAAGAGCACTATATTTTTGACATATATTAAATTTTTCATAATTTCTTCAGATTTAAGATCATACTACCATCCTGGATTTTGTACTAAATTGGGATTAACAAGCAGGTTATTTTCGCGGATTGGCCAGAAATAATCACGCGGTGCCACAAAACGCTGCTGAAAGAAAGTAAGTTCTTTATAGAACAATTCGGGATGGTCCTTATCTTGGTTTCTATCCCAGCCGGTTATATTCTTATTGAGTTCCTGCGCCGCGAGCTTCCATCTTTTTAAATCCCAATATCTTGAGCCTTCAAAGCTCATCTCTATATTTCGTTCGCGTTGGATGATCAGTCGCAAACCGTCTTTTGTATTTGGTTTATTACTATTAAATGAATATTGACTCCAAGATTCTTTAACACCTTTCAATCCCGCTCTAGCTCGAATTTTATCCAAATACAAAAAAACATCTTCAGCAGGACCCTGACTTTCATTCAAAGCCTCTGCATACATCAGATAAAGGTCTGCCAGTCTTAATATTGGCCAAGGGTATTCCTCTATATGGGAGCTGTTGCCATCCTTAAAAGCAAATTTCCAGTTAACAAGTTTCTTTGGGTAGTATGTCGTGATGGGGATGGAAATCCCACTTCCGAATAACCCTAAGCGTAGTTGAGTTGTCCATGTATTTTCGTCACTACGGCTCGGACTGTTTTCCATAAACCATACGCCTCCATCAAATCCAACATTTGCATAAAAGCGATTTTCACGGTCAAAGTGCAGACGTGCCGTCTGGTAATTTTCAATATTATTGAAACGTTCACTATGGTTACCTCTCCGAAGCTGATTTTTATTAGAAAAATCTAAGGTTTTATCCTCTTCTATAGGCACACCATTACTCGTATAAAACTGTTCAATTATTTTTATTGTAGGTGCTAAAGTACCATGAACACTATTATTTCCAGAATTATTAGGATCAATATGTGCCATTGAAGAATACTGCATCTGCCAAGCACGAGAAGTTGGATTAGCCCAAATGGTTTCTTTATTCCATTTTTCAGTCACAGCATTTCTGATGCTCATCTGCGTTATTGTGGTATCTGACAAAGGGAATACCGTTCCTGGAAATTTATACAAACCAATTCCTAAACTCTCACAGGCTACAATTGCTTCTTTTGCAGCCTGCGCGGCCTTTTGCCATTTCTCGATTTGAAAACTCTGATTAAAAAATAGACTGCCATCGACATTTCTAAAATTGGCAAAATCTTTATTACCGTTAAATAAAGGGCTAGCCGCATACAAAAGTACCTTGGCTTTTATTCCCATAGCAATAGGTTTGGTAATACGACCTAAATCAGTAACAGGCGATTGTACGGTATTGGGAAGCTTGACTATAGCATTATCCAATACTTTAACAATATAATCAACAACTTCATCGATCGATTGACGTTTGACTTTAGCAGCTTCTATAGACGTGTTTACATCTAAGTTGACATCCATAATCGGAAATGGGCCATAATGGCGCATCAACATAAAATGATAATAAGCTTTTAGGAACAAGACCTCTCCCTCCCAGGTAGTTCTTTCATCTTGGGTTAAGTCCCGTACCTTTTCCGGATTGCGTATGTTTTCCAAAAAAATATTACAGTCACGAATCCCATTAAACATTGCGCCATCCCAATAATTGACATAGGGGTTCGTGACATTCTGGTTACCTCTGGCAATATTCCAGTTCGTCCCATCAATACTGAGCGTCGGATAGTCTAGCCAAAACTCATCTCCAGCCATATAAGCCGGGTTACGCGTCGGATCACCATCCTGAGGCAAATAAGAATAACAGGTTGCTAAATATTTAATTGCCTCACTTCGCATCGTAAAAGCATTATCAATAGTTGCAACGTTGTCGGGTACAACATCTAAATAACTACAAGCTTGAAGAAACAATACCCCTGACACAATCACTGATTTTAATATAGTTAACTTTTTCATGATACATTTCTTTTTTAAAATCCAATATTAATACCCACATTATAAACTGCTTGCACTGGGTATCCTAAGCCCTCACCACCCATTTCAGGATCCCACATTTTAAATTTGCTCCATACTGCGAGATTCATCGCATTGACATAAAAGCGAACATTTGACATCTTTAGTCTGGTCAGAAACTTATCCGATACATTATAACCCAGCTCAACAGATTTTAGGCGCAGAAAAGCACCATTGCGCATCCACCATGTTGAAAACTGATTGTTGTTATTATTAAAACCATCCGTCAACCGAGGCCAGAATGCACGAGTATCTTGATTGTCCTCGGACCAATAACTGTTCGCCACTTCTTGTAACAGTCCATTTTGATAAGGTCCATTTATAGCAAATGGTGTTATGTTACCCGGATCAATAAAAAATGAAGACCGTGCAGAACCCTGTAAAAATGCACTTACATCAAATCCTTTAAAACCAACTGAAAATCCCATACCATAGATGATTTCCGGATCGGTAGGATAACCAATTGGCACTTTATCCAGATCTGTTATTTTACCATCGCCATTTACATCTCTGTATTTGATATCACCTCCCATTGTTCTAAAAGCACCACCAAAGTTTTGCAATGGCGAATTTTCGGCTTCCATATCGTCAACAAATAGTCTTTCTGCAATTAATCCATATCCCTGCTTTATCGGAAGTCCTAAATGTGTGAGGTAACTGAGATTATCAGGATAATTAGGCTCTTCATTGACCAATAATTTGTTAGTGGCATACGTCATATTTCCCCTTAACTGTGTCCACCACGTGTTTTCAAAAGATTTATTGTAATCTAATGCTAGATCAAATCCCCTACTTTGCACTTTACCTAAGTTGGCATGGATATTTGCCTGAAAACCAGTAGTCGAAGGAATATTAGAACGCACCATTAAGATATTAGTCCGTTTTGAATCATAATAATCAAACACGACACCTAAACCGTTTTTTAAGTTCAGATCAAATCCGGCATCAAATGTTGTTGCTTTTTCCCAGGTAATATCACGATTCTCGTAACGCGATATAGAATAGCCTGGTCTAGAATAATCCCAGTTGTTTCCCCATGAAAATCCCTTACCGCTATTGTTTGGATTGACCTGAGACAGGTAAAAGAACCGGTCATTTTCATCTCCAATCTGATCATTACCAACCAAACCATATGTGGCCCTAAATTTCAATCTCGAGACAGAAGAAGTCATAAAATCAAACATTTTTTCTTCATGCAGATTCCAACCTACACCAAATGATGGAAAAAATCCAAACCGATGATCTTTGGAAAAACGCTCCGATCCGTTATAACCGAAATTAAACTCGAAAAGGTATTTATTCTTAAAGGCGTATGTACCACGTCCCGATACGCCAAGGTTTCGTGCGGGCAAAGAAGCTTGCAGATCTCCTCCATTTGCTGTTTGATAATTCCGAATAATACCTATCAACATCCCGGTTAGATCATGATCTTCACCTATCGTACGGTTATAGTTAAGAGCAAACTCTCCATAGGTAGTCGTATTCAATATTTTATTACCTTGATTATAATCTAAATATTCTGTCCCTTCATTTTCATTCAGCAGACTTAATATCGAATTATCAGTTCCCGGTATCTTGACTAAATTATAGTAAAACGGTTTGAAACTTCTCATAACGGAGAAATAAGAGTAGCGTTGCGTGTAAGCCATTAATCTCGCGGACAAACCTTTTGTCAGAAAGTCAAAGTTTTGCTTTAGTTCAAGTTGTACATTAACAGTTGAACTATTGTACTCCTGAAAACCATTTACCATATTAGCATATGGGTTATTATACAAGGTCTTAGTTGTTGGAATATAATTATTACCAAATAACGGATGTGTCGAATAAGGCAAATAAGACGACGGATAGATGGCTGGAAACATCACCGGATTAGACCAAATCGCTTCGCGAAAGACACGTTGACCGCCGTTGATCAAATTACCCCATTTATCATATCCACCTAATGGACCGGTATAATCATCAAATTGAGCAGATGTACGAATAATCCCTGTCGTTGTAGGCGTAATATTAAGCGTGATATTTGAACGTAGCGAGTAATTCTTTAAATTAATATTATTATCAAAACTATTCCCTTGTTCCGTTTTTAAAATCCCTTTATCACTATTTAAAGTACCTGCAACATAGTATTGCGCTAAATTTCCACCACCAGACACGTTAAAATTAAAACGTTGATTATTGGTGTGATCTTTTATTAATTGATCTATCCAATTATTGTTCGGATATAGAAGTGGATCGTCACCATTTTCAGTATGGTCAATTTTATTTTGACTATAAGGAAGTGTACCTCTAGGATCGCGCGTTAAGACAGCCTCATTGGCCATCTTCATGTAAGTAATATTATCTGCAAATTTAAAATTACGCGTGTTGGTCGAGATTGAATTTTCAAATCGTGCATTAAATTTAGCCTTTCCTACGATACCACTTTTTGTATTGACAAGCACAACCCCATTTGCACCTCTAGCTCCATATAATGCTGAAGCTGCGGCATCTTTCAAAACTGAAAACCCGGCAATATCATCTGGTTGCAACCTTGCTAATGCTGTTGTATTAGATTCCATTCCGTCAATCAGGATCAGTGGATCCTTTTTTCCTGCTCCAAATGATCCAACACCTCTGATGAAAAAAGATGCATTGTCATTACCGGGCTCACCACTTCGCTGGTAAGCGATCAAACCGGCAACACGCCCCGCCAACATAGAAGTCAAATTGGAAGTGGGACCTTTAATTTCTTTGGGATTGATCGAAGTGATCGAAGCAACCATACTGGTTTTCTTTTGCGTGCCATAGGCAACAACAGTCACTTCATCCAAACTAGAACTCGAAGATGCGAGATAAATGGTTAACCTAGTTTGATTTTCAACTTTAACGGATTTACTTTCAAATCCGACCGAAGTAAATTGCAAAACATCGCCAATATGCGCTTCTTTAATTAAAAATTGCCCTTGCGAATCTGTGGATACTAATGCTTTTTTTCCTTTTATTGCAATGGTAACATTTGAAATTGGCAATTGACTCACACTATCCAGTACGATACCTTTTAATTCAAATGATGGTGATTGACCCCATGCAAGGTTAGAAATGAGTAAGAAAAAAAAGACAATACCTAATCTGTGCCATTTACAGAATTGATGATACAAATAATCGTTCATAATTAGTTATTATTTTATAGTTGGTTTATGAGATAAAGTAGCACATTAGTCTATACTATTCTATCCTACTACAATAGTATAAACAAATTTTCATATCTCCAAACATTTTTATTTCTTATTACTCTTCGAAAAGGATTTAATTGACTTAAAATGCGGCAGGTTTTGGTTGCTATTTTTTATAGGGACATAAAAAACACAGGTATTGAGAAGTAAATAATATTATAAATAATTTACATCGAATCAGAAATACGATCTATTATTTTGATAAGGGTTAATTTGATTTACCCTTATTTTAAGTGAGATCATTGCTCAGAAATAGAATAGCAATAAGATTAGTGAGGTCAGTTTATTCAAATTTCAGCTCTGCGTGTTCCCATTGGGAGTACCCGTTGAGCTGTTATCGCAAAAACTTCCTTTTCTTTAGTAAGTTCGATTAGAGACAATCCTGTAAACAAACTAAAAGCAGGTAAAAGTGCCGCCGTATCATCAAAGACAAAACAAGGTAATTTTATCCGTTGTCGGGCCTTCCCTTTTAACAAGATACCTGGATGTATATGTCCTGAAAATATAAACTTCCCCCGATCTGGTGCATCTTTTCTATTATGAACAAAACAAAACTCACCCAGTTCATAGTAATCTGAAAACAGTTTTATAGCGAGTTCCTCATAGAATAGAACGGATAATCTTTCATGATTTCCCTTCACTAGAATAATCTCTAATGATGCATACTTCTTTCTCCATTCACGAAATGTTTCCAGATCCAGATTATGATCGTGATGAAACATATCACCTGTTACCAATAAGGTTTTGGGATTATAAACTTCCAATAGTTTATCCAGGCGCAGCATATCGGTATCGGACACCTGTTTAGGAATCTGTAATCCCTCCTTCCTAAAATGTCCGGATTTACCTAAATGAATATCACTGATGACCAGCATGTGATATTCCGGTATATAGAGAGCCCGGTCTTTATCCAGGATGATCGTTTTTCCTCTTTTTATAATTCTGTACATCTTAATCCAAGTTTTTAAACACTGCGGCCTTCATCTTTTCAATTCGTGCTTCGAGTTCTTCAGAACTCATGCTCT
Source organism: Sphingobacterium sp. B16(2022) (assembly GCF_012030425.1). GTDB lineage: Bacteria > Bacteroidota > Bacteroidia > Sphingobacteriales > Sphingobacteriaceae > Sphingobacterium > Sphingobacterium anhuiense. The sequence goes on along the minus strand of NZ_JAAUVN010000001.1, from coordinate 1,068,069 downwards.
CCCGCATACTATCCACTTTGATCGGGAAAGAAAATGGAGTAAAACGCTTTGCCCACTTTAAAACGATGGTACTTTGCTGTATTCTATTCAGCGCATGCAACAAACGTGGCTCTTCGAGCTGATAATGAAAGTTTTCATCATAAGCCTGACGCAATAAGAGATTTTTGGGATCATAGGATTCAAAAACATCAAAGAACAAAGCGGAAGAAGATTGAATCTGCTTATTCTTTAAATATTTACCGGGATAACCCTGAAATACCAGTCCCGAAATACAGGCAATATCTCTAAACTTTCTCTTTGCCATCTCCGTGGCATTGATACTGGCACTGATATCTGCGCTTAGGTTATCGGGAGAAAAAACGTCATAGACAATAGCATCATCCATCGGTATTTCTTGATCACTCAGCAATTCAAAACCATAATCATTCATCGCTATTGAAAAAGTAATAGGTATCAATCTTGAAATTCGGTAGGCTATAAGTGCCGCCATAACCTCGTGTACCAATCGCCCTTCAAATGGATAAGCAAAAAGATGATATCCTTCTTTCGTATGTATTAATTCTACTAGAAACTCATCCGCCCTAGGTACATGTGTAATCGATTCCTGCAATTCGAATAAGGGTTTCATCACCTTAAGCTCTTCCTCTTCATGTTCTCCGACCAATACCTGACTGTATTTCTGACGCAGGATAGCACCTAAATTAGAACTCAAGGGCAATCTACCCCCCAGCCAGCTTGGTGTTATGGTTTTTTTATGCTGACTTCTTTTAACAAGCACAAGCATATCTCTGACCATTACAAACTCCAAACTTCTACCTGCGAGATTAAAACGGTCACCCGGTTTTAGTTTTGACACAAAATACTCTTCAACCATACCCACATAACCTCCGGTCATAAATTTAACCTTCAGCATAGCATCGCTCACAATAGTACCTATATGCAAGCGGTGACGCATTGCGATCTGCCTATTGGTTACTTTCCATAAGCCATCTGTTTCGTCGAACACCACTTTGTGAAATTCAGGATAAGCCTGCAGACTTGAGCCTCCTTGTGTAATAAACTGCATACACCAGTCAAACTCTTCAGCCAGCAATTCAGAAAAGGCATAGGTATTCTTAACCTCCTCAAAAATTATTTTATTATCAAATCCATTTCCTACAGCTAAAGTTACCAAGTATTGCAACAAAACATCAAAAGGCAAGATAAAAGGTTCTCTACTTTCAATCTGCTGTGTTTTAGCCGCTGTTTTAATCGCGGCGACTTCTAGCAGTTCGAGCGCATGGGTCGGCATAAAATAGATCTTTGACGTTTCAAAGGGTGAGTGTCCACTTCTTCCGGCACGTTGTAAAAAACGTGCTACACCCTTTGGTGACCCTACTTGCACCACAGTATCAACCGGTTTAAAATCCACGCCCAAATCAAGAGATGAGGTACAGATCACAACTTTCAATACTCCCGTATGCAATGCTTCTTCAATCCAGTTGCGTAATTCATAATCTATCGAACCATGATGTATCGCCATCTGACCCGCAAAATCGGGATGGATCTTCAGTAAATGCTGAAACCAGATCTCTGCCTGACTTCGGGTGTTCGTGAAAACCAAGGTCGTTTTGCTCTTTTTGATAACAGGAACTAATTTATCGGCCAATTTTATCCCCAGATGCCCGGCCCAAGGTAACATTTCGATGGTATCAGGGATAATCGATTGAATCTGGATCTTCTTTTCAGTTGCCGCTTTTACAATTATTTTCAACACTTGATGATCAGGTTGCAAAACCGCTAAAGCCTCTTCGAGGTTACCGATTGTCGCCGAAATTCCCCAGATGCGAAGCGTCCTGTTTTCCCTAAAACTTACCATACCTTTGATTCGGGATAGCGCCAGCTCAACCATGACACCTCTTTTAGTGCCTAATAATTCATGCCATTCATCTGCAACTATGCAGGTTAGATCATCAAAGATATTATCGTTATTTTTCTGAGCCAGAAGTAAATGTAAGCTTTCTGGTGTGATCAATAATACTTGTGGCATGGCTCGTTTTTGTTTCTGCTTTTCAGATACTGAAGTATCGCCGTTCCGCACGCCGACCCTCCAGTCAACATCAAGCTGAAATAAAGCTTCTTCCATCGCACGTGCCAGATCTTTTGCCAATGAACGTAATGGTGTGATCCAGATTACACGCAAGCCCAATTTCCCTTTTCTTTTACTTCCATTGCCCTCCTCATTCAGATAAGCAATGATGGGTGCCAGAAAGACAGAATAGGTTTTACCAAATCCGGTAGGTGCGTTGACTAAACCACTATATCCCTCCAAGTAAGATGCCCATGTCTCTTCTTGAAAGGGGAATGGTTTTCTTTTTCGGGTTTTCAACCATTTCACAACTTTTTGATAGCCTACCGTTTTTTTCATCTTTCACTATCCCTCATAGTTGATTCTAATAGTATCTGCAGATCTTCCAGCGTATTGATGTCATCTACTTTTTTATCTCTTCTCCAGCGCACAATTCGGGGGAAACGTAGCGCAAGCCCTGCTTTATGACGCTTACTAACTGCTATTCCTTCAAAAGCAATCTCAAATACCAGTTCTGGTTTTACAGTCCGTACAGGGCCAAATTTCTCTATGGCATTTTTGACCACAAAACTATTGACCTCTTTAATCTCTTTATCCGTCAAACCTGAATAAGCTTTCGCGATCGTAATAAACTGATCTCCGTCGCGTACTGCAAAAGTATAGTCTGTAAAAAAATTAGCTCTTCTCCCGCTTCCTTTTTGCGCATAAATCATCACCACATCTATGGTAAAAGGTTCTATTTTCCATTTCCACCAATCTCCTCTCTTTCTACCGCTATGATACAAAGAATCCTGACGTTTCAGCATAATGCCTTCACTATTCAGTTCGCGAGACTTTTTCCGTTCTACAACTAAATTTTCCCAAGAATCAAAAGGAACAATCGGAGCCGTCAAAATTGTCTCCGCTATTGGCAATAACTTTTCGAGCACAGCTCTTCTTTTATGGAGCGGTTCAGCTCTATAATCCATACCGCCATATTCCAATACATCATAGGCATAGAAGGCGACAGGAGCCTCATCCAGTTGTTTTTTATTGATTGTTTTTCTATTGAGCCGTTGCTGTAAAGTACTAAACGATAATACTTCGCCTTCACGTACAGCCAATATTTCACCATCGATTACGGTACCGTTTGGCAGACCAGATAAAGCAACGTGCAATTCTGGAAACTGGTCTGTTACCAGTTCTTCCCCACGTGACCAGATAAATAATTCATCATTCCGCTTAATAATCTGCCCTCTGATTCCATCCCATTTCCACTCTGCCTGCCAATTATCCACCGATCCTAACTCATGGACAGGCACATCGATCGGATATGCCAGACAAAAAGGATAAGGCCAGGAACTATCAGTATTAACATGCAAACCACCTATCAAGTCACCAAAAGAAATTTTCTCAGGATCCCATTTTCCCATAATGCTATGCGTGATGTGATTGGTATCCAGACCTGATAATTTTGCGAGCGCGTGAATTAAATTTTTAGATGAGATACCGATACGAAAATTACCTGATATCAGCTTATTAAACACAAATCTTTCTTGCGTACTCAGCTTTTCCCAAGCGTTGAAAACAAATTCCTTTTTATCTTCATTGCTACTGTCCGACAAGTTCTTCAACGCCAATATCCATTGATGCAATGGAATATCGGATGTGGATGTAGAAGGAGGCAAAAGCAAAGCAATCGTTTCACTCAAGTCGCCAACATTGTGATAACTTTCTACAAACAACCAGGTGGGTAATCCAGTGATTTCGGTGATCCACTCTTTCAACAAGTTGGTACTGATCGTTCTTTTAGGCTTCTTCCCCGTAAACAAAGCAATAACCCAAATTTTATCGGCATCCTCCGCTTCAGAAAAATAGTCAACCAAAGCAGTTAATTTATCATTAGTTTTATTACTCTGTTCGAGTCTGGAAATTAAACGGCTAAACTTTCTCAAAGATCACCCCCTTTCTCCGCTACCGCTTCTTCATCCTCAATGCCAAATTGTGTTGTCACTGCTTCAGCAGGTATTCCCTGCTCGGTCAAATAACGGGAAAAGACCGATGTAAAACCATGCGTTACATAAACCTTTTCAGCTTCAGTTGCTTTTATGGCCGTGATCAATCCATTCCAATCGGCATGATCGCTCAGTGCAAATCCCGCATCAGCGCTCTGCCATCTTCGATGCGAACGCACCTGCATCCATCCTGAACAGATACCAACAGCAGCACCCTGCAAACTTTTGATCCACTTGCTATCTCGCATGACCGGTGGAACAATTAAAATACCCCCTTGTAGCTCATCCCTGCTCATATCCGCTGTTATTGTTTTGTAGGGAGGCAATGTAACTCCGGCCTGTTCAATAGCTACATTGAGTCGACCAATACTATTATGCACGTAGATCGGCAGATATCCTGCTAGGTTATGCAATAAACGCTGCGCTTTCCCCAAGCTGTAAGCAATAAGCACGGTCGTTTTATTATTTTCTTTATTTTGTGCTGCCCAATGCTTGATATCGTCAAATAGGACATCTTGAGGCAACCAGTTGTATACAGGAAGTCCAAATGTACTTTCAGAAACAAACGTATGGCATTTAATCGGTTCAAAAGCCGTACTAATGCCATCAAATTCTACTTTATAATCTCCAGAAATTACACAGATTTCACCTTTATATTCAAGACGAACCTGAGCAGAGCCAATCACATGTCCAGCAGGATGAAAAGAAATCTGAACACCATTTCTAACAACTTTCTCCCCATATGCCATTGATTCGACAACTAGATCCTCGCTTATACGACATTTGATAATCGCCTTTGTCAAATGGTGGCACAGATAGTATTTATTGCCCCAGCGCACGTGGTCTGCATGTCCATGCGTGGTTACAGCATAATCTACCGGCAACCAGGGGTCCACGTAAAAATCACCTTGTTTACAATAAATACCGCGATTAGTAAAAGTTATCAATCCCATATATTTCTAATAACAAGCATGCCGCGAATTAGTTTACATCGCATATTGATGAGCAACTATTCAAACTATTTGTCCACGAAATTGTTTACTAGATATACGATCTACTTAATTTAAGCAAAGAATAATATGGAAATAGAATATGTATTGGAAGAAAAAGGTGGACCAGTTCTAGCGTTAGCTATACATGATGGACATCAGATTGCCCCACAACTATCACCTATCATGAGTCTTTCAGAATCCGAACGATTACGAGAGGAGGATCCTTACACGGGTATGCTGACAGATCTAGACACTAATCGGCTGATTATTAAAACCTCCAGATTCCAAGTAGACCTTAATAGACCTATTCAAGATTCCGTATATCTACGCCCTGATCAGGCATGGGGGCTTAATGTATGGAAGCAACCTCCTACTAAGACAATCTTAGCACAACTCAAACAATCTTATCATTATATTCAAAAAGTTCTTTCGGGAATGATTGAAAAAAGCATTCAGCAAAATGGGTATTTTATCATTTATGATATCCATAGTTACAATGCTAAACGATCGGGTCCTGATGAAACAGTCGACACCTACGCAAATCCAGAGATAAATATTGGAACGATCAACAATAAAGGTATTTGGAGGCCTTTGATCGACTCATTTGTAAAATACTTGAAAGAACACAATATAAATGAAAACCAGATCGACGTACGTGAGAACGTCAAATTTTCAGGTGGTTATCTTTCCAAATGGGTCACCAGTAAATATGGTCAGAAAGGATGTGTACTTTCTATTGAGTTTCGTAAAGACTTTATGAATGAATGGACAGGAACTCCTAATCTTGATCATATCGAGTCATTAAAAAAACTATTACGATCTTCTGTATCGTATATCAAAAACAGCTACCAAAGTCACTATGGATCAAAGTAAAGCGATTACGAAAGCAGTTACATCCATCATACAAAAAGAGCCCGTTCATATACAGTTTTCGAAAGATAGTAAACTTGTTCTCAAACGCATCATTCCGCTACTTTTGGTTTACCGGATCCCTGTGGAAGGCAAAGATCAGATGATATCCACTTTGGTTAAATCGGAATCTTGTTCTTTAGTAGGCAAATCATCAGATCTGGATTTCAATGCGGTGATCACGCCAATAATAAGACAGCTTATAGATGAATTTGGTGCATGTCAATTGATCGAAATCTGGCAGGATAAAGAGATGGATACAGACGTCGCCATCCATATTTCACAGAAATCAGCACTTCCTATTGCTCAAAAATTTATCAAAGATTTAGAATCGGATGAACAGAATATGTTCTTGTCTACTGCTATAAAAAAAGAGACAAAGTCACCAAAAAATAGAGATATAATTCCTATTATCAACCCATTGGCAGAGGAATTTAAACAATTACTTTACATGGGTATTGCACTGAAACCGCATTATAATGATGTCACGACTGGAAAGGTCTATCCGCTCATTCTGCGCAATTATCGGGAAATATTTACAAAAAGTTTACGCAAGAGTTTTCTTGAATTTATCAGACTATATACATCATTAAAGGTATCACAGTTCAGGATGCTCAAGACAACTGAACTGCAACCCCTTATTATGGAAATCGATCAGAATTTAGCTTCTGAAAGTCAGAAATTCGACTTTTTGCTCTTAGTCAGTCCTTTAAATACCCGTGAAGCATGGTTACAATTTAAGAAAGATAAATTTTTAAAATCGCCAAAATTTAGATATAGACCCATGCCAATAGATCCGGAGCTGGTGAAACGCAATCTTTATAATCTACGTATTGAAGATATTGATGATCCGACTATCGCTTATCTTTTTAGGGATAAACGTAAGGAACTTGATGCTATGATGACCATGCTGATTGATCGTGGCAATGAAGGCTTTATGCACGGCAGCCTCCAAGTATTCGGAAATGTCAATGACAATTTACTGGAAACCGCAAAGGCTATACTACTGGTATACGAACAACACAGCAAGAAGCCGGTGCCTCCAAAAAAAATGATCAATGCAACCGAATTCGCCAAATTGGCAAAGGAAGAGCTTCATTATCTCAGACAACAATTTCCTTCACTGGAGACCGGCGTCCGGATCCGCGAAGATATCACAGGCATCATGGTCAACCGAGGTGTATTGAACATCAGCAAATATTATGAGGTTGAAGCGAGCAGAGCCATTGCCCTCATACAGCATGAAGTAGGTACCCACATTGTTACCTATTTCAATGGCAAGTCGCAGCCATTTAAACTGTTCAGCCTGGGTGTACCCGGCTATGAGCAGTTGCAGGAAGGACTTGCTGTGTTCTCCGAATACATGGTCAACGAGCTTAGCGGAGACCGTCTACGGATTATAGCTGCACGTGTAGTGGCAGTACACCATATGCTAGCAGGGCATAATTTCAGCGATACCTTCTTCTTATTGGTAGATCATTATCATTTCACAGAAGAAATAGCCTTTCATATCTGCACCAGAGTATACCGCGGTGGTGGCTTAACAAAAGATGCTCTCTATCTAAAAGGCCTCATGAGCATCATTACCTATATCCGTGAGGGAAGAGAGCTCTCTCCTTTGCTCATTGGTAAAATCAGGGAAGACTATATCCCCATTGTTGAAGAATTAACACAAAGAGGATTATTAAACAATCCGATCCTAAAACCACGCTATCTGGCAGAACCTTATTTACAGAACTTAGAAAAAATCAAATCAGGAGACAATATTTTCAACCTTTCAAATCATTAAAAGCACTTTCCTATATGAAAATCGCATTCATCATCAATCAGACACACAAAGAAAAGGCTAGCTTCACAACAACATTGTTAGCCTACAAAGCGCTCCTACGTGGCCACTCCGTCTATTATATCGGTCTTGCTGATTTTGTTTACCTAGATCAGGATAAAATAGCCGCTCATGCCCGTGCAGTACATCAGATCGATGGTATAGCAGATACCGATCAATTGATTGATAAATTACGGTCTACCGCCAAGGAAAAAATATCGTTACGGGAGCTAGATATTATTTGGCTGCGATTTGACCCCGTTCTTGACATGATCAATAGGCCTTGGGCAGCATCTATGGGATTACAGTTTGCTCAGCTCGCACAAAATCTTGGTGTACGCGTTCTTAATAATCCACGCGCTCTCGTTGATGCGGAAAATAAACTTTACCTCGAAAACTTTCCCGAAGAAATCCGTCCCCACACGATCGTGACACGAAATTACGATGACGTGAAGCGGTTTTTTGAAGAGCAAAACAATAAAATTATCCTGAAACCTTTAAAGGGTTCGGGGGGAAAAAATGTCTTTCTAGTCAATGAGCAGGAAAGTAAAAACCTCAAACAGATTGTTGAGGTGATCTGTCGCGACGGTTATTTAATCGCTCAGGAATATTTGCCCGATGCACAATATGGCGATATCCGTTTTTTCCTTCTCAATGGGAAGCCACTGCTCGTTAATGGAAAATACGCTAGTGTGCACAGAGTACAATCAGCGGGAGAATTGAGGAGCAATATCCACCAGGGAGCCAAAGCCCAAGTTGCTGAGATCAGTCCCGCACTACTGCAAATGGTACAGAAAGTGGCCGACAAACTGATGCAGGACGGGATGTATTTCGTAGGACTGGATATTATCGGTGACAAAATAATGGAAATCAACGTTTTTAGTCCTGGCGCACTGCTACAGGCATCAGAACTTAATGGTGAAGATTATGCTACTGCTATCATCAAGGATCTGGAAGAAACAACAATCAAAAAATAAGGTAGCACAGCATTCCTATTGAAACAAGGCATCACACGTGATGCCTTGTTTCAATAGGATGTGTACCAAAAGGTTCGAATAAATTTATCTCTTTCAATCGTTGTCTTCAAAAATTATTCTATATCTTAAACCCATATTTAATAGCATTCAGAAGAAAACATCACAGTGGAACAGCTCAATCGATTTGATCGCATATTAGCAATATTAATTCAACTTCAATCCAAAAAAACGGTCAAAGCACAAGAACTAGCAAGCCGTTTTGAAGTCAGTTTACGGACCATATACCGTGACGTTAGAAGCCTGACTGCGGCAGGCATTCCAATCATTGGTGAAGCAGGATTAGGTTACGAACTGGTTGAGGGTTATAAGATTCCTCCAATGATGTTCACAAAAGCAGAAATCACGAGTTTTGTAGCCGCTGAGAAGCTGGTGTTTAAATTTATCGATAAGGAAATGAAAGATCATTTCTCTTCGGCCATCTATAAGCTGAAGGCGATTATACGGAGTTCCGATAAGGATTGGATGGAAACTATTGATAAACATGTGGTCATGAAATCTATTTCGCATAATCAGCTGAGCTCAGCACTTCCCAATACTTTGACGACTCTATTTCAATGCATCGCCCAGAAAAATGTATTGGAAATTAGCTATCAGGCTACCTATCAGCAAGAACCTAGCGTACGTGACATAGAACCCATCGGTGTGTTTCATGAAAGTAATTATTGGTACATTTATGCTTTCTGTTTGGTAAGAAACGACTATAGACAGTTCCGTACAGATCGCATCTCTAACATTAGAATATTGGATCAATTACAATTTAAACAACATCCTGATCTTGAACAATATCTCGCAGAACGAGAAAAGGAAGCCAATTTTACGCGCGTAGTACTTCATGTCGATCCACAATTTGCGCATTATCTACATTGGGAACGTAAATATTTTGGCTTTAAAAAAGAAAGCCTGAATGATGGTATGGTCGAAATGGTATTTGATGTCAAAAATGCTGACATGGGATTCGCACGCTGGTATATGATGTTCGGTGACCGTGCAGACATTATTAGCCCCCAATCTTTAAAAGACACGGTAAGGTCCTTACTGAAATCTCAGGCAGAACGACTGGCATAAAAAATACCTCCAGAGAGCAGCTTACTCCCTGGAGGTATTAAGTTTTAGCGGTATTAACGCTCCCAAAAGAATGGAGGCTCAATCCCCAAAATTCTCAGATAAACATATCCTTGCGCTCGGTGATGAATCTCATTATCGATAAAATATAAAATATTTTCAATGACAGGAAACTCATATTGACCGAACAAATTAAATCTCTCGTGAAAATTTTCTTCTTTAAGTTGCGCCCATAATTGCTTAAGCTCTTCCGTATGCTGATCCCACACTTCTAAAATGGCGGCCTTGCTTGTATACTTATTTGCTTCAGCATATGCTTCCACCTGTCTATTGACTATACCCGTTAAACCGGGAACAGCAATCGATATCAGTTCATTTGCCAATTCACCAAATGTACGCATACCAGGCACAGCATAAGTGAAAAGCTCTGCTTCAGGAAACTTCTCGATCGTTCTTCTAGTCAGGTTTCTATGACCTAACCAATGTTTCAATAATTCTTCTTTGGTAATAACTGCTACTGTATTCATATCGCTTTATTTTTAATTGATAAATCAAAATTACAAGCAATAGTGACAGCCTATTGTCAGCAGTAAAAAATTATTTTGGCATTACTTTATAAGTCGGATCATTTTCAGAAGCCTCAATCTCTACCGGACTGTTTGCTTTCCTCATGATGGCTTTACAATCGGCACTCAAATGGCGTAAGCGAAGTGTTTTAGATTGACTTTTGTATTTGTATCCAAGTTTATTAACGGCATCTATAGCGCTCATATCTGTAATCTTACTTTCCTTAAAATCAACGATTACAAGATCAGGGTCTTCATTGACTTCAAATTTCTCTAAAAACCCAGCTACTGATCCAAAGAATAGCGGACCATATATTTCATACACCTTATTTCCGGCTTCATCAATCGTTTTTCGCGCTCGAATACGTTTTGCATTATCCCAAGCAAATACAAGTGCCGAAATCACCACCCCGACCAGTACAGCCAAAGCCAAATTCTTCAGTACAATAGTAATCAACGCGACAAGCATACCGACAATTATATCAGACTTGGGCATTTTAGTGATGATACGGAAAGAAATCCACTGAAAAGTTCCAATAGCCACCACCATCATTACCCCCACTAAAGCAGCCATCGGTATCTGTTCAATAAATGGAGAAGCAATCAGGATGATCGTCAAGATTGTCAAGGCTCCGATAATACCGGAAAGTCGTGAACGAGAACCTGCATTAATATTGACCAGCGTTTGTGCCACCATAGCACAGCCTCCCATCCCTCCAAAAAATCCATTTACCAGATTCGCCGTTCCCTGCGCCATAGCTTCTTTATTAGCGTTTCCTTTCGTATTTGTCAGTTCATCGACCATTGATAGGGTCAAAAGCGACTCAATCATCCCCACAGAGCCCATAATCAGCGCAAATGGAAAGATAATGGTTAGTGTCTCCCAAGTAAAGGGTACAGAAGGAATATGAAATGCCGGTAAGTTTCCTTTAACAGAAGCGATATCTCCCACTGTTTTGGTATCGATCTTAAAAATATACACGAGCAAGAAGGTGGCCAATATGGCTACTAATGATGCTGGAATCGCTTTAGAAATCTTAGGGAATAGATAGACCACTAATGCTGCAAATAGCGTAAGCCCTAACATAATATAGGCTGTAGCACCCGATAACCAATGTGTTACTCCTGAAGAATCTACAATCTTAAACTGCTCTACCTGAGACATAAAGATAATTACAGCTAAACCATTAAGAAAGCCATACATCACGGGTTGCGGAATCAGTCGGACGAACTTCCCAAATTTGAAAGCTCCTACCATAAACTGCAAAATACCTGCCAGTACAACAGTAGCAAACAAATATTCAACACCATGCATGCTGATCAACGCAATGAGTGTGACGACAGTTGCTCCTGCACCGCCAGAAATCATTCCCGGTCTCCCACCCAAAATAGCCGTGACCAAGCCCATTATAAACGCGGCATAGAGACCCGTCAAAGGAGAAAGACCAGCTAGTATAGCAAATGACAATGATTCTGGAATCATGGTCATCGCCACAGTCAACCCTGCTAAAATTTCTACTCTATAGTTTATTTTACCATGTGGATTTAGATATCGAAGTATTGCGCTCATTAAACTTTTTTTTTGCAAAAATACACAAGCATCCGCAGATCCTTGTGTATTTTATATTCTTTTTGGTTAGCATTGAAAATGCAACAAGAGCACTACTCAATTGAATCGACAAAATAATAGCGCAAATGATTAGCTGTTAAATCGCATCCTACGAAAATCTTTACTGACGATGCATTCCCGAAAGCATATTTTTCCAGAGAGATGGATTATCCGTCTGTATAATCCTAACATAAGGGTGTTTTTTAAGGAACATGTCGTAAACAGCGCTTCCTTCACGAAGAGCTTGTTCATCGGTATCGCCCAAACTATTCATCCACAAAATAACACCCTGATCTTTAAGCTTTACTAATTCATTATAATTATCGAAAGACTCATCAATATGAACAATGGAAGTCCGTTTGGATTTTAGTATCTCATGCAGATCCTTCATACTCCGTGCACGAGGAAAAAGAGTGATACGAGGATTGAGCCTATAAAACTTTTCGATAAGTCGGTGGTCGTATAAAAAGAAAAGAACTTCATCTTCCATATTTTCTGCAGCAATCAATTCAAAAGTTTTTGCCACATACTTTTCGTCTTCTTCCTTAAAGTCAATATCCAAGATAATTTTGCCCTTACATAAACGCAACACTTCTTTCAACGTTGGAACACGATCGTTAGAGGCTGCACCTGCAGGTGTATCCCGTAAATACATGTCTTGTATTTCAGCATAGCTCAGGTTACTGACTTTCCCCTTACCAGTCGTTGTGCGGTCTACCGTGCCATCATGCATCAAGATCAGCACGCCATCTTTGGTACTGCGAATATCGATTTCTACAACCGAAACCCCTAATTCGATCGCCTCCACAATGGAGGCTATCGAATTCTCAGGACATTGTTTATGTGCTCCACGGTGAGCAGCAATATGCTGTTCTTTATGCGCTAGCTTTGTCAACAAGCGTTCAGATTGACCATAAGCAACTGAAAACAAAATGCTTGAACCAAGCAACAGAACACGCACAGCAGTTAATACATGTATCATGTTATTTCTTAACGAGTTCAAATGAATCAAACAATTGCCCATTCAGTTTATAACTTGAAAAGTATAGTTTACTATCTGTAACCCGAATAACTTGGTAGAGCTGCGTCTGCGCACCTGACACTTCCATCCAACGTTCCGAATCAGAACCATACATCTTTGGTCCTGCTACAGAAAGGAGATATACCGGACGAACTTTACCAGCTGTTCCTCGTGCATAGGTATGATCATGTCCCTGCAAAACCAAGTCTACGCCATATTTTTCAAAAATAGGTCTAAAACGTTCTCGAAGAATGGTATTGTCTCTATTCTTTGCTGTTGAATAAACCGGATGGTGCATAACCACAATATTCCATTTGGCTTTTGAAGATGCCAAAACCTCCGTTAACCATTGTTCCTGTTTTTTAGCAGCAATAGAATCTAGCATGATCAATTGCGAATTTAAAGAGATCATGCGCACATCTTGATAATCTAAATAATACACCGCATCTTGCATTCCCACTGGTCCATTTTTAGGAAGATTAAAATGCTTTTTCCAATGCGGATCTAAGACCAGCTGCTCCAAAGAGTCTCTGCGGTATTCGTGATTGCCTGGTGTGGGTACAGCAGGTATCATCTGATGGATAAATCCAGCTCCTTCATGCCATTCCCCCCATTCGCTATCGTTGTTTGAACGGTTTATCAAATCGCCAGCATGGACAATAAAACGTGCATTAGGCTCCTGTTGAAAAGCTTTTCTAATAGATCGGGACCATTTCGAGCGTAAATCATTCTGCGCATCGCCCAGGTAAATAAATGAAAAATCACCCTTTACATCAGCCGTACGAAACTGATTCCACGCACTCCAATTCGTGCCATCCCCTACGCGATAGGTGTAGATTGTACCAGGCTTTAGGCCTTGAAACGAAACCTGTCCATAGTTATCCGCAGTCTGACCTTCAATTTTCAATGGACTCGTTACACCTAATACTGTCTGTGCAGATTTCTCTAGATCAGGGCTGCTCTGCTCCTCTACAACCTGCCCCACAGCTTTAGTCGCATAACCATTTATCCGCCAACTTACAGATTGTGTCGTTGATGGTTGATCTGACCAAGTCAACGTGATACGATCAGGATATAGGCCTCGGTCGTTCGTTTGTGCTGTTCCTGTATATAGGGCACAGCACAGACTCAAGGATAAAATTAAATTCTTTAAAATCATTTTCATCAATATTAATGGTGTACATATAAAATTACCATGGCTTGTTCGTTCCTTGTAACGACCAAGATTTAGACCATGCACTATTTTCATTATCTGCTTGTGAGTAGGCCGTTTTTTCAATTCTAGCCAATGCTTCTGTTGCATTTTTTTGATTCACACTCATTTCATTCTGCATGTATGGAATACGTAATGGTAATTGAGAACGAATCGCAGCAGGCCCAGCTTTCAATTGCGGATAGCCCGTCCTTCTGTAGTCAAACCAAGCCTGCGTTGCTGTTGACCAGTTAGAAATCCATTTCTGCTCCATAATCTGTGCTTGGGTGTTATTAAAGGCGACACCAGGCTGTTGGATATATACATTATACGCATCTTCTTTGCCCCAGGTAGCGAGCGAATTGCGTACACCCTGCTCATAATAGGCCTTTGCAGACTCTGGCAATGCCCATCCCTTCCATGCCGCTTCAGCTAATATAAAACTCACTTCAGATGCCGCCAGTAGTCGAGCTTTCAGTATTCCCCCCTTAGCTGCTTTATAGCTATCATTGAGGTAAGAAACATGCGGATTCACCGACGTTTGTCCAGGACTCGGATTGAGATTATAAGCCGATGGATTTTTAGAACCACTGGGTGGTAGCCCTACATATTGAGCATCCACATCCACCGCAATACCTTTCACCACATCGGGTGAAACAATGCGTACACCGTTCACAATTTTATCCGTTCCACTTGGTTCAGTCGTACGAACCTCAATCGGGATTTCCACCCTTTTTGCCCAAACTGCAATGCGTGGATCATGAAGAGCTTGCAAGCGATCAACAAGTGTTGCACACATTTTCATCCGGCGAAAATTACTCCCACTTGCATCATAAACGGTATTCGAAGGCCAAGAATCTGATGCATTATTTCCCATAAAACTCATCAAAACCTCATCTTCTGCAGATGTAATTATGGGAAAATCAGCCGGATGAGCCAGCATATTTTCTATTCCTTGCTTAGCAAATGTATTTTCTTTTTCAGCGATTCGCATGTAGTAACGCAACGCCAATGAATTCGCAAAACGGCGCCATTTTGCGACGTTACCCCCAAAATAGATATCTGCACTTGCCAAAACGTCATAACGGCCATTTGGTTTTGAAAATAGGGTATTTGCCTGTTTCAGCTCTTCAATTATTCCTTTGTAGATCACGTCTTGTCGATCAAACTTTGGGAAGTTGTACTGCACTCCGCCCTGTTCAGCTTTCAACGCATCGGTATAAGGGGCATCGCCCCACAAATCTGTGATCAAGCCAAACAGATAAGCGCGCATGACCAGTGAAACTCCATGATGAAAATCAAGCCCCAGTTCTTCAGACCGGCGACGCATCAATTCATTATCGCGTAAGAATCCATAATAAGCATCCCAACTTAATATCCCCCCAGTCCACTCATAATCATTGTGCGAATCAAACCAGGCATCCAGTTGGGTGTATTGAACTACACCACCTAGATCTGTAAAACTGAGATCATTATATTT
This sequence comes from Sphingobacterium sp. B16(2022), assembly GCF_012030425.1. Taxonomy (GTDB): domain Bacteria; phylum Bacteroidota; class Bacteroidia; order Sphingobacteriales; family Sphingobacteriaceae; genus Sphingobacterium; species Sphingobacterium anhuiense. The sequence continues at coordinate 1,052,314 of NZ_JAAUVN010000001.1, read as the reverse complement.
ACTTCCTGCACCAGCAAGTATCGTAGGTAAAAGTAAATTTGGATTTGCGTCTTCCTCACTAACACCATTGGGATTGATATTGATTTCCGTGAGATCTTTACAGCTCCACAAGCAAAAACTTATGGCGGATACAAATAATGCTATTTTTATAATTTTAAAATAATTGTTCATTGTTGGCTTTATATTAAAATGTGATATTAACTTTAAATCCGATAGGCATAGCCCAAGGAGTCACGTTGTAACGCTCTATCCCCTGCTTAAAACCGACTCCGACCTCAGATTGAAATGCCATTTCTGGATCAATTCCGACCTTAGCCTTTGTCCATAAAAGTAAATTACGCGTATAGACCCCTACACTTCCACCATCGATGCCCATACGGGTAAGCCATTTTCCTTTCAAATCATAACTGAAGGACAATTCTCTTAATTTGATAAATGATGCGTCAAATGTGGCTGCATTCATAAAATCCCAAGGATAATTGTCTGAATAAGCGATATACTTTGTCCCCTCACCTCCGAGATTCTCCTTATATCCTTTGATATTACCCTGAGCATCGTATTCAGCAATAACTCCTGGATTGAATACGCCGAAGTTTCCAACATTTCCACCTACATTGACAGGATAGCCCCCATATTCATCACCAGGCCCACCAACAATAGGATAATGATTGCCTTGTACGCGGACCAGATCATTTTCAATCAAATAATTCCGTAATGACTCTCCTGTCAGTCCATTTGGATTGATCAACTGATCCAAAAACCGTTGTGTAGTCAGGTTCGATTCAAAATATCGGTAAGTTTGAGACATAAATTTACCTCCAAAACGCAGATCAGCGGCAAGGTGCATTGTCCATTTTTTATAACGCAGTGAGGACTGGATACCCATACTGAAATCAGGATTAAAATTGCCGATCTTATTACGGCTATTATTAATACGTACAGCCTGCCAAGAACCATTTTTATCTAAAATAGGATAACCGTTATAGGGAGATGATGGATCTTCAACAGTCACGAGTTTAGAGTCGTACAGATCACCTATTTCTTCCCCTACATAGGTACGTGCTCCACCTCGACCATCTGTCCAGAAAGTATGAAATTCAACACCCTCCGAGAGCTCATTGATTCGTGTGCGATTACGTGACCAGTTAGCACCCAAATCCCAAGTCCAGTTTTCCTTTTCAATGGGACGTCCAGATAATGCCAGCTCTATCCCCTTACTACTCAGTAGTCCGGCATTAATATTTCTCGAACTAAATCCGCTCGAGCTCGGTAATGTCGTAGAAATGATCTGATTTTTATTGTCTAGCGTATAATAGGTCCCTTCAAATTTTAACCTGTTTTTCCAGATTCCGATATCAGCACCAACCTCGTAAGAAGTAGCCTGTTCTGGCTTAAGATTGGGTAAAAGAAGCTTTCCAGAACGTGTGATACGCAACACATCACCCCAGCTTCCGGGATTACTCAGCACATTAAACAAATTGTAGCTTCCGGTATCATTTCCTACACGAGCGATACCACCCCGCAACTTGAAGAGACTCACAGCCGTTGGCAACGTAAAAACACGGTCGGCCAATACGCTCAGGGATGCCGACGGATAGAAGTAAGAACGGTTGGCGGCGGGTAAAGTACTTGACCAATCATTTCGACCTGTCAAATCCAAGTATACCATATCCCGATAACTAAGATTGATCAACCCATAAACGCTATTGACAGCACGCTCTGAAAGACTACTTGCAAAATCCAAGTTCAGCGGACTGATATTGGAAAGACTGTACAAACCAGGAGTGGTTAGGCCAGCACCATTCTTAGAGGCATTTTGTACCGAATTTGATTTAGAATAACGGAGATTACCACCAAGCGATCCTGTTGCATGAAAGTCGCCTACCTTTTTATTATAAGTAGTCAGAAAATCAATATTCTGTTCCATATTCATCAGATTGACAATGCCATAGGCACCTCGTGGTTCATTGGTATAGCTATAGGGTATTTTAGTCTCCCGATTCTCCCAGTATACATCTGTCGCATAGCGCAGCATCATATTCCAATCCTTCCGAATGTTCCAATCCAAGCGCAAATTTCCGAATACACGATCGCGCACAAAACCATTATTGACACCGTAGGCTAAAAAATAAGGGTTATTAAAATTTCCAATTGACTGCGAGCGTTGCTGCAACCCCTCCTGTCCAGGCATCCAATAATCTTTCAGATCCAAGATATTGATGTGAGGTGCGACTTCATATGCCGCCTGCAAAGGATTTGTTCCGCGATTGGTAGCCGGACGATTATTTGAATTGTTTCGACTCGCATCCAGAGACATTCCCAATGAAAGATTATCCCGTAGACGCATCGTTGCATTAATATTTAATGTATTTCTAAACAAATCGGCGTTAGGTACAATACCTCTATTGTTCATATTAGAATAAGAAAAACGATAATCGAGTCGCTCACTGCGATTAGCCAATGAAATGCCATTGGTACTCGTTATTCCAGTCTGTACAAAATTTTTAATATTATTCGGGTAAGACTTTAGTTCTGTCGGGATCTGATTTCCATCGGCATCACGTGGACTATTCCATTGGATGGCCTTATACCCTTTATCCAGAGCAGGCCCCACCATATAACTGGATTCCTCTTCAATCTTCAGATCGCCGGCGAGATCTCCGGGTTTCCAGGGCATGGTACCACTTGCAAATTTGTTATGCAAGTCAATGTAATGATACGGAATATCGAAAACGGTATTGCTGGTCACGTTTATAGTCATTTTCTCCGCATTCTTACCGCTTTTGGTTGTGATCAAAACAACGCCATTACCAGCTCGCGATCCATACAGAGCCGCGGCACTGGGTCCCTTTAAAACAGATATGTTTTCAATATCTTCTGGGTTGATATTGGAGATCGCATTGCCGTAATCGACTTTATTATCATCACCGATTTGGCCGATGTTATTGAGCTGATTCATTATCGGTACGCCATCAACGACAAACAGAGGCTGATTGTCACTACTAAGGGATGAAGCACCACGAATCACCATACTCACCGAAGAACCCGTAGGACCTGTGGCACTGATCGCAACCCCCGGAACTTTTCCTGCCATCGCAATCATAAAATTATCATTGTTCACCCGATTCAGATCTTCCCCCTTCACTGTACCTACAGCATACCCAAGGGAACGGTCCTGCCGTTTGATTCCCAGAGCTGTGACGACCACTTCTCCCAGTTCATTTTTATTTTCTTCTAAAATGACAGACTGTACCCCAGCAGAATTAGCATCTATCTTTAGCGCACTTATTTCCTTGGTTCCATAAGAAATATGGCTAACCAAGATGTTATAAGTACCCGCCGGAACTTTCAATTGAGCATCTCCCTTAGCATTGGTTAGCACACTTTGACCGTTAGATCTAATTTTAATAGATGCTCCAGCAATTGGCTTGCGTGCATTATCGCTGACATGCAGACGCAGATTAAAGGTCTGCTGCACTTCTTCGGTCACCAAAACAACAGCACCGTTTACCTTTTTTGACTGGATATTGGTATTTCTAAAAATATAGCGCAATACTTCTTCAAAACTTGCATTTTGAAAAGTACGCTCTTTTACCAGAACTTTCTCCAATTGTAAAACTTGCTTGTCATAACCGATACCGAGACCAGTTTGCTGCGATAGAAGCATGAGCGCCTGCGAAGCATTACCTGCTTTTAGATGGATATTGATTCCTTCTGATTTAACTTGCCTGCTATGGGCATGAATTGAAGTTGCTGTAACTTCAGAGATAAATACAAATGAGCTGAAAGCTAATGCAGCAGCCAATGTGCTGAGCTTCGTAATTTTATACATATATTTGCATTAATGTTTATCATTTAACATGAATTAAGGGTGCTCACTGGTCGATTTTGCGGTTTGCCAGATGAGCACTTTTCTATTGAGAAACTCCCCCCGTTTCCCAACTTTAACTGTTTTAAGTTTAGTGATGTAGTATTATTTCATTTCCTTCCCTCCTAAAATTAATTTGGTGAATATGACAGATCATATGAAGAAGCTGATCGACCGATTTTACCTGCGGTAAAAGCAGTGAATAGCTAAAACGATCTGTATACAAGCTGTCACTGCGTAAGATCAAGCCATAACGGTTGTAAATAAGTTCCTGCAATTCCTGAAAATTAGCGCCAGACATTAAAATACCTCCACGTGTCCAGATATCGGCATGATCAGCATTAGTATCAAACAGTTTACAGCTCCCCAGATTTTTTTCATATTGTAAACTTTTTCCTGCTGTAAGCACGTGTAATGATGGATTTATCTTGCTCCCGACACGCACACGTCCCGTTTTAACAGCAATGGTAATATTTTTTGATTGCTCGGAATTATTGACATTAAAAGAAGTACCGAGCACAGCAATGGTCAATGCTCCCGTTTCGATAGAAAACGGATGTAGTGTATCGCGCTGCACATTAAAAAAGGCTTCTCCTTGATCCAGATAAATTTTTCGGCTTTGCAGATACTCCTGTTCATGATAGCGAACCTGAGTATTTCCATTTAGCATTATGGTGGAATGATCTGGAAGTTGTAACTCCATTTGTTCACCTGGGCGCGTCGAAATCTGTGTGAACACAATTGAAGCCGCCGTGGTATCTTGACGGAAAGGCTGCGACCTTTGATAGAGTAGCAAACCTGAAACACCGAATATCAAAACTGAAGCTGCAATAGAAATCCAGCGGAGCCGTACCACGCGCGCCTGTTTTTTAGTTGCTTGAATGGCAGGAGGAAATGCCGCGAATATCGCTTCCTTTACTTTGGTTTTATGCTGTTCATCTGTAAAAGGATCTGTTGTACCAGAAGACACCTCATCATACCAGCTATCGACGTTCTTTTTTTCCTCATCAGATAGTTTATCTGCCAGGTAACGCTGTATTATATTTTTAAACTCTTCTAAATTCACTTGTGTGCTGTTGTTTTACTTACTACAGGTGAAGAGGTTCAAAATACTTTAAGAAACTGTTTTCTTTAGGTTAAGAAATTATGAAATAGATAGGTGCTCGCTAAAACGAGTAAAATATCATCGTGGTCGGCGAATCGTTGCGTCAGATCTTGCTTCAATATTTTCTTTGCTTCATACAGATGATTTTTTACCGTCTGCTCGGCAATACTCAGTTTTTGAGCAATCTGTTGAATGGAGTAATTATCATTTCTCAAAAGATATACAGCCTGCATGGTTTTGGGTAACCTGGCTACAGAACGATCTACTATATTTTCTAATTCCTGGTACTGCGCATGTGTATTATCGTTTAGAACAGCAAACTTATCCATCCTATACAACATCTTTTCCATGATGCTTTCGCGTACTTTCTCTGTGGCATAATGATTTAAGATCCTATTCTTGATTGCCTTAAAAAAATAGGGTTTTAACGATTCGTAATCCTCCTTAAGCAGGTGGCGTTTTTCCCAAATCTGAATAAATACTTCCTGAACGATGTCTTTTGAAATCGCTTCATCCTGCAAATGCTGGTAAGCTACTGTATATAACTCTTCCCAGTAAGAATCAAAAAAAAAGGTAAAAGCTCGTGGATCTCCATTTTTAAATCGAGACAAATAAAAGATTTCCTTCTTGGTTTGGGTAGACATGACCTGACAAAGATAGGTCGAAGATATTACGCCAATATTAACTTACCATCAACCTTACGACATGCTTATTGGAATAGCCTCAGGATAATGTAAAACTCCTCAAGACCTATTCCCATAAAAGGATAAGCATGATCACGATGGACGGTCAAAAAACACATATATACCTAAGCCTTTCCAGAAAGGAAGCGAGGAGATACCAACCTGCACAAAAGACACCTATGGTAATAATACGACAAGATATTATTAATAAAGATTTTCCGACATGACGCGATAGATATCAAGTGAGATAAAAACACTAGGATTAAGCGTCAAAATAAGTTTAAATAATTCCGCATAAGATCACTTAAAGTGCTACAACTTTGAACAATCTATTTATGTCCAGTTATAACTGATCGAATTATATCACAAAATAAAAACACTTAGTATGAGCAGTATATCCTAACCATAGGAAATTATGGAATTAGATGGCTCAATTTTTGATTTCTTAGGAGAAATCTATTATTAAAACAGATAATTTTATTACAAAAAAACAATTACATGAAGAACTCCTTTAAATCACTATTTACCAAACTTTGTACACTCCTTCTGATATTTTCTGTCCTACAATCCTGTTCTGAAACTCCAGATAAATTCTTTGGTGTAGCGATTTTAAATACCAATACCATATCAGATTTTGGAACGCCCAGATTAGCAAAACAGCTTAATGACAATACGATTGAGTATCCTGACATCCCCTCAAGTAAAAAGAAAGGCGATGAGGCATCAATTGTTGTTCAGAATAAAATTCTTTACTTGGAAAAAGTCCTTAAAGATCTAAATGCACTGTCAACTAATACTGATGATAGAGAAGAAATCAAAAAACAAGCTATTGCTCTTTATGAATTTGTATTACCGGTATATAAAAATGAGTATACAACCTATGCAAAATTATGCGACACGAAAGCTTCCCAGCAACAAAAAGATGAAATTATAACATCAATTGAGAAAAAATACAACGTTGAGTTTGAAAGGCGTCTCATGTCACTTACAGCGCTAGGAAAAGAATTTGCATCCGAAAATAACCTGAATGTAAAGTGGGATTAAGTTCAGTCAATTCAACTATAATTAATGTGGGGCATCATATTACAAAAGAAATCCAACAGAAGTTACAAACTTCAGAATCTCTACTAATCTTCAAAATCTATCATAATGATTTATAAAGGCTGGGGGTTTATTGCCCTTCTTATTCCTGTATGTGCAATATTGATTGGTATTTACTTTTTTGGAACCAATGGAAATTCAAGTCTGCAACTTTTCCTATACAGTCTACTTGCTTCGACACCGATACTGTTTATTCTTGGTATAAAAATGAATAAGAATGCGCGCCACGAGATGTGGTTCATTCCTGTGCAATATTGGGGAATCATTTGGGCGGTTATAGCGCTTGTATTACTTGCACTAAAAAACACGAACATCATTTAAACACAATAAACCCCGCACTATATCGGGGGGGTACCAAAGAAAGTGCAATCCTGGGATTGCACTTTCTTTCTGAAGAAATCATATTGTCATAAAGAGCCCAGGAAGTACTCTTTATGTATTTTAAAATTAAAATATCATTATAGGATATACATCATTCGCTTTTTTTATCGCATTATATTCTCTAATATAATTGGAGAATAAATCATAGTTCAGCTTTTCTTCATTTTCAAGTTTTGCAGCAAGTTCAGGTTCATCAGCAATCATTTTTGCTAGATTAAGATAACGATTTTTCTTCGACATCTTTCCTATAAGTAAACCTGAAATTTTCAATTCTGCAATTTCACCAGTGGAACGTTTCAATGCGTAATAATAATTACTTGATGTTGAAAAACCATTCATCATCTTACCGTTAGCACCCATTATCATACCGCCACCACTTTGTTTTCTAAAGTTATAAACTATAATATCACCATCATGCAGTATTTCCGTAAAGAGCGGTTTCTTTTTCAATTTAACCTTTTCCTTGATGACATACATTTTTGGGTCAGAATCCCTAATTTTCTCAATCCCCACTTCAATGAATGAAGTTGCATAATGCTTCTCTTTTTTATGATTATAGATACGGTAAAGCTGTGGCGGATAATAAGTTTTCTTTTCACTGTCAACAAGCATTTTGACCTTATTGCTTTTTACTGAGCCAATTTCACCATAAATCGTATCCCCTTTCATCGTAATCACATAATCTTTCAATTCTTGAGCTCTAACTTGGTGCGTCGTTATCATCCCTGCAAATAATGAGAGGAAGAACATTATTTTTTTCATAAATTAATAATAGATAATTAGTCGCAAATGTAATAATAATACTATTTCCCAAAGAAGACTTATTTCAACCATGGAATGCTAGGTTGAAGTTGCAATAGATTTATCAATTGTGGTATTGAAAATAAAGAAACCAATTTAATGTTTATCTAAAAGAAAGAGAATAAAACACCCTAAACCAACCTGATATACTAAAGAATATATTTGAAAATTAGGATCCGCACCTACCGTCCAAATATATTCTTATTAGAAATGATAATGTAATCAAGAACTTAAATTAGAATTTAGGTTTTTTAATGTTGATCCATGTTTTATTCGGTTCTTTAATAAGGTCTCCCGGCAATATTCTATTCAGTATAAAGTCCTCCTCCTTAACAACATATGAAGTGGGGCTTTCAGACTCTGGAACATAAACCATTTTAAAGATTGCATCAGGATCTGAACAACTAATATCAGATTCTACGACTTGGATATCATTGCTAGCCAACCAGGCAGCAAGCTCCTCATTGTCAAATTGTCTGATGTAATTAACTTCTGTATCAAAATTTTTTAATTCGATCGCGGCCAGTTCCGGAAAAAAAGTGGTCAGATAACTCTCATACGCTTTTCTATCATTCTTTCTCAAAGCATAATTTTTGACAATGAGACGATGAGGATTATATTCAAAGTTGAAATCATTCGGATTTTCAACAAACCCATAATGCTTATCATAAGCGATAATACGGGTGTCCATATTTAATTTATCTTCTTCCATAATTATACTTTAAAGTATTAACAATTAAAATCACCATATTGTTCAAGAGAAAACTTTGAAGTTAACGCTTTACTTTAAATACAACTATTGACAAGCTACTGCTTTTAATTCTCCTACAATTACAAACTTAATTTCATGGTCTTGTGATTTTTAAAGAAATCAATTCCTATATTTATATAGCTTATAATACCTAAAATATATCAAATAACATGTTTAGCTATAAGAACCTGCTCTATATTATTTCACTTTTTGTATTCTTTGGTTGTCATGGACATCATGCAATTAACTCTAAAGATCCAGCAGAAATCATAGAGAAAAAAGAACAGTTATCATTAAACAAAGATTATTCAACACTTGGAGACCTGATTTACACGATTGATTTTCAAGTAAAAACAGATAATGTAAATGATTATGAAGATGGTTTCATTCCTTGGATACAATTAGAAAAACCCGATGCTGACATGGCCAATCTTCATAATAAGGATGAAATTGTACTGAACAACTCTTCAGTAGAAATACTTATAGACTATCCCTTGAACAAGGAATATAAGTTCACGATAACATCAGAAAAGGGTTTTACCAGAGAACAATTATTACATGCAATCAGTAAACAATATTACATGCTCTATGAGGAAGAAGAAAATAGTGCTACGGTGAAAACGGTTCCATTAGAGAAAAGAACGACCATGTACAATCGAAATGAAACAGATGGTAAATACGGAATTTGGGGGCATGATATAGCAGATTTAGTTCTTTCCAGCATTTTAGTCTACAGATCAAATAATGGAAAAACAATACTTGCACTTCAGATTGAGTCCTAAATCAGTACTGCGAACTATTGACCTATGGCATAAAAATCATCAATAAAAATATCATTTTTGACAGAAATGCATAAATTGAAACGATCACCATCCCAACATAAATGTAAAAAGCTCATTTGATCAATTAAAATAAACATATATATGGACAAAAAAATAATATTACTTTTAGCAAGTTACATTTTAGGGTTTTCAAATTCATATGCACAGGTGACTTCATTTAACATTGACAGCACCAAATTCAAAAAAGAGGTAACATTGGAATTGGATTCGATCTTCTTTAAAGATCAAGAATATCGAAAACAGTATATACAACTTACTAGAAATGGTGCCGATAAAAATGAATTAGCCATTGCATCCAATAATATTCGAATTGCCGATTCGCTCAATCTGATAACAGTTACAAAAATACTTGACCATGATGGCTGGATGGGACCACAGGACATCGGTATGTTTGCCAGTCAAGGTCTATTTTTAGTTATTCAGCATGCAAATTTAACTATTCAGGAAAAGTATCTACCAATAGTCGAGGAGGCTGAAAAGAACGGTAAAACCTTTTCTAGTAATTTGGCCATCTTAAAAGATAGAATTGCCGTCCGAAAAGGCCAAGAACAGCCGTACGGAAGTCAGGGATTCACCGACAAAAAGACTAAGAAAAATTTTATTTATCCAATTATGGACATTAATAATCTTGACAAAAGAAGAGCTGCTATGGGACTTCCACCCATGGTAGAATATGTACCTGGATGGAATATAGAAAAGTACAATACGGATTTACCTGAGATAAAAGAAGCTATAAAAATAATGAAACAGTAACCACGAAATCCTCAGGTTCATGAAGAACTGCATTTTTCCTAATAAGATTAAGTTCAGTTGAGCACATAAAAGCCTCCTTCAGTAGAAAGAGGCTTTTTTATTTGTATTGTCCCGTCCTGAAATAAGTTGACATCTAACTCAGCTTATTATGAAAAAAGAACTAAAGAACAATTTACGACGGAGTCAGCGAGATTATAGCCTAGCTTTTAAATTATCTGTTGTCTGTCAAGTCGAAAAAGGCGAACTCACCTACAAGCAAGCACAATCTCGTTATGGTATCCAAGGACGGAGTACGGTTTTGGTTTGGTTAAGAAAACTTGGTAACTTAGACTGGAGTTTACCAAAGCAACACGCTATGAATAAGCATATTGACCCTAGTCCAAAACAACGTATTAAGTTGTTAGAAAAGGCTTTGAAAGATAAACAGGATCGCAATCTAGTTTACAAAACTATGCTTGAGATTATGGAAAAAGAATATGGTATGATCGTGCCAAAAAAGTTTTTACCCAAACAGTCGAAAGGCTTCGAGAAAAAGGATTAATAAGCCTTTCCAAAGTCTGTAAACTGTTTGGGATTAGTCGGCAAGGTTACCACCAAAAATTAAACCGTATCCATTCCCGGTTATTAGAGCTGAAACAAATTAAGCAGGAAATTCTGAAAGAACGGATGTACCTTCCCCGTTTAGGAACGCGTAAGCTGTACTTTATGTTGAAAGAACGATTTAATACGCTTCACATCAAAATAGGCAGAGATGCGCTGTTCAATTTCTTACGTTCGGAACATTTATTAATAAAGCCCGCAAGAAGTTATATCAAAACAACCAATTCAAAACATTGGTTGCATAAGTACCCCAATCTTCTAAAAGAGAAAAAAGCTGTCAGAGCAGAAGAAATATGGGTTTCTGACATCACTTATATTCAAACTAAGGAAAAAACTGCCTATTTAAGTTTAGTAACGGATGCTTGGTCTAGAAAAATTCTAGGATTTCATTTACATCATGATTTAAGCACTGATGGTGTCGCTAAAGCATTAAAAATGGCTATTAAATCAAGAACAAGCCATCTTCCTTTGATACATCATTCGGATAGAGGATTACAATATTGTTCAATGCAATATCAAGAAATACATCGTAAAAACAACATTACTTGCTCCATGACTGATGGTCATGATTGTTATCAAAATGCTCTTGCTGAGAGGATAAATGGTATATTGAAAAATGAGTTTATGATTAGCAGGCCTAAAAACATAAAACAAGCAAACACCATGATTAGGCAATCAGTGAAATTATATAATAATAGAAGACCACATACTGCATTAAAATATAAAACACCTAGTCAAGTACATAAACAAAAAATCCTTACTTGAAATAGTCAAGTAAGGATAATTATCGTTAAATTTATATGTCAACCTATTCTAGGACGCTACAAAGTCTTTAGAATTATTAATAGACAAAAAAAAACTTAAATATTTAGCGAATACGTGACCTTAATGAGTCCTCCCGTTTAGCATCCCAGTAGCCACAGTCAAGCTCTATAAATACCGAGGTGTAAGGTTGTAATGATTCCGTCTTAAGAACAATCACTTTAAACAGTTTTGATGCCTCATCTATTTTTTTGAATATCGCTTCGTGTGAAATATCCTGAACAGTATATTTACTCCAGAGGGCTTTAACCTCCTTTTTATACTTATCTACACCTTTTACTAAACCCTCATCCAGATAATTGAGTTCTGCATCCTGATAAATAATCGGTTTGATATGAGCCTGCACCTGAAATATACTGTCCATTTCGCGCAGCACATCCATCATTTCTGCTCCCGTATTGATCATCACAATATCCGAATTATGAGGTGCTGGGTAGGCCTTATCAACAATCAAAATCCAGTTCCGATGTCCCAACAAAGGCAGCTGCTCTTCCAACCTTTGTTGCCAATCCTTATTGTTTACGCTTCCCTTTTGCTGAACATTGGCGGGTTGACAAGCGACTAAAGAAAGTATCAGCAGCAATACCATTATAGTTCTCAATCTTCTTATCATGACCAGCTAATCTGAAGTAAATCCCCCTTGTTCAGTTGCAGTTCCTTCTGAAATGTTACCGTTAATTTATCCGAAGCATCCTCTACTCTCGACAATTTTAGGGGTTTATTATTTAGAACTGCTTTTAGTCGATCCTTTTGCACAGGCTCATTTCTGACCTTACCTATCGAAAACTTCTGCAACTGTAAATTTCCATAAGCGACAGACAGCTGACTTGTCTGTTCAGTATTTTGTTGAATCTGTTCATAACTTCCCCATGCTTCTGCTGTTGTGAAAGGGCATTTAAACTTTTCTGCCAATACCTTCGGTGCAAAAGCCAAGTATTTATTAGGACCATGATACGCATATCCACAAGCATTCACAAATGTACCATAGCTTGCCATGGCACGGGCATAATGATCACTACATTCTATTTCATTAAATGGATTCCGCTTTGCAGCATGGTAACGGTCATGAATGACCCGGGTCAAAACTAAGCTCTCCTCCACCATACCTTCTGCCATCATATGCGCGGCTACCTGATGTTCAAATCCGCTCATACATTCATGAAAATAACCCAATTGCCAGGTTTCATTTTCGCCATAAGCTTTCGCTTCATTTTTAGGGTTGGTATTCATCACCATCCCTCCCTCTCCGGCTAGAGCATAGGGACGACCATTCAAATGCGTTTTGATATAAGGACCTACATCCATTGTAAAGTTGTACTTCCATAAAGCACGTAAAGCCGCCAATGTCTGTTTTTGATCATTGATACGGGGCATCCCCAATTGAAAAGTCCATGCCTGTCCATACACCTGATCAATATGGCAAGTGTTGTAAGAACCCAGATTTTTACGGCCAGATTCTGTATTGGGACGATGAATATAATAATCACCATTAAAGAGTTCTTTATCCATATTCACGGAGCCTTTCTTGACATAATCGTAGCACAATTTTGCAAAACTCCTGTCTCCGATTTCCGTAGCCATTGCCCCTCCAGCTTGTACAGCAGCCAAACAAAGACCTACAATCCATGATATCTCACCTTCCCAAACCGCATCGAGCGTATTTTCCATAGGTGTATCGGTCATACCGTCGCCGTTCTTGTCTTGATCAATGATAAACTGGATCGCTTTTTTTAAATTAGCCCAATTTCTCTTCAAAAAAACATTGTCGCTAGACATCTGATGATCCCGGTAAAAACGAAGTACAACACCTGCCTGCCCATCTATAGCAGGACGGCTTTCATATTCGGCTCTAAAAATAATCGCCCCAGTCTCTGGTTTAAAGGCAATGTCAAGATCCGTGATCTCACGCAGATTACGCTCCAGCTCAGGAAATATACGTCCCATGGCCTGTCCGTACTGCCAGACGTGTGTGCAGGTTCCTGCACAAGCACCGATACCTTCCCAGCCCCAAAAACGGCCCGTTGCGAACCGATACGTATTGGCTGTAGCCAAAGTTCCGATATTAACAAAAGTGCGATCCAGGAACCAGTACGGAAGCGTCGAGTCATTCCACGTATCAGCCCATAATAATGTGTTTTCGTCCAGTTTATTTCTCTCCTGATTATAATACTCCAGTACATGATAAGCATTACTAAACTTTGTTCCGTACCAATAACCGTTTTGAGCATCTTTAATTCTTTCCTTCAGCTTAGGATGAACATTGTTAAAATGCCAACTTATCGCATAAGAGATTTTAATCTTTGTAGAAGCAGGTATCTTTCTTTTAACAGTAAGACTCCCCACCTGCAACTCATTAAAACCGATATTGCTAGCCCCTGCTTCACTGATTAGATCAGCAGGGTTTATAGGCCATTCTTTAATTTGCGCTACAGCAATCGCATCACTGTGCTGGCAGGATATGGCCATAGAGCCATAATCACTGGCTATAAGATCTTTCTCCGGAACCTGTTGACATTCGAAAAATAACGCTTTCCCATCAATAAGATTTTTCGAAACCGACACTTTACGGACCGATGAAAAGTCTTTTCTATTCTTATGAACCCCATTTTCTAGCCAGCCACTAATCAGTACATCCAATGGTTGATCAGTTTTATTAACGACTTCAACATGCAGCGTAGTCATAGGCAGTGAAGAATTTTCGATATCCAACGGAATAAAAGGAGAATAAGCCGTAAGCTTTACATCAGCCGGAAAATCAGCACTACTGTAAGTTACTGTACACGTCGGGTACGAGGGTTCAAATACAATTTCGTCCCAATGGTTTTCGCGGAGCTCTTTTATCAACTGCTGACCCTTATAATACACAGAGATTGCAAATCCCTGTTCCAGTATGCGTAGATTATCTGCAATAGCCGGCTCAATATAAGCAGAACCATCTCTTGGACGAATCCTAACCTGTTCTTTACCGTTGTTCCATAGCACTATTTTCGGTTCTACACCTTCCTTCATACCATCGTAAGATTCGTTGTAAATCTGCCACAGCCACAACCGGCCGTCCCCCCCGATATACACGGTACCAGTATGAAGTCCTCCAATAGGCATACCAATATATTTGAGCTCATTTTTACTTTTAAAGTACTTGATTTTTTCTCCACGCTCATATAGTGAAGCTAGCCATTGGGGATCTATAGCCTTATCGGCTTCAATATTATGAATGGGTTGTTCCCATGCAAAAATGCTGCGGGACCATGCCGGAAACTGAGTTACCAAAACACCCAAGCTGATTAAACTTGAATTCCTTAAAAAATTTCTTCTGTTCATTATGTACGGTTTATCATGCCTTATTACCATCCTGGGTTCTGAGGCAGTAGGTTTTTATTTTTGTCAATTGAACTCTGTGGCACTGGCCATAGGTAATGTTTACTCTTTTCAAATTTTCGGTTTTGGGCAAGAAATCTCGGTTTAGTCCAGTCACCGATCAGATCATTCTGATTACTGTTGATACCTTCTGCATTTTTATTCAGTACATCTTCCGCAATTTTCCAGCGCAATATGTCAAAATATCGCTTATGTTCTGCAACAAACTCATGCCGTCTTTCTTCCCGAATCAATTTACGCATAACAGCCTGATCTGACAAATCACTATTGCTCAATAAAGATAGGCCTGCCCTCTTTCTAATCTGATCAATCATGGTTTTGATCTGTAGAAAGCTTTCATTTGAAGAAATTGCCGAAATTTTGGAAATTTCAGTAAAAGGTACTTATAAGCTACACCAAAGAGCAATACAATCATTAAGAGCACAACTTGGTCACATAGGAAATTCTCTCTTTTCCCTTATTGTATTGTACTTTCAGATCGTAAAATGATTTACTAAAATTCGATGAACTTATATTATTAAATAAACGTAAAAGGTTTATATAGATTTTAAAATCGCATCCCTTGCCCATTTATTAGCAGTACAGTTTTACCTAACGTCCACCAGCTTAGTAACAAGACACGATTAAAGAAATAAGAATAAAGAAAGTTATTTTGATGGAAAAATGATAAAAATCTTTCAGTTTGGAGTATACCTCTGAAATAGAAAAAGGAGATACTATTTGTATCTCCTTTTTCTAGCATAAGCCATTTGAACTTATTTAAATCTCAACAGATTAATATGTTTACATAAAACGTTCAAATCGGTTGTATATAAAATCATGTCAGGAACAAACTTTAAATTTTCCGCCGTTAAGAATTATTTTTGACAACATCAACCATATGATCCAGATCAAACGGTTTTTCGATATAGTCATCAGCTTTACAATCTTTTGCTGTTTGAGGCAAATCATATGATGTTGAAGTAAGCACGGCCGATAAATCCTCTGTTTCTGGATCACTTTTCAACTCTTCTATCACTTTCGTACCTTTCTTCCCTCCCCGAATATGCTCATCTACTACCACAACATCAGGTTCGATCTTGTCGATATTTTCAATGGGTTCGGTTGTTAATGATGAAGTAACATCAAAGCCTTCATCTGTCAAAACTTCATCCATGATTTCAAGGATATCTTCATCATCCTGAATAAGCACAACCTTTTTTTTCATATTTCCAACAATTTTGACACAAATATATAGATATAAAATTAATATTCTAAAGACCTAATCAACACGTTTTAAACATGATAACAAATTGACAATCAATAAAATGTATAGTTAAATTTATATCACAAAAGTTTAACATAAACACACTAGTAGGATAATTAGAAAACTTTTTTTATAGAGCCATCAACATCTCGCGTTCTAATTGCCAAGTAACAATTATATCATTCTAATCTATTTACCACATCGAAAAATATCGTTTAGTTAGAGCCGGAAGTACCTGGTCCCTAATTTCATGTTCAATGCCCCCCATTTAATAGATTCAAATGCATACAACATCTTACTGTTATCAGCACTGTATGCTGGCATTACAAAAATATATTGATCATAATATTTTAAATTGTAGGTAGCTTATAACCATTATGGTAAGATGCCGATATTAATTTATCTGCATCTTCAATACCAAAAGACCAGGTTTCTTGGTTCCAATAAATCTTCTTTCCCGTACGATAGGCAATGTTCCCCATTTGCGAAAATATCGCGATTGCAGCCCCATCCTCCACAGGACAGTTCAAAGTCGATGAATCTCTGCTTTTCACTGCTTCAATAAAATTAACCGCATGCAGATTCAAACCGTCATCAACTGAACGCTGAAAAGCAATGCCATCCATGCGCCCCTTTTCAGGAATGACCTCCCAACCGCCTCGGTTAAGCACTAAAGTACCATTGTTTCCAATAAAAGCCACGCCATGATCCTTTCCATAAGGACCACCGTCAATACCTGTAGCATGCTCCCATTGCACATTAAAACCCTCAAACTCATATACCGTGGTTAACGTATCTGGAGTTTCGGCTGCATCTTGAGGATAAGCAAACTTCCCTCCAGATGCCATAATTGAAATCGGTTTAGTCGCCTTCATTCCTAGCAGTGCATAATCAAGCATATGAACACCCCAATCTGTCATTAAGCCACCAGCATAATCCCAATACCACCTAAAATCAAAATGAAATCTATTCGGATTAAAAGGATGTTTCTTTGCAGGACCCAACCACAAGTCATAATTCACACCTGCTGGAACCGGCCCATCAGGTTTAACAGGAATACTTTTCATCCAACCTTGGTATGCCCAAGCTTTTACCAGGCGGATCTTACCCAGCTTTCCGGAATGCACAAATGCTACTGCATCTCGAAAATGTTGTTGACTGCGTTGCCACTGCCCTACCTGAACAATGGATTTACTTTTCTTTACTGCATCCACCATCGCCCTGCATTCAGCGATCGAATTACCCAATGGTTTCTCAACATAAACATCTTTCCCCGCCTGGCAAGCTTCTATCATCTGTAAACAATGCCAATGATCAGGCGTACCGATAACCACGACATCCACATCTTTACTTTTTAATAAATCACGGTAGTTGTTAAAACCTTTTACCGAAATACCTCTTTCTTCAAGCTCTTTTATCCGCTTCTGTAAAACATTGTTGTCCACATCACAAAGTGCTGTACAGACAACATCTGGATGTTTGAGGATCGCATTCAAATCGGACCATCCCATACCGTTAATACCAATGGCACCAACACGAATTTTTTGCGTTGTACCCACTGAAGCATATAGCTTAGGAAACATAGAAGTTAGACCAGCTATTGTAACGACAGCTGTAGAGTTCTTAATAAATTTTCTTCTTGATGTGTTAGTCATAATTGTTTAAAATTTGTTGGTTTATTTTGGTTGATCGAGCGATAATACAAAGGGTGTGCATCATTCTAGTTTATTTGTCTTAAAGACATTTAATACATAAAGAACCATATTTTATTCCAAAAAAACAAAAAAAATAGCAAATTGAAATATATCAATTGTATTTCGCATATTTCCTGCCTTCTCAAAACCAATGCTTTACCAGTTGCTACACCTTTAAGACCAACCGCATAGAATCGGTATCCTGCATGCATGGCTATATGAAGCTTTATAGTCATGATGTAATTGGCCTGGAGCGCATAAAAATGCTATTTTTAGATAGCTTGATAATAGAATTTCAAGCTTTGAAATGTGATTATTGCACCTTGATTTCTTTGATATTAAACATTTTTTAACTATCTTAACAAAACACTCAACAATTATCAGTTTAAAATTAAATTTCTGATAAATAAAATGTAAAAGTTATGATATTAAAAGAACAATTACAGAAAATCGCCAATGTAAAAAGTAATCCTTGTGTAACCATCTCGCTGAATACGCATCGTACTCACCCGGATAACCTCACAGATGCAGTTTCCTTGAAGAATTTACTTAAAGAAGCCGAAGATAGATTAACAACAACGTTTGATAAAAAAACAATAGCCCCCCTATTGGAAAAAATACAAACGATAACTACGCAGATCGATCTCAATTATAATCTGGACAGTCTCCATATTTTTCTCTCTAATGATACCGAAGAAATAATAAAATCAGCATGGGAAACAAGTCGTGAAGGCGTACATATCTCCGAAAGATTCGCTGTTCGCTCACTTATCAAATCCTATAATAGAAGTACAAACTATTTGCTGATGTTACTATCACAAAGTGGTGTACAAATTTATGAAGCCGTAAATGATAGCATAGTTACTGAAATAAAGAATGATGACTTTCCCTTTCCGGAGAATACGCTTCAGGTGGCCAACGCAGATCAAGCCAGTAATGCCCGGAAAGTAGATAATATGGTGCGTGAATATTTAAATACCGTCGATAAGGCATTCGTAAAACTGCATCACGATACCGGATTGGCTTGTGTGGTCATCAGTACAGAAGATAATTATGTCAAATTACAAGAAGTAGCTGATATACCAGCGGCCTATATTGGACATGCTCCAATAAATTATAACCACGTTGCTCCTCATGAAATTGTAAAGCAATCTTGGGAGATTATTGAAACATTACAAAAACAGCAACGTACCGACGCCATCAGTCAGATGAAAGAAGCCGTAGGAACAGGTAAAGTACTGACGGATTTGCAAGAAATCTATCAAGCTTCCCTGGATGGTCGCGGGGAACTTCTAATTATTAATAATGATTTTTCGCAGCCTGTAGTCATGACAGACGAAAGAACATTTGATCTCGTTGAAGATGCGAACCTAGAAGATGCCATAGATGATATTGTTAGCAATATCGCTTGGGAAGTACTGTCTAAAAAAGGTCGCGTTGTATTTACAACTCAGACCGACCTAGCTGATTTAGGTGAGATCGCATTGCAAGTCAGGTATTAATAAGTGAGAACTATTAATACGATGTAAACAATTAACGAGGTGCGGGATAATATATTCCGCACCTTTTATTTTACTTTCAAAACCTTTTCCAATACATGCATCAGTTCAGTTCCTTGCAATTACTTTAGCATCTTTATCGATTAAAAAATTCATCGCTATTACATTTATATCGTATTTTTCCTATAGGTTTGATATTATAATAAGGAATAATTGAATACAGTCAAATGATACAGTCTTTTTTACTCATTGGCCAATCAAATATGGCAGGCCGAGGTTACGTAAATGATGTACCTCAGATATTAAATGAAAATATTAAAGTTTTACGGAATGGCAGGTGGCAGATCATGTTTGAACCTATCCATAATGACCGCTCTACCGCAGGGGTTGGCCTTAGTTCTTCATTCGCAGCCTCATGGCAAGCCCACAACAAAGAACTTGAAATTGGACTCATCCCCTGTGCAGATGGCGGCACAAGCCTAGATGACTGGTCTATTGGAGGTGCACTTTTTGATCATGCAGTTGCGCAGGCCAAGTTAGCGATGCGCAGCAGCCAATTAGCAGGCATACTCTGGCATCAGGGCGAGAACGATAGTTTTGCCCACACTGCGGCACATTATAGTGATAAATTTGAAAAAATAATAACAGAATTACGCTCACAATTGGACGCTCCGCATCTGCCTTTGATTATTGGTGAGATTGGAAACTTCTTAACAAACGGGCTTTATGGCCAATATTTTACAAGCTACCCCAAAGTCAATGAAGAATTGTTAAAGTATGCACAATCACACGCACATTGTTATTATGTAACAGCCAAAAATTTGACTGCAAATGAAGATCAGCTTCATTTCGATGCAAAATCTCAAAGAATATTAGGGGTTCGATATTATGAGGCTTTTGCCAAATTACAGCACATTACCACACCATTATTAAATGAAAAAGCACGAGTAGAAGATCTATATACAAGACCTATGACTGAAAATGAAAATAAGCTGCTATTGCAACACAGATTTGGTTCAGGAGAGATTTCTCAAGAAGAATTTTTAGTAAAAATGAAAGCTCTTGGTATTTCATAAGTAGCACAAAAAATGATAACGTTTGATTTTATCATAACAAAATAAGTTTTCCAATACATGTATTAAATAAGAAATTCTAAAAAGCCCTTTTTAATCATTTCAACAGAACATATGCTGAACTTAAATTTTACAGATTTTCCAACGCTGCATACAGAAAGGTTAACATTAAAAAAAATACTCAGGAAGAATTATAACTTCATTCATAAACTACATTCCGATCCAGTTACAAACAATTTTGTTGGCCGTGACAATGCGACGACTTTAAAACAGGCAGTCAAATACATTGAAAGAATCAATGGAATGGTAAAAAAGAAAGAATGTCTGTACTGGGTGATCACTCTAAGTAACAATGATACTTTAATCGGTTCGGTCTGTTGCTGGAACTTTGATCATGAATCTGATATGGTCGAGATTGGTTATGAAATGTTACCAGAATTTCAGGGAAAAGGCTATATGAAAGAGGCTTTACAGGCCGTTCTTAGATTCACTTTCAACAATTTGAAGGCAACAGTAATTACTGCATTTCCTTCATCAGATAATAGCAGTTCTATAGCAATATTGAAAAAGCTAAATTTTGTATTTGAAAACCAAACTTATAACAACAAACACGTAAACATAGAAAATATAGTTACTTACACGTTAAGACCATAATCATAAAAACAGGTTTAAATGCCATAGTCTTAAATTTAATTTCCTGACTATGGCATTCAAGATTATAACGTTTCTAAGATTTTACGGGCTTTTTCATTTTTAGTATTGATTTCAAGTACTTTTCGGTAGTTCTGCTTTGCTTTTTCTTTCTGTCCGTCTTTGAGATAAGCCTCAGCTAAACTATCGTAGACATTTTCACTCTCTGGATACAAGATCGTGTTGATGCTAAAAACAGCAATAGCCTGAGCATTTTTTTTCTGATGGAGCAGTTCATATCCTGTACCATTCAGAAAGCCTTCTGAAAGCTGCTCATGTTGGCTATCTTCTTGTTTTGCCCTTTGATATGCCTTTACACCTTTTTCAAAATGACCTTCTAAAATTAATGCTAAGGGTATAATTTCATCGCTGCCGATCTGAGGACTTTTAGATCGAACAGTTTTATCAGCTAAAGTATGTACAAGTTCTTTTTTACCAGAACTTGAATCCATATCAAAACTCACCTTGAAATTCCAGTCTCGCATAGCGAATGTATTTTCTCCAACTTTGATAAGTTCCACCGGAGCATCCACATTGCGAACTGTCATCAGTTTACCATTTTCTTTATAGACTTTGATAAAACCATATTTTTCAAACTTGTAGCTCCCTAAATGAGCATTTAAATCATGCTGACTTAACGGCAGAATTTGATTAGTTGGTGCAATATAATTGGGCCAATGGTAGACTAATGCAACGGATCTCACGAGCTCATTGATAAACAGGGGTTTGTTGGTGTTTGTAAGAATCACAACTCCGTCACCGCTTGTTTTACTTCCAATAAAGCTACTACTAAACCCCTCATTCCAACCACCATGGGTCACATAAACCTCTCCGTTGTAATTTTCTAGAAAAATGCCCAAACCTATAAAAGGTTCAACAAACGGACTCGAAAATTCTTCTGCCGTTTTTTTGGAAATTACCCTACTGCTTTTGCCACTAAGTGTATTTTGAATATCGATGACAAACTTAGCATAATCTTCGGCCGTAGACCACAGACCCGCAGCAGCCTGCTCCGGATAAATATGGTATCGTCCCTCCACTTTACGTCCATCGACACCATAGGCTGTAGCTGTAAACTGTGCTTGTGCTGCTGGAAGTGGCTGTGCAAAACTGCTGTTGTGCATAGCAAGAGGGAGAAGCACTTTTTCACGCATAATAGTCGTAAAATCTTTCCCCTCGAGGTCCGAAAGCATCTGTTGCATCACCGTATATCCACCACCTGAATATCGAAAATTAGCCCCCGGAAGCTTATCAACAAAAACTGCAGGGGTATTGGAAGGTTTTACGCCATTCAACACTTGAACAGCAGTAGGAAGAGGATCACTTACCTTATAACCAGGAAATCCACTTACTGTAAAACCAGCAGTATGGCTCACAATATTTTTTAGTGTAACTTTTTTCGATTTAGTCCATTCATTTTCAGAAACTTTCCATGACTTCAGATATACATTAACATTACTATCAGGGTCTAACTTTCCCTCTTCCACGGCTTTCAAAGCCGCATAAGCGCTTACAGGCTTACTCATCGAAGCTACCTGGAAAAGTGTTTTTGAAGTTACTGGCGTTTTAGAATCAAGATCTGCATAGCCATACGTTTTACTCCAAATAACTTTTGAGTCTTTGATAACAGCTATACTCACCCCTGGAACGTTATAAAACTGCATCCGGGAAACGATATCCCAAGAAGCTTCGCCCTCAAAACGGACTGGTGGGATTAATCCAGCTTCGACCTTGGAAATACCTTCCTGAATCGTCATGTGGGTCTGTGCAGAAGCAGTTCCTACCAACATTCCGAGAATAATTGTAAGGGAGAGCGGTTTTATAATCATCATATTTTTTTTGGCTAAAAGTAAAAATTGAACACTGAATTCCTTTATGATTTGCAAATGAATTACTGATATGTAGTAATCGATTGGGAGACTTTCCAGTTACCGCCGTCATTGACCAAAGTTACAAGATCAGTCTTAGTAAATCCTTCAAATTGCATTGTTATTCTCGCTACTTTATAATCAGCGGAATTTTCTACGATTATGGTACTCGTTTTACAGTTCAGTTGATCTCCTTTTTGTTTTTTTAAGAATGAGACGACTTCTGAACGACTATTGGTCCGCCCTTCTTTTGCGTTTATCTTTTGGGTGAAATCTGAAGTAAAAAGTTTTTCCAGACCTGCTGATTCACCCGCAGTCATAATCGCTACGTAATGGTCGATAGCTAGCGCTGCTGTCGATAGATTGACAACTGTTTTTTTATTCGGTACTTTTGGTTTTGCGGTTGCCATAGTGAAAGTCGATACTACGATCAAGGCTACTGCTACGAATGTGTTTACTAAAGTTTTCATAATGTCTTTATTTTATATTGATGGTTAGTCGTTCTTTTATTGATTCAAAAATAGTTTGTAAATCAATCAAACACGATGACATTTAGACTAAGCTCAGGAAAAACTCGGTGAATACAGGGAATTTATAGGTGAAAATATAGACATCAACCTGAATTGCAATTGCGCCAAATAGCGATACTTTCCAAAATTTATACAAGAAAATATCAATGAGGACGACAATTCCACTGATCACTTCAATAAAAATCCGACAAGCTGAAAGATCAAACGTCATCTTTGGCAGTCTTTCTTCCAGTAAAAAAGACCATTAATCGGGATGTGATTTCCTTCAATATTTCACTTTTTGATCCTTATATTTGCAGAAATTAGGGAGGCCGAAAAACTACATCTATCACTTTATTTTGTTTATTAAATGAATATTGAGACATTACATTACCTACAGACATTCATTCATTATACCTTACATTTTTTAGCTCCAGGATTACTTTCGTATGTGTTTTTTAGAAAACAATGGAAACGTGCCTGGTTAATCATGATTGCTACAATGCTGGTTGATCTCGATCATTTGTTAGCGACTCCAATATTCGCACCAGATCGTTGCAGTATAGGCTTTCATCCACTTCACTCCTATTATGCAATTGCAGTATACTTTATCTTACTCTTTTTTCCTAAAACTCGAATTATTGCGGTTGGTTTACTCTTTCATATGTTAACAGACTGGCAAGACTGTCAATGGCATTGATCAACAAGATCTTAAAAGGTAATTATTAGACAATTACACCATTGATGATCACAGGCAAAACAAAGAGCGCAACTATTAATCATAACATCAAGAGCATACTAAAACCTTTTTTTTAGAACTGATTCGCGTTCATTACCTATTATCGACCGACATTAAAAAATAGACTTTGATATTTATATCCCATAGCTAAATGAAGCCAATTTTAAAACTAATATTTCTTGCAACAACAGTTCTATTGACAAGTTGCCATTCATCAGCACAATTGAAAGACAACTATTCAACAAAAATTGATAGTTTACTGCTAACTAAAAGTCCACGAGATTTTAATGGAGTAGTTTACATTGGACAAAATGGAATAACAAAATATGCAAAAGCATACGGACGAGCTGATTTCAGCAAAGAGATCCCCTTAAAAATGGACGACAAGTTTTCTACCATGTCCATAGCCAAACAATTTACCGCAGCACTTATTTTACAGCAAGTAGAAAAGGGGAAAATTGATTTAAAAAAACCTATTCGTAAATATTTGCCTGATTTGAAATATACTTGGGCGGATACCGTCACCGTCCATCAACTGCTCAACAACACTTCAGGATTATACAGCGACGATATAGACAAACCATTGAAATTTAAACCAGGATCTTCATTCAATTATTCTAATGTGGGTTATTATGTTGCGGGACTTGTTCTTGAAAAGCAAAGTGGGAAAAGTTTTGAAGCTTTAGTGACAGCACTATTTAAAAATTGTCACATGAACGATAGCTATTATCCAAATGAAATCAATAGCGAATTACTAACAAAAGGACATACCGTGCTACAAGACAGAACTTTTAGACGCAACGAACAATTAAGTTTTGATGCTAGCCATACTTTTGGCAGTCACTTAATTGTTACTGCATCCGATCTTGCAAAATGGAACGCATGTTTACATCAGGGAAAAGTTCTAAAACCTACCACCTACAAAGTGATGACAAGTTATGTTATAACCAACACACATCAGCTTTTCAGTAAAAATCCTATTGGTTACGGCTATGGTTTGCGAATAAATGATAAAGACAGTATTGCTGAAATTGGCCATACAGGATTTCACCCATCAGAAGGTTTTACGGCGGTTAATTTATACTATCCAAAAACAAAAACCAGTGTTATCATAATGGAAAATGTAGGGAATGAAAATTTTGATATTGCCTATCATTTTGAACAGGAAATCAGAAGAATCATTAAAGAAAGCAATCTTTTGAAATGAAGATGACGCCTACACTTCATGGCTATTCAAGCGGAAATGTGGGCAATGAAGTATTCATTTTCAAACCTGTTAACTACACATTTTTTAAATAGCTTCGCAAAATTAAAAACTACTATAATAAATACGCTTACCCAATCATCGATAAGCGTATTTATTCTGAATGACAGAACAGTTTAGAACTTCCAAGACGATAAGTAATCACATACCTTTCGACAACAACTCCGCAGTACTGCGCTCATAACTTCAATAGCGTTTGGAATAATCAAAACGGTCTTAATTGCTAGTAACAGTACAAGTATCCAGATATAGATTCACAGTAAAAAAGTAACATCCGTTACATCTCTGCCTATAATAGCTGTACTTTTATGCGGTGTTTGCCTGCCTCAAGCGCCATAGATTGCTTTTCTTTAGCATTACTAGGAGGAAAAAAGGTCGCTGTTGCATTGGCCGGAACTGTTACATCATAAGTAACAATATTCTTATTCTTTTTCCATTTAGATACAATATCACCATACGGCGAAGCATGTGTAATCTCGGAATGATCCAATGTTTTCGGAAATATGGGCTTCAGCAGAATATGTTTAAATCCAGGTTGCTCAGGATCTGGTAAAATCCCACCCAAAGATTTAAAAAACCAGCCCCCTATTTCCCCAAACATCATATGGTTATCCGATATATCTCGCTTAGCATCAAGATCCCAATTCTCCAGTAACGTAGTAGCTCCGTTAACGACCCACCATCCCCAAGATGGATAAGAATCTTGAACAGCTACTTTATAAGCGGACTCCTCATAACCATTGTTTTTGAGCGCATTCAACAATGCCTTTGCTCCTAATACACCAACATCTAGATGAAAACCGGATTCCTCAACTTTTTTATTCAGATTAAAAGCGACCTTTGTTTTCACATCTTCAGGAACAACATCCCAGTGCAGGGCCATGCTCAATTCAGTCTGCGTTCCACTTCCATAAATTCCTGTAGAAACATTCAGAAACTTTTCATTGATCGCCTTTTTGATTTTCTTACTTAAGCGATCATATTTCTCATAGTCAACCTGTTTTCCAAACATTTTCGCGGCAGCACTCAGAATTGTAGCATCCACATAGAAATAGATGGACGATGTCAATTCTAAATTTGAAGTAGACTTAACAGGTACCCAGTCTCCACGCCCAAAAGTAGTCAATGCTTCCGGACTGATACGGTCCACATAATCGACATAATTCTTAATATTCTGGTAGGAATCTTCCAAAAGCCTGTTATCGCCATAAAACATATATACCTGCCATGGAATAATTGCGATTGTACTGGTCCAGTCCAGCCCGTTTGCATCACCATATCCCCAGCCACCTGTTGGAATAATATCTGGTAAAACACCATTGGGCTGTTGTTCGTCACGGTGATCGGCAATCCATTTTTCATAGACAGTAATTCCATCAAAATTATAAAATGCTGTTTCGATTGCCAGATGGCCATCACCTGTCCAGCCATTCTTTTCCCTTTGCGGACAATCCGTAGGATACCCCATCAGATTGGATAAATACGCATTATTAGTAACCTTCCAAAGATCATTGACCAACTTTGACGACGTCTTAACCTCACCCTTTGCAGCCACATCACTATGGACAAAATACGATGTAATATTCAGATCTTTTAAGTCCAATGGTTCACTACTCGACACCTCTACATAACGGAACCCCTTATAGTTAAACTTTGGCATAAACTCATCCTGCTTTTTGCCACTCAGTATTAAAATATCCGTTTGAAAAGGATCAGTCTCTTTGTCACCTCTAAAATAAACATCAATATTAGACTGATCCAGGCGCCCATCTTGATGTAATCGTTCCCCGTGTTTAATCTTTAATACCGTTCCTGCTGTCCCACTGGCTTTCACTTTAGTGATGCCTGACATATTCTGCCCCAGGTCAAAAACGTAGGTTTTATCATCTATTCTTTTAACGCTTTTGGGCGTAAAAGTATTTACCATACGGATTGGAACCGTCTGTTGCGCCACAATCAAATCAGCAGGTGCACTGCGATACCGCACACCATTCCATTTTGAATCATCAAAATCCGCTTCATCCCATCCTTTCTGCTCCAATCTCGCATCATAATGTTCACCGGTGTAGATGCTATTGAATATAATCGGTCCTGAAGAAGTTTTCCAATCGCGCTCTGATGAGATTGTCTCTTCCGTCCCGTCGGTATATACAATACGTAAATCCATGCAAAATGTAGGACGGTTGCGCCACGGCGCATTGTTGAAATCCCATACAGCAAGTGACTGATGGTTGTACCAACCATTTCCAAGTATCACTCCGATTGCATTATTTCCACTTTTAATCTGCGCAGTCACATCATGGACAACATACAACAGCCTTTTATCAAAGCGCGTATACATAGGATCGAGGACGTTTTCCCCAACTTTAGCTCCATTTAAAGAAAGCTCATAAAGACCTGCTGCCGCAATGTAAGCCCGAGCATACTTAACTGTTTTATTCGTTGTAAACTTTTTACGAAAATATGGTGCGGGTTTATCATTTTCGTTGGCATGATCACTAATCCATGCACCTTTCCAGTTGAACCTTGACATCATGCCCGTTTCAAAAGAAGCAACGCCCGAACTACTTGGTCTTCCATCTTTATCCCATACTGTAACTTTCCAGAAATATCGTGTCAGTGCATGAAGATCTTTACCCGCATAACGGACAAGAATATTGTCTTTCATCAGTTTGCCAGTATCCCAGATATTTCCTTTATTATTGACGATTGACAATGAGTCAGTTCCCACTATAACTTGATAGGCCACTTGCTTAGCCCCCTGCCGATCGTCTTTCAGCATCCAGGTAAATCTGGGTTGCTCCACATCAATAGCCAATGGATTGACCAGATGCTCGCATTGAAGTGCGATAGGTTCAAAGTCAGCTCCCTTTTTATGACCATAAAGATTGCAGGAAGCACATAAGCCCACCAGCAATAGTATATTTTTCATTCTTGATTTATTGTTATTCATCTTTTCAATATGCGTATGACTTGTATGCATCATTGGCTTAGGTTTATCAATTTATCAGATTAGCTATAGGAACGCGCATTCCATGACATCAACCTCAAAAAGATTATGCTAGCAAATTATAATTAGACGTAGATAACCCGGGTTCCAAATAGTATGCAAACAGACCAAATATAACCATTATTGATACAATAACTGTCCCGTACCAACCTGCTCCTGCCCGTTAACAACACAAATATTTGATTTTGGATCTTATAGATCCAAAAAACACACAATCGATAGATGATCAATTATTACTAACTTGAATTCAACAATATCTACAAAAAGTAATGCATCGTTGATCGTAAAATCTTCAATATATCACAATAACGCCACAACTATATCACTTTCAGTAAAACGCACCTACCATGAAATACTGCAATAACTTTAAATACTTGATCGCGTTATAATTATTCCATTGTGCTTCAGACGATCCATCGTTATAAACTATTTTTAAATTTAAATCATAATCATAATATATTTTTAGGCTCATCACAGCATTATAGTCAATGCTATTTCCCGCCCTTATTTGCGAAAAAAAGCTTATCAGGTCTTGATTCTCATAAGATGCATCATCCTCAACAATTCGATCAATAGCTCGAGAAGCTTCAGAACTGGCATCAAATCCATAAGTACCCCTCAAGAAAAAATTAAGTATTTCAACTCCTTCATCAAGTTTTGTGCTCGCTATCGTTTTCTCCTGCTGATCATATGCTAGCATGAACAACAAACTGAATAAAATAATCAATGCATGATTAGCGATTTTTCCAAGAGTAGAGTCAATAAATTGAATAATCATTTTTAATTTATATTTTTCATGAATCTCAATGCCAACTATTCTACCAAAAACATAATTCACTCACCAACAGGTTGTTGAGAAATAATAAGAACAACAGTTTAACCATAATCGGACACTACCTGTTCACAATCGAACAATCTAATCAATGACCCATATTTATATTATGAAAATTCTTTAATTTTATCATCTCCCTTTAAAAGAATTTTTATGAAAGTATACCTTCTGCCGTTTTTATTCGTTCTATTCGCTTGCCAAAATAAAATTGAGAAGCAAACCAGTATAAATGAAAACATTAAAAAAAACTCATTTAACCATATCTCTTTAGAAAAAGATTATGAAGAGATATTACTTGCTATACTGACCTATGATTCTTCATACCATGAATTAATGAAAACTAATAAACCCCAAGCATTTATCAATAATCAATTTATCAAAATTTCAATTGATACACTTAATGATGAATTACCACCATCGCCAAATGGTGTAACAATTAATGAATTACTTACAGTAATAGGTAATACTGCTCTAGATTCTATCGGATATTTTAATCAAACAAACAATTTAAATACGGTTTTTGTACCAAAGGAAATTGCTATTGTATATAAAGTATTGGACGGTAATAAATTAAAAATGCCAGAATATTATTTTTCAAGATATGATTTCCACATACCTATCTTATCACATAATGAAAAAAAAGCCTTTGTATCCCTAGATTACAATTGCGGGCCTCTTTGTGGAGGAGGATCAAATTTTATCCTTAACAAAATTAAAGATAAATGGATCGTCGTTAAACGTAACGCTACATGGATTTCTTAATATTTCAACAAGGAAATAAAATCTAATTGTCCACATTGGCCATAATCAATTAAAATGCAACAAAATTTGAAATTAACCTTGAAATATATTACCTTTAGTATGAAACCAAAAGCGGGTTTAGGGCTGTACTTAAAGGCTTTATCACGCATAATTATAAATCATTAATTACAAACAATGGATAATTTAAAAAATTATAAGTTCGGTGTATTCTATTATAACCCTTCAGACCCTCGTCTATTAGTACCTAAAACACGCTCGAGTATACACGGATACACATTGAATTTTGCAAAACCCATCAGTTCTGTCATATTGGGCATATTCATCTTCCCTGCTGTAGCACTTCTTTACCTAATTTTCAGAAGCTAACTATTTTAAAATATCAATTAAGAGCATAAGCACTTTCCAAAACAATAAGATGCGATTAAAACGCTTTAGAAAGGCTTGAATGAAAGTTATTATAGTGATTTACGACAGAATTTTTCATTAAAACTGCGGGGACAACATTGATAATTTTAATAAAATAAACGAAGCTTTATGTAAAAAAAGTTAGGGGAACGAATAAATATATGAAACAGTGTTCGCTATTATTTTCATAAAAAAGGTTCAATCACCTCGATTGAACCTTTAGAACTTTAAGTATTGGAAAAATAAAAGCTCCCAAAATTTAGAGAATAAAAATATCTTTGGCTTCAGCGGCTGCGGAATATTTTTCTTCAAGTAATTGTTTAAGTAAAAGCAGTTTCTGTATTACCCGTGATACAATTACTGCATTGAAAAAAAACTACAGAATAATAACGTTCTAACTGACACAGCATCCCTTTCATCCCTAATCTTATCATTTCTTAATGATTAAATATCTTTAGGACTTATCTCTTGAAGCACTTCAATCAATTTCGTCGCTGTTGGACCAGCGGATAGTGGGTTCTGCCCGGTAACCAAGTTTCCATCGCGCACCACATGCGGTACAAAAGGTACCGGAGCCGAGCTGAATGAAGCTCCCAATTCTCTTAATCTGGATTCTAATTTAAAAGGGATATAATCACTTCGCATCACGAGATTTTCCTCCATATTGGTAAAAGCAGTCACGTGCTTACCAACCAAGAAATCAGGATCTGTTTGTGCAAGGGCGACTAAAGCCGCAGGACCATGACACACAGCCCCGATCGGTTTATGCTCTTTGATAAAGTCCGTCAGTAAACGTGACACCTCAGGATGTCGAGCCAGATCCCATAAAGGACCATGCCCTCCTGGAATAAAAACACCATCAAAGGCAGAAGATTGAACGCTTTCCAGTTGAACGGTATTCTTAAATCTTTGCTGTGCGTTTTCATCATCCAGAAACTTACGGTTATCACTAGTCAAGTGTTCGGTTAACTTACTCATCGGATCAAGAGGTGGTTCACCTCCCAATGGACTGGCCAAAAGAACTTGATATCCGGCCTCTTCAAATTTATAATATGGTTCTGTCATTTCACCTAACCACACCCCAGTTTTACTATCTGTCCCATCCATTCTATCATGGGAGCTCAATATCATGAGTATATTCCGTTTATTTTCCATTTTAAAAATCCTTTAAGTAAACATGAATGACAATAGACTCAGATAACAATTCGAACAAAGCAAAGTTTGCAGGCATACTACCCGATCTAGGACAATAAATACCTCAAATATCACTTAATGAACATCTGCACAACAGTAGGATTTTCATTCCATCACAGTTTACTTTAACCAAAGATCACCCAACACGGTGCAAGACCCATTGTCATGTATTTGATAATATACAATACCTGACAAAAAAATTAACTACTCACAAAGCACCTTTTGTGCATTCTAGAATAGTTTCAAAAAGAACTGCTGATACAACCCAAAGTTGTCCCGAAACACAACATAATGTGCACGAAAATCAAAACTACATTAGATTATAGGGCGGTATATTTGTTGAAAATTTCACTGATTTGAAACAATTGACCATATTCTTACTCCTGCTAACGTTCTTATTCCAGACGTTTAGTAGAATAGGTATGCTCGTTGATTACAAATTAAACACAAAAGAATATCTCAAATCGTGTGAAAACATTGATAAACCTACCATGCATTGTAAAGGTCAATGTGTACTCATGAAAAAGCTGAAGAAGCAGGCTGAAAAAGAAGCAAAACAAGCAACCGTTAACTTAGAGCAGTTAGCTTCTATTCATCATCTTGACACCTTCGAATTTCCGAAAAATAATCGCATTGCACGACGTATTACCAAGCACTATCCACAAGATATGAGCTATACTTTCCTTTTTGCAGAAACAATCTTCCACCCACCCCTCTTTTCCGCTTAATTGTACAAAACAATTGACATCATCTGTCATCAAAGACTTTTCATTTCTCAGCATTAATTGATACCTATATAGGCTATCCAGTACACGCTATTCATTATTTTGAATCGCTCCGCTACATCGTACTCATTTATGAGCTACAAGTGTTGCACAGGTTAGCCATATACAGAACCATTAATCATAACATCAACATAAATGTTATCAAAACATAAGCATATATTTCTTGGCTGTGCATCTATTGCGCTGTTCATGGGTATGGTAGGATGCGCATCATCTAGCCAAAATAAAGAACTGCCCATTTTAGGGGAGAAAGAAATCATTTCCACTTCAAAAGATGGTATTACACAAAGTGATACAAGCTATCATCGTATACCCCAATTTCGTTTTGTGGATCAAGATAGTAACTGGATCAGCAATGAAGATTTAAAAGGTAAAATATATCTTGCCGATTTCTTTTTCACTCGCTGCCCGACCATCTGTCCGATCATGTCCAAACACATGCTTGAGGTAGCCAAACATTTTCAGAACGAGCCACGTTTTGCCATCCTTTCGCATACCATAGATCCAGATCATGATACGCCATCGGTTTTAAAAACCTATGCTCAAAAACTGGGCGCACCAGACCTATGGAAATTTGTCAATGGCCCAAAAGCAACAGTATATGACATTGCGGGAGCCGCAGGTTATTTCTCATTTGCCACAGAAAGCCCAGATGCACCAGGTGGTTTTGATCATAGTGGTGTATTTACACTCGTAGATGGAAAAGGGCATGTAAGAGGTGTCTACAGTGGTATTGAGATGGACTCCGTGAAAGTTGCCATACAAGATATTCAACAATTATTGGATCAGCGATAACTTATTTCAACAACATTAATAAAAACAATTATGAAGCGTATAATAAAAATAACGATCCTTTACATCACATTAATTCTAGTACAGACATCTTTCTACGGCTGCAATAATATGACGAAATCAACTGCAACACAGTCAGAAAATAAACATGCTTCAAATAGCATAGATCTTTCCAGTATGATCATGCTTGGAGACACAACCTTTGTAGGTCATCAAGTATCACTCTGGACACCAGATAGTCTAACCAATAAATTTGAAAGCCTATACTTGAGATTAGAAGATGGAAAAGGAAATCCAATAAATGACCAAGAAGTAAATTACGAAATCACAATGGATATGGGAATGATGTCCCATGGTGGACCTTATGACGCTCTAGTCAACAAAGGAAACGGCATTTTTCAAGCTGATATGGTATTTATCATGGCCAATATGAAGGATATGGGGAGAGGATGGCTATTCAAAACTTTACTCAAAGGAAAAGATAAAACAGATACCTTGACTTTTGCCCTCCCAGTACAACAAGCGACTATACCCCGCACTATAGCTACAGGAACAACGACAGATGATCGCGTATTCGTATCCTGTTTAATTCCTAATGAGGTCGAGTCAGGTAAGCACAATATCGAATTTGCCTTACACAAAATGGACAGAGAGACCTTTACCAATCTAGATGGATATACCATAGCCGTAGAACCTTTTATGCCTGCTATGAAACATGGCTCTCCAGAGAATAAAGATGCTGAAAGCAAGGGAAATGGCCGTTATTCCGGCTTAGTCAATTTCACGATGTCTGGAGACTGGGTTATCAAAGTTAAGCTTTTGAAAAATGGGGAAACAGTATCACAAGATAGTTTGGTCTATCCTATCAAAATCAAATAATAAATCACAAAAATTTAACAAAACAAATTATAACATAATAAAATGAAAAACTATTCAAAAAAAGGAGCATTTAGCCTATTTTCCTGCATCCTATTATTGACAGCATGTGAAAAAGAAACAGTCGTTCAACCTAACATTGATGCAGCATCAGGTAGTACCACTTTAATATTTGATGCCCGATATGGTGATGCTGACTTCGAATTGAACAAAGCATATGATTTCAAACTCAGCAATGCTACTGGTCAGTTTGATCTAAAATATGAGTTCAGCCAGCTTCGTTATTGGGTCAGCAACGTTCGTTTAGTCAATGCTGCTGGCGAAGAATTCAAAGTACCAGAATCCTACTACCTCATCGAAGAAAATGTGGAAATTCCTGTACAAGAGGGATCATTTGACAAAAAATATCCTGCAAATAAAAGAGAACAGGTGCAGATAGGTTCTATACCAGCAGGTGATTATACTGCTATAAAATTTGCTGTCGGAGTTGATTCAAAATACAACGATAATTTAACCCTACGTGCTGGCGAATTATCCTCCTTAAATGGTATGGCTTTTGAAAATTGGATGTGGTTCACCAGTTATAAGTTTTTTGTGGTAAATGGAAAAATGACCTGGGTAAAAGCATCTCCGGAAGCTCCTGCTTCACAAACATTCTTTTGGGACTTCGCTTCAAACAATCTCTATACGGAGAAAGAAATTAAACTAGATAAAGCGATCACTATTAATGCGCAGATGAAATCAAATATCAACTTAGAATTGGATGTCAAAAAAGTAATCGATATCGAAAACCCATGGTCCAACAGATTGATCAGCGCATCCAAAAAGGAGCTCATGACACAGTTAAAAGACAATCTGCTTACCAAGGCCATCACATTAAAAAGCACAAGTTCGACTGCTATAGCAAAATAGTATGATGATAGGCAAAGGACTAAAAGTAGGAGTTTTCACAAGCATAGTATTAAGCTTGTGCACGATCTCATGTGGTAAAGTACAAGTGGACACTCCGCTACCGGATCAAACTCCTACTCCTTTGATGCTAAAAGTCCCGGCCCATTTTCCGGCACCAACAAAGATGCTCGACAACCCCCTGACGGTTGAAGGAGTAAATCTAGGTCGTCATCTTTTTTATGACCCCTTGTTATCTGCAAATATGCAGGTAAGCTGTGCAAGCTGTCATCATCAAGAACGAGCATTTGCAGATGGAGTGGCACTTACGGCTGCAGGTGTATCAGGAAAAACACTTGAGCGGCATTCTCCGACATTGATTAATCTAGCATGGACTGATCAAGGATTTTTTTGGGACGGTGGTGCAACAAATCTAGAATCACAGGCCTTTGGACCGCTTACACATGCTGACGAAATGGGAATGTCCTTAGTCACTTTGGCCAACCGGCTGATAGCTAGTGAATTTTACGTCAACTTATTTCAGCAAGCTTTTGCTGAAAAACCATCAGCACAAGGTGCCGCAAAAGCATTGGCGCAATTTCAGCGAACCTTGATATCGAGCAATTCGCGTTATGACAATTATCGAAGTGGGCAAGATTTGAAAGCCCTTTCCGCAGGGGAACTACGTGGAATGCATCTTGTAAAACAAAAATGTGGGACATGCCATAGTGGAGAACTGTTCACAGACAATGCTTTCCATAATAACGGTATTGATGATGACTTTACCGATGACTCCAACGAATGGATACATCGCGGACGTTATCGCATATCTTTTAATCCGATAGATCTGGGTGCCTTTAAAACACCAACTCTAAGAAACGTAACACGCTCTGCACCCTATATGCACGATGGAAGATTCAAATCACTTGATCAGGTGTTGCAGCACTACAGATCTGGTATTAAGCATAGTCCGGTCACAGACCGACTTCTTTACGATCAAAATGAAAATCCTGGCATAGCCATGAGCGATAAAGAAATGACAGAAATAAAATCATTTCTAGAAGCATTGACAGACGATATATTTTTAAATGAAACCAATTTTTCTAATCCAAATAAGAAATGAAAAAAGACAAAACAAATGTAGGCAGTAGAACCGCTATTACAGCGATGATAATCCTGCTATTAACAATAACAGGAGCATGCAGCAAAACTGAAGCACCTACCCCCGATGAAGAAAAAACTGGACAATTCTCTATCGAATTTGACAATATAATGGGCGAAGAAACTTTGAGTTTCGAACCCCGAGTTTATAAAAATGCAAAGGGAGAATCCTTTAGAATTAAATTGTTGCAATATTTCATCAGCAATATCAAGCTCTATAAAGCAGATGGCAGTAGCTATACAGTACCTCAGGATGACAGTTATTTTTTAGTAAACGCAGCCGATCGTACCACACGTTTCACAAAAGTAAAAGTGCCCGAAGGAAACTATGAAAAAGTTGAATTTGTCATCGGTGTAGACAGTGCAAGAAGTTCGATGCCTGTAGAAAAACGGACTGGCGTACTATCATTTAATCCAGAAGAAGGACACGAAGGTGGAGGTATGTACTGGGGATGGAACAGCGGTTATATCTTCTTTAAGATGGAAGGTTACTGCGATTTGATCTCCGACAATCAACAAGGAGATCCCACTGGAAATAAACAGTTCAAATATCATATCGGTGGGTTTGGAGGTTACAATGCCCCCACCTTGAACAATATCAAGACCATTACAGTAGATCTGAAAACTGCAGGAACAGCACAAGTGAGAGAAGGGTTACGCAGTAACGTCCACCTATTTGTCGATATCATGAAAATATTCAATGGTCCACACACATTCAGTATTGTGGAGCATCCCAATGTCATGTTCAGTGAATACAGTGTGAATATTGCCAACAATTTCCCGCATTTTTTCACACATGATCATACCGAAAATTTTGTGAAAAGTGAAGATGAATTATAACTGATGAAAAAAATATTTGTGCTAATTGGAATTGTTGCCCTCGTATGGGCATGCAAAAAAGGTGAAGACTCAATTCCTGACCTCTTCACAGGCTTCTTGAAACCAAGTAATTTTCCTGAGCCAACTTATAATTTTTCTAGAAACATGATTACAAAAGAAGGCTTTGAATTGGGCAAGCGTCTTTTTTACGAACCGCGCTTATCCCGTAACAATACCGTTGCCTGTGGCAGTTGCCACATCCAGTCTGCAGCATTTACCCATCATGGTCACGATGTGAGTCACGGTATTGATGATCGGCTAGGCATACGCAATCCTATGCCTATTATGAACATGGCTTGGCAAAAAGAATTCTTTTGGGACGGAGGCGTCTTTGATTTAGATCTTGCAGCAGTCAACGCGATCACAAATCCTGTTGAAATGGATGAAACAGTACCCAATGTGCTTAGAAAATTAAGAGCACATCCTGATTATCCTGCGCTATTTAAAAAAGCCTTTGGGACAGATGAAATAACCGATGCACGTTTTTTCAAAGCCCTATCACAATACATGCTAATGGCTGTAAGCAACAATGCTAAATACGATCATGTGATGCGCAAAGAAGCAGGATATGCCTTTACTGAACAAGAACAAAAAGGCTATCTTTTTTACCAAAAAAACTGTTCATCCTGCCACAACGAGCCCCTGTTTACCGATAGAAGCTACCGTAATAATGGACTTTCTCCTAATCGAGCTAACGACACCGGTCGAGATTCTGTGACCTTAAATCCCGCCGATAGATATAAATTTAAAGTCCCTAGCCTTCGTAATATTTCCTATACTGCCCCTTATATGCACGATGGACGTTTTCTGACCTTAAATCGGGTTATTGAACATTACCGGACAGGAATGGTTGATTCCCCTACCCTTGACCCCGTTTTTAGACAAGCGGATGGATCGTTAGGTATAAAAATGAGCGATACTGAAAAAGATAATCTGATAGCATTTTTAAAAACTTTAGATGACCGGGATTTCTTGACCAATAAGCTATTGGCAGAACCCGAAATAAATTCGGGCTTTGTTGTCAATTGATCATCTGATTTTCAAGCAGCATTGGTCCTCTTCTTACATTCCTATATCGGATTTAACATGTAGATCAACAGTAAGCACAGATGACAAGCATATACAATTTTCGACATATTATCATAAAAACAGCGACAAATGAATACATACAAACACCTTAAAAAAAATACGATATACGGTCTATTGACCGCATTAGCATGCGGACTGATGATCCCTATCTCAAAAGCATGTGATATCTGTGGATGTGGTGTC
Organism: Sphingobacterium sp. B16(2022); assembly: GCF_012030425.1. GTDB lineage: Bacteria > Bacteroidota > Bacteroidia > Sphingobacteriales > Sphingobacteriaceae > Sphingobacterium > Sphingobacterium anhuiense. The sequence continues at coordinate 1,013,791 of NZ_JAAUVN010000001.1, read as the reverse complement.
GGCAGTTATTACATTGGTATTTTACCAGACTTCAATAAACGCTTTATTGGGCTTCGCTATCAACATAAATCGCTTCTCACACACTTAGGACCTACCGGCAATCGCACGCCAATTACCGCCGATGAAACCTATCAAAGCATGGAAATGTGGGGTGCATGGAATATCGGTCAGCGGTGGCGGGTAATGGCAATTTTGCCCTATAACTTCAACACGCGTACCATAAAAGGCAGCGGAGAGCAGGGGAAGAAAAATGGAATGGGCGATGTCGTAGCAATGGGCTATTTCAAAATATTTGAAGAAGCGAAAGGCACCGCATCCAACAAAATGCTCGTCCACTCGCTATGGATAGGCGCAGGTGTAAAAGCACCTACGGGCAAGTACGATGCAAGCGAACGCAGTAATGCGGCTCAGGACTCACCAAATAACTTTCAATTGGGTACCGCCAGTACAGACTTTATGTTCAATCTTGCCTATGATGTAAGGCTGATGGATCTAGGTCTGAATGTCAATACCACATACAAATTGAACACGGAAAACAAATACGATTACAGATACGCCAATAAATTCACTGCCAATGCACTCGCATATTATAAATTTAATATACGCGATCAGGTACGTATAGCACCTAATGCTGGTGTCACTTATGAGACACAGCCAAAGGATGTCGTCTTTGGAAAATATGATGTCGCACAGTCTGGCGGAAACTCCACCACAGGAATTATAGGTATAGAAGTCAATATCGGAAAAATATCATTCGGCGGTAACTATCAATCCCCTTTAAGCCAAAATCTTGCTGGCGGTCGTGTAGAAGCTGGCGATCGGTTTCTTACCCATTTGTCCTACAGCTTTTAAAAAAGCAAAAAGATTGTCTTAAGCTCTAAAAAAATAACATAATATGAAATCTATTAGCTCCATATCCATACTCGTATCATGCTGTATATTCAGCATGGTTGCATGTAATGCTAACAACACTGCAGACTCAGGTGCAAAAAAAAACGAACCTGCTGTTGAAGAACCCACTCCAGTAACGCTTCAAGTAAATGATTTTCTAAAAGAAGGAAATAAAGGTGTAGGCGGCATCACGAGTTTTGAACACAAACCATTCGATCAAAAATTAGCCGATGAGGGCAATAAATTATTCATTGTCAAGTGTACGATGTGTCATGAAATCAAGGAAGATAAAATAGGTCCAGCACTTTATGGCGTCACAAAAAAAAGAACGCCAGAATGGATGATGAATATGATCTTGACCCCTGATAAGATGCTAGCAGAAGATGCAGATGCAATAGCACTCAGCAAAACTTACGATGGAGCAATGGCGGCTCTAGGGTTAAACCCTCAAGAAGCAATCGCAATTCTGGAATACCTGAGACAAGAAGATTCGAAATAGAAAGAAATTTCACATCCGACATCATTAAAAAAGCTGGCGGTAAGAATTGATAAAAACAAAAAAAGGGATGAAATATTGATCAATTTCACCCCTTTTCTGTTCTGCAAAATGGTTACTGCTTTTTCCTATATTCTTCAGGACTCACACCATATTTCTTTTTAAAGAAAGTAATAAAATAGGATACATTTTCAAAACCAAGTTCAAAAGAGATTTCCGAAATATTCTTATAGGTATGAATGAGGAGGCGTTCAGCCTCCATCAGTACGCGCTCCCTTATCAGTTGGCCAGCAGATATCCCTCTCCTTTCCTGACACAAACGATTGAGATAATTCGTGGAAATAAAAAGCTGATCAGCATAGAATGAAGGCAAGCGCTCATGCGCAAATTGCTCGCTGATCAAGCGTTCAAAAGAGATCACCTTCTCCTCTTTTTCATTTTTTGGTATTTCAGTTCCTTCAGTATTGACATTGCGGCTGAGTGTTCCCAAAAAAATATTCAAGTAGGAACGCAGTATATTTTTAGCGTCAGGATGGCTAAATAAATATTCGCGATGCATTGTTTCTAAAATCATAGGCCAACCTAACTGCTGTTCAACAGCAACATTTTGGGATTGCATCTTTTGCGTTTTTAAAAATGAAAAATGATGCAGTACATTATCGTTGTACCGTTGCGTAAAAAAATGCTCTTCAAATAAAATAACCCAACCGTCTTTTTGATCATTTTCTGTCAACAAACTCAATACGGTACTAGGGCTGAAAAACATAACCTGTTGTTGCTGTAATTGACAGTTATACTTGTCAATATTCAACGTAATAAGTCCTGATGTTAAATAAATAACCGTATAAAATGTTCTTCGATTTGGTAGATGCAGATTTTGAAGACAACTATAGTCATCTTTTAGATTGTATACGATTAAGCCAATATGATCGGGATCAATATTGTTTAATGATATTGTGTTAATATTTTCTGTTTTTATAACCATAATTAATGTAATTGCAAAGTGAGATAATCGACTATACAAAAAACAAAATGGGTGGCTTGAAAATAAATCTATCCGTCCCCTCCAATACAAGATAGCGCTGAAAAAACAAATGTGCAGCACGTAAATCAGTAAAGTCTTCGTCAGACTTCAGTAAAAAACAGGTCAAAGGAAGATAAATATTCAGATCGATCTGCTTCGCTTTAGGAGCAGGATCTTGTTGGTCTCTTTCCTTTTCCAACTGCTTATCGATATAACAGAATCCACTGCAGGTCACTGCCGGCTCAAACCGATTAATGCATAATTGGGTTGTAATATAATCCTTATTGAGCTCAAAACCCATACAGATCCAGGTACAGCTCGTTGCTTGTATGAAAATGGCTAAGACAAGAAGTATCGATAATTTAGCGCGCATTAAAAACTTAATAAATAATAGCGTTCTACAGTCTTGAATATTAATTATCAAGCACGAGAAATTCAAAATAAATAAGGGTATAGCTATCGGTTTATTTCAAAATGAGATAGCGAAATAAATAGTCAGAAAGACTAGATGAGGATATTAGCAGCTAGGTGGTCGCAAAATACGATTAATACGATTAAAAGTATAATGAGAATGGCGCATATCAAAATTTGTATTTGTCGTATGATCGACAAAAATCGCAGGCATATTAAGCACGGTAGATGGTATTAAAACAAAGGCTTGCGCTTCCTTTATTTTATTTTCTATATTTTTCTTTTCATCTTCTCGCGCTTTTTTCATTTTCTTCATCAATACACATGTGCCCTTGCAATGCAACTGAGGAGCATCTCTATTTTCACAGAGATATTGCGCTATATAATCACGATTGATATAAAAAGCACTTACAACCACTACTCCCCAGCATGCCTGAAACAGCATGAGGACAGATAGGAAATATAAAAGTACTCTTTTCATAAAGTTCAAATATACGCTATTTTTAAGCAATTTAGAAACATTTCGACTTAAATCGCAGTACTTTTTTCAGGTACCTCAGCAGATGTTTAAAATCTATATAGCCTACTTCTGAGGCTATATAGATCCTGATCTACGTTGTTAATTATCGGACAGAATTTGCATCACTAAATTAAAATCTGTACTAAGCATTACTCCATCTGGAGATTTACTTTCAATAATCAACTTATATGTTCCCTCGTTTAAAGAACTGTTTTTCTTTACCTGGATGATTCCAGAAGTTTCATCAATAGAAAAAATCGCATTACTATCATTAAAACCATTATCATTTAGAGTGATGGCTTTAATGCTAAATTTGCCTTTAAACCGTCCAGGATTTACCACCGGGGCATCAGATTTAAAAGAATTACCCAAAGGGATAACAAAACGGTTGTAAATGATTGTTAGGTCAAAGTCCTGATAATAGATCCCATAAAACAGTTTAGGTTCTGGCAATATCGATAATTTAAGATCTCTTTCTGCCAATTTATAACCGTTTTTGAAAAGTATTGGTCTCAAAGTATATACCCACTCTTTCTTTTTATTCGGATCACCAGCTTTATCAGATACCACAATCTGATTATTGACGATATTGACATGCTGATCTTTATTGCCGTATGAAGGATCAAATTGAAAAATTGCACCTTCCATATTGAAGTTATCCACTACCAGATCAAATGTATTTTGGGGATCGTTGTACAGGCAATATGGAGTCAGTAGCACTGTGGCATTTGGTTCATTTTTTAAATAAAGCTGAGCAGGGTTTACAACCAGATTAATTTTTTTTGAAAACCCCTTTAAACCATTTTCAGTTTTAGAAGTAATGATAATAGGGTAATTTTCTGGGATCGTATTCTGAAATTCGGATGAAAACGTATTGTTTGGATATAATTTACCAGAATAAATAAACATCCTTGAATGCTCACGATCAAATTTAATTGACTGCTTTACAAGATCCAACAAAGAGTGATCCTTATCGACCTGTTGACCAGGATGGTCGACAGTTATTTCCAAAGAAATATCATCGGCGCTATATTCTTCAGGAAGCTGATAAGAAAGGGTGTCACCATAGGTTACGGAAACGCCATCCGGTATAGGTAATGGAGGTAGATAACCATTGACTATCGTATCCTTAGTACAGGATGTCGCGACTAAACAGAATAGCGTCATTACTCCTAATTTTAATAGCGATAACGTTTTAAGATTGCACATTTTTTTTTCAATTAAAAAATAAAAAATAGTTGATTTACATAAATCAGATTCAATCGCAAAATTAGACGCTTTTGGAGTATATAGATTTCGGTTTTCGTGCACATAGTTTTATTATTCAAATCGATGTATAGATTGATCAAAAACACATGGAAATAGTCTGTATAAATAGATCATTTAAATAAATAAAACGGCTATTTTCCAACGTATCGATGGTACTTGCCAACCATATATCCAACCGATGATATACAGAAAGGAGCACATGATAGATGTGCTCCTTCTAGCATGAATACACATGCTTATATCTAAAAAAACAATTTGTTACCGCTGCTTAAAGTACTATTTTTTGTCCATCTGCCGGTATGATTACTTTATCGGCAATCCCCTTTTCTTCTACATAGTCAGCCAATGCTTTGCGCGTTAGAATACAGTGATTAATTGCTTCCATGTGAATTGCGATAATAGTTGCCTGTGGCAAGATTTGGTGCACTTTATAGACATCTTCTTTTCCCATGATAATGGCACCAATACCATCTACTTGAGCGTCACCTGTGTTCAGTACGACAACATCAGGATTCAGTTTTTTCAATTGTGACTCAAAATCTTGATTCCAGATTGCATCACCAGCAAAATATACAGACTTCTGATCGGCATGAGTAAAAAATATTCCCGATGCGTGTCCTAATAATTTCGCCATTTGTGCATCCGCATACGCTTCGTCAGAGCCATGTTGTGCATGTGTTTTTTGCAATTTGATATTGCCATAATGACTATCCGCGTCCAGCACCTCAATATTATTAAATCCTTGTAGTTTGATTGCTGCAGCATCAGCATCATTTTGTGCAAATACGGTTTTATCTTTTGGAAGCATCTTTACGGCTACTTCATCCCAGTGATCCGCATGCATATGGGTGACAATTAGGGCATCCGGATTTAATAAATTTTTTACCTCCACAGGCAGTTCCACCATAGGATTACGTAAATGTGAATTTGCTGTACCCGGAAAACCTGGATAAGCCCCTTTTTTAGCCAACATCGGATCAATAAGGAATTCTTTTTCGCAATATTGGAAAACAACAGTCGCATTTCTGATCAGCTGAATGCTTGCATTTTTTATCTTTTTTGTCTGGGCAAATGTGGAAAAAGCCATTATGCCTAACGCCACACTTAAAATCAATTTTCTCATATCTATTATTTTGTATCTTTTAATAAAGGTGATTACAATCAATGCATTGAAGAATCTCCTAACCTTTTATAGGTACAAAAGTAGTGCAGAATGATCGAGCCCATTCTACCAAGAAGTTATGAAAAGATACCATTTTGATAATTAGCGTAAAACTGTCCAGCCGTCATACCTGTTTGTGCTTTAAAGAAACGCATCAGATGATTGGGTTCTGAAAAGTTTAACTCGTAAGCTATTTCAGTTATTGTTTTACCTGAATGGATCAAATCGTTTTTAATTTCAAAAAGGAGCCGTTGTTTCAAAAGATGAGTTGCTGTTACATGGAACAGCTTTTTTACGACAGCATTTAGCGTAATTCGGCTTACTCCCAATAGTTTCACATAATCTTCGATTCTTTGATGATGTCGAATATGAAGTTCCAGCAAGAGTTTGTATTGGTAAGCAAAATTATGCTCAGTATTATCCAATGATAACTTATTCTGAATAGCATATACACGATTGAATTTTTGCAGAAGGTAATAAGTAAGCGACCGGATGATATGTGAACTATCCGGTTGAGGAGAAACAAGTTCAAGCTTAATCTCGGATAGCATGGCACAGATTTTAGCTATCTCCTCCCGTTCCACGAGAATATCGAGCGGAAAATTCAATTGATAAAAATACAAAAGACGATAGGTAAACAATTTGTCCGAAAAAAAATCATTCAAAAAATTTTCCTGAAATACAAGTACAGTAAAATCAAGATCATCAGGTGCTAATTTCCATTTTCTCTTTTGAAAAGGTGAAATAAAAACAATACTGTTATCTGTTAATTTTATTTTCTGCTGATTCAATATCAACGTCCCCTTTACCTTCTTGAAAATAACGATTTCAAAAAAATCGGTATTAAAAGTATCCGTATTTAGGTAACTCTCTTTTACATCTTCACCAATCAAAACATTGAGCAACACCTCAACACCGCAGTCAGATTTATGAAATTTGATTGTATTCATTTTAAAATTATTGAGTATCTCCTTTTTCGCTTAATTTCTTATATGTATTCGACCATTTAAATAAAGATAATTTTAAAAAAGCATTTGATGATAATTAATCTGTTTTATCTTAAAAAGACGGTCAAATAATAATATACAAGCAAAAAGAGTCCATTTTATTGGACCCCTTTTTTGCGTTTTAATAAGCGGTACTGATACTATGTATTGACCGAACACCTATGCTGACAAATATTCTTCAGTATCCTGAATTTTAGCATAGAAAAATGTTAATGCCGCTAGAAAAGCATGATGTACATCAGCAGCTTTTACATGCTGACCATTGATTTCTAGGTCACGAGTTGCACAGGCATCACTGATCACCGTACAATCAAACCCAAAATCAAATGCAGCGCGAGTACCAGCATCTACACACATATGGGTCATCATACCTGTAATCACAAGTTCAGTAATATCGTTCTCTTTCAGATATGCTAATAGATCAGTGTCCCGAAAACTATTTGGATAATGCTTGGTAATTACTTTTTCACCTTCCAATGGCTTTACATTATCGTGTATTTCAACACCTCTGGTACCAGGTGCAAAAAATGGTGCACCTTCTGGAGATACATGCTGTACATGTACTACAGTCAAGTTCTCTTTTCTAAAGTGCTCAAGCAATTTTTTTGTATTTTCACTAGCAGGAATAGGGTTAACCAATTCCATAGCACCATTTTCAAAATAATCATTTTGAACGTCTATAATAATCAAAGCTTTACTCATAACTATTTTATTTATATTATTCGTCAAATTTAACGCTAAACTTAGGTCTAGCTTATACCATTATGAATTATTAAACTACCATTTTGATAAATAAACATTTAACCACATCTTCAGTTAGCAATAATAAAGTATCGGTAATATTGCTGGTTCATTAAAAATAAACGGGTTGAACAGTATTCTGTTTGGTTAACCAATTTTTATTTTAACAGTATAGCCTCTAAAGAAATATCAATCTTAAGTGCATTGCCGACTGGACACATTTCCTTGGCTTTCTGTGCAAAAACTTGGAACTGTTCTTCATTTATTCCAGGAATTTTAGCTTGTAATGTCAAATTGGAATTGCTGATAACATTGTTGCTTATCACCAGCGAAATACTTGTTTCAATAGTGTCGGCAGAAAGTCCGTTTTCTCCGAGGATATAAGCCAATGTCATTGTATAACACGAAGCGTGAGCAGAAGCGAGCAATTCTTCCGGATTGCTAAAACTGCCATCATTTTTAGCATAAGAAGGTTTAAATGCTATGCTATTCAATTTCGAATTTTCAATATCCAATTGTCCGTTTCCCTGTTTAAAACTTCCTTGCCAAACGGCTTTAACACTTGTTTCCATAAACTTAATTTTAATAAAATTTTATAGTACAAAGTTACCGGCTCTTAAAATTTCATACAATGGATATAGGGCACATTGTATAGGACATTTTGCCCATTCTTTAGTTTTTGCTTTGTGTTTTTCTAAATTCAATAGGTGATTTTTCTGTTTGTATTTTAAAAAAACGGACAAAATAAGATTGGTCATCATATCCAAGCTGGACAGCTATCTCCTTTACCGTAAGATCTGTATTGGCAAGCAATCGCTTTGCCTGTAGCATAATCCTATTCTTTATAATGGTATTAGGTGCTATACCTTTTTCATGTACAATTTTTCTAGTCAAAGTCTTAGGGCTGATGTTTAGCAGCTCCGCATATACCCCAACGCGATGAAATCGGTGATAGTTTGCTTCAAGCAATTGACTGAATTTTCGACTCACCTCACCCTCTTGAGTGCCAAGATAAATTTGTTCAGACGTTCGGTCTACCCACGCTCTGCTTGATGTAATGATCAGCTCTTTAAGTTTTGTTCTAGTCATTTCCTCAGTCCAATAATCCTCCTTATTCAATTCCTGACTTATCTCATCGACTATCCTATTAAATGCATTATTTTCATCCTTTGTCAATTTAATATACGGTGTTTCAAAAACATTGTTAAACAAAACGCCATCACAGGTGAGCTCTTTATCGTGGAAAGCAATACAGTAAAACTGGGGATTGAAATAGATCAATTTCCCTTTACTGCGATCACCAATTTGAAATTGCTGTCCAATATTAAAAAAAAACAATGTATTCTCTTCGGTTTTATAGTCTTTAAAATCAACTCTTATCGTACTTCCACTAGCTGCATAAAGAATGATATAACAATCCTTTGATTTCAGGCAAGGCAAAGTAAAATTAGGAGATGAAATTGAACTGTCAAATTGCAGATAGCCAATTTTTTTGTTTCCGAATGATTTTGAAATCTCCATAATAGACAAGTTTAAATGATACGTTGACGTGATTAATTTTGTAAAATACTGTCTTTAAATTAAAGCGCTATTACTACACATTTGTAGCGCAATATATAATCTGGATCGATTAATATATAAATTTCTGCACAACAAGATTAAGAAATCATTTCAAAAAGGTTAATCATAAAAAAACAGGACGGCATTGCGTAGCGCCAGCCGTCCCTGTTTAAATTATTCATAGGTATTAAATCCGAATTGACATCATCTGGTTTCTTATGTAAACCAGATAAGTACTCCCCAACTCTGATCTCACTTTCGCTTGAATAGCATAATGGGACAGTTTCTTTCCTTTCTACTATAATAACAAATTGGTTATTTAATGAAATAATTTTTATTATCATGAGCCCATTGCGCTAACGAAGTCATTTCCACAGGAAGTTTTTCCAAAATTTCATTCATTTTCGAATTAAACTTAGGTGGAAATTCAGTTGCGTTCTGAAGATTCTCGTAATAAGCTGCAACACTAGCTGCACCTGCTTCTCCCACAAACGGTTTTAATATATCACCAAATTCATTAGGTTTTTGAGGATAATACACAATTTCTTCATCTACTCCCTTAGAAAACTGCGTCGCCAGATCATTCCCTTTTAGGTTTTCCATGCCACTGATTTTGAAAGCATCTGCTTTTAAAGCAACATTGTAAATCGCTTCAACGACAAAAGCGCTCACATCTCTAGACGCAATCCAGCCAATTGGCATCGCCTCGGGAGTAGGATAAGCCAATTTTTTCTCATTTGTTATAAACGGGGCACAAAATGCACCCATCATATTTTCCATATAGATTGTAGGTTCGATAATAACATAGTCCACTCCACTATTTTTCAAATAATCTTGAACATCCAATTTCACGTCATCAACCGGAGAACCTACTTTTTGAGACTCTAACCAACCACTTGTATTCCAAACAATTTTACTAACTCCATTTGCTTTCGCAGCATCAATCACATTTTTTGAATATTGTAAACCATCAAATGGATTCGGCAATGAAACAGGAATCATAAAAGCAATAGCATCAATACCCTGCGTAATTTCTAGCATTTTGGCTGCGTCATTCAGGTTTGCCAATACCGGTGTTGCACCTGCTTGAGTTAATTTTTCAAAACTTTTTTCCGAACTGGTCGCAGCAAATACTTCTGCACCTTTTTTCTTTGCTTCGCCAATTACATTGAACTGTTGTGAGCCCGTAGCTCCAAATACTAAAATTCTCATTTGCTTATGTTTCTTTATCTATAACTTGGTCAAATCTAATAATTAACTTACTTTTACACAAGTACTTACAAAATAGTTTGGTACTTACCAAATGGTTAGAATAGCTGAATATCAATGGAAAAAAAAATAAAATCAACTGCTCCTTGTGACGAGAGGTGCCCTGTAAGAGCCTCATTATCTTTGTTGGCTGGAAAATGGACACTGATGATCCTATTCCAGATCAACGAAAATACAGTGCGGTATGGCGAACTAAAAAGAACAGTGACCGGCATCAGTGAAAAAATGCTCATTCAAGAATTAAATATGCTGGTTGAGAATAAATTGGTGATTAAAAAAGTCTATCATCAAGTTCCTCCCAAAGTGGAATATACACTAACCGAATTAGGATTGAAAACCCTGCCGATAGTTGATCAACTGGCTCAATTTGGTCTCGAAAATTTAGTTTAAGGATAAATTTTACTATTTTTTGATACCAAGTACTGATCTTATCAATTGATAGAAACTACTGGGCTGATCCAATAATAGAACAGCCTAGTAATTCATCTATTTGTGTCTCCCCCTTAACCTACCTAAAAATCTACTTGTCAGGTAACTTACAACAGTCCCGACTACAGCCATCAGTGCAGTATGCATGACATCACCAAGAGAAAAACTCGCCCAGATGGAACATAGCGTACCCCCTAAAGTACCGATACGGATATCATTCATCTTCATCAAGCACCCCCTTTTCTTTATTCCGAAGTATCTGCTCTGGTGGTGGTGACTGCTCCTCTCCTTTTTTGTCTTTATCATCCAGCACCGTCTCCACCACACCAAGACCCAATGCAATGTATTTAATAATATTCAATGCCTTTCCCGGCAGTTTAATCGGCGCCAACAAGACCACTTGCAACGCCGCACTTATTTTTTGAATTATTTTTTTCATTTATTTAATGTTAGAAGGTTAGAAAGTGAGTGAGTGAGTGAGTGAGTGAGTGAGTAGGTTAATAAATAGCTAGGAAGTGAGAGAGTTAATAAGTTAGAAATTCCCTGTGTAACTCCGTCACTTCGTTACTCATTTACTGATCACTTCAATAAACACCTCTCCGTTCACCATCATCTCCACCAGTTTCTCATAGAGCGCTACGTACGCCTTTTTAGACTGATAGATCTCGTAATCGCCATCCACTAAGGCCATCTTATTTCCAACCAGTACACAGCCGGAGGTATCCCCGATGTGATTACCGATATGGATATAGACGTACTTAAAATTCGGGATCTGCATGATCTCGATCATCCCACGGTGGATCTTTGGAAATTTTCTCTTATAGCGCGCGTTCATCGCGCCGTAGGTATTCAGGCCAAGCCTGTATTTACCAGGTGGAATTGCAGTGCTTCCTTTTATTTTAGTTTTACGGACAGCATCTTCCAGACCGTATCCGATAAACTAGTCATCGAGGTATAGCTCAGACAAGGTACTTTCCTTCCCCTGTTTGACACGGACTAATGTTAAATTCATGGAATTTGATTTTTAGAGATTAGGGAAGCAAACCATCGGTTCACCCCCCTAAAAACAGAGCTACATGTTATGCTAATACCAATTGACCCAGGTAGTAACTCAATGAAGTTTTGACACCATCACGGTGCCCCGTGAAGATCCAGCCTTCCAAAGTATCACCAGAATAACTTGCCGGTAAAGGCAGCGATAAGGTTGCATCCAACCGCGTTCCAGACTCCATAATACTGAAGAAGTTCTTCGTCCTATTGTACATGAGAAGCACTACTGAATCGTCAGCGAAAGCATTGAACTTGTTAATTTCCGGAGACCAGGAAAGCTCCAGTTCGCCAGCATTGATTTCCGCCCATGCTACGCCCATTAAATTGGAAAGAGCACCTTTGGAGATTACCACTTTCGAATAGTCAATTTCCAGGCTTGGATAGACACCCGAGATACCGTTGCTAAGCACTGCCTGCAGCGCTTTGTTATATCCCGTCGCCTTGCCTTGCAGCTTATCCGAATAACCCAGGTTGAGTAAATCCTTGATCGGTGATAAAAAAGCTACTGCCAGAGCAAACTTTGAGCGCTGAGCAATTTGTCCATTTGTTGCTTTTTTCCCCGTAAATTTTGGTAGCGATTTGACATAATCTACGCTTCTCCATGAGCTTCCCACTACGCTTCCCACTTTACCCGAATACGCTCCTACAATTCCTTTTAAAAATCTTGCCATTGTTCTAATTTTCAATTGTTTACACTATAACCTGCATGCCGGTTTTTACTGATATCGAGAGCTAAATTAGGGGCGAAAACACGAAAATACGAGTGATGACAGGGCATGATAGCACATGATAGGAACGACTTTCATTCCCTGTCATAAATAGAAAAGTAAAAGGTGTAAATATTAAAAATAGCGACACATAAGGCAAAAATATTCGACTGCTTTTCGACTAAAGTTTGACCTAGTCAGCAGGCTGATTCGAGGTTGCTTCGACCATTTATCGGCAAGTGTTCGACTGGGCTTCGGCAACTTGCCGAAGCCCAGTCGAACAGCAGTCGAACCTCACCCGAGCAAGTCCCGAACCTGTCTCGAATACTTCTCGAACACCTCTCGAAGCGCTCCCGAACAGCAGCCGAAGAACTAGAGCCGTCCTTTCAACTTGCATTTTGCGATTTGATCCTGCAAATCAAATAAATAATAATAGTGGCGCTTGCCTTTTTTCCTAGGTTGAAGCTCTCCATTCTCCACCCATCGGTAATAAGTTGACTCTGATATATTTAGTATCTTCATTACCTGTCCTATATCTAACAGTTTAATCTGGTGCTGATCAATGTCAACTGTTTTTTCACGTTCTTCCGCGAGTTGATTATAGTTTTCTATGAGTCGGATAATTGTTTGTAGATGAGCAGTAACTATTGTAAATTGATTATAGAGCGCTTTTATTTCTTTCAGAATTTGATAGATATCTTGAATACATTGAAGTATATTTAGTAACCATTTTTTCATTATTCAATATGTTTGCGGCTGTTCGATAAACAGCATAGTGATACCAGCCCCAGCGCAAAATGTCCGGAACTGGCAAGTTAAACCATCAAACTTGCAATCTATATTTTCGCCTAATCGGCCAAATCATCCGTCCCGCGCATATACCAGGTTTTAAAAAATCTTGTTACTGTTTCACTTAAAGTCGTTTTCAAATGAAACGGTGGATCTAATTCCAGTTCAATATTATAATTGCTCAATATTCTATAAGATTTAACAGAACTGCGGTTAATAATAAGATGCCGGCTTGCCAAGAAAAATTGATCCGAAGGCAACACTCGAATTAATTCAGAGAGCGTCAACCCTTCAAACATGGTTTTACCCCGAACCTCACTTTGGATGTAGCGAATCTTTTGTTCACTATAGATATAATTAATATCGGTTAGATCAATGCCATCTAATTCCTGTAGATATTGCTTTTCAGGAGCCGGACTATCCATTTCGAGTTTGCGGACAGAAACTTCTTGCAATAATTTGATATATTCCGATTCTAAGAGCACTGTAAGCTTTTCAGATCGATGCCGGCCTTGCACGCTACTAACAAAAAAGTAAATCAGGAACAGTACAATCTGAACAAATACAGTAGACAAAAGGACAAAATAAATGTCAACACTGAAGTAAGAGGTATTGCCCAACCATCTGTCGCTATTTGCATACACGATCACCGCTGCCGAGAAGATTGCGGTAAACAAACTTAAGCCCCCACTGATCAAGAACTGTAAAACAAAATACCATGAATAATGCGCCACTTTTGACTGATCATATGGAACAAAATTCGATACTAACCTGCTGGATTGATAAGAGACTAGCAAAAAAAGTGCGACAGAGGCAATGCTGATACTTAGATTTTTAAGCAGATATTGATCATCTAAAATTTCGAATAAGCTTTCGTGCTCATTGATGAGATACATCACAAGACCACCTGCAACACTGAGCAGAATAAATACGAGCCACATGGTTTTTTTTACAGTTCGCTTCATAACATGAGGTTAACTACATTTCAATGTTCTGTTATAATTTTGACTAAAAATAGTTGAAGATAAAATTGATAATACTATACATAAATTTAGGATTAACTCAAAGATAATTAAATGAGCTTAGATAAGCAAAATACATTCGTAATTAAAAAATAGGAAACAATATATCAATTACGCAGGAGATTTCAGCAGTCACTTTGTTGTTTTTATCAATTTTATGTTTTCCCTTTTCGGTATTTATTCTTTCCCTATTCGGTAAAAAACCCATTTTAACTATTTGCAAACCCATAATAGTAAACCGAAATTTAAGAATCTTAAAAAAACAAAACTAAAATGGAAAAGAAAGAATTTACACCCGAAGGTGTTCGAGTATGGTATCTCGAATTTTACGCACAAAATGATTTTCAAAAAAAACAACAGATTCAAGCACTTCAGCAGTCATTCAGGCTTACATTAAAATCCATGTTTTACTTTACAAGCGAGCAGGAAGAATGGTTAGATGCACTGGATGATGATTTTATTTTCGTTATAAGTAACCAGCTTACACTCACTTTAACACTTGAATTGCCGATAAGACTGGTCAAACCTGAAAAGCCTGGTCCGGGTATCAGTGTGTTAGGAGTAAAAAGAGGTGAGTCACACAATCCCATTAACAGCAGTGCTGCTACTGGTGAAGCACTTCAAGCTGAGGGAGAATTTGTCTTTGTAATCAGCTATTAATAAATGACCTTGCGATCGATGTTATTTCCATCCCGCCATACCAGGTAAATGTGTATTTGAACATCAAAAATTTCAAGAAAAATAAAGCAACGGAACGAAAGAAGCGTTCCGTTGCTTTATAAAAAAAGACCTAAACAATCTGACCAGATATAAATTAACAAAAGCCTATTATGAAAAGAACCATTACTTTAAACCTACCCTTCGGGGCAAAGGAAGTGATGAACCCAAAAGTAGAAATCAGCTATATCATGCGCAATACAGAGACATATTATTGGGAGTTTGACGGCAACCTGGTTGCCGAACAGACTTTCGATGGACGATATGCCTACCTTCATTATTTCGAATTTTGGATCAGTAAAGCAACTACTGTCACTTTTCGATCCCATGCACCAGATCTCCACCTGTGCTATCCGATTGAAATTGGCGAGCAGCCACTGATCATGCACGATGAGCTGCTTGATATCAAGTTAACCCTGAACCAAAACAGAGCATCTTATCTCTACCTATCCGTTGCGGACTTTCACGTCGATCTACCCATTGGACATTATATCGTGAGAGGCATCACGCTCGATGCCGGTCTGTTCCGTCCCAACATTGCGCGGAGCTTTGAATTTGTTATGCCTTTAGTGGAGGCAAAGCGTGTAGGCAATAGTATTTCGATGCAGAGTGTGGATTTCTTGATCGGTACATTAACGAAATACGAGCTCGATGCGATATTCCAGAATCTAAATCCCAAAGTGTTGGACAATGAACATATTTTGATTCGGCACCAGATTTACTTGATCAAATTATCTCGACTCAAAATCATGATGGGAGACGGATCCATCAATACACCGCTTACTATTATCAAACATGTCCGAGAAATATTAAGACTCATTATCGACCAGTACGGCAACAAAACTCTTATCGGAGACCTTGCAGAAAGTGTACAGGTAGACCGCAGCCGGCTCTATAAACTTCATAAAGAATATTACCACTGCAGCCTGTCAACCTACCGCAATGAACTGCTGGTTGAAAGGATATTACGAGAATACGATCATTTTCACAATAACCTATCGGGTCTTGCCTATGAATTGAATTTCGCAGGGCTTAGTGAACTCAACCGTTTTTTCAAAAAGATGAAAGGACAATCCCTTGCGCAATATCAAAAACACTAAAAAGAAAGCACAAAGCCGCTACCCCACCACTCCCTAACAACATATAGCTTACTCAAAGACAACATTCAGCCTAACGCTCACCTGCTTATGCGCTCTATCTTTGATAAAGATTGTATAAGGGTTATAAAAGAGAGAAGGTTGGAGCAAAGAGAGAAGGCTAGAAATCAAAATGGTTAAAGAGGTGAAAAACAAAAAGTAGGTTGAAAGGGACTTTTTTAATTTTGATTTAATCATTTGACAGAAAATGTAAGACGCTAATTTAAAAAGAATATTATGTCAGAACAGATAACATACCATTGGAAAAGAAGCTCTTCCATAAAAAGCATTTTGCAAAGGATTGTCATATGGACAGCCACAACAATCCTGATCATCTTATTTTTTAATACAGGTATGGGTAAGGTTATGAATCATATAGTTTTTGATACACAGCTGAGCCGACAACCACTGCCCAATTGGTCAAAGCCTATATTGTCCTATGTACTTCCCGTATTGGAGCTTGGTACATTGTGCTTATTGTTTAATGATCACACTAGGCGGTGGGGTTTATGGACGGGCACAATTTTGATGACGGCTTATTCGGTCTATGCATACCTAGCCTATATTGAATTCTATGGTTATGTGGTTTGTGCGTGCGGAAAAATATTTGAAAAAATGAGCTGGCAGCGGCATTTCTATTTCAACACTGCTATTGCAAGCGTGAGTATTGTGGCGTTATACATGTATTATAAATTAAATAGAAGTAAAAAATAAACTATGCGTAGTGAATTCCGACGGGAATTCAAATAATGGTAACTCCATGTTTTTATATCCGATTGCGTTCGCTTGGGATTGCGACAATTCAGATATTTTAAAGTTCCATATATGGAATCATCCCTATTAAACGGCAAGTCGCCAAGACAGGGTAATTGTATATGATGACGTGGTGACCAAAAATTATATACTCTAAAATTAAACAAAATGAAAAAAACAAAATTAGTACTGCCCATGTTGGCAGGAATCTTAGCAGTAAGTGTATATGTTGCAAATGCAAAACAAGACGCAAGCAACAAAAATGGGAAATTAAACACGAGTCAAGAATGGATGTTTAATGGCACAGATCAAACTGCCCCAGAAGATTACATTGAGGTTCCAAATGGTTCTACAGAAAATTGCAGTGGATCACTTAAGGTTTGTGTTGTTTCAGCACCTGAGGATGCAAACGGACAGCCAGATTTTAGCGCCGTGACTGGTTTAGAAACCGCATTGGAGAATAATACTTCTCATCCAAACATTACAAGAGGAGATTATACCAATCCATAATAGAATGGATAAAAAAATGGGACATGCTTGCAAAGGCATGTCCCGTTCTTTTACCTCGGATTTTGTTTTATTCCGCTCTCTAAAACTACATCATAAGGGAGTAACAAGGTGTATCTCGGATCATTAGGCTTCAATTCAAACTTGTTACTTCCTACATTTCGGACGATTGTTTTTGTAAACTTACCCTCGTAGTTTAATCTCCGGAGATCCGGCCAACGAATTCCTCCCCGAAATAATAGTTCTTTTTCACGCTCTTTTAATATTCGCCTTAATAAATCATCACCATGAAGTCCTCTTATCACACTAAATTGTGATTGTTGTAATCTAAACTTTAAGATATGATTAAGGGTTGTTAAAGCTTGTTGATCTTGTTTTAATCTGACTTCACATTCAGCCTTATTTAGATATACTTCATCAACTGCTAGGCCGGCAAAAAGATTAAATCCATCACCATTATAATATCCTTTAAAATTATGATACCCATTATTGTCCTTTCGAAAAAATGCCTTTTTCCGAAGGTCATTATCTTCATAACTATTAAATAATACTGTATCTACAAAAGCATTCTGTTGAGCATGAGTACCCGATGATGATAGCGTGATTGCATGAAAAATCACTTCTCTATTCAATATTGTAAAGGGCAAAGTAGCATTAGCATTCACATTATTATAGTCAAGGAGTTCATCCTGGATATCAAGACATAATTTAGCATATTCAAGCGATTTTAGATAATCGCCAATGAATAGATAAACTCTGGAAAGAGCAGCATATGCCGCTACTTTTGAAGGTCTAGTTTGAATACTTCTCTTTGCAGGAAGAAGTTCTGCTGCAAGTATCAAATCTGAAATAATCTGTACATAGGTATCTTTAACAGTAGACCTGATAATGGGTTCATTTATATCGGCTTTCAATTTAAGTACTAAACCGAACTCTGAATCAGGCATATTTACCGTGTTATGCGGACAGTAAAGTTGTGCCAATTGTAAAAAGGTATAGGCTCTAAAAAATAAGGCACTTCCTTTAGTTGCCATTCTATCAAATTCTGTCAAACTCCCTAACTTTGCTTTATCGATATTGTCTAACACTACATTACAATTAAATATACGTTCATAGGAATAGGACCAATCTGCATTATGTTGCGCTTCACTATCCCAAACGTACATATTGCGAGCATCAATACTTTGTTCATTCCATGCTGCATCATTAAGAAAGAAATAATCTGCACTTATATCACCCCCTTCAGGATGATATTGTGTCATAATGGTTTCATAGTCCATGAGAGCAGTAAGGTCTTTGACGTTATCAGGTAACGACAAGGATTGATCAGGTTTTTGATCCAGATATTTTGAACATGATAAATGAGATAATATACCAGCACAAATAAAGAGAATATATAAGTAACGATTCATAATTTAAAAATTTGAAGTTAAACCAAGCGAATAACTGGCAGGAAGCGGTAAAGATCTAAAATCGGGATCTAGTGCCAGCTTATTTGCACTCCATAAAACACCAAGATTACGTAGATAAGCCGTTAAACGAAGATCCTTAAATCGTTTACTCAAACTTTTATTGGCCAAAAGATAGCTAATACTGATATCTTGCAGACGTATATGATCTCCCTTTTCTGCTGTAATTTCCGCATTTTGATAAAAGGTATTTCTTCTGGTATCTACCGGATACTGCATTGACGGAACTGTTGTCCTGTTTTCATCTCCAGGCTGTTGCCATCTATCCTTAAAATCGCCATAACCAACCCTAGCATTAGCATTTAGTAATTGGGTATAGTCAATTGATTTACGTCGAAAATAGTAATTAGATTTAAAACTAATATTTGCTGAGACAGACAAATTACGCCATGACAGCATATTTCTGAATGCACCATAATACTCTGGTAAAGCAGAACCATGGAAGATAAGATCATCTTTTGTTACATTCTGAATCAACTGTGCATAATTGACCGTATTTTCACCATTCAGGTAACCAACGGGATTTCCATTTTCGGGAGTCAATCCACCCCATTTATAACTTATCAGTGGATAAGCAGCTTGACCTTCAATTGGCGAGACAGACACCCCTGCTCCCACCCAATTACTTAACCTCGTACTGGCAAGCATATATTTCAAAATTCTATTTTTATTATATGAAATATTTAGATCACCATTCCAGTACAAGTTTCCTATTTTTTTTGCTGCATGCAACTGCGCATCTAAACCTGAGTTTAAAATTGTTGCACTATTACGGGAAACCATTGCATATCCTACTGTAATATTTGAAGTCACTGGAGCAATTAAATCAGTTGATTTCTTTTCATAATACTCAATGCTACCCGATAGCCAGTTTCCTTTTAAAGCAAAGTCTATTCCAAGGTTTAACGTAGCAACCTTTTCCCATCTCAACTGTGGATTCGGAGGATTGACTACCACCGCATACGGAAATCTACCAATCTTACTAATTCCGTTATATTTAAGCGTCGTTAATGCTCCATAACCAGCAGGAACCTTTCCACTATAACCATAAGTAGCCCTCATTTTGAGCAGTTGTAGCGGAGATTCCTTCATAAACGATTCATGGTGCAAATTCCAAGCAGCACCTACTGACCATAAGGGGTTCCATTTTGCATTGGTTTCAATACCAAATAAATTAGACGCATCTCTTCGCACACTTGCGGATAGCATATATTTTTTGTATAACATATAGGAACCATTAAAGTAAAAGGATAAAAAGCGATCATTCCTTCCAAAAGCACTATTAGAAAAAGGAATAATACTTGCCGAAGCTAAATTATCATACTGAGTAAATCTGCTGTTATAATCAACTGGCGAACTCAAGAGTAAGTCTTCCTTATAACCATACTCTCGGTTATTAAAACCCGAGCTTTTAACATCTCTTATCTCCATCCCGCCTATTGCGTTGAAGTTTTGATCATTAAAATCTTGACTATATGCCAATTGCCCTCTAATCGAATTCGAATTTAGGGTTGAATGCGATCTATCCAAAATTCCCCCAATTGGCACAGGTCGTATGACGGTATTATTGGTAACCGAACTATACATATTGATCATGTTTCGGCTGAAAAAGCTATGTTCACTATAATGGTTACGACCAGTTTCAGGTTGATAATTGTACTGATACTGTATATCTGCAGAAAGCGAAGGTAGTAAATCATATTTGACGCTTCCACTTAACAATAGGTTATTTGTATTAGAGTTGTTATCTGCTAAAGACAGCTCATTATAAGGTCTATATCTCCAATCCAATAAATGTCCCTGTTGATCGACCTGATCGAGATAATTATTTCTAAAATTTTTCTCTACTACCCGTGCATTTCCGAGTTCATCGACAATGTCGGCGTACGGATACATAGGACGACTTGTTGTCATAAAAAGACCGCCCAAATTATTATTTTCACTTGCTAGGTGAGCATATCTCACACCTACTCTAAATTCCAATTTCTGAAGAGGTTTAAAGGTATTTTCTACATTTAAATTGGTCCGTTTTGATCGATTCCCGACCGCATTTGACACATTATGATCATATCCCATGGAAATATAGGAACTGAGTTTATCAGTTCCACCGCTCAGAGAAGTAGCATATTGCTGGCTGATACCTGTTCGATAGAAATATTGATTCAGATCGTCTCTTAAGTCAATGGTACGGTACCGATCAATTTCAAATTCCAGGTCATCATCAGAAATCAGCCCCTTTCTATTTTTCTCTAACAATTCCACTACTGGAGTCTGTACAGGTCGGGTAGTGTTATTACTCAAAGCGTTATTAAAAACTCCTTTATCAAATAGAAATCTTTCCACATCTATAAACTCACTAGAAGTCATCTGCGGTAAATAAAAAAGATCAGGCTTTTCCGTGAATGTTGTGTTTACAGTCATAGAAAGTCTCCATTTGGAAGATAGACTACCTTTTTTTGTCGTGATGACTAAAACACCATTACCAGCTTTTGCTCCCCAGATGGATGAGGCAGCTGCATCTTTCAGCATGGTTACACTTTCCACATCATTGGGATTGATACTACTGAGATCCCCTTCGAACGGAAAATTATCAAGAACTATCAATGGAGCTGTCGCTTGCGACCCCTCTAAGCTTCCTACTCCTCTTAAAATCATATTTGATTCATTTCCACCACGCTTATCAAATAAAAGATTGGGCATGATACCGTCTAATCTGCTGATAACGTCCATACCAATCTGTCGGTTGAATAATTTATTGTTCACTTGTTCAAAAGAACCTGTAGCTCTTTCCTTAGGTATTGCTTGGTATCCGGTTTGGATATTTACCTCTTCTAGTATACGAGTATCAGGTCTCATTTCCAGTAAAAGCGTATCATTATTCTGAGCACCAACTTCCCGAGAGGTGGTTATATACCCTACCTTGCTGATCTGTATTTTAAATAAAGCTCCCGTAGATGGAAGAGTCAATTCAAATTCCCCCAAATCATTGGTCATAAGTGTTTTGTCAAACCCAGATATCCTCACGGTAGCATGATCGACTGCTACATTTTCTGCAACCACCTTTCCTTTTATTTGAAAAGTCTTATTCTGGGCCAGTAATTCCCCAGTTCCTAATAAAAGTATTAGGATCAAACTAAATACTTTTATCTTAATCATGACGGTTCTCCTTTTTATTAGTATAACCAAAAGAGGATAGCATCAGTTCCATTTTTTCCAATTGCTCATCAGAATAGATTCTATCTGCTAAAACAAACATGTCCAGTTCCCGATGCTCAAGTATCAAGTCTAACCCCTGTTTTCCAAAACATTGTTTGAGTTCCTGAAAATCTCTCAGATTATCGGGAAGGTCAAGATCTATTGGATACGTTATTCCTGATTCATCGATAAAAAAAGGATGAGGCGACGCTGATAAATTATTAAGAAAGTGAATCAATCCTTTTAACTTATACCTTCGCATATAATTTTGTTCACCTAATGTTGACGGCCCAATTTCTTTCGGAATTCTAGTCTGTAAATAACCGGAGATGACTATACCATGCCAATCTTTGATTTTTGCAGGAAGTATTTCCTTGTCAATCTTGGGTCTTACAACTAAACAGGGTACATTAAATTTTCGAATACTTGCTACACGTCCAGTAAAATCCTGCAGATCATGCTGCAATCTTTTATGAATCTGAAGTGAAGACCAATTTATTGGAACGCTATATTCAAAGGAAAGATCATACTTTTGATGGTTGTAATCTGGTAGCATAAAGTCAATGGAAGCTGCGTCATCGAATAAAAAAACACGTCTACTGGGCAACGTAATATTGAAATTAGGAACAAATGCAGTTTGATACATACGGATCAAAGGATAATTGAGATAGAAACCAGATTGAATATGTTTGTTTGAGTCAACTATATGTCCCTGGTCAATTCCAAAACCATCTGTAAACCCCATTACGCTAGAATAGTAAGTTGGCAGATGCTGCTGACGATCTTTAAAAGTAAATGTGAGTAACGTTGTATCCAGTTTTTCTTGAAATTCGGGAAGATAATAATCAGAACCTGTTATCATATTCTGTAAGACATCTGCATTTAAATAGGACGGTACAGTAGTTTTTTCAATTGTCCCATACTGATTGATTATGACGATGTATGGTATACTTTGATGTGGAAAAAAATCATTTAGTATATGACCGTTGGTGATCGATTTGAAGCGATGTTTACTGTTTTTGATTTTTTCTGTTGATTCCTGTGTCACTGGTATAACAGCAATACGATCTTGAAATTGTTTCTCCAATTCGTGCATTTTGGGCATTGACATCAAGCAACTACCGCACCAAGTGGCCCAGAAATCCAATATGATCAATTTCTTATCTCTGTAATCATTGAGCGTTATTGTTTTCTTTCCTGAGGAATGATTAACCACCTCCAATGGCATATTCCAGAGAAATTCTGGTATGGTATCACCTATCTTGAGTGGTTTAATAGTAGCCAACCCATTCACCCCGCTGTCCTTGCGGGGTGTCTGAGCTGATAAACATAAACTATGAAATACTGCGATGGTCATGATATAGGGTATCGCAATTCCTTTAATGGCCTTTAATAAGCATAAGAGTAGATTAAAGGCATGGAGCATTGGAGAAAGCAGGATGCATAGCGCTAGTTTCCAATGTATTTTTATATATGAAATCGTATCTTGATCATGCTCTTGTAGGGCGTAATCATGTCCAACGTTTTCAATTTTTAGTATAGAACTTTTCAATGTGTTTATTTTTTGGTTTGTTTTTGATTGAAGACCAAAAAATAACTCAAGATTTAGGACAGTAAATTTCCTTGGGTACAGCACATAGCTCTCCCTATTGCAAGTTTTTTGCATTTTTTAAAGGTTTAATTGAAGGTAGATTAGGCGCTAAGAATTTAGGCAATAAGCATCCTATTTAACTTTCAATAGTTAAAAAATAAAATGGAAAAAATGCAATTTTAAGTTGTCGTCAATTGGTTATATAATGGTCTACATTATTGCATTTTGAATGGATAGTCAGCATAGTGACTTTGCGCAACAAATCTAATCTGCCGGCTTGATGATGTTTTTGGTGGTTTGTTTTTTGTTCATAACTCGTTTTATAATTAACGAGTCCAGTAGCAGGTAGTATGATGAATATGGGACTACACGCCGTGACCACTTATCAGTTCTCAGGCCTTACGTAACACGGACTAACAGTAGGCCCATATCCATCTTATATACGCAAATATACGATTTGCAATATAAAGAAAAGACATGGGTATTTTAAACTACTGCCCTGCGTTACGGCCTGAGAAATTGTGATCGCAAGACTCTTATTTTAAATACCAGTATTTCAGATTAATTCGTTAATCCGAAATCTAACGCTAAAGTACAGAGTATATTTTACAAAAGCAAATTATTATATCAATACAATATACGCGAACAAAATTACTTCATTTATAATTAATGAACAAGGAATGGTATCTTACCCCGTATGAGTTATTAACAATAATTACAGTTCGCACAATTAGATTGAGCTTGGGTATTTCAGGTGAAGAATTATCACTTTATCTAGGGAAGAGTAAAAAATATATTGGACATATTGAAAGTAAGGCTAGTGCCCTAAAATATACCGAAGAAGCTCTTTATCACATTGCAATCTATTTCTCGTTAAAAGCAGAAGAGCGTAAAAATGAATGTGTAGAGAATGGTGAACCAATAGATTTTAAAACAAGCTATACCAACTTAGATTTACAACCTTCTGATATTCAAGAAAGAGATAAAGTATTAAAAGTGATACCTCCTATCCCACCAGGAGCAGGCTCTGCATCTACATTGAATGCGGTGATTGAAAACACAAAGTATTTCGACAAAGCCAGAACTTTAGAGGAAATAGTGAATCATTGTAATAAATTACAAAATCAGACTTGGACGAGTTCAGATTTCACTGATGCATTGAGTCGTGCTATTAAAGGCAAAAACAAAAGATTGGAAGTCGTAATTGTTGATGGCAGAAATACCTACATAAAATACAAACCTAAAAAAGAAAGTATTGATAAAAAGGTTGACTAGTATTTATAATGTCCAAAGATTTAATCGATCGCTCTCAACATTTCATTTCTACATATTTCTATAAGTCCTACTAAAGTTGGTGATTCATAAGATTCGTCATAGCTAGTGCTGGAGGCATCACCTAAACAGAACGTACCATTTGCCCAACGTAATGTATTTAAATCTCTTTGCCCTATCCAAAGCTCTTGATAAACACCCCACCATTCAAATATAGTTTCATCATCACAATTAATAAAGCCTATAACCATATGATTAACATATCCATCGGCAACCTTATATAATTCAATCAATTGCGTAATCACATTTTCAGGTACTTTTTTCGTAAAAGCACGTTCTTTAAAAACAGTGATTTGTAATGAAGTAGCTGGAACCAACTCAAAGTCTGATGAGTCAGGAAGTTCTTCCAATAATTTTAATATTTGCAATTGATTTTGATTCATCAGATCTATTCATTGTTAATTTATTGAATCTACAAATTTTTCCCATTACAATATATTTTTAAAGGAGATAGTATTAAAGATTCGTTTGATTATATTTGTTGTAAGTCGGTAATAGCCCATATAATGAAACGAAATCTAGATTTTGAGATCTTAAAAATAAGCAGTATGTCGGATATCGAGCTCATTAAGATGCTCAATATAATTAAATTACGTAATAACCGTGGTTTAAGTCAATTTGAGCTAGCATTTTTGTTGGGACAACGTGACCTTTATGTGCGAGATTTTGAACGACCAGATCATACTTTAATCTTAGGTCTTAGTGAAAATAATACCATCAAAATAATTTTCAAATGTGAACTTGAGGATTTTGTTCCATTAAGTAACGGCAGTACCAATCATAAAATTCAAATACTCTATCAAGTTGATGACCAAGGCAACAGAAATTATATAGCAGAGCAAAAAATTGGAAACGGCAAGTGGAAGGAATTTTTAAGATTTGGTGATGAAGAAAAGGACATCCTTCTAGAGTCGTCTAGTCTAATAACAGATACCCAGATTCAAAGTTGGATTGATAAAAAGTACCATAATGGATATTTTAATGTTGCTAAATCTGCACTGGAAATTTTCTTAGACTGTGAAGCTCATTTCGGTGAACCAGTTAGACCGTTATTCCTTGCCAATGCTATTCAACACTACACTAAGAAGAAGAAAGCCCCAAGGTTGGTTAAAAACAGAGACAAGATGAATGACTATGATGTTTTTATTGGAGAGGTGGATAGGAGATAAATGTCAAATAAATAATTCAGAAAACCCAAGCCTAATAGACTTAGAAAAACAACTATATTAAGTTAAAAAAAGATTTAATAGCTCTTCATAGATTCATTATTATGACTAAAATTTATCAGTTCCGTCCTAAACGTTTAAAAATTGGCGGTGATTTGGTATAGCAAAGTTGCTATATTTAAATCGCTAAATTTTCTTACACCGCCATGGTAAATTTAAACGTTTTAGTCAGATTTTATCCCTTATCGACCGGGAATTATTCAAAGATTTGGTTGCTAAACATAAGAGTGACAAACATTGCAAAGGGATCAACAGCTGGACTCATCTTGCAAGCATGTTATTCTGCCATTTTTCTTCTGCAGATTCAGTTCGGGATATCAGTAATGGCTTGCGTAGTACGACCGGTAATCTGAACCATTTAGGTGTGGGCAGAGCTCCCAGCAAGTCCAATATTTCCTATATCAATAAGCACCGCACCCATGAACTCTTTAAAGATCTGTATTTTTCGCTATTGGATAAGCTGTGGCAAAAAGATACCCATTTCCGTAAAGAGCTTAACCAATTAAAGCGCAAGGTTTATCTAATGGATGCCAGTGTTATCCCATTATGCTTATCGGTATTTGACTGGGCTAAGTTTAGAAGTACCAAAGGAGCTGTAAAGTTGCACACTGTTTTGGATTATGATGGCTGTCTGCCTGTTTTTATGCAGATTACGGACGGAAAGGTTCATGAGAGCCAGCGTGCGGGCAGCTACAGTTTTTCTAAAGGAAGCGTCATGGTGGTGGACCGAGGTTATGTAGATTACAGCTGGCTCGGGGATTTGGACAGCAACGGCTGTTATTTTGTTACCAGGAGTAAAACTAACATGAAGTACAACGTGATCAGGTCATATCAGAGTGAAGCACTCTTAGAAAAGGGAATCATTAAAGATCAGATCGTTGAGCTTTCTGGTCCATCAGCAGATAAATACAGTTCCAAATCGCTGCGCCTGATTCATTTTTGGGACAGCACCACAGACACCCAGTATCACTTTCTGACAAATAATACTGGGTGGAAGGCCTCACTGGTAGCAAACATTTACAAACAGCGATGGCAGATTGAGGTCTTCTTTAAGCATCTCAAACAGCGCTTAAAAGTATCGACATTTGTGGGCACATCCGAAAATGCGGTGATGATCCAGATATGGACTTCCTTGATCGGCATCTTGTTACTAAAATACCTTCAAAAGAAGGCTAAAATATGACTGGAATCTATCAAATCTGGTGGGATTTATCAGGATGAATATCTTCGTAAAAATAAATATATGGCAATGGATAGATGATCCTTTTATCAGGCCACCAGTTAAAGGGAAAAATGGCCAGTTACAAATGTTTTCAGACTAAAAAATAGGATCAAAATTGAAATGATCTAAAAATAGCTGTTTTAGAAATGGAAACAAGCGCCTAAAATTTATTTAGGACGGGACTGATTTTTAACAAATAGTTTAATCATGTCCATATCAAATTTTTCGCTTCTATTATAAAAGCTCTGATTGTTTAAAAAATTTAGATTTTTTTTTAAAAAACACATCAAGATTAAATTATGAGAAAAATGAAATATTGTAAAAAAAACAAATAATACACCAATTTCCGGTTTCCCGTAAAACTAGTTAAAAACAAAGCTATAATTTCGAGAAAACCGAAAAAAATTATAAAAATAGCAAAAATTTTTTATCTAATTATTCTACCGTTATTATTTGGAATAAGTTCTTGTAATAAAAATGATAAAAATGACAAAAACCAACCTGATTTAGAATTAGATAACCATGGAATAATATGTGGTACTCCAACTCCTACAACAACTGAAATTGAGGCTAAAAATAGAGCTTCTGCCAATTATTCTACAATAGATCCGGATCAACCTGTATGTATTAATGTTTTCTTTCATATTGTACGTCAAGATAATGGAACAGGTGGATACCCTGAAACAAATCTAAATATAGTACTTGATTCTTTAAACCGTCATTACAATAAACACGGTATATACTTTAAGTCAACAGGTCATGATTTTATAAACAGTTCAAAATATTATTCTATAGATAATGATACTGAATCTAATCAATTAGGAAATGTTAATGTGAAACAGAATGCTATAGATTATTATATAGTTAATAATCTGTGGAGTAGCGGAGGTTCTAGTGTCTTGGGAATGGCCCTTGGAATTCCATCTAAAACGTTAATTATGAATCAGAATTATGTAACCACTCCTATTTCTGCTCATGAGATGGGACATTGCCTTGACTTATGGCATACTTTTCAGGGTACTAAACCAGGAACATCTGGCTGTGCGGAAAATATAAATGGGTCAAATTGTATTACATGTGGAGACAAGGTCTGTGATACTCCTGCTGACCGGGGGTTTGGAACGGAAAATGGATATACGCCAGATTTAAATAATATTATGTCATACTATACATCGACCAGCGCACGTTTTACTGAAGGACAAAAATCAAGAATGAAAACATCCATTTTTAATAATTCAGTCCTAACAAATGTAATCGGAAATAACTGTATAATTCCAACTTTATCAACAAATAAACAGAATTATTGCGCTGGAGAAAATATAGTGTATACACTTCTAAATGGAGGCTCTAATGTTGTTTGGAATGTTTCTTCTACAGTAGATATCATTTCACAGAACAGTAATTCAATAACGGTTAAACCTAAGTCAATTTATGAAAAAACAGCTTTTGTCGAGGCAAAACTTCCTTTTCAAACGCTTAAAAAAGAAGTTTGGATCGGTACTCCACTTGTAGCCCTTAATATGTATTGTAATGATGTTTTCAGTACTACATGTGACATGAACTATGGAGGAGCAGCAAGTTCTTTACCTTTCGGTTCAAAAATAACTTTAAGTTTACAAGGGAAAGGTACAAATACTACTGGAATAAATGATTGGGAATGGGAAAAAGGATTTGGTAATTTTATATTTACAACTGGGGACTATTCAACTAATCCTGTCAATAATGGAAATGGTAATATAGGACAAACAGCGATTATACAGATTAATGGTTCTGGTACTATACAATTAAAGGCTAGAGCAAAAAATAGTTGTGGAACGGGTGACTGGAAGTATATTATGTACTCAGTAACGATGTAGCATTTTCTATAACAGATTCGTTATAATAGTAAGAAATTAAGTGAAAATAGTTCTCAAAATATATTAACAAAGGAAACCAATGAAAATTATACCTATTATAGCATTATTGCTGTTTACTGTAGTGAACCAAGGATGCAGTAAACAAACTGAAAATGTAAATTTAAATAAGATCGAAGGAAAGTGGAAATTGATTGCACAAAATGTAGGACTTCCTGACTCACATGTGTCGATTAAAGATGGAGCAGAAATATTTATAAATAGTGATGGAACATTCAAAAAGTTCGGTGGGAACTGTGATCAAGGAACATACAAAATTTCAGAGAATTATATAATCTTTGATTATACATGCGAGGGGAAAGAAAATATGTTAAGTAAAGGGATACAAAAGGAAATATTTAGTATCAAAGAGGGTATTTTGAGATTGACTCCTACTTATCTAAATTGTCCCGAAGGATGTTATTTTGATTACAAAAAAATTTCAGATAAATAATTATAATATTATTTGTGTTTCTCAAGATGAAGCTGTCCGAAAAGGGCAGCTTTTTTTATACTACGTAAACTGCACTGCATATTTTCTTAGCCTGTGAAGCACATTTCGATGAAGCAGTTAGACCGCTATTAATTGCCAATGCTATTCAACACTATACAAAAAAGAAGAAAGCGCCTAGGTTAGTTAAAAACAGAGACAAAATGAATGACTATGATGTTTTTGTTGGGTAGATTTAATGTCGTTCATCAATTTTTAATGGAAAGAGTGGTATTGATACCCCTCCATTAAAAAATTTTAAAAACAACTTCCTTTTACTTGGTTTAGCTATTTTGTAAGATAATTGAAAACGGTTAGAGGTTATGGCTTTTTCTAACTTTCTTTAATTTTGAGATCTCTGCAAATTTTTTAGATGATCCAATTGAATTAACTGAAGTTCCTAACCTTAATCCAGAATTTTTTGATAGGATAAATCGATCGTGAAGTGGTTTCTCCGAATTATTCTGTAAGTGGTAAAAATAAAATCACAGTCTTCGAGATCTTCTTTCGTATACTTTGACCATTCTTCTAGCAGTTCATTCTCATCTAAATAATCACAATGTAAATAGCAAATTTACTTTGGTTCTTCGCCAATTTTGATGCACTTAACAACTTCCTTAAATTCACTCATAAACGCCCATAGGTCGTTTACTTTTGTCGGGACAAAATGCTGTATAACATCATCCACACTATTGTCAGACTTCAGGATATTATATCCCTTATGCTTTAAGTCCTTCAAGATCTCGATTGTCAATGGTACATTCATCGCAATTAGTATTTATCATTATCACCTCATTCCAACAGGTTGGCATTTCAATCGCAAGTCCCTTTACTATAATGTGAACTTACAGAACTCTCCCCTGCTTTAATTCAATATTGAATAGGACGAACACGCAAGAATGTTGAGCAACCAGTTATCTTGAAGCGTGTCCATCCTTATTCAATATCCAAAGATAAATAATAAAACTAAATATATTAGCTAATATTTGCTATAAATATTAGTTTTTCATGTATTTTTATTTGTACCATTTGAATACCAATGATTTATTATATTTATACTATATTAGTTATATAATACGTCCATATTATATCCCATTATGAGTTGGGATATTGTTTTATTTAATTCGAAACAGAAAATAACGGATTTTGAAGAAATTGAAGAGGATCTGTTGATCTTTAATGGCATTCAAATCATTGCCTATAATCAGTAATCACATTTATGTATATGAAATATCTTCTATTTTTCTGCACTCTTTTACTGTCATTAAATGTATTATCACAAAACAATACCGCTAAAAGGGAGTACAACGAATTCCTTGAAACAAGAATATTTTCCTCTGTAAAGAACAGCATTAAAGATGATAATATAACTCATATAGATGTAGGATATTCAAATGAAAAAGCATACTTCATCAAATTATTTACAAAAAAGACAACAACATTTGATAGAAAAAATGGAGATACTTCGCAATCTTTTCTGCATAAAGAAAATAATTATTATTTTGATCTAAATTTTGAGGGCGATAAATATATCTTAAATCAAAATTATCCGTGGCTTCATTTACCATCTATCGAGGACATACATCCTAAAAATCTACCTAAAAATGATGAGATAAATTACTTAAGTAAAATCTCCATTTATAGAGATAGCACTATATATTACTTTACTACACATAAAGACTTCTACGGACAGATAATGCCATTATGGGGTTTTCCTGCAAAATATTTGGGCAGTATAGAGGCACGGGAACAGCAGATTGCCAAAGAATTAAGTTTAAACCAATCTGATGCTGTTAATGATTCTATTTGTGTGCTAGAAATAATCATTTTAAAAACTGGAAAGGTTACAGATGTAAAATCAATTGGAGGAAAAAACTCAGAGCTTAACGATATTGCTGAAAGGGCTATTTTTTTGGACAAGAATAAAGATTTTGGAAAGTATAAACCTAAGTGGAGAGCAGCAATAATGTACGACAGTGGAAGGCCGATGGACACGAAATTAAAAATGTTCCTTAAATTAAAAAAAGATGGCAGTGTAGAAATTTCACTTCCAAAAACTATGCGAAACTATACAGGAAACTAATTGATCTAAATCCGGGAGTGTACAAGCAACTGTGTTATTAGTCTCTTTTTAAAAGTTTCTATCTGGGAGTGTAACTCAAACTGTGTCATTGGATAATTAGCCTAATTCTAAAAGCCTCTATCCAGCTTGAGCCTATCTCCAAATTTAGTATATAGTTGTCATATGCTCAAGCCCCTATTGTGCATTGGCATCGTCCATTTCTTTGATACATCTTTTATGATCATGTACATCAATTTCTTCAGTGCCTGCTATAAACTGAATACACCTGGTTTATTCATTGGTATATATTTTATAGGAATTTATAAGCTCGTAAAGCTTAGGTTGGTAAGCTCTCGTATCTGGAGATGGATACCACCGTTTGGAGATAAACTTTTGTCTTCATAAAGACCCTGCATAACTTGGTTTTGAAGCGCTCGAAACGGATAAGTTCTACCTTAGCTATCTCGTAAATATAGGTTTTCTTGGAAACCAATCAGCTCCGTTGGCACCACATGTAAATAAAAAGTACAGCATGACTACAATGTACAAAACTATTGTTATACGCCATACAATGTGTAGCCTTCCAGAACCTTTATCTTTTTGCTCTTTATTTTTACTCCTTATAAAATTTCGATTTTTAGACATTATAGCAAGTTAATAACCTATATCCAGAATTTGGTAAAGTTGTTTTATCAACATCTAATTTGCAAAAAAAGCCAATGTGATTAAGATTGAACTTTCCTGACGACTTTATAGTTTTCAGAGATGTGCAAATAGGAATTGTCTATTTCCTGAAATTTGTATGCTACATATGCTTTCTCATGGTTTACATTTCCATATTAATTCACTTAAGATAAAGTGCATAGACATAAACCTCCATGAATTTGATTAATCAATTTCTTAATGTCGGGTGTCAATGTTGTCCATATGGAAAGCTGCTACAATTCGAAGAAAACACTCCTATTACGACAAATTAATCAACCAATCTCCTCTTAAATGGCTCCAACTCTCCTGCTGTAATATCTGGCCAACGAGCAAAATATATAAAGCTTGGAAAACCTTTCGCCATACTGTGCGAAAGGCTTAAACAAAGTTTAAATTTTAACGAAAACGGGTTAATAGATTTGCTAAGAAAATCGGTGTTTCAAAATCTTCCTCCTCGTCTTTAAATGGTCCTGAGGCTGAAGCATAATTAAATTCTTTCACTTCTAGGAACGCTTCATCTCTATGCAACCACTCGACCTCCACATGTGGTTTTATTACGAGTTGGTAAATTCTGTCAATTAGTTCCGATTCACCAGTTTCTATATAATTTTCAGGAGTATATGGCTCACCATCATACAATTTCCACACCAACAAATACTTGAAAATACTAATGCAAATAACAAAAGTACCTTCAGTGTTAGACTTTATTTCAAAACTTAAGCATCGGTCTTCGACAGGAAATGGACTGAATCCTAAAATTTCTGACTGTGGAAAATTTGATCTAAAGTCAGTTATGACCTTCTTAAAAAGATCTGGATGATTGGCAAGAAAACGTTCACCCCGTTCGTCCAACTTGCTCTGTTTTGAAGACTCAGATGGTCTCCAGAAAAAGTCCCAGTCAAAATATTCATCAATTACTTTTTTAAATCTATTCATATCTTCCTTAATTACAAGTACCAGTTGAAGGGGATATCATTGCGGGAACATCCCATGAAAATAATGAGACAGAAGAGCATCTGTAAAATTTTTGCTTTCATATTATATGGTTCTAGTTAAGAAAAATTGGTTAATTTAAAACTTAAAATACAAACTTTTCTTAAGATATCATTAATTTAAAAAAAATATTTAAATAAAATCTGACGCAAAGAATTAGAAGTATAATGAGTTATTATATTTAGCAAATTCGGCGTTGACTTCAATAACTGTTACAAAATTTGATTTTTTCCAGCAAAATTCAAAATATACAAAATCATTCAAACCTCTTTAAGATAGATTTGCAATTAATTGAGTTACTATTTTTTATACTTAACCGATTTACACTATTATGTAATAACTACAAAGAAATTACAGCTGAGCTAATTACAACAAAAACAATTCACGTAGCAGACATTTACGACTATAACGAAGACCCTATAGCCGATATTTTTGAGAGATATTTTCAGTATTGCCAAAAGGCGCTTTCAGAATATAGTAATGAGATTTCCCGCGATAGTTCGGTTCATTCAAATGGTTCCCAAGATTATAATAGGTGATTTTATAGTTAACCTAAATTAATATTCAATTTACTACTTGCAAGCTCATGAAAATTTTATACCAAAAATTATGAATACGAAAGAATGTTGGGCAACCGGCTGGTTATCCAATGGTGCGTCCATTCTCATTGTTAAAAAAAGAATTAAAATCAAATCATTTCTACCTAAGTTATTCATTGTTTGAATTGTCAAATTCATAGATGAGTTAAAATAAAAGGTGTTGAATAAACAGAACCTTAAAGTGTAATTAAAGAGCTCAAAAGTGTAATTTTTATTGATATACCCATAGCTACATTTGTATCGGTGTAACGATAGCTTAGCCGGCATAAGATATAGCACCTATAACAAATAATTTTAACATAATTTTTTTAAGATGAAATTCATAAAATTTTCTTTACTCACTCTTCCTCTTTTAGTGTGCTCTTTAAATAGTAATGCACAGGAAAGTGCAAAAAGCACATTCAATTTCCCTACTGATCGCAAGATCAATATTGGAGTTTTAGTTTATGATGGTGTAGAGATTGTCGATACGGGTGGTCCTATTGATGTTTTTGTAAAGGCTAATAACTGGAATGGCAACTATAATATTTACACCATATCGGCAACAGCCAATAAAAATATAGTCATGGACGGTGGAACAGTAAACCTAGTTTCTAAATACAGCATATACGATGCTCCACAATCAGATATATTGGTTATCCCTGGAACATCTCCTGAGATTGTCAAAACGATTTCTGCAGATAAAAAAATGATGAATTGGATTGTCTCACAGAATGAAAAAACCCAAATGACAATGTCTGTCTGTACTGGTGGACTTATACTGGCAAATACGGGTCTGCTCGATGGACGCTCCGCAACTACGCATCACTGGTCAATTGATGAACTGAGATCGCACCCTAAAATAAAAGTGCAGGAAAAAACTCGATTTGTAGTGGATGGCAAGTTTTTAACTGGCGCCGGTGTCACTTCTGGTATGGATGTGGCTCTTCAAGCTATTGAATTGATAAACGGTAAAGAAATTGCTGACGATATCGCACTCGGAATGGTTTATGACCGTTATAATACGATGGAATTTTTACCTAAAAAATAACGCCAAAATAACAAATGAAGTAACTGTTGACAAATATGACTTGTCAGCAGTTATTCTGTTTTACCGTGAAACTGTTTTCTGTGGAATTCCTTCGGAGTTTCACCAGTATATTTCTTAAAAAAGCGGTTAAAATAACTATCCGTTTCAAATCCCAACTCCCATGCGACTTCCTTTGCAGGAACTTTTGACCAGTACAGGAGTCTTTTTGCCTCTAGTAATAAATGCGCATCAATTAGTTGCTTAGGTGTTTTAAGGGTTGATTTACGAACACTTTGATTTAATGTCCGCGTTGTAACATTTAGCCGATCTGCATAGAATTTTACCTGATGTTGTTTATGGTAATGTTGTTTTAGCAATGCTTTAAAACTATCGTAGATTCCCTGAACATTGTGATCTTTAACTGGATACTTTACCGAAAGTCCGCAACATTGCACGATCAAAACATTCAATAGCGCTTTAATCAATTCTTCATCGGCATCTTCTTTATCAACTTCTGTCGCAATAATTTTGATGATATGATCCAATTCTTGAAGTTTTTCAAAAGAAATTTGAATGAACGGCCGTGAGAACAACAGATTTACTTTTTGAAGAAATTGATGAGTCTGATCGGCAATAAAATGACTAGAGAATGCGATTGATACTATTTTGCAATTGCTCATGTCAGGATGCGTGTGTACCTGATCAACATCCAGCATTAGCACTGCTGGCCCTGAGAGTTGCTTATTTTCAAAGTCCGAAAGATGACTCACATAACCCTCATACAAAAAGCTCAGGATATAAAAATTATGGGTGTGAGCATCTGAATCTAACTTCATAAATCGCTCCAATTCTTCTCCTGTAATCAATGAAAACTCATCCCTGAAATTTATACTGTAATTGGGTAATATACAATCCATTTTGTTACTCTTCTAAACATTGGACAGGAAGAAAATCCTGTATTTACTATTTATTCTAAAATGACGGTCAAGTTTTTCAAAACACATCATTTGTCGTTTTACCATCAGTGCACTTACTAAACTAGGTAACTCAATCCAAAAGTAGCTAATCGTTACATAGCCCTACATAACTTACTATTATAACATTTATCGGATATAAAAGCACCAACGTCCACTTTCCGATAAGAAAAGTAGTAATTTCCGAAAAAGTAGTATTTCCGCCACCATATTAATATTGCTTATACCCACTGATTATCAGTATTTCTTACCTTTTGGTATGTAGCTATATCCATCTCGTATACCTATACAAAGATAACCAAAATACAAATGTGGTCAACATGGAAACATCAATATGTCCAACAAACCGATTGCATTGTCTAATATCCAACTGGTCTGTTCAACTCGGTAGAAACAATATATCACTTATGTAACCAAAGTAGCTGAACTTGTTATTAAATTGATGCATATTTACTAAACCATCTTAAAGTGATGGATATTGCAGGTAAATTCAATCGGTGGCGGAGCTATAAAATGAGCAAAGAGCAACAGGATGTTATTCTTCATCGTCAAGCAGACCAGCGCTCAACTAGTGCATATACTCTTCGTTCAAAAAATAGTTTTGAAAACGTAAAGTGTTTTTCGGAAGTAAAGAATAAAAGAACGATAGGAAGCAAAAGGTAAAACTGCCGATTGCTGGATCAGAAATCGTTAAAATTAGAATAAAAAGACATCAATATGGAAAAAAATAAGAAAGCAAATGAGCTATGGACTGCGAGATGGGACGACAGATACAGCAACGAGCAGTTTGCATATGGTGAAGAACCAAACAATTATTTAAAAAAGCAATTGGCAAAACTAGCCGTTGGATCCATTCTTTTTCCTGCAGAAGGTGAAGGAAGAAATGCCGTATTTGCAGCCAAAAGCGGCTGGAATGTTTCTGCGTTTGACATAAGTATTGAGGGTAAAAATAAAGCGGTTAAACTTGCTAAAAAAAATGAGGTAACCATCGACTACAAAGTGGGCGAATTGGAAACTTTAGATTTTGAACCCAATCAATTTGATGCAATCGCCCTAATCTATGCACATTTTCCAGCTGATATAAAATCTAACTACCATAAGGCACTAGACAAATATTTGAAAAAAAACGGTACCATAATCTTTGAAGCCTTTAGCAAAAAACACATTGATTATGTAAGGACAAACGAAAAAGTAGGCGGACCGAAAGACATTGAAAGTTTATTTTCAATAGAGGAAATAAAAGCAGACTTCCCGAATTATGAAATTGTGGAATTAGTAGAACAGGAAATTGAATTAAAGGAAGGACTTTACCACAACGGAACAGGTTCTGTGATCAGATTTATTGGAAGAAAAAAATAAGAACAATGAAAAATTACTTTAGAAACTGGAGCTTCATGCGGTTGCTTCGATTGGCAATGGGTATTTTGATCATCATACAAGGGTTTATGGATAATCAGTGGATGTTCGTAGCACTAGGTGGTTTATTTTCACTAATGCCCTTGCTAAATATTGGTTGCTGTGGTACTTCGAGCTGCAATACATCGTTTCCAAAAAGCAACAAAAAAACAGATGAAATAACGTATGAAGAAGTGCGCTAAACGCAGGACTTGATTCTAATCGATTAATTTCCTGATGCAACTGTTGGTTAATAGTATCTTTGACAGATCAATCTTGTTATGTAACTTTTGTTACATAGTGTAGGGATAAGATCATCTACCTTTGTAGGTGATGAATTTCAAAAATAATTGATTATGCTAAATAAGATAAACTTAAAAAGTGCTTTACTCCTGCTTATTTCCCTGTTAATAAATAATAAAATAAACGCTCAAAGCTATTATTTCGAACGTGTATATGATGAAACGCTTGCGCAGGCGAGTTACTTCATCGCAGATTTTACTACAAAAGAAGCAATTGTTATTGACCCCAAGAGGGATATGGATGTTTACTTGAACATAGCTAAAACCAATAATTTCAAAATCACCAAAATATCCGAAACACATATTCATGCTGATTTTTTAAGTGGCGCTCGTGAATTGGCGGCTGCTACTAATGCTGACCTATTATTATCAGACGAAGGCGGTAAAAACTGGCAATATCAGTTCCCTCATAAAGGTCTAAAAGATGGTAACATCATCTCCATAGGGCAAGTTGAGCTCAAAATCATGCACACTCCTGGACATACTCCCGAAAGCATCACTTTTTTTGTCGTAGATACAAAAGTATTTACCACACCAAAAAGGGCAATTACTGGCGATTTTATTTTTGTGGGAGATGTTGGTCGTCCTGATCTTTTGGAAAAAGCAGCCGGACAGATAGGCTCGCAGGAAATCGGTGCAAAGCAACTCTTCGCATCCATTCTAAAATTTTCTAAATTGTCTGATGATGTGGAAATCTGGGCCGGACACGGAGCGGGTTCTTTTTGTGGCAAAACCCTGAGCAATATTCCGCATTCAACATTGAAGGACGAAAAGCTCAACAGTAAAGCTTTTGAATTCAAAAATGATGAAAAGGGTTTTGTAAAATACATTTTGGAAGGACAACCCTCTCCTCCTAAATATTTTGCCGTAATGAAGCAAATGAACAAAAAGAAACGTCCATTGCTTATCGAGGTTCCTGTTCATCAAAAACTTACTCAGCAAGCGCTGCAAAAGGCAATTGAAAACAACCTCCTAATAATTGATACGCGCAACAAAAATATGGTTGCAGAAGGACACATTCCTGGTACCTTACATATCGAAAATGGAAAGTCTCTTGCTACTTGGATCGGTTCTTTAGTAGATTATCAACAACAATTGGTATTGATTGCTGACGACGGTACAACGGAAGATTTAACCCGAAAACTGATGCGTATCGGTATGGACAATATATATGGTTTTGTAACCGACTTGGACAAGATGAATATGGAACTGGAAAAATTTAATCTGGTAACTAGTACAGAAGTGCAAAAGCATTTGGATAAGAATGATGTGCAGATCATAGATGTAAGAACGGAAAATGAATACGGTAACGGGCACATCAGAGGTGCTGAAAATATCTCCTTGACTACTTTAAAAAACAATCTGCACAAAATCAGCAAAGACAGACCAGTCATCGTTCATTGCCAAAGCGGAGTCCGTGCTGCGATGGCATACTCGCTCTTGAAAAAATCAGGTATTCAGAATATCAAAATGTTCTCCGGGGGAATAAATGAATGGACAGAAAAAAAGATTGAATTAGTCAAAGAAAACTAAAGTATCGATTACAGTGTCACGCCAACCATCAAGGCTATTCCTTTTGACTCTAGATCTACCCTTCCATAACCGATACCGGTAAGGGGCATTTTAAGAAAAGGTTTTATGCCGACATTGATCTTATCACTCACTTTTTTTTCTAATGAGATTGAAAAATCAGCTACACCAAATATGTGCTGATTTTCACCACTGATTTCGTATACGGCGCTTCTTTTATTTTCTGAATTGCCTGATCCTCCATATTCAAAAGTATATTTTTCCTTTAACATGAAATAACTGGAAAGACCTGCACTAACATTGAACTTGATTTTTTTATTTTTTAAAACAGTATAATTGGCCGTTAAAGGAATATCGATGACATCACATTCGGCATTGACCATACTTGGCATCTCGGTTAAGGTTGGGGGATTTGCAGGTGAATATAAACTGTAGTCCGACCTATAATTTTTCTTTGCATAAGTGGCTCCTAAGGATATACTTAATCTATTGACCACGGGATAAGAATACAGTACGCCAACATTTTCACTTAAAGTCGATTGATCAGATCCTCTTACACTAGATAGATCTGGCCCGGCTAATATACTTAATACGGAGCGGGCATCACGAGGAGCTACATCGTACTCATTTTTATGCTGTAGCGCCAGTGTGGATTCACTCGTGAAGCTTGGAAAAGTTTCTATTGATGGGTGAAAGCGATATTTCGATCTTGTCATGGGTTTTATTGTCGGGATCGAGATTTCGCTCAATGAACCTGTTGACAGTATCCTGTTTTTTGAATTAACGACTTCAATAGACGCAGTACGTTGCCAAGCCTGTGAATGCTGTGCTGATGAGAAAGTTTCGGCTAGTTCCTCATTAAAGATTAATGCTGTTTGCTCTTCTTTCGCACCGCCTTCTCCTTGTAGCTTTCCGTTGAATTTTTCCCGTACCACAGGAATGTCAGTATTCACAGTTTCGAAACTTTCATTTTCATCTGTAACCAATATATTTCTGTCTAAAATAAAGAATACGGTTGCAATAGCAGCTGCACTTGTTACAGCTAAAATAAGCAATCTTCTAACTTTTTTTTTACCACTTTTCTTCTCCAAAAGTGACTGCATATCTTGCCAATGATCTTCATCGAAGTCTAGTTTAGGATCACTTAATCCTTTTCTAAAAAGTTCATCGATCTTGTTCTTTTCCATCAATTATGTTCCTAACTTTTAATTGCTATTGAATTTTGATTTCTTACCATTTCCGCCAATCGTTGTCGTGCCTTATGTAGATTGGATTTTGAAGTGCCTACTGCAATGCCAAGCATACTACCGATCTCTTCATGCGTATAGCCATCGATGGCATAGAGATTGAAAACAGTCCGGTACGTAGGCGACAATTTTTGTACCATCAGCAACAGATCCTCATAATGCAACTTTTGTGTAATTGTTTCATCTGTAATCGGATGCTCATAAGATGCTATATCAACCACAGCGCCCATACGAACCTTACTCCGGTAGTAATCGATTGCTGTGTTTGTCATGATTTTTCTGATCCATGCTGATATAGGTTTATCAAAATTATATTTTTTTATGTGCTTAAATACCTTAAAAAATCCGTCATTTAATATTGCCAATGCTTCTTCCTTATCGTTTGAATACCGTAGGCATATTCCCAATGCCAGGGCATGGTATAGTTTATAAAGATCTTTTTGGGATCTTCGGTCCTCTATGATGCATCCTTTTATGATTTGGATCGTGTTTTCGTCATGTTCGTTTATCGTCACTCGAGATGCTGCTTTTCTTTGATAAATATAGTGTTAACTATATTACGATGGAGAAATAAAAAAGGTTGCCTTGGTAAATTATTTTTTTTAGATCTCAGGCAACCATCTTCAGAACAGCACCGTATTGATTAATAAACTACACTAAAACTATTGATCATGAGATTCAACAAAACCAAAATGAAAACTGCCATGATGGCGACCGCACTATTAACCATTTTTTCATCCTGCTCCAAAGACAAGGTTGAAAATCCTGAAAATAATACGAAAGGTATGCAGACATCCCAAGATGCTAAATTCGGCACAATTCTTACTGACAGCAATGGAAAAACATTATACTTTTTCTCAAATGATACCAAGGGCTCTTCAAGTTGTACCGGAAACTGCTTGACAGTCTGGCCAATTTATTACAGTGGTGATATAAGTAGCGATGTGAAGATTGATAAGAACCAATTAGGTGAAATCACGCGGGCTGACGGTAAAAAACAAAGTACCTACAAAGGTTGGCCTCTTTACTATTATGTTGGCGATAGCAAATCTGGCGAAGTACAAGGTGATGCCGTAAATAAAATCTGGTATGTTGCAAAACCCGACTACTTACTTATGGTCGCAAACGGGCAACTAAAAGGAGATGACACCAAAGACTATTTAGAAAACTATACCGAAGGACAAGGCAATACAAGCTATCTGACCGACGATCAAGGAAGGACATTGTATGCCTTTAAACCAGATCGATTTAATAAAAACAACTATACAGCCGCTGATTTTAGCAATGATGCTTTGTGGCCTATCTTCCAGAAAGAAAAAGGTGCACTACCTTCCTTGGTTTCTGCTACAGATATTGCCGTTATTACGGTTTTTGGAAAGAAGCAATTGACGTATAAAGGATGGCCGTTATATTATTTTGGTCAAGATCAACAAAGAGGCGACAACAGAGGGATCAGCTATCCGCGTCCAGGTGTATGGCCAATTGTGAATGATAAAACAACCGTCGCAGCCGCAAACTAATCTTAAATCTAATCCCATTTGGTTTATTCCTATTTATTATGGAAATATTAAAATTTAAAAAACCATCATACGATATACGAATTGGTAGGCAGTTCAGGGCTTCTTTAGTATTGCTTGGAATCGCTGTTCTATTTAGCTGTACAAAAAAACAGGCTCAGGAGATTTCTCCTGAGCTGCCTAATGAGACTGAAACCGTAACCGTACAAAACGTGACCTACATTAATTTTGCGAAGGCACTTTTCGAAATAAAATGTAATTCATGTCATGCCACTGGCAGATCGGCGAGCGCACGTTGGACTTTTAACGGGTATAGTGCTATTAAAGATCATGTCGCTCGAATTAATAATGTGGTATTGGTCACCAAAACAATGCCGATAGGTTCAACATTGTCTGCCAAAGAAATAGAATTGTTAGATGCCTGGTTTAAACGTAATACACCCGAAAATTAATATCAATTAATATGAAAAAAATTACTATTTATAGTGTGTTCCTGTTTCTGCTTCTGAGCCTTGAGGGTTTTGCACAACAGAGCAGTTCCTTTATTTCAAAAGGTGCATCGATCAGCTTTTTCAGTAGTGCAATGCTCGAGGACATTGAGGCTAAGAGCAACTTAGCGGGATCAGCTTTGGATATAAAAACTGGAGATATCTTATTTCGGGTAAAGAATACGTCTTTCCAATTTGATAAGAAACTGATGCAAGAACATTTCAATGAAAATTATATGGAAAGTGACAAGTATACTGTTTCAGAGTTTAAAGGGAAAATTGAAAATAGTGGACAACTAACCAAGGATGGGAATTATACCGCAAAGGTTTCGGGTACATTGCAAATTCATGGTGTCACCAAAGCTTACGCTACCATGGCGACATTTACAGTCAAAAACTCAATTATAACTGCTGCAGCTAGTTTCGACGTCAGACTTGCAGATCATAAGATCACCATTCCATCTGTGGTTGGAAAAAAAATCGCAGAGGTTGTGAAGGTGAAAATAAATGCCACATATAAACATTAATCTAAAGCATGCAAGGAAATATGAAAAGTATAATATGTACCCTTCTATGTGGTATCACGACAGGGGCATTTGCACAGGAGGATCTTGATAAACTGATCGATCTGGGAAACCCGAAGAATGAAAAAGTTACTGCAACATTTAAGTCGGGTAGCTTGATTAATCTTAAAACTACGGAGACTATTCATCGAAATGAACTGGATTTTAAGGTGGATCATCGTTTTGGAGATATCGCAGGAAGTGCTGGTGGCTCCAAAAATTTCTTTGGTCTAGACAACTCTTCGGATATCAGAATTGGTCTTGATTATGGTTTATTGGATAACCTAACAATTGGAATTGCTAGAGCGAAAGGAGCAACAGAAATCAGACAGCTCTATGAGGCTAATCTAAAATACCGCTTTTTGGAACAAACTGTCGATAACAGTGTACCTGTATCCATCGCTTTTTTTGGAAGTACGACCGTATCGGCGATGGAAGCCTCGGAAGATAAAAATTCGGCAGCTAATTTTGATGATTTTAGTGACCGTATGAGTTATGTAAGTCAATTGATCATAGCTAGGAAGTTTAGTCCAGATATTTCTCTTGCATTGGTCCCCACCTATCTTCATCGCAATTTTACAGCTTTTAATGATCAGAATAATATGTTTGCTATCGGAATCGGAGGTCGGGCAAAGGTTAGTAACAGAATCGCGGTCGTTGCAGATTATTTTCTTCCTTTTCGTCAGTCGTCTAAAAAGCAATATCGAGAAAACATAACGGGTCAACGCTACTATAATGCTTTAGGTGTGGGACTGGAAATGGATACAGGTGGCCATATCTTCCATTTAAACTTTACAAATGCAACAGCTATGCAGGAATCTCAGTTTATTAGCGAAACAATCAGTTCTTGGGGTAAAGGACAATTTAGATGGGGATTT
This sequence comes from Sphingobacterium sp. B16(2022), assembly GCF_012030425.1. Lineage (GTDB taxonomy): Bacteria > Bacteroidota > Bacteroidia > Sphingobacteriales > Sphingobacteriaceae > Sphingobacterium > Sphingobacterium anhuiense. The sequence goes on along the minus strand of NZ_JAAUVN010000001.1, from coordinate 969,652 downwards.
AGTATTGCAAGACGTTTTAGTTTTGATAAAAAACCTAAAGAATAGGCTTTAATCTATTACATCTTGTAGGCAGCCCTTACACCACACTCACTCTATGCAGTGGGTGTGATGTTTTCAAGCCTTTAAATAAAGTTGAGTTTCTTTTTATGACAATACGCTAAAACTAATGTTTTCTACAGACACAGATTGGGCATATGGTATGCATCTGCTATCAGTTTTGCAGAATGCAGTATCCCTTCGAGAGAATGACCTAAATTGGCTATCATCAATTCATCTGCCCCTGAAATCTGTTGAAAGTGATTTAGCTTACTTACGACCTGTTCTGCAGTTCCGTAGATCATTTTATGGTTCCAACCTTCCAATATATACCTTTCGGAATCACTGTACTTATAATTTTTTAATTCTTCCGGAGATGGAATCACATAAGATTGTCTGTTCATCATTCGGAGCATACTATGTGAGAACGAGTATGCTTGCGTTTGAGCCTCTTCTTCATTGTCTGCTGCATAAACTGAAAAGCAAGCAATGGTGTAAGGACTGTCAAGTACTTTTGAAGGTCTGAAGTACTTTCTATAAAGTTCAAATGCGGCCAACATGTTTTCAGGTGCCAGTTGCGCAGCAAAGGCAAATGGTAGTCCTAACTTTCCTGCCAATTGCGCAGAATAACTGCTAGATCCCAATAACCAAACTAATGGACTTTCAAAAGATCGTGCAATGCCGTTTTCAAGATCTTGACCGGGTCCAGGAACTGCAAATACCTTGCCTTTGTAAGGATGTCCTACAGGAAAATCATCTTCAAGAAAATGGAGTAACTCCGTCAACTGTTCTGGAAAATTTTCAGCTCCGAACTGCTCACGACGGAGTGCTGAGGCTGTAAGCTCATTGGTCCCCGGTGCACGTCCTATTCCAAGATCGATACGCCCTGGTGCCATCGCCTCCAGCATACCAAATTGCTCAGCAACGACCAAAGGCGGAAAATTTGGTAGCATCATGCCACCAGATCCTAATCTTATTTGTTGTGTTTCACCGATCAGCCGGGATAGCAACATCGCGGGTGAAGAGGTAGAAACAGCGGGCATGCCGTGGTGCTCAGCTACCCAATAACGGGCAAAGCCCCGTTTATCTGCAAGTTTAGCAAGCTCAATACTGTTATTAATTGCTTCCATACTTGAATAACCTTTTCCCGTTGTAGCCACATCAAGGATGGACAAGGGCACCGGAGCGCTTCCTTGCTTTTTAACCGAATGAAAAGAAACGGGTATATTATTGGGATTGTCTTTATCTTTATTTTCCATAAACTATTAATTTAGAATATGATGCAAAATTACAAACAGAAAAAAAACATGGGCTACCAAAAATAATCTGAATACTATCTTTTTGATAACTGAAAATAAAGAGGCAACCTTGTCAGTAGCCAACAGCCTTCACCACAACTTGTCAAACCAATAAAGAATTACGTTCTTTGTATTCATACTAATTAGTATTTTTTATGAAAAAGTCATCAGCAACTCGGCATACAATTCTTGAAAAAGCATTTGAAATTATCTATACCAAAGGTTATCAAACGACAAGTATTGATGAAATTATTGCGACAACAAAAGTTACAAAAGGAGCATTTTACTATCATTTTAAGACCAAAGATGAAATGGGTTTGGCTATAATTAATGAAATTTTAAAACCAACAATGCAAAATGATTTCATTAAACCTTTACAAAATGCAAAAAATCCTACTCAGGAAATTTATGATATGACAAAAGCGCTACTTCTGGAAAATCCGCTTTTGAAGTTAGAATATGGATGTCCCGCAGGAAATTTAACACAGGAAATGACACCTTGGAATGCAGCTTTTGGAAAGGCACTATCTGAACTCATTCTAGAATGGCAGCAAACAATTGAAAATAGTATAAAAAGTGCCAAAGAAAATGGAACCATAAGGGAAAATGTGGATCCGCAGCAAGTCGCGTATTTTATTATGTCAGGGTATTGGGGAATTAGAAATTTCGGAAAAGTTTATAACAGTACAGCATGCTATCACTCCTATTTAAAAGAACTGAAAATTTACCTAAACAATTTAGCTTAAATATTCTTTAATAAAAACATACTACTTAGTATGTTTTTATTATATTTACATCGACAAACAAAATTTGCGATGTATCAAACACTTACTTTTTATCATTCCTTAATACGCTGGCTAGTGCTAGCAAGTATAGTTTATGCTATTTATCGGGCATATAAAGGTTATTCTTCTAACGCTGTATTCTCCAAAAGAGACAATGCTACACGTCATTGGACAGCAACAATTGCACACATTCAGCTTCTAGTTGGAATTGTATTGTACACTCAAAGCCCCATCATCAAATACTTCTGGAATAATTTTAATGAGGCCATTGAAAATTTTGATCTTGCCTTTTTTGGTCTACTTCACCTAATTTTAATGTTAATAGCGATCATTTTAATTACCATTGGTTCTGCTAAAGCAAAAAGAAAAACAACCGACAAAGAAAAATTCAAAACAATGTTGATTTGGTTTTCAATTTCACTCATCATTATTTTCATAGCCATTCCTTGGCCATTTTCACCATTTGCTACCAGACCTTATTTTAGATAGTATGATAAATTTATTCAAAACAAAAATCGGAAGATTGCGCATTATTGGGTTTCTTGAAGGCGTATCATTATTAGTGCTCATTTTCGTAGCTGTACCTCTGAAACATTATTTTCATAATCCTAGTTTAAGCGAAATATTAGGACCGATTCATGGAGCAATATTTTTACTTTTCCTGTTCAATACGTTAAGTGTTGCTGTAGAGCAGAATTGGAAATTTAAAACGACAACTTGGAAAGTTATTTTGGCCTGCATTATTCCATTCGGAACATTTTACATTGACCATAAAATATTAAGCAAACTATGAAGACGATATATATTATTGGTGCTATAGTTATATTGATTTACATCTCGTATCGAACCTATCGTTTCGCAACACTTGATAATGGGCTCGCTCATAAAATAGAGAATGGAGCGGTAATTTTAGATGTTCGAACCGAAAAAGAATATAATATGGGACATATTGATGGTTCAATAAATATTTCACTAGGCACAATTAATGAAAGATACATTGAACTGGATAAGAGCAAAACATACATTACAACCTGTTCTCATGGTTTAAGGAGTGTGAAAGTGGAAAACATTTTAAAAGACAAAGGTTTTAAAAATGTTTTTAATGGCGGTGCTTGGTCTGACCTTGAAAAAATAGTAATCAAACTAAAAGATAATTGATGATTTCAGTGTTTAAAACAAGTGTGATAAGTATAAGAGAAATAGAGACACTAAAACCGTTTCTTGACACACATCTCGGAATTGCAAAGTGGAATTTTGACCTTGAAGACTGCGACAATATTTTGCGTATTGACAGTATAAACGAAATTACTGAACGTACAATTAAAATTTTGAGCGACTATGGTTTTGACTGCCAATAACTTGAAGGCTCACCTGTAGGTGATACAGTCAAAAGTAGCCTGTCATAAAACTTCAAATTTTCACAACTCTTTCTCTACTTCCATTAAGAGTAACTAGCAATACAGTACAAATCAAAATTTGTACTGTATTGCTTTATTGACTAGAGATTATCTGATATAATTTTTAGATTTGATTTTCAAAAACCTGCTTTTGAGGTATACTAATCTGCGCAGATTTACCTTCCCGAAATTAAAATCCTCACTTCCATTATGGTATACAACAAGACATTTCACAAAACCACGGATTACTCCTATAGCTCAAGATTAAATGGATAGATTGTTTACATAATCATAATATTCGCTTAATCATTAATCAGCTTGGACATTTTAACTTTGTTCAAGTATGGAACATATTAAAGCGATAAAAGAAGATAACCATAAAGTTTTTAATCAGATCTATGAACAATATCACCAGCAGATTTATAGCTTTATTATACTGAAAACGCGTTCTGAATACATTTCTGAAGAAGTAACCCAACTCACGTTCATTAAACTATGGAAGCAACGTAAGCAATTAAATGAGCATCTGGAAATTCATATCCAAATTTTTGGAATGGCCAGACAAGTCATGATCGATCTGCTCCGAAAAGAGTCCAACCGTTTTAAATATGAAGGCGAATCGGCAAATACCCCATTCACGGACAGCTTAATTACTGCGATTGAAAGTAAAGATCTCTTGAAGATCATGGAGCAGGATATCGAAAATATGCCTAAAATGCGTCGTCTGGTATTTGAACTGAGTCGGAAACAAGGATTAACACATAAAGAAATCGCACAACTCTACTCCATTTCTCCAAAAACGGTCGAACACCATATTGGTAAAGCCTTGATGCAACTCAAGCAGCATCTTTATTCCATTATGCTATAAAATAATGTCCGAGCGATCGATTAAAAAATAAATTCGCTTCCCTGCAACGCATCACGCTGACAACAAGACACATACCCATAAAAAAGCACTTCCCCCTGCTAATTCCTAAATTAAATAATTGTTAAGTCGCTAGGGATATCCCCCTGAACCACGTAATGCTATTATGAGGTTCAGAAAAAACAAAACAGGCAAGCAGCAAAATCGTCTTGACAAGGAATACATACGGAAGCAACTATGGAAAGATCCATCCATAATTGATGATATATTTCCCGATCAAGAATGGGAATCACATCTGGGAGATGCCGACCAGTTTATCCCATCGACTAAAATGGCGCATTATATCCATGACGAAATTAGCACGGAAAGTAAACAAAAAGAGGAAAAGAAGAATAACAACATTTACCTCAAGCGACTTAGCTATTACGCGGCAGCTGCAGCATTGCTACTCGTATCGTTGGGCATGTGGCTATGGACAAAACCAGCTTTTGATAACAACAGTCCAACTTTAGTTGAGCAGCAGGAAAAAACAGATCTCAAAAAAGATACGAGCTGGGTTTCAGTAACCAATAACCAAAACTCAATCCAAACCTATACACTGCCCGACCGATCTACGGTCAAACTATTTGCGCAGAGTACCATACGTTACCCGCAGTACTTCACAGATCACAGCCGGGAGATCTATTTAGATGGAAAAGCTTATTTCTCGGTATACAAAGATGGTTCCCGTCCATTTAGCGTATACGCCAGTGCAACAAAAACGACCGCCTTAGGTACATCCTTTACCATTGATTCGCGCAGCAGCTCAAAATATATATCTGTGCAATTACACACCGGAAAGATTGTTGTTGCATCTATAATGGCTATTCCTACATTTAAAAATGTTTTCCTAAAAAATGCAGGTGAGTCCCTGTCTTTTGATGCAAACATGCATCTCGTAGCGCATCATAGCGGTACTGTAAAAAAAGAAGCAAGTACGAGCAAGTCCCCGAGTCAGAACAAGCCCAATGGCTTGCTTGAACTAAACAATATTCCATTGTCGGAGGTTTTTGCTGCCCTCAGCACGACTTATAACACGCCTATAAAAATAGGTAAACAGGACATTTCCAAAATCCAATACACTGGCAGTATAAACCCGCAACTTGAACAGTTACAAGACGTACTTGCAGTCATCTGTCTTATTAATAACCTGCGCTATGTACAAGAAACGGATGGTTCTTATACCATCTATCCTCAAAATGAGTACAGCAACGATCAACTATAAATCCATAAAATCAATCACTATTTAAAATCATGTTTAACAAACAGAACCAATTCAGAAAAAGCGTGTTATTCTTTGCACTATTTGCGACGGGGCTATCCTACGCACAGGCGCAACAGGATCAAGTAAAAGGAGCAACACAAGATGAAAATGGAAAGTTTTTATCTGGCGTCAGCGTCAAAGCCCTAAATCGGGAATCGGGGAAAACATTCACGACGAGCTCTTCCGAAAAAGGACTTTTCTCTTTTCACAACCTGCCAGAAGGAGGTCCTTATCAGTTTATATTTTCTTCGGTAGGTTATCAGCCAGATACACTCTCGGGCTACAGTGTGCAACCCGGGAGGCCATTAGCCTTAAGCGTCAAACTTATTCCCATGTCCACAACACTCGATGAAGTCGTTATCGGATATGGACGTATCGCTCGAAAAGACCTCACCAGTTCCATCACAACAGTCAAAGCTGAAGACATGAATGTCGGTGTTATGACCTCCCCTGCTCAGATGCTTCAGGGAAAGGTCCCGGGCCTGACCATATCAACCAACAACAGTAATCCCAATGCAACCCCATCCGTCAGTCTAAGAGGTGCTTCTACTTTGAGAAGTGGCGAAGCGATGGAACCCTACTATGTGATCGATGGCGTACCCGGAGCATCACTCGCACTAGTAGCACCAGACGATATCCAATCGATCGATGTGTTACGCGATGCATCAGCAACAGCGATATACGGTTCAAAAGCCGCAAACGGGGTCATTATTGTTACAACCAAACGCGGTAAAGCAGGACAGGCAAGCATGAGCTACAACGGTTATTTAGCGATAGACAAAATCGCGAAACGCTATGAAATGATGAACGGTGAACAGTACCGAAATTATATTGCGGTTAACAAATTCGCGATGGAACCGACCGATGATCTAGGAGCAGATACCGATTGGCAACGAGAGGTAGAGCGAACGGGTATTTCCAATAATCACAATGTCTCTTTGATCGGTGGAACCGAAACAACACAATACAGTGCCAGTCTCAATACGTTTAAAAACAATGGTATTATAAAAGGAACAGACCTGGGCCGTCAGATCGCACGTGGATTTGTACAAGCAAGCGCGCTGGATAAACGGCTCACAGCTTCTTTCAATATCAATACCAGTATTACCAAACAAAATGATGTCCTTGCCCTTGGCGATGGTTTAAGTGTATACGACGCGATGTATTACTACTTGCCAGTATCCCCTGTCCGGACAGAATCTGGTGCTTGGTTTGAAAAAACAGACCGTTCGCAATATGTGAATCCGCTATCATTAATAGAGGAGAATACCAATTATACCAAAACCAAAATGATACAGGGACATGCTAAACTTGGTTATAAAATATTACCGAGCCTAACCTACAACATCGACCTGTCCCTACAGAACCGCCAGTATAACAACGCACAGTATTACTCGAGTTTATCCATGGCTGCACGTAATCAAAATGGAAAATCGATCCGCGCAGCAGTAGAAGACGAAAGAAAGATCATGGAAATGAATCTAAGCTTCGATCGAACATTTGGAGACGTACATAAGTTTTCAGCACTTGCCGGTTATTCCTGGGAAGAAAACAACAATGACGATGGATTTCAACTGACAACGTCAGACTATTACGATGATGGTCTAAGCTATTATAATCCTGGCATGGCCAATGTTGTTGATATTTTGGGATTTGGCAATTATTACCTTTCAACACTGCGTATGATCTCTGTTTACGGACGTGTAAATTATGCTTACAACAATAAATACCTTTTTCAGGCGACAGTAAGACGTGACGGATCTTCAGCATTTGGTGCAAACAACCGGTGGGCCACCTTCCCTTCTATTTCAGGAGCATGGAGACTATCGGAAGAACCATTTATTCGCGATATGAATTTCTTTGATGATCTAAAACTGCGTGCCGGATATGGCGTCAGTGGCAATTCATTAGGTTTCGATGTGTTTACCGCTAGACAGGTCTATGGTGCCACCTCGAGTTTCTACACCGATGCTTTCGGAAACGATCTCCGTACTCTGGCTGCACTTCGTAATTCAAATCCCAATCTACGCTGGGAACGCACAGGGATGCTTAACCTGGGTATCGACTTCGCATTTCTGAAAAATAGATTAAGCGGAACCTTGGAATATTACGATAAAAATACCACCGATCTTATCTACGACTATGCCGTGTCCACAACCAAATATCTGTACCGCTCACTAACAGCCAATGTCGGTGAGATCAACAACAAAGGAATTGAACTGACCCTAAATGCTGTCCCCGTAAAAACGACACATTTCAGCTGGAACACAGGGGTTGTGGCTTCACACAATAAAAATGTGGTCACTCGTATTACTAATCAGGAATTTTCAACCGACTACGTGGATTTAGCAGACTTGGGTGGCGCCGGTCAAAGTAATGCTTTTCAGCAACGCCTACAAGAAGGTGCACCTATTGGTCAGTTTTATACCTGGGAATGGGCAGGTTATAATGATGCCGGTATCTCAACTTTTTATGTACGCGATGCGCAAACGAAGGAACGTACAGGTGAAACCACCATTACCCCGACCAATAAAGACCGTGCCGTAACGGGAAGCGCACAGCCAAAACTGACTTTAGGCTGGAACAATACCGTAACCTACAAAAACTTCGCTTTAACCGGTATGTTCCAGGGTGTATTTGGTCATAAGGTCATGAATGCGACACGCGCCCGACACTCCAATGTCGTAGGCAATGCCGGACAGAAAAATCTATTGGCCAGTGTAATCGACACAGAGAAAGCAACGGATATCAACGCACACTATTTATCAGACCGTTACTTAGAAAGTGGAAATTATCTCCGTTTAGCCAATTTGGGCCTTTCTTACAACATCCGCAATATCGGTGGTCAGTTGAAAAATGTAAAGCTATATGCTTCGATGAACAATGTCTTTGTGCTTACGAATTACAAGGGGGTAGATCCCGAGGTAGATCTTGGTGGACTTACACCTGGTGTTGACAACAGGCAGACTTATCCACGTACCCGTACCATTTTATTCGGTCTAAACTTCAACCTATAATCAGCAAAACAAATCATGAAATCAAAACAATATATCCGCCTATTTACCTTAACTACATTTGCGGCAACATTAGTTGCTTGCACCGATCTTGATGTGGATATCAAATCACAGTACACCGAATTTCCAACCACGGATAAAGCTGCTGAGGCCATTTCAGCTGACGTTTATGCTGCATACCGAAGTGCACTGGGCTACAACCATTGGATGACACAAACTTTATCATCAGACGAAGCAGTCAGTCTTGCATTGGGCACAGATTACTATGACGGCGGTAGATTTCGCGAACTTCATGTTCACAACTGGACTCCCGACAACGCCATTCTTCCAGATGTCTGGAATGCCGCCATGTCAGGCATCAATCTATCCAATAATGTATTGGCTATTTTTGGAGACAATGAAAGCGATAAGGCTGCGCCTATGCGCGCCATGAGAGCTTATTTTTACTTTATCCTGATGGATAATTTTGGAGGAGCACCACTGATCACAGGAAAGATTGACCAGATTCCGGATCGCTCCTCAAGAGCCGAAATCGCCAACTTCATCTCCAGTGAATTACTAGCCGTCAGAGATCGTTTACCCAAAGAAGTTTCTCCCGCCACATATGGCAAAGCAACGCGTTATATGGCCGATGCGCTACTCGCTAAACTATACCTCAATTGGTCGGTTTATACCGCTACCGATGTAGCTTCCTACACCCCCAATATGCCCAATGAAAAACTAGCACAAGTCGTTGCAATGTGTGATGATATTATTACTTCAGGTCAATTTAACCTGAGCAGCCACAAGTTCATGGAAAAATTCCGCCCCGACAATGGTCCTCAGGTTAAAGATTTCATCTTTGCCATGCCTTTCGACCGCGAAAAACAGCAAGGCATGACATATGCACGTTTTTGGATACACCGCAGCGGACAAAATCAATTTGCCAAATTGCCACAAAGTGTGGGCGGTACATTTCGGGTATTACCTACTTTCTTAGCCAAATTCAACCTCCAAGGTGACGACAGAAATGCGGCTTACATGGGTGGACTACAGTACTATTGGTCGGACTATGCGCCAGATTTAAACCGTCCGCTATTAATCAAAACTTCTAAAAAAGGCATCGACCAGGACTACACAGGCAGCGATGCAAACGTAACGTTTGACTGGCATATGGAAACAACAAAAGAAATCAAACTTCGTCCCGATGGAGGTCCGACCCTCAATGCAGGAAATGATCAAAAAGGCCGATCAATGGGTTACCGATCGGTTAAATTTTACATGGATGTAAACGTGACAGCGGCAAACAATAGAAACCAAAGCAATGATGTACCCATCTTCCGTTATGCCGACATTTTGTTAATGAAAGCCGAAGCCATCCTCCGAGGAGCGGCACCTACAAATGGCGAAACACCGATGTCGCTGATGAATCAGATACGTACTTATGTCAACGCACCTGCTTTAACAGCCCAACCAACGTTAGCAGCGATATTGGACGAACGCGCACGAGAATTTTCAGATGAATCATGGCGAAGAAATGACCTGATCCGTTACGGAAAATTTGAAGAAGACTGGGGCTTCAAATCCTTATACAGCGCAGGATTATCCGAACGCTTTCGCCGCATATTTCCGATCCCCAGACCAATCATGGAAGTCAACACAAAATGGAAACAGAATAGCGGATATTAAGCACAGTTGAGTATGAAAAGAAGAGAATTTGTAAAAAGTACATTAGGAACAGCTGTGGCTACGGGGCTTTCTGCCGGACCTTTAGCGACTTTAGCCATTGGCGCAAATCGAAGAATAGAAAGTGAAGATATCAACAGCCGATCTTCACTAAAGGACGAGTACGAGCTGCATTTTTTAGCGATCGGTGACTGGGGGCGTAATGGTGCCGATCATCAAGTCCAGGTGGCACAGCAGATGGGGAAATGGGCATCCGAACATCCAAATGATTTTATTATCTCAACAGGTGATAATTTTTACCCATCAGGAGTTGTCAGCGAACACGACCCCTTATGGCATTATTCATTTGAAAATATTTACACCGATTTCGCCTTACAGTGGGACTGGTATCCCATATTGGGCAACCATGATTACAAATCCGATCCCGATGCCCAAGTACGCTACAGCAACATCAGCCGTCGATGGAAGATGCCAGCACGCTATTACAGCAAAACATTTAAAATCAAGGATAACGATGAAGTCCTGATCGCTTTTATAGATACAAATCCCTTGATACCAGAATTCTATCAGAATAGCGAATATGGGCCACATGTCGCGGGGCAGCAACCAGAAAAACAACTGCAGTGGTTAGACCATCTACTGCAATCTTCTAAAGCAAAATGGAAGATCGTCGTTGGTCATCATCCGCTCTATACAGCAGGCCCCCGCACAGAAAATTATGACACATTAGCCGTGAGAAAGGTCTTGAAACCCCTGTTAGAAAAACATCGTATTCCGTTGTATTTGTCTGGACATGAACATTCCATGCAACACTTAAAAGTACAGGACAATTGTTTCCATCAGTTCATCTCCGGAAGCGGATCTGAAGTAACCCCTGTCAAAAAAGGTTTAAGTTATAGCCAGTTTGAAGCTTCAACTTATGGGTTCATGTACTTCGCTCTAAATCAACAACAATTACAGGCGCAGTGCATCGATCACGAAGGAAAGATGATCTACAGTACCATTATACCCTTAACCCCATAGGTATATCAAATAAAACTCCCGAGGTACTGCATCCCTCGGGAGTTTATCTATGAGCTCACATTTAAATTTCAACATGGACAAGTACTTATCTTATTTAGGTATAGCCTCATACGGTATTTATGCAAAATAAGCAAAATGCCCTTACTATTCCGGAAAATCAGGCATCGCTATCCGACGTTGTGTCGGGTTACTCAAAGCCTGCAAGAATGCGAGTACCGCATCTACTTCTGCTTTAGAAAGATCAAGTTTCTTTAATAACGGTGAATGGATTGGTCTTGTCTTTTCATCCACCTGCACCCTACGCTGTATAGGAGCCGGATTACCCAGATTATATAGTTCTACCACATCCCTAAGCGTGGGAAAGTTTCCGTGATGCATCCAAGGTCCGGTCAAACCCACATTACGCAATGAAGGTGTCCGAAATGCCCCAATATCTTTCTGGTCGCCTGTTATATGGTAATGTCCAAAGTCCTCCTGCTTCGTTCCATATAAAGTCTGCCCATCGTTATGAAACAGATTATCCGAAAATAATGGCGTATTATGGCAATTAATACAACGTGCTTTGGTTCTAAAAAGATGAAGTCCTTCTAACTCCTGATCATTAAGTGCATCGGATTGACCCGAAACAAAACGGTCAAACTTAGTAGGATAACTCACGATACTACGCTCGTAAGTTGCTATTGCCTGTTGGATGCGCAATAAATTCACCTGATCATCTCCAAAAGCACTTTTAAAATAAGGACCATACCCCTTGATTATGCGAACATGTGCCACCATCGTATCCCAAGACGTATTCATCTCCACATGATCCTGAACGGGCAACAAAACCTGGTCTTCCAAAGTTTTAGCTCTTCCATCCCACATAAAACTCTTATAATAACCGACATTATAGAGCGTCATGGCATTGCGTTTCCCCTCTTTTCTACCATGACCATGCGCCAAACTCTTACCGTCGCCAAAACCGAGCTGCGCATCGTGGCAACTCGCACACGAAAGTTGCTTCGATGCCGATAATCGCGCATCAAAGAACAGGAGTTTCCCAAGTGAGGCCTTTTCTTTACTAAAAGGATTTGACGCCGGATATGCAACAGCTGGCAAAACACCGATATCAACAAATCCCTGCTGAACAGAAGCATCCAAATGCGGTTCAGGCCACTGCCCAACATCACCACTGCTATAGCGGCGACGAAGATCAGCCAGAGGTAAAACGGTATCCACCTGATCCACAAAAGCACTGAGCAGCATCGGTAAACAAACTGTTAATGCTATCAAAAACTTATTTCTCTTCATCAAAATCAACGAGCCCCTACTTAAAAACCATAACTTAAACGTACACTTCCTACCTCACGAGTGCGACCCAAAGGAGCCAAATTCACGCGATCCAGCGCACTCCCTAAATCTGCTTTTCGATACGTATACGTACCGATCAACTTAATGAAATTACCTTTTTTAAGACGCTGCGTAAACCCTAAATGTAGCTTACCTCCCCATACATCTGCCTCATGATAGCGAATATCCTGGTAAAACACATACTGATGAAAAACATTCTCGTTAATCAAAGGAAGCGTCCACGAAGTACCCATGTTTGTTTCGGCAAAAGCAGTCACCCCAAACTCCACCTCTTGATTTCGAGTTGTAGCATAAGTCAACAATGTAGACAAGGCATAGTCCATCCGATCATAATCCAATCGAGTTTCCGTACCGCCGTCATGGCGTACCTCATGAGTATAACCGATATTTGCCTCATATAATTGTTGCCACTTATTCTTTTTAATCAAATACGAAAGATCTAAGGTTTGACGCTCCTTTCTGTACACATAATTCTGTGCATTACCACTTTCAGTGACCCAGTCTTTACCACTATGGTTCAAGCTATTAAAAGAAGCCAGATAGGTTTTGTTACCCCGTTTTAAATTCCACATGAGCTGATAACTCAACTGATCCAGATTAAACTTACTCAATTCATTGATCCGCGAATCATTTCTAAGTGTCTGTCGATAGTGCTGCACCTCCTGTAGGTATCCAATATTTCCGTAAAATTTACCCAGATCACCGTCCCAAGATAAATAACCCTTCGCACCATAACGCTTCATATCATTCTGGTAAAACATATTGCGCTCACTAAGCCAGTCGCTCACTTTCCAACCGTAGCCTCTCACGATGTAGTTCATATACGGCGATTCAACAGCACTTAGCGCATATTGCTCATTACGGTAAGCTATTTCTACCCGTTCTTGACCATAACCATATTTTCCCTCTAGCCCGAGATCCCATCCTGAGCTAATACGGGCACTGGCTCCAAGACTTCCATTGACCTGAATCGCATCGATTGTGCTCCTAGGGTCGTTGTTACTAAAATGATTGCCGACATGGTAATCCAGCCCACCAAAGACCGAGTATTTACGATCTGCAAAATACTTCTGCCCCCTTGTCTGAATGAAGTAATTGGTTCTCTCATAATGATTATATCCATATGAACCAAAATACCAGGGCGATGCTGGATTTTCCCGCGTTTGATGCGCAAATCTCGTGCTATCTTCCGTACTACGGTTATAAGCAAATCTTCCCCAAAGGCGAATATCTTTGATCGTTACCGCACCCTCCGAATTAAAATTGATATTTTTTATTTTCTGCGCATCCTGAGCGGTGCGATATTCACCACTAACCTGACTATACCCCATTTGAATAAGGCTGTATCGAGGTTCCACAGACTTCTCCAACCACATGGGGTTATCCACGGTATACGCACGTATACGACGCGCTATGGTATCCTGCTCGACAGCATGTTGCGCATATACAGGAAGATAAGTCCCCCAGACACAAAATAACAGTCCTACTATATATAATTTCTTCATTGAATCGTATTATTTGTAATCAAGCCCCTAAACTAGTCCGCAAATCCCTTCGGGTTAGCTTTAATGGACACAAAATCATCCTTAGAATTATTTGAATCCTGCAGCACCCGCCTGCCATTAACCAGCTCTTTTGTTTTCCGAATCACAGCATACGAAGATCGCGCCCCACCGTCAACAGCCGTCCATCCCGCATCATTTTGAGCAGAAAACTTCTTTGGATATTGTGTTGAAGTAGAAGACTGAAGCTCAACAGCATCCAGTATAAGATCAATCGGTACCTGAATATAAGTCCCCGAGGTATTGACACGTCCATCAGCAAAAGGCAATCCATAGCCCTTCCACTTCTTTTCATTCCATACCTCATCTTCACGAAAGATAAACCAGCTCTGTTGCGCTGCCTGATTCATAATCAGATCTAACCCACTACCCCGGCGAAGCACCTCAACATTCGGAACATTCGGATTATCAACATCCGATGCCAATGGTCTTGACGTTCCGATATAAGGAGCATAATAAGCTTCAAAGTCAGCGTTGCTCAGATCTACCGTTAAACTCGGATCCTGAACAGCAATCACTTTGCCATCAGCTCCTTCATAAGGAGCCTTATGATTGGTCGCTGTAGCCGCGATCACCATACTTTCACCAGGTGCAATCGGATAATCCCGACCTTTACCAGGTAATCGCAGGATCGTTTGCGCATAAACGTAATCGGCATTTGCCTTCATGTCTGGAGGCATTTCATAGGATTTACTCCAATCGTATTGTTTACTATTCGCTTGGTAAGCGTACAGCGCATTGTTACTATTTGCTCCATAGGCTTCGGCAATACATAAACTATCGACATATTGAACCTGATTTGAATTGTTAAAGATCTCAATAAATTGATCTCTAAAACTCGCACCCAAGGTCGCATGCGAACCCGCATAATAGATCTGTTTGATCACCAATCCATTTGGATTAGAATTGCCGCTTACCAACGACAGATCCCAATGGTTTTCAACTTCTCTACCGACCATTATTTCCTTTATTTCGGAACTAAAAGTTACGTCAAAGTCTTCTTCCCGGTTCAACAATTGATTGAATAGATCGACCTTAAAAGTGGTCACAGCTTGGATTCTATACGTATTTGGCGCAAGATCCGGAAAAGCAATATGTCCATCCTGCCCAGTCTTAGCACTATAGATCAATTTTCCCTTTAACGAATAGATATTCACCGTGATGGTGTCCACAGGTAATTTTTCTTGATATTCCTGACTTGCATAAGTAACATCTGCCGTGATATCCACCGGCCCATTATTTGGCGTCAGCTCCTTTTGACAGCTGCTGAATGAACCCGTACAGATAAACAGCAATATTAAATATTTTTGTAATTTCATATACTTAAAGTTTAAGTCGTAATTGTGCACCATAACTCGGTTTATCATTCGGAATAACCATCGTATTATCCGATCGTTTATACTGCGGACGATAATTGAAAACATTGTAAACATGAAATGTCAAGATCAAGCGTTTACTTATTTCTTTAGATAAATTGAGGTGAAAATTAGTATATACCCCCGGTTGGTTTTGGTTTCTCACTTCCTCAATAGGGATAAGTAGATGCTTATAGTCGATATTTTTTTCATCAAATTCATTAATCTCACGGTAGACACCATTTTCTGTAAAATAACCCAGCGGGATACCGTCAGTCGCTTGTGTATTGGTTCTATTCAAAATATTAAATTCGGTCGTAAAATTTAATAAGAGCTTAGCCTTTGGAATATGCGTACTCGAAGTAATTGCGGCATTACTTGTCCAAGTAGAACGCTCAAATACAGGATATAGACCTGTCACAGCATAATTTGGGTTATTGGTATTATTGGTGAAATTTCTAAAATTTTGAACCGGTCTATAAATTGATTTTGTGATCCCGCCACGCAGATTAAGCGATGTCTCAATCGCCGTCCATTTTGGTGTGGATAACATGAGTTCAACACCTTGATTTTTTGTGGTTCTACCATTCACAAAAGTATAGCGGGACAAACGATGACGTTTAGTTCCTGAAGTAACATAAGGTACCTCAGCCTCTGGATCAGGATTGTCTACATAATTTGGCAAAATGATCGGTGTATAAGACATTTCGGAGTATACATCCCGATAATTTCGTTTACTATACACATTCACCCCAGCTCTAAATCCGCGGTGCTCATAGGCTACCGAGAACTCCAACTGTTCAGAAAGTGCAGGTTTCAGCTTGCTATTGTCTGGTGTAAATTTATCAACATAGAGCAAGTACACACTATTCGCCTCATCTACGGCACCATTATCTTTTACCGCAGTCTTTTGGTATAAGGGGATTTCATAGAAAACGGGACCTGGATATAACTGCGCCAATCCCGGTGCTTTACTTCCCCAACCATAAGCTAAACCAATACGCAAATCGGGGGTAAGCTCATAATTGATATTTGTACGCGGTGAAAAGGTCACATAACCTTCAAAGAGATCCAATCGTGTACCCAACCGCACATTCAGGTTACGGTCCGCTATAGTGGTTCTAAAAACATCTTCAGCATATAGACCGATTTGATTTTGAGCATGTAGCCGTGAAAAATCATAATATCGTTCCGAGCGATTGTCTCCATTTGCAACCGAGGTATTATTTCGCGGACGTGTCGGATCGACGATCTGCCCCCGCCCCTTGTTTTTAGAATAATTATAAGAGGATCCAAAATTAAACTGGTGCAAGATATCGCCCGTATGGAAACTACCATTCAAATCCAATCTGGCTGTAAAATCCACAGGCTTTCCCTCCAGATTGGTCACTGCCGTGTAGATACCAGAAGCATATTGTCCATTGGTGATTCCTACATTAGTTGCATCGGTATATATGATGTAGGTATTATTCATATACTGCTCTTTGTAGGTATTCTGATAGGTCTCACTATAGCGTACATTAAAACCAATATTAGTCAAGAAACTATTGTCAATTCTATAATTGAGGCGATTACCTATAGAAAAGTTATAAGCTTTATAGCGCAGTATGGTTGCCGTAAGATCATCTGGATCACGGCGTACATTATCCAGATGACGACCATAATCCGCTGTGAAGGTATTGGTAAAAGCACGGTCCTTTCCAGCGGCAGTACTCCACATCAGATTACTCCCCACACGGTCATACGATTTTAATTTATCGCGGTTATCATTATACGAACGTGTAAAATTACCCCCAAAAGTAAAAGCGCCCAGATTTTTTGTTTTAAACCCTTTTGTCAATCCGTATACCGTGGCATTATCACGAAGTTGCATATTAAAGTTGAAAGGAGTTCCACCCGCTACCCGATTGATAATAACAGCACCATTGGTCATATCCCCATATTTTGCGGAGGAAATACCAGCCACCACTTCCACACTCTCAATGTTGTCCGTCGCAATCTGACGTAAATCTGTTCCTCCAAACGTGTAATCACCGGTATATCGGTCGCCACGATCAGCACTCCCCATCAATCCCGATATACCACCGCCCACATAAGAATTACCCATTCCGCTAATCCCTGGATTAAGCGTCTGCATATTTGCATTATTAGAAAGTGCTATACCATCCATAATCAAAGCAATACCAAACGAATTATTTAATGAAAAAGGATCTTTTGTCCCCAGAGAATTTGTCCCCATCGAAGCACTGCGCAGATTAGCTTGTTGCACCTGTTGTAAAGAAGGCGCGGCAATCTTCTGTCCAGGGACCAAACTCAACAGATCATTAAGACTGAGCGCTCCTGACTGCTCAATCACTTCGCGGTTTATATACAGCGAAGTATTACTTTCTAAATTCTGATTCGTACGCGGAGTTACTGAAATTTCCTCAAGTCCCACACTTAATAACGGTAAGGTAACAGTCGATGCAACTGTCTGCTGTTTGTCCAGCGATAGGTTTAAGGTTGTCCCCTGCCTCCCGATCATCGAAAAACGGACTTCGGCAGATTTAAGACGGTGTGCCGGAAACTGGAATCTGAACGAACCATCTTGCTCGGTTAAAAAATATTGGTTTAGTTCTCTAAAGAATACCGAGACCAATGATAACGGTAGTCCTTCCTCATCAGTAACTTTACCCGTTAAAAGACCTACAGAACCGTTATTAATTAAAATATTTCGTCCCGACAACTTCATCTGTAGGTAGGTCTGTTGCTCCAGACTTTGTAAAATCTGAGTCAGAGAACCACTCATCTGTAAAGAAACCTTACGATTCAGATTGACGGTTTTTTCATCATATAGAAAAGTATAGCCCGATTGGTTTTCAATCTGCTCTAAAATAGATTTAAGCGACTGACTTTTACTTTCGACTTTAAGCTGTTGTGCAGTCACTGAAAATCCATGACAGGTCAGTGCGACACCAAGAAATAAAGAACGAACCCAGATTGCGCTGGGCTTATTATTGTTTTTCATATTATTTTTTACGGACAATTAAGGTGTTAGATTCAAGAGAGAAGTGATATGAGGTAGTTAAAGTTAATTTTTCCAGCACCTGTGCCAAGCTTTCATGTGCAATCGATCCAGAAAAATCAAGCTCTATACCTGCATCAGGTTGAAAAACAATACCATATTTACGCGCCAGCTGTGAACCAATTTCCGAATAACCTGCATGCTTAAAGTGTAGAATTCCTTCCATTGTTTCGCGTTCTTTGGCTCGATCAAAAGGTTCTATTGTATAAGTTCCCAAGGCTTTGTTATAAACAAATGCCTGTCCGGGCACAATCACCAGATGCATGCTCTCATTGGAGATTTCGACCTTTCCTGTAAACAAGGCAATCTTCGCTAATTTGTCTTCTTCAAAAGCATGAACATTAAATGAAGTTCCTAGCACTTTCACATCAAATTCACCAGCCTGGATAATAAATGGTTGGTCGGCATTATGTGCAACATCAAAGAAAGCTTCACCTTTTAGTGCAACCTTCCTTTCGCCTTCAGTAAATCTCTGAGGATAATTTAATGTCGAAGTAGGGCCTAATCGTACTTTTGTTCCGTCCATCAACTGCATGTTCATGTACTTACCTGCAGGCACTTTTTGTTCTAAAAATTCCACTGTTGCCATTGGGGATTGCAGCGGAACCTGTCTTTGCTGGTAGAAAAAGATTGAAATACCCAAAACAACCAGACATGCTGCGGCATAGGGCAACCATTTGCGAAACTGAAATAAGCGGTTCACATGCCATTCATCAATCGCTTGAGACAGACGCAATCTTTCCGTTGCAATCTCTTCCTCAGACGGCATAGCCTGGAGCTGTAAAATCAATGTTTTACTTTCTACGATCAAATGTTCATATTGCGGATTTTCTGCAATCCATTTTTGCCAGTAAACGAAATTTTCTGATTCATGATCCAGACAATAGTCAATAAAAGAAGGATCACAGATGAGTTTTTCTATAGTAGGGTTAACCATTGTTTTTCATGCATTTTAAGAGTAGTGCATGAAACCTTCTAATTTTACCTATTTTATTTATAATAATTTAAAATAAAAATCAAAATAGGCGTTAAATTACCTTTCAGGCTCTTTATGGCTTCGTAAATAACATTATATACGGTCCGAACGGCCGCATTTTCCTCGGTTGCAATCTCTTCATAGGACTTGTTCTGAAAAAATTTCAGATCTATGTAGTGGCGCTGTTTTTTGGTGAGCTTGGCCAGCGCGGCATGCAGCAACTGCTCTTTCTCGATGATTTCTTCGACCTTTATTTTTTGATCCTCCACAGATTCTTCAAAAGGTTCATTTAGTATACTCTCCAGCGAAGACTGTTGCGATTTAAGTTGCCGGTATATAATCCTCTTCAACCAAACAAAGACATAGAATTTAGGATCTTTGATTTCCTGCGGTAGGCGTTCATGCTTTTCCCAAAGTTCATAAAATAGAATATGGATCGATTCCTTTACGATTTCTCTATCTTTACCGATAACCATACCATACTGGAACAGAGACCTATAAATAGCATCATAGAAAACAAAGAAACTTTTCTTATCCCCTTTTGTAATATTGACCCAGTGCGTTTTCATTTTCGAGGTCGCTAAGATACTATATTGTTTAGATTAATTCCAAATAAAAAACAACATAGTCCTTCAGCTCAAGTCTTGGATATAATGGATTCATATTTAATTGCAAATCTTATTCCTTTTGACTATCGATATTCACAAACAATCACGCATACGGAAATTCTTAAAAACTACTGCTTTGGGTATAGCCATAAGGATGAATTTACAAAAAGGAACACGCTACCATATATTTGTTTTTTGTAACTTTGAAAAATGGAAAAGACACAATCAATCGAAGATTTTTATAAAACCAAACTCAATTGGGTACCTGACAATATCCGAAAAGAGATTGGCCATTTCAATGTATTCAGGCTTGATGATTTTGTTGGCAGCCATGCTAAACCAGTTCCATACAGCAGAAAAGACTATTATAAAATCAGCTTGATTATTGGTAAAAACAAAATTTATTATGCCGATAAGGAAATCGAGATAAAAAAACAGGCACTATTATTTGCCAATCCCCAGATTCCCTATAATTGGGAGTCTCTCGATGACCAGCAGTCTGGTTTTTTCTGTGTATTTACACCTTCATTTTTTCATCATTTTGGAAATTTAAGAAATTACGAAGTTTTCCAGCCCAATGGAACCCCTATTTTTGAACTTAACGACGAACAAAACGAAAACATAAAACATATTTACCTAAGTATGTTCGAAGAAATCGATTCCGATTATGTGCACAAGTACGATGCATTGCGAAATCTGGTATTTGAAATTTTGCATCAGACCTTAAAAATGCAACCCGCAAAAAAGATTGAAAAGCAGGAGATCAGTGCCTCACACCGTATTGCTATTTTATTTTTAGAATTACTGGAAAGGCAATTTCCCATTGAAGATGCAAGACAAAGAGTTCACTTCCGTTCCGCATCAGATTTTGCAGGTCAATTGGCTGTACATGTCAATCATTTGAGCAGAGCAGTAAAAGAAACCACACATAAAACGCCAACTCAAATCATTGCCGAACGATTGCTCCAAGAGGCTAAAGTTCTTTTAATCCAAACCGATTGGAACGTTTCTGAAATTGCATTTGCATTAGGCTTTACCGAGGTGACCCATTTCAATAATTTTTTCAAAAAACACTTAGCTATTAATCCGACTCAATTTCGAAATGTTAGAATTTCGTAAGGTATTGTTAGCTTTTCGTTATCCCTTCCCTCATCGTCGCCCTACATTTGTGTTATCATAAAAATCAAAACGATGGAAACACAAAAAGTATGGTTAGTAACAGGAGCCTCGAAAGGTTTAGGCTTATCATTAGTAAAAAAATTACTACAAGAGGGATTTCGGGTAATTGCAACATCACGGAACACGCAACCATTAATCAAAGAAATCGGCGCTATATCGAATCTATTCCTTCCGATAGAAGTAAACTTATCCGATAACGAGGATGTAAAAAAAGCAATTGCAACAAGTATCGCACATTTTGGGCAACTGGATGTTGTTGTCAACAATGCGGGCTTTGGACAGATAGGCACCATAGAAGAACTAACGGACGGGGAATCAAGAAGCAGTTTTGACATCAATGTCTTTGGCACCTTGAATATCATTCGAAACGTAATGCCCCATTTACGTCAAAATAAATCGGGACATATTTTCAATATCGCTTCAATAGGTGGTTATTCAGGTGGATTTGCAGGTTGGGGTATTTATTGTGCCACAAAATTTGCTGTTGCAGGTTTAACAGAAAGTTTAGCTGAAGAAGTAAAAGGTTTCGGAATAAAAGCAACGGTTGTCTATCCGGGATATTTTCGCACCGATTTCCTTGCTAAAGGATCGGTCAAAACACCGCAGCATACCATAGCAGATTACGAAGCAGCCCGCCAATCTGAACAAGCACACTTGAATGACATTGATGGCAATCAGCCCAATGATCCCGAAAAAGCGGCCGATGTACTAATCGCGATAAGCAAAACAGAAAATCCACCGGTGCATTTGTTCTTAGGTAGTGATGCCTATGACGTCGTCTACAAAAAAATGGATTTCATCACCCATGATGTTGAACAATGGAAAAGTTATACCCTCTCAACCGCATTGTAGTGATGTTCTAAGGAATGAATGAAACCTTCAAGGATATTTTTCAAAATAATGCAGATATAATAGCAAGATTCTAACCTTCAAGAGTGCTTTGAAAAGAGGCTGATGGATACAATAAACTGTCCCAAAAATGGTTGACACTTTTTGAGATCAGTCCGAATGGTCATCAGTCTTTTTTCTTACGCTACCCCGTTAGCATCTTGTCACATCATCTCCCATTTAATTTTCACGTACCACACTTCGGTTTTTCTCATCTTCAGCAGCATTCACTTTCTTCGTATTTTTAATCGAACCTCCAAAACTATAAGTAAGATTCAGTTTCACCATACGCGTTTCAATATGATTACGCCAGTTCTGCTGTATTGGCCCACTATTTTGTTGGAACTTATTCTTATATGAATTAAAAACATCCATCACATTAAGTTGCACAGAAGCACGTTTCTTTAGAAACTGTTGCCTTACTCCTACTGTTAAATAAGCAAAAGCTTCATTGCTGATGTTTCGTTCCACACTTTTACCTCGATAATTAAAAAGGAATAAAAAAGAGAAGTTTTTATGAAGCAAAAAACTATTATAAGAAGTGGCGGAGATGCTATAACGGCCATCAGTCTGAAGCAAAATACCATCAAACTCTCCTTTAAACGGGCGCTTCGACAAGATCGCATTAGAACTGGTGTACCACCACGGTAATACCTGCTTGCCATACATCGCCTGAAGCGTAAAGTAACCTGCATGATCCGCATTTCCCGGTAATGTTGTGACTACAACATCTTCCACTGGCACAGTTATATTGGTAAAATCATCTACACTGTAACTGTAAGTAACACCTGCGTAAAACGCATTTTTGTACCCGTACCACAAGTCAGCATTATAAGCCAGTACAGGTCGTAATGCAGGATTTCCTTGTTGCAGGTTATTACTGTTAATGATCCGGATCAGTGGATTTAAACTTTCATAACCAGGGCGTTCAATCCTTTTATTGATCCCGAGACTAAGATTATGATTTTTAGTTAGCTTATAGTCAACGTGAACCGACGGAAAAGGATTAAAGTAATTTTTATTAAAGCTGTTCTTTCCAGATTGCTCCTCTCCCTGTCCATACGTATACTCACCCCTGATACCCAGTTGGTATGAAAATTTTTCACCAGTAGCACCATATGTCAAGTAGAGAGCCGAAATGTTTTCCTGATAATCAAATAGATCGTTCTGATGGCTTGCCCCTTCCCGGAAATCATTACTATTGTCGGAAAACACAAAACTCGTTTTCATTCCCATCTCGAACTGACGCCCTTTACCCAAAGGCTGTACATAATCCGTTTTAAAAGCATATACATGAAGGATACGATCTTGAGCAATCACGCTCGGCTGATCATCGAAAGGATCGAAAGAAACTGTTCTATTATTTTGATCATTATAGTTTGCATAGCGATAATAATCCAGATCCATTGTTAGATCCCTTCCCGCAGTATCGATCTGATGTTGCAGACGCAGTCCGGTCGAAAAGTTACCTGCATAAACAGCAACGTCGTTGCTAAACACAGAAAGTGACTTACTTTTAGCAATAACATCCACTTCTTCAATATGCGCTACTCCATCCCGCCACGATGTTTGAAAACCAGGCTTAACAGAGGCAGATAAAGTAGTACGCTTGGATAAATAAAAATCCATTCCCAAGTTGGGTGTGTAGTTGGCAATAGCCCTCGTGCTCTTCATTTTCGATATCGACTCCCCAACAACTGTCCCCGCATCATCTAAAAAATTGGTTGCAATGTCCGTGTTGTAAAAATACTTATTGTAATTATAATCCAGATTCAGCAGCAGATTATAACCTTTTCCTTTATAATTGAGATTGACACCACCATTCGCTTTTCCATAAGTCCCTTTCCCAGCTCCTGCATAAACATTACCATCTAGACCGCCTTTGTAACTACGTTTTCGGATGATGTTGATGATGGCACCATTTCCGGCCGCATCATATTTAGCAGAAGGTTGACTAATCAATTCAACTTTTTCAATTGCTGCCGAAGAAATACCCTTCAGCAGACCAGACAATGCATCTGCCGAAAGTGCGCTCACTTTACCATCAATATAAATCTGAACCGATTTGCCGTTTAGACTAATTAGGTCTGATGCATCAACAGTAACCCCCGGCAACTGATTCATAACCTCCATTAATGGAGCTCCGGAACCAAGACCATTCAGATTGACGATCACTTTATCTGCCCTCCTTTCGATAAAAGGAAGCTTTGCATCAACCGTCACAACACCTAACTGTGTCGGTTCAATTTGGAGTGCAATACTCCCTAGGTTTATACTCGATACCGCAGTAACTTCAAAAGTTACAGTATAAGCTGACCTATAACCCATGCTCTTCACTTCAATCAAATATTTACCAGATGCGATTGCAAAACCAAAATTTCCCAAACTATCTGCCAATACCGTCTTTACCGTGTTTGAATCAAGACTATTTTTTAAACTAACCTGAGCATAAGGTATAAATATATTCTTTTCATTAACAACAGCTCCAAACACATTATTCTTTCTTTCCTGTGCATGAGCAGACATCAAACTGCATAATAGTAAGCCTAAATAGCTATAAAATCGAGTGGATTTAAAAATCAGAATGCCGATCATGTTTGGTATAAATTGGTATACCCAAACATACAACTAACAAACTAGTTATACAACTAATTTATTAGTCATCACAACTAATAATGTAATAAATAAATATAAACTACTGATTATCAGGATTAAAATTTATATTCATATGATAAAGAGATCGAACACGAAGACCATTTTGGACTGCTGGTTGCCAGTTCGGACTTAAAGAAATAATACGCAGGGCCTCGCTGTCCACTATAGGACTTAATCCATTTTCAACTTTTTCATGGGTCACTTCACCATTAGCTTCGACAATGAAACTCACTGCTACTTTTCCCCTTTCATTTGAGACCTTTTTTGAATTCTGAATCAAAAAACTACTAAAAGCGTCAACCCCGCCAGGAAAAATAGCAGGCTGCACCCTACTGTCCGAATCCATCGCACTAAAATTTGAAATCTTCCACGAACATAGTACCACAACAAGCGCGGCCATAGGCACAAGCCCAATGTATTTCCATAAGTGTTTAACGCTGGACTTCTTGCACTGAAGCATCCTGATCCGGGCTTCCAGTAAGGAAGGATTATAAAAAGTATTCGTCAGCACCGGTCCAACTTTAAAAGATTTCAGAAAAAGAGTCATTGCATATTGCTTAGTGCTGCCGGCATATTTGACAGCATGTTCATCCGCGAGATATTCATGAACAAACTTAAGACTCTTACGATAACAATATATGAGCGGGTTGAACCAAAAAAATACGGCAATCAATTCGACAAAAATGATATCCAGTGTATGTAACTGTTTAACATGAACCTCTTCATGCGCATTTATTGCGTCAAAATCCGATAGATCTGGATCAATAACTTTAGTTCTCCAGAATGAAAATGCTCTACCGATCTCCTGCGAATGCAATTGATTTTTTATAACAGCAAGTTTTATGACCAGCCATATAGCACTGCAGCTAACGCCAGTCCAGTATAAAACAGAAAACAGGTGAATTTGTATCTCCGCGACAGAAACCAGCTTATCTTTAGCAATAAAAGATAAAGGAATTTCCATCAGCACCATTTGTGGTAAGCCAAAAAGCGCCGAAAGGTTCAGCAATGGGAGCATCATCGCCAAACAAAGTGTTGCTAACAAATAAATTCGATTCCATAAAAAGAAAGTCTCACGTTTGAGCACCAATTGATAAAACATATAAAAAATGGTCATCGCGATACTCGACCAAATGAAGTAGAGCTGGTTTTCCACAGGACTTAGTCTTTAATTTTATCAATCATCTTAAGTAACTGTTCAGCATCCTTTAAGTCAATTTTCTTTTCATTAACAAAAAAGGAGAACATATCCTGAATAGAATTGGAGAAGTAATTGTCCAAAAATTTATCGGCCTCGAAACGCATATACTCCTCTTTTGAAATCAACGGATAATAACGGTGAGTTTTACCAAAAGCTTCGTAAGCCACTGCACCTTTTGTCTCCAAAATACGGATCATCGTAGACACGGTGCTATAAGCAGGTTTTGGTTCAGGCAATTCCTGTATGATTTCTTTAACAAATGCTTTCTCTAATTTCCACAGCACCTGCATCAATTGGTGTTCTACTTTGGTAAATTCTACTATTTCCATTGCTGATTCTTTTATACTCAAATATCAGCTAAATAATTAGTTATCACAACTAAAAGACAACTAATTATCCAGCAGACCGAAATCTCATGACACTATGAGATTTCGATCCGCTTATTTTAATACTGTTTCTGTTTTGTCCAGAAAATTATGAACAGCATCTTTAATATCAATGCCCGATCTTTCTGCCAATACGATTAACCACCATATATTTTCCCCTAGTTTATGTTCCAGCTCAGCTTCCGATCCCACTTTTGGCCAGCGTAGTTGTTGCGACATAATGTCCCGTCCGACCAACCCAGCATCAGTTAAATAAGCTAAAGCATCTTCTTCCACAGTCCATTCGCTGCCATGATGGGTCATCTCCAACTCGTGGTATTTTTTCCTGATAGTTATTGAGCGACGAATTATTTCGTCAAAATTATCTTTTTCCATGCTTATATATGTTTATACTACTGCGTAAAATCGGACATTACATACCGTATTTGGCCATTCTTAAATTTGAAATCAAATATTTCAACGATTCTACATTCGTGGAAACCTTCTGTATCTTGCTCTTCAAGATACGCATTATTATATTGTCCAAACCTTAGACCTATTTCTTTTGTGAAATGTCTCTTTCTAAAATAGGATCATTCGAGTGCTTATGCGAAATAAATAGTTTTCCTGTAATTTTATCAATTTAAAGATATTCAGGTACTTGTTCCAAAGCGACATCGTCAATATGGTTTAAAAACTGAAAATAATCTTCCATTATCTCTTTTCCAATTCTTTGTTTTTCTTGATTAATCACTCTCAATAAACATAAGCTCAAATATAGTTCAGCGACATATCGGGTGACATTTTCTGATAAATACAATATAACAAAGAACTGATAAGCCTTTTCAAGGTAATTATATTAAAAACAAAATAAAAAATATCTTATCGATAAATATTTATTAAATTAGATTTTAAATATCAACATATAAGTAGGTAAAACATCCTACTTGAAATAAGGTGAAAAGAAACGAAAAATTAGGTGATGTATAAGTGGCGATCAGGGGCGTTTTTCAAAAAGAAACGCCCCTTTTTTAGATCATGCAAGAAAGATATGGGGAGATATCAGGATAGATTTACAGATCAATTATATAAATTTTAAACTTTAATTATGATAAAAAACACAATCAAATTAGGGCTGATAGCAGTCATCGCCCTCTTTTCATCCTGTCAAAAAACGATAGGCCCTATCGAAACCATCCCGGTTGATAGTTTAGCGATCAGCTACGATACCATCCAGGTTTTTAATGAACTGCCCTCGGGAGTCAAAGAATCTAAAAGACTTGGGCAATCATTTCCAGCATCAGATTTTACCGCTACCGGGTTTTACGTAGCACCAAGTGGTACATTATCCATTTATGTAGACCAGCTGGAGGACGGAACAGGTATCCCCACCTTATTAATAGGCACCTATTCACGCTATAAAGACAAATGGAATCCGACAGTTGTTCCGCTGACACAGGGCCTCAATACCATTCAGGCAGATCAGTACGGTGGTTTGTTGTATATACGGTATAATGCCAATGACAACAGCACACCTAGCGGTAAAGCACGGGTTGAATTTAGAGCAGGACATAAACCTGTTCCTCATTATGTGTTGGGAAAAACTACCAATGCACAATGGCAGGTCATGCTGAATACCTGGACCGAAGCACCCGATGTGTTATTAGAAAGCGAAGAGACCATGTTAGTCGCTTCCCGCGCAAAGGCCTTAGACCACAGACTGGAAAATCAAGAACAGCTCATGCAGACATACGATGAAATTGTCAAAGCAGAATATGCGATCAGTGGTATAGACGGTTCAGCGGCACAGCATGATGAGAATATCCATAAAATATTAATGACCGAGACCGATAATGCAGACTATTTCATGGTTGCCACCTGGTATCGGACTGCTTACTACACCTCCACAATGAATACACTACTCACAGTAACCGGTGCTAGAAATGACGGCTGGGGTCCGTGGCATGAACTGGGACATATGCATCAGCAGTCTGCCTGGACATGGGAAGAATTAGGTGAAACCACCGTTAACATTTATTCTTTGGCTGCGGAACGAAAAATGGGCGCTCAAAACTCGAGGCTGACCCGTGATAACGTATGGACAGAGGTCATGGACTATCTCATCATTCCTTATGCTGAAAAAGATTTTAATGCATCAAGTACCAGCGTATTTGCGCGCTTAGCCATGTTCCAGCAACTCTGGTTAGCATTTGGAGATACTTTCTATCAAACTTTGCACAAAGAAACCAGAATAGAGCAACCTAATGTGACGACAAGAGCACAGAAGATGCGCTATTTTATGTTAAAAGCATGTACAATTTCAGGTAAAAATCTAAGCGGTTTTTTTCGCAAATGGGGACTTAAAGTCGATGAATCAGTATATACAGAAATACAGAATCTCAATTTACCTACGCCTACTGAGGATCTTACGACTAAGACCGATGATCCTAATTGGGAAAATAAGTGGCTCGTGATCGATTACACCAATCAGGAAACCGGTGCAGAAAATGGAAGGGCAGCGAATATAATTGATGGCAATGCCAATACATTCTGGCACTCCCGCTGGTCCAGCAATCCCGAAACATATCCCTATTTTATTACAGTAGATATGAAAACCAGCAAAACGGTTTCCGGCTTTACGCTTACCCAAAGAAATGGTTCTCGTAAAGTAAGAGAAATTGAAATTCAGGTGAGTCAGAACAACGCAGACTGGAACAGTCTAGGAACATTTACCCTGCAGGAAAATAGTGTACCACAAAACATTGACTTACCATCAACCCAATCCTTCCGTTATTTTAAACTTGTTTTCAAATCCGCATTTGATTTCACCCAAAATGCCGCCATGGCAGAAGTATCGGTTTATTAAACGCTGAAATTATATTTTAATGTGATGCACAACCATACATTAAGATCAAAAGTAATAGCATAAAAGGGATTGATGGAAAAAATTATCATCAGTCCCTTTTTCATAATCTTTACTAACTCGAACGTAAATATTGCCCTCGATACCTCCTTTATAATTTTTTTTGTGTAAAATAGTGATAATCGCAACATTTCCTTCCAAATCATATTTAGCAGAACCATTCAAAAATGAATTCTACTATTTCTATTCTGCCGAATTTTGCCGTTTATGCTAACAATAAAATAAGCTTTTCAGTACGTACTCCTAAAACATTGCGTCTTGGCTTCGTCAAGATACTCTTCATATCACCCGACGAGTATTTTTGTCATGTATAAATCTTTTTGAGAAAAAAATTTTAGAATTCAATTCATTAATCGTAATATTGCGATATACAAAATCATCAAACCATGGGCGCTACAAAAACGATTCACTTTACCGACCAGCAAAATAATATTGCCAACATTGCGAAAGCACTTGGTCACCCTGCTCGTATTGCCATTATCGAATACCTATTGAAAGTAAATGCCTGTATCTGTAGCGATATTGTTGACGAATTACCACTTGCGCAATCCACAATTTCACAGCATCTGAAAGAACTAAAAAATGCGGGATTAATAAAAGGGAATATCGAAGGAACATCCATCTGTTACTGCATTGATGAAAAAACTTTCGGGATCCTAAAAGCCTATTTTGGTAATATAATCCTATCCGTAAACAATCAAAAATGCTGCTAAGAACTGCTTAAGGCTAATGCCTTTTAAAAAATAACTTAATTTTTTTTACACACAACTATCGTAATATAACGATATAATAAAATAGAAATACTATGAAATTATCAGAAATCAAACAAATCCTTCCAACATTAGAAAATGTTGAATTTCAATTAGAAGATGGAACTTTTGTAGCAGAACATTTCCACGTAACCGAAGTCGGTCAGATCAATAAAACTTTTATTGATTGCGGTGGCGTTACGCGCACCGAAAATACTGTAAATTTCCAATTATGGAATGCCGATGATTATGAACACCGTTTGAAACCAGGAAAACTGGCGCACATCATCGAACTCTCAGTAACAAAACTAAATATCGGAGATCATGAGATTGAAGTAGAATATCAAAGTGGTACAATTGGAAAATATGGCTTAGCATTCAATGGTAAGAATTTCGTCTTAACGAACAAAACCACAGCCTGTCTAGCACAAGATGCATGTGGCATTCCAAACCCTTTGCAGGTAGTCGATGCAAACAGTTGCACACCAGGTTCTGGCTGTTGTTAATCAAAAGACCGATATGAACACAAAACTAGTAAATACCATTTCGGATATACTGAAATTAGCGATCAATCAAGGGCGCAAATCTACGTTGCAGCCCCTGATTGATTATATCCAGGATAAAGTTACAGCTGGCTCAGCTATCAATATCAATTTCATCTGTACGCATAACTCCCGTCGAAGTCACCTCTCTCAGGTCTGGGCACAAATCGCTGCTGCGCATTACCAAATACCAAACGTAACCTGTTATTCAGGAGGTACAGAAGAGACAGCACTGTTTCCTAAAGTTGCCTTAACACTTGAAAATGCAGGTATTGCCGTCAGTATTATTTCAAACAGCGAAAATCCGGTTTATGCCTTCAAATACGATGAAAATGCTCTGCCTATTATTGGATTCTCTAAAAAATACGACTCCCCTTTCAATCCTGAATCCAACTTTGCAGCAGTCATGACCTGTTCACAGGCAGATGGCGGTTGCCCTTTTATTGCAGGAGCTGAAAAACGCATACCGATTACGTTTGAAGATCCTAAAATATCGGACAATACAGCAGAACAAGACGAGGTCTACAGAAACAGAAGTTTGCAGATTGCCTCCGAAATGTTTTACGTCTTTTCACAAATTAAATAAAATATAGGATGCAGGTAAAAATGAA
The DNA here is from genome assembly GCF_012030425.1 of Sphingobacterium sp. B16(2022). Taxonomy (GTDB): domain Bacteria; phylum Bacteroidota; class Bacteroidia; order Sphingobacteriales; family Sphingobacteriaceae; genus Sphingobacterium; species Sphingobacterium anhuiense. The sequence goes on along the minus strand of NZ_JAAUVN010000001.1, from coordinate 938,238 downwards.
ATTTCTAGACCGATACCTTACCTTGTGGATCTTCCTGGCGATGGGATTAGGTATCCTAATAGGCAATGTATTCCCCGGTATTTCAGATGTAATGGATCACCTGTCCATCGGTGCCACCAATATACCATTGGCAATTGGATTAATCGTTATGATGTACCCGCCACTCGCTAAAGTAAATTACACTCTACTGCCCTTGGCATTCAAAGATAAAAAAGTGCTGCGTCTATCCCTTTTACTGAATTGGATGGTAGGCCCCATCTTGATGTTTATACTGGCAGTGCTATTTTTAAGAAATGAACCCGATTACATGGTAGGGTTAATTCTAATCGGACTCGCGCGATGCATTGCTATGGTGATCGTATGGAATGATTTAGCAAAAGGAAACCGCGAATATGCAGCACTTCTAATTGCTTTAAATAGCGTATTTCAAGTCCTGTTCTATAGCTTATTCGTATGGTTGTTTATCAATGTTTTGCCCTCCTATTTTGGATTTGCGAAGTATGCGATATCGATAGAGATGGGCGAAGTTGTAAAAAGTGTATCAATCTATTTAGGAATACCCTTTTTAGCGGGTTTTTTAAGTCACAGATTTCTCCCCAAAATAAAAGGTGAAAACTGGTATCATCGAAAATTCATACCGCTAATATCGCCATTTACATTATACGCGCTATTATTTACCATTGTCCTGATGTTCAGTTTAAAAGGCGAACAGATCATTCAATTGCCCTTACAGGTTGTTAAAGTGGCAATACCAATGGTGATTTATTTTGTACTGATGTTTTTTATAAGTTTTTTTATCAATAAATCGATGAAAGTCGCCTATGATAAGAATGCGGCCATATCATTTACGGCTACCGGAAATAATTTCGAATTAGCCATTGCAGTAGCTATAGCCGTCTTCGGCATACATTCCCCACAGGCATTTGTGGGCGTTATTGGGCCATTGATTGAAGTACCGGTCCTCATCCTCTTAGTACGTGCCAGTCTTTGGCTCAAAAAGAAATATGATAGTTAGGTTTAGCATGGTGGCATTCGCATTTCCTCCTATTTTTGATCGTCGTTTATTTAAACAAAAAATGGGATATGCCACCGAAAGATATGATCACGCCTGCAATAAACAAAGCACCTTACCAAATTAAGGTGCTTTGTTTATTTTAAACCATTTTCTTTTTTCCACTTGCGAATTCGATTGCTCGCATTGGCATAAGGTGAAGAAGTATTGAACTGGATCATTCTTCCGCAGGTCCATTTCTCATACCAGGCTGTTTCATATAATTCATGATTTGACTTTTTAGCTATTAATGCTAATATCGCCTCTACAGTATGGCTTAACTTATCCATCAATACATGAAAGTCGTCATCTTTATAGTCGTCGTAAAACTTTTGTGCCAGTCGACCAAGTTCATTCCATTTAAATCCAAACTCCGGAAAAGACACCTCCTCCTTATTATCCTTTAGCCTGTTCCATTTGAGCACCAGCTCTCCCCACCCTACCAAATAAGCCAGCAGATCGTTGATACTCATTAATGTACCTTTACCATGACCTTCCATATCCTTCACCGCTGTCCGCTCATAGGGAACAGTACTTAAGTCCTTTTTAAGTTTATCGTAATTTGTTTTTATTGCTAATTGTAGCTCAGATTTATTTGTTGGAACAGGCATAAAATTCTTTCAGTAAAAAAAAGGAATACGATCAAGTGATTGTTAAAAATTATTTAGAATCATCACATTCAAAAATATATCCGGTTCTTCATCATCATCTAACTGGAACCGCAATTTGACTTCCTACCGAATCATTATAGAACCGCTATAATAGTTTAAAAGGAATTTCAAACTGGCTCCTAAAATTACGCAATATCTTCCAAAAAAAGCTACGGAAAATCCGATTATTAAGACAATAATTTTCGTACTTTACTAAACCTACCCCATGTCTGGAACACACTATTTCATCAAAAACGCTATCTGCACTTGCCCATGCCAATGAGAGACTATTTCACCTTGTTTTAAATTCATTACCAAAAGCTCAAATTTAAAATGACAACAATGTCACATGCTATAGAATAGATCATAAACAAAGTCAATCCTAATAACAAAATTCAGCATGATTTAGAAGAATAAATTACACATATTACTCTTTAAACTACCAATATTACTGATCTGGTATGAAATACCGTATACATTTAAGAAATCAAGAATATGAGAACGTTCTTGTCCTCTGCAATAAATAATTTACGCGTGCAGCACTTGAATTATATATATTTGTAGTATGATACGATTCGAAAACTTTGCGTCTTATAATCAGTATGTAGGTTTAAAAGAACCGTTAGATGACGATATAGATATCGGTTATTATCAGCCACTTCGCATGAGGGCTACATCAGATCCTGTTTTAATAGATTTTTATCGGATTTCCATAAAGATAAATCTGGTTTATAGTAATACGCCAGATGCAACGCCCATTACAGCCGTTTTCTTCAATAGTCCTAACCTCGCAAATGGTTGGGATATAGCACCGCTCCCCACCTATACAGGAATGTATCTACAGCTCTCAAAGAAGATCATTTCGGAGAACCGATTTTTATTCAAAAATTACCTGGATTATGGACAGCATGAAGCATTGTACCTGACCGAAACGGAAGCGGAAGAAATCCGTACGGTATTTGAATTGATGACGCCTTATTACAACAGTAAAAAGAAAAATAATACTGTTTTATTATCCTACGTCAACGTACTGGTCTCTTTAGTAGAAGCATTTTATAAAAGACAGTTTTCAACAGATCCAAAGCAGTACAGTATTTCGCAGATAAATTAGGTTTGTCGGCCAACTATCTGGGCGATATCATCAAACATTTAACAAATAAATCTGCCCTTGAAAATATTCATGATTTTGTAGTAATAAAAGCTAAAGAATTGCTTGAGATCAAAAAAGAATTGAATAGTACCGAAGTTGCGTATGAACTTGGATTTGAGTACCCAAACTATTTTGCCAAGTTCTTTAAAAAACAGGTGAATCTTACCCCTCGGCAATACCGTCAGTCCCTGATCAATAAATAATCCGTTAATTCTGACCCCAAATTTCTAAAAAATTTACGTCCTGTAATTTGTTTCCTTTTTTGTAGTAGTCTGTTTCCTTGCCATTACCTGCCATCTAATAATTTTGTTTCATAAAAAAAACAACGCGAACAGATTTATTTAACCCCTGTACAGTTATACTATTTTTTGTCAGCAAGATAAAATAGCACACCTTTTACAGGGGATATGCCAAAACAGAAAACAGTCTTTATTATCAATACTTAAATATAAAATGGAAACTATAAAAAAAGTACTTTTAATCAATGCACATCTGCCCTATCCCAATTGGTCAGAGGGAACACTCAATAGCGCTTTTATACAGGTGGCGCACGATTTTTTCTTATCAAAGGGCTACGAGGTTATCGAGACGAGTATCGAGAAAGGATACAACGCAGACGAGGAAGTAGAAAAACATTTGGAAGCCGCGATCATCATTTTACAAACACCGATTAATTGGTTTGGCGCTCCATGGATCTATAAAAAATATGTAGATGAAGTATTCAATAGCGGCTTATTCAGTGAAAAATTTCTTTCAGGTGATGGCAGAACCAGAGAAGATCTCTCCCGACAATATGGAACAGGAGGTAAAATGCAAGGTAAAAAATTTATGGTCTGCAGTACCTGGAATGCACCTGAAGCAAGTTTTAATGATGAAAACCAACAGTTATTTAGAGGCATAAGCACTGCTGATTATTTAATGCATATAACAAGTAATTACAGATTCTGCGGCGTAGAAGTTGTCTCGGACTATAACTGTTTTGATATTTTTAAAGAGGGTGATATCGCAACAAGCCTTAAAGACTATCCGGCACATCTAGCTCAGGTTTTTGAAATTTAACAACGTTCATAGATGCATAACAGCGTAAATGAATGGCGAGAACGCGCCCAATAGTAAGTCCTATTCCCTATATTCAAACTGTAATGATGCTCATTTTACTTTGAAATTAGAAGCATTTACTTAAAACGGTTCCTCATTTTTTGCTAAAATGAAGAACCGTTTCTAGTGGCTAGTGAGTTTTCTGGAAAAACTGTTTGGTATCTCCTACAGGAACATCAAATTGATTTTTTTCCAAAGCTAAAAACAATTCATCAGCAACCTCAGAAGCAGGAATACCGTTTGCCCCTCCGATTTCTGCGGAGAATTCGGTATCGACCAAAGGCGGATAAACTTCATAGACCTGCAACTTCTCCCGATCTTGATAGGTCTGTCTTAATGCGGCAGTATAGCTATGGAGCGCTGCTTTCGTAGCACCATAAGTGGGCAGCATCACATGGCTTCCGAACACTGCTATTGATGAAATATTAATAACAGCCGCTTCAGCTTTCTGAAGAAGATGTGGAATAAGCAATTCTGTAAAATGGATGACGCTGAAATAATTGGTATTCATCTCAATAGCTGCTTTTTCATGTGCTCCGATAGTTTCACTCAAAAGATAAGCAAATGCAGCACCAGCATTATTGATGATAATATTAACATCCGGATAATTTGTTTTCAAATCATTGGCAATACGGATTCTATCAGATTCAACCGACAGATCTCCCTGAATAGCCACTGCCTGATCCAGTTCTTTTAACGCCTTTTGAAGCCGTTCTTCATTTCTGCCGTTGATAATAACCTTATTTCCTGCTGCATTTAATTTCTTAGCGATCGCTAATCCTATTCCGGCACTTCCGCCGCTGATGAATATGGTATTTCCTGTTGTTTTCATATTGTTACTGTTGATCTATAGTTTTATAATCTGTATAACCCTTTTCGCCCGGCGTATAAAATGTATTCTGATCCGGAACATTTAGTGTCGCTCCGGTTCTGTAACGCTCCACTAAATCAGGATTTGCAATAAAGGGTACACCAAATGATACCAGATCGGCATCACCATCACCTATAACCTGATTGGCCGTATCTTTATTAAAGCCGCGGTTAATGATGATCGTTCCTGTATACAGCTGACGGAAATGCTTGGCAACTTCCTGGATAGCATTGGCGTTTCCGGAAACATCAGTAAAAGGTTCTATCAAGTGCAGATAAGCCAGATCGTAATCATTCAGCCTATTGACTAGATAGTTGTAAAATGCAATGGTCTCATCGTCGACCAAAATACCCATAATACCGTTTAAAGAAGGGTTGAGACGAACCGCAACTTTACGGATATCGGCAACCTCTTTTATGGCATCCAAAATCTCGAAAAGAATGCGCGCTCTATTTTCGATCGAACCCCCATATTCATCGTTGCGCAGATTAGAATTTTTACTAAAAAACTGCTGCAGTAAATAGCCGTTGGCAGCATGAAGTTCAACACCGTCAAATCCAGCTTCAAAAGCATGAAGCGCCCCTTGTTTGAAATCATTAACCGTTCTTTTAATATCAGCAACCGTCATGGGCTGAGGAGCGACAGTAGGTTTAAATCCCGTTGCTGTAAAAACCTGCTGCTCTGGATTTACATCCGACGGAGCCAACGGTTTTTTACCCTGATGAAGATCAGGATGCGAGTATGCTCCAGTGTGCCAAAGCTGGGCAAAGATGACTCCGTTTTCAGCATGTACTGCTTCCGTGGTCAATTTCCAGCCTGCGATCTGCTCTTGCGTATAAATTCCAGGAACATGTATAACACCTACTGCCTCAGGACTGATAAATGTACCTTCGGTAATGATCAGTCCAGCAGAAGCACGTTGCTTGTAATACAGCGCAGTCAACGCTGTTGCTTTATTTTCGGGATTATCAGAACGGCTTCTGGTCATGGGAGCCATCACTATCCGGTTCCGCAATTGTAATCCATTTTTATGGTAAGAATTAAATATTACACTGTTTTCCATGGTATTAATAATTTAAAATAGTAAATTTGCTTGCATTTTGCAAGTACAAATATAAAATTCAACTTGCAAAACGCAAGTGTTTTTTAAAAAAAATACATTATTATGAAAAATAGATCGCAATGCCCTATCAGTTGTTCATTAGATATTTTAGGAGATAAATGGTCCTTATTGCTCATCCGGGATTTAATGCGCTTGAAACAATGCACCTACAGCGACTTTTTAAAATCTGGCGAGAAGATAGCGACCAATATCTTAGCTTCAAGATTATTAATGCTGGAAGAAAATGGACTGATCAGTAAACTGGATCATCCGGAAAGCAAAGCAAAAGTTTTATACACCCTTACTAAGAAGGGTATCGATTTACTCCCCATATTGATTGAGATGCAATTATGGGTAGACAAATATTACACGGTACCCAAAGAACAGAAAGAGATCATTAAAGCTGTTAAGAAAGATAAAGCGGGTTTTATAAAAGCACAAAAGAAAGTATTATCGGATGGAATTAAGGTAGAGCACTGATATTATAAAAGTTAAGATGACAAGCAGGAGATCAATTCACCTATGAGATCTTTCGTACAGTGGCGCAAAGTTCAGTTATTCTTAAAATAAGTAACAGCAATTCTGTTAAAACTTTTAAGCAAAAAAGCAGATCTCCTGACCCATGATTTAGATATTGGAAAACTTATACCTTCATAAACTGGTCAATTATTTGAACTAAATAGTCAAAATATAAGGACTAATTAGAAAAGTTAAGTGTTATTTATTTCAATATATTTGCATTATATTTTTTACTTCACTGGTCATCAATCGGTGATTCAAATTTCTTTTGATTTCCTTTATCATCTGAGTTTTAAATATCGTTTATGAAAAAAATGATCAAAGTACCAACATCATTAATAAGTGGTCCTACCCCTCAAAATGCGTTAATGCTCGACGGATGCTCTATTATTGAGCAATGCATCCATAGTATGGAAGCTAAGGGAACGATGTATCTGGAAGAGCATCTCCTCATGATAGTGCTCGAAGGATCTGCAACGCTAACTTATGGCAAACAGCAGTATGTTGTCGGTAAAAATGAAATGATTCTGCTAAAAAAGGCAACGGCGGTCAAATACGATAAAATTGGTAATCCCGATAATGACAATATCTATGACAGCCTGATGTTTAGCATCAAAGATGATTTATTAAAATCATTTTTAGCTATGTCTGAAATAAAGGTTCCGAAAATTGAAGGAGAAATAAAGACGGGAGTTTACCCGATGAATGAGTGCCTTGTTGCTTTTGCAAATTCTATGAAACCTTATTTTTTGGATCATTCTGTTGTGCAGCCCGGACAATTACGCCTTAAGATCATGGAATTACTGTATGACATCGCTGAGGGAAATCGGAATATGTTTCTCCAAATTTTACAGTTGCATGAGCCCGTTAGGGCGGATATCCGTCATGTTGTCGAAATGCATTTTGCCTCACCAGTTTCTTTACCAGAATTAGCGTATCTATCCGGCAGAAGCCTATCCAGTTTTAAACGAGATTTTAAAGCCATTTACAACATGACTCCTGCATCATGGATTCGGGAAAAACGTCTTGAAAAAGCGAAGGAAATGTTAGAGGCAACACAATTGCCTGTTTCAGAAATTTGTTATTCTCTGGGCTTCGAAAACATTTCACATTTTTCGAGAATCTTTAAAGAATACCACGGACAAGCACCGACCGTATTTCGTCATTAAAATAGAGATGGCCATCAAGCCCGATTTCTCCTGCTCATTTGGACTTAATAGAATAAATAGTTGGACGTTATAAAAAAATGGAAACCTTTTATCGTCTGTAAATTTGTAACATAAATTAAAAAATATAAAATTATGTCGACAAATAAAAACAGTAATACTGTACAAGATTACGAAGATGTGTTAGCCATTGTAGCAGGATACGTGGATGGACTAAAAACGGGCAATATCGAACAGTTAAAAAAAGCATTTCATCAAGATGCTGTTATGTATGGTCATTTAGAGCACGACCTTTCACAAGGTAGTATAGAGAACCTTTATGCCTACGTTCAAGAATTTGGTGCCGCACCAAATATTCAGACCAATCTTACGGTGTTACACAAAACGTCCACCACAGCGGTAGTTCGTGTTGAAATGGAACACGACGCCGCTGATGAAGATTTCACAGATTATCACTCCCTGATAAAAATAAATGGAGAATGGAAAATTGTTGCAAAACTATTCCATCTATACACGAAATAATCAAAAACTATTACTTCAACTTTTCATTGGACATAAGACCTTCCTTTCCGGTGAAAATTCGTTATAAAATTTAGATATGTCAAAATTATTCAGTCCTTTAACTGTAAAATCAGTAACTTTTAGAAACAGGATCGTTACGTCGCCCATGTGTATGTATATGGCTAATGATGGTTTTGCCAATGATTGGCATTTAGTACATTATGGCTCTAGAGCGATGGGTGGTGCAGGTTCTGTCATGCTCGAAGCGACAGCAGTCCATTCCGATGGACGCATTGGAGTTGGAGACTTGGGAATCTGGAAAGATGATCATATTGAAATGCTTACTAAAATTGCATCATTTATAGAGAAGTCTGGCAGTGTCCCAGCAATCCAATTAGCACATGCTGGTAGAAAAGGAAGCACATGGGCATCTGGACGTGACAGTCATCCGTTGATGCCTCATGATGAAAATGGATGGGAAGTTATTGCTCCGTCTGCAATAGCATTCTCTCCAAACATGCAAATCCCACGCGAAATGAGTTCAGATGATATCACATCAGTGCAACAAGCTTTCGCAGATGCCACTAAGAGAGCATTAACAGCTGGTTTTAAATTGATAGAAATACACAGTGCACACGGTTATCTAATCAATGAATTCTTATCCCCTATTTCGAACAAAAGAACCGATCAATATGGTGGAAACCGAGAAAACCGTTCGCGTTTTCTATTTGAAATCATTGATAAAATTAAAGAAGTATGGCCTGCAAATCTTCCAATTGCGGTACGCATCTCAGCAACAGATTGGATGGATGAGGGTTGGACAATTGAAGATTCAAAATGGTTAAGTAAAAAGTTATCACAATTTGAAATCGATATTGTTGATGTTTCGACCGGTGGAACAGTACCTAAAGCTAAAATTACAGTCGGTCCAGGATATCAATTACCTTTCGCCAGTGCCATCAAAAGAGAAATAAAAGACAATTTAATAGTTGGTACAGTAGGTTTAATCACGAATGCACATCAGGCAGAAACCATCTTGACAAACGGAGATGCCGATTTGATCTTCATAGGAAGAGAGTTTTTAAGAAATCCCTATTTTGCCTTAGCAGCTGCAGGAGAACTTCGCTCACAACCACCTACCCCGAAACCTTATGAACTCGCATTTTAAATAATAAGGAGGTTCAATATTGAACCTCCTTATTATTTAACTAACTTTTCGGCTCACTTTCCTAAAAATACGAGTTTATATAAAGAAAATATTTTGTAAGTTGACGGATATTTCATCAACCGTTCAACTGATGATAAACTGCTAAAAAAAGATCAAGAATTAAGACTACTTATGGAGCAACCCACACCGCAACGAGTAAAAGAAATATTTGACCCATTTTACAAAGCTGACCTGAAACTATGGACTGAATTTGCAAAATATCTACAGGTGCGCACCTTTAAAAAAAATGAGTTAATAAAAGATTATCATAGTAAAGAAAAATACATCAACATATTAATTAGCGGTTCCGTTGCACACTTTGTTTTGGCAGAAGAAAAAGATATCTGCATTAATCTATATTACGAGGAACAATTATTCAGTGATTACCTATCCTTTCTTACCCAATCATCAACGGTTATCAAGACGCAGGCTTTAGAAGAATCGCTCGTATGGTCTATCAGCCATAGCGATCTGCATGCTTTATATTCTAGGTCCACTACAGGGCTAATCATTGGCAAGGCTATTTCCGATGCCATGTTCATCAGAAAACAATCCGAACAGATTAATTTACTGACGCTCAGCCCTACCGAGAGATATTTAAAATTAATCAAAGAGCGTCCTGAGATTTTCCAGAGAACATCATTAAAAATCATCTGCTCTTATCTCGGTATAGCAGCAGAAAGTCTGAGCAGGATTAGAAAAAAAAACCTGTAGTATACATTTCTTAACTTTCGTCAATTTTTTAGCGAAATCATCTTGCTACTTTTGGACATTCAATAAAGCCATTATATATGAAAAATAAAGTAAATTATCTCGCTGTCCTGACGTTTTTTATCATTGCCGTTCTTCTTCGCTATCTGACCAATAAAACCGATTTATTGAACGGTATATCAAGCGGATTTATTAAAATCATCCTACAGGGTATTTCTCCCACCATTGCCGCATTAGCCGTCTTCGCTCTCTTTAAAATAAAACCCGTTCTAACATTAAAAGGGAACTACAGCAACATCATGATCCCTTTTCTCTTATACTGGGCATTACCCATTATCCTAATTTTAGGTACGGAGTATGCTATCAAAGGAACCCTATCTTTTGAAGCTATTACCGCAATCTTAATTTATGGTCTTTTAGAAGAAATCGGATGGCGCGGATTTTTACAGCAACAGCTTAAGCCATTACCGGAACTTTTAAATGTTCTGATCGTGGCTGTACTCTGGTTTATCTGGCACCTGAACTTTGATTTAACAAGTTCAAACCTCTTGTTTTTGGGGATTTTAATCCTTGGCAGCTGGGGAATCGGAAAAGTTGCCAATAATACCAATTCATTAGTAGCAGTAGCTGCATTTCACTCGCTCAATAATTTTTTCCCGGAGATGAATACCATAAAAATCATCCTACTCATTTCATTATTGTCCATCTGGGTCATTGCACTGATCATTAGAAAAAAACAACAAAATGGACAAAAAATTATACTAAGCTAGAATATAAAAAACCAAAAATTCATTCAGAAAGATTATTTAGTCTTCAATAGTCGGTATTAATAACCATTAATCCACTGGATTTACCTTATTGCTGATTTTCAAGATTAACCATCTTATAAATACAAAGAAAAGAAGAATTAAAAATGCCATGAGTACATAACCGAGCTTCCCCATTGACCAACCAAAAACAAATAACCAGGTATTTATCTGTTCACCAGGATTGAAGGCTTTATTGGCACCAAAATCCGACAACAGTAAGAAACCAGTACCGATATATAAAATAAGCAAGGTAACAGCAGTACTAATTAATGTGTATTTCATGTTATTAAATTATATTGTTTTTCAGTAGTTCAATAAACATGCCATTGAAAATATTGATAATACAGCGTGAGAAGGCCGGTAGAATTACCCCCAGCCTTCTTCTTATATTAAGCCTATTCCACCACGATCTCATTCATCTTTTCATTACCATAAAAAACAGGAAAATACATCAACTCCGCCTTTGCCGGATTTACCGTATAGACCCCCGTGTATCGTGGCAATAGCTCGATTTCAAAAATATGCGACCCCTTATTCAATTTTGGACAAAAGATAACTACCCGATCTTTGAAATGTTCCCGATGGGCTTCATTTCGGTAATATCCAGGCGATTTACTTTCATAAGTACAACCCGCAGGAATCGGAACTTCAAGCTGGACGTACTCGGCCTCTCCCGTCAGCGATACAGTAACTTCAATTTTAATCGGTTTACCTTCTTTTAACGTAGTTAAAGGTCCTTTTTCGTTCTTAAATCGAGTAGAAACTGTCAAACCTTTATCTTTTTCAAGAGCAGGATTGGCATTCCAAAAGTTCTGATATGCCGTCAGAAACAGCGGTCCTGTCCCTTCTTTACGCACACGAATCTGTTCAGTTGCAGCAAATTTCTGCGTATTAGGAAATGCGGTAATACGCTTATCGTTCACAATTGCTACAGGAGACTGAAAAGTTTCACCTTCTTTCAATAAATCTGGAAGAATACTTCGAATGATCCGTGAAGACTCATAGATATTGCTCCAGTTACCCCGTTGCTTCTGTGCAAAGAAATAATTTCGAATAAGCTCGAGATCCGATTCATGCCCCCCGATTGTTTTCAATATTGCATACGCCAATAGCGTATTTTCCGTATGCGTTTCGGTTGGATTCAAAAATATCCTTTCGTTCTTATCAGAAACACCTCCCGAAGTCCAATACATACCACCTAAAATTGTTTTTGAAGCATATTTAAGCACAGTATCTGCGGCATGAGCATCTGCGATCCCCAATTTAGCCATCAACAGATATTTAAGCAATATATCCTTCGTTGATTTACTTTTCAACTTTCCATCAATAGCAAGAAAATAGTGTTTATAATCCGTTTTGGGATCCAGCCGGTTTAAAAACACCAATGCGTTAAACAATCCTTCCTTGGCCATATTAAGTTTATCTTTGTTCCAAAGAACATCCAAAGAAGCTAAACTTCTTTTCAAGCTTTCCTCCTCCCGTTCGATATACAATCTTCTCGTCAACCCCGTCCTGTAACCCGCATCTTCAGCATCCAATAGCACAGAAACGACATAATTACTGATCCATGATACCGTTTCACTTTTATTCCACCAGCCCCAACCTCCAACTGTATTCTTGTTTTTCTGCAATTCTTTCAAAAGGTCAAGGATTTTTTTCTCTTCTTCAAACGGTTTCCCTAAAAGTTTTGTTAACGCTTTCTTAGAAAGTAGCGCACTTAATTTAGATGCCAGCTGTTCGTTGCACAAAAACTTATAAGCATCAATATGTGCTATTTCGCGCTGGATGAATTCCCATGAATTGGCCTCAGCATGCACGGTGATTTCTCCCAGCTCAGGTGATGTTTTTAACTGATATTCTTCTGTTCCATTCAACACCTTAAAATCACCCTGATGCTGCTCCAGTCCTTTTTCAAAAATCGGAATATTTCGTTTCTCGCCATCAAAATAGCCATTAGAAAGTCCGATTGCATACGAAAGTTGCAAGCTATCGCCTTTTCCAGCCCGAACAGCAATTGGATCGCGGTATGACTTCGCTATTTTCAAATTCGTTTTTACAGAATCAACCCCATTGTAGATCGTCCGTAACACCTCCAGACTATCGCCAAGATAGTTAACCACTCGACCTATTGCGGTAAACTGATCGCCACGAATAGCAAATCGGGGAGCTGCCAAATGTGCGGAAACAGCTTTAAAGGCTTTAATATTCAACTCTTTGGTATCTGCAAAATCTTTTACCCCCTTGGCGATAAAGATTGTTCTCCAATTGGTAATATCATCTGGATAAGTAGTCTCAAAACTTGCTTTCCCTGCAGCATCTGTTTTGAGCTTCGGTTGCCAGAAAGCATCATCATGAAAGTTGACCCGCATCGTATTACCCGATTCGAGGTAAGGCATGGAAACATTCGGCTGTACTGCAGCCACAGTTCCAGTTCTTGTCTGTACCATAATGACTCCATTGGCAGCCCTTGCGCCGTACAAGGCAATCATGGATTGATCCTTTACCGTATTCACGGAAGCAATTGCAGCCGGATCAAAAGAAGCAAGATCACCTTCGAACACCACACCATCCACCAAGATCAGCGGTTTTGTACCAGCATCCATACTGTTATTACCTCGAATCAAGATACCGCTCACCTTTCCTTGCAACAAATTTGGCATATTATTGACCGTGACACTTGTAACTGAACCTGTCATACTTACCCTCTTTTGGCTAGCCACGCCCATCACAACGACCTCATCCAATTGATTGTCCTGCGCCCTCAACTCAACAAAATAATCCTGCCCCATAGATACTTTGATATCCGAAGGATTATAGCCTATTGCAATAATCTGCAACTGTACTGCTTTTTCATCCGAAAGCTCCAATTCGATACTACCGTCAAAATTGGAAAAATACTGCTGTTTCGTACCCATTTTTTTGACAGCAGCCCCGATCACCGGTGCATCACCATCATAAACCAAAATTCTGACAGCGGAGCTGCTATTACGCTTTGCAATAAATTCAGCCTTGTTTATTTTTAGAACTTGACCATGCCCCTGCTGTTCATAAAGAATAGAATCACGAAGCGGATTCAACACCCTATTTGCAACGGTTTCATCACGGACCATCTTATAAGCCACTGCGGCTTGAGGTGATCGCTGGTTCCATTGAATACCATCCAGTTTTAGGTAATTTAGGCCATTCGATTTTAACGTTACAGCCAAACTATAGGCTATCGAATCGTCTTTCACCACATGCAAAATAATATCTCCGACAGGTAAATTACGCAAGCTATTTTCAGCTCCATAATACAGTCTATAATACCTATGGTCTTCCGCTTTTGCAGGTTCTACGAAAATAAGAGCAGGCTTGACAAGCTTTTGTTCAGCATCCAGACCATAACTTAAATTGAGGTTAAAGGTTGGTTCTTTGGAATCTTTTTTCGCCAAAACAAATTGCGCAACTCCACTATTATTTTGCATGGCCTCCTTAAATTTACTCGCCACATTTTTCTGAATATCACTACGCATCCATAATTTCTTCGTGAAATCCAATTGCGGTTTAAAGTAAGGTGCATCTTTTCGTATATAGTCCGCATCAAAACTTTTCAACTTTTGGTACTGCTGATAAAGTGTATATTGATATCCGCCTTCTATTTCAAAACGTCCAATTGATGTCGTATCCACGATTAATGTTGCTATTTTGGGCACGCCATTATACATTTCGGTACGCGGAAACGGACCTACCAAAACAGGTGCTGACACTTGGGTCCTAAGCCTACTGTTATAGGTCCTGTTCGGAAATGGATTCAGATAAAAAAGATCGCCTGAAGTTTGGATATAAGCCGGCATTTCGATAGGCACATTTAGATTTGGTAACTGCCAAGCTCCGAAATTATTGGTTACGGAAATCAACTGCTTTTTGAGTTCTGTGACTTCGGTATCTTTCAGCTTTCCAACATCGTCCTTGGGCAGCATTTTGACCAAGATCTGTCCTTTACCCAGCGTTTCATCAGGGTAGTTGAATCCAATTGTATCCTGCCCTATATTAAAGGATACGATCATTCTCCTGCCTTTTTCAACGCGGAACCCTTTCACCAATACCTCCTTGTCATGTGTTCTGAATTTAAATTCATGCTGTCCCGGATAGATTTCAAAAATATAATCATCATGGTGTTGACTCTGTTTCGCATAAGTCAAAACACCATCTATCCACATCATATGAACCCCTTGTACCAAGCCATTTACCACCAGATATGGAGAAATTTGGCTTTTAATTTCCGCGACCGGCTGCGACGCCTGATAATAAACTTTAGGAAATAAAAATTGGTAAAAAGCAATCGTATCAAGCTGCATTTCTTTAGACCATCTCGCCCAGTCCTTTAATGCCTCCTGGTGTCTTATCTGGGCTTCATCCAGATCAAAATTAAAATTCTGGAAAGGTTGAACATACCGAATGAGCCCGCCAATCTTGACATTTGGAGCACTTGTATTTTTAAATTTTGATGTAAATCCATAAGCCGTAATATCCACATCCGGCACAGGTTTGCCCACTTTATCGGTCACGGACAATTGCACCTCAGCCTTTTGACCAGGATAAACCGTTGTCGCTGTATTGACCTCTAAATTCAGATTTTTCTGCATAAAAGGAAGATCTTCCTTTATCACTTTGGCACGGCCTGCAAAAAGATAAGTAATCTGCAGGCTATACCCTTCTTTTCCCCGTTCTGAAAATGCTTCGCTTAATTGAGTCGCATAACCCGACGAAACCATTTTCTTACCTTTCCTAACCCGATACCAAAAAGGAATAGCGGCCGGATTACTCACCGTCAATAAAACCGAATCGGTCGTGCGGTAAAAACGATAACGCAGTTGCTCCTTTTGTTCCTGTTCCAAATCCAAGATTTCAGAAATTCCATTCGCCTTAACTCCTATTTCCGTTGCCTGCCATGCAACCGGTATGATATGGGGTAAACGAACCTGCTCTACGCGCAACATTTCATTGTTTTCACCTAATAATTCGATCTTAGCATCGCTTGATTTTTCAATACCTTTCTCAAAATACTTAATCTCCGCCTGCCCGTCTTTAACGGCGATACGAATTTCTTTTTCCGTATCAAGCAAATGGAGCTGCAGTATTTTTTCATGACGCTCATTGTCCGAACTGAGGTAGGTACCTATAACTTGAAAAGGAAGACCCATGTCTGACGGGAAAATCGAATCTGGCAAAACTATTTCCTTTTCCGCGACTTCAGTAAGAGACACCGTTGTCTGCCACAACGTATCTGGAACAAAATTCACCTGATTCGCCTTCATCTTTCCTGTACGGTAGGAGTTTGGTACAACTTTCAATTCTACTCGACCATCATAAACAGGCATATCATTCTCATTGACAACCTTTAACTTCAGGCGGATACTATCCCCTTTTGCAAAATCCGTGCGATCGGATTTCATGCTAAACGTGAGACTTTTCAATTCATATTCTTCATATCGAAATGACTCTTCAAGCAGCACTTGCTTAGATTTGCTAGACTTCAATAAAACACGGTAATATTTATCCAGGGTAAGTCCCAGTCCTGCATTTAAGTCAAAAGAAAAAGCATACATGCCAGGGCGATAGGGAGCAAGTTTTGTGATGACCGTATCTTTAGCATTGCCCACTACATGTACATCCACCGAATCTAGATTTGGTTTCCATTTACCCTCTTCGAGATAAGCCTTGAATTTCACCTGATCATTGGGCTTATACATCGGCTTATTGAATACCATAAAGCTTTGGTTATCAAAACTTTTTTTCTTACGAAAAATCCTTTTAAATTTATATTGTGTCCGTTGCCAGTTTGTTTTCACACCTTGCCAAAAGGATACTTTTTCTTCATAAGGCCAGTTCTTTTCTACACGTAGATAATGATACACCCCTTTATGCAAGATGCTGACGATATCACCTGTTTTCGCATTAGCAGCATGATAATAGCCCAATTTCCGATCATAAGAGACCCTATTCTTGCCCAAAGAAAGGTGTGCATCGGTTATCATATTACCCAATGAATCGTACAAGCAAACCGCAAATGCTTCGGTCGGAATGACCTTAGCATACAGATCATCAATGATAAATTCATCATATACCAGGTTATTTTCATCAGCACGGACCTCCACATAATTGCCACGTGGCAAATTGAGTTTTTGATTACGATACTTTCCTTTTTGAACAAAATCGGTCAGCATACCCTCGTTAAATTTCACTTCTCCGATATGGATCTTTTTTAAAATCTCGGGGTTTAATTTATAGATATAAGAATCCGAAGACTGACGTTGACTATTGAACAGTGCAGACTGCCCAAATAAGGCGATCGAATACAAAAAGGTTAAAACACTAACGATAATTGACTTCCAACTCATAAAAGGTATTGACTAAATTCCCTTAAAAATAGATAAATTTTCCAAACACACACATTATACTTCATTATACGCACAAATTTTCGTGTAGAGATATCAAAATTTCCCAATAAAACCTGCATCAGAAGCTATAATCTCGGTGAAAAATTCCTCATTGGGAGGAATATGTTGTACAACACAAATTCATGTTAGGAGATAATCGCCATCTAAATATTAAAATCAGTGAAATTTAATTTTATTTAGAACAATTCCAGATTAAAACCTATATTTGAACCTATCTATCTAAAACGACTTGCTTAGTGAGCCTTAAACTATTTTTCACAAAAAAAAACAAGCAGAAAAAATCACCTGAACAAATATTTCAGGAGTGGTTCGATGCCTATTGGAATCGACTTGTTGATTTTTGTGAACACCATTGTAATGATGAGCAAATCGCTATGGATATGGTACAGGATATTTTCTGCTCGCTTTGGAAACGTAAAGAAGTGATGGAAGAAATTATTCAGATAGAACACTATCTCTTTCGCGCTGCGCGAATACGGATCAATGATTATTACCGTGAAAAGTATAAGCGCATCGATCAGACACATGAATTGACAGAGACCTTCTGCCACAGCATCAACAACACAGAGGAGACCATCTATTTCAGAGATCTTGATCATTTTGTTGATGGCCTGGTCAACCGACTCCCCTGCCGTTGCCGTCAGGTCTATACCCTGAGCCGCAATAGCGGTCTAAGCATACCCGAAATTGCCGAAGCATTGTCTTTGTCCGAAAAGACTGTCGAAGCACATCTCACGAAAGCCCTAAAATTCCTGAGAAATAAGATCGCGACATCAGAACAAAAATAATTTTTTTTTAGACTAAGGGTAAAACAGCTAAACGACGACTGGTATATAAAAATATATGAAGATCGATCATCAGCTCTTGGAAAAATACTGGTCAGGCCAGTGCACACCTGTTGAGAAACAGGCTGTGGAAGCTTGGATGGCTGATGGTATTCCTGATGAAGAATTTCCACGCAAGAAAAGTAACTATACACCCGAAGAGAAAAAAGCGATCATATGGCAAAATATTCGCCATCAAGCTGATATCCCCGATACGTTCTCGGCAGAAAAATCAACCCGTAGACGCTGGCCTACACTCGTCGCAGCAGCCAGTATCGTGAGTATCCTATCTGCAGCTTGGCTCTATCTTCGATCGGATAAAATAACAGCAGAACCGATCGTAACCACCCGCTTTGTACAGATCGAAGTACCTTTTGGAAAAAAACAAAAACTCATCCTCAGCGATGGAACGACCATAAGTCTCAATTCCGGAACAAAATTACGCTATCCCGAAAAATTTGATGCAGCGAAAAGAGAAGTGACCTTAGATGGTGAAGCTTTTTTTGAGGTGAGCAAAGATCCAAAACGACCTTTTATTGTCCAGACTAAAAATACCAGTACCCGCGTATTGGGTACCCGATTCAATTTGCTAAGCCGTACCGGACAGTCCGATATGCTTACTGTAGAAGAAGGACGAGTACAATTTACCGCAGCAAATTGTCCGGACACCCTTATTTTAAAAGCCAATATGCAAAGTAGTTATGCTGCAGGAAAGATGAAATCAAGTACCGTAAACAGTGAACTGTCGACTGCCTGGATGGAAGGACAACTTATATTCGACAACAAAACCATCAAACAGGTGATTCCGGAACTTGAACGCTGGTATAATGTAAAGATCACCTGTCACAATACAGCAAT
This sequence comes from Sphingobacterium sp. B16(2022), assembly GCF_012030425.1. GTDB lineage: Bacteria > Bacteroidota > Bacteroidia > Sphingobacteriales > Sphingobacteriaceae > Sphingobacterium > Sphingobacterium anhuiense. The sequence continues at coordinate 919,281 of NZ_JAAUVN010000001.1, read as the reverse complement.
ACTAAATGATCAGGTGAGAGGGAAGTTTAAGCAGGCTTCTTTAGCATCAGTTTTACATGATATCAGTTTTGCAACCTCCATCAAATATACCATCAAAGATAAGGAGGTCAGCTTATATAGATAATCGATCCGCAAAAAATAACCCGGTGTACGCATCGCCAAAATTGTCCACCGGGGGATGAAATTAAATACATTAACTTAATCACATTTGTAAAAATATGAACTTTTTGCTACTTAGCACACCGCTATTTCCCAGAACATGGAAAAAAAATAGCCTTTTATTAGCACTTTCTTTCTCCTGTCTATTGACACAGGCGCAACAGGGTATCCTCCAGACCAAGGTCAGCATCCAAATCAAAAACCAAACGATAGCGCAGGCGCTAGAAAAAATTGAAGAAAAAACAGGCTGTTCTTTTATCTACAGCCCAAACCTGATCGACGCACAAAAAAAAGTATCGGTAAACCTGCAAAACGCACGCTTAGAAACAATTTTGCAGGAGATTCTGGGCGATGCTGTAAAACGCGTAGAGACCAATGGAAATCGCATTAATTTACAGCCCTCTTCTGGAAAAGGCAATCTGAACGGACAGGTACACAGTAGCGATGGTCACCCAGCTGGATATGTGAGCATCTCCCTTGCGGGCAGACAAGTCCAGGCCGATGAAAACGGTAAGTTTTCGTTCAGTAATATGGAAGCCGGCAACTATACCGTAGAAGCAAAATATGTCGGCTTGCTGACCCAAAAGCAACAGGTACATATTGAAGCAAATAAAACATCTACAGTCAACCTTGTGCTCTATGAAGATGCTACAGCACTACAGGAAGTAGTGGTCAACGGCGAACGTAAAAACCGCTTTGCAAATAAAGAGACTCCCTTTATAGCCCGTATGCCACTGCGCAATTTGGAGAACCCGCAGGTCTATCAGGTGGTAACACAGCAGTTGATGAAAGAACAAGTTTCTTATACCATCGCCGAAGCCATGCGGAATGCAGGTGGTACTGTGCCCGTGATCAATCCTTCTGGCGGACTGAGTGCCCATTTAAGAGGATTTAGTACAGGAATTAATGCCCGCAACGGTATGGAGTCCACTTCGGACCGATCTGCGATGGATCTTGCCAATGTAGAACGCATAGAAGTACTTAAAGGTCCATCGGGAACACTATTTGGAGCATCCGTATCTTCATTTGGTGGCGTAGTCAATCTCGTTACGAAAAAACCAATTGAAGCAAAACGTACGGAAGTAAACTACACTACGGGGAGCTATGACTTAAACCGTTTATCAGTAGATCTCAATACGCCATTAAAGGCCGACAAAAGTGTTCTATTTCGTTTGAATACCGCTATCCATAAAGAAAGAAGTTACCTCTCGGATGCTTTTAACAATACCTTTTTAATCGCACCTAGTTTAAGCTATCAGGTCAATGAGAAGCTGACCCTAAACTTAGATGCCGAATACCTAAAGGTTCACAATACACAGCCCAATAATTTTGTTATCCGGGCCAAAGATGTACTTCAACCTAAAGATCTGAAGTTGGATTACCGCAAAAGCTTGTATTATAGCGATGCCGATGTACAAAATAGCGCTTCCCGAATCTTTGCTGAGGCAAAATATAAAATATCGGATAAGTTCCAGTCCACCACCGTGTTCTCGTACGTTTCGGAAAATGTGGACCACAGCTATCAGCGTGTCGTGCTCGTCAGTTCTCCTACAGAGGTTACCAGAGCCGCATCCATATATAAGGATGTCTATAATGGATACGCAAATATTCAGCAAAATATCAATGGCGAATTTAACACAGGAAGTATCAAACATAAATTGCTGGTCGGAGCCAATTATAGAACCCTCAGCAGCAGTTTCCTTTTCGGAGATATACAGCTATTCGATAAAGTAGATGTGACCCAAAAATTCACGCCCCTGTTGAGACAGGAAATCGATAAAAATGCCGAATTTGCACCGTATCCCACTCCTTCGCAACAAACGCTCAGTGCATATGTATCCGATATGATCACCATCGTGCCACGTCTTTCGACCATGCTTTCACTACGTGTTGATCATTTCAATCGGAACAAAGTGGAAGATGAAGAAGGATTCAAACAAACATCATTAGCGCCTAAATTAGGATTGGTGTATCAGATTCTTCCCGAGCGTATTTCTGCATTTGCCAATTATATGAGTGGTTTCCAAAATGTTGCTCCGGTCATCCAGCCAGATGGAAATCGATTTGTCATAGATCCAATATTTGCCAATCAAGCAGAAGGTGGAATAAAATCGGAGCTTTTTCATAAAAAATTAAGTCTGACGGCCAGCTATTATTATATCAAGATTGATAATGCCACCCGTGTCAATGCGGACATGTTTACCGAACAGGATGGAAAGCAGGTGAGCAAAGGTGCAGAACTGGAGGTCATTGCCAACCCCATCGCAGGACTGAACATCATCGGAAGTTATGCCTATAATGATAATCGCATCATCAAAGCTTCTGATACTGCTGTTGAAGGAAACAAGGCAGAATTTGCGCCTGAAAATGTCGCCAGTTTTTGGGCTTCTTACACTTTCCAAGAAAAAGTAAAAGGTCTCGGTGTCGGTGCCGGAGTCAACTATGTTGATAAAATGTACCGCGCTTCGACAAATACCTTTTTTATCCCCAGCTATACGCTGGCCAATGCAACTGTGTTTTATAACAAACAAGCTTGGGGAATTCAATTGAAAGCGAACAATATCTTTAATAAAAAATATTGGGACAGCTGGGGCAATTTGCAGGCACCATCCAGTGTGGCGGCAAACCTTTCCTATCGTTTCTAAAAATTGTATAGCAACTAGCAGACCGCTTTTAGCGAGCGGTCTGCTTTATTAGATCGTAAATTGTGCTAAAGAAAATATTACATCAAACACACCTTTGGATGGGTTTACTCTCATCACTTATCGTCTTTATACTGGGCATAACCGGTTGTATATTGGCATTTGTTGATGAAATCAAACCCGTAGTTTATAAAAATCATTATTACGTGGAGTCCACGAGTCCAGATCATGAGCGTCAGTCATTTTCAACTTTATTGGACCACGCAGAACAGCATTGGGGTGCTGAAAAACAGGTCTCGGCCGTAGAAATTGAAAACAATCCACAACGGACCTGGCATTTTAGGGCATATAAAGAAGATGATAACGATGGAATCTGGTACTGGAACGAGAAAAAATACTATGAGTCTGTTTTCATCAATCCCTATACCGCAGCAAACGTATACAGTGAAAATGCTGAATTTGAATTTTTCAGGGTCATACTCTACCTCCACTGGTCATTGCTGTTCAAAAATGACATTGGCCAACCCATTGTAGGCACTGCAACGCTATTTTTTGTGCTCTTACTTTTAACAGGTCTATATCTGTGGTGGCCAAAAAACAAAAAAGCAAGACGTGTTCGGTTTTGGTTTCGCTGGAAAAATAAAACCGGCATAAAACGGAAAAATTACGATTTGCATAATATTCTAGGATTCTATTCCTTCACAATCGCTTTAATTCTGGGATTGACCGGTATGATCTGGGCCTTCCCCTGGTTTGATGAGTCGGTACAGCAAGTACTCAATAAAATCGAAAATAAGGCTCCGGAAACAGTTCTGGCGAAACCTATTCAGTCAAAGGCTCATTTCAATACAAATCTTTCGGTCTACGATAACATTCTGAACGAAGTAGAGGTAACTTATCCCGATGCACATGCCTATTACTTTTATTTCCCACAGAAGGAAGAAGCATCGTTAAACGTGTATATCCGCTATGAAAAAAGCTATGCCTCTATCATCCGACAATACGAGGTAAAGAAAGGTTATCTGCAAAAAACAATCGATTTTTCAAGTAAAAATTACGGTGAGAAAATGCGGGCCTTAAATTACGACATCCACTTAGGAAGTATTCTGGGAATCCCGGGCAAGATGCTGGTATTTTTGGCATCGTTGATTGCCGCCAGCCTACCTGTCACCGGTTTCTACATCTGGTACAATCGACGTAAAAAGAAAAAAAAGAAAGCGTAAATAAAGCTTAGCAACCCGTTAATTCTCTTAATGCTAAAAAGGCTTATCCCATCACAGATAAGCCTTTTTAGCAATCGTTTCCTTTTATCTGCAACCCCTTATTTAATACTATTTCTGACCTTTCTCTCCTATATAATTCGCGCCAATAACATTATTTAACCAGATTCTTTTGTGCCTGTATATACTCCGACGGTGTCATTTTATATTTTGCCTTAAATACTTTGGTAAAATAATTAGGATTTGAAAATCCGGTCTCATACGCAATTTCCGATATCGAATTACTATTTTTTTCCAATAAATTTGCTGCACGTTCCAACCTTACCGAACGTATAAAATCTACAGGACTCATACCCGAAAATTCAAGTAATCTATTATACAACGATGTTCTACTAATGGACAAGTGACTACTCAATAACTCAACAGATAACTGTGGATTATCTAAATTTTCATAAACATATTCAAATACACTCTGTAAAAATTTCTCTTTTTCTGACATCACCTCAACTTCTGGTGAAACAAAAGAGAGCTGCTTACTATAAGTATCTTTAAAAGCTTGATTAAGGAGCAATAAACTATTCACTTTTGCTAATAATGCAGCCATATCAAATGGTTTAGAAATATAATCTACTGCTCCCGACTCTAAACCGCAGACTAAACCATTTTCTACTCTTGAAGCTGTCAATAAGATAATAGGAATATGTTTTGTCCGTTTATCCCGCACCAGCTTTTGAGTCAATTCCATACCGTTCATGATTGGCATCTGCACATCAGAAATAATCATGTCGGGGTGATGAAATAGTGCTTTTTGCCATCCTTCTTGGCCGTTTGACGCTTCGCAAGTTTGATATAAAGGATCGAGCCTACTTTTTAGAAAACCCCGAAAGTCATCGTCATCCTCAATAATCAATACAACGGGTCTCAGACGAATATGCGGATCAACATTATCCTGTTCGACACTTATAACAGTCTGTACAACTTCATCATTAACGACCTCCATTTTTTCTAAAAACAGATCAAAAGAAAAAGCACTTCCAAAGCCTGGTTCACTCTCCACGTAAAGTTTACCACCATACATTTTAACAAATGAATCTGCGATTGACAAACCGATTCCAGATCCTTGATTCAAAATATTACCCTGTGTATCATGCTGGTAGAAACTCTCGAAAATCGCTTCATGCGATTCTTTTGGTATACCGATACCATCATCCTTGATTACCATTTTAACTTTTATTTTATCACCCTCCTCCTGTACTTCCACCGATTTTATATACACAGAAATATGACCTCCCTTTGCAGTAAATTTAAACGCATTGGATAATAAATTAAAGATAATTCGCTCAATTTTATTATGGTCAAAAGCGGTTAGTACATGATCTTCACAAGAAATAAAACGATAGTTGATCTCCTTTTGAATGGCCATATCACTAAAGGATTCATACATATCTTTTACAAAGGATACTAAATCCCCTTTCGTATTATGCAATCTAAGCTCATTTTCTTCCATTTTTCTAAAGTCGAGCAATTGATTAACAAGATTAAGCAACCGGTGGGCATTACGCTTGATAAGCGCGATCTGTTGCGAAGTTTCCTTATCCTTTTCCTTAAGTAGTAGAATATCAATTGGACCTGTAATTAAAGAAATAGGCGTTCGAAATTCATGACTTAAATTCGTCAAAAATTTTATTTTCATCTGATCCAACTGATGGAGATTATCCGCATCTCGACGCTCCTGTTCCAAAACAAACTTTTGTTTTAGTTTCCGCACACCGCGACTCTTTAACCAATATAACCCCGATAAAAGCAAAATCCCATAAAAGACAAATGCATAACCTTTTAACCATATGGGAGGTGCAACATAAACAACTATAGATTTGATTTCATCATCCCATATCCCATCGTTATTACTCGCTTTTACTTCAAATGTATATTCTCCTGGATCCAGATTGGTGTAATAAGCAGCGTGATCCCCATTAGCTTTAATCCAATCCTTATCAAGCCCTTTCAAGCGATATTGATATTGATTGTCTTCTGATACCGTCAGATTCAATGCAGCAAATGAAATTGAAAAGTTTTGTTTATACTTCAAATTGATCCTTTCTGCCGTTAACAATGATTCAGATAGTATGCCTTCTTCAGAAGGTTTAATCACCTTATTATCAATCTTTAATTCCGTTAATACGGGTTTGGAAGGATTTGTATTAATTTTTAAATTTTTAGGATAAAAATGATTAAATCCTTCTTGACCACCAAAATATACTTCTCCATCAGGTAGCATGAGACCTGCCCCTATCGCAAATGCGCCCTCTTGTAGTCCAACAGAATAGGCATAATTTTTAAACGTTTTTTGCAAGGGATCATAACAGCTCAATCCTTTATTCGTACTGAACCACATTTTCCCAGTATTATCTTCAACAATACTCTGTACTACATCATTGATCAAACCCTCCCGTTCAGACAACGTTTTAAACTGCTTATCATCTTTTTGCAGCAACCCGACTCCATTGCCATTTGTACCTGCATACACATTTCCAGCCCGGTCAGTATAGATCGATAACACATAATTGTTCGGCAAAGCGTTTGCATTTTTATTATAATACACGGTTTTACGGGTGTATGGATTGTATACAAAGATACCTGCTCCGTAGGTACCTACCCACATATTACCTTCGTGATCCTTTCTCAATGCACGGATAAAATCTGCAGAAGGTGCAATCTCATCCGCTTTGGGGTTGTCAGAACGACGAAATTTTTTAACCACTCCATTTTTAAGCTGAATCACGTTGATTCCACCACCATTTGTACCTACCCAGATATCACCATAGATATCTTTCTCTAAACTAAAAACTTCATTATTATTAAGTTGGTTTTCCCCAGATCCTGTCAAGTAGTGCGTACGTGATTGTGTTTCCAAATTAAACTTGATCACTCCCTTACCAAAAGTTCCCAGCCATATATCGCCAGGAGAATCTCCATTTTTCAATGCTAAAACCGTTAGATTTTGATCTCCAATCGGAATAGCTGTCAGCTTATCCAAGCTACGGTCATATCGAAAAAGACCACCACCATCTGTACCTAGCAGAACCTGACTCTTAAAAGGCAAAAATGAAGTGATCATACTGACCTCATTTTTCCCATAACTGTCGATCGTTTTAAGGTTAAACTGATTCAGATTCACATCAAATTTATTCAAACCTCCTTGTACGGTACCCACCCAGTAAATTCCAAATTTATCCACGTAAACAGAACGGACCGATTTATGGCTTATACTTCTAATATTTCGAGGATCCTTATTAAAAATTTTAAGCTCAAAATTCTCTGTATTCAATACGCCTAATCCATTATCCGTACCAATCCAAAGTCCACCTTTAGTATCGTTAGCAATACTGTAAATTCGTTTACTCCCCAATTTAGCTCCCCCCGATTCTTGAAACAAAGAAAACTGATCTTCATGATCACCCTTATAAACAAGTCCTTGTAGTGAGGAAACCCAAATACGTTTCTGTTCATCTTCTTCAATGCAGGTCAGTTCCATGAGTTGTTTATCAGATGTCAAAGGATCCTGAGCAGGATAAACTTTACTTTCTTTCAAATTCGATGCAAACTGATATATTCTATTTTCAGCGGCAATCCACATGCGTCCTTGACTGTCTCTAAAAATATATCTGGAGGTCATTTTGAAAAACTTCTTTTCGATATCGGTATAGCGTACGTCAAGTGGTTTGCCAATATCTTTGACATTGATAATAAAGAGTCCACCATATGAACCTACCCAGATATTCCCTGCAATATCCGTATTAATGGTTGTTATTGCGGTACTCAACCATTTACCATCCACATGTTTATCATAACTGACAATTTTATCCAATTTACGGTCATAATAACTTAAGCTTCCGCCATTGGTACCTATCCAAACACGTCCTAGGTTATCCTCACATAAAGCTGTGATATGATTAGATTTCAAACCCGCTTCTACATCGGCATTATAACGATAAACTTTAAACGTGTATCCATCAAATCGATTTAACCCATCTTCAGTTCCAATCCATAAAAAACCATAACTATCTCGATAAGTACTAAAAACAGTATTGGACGATAAACCATTTTTTATCGTATAATGCTCAAACGAATACGGCAGTTCCTGCGCGTTAGCAATAGAGCAGAAAATTAGGGTAATAACAATAATAATTTTACACTTCAATATATTCAACATATTTAGGTTTAATAAGATAATGGTTAAAGGTGTACAACAATACTTTTGAATAGCGGTCACCGTTATCCTAAACTATCAAAAAAAATAGATTATTTGATGATTTAAATCCAATTTTAACATACTTACTCATCATTTGAACATTCTTACCTCAACGAGAATGTTACATCAGCTAGTTTTGAATTAGTAATTATAAACCAACCGTCAAAAATAAATTTCACTACTTGTTATTAGACCTAACCTACCTAATAGCAACTGGAAATTTTATGCATGGCATTTACACAAACCACTTAGATTAAAATAAAATTATGAGCACACAGAACAGTCCCTAAAACCTACTATGATAGATCACTATCACCTTTAATCAATGCGCTACAATTGAGCAAACCGATTTATGATTTCAAACCAATAACTAAACAGTAAAAATTATTATGATGATTAAATATACCATCACACTCATTTGGTATGAGAAAAAACTATGGGGTATTTTCCTGCTCTATACCTCAGCACTTCTGCTCTTATTGCTTGCAACAACATCGCCGCTATATGCACAAGACCTAAGACAAATCCGGGGTACAGTCGTTGACCAAAAGCAACAAGCAGTAGAAAATGCTTCCGTTAAAGTCAAAGAAGGAACAACAGGAATTTCAACAGATATAAATGGCTCTTTCACTATTCAGGTACCCAAAAACAGGAATACCCTGGTTATTACCAAAGTTGGATACCTAAAAACAGAAGTCCAAATTAATAATAAAAATGAATTACAGATCGTACTCAACAGTGCCAATATCGATATTGACGAAATTGTTGTGGTGGGTTACGGCACCCAGAAAAAAGAAACTGTCGTGGGAGCAGTTACACAAACCTCTGGGAAAGTCTTAGAAAGAGCTGGCGGTGTAGCCAGTGTTGGTGCGGCCTTGACCGGTAATGTCCCTGGGGTAGTCACGACAGCAAGTACCGGGATGCCGGGAGAAGAAGATCCACGGATTGTGATTCGCGGACGCAGCACTTGGAACAATACCGATCCATTAACTATGGTAGATGGAGTCGAACGTCCTTTGAGCAGTGTCGATATCAGTTCGATTGAAACCGTATCCGTATTAAAAGATGCAACCGCTACTGCCGTATACGGTGTACGTGGAGCCAACGGAGTCATTCTCATTACCACTAAAAGAGGTAAAGAAGGAAAAGCTTCCGTAAGAGGTACGGTGAATAATATCATAAAAACAGTGTCCCAATTGCCCGGGAAAATGGATTCATATGATGCCATGATGCTCCGCAATCGTGTCATCGAAAACGAATTGGCACTTTCTCCCAATAGCTGGGTTTCATACCAACCTCAAGATCTGATCAACAAATACCGCTTCCCGGCCAATCTGGAAGAAAGAGAGCGGTATGTTAACACCAATTGGGCAGAGGAACTATTCAAGAAACATGCTTTCTCACAAAATAGCAACCTCAATATTGCAGGAGGTACAAATTTTGTAAAATACTTTGCCAGTGCCGATTATTTATACGAAGGCGATATGTTTCGCGAAAATGATAACAATCGCGGTTACAAACCCGGTTATGGTTTTAACCGCTTAAACATGCGGTCTAACTTAGATTTTCAGCTCACGCCAACCACAAAATTTTCAGCAAATCTAGCAGGGTCGCATGGAAGAAGAAAAAGTCCTTGGGGTGGCGGAAGTGATTACAGTTACTGGATCGCCGCCTATACCGTACCTCCTGACGTCATTTACCCAAGATACGCCGACGGCACATGGGGATTTTACAAACCTGATTCACAAGTCGGTATCAACTCAGCACAAGCACTCGCAACATCCGGAGTAGAACTGACAACTACGAGTAAAATAACGTCAGATTTTATATTAGAGCAAGATCTCAAAATGTTTGTCGATGGGTTGAAAGTGAGAGGAAGCATATCGCTCGATAATACATTTGTCGAGGCAGGAAGAGGAGTTAACGATCTGTATAATAATGTACAAAGTAAATGGATTGATCCAGAAACAGGACTAGCCGTTTACGGACAAAATATAGATGGCAGCCGTTTTGACTTTGTAGAAGGGATCAACTGGGCTCAACAATCGGGAGCAGTAAATAACGGAATGACCTATAGACGCCTGTTCTACCAGTTGCAATTGGATTATGCAACCCGAATAGCAAACGATCATAACATTACAGCGATGGGTCTATTCAACCGAAATCAATATGCTACAGGAAGTATGCAGCCGTTTTATCGTGAAGACTGGGTATTTCGCACCACCTACAATTACAAAGGAAAGTATATGCTTGATTACAGTGGAGCCTATACCGGATCTGAAAAATTTGCCCGCGGTTACCGATTTGGATTTTTTAATTCTGGAGGTATAGGCTGGTTATTGTCTGAAGAAAATTTCATGAAAAATATTTCCTTTATAGACATGCTGAAACTTCGTGCTTCCTATGGTGATATCGGAGATGACAATGTTAATGGGCGCTATCTGTACTTGACACAATGGTCATATGGCGGTCAGTCTCATATGGGGACTGTTGGAGAGGCTCCAGAGCGCAGTACTTATACTTGGTACAGAGAAAATGAACTGGGTAATCCGAATGTACGTTGGGAAAAAGTAAGAAAATTCAACTTTGGTACCGATTTCTCATTTTTTAAAGGAATTATTTCAGGTCAGGTGAATGTATTCAGTGACAAGCGCACCGATGTGTTGATCACTGGAAATAACCGTGCAATACCCGACTACTTCGGTGTCGCAGCACCAGCAGCCAACTTGGGCATCGTGACCAATAAGGGATATGAAGTAGAGTTAAAAGTCAATAAAGCGATTAATCAAAACTGGCGATTATGGGCTGATATGAACTTTACACATGCCAAAGATAAAGTGATAGAAGGAGACAGTCCCGAATTACTTCCTGATTATCAAAAGCTCAATGACAAGCAGATCAGTCAAACCTATACACATGTCGGTGGCGGATATTACAATACCTGGGATGAATTATATGCCAGTACCATACATGATAATAACGATGGGAATAAACTACCTGGTAACTATCACATACTGGATTACAATGGCGATGGATTGATCGATTCCAAAGATAATATACCCTATGCCTACCCCTCTACTCCGCAGAACACATACAACCTAACGGTCGGATTTGACTGGAAAAACTTCAGCATCATGACACAATGGTATGGTGTCAACAATGTCACCCGTCAGGTCGTATTGAATAGTTTTGAAAGACAGCGCAATTTAGCTTATCACGAAGGATCCTATTGGTCCAAGGAGCAAACAGACGCAGATGTACCTTTACCCCGTTGGCTTGCTACTCCGAGTAACTATACGCCCGGGAGCCGTTTTATGTACGATGGATCTTATATCCGATTAAAGACTGCCGAGATTGCGTACAACTTGAATGCTGAAAACAATTTTATACGTCGTATGGGATTTCAACATATTCGCATCTTTCTCAACGGTCATAACCTTTTATTCTGGTCCAAAATGCCCGATGATCGAGAATCCAATTATGCAGGTACAGGATGGGCTTCACAAGGCGCCTACCCTACCGTCAAACGTTTTAACCTAGGCGCGAACATTACTTTTTAATCGATATGATGATGAAAAAATATTTAAAAATTATTGTTTCTTTTGGTGTTATAGTTTCCTCTTCATACATGAGTTCTTGTAAAAAGTACCTCGACAAAGAAGAACAATCTATTATTTCAGAAAAAGAAGCGTTTAAAAACTTCAATAATTTCCAAGGCTATACTGAAGAGCTATACCATTGTATTGTTAATTTCAGCAATCTCTACTGGACCAATTCCTGGAACTGGGGCGAAGACGAGATTACCTCTACCGCTGGCGATTACCACTTTATCCATAAAATCGATAATGGCAATTTTTGGGCCTGGCAGGCACAGCACGATGGCTGGGGTGCAGGATGGATGGAACAAAATGATTTTACAACGGAATTTATAGGAGGAAACGATCGCAATATCAATAAAGACCTTTGGAATGCTGCTTGGTTCGGCCTTCGAAAAATTAGCATTGGTCTTGAAAATATGGATAAAATGACCGAAGCCACTCAGGAAGAACGGGATCTTATCAAAGGACAATTGCTTTTCTTTAGAGGTTGGTTTCACCATCGGTTGATGGAATATTTCGGCGGTATGCCCTATATTAATAAAGTATTGCCAAGTGATGAAAAACTAACACTTCCACGTCTCAATTACCATGAATGTGCAGATTTGGCCGCTGCAGATTTTCGTGAAGCTGCCAATCTTTTACCCATCAATTGGGATGATACCAATCCGGGAAAGCGGACACTGGGGAAAAACGCGCTGCGCATCAATAAAATAATGGCTTTGGGTTATCTAGGTAAAAATTACCTGTGGGCGGGTAGTCCATTGATGAATTTTACGGTGACCGGTAGCCGCACCTATCAAACCGATTACTGCAAAAAAGCAGCGGAAGCTTTTGGAGAATTGTTATCACTGACCGAAAGTGGACAGGCTCCATATAAATTGGTGGACTTTGAAAATTATCACCTTAATTTCTATACAATAAGTGAAAATTGGGCACTCCCAGGAAGTACTGAAGCTATCTTTAGAGGTCCTTACAATGCGGGCAACAACACCCATTATGGAACCAGTAAGCAGTATATGCCAAGCTTAATCACCGAAGGCGATGCACTGAAATTTGTACCGACAGCCAATTATGTCAATTACTATGGAATGGCTAACGGATTACCGATTAAAGATTTCACACAAGCAGACGCAGAGTCCGGTTATGATCCAGCATACCCTTGGAAAGGACGTGACCCAAGATTTTACAATGATATCGTCTTTGATGGCGTTAAGGTCATAAAAGGAACCATACCTCCCAAGGATAGACCGGAAAATGAATACCGATACGCCCAACTCTATACCAATGGATCTTATCGTAATATTCAGAATGGTAGCCGTACGGGTTATACACTGCGCAAATTTATTCCTTTAACAACAAACGATTATGACAGAGCTTTTGACTACGGATCGAATATGCACATCTATGTTCCCTACATGCGTCTAGCAGATGTCTACCTCATGTATGCCGAAGCTGCAGCCATGGCAAATAATGCCGCTAATGGAAAAGCGACAAATTATAATAAAACTGCGGTAGAAGCAGTCAATATCATTCGTAAACGTGCTGGAGTCGATGCTGTGAACACAAAATTCTTAGCTTCTTCCGATGCCTTTATGAGTGAATTACGCCGCGAAAGAGCAGTTGAACTTGCCTATGAAGGACATCGTTTCAATGATTTGAGAAGATGGTTATTACTTACGGAAAGCCCATACACCCTAAAAACTGCACTTGAATTTGATAGAACGGGGACTTTTAATACAGCTGACCCTACTCAAAACCGTGTGGTAAATATGAAAGAAAAAGTATTAGTAGAACGAAAATTCACAAGCAAGCATTACTGGCTTCCCTTAAAAGTATCTGATGTTAGCATGTATCCTGAATTTTCACAAAATCCCGGATGGTAACTCAAATGAGCGATCAATTCATAAAATTATGAGACAATGAAATATAAAAAATTAAAAATAGCATTGTGCCTGAGTATGGTCGGTTTGGGTACGCTTGACGCATCGGCATCTCGCTTATCCCAATATAAAAGCTATAACCCACTATCACCTGCAAGATTCGGATTAATAGACACGTTGCAAACGGATAGTACAACGCTCATACAGGTGGCTTTTCGTAAGGTTAAAAAACAAAATCTTATGGGCGAAGTCCAAGCGATTAATCTAGCTCAGTTAATGGAAAAAAACTATACAACATATAGTCTCGAAAACCTAGATGCACTTGTTACAGGTTATAATGGAAACATATGGGGATCTTCAGGTTACCTACTTTTAGTAGATGGATTTCCCCGTGATGCCGACAATGTCATGCCCACTGAAATTGAACAGATCTCCGTATTAAAAGATGCAAACGCAATTGCTCTTTATGGTAGCCGTGCGGCAAAGGGTGTTATCTATATGACCACCAAACGAGGAAAAGCAGGTAATCAAAAAATAAACATTCGTACCAATGCAGGGATCAATACTCCCATCAGTTATCCTAAATATCTCGGTTCTGCTGAATATATGACCCTCTATAATGAGGCTAGACGCAACGACGGACTTCCTAATCTATACACACAGGAGAATATTTATAAGCATAGCACGGGAGAGAATCCTTATCGCTACCCGAATGTAGATTATTATTCTTCTGACTACATTAAAAAGAGTTACAATAGATACGATGCCACCGCAGAAGTTTCTGGTGGTAACGAAAGGACGCAATATTATACCAATTTTGGATTTTGGTCTGCGGGATCATTATTAAACTTTGGTGAGGCAGTAGACAACAACAGCTCCAATCGCTTTAATATGCGCGGCAATATTGATGTAAAGTTAAACAAAGTCATCTCATTAAATGTAGACGCAGCAGCGAGCTTCTATACTTCCAAGGGTGTCAATGCAGATTATTGGGCTGCCGCTGCAACTGGTAGACCACACCGCTTCTCTCCGCTTGTACCGATCAGCATGATTGAAGACAGCGACGAAAACTCCTTGATTTTTGTGAACAACAGTAATTTTCTTGTAGATAACAAATATTTATTAGGCGGTAGTCAATTGGATCAGACAAATGCATTTGCCAATATTTATGCGGGAGGAAGCAATCGACATCTGAACAGACAATTTCAGTTTAATACGGGGTTGAATTTTAATCTAAATGATGTACTGGAAGGTTTAACATTTAATACGGCAATGGCGATCGATTATCAAAATCAGTATAATCAATCGTATAATAATAATTATGCCGTATACCAAGCCAACTGGAACAACTATAATGGTACCGATCTCATCAGTAGTCTTACCAAATATGGTGACGACCGTATTTCGGGAGTACAGAATATAGGCGGAAGTGCATACAGACAAACTTTAGGTTTTACAGCGCAATTAAACTATGCACGTACATTTAACGAGCAACATCATGTGTCTGCGATCGTATTGGCCAATGCATTTCAGATTGGACAGTCTGAGGCTTATCACAAACAAAGCAATGCTAACCTAGGTTTGCAGCTCGGATACCATTTTGAAAATAAATACTATGTCGATTTTAGTGCCGCTTTACCGCACTCTGCAAAATTACCAGAAGCCAAACGTAAAGCCATTTCACCAACTTTATCGATGGCATGGCGCATAAGTGAAGAAGAATTCATGAAGGACAACACTGTTTTTAACAACTTAAAATTAAAGGCATCTGCTGGTATTATCAATACCGACCTCGATATAGAGGATTATTATTTATATAAAGGATATTACACCTATAATAATGCGGCATGGTACAGTTGGAGTGATGGCCAACTGGTACACACTTTTGATCGTTTCAGAGGTGAAAATATGGATATGCGCTATCCACAACGTAGGGAGATCACCTTTGGCATAGAAGCCGGCCTATACAATAACTTGGTGACATTTAATGCTTCTTATTTTTACAACCAGATGCATGGGATGCTGGTACAGCCAAATACACTGTATCCGATGTACTTTATGTCCTATTGGCCGACCTACTCAGAATTACCATTTATAAATTATAATGTAGATGAGCGTCAGGGGATAGATTTTGGATTAAATATCAATAAAACATTTAACAATAGTTTTCTTTCATTAGGAGTAACGGGTCTTTATTATGACACGAAAGCAGTAAAACGCGATGAATTGTTTGAAAGTGCATATCAAAACCGTGCTAATAAACCTTTAGATGCGATCTGGGGACTTCAAAATGACGGATTTTACCGAGACCAAACAGAAATAGACCAAGCACCTTTAACCGCTTTTGGAGAAGTTAAACCTGGAGATATTAAGTATAAGGATCAAAATGGCGACGGTATTATTGATACACGCGACGAAGTTTATTTAGGTAAAGCCGGTTGGGCAGGAGCTCCATTTTCACTGGGTTTTAATATCACTGCTAAATGGAAAAATGTAACATTATTTGCTGTTGCAACTGCAAGATACGGTGCATATGAAATGAAAAACAGCTCTTATTTCTGGATGAAGGGCGAAGATAAATACTCCATTATAGCACGTGGTCGTTGGACGGAAGAAAATAAAGAAACTGCCACATATCCACGATTGACAACTGGAAACAGCGACAATAATTTACGAAGTTCAGATTTTTGGATGTATAAAACCAATCGATTTGACCTCTCCAAAGTACAGATTTCCTATGATTTCCCAACAGGTGTTATCGGAAAGGGAATCGTTAAAGAACTCGGTATCTATACAAATGGTTATAATTTGATGACCATTGCCAAAGAAAAAGAAACGATGCAACTCAACGTAGGTGGTACACCGAGAACAAGATTTTTCAATTTCGGTGTAAAGGCCATATTCTAAATTAACAGTGAAAACTAATTGACATGAAAAAAATCATATTCATATTCAGCATTGCCTCCGCCCTCTCATTCACGTCATGTGAAGATATGTTTGAGCCTGCTATCGAAAATATTTTAGATATCGAGACAGCATACGACAGACCATTGTACGCACAAGGTTTATTACTAAATGGCTACAACAGAGTCCCAACAAACAGCTGGTCATTTAACGATGTGGCCACAGATGATGCAGTAACTAATGAAAGAATTAACGATTATCAAAAAATTTCTACAGGGCAATGGACTGCAATCAACAATCCGTTTGATCAATGGCGGAATAGCAAATCAGCAATACAGTATATCAACAACTTTTTAGCATTAACGGACAAAGTAAGTTGGGCCTCGACAGAACAGGTCACCACCATGTTCAGTGATCGGATGAAAGGTGAAGCATATGGTCTCCGTGCCTTATTTATGTTTCATCTGCTTCAATCCCACGCAGGAAAAACGAGTAGCGGTGAACTTATGGGTGTACCCATTATACTTGAACATGAGGTATTATCATCCGATTTCAATCATAAAAGAGCCTCTTTTGAAGCCTGTATGAAACAAATTTATGCAGATATTCAAAAAGCGGAGGACTTATTACCGCTAGATTATGAAGATATTTCATCGCAAAGTGAAGTTCCCGCTAAATATCAAGCATTAGCCATTAAAATGGACGATTATAATCGAGTTTTCGGCAAACATTTTCGTTTACGCATGAGTAAACGAATTATACAAGCTATCAAGGCCAAAGCTGCGCTTATGGCCGCAAGTCCAGCTTTTGCAAGTGGCAATACAACTACCTGGGCTGACGCCGCAAACTATGCAGGTCTTGTGATCCAGCAAAAAGGAGGTGTATCTGGCATAGACCCTCAAGGCGCATTATTTTATCAGCAAAATAGCGTGAATGCTATGAACGAAGGACGCAATACTTCGGAAATACTATGGCGTGTAGACCGTGGTGATCCTTCATCAAATTTAGAAGCCGATCAATTTCCACCAACTTTGTTTGGACGTGGGCGGATTAATCCCTCCCAAAATCTGGTCGATGCGTTTCCAATGGCCAACGGGTATCCAGTGTCCGATATTGCAAATAGTGGATTCAATGCTCAAGCCCCTTACGAAAATCGTGACCCTAGGCTTAAACAGTATATTTTAGTCAATGGCGGTACTGCCGGAGTTAATAATACGGCAATCAATACAACTGTCAACAGTCCAACCAATGATGGGTTAAATAAAGTAGAAACTTCCACCCGAACAGGATATTATTTACGCAAACTTTTACGTCAGGACGTCAATCTCAACCCTTCCTCTACATCAGGGCAATATCACATCACACCGCGCCTGCGTATGACGGAGATATATCTTGCGTATGCCGAAGCGGCCAATGAAGCTTGGGGACCTACGGGTACTGGGACACAATCATTTTCGGCTTACGATATCATTAAAGCAATCCGGACACGTGCCGGTGTAGGGACAACCAATGGAGACCCTTACCTCAATCAGGTCAAAAACAATAAAGAACTGATGCGCGAACTCATCAGAAATGAAAGAAGGCTAGAATTATGTTTTGAGGGTTTTCGTTTTTGGGATATCAGAAGATGGAATAAAAATCTCACTGAAGCGGCACGCGGTGTCAGTATTCAAAATAATAGCTATACGATTTTCAATGTTGAAAACCGGGTGTATGAACCTTATATGCAATACGGTCCTATTCCCTACAGTGAAATCCTAAAATACAGTAACCTTGAACAAAACATGGGGTGGTAAAACATTTTTAAAAATAATCAGATGAAAAAATTACATATATTTTCCATTGTACTTGTATTCCTATTTACCTCCTGTAAAAATCAGGACTGGGAATTTCCAGATTTTAAATATCAGACCGTATACTTCGCATATCAATATCCTGTAAGGACTATTACTATGGGTGAAGACCTATTTGATACCGCATTAGATAATGAAGGTAAAGTCAAAGTAATGGCTACAACAGGTGGTGTCTACGATAATAAAAAAGACATCACCATTGATTTTACCGTAGATAATGCCATGACCGATAAAATCATTTTCAATCCAGATGGCGGAGAGGTAAAACCACTGCCAAGTAATTACTATTCAATCGCCTCCAATAAAATAATGATACCAAAAGGCAGCTTGACAGGTGGCGTGGAAATACAGCTGACCGATGATTTCTTTGCTGACCCTAAAGCTATCACCACCCATTATGTACTTCCGATCCGTTTAGACCATGTCATAAATGCAGACTCTATCCTTTCCGGAATTCCAAAAGCAGGAAGCTTACGCCGAAAAGCAGTAACTGATGATTGGGACACTGCTCCTAAAGATTATATTTTCTATGCTATTAAATATATCAATACCTGGCAAGGCAATTACCTCCGCCGTGGCCGCGATATGATTGTTGGTAAAAATGGAAACAATGCGCTCACCCAAACGCAAAGTAGAAGAAATGCTTACGTCGAGAAAGATGAGGTAAAAAGCTTGACAACAGCGTCGTTGAAAAATACAATACTTCCATTAACATTTAAGGATGTAGACGGCACAAATATCAACTGTGCTTTAATGTTAACTTTCGATAATAACAATAATTGTGTCATCAGTTCTAATACAACGGGAGTCACAGCATCAGGAAAAGGAAGCTTTGTAAAAAAGGGTGATAAAAATAGTTGGGGGAATACCGATCGCGATGTGTTGTATCTCGATTATCAAATCGATATGCAAAAGATGAATGTGAGTACAAAAGATACCTTAGTCATGCGTGACCGAGGTGTTAAAATGGAAACTTTTACGGTCGCAATAAAACCATAAAAATATGAAAAGATTACATACAAAGATAGGTGTTGGCCTCATAGCTGGTCTCCTATTCTGTTCCTGCGCAAAACATGAAATACTCCAATATGGGACAGAAAAGCCTGAAAGTATTATTGCACAAGAAAATATTGATACCTATAGCCCATTGATCTCCTACATCGATAAAAATGCGCATCCAAATTTCAAATGGGGGGTAGCACTCAATATGGACGATTACCTCAATAAAGGTGTGATGTACCGTTTAGCAAATCGCAACTTTGAAGAAATGGTCATGGGATACGAAATGAAACATGCTTCTATTGTACAAGCCGATGGCACACTGAACTTAAGTAAACTGGAACGTGTGATCAAAGCTGCACAAGAAAATAACATGGCTCTTTTTGGGCATACACTTACTTGGCATTCAGGGCAAAATGCCACTTATTTAAATAGCTTGATTGCTCCAGTATTACTACCACCTGGTTCGGCACCAGTACCCGGAGGTATCAACGTACCATCACTTTCGGGTTATGCACTAAAGATGACTAACCCATCAGTTGCCAATGCGTGGGAAGCACAAACAGCTTTTGATCCCAAGGGACTAGAAGATAACACCGAATACACACTAAAAATCACAGTAAGAGGCAGTAAGGCTGGAAATATTGGTCTAGATCTTCAAGAAACAGTTAAATATACAGGTGATAGTTTTGGTTCTATTGCTTTTACTACAGACTATAAAGAGTATGAACTTAAAGTGAAAACCACGGCAGCACGCACTCGATTTATCATTAATTTCGGTCAGTTTGCAGGAACAGTTTTCATAGACAATATTTCCTTAAAAAAGGCTGGAAGTAATGTAGAGCTCATCCCTGACGGAGATTTTGAAAAAGGCATCAGCGGATGGATAGGATGGGGCAACAGTTCTACCCGCTCACAATCTGCAGTAGGTGAAGGTTATGGCGGACCTGGTGGTATCAGAGTTGAAAAAACACCTGACGAGAAAAAAAGAATTCTTACCGAAGCATTAGAAACTTTTATTGCAGGCATGATGTCTGTAACCAAAAATTATGTCAAAGCTTGGGACGTGGTCAATGAGCCCATGTCCGATTGGCCTGATCAGTACGCCCTAAAAACTGGGATTGGAAAAACCGACTTGGCGGAGGACGAATTTTATTGGCAAGATTATCTGGGTAAAGACTATGCGGTAAAAGCCATTCAACTTGCCCGAAAATACGGAAATCCCAATGATATCCTTTTTATAAACGATTATGGTCTGGAAGGTGGTGGTAATAAATGTAAAGGTTTAATTGCCTACGTCAATTATGTGGAAAGTAAAGGCGCCAAGGTAGATGGCATCGGTACGCAGATGCATATCAATAGCACGGCCAATAAAGATGACATTGTTAACATGTACAAACTACTGGCGGCAACGGGTAAACTAATAAAAGTATCGGAGCTTGACATTGGTCTTGGCGACAACATTAAAACAGCCAATGCAACAGCGGCAATGTATCAGCAACAAGCAGATATGTACAAATTTGTCATTGAAAAATACTTTGAAATTATCCCGAAAGCACAACAATATGGGATCACCATCTGGAGTCCTTTGGACAGTCCTGATCGCGAAAACTCCTTTTGGAGAAGAGGCGAACCGATTGGAATCTGGACAGAATCCTTTGTTCGTAAACCCGCATATCAAGCGGTAGCAGAAGCACTTCAAAAGCAAAAATAATAAGCAAGTATAGAATAAAAGAGAGGGAAGATTTCCCTCTCTAAAAAAAAATAGGATAAATTAAAACTATGAAAAAACGCACCTTAAAATTTAAATTTCTTTTATTGTTTTTGTTTTTTTGCACGCTTGGTTATGCACAAGACAAAAACTTTCATATCTATTTGTGTTTTGGTCAATCCAATATGGAAGGACATAGTAAATTTGAAGATCAAGACACCTTAGGCAACAACCGTTTCTATTCACTTCAAGCAGTTGACTGCCCGGACCTCAATCGTAAAAAAGGAGAATGGTACCTCGCCAAACCTCCAATCACCCGATGTAATACCGGTCTTACGCCTGCAGACTATTTTGGTAAAACCTTAGCTGAAAATCTACCCGATAGTATTCGCATAGGGATCATCAATGTATCCATTGGAGGATGCCATATCCAATTGTTCGATCAAGATAGTGTGGCAAATTATGTAGAAAAAGCCCCTAACTGGATGAAGGGTATGTTAGCTGCGTACGACAATAATCCCTATGATAGATTAGTTGAAATGGGAAAGATCGCACAGCAAAGTGGAGTCATCAAAGGCATCTTACTGCATCAGGGCGAATCAAATACGGGAGACCAAGATTGGCCTAACAAGGTCAGTCAAGTATATCACAACCTATTGAAAGATCTAGCATTGCAGGAAGAAAAAACTCCACTCCTAGCTGGTGAATTATTAGCGGCAGATCAAGGCGGCAGATGTGCAAGCATGAATACCATCATTCACACGTTACCCCAAACCCTCAAAAATGCGCATATTGTCTCTTCAAAAGATTGTGAAGGTGTGGCAGATGGCCTGCATTTTAGCGTTGCAGGCTATAGAAAGCTGGGGATTAATTATGCGCAGGTCATGCTGGGTTTAAAACCTTAATCTATAGGAATACAAAAGCTTTAAATTAAGCTAAAAAATATGCTTATCAGGGAAAATACATATTCGAATTTCCTTGATAAGCATATCAATAAAGACCGTCACGCTATTTTTCTACCGGTGTTTCATATGCAGATGTTGCATAAAGTCCAATCATCGCTCCTGTAAATCCGCCTGCAACATCCGTTGACAGAATATCGCCAGATACCGTTCCGCCCAGATGCTGAAAAGAACTTCCATCTAACGCATACGAAAATGTATAATCATCGCCTGTGGCGCTAACACGCAATTTCATTTTACCCGATCTACTGAGCTTCTGTTGCGCAAGTACTTTTGTTATGCCATTTTCAGTCCGTTCGAGTTGGATGTAATATTCATTATTGGATTTTGTAACACCCAATACATAGTTGAATTTTTCACTTTGTAAACAGGTAATACCGGCAAAGTCTTTTTCAGAACCTGGAGTATAATCCATTTCTACCTCCGCCACAAATGCGATGTGCTGCTGTCTGTAAAACAGTGCCGAAATTGGTTTTTTTTCCTGAACAGTAACAGCAAAAGGTTTGATTGCCAATCCCTTCTTTTCACCCACTAAGAACTTTTCACGAGGTCCCCGCAAAGCTATCCACCGCTCATCCAACGTTTTTTCATTTAATTTGTCGTTAAAGGTGAAATTTCCATTGGGGAAAAATCCGGATTTATCTTTACTGCTTTCAATCCCTTTTGGTGTATGCACCAATGCTTTAAGGGGCTCCATTCCACCTTTAAAAATCGGCCATTCACCAGACCAGTCAACGGGCAGCACAAATGTTTCCCGACCGGTGTTGACCCGATTCTTTTCATTTGGTCTAACCGCTAAGAATACACCGTACCATTCCCCATCAGCAGTTTGAACTAGATCTGCATGACCTGCCCAATCCACTTTATTGGGTCTATCTGCAGGGAGATGACGCTGTGAAAGAATCGGATTATTTTTCGCAGGAGTATAAGGCCCCATTGGATGACTGCTCGAAAAAATAACCTCACTGTGATTCCCTCCCGTTCCCCCTTCAGCGCACATCAAATAATATTGTCCATTTTTCTTGTAAATATGCGGTGCTTCAATCCAAATAGGTTGCTTGGCTAGATCTACTCCTCCATCAACGATGATCTTACTCGTGCCCGGGATCACCTGATCAGTCGCGACATCGTATTCCCAGATCTTGATCACCCGATGGCCTGTGTACAGTTCTTTTCCTTTATCCGGAGCATCATTATGCACCACATATGCTTTGCCATTATCATCAAAAAATAAAGCCGGATCAATTCCATCAAACTGTAATTTAATCGGATCAGACCAATTGTTTGCTTTCGGGTCTTTAGTTTTAACAACCATATTACCGATCCCCGAAGCAAATTGCGTTGTGATCATATAAAAGGTGTCATTATTTGGATTATACATAATATCCGGCGCATATACCCCCTCACTGATACCTGCAGTACCAACTTGTAGCTGCGACTCGCGGTTTAGCACATGGCCGATCTGCTTCCAGTTGACCATATCTTTGGAATGAAAAATAGGAACGCCAGGAAACATCACAAATGAAGAAGCGACTAAATAATAATCATCTCCCTTTCTGGTGATACTGGGATCAGGATAGCATCCCTGTAAAATGGTGCTGTAAAATTGACCTGGCACAATTGGATTTTCACTATAGAAAGCATCGTTGCCGGTGTATTTAAAATTACTGTACAAGGGCTGCCCTACCACTTTTCCGATCGGCTCTTTTCTCTCATCTGCGCGCATTGCCTGACAGGATGATAGTAAAGTAAAAGCAAATAGGCAGGACAATAATCCTATTTTTATATGTTTTTTCTGTTGCATGATTTGCATCTTATCTTTGTTATTTATGTTTTCAATAATTTTTTAATTCATCATAAGTAAAACAGGTTATCGTCCATTCAACATAGAAAACCGATCATTTCCCTTACTAACACTTACCGCTATGCGCAATAACGTTAATTATGATGTTTCATATTCAGCTTGATTTTCTTCAAATCCTCCAATTCATATACAGGTCTTTCGATATCATAAGGTATAGGTCTTTTGGAATATGTTTGAAAATAAA
Source organism: Sphingobacterium sp. B16(2022) (assembly GCF_012030425.1). Taxonomy (GTDB): domain Bacteria; phylum Bacteroidota; class Bacteroidia; order Sphingobacteriales; family Sphingobacteriaceae; genus Sphingobacterium; species Sphingobacterium anhuiense. The sequence continues at coordinate 895,052 of NZ_JAAUVN010000001.1, read as the reverse complement.
GGAGACAGGCATCTTTCCACCATACCGCATCTTTAGCTTGAATCTTCAGTTTCGATTGCACTTCAGCAAAACGTTGCTGATCGACCTGATTTTCCAATCTATCCCATACTTTTTGCATGTCGCGTACCTGCTTTACCCCGAGATCATATTGATAGCATAATTCATCCCACAAGGATAAGCCGCTTTTCATCGTATAATTCCACGGCACATGATGAAACCAAAGTAAATAATGATCTGGACATAGCAGGATATCACCATATATGTTCGCGACATGAGGACTGTATTGTGAGATTGCGTTGCTCCCTCTTGCTGTCCGATCAAACCCTACACCTATTGTATCTGCTTGATGATAATACCAAGGCATCCAATCGGGACGTCCACCTTTTTGATCGCCCCACGGTTCCGGTCCATAATGATGGTCGAAAGCAAAGATATGATGCAGCCCGAGTGGCATCATATAATTTACAGCAGCTTCCCGTGAAGTCATCATCATTTCTTTCACAGCAGCTATAAACTGCTTATCTTTCGAAAATGTCATTGCGATCCATTCTTCCGCAATTTGTTCAGACGCGAGATGATGATTCCACGCCAGTCTTCCATAGGCATACCAATTCGCCTGTGCAAAGTGGTGACCTGTCCAATTGGTATCATCGCCAATATTCGCCACCGCTGCAATTGCTGTCTTTCGCGCAGGCCGTAAGGTACCATCCGTTAATCTGGCGACTGTACTTCCCTTTCCATCCGCATAGGTTTCACTAGCTAATGTTTCTTTAAATAAAGGCGCTAAATAAACCAAATGATTCGAAAATCCCAGATACTCTTGGGTGATCTGAAATTCGACCATTTCATAACTTTTTTTGAGCGCTCCGAAGAGCGGATTAAAAGGTTCACGAGGCTGAAAATCGATCGGTCCATTCTTGATTTGAATAATCACATTATCGCTAAAGGAACCGTCGAGTGGCACAAATTCCTGATAGGCCTGCTTGGCACGATCTTCGGTCGTAGGATTGTAAACAAATGCCCGCCACATCACAAAACCCTGATACGGTTTTAAAATAGCGGCAAGCATATTTGCCCCCTCAGCGTGCGTTCTGCCATAATCCTGAGGACCAGGTTGGCCCTCCGAATTCGCTTTCACCAAAAAACCGCCGAAATCAGGAATAACACTGTAAATCTCTTTGACTTTATTCTTCCACCATAAAATGACCTCCGGATTAAGAGGATCCGAATCAGAAGTTCCTCCTAACACCTTCGGTGAAGAAAAATTCACAGATAAATAAACTTTGATTCCATATCTTCTAAAGATATCAGCCAGACTTTTTAATTTAATCACATATTCCGAACTCAAAATTTGAGGAGAGGCATTTACATTGTTAATAACAACAGCATTGATACCAATAGAAGCATTAGCTCGTGCATACTCTTCATATCGAGGAGATATGACACCTGGCAATTCATCCCATTTCCACAACGAATATCCGGCATAACCACGTTCAATCGTGCGATCAAGATTGTCCCAATGATTGAGCATACGGATATCAAATGATGGTATTTCTTCCACATTCAAATTTAAAACCTGTTGATCCGTTTCCTGTAATTGCAACAGATGGTAAGCTGCATATAATAAACCGGCGGGCTCATGTGCGGTCACCTTGATCCGATCTCGATGACCTGTTATTTTAAAACCATCTTTTAAATACGGCAATTTTTTATCTAGTTCTAATCCAATGGACTGTCCCCTCCAAAAAGTAATTAATTCTTGTTGTGCACGTACCGCAATTGGGTTTTCAGCAGCAACCGTGATGGATCTACTTTGAGCTATTTCTTTAGAGACAGGAACATACCTGAGCCATAGCTTACTTCCGTCCTCCGCCTGAATACGAGAAAAAGGGAAAATAAAAAGCAAAAGAAAACAACTTATTTTCATCATAAGATTAAAAATCAGGTTTATAATTGGTTAGGCTACAAAAGTTCCTCAAGTTCAGCATTCTTGCCCATCCATCGTCTTGATTAATCCCTTTTCATCATATTCAAGCTCGACTACTTTCATACTCCGCAGCCATGTTTTACCGCCAGAGGGCACACAGTCATGATAAAACAAATACCATTTCTCTTTAAATTGCAGTATACTATGGTGAGTGGTCCAACCAACCACCGGAGTCAGAATCACACCTTGATAGGTAAATGGACCATAAGGATTATCCCCTATTGCATAACACAATAAATGCGTATCACCGGTAGAATACGAGAAATAATACTTGTCGCCATATTTATGCATCCAGGAAGCCTCAAAAAAACGGCGGTCTAGATCTCCCTGTTTAAGAGGGTTACCTTCTTGATCCAAAATAACAAGATCTTTTGGTTCTTCATCAAATTGCAACATATCCTCCGTTAGTTTTACAACTTTTGGACATAGCGCCAGATCATGCCAGTGCGGCAAATCCATGGGATAAGTCATTTTGTTATTTCTGTAATATTGAAGCTGCCCGCCCCATATTCCCCCGAAATACAGATAATGGCTACCATCATCATCTTGAAAAGCACAGGGATCTATACTATAACTTCCTTTGATCGGATTCTCCTCCGGAATAAAAGGACCATATGGGGTATCACTTACCGCTACTCCAAGCCTAAAGACATCGGTCTGGTCTTTTAATGAAAAATAAAGATAATATTTACCATTTTTTGTCGCCACATCCGAATCCCAGAGCTGTCTTCCACCCCACGGAATATCTGCTACGTCCAATACTTTGCCATGATCGACCGCCTCGGCATCCATATCATCCATAGAAAAAACATGGTAATCTTTCATATCAAAATGATCGCCATGATCATTTTCCAGAATACCACTTTCCCAGTCATGCGAAGGATATATGTAAATTTTATTCTCAAAAACATGTGCCGACGGATCAGCCATAAAATCATTGGGTACTAAATATCGTCCTTTATTCATAAAATTATAGGGTTATTTTTGTTTTGCTAATTCAATTAAATCCTTGACAAAAGGTTTAGGTTTATACTCCCGGTCAAATAACAAAGGATAGTCCGTCCGTCCGGGAACTGGCCATCCATTTTTCCACGAATCACCATCACCTACCCCCCACACCGTTACACGCGTTATTTTATCGTCATGTTTTAGATATAATTTAAAAAAATCCTTGTAACGGCTAGCTAAAGCTTTCGCTATAGCATCCGGCAAACCTTCTTTATATGGATTTAATTCATTTTTATACTGATATGTTTCACTGATTTCTGCTCCCATATTGGGATTTACATGAGGCAATACAGAAATATCCATTTCCGTCACCATCACTTTTGTCCCTAAACTAGCAAAATCGACAATTGTCTTTTCCACTTCACTTAGAGCAGGATTATCTAATCCATTATGTTCTTGCATACCAATAGCATCAACACGGACACCCGAATCGAGCACCTCTTTGACCAGCTTCATAATTCCATTTCGTTTAGCAGGAATAGCTGTTGAGTAATCATTGTAGTAGAATTCGGCATTAGGATCTGCCTCTTGCGCAAATTGAAAAGCAAGCTTAATAAAATCTTTACCGATGATATTGTAAAACTTACTTTTCCGCAGTTCACCATTATCCAGCACAGCCTCATTGACCACATCCCAGCCATGAACACGTCCTTTATAGCGTCCAACCACGGTATGGATATGTTTGCGCATCCTCTCAATCAAAACTTCACGCGAGACATCCTTCCCTTTATCATCGATAAAGAACCAGGTTGGCGTCTGCGAATGCCACATTAAGGTATGCCCGATGATATGCATGCCATGCTGCTCTCCCAATGCGACAAAACGATCTGCATCTTTAAAATTAAACTCCCCTTCCCGGGGTTGCAGGTACATACTTTTCATACAGTTTTCGGCCACGATGGAATTAAATTGAGCTTTTACCACCGAAATAGCGGCGGCATTGCGTTCCCATATTTGTTCCAGATTCAAAGCTGTACCGATATAAAATTTATCCTTGAAAGCATGCTTCAATATAACTTGGTCTTCAATGGTTCGATCACCCGTTACCTGTTGTGATTTAGTCGAGGTGCATGCCAAACCCAATGTAGCGATGCCTGCAAAAAAAACGATCTTTACTTTATTCATTTTTAACGATTTAATTCTTGTGTCTTGATTCTATTTCATGATTTATTTTATCGATCACCGCATCGTCCAATTCATATTTTGAAATAATGAACATGGCTACCAGTAATAAAATAGCAGGTATAACAACCACCAACCAAAGGATACCCTGCTCGGCAAAAGACGATTGCGTAACGGTATTGTCTTTATCAAAACCGACATATGCAAGCACGAGACCTGGTACGACGCCCCCCAGGGCCATACCTGCTTTATAAAAAATACCGGTCAAAGCATTCACGATACCTGAAATCCGTTTTCCTGTCGCATGCTCGCCATAGGAAATCACTTCGGGTACCAATGCCCACATATATCCTGTAGCTACTATGATGCCTGTGGATTTAATAAATTGTGCCACTAACACCAACCAAACCTGACTCCTTAAAGCGGGTATGACAGAAATAATATAAAGCATGATCATTCCTAATATGGCGATTGTTAAGAACACATAAAACAGTTGCTTTTTACCTATCGCACGCTTTATCGCAGGCACCAGTGGCATAAAAATAAAGGCTGGAATAGATCCTAATGCCATAAAATAAGGAAGCATTTCTGGTGCTTGGACATTATAGATCATATAATATGAGCCCGCAGCATTTCCGATCGCCATCATGGCAAATGCAGTGATAAAGAAGAATGCCAATATGCGCAAAGGTCCATTATGTTTAAATGCTGTCCACAGATCCGAAACTTTTACATTTTCGGTTTCTTTCACATCCATGACAACACGTTCCTTAGTTTGCGTATAACAGAAAACCAATAACAATAAGCCCGCGATAGCATAGAGCGTCATTGTAATAAACCAAGCTTGCGCAGATGCGGGAGAATTGATCTTTCCATTTGGCGAAAGATATTGAACCAGTATAGGTACCCCATATCCTACTGCCAGACCACCCATATTCGCCATAAACATACGGGTCGACGTCAGTTTTGTTACTTCATCCGTATCGCGCGTCAGCGATGCATTTAGTGCGCCATACGGTACATTGATCAAGGTATAAATCATAGATAATCCAACATAGGTTATATAGGCATAGAGTAATGATCCAGAAAATCCATTCCAAAAACAGAGTATGGCAAATCCAGTTAATGGGATACCGCCTAGAATTAAATAAGACCGGTATTTTCCCATTTTAGGATTCTTTTTATCAACAAATGCACCCACAATTGGATCCCATATCACGTCAATAACACGAACCACGAGAAACATAATTCCCGCCGCTGTTGCAGATATCCCAAATACATTCGTGTAAAAAATAAGCAGATACATGGATACCGTTTGGTAAATCAGGTTTTGCGCCAGATCACCTGATCCAAATCCTATTCGTTGCAACGACGAAAGTTTATAGAAACCTTTCTGTTCGCCTGTAGTTTGCGTTTCAGTTTTCATTTTTGTCTTGTAAATAATTGGTTTTTATGCATCATGCAGCTGCTGAAGCATACCTGATATTTTTTAGGTCCACCAATAATGTTTAAGATTATCGATGTGTTCAGTATCACAAGTTCATGATGACAATTGTAAAATTACAAGTACGACGATTTAGCACATGATACATATGTGTTATTAATAGATAAAAATGTTTAAATGGTGGCCGAAAATGGCTAAAAAGAAAGTTTTTTGGAAAAACAACCCCCTTTACTAAAAATTTAGATGGTGTAGGTTTCATCCCTACATTTTGAACAGATGTCCACTAAAAAATCAATCCCCTACGTCTTATAACGTAGGGGATTGATGAATCGCTTATTTTATAAAGCAAGGACATACAGCTATAAAATCCGTAAAGTCCTAAGACCGTTAAAAAATTAGGGCCGGATGTGGAAATAGTCAAAATCCACAAATCCACCCACATTTTTAGTCGCATAATTAAATAATCCGAATCGATAGCCCATAAAATGTGGTATGGTATAGGTCATTTTAAATTCCGTTCCTATGGGTTCCCATTTTTCACCATTCAGGCTATAGAAAAAAGTAGCAACATCTCTTTTATTGGTAAAATCACATTTCACCTTTAGGTAAACTTTCTGCTGATCCAACGGGATACGTACCAGCTCTTCTTCGATTCCTTTCTTAGCATTGCTGTTCACTAAAAAATGTTGACCGCCTTCCATGCGTATGCCTAGCAAGCCAAAGTTTTGCTGCAGTAAAGATAAACCTGCAAAATCGCCATCTTTCATAGCAGAAACATCGATTGCAGTCTCACCCTCACAAGTGGGACCAAAGGTGCGCTGTGTCAAGGTGTTTCTTGCCTGCAAAAAATGCGGATCTACACGTCCAGTCTTTAACCTCAGGTTTCCTTTATTTTCACTTACAGACCATAACTGCGCAACAGGATTGTGGTTCCATTGCCATACCAGCGGTAAATCCGGTTCTCCCGCTTTACGGTCAAAATCATCCGAATTAACGAGATGCGGGATCAATCCCCTGCTGGCTGGAAGATCCAGTACTTCGGGTACTTTACCATCCACACCCAGTACCGGCCAGCCCGCTTTCCACGTAACAGGAACAAGATATGGGATCCTTCCAACAGCACCATAATCCTGAAAAAGATAAGCATACCAGGCACCATTTGGCATATCAATCAATCCCCCCTGCGCTACACCTTGATCCTGCAAAACCACCCGCCCCTCATATGGTCCATCTATTTTATCTGCACGGTGCACAATCACAGACCGCATCCCACCGGGAGGCCAGGAAATGTTAAACAGATAGTATTTGCCATTTACTTTAAAAAATTGAGAGCCTTCGGCCGGAAGGCCACCCTGCACACCCGCAGGTGTTGTCGGTAAGGTTGCGTTTTCAATTAAGACACGTTGCGTCTCGGGTTTTATTCCAGATAAATCGGGCAGCAGTTCAACCATATAGATCTTACCGCCACCCCATATCATATAGATTTTATCCCCTTCAAAAAATAGGCTATGGTCATGCAAAGCAGGCTTAAACTCCTTTCGCTCCCAAGGTCCTTTTTCGATATCCTGAGTCGAATAGATATAAGTCTTGCCCGTAGTCTGTGCAAATGTGCTGACATAATAGGTTCCTTGATGAAAGCGTAAACTACTTGCCCATGATCCCCGACCATACGTACTTTGGTTATGATCCAGATTCAGCTCATCAATAGCAGCAAGAGTATGATGTCCATAACCGATCATTTCCCAGTTAACTAAGTCTTTGGATTTCATGAGCGGCAAGCCCGGGTTCATATGCATGGTCGTACTGCTCATATAATAAGTATCACCTACACGGATCATCGACAGATCCGGAACATCGGCAAAGATGATCGGATTTTTTGCTTTCTGATCCTTTTGCTGTCCATAAATTGGATTTATAAATAAAAACAAAAGTAAAACCCAATACGATGATCTGTATATACCTGTTACATGAATTTTCATAATACTTATCTATTTTTTAGGTTTATCTAGAGACTTAATCAGCAGTAAATATAACATTATAAATCTTGGACACACCGTTGTAGTTAAATGTTACCCGACAAGCTCCCGAAGATGATGTTGCTTGATTAATGGTAATTTTAACAGCCGGATTATCCGAAGATGCCGTCACAACCGGTGCAGCTGCTTGTTGCGATGAAATTTTACTTTTAATCTCATACTGACCATAGTCAACAATGCCATTTGCATTGGTAGAGCGGACAGGTACAGCCGGTATTTCCAGCGCTTTGCCGTTGACAGCGATACGCACTTGAGGCACGATTGGACGATCAATTTTATGTTTCTTTGAACTAAATCCCAGACCGATGAAGTCAAACAGGAATTCATGATCTTCCCCTTCCGCAACCAGGTATATCGCATGCTTTTTATCCAGATGATCAACATATTTGGAAACATCAATTTTAAATGCTGCCGTTTCACCCGCAGCATTCTCCGGAACGACAATTTCCCCTATTTTCTGACCCTTCCAAGTGGCATTATCATAAGGACCATCCATCCAAACATTAACTTTAAAGGACTTTTTAGATTTTGGAGTTATAAACAGGTTAAACATGGTATTGTTTCCTTCTTTTGTTCCTTCAAAAGCTTTCAGTCCAAATTGATCCTGCTTCAGACCCCCAAAACCAAAATATTTAAAACCGACAACACTCCCATTTCTGAGATTTGTAACCGGCATATGATTATCCCATATATCCCAAGAATCTTGCATGGTACTGATATCAGAAAGGTGGGCCGTATATCCCGCTGAATAGTATTGATAAGGATCGAGTCCAAAAATATGGAAGCCCTCAGAAGTCACTTCTGCACCCTTATATTCTTTACCCTGACTATCCTTAACCGTCACCATTTTATTTTCGGCATACGGATCATAAGCCCTGATGCGTACCGACCCACCTTGTGCGACTGGTTTTTCATCCCAATCGATGATAACCGGAGCGACTACTGCCTGACGCGCAAATCCAAATCCTCTTGGCGGTCTATGGTAAAAAACATACCATTGCCCATTAATTTCCTCGATACTGCCATGCGTATTATGCCCCGCATTACTCGTTTCTATCGCTGTACCATCCTGATTAAGGACCGGTCCACGCGAATCGACCAGCACACCCCCGCTCTTCCAGGGTCCCAAAGGCGAATCACCAATCAGGTAGCGCAAGGTAGAGTTCGAACTTCCGACACCGTATTCAGGCCCCGAATATCCACTATATACCGACACATACTTATTGCCCACTTTCCGGATGGAAGAAGCTTCAAAGAAATTAAAAGATCCCAAATCCTCTCCTTGTACAACATGCGCATATTCCGTACCCTTTGGATCCCTTAACACACCATAACTTGCGCTTGCGGGAATAAAACGGTCGATTATTTTTGTTCCGGGTCTCACCGTGTACATGGTATTTTGATCTAATTGAGCCGCCAAAGAGCGTTGAAAACCCCAGTAGGCATAAGCTCTAAAACCGATTTCAAAATCAGGATCATTCCGATCTGTTATTTGCTCCACAAATATAGCCGGATCAAATCCAATCACGCTTCCAGGCAACGTACGTGTACCATCTTCCGTCAAATTGATCGGTTTAAAAGGTCCATCAGGACGATCTCCTTTCACCACCATAGCCTCGCGGTGTTCTCCCCGACTGTGCGGATAGAGATAATATTCTTTGCGGCCATCCTTTCTTTTTACTTCAACTAAGTCCGGTGCATACATGACATCCCATTGCCCACCAGTTTCGTAAGTGAAAATAGGTCCATCATCTCTCCAGCTGGACAGATCATCTACAGGTGCAGACCACATCCGGATATCAGGTCCACAATAACTGTCGAACCGTAGATCATGCGACCCGATGATATAAGCACGGTATTTTCCTGGATGATCAGGATCCTCAAAGACGCGAGGTTCACCATCCGGTAAATGCTCCCAAAGTGGCAAATAGGGATTACCCGCACCTTTGTGAACAAACTTTTGTGTCTGATTACTTTTTATCGCATTATGCTGTGCCATCACATCGGTTGCCGATAGGGCAAACAGACCTGCACAGAACAGTAAGACTGACTTTTTCTTAAACATAAATTTAGTTTTATTCATAATTTTTCTCTGCTATATTATTGATTACCCCCGCATGCATCGCCCCGCTACCCCACAGCTCACTACCAATTGTCAGTACGAAATGGCGAGGCAAGTAATCCTTCCTTGTTTTGAAGATTTGCTTCTTCCGGATTATCACTCCAGGCATAACGAACGGCTACAGGGTTCGGAACTTCATTACTGCTCACAATGACCGTATTACCTTGAATAACTGCATCTGCCCACACGTAGGCCTTATCTTCGCCAGCTATGGCGAAATGTTTTAAACGATGTTCACGACTCTTTAAACCGCCTGCACTTTGATGGAAAAACAAAACAATCTTGTTTCCATCGATCTTCATATTTTTATAAAGCGGACCTTCACTAACCACCTGTTCTCCATAGACCAATCGACGCGCTTGCAAAAACAAACGGTAGGCAAGATCTTTTTTATTTAATGGGTGAATATCATTCCATTCGCCCAGATCATAAGTTACTGTCAAGGCCGTTTTAGATACTTCCAATGCGGTTTGCAATTGTGCTTCCCGAACGCGGGCCCAACCACTTTCAACTGGTGGCTTGACAGATTTCGGAGCATAATTAGGGAGCTGCACAAGTAAAAAAGGAAGTTCAACTTTTTGAAATGTTGTCCGCCAATTTGCGATCAGTGCTTTTAAATACTTCCCATAATTAGGATCTCCTGCATTACTTTCCCCTTGATACCAGATCACCCCTTTCACCTCATAGTCGCGCAATGGATAGAGCATACCATTGTAAAGCATCGACCCCATGGTTTCCAGATTTGGAAGCTGTTTTTTTGCCTGCTCCAATACATTTAAATCTTGGCCAACTTTATATTTCCATTCTCCCCTAAGGTCTACTTCTATTTCATCACTGCTCATTCGGTATGGCTTATCAGGAATAAAGCCGCCATCAATGGCATGAGCTGTTAAACGGATGGTGATATTATTTTTTCCCGATTTCAAAATTCCTGCAGGAATATCATATTTGCGGGGAGGATAGAAATAAGAAGTAGTGCCCACAAATATGCCGTTCACAAAGACAGAATCACGATCGACCATTGTTCCTAAGTAAAGTTTAGCATGCTTGCCCTCCATATCAGGAGGTAAATTAAAATCTTTACGGTACCAGACCGTACCTTTAACATCCAGACCTGTTTCATTCCAGCGGCTTGGCACCGTTGCTATTTTCCAGTCACGATCGTCCCAATCTGCATGGTACCATTTATTGGCCCCCTGATCTACCGCCGCATTTTCTAGAACAGCTAATGCATCTTTATTGACGGTCAAAGCTGGAAATTCTTTTAAATGCGCTTGATTAATCCAACTTTGAATGGTACTGCCACCTTTACTGACCACCAACATACCTACAGGAACCCCCGTGTGGTGGTATGCTTCCTGCGCATAAAAATAGGCTAAAGCGGTCCAATTGATCACATCAGTAGCTGTCGCTGAGTACCATTTTGCGTCCGAAGCAATCTCCTCTTTTTCCTGTATCACTTCCTGTGTCGGTACTTTATAATAGCGTATCATGTGATTATTGGACACATTGATCTCGGGATACCGATCCACTAAACGCATTATAGGGGTTTCCATATTAGACTGTCCTGAGGCCAGCCAGACATCGCCAATAAGAATATCCCGAATCACAAATTCATTAATTTCCATGAGAAACGGTCCACCAGCTTGCTGCGGAGGCAGGCTCACAGACCATTTGCCAGCAGCATCAGGTTGTGTATGGTAAATTTTTCCCTGAAAACGGATGGTCACTTTCTCGCCACTGTCTGCCCAGCCCCACAATTTCAGATCCACATCGCGTTGCAGTACCATACGATCGCTGATTAAAGCCGGAAGCCTGATCTTGGCAACGACATGCTGGTAAATAAAAAAGCTGAACAGAATGGCAATAATTCTCATAGAACAATTATATATTTTCCTTGTATAAAAAAATCGCGGTTTTAAGTTTCTTCCCCTCCATATGCTTATTATCTCATCGGATGTGTTAAGATTGCGATGATTGCGCATCGCTCTGCATCTTATGACAGGAATAACAGGTCAATTGGTTATGGACTTGATAAAATTAAAATAAGTTATGAAAAGAGCAGAAGCCCTTCCCATAACTAAAACGAAAAAAAAACAATTATTAAAACGGGTTAAATAAAACGGTTAATTAAATTCTCTAAATATTCCTGCTTACCGCTAATAAGTTTAGGTTCACCATTTTCAGCAGCAAAGTTCCGGAGATCTTCTAAAGTCAATTTTCCTTGCTCAAAATCAGCACCGGCACCAGTATCAAAACTAGCATAGCGCTCTGAACGTATTTTTTTATAATCAGATTTCTGAAGAATATTATCTGCAATGACCAAAGCTCGAGCAAAATTGTCCATTCCACCGACATGGGCATAAAACAGGTCGGCAGGATCCGTTGAATTTCTGCGGATCTTAGCATCAAAATTGACACCGCCGCCTTTTAAACCACCAGCTTCTAAAATAATTAACAGCGATTCGGTCAGTTCATTCAGATCGTTTGGAAATTGGTCGGTATCCCAGCCATTTTGATAATCACCACGGTTAGCATCGATAGACCCTAAAAGCCCCGCATCTGCAGCAACTTGCAATTCATGCTGAAAAGTATGTCCTGCCAGAGTAGCATGGTTCACTTCCAGGTTTAACTGAAAATCATCCAATAGATCATACTTTCTCAAAAAGCCAATTACCGTTGCCGCATCAAAATCATACTGATGCTTAGAAGGCTCGCAGGGTTTAGGTTCAATAAAGAACGAACCCTTGAAACCATTTTTACGGGCATAATCTTTAGCCAGATGTAAAAAACGGGCCAGATGGTCCTGCTCTCTTTTCATATCTGTATTCAGGAGCGACATATATCCTTCACGTCCCCCCCAGAACACGTAGTTTTCACCCCCAAGGGCAATCGTAGCATCAATAGCGGCTTTTACCTGTGCACCACCATGCGCCAGTACATGAAAATCAGGATTGGTTGAAGCACCGTTCATATAACGGTGATGGCTAAACAGGTTAGCAGTTCCCCAGAGCAATTTGATACCGCTCTGTGTTTGCTTTTCCTTGGCATAATCCACGATACGCTCCATGTTTCGTTCATTTTCAACCACATTATCGGTATAATCAACCAGATCGACATCGTGAAAACAATAGTAGGGCAATTGCATTTTCGTCATAAATTCAAATGCGGCATCCATTTTATCTTTTGCCCGGTCTATGATCGTAGGTTTGGCATCCCATGGAAAAAACTGTGTCGGTCCTCCAAACGGATCCGATCCATTCCCATTAAACGAATGCCAGTAAGCACATGCAAATCTTAGATGCTCGGCCATCGTTTTTCCTGCTACCACACGATTTGCATCATACCATCTAAATGCGAGTGGATTATCCGAATCTACCCCTTCATATTTTATCTGTCCAATGTTTTTGAAATACTCCTGATTTCCTAATAATACTTCCATTTTTTATTAATTTAACAATTTCCTATTTAAACTATCTTTCCATTTCTCATACAGCTCATCATATAAAGTGATATGTGAAGGTTCAATGATCGCATGTTTCTCCAATCCGGCAAATGCTTCTTTCCGAGAAGCAAATATCTCTGCTCCGATTCCAGCTCCCAGCGCTGCCCCCACACTTCCATCATTATCATAAAGCTCGACTTCTACCTGTGTCACCCCAGCAAAAGACTGCTGAAATACGGGGCTTAAAAATAAATTGGCATGTCCGGCACGGATTACTTTTGGTTCTATTCCATTCTGCCTCAAAATATCCAGACCGTAGCGAAAAGAGAAAGCTATTCCTTCTTGAGCGGCACGCCACAGGTGCGCTTCGTCGTGACGTACAAAATCAATATTTTCGATATGGGCATGCACCATCCTATTTTTTAACATTCTTTCGGCACCATTGCCAAAAGGCAAAACCGTGATACCATCAGAACCTATGGCGATATTAGACGCCAATTGATTGATCTGTACATAGTCATTGCCCAGTGCCGTTATTTTTTTCATCCAGCTATTTTGGATACCGGTACCATTTATACAGAGCAGCACTCCTAAGCTTGTCTGCGAAGAATTATGGTTGACATGCGCAAATGTATTGACACGAGACTCCTGATCATACACCAGTTGATCCGTAACCGCATATATAACACCCGATGTACCAGCAGTCGCAGCCACTTCTCCGGGTTCAAATACATTCAAAGAAAGTGCATTATTAGGCTGATCACCGGCTTTATAACTCACGAAAGCATCTCTGGAAAGGTTCAGTTCATCCGCTACTTCGGGTTTGATCAGTCCATAGTTTGAGAAAACAGGTAAAATATCCGGAACTAAATCCTGATCAATACCATAATAATCAAGTAAGGTCTCCGAGATCCTATTGTTCTTAAAATCCCAGAAGATTCCTTCCGATATAGAACTGATATTAGAATTAATTTCACCTGTTAAACACATGCTCAAATAATCACCCGGTAGCATGAATTTATGTATCCTCGCATACAGTTCGGGTTCATTGTGTTTCACCCAGGCTAACTTTGAAGCGGTGAAATTTCCTGGAGAATTGAGATGTGAGGCCAAAAAACCAGAAGCGGACAGATCTGAGATTGCCTGATCGCCTATTGCAACAGCTCGACTATCGCACCAGATAATGGCATTACGCAGTGGTCGTTGATCCTTGTCTACGATCACGAGGCCATGCATTTGATAAGCAATTCCAATGGCACCGATATACTTCGGATTATAAAGTCCTGTACTGTTAAGCTTTTTTATCGCCAATTTTGTATGCTTCCACCACAGATTGGGATCTTGCTCCGCCCAGCCCTGCTGTTCCGAAATAATTGCAGCTTCGCTATCGGGGTACTGTGTAGACACGATTCTCCTATTGGTCTGTGCATCAATAACCGAAACTTTAATAGAGGAAGTCCCTAAATCTATTCCTAATAATAACATATCCTATTTTTCTAATATTTTTTTTGGTCTCTTTATTCCCTATTGTTCGTCAACATTATCTTTTCACATGCTTTTAAAGCAATTACTGTGCGTTAAAAACATACTTTTCTCCTCTTTGAGTAGCCATATCGTACTCAAAGATTGGTCTCAAATGCTTCCCTTTCAAAGTCGCTTGTGATGACACAAGAGCTTCTTTTCCAGCTATGGGGTTTAACAGACTATTTTCGTTTTCACCAGCTGCTCTCTTCAACCCCTTACCTTTTAGTGGCCAGTAGGATCGTAAACGTAGATTTCCGCCAATTTTTGAGGTAACAGCAATGTTCCGAATCTGACCATCTTTCCAGTTCATATCAACAGTAAATCCACCTCTAGCTACAATACCCGAGACAGCGCCATCGCTCCATAATTCCGATAAAGCAGGCAGGATATGCACCGCTCTGTCATGGCTCTGTAGCAGCATTTCAGCAACTCCTGCACTCAAACCAAAATTTCCATCAATCTGAAAAGGTGGATGGGCTGTAAACATATTGGGATAAGTCCGTCCATCCGGATTTTTATGATTCGCTAAAGTCAACATATTGTCAATGATCTGATACGCTTTATTCCCATCGAGCAAACGTGCCCATAGATTGATCTTCCACCCGATGGACCAACCTGTCGCAAAATCACCTCGATACTGCAATGAATTAGCAGCAGCCTCAAATAATTGGGGCGTCCGATACGCCGATATTTGGTTTCCCGGATACAGGCCATACATGTGCGATACATGCCGATGGTCACTTTTAGGATCATCAAGATCTTCCAGCCACTCTTGCAATTGCGCATATCGGCCTACTTGCATAGGCGGAAGCTTTCGAGCGGCTTTTATTAATTTCGCTTGATAAGCGGCATCTTGATCGACAATCTCGCTCGCTAATGCCGTACGTGTAAGGATATCGAAAGCCAGTTGATTGTCCATGGTAACCCCCGCAGAGATCGGCCCGTGCTCGGGAGATATGGAGGGTGCAATGACCAGCCAGTCTTTATGCTTAGGATGTGCAATCAATATAGAAAGAATAAAATCGGCCGCTCCTTTCATGACAGGATACACTTCAGTAAGAAACTTCTGATCACCGGTGTATAAATAGTGCTCCCATAAATGCTGCGTTAGCCATGTTCCGCCTGTCGGCCACATACCTGCTGCCGCAAAATCAATTGGACTGGTCACCCGCCAGAGATCTGTGTTATGGTGCGTAACCCATCCATCAGCACCATAGAGTACCCGTGCAGTTTCTCGACCACTCTCGCTCAACTCTTTAATAAGCTGAAAAAGTGGCTCATGCGTTTCTGAAAGATTAGTAACCTCCGCTGGCCAGTAGTTCATTTCGGTGTTAATATTGACCGTATATTTGCTATCCCATGGCGGGTTCATCGATCTATTCCAGATCCCCTGCAAATTAGCAGGCTGTCCACCAGGCTGAGAAGAGCAGATCAATAAATACCGTCCAAACTGCACCAATAACGCCACCAAAGCTGGATCTTGTGTCGTTTTGAAACTTTCAATCCGTTTAGTAGTCGTCAGATTTTCTTGTCCAGCTGTTTGACCCAGATCTAATTTGAAACGTGCGAATTGCTTGCTGTACATCGCGATATGCTGTTTCAATGCCGTTTGAAAAGCTTTCTTTTGAGCCAGTGCTAATGTACTGGCTGCTTTAACACCTGCATTCTGATCAACTGTTTTGTAATTCACAAAATTTGTAGCAACAGCCATATAGATCACGACCGATGTCGCGCCCGATACGGTCAGTTTATTATCCGTGAGCGTGACACGGCCGTCCTTATTTTTAACAGCCGTATGCTTTTGATACCTGATTTTTCCCTCAATACCCTCATGCGATGTCCCGCTGCCTTCTAAAATTAGGCTTTGACCAGATTTATAAACCTTGCACTCGGAGGGATTTGCATATTCGAGATCAAAATTTAAAGCACCCTTTTTACTAGCGGTTATTTCCATTACAATCACATCATCAGCAAAAGAAGAAAACACTTGACGCGTATAGGTGACACCATCTACCGTATAGCGTGACTGCACGACAGCTTTTTCGAGATCCAGTTCGCGGTAATAATGCTGATAATGTTTATGATCAGGAAAATTTAATATAACACTGCCCGCCGTCTGATAGGGCATGCCATGGGTTTTGGTAAAAAATGATTGATTTGTTAAGCGATCGGCCGCCTCTGTTTTACCAGCAAAGATCAATTGCTGAATTTGAGGAAGTGCGTTTAACGCATTCGGATTATCATTGCGGTATGGTCCCCCGGCATAAATCGTTTCTTCGTTAAGCTGTAATTCTTCACGCTCCGGAATACCATACACCATCGCTCCCAAACGCCCATTCCCGATCGGTAATGCCTGTTCCCAGATCTGATCAACGACAGGTTGATCATACCACAATTTTAGTGAGCTTTTATGCTGCGCATATGCAACACAGCCGAATATCGACAGCTTTACTATCCCTATGATCGTAAATAATTTAGCAACCATCAATCTCATCATGCTATTTTGTTTCCTCTACTTATTATTTTATACATTGATTAGCCTGTATTGGTCAACTTATAACCCTGTTTCAGGAACCAAATAGCCTACATACATATTCAAAATGTGATCATTTACCCTGACTACGCTCCTTAAACAACAATTGCGAAATCTGATACAGATCATTCTTCCAAACCTTAAAATCATGTCCTCCCGGCTCGATATAGAAGACATGCGGTACCTCATGCTTTTTCAAATAATCATGTGTTCTGTTCGTAATAGTGATTAAACCATCTTGATCGCCACAAGAAAGCCAAAGTAACTTGAGTTTGTCTTTTACTTCTTGCGGATGTGGGATCAGTTGCTCAGGCATTAGGGTATTGGGTGCGGAAGAAAATCCACCGACCCAGGCAAATGTATCCAAGTTACCAAGACCAAAATTTAGAGCTTGACCTCCCCCCATGGATAATCCAAATAAGGCACGATTCAAAGGGTTCGCATTCACAGGATAAGTTTTTTCGACATATGGAATAAGATCATCAATAAGATCTCTTTGAAACGTCGCAAAAGCCTCAACTTTAGCCGCATCCATGATATTACCTATAGCACGATCATCTTTCATGGCACGGCCATTGGGCAATACCACGATCATCGGTTCCAGCTTACCTTGTGCATACAGATTATCTAGAATAACATGAGGAGTACCATTGTTTAACCACTCAAACTGATCGCCACCGATCCCATGTAAAAGATAAAGTACGGGGTACAATTCCTTTGCCGAGAACCCAGGAGGTAAATACACTAAAGCCGTCCGTTCTATACCAACAGTTGATGAAGGATAAGTAATCGTATCTATTTTACCATGTATAATATCCGGTTGATATACAGCAAACCCCTCAGGAGCTGTAACGGTTTGAGCTTTTAATACCGTAATGGATAGGACTATACATAACACCGTCCAAATATTTTTCATAATCATTTGGTTTATAATTGAATATTAACACTTATATAAATTGATCATTTATCAATTTAGGTTTCAATAAGCATGAATCAGCCGACCTTTTCCTTACCTATTTTTTTGAATCCATGGAATTCAGAAGATTAAAGGGTTTATATCACTTGTGCAGATTGATCTATTTTTCTGGAAATCACTTTCTCTACTGCAGATACGATGTTCGCCGCATTTAAACCATATTTTTCCATTAACTGCGCAGGAGTCCCCGATTGACCGAAACAATCATCAACAGCAATATATTCTTGTGGGATCGGCATATTCTTGACAAGCAGCTGTGCAACACTGTCTCCTAAACCACCTAAGCGATTGTGCTCTTCAGCAGTCACCACACAACCTGTTTTCCGAACCGACTTCAATATTGCACTGTCATCCAACGGCTTAATGGTGTGTATATTAATAATCTCTGCATCTATACCCAATTGCTCTAAAAGCTCACCTGCTTGAATGGCTTCCCAGACCAAGTGTCCTGTGGCAATAATAGTCACATCATTCCCTTCGTTCAGCATAACCGCTTTTCCGATCTCAAATTCTTGATCTTCTGGTGTAAAGACAGGTACTACAGGTCTTCCAAAACGGAGATACACAGGACCGAAATACTTTGCGGCAGCAATCGTCGCAGCTTTGGTCTGGTTATAATCGCAAGGATTGATCACTGTCATCCCTGGTAGCATCTTCATCAACCCTATATCCTCCAAAATCTGATGCGTCGCACCATCCTCACCAAGTGTCAATCCTGCATGCGAGGCCGCGATCTTCACATTCTTATTAGAATAAGCGATCGATTGGCGTATTTGATCATAAACCCTTCCGGTTGCGAAGTTGGCAAAAGTACCTGTAAACGGAATCCTATTCCCGATGGTCAGACCTGCCGCTATTCCCATCATATTGGCTTCCGCAATACCGATCTGGAAGAATCTTTCCGGAAATTCTTTTATGAAATCGTTCATCTTTAGTGACCCGATCAAATCAGCACAAAGTGCCACGACATGTTCATCTTGACGGCCAGCTTCCAACAGTCCCGCTCCAAAGCCTGAGCGGGTATCCCGAGATTCGCTATATGTATATTTTTTCATTTTTTTGCTTAATAATCTCCTAATGTTTGTGAATTCTGTGCTAAAGCATCAGCCAATTGATCGTTATTTGGAGCAACTCCATGCCATTTATGTGATCCCATCATAAAACTGACACCATTTCCCATTTCAGAATGCAGTAAAATAACGGTAGGAAGACCTTGACGAGCCTGCTGTTGCGCTTGAGTAAGTCCATCCAATATAGCAGCGATATCATTTCCCTGATGTATTTCCAATACCTGCCAGCCAAAAGCTAACCACTTGGCATGTAAATCACCTAGAGACAGTACATCTTTCGTCGCCCCATCGATCTGTGCACCATTATAATCAATTATGGCAATCAGGTTATCCACTTTATTATGTGGCGCATACATCGCAGCCTCCCATACCTGACCTTCCTGCAGTTCACCATCGCCCATCAGGACATAAACCAGGCCTGCATCACGATTTAGTTTTTTCGCCTGTGCCGCACCGATTGCCACGGATAATCCTTGCCCTAATGAACCTGATGCAATACGGATTCCTGGTAAACCTTCATGCGTGGTAGGATGCCCCTGCAACCGGGTTCCCAGCTTGCGGAACGTTGCCAATTCGGCCACATCAAAATAACCTGCTCTCGCCAGTACACTGTAGAAGACAGGGGAAATATGGCCGTTGGAAAGAAAAAACAGATCTTCACCACTTCCATCCATATCAAATCCCTCTTTCCGGTTCATGACTTCAAAATAGAGCACAACCAACAACTCTGTACATCCTAAAGAGCCTCCGGGATGACCCGATTGGCAAGCATGCACCATGCGAACGATATCTCTTCGCACTTGCGAAACAATAGCCTGTAGCTCAGAAATACTCTTTTTATTAATTTCCATCGCGATTAATTGTTTTGAGCAGCTACCCGTTTATGATCCGCTAAAAATTGCGCTAGGCCACTATCTGTTAAGGGATGTTTTAAAAGAGAAAGAATGGCCGACAAGGGCGATGTAATAACATCTGCTCCAATTTTGGCACAACCCAATATATGCGTACTATTACGTACAGATGCCGCTAGTATCTGTGTAGGAAAGAGATAATGATCATATATTGTTCGGATTTCTTTAATAAGACCAAGCCCATCAACAGAAATATCATCCAGACGGCCTATAAATGGAGAAACATAAGTAGCACCTGCCTTTGCAGCCAATAATGCCTGTCCTGCAGAAAAAACTAATGTACAGTTGGTTTTAATGCCTTTGTTACTAAAATATTTGATGGCTCTAATTCCCGCCTTAGTCATGGGTACTTTGACCACTATTTTGCTATCTAAATTTGCCAGCTCCTGTCCTTCCGCTATCATATTTTCATAATCGGTAGCAATCACCTCAGCACTGACATCGCCATCGACAATAGCACATATGGCTAGGTAATGTTTCTTAACAAGATCATCTCCACTGATTCCTTCTTTAGCCATTAAGGTAGGATTGGTCGTTACACCGTCGAGAACCCCGAAGTCTTGGGCTTCCTGAATATCGTTCAAATTGGCTGTGTCAATAAAAAATTTCATTTATTAAATTTAAGTTTAGTAGTTTATGGTTTGGTCTACAAAAGAGCCTTTCAGAATCTCTAATTGCAAAACAAAACTATACTAATAGGGTCTAAAAAAATGAAACAGATCTTAAAAATAAGGGTAAAAATGTTCAAAATACAGTCCTGAAACACAGCTATAGGCTGTTTAATCACCTTCCTTGCAGAAAACAGTTGAATAGAAGAAGTAGATGTCAAAAGCCATAAACAAAAAAGGAGACTCTATAAAGAATCTCCTTTTTAATCACTTTTTCCTCCATCTCCCCAACAGCCGGCTGGTCACTCCCTTGTCCCGTTACTCCGTCAATATGTTACGTCTTGAACGATGTCACTTTTTCAATATGTCACTACATTACAGCCGAAAACATATTACTATGGTACACTGCTACCCCTGCGCAAATACTTATTCTAAAAGAGAATTGATATCAACAAAAAAAGGTGTCCAAAGGCACCTTTTTTAATATTAGCTCAGTAAAACTTTATTTCAATTTTTCGACTTGCTCCGGAGTCAGAGATAAAATATCACAAATCATCGCTATATCAAAACCACTATTCAACATTTTAGTAGCTGATTCGAACTTTTCTACTTCAGCTTTCTCCCTTTCAGCCTCAGCAAGAGCTTCCAATTTCTTGATGCGTACCGCCGCTAATCCACGTTCTTGCTCCTGTCCTTCTCGCTTAGCCTTTTCCAATAAATATTCACGTGTACCCATTGTTGTGCTCCTTCCTAATTTTGTATCGATTTCTTGTTCAAATTTAATAAAAATTTCTTTATCTTCAAAACTAACATAATAAGCCAGGAAATCATAAATACCCTGACGTGTAGTCTTTTCCATATCCCTTTTCATCATTTGATCGTAAAGATCATGTTTAATATCTTTAAGTTCTTCGTCGGTCACATTATTATTAATTATAGCCAAAAATGCCGTTAATACCACAACAGCAAATGGATTCGGATTAGACCGTAAATCTTCCTCATTTTGACTTAGAATCTTATAGTAATTGAATTCATACCGTAAAGTCGTTCCTAAAAAACTTTGTTCATACAACTTTGGCTTATAATGTTTATTCTCATCAGTCAATATCGCTATGGCACAAACTGGCACCTGATATCGATCAGTGATTTTATAATAATATTCAAACATCCGTTTTTCCAAATCATTATTACCCTTGTTGGACTGCACTTCAATATGACAAAAGATAAATTGCTCACCTCCACCTTTCATATAGACTTTTACTAACTTATCGACAAATCTTTTACCTTTATTACTCTTTTCTGGCGGAAATAAGGTCTCAAACTCTTTGTCGAGATATTCAAAAGGTTTATTCAAGTCAAATAACAATTCAGCTTCGGGAAACATAAATCGGAGGAAATCTGCAAAAGTCTGCTCCAGTATCGATTTCCACAAGGGATCATCAACACGTCTTAATTTTTGCCTCATCATAATTCATGGTTAATTGATTATCAAACACTAATATAAACATAAATAACTAAAATAAGTAGTAATAAATCTATTTATTTTAGCAAATAGTAATTAAAAACAATTCCATTTTCGCGAGAACTACACTTACGACAATACTTGAGTTAATGAGATTTTTTTAAATTAGTGCTATGATTTTTAGTGTGATCATACTACCAATTAAAATAGCACGAACGAAACAGATACAAAGATGTTTTAGATGACCTTGTTATACCCTACTAAGAAATTAAAAAAGATAAAATTTTGAAATTTACCTTATAAAATACATCATACCCCTTATCAAAATTCCTTCAATCTCGAATAAAATGTAGCCTTATAGCTTTCACTGATGGGAATTTTCTCTTCATCAATTAGCAGAGAATTTCCGTCTATAAATTTGATATAGTTAAAAGATACAATATAGGAACGATGCACCCTACAGAAAAGTCGGGTAGGAATCAGATTAATTATTTCTTTCAGATTCATATAAGTAATGATATGTTGATCCTTCGTGTAGACGGATATATAGTTATTCAAACCCTTAATAAACATGATATCTGAAAATTTAACCTGATAATATTTATTTTTAGCATCACCTTTTAATAACAGATAGTCATTTTCAACCTGCGGCGTCATGGACGCCAATTGTAATAACCGAAACTTATCTACAGCCTTTTGAAAACGCTCATAGGAAAATGGCTTCAGCAGGTAGTCTACCACATCCAGATCAAAACCTTGCAGTGCATAGTCTGGATAGGCTGTAGTTAAAATAACCCGGCATTTATTTCCGCAACGTTTGAGAAATTGAATACCGTTTATCGTCGGCATCTGAATATCTAAAAATACCAGATCAACATGTCCGCTCATAATCATATTTAAAGCATCAAATGCATCATCGGTCGCTTTGATTAAAGTCAGATCTGGGGTCTTGTCAACATATGCAGCAATAATTCCTGTCGCGTACAATTGATCATCCAGTGCTATGCACCGATATCTTTTACGATCTATCTCACCCTTTACCACAATTTTACAATTAAAGATATACGATAAACCAGATCATTCTTTTCCATATGTAAAGTATGTTTCCCTGGATATAAAATTTCGAGCCGACGTTTAACATTAGCGATTCCAATACCACTGCCCTTTTCCTGAAATTGTGTATTGATATAATTAGACACTTCAAATTCCAATATTGCTGGCGTGACATTTAAACGGATATTGACCGGTTGCTTTTCAACATGTGTTATGCCATGTTTAATGGCATTCTCCACAAATGGAGCAAGCAATAAAGGTGGGAATAAGAGCCTGTCTATTGCTCCCGTTATTAAAAATGTATGGTAAAAATTAGGATGAAACTGCATGCTATGGAGGGCAATATAATCTTCAATAAACACGACTTCTTCACCAAGCGTCAGCATATCCCGCTTATTCTGCGCCAGCGTGTACCGCATGGTATCCGACAGCTTTAGGATCGCAGTTGATAAATTTTCGGACAAAGGCAACGCTATGGAATACATATAATTTAAGGTATTATATAGAAAATGAGGATTGAGCTGCGATTTTAAGAAATTCAATTCCGCCTGTTCCATCCCCGCCTGAAGCACTTTGTTCTTTTTTTCAACCTCAAAAGATTTCGCGACCAGATACACAATCAGGGCGATAAAGACTCCAGGTAATGAAAAATAAAAGTTATCGTAGATGAAATAATAAGGATCAAGATGAGGGTTCGGCTTGAATCCAAGATACTTCACAAAGAGCACTTCTTCAAAAGAATACCTCAAAAATACAATGGTTAAAAGCAATGATATAACGCTAACCGTTAAAGAAATCGCTTTATTCGCACGCCAAAATTTTGGGAAGATATAGAACAGACAGACAATGATCTCTCCCAATAAAAGTAATTGCGAAAACACAATCAAGATCACCCCTTCAAAGGATGATCTTGAAAATAAAATTGCTCCGATTATAAGGTATAAAAATGAAATCAGCCAAAAAAATAAAACGATGCTCAAAAGCCTTCTATTCGTCATACCCAAATTTAAAAATTTAATAACCATTTTATAATTTTTTACACCAATGGCACCTAATATTACGTGAATCTATAAATCTTAGTTTAACATCATTTCCCGCCCCGTTGGCGTAATAAAATTTACGGTGTCCAACAAAGTTTGAACATTTGGGAAAACATTGATTATGAAACAAAATAAGGTACTTTATATAATGCAACCAGTAGTACTGCTCCTACTTTTAAACCTGCCACATTGCTCATTTGGCCAAATAAAACGACAGTTTAAAGCGCACACCATTGCAGGAAAAATAGTTGATTCTTTAACAAAAAGAATGATTCCAGCATCAAGTATCTATTTGTATAGGAAAGATACTGCAGATGGCAGACCGATGAAAACAGTCATTGGTGATGCAGCAGGAAATTTTAAAATCACAGCGGTTCAGCCCGGCAACTATCTTCTAAAAGTGAGCGCATTGGGTTACGCGACCAGTACAGAACACTCCATTAACATCAATAACGGTAATGTTGATTTAGGTATGATCGGTATGTCTGCCGCTAATCATCAGTTGCAAAAGGTGGATGTATACCATAAAACACCGCTTGTACAAATCAAAACAGACCGACTTATTTATAATACGGCACTTGACCCCACCCTGTCTGGAGGAAATGCGGCTGATGCATTGCGAAAAGTACCGCTATTATCTGTGGATGCAATGGGTAATGTATCGCTAAAAGGAGATCGAAATGTCCGCATATTACTTGACGGAAAGCCTTCAGGGGCTATGAATAATAATATGGCAGACGCCCTAAAAATGATTCCTGCAGACCAGATAAAAAATATAGAAGTGATCACCAGTCCATCATCAAAATATGACGCAGAAGGTGGTTCCGGAATAATTATTATCAATACCAAACGAAACAGTACCGATGGAGTACATGGATCATATTCCGGAGGATTAGGAACGCGACAGAATAATTTCAATGGAAATATCAGCATCAGAAAGAGCAAATTAGGCATGAATGCAAATTTGGGAAATTCGTGGAGCTGGCCTGTTGATACACGCATCACATTTGATCAGAAACTTTTGAATAAGGAACAGTATATCGAACAAGAAACCGAAAGCCGGAACAAAAGGAATGGTTTAAGAGGGAGCCTATCATTAGATTATGAACTTGATTCCAATAATCTCCTCATTTCCAATTTCAATATCAATCAACTCACTATCCAAACAGACAATCTCCTCAAGACGAGCTATGCAGTAAGTGCCCCTGTCAGCAGTACCAACAACAACCAAGTTCGATTCGGAGGATTTGACTGGAGCACCGATTACATCCGAAAATTTCAGAAGAAAAATCAAGAATTAAACTTTTCAGTTCAATTATCTAAAAATAACGCCAATACAAATTATCAATCTTTCTTTCTGCAGAACAATTTTCGTCCTGATGAAAAAGGACTGAACGCAGGCGCGAATAAAGAAGTAACGATACAATTGGATTATACCCATCCCATCAAAAAGGCCACTTTAGAATTGGGCGCAAAAGCCATCTTCAGGGACATCCAATCTACTATTCAAGTCGATACAATCGGACAGGAAAATGTCTATTTAAATGTCAGTCAAAGAACTTACAATTTCAGTTACAAACAAGATGTAAGCGCCATCTATTCGACGCTACAGATCCCTTTAAACACAAGAACCGATATTAAAGCCGGAGTTCGATATGAGTATACAAGAGCAGAAATTAAAGCCATCGATCAGCAAGCTAGTTTTCGTGATCAACAGCACAATATTCTCCCTAGCGCAGTGATCTCCTATAAAGTCTCAGAACAGTTAAATTTGAAGATTAGTTATAACCAGCGCATGCAACGGCCCAGTCTGTATTTTCTAAACCCTTTTCGAAACGAATCAGATCCTGTCAATCAATTACAGGGAAATCCGCAATTAGCTCCGGAAATATCGCATAACATGGAATTGAGCACACATCTCACTATGAAAAAAAGCATGCTTAATCTTTCCCTATACCACCGAAGAAACAGTAATGTCATTGAATCTGTTTACAGGAATACAATCCATAACGAAAAGCCAATCGTATTGCAGACTTTCGCCAATATCGGCGAAACACAATCATTTGGAACTAATATCTTTGCATCTGTCGATTTATTTAAAATATTGACGTTGAGAGGAAATATCGACCTATACACCTTCCATATACAGCCCAAAGATCTCTATGGTAATTTGACACATCAGGCCAATAAGACTTTCATCAATTACAAGACCTTTATCAGCGGTACTGTAGATCTGAAAAAAGGATGGATAGCCGAGTCTTTTATATTTTTTGATGCTCCAGAGCGAACATTCCAAGGGTATTATGCCTCCTTTAATATGTGGAATTTAAGTGTGAAAAAAGAAATACTGAAGAAGAAAGGTACTTTAGGGCTTACTATGGTCGATCCATTTCAAAAAGTAAAGAATCTGGGTTCATATGCAAAAACCGATCAATATGAACAGCATGGAAATTTTGCCATTCCATTCCGCTCCTTCGGCATTAACTTTTCGTGGAAGTTTGGCAAGAGCAATTCGCAAAGGGAGAAGTACGATTCGAACATCAAAAACGATGATCAGAAATCAGGAGGAGAATCTAAAATGTAAATTAGATTTGTTTATTATTACTTCTAACTAAAAAATGGAAAACAACCAGATATTTGATGGAAACACCTCTTAAAAAAAATAACGCAATAAATTTTAGCAATTTGCAAACTCAATCTACCCATGAATAGAAGTAAGAGATACATTCAGAAAGTTGGATGATTTGTTCAGCTAATAGCTTAAATGTAATAAAAAACACGAACTGCACCACAGAACGTGTTTTTGAAAAAATATATTCCCTTAAAATTTAGCCAAGAAATCGGCATAAAGGTACTCGATCTTTTTACCTTCATTTTCAGCAGATACGGTCAACAATTTATCTGTAAATTCCTTCATTTTTGTAAAACCTCTAGCATCCATTACTTGGTCAGTTGCTGTATAAGCAGCATTAAAATCGGCCTCTTTATAATGATTTTTGCAGTATAATAAATAGACTGCATAAGTCATGTATTCATCAAATATATATTTTGGCGTGGAGTAAGCATCAATCCCTTGTACAGCTTCATTTACCCAATAGTTTCGGTCTTTGAAGGCTTCATTAATTTGAATCTTATGCTCATTTGTTGGTTTAGCGACGTAGTTATGATCAATCTCGGTAAACATCACGCGCGTATTAAACAATTCGTTTTCAATGGAACTCATATACGAATTAGTGACCAAAGGCGGCAAACTCATATAAATCAATCGGAAGTTGTTATTGTTAAATTCCGAAGTATAATTCAGTCCATTGATTAATGGGGAACAGTAGATCGTATACGCATTGATGCGTGTATCAAAATTTTGTTCCAACCATTTCCATTGTTTTACGACATTAGCTTCCTTTTCATACTGAGCAATGATCTCGGCATAATACTTTTTGTGCTTTTTATAGAACGAACGGAAGTCTGATTTAATCGCAAAATCTTCCAACTCCTTCTTGTATTTTGTAATTGGATTCTCAACAGCTTTTACACCATTTACACCTCCTGCAGGAAAAATATACACATCACTTTTCACAAGCTGGTTACCTTTGAAATGATATGAAATACCGTTGCCTGTTAAAAATACATTATTGATGAGTGTTTCTATCAATAGTGAATCAAACGTATGAATGATAGGTTCTTTTTCATAAGCCTTGAACTGTTTCATGACAGATTGATAATATGGCCCTTCTTGTTGCATCATATCATCATTTTCCAGGCCCGTTTTAGTAATGGCAATCATAATCTGCAGTAACTCTTTCACTTCGTTGACCTCGATGTTGTATTTACCCTGATTCTCTTTTTTAAACTTCTCTGTAAAATTCACTTTTTCCTGCGCTTGAGCAAAGAAAGAAATTAAAAGAAATACTATTGTTAACTTTTTCACTTTTAATGATTTATAAATTTGATTAAATATTTTATTTTTAAAACTCCAAAAAATAAGGATTAAAAAAGTAGGCAAATATAAAAATAACACACTAAATAGTGTCTAAAGTAAATGTATTATTTTTACCTTGCGTTATCAACGACAGATCAAGATGGAAAGAAAGCCAGCCGGAGGAAAAATAAGGAATATAGAACGCAGCAAGACGAAGTTTTTGTTAGCAGTTGGGAAAATTCTTAAAACCAAGGGACATGCAGGTTTAAAAATCAACGATATTGCTAAATTAGCAGGAGTAGACAAAAAGATGATTTACATCTATTTTGGTGGATTAGATGGTTTGATTGACGATTACATCCGAACACAAGATTTTTGGAGCAATGTAAAAGCAGAACAAGCTTCCGCCCCTATCACCGATGGCGGGAAAAGCTTCGCTAAAGAACTCTTCTTATCTCAGTTTGATTATTTATTCGAAAATAAAGAACTACAAAAACTATTGCTTTGGAGATTGTCCGAAGAGCGAAAATCTTTACGAAAACTCACCGAAGACCAAGAAGCAAGTGCTGAAGTACTATTTACCGAAATTGTCGAACCTCACTTTGGTACAAATGCAGAAAAATATAGAGCGGTGAGTGCGATATTGGCTGCTGGAATGTACTACCTGACCATGTACGCTGAAGTGAATGGAAGTACATTTTCCGGTATCGATTTAAAGACTGAAAACGGCAGAAAGGCCATTAAAGATGCTGTTAATTTTATCGTTGATAAAGCTTACGAAACCTGGTAAGCAGCTATTATTAATACTAGGCGAATTGATCGCTATTTTCTAATAATGGATTGACCCTAGTAAAATATGAAACATACTTTTAGCGATTTAAACAGCATCTGCAATTTTAAAATCATTAGAATTTAATGTTAATTGCTTCAAGCATACCTGTCACCGGTTTTGCATTTGGTACAACCGATACAAAAAGAAAATAAGCGTTAGCAAACATTAGTATATAGTTAATTAAACTCAATGTAGAAAGGCTTATACGATAACAGATAAGCCTTTTTATTTTCCATCACTTACATGCAGACCCTGCAAGCAAAGGCCTATAATCTAACCTACGGGTATTAAGACAAACATCTTCAGGAGATCATATAAGACATTAATTGAAAAAAAAGGATGGCTTATCTGAAATAGAGAAAATTATTTTAATATCTTGGGCTTTTCTCTCTAATAAATGCCAATATCTTTTACGATCAGGCTGATCAAAAGCGTTGGGAGAAGAATCATCATTCAAAAATATCAAAACAAAATCCTATGTATACTCCAGCAAGAACAAATTCTGACAATTTAGATTTTCAAAATCTAGTATCAAAACTTGATCATGATTTGGCTTTAAAAAACGGAACTGCTAATGCGTTCTTTACTCAATATAATAAAATTGATACCATTAAAAATGTAGTTGTTGTTTACGACTCAGATGGACAGGCAGTTGGATGTGGGGCAATGAAAGCTTATGCTGACGACATTATCGAGATCAAGAGAATGTTTGTTCTAGCCGATAAACGCGGAAAAGGAATCGCTAGTCAAATATTATCGGAATTACAGGATTGGGCTCAAGAACTGGGGTATAAAAAATGCATCTTAGAGACGGGCGACAAAATGATTGAAGCAATTGGTTTATACAAAAAACACCAATTTAATATCATCCCAAACTATGGTCAATATAAAAACATTGAAAATAGCATCTGTTTTGAAAAAGAGCTTTTTTCTTAACTACTAACGCTTATCTATGATACTCCTGAAATAATAGATAGGTTTAATTACTTTAATAATCAATCGTTTATAATGGAATGACTTCATTCACGATTGTATATAAAACTAAATTTATCTAAGTTTGTCAGTACCTATTTAAAGACTATTCATGAATTTCAAGAATGAGGTTGATTCAAAACGTTTATTGCAGCGCCTACAAGAAGGTGATCGCGACGCGTTCGATCTTATTTTTAAACTTTATTGGGATCCCATACTGCTCTATTTATCCAAATTAGTAAAAGATAGAGCTGATGCCGAGGATCTACTTCAAAATATTTTTGTCAATCTCTGGAACAAGCGGGAGTCCTCCTCCATACAGCATTTGCAAACATGGCTATATGGTGCAGCACGGAAAAGTGCACTCTTTTATCATCGTACACAAAGCAATCAAAAAAAACTTATCACTGCTATTCTGGATTACATTCAAGAGGAAGGTTTTTCATTAAGCGAACAGCAACAAGGTAAAGAACTACAGCTCATCATTGATAAAGAGATTGAAAAACTACCGCTAAAGATGAAAGAAGTCTTTATACTCAGCCGCCATGAGCAGTTAAGTTATAAAGAAATTGCAGAACGTTTACAGATATCAGATCAGACAGTTAAAAAACAGATCAGCAATGCGTTGAGTATCCTGAGGAGCAGCCTTAAAAAACAAGGTCTCTATGCTCTCCTGCTTCTTATTCTCATCGATTTAAAATAAATTTAATATTTTTTTAACATTCATCTACCACCAAGTGCCTCTTGGTGCAACTATGATATAAACAATGTCCCCAATGGAACAGAAAGATATCGCAGAAATACTGTTGAAGTATGAACTTGGTATAAGTTCAGAAAAAGAAAACAAACTCATTGAGTCTTGGTATGATGCCCAAACTGCAGAAGATTGGACGCTTAACACTTTAGAACACCAGGAACAAAAAAACAATATTCTTGCTCACATTCATAAACAGATTGGCTCAACAGCACCAATCCGCAAACCCATTTACCGATCACCATTATGGTGGAGTGCCGCAGCAGCTATACTCATAGCAGTTTGTGTACTCTTCTTCTATCAAAACCGATGGAATGAATCAAATAAAATCGCAGCAATAAATCAATTTAAGCCCGGCAAAGACCAAGCCATACTAAAACTAGATGATGGTTCGACCATTGTTCTCAATGGGGAAAAATCAGGTGTAAAAATCATTAATGGTACAGCAGTCTATTTTGATGGATCAGCCATCAGCAAAGATGAACTTCATTCTCAGTTATTGACGATAGAAGTTCCCAAAGGAGGTCAATACCAAGTTACACTCCCAGATGGCAGTAAAGTCTGGTTAAATGCAGCTTCTACCTTAAAATACCCAGTGCAATTCAGCAATACCCAACGCGAAGTATCACTAGAGGGAGAAGCCTATTTTGAAGTGAGCAAAAATCCACATAAACCCTTTATAGTAAAATCAAACCATCAACAGGTAAAAGTATTAGGAACCGTATTTAACATCAATAGTTATGACGAACGCAGGTATGTAGAGACCACACTTCTTGAAGGAGCTGTCCAAGTCAACCAACACCGTCTGCGGCCAGGCCAGCGATCTCTTATATCCGGTTCGTCCACTCAGATTCTTCCTGCTGACATGGAAGCAGCTATCGCATGGAAAAAAGGATATTTCCTCTTTGATAACGAACCTTTACCGCATATTTTAGCAACCCTTTCACGATGGTACAATGTTGAATTTGATTATAAGCAAACAGACATCAAAACCTTATCATTCTGGGGGTCAATTGATAAAAACCAATC
Source organism: Sphingobacterium sp. B16(2022) (assembly GCF_012030425.1). Taxonomy (GTDB): domain Bacteria; phylum Bacteroidota; class Bacteroidia; order Sphingobacteriales; family Sphingobacteriaceae; genus Sphingobacterium; species Sphingobacterium anhuiense. Next base: position 863,205 of record NZ_JAAUVN010000001.1, on the reverse strand, counting down.
TTTAGCAAAAACACTCGCATTTTTCGAAAGTACCAATCAAATAAAATTTGAATATCAAGATGGCAAAATAGTTATCCATAAGAAATAAAACAGACCTAATTAGAAAACAAACACACTAACCTAAAAACAACAAACCACAAATGAATCGCCTAAAAACCTTGCTATTGGTCACCTCGGTGCTAGCGGGAACAACATTATCCGCACAACAGCTCAATTATCACGGAAAACCATCCCTCAAAGAACTGTTTACTATCATTAGGCAGCAAACTGGTTATAACATCATTGCTTCAAGCAATCAAGTTGACCTAAATGCTACTGTAACCGTACAGGCTAAAGATAAAATGCTACGGGAAGTTCTGGAAGAAGCTTTTCAAAACCTCCCTCTTTCATTCAAGATCGTAGGTAAAGAAATTACCATTTTACATGAAGAAAAATCAAAAGAAAACAAAACTAAAAAGCAGAAGGAAGTACAGCAACTTTTTATAAACGGAACAGTACGAGACAAGTCTGGTCCCATAGAATTGGTCACTATTTATAATAAAAGCAACGACAAATTAACTTTCACAAATGAAAAAGGAGCTTTCAGTATAGAGCGGACCAATCATTTGGATACCTTGGTTTTTAGTTCCATTGGCTATGAAGAGAGACAATTAGCCGTATCAGCAGATCAAAAAAAGATTGATATGCAGCTGTTGCAGACACAGACTGTATTGGATGAAGTCAGCGTACTCTCCTATGGGCAACAGGTTTCCAAACGTCTCAATACAGGGTCAACCTCTGGAGTAACTGCAGCCACTATCGAGAAAACACCAACAGCAGATCCGCTAATCGCTTTACAAAATCGCGTTCCCGGTCTACTTATCAACACCTTAAGTGGCCTCCCCGGTATACAGACACAAATACAGATCCGTGGTGTCAATACTGTCAATCAAGATGGTCAAGCCAGACAGCCTCTTTTTATCGTTGACGGCATTCCCTTCAACAATAACTCATTAGCATATATAGGCGCCAATAAATTGACCCACTCCATCTTAGGTGAGAGTCCGCTTAAAAGTATAGATCCGAGCACCATTGCAAGTATTGAGGTCCTGAAGGATGCAGACGCAACAGCAATTTATGGAGCACGTGGTGCCAATGGCGTCATCTTGATCACCACGAAGCGTGGCAAAGTAGGCCGCGCTACCCTCAGTGCAGACTATTACCATAGTTTTGCTTCCATTGGTCGTCATATGAAAATGCTCAACACAGCGCAATACTTGGAAATGCGTCGAGAAGCCGCAAAAAATGATGGTATTGAAATAACTCCAGAAGCCTATCCCGATTTATTCTCCTGGAGCCAAACAGAAGACCACAATTGGCAGAAGGAATATTTTAACAATATCGCACATACTTCCAATGCCGAGTTATCCCTTTCAGGCGGTTCGTCCAGGTTCAGTTATTTGCTTGGTGGCGGGTTTCGCCGTGAAAACACAGTTTACGACAAGAAAAATGGCCTTTCAATAGGTAATTTTCGAAGTAACTTAGATTACAACACTGCCGATGGAAAGTTTACAGCATCTTTATCAGCTAGCTATGCAACAGATAAAAATGATATCATACCACTTTCCTTTAATAACTTCTTGACATTACCGCCCAATTATTCCCTCTATACTGCCGACGGCGAATTGAATTGGGGACTAGAAAACCCGATTGCACAGCTCGAACAAACTATAGCGAATAAAACAAAAAATATAGTAAACAACTTGTCATTAAGTTACCGCATACTACCGAATCTAGTATCCAAAATTAACACGGGTTATACCCGCATGCACATGGATCAAATGGCACTCAACCCAAGACGATCATTTAATCCTGCCTATCCAACCCCCGGCAACAACTCGTTTACAGATGCCACGACAGCAACATTCAATTTTGAACCCCAATTGGATTATGACCTAGTCATAGGTCGTAATGCCTTCCATGCCCTTTTGGGTGGTACTTACATCAATAGTGAAAACGAAAGTATCAACAAATCTGGCGCCGACTATTTAGACGACAGCTTAATTGAAGATATTAACGCCGCTGGACGGATTGATATCCTACAAGCACAGCGGCAATACCGTTTTCTGTCAGGTTTTGCACGAATTGGTTGGACCTTTGACCAAAAATATGTAGTAAATGGAACAATCCGTCGTGATGGTTCTTCCCGATTTGGCACTGGCAATAAGTATGGAAACTTCTGGTCACTTGGTGCAGCCTGGATATTAAGTGAAGAAACATGGCTCAAGGACAACAACATCGGAATCAGCTTTGCCAAGCTCCGCGGTAGTTATGGTCTTACGGGAAATGACAATATAGGCGATTACTCCTATTTTGTCAACTATGCCAGAAGTCTTGAGAATTATCTCGGTCAAGGATTCTTACCGACCAATCTTTTCAACGCAAACTACCAATGGGAAGTAAATAAGAAACTTGATCTTGCGGCAGAGATGGGCTTTCTGAAAGATCGGATCGTACTTGAAGTCAATTATTACCGCAATCGATCAGGCAATCAACTTGTTGGCTATGGTCTACCGACACAGGTAGGTTACAATTCCGTTAACCAAAACCTGGATGCTATTGTAGAAAACAGTGGTTGGGAATTTAGTTTACAGACTACCCCCATCAATAATTTAGTTTTCACCTGGAAAACCAATTTTACAATGAGCATCAATCGAAATAAATTGCTCTCGTTTCCAGACCTAGCAGGATCACCCTATAGCATAACCTATCAGCTAGGAAAACCCCTCAGCCTAACTTGGGGATATAAGTACCTGGGCATCAACCCAACAGACGGACAACCCCAATTTGAAGATATCAGCGGTGATGGTCAGATTGGCTTTCCAGATGACTATACCGTACTAGCACCCAATATTCCAGCCTTTTTTGGTGGAATTGGCAACTCCTTTAACTACAAAAACTTTGACTTAGATATCTTTTTCAGCTTTAAGAAAAATAAAAATTCGTATTTCTTTCCTTTCTCAGGAGCAGGAAGCACCGTGAATGCTCCCATCGCGGTTCTTGATCGTTGGCAACAAGTTGGTCAAGAGGCTAAATTTCCAGCCTACACCACCAACTCGATGGTGATGTCCAATTATAGCAGCTCCAATGCGAACTATGTTGACGCATCGTATTTACGGCTTAACAATGTGACATTAAGCTATCAAGTGCCACATCAGTTTCTTGAAAAAATAAAAATGAAAAATCTGCGTGCTTACGCCACTGGAGCAAACTTATTCACCCTAACCAAATTCAAAGGAACAGATCCCGAGACAGGTATCGACATGCCTATGTTACGCACTTTTACATTAGGAGTAAGAAGCTCATTTTAAAAAATTATACAGCATAAAATGAAAAAGAACTTTAAATACATCATAACCTGCATGCTACCAATAGCTTTACTTTCGACCAGCTGTAATAAGTTACTAGAAGTAACGCCCAAATACATCTATACGACTAAACAAATATATGATAATGACTTACTTGCAGATAGTGTCGTACTAGCGCTATATGGAAAGTTTGCAACGGTACAAAATGATCTCTCACTGAATACCGGATTCTCCTCCGACGAATTCCAACCTGGCATCAATAACTTCAGTGAAGGTTTGACTTTTATGTACAACTATAACCTAAACCCATTTTCAGGATCTACAAATAGCTATTGGGAAACCTGCTATAGCGTTATCGGCATCGCTAATGCAATGGAAGAAGGTGTAGCCCAGTCCACAGGCATGACACAAGCTGGAAAAAATGAAGTCCTTGGACAAGCCAAATTTATGCGTGCATTGAATTATTATTTTTTAATCAATCTTTATGGCGAGGTGCCTTTAGTCCTATCCAGCAACTATAAAGAAGAACGTATCAAACCCCGAATGGCCATTGCAACAATATATGATCAGATTATTAAAGATCTTGAAGACGCAAGCCAGCTCCTTAACGCTCAATACCAGGGCGAACGCGTTCGGGCCAACAAATGGGCCGCTATAGCCCTGCTCTCCCGTATGTATCTCTTCACAAAAGAATGGGAAAAAGCAGAGCAATCCGCTAGTCAGGTCATAGCGCAGCAGCAACTCTATCGACTAGGACAATTCGATTCCCAAGATGGCACCAAAGCAATGGATATCTTCGTCAAAAATAATCCCGAGCAAATACTCCAGCTGTGGAATAGCTTGGGCTCTTCCATCGGAGGATACACCTTGAGCGAATTTACAAGCTATGCCGTGACCGATGACGCGAACGGTTTATTAAACGCATTCGAATCAGGTGATAGACGCAAAGACAATTACACCAATTTTCAAGAATCAACGACGAGCTATATCGTTTACAAATACCGCACAGATGGCGATAATGGTATGCCCAACAATGAATACACCTCGTTACTACGCCTCAGCGAACAATACCTGAATCGTGCAGAAGCCAGATTGCAGTTAGGTCAATCCACAGCCTTAGACGATATCAATATCCTTCGCAAACGAGCTGGTTTAACTCATATTTCCAACAATATCCCCAAACAAGAAGCATTGGAAGCCATTATACACGAACGCCAAGTTGAACTGTGTTTCGAATGGGCAGACCGTTGGTTTACACTCAAACGCTTAGGAATAGCCGATGCCGTTATGTCCAAAGCTAAGCCAGGTATATGGAAATCGTATGCTCAGCTGTACCCTGTACCGACTACCGAAATTCAAAACAACAGGCTATTGAAACAAAATCCAGGATATACAAACTAAACCATATACAATGAAAGCCATCACCCATTTAACCCTAGCACTGCTCGGTTCAATTTCCACACTTTATGCCCAAGAAAAAGCCTCTTATCTCATTCAAGGAACACTTAATGGGGTACCCAAGGAACAAAAAGGCATGCTATTTCTGCAACGTTATGATGCCGATTTCAGCTTAGATTCTGCACGCATTGATCAAGGAACCTTTCGTTTCAAAGGAACAGTCCAAGGCCCCGAAATGGCCAATTTATTTTACATAAATACTTTAGGTGAACGATCAGAAACACTGGATTTTTATATTGAAAAAGGAAAAATAACCATTAACGGCACATTAGGCAATTTCCATAAAGCCCGTATCAGTGGTTCAGCTCTCAATAGCGATGCTCAGCAATTTGACGAAACGCACAAAACCATCATAGATCATATAAGTACCCTTACGACCGAATATTTCAAAGCCGAAGAAATACTTTCTCAAGACAGCTTCAGCATGGATTCACCTGCACGGGCGATCATCAATAAAATCGATGTCGACCTCAACAAATGGTCGGCACAGCTCAGCAAAGAACAAGCTACATACATAGACCAACATCCAAACGATGCACTCAGTTTGTTCAAGTTAGAGCGATTACTTAAAGATACTGCCAACCAACAGCTGGTAACAACTTTATACGAAAAGCTCAATCCTAAACTTAAAAGTACCCCACTTGGACAACAGCTTTTAGAACAATTACGCAATCTTGATAACCTTAAAATGGGCGACATCGCTCCTGAGTTCGCATTGGCCGATACCACAGGTAAACAGATCAATCTGCACGACTTTCGTGGCAAATACGTTCTCATTGATTTTTGGGCAAGCTGGTGTGTTCCTTGCCGCGTCGAAAATGAACATGTACAAAAAGCCTACGATACATACAAAGACAACGGTTTTGAAGTATTAGGCATCTCCACAGATATGATGCTGGACAGTTGGAAAAAAGCAGTCACCGACGATGGTATGACCTGGGTCAACGTTGTCGATCCAGAGAGTAAAGTAAGTGGTCAATACCATATCAAAAGTATTCCATCAAACTTTCTATTGGATCCAACCGGAAAAATCATCGGGATAAATCTACGTGGCGAAGCGCTTCACGAATCACTAAAAAACATATTTTAAATCAACACTTTATATACTAAATCACCAATGCATTTAAAACAACTGCTCTATCTTTCTCTTTTAGGTTTTAGCCCCGTGCTTGCCCACAACAGTGCTGCACCTGGCAATACCGAAATCGTATGGACCAAACAAAGTGCCGATACCACGGCTTTGCCCCTTGATAAAAATGTACGTTATGGCAAACTGACCAATGGCCTCACTTACTATATCCGCAAAAATACCGAACCGCAAGAGCGGGTATTTATGTACCTTGTCAACAAAGTTGGATCCATCTTAGAGAATGAACAACAACGAGGCTTGGCCCATTTTCTGGAACACATGGCGTTTAACGGTACCACACACTACCCCAACAATGCTCTGGTTGATTATCTACAAAAAAATGGTATCAGTTTTGGTGCCGACATCAATGCCTATACCAGTTTTAACGAAACAGTGTATCAGCTGCAATTACCATCCAATGACAGCCAATTGATCAACAACGGCTTTCAGATCCTTCAAGATTGGGCGCAAGGCATCAGCTTAGATCATAGTGAGATCGACAAAGAACGTGGTGTCATATTGGAAGAGAAACGTGCCGGAAAAAGCTTGGGCGAACGCATACAAGACAAAACGTTGCCTGTTGCGCTCAATCATTCGCTTTATGCAGAACGAATTCCGATCGGTACTGAACAGGTTATTCAGCATTTTCCCTACAAGGAGATCGAAAGTTTTTATAAAAATTGGTATCGTCCCAACCTGCAAGCTATTATTGTCGTTGGCGACATTGATGTCGATAAAACAGAACAATTATTAAAAAAACAATATTCAACTCTTAAAAATCCAGCAAAACCAACAGTAAGGCCAGACTATAAAATTCCATTAAAAGGTAAAAATCAATTTTTGGTTGTAACCGATCCCGAGATCACCTCCACCTCGATCGATATCAGTATCAAGTTTCCAGAAAAGAAACTCAAAAGTGCCGAAGACTTCAAGCAGTCTATTATCCGCGCACTTTTTAACGATATGATGGCCAATCGGTACAACCCAATTTTTCGTACCGCCAATCCACCATTTCTAGGCGGTGGCACATCATTGAGTGCCTTTATGGGTGGATTAGATGTATTTCAGATACAGATCAACGCCAAACCTGGTCGTTTAAAAGAAGGTTTTGATGCTGTTTGGCGTGAAATATTCCGTGTACAGCAACATGGCTTTACCACAGCAGAACTACAACGTGCCAAAGATTCGTATCTCAACCAAATTGAAAATATCCATCAAGAAAAAGACAAAATTTCTTCTTCGCAATACGTCGACGAATATATCCAGCACTTCCTAAATGGTATCGCTTCACCGGGTATCGATCATGAAGTAGTTTTGATCAACAGTATCCTTCCAACGATAGGATTACAAGATATTCAGCAAGTACTCCTTCAGAACCTCAAGGACACAGATCGCGACATTACTGTGCTGGCGCCAGAACAAGAGAAAGCACAGCTTCCAGACGAAGCAACTTTCGTGAGTTGGATAAGCGCTCTTTCAAAAGAGAAAACAAGCCCTTACGCTGAACAATCCAATGATCAATCGCTATTGACAGGCAAACCTCAAGCAGGCACAATCGTTAAAGAGGTAAAGGATGAAACCCTTGGCACCACGACCTTAACATTGAGCAACAATATTAAGGTCACATTAAAGCCCACTAACTTTCAAAACAACCAGATTAGTTTTCAAGGTTTTTCTTACGGCGGTACCTCGCTTTACAACGACCAAGACTTTCAGAGCGCCAACAATGCTGTTAATTTTGTTGGAGCTAGTGGATTGGGCAACTATACAGCCGACCAGTTCGAAAAATCGTTGGCTGGCCGCACAGCATCCGCATCGTCCTTTATCACCGAAACAGCACAAGGCGTAGGTGGGTTCTCTAATAACAAAGATCTAGAGCTGGCACTGGAGATGATGTATGGTTACTTCACCGAACCACGTCTCGACACGACCGTCATTGCAGGCATACTAGACAATGCAAAAGACGGTTTAAAGGACCGCGACAAGAACGGTGACGCTGTCTTTCAGGACTCCCTGATGGCTATCCTATCGGGCAATAATATCCGTCGTACGGGCTTGACTATTGACAAAATCAACCAAATCAATCCACAACGCGCATTTGAAATCTACAAAGAGCGTTTTTCAAATGCATCAGGCTATAACTTTACTTTTGTAGGCAGTTTTGATATAGAAAAGATCAAGCCACTGATAGCCACTTACATTGGCGGATTGCCGAGTACAGGTAATCAAGCACCCACCTTCCGCAATCTAAACATCAATATACCTGCAGGTAAGATCGAGAAAAAACTAGCGCTGAGCAAAGAAGACAAAGCCATGGTCTATCTGATTCTTTCGGGTGGTTACGATTACAACGCTGAAAATAATATTGCATTACAGGCATTTAGAGAAGTTTTAGAAATCCGTCTATTGGAAAGATTACGCGAAGAAGAAGGCGGTGTATACTCGCCATCCATTCAAATGGACTACAACAAAATCCCTGACGAGCGTTATACAATTTCGGTAGGATTCAGTTGTTCGGTAGCAAATGCAGATAAATTGGCTCAATATTCATTAGAAGAAATTGAGAAATTAAAAAATGACGGTCCTTCGGAAGACAATCTCAACAAGTTTAAAACCAATGACAAATTGAGCTACGAAGCAGCCATGAAAACCAATGACTTCTGGTCTAATTACCTCTATTCTAATCTTTATAATGGAGATGACATGTATCGCATCTTCAATCGTTCAGCATTACGAGATAAGCTAAACCAAAATGATGTTAAAAACATTGCTAAGAAGTTTGTTAGCGACAAAAATGTCATTAAAATTGTTCAACTCCCTGAAGCGAATAAATAATAAATCAATCATTCCCGTTCGATTATATTCGGACGGGATACTTTTATTGACAAGTTACCATCCTGTATCGGAGCTTAAAGAGATGGGGTTTCAATATTTTCGCAGGAAATAAATCCGATCTGAAGCCCCTTTGATAGAATTAAGCGCTGAATCTTATATTCCAACCGTTCAGTGGATTTAATCGACATCGTAAACCTGCTATCTTCCAATTCAATAGTAGTCAGTTCCAAATTGCCAATATGCAGTTGCAGATAAGACATTATTTCGTGTCTTCTTAATATCATGTTTTTACAGACTGAAAAAACCAATTTGTATTTCATCATATCAGCAGAAATTAAATATTAATAAATTGCCTATTCATCATTGACCAGATCATTAGGTCTATACCAAAAATAAGAAAGATGATAATATCCATTAATGACAAACTTACTCAACCTGCAAAATTTGAGGTTGAACTTGGACCATTATCCCACTGAACCGTTTCTCTCCTACTGTCAATGGAACCAAAAATTACTTGCATGAGATGCGATCAAACAGTTGCAAAAAGAACTTTAAGTGGTGGCCGATGATATGAAACAGTGTACATATAATACTGCACTGTATTACTCGTATCCATACATTATTAAATGGTTATTTTTAGTAATAACTTCTTTACTGCTCAACGGCGTATTATATGAACAATTTTGCAGATGGAGCTTAGAGAGAACTCATTTTAAAAAGAAAACTTTTGTTCAAATCAACGGAGCTCCGCTATATTATGTAAAGAAGGGAACCGGCACATATACGGTAGTTTTCCAATCAGGCATGGCTGTTCAGCAAGAATTTAAATCATCAGTAAACGATGTGCAGAGCGACCTGCTCAATTTATCGTCTAACAGTACTTGGATCAAATCTTCAAAAAGTGGACATCTCATTCAAATAAATGACGCACAATTGCTTATCGATGAGATCCAACGTTCTGTTCGCAGCAAGACCACCGACCAATGACATCATGATTTCCGGTAAAAATCCAGCCTTCCGCAGTATCACCAGAATAGATGACCGGCTAGGGGCAAACTTTTTGGATACAACCTTCCGTGATTTGAACACTTTTGATCAGGTTTCTCATCATAATTTTGATTTAAATTAAAAATAATAGATCTATGAGCAACATGAAAGAAGTAAAATTGGGCAGTCAAGGACTTACCATACCACCGATTGGTCTTGGCTGTATGGGTATGACAACAGGTTTCGGTGGAGATATCTACGGAAAAGCAGATGAAAAAGAAGCGATCGCTACTATCCATCGTTCATTGGAGCTGGGTGGCAATTTTTTAGATACGGCAGATATATATGGTCCTTTTCTTAACGAACAGTTAATAGCAAAAGCGATCAAGGGTAATAGAGAAAAATACATCATAGCTTCAAAATTCGGATTCGAAATTGACGACAACGGACAGGCAACTGGCGCATTCAATAGCAGTAAAAATTACATAAAAAAAGCCGTAGAACGTTCCCTGAAAAATCTGGGTACCGATTATATTGATATGTATTACCAGCATCGATTGGATACCAGTACACCAATTGAAGAGACCGTAGCAGCGATGGGCGAATTGGTAAAAGAAGGAAAAATAAAATATATCGGTCTTTCGGAAGTAAATTCTGAAACCATCAAAAGAGCACATCAGATTCACCCACTTACAGCAGTACAGTCCGAATATTCCTTGTTTGAAAGACAAATTGAAGAACTGGGCATTCTGGATACACTAAAAGAATTAGGGATCAGCTTAATCGCATACTCACCAGTAGGGCGTGGATTTTTAAACGGAACAATACAAAAACCAGAAGATTTTAATGAAAATGATTTCCGAAGATTTATACCAAAATATCAAGGTGAGCAGTTTTTCAAAAATGTAGAATTGGTAAATGAAATTAAGAAAGTGGCGGTTGAAAAAAATATCACTTCTGCACAGTTGGCTATTGCTTGGGTTATTGCTAAAGGTCACACGCCAATTCCAGGGACAAAACGCGTAAAATATGTAGAAGAGAATATAGCAGCAGCGAGTATTTCTTTGACGCAAGACGATCTGAACCGTTTGGAAAGTATTATTCCTTTGGGTACAGAAACAGGCGCAAGATACGATGCTGAAAGTATGAAAGGCGTTAATTTGTAACAGGCTAAACAGTGGATAAATTAACGTTTATCCACTGTTTTTTTTATAAATTTATAAAATGAAAAATAATAAAACTTATTTTCTAAACACAGTTTCAGAACTTCATCATTTCTTAAACATCAAAAAACCAGCACATCCTTTAGTAAGTGTTGTGAATCTTGATGAGATCAATTCTTGTGTTGCTGAAGAAATGTTAACGATTGTCTATAATTTCTACACGATTTATCTGAAAAAGAATTTTGACGGAAAAGTAAAATATGGTCAGCAATATTATGATTATGACGATGGGATAATGACCTTTTTTGCACCCAAACAACTATTTTCGATTGAACAAAACAGTTCATCAACAGTGGAAGGTTGGATGATTGTTTTTCATCCCGATTTTATTCAAAGTTATGCTTTAGCAAAACGTATTAAAGAATACGGTTTTTTCGCATATGCAAACAATGAAGCATTGCATCTCTCGGACAAAGAAGAGTCCGTAATCTCAGGACTGATGCTAAATCTTCAACAGGAAATTGAAGCCATGATAGACAACTACACACAAGATGTTGTTGTTTCTCATATTGATTTGTTGCTGAATTATTGCAACCGCTTTTACAACCGTCAGTTTATTACACGTAAAAAAGCGTCAAATGATTTATTCTTAAAATTTGAGGATTTATTAAATGCATATTATCAACATGATGATTTAAGTGTATTAGGCCTGCCGTCCGTTCAGTACTTCGCCGAACGATTATCGGTATCATCAAACTATCTCAATGATATGCTGAAAAATTTGACAGGGCAAACTACACAGCAACATATTCAAAACCAGCTCTTGGAAAAAGCCAAAGAACTATTGTCAACAACGGAATTATCTGTAAGTGAAATTGCTTATCAGTTAGGTTTTGAATATCCCCAATCATTCAGTAAACTTTTCAAAAAGAAAACCGAAAGATCACCTTTAGAATTTAGACAGTCATTTAATTGACCGTTTAATTATTAAAACGTTATCAGGATCAAAACCTCCTAGAGACTACGTCACGGGCTACTTCAGTACTCCTTATTCAATAACCCCGTCAGGGATCACCATATCATTCTCCAAATGCCGACGACTTATCCGCTCCTGTGATAAAAAGTGGTAAGAAATGGTATAAAAAAGTGCATTTGAAAAAATTGGGGTATAATATGCGATCTTGGGCAGAAAGCTTTTTATCTTTTCTACTTTTGCCCAAACTTAAGCCCAATGATTAGATATTTAATTGCACTTTACTTCTTATTAACAGTTCAATTTGGAATTGCCCAGAGCATAAAGCTTTCCGGTCTGGTTAAAGACTCCTTGTCAAACAGTCCAATACCTTATGCCAGTATTGGCCTACTTGATACCTACAACAAGGTAATCGATGGAATGATGACAGATTCACTTGGAGCTTTTCGATTTTCCAATATCAAGAAGGGAAAATACAAAATCAATGTCAAATTCATCGGTTACAAACAAATACACCGGTCTATTGAAATCAAGGATCAAAAGAAAATCGATATTGGAACCTTATTACTGGCTTCAACTGGGCAAAATCTTCAAGAGGTAGCCATTACTGCCAATACAGCAACACAAAAACACAGTAGTGATAGACAGGCGTATATGACAAGTCAATACAAAAATGCCACAGGTGGCACTGCATTGGATATTGTGAAAAATTTACCCTCAGCATCGGTTGATGCGAGTGGCAATATCAGTATGCGTGGTAATACGGGTGTCATTGTATTAATAAATGGGAAACCCTCTTTCCTGGATCCTGCAACTATCTTAAATCAGATAGCGGCCAACGATGTCACCGAAATAGAATATATCACCAGTCCCACCGCCCAGTTTGATCCGGATGGCAAAGGTGGCATCATCAATCTAAAAACAAAAAAATCTACTGCCGCTGGATTTTCCTGGTTAGTCAATCTTCAAGCCGGTTTACCGAGTATAGATGACTATAATAATCGTGAGCCGCAAAAGCGTTTCGGAGGCGACATTGCTTTCCAATACAAAAAGAAAAAATTAGCATTAAATGGTGCTGCAAATTATCTCAGAAATGATAATGCTGGATTTAGGGAAGGTGATGTCAATACGGTCATTGGGGACCGTCAGACCATTTTTCCTTCAAAAGGTGAAAGAAGCTTTGATAAATATAACTTCGGCATGAGAGTAAACAGTTCGTACGAAATATCTGACAAACATGCTGTGAGCTTAGGTATGCTAGCTTCCCGAAAATTTCAAGATCGACTTGCCGATATTTACTATAACAACAGGACCATCCGTCCATCTACAGGTGAGGAAATAAGCCGAACAGACTATTTCAATTCTAATCTCCAGAATAAACAAGGAGAATTTTACATGTTTGATTTTAATTATCAATATCAAATCAACACCGCTAATTCCCTTCAAATGGGTGTTATCTATGAATATGCTCATATTTATGGCTCAACCAAAAATGGAAATATCGAGCATGATGTGGATACAGTACAGTGGACCCACAATAAGTATAAAAATCCACTTCATGGATTAAGACTTTCCCTACAGCACACCTGGAAATCTGATCATCAGGAATTATCGACCGGTTACCAGTTAAGGAACGATAACCAAAAAGGAAGTTTCGACTATTACGCTTCTCAAAATGGCAGCGGCAACCAGCAATTAGTTCCAGAATTTACTGGTAAACTAACAGCGACCAATCGTGTACATGCTATTTTCACACAGTATAATCAGCAATTTTCAGCTACCCAGCTGTCCCTAGGTCTCCGCTACGAATATTACCAGCGTGATCTGCATTTACTTCATACGGATCAGAAATATCCCTATGCTATTCATCAACTATATCCAACCTTTAATTTAATGCACGATCTGGGATCCGGTTGGTCATGGAAAGTAGCTGCATCCAGACGGGTGCAACGTAACAATAACTTTGAGCTGAATCCTATTCCAGAACGGGAACACTCCGAAACCTTAGAACAGGGAGATCCGAAATTATTGCCCGAGTTCACTGTAAATACTGAAACAGGACTGATTAAAAAACTAAAAACAGGAAGCATTTTTTTTAACGGCTATTACCAACACACTAAAAATCCGATCCAAAGAGTAAATTCCGTTTATGCAGATACCATTCTTCGCCGTGTCTTTACAAATGCCGATTATGCCTCTCGATATGGTGCGGAGATAGGTGGCGAAGGTCGATTGATTTCCTGGCTGAAGGTTAATGGTGGACTAAATGTATACCATTACAAAATTTCAGGACAGGTGTTAAATTATCAGGATACCAGAACAAATCAGGACTGGGTATACTCCATTAATGCGGGTATTCAGGCTGATTTCTTAAAAAACTGGAGTACAGGACTACAGCTAAATTATTTATCAGAAAAACCCACCGTACAGGGTATGGATTCCCGATTTATCGTACCGAACTTTAATTTAAGTAAAGCTTTTTGGAAGGGAGCACTAACGGCTCAATTGCAATGGCAATTCATTGAGCTTGGTGACTGGGGTGTAAACGAACAACGAATTACCACCTACTCCAGTGACTTCTACACCACGACAAACTACATTTATGAAAAAAATATAGTTTTGCTTAATCTAAGCTTCAATATGCATAAACTGAATAAATTATTTAAACTACCGAAAAGCGAATTTGGAGAAAAAGAATTTTAGTTTCCTTGTTTTTTGAATTCCGAAGGAGTCATACCCGTATAACGCTTAAAATATTTTGAAAAATTTGATTTATCAGAAAACCCTAAGGCATATGCGACCTCAGATATCGTATTTGCGGTATAGAACAACAGTCTTTTGGCTTCCTTAATAATATACCCTGCTAATACCTCCGACGCCGTTTGATCGGCATTAGTCTTGCAGTTAGCACTGAGGTTTTGTGGACTCGTATTCAGCTGAGAAGCGTAGTGGGCAACATGGTTTACAACTCTGATCTCTTTGTTGAGTAATTCACAGAATCGGTCATAAAGATTTTGCTGCGTATATTTAGCCTGTTTTGAACTGGCTTTATATTCTAATACTTTTGCCAAGAAAGCTTTAAACAAGCCTTCTTGGCAAATTTTATTATCTTCCACAGCTAAAAGCTTCAGTAGATTTTCAAAAACGGCACCTTTATCGAAGTATATGGTGTTGAAGTGACAAATAGTACCGACCAGCCGATTTATTTCCAGATCCAAACTTTGGCTCACAAAAGCATCTTTTACCAACAGCACAAAACCCTTTACCGGATTGACCAGCTCCCAATGATGTACATTATCTTTCTGAATGATGAGTAAACAAGGTGTCTTTATAATTGATTCCTGACCATCAATTATATGCTTTCCCGACGTAGAAGATAGAAAAACAAGCTCTAAATAGCCATTATGCTTATGCGGTCTAGTTATATTTTTGGACAGGTCAAAATCAACAACTTTTATTAACCTTTGAACATCCAGTTTATCTTTTATTGCTATCTTTTTTCGATCTTTCATTGCTTCACAATTATAGTAAACAATACTGTGAAAATTTACATTTCAAAACAACTTAATAAGAACCTCAGCCTATAATCCATGATCATCCATCTTCTTGAATATAAAATCAAAGATTTTTCTCCATTGATTCATGTCACTATATCCAAGCGGATTAATCTTTTAAAGATCTGGTCACGACAACCTTGCCTTTTGCACGACCACTTTCTACATAAGTCAGTGCATCATTGGTTTTCTCGAATGGGAAAATTTGATCTATAACTGCTTTTAACTGATTAGCTTCAATCAATTTGGTAATTTCTGCTAATTGTTGACCGTTTGCGCGCATAAATAGAAAAGTGTAGTCAATTTTCAGCTTGTTTGCTTTTTTTTCTATGCCCCTACTCAATAAACTTATTATCAATTTCATATACCAGGCTAAACCCAGATCTTGAGCAAAATCTACAGTAGGAGGACCCGAGATTGATATAACTTTCCCTCCTGGTTTTAAAATACCGAAGCATTTCTCCAATGTTTTGGTATCCTGACTATGCAATACAACATCATAATCACTGATTATATCTTCAAATTTTTCAGTTTTATAGTCAATCAAAAGATCTGCACCGAGCGCGCTCAGTTGATCAAAACTATTTTTACTCGCAGTGGTTGCCACCTTTGCACCCAAATATTTAGCCAATTGGATAGCAATCGTTCCTACTCCACCCGATCCGGCCTGAATAAATACTTTTTGACCTTTTTTAATCTGAGCAATTTCAACAAGAGCCTGCCAGGCGGTCAATCCGACGAGTGGTATGGAAGCGGCCTCTTCCATCGTCATATTCGTCGGTTTTAAAGCAATATCATTTTCATCTATGGCAACATATTCCGCAAAACCACCAATACTAAAATCGGGAAGCCTAGCATAGATTTCATCGCCGACCTGAAAGTTTTTCACTTTTGAACCAACCTGCACGATAACACCTGCCACATCGTGACCTAGAATAAGAGGCATTTTATAGGGTAATAATAATTTGAAATCACCATGTTTTAACTTAGCATCCAATTGATTGATACTGGCAGCATAGATTTCCACCAATACTTCATGCTCTTTAATCTTGGGTGCCGGAACTTCAACAAGTGCTAACGTATCCGTTTTACTATAGCGGTTAATGCGAAATGCTTTCATTGATCAGGATTTTAATAAGGGATTTATTTTCTTCGGGTTAACAAGATTAAAAGTTAGTTTAGGGAAGATACGGTTTAAAATATAAACCAATTTGGAAGAGCCCACTCGAATGTGAAAGCGGTCTTTCTCTAATCCAGCAACTAAAGCTTTTACCAGTTCTTCGGGACTTAATTTAGGATCATTTCTATCTACAGTCATTGCTGTAGCAACAAGTGGGGGTACAAGCTCGAATACTTTCACATGGCTTTTTAAAATTCCAAGATGTGCACGTAGAGCTGTTGTATAAAATGCAAGCGCAGTCTTCGATGATGAGTAAGTTGCCTCAAGCAAAGAAGGTACATAACTCAACAGCGATGTGGTATTGATAATCGCAGTTTCAGGTCTTGACTTCAACATATCAAGAAAAAGATTATTCAAACGAATAACTCCTAAATAATTGATATTCATCTCATAGGCGGCTCCTTGCAGATGTTTTACATTTGAAATCCCGAGATTAGAAGGTTCGACTCCAACTCCGGCATTATTATATAAAATATCTATTCCACCGAGTTTTTCGATTTCCTTAAAGAGTAACTGTGCTTCTTCCTCAGAAGCGACATCACTTTTAATCGGAATGACACCGGGGTACATTGCTTTTGCTGCATCCAATTTAGCTTGATTTCGTCCTGTAATAATGACATGAACACCTTTTTCTAAAAATTGTTTTGCGGCCTCCAGCCCTATTCCAGATGTTCCCCCTGTTATTAGTATTGTTTTTCCTTTTAGTTCCATAATTGATATAAATTGCTTAAAGTGGTTCTTCATTCGTTAACAAAATGAAGACCCGTAGTAAAAACCCGCTGCCCTGGATTTACATCCGAAGGTGCCAAACGCTTTTTTTCCTTTGTGCAGATCTGAGTACGAATATGCACCAGTTGTAATGATTAATCCGGCAGAAGCACGCTGTTTGTATAAAGTGTCGTTAGCTCAGTTGCTTTATTTTCGGGATTATCAGAACGGCTTCTAGTCATGGGAGCCATCACTATACGGTTGCGTAATTGTAATCCATTTTTATGGTAAGAATCAAAAATTGCACTGTTCTCCATGGTATTAATAATTTAAAATCGTAAATTTACTTGCATTTTGCAAGTGCAAATATAAATATCAACTTGCAAAATGCAAGTGTTTTTAAAAAAAAGTACATTATTATGAAAAATAGATCGCAATGCCCTATCAGCTGTTCACTAGATATTTTAGGAGATAAGTGGTCATTATTGCTCATCCGGGATTTGATGCTATCGAAGCAATGCACGTATGGTGACTTCTTAAAATCTGAGGAAAAGATCGCAACGAATATCTTGGCTTCAAGATTGTTGATGCTCGAAGAAAATGGACTGATCAGTAAATTAGAACATCCGGAAAGTAAAGCAAAAGTGTTATACACGCTTACTAAAAAGGGAATAGATTTACTCCCGTTATTGATTGAAATGCAATTATGGGCAGATAAATATTACACGATACCCGTAGAACAGAAGGAGATTATTAATGCTGTAAAAAAAGACAAAGCAGGTTTTATAAAAAAACAGAAGAAAATATTATTGGATTTTGTAAAAAACCCTTGATTTTTTATAGGAGAATATACTATACCTTAAATATAGTTTAGCAAAGTTGAGTTCTCCCTAACATATTTACAGGAGCAAATACCTAGTTGCCTGCTCCTGTATCATGATCACTTTTTCCTTATTCTCTCTAGAAGTCGACTAGTCACATAGCTCAGGTCCGTCCCGACTACAGCCATCAAGGCAGTATGCATAACATCAGCAAGAGAAAAACTTGCCCAGATGGAACAGAGCTTACCTCCTAGAGTTCCGATACGGATATCATTGCCTTTCATCCCGCACCTCCTTTTCTTGATTCGGCAAGATCTGCTTTGGTGGTGTAGGCTCCTCCTCTCCTTTTTCGCGACCTAGTACAGCCGGAATTCCGATCTGCTCACCATGTCCGGTATTATTTTCGTTTTTCAAGTTTATAACTCCCTACCGGGATACAGCTAAGCCTCTCCAAATTATTGCGCCAGGGCAGTTCGATAGTACGGCAGATTACCTCACCTTCAAAAGTGAGGATACCTTTCGACCCTTGCTCTCTAAAAATCCGTTGGAGATGCAAGATTTGTTTTGTTGACATTTTTATGTTTTAACTATTTACATTCCCTGCTGCCAACTCAATGTTCCTACAGTACGACTATAAAATATGGATTCCTAAACTGTTCAGAATTTTTATACATAACACAAAATACAACTTCACAAATGCAACACTGTTGCTTTTTCAGAATTATTTATTACTTTCGCCTATTATTAAATAAATAGATATGATAGAAACATTTAACATGAGACCTCCGCATTTTTTAGTCTATGGATTATTGATGTTGGCTTTAATGAGCTGTAAAAAAGATGGCGCGATGGCATTACCTGAGATTTCCTTTGACCTACCCGCAGACATCAATCTGGAGTATGGGAAACATGATACAATTGACTTAAACACATTCATTATTAATCAAGGAAATGGTGTCAATTTTTCTATAGATTTTGAACCCACCGAGAATGTACAGATTACACCCCAAATAACATTGCATAATCAACTTGAAAAAGCAATTTTTGTCGATAAATCTGGAAAATTGTTTATTAAAAGCGAAGAATTATATCCTAATGGAACCACCTCCAGCTTAAATGGCAAAAAAATTCCTGCACAATACAGCGTAACAGTGTCCGCCAAATCAACTGATGGTAAAGAAGTCGCTCAGAAATTGTTGTCAATACGTGTTTTAGAGTTGGAAGATCTTCAATTTAAATATTTTCATGAATTAAAAAAAGGTCAACTAAAAATGCTTAATACCTTATATTCTGACACAGAAAGTTATTTAACTTTAGCAAAGCCAGTTCCTTCTAAGAACTTAATACTAAAGCTTCCTGAAGCACAAGCAAGAGAGGTGGGATTTTCATTGCAGGACAATGCGCTAAAGGTCTATTGGAAAGGTAACCCAAACCAAGAGCATGACAAATACATGGAATTAAATCCTAAATTGGAGAAAGATGGTTTCGCTATCGGCTCAGCAAGTTTTTCGGTCAGGTACATTCCAAAAATTGAATTCTTTTTTGGCGATTTATATCTCGATCCGTCTACCAAATCCATTAAAAAGATCAATACCAGCTTTAGACGCAGCTCGGTTGAAGGTGGTAGCATGGTTCAACCCACTTTTTTTCCAGAGAAATTGATATCCGGCTTTGAAATTTCTTCTATAGAGAAAGATGGTCATGTATTTAATGACTCTGAAACAGTATTTACCATAGACAAAGGAACAGGAATGGTAAGTGTAAAAAATAATACTTCATTGAAAGCTGGAATTTACACACTTGCATTACAAGCAAACACCACGAATGGTCAAAAAGTAATAACAACACTCTCTTTGGGTTTAGAGTAAAAAATTACGTTAGCGACAAAGATCTACGTGTATGCTCCTCACTGTTAGTAGCAACAGGAATACAAAAAGTAGATAAAGTTTAAATTGCAATTAAGTTGCATCTTTAATTAAGCTTTTGTATCTTAGTACCATAGCAGATCATTATGCCTTTGCATAATTTTAAGCTGTTCATAAATTTTATTTTTTGATAAATTTTAAAATTTGAAACCCTCGAAGATATCCTTTCGAGGGTTTTTTTATAAATCTTTTGCGATGTTATATTTGAGAATGTGCATGATGGTAATACAACAATTTCCTAATCATCCAGTACGGTCTCCACTACACCAAGCCCCGGAGCGATGTATTTAATAATATTCAGAGCCTTTTCCGGAAATCTAATAGGCGCTTTTCTAATTGAACTCATACAGTGATCGAAAAAACAGGTGAATTTGATTTCAGCATAAAAATCTCTATATTTCAGAGTTAAAAAATAACACATGTTTTATCAACAAATATATCCAATAGAACCACTGCGGAAATATGTTCGCTACTTTTGGGTATTGGAGGGTAATAGTCTGGATTTTTCTGAAAAAATATTTAAGATAATCTCAGACGGTATGCCAGGTCTTATTTTTCAAACTAACAAAAAGGCATTTCGAGACAAGAACAATCAGGAATTACCACAATTATTCGTATATGGACAAACTACACGATATACTGAACAAAGAGCAATAAACAGTTTCCAAAATATTGGAATTTACTTTCAGCCGAGCGCACTTAAATCCATCTTCAGAATAGATGCAAGCGAACTGACGAACCAATATATTGACATAGACGATCTACTAAAAACTACTATAACTGAACAGATTTCAAATACTGCAAGCACTGATGAAAAGATAGCATTACTCTCTACATTCTTATTGCGGCAGTTGCAACGAACAAATATCAATAGTGAAAAACCAGATTTTGCAATCGCACAACTGGAAAAAGGAATGAGTTTGCAAGATGTGCAAAATGAGCTTAAAATGTCCGAACGTTCATTGGAACGATATTTCAATCAGTACATTGGCATCTCGCCCAAGTTATTTTCGAAAATAGGTCGCTTTCAATCTGCCTTAGAAATCATACGTCAAAACCCCTTTGAAAAATTGACCGACATCGCTTATCAAAGTGATTATTTTGACCAATCTCATTTTATCAGGGATTTCAAAGAATTTGCAGGAACAAGTCCAAAGAAATTCAAGCTCCATGCCAATGAGATCGTTTCGAATTTTCCGGAATGGAAGGTTTAGATACTGTCGGTTTTATCCAATTTTATCAAAAAAAAGCCTAATAACTTTGCTTCAAAAAAAGAGTTATGATAGCCATTACAGGAGCAAGCGGAAACTTAGGCAAAGCCACTATTCAATTTTTATCGCAGCAAGTCTCACCTACAAACATTGTTGCCATTGTCAGAAACCCAGAAAGGGTACATGATTTTATTAAACAAGGTATTATTGTCAGGCAAGCAGATTACAACAACTATGAAACGCTTCTGGAAGCGTTTAAAGGTGTTGAAAAGGCCTTGCATATCTCCACTATCGGAGTAGACTTAAAAACAGCTAAACAGCAGGAAAAAAATGTGGTAAACGCATTGCTAGAAAACAACGTAAAACACATTGTTTATACAAGTATGGTACAGACCCAAGCCAACAGGATATTTGAAGGGACTAAAACATCATACGAAACGGAAAAATTGATAAAAGAGACTAAAATACCTTATTCGTTTTTAAGAAACAGTATGTATATGGAAGCCATTCCCGAACTTATTGGAGATGCGTTGCAATCGGGCGAAATCCGCTACCCATCGGGCGAGGGAAAGATAAGTTTTGTCTCCAGAATGGATATTGCAGAAGCTATTGTAAAAGTACTAACAGAAAGTACACACGATAATCAAATCTATGAAATAACAGGCAATAAAGCGTATTCATTTGATGAATTGGCAAAGCTAATCTTTACAGAAAAGGGCATACCAGTACAACATAGCGATATTTCAGAGGAATTCTTCAGAAAAGAACTGACTAGTTACCGAATGCCTCTTGAAATAGTCAATTTATTGGTCAGTATGGCAAATGGTATTAAAATAGGTGAGTTTTCCTATGTTGACAACACACTAGAAAAATTGCTTGGTAGAAAACCGTTAGTCTTGAACGAGTTTATAAAAATCTTTTGATTATGTTGTTTAAGGAAGTACATCTGAACGGAATTAAATCGGGAAAAATCACATTGGCATTTCGTAAGTGGCAAAAGGTTTCTGTAAAATGCGGAAGCCTTTTACATACCTCTGTTGGTTTGATTGAAATCGGTAAAATTGAAACCATAAGCGAAAATTGTATAACCGAACAGCATGCAATACAGGCCGGTTTTACAGATAAACAACAGTTACTAAAATCATTTACGCATCATAGTACAGGAACCATTTTTAAAATATCTGTCAGCTATCATTCCGCAGACCCACGAGTTAAGTTGAGAGAACAAACGGAACTATCAGAAAAGGTATTTACCGATTTAAAAAAGAAATTAGAACGATTAGACAATTATAGTAAGAAGGAACATTGGACGAACAAAGTTCTATCTACTATAAACGACAATCCCAATTTACATGCCAAAAGTATAGCAGAATTGACAGGATTTGAAAAAGAATGGTTAAAGCTGAATATACGAAAATTGAAAAATTTAGGCTTGACCATAAGCCGTAATGTAGGTTACGAACTTTCTCCTTTAGGAAGCGAATATTTAAACAAACTTTGTAAATTAAAATAGTTAACAACCTAATAGAAACAGTTCACAAATAAAGGCAGTAAAAAGTGAGCTGGGATGAGAGGTTCAGATCCCATTAAAGTAATGAATCAAGGATTTATCCATCAGTAATCAATAATACAAGATAATATTTATGAATATTTTGAAAAATAATTATTTACAATTTCATTTTATTTGGTATTATTGTGATAGTAAAGATCGACAGTAAAGACTTACACCTTCAACGACAACCTTTTTTTTAATCATGATAAACGAGCCCTTAAAAAGGAAATTTAAAATTTCACCGACCGCCAGTCTAGTACTTTGTTTAGCCAGTGAGCTTTATCGAGACGGAAAAACATGCCAGGCATATGTAGAAAATATCGATACTTCAGAAGGAGAATCGCTCGTAAAGAGTTTTAAACAAGTATTCGAACACTCCGAGTCAATCGCAATACTGAGAAAGCGGTATATCCGCCATCTTTTCGAAGACTATGCTAAGCAATTCCCAAAATTCCAGGTCTGTATTTTAGGAGCTGGTCTTGATCCGCTTTCACTTTATCTGCTAGAACAATATCATGATCAAATCGAGACTATTTTTGAAGTTGACATGGAATCTATGGACGAAAAACGTGCTATGTATACCAAATTGATCGGTGATAATGATAAATTAAAGCTGATTACTCATGATGCTACCGATATTGATCCTTTGTTGGTTGAAATTAAAAAAATGGGCTATCATACATCAATCCCGACGATATTCTTACTGGAGGGTTTTGTTTATTACATCAGCCGAGATAAGTTCAGTACTTTGCTTGAAAAATTAGCCGCCGCTGATGGACAGAAAGCAGTAATACTGGACTATGTTATACCATTTGAAGCTGTTCATGAAAGCAATCGGGAGAAATCCCGACTCATGCTTCGTTCACTAGAAAAAGGTTTAGGTTGGCCAATTATGGTTTATCATACATTTGATATCACCGGGTTGATCCAATTTTTTAAAGGAAATATAATAACATCTGATTCAACACAGTCAATGGAAAAAACATTATATGGGGAAAACAAAATTTACATTGAACCAACAAGTGGCTTTATGGAAATAATAAGTTTTAAGTTCTGATAAAGATATTAAAGTTGGAAAAGCAAATGCCAAATTAATTAAAATAAAAAGGAGACTCTATAAAGAATCTCCTTTTTTATCACCTTTTCCTTATCCTTCCCAACAGTCGGCTCGTCACATAACTCACGACTGTCCCGACAACCGCCATCAATGCGGTATGCGCGACATCACCAAGAGAAAAGCTAACCCATATCGAACAGAGCGTACCCCCTAAAGTTCCTATACGGATATCATTCCATTTCATCCCGCACCTCCTTTTCTTGATTAGGAAGGATCTGCTTTGGTGGAGGTGACTCCTCCTCTCCTTTTTTGTCTTTATCATCCAGCACCGTCTCCACCACACCTAGACCCAGAGCAATGTATTTAATAATATTTAACGCCTTTCCCGGCAGTTTAATCGGCGCCAGCAAGACCACTTGCAACGCCGCACTTATTTTTTGAATTATCTTTTTCATTTGTTTTATTGTTAGAAGGTTAGAAAATGGTGAGAAGGTTATGAGGTGAGTAAAAAAGTTATGAGGTGATATCGTTAATAGGTTAGAGCTCCGTCACTTCGTTACTCAATCACTGTTCTTTCCCCAAAAGCCGAAGGCTTATCCTAAAGGCCTAGTATTCCGACTGCGTAATTTCACCGATGAAGAGGCGTTAAAAATGAATTTTTGTCTGAGTGAAACGAGTTTAAATTCATTTAGTCTCTTCAAGGTGAAATAGCATAAAGGAATACAGCCTTGAGTTATGGATTCGTGTTTGTTTTTTTGGCATCCATGGTCTCCCTCCGGTCGGCTTTTGATTACTTTTTGTGTCAAGACAAACCTCAAAGAGAATCTTGAGTGCCAAAAAAATCAAATCATTAACGAAAAAAAGTAAAAGCCCATCGCGGCTCGAGCGACAACTCCGTCACTACTTTATATGCAAAAACACTTCCTGCTCCATATCCCAAAGCGAATAAACCAGAGACTTCAATTTTGCAAGCGCCTTTTTACTCTCCGTACCGCAACCTTCCCCCGTTAATGCTGTAACCGGAGCAATGCATCCCAATAACTCTTTCCGTGCATCGTTGGCTGCATGGATCAATATCGCTTCACGTCCCAATACAGCCGGAATTCCGACCTGCTCACCATGTCTGGTATACTTTCGTTTTTCCAATTTATAACTCCCCACCGGGATGCAGCTAAGCCTCGGCAGGTTATTGCGCCAGGGCAGTTCGATAGTACGGCAGATGACCTCACCTTCAAAAGTGAGGGTACCGTTTGTCCCCTGCTCTCCATAAATCCGTTGGAGATGCAAGATTTGTTTTGTTGACATGTTATTACATCATCTATTAAAAATTATTATTCATTTTCAGCTCCACCTGGTGAATAAATTTCAGGAAGGAGGTCGTTGCTATAACACAACCACCCACCACCTGAAAAATAATCCCGAAAGCCACACGCTTACCAAAACGGCCTAGCATTCCGACTGCGTAATTGAACGATGGAGAGGCGTTAAAAATGAATTTCTGTCTGAGTGAAACGAGTTTAAATTCATTTAGCCTATTCGAGGTGAAATAGCACAAAGGAATGCAGCCTTGAGTTATGGATTCGTGTTTGTTTTTTTTGGCATCCATGGTCTCCCTCCGGTCGGCTTTTGATTACTTTTTTCATCAAGGAAAACCTCGAAGAGAATCTTGAGTGCCAATAAAATCAAATCCTTAACGAAAAAAAGTAATTGCCAGTCACGGCATGAGTGACAAGCCAGTCGCGGCTTGAGCGACAACATTACGGTATCACGACCTGATGAATGGTCAGCGCATTATACTGACCATTTGCCAAAGGATAATAAGCACCGTTCACAAGCTGATAGTATCCTGTCCCCACAAGTACCAGAACACTTTTATCAGGATCATGAGCAAGTGTAGCCGCAATATCCAGATCCATGGGTTGCATTTCACCAAGTTTGATATAAGCGGACCGTTGGATTACGGGACGCTTATCGGCTTCATCTCCCGAGAATTCCTGCAGAACCAGGGTGTACTGCACATGCGTCGCCCCACTCAACTTGGCGATATGCAAATTCGGGATCAGTTGCTCGCAGGATAAAAAACCTTCACCGCTAAAATTGTCAAAGGTTACCGACAAAGGTTTTAAGGTGATGTTTTTTAAACTGGCGCGCTGATTACATTCTAGACCATTCAGCAATACCATGTTTTGCGGTACTAAAACGCGCTCCCCGCGGACACTTACCGGATCCATCTGGATGACTTTTAACATCCGGCTTGCCAGCCTGGTACTGAATCTGTTGTCCGAATTTTCGAACAGCACATCCCGCAACAGATCACGTAGCTTTTTGCTCTCCTGCTGTGCTCTGCCAAATTCACTGCCGTTTTCACGGGTACGTGCAAATGCTGGATCATTGGCAATACGGTCGCCCGATACACCGGTCTTCATACGAGCCTGATAACCCACACTTTTTGATTTGTAAAAGGAAAGATCCCCGATCGTTCCATTTAATTTGATTAAACTTTCTACTCTTGCCATAATAGTATTGTTTTGACACTGCTAAGATGATCATCAGTACAAAAGGATGGGGATCAAAAGCGTAGAAAAGGGGAAAAATACGGAATAATGATACTGAATTGGCGCGATAAATTGACAAAAATGTACCTAAACGCGAATAAAACTATATTATATAGAAAAAACTTATCTTAGTAAATGAATAACCAATAACATCATTTTTCTGGAGAGGAATTAAACCTAATCTGCAAAGCTTAAGGACTAAAGTACATTGTAAACTTGGACGCTATACAGCTATAAAGCGTGGCATAAGCGTATGTAAAGCGTAGATAGAGCGTAGATACAGTGTAAAAACAGTGTGCTTCACGCACTTACCACGCACTTACCACGCTCTTAGCCTATGCGCATACTGTACATAGCCAAATAGGCTTTACCCGTGCTCCATTACTGCTTTATACCTGCTTAACAGGTGGTTTGATAGGGAATGTTTGTCTACGGTCAGGACAATCAATAGCAAATCCAGATGATCTGATTATCAACAGATCATCCCTCTAAAAACCAGAATAACATGAAAAACAAATCTCGATTATGCATTTACCCCAAAGAAGCAGCACTTATATTGGGACGTACAGAAAAACACACCTACAAAATCTTTCAGGCCATACGCGATTGCTACGGATTGAAATCAAACCAGTATGTCAGCATCAGTTTATTTGCAGACTATACCGGATTGCCGGAAGAAGAAATTAGAAAATTATTGCTCTAATATGCTTTAAACGGAAACAGCTGGAGAGGACTGTTTCTCCCTATATTGATTCCATACATACTGCAATATAATCCAAGAAAACACTTTTTTTATATACTCATGTTTCATTTCTATCGGTTCTTCCTGACCTCGAACTTTTACTTTAACAAGTTTAGAACTCATGACTTCGTATGAAACAACCGATGTACCCGGAATAAGATGATTGCGGGAGATACGGACCATTCTTGGAAATATCCTGTTCATTTCTTCCAAAGAACTTTCGTAAACAGTGAACACTTCACCATCCAATAGATAGATATCCTGACAGAGCACACCTTCCCGATTTGCACCAAAAATAAAAGCAACATGCTCTTCATTGATTACCCTGTCATTCAACTCACTGGCAAATTGATATCTACTAAGCGGATCATATTCATAAGGAACAAGATCATTAAGTAAAATATACGACAGCTGCTGTATATGGTGCTCATCAAGTTCATGTGTTACAGATGTACATTTGAGCACGATTTCTTTTGTCAGCCTATCAATCTCATCAGTCAACTGTCGTTCACGCAATTCAGCTTGCGCCACATGTTTATCTGCATTAACTAAACTTATTTTCAATTCAGCATTGATACTATCCAAACTAGATTTTAATCCATCTAGCTCCTCCCTATGTTTTAAATCAGCTTTTTCTAATAACATTTTTTGACGTACATCTCCATCTTTATGCTCATCCTTTAAAGTTTTTACCAGCACGGTTTTTTTATTAAGGTAAAAAGCATACATCCGTATTACCATAAATGCATTGCACAGAACCAATAAAAGGAGCATCAGCATTAAGTCACTGTTTACATGATCGTGCTGAAATATAGCAGGACCATAGAAAAACCTTATTAAACCTACACCACCGATAAAAGGCAAAATAACTCCGAAGAAAGTATGATAAAAGCTGGCATGTAATACGTTAGTCTCCCAGAGCCGTAAACGAAACACATGGAATGCGACAACATTTACGATCGTCAGCAACAAACCACCGATTACAAAGGTTTTAAGCATGACCTTCATTACTGGCTTACTGAAAATATAACTCATTGACATATCATCGAATGGAAACAAAGATGCCATGACCATAGCAATGGCAATGCAGATAACGAAAATACGCCAACTGATAATTTTAAAATATGTTTTGATATAACTATTCATGCACTGGTTTAAGTTGTCAAATTGGATTACTTATGACCAGCGGTTAACAAACCATAAGTAAAAAGAAATATAAAAATATTTAAAAATTTCGACATTTAAAGTAACAATTTCGCAACCACTAAAAAGCGAATCACGTAATTGATGAAAAAAAACAGGCGTTAAGCTATCAAAACAGCACCTAAAATGCAAGAAACTATCGGTTCGATAAAATAAACTGCCGATTCGATTTTTCCAATACGTTATTTCAGGTGTTTTTTTAAATTGAAGCATATCTTTGAAGGTAATATTTAATGTAAATCTAAACAATGACAACAAATCAATTTCCCTTCAATCAGGTAGGAGCTACAGATTGGAGAACTGCCCTTTACGCAGCTACTCAAACTGTTATAGATGTTGAAAAACAGTTTATTCAAACCGGTTTTATCAATTGGTTACCGCAACGATTTCAACTCAGTACCGATCAATTTCAATACGCCGTATCTTTAGGTCCACAGGCACAACAATCTATTGCCAATTCGCTTATTACTGCTATTGATAACAGAGCAACTATAGTATTGGTAAACGATGCCCAAAGAAAAGGACAAGGAAATAGTAAGACCGCCAACTCGACGCAAAGCTTCGTTCCGGATCCAGAAATACCAGAAACAAGTATTATGGTGCTCACCTTTTCATTCTCATATCTGTAAACAATTGGATAGTCTAAATATGGAAAGAACAAACTATCAAAACCTATTATTTGAAATATTGCATGAACTCGCTCCTGTGCCACCTGCTTTATGGTCAAGCATATTAGCTGTTGTTGAGATCAGATCCATTAAAAAAGGTAGGTACCTTCAGGCTAAGCTATTGGATCTGCATATTGTACTGGAGGGAATCATCATCAAACGCTGGGATGACGCTGGGCCGCTCCAAAATGATGTCATCGACTTTATCTCAAAAAAACAATTTATTCTTCATATTGAAGATGTTGATGGCAGTTATTTTAAAGCAGATAGCGATGTCGTGACGGCTTTCATCAGCCGGGAGAATATCATCAAGCTCATGGAAGAGCACCCCATTTTTGCAAACCATTCAAATTATTTAATTGCGACAGTATTGAATCGTAGATCGTTCAGAGGGAGACTTCTCAAAATGCCTGCAAAAGACCGAAAAACAACTTTTGGAAAAGAATATCCAGAAGCAAATTTTCATTGCAGTATAAGCGATAAAAGTTCATTTTTAGGAATAAGCGCCTCTTACTACAGCACAATTTAGGCTTCTATAGACAACTGCATCCTCAAGTTAAAGATGCAGTTGTCTATCTTAAATAAGATTTTTTTTTGCAAGACCCCTCCTTACTGCAAATCATTTCCAAGTATGGCTACAGCACTCAAAAAAAGCATAATCTTAGATTTTAAAGAATTAAATCATCAAAATCGAAGATCATTTTCTCGAAAATCGTAGATGAAAACCTCAAATATCTAAGATCCAAACCGACCTTCTTGCCATTATCTTTACTTCAGTAGATCGGTACATTAAGCACAGATGTCTCCTCTCCCATCTGTGTTTACCTACCAGATTGAAAAAAAAGATGCAATAGAGGTGAACTTGAAACAAAAAAGCCACATACGATTATCATAAAAGCCGCAGCCCCAAGTTCACCCTTTGCATCTCTAAAACATATTTGCTGAAGCACATGATAAAACCGAATTATGAAACAAACCATTATTCTCAATCATCCACCCGATTTCCAGGAGGTAGCTCATTCGGATTTAAGGGTTACTTATCCCATACGCTATGCCCACACCACTTACTGGGCAAATGCGACCAACCGTTATGCTGTGCAGACCTTCGATGGACGGTATGCCTATATCTATTATTACGAATTTTGGATCGACACTCCAACGACAGTAGCTCTCACCTCTCTAGCGCCAGATCTGCACCTCTGTTATCCTTTAATGAGTACCGGGGCACAACCGATTACACTTCATGATCCTAACGCACAGCTCGCGCTTCATTTTCAGCACGAACGTGCCAGTTATCTTTATCTGCCTAAGACCGAATTGACAGTCGAACTGCCCACGGGCCACCACATCATTATCGGGATCACGGTGGATGCTGGACTTTTCAGACCGCATCTAGAGCGTCACTTTGAATTTGTGATGCCACTGGTATACGCCAAACGGGCGGCTGATCCCGTGCCTCTTCAAAGCTCCGATTTTAAAATCGGTCCATTGACACGTACAGAAATCTTAAACCTCTTCAGCCAGATTAACCCCAGGAATATGGAAAACGAATACCTACTCGTCCACCATCAGATCTATCTCATCACCTTGTCGAGACTCAAGATCATTAGCGAGACGACCAAAATAAACACAACAATAGCATTAGTAGATCAGGCACGTGCCTATCTGGAACTTGCCGTAAATAAGTTTGGCGCAAAGGCACTGATCAAAGATATTGTTAAAAGCTTACAGGTGGAACACAACCAGTTAGCTCGACTGCACCAGGAGTATTACGGTTGCCGTTTACACGCATATCGCAACCAATTGCTCCTCGAGCGCATTATAAGACAATTGGAAGATTATCCCCAACAGATCGCTACTTTGGCCGAGCAGTTAAATTTTGCGGGACATAGCGAACTCAATCGCTTTTTTAAAAAGCTGACCGGTAAATCAATCAGTCAGTTTAAGAAATCGTAATTCAAAGACTTATGATAGCACATGTTTTCAAAAATCTATCTGACCAGCGGATGAAAACCATACTCCAGAAGATGTACAGTGAAGTACCTCGTGTAATGAAAATGCTGGCACCCGAAGGCTGGAAAAAATCCAAGTATCACAAACAGATCCAAGAGCAGCAGCAGCATGCCCATAGTGAATATCTCACAGATATACTAGCCGGAAAACTCCAAAGTAGCTGTGTCAATAAGCAGCTCATGGATGAAGTTACTTTTATAAATAAATATGCGCTCAACCATGAAGAGTATCATTCTTTCCAATATCCCGGGCTCGACCAAGATGAGCAGGAAGTATTTTTTATCTTTTTGCTATTGCTCTGTGATATCAGTGAAGAAGGTGACCTGTTATATCAGCAAACTAATCAAAGTGACATCATCCATTATTACCTCGCCTATGTAGATGTGGAAAAAATAGCACTGGAAATTGCAGGGGAACAGGAACATATTCCGAAGGATGATATTGAATACTTTTTGTTCAGTGATTTCACCATAGACTGGGATGAAATGGAACGGTTCAATTGCCTTCAATTAATCTTTAAAATATTGCAGGCAGAAGAGTACATCTGGCACCATATCGACGATGAACTGCAGCACATTGCTATCTGTTATCACGAAGATCACTATCTCGCATATAGTGCGCTACCTTTTTACGAAAAAAGTCTGCGGCAACATGAGATCATAAAAACCATTCAACAGTACTTGAGCAAGTATCAAGATAGCTGGTTAGATCCGTATGATTTTGAGGCCATTATCGCACTTTTCAATCGACATAAAATAAATTATGCCGTACTGGCCTATGTGCATTGCTACCAAGCATTTCCGGTAGGCTATCCCTACCAGGTCTATCATTACTTCGACGGTTATTCAAAAGAATAAAACTTACCAGATGAAAAGTGCACAATCAAGAAGTGAATTCTACCTAACACCTGCCTTATTTTACAGCCTATCTTTGATATAGATTCAAATGGGGGTTAGAAAGTGAGAAGGTTAATGAGTTAGATAGATTGGAAAGTGAGAAGGTTATAAAGTTAGATAATAAAAATTACGTTGGTTTTTTAATTGAAATAATGTCATGATGAACAGAACAGGTATCAAAAGATACCGTCGCAAATTTGCGACATTCCCCGGTGGCCGGGGCACGAAATAAAAGTCCACTTTAATAGTAAAAGCCTCCGTTACGTGGAAGCTTTTACGTGGCCATCCTTCAACACGTAGGATGATCGATTTGAACCGATATGAATATACAAAATATTTATATCATATAAAAATTCACTTAAAACTTGTCAATTATGGCTTGGTTCGAACTAACAGGGACAGACCCTACATCGCCTTCGCATTTTACATTACGTGCAATTGCTCCCAATTGCCCTGGAAACGATCAAATTTGCTCTATACAGGCAATGAACGATGGTAGCAACAATCCAGTAATTACGAATGCGTTGCAAAATGAGATGATTTTGGCTTTACAGAATGCTACACCTAGCACCAACGTAAAGCTTAAAGATCGTCCATAACATTTCTTACATATTAATTTGGAAAGGTGCGGTGAAGAGCCGCACCTTATTTAAAAATTTATTAAAGCTGATTTATGAATTGGTATTTATTTACAGGCAGCAACCCTACAGATCCTGCACATTATACACGCGTCGCTTCGCAACCAAACTGTATAGGATCTTGTGTTATCTGCGCTATCAGAGCATCTGATGATGGTAATGGCAATCCTGTTATTTCAGTCAGCCTTTTACAGGAAATGATCTTAGCATTGAGCAACAAAACAAATTCTGCTAACGTCATGCTGAAAGACTAAAACAGTAAAATTTATAAACAATAAAAAAGGAGGTAAATATGGCATGGTTTGAACTTACAGGGACAGATCCCTATCAAGCATCTAATTATACATTAAGGCAAACACAGCCTTTTTGTACAGGAACAGATCAAGTTTGTGCAATTCAGGCACTGAACGACGGAAGTAATAACCCGGTCATCAGTCCAACGTTGGAACAAGAAATTGAGTTAGCTTTAG
Organism: Sphingobacterium sp. B16(2022); assembly: GCF_012030425.1. Classification (GTDB taxonomy): domain Bacteria; phylum Bacteroidota; class Bacteroidia; order Sphingobacteriales; family Sphingobacteriaceae; genus Sphingobacterium; species Sphingobacterium anhuiense. Next base: position 830,120 of record NZ_JAAUVN010000001.1, on the reverse strand, counting down.
CTAATAATACACCTAGTACAAATGTCAAATTAAAGGATGTCTGATTACTTTAAATTAAATAAGGGTAGGTTTCATACCTACCCTTATATTTCTACTTAATTCTCTTCAACTACAAGAACCTCCATCTCTTCACGACCATATTTTGCTTTTACTCCGTATACTTCCAGTTGCTGATTCAGTTCTTCCAAATTCTTAAAACTGCCCAATGTGTATAATGTTTCCTTTGATTTTAATTTGTCTAAAACAGGGGGAAATTTGCCACTCCATTCAATCATTAACCTGATACCGCTAGATCCTGTAACTTTATAACCTTTTGTAATCTTTAAATCCGGATTTTCCTTTACGGCACAAGGTTCAACAATGATACAGTCCATCATTTTAGTACTATAGTAAGTTTTTAATCCAAAAAAACTATGCAGATCATGTAAAATTGCTCGTGCCCGAACAGAATCAGATACTTGATTAAAATCTCTTCGCTCATAACATATTCCGTATTTACGAATCCACTCCTCTCCTTGATTGTTAAAATCATGGTAGATAGAAGAATCCCTAACTTTCCAATCGACTCTTTGTGGCAATCTAATATAAGTTGGTGGCTTAATGATAGACCACGCATTTATTATCGATATAAATACAGATCTGTTGTAAACTGAGCTTATGGTCTGTCCGGAAATACTATCTCTCTTAATTTGCAGTCCCTGTATAGGCACCCCATCTTGATAACGGGAGATCCAGGTACCGGCAATCACTTTACTATCTGATGATGACTGCAGATCACCTTTACCAAAATCATCCTTTAAGGGCAGGTCGATACTGCCCTTTTGTATTAAGGCTAGTAAATTTTCTTCATTTATAGACCGGTGAAATGTAATCGCTTTCACTTTTCCTTTGTATACGATTGCCACATGTGGTTTTCCTATATGTGGAAATAGAGAAAACAGATCCTTATCATCATAGATGACGGGTAGGTTGACCTTATGTTCTTTTAGATATTCATTTTCATTAAAGAACTTATCCATGGTAGGTCTATCCTGCCAGGTGATATTGAAGATCTGTATTTTATCGGCAAGTTTATTTTGAAGTTCCTGCAGTTTGGGCATGGAGCTGATGCAGGTTCCACAGAAGGTATCAAAGAAATCCAATATGATCACTTTATTTTCCAATCCTTTCCAGTCGATCTGTTTAAAATCTCCGCGCATCAATGCTACTGATGCAGGTGGAGTAAAATCTGATCCTACTGAAAGGACTTTACTGCGGTCTATGTCCAATGAGTTCTGTGAATAGCTCATTTGCAAAAGAGCTAAAACGAAAATTAGAGTTGCGATTATTTTTGTTTTCATCTATTTATTTTTTTAGTTGTTGAGGAGTGCTCTAGTAAATAATATTTGTGCTGTATGTCAACATTATTTACATCTCGATTTCCTAATTTTTCAATTCTTATTAACGTTCATTTTGAGAGATATTTCCCAATTTCACTACTGGATCAGGTAATCTAAAAGCATATTTCAGACTATTGAAAGGTAGGCGGTATTCCTGCCCGTTTATCGTACGGATCAGATCTTTTTTAAACTTAGCTTCCAGATTAAGTCTTTTAAGATCGGCCCAGCGCCTTCCCCTAAACAGTAATTCCTTTCTTCTCTCCTGTAATATTATTTCTAATAATTCCCCTGCATCCAATACTGTGATATCGACATACTCACCTGTTTGCCAGCGGGATCTTAGTAACGTATTCAGTGTTTCCTGAGCTTCCTCTACTTTGTTTAACCGTGCTGCCGTTTCAGCTTTAATGAGATAAACTTCACTGGTCGTGATTCCGACAAAAAGTTGTGCCATTGAATTGGCATAATTTCCTTTAAAATTATAAGCACCTTCTACGTTATCACTCAACTGGAAAAATATCTTTTTCCGTAGATCTTTTTCTTGATATGATTGATATAATACCGGTTCAACAAATGCATTATAATAGTTCATTAATCCTGCATTACTTGTTACAGCAGGAAACAGTACTTCTTTGTTAAACTGCGGAATGGGCAGCTCATCATATTGATTCAATGAGTTGAAGTTTAACAATGTGGCATTCAGAAGCAGAGCCGAATTGGCCATCTTAAATGCTTCTTCATAGTTCGCCATTCCGAGATAAACACGTGCTAAAGACCCGTATGCTGCTGCTCTATTCGGATGTCCTTTTACGGGTTGCACTACCGGCAAATTGGAAATGGCCATCTTGTAATCTGCTATAATTTGGCTATAGGTCTCTGCCAGTGAAGCTCGAACCGAAGGGATGTCCATATCTGCCGAAAGCCTCAAGGGAATACCCATTGCCGTACCTGCTGTTGTAACTGAATAAGCGGGCGCGAACACTTCAGTTACCTGATGAAAAGCAAATGCTCTGAAAAAATAAGCTGTTCCGAGGACTTTCTTATACTGATCCTCATGCTGCAGTGCCTGCAGATCCGAAAGCATAGCCAATACCTGATTAGCAAGATAAACCACACGATAGGGACTTTGCCACTGCGTAACATCATCGTACTGTTTATCGGCCCATACATAGGCGCTTTTTTGTTCCGGATTGGATAATTCGTCCCAATAGGAATCGGCTATAAAATAATCATCTGTGCCCCATTCGCCACTTACCGGATAGCCCGTATTGAAGTTGCTATAATCACTTAAAAGCAATTCAGCATCTTTTAAGGTTTTAGGGATGACCATTTTTTGATCGGGTTTTTCTTCCAGAAATTTGGAGCATGAAACCAGCATCATAAAAAGTAAAATTATCAATATGTTCTTTTTCATGGCTTCGTGTTATAAGTTAAAATTGATACCGAGAGATGTCATCAATGGTTCTGGAATAGCCTCTCCGTATTCGGGATCAATCCCCCATTTATTGGCACGCCAGATGGTACCGACATTTTGGATATAGGCGTAAAGTCTCAAGTTTTTTAGCTTCATTTTTTCCGAATTAGGAAATGTGTAACTGAGCTGAATATCCCTTAACTTGATCTGTCCCGCATTTTCAACCAGTGCAGACGACATCTGATAAACTTTGCTCGCCAATGCATTATTCGGATAGGTAAAAGCAGGAACATCGGTAGTGAGCTCATCACCCGATTTTTGCCATCTCAACCTGTAATCTGCATGTCCGCTTCCACTATTAATAAATCCATTATTATTGAAAGATGTACGGCGGAAAACATGTCCCAGCTGATAGGAAATATTACCCGAAAGTTCCAGAGATTTGAACCGGAAAGTATTGCGGAATCCACCAAAATAAAGTGGGCGCAATACGCCGCTATTTTCGAGATTATTCAGATCAGTACTGACGAGAGCAACATAATCTTTAGAGATCTCCCCGTTAAGATAAGCGCGAGGCTCTCCTGTCTCCGGATCCAGTCCAGCCCATTTATAGGACAATTGTGTATACAGGTCCATTCCCTCTAGAGGCGTCATCAACATGTTGAAAGGCGCGCTAATAAAATCAGTTGGCACATCCTCATCTACATACGATTTTTTGACCTTGGTACGCGAGTAGGAAAAAATAAGACTGCTCGTCCATCCCCAGTTCTTCAACTGTAAGGGTACCATATTCAGTGAAATATCCCATCCTTTTGTATCCAGATTGGCACTGTTGATGGTCAGTGCCCTGAAGCCGGTTGTCGGATCTACAGGCGCCTGCGCGATGAGATCCTGCGGTTTTTTACGGTAATATTCGACAGAACCCGAGATGCGATTGGCGAGTAGGCTAAAATCTAAACCAAGATTCAGGTTTTCCACTTTCTCCCAGCGCAATGTAGGATTAGGAGGAGAAAACATCATCGCATAATTCTGTCCTGTAATGTAGTGTGCTTCACTCTGCACATTCATAATCGGATATGCGGCAACCGTATTATTGGTATTACCGTTGTAGCCGTAGGTAGCACGCAGTTTCAAGAGATCGAATACTCCGTCTTTAATAAATGCTTCTCTAGATGCAACCCAAGCTCCACCTATTGACCAGAAAGGCTGTCCTCTGTCATTCGTTTTTACACCATATAGATTGGAAGCATCTTTCCGAAAGCTTCCGCTCAGGATATACCGGTCTGCATAGGTGTAAGATCCGTTGGCATAATAAGAAACAAACCGATTTCGATAAGACTCGATCCGGTTACGGTCCATGATCGTATTTACACCGCCCTTCCCGTTCAGGACGGGAACTTCAACACCGTACGGGACGGTCTGGAAAGCACCAGTCTCCGGATAGCTCACGGATGTCAAAACCCGCTAATAAATTCAATTGGCTTTTCTTCCATTTCAGGTTATATTCACCATTCAACCGCCCCTGATGAGCATAGCTATCCCAATGGCTTACATATAAAAAATCACCAACAGGAAGGTTCCAGTTCACTTTTTCATCATTCCAGTTCGCATAATAATTAATGATATCCCGCTGATAGAATGATCCTAGTCCTCTCCATATCGTTGAAGGATTAATAGTACGTTGATAGGCATACTGCCCATTTATTTTAAGTCCAAATTTGAAATCATACGTACCCGAAAAATTTAAAAAGGTTTCTTTAATTTTCTGCGTTTCTTTCGATTCATACATCTCTTTTAAGGGATTGAATGACCAGTCCAACAAACGTCCGTTGGCCACAGTATCCAGATAACCCGGATTTTTCCGCAAAAGCGATATTGGTAAAGGGTTGCCCTGATCATCTGCCAGATCCATATACGGATAATTGCCATCGGCGGCAGCCATACGGTTGTATCCCATCTGTTCATAACTTTCTACAGCTTTCGATTCCGTATACGTAATACCGATATCCAGCATCAGGTTCTTAACCGGTCTGACCTGAGTAGCGGTCTTAATAGACATCCTGTTAAAAGAGGAAGTTACCAGTTCATTCAGATTCTTATCAAAGCCTACTGAAATCAAATTATTGATATTCTTTGCCCCAGTTTGCAACTGTAGGTTATACTGTTGATTGATCGCATTTCTATAGACATGTTTAAGGAAGTCATCACGCATATCTACTTTTTTCAGCTCATTCAAGGCGGCATTCAACTCCGCTTCCGTTATTTTACCCTCCTTTTTATTCTTCATCAGCAGAATAGCAGGCGTCAAGTTTGAATTCCAGCGGTTTAAATTGGAATTGTACCTTCCTTTATCAAATAACTCATGTTGTAGATCAATAAAATCTCCAGAATTCATCTGCGGAAAATAGTACAGATCGGGCTTAGCCTTTATGCTGAGATTACTGTTAAAACTTACCTGAGACCGTTCATTAAACCTACCTCTTTTTGTCGTGATCACGATAACCCCATTACCGGACTGGGATCCCCATATGGAAGCTGCTGCAGCATCTTTAAGTACTGTTACATTTTCAATATCATTGGGATTGATATTATTAAAATTGCCTATGCCATAATCACTCAATTTACTTTCATAAGGTACACCGTCCACTATAATAAGGGGCGAATTATGACCGCTTAACGAACTTACACCTCGGATATTGATATTCATCAGATCATTTTTACCCGTATTGTTATAACCAACCTTAATCGATGACAGACCAGGAACAACATCTTCCAATCTACTCACAAAATTGGTCGATACTTTTCTATTGAAGAGTTTATTGTCGACAAATTCAAATGAACCGGTTGCTCGTTCTTTTGGGATTTTCTGGTATCCGGTAGAGACAACCTCCACTTCATCGATTTTATTCTCTCCAGGTATCATTCTGACCAGTAACGATACCCCTATGGTATAATTGATTTCCTGAGTTTCGAAACCGACATAGGAGAATTTCACCTTCCCTTTTCGGTTTGTGACCAGCAGTTCAAAAGTTCCATTTCTGGATGTTCGGATCTGCAGATTTTCATCATCGACACGAATAGATACCCCCTGCATCGGCGTACCGTCAATGGATGATATCACTCTACCTGCAAGTTCATATTTTGTCTGCCCGTTCACCCCGCTGTCCTTGCGGGGTGTCTGAGCATATAAACTAACCATATGAAAGATCATGAATAAAGAGAGCAGTAATAGCTTACTGAGTAGCAATAGCTCTCCTTTATAATTACCGAGCTTTTGGAGATTGCTCCAATCCTTGGTTTTATATCTTTTATCTATTTTCATTGTTGTAATTTCTAATGCATATAGCTCCTGCTTTCCCCTTCAACTACCGAGAGTGACTTGTTCCTAAAGTCATTTTCTCTTCCCTCGGCAGCATCCGGGCTTCTAAACAGTGAAACTATATTCGTTACGTTTCTTTAGGGAACTTTAATTCATGGTTTGTACAACTACGGATTTCCGTTGCGCTTTCATGACCATCGTGAGCTGTTCTGCCCAGATGAGTTCAACAGATTCGCCTGTCATCTTCACGACCTTTCGGCTGTCTTTTACGACAGCTAGCTTCTCGACTCTTACATCAAGCTTAAAGTGCCTATTCAGATCGTTCAATATCCGTTGTTGGTATTCCTCCCGTTCTGTCGTCGCGGGTACCGTCAGTTCGTAGCAATATCCCGGAATATTTTCCTTTTCATCATTGGGAATAAACCGTTCACGGTCCTCTCCTAGCACCAGTATCTGGCTGATCGGAAAGTCTGCTGGCAACGCTAAGGCGAAAAGGTAAATCTCATAGATCTTCATATTGATCAGCGAGATCCGCAGTACATCGATAGCTTCGTTGCGCACGACCAGACTGAAAGAATCCGAAGGCTCTGAAAGGTGTATCAACAGCGAATAATAACGCTGTGATGGCCGCTCACCATTCACATATCTCAATGCAGACAGCGTCGTTATATGCCTAAATTCTGGATCGAACTTTTTAAATAAACATTCGGGTAAAAATGTTATCATAATTGGTTTTTTAGTAAAAGAGACACGTTTTTCGTTCAAAAACGAAGACAGTTCTTTCCCTGGGGACAGCGCATAGCTCTCCCTGCTGCAAGTTTTTTGCATTTTTTTAAGGTTTATACTGAAAGTGAATCAGGAGCTAAAATTTAGGCAATATGCTCCCTGTTCAACTTTCAATAGTTAAAAAATAAATTGGAAAAAATGCAGTTTTACGTCTTCGTTTATTGGTTATAATATGGTCTACAATAATGCATTTCTAAATTGATACCGATCATATAAACTAAGTATTCGCTTTTATGATGGAAACGACATCAAGGTCAATCCTTTTTACCGAAAAGTGCGTGATTAGATTGTCTTAATTTCACTGCTTCTTCTGTTAGCTTTTTGGTCGGCAGCAATGGTATTTCCAACTCCTCCATACTCATCTTATATTTGTGTGCTAGATAATACGCAACCAACGCTCTAAACAAGTCTAGCGAATAAGCTTCTAAATACCGTTTATCTGGTTTCTCCATTATACCTTCGGGATCATCTACATCCCCCAAAAACATGGCTACAATATGATCTCTACTACTGTTTATATCATATTTCTTCCAAAAATTTTCAATATTTACGATTGGATTATATCCCTTTACATGGACCTCATTAAAGACCTGATCAAATGGAATTAATTTAAAAAAATTTGCGTTCATTGTCATAATATTTTTTTGAGTAATTAAAGTAATTCAAAAGGCATTACTAGGTAAATGTTGTCCTTCCGAATGGTGCATACTTCTCCATGTATGCAAGTTCTCTGCATTTTTTGGATTGATTTAATAGGTTAACTTTAAATCATCTGTATACCGGTAATACAGACAATTATAGCTAGCTAGTTTAAAAAATTAATAAGGAAAATGCAATTAATAGTCTTCGTCAAAGGTTATAATGTGGTAATCAGTATTGCATTTTGAATGGATAGTCAGCATAGTGACTTTGCGCAACAGATCTAATCTGCAGGCTTGATGATGTTTTTAGTGGTTTGTTTTTTTTGATACATACTCACAAATTAATAGTTTATAATTTGAGAGTCGCGAAATGAAAAGGAACTATAACTTTGGGCCCTATCCATCGCACAACAAGGCTCTGACCCCTCACGAAACGATACACGATAGAAGCCCAAGAGCTATAGCATGCACCAAAGGTACATAAAATATCTACTTGGGCATTAAATCTACCGTCTCGTCATGATTAATTGTCAGAGTTTGTTGTCGAGACTCTTTTAATTCAATGCCACAAATAATTATACAATTATTTATAATTCAAATATAATCAGATTATTAATACAATCCAAATTTTATCTAATACAATTTATAAATCATTAATCTCCGAAATTGCTATTGTGAAAAAACCAGTTTTAATTAGCTCAATAGCACTTTACATTATTAATAAAATCAAAGTAATTAGAATCTCCCTTGAGCTAACTACTAGAGATATTCAAAAAATTTTAGAACTCAGCGATGATGGAAATATTTTAGGAGCGATAGAAAGTAACTTTAATCCTGCCAAATATCACGACGAGCATTTAAACAAACTTGCAAAGGCATTTACAATTGAGTCCAAAGAAAAAAACTTAGACACCTCCTACGATATTAATGACTTTTATCCTCCAGTTGATTTTGAGGAAAAAATGGTCGAGAAAATCGTTATTAAAATTAAACCAACAGAACTCAAACAAACTGGCGTTCTCTACTTATTATTAGTTGAGGACAAAGACTCCTTTTTTGATGAATGGCATTCTGCGAAAGAAATTGCTCATCATTGTGGATCAAAAGCTGAAAAGAATTGGGAAGCAAAAGATTTTACAGCAATTATAGACCTTGCTGTAAGAAAAGGAACTTTACTAAGGAAGAGTGACAACGAAGCTCTTTTCAAAAGGCCATAAGAAATTATTATCTTTGTTCATCGATTAATTATGGCCGCAAAGAGAAAAAAAACTGTTCACACTACCTTTCCTGCAATTTCATTTGATAAGGTAATGTTCTTTCATAAAATCAGAATTGAGAAAGGATATTCTGCATTTGAATGTTCATTTATGATTGGTAAGCATAATTTCTTAATACGTGATGCTGAAAATCCGTTAAAAAAGACTTTAATAGATCCAGAAGATAGTCTAGTTCTGGCAAAAGTATTTGGACTAGAATTATACAATCCTCCTTGCAATCCAATAGATTATTACAAGCTAGATGTCACCTTCAGTATAGTTGCCCGGAAGAAAATGCAGTGGGAAATTGTAATTGCGAATGATGAAATTAAACCAATTAGAAGGCTGACAATTATTGAAGAAGATAAAGAAATTGAATTACCAACCACATCGTTCCTCAGCACATATGATGATGTTCAGGAGCATTTCAAAAAATTAATAGCCGAAGGATATTTCAATTCAGCAAGAACTGCGTTAGAAATATTAAATAAGTATAGAGAGTCTGATGAATTTGGCCCCGATTTTCATCCACGTTATCTTATCCAAAATATCCGTTACTATCTTAATAAAAAATCTGGTGAACCTATTTTAAACGATAGTAGAACGAATCAATTCTCAAGACGTTTATATTTTAAGCCTTTTGATTTCGAAATTTCTTCGTCAAATGAATTGATTTCCAAAGCATTCATAAACCAAGGTATCAATACTTTTCAAAAAGCAGGAAGCTGGGTAAGCAGTCTTACATATCGTCGGAATCAAGACAAGAAAAATGAATTTGCGCTATTTGAAGAACTCTGTGGCACTTGCAGTACGAAGCACGCGCTATTGAAGAGATTGGCTGATGAAAATGGAAATCATGAGCTGAAACTGATGCTAGGATTATTCAAAATGGATGGTAATAACACACCTGCTATTAAAGACTTACTGAAGGAGCACGATTTACCTTACATTCCGGAAGCTCATAACTATTTACGTGTATCTAACTACATTATGGATTTTACAGGAATCGGGATAAACGAAACTAAATTTGAGCTGGATCTACTAAAAGAAATCGAAATACAAGCAGAGCAAATAACCGATTTCAAAGTACAGTTTCATCGAGAATACCTTGCTCAATGGATTGAAGATAATAAAGTCCCCTACTCTCTTGACGAACTATGGGCTATCCGGGAGGAATGCATGAGACTCATAGCGTTAAATTCACAATAATAATTAAGTTTTTATGGAATTATCCAACGATTTTAAAAGTGCATTAAGACACTTTGTTTATTATTACACAAATGGAACTCTGCAATATGTTATAGATGATAATGAATTGCTCAAAAACATTAATTACAGAGAAGATTTAAAAGATGAAGCAAGTTTGGTTGAGCAGGCTTTTGCCATTTTTGCAAATAATATAAAAATGGACGAATCTGGAAAAGTGTTAAATTTTAATCATGCAATGAAAAGAGCTGCTCAATGGATAAGGTTTGTCTGTAGAGAAAAGGACGATACTTATCAAGTTGAACCGGAATTTGAAAATTGGGAAGTTGAACTCTACTAAAATTTGTCCATAACAAAAGTTTAACGGTATTTCAGCTCTTTTGGATCTTTGAAAGAGCTGAAACACCTCATTTGATCTAGCTAAGCTTCTCGCCCTTTCATTGTAGATTCTGACAGCAGCGCCAGTAACGATCTAATGTGGATTTATAAGGGTAATGAGCATTGAGAGAATGTTAAGATTGTGAAATATATGACAGATTATAAAGTATTGATACCCGATGAATTCTATTCATTGCTTAATTTCGAACAAGAGGATTTACCAGGTGTGGCAGTGGTCAATACTGCTTTAAGGGAATTTGAACCAAAAATAGTTTTCGCATGTCATTTATCAATTATGATAGATCTAGAATATTTAATCGACAATGGAATGCCTTCAAAAAGTGAAGTTGAAGTAATTGACAACTATGGCGATTATTTGGATAATGAAATAAAAGGCCCGGATAAGGAAAAACCTAATGCCTTATTTCTTGCAAGAATAACCTGGAATAAAACGCGAGAATTAATTTGGCGAGTATACGATCCTGAAATCTCAAATAGCTTTCTCCAAGAAATTATTACAGCCAACTCCTCCCCTAGACAGTTTGACTATCGAATCGATCCGGACAATAATTGGGAATTGGCAAAGTGGCATTTGACAGATTGGAAGTAGAGAAAAATGTATTTGTTATGTGTAAGCAATTCAATATAATCACTAATCAGAGTTAGTCTCGTTAAATTCCCGAAATAGAGAAACAGTTATTGAGGATTGCAGAAGGTATTCATTGAATCAAGAGAAAAGTTTGACTATATATTTTTCATTTCTAAATATATGCAATTCTAAACTCTATTTTAATTAAATTAGCTAAATCGGTGACCTAAATATATAGTATAAATTTGTATATAGTAATATGGCAAGAAAATTAACCACGAATTCGAGACTTGTAAACGAGTTGTTTGCAAACTATATTAGTACGTTTACGGCTTTTAGTGAATTAATGAACAATGCTATTCAGGCAAAAAGTAAGAACATCTGGATTGAAATAGATTATGCATCTGATGATGAACTCTGTCCGACATATGTCAAGAAGATATCAATAAAAGACGATGGCAAGGGAGTTCACATCAATGAACTTGATTATAAGCTTTTAGATATAGGCACTACCAATAAGGATGGTGGAAAAGGCATCGGACGCTTTGCAAGCTTTCAAATTGGAAAAGAAGTAGAAATTGAGACTATTGGCTATTGTAATGATAACAAAACTTTCTCAAAAACAGTTATACCACTATCCTTCGACAGTTTTGGGAATAATATAAATGTTTCAGAAATTAATATTTCGACCCAAGAATCTATTTTAAAAGGAAAAAATCACAATACTTATTATAAAGTAACTATTACAAATCTATACCCATCTTATGTTACTGAGAAAGAACCTAAGAAAAAAATAATCGATAAGTTTCTGCGTGAGAACATAGCTGATGCTATTTTTGAAAGATATCCTTTGAAAATATTTAATAAAGAGATTGTATTTCATATCAATGGTCACACGATAAATCCGAATGACTTTGTAATTAGCGAGCCTATTAAAATTGCTTCAACTTTTACAGATATCAAAGGAAAAGAACACAAAGTATTGTTTGATTTTATGCCAATAAAAAAGATGGAGAAAATCAAAGTCTTTTTAACTGTCCAGAATGCAGGTTTAAGTACGATTGCAGGGAGTTTAGAGTATGATGCTACGTGGTTAAGTCCTAAAATTGGTGGTTGGTTTATATACGTTTATTCACCAACACTGTCATCAGATATTTACCGTAATATCGACCTTGATGATCTTGATCCTGATTGGAGGAGGGTTAGAGACTTTATTAAAGACCAACTAAACATTTTTTTTAAAGAAAGAAATCTGGAGTTTGACAGTTTTTCCGATAACCTAAAACAAGATACTTATTACCCCTATAAAGAAAAATCAAGTTCTCAATCTAAGGTCATTTTATTCGATAAATTAGCCTATTTAGTTGAAGATAAGTATCACTTATTAAAAGAAGATAATCAGCTCAGAGAAATAATTTATCCGTTAATAGATAGAACCATTTCGAACGGGGAACTTCATAAAATTCTCTATAGCATATTAAAACTTAATAGTAAGCTTATTACTAAGTTTTCAGACTTATTGGAGAAAACTGATTTGGAAAATATTATTGAGTTCTCCGATAGGGTGGCAAATAAAATTGAAGATGTAGAGTTCTTAGAAAAACTGGTGTACAGTGATATTGCTAAAAATGTTAAGGAAAGAAAAGAGCTACATAAATTTCTTGAACGAATGTTATGGATTTTTGGAGAAGAATACAACGACACTACCAAATTGTTATCCGATAAAAATCTTGAAAAAAATCTGATTCAATTAAGAGATGATTGTTTAACCTATAAAGCTTCAAAGAAAGACGATAATATTAACGATATTCCAGAAAGATCTATCAAGTCGATAACTGATCTGTTTATGTATAATCAACGGATCTTAGATCATAAAAAACGCGAAGTTTTGGTTGTAGAGTTAAAAGCTCCTAAAGTTAAGATAAGTCCAAAGGAGATCGCTCAGGTTATGAAATATGCCAGAGAGATAGAGAAAATGAGTTCCATAAGCCGCGACATATCATTCAAAATTCTACTAATCAGTTCCGAAATTAATGCTGATGCTAAATTTGATATTGAAGGAAGACAAAAAGGAGAAGATAATCCGTATTTCTATTTTAGAAATGAAAATAAGAATATAGAGATCTGGATAATGAAATGGTCTGACCTTATTGAAAATGTAAAGCGCAAATTACAGTATATGGCAAATTTATTAGAGACTAAAGATGTTGATGTGCAAGAAAAAGTACAGAGAGATTTCGCAGATATAGAATTTAATAAAGTAAGTTCTTCTTTGAAGCGTGTTGCTATTTAAAATGAAAAAGTAAATTTATAACATAATTGGGAGCTTTATTGATTACTGAATTATAAATAGACGATCTCAACAAAAAAATAAATCAAATGCATACGTCTTGTGGAATATTAAAAAGTCGACTGGATACGTAAAAAACCAGATATTAAAGCAACCAGAAAAGTACTTGTGTTTTTTTGTAAAAATGGTGAAGTACTTTTGCTAAAAATTGATGAAAGTAAATTTGCTATTTACCATTGTTATTTTTTCCCATATTTTCTAAACGCTGCTACAAACTGATATATTAAATAACCAATTAGGAATTTATGAATTGAATCAATAGTAAGTGACCATCCGCTTAACTTATCCTTATTTACCAAAAAATCGCTTCTGTGAGTTATATCTATAAATGAAAAATAATAACCAATCAGATTAGGATCAAATTTTGTAAACTGAAATGCAAGTCCGAGGCTCCATAAATACAGCAAATAAAAAGAAATACTTATGCCAAGAAACCAATAAAATGGTTCTTCAATTGAAAGACCGTGATTATTTGATATACGATTTAGGAAAAGTATAACTTTATCTGCAGGGGTAATGGTTGGAACTTTATTAAGAGCGGTATGAGATATTGCTTGTAACTTCTGAGCCTCATAAGAATTTCCAGTACTTTCGAGGGCTTTTTTCAACTGTAGAAATATCTCATACTGATCTTTATGATGATTTATGGTTCTGTTTTCAGGATAATGTATATTTTCAACAGGTGAAAACTTTTCATATGTTTTATATTCTTCAGGAAAACTGCATGATGTAAAAGAAGCACTAGAAAACTTTGACCTATAGAATGATAACCTGTCAAAATCACCAAAATAGACATTATCAAACCATACTTTATCTAAGTTACTTTTATGTATACTAATCTTGGTCTCTTCTTGATTTTCCTTTCTGGGATTGATATTATAAAAACCAACTTCACCTTTAGGTGAAAATTCTGAAAGGTACAAATTACCTATAGTGGTATTTTCAACTGATACTTTTCCAATAGGGTGTCCACTTAAAGACAAAGAATATAAAGAAACGTTATCAATAGATGTTTGTGCTCCAGCACTTTCACTATTATATGATACATTTATTTGAGTTTTAAATAAATCCTCCTCATCTCGAGAAAGCTTATATCCTATTTTAAAATCTTTTGCTTGATTATATCTCAGACGATAAATACCAGTTTTATCTTCCGCTTTTCTACTACTGGTAATTCTGAGATTTATTGGATTGTCAATATGATATCTTTGTTTTTTTGCGAGTATTAGTTTGTAATCCACTTCATGCATTTTCTTAAAAAAACGTTTCCATAAATATGGAAATATATTCTCCGTAGTATAAGTAATATCTACCCTAGGTATTCCAATTAAAAATATACTAGAATCTAATAGGCAATTGCTAATTGAGAAGGATTTTAAGTTACTTGCTTCTACTCTACCTGAAAATAATGAGGAATGGATTGATATAGAAATATTTTGTGTAATAATTTTACCAAATTGAAAATCGCCAATAAAGCAATTGTTAAACATGATAGAAATTTCCTCAAACTCTATATCCTCATCGTTTTCAATAATCAGACTATGTATGAAACAAAAGTCAAAATAGACTACCATTTTTCCCGGAGTAAATGTACTACCTATAAAATCTTTATTACGGAGTATGATTTTTAGTTCATCATAGTCTTTATTTTTAGTAGTACTATAAGGTTTAGGATTAATTATTTCAAGCATAATGAAACAGGTAAATGACTAAGATAAGGAATTACCTCCAGAATATATCTCGAGTTATTCGGCATAGGAACTACATGTATAATTTCTCGATGATTTATTGATAGTTCTATAAACAATTCTTTAATGTTTTTTCACAGAACTGGTATTCACCTGGGTTTATTTCACCCTTTTGACTGGATTAACACCATTTAAATAGAAATTTCCTAAAAAATCACCTTCCTGAAAGTCAACGAGACCCTCGTACCTCTCGGAAAAAGCGATCCCTTAAACTCATCCGTCTTCCTAGCCGCAATACCATGGCTCCAGTCGTAACGGGCCTCATCTGACATTACGAGGAGGCTTCTAGGTTCCAGCAGCAGAGACTTAACCTCTTTACTGCTCACATTAACAAAGTCCATCAGGCAGGTAGATCCCAGACTCATGGAAAAAATAGTTTCGCCGAAGCAGGGCTGACAATCGACATGGTTTGCAATACCCTGCCCCGGAATGTATTCATTCACGATCAGTTGATCAGGAATTTCTTTAATGAATTTTTCTGCATAGATTCTGCTCGTGAACGGTGTAGCCCATTTAGGCAGCCCCCCAAGGTACATCGAATAATTAAGCGCTCGGGCTCTGTAATCATATTTGTAGCCATAATGCTGGACACGTCTCTTTAGATCATTCAGCCATGTCTCCCCATTGATTGAGCATAACAGATTTCTTTCTTCTGACCGCGTAATAAAATTAGGTATATATCGCAGTCCTTTTATGGCACTTAGATCTACCCCTTCATTAATAGAAGGAATATTGTCAAAATCATCCGGCGGTAGATTAAATAAATCGTACATTGCTACTCTATTTTTAAAATTTCAAAATATACCAGTTCTTCTGTTGGCATATAAAGACTGTTTCTTCTGTTGTTATACCTGATCCAGGAATTCACCCTAAGTAACGGCTTCTCGTCATAGTTAAGGTGTCTTTTAAAATTCTCATATTTAACATTTTTCGCAGGATCGGTCGTATTCTGGAACAATATGTAAAATGGAACATCCCGTTTTGATCTTTTTACGTTCAGCACCTCTACTGCCAGCTTCTCTTCGTTCAAATTGTCACTTGCAAAGAGATAACAGGTATTGATAAAGATACTGTTAGCGTTCTCTAAGCACTCAAAATCAATATCGCCGAGACTTTGCATAAAGAAAGTTGAATCTGTATTCTCATAAACCACATTCTGCATCATATATTCTGCCTCCTGCCGCATCGACCTGTAATGGTCAACACCAAAATAATCAAACGAAACAGTACCGCCGTTTATTGTATGCAGATAATCCACCAAGGCAATCCCAGAAGTCGCCGGTCCACAACCCACGTCAATAAATTTTATACGCCCGTTTGTCCCATGAAAATCAGCAATATGTCTAAAGCGCTCAAGTAAATGCAATGATGAATAGTAGTGTTTTCGCATATTGAAATAAGAATACAACTTTACCACATCGTTCGCAGAGAGATTTCTATAGGGGTCATCAAAATGCGCCTGACCAAATTTAATTATCTCTCTTCGAACAATAAATTGTCGATATCCTAGCAGAATTTCATGCCATCTGGTATCAGGATGGGCTTTTATATACCTCAAAAACTTTTCTTCAAATAAGTCATCGGTAAAATCAGAAGGCTCATAAATCTTGGGAATTTCTTCGCCTATTTCAATCGTTGCGGTAAACTGATATTTATTCTCTTGATAGCTTGCAAGTAAAGGATATTCTTCAACTAGCCCGACATCCTCAAAAAGAGCCTTGAAAGCAACTAGCTCTGCCTCTCTGTTCTTTTCTTCCATTAAGGACACAGTCTGCTCATAATAGACATGCAGATCACGCAGCACGTCATTTTCATAATCCTCCACCCCATTTGTTATGGCAGTAGATAGTTTTTTGAGATATTTGTCAAAAAGCTTGCAATGTGATTCAACTTTCCTATACATCTTGTAGTGCATCCATGCCTTCAGCCTATTTTTAAAAATATGCTCTTTGATATTGTTAGAACAGTTCAACGCAGAGCCAAAAACATTTGCTCGCATAAAATATAGGCCCAACTCTTTAAATAAAAACTGTATTTCATCAGAACCCTTCTGTTCATTTGACAACTGCATAGAATTGATGAAAACAAGAATCCGTTCCGTGAAAGCGCTGTTGTCCTGATTTACCTCAAGATTAATGAACAGCAGTTTAAGTGGATTTCTGTTATCCTTAATGTAGCTAATCAGTTCGACTACATTTACTTGCAGAATCGTATCGTGAAATTCTTGTAAGCCTATCATATACCGAGCATCTTCTTATCAAGTTGAATTCTCAGCTGCATTTCCTCCATATCAATATTTTCTTTATGTTCGGATAGATATCTGAACAGATCTTTCTTCTCAAAAAATACTCGCTCAGGGATGAATCCTGATGCTCCCCAGTCGGAAATCATGTACGGAACAAACCTGATTCTTGCATTGTAACAGAATGTTCCAATACTAAACACAAATGGAATTTCATTGGGAAGAAAGGACAACTGCTCCAAAAGGTTGCCTAAAGAATCTATATAGGATACATGCTGATACAACTTACCATATAGTAATCTTTCATAAATCGAGTAATTATTTTTCTGATTTAATCCGCTCAGCTTCTCCTGTTCAATATTTTCTCTGATTTTAACCAAACCTTTTGACCCGTTGCTCTGCGTGTTGAATACAAATTGATATACTAGTTCCATCACCGTGTAGTCAAACTTTGTAGTAAGCTGAAATTTGATCGCTGGTTTTCCTTTAATAAAACCTGAAGCGATACCTGATTGATCAAATCGCTCGTCTGTATTTCTTAGATTTCTGTATCCATAAAAATACCCCAAAATAGCAAATGCATATTCCCCGAAAGAACTAGAATAAATTGATGAAATATCTCTTCGCGCAACTTCAATCGAATTTAAGTTTCCATAATTTCTAAGGAAAGCGAACACATAAAGCGGTAATGAAGATTTTGACCTTAGCTCATCAATTGCCTGCAGAGCCTTCTTACGGTCCAGATTTCTGGACAGCAAAGAAAGTACATTTCTAACCGAAACAGTATCCTCCTGTGCAGATTTGAGTACCTTTCCAAACTCAAGTGTATCTGCATCAGTAAAGTTCTCAGCCTGCTGAACCCTCGAAAAAAGCCATTTAAGTAATGATTTATCTGCTGGACAACTGTCGTTGAAAAGATAAGCGTAAAACTCGGAAATAGTATTTTTTGGCACAATTTCAACACCAAATCCCTCATCCAAGACTTGCATGGCATAGAAAAAATGCTGCGGTAAACTTTTATATACCTTGCTTTTTTCAGAAATCAATCCATCATAATTACGCAAAAAAGCTAAAAGACCAAGAATCCTGTCATATTTATCAATTTGCGTCCCATACCCCTGTCCTGTATTTTTTCCAGAAGATTTGAAATCAAACTTCTGCTTCAGATTTATTTGCTTTATCACAATGATGCTCTCTGGTATGAAGCCACCATTAAAAACAAGTGCATCGTTAACAATCGACGCTTTAATTGCCATATTTTGTACAAGGATTGATTTAATCCTTGTGACAGGCAATGGTATTCCAAGAAGCGCAAAGTTATCTTGTACTACAATAGCATTCATATCAAGCCCTGTCATGTCGATTTCCAGTAAAACATGGTCAATGTTGGATGCGACTGAGCCAGAATTTGCCAAAACAAGGTAATCCCCATTTATATTTTGTATATCTGTAAAAGCACGGTTCTTAATATATTTTGCGGCGAGCAAAAGACCACCACTGTAATAATGAAATATATTTCCGCGATGAATCTCTACATATACTTCTTTTGTAACATCAAATGGAATGTTATTCTTATTGAAATCCTCATTCTTCACGGGAACATGTACATCTAGGTTACTTTGATCGCTCTCAGAAATATTCTCTACTTGCTTTTTTTCATTATTTCTCTCCTCATCAGAAATATCGTCTACATTCTTAAACGCTTGATCCTCCTCTATGTTGGAATTATCCATCACCTCTTTGACATGAGTGTTCTTTTCCGGATTCGAATTATAATTAAATAATTCCGGAGCTATGTAATGCGTTTTAACTGTTCTTTCTGTCCTCCTACCTTTATTATCGCTAACATGTTGACTTTCAACAACGTGTTTTTTTTCAAAAATAGCTCCCCCTGAAATCACACTATCGGCTGACTTTTTCCTTGTTTTAATCACATTAGCTTTACTTTCAACCTTTGTGTCGCTTAGTTCTGGGCCTTTATCATGTGTGCGGCCGATATTTTCATCTTTCAAATTTTGCTCACCCAAAACCAAAGGCTTTTCGGCATCTACAATCTTAGATGATTGCATTCTAGCCCAAAGAGTTTTACCTTCATTTTGATTCTTTTGAGCTCTTTTTTCAACGGTTTTATTTTTTTTATTTGCTTTAGCCATTCCCATTCTTTCTTTTAGAATTAAAATAAGTCATCCATTATATTCTGCTGATCTTCCTCATTATGAAAAGCCAGAGAAATCGGTCTAGATGAACTTAAAATGAAAATATCATTTTTAGCTCTTGTTACCGCCACATAATAATGACTGCTTGTTGCCCACGCGCGTCCACGATCATTTACTCCTGCCGTCGCAACATCCGATAGCTCAAAAAATGGCATTATCACGATATCAAACTCGAGCCCCTTACAGGACTCGAAGGTCGCTATAAAAGGTGTTCTTAATTTTTGTCTCAAAGTAGCCTCATCTGATTCGTTCATTCCATTATAATAATATGAAAACGAGCGATTTTCAGGTGCATCCATTAGACAGGAATAACCATGAGCTTCGAGATCTTGTTTAATCCTATTCACATTTCTACGAAAATGAACAAGAATTCCAATATTACTGTTCGGATTATTTTCGATTATTTGCCTGATATAATCTAACTGCTGTTGCTCATTAAATGTGGTCTGGATTTCAGGATTATTACCGGCACGAAGAATTGAAGAATCCATACCTTGTACTCGAAGGTCGTCAGTCACAAATTTTTTTGCCAGATCAAATATCTGCCTGGTATTTCTATGGTTGCCGCCAAGGTAAAACGGGTCGATCTCAATTTGCTCCTGGAGGCTTTCCAGAATGATATCTTCAACTTCGTCCGTAGGATAATATTCTCTGTAATTCTGCGCCCTGTCCGCCCCAACTGTAATAATGTCCGATAACTCGAAAGTGTTGCTGTAAACATTCTTTGGCAGATCCTGCCCCTCGTCATAAAAGAGTTCATCAAACTTCCTCTCATTTCGCTTCTCTAGTATGTAACTCCTGAAATTTTCCCTCATTTCATCAGTTTCTTCTTGATCATTGAAAAACTTAATATTTGTGTAATGCCATTTAAAGAATGTCGCCAGCTTATTCTCAACAATATCATTGATCCTAGCTTCATCAAGTTCTCCAAAAAGTTCCTCCGCTCTTTCCTTCAACATACCCCTTATTGTATAGATCAAGGTATTATGAAAGGTAAAGAGCATGATATCCTGCTCTTCCATGACAGCCCTTAAAAATCTAAAGATCGTGACAACTGTTTTACCACTTCCTGGACCTCCTGTTACTAGGACCGAATGTCTTGGATTGTATGCTAGCTGTTGGTCGTTATAAAGCGAACCAATAGCTGGTAATAGAAATCTGAATTCTGGCATAGTTATTTACTATTTTTTTAATGTACCTTCAATAGACTAAAACCGCCACTGCAAAAGAGGAAAGCGTGCTCCTGAACAGCAGACCCAAATAAAAAGAAAGTACCTCAGCTAGGACCGATCAGCATATTTTTGACCTCATCAACAGTTTTTCCATACCTGCGCCGTCAACAAAACTGTTGTATTAACATCATCTTTTGTATTTAAAGCAAATTTACTTTTTTTAATTTACAGAATAGTAAGTAATATTATTCAAAAAACTACTATTTCTCACAATTTGCATTATATCTGGGATAATCACGTCCTTTCGTAACCAATATACTTAAGTTAGCAAAAAATCACTACATTTCAGCCAAATACCAAACCACTGACAACTCATTAATCGAGATATATTTTACTACATTGTGGCGAACCAGATGAAATATATCCAAAACACGACATTTAGGCGTTAGCCAAAGACACCTAAAAATTTATTAATTCTTATTAATCATCCCAACTTGGGAACATCGCAGTTTAATACGTTATAATAGAGTATATAATAAAATTTGAGGGATGTGACTTTGCTCAGTCACCCCTTCTCGTTATTAGTATAAGCTACACAGCTCTAAAATTTTGTTCCACAACTTTCGACATAAGTACTTTACCCTTAAACATACAACCTCGTTATAAGTGACTTTAGTATACTAAGATTTCGATTGTCAATGGTACATTCATCACAATTAGTATTTATCATTTTCGCCTATTGCCAACAGGTAGTTCTTTTAGGTTGCTTTTACTTAAAACTCACTTGGAGTATCCTTCCATGTTTTGATTTAACAATATTGAACAGATTGGGCACGCCAGTTATTTTGGAGCATGCCCTCCCTGATTCAATATCCAAAGATATAAAACAAAACTAAATATATTAGTGCAAAAACACTATTGTTTTTAGCTTAATTGATATTCAATATTTTAGAAATCAGCGTACCCCTCTCCATTTATCGTATTACAATTTCCCGCATATATTTCTTCAACCTTTAATTTATATTTGCGAAACCTTAAATTTATAAAATATGAGAAATAATGTTCAGAGTAGCTTCAATTTTAAAATATAATTTCATTAATCACTTAAAATTAGACCAATTCAAAAAAATATTAAATGAATTATTTACCAAACTCTTTCGACAGTGTTCTGGAAAGAAATTGTCTCGTCGTATGTTCGATTTAATCAAACATACGACGAGACAGTGCATTCAGTTCTGAAAACCGTTGATAAAATTGATGCACCTGAGCTGATTTCCATAAGTATTGTAAATATTATTTGTCTTCAATTGAATCCATATTCAAAAAAAATGAAGACTTTTCAACTTCTGAGTGATGGACTGAAAAGCTATTACTATTTATCTTCACAGACAAAATGTGTTTAACTATAATTGATTTTACATCAAGCTTCAAGGACATCTCTCTAAAATTTGGATTTTCTAGAAAACCTTCATTTTTTGAATAATTCCATATATGTGATCCATCATACTTTTCGGAATCCGATTTTTTAGCTTTAAATATATTGACGCTATAGGATTCAATCTCAAAATCATCCTCCCAATCAGTTAATCTGGCTTCAATACTGCTATTTTCAGGATATTTTATTTCCTTAACTCTTGATGCATGGTTAAAGAGAGCGATATTTAGTCCTTCTTTGGACTGAGCAGATGGAAATATAATCCCATCAAACTTTAACTCAGAGCCTAAAAAATCGGCAATAACTTGTGTAGGTAAATAATCAAAAAGTTCATCATCAGGCATAATTGCTCTCGTCATTCGCTGACTAAGGTTTCTTAAAAAAATACTTCTAGATAATAGTTCAGCATACATTGTATCAAAAATACTTCTTTCAAAAAATGAGGAATTGAAAGCACTAATATCAAGCATTCTTAAAGGCCTTAATATCTCAAACTTTCCTATAAGAGCCTTGCTCCCAACAGGTGGTCTAATTTCCGCAAGCACTGTCTCTGGATTGGTTGCACCATAAAAAACCGAGATTCCACTCGCATTCATCCTCCCTCCCTTTGCTGACCGCCATGGTGTAGGGCCAAGTTCGCGATCGGGCGATTCTAAAGCCAGCTTTAATTTTTCATCAGACTGAAACACACGCCCGCGATATAAAAATGTAATATCTGTACCAATACCTATAACCCTAACCACCGGCCTTTCAAAACTGAGCGATAGACTATCAATATCATCAAATACTTTTCTCAAAATCACCGCAGCTTCGCTGTTAAAATATCGATTCTTAGTTTTGATAATTTGTTCAAATTTCACCCATTTTGTCTGCCACTCTACATCATCGGGACCTTTAAAATCATAATTTAATTCTCGATAGTAATCAGAAGTTTCTCCGATTTCTGCATTCGATCTAGAGTAGTGGGTACTTTCAAGAATTTTCTGAACATCCCGCGCTATTTCCTCAGAAATATTTGCTGCATCCATTATTGCATATATGATAGGGACACCTTCTGGCTCCCATTCTCCAGCCATTTCCTTGATTTGTTCAATTGACCAGTCGTCTGGCGGATTTTCTCCCATACGCACATAATGTTGTTCAAAAGCCTTATCGATCCTTTCAGCAAATTTTAAAAGGTCATAAACTTCATTTTCTTCGCTATCGCAATAGGAACAATGGCCAATGCAACCTTCAAATTCAACTTCTTTTGAAAGAAATTGCTCACCTATACATACAAAACATATAGAATTTTCCTTTAAAATTTCACTCATACTACTGGAATATAATTAACATTACTAATTAGTATCTTACTGAATTGTAAATTCCTGTAATTGGAAAATCTGAAGTGCCAATTACATTTTAATTCCTTACACCTCCATTATTGAAAACTATTTAAACCAGATCAGCGTTATTAAATAACCATTAATCTTAGAATAGTAATATTGTTCAAAAATAGTATCATTATAAAATTTATTAATGAACCATATATCGGTGTCCACTTCTTCAACTTCAGACGTATAATCTCCATAATTATTATTTTTAAATGAAAATGATCTTGATTCTCGAGGGAGAGTGGAATTAACTTTAAATTTGAAACCTACCTTTTGAAAATCGTTACTTTTTGCAAACCATCTTATCACATTATCTTTTGAAATGATAACCATAGACTCCCGAGAACCAATCTCAATAAATCGAAGAATAGATGCCATAATACTCACCTGAAATAAGTTAGAGAGAGCCTCAATTAGGGTAAAAGAAAATTGCTTCCGAGCACAAGCTTGCTTAAATAATGCTTCAGGCATTAACAGGCAACTAGCGAAATAATCTGCCTCCAATTCAATTAAATCTTTATTTAATAGCCCATTTTTAGATTGATGTGAAGTAATCATACCATACTTCAAGGCAATTCGATGCTCATCAATAAGGTAATGTCCCAATTCATGAGCAAGTGTAAAGCGTCCTCTTTTGGAGTTAATAGTATTTCCTTTATCTAAATTTATATGAATATGATACATCGAGTCGATATAAACTAACATACCATCAAAAGTATTTTCATAATGATCATAGTATAAAGACAGCTCTTCATATCTGGCAATTTTTATTAAATTGACTTTATAACCTTCAGTAAAATCTTCTGACACATAATTTGCTAAGTTATTGATCCGTTTCTTCCGGTGAAGATTGATTGCCATCATCTTGGTTCTTTTTCATTTTATTAAAGATATGATCAGGTAAATCTTCAAGACCTTTTCTTGCTACCATTTTAAACGCATCCATCACATCTTGCTCATTTTCTTGCTTGAAAATATTCGAAAGTGGAAACTTTCGGACTTCATTATTTAAAATTCGATCTAGAGAAACTGTTGAATCTTTAATCTCAATATTAAAAAAAAGTTTATCAAAGCGATTCAACTCAATCTCAGTGCGAGGAAAAAGGTAGCCGGTAGAGCATAACCATTCGGTAATATGCTCTGGATTTTCAAAGAGATTATTTTTTTGTGCCATAAATTTCAATTATTTTACCGACGGTTTCTAGTGCTTCCTTTTTATAAACCCTTATTGATGTTTGTGATAAGTCAAGCTCTTCTCTAAGCTTTTTAAGCAACTGACGTGGCAATTTTTTACCATCTCTTTCGTAACTACGATAGGTTAAGTAAATAATTTTGTGCTTTGTACTCAATCTTTCCAACGCTTTGTCTATCAATTCTGTTGTAGCTTTTAAATCTTTTAGCTTTTCTTTTGGTATTTCCATATTTTCTAAATCTGGAAATTCTAAAACTAGCTCTTCTTCTCCAAGATAAGGATCCTTCTCAGCTTCCAATCTTTGACGATCGACTAATAACCGTTGTGCAATCCTGTAAATATAAAACAATACGCACTGATTAAGATTTACACTTTTACATTGTTGAGCATTAAATAAATGTGCTTTTTTCCAAAATTTATCTAATGCCTGTTCTGATAAAATATCACCATCTTCTTTGCTGTATCCCCATTTAATCGCAATGACTCTGCATTTTTTCGTTAAATCTGCTTCAAATCTTATGAAAAATGCCTTGAATGCACATTCAGCTGCTTCATAAAAATGTTGGCGACCTTGAATATATTCTATTAAATCTGCTGTACTTGAATCTTCTAATTCCTTCCAATCCATAAGGGTATCTATTTAGGTATACGCAAAACCGTTAGTAACGCTTTTCGTAGTTAATAATGACCAGCAGTTAAAACAAAATAGTTTGTTAATGCTAGTTAAAAATAACAAAATATTTTATAATATGGACGAAACTATACAAAAACAAAAATTTAAAATCCTGTCAATTGACGGTGGAGGGATAAGAGGTCTTATCCCTGCCAAACTCCTGGCTGAGCTAGAAGCTGAACTTCAAAAAGAAGAGCCTGAAAAGAAACTTTACCAGCACTTCGATTTAATCTGCGGTACTTCTACAGGAGCGATATTGGCTATTGGTATTTCATTAGGTATACCAGCAAAAGATTTGGCTAAATTTTATGAAGAAAATGCGGAACTTATTTTCCCTCGTTTTGTGTTCAAATTCATTCCTCAAAAAAGTCGGGCTTTATTGAATGCCATATACAGCAATAAAAAATTGCTTAAGAAACTTCGCGAAGTGTTTGCTGATGCCAACGGTGGTGAAGATCCTTTAATAAATGATTTAAAAACCAAAGTCTGCGTCCCTGCCTTTAATGGCAATGATGGTGTTATCAATGTTTTTAAAACAAAACATCATCCTGAATACAGAAGAGATTATAAGCTTCCTGCATACCATGTGGCCATGTCTAGCGCTTCTGCCCCAGTTTATTTTCCACCCCACACCTTTTCGTTTAAAAATGAACTTGGTGAAGGTACAAATATCAACATGATCGATGGTGGAATTTTTGCTAATAACCCGGCTTTAATTGGAGTTTTTGAGGCAACTGACAAACTTGATATACCTATTGGTAATATTTCAGTTCTATCATTGGGAACAGGGCAAGGAAAACAAATTATTAAGCGCTCCTGGCGCCCTAAGAATGTATTTGATTGGTTATTTCCCAATCCTAAATTGGTTGATATCGTATTAGATACACAGGCACAGATAACAGAACAGTATCTCCTATTTCTTCAACGGGCGTTAGGGAAAATGGGTAGTACATTTTCTCATTTACGCATCCAACATGACATGAAGGGGGATAATATTGAACTTAATTCTTCAAAAAAGAAACATATCGATCGAATGAAATCTATTGGTGAGGAATTAGCAAAAAATCGATTAACAGAAATTTTAAACTTTTTAAAACAATAATAATATGGCAAACTGTAACAGCTTATTTTTAGATTATCATAGTGATATATCCATCGGTTCGGTAAAGAAGAACAAAATGAAGAATTCTAAAGAAGGTCTTCGCAAAAAAATCAGAAAATGGTTTAACGATAACCATCCTGACTATGTACCACAGTTTTACATCCAGGGTTCATACAAAATGAAGAATGGAATTAGAACTGAACAAGACATCTGTGATTTAGATGATGGTATTTATTTCTTTCGTGAACCAGATGTAACGGCATCTACAATTAAAGAGTGGGTTAAGCAGGCAGTTGATGGATATACAGATTCGCCTGCAGAGAATAGAAAAAAATGTGTACGCACTATTTTTGTAAACGACTATGAAGTTGATCATCCTGTTTATTACAAAATTGATGGTCAAGAATATAAAATAGCTGTAAAGGGAAATGGATGGGAAGATAGTGACCCAAAAGCTATGGTGGATTGGTTTGTATCAAAAAAAGATAAAGATGGTCGCTTGATTAGAGATATTAAATACTTAAAAGGCTGGGCCGACAACCGTCCGTTCAAAATGCCTAGTGGATTGGCTTTAACAATTTTAGCAACTAATGCAAAGGAAAAAATTGTATTAAATGAGCGTGATGATATCACATTCAGAGACATTCTTAAAGAAATTAAAAAGGCATTAAACAATGAGTTCACTTGTATTGTACCTGCAACACCAAATGATGACTTACTTGAGGGTTATGTTAATAAGGATAAATTTTTAGAAGCCTTAAATAATTTGATTACTGATGCCGATGAAGCAATTCGTTCGAATAACCAAAGGACAGCAAGTAAACTTTGGCGTAAACATCTTGGAGATAGATTTCAATTAGGAGAAGACAAAGAAGAGAACTTAGTTAGAAATGTAGCTGCTGCAGCAATAGGTGCCAGTAGTTCTATACCATATGGCCATGAATAATTCATATCTCAAATTTAAAGAAGAAGCATCCGATGCTATAAGTAATTTTCCCGATCTTAAATTATTAAGTCGGGAAGATTCTCTTCCTTATTTAGAAGGAAAGATAGACCTTTTAGATGAAAACAGTATGCCATATGACTCATATTTTGTAAAAATCGTATGTAGCATTGATTATCCAAATAGCTTCCCTTTAGTCTATGAAATAAATGGAAGACTTCCGCATAATATAGACTGGCACGTATATCCTGATGGCCACTTTTGTACATGCACTCCAGCTGAGGAATATATACAATGCGATAAAGGAATTGCCTTACTGGGTTTCATACAAAATCACCTTACCCCCTATTTGCATAATCAAGCTTTTAGGGAACTAAAGGGTTATTATCTACATGAGCGGTCTCATGGAAAGAAAGGTGTCTTAGAATCTTTATATACTATCCTGGATACAACTAACAGTAATAAAGTATTAGAAATTCTTCTGTTCATCTATAAAAATAAAACTCCGTATCGTACATCCAAATGCTTTTGCGCAAGCGGAAAAAAATACAGACACTGTCACCGCGAATCCTTTATTCAATTCAAAAAAATTGGACAAACTCGTTTAGAATTTATTATTAAATCTATAATGTAAGATGGAAAAACTAATACAATTTTTAGGAGTAATTACGCCGCCACTAATCTACTGGCTTATCGATACAATTAAATCAAAAAACCTTTCAAAAAGGATATCTGATTTAAAAAGTGAAATAGAATTTAACAAAGGTTTCAAGGATGAATTATGCAGTACACTAACCCATATATATTGTGCAAAAATATTTCAACAACAATTTGGGTTTGAAGTCGTACCTTCTCGTATAAATGCATATTTGCAATGTTTTAATACCTACGATGTGAGCACTAAAACTTTTAAATATTTATATAATAAACTTTATTTAAAATTCGACAAAGCAAGTCAAAAGGTGAATGTTATAGTAACAAAAACAGACAAATACATAGTTACACTCATCAGTTTTGCAATAATTTACATACTTGTGTTTTCGATAATTATACTATACTTGTTCGTAGACACAAATAATATTTTGGCAAGCGCTGATGAGGTATTGATCATTAGAATAGTTTTGATAATTGCCTATATAATTTCTAGTTATTTTGCTATTAAATTATTCGTAAATGATATCATTCCTTACTTCCAGGCTCGAAGTATTATCAAAAATTTAGCTCAAAATAAAGGATCATCATAATTTTAGGGTTTGATCAATTAATAAGACTGAACTTTTGTTCTGAAATGAGCCAAATGGGTACTATAATTCGTTTAAATTAAGTATATTTACCTAAACCAATTTTATGCCATGATTGCCAATCATAAAGAAAATTTGCAAAATAGATATGCAAATAATGTACAATCCACTACAATTTATATTGATGATGCCGAAAGTGGTAGAAAAGGTTATTACTGTATGGGATGTACTAGAGAAATGGAAGCCGTAAAAACTAAGATAGTTGATCGTGCCTCCTATTTTCGACATTATGTCAAAAAAAACAGTCCTAAAAATAGGTGTACATATTCGGATAAAACATATCGTCATAAATTGGCCAAGGAAAATCTGCTGACCAATAAACGGATCAAAGTACCTGCTGTATATAAATACTCAGATAATGACTCTGATCCTGCAATTTTGATTAAACCAGCAGAGATAATTGAGGCACACAACGTACATGCTAAACTGAGCTTTTATGAGAATGAATCAGGGAACATCAAATGGACTGAAGCAACTGATTTTGATACAGAATATCTATTGTACAAACCAGACATAACCTTTTTTGATAAAACGGATACACCTATCCTTTTCATAGATATAACTACTAGTCATAAACCTGATAAGGATAAACTAGTAAGTTTATTAAGGTTAGGAATTGATGCCGTATCCGTAATAATACCCAAGGCATCACCTGCCGAAATTGATCAGGTTTTTGAACACAGTCAAAACACAAAATGGTTATATAATAAAGATGAAATCAACACCGAATATATTCGAGTTCCCAATGGAAATACAAAGGGAATATCACATATTGATAAAGAGCAAAGACAGCTTTTTGCAGAGTCTAACCGCTGTAGAAAGGCACAGATTAATAACCTTATACGAGCAATTGGAAAGGTCTTGGAATCTCAACCGTACAGAGATACTGAATCAAAATTTGAATCAGAAATATCAAGAGTTGAGAAAAACACAGAAGAATTACAAGACCGACTTTTCAACGAGGAAGCTTCGCTTAGAGAAAAGCTTTCAACAAAACTTGAAGGAGAAACAAGAGCAGTTGACGATGAAATCGACGAAATTGAAAGTCGATACGCAAATCTGGAAGAAAGATATATTAGAAAAAGAAAGGAGCTTGAAGGGAATGGAACAGAACTTCTCGGATCTATTAGAAATCTACAATTTAAAATTAAATCAATCTCAGGAAGCCCTGAAGAAAGAGAACTTGATCATAGAAGAGAAATTGACAATATTGAACGAAAAATCGGAGATATTGAACTCGACATTGATGGAGTCATCGCAGACAGAGAAGCTTCAAAACGAAGCTATGATAAACATATCAGACAAGAGAAGGATAAAATTAGAAGAGACGAAGAATATCGAGAAGGAATACCAGAAAGCTCAAGACGAAGAATCCTTGATATGGTTGAAAAATATCGACAAGAAGAGAGCGAAATTGTTGACAATATTAAAAGAAGTGAGTCAACTAGAGAAGGATTTGCTGAGCGATCTAAAAGAGAAGAAGATGAGCTTAGAGCGGAATTTGAAACTCTCGATCAATCATCAGCTAAAGCCATTGAAAATGAAAATTTTGGAGAAAATACTTACCTGTCCGGACAACATGAAGCAATGCTTTCTGCAGAACGACATGTCCGCGATTATGTTGAGCAAGAACAGCCTTATTCGAGACTTACCAAAATTAGAAAGTTTATTAACTCAGGAGAGTTCAAGAATTGGATATAATCAACATAAAATCGAAGAAGCTTTTGATAAGTATCAGCAAACAGAGAATCAGTAAATTGATTCCTTGTTGAGACTGTAACTTGGACTGTGTCAACGGAATAATTTAATAAGATTTTTTATATTTAATTATTCAAATGATATGGTCATGAAAGAAAAGGCCCCATTCGATTTTTCATTCTTATTTGTTTTTTAATTGTATTCAAGAGGGCTTCGCCGTTTTGAACGCTTCAAAGAGGAAGCTATGCAAGGTCTTTATAACGGGAAGAGCTTATCTCCCAACGACGGCGTTCTGGCGCCCTTAATGAAGCATTTACTGGAGTCGATGATGTATGGCGAGCTAGAGAGTCAACTTCAAGAAGATAAGACATCAGGTAATTCCAACCGTCGTAATGGTAAGTCCAAAAAGACTGTCCGAGGCCTTAATACAGGTACTTTTGAACTGGAGTCTAGACGGGATGGATCCGGTAAATTTGAGCCTAAGGTAATTCCCATGCGTCAACTCATTATTACAGAATAATTAGAAGGCCATGTTCTGAGTATGTATGCCAAAGGGATGATCACATGTGCTATAAGTAATTTTATCCGTGAGATGTATGCTTGGAGATTTCTGCAACCGAAATATCCCTTATCACAGAAAGCGTTATGCCTGCCGTTAATGAGTGGCGAAGTCGTCCGCTAGAGGACGTTTATCCCTTTGTTTTCCTAGACTGCATGCATTATAAAGTCCGTCAGAACGGCACGGTTGAATCTAGGGCTATTTATAATATATTAGGTGTAGGAATGGATGGATGTGAAGATCTGATAGGTCTTTATAGTTCAGAGAATGAGGGTGCAAAGTTTTGGTTATCTGTTCTCACAGACCTAAAACAGCGTGGTGTAGAAGACATTCTAATTACCTGTATCGATGGTTTAAAAGGTTTTCCTGAAGCTATTTTCCCTAAAACTAAAGTTCAGTTATGTATCGTCCACCAGATCAGATCAAGTATGCCCTTACAGAAAAAGATAAAAAAGCTGTCATTGAAGACCTAACGCCTGTTTATTCATCTGTTAACGAAGATATGGGCTATGAAAACTTAATTATCTTCGAAGAGAAATGGGGTAAGAAATATCCAATTGTTGCTAAATCCTAGATGGATAATTGGACGAACTTATCTACTATTTTTGAGTATGATGAGCTGGTTCGCAAGACTATCTATACCACTAATCCTATTGAAGGAATGCACCGTCAGATCCGTAAAATCACGAAGTCTAAAGGTGCATTCAATTCTGAGCAAGCTCTTATAAAGTTGATGTACCTGATAGTAAAGAATATCTCTAAAAAGTGGACAATGCCAGTCCAAAACTGGGGCTTGACCATATCCCAACTTTATATTAAATTTAGAGATAGGCTCAAACTGGAACGAGGTTTTTAAGTTTTTAAACCAATGACCCAGCTCGAGTTACACTCCCCTTCCATAAAAAGGAACGGTAATTTTTTATTTTCATCGATAATTATTACTTGTCTTCCCAAGTCTCCGAATAATTTGATACAAGTTCCCCTTTATCATTATAGTAATGTACTATTACTATATTCTTGTCTGGTTTTATCTGAAAAGTTCTACATTGATCTTTTGATTCATACGATACAACTATTTTTTCATGTCCATTGGTTATTACATATTCAACACCGTACAATGTCGCACATCCTGTTTTGTAATCAGATTCAACTGTTTCACAAGCGTTGAAAGTGGGTAAAGCAAAACTAGCGTTTGTTCTTACGCAGTTCTCTACAATCTTAATTATTTCTTCAAAAATATTCTTCATATATTAAGTATTATAAAATTTTATACAATTAACTTTTTTACTATTATTTAGAAATCAAACCAGCATCTTGCATTTTTGATATTACTAGATCCTCATGCATCTTCAGTTCAGTTACATTTTTAGAACCTCTCCGTAAATAGATTCTTTTTATAAATACATTAGTTTGATTTAAAAATTGAATTTCATCACTTACTGCTGACCAGTCGTCAATTATTTGGTTATTTTTCTTATCAATTAAGACCGATTTTGATTTATTAGCACCTTTTAATCCTAAGTTGGAAGAGTAGTTTTCATGAATAAAAATATTCATTCCTTCAAGTTCATTTTTTAGAGTAGATAACTTACCATTATCAAACTTACGTTTTTCAAAATCATCATTGTTTCTTGCCGCCTTATCATTTATACGCTCTTCATAGATTCTTTTCCATAAATTTCTATCAAGTAACTCATCCAATACTTCATTTTCAACACAAACATCTTCGCAAGGAGCACATTCATTTGAGTTTAAACAATCCTTAAGAGTTGAATTGAAAAAATACTCATCACCATTTTTACAGTAAAAATCTTCATAATCACTATATTCATTGACATCTTCTAATGCACTTTTATCGCTTAAATTTCTAAAAACAAAGTCTAACATCGTATTTGTTGCAGAGTTTGTTTTATGGAAGTATACTTGATTATATAGGTGATTTCTTGATTGAATAAATCTAACAATTGAATCTAATCCACTTTTTTTGATTCCTAATGTTATTTTATTTTTATGTTCAATTGGAAGTAATGATGTTAATATTCTACTTTGGTCGAAAAAACCATATTTTACACCAGAATAGAAACTATCTCTATATAAATAGTCCATTCGATCTGCATCAAAAGGAAAGCTAGCTATTATACTGTTAAAATAATCAGTGCAATTTTTTTCATTAATAATGATTTCATGTTCTGGTAGAAATTTTGGATCAATCATTTTCAAAATATTCTTAATATTTAATGACTTAATGATTGAAATGGAATTTGTAGAGAAATTAGGCTCTTTCTTTAGCGTATTTATCAATTTAATAATAAATACAGAAGAGACCAATTCATGTTGAATTTTTTTATCTTGATTAGATTTAAGATAATTTCTAAAATCTTCAATAAATTCAGAAAAGTTTTCTGAATCCGATGATAATATTTCCAATAGTTTTTCACCCGTAATTGTAAAGTCATCAAATTTATGTGATGTTGGACCATGTCCAACATCATGAAGTAGTGCTGCTAACCTTAATTCTTGTATCGTTACTTTTAATAATTCATCATCATCGCATATTTCTTGTATTGTTTTATACTCTTTATCTTTGCCGTACTTTTCATTTTTTATACGTACCGCTTCAACGTTTTCATTGGATTTATTAAAAATTATTTCGGACAAATGCATAACCCCAATGGAATGTTCAAATCGAGTGTGATTCGCACCAGGAAAAACATAGTTTAATAGTGTGTTTTGTTTGACCTTTCTAAGTCTACCAAAAATTCTTTGGTTTATTATAAACTCTTCAATTTCTGTGATTTCAATCAATCCATGTATAGGATCTAAGATTTTTCCAATTTTCATATTTTTATATTTTAATCAATGTGAATTACGATTTGAGGCGAATGAATTGCTTAATAACGATTACTTCTGCACTATCCATTAAAAGTGATAGTACTACTAGTTTTCATTTTTATTATCATTTCATTACAAATTATTATTTATTCTTCTGATGATGTTGCTATATTGTAGTAATTATATACCGCCGGTCTACGCACTGCATATTTGATCGTACATATACGTGACACCACCTAAAGTAAAACGAGTTTCGCTTTAATTTTTTCAATTCCTAAACTTGTTGTCTTACTTATTATTTAGCGATATATTTTTTTACTTAACCAAATCAAACTAACTGAATCTATCATCTACATATTGTTAATGTAAAATCAGAGAATTAACTATCAAATTTTTGGAGTTCTTGAATCTGGTTTAACATTAGGTTCGTCAATTTTTAATATAATAGGCATTGGGAAATCTACTCCTGTTAAGATAGCTTCTCCTTCTCCCAAGATTGGTAGAAAATCAAGAGTATTACGGTTGGCAGAGCTACAAGCATTGCTAATCGCTTCTTTATCAAAATGGTTAATTAATCGGTGAACAATGAAAGTTCCCATTTGACTTAAGGTTCCTTGTGGTATATCACGAGGCATTTGAGTCGCAATACAAAGAAATAACCCATGCTTACGACATTCTTTAGCTATTGAATCAAATGCATCTAGATTGGCTCCATCAAAGAACTCACTTCCTACGGATTTATTTAAAAACTGATGTGCCTCATCCATAAATATCGTCAGTGGTGATTTTTTGAAATCTCCTTTTCGCGCTTTATTTAATAGAAATGATCCGATTGAATTAGCTAATATCTCTCTGACCTGAAAGTCAAATGGAACATTTTCAAAATTGAGCCTTAGAATTGATTGATCCCCTTTAATAAAATCCTCAATTATATTTGAAATATCAGATTGATCTTTCTTTTTTTTAAATCCAAAAAGATTCTGATACACCGGTGAATTTATAATGTTGTTTATTCTTGAAATTAAGCTAACATTATACGAAACATCTGACTCATTTCTATCGCCCCACTTTTCTGGTATATCTATTTTTGCCCTAGGTGTACCCTCCCATTTAGAGCCACAATCCCATACACATTCTTGAGATATCTGAAAGGGTAATTTTTCTATATCGAATTCTGCCATTCCATTTTCGATTACACTAATATTTTCATAGTAATACCTCTCATATGGACGCTTGTCTGACCCAGACTTTTTCAATAAACCATTACTAACCAATGTCTCAACTGTTTCTTTCAAAATTTTTCGTTGAAGACTAACACCGTTCGTCAAATGTACAATCTTAAGAGATCGAATAGCTTCCATAAGTTTTGGAGCCTGAGTTTTAGAAGAAGGTTTGAAAAGATTAAATAAATCATCTGTCCGTAGCTGTGAATAATGAAATAGTGATTTCCCATCTCCAATATTAACATTTACTAAACCCTTATATGCTCCAGAATACTCTCCTGTTGCGTCAATTATTATTGCCTTTGCATTTTTTTCTGAAAGCACCTCTAATAGTTTACTAACGGTATAGCTCTTACCTCCTCCTGTAGTTCCTACAATAGCACAATGTCTGCCAAATAGAGATTGAAGGTTAACATGAACCTCAGTATCTCTGTTTGCCACAAGTCTTCCTAACACAACTGGACTAACCTCCTCACCTTCCTTCGCTCCGAACCTAGACATAAATTGTTTAACGAGGTCAGATGAACAAACATAAACTTTAGCTCCTATATTGGGGTAACTAGATAGCCCTTTCTTAACGACATAAGGGTTGTAAAGATCGAATGAAAGTAATATTTCAATTTTGCCTTCTGGATGAAAATTTTTTGTCTGAAAAGACTTTTCACTTAATGATAGTCTTTCTTTCTCAGGAAGCATTAATTCAACTAAACGTCCTAGAAAACCGAAATTATCACCTTCTATTACAAGAAAATTACCAACTAATCCTCCATTAAACTCTTCTCCTTGATGTGTAAAACCGTTAAGTAGTACAGATGATGGAAAATGCACTTTAATAAACTGAGGCAAGACCTGATTGATATAACCAATGAAATACTCATGGGAGAATGGATTTATCTTATTGCCCTTCATTTCTTAAGTTTATTGGTTTTAATCTTAATTCATTATCATAGGTTTGAATCTCTGGAAAGTGATTCGCAAAATCTCTAAACCGTTCTGAAACCACCATTATTCTATCTGACTTAATGGCATTTTTTATTATGCTCCTATACGCTGCCGAACCGCCTTTATGAGCGTATACTAAATATGGGTCTACAACAGCCATCCTAAATCCTGGATTTTGGTTGATCGCCTCTTCAATAGCTGCATTTATATGATTATCATTGAAGCTATAACCTATACAAATAAGAAGTGTATCATTGCTTTCTCTTAAGTTTCGCTGAAATCTCGCTATCATCTCGAAAAATGGTTGTCCATACGAATCTTTATATTTACCTTCTCTAGGATATACCATCAATGGATTTTGCGTATTATCATCTATTATAATACTTCCTGATTTTTCATTTCTGTGCCAGTTTAAAGAACCATGTAATTTATAGAGATGGAAAACTCTGGTTATAAAATTATCCTCTTCATTAACTTTGCTCCCTTCTCTTTGTACAATATCATAATCAAAAAAACGACCGCTGAAGGTCCGCGGAGAAGTAAATGAAAAACCATCAATAATAACAGCATTCATATGATTTGCAGCCTTTTCAAATAAAAGGTCATAGTTTAGAGTAAAAACTTTAACACGTGAACTGGTTTGCTTTCTTTGAAGTAATTTCTCAAGTAATTTGACATGTGGAAATTCTCCTTTGGGCTCATCGAGCTTAGTTTCTTTTCGAATGACTTTTAGAATGTCCTCTCTATAATCACTCAGTTTACGCCCCCTAACTTCATAATCTTCAGTATACTGAATAACCCCCTCTAGTCTCGAAATCAAAGCTTCGAAGTCATTAACTGTACTATGATTGATTTTCTTACATAGTTCAGTAAAAATCCGATCAGTAATCTTTTCTTTGACTTTTATCCATAAATCTTTCATCAAAGGAAGTCCTACATCAATCGAGGATCCTGCTCCAGAAAGAATTAAGACATTTTTAAATGACTTTCTAAAAAATTCTTTATATAATTTTTGTTTTGCTTTTTGAGCATCTTCAATTGTTGGTTTTACTTCATTTCCACTGTCGTCTTTTTTAGCGAATGGGGCTAACTGATCGAACCCCGTAAGGTCGCCATCTACCATCTTAACATTTGTCGCTGTTAAAAATTTATCTGGACCGTTTACGAATAAATAAGACAAGTCTGGCTTGATGGCTGAAGCTAACTCTTTTGCTCCTACAGCTTCTTCACATGAACTATTCGTCGCATTATTTTCTTTTTCAGTAACCACCGAAGAATCCGATCTTTCATTTTTAGATTCTGCTCCATTAGCTTTTTGTTCATCACCTTCAGCTATAGTATCACAAACAGATTCTTTTTCAATTTGCTCAGTAATTTCAGTTGACATAACTTGCTTAGGCTTTTTAGCATTAGAAGAAGGTTTTACTTCTTCCCTACTCTGTCCTTCTTCATTATCTTCCATAATAATTGATTTGTTTATTCTATTGATTAATATCTTCAAAGTCACAAGTACCTATTTTACCATTTGACAGCGTTTTAATTCCCCAACGCTCAAAAACATTGTGCTGATAAATTAATAGTGAAAGATTGAACCTGCCGTTAAACATTTCGAAAATACTGTTTGTTAATACCTTGCTCCGTTCAAATGTCGCACCTAGATAAACTGTTTTTAGCGCATTCTCAATCGGTATATATAGCGATTTATCTGTACCTCGGCAAACTAACCTTCGCTCATCTTCGCTTTCCCAAAAAATAGATTTCAAAAGTGTCATGTCCTTTACCAGATAATGGAGGATATCGTTCATATTCTCGGATTCGCTTTTGTTACTTTGCCAATAAATCCATGGATCCGTTTTACGGTTTGAGTAATCGATATTCTCCAAATGACAACTCAGATCGGGATAGGCTTTTTTCAGATTATCTAAAAGAATTTCTTCGTCAAACTCTAGACATACCCCTGAATGTAAACCACCATAATGAGCCCACATCATCTCATTATTCCACCCATCTCTTTTCGCTCCGGAAAAACAAAGAATTTGATAGCCATCTTTAATCATATTGCCATACTTAATCTGACAATCTATCGCTGTTTTATCAGAGTAGTACCCTTTGAATATTTCTTCATATGGTACGTTGATGCCACCAAAGGACCAATCTAAAGATTCTCTTGGATCATTCATCTGCCGAAGTGAGCTTGTACGTAGTAGACCTACCGGTAAGATATAGGACATAAAAGTTTCAAACCTAGTGTAATGGTAAATAAGACCCATATTTTTTAATTTAAGCAGTAGCGCACGAAGATATCATTACTGATTATAGATAGTTTACGGAAAACCGTAAAAACATCTGAAATAAACGAAATGCTAAAAAGTAATCTTTTCGCAATAGTATTCATCCGTTTTTTTGTTTCAATATTCGTCATTACTTTCGTCAATATAATCAGTTCAATTTTTGTTGGTTAATATTTATTATACAGGAAATTTCTTTATCAAATTCTCACCACAATAAGGCAGATATCGAATAAAACAAATTCGCAATATATGGTGAATTAAAGCCTTAAACAGGATGAAATTCATCGTAATCTTTGTACAATAAAACAATCTTGACTTTTTAGGAGTGAAAAGGTAAATGATCCATTTTCTTTTATAACAACTGCAATACAATTGCTACAAAAGATAACTTAGACTATTGGCTTAATATTTTTACTCAAAATCAACCGCAATATAACGGGAAAAGTAAACATTAAAAAATAAAAAGTAAAATAGTGGTTTTCACTGTTAAATACCCTCAATAACCGCCAATCTCCGATTAATCAGTTTCTGCACAGCTTCAGGTTTTAATTCCTCAGCACCGAAGCCTCGCTTATCTTTGGTACAAGAACTACATGCTGTAGCATCAAGCTTATTGCTATAGCCACATAGACATTCCCATACTTCTTTTACCGATGAAAACATGCCCTTTGATTCTTTAACGGTAACTACTTCTTGAAATAGCTGTAACAAGCCCTCTCCTTTCAATGTCTGTAGATAGGCAATATCTTGAACGGAATACCAGTCTTTGTCTAAGCTAAGTACCTTCAATGCTGCCTTTTTTGCCAATAAAGATCCTGCTAACAGTTTCTCCACCTGATCGTAATCGATAAGATTGGAACTACTAATAGCTTTGCTAATGATCTTAAACTGCGCACTGGTTAAATCATCCGACAGCAACTGTCCATAAAGTATGGCTATAGCTTGATCTTTGTCCAGGAAATCAAAATAACGAAAGAGCGTGGCTTGACGGTCTTTGAATACTTGATCCTCCCCTGTTTCATTCATCGCTTTGAATAGCAGGGGTACAAATTCGGTCAATCGCGATGTGACTATAAACTCGGCTGTAGTATTGTCCATAGCATAGATACCGGTATAGCGTTCTATAATCAAGCTTGCTTTGACTTTGTTCTTAATAACTGATCCATCGATATCTCCACCTACTGCTTCTGCCTGTATATGTTTAATTTCATTGAGCAATACAGGAGTACCGATAGCGGTGATCATAAACATTTGCGTTCCTTTGCCCGAGAGCTCATCAATATTGACGCTGAAGCCTATAACGGCATCTGCCCGATACCTACGTGCATTTTGCTTCAAAGACTCCACTACGCTCTTATATAGCTCCTGTAGTTTGTTTTCATAATTGCGGGAGCGTCCACCGAAGAAATCGACAAAGCTAGCTCCTATTTCACTCAGAGCATTGGCTCCAATAACAGCTGTTGCTGATATGGGATCAAAATAACGCAGGACTTCTCTCCCCTCGATGGTATTGGTACTGGTAACGATCATGGTCTATGATGAATACTGTTTTAAAAGCCCGAAAATAAAGCATCGGTTTGATTAAAAAATACGGGAAGCCGTAAGGATGGTATAAAACGTATAAAGCCATTCTTGGCAGAATGGCTGTATGCGTTTATTTTTATGAAAAATTTAATTTACGTGTTACATTTTTAATCTTTTTATAACACGTAAAACACAAAATGCTATTCCTATATCAATTTATGAAGATGAGCTGCTTTGTTTAAAAAATCATATAGCTCTATATTTATATAAAAATTTTCTTTTCCAATTTTCTGTAAATAAACCAATTTGAGCGCTACCAATTGATCCAAATAACGAGAAGCCGTCTGACGGGAAATACCGAGATCCTCAACAAAAAACTCAATTTTAGTATAAGGATGCTTAAATAAGTTATTTATTAAATCTTGAGAATAAATTTTTGGGAGCTCACTTTAAATTTTATTTTTATAAAACTGCATTATTTCTTTGATTCCTTTAACAATTTCAATTGTTTGCACGGAGTAGGAAAAATGGGGTAATTACAATAGTAGAAGGTGCATATGCAGATTTAATTATTGTTGATGGAAATCCGCTCACTAATATTAAACTAATCGAAACTCCGGATTCTAGTTTTAAGATAATTATGAAAGATGGTATTAAATACAAAAATACGTTAAACGATTAATAGTAAAATAATATTGGCTATTCCAAATAATTTTTAAAAAGTAAGAATAGCTAATATGTGATTGGTGTGTATATTAAGTAAAACAGTCATTCTAATAAAAATGACTGTTATACTTGCTTTATTTTTAATCGATTTATTAAACTTTAGCAAAACATGACGCTAAAATAGCTTGAAAGGCCTACTACTGAAATATGATAAATTTACGTATTTAACTACTATTTTAAAACGATACGGCTAATTTTCCCGTGGTATGTCCCTTCTCTATTTCTATATGGGCATTAGGGATTTCCTCGAATGGAAATATTTTACTGATATGAGGTTTTAAAAGATCGTTATCTAACAAATCAGCAACATATTGCATATCAACACCATTGGGTAATACCATATTATAAAATATATTGATCCCTTTAAGTTGAAATTCTTCAGATAATGCTTCCGTTACATTCGTCCACAGACTAATCAAAGTTCCGCCTGGCCTTATAATATTTAAGCTTCGAAGTAGATGCTGATCATCTCGAACTCCATCAATAACAATGTCTATGTCATGGATAATTTCTTCAAATTTCTCCTTTTTATAATCAATAAATTCATCAGCTCCAAGTTGAAGCAAAAGATCTTTTTTAGATGCTGATGCTAAGGCAATCACATATGCTCCTGCTTGTTTTGCAAATTGGACAGCAAAATGTCCTACTCCACCGCCTGCCGCGGTAACTAATACCCGATCGCCCGGTTTAATCCCTACTTTATTTAAAGGCTGTAAAGCTGTTAATGCTGCTAATGTTGATACTGCCGCTGTTTCGTGACTTATTTTCTTTGGTTTTAGTGCAAGATGTTCAACGGAGGCGGCTACAAATTCGGCGTATGTCCGGCCAATATAGGGATGGTTTAAGAGACCAAAAACCTCATCGCCTACTTTGAAATTTTGAACTGATGACCCAATATCTACAATTTCACCAGAGATATCCCATCCTAAAACCAAAGGATTATCATTTCCAAATACCCAACTTACATTATTGTTACTTCTAACAATGGTATCTGCAGGATTTATACTGATGGCCTTGGTCTTAATCAACACTTCATCATGCTTTAAAGACGGCACGGGAATATCGGCAAGAGAGAAATTCTCAATTCCTCCCTGTGCACTCAATATCATAGCTTTCATGTGTAATATTTAAGCTGTAATTCCTCCATCTACAACAAAGCTCGATCCTGTAATATAACCAGCTTCTGGACCTGCAAGAAAATTGACCATTGAAGCAATTTCCTCTGGCTTGCCAAGTCTTTTAAGTGGAATGGCATTAATATATGCTTCACGGATTGCGGGATCAGCAGGCATCATATCGGTATCGATCGCACCTGGTTCAATTGTATTAACTGTTATATTACGAGGGGCAAAGTCCCATGCTAAACCTCTACCAAGGCCACCTATTGCCGCTTTGGTAGCCACATAGTCGGCCATATTAGGTCCTCCTATTCGACGGGCACCGACCGAACCAATAT
Source organism: Sphingobacterium sp. B16(2022) (assembly GCF_012030425.1). Classification (GTDB taxonomy): domain Bacteria; phylum Bacteroidota; class Bacteroidia; order Sphingobacteriales; family Sphingobacteriaceae; genus Sphingobacterium; species Sphingobacterium anhuiense. The sequence goes on along the minus strand of NZ_JAAUVN010000001.1, from coordinate 788,154 downwards.
TGATAATCCTACCACCATCTGGCATATACTGTTGAACTTTGCGAATTCCTTCAATAACGGAACGAATATTAGTATCAAGTTGACGACTATATGCTAACTCCCTTTCTATCGCTGTTTCAATACTACCAGCTACAACTGTTGCTGCATTATTGACCATTATATCTATTTTTTGATATTTTTCAACGGCTTGTTCAATTGCAAATGAAACAGCCCCTTGTTTTGCTCCATCTGCCTGTATTGCTATTGCACTCCCTCCTGCACGCTCAATCCCAGCAACAATGTCTTCTGCTATCGCTTGTGAGTTAACATATGTAAATACGACTGAGGCTCCCTCAGCGGCTAAACGTTGTACTATTGCTTGCCCCATGCCACGTGTTCCACCTGTAACAAAGGCAACTTTTCCTTTTAAACTTAACATCTTTTTTTTAATTAAATTTTATATAATAATCTCTCCTATCAGTTTTAATCATAAAAGGATAGCATAGAGATTTTGTTCTTATAACTATGATTATTGAATTTCAATAACCACTTTACCAAAGGCTCCTCTTTTTAAATGATCGAATGCTTTTGGACTATCTTCAAATCTGTATATGGCATCGATAACCGGTCTAATTTCATGAAGATCAATATAGGAACACATTGCTTCTAAACTTTTCCTGGAACCGACTCCTATACCTAATAATGATGATCGTTTGGATAGTACTTTAAAGATTGGCAAAGTCGCATCCGCAGCCTCTAATACGCCCACAATTGCAATTCGACCTTCTTGTGCTACTGCATCTAATGATTTTTGAAGATTTTCGCTACCGGCCATTTCAATGATAAGATCGGCACCACGCCCTGAAGTCAACTGTGATACATTATGTTGCCAGTCTTCATTATTAAACCGATTTATTCCAGCGGAAATACCTAAACTTTTTGCCCGGTTTATCTTGTCGTCACTGGAGCTTGTTAAAAGAATATTGGCACCAATACTATAGGCAAATTGTGCTGCAAAAAGCGAAACCCCACCCGTTCCTTGAACAACTAATGTTTCATTTGACTTTAACTTTCCTTTTTCAAAAACCGCCATCCACGCAGTGAGCCCTGCACATGGTAAAGTTGCAGACTCTACAGGAGATAAATTCTTGGGAGCAAGTGATAACCAGTCTTCCGGTAAACAAACGTACTCGGCAAGGACTCCTGGCCCCATCCCACCCAAAGAGGGCGCAATATCTGGAGATGGTGCAGGTCCCTCAATCCATCCTGCTATATTTGTAGAAATAACTTTATCGTTAATTTTAAATCTGCTAACCCGGCTACCGATCTTGACAACGGCACCCGACATATCAGAAGCTGGCACAAATGGAAAAGCCAAAGGCATACCCATACCATTACTGGTAACCAAATGATCTCGATAATTTAAAGAGACCGCAGCTGTTTTGACCAACACTTCCTTAGGCCCGGGTGTTGGAACCGGAACTATATTCAGCTTCAAATTATTTAATCCGAAATCACTTAGCTCCCATTGTTTCATCAAATTTGGAATATTCATTTCTGTATTTTTTTTCAAAGTTATCTCGAATTTCATCTGGTTTTCTTGATACTATCACTGATGATATTGCTAAGGCAACTTTTACAGAAGTAATAAATAATGCCTGATATAAGTTTAGAAGATAAAATGAAAGATTTTGATGGAAAATTATAATGATCCACAGTATGGATTTGGAGTGTTTTTTTTAAAAATTCAGAGGCAAATGGTATTTGAAAATCATTTTACACTTGAATTACAAAATTATTAAAATAAGATTTAAAGTATGAAATAACCGTTTGGGCTAGTAACAGTTATAAAAATGTATAGGTATCTACCTAAATAGATGCTGATTGGAAAAAAATATGCAGAAACTAGCAGATATAATCAGAAATTGAAGAATATAGTATTAACAAAGTAACTAATTATTATTTTTAAAATATTTACAGTTAACCAGAGTAATAGTGATTGAAGTTAATTAAATCTAACGTAGTGATTCAATAATCATAGCGCGATGTTTTTTTCCCCATGCAATTAGATTCATGATAAGAGTACCGTATTCTTTTGCATATTCTGTGAATTCGTATTCAGCTACCCCGATATCAGCGTTCATGATACGTGAGATTAACTTATTATCTTCAAGCTCTTTAAGATTGCGGGCAAGCATTCTGGTCGTTAAGCCTGGAATACTTCTTTCGATATCCATAAATCTTTTATTTCCATTACATATGGAATAAATGATGGGAAGTTTCCATTTACCCCCTATAACGTATATCGTATCTTGCAAAGCATTTATATCCTGCTCTTCAATAACAATTTTTTTCATGTTGATAATATTTGACTGTACTAATTTACAAAATAAATAGTATGATTTTCTGGTCATCCCTCACTCCGTAAAGTATATTAATCCGCCAAAGCCCATAACGTACTCGAGTGACCGCAAGATCTCGTATTCTTAAACATAGAGAAGTATCTACACTTACAACTTCTGTCATACCAAATGGATCTGTTTAAAAGTGCGGTCTGGCAGACCCTGTTCAAGAAACTCGATAATCGGAAATCAGGTCCTTTACCATTTTACGAAGCTGGAAAGGCTTCAATACTTTTATTCATAATTGTTTATTTTTATCGGTATTTATGAGACGCTACGCTTAGTTTTTTTTCGACTTCGTACAACATCTGCTTATCCAAAATCAGATCTGCAAAAAGTTTATTAAGTTGTGCGCTCTCCTATTCTAACTGAAGTAACTTTCGTAGTTCAGAAATCCCTAAACCACCGTATTTTTTCTTCCAATTGTAGAATGTTGCCTCGCTGATACCCAGGTTGCGACATATTTCCTCCACTCGGATCCCGGTCTCGGACTGCTTGATAGCAAAAGCAATCTGTGCCTCGGTAAACCGACCGAAGGGAGCTCATGCGAAGCATAACTTACTTCGATCTTTCAATCATTTTACCTCTTTAAAATTAGTAATTCTGGTCCGAATTTTATACTCTTAAACTGTCCAGTTTTTCGGGAGGAGGTCAACAACTGGATAAAATTTCCAAATTATGTTCTAAGTTCCATTTCATATATTTCATCTTCTCAACTGCATTGATTTGAAATTTAAAATATGACTCCGAACTTATTAGGGAATAAAATATATAACTATTAGAAATGTTAAACATTTAAGTAGTTTAATAAATTACATTTTGCGTGTATTTTCTATTATATTTAAAATCTCAACAAAAAGCTGAATTCACCGACACATTTTGCCTGTTCAACGAAAACTCAATCATTTTCGAAAGAATTCAAGTGACCTTTACATAAGTAAAACAGCAATAAGGTTCTAAAATTAAATCCAACTATTATGAAAACTAAAATTGGAATTTCAGATCAACACACACAAACTGTAGCGAAACAATTGGCACCACTTTTAGCAGACGAATTTATTCTTTATATTAAGACCGGAAATGCCCATTGGAATGTGACAGAAGATAATTTATACTCCAATCACATTTTTTTCGAAGGGCAATATAAACAATTGAATGAACTGATTGATAATGGTATCGAAAAAATGAGAGCTATAACACATTACGCTCCTGCAACAACGAAAATCTATCTCAATATTATAAATTAGCCAACGAAGAAAATCATTCACCAAAGCAAGCTGTTTCAGAAGCGGAAATATTTTTTAATCACTTTAAATAATAAATATAAAAAATGAATTTATTCTCACCTTTAGCCCTGCGCCAATTAACCCTAAAAAATAGGATAGTAGTATCGCCAATGCAACAATACAGCGCGAAAAACGGTGTTCCTGGAAATTGGCATCTTGTACATCTCGGCGGTAGAGCCGTTGGCGGAGCAGGTCTGATAATGACTGAATGTACCGCCGTTTCGCCCGAAGGTTTAGCCACATTGAGTGATGTAGGAATCTGGAATGATGAACAGAAAGATGCATGGAAAACAATTGTTAATTTTGTTCACGAACAGGATGCAAAAATAGGAATCCAACTGTGGCATGCCGGCGGAAAAGGAAGCCTGAAACATCCCAATGAAAGAATGAAACCACTCTCAAAAGAAGAAGGTGGCTGGACTGTAAAATCATCTTCACACACTGAAATGAATGGCGTAATTCCTGAGGAATTAACAATTGAAGAAATTCAGGAATTGAAAGGGAAATTTGTGAAGGCTTCACTCAAAGCGGTAGAGGCAGGTTTTGACACCATAGAACTTCACGCCGGTCACGGTTATCTTTTTCATCAGTTCTACTCCGCAGTCATCAACAAAAGAAATGACCAATATGGTGGAAGTCTGGAAAACAGAATCCGATTATTGATAGAAACTGTTATCGAAGTGAGAAATGCAATTCCAGACGGAATGCCACTTTTAGTTAGAATTTCGGCAGTCGATTATCTGGAAACACCTGATGCGTGGACTTTGGATGACAGTATCATTCTATCAAAAATCCTCAAAGAAAATGGTGTAGACCTCATCACAGCTTCGGCAGGTGGGTTTGCAAACGTCAGCAAAGACCGTGTTTTCCCTAATTATCAGGTTCCGTTTTCTTCGATTATTAAGCAACAGAATAAGATCGCAACAGGAGCCGTCGGAATGATTACAGAAGCCATTCAAGCAAATGATATTATTGTAAATAACGAAGCAGATTTGGTTTTCATCGCAAGAGAACATTTGCGAGACCCTTATTTTGCGTTACATTCAGCAAAAAAATTAGGAATAGAAACCGAAATTCCGTGGCAATATAAAAGAGCTTTTTAATTATATTTAATTCTAAGATTATGGAAACTCAAGGTGCATCTGTTGTTATTACTCATCACGTATTAGACACAAAACAAGAAGAATATGAAAAATGGCTGGAGCAGATTGTTCCTCTTACTAAACATTCAGAAGGTTTTATAGACCTTCAAATTGTACGTCCAATTCCTAATCTTACTTTTATTTACACTATAATCATCCGATTCGACACGATTAAAAATCTTAAGAATTGGATGGAATCTAACGACCGAAAAAGACTGATTGAAAAAGCCAATCCCTATTTCAGGAAAAACGACAATTATAAAATAAAATCTGGCCTTGATTTTCTCTTTGAAACAGAAAATGAAACCAAAGTTCCCGTCCGATGGAAACAGTTTTTGGTTACCTGGTCTGCCATTTATCCATTATCACTGCTGATTCCATTATTGATACTACCCTTTTTAAGAGTATTAAAGATTCCTACGAATCACTATTTTGATGGACTTCTGATTTCCTGCTCTGTCGTTTTCCTAATGGTTTATGTGATAATGCCTAATTACACAAAGTTAATTAGAAAATGGCTTTTTAAATAAAATATTCAACTTAAAAATACAAAATCACTGGCACTACTCCAGTGATTTTTTTGTAATCTAATTTTCTACAATAAAATTTAGTTTGACTTAAAACAATCTTTTTACAATGAAATGCAAAGTATCCATGCTAGCTAGTGCATATTTGAATGACAAATAGTGGTTGATACTTTTGCAGTATGCAATATAGCAAAAGAAAAAAGGAGTCACAGGGCATACGGAAATGAAAATTGGAAATTTGACGAAAATGACTTAATGGCCAAGAGATACATGATTACTAATGATGTAGCGATATAAATTTAGGTAAAAGTGGAATTAATAAAAAACGTATTTACTGATTCCACTTTTTTACAAATTTGAATAAAAAATGAAAGTTATACTGATAATTGATCTGACACTACTCTAGTTTAATAATTTGGTTTGCATGCATATTTTCAACATTAAGAACGGATTTATCTCTTGTAAATCCAGTAGATTAACATGATTGGATAATTTATATGCAAAGACGACAAGATGATCAACAATATAGGCAGAAAGCAAACCGTAAGGAACTGTCAATGTAACCGTGTCAAAAAAACCGGCATAGAATGCCATCAACAAGGACCAGTGAAAAATATATTTTTATTCATTGTCCTGAGATTTCAGAAAGTATTTTACGAAGATTTCACCTTTGTTATTTAACAAAAAGTTCAAACAGTTCTTCAGCACCCCCATCGAACTTCCTTCCGTTAACATAAAACGATGGCGTTCCATTGACCCCACTGATAATTCCACCCTGAAAATCAGCATCAATCCTATCAGTTAGTTCTGCTCTTTGAATATCGGATTTAAATTTCTCCATATCTAAGCCTATTTTTTCTGCCAGTTTATAAAGATAGAGGTCATCAAGATATTCCTGATTTTCATAAATGGCATCATGCATTTCCCAGAATTTATCTTGAAGAGAAGCAGCTTCAGCAGCAATTGCAGCTGAAAGCGCAAATTCATGCATTTCTGATAGAGGGAAATTTCTAAATACAAATTTCACCTCTTCGCTAAATCTTTCCAGTAGTTGCTTTAAAACTGGATAAGCGGCACCACAATATGGACATTGATAGTCACCATATTCTACTATAACTAAATCAGCATTTAAATTGCCTTGGGCATGGTCAGTAATACTGACAGGGATTTTTAATGACATAACTATTTTAATTTAAGATTTTCAAGAGCTTCCAATATACCATCTGCACCGGGATTTACCGCGGTTGGAGATTTGTAACTCCATTGGATGATACCTTCTTTATTAATTACAAAAAGCGCGCGGTTGCACTGGCCTTCTATCTCATTGTATATACCGTATCTCTTTGCAACTTCACCTTTAGGTTCAAAGTCTGCAAGTAGCGGAAAATGTAGCCTACGGGATTCCGAAAAAGCCAAATGACACCATTTGCTATCAACAGAAATTCCAAATAATTCTGCGTCATACTTTTTGAAATACTTAAGCATTTCATTATACAGTGCCATCTGATCACTGCAGACAGGACTCCAATCGGCGGGATAGAATGCTAAGATCACATTACTACCCTTAAATTCGGATAGCGTAATTTTCTGGTCCGGTGTTGCAAATAATGTAAAATCAGGTGCAACAGTATTTTGTTCTAACATAGTTTTATTCTTTAGTAATTGTAATAGGAAAAATAAATGCACCTAGCACAAGTAAAACAGCCGGTACAAGGAGCGTCCAATTTGCAAGCATATCCATAAGTATTGGGCCCATGAAGGCACCCGAGACAAAACCTATCCAAAGAGTCAATAAATGAATGACATTGGATCCATAGGTAATCCTATCCTCCTGATTACTGCTCACGGTATACATCGCCGAGTTCTTGGCCAAACTGTTTAACGTGCCTGTCACAAAGTCGGTATTTACATTTTGCTTTCCGATCGTGGTAATTATTGTATTCATTAGCCCCATCGAAAAGCTGACAATAACCAGTGATGCAATCCGTGGAATTTCATAGTAGCTAGTTACAACGCTATAGGTTGTTAAAATACCAGATACAATAAAAAATTTATATGAACCTGACCGATGTTTTTTACAGAACGAGAGACAGGTCCCTGCGTATATTCCAATAACAAAACTTCCGATCACGGCGACAGAGGAGCTAATTACCTCCACTGCTAAATTGTCAATCGCCGTTCCAAGTTGCGTGGTATTTCCACTCATAAAAGAAACGTAGGTTTTCCATTTTATTAGGCCGAAGGCATCGGTATATCCAGCTATGAATGCAAGTAGTATCGCTAATTTTTCTTGTATCGCAATTTTGTCAGCGGATAAAAGAACGTTATTTTTAGGCAGCAAGGCACTTATTTTTTAGGCTGGATAAAAATCTTCTTCGTTGGGAATTTTTCAATCTCACCTTCCTTCAACCCAAAATTTGTCACCACAACATCTTTTGGATTACCCGAAAGCCACTCGCTCAGATCGATAGATTCATATACTCCGCTGTTAAACCCGATCAGAACGCGGCATACAGTATTTCCTGTATTTTTAATGTAGTGCCCTGCTCCCATTGGTACATAGCCAACGTCACCTGCATTGAACTGTTCAGTAACCACTGTGCCTTCTGCTAGAAAAACAGACATCTCCGCCTGGCCAGAAATATAATACTGCCACTCATCAGCATTTGGATGCCAGTGCATTTCCCTAAGCGCCCCAGGTTGCAATTCAAGGATAGAACCAGCCATGGTCGTACTGATCGGGAATTCCTTACTGGTAACTAGTCGCTGCAAACCACCCCCGGGGATAATCCTTGGCTGCTGAGCGTGAAGTGGATAACGATGTAGGTTAGTAAGCTCTATATCTGCTTCCTCAGCTCTTGCTGTTGCATTAAAAGACAATTCGTCAGGAACAATACCTGCTGCGAAATATGCTTCTTTTTGTGGTAATGCAGCAACTTCTTCTAAAGTCAATCCTAAATTCTGAGCTACGATTTCGGCAGGCACGCTGGCTAAGAAATCAGTAACGCTAAAAGTGTGATCCTCCGAAAAGTTCCCGTTGTCAAAAATCAAGATAAAATGACACTCTTCAGTCCCTGTTGCTTGTATGGAATGTCCATAACCTTTAGGAAAATACCATACATCTCCGGGTTCGAAATTATCTATATAACTGTGACCGTCCGGGTGAATAATAGTCGTACGAACTGTGCCAGAAATTACATATGCCCACTCAGCAGCATTCGCATGCCAATGAAGTTCTCTCATACTTCCAGGATGTAATCTCATGGACACACCTGCAATTCCTATAGAAGCAGGAAAGTCTGTAACAGAAGCTCCTCTGGTCGTTCCACCATCATTGGTGCGTGGTTCTTTCTTCTCTAATTCGTACTTGAAGCTTAATGATGTCGTTTTCATAATATTGTATTTTAATGATTCATATTCTTGTTTTTTACTATTGTAAATCTACATAAGAAAGCAATCTGTTGTTTCCGACTTTCGGTGAACAGGCAGATATGATCGTTGAACCGGAAATATAGCAAGACATTTTTTCTCCGAAGTATTGGTTCTTCGGCAATCATTAAAGAACGATTATTTTTACAGCGTAGATCATAGGAAAATGCGGTCAAGGACGAACAATGTAATCGCAACGTATCAATTAAAAAGGTTTATGAGATTAGATGAGAAGCAGGTTGATTTAGTTTGTTGACAAAAAAAAAGTGAGCTCTGGAGCTCACTTTTTATACGATACTTAATTTTTGAAACTGTAATTTATGATTCAATAAAGGCTAGAATATCCTTATTAATCGTAGGCGCCTCTGTTGTAGGCATTCCGTGCGGAAATCCTGGATATGTAATCAACTTTCCGTTTTTTAATAGTTTAACAGATTTAACGCCAGCATTTTCGTAAGGGACAATCTGATCATCCTCACCGTGTAATATCAAGACAGGAATATCAACAGCTTTCAGGTCTTCCTTAAAATCTGTCTCTGAAAAAGCTTTGATCCCATCATAATGGGCAACTATACCGCCCATCATCCCCTGTCTCCACCAATTTCTTCGGACTCCTTCCTTAACATCAGCTCCATCTCTGTTATAGCCATAAAAAGGAAGTGTCAGATCGATATAAAACTGTTGTCTGTTGTTCAAAGTTTGATCCCTGATATTATCAAAAACCTCAATTGGCACACCATCAAGATTATTTTCATTTTGTACCATGATCGGAGGAACAGCACTTATAAGTACTGCTTTTTTTGCTCTTCCTTTTGCATATTTGTTCACATAACGAATTACTTCACCGCCCCCGGTTGAGTGACCAATATGGACAACATCTTTAAGATCAAGAAATTCTACAAGTTCTGCAGCATCAGCAGCATATTGCTCAATGGTATGTCCGTAAATATCCTGACTTGATCTACCATGTCCTCGCCGATCGTGAGCGACTATGCGATATCCTCTCTGAAGGAAGAAAATCACTTGTGCATCCCAATCATCTGAAGATAATGGCCATCCGTGGTGAAACATCAATATTGGTCCTTGTCCTTGGTCTTTGTAAAAAATCTCTGTGCCGTCTTTTAGTTTTAAAGTGCTCATAATTATATGGTTTAAATATTAATAAATCTATTTTCTTGTTTACTCTCTTAAAGCTACATTAACAATTAAATATTTTCAAACAGGATTCGGTGAATAGGCAAAACGAGTCGTTAAAAAGAGATGTTTTGGTAATCTTGGATGCAATACATTTTCACGTAAATATTGAATAAAAAAAGATCATCAAGCATGACTTGATGATCTTCTAATTACTTATTTTAAATCGGATGTTAGGTATCATAAGTTGACAGCAACTGCTCTGCTTCTTTGACAGCTGTGTCTAATATATGAGCAACTTTGCTTAGAATCTCTTCGGATACTGTATTTTGCTCTGTCATAAATTCAAGCGCATCAAGCTCATCATCAAGCACTGGGAGCAATCCCATAATTGCTACACTGGTTTTAAAATCATGTGCTCTCAATTTAAATTTAGAGAAATCACTATTTGCATACGCAATCTGTAACTGTTGTACTTGACCAGGGATCTTGTCAATAAACTGTCTGGTGACAGTTCGTTCAAAAGTTCTGTCTCCTCGGCTTACCAAACGCATGTACGCGAGATCTAAAAAAATAAACTCCTCCTTATCCGAGTTTTCTTCGATCTGTGCTGTACTCTGGAATCCGATGCCAAAATGTGAAATAAGTTTAAAGAGTTCTTCTTGGTTAATGGGTTTGGAAAGATATTCGTTCATTCCTCTGCTGAGGCATTTTTCCCTTTCACCTGCCAAGGCATGCGCGGTCATGGCAATGATAGGAATATCCAATTGCAATACATCTCGGATATGCTGTGTTGCAGCATACCCATCCAGCTGGGGCATCTGCAAATCCATCAAAATAAGGTCGGAGTGTTTATTTTTCAGATAATCCACGGCCTCCTGCCCATTGGAAACAATCTCAAAATCGACATTCCATTGTCCGAGCATATGCTTCATCAAACTTTGGTTCATCGTATTATCATCCACAACTAAGATATGAAGCGGTACATAGGATTGATCTTTAAAATAATCAGTGTCAATATGTGGGACTGTTACCAATTGCTCTTTAGCTATACCATAAGGAATAAAAAACTTAAAAATTGTGCCTTTTCCCTGCTCACTCTGTACTTCAATATCACCGTGCTGTAGTAATACAAGGTTTTTGACAATGGAAAGCCCAAGTCCTGTCCCTCCATAATTGCGAGTTATAGAATCTTCTCCTTGATTAAAGCGCTCAAAAACTTCGCTAAGTTTTTCCTTGTCGATTCCGATTCCCGTATCAGAAATATTAAATCCAACCACAACTTCATTTTCACTTCTGCTTTTGTTGTAGATTTCAATATGAATACTTCCTTGCTTCGTAAATTTGATTGCATTTCCGATTAAGTTTACCAAAATCTGGGTAAGCCTGGTGGCATCACCTATTAGCGTATCAGGAATGGAAGGACCGACCTTACTTGAAATCGACAATCCTTTTTCTTTTGCTCTTACAGTAAAAAGAGTTTCCACTGAATTCAGCAATCCATTAATACTGAATGTGCCACTCGTGATACGCATCATGCCAGCCTCTATTTTGGAAAGATCCAATATATCGTTGATAATAGTCATCAAACTTTCACCGGATTGTTGAATAGATGAAACAAATTCGGAAGAGGTAGCATCTAGTTTCCTTTTTTGAAGCAGATTGGTGAAGCCCAGAATTCCACTGAGTGGCGTTCTAATCTCATGACTCATATTGGCTAAAAAGTTCTCCTTTGTCTGGGCTGCGATGGAAGCTTTCTTTTCAGCAGCATCTAGTTCTTCAATCAAGATACGTTGTCGTCGGAATTGGCGTAAGATATGAAATCCAACCACAGAACCGCTCAAAATTAATAAAACCAAAAGGGAAATATCGTATAGCCTCGCTTTTCTGCCCATTTCCTCACTCTGTCGGCTGAGTTCAGTCATGTGTAGCTGTCTGCTCTTATAAATCTTAGCTGTTATGCCTGTAATTTCATTAGAAATTAATCTGGCCCTAGGATTGGCAATCGAGGTCCGGTCATCCATATTGCCAAGAGAAGCATAGCGTGCCAAGAGCTCATCCCGAACTATTTTTTTGTCCATGGCAAGGGTACGTAGACGTTGAATAAGTTTTTCCTCCACAGGATCGAAATTATCTCGGGACAAGGAATCCAAAAAATTTTCAATCTGATTTATCTTTTTATCGATTCCTTCCAGATGGGTGGTATCATTAGTGGCTATCGAAGCTCTGATCCTACTTTCCACACCAAGGATATCGCGGTCTATTTCCCGCAGGTGATTGCTCGCGCGTAGCTCGTTCAGCAGCGTATTATTGTTATGGATAAGTGCTTCTGTATTTCTTGCAGAATTGATCTGAACGACAATCAGCAGTATTGTTCCTACTATAAATGTCAGAATTATAAAATAGCTAAATCTTTTACTATTCATGATAGAATTACTTGTCATAAACAAAAGTTAAGAGGATTGGCTGAATTATGGCTTAGGATGAAAATAACTAAGTAAATGCCTAAAATACATTCAATCGTGTATTCAGAGACTTGCGATACGCATCTGCTATTGGAATAAACTTACCGTTTATCATAATACCTCCGTCCTCTAATGTATCTATTTTGCTGACACATACTATAAAAGATCGATGTACTCTTATAAAATCATTCTTAGGTAAGCGCTCTTCTGCAGTTTTCATCTTGCCATGAATAGCAAACATCTTTTCTTTTGTATAAAATTTCACATAATCTCCCATGGCCTCAGCATAAAAAATATCTTCTAGTTTCAGTCGCCTTGTCACATTTGAATCCCTGACAAACAAAAATTCATCATGAGTAACCTGCACATGCTCTTTTCTGCTCTCAAGAATTGCCTGGGCTTTCTCGACCGCCTGTAAAAATCGAACGGGAGAAATGGGTTTTAAAATATAATCTGCAATATTGAGCTCAAAAGCCTCAATTGCATATTCCTTTTTCGAGGAAGTGAATATGATTATCGTGTCTTTCCCTGATAAAATTTTGGTAAGTTCGATTCCAGTCATTTCTGGCATTTCAATATCAAGAAATATCAGGTCTATCTCATTTTTCTGAATATAATGATATGCCTCTATAGCATTTGGAAACTCCTGAGCAATAGTAAGATCCGGAACCTGCTTTGCAAGATGGGCCAAAGTCGTTCTTGCAATATCATTATCGTCAACGATGAGCGCTTTCATAGTAATAAGTATATATGTTAATATGACAAATATACTTATTACTTTCTTTTATCAGTAATCGAAAGCTCCTATCTAAAATACGACCGGATCATCCATGCCATCTGTTCATGTGCCTCCATTAGTCCAGTAATAAAGTCACTGGATCCGTAATCTTTATATACTTCTGCAAAAGGAGTAATGTTTCCACGTAAAAATTCAATGATGCTTTCATGGTCTGCTAATAAGTCTTTCATGTAGCCAAGACCATCATTTGTCCTGTCGCTATATTCTGTAAGGTGTGTCAGTTCCAAGTAGCTTTTCATGGTTGCGGGTGCATAATGGCCAATTTTACGCAGACGTTCAGCAACGTTATCGATAAACTCGTCCAATTGCTTGTATTGTTCTTCAAAGAAGATATGGTTTGCATGGAAATTGTCTCCCGTTACATTCCAGTGGGCATTTCTGATTTTGATATAAAGTACAGTTTCATCAGCCAATAATTTTGCCAATTGTGCAGCAATAGCATCTGTGTTTGATTCGGTTATTCCAATATTTGCTTTCATAATATGATTGTTTTTAGTGTTATTTTTTTATAATTAATTACCAGCGCTATCTAACAAGAATAATCTTACCTGTATGTGTGCCCTTTTCTAACAGCTTATGCGCATGCGATGCTTCATCAAAGGGAAATGTCTGAAAAATGACAGGTTTGATCTTTTTTGATTCAAGTAGTGGCCATACATGTTTTTTAACTTCGGCTGTTAAATATTTCTTAAATTCATACTCACGGCTTCTTAATGTACTCCCCGTGATCGTTAAACGCTTGATCATCATTTGCCAGATATCAAGGTCCACATGACTACTGGAGACAGCATTGATATAGACAAGCCTTCCTTCGGGCTTAAGGATATTGATGTTTTTTCGTACATAATCACCTCCGATCATATCCAGGATAACGTCTATGCCTTCCTGCTGGAGTTCTTTTTCAAAATCCTGATTTTTATAGTTTATATAAAAATCTGCTCCTAGTTCTATACAGTTCTGACCTTTTTCATCAGATCCTACTGTCACAACGACGCGTGATCCAAGCGCATGCGCCAACTGAATGCCTGTAATACCAATTCCACTATTACCGCCATGTATTAGAAGAGTTTCACCGGGCTTTAATGCCGCTCTCTGAAAGACATTGGACCATACGGTAAAAACTGTCTCGGGTAAACTTGCAGCCTCGGCATAAGTAAGCTCTGCAGGTATTTCAAGGCATTGTCCTTCACGCACGCTTACAAATTCTGCATACCCGCCACCAGTGAGCAGTGCGCACACCTTATCCCCCACCTTAAAGTTTCTGACCTGAGGACCACATTCTACGATTATACCTGCTATTTCCAGACCCAATATGTCTGCAGGTACACCTGCGGGCGCAGGATAATTACCCTCTCGTTGAAAAATATCAGATCTATTGAGACCCGCTGCTTTTACTTCGATCAGAACTTGGTCTGCAATAGGTATCGGAGTTTCAAATTCTCTCAGCTGCAGGACCTCTGGGCCCCCGTAACTTGTTATAACGACCGCTTTCATATGTTTCAACTTTTTGTTTTTAAATTTTCAGCTCTTTTCCATTTAAGTTTGTGCACAACTTTTTTTCCCTCTGAGAGAAAAGGTTTGCCACTTTCCAAAAACAGATATTCATTTTCAAAACGTATCACCCTATTCTGTGTTTGTCCACTCCAGTTTGGAAAAAGCGAAATAAACATCGTATGACTCAATATCAGCTTTTCTTCATCAGCATCAAATGGGCCAGAATAGGCTAAATAAGTAGAGCCTTCCTGCACATACTCTTCTGCTGTGGCTCCTGTCCAGCGTTCTTTGTCAAAGTTCTTCCGCTCAGGATTCATTATCTGCACAGACATATAGCCGTCCGGATTATATATGATCAGACCTTTGGGTGATGTACCCATCGGATAGGAAATATCACCATTTTCGAGCCTCACCTCGATCATTTCCACCAATGTCCAGGTACCGATTAGTCGTTTAAATAATGTCGCTTCCATTTTTAAAAGAGTTTTTATAAGGTGCAACTAATGCTACACCGTCTTGCTGTTAGAAAGGCTGATTGTATAGTCCTGTAATGGCTTTGTTTTCGATACTTTTTGCAAAATTGGGTGTCTCCTCATGATTGTGTGCATCTGAAGCTGCTTGTCTTGCTGCTGCTGCATTGGAGAGATTAACGCCGTTTTCTTTGAGATAATCCAGCATCTCTGGAGTAGCAGTCGCATGGATCTCATTTGTATACAAGCAGGTATTATGATCAATTTTCGTAACTTTTAGTTCCCATAAAACTTGAACTTTTGTGCGTCCTCCTTTGGTGATTGAATCAGAAATGGAAAGCATACGGCAATAATCAGCATCATGAATAACTGCTACATAGTGCTGCACCATCAAGGCGTCACCAATTGTTTCAACATTTAGTGATACAGGTTCCCCATTGAAGGTAGTAGAAATTGCAGCACCGATATGCTGAGTAGAGCATCTTTGATATTCTGCATCTGGTAAGTTTAGTAACCAATCTGCAATATTTACTTTTTCAATTGGTGCATTAATAATTGCAGTTGCTATTGAATGGCTCAATGTGTTTTCGGTCGTTTGAATAATTTCCATAATATTTAATTTTAAGGTTTGTTTGTATTACTTATGTAAATCTATACACATTTATCCTTAGTAGATTTTGCTATCCATCGGATCGGCAGAAACTGTCGTTAAATACGGAATAATGATCGTTGGCAAATCTTCTCCTACCTTTAGAACTTAGGGCTGGTCGTTGACAAAAATGTGGAAGTAATCTTGACGATTCTAATAATTGGTGAAGAGTGGGTCCATCACCTGGATTTATTTTATTGACTTTGTTCTTAATAATTGATCCATCGATATCTCCACCTACCGCTTCTGCTTGAATATGTTTAATTTCATTAAGCAATACTGGTGTACCGATAGCGGTGATCATAAACGATTCGAGTTCCTTTGCCCGAGATCTCATCAATATTGACGCTGAAGCCTATAACGGCATATGCCCGATAGCTACGCGCATTTTACTTAAAAGACTCCACTACGCTCTTATATAGCTCCTGTTTTTGTTTTCATAATTGCGGGAGCGCCCACCGAAAAATCTACGGAACTGGCTCCTATTTCACTCAAAGCATTGGCTCCAATAACAGCTGTTGCTGAAATAGGATCAAAATAACGCAGGACTTCTCTCTCCTCGATGGTATTGGTACTGGTAACGATCATGGTGTATGATGAGTACTGTTTTAAAAGCCCGAAAATAAAGGATCGGTTTGATTAAAAAATACGGGAAGCCGTAAGGAAGGTATAAAACGCATAACGCCATTCTTGACAGAATGGCTTTAGATGTTTTATCTTAAATGCTACAATTATAAAATTGATTTTATTAGTAAATATGGAAATCGATGAAGAGTTCTCCAGATAACAGATACTAAAAACTTATTCCTATCTGTCGCATCATGGTTATTGCATCCATAAAAGCTACTCCAGTAGCATTGCAGGCCTCTGGTATTTTAATTTTTTTTCTTCCTTGAGGTTGAGGTATTTCATGGGTGATCAAAATTCTATTTTGACAATCTACCAAGGAGTAAGCTACCAACCAAGCATCGGCTTCATCGACATTTAAAAATTCATTTAAGGCTGCTTGAGTATAATGACTGCTTCTTGAAGCTGCCCAAGAGGCTACCTCAATATACTGATTTATAACAATATCTGTGGGCTGAAAAAAATCCTTGGTTAAGGCTGTTTCGATCCAATCGGTTAAATGATCCTTATTATGAACTAATTCATTCCTTACCTTGTCAAGACTGACGATCACACCAACCTCTGCAAGCTCTTTTATTTTATTCCAAAAACTTGGGAAAATATCAAAAGGATAATGCATACGATGTGCCTGTACAAAAAAATTGGTATCTAGAACATATTGAACCATTATTTTACCGTTATTACATGTTTCTGAATGAATTGTGTATATACATTACCATACAAGCCTGTTAATTTAAATGCATCTTTATAGGTCAACTCTCCACTTTTAACAGCACTATCCACAAAACTTGCAAAGGTTGGACTCACACGACGCTTTGAAGTACTGTAGAAATTTCCACCACTGGCACCTTTCTTAGCTCTAAATTGCTCTATATATTTGTTGTAGAAAGTATAAAACTGAGTCTTGCTGATCAACTCTAAATCCAGAGCACGTCGCGCTATAACTATTGTACTTACTTTTAAGCGAGTTGCAAGTTTTTGAATATCTGCTAAATCTTTCCAGACTTCCCGTAAAATATGAGCTGGCACTAAAAATTCAGCCGCAACACGATCACATAAAATCTCTGTTTCGTTACTTGCAGGTAATAATTGGTCTTGATTAAATCCAGCACTTTTACCTAACCAAACATGGGCAAGCTCATGAATAAGAGTAAAAAGCTGTGCAGCTTTAGCATCTGCATTATTTAGAAACATAAAAGGTACGTATTCATCTACAAGAACGAATCCTCGGCACTCTTCAACTGGTATTAGTCTAGAAGTATTATTCCCTACTATCCCATTTTGTATGACAATAATACCAATGCGCTCAATAGAATCTATTAATATACCTAATGTATCTTCCCAAGTGGGACAGTTCATAGTCCAGCCAGCTTGTAAGCCCAGCTTATCTCTCAGATCTTTAACAAAGATATCAATGGATGCATCGGCACCAAATTTGCCAACATATGCTAAAGGGTGAATCTCTAATTGTATTAAATAGTCTCTCAGCCAGTCTTGCCTTCGTTGCAAATCTAGTATTGTGTCGTAAACATTTGGACTCACTTGGTAGTTGGGAGATAAATTACCTGTACGAAAAAAAGGAAAATCAATATCTTCATTGGGAGGTTCCTGCAAAAAAAGATAACCAAAAGGAATGTGTACTTTTTTAGAAAATTCTTCAAGTTGTTTTACAGTTGGTTGCTTATCTCCTTGCAACCAACGGTCAACTTTTAAAGCTGGATACTTACTGGAAAATTTGGCCAAATCGTATCCTGCACGGTTTAGCGCCCATGTTATAATGTTTTCTTTAATTGGTACAGTAGTAGCCATAGCGCAAAGTTATTGATTTTCTGGCATTTTAAAAGCACTCAAAAAAAATGATACCAGTATTAAATTGCTTTTTTTAGATTTTTAATTAGAGTAAGATACGGCTTTTTATTGTAATTCGCCTGATAACAAGAGAAGTTCGCTACTGATGGGATATCTCCTTGTGCTAGGTAAGTATTGGTTCTTGGGTCGATACGATTTTTCGAGATGTCGAATCATTTGGACTTACACTATAGTTTAAGTAATAGTCGCACTCCTTTTATCTCAATATTTCTTGAAGAAGCAATGGTCCTAAATCCTAAAAGTTGTTAATGAATTGTTAATGAATAATAAAATATTTTTCATTTACGATAATTCCATGTATAATTGATAAATAAAGAAAACAAAACACCAATATAACCTAGTTCTTGTAGTTTAAAGATCAACAATAAGTAATATTTAAAATTTTAAAGAAAAAGAAGTTTTATAATAATGTAGTTTGTGTCTAAACTGTAGTAGTATATCGATTATAACCAATTTATAAGTATAAATATTTAAATGGGATTTACGAAAAATAGAATTCGATTAGTTGATTTTAAAATCTCACAATCAAGTATTGAGCTTTTGGCCAATGAGTGGAAAGAACATGTCAAAATTATACCAACATATCCAATAGATAAATTCGACGGCAAAGGTATTGTGTACACAGCTGGAGGGATTACCTATGTATCATGTTTATGGATATCAATAAATATACTGAGAGAGTCAGGATGTATACTACCCGTTGAAGTTTGGTATCTTGGAAATGAGATCTCACAGGACGTAATAAAATATTTCAATGAGTTAAATGTGCAATTCCGAAATTTCAGAGAAGTTTGTAATGTTCATAAACCTGGATTTCACTTAAAACCACTAGCAATATTAAATAGTCAATTTAAAGAAATACTGTATTTGGATGCTGATAATATTTGCTTTAGTAATCCAACTGAATTATTTAACATGGAAGGTTATCTGCGAACGGGTACAACATTCTGGCCAGATTACTGGTTCACAGACAGTAATAATCCAATATGGGAAATCACAGGATCTGATGCGTACCATTTACCTGAGCAAGAAAGCGGACAAATACTAATAAACAAGGAAACTTGTTGGAAGGAACTAAACTTATGTATGCATTTTAATCAACTGGGTGAATATTATTATAAATTTCTATATGGGGATAAGGATACATTCAAATTTGCTTGGTCAGCTTTAAAAACAGTTTATTTTATGATAGAGAAATCTCCTTCAAATTGTGGTACATGGTTAAATGATTCTTTTAATGGTAATACCATGATTCAATATGATGATAAAAATGCAGTGGCTTTCCTTCACAGAAATCTGCTAAAATGGGATATCACATTATTGCACGAAAGAGGTTGGGAAGCAATAAAATCGTTTCCTAATGACAACAGTTTAAAAGAAGTCTATTTAAAGAAAGTCAACGGAATGATGACAGTAGATTTTGGAGGAAATGTTATTTATGAGGAGGCCTCAACAGATATTAAAAACCTAGAAAAGAAATGCTTAGCTTATTTGAAGATCTGGAGGGAAAGCGATACATATTTTAAATTTTATGAATATATACACTTCATTCATAAACGTAATTTACAAAACTCAACACAATCAATTGAAGTCTAAAATATGGTTCCTAAAATTATTCATCAGATAGTAGGTAAAAAACCTTCTGAACTCGTTAAAATGTGTCTTGAATCGTGGAAAGCTACAATTAGCCATGGTTTTAAGATTGTGTACTGGGACGACGATAGTTTAGCAAAATTTATAAAAGACAAATATGAATTTGCCTTAGATGCATTTCAGAATGCCAGAAATCATGCAGAAGCTGCGGATATTGCTCGCTATCTGGTGATATATCATTATGGTGGGTACTATGTTGACTGGGACATCAGTCTTAATAATGCAGAAGATTTTCTTTCCCTAGCTGATAAGGAACAAAAGGGTTATGTAGTCATCGACCCGCTCAATGAAACATTGGCATCTGAACATTTTTCAGCTCTAGCAAACAATACATATTTGTATACAATTGTTAAAGACATCATAACTACTTATATAAAAGATGAGCGTGATTTAATGGCAACACCAAATTATTCGGGTCCATATCGTATGAGAGCTACGATGAGAAAGTTTCAAAATATTGAACAATCAAAGATCCAGGTAAAAGACATATTCGAATATGCATATGACGAGATCAGAAACCATAAAGTATTCATGCAGTCAGGCATTATGACTCATTATTGGGAACACTCTTGGTTTCTGTAATTCAATGCTGAAAATTAAATGGAATATTACTTACAATTATAAACAGTTATGAAAAAAAAATTAAAGCTTGCTTTTGAAGAATTGGAAAGAGAACTGGCGCTTGTTTCCGATGTCGAACTTGTTCAGGTAGTGGGCGGATTTAGCTCAGGAAATAATGCTGGACTAATCAATCATTCTTTTGAGGACTCAGTAGATTTTCTTACAGATCCTGGTACAGGAACCAATATTGAATCTGAACAAGACTTATTTTATGGATCAAAGATAGCATTGAATGAAACAACTTTTAATGCTTACTTGAATAACTATACAACTTCCAGTAGCAGCAGTAGTGGATCTAGTGGCGGATACGGGTCTACTGGTCTAAGCAGTACAGGTTATTATTTGGACGAAGTAATTATAAACAGCACTGGATCAACTAGTACAGGTCATGGCTATGATCATTTTAGTAGTGGGAATCAAAATGGAAGCGGATACAACTACAGTACTGGAAATGGCAGCACTGGTAGCGGTAGTGCTGGTGGTGATTGGGGACCTGGCAGCGGAAGCCCAACTATACCTGCTAATCCTAATATACCGAATGACCCATGGGAGCGAGATGTTAATGGAAAGGTTATAGAATATTTATTAGATCCTTCGGATCCTAGAAAATTTAACACTTCTATAGATTATACAGGCAGTATTGAAGATAAATTTGACAAAGTAAAATTAAATCTAATACCAGTCATAATAAAAGGGCCAAACAACTTGGATGTATTAGCATATAAAGTCACTAGCTATTTTGATGCACAAAACATCGAACATTTTGACATTCCGGAAAGGTATCAATCAAATTGCCATGGTTCGGCAACAGGGTTGAATCTATGGATTCACGATCCATTTGTTCCTATTCCGAATAATCCAGACCTAATTGATTCATCACATGAAGACCAGTCATTCAGAGATATGATGAATAATAATTACACTTCTAACCAAACCGATGCTACTATAATTTCTTTTTACAATAATGGCGTTTTCTCTCATTCAGTTCGAAGAAATCCAGCAACAGGACAAATATGGAGTAAAACTGACAATGCGGAAATGCAAACTTTTAATAGTTTAGAGGATTTCTATGCTACAGATGGAAATAGAACTAAATATGAAGATAACGTAAAACAATATTATAAATTTTAAAACTTCAATTATAATGAGATGCTTTATAAAAACACTTTTTTTACTTTTTATAATTTTTGGAACTTCTATTCTAAAGAACTATGGACAATCCGTATTTAAAAATAATTCACAAAATGAAAAGATAGCGGAGATATTTAATACCTATCAAAATATTGATTCTATATATCTTCAGTATGAAGATAAGGCCCCATCGACTTTATTCATATATGAACCTTTAAAGGAAAAACATTCAAATCCATATATTACAAAAGATATAACTACTTATAAAGTAGATTTTGAAGCGGATCAGTTGTGGTTAAACCAGGATTATAAACTGATATACCAATTTATTTTTCAAGATGAATTAGAATCGGAAATACTAAAAACAACGGATAAAAAAGATTATACTTTAACGATTACTTCAAAAAAATCAGCTATTAGAGATTTTTTACAATCTGGAGGAGTTGGAGCTGTTATAAATCCCCATAAAAAGCTAGATTTTATTAATCTTCTTAATACTAACTACAGAGATTGTACAGATGTTATTAAAGATTCGGTGTTAATAATTCAGGCTGTTATCTTAAGGAACGGTGAAATCGGAGATAACGAAATAATTTATGGAAAATCGAGATTTCTTTATAATTATTTCATGAAAACATATTACTCTTTTGAGGCTAGTCAACCTATTCAAAAGAAAGACAGTAGAGATTTTCAAAACAGAAATGAAAAATGGCTTTTTAAGCCTAGAATTAGTAATACACAAAGGACAAGTTTAATTGATATTTATCTTCGACTCAATCCAGATAAAACTTTTACACTTTCAGCACAAGGAAATTACAGACGTTTAAAAATTAAAGATTATCATAAAAACCCTAATGATCCAATATTTTATTAAACATTAGTTTAGAAAACAAAAGTTCTTATAGTTTGAAAATTCTTCCTTTTTTAACGTACTATTTCAAAAAATTTGATTTAGACATAAAGTAGTAAGCTTGAGATCATTCATGTCCATATCGTATGAGAGCTACGATGAGAAAGTTTCAAAATATTGAACAATCAAAGATCCAGATAAAAGATATATTCGAATATGCATATGACGAGATCAGAAACCATAAAGTATTCATGCAGTCAGGCATTATGACTCATTATTGGGAACACTCTTGGTTTCTGTAATTCAATGCTGAAAATTAAATGGAATATTACTTACAATTATAAACAGTTATGAAAAAAAAATTAAAGCTTGCTTTTGAAGAATTGGAAAGAGAACTGGCGCTTGTTTCCGATGTCGAACTTGTTCAGGTAGTGGGCGGGTTTAGCTCAGGAAATAATGCTGGACTAATCAATCATTCTTTTGAGGACTCAGTAGATTTTCTTACAGATCCTGGTACAGGAGCAAATATTGAATCTGAACAAGATTTATTTTATGGGTCAAAGATAGCATTGAATGAAACAACTTTTAATGCTTACTTAAATAACTATACAACTTCCAGTAGCAGCAGTAGTGGATCTAGTGGCGGATACGGGTCTACGGGTCTAAGCAGTACAGGTTATTATTTGGACGAAGTAATTATAAACAGCACTGGATCAACGAGTACAGGTCATGGCTATGATCATTTTAGTAGTGGAAATCAAAATGGAAGCGGATACAACTACAGTACTGGAAATGGCAGCACTGGTAGCGGTAGTGCTGGTGGTGATTGGGGACCTGGTAGCGGAAGCCCAACTATACCTGCTAATCCTAATATACCGAATGATCCTTGGAAACAAGCAATATATACAAATAAAACTACTGAAATAACTTATGGAGAGAATGGACATACATTATATTTTAAAGAAGTGAAACTCGTTAGTGAAAATGGAAATGACATACTCGCCCTTGAGGTATACAAAGTCGTTGATAATAAAACTAATACACAATTATCAACTATTCCTGATGATTTTAAGTCTAATTGTTCAGGATTGGCATTTACAGGTGGTAAATATTGGATAACAGATGCGCTTAATAGCGCTCATAATGAAATTGCGAAATTTGAAAATATGCTTAACAGTAATACTTTGTATAGTCAAGTAAATGGTAGTACTATTGCTAACGTTGCAGTTATATGGTGGACAGATAAATCTACAGGAGAGCGATTTATAGCTCATTCAGCAATAGTAAATGGTATAGGTGATTATACTCAAAAAACGGATTATGCTAGTATTCAAGACAACGTCTCATTCACTGCTTTTACAAAAGATCATATCCCAACTGGTGATGATACAAATCTTTATTCCTACGAAGTTGTGTATTACAAAAATAATTTTTAATGTATGAATAATCAAAAATACTATATAGAGCAAAAATTTATGAAAATATTTTTGTTTTTACTACTTACCATTACATTTCTAAGTAGTAACTTTTGTATTGCTCAATCTCACAGACTAAAAGAGCTGACTATTAGCGGGTTAAATAATTGTCACTCAGATTATTTTGAAAAAAATCAAGATTTAGATAGTTTAATTATTAACTACGACAAAAATGAACCTATAGAACTTTTTTTCAAATATGAAAATAAGAAAGCCGGACAAAATAGAAAATCCTACTTCTATTTAAAATTTCCAGGTGATTTATTCCTTTTAAAAAGAGACTATCCCAATTTAAAAATACCGGATTATCCAATATATGACTTAAAAATAATTGATGAAAAATATGATAAAAAAAATGAACTTATAAACTACACAATAACTGCAATACTGACAAAAGATAGTCTAAAATACATGCTAACAGAATGGTTGCATAAAGGAACAAAAGTTCAACGTGAACTTTCCAGTATCCCTTATGAAGGATTCAAGGCTAGTTACAAAAAGGGTAACGCTGTCTTAGAAGAAAATTTAAATAAGGATATTCCTGGCATTAGAAATATAAATAAAGAAACTCATTATCTTTTTAAAGGTATAGTTGATCAGAAAGGATATATAAACAATGTGCAAATGTTAATGGGTAATGACAAAGTAGGCAACCAAATACTTCGTTCACTACAGCAGTCTGGCTCTGTATGGCAACCAAGGATACTAGGAGGTCGAGTTGTGAAAAGCTATATTGAAATTTTTGCACAAGTACAAAATGGAGTTTTAAAAGTATTTACCTGTGGTTATAATAGATAATCGCAATGTAGGGCGTTGTTAAAATCATATAATATAGATTGGCTTCCAGCTGCTATAGATCGTAGACCTATAGAATCAAAAATTAGGATATATGCCCGACTGAATAGTGATGGCACTATTGTATTAAAAACACCAAGAAGACTAAGAACTTTTTCTGGAGAATAATTTAATGTCAACTTTCATAATCACATATTAATCAGGAGATCGTTATGTTTAATTTATTTATTATTGACTACTATAATCGAAATAGTACTGGATTGACTACATATGTGGATCAACTTACAAACTATGTTGTGGAAGATCCAAATATTAGTCTGCACTTTATATTTGTTAATGCCGATCAATACAAAAATATTCATAAAGAACAAGGTGAATATGGAATAAACTACTATGTTCCACATGATATAGCAATTCCTGAGCATAACACAAAGGATGAGAATCTTGCCATATACTTTAGCAAAGAGTTAGATCCGAACCAAGACACGATTTTTCATTTTAATTGGATCAATCATGCACCTTTTGCGCAATTACTTAAAGCAAAAATGACATGCAAAACAATACTGACCAAACATTGTATCCCTTGGAGAGATAATATAACGAACAACTATCCTTTATTTAAATACATAAATGGCTTACTTCTTTCGAAAGAAGATATAAAGTATGTGGATCAATCTCTGCTACATGAATGGGTAGCATACAATGCAGTAGATCATGTAATATGTGTTACAAAATTTGCTGCTTCTGCCCTACAAAAATTATTTCAATTTCCTAAAAATCAAATGAGTATTGTCCAAAATGGACTTAAAGTTGAAAAGCCCGAATTAAAAGATCCGAAAATATTAAGAAAAAAGTACGGATTTAGTCTTGACGATGAAATTATATTGTATGCAGGCGTAGTGAATCAGAGGAAGGGAGTATTTGATCTTGTGAAAGCTCTGGATAAAATATTGGAAGAAAAACCGAATGTTAGACTAATAATTGCTGGAAATGGAAACCACAGCGAGATATTGAAATATGCAAACCAGCGATGGGCAAATTTAACGATAACTGGTTCTTTAGAAAAATCGGTACTGTTTGATTTTTATCAAATGGCTGATTTAGGTATAGTTCCATCTTATATCGAACAATGTAGTTACACTACAATAGAAATGATGCACCACAGTCTCCCGTTGCTTGTAGCTGATGTGGATGGATTAAAAGAATTAGTCCCGGATGAATATGGTCTACGAACTCCTTTAGTCTTAAACGATAATGATGTACATATTGATGTAAACAAACTTTCGCAAAATATTTTAAGCGTACTAAATAATAAAAATAAAGCTAATAGTAGAGCAAGGAAAGCTAAAAAATATGCTGAGAAACATCTTGAAGTAAGTAATATGGGGCAACAGACAGTCAAAATATATAAAAGACTGATGGAGGAACAAGAAACACAAAAAAAATTGAATGGCAATTCAAATTATCCGCTAGTAAGTGTAATTCTCCCGTGTTATAACGGCGAGAAGTATCTACGGGAATGCATCAATAGTATACTTTGCCAGAGCTATACTAATCTTGAGCTAATTATCATAAATGATGGCTCTGTAGATAATAGTAGCACTATTTTAGAAAGTTATAAAGATACTCGGATCATCGTACTGAATAATAAACGGAATATAGGGATAGTTGATAGCTTAAACTACGGAATAAAATATGCTAAAGGTAAATATGTTGCTAGAATCGACACGGATGATGTCATGCAACAAAACCGATTGTACAAACAGGTGAAGTACTTTGAGGATTCAAATAATGATGAATTAGCACTGGTAGGTAGTCATCATCGTGTGATTAACAGCAAAGGACAATTAATGGGACTAAAACAATATCCCTGCAGTCATGAGGAAATTCAGCAAGCAATGCTATTCCAAAATCCATTTTCTCATCCCTCAGTCTTAATGCGTGCAGATATTGTGAAAAAAATCAAGTATTCAAAAAAATATCCGCATGCTGAAGATTACCATCTTTGGTTTAAAATCTTAAAAAAATATAAAGCTGCTAATATTCCAGAATATCTGACACATTACCGGATACATGATCAAAATACTTCCAACAAAAATGGCAGAGAGCAACGAGAAAGTGCAGCTAGTCTACTTTCATCTGAACTTGATAAATTAAATATTGATCATTCCGTTGAGGAATTAAAAATTCATATTGCAATTAGTCAAAATTTGGGCAATAAAATATTCAATAATTCAATGCGAATACAATTACTAGATGAGTGGATTGAAAAGGTATTGCGTTCTCAACAAAAACAGCTGGGTTTTTCTGTGCTCACAGTAAATACGATGAAAGATCACATAAAGCGTAACTACTGCAATATTAATTAAAAATTGATTTAAGTATTATGGATCTTCGGACATTTCCACTCGACAGGCAACTTGATATGATGGACTGTGGTCCCGCATGTTTAAAAATGATTGCAAAATTTTATGGTAAATACTATTCATTACAATACTTAAGGGATCTATGTGGTAATACGAGAGAAGGAGTTTCGCTCGCTGGTATTTCACACGGAGCTGAAACAATTGGTATCCGCACGTTAGCCGCACATTGTAGCGTAACAGAGATTCTTGAAAAAGTTCCTTTACCCATTATCATGCACTGGGATAATAGTCACTTTGTCGTCTTGTATAAAATAAAAGAAAAGCGAAATAAAGATCTACTTTTTTTTATAGCAGATCCCGCAAAAGGAAAAGTTGAATATAATCAAGATGAATTTGAAAACGGATGGTTGAAAAACAAAGAAACTGTAACAAAAGGTGTTGCTTTAATTCTTGAACCGCAAGCGGACTTTGCTCAAAGACAAACTGGTGAGAAATCGCACCGCAATAAACAGTTAGAAAATATTTTAGGGTATTTCACTCCATATAAAAAAAGCTTTTTTTATTTAGCAACTGTAATGTTATTGATTACGGGAATGCAGGCTATACTACCTTTTATTTCAAAAGCGGTTATTGATGTAGGAATACAGACCCAAGATGTTAGCTTTATCAATATAGTACTTTTTGCAAACCTTGCTTTAATTGTCAGCATTACTTTAAGTTCAGCTGTCAGAGATTGGATTCTTCAACACCTATCTTCGCGAATAAATATTGCGCTTATCTCCGATTACTTAATTAAATTGATGAAACTTCCTGTGTCATTTTTCGAGAATAAAATGCTTGGAGATATATTACAAAGGGCATACGATCATGAACGGATCAGAACTTTCATCATGAATAATTCACTAAATCTGATATTTTCAACATTGACCTTTTTTATATTTAGTATCATACTTTGGATGTATAACAATACTATTTTTTATATTTTCATTGTCGGAAGCGTGTTATATATATTATGGGTAATAGCGTTTCTTAATCTACGCAAAAAACTGGACTGGGACTATTTCGAATTAACCGCCAAGAACCAAAGTTATTGGGTCGAAACAATTGGGGGGATTCAGGACATTAAGATTAATAATTATGAGCAGGCTAAAAGATGGAAATGGGAAGGTATACAGGCAAGACTCTTTAAAATTAATCTGCGTATGCTGGGGATCAATAATATTCAAAATCTTGGAGCAAGCTTTATTGATAGTGTTAAAAATCTACTGATTACTTTTTTTTGCGCTAAAGCTGTTATTGCAGGTGAAATTACTTTTGGAGTAATGATTTCAACACAATTCATTATCGGGATGCTAAATGGCCCTGTTCAACAATTAATATCGTTTATGGTATCCTTTCAATTTGCTCAAATCAGCTTCATGAGATTAAATGAAATTCAGTCACTTGCAGATGAGGATGAAGACATCGGTAACAATGATATGACTCTTGCTGGTATTAGCGATATTATTGTAAAAAATGTTTCTTTTCAATACACGCATGTATCTCCTGTGATCCTCAAAAATGTTAGCCTCATTATCCCTCATGGTAAGGTAACAGCAATTGTGGGAGACAGTGGCAGCGGGAAATCAACATTATTAAAACTACTCCTGCGTTTATATAAACCAAGTTATGGAGAAATATCAGTGGGGAACATGAATGTTAATAATATAGGTCTCAGGCAGTGGCGCTCTAAATGTGGTGCAGTGATGCAAGATGGCAAAATTTTCAACGATACTATATTGAATAATATCATTCTTGATGATGAAAAGCCTGACAACGAAAGATTAATTAAAGCGGTTACAGCAGCTAATATCGGTCCAGAAATTGAACAGCTGCCTCTGGGTTATCATACGAAAATGGGAGAAGATGGACGTGGGTTGAGTGGAGGACAACGACAACGCGTACTAATAGCCAGGGCATTATATAAAAATCCAGATATATTATTTTTTGATGAGGCAACAAATGCCTTAGATACTATCAATGAGCACAAAATAACTACTGCACTCGATGAAGTTTTTCATGGAAAAACAGTGATTGTTGTAGCACATCGTTTGAGCACCATACGAAAGGCGGAACAGATTGTTGTAATGAGAGATGGTTGCATAGTGGAAGTTGGTAATCACGATAGTTTAATGAATCGCGGGGGAAGATACTTTCAATTGGTTGAAAGTCAATCTGAAGTTAAATTTTTAGCCAATTAATTATGATAAGCGAAAAGAAACCTACTGAGATTATTTCGCTCGACAAGAGAACAGAAGAAATCATAGATATTATTGAGCGCATGCCTAATACATTTGCAAAAAATATAACGCTTGTGGTATGTTTTATTGTAATTTTATTGGTTTCTTTTGGTTACATCATTAAATATCCTGATATAATTACTGGACAACTAACAATCAATGCTGATCAGGCTCCATTACGATTGGTTACGGAAATCAATGGGAAATTGAGACTTAATGGTATTAAATCTTTAGAAAAGGTAAAAGCCGGTCAAGTAATTGGCTGGATCGATAATGCTACTGATCCACATTTAATTTCAGAAATAAGGACACAAATTTCTAAACTTAACCTCCCCACAGATGATGCTTACAATATTTACAATAATTTATATAAGAATAAAAACTTGGGTGATATTACCGCTCCATATACAAATTTTTTATCAGCCTTAAAACAGTTAGCGGATTATCAACACAATCGATTATATGATAAACAGGAACAAGCTTTATATGGTATACTAAACGAACAAACACAAGCACTAACTGTTTTAAAAAATAAAGAATCTATTAGTAAAGAAAATTTAACGTTATCAGATCGAATGTATGAAAGGGATTCTATTCTTTTCAATAGAAAAGTAATTAGTTTGTCCGAGTTTGAAAAATCGAAAGCCTCCTACCTAGGTTCAAATGACTATTTCCAAACGTCAATCCGTAACACAGGTAGCATACGTGAACAGATTCAAGGTACTGAAAAAAATATACAGGAAATAAAAGTCAATAAAAGTGAACGGGAGCTGCAACTTAATCTAGAAGTTTTAACTTCATATAACAATTTAATTGACAAGCTAAATAACTGGGAAAAATTATATCTATTTAGAGCACCTTTTGACGGTAAGATTCAATTTTTAAAATTTTGGAATGACAATCAATTCGTGCAGCAAGGAGAACATCTATTTTCTATTGTTCCATCACAAAATAATTTGATCGGTCAAGTCATGCTTCCTGTAAATGGTGCCGGTAAAGTAAAAAGCGGTCAAAATGTAATTGTTAAATTAGCAGATTATCCATATATGGAATTTGGATATATTAAAGCTATAGTAAACAATATAGATTTAGTAAGTAACAGTACAAAAACTGCAGATGGAGATATTGAAACATATCTAGTAACGCTTCATTTTCCGAAAGGATTAACAACAAACTATGGATCAAACCTCGAATTCAGATATGAATCTAAAGGTGTCGCAGAAATAATAACTAAAGATAGGCGCTTGATAGAACGCTTTTTTGATAACCTTAAGTATATAGCACAACCACAAAACTAAATTAGAAATATAGGATTGAAGTACGAGTATAGACTTTGTTCTTAATAACTGATCCATCGATATCTCCACGTACTGCTTCTGCTTGTTTATGTTGAATTTCATTGAGCAATACAGGAGTACCGATATCGGTGATCATAAACATTTGCGTTCCCTTGCCCGAGAGTTCATTAATATTGACGCGGAAGCCTATAACGGCATCTGCCTTATAGCTACGGGCATTTTGCTTTAAAGACTTGACTACGCTCTTATATAGCTCCTGTTTTTGTTTTCATAATTGCGGGAGCGTCCACCGAAAAATCCCAAATACGGGAAGCCTTAAGGATGGTATAAAACGTATAAAGCCATTCTGTCAAGAATGGCTTTATACGTTTATCTATATGAGCTATTTGATTTATTTCAGTTTTTCAATCTCGTCGATGGTAAGACCGGTACCTTTTGCAATATCGGCAATAGGTAAGCCCATCTTTTTAAATTTTAAAGCTGTCTCAATGGCTTTTTTGTGTTCGCCTTGGGCTTTAGCAATTACAACTGCTTTCTTGGATGCTTGCTTAGCCTCTTTATTTGTTATTAAATTTCTCCATGGTAAACAATGGTTCGTAAGAATAGTACTACAATTAATCTTCTTTTTAATTCACAGCAAATGGAGCCTGGTTGATCCAATTAAAATGAAAAATAATATTTGCTAATGGTTTTAATAGATTTTCTAAAAAATCTATTAATTGTAAATCATGATTGATTTCTGAAGGAGTTAAAGCAATATCATATGGAAAGATGTATATCTTCACTCTATTATCGGTTATTTCCTTAATTTCATTTACTGAAGGGCTAGATTTCACCAATATTAAATTTAGGTTGATTCTTTCATCTTCACTTAGAGATTGTTTTAGATTATCAAAATACGTAGTTAATCCACCATTGACTTGATTAAAATAATCCACAAAAAAAACATTTATTTTATCCATAAGCCCTACTAATTTTTAATAAGATTATAATACATGGTTCTCTTTTTAAAATAATGGCTATCAGCATCTAGTTGTTGGTAAAAGCCCAAAGGAATTGCGATGCTACTATCTACAAAAATGATAGAATCGTATCTCTTTGGCAGATTAGTAAATTTAAAAAGATCTTTCCCCAAACTGTTTCTATAAATATGCAAAGACGTCTTTATACTATTATTGCATAATTTATCCATGGGATATAAAAAAAGCTTTTTATGAAGACTGGCCGCCTGATATTCAAAACTATCTTCTGGAATATTTCGAATAAAATCAATACAAAAGTTTTTAAAATAATCACAACTATCTTGAATAAAAGTCCCGGAACCGGCAGTAAAATTTATTGCATAATACTTCTGTTTGAATGTCTTATTTAAGAAATTACCTAATACTTTTTCACTCACTTCATTTACAAGAGGAATTTTCTGCAGATGACCTGAATGTGCTAAGATGGCAATTTTTTCATCTTCAGTAGTAAATAAGCTATCTAAATATAATGTTCTTCGAAACATATTCCTATCTCTGCTTAATGAAAGGTCCTGCCAATTCTTAAACCGAGGTTCAGAAAGCACATAATCATAGTATTGAAAGTATTTTTCCCCCATTACTATCTTTAACGACTCATCATTATTTGCTAAAATCTTCACAGAATCAAGTTGATTACTATAAAGTAATTTGATATAATTTTTGCCTTTATCTTCCCCTAATAAATTATAATGAAAGTCCATTAAAGGAATTGATATATTATCAAAATTTCCATTGTTATCAATACCAACAAGATGAACTTTTTTAATATTTTTATCATTATAGGTTCTTAACCAATCCAAGAAAGTGATAAATGTATTATTTCCAAAGCCTAAATCTAATATCTCTTTTATCCTGTCCCTCGAGGAAATGGGTATAAGACCTTGTATATAAAGATCGAACAACATAAAAACCTGAAAATCTCCCTCAGCTAAGATTAGCTTACAATTATGATCTAGAATCAGACTTTTCAAAAAAAACAGTCTTAAATTTCTTAATGTTTCACTTCCATGGGTAATCTCGCCAAGTCCGATGATTTTTGCATCTTGAAGCTGTGGCATCTGTTTCCAAAAAAGCCTGTCATTTTCAATTTTTAAGGGAATAATATTGTTTTCATTTAGTGCAGGTTGTATAATAATATTATCCTCTGTACCTGTTTTCATTTCATTCAATAACTGTTTCCCTACTTTTACCTGAACATTCTTTAAATCAACGAACTGATTGGTATCCCTATTTCCGGAATATTCGATATATATATTGATCGCTTTACTCTCTTTTAAACTACCGTATACGGTAAGTTTTTTCCAATCTCCTGATACTTTTGATTGATTAGAATAATGAAAATTTATATTTTCATTATCGCCGATTCCTATGAGCGATAATTTAATCGATTTTTCAGAGTCACCTTTGTAATGGACGGAAACAGATAAATTTTTCTCTTTTTGTAAAGTTGCAGGTAATACAATATGTTTAGTAAGCAAAAATTTCATTGCTATTGTATCATTAAACTGGTTTATTTTCCTTAGAACGCTGATTGACAAAAATCTACTATTATTAGAGTCTTCCATTAAATTTAGATTACATCTATTTTGTACTTTAATCCAATCCCACGCACAATTGTCAAATTGCTTAAAATTTAAATCGTACTTCTCATTAAAAGTTTGTCCATGAACTTTTAATGAGAATATTAACACTAGGTATAAACAAATGAAGATGACCCGCATTTAAAAAAAATAAAATTAATTTTTTAAGAAAAGATTTAACAGTATTAATATCATACTGTGGAAGTATCTTGTATTTTAATAAAATCTTAAATCAAATTTAATATCCCCAGCTACCCATAATTCTAGAGTCATTTTTACTGATTGTGCCTGTAGTACCCGCTTGTGGATCGTAATAATATTAACTGGAGGAACTAGCATTACCTGTAATTACTATTGTGTGTTCATTTCCTCCTCAAAGATTAAGAAAAGCAACACTTTGGTCACCATTCATAGACATTTCACTTGAACCTGTTGGAACATCTCCTTGTCTAGTTAATCTCATGAATGCTGCAAATGCACCTGCATCAGTTGAATTAACACATGTTTACGATCCAGTATATTCATACATACCAGAGGCACCAGGGATGTGAGACATGCCATTTCTTTCTGCCATAAATGTACCATACTGACTTAGAACATAATCATAACTCCGTCCTGTTGCGGCAGCAATGGCTTGAATAACACAATCATTATTACCAAAATTAACCCAACCTAAAATTTCATTTGATTTTTTAATTCGATAACTTGCAATTCAGCTTCCAAAGCTTCAATTGATAATTTTTATTATTTACTGTTTTATTAGTTTATATTATATGGTTAATTTATAAATGGTTTATCTCTTTTTTTTCAAAAGCATTATTATTATTATTATTATTATTATTATTATTATTATTATTATTATTATTATTATCAAAATTATACTTTACATCAAATAGAGTTGTTAACAAATTGTTAATGGATATAACTTTTTTTATTATTCGAGAAAAAAATCACACCAATTAATCAAAAAAGAAATAAAAATCCAATTAAAATAACAAAAGTCAACTAGAATTTAGTTTATTATAATCTAAGTTTCCAAGTCCACATTTGTTAAAAATATCGTACAGACTGCATGATACGGTTTGAAGTAGATGCGAAGTCTTCTAAATGTCCAAAAAAATCAAACAGTTTAAAACTGGGCATAAATGTTTAGATTTAAGTAATAAGATGAAAAAGACACGTTTTACAGAAACACAGATTGTAATAGCTCTCAAAGAAGGAGAAGAAGGTAGAAAGACGGATGATATCTGCCGGGAGCTTGAGATTAGCAAAGCCACCTTTTATAACTGGAAAAGACGTTACGGTGTTATGGAAGCTACGGTTAACCTATATACTTATAATGACTAAATCTATGTCTTCAATCTTCATCAAATATAGCTTATCTAGGTACTTTATCATTTTTTCATTATTGGTATGTAGCTATATTGCTAAAAGTCAAGAAGAAGAAAAAATTCGATTTTATTCATATGAGAGCTTTATACCGACTCCTCGAATAGGCGTTTATCAATTTTATAAAGAACTTATAAAAGCTTTCCCTAAAGCTCATGAAAAACAAAAAATTAGTTTTCTTGTATTAAAAGATAGCTCTGTCAAGGTTAAAAATATTGATTATCCAAGTTTTGGAATGGACTCAATACAGCAAAAGTTTGAAAATATATCAAAATGGATACCTGTTTATATGAACAGTAGAGCTTCCATTTTCAATCAAGATTATACCTTTCAGTTTGGCAAGCTGTCTTATATAGGTGAGGTCGGATTTTACTTCACAAATAAGGATTCTGTAATTGTTTATGATAAAAATCATATTCGATATGTAGGAGGAAAGTTGTTAGGGAACATGCAAGTGTCTACGATAGACTATTTTTATAATAAGGGCAAAATCAACAAAATTATTATCGAAAAAAAATATTCTCAAAATCATATTGAGGATCTTAAAAAATATAACAATTACTATAATTACAAGTTGTTAGAACAGTTTTTAGTTTTTTATTATGGGTTACCCACAGAATTTATTCAATCTCCGACTATCGATAGCCTACATGGCCAAAGTTTTTTTGAAATGATTAAAGAAATTGAAAACAAAGACTATTCGGTATTGTGGAAAGATTTTTTGGATGGGAAAATTTTACTGGAAACAACAAAAGGTACAACTCAGTTAACGTATGAATTCTACTAAAGATGTTGAAGCAATACAGGTGTACCGATAGCGGTGATCATAAACGATCGGTGTTCCTTTGCCCGAGAGCTCGTCAATATTGACGCTGAAGCCTATAACGGCATCTGCCCTATAGCTACGGGCATTTTGCTTTAAAGACTCCACTACGCTCTTATATAGCTCCTGTAATTTGTTTTCATAATTGCGGGAGCGTCCACCGAAAAAGTCTACGAAGCTCGCTCCTATTTCACTCAGAGCATTGGCTCCAATAACAGCTGTTGCTGATATAGGATCAAAATAACGCAGGACTTCTCTCCCCTCGATGGTATTGGTACTGGTAACGATCATGGTGTATGATGAATACTGTTTTAAAAGCCCGAAAATAAAGGATCGCTTTGATTAAAAAATACGGGAAGCCGTAAGGATGGTATAAAACAAATAAAGCCATTCTTGACAGAATGGCTTTAGATGTTATTTTTATGATCTATTTGATTTAATTTACGTGTTACATTTTTAATCTTTTTATAACACGTAATGACCACGTGTTAAATTTTTAATCTTTTTATAACACGTAAAACACAAAATGCATGAGCATGTTGCTGATAGATTGTAGTATTTATTAATAATAAGATGCTTCTATGTAGTTTTTACGCCTTTACATTTAGCTTTAAATTTCCATTAGGAAAATTAATATTTCCAGCACCGCCCCAAATAAATATGGTGGATTTATAGTAATTGGCAGCTGTTTGCTTGGTTGCGCAATCTTGAACATAAATATCAACTTCATAAAGTGGTGCAAAATCGGGGTTTTGAGAATGAAAATTCATGCCTGTACCTCCGCTTTCAAATACTTGACCTATGTACCTAACTATACCATTTCATTTATTGGACCAGTTATAAGTATGACCCGTACCAATTATACCCAATCCACCCCTGAGACCATCTTGGCCATCTCTATAAGATAAATGATTTACAATTTGAATGTCAACATTACCGTATATATTTCTTTTGATTTTCTGTTATTTTCACAGATTAATAGAAATTATGCATGAGTCGTGGCATATATTATTACGCTCATAAAAAGGATGATTCTGTTGTTATCCCCAAGCTTACGGACTTATCAATCAGATATGTCCAACAAGTGGTTTTGAGACCTATTATGGGAAGATTCGTTTAGAAGGCTTAGTATGGAACAGAAAACGCGCGTTAAGGATATCTAGGAACTCGAAACGCAAATCTTCAATTTTGCACAAAAGTTCAATCGAAGAAGCGAACTTGATTTTAGCACTTTATTCGCCATATTGCCATACCGATGTTGTCGGCGGGCTTGCTTTTTGTCAGTCGCTAAATTCTTCAAAGTTTGCTTTTTGCATATTAGCCCAACTTAGCCAATAATCAATACCTGTCAAACCTGCACCTGCTGGGTCAATCTTAAAAAAATCGGGAATTATTTCAAAGCTTTTTCTTGTTTTCAATTCTGTCATATAGTGTGTCAAACACGCCAATAATTTCTCAAAGGATGAAAATATAATTTCACTCAATCCTTCAAGGTCACCACCAAATTCGTGGTCGTAAACCCTAATTGGAAATTCATTATTTATTGTGTCAATTCGTCCGTCAAATACCAAAGGCCCCGCATCATTTCCTTCGTTACCAAATGGATATAATTTTAATGGAATTAATTGTTCTGCAATAAACCAATTCAAGTTCTCCTTTATTTCTTCTAAAGGTAAATTTGGATTTGAAGTCGGCAGTCTAAGTATTGAAGTATCAGCGTCAAGAAAAAAATATTCCTTATGCCACTCAACAAAACTCTTCGGAAGCTTGATATTAAATTCTTTTTCAACTTTTTGATACTCTTCCTCAAGAAGTGTCCCTTTAATAAGTTTCCAACCAAACCAACCTTCTTCATCCTCTTCTGTCAAAATCATTTCCTGCGGTACATCGTCGGTATAAACCGTCTTATTCGAAAAGGCATTAAAGTAAGCATCGAAGAATTTATATGATAGGTTTGTCATAAGTGTTGGGTGTTAAGCTTGCAAACAACATTGTTTTTTTACGAAACTAATATACAAATCATTCGCCAATCCGCCAAATATAGGCGTATGCCTCGTCGTATGTTTGATTAAATCTAAGAATATAATTTATTAGATTTGAAGAAACATTCGACGCGACAGTATTGAATAAAATATTGAAAAAAAATGTTCTTATACCGACCTACAAATAACGCTTTAAACCATTTATTTACAGCGATTTATTGTCATTAAAATTTATTCACCTCTTTAACTTTATTCTGTTTTTAAAAACTAAATTGCTAGAATAGCAATTAAACAAATACTAAAAATAAATATACTTTATTCATGGACTTATATACCGATTACTTACTAAATCATTAATATCTTTTACAACTAGAAGCTGTTGATTTTTTATCAGATAATTTCGGTCTGTAAGATTTAAAACATCATTATAATAATGATCTGAAATTATAATGCCTTTTGTTTTTTTGACCTCTAATAAGAATTCATGAATGACATCCCGATATAGAGGTTCTACCATAGAAAAGGGTTCATCTAAAATTAAGAAAGAGTGATCTAAATGTCCGATCAATAGAAGTTCGAGGTATTTCAACTCACCTTCTGATAACGCTCCAATTTTTTTGCTCTCTAATGACGATATTCTTTTTGAATAAAAAATTTTATTCTGGCCTTCATCTGAAGGAAAGAATAAGGTAATGATATTTTTAACTAAGTAGCTCTTGGGCAAAAAGTGATGC
Source organism: Sphingobacterium sp. B16(2022) (assembly GCF_012030425.1). Classification (GTDB taxonomy): domain Bacteria; phylum Bacteroidota; class Bacteroidia; order Sphingobacteriales; family Sphingobacteriaceae; genus Sphingobacterium; species Sphingobacterium anhuiense. Next base: position 749,884 of record NZ_JAAUVN010000001.1, on the reverse strand, counting down.
TGTGGCAAGAGACCTATATGTTTTTTAGGAATAATATGATCTCTTGGAATAAGAGTGTTATTGATTTTAATATTTAAACTTCCTTTTTTTTCAGTGCCAAAGATCATTCCAAATAAAGTAGACTTACCGCTTCCATTTCTTCCAAAAATTCCTATGATTTCATGCATATCACAATAAAACTCTGCATTTAATAGTAGCTCAGATTGTTTAGGGAATTGAATAGAAATATTGTCGACAATTAATTTTTTCATTTAATGACAAAATAATAAAACAACAGTAATAAAAGAGAAACAAAAGTATTCAACAAAAATACCTTAGCAATGAGGTGTAGTTTTGAATAACCTAAATTATAATAGATATAATATTGATCAGAATAAATGTAGTTATAAGCCTTAAATCCAACCCAAACCCCTACAGTAGCGAAGGTAATGCATGAAAAGACAATTCCTGTGATAAAACAAATGATAATACTAAAAGCCATATTAAACATGGTGAGATCTCGATAGTACTTTAATACAGGACTCATAATGGCCTTATTTAAAAAATGATTTTTCTTCTCTGAAGATTGTTTATAATGTTAGCCCAAACATATTAAAAATTAAGCTTTCGAATTGTTAAAAAACTATAAATAACAAAAGCCACCTCTCACGACGTGGCCTTCACTAAACATATGAATTTAACTTAACTTACTTATAGGTATTGATTGATTGGGAAACTTTCCAGTTACCGCCGTCATTGACTAAAGTCACAAGATCGCTTTTGGTAAAACCTTCAAATTGCATCGTTACTTTGGCTATCATGTAGTCCGCTGACTCCTGTACGATGGTGGTACTTGTTTTACAGTTTAACTGCTCTCCTTTTTGTTTTTTCAAAAAGGATATAACTTCTGAACGGCTGTTAGTTTTATCTTCTGATGCCTGAACTTTTTGACTGAAGTCTGCTGTAAACAACTGCTCTACTCCTGCCGACTGTCCTTCTGTCATAACCGCAACATAATGATCAATGGCCAAATCTGCTGTAGATAAATTGACCACAGCTTTTTTAGGGTTTGCTACCTCTGGTTTGCCTGCTGCCATAGTGAATGTTGATACTGCGATCAAGGCTGCTGCTGCGAATGTTTTTGCTATAGTGTTCATAATGTCTTTATTTTATAGTTTGTTAGTTCTTATTTGTTGATTCAAAAGTAGGATGTAGATCGTCCCTACCCTATGGCAATTAGACTAAACCAACAAAAAACTCGGTGAATGAGGGAAATAGCTAGGTGAAGTTGTGACCTATCATTTCTTTTGTTAAATTGTAAAGGATTACCAAACTAATAACGAATTAAAATATGCAAACAATAATTCCACCCGTATTAAATGAATTCAAAAATGAGTTAGAATATTATAAATTAGATACAATCAAGATCACAGCTTCGCCCATTGAGGATGGGGAAATTTTAGAGATTAAAAGAAGTAAATTTTTGGGTAATCCGTACTTACCCCTTCAATTTGAGTATCCAAAGGATAAAAATGATAAGCCTTTAATTTTAATAGCACAATTAAATTTTTCAGAAATACCAACTCTACAAAATTATCCAGATTCAGGTATTCTACAATTTTATATCTCCGCGACTGACTGGTACGACATGACCGATTATAGAGTAATATATCATGAAAATACTTCAATTGATCACCAAACTGATTTTTCCTTCTTAACGGATGATCTTTATGAAGAGACACCTATTTTTTGTGAGCACAGACTTCAATTCAATAAAAATTCAGAATATGGGGGTTCTGAAGATTTCAGATTTGACATCATGCTTAATGGCAAAGACTTGTATGATTACTGCGAAACATTATCAAAGGAGGAAGCAGATCAGGTTGAAAGTCTTTTTGATGCATCGGGGCATAAAATAAGTGGATATGCTTACTTCACACAATCAGATCCCAGAGATAATAAAATGTCTAATCTTAGCGAGGATTTACTACTTTTGCAAATCGATACTGATGAACAGATCATGTTTGGAGATTGTGGTGTTGCCAATTTTTTCATTCACCCTGAAGATTTGATAAATAAGCGATTTGACAAAGCTTGGTTCAATTGGGATTGTTGCTAATCATTTAATTCTATGGATGATTTTCTTTTTCCTTTGATTTTTGTCATCTTCATAGGTACACCAATTGTCGTGGGATTATTGATATATATAATACCTAAAAAACTGGGATACCCAAGGTTTGCAAGATCTCTGCTATTTACCTATGGTTCTATTTGTCTATTATTTACATTTTATCTATTTTTTAGTGATTATTTTTTCACGAAATCTGATGCGCTCAAACTAGTTGAAGAACAAGGGATAACATTAGTAAATGAATTTAAGATCAGTAACAATAACTCATCTTTTGCAATTGGTGAGAGTTATAAAACATTTACGCTTAAAATCTCTAATTTTGATAAACAAAAAGCTATTTCGAAAATTATAAATTCCAAAAATTTCCATTCAACCGAAGATTCTAATCACATTGTATCTTATAATTCATTAAATCAATATTGGGGTCCAAAAATTACACAGAATTATGAAACAGAAGATGCTTATGTTAGGGAGTATTTTAAGCCCAGTGGACAAAATAATTATGCCCCTACTTTTAGAAAAATTACGATAAGCAAACTAAAAAATGAATTAATTTATGAGGATATAGACGAATAGAATCATTCTGTAAAAACATCTAATACTATTTAAGAATATTTTTATTCAATCAAGTTTGACACCTTTGTTTATAAGCGGAAAGACATTGTGCCATGGTCATGGCGGACAAAATGGACTGGAATTAGTATTTACAGCTTGGTTAGCTTTACCAATTTTAATACTATTTAGTTTTGTATTTAACCGTATATTCAAGCCAACGAATTTTTACACAAAAAAAATGAACAAATAAGAAATCACGACTATTAACTGGCTTTTTGCAAAAGAGCCTATTGATTGCTAAAAAAATTTTCTGCTTTTATTCAATTTCGATATTGATAAGTAGCTTTCTCCTCCTAAATCGCTTGTACGCTGGAATGTTAGTCAATTATAAGTTTAACCCAAAAAACAATGTTTATAAAAAAGATTTCATTTATTATAAAAACAAAAGTAAATAAAGACAAAATTTACGATGAGTTCAATTTACTCTTATCCTTTTATAGAGGAAATGGTCAAACGCAAGGAAAAATTGAAAGTCAGTACATCAAAAAAAATAAAATAGTAAGTCTTCCATATACACTTGAAAAAAATTCCCTTAGTAAAAAGTATAATAACAAATATGTCAAAGGCCAAATAGATAAAATTGAAAAACTTAGTGGATCGAGAATTTCAATTAAGAATTTAGGTAAAACAAGTTCAGAGTATAAGAAACCTTGTATATGTTGTAAATCTGAATTTTACATTCTTATCACAAACTACATTTCGATTGACTCTCCATTAACGTGTGGTACATGTAACAAATCTGTCCCACTTTATAAGCTACCAAAATTTTACGACTTTGGTTATATGCCAATTTTAAGTTGGGAAACAAACTATCAAGCTTGTGATAGCTTACAAATGAATTGTGAGGTCGGAGAACGTTGGTCTTTAAATCAGATGCAAGAAACAAAATCACCATTATCAAAGCAAGGTTTGGATATATGTAAACAAATTGAAGAACAAACGACAATTCCAACATTTTATTATTTATACAATTACAGGAAAAATAGTGGAGATGATAAAAATAGACTCTGCCCAAATTGTAAGAAAAAATGGACCTTAAAAACACAATTACATAATCTTTATGATTTCAAATGTGATAATTGTAGAATCATATCAACAATATCTACAAATACATAAATGACCCTAGACATCCTCTTTATAATATGTAAATCACTGGAGTGTTTAAAATACAGCAAGACAAGAGACATAAGTTAACTTTAAAATTTATGATGACTCTCTAGGTATATTGAAAATTTATGTAAATTTAAGCATTCAGTGTTTTAAACTGATAAGATCTAAAGAATAAAGCTTATTTTAACTATAAAAACTCAGTGACAAATATCATTTCAAAATTAATTCAGTCAAAAATAGCTTCAGGTATTTTGTTAGCAAATTTATTTGCCATGACAGTTATCGGACTACAAAGCGCTTTTGGTCATGAAGATGCAGGAATACTTATCTTTTCGGAATTTGTAATCATACCGATGCTCATGGGCATAATCTCAACCTGGTATTGGAAAAATCTGAATTTAAAGGGTAAACAGATAACAGGATATTCTATAATAAGTGGCATAATTGCTATCGCTTTAAGTTATTTTTTTTTAAATGAAGGAGTAATCTGCTTACTGATAGTATCTCCACTGATCTTTGGGTTTATCATTTCAGGGGCCTTCATAGGCAGAGCAATGTTTAAAAGAAACAATCAAAAACTGAATGTGAGTCTAATTAGTATCTTAATTCTCATTTTTATTGTAGATTCTATTTCTGACCACGATCATGAAAATATGGTTTCAGATAAAATAGTAATCAATGCGACCCCGGAAGAAATTTGGCAACACATAGTGGCATTTGATAAGATTGAAAACAAAGAAAATTATTGGCTTTTCAAAATTGGTATGCCTAGTCCTATGGCGACTACAGTAAGTGACAGGAAGCTTGGTGCAAATCGTAAATGTATTTTTAGCAACGGCTACATCTTTGATGAAACTATTGTTGAATTTGATATCAATAAAAACTTGACATTTGACATTATTGATCAACCTAAAGATCCTGAGATTATGGGACATATTGATATCACAAAAGGTCAATTTTTATTACACGATAATGGTGACGGCACCACAACATTAACAGGAAACAGCTGGTATAAACTCCACGTGTTTCCTACTTGGTATTATGATTTATGGGCTGAAAGTATTACAAGAAATGTTCATTTTAGGGTAATGGAGCATGTTAAGGTTTTAAGTGAATCATAACTTATGTTTTCATTTGTCGTGAAATACCTTGGCTTCTTAAAGTCTATCCCTCTGATAGCAATTTTATATGATAGCCTCATTAGACTTTGGTTCTTTGCTACAAAACCACAACTGTTGGACTGGCTTGATGATATCGAAGAAACGATTTCAAAATATCCGAACACCAGTATTACTGTTCATAAATATGGTGGAACTCAGTTTAATTACTTGGATAAAGAATTTGGGCATTTGCATAGTAATGGATTATTAGACATCCGCTTAAATAAAACTATTAAACAACAGCTGCTCAAGGATGGTAAAATACAAAATCATCATGTTTTTAAAAATTCAGGCTGGATCAGTTTTTACATTACAAATGAACAGGACTGTAAGTACGCAATGGGATTGCTTTTATTGGCTTATGAAAAAAAAGCCTCAATATTTAAATCTACATAATATTAAAACCAAAAGAATATCCACTAAAATATTCGATTAACCAAAATGCTTAAAGCTTTTATAAATTATTGTTAAAATACCAGATGCCACAAAAAATAGCCAATATTTCCTCATTTCACTGTAGCCATCTTGAGATGAATACTTTAACATAAATCCAAGACCGATAGAAAGAAAGGATGCGATTAAACCTAACATAGAAATACTGTTTAAATTTACTGATCAGTAAAAATATACTTATTTCTTTATATGTAGAATATTTATCAACTCGAATCAATGGCGATAAAAAAGAAAAGCCACATCTCACGACGTGGCCTTAACTAAACATATGATTAAACAGTAAATTACTTGTAGGAGTTGATCGATTGGGATACTTTCCAGCTTCCACCGTCATTGAGTAAAGTCACGAGATCGGTTTTGGTAAAGCCTTCAAATTGCATCGTTACTTTGGCTAACATGTAGTCACCAGACTCCTGTACGATGGTGGTACTTGTTTTACAGTTTAACTGCTCACCTTTTTGTTTCTTCAAGAATGAAATAACTTCCGAACGGCTGTTAGTTTTATCTTCCGATGCTTGTACTTTTTGACTAAAATCTGCTGTAAACAACTGCTCTACTCCTGCCGATTGTCCTTCTGTCATAACCGCAACGTAATGATCAATAGCTAAATCTGCTGTGGATAGATTAACTACTGCTTTTTTAGGGTTTGATACCTCTGACTTGCCTGCTGCCATACTGAATGTAGATACTGCGATCAAGGCTGCTGCTGCGAATGTTTTTGCTATAGTGTTCATAATGTCTTTATGTTATATTGTTAGTTTTTTTTAATTGTTAATTCAAAAGTAGGATGTAAATCGTCTCTACCCTATGACAATTAGACTAAACCAACTAAAAACTCGGTGAACGAAGGAAATGGATAGGTGAAGTTGTGACGGTCCTAAACAAACTACCTTGCTATTCAATTTTTGTAGATTATGTTAGCAGTTTATGACAAATACTCAGTATGAGCCGGCTCAATATGTCTGAATGTTTATTTTCAGAATTAATGCTTTTATAATATTTAACAATAAATAAACTTTTCGACCTAAATGATAGCTTAAAAATGAAATATATCAATCAAAATTATTAACTTCAAATAGAATTAAACGTAAAATTACTGACAGTCACCCTTTTTGGTCAATTTACCCTAATTTTAAACCACAAATAAATGATAAAAGCTATTCGAATTTCTCTCCTCTTAACGTTTATCTTTTCAGGTATTACAAATTTGTCTGCGCAGTCAAAAGATCAGTTTGTATTAAAAGCTGTCATCGATACCGTACCTAATGCAACCTACTTTATAAGATATGCAAATGGCAATAAAATAATGCATGATACAATAACACTGGATAAAAATAGCAGTTTTATATATCAGGCTACAATTCATGAACCAACAATTTTTTCCTTAAGCGTGCCCAATATTTACAACGATAGAATCATAGGAGATTTTATTGTCTATTCTTTTTGGGTAGAGCCAGGCAAAACGATATTATTAAAAGGTAACAGCGGATGGTTAATAAAAGGTTTACATGGACTGGCTTCAAGATCGGACCGCTATGAACTTAGAAATTCGGTCTTAGATAGTCTTGATAAAATTTATAAAAAGAAATGGTCCGAGGCGCTAGATTCTCGTAAGAAACAAAAGGGATCTGAATTAAACAATGATGAATCATTAGCGGTTTATGATAGCATTACAAATACTTTTATTGTAAGAGAACCTAAAAACTATTATGGATTATATTTGATTAATAAAAAATTAATAACTAAAATTTTTGAAATTCAACAAGTAAAGAAATGGATCTCGAGTTATCCTGAATCACTTACTTCGACCTATTTAGGGAAAGAAATCTATTCTAAAATCTCCGGTAACGAAATGAGTCAGATCGGTCAGGTACTACCAGATTTTGAGCAGCCGGATACCGCATCGAACTTCATAAAATTGTCTAGTTTTCGTGGCAAGTACGTCTTCGTCGACTTCTGGGCATCTTGGTGTGGGCCATGTCGAGCAGAAAACCCCTATTTGATTAAAGCGTATGAGACATTTAAGTCAAAAGGTTTCGAAATTGTGGGAGTTTCGCTTGATAAGGAGAGAAAATCTTGGTTAAAAGCAATTCATGATGATGGTTTAACCTGGACTCAGCTTTCTGATCTAAAAGGATTTAATAATGAAGTTGCTAAGAGATTTTTAATTACTGCTATTCCTGAAAACTACTTACTAGATCCAAATGGTGTCATTGTTGCAAAAGGACTGAAAGGAGAGCAATTGATGGCAACCTTAGAAAAACTTTTAACGAAGTAAATAACAATAACTCAACAATCTCGTCTTGGACAGTTCTAGTAACAATCATGGTTTATGATGAATACTGTTTTCAAAGGTCAAAAATAAATGATCGGTTTGATTAGAAAATACGGGAAGCCGTAAGGAGAACAATTTATGATTAAATTGATTTTTAACCACGTAAGATCTACATTTAAAAATGAGAAATTTAAAATTTTATCCTTCCGTTTCATATTTCACAAGCTAAATCTTGGACATTTAAAATAGCTAAAAAATAAGAACTCATTCTTCTATTACATAAGAATTCAACAACAAAAAATTGATCAATTTAATCTCATTACTAAAAATTAAACAATCGATTGCCTTAAAACACCACTTGATAATTATAATTTATTAATATAACTTTAGATTACAATTATAAAACCAAAAATCAATTACGAATTGAAACATACATATATTTTCATGCAAAAATTAATACTAACATTTTGCCTTGCACTGGCCTTTGTTATATCTTCTGCGCAAATAAAAAAAGATAATCATGGATTTTCAAAATTTGATTCCAGTAATAAAGAAGAAAAAAATAAAGCCCTATCCAATCTGTATGGAAATTGGTACAATCCCAAAACTAATAGTTGGGAATATGGTTTTTTTGAAGACTTTGCGATAATTAATGGTGATTTTTTCGATTATAAAAGTGTTAGTAAGGAGAAAAATGCCATTAAAATACATCTAATTTCACAGAATAATAAAGAAATTGTACTAACAGGGACTGTTCAAAAAGATGAACTGTTTTTAAAAACAGGAAAAAACAAATCTAAACTATTACGAATAGATAAGTTCTTGAAAAATGACCCCACCGTGGATCATCGCTTATTCTATGATTCGGAATTCAAGGGAGTAGATACCACAACTGTGACTGGTTATCTTAGAAATAGCACATCAAATGCTCCTGTCAAAATTAGTATTCATAATTGGCTCAAAGATGAAAATGATAATTACTTTGCGGATGTAGATAGTCTGGGACGCTTTTCAGTGAAAATTCCTATGATAAATACGACTCAGGTTTATATGTTGTTGACACCAACAAGTTTTATTAGAACAGTACTAGAGCCGGGCAAAAAGTATAGCCTGTTCAATGATTTAGACAGCAAACAACTGTTTTTTGCAGGAACAGATGTACGTGTTCAAAATGAATTGGCAAGATACGATGATTTTATTTTCGACAAATTATATAAATCAATGACTGCTGACGTGGCGAGAGCAAAATACAATCAGGAACAGGCTCTGCGTGGAGATGACTTTCTTAGCTATAAAATGAAAGAATTAGATAGTTTAAAATACATTAATTCCTTATTTCTAAATAACTACACGACACTATCCGATAGAACAAAATACTATATTGATAAAAATACTGACTTTCAAATTGCATCTAAATTAATGCAAAAGAAATTTTCTCTAGATCGCAATAAGAAAGAGCATTTTTCTGAATTGTATATGCAGACAGTAACAGATAATTTTTATGATAAACTTAAACCGACAAGCCTTTTACAGGATAATGCTACATTCTTGAGAGATTATATCAGTTATAAAAAGGAAATGGACTCCACATCTAATAAGCTTATTTATTATACTGATGTTATTGATTATTTAATTATAAATAAGAAAATAAACGTTACACCCGAGGTAGTGCAGTACTCACATTTAATATCGGATCGGGAGTCAAATAAAAAGAACAAATTACTTATTGAAGACTTATTGAAAAAAGACAGTACAATTCGCCATCAGTATAATTTGATTGATAAGCAGTACCAAGATCTAATTGCACAACGTAGCTCTCTGTGCTTACGCGTAATAAACCCGTTGCAATATTTTTCAGCAAATCTTTCTCCAGAACTACGCGATATATTTCATACTGAAAACATTTTGAAGTTTTTAAAATCTGAACCTGTTCCTCTTGATGAACAAACAATTAGTGAAATAACAGAACCTATAAACAATTCATACTTTGTAGGTGAAATAAAGGCATCAAATAATAGTTTATTAAAATTGTCGAAGAGTTCGATGCAATATGAAGACAATTTAAGAAGAACTGAACATCTCAAATCTTCTAAAGATGCAGATAAACTGCTGGCAGAAATTCTAACTCCCCACAAAGGCAAAGTCGTGTACATAGATTTTTGGGGAACATGGTGCAGTCCTTGTGTTGCTGAAATGGAATATGTACCTGCTTTAAAGAAAGCGTTAGAAGGCAAAGATGTGGTGTTTATATATTTTGCGAATAGAACACCAAAGGATGCTTGGAAAAATTTTATAAAAAGAAAAGATCTAGAAGGAAAAAATGTCATTCACTACAATCTAGATGAAGAGCAGCAACGAAGTATAGAAACAAGACTTGGGATCAATGCTTTTCCTTCGTACCTATTATTAAACAAGAATGGTGAATTTGTTAATATGAAAGCCCCTAGACCTAGTGAGAAAGAAAGATTGACAAAAGAAATTGATAAACTTTTATTGGAATAATCAACAGTGCCAATTATCAACTATACATAGAGCGTGGCTTGACGGTCTTTGAATACTTGATCCTCCCCTGTTTCATTCATCGCTTTGAATAGCAAGGGAACAAATTCGGTCAATCGGGATGTGGCTATAAACTCGGCTGTAGCATTGTCCATGGTATAGATACCGATATAGCGTTCTATGATCAAGCTTGCTTTGACTTTGTTCTTAATAACTGAACCATCGATATCTCCACCTACTGCTTCTGCTTGTATATGTTTAATTTCATTGAGCAATACAGGTGTACCGATAGCGGTGATCATAAACATCTGCGTTCCTTTGCCCGAGAGCTCATCAATATTAACGCTGAAGCCTATAACGGCATCTGCCCGATACCTACGGGCATTTTGCTTTAAAGACTCCACTACGCTCTTATATAGCTCCTGTAATTTGTTTTCATAATTGCGGGAGCGCCCACCGAAGAGGTCTACGAAGCTGGCTCCTATTTCACTCAGAGCATTGGCTCCAATAACAGCTGTTGCTGAAATGGGATCAAAATAACGCAAGACTTCTCTCCCCTCGATGGTATTGGTACTGGAAACGATCATGGTGTATGATGAATACTGTTTTAAAAGCCCGAAAATAAAGCATCGGTTTGATTAAAAAATACGGGAAGCCGTAAGGATGGTATAAATAACAAGTAAAGCCATTCTTGACAGAATGGCTTTACTTGTTATTTTTATGATCTATTTAATTTATTTCAGTTTTTCAAGTTATTCAAGTTATTCAATTAAAGTTATCTCTTTGAGACAAAAATACTTTTACCTGTGGCATATTTGTTACTATTGGAAATCTTAAAGGGTGTATTATTCTTCCATAACATAACACTGATTGTCCCTTTTTTAGGCATTTCAAAACCTGTAATAAAAACATCATTATTGATAACCTTAATATCTATTGCACTTGCCTGCATATCATCCTGAGATAAGATTGTCTTTACGCCATTTTTCCATAGAACTGCTTTACTGTTATCAGAGGCACTAGATTGTCCTACGACATATACATCATCCCCCTTAACATAAATTGAACTTGCAAAACTAGATTCTCTATCCTTGTCAAATAGTGTCACAACACCATCTTTCCAAACAGTTGCATATGTAACTTGACCAAAAGCCCGCCATCCTACAGCATACAGAGCACCGTCAGTTACAAATATCTTTTTTATGGAATTTGATTCATATATGTTTTCTTTACCTAAATCTGTCACAACACCATTTTTCCATATAAACCCACCTCTATTGCCTATATCATAATATGTACCTCCTACATATATATCATTCTGTTTGATAAAAATGGAATTAGCTTGTCCTTCTTTTGACTTATCCAACAGATTTGATGCAATGCCATTTTTCCATAATTTGGCAATATCTCCGTTAGGTGATCCTTCGTATCCCACGATATATATATCGTTGCCATCTATCCAAACTGAATTTGCCTGAGAAGAATATTTCCCATCTGTTAATTCAATTAATTCATTATTTTTCCATAAGGCTGCCACTAAATTTTTATTGTTGCGCCATATATAACCAACTAAATAAACATCTTTCCCCGATACATACATATCGCTCACGGTTGCAACGGATTTCCCATCTGTAAGATTAGTATATTGACCATTTTTCCATAATTGAACAAAAGTATTTGAACCGTTAGTTTCCGTTCCTGCAATAAAAACATCATATTGAGGATCGTGACTTTCATTTTCCTCCGAATTTGTCGATTTTTTACAACCAAAAAAACATAATAAAACAACTAGTTTTATTACTAATAATGTGGATTTCATCATATTCCTTAAAATTCTATATTGTAATCTTATTTATATTTTCAAATTCAACAATGTGGTAGATAGTATTGGTAACGATCATGCTGTATGATGAATACTGTTTTAAAAGCCCGAAATAGAAAATCTGTGTACATCTATTCAAAATCTCTAAAAAATATCATCAATTGCTAGAACTTCTTTAATATACCAACATACCATTAAAACTCATAAAAAAGAATCTTAGTGATTACTTATTTTCAAATATTCTCTTTCTCCTCAAAACTATCCAATTCTTTTTTTACTTCTTCCAAAAGTTGTTTTTCCGTTGGTAGGTAAAGTTTGTATTGGCTGGCGATGATTTGCCTCTGCTCTTCGGGTAATGTGAATTTTACAACTGTATCGTTTTTATGAGCGCACAGCAGGATACCAATGGTTGGATTTTCGTGCGATAATTTTTCTATTCGGTCGTAATAATTGACATACATCTGCAACTGACCTATATCTTGATGGGTTAGTTTGTGCGTTTTGATTTCGATTATGACAAAACACTGCAATAATCGGTTATAAAAAACCAAATCAACAAAAAACTCATCGCCATCCAAATGAATTCGTTTTTGCCTGGAAACGAATGAAAATCCATTTCCTAATTCTAACAAAAACTCTTGTAAATGGGTAATGATGGCATTTTCTAAATCTCTTTCATAGTAAGAGGTTTCACGTTTCAAACCTAGAAATTCTAAAAACATTGGGTCTTTAATAATTTCTTTGGCATCCGATGGGAGTTTTTCATTTTTAGCAACTGCTAATACACTATCTTTATCATTACTTAATAAAAGGCGTTCGTATAGATTGCTGTAAACTTGGCGTTCCAACTGTCTTGACGTCCAATTATTTTTTATGGTTTCAGCGATATAAAACTCTCTTTTCTCCTCACTGTCAACACCTAAAAGCAATTTGTACTGTGTCCAGCTTAATTGTGCACGCAGTGCGTGCACAATTGGAAATGTCCGATAAAGCTGACGATACAAGTTGATTTGTCTTATTGAAAAACCAGTTCCAAATTCGGGCTGTAATTTTTCCGAAAGATATTTGATAAGGTAAGTACCATAATCAGCACGTTCTTTCCCATCTTGTTCTTCTTCAAAAATACGTTTACCTATATGCCAATACATCAATGTCCGTTGATGATCTGCGGCACGAATCGCTTTATCTTTTGATTGTGCAATTATGGTTTTGATGTCGGTTATAATCGTTTGGTTTACGAGCATAGTATTGAAACTTCTAAGCGTTTATCAAATATACAAATTAAAGGAATACCTGTCACAATCAGTACCAGATCACTTCATTCTAATTCCATATCCAGCTCATTCTTTGATGTTGAAAAAGTAATAGAATCCTTTGACTCTTTAACGGTAACTACTTCTGTATATAGCTGTACCAAGCCCTCTCCTTTCAAAGTCTGTAGGTAGGCAATATCTTGAGCGGAATACCAGTCTTTGTCTAAGGTAAGTACCTTCAATGCGGCCTTTTTTGCCAATAAAGATCCTGCTAACAGTTTCGCCGCCTGATCGTAATCGATAAGATTGGAACTGCTGATAGCTTTGCTAATGATCTTAAACTGCGCACCGGTTAAATCATCCGACACCAACTGTCCATAGAGTATGGCTATTGCTTGATCTTTGTCCAGGAAATCAAAATCACGGAAGAGCGTGGCTTGACGGTCTTTGAATTCTTGATCCTCCCCTGTTTCATTCATTGCTTTAAATAACAAGGGTACAAATTCGGTCAATCGAGATTTGGCTATAAATTCGGCTGTAGCATTGGTCATCGCATAGATACCGGTATAGCGTTCTATGATCAAGCTTGCTTTGACTTTGTTCTTAATAACAGATCCATCGATATCTCCACCTACTTCTTCTGCTTGTATATGTTTAATTTCATTGAGCAATACAGGTGTACCGATAGCGGTGATCATAAACGATTGGGGTTCCTTTGCCCGAGAGCTCATCAATATTGACGCTGAAGCCTATAACGGCATCTGCCCTATAGCTACGTGCATTTTGCTTTAAAGACTCTACTACGCTCTTATATAGCTCCTGCTTTTGTTTTCATAATTGCGGGAGCGACCACCGAAGAATCCCGAAGGGATCTGCGAAGCAAACAAGACAAAGCTGGCTCCTATTTCACTCAGAGCATTGGCTCCAATAACAGCTGTTGCTGAAATAGGATCAAAATAACGCAGGACTTCTCTCCCCTCGATGGTATTGGTACTGGTAACGATCATGGTCTATGATGAATACTGTTTTAAAAGCCCGAAAATAAAGCATCGCTTTGATTAAAAAATACGGGAAGCCGTAAAAAGGGTATAAAACGTATAAAGCCATTCTTGACAGAATGGCTTTATACGTTTTTTTATATTCTATTTGATTTATTTCAGTTTTTCAATCTCGTCGATGGTAAGGCCTGTACCTTTTGCAATATCTGCAATAGGTAAGCCCATTTTCTTGAACTCTAAAGCAATGGCAATTGATTCTTCTCGTTTGCCTTTTTCAATTCCAGACTGAATTCCCTTTTCGATTCCAGCTTGGATTCCTTTTTCTCTTTCTTGTCGTTTGATTGTTTCTATTACACCCATTTCGATTGTGCCTCCTGTCACTTGATAAATGTATTGATCAAAGTTACTATTTATTTCTTTATCTCGTATAAAAAGAAAACTCTTTAAAAAAACTAAAAAGCTCATTATACGATCTTTACTATACTTATTGGTCTCGATGAGCCTTCTTGCGATTGTACTACGCTGCTCTGCGAGCTCCTGCTCCGGAACCTTATCTTCATCTAAAGCTTTCTGGCATGCCAAGACAATATAAGCAAATATATTGTCCATATCGAGTAGCTCTGATTCGTCATGATCAAAAATTTGATAGCTCAGGTACTGAAAGCGTAACGACGTGCGAAAAACAGCAAAATGATATTCATCAGTACATGGCTGCGAACGTCCTCCAGTAAAAACAGCAATGGTCTCCACAGGAACACGGTAACGATCTAATAGCCTGTAAAAATACTGAAAGATACGATGTGAGAAATCGGAATCATGTCCGCCTTCGATTTCGGTATTCACTAAAATCCACTTCTCGCTTCCATCTTTTAAATAAACCTTGACCAGAAGGTCTGCCACACGCTTCCCTTTTTTACGCTCACGATAGGGAATGATCTCCAACAATTCTTTGTCCATAAATGTCAATCCACGCCCGAGATCAAAGGTAGCATCCGCATCTGGGTACATGAACCGTAAAAAATCAGGAAAATTGTCCTCAAAAATGGCTTTCAAAAGCTCATCATTCTTCTTGGCTGGCTTTAAACGTCTTGAATCTACACTCATAACGGTCTATCAATTGGTTAATAGAAATAAAGATACAAATAAAAACTAAATATATTAGCATTTTTGTTTATTTTCTTGACCGTAGAAGTACGGGTGTATCGACAAAGGGGATCTTAAAAGATTGGCGTTTCTTTTCCCGAGATAGCATCAATGCTGAAAAAAGAAAAACCACATCTCATGACGTGGCTTTAACTAAACATATGGATTAAACTTCATCTACTTATACGAGTTGATCGATTGAGATATTTTCCAGTTACCGCCGTCATTCACTAAAGTCACGAGATCGGTTTTGGTAAAACCTTCAAACTGCATCGTTACTTTGGCGATCATATAGTCTGCAGACTCCTGTACGATGGTGGTACTAGTTTTACAGTTTAGCTGCTCACCTTTTTGCTTTTTCAAAAAGCTGATAACTTCTGAACGGCTGTTTGTCTTCACCTCAGAGGCTTGTACTTTTTGACTAAAATCTGCTGTAAACAACTGCTCTACTCCTGCCGATTGTCCCTCTGTCATAACCGCAACATAATGATCAATGGCGAGATCTGCTGTAGATAAATTGACCACTGCTTTTTTAGGATTTGATACCTCTGGTTTGCCTGCTGCCATAGTGAATGTAGATACTGCGATCAAGGCTGCTGCTGCGAATGTTTTTGCTAAAGTTTTCATAATGTCTTTATCTTATATTGTTAGTTTTATCTTATTTGTTGATTCAAAAGTAGGGTGTTAATCGTCCCAACCCGATGGCAATTAGACTAAACCAACTAAAAACTCGGTGAATGAAGGAAATAGATACGTGAAGTTGTAACCTATCATTTCTTTTGTTAAATTGGAAAGGATTACCAAACTAATAACGAATTAAAATATGCAAACACTAATTCACCCTGAAGATTTTATAAATAAGCGATTTGACAAAGCTTGGTTCAACTGGGATTGTTGTTAATCATTTAATTTTATGGATGATTTTCTTTTTCCTTTGATTTTATTTCTCATCTTCATAGGTACACCAATTGTCGTGGGATTATTGATATATATAATACCTAAAAAACTGGGATACCCAAGGTTTGCAAGATATCTGCTATTTACCTATGGTTTTATTTGCCTATTATTTACATGTTATCTATTTTTTAGTGATTATTTTTTTACAAAATCTGATGCGCTCAAACTTGTTGAAGAACAAGCGATAACATTAGTAGATGAATTTAAGATCAGTAACTATAACTCATCGTTTGCAATTGGTGAGAGTTATGAAACATTTACGCTTAACATCTCTAATTTGGATAAACAAAAAGCTATTTCGAAAATTATAAATTCCAAAAATTTCCATTCGAACGAAGATTCTAATCACATTGTATCTTATAATTCATTAAATCAATATTGGGGTCCAAAAATTACACAGAATTATGAAACAGAAGATGCTTATGTTAGGGAGTATTTTAAACCCAGTGGACAAAATAATTATACTCCTACTTTTAGAAAAATTACGATAAGCAAACTGAAAAATGAATTAATATATGAGGATATAGACGAATAGAATCATTCTGTAAAAACGTCTAATACTATTTAATTATATTTTTATTCAATCAAGTTTGACACCTTTGTTTATAAGCGGAAACACATTGTGCCATGGTCATGGCGGACAAAATGGACTGGAATTAGTATTTACAGCTTGGTTAGCTTTACCAATTTTAATACTATTTAGTTTTGTATTTAACCGTATATTCAAGCCAACGAATTTTTATAAAAAAAAATGAACAAATAAGAAATCACCATTGTCAACAGGCTCTTTGCGAAAGAATAAAATTGTAAGTCTTCCATATACACTTGAAAAAAAATCACTTAGTAAAAAGTATAATAACAAATATGTCCAAGACCAAATAGACAAAATTGAAAAACTTAGTGGATCGACAATTTCAATTAAGAATATAGGTAAAACAAGTTCAGAGTATAAGAAACCTTGTATATGTTGTAAATCTGAATTTTACATTCTTATCACAAACTACATTTCGATTGACTCTCCATTAACGTGTGGTACATGTAACAAATCTGTCCCAATTTATAAGCTACCAAAATTTTACGACTTTGGTTATATGCCAATTTTAAGTTGGGAAACAAACTATCAAGCTTGTGATAGCTTACAAATGAATTGTGAGGTCGGAGAACGTTGGTCTTTAAATCAGATGCAAGAAACAAAATCACCATTATCAAAGCAAGGTTTGGATATATGTAAACAAATTGAAGAACAAACGACAATTCCAACATTTTATTATTTATACAATTACAAGAAAAATAGTGGAGATGATAAAAATAGACTCTGCCCAAATTGTAAGAAAAAATGGACCTTAAAAACACAATTACATAATCTTTATGATTTCAAATGTGATAATTGTAGAATCATATCAACAATATCTACAAATACATAAATAATCCAGGACATGCTCTTCATAAACTGTATAATACTAGTTCATTGACAGCTAAAATGTATCAATCAGACCGGACAACTAATCATTTTGATGTTACTTTTTTAACGTTTTTGTAACACGTCAATAAAATACGTTAAATTTCATGCGTTTTTATAACACGTCAATACAATTTATAATCTCAATTATGAATAATCTCTTTATTATTGATTTCTAAATTATTGTATTAAAAAATAGGATGAGGACATTAATTTCATTATCTTAATAAATGAAATATAATATTATAGACTTATAATAGCTTTGCTACATATGATATTGACCAATTATACGCCTTTTCTTAAAAACTTATTAAAATACATTTCAATATTACTTTTTTGGGGTTGTCCTTTACTCTGTTTTTCTCAATATAAACTTAAGGATACCACGAAATTTGTAACAAATAATTTGCCGGCTTATGTATACAGGTTGGACCAGTATAAATATAAAAATATACCGATTATTGATAGAAAATCAATTGTAAGTACTCTGTTGCGAGAATATTACATTGATGAATTGGTCTCAGGAAATGAGACCTTAAGTAAGGATCGCTATTATGCATTGAGCCACCATCTTTCAGCCAAAACATTTAATTCGCTAAACAATCGCGATAGATTTAACTACTGTATGATGACACAAGAATACTATATGCAAAATTGTGGAAGTCTTGGTCGATTTAAATCAACAGGAATATACGGTGCTTTTTATCGATCAGATTTACCTTTAGAGTATTGGAGCGATAGACAATTACAATTTTTACATAAGAATAGAAAAGAAATCATTGGTTACGTGGATCAAATGTGGTCCGATTTAAAATTTATTGGTGATAACACAAAAGATCTATTGGTAGAATTGATCATGTGGGAGGAGATCCCCAAAATATTGCAACAAATAGAATTATCTCCTCAAGATAATAGCTTATACTCAGTATTAGTTCAGATTATGATGCGTGCAAAATTCACGATATTTGAAGCTTCAAAAATATATGAACAACTGTATGGCCCTGAGTCTTATATTGCTAGTCAGATCGCAGGTACAGAGGAAAACAGGACAGCAATAGTTGACATGGCAAAAAAATGTTATGCTGAATTGGATGTGATCCCAAATTATAATGTCCCGATATATGTTAGGCAGTCAAGACCATCTTACTCCTCTGACGGGCTTAAGGAGGAATTGGTTACAAGAAAAAAGGATTGGCCACTAAAAAAAGTACAAACTCCTATATTTAAAATTAAATTATAACTTATTGAAATCACTCTTTATATCAAAAACAGATATTCTAAAAAGCCACATCTCACGAGGTGGCTTCTAGTTAATATATGGATTAAACTTGATTACTTATAAGAATTGATCGATTGAGATACTTTCCAATTACCGCCGTCATTGACTAAAGTCACAAGATCTGTTTTGGTAAAACCTTCAAACTGCATCGTTACTTTGGCGATCATATAGTCTGCTGACTCCTGTACGATGGTAGTTCTGGTTTTACAGTTTAATTGCTCTCCTTTTTGTTTTTTCAAGAAGGAGATAACTTCCGAACGGCTATTGGTTTTATCTTCTGATGCCTGAACTTTTTGACTGAAGTCTGCTGTAAACAATTGCTCTACTCCTGCCGATTGTCCTTCTGTCATAACCGCAACGTAATGGTCAATGGCCAAATCTGCTGTGGATACGTTAACTACTGCTTTTTTAGGATTTGATACCTCTGGTTTGCCTGCTGCCATAGTGAATGTTGATACTGCGATCAAGGCTGCTGCTGCGAATGTTTTTGCTAAAGTTTTCATAATGTCTTTATCTTATATTGTTAGTTTTATCTTATTTTTTGATTCAAAAGTAGGGTGTTAATCGTCCCAACCCTATGGCAATTAGACTAAACCAACTAAAAACTCGGTGAATGAAGGAAATAGATACGTGAAATTATTTTAAACTTTTTTGAACTATTCTATTTGACAGGTGTTCTTATTATACAAAGCGATAACAAACATACTTTCAGCAGGAAAGTGGATAACGATAAATGACGTAGTACAGTAAATAAATCCAATTGCTTTAAAACAATCTGGATGACGAAACAAAAAAGAGGAAACGATAAGAAACATAAAAATTACTGTGCAGTTAAACGCCAAGATAAAGGGTCTAATGAGAATTAGGCCCTTTTGATGTATATGGATTTTCAAGCATTCGCAACTATTTTACATGATAGATATTTGGTTTTTATATGTATCTTAATGCGGTTAACCTATATGCTTATAATGTTTAAAGTTAAGATTATCAAAAGACAATAGCTACATATGGCATTTAAATGGTGTTTAAATCACAAATTTTTAAAACTTGATTATACGCAATACTAAGAAAAAAGAAATTAAACAAATTATACTTTTTTTTAGTAGTATTCTTTATTGGGATTTCAATCGCACTTGATAATGATTATTTTCAAAATTGAATCACTGGGACTTATATATACGATTTTCCTATATTAACTGTTAATGGTTCCACTGATGATGATTGTACTAACAATGGGGAGTACTTATCCATTGAAAAATACTTTTAATACTATAATATATTTATGAAATTAATTTTACTTATCATCTCCCTTTTTACGCACAACATTTTGCGATCACAAATCAATACCAAAATTGAAGATATTGGAAAAAGAACCACCGAATTTTTAATACAAAGAGGAAAAATCGAAGATTTCAAGTATGCGCTTAAACTTAAAAGTCTGTTTCCAAAAGAAGATTTTTCTAGTTTTAAAGATAGTCCTGCTGAATTTGTCTTAGGAATGCTACAAGGTTCGGAATTGGAATTACCCGTTGCTTGGAATGAACTAAAAGTTAAAGCCAATAAACTGAACATTGATACGAACTCTTCCTATCACGAAACATATTTTGATAAAAAAGGTAGCGACAACTACGTGGTGACTTGTGTAATAAAATCACCTTCAGACTATTTTACATTCAGTTTTAATCTTCTACAGTGGGAAAAAGATATTTATATATCACGATTTTATAAAGACGTAAGGAGATACAAATCTATTAAAGAAGTTAAAACTAATCTTTCTAGCATTGTCGATGATGAAATCGAAAAAGAGATACAAGAAATGGAAAAGGAGAATTATCTAGAATAAGGGTGACTTAAAGTAGTCAATATAGCTACTGGAATTTGTTTTCATAATTGCGTGAGCGCCCACCGAAAAATCCCGAAGAGATCTGCGAAGCAAACAAGACGAAGCTCGCTCCGGATCGCACTCAAAGCATTGACTCCAATAACAGCTGGTGCTGAAAAGAGATTTTTGTGGTGATCGGTTTGATTAAAAAAATACGTAAAGCCGTAAGGAGGATATAAAACAAATAAAGCCATTCTTGACAGAATGGCTTTATTTGTTTATTTTATAAGATCTATTTGATTTATTTCAGCTTTTCAATCTCGTCGATGGTAAGGCCTGTAGCTTTGGCAATCTGTTGAGTAGACAAACCCATCTCTTTCAAATTCAAAGCTGTCTCAATGGCTTTTTTGTGTTCGCCTTGGGCAATACCTTCTTTTAAACCTTCTTTTAAACCTCGATCATGTCCAATACGCTGAGCAGTAGAATAGGTATTCTCTGCATCGCGCTTATGTTTTAAACTTGCTTCGTATGCCATCTTATCCTCCGGTGTTAATTTTGCGACTTCGCCTATGTCAAAGATAAGACCAAATACCCGCTTATCCAAAAAATCCGGTATTTTATCAAGTTTGCTCATGTTTTTCAATAGATATAGCCACATATCCATATCTGTCTTTATATCAGCCTCATTCTTATTAAAATTTGGTAATACTAAGAGCTTGTAACCAAGCTTTTCATAAAAAACAAGATTACTCTGCTTATCGCAAAGGGCAACATCGTAAAAATACTTACCGCGTTCAGTTTCTCCTAACTCAAACTCTAAGATACCGATAAAATATACTTCGGGAAGTTCGTATGTATTTCCCTTATAGCCCTTGGGTATAAGTTTATTGATAAGCCTGGATGTATAAAAAACGGTCCGGTCTTTAAAAAAATCTTGATAAAGCTGTTGCATCTCTATAATGAAATGCTCACCATCAATACCGGTACAATAGAGATCGAAAATGACCTTCCGATCATTTTCAACATCGCCCCCCTGCTCCACTGGCCGATAATGAAGATCTTGAATAACTTTCTCTCCCTTAAAGAGTCCATTTAAAAATCCAATTAAAATCGGCTTATTTTCTTCTCTTCCAAAATAAAATTTAAAGCTCCAGTCGCCACTAAAACCAACATACTTGCCCATGTTACTTTTTGTCTTTTTCATAATAATATGCTTTACTTAAATAATTAATGTTGCTAAGCAAACATCAGAAAAACTAAAATTATTAGCCGGTTATTAAACGTTTGTAGTCGACAGTAGTCGTTTGTTGTCGGCTAGCTGGCAACAAAAGCATCAACTTGTTAACCTAGTCTTGCTTTCCGGACACAAAAAAAAGCCACATCTTACGACGTGGCTTCTAGTTATTATATGATTAAACTTGATTACTTATAAGAATTGATCGATTGGGATACTTTCCAGTTACCTTCGTCATTTACCAGTGTCACTAGATCAGTTTTAGTAAATCCTTCAAACTGCATCGTTACTTTTGCTATCATATAGTCCGCAGATTCCTGTACGATGGTGGTGCTAGTTTTACAGTTTAACTGCTCTCCTTTTTGCTTTTTCAAGAAGGAAATAACTTCAGAACGGCTATTGGTTTTATCTTCTACTGCCTGTACTTTTTGGCTGAAGTCTGTCGTAAACAATTGCTCTACTCCTGCCGATTGTCCTTCTGTCATAACCGCAACGTAATGATCAATGGCTAGATCTGCTGTGGATAAGTTGACTACTGCTTTTTTAGAGTTCTCTCCTGCTGGTTTGCCTGCTGCCATAGTGAAAGTAGATACTGCGATCAAGGCTGCTGCTGCGAATGTTTTTGCTAAAGTTTTCATAATGTCTTTATGTTATATTGTTAGTTTTATCTTATTTGTTGATTCAAAAGTAGGGTGTAGATCGTCCCTACACAATGGCAATTAGACTAAACAAACTAAAAACTCGGTGAATGAGGGAAATAGATAGGTGAAGTTGTGAAGATGGATTCAAAATGCTAAATTCAGCACATAAATTGTTTTATAAAATATGATCAATGTTTATAGAGATAAGTTGAAGAGGCATTATGAACAATACTTTGGTATTTCAGGAATTGTGCATAAAATTGATAAGGGACCAATAAATAAACTCGATCCTGAATTTTTCATATTAGAGTTTCCTCCCAATCAGATTCATAATATGTACACCTATTGTACAGTAGGAATGTCATTAAACAGGTGGGATGAAAACTTGATTGAGTTATTCATTTATGCCGCTGAAAAGAATTCATTACTTGTAGACCTTCTCTGCTACTGTGCAAGCTACCATCGAAACGATGCGCCATTGAACTTACATCACACAGTTAATTTAGGACAACCTTGGTTGGGGGAATCGTTATGGGACCATGGCTTTATATCTTTTCCTTATCTGGAAAAACCTGACTTTGAGCAAATAGATATAGATCATAAAACCATCAAATGCTTTTGGTATATTCCTATAACAAAAGCTGAACGGGATTTTAAAATTGAATTTGGATATGATGCTCTAGAGACAATTTTTGAAGAAAAAGAATTAAATTATCTAAGTCCTGAAAGAGCCAGTTTAATTTAAAAATTAACATGTTTTGATTCAAGATTATTGTTCAAAATCTTATTACTATTCTTTCTTTTTGATCACTTCTCCACTTGATGATATTATATTGGTGAATGAATAATCATATACGCGGTGCGTTATTCCCATTTTCTTTAATATTTCTTCAGCATCAGTTCTTATGTTTATCCAGCTCGGATGTTCTTCCAAATATTCCCAATCCCATATCTCACTTGGCATTTGATCGACCTTAGTTTTGAACGTCAGTAGTTCTTGTTTGTATATGATTGGTATTAGGTTATTTCTAAATACCGTTTCGAAGCACACCGGTGTATACGCATATTCCAATTCCTCATAAAGCTCTGTCATTGGGTCGTAAATTGGAGATGCCATAAGTTCCAGTTCTCTAGATTTATAAGTGAACAGAATAAGCGAATTGACGATATTGGTATAGTAAAACCTGACGTGCTTGTCATACTCTTCCAATTCAGACTTAGTAAATCCTAATTCATCAACCTCGTCTATTTCACAAATTTCAGATGCTATCAGGTCAATTTGTTTTCGGCAATAGTTTGCGCTTTCATCTAGCCCTATTTCGTTAGCCAGCTGATATAGTTCAACCCACACTTCTTTAGTGAACTGTACGGTTCCGTTAATACCTAACTCTATCAGACTTTCAATTGTAAGCTCCCACTCCTCCTGATGGTTGTATTCTACACTTTGTTGAAAATATTGCTTATCAGCAAATGATTCATTAAAGGAATTAAGCAGTTTTCTTAATCTCTTCTTTATTGAAGGTTTGCTATTCCATCGTTTCAAAAAATCAAATGTACCCATTTTAAATAGACGCTTTATTATCCCTTATTAAATATGTTGATTAATGATGAATATTTCAGCATTTTATTCACATAAGAATTCCTTTCTTAAATCATAAAACGATTATTTAATATAAAACAATAATAAATTTTGAAAAACTGGTATTATGCAATAAAAATTTCAGCATAACAGTCGTGAAAAATTTATGTACAATAATATATTCGAAAGTAAAACACTGTTACGCTTTCTTCATAAACAAATGTTAACTTCGACTATAAACCAATTGATTATTAACAGCATAAATCATGTATAAAATTCTTATTCAAGAAATTATGGACTCCTCAACTCATGCAAATATTATCACCCATACAGACCGCATACGTTTTTTCATAAAGGATATATGAATAAAATTAACAAAAAAGTTGTCATAAGCCATAAATATTATTATAATTGAAAAAAAATACAATATTACTTAAACATTTGGAAACCAAAACCAAGTGATTCACACTAATATCATAATGAAAAACGAACATGTATGGCATAGTAACGAGAGTTTACTAGAGCGTCTAAAATTGGGCGATCTGGATGCTTTCAACGTTATCTATGAGCGATACTGGTCCGTTCTAGTGAATGAGTCCTTTAAACGACTTAATAATATGGCTCTTTGTGAGGAAGTGGTGCAAGATGTATTTATAGATCTTTGGCAGCAGAGAGCGGTGAGAGATATCCAGAATCTTGAAGCCTATCTGCGTACCTGTATGAAGTTCAAAGTTTTTGAAGTTTACAAGAAAAACAGAAGAACAAAATCAATGCTCGAAGAAAATCTATCGTTAATGCAGAAACATGAGATTTCAGAATATGATCAATATGCTGAAAAAGATTTAAAATCTCTAATAGAAGAATGGATTGCCCATTTGCCACAGAAAAGAAAAGAAATTTTTAAAATGAGATATCTCGATGAATTTTCTACAAAAGAAATAAGCGAAATGACTGAAAGCTCACAAAATACAATACAAAACCATTTAGGTATCTCCATTGCTAAGCTAAGAAAATTAATCATTCAACATTTTTTAGTTTTTATACTAACTTTATTTCATTGATTTCAAGCAAGTTGCAAATAAATCACTTTTAGACTAGTACGATATTCCGATTTAAGTACACTGTATATATAAATACTGTACTAATCAAAAATGGAACATCATAACCCAAGGCTTCAAAATCTTATAGATAAATACTTAAAAGGTAAATGCAACAAAGAGGAAGCGGAAATTGTCGAAAATTTTTTTGAAAGTTTTTCGTCACGCCCAGATATCTTGGATCAACTTGATCATGAAAAACAGAATGAAATAAAAAGAAGAATCCAGGAAAATGTCGTAAACAAAATTTCTCCAACACCCATCCGAAAAATCGGTATGATTAAACTTGCTATTGCCGCGACTGTAGCACTTTTCTGTATTTCTATTGCATATCAATATCTGTACAAAAACAGTAGCTTAAAAAATATAGAAATCAACTTAGCAAGTGGACAACAGCGCCATATTACCTTAGAAGATGGAACAAAAATTACGCTAAATGCATCCAGTAGAATTATTTATCCTAATTCTTTTAAAGACTCTTCTAAACGTGAAGTGATTTTAATCGGTGAAGCATTTTTCGATGTCGCTAAAAATCCAAAAAAACCTTTTATCATCCATACTCCTAGAATGGAAATCAGCGTCCTGGGAACTGCTTTTAATGTTCGTGACTATGAAAATGAAAGAAATGCAGAAACTGCTTTAATACGGGGAAAAGTTTCGATATGGAAAACTGGCCATACGGATAAAAAATTTATCTTGAACCCGAATGAAAAGTTTGTGCTGTCTAATGCGGTTATCCATAACAATGCACAATCTACCAATCCAAAAGTTGTTTCTCTGCAAAATGCCACAGTTTCAGTCCAGCCTTTAGTTGTCTCAAATCAAGACGGTACTGCACTCGAAACAGAATGGATGCTTAAACGGATGACCATCCGTGATGAAAGATTGGCAGATATTGTTATAAAATTAGAACGTATGTATGGTGTGGAGATACAGATCTTAAGTAGTAAAATCGCAACTAAGCGCTTCTCTGCAACATTTGAAAATGAAGATTTAGACAATATCTTAAAAGCACTGCAGACGGTCAATTACTTCCAGATCAAAAAGACAGGTAACAATCAAATACAGCTATTTTAAAACAAACTAACCTACATAACTCATATGAACAAAACAGTACCTAAATTTAAAAAAGAATCCAGATTGGCACTGCTTCTGGTTTGTCTCAGCACAGTGCATGTGCAGAGTTTTGCCTATTCACAAACTGAAAAAATTGATGTATCCATAAAGTCTGGCAAACTGGAAGACGTGTTTCAGACAATAAATGAAAACAGTAAATACAAAATGTTCTTCAGCAAGGCTATACTTCCCAATTCAACAGTAAATATTATAGCTGACAAAATCAGTATCAAGGACGTGCTCTCAAAATCTCTTTCAGGAAGTAATCTGACCTGGGAACTGCTGGATAATAATATAATAGCCATAAAAGAAAAGAAACAAAGTCAGCTACATTTGGCCGGACAAGTACTTAATGAAAATGGCTCTCCGTTAGCAGGTGTGTCCGTGATAATAAAAGATTGGCAAAAAGAGGCATACCGGAATATACAGACAAGTACAGCTACTGATGTGAATGGACAGTGGGGATTGAGGATACCCAATGAAGATATCACCATCATATTTTCTTTCATGGGTTACCAGAAGGTGGAGGTCTCAGCCAAACAGCTTCTTGCAAACACTACTCCTATCCGGTTGAAGCCTGAAGAAGGCAGTTTAGAAGAAGTTGTCGTGATCGGATATGGAACAACAACACGTCGATTAAATACGGGATCCGTAGCTTCGATAACAGCTAAAGATATTGCATCTCAACCTGTAAGTAATCCCCTGGCTGCATTAGCCGGTAGAATGTCAGGTGTACTGATTGCCCAAAATAACGGTGTACCAGGAAGTGCGGTACAGATACAGATCAGAAACCAGGCTTCATTAAGCGGAACGACCTCAGGATCTATTCCTCTGTACGTTATTGATGGCGTACCTTTCACTAATTTTAACGGCGGTCAACCTGCAACCGACAATCTAAACTCTTTTGGTATTTCTGGATCTTCTGGCGGTCTAAGTCCATTTAGTATGATTAACCCTTCTGACATTGAACGTATAGATGTACTGAAGGATGCCGATGCCACAGCAATTTATGGTAGCCGTGGTGCCAATGGTGTCGTATTGATCACAACAAAAAAAGGATCATCGGGACGCACGCGCATCGGTGTTAATTTTAACACTGGATTTACGGAAGTTAATCGATTTATCCCGATGATGAATCTGGAAGAATACCTATCCTTGAGAAAGGAAGCTTTTGTTAATGATGGTACGGTACCAACTGCAACAAATGCTCCAGACCTTTTGTTGTGGGACCAGAATAAATCTACAGACTGGCAAAAAATGCTGATCGGCAATAAAGGTCATATTACCGATATACAAGCGAATATGTCCGGCGGAAATGAATCTACACGCTTTTTCTTTAATTCAGGATACAGACGCGAAAGCACGGTATTTTATGGAGACAGTAAAAATAGCAGGTTTACCTCTCGTCTCAACCTGGATCATACGTCTGCAGACAAGAAGTTTAATGCGGCACTATCTGTAAGTTATGCCAATGATAATTCGGATATGCCATCTTCGGATATTACTTCCATGTACAACCTGCCTCCCAACTACCCTATTTATGATGACAACGGCAGATTTTATTGGCTACCGTCATCAGCAGGGATCAACAATCCTATTGCTATGCTCAACAGAAAATACATAGGAACTACAAATAACCTTATTTCAAATGCAAACTTGAGTTATAAGATTATCCCTGGACTGACCGTTAAAACAAATTTCGGGTACACCATAACACAGCTCAACCAAAATAACCAGACACCGATTTCATCCTTAAATAATACCCTGACGAATCCATTGGGCTCATCTGCTTTTTCTAATACAAAAGCTGAGAACTGGATTATCGAACCCACATTGGATTACGTCAAAAATATTGGTCAAGGTAAATTAACAGCATTAATCGGTACGAGTTTCCAGCAGAATTCCTCCCGCTCACAGACAACTAATGGATCTAATTATAGCAATGATGCACTTTTAGGATCGCTCAGTGCAGCAGGAACTTTCACTGCAAGCAACAATCTTGTTTATTATAAATATAATGCTGTATTTGGAAAAGTGAATTACGACTGGAATGAGAAGTATTTATTTAATGGAACATTCAGAAGGGATGGTTCTTCACGTTTTGGCCCAAAAAACAGGTTTGGAAATTTCGGCGCGATAGGCCTTGGCTGGGTATTTGGAAAAGAAGATTTTGTGCAGGACAAACTTCCGTTTCTAAGTTTCGGGAAGTTAAGAGCAAGTTATGGTACAACCGGGAATGATCAGATATCAAACTATATGTATCTGCCACTCTATTCCTCTGCTACAGCCTATCTAAATAATCCTTCGATGAACATTGGAACACTTCCTAATGAATATATCAAATGGGAAACAACCAAAAAGATGGAATTTGCGCTGGATCTTGGTTTCTTAAGAGACCGCATCTTATTCACGGGTAACTATTTTAGAAACCGGTCAGGTGATCAGATTACCGATCTTATTCTAAGTACTCAAGTTGGGTATAACAGTTATAAGGCTAATCTTCCTGCACTTATTCAAAATACGGGTCTGGAATTGGAATTGAATACCACCAATATTGCTACAGAAAATTTCACATGGAAAACATCGGCCAACTTCACATTCTATAAAAATAAATTAGTGGAATTTCCAGGAATTGAAAATACATTCTATGCAAGCAGTTTTCTCGTTGGAGAGCCACTCAATCTGACCCGTCTTTATCATTATCAGGGGGTAGATGAAACAACTGGCAGAGCAACTTATGAAGACCGGAATGGTGATGGAGTTATCAATGGAGATGACCGTTATGTTGCTGACTTAGGAACACCATTTTATGGTGGATTTAATAATACGTTTTCATACAAAGGATTTGAGCTGGGCGTATTTTTCCAGTTTAACCATAGATTTGGAGTAACCAAAATTTTAAATACAAGACCTGGAGCAATGGTTAACCAGAATGAATACTGGCTTGGAAGATGGTCTCCAACAAATCCGAATACAGATATTCCTGGTGCGATCACACCGTCATCACCAACTTCTACACCTGCAGGAACTGCTTTAAATAATTCATACAATCTATACAGTAGCTCTGATGCTGTGTACGGGGATGCATCTTATATTAAATTGAGATCTATAAATCTTTCCTATAACCTGCCAAAAAAATGGACTTCAAGATTGAAAATGTCCAATTGTAGTGTATTTATGCAGGGCCAGAATCTGTTTACCTGGGCAAAAAACAAGTATGTACTGGATACGGAAACTACAGTTCAGGGCGGTCCATCTGGTTTAGGTACAGGAACTATCTCACAAGTGCTACCTCCATTGCGCACAATTGTCTTTGGATTTAACTGTCAATTTTAAAACGTACAACAATGAAATTAAACAATAAAACCATCATATCGCTTATACTGACCAATGGGGCACTTTTATTTAGTTCCTGCGAAAAATTTGTAGATCTTGGCGCTCCACCGACTCAGGTTATCACTGGAGATGCGTTTGCATCAGATGCATCAGCAAATAGTGTGATCCGTGGATTGTACAGCACAGTATTAAATATCAACTTGTCTGGTACGACCACGTTCTTTACTGGAATCGCGGCAGACGACCTTCAATATAATGCGACAGATGCTGGTATAACAGAGTTCGCAAGTAATAATATCTTAAATACAAATAATAATGTGGCTAACCTGTGGTATAATTGTTATCAATTGATCAAGAATACCAATAATGCCATCTCAGGTTTGGATGCTTCCAATTCCCTCACGCCAACTATAAAAGATCAGCTGATAGGTGAAGCTAAATTTTTTCGAGCTTATGCTTATTTCTATCTTGTGAATCTATATGGTGATGTCCCTTTACAATTGCGGAATGACCTCTATGCATTTGAAGATGCTTCTCTACCAAGGGCGGGTAAACAGCAAGTCTATGATCAGATCGTCAGTGACCTCAAAGATGCAGAGAGTAAAATGCAGACCAACTATGATGCAACTGCCAGTCCAAGAGGACGTGCAAATAAAGCTGCCGCCAGCGCCTTATTAGCCAGAGTATATTTGTATCAAAAAGACTATCAAAATGCCGAATTGTATGCGACCAAAGTATTGCAGTCTTCTGATTATGGTATGCCTGCTCCAGACAAAAACTTCCAAAACACCAGTAGCGAAGTTATCCTTCAACTGGGAAATCTGACTGGTGTCACAACTTTCGGAGCAAACTACATTACCGCAGCGACTGCTGTCCCTGGTTATACGCTTCCCGATGCAGTATACAACAGTTTCGAGTCATCGTCCACAACGGATTTAAGAAAAATGAACTGGACAAGTCTTAAAACCATTTCAGGTAAGAACTACTATGCCATCACTAAGTATAAAGTAGCTTCTGGAACAGGTGCAGAATATCATATCATACTACGTTTGGCTGAACAATATCTTATACGTGCTGAAGCCAGAAGCAGACTCAATAACCTACGCGGTGCACGCGCTGATATTGATGCTGTACGCAGTCGTGCCGGATTAACAGGTATCAATAACGGCAGCAACCAAACACAGTTATTGACCGCGATAGAAACTGAGCGTCTGCATGAATTTTTTGGAGAGTATGGTCATCGCTGGCTTGATCTTAAACGTACTGAACGTGCTAACGAGGTTCTTTCGCCTGTTAAATCAAATTGGCAACCTACAGATGTGCTTTTTCCAATTCCTCAGGCTCAAATTCTGATCAATACTAAGCTGACACAAAATCCTGGATACGAAAACTAAATTATTATCTAAACTGATTATTAAAAAATGAAAACAACAATCTTAACCATTGCCTTGA
The DNA here is from genome assembly GCF_012030425.1 of Sphingobacterium sp. B16(2022). Lineage (GTDB taxonomy): Bacteria > Bacteroidota > Bacteroidia > Sphingobacteriales > Sphingobacteriaceae > Sphingobacterium > Sphingobacterium anhuiense. The sequence continues at coordinate 718,474 of NZ_JAAUVN010000001.1, read as the reverse complement.
CTTTTGCCCTAGCTAATGTAATGGCACAAAAGGCATCAGGAGACAAATTTCAAAAATATCTCCCTATAATAGAAAAAGGCAGCATAGCTCAAAAAGATTCGCTTACAAATGTACTTTTGACCGAAATTAAGAGCTATAAAACAGAGCAAGAGTTCCGTACAACAATCAATATCCTAAGGTCATTGGGAAAGGAACAGCAACAGGTTTCGGTAGAAGCTATTGCGAAAAAAAAATATCCTAAGGGATCACTGACCCGCGATGCTTTTATTACCAATGTTTTTTATAACGCATCTACTGTCCAGGAGAAAGAAAAAGCTTATAATGACCTGAACAAAAAGTGGCCGTCCAAAAACTTCAGCGAAGAGCTTTTGACCTATGATTATGTTTTAGCCAATTTAGCGCAGGGATTTGCAAATGATGGAAATGCCCCTAAAGCTATCCATTACCTTGGCGAAATGAAAGAAAAATTTTGGCGTGGCAATGGATATCTACCCGTAGGCCAGATTTTATTATCGGCAGGAGATACAGTCACCGCAGCACCGATCCTAAAAACTGCGATGGATGACAGTTATTATTACCTAAGCCTGCCTGAGGATCAAAAAGACAATAAAGCAAGATTTGCTTCCATGGGTTATGCCAGCTCTATGTCTGCTTATGTCAATATCTTAGTAGCTCAGAAAAAATATAACGATGCACTTGGTTACATAGAAAATGCACTGAAAGCAGCTCCTGAACAAGCTGACGGATTAGCAATGGTTTACTACAAGTCGTTGATGGGAACCGGACGAAAACTTGAGGCATACAATATTTTGACGAAATTATATGCTAAAGGACAATTTGCTGTTGAAAATGATCTTAAAAAACTCTATTTGGAATTGAACGGATCTGCTCAGGGTTACGAAAATTTTAATGCATCATTAAAAGAAACTTTAACACAGACCATACGTGACCATATTAAAGAGATGGCAACCTTCAAACCTGCTCCAAATTTTGAATTGCTCAATTTAAAAGGTGAAAAGGTATCGTTAGCCAGTTTAAAAGGAAAAGTTGTCGTTCTTGATTTCTGGGCTACTTGGTGTCAGCCTTGTGTGCGTTCATTTCCGGGGATGAAAGCTGCACAGGAATCATATGCAAATGATAAAGATGTTCAATTCTTGTTTATGAATACTTGGGAACGCGACAAAAATTATAAAGAAAATGTGTTGTCTTTTATAACAAAAAATAATTATCCTTTTGAAGTTCTTTATGATGATCAAAAAGATCCTCAAACTGGTGAGGTAATGGCTGCCAAATTTGGTGTGAAAGGTATTCCTGCTAAATTTATTATTGATAAGGAAGGAAATATTCGATATTTCTTAACAGGATCAACGCCGAATGTTGACTATATAAAATTAGAAATGAAGGAGTTGATCGAAGCTGCAAAGAAACCCTTTAAAGGTTAAAAAATACTAGATTTAAAATTAAAATAGTAGGGAAAATTACTACCCTACAATGGTGCGGTTGTGCTAGGTTAATATTAAAAAATTATTGCAAATTTTCACTTTATCACAAAAGCCAGCTTTTTTAATAGAAGCTGGCTTTTCTAATTTTAAACATATTATAAATTTATAATACTAAGTTGCGGATAAGTGAAGTTTTGAATGTAAATAAACCAAATTGATGCCACACCTATGCTAAAATCCAAAAAACGCTTCCTCCAATCTAATGAAGAAAGCGTTTCTGAGCTGGCTAAAATTAATTCCTATAGCCGTCTATTGCTGTAATTGACTATTTTTTATATTCTGAAATAATAATATTTTGATATTCTAAAGGAGCATTGCTTGTAATTTTTAAATGGGTCATAGGACTATCAGGGAAAAATATGTCTGTCATCACCGAAAGTCCGTTATCTGCAAAAAACTCGACAGAAGTCACATCAAAAAATACGTTCATGTCTACTTGAGACTCTTTTGAAAGACGAGGAGCTACATGCTTTTTAGGAAAATCGTGACTAAACAATATATTTCCAGATTCACTACGATTGATAAAATACTGATCTTTGGCCTTATTATACCCAACTGTTAGCTCATTTCCTTCTTTATTGAATAAAATAATCTTAAAATCCTGCACTTTCAGTTTACTGATGTCCAATCGGAATCCTGTAGGCAGATGATCACTTAACAGAATCTCGTTTACTTTTTTGGGAGCAATTGTTTTCGATATTTTAAAAGTATTTTCAATTTCTTTAGCGGGTTTACTTGCTACATAATACTGTTTATTTATGCTTGTCAATGATAATTCACGTGCGATCGTAGAAGCCGACCGCCATTTTAATGTGGGTACCTCATTCGCATACTGCCAATTGCTCATCCATCCGATAAATAAATGACGATCCTTCACATTATTCCAGGTTACACCCGCATAATTATCTGTTCCCCAATCCAACCACTTAATCTGGGTATCATCTGTTGTGAAATGCTTTCCATCAAAATCTCCAACAAAATACTGTGTCGCAGAACCACCATTTGGTCCTCCTGGATTTATACTGACCAATAATATCCATTTTGTTACCCCATTATCTGTCATTGGGAACAGATCTGGACATTCCCATACGCCACCATGAGCTCCGATTTCTTTTCCGAAACTACTTTCCATCTTCCATTCTTTCAGATTTTTAGAGGAATAAAATGTGATACAGTCCTTTGTTGCTAAAGTCATGATCCATGCCTGCGATTTTTCGTGCCACATCACCTTTGGATCCCTGAAATCCCAGATTCCAGGATTGGGCAATACAGGATTTCCCTTGTACTTTTCCCAAGTTTTACCTTGATCTAAACTATATGCCAAGCTCTGGTATTGATGTAAACCGGTTCTCTTGTCTTCTTCTTTGTGGTTGTGATGTGTAAAGATCGCGACCATAGCATCTTTGCCAAAACCAGCTGTATCATCTTTATCAATAACAGCGCTACCTGAAAATATGGTTCCTAGGCTATCCGGATACAGTGCTATTTTCTGTTCTTCCCAATGCACAAGATCTGTGCTGGTAGCATGTCCCCAATGCATGGGACCCCATTTCGGTTCATCTGGATTATGCTGATAGAATAGATGATAAGTACCATTGTTATATACCATTCCATTTGGATCGTTCATCCACCCTTCTTTTGGTGTAAAATGATATAATGGGCGATAATTTTCCACTTGTACCATTTGCTTATCTTGTTTCGTACTTCCAGTCTGTGCGTAGCTAAATAAAGGAAGTGCTAGTAATATAAATGCTAATTTCTTCATCATGATTTAAATTTTTCTGTAAGGTTTATCAAATACAAATTAATTGTTTTATTATTATTTCTCCGTTTAATTCCGCTAACTTTAATCGATTCATTAAAAAAGTTTCAAACTTTGATTTATAATATGTGCATTATAAAAGCGGCAGTGTACGTATTCTTTATCCTGGTTCGTCGCCCAAAACTACAGTCACCGTGTATGGAAATGTTTGCCCCATATAAGTAAGCGTATACTTTACGGCTGAACTGAAATCAACATATCCGCCCTGCCCCGGTGCTATACTTGCTCCATTAGTAAATTCTACTGAGGGATTGAGTTCTTTTACAGCTGTACCAACCGGTAGATATATGGTGATACTTTTATTTTCTTGATTAATAATACCCACTTTGTTACCTATTCGGAAAGCTGTTATTTCGGCTATAATCTCCTTAACTGTTACCTGGTAGGTATTAAAAAAGTTTCCATTATATACACGATAAACTAACGGTGTTGTTGAAGAAAAGGTGAAATTCTGAGCACTTCCAGAAGCTGGGGCGACAGTTGCATTTTCAGGTATTGCAATACTCGGCTTTACCGCAGAAAGATCCGTCCCTGCTGGTACAAGTACACTAATTGTGCCTTTCTCGTTATCGACAACGCCTGCTGTATTTCCCACTTTAAAAGAAAGGATATTGACATCCGAACTCAAATCGAGCGATGTAGCTGAGTCCTCCTTACAAGATGTAAACAATCCGATAAAGAGCAGGAAAATTCCTAAGCCTATAATATTATTTAATGTTTTCATTGATTTATAATTGTTTTACAAGTGATATCAATGCATTCGAGCATTGATTGATTCATGTCTCTATTTATTTAGCAGAAAACTATCCTGAACATATTCTTTATACAGTTACAAAGGATACATTCAGGATCTTTTCATTAACTAATTTTTTTCCACTTCATTTCACCATCACAAAATGAACAAGTGTTAATATCCTGCATTCTGCTTATACAAGTATTTACTCAATCTGATCTGTGCTTCCGGAATAGGCAGATACTCATACTTATCGGCAGTAAAATGGGAAGAAGCATAATATGATCTACGTGATTTTTCGACATCGTAATAAGCGTTCATAGACTCACCTGCGATCCCCCAGCGCACGAGATCAAAAAAACGTCCGTTCTCCATGGCCAATTCTAATCGGCGCTCCCAACGTAAGGCTTTCCGTGCATTTTCTTCGTTCCAAATGATATTTTCTCCATTTTTATACGTTTCAATGAGCATCTTATCTGTTGCATAGCCCGTCAGTGTCACACTGTTTTTTGCACGTATGCGTACCTGGTTGATCAATGGTAGTGCTTCTTGGGAACGGTGAAGTTCAATAAGTGCTTCGGCACGCATTAACAATACATCTGCAAAACGAATGACGATACGATTTTTTGTATTCGCATAAAAGGGTACCATCGGAACAAAACAATCACAGTCTGGATCAACATTTTCTTTCAAAGAGGCATACATAGCGTATTCCGACGGATTACGGGTCCAGCTTTCTTCATACACATGTTTCGCACTGTATTTATATGGTAAATTTGGAATTGCAACAGTATGAAAAAGCCGAGGATCGTATTTCTCCGCAACATTAAATGTATTAAGCGTATTATAGTTATCCAAAGGCAATCCTTTTCCCGTAGTACGGAAGGCATTCACCAAACTTTGACTAGGTTTATTGAAATCACAGCACCCCAATCCCATCGGCACAGAAAGGACATCAGATAAGTTCACTCGACCAAATTTCGTTCCGTCATCTTTGGAAAATTGAATCGAAAAAAGTGCTTCGGTACCGTTTTCATATTGACCCGGCAGGAAATTAAATCCGAAATCTGTTTCTAATGTACGATTTGAGGATAAGACAATATCTGTACTCTGTACTACTTTTTCAAGATCTGTCTGATTTATACTGGTGACTGCATGTCGCTCTTGATTGTCCTGACGGTAAGCTTTATACAAATATGTTTTTGCTAAGTACGCGGCAGCAGCAATACGGCTGGCACGACCAACCTCTGTCTGAACAACTGGCAAATGATCTGCTGCATATTGAAAATCATCTGCGATCTTCTGCCATAATGCATCATTGGTTAACGCTCGGTTATCAATCGTTTCATAGCTGTCTATCGGCACTTGCTCATCAATATACGGTACATATTTGAAAAGGATCTTGAGCATAAAATAAAAGTGTCCACGGAGAAATCTTGCTTCTGCCATTTTTTCGTCTTTATTCGCAAAATCACCCATTTCCTGAATCGTCCGGATCGTGGTATTAGCACGGGAAATCGATACATATAGTTGAAACCAGAGCCGGTTTACTTCATCAAAAGTCGGTGTAATATTGTTTGCCGTTTCCAGAAAATGAAAGACCTGTATATCTTGAGGCCCTGAACCTCCTTTATAGGCATCGTCAGATCGTACCGTTCCATATGGCCATAAACTAAATGGAACATCATAGTGATCGTTTCCCAAAGCTGCATAAGTGGCTGTAAGTAATCTTTCAGGCTCCTTCACCTGATCGGAACTCAATACGCCTTTTGGTGTTTCGTCCAAGAACTTATTACATCCGGACAAAAGTCCTGCGGCCAATACCGTTATTATTATTTTATTAAATGTTGTTTTCATGAGAATAATTTGTTTTTAATCACACACTCATTAATTAGAAACCAATGTTAAGTCCTGCTGTCCATGTGGTCGGTATGGGATATCCCCATCCGACGTTTTCAGGATCAACACCCGTAAAATTCTTTGATTTTACAGTAAATAGATTCTGACCGGTAACATATATGCGTAAACGGCTCATGCGTAACCGCGAGGCGACATCTGTTGGTAATGTATAGCCCAGAGATAAATTACGAAGTTTCATATACGATCCATTTTCTATAAAATAATTGGATAGACGTCCCTCATCGTTATTGTTTACTGTCTGCAGTGCTGGAATAGTAGAATTAGCATTCTGTGGCGTCCAGGCATTGAGTAAGCGGGTACCTTTATTGGAGTTTACATCATCAACACTCCAAAAATCGGTCTGCTTCTTTAACCAATTTTCAACATCAATACCTTGTACTCCCTGAAAGTAAGCCGATAGATCAAACCTTTTGTATTTCAATGCAATATTTAGACTGTATGAAAAATCGGGGTGCGGACTACCGATCCAGGTACGGTCCAGATCTGTAATCTGACTATCGCCATCATAGACATTTACATACCTTAGGCGTCCAATACCTTTACCTGCCTGATTGACATGCGCATCGACCTGATCTTGATTCTGAAAGATTCCATCAGTCACATAACCATAGAATGAGCCTAATGGTCGACCTATGATATTATCACCCTGACGGCCACCATATGAATTTTCAACTGCTTCTGGTAAATGGGTAATTTTATTTTTATATGCTGAAAAAACTCCTGTTATATCATAGTCTAAACCAAAAGCAGTTTTATTACGATATCCTGCAGAAATGTCCACACCTTTATTTTCCATCGAAGCTCCATTCGCCCAACGGTAGCCACCTTCTCCTACTACACCGATATAGGCAGGATTGATCAACATGTCTTTTGTTGCTTTGACATACCAGTCGATCGATCCATATAGACTCTGATTAAAGAATGAAAAATCTAACCCAATGTTGGTCTGTGTGGTTGTTTCCCACTTCAGATCATTATTTTCGGTTTGAATTTTACGGTATCCTGATGGCAATATTCCCGATCCTGTTCCCGAAAGATCGTATGCGGTCCCGTCTATAATATTCCAGGTTGGATCGCCAATACCATACTCTGGCACAAACAGTGCATAAGTAGCTAGATCTCCAATTCCTTGATTTCCGGTCTGCCCCCAGCCTACACGAAGTTTTAAATCTGATATATAACCTTTTGTTCCTTCCATAAAGCGCTCTCCTGAAATCCGCCATCCTGCGGTCACGGCTGGAAATGTTGCAAAACGGTTATTTTTTCCGAATCTTGATGAACCGTCATGTCGCACAGTAAAGGAAGCAAGGTAACGGTCATCGTATGCATAATTCGCCTTTCCGAAGTAAGAAAGAAGCGAAAAGCCTGTTGAACCGCCACCTACTGCTGCTGTTCCAGTACTTACACCTGGCCACATGTATTCAGGTGTTTCAATGGCAAAAGCACCATTACCTGCAGTATATGCATTGAAGCTGATATCATTTTGACGATTCATTTCCATACCAGCTAATAAATCAATTGCATGCTTCTCGATAACTTTCCTATAGGTTGCCGTATTGGATAAGGTCCATTTCATACCGTGCTTCTGTTCCATATTCACACCGCTCCGATCGCTGTTCATGAAGCCCGAACGATAAGAAAACTCCATATTCCGTTTGTAAAAATTACTATAATCAATACCATAACTGGTACGGACATGTAAGTCTTTTATGATCTGTAGATCGGCATAGACATTGCCAAATAGACGCCAAAAATTATATTTATTATTTCGATTATCATACAGTAAACGCATTGGATTATGACGGTCGTTCATACCTAATGACGGACCACCCCATCCTGCTCCGTCTACGGTATGTACCGGTATAATCGGCAAGGCTTTTAAAGATAGATCGAGGACATCCCCCGGTACTTGAACTTCACCCGTATTGTTGACCGTGAAATTTTCTCCGATAACCAACTTACCGTCGAAGAGTTTGTAGTCAGTATTCATACGTGCTGATATCCGTTGGAAACTTGTATGTTTAATTGTACCGTTATTGTGCAGATATCCTAAAGAAAAAAACGAACTCGATTTTTCTGTCGCTGAACTAAGTGTCGCATTATAAGATTGGAGCAAACCTGGTTTGGAAACTTCATTGAACCAATCTGTATCAGCAGCATACATGGTATGCTCCCGGTCAATATATTTAGAAACGTACACATGATTTAACTGTGGATCACCATTGGCATTATTGTTCCAATCAAATTGATATCCAATATTATTACCATTAGGATTTCCGCCACTGTTCATGGTTGCCTGCCATAAAGCTTGACCATATTCCAGGGAATTGAGCACCTTCATACGGTTATTAAAATAGGTGTTGGTTAGAAATGCGTCGAATGTAAGCTTTGGGGCTCCAATTTTGCCTTTCTTTGTCGTAATTACAATGACACCATTGGCAGCACGAGAACCATAGATACTTGCCGATGAAGCATCTTTCAATACCTGAATACTTTGAATGTCATTGGAATTCAGTTCGTGCATACCACCCTGTGATGGCATCCCATCGATAATATATAATGGGTCCTGACTACTGTTGATTGAGCTGATTCCTCGCATACGCACTGTAGCAGCACCGCTTGGATTACCATCAGATGTCACGGTCATTCCTGCCACCCGGCCCTGAAGTGCTTTGATGGGATTATTTTCAGGGGCTTTCATCATTTCTGTAACATTGACCACACTGACTGCACCTGTGAGATCTCGTTTCCGCTCTGTCTGGTACCCCGTCACCACAACTTCATCAAGCCCTTGTTCTGTGCTGACTAGACGGATCTCCACAAACTTCTTTTCCCCGATTGCGATAGTTTGTGTTGTATAGCCTACATTCGATATTTCAAGTGTAGGATTGCTACTGGATACCTGGATCGTAAATTCTCCTTTTTCATCTGTCTTGGTTGCCTGCCCCGTACCTCTGGCAATCAAAGATGCACCTTCTAATGGTGCTGCCGTTCCACTATCTGTGACTCTTCCTTTAATGGTTGCCTGCTGTGCATAACTGGCTACAGAAAAAAGAATCAAAGACAGAAACAGCATGATTTTCTCTCTCGTAAACATAATTTGGTTATTTTATAAATGGATAATTATTTAGATTGATTTTCTTATGTAAAATTTAATTATTGCAACTCATTCAGCCACACAAATCGATTTATAGCCGTAGCATCATAATTTGGGCATGCACCGCTGCTCTGCGTAACATAACCGCTTAGCGTAGCTGCAAACTCCAATATCTCTTCTGCAGGGATATTCTTGTCATTGCGGCAACGTAACGATAGAAAAGCGGCTAAAAATGAATCGCCACTACCAATTGTGTCCTTCACTTCCACTTTCAGAGCAGGATAATGATGACTGAAATGTCCTGCTGTAGAATGATAGATTGCACCCGCGGCGCCATAGGTCACGATCAATTCCGGAACTGCAAAATGATTCATCACGGCCTCCGATTTCGACTGATCGCTCATATCTGGAGGTAAGCCTAACCACGCCGAAACAAAGCCCAATTCTTCTTCATTCATTTTGACTAAATCAGCATAGCCGATCAATTCAAAAATCCGTTCTTTTGTATAAAATGGTGCGCGAAGATTGACATCAAGGATCTTATACTTTGCTTGTTTAACTAAGCCTTTTAATGTCTGGTAGCTGACATCATTTCGTGTGGATAAACTCCCGAACACAAAAAAATCTGCTTCACGAACTGTTTGTAATTCTTGTTCGCCAAGTGTAATGTGATCCCAAGCGACGGGATAGACGATTTCATAGCGAACATCTTTTTTGTCATCAATATGGACTTCTACTGTAGATGTAGGTAAGATATGATCTTCCTGAAATAATGTTAAAGGAATCGAAAGCTCACGGCACAATGAAACAATTTCCTGACCATTTGCATCGCTCCCTACCCTTGTAAGCACATCGGTATAAATCCCCAATTTATTGAGGTGATAGGCAACATTTAGCGGAGCACCACCTAATTTTCTTCCTGTAGGCAGATTGTCCCAAAGAATTTCTCCAAAACAAACCCCCTTAATATTTAATACCTCGTTTTTCATAATATTTTTATCGGAATCAGATGTTTATGATCTTAATTAACCGTAATTCTGTTTTAAATCCTGACTTAGTGCATGGGTATCGGTCCATCCATATCTTCCAAAGATTTTCCTTTGGTTTCTGGCATCATCTTCCATACGTACAATAGCTGCAAAAACATGCAAACTGCAAAAATCATGAAGGTATAACCTCCACCAAGCAGTTCTGTTAATGCAGGAAAACAAAATGTAATTACTGCGGCCATCACCCAGTGGGTTAAGCTTCCCAATGTTTGCCCCTTGGCACGGACATCATTCGGAAAAATCTCAGAGATAAAAACCCAGATTACCGCTCCCTGCGAGAGTGCAAAAAATGCGATAAACAACATCAAATAAATGGTGACTTTTATTCCCTCAATTTGACCCGCAAAGAAAGCGTGCGAAACAAGAGAAAGAGAAGCGATTAGCCCAAATGAACCAATGAACATCAGTTTGCGACGGCCAATCTTGTCGATAAAATTTATACCAATCAAAGTAAACACAAAATTAACAACACCAATACCAACAGTAGAAAGTAAAGAACTCTGACCGCCTAAACCTGCCATCTCAAAAACACGTGGCGCATAATAAATAATGGCATTGATACCGGATACTTGATTAAAAACTGCAAATAGTACCGCTAGAATAACAGGTGTACGGTTCGATTTGGAAAATAATTGGCTCTCACCTTTTTCTTGACCTCTTTGACGGCTGTTCAACATCTGTTCAACATCATTTTCAGCTTGATCACCGCTTACTTTACGCATAATCGCTATTGCTTCATCCTTTTTACCTCGGTGCAAAAGCAACCAACGGGGACTTTCCGGAATAAAGAATATCAGCACAAAGAAAATCAATGATGGGATTGCCTGTACTCCGAGCATCCAACGCCAAGACTCTTCCCCTGTTTGACCTATAAAATAATTTGAAAGGTATGCGACCAAGATCCCAAACACAACATTGAACTGAAATAATCCGACTAGCTTGCCACGGGATTTTGCAGGGGAAATTTCAGAAATATAAATTGGTGCGGTTACAGAAGAGACGCCGACTCCTATCCCGCCTAGAAATCGAAACAAAATAAACATGTTCCAATCTAGGACCAGAGCTGTACCAATAGCAGAGAAAAAATAAAGTGCGGCAACCAGAAACAGAGTATTCTTACGTCCTAATCTGTCCGATGGATATGCGCCCATTGCTGCTCCTATAACTGTACCTAATAACGCGATCGCCATCGTAAGACCATGTTGAAATTCATTTAGAGACCAGAATACCTGAACAGCCTTCTCGGCACCTGAAATAACTGCTGTGTCAAAACCGAAGAGAAATCCCCCCAAGGCCACCACGAATGACCATATCAAAACTGAATTTTTGTTCATTTTAAATTTATAATTGATTTACTCAAAATTAACAGCTAAGATTACAAGACCTGAATTTTTACATGACAAATTGCATCAAATTTACATCAAGATCAAAAAACACATAAACAATTAAAAAACAGCACATTAAAATGCTTTACTAAACAGTGAAAAAGTGTTTTTTTGACAAAAAACATAGGTGATGTTACATTCATCTATAAATCAAAACCTGTGTTGTTTTTACACTAAGTATATTTTAAAATCTTTGAAAATGGGTGAAATTTGACATTTGTCTACACGAGGATCTGCGCTTTATCATAATTGATCAAGATGATCGGTTTTATTTTCTGCGACCTTGAAATATAATTTAGAATAAAACCAATTTATCAAATACGCTGAAAAAGCAATTGGGTGATTAAAAAAAATATGGTTCGTTTTTTTCTATAAAAATAATTCTTGATGACAGTGGAGATATCAATATATTTGTTTAATATGTGATGCAATTGTATATGAAGCAATATATACATCTAAGTTTGAGCATATATCATCAATAATCCATTAATCCAACATGTTAAGAGTATACTGTATATTGTCGATCATGATATCGCTATTGTTTCATTCTTGTAATCCTAAGAATGAGGGCAAAAATTACACAATAGCATTCTCACAATGTACTGGTAATGATTCTTGGCGGGAGACCATGTTGGAGGAAATGAAAAGAGAGTTGTCTTTCTATCCTAATGTTAAATTTATATATCGAGATGCTGAAGGGAGTAACCAAGTACAGATTTCGCAAATTAGGGAACTGCTAAAAAATGATATTGATCTCTTAATTGTTTCTCCGAATGAAGCGGCTCCCGTAACACCAATTGTAGACTCAGTTTTCCAAATGAAAATCCCTGTCATCGTTACAGATCGAAAAACGTCTTCGGGTCTTTACAATGCTTATGTTGGAGCTGATAATCTTACAATTGGTAAATTAGCGGGCCAATATATTTCAAATGTTCTTAATGGAAAGGGACAAATCGGGGTTATTACTGGCTTAAAGGGTACTTCAGCTTCTATAGAAAGAAAAAAAGGCTTGATGATGGGGCTAGATAGTGCCGGTAAAACGCAGGTAGGATTGGAACTTCATTCTGATTGGAGCAGGGCTACAGCCTATGCTTTAGCGAAAAAACAAATTGAAGATTTACAGAAACAAGATCTTATCTTCGCTTTTAATGACCAAATGGCCTTTGGGGCCATCCAGGCTCTCCGTGAAAATGGTAATGACAAAAAGAAAATTATTGGTATCGATGCATTGCCTGGAGCAAAAAATGGTTTGGAAGAAATAGCAAATGGTACGCTTTACGCTTCTATGCTTTACCCAACCGGGGGCACAGAAGCGATCCGGACGGCAATAGCAATTTTAGAAAAAACTCCTTATAAACGGGAAAACATACTGGGCACGCTGGTTATAAATAAAGAGAATGCGAACCTGATGATGCTCCAGTCGAATAAGATTCAAGAACAACAAAAAGATATCGACAAGAGACAGGAGTTTATCGTAAAGCAAAATCAGATTTACAACAACCAAAAAACAACTCTCCAGGTTGTCATGACGAGCCTGGTGATCTCGATTATTCTAGGAGGTATTTCGATTGTTATGATTGGCAACAACCGTAAAAAAAACAAGCAACTTAAAAATCAGAACGAAGAAATTTTACAACAACAGCAACAGATTGTTGAGATGAATCAACAGATTCAAAATGGAGCAGAAGAACAGAGCAAGTTTTTCACCAATGTTTCCCACGAATTCAAGACTCCCCTGACCCTTATCATGGGACCACTTGAAGAATTAGAAAAAGAAAAATCTCTTTCCGCTAACAGTAGAGAAAAACTTGCGTACATCGAACGGAATGCTAAAAAACTTCAAGACCTCGTGCACGACCTCATTGATATCCATAGGATTGATAAATCTAAATTAAAATTACAGGTTACTGCGGTACACATTGATAATTTCATCCAACAGATCATTGCTAATTTTAGACCTTTGGCCAAGAAGAAGGGCATCTCCTTAAGTTATCTCAGCAAGACACCTCTGAAAGAGATCTGGATAAGCGAGCAACTGATGGAACATGCTTTTTCGAACCTGCTATCCAACGCATTTAAATATACCCCAAAAGGAGGAACCATCAGCTTGACCGTAGAAGAAAATACATTTGGAGATTATTTTCTTATCCGTGTAATTGACAATGGATCAGGTATCGCAGCCAGTGACTTAGATCATATATTTGACAATTTCTACAAAGGTGAACAGCATCTTCCTGGATCGGGAATAGGTCTTGCTTATGTAAAACAGATTGTTGAACTTCATCATGGACAAGTAACCGCTAGCAGTAAAAAAGGAATGGGATCTGCTTTCACTTTACGCTTGCCTACGGGTCATCTTCATCTTTTGGAAGAAGAAAAAAAGAACTCCCAATATGAGCCTTCAATATTACACTTTGAAAGAAACTTGCCACAGGAAAATTTGGAAGATTTTGATGTTGATTCGGTCTCCTTCTGTTCCAACAGAGCAGCTAATATCTTGATTGTTGAAGATCATCCTGATATTATGCGTTTCTTGAAAGAAATTTTAGAAAAAGAATATAATCTCATTTTTGCCAAAAGCTATTCCGACGCTCTTAAAAAAATGAAAACCAATTATCCTGACCTGATCCTCAGCGATATTATGCTTCCTGATGAAACAGGTATCGAATTATTGAAAACCGTTAAAAACAATTCGCAGTTCAACCAAATACCCGTACTTCTACTTAGTGCTCTTGATACGGAGGAAAGTATCATTGAGGGAATGCGCCATATGGCAGATGCCTATCTGACAAAACCATTTAAGGTGGACCACCTTAAAGCAGTAGTCGCCAACTTAATTCTGTCCCGTCAGAAACTCAAAGAGCAGTATGGCACTTTGCTCAAGCCTTCGGAAAATAAAACAGAAATTGATTCACATACTCCGCAGGACAAACGTTTTTTACAGGGATTGTCCATGGTTGTCGAAGGACATCTTTCCGATAAAACCCTGAGTGTCGAGGACATTGCCAAGGAACTGAATTTATCACGGATACAACTTTATCGAAAAACAAAAGCATTATTAAATTGCAGTGTCAATGACTATCTTTTACAACGGCGTATGGCTAAAGCACAAAACCTACTGCTCGAAGGCCTACATGTAAATGAAATTGCAGAAAAAGTAGGTTTTTCTTCCGGGACATATTTTACGGCAGCATTTCGTAAACAGTTCGGTGTAACTCCAACCGTTTTTCGAAAGGATCAATTAAAAGGATAAGTCGTTGGAATTTTCTACGGCGAAACACTTTGGCTTGAAGTGCTTTTGTAAGTAAGATAATTTGAATTTAACAATTTTAGTGCATTAACACTGGAATGGACTGTAAAAAATTAACAGGGGAATGTCGATGTCTAATTTCAATCAAAAAACATAAATCATTCAAGATTAAAATCAAGAAGGATTTCATAAAATAATTATTTGTCATGTATGAGATTTGATTAATTAACATAGGGGAGTAATTGACCTAATTAGATCCTTTCAATAACCGCTAATCTCCGATTAATCAGGTTCTGCACAGCTTCAGATTTTAATTCCTCAGAACCAAAGCTTCGTTTATCTTTAGTACAAGAGCTACATGCGGTAGCATCCAGCTTATTGCTATTGCCACATGAGCATTCCCAAACTTCTTTACACGATGAAAACATGCCCTTTGACTCTTTAACGGTAACGACTTCTGGAAATAGCTGTAACAAGCCCTCTCCTTTCAATGTCTGTAGATAGGCATTATCTTGAGCGGAATACCAGTCTTTGTCTAAGCTAAGTACCTTCAATGCTGCCTTTTTTGCTAATAAAGATCCTGCTAACAGCTTCTCAACCTGATCGTAATCGATAAGATTGGAACTGCTGATAGCTTTGCTAATGATCTTAAACTGTGCGCCGGTTAAATCTTCCGACAGCAACTGTCCATAGAGTATGGCTATAGCTTGGTCTTTGTCCAGGAAATCAAAATAACGGAAGAGCATGGCTTGACGGTCTTTGAATTCTTGATCCTCCCCTGTTTCATTCATTGCTTTAAATAGTAGGGGTACAAATTCGGTCAATCGGGATGTGGCTATAAACTCGGCTGTAGCATTGTCCATTGAATAGATACCGGTATAGCGTTCTTTGATCAAGCTTGCCTTGACTTTGTGCTTAATAACTGATCCATCGATATCTCCATCTACCGCTTCTGCCTGTATATGTTTAATTTCATTGAGCAATACAGGTGTACCGATAGCGGTGATCATGAACATTTGCGTTCCTTTGCCCGAGATCTCATCAATATTGACGCTGAAGCCTATAACCGCATCTGCCCTATAGCTACGGGCATTTTGCTTTAAAGACTCCACTACGCTCTTATAGAGCTCCTGTAATTTGTTTTCATAATTGCGGGAGCGCCCACCGAAAAATCCCGAAGGGATCTGCGAAGCAAACGCCACGAAGCTCGCTCCTGATTGCACTCAAAGCATTGGTTCCAATAACAGCTGTTGCTGATATGGGATTGTTGTGGTAATTGGTTTGATTAAAAAATACGGGAAGCCGTAAGAATGGTATAAAACCAATAAAGCCATTCTGTTAAGAATGGCTTTATTGGTTATTTTATATGATCTATTGGATTTATTTCAGTTTTTCAATCTCGTCGATGGTAAGGCCTGTCGCCTCAGCAATTTGGTCTACTGATAATCCCATCGATTTTAGCTTTACAGCCGTCTCAATAGCTTTTTGGTGTTGGCCTTCAGCTTTAGCAATTGCAACTGCTTTCTTGGATGCTTGCTTAGCCTCTTCCAATTGTTTTTCTAGTCCTTCAACTTGTTCCTGTTGATACATCCGCACTGCTTCTGCATCCCATTTACGTTTTAAACTAATATCATACATAGTCCGTTCCTCCTTTGTCAATTTTACGTAGCTGGCCAACTGAAAGAAGCGTTGAAATACTGCCGATTTCATGATCCGTGGCAAGGTCTTTAACGTAGACATATTCTTGAGCATATAAAATACTTTGTCCAGTTCGTCTTCAACCTCAGCTTCGCTATTAACAAAGTTAATAATTTCTAAATAGATAAACCCCAAACCCTCGTAAAATATTTGTCCTGAATCTCTATTACACAGGCAGGTATCGTGAAAATAGGTTTTATAATCACCTCCCGGCATATGAAAACCATCCATCAGGACAATGGTGTAAACCTCAGGAATAGCGTATCCCCAGGCTTTGCGGTTTCCTTTGGGCGCTGTATCTGAAATGACCTTGCTGGCATAATACAGCATACGTTGCTTCAGGTTGGTCTGTGTACTTGTCTGCATCTCGATGATGATCTCTTCTCCTGTACTGATCTGAACTACAAGATCAAAGATAACTTTGCCGATTTCTTCGGTTGCACCGATACGCTCGGTATCTCTATACGTCAGATCAACGATGGTCTTTCGACCACGAAAGATGATGTTAAGAAAGTTGATCAGGTTGACTTTGTCTCCGAATAACCGTTTAAAGCCCTCATCGGTGGTCGGATCAATAAAAACGGGCTGAACGTGATTTTTCATAATTTTAGGATCTGCTTAAATAATTAATGTTGCTAAGCAAACATCAGAAAAACTAAAATTATTAGCCGGTTATTAAACGTTTGTAGTCGACAGTAGTCGTTTGTTGTCGGCTAGCTGGCAACAAAAGCATCAACCTGTTAACCTAATCTTGCTTTCCGGACACAAAAAAAGCCACATCTCATGACGTGGCTTTAACTAAACATATGGATTAAACTTTATCTACTTATACGAGTTGATGGATTGGGATACTTTCCAGTTACCTTCGTCATTTACCAGTGTCACTAGATCAGTTTTAGTAAATCCTTCAAACTGCATCGTTACTTTTGCTATCATATAGTCCGCAGATTCCTGTACGATGGTGGTGCTAGTTTTACAGTTTAACTGCTCTCCTTTTTGCTTTTTCAAGAAGGAAATAACTTCAGAACGGCTATTGGTTTTATCTTCTACTGCCTGTACTTTTTGGCTGAAGTCTGTCGTAAACAATTGCTCTACTCCTGCCGATTGTCCTTCTGTCATAACCGCAACGTAATGATCAATGGCTAGATCTGCTGTAGATAAATTGACCACTGCTTTTTTAGGGTTTGCTACCTCTGGTTTGCCTGCTGCCATAGTGAAAGTAGATACTGCGATCAAGGCTGCTGCCGCGAATGTTTTTGCTATAGTGTTCATAATGTCTTTATTTTTATATTGTTAGTTCTTATTTGTTGATTCAAAAGTAAGATGTAGATCGTCCCTACCCTATGGCAATTAGACTAAACCAACTAAAAACTCGGTGAATGAAGGAAATGGATAGGTGAAATTATTTTAAACTTTTTTGAACTATTCTATTAGACAGGTGTTCTTATTATACAAAGCGATAACAAACATACTTTCAGCATGAAAGTGGATAACGATAAATGACGTAATACAGTAAATAAATCCAATTGCTTCAAAACAATTTGGATGATGAAACAAAAAAGAGGAAACGATAAGAAACATAAAAATTACTGTGCAGTTAAACGCCAAGATAAAGGGTCTAATGAGAATTAGGCCCTTTTGATGTTTAAAAATGGCCTAATTCTCATGATTATTTACAGTGTTATATATCGTTTTATACGTAACTTAATAAGATTAGATTTATTGGTTATAATGACTAAATCTATTTCTTCAAACTTTATCAAATATTGCTTATCTAGGTACTTTATGATTGTTTCATTATTGCTCTGTAGCTATAGCGCTAAAAGTCAAGAAGACGAAACAATTCAATTTTACCCACTCGAGAGTTTTATACCGACTCCTCGAATTGCTATATAATTTACATGAAGAACTTTTGAAAGCTTTTCTAAAAACTTATGAAAGAATCATCATAGAATTTAGTGCAATGAAAGTCATTAATTTATAAGAGATAAATTCTGTAGATAAAATTTACATAAAATAGAATATACTCTTTGAAACAAAAATTTGAAAATAAAGCAAAGAAATTAACATGAGACTGATCTTCCTTTTTTTCTTTTCAATAGGACTTGCTTATGGTCAGTCAGGCCAAGAACTGGCTGTAGGCTATGCAGATCGCTATGACAGCCTTCCAGCAATACATATTGAGATTGCAGAGAAACAACTTTATGAAAAGGCTACTCCCGCGCCGAAAATGATATTTTCCCACGTTGCCATAAAGAAGAACACACTGATAGTACCTACAGGAAAAGGCCTCATTACACTCAAAAAATATGACGATTCGCTCCGACAAGACGACGGTTTTCGCGGCTGGCAGTATATGGGATATTTCCCGCGCTTGCTGATGCATGCTTTAGTAAACCATAGTGTTTCTGAACATCTCGGATTTAACGACATGGTATTGCTGGACAGCGCTACTTCCGATCAGTATGGGATTGTCTCTATCGGAGATGCTGCCGTATCGCTCTCCATCCATTCTCCCGACGGACGCTTTCTTGCCTACTACTACAACCATGTATATGAACGCAATAGTTGCTTTATAGGACTTCTAGAAATACGCGATGGCATGATCAGCTCTCATGCCCGAATTTCAGAAATGGCAAGCTTTCAGACCAAGAATTGGGCAGTGGAAGATATCAAATGGGTCGACAATACGTCCTTTATCATGAAAACTTATGTCCTAAAGGAACGAGGAGTAATGGAGGAAAGACAGTATACGTATTACTTGGCTAGGCTGGATAGTGCGATTAAGAAAACTGAATAATTTGATAATTAAAAATAAGGATGTGAAACCATCAAATATCTTGGCTGGAACATCAGATTTATTTCTGATGCAGGAGTAATAGTCTAACTGCATGTTATTTTGGCGATTATATAGTCACCAGACTCCTGTACAATTGTGGGCTAGTTTTATAGTTTAGAATAAACCAGCAAAAAACTTAGTGAACGGTCGAAATGACTAGGTGAAGTTGTGAGGACCGATTCAAAATGTTAAATTCACCATACAATATATTTAACAGAGCTAATGTAACTGCAAATAATGACCGAAAAAAGCGAACATAACTGTATTAATACTGATGATTTACTCGAAAAGACTAAAATAAACATAGACAAATTTGGTCTTCAGGTTATTACAGTCGCTGCGACAAACTATCTGCCATCTTTTACTTATAGCATTGGTCTAACGCAGAGATACCATCATCCTGAAATAATCTGCTTTGGTCTACCGACCGATTTGGCACACGAAATCACCAATGTTATTGCGGACCTAATCAAAGATGGTGAGGTGTTTACACCCGGAGAAATTTACTGCAACATCTTCTATGAAAGTAAGGCTATGTTTATAGCGGTAGATAAAAGAAACATCGATGATTATTTTGGTACCGGGATAAACTATTATCAAGACAAACAATTTGATGCGCTTCAATTAATCTGGACGGACAGTAATGACAGATTTCCATGGGAGGAAAATTTTGAAGAAAAATATGTTTACATACAACCTTTGCTTAATAGGAATGCTGAATTTAAGTTTTATGAGCCTAAGAATTTAACAACTTTTACAACGCGGCAATGGCTTGAAGAAAAAGAGCCTATATTGCATGTCGTGCATGATCATGATGGTGACTGGCAGTTTCTGACAGGAGATCAAGTACCAGAAGATATTAAAATCGTTGCACTTGAAGAATTAACTAAGAAAGACATTACATTGAACGAAATATTTGACCTTGAATATGGCGAAGAAGCAGAACGCGATACCATAGGTGGAAAATGGATACGAAATAGAATTGAAGAGGATGAAGAAGAGTAATCAATAGATTATCTATCCTTTAGTCATTATGTATTAAAAAGAATGAAAAATGGATAGAATATTTTTATCTATATGCGATGTTAGAAGTATTTGTGAAATTTTCAGAGACCAAAACAACAACAGACAAATATGAAAAAAGGGATAATTTTACTAGGGCTTTGTGTACTAATTGTCGTCGGTGGTCTCCACGCCAAAAGAAAATTTCACGACCCAAACAATCGACTGGACAAGGTAAAAACAGAGGTCAAAAAACTTGCGAACAAAAGCAAAATTAAAAATGGCGACTTAATTTTTCAAACTTCACTTTCAGGACAAAACAAAGCAATCCAACTAGCAACAAAATCAAAATATTCACATTGCGGTATCATTTACAGCGACAATGGACAACATTACGTTTTTGAAGCAGTGCAGCCCATTAAGCTAACAACACTTGACAAATGGATCGCTCGGGGCAAAGACGGACATTATGTAATTAAGCGACTAAAAAACGCTGATAAAATTTTGACAACTGAAACAATTCAAAAAATGAAACAAGAAGGCGACAAGTTTAAAGGTAAAAATTATGACCTAACTTTTGAATGGAGTGATGACAAAATTTATTGTTCTGAACTAATCTGGAAAATCTACAAACGTGCGACAGGGCTTGAAATTGGCAAACTTGAAAAACTAAGCGACTTTGACTTAACAGACGAAGTTGTTAAACAAAAAATGAAAGAGCGTTATGGCCACAAAATACCGCTTAACGAAGTTGTAATTTCACCAAAAGCGGTATTTAACAGCGAACTATTAGAAACAATAAATGTAAATTAATAAATAGCCATATACCTATATGGCATTCTATGATCAAGATTGCATTGACTTTATTATTTTTACGTAACTAATCAAGAGAACACACTTAAAACATATTGCGGAAAGATCACAACAGTAAAACCCTATAATTCAGAATGACTGAAAATAATAATGGACCTCCCTATTCATCACATAATAGTTAGTAATCCTATAATCTACCGAAATACTTGGAGCTTCAACCTGGTATTTCATTCTCCTATCTTTAATAATGTTTATTTAAAAAAAGGAAATTGGAAAACACTAGAAAAATAAAAAGCTAATAAGCGTAGAAATGATAATTTGAAATGAATATATAAAAGGTATATTGTTTATATTAAAATTCACTTTAACAAAAGTGTCATATCAGAAATAATTCAGACAATCCTATTATGCTTTGTATCTACAAAAAATAGAAACTAAATGTTAAAATATCCACTTATACTGATACACGGAACTGGAGCAAAAGACAACACTTTGTTCTGGGGAAGAATTCCAAAATTGTTAAAGGAGTTAGGAATTAATGTATTTTATGGGTATACAGATGCTTGGGGCTCAATTGAAGATAATGCAAAGTTACTTCAATTAAGAATAGAAGATATAATCCATAAGACCGGTGCAGAAAAAATTAATTTAATAGCGCATTCAAAAGGTGGCATTGACGCGCGCTTCCTGATTTCGACTTTGCAATATGGTCAAAAAATAGCTTCCTTAACAACAATATCAACGCCTCATCACGGTACTTTAATTGCAGATTATTTTTTAAATAACAGAACCTTCCAAAGTTCACTTGCGAAACGCATACTCCCTGTTTTGGTCAAAATTTTCGGTGACAATAATCCAAATATTTATAATGTAATAAATGAGCTAAGCATAAATTATATGGAAAGTTTTAATCAAAATAACTTAAATGATCCATTGGTATATTACAATAGTTATGCATCTGCTATGGCTTCTAAAAAAGATGACTTCCTATACTCTTGGACATATCAGTATTTAATAAAGAACGCCGGAGAAAATGATGGACTTGTACCTGTGAAATCGGCAGTTTGGGGTGATAAATTTCAATTATTCACGGATAGTAGGCGTGGTATTTCACATGGTGAAATAACTGACATAAAACGGAGGAAAATTGGAGCATTTGACATTCCCGAGATTTACCGTAAAATAACAGATGATCTTTCTAAAAATGGTTTTTAATGGTATACTTCTGAAAAACATCAGGTTTCTTAACTAGATAATGAAATCAAAATTATTTAATAAAATGCATAATGTTGGTGAATAAACATGATTTGCTACTTTTTCAATATCTTCAAATAAAAGATTAATAAAAAGTTGTTTTTTCAAAAAGGAAATACCTTCAGAACGTCTGCTGGTTTTAATTCTATGATCAATCTCGCAATAAATCTGATTCCCAATTTCAAACTATGACATCAGTTTTTTAAAGGCATCTACAAAATTTAATAGCGCAATATTTGTTTTAGAATCCGTTAAATGCCCTTTTTCATTTATTTTCCCTTTTATTCCAGAAATTAAAAGTGTAGTCTCTGTCGTGAAATTTGCCATTAACGTTTCCATAATTAGCTGTAATTCTACATGTCCTTTTTCTCCATGAGCTGATGCTGTTATTATCCCCAACGGTTTGCCAGAAAATACAGTTGTTGACACACACCATTCGATCATATTTTTGAGTCCGCTGGGTATACTGAAAACATACTCAGGTGTACAAATTAAAACCCCATCAGCTATTTCAATCTCTTTTCTAAACTTTAAGATTTCTTCTGGTGTATTTTCGATAGAAAGTTCAGGATCAAAATGTGGAAGAGTTTTAAGATCATTAAAAACTTTGATATTTAGAGTATCCTGTGTAAGGTCAACGATTAAAGTTATAAGCTTTTGATTTGACGAATAGCTACTCGCACTACCATTTATTACAAAAATATTTTTCATAAGTTATTTTAATCCTAAATTATTAAGAGCTAAATCGCCTTTTCATAACAATTGAAAACTCCTTTTCGAAAATTAACAGTGCCCACCAGATGATATCCTTTTTTTAAATAAACGGCATTCGCTGTTTCATTTAATGAAAAGGCATCAAAACGAATGGATTGGTATTTGTGTTCAACAGCATATTGTTCTGCATATCTGATCATTTTACTAGAAAGTCCTTTTCCTTGAGCAACTGGTTTTACATATAGACGATGAATCACTAGAAAGGGAATGCTGGTATTCCAATTTAAGTCATTATATTCTTCATCACATTTTTCATTTAGAGCCATATACGCGACTAGCTCGCCCTGCTCTTCATAAATAAATGCCTGCTCCTTGTCAATATCCTGTTGTAGTACCATCTTATTCGGATATTCTTGATCCCACTGATCAACACCTTCACGCAACATATCAATCTTTACCTCCTCCAGTACCTTTGACGCTTGAATAATATCGCTTTGAATTGCTTTTCTAATCATTTCGTTAACTATCGTTCTATTTTGAAATTTATGCTTGCAGAGCTTAAACTAATAATCATTTTAAAATATGGTTATTTAGCCTAAAACTTCCTACAGTTGTGTATAGCATTAAATAGCATTAACCTTAATTTTTCCTATTTTAGTTGAAAGATATTATCAAATCTAACTAAGTCAAAACTACAATCTTTTTCTCATTTAACAAGTTCTAAAAGAAGTTAGATTAATGCTTGGTCATGGTTTAGTTTTACGCTATGCAACAGATTTAGACATTACAAATTAAGCCGATGTAACTTCACTCTTCTGTAGAATTGCCATAACGCAACGAATCAAAATAAATTATAATGTCGACCTTAGTACGAGTTATTTCAGCTATATATTTCTTTGTATCAAAGTCACTTAACATTGTCTATTTTCGTGAAGCAATAAAAAAATATTCAATACTTTGTGAACGTGGTCTTGCTATCGAAAAGCAGAAGCCACATCTCTCAACGTGGCCTTAACTAAACATATGATTTAACAGTAAATTATTTGTACGAGTTGATCTATTGGGATACTTTCCAGTTACCGCTGTCATTGAATAATGTCACGAGATCGACTTTGGTAAAGTTTTCAAACTGCATGGTTAATTTGGCAATCATATAGTCACCCGACTCCTTTACGATGGTGGTACTGGTTTTACAGTTTAACTGCTCTCCTTTTTGCTTTTTCAAATAAATATTAACGGAATCTCAAACATACTGTTAGCCAAATACATAATGGAGTATACGCTCTAAAAAAATAGCTTCCAAAGAGGCTTTCTTTTAAAAAGATGCCGATATTCTTGCAGGTATTCATCCATAATACGTGGCTTTCTGAGAATTAAGGCAGTAATAGTATCGCTCTCCGGCTCCGGAACCTTAATTGCCAGATCATCAAGTTCAACAATATGAGTCGCCAACCATCTAGGTAATTTTGATTTTTTAATTAATCGACTAAGTAATTCGTCAGGCGTAATATCCTCATATTCTATTTTACGACATGTTATGTGCGATAATTTTGCGGCCATTTCTAGGTTCGTAATAGCTTGAGGCCCTGCAAGAACAATTGACCGTTGGTTTAATTCATCCGTTGCCAATAAATAATTTACGGCGACCGTTGCTACATCACGGCAGTCAACGTAATTTCGCTTAGCGTGACCTAAAGCGCCGTAAATTTTACCAAAATATTGAATTGTTAGTGCATTTCGTTCCCAATTTTGCATAAATGAATGTGGTCTTAAGCAACAGAAATCATCCATATTTTGTGAAAGATAGTCCTCTACTTTACTATGCCATTGGCTTACCTCCACTTTGGCAGGAGACTGAACTACAGGTGCAGACAATTTAACGATTCGTTTTATACCACTTTGTTTGGCAGCATCAATTATATTAATTTCCTGTTCAACCTGATCTGGAGATGTTGCAGTTAAAAGAAACAATGCATCTGCCCCAATACAAGCTTCTTTAAGTTGGCCCCTTGAATTTAAGTCGGCACTAACATAGGTTATATTCGAAGGTTGGGTACCTATCAGTACAGGATAAGGTCGTTCAGGACTTCTGAGAACCCCTCTTGCTATACAATCAGAATCTTTTAGTTGACGCATTACTTCTCTTCCAACTGTACCTGTGCATCCAAAAACAACTATGGTCGGCTTAATTTTTTTCATTTTTATAATTTTTTATATGTTGACGGATTGTTAATATCGTTGCACCAAGAAATGCTGAGGTTATTATATTAAAGCGTTCTGATTGAAGTTTAAATAGCGATGTGCAAAACATCCCCAAACCAATCATTAACAGAATAATCAAAAGGGATCCTACCCACTTTTTTCGCACGAATATTTGTCTCAGCTCGAATTGCCAAAGTATAATAAAGCTAAGTATCGTTGACAACAAGGAGGATAATCCTATAGTCGTGTAGCTTGCCATCATAAGATCAGTTTTTTGAAGAAAAAAAGCTGGTATAAAAGACATTAAGGTAGGAAATACATAAGCGGGAATAGCTGCAACCATCAATAAGCGCAGGCTGAAATCTGAAGGGGGACAATCTCTATTTTTCATATGATAGTAAGAATAATTATTTTCAAATGTGTATTTAGTGGATAATTATTTATTTATCTCCTACCAATACGATAGCTCAGTGCAGCTTTTCCGTAAGCCATGTTAGAAATAGAGAAATTATTCACTGTCTTTTGTGTGCTGTCGAATAGCTCATAACGATTCAAAAGCCCCATTCCACCTTGTACCTGAAGCCAGACCCCTCCTATCAAGTGTTGATGTACCTGTAGACCGCCATGTATAGTGGAGAACTGCGCATAATCGACTTCCTTAACACTATAACCGCGATAATTTTTTAAGTTAAATCGAGTCCAGTCTATTGAACCCGCCAAACCTACCTGTGTGTTTGGACTCACATTATAAAGCACGTTTAATCTAGGCCAATAAAACTGGGCTAACCATTTGTTGTCGGTGCTTCGATAATCAATTGATATTCCTGGAGTAATTAAAGTCTCTCCGAAAGAATGTAAGGCATGAACACCTAATCCTATTTCGAGATTCGATGCAGTTCCAAATTTTTTCGATACACCAAGTATTCCGTCCAGAATCAGATCATCAAAGGAAAGAGATTTTTTAAAATCCGTAGCTAGGGTTGGCATTACGATTCCCAAAATAGACCATTTACTCGAAATCGGGTGTCGGATAATAATTACCGATTTTATCTCATGAATTCTTTCAATCCGGTTGGGATCATCAATCGTTTCGTTGTCATAATTGAAATCCATTAAACGATAATTCAAATTACTAAAAATGCTTGTCCTGCCTATTTTTACAGGGGGAATTGGCAGCCATACATCATAGGTATTCAGTTGAAATTTATTTCCTGAAAGGGAACTTTCTTGTGGCAAATCTTTGAAGTTAGCTTTACTATGAACAGTAGCGGCAATCCCTCCAAGGTCCTGAATAATCTGACTATAGCTTTTATTTGAAAAGAGGAGCGCTAAGATAAGAATACAAAAATATGGCCATTTGGTTATGACTTTGTATTTACAATAAAAGGTAATTTGGAGGCCAGTCCTGATACCGAAGTTTCTAATAGAAATTAATGTTTTCATTTTCTTTGGATTTAATAATACAAAGGTGGACTGAAAACAAGAATTGCTTTAAAACTAAACCTCTCTTTACTCGGACAAATCCTGCATAAAGGTAATTCTATATTCCGAGGGGGTTACTCCAGTTATTTTTTTAAATAAGCGTCCAAAGTAGCTAGGATCGCCATAATTAAGCTCAAAAGCAATTTCAGAAATACTCTTGGTCAGGTCCTGTAAAAGGAGCTGGCTCTGCAAGATACTGACTTTATTGATCCATTCCTTTGGACTTTCACCAATGGTTTCCTTGACACATCTGTGGAGATAATTTTCAGAAACAGACAGTTCACCGGCATAAAATAAGATCGACTTATGTTGCAGATAATGTTTGTAAACCAGCTCCTTAAAGTTAAAAGTAATTTCTGCACTCCGGTTTATACTTTTATTCAGTTCTTTACTGGAAGTAAAAATCTTCTGAAGTCCTGCCTGTAAAAGAGAATAACAAATGCCAAGATTCGGATTGGGATAATATATCTCAATACTCAATAGTTCAAACAGAGATGTTAACCATGCGCTACTCTCCTCTGGTAAATGAATAACTGTATTAGCAGAAAAGATTTTAATGAGTTCCTGCTTTGACAGCAATTGATTGAGTGTCTGGTCTTCAAATAAGATCATGTGTCCCGCGGCATCTGGGCTTACTTCCTTCAATGAAGTTACGTTCCCTTGTTTGACAAATAAGATTTCATCTTGTTTTATTGACACCAAATTAGCATCGACCTGTTGTTTTGCACTTCCTCTTGTAATATGAACAATAAAATTGAATTCGGGTCTATGTAATGGCGTGGGGACTTTAATGAAACCAGATGTTTTTCCAATATCATGTATCTGAACAGGGGTTCTTAAAATTGCAAAGTCAGTTGACATCTCTGACATAAACTGCCCCCTGAAATCTGTTGGAGTTATTCTCTTTATTTTAGACACAGCACAAAACTATAGGATAAATGATATCAAGTATAAACTTTTATTAGCAAATGAACGGAATTTAGATTTACCATCATTGTTTTTATTGATAAAATAATTTCATTTTTCCTTTTTTCATATTTTTGAACTGCAAATAAAATCATAAAAAAAATGCTCAGCTACATACTGGGGACTTTATTTGCTATTGCAGTGATATACCTATCGTATTTTAATAGTAGATTCATAATGAAATTTATTTTTAACATGATTTTTTTTCATTGAAGATCGTTTATAATGTTATTCCAAACATATTAACAATGTTATTTTTTGTTTCTAATTGCATCAGCCCCACATCCCCCAACTCAAACCTTGATGCTTTGCTTAAGCAATTGTTGATTCAAAAGTAGGGTGTAATTCATCCCTACTCTATGGCTATTATACTAACACAATAAAAAACTCGGTGAATGAGGGAAATGGATCGATGAAATTATTTTATTTTTCTAACCCTAGCTTACTGTTTGTTTTTTCGTCGAAAAGCAAAATAAATAATAATTGCACTAACTGACATTAATACGGAAGCTAAAAAAAATGGTGCTCCAGAAAACTTAAACGGTGCTTTATCATGTGTAAAATAATAGAATAGGTTTGTCATAATCGGAGGACCTACTATTGAAGTCGCACTCACTAGACTGGTTAATGCCCCTTGAAGCTCACCTTGTTCATTTGAAGGAACATTTTTACTTATTATTGATTGTAGTGCCGGTCCGCATATTCCTCCTAAAGAATAGGGTACGAGGAAAATAAACAGCATCCATCCTTCATTAGTAAATGCAAATAACATTAAACCCAATGCATATAATAATAACCCAAAATAGATACTTTTCTGTTCTCCTAATTTGGGAGTGGTCCATCTTATTAAGAGTCCTTGTACTAATCCGGTCAATAAACCCAGTAAACCTAGTGATAGACCTACAACTCGCTCTGTCCAATTAAATTTATACATGGTAAAAAAATGCCAGTTACTCTGTACTGCATGAAGAGCTATGTAGACCAGAATTAAAGCAAAAATAAGATTTGATATTTTTGACTGTTTTCTCAAAAAATTAAATGTACCGATGGGATTTGCTCGTTTCCAGTCAAATGAACGACGTTTATCTTTATCTAAACTTTCTGGTAGTACAAATAACCCATAAAGAAAATTCACCATACATAGCAAAGCTGTTGCATAAAAGGGAACTCGAGTTCCATAATACCCAAGTAAACCGCCAGTTACCGGGCCTATAATAAATCCTAATCCAAAAGCAGCTCCGATTAGGCCGAAATTTTTCGTTCTATCTTCATCGGTGGATATATCTGCAATGTACGCACTTGCTGTGGAAATACTTGCCCCTGTAAGCCCAGCAATGATTCTTCCAAAAAATAACCAACCCATGGATGGTGCAAATGCTAACAGCATATAGTCAACTGCAAATCCAAAAAGAGAAATTAAAAGGATTGGGCGCCTTCCATATTGATCACTAAGATTTCCCACTATAGGCGCAAATATAAATTGGGTGATAGCATACGCAAATCCGAGCCATCCACCATATTTGGCGGCTTCACTAAGGTCACTATGAATAAATTCTCCGATGAGTTTTGGAACTACTGGAAGTATAATTCCCCAACCTGTAATATCAATCAACAATGTGATAAATATAAATCCTATGGCCGCTTTTTTATCTGTTTTTCTCATGCAGTAAAAGTAAAAAGAGACAAAAGGAAGGTATTGACAATTTAATGGTATTTACATACAATCTGAAAGTTGATCTTATTTACCCATCAATAACGGTTAAAAAACAACTATCATTAATTATTCATTTCTGTAAGTTTTAGGCGATATTCCAACTGCTCTTTTAAAATATCTGCAAAAAACACTTGTTTCTTCGAAATGAAGTTCATTGCTTATTTCTTTAATGGATAGACTAGAGGATTTTAGTAATGTTTTAGCATGTAGAATGGTGAGATGATCAATCCATTGTAAGGCAGATTTTCCAGTTTTCTGTTTTAGAAAACTGGAAAGATACTGCGGTGTTAAATGAAGTTTTTCAGCATAAAATGCAACGCTTCTATGTTGGTTAGCATACTTAGCAATAAGGAGATAAAAATCATCTATGATCTCATGTTTGCGGCTCTTTACTACGCTTTTGCTATGAGGTAAATTAGAATATACTTCAGAAATCATACTTATTAAAACTAGAACAAGATGCCGTAGCATTTGTGTCTTATTTGGACTCGCTTTCTTATGATAGAAATTTTGTATAAGTGTGAGTAAATCATGTTGAAGGTTTATTTCGTCGGGCTGAAGCCTTACAATTGGTTCCCATCTAATTTGATCATTCATGACAAACTCACGTAGAATGGGAAATTCTGTAATAAAATCTAATGAAAGACCAATTGTTATTATTTCTGCATGTTCACTCAATGACTTTGTTTCGATCATCAATTGCGGTTGTAAAACAGCAATATCACCTGCGTTTATATCATATTCAAGAAAATGGATTTGCGATTTCATGGATCCTTTTATCATAAATCCCAATAATAAACCATCAAACAGACGACTATGACTTGTAAATTTCTTATTTGGGGCGTTTTGCTGACTAAGAATTACTATCCCTTCCGTCTTTTCAGCAGGATCAAGATTATATAATTTATAGACATTATCCAAAGTTATAAATAGAGGCATGTTCAAATGTCGGAAAAAAAATACACCTATAGCAAGTGGCGTCCAGGTAGTACCTTACAAATTGTATGTAAACACAATAAAATTGCAAAATTATAGATGAAATGATTTCAATAATTGATAAATTTGAGAATTACAATATTGACTTTCCACTTGATACTGCGATCAAAGGTTTTTATAGATCTCTTGATCAATATTATTCGATAATTCGAAAAATGCTTTTACATTGTCTTTTTTCACGAACCCGCTTCCTACTTTCCAACTTGATAAAACCTCAAAATTGAAGAAAGTTAACGCCGTAGGCGTGTTTATTTCTTTCCGTATTTAGTTATTGCATAACCGTCAAAGCGTATTAATTCTAATTCTTGTTTTCCCTTTGGTAGATTGTAATAAAAATTATAAAATTGAACAACTCTACCTTTGGGATAATTTTCTTTAGTAAAGTTAGAGGTTATGGCAGATTTCTTGATTATTTCTAGATTCTTTTGAACTAGCGTTGCCCTAGTTCCGTTTCCATAAATTTTGACTTCACAACTATCTTTTGGCAACAATGTAAAAGTATTTGATAATAATGCTTTTCTTTCGGTTAACATCCATTCTTTTTTCATTCCTCGTAATTGTGCTACTTCAAATTCAGCGCTTTGGATAATTTCCAAAACATTATTGCTATCTCTATCATTTATGCCTTTTGTTAGTTTAGCAACAGCATTATAGAGTTTATCAAGTAATTCCTTCGAATTTGTCAACTGAACTGATTTATTTAAGGTAGATAGTTCGATAGGAACTTTAGCTTTAAACTTTATGGTTTTCAAAAAGTAACCATTCTTAATGTTTTCTTGGGTTATATCATCATCAGATAATTGATAATTTACTAAAATATTTTCTTCAGGAAAATCGGATTTATTTGAAATGATCGATACCCCTTTAGCTGACTTGACCAATAGAATTTCTAAAATCGGTTTTCCTTGTTTTTTGTAATTTGTCAAATCAATCAACACTTTTAATTCTTGCTCTCCATTTTTGTCAATCGCTATGTCAATAAAATTCGGAATGGTATTTCCGAAGAATTCAAGCCCTCGAAATACTGGATAATCATTTATTGAGATTTCTGTCGGATAATAAAAAGTCGTTTGAATGCCATAGTTATTCTGTTCCAAACTGGATTTTAATCTATCTAAAAGTTCTGTCTTTCTACCTTGCCCGTTGGAATAAGTTACCGCAAGTAATGCGATGATAAATAAACAATATTTTTTCACAATTCTATATTTTTATATGTGTCGGTCTAACCTTTTAAGCTAAAGAATTTGGTATTTATGAAGGAGGAAAAATAGATATATTCCGATAATACTGCCCCCATTCCTATGATACTTCACTTCCCTGATTTTGGTTATCTAATGATTTTTATCAGTAACTTGACAATATTACCTTTTTTTTCTTAGACATTCCCTTTAAATTCAATAGGATGTGAAGTATGCACAATCATATCCAGCACGGCATCTGCAATTGTGACTTCTCCGATCACAAGGGAGATCTAACTAACAATTATAAATTATCCTTAACTTATGTCAATTTGAAAAACTTGGTGCATGAAGGAAAGGGAGAGATGAATCTATGGGCTTTGACTGTTTTTTATTACATTAGAAAAAGATATCGCCCTCGTATAAATAGTAAAGACGAATTGGTAAAGATTAGATTATATGAAACCAAACTATTTAAGTGCTAGTTATTCATTCATTATTATTTTAATCAGTTGTGGATTACTTTATAAATTCTATATAAATAATGTAAATAATACTTTTATATGGGGAATTGTATTTATAGTGATAGCTGTTTTTATTTTTGTATTTATTTCATCTTTTAAAGGTATTGGAATATTTAAAACTGAAAAAGAGGCTAATAAGTATAAAGGAAAATTATCATATAATAACGATGCTTATACGGTCATTACCTATTCTAAGGATATTGTAGTATCCTGGAATTCTGTAGAGGCTATATTTTATATTAATTCCCCCCCGCTTGATGGCGAATATCATAATAAGGAATACAGAATTTTTTTAAATAATGACCCTGTAATCATAAATAAAAGACCTTTAAAATGGTATGATACCATACTGCCATCGCCTAAAAAAGAAGAATATCCAATGATTAAAATTGATGATTATTATAACATTGATTTTGATACATTTTTACCTTCCATAGAAAGGTTTCTTATGATTAAAAATATACCACCAGGCTTTTTAAATGGCAAATTTGGAAACCAAGTAGACTATGCAAAAAAAGAAAAAGCAGTCATTGGAGTTCCCCATAATAAATTGTTAATGACGACAGGATTTTACGTATTATATGATAAAGGAAGTCATAGCGACTTTGAATTAAAAGAATATAGAAAAAATGCAACAATCCTTCGTTAGCGACTTACAATATATGATTAAACAATCAATTACTTGTACGCGTTCATCGACTGAAATACTTTCCACCTACAGCTTTTATTGACTAACGTAACAAGGTCGGGTTTGATAAAGCCCAAACTGCATCGATATAAATATAGAAAGTCACTCTCGACAGAATGGCCTTCTATATTTTATAGGATCTATTTGATTTTCCTAAGCTTTTAGCTCCCCATTACTTCATCTGTATTAGTTCAAATAATCAACATTTGTCATAAAAAAATTGGATGTTTTAAAGCTCAAAATAGAATCCTGATTCTTTCAGAGATTCGTATTTGTCTCTATCGAAGCTGTAAATCTTGGCCGCACGAGAATGGCGATCTGGCTGCTTTTCGCTATGATCAACTAGCAATCCCATACTCAAAATCTTTTTACGGAAATTGCCCCGATCAATCGCTCTCTGCAGAATGGTTTCATATAGCTTGTGTAGTTCTGGCAATTTGAATTGCTCGGGCAATAATTCAAACCCTACTGGCTGGTAGCGTATCTTTCCTTTCAGACGCTCAATGGCAACGGATAAAATCTGATCGTGATCAAAAGCTAATGCCGTGGCTTCGCCCAAACTGAACCACTTTACTTCTTCAATGTCAAGACCTGCCTCAATAAGATAATCGGTGGACTTGACCAAGGCATAGTAAGCAATGCTGATAACTCGAAAACGGGGATCTCGATCGACATTTGAAAAAGTATACAGCTGCTCCAAATAGATATCTTCTAGTCCAGCTTCTTCCGCCAGCTTCCGACGGGCACATTCATCAGCAGTCTCTTGTTCTAAAATAAATCCCCCAGGGAATGCCCATTGGCCTAAAAAAGGTTCGAGACCACGCTTCGTTAGCAACACTTTGAGTTCTCCGTTACCAAATCCGAAGATGACACAGTCTACTGTGACTGCTGGTCTTGGATATTCATATGTGAAAGTTTTTTTTGTGCTGGTCATAACTATAAATTAATATCAGTTGATTTACAAATATGAATACCGTATTGCTTCCGAAGTGCTTCGAACTGTTGTTTTGTACTGTCTTCAAATCCGGTAATTGGCGACATACAGTCTTCTAGTATTGTGATACGCGACGTGATCTCCCTATTGTCTGCAAAATATTCCAAAATCTGATTGACAGAGGCTAATACACAGTGACTGGAGGCCTGACCGACAATGTAAATGGAGTCATACTGGCTTACAGCATTTAGCACTTCAAAATTGATATAATGCTCAGGGTCGTACTCGGCTTTTATGATGCCATACATTTCAGAATAGGGATTTTGCCCTTTGTAAATTAACCGCGGGGCTGTGCTGCGAGCCGCCGCATGAAAGTAGAGCATTTTGGTGAACTGGCTTTCGAGCTTTGCCCCTACCGTTCCTTCTAAACAATGATATGGCCATATACACAAGTTTTTTTTGTTTTCAATTTCCAAATTATGGAGATAATCCATAGAGCGATCATGTTCACCATTGGCCGCTGTCCAGATGCCTTGAACAACATCTTCGTAAGTAATAATGGTAAATGGTGACGGATGGTTGCCTTCGCGATCTATCCACCAGACTGGGTGAAAAACCTGCATCAGGGAATGACAATCTAAGCTACATATAATCTGAGTCAGTGAAGCTATATTACGATGCATCCATTTTGTGAGTCGCTGCACATCCTCTTTAGACCCCGGCACAGCGAGACTACCGATACTTTCCATAAAGTCGTTTTGCACATCAATAGCTAATAATAGATTCCTTTTCTGATCCTGCGAAGCAGGATTAATATTTTCAGATCTTCCAAGGGCCAGTATATCGGGTATATGTTCTACACTTTTGTGAGAAGCGATAAGGTTGACATCGATAATTTGCTGATACGTGGTATTCATGATACTTAAAAGTTAATCATTAAAAATTGGAACTGCGGCAAACTTATGCGCTGATAAGGCTATACGCTGATCAATTAGCTTATCGATATTTTCATCCCCTGAGGTTCCTACTAATATAAATGCATCTATTTGACCATATGTCATACCCAGTTCATCCTCATCGGTTTGTCCTTCCCAAAGCCCTGCTGATGGTTTCTTGTCAATAATGGAATCGGGTACTCCGAGGTATCTAGCTAATGTATATACTTCTTGTTTAGTAAGCATACCCAATGGATTAAGGTCTGCTGCACCATCGCCCCATTTGGTAAAGTAACCCACTGTACGCTCGGCCATATTACCTGTACCGATCACAAATCGGCTTCCAAGCTGTGCTAACTGATAAAGGTAAGTCATGCGAATACGCGGACGTATATTGGCTTGACTTAGGGCTCGATTGACAGTTCCCGCCTGTCCTAAGAAAGTCACATTGGTGATAGTCAAGGCATCTACGGCTGGTTGGATATCAAAAGTATGGTGTGCGAAATTGAACTTCTGAATCAGTTCTAATGCATGTTGTGAACTGCGGGTATTGGTCATATCATTGCCATAGGGCATCATAACCAAATGCGTATCGACTTTGCCCAGATGGCACAGGCAAGCGACAACACTACAATCTATCCCTCCGCTCATACCTAGAACTACTCCTTTACGGTTGGCAGCAGTAACCTGTTGCGCGATCCATGTTGCTATTTTAGTTGCATAGTGTGCGACATTGTCATCATTGATAACAAATGGCTTTTGTAATTTAGTTTCCATATACGCGATTTGATTCTAGTTTTAATAAATTTCTGATCTCGTCAAATGTATTGGTGAAAAGGAATTCACCATCGATATAAAAATCTTTCAAAAGATCTCGATCCTTTAATGCTTTTATTGTCTCTGGATTAAGATCATCGATCAAACGATAATCATGGTCTTCAAATATCACTGCCACCATACCTTTCTGCGATTTTTTGAAGTTTCCGGTATCGGTCGCAGGTCGTTTTTGAATGGCTTTAAATTGTCCATCTACTTCCTCTGCTGTTCCTTTCAATGCGAAACCGAAAGTATCACGAGTTACATACTGATAAGTGTACGAACCTATTCCTAAAGCCGTATTAGTTGAAGCAAAACCTTTTTTCATCAATCCGTTGCAGATCTTTTCAGCACGGTCGACTGTAATAGAATCTCCATAAACAACACCGATATGGGGGTCTAATTCTTTGTATCCTTTTGAATTGACAGTACCACCAAAGATTTCAAATAGGCGTTCAACAATTCCTTTACGAACGGTTTCACGATCGGAATCCTCATCGCCACAGATAATATGGATCGGATCTCCGCTATCGGGACGAATCACAACTTTTCCATCTCTGGCAAGGATCAGTTCTTTTAACTGCGGTATAACTTGGTCTACTACGTTCCAAAGGTCGTAGGTATCGGATACTATTGAAATATTACCACTTGGATAAACTTCAGTGATGAGATGGCGAAATGCTTCAACTTCCTTTTCGCCATATGAACACATTACACTATGCTCTGTTGATGGCGTATACATGAGAACATCATTAGCTGCCTGATAATAGCATTTAAGATAGTTCCTTACAGATAATGTGGCTGATACTGAAAAACTCAAGAGATGCCCTCCTGCTGTCCGATAGGCAGTCTCGGGAGCCCCCATGCCACGCATGGAAAAATCTCCTGCCTGGGTCTGAACTTTTTGAATATCTCCAGTTTTCTCGGCATAGTTGGTCAAAAGTCTTTTATACTGGTCTGCTATGGTAGCTGCTGTCATAGGTGACCAGATATAAGCGGAAAGTTGGGTTTCTAAGTACCCTGGCAACCAGAAAAAGTCAGGATGGGTATTTTCGATCGTGAACATAGGTACACCTACAGGAACTAAACTTCCTTCCCTGATAGCTTTGACTTTAATAGGCAGATAACCTAGTTGATGTAAAGCACTGATGTGGGCTGAGCTGTGAGTAGCAGCAAAATTAGCATTGGTATTTGCAAAAACATGCTGGATAGCTTCTTCATATTCGGCCACTACTGTTTCTAACGGTTGCTTGAAAAAATACTGATCAAAGGCATGAGTCATTTCTGCGAGCGCTCCCTGCAATCCGAAAAATACGACATGGCTAATACCGTCTATCCGTGACATACGTGGTGTCCAGGTTTCATATACCCAATTGGTTTTGGCCGGATATTGATCTTTGTGGCATAACTTGTAACCGTCTGTCCAAAGGATGGGATTTTTGCTAATCGGATTAAACATAGTTTTCGAGATTAATGGTGATGTATTCTATTTTGGGATGCGTCTCATGCATCATTGATGTGCTGGTAAAGACTTTGTCAATAGGCGAATCTTGATCGAGCAATTTACCGGATAATGCACGGGGTTCACAATGTGTGACAAGAAGATAAACTTCACTGGCTCCCATTTGTTTCAAAATCTGCCCTGCCCAAAGGAAGGTTCCACCTGCGGAACAAAGATCATCCACGATGATGCACTTTGCCCCTTGTGGTATATCGCCCTGTTTAAGAATCATATTTTCAATACGTCCGGTATGCGGATTACGGGTCTTGTCAAAGACGCAACTATTAGCATACCCTGCATTTTCATACCGTGAAGCTGCCCCTTTGTCTGGAAAAACGATACGGTCGCTATCTGTAAACTGAAGCTTATTTATGATGGACGGCAACCAATCTAATGCTGGATAAATGGCTTCACTATGATGCAACAGTTCAGTAGTCTTGGTAGAGTGCGGTTCGATTACATAAACCTTTTCAAAGTTAAGGTCATTGATAAACTCGCAGATATATTGAAGGGTGAAAAGATCACCGTCAATCTTACGGTCCATACGGCTGTAAGGCATGTAATTGATCACTAACTTACAGTTTACCTGTTCTTGTTCAAGCCTTTTCTTAACAAATAAAAGTTTGATGAGGTCACCATCCTCTTGATATGTGAACTGAAGAAAGTTATCTTTTAAGATATACGAATCAAAATCTTTCACTTTGGTTTCTTTATTAGGAAACTGTTCTGTGATTATTGTGTGGGTGTTTAATACGATCATAACTCTCTTTTTACTATTGAGTATATTTTACTCAACAAATATGAGTATTAATTTTTATTTACACAATGTTTCTGAGTATTTTTTACTCATAAAAAAATATCCTAAATATAAAGAGCTGATAAACAACGCAAATAATTTTTGATTATAATAGCTTTGTAAACAAAAAAGCCACATCTCTTGATGTAGCTTTAAAATAAACATATGCATTCAAACCTAATTTACTTATATGCGTTTATCGATTGAGATACTTTCCACCTACCTCCGTCATTAACAATGTTACGATGTCTCTCTGGCTAAAGCCATCCCTCTTCATGGTTACTTTAGCGACCATATTGTCACTTGATTACTGTACAATAGTGGTGTTTGGCTTACAGCTTAGCTAGTCTCCTTTTTGTTTTTCCAGAAATAAAAGAACTTCAGAACGATGTTGATTTTGACTCTATCATTAACAACATCTTTAAGAATAAAAACAGACATCTGTATAAGGAGTAGATAGAAGAGGATATTACGAGTTTGCAGTTAAAAATTTTATACCATTCTTTTAAAATCGATTCACAAACTAATACTGGAGAATGTTTCAAAAAATTAAAAACATTGTCTCATAAAGAAGCAATGATGCTGATTTTGAACTTATCTTTAAGATAGAATAAGGTAGTTTTTTCTTTTTTATTGCGGCAGATAGCAAAAAAAGGAACATTCAATAGCGCGCTATCTGTTTGAGGATTTTCCATGTGATGATCAGACAGATCATTACTGGGATCATAGAGTTGAAAAAAAAATGTATCTTTCAAATTGTTTTATTCATATTATTCTTTATCAAAATATTTTTTAAGATCGGATATGCTCTTTATCTGGAGTTCAACAGCATGTTTTCTGCGCATCATTAATGCGTAAGAATTGTTAAATCCTAATGGCTTCATCCATTGAATTCCATACTGTTTCTGAAATTCAGAATTGACGTATTGATAGGTTTCTTCTGGACTTTTTGTAACCTTTTTTAGATCTCCATTTGAGGGCTTTAACAATACCAACAACCCGGTTCCCGTATATTCAGGATAAAAATCTATTGCATCGTTCATCAATGCATCAAAACAGATCTTGGTTCCTCCCAGTCCTGTTTTGGTCTGCACCCTATAATTCGTATAGCCTTCTATCAGCATTTTATACATTTCGGCAAGAACATACTGCTCGCCAAATATCTTCGAGCCAATGCGCACTGTTCCCGCATTTCCACGGTTTGATTTTTTATATAACTTATTTTTAATTAAAAAATCTTTCGCAATTTTTTCAGGAGTTTGATTCAGATAATCGGATTTGTAATTCAGATCCGTCATAATAGAATCATTAAATTTTCCGGCCAAGAGATTGAGTGTTTCTTCAAGTTTCGGAAACTTCTCCAATGTTTTTGATTTAATAATTGGAGCTGCATAATAAGGCGGAAATATCTTTTTGTCATCTTCCAGAACATATAGATCGAAAGCCTTAATTCTTCCGTCAGTAGAATATCCACTAATCAGATCGAGTTCTTCTTCATAAGCTGCTTTATACATAATGGCATCACTTACAACGACAGGATTTACATTAAGTTCGTAAACAGAACGCAAACCAAGATCTCCATCCTGTCTTCCCATAAATTCCGGCGTAAAACCGGCTGTAATTTTTTGATGGGAAATAGAAGTAACTCCATAGACCACTCCCACCATGATAAGTGATGCAGGAATGATATATTTTAACTTTTGAAAGATTTTATATCCGGATTTTTGTAGAACAGCAATTGTCTGATCTAGCATAACCGCCATTAGGGCTGCAGGAATTGCACCAGATAAGATCATATTGGTATTATTAAGCGATATTCCGCCAAAGATAAATTCACCAAGACCTCCTGCGGCAACAAATGAAGCCAGAGTGGCAACTCCGACATTAATAACCGCAGCAGTTCTTATTCCTGCAATGATTACAGGCATTGCCAACGGAAATTCTACCTTAAAAAGAAGCTGACTTTTATTCATTCCCAAAGCTTTTGCAGCTTCAACAACAATCGGGCTTACCGTTGTGATTCCTGTATATGTATTACGGATAATGGGCAAAAGCGCGTAAATCAGTAAGGCAATAATGGCTGGTTTTGCACCGATTCCAAAAATAGGAATCATGAAGCCCAATAAGGCAATACTTGGAATTGTCTGTAAAACTCCTGCCATTCCGAGAACAGGAGTTGATAATTTCTTTTTGCGGGCAATTAATATTCCTAAGGGCACACCGATAACAATAGCCAGAAGCAATGAAAGAAAAGTCAACCCAAGATGCTGTATAATCTGTGTTAGCAGTTTTTCATGCTGCTCCATAATAAACTGCCAGAGACTTTGCTGCGTCATACGATCTGTAATTTTCTATAATCATTAAATCCCTTGATCAGATTTTCATAATGCCCGGTATTTTTATAATCTGAACTTAATTTTTGAAGTGCATTCCAAACACTTGTCGTTTCTTTGAAATCGAACTTTTCTAATCTATTTTCAGGCTTCATATAGCCTAAAACATCTTTTAAAGTGGCTATTTTATATTCCAACAGAAGACGGTTTTCTGCAAAAAAATCATTTACAAAATCATTCCTTGAATGATACAGCATTTCTTTTGGGGTTCCAGTCTGAATAATTTTCCCTTTATCCATCAGACAAATCCGATGCCCCAATTCAAATGCTTCCTGTACATCATGTGTCACTAGAATAATAATTTTATTCTTAAGTTCTTCTAGGGATTTAAATTCGGTATGAATACCGGCTTTTGTAATATTATCTAATGCTCCGAAAGGTTCATCCATAAGCAAAACAGGAGTATTTGCGATGAGTGCTCGGGCAATTCCTACTCTTTGCTGCTGCCCACCACTCAGTTCGCCGGGAAACCGTGAAAGCATATCTTCGGAAAGATGAAGTTTATATAAAAGCTCTTCGATTCGGTTTTGGATCTTTCTTTTATCCCATTTTAATAATTTGGGGACAATAGCAATATTCTGCTGAACAGTATAATGAGGAAAGAGCCCGGAATGCTGCATAACAAAACCTATTCCCATCCGTAGTTCTTCGATTTTCCGATCACGGATATTTTGACCATTAATTAAGATATCTCCCGAATCAGACTCTATAAGGCGGTTGATCATTTTTAGCGTTGTTGTTTTTCCGCAACCACTCGTTCCTAGAAGCACCAGAATTTCATGATCATAAGCCTGAAAAGAAATTTGGTCAACGGCAGGCTTTCCGTTAAAACTCTTTGAAACCGATTCTACTGTAATCATAGTTACATTATTGAATTAGTTGTATGTCTGTGAACTGTCATTTCAGACTGGTTTGGACAAACTTTAAATTTGTTATTTCTGCTGTTTCCCGTGATGTGGTTTCAGAAGTTCATCTTATTAAATGATGTATCTAGCGCAGATTCAAAATCTTTTCTACATGCGGAAAAATCTCGACAATATACCGATGATAAAGCATTTATAAATAAAATAAGGATTACAAATTTTAACTTCATTATTAAAAGCGTTAGGGTCAAATCATCTATTATATAACAATTTACATATATTTTATCACTTTTACTATGATAATTTCATATTGTTTTTATATAACATAAAAGCCACATCTCAACATCTTGTCTTCACTAAACATATGAATTCAAACTTTATTTACTTATAAGAATTAACAGTTTAAGATACTCTCCGTTTACCGTTATCATTGACTAAAGTCGCATGATCGGTCATGATAAAGTCATCAAACGACATGATTACTATGGCTGCCATATAATCAGCTGATTGCTGAACAATCATGGTATTTATTTTACAGTTCAACTGCTCACCTTTTTATTTTTCCAAAAAGAAGATGACCTCTGAATGGCTATTAATTTTAACTTTCGATGTCTGTACTTTTTGGGTAAAGTCGGATGTAAACAATTACTATCCTTCTGTCATAACCGCAAAATAATAATCAATGGTTAGATATTACAATTTATCAACAAAGCAGTCATGATGTTTCATAATGTCTTTATGTTATAATTTGTTAATTTTTATTAAGCTTACGTAGGTATGCACTACTGGTACACCACTTTAAGGAAAATAGCTGATTGGGGTATGTCATTCCAGTTCAATGGCATTTTTTTTTTTTGGGGGGGGTCGATGTTGAAGACGATATTCAGTATTCCTAAATTGGTATAGACTATCTAATGACTAATTGGAAATCTTATAGGCATAGTTAATGGTAAATGCATTGTTCTGCTCTTGTCCAAGGGTATAGAATAAAACCCTACAATTCAGAACGTTTGAAAATAATCATAGCCGATAATGCAAAATTACTTAAACAAAGCATAATAACCTAAAAGTTATACTATTACGTTAACGTAGAACGGATCTTGTCAAATTCGCCATTCTTAAGGTGCTATTTGACAAGGTCCGTTATTAATCGACTCCTGACCATAGCTGGACAATAATTCATTTCAAAAATTTTAGTAAAAGAAAAAATCTGCTCACTAAAAATAGCAGCAAATCAATTTGGGAAAAAGACATTTGTTTGGTATCTTAGGTATATGCTTTACTGTATGGAAAACCACAAGACCACTATAGTGTAATGCAAAAAATATAACGTACTAAAGTACGTTTCAATAAGTTGTCGAAATATTTTAAGCAGTTAATAAAAAGTAATATGGAAAAATTTTTAGGAGTAGACGGAAAATATCACTCAGAAGGATCTTTTCTTGGAACAGATGGTAAATATCATCCAGAAGGATCTTTTCTTGGTACAGATGG
Organism: Sphingobacterium sp. B16(2022); assembly: GCF_012030425.1. GTDB lineage: Bacteria > Bacteroidota > Bacteroidia > Sphingobacteriales > Sphingobacteriaceae > Sphingobacterium > Sphingobacterium anhuiense. The sequence goes on along the minus strand of NZ_JAAUVN010000001.1, from coordinate 675,914 downwards.
ACAATATCACCCAGAAGGATCTTTCCTTGGTACAGATGAAAAATATCACCCAAAAGGATCTTTTCTCGGAACTGATGGACAATATCACGCAGAGGGATTCTTTCTTGGAAAGGATGGACAATATCACCCAGAAGGCTTTTTTCTTGGAACGGATGGACAATATCACCCAGAAGGTTCTTTCCTAGGAACTGATGGGAAATATTACCCAGAAGGAAGTTTCATTGGAGCAGATGGTAAATATCATCCAAAAGGTTCTTCCCTTGGAACAGATGGAGAATATCATTAATATAGCTCTTAATTCTTTGACACAGGTGGGTAATATGTCCACTTCATTTCATGCACTCAATAAGTCTTTATAGATAATTTGAAGAATTCAGAAATGATCGTTTCAGATTCATTGAATAATGAATCCTGACTTATTTAAAATATGTGAGTTGTAAGAAGGCAAATATTGAAAAACAATCTGAGATCAATCTTCGAGAAAAATTGGTAGCCTTATTAACAACTCTATTGGGAAAATAATGACGATTATACTCCGTTATAGTTCCTAAAAAACAATAATACGTGAAATTAGCATGTCGAATGATTACATTCGACATGCTAGTTGTTTTAACTTCTAAAACTTCTTTAAAGTCTTATCCTGTAAAATGAGAAACTGATAGAACTAATTCTGCATTAGGCAAATGCTAATGATATAGCGTTCCCTAATTAATTGCTTTTACAAATTGTCCTTTTAAATCGAAAATAAGATTCGCTCCCCCTCTAATATCTATTTTATAATTGTTATGCTCTTTTTCGATAAATTCAACCTGGCTTGCAGGATAATTCCGTATAATGTAAGACAAAATATTTTTTCTGATATCCTGTGAAGAAAATTTTCCTCCTAGTCCGTTTATTAAATTCCAATTAGCCATATACTTCAAGTTTTAAAATGTTAAATATTATGATGATTTTCTAATCATGTCATCTAATTTCCAATCTTCATCTTTTATAATAACCTAAAGCTAAATATCAATTTGGGAAAGAATTAGGAAAGCTCATAATTATGAATTATCATAATACTATTTCAAAAGCTTAAAAAAGTTCGCTTCCATTAAAAATTACAAAAAGCTGTCAGCGAGGTACAATAAATAAAAAGGCATTTTTATTAGAATGGTTTAGTATTTATTTAATATGATATAAATTGAAATTTATTTCTCATTTTACAGTAGTCAATAACTAATTCGAAAATTTTGACGCAAATATTTCAACGGAAATTTTCTTAAAACCTTACACCTATATTTTTGACCCTCATTACGATACATGGAGCATCTTACTAACTATTGGATAAGAGCAAATCGCGTGTTTTAGGAATTAAACTTAGTTAAAGAAATTAGTCTTTATACAAAACTCTATATTTTGAAGGAGATATTCCCTTAAACTTTTTAAAAATTTTTGATAAATGACTTTCATCATTAAAATCCAATTCAAATGCGATCTCTTTTAGTCGCATTGTACTATACTTTAAACGTATTTCAACAAGTTTAAGCTTATAATCTAGAATATAATCTTGCAAAGAAACGCCTGCCTGTTTTTTAAAATATTCACCAATATAAGTTTTAGCAATTCCAAACTCCTTTGATAAAGATTCTATAGATAATCCCTTGCGATTGGCAATATTTTTTTGGACATAGGTTATTAATTTCATCACATCCTGTTTCTTTTTATTCTCCTCACTCTGACCAAAGTCGTTCTGTTTCAAATTACGAGCAATCAGATTTAATATTATAGCCATACATTGTCTTATAATTAGGTAATCTTGTATTGGATTTAAATACTCTCTTTCAATAGTATACAGCAATTGCTCAGCAAGTACTCCATCTTCTTCAACGTAAAAAACACAACCTGACTTTGTATGAAAATTATGTATAATATAAGTCAATTTATACATATTATCGCAAGTTTCAATTCGGTCAGATTCCAAACGGATTTGAGTGATAAAGTATTGCGGACATTCTACTATCAGAAATTTACTTTCTTTTGCACTTTTAAATATATATTGAGTATCAAAAGGAATAAGAAATAACTTCCCTTTTTGAAATGGGATGTTCTGAAAATCAAAACAAACTGTTCCTTTTCCTTGCCTCACATAAACTAATGTTAACTCAGCCTTAGATTGAATTAGTAAAGATTCTTCTTTACTAATTATCTGTTTGACGGCTAACGGGGCTATCTTATTTACATTCATTATACAAACAATAGAAACCTTTTTAGACACAAATTATTTTGTACTCAAAGTGTTTTCTTTGCAAAGAAATAAAAAATAATAATATGAATGAACATAAAAATAGGTGGAAAATCTTACGATATTTAGTCGTTGGTGCTTTCTTATCACCATTGGATTACTTTATCGTGAATATGGCCTTGTCTGAAATAAAAACATTTTTCCAGGCAACAGAAAACCAATTACAGATGGTAATCGCTATTTATGGACTTACTTACGCCGCTCTAGTTGTTTGTAGTGGAAAAATTGGTGATATTTATGGGCGAAAAAAAACATTCACTTTTGGCCTCTGGATTTTTCTTTTTTCCTCAATTGCATGTGGATTGTCTCCTACGATCAATTTTTTAATCTTTTCCCGTTTTTTACAGGGTATAGGAGCTTCTTTACTAGCTCCGCAAGTATTAGCTTCTATAAAAATACTCTTTGATGAATCCGAACGATCTAAAGCTTTAGGGCTCTTTGGTTCTGCTTTTGGATTAGCGGCTATTATAGGCCAACTGCTAGGAGGTATCTTACTAGATCTACATTTATGGGGAATGACTTGGGAGATTATATTTTTTATCAATGTACCTGTAGCAGCAATTTGCTTATGTGGGATATATACAAATATGCCAAATGAACTGAAAAAAAAACAGTCTTTAGATGTTGGGGGAGTAATTCTAATTATTAGCACACTACTCTGCTTTATCACTCCTCTTATCTATGGCAGGAAATTTAATTGGAACTGGTGGATTTTCGCTATTATACTGCTAAGTTTTACTCTACTTGTGCTTTTTGTTAAACTTGAAAAATACAGAGAGAATCGAAATAAAACAGTGCTTTTATCGATCAACTTATTCCAAAATAAAGATTTTGTTTACAACCTTCCAATTATTTTATTTTACAATTTCACAGCAGGACTATTCATTTGTTATCCTTACTATTTACAGGAACATTTACATTGGGGTGTGCTAGCCTCAGGATTAGCTATTGCTCCCTATGGTATTGGTTTTTTTTTAGGTCCAAATTTATTTGCTAGAATAAACAAAAGTCCAGCATTCTGGATACAATTAGCTTTGGGATTATTGCTATTATCTTTTATAGCGCTGGGTGTAAATTTTTACTTTTTCGATAAACCGAATTTCATCAGTCATCTCCTCTTTTTATTTGCAGGATTAGGTCATGGATTGATTATGACCGTTATGATGAAAGAAAGTATTCGATCTATCACAATAGAACAAGCTGGACAAGCTTCGGGCATCATTAGTACTATTATGCAAGTGGGCAGTGTACTAGGTGGTGCTATTATAGGAACACTCTTTTTCGGTTTAACAGCAAACTTAGGTTTTTCTACTGCATTAGCGGCTGCATTAGTTGCTATTGGTGCCGTTCAAATATTTGGTATAAGCTTTTATCTTATAAATAGTAAAAAATAAACATTAATTATTTCATATGAAAACACAGAACAGTTTAGAATTGGGTAAAAAACAGGTACAAGATTTTTGTAATAATATTCAGGTATGGTTTAATGGTACAGCAAAAAATCAAAAACACTTATATGAGCAAATTATAAATACATTTGCACCTGCTTTTAAATTAGTTAACGGCGATGGTGATGTAATCGATTTTACTATGCTTTCACAGTGGTTAAAACAAGTGTATGGACAGTTTCCATCTCGAATAGTATCATTGCAAAAGCTAGAGGGTTATGCAACTTCACAACACATACTTGTGTCTTATATTGAAATACAATCTACAGGTGAGATTCAAACAATCCGACAAGCTTCAGCAATATTCATAATTAAAGACAATAAAGCTTTATGGTATCACTTAATAGAAAAGTGGATAGATTAATTTTTTAGTAAGAGCACGATAGAAAAGCCACATCTCGCGATGTGGCCATAAATAAACATATGATCAAATAGTAAATTCCTTGTATGACCTGATGGGTTGAGATACTTTCCAGTTGTGGCCATCGTTGACGAATGATATAAGATCGTTCTTAATAAAGCACTCATAATATCTATGCCTACAGTTTGTAATTAGCTTGCATTAGCCCTTCAACCACCAACTCGCCTCTAATGCTTACTGAAGATATTTCTGATTCGTTTGTAGGCTGTAAATTGTCCCTCATCTATGACGCCTAGCCTGACATATTAAAAACCTGGTTAATAAAGGAAATGGGTAGATTAAATTATGAGGACTTTTTGATCCCCAAAAATTAAGGTGATGTCTAATTCATAAAGTGAAAAGTATAATACTTATTTGCATCAAATAAATGATTTTTGGCAATAAATAATGAACTTCTAAATTAGCAAAGATTATATGTGTGCGATTTTGCGACAAATTTCAATGAATATCGTGATATATTACTAACTGGTAAAAGTGATTTAGATTATTAACTTTGACAAATATTGGATATTCAAATCAATTTAGAAAAATATAATCAATTATAAATAATGAGAAATATTGTACTTTTTATTTTCTTGCTATCATCTGTTTTTTGCTTGGCTCAACCCTCAGAAGGAGAAAAAATCAAGATTAATCTTTTAATTGATACCGTAGCAAACAAAATGCTTAAAATACCTTTAATTCATTCTACGTCAATCGCGATCGTTTATCAAGGAAAAGAATATATTGGTCACTATGGAGAATTAGAGAAAGGAAAAAATAACTGCCCTAATAATGAAACATTATATGAAATTGGTTCTCTAAGTAAAACTTTTGCAGGAACACTTGCCGCGAAGGCTGTATGTGAAAATAAATTGAATATTGAAGATGAAATCCAAAAATATTTACCGGAAGACTATCCAAATCTAAAATATAAAAGTCACCCCATTCTTGTAAAACACCTGCTTTCGCACACAAGCGGTTTTCCAAACATGATTCCACTAGAAGCAAATATAATACTTCAGGATTTCACCAACCATGATACTCCTGCTAAAATCAATGAACTTCATCGTAACTATGGGCAAAAAGATTTCCTTAGAGATCTCCATAAAGTCAAGATTGATACAGTTCCAGGTTACAAATATGCCTACTCTAGTGCAGGCAGCGAAATTATCGCTTTTATATTAGAAAAAGTATATAAAACTAAATATGAAAAATTATTAACAGATTACCTTGCTAAAAGTATCGCAATGCAGAAAACAAAAATCAGCCTTTCTGATCAAGAAGCTATAAAACTTGCAGTAGGTTACCACAGTGATAATAGCATGATCACCTCAGCAATGCCACAATTACCTTGGGGAGCATCCGGTAATATGAAATCGACAATACCTGATATGGTTAAGTATATGAAATTTCAATTAAAAAATAATAAGATCGTTGCCAAATCACATGAATCAATTTTCAAGGTTGATCCTGAGTTCAGCATTGGATATTTTTGGAATATTGCCACTGATGATAAAAAATTAGGTACATACTATGTGCATCACGGTGGCGTGCCTCGCTCCCAATGTTATATCTACATTATTCCAAAATACGATTTAAGTGCATTTATTATTACCAATCAAAGCGGTATGAACACAGCCAAGGTTATGGAAGATGCATTAAATGAAATATTTGAAAAAATAACACAGTAAGGTCGAGATGGATAAGGCTATCAAAGATACGGGAGTTTTTTATGAAAAATACTGCTAAACTAAATACAGTCCCTGCAAGCTTTTAACTTTAATAGCTTTATAATCAAATGAAAATTGACTTCAGAAATATAGATTACCTTAAACTTGGATATACCAAACAAAGGAAAATACATAAAATAATAACCGAATATCATCTTTTCGAAATTCTCAACGAATACAAACCAATTTTAGTTGGAACAATTCCAATAAATATCGATATAGAAGAGAGTGATGTAGATATAATATTACAAGCTCATAATTTGAAGAAGTTAACGCAATTATTACTCAAGAGTTTTGCTCAATTTGCTCAATTTCGATTAAGTACCTTCAGCAATGGAGCCCTAACCTCTAATTTTATGCTAGAAGATACGCTAATAGAAATATATGCGACAGATATAGACACAGAAAAACAAAATGGATATTTACATATGATTAAAGAGTACGAAATCCTGCAGGCTAGAAATGACAGTTTTAAAATGGAAATAATAAAATTAAAAAAACAGGGAATAAAAACAGAACCGGCATTTTGCAAACTACTGAATATAGGTGGAAATCCATATGTTGAATTATTAAACTACACCGGTCAATAGTGCTGATCAACTTAGCATACCGTTATAAAAACTCACAAACAAAGATGAGTTTGGCAGAAAATTACGAGAAGCCTTAAAGCAGGTTAATAAACTTTTACAAAGCCATTCCTGAGCGAATGGCTTTATGAGTTATGTGCTATTCGATTGCCTTTTTGATGAATTGTAAATATACCACAGCGAATTGTAAATAGTTTATTCGATTTTGAACTTTTGATGTAGATTTATAATTAAAAATAACATAAATTATATGTGTATAAATGAAACTATAAAAATTTAAACAAACACTAAAGAATCAGCAACAGTCATTTTATCTATTGACTGTAATTATATAAGCGACGAACTAACAATAATATGAAAAAACTTTTATTACTTTTTACAATTGCTCATTTTTTGACTTCTTGTAATGGGCATGAAACAAAAAAAATAGATAATAAAATTGAAAAAATTGCAACTGAAAAAAAAGATACTATTAAAATCAACGAGATTAACTTAAATTCAAGTTTGGATAAAACACTGATTCCATTTGGCCTAAATAAGAATGATAATAATAATTCAGTATATAACTTAAATTTAGATTATGAAGAATTTTCATTTTCTCCTCAACAAAATTTTAAATTCAATGATCAGGATATCGGTAAAATAAAAAGTTTAATCATATACTATTTGAAAGAAGACAACACTGCTTTTACTTATGAAGTAGAATTAGAAAACAACAATAATTGTGAATTATTAATAGGTGAATTTAATAAGGTTTTCGGCAAGCACATGTTTTATCAAAAAAATGAAAATACAAAAGAACGTCCTATATTTTTAGATGAAAACGGAGAGCAAGAAACGCGACATATAATTGAAGAACTGATACAATGGAATGATAGTCAGCATAATGTAAGCTATTTTGTGACTTATAAAAAAAACCTCACTACAAATGAAAATAAATTAACCGTAATAGCGATATGTAACATTCATAAAAAATATGCGGAATGGATAGATTTTAGAAGCCTCAGTATGGTTTTTCCAAAATAATCAAAAGATGATTGCAAAGAGGGATTTTGCATCAGGCAGTTAGTATGCCCAATTAAAATAGAGATTTATTCAAACATAAATTGATTACATCGCCACAGAAATAAGTAATCTTCCTACAAATATCAATTAGATCTTATTTATTGATCGACTTATGAGTAGTTTAAGAGAAAATTTTAAAAATTATGAAATCAATTGAAAATTTAACAAAATTCGAGCTCGTTCAAGACGAAGAGCAAACGATACAAGGAGGATTCAATCCAATGGGTGGAATCTCGTTATCATTCTCACCTGCTCAAGGAGGAGAAAGTGGCGGTACAATCGGCGTATACTTAAATGGAAGCCATATTTCAAACACATACTTTTTTACCGAACACAATTGGGTATATACTAGTAGCTATATGTAGGCAATAATGAAATCAATTTTCCGAAATTAAAACTCGTTTTAATTTCGGAAAATTGATTTCATTGTATTTAACCACTTCAAAAATGCTCATTCAATGGAGTTTAGAACTATATCCATAAATGCCTTAAGATGAACAGTTGATATGAGCAACAAACATTGAAATCCAATTTATTGCATTTTTAAGGTTTTCGAAAGTACTAATCTGTGAACAAGATATTACTGATTATCTTGTTGTTTACTTTTTTATATTCAAACGTTCCTCCAGCACCGCTTTGTGATGTATACGATAGGCTATCGGCACTCCAAACAAAATCTTCTGATTTAAAAAGCAATGCAAACAATTTTTTTATTTCTGAAACTTCTGTAAACGGAATCGTTAACTGATAAGAGCTTACGCCAACTGGACATTCTTTTTGACTATAACTTATTCGATTTGTAAATTGCTGCAAAAAATCACATTTTTCTCCCAAAATTTTTTGAGGTCCAATAGTATCGTAATGACAAACAAGGTAGGCATATAATGAGGAATAAGATTTGTGAGATTGTAACCAGTCAATTTTAGTCATATCGGGTTTGACAAGTACAAATCTTTGATTTTTTGATTGTGCAAATGAAAACTTACATACCAAAAGTAAAGCAATCAAAATTGTTGTCTTCATTTAGTTAGGAATTATATGGCCAATCTTAAACTCATAATAAATTGTTTCTGTAGAAACTTGAATAGATAAATAGGGAATCTTCATCATCGATACTTTTAATTTAAAGGACGGCAACTCCAGGCTTTTAATCTTATTGAAAAGCCGTTGACACTTATAAAATTAATAAATTATTTACGTAAGACCAATTGACGAAAAGATTACTCAAGTTTGTTCACCCAATCTCCTCTTAATTAATTCCAACTCTTCAGCTATGACAGCTGTTCTAGAATGACAATATGGTTTAGAGAAAGGCTCGGGACTTTACCAAAAGATAGGTTGACAATTATATTTTCTTAGCATGGAATGCGAAAAAATGGTGTCTATTAGTGGATAGACACTAATGCATTAACAATTATATTTACAAATGCCTATTACTAAATAAAATCAATACCTTAAGGTATTGAGGGTAGTACCTATTCTTTTAAAGTAGTATCTTAGGGTGAAAAAATTACAATATCCGGCTTTATGATGAGTACGCTTACAAATTTAGTTTCTGAATAGAAAAACAATTTTATACCTTCGATTGACAGATGGAAAAGAAACAATATGAAAAAAATATTATCCTAATATGCTTTATTTTAGTCAAATTTCTTATTCAATATTCACTTATTAACCCAGAATATGAATTGCAAAGAGATGAATTTTTGCATATAGATCAGGCAAACCATTTGGCTCTTGGATATTTTTCTGTTCCACCAGTTACGTCCTGGATTTCGTATATAATTAAATTACTTGGAAATACTGTTTTTTGGATTAAATTCTTCCCTACACTTTTCGGGGCGTTGACAATTCTCTTGGTCTGGAAAACAATTGAAGAATTAAAAGGGAATCTTTTTGCGCTTATCTTAGGGGCAAGCTGTGTGACATTTTCAGTATTATTCAGATTAAATACCTTATTTCAACCAAACTCACTAGATGTCCTGTGTTGGACTTCACTGTTTTATTTCATTATAAAATATTTAAACAGTAATCAGACTAAATCGATATATCTCATTGCATTTACATTTGCGATTGGATTTTTAAATAAATACAATATCATTTTCCTTATTTTAGGAATTATTCCCTCTTTACTATTAACAGCTGAAAGAAAAATCTTTCGCAATAAAAACCTTTATTTTGGAATTGGATTAGCTTTCATTATAATTTCTCCAAATATAATTTGGCAATTCAATAATCATTTCCCTGTTGTCCATCATCTTCATGAACTTTCAGAGACACAGCTTGTAAATGTGGATCGTTGGAGTTTCATCCGCTCTCAGTTTCTATTTTTCCCAGGAACTTTAATTGTTGTTTTTTTTGGACTTTTTGCGTTGCTAAAGCAGCAGAAATTCAAAAAATATCGTCTATTCTTTTGGGCATTCTTCATAATAATCTCAATTTTTTTGTTTTTAAAAGCTAAAGATTATTATGCGATTGGAGTTTACCCAATTTATTTTGCTTTCGGTTCAGTATATATTTCAACTTTATTAGAAAATGAAATTGGTAAAATCTTAAAACCATTATTTATCCTTTTGGTGGTTGTATGTTTCATTCCGATTTACCGTGTTGCATTTCCTAATAAAAGTCCGGAGTACATTGTCAATCATCCCGATAAATACAGAAAATTTGGAATGTTAACTTGGGAAGATGGAAAAGAGCATCAATTACCACAAGATTTCGCAGACATGTTAGGTTGGAAAGAACTTGCCAAAAAAGTGGATAGTGTTTACATTACTATTCCAAACCAAAAAAATACGTTGATATTATGTGATAATTACGGGCAAGCCGGAGCTATCAATTATTATTCAAAGAAAGGAATCCGTGCTGTAACATTCAATGCAGATTATATCAACTGGTTTGATTTTGAAATAAAATACTATCATTTAATCCGTATCAAAAATGCTTGGGAGAAAGAAAATGAATGGACAGAAACTTCTCCATATTTTGAAAATGCTCGTATTGCAGATTCGATCACGAACAAATATGCTAGAGAATATGGAACAACAATTTTTTCTTTCATGAATGCCAAAATTGATATTAATGAAAGAATAAAAAAAGAGGTAGAGGACGTTAAAAACTTCCATTAAAAATCACCGTATTGCAAGAACTAAAATCACACCAAAGGGTGCCATACTTTTACGCAACTGCATATCGTTATATACAACACCATGCTGCCTTAACCCTCTTTACATAGCGCTGTCACAGACCTTAACTAGTTTTGTGACATAGTCAGCCACTTAAAGTTTGAAAACACATTACTAAAGCTGATAAATTGTGGTTGCGTATAGATCTGTTTTTAACTTGACCTTCATTGTGAATTCCTTGGTTTTATATGATATGGTGCTTTTTACGAATAATAATTTTGATCTGCAGTATTCTAATTGCCATGATTATGTCATGAAACTAATTGTCACAATTTAGTATTATATTTTAATTTATCTTCATTTCATGAAGCAACTACTAATCGTATTAACCTTATTAATTACACAATCTTGTCAAATAAGCAACCTCGGTAAAAAAGACCGCCATGCATTATATATAAATACAATTATTCCAGCGTATTCGTCACTAAAAATTTCAACTGAGGACGCGAAGTCTTTTTCGTTTGAGGTGATAATTAAATCTGATAGTACGATTCATTTAAGAACTCATGATACGGAAATTAGCATGGAAAAAGATAATAAATACGCTTTAAATGTTGACGACAGTGAAAGTGTGATATTCAAAAATTTATCAAATCGGAATAGTGTCATTAAGCTCAAGATTTTCAATCATTCTGCCAAAGTAATGCAAACCATAGATAAATTATAATATGGTTCGAAATTAGAATCAAATATCCTACAACAGACTTAAAATTTATGGAATTAAGATGAAATTATTGGTTTACTTGAAATAAAAAGAAAGGCCATAATGATAATCATTATGGCCTTTCTTTTTATTTGACGGGAGTGCCATCTGCGATCTCTTCATCTGCTTTACTGAGGAGTAACATTGTTGGATTAAGATTCCCAAATATTTCTACCTGCTCCTCAATACTGCGTCCTTTTTGTACGGGAACACGGCTTGTTTTATTGGCTATAACTGCTATTACAAAACTACCTTCACCTGAAGTGTAAATGGCTGCTTTGGGTACAACAAAAGTACTATCCTGAGAGGTTAACGGTAACTCCACCTCGGCAACCATACCGGGAAGAAGTTTGTTGTTGGTATTGTTAATGTCAATTTCAATCCTTTCTGATCTCAATTTGCTATCCAGTGCTCCTGACTTACGTGCAATCTTGCCTGTAAAATATTGTCCTGGCAAGGATTTTACGGTGAACTGCAACGGCTGTTCTGCAACCAGGAAGCCCGCATACTGTTCAGGTACAGATACAGCTAAACGCAGCTTGCTTTGTTGCTGGATTGTCATGATCGGCATTTCCGAACCTCTACCTGCCGGTCCTACATATGCACCTTGATTAACATTCCTTGTTGCAATAACACCATCAAATGGAGCGCGTATTTCAAGATAGTTCAGCAGATTCTGCACCTCAGCATACGCCGATTTTGCCGCCTGAAACTGGGCATAATCGGCATTCTTTTTCGCCTCTGCGACTTCCAGATCCAATCGAGCTACGGTACCTTCAACTTTACTGGTTTCAAACAATCTATCGTAAGTGCTTTTGGTTGCCGTATAAATGGCTTCTTGCGACTTTAACCTCGATTTTGCAGTTGACAACTGTGAACTTAATTCTGGAGCTTCAAGGACAGCTAACAACTGTCCCGCTTGTACCTTACTACCGATATCGACTTTTAAAGTCTGCACATAGCTACTCACTTTGGCATAAATTTCGACCTGCTGAAATCCGCTGATCTCGCCCGGTATCTGCATTTTACTTGTTAGTTTTTCCTTAGAAAGGACAAATGTTTCTATTGCTGGACTTTCTTTAGTTACTTTTTTGCCAGTTTCCTCAGCAGCAGACTGACATCCGGTTAAGTAGGCGAATAAGCCAATCGCGTATAATATTCTTAAGAAATTACTTTTCATCTGTTTAAATTATTGATATGTTTTTAAGCTCTTCAGTATAAATGAACTAATTCACCTCGATTTGAATGAATCATGATGATTTCATTTTAAAGGTTTTAATGCTGCTATATAATGTTTACTTTCTTCATCTTCCGGATCCAAAGAGATCGACTGCGTGCTACTTTTCTCTTGTATCCAAGCGAATATTAAAGGTAAAATAACAAGTACGGCGAAAGTTGAAAACAATAATCCCCCGATTACGGCACGTCCCAGCGGGGAAACTTGCTCCCCTCCTTCACCATGACCAATTGCCATTGGTAACATCCCGACAATCATAGCCAAACTGGTCATAATAATCGGACGTAGACGAAGTGAAGCCGCCTCTCGTGCCGCAGCCAATGCATTTTGATTGTGCTTACGTATATGTTCTGCGTTGGTGATCAAAAGTACTGCATTGGCGATGGACACCCCTACAGACATGATAATTCCCATATATGACTGCAGGTTAAGTGTTGAGCCCGTCAGTAAAAGCATCAATAGAGATCCAAGTACCACGGCTGGAACTGTTGTTAGGACGACCATTGAAACTTTAAAGGATTGAAAGTTTGCCGAAAGCATCAGAAATATGACTATAATCGCAATTGCTAGGCCTGCCTGTAAACTATCCATTGTTTCGCCCAATACTTTGCCCAATCCAATCTGCTCGACAGAAAGCCCACGTGGCAATTCGCCTAAAGCGACAATACTGCGCTGTACATCTTTAGAGGCTGTTTTTAGATCGGTATGATCAATATTGGCAGTCACAGAAATGTACGGCATAGCGCCTAAGTTATCGTTCTCACCATAGGTAAATGATGGCGTAATAGTTGCAATATCGCTCAGAATAGGTCGTGAAGAATTTTTTAGCAATGGAATTTCGCCAATCTCTTTTTCATCTTTCATTTTGTCTATTGGGACCTGAACTTGCACGTTATAAGATAATCCAGCCTTTTCATCAATCCAGGTATTCTTTTCCGTGTAACGAGAGGATGAAGTCGCGGCAATTAGTGAGCGCGATACCTCTGCAAGGTCAATACCAAGTTGAGCAGCGCGTACACGGTCAATTGTAATATCATAGGACGGATATTTAATGGATTGTGCCAGTTGAATATCTCTGAAGTATGCTATGGTTTTTAGTTCTTCTATTAGTTTTCCTGCGTATTTTTCATTATTCTTTTTGTTTTTACCTGCAATCCGTACTTCAACAGGTGTTGGCGAACCTTGGCTTAACACTTTGTCCGTGAGTTCGATCGGCTCAAAAGAAACCTGTACATCTGGAAGAGCAGTTTTGAGTCGATTCCGATACTCATCGCGGAAGCTATCCATATCGTGATGGTAATCTTGAAGAGCTATTTGGAAAACAGCTTCATGAGGTCCTGCCATAAACAAATAGATCGGTGATACAGAAAATTGTCCTGGATGTTGACCGATATAAACAGATGATATGCTAATATGTTCTTTACCTACCAGTTTTTCAAGTTCTGCTAATGCACGTTTCGCTTTTTCTTCCGTACGTTCAATACGGGTACCTTCGACGGCCCGTAGGCGCATTTGAAACTGGCTCGAATTCACCTTTGGAAACACATCCTGTCCAATGACGGAGAGTAAAATCACCACCAAGCTAATGGCTCCACCTAGATATACGATGGTGATGATTTTCTTTTGTTTAAACAGTTGATCAATCATGTTCATAAACCGATTTCTGAATCGTTCGAACAGACTGATTTTACCATCGTTATTAAAATCTTCGCGTTCGACTAGAATTCGCTTTTGATTTAGCGTATCTTGCTCAGATTCCACTGAAAGGCCTGTTTCCGCAAATTGCACTTCATCTGCACTCAATCCTTTAGGATTAATCTTATGTGCTCCTGCTTTATGATGATCTTTCATAAGCCAGTTAGCCATAATGGGTACAAAAGTCTGTGACAATAAGAAGGAGGTGATCATTGAAAATCCAATGGACAAAGCCAGTGGTAAGAATAAAGATCCTGGGATACCTGTCATTGTAAATGCCGGAGCGAATACAGCGAGAATACACAATAAAATCAAAAGCTTCGGAAGGGCTATTTCCTTACAGGCATCCCAGATCGCCAATGCTTTAGGTTTTCCCATGTCCAAATGTTGATGGATATTCTCTATCGTTACAGTACTTTCGTCAACCAGAATACCAATTGCCAGCGCCAATCCACTCAGTGACATGAGGTTGATGGTCTGTCCAAATAGTTTTAGGAAGAGTACTCCCGCTATAACAGAAATTGGAATTGTTAAGATAACGATCAAGGCAGCCCTTCGGTCACCTAAAAATAGTAAAACCATTAACCCGGTAAGAATAGCGCCGATTGCTCCTTCAGTGATTAGACTTTTAACAGAGTTGATAACATATACCGATTGGTCAAACTCATAGGATAATTTAACATCTTCGGGCAAGGTATTCTGAATTTTTGGAAGTGCAGCCTTCAAATTTTGTACAACTTCCCAAGTCGAAGCATCACCAGCCTTGGCAATACTGACATAGACCGATCGTTTTCCATTGACAAGCGCATAGCCTGCAGTAACATCGGCTCCATCCTTCACGCTAGCGATATCACCCAGATAAAGATTTTGGACACCGCCTTTAAAAAGGGGAATTTTCTCAAAATCTTTGACATTACGAATGGTATTATTAGTTGACGTAATGTAATTTTTATCCTTTATACGGACATTTCCCGCTGGTGCAGTCTGGTTATTAAGCTTTAACGCTTCTACGACCTGATCAGGGGTCATGTTGTGGCTACGCATCAATTCAGGATCAACATTGACCTCTATTGTCCGCGGACTACCCCCAAATGGTGGTGGGGAAATTAGACCCGGTATGGAGGTGAATGAAGCCCGTACATAAACATTGGCTAGATCCTGTAATTCATTATTCGAGCGCTTATCACTACTAAGTACCAATTGGCCTACAGGAAGTGAAGATGCATCAAACCGAATAATAAAAGGCGGTTGTGAACCCGGAGGAAATGAAGCCTGTATCCGGTTAGCGAGTGCGCTCAATTCCGCCGCTGCTTGTGCCATGTTGGTATCTTCGTAATAAGAGATCTTCATTAAAGTCAAACCTTGAATATTTTTGGTCTCAATCGACTTTACCCCATTGGCAAAAAGTAAAATATTAACGTAGTTTTTAGCAAAATAAGACTCCATCTGATCTGGAGAATAGCCTCCAAAAGGGTGCGCAATATAAATAACAGGAAGGTTCATTTTGGGTAAAATATCAACCTTAATCGTGCGTACTGCACCTATTCCAAACACAATAAGACCCATAACCAGCACAAGGATGGATATTGGCTTACGTAAGGCAAAACGTATTAAATTCATGCTTTGTTATTTATAGTTCTTTGTTAAAAATATCGAAATCTCCAGCGGAGGCGGCTTTCAGTAATAATGATTGCCAGAGGTTAATATGGACGATTTCGCGGTCTGTCTCGGCTCGATTCAGTGTATATAAAGTTTGGGTGATATCAACAAGCGTAGCCAGGCCATTTTTGTACATGATCATCTTTTGATTATAAGCTTGTAAAGCTGCTGATACCTGTTTAGGTGCTTCAGCGTCGCTTTGCTGTGCTAATCGCATCTTAACCTCAGCAGCATCCAGCTGTGCAAAAAATTGCGCTTCCGTGGTTTGATATTCCTCACGTAAAGCATCGTTGGTGTAGCGCTGCGCACTGATTTTTTTATTCACTCGTGCAATAGATGTAATATTCCAATTGATCCCTAACCCCAAAAGATAATTTTGCCTATTGGGACGAATACCATTCCAATAGTTGCTTGTGAAGGCTTGAAGATTTGTTGTATATTCACTTTTGAATCCAGAACCGCGTGCCTGGAATACACCAAAGGCAGACAGAGTTGGTAAGTATTCTTTGCTTGATAACTTTAGCTGTTGCTTACCAACTTCAATTCGACTTCTGTAATATTGAAGTATAGGATTATTGCCTACCAGAGATACATCTACTGCAAGCGGCTGAGCTGGTGTTCTTGTCACTAACCCCGTGTCAATTTGAAGGTCTGTTGCATTGATTCCCATCAATACCGTTAATTTATTATTTTGTTCTTTCACATTTTCTCCAGCTTGATTCAAGCTGATTTTTGCGCGAGAGACCTCAGCCGAAGCCAAGGTTGAATCGACACCGGGCAAAATCCCATTCTTGGCTTTAGTGGCCGCAATATTAAAAAAGACTAATGCGCGATCTAGATTTTTCTGTTGATTTTTTTGGAGACGCTGACTCGCCAGAAGATTTAAGTAAGCGGCTGCAATCCTGATCTTATGTTGAAATTGTTCTTGTTGGAGATCAATTTCTAGTCGTTTACTATCGGCCTTACTCAATTCTATTCGTTCCTTTTTTCGGCCAAAAGTGTAGATATCCCAATTGATGTTTGCTAGATACAGGGCTCCAAAGGCAGCATTCCAATTCTGTTCTGGAAGGGCTGCTCCTGAGGAAGCTACTCCCAGCCCCCCAAATCCGTATAATGGACCATTTTGTCCATTAATGGTTCCATAATCTTGTTGTGCTACGACTGTCAAATTAGGCCAGAAGTCGCGTTTTACTTGTTCGTTGGTCTGTAGTGAGGATTGGACATAATACGTCTTTGCCTTGATCATTCCATAATTTGCAAGACCTTGGTCTACAGCATCTCGGATGGTAAGCTTCTGTGCAAATGAGGTTGAGGTCGCAAGTGATACAGCCAATGACAACACTAAATTCAATTTCAGCATAGGTTATATATCATTTTATGGAAACGAAGATAAGCCCCAAGTACGATGCAGTATTAGTTTAAAATGATCTATAACGTTTAAAAGTGACCAATTTAATTCGTCATTTATTTTTCGGTGGTTATAAACTTAATACTTTTACTTTGTAACAGATTTTTAACAAAAACAAGGGATTATGAGAAAGATTCTGGAGAATAAGATCATACAGGAAATCGCATTATTGATTTTCTCGTTTATCCTCTTTACTTTGAATGATTGGATTTTGATCTTAAGCTGGAAAGGCTTTTTAATGGGGTTGGTCTATTTTCTGATCTTATACATACACGCACAGGTGAACCGTTTTTTTCTGCTGCCAATTCTGATTAAAAAAAATAAAGCCATACTTTATGCGTTGTCTTCGACCGCAATACTCCTGGTTTTTGCTTTTATTCTAAAGGAAATCACGGAAAATGTAATTTATAAGAATTGCTTTCTGTACAAAAACCTCGCTCAGAAAACTTTCCATTATCAAGTTGGGGTATTGCTGGGATCGCTGGTATGTATTTTAGGAAGTATCCAATTTATCGAATTTTATCGTTTCCAGCGATTAAAAACAAGAAGAGAATTACTTTCCAATCAAACGCAATTGTCTAATTTAAAAAAGCAGCTGAATCCTCACTTTTTGTTTAATACTTTAAATACAATCTATGGGATCAGTCTTAAATTTCCGGAACGTACCTCTGAACTGATTATCAAAGTATCACAATTACTACGTTATCAAATGGAAAGCAGCGACAGGGAATTTGTTTCAATGGACGATGAGATTGATTTTATATCAAGTTATATCGAATTGGAACGCGAACGTTTAGGTTATCGTACAAAAATTGATTTTGATTATCAACCAGAAGTGGGAATCAACAACCAAATTGCACCGATGCTGCTGATCACATTTATTGAGAATGCTTTTAAACATGGTACCTGTAGTATAGAAGATTGTTACGTAGCGATCTCAATAAAAATTGAAAAAGGGACCTTATATTTGCATGTACAAAATTCAGTCCCCATAAAAAAAAGGAATGTATTTTCAGCAAAAATAGGTTTAGAAAATACGGTAGCGCGCTTGAAGTTATTATACCCTAATCGCTATCAATTGAATACGAATGCAAATAAGGACGAGTTTGAGATCTCCTTGGTCATAAATCTTTAGCAATGGATAAAAATCGCTGCATTGTGGTTGACGACGAACCAGCTGCACATTATGTATTGGTCAATTATATTGAAAGAAGCGCTGATCTGGAGTTGGTAGCCCAATGCTACAATGCATTTGAAGCGCTGGAATATCTGAGAAATAATAGGGTTGATCTTATCTTTCTGGATATTGATATGCCAGAAATTACTGGGATGGAGTTTTTGAAAATGCTGGATAATCCTCCAAAAATAATACTGACAACAGCATATTCGGAATATGCTTTAGAAAGTTATGATTATGGGGTGGTCGACTATCTATTGAAACCTATATCATTTCCTCGCTTTTTTAAAGCTTTACAACGTTTTCTATCCTACAACAATAGTGTTATTCCATCAGAAGATGAACCTAAAACAATCAGTATCCGTATGGATGGTCGGCTTATTGATATTAAGCTTTCACAAATTGATTTTATACAAAGTTTTGGTAACTATGTAAAAATTGTCACTCCAGCACAGACGTACCTCACCGCCATCACCACGCAACAGATTTTAAAACAATTGCCTGCCTCTAAATTTGTCCGCATCCATAAATCGTATATTGCTTCTATCAATAAGGTCAGCAAATATGAGCATGGTCTAGTGCAGATCAATAATATGAACCTTCCCGTTGGAATCACTTTTAGAAGGGAACTACAAGAAAAATTAGAAAACACATAATTCCTTCCCTTATTACTAATACTTAATCGATTATTGCAATCTGTCTTTTTTAATATGAAATTAGCGGAAGTTCAAAAATGATTATTTTTACAATAATAGATGCTCAAAACACCATATATAACCAGAACCAATTCGTTATAAAAGCATGTAATAAAGTTAATTACTTTAATACATCCCGAAAAAATAGCACTTGACGGCGCTCTATACAAATCCTCTAAAATCCATTCATTTCACGACGACGAGACGTTCTGTGA
The DNA here is from genome assembly GCF_012030425.1 of Sphingobacterium sp. B16(2022). GTDB lineage: Bacteria > Bacteroidota > Bacteroidia > Sphingobacteriales > Sphingobacteriaceae > Sphingobacterium > Sphingobacterium anhuiense. Next base: position 656,423 of record NZ_JAAUVN010000001.1, on the reverse strand, counting down.
TTTTCACTCCAGTATTTATATTCGTAGTTCTTGCTATGATATGCTGAAGAAATAAATTAGCAATGCTAAATGCTGTTAAAATTAGGAGTTAATCAATCTAAACATGTCGTTTTAAAAGATTTATTAATCAAGTATCCATCTAAACTATATGAATATCTATTTAAAGTTCCCAAAAGGAAACATGCGGAGGCACTTATCCATACTGAATAATCAAAAGTAGGTTTAATTCCCACAGATATTGTCATGGATACAGCAAAAATTGTTAATAAAAGACCAGATGCAAAACTGATTATTTTTGTTTTGTATCCAATAAGCAGTAGCAAGGAAAAAACAATTTCTAAACCCGTGGCTATAATCGCTAAAACCTCTCCGATTGCAGGAGATACAAAGAAATTAAGTGTATTGGAGTAATCTACAAAATGTCCCCAATCTCCCCAGGAAACATTCTTACTTCCTGGATTTCCCCAAATGCCAAACCGGTCTGCTACAGCCGATAAAAAAGCAATCGCCACAGTGATGCGAACAAATAATTGAAAATACTTCTGATTCATTTTTTTAAGAATTTTATTGGTCAAAATTATATCTTACAGAAATGAAAGTAATTAAACCAGTTTAAGAAATGAGATTACTTTTTCTTTTTTTATATAATCAATAGTAGGATAAGAACATTTTTAATGTACTAACTATGAACAGAAAGACAACTTAAAATACATGAAATTGAATAAAATAAATACATTCTCTTTTTCTAAAAAACATCCAACTTATGATTAAAAAAGAGATAAGATCCACATATCATTGGCCTAAATAAAAATATAAAAAAAACCACATCTTACGACTTGGCTCTCACTAAAAAATTGCGACTTATATTTCTGTATTACAAAACGTGTGACGCCCAAATGGATACAATGTATTTTTATTTGGATTGGCAGCTTAAAACGAGAATGGTGATTTTTTAAATTTGGCTAATTGAGATCTGAAATTTCCGATTGGATATTTTCATATAGAATTGACCTGGCAGTCAAAAACCCCCATTTTCAGCTAATTCTTCAAAAGAGAAAACTACTTATCTTTGATATAGAGAATCTTTTCAATTACAGTCAAATATAAAACAAACACGTATGCTCAATCTATTCAAAAAGAACAATTCTTATCCGAAAGAAACAGAACCGGGAAATATCCATATCCAAGATGATCATCTTTTTTATGAAGATCATACCAATGAAGAGCGTGTTAATTTATCTATATTAAAATATGCTTACGTCGAAATTTTGGGTGAGGATCCATACCTATTTTTGTTCGACTACAGACAACACTACATTCCCATTCTGCAAAATGGTTTTTCTAAAATCTATCCACAACTATCTGAACGTTTTGGCTTTGACAATGCATTATTCTTTAAAATCATAAATAGCAAAAAGGAACAGAAACACCGCATTTGGATTGATAAAAAGGAAACAAATTATCAAATACTTACAGAACGACACAGCGACTATATTGATGGCCTTGAAGTACAAACAACTCCCCCTCTATTTGTTTCTTGGGATACATCATACGAAGAATTCTTAAAACTGAATATTGGTCATTTGTACGAATCAGAGTTTGAAACGAGCTACTTTAAAATCGATTATCCTGTTCGAATAGGTTCTTTAGTTATAAATAATCTGGAGTTTTATTACGATGAAAACGATCGTCAAAATATTGCTGTTCAATCTTATTTTACAACATTATATGCTGACTCGAATAGCGATAAAAGTTATTACGAATTGCGTAAACTTTGGATGGAAGAAATTCCTACTGACATCGAAAATGCGGGATACGAACGGGACGATCAAAAATACCTAACATTTAATTTAGATGGCATAGGTTTGTCGATCTGTTATACTTATGATGTAGATAGTCAATATGATGACGGCGGAACATCATTATCGATTAATAATTATAGGGATTATTCGGAAGTAATTGCACGTGACACAATTGAATTAAACCCAGAAACAACAAAAATTCTATCGTTTGAAACCTGGTTAGATTTTCAGCCCGATTATAAAAATAATGCTCATGTTATCGCCGTACCACAATTATTGAATGAAAATGTCCAATATCACAATGCCGTGTGGCTAGCAAATGATCACACATTTGGTTTTACGGGAGATCAATATGCTATTCAGTTTAATCGTACTGATATAAGTCAAATTATTGTACAAAATGTGTTACCTGCAAAAGGTGGTGGTTATGTCGAATTTTTTGTTCGATTAAAATCTGATGATTTAGTGGCAATTTATTACGGCGAACAAAATGCATTGGATGCCTATGTGCAACCTTTACAAGAGCTTTTGGGCATTGAAGTGCTAACACCTGAGCCTTATTACAATTGCTAATCGAGATTGAAATTTTACAGTTGAAGAAATTCCTTGAAATATGATTGCAAAATCACACAACAAATTGCTTTTCAAAAAAGTTCAGACAGCAAACAGTTTTACCCAACATGAAGGTACTTGAAAAGGACATAATAGCAATTTTCGCTAGACCTCGCTCCTCTTTATGTAACTGTCCTTCAGATCATTTTGACTAAGTATGTGTTAGAACCAAATATTTCAATTTCTAAAATTTAATCAAAACGCAGACTTTATTAATAATAAGCTGGCTTTAATCGACAGGTTATAATAAGAGATTTCTCACATCATAAAATAAACTGTGCGAGCATCAGCTTTTATTTGAGCAGACTATAGCGACCGACTGATATCCACGACATTGAATATCTGATCGACATCATCGAGAATAATCGTAAAATCTGGATATCTATCCTTATCGGTATTTAGAGAATGTAAGGTAAGTATTCCTTTCTCAACAACATGATCGATAATTTCTTTGATAATGACACCTTCGTAGCGGTGGAGAATAACCCAATAGCGATATTTATGGGTATGAAATTTAGATTGCCACAATTCTCTTTTTATCAAACGTCCAGTAACGATATCGCCATCCAAAACACTTGCATCCGTTCCATCTGTCATACTGTCGCCACTGACTTCAAAAGAACGATATATACCACGGTGGAACTCATTGACCGTAATAAAATGTGCAGGTAAATCATCCATATATTCAGAATCGGAAAAACCTGATAAATAACCCGCTTTTGCCTTCTCCGTCACTAATTTGGTTTGCATCAAATAGCGACCAGGGGAAACTTCAAAAAAGATATTATTTTTATTTTCATCCATGAATTTCACTTCATCCGAAAAATAACCGATGGATTTACCGTTGCCCACATGCATCATAGAAACAGAACCTGACTGAACAGCAAATTCACGCTTCTCACGTTCTCCACTATTATGCACCAACCAATCATAATTGACCTTCGGAAAGGCATTTTCTATGCGCGTCTTCATCGTAAGACCAATTGGATATTCGCCTTTTTTAATACGTGAATAGACTTGCTCTCTTACACCTAAAATAGCTGCAAATTCACGATTGGTCACCTTCATTTCCAAGCGTAATACCTCAAAATTATTACTTAGGTATAATTCCATGATTTTCATAGTATTTAACAATTGTTACACAATAATATAACAACCTGAGACTAAGTTACACAATCTAGTTAACCTTAACAAATAATTTGCAATAAAAAACACGTAAAATACTCTATTTCAATAATTTAATTGTAAACAAAAAAGTTTATAATTTTCAATATTAGTGTTATAACAGCCTAATATTAATTGCAAAAAATCTTGCAAGTTTAACTTTAATGTTTAACTTTGTTTAACATTTGAAATTCCATTTAAATATTATAGCAATATATAAGTCAAAAATAAGATTATGAAAATAAAATCAGCACCACTAGCATTAGCCACACGACCTAATAATCTGCTCATCCGGCATCATGGATCACAATTCCAGTCCAGATCATCATCAAGTGTCCGATTATGACAGCTTTGTATTCCGCTAACTGAATTATAAAACGATTAACAATTAAAAACATGAACACATTATATCATTCTTTTATTATGAACTTTTTAACAGAAAATCATCCGGAAGTACTAAAAACGATCAATAAGATGTATGAACCTGATTTGTCCAAAATTCATGCGGTACTTGACTGCTACTGTGCTTTTGTGGGTATCAATCCTGTGCAGATCAGAGGTGAATATATCAACTATAAAGATATCCAACATCGCTATAAAGCCATATCGGTTGTATTAAGAATCTTTCAACCTGAAAAATTAGTATTATTAAAAACCAAGGTTAAAAGCTCCATTTATAAGGAAACTTTACCTTATTTAAATATCAGCAACGATACTTTACAAAAATCTATTATCTGCGCATGTAATCAATACGATCTCTACAGTGATTTTAAAAAAGAAATCAAACAGATCGCAAATTATTATCTCATTCATAGCCGATCTAATAGTAACTAAATAAGTAATATCGTTATGTGGAATTACCTAATCAAAAATTGATGATAACAGCACGCCTCATACATAAAGTCTAATATGTATTTATTTCTAAAAATAACCAGGAATTTAATCAGAAAAACCATTTACACTGCCCATACAGAAACCGCCTTCAAGAAATAATAAAAGACCATCTTATCAAACTGTAAGTGGTCTTTTTATTTATGAAGCATAATTATTTAATCTTTTTCTTTAGCCAGCGGAACCAAAGAAATATCATAATAATTAAGGCTGCGAAAAACCAGATAAAGAAGTGGTATTCCGGTTTACTTACCTGCTTTGACGAAACTTTTTTAAAAGCAACTCTTTGCTTTGCCGCATGGGATGCTTGTTTTTTTTCAGAGTAATTTATATCTTCTGTCCGATTTACTAATTGCATTGTATTGGATCGCTCGATTTCATGAATAATGACTTTTCCTTTACCCATTCGAACGTTTCCATTTTTTTCCAGCGTAATATCTTCTCCTTCAAATTCTGTTTTAGACTCACCATCTAACTTAGCAAATGATTGTACATTCGCTTTCCTTTTTATTTGAGTTTGGTGATTATACCGGAAATCTCCCTGCATTGTTGTGCCGGCTTCATACTTTTGTGATTCTACTACCTTCGATTTTTTCTTTAAGAGACCGCAGCTACTCACCAGTAACATGATGGCGGTCAATTTTAATATTTTTTTCATTTTTCATCCTCCTTAATTCAATCTGTAACTCGTTATAAAGCTTTTTGAGGTCATCGTATTCGATCTGTAACTTCGTTAATGTCTTTGCACAAAAAGCTTTTTCATCATTAACTAGCTCCAGTGCTTCATTCAATTCTTCAATTGCAGCACGCAACTGTTCAATGTTTTTCTCCAGATGATCTGCATAACTGGCCCATTTATCTATGACTTTACCTGCATTTTCAACATTGGTGGCTTCCACCTCTGCTTTTTGTTTTGGACGCCCAACGAGATAACCGCAGATTCCAGTAATCAACGGAGCTCCAAACCGCTCTAATAATTCTATCAATTCCATATACACTAACTAAAATATAAATCTGATTCTGCCTGTCTTCTGCGAATAAGACCAGGTAAAATCTTCCCTCCAGCCTTATTCCATTTTAGAAATTCTTCAACAATACGAGTGTCTTCAGGATTGGTATTAATCTTCTTTAGCAATGTTGACTTTCCTAAATTAGTTGCGCCAAGATTGTAAGTAAAAGACACTAATGCATCGAATTGATTTTGATTTAATTTTTTCATTAACAATCGTTTAACGTCATTCTCATAATTGGATAGAATTTCTAAAAGCATAGCTTCTCCTTCTATCCTGGTTAATGGTGGATCATCCATCTTCACTTTTCGACGGTTAGGTAAGTAATAGGTAAATCCGTAGCCAATAGTCGCAATACCTATGGGATCCCTATAGGGAGTGCTATACCAACCTTCAAAATCTTTTATTAGTTGTAATCCTTTTTGTCCTATTTTCATAATTCAAGTATTTATGTTAAAAAAAGCCCTCCAACAGGAGAGCTCATAGATTCTATTTTTCAAAACAGAAATAAATCAAAAGTTATTGGCAACAATAGCCAAGAATTCATGATGAACACTTTAACTTTCTCAACCATAAGCTAACCACCTATATCTCCATCAGTTTAAAAAGTATTTAACAACCCTTCTACATCTTGGAAAACCCCATCAATATCTTCTTCATAAAGTACTTTTTTTGCTAAATAGTGAGCTACTTTTACAATTGCATTTGCCCCAAATCCCAGATCTTTATATTGTGCTGTGAGGGCGATTAAAAACTTCTCTTTCATGTTTGCCATATCTAATTTGATTTATCTTACTACAAAAGTAATGGGCATACAGTATAAAAAGACTAGAAATATGGAGTATGTAAGCGGTATAGACAAGATACCGAAAATAATAAAACACGGTCTTCATAGATCATGCTGATACGCAACAACTTCTTACCTAACAACAATATAGCGAGCCCAAGCTGCAATAAGACTGGTTTTAATCAATACAGTTAATACCGTAAGTTTATGTAAACGAATAAAGCCATTCCTTATAGAATGGCTTTATTCGTTTACCGCAGATTTTAAGTCTTTTAAAATTTACACTATGTCTTGCTATATTTAATCGATAGCGATATCCTAGTCCGAAAATGCATCCAGCATATCGAATGTTGGAACAAAAAATAAAGTACCCGTTTTTGCAGTGCTAAAATCTAATATTCGATCATAATTACCTACAGGCACGCCGATAAACATATTGTTTAGCATCTTTTTTATCGTAATAAACGAGCTGGCGTAAGCAATAAAATAAGTCCCCATTTCATTGGTCCCTACTTTACCAAAAGGCATATTGTCTCGAACAATTTTAAGATCATCACCCACATTTGCAAGTGCTGAATGTGAATTTGAGGGTTTTACACCATCAGGCATCTCGATATCATCAGATTTCGACCTACCAATAACTTTTTCCTGTTCACTCACGGGCAAAGATTTCCATGCGGACATATTATGTAAATATTGCTGTACAAACAAATAACTACATCCTTTATAAGCGGGATCTTCATCACCTATAATTCCAAAAGTGGCCCTTTCTTGGCCATGCGGATTTTCGGTACCGTCTACGAATCCAAGAATACTGCGACTGTCCCAATATCTAAAACCATGCACTTCTTCTACGCAAACTGCTATATTTTGCAGTAGTGTGGAAATAACTGCTGCCGTATCGATACAATAACTATTTTCACTAGCTCTGACGTGAAAATGAAGATCTCCTCTTGTGGATACCGCTGTATGTTTGCTCCCCGTAATTTGTTCAAAAACTTCAAACTCCTTAGGTAACGGCAAAGGTAAATCTAATTTAATCCAAGCTTCCAAACTGATACCCATGACCACGCTAGCTCCGGAATTTGGAAAGCGAACATTTCCAGAATTATTAAGATTAATGATAAGAGCACAGAGCTGTTTGAAGGTTTCTTTTACCTCAATACCACTCTTAATATTCCATACCATAAAAATGGTGTTGTTATTTGTATAATCTAATACATTTTGTGGATTAGTATCCATAAATTAAAGTCTTTATCAATTTTATCATTAAGCGTTCTTGACCTAAGCGCTCATAGAAGTAATCACATGGTTCATTTTTGACAGCGCTATTGCTTTATGCAAATATACGGTACCCCCGCCCTGCTTATTCCCCTATATTCAATTTTGGAGTTATATCAAGTTTAAAGATAATCATTTTCTAGAGAAGGAAGTAAAAAGCAAGACCTATTGAGATGGATTTCATTAAACTATGAATTAAATAGATCTACTTGTATGAATAATATGGAAAACAAAAACAGTGAGACACTCGATCCTGTAAACAAATTTCAAAAAGCAAAATTATATTTATAAACATAATTAGTGCATATTCGCTTGTATATTTACTACTTCTTTTATTTTATCTGTCAAATCTTGACCTTTTAAATCCTTAGCAATCACTTTTCCCTGGGGATCAAGTAAAAAGTTGCAAGGTATAGTACCTATACCGTACTTCTGGTAAACTTCGCCGTTACTAGCTTTAAGATCAGAAATTTGACTCCATATTAAACCATCTTCAATAATAGCATTTAGCCACTTATCTTTTTTGCTATCTATAGAAACGCTCAAAATATCAAAATTAGCTCCTTTAAAATCATCATAAACCGCTATTAAGTTTGGATGTTCTTGCCTACAGGGTAAACACCACGATGCCCAAAAATCTAACAATAAATACTTACCTCTGTAATTTGACAATTTAATATTTCTTCCAAACCTATCGTTCATTTCAAATTCAGGGGCAATAGATCCAATGCGAACCTTGTTTTTATTTAAAAAAGACTCTTTTGTTACTGCAGCCTTTGGCAATTGCAGTAGACTATCAGATAATAAATTAAATACCTCTTCCGCTAAATGATTGTATTTATTATTCCTGGCTATGTTGTTCACAAGATCTAGGCTGACATAGGAGTTAGAAAATTCTTTGGCAAATGCTAGTTGAACATCAAATTGTTTATAATAATTAGCTTCCAGTAAACTCCTATTCTTATTTACTAAAGCAGTATCTTTCCTTTCTTCTTCGCTAAAGTAATCTGGATCTTTTATTGAAAGTCGTTCTTTTTCCAAAAGAGCTAATCTTTCCTGTAATAGTTGAAACGTGTTATTGACAGCAGTTCCACTTATACGCGCATTATTTAACGAATCCATACTTTGAACAGAAATTATTCCCTCTTCGAGGTATAAGCTTAACCGATCGTAAATAAAATCATAATTGTGCGTAGGATTCTGATTCCGATATAAAGAAGCCCGAATAGGTATATTTTCTATAATTCCTTCAAACTTAAAACTATTATTCTTAACAAATGTGGAATCCAAAATATATCGCCCTTCATTTCTATAGCTTAAATATATTATTTCTCCATCCAGTATTTGTTTTCCAGTACCCTGTATATCAAATTTTCGTTGTGAAAATAATGGTGTGACGATAGTGATGAAAACAAATATAATAGCAAGAATTTTCACTGCTCTTTTAAAAATCATAATCTAATGCTTAATATCTAAAGCAACATAAAATACCCTTCACCAAGATAATTATTACTGCTTTAATTAACAAATAATTACACGTGAAGTAAAGGATATGATTCGCTACAAGTATTTGTATAGTGCGTTGATTTATAGAGGGTCTTTTATGATAACATCAAACACAGGTGTTATCTATATGGAATATATTGCCAATAATCGGAATTAGTTTACACAAGATCACTAAACACCACACGTAGGAAAAACCTAGAGAAACATCGAATATTTACTATTGACTTCTGCAAAATTCAATTTCTTAAGCAGTTGAATGGTGGTATTATTTCCAATTTGGCATTGCGCAGTAATTTCTTTTACGTCCTCGCGTTCATTAATTCCACTTTGATTTTTATTTTACAATAATAAACGACTGTTATACGTTTTTTATATCACACGGAAATCTTACTCTTATTGAGCATTCTTACTTTGATTAAAATAATTTTGAAGATGAAGCTCTTCTAAGCATATTTATGATCAACACTTAAGTTCATTTCTATGAAATAAGATTAATCTTTTTTTCCTACATCCCGCTGATTATCTTTTCTTGCATATCCAGCACTAAAGACCATTGCAAGCCCTGTCCCAATGAAAATAACCACCAATATAGATATAAACACTTTTACGAGTCCAGTATAATCTATCGGGAACCACTTCCAGATATAATTCAGGGCGACAAATCCCAATACGAGTAATGACGCTACAAATAGAAATGTAATGAGATGTTTCATCGGCTAAAATTTATTTAAATACTCTTTTTTCTTCTGATCAAATTCTTCCTGCGTAATGATATTTTCGTCGAGCAGCAGTTTTAACTTTCTTAATTGCTCCATAGGATCTACACCCGCCACAGGCTGTGTAACTTCATCAATTGAATTACTAAATACTTTTCCTAAGCTCATACCTGCTCCCAATCCCACTCCTGCTCCCGCTAAACCGCCTTCGTTTTTAGCAGCGTCACGCAACGCACGGAGTTTTTCCAACTCAACATAGGTAAGACCACCTTCAGTCGCCGCATGGCTGTCAGCAGTAATATCAGCAATCTTTCCAATACGATCTTGAGTATCCTGATCAAAAGAATTACCCTCAATCCTGAAATCATGTAGCTGAACGCCGAATGTTTCTAGATCCTTTAGGAGCTGTTCTTTCATATCGCTAGACAAGCGATCAATCTCTGCATCTATCTCCGTAAAAGCTAATTTTTCTTTCGCAAAACTAGAAGTTAAGACTTGAAGAATTCGAGACTGCACGACTTCACGAAAAGACTCGGTAGTATAGTTATCCTGTGAACCGACATAGTTGGAAAAAAACTTCGCCGGATCTTTGAGTCGATATGAAAAATTACCATAAGCTGAGAGCTGAATAGGAATCTTATAATAGTCGTCAAAATACTTGATCGGTGAAGCTGTACCCCAGCCCTGATTCAGAACTTCAGCTTTACGATAATAGTAAAGTCCCATTTTATGCTCACTTTCAAACAACTGTGCGACTTTGAGCAGAGAAGTGATAAATGGATGATTATCTGTGCGGATGTTGTATACCCCGTCCTCGTCGATCACATCTGTAATCCTGCCTTCATAAACAAGAACACATCCCTGTCCCGGAGAAATAATCAATTTACTTGCATTTTTTATTTCGTCTGTAGCCGCCCGATACCGCCATATCAATACGTTTTGATCCTGTGGTTGCCATTCTATAACCGTGGCTATTTGCCTCTTAAAAAAATTAAATAGTCCCATGTTCTATCTTTTAAATATTTCGTCTCTGTCTATATCTTTCAGTACTGTACCATCATTAGCTATAATGATGATCCGATTGGAACTGGAAGCCCCCGATCTATCGTAATAACTAAAAACAACTCCTCCAGTATAACCGTACATATCACTTTCAACAGCGTAATTATCGCTTTTGGGTGTATATGTCCAAATGATTTTCCCACTTTCGGTATCGATTTTCTGAATATAGGTATGACCTTCAGGATTGGCATCTGGCAATCCTGTAATATACAAACTCGTACTATCTTGGTATCCGATATCAGCTTTAAAATATAGACGATCTGGTGTGAGATCAACAAATTTTGTAATCCGAGGTTCTTTCACCAATTTCTTTGTATATGGAAATGAACCGTAATAAATACCAGACTTCTTTGGATATTGATACACCTTCTGCCAACTCACTTGATAACTATAAGGAAGCATAATCGGATAACCGGAATTGTTTTTATACCAATATTTTATCAATTGGATTTTCTCTTCTGGATAATCACTGCTTTTTTCGGAAAATGTATAATAAACTGACGTTCTCGCGCCTGGCAACAGGCTGGCAAGCCCTGTACCGGCCTCACGTCTCTGCATATGATCTTTATAGATTTTTCGAACTAAAGGGTAGTAGTAGTATTCCTTCCCATCGTTGGTCATGATATTAAAACCATCTCCTTCCCGATCTTGTGTAAATTTTAAAGTAGCTATACCAGAAGAAAATTCAGGAACATCACCAAAAAAGGTATTCGTTACATCTATGACTTCATTTTTTGCCGGATCAATTTTATATACCTTATTGCTCTTATCAGCACAGATATAAAATCCACCATCGCTAAAAACCCGAGTTTGTATATAAAAATCATCTTTCCATCCTGGAAGTGGGATATCATTAACTATTTTCTCTTTTAATGGATCATAAAAGCGTGCAAAATATTCAGCACCTTCCCGAGAAAAAGCATCTTTGCTACGATTAATAATAAAAAGAAACATCGGATTTTTACTATTATATGCTGTAAATGCTAAATATTCCTTGATTCGATCTACATATTCCTTTTTCTTAGGTGAATCGTCGGAAGAGACTAAAGTCGAAATACCTCCACTTTTGTTTCCACAGGTTCTGATAATACTGCTAAAAATTAAAAAAAACAAAATGCCAGCTACAACAAAAAATAGATACTTTTTGGTTTTCGGATCTAGTCCATTAAATCTTCCGTCGCCGTATTGATGCTTTACATTAACGTTAATATCGTCATTATCCAAAAAGTACTCAGTGCCACAATTGTTGCAGATATAATGGTCTTCTTTAATATTCTGCTTCTTAACACTACCACAATGTGGACATTTTAACGCCTTAATTTGTTTTGCCATGTTCTCTTTACAGATTATAATACTAAAAATATAAATAATATCTCATGTCTGTGAAATAATTATTCAAATTAAAGATTAGCTATCAAAATAACCAGAATAGTAAAGAGATTAAATCCCTTCTGATTTTTGACAGTTTCTTCCTTATCATTACAGTTTAAAACAGTTTACATATGTGGTTTTTATTCGTTCTTACTTGGCTTTTGTTTCCATTCGCTGGTGCCATAACGTTAATTCCTTAAAATAGTTTGTTTTAATTTGCTGGAAATACAGAAGCAACGTGTCATGATAACGTTAAATATAGCCTGATATCGGTTTATATAGGTTCAACATATGAAGTTAAGCACCATCAGACAATAAAACAACTTAGATTTACCGCAAGATATAAATACCTCTTTTGCACCATTAGGTTACATGATAGTACCCCGCTTTTAACAAAAGTCGTAACTACACCGTACTTGCACCACCCTTGCACCGTCCATGCACAAGGAAAAGGACGGTGCAGGTACTGTGCAACTATGGGAGAAATTAAAAGCGTGTTAAAAGAAGGTACGAACAACGTTAAAAGAAGATCCGAATAATGGGATGCGCGATTTGGAGCATTTAAGGCGCTTCAGGACTATCATATACAGGACATAGTTGACGGACCTCTGATTTAAAGATCTGTTGTGACAAATACGGCAATCAAGGAATTTTAGAATCTCTAATAACGACACTGGATCTGCAAATTCCTAAATCAAAAGATACAAATCAATCCGATTAAGTAGCTGCTATGATTTTCATAATTTTGTACATTTGATTATATAAATTAAAATTTTCAGAAAGACGAACGTTAGCAGTATCGATTATAACCTCAATAAAAAAAATGACATCAACAAACTAAATAATTAATATCGCATGAAGAAAAGAATACCATTAATTTCCTATTTTATAATTTGTATTATAAATATATCTTTTGCTCAAAATGAATGCAATTGTCAAATGGCATTAGAACGTTTAATAACTAAAATAGAAGTTGATTATCCAGGTTTTAAGCAAAAAACTGATGAAAAATTCGATTTATACAATAATCATAAAGCTTTAGTTATTGCAAAATCCGATACTACTGCTAATATCAACTGTATTAAGGTGTTAAATGACTATGTTTCTTTTTTTAAAGACGAGCATATTTATATCCAAACAAGTATAAAAAACAAGAATGAAAACGAAAATTTGGGAGAATCAAAACCGAAAGAAAAAGAGGTAGATGGAAAGTTGTTAGCATCAAATGTTTTTTATATAAAAATCCAAAGTTTTAAATATGACAATATTACCCCTGTACAGGAGCTCATAAAACTAAATCAAAAGAAAATTGAAAAATCTAAAGCACTGATTATTGATATAAGAGATAATTTTGGTGGTACTGATGATGTTTATCAGCCTCTACTACCGTATATTTTAACAAATCCTTTGCGAATAATGAATGTCGAATTTTTGTCTACGAATACGGTTATTAATGGCTTGCGAGATTATGCGATGCAAAACGTCCATAAAGACTCTTTAAAAGCAATTAGCCAAATTGAAGATGGACTAAAAGAATATAAAGATAATTTGGGCAAATTTATATTATATGATGGTAAAAAAGTGACGATTGATACGATAGCATTAAAATCTGAAGCACCTAAACAAATAATTATTTTAGCAAATAAAAATGTAGCAAGTGCCGGAGAGAATTTTTTATTTTCAGCACGTCAAAGTAAAAAGGTGAAAATTTTGGGAACACCTTCAATGGGAGTGTTGGATTATGGTTCGATAAGAGAGTTTAAGTTTGGTTGCGAGAATTATACACTATACCTACCAACTTATCGTTCAGCAAGACTTCCTCAATATCCAATTGACAACATAGGAATTCAGCCTGATGTGTATTTAGATGATACAGTTGGAGATTGGTTGAATTTTGCGCTGAATTATATAAATGAATAAGATGAATATTGAGAACAAAGGTTCTTTTTATCAGTTGGGTTGAAAAACAAAATTCATAGATTGCTTTTTTATACCATAATTGATAATCTATAGCACACAACTTTTATTGCGGTTTTGGATAAAAGTTGTGTTACTATAAAACATCCACAATTTTGATTGCCTAAATCTTAACGTGGATTCTCCACTCCAGGTATCCACATAGCAATTGAGCAGGGTGATGATCATATTCTGATTGCTGTGCACATTTCTACACTTCAAGAAACATCTTGTCGTATTATTTAACAAAATACAATCCTTTTTTTCGCCTCATGGTTGTATTATTTTAACTTCTTTAGGTGCTTTGATCACTGTTTTGATACGCCCATGTTCTTTCACATGCTTAACATATATCTGCCCATAAGGTGTGGGAAATATTCCTTCTGCCCAATTAAGATCGCCTAAATTAGGTTTAACAGTATATGCCCTTCCACCTGGTTGCGCTACTTTAATTCCTAATACATGCTCAGACAACCATGCTGTTGGTCCTGAAGCCCAGCCATGTGCTAAGCTATGACGAAAACCTTTATAACAGTAAGCTCCAAAATCTGCATGTATATCCGATTTTCCTTCTGGTACAAGCTCATCAATACGACTGGCATTGGGCAACCAATCCATATTAAAATCTTCCCAAAATGTTGTCGCTCCTAGATCCAGCATAGCACCCCAATAGGTCGAGATAATTTCCATAGCTTCTTGATACTTTCCTGCTTTCGCCATTGCTTCGAGCATGTAATAACCGTAAAAGGTTGAAAAATTTTTCGCCCCTCCTATAGATACTACCTCTGTATACGCTTTTTTTGCATCGATTAATCCGACTAATGACATCAATGCAGCGGCTTGTTTTGAATGATGGAGTGGCGGAATATATTTTCGCATCTGCGCAACTGTTTCGTCACATCTATTTTTTGAACTATCATCACCTAATATCTGAAAGAGAGCCGATGCATTCTCCAATGATCTTATAGTTAGTGCTTGAAGACCTGCATGTACAGCAACACTATCCTCACTTGATGGCCAATCTAAAAATCGAGCGCCATCCATCCGTTCTTTTCCATTAATAACCTTCCCAGTAATTTGCTCAACCAATCCTTGTAAATAAGGTTGCTGCTCCTTTAAATATCCTAAATTCCCATAATTCATATACCAATCATATTGCAAGATAATCCACCACATCGAATAACTACTATGTCCAGACATCCAATTGGGTAGCGGTGTCGATTCTCTCGCAAGATCTAAACTTCTGGGGACAACTTCGTTATACCCAAATACGGTATTGACAGTAGATACTTCAGGGTGAAGATCTCCTACCCAAACTAAACGATCCCTTTTTATACCATCCCATAAATAGTCTTGCATATTAACATGTACAGTGTATGCACCTACTTCCCATATTTTATTAAGTCTTTCATCACTGCTTTTAAAGCTCCCTAGGTAAGGAATATCTCGAAAGGTAGCTATAGCCCTTACTTCTCGCAAATGTAATTCAGCATTAGGTTCTAAAAAATCAATACGTACAAATCTGAAACCAGATTCACCAGATCGATTGCGACCAAGCCACGGTACTTGCATCATAAAATCTCGTATTGCATGGTCATTAGTAGCACCCATAACGCCAATTTCGGACATTGCTTCACTAACTGATTCCCCGAAACGTATACGAACATTTTTCGGTAAATTATTGCCCCCCCCACATGCCTGTGATAATTTCAATAGATGCATTCATCTGAATACCAAAGTCTAATAATATGCTAGTCCCTATTTGATTATTTTCATTTTTAAATACAACAGTATTGGGGTTGTATAAATTTGCCTGACCATTACCCCTCTTTAATAAATTTGTAGCATGTATCACATTTCCCTCTTTCCATATGATACGAGTAGGATAAACATATGCAGATGTTAATGGGCTCACTTGATTAAACTTATCACTTAATTTATTTTGCGCATTGATCTCACAAAAGCAAAAAATAAGCATTAAGAAACTTAAAATAGCACGGTTTGAATTCATAATGGGATACTTATAAGTATTAAATGTATTAAATAAATAAGAGGCTACTATCCTGTACTTTCATGATGGATACATAAATTTCAACTACTTAAGACCAAAAAGTTTTTTTCTGTATTGGAGAATCTTTAGCACAAAACCAAAGCTTTATAAAAACTAATTAAAGCATAAAGGTATCCTTCACTTGTAGGTCTCACCACTATGGAATATTGCCAAGACATAATTAGCTTCAGGCATAAGCAAAAATAAGTGTCTATAGGAATGCTTGCCAAAGACCTGTAACTTACCCAACATATTTATTTTCATTCTCTAGTACAAGCAGTTGATAAAAATATATTAACCAAAATTGCCTTTTATCTCTATGATGAGCTTATTTTCATAAATAAGATTTCTGTTTGAGGTAAAAACCATCTTCAAAAAAAGTTTCCACACACTAAACTTCTGATTATTTATTAGAACGGCCTTATAGAAAATAGGATTAAATTTATATATTTATTCTATCTAAATCATTTATTATAAAACCATTGACCAGTATGAAACGCAGAAAATTTCTTCAATCTTCACTAACTGCAGGTTTAGCAACAACGATAATTCCAGTAATAGGAGCCGATAATAATGCAACTGAGCAGGAAATATATGAATGGCGTGAATACGAAATACGATTCGGTTCTGACCAGCAACAACTGGACAATTATTTTAAATCTGCCCTTATTCCCGCACTGAATAAATATGGTGTAAAAGCAGTTGGTGTATTCAAAGAATTGGTTCCATCTGAGCCTGCCAAATTTTACTTATTAACCCCTTACTCTTCTCTTGACAATTACCTATCCGTCAATACAAAAGTAAAAATGGATGCAGATTACATTGAAAATAGCGCTACATATAACAGTATTCCCGAAGACAAAGCGCTATATGATCGTTTTAAATCTTCCTTAATGATTGCCTTCGAAGGTTGGCCTAAAATCACTATTCCATCCGATAAATCGCGGATATTTGAGCTAAGAACATATGAAGGCTACAGTGAAGATGCTGTAAAAAGAAAAATTAAAATGTTTCATGATGGCGAATTTCCTATCTTCAAAAGAGCAAAATTAAATCCGGTATTCTGTGGTGAAGTGATTGCAGGCGACAGGTTACCTCGTCTCACCTATTTGATCACCTGTAAAAATATGGAGGAACGTAATAAGGGATGGGTTGATTTCATTGCTGATCCTGAATGGAAAAAATTGGTGTCCGATCCTCAATATGCAAATACTATTTCTAAAATTAACAATACATTTTTAATACCCACAAATTACTCTCAGGTTTAAAAGCAAAATCTTACCTTTCTAAAATTCAATAATTTGATTCTACCACATTACTATCCCCATCCGCACATACATGATAAATTTCCAGGAATAAGCATATGTAAATACGGAATCAACCAAATTTTTAAACAAACGAAAAATAAATTTGCATGGATTAATTAAATAATTAAATTTGATCAACCATATATGACAACATGAATATAGACCTTCCCGAAAATCAAGATTTTAAATTTATTATCACGAATTTATATACAAGACCTAAGTGGTTCTTTAGATTTACACAAGAGCACTGGTATAATAAGTATGCTTGGCTTCTACTTTACCTAGCGCTATTAGGAAGTCAATTTGGAAGAATATCCTCGGGTAAACTCAATATTGAAAGTTGGACAGAACTTTTCTTCAAAGTTGTAATTTTTGGGTCGGGCATTAGCTTACTTTTTTACATAATGTTTGCTTACATCTTAGCTGGTACTGCGAGATGGCTAAAAGGTGTAGCAAGTGCAGCAGATATTCTCCGCGTTATTGCCTATTCATCCATACCAGGGATAATCGTATTACTATTGTATATCATCGGATCTCTGATATATGGTATTTCCTTTTTCAGTATATCATTCTGGGTAAATAATGAAAGTTGGTCCCAAACAATCTTTAAAATATTTTTGATGACAATAAATGGATTTGTTGGCATAAATATCGCCATATTTATGGTCTTAGGAATAGCTACAGTTAATAACTTCAGTATATGGAAAGCTATTCTAAGCATGATTTTACCCGTGATCATATTGGTAGTTGTTTTTGCTGTAATAGCATCCTTGTTTTAACAAAATCAATCACTTAATTCTTCGCAAACACTAAGAAAGAGATAATATCCAAAAATGATCATGGAAAATGCATGATCCAAATTTCAAATCCAACTAAACCCAGAAACATATGCAAAACGATTAAAATAACGATTTAAAATATATTTATTATGAAATATCTCGCTGTGTATTTTTACATGATCTTTTTCTGTTCCTGTCTAACGAATAATCAAGAATATCAAAAAAATATAATTGATCTAAAAAAACTTGATTTTAACACCTTCAATACGGAAGATTTTTATAGAAATGCAAATAAAGACGAAAATTTAAAAATTTCAAATAATAATCAATATGTAGAAATTAGTGATTTTGACAATGGCTGGGTTGAATTTCAAATAAAAAAATCATCAAATAATAATATAGTAGCTAAATTTGACAGTATTAATTTTTCAACCCTTAATGCAATTGCTTCAAAAGACGGGAAATTGAAAATAATTAATGCGGAGACATATCTAAAACCTGAAAGATTAAATAAACTATATCTGAATATCAAAGGTGTATATGGCAAAGAAACAAAAACTGATTCTAGTGATTATAATAAATATGTGCATATATACACCTACACCCGGGACGTTAAAGACAGAATAATTAAATTGATTTCTATTTTTGATCCGAGAAGTTCTGAAAATCTTGAAAAAATAAACGCTAAAATCCCGGATCAGGATTCAAAAATTGTTAATGAAAGACCTAAAACCATACTATTTGTCTGTAACAAGGAAAGCTTAAAAGATGTGCTTAAATTAAATAATACCGACAATAATTGGGCAAAATTTAAGTAATAACGAATTCTGAAATTTCTTTATCAAGCTACTCTTAAGCGAAGTATGCTTTATAAAAATAAAATTGGTTCTCAAAAATATCCTTACTCCATTAAACTTTTATCACGAACTTGTCTTTCTTCTGATACTTTGAATAAGTATTGATGATAAAATGGTAAGCTAAACTTTGATGCAAAAACAGAAATGCTATACCATATTTTGATAGTTCTTTCAATTATTGTTTTATAATAAAAATGGAATTTGTTATCTTTGTGGAAAGCTGATAAAAATAAGCTATAAATATTAATAACCCGCTCCTATAGCTCAGTCGGTTAGAGCGTCAGACTCATAATCTGCAGGTCACTGGTTCGAGCCCAGTTGGGAGCACTACTTAAAAAAATCCTCATCAAAAAATGAGGATTTTTCTTTTTTATAAAGCGTAATAAGTAAATAATCCTAAAAATTATCTCCATTAAACTCTGCGATATTTAGAATAATACAGGTCTTCTCATGGTTAATTATTTAAATACTTTCACCTTTAAGCAGTGATCAATTTCCAAAAATAAACTGTCGCAGAGAGACGGTAATCAAGTTTTCATCATTCAGAAGCGACTTCACATGAAGTAATAGCGACAACCTCAGTTTTTTCGTCTTTTAATTCTTTAACCATTAAATACCTCAATATACTCATAGCAACAATAGCGTAACCCGCCAAGATAGCTAAACTTAAATGATCCACGGCCTGTGTTGAGGGGAAAAGCTGACTCATTAAAGTCATAAATGACAATCCGATTCCTGCTCCCAAAAAATAGCTTGTACTGGTTAAACTTGAAGCAACACCATAATGAACGGCCTCTACATCACGAATACCTAAGATCGATAAACTTGTAAAACAAATCGTCATTCCAATCCCTGAAATACATGCTGCCCCAAATAAAACAGTTTGTAGGGGATGATCAAAATAAATGGATACCAGTAAAGATAAAGCTCCTAATAGCATAAAAGACCAGCCCAGGATACCCATTTGCGTAGGATAAAATTTTCGGCAAATATAAGGCAATATAAATTTAGCTACCAATGCAGACATAATACTGAAAGGAACCAGCATTAAACCTGCAGAAGCGGCGCTGTGATGCATATCTTTCTGAAGCATCAAAGAAATCAAAAATAAAAATCCTATAAAGAATGCGCCTAGTGTAAAAAATGCAAGATTTGAAGCCATTAATGATTTATACCTGAATAATTTGAGATCAATTAATGGCTGTGATACTGTTCTTAAACGATGGATCACAACACTCAGTAAAAGAATAGCTAACAGCAATGAACCAACTATTAATATTGGACTCTCTTTGATGTGTATGAGTTCATGTGTCCCATAGGTTAAACTTAAGAGTCCTAAGACAAGCAGTAATCCGGAAATACCGTCTGTCTTCTGAACATTTTGAGCCTTTTCATCTGTAGGTAAATAATAATATGCTAGAATTAATGTGATCAAAAGAATCGGTACATTAATCAGAAAAACCCAGTGCCAGCTTAAGTAGGTACTGATGAGCCCTCCCACTGATAATCCACTTCCCGATCCTATTGCTGCAAAAGAACTAAAAACTCCCAACGCACGGTTCCTTTCTTGGTTTTCGGTAAAAGTATTGGTGACAATTGATAAGGATGACGGCATAATAAAAGCAGCGCCAAGCCCTTGCAAAGCTCGGAATAAAGCCAGTACCTCAAAATTAGGTGAAAGCCCTGCTCCTAGTGA
Organism: Sphingobacterium sp. B16(2022); assembly: GCF_012030425.1. GTDB lineage: Bacteria > Bacteroidota > Bacteroidia > Sphingobacteriales > Sphingobacteriaceae > Sphingobacterium > Sphingobacterium anhuiense. The sequence goes on along the minus strand of NZ_JAAUVN010000001.1, from coordinate 635,576 downwards.
GGCTAACATAAAAATCATTCCCCCTAAAAGAAATAATTTTTTACGTCCTATCTCATCAGAAAGTTTACCTCCAATAATCAGAAAGCCTCCAAAAAACAACACATACAGGGTCTGTAACCACTGAACCTTTTCTGCTCCGATATTAAATTGCTCTTGAATAGAGGGAATAGTGAGATTAATAATTGCGATATCCAACGCTTCAACAAAAGTTCCTATCGATGCCAGTATTAATATTAAATTTCTCCTTGTTCCCATACCATTCAAATTTCCTGCAAAATTAAAATTATTGGAACATACTATAAAATTACTTCTTAAATTTGGAACAATTAATTAATTTAGATAAATTACAAAGAACAAATAAACTTTAAAAACTATTTAACCACCAAATATTAGAACAAATGCCCTCAGAAAATTATACTCTAGATGAAAAAGATCTTGCTATTCTGCGCTTATTACAAAAAGATGCCAAGCTTAGTGTGCGTGATCTTTCAGCACAGATCAATCTTAGCTCTACTCCAACACATGAACGAATTAAGCGCATGGAAAAATTGGGGATTATAAAAGAATACACCGCAGTATTAGATCGCAAAAAAGTTAATAAAGGAATGATGGTCATCTGTATGATTGCACTAAATGCCCACAATAAAAAAACAGCAACGAAATTTATAGAAGAAGTATGTAAATTGAATGAAGTTGTCGAATTTTACAACATCAGTGGTGATTTTGATTTTATGCTAAAAATATTGGCTCCAAATATGGATGAATTTCATGATTTTTTCGTTAATAAGCTATCTGAAATAGATGGTATCGGACAAACAAAAAGTATTTTTGTTATGAATAGTATTAAAGAGCGTACTCAGATTATCTATTAAAAGTCATTTGCATACGCACTAATTTTAGATAAAAATCTTTAAAATATCGTGTGCCATATGCGATAAGGTCATACCAAAAATATTTAGCAGTTCTATAAAATCTCAATTCCAAGTTCTCGGTATACCTGAAGCGCAGTATGATGAGGATCTGCCTCAGTAAGAATAGTATCCAGATCAGTCACAGGCCCTATACAAAAAGCTTCCGCTGTGCTGGTTTTTTCTATGGTAGACAATGCAACTGTTTTAAGAGCCTGTGCAATCATTATTTTTTTAATTTGTGCATCTTCATAATCTTTAGCTGTTATCCCAATGACATGGTGGATACTACATACGCCAAGGAAACAAATATCAGCTCGAACTGATTTCAATGTATTAATTGCATCTTCACCGATTGCGGTAAAAGAAACTTTACAGAGGCGGCCTCCGGCAAATATCACTTCAACGTTGGGATGATCTTCCAGTACACTAACTACCGGAAAACTATTGGTAACGACCGTTATTTTTAAATTTTTAGGCAGACAGGCTGCTAATGCCACAACAGAGGTCCCACCATCAAAAAATACCACATGCCCATCCCTTAAAAAGCTTAAGGCCTTTAAAGCAACAGCCTGCTTTTGTCCCAAATCGTATTTTTCACGATCCCTATAATGATGTGGACTAGGAGAATTAGCCAATGCCCCTCCTCTTACCTCTTTTAGAAGACCCTGAGATCCCAACACCTTAATATCGCGACGTACAGTATCTTCGGATACGTTTAATAGTATACTAAGCTGTTCGAGGCGAACTTTATTCTCCTTAGAAAGCTGCTTTAATATGAGCTGTAAACGTTCTTCTCTTACCATATCTCTTTATATTATATGCAAATATATAAAATAATACTTTGCAATATATTGCAAAGTATTGCAATATTTAGTATCTTTATTGCAAAACTTATTAAATATGAGAAAATCAATAGCTATTGATATGGACGGCGTCATCGCCGACACGGAACCCCATCTTATTGAATGGTACAAAAATGAAACGGGCATTTCTTTGACCCTTCAACTCATAAATGAATTAGGAGAAGATGCTGCTTTTGCTGATAAAACAGCACTGCACAAAGTACTTTATACCCAATCATTCTTTAGAACAGTACCTGTAATGGACAAAGCAATAGAAAATGTCACATTATTAATGGAAGATTATGAGATTTTTATTGTTTCTGCAGCTATGGAATTTCCCTTGTCTTTGTATGAAAAGAGAGAATGGCTACAAGAACATTTCCCTTTTATTAGCTGGAAGAATATTATCTTCTGTGGTGATAAAAGTATCATCGATACAGATTATATGATCGATGATTATTGCAAAAATCTTGATTTCTGCAAGGGAAAAGCGCTAATGTTTAACGCCTACCACAATGCGCATATCAATCATCATATCAGGATCAATCATTGGGATGAAGTGCCTAAACTGCTTAAAACACTCACTTATAGTACTGAAAATATACTGTAAAGTATATTTTCAGTTTTTGAATATCAATTAAAATTTAAGCGCTCAGCCCATTTTAATGAGGTTGGCAATACTACATTTGAAAATTCAATGTGTATTACACGCCTTTTCTTATTATTGACTGTTCTCTTCGAGCTATGTAGCAACAATGGCTTCATTAACATTACTCCACCTTGCTTAACAGAACAAGTCGTTTCAGTCTCAATATCCCAATTTATTTTTTCAGGTCGATAAATTCCCTTGACATGTGATTTAGGGATAACCTTTAAAGCGCCATTATTTTCATCGGTATCATCAAGATGAATTCTTATAGCTGTAATATTTTCTAATATGTCAATTGTCGGTTGCACTGCATATTGATTGTGTTTGGTTGTCCAAGGTCCAAAATTTTCAATTTCTATTTTCTTATCCACGGAAATAGTTAAATCTTGATGATAAGATACGTACCAGTTAGAAGTCTCAGGTTTATCAAAATAAATGCTCTTTACTACGAAAAAATTATTGCCGATCATTTTTTGCAAAAGTGACCTAAAATTATCAGTAAATATTAGTGAAATGGTTTCTGGAATTTCTTTCAGAAACTGTCTAATAGCAAATAAGTCCTTAGTTTTTCTGAATGTGTCTTTTGAAGTGTCAACTTTATTAATTGCATCAATAATATTATTTATTTCTTCTTTAGAATAGATATTGTTAATCACATTGAAACCATGATCTAAAAGATCTTGCCTATTTTTTTCAAGATCTTCCATATTACTAGCATTTTTCATTATTGAACTTTGAGATTACATAAACGCATAAAAAATTTTGCCAAATACAATTTACTAAAGATAATAAAAAACAATATCAAAGCTTTCTATTCTGGGTCTTTCGAATTTTGACCTTATACAATGAAAGCTAATAAGAAACTTTTCGATATCATATCTTAATTATTAAATAATGCACTACATCAAATTACTATTTTTTTAGTCACAATCACAGGGAGTAATAAGTTCAATTGTAGTAAAGCTTTTATTTAAATCTTGCTAGCAAAACTTGTAAAATCCAACATTCTTTTTGCTATAAGCTCAAACTCTTAAGCATTAATTTCATTTCTATAGGGATGATTAAAAAATGATCATTTTAATGAAACGTCGTTATTTATTTAAAAATCTACGGAAACTACTACGCATAAGTTAAGCTAAAAAATGCTATAATCCATTAGATTGTCACTGTTGGCATAAAGAGAAAGAGGTGATTGCTTAATTTCAGTGCAGTCTTTTTAACATGAGTTTTTCTGTCGGCAATCCTTCCTCGAAACCTTTAAAATAGGTCTTAAATCCTAACTTTTCTAATATTTTTTTTGAAGCCAGATTATGAGGATCAATAATTCCAATAATATCTAATTGGGGAAATAATCTATTTGCTGTATCTATTACCGCTTGACCAACAGCACATCCATAACCCTTCCCCCAAAACTCCTTATTTATGACATACCCGATTTCAAGGACGTTACAATCATTACTGCTATATGCTAACTTACAATATCCGATATACAGATTTCCGTTGTCAAATACTTTAAAATAACCCAGATCATCTTCATTACGATTGACTTCAATTATCGCCTCAAACTTTTCCTTAACCTGAACTTCTGTCCAGCCTTTTCCAGTTATATATTTCATAATCTCATCATCAAGGAGTAGCGGTTTAAATAGATCAAAATCATCCGATGTATACTTAACAAGTGTTATATTCATTGCAGTTTTTTCGTAAAATATACATGATCTTAACTAAATTTGACACTAAAAACTTTAAAAATCCATTCAATAAAAATTAAAGCACTTATTTTTAAAGAATTAATAGGCGTTTCCTGAGTCTTTAGTGGTGAGAAATTAGTAATCAATATCGCTTTGAATACCAATATTAAAATTTGAAATGGACTAAAAAATTTTAGAAGCGAACTTCTTAAATAATGTGAAAAAACTCGCAGATAAATTTGAGAAATCACCAGACTTTCTGCGGGATCGACCATTTGTCGATGAATAGTAAAGAATGTATTTTACGAAATACTGAAGAGATTATGGACTATAATAAGTACCACTTGATCCAATTTTTTTTATCCGAAAAATAATCCTTGATTTTGTATAGCGTTTATATTGTATGGTAATGAAAAGCATAAGCTAAATCAATTATTAAAAAAAGGATAACGAGCTAAAAAAGTAGGAGCAACATTTTTTAATTTCCTATTTATGGTCTTCCAAAGCTTTCTTCAACAATGAGGTAAATGTTATAAGTTCATTGGCTGAAAGATTTGACGAAAATTGCTTAGTTAAATTTTTTCTAAAGGTTTCAGAATTGTCAACAATGAATTTTCCTTTATCAGTTGCAGTTAAAATATAATTTCGCCTGTCTACCTCACTCTGTATTTGTTTTAGCAACTCATTTTGAATTAAAAACTTCAACTGCTTAGAAATAGCGGCTTGACTAACATTCAATGCTACTGCAATCTGTTTAGCAGTAGCATCTTTTTTTCGATACACAAACTCTATGATGTTATAATGGGTTGCTGTAATACCAATATAATCGCCCTTATTCATGTTCGCCAAAATGAAACATTGGAAGTCTGTAAATACAGTAAAAAATTCTTTTTCAATCTTTTTCATAAAAAAACACTTAACTTAGTTAAGTAGTTGCAAAGTTAAGTAAATTAGTTATGAATAATATTATTATAACAAATGCTAGGCAGAATAATCTCAAAAATGTTTCTCTTCAAATTCCGAAGCATAAAATAACGGTATTTACGGGTATCTCGGGTTCAGGAAAATCATCACTCGTATTTGAAACAATTGGCGCAGAGGCACAACGTCAGATAAATGAAACACAGAATAGTTTTATACGTACACGAATGCAACATTATGGTATACCGGATGTCGATAAAATTGAAAATCTGAATGTCCCCATTATTATCAATCAAAAGAGAATAGGCGGAAATGCGCGTTCAACAGTTGGTACCATAACTGATATCTACGCGTCTTTACGATTGCTATTTTCTAGATTAGGTTCGCCATTTGTAGGTTATTCTAATGTTTTTTCATTTAACAATCCACTCGGCATGTGCCTAAACTGCGAAGGTTTGGGTTATGAGCAAACTATTAATATTAATACTTTAATCAATAAAGAAAAATCCCTAAATGAAGGCGGAATTCAGTTTCCCACTTTTCAACCTGGAGGATGGAGGTTAACTAGATATACCTTGTCAGGATATTTTGATAACGACAAGAAAATAAAAGATTATTCAGATAAAGAATGGGAAATATTACTTTATTCAAAAGAACATAAACCTAAAAACCCAAATAAAGATTGGGGAAAAACAGTGAAATATGAAGGGCTCATACCACGTATTGAAAAAGCATTTTTAAAAAAAGATTCAAAAGAAAATACAATCAGAAAAAATGACCTTCAACACATTACCACAAGCAGAATATGCGCAGTATGCAAAGGTAAAAGATTAAATAAAAAGGTACTCTCCTGTAAAATAAATGGTAAAAACATAGCCGATTGTACTGCTCTTTCAGTTGACGATTTAATGGAATTTATTCAATCGACAAACTCAAACACCTATGATATTATTGTAAAAGAGCTTATTAAGAAATTAAATAATATGATTAACATAGGCCTGCAGTACTTAACCCTCGATAGAAAAACAGATACGCTTTCGGGAGGAGAATCCCAACGGATTAAAATGGTAAAAAGTCTAGGCAATAGTTTAGTGGATCTACTGTATATTTTTGATGAACCGAGCATTGGGCTTCATCCAAAAGATTTACAAAATATTACTTCCATTATTGAACAAATTAGAGATAAAGGTAATACCATTCTGATTGTTGAGCATGATCCAGATTTAATCAAGATCGCAGATTTGATCATTGATATGGGACCCGGATCAGGAAAAAATGGCGGTGAAGTTATCTATAAAGGAACTTTTAAAGAACTTAAAAATTCATTAGGAAAAACGGGCTTATATTTTGCAAAGAAAACCAAAATTAAAACTGATCCAAAAATTGGAAAAGAATATCTAGAAATTAAGCAAGCGACCTTACATAACTTGAAGGGTATTGATTTAAAAATCCCTAAAAATATTATGACAGTAGTCACTGGCGTTGCAGGCTCAGGAAAAAGTACATTAATCAGCAAAGTTTTGCCGGATTACTATAAAGATGCAACAATTATCGACCAGTCCTTATTTACAGCTAGTCCCCGGTCAAATTTACTCACTTACTTGAATCTATCTGATAAGGTCAGAAAATCATTTGCTCGAGCCAATCAGGTTTCTGATAAAAAATTCAGTAGGAACAGTGAGGGCGCCTGTGAAAACTGTAAAGGACTGGGCATGGAGCGGATAGACTTAGCATTTATGGATGACATTGAGCAAGTCTGTGAAGTTTGCTGTGGTTCCGGATTTAATCCCCAGGTATTGGAATATAAATACAAGGGTAAAAATATATTTGATGTACTGAACTTTACTATACCGGAAGCTATACAATTTTTTGATGATCCGATATACCTTGAAAAGTTTGAAATACTTTTAAAATTAGGCTTAGATTATCTCACACTCGGACAACGTATGGATAGCTTTTCTGGGGGAGAAAGACAACGTTTAAAACTCACGAAAGAATTAAACAACACAAATAAAATCATCATTATGGATGAACCCAGTACAGGACTACATCCAAGTGATACGGAAAAGTTACTATCTCTTTTTGAGGAATTAATTGAAAGAAATAACACATTAATTATAGTAGAACATAATTTGGAAATTATTGCTCAGGCAGATTGGATTATCGATATCGGTCCGGGTGCTGGTAAATGTGGGGGTAATGTTATTTTTGAAGGTAACGTAGAACAACTTTTAAAAAATAAAAAATCGTACACTGCCGAATATCTCAAAAAACATTTAAAATGGAGATAAAAATAATCGACTATAATTCCCTTTTGTTTAACTCTTTGTATTGGTTAAAAACCAGATGAAATAGAAAAAATAAAAGCCGCAATAATACGGCTTTTATTTTTTGTTAAAATTTAATCCTTATTTCCCCTGTCTGCTTAGAATAGATTCCATCTCAGCCATGACTTTATTAATTTTTGCAATCGTCAAATCAAAAGGTTCAGAAGTATTCATATCCACACCTGCATCGACAAGAAGATCAACAGGATATTTTGTACTTCCCGAAGCTAAGAAATTCAGGTATTTCTTACGATCTGCATCCGTTCCACGCAGGACTTTTTCGGAAAGAGCTGTTGATGCAGTAAAAGATGTCGCATACTGATAAACGTAAAAGTTATAATAAAAATGTGGAATGTAAGACCATTCTGATTTCACATTGTCATCAACGACACAAATATTTTGATCATGACCATAATACTTTTTCGTTAGAGCCAGATACATCGTATCAAAGTCTTCTCCAGTGAGTGCCCCCCCCTTTGCTACTTTATCATGGATCATATATTCGAACTCAGCAAACTGAGTCTGACGGAACAATGTTCCTTTTGCGCCTTCAAGATAATTTCCAAGAATAGCAAGTCTAGTTTCATCGTCCTTTATCTGCTTCAGCATATAATCATTCAATAACTCTTCATTTAAAGTCGAAGCCACTTCTGCAACAAAAATTGAATAATCTGAGTTAGCATAATGTTGCTTCTTATTGGTCAAATAACTATGCATGGTATGTCCCAATTCATGAGTCAGCGTAGACATATCATTGTACTTGCCGTTATAATTCATGAGGATATACGGATGTACATCGTACCCAGAACCATTAGAATATGCACCTGACCTTTTTCCTTCGTTAGGATACATGTCAATCCATCTTTCTTCGAATGCTTTTTTGGAAACTTCTATATAATCAGTCCCTAAAGGCTTCAAAGATTTTAAAATATTCTCTTCAGCTTCTTCTACCGTATAAGATAAATCGACTTTCGCAACCAAAGGAGTATAAAGATCATAATAATGCAGTGTATCCACTCCCATCATGCGTTTACGGAGGTTTAAATAACGATGAAAGGTCTTCAAATTTCCATTTACATTTTTTATAAGATTATGAAAAACATCTGTCGGAATATTACCGCCATCTAATGCCATTTTTAAGGTACTGTCGTAGTTTCGGGCTTTTGTTGCAAACAATGCCGCATTGATATTTCCATATAACTGCGCTCCAAATGTTCTTTGAAACTCATTCAGTTTACCAAAATAAGTGGCAAATGCTTTACTGCGAACTCCCCGGTCTTCACTCGCTCTATATAATGCAAAATTAGCAGCGTTAAGCTTTACGCGTTCACCGTTCAAATCGACCTCTGGATATGGAAACTCAGCATTTATAAAGGTGCTATAGATATTGGCAGCATTACCGGACATTAAAGAAGAATATGCCAATACTTTTTCAACTTCCTCAGAACCTCTATGGGCGCGTTTGCGAAGTAAATCTGTCAGGTAAAACTTATAAGTTACCAACGCTTTTTCTTTTGCCAAAAATGCGCTAAGCTGATTTTCTTTTAAAGTCAGCAATTCCGGTTCCAGGTATGAAGTCAAAGCGCCATATTCTGAAAAAAGCTGTTGCAATTCTTGATTCATCCCTGCATACTTAGTTACTCGGGTATTTTGATCAGCTTTCATCGAAGCATAAGATGAGAGACGAGCCATATCCTTGATAAGCGAACTATTCAGCTCTAATGCTTGCAATAAAACGTTCGAAGATTGTGTAAGCTTACCTTTGTATGAAGCCGCTTCTTTCATCTTTTGTTGTAAACGTTCCTTTTCTGTTTTCCAAACGTCATCTGTAGCATAAAGATGAGACAAATCCCATTTATATTTTTCAGGTAATTCTTCGCGAACTTTCATCTGACTTACTGCAATTGTTGTTGAGAACAGCATCACCGTTGTGATCAATTGTGTTTTTTTACGCATAATGTATGTAAATAGTGTTCCCAATTTACAAAACATCTTTTAGATTTTTATAGCACCAACAAGATCAGTCCATAAATTTATAGTGTAAACCATATCAGATTATAAATAAAGACACATAACATTAGAAGACGAATAATAATTGGAAACCGTTTACTCCAGCACAGTTTTTTCAAAAACGACTTCATTACCTAGATTTCAATAAAATAAACAGATAAATTTTATTAAACCTGATTATCATCAATATGGTAGTAGATTATTTAATCAAAAGCAGTATAATTTCAGACTTGACACAAATCATCATTGTAAGTCCACGAATTTATTTTTTCTAACATAGAAGTGGGATTAGTTTTAGGAAATACGTGCACACCACCATTTCGTTTAAATTCTTTAATCTCGCAAAAATCTGTAGTAGCTGTATATCCAAAAAGCTTAATTGATGGAAATCTTGCCGATATTTCAATAGCAGCAGCTACGCCTCCCATATTTGGCATATGAAAGTCAATGATACAAACTTCAGGTAATTCATCCTCGAATTCCAATCTTTTAATCAAATCTAGTCCATCACCGCAGATAAAGAAAAGATCAAAAACAGTATCTCTTTCGATGAGTAATTGTATCATATTTTGTTGAAATATACTATCATCTGTAAAAGCGAGTTTAATTGGATGATTCCTCATGTTTGTTTTTATTTCTATTAACTTATTCACGACAAAATTACCAACGTTCCTCCAGCGATAATACCATTATATCTTCTTAAATTATCACATGAAGACCAATTTTAAATGGATTGATATTAAAAAGCTTGTGTTTTCATATCATCTTTTCAGTATAAAATATTCAGATTTAAAAAAGTGATCCTACTTTATCTGTATCTTAAACAAAGAGGGGCAGCATAGTTTTTAACTAAAAAATATTCTTTTGACCTTTTTTTAAAGACCAACTTTCCTTACCTCTGCCAACTGGGATATCAATTATAAAATGTACAAGTTTTCGCATAAATGGTACATTTTATTCAGAGCTTATTTGACTAACTTTGCTCATGAAACAATTGATTTTCAACACTTATCATCACTTATTTAATACCTATGCAACATCTTATCTTACTTTTTTCATTCATTTTCCTGAACTCCTGTAATAACGATATGAATACTCATCCACAAACGAACTTACTGGAGGCAGTCCAGAAAAATCAATTGCTATTCGTTGAAGAGGAATTGAAAAAGGGTGCAAACGTTAATTTAACTGATAAAAATGGAAAATCCTTATTACTGATCGCAACACATAATAATAACTTTGAGATGGCAAAGTTATTGGTATCTTACAAAGCAGATGTGAATCAACAAGATAAAATTCAAGATAGTCCTTTTTTATATGCAGGAGCGGCAGGACACCTAAAACTTGTACAGCTCTATCTATCTCATGGAGCTCGATTTGATATATTCAACAGGTATAATGGAACAGCCCTAATACCTGCCAGCGAACGCGGACATCTGGAGGTTGTGAAATTACTGGCCAACACAAAAGGATTTCCTATTGATCACGTCAATAGGTTAGGTTGGACCGCATTAATGGAAGCAGTAATCCTAGGTGATGGCAGTCAAAAATTTGTCAACGTAATCCAAACACTGATTGATGCAGGTTGCAATATAAATATTGCTGATCATGATAAAAAAACCCCATTAGCACATGCTAAAGCCAAAGGGTATTCGGACATTGTTCAGCTATTAGAGAAAACGTCCAAAAAATAAAAATCAGCTTATATCAAGTTTACTGAATATTAAAACAAAGAAGGGTTTGACTTTATAAATAGCCAAACCCTTCTTATATTTTACATATATAAATTGAAAAAATACGCATTAACTGTTTTTTAAATAATCCCTTAAGACGTATTGTAAAATACCATTATTTTTGTAATATTCAATTTCAATAGCCGAATCCATCCGGGCCTGAACCTTAAATTCGGTTATTTTCCCATTCCGATGTATTGCTTTCACATCCAAAAGCTTATGAGGTTTTAGATTATCCGCAATTCCTGTAATATCAAAAACTTCAGTACCATCCAAACCTAAAGTGGCGGTATTTTGTCCATCAATGAAAACTAATGGGGCAACCCCCATACCAACAAGATTGCTGCGGTGTATCCTTTCAAAACTCTCTGCAATAACAGCTTTTACACCTAATAAATAAGCACCTTTTGCCGCCCAGTCACGAGATGAGCCAGACCCGTACTCCTTTCCAGCCAATACAATCAGTGGTGTATGCGTTTTCTGATATTCCATAGCCGTTTCATAAACTGTCTTTACCTCACCACTTGGAAAGTATATACTGAAACCGCCTTCTTGATCTACAATTTTATTTTTAATACGCACATTGGCAAAGGTTCCGCGCATCATGACTTCATGATTACCACGACGGGAACCGTAAGAATTGAAATCAGCTTTATTCACACCATGTTCTGCTAAATATTTTCCTGCGGCACTATCTTCACGGAAAGAGCCTGCTGGCGAAATATGGTCAGTTGTAACCGAATCACCTAAATACAGTAATACACGAGCACCTGTAATATTAGCCACTGGATCAGGATTTACCTGAAGGTTTTCAAAAAAAGGAGCTTCTTTAATATAAGTCGAACTTTTATTCCATTCAAAACGCTCGGCTAGATTTACTTCTAAATTTTTCCAGTCTTCAGAGCCATCAAAGATCACATCATAGACTTCCTGAAAATCGCTTTGTTTGACACAGTCATTGACTGTCTGGACGATTTCCTCACGGCTTGGCCATATATCTTTCAGATACACGGGATTTCCGTTTGGATCGTACGACAATGGATCATTTATCAGATCAACATCGACCCTCCCTACTAAAGCGTAAGCAACCACTAACATTGGCGACATGAGAAAATTCATTTTTACCTGAGGGTGTACCCTAGCTTCAAAATTTCGGTTACCCGAAAGTACAGAGGCCACCACCAATTCTCCTTTATCTACGGCTTCCGCAATATGCGGAGGTAATGGACCAGAATTTCCAATACAAGAAGTACATCCATATCCCACAGTATGAAAGCGAAGAGCTTCCAGATCAGTACTCAAACCTGAACGCTCTAAGTACTGTGTCACGACTTTTGATCCTGGTGCTAGTGAAGTTTTTACCCATGATTTCGTACGCAATCCTTTTTCTATGGCATTTCTTGCCAACAATCCAGCGCCGATCATAACAGCTGGATTAGAAGTATTGGTACAGCTCGTAATAGCGGCAATAACAATACTACCATCGCTCAAAATAAATTCCTGATTTTTATATTTAATTCGAACAGCCTGCATTGTATCCTGAACAACCTCCATTGTAGAATCTGTATTTTTTGGAACTTTACCAAAAGTAAATTCTGTTCCAGAACCACCGTCAGCTAGCCATGCCGATTCTTTTCTCTGATTCGGAAGACTATAATTACGCTGGTATTCCTGTTGCAACAGATTAGCAAACTGGCTACCAAGATCCTTAGCCAAGATTTTATCCTGCGGCCGCTTTGGACCCGAAACCGTTGGTTCTAATGTCGATAAATCAAATTCAACAATTGAAGAAAAATTAATTTCTTCGTGACCAGTTCTCCACAATAGGTTTTCTTTGCTATATTCTTCTACGATCCTGATGTGTTCTGCTGTACGATTGGTTGTTTGCATGTACTCCAACGTCCTTTCGTCGATAGGAAAATAAGTAATCGTACACCCGAATTCTGGAGACATATTAGCAATAGTCGCTCTATCCGTAACTGTTAAATGGTCCAGACCATCTCCAAAAAGTTCAACAAACTTTCCTACTACACCTTTATCACGAAGTACTTTAGTAATCGATAATACCATATCGGTAGCCGTACAGATATCCGGTATTTTCCCGGTCAATTTTAATCCAATCACTTCCGGGCAAGTAAAAAATATAGGCTGTCCCAGCATAGCAGCCTCCGCTTCTATACCGCCGGCTCCCCATCCTACTACACCCAGACCATTCACCATAGGCGTGTGCGAATCCGTACCAACCAAGGTGTCCGGAAACAACCATCCCTCGCGTTCAATAATCCCCTTAGCAAGATATTCAAGATTGACCTGATGACAAATTCCCATCCCCGGAGGAACTACGGTAAAGTTTTTCAATCCATGCTGTGCCCATTTGAGCAATTCATAACGTTCCTGATTACGTTGGTATTCCAGTTCAACATTTTTTCCGTAAGAATAATCTGTTCCATAATAATCCACCTGCACAGAGTGGTCAATCACCAAGTCCACTGGAATTGCAGGGTTGATCTTTTGACCATCTTTTCCATGACGTACATATTCAGCCCGGAGCGAGGCCATATCGACTACAGCAGGAACACCAGTAAAATCTTGCATCAGAATACGAGCTGGCTTAAAAGGAATGTCCTTATCGACAGGAGCTGGTGTCCAGTTGATGAGTGTATGAATATGTTCGTCGGTAATGCTAAAACCATCGTAATTCCGCAGCACATTTTCAAGCAAAATGCGGATACTAAAAGGAAGATGACTTACAGAGCCTTCGGGAAGATTTTTAAGCGAACAATAATGATAGCTTTTCCCGTTTATACTTATTGACTTTAAAGATTTGGCGTTCGTTGTACTCATATTGACACGTTTTGTTGGTACATAAATTTACTTAATTAACTATTGAGAAGCAAAACAAATAACAATGAATAGAATATTAAGTTTTAATAGATTACTAAAGAGTAGAAATGTTACACTCATTATTTAAACTCACAGTCGCATTTTCAAAATGAATGAGAAAAATATAAGATCTAGCCGAGTAGTGAAAAACTAACGATAATGTATGTTACATACTAAAACTGTACATAGTTGGGGATAATAAGAACCAATAATCTATCCTATTCGAAATCAAGACATCAATGCTTTCAACATGATTACAACTATGAAAGGAAAATGCACGCGAATAAACCGTTAGATGTAGGACTAAAAACAGTGAAAATATTTTAATTAACCTTACACCTACAGAGAAGTCAAATACAAGTTATTATTTTATTCTTAACTTTCCGTTTTATTTGAATGACAAACCCACTTATAGATAGCTATATGACATTTGGACTATTTGAAACCCTAGCTTTTGCCTGTCTTGTTTTGATTTTAGGATTTTTTATTGTTAAAAAAATAAATTTCCTGAGAAACTACAATATACCAGAACCTGTTGTAGGAGGGTTTGTCGTTGCAATTGTCCTTTACATCTTGCATGCGACAATGGGTATCAATTTTACCTTTGAAGGTTCGCTTCAGACCACCATGATGCTTTTCTTTTTTACTTCAATTGGTTTAAGTGCAGAATTCGATAAATTAAAAAAAGGAGGAAAACCACTTTTGATATTCGTTTTTCTAACAGGATCTTTCATGATCGTTCAAAATGTTTTTGGGATATCCGTGGCATCTCTGCTAGGCATTGATCCTAGTTATGGACTTATTGCCGGATCTATTACCTTAACAGGGGGACATGGTACTGGTGCGGCATGGGCCCAAAATCTCACCGATATATTCCAAATAAATGGAGCGATGGAGCTCGCAATGGCATGTGCTACCTATGGTCTGGTCATGGGTGGTCTCATCGGTGGCCCCGTAGCAAAAGTGCTTTTAAAAAAGAAGAATATCCAACCTACAAAAATTATTCAAGAAAGAGGAGCGCCAATTGAAATGTTCGAAAACCCTGATTCAAACCGAAGAATCAATGTTCGCAATATGATTGAAACCCTGACTATGTTTACAATTTGTCTAGCATTGGGACATTTATTGTATGAATATTGCAAAGGTTCATGGTTGGAACTTCCAAATTTTGTATGGTGCCTTTTTGTAGGTGTTATTATTCGCAATACCATTAGCAGATCGTCCAGTTATATTGTAAATGATCATGCTGTAGATGTGCTTGGCAATACCGGTTTATATCTATTTTTGACCATTGCACTAATGTCCTTACAGCTTTGGCAATTACAGGGCCTTGCTTCACAAGTTTTAGTTATATTGATCTTACAAACAGTACTTATGATACTATTTGCAATGTTCATTACTTTCAGAGTAATGGGAAGCGATTATGACGCTATAGTGCTCAGTGCTGGACATTGTGGTTTTGGACTAGGCGCAACGCCGACGGCTGTTGCGAATATGCAATCGATCACCGACAAATATGGGCCGTCCCACAAAGCGTTTCTAATCGTACCCATGGTAGGTGCATTCTTTGTTGATATATTAAATAACTTGTTTATTAAATTATTTGTAAGTTACCTATCCTAAAAATTTTATTAATAATCTAACAATTCCATTCGAAGCAACATTAAATAATAATAAAAACGTAATTGCACATGATCCATGTTTTCAATTATTTATCTTCCAGTTTAGGGAAAACAGATGAGTCAGCCAATATTTCATTGGCAAAACAAATCGTCAGCGCAGAGGACAATGAAGCTATTAAAGAATTAATTCAATTACTACAAAGCAAAAACAAAAGGATCCAACACGATTGCATCAAAGTTCTTTACGAAATTGGGTACTTATCCCCTATTATGATAGCGGCATACTATTTGGATTTTATCACGCTGTTAACAAGTAAGGATAACCGTTTACAGTGGGGAACTATGACAGCACTGGATGCTATTCTTCTATTACAACATGAAGCTATTTTCCCGCTCCTACCACAACTAATTGCTATTGCTGAACAAGGTTCTGTTATCACAAGGGATAAATGTATTGCTATATTAATCAAATACTTATCACTGGAGCATGAAGATGTATTTCCGTTATTACATGAACAGTTACTAAAATGCCCGCCCAATCAGCTTCCAATGTACGCGGAACAGGCTTTAAAAGTTGTTCCAAGACAATATAAAACTGACCTAAGCAAAATGCTCACAAATCGCTTAGACGGTGTCGAAAAGGAATCCAAAAAAACAAGAATTAGAAAAGTAATCAAAAAACTCCAAGAGTAATCTAATAATACTTAACTTTCCGGACTATTTAATAATTTCAATTTATCCAACATATGAATAGTCCGGGTCAAATTCCTTTCAACAGCTTTATCAGCCTGAATAGACTGGATGAAACCTCCATTTATGTACAACTGGCACAACAAGTCATTCAGGCCATTCAGCGTGGTTTTATACCTATCGGAACAAAACTGCCCGGAAGTAGGCAGCTGGCGCAAACACTATCTATACATCGCAATACAGTAGTTGCTGCATTACAGGAGCTCGAATCACAGGGTTGGATTGAAACCAAACCAAATGTAGGATCATTTGTACTTCGAAATACGTCCAAAGCAAGGAAAAATAGTGAATTTTCGCAAACAATAATCCAGAATCAGTATGCAGACCAAACTGGTTATGATTTTGAAAAAAGTACCATATTAGAAAATCCTTTTGAAACCTCTAAATGTATCTTAAAATTTGATGACGGCATTCCTGATAGTAGACTATCTCCTTTGCAACAGCTTTCTAAGTTTTATACCGCAAATTTAAAACGAAAAAAGAACACTAAATACCTAGGATATTCAGATCAAAAGAGACCAGCCACATTTCGAGAACAGTTGTGCAATTTTTTAAATCAAAGTAGAGGTCTGCATATCCAACCTAAAAATCTATTGATCACACGGTCTGTTGAGATGAGTACCTATATCATTGCTCAAACTTTACTACAGGCAAACGATTTAGTCATTGTAGGACAACCAAGTTATTTTGCAATAAACATGATCTTCCAACAGGCCGGGGCTAGAATTAAATCCATTCCAGTAGATCATGAAGGAATTGTTGTCGAATCTCTTGAACAGATCTGTCTTACACAAAAGATCAGATTGCTTTATCTGACACCGCATCATCACTATCCCACGACAGTGACACTTAGTCAGCAAAGAAGAACGATCGTATTAGCACTCGCTTCAAAATATGGTTTTGCTATCATTGAGGACGATTACGATTATGACTTCCATTATGATGATGCCCCCCTTCTCCCTATGGCAACTGTGGATTATGATGGGATGGTTATTTATACAGGAAGCTTTGGTAAATCATTAGCGCCTGGTTTCCGTACAGGTTTTATCGTCGCACCTGAAAACCTAATCAAAGAATTACAAAAGTTATTAAATATCATGGATCATCAAGGAGACTTTGTCATGGAGCAAGTATTAAGTGATCTAATTGAAGAAGGTGAAATACATCGCTATTTAAAAAAATCAGTCAAACTGTATAAAGAAAGACGCAATTATATGAGTTATTTACTCGCCCGTGAATTACATGAATATGTCGACTTCGATATTCCTGCCGGCGGTCTTGCTCTTTGGACCAACTGGAAAAAAGATATCAACTTAATTCATTTACAGAAGCAATGCGCAAAAGCAAATCTATTTCTTCCAAAAACACTCTTATATCAAGCTAAAGATATGACCGCAATCCGAATTGGTTTCGGCAATCTTACGGAATCGGAAATGGAAAATAGTGTGACCATTCTTCGAGACTCATTAATGACAATAAAATAGAAGCATGCTATTTTATTGTCATTAAATCCCTAATTTTGATCTAAATTTTTCAATATGAGTCACCCCATTCCTGCAATTGAGTCTACTCCTGCTACGGCTTTTCAACGTTTATTGGATGTTTTATATACACTTCGGGTAGCTTGCCCGTGGGATAAGAAACAGACCATGCAGTCCTTACGTCATCTAACCATCGAAGAGTTGTATGAACTTACAGACGCTATCTTAGATGAAGATTACCCCGAAATCAAAAAAGAACTAGGAGATGTTATGATGCACCTGGTCTTTTATGCACGTATAGCAGAAGAGGAAAACCGTTTTACGATAGTAGATGTACTCAATAGCATTTGCGATAAATTAATCAGCCGTCACCCCCATGTCTATGGCGATATTGATGTAGAAAATGAAGAACAGGTTAAACAGAATTGGGAGACCCTCAAATTAAAAGAAGGAAACAAATCTGTTTTATCCGGCGTACCTAAAGGTCTGCCTGCTTTAGTTAAAGCCTATCGTATACAGGATAAGGTACGTGGTGTAGGGTTTGATTGGGAAGATAAAAAAGAAGTATGGGCAAAAGTAGAAGAAGAACTAGCGGAGTTCAAAGCTGAATATGACATTAATAAACCCGAAGAGTCAGATTTAAATAAGGCTGAGGCCGAATTTGGTGATTTGCTTTTTTCATTAATCAATTATGCACGTCACATTGGCATCAATCCTGAAAATGCACTGGAACGAACCAATAAAAAATTCATTAGCCGCTTCACCTACCTTGAGCAAAGAGCTAATCAAAATGGACAAAATCTCCAAGACATGACACTGGAAGAAATGGATATTTATTGGAATGAAGCTAAAAAATTAAGCTAATTATAAATAGAAGTTTATTTTTCATAACAGATCCCAAACATCCTGCTACAAAGAAATTAAAGCTCGATCTTGTACCGCACTATTATACAGTACAAGATCGAGCTTGCTCATGATAGCTTAAAAGCTAATATTAATTTTGTCTCTTAATTTCTTCCAAAGATTCAAGTTCATTTAAATCAAAAGGAGTCTCTTGATAAACATAGTAATTCAACCAGTTATTAAATAGCAAATTCGCATGACCAGACCACCTTACTAATGGTGACTGTGCTGGATCATTATTTAAATAATAATTATCTGGCACCTCAATTTCTAATCCTTTCTCCACATCACGCATATATTCAGTATGTAAAGTAAGTGGAGCATATTCTGAATGACCAGTTAAATAAAATTCACGTCCACCTCGTGATGATAGTATCGCAAGACCTGCTTCAGGAGATTCAGACAAAAGCTCAATTTCTGGTTTATCTTCAATTTCAGATTTTAAAATTGTCGTATGTCTACTGTGCGGGATAAAATACTCATCATCAAAACCTCTAAATAGAGGATTAGCTTTATCTAAAGTAGTATGTTTGTATACTCCAAACAGTTTCTCCGCTAATGGTGTTTTTTCAACGCCGTAAAAATGATAAAGTGCCGCTTGCGATGCCCAACAAATATAAAGTGTAGACGTCACGTGCTTTTTTGCCCAATCAAAAATACGAGTCACTTCATCCCAGTAGTTAACCTCTTCAAATGGCATCATCTCTACTGGAGCACCTGTAATGATCATCCCATCATAGTACTGATCTTCCACTGCAGAAAACGATTTATAGAACATTTCCAAGTGTTCTTGAGGTGTGTTTTTAGACATGTGAGTATCTAATCTCAAAAACTCCACTTCTACTTGCAAAGGATTATTAGACAGCAACCGGATAAAATCAGTCTCTGTTGTAATTTTCAAAGGCATTAAATTCAAAATTAGAACCTTCATCGGACGGATATCCTGTTCGTTGGCTCTAAGATCACTCATCACAAAAATATTTTCTTTTTTTAATAGCTCAATAGCTGGCAAATTATCTGGTATTTTGACTGGCATATGCTTCCTCCCTCACCTTGGTTTAGTTTGGGCATAAAGATAAAAAAATTTAAATGAGTTATCTCACCCATCGTTGATAATAGCTATAATAAATAGAATTAGAACTGATTTTAAAACAGACCGATACATCCTTAAAATTATGATTTCCATTGCTCAAAAACACTTAAAACCACTAATATTACGATAAAACACAACTCTTTAGGCGATTTAAGAGCTACCATCGAATATTAAAAACACATCTACCAGAAAAAAAAACTTGACACAGGAATGAAAATCTGCCCCCCACTCTTTATAGATCATAATACCTTCCGACATAAATTTTATTGCTTTTTAAAACCTTTTTCAGGAACGATAGTTGTATGATAAGAACAGATTAAACACTCTTGATTATGAACCTATTACAAAATTGGAAAAAAGATATCCCGGCGAGTATTGTCGTGTTTTTTGTTGCTCTACCACTCTGTTTAGGAGTCGCTCTGGCGAGTGGGGCGCCTGTTTTTTCCGGAATTATCGCGGGAATTATAGGCGGTATCCTTGTAGGACTGCTATCAAAATCTACCATAGGAGTATCAGGACCAGCGGCAGGCCTAGTGGTCATCGTCTATACCGCTATCACAGACCTAGGGGCATACAATATCTTTTTAGTCGCAGTGGTTATAGCCGGTTTAATACAGATTGTTCTCGGATTATTAAAAGCAGGCGTAATTGGATATTACTTCCCTTCATCCGTTATTAAGGGTATGTTATGCGCTATCGGTATATCCATTTTCCTAAAACAGATTCCGTTGGCATTCGGATACACAGAGAAATTTTCGTTCAAAAATTTTGATGCATCTTATATTACTACCGGAGCTATAATCATGACAATTATTTCCTTAGCCATACTTATTATATGGGATAATTTTCTTGGTAAAAAATCCAACTTCTTCAAATTGTTACCAGGCTCCCTTATTGCTGTAATTGTTGGTATTATTTACCAGATCACGATTGGAGATACAAACCATGAAGTATTTTCTATTGATCAGGACCTCCTGGTCAAAGTGCCTGTACCTGAAACAGTAACCGACTTCCTGGGACAATTTACACTACCCGATTTCGCAAATGGAATAGCAAATCCAATGGTATGGCAAATTGCATTTACCATCGCCATTGTAGCCTCTTTAGAATCCTTATTATCGGTAGAAGCTACCGATAAATTAGATCCACTAAAACGTCAGACACCAACCAACAGAGAGCTAATAGCACAAGGAATAGGTAATTCATTTTCAGGTTTAATAGGTGGGCTTCCTATTACACAAGTTATCGTTCGCTCATCAGCTAATGCGATGAGTGGCGGAGTGTCAAAACTATCAACTATTGTTCATGGTCTCTTGCTTGTACTCAGTGTCATCTCCATTCCTGCATTCCTTAATTTAATCCCTAATGCAGTTTTAGCAGCAATCCTATTGGTTATCGGTTACAAATTAGGCAACCCAAAACAATTCTTGGACATGAAAAAATTAGGAAAAGATCAATTAATTCCATTTGTAGTCACAGTAGTTGGTATACTCACTACAGATCTCCTTAAAGGTATTATTGTCGGTTTAGTTGTAGCAGTAGTTGTGTCACTTATCAAATCCTATAATAATTCCCATGTTATGCTGGTCAAGGAAGGAAACGTTTTTCATATGAATTTTGCAGAAGAGGTAACTTTTGTCAATAGAGGAGCGATCGTAAAAGAATTAGATGGATTACAGCCTGGTTCTTACTTAGAATTAGACGTGCGCAAAACCAAAATATTAGATTACGATATCATTGAGTATTTAGATGAATTTAAAGTAAAAGCAAAAAACAACAATATCAACATAAAACTTATTTCCGAACGAGGAACAGTGGACAACCCCGACTCGTTTAGAGAATTCTTCGGATATGTATTAGTTGGTAGTGCTCATTAAAACACCGCTGAATAGCCATACACGATTAAACTATAAAAGTCCATACTGATTTAGTATGGACTTTTATAGTTTAATCTTCATCCGATAAATTCAATTCCTTCTGAATAACATTTAAAAACAGATCAATTCCTGCATGATTTACATTTGCATTATAGATTAATGATAAAGTGGTTCGCTGTTCAATATGGTTTAAATCAATAAAATTTACTTTAGAAGTATATCCTTTTTTTAAAGATGCCGGTACAATTGCAATACCCAAACCCTGCTCTACAAGATTGAAAATTGTCAAAGCATTTACCGTCCGCAAAGCAACATGCGGTTCAAATGAAGCATCTCTAAAAATACTCATCACCAGATCATAATAAGAATGGCTATAATCTTTGGAAAACAGAATAAACGGTTCATTTTTAAAATCATTTAACGTTTTAAAATTTGCCGTCTGAATGGGATAATCGTGAGGAATGACCAACGAAAAGTGTTCTTTGATGATTGCGATATGACGAATCCCATTTGGAAAATTATCCAAACGCACGAGTCCAAAATCAAGTTCTTCCTTCAACACCTTCGTAATCTGCATCTCATTAGAAAGCTCCTGTAAGTCTACCTCAACTGCAGGAAAATCTTGTTTTAATCGAACCAGTACTTTAGCAAGAATAGATTGTACTGCTGAACCGATAAACCCAAGACGAAGTTCAGTGATATCGTCTGATCCCATAATACGAAGCTCACGAGCTATTTTATCCATTTGATTAAATAAAATATCAACCTCCTTTTTTAGGTAAAAGCCTGCGGCTGTAAGTCGAACATACCGTTTCCCTCTATCAAATAAAGTTGCTCTATAAATATCTTCCATCTGTTTAATCTGACGAGATAAGCCAGGTTGAGAAATATAAAGCCTTTCTGCCGCTTTTCTAAAATGTAACTCCTCTGCCAAAACTTTAAAATAATACAGATGCCTTAATTCTATTTGATAACTCATAGTAATCAATACTTGCCAAAATTGGTATTTATAATTATTAAATATAGGAGTTAAATTTGAAATAACGGAATGAGATTAACAGCTATAAGCACGATAGAACGTTTAGGAAACAAAACCAATACACAGGCAACTTTTTCTAAATAATTAAGTACGATTCATGTATAAATAGTTCAAAATGCAAAAGTGTAATAATGGTCATTTTCTCTTAAAAAGCAACGTATAAATCAAATGGAAAGGATAGACAGATTTTGACGATCCTTAATCAACATAATAATTTATTCTAATGGTAAATAAAACTAAAAAATTTCAGTACGGCGAAGATACCATGACCAGCTCGCTAGCAATCCAGATAGCGAATGGAAATATTAAAGGTCAATTAACTGAACAAACAGTAAAAAAAGTTGTTCAAAGTGCACAATATGTTCAAGAAATTGTTGATTCCGGTAAAATAGTATATGGTATAAACACAGGTTTTGGTCCACTTTGTACTACGCTGATAAATCCTGCAGATACTAAAAAACTACAAGAAAATATCCTAAAAAGCCATGCGGTAGGTATAGGAGAGCCCATCGATCAGCAATTGTCTAAATTAATGTTGATTTTAAAAGCGCATGCCTTAGCAAAAGGATATTCAGGTATTCAACTAAGCACGTTAGAGCGCATTCTATGGTTTATTGATCAGGATATCGTTCCAGTGGTTCCCAAACAAGGATCAGTGGGTGCCTCTGGAGACCTAGCCCCTCTTTCGCACTTATTTTTACCTTTAATAGGATTAGGAAAAGTCTGGTATAAAGGTGAAATTCTTCCGACAGCTCAAATATTAACACGATTTGACACCAGCCCGATTACGTTAGGAGCCAAAGAAGGATTAGCACTCATTAACGGAACCCAGTTTATGGCAGCTCATGCCGTAAAAGCGGTCGTGGAAATGCAAAATCTCTTGGATAATGCAGATTTGGTTGCCACCTTGATGATTGAAGGGCTAAATGGATCCATTAAACCTTTCTTTCCACAATTGCATGAACTGAGACCATACAAAGGAAATAAATATGTAGCAAGTACGATCTTCAACTTATTAGAAACCTCAGAAATTGTTACATCACATAAAAACTGTTCTCGTGTTCAAGATCCATATTCTTTACGCTGCATTCCACAAATACATGGAGCTTCTCGCAATGCATGGCTTCATTTAAAAGAAACCATAGAAGTTGAAATTAATGCCGTAACCGATAATCCGATCATCATCGACAGCGAACTAACCATTAGTGGCGGTAGTTTCCATGGACAGCCAATTGCACTTCCTATTGATTATGCAACATTGGCGATATCAGAAATTGGAAATGTTTCCGATAGACGTGTATATCTGTCACTAGAAGGCGATACGCCCAATGTACCAAAACTACTCCTCAAAGAAACAGGCCTGAACTCTGGATTTATGATCTTACAATATAGTACAGCAGCATTAGCAAGTGAAAATAAAGGACTTTGTTTTCCATCCAGTGCAGATAGCATACCTACTTCTTTAGGTCAGGAAGATCATGTGAGTATGGGATCCATCGGTGCCCGAAAATTATTGCAGGTCATCAATAATGTTAGTAAAATATTAAGTATAGAACTTATTTGTGCGGCCCAGGCTTTTGATTTTCACAGACCGCTACAGTCAACACCTATCATTGAGGCTGTACACCAAAAGATCAGAAAATCGATTCCACATATCAAAGAAGATCAAATTATGGAAGAGATACTTCAAGCTGCTCAACAGCTCATTTCTTCAGGAACTTTGATTACAGAAGCAAAACAAATTGCACATAAGCAAGGTATACCTTATCACGGTGTTCATCAGGAATATTTCAACAACTATTAAACTATGGGTAAAAAATTAATAGGTCCTTTCTCACAATTGTTATCATTGACAAATGTTCCGGTTAAAGGAGCGCTTTCAGATCAGCAACTCGTAATTAAAGAACAGGCTGGTATACTAACGGAAAATGGAAAAATAGCAGCTATTGGTAATTACGATGGTTTAAGGGAGAATCATGCTCATGATGCAACTTTAGTAATCATAGAAGAGGAGACTGTTTGCGTTCCCGGCTATATCGATTGTCACACACATATTGCTTTTGCAGGAAATCGAGCTAATGATTTTGCCCTGCGTAATGCCGGTGCCAGTTACCTCGAAATTGCAAAAGCTGGTGGAGGTATCTGGAGCACAGTACAACATACCCGAAATGCAAGTGAAGCTGAACTAATCACAAATATTATCAACTGTTCAAAGGCACTTATAAAACAAGGTATTACCACCATTGAAGTGAAAAGTGGCTATGGTTTATCAGTTAAAGAAGAGTTAAAAATACTGCGAGCTATAAAAAGAGCACAAGAATCCATAGCCGTTGATCTCATTCCAACTTGCTTAGCAGCACATATGAAGCCCAAAGACTATGAAGGCACTGCAGTAGACTATCTTGAAGAAATAGCATCTGAACTATTCCCTATTTTAAAAGAAGAGCAGCTTTCCAATAGAATTGATGCTTTTATCGAACAAAGCGCCTTTTCTTCCGACGATATTCAAAATTACTTTACTAAGGCGCAGAAAATGGGTTTTGATATCACGGTACATGCAGATCAATTTTCAACATCAGGATCGAAAGTTGCGGTTCAGTATAATGCAATTAGTGCAGATCACCTAGAGGCATCACATGAAACAGAAATTAAACTTCTGGCCGATAGCAATACCGTTGCCGTCGCCTTACCAGGTGCATCAATCGGAATTGGATGTGCATTTACCCCTGCCAGAAAACTTCTTGATCAAGGCGCTAGCTTAGCCATTGCCACTGACTGGAATCCCGGATCTGCTCCAATGGGACAATTAATGACCCAAGCGACGATTTTAGCTACTACAGAAAAATTATCCAATGCTGAAGTATTCGCTGCAATAACATTTAGGGCTGCATTAGCTTTAAATCTGACGGACCGTGGTCGTCTACAGCCAGGTGAACTTGCAGATTTTGCTATTTACAAAACGAATAATTATCAAAATATTACATACATGCAAGGAACACTAAAACCTGATCAGGTATGGAAAAAGGGAATTAATATCTATACGAAAGGAAAAGAATCATGATATTTAAAGAAGAAATTCTACAAGGAATACCAACTAGTCTACCACCTAAAGTTTCTTATGATAAAAACATAAGTCATGCTCCTAAGCGAAAGGATATTCTATTGGAAGATGAAAAAAAATTAGCCATTAAAAATGCATTACGCTATTTTCCAGTGCAGTGGCATGTAGAACTTGGAAAAGAATTTTTAGAGGAATTGATGCTATTTGGCAGAATCTACATGTACCGCTTCCGCCCTACCTACGAAATGTATGCTAGACCAATTGAAGCGTATCCTGGAAATAGCCTACAGGCGCGTAGCATCATGTTAATGATACAAAATAACCTAGATCCACAAATAGCGCAACATCCTCACGAACTCATTACCTATGGTGGAAACGGAGCTGTTTTTCAGAACTGGGCACAGTATTTAATTACAATGCAATACTTGGCCCAAATGAATGACGAACAAACCCTACATATGTACAGTGGCCATCCAATGGGGTTATTCCCATCTTCAAAAGATGCTCCAAGGGTTGTCATTACAAACGGCATGATGATTCCCAATTATTCCAAACCCGATGACTGGGAACGTTTCAATGCAATGGGGGTTACACAATATGGCCAAATGACGGCAGGCTCATATATGTACATCGGACCACAGGGAATCGTACATGGTACCACGATCACAGTTATGAATGCCTTCCGAAAACATTTGTCAAAAGAAGATACAATCCACGGAAAAGTCTTTTTAACATCAGGTCTTGGAGGCATGAGTGGTGCACAACCTAAAGCGGGAAATATTGCAGGGTGCATCACGGTATGTGCAGAGGTTAATCCTGCCGCTGCTCGCAAACGGCATAAACAAGGATGGGTGGACATCTTAATGGAGAACATGGACGATCTCATAGAACGCGTTCAACAAGCTATTAAAAATAAAGAAATTATCGCCATAGCCTACATAGGCAATATAATAGAAATATGGGAAGCATTCCTAGATGCTAATATTTATATTTCAGTTGGATCTGACCAAACCTCATTACACAACCCTTGGGCCGGAGGTTACTACCCGATCGGACTAAGTTTTGAACAATCAAATAAGCTAATGGCAGAACAGCCCGATGTATTTAAGGCACAAGTTCAGGCATCCTTAGTCCGTCACGTCGACGCTATTAATGCCCATGTCGCGCGTGGTACTTATTTCTTCGATTATGGAAATGCATTCTTACTTGAAAGTAGTCGCGCAGGAGCCGCTGTATTGGCGAGTAATGGTATTGACTTCCGATATCCATCTTACGTACAGGATATTTTAGGTCCCATGTGTTTTGACTATGGATTTGGTCCATTTCGCTGGGTATGTTCGACAGCAGATCCAGAAGATTTAAAGACAACAGACCATATCGCACTTGAGGTACTTCAGGAATTAAAAAAGACAGCATACCCTGAGATTAAACAGCAATTAGCTGACAATATCAAGTGGATTGAACAAGCAGATCAAAATAAACTGGTTGTCGGTTCACAGGCCCGGATTCTATATGCTGATGCAATTGGTAGAATTCGAATTGCTAAAGCATTTAATCTTGCGGTAAGAAATGGTCAACTAAAGGGGCCGATTATTTTGGGCAGAGATCATCATGATGTAAGTGGAACAGACTCACCATACCGGGAAACAAGTAACATTTATGACGGCAGTAAATTCACAGCCGATATGGCCATTCACAATGTAATCGGTGACAGCTTTAGAGGCGCTACTTGGGTTTCTATCCATAATGGTGGTGGAGTTGGTTGGGGCGAGGTGATTAACGGTGGTTTCGGCTTATTACTTGACGGTTCCGAAGATGCAGACAGAAAACTAGAAAATATGCTCTTTTACGATGTTAATAATGGTATTGCCCGCAGAGCATGGGCTCAAAATGACACCGCAAGACAGGCTATAGAAGTAGAATTAAAACGTACTACTATGTTGAAAGTAACCCTAGCAAATCTTGTTGATACAGACACGATGAACCAAATTTTCAAGGATTATGAAAACTAAAAACCAGAAGCATTATACTCCGGCAGATCGAAAAATGTGGACAGGACGTATAGATGGGACAAGCGAAGAACATTTGCGTTGGCATCAGGTAATCACATGTATCGATCTTAATGATGAACAGGATCTTACGGGTTGCTATGTCATACTGGGTTTTGCTTGCGATGAAGGTGTTAGAAGAAACCTAGGAAGAACAGGTGCGGCAAAAGGACCAGAAGTTTTAATAAAAGCATTGTCAAACCTGCCAGTATTTCGAGATAAAAAAACGAAACTCGTTGATGCCGGGACCGTTTATTGTTCCGACCATCAACTGGAAAATGCGCAAGAATCTCTTGGCTATTTTATCCAACTTATACTGCAACGCGGAGGCTTTCCAATGGTATTAGGGGGTGGTCATGAAATTACTTTTGGTCATTATCTAGGACTCAAGTCGTATTCCCGCAATAAACTCGGGATCATTAATTTTGACGCCCATTTTGATATCCGAAAACCAGAACAGGAAATTGCAACTTCCGGTACAGGTTTTTACCAAATTGCACAGCAAGAAGAAAAAATCAATTACCTCCCTATCGGAATACAAAAAATCAGCAATACACAAGCTTTATTTGATGCGGTAAAAGATTATCAGATAAACTGGATAGAAGCTCAACATTTTCACAAGTCAAATAGCGAGGCAATTATCCAACAAGTTGAGTCATTTATAGCAGGAATAGATTACCTCTACCTAACCGTCGATTTAGATGTTTTTGCTGCAAGCTGTGCACCAGGAGTTAGTGCATTGGCCCATAACGGAATCCAGCCTGATGCTTTTTTCTTAGAAATTTTTCAACTAATCATTTCTTCAGAAAAATTAATAAGTATGGATATCGCAGAATTTAATCCAGCGTACGATATTGACAATCGTACTGCTAAATTAGCAGCGGACCTACTCTTTCATATTGTTAACCGTTAAATCTTTTGCTATAATTTAATTGCTAGCAATCCATTTTTTAATCGCAAAAAAAAAGCAAAAGAAAAAATTCCTAGAACTATATTTAGGGAATTTATCCGTAAATTCGCAAGCAATATGGAAACTGTTGTCAGTGGTATTAGAAGTACCGGAAAATTACATTTAGGAAACTATTACGGCGCATTGAGCAATTTTGTGAAAATGCAAAATGAATATAATTGTTATTTCTTCATAGCCGATTTACACTCTTTAACTACGCACCCAACTCCTCACGGTCTGCAAAGCACCGTACGTCAAGTGATTGTTGAATATCTTGCTGCAGGTATAGACCCTGAAAAATCAACGATATATGTCCAGTCTGACGTACCAGAAGTAGCAGAACTTTATTTGTATATGAATATGAACGCATATCTGGGAGAGCTGGAGCGCGCTACTGCTTTTAAAGATAAAGTGCGCAGCAATCCTGATAATGTGAATGCAGGACTGTTAACATACCCTGTTTTGATGGCTTGCGACATTTTAATTCACCATGGCACAAAAGTTCCTGTTGGTAAAGATCAAGAGCAACATTTAGAAATGACCAGAACATTTGGTAACCGTTTTAATCGTTTATATGATGTCGATTATTTCAAAGAGGCATTTGCTTTTACCTATTCAGATAAATTAGTTAAAATCCCTGGTTTAGCGGGACAAGGAAAAATGGGCAAATCCAATGGTGAGGCAGATTGTATTTACTTGTCCGATAGTGCAGATGTAATTCGTAAAAAAGTAATGCGTGCTGTATCTGACTCTGGTCCAACGGAAATGAACCAACCTAAACCAGAAGCTGTTCAAAATCTTTTTGATTTGATGAAAGTTGTGTCAGCACCCGATACATTAGAACATTTTAACGATCTATATAACAATTGCGCTATTCGTTACGGTGATTTTAAAAAACAGTTAGCAGAAGATATGGTCATTGCAACAGAGCCTGTACGGTCACGCATTGAAGATATTTCAAATGATGATGCGTATATTGCTAAAGTAGCGAAATTAGGCGCTGAAAAAGCGAGTGAATCAGCACGTAAAACATTGAAAGAAGTACGTGAAATCATTGGCATTAAAAGATTTTATTAAGATTTAAAACCCAAAAATATGCATATTGCTATTGTCGGAAATATTGGTGCCGGAAAAACAACCTTAACAAAACTATTAGCGGATCATTTCAAATATGAACCTCAATTTGAAGCGGTAGATAACAATCCTTATTTAGAGGATTTTTATGCTGATATGAAACGTTGGTCATTCAATTTGCAGATCTTTTTCTTAAATAGTCGTTTTCGACAAATTGTTGAATTGCAAAAAACAAATATTGATATGATCCAAGATCGTACAATTTATGAAGATGCATACATCTTTGCCGAAAACTTGTACGATATGGGCTTAATGAGTGCGCGAGATTTTGAAAATTATAGCAATATTTTCCAGAGTATCATCCATTATATCAAACCTCCAGATCTATTAATTTACTTGAAGGCTTCCGTTCCAACACTTGTTAATAATATTCAAGTGCGTGGTCGTGATTATGAATCCGGAATTCGATTGGATTATTTATCTAAATTGAATGAAAAATACGATAAATGGATTGATAATTATAAGGATGGTAAATTAATGGTTCTTGATAAAGATAATTTAGATTTCACGAAAAACCCGGAAGATTTAGGTACTATCGTTGAAAAAATTGAATCGCAATTATTTGGTTTGTTTTAATCAAAAAATTTAGATCATTGAAAGGCCAGTTTTAATACAAGACTGGCTTTACTTTTAAAACTGAAAAAATGAAAGTAATCGGTATTATTCCAGCACGCTATGCCTCTTCCAGATTTCCTGGTAAACCATTAGTTGATATTGGTGGTAAATCCATGATTCAGCGTGTCTATGAGCAAGTTAAAAATACGAGCTGTTTACATGAAGTAATCGTTGCGACAGATGATGACAGAATAGCTGAACATGTAAAGTGCTTCGCAGGAAATGTCATCATGACCGCCTCTTCGCATCAGTCAGGAACAGACCGCTGTGCAGAAGTTATAGCCAAGGTAAGTGGATTTGATATCGTCATCAACATACAGGGTGATGAACCCTTCATCAATCCGTTACAGATCGAGTTGCTAGCATCCTGCTTCGATAAGGAAGAAACACAGATTGCCACACTCGTCAAAAAAATCCATACAGAAGACGAACTGTTTAATGTAAATATACCAAAAGTGGTTCGCAATATTGCCGGACAAGCAATCTATTTTTCAAGACAGACCATCCCCTATCTAAGAGGAATCGAACAGAAGAATTGGTTATCAAAACATAGCTATTTTAAACATATCGGAATCTATGGCTATAGAACTGATGTTTTAAAAGAGTTAACGCAGTTGCCTATCAGTATTTTAGAAGAAACAGAAGCTCTTGAACAACTGCGCTGGATAGAGCACGGATACACTATTCAAACAGCAGAAACAGAGCATGAAACAATCGCTGTAGACACACAAGAAGATTTAGAACGTATTATACAAACGTACTTCACATCCTAGATTAACGGTGTTCTGTAAAATACAATGCACGAACACCGCTTAGTAACTCTATTTTCTCTGCTCCTGTTAAAGAACGGACTTGCTCTTTAATCTGTATCAATTCCGTTAATTGCAAGGGTGTATTTATACCCAGTAAAGCAGCAGTAACCGCCTCATTCGAAAGAACAAAAGAAAGTGCCACAGTCAGATTATTAACATGGTGTTTTTTTGCAAATGCATGTAGATTGCGAATGATATGCTGTACTTCACTTGAGCTATATTGCAGAAAATTCTCAGCTTGTTTATTGATCAACATCCCTTTAGCTACTGCACCTCTTGCTAGAACAGAAATACGATGATGCAATAAATAAGCTCCCATTTCTTCCTCTAAACGTCTATCCAATAAACTGTACTGCATCATAACGGCACTGATATTAGATTTTGCTACGTACTCGCGAATAACATTAGAACGAATCGAAGACAAACCGTAAGTTCGAATTTTGCCCGCACTAACCAGTAAATCGAAAGCTTCGATAATTTCATCAATAGGATCTTCAATGGTACCACCATGCAGCTGGTAAAGATCAATATAATCTGTTTTTAATCGAGACAAAGATGACTCAACAGTTTTCACGATATAACTTTTTGACGCTTTCCAATCCCATCCATTTCCATCGGCTCGCCAGCTATTTCCAACTTTTGTAGATAAAACAATGCGTTTTCTAAAGTCCTGTACCGCTTCCCCTACCAGCATCTCGTTAAATCCTTTTTCATATAAGTCAGCAGTATCAAAAAAATTGATACCGCTGTCAAAAGCTTTACGAATAATTTCAACCCCCTGCTTGTGTTTACTACCTTTCAAAGACATGCACCCCAAGCCGATACTGGAAACCTCGATTGCTGATTTACCTAACTTATTATACTGCATCCTTCACGAAATCCAATAACTCAATATCAAATATCAAAATGCTATTTGGAGGAATAACACCCATGTTTTGACTTCCATATCCTAATTTACTTGGTACATAAAAACGATATTTTGCTCCTTTAGACATTAAAGGAACACCTATTTTCCAGCCTTCAATCACGCGATCTAATTTCATTTTTAGAGGTTCATTACGATCTAATGAACTATCAAATTTCTTTCCATCCAATAAAGTTCCTGTATAATGTACTGTTACTTCGTTTTCTCGGGTCGGTTTTTCCCCAGTGCCTTCTACCAATACTTCATACTGCAAACCCTCTTCCGTAGTTTTTACAGTTGTTTTTTTAGCATTTTCTGTAAAAAAAGCCTGCTCTTTAGCAAGATTTTCTTTCTCCTTTATTTCTCTCGCTTCGGTAACTGCGCTTTGGATAACCATGCGCAATTGATCTTCTTCAATCAAAGAATTTTGACCATCAAGAGCACTAACTATTGCTTTACCGATTAACTCTTTATTCCAATTCGTAATCTCCAAATTTTTCAATGTACCACCAATGTCACGTCCAAAAGCATATGACACGGAGTCTGTTTTAGTCGCTAATAATGGTTTTACAGCTGTTGTTTTCTTTACAGTTTTCTTTTTTTGTTGTGCCGTTACAGATAGTGTAGCCAAAGACAATAATGCCAAAGCAATATATTTCATATAATTTTAAGTATGTTTTGACACAATATTAGTAATAATTTCTTGAGTATTGTTTTTATAATCGACAACAACTCGCGATTTACTATTTAGCCAAGCCTCTATAGATAGCATATTTTTTTGTTTTAAGCTCGAAATAACGGGTACACCCATCTCCTCCAGTGCCGCAGCATTCAAATGTTGCTCATACTGATTTTTCATTGGAACCACCAACAATTTCTTTTGAAGGAACAATGCCTCCGCTGGGGTTTCAAATCCAGCCCCACATAGCACTCCCGAAGAACTTGCCATACTAGCAATAAATGCATCATTGTTAATAGGACGTATCGCCACATTCTTCATATCAAAAGCCCGCGAATTATGCTTACTGAAAACCTGCCAACTGATATCTGGAAATTTCATTAAATGTTTCAACAGATGTGCATCATCATATGCCGGTAAATAAACAGTATAGTGCCCCTTATCCTGAACATCCAGCTCGCGCACGGAATTACGAATGACAGGAGTGTAAATATTCTTATTATAGCTTTTAAAATGAAAACCGTAAGCATGCGCCGTGGGGGCATAATTCTTCATAATAAATTTACCCAGCATATCCGTCTCATCTGGTTTGGGACTGGAAGCATCTAACGCAGCGATCTGATGACTCAAACCAATACAGGGAAAATCCTTCATATGAGCAGACCAGGCAGATATGGGTTCAAAATCATTAATAACAAGATCATACTGATCTATGGGAAGTGATTTGATTTCTTGTGTAAATTTACGAACAGTAGAACTCATAAATGTCTTCCAGAGATCTACCCCTCCTGATTTCCCAAAAATAAAACTCAAACCATGCAGGCGATATTTCACTTCAAACGGTAAAACTAAATCCGCTTGGATTCCACTCACCAAAACATCAACCTCTCCAAAATTACGTAAACAAGGCACAACATCCATCGCTCGACTGAGGTGGCCATTACCTGTACCTTGTACCGCATAAAGTATTTTCATAAACTTCGCGATTATTTATCGGCAAAATAAAAATTTTTCATGACAATAAAGTTAAATTTAGGTTACGTTTTTTGTTCTTAACAAAGAATACATTTAAAAATGCGAAGGATATTTTGTAACTTACTATTTATTAACCAATTGTTTCAACATGAAAGGATTATCAATTATAATCTCTTTATTTATTATATTTATAATATGTAGCTCATGGGGATTTTTTGCACATAAAAAAATTAATGAATATGCCGTTTATACCCTTCCTCCAACATTAGCTTCCTTTTATAAGAAAAATATTCTCTTAATTAGTTCAAAAGCCGTAGACGCAGATAAAAGATGCTATATAGATAGCCTTGAATCGCCCCGCCATTATATCGATATTGATGATTATAACGAGCCCTCGATTGACTCGATCCCCATTCACTGGACAAAAGCCAAAGAAAAATATCAGGAAAAACAGCTCTTGTTAAATGGAATTGTCCCTTGGCAAATATCATTTTCCTACCATAAACTCGTCAAAGCATTTAAATTCAAAGATATTAGACAAATCATCCGTCATTCTGCAGACCTGGGGCACTATATTGGTGATGCTCATGTTCCTTTACATACAACCAAAAATTATAACGGACAATTAACCAACCAAATTGGAATACATGCATTTTGGGAAAGTCGTTTACCCGAAATGTTTGTCAAAGAGTATTCATTTATAAAAGGTCCAGCAAAATTTATTGAAGATCCATTGCATACCTCCTGGAATATCGTCAAACAAAGTAACTTGCTTGTTGACTCAGTACTTGCACTTGAAAAACAACTGGATAAATCTTTTTCAAAACATCAAAAATATTCCTTTATAGAGCGAAATAATCTACTGATCAGAACCTATTCCGATGAATATGCCAGGGCCTATCATACTGCCCTCAATGGCATGGTTGAAAAAAGAATGGCTAGTGCTATACAACAAGTGGGGTCATTCTGGTATTCTGCTTGGGTTGAGGCCGGACAACCAGACCTCAAAAATCTACAAAAAGTAACGATAGATGACCAGCCCCTTGATATCAATAATAAAAAAAATATGGGCAGAGAAGAACTATAAAACAACCGGACTATATACTTATTAAAAACTGGCACCCTGCAATTAAACAATACATACCTACTTTTGTCCGGTAAATTTTAAGAAGAGCCATAATGAGTAAGAATTTAACGCTATTAGCATTATCCTTAGTTGGATATTCTTATGCTTTTAGTCAAGAAGTAACTAATAATAAGACGTTAACTTTAAAAGATACTACAAATTTAAATGAAGTTATCATTAATCAGAACCGTCTACAGATTCCATTCTCTAAGCAGACCAGAAACATTCAAATTATAACGCAAGAAGATATTAAACGTCTTCCCGCAAAGTCTGTTAATGAACTTTTAGCTTATATTAATGGTGTGGATATCCGCCAAAGAGGTCCTTTCGGTTCACAGGCAGACGTCACAATCGATGGCGGATCATTTGAACAGACCTTGATCCTA
Organism: Sphingobacterium sp. B16(2022); assembly: GCF_012030425.1. Lineage (GTDB taxonomy): Bacteria > Bacteroidota > Bacteroidia > Sphingobacteriales > Sphingobacteriaceae > Sphingobacterium > Sphingobacterium anhuiense. Next base: position 600,155 of record NZ_JAAUVN010000001.1, on the reverse strand, counting down.
CTAAATGGAGCAAAAATATCAGATCCACAAACTGCCCATCACTCCCTTAATCTTCCCATTCCTACCGACGCTATTGAACGGATCGAGATCATTAAAGGACCAGCATCCCGTATTTATGGAATCAACAGCCTAACCGGGGCTATTAATATTGTCACAAAAACAGTCTCAGAAAATCTGATCAGTGCACAGGCGTATACCGGCACTTCTTTTAAAAACAGTGAGGATACACAAAACGGAAAATATTACGGCAAGGGTTTTCAATTGGGATTTACCCATAAAATTGCACAATTCAGTCAGCAGCTGTATTTAGGCCATGAAGATTCCAATGGTCAACGCTATAATACAGCTTCAAAAAACAATAAAATCTATTACCAAGGAGCGTATGCACCCGACTCTCTAAATAATATATCGACCTCATTCGGGTATATTGACAATCAATTTGGAGCCAACGGATATTATGCTGCCCCCGGAGACAAAGAATCCTACGAATTGGTGAAAACAGCTTTTGCAACTATACAGTCCAAACATAAACTATCCAATGCACTAACGATATCTCCTAGAATTTCGAACAGATACAACGAGGATGATTACCGTTATTTCAGACATGACCTGAGCAAAGCAAGAAGCCAGCACTACAACAATGCCTTTATGGCCGAATTAAATGCCACATACGAACAGAATTATGGCTCATTCGGCCTTGGAGTTGAAAGCAGATTCGAAAATATCAACAGTTCAAACATCGGTAAGCACAGCCGCGAGAATTATGGTGCTTATGTCGAATTTAAAACTGAAATGATCAAAAATTTATTTATTAATGTAGGTACCTACCTCAATTATAATAGTGACTACAACTGGCAGGTTTTCCCTGGAATAGATCTTGGATATGATATCAATAATCATTGGAAATTGATTTTTAATGCAGGATCGAGCCAAAGGATACCCTCATTTACAGATCTTTACTTAAATCAGAGACCTGCAAACATTGGAAATTCTTCACTTCAAGCCGAAAGAGCAAAACAAGTTGAAGGAGCTATAAAATATACCAGTGGAAATGTTATTGCACAGGCAGGGTATTTTTATAGAACAATTAATGATTTTATTGATTGGACACGTAATCTGAACACTGAGCCTTGGCAGCCTCAAAACATGGACAATAATGAAGTCCAGGGATTTAACGTCAATTTCCGTATTAATATTAATCCTCAGAATTCCATTACAAAGTATTATGCTGTTATCGGATACAGCTATTTGAATCCCAGAATAAAAAATAATACTACAGAAAATAATTTATCAAAGTACACTATTGAAAGCCTAAGAAATCAGGCAAACCTAAACTTTACTATAAGTCACAGGGATTGGAGTTTTACCACTGCCAATCGTTTTAACGAACGTTTATCTTACAAATCGTACTTTATTTCAGACGTACGTTTAGCACGTCAAATCGACAAGTTAAATCTTTATGTTGACGCGCAAAATCTATTTAATGTCAAATATATAGAGGCCGGAGCTGTACCCATGCCAGGTACCTGGTATTCCTTAGGTGCCAAATATACAATTGCTTATTGAAAAAAATAGGTCAGCCTAACTAGACTGACCTATTTTTATTTCTTTTTCAGGACATATCGGAGACCTCCCAAAACATGGGTCTGAAATTTTTCCTCATCAAAAGCCTCTAAGGTGTGACCTAATCCCGTATAGAATGATCGGCCTCCATCAAATTCCTGATACCACGCAATTGGATGAAATTTCCCCATCTTTCCCCCTTTGTAACTTGTTTCATCCAAATCCATCAAAATATGAAGCCCCTCCTTTACCGATTTAAAATCATACCATTCATCGCGGTGAAACCATATCTTTGGTAAATGCTTTGTCGCAAGATGCTTCTGGTTTACAACCCGGATTTGAGCATCCTGAACGGCCGGATGTGAAGAAAAATACCCCCCCACAAGTTGTCCGTACCAAGACCAGTTAAATTCCGTATCACTTGCAGCATGTATACCTAAAAAACCTTTACCTGATTGAATAAAACGGACAAAAGCAGCTTTTTGACTTTCATTAAAAATATCACCCGTTGTACTCAGAAAAACTAAAGCATCATATCGCGAAAGAATAGAATCCGTAAACAATTGACTGTCCTCAGAATGATCTACTAGCATATTTTTTGAAGATATCAATTGCTTTAAAACAGCAACCCCATGCTCTATACTTTCATGTCTAAATCCAGTAGTTTTTGAAAAAATCAAAATTCTTTCCTGCGCACTCAATTGGGTAACAAAGAAAATAGTGAAGAGAAATGATACTCTTTTAATTATGCTGCACATCATGTTGTTAGGTTTATGCGATTAAATTACGATAAAAATCTAAACTTTCTATAATTAAGTCTTCCGTAACAAAAATATCATAATCACAAGAACCAATTTTATTCAATAAAGCGAAACCAATCTGATTAGAATGATTTTTCTTATCATTATTCATTAAACTCAACAATTCATGATCAATAGAATCATCAAATTGATAATCAGCAAAATTCTTTCTAAACGTTGTTATTAAATCCTCTAATTCTTCTAATGAAAGACCATTCAATTTATGTGACAGATAGCCTTCGCAAATCATACCGACAGCAATAGCCTCGCCATGTAGCAACGAATGTTCATCATGAAGTAAAGAATAACCTTCTATTGCATGACCAATAGTATGCCCAAAATTTAAGATTTTCCGTAAACCCTTTTCTGTTGGATCCTGGGTTATGACCGTGTTTTTAACCCCAACGGAATGTCTCACATGCTCGGTCGTTATAGCCGAAACATCCAAATTTTTAACCTTATTATAGTACGCCCCATCAAAAATTAATCCGTGCTTGATAACCTCCGCAAAACCAGAAACCAACTGTCTTCTTTCCAATGTTTTCAAAAACACACTAGCGATAAAGACAGCCTGTGGCTGCGTAAAAGTCCCGATTATATTTTTATAATTATCTAAATCTATTCCCGTCTTACCACCTACAGATGCATCCACTTGAGACAATAATGTTGTCGGAATCTGAATAAAGTCAATACCACGTTTAAAAGTAGAAGCCGCAAATCCCCCCATATCCGTGACCACACCACCACCTAAGTTAATCAACAGACTATGTCTGTCAGCCCCAAAGTCAAGCATTGTTTTCCATACACCGATACAGAAATCAATATTCTTATTTTCTTCACCAGGATCAACCTCAATCACATCGTAGTTTCCCAATTCAGCTAAAATTGGCTGTACAACAGGCATACAGTTATCATTGGTATTGCGATCAACTAAGACAAAAATCTTTGAGTAATTTCGTTCCTGTATAAAGGTTTTTAGAGACTGTAATGAGTCATCAAAGACTACTTGATAGCCTAAACTTTCTATAAATTGCATTTCTAATGGATTCAGTTTACGTTTTTTATAAACAAATTTTGTTATATCTTATACCAATTTTACTTGTTGACCCTCAAACTCGACGATATCATCGGGTCTAACTTTCATTCTTTTCCTATACTCTACCTGACCATTAACGGTCACCATCCCCTCAGTAACAACTAACTGAGCCATAGCACCATGCTCTACCCAATTTAAAGCTTTAAGTAACTGAATTAACGGAATATATCCTCCTTCGATTTTGAATGTTTGCATAAAGCAAAAATAAGTTAATATTTCAGGAATCTCCTAATCAATAAGTGGTAATATTTTTGAATTTAGTACATTTGTGTGGATTAGATTAAAATAATGACACAGATTGCTGAACCCAGAAAACTATCTTTTGATAATACAGAAATTGCATTCAAAAGTAAAACCGATAAAGATTTAGATCGTGCTTATTTACTGTATAAAGTAATAGCAAGTAATTTCTTAGTAAAAGTCGGACCTCCAATTACTAATTTTGCTCTAAATATCGGACTACCTATCCAAGGAATCATTAAGTCAACCATTTTCAAACAGTTTTGCGGTGGCGAAACAATTGAAGGTTGTACATCTGCAATCAATCACCTAGGAGAAAACAATGTGGGTACAATCCTGGATTATTCTGTAGAAGGAGAAGATACTGAGGCCGCATTTGATGCTACTTTTAAAGAAACATTACGCACAGTAGTTGCTGCAAAAACAAATAAATACATCCCTTTTTCAGTATTCAAACCTACAGGGCTTGGCCGTTTCGAATTATTTGAGAAAGTAAACGCAAACGAAACGTTAACAGAAGCAGAGCAAGCAGAGTACAACAGAATGTACGATCGATGTGATGAAATCTGTAAAGCCTGTTACGAAGCTAATGTTAAAGTATTAATTGATGCTGAACACTCTTGGATTCAAGATGCCATTGATGACATAGCCCGCGATATGATGGAAAAATACAATAAAGAACAACCTATTGTATACAACACCTATCAATTGTACAGACATGATAAATTAGCCTCTTTAAAAGCTGATTTTGATTATGCAAAAACACAAAACTTCTTTTTAGGTGCAAAAATCGTACGTGGTGCCTATATGGAAATTGAAAGACAGAGAGCAGCTGAAAAAGGTTACCCATCTCCTATTCAACCTACAAAAGAAGCAACAGACAAAGATTACGATGCCGCTATTCATTTCATACTGGATCATATCGATCGCTTTGGTGTTATGGCAGGCACACACAATGAAGCAAGTAGTCTTTTGTTAGCAAATGAGCTTGACAGACGTGGAATAGATCATAGAAGCGACCGTATATTTTTCGCACAATTGTTGGGTATGTCAGATAATTTAACATTTAATTTATCTGAATCAAACTACAACGTTGCAAAATATATGCCTTACGGACCGATAAAAGCTGTTATGCCTTATTTATTCCGTAGAGCACAAGAAAACACATCAGTAGCTGGTCAAACAGGTCGAGAGCTGGGGTTAATCATTAAAGAGAAACAAAGAAGAAAAGCTAGTCGTTAAGACTAGCTTTTTTATAAATTTGTACCTTCAATAATCAGATATGTCACCCGAATCAATAGAGAAATTCAATAAACTCAATAAAATAGCAGAACCATACGACGTCTTACTTTTTGATGTCGATGGAACCTTAGCTGACAATATAAGTGCGCATAAAGCAGCCTACGTAGCTACAGCAGCAGAATACAATGTCCTGTTGGATGATAGTCTAATCGACGAAACCGCAGGATGGCCAACCATAGCTGTTGCAAAAGAAATCTGTATCCGCTATAACACCACTTTTGATGTTCATGAATTTTCAAAAAGAAAATCAGCCATCTTTATAGAACAGTTCATCCAGCAGACACAACCTATTGATTATGTTGTCGAACATCTAAAATACCAGATTGGAAAGAAACGTATTGCGGCTGTTTCTGGAGGAACCAGATCAACATTAAACATCACACTAACCGTCCTTGGAGTACTTGATAAATTGGAAACCTTGGTGTGTGCCGGTGATACTCCTAATGGAAAACCATCGCCTGAGCCATTTTTATTAGCGGCCGAGAAGCTTCAGGTTGACCCTGCTAAGTGTTTAGTTTACGAGGACGGAATCCCAGGAGTACAAGGAGCTTTGGCTGCTGGAATGGGTGCTGTTCGTATTGATCTGCTTTAAAAACTCGTTACAACCTTTAAACCTCCATTGGTATAATTAAAGTCAGTAGATTTAAGACCCCCAACAGGAAGTTTGACAAATGGCTCTACGGCTATGGACAACTTCTTACCTACTGTCATCTTTTTTCCAATGGAGAGATTAACAAATCCATTAAAATCATTCGTATTTACAGCACTTCCTTTAAATGTTTGTTTAACGTTTTCAGGAGAAGATACCGCCTGACCATTATTAGCCGAAGTATTCTCATTGATGCCATTTACAAAATAATTTTCTTGTGTCTGATCCAAAACCCCCACGTAGGACACCCCAACGGAAGTGTAGAATGATTTACTTACATGATAACGCACATCTACCGGAATATCAATCGTTAAAAGTTTATTATTAACAGCACTTAATTCTTTATCGACAGTTTGTCTAGCCAAAAGTAAAGATTCATTATTTTTCATGACAGGACTATTAGAAACAGCATCATTAAACGCCATGCCAGCTGACTGCACTGCTCCTAAGTTATTTTGTCGATCTACTCCGGCCCCATACTGCTGCATAGAAACGCCTGAACGTATACTGATCTTATCGGTAATTTGGTACGCTAAACTTAATCCCCCCCCCATACTCATCTTATCGACTGTTGAAGACGGAGCCACAAATGCGCCTACCTCCCACTTCTTTATGGCAGATGCAAAATCATGTTTATCGGAATTCAAATTGAATATAGAACCCAGTTTTTCCAATTTCTGAGCAATAGAACTGTTTCCTTCTCCCTCTTTTCTAACGGTATTAGTATTTTGCGCTAGATTATTATTTTTAACTTCTTGCTTCTTAACCTCAACAAGTTCGTTACCACTTTTAGAAGTCATATCAACTGGTTCTTGTTTTACATCATTATCTGTGAAAATTTGCGTAGTCGCTTCCAAAAGATGATCGATAGAAGCAATAGCATGTTCAATTTTGTCTTTGACTATGCTACGTTGATCAGAAGAAGCATCAATAAGCTGTTTCGGTGAATGATCTAATTTCAAAATAGGGGTATCATCCTTATTTGTTTCAACAGTATTTGTTTCAACAGTTAATTTATCTGTATCCAATTTTGTCTCTACCGGTAAGTTTGCAACAATTGCCCCATGATTGACAGCGGACTGATTTAAATACAAAAATGAAGCACTAGCAAAGAGCAGCACAGCAGCAGCTGCACTCCAATACTTCCAGTTCGTTTGCTTCTTAGAAACAAGAGATACATCATGTGACGCAAATTTTTCCCATGCACCTTCCGAATAAGGAAGCTCATGAGCTTTCATTTTGTCGACGATATGGTCTATTAATTCCTTATTTTTTTCTTTTGCCATTTTACACGCTACTTCTTGTTATTTAAATTCCTGTCTTATCTTATGTTGTTCCAAATAAAGCATCCTTAACTTTTGCTTTGCTCGAGTAAGATAAGTACGGGAAGTACTATCCGGGATATGCAACTGCTTTGCAATTTCATCATGCGAAAAACCCTCGATCTCATAAAGATTAAAGATGACACGCTGCAATTCTGGTAAAGAATCGAGCAACTTCATAATATCATCAACCTCTAGATTACTGGAGTTATATACCCTTGGCACATCAAGACTGCCCTCAGCTACATCTTCTAAAGAAGTCATCTCCTTTTTTGAGCGCAGAAAATCAATTGAAATATTAGCTGCAATTCTCCCTATCCATGACCGAAATGATTTCTCCAAAACATCATCCTCAACCAAATGGTTAAAAGAATCCAATCGTCTAAAAATCCGAATAAAAGACTCATTCGTTAATTCTTCAGCATCCACATCAGATTTAACATAGCGAATAATAATAGCCATCAAATATCCATAGTACTTTTTATAGACAAAAGCCTTCCCCTGCTCACGATTTCGTAAACAATCCTCCAGTGCACTTTTAAGTGTTACTTGTTTTTGCTTTTTTAAGTATGTTTGAATAATATTCACTCAATAAGACTATATTAATCCTTAATCTTCATCTAAAATAATACTTTCTGAATTAAGATTATGAAAGTCTTTCTTTTAATTTCTGCCATGCTGTTTTTTAAGTACATCTTCATAACGATACCGTATTACAAAACGCTACACCGTATTTTATAAATATTATATTGTTTTCACCTCTCATAAATGCAAAAAAAAAGCTATTTTTGTTCGATTTTTATATTATTTAATCCTTACCAATGAGTACTGTATTATCCGAACAGGAACAATTAAGAAGACAGGCATTGCAATCTCTAATAGATTTGGGTATCGACCCATATCCAGCTGAAGAGTTTGAGATCAATGCAAATGCTACTGATATATTAGAAAATTACGATAGAGATAAGCTTAACTATAAGAATATAAGCATTGCAGGACGTATCATGAGCCGTCGTGTTATGGGAAATGCGTCGTTCTTCGAAATTCAAGATAGTTCAGGCCGTATTCAAGCTTACATCAAACGTGATGACATTTGTCCTGATGAGGATAAAACGATGTATAATATCGTTTTTAAGAAATTATTAGATATTGGTGATATCGTTGGTATTAAAGGCTATGTTTTCACAACCCAGACAGATGCCATCTGTGTACATGTTGAAAAACTGACTGTATTATCTAAATCATTACGCCCTCTTCCAATCGTTAAAACTGCAGAAGGAAAAACATATGATGCATTCACAGATCCCGAATTGCGTTATAGAATGCGTTATGTCGATCTAGTAGTTAACCCGCAGAACAAAGAGATCTTTGTAAAAAGAACAAAATTGTTTAGTGCAATGCGTAATTTCTTTAATGACGCAGGTTATATGGAGGTTGAGACTCCAGTATTGCAATCCATCCCTGGCGGTGCTGCGGCCCGTCCATTTATCACACATCACAATGCTTTAGATATGCCTTTATATTTGCGGATTGCAAATGAGTTATATCTAAAACGCCTAATTGTGGGCGGTTTTGATGGTGTTTACGAGTTTTCAAAAAACTTCAGAAATGAAGGTATGGACCGTACTCACAATCCAGAATTCACAGCAATGGAGATCTATGTAGCTTATAAAGACTACAACTGGATGATGAAATTCACAGAACAATTGCTAGAACATTGTGCAATTGCTGTAAACGGCACCACCAAAGCGACATTTGGAGAACATGAAATCGACTTCCGTGCACCTTATAAGAGAATCACAATGGCCGATTCGATTAAAGAGTTCACAGGTTTTGATATTACAGGAAAATCTGAACAAGAAATTTTCGAAGCAGCCAAAGGAATGGGAATTCCGGTCAATAATACCATGGGTAAAGGCAAGTTAATTGATGAGATTTTTGGCGAAAAATGTGAAGGTAAATACATTCAGCCTACATTTATCACAGATTACCCTAAAGAAATGTCGCCATTAACAAAAAAACATCGCGACAATCCCGAAATCACAGAACGCTTTGAGTTAATGGTATGTGGTAAAGAAATTGCAAATGCATATTCGGAGTTAAATGATCCGATCGACCAACGTGAGCGTTTTGAAGCACAAATGGCCTTATCAGCACGTGGCGATGACGAAGCCATGTTTATCGATCAAGATTTCTTACGTGCATTAGAATATGGAATGCCTCCAACATCAGGATTAGGCATTGGTATGGATCGTTTAATTATGTTCCTGACCAACAATGCCTCTATTCAGGAAGTATTATTTTTCCCGCAAATGCGACCAGAAAAAATAGTAACAGTAGCTTCGACAGAAGATTATGTTGCATTGGGTATTCCAGCAGAATGGGTTCCTGTTTTACAAAAAATGGGTTTCAATACTATACCGGAATTAAAAGAAGCTAATCCTAATAAAGTATTCAATGACCTTGGGGGTATGCGTAAAAAAATGAAATTAGAAATCACCATGCCAACAAAAGACGAGGTCTTGGCATGGTTTGCATAAATAATTAGTTTGTACAGAAGCTGGCTATCCAAAAGGTAGCCGGCTTCTGTTTTTGTAAAAAACGTGTAAAGAATTGTTTACACAGCTCGCTGTGCCTACCAACGCGCATTATCCTAACCACAAAAACAAAGAGTCATCAATTTTTTAATTTATTTAATACTACTTTTAAAGTATAAACATTAAAAAATGAAAAATATACTTTCCATAGATGGTGGTGGAATAAGAGGTATAATACCTGCTCTAGTATTGGTCGTTTTAGAAGAAATTCTTCAGAAGAAGAGCAATGACCCGGATGCACGAATTGCAGAATATTTCGATTTTATTGCAGGAACTAGTACTGGAGGTATCTTAGCCTGCATTTTATTATACCCAAGTGAGGAAAATCCTTCAAAACCTAAGTTTTCTGCTAAAGAGGCATTAGATCTGTACGTATCCCACGGCACTGATATTTTCAAAACAACAAGATGGAGACGCTTTCTAAGTGAATTCGGGCTGGTGAGTGAATTATATTCAGCTACCGCATTAGAGAATGTATTACATGAATATTTTGGCGACACCAAACTAAGCCAACTAATAAAACCCTGTATTATAACAGCCTATAATATTGAACTCCGGAAAAATCATTTTTTTAGACAGCAAAAAGCTATTACACACGGAATAGCACGAGACTTCTATCTAAGAGATGTCTGCAGAGCGACCTCTGCCGCACCTACCTATTTTTCTGTTGCGGAGATTTATTCCATTGCAGGTACAAGATTTCCATTGGTAGACGGTGGTATGGTGGCTCAAAACCCATCCATTTGCGCTTTGATTGAAGTGATGAAAGCTTTTGAAGATACAGAAATAAACGATCTGTTTATGGTCTCATTAGGCACCGGGGTTGCAAAAAAAGCTTATAACTATGAGCATTTTAAGAAAAAACTGGCCATTACCATTGGTCCAGCTTTAGTCGATATTATGACAAGTGCCTCTGCAGAGAGTACCGAATTTTTTATTGAACAACTGTTTCAATTCAATAGAAAATCCAAAAACTACATCCGACTAGAGCCAACAAATATGTCAAGTGTTGAGTCCTCCATGGATGCGGCATCCAAAAACAACATCCAAAAACTTATCTCGCTAGCAGATAGACTGATGAGCGAAAATGAATTTCAACTCACCAAGATAGTGGATCATCTAATAAAAGAAAAAGAGGCAAAAAACAAGAAAAATCCGTGGTCTAAGTTGATGGATAGGTTGTAAAAGTTTACATTTACGCATATTTTAAATCTATATGGCACTGAATATCGTTTGGATCTCATTTTTTGTAATTGCGTTCATCGTTGCTTTGATCAAGCTTATTTTCTTTGGAGACACCGAAATTTTCATGAAAATTATCAATGGCATGTTTGACAGTGCTAAAAACGGTGCAGAAATCTCCTTAGGTCTCGTCGGCATGATGACATTCTGGTTAGGCATCATGAAAGTGGGTGAAAAAGCAGGAATGATTACCTTATTTGCAAAAGCTGTAAATCCATTTTTCAGCAAGCTCTTCCCTGGAATCCCAAAAAACCATCCTGCAAACGGCTCTATTATTATGAATTTTTCAGCCAATATGCTAGGTTTAGATAATGCGGCAACACCGGTCGGACTAAAAGCAATGCAGGAACTGCAAGAACTTAATCCAGAAAAGGATACCGCGACGAATGCACAAATTATGTTCTTAGTGCTCAATACCGCTGGAATAGCACTTATTCCAACATCGGTAATTGCTCTAAGAATGGCCAATGGAGCAGCAAACCCCGCAGATATTTTTATTCCAGCTTTGATAGGAACCTTTATTTCGTTTATATCAGGGATGATCGCTGTTGCATTCTTTCAAAAAATAAACCTCTTTAAACTACCCATCCTGATATTCCTAGGCAGTTTCATTGTCATGATGGCTGGCCTATATTTTGGTTTAAATGGCCTGCCTCCAGAAAAAATTGAAATTGTAACCGGACTAATCGGTGGTGTTTTAATTTTTTCCATCATCATCCTATTTATCGTTTACGGCGCGTTTAAAAAACTAAATGTTTACGATGCCTTTATAGATGGTGCAAAAGACGGATTTAAAACATCCATCATGATCATCCCCTTTTTAATCGCCATACTGGTGGCTATATCTGCTTTCCGAACAACAGGATGTATGGACTATATTGTGAATGCAATCGGTTCTTGTTTCGCTTATTTTGGCTTGGACACACGTTTCGTACCAGCTCTTCCAGTAGGATTAATGAAAACATTAAGTGGTGGTGGCGCTAGAGGACTTATGGTCGATGTCATGCAGGCATATGGAGCAGATTCGTTTCAAGGACGACTTGCCAGTGTTATCCAAGGTTCCTCCGAAACAACTTTTTACGTTCTAGCAGTATATTTTGGCTCTGTAGGCATTAAAAACACTAGACATGCGCTTATATGTGGCTTAATTGCCGATCTTGTGGGACTAATTGCAGCTATTATTTTAGCGTACATCTTTTTTGGTTAAACTTTAATCTTTCAATAACATGAAAAAAACAATTGCTTTAATTGCACACGATGGTAAAAAACCAGAAATGGTTGCCTTTGTAAAAGACCATATTGAATTCTTAAAAAAAGCTCATCTAGTCGCGACAGGCACCACCGGTTCTTATGTAAAACAAACAGGACTCGAAGTCGAATTAAAGTTAAGCGGACCTATGGGCGGAGATGCACAGATTGCAGCATTAGCTGCAGAAGGTAAAGTAGATGGAATCATTTTTTTCAGAGATGCATTAGGTAAACATGCACATGAACCCGATATTCAGATGCTGATGCGGGTTTGTGATTTGTACAACGTACCATTAGCAACCAATCCCGCAACTGGAAGCCTCATTATCGAAGGTCTACTGGAAGATGAACTATAACCAGGAATTTAATATTCACTTCATAAATTCCTAATCCCCTTATTATTTTTTATATTTAGAGATATGAATGATAATGAAATCTTAGTAACAATAGGTAATACGCCATACACAACAACAATCAAGCATGGAAATAATACGCTAATTGCAGATGAACCTGAAGAATTAGGAGGTCAAGATGAAGGATTCAATCCGCCTGCCCTTTTACTATCTTCATTGGGTTCATGTAAAGCAATGACAGTAAAGATGTATGCTGACCGCAAAAAATGGGATTTACAGGAGGTAAATATTAAACTTTCATACGAAATTTTAAAAAGTGAACTGCAACAGACCACCTATATCAAATGTCATGTTTCTCTTAAAGGAAATCTAGATAAAGATCAAAAAGACAGACTTCTCCAAATTTCAGAAAAATGTCCTATTCACAAAATTCTTTCTAATCCGATTATTATTTCTTCCAACCTGATCTAAAAAAATCAATTAGAATTTTTGATTATATCCACGAGATGCTATATTTGTCGCCACAAAGAATCATGAACATGCAAAATGAACAGCACACTCCTATTGACTCTCCTTTTACTTCAATAAAAAGAGAAAATTGGAAAAAACTGAACGGTCACTTTAAGCACACATTTTCGCAACACGACTTGGATCAATTGCATGCACTTAATGAACCATTGAATGCAGAAGAAATCGAAGATGTCTATTTCCCTTTAAGTCATCTCTTGGGTATTCATATTGAACGGTTTCAAGATTTACACAGAAGCACAAATCATTTTTTCGAAAAAAATGAAAGTACGCTTCCCTTTATTATTGGTATTGCTGGCTCTGTAGCTGTAGGTAAAAGTACAACAGCACGTGTATTGCAACGCGTCCTGACTTTATTGCCCAGTAAACCAAAAGTAGATTTAGTAACGACTGATGGATTTCTGTACCCGAATCATATCCTGAATGAAAGAGGCATAATGAATCGTAAAGGTTTTCCGGAAAGTTACGATGCTAAAAAATTAATACAGTTCCTTTCCGCTATAAAATCAGGCATGGGATCACTTTCGGTACCCCTGTACAGCCATTTAGAATATGATGTCTTACCTGATGACCAGCAACAGCTGATCCATCATCCTGATATCTTAATCGTCGAAGGCATTAATGTACTGCAGGTCAATTCGCAAAGACCACGAAAAGGACATAGTGTATTCGTGTCAGATTTTTTTGACTATACCATATATGTTCATGCCAGCGAAAAAAACTTATTAGAGTGGTATACCAACAGGTTTGAATCTTTAAGACGTACAGCATTTCAAAATCCGGCCTCATTCTTTCACAAATATGCCGACATGAATACTGAAGAAAGTATCCAGATGGCACATCAGATCTGGAATGAGATCAACAAACCAAATCTGGTCCAGAATATTTTACCAACACGGTACCGCGCTGATCTAATTTTAGAAAAAGGCAGTCATCACTTTGTTAAAAATGTAAAGGTCCGTAAGATTTAATCTTCCCGCGTACGAAATAATAAAATCTCATTTAAAATTTCATTCTGAATCTGATAATGTAATTTATTGCTACTCGATATGGTATTGAGCTCAATCTTATATTTCACAAAGTCCTTACCGATTTCGGCAACTTTTATTTTAAATAAATCGTCCCAGATAATATTCTTATTTATTTTCAGGATAGGTCTTAAATGATTTTCAACAGATTGGACATGCAACGGTTTTTCTAAAGGAAGTTCAAATTTAACGATCAGTTTATTCGACTTTTGAGAAGATTTATTGACCATCGTTGATGTGAATATCAAATTATTTGGTATTAGCACAACATCATCATCTTCATCACGAACGACAATATTTGCCAAAGTAATATCAACAATTTTACCCTGATAATTACTAATTTTAATATGGTCTCCAATGGAAAATTGATCAGAAAACATAACCAGCAATCCACTGATCATATTGGTAATATACTCCCTAAATATAACCGCAATAGCCATCGCAACGATGGTCATGCTGGTTATAAACTCCTTAGGATCAATTCCCAGCGCAACCATCAACGTAATCACAATCATACCAGCATTCAATACTGTAGCAACCCGGGAAATACCCAGTACAAAATTTCCTCTCACATCATGGTTTGCATGTTTACGGTTATACAGCGAAACAATCAAGAACCGGCCGATTGAGATCAACAGATTGGCGGTCAAAAAAGTATTTAAAGCATAAGCAAAGTGAAGAATAATCTTGTTTTTCTCGTAAAAAGAGGCTAAACCGACAAAAGAATAGCTTAAAGCTATCCACACAGCACAACGAAATACAAAAGATAGGGATAATTTATTTTTAACCATTGAAATCTAATTTTCTTTAGGAACTAAACTAATCATTTTTCATTCAATACAAAAAAATGATACTCCTAAAAATAAGTATATTTGCAAAAGACCAATGGTCGAAAAATATGAACGAAGAAACAACAACAGTAGAGCTTACAGTTACAGGAATGCATTGTACAAACTGTGCAATTGCTATTCATCAATATTTAGAAAAAAAAGAGGCAAAAGATATATTTGTCGACTTTGCATCTGATGAAGTTAAATTCTCAGGAATAACGGCAAAAGAACTTCCCGAAATAACAAAAGGGATTGAAAATTTAGGTTTTCAGGTCCTGACTGATGAAAGTCCAAAGGAATCATTTTATAAAAAAATAGAAACCAAATTTTGGTTCAGTCTATTTTTTACGCTTCCTCTCTTTGCACATATGTTTATACAACACCCTTTGTTGCATGACCCATACATCCAGCTCGGACTCTGTGCTCCCGTATTTCTGCTCGGTTTTTTTCATTTTGGTAAAAGTGCGTTTTACTCCCTTAAAAATGGCATGCCAAATATGGACGTGCTCATATTTATAGGTGCAACAGCTGCATTCACGTACAGCCTCATCGGCACCCTCAATCACCTAGGCCCAGATTATATGTTCTATGAAACTTGCGCAACAATCATCACGCTCGTTCTATTGGGAAATCTATTTGAAAAAAAATCCGTAAAAAAAACAACATCTGCAATCGGAGACCTTATTAAGATTCAAAATGTAACCACAACAAAAATCACAGCAGATCTAGAAGAGATCATCCATACAAGAGATGTTAAACAAGGCGATGTTTTACTGATCAAATCAGGAGATCTTATTCCAGTTGATGGAGATATTATTGAAGGAGATGGCTTTGTCAATGAATCCATGATTACAGGAGAAAGCCTACCCGTTTTCAAAGATAGATATGCAACCGTCATCGGCGGAACAACACTAACAGAAGGCAATATAAAAATCACGGCCACCAAAGTTGGACGTAAAACCGTCCTTTCCCAAATTATCGCACTGATCAAGGAAGCACAATCAAAAAAACCACCTATTCAAAAACTCGGTGATAAAGTTGCATCATACTTCGTACCCTTTGTGGTCGTCATCGCCATTTTCACCTTTTTTATCACTTACTTTATAGCCGAAATATCACTACAGCAATCATTAATGAATGCCATTGCAGTACTTGTCGTCTCCTGCCCGTGCGCGATGGGTCTAGCGACCCCAACTGCTGTCATGGTAGGTTTAGGAAGAGCCGCTAAAATGGGAATTTTAATTAAGGGAGGTGATACAATTGAAGAGATGTCGGATCTTAAATATATGGTATTCGATAAAACTGGCACTTTAACTACCGGAGATTTCAATATCAAAGCGATCCAAACGTTTGGAATAGAACAAAAACAAGTAGAATCAATCATTGCACAATTAGAAGGCTATTCAAATCATCCTATAGCAAAGTCCATCAGACAGCACATGAAAGAAGTAAAAGCCTACCGCATTGTCTTTCAAGATGTCAAAGAGATTAAAAGCGAAGGACTTTACGCTACAGATACAAATAGTAATGTGTATAAATTAATCAATGCACGTTTAGGAAAAGTAGATTATTCAAACCGCTACGACTTAATTCTATCCATTAATGATGTCGTAGTTGCAGGCTTAGTGATTGAAGATCAAATAAAACCTTATGCAAAAGAACTCATTCAAGCCATTAAAGGCAAAAATATAACCCCAGTAATATTAAGTGGTGACCGAAAAAGTAAATGTGACCTAGTCGCTCAAAAACTTGGAATAGCAGAAGTTTATTCCGATCGCAATCCTGAAGAGAAATTGAATATTATCAACAAACTTAAAAAAGCAGGTATTACAGCAATGGTCGGCGACGGTATAAATGATGCTCCTGCCCTGACAACAGCCCACGTCGGTATCTCTCTAGGTGACGCAAGTCACATTGCGATACAATCTGCTAAAATAATTCTTTTGAATTCCGATCTAAAATCGATTGAAAATCTATTACTTATCGGAAGGCACACACTGCAAACGATCAAAGAAAATCTTTTCTGGGCATTTGCCTATAATATCATCGCAATACCGCTCGCAGCAATGGGATTTTTAGGCCCCATGCTCGCCGCCTTCTCAATGGCTTTCTCCGATGTTATTGTCATCGGCAATTCACTTCGTCTTCGTTTTAAAAAACTGCGGTAACAAGCAATTGACCGCATTTAAATCTTTTTTAAATCAATAAAAAAATAGACTATTTTTTTCACTATCTTGAACCTCAAAACATTCGCTTTTGAGGTTATTTTTTTGTAACTTCGCATGCGTAGCAATCCGTGTAAACGGGATTGTTTAATAGTTTTATCGAAACCAAATTAATATGGCTGAAGAAACAGAAAATGATAATAATTTAGTACCTGCAAACGATCGAATTCTTTCGGTAAGTATCGAGGATCAAATGAAAACTGCCTACATTGATTATTCAATGACAGTTATTGTTTCTCGTGCATTACCAGATGCTAGAGATGGTATGAAGCCTGTACACCGTCGTGTTCTTTACGGTATGTTGGATTTAGGTGTTACAAGCAGTAAGCCTTACAAAAAATCTGCCCGTATTGTTGGTGACGTATTAGGAAAGTACCATCCACATGGTGATACTTCCGTATACGATGCAATGGTACGTCTAGCACAAGACTGGAACATGCGCTACCCTTTAGTGGATGGTCAAGGTAACTACGGTTCTGTCGATGGAGACCCTCCTGCGGCAATGCGTTATACGGAAGCAAGATTGAAAAAAATTGCGGAAGAAATTTTATCGGACATCAATAAAGATACAGTAGACTATCAATTGAACTTTGATGACTCTTTGGAAGAACCAACAGTATTACCAACACGTATTCCCAATCTATTGGTAAATGGTGCTTCAGGTATTGCAGTCGGTATGGCAACCAATATGGCGCCACACAACTTAACAGAAGTTATCAACGGTACAGTTGCATATATTGACAACCGTGATATCGATGTACCCGAATTGATGCAATATATCAAAGGCCCCGATTTTCCTACAGGAGGTTTGATATATGGTTACTCGGGTGTTCAGGATGCAGAGAACACTGGCCGTGGTCGTGTCGTGATGCGTGCTAAAACAGAAATTGAAGTATCAAAATCAGGTAAAGAGTCTATTATAGTTACAGAAATTCCTTATCAGATCAATAAAGCGAATATGATTGAACGTACCGCTGAATTGGTTAATGAAAAAAAATTAGAAGGAATTTCAGCAATTCGCGATGAGTCAGATCGTACGGGTTTACGTATTGTATACGATATTAAACGCGATGCTAACGCAAATGTCGTTCTAAACAACCTATTCAAGTACACAGCATTACAAACCTCATTTTCAGTAAACAATATTGCTCTTGTAAAAGGTAGACCAGTATTGATGAACCTGAAAGATATGATTCAGGTATTCGTGGATCACCGTCATGATGTTGTCACGCGTCGTACACGTTTTGAATTGGCTGAGGCTGAAAAAAGAGCACATATTTTAGAAGGATATTTAATCGCGCTTGATCATTTAGATGAAGTGATCAAGTTGATCCGTGCCTCTTCAACTCCTGAAGATGCCCGCGTAGGATTAATGGAAAGATTCGGTCTATCAGATCTTCAAGCACGCGCAATTTTGGATATGACGCTTCGTCGTCTAACCGGACTGGAGCACGATAAGATTAAAGAAGAATATGCTGAGCTAATGAAAACGATCGATTACTTAAAATCTGTATTAGCAGATGAAGGTCTTCGCATGCAGATCATTAAAGAAGAACTGATCGAAATCAGAGAGAAATATGGTGACGAGAGAAGATCTATAATCGTCCATTCAGCAGAAGACATGCGTATGGAAGATTTCATCGATGATGAAGAAATCGTGATCACAATATCTCATAATAGCTATGTAAAACGTACTCCTCTAACTGAGTATAAACGTCAAGGACGCGGTGGACGTGGATCTATTGGTTCGACCACACGTGAAGAAGACTTTACAGAACATATTATTACTGCTTCGGCACATAATTATATGTTGCTATTTACAGAATCTGGTCGTTGTTTCTGGTTACGAGCATTTGAAGTTCCTGAAGGAAGTAGAACTTCTAAAGGTCGAGCGTTGCAGAATATCATCAATATTCCGAAAGACGAAAAAATTAAAGCATACATTTTAGTGAAGAACTTAAAAGACCAGGAATACCTGGAAAATAACTTCATCATTATGTGTACTAAAAAAGGTACAATTAAGAAAACGTCATTAGAAGCTTATTCACGTCCTCGTGCAAATGGTATCAATGCCATCAACATTAATGAGGGAGATCAGCTGTTAGAAGCTTGCTTAACAAGCGGAACAAGTGAAATTGTAATGGCATTACGTTCTGGACGTGCTATTCGTTTCAACGAGTCTACTGTTAGACCAATGGGTAGAACAGCAACTGGTGTTCGTGGTATTACTTTAGGTAGTGAGAGCGATGAGGTTATTGGTATGATTAGTGTAGATGATCCAGAGACTACGGTGCTTGTTGTATCTGAAAAAGGATACGGTAAACGAACAGATATCGAAGATTACCGAGTTACAAACCGTGGTGGTAAAGGTGTAAAAACAATTAGCGTCACTGAGAAAACAGGTAAATTAGTTGCTGTAAAAGGTGTTAACGATACTGAAGATTTAATGATCATCAATAAGTCAGGTATTGTCATTCGTATTTCAGTAGAAGGATTAAGAGTAATGGGGCGTGCAACGCAAGGTGTCCGTTTAATTAATCTGAAAGGTGAAGATGAAATTGCATCAATTACTAAAGTAGATAGAGAGGAAGAAGTGGAAGAAACGGAAGAAGAAATTCTTTCAGGTGAAGAAGTAGAAGATGCGTCAGAAAGCACTGAAACCGATCAAGACGATAAATCTGAATCTAACGAAGAATAAAAAAAGAATGAGAGCATTATTGACATCATTAATACTGTCAGCTACAAGTTTAACTGTTGTTGCCCAATCCAATATCAAGGAGGGCAACAACAGTTTTGCGCTTTATACACAAACTGGAGATATTAAAAATTTGGAGAACGCACGCAAATTTAGTGATGCAGCTTTCAAAACCCGTAAAGATTCTTCTTCAGTTCGTAATAATGTTTTGAGAGGACTTGTTTACAGTTCTTTAGCAGTTGTAGATTCCACCCGGAAACAAAAGTATACCATAGACCCTATTGATGAAAGTTTAAATACCTTAAAACTCATTGATAAGAAAAAAGCATATCGCAATTTCCCTGTAGAAGTTGATTATATCAAGCAAAATTTAGCAACTGCATTAATCTATAAATCAAATGTTGAGTTAAAAAATAACAAGTTTGAAGAAGCGTACAAAGGATTTCTGAAAGTAGACTCCCTTGGTTTCAAAAATGCCGATTTAAAATTTAATTTAGCAACTTTAGCTGTAAGCAGTAAACGATATCCTGACGCGATTAAATATTACAAAGAGTTAATCAAGCAGGATTCAAAAAAACCGCAATATTATCTAGAGCTCGCAGCTGTATATGAGAAAATCGGAACAAAACAAGATGAACTTAATACACTATCTGCAGGCCGATTAGAGTTTCCTCAGAACAAAGATATCCTCTTCAAGCTGATCGATATCTATGCTAAAAATGAATCTTATGACGCCATCTTAACGATAATTGATGAAGCGATCAAATTAGAGCCTGAAAATGTTGAATTAAATTACTTGGCGGGTTATGCATACGAAGACGCGAAAGATATTCGAAATGCAAAACAATATTATAATAAAGTTCTGCGTTTAGATGCTAATAACTACCCATCAAATTTAGCTTTAGGCCTTATTTATTTAAAGGATTTTCTTAAATCTAAATCTGACGAAGACAAACAATATGCGCAAGCTTATCTTTTGAAAGCAAATGAAATTAAACCATATGATGTGAATGCACTTAAAGCACTGTCTACTTATTACAATGCAATAGAAGATTATGTGCAGTTAGATCGTGTGAATATATTATTAAATCAATTAACAGTTAATTAGAGATGAACATTAAATCATTATTATTATTGGCAGCTGTTGCATCAGCAAGTACATCTGTTTATGCACAAAAAAATAATGTTAATAAGGCAAAAACAAGTATAGCAAAATTCGAAGAGCTAAAAGGTGCAGGTACGCCACAATTGGCACTGCCAAATTTGAAAACTGCACAAGAAGCTATTGATTTAGCTGTTGTTCATGAGAAAACAAAAGATAATGCAGAGGCATGGACAATCTATTCATTGGTTTATGCAAACTTAGCTAATTTAGATAAGTCTGCTGATGAGGCTAAAAAAGCTGAAGATGCAATTGTTAAAGCTAAAGAATTGGATAAAGATGGCGCAAATAAGGATAATATTCGTGTCTCTGAACAAGTATTAGGTCAATTCAACTTCAATCTTGGTGCTGAAGAATATCAAGGTCAAAAATACAAGGAAGCATATGACTCTTTTGAAAAAGCATTAACATATTTGCCAGGTGATACAACATTAATCTATTATGGTGGTATTTCAGCTCTTCAAAGTAACGATTATGCCAAAGCAATTGCGAAATATAAAGAGCTTATTCCTTCAAAAGAATTTTCTTCACATAAACAAATTGTTGTAGACTTACCAAAGTTATATTTATCTGCTAAAGATACCGCTTCTGCATTGGATTATGCAGCAAAAGCAGTAGAAATGTATCCTGATGACAATGCAGCTGCGGTTCAAAATATTGAATTTAATTTGATTGCTGGTCGCGAAAAAGAAATTTTAGCGGGCATCACTGCGCAATTGGCAAAAGATCCAAATAACAAAAGCTTAAATTACTATTTAGGAATCGCTCATTCAGCAAATAAAAATGATGCTGCTGCAATTGAAGCATATAAAAAGGCTTTAGCAGTAGATCCTGATTATTTTGAAGCAAATACAAATATTGCAATCACAATGATGAATGGTGTACGTGAAAAATTAAATGTTTTAAACAACGATAGATCATTGAGCCAAGCAAAATACAACGAAGGAGTGGCTAAAATTAAGGAAGAAATTAAACCTGCTTTAGTTTATCTAACAAAAGCGGTACAATTACAACCTAAAAATATAGATGCTTTGACAAACTTGAAAAACTACTATGTTTTCATGCAAGATGAAGCTAAAACAACTGAAATTACAGCTCAAATTAACGCTTTAAACTAAGTTTACTTAATCTTTAATAAGAAGGGGATTGCATGTATTGCAATCCCCTTCTTGTTTTTCATAGAGATCCACAAAGAAAACATGTTTTGAATCGCCTCAGACCTTCTAAAAAGCTGGGGTTGGGCTATAATTAGTTTTTAAAAGCTTTAACTTAAATTAACATCATTAAAAAAAATATTTGTTATCTTTATAAAAATTATAATTTAAGCTCTGTATGTAAACCTAATTTTTACTATTATTTTTTAACAGAGTTAAACGATCTCAATGAAAACAACAATAAAATTTAATAATGTTAATACATTATTTTCTAAATCTTTAAAGGAAAGAATTAACGATTATTTCAAAACTAATAAAATCCAAAAAACAGGAGAAAAAAGAGTACTAACAAAAGCAATCATCCTGTTTGTAACCGCTATATCTTTCTACATCACATTAATTGTAATTCAACCACACTGGTTAATCAGTGTTGTTGTATTAATTTTACTTGGAATAAATTTTGCCGCAATCGGATTCAATGTGATGCACGATGCCGGACATGATACATTCTCTAATAGTAAGAGACTAAACAGTGCCCTATCCTACAGTCTTAACCTAATGGGTGGAAATATCTATTTCTGGAAATTGAAGCACAATATTGCACATCATACTTATACCAACATTGAAGGTGAAGATCATGATATTGATATCAAATTTATGCGTGTGCATAAAGACCAAGAATTAAAAAAGCATCACTCCTACCAGAAATATTATTTTATGGTTCTATATAGCATCTCCTACTTAGCTTGGATTTTCTATCAAGATTATGAGAAATATTTTCTTGAAGCCATGGGAAGCAAAAAGAAATCATTCGATTTCCCTTTACGTGAAAAAGTGATCTTTTGGGTAAGTAAAATTATTCACATCAGTATTTTCATCGTTATCCCAGTTTTAGTGGTAGGATGGTTACCAACATTAGTTGGGTTACTAATTTCAGGTATCGCTTGTGGTATCTGTTTAGCAACCGTATTCCAGCTTGCGCACGTCGTAACTGAAACAGAATTTGTTGCCATAGAAGAGACTGCAGACCCAACAAAAATGGAAAATGAGTGGATGATTCACCAATTGAGCTCTACAGCTAATTTTGCTACAAAAAACAAATTTCTAACTTGGATTCTAGGCGGTTTAAATTATCAGGTTGAACATCATTTATTCCCTAAGATAAGTCACATCCACTATCCCGCGATTAATAAATTGGTCAGAGAAACCTGTCTGGAGTTCAATGTTAAATATCTTGAATACAAAACATTCAATTCAGCATTCAAATCACATGTGAGTGTGATTCAGTCCATGTCAAGATAGATATAACATTAAAAAATATAGAAAGGCTAAGCAGTTGATGTTTAGCCTTTTTTTTGCTTCCTATAATAACATCAAGGAAATTACATTAATACATCCTTATTTTATACCACCGAAATCCCATTATGGCAATAGCATTACACCACTACTCCACAAACTTCACAATACCAATACAACAATTCCATCGCATTATCCCTATAATCTTACACATGCTTAAAGGTTTATCAATCATTACTAATTACACCAAAGAAATAAAGAATAGATTTCCAAAATTTCAGCTTGTAGGATAAGCACATTGATCAGGAGCCTTAAATAATGACAAAGTAAAGGGCAAGCAAGCATTGGTGGTAATGAAGCCGAAAAATAAAAAAGCCATTGCAATAAATTGCAACGGCTTTTAAGAAGTATAATTATGTTTTGTTTTTGTACTCGCTTAGAATGTGAATTTCACAGAAGCATTCCATGTACGTCCCCATCCCATTAACACTTTGTTAGATGTGTCAATACCTTTCCAGTATGTAGCATTCGCCTTCGACTCGACATTTGAAGTAGCTTCAGAGATATACAATTTGTCTAATACGTTGTTCATATTAACACGGAAACTGATCGCATTCTTATCGCTCAATACAACTTTGTAAGATACACCAGCATCTAACAGATCATAATTTGGCAATTTCATTGTAGGTCTATTAGCAGGTAATGAACTATACAGATCTTCATAACGTCTATAATCAGCATCTACAGAAAGACCTTTTAAGACTTTGTATTTAGCACCTAAACCCCAACTTGTCTGAGAAGCATCACCAACTTTTACACCTGTTAAATCTCTCGTTGTAGTTTCTAATACTTCACGATTTTCATTACGAACAATCGTTATAGCATCACCATCATATTCCCATTTACCTAAGGAAGCAAAACCTTTTAATTCAAAGCCACGGAATGGACGAGCTAATAACTCTAACTCCACACCTTGGTGATCTTGTTTTACACCATAGTTCGTGTTATAGATTAAACTTCCGACCTGTACTTTGTCAATACCATATTTGTCAACTTCTTTTTGAGCAGCTGTAAAAGAATTTCCTGTTGTACGGTCAGCCCATGTCGTGCGGTATGCATTTACGCTAACATCAAAATATTCAGAGGCAAATTTGTAACCAGCCTCTAAACCTAAAATTTTCTCATTAACAGCATATGGATTAACATCGTTCATGTAATTCATGAAGATATTGTTTTGGTATGGCTGGCGAGAATAATAACCCGCATTACCAAAGATGGTATGGTTACCTAATGTATAACTTGCACCGCCTTTTACATTGTAGCCTAAATTGTTCACATCTTTAGATTTACCTTCACCTAATTTATAAAGGAAATAATCTTGTCTACTGTTTTGCTGACCAGAAAGGGAACCTTGGAAGAAAGCTGTAAAACCATCTTTCGCAAACTCTAATTGTCCAAATAAACCAGCATATCTAATCATTTGTTCATAATCCCAACCTAAACGGTCCTGACCTGTTTTTGGTTTATCTCCAAAAGATTTCCAAGGACTAGTGCTGTAAGTATTAGAAGTAGTCATGATCCCGTAGTTCACATTTTTTTCATGGGAAATCGATTCTTGACCTAATTTATCCGTTACTTGAATATAGTGTTCACCTTTATAGTCACGTAAATCAAAACCAACATTAAAATTTAAATAATCATTCAACTTACGGTTATAGTTAGATACTACACCAAACCATTGGTGATTATTAACTTGAGATGCTAAAAATGGTGTTGGATTTACTTTTTCAGTACGTTTGGATTGACCGCCACCACTAGCAACAGAAGCATATACAACAGTAGATAACGACGATTTATCATCAATTGTCCAATCCCAGTTTAAGTTAGCAACCGGTTTATGATAGTAGTTTTTACGTACATTTCTTTCCACCCCATTAATCATCTCCACGTTTGCATTAAATTTTCTTCCATCTCTCAAGAAATTTGATAGTTCTGAAGTAAAACCTTGGTTATGCCATTGTGGAGCACCTGTAACCATTAAGTTTAAGTTGTGCTTCTCGTTTACTTTATATCCAACAGATAAGAAATAGTTTTGGCCAGCACCTTCAGTACCTTTCATGTAACCATTTCCTTGCCACCCAGTAACCATTGCAGATACTGCAAATCCACTTTTCATTAAACCGGTGTTGTAAGCAATCGTAGATTTTACAAACATATCGTTACCGATAGTTGTTTTAACAAAACCACCTTGTTGCATATCTGTAGATTTAGTCACAAAGTTAATCGTCCCCCCTACTGAAGAGATCGCTAATTTTGAAGAACCTAAACCACGTTGAATTTGTACTAAAGAAGCAATATCTGACAAACCACTCCAGTTAGACCAAAAAACACGACCATTGTCCATACCATTAATCGGTTGGCCATTTAATAAGAAAGCTGTGTTAGATTGATCAAAGCCACGTGTTGTCATGGAAGATTCACCAAAACCTTTTGATTGACCAGATACGTATACACCAGGTGTATTGACCATGGAAGCAGTGATATCCATTGCACCCACTTTTTCTTCGATGATTTGTTTCGAGATTGTAGAAACAGCAATCGGAGTTTTACGATCTTCCGCGATATCAATTAAACCACGACCTACAACAACAACTTCTCCTAAATTTGTTTCAGATGATTCTGCAAAAACAGGATCTAATTGTAGTGCTTCACCGGCTTTCAAGAAGACATTATCGTAAACAACTGGTTTTTGACCGATGTAGGTAACTTCAATTTTGTAAGGTCCGCCCTCTTGAAGATTTGCGATGTTAAAACGTCCATTCGAATCTGCCGATCCGCTGAAGGTGGCTCCGCTTGACTGATGCGTAATTTTAATAGTTGCACCTGTCGTTGTTTGTCCAGTAGATTGTTTTACAATCCCTGTAACACTGCTTGTTGTTGTTTGTGCATGGATAGTTCCATAACTCCCGACAGCAAGAGCAAAAAAAAGTAGAGACTTTTTCATGTAAGATGTGTTTGATATAGTTTTGATGCTGCAAAAGTAAAACTCCCATATCTATTTAACTAATTTTAACATGAAATGAATATGTTAAAACATCCTTTTTAGCACCTAAAATTTTGATAAAATAACACCAAACAAACAAATATATTTTAAAGTCATAAAAACACAAGGATATATTTTGAATATTTAATCACAAAAACTAGTCTAAATTACCACATTGGCAATTCTAGTAAGAATAAAACTTTGTCCTTTTTGAATAAATGAAAGGCAGGCCTTCTTAAACTATATTTTACAGCAGTAGCATGGGAATGCCAAACATGAAGATCAAGGTTATTTTAAATAAAAGAGGTGATGCCCCCTTAATTAAAATCGATCTAAAGTAAATATATACAAACTTTATTAAAATAGCAATAGAGAAAACAAAAAAAAGGCTTAAAATTAAATTTAAGCCTTTTCTTATTTTTGATACAATATCCTATTTTTTAGGAATTTCTTTTAAAATTTGTTTCACAAATTCCCAATATTTCTGAACAGAAGATATAGATACCCGCTCTGCCGGAGAGTGTGCACCCAAAATAGTTGGTCCAAAGGAAATCATATCCATTTCAGGATAATTCGTTCCCAAAATTCCACATTCCAGTCCAGCATGGCACGCAACCACCTTTGGCTCCTCTTCATGCTGTTCAATATAAATACGTTTCAAAACCTCTAAAATTTCAGAATCAGCATTTGGTGTCCATCCAGGGTAAGATCCTGAAAATACAACATCAAATCCAGCTATTGAAAAACCAGCTTCCAAAGATTGGGCTAAATCTATTTTAGAACTTTCAACAGATGATCGTGTCAAGCATTTAATACTCATTTTTCCATCGCCAACACTCACTTTGGCAATATTATTAGAAGTTTCCACAAGATCTTCAAAGTCTGCGCTCACACGGTAAACACCATTATGTGCCGCATAGATTGCATTGATCAACAACTCCTGATCTTGAGCAGAAAGAACAGCAGCAGGAACAGTAGTTAATTTTTCAATTGATATTGTCAATCCACCATCTACTGTTTTAAACTCAGTTTTAATAGCTTCAATAAGAGGAGCTAAATCTGACGCAAAATTATCCTCATGTTCAGAAGAAACAATTACCGTTGCAGTAGACTCACGCGGAATTGCATTTCGTAGACTTCCACCATTTAGAGTTGCAAGCTGTAAACCAAACTCATCATAAGATTTATACAAAAGGCGGTTCATGATTTTATTCGCATTCCCCAAACCTTTATGAATTTCAATTCCTGAATGACCGCCATTAAGGCCCTTGACAACAATTTCAAAAGCAACAGCTCCAGAAGGACTAGCCTCCTCTTGATAAGACTTAGTAGCTGTTACATCAATTCCACCTGCACACCCGATATCAAGTTCATCATCCTCCTCCGTATCCAGGTTTAATAAAATATCTCCAGTCAATACACCACCTTGCAACCCCATTGCTCCAGTCATACCCGTTTCTTCATCAATCGTAAACAAGGCTTCGATTGCAGGATGCTCCAGTTCTTGGGAAGCTAAAATGGTCATAATTGTAGCAACGCCAATTCCATTATCTGCACCTAAAGTCGTGCCTTTTGCCTTTACCCAATCACCATCCACAAACATATCGATACCCTGCGTATCAAAATCAAAAATAGTATCGTTATTTTTTTGATGAACCATATCCAAGTGGGATTGCAGGACGACCGTTTTACGGTCTTCCATACCAACAGTTGCCGCTTTTTTAATCAGGACATTGCCAACATGATCTTCAGTAACCTCAAGACCCAAGCTTTTACCAAAATCTATCATAAATGCGATAACACGTTCTTCTTTCTTCGAAGCACGTGGAACTGCATTCAATGCAGAAAAATTCGCCCATAGCTCTTGAGGAGCTAAGGCATCTAAATTATTATTTGCCATAATTTTTTCTATTTCAACAACAAAGTTAGTTTTTTTGAAGTAATTTCGGCCCATGGACAATAAGAATCTAACGAATCAATATTATCGTGAATCTGGAAAAGAGCTTTTCGAGAAACGACTCCATGCAAAAATGCAGTTAAAGAAATTTAATGATGCCGAACCAAAATCTTTTAAAGAAAGACAGATCATCATTAAAAATCTACTTAACACGAAATCCAACCGTTTTTTTATTGAACCTCCTTTTTATTGCGACTATGGTTTCAACATTTCTATAGACGACAATTTTTTCGCCAATTATAACTGCACTCTGCTAGATGCTGCTCCGATTACAATTGGTAAAAATGTCTTATTCGGTCCTAATGTTTCATTATTTACGTCCACTCATGCGATCCATCCTGAAGACCGCGCAAAAGGATGGCAATGTTCTAAACCGATCAACATAGCAGACAATGTCTGGTTAGGAGGCAATGTTATTGTTAATCCTGGCATAGAGATCGGTGAAAACAGTATTGTTGGTTCCGGCTCCGTGGTCACCAAAAACATACCGGCCAATGTCATCGCCGCAGGAAACCCATGTCAGATCATTCGGCCAATTACGGAAGCAGACAGACTGGATCTGACAAAAGCAGGCTCAGAATAATCAAACTTAAGTCAAGATTGATTGCGTAACAGTAATATTTTTCCGATTAAGTTTAAAACTATTTAAGTTTATTACTTGTTTAAGAAATTAAGCCTGAAGTATAGATATGATTACAACAACGAAGCGCGCTTCTCTTTCCTTTTTTATCTTGCCCCTCCTATTATTGGTTATCACTATTGCACGACCTCTTTATGCACAAGAATATATACAGGAATATCGAGATACCGTAAACAAATTTAAACCTTTAAATGAAAAATATAACACCGATACGGTCATCAGCAACACTCAGGTCACTCCTTATTCAAATAACTCTGTAAAGCAAAGTTATGTAAATAAGAGCTATCAGATTCCAAATTACCAGGATACCATCAATCACAACCCTCGGAAACACTTTGCAAGAGCGGCGACCGAATGGTTCATGTTTCAGGCATTACCAGCTTCTTTCAACTACTTCATCAGAAAAGATCCCTACTCGCACATCACATTAAACAACTGGTTCAAACATCTTAAACCAAGTGCATGGGCATGGGACGACAATGCATTTGCTACAAATCAAATTGCCCACCCTTATCACGGTCAACTGTATTTTAATGCATTCAGATCCAACAACTATAGCTTTCTTCAATCCTCCCTTGCCACTTTAGCAGGAAGCTTTATCTGGGAAACTGCAGGAGAGACACAGGCCCCTTCAATCAATGATTTAGTAAACACAACCTATGGCGGCATTATATTGGGGGAAATCACACACCGTATTTCACAAAATGTACTGTCCAGACCGACCAGTTCCTTAGCCGAGCGGCAAGGAAAAGAAGTATTAGCTTTTTTCATTAATCCAGTCAACGGGCTAAATCGTTTATTGGATGGCCGTTGGGGAAGAGTCGTAAAAGGAGCTGTTATTGATTCTTCTAAAGTCAAAGCCGAGGTCGATTTTGGTTTCCGCCGTTTTGACACAAAAGACCTAGACATTATCACAAAAGGAAAAACAGATTATTTTGTTCGGTTAAGCTTGATCTATACCAATGACAACATTGAAAACAAAAAACCGTTTGATGATTTCTATGTCAATCTGGAGGTTGGCGGAGACGACAGCTCATTTGTCAACACCGTAAACGTATATGCGTCACTCTACGGAAAACGCATTATCAAAAATCTTCCGGGTAGACATCTCGGCGTACTCTCTGCAAATTATGACTTCTATCATAATGAAGCCTTCTTCTACGGAGCACAAAGTATGAATTACAACGTCATATCAAACTTTAGTTTAGGAGGCAAGAATCGCTTAACAACAACTATAGGTGGTGGTCCTGTCATACTGGCCGCAGTTCCTGATCCCTACCTCCTCTTTGGAGAAAGCCGTAATTACAATTACGGACCAGGTGTCGATGTCCGCGGTTCAGGAGAAATCAGTGTGCTGAACAGATTTAAATTCGGAGCACAATACCATGGTGGTTATTTTGTTACCTTAAGTGGCAATGAATCCCATTATTTTTTACATACAGCATCGATTAGTGGCAGTCTACGTCTATTGAAAAACTTCTCTTTAAACATGAATTCTGGTTATTTTAGATTAGAAGGTAATTTCAAAGACTATCCTGATATCAACAAAAGCTACCCATTTGCACGTTTCTCATTGGGATACAATGTTTTATTTTAACAAAAAAAAACACATGAAGATCTTATACCTCATTTATGTCCCCTTTGTCCTCATCAGCTGTACAGCATCATCCAATCAAAATAAATCTCAGGATAAGCCCAAACAGTTGCATGTGGTTGATGGTTATAATCAAAAATTGATAGATCCCCAGGGTAAAACCATTAAAGACAGATTCACCCCCCCGGTTGGCTACGAAAGAGAAAACTACAAAAAAAATGAATTTGGTTATTTCTTACAGCAACTCCCTCTCAAACCTATTGAGTCACTTGTGACTTATTATAATGGAAGAACAAAAGATAGAAGAGACATCTACGCAAGTGTAATCGATCTGCCCATAGGAAAAAGAGACCTACATCAATGTGCAGATGCTGTCATGCGGTTGCGAGCTGACTATTTATACCAAAATAAGAAATACAAAGATATTCATTTCAATTTTCTGTCCGATGGTAAACCTCGTTATTATGAACAATTTGCCTCTGGAGATTACACCTATCCCAAATACTGGAAATACCTAGAGAATATTTTTGCTTATGCCAATACAAGCTCCCTCCACGATGAACTGACAACTGTCAAATCCATGGATGATGTCCAAATAGGTGATACCTTTGTCCAAAAAGGAAATCCGATTGGACATGCTATTATTATTGTCGATATAGCCGTAAACCCTAAAAATGGTCAGAAACTGGTTTTAATGGCTCAAAGTTATATGCCTGCACAGGAATTGCAGATTATCAATAATCCCGTTAACAAATCTTTAAGCCCTTGGTACGTCTTGTCTGGCGATGTAATCAGAACACCTGAATGGAAATTCTACCCCCAAAACTTAAAAACTTGGAATTAGCACATCGTTACGTTCGCGGCAAATAGCGCTTTAGATGCGATACGACTTCACTCAACCGAATCACTTTATATATCAGTTTGATGTCTGCTCTGATTAAATAAACCGATTTCCATGCGAACATATTCAAGTTCTTTCTTGAAAAAGTGCTCTCCCTTAATATGCATTCCTAGTTTTTCATAGAAAGGAACAGCTGCTATCCGTGCATCACAAAAAAGCGAAACACCATTCCATAACCGACAAAAGTCAACAACAGATTTGAATAGTGCAGTACCTATACCATTTCCCTGAAAATGAGGAAGAACCGCAAATTTTCGAAACTGATAGTGCCCCTCTTCTATCTTAAACACAGAGATTACCCCTATCAGCTCCCCTGCTATGGTCGCCGCAAAGTGCGTCCCGTCAAAATCCGCATCAATCATCACATCCTTTAACGAGCCTTCCGGATACAGTACCTGCTGACGTAATTTCCAGGTCCTCGTTGCAATAACCTGTTCAATATATAAGCTATCCATTTCCATACTATTCTTACTGAAGAATTTAATTCCAAAACTTCGTACATGCACATCCCCTTAAAAATTCAGATACAAGGTAGGAAATTTAAAAACACCTTAAAAATATTGATCGCATCGTAAGCTACAAAATCCGAGTAACCTCCTTTATTTCTGATATCATAAATAAAATAATTTGCTATAAATTATCGCAATTGACATAGATAACTAATAATATTAGTATATTTACTAAAATTAACAGCGTTATGTCAGATCGTATAGTTCAAAAACTTAATATTTTAGCCGATGCCGCCAAATACGACGTAAGTTGCAGTTCGAGCGGAAGTAATCGAGCTAATAAAAATAAAGGAATCGGAAATGCCAATCAAGGCGGCATCTGTCATTCTTATACCGAAGATGGACGTTGTGTTTCCTTGTTGAAGATCTTGTTAACCAATCATTGCATTTATGATTGTGCTTACTGCGTATCACGAAAGAGCAATGATATCGAACGGGCGGCATTCACCGTACAGGAAGTCGTCGATCTGACGATCAACTTTTATCGGAGGAACTACATAGAAGGACTATTTTTAAGCTCAGGTATATTTAAAAATGCCGATTATACGATGGAAAGATTAGTGTCCATCGCTAAAAAATTACGTTTGGAACATAAATTCAATGGCTATATCCACCTAAAAACCATTCCTGGAGCAAGCGATGAGCTCGTCCATGAAGCTGGATTGTATGCCGACCGTTTGAGTATCAATCTCGAGATACCTACAAAAGAAGGACTCAAACTTTTAGCGCCCGATAAAAGCCGGGAAGATATGATCATTCCTATGCGCTATCTAAAAAATGAAATTATCAGAACAAATGAGGAAAGAAAGATCATCAAATCTACACCGACATTCGCTCCAGCAGGACAAAGTACACAAATGATTATTGGCGCTTCCGGCGAATCAGATAAACATATCATCCAAACAGCACAGCATTTTTATAAAAATTATCATTTAAAACGTGTCTACTATTCCGGCTACGTACCCATCTCCTACGACAAGCGCTTGCCCGAAATTGGCACTGCAGTTCCTATGGTACGCGAAAACAGACTGTATCAGTCCGATTGGCTCATGCGGTTCTACGGCTTCAGGGCAGACGAGATTGTCAATGACAACCATCCCTTGCTAGATCTCGATATCGATCCAAAACTCAGCTGGGCATTACGCAATCAACATGCCTTCCCTGTCGATATCAATAAAGCAGATTATCATTTTATTTTGCGGGTACCAGGTATTGGTGTACAGTCTGCTAAAAAGATCATTCTGGCTCGACGCTTCGGTCCATTACGCCTCGAAAACCTGCAAAAGCTAGGAGTAGCCACCAATCGGGCAAAGTATTTTATTACTTGTCTCGGTTTTCAACAACTCTATGCGGACAAGCCCGGATCCCATATCAAACAATATATTCTGGCACAATCCAGCAGTAAGTACATTAAAAACGACAGTCAACAATTAACCCTTTTCTAAGATGTTAAAAACGCTGAACTACGATGGTACCTGGTCAGGACTAATGACATGTGTCTTTTGCTCCTTTGAGTACAAATGGCAGGTCGGCGCTATACAGCAACATGCTTCATCTAGCCAAACGGGCCTCTTTACTGCTCCAGAATTGATCAGCACAGATAATGAAAAAGCCAGACGCGTACTCCTCGGTCTTGAAAAAAAAATAGGTCTTCAGGGGATCCAAGAACTTTATTATGTCCATCTTTCAGAAATCAAAGATCGAGAACTTTTGATATTGCGAAGTATTATTTACTATTTTAGATCAGAATCCAAAGCCAATCAAAACTATGGCCATGACGATATCTTACAGATAAAAAAAATTGTTCGCTCTGTTTCCAGAGAAAGACACCGGGTAAAAGCATTTGTCAGGTTTCAAAAAATGAAAGATGGTTTATATTTTGCTAATCTAGAACCTGATTTTAATGTCCTACCGCTAATTGTGAAGTTTTTCAAAGAACGCTATGCAGACCAAAAATGGCTTATCTATGATCTGAAGCGAAAATATGGTATCTACTATGATTTAATGGAAGTAACAGAAGTTAAATTCAGCGATACTTTAGCTAAAAATCAAATCGAAATTCACTTAGACGAAGAAGAATCACGCTACAGTGATCTCTGGAAAAACTACTTTGAATCAGTCAATATCAAGGAACGAAAAAACACAAAACTACATGTTCAGAGTCTACCAAAACGTTATTGGAAATATTTAAATGAAAAAAATTTGTTATAAAAATCTTATTTTTAAAAAACCAAAGGCAGAAATTAGCTGTTTATTAAATTAAAAAGAGATGACTATAAAAAACATTGAAAACGAAAAGAAGGGTCAAATAATCGCAGAAATCGATGGTAAAGAAGCTGGTTTGATGGAATATACCTGGGCTGGAGAAGACAAATTCATTATTGATCATACCGAAGTACACCCGGAATTTAACGGCAATGGTGTCGGCAAAAAGATGGTACTCGAAGCAGTTGATTATGCCCGCAAAAAAAATGCGAAGATCATGCCCCTTTGCCCTTTTGCAAAATCTGTATTTGATAAAACTGAAGCATTTCAAGATGTATTGTTTTAAAACCTGCTTTCAGGTTTCAAGACAGTTCTGGTTATAAAGTTAGAAATATCGAACTGAAAGTAATCAAATGCGAAAAGTGCCTATACCTTGATAACCGAATCTGGCAGTGTAAGAGCAAGAGCCAGAATAAAAATTCAGCGATCATAAACGATAAAGGAACAATAGTATAAAACATAAAAATGCGCTTTTGAATAAATCAAAAGCGCATTTTTTATATGATTATAGCGTTTTTAGATTAAACTACAATATTGATAATCTTCCCTTTAACAAAAATAAGCTTTTTCAATGCTTTACCGTCCATATAGCGCTGTACATCTTCATTGGCCAGAACAACTTCTTCAACAGCTTTTGCGTCTAGATCCAATGCCAACAATAAGTTCATTTTCATCTTACCGTTTATCGATACCGGATATGCAAATTCCGATTCCACTAAATAATCAGCAATAAATGTCGGATAAGTCGCATACGAGATCGATCCAGCTTCTTTACCCAATAACGACCACAGCTCTTCCGAAATATGCGGTGCATAAGGCTGAAGTACAACAACCAGCTGTTCTAAAATAGCACGTTTATTACATTTAAGATCAGTAAGCTCATTCACACAGATCATAAAAGCTGAAACCGACGTATTGAATGAAAAACGTTCAATATCATCCTCCGCCTTTTTTATAATCTTATGCAAAGCTTTATATTCCGCTTTTGTAGGTTCCACATCCGATACATTAAAGTTACCTTCAGCATCATGGAACAAACGCCATACTTTCTTTAAGAATTTGTAAACACCTTCAATACCATTCGTATTCCAAGGTTTTGCCTGTTCCAACGGACCCAAAAACATTTCATACAAACGTAGTGTATCTGCACCATAAGCTTCGATAATATCATCAGGATTGACAACATTGAACTTTGATTTAGACATTTTCTCCACTTCCGTTCCGCAGACATATTTACCGTCTTCCAAAATAAATTCAGCAGCGGCATAATCTGGTCTCGACGCTTTAAATTTCTCCAGATTCAGCACATCGTTAACCACAATATTAACATCTACGTGTAATGGAATCGTGTTGTACTGATCTTTCAAACCATAAGAAACATACGTATCTGTTGCTTTTCCTTCATCGCCTAATAAGCGGTATACAAAATTAGAACGTCCCTGGATCATCCCTTGATTGATCAGTTTTTTGAAAGGCTCTTCCTCATTGTGGAAACCTAAATCTTTCAAAAATTTATTCCAGAAGCGTGAGTATAGCAAGTGACCTGTAGCATGCTCAGAACCACCGATATATAAATCAACAGCTTTCCAGTAATCTACCGCTTCTTTCGAAGCAAAAGCTTCTGTGTTCTGAGGATCCATATAACGGAACCAGTACCAAGAAGATCCGGCCCATCCTGGCATTGTACTCAATTCATACTCGTACTGATCTTCGTATTTCCAGTTTTCCGCACGTCCCAAAGGTGGTTCACCTGTTTCAGTAGGTAAGTATTTGTCCACCTCAGGCAATAACAAAGGAAGCTCTTCTTCCTTTATTAAGTAAGGCAATCCATTTTTGAAATAAACCGGAACCGGTTCACCCCAGTAACGCTGGCGACCAAAGATCGCATCACGCATCCGGTAGTTAATTTTAGCTTTTCCTAATTGTAATTCTTCCAACTTTGCAATTACAGCAGCCACACCTTCCTGGTAGTTCAAGCCGTTCATAAAATCAGAGTTGATATATTTACCATCCTTATTTCCATCCGCTTCCTCTTCAATCTGCTGCGAGTCAGAAATCTTGACGATCGGTAGATCAAAATGCTTTGCGAACAGATAATCACGTTGATCGCCCGAAGGAACAGCCATTACAGCACCTGTACCGTAACTCGCCAATACATAATCAGCAATCCAGATCGCAACATCCTCTCCCGTAATCGGGTGTTTGGCATATGAACCTATAAACGCACCCGACACCGTTTTTGTATCAGACATTCGGTCCAGTTCCGATTTTTTACTTGTTTTATCAATATATGCAGTAACTGCAGCCTGCTGATCAGCAGTCGTTAATTTTGAAACCAATTCATGCTCCGGAGCCAATACCACAAATGAAACACCAAATATTGTATCGACACGGGTGGTGAATACTTCAATATACGTCTCCAGCTGTGGAACTGGAAATTTCACTAATGCACCCACAGATTTACCGATCCAATTACGTTGCATCTCCACCAAAGGCTCTGGCCAGTCCACAAGCTCCAGACCACGCAACATACGGTCAGCATAGGCAGTGATACGCATCGACCATTGCATCATTTTCTTCTGCTCCACCGGATGCCCCCCACGCTCAGAAAAACCATTGATCACCTCGTCATTCGCCAGCACTGTCCCTAATGCTGCGCACCAGTTCACGGTACTTTCACGTAAGTACGCAATACGGTATTTCAACAACTCACGCTGTTGTTTTTCTTCGTCAAAGGCAAGCCATTCCGCTCCTGTAAATGTTAATACATCATCATCAGAAACAGCATTAATTCTCTCTGAGCCAGTTTTTTCAAAACGACTAATTAAAGTATCGATTAACTCTGCTTTATCCGAATCATTGTTATACCAAGAATTGAACAGTTGCATGAAAATCCATTGCGACCACTTATAGTAAGAAGGCTCGGAAGTACGTACCTCTCTGCTCCAATCAAAAGAAAAACCAATGTTATCCAATTGTTCACGGTAACGGTTTATATTTGCCTCAGTCGTAATCGCTGGATGTTGTCCCGTCTGAATGGCATACTGCTCAGCAGGTAAACCGAACGAATCATATCCCATAGGATGCAAAACATTAAAACCTTTTAAACGTTTATATCTTGAAAAAATATCCGAAGCGATATAACCAAGTGGATGACCGACGTGCAGTCCAGCTCCAGAAGGATAAGGAAACATGTCTAAAACATAATATTTCGGTTTTTCATGTGTATCCGCAGATTTGAATGTTTCATGATCGGCCCAAAATTTTTGCCACTTTTTTTCTAACGATTTGTGATTGTACTCCATTTTTGTATTGAGGAATTTTGTAAGACTTGCGAAATTACGATTTTAATAGCGAATTGTAAGAAAAGTTTTGTAGTTTAAACAATAAATGATAGTATTGAAAAGTTAATTACAAAGGATATAGCGAATTTTCATACTTCCGCAAGAAAGTTATTACAAGAATAATTCGAATAAATCCCCTCAAATCATTACTTTCGCAAATAAATTTTTATTGCTTATTATGTCAGAATACGAATCAAGCACGCAAAAAAGAAAGACAAAATCAGTTTACGTCTCTACTGTTATCAGTATAGCTCTAGTCCTTTTAGTGACTGGATTGCTAGGTTTATTACTTGTTCACGCAAAGAATCTATCGAAATACGTAAAAGAAAACATCGTACTCAATGTCATCGTTAACGATGGCACCAATGAAGGAGATGTACTTTCACTGCAAAAGGATCTAGAAAAAGATAAGTATGTCCTACGTACAGAATATATTAGCAAAGAACTAGCTGCAAAATCATTGAAAGAAGATTTAGGCGAAGACTTTGTACAGTACTTAGGCCACAACCCACTGCTTCCTTCTATTGACGTATACATGAAAGAAGATTACGCCAATTCGGATAGTATCAAAACCTTTATAGACAAAATATCACGCAACACCCGAATCAAAGAAGTGGTTTACCAAGAATCGCTTATCGATATGGTCAATAAAAATGTACGTATTATCAGTATTGTAGTATTGGCGTTTGCCGCGATCTTATTAGTGATAGCAGTAGCCCTCATCAACAATACCATCCGTCTGGCGATCTATTCACAGCGGTTCCTGATCAAAAGCATGCAATTAATAGGAGCAACCAAAAACTTCATCCGTAAACCATTCATCACCTACGGTATTATTCATGGACTATTGGGCTCGCTTATCGCCATCCTATTATTAATATTCACACTGAAGTTTGCACAGCAGCAGATTCCAGAACTGGTATTTTTAAGAAACTGGTACGAATTTGCCGCGATCTTTATCGTGGTCATCGCAATCGGAATTCTAATTTCTGGCTTAAGTACATACTTTGCCGTAACCAAATATTTAAAAGCAAAATCTAACGATTTATACAGTTAAAAATGGCTCAAATCAAAAAATCTGAAACGACAAACAAAGGTGCTTTTGTTTTCGGAAAATTGAATTATCAATTATTTATTGTTAGTATCATTATCGTTATCATCGGTTTCCTGCTTATGAGCGGTAATACAGATATCTATAGTTTTACTAAAATCACGTTAGCTCCCATCGTCATAGTACTTGGTTTTGCATTGGGTTTTGTAGCCATTCTTTACAAACCAAAATCTAAATAAAAGTAGAATTACACTATGTCCTTATTTGAAGCCATCCTTCTAGCGATTGTAGAAGGATTAACTGAGTATCTTCCGATTTCATCTACAGCCCATATGGGCTTTACTGCAGCCTTAATGGGTATGCAGGAAAGTGAATACCTCAAAATGTTCCAGGTGTCTATCCAATTTGGCGCCATCCTGTCCATCGTAGTTCTCTACTGGAAGAAATTTTTCGACATCAAAAATATCCAGCTGTATTACAAACTAGCTATTGCTGTTATTCCGGCACTGGTTTTAGGAAAACTACTGGACGATAAAATCGAAGCCGTATTAGGCAATCAAATCGCTATTTCAACCGTCTTGGTATTAGGTGGTGTTGTCCTGCTATTTGTTGACAAATGGTTCAAGAATCCAACCATCTTAGATGAAAAAGAGATTCCGATTAAGAAAGCATTAATTATAGGTTTTTGGCAATGTCTAGCCATGATGCCAGGTACTTCCCGTTCAGCAGCATCTATTATCGGTGGTTTGACGCAAGGATTAGACCGTAGAGCAGCAGCAGAATTTTCATTCTTCTTAGCAGTTCCGACTATGCTTGCTGTAACAGTTTACTCCGTATTTGTAAAAACATGGGGCGAAGGAACAGCACATGCGCAGAAAGGTTATGAGATGATATTTGCCAGCAATGAAAATATCATCGTCTTTATTGTCGGCAATGTTGTCGCATTTATAGTCGCTATGATCGCAGTTAAATCATTTATTACCGTCTTAACGAAATACGGATTTAAATTCTGGGGCTGGTACCGCATTATTATTGGTATTGCTTTATTAGTATTCTTCTGGAATAACTAATACTTTGACGCTACGCTTACTTTTACCCGCTATGGTGAAAAATAATATGAGTACCTTTGCAAAAAAATACAAAATCAGCTTGACTTTGTTTTACTAAAATCTTCGTTTAACGAGATTCAGCAAATAAAACAAAATCAATGATCTAGTGCAATTGAACTAATGAATGGAAAATAACGAGAAAGATCAAATAGAAAAGGTATTTTCATTTGCCGAAGGACAAATGTTACTGATAGATAAGCCACTGACCTGGACTAGCTTTGATGTGGTGGGGAAAATTCGTAACTCCATTAAACCATTAAAGATAAAAGTAGGCCATGCAGGTACATTAGACCCGCTAGCTACCGGTTTACTAATTGTATGTACAGGTAAATTCACAAAAAAAATAGACAGCTATCAAGCTGAAGATAAAGAATACACAGGAACGATCACCTTAGGTGGTACTACCCCTTCTTACGACCTGGAAACAGAAGTTGATGAAACCTTTCCGATCGATCATATTTCGGAGCAGATGATCCACGATGCAGCGAAAACCTTCGAAGGAGATATCGACCAATATCCACCAGCACATTCAGCAATCAAGATAAACGGAGAACGTATTTATGAAAAGGCTCGCCGTGGCGAAACAGTCGAGTTAAAAACACGTAAAGTCTCCATTAACAGCTTTATCATCGAAAAAATAGAAATGCCGGTCGTTCATTTCAGAGTATCATGCAGCAAAGGAACATATATTCGTTCCCTGGCGTACGATTTCGGAAAAGCGCTTAGCAGTGGTGCACATTTAAGTTCACTAAGAAGAACGAAAAGTGGCGATTACCAAGTTGAAAATGCTTGGAACCTAGAAGAATTAATTCAAAAAATAAAGGCTCACAAAGAAATTAGTATCACAGAACCTCAATTGTAACGATTGATTTCTATTGATTAATTTCTCGAAAAATATTTCATTAAATGAAAATTTATAGAAGTTTAGATGATTTTAAAGCATTGGAAAATGCAGTTGTTACCATCGGTACATTTGATGGTGTCCATATCGGTCATCAAAAAATATTAACTCATCTAAAAGAATGCGCTAAAAAAATTAACGGTGAGACCGTATTGTTAACCTTCTACCCTCACCCTAGATTAATTATCAATCCGGATGATGACAGTTTACGTCTTATCAATGATATAGAAGAAAAAGTGAGCCGACTATCTGAATTGGATATCGACCATTTAATCATCACACCGTTTTCACGCGATTTCTCAAACCAGACACCTGAAGAATACATCAGCAATGTACTGGTCGGAAAACTCGGCACAAAGAAAATAGTGATCGGATACGATCATCATTTCGGGAAAGATAGAAGTGGAAGCTTAAAAGATCTGCAACAGTACGCTGATATTTTTGACTACTCGGTGGAACAAATCCCCGAACAGGACATCAACGACGTTGCAGTATCGTCAACACGTATACGCCTTGCACTGATTACCGGCGATATCAAGACCGCAAACCTTTACTTGGGCTATCCTTTTGAATTAACAGGAACAGTGATCCGCGGGGACCAAATCGGCCGTACAATCGGTTTTCCGACTGCCAACCTGCAGGTGCACGAACAACACAAATTAATTCCTGCATACGGTATCTATGCTGTTGAAGTTCATATTTTCGATCATTTACAAAATATTACCACAGGCGAATACGTAGAAATACAGCCAATCAAAATTGCTAAAGGAATGGGTTACATTGGTACCCGACCAACAGTAGATGGAATGAACAGAAGCATTGAAATAAGCTTATTTGATTTCAATGATGATATATATGGGAAGACATTACGCGTAAAATTCCTGCATTTCATCCGTCATGACGAACGTTTTGACTCCTTACAGGAAATGAAAGATCAGATCCAGGAAGATGAAAAACAGATCCGAGCATTACTTTTTTAAAAAGTTACTTAACTAATAAGTGAGATGGCTAGAAGACTCAGAAGTCAAAAAAATTCTAGCCCTCTTAACTAAAATAATAGAAAAGCCCTTACAGGAATCTGTAAGGGCTTTCTATTTTAATCTCGATCTTTCCTATACAAATAAGAACTACCAGATCACAATTCTATCCGTTTTAGGGACAAATAATTTATCACCTTCCTTCGTACCGAATGCCTCATGAAAACCATCTAAATTGATGATCGGCGCAAAAGCACGATATTGAGCTGGCGAATGCGGATCTGTCTTCACTTGGTTCACAACAAACTCATCCGTTGTTTTAGTTCTCCAGATCGTAGCCCACGATAAAAAGAAACGTTGTTCTTGTGTATATCCATCAATCAGACCTGGGTTACCTTTATCTTTCAGGTACATTTTCAAGGCATCGAAAGCAACAGAAGAACCACCTAAGTCACCTATATTTTCACCTAAAGTAAAACGGCCATTCACCTTCACACCCGGTACCGGTTCATAAGCTTCAAACTGTTTTACCAATGCATCAGCAGAAGCTTCAAACTTCGTCTTATCCTCTTCGGTCCACCAGTTGTTCAAATTACCGTTTCCATCATATTTAGCTCCTTGATCATCAAAACCATGAGACAGCTCATGACCGATAACCGCACCGATACCACCGAAGTTAACTGCTGCATCTGCCTTATAATCATAGAATGGAGGCTGTAAGATCGCTGCAGGGAATACAATTTCATTAAACAAAGGACTGTAATAAGCATTGACAGTTTGTGGTGTCATACCCCATTCCGATTTGTCGACAGGTTTACCTTGCTTATCCAAATTCTTTGCAAAAGCCCATTTACGCTCGCTCAGGATATTATCAAATAAAGAAGTACCCACATTTAACGTAGTGTAATCTTTCCATTTATCCGGGTAACCGATCTTCACATTGAATTTCGAAAGTTTCTCTAAAGCCTTTACTTTCGTATCGGCCGACATCCACTTCAGATCATTGATATGCTGCTGGAAAGATTTGATCAGGTAACCGACCAATTCCTCTGCCTGCTCTTTTGCTTGTGGCGGGAAATTCTCTTTCACGTAAAGTTTACCCAAAAGCTCACCTGCCACACTGTTGACAAATTCAACTCCTCTTTTTTCCAACGCACGTTGTTCTTTTTGACCCTTCAATTTTTTACCCCAAAAATCAAAATTAAGTTGATCCAGGTCCGCTGTTAAATATGCCGCAGCATCATTCATCACGTTAAATTTCAAGACCTCCTTAATCGCTTCTAGGTTTTCAGGCTTCAATACCTTGTCTAGGTTCTGATAATAAGCCAGTTCTGAAACAATCACGGTATCCGCCTTAAAACCCGTATCTTTCAGATATTTGGCAATATCAATGTTTTTGACCATTTTCTTCAGATCAGCAACAGCAACCGGATTATAACGCTTTTCAGCATCACGGGACTGCTCCACTGTTTTCAGGTTTTTAGCCAGTTCTTTTTCAAAAGCAACAATCTTCGGACCCTTTAAGTCACGCGTACGCTGACCGACTTTACTATAAAGCGCCGAGATAAAATTAGAATAATCACCTAAAGTTTCCGTATTCTTAGCATCTACAACCTGATAGTAAGAACGCCCCAGACCTAAACTTGCAGCACCTAAATAAACCGTATTGACGTTACTATTTTTTAAGTGTGCATAGACATAAGCACCGAAAAAAGGATTGCCACCGATTGGCGTCACCTCAACCAGATAATTGTACAGACCGTTAAAATCCTTGATCGCATCGATTTTATCCAGATAAGGTTTAATTGGAGTTACGCCCAATTGGTTACGTTTATCAAAATCAATATAAGAGCGATATAAATCACCGATCTTTTGACCGTCAGAACCTTTTGCAAAGGTGGTACTTAAAGATTCTTTCAAGATCTTCAACGTCGCAATGTCTGTGTTTTCACGAAGCTCGTCAAAAGATCCCCATCGCGCTTTATCCGAAGGTATCGACACTGTCTTCATCCATTGACCGTTTACAAAATTGTAAAAGTCATCCTGAGGACGAACACTCTTATCCATAAAGGCTGTATTGATTGCCGGCTGCTGCTGTGCAAAGAGCATTCCTCCGCACATCAGTAAAGCGGCAAGAACTGAATGTTTTTTCATATTACCGTTTATTTGTTTTAATTTAATGACAAACTTAATAAAAGTTAGTATTATGTTTACAAGGTCGAACATTTAATTTCAGTATGCAAATCGAAATAGCTGGAAAAAACTATCAAATCATTACAACCGATTCCAAAGAAATCCGCTTGGAGCAACATCCGGGCATTGCGCGCATTTTTGCTCCCGTCGACTTTGAAATCAGCACCTTAGAACAGTTTATTAAAAATAACAAGAATAGCCGAACAGTTTCTGAAGAAGTCGAGTATCAAGAACATCCGGTACGTCTCTTTCAACAAAACTATTTACTCAAACTCATCAAGAATACCACCTCGAACAAAATTCTGGTTAAAAACAGAACCATTACCTTGTACTGTAAAGGGACAACTTATCAAAAACAGCTACATGACTGGCAGAAACAATTTATACTCCAGCAGCTAGCAGACGAAATCGGCTATTGGGAAGAAAAATTAAATGTGCTGGTGGGTAAGATCAAACTTAGGGCATTACCAAAGAGTCTCTACAGCCTGCAGGCAGAAAATAACATTACTTTTAGCACATCGGTCACGTGCTTATCGGTCTCGGAACTCCATTACCTGGCCTTTAAAGCCATTTCTTCACAGATTTCATTAGATCCGAAGATCAGAACAACATATTTTCCAGACCAACAGCAGCTCGAACATCAACTAGCTTATACACTAAAAACATGTCAACAATCACATTAAACATACCGGTTACAGATACAGCATTACAGAAAATCAAGCAAAATTTCACCTTATTGCTCGATCAGATCACAGCCGAAGACCGCAAACAGCTGC
Source organism: Sphingobacterium sp. B16(2022) (assembly GCF_012030425.1). Lineage (GTDB taxonomy): Bacteria > Bacteroidota > Bacteroidia > Sphingobacteriales > Sphingobacteriaceae > Sphingobacterium > Sphingobacterium anhuiense. Next base: position 555,565 of record NZ_JAAUVN010000001.1, on the reverse strand, counting down.
AGGAAGCGGTATTCGACAGCCTATCCGACAAAGATGGCGCACCGCAGATCGGCGATCTTAGCGTCTCGAGTTTCACTTTCAACGATATCGAAAAGAAAGGTAGATTTCGAATCAGCTTCAACATCGACCGCCAATTTTGCTGCAGTGATACGATCTCCTGCCAGTCCGATTACGTTGATTTCGATTTCTCCTATACATCTGGGAACATCGTTGCTACAGGCAATTTTATGAATTGGGATATAGACAATTAAGATGGAAATACCGAGCCGATTCAAAACAAATACCTCCTCCTTTCATCATTATTGGACCGCAGGTGCCGGAGTAGAACTGTTAAAAAAACTGCCAAAGCAGCCCGACCTTCGGGAAGCAAACAAGTTGGTTCCCTACCTCTTCAACTGCGATGAACCGGCAGACGAATTGGTCAGAAAGCTCCATCAGCAAGTTGGTTTTGGCAAGGGACAGCAATTACTACGTGCGTATTTAGTTGCTCCGGAAAATGTCGATGAGCCCTATAGAGAAGCACTTGACACTTTTTTCTCTTCGATTGAGAGCTCACCGTCCTGGTTAAACTGGGAACTGCTGGAAAGTGGCATCGCAGTAAGTCAGCGCGCAGGATTAAGCGGTCTGATCGTCTTGCGCGACTACTGCCTCATGGGTGGTTACGAATCGGCAGCAATCAATAAACCACTTATCTATACCGGTGCACTAAAAAAAGGAGCCGTGAAGCGCCTGGCAGATACAGTAGACTTTTGGGTAGACATCATGGAAAATGGATCTTTAAAAAGCGGGCAGATCGGTTATCAAAAAGTAATGGAAACCCGCATTATCCATGCTTTCTCACGGATCAATATTCTGGCGAAGACGGATTGGGACAAAAATGAATGGGGCCTACCGCTCAATCAGTGGGACATGCTTGCCACCAACCTGGGATTTTCGCTGGTCTTTATCGTCGGGTTACAGCGCATGAAATTTCAGATCCTTCCAGAAGAAATAACAGCAGTACTTCACCTCTGGAAATATATCGGTTACTTGTTAGGTATCCCCTTGCAACTACTTCCTGACACGGAACAACAGGCTATTGAAGCGCTCTACTACTGGACCATGACACAAAAAGAAGGCGATGCCGATTCCAGGTTATTGGCCCAGGCCCTACAGGAAGAGCCTATAGCCGCGTATTATCCGGAATCAGCGCTGGGACGTAAAATGATGCGCGAAATTCATCTTTATTATAACCATTTTCTCCTAGGCAGCTATTCCTGTAGACTTTTAGGCCTCGACACCACCAGAATTGGTGCCATAGCCTATCTCAATGTTTTAAAAAACAAAATGCGTAATAACAAGTCCAGACTTACCCAACAACGTCAGCTTCTCATCAATAAAGGAAGAGCCGAGCAAATGGAAGTCAAGAGAATCTACTTAACCTACAACAACCGGGAGAACAACAAGCAACACTAACACTATTTCGCTAAAGCAATGCCATTTGCTTTTAGCATCGTTTTAAATTTCGGACTGCGAATATAGCTATTGAATGCATGGCTTTCCATACCCGAGAAGTCTGTTTTATCAAAGCAGGTATACTGCTTCACCAGCTCATTGTACACATTATCTTTATAGCCCAGGTCGGTCGGATTAAATTTATCGGCAAAAAAACCGAAAAACTTCTTCAGCATCTTATCTGTATTATTGATTGTAATGTGCATTTTTTTCACCTGTGGACTTATCGTACAGAAGGAGTCATTGCCTGCCTCCTGCGATTTAAAATCAGCTAATCCGATTGCCGGAGCTAGCATAATACAGGTAATCCGGTTTTTATTCTCCAAGAGTTCTTTCGCGTTTTCCACATCAACATTATGAATTTCCTTGATGTCTTTTACAAACTTCTCATTGAAATGCGGTTCCGCCAATGCACTCAGTACCACAGAAGCACCTCGACTGTGTGAAATGATATAGACATCTTTATTTGAAATCGTATTCAGCACACGCCTTAAACCAAACTCACCGGCCATCTGACTAAAGGAAGTCGCGGTAAACCAGATTTTTGCCCCGGCAAAAGGATTGCTCGTCCATAGCCCGTCCCAATAAAAACGCACAATCTCATCATCCTTAGCATTGACCTTAATAAGCTTCTGGATATAACCGTAACTCTCATTTACTTCTTCATTGTTTGCATTAAAGCCGTGAACAAACACAAAAACACGCTTCTTCGTTTTCACACGCTCTTTAAATTCCCTTAGTTTTTTCACTTCAAATCCCGTCAGCTCATCCGTGATACCTTTGTCTGCCGCGATTTTCATTAAAGAGTAAGCATCTCTTTTTCCATTACTAGGTGGGCTGCCGTACGTCTTACGCCAATTATCAGGATAAAAATTCCCGTTTTGATCCACAAAAGAATTGGAAATATTGGGTTTATCAAACGAATTCGGCTTCTGTGAAAGAGGCACATTGTGCATAATCCCACAGGACGATATAAATACAAGTATTATTAAGTAACGTAAGTTTGAAATCATATACATTAAAAATAGCAGAAATTATTGATACAACCTCATCATTATAAAATTGTTTTACTGCCATTCAATATATAGTCGATAAATGAAAAATTTAACTCTTACTATTCCGCGAGCAGCTTGTATCTTTAATCCATCCATGTAAATCTCGGCACTATGTTTGGTAATGAAATCATTCAGAAAAGGGGCATCGATACAATAATGTACCTTTTCTCAACAGTAAAAATCTTAATGAGCCCTGTTTTATGAAGCATTTGTACATTAAAAACATTTTAATATATAGTTTTTTCGTTTCCTTTTTGTTTATTTCTTGCCAACAAGGACAATCAAAAAATGATCCGGAAGAAAAGAAAAAGGAGAAAACAAAAGATTCAATCGATGCGATTAGAAAGAAAGAAGAAGAAATCGCGAAGGCCAAACCAAAAACAGCGGCAGATATTGAAATTACCAAAGAACTCCAGTACACCAAGTATACATTAGAAGACACTTATCCCTATAAAGATACAGTAAGGCAATTTCAATGGGATAAAATAAAAGAAAAACTGGCTTTTGTTGAGAATTTCCAGAACGGCAACGCTATTTATGGTGTGCTGCAAAACTATCAGAATTCAAATGGTGAGGCACCTACTATTCCACATTTCAAAAGAGATTCCTATAAACGTGTTGCTGACTCCCTAGGAACAGAACGCTACCAAGCGAGTCCCTTATATCGTGAAGGCGAAACCAAATTACCTTCCATTTATGGTAGAGATGGCTGGCTGGTTAAACTGCAGAGTAGCGATACGTTACAACGTGTCAAAGTGGAAGGTGTTTCCTTCGAAGGAACTTGGGAAGTACCAAAAAGATACCTCAAAACAATAGGCGATTCTGTCAGATTTGACAAAGTAATCGTCGTGGATGTTACAAACCAAAATATTTGTACACTGGATAAAACAGATAAAGGATGGGCAGTAAGAAGCATGAATCCAGCCACTACAGGCCGTCACAAGCCTCCTCATGCACAGGAAACTCCTACTGGAATCTTTGTTTTACAGGAGCATAAATCCAAGATGTTTTATTTCAAAGATGGCACAAAATCTATCGAAGGTTACGCCCCATTTGCAAGCCGTTTTACGGCCGGAGCGTACGTACACGGCGTTCCTGTCAATAATCCGAACGGTAAAGTGATCGAATACAGCTGGAGCTTAGGCACCATCCCGAGGTCACATATGTGTGTCAGAAATGCGTCATCACATGCACAATTTGTTTATAAACGGTCAAAAGACTTCCAGACTTTGGTAATAGTTATTGATTAACGATAATTAAGATACTGATTAACAATTTTTTACACTTTTTAACTATCTTTAGTTCTTAAATTTGCTATCGAAAAACAAATAAGGGATAAAGTATGGAGAAATTAGTGTTCATTTTATTTATGGGTTTGTATGCAGCGTTGTTCTCAGAATCTAAAAATGTAGTACCGACAGAAATTCATAAAAAAGAAATTACAGTTAAAAAGAAAATATCAAAAGTAGATGCACTCTACGAAAGCATGAATCTCAAAGATGTAGTCAATTATAAAGCATTTAAAGAAGCGATGGAAGGCTATAGATTACTTCCCGCCAAAAACAAAGATGTATTATCAATCATTGACTTCACTTTACCATCTACCGAAAAAAGGCTTGTCGTCCTAGACCTTAAAAACGAAAAAGTCCTTTTTCATTCGCTCGTTTCACACGGTAAAAATAGCGGTAGTAATTACGCTACTTCTTTTTCAAACACGCCGGAGTCATTCCAAAGCTCATTGGGCTTTTATGTAACGGAGAATACTTATCAAGGTTCAAATGGTTACTCTTTGGTTTTAAATGGACTGGAAGAGGGCTTTAATGATAGAGCCAAATCAAGAGCTGTAGTAGTTCATGGCGCAGATTATGCAAATCCACGCATCGTAAGTTCATTGGGACGCTTAGGACGAAGCTACGGCTGTCCTGCGCTGCCTAGAGAGTTAGCGAAGCCTATTATCAATACCATTAAAGATGGATCATTACTATTCATCTATGCCGACAACCAGGAGTATATAGCCAAATCAAAAGTGCTGAATCACCGGGATGATCTTACCGCCTACTATGAGAAAGATATGGCCGGAGATAAATTCGGAAAAATGAATTAAACATAAAAAAATCCCTCAACACTTGTTGAGGGATTTTTTTATTCCTTTTATTTCTCTTTATCCCAGAACTCCGCATTCTTAATTCCCAGTTCCTTAGCACTGAATGTTGGATTCATATCCCCTCTTTTACGCTTCACTTTATAATCCTGCCATACCTTGAGCGCTGTTTTACTCATCAGTAAGATCGCGATCAGATTGACATAAGCCATCAGCCCTACACCGATATCACCGATTGCCCAGGCAATCTCCGCTGTTTTCACAGAACCATAGTATACCGCCGCAAGAAATACAATACGCAATATCCAGGTGACCGCCGGACTTACCTTATTAGAAAAGATATACGATAAGTTGGTTTCCGCATAGTAGTAATAAGCCATAACCGTCGTAAATGCAAAGAAAAACAAAGCGATGGCCACAAAGCCATTTCCGATCAATGGAAAATGATGCGACACCGCCGCCTGTGTAAAGGCCGTGTAATTGACCCCTGGTATATGCTCCGATATAAAACCGACCAGTTGACCGGCTCCATCAAATTGCCCCACATTATACTGATTGGTAAATAAAATCATAAGTCCTGTTGCTGTACAAACGAATATTGTATCCACATACACCGAAAAAGCCTGTACCAAACCCTGCTGTGCAGGATGACTAACATCCGCTGCGGCCGCAGCATGCGGTGCGGTGCCCTGTCCGGCCTCATTACTATAGATGCCACGCTTGACACCCCAGGCAATCGCCATGCCCACAACGCCGCCAAAAGTGGCATTCAGGCTAAATGCAGAACTGAAGATAAGACCAAACACATCCAGAATCTGTGTATAATTTAAAGCGATGATCACTAAAGCCATTAAAATATACGCTCCCGCCATAAACGGCACCACTAGTTCAGCCACTCGGCCAATACGCTGTACACCGCCGAAAATAATAACAGCCAACAAAACCACCACTCCAATCCCCGTATAAGCAACAGGTATTTCAAATGCATTGTGCATCGAAGATGCAATAGCATTACTTTGCACGCCGGGAAGTAAAAAGCCTGTACTTGCAATGGTTATTAAGGCAAACAGAACCGCATACCACTTCACACCCAGACATTTTTCAATATAATAGGCAGGACCACCTTTAAACTCATCTCCGACCTGCTGTTTGAACACCTGTGCCAGCGTAGACTCCACGAAAGCAGATGCAGCACCTAGGAAAGCAATCGCCCACATCCAGAAAATTGCACCCGGACCTCCCATATAGATCGCCGTGGCCACTCCGATGATATTTCCTGTACCCACGCGGCCCGAAATTGCCAATGCAAAGGCCTGAAAAGATGATATACCCTCGTCCGACTGCTTTTTCTGAAACAGCAATCGCAGCATATCTTTAATATAGGTCAACTGCAGAAATCCAGTCCGTACAGAAAAATACAGACCCGTCAACAGACACAGGTAAATAAAAACATCACTCCACACCAGCTCCGATGCGATTTTTACAAAATTTTCAAAATTATTATCTACCATAATCTAAGCTTTTACAAATAATTGGTGTACACATCCTAATAACAAGCCCTGAAAATATAAATTTTTATTCAGGATGGCACAAAAAATATAGCAGAAAATACAAAAAGCCAGATTAATCAAGATTAATCTGGCTTTGACCATAAAAAATATAAATCTGGACGCTATCGGCTAATGCACGATAATATCCAGCAGATAGAAAACTGCAAAAATAACAGATGCGATACCATTGGTCGTCATAAAAGCGCGATCTACGCGGCTAAGATCTGTTGGACTCACAATCCGGTGCTGATAGATTAGCAAACTGCCATAAAAAACAACACCCAGATAATAGAACCATCCCACCTCCATATACAGAACCGGCAAGAGCACAAATATAAACGAACATACATGCAGGATTTCGGAAAAACGTAGCGCTCCTTTAGTACCCAACAATACTGGAATGGAATTCAGCTTATGCTCACGGTCAAACGCCTCATCCTGCAGAGCATAGATAATATCAAAACCGCTCACCCAGCACAATACGGCAAGGCCGTAAAGTACAGGAACAATATGAAACTGACCCGTTACCACAAGATATGCACCCACCGGAGCAAGCCCCAAACCTAGACCGAGCACCAGATGACATAAAGCCGTAATACGCTTAGTATAAGAATAAAAGAGCACGACAAATAAAGCAATAGGTGACAACATAAAGCATAAACTGTTGATAAAGTAAGTCGCAACGACAAAAAACACACAGTTTATGATTGTAAATAGCAATGCCCCTCTAGCAGAAATCCGCCCCGCAGGTATATCGCGCATTGCTGTCCGCGGATTCAAAATATCGATATCACGGTCCAGGTAACGGTTAAAGGCCATAGCCGCATTACGTGCGGTCACCATACACACCAGCATTAATACGAGTAACTTCCAGTCAAAAGTATGATTGGTGGTATGTAAAGCCAGGAAAAAGCCAATAAAAGCAAAAGGCAATGCAAAAATACTGTGCGCAAACAGTACAAGGGACAGATACTTCTTCATGGACTACTCCTCTTCACCAGCGTGACGATAACGATCTGGATCCACATCACCATATTTATCTTCATCCCCTTCTTCATACCCGACTTCATCACTAGGAGCCGTTAAATCAGGCATAACAAAACGGGTATTGATATCCCCGATCGTCTCTAAAATAGCATCACAGCCCGACTTCACTTCAGCAGAAGTTAGGAAACACTTTGGAATTTCCTCAAACCACTCCGCTAATGCTTTTCTAAATTTAGACATATTCACATCAGACTTCACGTTAGACTGCTTATCAGCTTTCGTGAATACTAACATAAAAGGTAAACCCCGCTCACCTAACCAGTAACAGAATTCAAGATCTATTTTTTGAGGCTCATGACGGCTATCGATCAAAACAAATATACACTGCAAATTATCGCGATGCGTCAAATAACGGCGAATAAATTTCTCCCAAGCTTCACGGTTGGACTTCGATGTTTTTGCAAAACCATAACCCGGTAAATCCACTAGAAACCAATCGTCATTGATGATAAAATGGTTGATCAGTTGCGTCTTACCCGGTTTTTGAGAAGTTTTAGCTAAACCTTTCTTACCAACCATAGCATTGATCAGTGATGATTTACCCACATTGGAACGACCAATAAAAGCATACTCAGGGAGTTTGCCTTCTGGCAATTTATCAACTCGTGTATTACTACAGATGAATTCGGCTTTTTTAATTTGCATCTTGCAAAGGTAGCATAAAACTATCCTTTTGACAAATTGAACTCCGATCCGTTTCATTATTTAAAAACAAAAATGGAGGCAAAAGTGTAACGTTTCACAGATCAGCTTTACTAATGATAAAAATATGCTGGTAAACATGGCCATCTAACGCGCATCGGTATAAATAAATACCGAAATACAGCAGGAGAGCATTTTGCTATAACACATGAAAGCACCAGGAATACCATGCCAGATAACCGATTAAAAAAAATAGATTAAACACATATGACTAACCAAAATAATACATGCTTTTAGAAATCAAAAATGTTGTAAAAGACTATGCCAGTCATAGAGCGCTGGACCATGTCTCCCTCAGTATTCCCAAAGGAAAAATATTCGGACTTTTAGGACCCAATGGGGCCGGCAAAACCTCTCTGATCCGGATCATCAACCAGATCACAGGACCGGACTCGGGCGAAATACTATTCGATGGAGAGCCATTAGCACCCAAACATATCGAACGAATTGGCTACCTCCCAGAGGAAAGAGGCCTTTACAAGAAGATGAAAATAGGAGAACAAATGCTTTACTTATCACAACTTAAAGGACTGAGTAAGAAAGAATCAAATGATCGAATAAATCATTGGTTTGAGAAGCTTGACATTTTGTCATGGTGGGATAAAAAGATTGAAGACCTTAGTAAAGGTATGCAACAGAAAGTACAGTTCGTTGCGACCGTACTCCACGAACCTGATCTTATTATCTTGGATGAGCCCTTCTCCGGATTTGACCCTGTAAACGCCAGTTTAATCAAAGATGAAATCCTTGAATTGAACCGAAAAGGGGCTACAATCATCTTTTCGACGCATAGAATGGAGTCCGTCGAAGAACTTTGCGACCACATTGCACTTATTAACCGCTCCCAAAAGATCCTTGACGGCAATATTCATGACATCAAAAACAACTATAAAAATCAGACCTACAAAATCGAATTACAGGCCGTTAATGATGAAAAATCAATACGTATAGAAAATCTATACCATTTAAAAAATATAGAACAATCTGAAAACAAAATAATTATCACTATTAAGTTAAATCAAGACATTAGTATCAATCAAGTACTCACAAAGCTCTTACCTCTGGCCGAAATCCATCAAGTATTAGAAATAGTACCCTCTATCAATGACATTTTCATCGAGCAAGTGACCCTATCCAACAACGCTAAAAAAGAAACCGACCATGCATAAGATACTACTCATAATTCAGCGCGAATACTTTTCCCGTGTCAAAAAGAAATCATTCTTATTGATGACTTTTCTAGTCCCATTATTTTTCATTGCGCTTTACGGAGGGATATTTTATCTGACCAAGAAAAGTTTCAAAGACGCCCATGCACATGTATATATTCTGGATCAGCAGGGCAGTTTTGCAAAGCAGCTGAAAAGCGACCCTAACATTACTTTTACTGTCAGCGACCGCTCATTGCAGGATCTTAAAAAGCAGATTAAAGACGATGAGCAGAACAGCTCCATCCTGGTCATTCCGAAAGAAATTTATCAGCAGTCTACCATCGAGCTGATTTCAGCAGATAAAGCCAATATCACGATCCAGAATGCAATAGCAAGACAGCTTGAAGGCATCATCCGCATCGGCGAATACAAGAAGCTAGGTATCGACCCAGAGCTGTTACAATCGGTGCAGCCTCATATCAGCGTCAATGCCAAAGAGCTAACAGAAGGTGGCGAGGAGAAAAACAGTAACACAGGTATTGCTATGGGTATCGGTGTAGGTTTAGCCGTATTGGTTTACTTATCGCTGTTTCTTTATGGTGTACAGGTGATGCGTGGTGTAATTGAAGAAAAGAGCAATCGCATTATCGAAGTTATCATCTCATCGGTCAAACCTTTCCAGCTTATGATGGGCAAGATCATCGGTATCGGAATGGTCGGGCTCACCCAGTTCCTACTCTGGATCATCTTGACCGGAGGCCTGGTTTTTGGAGCCACCAAACTGATCAATAAAGAAACCGTAGAACAGGCTGCAATGCAACAAGGAGGTCCCGGCATGAACACGGTCAGTCAGGCACCGGCTTCAGGTCTTGGATTTGGCATTTTACAACATCTGGAATCAGTCAATGTCACCGAAATTATCGTTTGCTTCTTTCTGTTCTTCCTATCCGGTTATTTACTTTACAGCGCCATCTTTGCTGCAGTAGGATCGGCAGTGGATAGTGAAACAGAAGCCAACCAATTTACCATGCCCATTACCATGCCTTTGCTATTGACCTATGTCTTGTCGTTTGGAGTCATTATTAACGATCCTAACGGCCCCATTGCAACATGGCTAAGCTTTATACCTTTCACCTCCCCTATTGCCATGCTGGTCCGCATTCCGTTCGGTGTACCCACCTGGCAGATTGCTGTATCGCTGGCATTGTTGGTAAGCACCTTTCTACTGGTCACCTGGTTAGCAGCCAAAATATACCGTGTAGGTATCCTCATCTACGGAAAAAAGGCAAACTGGAAAGAAATCATCAAATGGATGAAGTACTAAACCCTTTTAAACGTAACAAAAACAGCTCTTTATTAATCCTAAAGAGCTGTTTTTAGTTTTAATTACCGTAAAACAAACATTTTAATATTAGGGACGATTTTTCACAATTTGTAGTGAAACCCAAAAAAAATATATCAGACGCATCTTACGACACGAAGTACATCAATACTGTTTGATCAAATATAAATCTCGCCTTTCATATAAAGCACCGCATTTCCTGCCAGCTCTACCCTGTCGCCCAGCAGACGGCAGTATACTTCACCCGTACGTTCTGAAAGCTGAAATGCCCTCAATTCAGTTTTATTGAGTTGTCCTGCCCAATAAGGCGTCAGCGTCGTATGTGCCGAGCCACAGACAGGATCTTCATTAACACCGACCACAGGTCCAAAAAAGCGGGAAACAAAATCATGGTTTTCTCCCCTCGCCGTTACGATAAATCCCCTTGCAGCCATACCAGTCATCAAAGGTAGATTGGGTTTTAAAGCCTCGATATCATTTTGCTTCTCGAAAACCAGCATATAATCAGTCTTTCCGCGATAAGCTGCAATCGGTTTTTTATCCGTTACTGCCAGCAGTGCATCGGTCAATTCAGTTTCCGAAAACTGGTCTGCAGGAAAATTGAGCACAAATTTATCCTGCTGTACGCTTACGGGAAGTTTGCCACTTCTTGGCGAATAAAAATTAATCGTTTCCTTTACTTGCTTTTCACAATGGGCCAAAACGTAGGCCGTGGCAAGAGTTGCATGACCACAAAGATCTACTTCCGATGCAGGTGTAAACCAACGGATTTCATAACCATCACCTTTAGGCACATAAAAAGCGGTTTCCGATAGATTATTTTCTGCGGCGATCTTTAATAGAATATCGTCCGCCAGCCACTCCGTTAAGGGACAAACGGCCGCAGGGTTTCCTTTGAATACCATATCCGTAAAAGCATCTACCTGATAAATTGTTAATTTCATATTCTTATTCCTTTTAAACAAAGTTATCATATAAGTCTTAATGGATACAGATACAGCAACACGATTTTTATAGGATACAGCACAAAACACAGTTAATGCAATTAGGCAAAGCAGAACCCTAAAATCTTACCCTCATTTCCCCTTCAAATCTTAATTCTTCGCTGCACTGTTCCAAAAATCATCTTCCACTTCAATTCTTTCTGAAAACAGCCAGACTTCTTTTATTTTGTCATATTCGATCCGCAATAGATCGACACCTTTCATCGCAAGTGTCCCCTCACCTTTTGCTGCTTTGAAATGAATTGAAGCTGCCACAAGATTTCCATTATCACTTGTATATTCAATATCATCAATAGCAAAGGTACCGTTGCTCCATTGCATAAAGTTCCCCAAATGAGCAAACACCGCAGCTTTTCCGGTATACGTTCCAGATTGAACACCTTTTCCCGGCTGATGCCATACAATATCATCTGCAAATAAACTTCCGACTGTATCAAAGTCTCCTGTTGCTACCGCATTAAAATACGACTGCACTATTTTTACGTTTTTTGACATCCTATTTAATTTTATAAGTAAGTAAATTATATGACAAATTTCTACATTTGCAGTACAATAGTCAAGTACCTACCTAAAAGTAGGGTACTTACGTTAAAGTAATAATTACTGATTTACAGCACAATGAATATAAATATAAATATTTCTGACGAAAACTGTCCCCTAAGGAAAACACTTGAAATCATTGGCGGAAAATGGACCATGCTCATTATTTTCCAGATTAACGAACGCACCATCCGTTACGGCGAACTGAAGCGCTGTATTGTCGGAATCAGTGAAAAAATGCTGATCAGCCAATTGAAGTTTTTATGCGATAAAGATATTGTCCATAAAAAGTCCTTTGCCGAAATCCCGCCAAAGGTCGAATATACCTTGACCGAAAAAGGAAAAGAATTGCTACCCATTATTCAGACCATCATCCAGTACGGCCTCAAGCATGACATTTAACCATACAAAAATACCTTATCCTGTAATTTTCAATGATTGTACCTGCTCATTAACAATCCGAACATGGTAAAACAGTACAACAGGGCTTCCAGTAAAATTTCCAGAAACTACTGCTTTTAATATGCTTTCGGTTTCTCCTTTTTTATAGCTCAATGGCTTCATGACGGTTTTATATTGCTCATTTGCTGCGACAATCCAATTTTCAATTTCTTTTCTCCCCCTGTATGTATTACTCTTGTCAACAATCAGGGCTGTTTCGGAAAAAAAAATTGCATAGGAGACACAATCAAAATTGTTCTGCGCACGAACTAATGCGGCCATTACTTGTGGTATGTTCATTTCAAGTGTTTTTTTAAGGTTTTTAAATTGTTGGAATTGTACCTCCGTCAATAATAAATTCTGTTCCTGTCAAATAAGCCGCTCTTGGTGACACTAAAAAACCGACCAATTCGGCCACTTCCTGAGGTTCTGCCGGTCGGCCATAAGGAATACCCCCCAAACTTTCCATGACCTGCTGCACCGCTTCATCAACAGAAATACCAGTTCTTTTCGCGATTTCATCCATCATCCCTGTAGCACCATCTGTTTTGATCCAGCCCGGAGAGACTGTCAACACCCGAATACCTTTTGGTGAAACTTCATTTGATAAGCTTTTACTATAATTCACCAATCCTGCTTTAGCCGCTGCATAAGGTAATGTGGCATCATACAAAGGCAATCTAGCCTGAATAGAAGCTATATGAACGATAACGCCGTTTCCGCGAGCTATCATCTGAGGCAAAAACCCTCTATCCAGACGAACCGGAGCCAGCAAATTTGTATAAAACGTCTTTTCCCAATCCTCATCACTCAAAACAGCAAAGCCTCCTCCTTTCGTTTCAGAACTGCCCATATTGTTTACCAAAATATCCAGCCTGCCAAATTGTTGCAGTATTTCACCTACGACCTTTATCGTACCAGAGGACGTACTTAAATCGGCCGGAATAAAGTGTAATTTTCCATTATCCTGCAGAGGTTCATTTCTTGCTGTAATGATTACGGTCGCCCCGGCATAAAGCAACCGCTCCGCAATGGCCCTACCTGTTCCCTTTGTACCGCCAGTTACCAAAGCAATTTTGCCCGATAATTCATCATTAAAATTAAATTCCTGTTCCATGTTCTAAAATATTTAAAACAAAGGTCTGCGACACAGCCGGTTTACACAAGTACGGAAAAACGAATTGCATAGGGATAAATTTTTCCCCTATTGCACATTTTGAAACATAGCCATAGCTTTGTCGTATGTATGAAAAAAAAATACCCCTAGATCTAAATTGTGGTCTCGACCTCATCGGTGAAATACTGTATGGCAAATGGAAAATTCGTTTACTTTGGTTTATAAATGCAGGACATCAACGCCCAAGCGAACTCCAGCGCAAAATTCCCGGAGCCTCCCGCCGCGTATTGCATATACAGCTAAAAGAATTAGAACAGCACGAATTGATTGTAAAGAAAATATATCCGATTGTCCCTCCAAAAGTGGAATACAGCCTGACCGAATTTGGTAAAACTTTAATTCCAGTAATCGCGGCTTTAGGACAATGGGGCGATGATCATGAAGAGCGTTTACGAAATATCATTACGAAGCTTCAATAAATTAAAAATCACGAAGATACTGATAGATAAAACAACACTCTTATTGTTTTAAGAGACAACTCCTGTAGAATAGACAAGTGAGAATCGCCAATTTCAGATCATAGCAAGATAGGCAAATTGCTTTGCGACAAATAAAACTCCCGTTTACCGGATTTTTTACCGAGCTTTTCAAATTCACAAAAGATTCACCGAATCCTCCCCTCCATTTACCGAGTTTACCCGACTGTTCACCTGATTACCATTCCGACTTTTAGCCCCCTTATATACCTTTGATTCAATCAATTAAATAATTCACAAATCAAAAAAACTTAAAAAGCTAAAAATCATGAAAAATTCACTAAACTCAATCTTTATCGTATTTGCATTAATCGGAGCATTAGTCGCAATGACGAGCATGAGTTTTGCAAAAGGAAAGACTCCGAGAAACACAAATCCCATAACGGTAATTGACAGTTACGTACAGATCGCTGCAGATGGTAATACAGAAGGTATACAGCACTTGTTCTCCGATGACTTCAAATGGACCCAATCATCCAATGCAAAAACAAAAACATACAGCAAATCAGAAGTTGTCAATTTTTTAAAGTCAAGCAAAGGACTAAAGCAGAACTGTAAAACAACCTACACCATCATGGAGAAAAATGAGAACTGTGTTATGGCCAAAGTAGAAATGAAGTATGACAATTTCACAAAAGTTGAATGTATCACCCTATGTAACGTAAATCAAGAATGGAGAATCAATCAAATCATCGAATCTTACAAATAGCAACGAGCCCACGCAACGAAAAAAGGTCTTAAAATTGAATTTTAAGACCTTTCCTATTTTATATAAATCTGTATAGACTATTTCATTAAGAAGCCACCACCGATCAAATCATTGCCTTCATAGAAAACAGCCGATTGACCAGGAGCAATACCTTTTACATTATGTACAAAGTCGATCTTTACCATGTCCCCCTGTTGTGAGATTGTAGATAGAGCACCAGCATCTTTATAACGCACCTTAGATATCGCTTCCATAGGCTGCTCCAAAGAAGCATATTTAACCAAATTTACATTCCGCACATAAGCGAATGATTTTTCAAGCTCATGTTCTTCACCCAGCACCACGGTATTACTCTCCGGAAGGATCTCGACTACAAACATCGGTTTACCCAATGCGATACCAAGACCTTTACGCTGTCCGATCGTAAAATAAGGATAACCGATATGCTGTCCTACCACAGTACCATCTGTTAGGATAAAGTTACCAGGACCGATCTGTTGATCCAAAGTAGGCACTTTATGTCTTAAGAATGCACGGTAGTCATTATCCGGTACAAAACAGATTTCATAGCTTTCCGCTTTATTAGCAAGCTCCACCTGTCCCATATCCAATGCCATCTGGCGAATTTCTTTTTTCGTGAACGATCCCAATGGAAATTGCGTACGTGCCAGGTTTTCCTGTGCAACACCCCAAAGTACATAAGACTGATCTTTGTTTTCATCCTTACCTTTCGAAATCACGTAACGGTTATTATCGTGAAGACGAATATTGGCATAGTGACCTGTAGCAATAAATTCGCAGTCCAATTTATTGGCGCGTTTCATTAAAGCCTCCCATTTGATATGGGTATTACACAATACACAAGGGTTTGGCGTACGGCCGGCAATATATTCATCAACAAAGTTGTCAATAACAAAATCGCCAAACTCATCTCTAATATCCAGTATATAATGTGGGAAACCATAATTCACCGCCAAAGAACGTGCATCGTTGATACTATCCAAGCTACAGCATCCGGTCTCCTTAGACGAGCCACCAGAAGCAGCATAGTCCCAAGTCTTCATCGTGATCCCTATGACTTCATATCCTTGTTCATGAAGCATGACAGCCGCGACCGAACTGTCAACACCCCCACTCATAGCAACTAATACTCTTCCTCTTTTACTCATTTTATTTTATTGAAATGCAAAGATAGGCTATTTGAAATTTTTACGTGTTAATTTCTTGTAAATTTTATCTGTATCAAAATCAAGTCTTTCAAAAAAATACATGAAATAAATGGGTGAAAAATTTTAGAATTCGAATTATCGGGGTATATTTGCATCGCATTCAAAGTTAAACGGGGATGCAGGTTAAGGTGCCATAGCTCAGTCGGTAGAGCAAAGGACTGAAAATCCTTGTGTCGCTGGTTCGAATCCAGCTGGCACCACCAGATCTGAAAGTAACAGATTTAAAACAAAAACTTGGAAGGTGCCATAGCTCAGTCGGTAGAGCAAAGGACTGAAAATCCTTGTGTCGCTGGTTCGAATCCAGCTGGCACCACCAAATCTGAAAGTAACAGATTTAAAACAAAAACTTGGAAGGTGCCATAGCTCAGTCGGTAGAGCAAAGGACTGAAAATCCTTGTGTCGCTGGTTCGAATCCAGCTGGCACCACCAACAAAGTCCATCTCAAACGAGATGGACTTTGTTATTTATACCCCTACTTCACTTATCACTACATTACTGATTTCTCCGTCACTACATTACTGGTTACTCTGTCACTCATTACCGGTTACTCTGTCACTCATTACCGGTTACTCCGTCACTCATTACTGGTTACTCCGTCACTCATTACTTCGTCACTTGTCACTCTATATTGAATATCAATAAAATGATAGTATTTCTTTTTGAGAAGCTCTATTTGTTACATAAACAATACCGGGGTCAAATGATCTAATTCCCTCATAACAGAGCTCCAGGCATCATTTCTAGGATTGATGTAAAATATTTTTTCCCAACATCAAGAATTTAACACGATCTACTGGTTTTTCCAAAAGAAATATTACATCTTTAAGTGTAAGAAAATTAATTTAAACCAAATTATAGCAGCTATGAACCGAGTATTACTTAAGCTGGAGAGAGTCATACTATATTATGGCATTCCACATTTAAATGAAGAAGAACATGTTAAAGCCGATCAAAACCTTCTTGCTATCATCTTCCAGTTAGAACAAGAATTTGTTCTACGACATGGCAACAAAGAAATATTATTACTAACACGCAAATCATTCAGGCTGTTCTATAGACAGTTATGCAATTTGTTGGATGAGCTCTACCGTTATAAACATAAACAGGCCGATGAAACAATTCTCAAATACTACCAATTCCTGATCCATATTGAAACCAGCTATAGCAAGGATATGGACCCACAGGCATCGCTTACACAATTTCACCTTCATGTCTTAAAAACAGAAATCATGGAGCAGTTTCCTGCTCTAAAAGCTACTTTAATAGAAAAAGATGTTTCCGAATGCTTTCTAATTGAGATTCAGCACGTATTGAAAGATCAGTTCCGTGCGCCCGGACGGAACCTCAGCTATGAACAACAATTATTCTTCATCAAACTTCTAAGGGTACTCAGACACATAGCCCACGATACGTGGGACAGGGATTATAACCATTGTTTTATTAAATTTATGATCAGTATAAATTTCAATCACATCGGTTTTCTCAATCAATGTTTCGATTTGCTGGATAAAACATTAGAAGATATAGCCGACATAGATAAACAACGGAACTATCTGAATGATATCCTGTTCAAATTGAAACAGGTGGCACGCTATTCTACGGTACAATTTGACAGCAAAAGTAATAGTTTATCTAAAAAACTGATCCAATATGTCAAAAAAAAGATCAGCAGCACAGGCGAAATACCCGCATCCAGCAATTACGACAGCGATGAGAACAGGAGTATCTTTAGTAATTTAACCGCGGGAGGACTTACCGTATACCACCACTATTTTCAAAAAGTGAAATTTTCAAAAGGGGAAACTAAAAAACTGGGGGGACAAAACTTTGTAAATCCTATTTATACAGCCAATGGGATAAAGATGACCGAAGCACAGCACCTCAAGTTTGACAAAACCAAACTTCATCATGAGATTCGTATTCTGAAAAATAAACTGATGGCTATTATCGATCAGCTCAATAAGGATCTGGATGATTCGGCAACATCATCTAAAAACAAGCCTAACACAGCTAGCAACCATTGATTGGCCTACCCTCAAAAAAGGGTAGGCTAAAATAAACTGCAGATCGCCCTATCTCCTTCCAAAACAGGGACGCTAAATGAATCAAAACCACTTCGGTTCACACTCGTTTATCTGATTTACTCCCCTGGGCTTACCTTTTATATCCTCATATCGCATATCACTGACTGATTTACTCACAACTTTAATTGTCACAGCGCAACTTGGTTACTCCTTCACTGTTTTCATCCTGGGCAGCCCAATCTCATGTTCTTGTGGGTAAGGAGCTCTAAAAGTCATGCTGACATCTTCTCTCATACGTTCCTGCACTTCATACTTCTTTTCCTCATCATGTGAGTAACGTGGATCAGGAATAAAAGGCATCTTTGCCATCTTCGTTATGGTTATGGTCGGAAAATGGAAGTCCACTTCTACCGTTCCTAAGAGTAAATAGCATCCGCCCCCTTGAAAAGGATACCGTTCCAGACAGTCCGGAAAATGAGCCGTATCAAAATAATCACCATTGTTGTCCACCCAGGTTCCGAAATACATGATTCCCCTTTTTGTAGGTACATGCTTCCGTGAGATCAGATAAGCAAGCATTTTGACCTCCTTTTTATGATGTTGGATTAGATCTTTAGCCATCACTGTTCCCCTATACTTTGTCTGCAGCAGATCGAAGGGTGTACATGAGACCGGAAAACTTAAGATTTCTATCTCGTCAAAAGCATCCTCAAAGATGTTGCGTTTCAATTCCGGAAATTTAAAATGCTTGACAGGCTCCTCAAATAGGGTTTCAGCGCGACGTCCAGGTTTAAAATCACCGAGCAGCACCCTAGATTTTAACAATAGCTCATTTTTGGGCACACCGCTGAACCGAAAAGCTCCAATAAAGATCAAAATCTGCAAGGTTTCAATACCGATCGGAATACGTTTAATAAAATCTTCCAAAGAGCGATACTCCCCATTTCTGATCCTTTCTTCAGGAATCAACCGGCCAAGTTTCGCTTCCACTTTCTCCAGATGCATAAATCCCAGATAAATCTCATCACCATAGATGGTAGTCTGCTGCTCACTCCTGTTCACGCATGGATTCAGGATCTTGGCGCCAGACATCCGGGCCTCATGGATGTACACTTCCGTTCTGTAGAAACCGCCCATATTATTGATGA
The DNA here is from genome assembly GCF_012030425.1 of Sphingobacterium sp. B16(2022). Lineage (GTDB taxonomy): Bacteria > Bacteroidota > Bacteroidia > Sphingobacteriales > Sphingobacteriaceae > Sphingobacterium > Sphingobacterium anhuiense. The sequence goes on along the minus strand of NZ_JAAUVN010000001.1, from coordinate 536,375 downwards.
CAGATACCATAAATTCAAGAGGATAATAGAGTTTGAGGTATAAGCTCTGGTAACTCTCCACGGCATAAGAAGCAGAATGCGCCTTACAGAATGAATATCCAGCAAAAGATTCAATCTGCCGGTAGATTTCTGTACTCAGTTCTTCCGGATGCCCCTGTTGCCTGCAAGATTCAAAAAAATCATCCTTTACTTTTTGAAGCGCCTTACGCGATCTGCCTTTTCCACTCATGGCCCTACGCAATATATCACCATCAGCAGCAGAAACCCCGCCATAATGGAGTGCAATTTTAATCACATCTTCCTGATAAACCATAATACCATAGGTGTCACCGAGCTGTTCTTCAAATATCGGATGAAAATATTCAAACTGATCTGGATTATTATGCCTAAAAATATATTCCCGCATCATACCACTTTGCGCTACACCGGGACGTATAATCGATGATGCCGCCACCAGCACCTTATAATTATCACATTTCAATCTTCGCAGCAGACCGCGCATCGCAGGACTTTCAATATAAAAACATCCGATCGTTTTCCCCCGGCTTAAAAATTCATTACATAGAGCTTCATCCTTGGAAAGCGTCGTATCCCTAATGTTTACTTTAATTCCCCGTTTTTCTTCCAATAGTTTCACCGTATCATTGATAGTCCCGAGTCCACGTTGCGACAGAATATCAAATTTATCAAAACCGATATCCTCCGCAACATGCATATCCCACTGCACGATCGGAAAACCTTTGGGAGGCATTTCAAGAACCGTAAAATTGGTAAGCGGTTCCTCAGAGATAATAATCCCACAGGCATGCATGCTGCGCTGATTGGGAAACTTTTCCAATAACTTTCCATACTCCTGCACTTTCTGGACCACCTGATCTTTAAAAATTTTTTCCGGATTTTTGGTCAGTTCATCGAGCTCCTCTTTCGGTAAACCAAATACCTTACCCATCTCACGAATAATGGAACGGTACTTAAATTCGACATTCGTACCACAAAAAGCAACATGGTTTTTTCCATAACGGTCAAAGATATATTTCAATATCATATCCCGCTCCTGCCAGCTCCAGTCAATATCAAAATCGGGCGGACTTTTTCGGTTTAAATTTAGAAATCGCTCGAAGTAAAGATCCAGTTCCAAAGGACAGATATCCGTTATGCCCAAGCAATATGCAACTATGCTGTTGGCTCCGCTTCCCCTACCCACATGCATAAAACCCATGTTGTTGCTATAGCGGATGATATCCCAAGTAATGAGAAAATAACCGCTGAAATTTAATTCATCGATCACCTGAAGTTCCTTTTCAACACGCTGTTTCGCTATTGCATGATCCTTGCCATAGCGTCTTTCCAGTCCTGTATAAGCCAGTGCTGTTAATTTATTGATATCGTGCTCCTTTGATCCTTTGTAGTGTCTTTTATTTCTCCGTGTGGTAAACGCAAATTCGAACTGGCATACCGAAAGTATATTTTTGGTATTCGCAATGATTTGCGGATAATGCTGATAAGCCTCCAATAGCGATTGTTCCGACCTCAAGTACTCCCATTTACTGCAAATTTCACTTTTCGGCAATTTCGACAGCAGCATATTGTTGTCAATTGCTCGCAGTATCCGGTGTAGATTAAATTCCTTTTTCGTTGTGAAAGTCACAGGTTGCAGGATCACCATCTTTGCAATCAGCGCCTGATACTCTTTACGGAATAAGCTATTCAGTTCTTCCTCCCGGATGCCGATATATTCATTTTCATGAAGTTGCGCAGGAATATTGCTTAAGGGATAGATCACAAAACAGTTTGGAAAATCAGGCTGTGCCGGCAGGTCAATCCCATCGCAATTATAGGAAGTCAAAACCCGGTTCACCTCTCCGATACCCTGAAACTCTTTTGCAATGGTAATATAAAGCAGCTCACTTCCTCTGCGAACTTCAATACCAGCAATCGGTTTGATGTTCTTTTCTTCACATTTCTTTTTGAATTCATAGATGCCCGAAATGGTATTGATATCCGTCAGCACAAGCTCCTTTAACCCCAAGACGGCGGCCTGCTCCACGAGCTCCTCTATGGAAAGTGTTCCATAACGAAGACTGTGAAAAGAGTGGCAGTTAAGAAACATAAGACAATTAAGTTGAAAAATTAAAACCTACTGCCCTCCCCACCGCATCACTGCCATAGCGCATTTTGATGGCATCCATTGCCTGATACAGATTGATAAGCTGTGTATTGTCTTCAAACAAATTCATTTGGTAACTTCCGTGCACCAGATCAGTAAACCGAAGTCCCACCAATCGAAGACGCATCCGTCTGGTATAAATTTTATCAAAAAGTTCTAAAGCGATCCTTGTCAGTGTATGATCTGCAGAGGTATAAGTGACACGGCATTGTTTCGTTTCCGTATCAAAATTAGAGTACCTGATCTTGACTACTACGGTGGAAGTCAACCATTTTTCACAGCGCAGCTGGTAAGCCAGCTGTTCGGCCATACCCGAGATGAGGCTTTTCACGACACGAATATCCGTGGTGTCGCTATTAAAAGTTCTTTCCTTGGAAATCGATTTTCTTTCCGAATAGGGCATAACAGGAGTTTCATCAATCCCATTTGCCTTTTTCCATAAATCGACCCCATTTTTCCCGATCATCTGCTGCAGCACCTCAACAGGAATTTCGGACAATGTACCTATTGTACGGATCCCAACTCGTGATAAGAGCTGGAAAGTAGCATTCCCCACCATCGGCATCTTTCTAATGGATAATGGATTAAGAAAAGAATGAACACCCACTGAAGGTATTTCACGATGACCATGAGGTTTGGATTCGCCTGTGCCGATTTTACTGACCGTTTTATTAATAGATAAAGCATAGCTGATAGGCAAACCTGTTTCCTTTTCAATTTTGGCTCCCAGTTCATTGGTCCACTTATAAGCCCCGAAAAATTTATCCATCCCGGTCAGGTCAAGATAAAACTCATCGATAGAAGCCTTCTCCATTACTGGAGCACTTTCTTCAATCACTTCTGTCACCGTATGGGACATCTTGGAATATAATTCCATATCCCCTTTTACTACCCTGGCCTGAGGACAGAGCCGTAATGCCATCTTCATCGGCATCGCAGACCGCACACCAAAAGTTCTTGCTTCATAACTACAGGAAGAAACCACTCCCCGATCCCCTCCACCAATAATCAATGGAATATCGTTGAGTTGCGAATTTACCAGCCGCTCACAGGATACAAAAAAGGTATCCAAATCCATATGTACAATCGCTCTATTCATTTCACTAAATTATTTAGTAAAAATGCTAATATTTTTCACGTTTATCCTTACATTTGATGTGATTAATATTCACAAAATGTCAACACTATCGATTTTGTCTGATAATATCAGGTACCTCAGGATGCAGATACCCGGACTTACACAAGGAAAAATTGCTGCTGAACTAGCTGTTACAAGAGATTCTTATGCGAAATACGAAATCGGGAAAACGGCTCCACCACTAGATGTGCTCTTAGCGCTATCGCGCTACTTTCAGGTCAGCACCGATCAATTACTCACTGTTGATCTCAGGAAATATAAACTACAAGAAATATAGCGCTTAGCGACTCGGTTATTCACGCTCCGTACAGATAATAAAAACTTACGATTATAATAATATTTGGTTATAAAATGAGCTTATTCAAGAGTAATGCGGTTATATATAATCCAAAACCATATATAGCATGTGCCTGTAGGCTTCTTAATCGCGCCGTGACAGGCTTAAAAGTTTTAGATGCGGCGATGCCAAAACCAAACGCAGGCTGCATCATAAACCAAGGAGCAGCAGTAGTCGCAACTCCGACAATTATACAAACTAAAAATGTTGGTTGGTACAACCAGTCCAGCCCGCAGATCAATAAAAGTAAAAGCGCAAATGAAATACCGATGAGGTAATGTGCCATCCAGCCCAAAGCCCTTTCACCAGTGATTTTTTCAGCATGCACAATGTTTTTATGAGCGAAGACACCCTGTTTAAAATGACCTATCCAACGCCCTACAAGAGCATAATCCAAAGAGGGAATTTTAAAAAGCAGTTTTGATAAATAAAGCATACAAATCCATAAAAAACGTGACACCAACGCCGATAAATATGGAATAACTGATGTATTGTGATAGGATGTTCATGCGCTTGTTATTTTATAAAATTAATTTCTCTTTACTGATTGGCTGTATCCACTTTTGAGGTTATGATTTTCCTGTGCCATCATTCTAACATTTTAATGATTCAAAGTTAGCATGCTTCAACCGATAATAACTGACACATATCCTTGGGAAAACTGCACAAATCAAAGGAATCGCAACAGAGAACAGCAATAAACATTAACTTTATCAGGTTTAGATTATCATACTATGAATAGGGTCCTGTATTAAATTATATCCCATTCAAGTATATTGCCTCTTATCAGGATATTACCCCTCAAGCCTTAAGCGGCATATATAAGTACATTTTTTAACCTGAGTTCAGCGTTTACTGTAAAAAATACCAGAATTTTGTTCACTAATATATACAAGCATGATTAGAAAAATTAACATAACAGATTATCCCACTCTGATAAAAATATGGGAGAGTGCAGTATCAAATACACACGATTTTCTTAAAGAAGAAGATTTCAATTATTATAAAGAACATATCCCAAATTATTTTGAACATGTTAAACTATTTGGATATGATGACAATGGGACTTTAATTGGATTTATGGGGATTTCTGGTGAAAATCTTGAAATGCTATTTATTCACCATAATGCTCGCGGCAAGGGAATCGGAAAAAAGCTGGTGACCCACGGTATAGATCATTTCAAGATCTCCAAAGTGGATGTTAATGAACAAAATTTACAAGCCGTTGGATTTTATACGCATATCGGATTTCAGATACTGAACAGATCCGAAATTGATGGACAAGGCAAAGCATATCCGATTTTACATATGGGATTATAATCTTGCTTTTAACCCAAACGCCTCATTATTTTAGCGTAGTTTAGCTTGCCATAACAAAATGAAAAAGACCATGCGGATATGACCGAAGAAATACAACTCAAAAAAATAGATGAACTGATTCAAAATTTAGATTCTGAAACCTTATCCGCTTTAGAAAATATTCGAGAATTAAAAAGATATAAAAAAGGGGAATTTCTCTTACATCAAGATAAACTATGTCGGTATAGTTTCTGGATTGAACAGGGAATCCTACGAAAATTCTATTGGAATGATACGAAGGAAATTACAACCGAGCTTATTTTTGAACATGATATTGCGGTTTCATTTGATAGCTATGTACTTCAAAAACCCAGTAAAGAATTTATTCAAGCCGTCACAGATGTAACGGTTTACCAGACCGAGGCGCAATCATTTCAGATGCTTAAAGCAAAGTTCCCAAAACTGGTTGAACTTGATCTGATGATGACAGAATATTATGCGATGTGGCTCGAAAAAAGGTTATTTGAATTTCGAACACGCAATGCAACTGAGAGATACTTACAGTTACTCCGGCAACAGCCTCACATTATTCTTGAAGTTCCACTTACCTATATTGCTTCTTATTTAGGCATATCCATGGAAACACTGAGCAGAATCAGATCCAAAATTTGATTATTTGACCTAAATCAAATGGAATGCAGATTCAATCTTAGAAATTTGAATTTTCATTTAAACATTCAATATTATGGGTAACAAAAGTAGAATTATTGGGTTTGATTTAGCTAGAGCATATGCCATTTTTGGAATGTATATTGTCAACTTTAATATGGTGTTTGGGAATTATAACGACACAAGTCCGGTCGGAAAATTTCTATCACTTTTCAGTGGAAATTCAAGTACTATATTTGTCATGCTTGCAGGAATGGGAATAGCTTTGATGACCAATATACCACATTATACGGCCGAAGAGAGGAAAAAACTAAGACATACTGTTTTAAAAAGAGCATTGTTCCTATTCGTTTTAGGATTGTTGCTCAGCATATGGTGGCCAGCAGATATCCTGCATTTCTATGGATTATACCTATTCATTGCCACTTTTCTTTTATTTTTACCCACAAGATATTACCTGATCGCTAGTATTCTATCAATCTTGGTTTTCCATGTGTTACTGCTTATTATTCCATTCGAAAAAGGATGGAACTTTGATACTCTTGAATATACCGATCTATGGTCGATACCGGGATTTATACGAAACACATTTTACAATGGCTGGAACAGTGTTTTTCCTTGGATAGCCTATTTTACCACCGGAATGTATCTCGGCAGATTAAATTGGACATTATTGATCACCAAAAAAAGGGTATTTCTATTAGGAGCAGCACTTTTTATACCCGTTACCATATTACAGATCTGCGCTCAAAATATTTTTACCAATAAAGAATTGATAGAGATCATTACTGCAGATTACCTTCCTCCCCTTTTACCATTTTTGTTGAGCACAATAGGTTTTGGACTGATGCTGATCGCAGGTTTCATGTATAGCAGTTCGTTTTTTTTAGAAAATAAATTTATCCAAAATTTAGCAATAACTGGACAAATGACCCTCACCCATTACATCGCGCACTTAACCATCGGAATGATTATTTTTTCACTCCTCTCCGGTAAACCCTATGGAGCAAAGATCAATCAAACAGATTCTGTACACCCCTTGTGGATATTAACATTCTCTATAGTATATTTTATCTTCAGTTACTATTTCAGCAAAATATGGAAGACAAAATATAAGAATGGCCCCTTGGAAACGCTGATGAGAAAAATATCAAGTTGATACCTGAATGGCGATACTGATTTAGCCTGTATTACAACCACATGGCCAATCCTCTGCAACATGCATTTTCCAGTTCCGACTTTCATAATGTGGTTAAACAATGTGGCGCTAAATACAATTTCTCTGCGTAGAATTTCACATTTCGTTCTTGTCTGGCATATTTTGTAACTTGTATCCAATAACTCAAAACAAACTAGGCGTATAAAAATACACCTATTAAAAAACAATACGATCATGACAGCATACAAAACAGTAAATATAGAAAAGTGGAACCGGAAGGAACACTTTGATGCTTATCGTGATGCGATAAAGTGCGGATTCAGTTTGACCGTTAAATTAGATATTTCAGCGGTTATTCCTTTTGTAAAAGAACAGGGATTTAAATTTTATCCTGTGATGATTTATCTGCTGTCAAAAGCCGTGAACCAACATCCTGAGTTTAAAATGGCAATGAAAGATGGTGACTTGATTATTTGGGATTCTGTAAACCCGGTTTATACCGTCCTTCATCAGGACACAGAAACTTTTTCTGCACTTTCTGTACCCTATACGGCCAGCTTCCAGGATTTTATAGCCAGCTATAACGCGGTCCTTCAAAGAAATGAAAACAATAGGAGCTTCCTCCCTGAAAAAGCTCCCAAAAATCATTTTAATATTTCGGCACTTCCGTGGATTCATTTTGAGAGTTTTAACCTCAATATTGCTGATTTTACGGACTATTTTGCCCCCAGTTTTACTTTTGGAAAATACCAGACGGAAGGAAACAAAATCCTTATGCCATTGGCCGTACAAGTGCACCATGCCGTTTGCGATGGCCTACATGTTGCCAAATTGATCAACACCTTACAGGAATTTTGCACGACCATTCAAAAACTTAAATAAAGCTAAAAAGATAATGAAATCGATTTTAATTTAGCTCGAAAAACATATGGATATTAGAAAAGCAACACCGGCAGATCTTCCACAGATAAAAATACTTTATTCCCTGCTATTTGAACAGCTGGCAAACTATGAACCGGATTACCTTCAGCCTGCCCTTCAGGATGAAGCTTTTCTTCAGCAAGTAGTTGCCGCAGCAGATAATTTTGTTGCATTCATTTACACTATAGATGGAGAGGCAAAAGGTTTTGCCATTGCAAAATTAGAGGAAAGCCCGCCCTATAATTGTTTTGTTCCGTTAAAATGCATGTATTTAATGGATATTGTGGTTGATCAGAATATGCGCGGAAAAGGAATTGGAAAAGCATTGATTGACCGCATCAAGCAATGGGCAAAAGAGCAGGAAGCAGATTATCTAGAACTAAGTGTACTGGCAAAAAACACCTTAGCAGAGGCATTGTATCTGCGTGAAGGTTTTGAAACCTTTAGTAAATCTATGCGAATGAAAATAAAATAGCAGGTTATTGATTTCAATAAAACGCTATCGTTAAATTAAAATATATGGAACGACTTAAAACCCTTAAGAATTTAATATGATAAGAATTGCTGTACAAGATGACTACAGTCATTTAATTGATATCTGGCTGGAAGCTTCAATAAAAGCACATCATTTTATAGATTCATCCTTCTGGATCAATAGCGCTCAAAAGATGAAAGATATTTATTTACCATCCAGTAAAACATGGATTTTGGAAGATGAATCGAATAGTATTAAAGGTTTTCTATCAGTCGTAGACGATCATATTGCAGCCTTATTTATAAGTCCTGCTCATCAAGGAGAAGGATACGGTTCTGCACTTCTGCAGTTCATAAAGACAAAATGTGATCAGCTTTCGTTAAATGTGTACGCCTTGAATGAACAAGCAATCCATTTTTATCAGAAACACGGTTTTCGGATTATCGAAGAAATGTTGGACGAAAATACAGGCGCAACAGACTGCCGAATGGAATGGATAAAGGCCAAATAATCTTAAAACAAAAATCTCACCCCTTATTCTTTATGAACTTCACTATACGCTCACTTGCAGTGTCACAGAAGTCAAGACCTGAATAATCCGGATTCAGCCCGCCAATAAATGGTACAGCCATAATAAATAGATTTTTAGTAGCACTTCCAAAAGCATCAAGTGCCTGAAAATGGTCATTAATACTCAGTCCCTTTACCTGCATATAAAAATTGTTAGTACTGCTTTTCACATGATAACCCTTTTCGTTAAAATACTTCTCCCCTTCAGCCTTATTCTTAAAATTCAGGTATCCTGTACTGATCAGACCTTCGTTTTTGATCCCTTCAAACGGCATGTCATTAAATTCCAATGGTTGTTGTCCTGTACCGTCAACATATAATTTATAATGCGTTTTCTTTTGTTTACCCTCAGTGTCCATGTAGCTATAAATGGCACCGAAATCATGATGAGGGTCTACCTGACTTGCTTTATCGACTTGAATATGGTCAATGACACCAGCTTCATACAAAGCAATAATTTCTCTGTAGGATTCCTGAGGCAAAGAAGCAATAATCACACTGATGAGCGGCAATAAAACCCTCCGCAACCGAAGCATATCTTCTGCAGAGAAGTGTTTAGCAGGATAGTTCATGGCATAGCTAAAAGCAGCCAGTTTTTCCTTCCAGGATATCGACTGCCTTCTGTCAATGGATTTTTTTGCTTCGAGATATTCCGCTCTAAAAAGCGTAAAACTGTCAAGTTCATTTCGGATGCGCAGCATTTCTTCCACAAACTCCTCAATCGTCATTTCTTTTATCTTTTCATAAAAAGCAGGATCACTTTTCTGCAACGGACATTTGAAATTTCGCTCAAAAACGTAGTTAAGATCTACAAAACCGTCATTTTTCTCTTTGTATTCATAAATCTCATCCAGTGTCATGGACCAGGATACCGCATAAGGTTCCTCTTCCGAATGAAAACGCAGTGCAGGTAGATAACCTCCTGTGGAAAATAAATGGATCGAAAAATTGGGCGATTCTTCATGCAGCACATAACTCACCTGATCATTCTCAACGATATAACGGCCGTTCAGACGAGATAATGTCTTTACGGCATCGACAGCAGTTAGAGAAGCACCCTTAATAGCGACCGGAAAATTAGTCATTTGATCAAATTTAGTAGGTGGATAGGGCGAATCGTACCAGCCTTTTATCTTTCCTTCAAAAGTTTCGGGCCAATAATGCCCGGTACAGATAACAACTATTTCAGCTTCATATTCATCATCAGTGGCCGTAAATACGGAGTAAAATTCATTTGCCCTGTCATATACCAGATCAATCACTTCGGTCTCGGTAAAAACGTCCACCTTTATTTTACGCTTGATGGCTAAGGCTATGTATTGGTGAAATTGATTTTCAAGATAATCCCCTAAAAGAAGTCTTGGTAAAACCTGATAGGGATTGGATTTACCATGCGCATAGTAATCCGGAAAATCAGTTCCAGCATAACGTGACAGATAAGTTGGGACGTCGTCAATTAATGCTGGAATTTCGTTGGCCGAAACATTGGCCAAGTGTTCCTTACGGGCCCCATATTTACCATAAGGCATTCCAACTCCCAAACGTTCATTTTTTTCGAAAATGGAGATATGTTCAACCGCAAGATTTTGGTTGACAATCTCCTTTAACATAAATAAAGCGGCTGGCCCCCCACCAATCAGCGCAATGGAACTTAATTTTTGATTGTCCATACAATTTAAGGCTATTGATTAATTTTATACGTCAACTTTCTACTGATTTTACTTTCCATCAAATATGCTATCGGCATACTGTGGAAGGTCGATTTTTACATTGTGTCCTACAGGTTATTTTCAGTTTCCCATGAGCTTTAATAATATTCTCCGAGTGATCGATCTTGATGATCCAAGTATTATGCTCTCCAACAATTTTTCCATGAGGAAACCTTAAAAAAAGGTAGTCTCGCTCTCCTCCTCATTCATGTTGAATAAAAGATCATATGGTCCAAATTTCAGCTCGACTATTGTTTCGCTAAAATTTTAAAAATAGGTTCTTTCCGGGAAATACCTCAATTCTTATAAACACCGCATCACATATTCGCAATGATAACAACGTATCGCTAGCAAAGTTCTGCTAACGGTAAAATCAAGTATTTGTGTGAAGCCAACAGGCATAAACCACCTATCCTAATAGTTTATACTTATTACAGCATCATTTTCTGCATTCCGATAACTTCGTCCCAAATATTTCACCCCAGCGATCAGATCTGGCACCTGCAATAGATTGCATCACCTCCGTATCCAGATCTATTCAGTTCATAACAATGAATTTATACAAAAAAAACATTTAAATTTACTAAAACCCCTAGCCTTGCGACTCTAATTTTGTACTGTAATTTAAAACTATTGAAAAATTAAATCGATATAAATCAAAACAGATATGAAGACAAATAATTCTTTGGTCGCCTATGCTTTACTGCGAGTAGCAATGGGTGTCAATATGCTGGGACACGGCTTAGCGCGTATTCCAAAACTTGATGCTTTTAGTGATAACATGGTGACCAATTTTCAAAAAAGCTGGCTTCCTTCCTTTTCGATCAAAATATTCGGACTGGCTTTGCCTTTCGCAGAATTCCTCATTGGATTACTGCTCATCATTGGCTTATTTACATATCGCACAAGTGTTGCTGGTGCTATCCTTATTATTTTATTACTATTTGGAAGCAGCACCATTGAAAATTGGGAAGCAATGGGTATACAAATGATTTATGCCTTGTTTTTTTACCAATTGATTACCCAAATAAATAATAACAGTTATGCCGCAGACCACTTATTTAAAAACAAAATTAGACAAAATGAAAGCAATAGGATTTAAAAAATCATTACCTATCAACGAAGTAGAAAGCTTCATTGAATTTGAAAAAGAAATAGTTCTACCAACAGGACATGATATTTTAGTAAAAATCGAGGCCATCTCCATCAACCCGGTCGATTATAAAATTAGACAGGGCGCCGCAAAAGACAACGTCTTGAATGAACCAAAAATCATTGGTTGGGATGCTGTAGGTACTGTGGAAGAAATTGGAGATAAAGCGACGCTTTTCAAAAAAGGAGATCATGTTTTCTACGCAGGAGACATTACAAAAGACGGTTCCAATCAGGAGTATCAATTGGTGGACGAGCGCATTGTTGGCTTTGCTCCACAAAAGATAAGCGTTGCAGAAGCTGCTGCAATGCCTTTAACGGCGCTTACGGCCTACGAAATTTTGTTTGACCGTTTACGACTGGATCCTGACAAAGACAAAGGTAAGTCCATATTGATTATCGGCGGTGCAGGTGGCGTGGGTTCCGTGGCCATACAATTGGCTAAAAACATTTTAGGATTACAAGTTATTGCAACAGCATCGAGACCAGACACAATTGAATGGTGCAAAAAACTTGGAGCAGACTATGTTGTGAACCACAAAGATTTAGTGAACGAAGTAAGAAATACCGGTTTTGATTCGGTAGATATTATTGTAGATTTTGTAGATGTAAATCAATATTGGGATGCGATGGTGGCACTCATCAAACCACAGGGAAAAATAGGTTCAATCAGCGATCCGACAGAACCGGTAAACCTCCGCCAGCTAAAAGGCAAAAGTGTCAGCTTTCATTGGGAGCTCATGTTTACACGTTCCATGTTTCAAACAGAAGACCTGATAGAACAGCATCATATCCTAAACAAAATTGCCCAACTCTTAGATGCACGGACTTTACAGTCAACCCTTAATAAGACCATAGAAGGATTTACGGCAGATAACCTAAAAGAGGCGCACCGTCTATTGGAAAGTGGGAAAACAATCGGTAAAGTAGTACTAAAATTTTAACCCGAAATACAGATTACCCCAGCTTTATCACAATAGCATCAATAAAATATTTACAAAACGAAATAAAATGTTTACAAAACTTTTCGAATCCTATATCCTGAAAGGGATAGCATTAAAAAACCGTTTCCTGATGGCTCCGATGACACGCTCAAGGGCATCACAACCCGGCGATATTCCGAATGCTTTAATGGCAACATACTATGCCCAAAGAGCATCTGCAGGACTTATCATCACAGAAGCTACCCAAGTTTCTTTACAAGGAAAGGGCTATGCAAAAACACCTGGAATTTATACCCAAGAACAAATTGAAGGTTGGAAATTAACAACAAAAGCCGTACATCATGCCGGTAGCAAGATCTTTTTACAACTGTGGCATGTTGGAAGAGTTTCATCTTCCAAAGTTAACGGATTACAACCTATTGCACCATCGGCATTAATAGCAAAAGATACGAATGTTTATATATTTGATGGTGCACCCAATGGAGATGCTACTTTTGTACCTGTCGAAGAACCAAGAGAAATGACGCAAGAAGATATTGAGGTGGTCATTCAAGAATTTGCACAAGGAGCAAAAAATGCAATAGAAGCTGGTTTCGACGGAGTAGAAATTCACGGAGCTAATGGTTATTTGATTGATCAGTTTTTACGGAGCAACTCCAATCAAAGAATCGATGCGTATGGAGGTACTCAAGAAAACAGGATTCGATTATTAATTCAGATTACCAAAGCTGTAATTATGGCTGTAGGTAAAGAAAGAACAGGCGTACGTCTTTCTCCGTTCATTACTTTTAAGGATATGGACGATGCCGAAATACTTGATACAATTATGTTAGCCGCGGCGGAATTAAATAAATTAGATATTGCCTACATCCATCTCTGTGAAGCAGATTGGGCAGATGCACCCTTAATTCCAGAAATATTCAGATTAGAATTGAGAAAAAAATTCACAAATACCATCATCGTAACAGGAAATAAAACTCCTGAAGAAGGAGAAAAACTATTAGCAGACAATTTGGTTGACTTAATAGGTTTTGGAAGGAAATTTTTAACAAATCCGGATTATCCGCAACGTGTTAAATTGGAAGCTCCCTTAAATGACATATCAGACAATCATACTTTATTTGGAGGAGGCGATGCCCGAGGATACACAGATTATACTTTTATGAACTGATTCATACGAGCTGGATCGAAGGAGAAAAAAGATTATTGTGATTACAAAAGTGGAAGCATCCCTACTTCCACTTTTGTGGTTTTAGAAAGATGTAATCAGGCCAAAAGTAACATTTCGCCCCGGATTATAGACACCCAATGAGAGGTCGTGATGATCTAATCTGCCGGGTCTCAGACGGCTCAATGCATCGTAATATTTTTTATCAAGCAAATTATTTCCAGCAACATACGTTTGTATATTTAATCCCCTGATCTTAAATGTCGTTCCTAAAGAAGCATTTAACAAAGTATATCCTGACACACTGGTTTCAAATTCACGGTCTACGCGTCGTTGCGCAAAAAAGTTATCAATACCGACTTTCAAATAGCTTGCCGACAGTCCTTTTATTTCCGGGCTATATTTCAGGCTATTTTTGAACTGTCCTGCTGGAATAAAAGGTAAAGGTCTATCCAGGGTCTTATTTTTAGCATACGTGTATGAGAATATATTGTTAAAAGTAAGATAGCGGAATAAGGTTATATTAAAATCTCCTTCAAATCCATTCAGCTGTGCATCAACCTGACCGTACCGGTAAATTGCCATCCCATCGGCTGTTTCATCACCAGGCCGTGATGAGATGTAGATATAATCTTTGATCAGGTTAGAATAAAGACTGATACTTCCATTAAATATACCCCGATCGTAGTATATACTGATATCCGCCTGATAACTTTTTTCGGGCTTCAGAGCCGTATTACCGATTTCATACCGGAACGTTCCCTCATGGACACCATTTGAACTAAGTTCTGCCGGATTGGGAGATCGAAAAGCATTCCCTAAATTGGCTTTTAAATTAATATACGGACTCACTTGATGCGTTAGACCCGTAGCAAAACTAACGTTCGAAAAATGATTTTTATACTTTTCAAATGTTTCGCCATCTTTGACATATCCATCACCATCATTGACACGATAATCATAGCGCACACCAGCATTAACTGTTGTGTTATCCCAGGTCTTTTTAAGATACCCAAAAGCCCCCGCACCAAAACTCTGGTAATCGGGAAGCAAAAACTCAGCCCCTTTATTGGAATTTTTAGCATGTTCGGCACTGATCCCAAAAGCTGGCTGCCATCCCTGAAATTCATTGACAGTATACTTCGCATCAAGGGTTAATGTATGCAGATCCAAAAAGAGATTGGGAACAGGATTATCATGTTCTCGACGCTGGTTGTTCTGATAACCAAGATCAAATTTTAATGATCCCTGATCTAAAATAAGCTGATTATTCCAGGAAAGCTTTGTATGTCGGATATCCTGTTTCGGAAACTCCAGGCTTCTATTTTTAAAATCTCGATCCGTAAAACGATTCCCTGCCGCATCGATATAATTACCCTGGCTATCAAAAGCAGGTTCATAAAATCCAATATTATTGCGAAAAAAAGATGCGTTTACATGGGAATAACCCCAAGATTTATTAAGCCCAAACATGGCGCTGAAATTCGTTTCATTAAAACCTGAGTTTGGAAAATAACCTGTAGGGGTCTTGAATGAATAAGCATTTTTATAAGTTCCTCTTCCTCTCCAGACAAATCCATTTTGATTACCTGTCAACATAGCAGAACTGGCACTTAATCCGCCGTTGGTCGAATAATTGGATAATACCTCGCCTTTAACTTCCCCACTTTGCGGAACAAGGGGCTCCAAAAAATTGATCACCCCTCCTAGTGCATCGGATCCATACATCAAAGATGCCGCACCCCGCAATACTTCGACACGATCTGCACCATATTGATCGATCTCGATCCCGTGCTCATCGCCCCACTGATTTCCCTGCTGCTTGACCCCGTTGCTGATCGTCACAACCCGGTTGGATGATAGCCCCCGTATTACAGGCTTCGCGATAGATGACCCAGTCGTAATCGCCGCTACCCCCGGCACTAGCCTCGCCAAACCTTCTATTGCATTCGTCGCTGGCTCCAATAATTGCTGTTTGCCCACAACAGCGATTGAAGTGCTATTTTTTTTACTGCTTGAGCTGATCGCCGCACTCGTTACAATGACCTCATCTAGCGTTAAATTGCTTGGACTTAATGGAATTGAAAGTACATCATGACTACCCAAATCAATTTTCAAACTTCGCGTCTGGTAACCGACACCGCTAAATTCCACCAAATGTTGCCCCTTATATTTCGGGGGGATGATAAACCCACCGTTCTGATCCGAAACGAGCTCCAGCTTAAGGTCCGGTACTTTAATAGTAATCCCTGCTATCGGCGCCCCCTTTTTGTCATCCAAAATGCGCCCGGTATGCTTGCTGTCCGTCTGCCCGTAACTATTAAACGTAGCAATAACCGACAAAGCAAAAAATAAAAATTTCTTCATCATATATATTCATTACTTCATCATTATTAGCAATGACAAAGCATTTTAAAATCGTAAAAAACCAGAAAATGAAATGGTGCTACAGCACTATAGTAATATAATTGATGAAGATTGGGGGACCTCGCGGGAAGGTCGGAACTAAAGACTGCGAAATTTCATAAAGATCGATTGGAAATTTCCATAAAACACCCCACAGTGTAAAAAATGGATTTAGGTTATGATAAACAGGCCCTTCGGAAAACTCAAAAAGATAATCAGAACTAAAGGTCCGAATTTCATTCTCACTATGGTGATCATTCCCCTTCTTTGTAATCGGATAAGGATGCTTATGCTGTATAACTTCACCCGATTTTAGAACATGGATATGTAGAAAAAATATACTACAGACAATCCAATAGAGATACAAAAAAACGATAAGATTCGCTTTTAAACTTCTAGATTGGATTTGTTTATGTATCAGCACAAGGCAAATATACTAAAAAGCGTAATAGCAACAAAGTTGCTATTACGCTTTTTAGTATATTTCTTTTTACCTGTACAGCTTTTCGCGCAACACTTGAGTGCCTTAAATTGCTTTGAATGGAATTTTGCAGAACCTCAATTGTTCCTTTTCCAATTTTGAGTGTAATAAATAAGATTGGAAAAATTGTGATTTCAAGAGCTAACCCCGCAGGTAATGCCTTCAGCACATGCACTTATTTTTTAATACTCAACCAATCGATCGCATCTTGTAGCTCACGGAGTTCATAGCCCTTAGCTTCGCCCGGACTGATGTAACTAAAGGCATCCGTAAATTTTTCTACCGCTTTTTGATCGGTTACGATAGCCATCTTCTTCCAATCTGTAAAGTGCTTCACTCCTGCTACCAGATCCTGCACCCAGGCACCTGCAGTAAAGTTCTGCACATCGGTATCCAATACCAAAAGATAGTAGATCTCTTTATATTGATTGGCTAAGGATTCCAGGCCCGGCAATAAAACATCTTTTAAATCATCTTTGGTGACCTCTCCACTTGCACGAACGCCAAACACATGTTCAGGCAGATTTTGAATAACTTTAAGCATATCATGAACGTTATGTATACAAAAGATACAAACAAGGCTCCATTTAGTTCACATCGACTCTTTGTTATAATTTTTCTAAAGTAAAATCATCTCCGTAAACAGTTCCGGTACCAGCCTTATAAAAGTATAAAGTTGCCGTTGTTTGTGTCGCTCCCGTTGTAAAAGTAACGGAATTATTGCTGTATGCAGTTGTATTAAAGGCCGCATCGACAGCAGCGCCGCCATAACCTTTAACCCCAAGTAACACCTGTTGTCCAGCAGCGGCAACTTTACCATATCCAGAAAACCGATAGGTCGTATTAGGTTGCAGTCCCGTTAAATACTGTTCAACAGCATTTGCTCCCCCCGTCAATTGAATACATTTTAAACCTGTACGCATATTGGAATTAACAATCGCCGCATTGCCACCCCAAGAAGTCCAAGGCGAAAGTGTACCTGTTTCAAACCCACCATTGTAAAAGATAGGCAGATTATAAACACGTACATAATCCACTTGCATATTAAACGGCAAATCCGCGTTCGTAATAGCACCAGGCCAACCCGCTCCACCAGCTTGATTTAAAATTAAATAAAAAGGAACATCAAATGGCCATTGTTGCCAGGTCGCTCCAGTGGCCTTCGTATACGTATACTGAAGGGTATTATTAACAAAAAATTTGAGCGCATTCGGGCTCCACTCGAGACCATAAATATTATAGTCTGCTGCATTATAGTTTGTAGAATGTGTCGCACTGGTACCTCCCCCAGAACCTGTTACGGTCGCATTATGCACCGATTGATGCACGACCATCTCATTATTGACATGCTCCATAATATCGATTTCACCACATCCCGGCCATCCGGCATAAGCCGTTGCAGGTTCTGGCATCATCCATATCGCTGGCCACGAACCCCTTCCTTGGGTAAATTTTGCCCTGACCTCTACTTTACCAAAGGTCATACTGAATTTACTCTGTGATTTAACACCGCCACTATGATACGGAACCGGATCTGTTGGAATCACAGCATTGTCCATGCGCAGCACGAGATTATTACCATCTTGCGAAACATAATCAGATGTATGCGTCATATACTTGTTCCAGGCTACAGTACCGCGTTCGGCATAGCTCCATTTACTGTTGTCAAAGCCCCCTACCGTATTGAATTCATCCGACCAAATTAATTCATAATCGGATAAACTTTGTACGGAAGCGGTAATCGCAACCGCTTTTGTTTTTGACACATTTAACAATTGATCAGTTGATTGGTTCACATGTTCTTTGCTGCAGGATACATGAATACTGCAAACAGCTAGCAAAGAACCAGCTGCCATAAAATTTAGGGTTTTTCTGTTCATAATGATTATTTAAAAATTTAAAAAGTGCTCACTATAAATTGTAACTAGAAAATCCACTTTGATCACATTCTTTACGGTCTTATCTAATCTTACCCACGTTAGTTACAAGGTTATTGGTTATATTTATGTACTACATAATATTTCTAAGATACAATAAATTTTAGGATAACAACTAATTTTTCAATAAAAACTAGGGCGTATGGTGAATGCATTCCCTTTGCATCTGCATTGAAAGACAGCAATAAATTACAGGGATAGGTTTAAGCTATAATTTAAATCATTTCATCTTTTCCGAGATGCTTAACGACATAAATGACATCAGATTTCTCTCAAATAAATAACATAACAGCAAATATTTCCTTGCCGTTTACACGTTAAAATAAGAAATAGTTGTGGGGAAGAATGAAGATACAGAAGAGTAAAAATTAACCAAATAGAGCTGTAATAAACGTGAAAAGATGCTTTCCGATTAAGGAAGCATCTTTTCTTTATAATAACTGCAAAGCTTTGATGTTTGTTTTCACCAAAGCTTTATCCTTCTGAATACAAGACTAACCATTTAGCATTTTTACCGCCAAGATATATTTACACAGTCCGCGTTTTCCTTGATGATTGGTAAACCAGTCGCAGGTACATTGCTATTTGTCTCCAGCAATTATCACGGTATGTTTTACACCCGAACCTTCAACTCTGGCTTCGATGTAGCTTGGCGTATTTTTGACAAATTACGGTAGTTATATGGTGACAGTTCAGGTAAAAGCCGTATCACGATCATTAATCATCCAGCGCCTTGATAAAAGCAATGATTTTAGCCGTTTCCTGATCCGTCAATTCCAAAGAATCTGTCGGTAAAGTCTGGTTTTCCAGTGCAAATCCAAATTGCTTTCCACCACCTTTATTGTAAAAATCCATCACCTGCTCTAAGGTCGTGTAACCACCATTATGCATATACGGAGCCGTTTTACTACTGTTGCGCACAGTAGGCGTTTTAAAAGCATACTGCAATTGATCTACCGTACTATGATAACGACCTCTCCCCCTATCAGGATCCAATATTTTATTCGTATAATCTGTCGCCACACCTAGTACCTCAGACTCGGTCTTGCTATATTCAGGAGGAACGGTACCGTTGAACAAAGGTATAAAATGACAGGTCGCACACTTTCCCTTTCCAATAAACAGGTTAAAACCATCCCGCTGTTCCTGCGTCATCGCCTGCTTATCCCCTTTCATGTACTGGTCAAATGGCGAACTGAATACAGACAAAGAGCGGACATAACTTGCTAGTACATTTTGCAGTTGCCAGCCCTCGATTGTATCGGTCTGATAGATTTTTTTGAAGTCACTGCTATAGCTATGCTCCTTATTGAGATGAGCCGCTATTTTCGTCATGTCACCATGCATCTCATCTTTATTTGTAATCACATCTACACTCTGTCCTTCTAGGTCTTCCCTACGCATATCCCAGAATTGACCATGCTGATAATTGCTATAGGAAATAGACGGAGTATTACGATCCATAGGTATTCCTGACAGTGCCATCGGAACTTTCAGTCCATCAGAAAATGCTTTTTCAGGATGATGGCAAGAAATACAGGAGCGACTCTGATCACCAGAGAGCATATTTTCACGAAACAGTTTAGCACCTAGAGCAACCTTTACTCCGCTCATTTTGTGTTTTTCCGACGGCGCGAAAAAATCAGGATTGAATGCTTTCTCACTAAATAGGTTTGAGGCTTCGGGATTTATCGGGTGGTTTACATCTAGAGGAACAATACCTTCTGTAGTACGAAAATCAAATAAAGCATCAGACAGTCGATTAAGGTGCAAATCGATAAAAACCAGATAGTCAAAACTGTCTTTATCCTTTACCTTGTCCAATTCTTTATTGGCGGCTTTGATGAGGTTCAGGATATAATCAATTTTATCCCCATTTTTTACGATTGGCTTGATCATTAAGAGAGCATCTCCGACACCGTTAAGCGCAGCTATTGATTCTTTCAGTCCGTGACCCGATACTGGAGTATCAAAACCTGTAATTCCCAACGTCGTGACCCTGAAAATTTGATTACGAAGCGCTTCCATAACCTGAGGAAGGGATAGCGTATTTACTTCAAAATAAGTGTCAATCGCTAAAGATTTGTTCTTTAATTTTTTTAAAAACCGTAAGGTTTCCTGTTGCTGCGAACCATCATATGCCGGGTAAAAATACTCCTCTAAAGTCTGTAAACCTTCAGCTTCAATAACCGCATTTTCTTCAATCTCAATTTCATCCAGATTGGGCCCATTCAAAAAACGTGCAGTCTCGGGCATAAAATATGCAACTGCCCATTCCATCGATTTATAATTCGACCGTATGCTATCAAATTGAGACTGTAAATTTCTCGACGGATCTTTCCGCTCCACAGAAGCTATAAGCTGATCAATCTGCTTTTCAAAATGCACATTCTGTTGCAAAACAGAAGTTCTCAGAAATTCGAGATCCTTATCGTTACCCTGAGTATTTCCTTTGCACATAACAGCTAACAAGGCAATAGCAAACAGACCATATACGATCCAATTTTTCATTCTATTTTTTCTTTAGTACACTATTAAAATGGCTTCAATCAATCGTAATATCAATCTACATCACCATTTATGACGTTAAAAAATACAGGTATCCTACAACAAGAGCAGGATACCTATTTATAAAGATTTGACGAGATGTAGAATGCTATTTTTGTACATTACGGATAAGCACAACCTGCCCACCTTCTTTGCTAATAACAGCACCCGATCCATCTGCATTTGCAAATTTATCGCTCTGCCAAGTGTGTGAGTGAATATTGACCGCAAAGGTATTCGGTATCCCTACCAGATGCGATACATCAACCATAGCACCAAATTCCCAAGAACCAAACTTATTCAGATTGCCACTCTGGTTATAGTTTTTTTGCCAGTCAGCATCGTTACGGTTGTGCTTCATATTCAACCAAGGTTTATAAGTTTTAGTCGCCATACTATATTGCCAGATATAAGAATCATGCTTAGCATCCGTATAATAAGAATCGCCGTCTTCCTGAATATACACGTAGTTCTCCGTTACACACAGGTTATCGGGATTAATCAGGTTGTTACCTGGATCAGAGTCACCCTCAGCGATTACTTCCAGCTTACCTTTCAGCATATCTTTCGCATCCAGATTCAGCTTATAGACACGCCCCCACATTGTCAGTCCTTCCGTCGGAGTACTACCGTTGGCAGACTGTCCCGTTGCAGTAAAGTAAATCTCTCTTCCATTGTTGGCCCCTTTTCTGTAATCAACATCTTCTACACGAGAAAAGCGAATGGCATTGTTGTCCATGTTCTTTTTGTTTATCTCTTTACCCATTAGATTCTTAGCATTGGGAATCTCGACAAACTCAACCTCATACGAGCTACCTTTTTTGATATTCGTTTCCGTAAAATCGTTGTTGGTTCTCTTTAAAGCGTATAGTTTTCCATTATCCAGATCACCCTGTTTATCGGATACATACATGATCAACTGTCCTGCAGACTGATGGCTAGAGCTGTACGACTGATCTTCACCGATCAGAATGTACGTTTTACCATTAGATATATCTTTGGGAAGCGGTACTGCATTTTCCATAGAAGCTTTACCTAGAGCAGGTTTAACCCGATTTTTATCAGAGCGTTGTGCTGTCGAAGCCACAGGACTCAGTTCGTGGACCATACTTTCTTCACCCGATTCACCTGCAGTTAAGAAAGCAGAAAAACCATGCTCTTCGGGAGTAGCCAGCGTGGCAGAACAAAGTCTTGTCGTGCCACCAGTACCATCCATAATATACTCACCTTTAACCGGTTTAAAATTATTATCTAAAAACACCCGTGATACAGATTGCGTAATCTCATGATTAGTGATCATCAAAAAACCATTTGAATTCGGATCTTTCATAAATCCGGCACCATCTGGTTGTCCTGCAAATACAAATTCCGGAGAACCGGCAAGTTTATCCGAACTGGAAATAAGCGAAGTGATATTCAGATTTTCAAAGCCAGCCATCCCATACACAAAAACGGGTTCTTTTGAATAATTATCCACATGGGCTACAGGAGGTTTTTCCGCATTGTCACCGATCTTGTCATTATCGTTACAGCTAACTGCACCACCTACTGACAGTAATAAACTTAGAATAGTAATTGGTTTTCTTCTCATGCTGTAAAAGTATCATATGCACATTACCCCTACATTAAATTCATTTTAAATAAAAAAATTGTTGCACAGCGATTAAAAAGACTGTCTATCTTAGCAGACAACAGGTACATCTACACTTGTTATCGCAGGGAGTAATTCTTTAAAACACAACGATCCTGAGATCGGTCTATTTACTTCTACACAGGATAAGCCTTCAATCTCAGACATGAAATATTTTGTGTTAGATTTATTTAAAATGCTAAAAAAAATGCTTTCCAACTAAGGAAAGCATCTTTAATTAATAATAACCGCGAAGCTTTGATGTTTGTTTTCACCAAAACTTCAGCTTTCTGAATACAAGACTAGCCATTTAGCATTTTCACTGCTAAAATATGTTTACACAGTCCGCGTTTTCCTTGATGATTCGTAAACCAGTCACAGGTACATTGCTGTTTGTCTCCAGCAATAATCACGGTATGCTTTACACCCGAACCTTCAACTCGGGCTTCGATATAGTTTGGCGTATTTTTGACAAATTGAACACCATCTGTTGTCACTAATTTCTGTGCATTCTTCAATCTTGGATTTAGAGCAAGAATACGCTCTGTCTTGAAGGGCAATCTGCGGTAATAATGCTGATGATCGTGCAGATCATACCCGAGTAAACCTATTGAGGAAAGGGAACCTGTCAAGGTATCCATGGATGCAAAATCCACATCGTGTTCTATCGCTAATAAAGTCGGATCAAAAAGTGCATTGGACTTGAGCAGGCTGTTCACGGCATGTACCCATTCTTGAGGCACCGCCTTGACCATATTTTCCAATACATTTCCTTCCCCTGAAAAACCACGGTAGTTATCGGGCGATAATGCCAACGAAAGTCTGATCTTACCAAAATCGGCAACAAAGGCACAACTCTCGCCTCCGTCTTCCTGATAGACGATCAACTTTTCCGCATAAGGCAAGATTCCCTCCAATAAACGCAAGCGCTGTACACCGCCTACGCGTACTGATCCCGCTGTTGCAATAGGTGAAAACACAAACCTGGGCCCTCTTTGGCTCAGGAATAACTCACCTTTCACATTCCCTTTTGGAATGCCCTGAAACAGTTGGATAATCTGTATTTTGGACAAACTGTATTTTTCTTGCATACCGGCAAGATAAAGCTGTACAGAAGTCAATCCTTTGATCCATCGGGGTGGTAAAGTGACTTTCTTTTCCACTACTTTGGTTTTATCGGTACTGATGGAAACCTCTTTACTTCCGACACCCAGCACCATTTTCTCCGTTTTTTTAACGGCATTTAAAGCATTGAGCATAGGCTCATTAAAGTCTACATTGGTCGTACCACTGCTGATAAACTCGCCATCAATGGCATCTTCAAGCAGGTCAACCCGTGCATACACACCATTGCAGGAAGAGAATCCTTCAAAGCGGATCTGATCTGTACCAGCAGATACAATAGGATCCCGTAGGCTCGGGGGTACCGGTCCAAAACTAGACTGCACCACTTTGGCCAATGTCAATAAGCATTTTGAAGTTAATAGCGGATCGGTAATACTGCCCCAGAAAAAACACGGAACAGCACTTACCTCACTTAATTCGGACTGGTGGGCAAGCACCAATTGCTGCATTCCTGATTGCTGTACAAGTGTTGAATTATTGCTGTAGCTGAACGCTAAATCTGTAATTGCCATGTCTTATTTGCTTAATTTTTTTAATATCGGTTGTAATGATTTAAAAACCATTAATTTCTCAAATACCTGCTTCATTTCAATGGAAATTTCCTGATTTTCCTTATGTACCAGATCATAATATAGTTCAATCAGTTTCTTGAAATTAGTCGGCATTTTTTCAGCTATAGTGTAATCCAGGAGCATCTGATTGATCACCTGCATCAAAGCATTATTATGTTTGGAAGAGATATCCCGGCACTGCCCCAAAACCTCCTCTAATCTTCCTAATGGACCATAAGTATGACTCATCAGGATGCCCAGGAAATGCCCCAGATCGTGAACCGGTAATCGATGCCTATCGATGGCCGTGATGAGCACTTCTGTAGCCATGGCCCGAACTTCTTTTTCTTTGTTAAAACATGAAGTCGCTAAAAATAGCACCGACTGCCGATCAAAGTTAAAGAAATCATACATCATTTCCTGCAAATAGCCGATCGGCGTCTTTCCACCTTGATCACATTTAGCCGCTAACCCCAAGGTCAGAAACAAAGAAAGACTTTCGGTATTCTGAGGCATCACACTATGCATGTAAGAGATATCATCTTTATACAGATAATAACTATGCAAACTGTCCTTGCCCCGTTGATAAATATCCTTGTGGTAAATAAAGGTGTGCGGTTCTTGTTTGAAGTTTGGAAAGTGGAAACTTAATTTTTCACCATCATACACCATTTCTGATTTTTTAGTCTGATAATTATATCCCTGATAATAAGAAGGTGTAAACGTAAGCTCCGGTTGGAAAGGCGCTACGGCAAAGGGTATGTCTTTCAAATTTTCATCTTCAAATTCCGGAAAAACAGCCTCTGGATAATGCGTCCGGGCAACAGTAGCCCAAACACCCAGCCAGCCCACATGCGCATTATCGGATGAAGATAAAAGCTTTTTGACCCATGATTTTTTTTCAATTTTCAGTTCGTCATCAAATCCTAACGCATAGGTCAGAACTGCTTTGACCTGACTGTCGTTTATCTGATCGATCAACGCTACAACACCATCCAGATCTTCCCGAACCGTACGGCTCAAAGCGATAGACAGATCCAATAAATCTAGGGCTACGCCTTTATCTTGATAATCTAAAATACGTTGAACCACTATTTGAGGAGCAATCCAAAAAGGTTCATGCGTCGGTAAACTCAATAAAGGCAATTGAATTTCTTTTGCGATATGGCGCTGTAGCTGTGTTAACTGCTCTCCGATCATACTCGCCCATTTGGAATAGTTTGAGTATCGATCCGTATTCTGATAGATCTTATTCGGCTGGAAGTACATATTTAAAAATACCCCAGAAAAGTGCTGAAACCATTGCGATTCCCGGTAAACTTTCTTAAGCTGATTGATATAGGGATCCAGCTGCTCCTTATAATCCGCCGGAAAAGTCGCTCTGTGCAAGACCCAGGCATTCATCAATATTTCCATCTGAACGGCATCTGTACTACCGATGACCTCTCCAATTTTAAACAAAATATCATTCCAACTCGCAGGATAAGTAAAAGGCTGCTGGAGTTTTTTTTCGTTCACTGGATCAAAAACATATTCCTCTCCAGTACTGATCAATAATTCAATTAAGATTTCCTGTTCAGTATAGCTGGATGCCACCATTAAATTTTTTAAATCTGCAGGAATACTTCCCAGCATTTGCGCACTGTAAAGGGTAAGTTTTTCTGTAAGCGCTTCTATCGGATCTTTCTGATGTTTTAATATAAATTTCGCCGCTCGATCCTGCAATTGCAGATCCTGGACCATAAAGATATCGGCCGCCTGAAGAATAAATTGTTCTTTTACTTCGGGACGGTTTTTAAGCAATTTATCAAATTGTACCAGTAGCGTTTTAAGTGCCGATTTAATATCATTGCGCATAAAAAGACCCTCAGACCAGGTTAGAAATTCTTCCAATCTAAAGTCAGCATGTGCAAAATAAGGTTTTAAAGTATCGACGACGAAATTGATCACCGCACTATTTTCAGCATGCAGCAAGGGGAAAAATAACTCCTGATGCTCCAGTAACATTTTCTCATCCACGCCTATCCGATCGATCAATTTTCTAAAATAACTCTTCAGGTTAATGTTCCAATTTTTGGTTTGAACCTCCAACGCACTTGTTAAAATAAACGCTTTATCAATTTTATTATCGGCTAGCAATTGATCAAATATCTTATCCCAGGTCAGTTCATTGACCTGATTTTCACACCTATAATTAGAGTAAACCGTATGGATAGGTGTTTCATAATCAAAAACAAGTGGAATATCGCGCTGTATGGTCAATTCGTCTGTTGTAAAAAAACTCAGTAAAGCAGCTGATGGATTATGGAGTCTTGACATCGAATTTGCGTAAACCTCCGGTTCAAATTCCAGAAACCCCTTACTTTCCGCATACCTTAAAGTATCATAATCAACAGATTGCCACGTATTTTTACGCACGTATTGCAGCAAATATGGTGTCAGCCAATTGGGTTTGGCATACGTTAGAATCTGGTCAACTTCAGGGCTTCGCACTTGATTGATTAATTCGATAAATACATCCCAGCTAGCGGCATCCGAACCGCTAAAGGTCGCTAAAGCCAATAATTTGACCATTCGTTGCTGCCCCTTTGTCCCGCGTATACCCCAATCATACTGTGCCTTAGACTTAAACAAAGGATCTTTGGAGAGATCCACATAATCAACCCAATAGCGTTTGGCAGCACGAATCTCCTTTTTAATAACCTCTAGATTCCCACTTGCATATTCTTCCAGATAAGGAATAATATCAGATACACTTCCTTTACTGATGATCTCTTTAATACGCTTCACCGCTTCTTCTTTACGCTGCGCTGAGGCGTTAGGTTTCCGCACAGTTCCATCTTTTGTAACTTGTGGCGCTACTTCTACAGTTCCATCCTCCGAATATCCTTTCTTAGTTTTCTCATTAATAAGCTTCTCCGCATCCCTGAGACACGCTTCTTCACTATCAAATGTTTTATCTTTTGATTGCCCAGCAGTACCATTTCTACCATAAGTCACTGTATGTGTTGCACCGTTTGTTTGTATTTCCCAGAATTTATCAGATGTACCGTCAATGAATTTTAGATGCTTAAACATAATTGCCTTTACGAATTGTTAAACCTTTATTGTCAAAACTAAATATATAAAATTTTGACAGATTAAACATCAAATATAAATTTTAGAGAAAAGAAAACGTGCGTTTGAAGCTATTTAAATCATCAAATAACAATAATCGAAGAGTGCAATTACGGATTTAGAATAAAATTTACTTTATTTTAAGATATTCTTTTGTTCCTATTTGAGATTACCGTTAAAAACCTTGATACTAAGCCTCTCGCTGATTTAATCTACCCGGATTGGTCAGACTTTCTTAATAAATGATATAAAATATGTACTTTGGCTTCAATAAAATTTGGTACATATGTCCATCAGTGAAATTGCAAAACATTTAAACGTATCCAAATCGACCGTTTCATTGGTCATCAATGGAAAAGCAGAGAAAAGCAGGATCAGTAAAGTACTCACAAAACGTGTTTTAGATTATATTGAAGAAATTGGTTACAAGCCAAATGCATTAGCGAAAAGCTTAGCAACAGGCAAATCTCGGACCATTGGTCTCATCGTTGAAAACATCGGTGACTCATTCTTTGGTCCAATAGCCTTGTACATTGAAGAATATTTACGCCAGTACGAATATCAAGTACTTTACAGCAGTACTATGGGCAATAATAAACTTGCTGCTGAAATCATACAGACCATGATCGATAAGCAAGTTGATGGCTTAATTCTGGCGCCCACAGACCATATCGAGAAAGAAGTAAAACGCATCGTCGACAGCAATACACCTATTGTGCTGTTCGACCGAAAGATCTTGGGCATTGACGCCAATTATGTGGGCACCAATAATTATGAAGCCAGCAGCACGGCAATTCAACATCTTTTAGAACAGGGATACCGGAACATCGGAATGGTCACCATCAATTCGCAACAACCGCAAATGCAGGATAGACTACAGGCCTACCTCACCACGCTCGATCAGCATAGCCTGAAGCCACATGTGTGTTTAACCAGTTTCAGCAAAAAAAAAGAACATGGTTGGAAAGAGATACGCGAATGGTTAGACAAAAATGCGCATCTTGATGCGCTTTATTTTAGTACCAATTACCTCTGTGTGATGGGTATAAAAGCCCTTCAAAATCTTCAAAACGAACGTCAATTAGCCTTCATCACTTTCGATGACCACGAAATATTTGAACTCGTACAACCACCAGTTTCCTGTATCCGCCAGCCTCTGGAAAAAATCGCAAAAAGTATCGTACACATGCTCATGACCCAATTAACGGCCAAAGAAAAGTGTATTGCAGAAGATATTATCCCTTCAGAATTACAAATTCGAAAAAGTTCTTTGTAAAAAAATTGGAGAATTTATTTTAATTCTCTAGTTTTACAAAAATAGCAAAACCGGTTTTGCTAATTATTCTTAATCAACCATTATAAATCATGCTTACTCAAATAAACTTGGAGAACTCCTGTTGCCTTATGATCGGCAATCCCTACTTCCTTTTCATGGCTCAACAAATACTGCACTATGAAAGATAACATTACAATCTGTATCGATATCGGCGGTTCACACCTGACGGCAGCATCCCTTAAAAAAGAAAGAAAACAATATTTTCCCATCAAAGAGATGCAAGGTGATGTGGACAGTGCAGCAAGCCGTGATATTATTTTAGCGCAGTGGGACCAAATCATCCAATCGGTCTGGAACAGTGAACATGAAAAAATTGATGCCATGATCGTCTCTATTCCAGGACCTTTTGATTATGAAAATGGGATCTGCCTGATGGACGGCATGCATAAGTATCAGTCCCTATTGCAGATGGATATCAAATCTCATTTTATGAAACAATATGGTGTCTATGGAGAAAATATCAAATTTATCAACGATGCAAAAGCATTTCTACTGGGCGAACTTTATCACCATAACCTGCAAGACAAACGGATTGCAGGTCTAAGTCTTGGGACAGGTTTAGGATCGGCTTTTTACACCGACAAACAGGTCAGCGACCTAAATTATGGGTCGGCACCATTCCGTACAGGTATAGCCGAAGATTTTATCTCCACCAGAGGTATACTTTCGCATCTCAAGCAAAATGGAACAGATGGAATAGCGCATATCAAAGCGCTGGTCGACAACGAAAAATTGATTCAGGAACGGACAGCAGCCTTTTCATTTCTTGCAGAAGCCTTAGTCGATTTTATCAAACTCCACATCCTTACGCTTAAACCAGAAGGGTTGATTTTAGGCGGAAGTATTGCCAAATCGCATCACCTTTTTCTCCCGGCCGTTCAAAAAGAAATCAACATGCCCATATATGTTGCCTCATTTAACAGCTGGAATTTATTTTTAGGATTAGCAACCTCACTTAGCTTATGAAAAATGTTTGGAAGTTTTCATTAATAGCTGCCCTAGGCGGCTTTTTATTCGGTTTTGAAACTGCAGTAATTTCAGGTGCCGAACAGATCATTCAAAAACTGTGGCAACTCGATGCTTTCTGGCATGGACTGACAGTTTCCATATCACTAATCGGAACCATCGTGGGCGCTATTGTCGCTGGCCGTTTTTCAGAACGTTACGGCCGAAAACCCGTCCTGAGCGCCATCGCACTTTTATATCTGCTCTCGGCCATTGGCTGTGGTGCCTCCCCTTTTTGGAGCTTGTTTCTACTCTTTAGATTCCTAGGGGGCCTAGCCGTTGGTATCAGTTCGGTGGTCGGACCTGTTTATATTTCCGAAATATCACCGGCCAAAGACCGAGGTAAATTAACAGGGCTCTTTCAGATTATGATCGTAAGTGGGATACTTGTGGCTTATTGTACCAATTTTCTTTTTGCAGATACCGGGGATCATGCTTGGCGGTATATGCTTGCCATCATGGCTTTACCTGCCGGAATCTTTTACGTACTCCTGAAAAAAATTCCAGAAAGCCCACGTTGGCTCGCTTTACATCGCAATATCGATGAAGCAAATGCCGTATTCCATACACTGGGACAATCGGCTCTGACACAAACGCAGCAGACCGAAAATACCCGTCATTCACCTTCTCTGTGGCAGAAGAAGTATTATAAACCGATTGCTTTTGCCGTACTTCTCGCATTTTTTAATCAGATGACCGGTATCAACGCGATCCTGTATTACGCTCCCCGCATCTTTGAAATCGCAGGTTTTGAAGCACAGCTCAGTTACCTCCAACCGATCTTTATTGGAGGCACCAATGTGGTATTCACCTTTCTAGGCATGAGTATCATTGACAAATTTGGTAGAAAAAAATTACTCTTGACAGGAGCAGTGGGCATGTTTATATTCCTAATGCTTACCGCTTTCGGTCTCAAATCAGGCCATTCCACCTATCTCTTGTTTTATATCATTGGCTTTATTGGGGCATTTGCACTATCGCAGGGCGCTGTAATCTGGGTATTTCTTGCAGAAATATTTCCTAATGAAATACGCGCCAAAGGTTCTTCACTCGGAAGCACGACACACTGGATATTTGCCGCTATCATTTCCTGGATATTTCCTGTTATCGTAGAAGGAGGAGAAAATGGCGGATTCTATATTTTTCTCTTTTATGGAATAATGGTCGTTCTATCCTTTATTTTCATCCTATTCCTTCCTGAAACAAAAGGCAAAACCCTAGAAGGTATTGATCAGAATACGAACTAACATACCCATAAACAGAAAAAGGGGCAACATACACGTTGCCCCTTTTTTATTATCAATGTTTTCGGTCTTTTTCGCCTGTACATGTAGATCGATATCCTTTTACTCTTTATCGAAATACATTTTTCAAAAAAAATATTCAAAATAATAGGTTATTTCAATAATATATTTAAATTTGTTAAACCGGTTTAGTTATACAGCAAACACGGTTTAGCAATCTAGCTAAAATAACCAACATATAAACTTTTATTCACTATGATTAAAAAGTCAAAATTATTCCTGGTTTCAGGTATACTGCTATTTGGGCATGCCCCTTATATAGCAATATCGAAACCTACTTTCCTCAAATGGACGGCTGCCCAGCAAGCTGTGCAGGGGAAAGTCATCGATGAAAACGGCAAGCCTATTCAGGGAGCTACCGTACTTTTGCTTGGAACCACCACAACAGTGGTGACGAATCCAGAAGGAAGCTTTTCCGTGCCTGGAAAAATTGGAGACCGCATTCGTGTCACCTACATAGGCTACCAAAATGTTGAAATGCGCATCGAAAGCAATGTCATCAGAGTTCAGATGACTGCAGACAGTCAATCGCTCGACGAAGTGATTGTGGTCGGTTACGGCACTACAACCCGTAGATCTGTTGTAGGGGCAGTAGATCAGATCAATGCCAACGCCATTGAAAACAGACCTGTTGCCAACGTTACCCAGGCGCTACAGGGTGCCTCTCCAAGTCTCAACATCCAGCAACGAAGCATGGATCCCAATGACAACACCATGAACATCAACATCAGGGGGATTTCCACCATGAACAGTAACGGTCCACTGGTTGTCATCGACGGTCTGATCTCTGAATCCGGAGCACTCAACAAACTCAATCCAGCAGATATCGAAAGCGTATCTGTACTAAAGGATGCCGGTTCAGCTGCCATTTACGGTTCCAGATCAGCAAACGGAGTATTGCTTGTGACAACAAAATCGGGAGTAAAGAACCGGGCACCACGCGTTACTCTATCTGCGATGGCCGGTATTCAAGATCCTAAAATCCTTTTTTCTCCTATTGCAGGCTACCAAAATGCCACCTTGAAAAATCTTGCCTTAACGAACATTGGTTCAGACCCTGAGTTCACTCCCGATCAGATCATGGATCTCTACAACCATCGCGATGAGGAAGAGTGGAATTATGACCGGATCATGCAGACTGCACTGCAGCAAAATCATAATGTCTCCATTTCTGGTGGTGGTGAGCATTCGACCTATCTTTTCTCCGGAGGCTATCTCAATCAACGGAGCAATTTTGTCGGTAACAAAGACTATGGAATCGAACGCTTCAACCTACGCTCCAACCTCAGCAATGAATTTGGAATCTTCAAATTAAGTAGTATTTTGGCCTATTCCAGAAATAACGGACTGAACACGACAGCTGGCAATGCCATCATCAATTCCTCCCGTATCCCCTCCTACTATTATTATCGGATGCAGGCCGACAATGGCCGCTACCTGATCAATAATGCGCTGACCGATCAGAATCCCTTAGCCGAATTAAGGGAAGGTGGATACCAGAAGAAAGACAATGATTATTTCAATGCCAACATTGCGTTGGATGTGAAACTCATGGAAGGTTTGAAATTGCGCGGGGTTTTCGGTGCAGAACTCACTTCAGATCACCGGTACATCCGACGGATTCAGGTACCGCTGTATTCCAGTGCGGACGCAGAAAAACCTTTGGTATATGTCAATTCAACCCGTAATACCGAAGACTTTAATGAAAAAGTATCCATGCTCAACTATCAATTGTTATTGGATTACAACCGCACCTTTGGCGATCATGAATTCAAAGGTCTTTTCGGGGCTACCAATGAGTCTTTTACCCGCCGGCAAAATGAAATCAAATTGCAGTTCACCGATCCGATCTTAGGTACACCAACCACAGGAACCATCATCGATCCTTCCAGTAGAACCACACCCGAAGGCACCGAAGAGACGAGCATTACATCACTCATCGGAAGATTAAACTATGCGTATGCCCAACGTTATTTTATGGAAGCCTCTTTCCGTTACGACGGCTCTTCCAAATTTGCCAAGCATAACCGCTGGGGCTTCTTCCCATCGCTATCGCTCGGCTGGCGCATCTCGGAAGAGGGTTTTATGGAATCCTATAAAGAACGTGTCGGTGATCTAAAACTCCGTTCTTCATACGGTATATTGGGAAATCAAGATATTCCTCCTTATCAGTACCTCACCCGCTATACACCGGTCAATAACAGTTACGGCTTCAACAACGAAGCTGTCAGTGGAGCTGGGTTTACTTATGCCAATGAAGACCTGCGCTGGGAAAAAACGCATAATTTCAATATCGGATTAGATGCCTCATTCTTTCATAACAGTCTGACCGCCAGCTTCGATTATTTCCATAAAAATACAAGTGATATCCTCATCACTCCAACGATTCCATCAACATTTGGAACGGGACCTGCCAAGACTAATATTGGAAAGATGAAAAATCAAGGATGGGAATTTGTACTGTCCTACAGAACGAAAACCGGTGAATTCCAGCATAATTTCATGGCAAACATTGGAGACTCACACAATGAGGTGACTTATTTTGAAGGAAAAGAGCAGTTCTCCGAATCCGACCGCATCCGAAAAATAGTACGCGAAGGACTACCTTTTAATTCCTACTACGGTTATAAAGTTCAGAACTATTTCAAAAATATACAAGAAATTGAAACCGCAGCATTACCAGTTGGCGTTGCCGCTTCGGATTTGCAACCTGGTGACGTCCGCTATATTGACCGCAATAATGATGGTGTCATAGATTCCAAAGACCGATTTGTCTTGGGCAATGCCTTTCCTCGTTACACCTTTGGATTTACATACGACCTCACTTACAAAAACATCGATTTCAGCATGTTCTGGCAAGGTGTGGGCAGTAGGGATATGATGGTAAGGGGCGAATTGGTCGAGCCGTTCCACGAGAACTACTCCTATGCCATCTATCAGCACCAGCTCGATTATTGGACACCGACCAATACGGGAGCAGCATGGCCAAGGCTCACGGCCGCAGGCTCAGCATCGACTACGAACAATTACCAAACGGAATCAGATATCTTCTTATTCAACGGTAAGTATGCCAGACTGAAAAACCTGCAGATCGGCTATTCCTTGTCATCGAACTTCGCAAGCCGCCTGCATCTGCAAAAGGCACGGATATTTGTGAACGCCCAAAATCTGCTGACACTGAGTCTCAACTCCTGGATCGATCCGGAATCTTCAGAATTTGATGGCAACATGTCAGGGGCAGCAAACAGCGGACGAAACTACCCGACATTAAAATATTACGGTTTAGGAATAGATATTCAGTTTTAAAAATAAGAACATGAACAAAATTTTAAAAATGATGGGTATTACTGGTTTCGTGGTGGCTTTCACAAGCTCTTGCAACAGCATGGATCCCGTCCTGACAAAAGAATTTACAGATGCCACCTATTGGGAATCTGCAGCCAATGCCGAACTGATGGTTAACATGGCTTACAATCAAATGTATTCTGCTGATAAAATGTGGAATGACGAAGCACTCAGTGACAATATCTACGAGGGACGTTCGGCAACCGACCAACGGCTGATCCGAAATGGTTTGGCTAATCCAAACATGCCACGTTTCGCCTCGGAGTGGTCCGATGCCTACGGTGGATTAAAGACCTGCCATGTATTTTTGGCCAATTTGGATCGTGTCCCTGATGGCAACGAAGCCTGGAAAAAAAGAAAATCAGCAGAAATCCGTTTTATACGCGCTTTCATTTACTTTCGTCTTGTCAACTTTTTCGGAGACGTACCATTTTTCACCTCCGATATTACCTTGGCAGAATCAGAAACAATCAAGAGAACCCCTAAAGCAACTATACTTGCCTTTATCCATGACGAGCTCTCCGCCATCAGCATGATGCTTCCAAATCGCAATGAATTAGCTTTAAGTGACCGCGGACGAATCACTAGAGGTGCGGCAATGGCCTTTCAAGCACGAGCATATCTATATGAGAGCAATTGGCAGAAGACAGCTGATTACTGCGACAGTCTGATGCAAAATCAGGGTGTCTACGGCACTTATGCCCTATTCAATAGCTATGAAGGTCTTTTTCAGCCCGCCAATGAATACAATCAAGAAGTCATCTTAGATTATGCTTATGTTCCGGGTAAAAAACAATGGAATAAACTTTACGATGCAGCCCCCCTATCTGCCGGTGCTCGCCTCAATGCTTATGCGCCACTTCAAAGTTTAGTCAATAACTACTTAACCACAAAGGGTATTCCGATAACAGAAGATGCTGCCTATTCGGACAACAATCCCTATGTTAATCGCGATCCCCGTATGTCGGCAACGATTGTCTTCCATGGTGGCAAGTGGACCGACTTTAATGGAACGATACGTACCATCTATACAAAACCAGGTACAGGAAGCAACGATACCGAAAAAGCAGATGTATATATAAATGCTAGTGCAAATTCCTCCCCAACAGGTTATTATGTCAAGAAATATTATGATCCATCCGTAACCCAGGATTACAACTCAGGCCTCAATATCATTATGTTCCGTTATGCCGATGTCCTGTTGATGTATGCCGAGGCGCAGCATCAATTGGGTAAGATGGATGCCAGCGTCTGGAACCGTACAATCCGCCCCATCCGAGATAGAGCCAAATTTACAGCAGCATCAGCACTCGATTTCCCTACAGGAATAAGTGCGGCAGCACTTACTACCCTGATTCGTAATGAACGTCGAAGCGAGCTCGCACTGGAAGGCTTACGCTATTACGATATCGTACGCTGGAAAGCTGGAAAAACTTACTTAGACGGTACCGTCACCGGAGCAAAATTCGCCAATGGCAACTCGGATTATATCCGCCTTGATAACCGCAGGTTTGATGACAGCAGAGATTACCTCTGGTCGGTACCACGTGCCCAAATGGATCTGAACAAAAATTTGTTACCCAATAATCCGGGTTACGCAAACTAATTTAATCGCATAAAATCATGAAAAAAACAGCAATATTAATCTGGCTTGCCGCCGTTATAGCCACCTTAGGATCTTGTAAAACCGACAACATCGCCTATACAGATGTACAGGTCACAGCAGTCGACAACTTATTTGAACCTTTCGACAATAAAGCCGTTAAACTGGTAAGCGCAGCCTCTGCATCACTCTTCTTTGAATGGGAAGCGGCACTGACCGAAGACGGCGGGGCTCCACAATATGAAATCGCCTTTGATGTCGTAGGTGGAGATTTTTCAAAACCGCTCTATAAACTGACCTCAAACAATAAAGGCTATGCGACCAATGCCTATATCACCCATAAAGTGCTCAATTCAGTTGCTTCCCTTGCAGGAATCAATCCGGGAGAAAGTGGTGATGTACAATGGACGATTGTCACTTCCCGTGGTATCAACCGTGTTATTTCACCCGTAGTGCGTAAACTCAAAATCTCAAGCCTCGAAGGATTTGCCGATATTCCAAACGAACTGTATGCTACAGGAGAAGCTTCCGAAGGTGGAGCTGACATCGCCGCTGCCCTTGCTTTTAAACAGACAGCCACAGGTGAATTTGAAATCTACACCAAATTGGAAGCTGGTAAAAAATATGTTTTTGTAGATCGAAAAGATAACGATGCACGCCGCTTCTATTCAGACAACCAGGTCAAACTAAAAGAAGCAACCGAAGATCTCGGTATGGAAGTTACCAAAACTGCGGTATACCGCATCCAAGTAGATTTCAATGTAGCGACCATCAATTTTACTGAAATCAAATCGATCGGTCTTTGGTTTTCGCCAGATAATAAAATTATGTTCAACCTCCCTTACCAAGGCAAAGGTATCTGGTCAGGTACCGGGGTCATTGCTTTCAAGCAAGAAGGCTGGGGAAAAGATGAACGCTACAAATTTCAGTTGGAAACCGTGGCCAACAATAAAAGTGTGATCGAGCAGTTTGGGGCAAAAAATCCAACCGACAGCCGTCCAACGCCTGCCAGTGATCCAGCATACTATTATATTAAATTGCTTAAAGCAGTTACCCAATGGGATGATAAATGGAAATTTGCAAGTGAAGTGGACGGCAAGTCGACAACGGTTAGCGTCATTTTACAAGGAGATAAAGAGTACACCCATCAAGTCACCGTCAACTAACGCATTATGATGAAATCAATGTATATAGGACTGCTCGTCCTCAGCTTGTTCAGCCTCAACAGCTGCAGCAAGATCAACGATGAATATCAGTTCAACGACGAGCTGGATATCACGTGGGATCAGATGGCGCAACAAACTTCAGATGAACTGATCACCCAATTTTGGAACAACGAAGGCTATTTTAACTATGGAAGTGATGGCTCAGATCTAGGTTTCCAGTACTGGCCCAATGCACATGCCATGGATGTGGTCATCGATGCCTATCTCCGTACCCAGGACCCCAAATATAAAGACTACTTCGCCAAGTGGTTTGAAGGTGTCAAAAAGAAAAATGGCAATACGTATGAAAATGTTTTCTATGATGATATGGAGTGGAATGCACTGACCATGCTCCGCCTTTTTGAGATCACAAAAGAGCAAAAGTATATGGATGCAGTTTTGCACCTCTGGAATGATATCTTAAAAGCGTGGAATACCGAATATGCCGGCGGCGGATTAGCCTGGCGCAAGGATATGCTTTATTCAAAAAATGCCTGTTCCAACGGACCTGCAAGTATTCTTGCCGCCCGGTTGTATAAACTCACAAAAGATGAGCAGTACCTGGATTGGGCCATCCGCATCTACGATTGGCAAAAAGAAACCCTTTTTGACAGGGCTACAGGTGCGGTATACGACAATATCAATGGCGAAACCGACGTCATCAATATGACTGCCCTCACCTATAACCAAGGGACATTTTTAGGAACAGCAGTGGAACTTTTTGATATTACGAAAGACCCTCTTTATATGAACGATGCACAAAAAGCATCCAATTATACGATGACCAAATGTATCGATGCCAGTAATAATGTCCTCCGCAATGAAGGAGATGGAGATGGAGCCCTGTTTAAGGGAATCTTTGTACGTTACTTTATTGAATATTTGAAAAGAGATGGTATTAACGAAGCCTTTCGGTCAAAATTTGAAAACTTCATTCGTAACAACGGAAAAGTCGCTTGGCAGCAAGGGCAAGATACGGGGATCCTACTTTTCAGCCCATCATGGACACAAAAACCACTCGGACAGACACAATTAACGAGCCAGTCCAGCGCTGCTATGCTTTTTGAAGGACTGGCATCATTTGAAAAATCAACTAAAAAATAACGAATATGATCAAGCAAATCGTTGGAACAGGGATCGCCCTGTTAATTACAACAGGTCTCTATGCACAACAAGCCAGTGAAAATACCGCTTATCAACGAGCGGTTAAAAGCCTGCAGATAATTGAAAAACTTTATGGTGTAGCAGATGGCAAGCATCTTTTCCGCGAAGTTTATCCTTTTGACCAGACTTACAATGCGAGCTATCTTGGAGATGGAGATAATAGCAAGAAATCAAACCCCTACTCCTATCTTTGGCCATTTTCAGGAAGCTTATCCGCTTACACAGCACTTCTTGAAAAATCAAATGATCCAGAGATCAAAAAGCATATTGACCAAGAGGTGCTTCCGGGACTTGAGAATTACTATGATAAACGTCAACCTGCAGCCTACGCCTCCTATGTAAATAGTGCGCCGACATCAGACCGCTTTTATGACGACAATATCTGGCTGGGTATTGACTTTGCTGACCTCTATTTGCAAAGTAAAAATCCTGCATATTTAGCAAAGTCAAAGGAAATCTGGACTTTTGTAGAAAGTGGTATGGATGACAAGCTCGGTGGTGGTATCTATTGGTGCGAACAACGAAAAGAATCTAAAAACACCTGTTCCAATGCTCCTGCGGTCGTTTATTTACTTAAATTATATGAAGCAACACAAGAAAAAAAGTATCTTACGCAAGCCGTTACACTTTACAACTGGACGATGAAAAATCTCGAGGATCCGGCCGATCACTTATATTGGGACAACATCAACCTGAAAGGGGAAATTCAGAAAACGAAATATCCCTACAATACAGGACAGATGATCCAAGCAGGTGCCTTGCTGTATAAGCTGACCAAAGAAGAAAAATATCTGAAAGATGCACAGCTCTCAGCAAAATCAGCATTGGCTTATTTCTTCTATCCCGCAGGAAATGGAAAGGATAAAACTGCAAACTATCCCGTACTTAAAAAAAGCGACAATTGGTTTATCGCCATCATGCTGAGAGGATTTATTGAGCTTTACCACCAAGATAAAAACAGCCAATATATCCAAGCTTTTCATTCCAATTTGGAACATGCATGGAAAGCCATGCGAGACAAAAACGGTTTATTCGGAACAGAGTGGACTGCAGATGCAAAACCTTCTGATCAGAAATGGCTATTAAATCAATTTGCCCTTGCTGAAATGTATGCCCGTTTATCACAAGTGCCAGACACCCTAAAGTAAATATAACAGATATTCATGCTCTGCATCACAGCAAAAAGCCCGGTCGAAAGATTGGGCTTTTTGTTTTAGCGTGCAATTTGACACTGAACTAAAAATACAGGAAGATGAATCAAATAACATACCGTATTGATATCTTCCCTTACCGACTAAATGAACGGTCGCATCTATTAAGTAAAATGCCCAATTCGCCTGGAGCTTTGCACTCGGCAATACTGTTCATTTAAAAATTGCTTTAAAGTAATGAAGAATAATTCCAGTTGATCTTCATAGGCGACATGTCCTGCAAAAGGAATATTTAAAAGTGCGGCATTATCTATACATTCTGCAACTTCGAAAACACTTTTTCTAGAAAATAAATGATCTTGGTCACCTCTTACAATAAGTGCTGGACAATTGATTTCACTCACCCTTTCATTTGGAAATCCCGTTTCGGTTTTATCCAGCCATAAGGCTACCACTGATTTTATAAGCTTCTCAAAATCAGGCTCAGGATTTAATTTCTGATAGAGATTAAAACTATCTGGAAACTTTTCTTTCCAACCGGCAGCCGTTACATTCAAAAATATTTCTTCGGTTGCTAATAGATCTTTAATGTTCCATGTAGCGCCTATAGTCACAATTTTTTTGATTTTTATAGCATTTTCAATTGCCATTCTGTACGAAATAATTCCACCATCACTAAATCCAATAATTATAATATTATTGATGTTCAAGGACTTTAACAAAGCCTCAATATCAGATTGCAAAAGTTGATAAGTTAGCTTGTCAGATCCAAGTGAAGATTTGCCCTGTCCTCTGCTGTCTATCCCAATTATCCTAAAATCATCTGCTAAAAGTGGAACCAAAACATTAAAATCCTCCATATTTCCTACCCCCCCATGAAGAAAAATTATTACTGGTTTATCAGGATTCCCTATTTCTTCATAGTAAATCTTAGCTTCGCCGGTACAGAAGTACGCCCCCTTTTGATGGTCAAATGTATTCATAAATGTCTTTTTATAATTTTTTTTAGGTGAAGCTCAACTTTCTATTTATTCCTATTCTGATGTTTCTTTGTATCCACTCATCCGCTAAAATACCAAATTCATTTAAAAGATATTTTAATGCAAAAAGTTTTTTTACATACTTCTTCATCTGCACACATGCCAGTATAAGGTCCGGCTGGTTTGAAATAAATGCAAGCATATGAAAATTGTTATATATTTAATAGACATCTGGTCTTTATTTTGTTTATACTGCAACTCTTATGGTAAATTAAGATAATATTTCACATAAAAACACTCCCGTACAATACACCCCACCGGCACTTAAGCGTAGAAGCTTTTTACTGCTGTTAAAAATTTCTATAACAACTGTAACAATAGATTCATAATTCGAGAGTTTAACTAAAAAAAGCTAACTTCATCATATTACTGATCTTCTGGGCTGTATGTAAATTAAGAATTGATTAAGTAAAAAGATACGAATTAATTGAAGCTTTCATATGACAAATAAATTTCTCTTATTATTATCAACTTATCTTTTTGTAATTGTATTAATTTTTATTGATTGTTCCTCGAGTTTTTCTCAGACGGTACAAATAACCGGTAATAGCGAAATATCTGAAGGGAAAGTCATCATTTCTTTTCTTACAAAAAATGGATCGCAGCTAGATTCAATACATATAAGAAACGGAGTCTTCGAAAAGATCATTCCTAAGAGCATTAATGAAAAATATAACATCAGATATGACAAAAATGAGTCATCTTACGATTTTTATATTTCCGAACATGTAACCCATCTTTATTTGGCAACGAATATTCCTCATTCAAAGGTGAAAAATCCATCCAATGCACAATTAGATCAGATCCGATATAATGAACTATTCCTTGATCTTAGAAAAGAGATCGCGCTTACAAATCAACAGCTATCTCATTTTCAGAAAACAAAAGTGTATACAGATTCTATTATCCATTTAGCAAACAAAATGGACTCACTCGAAAATTTGAGAATAACCGCTGCATTAGCCTATTATAAAAAACACCCTTTTTCATTAGCAGCATTAGAGAGCCTAGAGATTTTAATAAAGAGAAAATATGGAAGGGAACGTTACAAAGAGTTTAAACCATTATTTAATTCAAATAATAAAATTTTAAACAGCAACACTAATTATAAATCTATAAAACAATTTATCACCATTTTAGATGACTATCACATTCAAAATAGTGTCAAAAATTACACTGCATCTGATATTAACAGCGATATCATTCATGTTTACCAACTGGCTAAGGATAAGATCCTGTTAATTGATTTTTGGGCGAGCTGGTGTATTCCTTGTCGGGAAGAACATCCACAACTATTAGCATTAAGAGAAAAATATAAAGATAAATTTGAAGTATTATCCATATCCATTGATGAGGATCTTGTCAAGTGGAAGAAGGCTATTTCAG
The DNA here is from genome assembly GCF_012030425.1 of Sphingobacterium sp. B16(2022). Taxonomy (GTDB): domain Bacteria; phylum Bacteroidota; class Bacteroidia; order Sphingobacteriales; family Sphingobacteriaceae; genus Sphingobacterium; species Sphingobacterium anhuiense. The sequence continues at coordinate 494,334 of NZ_JAAUVN010000001.1, read as the reverse complement.
AAGACAAAATAGGCGTTTGGAAACACCTTTCTTATAAGTCAGGTAATCTACAAAATATCAGACGTGAACTCCTCGTCTTTTCTGTTCCGCTAAGATTACTGATAAATGAAAAGGGAGAAATTCTGAATAGATGGGAAGGATCCGACGAATTATTTATAAAAGAAATAGAACAAAAAATCCAGAAATTAATTGAGATTTAGCAAAAACAGATTATAGAACATGATATATATGAAAAAACTAACATTACTTGTCTTCTTATTGTCCATCACTACGATCATCTTTGGACAAGAGGTTGTAGAAACAAAAACTGCTACTGAAAATCCTGCTCAACATCAACAATATACTTATGCATATATTGTAATTAAAGGAAAATTTCTATCAAAAAAACTTAAGGTCAATGTTGATCTTGGTGAAACTGAAGAACAGCTTAAAGCTGGTAAAGAATATTCAGAGTTTCTAACGAATAAAATGTCATATGCCGCCATTCTTAATCATATGGTTGATAATGATTTTGAATTGGTTGAAACATTAGATTACACCACTGTAACTTCTGGTGATGGCGGTACATCTGGAATTGTATTTGTCATGAAAAAGAAGTCCGAAAAGAGAAAATAACCGTGATCTAAACTTTAAAAAATATGAATGACAAAAGTGTAGGGACAAAAGTTAAGGATATCAGTCATCACATGCTATTGAACAATGTCTTATTGAAATATATAGACATTACTGATACGATCAATATCCATAAACTACGCACAGACCCCGAGGTCAATAAATTTATGAAACGAGATCTAAACCAATCCCTCGAAGAGATTCAATTATTTATCAAAAAGCGGATGGATACAACTCATTATTTTACGATCAACATGAGAGATACTCAACAATTTGCAGGTACAATTACAATATGGAGGATCAATATTGAAAAAAAATCCGCAGAGCTGGGCTATGCACTGCTACCTGAATTTCAAGGCCAAGGTTTGATGAGTAGCGCAATACAGCTGGTCCTAAACTATGCTATTTCTACTTTAAAGCTCAACCATATCGAGGCAAAGACAGTTCGAAATAATATAAAGTCCCGTCAACTCCTAGAAAAGAATGGGTTTATCCTATTGCCTGATGTGATTGATGAAAATAACTCGGACAATGTGATTTATACATATAGCATGAAGCAAAACTGATTATAACTAAATATGAAATACCAATTTACATTACCGAACTTTCCGGAGTCAATCTTTGAAATGAAATATTCAACTTGGTTTGGTGAACAATCGTTATACAAAGACGATGTACCCATGGAGCGATCAACGGAAAAAGGAAAACCTTTTTTAATTCCGACTAAATCAGGAGAAATTTTAAAGGCTTATCCCAAAAAAGACTCTCCGAGTATTGTCCAAGCGCTAGAAATCGATCAGAACCAGCACAACATAGTAGAAAAACTGAAGTTGTACGATTTTGCTATTGCACTACTACCCTTCTGTTTGGTTTTTATTTTTAACGGTAAAAGTATCTTCATCGCAATTGCACTCGTAGCATTTCTAAACAATTTGGATATCCTAAGAACTAATAGCACGCAAAAGAATAAATATCTAAAAGTGATCGTTCAAACAGCGGTGATCACTGCACTTTATTTTGTAGCGATACAGTTGTTCTAAGTTTGATAGAGAGGCTACCTTAAGAGGAATGCTATAATACTTCTGCATTCGACAACTCATGAAAATAAGAGATGAAGAAGAATTCGCTCTTTTCCAATAGTCAATTTCTAAAAGAATATCATTCTAATAAATACGATCGGATCGCGCATAGTCTTTAGCAATGATTTAATTACGATGATGAGGACCTTCTATACACCGATATATGCGAGATAACCACCTACTAACATAAATACCACAAAGATAAAGAAAGCACGGATGATCACCGCTCTCGTATTGATTTCCTTTTTCATATTTCAAATATTTATTAAGTTTACTGCGCAACTACTAATGCACCGATTCCTGCTAAAAACACTGTTTTTCAATGATGTCTACAATCATTTTCCGTCAAACATTATATCGACAATCTGTACCTAAAGTTAATATATAAATAATTTAAACCCAAAAAAATCAGACCTATTTATAAAATAACACTTTGATTATTTAAGATAATTGTTGAATTTGGATCAAAACAAAAAACATTCATGTAGATAAAACAAATGGATTAAATGCATAACTATACTTAAAATGGGAAAGAAAAATATAGCTTTTTTTGAACAAGAGCACTTTAATAAAATAAAGGAATATAGATTTACTCCAGACCCATTTCTTCAAGAATATGTCAAAGAGTTTATGATAGTGGAAACTCCTGATTTAGTAAATTTAGAAACGCTTCCCAGCACATCAGTATCATTGAACTATATTTTGAATGGTGCAGTCACATTGAAGCAAAAAAATCAGGAGGTGATCGATTTACCCAAAGCTTTCGCTTTTGGGATCGCCCGCACTTCACTCCATTTTGAATTCTCAAAGTGCACCACTTTATTTGTCATTATCTTTAATCCCGGGATGGCATCCGCATTGATTAATACCCCCATAAATGAGTTTTTTGAGACATTTATACCATTTGATAATTTTTTTAACCGGCATCAAATTTCCTGCTTAAATAAAATTTTCTCTAAAAAAAATGAATACGAACTGATGGTCGAAAAAATAGAAAGGTTTCTGCTTGTGGAATTATTGTGTGCCCATACGGATGGCATTATTAAAGAAGCGATCCGTGAAATTATTGACTCCCAAGGTTCTATTCCGATCAAAAAACTATTAGGTCAACTGCAGATTAGTAGAGACTCATTTGAAAAAAAATTCAGAAAACAAGTTGGCACTTCACCAAAACAGTTTTCAAACATTGTGAGATTTAGAAATTTATTCGAAAATGATCACAAGAAAACGAATTTAACTGCAATCGGGTTAAATGCAGGATACTATGACCAGTCTCACTTTATAAAAGATTTTAAAGCCATTACGGGCAAAAAACCATCATCTTTTTTATAATCTCTAATCCGTACTTTACGTCATCAAGATTAATATATCTTGATTGGTAACCACTCCACTTCCCGTACTGTTTCATTAAAATGGATATGCCCCCTCTCCCTTACGAACTCGACATGGTGTTCCCTACGCTTATTCTAACCTGTCAGCTATAAAAAATGATATTTTACAATTTTACACTACTGCAATTTTCGTTCTTTGTTTTGTCGGCCTCCATGTTGTGCACACAGGCTAAGCTGGAAAATAGATCAATTATTAAGGATAACTAAAAATAAACAAGAACAAAATTCAATTTAAGATGAAAAAAAATGCTCAGTTAATAGTCGGATTTTATGCAGGGATAGTAACGATTGCTTTTCTAATGCTTTTTTACTCGTTCAATACATTACATCAAAAGTTTGATGAGATTACAGTCAAACGGATCAATATCGTTGATGATAAAGGCGTAAATAGGATGATTATTTCCAACCAAGAAAGGATGGAGCCACCGATTTTATTCGGAAAAAAATACAAACGCGCATTAAATCCTGCAGGTATCATATTTTATAATGAAAAAGGAGATGAATGCGGCGGATTAGCGATTTCAAAAAATCCGGAAACCAATACTTACGCTTTGGCTTTTGACTATGACAATGCGGATGCAATTGGAATTTTAACACAGCAAAGTAATAAAAACAATCACTATAAATCAGGTATTGTCATCAATGATAAGGATCTTTCTGGTAAAATTGGTGGAAATACGAATAGAATTAATTTAATGACTGACAATGGAAATTCAGGTTTAGTCATTAATGGTCCAGATGAAAAACCACGTATCATCATATCGGTTGACAGTCTGGGCAATCCTCTGTTTAAAATCCTGAATAACGAAGGTAAATTAATTAAAGAAATCAATTCTTCTGAGTAAGTTGTCCTGCTTATACTAAAAATACTATTTTTGATACATACAGCGGGAAACAGATTAATTTTGTAAGTTCGATGTCTGAAGCGATAAGAAAATAAATGGGCGAATTGAATTGAAGCAGCATGGCAATGAAATCAATTTTTTTGGAACAGATGGTGGAGATACCAAGTGGACAGATTGCGTTACGCGATGACAGAACAAAAGAGAAGTGGACGGTAAACATTAAACCATTTCTGCTTCTCAAATTTCCTGTAACGCAGGAACTGTATGTTGAAGTCACCCATACTAACCCAAGTACTTATATCGGAAATTCCCTTCCTGTTGAAACCGTAACATTCAAAGACGCTGTGATTTTTTGCAACAAGCTCTCTTCTCTAAACAAATTAGAACCATATTATAAAATTAACGCTGAAAATGAAGAAATAACCTATGATGAAACAGCAGCCGGATTTCGCTTACCAACAGAAGCAGAATGGGAGTATGCCTGTAAAGCAGGAACAACTGGAGTTCGATATGGCAAATTAGAATCAATTGCATGGTATAAGGACAATTCAGAGCATAAAACTCAAAATGTAGGACAAAAGGCCCCAAACCCCTGGGGACTTTACGATATGTTGGGCAATGTATGGGAATGGTGCTCCGATCTATACGATACCGAGGTATATGGGTCCTACCGTATTTTCCGCGGTGGCGGTTTTTGTGACACAGAAAGGAGCGTAATGGCAACAACACGCAGAAGAAGTCATCCGTCAAAATTTAAAATTGACGACCTAGGATTTAGAATTGCGAAAAATAGTTAGTATGTATTAGAAAAAATTTGATTGTTTCTGAGGTAAGCAGCACCAAAGGAGATCGGAAGTCCAGGACTACTAAAGTCTTTTTTAGCGTCGATATAATCTAGAACCTCTTCTAACATCCTACTAGAGTCAACATCAATTACATCTTGGCTACCGAGCAACGCTACCCGGAAGGTGCAATTGGCCAAAACACCTTTTTCCTGATTTGACAGTTCCTTCCTTGTCAAAATAGCAGATAGGGCATTTTTCACTTGAGATGAATCTAAATTGGATTCAACAAGAACAATCGCCCTGCGACCAAAAGAAAGGGTATTCACATAAATAAGCTCATTGCTATTATAGCGGTCAAGCAGTGCATTATTAGTTTTAAATTTACCTTCGGCAGGTAGATCCATTTCAGCAGTAAAAGCCACACGCTCCATATTTACAGCGAGTAATGTTTGTGGTTTTTCATCAGGATCAGAAACTGAAAACCAATCCGCTACATCAATCTTCTGACCAAAGTAATGCGCAACATCTCCATAGCTCTTCAAGTCTTTGATACTAAAGGAGAAGCTGTTTTCACTATGAGGAACGCTATTTGCAATCTGCTGTGCTTCCTCAATTACATTATAAAAGGCTGCTTTTTCAGATTTGATGATTTTACTCTTTAACTTAATCCTTCCAAAACTGACAACAATATCATCCTGAATAATCGGCAAGACATCGTGAGTTTTAGTATTGATTAAACTTTCTTGCAGCAACGCTCCCAAATAAAGTTGATCAGGAGATTTTGCAGTAATTACAGTAGAATTTTGATCTTGAGCAAATACAAAAATTGATAACATCATTCCAATGAAGGAAAATAAAATATGTAATGGCGGGTATTTTATCATAACAAGTCTAATTATATAAGAGGTCAAACGTCAACCAGGTTAAGCTGGACAACTGGTCTGTCTTCGAAAATAGAGGATCATCCAAATTCATATGATATTCCTGACCAAGGACAAGTCTGGTTGCGGGTGTTTGATCCTTTTTTTTCGCATAAAACGTCATGTTTAATTTGAAATCTTTCTCGCTCGATTTTTCTCCTAATTGTTTCCACGATTGCTTATCTCCTAGCTGAAGATACAGCTTGTCCCCCTCCCATTTTGATTTGAATTTTTCCACGATATCAAAAGGCTTTAACAGGAATGTGGAGTCATTTTTAAACACGATTGCTTCAGGAATTGAAAATGCGATCCGGTCACCAAAATAATTTTCAATCTCACTTTCTTTCAGCGGAGTAACATCTCCAGAGCTGATTACATGATTGAAGACTGCAATTTTTTTAGAACCTAACGTTAGTTTTATATCTGGATGGGTAGTTGGCGGCTCTATTATTGGATTGATAATTTCTTCATTGCTTTTGCAACCATTCATCACAAAAAATAAAGACATTAAATACAAATATTTCATTTTATCAGATTTGGTTAGCAAGAGTTTCACAATCGAATTCGTTGATTCTGTATGTTCCAAGAATCGAAGAAGTATCCATAATTTTCTCAAATATGGGAAAAAATATATATTAACAAAAACTATTCAAAAAATGGCCGCTAAAACTGTTCTAATCACAGCTACATTTAACTTCAAAACAGTGCATTCTCATTGTCAATATTCTTGAGATCCCGCCTACTAAACTGATTACAGATAAACAAAGGAACATGAATCGCCTGCCATTTCAAATTGAATATGGAGGGATTATTTTATATAAAAAAGCATCAAAAATATTTTTTTATGAACCTTTTTAGGAGACAGTTGTTTTATTATTGAAAACTATAGCAAACCTGCTTTTTATAAAGCAGAAAATAAATCGACGTAGTACAGTAAAAAATCCAAATGAACCCAAAACTTTTGGATGACGAAACAAAAAAGAGGAAACGATAAGAAACATATTAAAGTTACTGTACATCAAAACGTCAAGATAAAGGGTCTAATGAAAATTAGGCCCTTTTGACTTTACAAGAAAGGGTAGCATACCGCCACCCTTTTAATAATAATAAAATTTTTGATGAATTTAATAACTACTGTTCCCTAACAACGTACTTATCAAGCAACTAACCATTACACTTGTCAATGCCATTAAAAACAGATCTCCCAATAGCAAGCAATAAGCTTAAATTTTAACAAAAAAGTGTACTTTATAAAGCATTATCAATTACCAAATACCTTTGCCAATTCGGTGTGTAAGTTATCGCCTTTTAAATTGATTGCAACAATAGTTCCTTGCGGATCCACCAGATAATTCTGCGGAACAGCCCTTACCCCATATAAAACTGCTGCGTCGTTAGACCACCCTTTCAAGTCAGCAACCTGGATCCATGGCATGCCATCATCTTCTATTGCTTTTAGCCAAGCATTCTTTCCTTTAGTATCATCTAGAGAAACAGCCAATACCTCTAAGCCTTTATTCTTATATTTGTGATATGCTTTAACCAAATTCGGGTTCTCAGCACGGCATGGGCCGCACCAGCTGGCCCAAAAATCGATCAAGACATATTTCCCTTTAAAATCGGAAACCTTAACCATTTTACCTTTGGTATCCGGTTGTGAAAAATCGGGAGCTTTACTGCCGATCTTTATGCTTCGCTCCGCTAAAAACCGTGCCTCCAACTGGCGCGCTGTAGTAAGCTGGCGTACCTCCTTCGATAGTTTTAAAAATATCGGCTCAATTTCAGAAAGCTTTCGTTTATTGGAAGCATCTACTAACGCATCAATTGAAAATATAGAGTTCGGATTATTTTCTGCGAAGACTAATTCCTTTACCCGACGCGCCTCAAATTTGGCTTCAAATTTTTCATGAATAGCTTGATATTGTTCATTTGCATCAGCAGCGTCTTTGTTTACTGCAGAGAATGCCTTATTGCCAGCGTCAATGATATCCATAAATCCTCCGCCTATTTCTTTTAAATATGCACTATATTCATCATGAATGGCTGATCCTTTAATTGAGGCCGTACGTAAAGAATCCTTAATCGTAAAATTATAATTCTCGTTGCCGAGGTAAAAGTATAAACGATCGCCCACATTTTGTGCCATCAGCTTCCCAGTTCCTTCTTGATCAAGAACCATTCTGGAATAAATAGGTTCATCGACCGTACCTTGCAAACTGAATTTTCCATTCACAATCTGGACAGAATCCAATGCTGGAAATCCATCTTTCGTATAGTCCAGATAGATCATCTTACCGTTAAACATTTTAGAAGCTGTTCCTTTAATCTGAAAAGCAGTCTCTTGTGCAAACAACAATGTTGGTGCTGCTGCCAGTATGATGGCAGCAATTTTTAAAATTTTCATATGTATAATTTAGCTATAGTTTATTACTTATTTCCTCCAGGTTAGGTCTACTATGTCGCCTGGTATTCCATCAATTTTCTTAAGGAGCTGTCCATCTTTTCCTACCTGAATATCCAGATAGTAGAGTGAGCTTCCAGCTCCAACTATAAGTGTATTTTCGTCATCGTCCAATTTCAATAAACTAACAGGCGACTGTATATTAACTTTTAATTCCTGCACCTGTTGATTGAGCGGATTATAACGGAACACTTTGTTTTGATAACCCACATAAATATATCCAATCCGACTAGCCACCATTTTAGTATTTGCATTGATCCATTCCTGATGTACAAAAAGCTTTTTATGATTTGCGGTAACTAAAAATGGTCCATTAAAATTAGCTGTAAACTTCAGTTCATAAACTTTACCTGAATTATCTTTCACAAAAGCATAAGTGTCCTTATTATTGATCTGCACCATGTGTAACAGATCCATCCTCACCTGGCTAGGATCAAATATTTCTGGATTCACGCTCGTATATTGCGTACCAAAATACATGGGTGAACCATATATATTGATCCGGATAAATTGTTTTTTATTTTTGTCAAAACCGATAATACTGAAATTATTGTCCACCGATGATAGGACAAATTGTGACGCCAGCTCATAATCACCATCTGCAAACGTTCCAAACATACCATAGGTTACCGATTGATCCCATGTAGTCGTTGCTCCACCATAAAATTTACCATTGATCACACCCAATAATGCCCCAAACGGATAAGTTTGTAAACTTCCGACATCGATACGTGGCGGTGCTAAGAAAAAGTTGTCATGCAATGTCCCCGGTTTCAAGGTCTCCTTCTTCAAATTATTCACATCCAGTCTAACTCCACCGTTTTTTGAAATAATCCAATATCCTAACGGAGTATTTCCTGTAAACTGATTCCTGACATAATGGATATGTAATGGATTAGCCGGAAGATTTTCACCATTAATGATTTCGTAAATATTAGCCTGAACCGAATGATCAGGTTTTATAAAAGAGAGCTTACTAATACCATTATCGACCGACAGCACCAATGATCCTCTCGAAAATGCTGTCACCCCTTGAATATGAAAATTATAGAAATATTTCATCCCATTTTCCTTGTTTGTAACGGTCAGTCTTGCGCGATAACGCTTAGCTTCCAAACCAAAAGCGATCCGTAGTGCTTGTCCTTCGTAATGATTAGTCTCCGGATTAATTGCTTCAGGAACATCAATTCGCCAGTTGCACTGTACCGAACCTGGATCAATTCCTAAAATTTTTGGACTAATGATCAAGCTGTCACCCACTGAAGCCTCATACAGCGTATCCAGCCCCGTGATTTGAGGTTCCTGCGGTAATGCAATGTTATAGTTACCTTTATCTTTATAGCAGCTGTATAAAGTTGCTATAACCATCACAATGCAAACAGATGCGAAGAACCCTTTCCTCATAAAAATATTTATAGCCATATTACCTCACCTCCTTTCCTGTTTCATCAATAAAAAAATACTTACCCGAACCTGCATTTTTCCTTAACAATATGGTTCGATTTGGATTATCCACATGGTAAAAGACATAAGTCTGCCCATCATCAGTGGACTCCAGTTTATAGTCCTTTTCAGGATGATCCTGAACCCACTTGAAGGGATCATTTAACATGATTAGCAATAAATTTGCGAAATAGAGATTTTTTGGTGCATCTATGCCCTGCATCGACAAAGTGCGCTGTTCTGTTACAAGCAAAAACAATTGATGTTTTACCCTGGAATAATTATCCAACCACATGGACCACCATTGGGGCTGTTCCAATTGTGCGGAGAGGATGATCCGGGCACGAATAAGGTTTTTATTTTCCGTCCCCAAATCCGTACTTGCTTTGAGTTTGATTATTAGAGACACGGCATGAGTTTCCAGGTCCTTGACGTTATGAATGATAATGGGTAAAAAAGTTTGTCCAGCTCCTTCCATAAGCGGATAGTCTGGCTTCAATTTGTCGTAATGAATCTCCGCTTGAGCTGTTGAAGAATCATTTTCTATATACGCCTGGAAGCTTCTTGATTTTTCATCCCGGTACCCCATTAATTTGACCGGTAGAAAGATCGTATCAGTAGCCTTAGTCATATCATATGCAAAAGTGTACACCATACTGTCACGATCTGCAGCAGTCAGATTAAAATAAATATTTGCTGGCCGGTCATACGTCATGACCGATACTTTTTTGCAAGAAAAGAACATAGAAATGCCAAGTGTCATGATTAAAAATGTAGTATATTTCATTTTGATGTTCAATTATCTTTGTCCATAAATTATTTCATCATCAGGAAGCGGCCACGTAAATACCTGCTGGTTCACGGGTATTAAAGCTCCCTGCTGACCAACTATAGGTTGATTTAATCGTTTATATGCAAAAAATAGCTGCCCCTCCGCATACATTTCCTTACGATACTCCTTTATCAGCACCTGACGAAAAGCAGCTTGGCTCATCATTTCCAGCTTCTGCCCGATTCCCCGATTTTGCCTCACCTCATCTAAATAAGCAAGTGCTTGAGCAGGATCATTGCCAAAAGTGCATTCAGCAGCGATATAATACATTTCACTTAACCTTACTGCTGGGGCGACCAAGTAATGCAAGTTGGCCGAAAAGTTCTCGCTGAAAACATTTCTTCTATATTTGAGCAAAGGAGAAATAAAAGCTGAACCTACGCTTGTACTTCCAAACCACTGCGTATAGCGCATATCGCTCCCTCCAGCCCCACCAACATCATATATAATCTTCGCTTCCTCTTGATCCAGGTACATCCCCGAGTTTCCCTCTGTAAACCACTCGTTATTAAACGTGTTGCTCATTGCAGGGATATACCAAGCAAACAACAATTCTTTATACAGGATACGGTCCTTTTTATCGGCATCAACTGCCAGGAAATCCGTACGATTTGTCCACGGAAACTTCTTTGCAACAATAATTTCTTTGGCATATGCTAACGCTTTTATTTGGTCGCCTTTATACAAATTAACACGAGCAAGTAAGCCACATACCGCAAAATAGTTCAGTCTGTGTCTCCTATTTTGCAAGAAAAGATTTCGGTCGCTGAGTTCCGAATTTTCTAGTGTGTCTGTACTTGTCGGATAACCGACAATGTAGGATTTCTGGCGAATGGGGTCTATTTTTAACAAATCCTTCGCCTGTTCCAAATCACGGATTACGGAGTCCAGCACTTGAGATACAGAGGACAATTTTGTCGATTTGTTGGAATAAGTTGTAACGTATGGTATTGCATCCACTTTATCATTGATAACAGGCGCTGGAGCAAATAATCTCAGGGCATCAAAATGCAGAAAAGCGCGCAAGGCCAATGCCTCCCCTTTAATCAAGGCGTAGTTGTTACCAATAAAAAGATTTTGTTTTTTATCGACTTCGCCTAGAATCAAATTAGCATTGACAATGCCATTATATAAGCCTTTCCATACATCATCCTTACGAGCGGTGAAATTCGCATCGTTGTACCTGAAGTTTTTAGTTTGCTGGTATCTTAATGGGTCATTACTGGGAATGGTATAGTTTTGGACCAATACTTCAGATGTACCGATGGTCAACTCTTTACCATATAAATCACTTTTCGCAGCTCTGGTGTAAACACCTATAAGAGCCTCTTTAAAGCCATCTTCTGTCGAGAACAGAATATTCTTATCCACATCACTTTCAGGCTGTATATCAAGCCATTTCGCACAAGAAAAAAAACCTAAAGTGGAAATAAACATTAGTGTTATATAAATCTTTTTCATTCTTCAATTAGTATAAGTCATTAAATATTTATAAGCCCGCTTGAAGGGTAAAAGAGATACTCCGCGCGAAAGGATAATTTATCCCACGTTCTTGCTTGACCGATGACCAACGAAAGATATCATTTGCAACCAGCCCCATCCGTAAGCTTGACAGTGCTAATTTTTTTGTAAAAGCTTTTCCAGCATCATATGAAATATTGAGTGACTGAAGCGCAAGTAAACGATCTGGCATTATAAATCGCGAAGAGACACGTGTCTGTCCAAGGTCTTGAATACTCTTATAGAAAGACACATCCCCCGGGTTTTTCCATTTTTCTTCCAGCACCCGGCTATCTACATTATATCTTGGATCTGCATTTTCCACCCGGTCCACCAAAGTTTGATTATAAGTTTTACCGCCCACCCGTGTTTGAAAATAAGCCACCATCATAAATTGCTTATAACGCAGCGTTCCTCCGAAAAAACCTTCTATTTTAGGAGTGGCCACAGCCACTACATCGATATCCTTCGCATCCCAGTCATAGGTCAACGATCCATCTTTTTTAATGAAAACTTCCTTTCCATTTTCAGGGTCGATACCAAGCGATGGCACGGCATAAATGGCATCTAACGATTGTCCTTCCTTGTATCTCAGCAAAGGCACAGCCATCAGATCACTTCCCTGCTGTGACTCATCCACCCTATCGTTATAACTTTTCAGTGCATTGGAAATCCGGATGATCTTATTTTCGTTCCGAACTAAATTAGCCAGCAAACTAAGCGTCCAGTTTTCGTTGCGGATAGGTATCCAGTTTGCATTAAGCTCAAAACCTTTATTTTCCATATCACCCAGATTTTCTTTATAGGATGTAAATCCGGTGGAAGGTGCTAAGTTGATGTCCGCCAAAATATCCCGTGTTATCTTATGATAATATCTTGGAGAAAATGTCAAGCGGTCGTTCCAGAAACCTAAGTCAATCCCAACATCTGTATTTTGGGTCTTTTGCCAGGTCAGATTCTCATTGCCATAATTCCGGACTGTACTACCTAACCCCGATGAATACCAGTTACTTTTATCATAATTGTAAGTAGTTCTTGCCATGTAGGGATCAAACTGCACAGAACCTGTCAGACCGATCGTTGTCCGCACACGTAACTGGCTAATAGATTCATTATCGAACCAGGATTCCTTATGTATATTCCAGCCGATACCCGTTGACCAAAATGGAGCAGAACGCCTGTTAGCTCCAAATTTAGATGAACCATCGATCCGCAAGGTGGCATCAAAAAGATACCTACTGTCAAATGAATAGTTTGAACTCAAGAATGCACCAAATAACCTGGAAGCGCTTAAGCTGCTTTGTGGACTTGCATTTTCAGCATACCCCTTTGCAAAACCGACACTTGTAAAACGATCATTAGGAAAACCTACAGCTGTAAAAGAACGCTCATCATAACTTTCCGTTCTTATATTTGTTCCCGCTACAATATTGAAATTATGTTTTTCGATTGTCCGCATCCAGTTCGCCCGCACATTGGCATCCCAGTACAGTTCATTATTCGTATAACTGGTATAACTACCTTTTAAATCTGTTTGACTTGTCGGATAATAAAAAAAATCATTGGCCAAAGGCGAACGGAAGTTGTCATTATTGTTTAGTCTCTTCAGTAAGCTTACTTGTCCACGCAATCGCAAACCATTGCCTAGATCTAGATCTGCAGATAGATTATCTAATAGTTCGGTATAGCCTAATTTGTTGAAGCTACTTAAAGTAGCATTATAAAGTGGGTTCAATACATGCTCCCTTTGGCTTGACCCTGAGTTGGCGACCCTGGTCCAAACATCAATTTCCTGAAGAATATTACCGTTATCGTCTTTCATCCGATAATAGGGGTTCATCAGCACATAATCTGAAAAATTACCATATGGAGATTCCGTACCATTCACGATGGTCACTGATAATTCATTTTGGAAGCGAACTTTATCACGAAGATTGTAGCTGAAATTCAAACCTCCTGAATATTGGTTTCTACCGGACCCTTTCATGACTCCAGGTCGTGTCTGGTAACGAAGGTCCACGCCATATCTGAATGTTTCTGCACCTCCCTGGATGTAAAGTCCATGCTTTTGCCCAACAGCAGTTCGCACAGGCTGAGAGAGCCAGTACGTGTCTACTCCGCCCAATACATTTGCTAATTTGCTATAATATAATTGATCAAGAACATCTTGCGACTGTCGTTGTAAATCACTATCATAGAGCCCTGCCAATTTTTCGTAAGCTAATTTATCTGGCGCATTCAAGACTTTATATCCGGTCAGATCAGGAACATTGACATTGCTTTCATGCGTATAAGTCAGCTGTAACTTTCCATCTTTAGGTGCTTTTGTCGTGATCACCATTACCCCATTTGCAGCACGTGATCCATAGATCGCTGTTGCTGCAGCGTCTTTTAAAATGGTTACACTCTCAATACGGGTCATATCCAGATCCAAAACTTTTTGAACACTAACTTCAAAACCATCCATAATAAAGGCAGGCATATTGATCGAGGTCGTAATATTATCACGTCGCAGTACCTCATTATTTCCAGAAGGCAAGGAAGAAGATCCTCTGACATTGATATTGGGAAGCGCATTGGGATTAGATCCTGCTAAATTATTGTCCAGTAACTTGAATGATGGATCGAACACTTGCATCGCTTGGAGCACATTCTGAGGATTCACCTGTCTTAATTCTTCTCCGCTTTTGGTAACCGCAGTACCTGTGTAAGAATCTTTTTTGATGACCTGATACCCCGTTACGACCACTTGCTCAAGTGCATTAGGCTCCTCCTCCATGCGAATAGAATAGTCAAATTTATCATCCAATAACTGCAATAAATAAGTCCGATATCCCACCATACTCATGGTCAGCGTACCCTTTGCTTCCCCCAGAAAAAATTGTCCATTTTGATCTGAAATCGTGACTGGTTTCCCATTGTAAAGCACCGTTACTCCGTTTAAGGGATTTTGATCCTTACCCCTTACGGTAACTTTGATCTCTCGCTGTGAAGGTTTTTTAACCGCCGGAGCAGTTTTTTGATTGGTAGTATGCGATAGTTGTTCCAAGAATATTGTTTTTGAATCAATCGTATAGCTCATATCCTGATCCTTTAAAATCTGATCAAGAAAAACCTTAAGTGTCACCTTTTCGACTTTCAAGGTTATCGGCTTTGCCCTATCAAGTAATTTTTTGGCACCCATGAACTCATAATTAGTCTGTTTCTTGATCGCCTGCAATACTTCTGTAAGTGCCACATCGCGACCCGAATAGGTAATGGTTTGCGCATTCAAATTTTGACAGATGAAAAATAGAAGCACAACAAACAATGACAATGGCTTTGTCACTTTTAAAGAGTAAGAATTTATTTTCATTAATAATGTTTAGGTTAGTTTGTCGGACTAGGTCCAATAAAATTCATATAGGCTTTCGTGTTAAGTTGTTTCTAATAGTCCTCCTTTCTTTTTAAAATCAGTTCTTTTCTATGATTAATTTTCCATTTGCTGTAAAATGGTAATGTAAATTCTGGTCTTTTAAGATCTTTAATATGGTACTCAGTTTACTGGTGCGATACGTTCCACCGAAAAACTCGACATCAGGCATCTCGCCCCTGTACTCGACATCCACATTATACCACCGTGACAAATCGTCCATGACTTCAAAGAGAGACTTTCCGTCAAAATTAAATCGGCCGTCTACCCAAGCCAGTTCCTGATCCACATCAACAGCACGGCTGGTTAGCTTACCTTTATTTACAAGCGACTGGTAACCTGGCAATAGAACAATATGCTTTCCACTAGTTAATTCTTTTACTTGTACTTTACCCTCCAGCAGTGTTGTTCTCATATCACTCTTGTTACCATAGGTATTCACATTAAAATGAGTACCAAGGACAGAAACTTGCTGATTTGCAGTTTCAACGATAAAGGGTTGATTTTTACGCTTGGCAACCTCAAAATAGGCTTCGCCATGCACATTGACCTCACGTTTATCCGTTGCAAATACGGTAGGATAACGAAGTGTCGTTGCCGCATTTAATTTGACACGTGTACCATCAGGTAAAATAACATCATAAATACCTCCTCGAGGAGTTTCTATTGTGGCAAATTGAGCTGCTTGTGTCTCTGCCACTTCCCCCCCATCATCATAATGAACTCCTTTATTACTGATAAAGACTTCACTTTCACGCTCATTGAGCTGAAATTGGCGTCCATCAGAAAAAGTTACTGTAGCTCGGTTTTTAGCAGGAAGTCTATCTGTCTGTGACAGTTGGTTTTCAGCAGGAATTTTTAAGCCAATCTGGTTATAGTACCAAACTGATCCAAAAGCAATAAGCAAACATGCTGCGGCAACATACGGTAGCAGACGTTTAAATTGAAAAGCTTTTTGAGGAACAGGCCTTACAAATAGTTTTGATCTTACTTTCTCAAAATCTCTATTTTTCTCAAATTCCTGTAAACTTTCAAAAGCCTTTTTTTGCATTATCTGATCAAAGCAACGTTTGTAAACCGCTTGATTCTCTGGAGACTCACTCAACCATTTTTTTAAAAGCAAACGGTCTTCAGCGTGCTGTTCACCCTTCATTTCTTGAACAATGAGGGCGCTAATACGAATCAATAATTCTTCTTCTGTTAGGTTCATAATATCTCTTTTCAATAATAGATACCGCACCGAATTAAAAAAGTACTAAAGAAGAATAAAAAAAAATTAAATTTTTGAAGAAAAGAATACGATGGACATCAGGTAATGAAAAGAATCGCGGCTTAACAGCTTTCGCAATAAGCTTAAGGCGCGCAGTTTCTGATTCTTTACAGTTTGAATGTTAATATTTAACAAGTCGGCCACTTCCTGATTGCTATGACCTTCTAAATACGTAAGCTCCACGATCTCACGTGCTTTAGGAGGAAGTTTATTAAGAGCATGATACAGCTCTGCCATCGTTTCTGTATACACGATTTCCTGAAGTTGATTCGATTGATTTTGATCCTGAAGACGGATATAAGTATCCACCCGATTAAATCTTCTTTGCCGAGAAGCTTGATAATTTAGTCCCAAACGACGTGCAGTTTGATATAAGGCGGCTTTGAGATGCTGCATACTTTCATAATTGCGTTTACTTTGCCATAGTCGGATAAAACTTTCCTCTGCTATATCTTCCGATTCTTTAGACTCATAAACAAAACTTGATGCAAACAAACAGATACGAGCAAAATAGCGATGGTATATATACGCACATGCTTCTTCTTTTCCTTCAGAGAAGTCTTCAAGCAATTCTTTTTCGCTTGTATATTTCATTCATAAATCTATTTTCAGGTTCGGTAGCTGTTTTAAAACTCAAATATATACATAAAAGTTATAAAATATACCGCAAAAAACATGAAACAGGAGATTCAAGTAGAGTCTTCTCTCTCCCGCAATAGAGAAACATACCACCGCTTCAGTAAATAATCTAATAGGACACTTTCCGAATAGAATTGTTTACAAGAGCGTTTTCAAAAATGGAAATTAATTTTGTATATTAGGATTCGATTAAATCATCAATTCGGGCTTGGCTTGATGAATTGCCCCAGATAGTAAACTATCTGGGGCTTTTTTCATATCATTTTGATTTTCCCCATAATTCTTCAGCGAAATCATGTGAGTACTTGTATAAGCTGTATTATTATAAGTATTTACATCTTTTGAAAAATTCATAAAAATTCCTATATTGAAGATAATTACAAAGTGATCAGCTAAGATTATATTTCTTTCTTCTTAAAATGAAGTTAGTATTTAAGTAAGGTATAATCTGTTTTTTACCTTTCCCATTATTCTATTTAAATATTTTTAAATCATTAATAAATATGGTTATGAGATTACATTGCTTAATTGTTTTAACGATATTAATGACATTTTCTGCTATTGTGTATGGACAAGACCATGTTAAAGTCAGAATAAATCTCAGAGGTATTGACAAAGAGAAATTAATAGTGCATTTTGATGACGGTATTGTATTAGACGTACTTGAACTAGACCAAGCAGATTCTAGTATTAACATTGATAAACCTGTCTATACACGCTACCCTACATTAAATGTCACTTATGATCGTAAATATGATAAAAACTATTTCATAGATAGTAATCTCAGTATTTTGAATCTTTTTTATGATCCAAAGAGGAAAGAAACGCCATTTTATTCTGAAGGTAATACCCATATAACTGCTATTTATGATACGGCTTCAAATGAGATTTATCGTAATCTTAAAAGAGAGCAAGAAATAGAATTGATAAAACTGAATAATCTGTTTACAAAGCATGGTAGTGAGCTTCGCACGAATGATTCTATTAAATACGAACTTGCTAATACCGTGAAAGTCATCAACACTAAATCACTGGACTACCTAACACCATATGCCAATGACTTTTTTTCTTTTTACTATTTCAAAGATCAAGTACTTGGATTAGCTAGTTTAGTAGAAAATGATTCAGAATATTACAGTAACTTATTAGCGTATTACAATAATACATTTCCGGATGAATTTAGAAATACGAAGGAAGGGAAAAAAATCGCCGCTCAGTTACAGCAAAAAATATCACCTACACGTCTAAAAGAGAATGAAATTTTACCAGATATTCACTTTAAAGATATCAATCGCGGGGCAATTAAACTTAAAAACTCGAAAGAAAATTTTGTTTTGTTAGATTTTTGGGCAAGTTGGTGTGGACCTTGTTTACAACAGATACCAGATATCACGGAGCTGCGTAAGCAATTCTCCACAGATGTATTGAAGATAGTTAGCATTTCGATTGATAGAGATTCCACTAGTTTTATCAATAGTGTAAAGGAACATAAGATGGACTGGATACATAGTTTGGATAGAGGTAGTTTGTTGAGCGATTCACTAGGTATCAGCAGCGTTCCAACACTTTTGTTATTGAATCGACATGGTAAGATCGTTTACTATAAAAACGGAGGAAAACTTGATGTAGATAGAATTCGTGCAATTATTAGGGAGGATTGATGTTTAGACAATATCATTTTTTAAATTAAACCTTTATCTTGATTTCTAAGCTAAGGTACATAAAAGATAGATCTCAGCTAATTTAAAGACGCATGAATCCTCTGTCATTTCAAAATGTAAATGGCTAGATTATCCTAAAAAAAAAGTTTAAAAATATTTTTTGTCATGAACCTTTTTATGGGACAGTTGTTTTATTATTGAAAACTATAGCAAACCTGCTTTTTATAAAGCAGCAAATAAATCGACGTAGTACAGTAGAAAATCCAAATGCACCCAAAACTTTTGGATGACGAAACAAAAAAGAGGAAACGATAAGAAACATAAAAAAAATTACTATACACCAAAACGTCAAGATAAAGGGTCTAATGAAAATTAGGCCCTTTTGACTTTAAAGAACTCTCCAATTAGCATGAAATCCATTAAGAAGATCAAAATGGATTATTTTTTATACCATGCAATGTTTTGATAATTTACACTGACGTAAATTTAGATTTCACTAATAATAAGCAAAAAAATGCAATCAATTAGGAACATTTAAAATCCCCTTTTTTAATATACTATTTAAATTTGTGCCAATTAATTATTTTTCAACAGTATAATTATTTCGCTAATATGGGATTTTTCATATCTTTGCGATCTAATAGCCATCTTAATTATACTTATGAAAAGACAGCATCTTTTGCGATGTTTATTATTTATATTAATCATGCAAATTTCCTGTAACAAAGTGGAAACAATCCCCATGGAAGATACCAAACCTATCCGGATTGAAACCCAAGGAATTGAAATCACCGAAGATAAGAAAACCATTTTGACAGCCAATATCTTACATCTTAACACAGATAAGGTTATTGAACATGGATTTGAATTCTTATACATTAGCTATATTGACAACCAGTCAATAGAAAAAACTAAAACCTATCCAATAACAGAAAAGGCTGTTCCCGGTCGAGTTTCATTAGCCTTAGAAGATAATATTCTAAATGAGCTAACGAATTTATCACGATACCGTTACTATATTAAAACTGATAAAGATGAAATAAAAGGTAATTATGTTCCCCTATATATCACTACTACACAAGATTTCAGTATTCATCCCAATCAAGCAATTACCGGCTATTCTGGTGAAACTGTAAAACTGAAAGGAAATTTTAAAGATGTCTCCATAAAATATGATTTATATATTGGTGACCATCCTACTCCGATTCCTTACAACATCAGTAATAACAGTATCGATTTAAGCTTTACGCTACCCGTCAATGGGTTTAAAGAAGAAGCTTCTGTTTATCTAATTAAAAAAGAAGATACCTCAAATTATCCTTCTCAGTTTTATATCGCTTCAGTAAAATATCTGACCCGTATCAATCCGCCAGATGATTACAATATTTCTCCTTACTCTTATCTACATTTAACTGTAAAAGAAGGGCCCGCTTACAACAGTTCCATTATTATTGGCAATAAACTTGTTCCTTATCGCGATTACATTATGCTCAGCGATTACATAAGTCCTGACGATGGTGATGTATTCCGTTTAGGCTATTATGATGGACGGGACACAGTAATTTTCCCTAAAAAATTACAAATTTTCCGTCCCGACATAAATAAAATATACTTTCCTTCGCTACGAGCTCATCCTTCTGGAAATGCGCTTGTATTAGGATTAAGCCATGATCAATTATTTGGCGATGTTGCCTTTTCATTAGGTTCGCACCCCGTACATATGGGATATGATAATCAAGGTATTTATTCCATCTATCCAGGAAGCTTACCTGATGGTGAATACCCATTGGAAATAAAATCCAAAAATTACCATCTCATATCCCAAAAGAAACTAAAAATAGAAACCTTAAAAGCAACCCATCTAACTCAAAACGGTCAGGATATGGGAAGTACGGTCACCGTATTTGGCAACTTTATTAAGGGACACCATTATAATATCATGTTAGATAACAATGGTCACTATGGCATACCTGCTGAAGAAGGCAAACTAAATTTTACCATCCCTATGCTCAAAGGCGGCAAACACAATCTCACAATTGGTTATACAGATGCTCATGAAAATTCAAGTACAGCAATTCAGACCAATCTCACTATAGAAGTTAACCAATTTACATTCACTAGTTTCTCTCCGCTTAAGGGAAACACCAGCACAAACATAAGGCTAAAAGGTAAATCGATAGCATTTGCGATGATTTATTTTGGAGATAACTGGGTACATGCTTCGCAAGTTGGCAATTCGCATGACGAAGTAATAATCAGTCTACCCTTTATGACACAACCCGGGAAATACAAAATCAGTGCCCGGATAGGTGAACGCTGGTTACAACTTTCAGATGCATTTGAAGTAACTAATCCCTAAACGAAGATTATGAAAACAGCATTTTATACAAAAAAATACGTTTTTTTGTTCGCACCTTTTTTTATGGCGATTATCCTATCCATAACATCAAGCTGCAAAAAAGAAAACACAACGACCATTTTCGATACCAGATCTATTCAAATCGTAAACGAAGGTGTCAGTGAAATTAGTGATGACAAGATCATACTAAACGGTATAATCGAAAATTTAAACAGTGAAACCATAATAGATCATGGATTTATCATTAAAGAAGAAAACCAACAGACTGCAGGAACAACCATAAGTCTTGGCAATACCCCAAAAATTGGCCCATTTCAATATACCTATATCCCACATACCAAACCCGAATTGGGCAATAGCTTCAGTTATCATTTTTATCTTAAAACAGACAAATCCTATTATAAATCAGGTGAATACTATTTTAAAGTCGATGGCATAAAGATAATTCAGTCGGGTACATTTGCACAAGCTACAGGCGATACCGTTCATATTAAAGGTGAGTTTTCAAAAGTTGATAGCAAATACAGTATAGATATTCTTGATCTCAATGCACGTCAGATTCCTATTGTATTAAATAAGGAAAAAACGCAATTATCATTTGTTATGCCTGCGACATTAGGGACACATAATAAAATTGTTAAGGCAACTCTTAATCGTTATGAATCAACAAAATTTTACAGCAGACCACTCATCAATCTACGCACATTAGGTCGTATTACCGCGCCCACAAAATTAAATTATTTTTTATATGAACCCGTTGCTTTTGGGGGAGTAAATTCTTATGAGGTTAATAATTATGACGGCAGCCTACGTTTGATCATAGGTGAACTGCAGATTCCCTTCAGTCCGAATGTCAATTTAAGTACCTTAAGTAATTTAAAAGGTAGCAGCTTTCGTATCGGGTATTTAAATGGCCGAGACTCTGTCATATTTCCACAACAGATAGCGATCAACAGACCAACTGCAGATCTTTTTCAATTGACAGCAAAAGAAGCGCACCCGAACACTTTGATCAAATTGCGATTTGATGATTACACCAAGTACTATTACAACTTAGAAAGACCCACGTTGATCTTTACGGATCGTGGTAACAGTTACACCATACCAAACAGTCCACATGATTATTCTGAATATTATCTCGGAGAGATTCCCGAAGCCACCTATAACGTTAACCTCAAACATGCAATAGGTTCCGTACAGTCTAGTCAACAAGTAAATATTAAAAAATTACATTGGACTCTCCCTACCCAATCCGATTATTATCCAGGAGACAATATTACGATTAGTGGAAATTTTATCGATGGCAATCATTATACGTTAAAATTAGAAAACAGCGATTATATTTATGAACTTCCTGTTGTAAAAGACAAATTGCAATTTCAGATCCCTTCAATTGCTCATGGGAATACAAGTTGGAAAATCGGATACAAACAATACGATGGCAGTACGTACTTTACAAGTGATGCTTTAAAGTTTAATGTATTATCACCTGCTTTTGATTCATTTTCTCCTTCTAAAGGAACTGTAGGAGAAGTCATCGTTATGAAAGGCAGAGCGATCAAGTATGCTCAACATTTCTTTTTAGGGGATATTCCAATCATTCCGATAATTTCCAACAATGATGAAATCATGTTTCAAATCCCACTCAGCATGTCAAAAGGAAAGATCAGATTATCAATCGTCACTAATGGAAAAACGATTTCTCCTGGTTATCTTGAAATTTACTAATCCATCATACTATATATACGATATGAAACGCATTATATATCTCTTAGTCGTAACAATAATCACGTTAGGTAGTTGTACCAAAACCGAAAATAAAGTAGAGGCTGTCGACACCAAACCTATAAATTTAGAAGCACCTATAGTTGACGGAATATCCAAGGAAGGAGCCACACTTTCGTGCCGTATCCTTTCTCTCAACAATGAGTCTGTCCAAGACTATGGAGTTCTGATCTATAAGATGGAAAGTGGAAATTTGAAAAAAGAGCAAGAGATATCGGTCGGTAAAGACGTAAAAATTGGAAAACTTAATTACTCCTTTCTTCCGAAGGGAGGATTAAAGAGTTATGAAACCTATGCTATTGCTTTTTATATACAAACCGAAAAAGGATTTTATAGATCAATTCCCACTACAATCCACTGGAATAATATCGCTATACAAGCTGTTGATCAAAAAAATGTCACATCGGGTGAAAAAATTATTGTTAACGGAAATTTTGAAGGCATCGACGAATCATATTTCGTCCTCAATTCTGGTAATCAATCAAGTGTTTCCTATCAAATAAGTTCAGATAAAAAAAGTTTAACCTTTGATATCCCTAAAACCACAGTACCACACGGGACTACAATGGAATTTTATCTGCAAAATAAAACAAATAATAGTTCTTTACCTGGGTATGAAAGCTATTTACTGGCACGCGTTAAAATAGTCGGTACTATTGATCCGATCACTGTCACTCAGATTTACTTAGGCACTCCGATCAAGCTTACAGGAAAAAATCTACCCAATATGTATGATTCGCCAGCAGACTTTCAATTGATTGTAAACGGAATAAAAGTAAAATATCAAAATCCATTAAACTTAATAGATGTGGAAGGGTTAAAGGGCAATAATTTTAAGATTGGTTATACTAATGGTAAAGAAGAGATCATATTCCCTATTCCCGTCAAGCTATTTACACCTAATAAAGACGATATCAGTTTTGCTACACAAGTAGTACATCCAAAGAGCACATTGCAGATTAAAGGTCTAAAATTTGGGCAATTCTTTAATTACAGTCAAGTGACAGTCCTATTCGACGGCAAAGCATTGCCACCTAGCTACGATTATAACGATGAGTATTTAAATGTTACCGTCCCTGATGTAGCAAACGGCTTTTATAGTGTTGGTATCAACAGTGCCTTTTATGATAAACTAGAAAGCAAAAATAAGATTGAAGTTCGAAAACTTGTGTTATCAAATATAGATGTGCAGCAAGCTTACGTTGGCGATAAAATTACGATCAAAGGTTCCTTTATTGATGGTCAACAATATGGTTTGGCATTAAATGACAATGGATATTTTGATGTGAAAGCCGATAATGGAGAAGTAAGCTTCCTGGTTCCAGATAGTAAGACTGGCCATACCGCTATTAAAATATATTACTATGGAACCAATGATCAATATTATGCCGGAGAAAATCTTTCTTTCAAAATAGAAAAAAGTAGCATCAGCAGCGTAAGTCCACTGCAAGCATACCCTGGCGACCTGATTACCGTAAAAGGAAATGGATTGACACAGGCTAGTTTTGTTTATTTAGGTGGAAAGTATGTTAATGTTGTAAATAGAACCAAAGATGGATTTCAATTTTTAGCACCATCCAATTTTATCCAGTCTAAAGGACGTGTTACCATCAATATCAATGAGGATATTATCCAGTCGGACGACTATATTGAAATCAAGTAATAATGCATGATACGAGCATAGTCAAACAGTAAAAATAATAAAAGCACCCCGTGAGAGGTGCTTTTTCCTTTCCATCACTGCTGGCATTTTTTCAAGAGTACTATCAAAAATGGAAATTAGTTTAGTATATTAGGGTCTGGTTAATCATCAATTCGGACTTGGTTTGATGGATTGCCCTAGATAGTTACATATCTGAGGCTTTTTTTGTGGTAATACAAAAAGCAATTATGGTTTAGATAAAGATTTAATTAAAGACTCCTTTTCTATGTTTAAGAATTATTGAGGATAGATATCGCTTTTTTTATATTCCCCTTAGAACTGTTTCAGCTAGTAAGAAAGTTATGAGGTGACATTGTTAATAGGTTAGTTAAATGGTGAGGAGTGGCGATTGTTAATCCGTTAGTAAGAAAGTTATGGGATTAGATCGTAAGCAGGTTAATTAAACGGCTATGAGACTGCGGAATCAGTACTTTAGAAATCGTATACTTTAGTTCCTCATGAAATTAATATTATGTACCACTTACCCTTTGGTATATTATAAAATTTTGCGTTATTTCACAATGTTGATAATTAATCTAAATACATTTTCCCCAAACAAAACGTTCTGATGCTTTATGCACGCGTTACTGCTGAGGAGATCAAAGAATTACAACAACTAAAAGGCAATACCAGTGTCCATAACTTCCTCATGCAGCTAAAACACTTGATTAGAAGTGATACAATAAAAAGCTATGTAATAAATAATAAATATTTATATTTGAACGAAATATAAATCACCTTTTATACTAAAGTTAAGTTGCTCTCCAAAATCCATGTAGTCTTTTAGTTTCTATGCTCTTATTTCATTTAAGACTGGACCTTAAAGTATACCTGCTATTAAAGATCAATCTACAGCCATAATAAAAAGATTTTTTATGCACATCAAATAACATTTTTAATTAGCATGTACTTTAAGTTTACCAATTCCATTCTGCGCACGGCACTTCCTTACAGCCTGCTCATCTTTACTATTTCTTTCTTTTTACTAAGCTGCAGTAAAGAAGAAAAAATAACTATGATCGATACAACTCCAATTTCAATAGAAATAGATGGTTACAAAAACTTAAAAAAAGATGAAATCACATTGTTAGGTAAAGTAACCTACCTAAATGATGAAAAAATTATTGATTTTGGATGGATTATCCAAGAACGTTTATTTGATGAGTCAGGAAAAGAAAAAGTGGTGGAAACTACAATCAGCATGGGCAAAGATCCAAAAGTAGGTACCGTCGAATATCATTACAAACCCAAAAAAAAGTTCGAATTCAATCAAGATTATAGTTATTTCTTATACTTAAAGACTGAAGAAAATGTTTACCGTTCAGAAAGCAATTCCTTTGTATTTAATGGCCTTGTTATAAAGACAGAGAAAACGTTAAAAGCTGCATTTGGCGATCAAGTAACCATAGAGGGGGATTTCAGTATAATAAATAGCGACTTTCAGCTCCAAATTGATGATTTTACAACGACAAGTATTCCTTATGAAGTAAAAAAAAATGGAACAATACTTAATTTTCAATTTCCCAAAAACCCTGGAAACATTTTCAGTGGTGAAGAACTAAATATTACCCTTAATAAAGTTGATCGAAACAAAACATACCGTGCCATTATAGGAAAAATTAAAGTCATAGCCACTGCAGAAGTGTCTGCAAAATTAAGTTACAAGTTTAGCGAGTCAATTGACTTTACGTCAAATGATTATTCACCTTCTAATCCACGCAATGGTTATCTAAAACTACTAATTGGAGACAATATTATTGATTTCACCAATAACGTCTATTTTAGGCACCTCAAAAAGGTCTCTCCGACCATGCGTATTGGATATATTAATGATCGAGATACTGTTATCTTTAAAGATGTCGTTACTTTTGAATTACCAGACCAAAAGCTAATTAATTTTAGCAGTATTGCTGTACATCCCCATTCCGATTTCAAACTTACAGGTGTAAATTTTGGTCAATACTTCACCAATCTTAATCCAATTGCACTTTTCGATAATAAATATCAAATATCATATCATGAGAATAATAATAGTTTCGTCGTCCCCGATATCCCAGACGGCACCTATAGTCTTACATTAAGATATCCGATAGGTACATTAAACATACCCAAAAACATTGAAGTCAGAAAATTAAAATGGACCAGTTTATCTACTATTAATCCCCATTATGGTGAAACTGTCACTATCAAGGGTAATTTTATCAAAGGTCAAGAGTATAGGATATTGACTCCCGAAAATCAAGACCAAGCGACGGTAGTTGCAGAAAAAGAAAATCAACTCGAAGTCGTAATATCGCCAAGATCTTTCTCTTCAGGTGAATGGAAAATAGGATATCGTGACCAGGATTACAACTTTACTTACAACGATAAAAGTCAATTTGTAACAATCAAATCACCTGTGCTTACTTCAGCCAGCCCTCTGCGCGGAAGAATAGGCCAAGTGATCACACTGAAAGGAGCAGGTATTTCCTATGTTAATCGCGTTATGCTCGGCGATATGGATGTATACCGCACCGAAATAAACAATAATGAAATTCAAATCACAGTACCATCTTATGCACCAAAAGGCAAGATGAGATTGTCAATTATTACAAAAGACCAAATAAACACGCTACCAGAATTATTTGAAGTTTATTAATTTAATATACAGCACAAAATTAGCAATGAAAACTCTAATCCATTATATCTTATTTTTAATCACGCTACTGGTTATAGGATGCAGCAAGACAGAAGACCGTGTAGAAGCTGGAATCACAAAACCATTTCTTTTTGACGAGATGAAGCTTGAAAGCATGAATGGGGAAAGTATTGTCTTTTCAAGCAAACTCTTAGAGGAAAATAAGGATAAAATAACAGACTACGGTATTGTGATAGGATATACCCAAAGCGGAGAAACAAATGAAGAAAAAATTTCACTTGGTACAACGCCTAAATTGGGACCGATTTCTTACGAATATAAACCGAAATCACCATTCAAAGTGGCGACAGATTACTACGTACAATTCTATATCCAAACAGCAAAAGGATTTTACACGAGTCATAAATTACCCTTCACAGCTGGTTACCTACAAGTAACAGAAGGGCTTCACCAATATGCCAATACGGGAGATACCATATCGGTAGGAGGCAATTTTGATGGTATTGATAAGGACTTCAAATTAAAAAACTCAATAAATGATGTAAGTATACCATTCACCATCAACACGGAAAAAAATCTTATCACATTTATTGTACCCCAAAATTCCTTAGATCATGGGGCTGGTATCCGTTTCAATCTCGTTAAACAAAAATCTAACACTGAAAAATTTATTTTTGAATTATGTGAAACGATCATTGTGGCCAAATTAAACCCTCCTTCAGAAAAAAAAGTGTATCTAACAGATGCCATTACCTTCACTGGAACTAATCTCCCCGGACCATATAGTTACAGGGATGAGTTATGGTTATTAATAGGTGGACAAAAGTTCAAGTTTCAAAGTACGATATCCCTAGCGATTATAGATGGCCTTAAAGGTACAAGTTTCAAAATTGGTTATTTAAGTGGTAATGATAGCATTATCTTCCCCCACCCTATTGAACTTCTTCAGCCTGGGGGACAAAACATACATATATCCCCTAAAGTTGTCCACCCATCTTCAAATTCTCTTATTACTGGTGATAATTTTGAAAAATTTTACGGAGCGGCATGGAACACGATATATGTTGGAAAACAAGTAGTAGAGAAGCCAAGTTATTACGACCGAGGGTTTTCATTTAAGATTCCTCAAATGAAAGACGGAACATATACAGTGACAATTTCCAATCCATTTTTTAACATAAGCAGTACCGAAACAGTAGAAGTCCGCAAATTAAAAATAGCCGACATCAGTACTACGACCGTATATCCTGAAGAAAAAATTACGATAAAAGGTAATTTTATAGATTATACCAACTATGTAGTACGCATTGGCGAACATGAGGTTATTGCATTAGCACTAAATGGAGAAATTACGTTTAACAACAGCTCAGAAAGTAGTGGCACTAAAACCGTTTCAGTCTGCTATGTAGCAAATGATGGTGAAACGACTTTTGCGGATAAAACTTTTAACGTCAAATCTGAAAAAGGATTTATTAGTTCCGTCAATAAAACTGAAGGCTATCCTGGAGATGTGATTACTGTTAAGGGAAAAGGGTTTTCAGTATTTGCCACTTACAAATTAGGTAATACTCCAATTATTATGCTTAATAGAACGTCTGATGAATTTACATTTTTGATTCCCACAAATTTGCCAAAAGGAAAAAGTAAAATATCAATCAACATGGGTGACTACATACTTGAATCACCAGATTATCTTGACATAAAATAAAATATCAATCAACAATGCCTTAAACAATTAGGAAGATTAACGTCACTTCTGGAGTTTCATGCATAAAACAAAAAATAATACCTTTTATAATAAAGGGGATAGTAAAAAGCTATCCCCTTTAGTTTGTGAACCTTTAAAGTTAATCTCGTCTCATTTTAATAAGGAAAAAAACTAGTCGCTTTTACGTCACCGCACGCCCACCAAGACCCTACTAGACAGATAACTAACTTCTGTATCTCCACAGCCATCAATTTTTTTTTAGAATACCTACCAATGGTAAACCATAAACTTAAATTTTAACAAAAATGCGTGCTCTGTAGAATGCTAGCAAGATCAAAAAAACAAGTGTAAAATTACCTGTTGTCAAAATGAGTTGTTTATAAGTCGGCAGCATATTTTCTAGACCATAAGTCAAGGAATGTACAACAGATCTAAAATTAATCATCTCCCCTAAAAAATAAGCAACGATTGAATTCATGCCATAAATCTTCAGCCATTGGAAAGGCTTCAAAACTTTTTTCAGGTCGATAATATAGTAAAACACAGCCATCATCAAAAAGCAGATCCCTCCGGAAAAGAGCGTCATACTACTTGTCCAGATCCGTTTTATAATCGGCATCTGTAAACTCCATAATAATCCGATCGCCAGACAAACAACACCCGCCAAAACTAACTGCCAAAAAACACGTTTCGGGTTAGTCTTTATCCCAGTTTTCATCAACTTCCCTGCAAGACACCCCATCATAACGGTTACCGAAAAAGTTAAACTGCTCCATATCCAGCTGTAATCGTATTGATCAGAAAAAATAGCATTTCCATTCTTCCAGTACGCACCATCCGTAAATCCGCGCAAAAGCATTCGATCCACTTTAATCGCAAAATTTGACTGCGACGAATAATCCCCATCCAATAAAAAAGGTATAGCATATACGATCAGTAATACTATAGCGATCATAACGACCTTACGAATCCCCAGATTCAGGTATAGAACTGCCGTTACGACATAGCCCATCGCAATCGCCTGTAAAGTATTGGAATATAATTTAAACTGTTGCCAATCCCAGGACAATAGATTCCCCTGCATCACCATACCTAAGATCCATAAGATGAAGAACCGTTTGAAAATATGGCGGTAGATCGGCCCGGTAGGTAACCCTTTTTTATTATCCAAAGAAAACGGAATTGTTATCCCTGTCATAAATAAAAACAGGGGCATAACCAGGTCCCAAAAACGAAACCCGATCCATATTTCATGATCAAATTGATGTAATAAACTATGGTAATAAATATTATCCCAAACCTGTCCGACGCCAATTAAAATAGGTTGCAAACCAACCAGTAAGAAAAGATCAAACCCACGAAGTACATCTAACGATTCTAAACGATTTGATTTATTTGAAAGCGTATCCATCCCATTATTTAATTTATCGATTTTATCTCTTTCAGATCCGTCTTGATATCTTTTTTAGACATTTTTTCAATTTCAATCACCGCATCTTCACCCCCAAAATCGTTATTTCTAACGGTAACATTTTTAGCGCCTATCAATTGGATTTCAGCTCGCTTGTCGCCCGATTTCATAAAATTTGTCATCACAACCTTATTATTATTAAACAACAATCCATCTGTACTTTTTACCGACAAGACTGGATAATCATAGACTTTGAAGCGGTTATTTTCTATTTTAATATTCTTATGCACCCAATAATTAGGTAAAAATGCACTGTTTTGCGGAGAGATCTGAATGATATAATTTCCTGGATAAGAATTATAAGCGCAGTTTTCAAATAAATTATTTTCAATCGTAACATCCTGTACCGGACCAGACTCAAACCAACCCAATGCATCATTTTCAATTAAAATGGCGTGCATACCAATGCCTATAAAAACATTATTTTCGATGATAACTTTTTTACGGGTTGTCACCAGAATTCCTCTCGTATTCGTTCTTTCAAAACGAGAATTTCTGATCGTTACCGCAGGTGTAGCCGTTATATTCTCCAGAAATGTACCCACTTGAACAGCTTTAGAAATGGGTTTATCCAATTCGACCAGCATCTCCCTTTCAGAAACAAGCGAAGCTTTTTTTATAATGCCATCATTAAAAACCTGAAGCGTTGCCGGCTGTACAAATCCGACTGTATCTCCTTCATGAAATGCCATAAACCCATAACTTTGACCATGCATAAATCGAAGCTTCAATGCCGTTGGCGATACCATTTCAACCACTTTTAAATGTGTTCCATGCACATTGATGGGGTCATCATGCATACCTTTAAAACGGCAATTATCAACGATAACTTCCCCTTTACAACCAGAAAAATGCATACCGTCGGCAGAAGAAGCCATCACGCGGCCACTATGCATAGCAGGTTCGACATATACATGATCGTAATGTAGATTTTCAGAAAACTGCGAGACAATACCTAATCCCTGCATATAATGCATATAAACATGATCCAGCGCAATATCCTTCGACTCATAGACCAATGCCCCCACATAATCGCGATAAGTATCCCGAACCGTTAAGATATCACCAGATTTCCCCTTAAACTTCGAAAAATCACCGGTGAATTTCACTTTTAAAGGTGCAATGATCTGGGCTTTACTATTTCTAAAAGGTATCCAGCTGCTGTATACATTAATACCCTTTACCGTATCCACCAATATTGCGTGGAAGTTTTTGCTCACCCATTTTTCTCCGTACCATGCTAAGGTATTATCGATAATATCAAATTTAGCATCAGGATGCACATTTCCGATCACATATTGAGAAGTTGCCTCCACAATAGTAAGTTCAGACATACCAGGTCGCTCATAATCGATTTTAACATTTTGAATCCGGATATTTTCACAGTTGTCCAAAATCCAGGAAATCATTTTTCCATGAAAGATAAAAGTAGCATTGTTGCCTTCGATGGTGATGTTTTTCATTCCCTTTAAGTAAAGACCTGCCCGTTGCTTCTTGGACGGATATTCTTCCTCAGTAGATGTATTGCTAATATAGTAAACATGCTCTTCCGCTTGATCTGGCCAAAAATCATATCTCCCTTCCGGAAAATTAATCACCGAACTCGTTTCATTGCGAGCAGCCTCTATAGCCTTACGTACTGCAGATGTCGCATCCGAGAAACTATTAGGTATAGCACCATATTCGGTTACGTCGATCTTCTTTTGTGCTTGGAGTACATTATTGAAAAATAGCGTAATCACCAGCAATAAATAACTTGTTTTCATATCATTAAGCCTATTTAAATTAAAACAAATCCATTAAAAAAAACGTATCCTTGGTCATAGGCCAAGGATACGATCACTACATATTATTGCGCCATACAAGCGTCCGACTTATTTAAATGATGTGGTACCACCACCTTTTAATGTCAGTTCCATTTTAAGATTGGTTTTCCATTTTCCTCTTGTAAAATCAGGTACATCAATTGAGTTAGAGCGCTTTTTAACCGATTGCTCACTTAATGGTGCAATTGCACTCCATAACGCAGCATCATAAACGTCTTGATCGAGCGGTAAACCATTACGCAGACAATCAATTAACCGCCAATCCATCATCATATCCATACCGCCATGTCCACCTATTTTTTTTGCCATCTCCCCCACTTTCTGTACGATTTCAGGTCTAAATTGTTCTTCCAAACGTTTCATTTCATCAGGAGAGATCCAATCATGTCCAAAAGCAATCCGCTCCGGTTCCGGCCATTTTTGTGCAATGCCCTTTGTACCAGAAATCTGATGGATACGTGAGTACGGTCTTGGGCTAGACACATCGTGCTCCACTACAATTGTGCGACCTTGATAGGTTTTGATAGTCGTCACATTCATATTACCACGATAAGTATGTTTTGCAAAAGGCCCATAGAATGGATCTTTCGCCGCCAATGATTTAGCAAGAGGTTCCATACTGAAATCTTTTGAAGACATGGACGACAAATATTCCATTTTATCACCTCTATTGATATCCATGATCTGACAGATCGGTCCCAACCCATGGGTTGGATAAAGATTACCATTCTTAAAATTTTCCTTTAACCGCCACATATCGTAATAACTGTTCTTTCCAAAATTTTCATGGAGCAGATCATGTATATAAGCACCTTCACCATGGATAATCTCTCCGAAAATCCCCTGTCTAGCCATATTTAAAGTCATCAGCTCAAAAAAATCATAGCAGCAGTTTTCGAGCATCATGCAATGCTTTTGATATTTCTCCGATGTCTCCACCAATTCCCAACAATCATCCACTGTAGTGGCAGCAGGCACTTCGATAGCCACATGTTTATCTGCTTTCATCGCATAATTCGCAATTTTCGCATGTAAAGACCAAGGTGTACAGATATAAACCAGATCGATGTCCTGTCGATCACAGAGCTCTTTCCATGCTTCTTCCTTATCCGCGTATACCGCAGGCTTTTTACTACCTTTTACTCCATTGGCAGATTTTTCAGCGTAACTTCTTCTGATATCACAGATGGCATTAATTTCGACACCTTGAATATGGTCAATCCGGTAAACAGCAGATGCACCCCTATTTCCCACGCCAATAAATCCAATGCGCACCACATCAAGCTTTGGCGCAGCAAAACCACACATATTGCTCTGCGATTTTAAGTTTTGTACCGCAGCATCAGTCCAAGTTTCCTCAGCGGGATTAGCCATTAACTTATTTCCCATTATCCCTAAACTTGTCAAACCTGCCAAGCGGATAAAATCTCTACGAGAAGTTTCCATTATCGTTTTTTAAAAAGTATTTCTTAATTATTTCTTAAATGACACCACCCTGATTGTCCATGTTTTAGCATTCCCATTTGCCGCTGTAACCTGGTACTGCCATTCCTTCGTTAAATCCGCAGGATCACCTAGTTTAGGAGCACCACCTATGGGAGCAATTTTTGCCGCGGTCGATATATCCATATACATCCACAAATAATTCTGCATCAACTTCTTGCGAACTTCCTCCGTAAAAGTACCAGACGCTTGCGGTACCTCAATAGACAATTCGATCGTATTGCTATTTGCTACGACATTCTTCTGCACATTCAGTCGCTGATAAGCGACCACCGGTTTATCATTCAATATTTTACCACTTTCATAGCGGTATTCGACGTAAACATTATCAATATTATTCACATCCCAGCTTTCATACTCCGGTAATCCCTTTTTAAGACAACCGTTCAGTAGCACCAGGATCATAGCTGCGAAGCCTATTATCTGTATTCTTTTCATTTTCATTATCTTTAATCATTAAAACTTACCAACCTGGATTCTGTAGACCAAAATTTGGATTACGATCCAGAAAAGATTGCGCTATAGGAAACAGGTATCTTCTCGAAGCATCAAATTCACGTACGTTATTCGACGAAAAGAAAGCTCCCGATACAATTGAAAAATGTTTTCTATCCTTACTCATATCCATCACCTGTGGAAGAGCCGTCAATTCAGGAATTGTAGCGCCCGAAGCTAAACCATGATTGGCATTGCCCCCATATCTCCCCCATCTCAACAAACTCCAGTAGTAGTCATTTTCTAAAACAAGATCCACTCTTCGCTCCCTTTTATAATCTGTCCACGCTGTGGCTAGATCTGACAGTTTCGCGGGTGGCAGTTGACCATGGGTAACCCGTGTCTGATTCAACAACTCAACTGCTTTCGGTAAATTTTGCTGCAACAGGTAAGCTTCGGCCATATTAAGATATACCCGTCCCAAACGCGTAGACACATAGTGATAATCCGTTGGCACACCGACATATATGCGCGGATTAACATTATTGTAAACCCCTTTTCGCCAATACATATTCGTCAAGGAAGTATAATAGGCCTGGCCGTTCAATTTCATCCAGCGCCCCGCATTACCTTTCACATCCGTAGTTAATGTTTCGCCATATAAAACTGCTGAAGAGTCACTCAATACACTGGCATTCCAACGAGCATCCCTACTTGCATTCGTTATTTTCCAGATGGTCTCTGTTTTACCGGGCTTGATCGACCCCCGTTTCACTTCCGACTCACCCGCTGCTTTTGGTATCAGCGATGTAGCGATTAGTGCCTGTTCATCCACCGCATTTTTATACTGCGAAGTTTCATACCAGCGCACAGCTTTCTGCTTATCTTGATCGTCTATTACTAAATAATCATCGGTCAGATTCATAGAAGGTCCATGATCACCCCAAGCTTCAAAAATGCGGATCGAAGATTTCAATAATGGAGTAGCCCCCGCTAACTTGATATTATCATTATTCAGATTTGGAATCATCACCTGCATCGGTGTTCCATCGCAGGTTGTATTGATCGCTTTACGGTAAACCCCAAAAATAATTTCGTTTGAATTCGGTTTCACTTCGTTGAACATCGCCCCGTATTCGGCCTCCAATTGATATCCGCCAGACTTCACAATCTCACCATATTGGATCACTTTCGCCAATAAAGGATTGTTTGGTGCCACCGTATTAGCCTGTGGATAACCTTCATAAGCAAGCGCCTGTAAACAGACCTCCGTTAACATTGCCGCCGCGACATATTTATTAGCTCTACCGTTTATTTTTGCAGTTGCAAGTCCTTCAACGGCATCTTCCAGATCTTTAATAATATAACCATAAGATTCCGTCGGATTTTTTGTCGCCGGCAGCATAAGCTCATCATTTGGTGTCAGTACCTTATCGATCCAAACAATCCGGCCAATTCTTCTTGCTACATGGTAATAAGACATCGCTCTTAAAAACTTTGCTTCCGCGATCAATTCTTTCTTATCTGCCTCGCTAATCCCTGCAGATGCACCGACATTCTGAATAATCAAGTTACAGCGACGTACATTTGCCCAGTTATTAAACCCCATATCTGACGTTCGGTCCAACCGTTCTGTAAATACATTTGCCGCACCATTATAGGTGCCATCCATGCTGATCAGATTCATGGTCCAGGCATCCGTTGCAGGACCGCCGTTAAAATTATTCATGATACCGTAAGTGCCGAAAATAAACGTCTCGGCATTGGCACGATTTGTCCAAATAACTTCCTCTCCCACTTTATCAAAAGGCTGTGTATCCAGCACATCCTTACATGAGTTTAAGGATAAAGTCAAAATGAATAAAGCAGCCGATATATAGGTAATCTTTTTATTATTTTTCATATACATTAAACTTAAAATCCAACATTTACACCAATAGAAATTGTACGCTGAATCGGGTAATTTTCATTATTTTGATCCGATTCCGGATCCACAAAATATTTCTTCGTATTCGAAATGGTCAGCAGATTGGTACCACTCGCAAAAACCCGGAATTGTTTAAATTTTGTATTCTTCAGCAACTGTGATTTTAGGTCATAGCCCAATTGAAAATATTTTAAGCGTACAAAACGAGACGGTAATATCCAAAAATCACTACTCACAAAGTTATTACCGCCATTGACGCCAGAGGTAGATACCTGCCTTGGGAACAGCGCATCGGTATTGTCTGTACGCCAGTAGTCCTGTTGAAATCCGTAAATAAGCATATTATCAGGATTACTGCCCTGCATTATTCCACCTAAATAGCGATCCCTGTTACCAGAACCCATTATTACTGCAGACAGTGACCAAGCTTTATATCCAAGATCGATTGTTGTACCATAATTGATTCTAGGGAATGAGGCATTACCGATACGGGTCTGATCATTGCCATCAATTTTACCATCGCCGTTAAAATCTTGGTAGCGCAAATCACCGGCAATCACATTGATCGAACTGATCCGTCGGGCACCATACAGTAAATCTGCATTATCCTGATAAAACCCTTGACTGGTATATCCCGTTGCAACCCCCAGATTAAGCGTTCCGGATTCCCTTGTATATGGATTTTTAAGCGCTGCATCATCCTCTCCGGGATTACGTTCCCACAGTTGGTTGAAATAAGTAAAGTTAACACCTAGTTTATATGAAAAATCACCTTTCTTGTCATTCCAGGTCAGATTAAACTCCGCTCCATGTCTACGCATCGCTCCCGGATCAAAGTTTATTGGAGGAAGCCCAATACCTAAAGTGGCAGCATAACGTGTATCTGCTACCACATACCCAGTGGTACGTTTATAGAAATAATCAAATGAACCACTTAAACGACTATTAAGTGAACTGAAATCCAATCCGATATTTCGTTCGCGGATACTATACCAAGAAAACATCGTACTTGGAAGGCTCCCTGGCTCAGAAGTTCCCTGCACCGGTCGGTCATTGACCACCCATGTATTTGCATTGATGGAGTACCCTGGTACATATGAAAACGGCGTAATTCCTTCTGCACTACCAACCAGTCCATAAGAACCTCTTATTTTCAAATAATTCAAGATATTACGCTCTTTCAGCTCTTTAAAATAGTTTTCTTCAGACAGGGCATAACCACCTGAAAAGGCATAAAATGTACCCCATTGTTTTTGTTTTGGAAAAAGATCCAGCCCATCATAACGCAAGGATGCATCTACGAAATACTTTGAATCATAATTGTAAGATAGACGCCCCACATAACCCGCACGTCCACTTTCAGATTCCGAACCACTGGCCAGTTGGTTTACTGTAGGTCCTGCCACAAATTGATCAAACAATATTTGATATTGCTGACGTGTTGCCGATACCGAGCTGCCTAAATTTTTAGCCTGTTCATATACTCCAGTAAAATCCACATTATGCTTACCAAACTGTCGGTTATAAAGCAAATAACCCTGTAATAACAGTGTACTTCCATCACCACGCGTTGCGGTTAGATTCGGTGGATTTCCCAATATGGGTGTTTTACTGCCATTCGCATAAGAGGGAGCAGTCAAGTTCCATGATTTATTTTTTGAATTCCACATGTTATAGTTTCCATTGGCCTTCAAGGTCAATCCTTCTAAAAAAGGAGCTGTATATTCTAAGGAAAGAATACCATTAAAAATCCTCGAATTGGACTTATAATATCCCGACTGGTCTGATAGTTCTACCGCAGGATTGTCCGTTGTATTTGCCGAAGGAAGTCCAAATTCATTATAGGCAAGCTGTGAAGATTTTCTTTGCTGAATGTGCTGAAAGAATGCGCCATAAGAAGAAGCCGTAGACGAACTCGGAAGTATATTGTCTTCTACGTAACCATCCAATCCCGTAGTCACTTTCAAGTTCACCTCCTTAAAGTTACTCACCGTATTCAAACGATAGGTAATACGCTTATTATGGTTATTATCTGTCCGCAGGTTACTGTTTTGATTATAGTAAGATCCCGAAGCAAAATAAGTCAATTTTTCAGTTCCAGAAGTGACAGACAAATCGTGTCGCTGTTCGGAAGCAAAATCCTTCATTCCAACTTTTCTCCAGTCGGTATTTGGATACTCAAATGGCTTTTCCTGTGTTCTGTAAAATTCCAGAATATTTTCTGGAGTAGGTATCTGTAAACCCTCAAATTTGTATACATCATTGATCGTTTTCAAATTCTCATAAGAACTCAATTTTTCAGGAAAAATAGTCGGTTGAGAAATCGTTTCATTAAACGTATAGTTGATATCCATCTGCCCATCCCTACCCTTTTTTGTGGTTACCAAAATAACGCCATTTCCACCTTGTGCACCGTAAAGCGCTGTAGCGGCAGCATCTTTTAATACCGAGTAACTTTGGATATCACCAGGGTTGATATTCACAAAATCATTAGCAGAACGAATCACATTATCGATTACATACAGCGGCGTACCCGCACCACGAATAGAGACCGAGCTTTTAGCTCCTGGAGCACCCGAACTACTGGTCACTATAACACCCTGTATACGACCTGCAATACCATCATTGATAGACTGAACCGGTAATTTAGCGACATTATCGATATCTAAGGTACTGATAGAACTGTTGATATTCTTACGGTTACTATTACCATAACCAACCACGATAACCTCATCCAAAGCCGCGACATCGCGAACCATATTAATCAATAATTCATTTTGACCAGCTTTCACCTCTTGGGTGAAAAAACCTATATATTTAATTACAATGGTCGCATTTGGTTTACAGTCCGTCAATGTAAAAAAGCCATTTTCGTCTGTTGTCGTACCATTTAAGGTTCCCTTTTCAAGTACCGTAGCACCGGCTATCGGCTCTCCTTCTTCATTGACGATTTTACCTTTTACGGTCACTTTCTGTACAGATAAATCTTTCTGTGGTAACAAATAGATCATACCGTTCTTGATTTTATAAGAAATGGCATATCTATTTTTTAACACATTAAGTGCTTCCTCTAAGTTTACATTTCTAAAATCAGCATCAACAGTACCGACAGATTCTATAAAATCAACATTATAAAAAATATCATGATTTGACTGCTGTTTAATTTGTTCCAGAACTTCTGCTAATGGCGCATTTTTCAGATGTAGATTTATTTTTTGGGAATACGCAGCTCCATAAGAGGTTAAAGTTCCCAAAAGTGTTAACACGGCGATTAATTTCATAATCAGTAAGTCATACATAATTGGTCTATGCTTAAATTTTAGGCAATAGACCACATAATACAATTTCTTGTATAGAATTTTTAAATTCATACTTTTGTAAGGTTAGGTTATAAGATTCGTTTTTTAATTTCCTGGCATTATCGGATGTGCTGGTACCACATCCGATTCCTTTTTTTAATCGTGTTTGTTTTTTATCATAATCATATTTTAAAAGTTAATTGGTTATTTATTAATTTTATTTTAAGGCCACCTACTTCATTTAGAACTTCCACAACCTCTTCAATCGTAAGTTCTTGGGGAATTGTCCCTTGAAAGCGTAGGTCGGGCACAGTATCCCAGTCCACCTCCACGTTATACCAACGCGTCAGATCTTTCAGCATAATTTTTAACGGCGTATTGTTATAAATAAACTTGCCTGTCGTCCAACCCAATATTTCATCATGATCAACAATTGCTTGC
The DNA here is from genome assembly GCF_012030425.1 of Sphingobacterium sp. B16(2022). GTDB lineage: Bacteria > Bacteroidota > Bacteroidia > Sphingobacteriales > Sphingobacteriaceae > Sphingobacterium > Sphingobacterium anhuiense. The sequence goes on along the minus strand of NZ_JAAUVN010000001.1, from coordinate 454,390 downwards.
TGCTTTATTTGCATGTGATTTTTCTCGATATCCAGCTGCTCCCCAGGTCTAAGCATACGTTCTGATCCAATACGGTCGCCTTCTAGCACCTTTACAGATACTTTACCTTCAAATAATGCTGTAGAAACTGCTTCTTCATCTAAATAATTGCGCACATTAAATTTCGTCCCGAAAACCTGGATTAATTGATTCGGAGTTTTCACTAGAAATCGCTTTTCTTTATTATGAGCTACTTCAAAATATCCTTCCCCAACGAGTTCCGTCCCTCTATTATCATCCGAAAAGATCATTGGAAATTTAAACTGCGACATCGAATTGATCAGGGCTATACTACCATCTGCCAATAATACTTCCATATGCTTACCCTTAGGAACATCAAGACTTACCCATTCTATACCCTTTTCTTCAGTTTCTTTTTTAGTGAAAACTTGGATTTTATCGACTGCTAATTGCTCAATCCGAGCTTCTTGATTTTCATACAGGAGTTTTGGACCATGGGCTATTGAATCTAAATAGACCACATCACCATTGGCAAACAAAAGCTTCGATTGAATCGATTTTTTTTCTAATGAACTTGAAGCGACAGAAGAGACTCCATGTGCTTTTAAGAAAAATTTATACATAGGAACTGAACTTGCAAGTAACATGCAAGCTGCAGCATAAGAAATCCATCTGATATTTTTTTTGAAGAATCCTTTTTCTTCGGCACCGTTTATCCGTTTGTTTAAATAGGCATCTGTTTTCAAAAATGACTGGCGCATTTTGAATTGAAAATCAAGATCATCACTTAAGTCATGCGACCAGTTCGATTCGATGAGTTTCTTTACCTCTCCTTCATATTGGTCGTCAGCAAAATACCGAAACAAAAGATCCAACTCTTGCTCAGTACATTCTTTCCGCAAAAATTTTGCGAATAATTGGTTTAGTTCTTTTTCAGACAATGGTTTATTGTTATTGATTGTACCTAATACGAATCGTAACGAAAAACCAATTACTTAAAAATGTAAAAAAATAAAATTAATGTGTAATAATCTGATTTCCAATTCTTTTTTATTATACGAGATGCCTTAACAATATGACTATTTACTGTAGCAATCGAAATATTGAGCAGTTTAGAGACATCTTCATAACTTCTTCCTTCCAATTTACAAAGAATATATACTTGACGGCATTTTTCAGGAACCTGTTCTAATATTTTATCTAAATAAGCTTGAGTTTCTTTAAGATCGAGGGCATTCTCCGTATCATTTCCAGAGGTTTTCAGGTAATAAGTCTTAAATGTATCTAATTTCTTTCTATTGGCCGTTAACTGCCTCAAATGATCATAAACCAGGTTTTGAGCAATCATATAGAGATAAGATTTAAAGGATTTATCAGGATCCAGTCTGTCTCTTTGATTCCAGATTCGAACAAACACATCCTGAAAGATTTCCTGGCTCAACTCGTGCGATTTTATCAACTTAAAAATAGCGGTATAGATTAAGGGTCTATAACGATGATATAAGTCTTCAAAAGCTTCAGTATTCCCTTCAATTAGCTCCTTAACCCTTTTCCTTTCCTCTACTGGTTGCATTTTATTGATTAATAATTAGGTATGTATAATAATTAAGATCAAAATTATCATAAAATTTAGAAAAACAAAATTACTTAAGAAATCCAGCCCTACAAATTTATGATCGATTGTAAATACAAAAAGATAAGTTTTTATCTATACATTTTATCATCCATTACAATCTCCAGCCCGCCCCAGCGCAATGTATTTAATCATATTCAGTTAGTACAAAAGTTATGAGATGAGATTGTTATTAGGTTATTTAGCAAGCTATTTCCCCTAGTTACTACTTTACTCACTACTTTGCTACTACGTTACTCCATCACTTGTTACTCCGTCACTCCTTCACTTGTTTCTATGTTACCTTAATCTGACTCCGCTAGAGGAGCATCATAATTCCATATTTTCTATTCAATAATCTTGTAAAAAGCATTTTAATAAAAATCAGCAATTTTCTAAAAGCAATTTAGTTGCATTTACAATATATACCTTTATATTTGTCAAAACTTAGCCGAATAAAAATGATCGTTAAAAAATTTAAGCATCTGCCCAGTCTAGTGGTAGTTCTTGCAGGTTTAAATTCCACTTCCGTTTTTGCACAAGAATCCCATCAAATTAAAGGAACAATCTTTTCGCAAGATTACGGAGCAAACAAAAAACCGCTGGCGAATGCAACAGTCGCCATTCAGAACATAGGACTTAGCACCACAACAGACCACAATGGAAACTTCAGCTTCTCTGCCATTCCTGCTGGACAACTGAAAATAAATGTATCCTATGTTGGAAGAGTTACTTCCGATACAGTAGTTTATTTTTCAGGTAAAATACCCCATCTTGAATTTTTACTTCGAGCCACAAATTTCAGACTGCAAGAAGCGGATGTAACTGCAAAAAATGAAAACAGCTATAACGGTACTTCTTCCCTGATCTCGCGCAACGCACTGGATCACCTACAGGCAAATAGTTTGGCTGATGTCATGGCACTTTTACCTGGCGGAACGGTCAGCAATCAGGATTTAACCGGTAGTAAACAGATCAATATCCGTAACGTGGTCGGTTCAAATAGTAACGCAAATGCATTTGGCACCGGTATCGTGTTAAACGGTACTCCAATGAACAACAATGCCAATCTCCAGACTATTTCCGCTACTGTTGCCGGAAATACGGCACCCTTAGCCGGCGGAGCTAACCCCAGCGGCGGTTTTGATACGCGACTACTAGCAGTCGATCATATCGAATCGATCGAGATCATACGTGGTGTACCAAGTGTTGAGCACGGTGATATTACCAACGGACTGGTCATCGTCAAAACGCAGGCTGGACAAGCGCCATTGAGAATCAATGCAAAGACCAATCCGAATGTATACCAACTATCCCTCTCAAAAGGTCTTTTACTTGGAAAAGATGCCGGTGCATTAAATATCGCTTTAGACTATGCCAAGAATACCAATGATCCGGTACAATCGTACCTGAGTTATCAGCGGTTCAATGCGAACAGCCAATACAGCAATTCTTTTTTTGATAAAAGATTGCGTACAAACTCAACTTTAAGTGTGCTTTTCGGAAAAGATACTCGTAGACAAAATCCGGATGATGCCGTAACCATGAAAGCTTCCAGCGGACGTGATCTGGGATTATCTTTCAATACAGAAGGAAACCTCTCTTTCACTGCAAAGTGGCTTAAAAACATCAACTATGTCGCCAACATTGCTTACACCAACAAAACCGCCTTTGCACAGGAACAGCAGACTTCGGCGACAGCCCCCTATTCCATGACCAAAGAAGACGGGACTATGCTCACAAACAAACCCGGCATGCCGATTTATGATGTCGATGGTCATCTTCTAAACCCTCAAAGTCTGCCCCTTACTGATCATTATGCACACTACTTGCCCAGTACTTATCTCGGTATGTACAATATATACGGCAAAGAATTCAGTACCTTTTTAAAAGCGAAAGCAACATTTTTCAATAATATCGGAAATACTCAAAATAAGTGGTCAATAGGTGCCGATTATAGAATCAATAAAAACTTCGGAAAGGGAACTGTTTTTTCACCAACAGCACCGCCCTACCGCAACCTGTCTTACGTAAACTCGACTTATCGACCTCGGGCATTTCAAGACATTCCTGCATTTAACCAGTTTGGTGCCTATGCTGAAAATCAGTTTTCCATGGATCTCGGCGAACGCCAATTAGCGATAGCAGCAGGAATTCGATATGATGTTTTTTCGACCAATAAGCAAGCTTTGTCCCCACGTGTTAATCTAAACTATGAACTGGTTCCGCGTACACTTAATTTTCGAGCGGCATACGGTAAATTAGCAAAGGGTCCCAGCCTACTTTACCTCTACCCGCAAGCTGCTTATTTTGAATACATCAATATCAACGAGATGGCAGATTCATATCTCGCAGAAGAAGAGCGAGTTTTTATGACCACAACACGAAGTTTTGAGACGAAAAACACGAACCTTAATATCGCTTCCAATGAACGTATCGAAATCGGTACAGATCTGTTTTTGGGTAAAAAGAAATTTTCAATAACCGCCTTTCGCGACCATTTGAGAAATGGCTATGCAATGGGACTCACTCAAAACTCTTTTAAACCCGTCAGTTATATAGAATATGAGCGGACAGGTGATAACAGTAAGCCCATCTATGAAGTAGCTGCAAACAACCCTGTATTGGCAAAATATAATATGCCTACCAACAACAGGCAGATCAATACCAAGGGAGTTGAAATTGACTTTTCTCTCGGAAGATTTGAAAATATCCGGACCGAATTTGCTTTGAACGGTGCTTGGATCCGTAACGAAAGCTACTCCAATGATTATCATTATTTTGACGACAATAGCACAACTGGTGGTGCTGGACGAACACATATTGCCCTGTATGATCCCAACATAAGCCGTTCTTATGAGCAGTCTATGACTTCCACCCTGACCACTACCCACAATATCCCTAAAATAGGATTTGTCGTGACACTACGTACCCAGGTCATCTGGAATGAAATTAACTGGAACACGTTTGGGAATGATTCTATCCCCATTAAGTATATCTCAAAATTCGACGGAAAAGTTCATGATTTCGATCCTGCGCAAAGCGAAAACCCCGAATTTAAACCATTAATGCGTAATATCAACCGGTTAAATGCCATTCGCGAGTCTTTCAGTCCGCTCCTTTCTTTCCATATCAATATCAGTAAAGAGATCGCAGATCTTGGACGCATTTCATTCTTTGCAAACAATATGTTCAGACACTATCAGATCGCATCATCACAACGTATAAAAGGATATTATTACAAAAGAAATGTTCCCTATTACTTTGGGATGGAACTCTCTTTCAAATTATAATTTATAAAAATCAGATCATGTCAACAGTTAAAAACTATATAGGGCTTGCCATGAGTATCCTATTACTCTTTGGTTCATGTAAAAAAATCAATTCGGCACTGGATACACCGATTGTCCAGTATTACAAAATTCAAGTCAAAACAACATCAACAATACCAACAATTTCAAATTTGGACGGATTAACAGTCAAGTTCACCAATTTTAAAGAGGGAATCGTAAGATCCGGAACCATTGCTCACGGTCAGCTCCTAATGGATAGCCTTCCCCCGGGCTTATATAGCATCAACATCGCCGGGTTGCGAAAGGATGATCTTGAAGATTCATATTACTTAAATGCAGGTGTGGTCAATTATGGTATTGTAAAAAATGACCAGCAGCTCAATCTAGCTGTAAGCGGACTCAAACAGAGCCCTTTAGTATTCAGTCAGATCTATTACTCAGGGTCAGCACCTTTCTATTTTAGGGATCAATTTTATGAAATATACAACAATTCAGAGGAAACGGTTTACTTAGACGGTTTACACTTTGCAACTTTGACTCCGACCATAGCCACCCAAGTATTACCTGTATGGTCGACTGAGGATGGAGACAAATACGTTTACGGTGACCGTGTTTGGAAAATTCCCGGTACAGGAAAAGAATATCCCCTACTTCCTGGCGAATCCATTCATATAGCCCAATTTGCAGCAAACCATAAACTCGCACAATATAACCCTTCATCACCAATCGATTGTTCGACAGCTGAATTTGAATTTAACATGGACAATCCCAATTTCCCCAATCAGCCCGCATTGGATATGCAGCACGTATTTTATAATGGCAATTCATCCAAAGGATCTGTACCGCAATACCTGACCTCGGTCTTTGGAGCGGCATACGTTATTTTCCGCATACCAGAGGCATCAAACTGGGATCCTGTAAACAATATAAACCTCAGGACCAGAAATCTTGGAACCACAGGTACCCAACTTTTTGCCAAAATACCGCGCAGCTACCTTTTAGATGCTGTGGAGGCAGGACACAATGCCAATATGATCACCGCCAAAAGAGTTCCTGCTGAAGTGGATGCCGGTATGACGTACGTCGGAGCGACATATATCGGACAGGCAGTAGCCCGTAAAGTCAGGGAGAAAAAAGAAGATGGCCGACCTTTCTACATGGATACAAATAATAGTACGGATGACTTTGAACGCAATACTGCTCCTCAATTCAGAAGAAATGGCGAAAAAAAACCGAACTGGAGCCATGCGAATTAAGCTAAAAAATTACGATCACCTAGCAATGAATAAAAAATGAAAATATCTTCTAAAATAGTCTATTTAACACTGATCGCAACATTAAGCGGTACGCAGTTACATGCACAAAAAAGCCCCAACGCATTGGAACCTTCATCCATTTCCTTAAATGAAAGTAAACGGCTTTGGCAACATACAGGAGTTGCAGCGGCATTGACGTTAGATTCAGTGCTACACTATTCCACTTTATACCTTGCACATCGTTCTGATCAAGGAGATTTCAGGCGTCCCCAGCAAGCTAGATCATCAAATGAGCAAACAATCGCCACTCGCGGTAATTTAAACCTCGGCCAGTTCTATTTGGAAGGTGGATTTAAATATAAACGGCAGCAATTGAATGAAGTCGATTTTAATGCTTCACTTATCGATCCTTACCGAGGAATGCCTTTTTTAGTCGCAGATACCAACAGTAGTGATTGGCGCAACCAACATTATACTTTGGACTTTGCTGTAACTTCCCCGAGATACAAAGATCGCTGGACTTTTGGATTAGAAAGTCAATATAAAGCCTCATCCGGAGCAAAACAGCGTGATATTAGAGCCGAAAATTATTATTACTCCCTCTACCTGAGTCCCAGTATCATGTATCATTTAGGCAAACATCATCTTGGAACGAGTTTTATATATCAAGATACGAAAGAAGAGTCTGCTCAATCTTTGGTCAATACCTATGTCAACCAACAATACTATACCGTTATGGGGCTGGGGCATTCCATAGCTGCACTTGGAGGAAGTGGATTGTATAACTATATGGGCAATTCCAGCGGGCTAGGTTTGCACTATGAATACAGTGGATCGGTTCGCGTTCTTCTCAGCGGTCATTACAAATGGGAAGCAGAAGATGTCAACAGCTCCTACAGCAGTCCGATGCCTGTGGGCTCTGTATCACGAAAAATTCTGTCCGCAAACGCTTCCCTATTCAAAGAAGATAACGTACGGCTGCATCGCATAAATGCAACCTTTTATCAGCGCGATATGAACGGTATCGAATATGTATTACAACGTATCAACCGTGAGGAGGAAAATTATTGGGACATCTTATCAAAAGATGTCAGATCCACTTACCGCACGACAATCAGTGGTCTGAACTATACATTCTTACATAAGAAAAATGTTGGCTATAAATGGAAATTTAATGGAGGTATCCAATATGAAAAGATTGACGACCGCTATATCATCCCCGGTAGTAATAAAAAATCAGAAACATTTTTATATCAATTAGGCACCGAGAGACAGATCCTATTATCTTCCCACCTCGAACAAGGATTAATGATCGGTTTACAGACATCCTATCGTCAGCGCATCAGTGCAAACTATCATTATAAAGGAAATTTCCCTGAATATCCTACCGTAACGAAGCTCGAAAATAATGATCTAGCCTGGATGCAGAGCGATGCGTTATGCTTACACATTCCTGTCCGCTATTCGCTTCAGGTACAGGAAAATAAGCTATCGCAACTTTATATTCAGGCTGAGGGAAGTTTAATGAAACCCTCAAGTAAAATATTTGATAAACGAACCTCCTACCAAGTGAGCGTTGGGATAAACTTTTAGATCAAGGATTACAAATGGGAGCATACAAAAAACATGCTTCCATTTGTAATTTCTTAAACATAAGCCATAACAGCAGCATAAAAGAGGTAAAGGTTGGAAGTGCTGATGACTAAACAATAGCCTATCGCACAGATTTTAACAAATAATGATAAATCTGCCCGATCTCCCTGCCTTTTATCATGAATAAACAATCCCAGTACTACCGAAACCGAACACAAGGATAAGACGACCGATGTGAGCGCAAGAATTGTTTCAAAATTAACAATCCAGATAAATAAAATACTGACAAGCGCCTGGATTACGATATGCTTTCTGGGGATTTCAACGAGAGAAATAGTTCCCTTAAAAAGTTCTTCGACCTTCATCGAAACACGAGAACCAGCCCAGACCATTGCGCTGATCCCCGATACAAGCAGTAGCGCGATGACAACAGAAAAAGCACGGCCTATTGTACTGCCAAAAATATTTTTAGCAGCCACTTCCCCTACTTCGACCACGCCTTTAAGTTGTGCTATACCAGACGAAGTCAAAAACACGAAATTCAGCAACATATATAAGACTGTGACCAGAGCCACAGACAAAAATAGAGACCGGTATAAGATCGTATCCTGTTTAATTTCACGGAAGATATAGACGCTTGCATTCCATCCCGAAAATGCATAGTGAACATACATTAATGATAACATATAGGGCACCGTAAATATCGTATCTATATCACGCTCAATCGGTTGGATCCGCACAGCTCCTTGATTACCGGCACTCAACCCAAAACCTATAAAAATCAGTAACACAACCACCTTAAAACCTGAAGAGATGGCCTGTAAACGGCTGCTTGTACGAATATCGATGGAATGCATGACACTGATAGCGATAACCAGTGCTGAGGCCAAAATTGCGGCATTACATAACGTTGTGGGTATTAAATAATTTGCAAACGCGAGCGCAGATAACGCAATTGGTGCAGAAAATCCAAATATTAATGTGATAACCCCTGTTAGATAGGACGCCTGCTTACCGTAGAGCTGGCTCACAAAGTAAGTCTCTCCTCCAGAATCAGGAAAATAGCGAATCAACTGCCTGTAACTGACCGCTCCGCAAAAAGCAGTCAGCCCTCCGATAAACCATAAAAGCATAATCGGAAATACAGAAGTGACACCCTCTAATTGAAAACCTAAACTTGTAAAAATTCCTGTTCCGATCATATTGGCAACAACAAGAGCAATTGCGCCCAATAACCCTACTTTTGTGGAATATTTAGTCATTCCCTTTCTTTTTGCTCAGCGCTTTAGCATGATCTTGGATTAACTCATAAGCTCGCACTGTACTATCTTGTTTTAAATAATGCCCACGTAATGTTTTATAATTTTCTAAAACATGTTTCGCACTTTTATAAATTGCCGAATCGATAGCTGATGGCACCTGGTCTTTGGGGTACGCATATACAAAATTCCCGGTTTCACGAGCGTAAGTGGGAATTTGAAAAAAGTTTCTTTCAACATGTATACCTGTGCTATCCGATTGTTGAAAAGCTTTAACGAAAAAATCTACCGCATAGTCCGGATAGCCAAATAAATACCCATACCCGCGAAGCCTTTCATAGCGTTTTTCGTACTCATTGACCGTAAGAAGCACTGCAGGATCCGTACCGGGCACAAAACCATATTGTCCAAAGAACGATTTTCTTGCACTGAGCACACTGTCTACAGCAGAAATACGTAGCACCGTCACTTGCAGTACCCGTGAAGAGCTGTACCCCGATCGATAAGGAACAAGAACAAATTTAAGGTCTGGAATCTGAATCAAATTTAACGCCTGCTGAATCTGGTGAAGTGTATCCAATTCACGAAACTGTTTTTCACCCGTTACAATACTCCCTTCCAGCCTTTTACTGCTATCACGATTGCCAATTGGAAAGTTGAAAGACACAACGCTACTCATAGGCTTAATGTGACCAAGAATGGTGTACAAAGCTTCACCATCAAGTCCTGCCTGCAAAATAGAATCTCTTAAGCGATGTATGGAGCTGTCATCTTTTTTTGATGACAGATTTCTGTTTGGGACCGTCCGACAGGAGTTGTTTGCAACCACAGTTAGGACAGATAAAAAAATTAATGCGAACAAGCGCTGACTACGTTTCATATGATAAATGTGTATTTCTTATGCATACAAATGTACTGATTGAAAACCCTAAAAGCAATATTGTTGCATTTATAATTTATTTAAAGAGTAGTCCTCTTTAAATAAAGTTGTTATATCATTGAAAGCTACAGCAGACCTGCTGTTTATAAAGCAGCAAAATGGATTGACGTAGTACAGTAGAAAATCAAAATGCACCCAAAACTTTTGGATGACGAAACAAAAAAGAGGAAACGATAAGAAACATAAAAAAATTACTGTACATCAAAACGTCAAGATAAAGGGTCTAATGAAAATTAGGCCCTTTTATTTTTACACAAAAGGGTAACATAGTGCTACCCTTTATAGTACAAAAAAAGCTGTGATTAATTTAATTACTAGCGTTTTTTCTTCATCTTCCATAAAAACCGACTCTAAAAGTACCATGAACAGCAATCTTCGTAACCAAATACATTTTGATTTTAGCTAAATATGGTAGCAAACTTAAAGCTACACCAATCTATTTATTAATGACAGTAAGCATTTCAACTATTGCACGTTCAAGTTGCTGATCTTCTCCACGGTGTAATGCTTTATACTCATTAAGCACTTTGATATCTGGCTCAAGTTGAAAATTTTCATTGGCATGTTTATTATCAACAAAGTATGTTGCTGCCGTCGCAAAATAAACACCAACATTCTTATTAATCTGAACTTCGCCCTGAGATGCCGTTCCTGTTCCAGGTACTGGCATTCCCACAAGCTTTCCAATTCCCATCATTTTGTAAGTATACGGTGTAAGATAGGCATCTGAATAATTACCTTCACTCATTAACATAATACTTGGCTTTGTCCATTTTTTGAACGGTTCACCTGACGGGGTAATTCTATTCTGGCGGTTTTCTGTCAAATAAATTTTTCCGTTTAGAAATGTTGTCAGTTCATCATGAAGAGATCCGCCACGATTAAATCTTGTATCCACGATAAGTGCTTCTGCATTTCTATATTTGCCCAGCGCCTTATCATAAAGATTTTTCATCCCTGAATTGTTCATGACGCGCACATGCACATAACCAACTTTGCCTGCAGATAAACTATCCGTCAAAAATTCCATACGTCTTACCCATCGATCGTATAGTAAATATTCTGTTTCATCAAATATACTTATAGGCTTGACCGTTTCTTCATAAGTTTGTCCGCTGATGGTATCGCGAAAAATAACTTCCGTAGACTTACCAGTCCGATGATTTAACGCTCTGCTCCAGTCTTCACTCGCAGTTAATACAATCCCATTGATCTGTTCAATAATCATATTAGGACGCATCTTAGAGTCTTTCAGATCAAAAGGTCCGCCACTGATTATTTCCTTGACCAACAAACCATCTTCCCGTCTTGATTCATCATATAAAAGACCTAAGGCTGCAGTTTCATCAGCATAAGCATAATGAATACGTGACCATGCCCCAGTATGAGACGTATTGAGTTCACCCAAGAATTCGTTGATCATCAATGCAAAATCACGATCATTCGTTGTGTGTTCGACAAATTGTTTATAATTCATGTAATATCTATCGATTTTGGTGGCAATTAAATCTGGATACATAAATCTTTTTTTGACAAGTTTATAGACATGATCAAAAATATATGCTCGTTCTGCACCCAAGTCAACATGCACCTCAGCATTAATATCAAGAGTTATTATTTTTGAACTATCAACATTAATCTTATGTATACTTCCTTCATTTAAAATAAAGATCCATTTTCCATCTTTTGTCATCTCCATCTGTGGATTCGACATCCCAAGTTCCATGAACAGTTTATTGTAATTTGATTTCAAATCTGCAACGTGTAAATCATATCCATCCGACCCGCTGCCCAAATAGAACAAACGATTTTGATCAGGTGACATAACAGATACAGCAATATCGCCTACAAAATTTGTAAGGCGCTTTTTTTCCATCTCCCCTTCTCTATTTAATCCCGGCTTAGAATCAAAATACATCGCAAATACATGCTTATGGCTGTCTTCTGTAAAGTTTTTATAAGAGTCATTATCTGAAATCCAATAAAACATATCGCTATTAGTCGACCACATAGGTTTATCATCCACAAATCCGCTTTTAGTCAAGTTGGTATACTTTCCTGAGCCATCGTTTTTCAAGAGCAGCACCTCATTCATATAACCTGTTGTTCCTTCTTTACTATGAACCAGAAGACTTCGGTTATCTGGAGACCATTTAAAATATTGATCACCATCATTATTGGAATAATTTATTCCTTCTGGCAAAAGCAGCTTTGTTTTCTTGTTAACGACATCATATGTCCTTAAGATATCTCGATTTTCAACATAAGCAATCTGATTGCCATCAGGTGAAAATACACCTTGAAATTCATCATTTGCAGTCGATATTAAAGCTTGTTTAGTTAATTTAGGATTATCGTAAAAATACTGTTCTTCAACACCCTTAATACAAAATTGCTCTATATCCCAAGAAGCGTCCCTTTCTACAGAATATAATAATTTTTTACCGTCAGTGCTAAAATGTGGCATTCGTTCTTGATAAGGTGTCGAAGTTAATTTTACTGTTTTACTTCCGTCAGACGAAGTAACAAAAAGCTCTCCCCTACTCACAAATGCTATTTGCTTTCCATCAGAAGAAACAGTCATTTCCGCTATTTCTCCCTTCACCGCTATGCTCTTAAAAGGGTTAATATGTGACTTATCTTTCATGTTAACATTTATCTTTTGCGGCTTTTTTCCAGGTTTTAACAAATAAAGATCACCGTTAAAGGTAAAGCTAAGAAGGCCTGAAGAAGACCTAGAGAGGTTACGTACAGGATGGTCCGTAAAATGCGTGATCTGTTCCATTTTTGACGTATCATTTAGAGAACTCTTAAATATATTTAAAGAGCCCGTCCTTTCACTCAAATAATAAATAGCTGTTCCTTCACCCCAGATCGGATTAAGATCTTCGCCAGTAAAAGTTGATAATTTCTGATAAAATTTATCTTTCAGATGGTAAGTCCAAATATCTCTTGTTACCGAGGATGTATGGTGTTTACGAGCATTATTTTCACCACCCTTAGCATCCTGAAAAAGTAGCAGACCGCCATTTTTGTGGAGTTTTGCCTTATCCATCCCAGCATTGCTGATAAGTAAACTTCTGCCTCCATGAACCGGCACTTGGTATAAGTTTTTGAAGAAAGTATTGCTCGCCGGAAAACGAGCTGAGGTTATAATGTCATGGCGTGCAGAAGTAAAAAGAACATTTGAATTATCAGCAGAAAAGTCTTGAGGAATATCTTCTCGTGAATTATACGTTAACCTTGTGGAAACTCCCCCTTGAGCCTGCATGATAAAAACATCAAAGTTGCCAAATTCATTGGAAGCATAGGCTATCGATTTACTATCATGGCTCCATACCGGATAACCACAGTAAGTTTTCCCATTTGTTAGCTGTACCGCAGTTCCACCTAAAGTGGAAATCTTCCAAAGTTTCTCTTGATACTCAAAAGCAATCCATTTACCATCTGGTGAAATTGCTGATTGCTGTATCCAACGGGGTACCTCTTGCGCACTCACATGCCTAAAATTTAAGCATAAGATTCCTGTAGCTACTATGAGCTGTTTAAAAATTTTAATATTCATAAAAATAATAGGTGTTTATTTACTATTTATCCCCACTGTTCCAATCGCTGAATTACTTTCTTTGTGAAAGTAACTCCAATAGGTATTGTTTGTGCGTTGATTTTAATTTCGTTGGACGTGTAAGAAGTGATGTGCCGAAGTGCAATGATAAATGAACGATGTACACGTATAAAACGATCTATTGACAGCTTTTCTTCAAAATAATTTAGACTTTGATATGTTATTACTGTTTTATCCGTTGTTTGCACTTTTACTGCCTATTTAAGACCTTCGATAAATAAAATATCGTTTAATAAAAGCCTGACCATCTTATTTTCTGAACGCACATAAATAAATGCTTCAGGATCATGTTGAACATTAGCAAAACTCCGTATTTGAGTTTCAATATTTCCTCTCTTATCCATAAACTTATCGATAGCTTTCAAAAATCTCTCAAAAGAGATCGGCTTTAATAAATAGTCCAAGACATTCAGATCAAACCCCTCTACAGCATACTCGCGGTAAGCTGTGGTTATAATGACTGCAGGCAAATTTTTTAAGGTTTTTAGTAATGCTATTCCTGTAAGTTCTGGCATTTCTATATCTAAAAATAAAAGATCGATAGTATTATTTTGCAAAACATTGTAGACTTCACTTCCGTTACTGCATGAAGCAACAAGTACCAGCTCATTAACTTTTGATATGTAATTTTCAATTACTTCCCTCGCTAATTCTTCATCATCAGCTATAACACAATAAACTTTTCTCATACTCTTATTTTTAATTCAGCTTCAAAAATTCCATTAATTTTATTCAAGACGAGGATATAATCATCACCATAAAGTAAATCCAATCTTTTTTTCACATTCACTAAGCCCAAACCATTTTTCCTACTGTCACTTTCCTCTGAAAAACTATTCTCTACTTTTAAAAATAATTCTTTATCAGTCACATTAATACTGATGGTTATCCAGCCCACCTCTTTAGTAAGTCCATGTTTAAACGCATTTTCAATGAATGGGAGTAAAAGCAACGGATAGATCGTTTTGTTTTCAATATCACCTGAATATTGAAAAAATATATCCAACCGATTTGAGAAACGTAATTTTTCTATGTAAATATAACTTTCCAGGTGCTGTATCTCATTCTTTAATAAAACTGTATTTGCGCTCGCTTCATATAACATGTAATGCATAAGGTCAGAAAGCCTGAGCACAACCTGTGGGGACTGTGAGGAGCCTTTTAGTGTAAGCGCATATAGACTGTTTAATGTATTGAAGAAAAAATGTGGATTAATTTGAGCTTTAAGCAAATTCAACTCGGCAATTCTCTTTTCTTCCTCCACCTCTCGCAACCGTCTTTCTTTGCCTAAGGCAACCTGCATGATCTTGAGCAACATGTGAACAATTATGATGGAAAAGAACAAAAAACTATTGCGAAAAATGCGCACGGTATTCCAGTAATAGTTGATATCCGCATGATAAGATAATGGATCATACATTTTACCGAGAGGTATCCATAGGATATAACTAAAAAATCGTTGCAATGCTCCACCGAGTAATAAAAGAAAAACAAATGAGATAATATAGCATAAATAATTTTCACTAAAATAGTACCGAGGCATTAAAACCAGCGTGTTAAAATAGCATAATAGCATAGCAATCGGAATCAGCGATAGCAATTCTGGCTCAGGTACTAAAGTAAATACATCTTTTGACTTCCATCCCTCATTTACAATTACGTAAAGAGTAATGATAATCCAAAAAGAAAAGTGTTTAAAAAACCGACTTTGTAACCGACAAATGTTCAATACCATAATTCAAATGTGAAAAATATATCTGTATTAAAATTCATTAAAACGTTAATAACGGTTTTTTACCCTTTAATTGGATATATAAACCCTCCAATGAAATATATACCCCGCTCAATGTCTTACACAATTAGCGATTATACGGCATAGGCCACTTGGACAACCCATTCTCTTTTTCAAACTTAATCAACCAGTATATTTAACATACAGGACCTAGGAAAACATGGCTCTAAATGCTAAAGGACTTTGCTTTGTTTTATTCTTAAATAACTTACTAAATGATTGTGGATACTCGAAGCCTAAGCTGTAAGCTATTTCATTGACGGTTAATTTAGTAGTAGATAGTTTCTCTTTGGCTTTTTCAATCAATTTCTGGTGTATATATTGTTGTGTATTTTGACCGATAAGTGAGCGCAATAGATCACTTAAATACCCAGGTGAAATATTTAATTGCTCAGATAGCATCTGTACAGTCGGCAACCCTGCTTCAAGCGATTTTTCACTATTAAAATGACAGTCCAATATAGTCTCTATTCTCTGTAAAATATCGTTATTAACAGCCTTACGGGTTATAAACTGTCTTGTGTAAAAACGATTTGCATAACTAAGTAATAATTCGATTTGAGCGATTATCACGTCTTGACTAAACTCATCAATTCTGCTCTTCACTTCACTTTCCATTATTCTAAATACCGAAAGGATATCTTTTTTTTCAGTATCAGATAAATGTAGAGCCTCATTTACATCGTACGAGAAGAAGCCGTATTGTTTTATTTTATTGGCCAAATTATAACCCAGAAGAAAATCTGGATGTATCAATAATATATAAGATGAAGCGGGATTACTAAAAACTGAATTTCCCACAAGTTGATTGGGTGCTAAAAACAACAGACTACCTTCTTCAAAGTCGTAATAATTTTGCCCATACTTGAGTCGTCCTTTACTTTTTGTAATAAATGTTATCTTGTAAAAACTAAGAATATCATAGCCTACTGCCATCTCTGGTTTGAATGGGTTAGCTTCATTAAAATGAGAGAGACTAATAAGCGGATGTTGCGGTTTACCCATTCCGAAAGCTTCATGGATCTCAGAAATAGACCGAAACCTTTTAAGCTCATCTTTATTTTTCATATATAAATTTAATCAAAAAATTCAAAACCTATATGAAATAAATGCGCATATAGATTCTGAATTTTTCACTTCATTACCAAGGAAATATTTCCTGATTAGGTCCAGTAAACTTTCCCGTAGGACCATCTTCTTCTAGAGCAACCCGTATAGGTTCGAGTGAACCAACCTCTATGGAGTCAGTCCCTTGAAAGTTATTGAGCGCTGTTGCAGTGAAACCTGGAGTAACCGCATTAACTTTTATGTTTTCAGCTTCCAGTTCTATGGATAAAGATAGCGTTAAAGCATTCAATGCTGCTTTAGAGGCACCATAAATAGCATCAAATCCATTTCGCCACGGACTATTAGGGTCGGCATTTAGTGTTAATGATCCTAAACCACTCGAAACATTAACGATACGCGGGTTTTCAGCTTGGCGAATCAATGGTAAAAATGATTGTGTTACACTGAGAACTGCAAATACATTGGTTTCCCATACAGTACGCATTTCAGCAATAGAAGCGACACTAGGTCGCTGGCTCGCCATCATTTCCTCAAGTGTGCCACGATGTATACCGGCATGTGAAATACCCGCATTGTTAACCAATAATGTTAGATAACCAAAGTCCTTTTCCAACTCTTGAACAGCAGCGTATACCGAGGTTGCATCTGTTACATCAAGCTGAACTGCTCTAGCATTATTTCCTATCGTTGTGGCTGCGGCATATCCTTTTTCAATATCACGACAACCTAGATAAACAATGTATCCATTACCTGCCAAGGCTTTTGCGATCTGAAATCCTATACCTTGATTTGCACCTGTTACAAGTGCAACCTTTATTTCCTTGGATAAATTGGAATTTACAATCCCTGATTTGTTTGTTTTCATCATTTCCTTTTTTAAATTTTATATAACAAAACTCCTAATTGTCATGAGAAAGATTGTTGCCAAAACGAGGAAATTTCTAAGCAAATTGGGCATTATTCTTATGAGTTCTGTCACTTTAGTTACGCTTGAAGCCCATACATAAATTTTTATACCATGTTTTTATACAAAAAAGGGTGCTCCAGAATAAAATTCTAAAGCCCCCTTTCTGTAACCATGAATTTTTACTAGGACAATTTAGTTTGCCTCCTGAAGCGAAATTCTTCGCCGAATACATCCAATTTTAAAATTAGCATTCCGCAATAACCTTATTTGCGATAAGAGAATATGCTCTTCCCAATATTCAATTACCAAATACCTTTGCCAATTCAGTGTGTAAGTTATCGCCTTTTAAATTGATTGCAACAATAGTTCCTTGCGGATCCACCAGATAATTCTGCGGAACAGCCCTTACACCATATAAAACTGCTGCCTCGTTAGACCACCCTTTCAAGTCAGCAACTTGGATCCATGGCATGCCATCATCTTCTATTGCTTTTAGCCAAGCATTCTTTCTTTTAGTATCATCTAGAGAAACAGCCAATACCTCTAAGCCTTTATTCTTATATTTATGATATGCTTTAACCAAATTCAGGTTCTCAGCACGGCATGGGCTGCACCAGCTCGCCCAAAAATCGATCAATACATATTTACCTTTAAAATCGGAAACCTTAACCATTTTACCTTTGGTATCCAGTTGTGAAAAATCGGGAGCTTTACTGCCGATCTTTATACTTCGCTCCGCTAAAAACCGTGCTTCCAACTGGCGCGCTGTAGTAAGCTGGCGTACCTCTTTCGAAAGTTTTAAAAATATCGGTTCAATTTCAGAAAGCTTTCGTTTATTGGAAGCATCTGAAGCTGAGGTAAAGGGAAAAACCGAACTGCCATTTGAACTCTATTAAATGACTACGTTCGGTCAGATTTGGAATACTAATTAGTCTCCTTGTCTCCTCTCCTATTTATTGTGGAAGTGTTTCCATGAAATTTAAAATGTCATTCCCAATTTCCCTAACGTGTGTTTCCAATGCAAAGTGTCCTGTATCATAGAACTTGACAGTAGCATCTGGAATATCCTTCTTATACGCTTCAGCACCTGCAGGTAAAAAGTACGGATCTTTATTTCCCCAGACAATAAGAGCTTTAGGCAAGTACTTTCTAAAATATTCGTGAAACTTCGGATACAGGTCTACGTTATTTTTATAATCTCCGATTAAATCGAGTTGTTTTTCATCCGATTCTGGACGGTCTAGGAAATATTGATCAAGCGTAAACGTTTCCGGAGCAATGAGTTCAGGGTCTACAACACCCGTAAAGTATTGAAACCTTAATTCCTGCTCTTTAACAAACCCACGTAACGCATTTCTATCTTCCACAGCATTACTTGCCCAATACTTCTTAACAGCATCCCAAGCTGAGCCAAGTCCCTCCGCATAGGCATTACCATTCTGTGAGATAAATCCTGTAATCTTCTCAGGATTTGCCAACATAAGACGGTATCCTGTAGGTGCACCGTAATCAAATACATAAATAGCAAACCTTTTTAGTTTTAGTTCATCAATAAACCCCTGCATCACATTAGCAAGGTTATCAAACGTATACTTGAATTCGCTTCTATCTGGTGACTCTGAAAATCCAAATCCGGTAAGATCTGGCGCAATCACGTGATACTTTTCGTTCAATATCGGAATCAGATTCCGAAACATATGGGATGAGGTAGGATATCCGTGAAGAAGAAGGATAACAGGAGCTTCCAACGGACCAGATTCACGATAAAAGATCTCGCGCCCTCCCGCATTCACTTTACGGTAATAAATTTGACGCTCCACATTTTCTGTGTGGTTTACTAAGCTGTTGTTTGACTGTGCCATCATATAAGAATTTGGTATTAAAGCCGATAGAATAATTGTGACGGCCCATATAATCGTATTGATATTATTTTTCATAGGACAAATTTATATCCTATATTTGATTGTTAAAAACGATTTATAATTATAACAACTATCATAATTTATGATTTATGAATATTAATGATCTGAATTTATTTGCAGCGGTAGCTTCTCATGGTAATTTTACCAAAGCAGCGGAAGCGATGTGTACCGTCCAATCGAATGTAACAGCAAGAATCAAAAATCTGGAAGAGGAATTCGGCGCAACGTTATTTTTGAGAACTTCCAGAAAGGTTGAACTAACAGCTGCAGGAAAAACTTTGCTGCATTACTCCAGACAGATCACTAATTTAATCGAGGAAGCCAAATTATCCATTGGAAAAAGTGACATGATTAAGGGGCAGCTCAAAGTAGGGTTTACAGAAACTACGATGGCCCTTAAAGGCCCAGGGCTTGTCACTGAAATGGCCGATAAATTTCCGTTGGTTGATCTTGATCTAACTTCAGCTATGCGTGATAAACTGATTAATGATGTGCTGAATTACAGATTGGATGCGGCATTTGTCCCCGCGCCTGTTTATAACGAAGAACTGGAACATATCCATATCATGAATGAACGTATTGTCGCTGTAACACCTTTAAAGTTTAAGAGTTTGGATGAATTACTGGAGCAGCCGCAGCTTAAGGCAATTGTTTTTGATGAGGGGTGTTTCTTCAGAGCACGCTTAGAAAACTGGTTGATAACGCATGATATTACTAATTATCATAAAACAGTAATGCATTCCATAGAAGGAGTTGTCAATTTCATAGAATCCGGAATAGGCTTTAGTTTCTTGCCCCAAGATATCATATCGACATTTTATCATGAACGAAAAATTAAAACATTTTCTCTACCTCCAGAGATCGGTGCTGTAAAAACCGTATTGATCTATCGGAAGGATAATTTATCATCACCCATGCTTAAAGCATTTATCAGCTTGTTTTCATCATTAAAGTTGCAACTAAATATGCAACAATAAAAATCATTGTTATCGTGAAAATGATGATGAGTAAGTCTGTAGATTTATTGGATATTAGTTTTTCGAGCAATTTATTGGTCAGTAGCAATGTTGGTGATTTCAGCAAATCTATTGCTTAAGTAATTGCTTTTTCCAACTCTTCTCTATTGTCTTCACCCCATTTTGCGGTGGATTTTATTATAGGAATTAATGACTCGCCCAATTTAGTTAAACCATATTCAACTTTAGGAGGTTTTACATCATAGATTTTCTTGGTAAGAATGCCGTGCTGTACAAGTTGATTTAACTGATTTTCCAAGACTCTCCTTGATGCATTCGGTATTTTTCTTTGTAGATCACCCGGTCGAATAATACCGTTATAAATACTCCAGATCAAGCTAATTTTCCACTTTCCGTTTATAACCTCCATAAATAAATGAAGCCCACATTCTACTGTAATAGGTATTTTTCTTTCATACATAGCAAATCATTTTTCAAACAAATATAATAATAATGATACGGACAAATTTATCCGTACTTGACTGAGTTGCTTAATGCCTTTACTTTTGAAAAAAAAGAATGATGATGAAATATAAATTATTTGGTTCAAAAACAGGTTTATACGCTAGTGAGATTATTTTGGGAGCTGCAAATTTTGGTACTCGTAAAGGATATGGAGCAAGTCCCGATGAATCGAAAAAAATACTTGCGGCATATCAAGAAGCGGGAGGCAATTTTATTGATATTTCTGATCTTTATCAATTTGGTGAAGCAGAAGAAATAGTAGGCGAATTTTTGAAAGGTCAGCGCAATAATTTTATTGTCTGTTCAAAATACACAAAAAGTAGTGAAATGAAGCCTGCAATAAGCAATTATGGGAATCATCGTAAATCGATGAAGCAAGCTGTAGAAGCAAGCCTAAAGCGATTGAAAACGGATTATATTGATATTTACATGCCACATTTTGATGATGGAGTAACGCCATTAGATGAAATTGTAAGAGGTTTAGAAGATCTCGAAAAAGAAGGGAAAATTTTATACACCGGCTTAACCAATTTCCCTGCCTGGAAAGCCGCAGCTATTGGAAGCTCAACAAAATTAACCGCACTTCAAATCGAATATAACCTGTTGCAGCGAACAGCAGACCGCGAATTAATTCCCATGGCACAGGAATTTGGATTGGGAATTATGATGTATTCGCCAATGGCAGGCGGGTTGCTAACTGGAAAATATAGAACCGGAGAATCGGGACGTATTACCATGGGACGAAATTCCAATTATAAAGAAGATGAAAAAACAAAAGCAATAATTGATGAACTGATTTTAATTTCAAAAGAAGTAGATGCAACACCCGGCCAGGTTGCGTTTGCCTGGGTTTTATCAAAAGATACTTTCCCTTTGATTGGAGCACGTAAAATTTCACATTTTGAAGACAGCTTAAAGGCAACTACCATACGCTTAACCGAACAACATCTTGCAACATTGGATCAATTAAGTGCTATATCATTGGGATATCCCCACGATCTTCTGGCGACAGTGAGAAGTTCAATGTAAAACATAGCAAAATTAAACCCCTAAATATAATATCATGATACATCCTAATTTAAAAGATAGCATAACAATACATCACATTGTTTTTACGATTTTGGATTTAAATGAAACTGAACAGTTTTATACTAAAATATTTGGTCCATCGCTTTATTCAAATGCAGATACTGCCATGTATCAAGTTGGACAAACGATGTTGATTTTTACACAGAAAGAACAAGCAAATCAGCCAGACAAAAAATTTAATCCTTCAAACATCGGACTTGAACATCTGGCATTTGGGCTTAAAAATCTAGAGGAATTGCAAGAGGTCGAAAAAGTTTTGACAGTTAATAACATTCAAAACAGCGGTATTCATATCGATACATCAAGTAAAAAAGAAAAGATCTGGTTAAATGATCCAAGCAATATAAGAATTGAATTTTACCTTTAGATTTTGACTTTATCTGAAATTCCTATTGATCTTTTATAAAGATTAATTAGAATGCGTCACAACGTTCAAAATTCTAATAGGTAAAGCATATTTATAATAAAGGGGATAGCAAAAAGCTACCCCCTATAAACTGTGAACCTTTAAAGTTAATCTCGTCTCATTTTAGGAGAAAAAACTAGTCGCTTTTACGTCGCCGTACTCTACCTAGGAGCCTACTGGTCACAAAACTCACAACTGTACCTAATGCTGCCATCAAGGCTGTTTGGAATAAATCCCCCAAAGAAAAGCTTGCCCAGGTCGAACACAGCTTCCCACCTATAGTACCGATCCGTATATCATTCCATTTCATCATGAACCTCCTTTTCTTTTTGTGAAGAATCCTCCGCCAGTGGTGGCGACTCCCCCACTCCTTTTTTATCTTTATCATCCAGCACCGTTTCTACCACACCAAGACCCAGCGCGATGTATTTAATAATATTCAATGCCTTTCCCGGCAATTTAATCGGCGTCATAATCACAACCTGTAGAGCATGGCTTATTTTTTTGAATTATATTTTTCACCTGTTTATTAATTTTTTTTCAATTGAACAACTGTGATTTACAAAACGAATACGGTTTCCCGTAAAATCCACCATTAGTATTAAAATATATTCGCAGCAGAATTAAATATTTAAAAAAACACAATTCAAACGATAATTATAAATATAAAAAAAATCCTACTTACAGGCCTAGTATTAAGCTTATGTCTTAATCCTTGCTCAATTTTTGCAAATAAGTCCATTGAGACAAGTACTTTAGCTAATGCAGCTAGTTTTCAAATTTTTGTAAAAACACTTACTGGTAAAACAATTACCCTAGAAGTAACCTCATCTACCACCATACAAAATGTAAAATTTAAAATTCAAGATAAAGAAGGATTCAAACCTGATCAACAAAGGATAATTTTTGGTGGTAAACAATTGGAAGATGGCAGAACATTATCTGATTACAATATTGGTAAAGAGGCTACTATTTTTCTCGTTCTAAAATAATAAAATAGTGAATTAGACCAGAAAAAGTATCATAAACTTTACTGGTCTAATCTTTACACGCAAATTTAAAAATAACAACTTGCGTCCCGAAAGATCCAATTTAAAACATTGCCTGAGAAAGCGATGGATAAAAAATTACACTCGGCACAGTTGAAAAGAATTTACTCAAAGTGCTTTTCCCTATGGCCTTTGTGTAACATAAACAACAAGTATTATTATGTTAAGACCAAATAAAAAAAAAATAAAGTATTTATCAATAATTACAATACTATTTTTCCTTATTTTAAATTCATGTAGTGATGACAATAAATATGATTTTTCATCACACGAAAACAAACAAAAATCAGCAAACATCAAAGAGATAAAGAACTGGTATAATCAATTAGGAATTGAAAAGAGGATGTATGACACTTTGACTTCAGATTTAATAACCACTTATATTCCAAAATGGGATAAAGCAAGATATTCAGAAGTAAATGATTCTACAAATCATACCATAATTCCTTTATCAATAATTAGTAAGAAAGGAGATAAGGAACTCTTAGGAAAATCTCTTTATAATGAGTCTTTTTTACTGGTTAAAAATAACAATGATTTTTATTTTGGTAATTTTTTTCCCGACGAAAACTCGAAACAATCATCAGATGAAAATTTTCTACAAAATGGAACGTTAATCTTAATTGATGTTATATCAAGACATCAATTTACATATATTTATAAAAATGGTAATGCACAATTTCAAAAACCAAAATTAGATAGTAAAAAAATGTCTTTTTATGACGATGAATACATTGTACTTAGATCTTGTGCAATAGTAAATTTGTGCACTTGGTATACAATATGTCCTGACGGGATTGTTACCTTAGCACCAAGTCGTGGCGGAGCATGTAATCCACCATATCACCTAGGCTTCTGTAGGGATGGTAGTTTTGCAGGTGAGTGGAAGCAAAGAACACAAACACATACTACAATAGAGTGTCAAGACGTATTATGGCCAATTCCACCAAAAGATGAACCGGGTTGGGGGGGAGGTGGATCTACTATTGATATAGAAAATCCCATTGAACGAATTGCAAGTTTATATCATTCCGAAGGATTTAGACAATTTCCTATAGATCCTTGTGATGCAATAAAAAAAGCAAATGAATTAACATCAAATCCCCAAGTTATATCAAAGATAAATGATATAAAAAATAAAACTTTGGAAAATGGGGCATATATTTATTCATCATCTAATACAGATATGACTACTAAATATGTTGGACCTCATATATCAAGTCCAAATGAAAGTTTAATAGAAATCGGTACTCCAAGCTGGAGCTCATCAGGTGGTTATGCCACAGGTTTCATCCACAACCACCCTAATGGAGGTGCACCCAGTCCATCAGATATTTTTGTTCCGGCCCAAGATCTAATCGATTTTGCTTCAGATAAGACCATGTCTTATGAAATGCTTAAAGGGTATATTCAGAATTATACGTCCATAATTGTAAGTGGTGAATATGTTTACACGGTAACTATTCGAGATCCTTTCTTTTTTGCTTTGGCGCAAAATAGTCATAAATCAAAAAGAGGTTATGAAAAAGCAAGATTTACAGAAAAAATACATGATTTTATAGAAAACACAGACGGAACCAAAGAGGATGTTCAGAGAGGTGGAGACGCAGCGTTATTAGATTTATATGGTAAACTAATCAATATTAGCAAACAAAAAATAGGAGAACCCAATACGAATAAAGCACTTATTTTCACAAATGGTGTTGCTAGTTTAAAAGATTGTTAATTTAAAAAATATGATGATGAAAAAATTTATTCTAATAACAATTTCATTTTTGGTTGGAGCGACCATTTGTAAAGCTCAGGAATTTATAGGCTTGAAAAAAGGATACACCACTCCAGAACAAGTTAATAACGCTAGAAAAAAAATACATGCGGATTGGTTTGGATCCATAATAGAGCAAGATCCAATATTAATAGGTTCATTAAAGCGGAATTCCGCTTATTTTGAAATGGATTATAAAAATCAAGGTTTCATAAATAAAGGTTTTCTATCTATAACAAATAAAAAGCCTAACACTACAAACAAAACTATTGATGAAATAATTAAATTTGATACTAACTGGTATTTTCAAGAAACAAAAGTAGAAAATCGAGTGACTGGCTTTATCAGAAGTACAGTAATTCAAGCCGGTTACTACTTTGATGATACACTTACAATTATTTATATCTATTTTTTAAACAATAACACAAAAGAAATTGTTCTAGCTAAACCAGAAATCCTCGGCACAAAGGATGAAAAAATTGCTTTTACTAAAGATTTTATTAAGAAATATCCTAATATAAAATGGAAGATAAAAATATAAATGTATCCGATCTAAATACGTTTTATAAAAATTCATTATTAAGACACATAATTTTAAATTAAAGAATTGATATTGAATCAGATCGGACGATCTGATTCAATATTTTTTATTTCTAGCCATCTATAAAGCTGCTATAATACACATATACGAGATGAAAGTGGTGTTGTTCATATATTCAAAAATACATATCTATTCCATTAGTAATAAAATCACAACAACAAATCCATCATTTTTAAATTAAAAACATGAATTTCATTCGCATTTCAAATTTTATAATAGTTGTCATTAAATCATTCGAACACATTTATTTATATTTGAATTAGAAATGGGAAAAGAAAAAGTAAAAATTAGAAATTATAAAAAAAATAAAATAATTCTTGCTACATCAGCCGTTCTAATAATTGTTGCGTCAATATTTATACTCGGAAATATAAATTCGAGCATTGACGAATTGAACGCTAGTGAAATGCTCGATGTCGCTAATCATAAGTACGAAATTGTAACTCAAGAACTTGAAATTCTTGATAAAATCTACACATACTTACCCGAAAGTGATAGTATTTTTCTTGCAAATATCCATATTGACACAAGATCTAAGAACAATCTATATAATTTAAATGAAAGTAATAGCTTCAAAAATGCCATAAGTGTTGACTTAAATACATTAAATAACTACCTAGCAAATCGAAAATATGGACACCGTAGTTACTTCAAGCTTTTCGACAAATCAGGAATCTGTTTAATAAGCCCTGAAAAGAAGGATATTGGAAAATACTATGACAGGTATAAATTCAATGAAATTGATAAAAAAATTATTAAGTCAGATTTCCTTGGTATAGATGTTTTTGTAAAGAATTATCCGTCAAATATAATTTTCAAAGACGCGACAATCATAGTTTCTGTTCCAATATTAACATTTAAAGAAGATGTTCAAAAGCTATCAAACCACAGTTTGCTACTAGGACTAGGCGACATGTTTATTGTCTCCCTATTATTTTATTTGTTCATTTTGGAACAAAGGAAAATCGAACGGTTGCAATTGCAAAATCTTGGCAAGGAAAATGAACACAATAAAATAAAATACCTTCATCTGCGAGAGCAATTTAATCCTCATTTTTTATTTAATTCATTAGGATCTCTGACGCATTTAATTGGGAAAGACATAGAGCTATCCAAAAAATTTATAGTCAAGATGACCAAGTTTTACCGAAAAATAATACAGACCAATGCAAAAGAACTTGCTACTGTACATGAAGAGATAGAATTGGCTAAAGATTACATTTTTTTACAAAAGGTACGTTTTGGAGACTCCATAAGTGAAATTCAATATCACTTACCTGATCATGTATTGACCTTAAAACTACCGAGGTTTTCAATTCAAATGCTTTTTGAAAATGCAATTAATAGCAGTCAATTTTCATCTAAAGCACCACTTAAAATTACAATTGACTTTGATCATGAAAACATGACTCTTAAAATCGTATATACTTTTGTTGCAAAATCTTCTACTTATCTAGATAATACTGATAAAAGTTTCATACTTTTAAAATCAATTTATCAGTATTATAATACAGATAAATTTGATTATCAAATTATTGAGAATAATTTTTCAGTAACCTTGCCGCTGATTGAAGAATAAAAACATTAGCTAAATACCTAACTCTTCATTATCATCTCCAATCTCAGGGTAAGTTTTTGAATGTATAAAAGAAAGTGTAATACCACTTTATATTAAAGGGGATAGTAAAAAGCTATCCCCTTTAGTTTGTGAACCTTTAAAGTTAATCTCGTCTCATTTAATAGGGAGAAAAAACTAGTCGCTTTTACGTCGCCGTACTCTCCCTAAAAGCTTACTTGTCACAAAACTCACCACCGTACCCACCACAGCCATTAAGGCTGTTTGTAGGAGATCCCCCAAAGAAAAGCTTGCCCAGATTGAACACAAAGTACCCCCGATAGTGCCTATCCGGATATCATTGCATTTCATCCCTTACCTCCTTTTCTTCCTGCTGCACGATAGGTACAGCTGGTGGCGACTTCCCCACTCCTTTTTTATCTTTATCATCCATTACGGTCTCCACCACACCAAGACCCAGTGCGATGTATTTAATAATATTTAATGCCTTGCCCGGCAGTTTAATCGGCGCCATAAGCACCACCTGTAGCGCACGGCTTATTTTTTGAATTATATTTTTCATTTGTTTAATTGTTAGTAGGTTAGAAACTATTACTCTTAACTCCGTTACCACATCACTCGTCACTCTGTTACTTCGTTACTCCTTCACTACGTCACTACTTAATATGTAAAAACACGTCCTGCTCCATATCCCAAAGCGAATAAACCAGAGACTTCAATTTTGCGAGAGCCTTTTTACTTTCGGTACCGCAACCTTCCCCTGTCAGTGTAGTTACCGGAGCGATGCATCCCAATAACTGCTTCTGTGCATCGTTGGCCGCATGGATCAATATCGCTTCGCGTCCCAGTACAGCAGGAATTCCGATCTGCTCTCCATGTCTGGTATACTTTCGTTTTTCCAATTTATAACTCCCTACCGGGATACAGCTGAGCCTTGGCAGGTTATTGCGCCAGGGTAATTCGATAGTACGGCAGATGACCTCACCTTCAAAAGTAAGTGTACCGTTCGTTCCCTGCTCTCCATAAATCCGTTGGAGATGCAAGATTTTTTTTGTTGACATGTTATTACATCATCTATTAAAAATTATTATTAATTTTCAGTTCCACCTGGTGAATAAATTTCAGGAAGCAGGTCGTTGCGATAACACAACCACCCACCACCTGAAAAATAATCCCAAAAGCCATAGGCTTACCAAAACGGCCTAGCATTCCGACTGTGTAATTGAACCGATAGAGAGGCGTAAAAATGAATTTCTGTCTGAGTGAAACGAGTTTAAATTCATTTAGCCTCTATGAGGTGAAATAGCAAAAAGGAATGCAGCCTTGACTTTTGTCAAACTTTGTGTCAAGACAAAGTTTGTCGCCATGTGCCGGCGAAAGAGGCACAAAAGCACTCGATTACGGTATCACGACCTGATGAATGGTCAGCGCATTGTACTGCCCATTTGCCAATGGATAATAAGCACCGTTCACAAGCTGATAATACCCTGTCCCTACCAGTACCATCACACTTTTATCAGGATCATGAACAATAGTCGCCGCAATATCCAGATCCATAGGCTGCATTTCACCAAGCATGATATAAGCAGACCGCTGGATCACAGGACGCTGATCTGTTTCATCTCCCGAGAACTCCTGCAGCACCAACGTGTACTGCACATGCGTTGCTCCGCTCAGCTTGGCGATATGCAGATTCGGAATCAGTTGCTCACATGTTAAAAAACCTTCACCACTAAAATTGTCGAAGGAAACCGACAGCGGTTTTAACGTGATGTTTTTTAAACTGGCCCGCTGATTACATTCCAGACCATTCAGCAATACCATGTTCTGCGGTACTAAAACGCGCTCCCCGCGGACACTGACCGGATCCATCTGGATGACTTTTAACATCCGGCTCGCCAGCCTGGAGCTGAATTTGTTGTCCGCATTTTCAAACAGCACATCACGCAACAGATCGCGTAGCTTTTTGCCTTCCTGCTGTGCTCTGCCAAATTCACTGCCGTTCTCACGAGTACGTGCAAATGCTGGATCATTGGCAATACGGTCGCCCGATACACCGGTTTTCATACGTGCCTGATAACCCACACTTTTCGATTTGTAAAAGGAAAGATCCCCGATCGTTCCATTTAATTTGATTAAACTTTCTACTCTTGCCATGACATTATTGTTTTGACACTGCTAAGATGATCATCAGTACAAAAGCACTGGGATCAAAAGCGTGGAAAAGAGGAAAAATGCGGAATAATGATACTGAATTGGCGTAATAAATTGACGAAAATGTACCGAAATGAGAATAAAACTATTTTTTATAGAAAAAACTTATCTTAGTAAATGAATAACCAATAACATCATTTTTCTGGAGAGGAATTAAACCTAATCTGCAAAGCTTAAGGAATAAAGCATGCTTTAAACTTGGACGTTACCTCGTGATCAAGCAGGGCATAAGCGTATATAAAGCGTAGATAGAGCATAGATACAGTGTAAAAACAGTATGTTTCACGCACTTACAACGCACTTAACACGCACTTAGCCTATGCGCATACTGTACATAGCAAAATAAGCTTTATGCGTGCTTGATTTATGCTTTATACCAGCTTAACAGGTGGTTTGATAGGATATGTTTGTCTGCGGGAGTAATAATCACGAACAATCCAGATGATCTGATTATCAAAAAGATCATCCCTCTAAAAACCAGGATAACATGAAAAATAACGATCGTTTATGCATATACCCCAAAGAAGCGGCTGTAATATTGGGGCGTACAGAAAAACACACCTACAAAATCTTCCAGTCTATACGCGATTGCTACGGACTGAAAGCAAACCAGTATGTCAGCATCAGTATATTTGCGGAGTATACCGGATTACCGGAAGAAGAAATTAGAAAGCTACTGCTCTAATTAGCTTTAAATAGAAACAGCTGGAGAGGACTGTTTCTAAACAAGCTACCCTGAAAAGTAAAGGCAGGAATTATTTACTTCAATAAGCAACAAAAAAAGACTGCCTTTTGTTAGACAGTCTTGTAAAAAAATTGACCCGTAAGGGATTATAGTATTATTTCAAATTATCTTTAAAAAACGTTTCCAATCTGTCAAAAGGAATTTTATCCTTTTTATCGTATAGATCGACATGATCGGCACCAGGTATTATAACCAGTTCCTTTGGCCCTGAAATCATTTTATAAACATCTTCAGAATAATAGCGCGAATGCGCATTTTCTCCAGCAACAAGCATGACCGCACGAGCTCCAATCATTTCAATGTTTGCATGCATCGGAAAACTAAAAAATGACATCGGTGTTGTAGCTGTCCAGGCTGTGGTAGAATTGATAGATCTGGAATGAAAACCACGCGCTGTTCTATAATAACCAAAGAAAGAGGCAAGTACAGGATCGGGATTAGCAGGCAACGTTTCAGGAAGTATACGTGTTCCTTTTATCATATTACCGTTTTCATCAAATGGTACTTCATGCAGACCCACTGCATAGTTGCCATTCTCCGCATCTTTCCAACGTTGCTGACTTAAGTAATCGACAACTTTTTGACGCTGTTCTTGAGTATAACTGTCTTGATAGCTTCGGCTGATACTACGGGACATATCGTACATCGAGGCCGTAGCTACCGCCTTGATCCGAGAATCGCTTGTCGCTGCCGTAAGCGCCATACCACTCAGACCACAGATCGCCATTAGACCAATACAATTTCGGTCAACAGAAGGCAATAGTCCAATATAATCTACCGCAGCACTGAAATCTTCCGTAAAGATATCAGGTGAAGCGACACCGCGGACCTCGCCACCGCTTTCCCCCGTAAAAGAAGGGTCAAAAGCTAAGGTCACAAACCCTCTGGAAGCCAGTTCACTGGCATATAAACCAGATGACTGTTCTTTTACAGCTCCAAACGGCCCGCTCAATACCAAAGCAGGTAGTTTTTCATTTCCCTTATTTTTCGGCGTATATAAATCTCCGGAAACCATGATTCCATAACGGTTCTTAAAAGTAATTTCCTTACGATCTACCTTATCGTTCAGTTGAAACGTATAATGTTCTTGATTTTCCATTTCTTTTTGATTTTGAGTTAATAACGTCTGACCAAAGGTTTGCCCCAACAGGATCAAAGAAACCGCTATTAAAATTGATAGTTTTTTCATCACTTTATTTTTCTAATTACGAAGATCAACCTTCACACACTATTGTTCAACCAGTTCAAAATATACGTTCTTTACAGTACCTGTAACATTGAATGCATCCATACCCTCAATTATTCTTCCTATCCTGATCAAGTCTCGGGAGCCTGAATAACTGCCATAAAAAATAGCAATATTACCCCACGGAGCATATACATTTATATCTCCAATCTTAGGATCGCTGACAGCTTTTCGTTCTGTTGTAGATAATTTTTTCGGTGGGTAGAATATCTTTTCTTTACCAGCGAAGTCCTCCATATCAACAGTTAAAGGAAGTTGGGCAATGAAATCTCTTGTAGTAGGATTTTCATACAAAATTGCCGTGATCACCTTATCTCCCCTAGTTATTTTCAATTTCATAACTTTTTTGTTTGCTAGAGTGTCCTTTTGGATTTCATTTTTAACCCTATTTTCCGATGGCGTACAGGCACTGCTCTGTAAGCTGGTAAAAAGAAATAGCAGCATATAAATCGTCCTTTCCATCACTATTCAATGCGCTTAAGCATTTTCGCTGGTATCCCCCCGAAAACGCAATTGTCAGGTACATCTTTTGAAACAACTGCACCTGCCGCGACAACAGCATTTTCGCCAATGGTCACGCCTGCCAGTATAGTCGCATTTGCTCCAATCCATGCATTTCTTTTAATGTGAATATGACCAGGAACCAGCGATTGTCTGTCTTTAGCGGCTATCGGATGCCCTTCCGACAGCAGACTTACTTTGGGTGCGATCTGCACATTGTCTTCTATCGTGATACCGCCCAGGTCCAAAAAAACGCAATCAAAATTGATAAAAACGTTTTTACCGATCTTGGTATTTTTCCCATAATTGATATACAAGGGTGTAAAAACCGCCGTATTTTCATCAATTTCTGTTGCTGTAATCTGCGACAAAAAATTACGTACCTCGGCAGGATCATCAGCACTGTTCATCTGGAGAAGCAACTTTTTTGTAGCAAAGGAAGCTTCCCTCAATTTATATGCTTCGGGATCACCTGCTGGTACAGTTTCACCGTTTCGCAAGCGTTCAAAAATATCAACTGTTTGCATTATATCTCCTTTAATTACAATACAAAATTAAAGCAAAAACCTCACAACAGCATTGTTGTGAGGCTCAATTATCTTTTCTCTAAAGCTCAATTTTTAAGCTTCTGTAGGCGGTACGCCATATTGCTTTTTAAATGCCGTAGAAAAATGTGAGGGATTTTTAAAACCCACTTCCACATAAACTTCCTGTACTTTTTTGCCCTCTTCTTTCAGTTTAACGTAGGCCGCTTCCAGCCGTTTTTTAATCAACCATTTTTGAGGACTAAGGTTACTGAATTTTTGAAAATCCCTTTTAAATGTTGCCAAACTCCGCCCCGTATAGGCTGCAATCTGTTCCATCGTGAGGTCATCCATATAATGATCGTTCAGAAACTCCAGGATATCGATCTTCCAAGGGTCAGTAAAATCAAATAATATAGGATAAAAAATATCCGAATTATCCAGCAGCGCATAAATACCTTCCAGCAATTTCAGATGGGTAACACCATCGGTCGGTTTTATATTTTCATCAAAATAAGGCGTGAGCGATTGAAACAGACTGGTGATAGCAGGGCTCGGTTCAATCTGAACAACATTTTTATCGGAAATCAAGACTCTTTTAGGCAAGTACGCCTTATCAAACTTACTGTAAAACTCGCGCAATATGCTCCGGTTGAATGTCAAAGAAATTCCTTTATATAATTCACTTCCTTTGCTGTTTTTGTACATTGTCAATCGGTGGTTTCGCCTTACAAATGCACATTCACCAGCTTTTATTTTAATCCTCTTATTTCCGTCCTCTATAATCTGCTCGCCCGAATACAGGTACACCAAAACATGTTCTGGTGCTGCATGAATACATTTTTCACTAAAATCTGTAAAACAGGAAAGGAAAATACCCGAATAGCTTATTGTCTTTAATGTATCAGTCTGTTTCATCGTTGACAGTTTATATTACATATTTATTAGATAATGACAAAGCTACACATTCTATCTCAAGAGAATATTTCTGTCCGGCTCAAAGTTGATACATCAATAGATTTGCAAGTATAGTATTGCTAGAACAAGAAATTAGAAAACTACTGCTCTAATTTGCTTTAAATAGAAACAGCTGGAGAGGACTGTTTCTATCAATGAAAGAGTCCAATATTAAAATGTTATTTCCTTATCGGAATCCACTTATCCCAGCCATCATGCACAAGGGTATTCCTGCGTTCCCATAAAGCTTTAATATTTTTATCCGATATACCTTTTCCAAAAGTCAACATGGAAGCGATGTCTTCAGCAGACATTTTTCGCCGTAATCCGTTCATAGACTCTAAATGCAAAATAAGTTGAGATCCTTTTTTATAGTATGGAAAATCAACCAAGATGGTATTGATCATGTAGTTATCGGATATTTTAACAAGCCAATGGCGCAATCCCGCCGCTTCCAGTATCTTCAGTATATCGTTGCAAAGCACCATTGATCCATCCGAAAAGATAACATGACGTTGTCTATTCTGTGTTTTTATCCCAACGATATCAAAAAAACGGATCATCCAAAGGTCCTTGTATAATGGGCCTACACCTGCTACATGAACCAGATAGGTATACATTTCGGTCAAGGCTATTTTTTTAGGTAATATAGATGTCTCGCTCACAGAAAAAGGAGTCTGCGGTGCTTTTTCTACATATATTTCTTTTACTACCTCCTCTTTAATGATAACCTCGACTTCTCTGATCACTTCTTCTTTGACTTTCACTTCTCTAATAACCTCGACCGTTTCTTTTTGAAAAATAGGTACTGCCAAGTCACTATATTTATCAAAAAGATAGGTAATTGCAAGGAGAATTAGAGCTAAAATAGAGATTCTCCAGATCATGTTCATCCATAGCATATCCCAAAATTCAGGTCGATCCCAGATCCATATAGATGTAAATCCTACAAAAAGAAGAAGTAATGGAACCACAGCGCAACAATAATAAAGAAACTTCACGGCAAGTATGTTCGGTTGCATCGTTTCACCGCCCAGATTTTTTCTAAATGTATGGCGGACATAGGAAATATACACCAGACTTACCAAGAGATAGACAAACATGATTAAGAAAAGAAGCAAGAAACCCATACTCCATATAACTAGCCTATTCCAGGTCAGCTTATAGCCCAACTTATTATAAAAAACTGGAAAAACAAATAAAATCAAAAAGTACAGGGAAATTTTATTCCTTTTGTTAGAGGAAATTTTTACACTCATTAGATTAACTTTAGTTCAAAATAACTGTTAATTTATAATTATTAACTTAAATTCGGCATTGGAAAATGTAACAAAATTGATAGTGTGACGAAGATCACGTTTTTAATCTTCAGGAAATGTCAATCTTTCCCTATTGTAACAATGATTAAGATGGAAAAGGCCACATCTTAATCACAAAATGAGGTATTAAGATGTAAAACCACCCATCTTAATACCTCCACCCGCATTAGAACTACTTAAATCAATTAGTTTTTTTTGAATTTTGATATTAATCGAACACAAATAAATCAGATATGAAACAACCTTTTGATGAAGCGGGCGTTGCCTTTGTCCAAAATTATGTATTGGCACTTTTAACAGCAGATTTATTATTGGAAACCCAACTTTTACGAGCTGATTTTTCAGCTTGGATGAATAAAACTTTTGATCTCCACCTGAATCAGCAGTTACAGATCCAATCCATGTCAAGCACATTCAAAACAGCAATTGCAGATGCGATAGCCAATTGCTGGGAACAGGGACTAGCGGTAAGTTTTACCAAAGAAACCAAAGCTGAACATGACACACCCGACCAAAAAGAAATTCTTGTATTTGGCTTAGATCATAACATCACCAACAGCAGTCAAGTATTTGCACATCCGTTGATGATCAAGATCCTATACAAATACAAACCTTAATACGTAGCATCACGAGTTGCATCACACCTGTCGCCCGACAAGTATGATGCAACTTTTTAAGCCAATTAAACTTATTAACCAAACGAAATAATTATGGAGAAATCAAAACATGAAAATCTACTATTTGAAACGTTTCATGACATCGCTCCTGTATCACCGGATCTTTGGAAGCGCTTTTTAGAAATCGTAGAAATTAAATCATACAAAAAAGGCAGAATATTACAAGCCAATTTATTAGACCTATATATCGTCTTAGAAGGTATCATTATCAAACGCGAGAACACAACGAAGCAAGTGATCGATTTTATCTGCAAAAAACAGTTTATCTTTCACAATGAGGAGGTAGATGACTGCTATTTCGAGGTCGATAACGACGCTGTTGTGGCCTTCATCAGTAACGATAACTTACTAAAGTTATCAAACGAATTTCCAAAATTTAAAGATCATATGAAACATTTTGGTGCAGATGTACTGAAGCGGAGAACCCTCCGCGGCCGATTCATTGTCCTTTCGGCACGAGAAAAGAAAATGAAATTGCTGGAACTATACCCTGAAGTATACAGAAATTGCAGTACTGCAGATATAAGTAGTTTTTTAGGAATGACCCCAAATTATTACAGCAGTATTATTATTTAACGTTCTTGAAAAATCTCAACTTCCAAATGTGGATATTTCAAGCACTGCGCATGAATCCTTCAATAACTGGGCTATAACACACTAAAATCGTAGTTCCAATGCTACGATTTTAGTGTTCATTTTCACCGAATTTGTAGTTCATTTTCACCGAATTCGTAGTTCAAAACCACCCTTTCTGCCCCTAACTTTACTTTAGTTGATCGGTACAATAATTACGGATGTCTCCTCTCCCATTGGTGGTTAGCAGATTGATCAAAATAAAAGATGCAACGGGTGGACGCCAACGAGAGCGATACCAATATGAAACAAGCAGAACCAAGTTCACCCAAAGCATCTGAAATTATAAACTAGATTTTTAAACATGAAGCGACAGCAGAAAAATAGTACAGGACAATCTGGAAAGCAGCCAAAAGGAAGGCGCTTTGCTAGCTCCATGATGAGCTACGGGTCTACAGCTATGAGCTGCAGGACTGCTGGACAGATTGCGGTAAATCGCAGGTCTTTACAGAGAAGCTGCTGTTGCGCAGGTCCGGTGCGTGATGCACATGGACGTAGATTTACGACATTCCCCAGAAAATGGTACGGGGAAAAAGTTTTTGGTCGAATAAGGAGTCCTAAAGCCAAAAAAAGCAGTTCCCATTTGGCAACTGCAGGGGGCCGAGGCGCTTAAAAAGCGTCTTCGAGATCAATTAACTAAATTATGATAGTATCTAAAGAAATAAGTAATTATGGCTTGGTTTATATTAACTGGCTCTAATCCTACTGACTCCCAAGACTACGATGCAGCAACTCCATCAGGTTGTACAGGAACAAATAAAATCTGTGCAGTGCAAGCCAATCCGGATTCAAATAATAAACCGGAATTAACAGATGCACTTAAAGATGAAATGATTTTGGCCTTACACAACAGATCAGCGTCTGCTAACGTACAATTGAAGAGTTAATAAGGATTAGACCCGTAAAATAGGTTTTATTAGAAAGGGGTTAGTGATGAACTAACCCCTTATTGCGTCAATTTCGTTGATCAAATACAAGCACATCAATTAATCTATATTTT
This sequence comes from Sphingobacterium sp. B16(2022), assembly GCF_012030425.1. Classification (GTDB taxonomy): domain Bacteria; phylum Bacteroidota; class Bacteroidia; order Sphingobacteriales; family Sphingobacteriaceae; genus Sphingobacterium; species Sphingobacterium anhuiense. Next base: position 417,340 of record NZ_JAAUVN010000001.1, on the reverse strand, counting down.
TCTTTCAATTGCAATCCATAACCTAACAATTGCAAATTAATTTGCTCTAAATTTGAGTAATCAGTTAGCCGTATTTTTTGTTTAGAATTAACCTCATCTACCACTGGTGGGTATTTATTTTGGTAGTCAATCATAAATGCCAATACGGAAGTTCCTGCAAGTTCGCCATCGTCAGTTTTAACTTCACCAGACTTTAAATTTGCCTTTTCCAAAACCAAGCAAGGCATTTCTCTTTTAGACCAATAAACATGCAATCCTAAAAAACCATTTAAATCATTTAAAATAAATTGCGCTTGTAACGAATCAGGTCTTACAACATGATCATAACGTTCATAACAAATTCCATTTCGCAACAGCCACTCGTTAAAAGCAATTTCTCCATTTGGATACTTAAACAATGATGAATCTCTCACCTTCCAAACTATACGTTCATCTTTTAATAAAAACTCAGGTTTTTTGATTTTACTCAAAGCTCCAGTATAAGCACCTAAAATATCAATATTGTAAAAAGAACTTTTTTGCATACCTGATATAGAATCGTATTTGATTATAATTCCATTCGGATCTACAGCATCCCTATAACCTGAAATAGAAACAGATCCCAATTGTTTGCCCCTCTCATTTACCGTATTATTTTTAAGACCATCATTAAAATCAGACTTAACAGGCAATTGAATAGAACCATTTGCATATAGATGCTCAATATTTTCAGCTTTTACAAAATCCGAAAAAGTAATTGCCTGAACTTTATTTTTATAAATCCATGCGGTATGCGGTACTCCTTTGTGAGGAAAATATTTCCGTAATAAGGTATCTGCATATACTGTAATGAGGTTTACCTTATTTTCTTTCAGAAAAGCGTTTGTCTTGAAGAATTTTTCAATAGTGGCTTTATCTTGCCAAGTGACCAAAATGACTTGTATTTTATCTGCATATTCATTTTGTAGTTTTTGCAACTTAGGCATTGCTGCGATACAGTTTGTACAATAAGTATCGAAAAAATCAAGGATGATGATCTTGTTAGATAACTGATCGAGCGAAACTTGATTTTTAGCGCTATTTAATACCGATAACTTTGGAATATCTGGAAATGCCTGTCCAATCCGCAATTCCAAACTACGGTCAATTATTTGCGTATTTTGAGCCCAAATAAATGGACTTAGAAATAAGAATATTACTAGTGTTGTAATTTTATTAAACATGATGTTAGCGTTTATTTTGTGGTATTCCTGATTCTGATATTACTAAATCTGGAATTAAGTGTGCATATTTTAAACTATTCGGTTCAAGTGTATAGTTTTGTCCATCTATATTACGTTTTAAGGTTTTTCGGAACCGCTCATCTTGATTTAATCTCCGAAGATCAGACCACCTTCTACCTCTGAAAACCAATTCCTTTCTACGCTCCTGTAAAACAATTCTTAAAAGCAGATCAGGATCATTCTCCGTTACTGCAACAAAAAACACTGGATCAATCCGATTTTTCAAAAGTGTATTAAGATCTCGCAGTCCTTGACCTATATTATTTGTTCGCACAGCCGATTCGGCCCGGATCAGATAAACTTCGCTAGTTGTAAGACCTACAAAAGGTGTTGTTACCGAATTATCGTAAGATCCTTTGAATGCATAGGTGCCGACATCAAATGAATTGGGTTTAAAATACACCGTCTTCCTGTAATCATGCACATCATAACTCTGGTAGAGATCTGGAGCAATACGCGCAAATGATTGTCCCAAGGGGCTACTAAATATACTTATCGCTGGAAATAAGACCTCAATGTTAAACCTTGGAATAGGTAGAGATGCAGATGCTTTGAGATCTTTATAATTCAGCAGATCAGACTTTAAATTTAAACAAGAATCTGCATAAGCATAGGCATTATCATAATCTTGCATATCTAGATATACTCTAGCCAGCCCTGCATAAGCAGCCGCTTTGGCAGGTCTTCCTTTTAAAGTTTCGACCACAGGTAGATAGCGAATCGCATGTTTATAATCTACCACAATTTGCGTATAGGTAGCAGCTAAATTGCTGCGCGATGACTTATAATCAAGATCTGGACTCAGACGCAATGGAATTCCCAATTCTGATTCTGCAGTTCCGGCTTGATAAGGCATTGTAAAAACAGAAGCAATTTGATGGAAAGCAAATGCCCTAAAAAAATGTGCCGCGCCGAGCGTTTTCTCGTACTTTACTTTATCATTATTTTGATCCAAATGACTTAATATGGACAGAATCTGATTACTCAGATAAACAGTTTTATAAGGATTTTGCCAATGGGTATTTAATGTCATAAATTCAAGTGACCAGTTGTATGTATGCTGTTCATCAAAATTTGATAATGATTTCCAATCTGAGGTATTCAGATAGTAATCATCTGCGGCGACCTCTCCCAATGTAGGGTAACCAGTATTCATAGCACTGTAATCGTTGAGTAGCAATTCGCAATGCTCCAACGTTTTTGGAATAGCCATTTTCTGATCAGGCTTGAGATCTAGATAATCGGAACAGGAACTGCTCATGATTATGACAAGTAGAAGGTAAATTATTGAGTATTTCATGATTCCAGATTTATAGGTTAAAATTAAGGCCTAACGATAATGACAAAGGTTCAGGAATGGAATTGCCATATTCGGGGTCTAGCCCGAGTTTATTCGCACGCCATATAACTCCCAAATTTTGGGCATATGCATATATTCGCATATTTTTAAGACCTATTTTTTGTAATTGACTGAAAGTGTAGCTTAATTGTAGATCACGCCATTTAATCTGCCCAGCTGACTCGACCAGTGCGGCCGATTGACGGTAAAATTCACTAGCATAAAAATTATTAGGGTATGTAAATGCCGGCACATTGGATTTCAACTCATCTCCAGATTGCTTCCACCGCAGCGCATAGTCTGCGTGTCCTACTCCAGATTCAATAAAAGCATCATTGCTAAAGGAAGATCTCATAAATTTATGACCAAGCTGATAAGAGATATTAAAAGATAGATCTAGATTTTTATAAACGAAACCATTTCGGAAAGAACCGAAATACTTTGGACGTAAAGTACCATGATTCTGAAGATCGTCAATTGTGCTCCGATTAACTATTGTACCATAGTCATCCGATATCTCACCCGCCACGTAGCCTCTTGGCTTACCTGTTTCAGGATCCAAGCCAGCCCATTTATAGGTCAGTAAACTATATAGATCCATCCCCTCTATCGGTGTGAGCAACATACCATATGCACCGGTTATGTAATCCTTCCCTCTGGTGTTGCTGACATATGATTTGGCCACTTTAGTTCTGTTATAAGCGAAGACAAGATTAGAGCTCCATGTAAATAGCTTTGTTTTAATATTAACACTATTCAAAGAGAGATCTACACCTCGTCCATCTAAATTGGAACTGTTAATGTTCAGTGAACTATATCCTGTTGTTGGATCAATGCGTGAGCTTGCTATTAAATCCTTAGGGCGTTTGACATAGTACTCTACACTGCCCGATATCCTATTAATGAAAGAAAAGTCCAATCCCAAATTAAAAATTCCTACACGTTCCCATCGTAAACTGGGATTTGGTGGCGACTGCATACTCGCATACGACTGACCTGTATTAAAATGTGGGGATGATTGAATATTGATAATCGGATAAGCTGAAGTACTATTGTTCACATTACCATTATATCCATAAGTCGCTCGTAATTTTAAAAGTTGAACAGCATTATTATTTATGAAAGCTTCGTTAGACAATAGCCATGCCCCTCCAAATGACCAAAAAGGCTGGCCACGATCATTAGTTTTTACACCGAATAAATTAGAAGCGTCCTTACGGATACTCCCACTTATGGTATACCGTTTATTATAGGTATAAGATCCATTTGCGAAGTACGAAGTAAACCGATTGGTATATTTTTCAATTTCCGAAAAATCATATATTGCGGTCATTCCAGCAATCCCATTTAATGCGGGCATCATCACATCGTAAATTACATTTTTATAAGTTAGATTTTCTGGATCATATCCCCACAGTATGTTAGTCATCGCTTCACTCTGAATTTCTCTGATTTCAAACCCAGCGATTGCATTGACACTATGTAATTGACCAAAATCTTTATTAAAATTTAGCTGAAGCCTTCCTTGATTCGTAGCATTATAGCGATCCGTTTTATAAAGATTATCACCCACTGGTAGATTCCATATCACCTTATTATTGTCCCATGATGCCCGATAGTTGATATCCCCTCGGTGTCGGCTTGATCCCATTCCCATCCACGTCTCTTGAGGTTGGCTTGCATGCTGAAAAGCGTATAAAAGAGAAGCACTTAATTCGGGTAATATCTGATAAGCACCTTTAATATTTAAGAATGTTTCCTTAATATTGGTCATTACATGAGTATCATTCAATTCTGCTAATGGTCGATATTTCCAGTCCAAAAGCCTCCCTCCGGCTACAGTATCACGAAATATTGGATTAAATCCGATCGCATCCACTACTAAGGGATTACCCTGATCATCTGCCATTCGCATATATGGAAAGTTTCCCACTCCTCTGCCCATCGCATTATATCCGATCATATTAGCCGCAGCATTTTTACGCTGCGAATTAGTGTAAGTAACTCCTAAATCTAAAGTCAAATTTTTAACAGGACGCAGCTGTGTGTTATTCTTTGCTGTGAAGCGCTTATAAGAAGAAGTAACCAGATTATCCAAATTTTTATCATACCCTATAGAAAAAGAAGTATTGATCTTTTCAGATCCACCACTTAATTGTACATTATATTGTTGGTTTACTGATTTTCTATAGATGTACTTGTTAAAATCATCACGCATATCGATTCCTCTCAATAAATCCAATTGCATATTCAAGTCACCTTCATTCAAATCACCCTCTTTATGTCTTTTGAGCAATTGAATTACTGGTGTTAAATTGATTGAAAAATCATACATACGGCTATCCCAATAGCCTTTGTCGAAAAGATCCTTTTCCAGATTTATATAATCTGACGTATTCATCTGCGGATAGTAATAAAGATCAGGTTTGTTTCCAACAGTCACATTACTATTCACTGATAACTGAAAAGGTTGATTATATTCTCCGCGTTTTGTAGTTATTACGATTACACCATTGCCAGATTGAGCTCCCCATATTGAGGATGCTGCGGCATCTTTCAGTACAGTAACATTTTCAATGTCATTAGGATTAATATTCATGAAATAACCGTTCAACATATCAAAATTATTTTGATATGGAATACCATCAATTACTACTAAAGGCCAGACATTTGATCGCATTGTGCTCAATCCTCTTATGTTTATCCCTAAAAGTTTACCTTTATTTTCAGGAAATACCTTTAGAGAAGATATACTCGGCACCACATCCTCTAGCCTACTCACAAAATCGGTAGACACCTTCCTATTGAAAAGCTTATTATCGACAAACTCAAAACTTCCAGTTGCTCGTTCTTTTGGAATCTTCTGGTATCCAGTCGACACCACCTCCACTTCGTCAAGCTTATTATCCTCAGGTATCAATTTTACGATTATTGATACTCCTGAGGTATAATTGATTTCTTGGCTTTTGTAGCCGACATAGGTAAACTTCACCAATCCTTTCAGACTCTCGACCGAAAGACTGAAAGTACCATCTTTCTTGGTGGAGGTTCTAGCCTTTTCGGCTTCGACTCGGACCGATACACCATCTAATGGTTTGTTATCTACAGCAGATACGACAGTACCGCGCAATACATGATTCATAGGCCCATCAGCCCCGCTGTCCTTGCGGGGCGTCTGAGCACTACTCAACATATGAAAGGTCATGAATAAGCACATTAAAAGCACCTTACTGATCAGCAGTATATCTGCACCTCGTGGCTTGCATAGCTTCCGGAGATATCCCCAGAGCTTGTTTATATATATTATATATGTGTTCATTGTTGTTAATTTTTGGATAAAGCTCCCCCTTTCACCATTTCTTGCCGAGGGTTGACCAGGTCGTCAATGTATCCCTCGGAAGAATCGGCGTCCACAGGTAGTGAAACTTTATTTAATTCTTTCTAATATGAATTCTTGATTCTTTTCTACTGCAGCTTTAGCTTTTATGATCAGCATCAGCTGTTCCTCCCATAGCAATTCGACAGACTCGCCACGAATGGTCAGTACTTTTCTGCTGTCTTTGACAATGGTGAGTTTTTCAACCCGTACATCAATCCCAAAATGCTCATTCAGATCATTCAATATCCTTTGGCAATATTCTTCCCGTTCTGTCCGTGCTGGTACAGTCAGTTCATAGCAGTAAGTCGATATATGATCACCTTTATACTTGGGTAAAAACTGTTCACTGTGGTCTCCGAGTATCAGTATCTGATCGGTCGGAAATTTTGCTGGCAGCCCCAGTGCAAATAGATAGATCTCATAAATAGCCATATTGATCAGTGAGATCCGAAGCACATCGGTACTGTCATTTCGAACCACTGAGCTAAAAGAATCTGAAGGTTCTAATAAGCGTATCATCAACGAGTAATAGCGCTGCGGCGGTCGTTCCTGCATCAGATATTTCATCGCCGACTGCTTGGAGCTCTGAGTAGATGATGACTCAGGCTTCTTAAAAAATCGTTCTGGTAAAAGTGTTATCATAGTTCGTTTTTTGATAACGGGGACCGGATTTTCACTCAAATACGAAAACATTTCTTCCTCTCGGGATAGTACATAACTTTCCCCTTTGCAAGTTTTTTGCATTTTTTTAAGGTTTAAATTGGCTCCCTTACACCCTACCCGATTGGACATAACTTGGGCATTAAGGAAACCAGGTTAAAAAAATAAAGAATGAAAATGCAATTATATAGTCTTCGTCAATTGGTTATTTGTAGTCTCCGCTATTGCATAATTTGGATTAAAGAACAAAACCGACTTTTATAATATTAATGTATTACGATAAAATATTAACGAACATCATTTGCTTTACTAAAGGAAAGATTGTACTTTTAAAGTATCAAGTTGAAAAGTAGGCCTCCGATCCTCTTTTTGTTGGAGCATATAATTGTGCACTAATAAAATAAAAGTCGGTAACATAAAACCATTCAGTAATGGTACGAAGCTGATAATAACCGATCAAGAGCTCGCATTTTTTAGTATCAGGTATGGTCATCACACCATGCTTTCTACTATCTGCGCACCTTTTGATTTGGTACTAGTTTCCCCTAACCTATTTGGCAATATGTTTTTTATTAGCGAGCTATTGTGGCGCTCGAATAACGTTCTTTAAAAGTTTTAAATAAGCAAACCGATGACTGTAATCCTGGATTATGTCGTTAATGGTTCTTGTGGTGGTTTTAATTCGTTGCATCATAATTTAAAGGTTATGGAACGAAGTTACTCTAAAAAGAAAATTATGGAGAATGCCAATAGGCAGACCTCTATGCTTAACCTTTTTTCGGCCGCCAGACCGTCTTCAATTCTAAAAGAATATCAGAATCCTTAAGACTGACAAGAGGTCGCCATACTGGACTTATATGTAAAAATACAATTAATCCAGTTAACAGGCGAACTCAAGGTCAACTCGCGGATTTATTCTGGCGGAATGGGCGAGCAAACTTCATTTAGAGGAATCGAAAAAAAGGACTCCCTAAGTAATTCGCATATAATACTATACAAATATAATAAAATTTAAACACAAACCAACATGTTGGTTTAAAAAATATTTTATGAACACATTTACTTTGATAATTGAATATGAAATATCTCATTTAGATTATTTATTCATACAACACATTAAGTCATTAAGGGACAAGAAAGGGTGGTCACAAAAAGAACTTAGTGAAAAAATGGGTGTAACATCAAGTTTTGTCGGGAATGTTGAGAATTTAAACGAAAGACATAAATACTCGGTAAGACATATTGCCCTATTATCTAAAGCATTTAATTACAAGTCGCCATCAAGATTATTTGACTTTCCTTCTCCAGAATATGATGAAGTGAAGTTGAGAGTAAAAGTTACTAAGGAGAATTACACTAGTATTAAAGATGGTAAAGAAATTAAAAAATCTCGTGTAATATCATCTGAATTATTAGATATTATTCCTACTAAGGATTTTATAACTTAAGAAACCTATAATGAAAAACTATTTCATTATTGTATTTTTTCTTCTGCCCTTGTACCTTATCTCACAAACGAGAAAAGGAAAAGTCGTTCGAGTTGCTGATGGAGATACAATAACTATCCTCGATTCTACAAATACACAATTAAGAGTAAGACTATATGGAGTTGATGCGCCAGAGAAAGGGCAAGATTTTTCGAATGTCGCAAAACAATTTATCTCAGATTTATGCTTTTCTAAAATTGTATCAATAGATATTAAAGATATAGATAGATATGGCAGAACAGTTGGTATTGTTTGGACAGCTGATAGCACAAATCTCAATCTGGAATTGTTAAGATCTGGTCTAGCATGGCATTATAAGATATTCGATAATTCCGATGATTTTGCTCAAGCTGAGCACTTAGCACGGATAAATAAGGTTGGACTCTGGAGAGAACCTAATGCTGCTCCTCCTTGGGAATTCAGGAGAAAAAAGTAAAGTTTCAAAACAATGATAAGTAATAAGCTTTTAAATATTTCAAACTAAACAATTTCTATCCATGACCATCAAAGAGAGATTTATAGCTAAAAGTAAGAAGTTTAGGCTCTATTTTCAGCTTACTGAGGATCAAATTGACCTGCTATTGTTAGGTAAAAACTTAGTTTATAAGGGAGTTGAATCACAGCATCATATCTTAACATTAGAAATGATGGAAAAATATCCCTTAATCTATGGATTGGATTGGCACACATTTGAAGAAGATACAGCCACTTATCCGTTATGGGATGAGCTGCCAGAAGCAACAAAAAAAATAATTCTAGATACACCTTATACTGCTGCGGATGATGTTGGAAAGGATGGTTTAAAAAATACAGCTAGTTATATAATTCTTGCTATTAAACATCTAAATGTGGGCACACAATTTTCAGAATCAGAAATCATGAGATGCCTCCCCTATCCATTAAACAAAGGTGTTACGATTTACCAAACTAGTGGATTGCTAAAAGGTGCGTTTAAGAAATTAAGGAGATCAAGAAAATTTAAGGATGAAAAGGGCAATGATGTTATTGATCCTCTGTATCAGATTCACAAACCTATAGACGAACACTTAATAGGAAAGGCTAAAAGGAAGTTAGAAAAATAGATTAATGGTTGCGAAACAAATTCTAAATATTCGAATCTGGTCTTGATCAGCATTATAATTTATCAAGTAGTCAGATGAATTTCCTCAAGTGGATCATTTAGAATGAAATAAATAAAATATGGCAGATTATATATTTGGAGAAATTCCTGACATTAATGAAAATGACACCTTTAAAGATAGAAAAGCTTTAAGAGAGGCAAAAATTCATTTAGTGCTTCAAGCCGGGATTGATGGTAACAAAAATGTTGGATCACCATCAATTGTACTTTCTGGAGGATATGAAGATGATCAAGATTTAGGTGATGAAATAATATATACCGGACATGGCGGAAAAGACCAAAATACTAGAAAACAGATAGCAGATCAATCATGGGATTCACCAGGAAATGCTGCACTGCTAAAAAGTCAGCACGAAGGCTTGCCAGTAAGAGTTAGTAGAGGAAGTTTACATAAATCTAAATACTCTCCAAAATCAGGATATACATATGCAGGTCTGTATAGTGTAGTTGACTCCTGGGAGGAAATAGGAAGAAGTGGCTTTAAGATTTGCAGATTTAAATTAATATACAGCGGCACTAATAATAATAGAAATACGGCAGAAGAAGTTGAAGTTAGATATTCTACTGAATCCACGAAAAGAAAAGAAAGTACAATCTTAAGAATAGTTCGAGATTCAAAAATCGCACATAACATTAAAAAGTTATATGATTTCAAATGTCAAGTGTGTAATATTTCAATCCCTACTAAAACAGGAAATTATGCTGAAGGAGCCCACATCAAGCCCTTAGGAATACCGCACAACGGTCACGATAGTTCCGATAATTTGATCTGCTTATGCCCTAACCATCATGTTATGTTTGATAAAGGAATCTTCTCCATTAATGATGATCTAACCTTAAGTGGTGCCGTTTCAGGTGAACTCACTGTACATACCAAACATGATCTAAACAAAGAAAATCTTAAATATCACAGAGATACTCATGGCTATAACTAAAGTATTATGCGGTCTTATTATAAAGGACAATCAAATTTTAATTTGCCGTAGAAAGCCTGAAAAATCTTTAGGTGGGTATTGGGAGTTTCCAGGAGGAAAACTGGAGGATGATGAAACTTATGAGGCATGCTTAGCTAGAGAACTACAAGAGGAACTAGATTTGAGGGTGACAGTTAAAAATCATTTTAAAACAGTCATCCATCAGTACGATCTAAAGACAATTGAACTGATATCCTATCGCTGCGAAACTGAAGATGCTGTAATCAAATTAGTGGATCATGATCAAATAGAATGGATAGCAATAGAAGATTTACTAAAGTGGGAATTGGCTCCAGCTGATGTTCCTATTGCAGAGGGATTAATAGAATCGTTTCGCAAATCTCAATAATCAAACCTAAACCTTTCTTAAAGATATCACTTTATATGTTGACTAAATTTCAAATCAATGACCCTAGTCTTGAATCGCAATGGCGGGCTCTTATACTGTTTGGTAAAAACTCTGCAACATATAAGTTTGCCTTTGCTAAAGCCATAATAGAACTATTAGAGCAAAATAATACGACTCTTACGTTAGAAGATCTGGCAAGTCCATTTGCACGAAATATTATTGAACATCTGAAGAAAAGTGATAAGCAAGGAAACTCTTCGTCAAGTAAATTTTTAAATACTTGTAGAGATTTTATTGAAGGTAAGCTGAGCGAAGATCAGTTGATCCAAACAACAACAAAATTAGGGTTTGTCAACGTGGTGGATGCTTTTCAAAACGTTAATGGAGGTATCATCACTGATCCATTTTATCACAAAAACTACCTAGAAGGCAAAAAGGAAATTATGCTAACTGATAATATCTTTAAACTAAAAGAAGCTGTACAATTTATCAACTTAGATCAAGAGGTAGACGCACGCTGGAATCTTGTAGAGACAGCATGGAACCTTCAAATCAATCCTAATTTGCTTGAAGTAAAGCATGATGCGCTAAAGCAAGAACTCTATATTGAATCGGATTTCATGCGCCGCATCAGTATGACTACTGTGAGAGATGCTTTAAGCGGATATCAAAAAGGGAAATGTTTCTATTCATACCAAGACATATTTGTGAATGCAGGATCTCCACAGATCTGTGCTGTGGACCATTTCCTCCCACATTTGAATAAAAAAGCACATTCGGTCGAGGAAGCAAATATCAATGGTGTGTGGAACTTAGTTTTAGCGGATCCAAAAATCAATACTGCTAAAAGTGCAAAAGTACCTCATCGTCGGTTTTTAGAACGATTGTATAATCGTAATGAGTTCTACATAGAAAGTAAACATCCTCTCGCAGAAACAATCGTTAATCAAACAGGGAAAACAAAGGAGAGGAGGCGCTTGTTTCTTCAACAACAATACAACGTAGCACTCTCCCACTCCATTCACGAGTGGACGCCCAGTATTGAAATACCGGGTACATTTTAATACTTTTGAATATGCAAGGAATCAAAATAATACTTCTCTTCATCGCATTAATGCTGACTGGATCAAACATGATCTATGCACAGGAAGATACAGCTTTAAACAGTGCACTAGAAAAGATAATACAAGCATCTTTAACTGGTAATAATCAAGAGATCATGCGTTACACAGCTCCTCGCTTAATTAAAGCCCTGGGTGGCGAAGAAAGTGCATTAAAACTATTTAACGAAACATTAGCAAGTCGTAAGGACAATGACACTACGAGAATAGATACAGTAATAAATTATAATAAAATGGATCCTATTCAGCTGGGTTCCATATACTTCAAATTCATTCCTCAATTAATAGTAATGAGTATTCCTGACAAGGAAAAGAAGATGATTGCAGTTACTAATATAATGGCCATAAAAGAAGATGAAAATTCCAATTGGAAATTTATAGATACAAATAATATTGGCGACGAAGAGCTAGATATTATACTACCTGAATTTAAAGATAAAATAAAGATTCCCAGGGCGACAAGTGAACCTATTATTATTCACAAGAATGAAGTTTCAGAAACAGTACAAAATTTGTTAGAAATAATTGATGAAGCTGTTAAAGGAGAAGCAAAGAAAAGTGTCTCTTTTCAATAACCCTTCAAAATTTCAGTATTATTTGATTCTATTTTAAAACTTCAAACTATGAGTATTAATAATTTTCTAGAATTACCATTAGACAAACATATTGGACAGACAGAACATTTCTTTTTGATCCGAGATGGATTTCCTGTTTCTCCTGGTCACACATTGATCATCAGTAAGCAACTACGTAAAGATTATTTTCAGTTAACGCAGGATGAGAAAATAGATCTAGATAATGCTATACTCTTAGCGAAATCACTAATAGAAACCGAATCAACACCAGATGGCTATAATATCGGTATGAACTGCGGAGAAAACGCTGGTCAAACTGTTTTTCACTTCCACTGCCACCTCATCCCCCGCTTCGCTGGCGACATGGGAAACCCTCGAGGTGGTGTTAGACATGTTATACCTGGTAAGGGAAGTTATTAAGATTTTTTCATATGAAAAAATTTACATATTATAAAGATTTATGTGTATTAATAAATTAAAGAATCTATCTAAAAAAGCATTAAATAAAAAATCAAGTGTTCTTTAGAACACTTGATTTTTTATTTAAAAGCGCGGAATATTATGTTCATCAATCTAACAGATTTATTTGAATATAAGGCTTTAAATATAAAGAACGTCTACTAAATGAATCCATTATCTTCCAAAAAAGTAGCTCCCTCAGGTGTTATTCTAAAACCTTCATTTTCTTCTGTAGCATAACCGTTCTTAACAAAAGTTTTATGAGATTTCAAATTTCTTACAATTTGTGTATATTTTTCATCATTTCTATTTATAAGAGGTCTTACATCTTCAGAATCTAAAGAAAATTGATTTGCGATCTCATCAATAAGAGCAGAAGTAGAGATGTATCCTTGATCTCCTTTAATCATAGCTATCAGTGCAGGTACAACTAGTTGGTTTTCGCTTAAAGGCATATAATTTGTATTTTTAATATTAACTTTTACCAAGTTAAACAATTGCAATTAAATTACAAAGAAACTTCTAAATTATCATTAATACTTTTATTAAATTCATTCACCATTGTTGCATTAAATAATGGTAATCCAACTAATCGATAATCTCTATTCTCTATTTGTAATACGTTAGCTTTACCATATTTATCGGTGATTTCTTTTAAAAAACATTCTTTCCATCCTTCTTTACTCTGATCAAACGACCCTGATGAATCTTTGAATTGTGATCCTTTTGGTTCAATGAAAACTTGATAATATAAATTTTCACTTTTCTGTTTTAAAAACAAAAGAAAATCGGGCATAAAACCATTTCCATCTTTAAAATCATATATTTTATATACCTCTTCATTTCTTACCAAATATACATTCTCGTATTTTTCCTTAAACTTCTCGACTGTATCAATAATAAATTGAATCAATGCTTGCTCCTCTGATGTTCCTTGAAAATGATTTAATGCATACCAATCTTTAGTTAATAAAGTATTTTCGTACATCCTATTTCGATCATCTTCTATCACTGCAACAGCTTTTGTTTTCTCAAAATAATATTTAAATGGTCTTGGTTTAAACTCACTACCATTAAATGGATGGATTTCTTTTTTCCATTCTATTATAAATTGTTCGAAAAAACGTAAAAAAGCTTTGACTAGAATCTTTGGATCTACATCAAATAAGCTTTCGTAGGTATTAGGTAAATATAAGGTAATATAGAACTTACCTAAAAAAGTGTCATTCCACAAATCATCGATAGAGCTAATTTGAAGTTCTTGTTTTAATTTATCAAAGCGGAGTAAAGAATTCTCTTTTTTAGCTACTTGATTATATGCTTTTAAAATAATATGTTTTAAATCATCATTAACAAATTCCGAGAATTTCTTTTTAACTGGTTTCTTATCTTCATTACCTTGCTGATGACGAATTTCATCATTTTTACCTTCATCAAATATTACTTTTTGAGCGGTATAATCATACGCAGGAATAGTATATTGGAAATGAAAATCCTTATACACATCATCTAAAGTGGATTTTCTGCGATTAGGGTTTTCCACCTTTTCATTTGCAAAGATTTGCAATGTATGATAGAAAGAGTTTTTATCATTTTTAATTTCTTCCTTTATATCAAAATGCTTAATAACCTTTTTATCATCTATGAAAAGTTTTTGATTTTTTAACTCAGATTTCAACTCATTAATATACCTTTCATCTTTATCCGAATGAAAATAAAATTCTTCTAAAACACGTAGAGGATGATTTAACTCCTTATCAAATTTACGTTTATTCACCTCTAAATCATTATAAAAAAAGGGATTGTAGCGGACACCTCGACCAATTAATTGCACTTCTGAAACCGTACTAGCTCCTATATTACCTTTATTACTACCACCCGTATTTTGGCCTTCGTACATACGAACAATATCATACAGATTAAGTACATCCCAACCCTGCGTTAAACGTTTACATGTAAATATTGCAGTGATAGGGTTTTTTTTGTCTTCTAGGCTATTTAGTAATCGATCCTGGTCATAAGTTGTCTTTTCTTCTCCTTTACGACCTGTGGCTGTTTTGTCGTTAGAATGGGTAACTATGCAATTATTCTCTTTAAATGTAGTTTTTATGTAATTGATTATTATTTGAAATGAGCCTAAATACTTATTATTTACAATACGAACAATATCTACAATTCTGCTTTGGCCAATCTCGTATAATTTTTGAGCCTGTTCCACTTGAACAGCTTTCAAAAACAAAAAATCACTGTCAGAGATATTATCTACTATTTCACGGAAATACAGATAATCTTCTTGCACATTACCGTCTAATTTAATGTCAGAAAACTTACTTCTGAAAAGAATTACTGGTTTAAAGTTTTTAAGTCCATATTCTAACGCTAAATGATTGCGATACCAATTAAATAGTAAAGCTTGTAGTATTCTTTGTTTTTTATCGAAATTTGAAGACACCAAATTAATTTCTTTAGTATATCCAGCCTTTAAAAATTCTGGTAAATCAAATTTGATGATGATTTTATTTTTGTATTTATCTGAAACCTGGATATCTTTTGGAATAGTTGCCGTAAATTCTAATAAAACATTATTATTGGTATAAGCTTTTATACCTTCTTTGTTTAACAATTTACTTGTTACGGTATTCTCCCAACTACGTTCTACATCTTCAGCTTTTGCTCCTTCCCTAAGCTCCTTAAATTCAACTATATCCGCTTGTGTATTTTTTCTCTTTTTGGTATCAGCATTAAAACTGTGTGCTTCATCGGCTAACAATACCAAATCACGCTTTTGTAAATCATCTAAAAATATATCATTTTCACGAACTACATACATAGCGTTATGTAATTTATGAATTGAAGTAAATATAATTTCAATATAATCTATAGTTGGATTATCCAAAGTCGTTCCATCAACGTAAGGTGAAAAATTATCAACTTTTTTAACATCAATAGTTTTATCATCAATAACAATTGGATTGGCAAACAAATATTTATGATGTGACGCGTCGGTAAGATTATCCTCTGTTTTCCCAACGATATTATTCTGATCCACAAAAAAAATAAAATTTCTGTAGCCCTGCTTGTAATAATATAAAATCATAGCAGCCAGCACTAAAGTTTTACCTGTCCCTGTAGCCATATTGAACATATAATGAGATGCAGTACATGGGCTTTCTATTCGTTTTATGTTTTGCATATCAAGAAAATTCAATAAAGCATCCCTTTGCCATTTGAATAACGTAAAACGTAAATTTGAAGTTATATATTCGGGAATATCTGCAAATGATAATCGATATTCTCTTAATTTATCACTAATAGTATCGTAAAGATATTTATCTGGAAATAATGTCATTACTTTTTCTTTTTGGTATTGGTATATTTCGACATTTTATCAAAGTAAAAACAAATTTTTTGTATTTTGTCGGACACATGATATTTATTGAAAGAGGATTTTTTAGACTCTCCTGAAGATTTGATGTATAAAACAACATCATAAACTTTTTTAGACGATAACATTGCAACATTATTACTCATTTAACTAATCTTTGATTTGGTAAAAATCTTTTGTTAAACGAATTGCATCTGATGATAAATGATATCGAGAATCTTCTACCTCAGAGTGATTAACGTACAGTTGATTGTTATCTAACATTCGAGCTAAAAGCGCTTTTTGACGAGAAAGACTCAATGCTTTGAAATTATCTTCATGAATAATTTTTTCCTTAAACTCTTTGACTCGTGCGTTGTAATTCAAGAAATAACGAGCAGATAGTTCATCAAACAAATCATTTAAATCTTCTAAACTATTACAAGCTTGTATTTGCTCTTTAGCTGCTTCATTATTTTTGGCTAATTCAACATAAATAAAAGAACCTCCGCCACCCCAATTTACTAAATCTGAAATTCCTGAAACTTCATTATTAATAACATTAATAAGCCTATCTTTAGATAATTCAATTTGATTATTGATTTGTTCAAGACCAACAAACTGCCGTCCCATCTTATGCGAAACAGCCGCTGTAGTTCCACTTCCAAGATGATAATCCAAAACAATATCATTTACATCTGAAAATAGATCAATATAAAATTTTAATAGCTCTTCAGGTTTTTTACCATTTCGAAAAGATACTCCCCCTTCATCAGCTACATTATTATATTCTTTTTCAAAATTATAAAAATTAGGATATTGCTTTCTAGTTATGTTTGTACTAGTTGGCTTTCCCTGAAGATATGCTCCATTTTTGTTTCCTAAAGGAGCACTATAGAAATATCTAAAATCAATATTGTCATCACCCATATCCGGAACTTTAAATAAAGTTTGAGGAGGATAATGTGTTAATGGTTCTAAATATTTTACAAAAAACCTTCCACTACTGTTTTTTTCTCTAAGAGACCCTCTTACTGTATGGATTTTAAACAAATTTTCAGAAGGTTCTTTTTTTACCATCTTATATTGCCCCGGTAAATAAACTTCTACATTCTTTTTACCACATGTTATTATTTCAGGCTTTTCATTTTCTAAAATTTCTATATCAAATACATAATCGTTAATAGTTTTTTCAACTTCAATATAGGGCATTTTCTTCAATGGATTATCCGAAAATATTAAGGCGTACTCAATAACATCGTTAAACTCTTTATCGCCTGTTAATCCTCGATCAGGGTGACGAACTTGAATATTAAAATCACACATGTGGTTTCTAAATGTATTATTCATCAGAACTTTTAAATATGCAAATTCATGAAAACTACATTGAACTATAATAACACCATCTTCTTTTAATAGATTTTTAGCAATTAAAAGTCTATTATACATAAATGTTAGCCAAGTAGAATGATTGAAACGATCATTATACTTAAAACTATCACTCCCTGTATTATAAGGTGGATCAATATATATTAATTTAACTTTATTTTTTAACTCTTTTTCTATACTATATAATCCCAGCAAGTTATTACCTTTAATAATTAAATTATCCGTAATTGTGTCTTCCGGTAAACCACGCTTTTTATTAAGGAGAGCATCACGGCTAAAAGCAAAAGGAATGCTTTCACCATCAATATCATAAGAGACTACTTTTTGAAATGCCTTCGGCTCTAATAGACGATCTATTTCATCTTTGGCAATTATATGGTTATAAAAAATCTCTTTGCGTTTGGCTGTTCTTTCGACATAATCATTAGAAACTGCATCGTATTCAAAATAAACGTCGTTACCTTCTTCCGAACTTTGTCCGCCTTCCAATATACAATCCTTATAAGGAAAATCTAATACATAATCGGTACTATCTGTCAAGAATTTACCACCTGAGGCTAAACCAATTCGGTTAGCGTAATGAGTATAAGAACCATCTAAAACATTAGAGTCTAAATAGTAAATAAAATCATTTTGCTTAAATATATAGACATCTTTTATTCGGACGAAAAACTTGATTCTTGTTTGTTCATCATTTAAAAGAAGTTCGATCAGCCTTTCGTCAAAATTATTGACGAAATCCCGTAATATATTGATTTGGATATCATTTTCTTCATCGACTAATCGTACATCAGTTTTAAGTATATTTATTACATGTTGGTTGAAGTTTAAATCTTTCATTTACTTCGTAGAGTTTAATAATTCTTTAATATCTATATTCAATAATTCAGCAATTTGTACTAATGTCTCTATGGAAGGCTGTACCTCATTTGAGCACCACCGTGAAATAGTAACATCAGATTTTCCTAAACGCTCTGCTAACCACTTATTAGTTTTGTCTTTTTCTACTAATAAAACTTTTAATCGGTTGATTTTCATACAGTGTTATTATATTAACATTTTGTGATAAAAATAAGATTTAATTTGGATAAATAAAATACCTGTTTCTATTAAAATTATTCTATGATAAATGAATTTAAATTTCTATAACAACTAACCGCTGATAATTTAAAATCGAAACATTCCTGTAACTTTTAATTTTACCGTAAAACACAAAATTCTTAATAAGAATAATATTCATAGTTTTAAATAAGGTATTATTTTCCGCTTAATTTCTTATATATTTTTAGAAATGAAACATTTTTAAAAAAATCAGTGATTAATGAATAACAGCCCTTTTTTCACCAAAAAACATATATTACTATATTATTAAATTAAAATAATTACTATTGTATTTTAAAGTAGAACAATGAAACCAATGCCATTACCGAAACACGATGAGTTGCGCATTCCGATTATGGAATTATTAAATACGAAAGGAACAATGAAACTCCGTGATTTCGTTGAACCATTAGCAGCGCACTATAAACTCTCTGATGATGCAGTTAACGAAATGTATCCTTCTGGAAATGGCCACATTTTCTACGACCGCATATCGTGGGCTCTGAGCTATCTCAATATGGGTGGACTATTGGATAAGCCAAAACGTGGCGTTTATAACATCAACGACAAGGGTAAGAATCTATTATTAACTCCGGAATTGATTGATTCATATATTGATAATGAATTAAAAAAAAGAGAACCTGTCAGAGGAAAGAATAAAAATGATATCAGTTCAAATATCAAAGAACAATCACTTTCAAATAATACCCCTCAAGAAGAATTGTATGCATCTTTTGAAAGTATAAAGGAATCTATTTTTGATGAGATACTGGAAACGATTCTTTCAAAAACACCTGCAGCTTTTGAAAAACTGGTTTTGCAGCTATTGCAAAAAATGGGATATGGCGGAGAAATCAAGAATTCTGGTTTATTAACCAAATATTCCAATGATGGTGGTATAGACGGAATTATAAAAGAAGATATCTTAGGATTTGGTAGAATCCATCTTCAAGCCAAACGGTATAAAACAGACTCCATAATTGGAAGAGAAGATATCCAGAAATTTGTCGGAGCTCTGGCTGTAGCACAATCAAATAAGGGAGTATTCATTACAACATCTGGATTCTCAAAAGGTGCTATAGACTATGCAAATAGTTTGAATGGTTCAACCACTATTATTTTAATAAATGGAAAACAACTTGCAAATTATATCTATGATTATAGTTTAGGCATGCAAGTGGAACAAACTATCGAGATTAAAAAATTAGATGCAGATTATTGGGATCCCATGAAGGATGAATAAGATTTTAGATTTTTGGCCAATTATACTGCTAATAGTTTTATTATCACCCTCAGCGAGCTCTTAAATATTTGTCTATTTCTCCTATATATTTTTTATAATATTTTAAAAATAAATCAATTATGGAACACTTTTATTCATGGATTATTTCGTTAGCTAAAGACATTATAACTGCAATTATTGCTAAATATGCAGAAAAACATTTAGACAAAATCTCATTCAAAAAGCTACTTTCAAATCTAAAGGAGTATATAGTTGAGGCTTACAATTCTAGAAGAGGATTAAAAATCCAACTAAAGCCACTATCACCAATATTCATGAAACGATTCAATATTTTTGCGGATCTAGCATTGACTGGTGTATTATTTGTAGCAATTTTTATTGGCGGAATCATCCTACTTTTAGGCATCGGAGCTGATAAAAACATTTACTTAACTGCATTATTAGCAGCTTCTATACCAATGGCGGTATACATTCCTAGAAAAATGCTATTAAACGATAATTTATAAAATTATAATCATTTTTTGACCATATTGGGAATATATAGTACCTTTAAACCACGATGCTACAAGTAACCTGTGCCATAATTGAACATAATGATAAAGTGTTAACCTGTCAACGTTCTGCGACGATGAAGCTTCCGATGAAATGGGAATTTCCGAGTAGTGGGCAGAAGCTGACCTGCCGATTGTACGTGAATATTTGAGCTTATGACTTTTGGAATATTAAGAATCGCTGATAACACAATCATTAGCAAATAAATTGAAGGAATTGTCTGAAAAGAAATTTTCTAAGCCAATGTCAATAACTTGGAAATTCCCACGTCCTTAAATCTTTATTTGTCATTTTGTTCAAAAAATGATTTAGCCATATTTCGTATTAAATCTCTATTTTCCTGAGAATTATCGATTGCACTTCGAATATGGGATTCGGGACCATATATATCTTCATAAATTGTTGTTTTTTTGAATTTAGCATAATCCCCCTTCCTCATTAATAACATGAGCAAAGTATATAAATCATTATTCTCCTTTTTATCCAATTGATCCAATACAATAGGAATCCCTTCTCTAAAATTCAGGGATTCCATCATAAGTAAAGAATTAGTTCCTATAAAGCCATCCTTACTTATAACATTACGCAAAAGATGAAGTATGGTATCTCTATGCTGCTTTAAAGCATTCAATTGCCTATCGCTCCACACAAATTCCCTATACTTTCTATAAAAAGTGCCATATAATTTTGGTTCATCTTCCTTTGTTACTATTCTTCCACTACAATTTTGATTATACCATTCATAGTTAATCATACAATATGTAAATAACTCAGATGGACTTAGACTCTGGAAATTAGGTTGGGCAATAATTGTATTCATACCACCCCAATGAGGAATCGGATAAAAATATAAAATACTGTCTTTTTCTTCTTTCGGAATATTGACGCTATTTATCATGCTCAAGATTTTCACTAAATGCAAATCAGGAACATTTGACTTGGTCCACTGCTTTATCCAGACTATATCCTTTTCTACCCTTCTTTCAATACTATCATCTAATGTTTGTGCTTGGGAATAACCAATTGACAGGATAGCGAATAATATAAGAATAGAGATATTGAGCAGGAATTTATTGGAAAGATATTTAATCCTCATTCTGACACGGTTTGATACCTTGAAGGTAATCAAAAATATTCATTTTTATTTGTGTTGTAAATATTTGATTACCCCTCTAAACACCTTATTTGTATGCAGATCTGGGTTTAAATACACTTTCAGCAGTTACATAATCAATCACATAATTAAGCTCAAATTTATGAATGTTGTATAACAAGAAAGTTCAATCTGATTAAGATTGAACACAATAGCTATTAAACTCGCCACTAGTAGTACCATACTGAACTCTCTTCCATAGTTTATCCTCCATGTAACCTAGTCCACTATAATTGAAATAATCTTGATATAAGGCACCATTTTTATCTATGCCCTCAAATAATGAAGCATAATTTCTATTAACTTTACAACTATAAGCAAATAATAGATGCCCAAAATTGAAATTATTACTATAATCAATGCACCTATAGCGTTGTGTTTTGATCTTGCTAGGAGTATTGATTTACATACTATTTCAACTTCAAAAACAAATGAAAAAGCTATTGGTGGTAGAACACAAGGATTAATAGAGCGACATGAATATGTTACTTGGCAAGCCACACATTTTGGTATTAGACAGATTCTAACTTCAAAAATAACAGCTTTTGAAAAACCTTATTACTTTGTTGATGAGCAAATAAGTGGTGCCTTCGAATCGCTATACCACGAACATATATTTGAACAGGATGGTGAAAAAGTAATCATGAAAGATATCTTTACATTTCAATCGCCTATGGGGATATTTGGAAGATTATTTAACAAACTGATTCTAACAGCATATCTTCACAAATTTCTCATGACGAGAAATAGTATGATTAAAGAATTTGCTGAAACGGACAAATGGAAAAGACTGATCTGATTATTGCACAAAAGACGAAGATGCCTGGTTGCATGCTACCAACAAAGACGATATCATTTCACTAATGAAACCTTATGATGGAGAACTACGTAGTCATCAAGTTGTACGAGTACAGATCCCAAGCTGACAGACACAAATCTCCCACACATTCAAAAAGCTATTTAGGTGGTTTGAAAGTTATATCATAACCTTCAAGCTTTTTCAATAAGGCTTGAAGCTCCTCATTTGCTCTTTTTATCCATCCTGCCCTTTGTTTAATAGCGGCATATGGACTTTTAACTGCAAAATCTTTTATATTACTTAAGCCAGTATGCTCTTCTTTATAAACCTGCTTCCACTTCTCCAAAAACTCTTCCGGTGTATAAAATATCCTTGTATTATCGTGATAGATCCAGCAGTTATTCTGAATTGCAAACCGATGCAAAGAAGTAACTTCTGCAGGAATACCTTCTTTCTCTTTAACTCTCCACGGTTCCATAATTTTAATTTTATTCAAAGCTAGAATTAAAAATACTAAAATCAAACTAAATTAATACTAAAAATTATAGCAATCAAAAAAACCTAGGCGAGCACCTAGGTTTGAAAATTTAACCAAATTTCTGACTTTGGAAGCCAATTAAAGTTTTTATTATGATATACATAAAAATAAATAATTTATAATTCCAAGATATTAAACAAAAAAGCCTTTGGTCCGCAAAACCAAAGGCTTCAATATTCATAAAATAATAAGGTAAATTATTGATCTAAAAATAATATGATTTTTTATATTTTCAATGTGTGAAACAAAAAAAAGCTCCAAATGATTATCTGGAGCTTGAATTTTCAGCATTGGGTACTGAATAAATGTATTTGATATGATTGGAAGCTTCCGACGGCTTCAAAATAAAGTTAATGAATTAATTATCAGCTCGCAATAGGATTTAAAAATTTATTTTCAAAAATTCAAAAGCCCTTAATGGTAATGAATAGGGACTTTAAACTTACAACATATAGAAGAGGATTTCTACAACGTCCTTCCTATCAAGTACGTATTGACTTAGGTCCCATTAGGCTTTCGCTTTGTTGGGATGAACAGCTTTTGAAGAGAAACGTATGCGTATGCTTTCTATGATAGCAAACTGGCAAAAGAGTGAAAAAAGCAAGAGAGCTTATTGCGCGGAAAATAGAAGATTCAATTTTTTCATGACATTGACCAGTCCCAATCTTATCGTATTAGACTACTAACCGATTCAGAAATTGAAACTACCATGGAGTAATCTTCAAGAAGCATTGACTTTTTAGAAAAGTACAGACTACTGTGTTTTTTTAGTTCTAAACCTAACATTCTAGAACCTATTTTTTGTTTTTCTGTATTGAAATAGCTATATTAGGAATGATCCACGGTGGATCAGAAATAGGATTTAGTTTTATCGGTAAACAGCTCTAGGATGATATCTTAGAGCTGTTTTTTTATTAATAATTTTTTACAAAAATAAATGTCTATATTAGGAAAAGCTTACCATAAGAGCTAAAATATTAGGTAAAATAAAAGTTTAAACAGCTTTAGGCGCCCGCTTGAAGCTGTTTTTTTATATGTATGTTGAAAATACTGGAAATCGATAAGTACAAACACTGTTTTTTTATTTTAAGCAATGAACAAAAAAATATTTTTTATAATTTCATAACGAGCTTCAATTATAATTTAGTAATCTACAGATTGCGGGGTTCTATCAGTTTGATAGAACCCTTTTTTATCCTGAAAAAGTTGTAGTTTATTTATGGCCAATGTTTATTTTCAAGCCTCAGGTTGTTTTGACCTGAGGCTTTTTTACCTTTAAAATTTACTTATTGAGATTCTGCGAGTTATCAATTTATTTAATATCCATAAACTTTTTAGAGCTGGCGAGCATCTTCTTTTTCATCTTTATCATAAGTTTTTAACATATAATCTTGCCCTAAATTCCCGGAAAATACCTTTACTTCAGCAGTCATCTCCTCATAAAAAGCTCCTTCATTCTCCATAAAAAACAGATTCATATATCTTGAACCCCAATCCGGATTCACAAACACTGCATCATTATAATTACCACCGAAAGTAACTAAAAGGCAAAATGTTGATATTTTAGCTTGTTCCCATTTTACAAATTGTCTGGCATTAAAAATATTACCAAGTGAAAGCAACCCATTTAAATAAATAGTGGTAAATAAGACTAAAACACTTAAATCAATTAATTTAGAAACCGATTTGGGCATACCCATATTTTTTGTTTTTACAAATACGATTACAACAACTGATATCAATGCTCCTATTAAAGCTGCGTAAGGAAGAAAATACCAATCATTTTTCAGATGAACCTGATCATACAAAAAATATGCGAAACCCAACACACTCATAAAAGTACCAATTGCTACTACCCAGGTCATCTCCGATCTGTAATGATACCAGTTTCCAAAAAATAAAATAAGCTGAAGGCCCACAAATATTCCGTAAAGTAAGGCAATGGACTGATTAAAAACGGTAAAGCCAAGGGCTTGCATAAATCCAGCTAACACAAAGCCAAAAAAAGCTAACTTTTCATAATTTGTCGTAGTATACAAATTCAGGTTTTTAAGAAACTTCATTTAATTAACACAATTGATTATTACACTAATTTAGTTAAAAAATAAATAAAAAGCAAAAAATAATATTTTAAAGCTTACTAGTTAATTAATAAATATCATATCACTTCGCACCGTCCATCTGATTAGGAAGCTGATACTGCGCTTCCCGAATCGGCGTACATTAAAGAGGCTCATTTTAGCGAAGTATTAAATCCTGGTTTCAATCCAATTTACAATTTTTAAAATAATCTATTGTAGCTTTTTTAGGTAGGAAGCTTTTACTATTTAAGGAAACGATATTGCAGCGCAGCTGGGAAATGCCTGTATGTTGAAACATGCGGTCTTTAAACTGGAAAAATCGGACCTAGTAAAAGTCTTTAACAGTGATAATCCTTTAAACCGTAACAGCAAGAAATCTTACGATAACGTGGGAATATATTATGTTAGCCCATTTACTTTTGCTCCTGTCAGTATGTACAATCTGGATTCGAACTGCAAGCCATTGTTAACGGATAATCCACCAAAGACCTTAAAAGCTATTTCGATTTTGGATTAGCATTCGCTATTTTTCAAGTGGGATACTAAAGATTTGATTTTGAAAGAATAATTGAACTGCAAGTACAAAGTCCATATGAAATCGGTGAAACATTTGAAAACGCACAAAAAAGTTTATGACAAATATTCAATTTTCCACGGAGCTCTCTTTTCCCAATCTTCTGGAAATCCTAAATTGCTGACTTTAATCTGATGAGTTTTTACCAATTCTTCAATTTTATCCGTAAATGAATTTGAAATATTAAAAGTATTCAATAAATGGTTAATCGCAATTATTGCCCCATATACATTTGAATTAGCCTTTTCAGGTATATTCCCCATTATTTTGTGCTTATCCCTACTTGGAAATGATAATTTATTTGCCGTAAACTTTCTATTCCATAATCTTGAATGATGAGCACAAACATTTCGAACATCATTTAAAAATAACAACCAATTAACTAAAGACTTACCATTTGGTAATTTAAAATTTTTAGCGATACTATTTTTATATTCATCATTTTTTAAGCAGGTATATAACTTAATTAATTTACCGAAAGAAAGTACTTCAAAAGACATATTCTCAGGAGGAAGTATCTCGCTTGTATATTTCAATTTAAAAGCTCTAAGAAATTGTTCCTTAGGATCTTTCAATGATACTCGAATGGAATCCAAAACATAATTTTGATAGCCTAAAATCTCCTCCTTCTCATCTCTTAATTCATTTTTATTGAGAAAGTAACTATCATTGTTATACCAATAAAATCCGTATTGATTTGAATAGGTATTTATTATTTTTGTTCTAAAACTTACTTCAATTCTTTCCAAATACTCAAGAAAAATACGTCTGAGGTTTTTATCAAATGTATATAGATTGATAATATCGTCAAACGTAGTTCCATCCAAAAATTTAGTATCTCCAGTTTTAGTCTGTAGATGGAACATATAACCACTCAATCGATAATAACTTACATTTTGAAGATACTTTTCAGCTCGAATTAAACAACCAATAGATAATTCTCGTTTTTGCAAAAGCTCAATCTGCTTATCGATAGATAAGGCTTCCTTAGAATATTTCATAAATTAGGCAAAAAAAAACCTCGCAAGATGCGCTTGAGTCAGAGGCGTGCGAGGGTATAACACTACAAATATAGATTTTAAATATTTAATTCACAAATATTTTTCAAACTATTTCACTCTTCCTCAATGAATTAGATTTAGCGACACATACATCGTAAATTGTGAGAGCTTGATGATCAGTTTAAAAGCAACATTTACAATGTTGCTTTTAAACTAAAAGTACTATCCCTAATTACATACTGATACAGGGAAATAAAATCGCATCATTTTTTGGCTTTCAGAAAGGGGAAAACTCATCTTACATCTTTATGTCATATCAATAATGATCTTAATCAAAAAATATCGTCCTAAAGATGACAAAAAACAGGGATTAAAAGACATTAAAAACATATTTCCGATAGAAAACACAATCCCATGCAGTCAAAGATTGGGCTGTGTTTCATAAATAGCTTACAACAATCACAGCTCCTCTATGATAAGCGTATCCAAAAGATCTAAACGATTTTGCAAAATTTCTGCATACTCTTTTGTTGCTGGAACTTCTACTGGATAACAATCTTCTATAGGTTCCCCATTTAGCACTGCCTCTACCCAATCTCTCATTATCGTAACATAACTCTCCAGAGCACTTCGTGGATCCCTTCCACTTTCCACATCAATGTAAGCACGAGGAATATCACCAACAACAATCCAAACAAACTGATCAACACCACTACCAGCAGGCTCTATCTCAAAGAGGAAAACACCTAATATTTCCTCCCAGCAGACAGCGAGCCAACCTGAAAGAATACTTTTACACCACTGATGTCTTAATAGATAATTCTTAGCTTCTATTGATAAGTCATAAAGATGACTATTATCTTCTTTAGTTAACCCAGCAATATTATCAAAGGTCGACGCTTGATATTTTATATTTTTCATATTCAAAAATGCATTACTTATAATTGATTAAACATTATAGCCGCTTGATTATAAAGTGATGTATTTTCTTCTCTAATTTCAAAACCTTGGGCGATGCATTCAAACATGTTATCGTGAAAGGTTAATATATAGTGTCTATAAATTTCCCATTTTTTAGGATTATACTGTGGATGTACTTGATCTATGTCTTGAAGTGATTTGATTAAATCCGAGTTTTTAAGTTCATAAAATGAGTAAGACTCCATACCCAATTTACGATACGGATGTCCATGTATGGTTTCATCTCCAGGAATCCCAAATGAATACTTTAAATACATGTTAAATTTCAAGACACAAACACTTGTATCATCAATAGTATTCCGCTCTTGTGGAATAGCAGATAAACTTTGTTTATCTACATAAAAAGTAATAAACAATTCATTATCGTTTGATAATAGTATCGGCGATGGCGAACCACAGTCCATCTCAAAAAGATCCTTTAATTCTATTAATTCCATTAATTTGTTATGTATTTTAATGAAACACGGACTAAATATTCATACGGCAATTCATTAACGATCATCACTCCTTCTCTAAATTGCTGATTCACGATCATCATAACGGTATTCAAGATGATCTAACGATCGAATATTTCCTTTTTTATCGTCGCTGTAAAAGATCACTATTTTTCTCCTATAAAGTATGAGTGTTCCGTCATCCTCTGCACCTGACCAAATGCAGGAATAACGCTTTATGGCCTTAATTCTCTATGAAACATAAAGATTAAAAAAAATCTTTATGGATTAGAGTTTTTGTGTAAGTTATGTCAAAACACTGCCTCTTTTTTTCGTTTATGAGGCTTATTCCCATAAATACTGTGTTCATAAACGAGGTATGCTTAAAAATAGTTAAACTAGATGAAAATACAATTAATTATTATTATCTTTATTAGAAACAATTATAAAAAACATGAAAAAAATAATTTTACCATTTTTTTTCCTCTTAATTGCTCTTCTGTCTTGCAATAAGGAGAATATCGAAAAAGTGGACGAAAAAAACGATCCTTCGAGAATAACTTTACTAAATGAAAAAAGTTATGACAGAGACTCTTTATTTATTGAAATGAGCAAATCAACGGGCATTCCGGTTGATAGATTACGGTTTGAAGAAAACTTGAAATATTTTTATATAGTTGATTATGATAATCTCAAGCTAGATCCAATAAAATATTTAGGACTTTAATCACACATTATCAAAAGAATATTGTTAATGATGCTGATTTCACTCCTCCAAACTCAGGACTTCAAAATGGAAAAATAATTGCACAAACTCATACCAATTAAGAATCTATAACTTTAACTCTAAATCTACTACGATGGGAGGCAAGTGAAAGTTAACAATTAGAACCTGAAGGATATTTTATTTCAAGCAAGCATTTTAGTTTTATTTAAATGAAGGACCTAAGCTGTTCTTCGTCAGAATTAGAAATATCAGCGGACTGTATTAGGTTCATCATCATAACGGTATTCAAGACCATCTAACGACACTATATTTTCTTTATTATCTTCACTGTAAAAGATCACCATTTTTCGTTTAAAATATAAGGTTTTCCTATTTTCCCAAGCCGCTGTCCAAACGCAGGAATGCTGCTTGATGGCCTGTAGAAACTTTGCATGAACTGGCTTTTGCGGGCCAATGGATTCAAGTCCAGTAATTGCTCCGTTATGAAGAACAATAAACTGCACCAGGATCGAATCACGTGTGGTTTCTACCTGAGGTTGATCAGCAGGTAGGCCCATGTGAGCCGACAGCTTTTTCAGATAAGCCGCTTCTCCCAGTGATGGTTCAGGTTCCCCTTGTGCACGGCTGCGGATATCTTTGCCAGCAATATCAAAATCGGCTATATAACAGGGTGCTTTAAGATCAAAATCCCTAGGTTTAAAGAAGACCACGAAATTCTTTTGGGGTGTCTCCCAACCCTTTTCAGTCAAATTGTTGTACCGATATCCTTGGTCTACTAGATGTACGAAATAGCGTTCGCCATCGGCAAACCGAACACGGTCTACCTTCACTTCTAGCAGACCTTTGGGATTGATATAATACAAAGGAAAGTGATCCTGAATAATAACGCCTGAATTAAGCGGATCCCAATAGCGATCGCGCCAATGTACTGTGACATTTTTGAGCGGCAATCCGGTATACTTCTTGACGATCTCGGCAATAGTCATGCGGTTGGAAAAAAAATCTTCATCAGTATCCACATGTATTGAACCTTGATACACAATTCCGTCAATAAGAGTATCCTGCTCCGATCGCCTAATAGCAGTATACTCTTCTACTACTGTAGAACGGATGGCATAGGGGCTTACCTGTATATTATTGATAAAATAAGCAGGATCATCGGCATGCTGACCGGCTGGTGAAGGCGGATATCACGGCGTGTGGAAGTACAGAACGCCTTGATATTTACTCTTCGGCTCTCGGCTATAATCAAATACCCGCCCAAACGTAGCCTCCGGGTAATTGAGTAGCTCGTCTTTCTCAATGTGTGCGCCATTTAAGATAAACTCATAATTTTCAAATGTTCCATATTGCTTCGGGTATAACAGCGTGTTGTCCAAGATCCTGTCTCTCAGTCGCTGTGATTGCGCATTAAGGCTACAAACCAGTATGAGCAATAATATTTGATAATATTTCATATAGGCTGTGATCATGGTTTATTGTTGGTTTGAACAAAGTTATAGCGATATTTAAGACCATCTATCGATTGGATATTTCCCTTTTGATCCTTACTGTAGAAGATCACCATTTTTCGTCTAAACAACACTGGTCTGCCCCCCTGCACGGACGGCAACCAAAGGCAGGCATTTTTTTTGATCGCATTAAGCATGTTTCCATGACCAGGTTTATCTGGCACTACGCTCTTTAAATTAGCAATCCATCCTTCAGCACGATAAACTGAACGGTGATTGAGTCGGCCTGAGTAGCTGTACTCGGTTTAACTGCAGGAAGCCCCATCGTCGATGATAATTTCTTCAGGTAAAAATCTATTCCGTTCCTAGGCCTTGGCTCAACCTCTACATAATTAAAAATACCATCTTCTTGCATATCAAAATCTGGCACATAACAAGGAAAAACCGTATCAATAGCTAAAAGATCTCCCGTGAATAATCCGGTCTTAGGCATACTCGATTTATAGCTATTGTCGCTAAGATGAACGACGTAGCGATCGCCTTGGGCAAAATGCACACGGTCGACACTCACTCCTTTAAGCGATAAATTACTAATTGTAAATGAATAAAGCGGAAAATTATTTTCGATGATCATACCAATATCGCCTTCGTAAATATACCTGTAATGGGTGTTATGCCAATGGATGATGACCTCTTCAGGTGCTAAACCAGTGTACTTTGCGATAAGATCGGGCAAGGAAATACGGTCTGCAAAAAAATTCTCTTCGGTATCCACATGTATGGAGCCCCGGTACAGGATGCCATTTATCGTGGTATCCTGTGTTGACTTTGCGATCCGCTTATACAATTCCATCTTGATCAAACGAATCTGATAAGGGCTAACCTGAGTCCCATTGATGAAATAAGCTGGTAGATTATTATCTCGAACTGGAGGCGCATAGCGTGCTTCAGTATGAAAATATACGGCTCCAAGATAGCGCCTCCCTCCCAACCTAATCGGATAAGGGAAAATATTATTTAGCTGTGCTTCCGGATTATTAACCAACGTTTGATGCTCAATAACCTTTCCGTTAAGCACAAAGGCATAGTGTTCAAATGCGCCATATTTTTTAGGGAACATGGCGGCACTATCTGGACTGTTGAAGTACCCTAATTGCGGAAAAGTCCGTAATCCGGATAGGACTAAAATAAAAAGTAGGATATATCTGTACATTGAAAACATCTTATTACCTGTCCGATGTTTGCTGCACTGCACAAGCAATCAAATAAGCATTAAATAATATCTTGTTGGTTAGTTGCATAATGGTTTATCATTAATCTCCTCCTAAAATAACATTAAAAAGTTATTGATGATGATATTTAACAAATAAAAGCCATTCTTGGCAGAATGGCTTTTCATGAGCTTGATAAAAGGTGATGTATCTTCTGGTCTTCCCATTGGAAAACTGTCCAATTATGTCGTTCGTGTATATAGACTGCCATCGCTTCTTAAGTATATGCGGTAAATACAAGCATTATTTACCGCAATAAAAGCGGAGAATAAACTATTTAATATCCGCACAAAATAATCAGCACAGCAATGTTGAAGTTAATGTGACTATAAGTGTCTATTTTTAAGCATTTTATTATTAAAATGTTCAGTGCCGAGTCTTAGTCGTTTAATTAATATTATCTCTTTTCGTTGGTTGGTTATTTGGAAAAAAAAAGGACAACAAATCCATTTATTCCATAATCAAATCAATTACTTTTTCTGGATTAGAATCATTGTTAATCCAAATGTCTTCTATTGTGGTAGCTTCTTCAATTGATAATCCATTTTCTTTCAGTTTTTCAGATGCTTTTTCATAATTGACATCTAACGCCCTAAAAGCATCATTGATAGGTGCTTTTACCATTTTATTGAAAATGATTAAGTCTATGGGAGGTGACATCCTTTCTGAGATAATTAGTATAACAGATAGGACTAATACACCTAATAGAGCTGGAAAAAAGACACCTTTTTTGAAATATATTCTTAATGCTTTCCAATTGAGTATGATGTGGAAAATGGTACATATAATGAAAAATAAACCTAAAATTTCGTGTACAACTTCTGTATAACCATCAAATAAATGAAAAAGCATCAAGAAGCCAGATATTCCAACTACAAGGAAAACTAAGGAAATAAAAGGTGTAATATAGTTTCTGTTTAATTTCATGACATCAAGGTTTTATTAATTAAATTTTGAAAACCTGATTTCAATATCAGTTAACCATTTCACCCTTTTTTCCTGACCGACTGATTTTACCATATTATAGCTAATCCATTTAAGATTTTTGTAACCCATCGTTTTGAAAACGCTTTTTATCATTGCTTTCTTAATTAAGTTACCAATAAGCAGGGAGTAAATTATGTTGGGCTTATTCATGGTTGTAATTACTGTCACACCTTTTAAGTTTTTTAAAAGTGGTACTAAACCAAAACCCCGTGGATGATGGTCGTACACAACTCCTGGAGTAAAAACTCGATCAACAAATCCTTTAGTCATTGCAGGCATCAGATCCCACCAAATGGGAAAAATGAAAATTAGGTGGTCTGCTTTTTCCAGACGTACATTATAGTCTATTACTTGTGGATCCACAGGTTTGTGATCGACAAATGCTTTCAAATCTGTCTTTGACATTACTGGATTAAATCCATCATTATCAAGATGCATCAGATCAACTTCGTGATTTGCACCTGTAAGCCCTTTGGTTACAGCATTTAAGATTGCGTTTCCAAAGCTTCCTTCATAGGGATGATTAAATACTATTACTACTCTCATTTTTTACTTTGTCAAATTTTACTCTGCAAAGTTGAGAAGTAGCAAATCGTTGGACGATAACAATTGTTAAGAAATCGCAAAGCGATTCACGAACACAAAAGATAATCAAAAAACCGGTGAGTAAATGAACTTATCGTCTGTTTCGTATCCTGCTTAATGAAACAGAAGTTATACCTAAATAGGATGCGATATAATGTTGCGGAATACGTTGAATAATGTGTGGATGTTGCTTAATAAGTTCTTCGTACCTTTTTTGAGGTGAATTTTTTAAATAGGAAAAAAAAAGATTTTGACTTTGTAGAAGCCGTTGAAATAGATGTTCAAGTATATTATCTTTAATATCCGGTAAACTCATTAATGCTTCTTGAAATTCTTTCTGAGTAATAGTTTGTAGCACACAGGGTTCAATCGTTTCTATACTATATAGACTGGGTTTGTTTGTCATAAAACTTTCAATAGACGACACACCACTACCTTCAAAGAAAAATTGAGTTGTTATATCTTTTCCGTTATTATTAATCCAAGTTCGTAAACAACCTTTTTCCACGAAAAACATTCTTTTGGAAATTTCACCTTCTTGAAGAAGAGTAGTTTTAGCAGGAATCTCTATTTGTTTAAAAAGATGACTAAGCATACTCCACTTTTCGGTATTTTTTTTAGTTTCGTTCATAATATTGAGTTTTAATAACACTTTAATAGTTCGAAATTTTTACAAATATTTTAACTCATTATAACTATTCGACTATTTTTATAGGCTTAATACTGAATAATATATGGATGTTCTAAAATAAGCTATTCGTGGTGACAATTTTAACCAAGTCCGCAAATCATCTTTCCATGAGAATAGTTTCAGAGTTTACATGCTCTTGTCTCTTGTAAAAATCATTCATAAAATCACTCCCCCAGTTTTCCATCATATCAACAAGAGGTAAAAGCGATTCGCCTACTTCTGTTAAAAAATATTCAACCTTAGGAGGAAGTACCGGATAAATAACTTTTCTTACAACACCATATGCTTCCAGCTCTTTTAGTTGTAAGTTCAAAACTCTTTTGCTCGCAAGCGGATGTTTCTTCGCGAGTTCACTCGGTCTTCGTATTCCTCGATTGATGGAATCAATTAAGCAGGGCTTCCATTTACCTCCAATAATCTCAAAAGTAATGCTCATGCCACAACTAAAATCTTTCGGTATTTTTTTCTCGTACATTGCTATTCTATTTTATGGAATAAATTTACGACATATTTCGTTCTCAGTGACATAGGGATAAAATTATCCCTATAGCAATATTTTTTCACTTATTTTACCGCATGTATAAGGTCAGTACATTTGCTCATAATTAATCATTAAAATTAAAAAAAATGGAATTATCAAATAGAGACAAAGCTGAAGCTATACAAAATAGCATTGAAACTGAAACTTTGGCAGAAATAGGGTTGATCAGTCCGACCTCCTATACACAACACAATCCAAATGTAGCAACAGGTTTAAAAGCAATTTTGGGATTGCATGATCAAATGCCAATGGATAAAGTTTATACAAATGTAGTTCGTAAGTTTCAAGATGGAGATTATGGATTTGTTCACGTAGATTATTTTCTTTTTGAACCCACCGTGGCTTTTGATATACACCGGTTTGAAAATGGAATAAGTGTTGAACATTGGGATAATCTTCAATCAAATCCAAAAAAACTGAATAAAAGCGGAAGAACAATGACCGACGGAAAGACCAAGGCAAAAGATCATCATAAAACGGAGGTTAACAAAGCACTTGTTAAAGACTTTGTTCAAAACGTTCTTGTTAATGGACAAATCGATTTGGTGTCAAATTATTTCAAGGAAGATGAATTGATTCAACATAATCCGTATATGGCTGACGGGGTACAAGAATTTTTAAATATGCTGAATCAATGGCAGGAAGATGGGAAACCTCAAATTTATAAGAAAATACATAAAGTGCTTGGGGAAGGAAATTTTGTCCTAGTATTAAGTGAAGGTACTTTTAAAGGAGAACACGTTGCTTTCTATGATCTTTATAGAATTGAAGAAGATAAAATTGTAGAACATTGGGATGTTGTTGAAGCAATACCTGAAACTGGAAAACGAAAAAATGATAATGGTAAATTCTAAGAAACATAGACGCTATAGAATAATTAGTACCTTTTTTGTAGTTCTGCCGACAACTTTTGTAATGTCCGTTTTATCAAGTGTTACTGATGAGGTTTTAGATGAAAATTGGATTGGTGAACTTTTTAAATCATGGTTTTTTTCAATGCCTATAGTTTACGCTTGCGTACTACTTCTATTGCCACTTGCTAATAAAATTACGAGCAGGATTTTAGATAGAAAAGTAAATTTATAAAATATAGAGTGTTCCTAAAAATTTGTATCGTTTTGGGAACACTCTATTTTGTTTTTAATTATATAAAATTTTTATATTGATTGATGACGATATTTTGCGCTTTCAGATCGTGCATCATATTGTACAATCCAAAAAATGTGCGGTTCAGATAAATAAAATGTTTCGACCCCCTGTTGGTGTTCATCCCTTTTATATTACTCAGTTTCGCATACCGCTGACCTAAATCTGCAATTTCCTGAAAGAAAGTTTCATCAGAAAAATCAAAATTCACGACATTGAAAGGTCTTGTAAATAATTCCAGTAATTCGTAGAATAATTTAGTAAAAAATTCCTGTTCCTCTGCAGTATCCTGATCACTCAAGATCTCAAGCTCATATAATTTTTCTTTGTAAAACTCAGGATTATCCAGATTCTTACGTTCAGCCAATTCAAAGTAAGGTTTGTAAAAGTCATTCGGAATTTCCTTGATGCAACCAAAGTCAATGACAAGTAACTTGTTATCTGCGGAAACCAAAAAATTTCCGGGATGCGGGTCGGCGTGCACCTGCTTCAGAACATGCATCTGGTACATATAAAAATCCCAAAGTGTCTGTCCGATCTTGTTCAAATCATCCTGAGAATTATCTAGTTTTGTAAATTCTGAGAAATGCTTTCCGTTCATCCAATCCATCGTGATGATTCTTTCACAGGAAAATTCTGGATAATATGTAGGAAAAGCGAGATTAGGAAGATGAGCACATTTTTCAGAAATTTCCTGACTTCTTTTCAGTTCCAGATCATAATCTGTCTCCTCAAACAATTTATTTTCCACTTCCTGAAAATACGATTCCGACCCCTCTTTTTTGATGTTAAACATCTTCATCGCAATCGGTTTAACCATTTTCAGATCACTTGAAATACTTTCCCTCACGCCAGGATATTGAATTTTGACTGCAAGGTCTTGACCATCTTTCTTGGC
This sequence comes from Sphingobacterium sp. B16(2022), assembly GCF_012030425.1. Taxonomy (GTDB): domain Bacteria; phylum Bacteroidota; class Bacteroidia; order Sphingobacteriales; family Sphingobacteriaceae; genus Sphingobacterium; species Sphingobacterium anhuiense. The sequence goes on along the minus strand of NZ_JAAUVN010000001.1, from coordinate 381,087 downwards.
TTTATGAACTTGTCCAATGCTTGCTGCATTAACAGATTCATCTGTAAACTCATCAAATAAGTCTTCCGGATTTTTCCCGAAATACTTTCTGAAAGTTTTTTTTACTAAAGCTCCGGAAAGCGGCGGAACAGAAAATTGAGATAAAGAAAATTTTTCTACATAGGCTTGCGGAAGAATATTTTTTTCCATGCTCAGCATCTGAGCAACTTTCAAAGCAGAACCTTTCAATTCTTTTAAAGAATCGTAAATATCGGTCGCATTATCTTCATTTAAAGTTTTTCGAGCTTCGTCTTCATCTTTATCCTTTGTAATTTTATTTCCGTAATATTTGATGTAATTAACGCCAACTTTGGCGCCTGCTTTCAGCAAACTGCTCGTTCTTTCTAACTTTCCTGTCGGTATTTTATGGAGTGTTTTCATTTTTAAAATTTCATTGCTAATAGACGTCAAGAATTTCCATCATGTTGATTGAAAAATAGTAGGATTTTAATGCAGATGTGTCATTTAACTTTTTCTAAATTTCTCTTTGAATAAAAACTTCCCAAGGTCAACTACTTTTCGCAATGGTTCATTATCCATCAATTCAAAACCTGTATCAATTGTTTTTTCAATGAAAATATCTGTTTTTTCGAATGATGGCGAGGTATCTTTTTTCCAAAACTCGATGGCAGAAACCAAATGAAGCCAAAATGCTTCTTCTCTAGCCTTGTCATGAAAATTTTTCACATCATCTTTTGATTCTTTAATTATGCTCCAATCGTTAAAATCGAGTGTTTTGATGAAATTTCGATGCGTTTCTTTGAGTTGATCTGAAATTTTTGCAGCATGTAATTTGTCATTCCCCAGAATCATCAAAACCAACGAACGGTTCATCGTCATGTTTTCAAAAAAGATAAAATATACGTTCAAAAGCTTTTCTTTCGACGTAATCTTACCAGAAATATTAACTTCTGAGGCCAATGCTACGGACTTTTCAAAAAGATTGACCAACATTGATTTTTCAATCTGCTCGAAACTTGTAAAATAATCGTAGAAGTCTTTTTCTTCAAAATCATTGTCCTTTGCAAAAAGGTAAATATTTTTTGGTCGCTCGCCGTGATTCAAAATGTACTCTCCGTACAATTCAAATATTTTATCTGCTGTAATTTGATTTTCCTTTTCCATCTTTGTATGTATATCTTACCATACACAATTTAGTTATATTTTAAACCAACTTAGTAAAATAAGGTGTAATTTTACACTATATAAATGATCCAATAGATGAATAATGGTAAAATATAGGTTTAATCCAATTTAAGGCCGATTTTGGAATTTTAACGGTTTACTCATTATTTGAGCATGAGCAGATCCAACATATGGGTTAGATTGCCGAAAATGTATATTTAATCTATTTATACTTATACATTTCTTTATCGAATCTCGTATGTTGTTTGCCGTAGTTTATCAATAACTACCTCATTGCTGACCGATAGCTTTTTCAAATAAGTTATTTCTCCCCGAGATAGACAGGTTCTCTTTCTACACATTTGAACGGATATCTTTAGCTACGATATCAAAGTCTGCCTCATAGCTATACTGGAGGGGGATGAACATTTCTATATCAGGATTGTTATAATCTTATAATATCATTTGAGCATTTTATCGATATAAATAGATACTCCGTCAATATGCAGAAAACTCGTAAAATACTTAAGATCTTTCCATCGCAGAAGATGTTGCTACCTCTGATCATTTTATGTGTTGTTATTGCATGTACAGATCGAGCAGGTTCTGATAAAAGCAAAACAAATACAACTATGCATAAAGTTGAAACACTGTCACCCACAAGATCAGCAGAAGAGCATACACCTCTTCTTAATATCGATGCTATAAAAAAGGCTTATGCAGCTGTCAATAAAGAACTCGAAGATGGTCAATTGGATTCCACGACCTTTAAATATTCTTGCAAAGATGAAAAAAATGGGACGGTGGGTTACTTTACAAAAAATGGTAACCTTAGACTAATTGTCCACAGATATAATGAGTATGATCATTATGAGGCTGTAGATCGTTATTTTGTACAGGACAGCACTTTATTTTTCACTTACAGTACAAGTACTGCGTGGTCTTTTGAGGATGGTCCAGAAGGCTCAACGAAGGATAACATCAAAGAAAATCGAACTTATCTCATAGCGGAGAAGCCGGTTAAATGTTTGGAGAAAAATTTCACAATACGATCAAAAGCATCCACTAATCCTGATCCGGAATCAGTTCCTAACCGAGATGTTAATTGCCAATCTGCGGCAATTGTATTAAAACCGTATCACATATTGACAAAATACAGATTTAAATCTACTGCAAATTGCTTGGAATGATCATAAATCTCTTTTATTTAGATATAACAGGCAAAACCAAATCCATTAACTGCTAGTCAGTATTTACCCATAATTAAATATATACATATGATTCGTCCCTTCTCTTTCTTAATTCTTGCAGCTATATTTGTTACGGGCTGTCAAAATCAAAAAAATGTTTCTGACACAACTGAAGTTAAACGTGATACGTCAACGTTAATTCCTCTGGAGACTCAACTACAAGCGATTGACCCTAATTTTTCCACAGATTCCGTACTATTATCATTCTCGGTGTTCAACCATTCAGACACGGTACAGCGTTTTTGTAAATGGGAAACACCCTTTGAACCGATGTTAGGAAAATATATGGAGATTATCGATGAACAGGGAATAGAAACGCAGTTTACTGGTCCGATGGCAAGAAGGGTGATGCCACCTCCTGCAGAAAGTTATATTCTAGTGCAACCACATGATTGCGTCAGTACCGTATATAACCTTGCAAAAAACTATACGATCAAACCGGGAAAGTATACTGTTAAATATACTGGCGGAGGTGTGAGTGGTCTACATGAAGGAAATGAAGTCAAAATTACTGTAAATGGAAAATAATCACAATTTGTTTATAAATAAATAAGGTAACTTTTTCCTATTTTCTATCTATCCATCCAGAGTTTGAAGGCTCTTACTTTATCTTTAGGAACTACGATTTCACCGTCGGTCTTTGTATCCAGCTTTAATAATAAACTATTTTTAAAATAAGGTATTACTATTGTTATGGCATCAACATTAACGATTACTTGTCTGTTGCATCTAAAAAACTTCAAGGGATCTAACTGATTAACAAGCTCGTCAAGTGTGTTTCCTAAAATAAACCGCTCACCTTCGAGCGTTTCCAGTATCACGGAATGATCTATATATATATAACGGATATTAGAAGTTTTAACCACGAAATACTTTTCACCTTTTTTAAGGAGAAACCGTTCACGTAAAATATTTTTAGAATTATAAGTATCGAGCTGCGTAATTAACCGACGCAAAGAATTATCGATTTTATAATTTGAACTGTTTTGAAATACCTTTTTAATCATATCATCAAACTGTGTTTGTGAAATTGGTTTCAATAGATATGACAATGCATTATAATCAAATGCTTTTATAGCATAGTGATCAAACGCCGTAGTGAATACAATAGGGCAATTAATCTCTAAATTTGTAAATAGTTCGAATACTAAGCCATCACTCAGTTGGATATCCAACAATAATAAATCTGGCTCACCGTTTAGCATGAACCATTTTTCAGCTTCCTCAATACTTTTCAGCCACGCTACAATCGAAAGAGATTCACTTTTAACATTTCGAACTAGTCTTTCAATATTATTGTAAGCAGCGATTTCGTCTTCAACGACTACAATTTTCATATGCTATTAATTTAATTTTTCCATTGGTTTGATGGGATTGTAATATTGGAATTTTGACAATGAAGAAATTGTCTATGATATCCACTTCCACTTTCGTTGTTGAAAGCATTGCATATATTTTTCTTAAGCTTGCTAAACCAATCCCACTGTTTTCCTTCATATAAGAATACCTTTTACCAAACATATTATTTGAGACAACCACAAATTGGGATGTTAAATCAATCGTACATCTCACGCGATGACTATCATCAATAATGTTGTGCTTTATTACGTTTTCAACAAGATTATATATTGACAAAGGAGGAATAACAGCCTTATCATCAAGTTGGTGTGAATAATTTATCGAAACTATCAAATTGGAACCATACCTTTCCTGTGTCATCTTAATGAATTTCTCTACGATCAAAAGCTCTTCCACTAATGATACAGTTTGGTTGTCAGCGTTCTTTAAAAGATATCGGTATAGTTCGGAAAGATTATGTAAAAAGTTCAATGCTTTGGGGTTAGTATCATCTATAAGAGAATAAAGAGTATTGAGATTATTAAATAAGAAATGGTGTTCTAACTGGGCTTTTATCGCATTGATACTGGCAGTTTGAAGTTGCTCTTGTAATAGAACATTTCTGCGCATATTTGAGATAGATAAAGTTACTGCACCATAAATTATAGAATAGATGTTTAATCCAAGCCACGTGGGAAAGAAACGGCTAGTTAAAAAAAGTCCAAAAGATTCTTTAACATTCCAAATTCCCAAATAATACTCCAACAGCTTTTCGAGCACTGTAACTGCCACACCAATTAAGAGAAATGCTACAATTTGTATTAATCTATTAAGCTTAGGCTTTTGAAAATCAAATTGTCCACAGTACCACATTAAAAATGCCACTGGAATACTATAAATTAAAGATCTTGGAAAGATGGATAGAAAGAAGTCGGAGATAGAACCCAACACATATTCGGAACTAAACTGAACTTCACTCGATAGAATAATGGCAAACAATAAAAAAGCAAACAGGTAAGCCCTAAAATATGTACTCAAAAATCTCTTCATTGAATCTTGTATTATGGAATAGCTTTTATAGTTTTAATTTTCTAATTATTTAACTTTTTAATTAACTGGGATGGCTGTACCTCCAGCGTTTTTGTCTTCAATGACATCCGAATCATCCTGTTTCGCACTCTTTTTAATTTTGCCAAATTGATAACGAAAACTTAGACGTAATTGTCGTATTGGTGCTATTATTGTAGAATTTTGATTAAAATTATATCCTGAAACTTCAGTATATAATTTTACATTTTTATGAAATGGCTGTAACATCGATAGGGAAATACTTGAACTTTTATTTATTATATTTTTCTTGACACCAATCATTGAATACGAAAGCGCATCTGAATACCCTTGTAAATTAATTTCTCTCGTATTATAGTTCGAATATAACTCTAATGAGAAACCTTTACTGAATTTTGCAGAAGCAAATATACTGGCGTTCATGGTAAGCCCCTTGTTGGAATAAGCATCACTTGAAAGTTTCCTATAAAAAATGTTTAAATTTGGTGCAATAGAAAATTTAGAATCCTGATATGAAAAATAAATATTCCCTCCTAAAGATTTACTTTTTCCTATATTTTGAAAGGTAACAGAGGTTGAGCCATCTGAACCTACATCTCTTTTTTCTTGAATAGAATTATTCACGATTGTAAAAAAAGGTGACAGTGTAAAAAATAATTTGTTAACTGAGAAATTTGAATATGCAACCTCTATTTGATGACTTTTTTCAGGTTTCAAGTTTGGATTTCCATAACGAACATTATTGACATCAGCACGATTTATAAAGGGGTTTAGAAATGTAATACCCGGTCTCTGTAACCTCTGATTATAACTTAATCGTATAGACTGCTTAGTCTTCCCAAAAGATTTTACGAAAGACAAACTTGGCAAAAGGTTACGAAAATCATTTTCGAAAGAATGCAAACGATCCACTCTTCCATCATTTATTGTTCTTTCGTAACGTAATCCTGTATTGGATAGGAAACCTTTTCCTAGTGAAACATTGTAACTGTTATAAACAGAAATAATTTGCTGATCATAATCCATTTCATTCAATGAACTGTCCATAAGTTCAAAACTTTGACTAGCATTATCGAATGCCGACATCAGCGAAGAGCTGTTAAAAGCTCTTCCAATATATTTCATTCCTAATTCAAGATTGATTCTTTTAGAAAGAGGTTTCGAATAATCTATTTGTGCCGACAGTTCTTTACGCTTTTGCAAATTAAAACTTCTATCATCATAAGCACGATCTTGATTAAGAAAATAATGGTTATTATCATCCAATGAACTTAATATAATCGATGAAATCAAAGTGTGGTTGTCACCCTTCAACTTCAAATTGTGATCAAGATGTAAAGAATAAACTGGTTTTTTAATCTTATTATCTATAGATCGTGAATTTGCACCCGTTCCCACTCCTTTAACCGAGGACCAAAAACTGATATCCTCATACCTATCATTATTAACATCATTCACCTGAATTCCGGCTGATAAAATATTTTTATGAGAGAAGTTATAGCTTGATGATAGATTGGCTCCGTAAGACCGTCCAATGGCCCTTATATCACTTTCTTGAAATAAATACTGTGTTTGATCTCCATAACTATTTCTCTCTAATTCGGAATGAATTTTATTCCTGTAATAATTGGAAGTTAAAGAAACATTTGATGAAAACTTCGTGTTACTTATACCGCCGCCTGCTGCTATATTCGCATTTCCAATTGAGCCTGCCGAAACATTCACAAATGCATTGATGCCTTTAAGCTCTCTTTTTGTTATTATATTTATGATGCCGACAGTGCCCTCTGCATCATATTTAGCGCCTGGATTTGTAATGACTTCTACACGTTTAATCATACTTGCGGGAACTAATTTCAATGCATCCGAAACTGATCCAGCAATAAGAGTAGAAGGTTTGTCATTAATGAATACTTTCACGCTAGAACTCCCACGTAGTTTGACCTCCCCATCAAAATCAACGCTAACATATGGTACTTTTCTTAGTAATTCGTCTGCGGTAAAACTATTCGAATTATTGGTTTCATCAACGTTATAAATTAATTTACCATCTTTTTCTTCTACTATTGGAGCTTTTAATACTATAGAAACCTCATCAATGGTTCGGCTCTTTTGAAAAAGCTTAATTATTAAAGGCTCTTTTGAGATCGACGAAGTTTTTAAAAAAAAATCCAAACTATCGTAACCGACATGTGAAATTTTAAGTAATATTGAATCACTAAGAACTTTGCGCATCTGAAATCTCCCTTCCTGATCAGATGATAATCTATCGATAATTTCTCTATCATTGATAGAGATTACTTGAATCGTCGCAGATGGGATTACCTTTTCTGTTGTTTGTTCTAAAATTTTCCCATAGAATATAACGCTATCTAATCCGGTTCTCTGCGATATTACATTTTCTACTTTTTTTATGGAGCCCCCTTTTAATAGTAAAACAGATGTCAATGAAAAAAATAATACGAAGGAAATTCTTCTTATGCTCATATTAAATTAGTTTATAGAACTAAACTAGATAAGCATCTTTAAAATTCCATCCACAAAACGATGAGGTCGAAATTCAGCCATTTAAAACCGAATTTTTGTACTTAATTAAATTTAAACAATGGGATGATAAAATAAACCCTATTAAATTTTAACCTATTGCAGTATTCGTATTTTATCAATTTAATTCTTCCTTACAAATTATTGCGCAACAAGAATAATCCTATAAATTAATATACTATTTATTTCAATTTTAAATATACAGATTTCTAACATTAATAGGAATATATTAATGCTATTATAATCCCTATGACAATGGAAATCAGATGCATTTATTTGCTTAATCTGTTTTAAGGACTTATTACTAAATATCTATCCTTTCTTAACCACTTCCCTCCTCTACCATGCTAGATTATCTGGTGACAAAATTTAGTACCTTCCAATTCTTGAAGACTATAGTTATGCTCACCAAGTTTTCTTGTAGGCTTTGAAATCAAAATATAATAATCTTGATCGATACCAACCAAGCTATGATCAAAAGTACGGTGGAGATTTTGACATCGTGTAACTTCTGTGTTTTTAGCGATATCTGCTAAAGGTAAACCCACTTTCTTCAATTACATTGCAGTTGAAATCGATTTTTCACGTTCATCTCTTGACGATACAAGCAGTACTTTTTAGCACTGCTTGTCATGGAATTAGCTTCAGTAAAAAAACGATAACAACGTGATCACTAAAATAATTTTGAGAATAAACCTGGTTTTTTCCAAGTCTTTTTGTACTCATCTGCCAAAGCAACATGATCACTATAGCCCAATACAATGTCAAGATGTTGATGCGCTTGCTTCAAATCGCCACTGACATACAAAGCTTTTGCCACTAACAGATGAACTTCTTCGGAGGTATCATCATATCCCCGATCTTCGGTCTCATAAATATGCTTTAATTTATTGGAGTACCTAAGCAAGGGTTCCAGTTGATTGTCTGCTGCAAATAATTTGATACCATATAGTAACCATTGTAGATATTCCGGCGCGTCAAATGTTTCGTCACAATAAGCATCCTGTGCTGTGAAAAAGTCAATTCCTGCTGAATACTCCTCCATGAAATAATGACTTTTCATAATCATATACAACGTTTTTGCTTTATCAAAGGCATTAATAATAAATTCCTTCTTATTGGCTAAGTATAATCGAGCTGTATGGTTGACGTTTTTATAGTCTTCCAGTTCATTGTAAATTTGCATCAGCACATAGGGTGCATGTGCTTCATGCGGATACTGCTCAATAATATGCGTATAATAAGCGATCTTAACATCATGTCGTTCGTCGTCATAAATATCGTATAGCAATCCTTCAACAGTATTTTTCGCGGCTTCATAATCTCTAAAATCATAATCGGAAATATCTGGATTCACGATATAGTGTTGATAGATTTTAGATAGCAATTCCTGTGCTTCATCAGCAATATGTTCAGTCTCCCCCAAGCCATTCTTGACAACTAAATAATCGGCTTGATGTTTCAGATATAGATAAAAGTTTGAATCTTCTGCTGTATAAGTACGAAAGAATTTTGCTAACGCAGCTTTTGCATCGACATAATTTTCTTGTTTTATTAGTGCATCTAATAAAGTATGATGCAGTTCCTCAAATTCACTATTTTGCAGACCAGTATGGATCACATCGACTGCAGTCCCATAACATCCATTTTTAATAAGTTCTATACTATAGTTATTGCAGCACATGGCCCAATTGTGTCTGCTACCGAGATAGTCACTTTCATAACTACCTTCTTCGTAATATGCCTGGAAAGCATGAAAAGATTGTTCATAAAGACCCGATAACATCGCTTGAAACAACGCAAGATCTTCCGGATCTGTAATTTCCTCCGTAATAAATTCGCTAAGTTCAACGCCGTCATTGTACAGGTCCCGAGGTAAATCTTCAAATGTTGGAAGTTCCAGATCGATTGCTCCTGTTACTAAATATTTGGATATAAAATAGCGTCTCCAGGTTATGGATGCCGATTTAATTTCTAGGGCTTTGCTCAGCAGTGGTAATGCCTCTGCGTGCCGTGCTGCTTCATGTAAATAGGTGCCTGCAAAATGATACAGCGAAAATTTATCGGAATGCGTATCCAACAGCCTCAGTGCGTGATGATAATAAAAATCGGCCTTTATATGCATCCTCTCAAAATAATTACGCTCCACGATTAACTGGAAATAAAACACGTCATCATCAACAAGTCCATTCTTAATCAGCTTATCGAAACGTTGGTGCCATTTCACTAGCCCATCTAAAACATCCTCTTTACTATTTACACCTCTGATCAATTTCAATAAGATGGCTTTTGTCAAGGCCATATCTTCATTTTCAAAAGCTATTTCTGCAAGATACAGGTAGTCGCTATCATCATCACTGGCAATGTTCTGTATATGATCTGCTATAACCTGAATGATTGCATCGGGAGATATTAATTTATTTTCCTGTAGCAGATAAATCTTCTTCATCAGAAAGATCGCGTTATACTGATCACGCTGTTCTCTATCTGCTGTAAAATATGTGGTAAAGAAAGCCATTGCTTCATCCAACGTTTTCAAAACAGCCGCTTTTTCTCCGACAGATTCATAAATCCTAATTAAGAAATCATAACCAGATGTTGCATGGTTAGGATCTTGAATTAAACGTTGTGCATAACCGATATAATCGTTCCTATTTTCGGACGTGATGTGTCTTTTGGAAAGATTAATATAAGCTAAATTATAATCGTTATTCAATGCATAACTTAGTATATGCTGTAATGCTTCTGAATTTTCGGGCTCAAGGCTTATAATTTTCTTAAGATAAGGAACCGTAAATTGATTCATCGTGTCATAGACAAGCTCCGGGTGACCAGGGTAAACATAATCGTAATGTGCAATAGCCATTAAAAACAATACCGTTGTATCGTCAGGATGATTTTTAAGATGCTGCTCTCCTTCTTCTATACATAGTGCGAGATCACCTGAATAAAATAAATTTTCTAACTCCTCGATGTTCATCTATATAGTTATTTTGTCGTGTTGTTTAATTTTTAAATATCTAATCAAAGTTAGTGTATGAACAACCTTCAAAAAATCCCCGGTTTCAGCTACTATGTAAAAAAGTGAACCAGCCTATCTTTGATAAAGCGCATAGTTTTCTTCTGAATAAATTGTTTTTTAAACATGATTCAACTATCATGAGTGATTTATTCATTGCAGATCTATGATATTTATAATCATTAAACTTTTATTTTTGTAAAATAGAGAATCGATGTTTACCTTTGAACGAACAGTACACGCCACGCTACACATAAGAACAGCGTCCCAGGGCGTGTCTTTTGCTTTATAGACCTTTTTTTAAACACATTCCATGTATGAAAAGAAAGCATTCACGATAGAGGAGCAAGCTCAACAATTAAAAGATCGCGGATTATTTATCTCTGAATCAGATAAAATGAAGTCGGTAGCAAATGCCATAAAGGGATGGTATGAAGCTGATATTAACCTGTAAAGAGTTAGCATTTTTTATATTAAGTCTGGCTTCACATCGTGCTTTCCCGAATTGAGTGTAACCTACATAAGCAGAGGTTCAATAAAGAGCAATATAATTAAATAAATAGTCCAGCTAGAATTACAAAATAGATATCAAAAATGACAGAATTAAATTTTAATACTGAAAGATTAAATTTAAGACCAATTTCAGAAAAAGATATAGAAAATATTCACCGTTTACACAGTTTAGCTGAAACCGATGAATTCAATACGCTAGGAATTCCTAAAGATATAGAGGTAACAAGGGAAATTGTTGCGGGCTGGACTTTAGAAAACAAAAGATACGTATTTGCTATTGAACAAAAACAAGGAAACGAATTTATCGGGTTAATCGGAATTACTTTAGGTAAAGAGAAATATAAAAATGCGGAAGTCTGGTTCAAATTGGATCCCAGATTTTGGAATAAAGGTTACGCAACAGAAAGTTTAAAAAGAATAATATCTTTTGGCTTTGACGATTTAAACCTTCACAGAATAGAAGCTGGTTGTGCTGTGGCAAATACGGGTTCTATTCATGTATTAGAAAAGGTTGGAATGTTGCGAGAAGCACACACACGAAAATTATTACCCTTAAAATCGGGCTGGTCTGATAATTATGGTTACGCCATTTTATCAACCGATTAATGATTACGCTAAATAATGAAAGCAACCATATTACTTGGATGCTTACTGAGCATAACTTCTATCGTTTTGTGTCAGGAAAAGATTTTGGTCAAAAAATAGCAATGGCTGAAGAGCTAAAACAGTCGATCCCAATAAAGATTCTGAGAACGACACTAGAATTAAAGTATTAATAATAACATTCAATGAAACATCAATTTTCATTACCTGGCTTCCCGGAATCAAATTTTGAACTCGATATCGCTTTTTGGACGGGTAAACAGATTATATACAAAGACCATGTGGCTGTTGAGCGATCAACTGAAAAAGGAAAACCCTTTCTAATACCAGATAGCAATGGCGAGATCGTAAAGGCCTACGCTAAACCTGCATACCCTGACATTGTACCTGTATTGGTAATCGATAACAATAAATATAATATCGTAGAGAAACTTAAATGGTATGAAGCTATACTGGTTATACTTCCCTTTTCAATCGTATTTATTGGCGGTGGAGCGCTAGGCGGTCTCATTGGAGCTGTTGGTTATATATATAATATACAATTACTAAGAAATGATGACAGTAAAAGCCTTAAATATTTAAAAGCAATCGGTGTCGCTATCGCTGCGTTTGCAGTTTACTTTTTGGTTAGCGCTGTGATTTGGACGTGGATCAACCCCTAATATTTAGCGAATCGCTCATACTCCGAAGGAATACCACTTCGAAAATAAAAAAGACATGATGCTAATACAGGTTAAAAAAGAAAATTAATATTGGAATAATAAATAAACTCATGGGTATAACTAAAGTATTATGCGGTCTTATTATAAAGGATCAACAAATTTTGATTTGCCGTAGAAAACCCGAGAAATCTCTAGGTGGATACTGGGAGTTTCCTGGTGGGAAATTGGAGGAAGGTGAAACTTATGAGGAATGCTTAGCGAGAGAACTTCAAGAAGAACTAAATTTGAGGGTGACAGTTAAAAATCATTTTAAAACAGTCATCCATCAGTACGATCTAAAGACAATTGAACTGATATCCTATCGCTGCGAAACTGAAGATGCTGTAATCAAATTAGTGGATCATGATCAAATAGAATGGATCAAAGTTCCAGATTTATTAAAATGGAATCTAGCCCCTGCTGATGTTCCTATCGCAGAAGCATTAATAGAGACGTATAAGTTGTCTGAATAATTCATTCTTAGAGACGTACCCAAGTTTATGAACTTAAATTTTAAAGTTAAGCGAAGAGTTTGTAATGCTTTCTTTGACTAAAAAAGATGTTTAGTGCGAATGACGATGATCCCAAAGATGATCATGATGATGCTTATGATAGAAAAGATAACATAGGTAACGGTGAAACCATCACTAACACCAATGTCTTCTGCATAATATATTTCCATATGAGCAGGTACATTTTGGGGATCAACACTCTTTAAATCCTTTACTAAACGAACTTGTTGTTGCTTATAATTAAATTGGAGGATCGGATAATGTACGTATCCGAATCGCTTGTTTTTTACACTGTCTATCCCAATGACATCGGCTTTAATTTTGCTACCAAAGAGCATCAATCTGCTATCTTTAAGTAGACCGAATGCAAGAAACAAACCTAGTAAGAGCAAAATAACACCGAAAGTTTTTTTGATGATCATGCTTGCACATCGTTTATATTGATTGTCTAATAAAACGAAGATAGTATTTTTATTTTAGGTATACTTTAGTTCATGTGTCTGAAAATGGTCGCGACTATAGTAGCCTTAAAAATTTCATTTATTATCTAAAATAGTTCATGATCACAACTGCCTTAAATTATGTCCAAAGCAATGTGTATTAAAATTACTTTAAGTATTGATGCAGTACTAGATCTTCTATCTTTTGTACAGACTTAAGCGAACCGCCTGTTAGTAAAAGTAATCTGTCACTGACATCCATCACATGTGTATAATAATGATCTGAAATGAGTATTCCTTTTAGAGATTTTACAGCTAAAATATGTTGTTTAATCATGTCAATATAGAGTGGACTGAGTCCTGAAAAAGGTTCATCAAGAAGGCAATAATTAGCCTTAGAATAAAGGACCAACAAACACTCAAACAAACGAACGAGGCCGGTGGAAAGATCACCTATTTTAGATAATAATCTCTCCTTTACAATATCGATATCCATAATTGGTGAATCTTCCAAATCAAAATATTGAATAGCACGTAATAAAGTCAAGTGCTTTGGAATAAAACTATACTGAGTTAGATAAGTAATATTCTTGGTTTTATATCCTTGATTAAAGATCTGCCCATCACATTTCATATACGCAAAATCAGGTTTGCAGTTACCAAAAATGCAATTCATCAAGGTTGATTTACCAGTACCATTACGCCCCAGTAAACCAACTATAGTTGACGGTTCAAGTTCAAGAAACAGACCGCTTAGTATCATGCGTCCTCCTCTACTGTAAGAGAGACTATCTAAATATAAAGAACGATCAAGAGGCATAGCAATAAGAAAAGTATAAAATCTAATGAATAAATACTGATAAGCAGCAGTTTTGGAGATTGTTTGATGTTTCTCAAAAACACTCCTTTTGATTTGAAATTAAAAATGTATTCTCCGATAAAAGATAAAACGCTACCAATAGTTTTAAACCAAAAAAAATAAACGAGGACTTGTGGACCATATCGCTCCACTAATTCGCCCATTTGTAAGGTCAGTATTAAAGTTACAAAAAGATTAAAAAGGATTAAAAACCAGAAAAACGATAAGGATAATTTCAGTTTATTGCAATGCATGTTTATTAATTGGTCTTTTAGAAATATATAATCTAAAAATACAGATTAATAATTATAGCATAATGATAAAAAAAGTTAAAATATTAGCTTTTGATCTTCAATTAGATAGTTCAATGACATGTCCTCATTTTCTAGATTTCATTCACATTATCTAATAAACCCGATCAACTATTTTTCAAATGGCAAATGGGCTAACAATTACAATGATTTAGCTTCTACTATTGTCGCAATACACATTAATTAAAGGGAATTTTCTCCATTTGTTAGACTATAATACTTTCTAGAATTTAAGATCAATTGGAGAAATTGTTCAACTATAAGCAATTCTAATTGCTTATTTTAGCAATGCTAAAAACTAAAAAAGAATCAGATATTATTCCGTGAAAGGTAAATGAGCAATAGTCATATTTATATATTAAGTGGTTTAGGTGTTGACCGAAAAGTATTTTCAAAAATGAACTTTGAGGGTCTTCAGGTAATCCATATCGATTGGATCGCGCCGCTAAAAAAAGAAACTATGGCAGCATATGCTAAACGACTGTCATTGCAGATCAATGATGACCAACCGATACTAGTCGGGCTCTCTTTTGGGGGAATAATGGCTATGGAAATAGCTAAAATAATCAAAGTGCAGAAGATTATAGTGCTTGCCTCTGCTAAAGGTGAATCAGAACTGCCTTTTCTTTACAAAATAATAGGTGCTCTAAAACTTAATTATATTCTACCGAATGCTTTTCTAAAGCAGCACAATAGGTTGGTCGATTATTTCTTTGGTATCAGCTCAATAGAAGATAAACGGATGCTCAAACAGATATTGCAGGATACTGATGTCAAATTTTTAAAGTGGGCGATCAATCAAATCTTAAACTGGAAAAATAACGTGGTCCCTTCCTCTGTTATCCATATTCATGGTAACCAAGATCGTATCATCCCCATTCGTAACATTAAACCAACTTATGTGATTGAAAATGCAGGTCATTTTATGACCATAACTCATGCTCAAGAAATTGAGTTGTTGCTTAAAAAAATATTATAATTTAATGGAATTATAGTCCGAGACTCATACTCTTAATTAATACAAATTTTAAAACCAGCACAGTAACAACCTATTATTAGGCAGACTATAGCCATAAATATGCGACAATTTAAAATATTTTTCTATCTGGTCATTGGACTTTCTGTATTGATTATGATACTCCCCACTTTCTTATTAGAGTTTACTGAGTTTTCTCTGGCCATAAAATGGACCGTTAATTTTTTTGTATTACCGATATTAATCGTGATGATCCCTAGTTGTTCCTTCATTTATTTGAAATTTATGAAGCAACACGAAACCAAAAATTATACAACACAAATACAGACAACCTTAAGGTCAATTTTTAGAGTATTTTTTATGACACTAGGTATGACATTTATTTTTAGTGGCACAGTTGTTTCCTTTATAATTCTTAGCAACGCTTATTTTGAGGGCAGTAAGAGCATAGATATAAGTGGAAAGATTATCGACTACTCGTTAGGTAGCAGGAATAATAAGCATTATATTGAAATTAAAGAAAATCAGTTTGAAAGAATAATTAAACTGCAGGTTCAACAACCATATGAAATCGGTCAAACATTTGAAAAAAGAATGTATATCGGAAAATGGGGACTGTTATTTCTAAAGAAATAGCAAAGCAATGGGTAATCACTAATGTAAAGATAAATCACTCCGTAATTACAGCTGAAATTTAAGACCTGTCAACTACTTATCTTAGATATTTAGGAGATGTATACATATTGAAATTACGTTTCATTCAAGCGTGCTACTACAAAGAAAAAGATAATACCTCATTATAAAGGTACTATCTTCTATAAATCATGAATATGTTTTTTTATGCTTGCTTCTGATCGAGGTTTTGATACACAGCTCGTCCACCGACCCAGGTTTCGAGAACCGGTATATTCCGTAGTTTCATAAACGGATCGGTTACAGAAAGTGGATCTTGCGCTAAGATTACAAAATCGGCAAATTTATCCACTTCTAACGAACCTAGCCACTTGTCTGCGTAGCATTGCCATGCCGCATCGTAGGTAATGGCTACCAAGGCTTGTTCGGCACCGATACATTCGTTACTGTTTAGCACTTCATGATTCGGATCTTTTTCCATTTTCCGTGTAATGGATTGCTCCATCATACGTAGTGGCCCAAGTGGACTCACCTGATTATCACTGTGCAAGGTGATTCGCATGCCACGGTTTAAAGCAGATTTACAGCGGTCTAGCAGTTGTGTTTTCTGATCTCCAAAAATAACCTGCTGAAAAGCGTAGCCCCAATAGCCCACATGACCGATTAGAAAACTTGGTGATACTTCCAATTGCTGTATCACATCTAGCTGGTCATCGGTAATCAAGGAACAGTGCTCAATACGATGACGTTTACCTTTGATTTTATCTACAGGAATTGCTTGAAATGTCTGAATAGCGTAGTCAACAGCCTGGTTACCGTTGGCATGTACCATCAGTGGCCATTCATTGGTGTCGATAACTGTTGTTATTAATTTTTGATAGGCATTAGGAGCATTGACCGGCGGCTGTTTATCAGACAGGAATGTGCCATTATCTACATAATCATCATCGGGGTAATTATAAATGCCATAATCTACATCGCTAACACAAATATACGGATCGGACTGATAGCCTGTCAACCCTTGATTTGAACCATCAGAAACGACTTTAACATGACCGTAGTAGATGTCTTTATACTCTTGCGGTTGCTGATAGGGTTGAAGATCCCCAATATTACTGTCATCACAAATGAATGCCGCTCCCACACGCACTTTACGACGATGTGTTAGCAAATAAGCGTTCAATAAAAGTTTGAGATGACTGTTCATGCCAGCATCGTAAAGCATGGTAATTCCTCTTTCATTTGCATGACTAAATAGTTCGCCGAAATGCGTGAAGGACTGCTTTAGCATGTCTGCTAATTGATTTTTGGGGATCGTTTTTAGCGCTGGCCCCATTCCCTCCGCTTCCTGGAGCTGTCCTTGTGTTTGCAAAATATAACCTGCCGCATCTCCGTATATGGGTTGGAGTTTTGCCTCATTTTCTGCATAGACAGCATTCATCGCCAGCGTATTTAGATATAGGGTATGCATAGATGCACTCAATACCATCAGCGGATATTGGTCGTCAACCTGGTCCAACCATTCATTGGTAATCGTAACCAATGCTTTTCCATCTACATCAAATGCCATCAATGCAGGATCAAGACCAAAACCTAAATACCAATCTCCACTTTCCGCGGGTTTATTTATAGGTTTGTTTACTTCTAGCTTTATATAATCCTGTCCATACTGATCAATGAGGTCTTGTCCTTTAAAGGGACTTAAGTCTATCCAGCTTGCCATCAGTGCGGTAGGAACAATATGTACATGGGGTTCTATTAAACCGGGCAACAAAGTTTGTCCATCGCCAAGAACCTTTTGAATGAAACCTGGATAATGTTGGCTCATATAATCCTTGACTTCTTGTACTGTGCCTGTGACCTTGACTTGACCAGAGGCAATTCCTATGGCATCAACTGTTGCAACAGAACCATTGATCATGGGCCGTATAATACCGCCACTGATCATCAGCTCCTGTCGGATTTCCTCCTTCTTTTCTGCTTTAGGGAGAGCTTCGTAATTTTTCTGATGAAAAATATCCTCTTTGAGGATTTTTAATACTGGATTGTTACAGGCACAATGCGTGCACGAATACGGGTGAGAATGATGATGTTCCATGAATTTAAGCGTTTTGGTTATATAATGTGTATTTTCCTAAAACACTTGTTAGATTATTTTGTTTTTAAATAATCTAACAATAAAACAAAATCACAAACCTAAAACGAAACAGAACCAATTATTCATTAATCTAAATCAACGCTTTCATATGGACTATTTTGATTTCAAAAAAAAAAATATTTCTGATAACAGAATTATTATTGAGGATAGCACACTACATATAATGCCAAAAGCGCATGCAATGGAAAAATTAGTTTCCCTACTTGTTTATTTCTTCCACCTTAATTCCTGGTTTCGCATAGGATAAGCGACCTACAAATTCTGGAAGAAAATAACGGTCCAATCCGGCTACAGCCATTGATCCCGCCTTTACATGATCGACAGTACCATCCTCTTCAATAATCAAATCATCCAGTAAAATCTGGACGATTTCGCCGATGACAATCGTTGTTCCATTGAGCGGTACATCCATGATTTCTCGTAACTCCAAGCCTATCCTGACAGTTGATTCTTTGACAAAAGGGGCCCGGAACCCGTCGGTATACAACTCCTTAAAGTTGCACTTTTCAAATTCAGATATCCCTGAAGCATAACTGGCGCTAGTTTGGTGAGCCTGTTTAAACCAATCTGGCAGTACATTGTTCAAGGTATATTGGCCTGTAGCCTGGATATTTTTAAGGGTATCGTTATGCTCGCGTTGGGGTCTCATAACGAGTCCTATCAAGGGCGGGTTGGCTCCTAAGTGAAATGCTGAACTGATAATACTTAAATTAAGTGCCCCATCTATGTTACAGCTGCCCAAAAGATTGACTGGTTTAAAACCGATCAGACTATTGATCAGGCTGATCCGATAGAATTTTTCCATCTCATCGATCTGATTTCTTTTTATTGTTATCATCTTATTTTTTATTAATAATCACTTTCTTATAATACGGACCGGTATCAATCAGTCTTGCTAGAAGATAAGGAATAAACTTATTAAGTTAAAATAATTCAAACAATCAAAATAAAATAGAACACATTAATTCTATGTCAGAGATATGTTTTAATATAATTAATCATTGTATTTCCGGAAGAGATAATTAAGAACAATTGCAGGTTAATTACTTTGCGCAACAACGGGAATGCTTTCAGCATTTTTATTTAATTCAAGTACAATCACTGTATTATCAGCGTTCGGTAATCGTGCAGGTAAATTTAGCGCTATACTTCCCGTAGCACTTTGTGAAAAAGTTATGGCATCTCCATTTAATATATGGGCTTTTTTGACTTTTACGCCCTTTAAAGCAGGAAGTGTCAGTACATCCTCTTTTCGATTGAAAACATGCACATATAAGATATTACCTTTACGTGTGGAAGCATAGGTATTGTTCGGAATAAATGGACCTCCTTTAGTGCCATAGATACTCTCGCCATAGGTGTTTAACCAATCGCCCATCTCTTTCAATCTATTAATCTGTCTGGCTTCAATACGACCATCCAGCATCGGGCCGACATTAAAAAGGAGATTCCCGTTTCCTGCAGCTGTTTTTGCCAAGGTCTGGATACATTCTTTAGTGGATTTTAGTGCATCATTGGGTTTCCATGCCCACTGGTTCGCAATAGTCATGCAGGATTCCCATGGATAATCCATGTTTAATGCACCTATCTTCTGTTCAGGTGTCGCATAATCTCCGATAGCATCCGAAGACAAGCGTGTATGGTCTTCTCTTGTCCTATCGAAATCACTTATACCTTTTAAACGATTGTTAATGATGACATCGGGTTTCAACTGTTTTAACAAAGCATATACTTCGTGTGCATGTGCATCGGTCCATTCTTTGTCCCAGTTACCGTCGAACCAAAGCATATATGGGTCGTAATTGGTCAAGATCTCCGTTAACTCATCTTTCATAGTTGCAACAAATTTTGCCATGTCGGTCGTTGCGTTGATCTCCTTTGTACCCGCACGTGCATAAGGGTAATGTGGATCGTGCCAATCCAGTACGGTGAAATATACGCAGAATTTTAGACCATGCTTTTTACAGGCTGCAGCCAGTTCGCCCACAACATCACGCTTGAAAGGTGTCTCCATAATATTCAAATCTGAAAATTTGGTTGGCCATAAGCAAAAGCCATCATGATGCTTGGCTGTAATGGTTAAATATTTCATACCTGAATTTTTTGCAGTCTTTACCCACTCTTCGGCATTGAATAATACGGGATTGAATTCTTTATGCAATTGGTCATAGTCCTCAAAGGGAACTTGATTTCCTCGACTCCATCCAATTTCAGTACCACGCAGGGCAACTGGCCCCCAATGGATAAACATGCCAAAACGTAAATCCATGAACTGGTCTATAACGACTTTCGATGTTTTCACAATGGGTGTTACTTTTTCAACTTGAGCAGAGAGCGGTCCGCTAATGGTCAATAACAAAAGAAGGTTTAAAAAATATTTCATATCATCACTTTATTAAGTTCTTTCCAAGGCATGCTTAAACACCGAAAATTAGGTTGAAAAAACAGTTACTCAGCTATTGCGTCATATCAATGGAACAGTGCAAAAGGTTTATATTTCAAAATTAACCCGATATAAACCTGGGCATTGCATCTATATTACCCTGATTTGACTCAATGTTATCCTGACAGATTGATGCAGCAAATCTTTGTCTTGTTTTAGATATTAACAACGACTTTATCGACGTCACGATTTGTTTATAATTTTAAATGCGCCTTTCCTATTTCTTCAAATGAAAAGGCTTTATGGATACTCGTTTTCAAAAGGTTTTCTTTTAATAATAAAATAATTACAATATGCTTATATTCGGAAATTGCACAGATTAAAAAAATACACATCAACACGATGATCAATGGGAATCGATAATTTAATAGCTTTAATTTCAACTTACGCGAGGTTTTCTGAGACTGACATTGCGATTATTAAGTCAAAATTTACACAACATAAGTTTAAGCAAAAAGAATACATTCTTGAAGAAGGTCAGGTATCTACGCACCTACATTTTATTGCGATTGGCTTGGTACGCATCTTTTACGTAAAAGATGGCAAAGAAATAACGAGCTACTTATCGAGTGACAATGGTTTTGTTTCCTCCTATTCAAGTTTTATAAACCAGTCAAAGTCTTATGAATACATCCAGTGCCTGGAAAAATCGCAAACGCTGGCCATCACCTACAAGGATATGCAGGAGCTTTACGAAGCTGTTCCCCAATGGGAAAGAATAGGAAGATTTTTCTCAGAACAGAATGTGTTATGTTTAGCAGATCGGCTGTTAAAACTCCAATCTATTCCAGCCAAAGAAAAGTATCTTGAATTTTTAAAAACATCTTCTGAAAAAATAGTGCAACGGACACCCCTTATCCATATTGCATCGTATCTAGGTATAACTCCTGAATCATTAAGTAGAATCAGAAGCGAGATTTCTTAACATTTATCAAGGAGAAACAATAAGCGATTAGACATTTTTGTATAAAAAAAAACAAGAATGAAAGAGATCACTAAAAATGTATTCCAAATTCCGGTACTACCAAGAAACAGTATCAACTGCTATATCATTGACGATGTCCTGATTGATGCAGGAATAAGAAGTTCAAGCAAAACCATACTACAGGCACTTAAATATAAAAAAATAACCACCCATGCCTTAACTCATGCCCATGCTGACCATCAGGGAAGTTCTGCTGTGCTATGCAACACGTTAAAGATTCCACTCTGGACTTCTGAATTTGAAAAAAATAATGCGGAATCAGGAAATGTCACGAATGAATATCCGAATAAAAGGCACTTTATTGCTCGGTTTCAGCAATATTATTGGGCAGGAGAAGGTCATAATGTATCCCGTATTTTAAAGGAGGGCGACACGATTGGTAGTTTTATTGTTATCGAAACTCCGGGACATTCACCGGGGCATATTTCATTTTTTAGAGAGGAAGATCGGGTTTTAATCCTTGGTGATGTGCTTGTGAATATGAATTTAATAACGACTGTTACCGGATTAAGCCAACCACCCGATCTATTTACTAAGGATAAGAAATTGAACCTAGCATCTATTCGAAAAATCTATAGCCTAAAGCCCAAGATCATTTGTTTTGGACACGGCCCTGTTTTATATGATAAGGGAGAATTAGAACAGTTTATGACGAATCATTATTCTTAACAGAAAGTGCCTAATAAACTTATTATCAATAAGCATTGAAAGCATATAGCGAATGGAATTATTGATCCTAAATTAGTCATCATTCAGACTGAAACGACTTCAGAATCGATGGTTTTACTTGCTGCAAGCTATAATAAAAATGCTGATAAATTTCCAAATTCTCCTAAAAAGGATGTTATACTACTGGACGTATCTGCAAAAACGGCTTCCGTAAAGTTGGTTGCAGACGAATGGATCGACTATATGCATATTGTTAAACTTAATGGATCCTGGAAAATTGTTAATGTGCTTTGGCAATTTAACAACGCAGAACAGCATTAAATATCCATTTGAAATGAATGGTTGTTAAAAAGGTCGGACAGTAAAAGCAGCCTATCGGCGAGATCTCGAATCCCACTACTTTTCATCTGTTCTAAAAAGGCTCTAGAAGGTGCTCTAGAGCCTTTAATAATCGGAATGGGGTACCGAATTAAAGTTTTTATATTGTGTTACGCTAAATTATACATTTTTTTTACGGATTAAAAGATACAACACAAATAAATGTCTCTTATACATGGAAAAATAGTTATAAAGAACCATTGAGAAATGAGTTACCTCTTCTAATGCCTTAGGATAAAATGATGAGAAGCTTAAGACGGCTTCAAATTAAAAAAAGTAAATTAACCCCAATGATAAAAGTGCTATCAACTCTCGCTCAGATCACTGGCTAAAAACCACTTACAACGCATGCACACAAATCTATTGTTATTAAACACAAAATTTATACTGTTTTTAAACAAGAATAGAAAATACTCAAAACTACAATTGCACTGTGTATGGTTTTGAACCGAGTTCTTACTTGTAACGTACACGTTATCCTCGGTCTATCGTTAAATTGCTTCGATCTCGCTCTTGCCTATTTCGTTGATTAAACTATAACTACGCGATCTCTAGGCTCTTGAAGCATTTAAACCTTATGCGTATAACTACCCGGTCATATTGCGCTACGCTAACGTATTTTGGTCTAGCTACAGCGAATATCAGATACTTTATAACGAATATAGCTTAGCCTTAGTCTTCCCCTTCCCCTCTATCTATATTTGATAGTATAAACTACAATTAATAACTCTTTAAAAACAAGAACATGAAAAAGATTTTAATGACACTTTGCGCTGTCGGATTAATGTCCTCAGCTGCATTTGCGGGATCGGGCAAGGCACCGATAAAAGCGAAAGATGCTGGAATATTCTGTGAATTCAGATTGAAATTCTATGATTCTAACGGGAATTATTTGGATACAGAAACAACTTTATCCTATCAGAGTACCGGGTCTTGTGGCGGTTTTTTTAAAACCATGAGATCGTACTATGCCTCACAAGGATACGAACTGAATTAACAAAAACAACTGATTATACACTAAAAATTACACATGATGAAAAAGCTATTATTTGCACTGATTGCCACATTTGGACTTTATGCTTCGAGCATGGCAACTGAAATGAATACTAAACATGTTTCTAAAGAAACTGCAGTAAAGAACGAAAAGGCATGGAGATGCACAATGTCTGTAACCATTTATGTGAACGGTGATGCTGTAGGTTACGATCATTACATCACAACGACCAATGGCTCGTGCCACACGTTCTTTAAAGCCATTAAAAAAATGTACACTGATCAAGGTTTTTCGATGAACTAGGATATCCTAAATTGAAAAGCTTTTCTAATCTGAGCCATAGTGTTATTTTTTCTATGGCTCAGATCATATTTATAGTGCTCTTCATATGCGCTATAACCGAATCTACAATTAAAATATAATACCCATGATACGTAATGTAATTTTACTGCTTTTAGCGGTAAGCGGAAGTCTAACTTCGAAAGCCCAACAGCTGATGGCGAGTTACGAATATATTCCCTCGCCCGTCGCAACCTTTAAAGAGGATGTCTATTATGACGGTACTGTAAAGATTGCGGTCCGCGACTCGATTTCGCTAAAAAAAGAAACAACCACAGGCCAGTCTGAAGATGAAATGGAGTCGAGTGAGCTTTCTGTTGTGCTGGATGTAGGCAAAATATTCCGTAAAATTGTTATCCAAGATCCTAAACAAAAGGGACTGATAGAAACCCGATCACTGGACAGTAAAAACTACCTGGTAGAAGATCACACCTTTAAAGCGATCAACTGGAATACCGATTACCCGGAAGAGGAGAAATTCGGAGATAAAATGTGTAAAAAAGCGACCGCAGACTATCGGGGTACAAAAGTAGTAGCCTATTATGACCCGTCTATCCCTGTACCGGCCGGACCGTACAAATTTGGAGGGCTTCCTGGTCTTATTGTGATGCTATATACCGAAAGTGCTCATCCGCACTATTGGTTACTGAAAAAGGTCTCCTACCCTTTCGAAGGTCAGATTCCTGTAGACCGCAACTATGTACAAACCTTGCCTACGATGTCACTGAAAAAATATGTAGAGCAGGATGAACGTAAGATTGCAGAGCAGATGCGCATTATGCGTTCCAAACTACCTGAAGGGGTTGAATTCAGTACCGAAAATAAAACGAAGACTCGAGGCACAGTAGAGCAGGTGTATGAATGGGAGCATGGTTCGAATTAGCTTTTTGCTGTTATTTTTAATACAGTTTTCACAAAGTTACTGCCAAACCTTGATACGGGGTAAGGTAACTGCACCATCGTCTACCCCAGCTGGTATTCGCGTCAATCTCGTTACTGAGAATGGTTCTGGAGGCTCGCATTACTCCTTTACAGATGCTAAAGGCCTATTCCTCTTTTCAGGGGTAAGTCATGGAAATTATACGCTTATTTTTCAGTCGCTGGCCTACAAGTCCCTCAACAGATCCATTCATCTCAGTTCAGATACGCTGGAACTTTCAATCGAGCTGGAAGAAAGCAGGATACAGCTGCAGGAGGTATATGTAGCACCAAAAAAATTTATTAGGGCCGGGCGCGATACTATTGAACTTGATGCCAAAAACTATCTGCAGGGCGAAGAACGTACCGTTGAAGACCTGTTGCGCAAGATCCCGGGTATGCAGATCAGTGAAAACGGCACGATCAAAGTGGGTAACAAAGAGATCGAAAAGGTTATGGTGGAAGGAGATGATTTATTTGGAAAAGGCTACAAACTGCTCACGCAGAACCTCACCGTACATCCGATAGAAAAGGTACAGGTACTGCAGCGATACTCAAACAATAAGCACCTGAAAGGAGTTGAACATTCTGAAAAGATAGCACTCAACCTGACCCTCAAAAGTGAAAGTAAATCGCAATGGGTAGGCAGTATCGATGCGTCAGCAAGTGTAATCCCTATTGAGTTTTACAATGCACAGGCTAATCTGATGAATTTTGGTAAAAAAACAAAATATTATCTATTGGGATCGGCCAACAATAATGGTCTGGAGACGCTACGTGGTATAGACCATCTCATCTTGAGCCAGGATCCGAACGAACCTGGTCAGGTGGGTCTCCAGGTCTCAACTCCTTCCCTATTGGAGAACAAACCGAGCTTAAATGAGTTTGACCCGCAACGGTCAAACTTCAACAACGACAAGCTTCTCTCCTTCAATGGCATCTTTTCGCCAAGAAAAGATCTGAAGATAAAATGGCTGGGCTTTGCCAACAGCAAGAAAAATAGTTTTGTGAGGCAGAGCTTATCCGAATATGCGATTGAAGATGTAAAATTCACAAACCAAGAAGATCTTCATTACACCAATTCGGATATTAATTATTTCAGCAAAATGGAACTTCAATATGATCCTGGTAAAAATTCGACCATTACATATATAGGTACATTGGGCAATATCAAAGCTAATGATATCGGCGAACTGACATTCAATGGTATCGGATCATTGGAAACGATCAAAAAACGCAGTCTACTTTCAAACCATTTACTGAGCTACACGCAGAAATTAGCGGAACGTGCCGTACTGGTATCTTCATTCCGCTGGATCAGGCAGCATTCCCCCATCAACTATGCGGTAGACCAGTACCTTTATGGCGATCTGTTCGAAGCTGAAGGTATAAAGGCTGATAGTATAAAAAACGTATGGCAGGATACCGAAAATAATGTGGAATATTATGGAATGATCTCAGAGTTAGTAAAGCGCGATGCTAAAGGCAACCCGTTCAGTGCTTCGATAGCGCATGAAATTACGCTTCGTGGCTTCAATTCGGCATTCTATCTGATGAATGGTTCTGGGGAAACTTATCGTCCAAAAGATTTTTTTAATCGGTTGAATTTTGAAGAACGCAATACAGCATTATCTGCACAATATACCTGGAAATCCCCAAGGCTGGAGTTGACACCGAGCATCACAGCACGCCTGCTTCACTCTACCTTACAGGACAAACTTGCTCCACAGGCCCAGTCCAGCATAAATAAATTATGGTCTCCAAAAGCGACTATTCTATGGAGAACACATAGCAAAGGGGAACTGCGAAGTGAAGTTTCCTACCAAATGAATATGTCGCAAAATGCTCTTGATGTACTACCCAACTTTGTTTATAAAGGAAACCGGACTTTTTCAAGTGGTTTAAAAGAAAATCCCGTACTAGATGCATTTCATATTAATGCAGTCTATACTTTAGGTAAAATGACGGATAAACTGTATACAATCTTATCGGGTGGATATAGTCAGCAGTTCGATTACATCGGACAACAGCAAGAACTGAATCCTGACTACAACCGCAACAATCTTGTTCTTTTTAAAAACAGAACGCTGACTTATTTTAATGCGCAGCTGAACTATTTCGTCGCTGGAATAAAAGGTAATATACGACTTACCGGGGATGGTCAGCTGGCAAATTACCAGACGCAGATCAAAGGACTTCCGCCCTTACCGATACAAACCGCAGTTTACCAGCTAAGTCTGGACTACCGAAGTGTCTGGGAAGGGCCTATTAATATTTTTACTGGACTGCAGTTCCATAATTCGATACTTCGAAATGGATCAACAAGAAGTGTTGTCCAGTCTAAGTTTGAAGCGAATATCAATGCCCGCTTGAGTAAAAAAATACGTACATCACTGAAAAACGAACTGTACCGATTCGAAAAAGGGCAGTACAACCCAAGTCAGTATTATCTGTTCTCAGACTTTTCTCTACAGTATTTTATCCTAAAAAAAATGCAATTGGAACTTACAGCAAAAAACATCTTCAATATAGATACATTTACGCAATCTGTGCTTTCGGACAGCCATCAGTCGACCCAATCTTATGCGCTACGTCCAAGACAGGTTATGCTTGGCATAAACCTGAGTTTTTAACGAACCTTGGAAAGTATGTGCAATCCGATCCTTAAATAAATAAGATTGACAGGTGACAGATTTTGCTAATTTTTCAATAGTACGGGTACTTTGCATTACCTTTAAATATAATTTACATTCATCTAGCATGGCTTCTACCAAAATAAACTATATTACCGTATTATTGCTTACGCTGTTGCTGTTTTCTTGCGGTGAAAGTAGTAGTTCTTCCAGCACCTGGGAACAGGAAAATAACACTTCAGAAAAAGATTATATTGCTTTTCTCATATCCACAGATACTTTACCGCTAAAGGCAAAAATACAGGCCATAACCTTAGAAGACAGTATCCTTTCGAAAACGAAAGATAGTGTATCAAAAGCAATGCATTATTTCTTTCAGGCGAAGCTTAAATATTGGGGAAACGATCCTCAAAATGCGTCTGCTTCGCTAGATAGTATGAACGTGCAGCAACAGTCTGGCGATCTCTATTTTTTAAAAAAATCGGCTTCGCTTGATCAGCAGACTAGCGAAAGCAACGTGGTGGATGCTGCTGTCATGAAAAAAATACAAGAACTCCTTCAAAAAGCAGAAAATTCATCCAGTAGGATTACTTACTATTTTTATGACCTGACCGCCAAGTCATTTTATCAGAATAAAAACGAAAAGGCGGCCGCAATATATGTGGACAAATATTATCACGCTCACCCCTATAAGGAGCACCCTGTTATCAAACGACGCTACTACGATATGATATTCTTGCTAGCATCCCGACTGGATGATTATGAGAAAATGGCAAAATACAACAAACTGGCAAAACAGCTCGCATTAGCCTCTAACGATAATCTCGCCCTGGCACGTACCTACGACAACGAAGCGCAAATCTACGCCCGTATGGGATTCTATGATGAAAGTCTAAAGATGAGCAGAGCGTTTGTTTCCATTTTAGAAAAAAACAACGATATCCATGATGTAGCTTACAACAATTTAGCCAAAAGCTTTATAAATATCGGCCAACTAGATTCTGCAGTATATTATTACAAAAAAGCGATTGCACTGAATAAGAAGAATATGTCAGATAAACCTAGGTATCTTCTTTACAAAGGCCTGTCCGAGGCCTATGTACTACAAGGTGATTACAGAAAAGCATATGAAACCTTAGATATGGCTAGCCAACTCGAAGTAAAAACGATTAAAGAGATCGAAGCGGCTAACATTGCGGAAATAGAAGAGAAATATGAAGCAGAAAAAAAAGATCGCAATATTCTGACCTTAAAGAGTAAAAATCAGCATAATGAAGACATCATTAGGCAACAGAAATATATGCTGTTTTCAGGTCTAGCTTTGGCAGCAGGATTGCTTGCACTCATCTATACCGTCTATCAGCAAAAAAGTCTTAAGCAAAAAAACAAACTACTAAACAGTGATAACAGTAGACTAAAACTGGAGCATAAACTTTTGCAGACCCAGCTCAATCCACATTTTGTTTTCAATTCCATAGCCAACCTGCAAGGTCTCATCGCAACAGGAGACAGCACAGAATCTGTACGTTACCTTTCTTCGTTTTCCCAATTGCTACGGGATATACTGGAACAGAGCCGGATGGATTTTATAGATCTAAATGAAGAAATTATCTCGCTCGAAAATTATATCCATTTGCAACAGATGCGCTATCCCAACCTTTTCGGCTACCGCATAGATATAGATGAACAACTGGATACCGAAGAGGTATTTATACCACCTATGTTGTTGCAACCTTTTGTAGAAAATGCGATCGAGCATGGGTTTAGGAATATTGCTTATAAGGGCGAACTTATTATCCGGGTTGAATTAGAGAAAAATGAAATTATCATAACAATCGATGATAATGGAAGCGGTCTAACACACCAAAAAACATCAAGTCAGAAAAAGAAATCATTGGCGCAAGATATATTGAGAGAACGTCTGCAGTTATTATATAGACTCAATAATCAGCATGCACATTTTGAGCTCATTGAAAAAAAAGCCTTTGGCAAACAAGGCATTAGCATTAAAATAAATTTACCCATTATCAAAAATATATAAGGAAACTATGATAAAGGTCTACGTTTTAGAAGACGAAAAAATTATTCTGCGCCATCTGCTGCAGATACTGAATGAAATGCCGGACATCAAGGTGGTTGGCTATACCGAAGGGATCGCTGAGGCGGCAGTGGAAATACCTTTTTTAAAACCAGATGTGATCCTTGCTGACATTAGACTGAAGGATGGCAATAGCTTTCAATTGTTTGATGAGATCGGAACAGAAAATTTCCAGATCGTTTTTTTAACAGCATACGATCAGTACGCCATTGAAGCGCTGAACCTGGGAGCACTTGGTTATCTTTTAAAACCTGTAAACAAAGAGTCCCTGCATGCCATGCTGGATAAATGCCGACAGCACCGTGGGCAAATGACTGTGGATCTGGAACGTGTTACTCTAGCAAAAGATCACTACCTCTCTCCGGAAACCCCGTTAAATCGGAGGATTGCACTCAAAAGTCAAGAGTATATCGAAATCGTATCGATGGATGATATCATTTACTGTAAAAGCGATAAAAGTTACACTTCGTTTTTTCTCACAGATAAAAGAGAGGTGCTGGTCTCTAAAGGGCTCAAGCTCTATGAGAATATGCTGACTAGATGTGGTTTTCTCCGTTGCCATCAGTCTTATTTAGTAAACTTCTTATATGTAAAAAAATACTATCGGGAGGGTTTTCTCGAAATGACCAATAAAGAAATGATACCGGTATCAATTAGAAAAAAGGAAGAGGTCTTATTGTATCTGGAAAATTTAGCCTGATAGCTGTCTTGCTTCACCTTCTTATGCATTAAAATTAAATGGTACAGGATGCAAAACTGCTATAAGCTATAGGAGTTTTGCATCTGATTGATAATAAATCGTATTAAAATATTTAATAGGATTCGATCATGAAAGCAGGAAATCACCAAGAAATGGATAATACTCAAAAGATTTGAAAGCTCTTCAGACCCTTGACTAGCAATTTATAGTTGCTTTGTTTTATAGATGTAAATATTAATTGATTCTAAGAACGTATATATCGAATTACTAACGCTGAAGCGGATAATTATATCTTACAGTTTAAGAAATTTAGATTATAAAAAGTTACATAGAAATAAGAAAACCTTCACGATTTAAAAGATAACAATCTGTATATTTATAAATTACGGTTACAGATAAGTAATCCATTGTTTTATTATTACTCCAATCATTATGCGAAAATTTTATAGTTTAGTTTCTTGCGGTTACTTAATTTTCACGCTAACTTCATGTTTTTCGTCTCATTTGACAACTCAAAATCAAATAAGACAAGCAATACCTCAAAGCCGATTTGCAGATGCGCAATCAGTTGGTATGAAAAAAGAAGATATTATAAAAAAATTTGGCCTTCCATTATCAACTTCTGCTGAAGTGAAAAAGGATGTGGGAAACGAAGATTTACACTACGTAGAAGTTTTGGGCGATATAAAATTATTTACTACTATTACTTTCCAGAACGGGATTGCAATAAAACAGAAGGTCGATCAAATAACGTCCAACTATGACGATCGTTTAAAAAAACTTGAAAAAGACCTAAAAATTCTGCAGACACCGAGACTCTATAACTAATAGCCTGATTTATTTTTTCAGAAATATAGATCTATAGTTTATAGTCTATATTACAAAGTTGAAATAACCATTGGTTTAGGTGTACTTTATTGCCTTTTATTTCCATCTTAAGGAATATAAAAATTAATTTAAGTAATTTGAACTTTAAATGTAGAACGCATTTTCATAAAAGTTGCTATTCATTAATCTCATATATTCTATTTAGAAATCTTAATTCTTGTTTTTCAACTTTCTCTTTCAAAAATGCTTTACACATTGCTTCTGTTATCTCTGAATTATGCCCATCCACGAATAAATAAAAACTCCAATCTGTAAATCCAATATTATCGTTTTCAAATTCAATATCCACATCTTCATTTTTAAATCTAAAATCGCAACCATAACCATGAAAAACATATCCTTTAATCTGAGAATTTTTGATGCCAAAATTTCGATTTTGAATAAGTCCTTGGTTTTTTCGCATCAAGATTTCTTTCTCCCCAAAATTTTCCAATATATATTGCAATACTAATTTTAACTTTTCAATAAATTTGGAATAGATGACATCTAGATCTCGCATGTTTATCAGAAAAAAATTACTGTAATTACTTTGTTCCTTTCACAAGTAAAAGTAATAATCTTCTGGCCTTATTCCTAAAAATTAAAGTATTTAAGATTCAGTGATCTGTTAATACTTTTTTCGAATAATCAATCTTATCTGGTCCAAATGAGGGACATGATTATTAAAATGATCCAATTTTAGTGACATCTGAAAATTTCGAGTAAAATATTGCGAAAATCTCCCTATGATTGTAAAATGGAAATCCTAATAGTCTTGGATCTAGACGAAACTCTGCTTTATGCTGTGCAAAATAAACTCGAAAGAGATGAAGACTTCAAGATGGGTTCATATTTCATTTATAAAAGACCCTATTTAGATCACTTCCTTACGTTATTAGCAAGGGATTTCAAATTAGCGATATGGAGTTCGGCAGACGATGTTTATGTAAAACAATTGGTTGAAAGAATCAAACCTGCGCATATTACATTTGAATTTGTCTGGGGAAGATCGCGAACGACAAAAAAACGTAAAAGTGTGACTGATGACTACTACTTTGTAAAAAGATTATCTAAAATCAAGCAAAAAGGATTTAAGTTGGAAAGGACGCTTATAATCGATGATACAGCTGAAAAATCAATGCTAAACTATGGTAATGCAGTCCAGGTAGCTGAATTCACCGGGGACCCTGTGGATGATGAATTGCTACAGTTATCGAATTATCTTCAAACACTGAAAGACGCCGAAAATGTTCGCATAATTGAAAAAAGATTTTGGAGAAATGGATAATTTAAATGGTTTTTCTTCACCGCGTAATAACTCCATTACTGATCATTTAGGCATTGTTCTCCATTCTTCTTGAAGAATACTGTAAACATACGTTCCTTTACTTTCACCATAAGACTGAATATTGTAATTTCTTAAAAGCCCTTCTTTAACCGCCCCGATCTTTTCTATTGCTCTTTGTGATTTGAGATTGTTGATATCTATTTTAAATTCTACTCGACGTAGATCTAAGATGTCAAAGGAATAGTCAAGGAGAAGTCTTTTACAAATTGCATTTATACCTGTTCCTTGATATTTTTCGCCAATCCATGTCCATCCGATTTCTAATCTTTTATGCTGAAAACTGATATTTCCAAACATCGTTAATCCGATTGGATCACCGTCTTCCTTCCTGATAATGATGAGTGGGTATAATTCCTTTTCCTGTTTTGCATGAAGACAGAAATTAAAATAATCTGTTAGATCATTTCTGTTTTTTACTCTTGCTCCAAATTCGCCTAGTGCTGTACTATAGCTAATAGATTCTATTGTATCAATATCATGAATGGTCAAAGGGCGCATAAAAATTGACTCGTTTTCAAGAATCAATTCAGATGAGAAAAATGTTTCTATATTCATTTTTGTGCTTGTGGCTTATAGTTGCTTATACTAGCCTAATATACATAAGTTCCGCAATACTATTTATAACAGTAGTTTGATTCTTTTAAGTTGGAGTTTTTTTTAAATAGACGGGTTGTTCGTACTTCCTTAAATAGTTAAATGATAAATTCAATATCAAGGAGTACCATCATTGTGAAAACATAATACAAACTGAATGTATTATTTCCAAAAGTGCGATACTTTTAGAAACAATACACTTAGTTTGTGTTGACGGCTATAAAATTAATAGCATGATAAAAATGCAATAATGACTGCCCTAGTCCCAGAAAGGATTTTGAACTAAATTTTTATTCTTATCAATTTCCGACTGAGGTACTGGAAACCAATAATTTTTTTCTGAGAAAAGACGTTTCTGATATACTGACCTTTTGAAAAACGCTTTCGGATTAGCATCGTTATCATCTTTTTCTGTACCAGAAAAATTCATTCCATAAAAATTACCATTAATAGTCTGCTCTCCTATTTTCCATCTACGAATATCGCGATAACGAATTCCCTCATTGTTGAGCTCTACACGTCTTTCTTGACGAATAGCCTGACGTACCTGTTCTTGACTGCTTGGAACGGGTAATGCGGACGGCCCTGTTCCATATTGTGGAATACCTCCCCGCTCCCGAATTAAATTTAAATATTTCAATATGTCGGCGTGACCAGGGTTACTTTCATTTAATGCTTCTGCATAATTGAGATACGCTTCTCCTAAACGATAGAGAATACCTGGCCGATAAGGATTCGTACCGTTGCGAGGGTCATAATCGGGGTGTACTTTTTTTCGTACCAGGTACCCGTTCTGTGGCGCATCATGTGTCGGTCCACCATCCCAGCTTCCTAAATAAAATTCAGTTGTTCGATTTTCTCTCCTAAACCAAGCGCCGTTATACAGCACAGAAATATAAAACCGTGGCTCTCGATGGGTGTACATGTTAAAAGTTCCCTGTAGGGTTACAATACCTCCTCCTTTGGATTCTGCCCATTGTGTATTCCGAATTTCATTGGCAGTTGAAAATCCTTTCTCCCGATACCCTGAGAGGGGATCATTGATGGTACGCCCATTTTCCATATAAAATGCATCAACCAATGATTGGGTGATTCCTAAACCTCCATTGCCTCCTGTCCCACGAGGCTGGGCATGTCGATCGTATTCACCAAAATCTGAATTAGGTCTTGCGAATAGTATTTCTTTATTGCCATCTTGCGGTCTTCTGAACATCATATTCAGATACGACATAAATGGATCTATGCTTCCATCTGCATTATATTCATAATAGAGCTTATGTCCTGAAGCTTCAGCACGATCGATAAGCAATTTACTGGCTTGGGTGGCAATGGCCCACTTATTTGCATCGAATGTTGCATTATAAATGGCCTCTCCTTTATTATTTACAAAAGATTTGTAGGCGCTATTGCCATTAACTAAGGGGCTTGCCGCAAATAAAAGTAATCTTGCTCTAACAGCTAAGCACATAATGGAAGTAGCTCTTCCATATTTTTGTGTATTAGTGTAGCTTGCAGGCAGCACCGCAGACAGGTCTAAAAGCTCCTGATCGATCCATTTGACGACATTATCAAATGGCGTTTGACCTAGCATTAACTCTTCTTCACTGCCATTGGGATCTGCCATACCGAGTTGAAAAGGTATTGCTCCGTATGTTTCCAGCAACAGCGAATAATAATAAGCAATCATAAAACGAGCTTCCGCCTTCATCAGGTTTACTTCGTCTTCGGTTACCAATTGTGCAGCATTTGGTTTGACATGTTCTAAAAAGATATAGGCAGAGCGGATTCTTTTAGGTAGCTCGCTCCAATAATTAGGATCCCAATCACTAGTCGGATTCCAATTGCCGGTTTGTTTTGCAAGTAAGGTCCAACCAAACTGTTCCCATCCTGTAGATGGCGCCATATCGTCTGATAGTGGATCCCAGCCGATCGAACGGGTATAGCCCCAATAGGGATCGGGAATATTACTATATATACCGGCAAGCCAATCCTCAGTACGCGTTTTATCATTGAACACCATTTCTAATGTCAATTGATCATCTGGCATCTTATCCAAATATTTTGTACACGAGGTTAGGGCAAAGGTTATAAAAATGATGGATATTAATATCTTAGATTTTTTCATTACAGTATTTTTATAGTAATCAGGCTGTTATTTAAAATTCAATTCCATACCTATTGACATAGACTTCATAATTGGATAGCGCATACCATTATTGACGCCTAGCTCCGGATCCCAAAGCTTAAAATCTGAAATAGTCAATAAATTATTCCCTCTTAAGAAAATACGTAGGTTTTTTATTTGAATGGGATTTATCCAGTTGGAAGGCATATTAAAACCCAGTTCAACATTTCGCAATCTCAAAAAACTCATATCTCGCAACCACCAGGTTGAGGCCATATTATTATTGGAACTTTGATAATCTGACAAACGAGGATAAAAAACATCTTGTCTGGGATCGGCTACTGTCCAACGGTCGGATACGTTATTAAACATGTTTCCCATAGCACCATTGGAACTACCGGGAATAAAATTAGATCCTCCGATAATACGGTCCGTCTTTGAAAGTCCTTGCATAAAGAAGCCAAAGTCAAAAGATTTATAGCGCACATTTGCTCCAAAACCGTATACAATCTGAGGATCTTCTGTACCTCCTATTGCAGTTCTGTCAAATGCATCAATCACACCATCATGGTTTAGGTCCACGTATTTAATATCTCCAGGACGAACAGGGCCAAAAGTATGTTTAGGAATATCACTTTTTAATTGTCCATTAGCGACATCGGCAAAATCCTGTTCCTCAAAAAGACCATCTGCCACTAAACCAAATAACTGTCCGATTGACTTCCCTGTCGAAGAACGGGATGTGCCAATTACTGCTGATGGCTCATCTTGCTCAATGATTTTGTTATGTGCGTAAGTGAATGTACCTCTTACTGATAGAAATAAATCCGGATTTAATGCTTTACTAAATTCAACTGATGCATCTACTCCTTGATTATTCACTTTACCATAGTTTGCCCACGGCGCATTTGTAAATCCACTGGAGCCGGGTATAGACCGACGTTGCATAAAAATATTGCTGCGCTTTTCTGTAAAATAATCGATTTGAAAGTCAAGTGCATTCCACAGTCCCAGTTCAAAACCTAGATTGGTCTTGTTTACCGTCTCCCACGTCAAATCAAGATTTCCCTGATCACCTTCAATTCTGCCCGATCGCCTGAAATCATTATTGATACCCCACGAATAACCCGTGGACTCATTAATCGTGGTAATGTAAGCGAAGCGTCGACCATCCAGCTTGTCATTTCCGACTAAACCGTAGGAACCTCTGAACTTAAGTTTATTGACCGTACTTCTCAAATGTTGCATCCAAGTTTCTTCTGATAGATACCATCCCAATGCAAAAGAGGGGAAGAAACCAAACCTTTTACCCGGAGCAAAATTTTCAGATCCATTATAACCAAAATTGAACTCACCTATGTAGCGGTTAGCGTAGTTGTAGGAAAAACGACCTGCAATACCTTGATTACGGTAAGGCAACAGATCGCCATTATCGTAGTTTCGCTGATTATAGAGTACCATCCCCTCGATGTTATGGTTTCCGAAATTTTGAGCATAGTTAATTGCTCCTTCTAAATACATACTCTTATCTCCCCAATCTGATCCTTTGCTGTAACCTAAGAACTCCTGCCCATAGCTATCTATAACAAGTTTCAAACGTCCCTCTTCATCTCTTCCTATGGCCGGATTGTAATAATCTGGATCTTTACTTCGTACTACGGAAGTACTAGAATAACGATCGAAAGAAAAAAGACCTCTTGCTTTTAACCCTTTTAAAAAAAAGGATAAATCTTGCTCTATGGAAAACAAGGATTCAATTTTGCTATCACTTAATCTTTCATACCCGCGTTGCGTAGCTAGCGCCCACGGATTGGTACGTCCTGAGGTACGTGGTATTTCTCCGCTAGAGTAAATGGTTGGATGGACGTATGGGGGAATTGTAAATGCCTCCTGAAAAAGAGCGTCAACACTTTGAGGTGCACGATTGCGATCTTGAAGATAACCGCCAATATTCAACCGAAATAAGGTAGTCGGGCTGACATTTATATCTACATTGGAACGTACGTTGTACCGATTTAATTTGGAAGAAGAATCCCAATCCTGCTTCTTATCTCTTTCTATGATTCCACCTTCTCTATAAAATGAAGTAACTAAGGAATAACGCAGAATATCTGAACCGCCGTTGACACTTAAATTGCCCCGGCTGTTTCCTGCTCTATCTTTTAAGATCTCATCCAACCAGTTGACATCTGGATACAAGTCTTTATCCACACCTTTGCGGATATTATCAATTCGCTCCTGTGAATACAACCCTGTTTCACCACGTTCTTCACGGATACTGTTCATGACCTCTAGGTATTCTGCTGCTCCGACAAATTTTGGTAACTGAATGGGAGAAGTTAATCCCTCTTCAAATCGAAACGAAACATTGGGCTTACCCACTTTTCCTCTTTTTGTATTGACTAAGATGACACCATTTGCTCCCCGAACACCGTAAACGGCACTAGCTGCAGCATCTTTAAGGACTGAGAATGATTCGATTTCTTCGGGATCCATATTATCCAATGAACGTTCGACGCCATCTACTAAAATTAAAGGATTCCGATTCCCGCCAAAGGTACTGATGCCTCTGATCCAAAAATTAGAATTATCATATCCTGGTTCTCCAGAACGTTGAACAGCAATCACTCCGGACAGCTGGCCAGCAAGATTATTGCTTAAA
The DNA here is from genome assembly GCF_012030425.1 of Sphingobacterium sp. B16(2022). Taxonomy (GTDB): domain Bacteria; phylum Bacteroidota; class Bacteroidia; order Sphingobacteriales; family Sphingobacteriaceae; genus Sphingobacterium; species Sphingobacterium anhuiense. The sequence goes on along the minus strand of NZ_JAAUVN010000001.1, from coordinate 343,245 downwards.
GAACGTGTTGTACCACTTTGTAAACGCTTTGGCTGTATGGTGGTAATGGCTCCTACTACTGAAGCTTTACGTTGGGTACCGAAACCAACAACAACAACTTCATCCAGCGCACTTACACTATCCTTTAAAACAATTCTGTACGAATTTCTATCTGTTAATTCAATCTGTTCAGGTGCATAACCGACCAAACGAACGGAAATATAACGATCTGTAGGTAAAACACTTAAACTAAAGCGTCCGTTATCATCAGTAGATGTACTCCGGTTACTCACATTTCCAGTAACGGTAGCATTTGATAAACGGTTACCACTTTCGGTCAATACCTGCCCTTCAATAATCCTATTCTGAATAACTTGTTCAACTGTTGCTGATTTCTTTAGAATAATGGTGTAGTCTTTCATAACAAAAGATACATTCATCCCGGTAAACAATTTGTTCAGAATACTTTCTAACTTTTCATTATGAAATGATAGTTTTATTTTTTTATTTTCATCAATATCATTAGGTGAATAAACAAATTTAACACCCATCTTTCCATGAAGATCATGCAACGCCTGCTTAATCGTTACATTATTAAATTCAATGGAAATTTCTTTTTGCAACGTTGCTTTCAGACTAGAACTCGTCGTAGTGATGCAGATGGTCAATAAGACCAGATACATCAGGAGTCTGACACCCCGAATATTTTGTTTTGTTTGTTTTGGTTTCAATTGATTCATAAATTAGTTTATTAAAAAAATTGGTGATTTTAATTGTTGACTGTTTATTTGACTGTTACATAGATGACTCCTTTCTTTTCTTTAAAATCAACACTATTTGTGAGTGCGATCATGTGCAGCACATCTTCGATAGTATTGTATCTTGTAAATATTCCGGTAAGTGTTTTAGCACCTGTGTCATCACTCATTTCAATCGATTTGCCGTACCAGGTACCGATTTCGTCCATAACCTGTCTCAGTTTTTCATTTTCAAAATAAAATTCGCCTCTTCTCCATGAATCTATTTTAGCTTTGCTGCTTTGCGAAGAAATCATAATTTTAGGTTGTATTTCTTGAAGAAATGCTTTATCTCCAGGTTTAAGGATAACCGTACCGTCCGAATGATTATGTGCCAACCTGATGCTACCTTCTTTCAACAGTACATTTTCTTCTCCTGGTATAGTCGTCGAAACATGAAATTGTGTCCCCAAGACTTCAATGGTTTGTAGCTTAGTTCGGACTGTAAAAGGAACCCACTTATCTTGAGATTGCTGCTTAGAAACGTCAAAATCAACTTCCCCTACCGCCACCACTTCCCTTGAGTGTATACCAAAATTGGACTGGAATGAAACGGAAGAATGTTTATTAAGGCTAACTTTTGTTTGATCCTTTAAAACAACGGTAAAAGGGGTTTCGGATGGATTATTGATTTCTATAAGTTCGACTTTTTGTGATCGCTCCATATGTGTTAGATCTAAAATATGCCCCTCTCCTTTTTTGTGAAGTGTACTGCCTACTGGTAGTGAGTCGAGAAGATTAATGCGGTGCTCTCTGTTGAGGGTTAATTGAGGGAAATCACGAGCAGTATGTTTACTTCTACTTAAAGACATAATGGTGTCCTTTCCTTGGTACAAGAATAAAGCACCTAATGAAAGAACAAACAATACGCTTGCCGCAACCGCTATCTGATAATGCTTTTTTCGATTGGAAATTTTAATTTTCCGGGTTATGGCAGCGTCAACTTGCTGTTTAATATCTTTATTAATGGATTCATAATCGATATGATCGAGATCGTGAATATCGAGACGGTCATATATTTTTTCAATTAGTTGATCCTCATTTTCTGAGGTTTTACCGGATAAATACTTATTAAAAATATTTATAATAAATACTCTAATTCTAGTTTTACTAGTGGACATATATAAAGTTTATAAGTTGGTCTTTATTATATGTCGTGATTTATAGCAAAACTCCCAAAAAATTAAAAAAATAAAAATAATATTTCCTTCAACTGGTTTTTCAACCATTTGGAGGCTGTTAATAATTGGTTTTGAACAGTTTTTGGAGAAACATTTAATATTTCGCCAATCTCCTTATTGTTCAAGTCATCAAAATATTTGAGTTTAAAAATTTCTCTTCTTTTCTTCGGCAGTTTATCAATCCAGTAATTTAGATGAACTTGAAGTTCCTCTTCTCTAAAATTATGATCTGCCTGATCCACACTTGCCATGTACTCAACAATCGTTTCTAGACTTTCTAGCTTTTTAGTCGATTTCCTAAACTGATCAATAATCTTGTACCGTATAGCTGTATACAGATAGTTACTTACCTGTTGAATTTCTTTTTCATGACGCTTAACCCATAAATCAATATATACATCCTGCACAATCTCTTTACTGATCAATTCATCATTTAACCTTGAAAAAGCGTGCTGATATAAACCTTTCCAAGTTCTTTCATACAATACATTATAAGCATCCACGTCAGATCTTTTCACCAAAAGATATAATTCTTCTAAAGAATAGAGATTCTCCGTGTACATGATATGAATAAGATAATGGGTCCTTAGTTTATAGTTGTTGCGGACAAGATAACAAAATCCTATATCACTACAAGTGCTGGATAGTTTTTTATTTAATTTTTAATCCTTCATAAAAAAGGAGCATTATTTTTTTATTTGCCTTTCAATTCATGATAAAGCCCATAATAAACATATGCTGAATTTTAAAGACTGTAGCATATAATATTTCATTTTTAGTTAATTCAGAGGAAAATGATTTAAAACCAAAAGGAAAAAAGGATCATATAAAAAACCCGTTTGGAACGACCAAACGGGTTTAAAATATATTCGATTGATAACTTTTGCTTATAAACGCAGACGCCCCTGGCACCTCTTCGAGATCAGCACTAAAAAAAATCTAATTCTCAAATTATGTTTTTCGTTCTTTTCTCTTCTTTGGAATGAAATTACAATCTCTATGCTCGACATATTCAATTTTATGTTCGAATAGAAGTTGAACAGTAATCATTAATTATCCTCCAAAATCGCCACAATCATGTTCTTTAAAAAGTGGTAAAGCTTTTTTGATTGTGAAATACTTGGCTATTCTTTTATTTTTTAATTCTAAGTTCTGGCCTTCTAATACCAGCTCATAAACAGGTGCTTTATCTATTTTTGTTAAAATATACGTGCGTTCTGATGTTTTTAAAGTTGTTTTATTTCCTTCGATAGAAGCAACGAAATCATCAATTTCAAAAGTGTCTTTTTCATCACAGACATTGGTCCATATCATTTTATTCTTTGTAATGGATAAACTAGCTAAATCGCATGAATAACAGTTCCCGGAGAATTCTATACCGTATTTCACATACACATTTGTACTTGTGCTATCCAATACATCAATAGGGATTAAGGTTGAAAGATCAGTCGGGAGATCCACTTTAGTTACCGTATTTTTTCGAGGAACAGGCGCAGCGGCTGTATCTACTTTTGGAACTATATCAGTAGATTTATCCCCTTTCTTTTCGGCAACTGGTGAGCAAGAAGCGAGTAGAGCCATCGCAAAAGAGAAGTTGATGATTACATTTTTCATGTGTATTGAATAATTTTAAAGTCTTTCATTTATCTTTTTTAAAATTGTCTAAAATATGCCCTTCAATAAATCCCTGCTTTCGGCCATATTAAGCCAATTTGAATAGTAATATCTTTGCTAAAAGACACAAAAAATGAAAACATTATATCCATTCGTCATATCCACCCTAGTTGTTACTTTTGTGGGATGTAATCCGTCTCCTAAAGCAACTGAAACTAGTAAAGAGACCACTGAAGTTACGAAGAAAATCATTACATTAACCGATTTCAAAAAGATAAAAGGTGTAGATAATATACAGGATGTACCCTTTCAATTATTTACCATACTAGATTCTGTTCATTTTTTTATGGCTCCAAGCAAAAATGCTGATCACCTAAAAGTAGCTAAAAATAAACTCGATAATTATTACGGATTTGAGGAGTTTGATGATTTTTACGCGATCCACTTTAGCATTGATAATAACATTTCGAATAGCATTGAAGCTTTTGTTCTGAAGTCAGAATTCACAGCCTCATTTGATTTGACCTTAGAAGGTAAAGATCTTTATGAGATCAGAAGCAGCTTATTGAAGAAAACTCAAGATTTTAAAAATAAATCATTCCGTAAATTCGGTACGATAGCAGAGGTTTCTGCACAAGAATTTAAAATAGCTTCTAAAAATCGAATCGATGAAGTCTTAGTGAAAAATCCGAAAGTAAAACTGAAAGATGGCAACTGGGTGTATACGGAAAATGGAAAAGAAACCACGATTGTGCAGCATGAGAATGTCCATACAGAAGACGGCATGTTATCCAATGAATATATCGGGCAGTCTCCTACACTAAATTTAGAGATTTTCAAAGAAGAATCGCCTGAAGTATACGATATGTACTACTCGTTTTATACGATAAAACCTGAAGTTAATTTTAGAACGTTTACCGGTGGTTATCCACAGATTATTCCAGGTAAAAATTGGATTTCTTATGTCAATTCAAACAATGACGTAGGAAGTGATTTTACCATTAACAAATACGCGGAGCAAGTTTCTGATCAAGAAAACCTGCTGTATATTAATTTTACGAACTTCAAAATTGCAGATCATAAAAAAGCTTTTTGGGCGGATAACGACACTTTTTATGCTGAAGTATTCCCGACAAATTCAGCGCCGGCGAAGGGTAAAAACCAAAAGACAGCTTACATAAAAATTCAGTTGAAGCCGAATCTATTTTAGTTAAAAATATATAACTGCTATTTTCTGATCAGCTGCAGTTGATCACCTTTTTTCACCATATTAAAGGACATGACTTTTGATATGGTGAAAACCTGGGTTGGGGCTTCACATGTTCCAGATCGGGCAATGCTATCAACCTGCATTTCAATTTGATCTGCTTTGGTGAAATAATATCTTCCAAATATTTGTGTGAAACAATCATTGCCACATTCCCAACTATCATAACTTGTAAATCTTTCTTGATCGAGAAAGTCTACTGCGTAAAAATTGAAAATAAGTGCCGTATCTATTCTTTTTGATAAGCGAAAGGTTGTATCACCATCTATCGTGACAAGCCCTCCTTCCTGAATGATCCAGTTGGTATTTTTAAGTTCGTTAGGGAAGTTGTTTTTCTTTCTTTCAGCATCTGCACAACTTAGAATCGTTATTGTCAGCAAGAGGCTAAAAAAAGTAAAGGCAGCAGTTTTTTTCATTGTCGCTTTATTTTTTTTTAATAAACAAACTCTTTCAAGTACAATCATTGCCAAAATTTGTTTGACCTTTTCACGATCTTTAGAACAAATCCAGGTATTCTTTCTTTAATGATCTTTTTTGGATCGCTTCAATGAAAGCACTAAAACTGTCCGACACAAGTTCTGTTTCTTCAAACTCAGGTTCTTGACCATAATAGATTTTCCCAAAATTTTCTTCTGAAACATGAAGAGCAAAATAGGCATAACCTTTTTTAACAGATAGAATAATAGGTACATGTTGATTCCAAAAATTCTTTACCACTTGTTGATTTTCAACATCTCCATCAAAAGCGTCTAAGGACAGAATTTCAAATTCATTCCATTTGAAATCATTCTCATCATTTGTCTCATTAAAATCTGTAATGCTGTTAAACCATGTTGTATCGGAGTGGTTCGTGAGCAAGGAGTATGTTTTTAAAAAAGCAAGATAATCATCCGGCAGGTTCGAATATCGTGTCTGAAATCTTTTATTTAAAGTTTCATGATCAGAATCCTTCGTAATAAAATGTAGGTCTTTACTTAATGCGTTCATCGTTTCGTTTTCAGATGTTTAAATTTTTGCAAAGAAATTAAAGGTCTGCTCAGCTATAAGTTTTGGATTGGTAGCTGCTATACCATCGATGCGGTCTTCATACAATTGGATATTTATTAATTTAACATCATTAGGTATTTTATAAATTTCATCTTTGGTATAATTATATCCCTTTACATCAGCGCTTTGCTTGCCTGGATATTTTTTAATCTCTACGTAATACCGCAATGTGATGGTATTCCCCTTTTGTTCTCCTCTTTCAAAACGAATTTTTCTAAGCTGATGAACAGCATGGCCACTGGAACTGATGTTGCCCTGCATCCGAAATTTAAGCGTTTCAGCATCTTTATAGAGCATGTAAATAAGAGGAACTAAGCGTTCTGTAACTTCCTTACGGCTCACATAAGTTTGTATTGCACCAGTTTCTGGAATTTCTTTTAATACCCGCTTTGGTTCGGTGTAAATAGTAGAAATCTGTAATTTCTGAACATTTGTTTTACAGCCAAATAACGCTAAAAATGAAGTTAAAACTGCCAAATATCTCACGGTCTTATTTCTAATAAATCTTTGAATTAAAGATAACAAAAGATACCGTTTGAAAATATCCCCGATACTGGTAGTTTTTAGAGTTTTTACTTTTTTTCCAACAACCTATTTATACATCCACTTTAATGATCACAGTATAACGATTGCTACCTGAGCACCTAAATTCTCTAATTCTTGAACGCTGCTGTGTATCCATTTTTTAGGACCTTTGTGATACAATATTCGCGCTTCCTTACTCATTTTCAGCGCTTCAGCACCCGACAATCGGTACTTCGCTTTTAATAAGGAGACTATTTTCATTTTATTTGGACCGATATCTGTGATATACACCTCAGCCTCCTGCCAATCCGATTCGCTGATCATTTCATTTTGCTCATCTTCTGCCATCTCTGGCATCTCCAGCACATTTTGATAAACTTCATCCCAAAATTCATTGCCTGAAATACTCAATTCTGTTAATAATGAAAGTAGGCCATTTTTATCATACCGTAGCTCAAAAATGGATCGTAAAATATTTTGAAAAATATCAATGCTATCCGCCACTTTAATCGGTTTCCATTTTCCTGCACCATGAAAGGCAAAATAAACGGGAAAATTTTCTTCTGAATCGTTAAAATCGATAAAAAAAGGGTCTGCAAAATAATTACTGGCAATGACTAGCCAGCTTTCCTTAAAATCTCCTTCCTTTTCGCCAATCAAGCTTTTGGATGCAACCGTATTAAAAGCGTATCCATCTTGGAATGCCAGCAGTTGATCTACTACTGGAAAGTTTTCCGGGAGACAGAGATTTTCAATCGAATACGTTTGATTCCAAAAATTTAATAAGGAAGGAAACTGACCAACTTGCTCTAAGAGGTGCTTATTTTCACTTTCAAAAGATGCCTGCTGTTCCGCAGTTAATTCGTTTTCCTGTTTATCTTCGTTATCAAAAGGAAATTTTCGTTGCATCCAATGCAGTAAATCTCGATCTAATATTTTAAAATATTTTTCTTCCAAGGTGCCGTAAGAAGAAAGATATACCTTTTTGTCCTCGTCATTTCTAGAAATTACAGCCACTTGCCCTCCAGAATCATCGGCCACAGGAATATAATAGGGCAAATACGTCTCAAACTGATGGGTTGTAAAGCGTTCTTTAATAGCTTCCTCATCTTGAAAAACACGTATGCTATCAGACACGATTTCAGAATTAAATTTCTTCTGAAATATTTTAATAAAGCTCTGCCAGTGATTGGGTAATTTCATAGGTATGTTAATTCAGTTGACTTTTCGCATCTTGCAGTATTTTTTCAGCGTTCCGTCTTATCTCTTTGGGTAATAACTTAAAATTTGCATCCTTTTCTTCCCGATACTGATCTTCTTCCTGAAAAGGAATCCAACCGGTAATCTTTGATTTTAAGAATGTTTTTCCGCCCCCATTTGTGTAAACGATAACTTTCAACGGTTTAGCATCTAAACCATCTGATTCTTGAAAATAAGTAAGGTAAAACTCAGGAAAACCATCCTTATTTGCATCTCCCACTTCACAGTAGTTAATGAGATAGATCGGTTGTGCCAATCCTACAGCAAAATCTTTAAAGGTAATTTTTGAAATTAATCCGCCATGATCTTCCAGAAAAATTCCTGCGTGCAGATCCTTGGGGTTATCGTTAAGATAAGCGTCCTGTGCAGCTTTGCTTTCGTTTAAAAACCAAACATAACTTCCGCGGTTGGGAACAAATGATTGAACAACCATTACCGGATTTCCGGGCAATGGATTTCCAAGATCTTCAATTATTTCATTGAATTTTTGATCGGAAGGAAAATATACTCCTGTACGTATCTGCGCAAAAGAGGATAAACTTAAAACACAAGCAACAAGCGGTAACAGCATTCTGAAAATCATAAATATCGTATTTGGAGTTTATTATTAATTTTCTTTGTATTCTTTTCCAGAACAAATGTCAATATAGTAATAAATAGTTTGCTCTGCATTCAATTTAACCGTGACCAGTCCATCCGAATTAATGGATTGATAGGCTTTTGATCCAATATTTTGTTTATTTTTATTATCGTAAAGTGCATACAATCCATCCTGTTCTTTTTGAAGCGCATAGATCTGATTTTCAGTATCCAAAACCGATATTTCATGATATTCGGGCTTTATCTCCCAGATATGTTCGTGCCGATTCCACAAGCCTTTAGTGCGAAATTGTTTTTCGTCTTCAATCGGGATAATATATAAATCACCCATGCCTTCGTATGAATTTATTTTCCCAAATTTCCAATTTTTATCCATGTATCTATTTGGTAAAATCATTTTTCTATCGGGCCAGACCAAATTTCCTACTTGATCCATGACCTTAAAATTATACGTATCAATGGTATCAACGACAGTTCCTTTGGTATCAATATACAGCCAATCGAACGCCCAAATAGCATGATCATAATTAAAAACACCCAATAGAAAATAAGGTGAATTAGTTATTGAATACACTAGTGTAGTTTTTCTTATGAAATCGATCTGTTTAGCTGTTGCCTTTGTGATTTCCTTTGGAAATACCTTTTCATATTGTGGAAATGGATAAACAGCATTGGTTTCGCTATCTAATAGTAGTTTAGGAACTTCAGGTGTATAACGTTCTTTATTAATTTCATTGAGCACGATTGTTTCTTTCTCAAATTGCATTGAAAGTGTTTCGACACCTTCCAATCCGTTGTGAATTGGTTTTTTATGGTTCAGTTTATAAAGGGAAAAACCTGCATTAGAAGCTTTAATAAAGCGTTTATTTTCAAGCAATTCAGTGATATTATGTTCAATTTTATTCAAGCGATTTTTTTTGATTTCATACAGGGTACCATTCCAAAAGATGTGGTTTTCATCTACTGGGATAAAATTTAAATAGTAACTGTCGTCCAAATATGGAACATCCTTATGAAGTAAAATTTGCTTAGTTTCTACTACTCCTATTTCAATGTTGTGGTAGTTTTTTTCTTTTTGGATTCCACCTCCCAGAATATTCCATTCCCATTTCCAGATCGGCATCTTCTTGACATATTCCAGGTCTCTTTTGTAAAAAGTTAAACCATTTATAACGTTTAAGTTGATTTCGCTGGCTGAAAAATCCAAAACTATTTTTCCATTTTCGTCTATGGCCGCATATTCATTCTTGTCATTTTCAACAATTGCAAAACCTGTCGGTGTCAATAGGGAGGCCGTACGGAATTTTTGATTTGTGACAGCTTTCAAATTTGTTTTATCTACATAGATAAAATCATTTTGCTTCGTTAAAAAAGGAACACTATTTATGGTCTTCTTTTTTAAAAGAACATCAGGAGAATTGTCCTTTTTTTCTTGTGTACAAGCTGTGATTGAAGTCAACATAAATAGGATACTAAAAGCTATAGTTTTCATGCTTAATAATTTTATTCATCTTATCCATCAATATTAGAAAGAATATAAGATGAATACTATCCCAGTTATCAGCTATATTTTAGCCCAATATATTGTTTCCAACTGGATTTTGAAAAGACAAAGAGCTTAGGCACTCTCCAATTCTTGAAGTTGATCTTTAGAAATTCATCTAAAATATAAATGCCGTTATTTTAAAATAACGGCATTTTGGTTTGAATGTAAATCAGCTTTGAAAATACCCTAGCTTTTTGCAGGCTATTCTTCTATATTTTACATTGACCATTCAAATGGCTTAGTACAAGGATCACACTCAAATTTTAAAACCTTACCTAAACTTTGTGCTTTTCTACCTTTTTTTACGAACACATAGGCCAGATCTAAATATTCTTCCACTTCCTTTCCACTTTCATCCCTTCCTTTTAATATGACAGAATAGTATTTTCCATCGCTATCTTTTTTATAAAAAACTTCATTAACAGTAACTTTTTTAGGTGTTTCATTATCACAGCAACTGCACCATAAAATCACGATTGGTTCTTTTTTAAGGTAGACGACTGCCGCTTCTGCTTGCTTCTGTGTTAAAGCCTGAAGTTGATCTGCTCGCGAAAAAAAAGCAGTACATAACAATACAAAAAGTAAAATGGTCTTTTTCATATGGATTAATTTTATGGAATTCGATAAGCAAATACTATGCCTTTTGAAACTTTAATGGGGGAATAATACGGAAATTGCGACTATATGTAACCTGATATTTTTTAACATGTAACTTTAATTTTTAGCTAACCGACGACCTCCTTAATTAATAAGCTTATTGTTTTTCCAGAGGATTTTCACTAGTCAATAACATACCTTAGAGATGAACAATGATATTCCTCTATCTCACATTATCATCACATACACCTACTCCGGTATTTTTTCCGTTAAAATTTCATTATCGGCCATGTCATAATACGTGCATGTCATGGAATGCAGTGAAACAGTCCATTTTTCCACACCGGTCTCCGCACAATGTTTGCAAAAAGTGAAGTAATCAGTCTCCCCTTTTTGGTGCATCTTTAAGTAATCCCTAAATTTTAATGGATCACAGACTGCTTTAATTTCTAAGTTCGCATACGAGGGTTTTGAAACGGTCTTAAATTCATTTTCACCGAAATATTCGGTGTGACTATCTCGTACCCAAGTTTCGAATGCTATTACACCTAACTTTTTTATTTCTTGAATATAGTTAGGAAAATCTGTTCCTGATTTGACTTTGCTATGCGTCTCCTCGATCTGTTCTACTGTAAACATCTTTTTTGTATATTATTTTCTGTTCTTTCTATTGATTTATGTCCAAATTCATAATTTAAAGTTATAAACTACTTTTTCAGAGGACCTATGTGCTTGTAAGTGTTGATAAGCAGTCCTGTAGGAGTTGCTTTAGAGCTTACGAATGCAAGTTCTCGCGCGGTTATACCGTCTCCTAACAATCGTTTACCGTGACCAAGCAAAACAGGATAGGTTATCAATACAACCTCATCTACAAGTCCGGAATCTAACAATGTTGATGTTAACGTGGAGCTTCCGACAATAATCAGATCAGGTCCAGCTGTTGCCTTAAGTGCTGTAATTGTCTGTAACACATCCGTGCCCAAGCCTTCCACCGGACCCCAGCTTAAACTCTTTGGGCTGTGTGTTGCAATATATTTAGTAGCCACATTGATCGCATTGGCCATTGGAAAATCTCCAGCATTGGGCCAAAATTCGTTGAATATGTCATAGGTAGTACGTCCAAGGAGAAGGTCAAAATTTGGTCCATATGCTTCAAAAAGAAGTGCTGCACCAGCTGGACTTCGATATGCAGTCGTCCACGCCCCATATTCATAATCGCCGTCATGTTCAATCACACCATCAAGCGAAATATGTTCAAAAATTCGAATCTTTCTCATGTCTTTTCAATTTGGTCAATGATTAATCAAAATTAACGTATACCAGTTACGCGATCAGGGTGTATTTGCGACAATAAAAGGGGGCTTTTAGTCATTCCTTTTGTATTTTTCCATAAGAAACTGATCAGTTGTCTATAACAACCTACTTACAAACTCTTTATCCAATTCTTCATGATATTTAACACCTCAGGAGAAATCGTTTCTTCAATAGTAACATATTCACTCAGTAGACCTGTTTTTGCATGCTGAAACAGGTGATTCAACCCGGGCATCGCAATCACTTTAAAATTTTTATTTCCTGCTTTCGTAAGCAACGTTTTAAAACCAGAAAGGTTTTCCTGAGCCGATACCTGCACATCTTTTTCTCCGTTCAAAGCTAAGACAGGTATCTTAATTTTTGTTAAAGTGGTTGCTGGATCATATTTCAAAAAAGAGCGCATCCAGGGCAGAAAGAATCTTGCTGCAAATTCATCAATATTATTATAAGCCTGCGGTCCTGTATAACCAAGCTTAGCCAGGAATGGCTCAGGCTGGCTATTGAGCCATGCTTTCATTTTCTTTGCAAATATTGGCTTGAGTTCCTCATTGTCTGAATAAGTCGCAGAAAGATCAAATAACATATTCAACAGACTATCAAATCTACTAACCTCTTCCGTATTTAATCCGAGCTGTTCATAATTACTCTTTAACTGCATCGCCATTAATTCCCGGCCTTTAATACCTACTCCTGCCAAACTAACGATAAAGGCTACATCCTTAGACTGCACAGCTGCCATAGGGCCAATAATACCACCTTCGCTATGTCCTATAAGGCCTATTTTTTTGCTATCAATCCCCTGATGTGCCTTCAAGAATTCCATACCGACCAGCACGTCTCCCGCAAAATCCAATGATGTCGCATTCATCACCTCACCTGTCGTTTCTCCAACACCGCGATCATCAACACGTAATACAGCAATACCATTTCTACTCAGATAATCAGCAATGACCCAAAAAGGTTTATGTCCAAACAAAGTTTCATCGCGATCTTGCTGCCCAGATCCTGTAATTAAAATTACAGCGGGTACTTGCTTATTCGTATCAGGTAAAGTCAGAGTAGCACCGTATTGAATTGATTTATCGGTATTGTAGTAAATAACTTTTTCTTCCTTGTAAGGGAAAGGAGCCTTGGGCATCTGTGGCCGCTTAATCTCAAATTCCTTTTCAACTCTTTTTAAAACCAATGGTAGTGCGCCTCCTTGCTTCCACTCGCCAACCAATTCAGTTCTACCTGATTTAAATGCACCATAGAAACCTCCGCCTATTTGAGCTGAAAAAGCAGTTACACTGTCATTTGTGACCTTTAACTCAGAAACCTTCAATCCCATAGCACCTTGATCTGGGCTATCAAAAACGGCAACGTACTGATTTGTTAAGCTATCTTTCGATATCCTTAGAAATATACGGATATTTTCTATTTTGCCCTCCCATACTGTTTTAGAGGGTAGATCTTGTGCTGCCAATTGATTTAAAAAGCACGTAGCTGTTAAGAGAGTGAGAAGTAATTTTAATTTCATAAAGTGGGTGATTGGTATTATAATCAAATATAATTATTTAATTTAAGGGATACTGTCTTTATAATAGCCAATTTATGTCTCGGTATTTATTATGTCTGTAGACTTAGACGGATAAGTATCCCATAGGACACGATTAAAATAAAAGATTGCTAAAGCATTTCCTTGTGTTCCATAAGATAAGCTAATGCTTCTTTAACTGCCTGTTGGCTACTTTTGGGATTAAATCCTAATTCATTTCTTGCTTTGGAAATATCAAAATCTTGCTGCAATCCAGAGAACATGGCGATTTCTTTAGTTGTAATTAAGGGAGGTTTTCCACTTAGCTTTGCTGCAAATTGCATCAATCCGGCAATACCATATAGTATGAACTTCGGGACAGAAACGGGAATACGCAGGTTAAGTTCGGGATAGAGCTTTTGTGCAAGTTTTGTCGTTTCGGTAATACTCATGCATCTTTCATTAGTGAGGATATACCGCTCTCCAGACCTACCTTTCTCTGCAGCCAGATAACAACCTTCGGCGACATCTTTAACATCGACCCAATTGAGTGCAATATGGGTGTCCATGGGAATCTTCTTGTTTAAGATTAACCTCAATACTGCATAGGATACATTAAGCGGAAGTAAGGATTCGCTGCCTATCATTGCTCCAGGCATAACGGAAACCAATTCAATTCCTAACTCCTTTGCCAGCTTGAAAGCAAGCTTTTCGCCGTCATTTTTAGAGTTGTAATAGGCATCTCTCCGGTCGGGATTGTAACCGTTACTTTCTTTTGTTGGCGTATGTGTATAGTTCAAAGCAGCTATGGAACTTACATACACAATTTTCGAAACACCAGCTTCTGCAGCTGCTTCTATGGTATTGCGGGTCCCCTGCAAATTTACATCGTAGATATCTTTCTGTGGATCTTTAGCCCACAGCTTAAACGCGGCCCCCACGGCATAGAAAGTATCAACACCCTGCAATGCTCTTTTAAATGATTCCTTGTCTGTAATATCTGCCTGAACGACTTCACAATCCAGATTGTTGAAGTAATCTAGATTTTTAATATTACGGACGGACGCTCTAACGCGAAAACCTTTATTTATTAATAATCTTACTAAGTTGTTTCCCAAATGCCCGTTTGCTCCGGATACCAATACCAAATCTTTAGTTTTCATGTTCATTGATTTTAAATGATAAAGCAAAGTTCTGCCTTATTCATTTTAAACCACTTCACAAATGTTACTTAATGATCTTTTTACGGATACGGCTCAAACTTTTAGGGTTCATTCCTAAAAAAGAAGCGATATATTGCATCGGAACGTGATGAAGTATTTCCGGTTGTTCGTTCATTAGTTTTAAATACCGCTGTTCTGCCGTTAGTGTTGCCAACTCCCTGGATCTTTTTTCATTGTATGATAGCGATTGCTGAAACACATAGATGCTAAAGTCTTTGAATGATGGTGTCTGCTGTATTAAAAGATCTAGATCAGATCTGGTAATACGTAAAAGCTCGCATTCGGTGATGCATTCAAGATTTTCGTCTGATCGGGTCTGATTGCTAAAATTTATATAGGATGTGATAAACCCGGGAGGGCAGTTGATATGAGTCGTCACTTCATCACCCTTTTCATTATAATGAAACAAACGTACAAAGCCTGATACCACAAAATATAGATAAGCTGGAACCTTTCCTTCCTCTTCGATAATACAATTTTTAGGATAAAGAACAGGTTCCATAAAACGCCTGCATAATTCTTTTTCCTGATCGGAAAGGATAACATGCTTGGTGATAAGCTCAATAAACTTGGCGTGCATGGGTTAAAATTTAATAATGATCTGTACTTTTTCGAAAATTACTTTTTACAAGAAAATTGTTTTACTAATTTTCTACTGCTAAATCCATAATTTTCTTATGCATTACCGCAACGCTAATTTACGGATAAGAAGTAATAATGTTGTAGTATGGTCCGTTTATATTCGCTGACGTAACCATCGTATCTTCATTATTAACGGCGGCTGAAATAATATCCACGCACCTTGTTTCCCCGTACTATTTTGCGAAACAGCACCAATCGTCTTTGATTGAATCTGCCAAAGTGATGCAACAGCACCAATAGAAGCACCGGAATACTGATCCAGCACAATACACCGAAGACGATCTTCAAAGCCGCCAGCATGGCATTGAGCTGCGAGGCCGGATACATCGCTATCCCATTGGAAAAATCACCGATATCCATATACAGTGCACTGTCATACAGACTCTGCCATTGCCCTTGATAGGAAGCCCAATTTAATATAGCTGCACCAAGTGCTGTTGCTACAAATGTTCTGACTATGATCAAAACCCCTACAATACCGAGAAGCTCATCCATATTCAGACCAGAACCGGCATAAAACCAGATTCCAATATAGAGTATTCCCATTCCTAGCCCCTTTAAGAACATCGGAAAATAAAGATATTCCATATTCATCTGTGGCTGTATGAGCAGATACATCATTAGGCAATGAATAAAGAACACCAGAAATCCCGAAGCAATAAAATACTTCAGTAACCATTTATGCTTAAAACTGATATACCCATATATACCTGCCAATATGATTCCAGGAATCATCCATAGATTCAGCTCCGAATTTAAGAGATTATTGTAGCCGAGTGCTCCTACTGTATATTGCGACAGCAAAGTAGAAGTTGCCAGATATATCCCCATCAGCAACAGCAGCAACATACTGTACCAGATGTTGACTCTTGCGGTGAACAGTTCAAATTTGACTAATTTACGTTTTGCTCCCTTTTGCCTATAAATTACGATTGCTATAAGTAGTAGACATAGCAGAATAGACACTATTATATAAGGAGAATTAAACCATCCCTGTTGCTTCATAAAGGTAAGTGCAAAATCCAAACTCAAGGCTGCAATAGCGAGTAAACCTAAAGAAAGCCAATCAATCTGTGATAAGGGCATCCGAAAGGAGAACCGTTGATTGTGCTGAAAGATCAATGAAAGCGCCGCAATGACCAGCATAACCGCAGACATCAGAAAATAGGGTGCCTGCCAGCTTCCGTCAAACACGACGTCGGCCATGAGATAAGCTGATAACTGAGACAGACAGATCGAAAGCGGATAAAACATCGCGTAGAATTTGCCGCGATCTCCAGTAGGCGTCAGGATGACCATCATGACCAATAAAAGCTCTATAAAAGGAAAAGTTTTAAAAAAACCTATAAAGAAACCTGCAATAATAACGACCACAGGATTGTCAGTCGTACCAATACAGTACGATAACAGTGCAAGAACTATCGAACAGAACACAATAATTTCCTTAGAGCGGAAACGCATTTTCACCCGCAGACTAAAGATAATAGCTACTCCCATTCCGATTGTAGTAGCATTACTTGCCATCGCCATATATTCCGTATAGGTCGCAAGCGCCCCTGAAATATCGGTAATACTATTGCTGTAAACGCTATTGATACTGAGTATTGGGATCAGAAAAATAAAAATGAGCAATAACATGAGCGGTTTGGGCACCCAGGCTGCAAACAATCCTTTATTATACATTATCTTAAAGTAACCTCCACATTCATTCCTGCACGCAACAGTTTTAAGTCCTCGGTTTTATTTTCCGAAGTAAATTCTATTCTTACAGGTATTCTTTGCTGTACCTTTACAAAATTACCGGTGGAGTTATCCAAAGGTACTGCCGCATACCGCGCGCCTGTCGCGCCTGAGATCGCCTTGATTTTCCCGACAAACTCCTTTCCCCCCAAAGCGTCTACCTGAATGGTCGCTAAAGCTCCGATCATAACATTTTCCATCTGCTTTTCACGATAATTGGCCGTGATCCAAATGTTATTACTGTCTACGATAGTGGCTACCTGCTGACTTGGACTCAACAGCTGTCCAATATTGATCGTCCTTCTTCCCATGATACCATCATGAGGCGCTGTGATTACGGTATATGAAAGATTGAGCTTAGCCATATTTAATGCATTTTCAGCACGTTTGATTTCTGCATCGTTCATTCCTAATCGGGACTGTACCTCAGTCACCGTGAGCACAGAAGTACTCCGGGAATTCGCAATCGCCTCATATTGCGAAGATACCGCCTCCAGAGCAGCACTGCTCGCTTCATATTCCGTTTTCACCTGGTCGAACTGTTGACGGGTTACCGCCTCGTCTTTCAAAAGATTTTTATAACGGTTAAAATTCTGTTCCGCATTCCACAATCTTGCTTTTGCCGAAGCAATGTTAGCCTGAGCGGCATCGCTGTTGGATTGTGCTGTACCGATATTATTAGTTGCCGTTCTGACCGAATTAGCCGTAACATGCTTAGATGCAAGTGCCGACAAATAGGCTGCTTCCGCCTGCCCCAGTTGAGTCTGAATCTCACTATCATCCAATATAAGCAAAGTATCTCCCTTTTTTACGTATTGATGCTCGATAAAACGAATATCTTTGATATAGGCCGATACCCGGGTATTGATCGGATTAATATACGATTCGACCTGTGCTGCATTGGTAAAACGGTTATTACCGATATTGAAATAGGCGTGGATCACCCAATAGAGTCCTGCCAATACCAATAATAGCACCAACATGCTGACGATCGTTCCTCTGTTCTTTTTTTTAGGCATTCTCTGTTTTACTTTACTTGATTTAACACCTGTATTTTCTACCGAATCTGTTCCTTGATTCTGATCTTGATTTTGTGACATATTTTTTATCTAATTCGATGGAGTTAGCTTCCAGTTCTTACATTTTCCCGCTTTCTTTCAATAATTTGTAATACGCAAACACAATATTGATTTCCGAGTTGGTGTACTGCAGTTCAGCATCCAACTTCGCATTGCTTGCATCGATCATATCAAGCAGAATGGCCAGCTGGTTATTGTATTTACTTTCCATGATTCTGTAATTCTCCTCTGTCAGATCTTTATTTTTTGCCAATGTTGAGTTCTGGCTACGTGTTTCATTATATTTTATGTAGGCGGCATTAACCGCAACTTCGATCATTTTTTCTGTTTCATTTTCCTGCGCTTTAGCTTTCTCTAATTCATATCTGTTAGCCTGTATCTTTTTCGAAGATTTATAGAGCGAACTGATATCATAGCTTAATGACAAACCTACATTCCAACCATTTGAGTACATATCCAGGGCGGGTGATGTCGTCGTAATTGGTCTTTGCAATTTATTACCTGCAAAAGCGGCTAAAGTGGGCATACGTTCGGTCTTTGTTATCTTCGTTGCCGTTTCGGATAGTTCAACACCCTTTTTACTCATGAGAACTGAGGGGTGCTGATCAATGTCGTTTTGATAGAACGCTAAAGGAGATGCTTCCAAATTGGTCTGCAATAGCTTTTCATCTGCCAGGAGCTGTATTCCTTCAGGAAGACCCAAGGCAACCAAGAGCTGTTTATTCAAGATCTGCACATTATTCTCGATCACCTGTAAAGCCAGGTTTAGATTAGAGATCTGCAGTTCACCACGGATCACATCATTTCGAGTGACCATACCTTCTTTATAAAACCGGCTGATATTCTGTAACCGTTGCTCGGCCAATTGAATATTTTTACGGTATACGGAAGCCTGATTTTGCAACTTATACAAGTCCAAATAGTAGCCCAAGGCTAGCAACTTGATATTCTGCTCGTTAAACTGATAATTCAGGGTTGCGAGATCTTCTTGTAGCGATTTGGCTTCGATAGTATGTTTGACCATACCACCCTTCCAGATTAACTGAGTCGCTTCTAAGGCATAGTTATTGCCAAAATGTGGCATCTTGACCGTCGTCGAATTGGAAAAATCTTTATCAAGTAGGACACCGTCACCGATATAAAGAGCGCTGGCGCTTAGATTAAGATCAGGAAGCTGTAAATTTTTAGCGACCTCTACGTTCTGTTTTGCTATTTTTATACCTGCTTTGGAAACTGATAAAGTTGGATTGTTTTCCAGAACCAAAGAAAAGAGTTCTTCAACGGTGAGCTTTTTTTGAGTAGCTTCCTGTGCAAATAGTAAGGAGTCTGAAAAAAGCAATCCGATTACCAAAAACAGATAACTGAATGGTTTTATTTTCATTGTGTGCGATACATTTTAGAATTTCACAGCACAAAAGTCGTAAAAAACAACCCTAACAAAAAGGTTGAAAGCGGGGCAAAAGAAGTCCAAATAGTATCAAAACAAGGTAACCTCGTGTTTATTCCGGTAATTTTTGGGACTTAATCCCGTATGCTTTTTAAAAAATTTACCAAAAGCATACTGATCTGAGAAGTTTAATTCCTCGGCAATCCTTGTAATGGTATCCTTTGAACTGAACAGTAAAGTTTTAGCCTCATTGAGTAAGGCTGTAGCTATAAATACAGAAGGTGCTATATCGGTAATTTCCTTGACACAAATCGATAGATACTTGATCGAGATATTGAGTTTTTTGGCATAAAAATCTAACTCCTTTTCCGTTTTATAATAATCTGTAGCCAATTCAAGAAACTGCAAGGTGATTTCCTCTTTCCGTGCATTTCGTTTTCGGTCAAATTGAAGCTGGATTTCTAATGAATCCATCAATTTATAGGTTATGGTGGAAAATATAGAGAGGATGATCTGTTCGTGAAAGAAAGATTGTCTATTCTCCATATCAGTCTGATAAATCATAAGTTCCACCAAACCTGTTAACTGGTCAAAAATCACTTTATCTGGATTGAAGATATTTTGATTTTTCTCCGCATTGATGATCCGGTACACATCGTACCGGCTAAAGTTAAAATGAATCTTTTCCCTGATAGTCTCCCGATTATAGATCAGCATGTATATTTTAAGGTCATCGGTATAATGGCTCAATTTATAGCTGTTATGCGAGGATATCAGTAAAACGTGATCCTCCACATAAGAAACAGATTGGTTATTGATCTCCAAATGAATGGATCCACTTCTGATAAAAATCATGCTAAAATTAGCGGGTCTCAGGATATGGCCCATCTTAGCATTTTCAAAAAAGTCTTTTTCATTTAGTATTCTTATCAATGACATCAGCAAACTCTTTAAGTACTAAGGGACAAACTAAGATAAAATTATTTTATATGCAATATTATCTTTTGACGCTGTCTATCGAATGACTCGTTTACTTTCATTACAGGTATGTTGCAGAAACTATAGCGTAATTTTTAGCTATTTCATATCATATGATCAGCATCAGTCACATAGGACTATGATTTACCCAATTATTATTGTACTTTTAAATAGATCAATCCATTATGAAGAATAACACCAAGATCACCAATACAAGTATAGAATCGGCAGGTTTACCAAAAGACGCCAAACATGTTATGGCAGAATATATCTGGAATGGATTTGATGCTAAGGCTACAGAAGTCTCTATCGACATCGAAAGTAATACCCTCGGATTTATAACAAGTATCTGCATTCGTGATAATGGAGAAGGAATTCCCAGAGAAACACTGAACCTTTCATTTGGGAATTTTTTAGATTCGCTCAAGAAAAATAGCTTAAAACGGAGCTCCTATACGCGTGGAAAAAAGGGAAAAGGCCGTTTTTCTTTCTCACTCTTTGCCACACGAGCAACTTGGAATACCACTGTTAAGACAGATGATGAGCTGATTTCCTATAGCATACGAATAGATCGTGACGCTAAAGAACAATATGATATCGGGGATATCAAATCAGCGGCTAAACCTGAGGGAACTGGTACAACTGTCAAACTGGAAGGTATCTTTGGACTAACAGCTACTACACTGGAGTCTGAAGAATTTACAGATTTTCTTGCGCAGGAATTTGGTTGGTATCTGCTTCTCAACCGGGATTGGGGGTACCGCATCCTCCTCAATGGGACCACACTTCATTATCATAACCTGATACAGGAGACCGACAGTACGATATTCACTCTTTATAGTATAGCGGAAAACTCGTACAGCTTCCGTGTAAACTATATCCGATGGAAAGAACAGATCGGAGACCGTTACTATTACTATTTTTTAAACAGCAACAAAACTGAAGTAGCAAAACTGCTCAGTAGTTTTAATAATAATGCGATCGACTTCCACCACTCGGTGTATATAGAATCTGACTTCTTTGATCAATTCGAGCAAGCTGATATCGCAATTTCTTCTGAAAGCAATCTCTTCAGTGAAAAAGAACAGCAGGTTATTTATCGTAAATTACTGGCTGAATTACGTGATTTTTTGGAACGTAAACAGAAAAAATATATTCGCGAGCAGGCCGTCACAGTCAAACTTGAAGAACTGGAGAAGAAAAACCTACTGCCCCGTTACAGCTCGTCGGATATCGATGTAAACCGAAAAAGGATTTTACTATCCCTGATTCAGGAACTGTATATTGCCGATCCACGTGCCTTTGTTGGCATCAAAGCTGACCTCATACGTACTTATCTCGGTCTTCTGGATTTGCTCTTGCAAACAGACCGTAAACAGGATATAGTACCACTTTTTGAAAATGCTATTGCGCTTTCGGAAAAAGAGCGTGATACGATCAGAAAGATACTGGAAAGGTAGATCTGCTGTATTCAATGGGTGAACTTAAAATTTAAGCATTTTCCGTATCCAAATCTGAAATTAAATTCATTTGGATGTTAGAAAAGGCTGCGAAATAATTGAAAAATGCTTTTGACTTTCTGTATAATTGTCTTAAACATAAAAAATATTTAAGACAATTATATTTCTATACGAACGATCATATTCAGTATCTATTGATATAACGATTCGCGTATTTGAAGAAGACTTTTTTCTAAATAAGTGGTATCCACTGATTTTGGGAATGAACTCTCGAAATACATTTCATCAATTTCACATTGTATCACTTCCACCTTTCTACATAATTCGTCATATGTCCATCTGCCTGATTTTATTTCGAGCAATGCTTCACGATTAGGGCGCTTAAGAATGAGTTCTCCCTTTAATAACAGATCTCGCGCAACCTCCATCAGACGTATAGTATGCATCATATTTTTAGCATCATATCCTTGTCCATGTGCGACAGTTCCAGCATAACGCATAACATTACGCTTCTTTTCCCACTCCTTGTATGCCTTAAAATCTTTACAATATGAAGAATAGGCTTCATGATTAACAAAGAGCAATGCTAAGGTCTCCTCTCCTTTGGCAATGGAACTCAAGGCAACTTCATGGCTATCTGCTTTTGCCATTATACCGCGATATAATCCTTGCTCATTCTTATCATAATATAATGCAAACACATTTTTACAATGATTCAATTTAATCAATCCGCAAAAGTGAGACTTTAACTTATGATCCTGTAACCATGATTCTACAGGATAACTTTTTCCGCTACTCATTATGTAAGCAAAATCTAATAAACTTTTCCGCGCTCCTACATGTGGATTATTGATCTTTTTGTTCAAACCTTTGGCTTTTTTCACCTGCTGCATCGCATATTGAACAAAACTATCTATCAATCCCATATTAAGGAGTTTTTTAAATTGAAAATTTGCCATTAATGGATGGTTTATCAATATGGATGCTGAAGCACTAGCCAGTAGTTCCATTGCTCCCGGATTATTTTTACTGAGTAATTCGACAAATCTGCCTAATTCATAATATACCTCATCATGACTATCGTTATTAATTTGAGCGATATAGCTTAAACCATAGAACATATTTTTTGGTAAGTAAAACACGCCTTTAATATCTGTATCAGATGCCGCTGTATCTAAACCGTAAGCCCTGCTTCCTGTTATTACTTTAAACAGAATCAGATTTTGATCATGCAGATCTTTAATTGTCATCATCTTCTTTACGAATTAAGTCTATAAAATAACTATTGACCGGTTCTACTGACATTTTTAAAGCAGGTATTGTCATAACAGTATCTTTAAGCTTTTTGAATGTATTTTTCATATAGATACACAGCTTCTCATCCGGAGAGAATATAAAATCTTCTCTAACTGATGCTTTTATCATAATAATCGACTCCAGACTTTTAATAAGACCGGATGGAAGCAATCGCATTAAATCTTTCATTTCCATTGGCGCATAAGATCTGTTTGTTTCAATCCATAGAGCTGATAAAAGACTTCTAGCAATGTAAAGAAAATCTTTCAGCGAGAAGTTTGACTGATCAAGCCCTTCCATTTTCTTATGACATAAACCTAAATAATGGTGCATATGTGCACGCAAGTTAGGTGCATAATCCAGTAGTGTTATAAAATCATTTTTAAAAAAACTATAATCTCCATAACAAATTGGGGATTGCAACCATTCATATAATGTACAGTTACTTTTGTAAAGTAGCTTCAGTACTTTGCGAATATCCCAACCATAAATATCAAGATCACCAACAATTGGGTACTTAATATCCTCTTCTATAGAAAAAACCGATAGATAATCGGTCTTTCGTCTTTGATAGATAAACCGAATATCGTAGTCACTGTCTAAAGATGGAAAACCCCATGCACGACTTCCTGACTCACATGCATAAAGTATCTTTATATTTTCCTTAATTTCAATTTCTTGAATGATTCCGCATAAATAATGATGATCCATTTTCAATTTTATTTTCCACAAAGGAACATTCCTTTGTACTACATGACAAAGATGAGATCTACCTACTGCAGCTTAACTGCGCAATAAAAATTAACAATATAAAAAACTGAAAATCAAAACAATAAAATATTTAAGATCAAAATAAACCAAGTCGAATCGCAGTAGCTACGCAACTTGATTGCGCAGGAATATAAATCATTTATTCTCTATCAAGCTACTGTATAAGAAAAATTAGAGATAAAGTTCCAAACTATAGTTTAGAGTACGGTTATTACCATTATTATGAGCAATTGTGAAATTGTTGCCAAGCGCACTATTCACTTCATAATAAGTAAAAAGTTGCTACATTTGTCTCAGTGAAAAATTTTTCAATCTTATTGATATTATCAATTTATTTGTTTTCAACAACTGAACTGATTCAATTGTTGAAAATTCCTGTATTAATTTCTCATTGTATAGAACATAAAAATAACAACAGTAAACTGACGTTTATACAATTCTTAAATGATCATTATAATATTCCTGTAAAAGATAATGACCGGGATACAGATGAAAAACTTCCTTTTGTAAAACATGTCAATTTTTTAAACATCACAGCAATTTCTTCTACCGTGTCATCGGAAGTACCATTAATGACATCAAGCATATTCTTTGAGAAAAAGCTGTTATTTTACCCTGATCAGTATTACTTAAATACTTATACCAGCCATATTTGGCAACCTCCAAAAATTTCTTAATTATTTTCATTTTTTTTATCCTTTATCTGTATTCATTTGTTGTTAGTTAAAACAGCATTTGGTTACGGTCTGGATTTCTTTAATAACCTTTGCTGATCATGCAAATTCGAGGTTATTGGGGAAACATTTCTATATTCTCATTGAATTGACGCTTAAAAAAACAATAAAATGTCAAATGAACAAACGGCTATAAAAGCAACCTACTTTAGTATAATTGGAAATTTTTTACTCGCTCTCTTAAAATGGTTAGCTGGTTATTTTGGAAATTCATACGCGCTTATTGCAGATGCAATAGAATCTACTGCAGATATATTTTCCTCTTTTTTGGTTTTATTTGGATTAAAGTATGCAAAAAGGCCGGCAGATGAGAATCATCCTTACGGACATGGTCGCATTGAACCACTTGTAACATTTGTCGTAGTGGGCTTTTTAATTATTTCAGCGACAATCATTGCTTACGAAAGCATTCAAAATATTCGCACCCCTCATGAGTTGCCCAAACCATGGACTTTATTCGTCCTATTGGCGATCATTATCTGGAAGGAAGTTTCTTTTAGGGTTGTCATTAAAAAAAGTAAAGAAACTGGAAGCTCTTCATTACGAGCCGACGCATGGCACCACCGAAGTGATGCGATCACTTCGGTAGCAGCCTTTATCGGCATATCAATCGCTTTGATTTTAGGAAAGGGCTATGAGAGTGCCGATGACTTTGCAGCGCTATTTGCTTCGGGATTTATACTTTACAACTGCTATCTTATCTTTCGTCCTGCCTTGGGAGAGATCATGGATGAAAACCTTTACGATGATTTAATCGCTGAGATACGTATCAACGCCGTAAAGGTAGATGGTATCTTGGGTACAGAAAAATGCTTTGTTCGTAAATTAGGCACAAAACATCTGGTTGATTTACATGCAATTGTTAGTGGTGACATCTCAGTAAAAGAGGGCCATCAATTAGCGCATAGGCTTCAGGACTATCTGCAAAAAAAAATGCCCCAACTGGGAAACATTTTAATACATATTGAACCAGATTAACGCTGGCAGTCTGAAAGAACAATCCCAAAGGTCCTATGAATTCATTAAAAACTAGAAACAACTGGATTGAGCGACACGTAAATCAAAGATGATATGTAATATCTTAAACGAAGATTTAAAGGTTTCCTACACTGGTGTTTCCCCACCACTTTCACCTCATTGAAAGCAGATTTATAGATAAAAATCATTAATCTATAAAACTGTTCGTGTTGTTCCTATCCTATATTTTGATTCATTTAATATTCTTAAATTTAGGTTATGGAACTAAATAAAGCATTTCAACACATTACAGAAGATTTCATCTCGCTACTTGATTCTTTAGATGAAAATGAACTGAATACGAAACCTAAAGCTGACGATTGGTCGCCTGGACAAATCGGCGATCATATATTGAAATCTTATGCTTCAGCAGAAGTCATGAGCGGGCGTACCGAATCGACTCATCGGGAACCAGATGAAAAGGTAACAACCATTAAAGATACATTTACGGACTTTACAATACGTATGAAATCTCCTCAAGCGATATTGCCTTCTGAAAAACGACTCGACAAACAGCGTTTACTAAAAAATCTTCGTGATCGTACTGCCCAGATCGAAACCATAATTAAGGAGAAAAATCTTTCAGATACTTGTATCGATTTTGCCATCCCTGAATATGGTCCATTTACAGTTTTGGAGTGGGCATGGTTCAATACCTATCATACACAGCGACATGTACATCAGTTAAAAGATGTGATTCAATCAATTAAACCTTAAAATATGACTAATAAAGATCTCATTTTAGCTTATTTTAATTGCTATGAAATGGGTGCCCGGAATGGGCTACAAAACCTGCTGGATGAAGATTTTCAATTCAGTAGTCCTCACGATCCAATGCTTACTAGGGAGGACTATTTCCGAAAGTGCTGGCCATTTCATAAAAAAGCAACTGCATATCAAATCGATACCTTCCTGGAAGACAAAAACAGTATTTTCGTCATTTATACCTGCACGACTGATGATAAAAATAAGTTTGAAAATGCCGAATACTTTCAGATCGAAAATGCAAAAATAAAAAAGGTCAAGGTATTCTACGGAACGCTGAATAGTTAATATTTCTATTAATTTCATCACCTATTACACTATTCATTAGCCATACCCTACTCACTTAAAACCATCCGCTGATTTTAAGCATTGTAAACATAAAACTTTACCCTGTAGCATAAATAAATGCGCAGTGCCATAAGCTTCCATAAATAGTTTTCCTGTCTAAGAAGATTTATAATAACACACGAGTATTAAAGGCACATATGTTAATGGAGCCGTTATCCCTATACCTCCTTACCGCATCAGCTGATGATTAAATAATAATTTTTCCTTTTTTGACTTAAGTCAAAGGTTAAGGTTTGCAATACTTGCAGCTTTGCACTGTAAATAATAATTAAAACAAAAAATTATGAGTGTAACATTAGAAAATGGCATAACCAGTAATTTTTACGTGGCCATAACGCCAATTATAATATCGGTATTCGGAGTGTATCTTACCATAGGGATTGCATTGGGTGTACTGCCAAAATTTGTTCAGCAAACCTTAGGATTTGACAGTATCATCGTCGGCCTTGTTATTGGAATGCAATTCTTGTCGACTTTATTAACTCGGGCATATGCAGGGAAACTTACAGATACCAGAGGAGCTAAAAAAAGCCAAATGATCGGTGTAGTACTTGCAGTAATAGCTGGCATTACATATCTCCTATCAGTCACAATACAAAGTAATGTAATCTTTGCATTAGCCTTACTCTTACTTGCAAGAATCATTCATGGTGTAGGAGAAAGTTTCTTGGTTACAGGAGCGTTAACTTGGGGAATCGGACTTGTCGGAACATCAAATTCTGGAAAAGTAATGACTTGGAACGGAATAGCGATGTATGCAGGTATTGCAATTGGAGCACCTTTAAGTATTTGGATCAATAAAAGTTATGGCGGTTTCCCAGCGTTTATCATGATCATGCTCCTGCCCTTTGTCAGCTGGCTATCTACAGTAAAACTACCCGCAATAGCAGTTGACAAAGACCATGTCAGAACACCTTTTTACAAAGTAATCGGAGCTATATCCGGACAAGGATTAAGTCTCGCTTTTTCTTCAATGGCATTTGGCTGTATTGCTTCTTTCATCGCCTTGTTTTTTAGCGAAAAAAATTGGGGTGATGCCTCATTAGCTTTTATGGTCTTTGGTGCTTGTTACATCTTAACCAGAATTTTCTTTGCTTCTTCTCCCGATAAATATGGCGGTTATAAAATTGCATTGCTTTCACTTATTATTGAAGTGATTGGTCAAGTTTTGATCTGGACTTCCGTATCAAAAACGATTGCCATTATCGGATGTGGGATGACAGGGATTGGGTTCTCACTGGTTTTTCCAGCTCTAGGTGTTCTAGCTATCCAGAAAGTAAAGCCACAAATGAGGGGGACGGCTTTAGGTGCCTATGTAGCTTTTGTTGACCTTTCTTTGGGATTGGCAGGGCCTCTAGCAGGGTTAATAGCTGGCTGGTTCGATTACCAGACTGTCTATTTATTTGGAGGAATAAGTTGCATCCTCTCGATGATAACATTAATGATGAATAAAAAATAAGTATAACAATGGAAAATACATTAAAAATGTTTGGTAAAGATGCCAACGAAAGGGTTGAGAATGCTTTAAAGGAACTAAAATCTGGTAAAGGCGTTATCCTCTTAGACGATGAAGATAGAGAAAATGAAGGTGACCTTATTTTCTCAGCAGAAAACATGGATATTCAGGATATGGTGCAGATAATAAGACACTGTAGTGGTGTAGTCTGTCTGTGTCTTACAAATGAAAAGGCTGATGAACTCGATTTACCTTATATGGTCAATGCTAATTCCAGTCTCTTTCAGACTCCTTTTACAGTTTCGATTGATGCTCGGGAAGGTGCAACAACTGGTCTTTCGGCATCTGATAGAATTGCCGCTATTAAAGCGGCATGTGCTGAAAATGCGCAACCTGGAGATTTGGTTCGACCGGGGCATATCTTCCCATTGCGTGCTCACGATTATGGTGTCTTAGGAAGAAATGGTCACACTGAAGGCAGTATCGACCTCATGAAGCTGGCTGGTCTAAAACCAATATCCGTATTGTGTGAACTAATGGAAGATGATGGAACCATGTCGCGTCTGCCACAGATGATCGCCTTTGCTCTAGATCATCATCTAACGATATTATCCATCGCCGATATTATCAAATACCGAAAATTGCAGTTAGTAGCGAATGAATTATAAAGTCCTTTAATAAATCAAAAAATCAGCATTAAACAATATCATAATGAGAAAAATACATTTCGTATTTACCGTTAAACGCAGAGAATTCCTAACACCACATATGATTCGTGTGGTGTTTGGAATCAGTAATGAACAAGCGGTACTTTTAACGCATATAAAGTCCGGATCTAATAATAAAATTTTCATACCGCCTGCCGATAGAAATGTCATTTATTTCCCTGAAAAAGAATCAGAAACAAGACCTGAATTGCTGGCATCAATAAGAACATACACCAATCGCAAAATTGATCTGAAGAAAAAGGAACTGACCATTGATTTTGTCTCCCACGGAGATAATGGACCTGCATCTACATGGGCATTAAAAGCTAAACCGGGCGACGCTCTAGGTATCGGTATGAAAGAAAGTATAAAACCCTTAGTCCCCGAAGCCGATTCCTATCTACTCATAGGTGACGCAACAGCATTGCCCGTAATCAGTGCAATTTTAGAAAAATTAAAAACCGGGATTGATGTTAAGGTTATTTTGGAGGTATCTGCTAAAGAAGATCGAATAAATATTCCATCTTCGGCAAATGTAGATATTGACTGGCTGTACAACCCGCATCCTGAAAAAGGAAGCAAATTAGCGTCTACAGTAAAGACTTTTACATTCGCAAAAGCAGACCTGCGTAATTATGTGTATTTAGCCGCTGAATATGCTACTGTCAAAGAATTAAGAAACTATTTTAAAACTGACCTAGAGTGGGATCCACAGATGATATACAGCTGCAGCTATTGGAAGTCTGGTGAATCTGAAAGCGCATATCTTTAAAGATACAACACGCCAAATAAACAGCGCTACGATCGAGCTTTTATTGGTAAATTTGTCTATCACTGATTTTAAGTACATGCAAGAACTATTAGCTTCATATATTAAAAGTAAAATTTCATTAACGGATAAAGATCTAGAGATCATTTTATCCCATTTTAAGCCGATGAAACTCAAAAAGAATGAACTCGTACTAACAAATGGTCAATCCAGTCAACGGACATTTTTTGTTACACAGGGATGTCTGCGCATTTTCTTTATCAATGAAGAAGGAACGGACTCCACCCGATATTTTGCTTTTGAGAATCAGTTTGCAACAGCATTAGTAAGTTTTATTACTTCCGAACCTTCAGAAGAATTTATTCAGGCTGTTGAAGATTCGGAAGTATATTACATCACACATAAAAGCTTTTATCATCTTCTGGATATCATACCCCTATGGGAAAAATTTTACCGTATATATCTTGAAATTGCTTACGTAACCAATACCAAAAGGTTAATGTCTTTTCTAATGCAGGACGCTTTGGAAAAATATCGGCAGCTCTTAGATGAAAATCCGATTATTGTCCGAAGATTGTCGAATAAGCTTGTCGCTTCCTATCTCAATATTTCTCAGGAGACGCTAAGTAGACTAAAATCAAAAATCTGATCTTCTTTTTTTGACTCAGGTCAATGTTTTAATATATGCTATTGACCAACTTTGTATCACTAATACAAAGACAATGAGTAACCAGGACCGTACCTTCGAAATATTTTCAGGAATTATTCTTCAGAAGAATAAAATAGCTGAGCATACCTATCATATCAAAATTCAGAGTATGGATTTTTCGCGCATCCACTATATTCCAGGTTTTTCTATTGATATATTTTTATCCAATCCTTATTACAATCCACTGAGCGAAGTGCGAAGATATTCATTCTGGAATTATGAACCGGTCTATCATGTTGCAGACTTTGCCATTAATACCTTTTCCAATGGCAAGGGGGCACAATGGGTTCAAACCGTACAGGAAGGCGATACCATATTTTTCAAAGAACCGTCTAGTGAAATAAGTATGAATAACACAGCAGACCACTACTTTTTAATTGGGGATATTATTGCTTTATCTCATCTATATGAAATAAACAGAGCCTTATCGGTAAGTAAACAAGTAAGTAGTTTTATTTTTGCAGAACATCAAGAAGATATTTTTCCAGATCTCGATCATAGTTTCCCTTTAGAAACGCACATAATTGAATCATTAGATCCGCAGAAAATTATTGAATTGATTTCCCTTAATTTTCCTGAACATCAAACAAATATCATTGCTTACATACTTGGTGACTCTAAAACAGTATCGTATATTTATAATTATTTAAAAGATAATCCAATGTATGACATCAGTACGATTTACATCAAAAGCTTTTGGAACAAAACAATCATTTAACATGAAATAAAGATGATTATAGCAGGTACAAATGGAGATTGATCAAAATCAAAATAACAAAATTACCCTTTGAAGCTCTATGACTAGAAGAATAGATTTGAATAGCGAAAGAACTACGATGGCAATGTTACGCGCATATTTAAATTAGATCACAATAAAACTAAAAAAAATCAAATCAAAATAGCTTTCAAAAGAAAGTAAATAAGCTCAGATGCCACCAATCGACATTTTTTTGTATTTGGACAGAAAAATTAATCAGCTTGAAATGCAATGACTTAATGTTTTTAAGTAAAAAAAAAGTACATAAGTTTTGGAAATATAGATCATTTAAGTACTTTTGCATCACCGAAAGGAAAACGCGCTCATAGCTCAGCTGGATAGAGCATCGGTTTTCTAAACCGACGGTCTCAGGTTCGAATCCTGATGGGCGTACTTAAAATCCTCTTTACTTTTGTAAAGAGGATTTTTTGCTTTATGACTTTTTCACTTGAACATTTCTTTCGATCCACTTTTCAAATTTTTCAACAAAGGAGGTTAGAAAATCATATGTAGAAGTATCTATAAGATCTCCACTGGCATCAAACAACTTTGCGGCATGGCTGATATACGCTTCCGGCTGTTGTAAAGTAGGCATATTTAAGAATACCAAGGATTGACGAAGATGATGATTGGCCCCAAAAGCACCTAATCCTCCCGGAGTACAGCTTATAATGGCCGCAGGCTTACCATCCCACACACTCTTCCCGTATGGTCTTGAACCTACATCTAGTGCATTCTTAAGTACTGCAGGAACCGATCGATTGTATTCGGGAGTGATAAATAATACCGCGTCATATGGATTGATTATTTCTCTAAAATTTTGCCAGGCTACAGGTACGTCTTTTTCTAAATCCTCATTGTACAATGGCAATTCTCCAATTTCAATGTCATCAAACTGCATACCGGCTATTTTAAATTGGCCAATAGCTCTTCCTATCTTTTTATTGAAAGATTCCTTTCTTAAACTTCCAACGATGAGTGCAACTTTAAATGGTTTCATAAATGATCATTTGTTTCTTTAATAACGTACAACAGTAGCTTTTGGTTTGCATATTATTCTCTGATTTGTCATGACACAACATGATTTCTAAGTTAAAAAACCATTACATTAGCGAACCATTAAACCAAATATTTAAAGCATTATGATGTCAGATATCTATAGATAAAAATCACCTTTATCAGAGCAGGATTGTTTCGTAGTATTCGACCGTAGAAAATCATCTTTTACCTTTCCTGTACATATACATCCGGAGTATGAACTGAATTATGTAGAAGGAGCATCTGTAGCTCAACGGATCATTGGAGATTCCAGTGAAACCACCGGTCACAAAGATTTAGTTCTTATTGCCAATCCGGAATTAAAACACGCATGGAAGGATGGAGAATGCACATCAACAGACATTCACGAAATCACCTTACAATTTCACCCCTCGCTGGTTGAACAGATCTTAGACAAAAAGCAATTTCAAAGCATACAGGAATTATTTAACAGGGCATCCAAAGGAGTTCACTTTGGCACCGCAACTATTGAGAAGGTGCTTCCCATACTACGCATTCTGACCATGGAAAAAAATGGCTTTTACGCTGTAATGAAACTCTTTATCCTGCTATATGAATTATCCAAAGGAGAAGACCTCAGAGAACTTTCTAGTTCCACAAAAATGGGTATGACCCCAAATGAAATACTCCTACAAAGATTAGAGAATTACATTTCTAACAATGTTAGTCACATGATTCGATCTCTTTATCATAAAACAAAAAACTAATAAAAATTAACACACTTAAAATCAGCAAAATCACTGTTCAAAATCTATTTTTACCTTTATTTTTTTAAAATAAATTTGGTAGGAATGTTAAAATTCGTACTTTTGTCGCGGAGAGCTGGCAGAGTGGTCGAATGCGGCAGTCTTGAAAACTGTTGACTGTCATAGGTCCGGGGGTTCGAATCCCTCGCTCTCCGCATCCTAACAAGGAGAAAGTATCAAAACCCTACAAATTGTACAATTTGTAGGGTTTTTCTTTTATACGTACATATCGTTTATTTCAATACCTCTCATTTCCAGCGAGACCCTAGCGAGACCCTAAAATATGTTAGCTAGAGTCTCGCTAAAATGAACCGCTAGATGAGCACTGAATAAAGGCATTACATGACCAGTCGTTGAACATCTTGACAGTTTATATCCAATAGAATAAATTGAATATTGAAATAAAACACCACCACAATGAGCAGTCAAGTTTCCGTTTATATATATGCGCGTGACTGCATCCCATTTATGTCCGGATAACCATCCAAGGCAAACGAACCGAATTCTCGACTAAGAAATTCATCACACCATCCAAGTGGGACCAAAACGATGAAAATGAAGGGTCCCACCGAAGAAGCCCGTTCAATAAATAGCTACCTCGACACCGTTAAAAACAAGCTAACACAATCATGGTGTTATGAATTTAAGTATATAAAAAATGCGGAGACCGAGTGAACTCCACATTTTTTATATACTTACATACTTCATGAGACAGTTTCAAAAAAATTTACTTTCCATTATAATTTTCAATCATTTTATAAAGGAGCAAGTAGTCGGTTTCAATTTGACGAACCTTTCCGTTTATATCATATTCTATCCGTTTATCCCCAATTTGACGAACCTTTCCGTTTATATCATATTCTATCCGCTCATTCCCAATTTGACAAACTCTATCATTGATATCATAATAAATCCGCTTATCTCCAATTTGGCGAACTCTATCATTGATATCATATTCAATCCGCTTATCTCCAATTTGGCGAACTCTATCATTGATATCATAATCAATCCGCTTATCTCCAATTTGGCGAACTCTACCATTGATATCATAATCAATCCACTTATCTCCAATTTGGCGAACTCTACCATTGATATCATAATCAATCCGCTTATCGCCAATTTGACGAACTTTATCATTGATATCATATTCAACCCGCTCATCGCCAATTTGACTAACCCTATCGTGGATATCATATTCTATTCGTTTATCCCCAACGCGGCTAATCCGATTGTGAATATCATACTCTATTCGATTATTATCAATTTTAGTACCTCGTAGAAAAAGAAGCTCCATTAAAAGCTTATTTTCACTGGTACTAAATCTCTCAATTAATTGTGCTTGAGCATTAATCGAAAAAAACAAAACAGGCAACAAAAACAGTAACTTCCTCATAGTTAAGAATTAAATATCCTGAAAAGCGCCGTCATACACTTTTTCTTTTACTCATATCAGAACAAAAAAAACATACATCACAAAGCCTTCCGTTATCTTACAAGTTAACAAAAAAATAGAAAAATTCTAACTTACAGCAAACTATTGATCAGAAAACAACGTAACAAATTCACTATATGACTCATATATTTCCTATCTTCAATATAAAAAAAGTGAGTTCGATTGAACTTCTTTCTTAATCATTAAGTGTTCACTTTCCCCTATCTACTACAAAGTCCTATTTGGAGTCCAAGTCAAACACACATCTATGCGCAATTCGACCTTGATATGCGGCTTATATATCCTCAAAATAACGCATTAAAGCTGTTTATACTAAATGTCTACCTACAACAAAAACTGAAAGAGGTAACCCCTCCTAATAAAATCAAGAAGCAATATTTCTCACATCATCCTACCAAATTTGAAGCTTACAGCAGTCTATACGACCTTAGCGATACGACCAATCAATTTGAAATCCTCAGCTATATTCGACCTTTGGGAAATAGATGGATAACCACCTATTATGGTCAACCTAAATATTAACCACATGCGAGATAGTTTGCATATGGCATAAGCTATCTTTGGCAGTCCAAATGTAAGCAAAGACGCTTCCTCTATTATCAATATCAATCCTCTTGTCATCTTTCAAAATCTAAAGGTTCCAGTTCTGATTTTGGATGCTATATCTACTGATGACCCTATTCCTACTTACGAAGAGAATAAGAGGCTCGCTGAAAATCACCATAAAACATATCGTAGTGGAAAATATCTCGCACAACATTCATTATGCGGAGTCTTAAATTTTCATCATAGCGATTACAGACTTTCTCGCCAATCTTTAAAAAGACTATTTTTTACTATAATCATGTATACCCAAATATAAAAAATCAAATGCAAAAAGATTAATATACAAACATCTACACAAGTATAAAGTAGAATTAAAACATCAAATAATGTTGTTCATATCGTATCTTTGTATAAGAAATCAGAAGTAGAAAACGAAAACTGGATTTAGCGAAACCTTTTAGAGCCCCCCAAAAACCAGGCACTATAAAAGAAACAAAACCAAGGAGTTACGAACAAGGCTCAAATCCCTCGCTCTATCCAAAAAAGAAACTCCATCTATATCACAGTAGCCTATATATCTTATTCTATCAAATATTTTTTAAATTGCAATATTAATAATAAAAGACTTCAACGTGTTTTTATTGCAATTTGTATTAAGAACAATTCACAATGATATTTGATTTTCACTGATAATTTAAACAAACCGATGATATTAGAATTAGCGATATTACATATAAAAGCAGGTAAGCAGCTTGCATTTGAAAATGATTTCATCACAGCCAGCCAATATATTGCAACTATTGACGGCTATATAAGGCATTCACTAAAAAAATGTATCGAGGTAGAAAACCAGTATGTACTTCTAGTGGAGTGGAGTTCTGTAGAAGCACATGAAATTGGATTCCGCCAGTCTCCGCAATATTTAAAATGGAAAGAGCTGCTTCACGACTATTATGATCCCTTTCCTCAAGTTTTTCATTACGAAGATTTACCTCAAAAAATATGATAAATTATAATAACAAACGTTTTTCTGCTGTAAACAATAGCAATAATGGAGAAACATCCCATGAAACAGTTTTCCACTATAAACAGCTTGACTCTATTGTAACAGCTCAATATAATGGAGGTAAAATCATCCATGGTCAATTGATTAGTATCGTGAATGAGCAGAGGGAAATTGATATGCGCTATCAACAGGTGAATAGAGAAGGAAAATTAATGACTGGAATCTGTAAATCTAAACCTGAAATCTTACCGAATGGAAAGATAAGATTACATGAACGCTGGCAATGGACTTCGGGAGACCTATCTTTAGGGCAGTCTATTATTGAAGAATTGTAAACCATATCTTGAATACCAATACTAAAACAATAAATAATGAATTTCACGTTCCACCAGATCAATCACATTAAAGTAGCAGAATTAATTTCCGAGGCTGTAGTCATAAAAACGGCAGATGATGCCGTAGATTTAATAGGAAATCTTTATTATGAGGATCTCTCTAAAGTAATCGTACACGAAAAAAATTTGATATCAGATTTTTTTGATCTCAAAAATAAAATCGCAGGAGAGGTATTGCAAAAGTTTTCTAATTACCGCATGCAAATCATTATCATAGGTGATTTTTCAAAATTCACTTCCAAAAGCATAATTGATTTCATATATGAAAGTAATAAAGGAAGACAGGTTAATTTTGTAAAAACACTAGAGGAGGCACTATCACTTCTTGCAAAATAAAAAACATGAAGGAGTGATTTTGAACTTTCACTGGCAATGCAAGTATTATTCATAAGCTTGAATGAAGTATAAAATTTAAATTTTCTGTTTTTTAGAAAAAACCTGCTTCAGCAACAAAACTGTTAGATATGAAAAAAACACCACCCAATATTTGCTGGCTCGCATAAAAAGCCCTAGCTTTACCTTTATATGAACCGCTTTAGACTACATATCACAAGAAAATCGCAACGCATCTTATTTGTCGTTGCAACGGTTTTTTGTGTACTGTTGACTTCCTGTGCAATAAAAAGTAGCATTAAAAGCTGGGCAGATATAACAAGTAATACAACAAAAGCTCCGATAAAAAATGGAAATCTATTTTCCAGCAACGTAGCTGAAAAATGTATCAATAGTGAAAGCACAGATACACAGATATCACAAGCTGTTTCTTTTCATGTTGGTGATTTTACTCCACTTGTATTATTTACCCTTGCGTTTATGTTGCTGCTTAACATTGTTATCCGCAGTCAACAAGTACACCCCAATTATGGTAATCTGAAACTATCAGGCTCCATTCCTATTTTTATAAGAGATCGCAATCTCCAAATTTAGTACTTCTTTTTACCTTCCTATAATCCTATTGATCATTACTTTTCAATAGGCAAAACTTCTATTTTATTCTAGACAGCTTGTTGTTATTTCAACGGCTTTTCAAAAACATAATATCATTATGATAAAAGACATAGTGGCAGCTATATGTATGTGGCTTGCCCTTGCATCCGTGCTACCCTTATACGGACAGCAAAAAAAAGAAAACACACTGGGCAGTTTATGGTCTCAGGTGGAAGAAAACTACCCTGGAATAGCTGTTAAAAAAATTGCTATAAATGCGGCCGAGCTAAATGCCAAAGCTGTAAAAAGTACTCATCTTCCACAAGTAAAAACACAATTTCAAAACACCTATGGCACTTATGAAGGGAGTGCCGGAGCTTTCTTTCCGCAGCCCGGTTTTTTTAATGTAAGCGGTAATCCTGGAGCATTAGAAGGAAGCAGTTTAGCAGCAAATAGCTTTGCTTCGGCTACTGTTGAATGGGAATTGTTCACCTTTGGTAGACTTAAAAAAGAAAATGAAGTGGCAGAAACGCTAGTTCAGAAAAAAGTTAGTGAACAGGATGCTTACATCCTAAATCTCAAAAAAGTACTTTCTGAACGCTACATCACATTGCTTTATAATCATGCAAAATTAGAATGGTCTAAAAAAAATACGGAACGCTTAGATGATATCCGTAAAATCAGTTCAGGTTTAGCGGCTTCGGGTCTTAAACCTGCGGCAGATAGTCTTTTGGCTACTTCTTCTTATGTGCAGGCCATGGGTGAGCATGATAAATGGAACGGTAATAAGTATGCTTCCTATATCAAACTCCAAGAACTATATGATCAAGATACTGTTATGTACAGTTCATCCATTCGGCATTTTTCAGCTCCTATGGAAAGTCAGGATGTAAATGCTAGTCAGGGCATCAACGACAGTCATCCAATATTAGCTGCATTAGGCAAACAGATGCAATACTATACGCAAAGCGGAGAAGCCCAAAAGAGAGCAGCGATGCCATCATTAAAGCTACTAGGTGGCTATGCTTACCGAGGAACAGGTGTTAACTCCAATGGTAAAAGTTCAAGTGCATGGCAAGACGGTTTTAGAAATAACACGAATAATATGCTTGTCGGTATAGGCATAACATGGAATATAACAAGTTTATATACAAACCGATTAAAAGGTAAAGGATTAAATGAAGAGGCCAACAGCGCTAAATTATTGCAAACGCAATATCAGGATGCGATGGAAGCAGATCTATCAGCATCTCAAACAAAAAGCCACTGGCAATATAAGCAGTTACAAAAATCTCAAATCGCCGTTAAACAGGCACAAGATGCTTATGGTATGTATCTAGCCCGTTATAAAAGTGGACTGATCACGCTTAGTGAATTATTACAGATCCGCATTTTACTTGAACAGGCCGAGAATAATCATATCGAAGCCTCCCGTTCGTATTGGATGTTACTGGCATATGAGTCAGAGCTAACGGCCAATTTCGATTATCTGTTTAATAACCTTTAATATATAGATATGAATCTAATAAGATTTGCGCTCAGGAAACCCATTGCTATCATGGTAGCGGTCATTACGATTGCCTTTTTTTCTTATAGCACAATAAAAAAAATCAATGTAGACATCTTTCCTGAAGTTGAATTACCGGCTATGTATATCGCTATGCCTTATGGCGGATTATCCCCGGCCTATATGGACGGATTTATGGCAAATGAATTTCAGAAGGTGCTCCTATTTGTCAGCGGTGTTAAAAATATAGACTTTAAAAGTGTACAGGGGCTCAGCCTGATGAAGCTTACCTTTTATCCAGGTACCAACATGGCACAAGTAGCCGGAGAAGTATCTACTTCAGTTTCAAGAGCGATGGGCTTTCTACCTGCTGGTGCAGTACCGCCGATGGTAGTCCGTTTTGATGGAAGTTCATTACCGGTAGGTCAGTTGGTCTTTGAAAGTGACAAACTCTCGATCAATGAAATACAGACACTTGTATTAACCAAAATCAGACCGATGTTTGTCGAAATCCCCGGGATCACCGCACCCGCACCTTTTGGAGGTAATGCGCGTTCAATTGTCGTCGATATTGATCCCGAAGCGATGCAGGCCAGCGGACTAAGTGCCGAAGACATTACAATTGCCATCACCAAAAGCAGTATTCCTTCTCCTGCCGGAAATATCCGTATAGGCGATGAAAATTTAATGGCTCCAATTAATTCAATCGCTAAAAATCCGGAGGAGTTTTTAAATACACCGATCAAGACCACTGACAACCGTACCATCTATGTCAGAGATGTCGCTTCAGTGTCAGATGGCGCAGATCAAACAGTGGGATATGCATTGGTCAACGGGAAACGCTCCGTATACCTGCCTATCATCAAAAAAGCAGATGCTTCTACACTAGATGCTGTAAATAATTTAAAGTCCTCCATGGATAAATTAAAGAATCAACTTCCGGAAGATGTGGATGTCCGTTACGAGTTTGATCAATCCAAATACATTGAGCGCTCACTTTCTAATCTGATACATGAAGGCATACTCGGTGCTGTTTTTACGGGATTGATGATTTTCTTATTTCTAGGAGATACGCGGGGGGCTTTTATCGTAGTACTGACAATACCGATCGCTATACTCTCGGCTGTTATGGTTCTTTACCTATTTGGACAAACCATCAACATCATGACACTAAGCGGCTTAGCCCTATCGATCGGTATTCTTGTCGATGAAGCTACAGTGACGATCGAAAACATCCATCAACATATGGAAATGAAAAAAGGAAAACAGCGCGCTATTTTAGATGCGTTGCTTGAAATATCTGTTCCAAAGCTTTTAATTCTACTTTGCATTTTAGCAGTGTTAACTCCTGCTTTCATTATGACCGGTATTCCTAAGGACATGTTTATTCCTTTATCAATGGCTGTAGCATTTGCAATGGTAGCATCCTTTATTGCCTCTCAAACATTCGTACCTATTTTGGCGAATTGGTTAATGAAAAATAAACAGGAAATTGTAAGTAAAACGAATAGAAAAAAAGCTTTTTTTGAGAAATTCAGAGTAAATTATTCTTACAGAATGCGTAAGTGGTCCGCAAAATCACTTGGTCTTTTTTTACTCTATATCGTACTTTCTGGGGGAACAATCGGTTTATTATTAAATTTCGTCGGAACCGATGTCATGCCTGTATCAAATAGTGGTGACTTCCAATTACGTATACAAGCCCCACAAGGAAGCAGAATCGAAAAAACAGAACAGATCGTCAACTCCATTACTGATGCTATCAAAACACAGCTTCCTGAAGATGGCATAGCGATAACTTCTGCTTTCGTAGGCATGCAACCTGCTACATCCCCGATCAATCCTATTTTTCTGTTCACAAGTTCTTCACATGAAGCGGTACTGCAAGTATCCGTAGATCAAAATTTGTATGCTGGATCTATGGAGGACCTGAAAGAAAAAATAAGAACTTCAATAACTCAGAATCATCCACAGATAAAGTTCAATTTTGAACCGATGGAACTGACAGAAAAAATAATGGGACAGGGAGCTATGACGCCCATTGAAATTAAAGTTGGTGCCGGACAGCTTAAAGCAGCAAATACACATGCTTCGAAAATTGAATCGAATTTGAAAGAAATACCTTATTTACGAGATGTACGAATTGCTGAACCAATCGCCTACCCTACTCTTGAAATTGAAGTTAACCGTGACTTGGCCGGACAGTTTGGATTGACCATGCAGGAAATTACGAAGAGCTTAGTGACCGCCACCTCTTCTACCCGTTTTACAGATAAAAATCTTTGGGTAGATCCGAAATCGGGGCTTGTTTTTCAAGTTCAGGTTCAGATCCCCGAGCATATCATGTCATCAGAAGAAAGGCTTAAATCGCTTCCTTTAAAGAAAGGAAACCTCCGTCCGGTACTTGAAGATATTGCTACTGTTCGCCGAGTAACCGCTCCGGCACAAGTAAACCGCAAAGGTCCTAACCGATATGTCACGATCATAGCAAATGTCTACAATCAAGATTTGGGAACAGCTTCTACAGTCGTAAAAAAAGCTATAAAAGATGCGGGCGAACCTCCACGTGGTGTTAGTATATGGACTGAAGGTACAATGCAACTTCTTGACGACACATTAGGCAATCTTTTGACAGGATTAGCTGTAGCTATTATTGCTATTTTCTTGATGTTATCTGCGTACTACCAGTCTTTTAAAGTTCCTTTAATTATCCTATCAGTCATTCCTGCTGTGATTACGGGGAGCTTAATTATATTATTTCTTACGAACAGTACTCTTAATTTACAATCATATATGGGTATTATCATGTCCATTGGTGTATCGGTATCCAATGCCGTATTGCTCATAAATCAAGCTGAATATTACAGAAGAAACATGGCCTTAAAACCTACAAACGCGGCAAGATTAGCTGCTTCGTCAAGATTGCGTCCGATATTAATGACTGCCGCGGCCATGCTTGCCGGTATGTTGCCTATGGCGATAGGTATTGGAGATGGCGCCGAACAAGTAGCACCTCTCGGTAGAGCTGTTATTGGCGGTCTTATTGCATCTACAATTGTTATTTTACTGCTTCTACCGCATTTCTTTTCTTCACTCATGTCCAGAACATCAGTTAGTAGCCCATCTCTAGATCCTGATGATGAGACAAGTCAGTATTATTCTAATAAAAAAACATCATCCCTATAAAATATCACATCATGAATACGACAATCTCTAAATATAAAATATCAAGTTTAACTGGCTTTGCTTTGCTCCTAATTACATGTATGTCATGCGCTCAGCAAGAACAAAAAACTAAAAAAGAGAATAAAAAGGTGGACAAACAAATAAATTATAGTACTGTGGCGGTACAGTTCATAAATCCGGAATATGAGATTTCAGTTCCAGCAGAACTGAAACCTTATGAACAGGTGGCTGTTTTTGCAAAAGTATCAGGATTTGTAAAACAGTTATATGTAGACCGTGGTGATCATGTACGTAAAGGACAGCTATTGGCGATACTAGAGGCCCCTGAAATGAATCAACGATATCTTTCTGACAAAGCTACTGAGCAAAAGATATATAACGATTACCTCTTTGCACAACAAGCATATGATCGTTTGAAAGATGCATCAGCGACAGCCGGTGCTGTAGCGGCAATTGAATTAGACAGAGCAAAAAGTTCTGTTGAAAGTGCACGTGCAGCTTACGAAGCTTCTAAAGCTGGTACGACCCATACATCACAATTACAGCAATATCTGCGTATCACTGCCCCTTTCGATGGCGTCATTACAGAGCGAAATGTTTCCGTAGGAGCATTGGCAGGAACTTCATCCAACCAGTCGCTGTTCATGATGGCACAAGGTAATAAATTACGCTTAACTTTGTCACTTCCAGAAAAACATGCGGCTTCTGTTCAGCAAGGTGTCCAAGCGAATTTCACCGTAAGTTCACAGCCTGGAAAAACATTTGAGACAACATTATCCCGTACTTCAGGATTACTGAATCAGCAAGATCGGTCACTTACACTAGAATTTGATGTCGACAATCCATCACGCGAATTACAAGGAGGCGACTATGCACAAGTTAAATTAAAACTAAAACGTAAGACTCCATCTAGTTGGGTACCTAAAAAAAGTGTTCTAACGACACAGGCTGGCACTTTTATACTTATATTAGACGATCAAGAAATTAAACGCATTCCTGTCAAGGAAGGCGTACATTTGGATACGTTAACGGAAGTATTTGGCCAAATTTCGACAGAAAGTCAAATCATATTAAAGCCATCAGAAGAAATTAAAGAAGGAAAAATAAACAAATAGAAATAAATATGAAAATCCAATTCAATAGGAAAATGATCGGCATGCTTTTGATTGCATGCAGCATTACAGCTATATCCTGCAATTCAAAAACTAAAGACACGCAAAATTCAAAGTCGGACGAAACAGCAGAGGATAGTACAGTGGCTACTAAAGCTATCCAAGCAAACGAGGTTAGCTTTAAAGATGAAGATGGAAAAGATATCACCCTAAGCTCACTAAAAGGTAAAGTGGTATTCATTAACTTTTGGGCGACGTGGTGCCCTCCCTGTATTCATGAAATGCCTTCTATCAACACTTTAAAACAATCCTTCAAGGGTAATGATGAGATCGTATTTTTAATGGTAGATGTAGATGGCACGATGGAAAAATCAAAAGCATTTATGACCGAAAATAAATATGATTTACAAGTGTATATTCCAAATGGCGATATTCCGCAAGATTTCTTAGGAAATGCAATACCAACTACGGTAATCATTAACAAAAAGGGAGAGATGGTAGATCGTATGGAAGGTGGGCGTGATTACGCAGATCCTGAAATAGCAAAATCTTTGAATGAGCTTATTCAAAGCAATTAATACCTTATTGTAAAAAATGTAGCTCATTATTAATATAGTGAGACCAAAAGCCTTCATCTGTCCACGATGAAGGCTTTTTTTATACTCATTAATTTACTTCTCCCGAAGTGAGCAATCAAAAGAATCCAATGCTCAAGCACAGCAAAGAAATGTTACTTCTATATTAAACAATAAGAAAGCACTTTTGCTAGACTTTTTTACAAAACAGCATGAAATAATCTTTGAACTTAAAAAAATATTGAATTATTATATTTTTTCCTTCATTATATAGATTTATCTCCTTATTTTTATATATGAGCAAAGCAAGTTGTGCTCATTAGTAACCAAATAGACTATAAAATACGCGCTATAGATTAAAATTTATAGCTCATAATTCCCTGTTCTTTTACATTAACTATTTTATATGAAAAAAAACTTACCTTTTCCAACATGCACTTTAATTGGATTTTTACTTTTATACAGTATATCGGCTCGCGCCCAAGTGCCCGATAGTACGCAAGGAGAAATTTTAGAAAGTTACCCCAAATTTCAGTTCAAGGGGCTTTTTCAAGGAAGGTTTACAACAAGTCTTAAAAAAAATGTTGATGTAGAAGGCCTTCACCATACAGATGATAAGGGCACAAATAATTCCTTTTCGCTCAAATACATGCGCGCGCAACTCAAAGGACAAATTAGCAGAAGAGTAGAAGTTGTTGCTTTAGCAAATTTTGCTGATTTTAAAAATGATCCCAAGACCCGAGTTTTAGAGAACGCTTACCTACGGTACAGTTTTAATCCCAAAGTTGCCATTACCGTTGGACAGTTCAGACCTTGGTTTGGATTAGAAGAAACTTATCCCGTGGATATCATCAAATCATTGGAATGGTCTAACCAATATACCGAATTTGGAAAAAATGGTTGGACAAGTTTTCAAATTGGGGCTTCCGTAGGCGGTACATTACCGTTAGGAACCATACCAATGCGTTATGCCGTTTCTGTTGTGAATGGAAATGGAAAAAATCAGGTTTCGGATAAAGATAATGGAAAACAATTTTTAACAAGGATCGTATTTGATCTGGCAAAAAAATATGATTTCAGTATTGGTTTAAACGGTGGTACGGGTACCGTGTTTAAAAGAAATGTACATGCTTTAGCATTTGATGTATCGTCTAAATTTCAGCTTGCACATAAATGGAATATAGATTTTCAGATCGAAGCTAAGCAGGCGATTAATCACAATCTATACTTCAGTCTCGAAGAAACAGAGCGACTACAAGATATTTATCAATACCAAATGCGAGGAGCTTACTTCTTACCGAATATGCGTTATGAAATTGATTATAAAAACCTGAAAGCTATTGAGTTTTCTTGTAGATATGAATACTTAGATAC
This sequence comes from Sphingobacterium sp. B16(2022), assembly GCF_012030425.1. Lineage (GTDB taxonomy): Bacteria > Bacteroidota > Bacteroidia > Sphingobacteriales > Sphingobacteriaceae > Sphingobacterium > Sphingobacterium anhuiense. The sequence goes on along the minus strand of NZ_JAAUVN010000001.1, from coordinate 298,278 downwards.
TGATTTCAGACAAAAATCTAATCCCAGACAGTCTTTAGTTCCTATGGTAAGCTTGGAATTTCTCAAAAACTACGGGGCTAGAATACAAATGGGTATGCAGATGGATTATTATAAACATCAAATTGAAAGTACAAACAAATACAATGGTAATTTGTTCATTTTACAAGTACAAAGTCGATTATAACCTTAAACAGAAAATATGAAAGAAGTGGACATTAAAAAGATGGGTATAACCTTTGCTTTCGCATTGATTATTTGGTTTATACCTATACCAAAGGGTGTGTCACCCGAGGCTTGGCACCTATTTGCTATATTTGCGGCAACAATCCTGGGTATCATACTAAAAGCTGCTCCTATGGGTACCATGTGTATGTTGGCCATTGGGTTCACCGCTTTTACACAGGTTCTAGCTCCTGGTAATGCCTCTCTATCCATTACCAAATCATTAAGTGGCTTTGGTGATAAAGTAATCTGGCTTATAGGAATCTCATTTTTTATAGCAAGAGGTTTTATTAAAACCGGCTTAGGAAATAGAATAGCATTTATATTTATCAAAATATTCGGAAAAAGTTCTTTGGGATTAGCTTATGGATTGGGGCTTGCAGACGTTTGTCTTGCTCCTGCTATTCCTAGTAATACTGCCCGTGGTGGAGGTATCATCTACCCCATTATGAAATCAATGGCTATTAGTTTTGGATCTCTGCCAGAAGATCCGAGCACTCATAAAAAAATCGGTTCATATTTAACGCTTAATAGTTATTACATGAACCTCATTGCCTCATCAATGTTTCTTACTGGAACAGCGAGTAATCCCATGTGTCAGAAATTCGCTGCAGATTTGGGTATAAATATCACTTGGATGTCGTGGGCTGCAGCTGGATTTGTACCCGGAATTGTTGCATTTTTTATTGTTCCGTTAGTTTTATACAAATTATACCCACCAGAACTAAAAAAAACTGCTGATGCACCTAAGATGGCTACTGAAAAATTAAAAGAAATGGGTGCTATAAAAACAAATGAATGGCTGATGTTACTTGCTTTTTTTATATTGTTGGGATTATGGATTTTCGGAGGATCACTATCCATAGATGCCACAACTACAGCATTTATTGGACTGACACTGTTATTGCTCACATCTGTCCTGACTTGGGAAGATGTAAAATCAGAGAAAGGAGCATGGGACACCATTGTGTGGTTTGCAGTACTTGTCATGATGGCCAGCTCTTTAAATGAACTTGGTTTTATTGGCTGGTTCAGTGATTTGATCAAAACGGAGATCGGCGGATTAAATTGGATTGTTGCCTTTCCTGTCATCATTTTAGTCTATTTCTACAGCCATTATATTTTTGCCAGTGCCACTGCACATGTTGCGGCAATGTACGCCGCTATGCTCGGAGTAGGAGTTTCCTTAGGTATACCAGGTATGCTATTGGCGATGATGCTTGGTTTCGTAGGATCTATATATGGTGTCCTTACACATTATGGACATGGTCCTGCTCCTGTTTATTTCGGTAGTGGCTATGTAGATCTCAAGTCATGGTGGGTAAAGGGTTTTGAAATTGGAGTGCTGTTACTCGTGATCTACATGGCAGTTGGTGGTCTGTGGATGAAAATAATCGGTTATTATTAATTCTTTGCTTATGTTATCAACCCTATCTCGAAAATTAGTAATGTGTTTGACAGGTTTATTCCTATGTTTTTTCCTTATCATTCACTTTTTAGGAAATTTGCAACTGTTTTTACCTTCCGAACAGGCCCATACACAGTTCAATGCCTATTCTCAATTTCTATCTGGTAATATTTTAATAAAAATAGTTTCATATGTACTTTATTCAAGCATTCTGATACATGCCCTGGATGCTTTGGTCATTACCCTTAAAAATAGAAAATCCGGAAAACAGTACCAACGTGATCAAAGACAAAGGGCGAGTAAATGGTATAGTCGCAACATGGGTATTCTAGGTACCATTATTTTAATATTTCTAGTCATTCATTTTCAAAATTTTTGGTACGTCTATAAATTCGGGAGTCCACCAATAGATAGCAATGGTAATAAAGATCTTTATATTTTGGTAGTAACCACATTTAAAGAATGGTGGTATGTGCTCATTTACGTCTTATCTATGGTTGCATTATGCTACCACCTCATTCATGGTGTACATAGTGCCATTCGTACTTTAGGGCTCTTTCATCCAAAATATGTAAAGTGGATCAAAACCTGTGGCATAGCCTACTCCATTATTATTAGTGTAGGGTTTGCTATGATGCCCATCTACATTTATTTGACACAATAGCTAAACCTTTATATTTTAAGAATATGAATTTAGATGCAAAAATCCCCGAAGGTTCTTTAGAGAAAAAATGGGAAAACTATAAAAAAACTGCAAAATTAGTCAATCCGGCAAACCGTAAAAAACTAGATGTCATCGTAATAGGAACTGGGCTAGCGGGAAGCTCTCTTGCTGCATCATTGGGTGAAATGGGTTATAATGTAAAATCATTTTGTTTTCAAGACAGTCCAAGACGCGCCCATTCTGTCGCGGCGCAGGGCGGTGTCAATGCCGCAAAAAATTATAAGAATGATGGCGATAGCATCTACCGGATGTTTGTTGATACTTTAAAAGGAGGAGATTTTCGTTCGCGAGAGGCTAATGTATACAGAATGGCTGAATGTTCCCTCAATCTCATCGATCAAGCCGTTGCTCAAGGTGTCCCGTTTGGTCGAGAATATGGAGGCTATCTCAACAATCGTTCTTTCGGTGGTGTTCAAGTAAGCCGAACATTTTATTCAAGAGGACAGACCGGACAGCAATTGCTACTTGGATCTTATCAAGCACTTATGCGTCAAGTCGGAAAAAAAACAGTCAAATTACATGCCCGTCATGAAATGTTAGATCTAGTGATTATAGAAGGAAAAGCGCGTGGTGTAATTATCAGAAATCTAGATACCGGCGAGATTGAACGCCATGCCGCACATGCTGTTGTACTGGCTACTGGAGGCTATGGGAAAATCTATTATCTTTCGACTTTAGCGATGGGTTGCAATGGTTCTGCTATATGGAGAGCGCATAAAAAAGGTGCATTAATGGCCAGCCCAAGCTGGATTCAGATTCATCCGACATCATTACCGCAGTCTGGAGATTATCAATCTAAATTAACACTCATGTCCGAGTCTTTAAGAAATGATGGACGCATATGGGTACCACTTAAAGAAAATGAACAGCGCTCTGCTAATGACATTCCAGAACAAGAAAGAGATTATTATCTGGAAAGAAGATACCCCGCATTTGGAAATCTAGCCCCTAGAGATATTTCTTCACGCGCTGCAAAAGAAAGAATTGATGCCGGATTTGGAATCGGTCCCCTAAAAAATGCCGTTTATCTGGATTTTTCTAAAGCCATTAAAGAACAAGGAATAGACAAAATAAAAGAAAAGTATGGTAATTTATTCGACATGTATGAAAAAATTACCGGTTATAATGCTTATCAAGTACCAATGATGATTTCTCCATCGGCCCACTTTTCAATGGGAGGACTTTGGGTAGATTATGAATTAATGACGACAATTCCTGGGTTATTTGCTTTAGGAGAAGCTAATTTTGCAGACCACGGAGCTAATCGATTAGGAGCAAATTCTCTCCTTCAAGCCTCCGTGGATGGCTATTTTATTGCTCCCTATACCATAGCAAATTATCTCTCAGATGATATCCACACGGGAAAAATATCAACGGATCATACGGAATTTGAGAAAGCAGAGCAAGAAGTCAGAACACAATTGCAACAATTCAGCAAAAGCAAAGGAACCAAAACTGTGGATTATTACCATAAAACTCTTGGTAAAATACTATATGATTACTGTGGCCTTGCACGAAATGAAGCCGGATTAAAATTCGCAATCTTGGAGATTCAGAAATTACGGGAAGAGTTTTATAGAAATGTTCATATTCCGGGAAATGAGGAAACAATGAATACAGAAATAGAGAAAGCAGGAAGAGTCGCTGATTACCTCGAAATTGGAGAATTAATGTGCTATGACGCCTTGACTAGAAATGAATCTTGTGGTGCACATTTCCGTGAAGAATATCAGACAGCTGAAGGCGAAGCAAAAAGAAATGATGCGGAATATCAATTCATTTCGGCATGGGAATGGAACAACGCATCTGTTCCCATTCTTCATAAAGAACCACTATCTTTTGAAGTCATTCAACCAATTGTACGTAGTTATAAATAATTAAAATTCAAGCTATGAAATTACATCTAAAAATATGGAGACAAGAGAATAAAAATGCTGATGGCAAACTTGTAGACTATACTTTGGAAAACCTCAATCCGCATATGTCCTTTTTAGAGATGCTAGATACATTAAATGAAAAGCTCATATTAGCGAATGACACACCTGTTGAATTTGACCACGACTGTCGTGAAGGAATCTGTGGACAATGTGGTATGATGATAAATGGTATTGCGCATGGACCGCTGAAAAATACCACTACCTGTCAATTACATTTAAGGTCCTTCAAAGATGGTGAAGTGGTTTTTATCGAACCATTTAGATCTGAAGCATTTCCTGTAAAAAAAGATTTAAAAGTAGATCGTTCTGCATTTGACCGCATTATCTCTTCAGGTGGATTTGTATCAATCAATACAGGACAAGCACCGGACGCACTGACCATTCCCGTAACACATCAAGTGACAGAAGCGGCATTTGATGCTGCTGCCTGTATCGGATGTGGAGCCTGTGTTGCCACCTGTAAAAATGGAAGTGCGGCCCTTTTTACATCAGCCAAAATCAACCATATGGTATTACTCCCACAAGGTAAAGAAGAAAGACTTACCAGGGTCATTGCTATGGTGAATCAAATGGATGAAGAACTCTTTGGCCACTGCTCCAATACGGAAGCCTGTGAAGTTGAATGTCCACAAGGTATTTCAGTACTCAATATTGCACGAATGAATTATGAATATAATCGAGCACATCTATTAAAAAAATAAAGGTTGTAAATACCAATATTCTGGACTACAGTTCATAAAAAAATTGACCTTAAGAATCAAAAATGGATCAAATAGCAAAACAGCATTTAAATCATTTTATAGGAACTTGGGATACCGAAGGTATTATTCTAAAAACCAATAATGCTCCTGCAGTTAAAATCAAAGGGACTGATACATATTATTGGATTCTAGACAATTCTTTTATTTTGCACCAGGCAAATGTCATGATAGGAACGTCAAATAGCCTTACCCATGAAATTATAGGATATGACGTCGTACGTCAACATTACAGCATGCAATATTATAACAATCAAGGTCAATCTGGCTTTATGAATGCTATATTAGACAATCACCTTTGGACATTTACCGGAACTAACTTAAAGTTTAACGGTGGGTTCAGTAAGGAGAACAATGAATTTTCAGGTATTTGGAAACAGCTGAATGATCATAATATCTGGAACGATTTTATACACATAAAACTGACAAAAAGATAAAGTTGGTATAGGGTAAAGCATAAAAATTTTTTACAAAAAACATCAACTCTGCCCTTTTTTTCTATATTTAAATAAATTATAAAACTCTAAAATATGAAAAAGTACTTTTATACAGATTCTATGCAGGAGATCTGCAAGGTGCACAAAGAGCATCAGATGAAGCTAAAAAATGGACTAAAATTGGTTTTATTGTTTCCATTGTGATGACAGTATTGTATGTACTATTGATGATCTTAGGTGTTGTTGGATCTATATTTAATTATGGTAATTAAGAAATATTATCTATGGTCCATTGGGATTATACTTCTATTCATCTTAATTCTTACATATAAGTTCTTTAATCCGATACAGTATGACATTTTTCCTAAATGCCCATTTTATGTCATTACAGGCTACAAATGTCCCGGATGTGGATCACAACGCGCCATACATTATCTTTTAAATTTTGACCTCCAAAACGCATGGAGGCAAAATTTTTTACTGATCATCGCTATCCCCTATATCATCACAGGATTAATCTTTGAATATCAAAAATCGCCGACGCCAAAAATGCTTAAATGGCGAAAGATACTATTTGGTTATAAAGCAATTGTAATCGTTTTTATCATTGTAATTGGTTTTTGGATAGTAAGAAACTTATAAAGTAGAAACAGTAACTGTAAGTCGCTTTAATATAAAAAAAACATTACGGTAAAAAATACTCATTTCAGATCATCCGTTCTATTTGCACGATTTTAATGAAATGATCTTACTTTAGGAATATGGATAAGATCTTATAATTAACTCCCAATTCCTATCAAGAACTATCTGTGTGTTTTAAAACTCATAAAAAAAGGAGCGTCTTATTAAAAACGCTCCTTTTATGTATGATAAATTGTTTAATTACAACTTACGTTTTACTTCAACTTGTTCGTATGCTTCAACGATATCACCTTCTTGAATATCATTATATCCTTGAATATTCAAACCACACTCATAACCGAATGAAACTTCTTTCACATCGTCTTTGAAACGTTTCAATGAAGCTAATTTACCTGTGAAAACAACAACACCATCACGGACGATACGAATATCATTATTGCGGTTAATTTTACCATCCAAGACCATACAACCTGCAATTGTACCGACCTTAGAGATTTTAAACGTTTCACGGATCTCAACGTTAGCAACGATTTTCTCTTCAAATTTCGGAGCCAACATACCTTCCATTGCCGATTTAAGTTCTGCAATAGCATCGTAAATGATAGAGTAAAGACGAATATCAATTTGCTCTTGTTCAGCCAATTTACGTGCACCTATAGATGGACGAACTTGGAAACCGATGATAATTGCATCAGAAGCAGAAGCTAATAAAACATCTGACTCTGAGATAGCACCCACAGATTTATGAATTACATTCACTTGAATCTCTTGTGTTGATAATTTCAATAATGAATCAGATAATGCCTCGATCGAACCATCCACGTCACCTTTTACGATCACGTTCAACTCTTTAAAGTTACCGATTGCCAAACGACGACCGATCTCATCCAAAGTAATATGTTTCGTAGCACGCATACCTTGCTCACGTTGTAATTGAAGACGTTTATTCGCCACATTACGAGCTTCAGATTCACTCTCCATAGTATAGAACTTATCACCTGCAGTAGGTGCCCCAGCCATACCTAAGATTTGAACCGGTACAGAAGGACCTGCTTCTTTCACACGCTCACCACGTTCATTTGTTAAAGCTTTCACTTTACCACTATGAGAACCTGCTAAAATAGGATCTCCCACACGTAAAGTACCTCCTAATATCAGTACTGTTGTCACAATACCTCTACCTTTATCCAAAGCAGCTTCAATTACAGAACCAACAGCACGTTTGTTCGGATCAGCTTTTAAGTCAAGCATCTCTGCTTCTAATAATACTTTTTCTAATAAAAGATCCACATTCAATCCAGTTTTTGCTGAAATCTCCTGTGCTTGGTATTTACCACCCCAATCCTCTACTAATATATTCATTTGAGACAACTGCTCTTTAATACGATCTGTATTAGCACCTGGCTTGTCAATTTTTGTAAATGCAAATACGATTGGCACACCAGCAGCTTGTGCGTGGTTGATTGCTTCTTTCGTTTGTGGCATGACAGCATCATCCGCTGCAATAACGATAATTACGATATCTGTTACTTTTGCACCACGAGCACGCATCGCTGTAAAGGCTTCGTGACCTGGAGTATCTAAGAAAGTGATCTTACGTCCACCGTCTAATTGTACCGCATAAGCACCAATATGTTGCGTGATACCACCTGCTTCACCACCTGTTACATTTGCTTTACGCACGTAATCTAACAAAGATGTTTTACCGTGATCGACGTGACCCATTACCGTAACAATCGGAGCACGAGAAATCAATGCATCTTCATTGTCAGCTTCTTCAAGATCAGCAATCTCTTCATCTTCAGGTTTGATAAATTCAATTTGGTAACCAAATTCATCAGCAACAATGGTTAAAGTTTCTGCATCTAGACGTTGGTTAATTGAAACAAACATACCTAAACTCATACAAGTTGCGATAATTTGTGTAACAGCCACATCCATTAAGTTAGCAAGTTCGTTTGCCGTTACAAATTCTGTAACACGCAACACTTTTGCTTGCATTTCTCTTTCTAATGCTTCCTCCTCCGCGTTAGTTGCGACATCGTCACGTTTTTGACGTCTCAATTTCGCACGTTGAGCAAATTTACCCGACTTACCAGCACCACTTAAGCGCGCTAATGTAGCCTTGATTTGATCTTGGATTTCCTTTTCAGTAGGCTCCTCTTTTGGTACATTAGGTCCATTACTTCTATTGTTGAAGGCTGGACGACCTTTATTTGCACCTGGACCTCCTGGACGGTTATGATGTCCTCCTGGACCTCCCGCTGGACGGTTTTGATTATTTCCTCCTGGACCTCCTGCTGGGCGGTTTTGATTATTCCCTGCTGGATGATTTCCACCAGTACGATTTGGATGATTTCCACCACCTTGGTTTGGACCTCCAGTACGATTTGGATGGGTACCACCACCCTGAGGCGGAGTTCCTGTATTATTCGTACGTTTACGTTTACGCTTATGATCATTACCAGTAGCACTTGAAGAAGATGCTACAGGCTTATCGCGATGAGAAGGTCTTGCCGTAGGCAATTCAATCTTACCAATTACTTTTGGACCTGTTAATCTCTCTGCTTTAGCACTAATAACCTCATCTGCAGGATTAACTTTTTTCACTTCCTTTACAGGAGTTTCAACCGGTGCTTTCACAGCAGGTTTTTCATTTTTTGGCTTTTCTTCTACCACTTTCTTCTCTTGAACTTTAGGAGCTTCAGTTTTAACTTCAACTTTTTGAGGTGCAGCAATGACAACCTTAGGTGCTTCTGGCGCTTTCTCTTCTATTTTTTGTGCTTCCACTATCGGAGCTTTAGGAACTTCTACTTTAGGCTCTTCTTTTACGATAGGTTTTGGAGCTGTAGGAGTTGCTTCTTTAACTACCTCAGGCTTCTTCTCCACTTCCTTTGGAGTTTCAGCTTTCACTTCTGGAGTTTCCTCTTTCTTAGGTTTAGATCCTCTTTTCAAAGCATCTAAATCAATTTTACCCACAACCTTCATACCTCCAGTGTGTGTATTTGATGAATTTTCCTTTGCCTCAGAACCCGTTACCTTTTCAACTGGATTCTCTTTTTTATCTGCATTAGATTCTTCTCTTGTATTTACCGCAGCATTTTTTATCAAAATATCTTTTGAAGCTGCAGTTTCTTCATAATCGTCATTTTTAGATGATTCTTTAGGAGAAGCGACTGGCGACTCATCACGACGAATTTTGCCAATCACAATTTGTTTAGCTTCATCTTTCACGATCTTGTCACCTTGAAACTCTTTCAACAGCACATTGTACATCTCTCCGGATAGCTTAGTACCAGGTTTGGCGTCGACGTCATACCCTTTTTTCACTAAACAATCTACGGCAGTAGATATGCCAATATTGAGTTCCTTTGCTGCTTTAAGCAGGTTTGTACCTTTTCCTTCAGTCATCTATTATTTTAACTAATTAAATATTTAATACAAAAATATGTTTTTTTTACATCTCTATAACAATTAAATTCGAAATAGAGATGAAAATAAATTATGTGGCTTCATTTTATTCAAATTCAGCCTGTAAAATACGTAAAATGTCTTTTACCGTATCTTCTTCCAAGTCAGTCCTTCTAGACAACTCTTCTTCTGTCAATGCCAATACTGAACGTGCTGAATCTAAACCTACACGTTTCAATGCATCAATTACCCAGCTTTCGATTTCATCGCTGAATTCTTCGATATCCACATCTTCATCAAACTCGTCATTCTCACGATAAACATCGATCTCATAACCTGTCAATTTACCTGCCAATTTGATATTGTGTCCACCACGTCCAATTGCCAAAGAAACTTGATCAGATTTTAAATACACTGCAGCCGTCTTATTTTCTTCATCAATCTTGATTGAGCTAATACGAGCTGGGCTTAATGCACGTGTAATGTAAAGTGAATGATTCGTTGTAAAGTTGATTACATCAATATTTTCATTACGCAATTCACGAACGATACCATGAATACGAGATCCTTTCATACCCACACAAGCACCAACAGGATCAATACGATCATCATAAGATTCTACTGCCACTTTAGCACGTTCTCCTGGTTCGCGAACGATTTTCTTAATCGTAATCAAACCATCAAAAATCTCAGGAACTTCCAGTTCAAATAAACGTTGTAAAAATTCTGGAGCAGTACGAGAAATAAGAATCTTAGGATTATTATTCATCATATCCACTTTATAAACGACTGCACGAATGCTATCACCTTTCTTAAAATAATCTGCAGGAATTTGTTCTGTCTTCGGTAAAATTAATTCATTACCGTCATCATCTAACACAAGCAATTCTTTTTTCCAGATTTGATAAACCTCGCCGATCACCAACTCCCCTTCACGGTCTTTATACTTTTTGAAAACTTCGTCTTTCTCCAATTCCAAAACTTTTGAAACCAAAGTTTGACGGGCTGCTAAAATAGCACGACGACCAAAACTCTCTAACGTTATCTGTTCAATATAATCATCGCCAACTTCTAAATCAGCATCAAATTTCTTCGCTTCTGTTAATTCAATTTCAAGATCATCATCTTCCGAAAATTCATCTTCAACAACAACGCGTGTTCTCCATATCTCTAAATCTCCATTATCAGGATTTACGATAACATCACAGTTTTCATCTGTACCAAAACGTCTACGGATCATACTACGAAATACTTCTTCTAAGACAGAAATAACCGTAGGTCGGTCAATGTTTTTAAACTCTTTAAACTCTTGGAAAGAGTCAATCAAATTGATATTGCTGCTCATTTTTATTTAAATGAAATTAACACCTTAGTTGCTTTTATTTGTTCAAAAGGTATAATGCGAGCAACCTGCTCCGCTTTTTTACCTTTTTCTTTTATTGTTTCTTCAATTGTTATCTGTGCATCCTCAACGGCTAACAATGTACCTTCCGTTTTTGTACCATCATTTAACTTCACTTGTACATTGCGTCCAATATTTTTCTCATATTGCCTTTGATTAACAAAATTAGCATCTAGCCCCGGAGAAGAAACTTCAAGACGATAAGCTTTCTCTACTGTCCCCTCTTCTTCCAACTGGAATCCGACAAATTTACTAACCTGTACACAATCATCGATACTAATTCCCTGATCACCATCTAGCAAAACTTCCAACACGCTGTTCGGATGAAATTTAACACTTACAATAAACAAATCATCGCGATCTGCTAATTTTTCTTGGACGAGTTCGATAACTCTTTTCTCTACATTTTGCATATTCTTTCGAAAACGAATAAAAATACTGAAATCAATGAATTAAAAAAGGGGGCATACGTTGCCCCCTTCCTCTCAGATAAGACAAAGGTAAATATTTTTTTTCAACTATCAAAATATAGATAAAAAAGATCCATCAAAATGATCCTCTAACCCTTATCTACAACCGAATTAATTGTTTTTTGCATTTCTGCCATCATGCTTGTCAAAGTCTCCATAGAAGGTTCATTACTAGGTTCCGGAAGCGTTGTACTAATAAACGCTTTTGCTTTCCAAACTTCCATAATATCACTCGCTTCTACCCAATATGGATCGTAGCTCTTATTATCAGAAACTAACTTCAGACCTTTATCTTCTTTAAATTTAAATGCTATTCGCTTGTATACAACCCCCTCATCTTTTGAAACGACAATATAGGTCTGCCCTGGCTTAATATCATTCCAGTTCTCCACATATTCTGCTACGACAATAGAACCACTAGCCAAAGGACGCATCGAATCACCCTTGATTTCAAAAGCCCGATAGGTTCCTTGATTGAACATAGGTAACGAAAATTTCGGTAACGTTGCAACATATTCCGGATCAGCATAACCATTCATATAGCCAGCGCTCGCTTTTACAGGAACCAACTCTATATTTTCGCGGTCAAGCCCGTCAACTGTAACACTAAGTACCCGTAAATTAGAAGCATTACTTTTAGGAGCCCGTTTCCATTTTTCATTTATCTCATCATTAGCAAGCTCATCCATTGAAAGGTCATAAAACTCTGCTATTTTTTTTAGTAACTCATATTTTGGCTCTGCCCGATCTTCTTCATACGCCCCTACAGAAGCACGTTTTATCTCCATTAAGTCAGCAAACTGCTGTTGTGTAAGCCTTTTCGTTTTTCTTAAAAACTTAAGATTGGAAGCTATGTTTGGCATATTTTTTTAATTTTAATTTTTAATATCTAAAAATATTAGTATTATTGTGCCAATAAAATTAGTAAAAATTATACAAATAACCAAATTTATTAGCTCAAAACATGAAATCACACACATTATACATCATTACGGACAGCAACAGACAGTTCTTAAATGTAGATATCACATCAGACTTTAACCGGGCGATGAACGAAATAAAAAGCAGCTGCAACATTTTCTTTCCCAATGGCCCACACTTAACTCGTGTCGTTTATATGGAAAAATTTGATTGTCAGGAACAAGCTGAAAAGAGACAATTTGAATTAAATCACTTTACACGGATGCAGAAGGAGAAGCTCATCAGAAAACAAAATGCGAATTGGAACAACCTATGTCCAACTAATATGGATACTTCCAAAAAAAAATCGGTTGTTTATACTTCATAAACAACCGATTTAAAATTTTTAAGAGAATGTATTAATCACCAAAACCTAGTGAATCACGCGGTCTTATTGCCGTTGCATCATTATGGGTAGATAAGACATCAGAAGCATCATCATCTCCAGAAGTTGATAATCCTTCTTCTTGAGTTGTACCACCATTTTGCACATCTTCCACACCATCGATTAACATCTCATCATCTACAGCGGTTGAATCTGAGACAACCTCTTCACGAGGCGGACGAGGAGTTTCACACTTATACTTCTTTGTAATTTCCACAGTTGAAGCAGGAAATTTACCCTGCGTATAGCCTAACTGCTTATCCTTATAAACAGATTCCATAAATAAACCAAAAATTGGTAGCGCGGTTTTAGAGCCCTCACCGGTCTGCGAATTTTTAAAATGGATATTTCGATCGTCACAACCGACCCACACCGCAGTTACCAGATCTTTGGTAACACCCATGTACCACCCATCTACATACTCCGAAGAAGTACCCGTTTTTCCACCAATCTCATTTTCCTTATCAAAAAGATCATACTCCCATAATGCCTGTGAAGTTCCTCCCGGCTCTTCCATTCCTCCGCGAAGCATATAGGTCATCAACCATGCATCTTGTTTATCCACTACCTGCTTACGTTCAGGTTTAAAAGTTGCAATCACTTTTCCGTCATAATCTTCTATTCGAGAAACAAGAATAGGTGTTACACGTTCACCGTGATTCATCATTGTAGCATAACCATTTACCATTTCAAAAACTGAAACATCATTTGGTCCCAAACCGATCGACGCCACAGGACTCAATTTACTTTCAATTCCAACTCGATGTGCAGCTTCAACAATTTTATCAGCCCCTACTTTCTCTGTCAGTTGAACTGTAATCGAATTTACCGAACGCGCCATGGCCCAACGCAATGACATATCCCGATAACTAAAATTCCAGTCAGCATTTTTAGGCTCCCAGACTTCAATTGAATCTCCTTTATCAATCTTGATGGTTACGGGCTTATCTTGAATCTGATCACAAGGTGTCATACCGGATTCCAATGCTGCTAAATAAACAAAAGGTTTGAATGTAGAACCTGCCTGTCTTTTAGATTGATTAACATGATCATATTTAAAAAACTGATGATCGATACCTCCTACCCACACTTTAATTTCAGCAGAATATGGATCCATACTCATCACACCCGTATTTAACATAGTTACATAGTATTTGATCGAATCAACAGTGGACATCTCTACTTTTTCACGCATCCGCTCTCCTTTCCAAGAAAATACTTCCATTTCTTTTTTACGGTTCAAGTAGAAATCAATACTGTCAGTACGTTGATCATATTTTTTCACCAAAAATTTATAATAGTCTGTCTTTTTTACCAAGTTTTCAATAAATCCAGGAATTACCTTACCTGACAAATCACGCCAAGGCTCTTCACTACCCCATGCATTCTTCAATCTCCGTTGCAATACCTGCATCTGCTTAGCAACAGCTTCCTCGGCATGTTTTTGAAGCTTTGAGTTGATTGTAGTATAAATCTTTAGACCATCCTTATAGATATCCATATCATTTTCATCAGCCCACTTCTCCAGCCAACGCTCTACCGCTGCCCGTAAATAAGAATCTTCACCCGCATGTATATCTTTGTTCTCCGTACGTAATACCAATGGCTCCTTTGACAACTGATCAACCTGAGTTTGATCAATATACTTAGCCTTCTCCATTTGAGTTAAAACGACATTTCGGCGCTCACGCGATTTGTCTAGATTACGCATAGGATTATAAATTGTTGTTCCCTTCAGCATACCCACTAATACCGCAGCTTCATTGATGCTAAGTTCACTTGCATTTTTACTAAAATAACGTCGTGCAGCCGTTTGGATACCATATGAATTATTACTGAACGAAACGGTATTTAAATACATCGTTATAATTTCATTTTTTTCATATCGTGACTCCAATTTATAAGCGGTCATCCATTCCTTAAACTTGGTTACAATTAAACCAACACCAGGTATTTTACCAAGAAGACCACCCGATTTATTATAGCGTGTACGATATAAGTTTTTTGCCAATTGTTGCGTAATTGTACTAGCCCCTCTTCTATCTCCAGATAAAGTAGAAACAATACCAGATCCGAGACCTAAAAAATCAACTCCGCTATGTTTATAAAAGCGAACATCCTCTGTAGCCACCAGCGCATTGATCACATTTTTAGATATGCTGTCAAAAGCCACTGGATTACGGTCTTCATCAAAATAACGACCGATCAAAACACTATCTGCAGTATACAATTCGGTTGAGATATTAACACTGGGCATCGTAATATCCTTTTTTGTAGGCGAGTAGCCAAATAGCCCCAAAAAGTTAAGCTGTATAGCACAAACAAGGACGATTAAAAAATATATAGCAATTGCTATATAGCGTATATATTTATTCTTAATACGTTTAAACATATGGTAAAGGTCTAAAAATGTTTTGTGAAAACAAGCAAAAAAAATAGCTTTTACATGTCATAAAGAAGAATTAACGAAATTTAACATTTCATTATTCCAATTCTGATAATTAGGAGTATAAGATTATAGATAGCTACAAAAATTATACCCAAATACCTTTTCTATGTATTTTTGTTTCTTAAATCAATATAATTTATATAAATTTATATTCGAATTAGTCATAGAAAAACATGTTAAAGCAAACCTTACAACAAAAGTTATTACAAAAACTATCTCCACAGCAGATTCAGTTTATTAAACTTTTACAGGTTCCTACAGTCTCTTTGGACGCACGCATTAAAGAAGAATTAGAGGAGAATCCAGCACTTGAGGACGGCAGTTTAGCAAACATGGCCGAACCGAACGAAGAATACCCAGATCGCGATCCAGATGAGAGTTTTGATAGTGAAGAAAGCTTCGACAGCGATGAGTTCAACGTAGATGAATATATCCAGGAAGATGATTATACTGATTACTCCAACAACTATAATTATACTGACGAAGATGATGATAAAAAAGAGATTCCCATTGCTGTACAAGATTCATTTTTTGAGAAATTACAACAACAGCTCGATTTACTAGCCTTAGATGACCGTGATTTCTTAATCGGTCAGCAAATTATTGGAAGTTTAGATGATGACGGATACCTACGTCGTCCAATATTAAGTCTCATTGATGACCTTGCGTTTTCTCAAAATGTTATCGCTACTGAAAGCGAAGTATTAGAAATGTTAAAGGTTATTCAAGATTTTGAACCGGCAGGTATCGGAGCTCGTGATTTACAGGAATGCTTGCTGATACAATTACAAAAGAAAGATCAAAATAATCCAACCATCATTCAGGCAACTAAAGTTGTAAAAAATTATTTGGATGAATTTACCAAGAAGCATTATGATAAACTTGAAAAATCGCTAGGGTTAACCTCAGATGATCTTAAAAATATTGTAAATGAAATTCTAAAGTTAAATCCAAAACCAGGTGATTCAGGAGCTGTTGCAGGTAAACAGTTACATGTCATTCCCGATTTTCACATCATTAACAACGATGGAGTACTTCATCTAACATTAAACGGGCGAAATGCACCAGAACTACGTGTGAGTCGTTCTTACCAGAACATGTTCGAACATTATGAGAAATCCGATCAAAAGGATAAAAAAATGAAAGAAGCTGTTCAGTTTGTAAAACAGAAACTCGATTCTGCGAAATGGTTTATTGATGCGATAAAACAAAGACAGCAGACATTGCTAAAAACAATGAATGCCATCATGGAGTATCAGTATGACTACTTTTTAACAGGTGATGATGTTAAGCTTAGACCGATGATATTAAAAGATATTGCAGATCGCATAGGTATGGATATCTCGACTGTATCCCGTGTTGCCAACTCAAAATATGTACAAACAGAATTTGGCACATTTCTTCTTAAATCATTTTTCTCCGAAGCTATTCAAACAGAATCTGGAGAAGAAGTATCCAATAAAGAAGTTAAAAAGATCTTAGAAGAATGCATCGCAAATGAAGATAAACGCAAACCTCTTGCTGATGAAAAGCTGACCGAAATCTTAAAAGATAAAGGTTACAATATCGCTAGACGTACCGTTGCAAAATATCGCGAAGCACTCAATATACCTGTTGCACGTTTACGTAAAGAATTATAATAAGTAAAAGGCCACCTATAAAGTGGCCTTTTACTTATCATTTCATCTCATTTTTCTCCTCTATTCAATTAGATTATTATCTTTGTGTTTGAAAATAAAAAAACAGCAGCAAATCACTTTGTTTTATACTTAGTTTCTTGTCAAGAATAGAATCACTGACATTGGATTTAGCTAAAATGACTGTCGCACGCATATAATATATAAAGTTCTATCCGTAAGAATCATGATTAATCCGTATCTTTTATAGATAGATGCTAAAAATATTATTTTATTAATACGCTATTTTTTACAAGCAAATTAAACTGTTATAATTTAAGTACACACAACCCTTACTATAATATTTTTTTTAAAGACGAATGAGAGCAACAAAAATTGTTACCCTTACAGCCTTACTAGCGACCTTAGCCTGTGCCACAAAAGCGCAAGAACGAGATGATAGAGCTACTATCTTAAATTTCAAAGGAATTCAATTCCATAGCAAAGATTCCCTTTTCTACACAAACTTCAGATTTAGAATGCAAAACCGTGCCGGTTTCACAGAAAAATTAGACGGAGAAAAGAACGGAGAATGGGATGCGCGTGTACGTAGACTTAGAATGCGGGTCGATGGTTACATCTACACGCCTAAGATTAGCTACTCATTACAATTAGCTTTTACAAGAAGTGATCAAGATTTCGATGAAACTGGTATTCCAAATATTGTACGTGATGCCGTTGTATTCTATAACTTTACTGACGATTTCTACATCAGTTTCGGTCAAAACAAATTACCAGGAAATAGGCAACGCGTCAATTCATCTGGACAGCTCCAGTTTGCAGATCGTTCCCTAGTGAATACCAGGTTTACTTTAGATCGTGATTTCGGTATGAGTGCCAATCTGAGTAAAAAAATTGGCGAAGTACCTATTAATGCAAAAGTTGCTATATCAACAGGTGAAGGCAGAGCTGCAAGCGGAACAGATGGAGGCTTATCTTACACAGGTAGGGTAGAATTTTTACCATTCGGCAATTTTGAAAATGGAGGCGATTATTCCGAAGGGGACATAGAGCGTGAAGAAACACCAAAACTATCTATTGGTGGAGGTTACAGCTTTAACGACAGAACAACCCGTATAGGTGGTCAAACGGGTAAATATGTTGAAAATCCTTTTACTTTAAAGACCAGCTTTATAGATGCAATTTTTAAATATCAGGGTTTTGCTTATCAAGCCGAGTATATGCGTCGTGATGTCGACAATCCAATGAATATTGATTTACAGGGAAATACCGCCTATGCTTATAAAGGTTTTGGAGTTAATCAACAGATGTCTTACCTGATGAATCATGGATACGAGGTGGTAAGCCGATATACCTTTGTCCAACCTCACAAAGATATTCGGGCATATGAAAAACAAACAGAAATTATTGAAGCAGGTATCAACAAATATATGAAAGCACATCGCTTAAAATTCAATTTGAGTGGTAATTATACTTTTAAAGATGGTCAATTTGACAATGCCGATCAAAAGAACTCCTGGGGGTTTCTATTTCAGGTTGAGTTAGGAATTTAAAAATAAAAAGGTTCAGTTGTTAAAACTGAACCTTTTTATTTTCTATTACTCTTCATCCAACTCTTCGAATTTTTGTAAATCAGATTCAGCGCCTACCTTATCACCTAAAGATTCCCGTATTGCAGCACGATACTGATAAAGATCTGAATAGTAAGGATTCAAGTCTATAGCACGATTATAATCCAACAAAGCCTCCTCCTGCTTTCCTATACGTTCGAACATATCTGCTCGAAGTACATACGGATAAAAGTCATCCTTCATTAAGGCGATCAATTTAGAATAATCGACGATTGCATCTTCAAATTTACCTAATCTTTCAAAAAGCGAAGCCCGCTCCTCATATATGGCAGTATGTTCAGGATTCAGAGAGGCTGCTTTCCTATAATCCTCAAGCGCGGCGTCATGTTCGTGTAGACATTCCAATAACTTTGCTCGTAAAATATAAGCAGAAACACAATTTTCATCAATTGATAAAGCTTGATTACAATCCTCAAGGGCTTCTATATACAAAGTTAATTTGCTGTAGATTGCCGCACGATAAACATACCATTCTGCTTGATTATCCGCCATATTGATTCCTTGAGAATACAAACGAATAGCTTTTTGATAATCATAAATGTGTACATATTCCAAAGCGAGCTTCGTTAAGACATCTAATCGTTCTGGATCTTGTTCCCAAGTGCTTTCCAATTCCTGAAGTTCCAGCTGATCCATTTTAAGGGTTTCTAAATAGGAAAGATGCTCATGCCACTCTAGCATACTGTGATAATTGAAATCGAGACGTTTTGCGACTTGATAATCATAAAAAGCTCCCTCATCATCATCTAAACATCGATTCAGTACACAGCGACAGGCATAAAAATAAGGTTCTTTGGGGAAATCAGTAATCGCATTTGAATAAATCTGAATAGACTTATCAAAATCTCCTTTCATAAAATAGCATAATGCCAAATAACTATATCCTAATGCTGTTACCTGGACTTTTTGAGCCTCATAAAGATATTTGGTTGCATCATCATGACCGGCCTGCATACTTAACATACCTTTTAACAAAAGTGACGCAACAGGTTCCAATTCCTTAGCAACGTCCAATTCATTCAAAATATCTTGATACTCTTCTTTTATGTTAATATTAAAATTTAAAAGCTCCCGGATCGGTAAATATGCAAAACTAGCGAGTAAAGTAGTAGCCCCTCCCTTTACATTAAAATCTACTCTAATCCGCTCCTCACTAAATAATTTTCGAAGTATATGTTGAATCTGTTGCATATACAAAGGTACAAGGATGTGTAGCAAAACAGAAATATATTTCGCTATTCCATTTATTCTGCAAATGAAAAACAAGTATTCCTACAAAACGAAAAGGCTTAAACTATCAGTAGTTTAAGCCAGTTCTATTTTCATTGGGTAGTTTTAGACTAATTCGTCGCTATATACATAGCGAATCTCCTCTCTGAGATTATAGCGTGAAGACATTACTTCACCATATGCACCAGCGGTACGTATAGCAACAAGATCTCCTCTTTTCGATAATGGCAATGTGACCTCTTTTCCAAAGCAATCGGAGCTTTCGCAGATAGGTCCTACAACATCATAATTGATAAGTTCTGTTGCATTTGCATCTCCAAGCTTTTCTATTTTATGAAAAGCCTGATATAATGCAGGTCGCATCAATTCAGTCATACCTGCATCTAATATTAAAAAGTTCTTCTTAACACCATTCTTAACATAAAGTACTTTACTGATTAAAGAACCACATTGCGCAACTAATGCACGCCCTAACTCAAAATGGACTTCCTGTTGTGGAGTTCTTTCTAAGAATTTATCAAAAATATCAAAATATGCTTCAAAATCAGGAATTGCATTCGTATCTGGGTTATGGTAATCCACTCCCAGTCCACCTCCAACATTTAAAACTTTGATGATGACACCACGTTCTTCAAACCAATTTTTCCATTCATTCACTTTCACACATAGGCTCTTGAATACATTCATATCTGTTATTTGAGAACCGATATGAAAATGTAAACCAATAAGTTCGATATTCTCACACTTCCGTATCACAGCTGCAGCTCTTTCAAGTTCCGCATTTGTAACACCAAATTTATTTTCATCTAATCCCGTTGTGATATAATGATGGGTATGTGCATCGACATTAGGATTAATACGTAATGCTACTTTAGCTTTTCTTCCCTGAACAGCAGCCAACTCATTGATCACCTCCAATTCCTGAATAGACTCGACATTGAAAGCAAAAATATCGTGCGCTAAAGCAAGATTAATTTCCTTATCAGACTTACCTACACCAGCAAAAGTGATCATTTTTGCATCAAACCCCGCATTAATAGCCTGTTGCACCTCATTTCCACTTACACAATCTGCTCCAAAACCTTTACTTTGGATCATTTCAAGCAAACGGCTGTTGAAATTTGATTTCAAAGCAAAATGCACATGGAATCCACGCTTACTGGAAGCGGCATAAGCCGCATCCAACGTTTCTTCCAAAACGTTCAGGTCGTAGTAATAAAAAGGAGTTTCCTTTCCTACGAACTGACTCTCTATATTTTCATTTTTCATTTTGGTTATTTCAATTAAAATAAACGGTTGTGTAACGAGCGTAATGCTTCCACTTTATGATCCGTGTCCAACAGAACTGATACATTATAATCCGAACCTCCATATGAAATCATTCGGACCGGTAAGTGTTTTACAGCATCCAATACTCGGGCCGCATACCCATGTGTATTCAAGTCAAAATCACCTACCACACATACGATGGTTTGATGTTCATCCACCGACACAGTCCCAAAATCTTCGACTTCTTTAATAATATCCTGTAGATTTTTCGTATCGTCTATCGTTACAGAAACAGCAACCTCCGATGTTGTAATCATATCTATTGGTGTCTTATAACGTTCAAATATTTCAAATACACGACGTAAAAAACCATAGGCCAAAAGCATACGTGAAGAATGAATATGAATAGCTGTGATTCCATCTTTAGCGGCTATTGCACGAATACTACCCTTTTGACCACCTTCTTTACTAATAAGCGTACCTTTAGCCTGAGGATCCATCGTATTCAACAAGCGAACGGGTACATTATATTTTTGAGCAGGAAATACCGATTGCGGATGTAAAATTTTTGCACCGAAATAAGCTAATTCTGCCGCTTCGTCAAAACTCAAATGCGCAATTGGGGTTGTATTCTTTACGATTCTCGGATCATTATTATGCATTCCGTCGATATCGGTCCAGATCTGAACCTCTTCAGCTCCAATCGCGGCACCAATTAATGATGCAGTATAATCCGATCCTCCACGACGTAGATTATCTACCTCACCAAAAGAATTACGGCAAATAAAGCCCTGCGTTATAAACAACGTATTATCAGGATAATTGGCAAGCAAAGGAGTCAATTTCTCTGTTATATAGTCTACCACAGGCTCATTATCTTCATCAATCTTCATAAAATCTAATGCCGGTAATAATACGGAAGGAACATTTATTTCTGTTAGATGAAAATGGAATAAAGCAGTTGACATCAACTCCCCCTGTGCTAAAATGATCTTATCTTCTACAGGAGTAAAAATCTCATGTGCAAAACTTTCAATAAAATTAAAATGCGAATCGATTAAGCTCTTGCCGTTTTTATATCCAGCTTCAGTTTTGAACAATTCCTTAATGAGGTCTTCGTACTTGTCTTTATGCTTCTTTATTAATTCCTTGGCCAAGTTCTTATCATCTGCAAGATATGCTTGACCAATTTCTACTAAAGCATTTGTTGTCCCAGACACAGCTGACAACACCACAACTTGACGCTCAGAAGGGTTTACAATATCTAACAACCCTTTGATGCGCTCTGCACTACCGACAGATGTACCACCAAATTTTAAAATTTTCATACTGAATTACATTATATTTAAATTTTGCCGTGAATATAGGCAATTACTTAGTTTTTTTGCAAAAAAATGCGGCACAAATACATAATGTTTTTGTGCCGCATCATTTTATTATGCGGAAGAATTACTTATTAAGATTCTCGATAATCAATTGTGCCAATTCAACACCGATACGTTCTTGCGCTTCATTTGTTGCGGCACCAATATGTGGTGTCAAAGAAATTTTTGGATGTTTCAAAATCTCCAATCTCGGAGTAGGCTCATTGTCAAAGACATCTAATCCCGCAAAAGCTACCTTACCAGAATCCAAGGCTTCGATTAAAGCAAGTTCATCAATTACACCACCACGGGCAGCATTAACTAAACCAACTTGATCTTTCAACAATGCAAATTCAGCTTGACCTATTGCTGGCTTATCTAAGAAAGGAACATGCAAAGTAATAAAATCAGAAGTTTTCAATAAATCCTCCATGGATACTTGATCTACTGGTAATTCCACTTCAAATCCTTGAGTCAGGGATAAAGTTAACGTTTTAGGCCCATCAGCTAGATCATAATACACAATATCCATCCCAAGACCCAATCCAATCTTCGCTGTCTCACGTCCAATACGTCCAAAACCAACCACACCCAATGTTTTCCCTCTCAGTTCAGTTCCGCCTGCATATGCTTTTTTCAAAGCACCAAACTTACTCTCCCCAGATAAAGGCATTTGACGGTTTGAATCATAAAGGAAACGTACTCCATTTAATAAATGAGCAAATACCAATTCTGCAACAGATAAGGAAGAAGCAGCTGGTGTATTCAACACCGCTATTCCTTTGGAGCGTGCGTAGTCGACATCAATATTATCCATGCCGACGCCACCACGTCCGATCACTTTTAGGTTTGGACAAACATCAATTAAAGCCTGTCTAACTTTCGTTGCACTACGTACCGTAATGGCATCGTAAGCTTGTAATTTTTCCGCTAATTCTTCCTGCGGAATATGATTTGTATCTACTTCAAATCCGGCATCCTCCAAAAGTTGTTTTCCAGCTGGATCGATACCATCATTTGCTAATATTCTCATGATATAATTTCGATTTATTTTTTCAATTCTTCAAACTCTTTCATTGCATCTACCATAGCATTGATGCTTGTTATCGACAATGCATTATAGATTGATGCTCTAAAACCACCAACTGAACGATGACCTTTAATACCGATCAGTTCACGTTCTTTAGCTAAAGCCAAGAACTCAGCCTCTAATTCTGCAGAATCCATGACAAAAGTAACATTCATACGAGAACGATCTTCTACGGCAGCAGTTCCTTTGAAGAATGGGTTACGATCGATTTCATCATACAACGTACGTGCCTTAATAATATTCTCTTGTTCAATAACAGCTACACCACCTTTTGCTTTCAACCAGCGTAGGTTAAGAAGAGATACAAAGATGGAGAAAACAGGGGGTGTATTGTACATTGAATCTGCCGAAATATGTGCAGTGTAATCCAAAATAGATGGAATAACACGTCCCGTTTTACCTAAAATCTCATCTTTAACGATTACTAAAGTAGCGCCTGCAGGACCCATATTTTTTTGTGCTCCCGCATAGATAAGATCAAAATCACTCACATTAATCTCACGGCTCAAAATATCTGAAGACATATCAACGACAATTGGAGCACTTGATGCTGGAACATCAAATACTTCAGTTCCGTAAATTGTATTATTTGACGTATAATGAAAATAAGCTGCATCAGCAGGAACAGTATATTGCTTTGGAATATAGGTGTAATTTTTATCGCTCGATGATGCAACTACCTCTACATTTCCAATCTTCTTTGCTTCTTTAATTGCTTTTGAAGCCCATACACCAGTATCCAAGTAAGCTGCTTTACCATTTTCAGGCAACAAGTTTAACGCTACCATTGCAAATTGTAAACTTGCACCTCCCTGTAGGAACAAAATAGAATATCCTTGCGGCACATTTAACAATTCGCGAACCAATTTAGTTGCTTCATCCAAAACTGCTTCGAATTCTTTGGATCGATGCGAAATTTCTAAGATGGATAAACCAGTATTATTAAAATTAATTACAGCTTGTGAAGCTTCTTGAAAAACTTCCTTTGGCAGAATGCAAGGACCTGCTCCAAAATTATGTTTCATCGATATATAGTTTGTTTTTTTGTATACTTTTCTACGGTTCGACTAAGCAATCGTTTGCTTTCCGAAGATCAAAGGTACAAGTTTTCTTACTTAAATTTCAACAAAAAATCAATATTAATGAAATTTAGAAAAAAGTAACACCGAAATGATAAAAAGATAACATAAAATACTTGAAAAAACATTAAAAATGATATTATGTATAACCTATAATAAGATCACTTTCCACGCTTGCTCAACCTCTCCTCTTTTTAATAACTTCTGTGCATAAAGTTGTAAATGTATCAAACGACTATTTTCATCACCAATAAATGCATTAAGGAGATCGAAAATCTCTGGTTCGTCACGGATAGCATCAATCTCCATATCATCTGGTAATTGTTCAACACGAAGTAACTGCTGTAATTCTTCCTCTGTAAATACAGAAGAAACTTTAACAAACGGTGGTAAATCTGAAAATTGCATATAAAAAAAGCTGACCTTTAAATAAAATTCAAAGGTCAGCTTTATCTAGCATATTCAAAATAGCTATTATAACTTTTCGATCATACGATCCGCAAATTCACTTGTTTTCACGAGCGTGGCATCTTCCATTAAATTATAAAAATCAACTGTTACAGTTTTGGCTTTAATTGTCTCGCTCAATGCTTTAACTATAGCATCTGCCACTTCTTGCCATCCCATATATTCGAACATCATCACACCACTTAAAATTACTGAAGAAGGATTCATTGTATCGGTATTTGCAAACCGGGGTGCAGTTCCATGCGTTGCCTCAAAAACAGCATGTCCAGTATTATAATTGATATTTGCTCCAGGAGCAATACCAATCCCCCCAACAATTGCAGCAAGGGCATCTGAAATATAATCGCCATTCAAATTCAATGTAGCAATAACAGAATAATCACGCGGATTTAGTAAAATCTGTTGCAGAAAATTATCTGCAATGACATCTTTGATCAAAAGCTTACCAGCAGCCAGGGCTTCCTGTTGCTCAGCATTAGCTGCAGCATCCCCTTTCTCCGCTTTAGTCCGTTCCCATTGACCCCAGGTATATGTTTCCTTAGCAAATTCTGTCTCTGCTAATTCATAACCCCAATTTTTAAAAGCCCCCTCTGTAAACTTCATAATATTACCTTTATGAACCAAAGTCACAGAAGGTAATTTATGCGCTAAAGCATGTTCAATTGCTGCACGTACAAGCCGTTTAGAACCTCTTTCCGAAACCAATTTAATTCCCACCCCCGTATCATTCGAAAAATTATAATCGACATGAAGTTGAGTACGAAGAAAATCTTGAATTTTAGTCGCATCTGCTGTACCCGACGCAAATTCGATACCTGCATAAATATCTTCCGTATTTTCACGAAAAATAACCATATTAACATATTCCGGATGCTTAACAGGTGATGGAACACCCTCATACCACTTTGTAGGACGTTGGCAAACAAACAAATCTAATTCCTTACGCAAGGCCACATTTAGAGAACGGATACCACCCCCTATCGGCGTTGTTAACGGTCCTTTAATACCAACTAGATATTCTTTCAGTACATCAAGTGTCTCTTCTGGCAACCATGCTCCAGTTTCATCAAATGCCTTCTCTCCAGCCAGTACCTCTTTCCATTCAATTTTCCTTTTACCACCATACGCAACTTCTACCGCACGATCAAAAACCCGAACCGAAGCACGCCAAATGTCAGGGCCTATACCGTCGCCAATAATAAATGGAATGATAGGCTGATCAGGTACCTGTAGCGGTCCATCCAGAGACTTTGTTATTTTACTTGCCATAGTTCAGTTTATTTATCTTTATTGAACATGTTTCCAATTTCTTTACTAATCTTTCTGAAGATCGGAGCCGCTTGCACATCTTCATATTCATCAATATGTTGATTGTCTACCCGACTCGGAAATACAAGGACCACATTTTCATTCTGATGAATACGTTCCAATTTCTTTGCCAAACCATCTAAAGAATCACGGTAAGATACCTCACCATAACGCGATGAAACATAAAATAAAAATGCATTATCCTCTCTAAATGACTTTAACCCCTGCATATGATCCCAATCATCATAAATCTTATAATTAACAGGAACTGAATTTTTAATTTCTTCCAGAAATATTTTAGTGGCCTCTTCAGTACGTTTATCACACACAAAAGTGACCGAAATTGTAAGCTCCTGTCCTAATTTAAGCACTTTCTCTACCCAATATTCAAATCCGAATTCGGATTGGGCCAAAGGTGGTGCGAAAACAATAATTTTATTATGCGTAATAAAAGGCTTCTTAAATTGGCACATCATGACATTTGCAGAAGTACGGTTTAAAATACTTTCAGACTTCTCACCAACAATTTTATCTACAAAATTACTTGCACTTGGCCATCCTAATAGAATACAGTCAGCCATCACCTCTTTTGCACTACGGCTAATTCCACTAGGAATATTATAATCAATCGTAGTAGCAATACTTACTTCGGTTTCACTACCAGAGGCATATTTTACAATATTATCCAAATTTTTACGCGCTATGGCCATATTCTTTTCCGCTTGCTCATTATCCTTAACAACGGAAACAATACTTATTGGATAATGCGATTTTTTGCTTCGCATCAATGTAGCAAAATCCAAAAGCGGTTTCATGTTTTCCATATTTGCTAATGGTATCAGAATATGTTCATCATGTTCCTTCACAATATTGATATGGCTTTCGTCCTGATCTCCATCCATTACTATTTTTTTCGATGCCCCTTCTGTCACAATAGTTGCAACAATACAGGTTACCAAAATCAATAAGATTGTACCATTCAACACATTTTCATCGATAATCTCATTTTTATACCCGACCATGATCACAGCAAGAGTTGCTGCGGCGTGTGAACTACTCAAACCAAAAATAACATTTCGCTGTCCTGAGCTATACTTAAAAACCAATTGGGTCATCCATGCGGCTCCCCATTTACCCAAGATGGCAACAACTGTTAGTGTTGCCGCAACAATTAAAGCCTCCGGTCCGCGTAGCAGCACACTGACATCCACGATCATACCTACGCTTATTAAGAAAAACGGAATAAAGATCGCGTTTCCAATAAACTCAATACGATTCATCAGGGCGGACGAATGCGGAATTAACTTATTCAACGCTAATCCTGCAACGAAAGCACCAATAATTGGTTCAAGCCCCGCGATTTCAGACAAGAATGCGGCAAAGAAAACAATTGATAAAATAAAAATATAATGTGAAGTTTTTTCACTTTCAATACGTTCGAAAAACCATTTCGCAATGCGAGGAATCACACCAAACATGATAAAAAGGAAAATTGCGAAAGATACACCTAAAGTAACCCAAAATTCCTGTCCGATATTCCCTTGCGAAGCTCCGGTGATTACTGCCAAAATAATCAGAACAGCAGTGTCCGTTAATATAGTTCCACCTATAGTAATAGCTACAGCTTCATTTTTAGAAATACCATAACTATTTACAATCGGATAAGAAACCAATGTATGAGTAGCAAACATACTGGAAATCAAAATGCTGGCTAAAATACCATAATCCAAAAGATAAAAACAGACCGGGAAACCGATAGCAATAGGAATAATAAACGTGAAAAAACCGAACCATAAACTCTTATGCTTAGTTTTTTTAAACTCATTCATATCCAGTTCCAGACCAGCTATAAACATAATATAAAGCAAACCTATCGTAGAGAAAAGGTCCACTGCAGAGTTTTTCTCCAACCAGTTCAGTCCATGCGGGCCAATGACAACACCAGAAATAATCAAACCTATAATGCCCGGAACTTTAATTGAACGTAATAAAATGGGCGATAATAAAATGATAAATAAGACGAGCGCGAAAATGAGTACTGGACTTTTTAAAGGTGCTTCGAAAGCATGCGATAAGTGATCTAATACGTTTCTATTCATAAATATATAAGCTAAATCTAGTATACATTTGAGTAAGATTTCTGGCAGAAATCCCCTTATCAAACTTCTAAAAGTAAAATATTTATTTCGGAACTACAATTAAAGCACTTATTTATTTGAAAGAAATCGCGCGAATTGGGCTGATTTTAGTGATCAATAGAGAAGGGATAAACAAAGCTAACATTCCAATGATTAATAGCGAAACATTGATTAAAATGATATCCGTCCAAAACAACTTGACAGCTACATAAGAGATGTAATAGGTTTGCTCATCTAATTTGAAAAAATGAGTATAATCTTGAAAGAAATATAAACCCAGGCCTATAAAGTTACCCAATAATAAACCTAAACCAATTAAATAGAGCGCATTATACATAAAAACACGACGAACTCCATTATTATGAAAACCAAGTGCTTTTAAAATACCGATCATAGAGGTACGCTCTAAAATAGTAATCAGCAAAGCCGAGACCATATTGATGATAGCAACTAAAGTCACTAATATAAAAATAATAGTAGTATTCATGTCCAGAAGATCTAACCATTGAAAGATATCTGGCACCTGTTCACGGATGCTTATAGCATGCATATCCATTGGGACCAGATCATCAAGCTCATCAGTTGTTTGTTGTAGCTTTGAAAAATCTTGAATACGAACCTCATACCCCCCCACAGCTGTACTATCTAAATTATTAAGTTTACGAATTAAATCTAAAGACCCTATTACATAAACCTTATCCAATTCTTCAGAACCTGAGTTATAAATTCCTTTAATCTCAAATTTTCGCTTACGAATAGGCTGTTGAACGAAATACATAATAAAATCATCACCAACCTTTAGCATCAACCTATTGGCAAGATACTTAGATATCAAAATTTGTTCTCCCGGTCCTTCTTTTTGTTTTAGATTTAATGTATCACCCTCGACCAATATCTTTTTTAAATAATTTTGATCATAGCTGATATCAACACCCTTTAATAAAACTCCCTCCACCTCATCGTTAACATTGATAATCCCAGGTTTTGTAGCAAAAGAATTTACACTAACTACATTTGGATGATTTTTAACCGAATCCCACTGTATAGAATCTAAAGCAATGGGTGAGTTTTCATAGGAATTGTTCAGATCGTATCGCAAGACCATGATATCACCAAAAAAACCACGCTGTTTGGCTGTAAT
Source organism: Sphingobacterium sp. B16(2022) (assembly GCF_012030425.1). GTDB lineage: Bacteria > Bacteroidota > Bacteroidia > Sphingobacteriales > Sphingobacteriaceae > Sphingobacterium > Sphingobacterium anhuiense. The sequence goes on along the minus strand of NZ_JAAUVN010000001.1, from coordinate 268,718 downwards.
TTCCGATTTGAATCCTCGCAATACACCAACAGAGAGAATAATTGCAGCAATTGCCAGAGCTATTGCTCCTATAGTAATGCGCACAATCAATTTGGAAAAAGTTCTTTTTCCTAAAAAAGTGATTCTCTTGGCTAAAAAGTATGGAAAATTCAAGCTTTTAAATTATTTATGTAACTTCGCAAAGTTAAAAAAAAATGTGAAGCAGCCTATTTTATTCCTGTTGTTTCCATCATCTCAGTATTAAAACAACAAAAACATAGTCTATTATGCGCATCATATTCATGGGAACCCCGGACTTTGCCGTCGCTTCATTAGATGCACTTGTGCAATCTGGTGAAAATATTGTAGCTGTCATAACAGCACCTGACAAACCAGCAGGTCGAGGACAAAAACTTCATCAATCTGCAGTCAAAGTATATGCTGAAGCTCATAATATACCCGTATTACAACCTGTCAAATTAAAGGATGCTGATTTTCTAGAAGAATTGCGATCTTACCAAGCAGATTTACAAGTAGTCGTAGCATTCCGAATGCTACCAGAAGCTGTCTGGAAAATGCCTCCTTACGGCACGATCAATGTCCATGCATCGTTATTACCTCAGTATCGTGGCGCAGCACCAATTAACCATGCCATCATCAACGGGGAAGAAGTTACTGGAGTATCCACATTTTTATTGCAACATGAAATTGATACAGGAAGTATTTTACTATCTAAAGAAGTTACAATTGCACCAGATGACAATGCCGGAATTTTGCATGATAAACTGATGCATACAGGAGCTGAAATACTGCTCAAAACTATAGCAGGTTTAAAAAAAAATACACTTACACCAAAAGCACAGAGCAACTTATTAGCGGAAAGTGAATTAAAACATGCGCCTAAAATATTTAAAGAAAACTGCCAAATTGACTGGAAAAAGGATGTCGACAGCATTTATAACTTGATTCGTGGCCTAAGCCCCTATCCAGCAGCCTTTACCAGCCTAGATAATAAAGTATTAAAACTATATACAGTATCCAAAGAATATGCAACCCCAGATATTGCACAGGGAGATTATAAAACGGATGGAAAAACTTATCTTAAATTTGCAGGCAATAACGGCTATATCAGCGTAAAGCAATTACAGATTGAAGGTAAGAAAAAAATGGAAATCATTGACTTCTTAAGAGGGTACCGCTTTTAGTCGCTTTGCTCCTCCTCTTTCGTTACCTCAGCCGTATCCGCGACATATTCCATGATATCTGCTGGCTGGCAATGCAATGCATGACAGATAGAAGCCAAAGTATCCAAACGCAATGCTTTGGCTTTTTGATTTTTAATAATCGAAAGGTTTGACAGTGTGATGCCTACCCTAGCACTAAGCTCATTCAATGACATTTTGCGATCGCGCATTACTTTGTCTAAATGTATAATAATTGGCATAATCAAAATTATATGTTTATTGAAAAACATGTATTTCATAAAAAAGTTTTGGTCATCGAAAATTTAATTTCTTGTAGAATCAAATGTATCATTTTTTTTTAGAAATTTAGTTTTTCAATACTATTCTTAGTCGCAATTCCGTTACACAAGCAAAGCGCATTCATTACCAAATGATTACATATTTATTTAGAAGTTCAAACACTATTATGACCGAATTCAGTCATTTTGGAATAATTTTTGTTGCGTTATAAAGTAAATAAAATTCCTCATAATCAACAAGATATAATCACATATCAACAACAAATATTAAAATAATTCGTTTTTATTTTGTATTTTTGCAAACATTTCAGAGAAGAAAGGTATTAATATAATTAATGAGACAGCTCAAAATTACACAATCGATTACCAATCGTGAGTCACAGTCGTTAGACAAGTACTTACACGAAATTGGTAAAGTAGACTTAATTACAGCAGAAGAAGAAGTTGAATTAGCACAACGTATTCGCGAAGGTGACCAAGTTGCCTTGGAGAAATTGACTAAAACCAACTTGCGTTTCGTCGTATCTGTAGCAAAACAATATCAGAATCAAGGATTAACCTTAGGTGATTTAATCAACGAAGGTAACTTGGGCTTAATAAAAGCAGCTAAGCGTTTTGACGAAACAAAAGGTTTTAAATTTATCTCGTATGCGGTATGGTGGATTCGTCAATCAATCCTTCAAGCTATTGCAGAGCAATCTCGTATTGTGCGTTTACCTTTGAACCAGGTCGGTTCATTAAGTAAAATTAGTAAAGCATTCTCTAAATTAGAACAAGAGTATGAACGCGAGCCTTCACCAGAAGAATTAGCAGACATCCTTGAAACAACAGTCGATAAAGTTTCGGATACATTAAGTAACTCTGGAAGACATGTCTCTATGGACGCACCATTCGTGCAAGGGGAAGAAAATACCCTATTAGACGTATTAGAGAATCATGATCCAGATACAGATAGTTCCCTTATCGATGAATCTTTATCTGAGGAAATCAGACGTTCACTGTCAACGCTGACAGAGCGTGAAAGAGAAATAATTGTATTATTTTTCGGACTTGGATCAAACCACCAGTTATCCTTAGAAGAAATCGGTGAAAAATTCAATCTTACCCGCGAACGTGTCCGCCAGATCAAAGACAAAGCTTTACAACGCTTACGTCATACATCTCGTAGCAAGATCTTAAAATCTTATTTAGGTTAATAGTATTAACAGTATTTCTTAGATGCGCAGCCAAAAACTGCGCATTTTTTGTTCTATTAGACTAACACAGTCATTGCTACTCACTGTAAACGTACTGAACACCATTATTTAATTATACCATATTTACTTATTTCTTTGACCAGGTGCAAATGGTTTCGCAGATTTTGCTCCAACAGCTTTCTTGGCTTGTCCAGGAGGTACTTTACCGCTATTTCCAGCAGTTCTCGTTGTATAACATGAGGTTAAAAATACCATACAAATAAGGGGCAATACTAAACAAATCTTTCTCATAATAATTACGTTTTATTATAAAAGACTAATAACGTGCCAAATATACTTTTGCAGACATCCCAGCCCATAGAACACGATATAGTAATTTAAAAAATTATCCGATTAAAGATAATTCTCCCAACTTTTTAAATTGATCGATATGATCAAATTCATATTGCTTTATTTTACTTTTTATTATTTATAAATTCTTCAAGAAATAGATAGCATATATAACTGAAATCAGGGATTTTTAAATTATAAATTAGCACGATCTTTATAAAATATAAAACAGACAATTTTAACAATAAAAGCAAATATGCAACAAGCAGTTATCCTTTTTATAATATCTATTTTTTTATACAGTTGTTCAAAGGAAACTACCGCATCTAAGATAATAACCATTAAAAAAGATTGGTCTGTATTAGACCTTGAATTTGAGAAATCCACAATTGAAGATTTTATTGTATTTGCATCATCAAAAAACATAGAATTTGAAAGAGATTCTTTATTCTCTTATAGTGAATACGATAGTATAGAATTTTCTAAAGATGACGATTATGAACAGAAAATTTGTTTTACAAATGAACAGCTTGGTTTAAAATTTATTTTCTCTCAACAAAATGAAGGTGAGGATAAGCAGAATGCTAATCATACTTTCGAAAAATATGAAATTTCAAATTTTTCAAAAGTTAAATTTGCAAATGGCCTATTTCCAAAATTTCCATCAAAGGAACGTGATCGAATTTTCGTCAAAGATTCTTTATTAAACAGCATAGATTTGTATGAAGCCTACAGCAAGAATAATTACATTACTGCTGGAGTACAAAAAATAAATGACTCTATTTCTGAACTAAAAATAATTATTGGATCACAAAAAATAAATTAAACGAATAAAAACAGGAAAGAATCAAACCTAATTTTGTTCTTTAAAACCATTCATAAAGTTGCTATTTTCTTTATTTATAATTTCATCATCAAGAGCAGTAATCGTGTGTATTGGAAAAGAAATAAAAACAATCGTCCCAACATTACTGATGTTTTCAAAATAAATTTTACCTCCTACCCGTTGGAGAAGATCCTTACATAATGAAACCCCAAGTCCTGCCCCTGTACCATTAACAGCTTTTCTATGATCCCAACTGTTTCTATTATTAAGCTTTTCAACAGTCGATTCTGGCATATTTATTCCTTCATTTTCTATATATAACAACAATTCATCTCCTTTGATCTCCGAAACCCCTAAAGTAATTTTACCGGCATATTTACAAAACTTGACGGCATTACTAACAATGTTCCTAATGACAAAAGAAAATATATCCCTGCTCATATACAAATAAACATCTTTAGGAAGACTCTCTTCTAAAGAAATATTATTTGACATTAAATCTTTTTGAAATAACAACAAGACATGCTGAATCTGTTGAGAAATATTAAACGTTTCCTTGTTTTCTAAGTTATCACGGAGCTGAGATTCTGCCCATAAAAGCACCTCATCCAACATATTTTGTGAATGAGAGAGTTCTGATCCTAATTGCATTAAAACTTGTTCCATATCAAGTTTTGACATAAGCGATAAGTCAACGGCATTCAACAACATACTCATTGAAATAAAAGGAGTTCTTAAATCGTGTGAAGCAATTGACAATACCTTGATCTTAAAAAGTTCGGAAGCCTTCAATTCTTCATTATACTTTTTAATTTGATCAGCCTGCTCTTCGAGTGCTATATTAGTACCTAAAAGTTTGACTTTTTCCCGCTTTAAAATGCGATTTTTCCGAATCAATTCATAGAGTAAAAATCCGATAATAATTTTACTCACAATAATCCCGGTTATCAGAATTGTAATAATTGTTTGACTTTCCATAATTTCTCACACCCTAATATCTTTCATGTTCAAATAATTGATCAATAAAAATACCATTACATGAAGCACTTTTACAAAAGATAGATGTTTTGTGGTTTTTTTAAAAAATCTAAAAATACCTAACAAGTAAATATAAGTATTTTTGAGTTCCAAGTATGCTTCAATATCTATAACAATTTCTTAAATAGCATGAATTCAATAAAAAATACGAAAGGTCTTCTGTATTTATACAGAAGACCTTTGAGGTGGTACATTAATAAATTCGAGTTCTCGACAGTAATTACTTTTTTTAAAGTACTATAATGAATATTTATTTTTACTATCGCCAAGCATATGATAAGACTTCATATTATTCTAGTGTCGGATTAAAAGTTCCACCCCAATCCTTATTCTGTGATATTTTAGGATTTTTATCAATCACAGATTGAGCTAATGGAAAAAAGTAATAAGTATCGGGTACAAGATTTACTTTATTTCCCGTATTTGGAACTTGTAAAACACTGTATTTAAACTGATTTTCCTTAAGCTGATAAGTTTTGGCAAGATTTGCAGCCTCATCCAAATCCATTTCAGCTCCATTACTAAGAATAGCAATAGCCTCTACACCATATTTGGTCGTATTATTAAGTATATTCAATTTTCGAGTTCTTCTCAGATCCCAGAAACGGTGTCCTTCAAAACAAAACTCAATATTCCGTTCTGCCAAAATTGCATCTCTCATCTGAGTACGGTCAATAGCGGTAATACCGTAATTTCCGTCACTTCCTGCTTCAATACCTGCACGCATCCTGATCTGTTTTAGAATGGTTAATGCGGTATTAAAATCCCCGGTTTCGTTTGCAGTTTCAGCATAGTTGATCATAACCTCCGCAAATCTCATCAGTACAAAATCCACATCATATTGAGTTTCTACTTCTGTTTGCTTCAGCGATAACTTTGAATTTTTAAGTATAAAAAATCCACTATATCGATTCAGATTTTCTGATGGTGTTTTAGCCTTAGGATTAATACCAAAGTTATCCAGATCTGCGGCTATACCCACAGAGGTATATTGACGTTTCCCTGATTTCCCAGAAACTTCGTAAATCTTGCCATTCCATACAATAGATTTGTCGAACCGAGGATCTCTATTTTCCCAATAAGATTGTAAAAACTGCTCATTCGTTTTAAAATACTTTCCTGTCGGATCTGAGAAAGTTTTACCATCTTTCATGGGAAATGACTTGACAAAATCCCATGTTGGAACTGCACCTGCTGCGCCTCTACTTTCAGAACCCGGGCGCACTCCATTATCCCAACTCGCCACTTTATTCGGATACGAATTGATTACAGCAAAAACAACTTCAGATCCCTTCTCCTGCAAAGCAATGTTAGCATAGTCTGGAGTCAAATTATATCCATCAGCCTTTAACTTATCATAGGCAGCTTTATTTGCAGCATGCGCTTCTGCCCAATACACATTATTATAAGGGTTAGTTGGATTAAATTGAGGGGAAGCCTTGTACAATAAAACTTTAGCTTTAAAAGATAGAGCAAAATTCCCATCGATTCTACCATAATCTCCTGAACTTTTGGCAATCATAGGCGGCAATAAGGCAATTGCCTGATCTAGATCTTTTATCATTAAATCAAAACATTCCTTCGTTGTGTTACGAGGTGTTTCTAAATCATCTTTCTCCAAATCCTGCGGTACAGTAATATAGGGTACACCACCATGATATCGAACCATATTAAAATACATATATGCTCTCATAAATAAAGCTTGCCCAAGAATAGCATTTTTTACATCTGCATTTAATGCTGCACTTTCGGTTACTTTTTGAATTGCAGTATTAATTCTACGGATAGTGGTATAATCCCAAGATTTATAAGCGGCATTGTTAACTGTGATAGCATCCAAAGGAAAAGATATGCCCATTAACTGCTCTGAATTGGCATCCGCTGAAGCATTCCAATTTCCAAACATGGGATAAAGATTCGTTATATAGGCATTCACAAGATTCGGATCGTTCCATACCTTGCTTTCGTCAAGTGAATTAAGATCTTCAATATCTAACACATTTTTACAAGACGCTACTGTAACTAAAAGTGCTATTAGGGTATAAAATATCGTTTTCATAGTTTTTTCAATTAAAATTTAACATCCAAACCCAAGGTAAATGTTTTCATAACAGGATAGGAATCATACATTTTCTGTTCCGGGTCGTGAAACTCGGTCATAGGAGAAAGCACAAATAGGTTTGTTCCATTAAAGAATACATTCACACTGTTTATTTTCATCGACTTTGTAATTGACTGCGGTAAACTATAGGATATATTTAAATCTCTTAGGCGCAAATATGCACCATTACGAATCCAAAAACTCGAAGCACCTGTTCCCGACTCCTGCCAGTTGGAACCCACTACTCTCGGATAATCTGCCTGTGGATTATCTGCTGTCCAAACATCGCCTGCCCAGATAGGATAATACGGTCGAAAAGTACCGCCATGCTGACGAATTCCTCCACCTTCCAAATTACTTATAACACGATCATATGCCAGTACTCCCTGCAATAAAGCTGAAACAGAAAAACCTTTCCAGTTTGCATTTAGCCCAAAACCGTAATTGATGCGTGGTGTATTATTTTCGGAAAGCAACGTCAGATCATTATCATCGATCTTACCATCTGGGCTTTCAGAATAATTAGCTCCACGAATATCTTTGTACAAAATCATACCTAAGTATGGATCACGACCATATGTTTTAAACCCACTGCTCTTCAGTGCATCTAATTGCTCCTGTGTTCTAACAAGATCCACAGCTTCAAAGCCGATGATTCGATTTTCAGGTCTTCCAATTCGAGATTCGAAATTGCGCGTTCCCCCAACAGCAAATGCAGGCTCTTCATCATAGACATCCCAACGATCTTTTGCATACCCCATATTAGCTGTGATTCCATAACCTACTTCACCCACACGATCATTCCAATTAATAGATACCTCTCCACCTTTATAACTTCGAGCAGCATAGTTTTCCGGAGCCAATGACCGTCCATAATTATCAGGAATTTTCAAAGTACGCCGTCCTAAAATATCTGTTTCCTTACGATTAAACACATCTATTGAGCCACTTAGTTTATTATTTACAAAACCAAAATCCAAACCGATATTAACACTTTTGGATGTCGTCCAAGTCAGGTTCTGTGTAGGTGTATCACCATAGGCAATACCATTATAATAACGATCACCAAACATGTAGCCACCCGCAGGCCTATATTTTTCCTGATACAAAAATTGTCCGATCCTTTGCGCATTAACATCAAGATCATTCCCTGTTGTTCCATATGAAGCTCTTAACTTTAGATCACTCACCGTATTTTTGATATCTAAGAAAAACTGTTCTTCCGACACACGCCAAGCAGCTGACATGGATGGAAAAAATCCCCACCGTTTATCACCGGGGAATAAGGGCGAACCATCATATCTAAATGAAAATTCAGCGATATATTTATCTGCATAGTTATAATTTGCACGTCCGATAAATCCCCTTCTAGAATTAATTGTTTCATACGCATCTGTAGCTCTAAAATTACGATCCGTCGGGTAAATAAACATTTGATCAATACTAACAATTGGATTTTCAGCACGGGATGTTACATAGGTTCCACCAGCTTTAAATTGTTCATAGACCAACAACGCATCAATGGCATGTTTATTAAATTTACGGTTATAATTCAAAAACCAGTTGACCTGATATTCCCACTCCCGTTGAGGAGAATAATCCATAAAAGGCTGTGCTTGACTAAAAGTAAAAATATTCACTTTGTCTTCTGAAGGTGGTGCAGGTATAAACCTATTTCCATCCGGATTCAGAGAAGTAAATGTGTAGTTCTTTTGGAAGGTCATAAATCTTTTACGCATATAATCTTCTGCGAGATAGCTACCTACAACTTTTGTAGACAAGCCCTCTATGAGTTTATCCAACTTATAATTCAACGTCATGATTGGGTTTACCTGACGAACTTTACGATCGATATATCGATTCCCAACTACTTGGTCAATCACATTCCAAGCTTGCCAGCTCCCCATGGGTGTCTGAACAGGATATGCTGTTGGAGAATTACTTGGAGATCCATCTGCGTTTAAATAAAACGGATACATTTTAGGCCAATTGAATGTTACGCGATAAAAATCTGACACATCAAAATCATCATCATTAGCGGAAGTACTAAATGGCCAATAAAAACGTTTGGAATTGATTTGATTGGCCGAGATATTAACATCAATCGTAAAATCATCCGTAATCTTGGCACTGACATTACTCCTTAAATTGAATTTTTCATGATCCAATGATTTGTAAGATCCATTTTCTTTACGATAACTGACTAAATTATAATAAGTAATTCGGTCTCCACCACCCGACACCGAGATCGATTGTCGGTGACTAAAAGGGTTTCTCCAGATATTATCATTAACACTATAGTCCTTATCCTTAAAATAATCAAACTCAGCCTGTCCATTGGGTGCTACCCATGGTTCTGTTCTAGAGCCATTTTCCCAAAGAAATTGAGATACCCGATTTTGATAAGTCAGTTCATCAGCCGCAGTCGTAATATCTGCTAAAAGCGTTTGAGTAGGAGCACCAAAACTATAATTACTTTGCACATTAAATACAGGCTCCTGAGCTGATCCCTTTTTAGTTGTGACAACCACAACACCGTTACCCGCTCTTGTCCCGTAGACCGCAGCTGTTGCGGCATCTTTCAAAAAACTCATCTGATCCACTTCATTGGCTTCCAAGGCATCGAATGCCGCTTTATCCCGTACAATTCCGTCAATCACATACAAAGGTTCTGCAAAACTACCACGAATGCGTAGACTTGAGGAAGCTCCCGCCATACCCGAAGTATTTGTAACATTTATACCTGCGGCACGTCCAGCTAAGGCATTAGAAAGGTTAGAAGGCGAAATATTCTTTAATTGTTCGGCATTGACCGAAGTCACTGAACCTGTAATATTTGCTTTTTTCTGCTTTCCATAACCAACTACTACAACCTCTTCTAAACTTTCCTGTTCTTGCTCTAGAGCAACAGTAATAGCAACTTTATCTTTTGAATCAATATTATAGTTACTAAGTACTTTGGTCTTGAAGCCTACAAAACTGATTTTAATTTCGTATCCCTGCCCCTCTGGAATACGGTCAAACGAAAAAGTTCCTGCTGCATTCGTCGTATTCATCTGTTTATACTTCGTAGACAGATTTTCAATACTTACAGTAGCGCCACTGATGGGATTATTACTTCCATCCCTGACAACTCCACTTACAGAAGCTGTTGACTGGCTGTACCCCACATGAAATCCCATACTCAGCAATCCCAACATTCCGAGTCGAAGGGGCCAGTTAGTACGTGGACTTTTAAATCGAAGTAGCAGCACAGTTTGAAACTGATGCTTTTTAGATAAAAAGTTGCTCATAATTTGTTTGGTTTAATTGTTTATTATTGTGGATTTGTGTAGTTTATACCGGCATGATGTAAGTAGTTAATTTCCCTGATGATTTCTTCAAAGACATTCGTTTTATTCGTAAAAGTTCCGCTGTAAAATTTATTACTGATCAATGATTTATCGTATTGCAACTTGATGTCATAGTTTTGCATCAGAATTATCAAAACATCCTCTAGGGCTATATTTTTAAACTGGATTATCTGGTTGTTTTGAAGAAAATGACCACCTCGATCTGTTCCTATTGTATGAGTCTTTATCTCCTCGACAACCTTTAATTCACGATGATCCAAAGTAATCTCTTCGTGCGGCAAAAAGGTTCGCACTAATTCTTTCCCTCTCTGATGATCCACAGCTTTCACCTCTATTTTACCTTCCATCAATTTGATCTGGGTTTGAGTAGATCGCAATTCATCAACACTAAAAACCGTTCCTAAAGCTGTAGTGACTACACCGGTGGAATGTACACGAAATGGCTTGGATTTATCTTTGGCAACCTCAAATTTAGCTTTCCCCTTCAAATACAGCACTCTCTCCTGCTGGGTACTAAAATCTTCAGCATATTTGATTTCTGACTGCGGATAAAGTGTAATAACAGATCCGTCACTTGCCGTTAATAACATATTGTCATTGCCTGAATTTATGTAATATAGATTACTTATCTCCTCTTTCTCATCTTCAACAGAAGCTATTTGTCCAAGATGGGGTGCAGGCTTATTTAATAATGGATTTAAACTCACATAAAAGCCAAGAATAAAAACAACTATAGCAGCCGCAGCGGAAGCAATGCGAACTAATTTCCTGTTATATTTTAAAACATTTTGCTTTTTAGCAAAAGCGAATATTTTATCTTTGATTTCCTGCTGATTGGGATAATCTAAATTTTCATCAGTAAGATCCCAGTCTTCTTTAGACAATAGCTGATCAAGAGATTCTCCTAAATGTGCTATATAATCTTCCAGATATGCAGCTTCTTCAGCCGAACATTGATTCTTTAGGTATCGATTGATAAGTTCTCGCGTAATCTTCATATAATAAGAATACGGCAGAAACCTCACTTACCCCCAAGCCTATTTTTAAAAAAATAAATGAATGATAAACACAAACATTTTTTTCAAAACTTTTAATGCCAAAGCGATATGATTTTCAACGGTTTTGGGTGTAATCGACAATCTTTCTGCGATCTCTTTATAAGTCAAATTTTCGAACCTGCTCATCATGAACACCTTTCTTCTAGATTCTGGCATTCTTGACACGATGTCCTCATACCGTTCATTCAGTTCCTTTAAGCGATATAACTCTGACGGTGTGGGGACTTGATCAGTTTCAACTTTTAGATGCAATAGATCCTGCCTCCTCCTTTCTTCTTTCACAATATCCAAAAGTGTGGTACGAGCAATGCAAAATAGTTGAGCTTCTATTTCCACATGCACTTTCTTTTGAAAAATATTATTCCAAAGCTTGATAAATACACGTTGGACAGTTTCTTCGGCAATATAAGTGGAAGAAGTCTTGCTTAAAGCATATTGATAGACTTTTCGGTTCCATTTTTCATAAATACGCTCAAATTCTGCGGTAGAGATCAAGGTTTGGTTAGACATATCTTAGGTTAGTGCCGAAACTAAGATAGCTATTAATACCAATTATTCATAATTATGTTACAATTGATTAAAAACAAATAAAATCATACACTAAACAGAGTTATAGGGGCTAGTAAATTTTATTTAAACCATTATTAAAAGAATTTAAAACCATAAAATATCTAAATAAATCAATTTAATCGCCTTTTAGAATAAAAAAAAGATCAATAATTGAATATATATGTATCCATAGAAAAAAAATATTCAAATTACTGTTTCAATAACAAAGAAACATAAGAATATACTTAGGAATTTTTAAAAAGTATCGATTGAAAAGGGAATTGATAGTAGTAGTGACATTTAACTTAATGAAATCATTGTAGATACTGGCAAATTTACTTAAGTTTATATAAAATATATGTTATGAAAATAGCCTTCTTTTCAACCAAGCCATACGATCGAGAATTCTTCGAAAAAGAAAATGAAAAATATGGTTTTGAACTTCATTTTTTTGAAACACATCTAGGACCTCATATCGTTAATGCAATTGAAAATGAAGATGCAGTATGCGTTTTTGTAAATGACAAACTAAATAGAAATGTCATTGAAACTCTTGCAAAAAAAGGAGTTAAGTACATCGCTTTGAGATGCGCGGGATTCAATAATGTAGACCTTGAGGCTGCAAAAGAATTTGGCATCAAAGTTTGTCGGGTTCCTGCCTATTCACCAGAGGCTGTTGCTGAACATGCTATGGCAATGATACTTACTTTGAACCGCAAAACTCACAAGGCTTATAATCGTGTACGTGAACAAAATTTTTCATTAAACGGTTTATTGGGATTCAATCTCTACCAAAAGAAAATTGGTGTGGTCGGAACCGGTAAAATAGGAAAGGCATTTGTTAAAATAGCGCTGGGATTCGGAGCAGAGGTTATTGCGTATGATTTATACCCTGATGAAACGTTGATTAACCTAGGTGTAAAATATGTCGCATTGGAAACACTCTTTATGGAATCTGATATCATATCGCTACACTGCCCTCTTACAGCTGACAACCATTATCTAATTAACAAAGAATCTATTGATAAAATGAAATATGGTGTCACAATAATCAATACGAGCAGAGGTAATCTGATTAATACCAATGATGCAATACAAGCATTAAAAACTAAAAAGATAGGCCTACTTGGTATCGATGTTTATGAGCAAGAAGAGAAACTTTTCTTTAAAGATTTATCGGCAACAATTATTGACGATGACACCATTCAGTTATTGTTGAGCTTCCCTAATGTTTTGGTTACTGCCCATCAGGCTTTTTTCACAAAGGAAGCATTAGAACAAATATCTCAAAGAACACTGAAAAGTATTGATGATCTGATAAAAAAAGGAACAACTGATCCAGAAGTATTACTATAATTGATTAGCTCCTGTAAAAAAATCCCAAGCCGCTTTAGCTATATCTGAAATAATACGTTCGTTCGTTTCCTGATTTTCTTTCGAATGGGTTACAAAGACACTGATCACAAAGTACTCACCGCTTGGAAGTAAAACAACTCCAACATCATTGAGTGCAGCCGTTATTCCAGTTTTCTTATTAGTTCCAGATGAGCCAGTCTTATGTGCTACAACTGTTTGATCAGGAAGTTGTCCTTTCAATTGTTTAAGACCTGTATTAGTAGACTTCATAGTTGTCCACAAAAAATCATACATCGGCATCGAAAGCAAATTATTCTTATTCACATAATAGGTCTGCAAAATTCGATTCATTTCTTTGGGTGTTGACCAGTTCAAAAACTGTTTATCCCAATTACTTTGCATCGTCTTTTCATTAATTTTAATCGATATATCCTTAAATCCTTTTTTTACGAAATAGCTTTCTACAACCTGAGGTCCGCCGAGAAGTTTTAAAAGAACATCACATCCTACATTGTCACTTAAAGTGATTGTATATTCCAGAATTTCCTTTATCGTAAGCGTTGTTCCGGTAGGATATTTTTCCCGAATTGGACTCCAAATTTCTGGTGTAAGATCACGCTTCGTAATTTCTATCTTTTGATCAAGTTTAAAATTACCCTTATCGATTTCTGTTAACATGACAATCGCCAATGGAAATTTAAAAACACTTTGCATAGGAAGTCGTCTATCGGCATTTACACCCAATGTATCACTATGATTAATGCCGTTTATCGCTACACCAACAACAGCATCTTTGTTCTGCATGATCTGCTGAATATTTTTTCTTAACCCCTCTATACTTTGTGCATGAGCAGTTATAGTAAATAGTAATGAAAAGAATGCAATTTGTAAGAGTTTTCCCATGAGATTTAAATCATTTATGTTCTGATATTTTAGGAAGAATAGATAACAGTTAACCTATCTATATATCCTCATTCATTTTGATTGCTTACTATTGATAATAGCAAGCAATCACAGTCGGTCGACCAACTGTAAAGTTAAAATTATTTTTTACTAATCACTGTTAACATCAAGTCAGGTTATTAAAAAAATAAGCCGTCTACACGAATGCAAACGGCTTTACTTATTATATATTGAGTTAGCTTCAATAAAATAAAGAAACAACAATCATTTACAACAATCTAATATACAAATAATTAACAAACTTGTCGCAAAATTTTTTCCATTTTTTTCCCTTTTGCTAATTCATCTATTATCCTATCGAGATATCTAACTTTCTGTGTTAGAGGATTTTTAATTTCCTCTACACGATAACCACAGATTACACCAGTAATAAGATTGGCATTAACATTAAGATTTGCATTTTCAAAGAATGTTTCAAAATTTACTTTCTGATCAATTTGATCCTGCAACTGTTGTTCATCAAAACCGGTTAACCATTTTATAACCTGATGCAGCTCCTCTTTTGTTCTACCTTTCTTTTCAACTTTTTCGAGATAATGAGGATAAACCGATGCAAATATCATTTTTGCTATTCGTTCATCGTGTCCAGCGGTACTTTTCATACTATTATTTTATTTGACGATGCTATTCCATATCCCCTATGGGTTCCCAGAGTTCAATGATATTACCTTCAGGATCTAATACATGAATAAATTTCCCATAATCATACTCCGAAATTTCATCTACGATAGTGACATTATCTTTTTTTAATTCCTCAACCAGCGCAACAAGGTTTTCGACGCGGTAATTGATCATAAAGGGCTTTACAGAAGGATTAAAATATTCAGAATCACGAGGAAATGTACACCATGCTGTTGCCCCCTTAACCGATGGATGATCAAGCTCGCGCCATTTAAAAGTTGCTCCATATTCACCAGCTTCCAAACCTAGATTCTTGGCATACCAGTCGTTCATCTTTTGAGGATCCTCGCATTTAAAAAACACACCTCCAAGCCCAGTTACTTTTTTCATATTTAGGATTTCAATTAGGAATAAAATTCAAGAAATTATCGCTCATTTTATTAGAATAAATATACAAAAAAATAGGTCCAATAATATGTTTCGTACTATTTCTTTACTCAGATTGATCTCCGTAATTTATTGCAAGCTGTATACTGCTAGCTCATGTTCGTACAATTATAAAAATTTTCCCTTTCTTAAAATATATCCAATTTATTCTATATTTCACTTTTGACCAATATCAAGATGAGAACCTAGAAGTTTTATTTAATGTTATCACCAACTATAACCACTTGTTGGAAGAGAATCATTTTTTTAAGAAAAATGAATTTTTACAAATTATGTTAACGCTACAAGAAAATAATCTCAAAAAAACAAATAACCTCTAATTTCTTAAATTGTTTTCAAACTAAACATTACAGGGAGGCTTCATATTTGCATGCTTCCTCTATCAATCGTTCAATATCGTTTCCACATATAAATGACTGTAAATGTTTAAATTTCGCCTCATCCCAATCATAAATTTTTTAATTACGCAATGAAATAATCGTATCCGATTGAAACCTAAACTTAATATGCTTTGCCGGATTTCCTGCAACAACACTATAGGGTGCAACATCTTTTGTAACAACAGCTCCTGAAGCAATAATAGCGCCCTCTCCAATCTGAATACCCGGAAGAATCATGGCACGCATCCCTATCCAAACACCATCGCCAATTATAGTATCTCCTTTACTTTGATACGATTCTACGATAGATTCAACAAAAGGATATAAACTAAACCAATCAGAACGATGCGTATTATTTCCCCCCATCAATATTACAGCTTCAGCTGCAATACACACATACGAACCAATATATAATTGATCTATAACCCAGGCAGGTTCCCATTGATTTAAACTGTACACATCTCCATACAAATAACGAACAACACATTCTTCAAAATTTCCAGTCCAGGCGTTGCTGTAATAACTTGTGTTCCCCTTAATATGAATATTGGGATTGGTATGAGTTTCGTGCAAATATTCAACACGGGACCAATGCTTAATCTGATCTTGTTTTGTACTCATTCTAGAATCTTTTTATGCAATTTATAAAATATTCTCAAATAGGATACGATATGAATATGATATAGGAAGTAGTTCTATAAAAAAGGAGTATCATTTCTGATACTCCTCTTTTTTAGAACTACGCTAAATTTTATCCCGCTAAAGCTGCTTCGACAACAGTAGTCAGCGAAGTTGTTGGACGACCGATCAAAGTAGATAACTGTTTTCCATCATCATACAAATCACCATTTGCAGCTCCTTTATCAAAACTTGCGATAGCAGTTGCTAATCCTTCAGGTAAACCTGCTTCTATTAAAGCTTTCGCATAATCTGACTCACTTAAATTTTTATAAGGAATAACTTTCCCTGTTTGATTTGAAATCTCTTCAGCCAACTCAGCTAAGGTGTAAGCATAGTCACCTGCTAACTCGTATACCTTATTTTGTTGATCTGCACTGGTTAAAACTACTGCTGCAGCTTCAGCATAATCAGCTCTCGCTGCAGATGCTATTTTCCCCTCTCCTGCACTACCAAATAATGCACCATTTTGTATTGCTGTAGGAACAGAAGCGGTATAATTTTCAGTATACCAACCATTACGCAAAATAGTAAAAGGCACACAAGATGATTTTAGAATTTCCTCCGTTAATAGATGTTCATTTGCCAATACCAATGAAGATGTATCAGCATGTAAAAGGCTCGTATATACAATCCATTCTACTCCCGCCTCTTTTGCAGCCTTGATAACGTTTTCATGCTGTGCCTGACGCTGTCCAATTTCATTTCCTGATATCAATAATAAATGATTAATTCCTTTCAATGACTCGACCAAAGTATCCGGTTTATTATAATCAAATAAGCGTGCTTCGATACCTAAGTCACGAGCTTTTTGAGTGTCACGCACTAATGCAACTAAATTGCTGCTTGCAGTTTTTTCTTTTAATTTTTCCACTACCAGACGTCCTAGATGTCCAGTTGCACCTGTTATTCCTATTTTCATAAATTCTATATTGTAATAAATTTTGTTACATTTAAAAGCAAAAAAAACTAACGAAATTTCTTCGCGAAATTTTCCAATGTCAACCCTTTTAACGAATTAATCACCAACTGATCGGTATCAGAATAGAGCTGATCTAACTCCTTATTAATCTGTTTACCGACTGGACATTGCGGATTCGTATTCAAATTCTTTTTACCTAGCACTTCAGTATTCTTCACTGCCACATAGATATCTGCCAATGAAATTTGGCTACTCGGCTTATTTAACCGAGAACCTCCCTCTTTGCCCTTACGTCCTATGACAAAGCCAGCATCTTGCAATGCACTTAGTTCTTTCCGCACCATCGCAGCATTCGTGTTAATACTACCTGCAATCCAATCCGAGTTCACCCAATTTTCTCCACTATCAGCCAGCAATGTTAATATATGTATAGCTGTTGAAAATCTTGTATTATTCATATCGTCAACAAAGTTAAGAAGATTTTTTATATTGTAATATATTTTATTACAATTGAATTTGAAATGACAATTCCCCTGAAAAAATCATAAAAATAGCATGAGCTCCACAACAAGACTTAGGTCTAGATTATCCTATTGAAATATAATTAGCGATAACCCGTTGTGCATTTTAAATAGTGCTAATTTTTAAATTATTGATATTACTCTTAAAATTCCCAATATTCTTTCATAATTTACGAGTAGGTTATTCATTCTAAATCGTTTTGTCGTAAAAAGAATTTACTGATTATTAGAGTAATGAACAACTTATTTATAGCCCTAAATCTTAATGCACAACAGGTTTCTTTAATTTATTAAATCTGTTTCAAAGGTCGTACCTCCAGTTTACATTCACCCTGGGATAATGACACCTGATACCGCTCAAACCTTTATCTTACCCAAGTGCATACTGTCTGTATTACCACCACCATAGCTCTCTACAAAAAAGATAAACACTTCATACGTCACTTCCTTTTTATGTTTCGGGATTTTAACATTTTGTTTGCCAGATATTAAGCTGTCTTTCGAGTCGTTCATCAAAAGTGGATATTCAACCCCATTATCTTCTGCATTATACAGGATTAAGAAGGAATCGTAAGACCTGGTGTTAAACTTCTTCTCCAGATAGACATCATATTCCCAAGTAACGCGAATCACTTGATTTTCTTGATCGAAATCCATCGTGTAGGAAGTGATGGGATTCGGGCTTCCTTTGGCAATCATAAATTTCTGCCAGTCAACTACAAAATCGTCTTCTTTCTGAATAAGTGCTTCGTTCAAATTATAAGACATCGCCACATCATATGCCCGCTTAGGATAGCTGTATGCCTTATAACCAATATTGATAACGGAATTTAACATACTAATATGCGACCTCACAATTTTGAAGCGTGTTCTACTGAGCTGTTGCTCAGGTGTAGGTGCCCGTTTTTTAACGCGAGGGAGAGAACGCACATAATTTCCTGTTTTCGTTAAGACAAACACAACAGAACCTGCTTTCCCGGAAACAGTCCCATTAACGCCATTTTTGATGATTGCCATAATTACCTGATTAGTTTATAGATAATTAAGATAAACATTAAAACGGAAACATCCTAATACCAGATTTTAATTAATAGCAATTTTTAATCAATTTTTAGACAGTAATCAGTCAATATTGATACAGTCTATACTGAGTGATCACTGAGCAAGTACTGAACAAACACTGAACAAATAATGTTAAAAGTTATAATTTGGTAATCATCTGATCTTCGTTTGCTGCACCTAAAATTAAAGAGAGGAACCTCCGGTTGTGTAACAAAAATATTCTGGCTGAAACTCATTGCACTTAGTAAAACTGATGAAATGGAAGAAATAGGCATGAGCCTGCTCCGGCTCGCATGAAAAAACAGTTTACTGATTATCAGAGTAATGAACAACTTATTTATCTTATTTATAGCCCTATATCATAATGCACAACGGGTTAGCGATATATTAAATCAAACTATTTATATTTTTTTATCAAGAATTTTGGCAAAATTACCCAGTTGTTTCAGTTTAAATTGCAATTCGTTGTTCCAAGGAAGTCCATAACAAAGCCTCATACAGTTATTATATTGATCTTGGAGGGTAAACATCCGGCCTGGTGCAATACTTATATTGTGTTTAAGTGCAAATTCGTACAGTTCGGCCGTATTTATGTTTTCATTAAACTCAACCCATAATGCAAGTCCTCCTTGTGGACGACTTATTTTAGTTCCTTCCGGAAAGTATGAAGCGATAGTCTGGGCATAATGCTGAAAGTTGTCAGATAGTGTACTTCGAAGATGTCTAAGATGATTGTCGTACCGTCCAGATTTTAAAAAGTTTCCTACAGCTTCGTGGACCACGGATGTTGAAGATATAGCATGTACGAGTTTTAACTTTAAAATCTGCTCTTTATACTTGCCTGGAGCAATCCAACCTACCCGATAACCTGGTGCCAAAGTCTTTGAAATAGAACTGCACCAAAGCACATTTCCTTCTGTATCGTAAGATTTACAGCATTTTGGTCTTGTAGAACCAAAATACAAATCTCCATATACATCATCCTCTATTATTGGAATATGATGCTTTGATAATAAATTAACAATTTCATTTTTATTACTATCGGGAATACAGCTTCCCAACGGGGTATTATAATTTGGTACTAAGAGACATACATGAATAACTGGTATTATTTTTTTTAACGATTCGATATCAATTCCTGTAATCGGATGGGTTGCCACTTCAATAACTTGTAATCCTAGACTTATTGCAAGCTGTAAAATACCAGGATAACAGGGACTTTCTAATGCTAAAGTATCACCCGGTTTAGTTAATGCCATTAAACATAAAGATAAAGCATGCATACCTCCATTAGTCGTTACCAAATCACTTTCTTGTAACTTCCCTCCCCATGCTAATGATCGGATAGCAATCATTCTTCGTAGTTTTAAATTTCCTTCTATTGGTTCATATTCAGTTCCACCCTCCTTTAATGCCCTTGTAGCGAGAATAAGTTCTTTTTTCAATTTTGCTAATGGCAACAAATTACCAGAAGGAATGCCAATAGAGAATAGTGTCAGATCTGATTTTCCCATATTTGCATATACACGACTTATAAGTTCCTTTGGCTCAACATTGCCAATGCCTAGCGAAGTTTTACTTACTTCTGTTAATGGAATCTTTAGGTAAGACGCCGGACTAACAAAATAACCCGACTGAGGCTTGGACTGAATAAGAGACTGTGCTTCTAATTCAAGAAATACACGTTTGACAGTGTTCACACTTACCCCTTGCTCATGACTGAACGTTCGGATTGATGGGAGACGATCACCAGGTTGCAATAAGCCACTTTTAATTTGATTACTGATTTTACGAGCAATTTCATCGTATAAAAAATCTCTTTTCATAGTATAAATATAACTGTATCCATTAAATAAATCAAAACTGATACTGTGCTCATAAATGATGTTCATGTACTTTTGATCAAATGAAAATTTAATGAAAAAAACAGCTATAAATTATGGAACAAAAATTCGATCTAACGGATGGATTAATGGCATTATAGGTGTATTATTATTCAGTGGCTCTCTTCCTGCAACAAGAATTGCGGTACTAGATTTAAATCCTATATTTTTAACTGTTTCCCGTGCCACAATTGCCGGGTTACTTGCTTTAGGCGGATTAATAATTTTCAAAGAGAGAAAACCTACACAAAAACAAATTATTCCTTTGTTTATAGTTGCAGTCGGTGTTGTAATTGGTTTCCCTCTTTTAAGCGCTTTAGCACTACAATATCTTACATCCGCAGATTCACTTGTATTTTTAGGACTACTTCCACTTGCAACCGCTAGTTTTGGCGTGCTTCGAGGTGGTGAAAGGCCGAAACCTTTATTCTGGTTATTCTCAATAATAGGTAGCCTTTTTATAATAGGTTATGCTATTGCACAAGGAATAACAACCTCACCACTTGGTAATTCACTGATGTTAGTTGCCGTGATACTGTGTGGATTAGGATATGCAGAAGGGGCGAAACTATCAAAAACATTGGGGGGCTGGCAAGTAATTTCCTGGGCGCTAGTCTTATCACTGCCATTTATGATACCCCTAGTATTTTTTTACAGACCACTATCATTTGCAAACGTAGATATAAAGGCATGGTTCGGGCTAGCATACGTCTCTATTTTTAGCATGTTTATAGCTTTCATATTTTGGTATAAAGGATTAGCTCAAGGAGGAATTGCATCTATTGGACAGTTACAATTACTTCAACCGTTTCTTGGACTAGCCGTAGCATCAATTTTTTTGAATGAAAAAGTAAGTCTTAATATGATAGGAATAACGATGGCTGTCATACTCTGTGTTGCAGGATCAAAAAAATATGCTAAATAATAAATCCTATTTAAAATAAAATTATGTTTATACCCAATAATTTTAAAATTGAGCATGAAGCTGAGCAGATTGCTTTCATGAAAAAATATAGCTTTGCCACCATAATTACAGTAAAGAATAATATTCCAATTGCTACACAGCTACCTTTTGTTGTAAACGACACTTCAGATAAACTTATTCTTACTGCCCATTTTGCAAAAAATAATGAACAAGTCGCGTATATTTCAAAAAATACTTCACTAGTTATATTTACCGAACCTCATGCTTATATATCTCCTCAACATTATGATAAAGTAGAAAGCGTACCTACTTGGGATTATATTGCTGTTCATGCTTATGGAACTGCAAAAATTATAACAGATGAAGAGGCTAAAATCAATGCTTTAGAGCAAATGATTTTATTTTATGAAAAAGATTACTTACAACAGTGGAATAATCAATCTAAAAAATTCAAAAAGGGAATGATGCAAGGTATAGTAATCTTCGAGTTAGAGGTAAATGAGTTACAAGGGCAGAAGAAATTAAGTCAAAATAAAACAAAAGAAGAACGTCAACGAATTATACAACAACTAAAAAGTAGTCCAAGTAAAATGGATAACGATCTTGCTTCATACATACAGGATTCTTTATAATAGATAAATCGACAGGTCGTTACTATGTGCAGTTAGTTTTAAGAAACTAAATAATGAACTCAATTATTAGATTTCTTACATTTTATTAAAAAAAAGGGTTGACTTTCATCAATTTCCTCAATTTCAAATAGCCCAACATGCTTAAACTCGGATTCAATAGCATGCTCATCATAGAAAAAAAGCTTTACTCCTTCGAATACTTCATAACGATCCTTATCAATATATCTTCCTTTTTTGTAACTATCAGCCTTCTTAGAAATTGCCGTAAAAAACATATATCCGTTGACATTGAGTTGATCATAACAATCCTGAATTAGTTTAATCCTTTCTTGGCTATCCAATAAATGAATTAAAGCATAACAAAATATACCATCATATTTATTTTGATCAAAAGGCATATCAGTAACAGATCCATTAAAAATTAGCATATCCGATCCATAATGAGCCCTCGCCATCTTGATTGCTGTCTTCGATATTTCTATTCCCGTAACAGCCATACCCTTATCTTTAAAAACCTGAGCATTACGACCATACCCTATTCCCGGGATAAGTACATTTTTAACAAGCTCTTTGATAAAAAAATCAGCCGTTAAAACAGCTGTTTTTGCTGGTTCGAAACCCCACATTTCACTTTTTTCAACAAAAGCAGATTCCCAAAATTCTGCTTTTTCTTCTTTATTATTCATTTCTATCATATAAATACCTCCGTAACTTGAAAAATAATATGCAATCCCCAAGTGAACAAAAGTAAAGTAAGAAAATTCTGTTAAAACATTACTTTTTAGTGAATTTTGGATTAATAAACTCCCATTCTTTGATATGTGCTGGTTGATGTTGATGATCTACTATAGTATCAAATTTTTTAATTAGTTCTGGATGCTGAGCAGCTAAATCGTGCTCTTCCTTCCTATCATTTTCAAGATCAAAAATCATCCAAGGTGTCCTACTGTAGCCTTTCTTACGGACATCTAATTTAACAGCTTTCCATTTCCCTAAACGGATTGCGATCTGTCCTCCGTTTTCCGGATATTCCCAATATAAAAAATCATGATCTTGTTGTTCATCTGTTTTTCCCAAAAGTGTTGGCAATAATGAAATACCATCGGTATTTTCAATTTTTTGACCAGTGACTGCAGCTATTGTGGCCATAATATCATACTGCGCTGATGCAAAATCAGATTTCACTCCCGCCGAAATATTTCCTGGCCAAGATGCAATAAAAGGCACACGGATCCCTCCTTCGAATACATCCATTTTTAGACCTCTTAAGTCACCGACGCTTCTAAAGAATTTTGGATTTACACCGCCATTAAATGTCGTACCATTATCACTCGAAAACATAATGATTGTATTCTCATCAAGACCCAGATCCGAGATTCGGTTCATTATTTTACCGACCTGAGCATCCAAATAAGTAATCATTGCAGCGTATGTTGCATAAGGATATTTAGTAGCTGCATATCCTTGCTGTCCATAGTAAGGTTTTTCATCAAAAACACCTTTGTACATATCAATATATTCTTGAGGTGCCTGCAATGACACATGTGGTTGTGTAAATGGCAGATAAAGAAAAAATGGCTGTTCCTTATTCTCTGAAATAAATTTGAGTGCTTTTTCAGCCATTATATCAGTTGCATATTCCTTCCCTATATAATAGTCAAAATCTGCGTCAGTCGCTGTAGCTGGATTAAGTGCCTTATGCACATCCATTACAGGGTTGTTCAATGTTAATCGCACATCATTTTCCCATAAGTGAGTTGGATAAAAATTGTGAGCTTGTTTCTGATCTAAAACCGAGATATAATAATCAAATCCCTGTCTCAAGGGGCTACCTGGCGTATTATTCATACCTAATCCCCACTTACCCGCCATAGCTGTACGATATCCAATCTGCTTCAGCATCTTAGGAATGGTTAATGTGCCTTCCGGCAGGGGCATCTGCCCACCTTCAAGACTATCAGGAAATCCACCAAGTTCATAATTACCACGAATATAAGCATGCCCACCATGTTTACCAGTCATAAGCATAGCACGGGATGGTGCACATACAGGTGTACTAGCATAATGTTGTGTAAAAGTCATCCCCTTCTCAGCTAATTTTAATAGATTAGGAGTTTTTATTTTCTGCTGCCCATAAGGTTCAATCTCACCATACCCCAAATCATCTGCATAAATATATATGATATTAGGTTTAGTACTCCTTTGTGCATAAATGTTTCCAATAGCAAAAAATAGACTTACTAAGGTGCATATGTTTAAATTTCTAATCATCTTTATGGTTATTTTTTTTACAAAAACTACACGTGTAATATGTCGTTAAGTATTTAATATAAAAGGTATAATTCAAATTTATTATTATAGTCACAAAATAATAAAAAATGAATGCTTCCACCTAAAATACTTTTACTTTATCAGATATGGTCATCAATAAAAAAATATCAACTTCAATAGTTATTAAAAAAAATTCAGAATGAAGCTAAAGGAAAGATGCAAATTATTAAAAGAATAAAGATTATCGAACTAAGTTGGAATATTCAAATCAAAAAAAAATAGCCCTAAGGCTATTTTTTTCAAATAATTCACTGTTAAAAACATATATCAACGATTTCCAGTAGTAATTACAATTTCATTACTATTAACAAGATCATGGTGAGATATTTTAAAGCCCTTTACTTTTTTCCCATCAATTGAAATACCGTTAATAAATCCTGCATCACCTTTACGGTCCCTTCTGATAATCAACTTATCTTTACCGTGATGATATTTTGCATCTAAATGTATCGTCACCTTATCGAATACCGGAGTTACAACCGTGTACTCCGGCCTCCCTGGACATAACGGATATATTCCCATCATATTCATAGATGCCCAAGTAGACATTGTGCCTGTATCGTCATTACCAGGTATTCCTCCTGGAGCATTCTTAAAATGAGTTTCTAAAATCTCCGTTACTAATTTTTGAGTACGCCACTCCTCCCCTTCGATTTCCGAAAAGATATGCGGATAAAGCATATCAGGTTCATTAGTAACGTCAAAATATCCTTTATCAAAAGTAGCTTGAAGTTTTTCCACAAAATTATGCTTACCCCCCATTAATTTCACTAATCCAGCAATATCATGTGGAATGGCAAAAGTATAATTCCAAGCATTTCCTTCATGAAAACCAGGATTTGGTTCGAAATTAGCACCTTGCAAAGGATCAAAAGGGGTTAGAAATTTACCATCAGGAAGTATAGGTCTAAAAGTTCCATACTCTTTTGAATAGTAGTGCTTATAACCTTTTGCCCGCTCAGCAAACATTTTGGCATCTTCTTTCTTTCCTAGTGAAGCCGCGAACTGTGAAAGGTTCCAGTCCGCAAGGAAATACTCAATTGAATGAGACACTGAGTTATCAAATTTGGCACGTAGTGGTACGTAACCGTATTTTACATAATCAGCATTATCAGGACGAATTTTATTGGTACTATCTATAGTTGTTGCTGATTTATAAAACGCCTCGTATGCAGCTTCATGATCATAATCTCGAATACCTTTCATCCATGCATCAACGATAACGGGAATTGCGGGATCTCCATCCATGGTATAAGATTCGCGACCATAAAGCTCCCATTTAGGCATCCATCCGCTTTCTTTATAAATATCGATCATAGAACGGATCATCTCTGTTTGTCGGTCAGGAAACAATAGACTCATTAACGGTTGGACATTGCGGTAAGTATCCCATAGAGAAAATACAGTATAACGATTTCCTGACGTTTTTAATGTTTGACGGGTCTCCATAGCGGGATATTGTCCATTAACATCCTGAAGAATATTTGGATGTATTAGCGCATGGTACAATGCTGTATAGAAGACTGTTTTCTGATCTTCAGTACCACCTTCAACTTCGATTTTCGACAAATCTTCATTCCATCTCTTAGAAGCGGCTAATCTGATTTGATCAAATCCGCCTTTGGGTTGTTCTTGATCTAAATTTTGTCTTGCATTTTCAATACTTACGAAGGAGACTCCTACCTGAACTTCAACCTGCTCGTTTTCAGAAGTTTCAAAGCTTAAATAAGCACCAATATCATCCCCGGACATTTCGTTATGATATGCTGTAAAAACTTTATACTTTCCAGCATCCTTATTCCAATCGTTTTCCCAAACTTCTCCTTGCTTCTGAAATTTCCAGTAGCCCTTTTCCGAAGGTTTCTTACTCAACCTTAAGACAAAATAAATCGGATATACAGCTTGATTATTAACATAACAAAATGATCCCAATAACTTTGAACCTTCAATCTCTCGATCGTTAACAAATCGCATCGTAGCTCCCGTTTCATTCGTTAACCCTTCACCTAAATTAAGTAAAATATGGCTTTTACCCTTCGGAAAGGTAAATCTGGAAATTCCTGTTCGTAGTGTCGCTGTAGCTTCAGTTTTCACACCATATTTTTCTAAATAATTGGTATAATAACCCGGTGCGGCACTTTCATTTTTGTAAGTACTTCCATAATTCCGATAATCGACATCAAGACGGCCTGTTGTTGGCATCAGCAAAAGACTCCCCATATCTGGACATCCTACACCGCTCAGGTTAACATGTGAAAATCCCGTAAAAAACTTATTGTTATATTCATAGGGAGTAGACCACCATTGTGCATCCTTATTAAATTTGTTCAAAGATGACCCCATGACATTAAAAGGCGAAACATTCATCAACCCCTGCGGAACTTGTGCACCCGGATTAGTCGTACCATAGTTAGTTGTTCCAATAAATGGATTAACATATTCTACTGGTTTTTTTTGCGCCAATGTCGCATGCGAAAGAAAGAGAAAAATAAAACTATGACCGAGACTACGCCAATTTATAGTTTTATTTAAATTAAGTACTGTTTGTCGTTTTGGTAGAGACTCTGTACAAATACGACCAAACTTAATGGTTTTATATGTACTATTCAACCATGATTTGACAATTCTAAAATGTTTCAAAGTAACTAAGCTTTTTATTTTCATTTATTTTAATAAATTATTAATGCGCCATTTAAATAGGAATGCCACAATCTTTTTTAGCATTTAAATTATCGATCTACGTTATTAATTTGAGAATTACCCTAATCTATCTCCCTCTCATGGCTAACTTTTTCATTCAGCTTTCCAGATCATTATATCAATTTTAATAATCTATATTTCAAGAAAAGATGACCTTGAACTCTATTCTAATAGGAGTGATAGTAGCATTAGAATAATTTCGTAAAAAATCCACATCAGATGTGTAGACTTACCTGTGAAATATGGATGCGCGCTCATCAAAGATTAAGATTGCACCTATTCTCATCAAATAAAAAATAAGAATTATCCTAGCTACAATTATACATATAATTAGAAGATCATACAATACTGAGTCATCCTTAAACAAAATTCAGCACATACTTCTTTATATTTAAGATGGAGCAGTATTATTTTAATCTTTTCTCTGATTTAAATCTTCATTTTTATAAATCAATACGCGTATTTTTATTTCTTGTCTTATGGCAAGCAGTGCTAAACAAAATAAGGTTATAATTGTTAAAACTAAATTCTTTGAAATAGAAACAAGTATGAACGGTCTACCGTTAGGATTTAAAAAATTTATACTAGAAAACAATGGAATTTGCACACTTCACCAATTAAAAAAAAATGAAAATACTAATAAAATTTATGCTTACACTAGGTGTCAGTATAACTCTTCCCTGTATCACGGCCAAAGCTGCTGATAAAATTGCTGTAATAAATAACGTTACGCGAATAATTGAAAAAAATGTCCCTCCTGTCATTTTAAATCAGCACGGAAATATTGATTCATTAATCCAATATTTTCAATACACAACCAAATCATTAAAAGATGACATATCAGGATTAAGTGAAGCACAACTACAATTTAGTCCTGGAGAAGGAAAATGGTCAATAGGTCAATGTCTAGAGCATATCATACGCTCAGAAAGTCTGTTATTTGAAATGGCAAAAAAAGAATTGGGAAAAGCGCCACAGCCTAACCGGAAAAATGAAGTCAAATCAACTGATCAAGGTCTCATAAACATGATGACTGATCGAAGTCAAAAATTTCAGGCACCAAAAGAACTGCAACCCACAGGAAAATATAAAGATAGCAAAGTAGCAATAAAGGACTTTCTAGCAGCTAGAGAGCCTGTTTTATTATACATCAAAAATGCAAATATAGATGACCTTCGCAATCACATCAGTGACTACCCAACAGGCGTAGTTGATGGTTATCAAAACCTACTTTTTATCGCCGCTCACTGTGCTAGACACACTAAACAGATTGAAGAAGTATTAGCAGATCCAAATTTTCCAAAAAAATAAATTATGAAAAACCAAACATATCAAATCGACATTCAAGCACCAGCTTCAGTAGTATTTCACAAAATGCTAGATAAAGAAACCTATAAATTATGGACTTCCGAATTCAACCCTACATCAGATTATGAAGGAGGATGGAATAAAGGTGATAAAATTTACTTTATTGGACAAAACAAAGATGGTAAACGTGAAGGTATGGTAGCTAAAATTTTAGAAAATATCCCTAATGAATTTGTTTCCATTTATCATTACGGAATATTGGATGGAGATATAGAAATCACAGAGGGGCCTGCAGTCGAAAGCTGGGCAGGAGGTACAGAGAACTATCATTTTAAAGAAAATAATGGAATAACAAATGTAACTGTTAAAGTAGATACCACAGAAGAATACCTATCTTACTTTGATGAAACTTGGCCCAAAGCCTTATCAAGATTAAAAGAAATTTGCGAATAATACATATAACTATTCATTATGTTTGAAACAGTTGAGAATTACTATCACAGTAAAAAAGAACCAATAAAAAGTTGTTTACTAGCATTAAAAGAAATTATTCTCAGACTGGATCCGCTTATAACAGAAACGCAGAAATGGGGCATGCCCTGTTTCTGCTATAAAAATAGAATATTTTGTTATCTGTCAATAGATTCAAAAAAAGATATTCCCTATATCATGATGGTAGAAGGCAGACATTTAGATATTCCAGCTCTTCAATCGGGAAATCGTTCTAAAATGAAAGTTTTTTATGTTGATCCCAACGCAGACTTCGATTTAGTTACGATCAATCACATCATGCAAGAAGCACTGAATCTTTATAGAAACGGCTTACTGAAAACAAGTACAAAAAATACATAAACAAAAATCCTCAACAATATAGCTACCCTATTATAAAGAATAACAATAGGTTAATCTAGGATCATACACTATCAATTCTATGATCACACCCCTCCCCACCCAAGTACAACCCTAGGATCATACAACATGGACTAAATGATCACACAAGGACTAGACTAGGATCATACAACAAGGACTATATGACCACACTTGCACCATACAAGGACTAGCCTAGGATCATACAACACGAACTATACGATGATACTAGATCCACTGAACAAACAGGCCTTCTATACTTTTTCTATGCACAATATGCCCACATCAAATAACCAATGTAGCTTATTATATACTTATACGTTAAGCTATGATACATCACATAAAATCGTAATGAAATAAAAATTTTACATATATATAGTAATTGTTGGTCTATAAATTGATTGTATTAAGTTATGGCAAGATTTTTAAAAGTAATATTCTTATTAGCTATTATTGCGGTCTTCGGATGGTTGCTATGGTCTAAGTTTGAAAACAAAACTACAAAAGTTACTACACATCAACTTTTGATCGAGCGAATAGAAGCAATGGGCAAGCTTGAATTGGTCAAATATAGATTTAGCGATGTTGTTGAACATAAAAATATTACAACATTCTTACCCGACGCAAGTGTACTACTTATCATAAAAGCAGATGCCGTTGGATGTATCGATTTAACAAAAGTCAAACAAGAAGATATTGAAGTTTTTGGAGACTCTGTTTCTATGCGTTTACCTTTACCTGAAATTTGCTACATAAAGATAGATCATAAATCTTCCCGAGTTTACGACACCAAAATGGCATTCTTTCGAGAAGCTGACCTTGTAGATGAAGCCTATAAAAATGCGGAAAAGGAGATTGCAACCGAGGTAAAAAAATCAGACATATTGCAACAAACTCGAGCAAATGCGCTAAATGTTTTCACCCCTTTACTTAAAGGACTAGGTTTTAATAAAATTAGTTTGTCTTTCGAATAATACATCGATTAACATATTTTAATTGCAATCAATAAACGCGCAAATCGGAAGTTATGATTAAATCATAACCTCATAATTAGATCAAAATTTCACATCAAAAAAAATAAAACGAATTATTTTTTTTTAGGAATCAACTTCATAAATAGTCATGATTATTTGACAGTATAGCTATACTGTCAAATAATATACAATTATTAAAGTCGATCAACATTTCTAAAACTTAACATGAAATCAATCTATTGATATGAACGATCTAAATGCAACGCCATTTGTATATTACAACGTTTATAAGGCGTATTTCGTCCTGCTATTTTTTTAAATCCTAATTTATGATATAAATTAATTGCTGGCTTTAAAATCGTATTACTTTCTAAATACAAATTTTGCGCTCCTAATTCCTTTGCCTGCTTTAATACCTCCTGCCCCAGTAGAAATCCAATATTTTTTCCTTGTGCGCTCGGTGAAACTGCCATTTTAGCCATTTCATAATCATAATCTTCTTGATGCATTTTAATCAAAGCACAAACTCCTACAGGCTTATTGTTATAAAGTGCGACCAATATTACCCCCCCTTTATCCAAAATATAATCTTGAGGATTATTTAACGCTTTATAATCAGCCTCTTCCATTTCAAAATAAGTAGAAATCCATTCTTCATTGAGCGACCTAAAGGCCTCCTGATATTCCGGTTTATACGGAACAATTTCTACAGCTTGACTTTCCCGTATTTTTTTTTGTTCATTTACTCGCTTAAGCAGTGATTTTTGTTCCAAAAGAAACTCCCATTCTTCTATTGCTTCCCAAAGATTATGTGTAGCTTCCTCGATTATCATTTCAATTGCCGCATCGACATCTTGACATGAAACCCGTATCTTATCGTTCAACTTCTTTCCTTTTTCAGTCAAACCTACAACATTTCTACGCTTATCATGTGTTAATAAGTTATCTTCAACCAATCCCGCAGAAGTCATTTCTCTTATTATTTTCGTAACGGAAGGTTGAGAATGTCCAATTTCATTTGCTATTTCAGTTATTGTTTTTTCGCCTTCTTCAGCCAAAATAAAGAAAACAGGAAACCATTTCGGTAAAAATTCCACGTGGTAAAGTTCGTATATCTGTGCAGCATCTTCTGTTACTTTATTGGTTAGCAATCGAAGCCTGCTACCTAAAGCCATTTTACCTGTCTTGTTAAAAAAATCCATTCTATTTGTTTGATTTATAATTTTATACTTGCTTATCGCTAATAACTTTCGCTTTGATTGGGAAAAGAAACTGATTTGACGTCCTCAATATAATGACGGGTAGCTTCAGACATTACCGTATGTAAATCTGCGTATCGACGTAAAAACTTGGGCGAAAATTCATCATTCATTCCCATAACATCTTGTATGACCAGAACCTGTCCATCCACTCCAGAGCCAGCACCAATTCCAATTGTTGGTATTTTTAGCATATCTGAAATCTTTTTTGCAGTATGGGATGGAATTTTTTCCAGTAAAATACCAAAAACACCAAGACTTTCCACCAGTAGGCAATCAGAAATCAATTTTTCAGATTCTTTCTCATTACGAGCACGAATAGCATAATTACCATAATTATGAATAGATTGAGGCATTAATCCTAAATGTGACATTACTGGAATTCCTGCTGCTAAAATCTTTTTAATATCTTCTGAAACCTCTTGCCCACCTTCAATTTTTATCGCGTCGGCACCAGTTTCCTGCATCACTCTTACAGCTGCATCTAATGATTTCATAGGATTACCACAACAGGCTCCAAAAGGCATATCAACAATAACCATCGCAGATTTCACTGCCCGAACTACGGATTGCGCATGATAAATCATCTGATCTAAAGTAAGTGACAATGTTGTTCTATTTCCGGCCATTACATTCGAAGCCGAATCTCCTACCAAAATAACATCAATACCTGCTTTATCAATTATGGAAGCCATGGTGTAATCATAAGCAGTTAGCATCGATATTTTTTCACCACGATCTTTCATCTCTTGTAGCGTTCTTTTTGTGTTTTTAGATGTTTTCTTTAAATAGTTTGACATATTGATAAAATAAATACTAAACATTATAACCAATTACATAACTGATTATGCAAATGTATTAAAATATTTATTTTTCCAAAATATTTTTTATTTGGCACCTCTTAAATTTTCCATTTCAAAACCTACATATTTAATGATTTACTTAACTTTACAAATCCACTTCTATCCGTTACGATATTACTCAAACAAAAAACTATAATCAGTACGAGAACTTACCTTCAAAAAATAACAATTATTAATACACAAAAACAAAATGAATACACGTAAAAATAACTTTTATGTCATCACAGGGGGGCCTGGAGTGGGCAAAACCACCTTGATTGATGCTTTAAAGTCTAAAGGATATTCTACGGTTGCAGAAGATGCCCGATCAATCATTAAACAGCAGATACTAAAAAGAGGAAATGCTTTACCCTGGAAAAATAAAGATTTATATGCTTCATTACTGCTTAATGCATCAGTAAAAAGCTATCATGCAATATCCAATAAGAACGATAACATTTACTTCTTTGATCGCGGTATAGTAGACACCATTTGTTATGCAGAAATGATTAACTTCAAAATTCCTACTGAAATGCTTCAAAATGCAAAAACCCATAAATACAATAGCACTGTATTTATACTTCCTCCTTGGGCACAGATCTATACAACTGACGATGAAAGAAAACAAACATGGGAAGAAGCTCTCTATACATTTGAAATTATGAAAAAAACTTATTTTGATAATGGTTATAATGTAATAGAAGTACCTATAGGAGCTGTTGATCTAAGGGTAGATTTTATATTAAAGCATATATAAACTTTTCCAGATCTCAATATTTCTGAGCAGTTGCTCAAAATAAAAAAATTGATCTCGATCATTTCTCAAAATGAAAAACAATTTCAACGATCAAAATTCGTAATAATAAAGCATAATAATAAAGCAGTTACATTTGACCAATCCTTGATACCTATCCAAATTTTGGTTATCTTAGCCATATTGACAGCATACAGATATTTTTTTTGAAAAATAGTTTCTAGTCATTTACTTATCGCAACAAAGTATAAGTTGTGTATCTTATTGGCTTTTGCCATCTATTTTAGAGATTATAAAAAATCTCTTCATCTGCATACTCATTTGGAAGTATGGTCTAGAATTAAAAATTCGATTTTAAAGACGAATTATTGCACTCATCTATTTTAGATGAGTATACATGTTAATTATATTATATGACAAATTTTAAAGTTGGAATTATTGGTGCTGGCCCCAGCGGGCTAGCTATGCTACGAGCATTTGAATCGGAACAGAAAAAAGGTAATCCCATCCCAGAAATTAAATGCTACGAAAAACAGGACAATTGGGGTGGAATGTGGAACTTTACCTGGCGGACAGGTGTTGGTAAATACGGAGAACCCCTACATGGTAGCATGTACAAATACTTATGGTCTAATGGTCCAAAAGAATGTCTTGAATTTGCTGATTATACATTCACAGAACATTTCGGTCAAACAATATCCTCCTACCCTCCGCGAGAAGTACTTTTTGATTATATCCAGGGACGTATCAATCAAAGCAACGCCAGAGATTACATCCAATTTAATACCGTTGCAAGATGGGTGGATTATATTGAAGACAAAAAACAGTTTAGAGTTATTTTTGATAATCTAAAAAAGAATGAAACTTTTGAAGAATTTTTCGATTATTTAGTGGTTGGTACTGGTCATTTTTCCACCCCTAATCTCCCTTACTTTAAAGGAATAGAGAATTTCCCTGGCGCAGTTATGCACGCACATGATTTTAGAGGTGCTGACCAATTTAAAGATCAGCGCTTACTCCTTATCGGAAGTAGTTATTCCGCTGAAGATATTGGCGTACAATGCTACAAGCACGGAAGTAAATCTGTGACAATAGCTTATAGAACAAGTCCGATTGGGTGCAACTGGCCTGATGGCATAAAGGAGAAAGCAAAATTATCTCATTTCGAAGATA
Organism: Sphingobacterium sp. B16(2022); assembly: GCF_012030425.1. GTDB lineage: Bacteria > Bacteroidota > Bacteroidia > Sphingobacteriales > Sphingobacteriaceae > Sphingobacterium > Sphingobacterium anhuiense. Next base: position 234,207 of record NZ_JAAUVN010000001.1, on the reverse strand, counting down.
GTATAGCGTACTTCGAAGATGGCAGTCAAGAAGAGTTTGATGCGGTCATATTATGTACTGGTTATCAACATAAATTCCCATTTTTACCTGATAATATGCGATTAAAAACCAATAATTGTCTATATCCAGATGACTTGTTTAAAGGAGTAATCTTTAATCATAATGAACGTTTAATATTTTTAGGAATGCAAGATCAATATTATACTTTCAATATGTTTGATACACAAGCTTGGTTTGCACGTGATTACATGCTAGGAAAAATCCCGCTACCACCTAAAAAAGAACGCATTAAAGAAATCAAAAAATGGATGGATGATGAAGCACTTACAAAAACAGGAGAAGATCATGTTGATTTTCAAACAAATTACATCAAAGATCTAATGAGTTATACAAATTACCCAAACTTTAATGTTGACAAAGTGGCCAGCATGTTTAAAAATTGGTTAAAGGACAAGGAAAATAATATTTTAAATTATCGAGATCAAATCTATACATCGGTCATAGATGGAACTCAAGCAGAAACTCATCATACAGCATGGATGGATGAACTTGATGATAGCCTGGAGAAATATCTTGAAGAAAGTAAAGAACCTGCTATATAATAAATTTCTAAACTGATATTTCAATACATTATAATAAAAGGAGGAAGCTAAAACTTCCTCCTTTTATTATAATCAATAATTATTAAGACTAACAGATACGCGTATCAATCCAAAAATTATCACGCATTTTCAAAATTGATTCTGGAGTGACCCGATTTAAAATATAGGATTGTTCTGCGTTTAAAAGGTCCTTTTGATCTTGTTCATCTTCAACAAAAAGCATTCGCAAAATAGCATCATTTTCCAATGCTTCTATATCAGACTCCACTACTTTTGTATCATTCGATAGAAACCAATTTTTAGCTTCTTCCTTATTTAAAAATTTTAAATACATTAAACAAGAATCAAACTCTCCTAATTCTTTTACTACTTTTTCTGGATATTGATTTCGAATGTATTCTTCATATAGTTCACGTCTATTATTACGTAAAGCATAATTTCTTATTACCAATCGATGTGGATCACTCTCTATGCTAAATTTTTGAGGATTTTCTAAAAATCCGTAATGCTTATTGTATCGAACAACACGCGCATTCAAACTTTTTTTATCATTCTCCATAAAAATCTCTTCATTACTTATATACATAACAATCAAATGCTTATAGTGTTTAATTATTGTATACAGGAATTGAAAACAAAGAAATCTGCGAATAAATAATATAATTTAAAAACGATTGTCAATACCACTTACAGGGCTCATCAGTAAGGAAAATTACATCTTTTACAAAAAAGTAAATTCACCTTTAAAAACTATTTCTTTATCTACTAAACTATAATTTTCATCATATTCAGCTTGATAAAAAATGACGTAAATTGGTTGTGTTAAATCTGTAACTGACATCAATTTATCTGCTTCCAAAATATCGATTTTGTCAATAGTACGATTCCCTGTCCAACTTTTAGCAGTACCTTTTGCATTCGGATCAAACCGATGATCTTGAGCTGATGTAAAATACCAGTAACTTGGTACATCATTACTCAACGTTAAAGTTTGATTTGGATTAAATTGCTCATCTGCCATTCCAGTATTTTCAAACCATGAAACTTCATGATCGATAATTCCCAATGCTGCGAGATAAACGTCCTTATCCAATGTTGCCCCTACTAAAAAGCCTTCCATCCCTTCTGACTTTAGTTGAAAAGTGAATGGAGATTTAGTAAGTTTATACTGATCAAAAGTGCTGGAGATTATTTCCCCACCTTGGATGATACTAACTTCCAGTTGTTGACAAAAACTCATTATCGAAGTAAATAAAAAGCCCAAAGTCATAATCAATCTAGTCATGTAAAACGTGTATAATAAAATTTTAAATTAATAACACAAAGTAAAGTAAATCCTAAAAGACTAAAACCCCTGTTTTCCGCTAATTTTGAACGACTAATTAGATTAAAATAAAAAAACACGATTATCATTTAAAAGCTATTTTATAATCTCGTAATTTTAACAATCTTTTTATACACTTACTTCTGTCTTTGCAAAAACCAAAAATAAGTGTCTTTAACACAACACAGCTATTGATGAAATACATTCAACTATTCATTGCGTTCATGTTTACGGCAAATAACCTATCTGCTCAAAAAAAAATTACGATCGGGCAAACTGATCAGATATACTCTACAATACTCAAAGAAAATAGGAAAATAAACATATATCTACCAGAAGGATATAATGTTGCTGATACAATTAAATATCCAATAATTTACATATTAGATGGTGGCATAGAAGAAGATTTTATTCATATAGTTGGAATCGTTCGCTATTATACACAACCCTGGATTGCGCAGTTTCCAAAATCAATTGTTGTCGGTATCGAAAATACGAATAGAAAGAGAGATTTCACATTTGCAGTGTCCAACTTGGACTTCCTGGAAAAAGAAGGTTTTAAAAAAGAGAATTTTCCACAATACGGAAAATCTGGAGCTTACATTTCATTTCTTCAAAAGGAACTACAGCCCTACATGGAAAATAAATATAACGCTAATAAAGACCGTACTGTTATTGGAGAATCATTAGCTGGTCTATTAGCGTCTGAAATACTCTTAAAACAACCTGATTTATTTACTAAATATATTATTATTGCGCCTAGTTTATGGTGGGGAGAGCAAAAGCTCTTATTTGAAACGGCAAATTTATTAAATACTAACATCAAAAAAACACTTAGCGTATATTTAGGAGTTCCAAATAAAGATGAAGATATAAAAATGTATAATGAATCAATAAAGTTTTCACAATCATTAAAGCAAAACAATAATATCAATTTGTCATTTGATTACTTACCAACCGAATTACATGCAACGATCGTACACCAGGCAGTATACAATGCTTTCAAAAAATTATACCCTAAAAACTAAATATATTAAAATCAATTTGTGATTTTTAGACGGTGCTAGTTCGGTTAACTTTCAATTTTTTATAGCAAGTAATATCCTGAAAATATGTTAAATTTACTAGACTTGCAACATCAATACGATAATTGAGAAAGCGTCAATTATAAATTTCATCTCCTAAAAATCGATTTATGAATACTATTTTGAGAAATTTATTAGCGATAGTGGCGGGCGTGGTCATTGGCAGTATAGTTAATATGATGTTTATTACAATCAGTAGTTCTATCATACCTCCACCAGATGGTGCAGATGTAACCACGACAGAAGGACTAAAAGCATCAATGCATATGTTTGAACCAAAGCATTTTGTCTTTCCTTTTTTAGCACATGCCATCGGAACTTTAGTCGGAGCATGTATAACAACTTGGTTAGTCAAAGGGAAAAAACTTAGCTTTGCGTTTATAATAGCTGTCTTTTTCTTAGCAGGTGGTGTAGCAAGTGTCTTTATGCTGCCCTCTCCAATGTGGTACACAGTACTAGATCTGATCATAGCTTATATCCCAATGGCATACTTGGGGGGAAAATTAGGATTAAGACTAAAGTTGCAAAGAAACCACTCCTGAAACTTTTATTATAACTTTTTTATCAGAAAGAAGTGAGCCTTCCTTTATAAACAGCTTATGAAAATACGCTATAACAGCATTTCGAATAATGTGAAAGAATTATTTTGATAATGAGCAGGCATATCAATAGCTTCTTTAATACGAACTACATCGACAATTGTAAAACCACATTTCTCGTAATATTGATTCAATCGCTCATTTCCCGCCGTAGTATCCATTCTAATAAAGAATTTACTTCGCTCTCTGGCCAGAGCCTTAACAAATGCTATAATCTTAATAACGAAATTCTGACCTCTAAAAAGTGGGTTTGTAGCGATACGGTGAATATAAATTGCCGGATCTTTGTCTTTCTCTTGCCATATAATAGGATCTGAAGTTGTTAACAAAAAGACACAAGCGATTTGATTATTCAGAACAATCTTATAATGTTGTCCATTTTTTATCTCTTCAAGTACAGCTCGAGCTTCAAATCCTTTCCAATTCACTTTTCCTAAAGCATGTTGATAGGCAATTGCCTGCTCATACAATTCCATATGTGCAGACAAATCGTGAGGAGTACTTTTTTCTATAATCATGCAGTTAAAATACATTATTCCTTATAAATATAGATGATTAAACTACAATATTGTCCATTCATAAGTTTTTTCTGTCACATTATAGTTTTATCTTTGATGCATGACTATTGAAGAACTAAAAGAATATTTTAATACGGTTTCATTACCAAATGAAATACAAATTACCGTGGATATGCATATCTTTGATTTACCTAAATTTCTGCAGGCAAACTTAGCGGCACTTGATCGCTGGAACAGAGAGTTAGAAAAATGTCCTTCCTATGTGCGTTTAATAAACTTAAAGAAAGCTATTGAAAATCAATAACCACAATTACAACATTTTAAGAATTACAAATCGTCTTATTGCTGCAACAAGCTATGTTGAGTTGCAGTAAAAATATTTCTAAAGACAATGTTCATTTCCTGTTCGCGTTGCGCGGCACCTATTCCGCAGCCAGGGAATAATTCCACAGTATTATTTTTAATAGCTGATACAAAGTTGCGGCTTGTAACTGCGATTTTCTCATAAAGATCCCGGTTTTCAAAACCCTGCAATATATTATCCCAAGATTGTTCTGTCAAACAATAAATCTGATTCTTACGTTCATTAAAATCGGATTGCATCTCGTCCAAACGTTTAAACAGATTTTTACCTTTGTCTTTTAACCAATCTGAATCTTGAGATTTTATAATATAATATTTTTCAACAAGATCAATAAATCTATTATACATCCCAATAAAATTGCTCAGCAAGGTTAATTCCGCAAAAGGAATGAACGGATATTGATAAAGAAAATCAGGCCAGGTACTTTCAGATTCATTAATCAAAAAACTACGAGAGTTTCCCACAAAATGATTTTCAACAGAAAAACTATGGCTAGCCGTGCATTCTAATCCAAAAGTATCCCAATCATAATGAATCAATACATCATCCCGGTCAAAAAAGAACGAATGGATCATTTGCTGACCGTTTTTATCGAGCACAGGTTTACCATCTTCCGTAATGATACAATTTGCGGTAAAATGACTTAAATGCGGAGCTCCAGTAGCATATTTCCAATGGCCATGAATACGATATCCCCCATCCGCTCTTTCTGCATATCCAGATGCACGTCCACTTCCTCCTAAACAAACTGCCGGATTTTGAAAAATTTCTGTTCCTATTTTCGGATCAATAAAACCGACAAATAAATTAGCTCCCGAACATAAAGTTACCGTCCATGATAAACCACCGTCATGATAGGCTAGTTCTTCTAAAAATTTCACTCCATCTAAAAGAGTTAATCCCAATCCACCAAGAGATTTGGGAACCCAAATTTTAAACCATTTTTCACTAATTGCCAAATCTAACTGCTTTGCAGTCATCTTTTTTAAAGCAATTGCCTCGTGCTGTTGGTCTTTTATCAGATTAATTTGATCTTGAGTAAGTATCATATATTAGTTCACGTTTAAGAATTCTCTTCCAGTTAAAATAACCAAAGAAAGCCATCACAAATAAAAATACAGTCAATGCTGCGAATAGTAGTAAATCTTTATGATAAAGCAAAGGGATCGCCATGAGATTACTAATATTTAATAATATCCAATTTTCTATTTTCCGCTTTGCCAGCAACCACATGCCTGCCCATGCAGTACAAGATACCAAGGCATCCCATAGCGGAACATCTGAATCTGTAGCATGTAACAATCCGAAATAGAATATGGTAAATCCTATAATACATATCAATAAGACAATAATCCAGTCCTTACGTGATGCAGTCGATATGATATGTTGATGATTACTATTTTGTTGCCAGTAAATCCAACCATAAATACTCATTAATAAGTAATACATGTTCAAGGCAATTTCACCGTATAGTTTTGCGAAATATAAAACGTAAATGGATATCACAATACCAGAAATACCAAAAAGGTAATTAATAGGTTTATTGGACTTTGCAAACCAAACCTGCAATATACCAAAGCCTACTGCTAGCCATTCTGCGAGGGATGTAGCTTTAACCTGCTGAAAAAAATCGTTTAAAATTTGATTTAACTGCATTTAATATGTGTGTAAAATAAAAACAATACACACTTAGGGAGTCGCTATAAATGCACGATTTGTGAAATTAAAATCCCTACGCCAGCATTATCCGGATCAGGTATATAACAACAATTGCTCACTGTGATGAGCAATTGTTGTTATTGGGTATAATCTCAGCCTGTAACAGTAAATAATACTTCAAGCACCCCATAAGTATGGTGAAAAGAAATTAATCTTTAAAATTCTCTAATTTTAATGCTGTATGTGTACGCTTTCTAGTGGCTTCACACAGTTCAACATTATCATTTAATGATTGCCCATGTGAAGGAATCATTTCACGCAATTTCTTGCGATATTCGTCTGCTTTTGCACGTTCAGGAAAACATCTTTTCAGTAATTTAATCATGATAGCGACAGAAGTCGATGCTCCTGGTGAAGCTCCTAGTAAGGCTGCAATAGAACCATCTGCTGCGGATACAACTTCTGTTCCAAATTCAAGAACACCACCATGTTTAGCATCTTTTTTGATTACTTGAACACGTTGACCAGCAACCTCAATTTTCCAGTCTTCTAATTTTGCCGTAGGCATAAACTGCTTCAAAGCATCCAATTTATCTTTTGGACTCTTCATCACCTCAGAAATCAAATATTTAGTCAAATCCATATTATCCCGACCTACGGATAACATCGGTTTAATATTCGACAACTTAATCGATGCAGGTAAATCAAAGTAAGAACCTTGTTTTAAGAATTTAGTAGAAAAACCAGCATATGGACCAAATAATAAGGCCTGCTTACCATCAATATAGCGTGTATCAAGATGTGGAACAGACATCGGAGGAGCACCGATAGATGCTTTACCATATACTTTAGCGTTATGATCTTTAATAACATCCTCATTCACACAACGTAACCACTGTCCGCCAACTGGAAAACCACCATATCCTTTTGATTCTGGAATTCCAGATTTTTCTAACAGCAATAAAGAATGTCCACCAGCGCCAATGAATACAAATTTGGCATTAATTGTTCTTTTCTCTCCAGTTTTCAAATCCTTAACTTCCAACTCCCAAGTGCCATTGTCATTCCGTTCAATGTCGCGGACTTCTTGTGTAAGATGTAATGTAATATTATCTTTTGCATCTAGATGTTGTACCAAATCACGCGTTAGAGCGCCAAAGTTCACATCAGTTCCTAAGATCATTTTCGTTGCCGCAATTTTATCATCAGCAGGACGACCTTTCATCATAAGTGGAATCCACTCATTCAAAACAGCTTTATCTTCGGTATATTCCATGCCTTTAAACAAGTTATTCTTGGATAGCGCATCATATCTTTTACGAAGAAAATCAATATCTTTTTCGCCAAAAACAGCACTCATATGAGGTACTGAGCGAATAAAATCTTCAGGTTTTGTTATGACCCCTTTATCAACTAAATAGGTCCAAAATTGTTTGGAAACCTCAAATTGTTCTGCAATGCTGATTGCTTTATCAATTTTTACAGAACCATCAGCTTGTTGTGGGGTATAATTCAACTCACATAATGCAGAGTGACCAGTTCCAGCATTATTCCATGCATCCGAACTCTCTGCTGCAACAACATCCAAGCGCTCTAAAATCTCTATTTTAATATCTGGGCTTAACTCATTGATAAGTGTGCCCAAAGTTGCGCTCATGATACCTGCGCCAATTAAAACGACGTCTACCTCTTTGGTATTTTTTGTTTTTTTACTCATGTCTTCGTGATTGATGCAAATTTAATATAGATTTTTATATTAACGCAATCCTTTTGTCAAAAAACTGTACTTTTTAAAATCACTTATTCAAAAATACCATACTATTATTAAGAATTCCCTAACACAGCCATTTTTATGAATAGCTGCCACATTACAAATAGTAGTATTATAATATCCTGAGGAATGTTAATTCAAATTATTATTTAGAATTAACGAATTAAATTGATCCGAGTGTTGCGATTGTAGTATACTTTTAACATTTTTGCAAGCACCCTTATTACATATAATACATAAGAATGAAACTACTTGAAGGAAAAACAGCTCTAATTACTGGAGCATCAAAAGGAATAGGAAGAAAAATTGCTGAAGTATTTGCCCAAAACGGTGCAAATGTAGCATTCACATATTTATCATCTGTGGAAAAAGGCCAAGCTTTAGAACAAGAACTTCAGGCTTTTGGAACTACTGTAAAAGGTTATCGTTCAGATGCATCAAAATTTGATGAGGCTGAAAAACTCATCAATGATATTGTTTCAGATTTTGGAACTATTGATGTGGTTGTTAATAATGCTGGAATAACAAAAGATGGTTTGTTAATGCGCATGACTGAGGAAAACTGGGATGATGTGATCAATGTAAATTTAAAATCAGTATTCAATGTCACTAAAGCAGCTTCTAAAATCATGATGAAAAACCGTAAAGGATCTTTCATCAATATGAGTTCAGTAGTAGGTATACAAGGAAATGCTGGTCAAGCTAATTATGCAGCTTCTAAAGCTGGTATTATTGGTTTCTCTAAATCAGTGGCAAAAGAATTAGGCTCAAGAAATATTAGATCAAACGTAGTTGCTCCAGGTTTTATACGCACAGAAATGACCGATATTTTAGATCCTAAAATTGTTGCTGGATGGGAAGCTGGTATTCCTATGAAACGCGCCGGTCAAGCAGAAGATGTTGCAAATGCATGTCTATTTCTTGCATCGGACCTTTCAACATATGTCACAGGACAAGTATTGCCTGTAGATGGTGGTATGGTATAAAAAATATATATAATACAATAAAAAAGGTTCTTGAAGTGATCAAGGACCTTTTTTTATTGTAAAAGCTTTTATATGTCTATATTTGCACTGAAATTTTAATCGTATGAACTGGGATCGGGTATTTGCTATTCAAAATGAAACAGAATTTAATGAAATTTGCTTGGAGACTTTTCATTTTCAAATGGAAAACACAAGCATTTATAGACAGTATGTGCAATATCTAAATAAGAAAATTCATACAATAGATCATTACACGAAAATTCCGTTTCTCCCAATCGAACTATTCAAATCTCAAGAAATTATAGCTGACAACTTCAGTCCTGAGATTGTATTCACAAGCTCAGGTACAACAGGAGTCACCACAAGTAAGCATCTTGTAGCTAAAAAAGAAGTATATGAAAAAAGCTTTCGCACTGCTTTTGAACAATTTTATGGAAAAATAGACGACATTGCCATTTTGGCGCTACTTCCATCCTATTTAGAACGAACAGGTTCTTCATTGATCTACATGATCAATGATTTAATGCAACATAGTCAACAACCCGAAAGTGACTATTTCTTATACAATCATGAAGAACTTTATCAAACCCTGATAAAATTAAAAGCTAAAGGCACGAAAACCTTGCTATTCGGTGTGACATTTGCACTGCTTGATTTTATTGAAAAATATGAATTGACATTTCCGGAGTTAATCATTATGGAAACTGGGGGAATGAAAGGAAAACGTAAAGAAATGGTCCGTGAGGAAATTCATGATTTATTATGTAAAAGCTTTCAAGTTCCAGGAATACATTCGGAATATGGAATGACTGAATTGCTATCACAGGGCTATTCATATGGTAACGGGATATTCAGACACCCCAACTGGATGAAGATCTTAATTCGGGAAACAAATGATCCGCTAACTCTTGCTGAAAATAAAAAAACAGGTGCTATTAATGTTATTGACTTAGCAAATCGATATTCGTGTTCTTTCATTGCAACCCAAGACCTCGGAAAAATCTACGATGATGGATCTTTTGAAGTCTTAGGTCGCTTTGATCAAAGTGATATACGTGGTTGTAATCTTCTCGTCCAATAAGTTTTATTTTAAGCTGGGATCTTGAAAGGTATTTCCAGCTTGCATATCACCAGAATCATAACCTTTCTTAAACCAAGCTCGTCTCTGAGCTGAGGTACCATGTGTAAAAGAATCGGGTACCGCATAGCCTTGAGCTTGTGTTTGTAATTTATCATCTCCAACTGCTTCAGCTGCCGCCATACCATCTAAAATATCATTATAGTCAATCTCGATATCAGATAATTTATTAACATGATGTGCCCAAACTCCTGCATAAAAATCAGCTTGCAACTCGGTCATGACAGAAATTTTATTATTTTCAACTTCACTTAATTTTCCCCTCATGCTGTTTGTCTGAGGTAAAAGTCCCACTAATTGTTGTATATGATGCCCTACTTCATGTGCTATTACATAAGCCAGAGCAAACTCACCTTTAGCACCAAATTTGGTCGTCAACTCTTGATTAAAAGTTAAATCTAAATAGATTTTATGATCTCCAGGACAGTAAAAAGGTCCGTAAGATGCTTTTCCTATTCCACAACCATTGGTTTCGGTACCTCCATCATAAACAACTAAATTTGTAGGTTCATAATTTTTACCCAGCTGAGTCTTAAAAAGATTTGTCCACACATCCTCAGTACTTGATAAAACGATACGCGAAAAGTCTGTTAATTTAGCCTCCTCTGCACTAATTTCCCGTGGCTGTCCAGTCTGCTCCGTCCCCGTCATATTTTGAGCCTGCTGCAATAATTGAGATGGATCTCCTCCCATTAAAAAACCAATTATTAAAACAATAATCCCACCTACACCGCCCAAAGTTAATTTTTGACCACCTGACATTCCTCTCCTATCTTCGAAGTTGTCACTTTTTTTACCTCCTTGCCATTTCATATTGATATCATTTAAGTTAGTTTCAATTAATATTAAATAAGATACACATTTTATCGTGTACAGCATCGCAAATTATATTCCAAATTATTAAGCATTTTTTGATTTGTTATGTTAACCTTTTATAATTATAAATATTCATTATGTTTGCACCTAAATCATTTGCAACTTATCCAAAATTTAAATGAAACTAGAAAATCAACTATTCGAGAGAGCGGGAAATAAATGTGAATTGAGTCAAGCAACTGATAATTTAACATTATATACATTGCCCCCTGACTTACAAGCTATAGCTGAAAACACGATTGTTGTTTGTCAGAAATGTGCCGATCAGTTAAATAAAACAACACAATTAGAAGCTGAATATTGGAAATTCCTGCCCGATACCATGTGGTCTGAAGTACCAGCAGTACAGGTAGCTGCGTGGCGCATGTTAAATCGTTTAAAAAACGAGGGTTGGGCTTCTGATGCGTTAGATATTTTGTATCTGGATGACGAAACATTAGAATGGGCAAAACAAACAGGAGATCATGAAAATGATGGATATGTCGAGTTTCATTTAGATAGTATCGGTCAACAATTATTTGAAGGGGATTCTGTAGTCCTTACGAAAACATTGGATGTAAAAGGATCATCTATCCGGGCGACTTTAGGTACAGTCGTGAAGAATATTAGACTTGTGTTCGATAATACAGAACAAATTGAAGGAAAAATCGATGGTCAGACGATTGTGATTTTAACAAAATATTTAAGAAAGCAAAACTAAAAAAATAAGGCTACAATTTGATTGTAGCCTTATTTTTTATTTCTGTTTCGGATAATCACGCATATGTGCAAATTCGTAATTTGGATGTAACTTCAAACTATCGATTAAATCACTTAACATTTTCTGTGCTTTTCTTGTCTGAAACATATCATCATGCATCAACAGAACAACGTTATTCTTCGAAAATGAGGTGCCGTTACGTAATCTATTATTTATCTGACGATATATAAAACTCACCGATTCGACTGGCATACCAGAAGGTTTACCCTTTTTCCATTCACAGTCCCATCCCATAGAACGGTAACCATTTTGATATAATAAATCGGCCGTACTTGAACCACTTTGCATATCAATACGTTTACGATCTGCAAAGTACCAAATATTACGTCCTGGTAAACGGACAATCTTATGTTTAAGATTCAGTTCTTTTTCATTTTTATCAAAGTCCTCATACGCTGATTCTGCGTTGCTATAAAAATAAGTAAACTTATTATTTGCATGATTGTAACTGTGATTATAACAATCCACCAACGGATTGTTCATATAACGTTCATAATATTTATGCAAACCCTTACTCATTCGGTCATGCTTTCCAATTAAAAAAGCATTAATCTTTATATTCTTAGCTGTAGCTATTGAATCAATAAATTGACTGCCATTTAAAGGTCCATCATCAAAAGTCAAATAAATATAACGAGGAGACACAGAGTCGGTTAATAATTTCGCCGTATCAACTTCATGATGAAGAATACTCTTTTTACCCTTTACAGCAATTGTATCCTTTTTAATCTCTTTCTCGACAGTATCTTTATTTAAATCATCGATATCATCTATACTATCAACAGTTCCAATAGTAACCGAATCTGTTTTTTTACTCCCACCTTCATTGCACGATTGTAATGCAAGAGATGTTACCGATAATAATCCAAGGAACAACCCCAGATTGAATGCTTTCTTCATGTTATAATTCACTATTAACCCTACACATAAACCACTAAAGCTGCTATTTGATAGCTAATGATTTAAACGATGTAAAAGTAAGATTAAATTTAACAGAAATCCAATTTTATGAAACCTTTTTTCTTTTGGAATAAAAACATTTTTTCATCAAATGAGTCATATTATACTATTTGATCAAAGAAAATGCTTTCAAACCTTCATTTAAATAAGCCAGATAAGTAGTAGCATCATAATCAGCACCTTTTGGTTTAACCAAAACCTGACGGTTTGCAGGATTCATAAGCACATAAAAAGGTTGTGAATTGGATTCAAACTGACTCGATTGTAAATAACTCCACTTACTTCCAATTGTCTTCAACAATTTTCCCGAACTCGTTTTTTGTTGATCTTCAATAGCAAGCTCAGTGCGGTCATCAACATAAAGTTGGATGATAACGACATGATCTGTTAAAAAAGAGCGGACTTGAGGATCTGTCCAAACAGTAGCTTCCATTTTCCTACAATTTACACAAGCATGGCCTGTAAAATCAAGCATAACCATTTTATGATGGGTTTTAGCATATTGTAAACCCTCCTCGTAATCAAAAAACACATTTAAGCCAAGCGGTGCATGAAATAAATCTGAATATTTGCGTTTAGAAACGTCTGTTACATGCGATCCACTAATCAATGAGCCTTGATTTAAATCAAAGTCCTGCGTGCTTTGTGGTGGTAGAAAAGCAGATATTGATTTTAAAGGAGCACCCCATAATCCAGGAATCATGTATACCGTAAATGATAGTACAATAATAGCTATGAAAGTACGGATTACTGACAAATGTGGCAGATTACTGTCATGAGAAAATTTAATTTTTCCAAGTAAATACAGTCCCATTAAACCAAATATAACAATCCATAAAGACAAAAAGACCTCCCGGTCGAACCAGTTCCAGTGATAAGCTAAATCAACATTAGAAAGAAATTTCAATGCAAATGCCAATTCTAAAAATCCTAAAACAACTTTAACACTGTTAAGCCAACCACCTGATTTAGGCATGGCTTTCATAGCACTAGGAAATAATGCAAAAAGAGCAAAAGGTATAGCTAATGCAAAAGAAAATCCAAACATACCTACAGCCGGACCTAACAAAGCTCCACTTGTAGCTGCCTGTACCAATAAAGTTCCGATAATAGGTCCAGTACAAGAAAAAGATACTAAAGCTAAAGTTGCTGCCATAAAGAATATACCAGCCCATCCGCCTTTATCAGATTTTGCATCCATCTTATTTACCCATGAACTTGGTAAATTAATTTCAAATGCCCCCAAAAAAGAAGCTCCAAAAGCAACCAACATTAAGAAAAAGAAAAAATTAAAGACACCGTTCGTTGATAAAGCATTAAGGGCATCCGAACCAAAAATCATCGTTACCGCTAAACCAAGCACAACATAAATAACTATGATAGAAATTCCATAAAACAAAGCACGAATAAAAGATTGCGATTTATTTTGTTTTCCCTTTGTGAAGAAACTGACTGTGAGCGGTAACATGGGGAAAATACAAGGCATTAATAGAGCAGTAAAGCCGCCTAATAATCCTGCTAAAAATATTCCAAGTAGAGATTCACTATTTGCATGCTCTTCTGTTGTGATTACAGCCGTAGTTTTCTTAAGATTCTGTGTAGTATCAACACCTGCAGAATCAATCGAAGTTTCAGAAATACCACCATCAACGAACTCCAGTTCGTCCATCTTTAGTAAAGTATCTGCCTCCTGAGCATGCGCAAAAGCTGGAAGAAGAACTAATAAAAGTAATAATTTTATGATAAAACTTTTCATAAATAATTAAATTATAATGCCGAGTGACAAGTTACAAATTGGTTAAACCTAATTACAATGGGAGAAATCCCATTGTAATAGATTCTATTTAAAATAATCATAGTGCCTAATATGCGATTAGGCTGAAACAAACATTATATCGATTCAGTATTAAAAAGAGATTTTGCTAACCTACTGATAGGTTTAAATCCAGTGAAAGAGAGATCTGTTGAAATATATCCAGCCGCGACAGGTTGTTCTCTTACTAGATCTGTACTCAAATATTTCTTATTATCGTCGCACAATAAGGTGACAACAACAGCTTCTTCCCCTAATTGCTCTTTTAATTTAATTGCTCCAATCACATTCGCTCCTGAAGAAATTCCTACGGCCAAGCCCAATTCTTTTGCTAATTTTTGGGCCATTATAATAGAATCACCATCTGAAGCAGAAACGATTTCATCCAACTCGTCCATTTTCACAATAGCCGGAATAAATTCATCTGATATACCTTGAATACGATGCGAGCCAACTTTATATCCGGTTGACATCGTAGGACTTTCAGCGGGTTCCAAAGGATGAATCTTTACATGAGGATTTAAGCTACGAAGATGACGGCCTACTCCCATAACCGTTCCTCCTGTGCCTACACCAGCAACAAAAGCATCTGCAACTAAACCTTGTGAGGCTAACTGTAAACCAATTTCACGACCAGTCGTTAATTCATGAGCTTCGGCATTGAATTGATTTTCAAACTGTCTGGGCAAAAACACCCCTCCTTGCTGCGCTAGTTTCTCACTTAATTCAATACTCCCCAAAAAACCACCGTCTTCTTTACTAACCAACTGAATATCTGCACCCATACTTTTTATAATATCGATGCGTTCTTTACTCAACCAATTAGGCATAATAATTTTCACTTGATGTCCTAAAGCTTTACCAATAGCAGAAAAAGAAATACCAGTATTACCGCTAGTTGCTTCTATAATAACATCGTCAGGCTGAATTTGACAATTCATGTAAGCTTTATACATAATATATAGCGCCATACGGTCTTTGATACTCCCTGTAAGATTATAATTTTCGCATTTCACATAAATCCTCCCAGCTTTCCCTTTATAGGAGTATTGTAGCTCCAGCATAGGCGTATTTCCTACTAAACACCATAAATGTTTAAATCTACTATCAAGCTCGGGTGACAAACATTTACTAAACATCAATTCGTTATTCATGATTTATTATTTTAAAAAATATCAGTCGACAATCATTCGAAGACCTAACATTATCAGCAAAATTGACATAAAACAAAATAATATTCACTACATAATGATTAAATCAGTAAATTTTATCTAAATAATGATATATTTAAGAAATATTACAGAATCAACCAATTCATTACATTCATATCAATAAAAAATACAAAATGATGCTTGATGAAACTGACACCAAACTATTAAGAATTTTACAGCATGACGCTACACTTAGCAATAAGGAACTAGCATTTAGATTGCATAAATCTATCGCTGCTATACATGAGCGTGTAAAAAAACTGAAACAACAAGGCTATATTAAAAA
This sequence comes from Sphingobacterium sp. B16(2022), assembly GCF_012030425.1. Taxonomy (GTDB): domain Bacteria; phylum Bacteroidota; class Bacteroidia; order Sphingobacteriales; family Sphingobacteriaceae; genus Sphingobacterium; species Sphingobacterium anhuiense. The sequence goes on along the minus strand of NZ_JAAUVN010000001.1, from coordinate 218,255 downwards.
AACTGTTGCTATTCTTGACCGGCAAAAAATAAACATGGGTCTGATATCTTTTTCACAGGTATTCTTAAAAGCACATACAGCCGAGGTTTTAAATGAATTTGAAAAAGAAGTTGCTAAATTTCCTGAAGTTATGGAATGTTATCAGATGGCTGGATCCTATGATTTTATGCTTCGAATAGCAACTAAAGATATGCAGGCCTATCACGAATTTTTAAGATACCGCTTAGCCGTACTCCCACATGTGAACACCGTACAAACCTATTTTGTTCTATCGGAAACTAAAAGTGAAACAGCTTATCCGATTTAAAAAAATAGTTTTAATTAAAAAAAGGGAGAAAACTACAGCTTCCTCCCTTTCAATTAACATATAAAAAACTATTCACTATCTTCTTCCATGTCCCTCACCTCTTTCTGAGTGACGATCGTGGCCTCTTTTATCATTTCTCTTGTCCGATTTTCTATGCTCCGATCGATCTCTATGATTTTCATGTCGCTCGACACGATGATGATCATAACGGTCATTGTGACGTGGACGATCATAATTACTTCTATGGTCTCTTATACTTACCTGATTTCTGCGATGAGCAAAATGACCATAATCTCTTCTGTACCGATCGTGATGTCTCCAAGGATCTCTATCATTGACAACTACTTTATAGGTATTATAAAAATTAAAGTTACGATATCGACTAGGCAAGCTTCTACTGGTAACCCATCTTCTACCATGATAATGCGTATACCGACGATTGATTACATCATAATATACATTAATTTCTGGAATATAATAATACCGTACGTAATCATACCCCACTGGGCCCCAAGAAGGTTGATTACCAATGTTAATACTCACATTAACTTGTGCAGCAGCAGGTTTAACAAAAAACAAACCGCCAACTAAAACCGTCAAGTAAACTAATTTTTTCATACCTGCTCCTCCCTTTATTTATGTTTTTCAATTAATTATAGGTAGGACTCTATATTTTATAATAAGATTAATGAAAGGTTGTTAATATTTGTTAAAACGTTAAAATAAACTCAATATCAACGTGTTAAAATATCAATTTAACAATTTTAGTCCAGCTAAGAAATTCCTAAATATTTATATAAACACGATTCATTTAAAAAGAAAAAATCATTATTTACTTTTGTCCTATATTTAAATCTTAATATGGTGACAAAACAAAATACAATTTGCCATTGTGGCAATTCACTTCCTTACGAAAATTGTTGCAAAAAAATTCATTTAGACCAAAAAGAAGCTAAAACTGCAGAACAATTAATGAGTGCAAGATATAGCGCATTTGTTGTTCAAGATATTGATTTTTTATATACAAGCTTTCATTCTGAAACTCGTAAGTTGCAAAACAAAATAGAAATTGCAAGATGGGCAAAGGAATCAAAATGGATGCAGCTCCGCATTTTATTTAGTAATTCCAATATGGTCGAATTTGAGGCACATTACTTGGATTCGGAGCTGAATTTACAGATTCATCATGAAAGATCCACTTTCAAACAAGTGGATGGAATCTGGTATTATGCCGATGGTAAGTTTATTTCATAAAAAAGGGATCTTATACTTGTTATAAGATCCCTTTTCTGGCTTTTAAAAGATATAATACTACCCCTCTAATTCCGGTTGGCCGTGATCATCTCTATATGGGGCCTCTTCGTCAAACTCTCCCTCCCATTTAGCAACAACAACTGTAGCTAAACAATTACCGATCACATTGACCGAAGTTCTGGCCATATCCATCAACTCGTCAATTCCTAATATAGCCGCAATCACAAATGTTGGTAAACCAAATTGATCTGCAGTAGCAATTAATATAATTAATGAGGCTCTGGGAACTGCGGCAACTCCTTTAGAAGTAATCATTAATGTAAATGCGATCATTAACTGCTCTCCAAAAGTCAAATGTATTCCAGCCGCCTGAGCAACAAATATCGCTGCCAAAGATAGATACAATGACGTTCCGTCCAAATTGAAACTATATCCTGTAGGAATAACAAAAGACACAATCTTACGAGGTACTCCAAATTTTTCCATAGCAGACATAGCCTTGGGCAAAGCTGCATCTGAACTTGTAGTCGCAAATGCAATAGAAACAGGTTCTTTAATCGCATTAATAAACTTTAATACAGGGATTTTCAGATAAAGTGCAACAGGCAACAATACAAAAGTTAGGAAACCTAATAATGCTAAATACAAAGTTGCTAACAACATAAATAGATTTTTCAGAATATCTACCCCCAAATGACCAACTGTAAAAGCCATTGCGGCACCAACTCCGATTGGAGCAAAATACATGATTAAGTTCGTAAACTTAAACATTGTTTCTGAAAGGCTTTCCGTGAAATCAACCAATGGTTTTCTTTTCTTTTCATCAACCATTGCTAATCCAATACCAAAAAGAACTGAAAACACCACGATCTGTAGAACTTGATTGTCATACACTGCTTTTACAATATTTTCAGGAAAAAGATCTCTAAAAAATGCCGTAAACTTATAGACAGGGTGAACATGATCTGGTAAAGTTTCTAAAATCTGTGCGTCATTACTTATTTGCGTTTTTGGCAGTTCTTCATGAGGCATATGTGCAACATCAACACCAACCCCAGCTTTAGTCAGATTTATAGCCCCAAGGCCAATAAAAATAGCGCAAGTCGTAGCACAAAAGAAATACAGCATAGACTTCCAGGCCATACGACCAACCTGTTTCAAATCAGAATGACCAGCAATACCATAAACTAACGTTGCAAACAAGATCGGTCCTACGATCGTCTTCACCAACTTAATGAAACCTTTACTTAGCGGTTGCAATGATATGGCAATATTTGGAAAATCTAAACCTACAAAAATACCCAAGATCATACAGGTCAAAATCCAAGTTGTTAGATTCTTCCGAACAAGAGCATTAACAATCAACACAGTAGCAACAATCCATCTTACTGCCATTAAAAATGATGGAGAAAAATTGACCCAACTAAATTCGTAACATATCGCAATAAGTGCAGCAATTGTCACCGAAACAAGGGTAATTAGCCCCATTTTTGATTTATACATCGGCAAACTTTTTATAAGGTAAAGTACAAAAATAAAAAAATACTAGGCTTTCACAAATATTAATATGGCGGATTATAATAACAGCAAATTTATTGGATACTTGAAGACATAAAAAAAGGTAGAATATGTACATATTCTACCTTTTTCAAAATTTTATTTTAAAAGCAATGCTTTTATTCAGCGTGTAACCAAGCTTTCTTTGCTAATAACTCCTCTTCAGATTCACGAACCTCTTCGTCATCTACACAGCAGTCTACTGGACAAACAGCTGCACATTGTGGTTCATCATGAAAACCAACACACTCTGTACACTTGTCCGAAACAATGTAATATACTTCATCTGATACAGCAGCTTGAGAATCGTCAGCATCTAACGTTACTCCATCTCCAAAATCAATAACTCCATCTAATGCCGTCCCATCTGAGAATTTCCAACTCACTCCAGCGTCATATATTGCATTATTTGGGCACTCCGGTTCACAAGCACCACAGTTAATACACTCGTCTGTAATTTTAATCGCCATTTATAACCTCAAAATTATGATAAAAAACTATTTTTGTACTATCATTTATACAATCAAATCATTTTACACGTTTAAATACTAAGAGTAACTTGGTTTCGCTGATTGTATTAATAACACAAATATAATACAAATTTGTGTATACACGTTTATTAATTTTTACATTTTGACAAAGAAACAACGATTAGAAGGTTTTGCAAAACTTGCGAACTTATTCATTAATGATCATGCAGAGCTACAACATTTAGTTGCAACTGCTCATCATAAAAATGCATGGTATACCGCAGAACACGTTAATAAAGCCTTTACTTCTTGGAAAGCAAATTTAAACCTTGAGCTATTAGAAAATTGGCTATCGCCATATCCTGATATTGAAAGTGACAAAATTGTAGGTTTAGTCTTAGCGGGCAATATACCTCTTGTAGGTCTTCATGATATATTATGCGTATTGGTTGCTGGTTTTAAAGCACAGATTAAGGTTTCTTCAGACGATGCTCATCTAACAACCTACGTGATTCAGAAATTGATAGAAGTTGAACCAAGATTTAAAGATCGCGTACAACTAGTGGATAGATTAACTGATTTTGATTTAGTGATTGCAACAGGTTCCGACAATTCTTCGCGGTACTTTGAACATTACTTTGGAAAAAAACCACATATTATTAGAAAAAACAGAAACAGTATTGCCATCATTACAGGTGAAGAATCGCACGAGCAACTAAAAGCTTTAGGCCATGATATCTTTGATTATTACGGTCTGGGATGTCGTTCTGTATCTAAAATATTTATCCCAAAAAATTATGATATAAGTCATTTCTATGAAGGAATTGAATCTTTTAAAGAGGTAAACACACATTATAAATACAATAATAATTACGATTATAACAAATCCATTTATTTAATTAATGGTGACAAGCATTATGATAATGGTTTTTTATTATTAAAACAAGATGACAAAATAGCATCACCCTTAGCTGTGGTTTATTTTGAAGAGTATGATAACTTAGACAATCTTTCTCAGCACTTAAACACCTTATCAGACCGGTTACAATGTGTTACATCAGAAGCACCATTAACGATCAAAACACCAGCTTTTAAATTCGGTGCTGGACAAAATCCTGCTTTAGATGATTATGCTGATGGAGTCAATACACTAGAATTTTTATTTGCAAACCAGTAAGCATAGCCTTATATTCGTGGAAGGATTTTTTGAAATAAAAAGTACTAACTTTGTAAATAGATGTATATAATCAAAGTAAAAGGAGTTGCCAAAATCCCTGACTATGTTCAATTAAGAGATGATTCATTCACTCTTTTAGCATATTTTAGGGTTGATCGCCCCGACAAATCTTTGGACAAAATTGGTCTCGGAGACAAGTCAGCGTACATTATGCAAATGGTAAAGGATTTGCCATTTGGACAAATAAAAAAATTAGAATTATAGTTCAATGTCTGGAAATACAGTAATCACATTAAAAAGCGTCGATATCTACCAACAAAAACATTTGGTCTTATCGAATGTGAATTTGAATATCAATAAAGGCGAATTTCTTTACCTCATTGGTCAATCAGGAAGTGGAAAAAGTAGTTTGCTAAAAATAATCTATGGCGATTTATATATTGGTAACGGAGAAGGACTAATTGCAGGTTTTGATTTAAAAAAACTGCATGAAAATGATGTCCCCTACCTGAGACGTAAGTTAGGAATCGTTTTCCAAGATTTTCATTTATTATCAGATCGCTCTGTAGAGAAAAATTTAGAATTTGCACTTAGAGCCACCGGCTGGAAAGATAAAACGCAAATTGAACACAGAATGCTCGATGTGCTCGAAAAAGTAGGACTTCGCTCGAAATTAAAAAAAATGCCTCATGAACTTTCAGGTGGAGAACAGCAACGTATTGTTATTGCACGAGCACTCCTTAATAATCCTGAAATTATATTGGCCGATGAGCCAACAGGAAACCTTGACCCTGCTACTTCTGAAGAAATTGTATTGCTTTTACGGGATATCGCTTCTTCTGGAACAGCTGTTTTAATGGCAACTCATGATTACCAAATTATACGTAATATGCCTGCACGCATCATCAAAACCGCTGATGGGGTATTGCTAGATCAAGTAGAAATATAACTGTCAATACTGACAGAAATCCTGATCATCCGACATTTTGTTAGTCCATTCTCCCGGTTACTGACAAGCTGTCGGATTTTTTCATTTTGGCAACAACTTTGACTGTAATTAGATTTTAGAGAAAGAACATTAGTTTCCCACATAGAATTTAGAAGAAATGAGCGAACAAGAGAATAATAACGAGACGATTCAAGATCCTATTGAGGATAATACAACGGAAAATCAAGAAGAGACGATTGAACTTTCTGTTGAAGAGAAATTAAGTGCTGAAGTAGCAGAGGCAAAAGATAAATATGTACGTTTATCAGCAGAATTTGATAATTATAGAAAACGTACAAGTAAAGAACGTGTTGAATTAATTCAATCTGCTGGAAAAGATGTGATCACAAAACTATTATCAACAGTGGATGATTTTGACAGAGCTTTAAAAGCAATGGAAACAGCAACAGATGTTGAATCAATAAAAACTGGTATAGAGATCGTCAATAATAAATTCAGACAAACTTTAGAACACCAAGGTTTAAAAGAAATGGATGTAGTAGGTAAAGAGTTTGATGCTGATTTACAAGAAGCAATAACGGCTATTCCAGCTCCTACTCCAGATTTGAAAAATAAAGTTATTGATGTTATTGAAAAAGGTTACTATTTAAATGATAAAGTAATCCGTCATGCTAAGGTAATTATAGGTCAATAAGATAAAAAAGATGTCAAAAAGAGATTATTACGATATATTAGGTGTAGCTCGTGGTGCAGATGAAAAAGAAATTAAATCTGCCTACCGTAAACTTGCCGTAAAGTATCACCCGGATAAAAACCCTGGTGATCATGAAGCTGAAGAAAAATTTAAAGAGGCTGCTGAAGCATATGATGTATTAAGCAATCCTCAGAAAAAACAACGCTATGATCAATTTGGTCATGCGGGTAGCTCTGCTTCCGGAGGCGGTTATGGTGGTGGCATGAATATGGATGACATATTTAGCCAATTTGGAGATATATTTGGTGGAGGTGGTCATCCTTTCGAAAGTTTCTTCGGTGGCGGTGGCGGAGGCTCAAGAGGAGGCCGTCGTGTTGCTAAAGGAACAAATCTTCGCATTAAAGTAAAATTAACACTCGAAGAAATTGCTAAAGGTGTTGAGAAAAAAGTAAAAGTAAATAAACAAGTAAACTGTCATACCTGCGATGGTAGTGGTGCAAAAGATAAATCATCTTTCCACACTTGTAATACTTGTGGCGGCTCAGGATCTGTTCGCCGCGTAACCAATACAATCTTAGGCCAGATGCAAACTACAAGCACTTGTCCTACTTGTAATGGTGAAGGGGTAGAAATTACCGCAAAGTGTACTACATGTAGAGGTGAAGGATTAGAAAGAGGTGAAGAAACAATTGCGATCAACATTCCGGCTGGTGTAAGTGAAGGTATGCAACTTTCAATGAGTGGAAAAGGGAACGCAGCTCCTCGCGGAGGTGTTGCCGGTGATCTTATTATCCTCATTGAAGAAATTCCTCATGAAGCATTAAAAAGAGATGGTCTAAATATTATTTATGACCTATATATTAATTTTGTAGATGCTACATTAGGAACAAGCGTTGAAGTTCCAACGATTGATGGTAAAGCAAAAATTAAAATTGAACCAGGAACCCAGGCCGGCAAGATATTAAGACTAAAAGGAAAAGGTATTCCTGAAGTCAATTCTTACCACAAAGGTGATCAATTGATTTATGTGAATATCTGGACGCCTAAAGCGGTCTCATCTGACGAAAAAGAGATTTTACAGAAATTGAAAGAATCACCGAATTTCAAGCCACAACCTGGTAAATCTGAAAAATCATTTTTTGAACGGATCAAAGAATATTTCGACTAGAAATATTAAATAATAAAATAATTATAAGACCATATGTCAGCACTGACATATGGTCTTTTTTTGTGTCATAATAAAAACTGACATTTTATCATAAAAAGTTAAATCAATATAAATATCAAAATATATGATAAATTATTTTTTCATAATGTCAATTTTTAAACCTCTGAAAACGTTTTAATTACGATTAACACAATTTATCAATACATTTCTATGACATTGAAAAATCAATTTGGTATCTATATTGATAATATCAATCAAATAGTCAAAAGGTTTGACTATGGATATTGTAAAAACAAACTTTAAAAAAATGAAAAAATTATTACTTACTCTAACAGCAGTAGCTGGTCTAACTTTTGCATCTCAAGCACAAGAATTTGGTTTCAAAAAAACTGACTTTATTGTAGAAGGTAATTTCTCAGCAAATACAAAAAATAATAAAACAGCTGAAAAGAAAGAAAACTCATTCAACTTCAATCCTTCTGTAGGTTATTTCGTATCTGATAAAGTTGCAGTTGGTTTAGATTTCAACTTTGGAAATTTAAAAGCAACAGACTATTCTGGTACTAACGATACTTACAATAAATCAAGCAACTTTGGAGTTGGTGCTTATGGTCGTTACTACTTTTTAGATTTAGGATCACGTTTTAAAACTTATGCGCAATTGGCAGCTGGTTATCAACAAAGAACTGGAGAAGTTAACAACGGTACAACAACTACAGACATTCCTAAAGTTAAAGGATTTGGTGCTGGCGCTGGTTTAGGGATGAATTACTTCGTTACTGAAAATATCGCAATCAACTTTGGTTTAACAGACTTATTATCTTTTGGTACAGCTAAAGAAGATGGCGGTAAATCTTCAAACGAATTCAATGCTAACATCAACAGTTTTAATAACTTTTTTGATACAGCTAAATTTGGTTTAACTTTCAAATTCTAATCATATTTGAAAATAAAGTAAGAAAGGTCCGTCTCAATATAGACGGACCTTTCTTTTTTAAACATAGCGCTTGATGATACGTAGCTTATGTGTGTATTTATTCCAATCCTTATTAAATATTCCCTCTTGATCCATCCTATCTATTCGAACACGGGAAGAAGCGTGAATAATGGTTTCAGAGTCCAGCATAATACCAACATGATTTATCCTACCTTCTTCATTATCAAAAAAAGCAAGATCACCTACTTGAATCTCTGACAAAAAGTCAACTGTCTGCCCTAATTCAACCTGTTGATAAGCATCCCTTGGTAAGGAAATACCAAAGGATTGATAAATCAATTGTGAGAAACCGGAGCAATCAATTCCAAATTTAGATCGCCCTCCCCAAAGATAGGGTACCTCCCAGTATTGCTTTGCGAGTATTGCAACCTGCTCGATGAAGTCTTCTTGCTCAAAATGCAGTTCAATTGCATTAAGCTCTACTAAATCATCTGCTCCAATATAAGGAAAATCCTTTCGTACAATCGTTCCATGTAAAAGCTGGATACAAAGATCATTATTGATAAGATGCCCCCCATCAAAACCGATCTTTACCTTACTTAACGACTGGTACTCCTCATACTGATCATCTGTAATTGCTAAAAATTGCGCATTCTGTATCCAACCAACATAAGAGTCCATTTCAGTACGAACTTTTGTCCAATCCTTTGATTTCGTCAGTATTTCAAAAGCTTCTCCAAACAGCAATTGTGAAACCATTTCACTCCGATGTGATTCCTCCGCCCGCAATGGTACAATTGTTAAATTACATATTCCAAATTCCATATTTCTAAAACAAAAAACCGTATATTCAAGTTATTAATATGTACGAATATAAACTTTAATATCAGAACCATGGATACCAATGTTGTAAAAATAACGAGAATATTAGTTGCTGTGGACGATGAACCATGTTCACATAAAGCGATTTCCTATGCTAAAGAAATGGTTAAAAAATTTGAAGCTTCAGTAGCTTTAGTGACGGTTACCTCTCCCACTTCTCCTGCCAGCTATGGTGCAGATCCGCTGTTAGGTCAACAACCAATCATCATACCCGAAGTATCGGAAATAGAGCAGCAGAATGCTCAAAAATACTTAGAAGAACTAGGACAAGAGTTCGAAGGCGCTAATGAAGTTTTCTTATTCAATAGAATAGGCTCGGTAAAAGAAGAAATACTAGCCACTTCTCATGAGTGGTCAGCTGATCTCATCGTAATGGGATCAAATGGTAGAACAGGGTTTGATCATTTTATCTCGGGCTCCGTTTCTGAAGCTGTAATTAGAAAAGCAACATGTCCTGTGCTCGTTGTACCGGGTAAATGTGAATAAACTAATTCAAATCTAATAGTTCTATAATTATAAAAGCCATTTGCGATATGCAAATGGCTTTTATAATTATAAATTTCTTATTTTATTAAAGTTTGATTAAACGGGCAACAAACATACTATCCGCCTTTTCATAATATCCTTTTAATACTTTATAAGAATGGAGACTATACCCCAGTTCTTTTTGAATATAAGCAATCACCTCCTCATTTTCTTTCTCAAAAACAGAACAAGTGATGTATACCAACGGTTTACCCACTTTCAAATGCAATGAAACATTTTTAGCAATTTCTTTTTGCAATGTGGCAAACTCATCGATCTTCTTTGCATTAAAATAACTAATATTTTCAGGGCTACGACCCCAAGTTCCTGAGCCGGTGCATGGAGCATCTAAAATAACTCCATCAAAAAGCTCAACTCCCAAAATAGGCGTAGTATCTTTCGTTAAATCAACTATTTTTTTTCGATAATCTTTTATACCTGCCCTCTCAAAACGTTCATCTAAATTACGCAGAATGCTCATACGAACATCTGAAACCAATAAATTAGTAGTCGGATGCTTATCTAGGAACAATAAAGCCTTACCACCAGAAGCGGCACAGGCATCCCACCAATTTTCTTTCGGCAAAGCATCCATAAATTCAAGGGTCCGCTGAGAAGAAAGATCTTGCACTTCGATTACACCATCGAGATCCTTAAACCGCTGTAGTGAAGTTCCATTTGCTAAAGCAACAGTTTGTTCCGTTATAAATTTATAGCCGATCTGTTCCGCTTCAAAAATAGCTTTCACAAACTTTTCCTTACCTTTTCTAATCCGAATAAATAAGTCAGGTTGCAAGAATTGATTTTGTATAAAATCAACCTGATCTATCGCAGATGAAAGGTAATTTTTAAAAGGAAAAATGGTATCTAGCTCCAATAATTCTAGTTTTTTTAAAAAAGCTATTTTTTCTTCCAATGATAGGCTTAAATTCCAATCAGGTTCAAATAAAGCGACAAATGGACTTTCTGTTTCACATAAGTACTCCGCAATGATTAATCTTTTTTGTTGAGAAAGCTGCGTTGCCCCCTTACCCAATCGAAAATAATTATAACACAACCGGGAAGTCCATTTTCTGTCCTTTGATCCCATTTGCTTATTAATTTTAAAAAATGAAGTTAGATAACGAGCAAACGGCTCATTCCCTTCATAACCATCCATTGCTCTTTCAAAATTACGAATTTGCTGCTGTACTCTTTTTTCACTAAAATCACTCATCTTTACTTCCTATCAAAACTATTATTACGATACACCATAAATCGAACCCCTCTATTTACATATCCCCACTCAGGAAAGTAATCAAAACTAAAATCACTATTTATTCCAGAATAGGTTTCCTTAACCAAATGTTGCGCGTAGTCATCGCCATACTTAGCAATTAAGCCCCCAAAATAAATAGCGGCATCGTAACCTTTATAAGAAAAATCTGACGGAATTACCTGAAACTTATTCTTATACTTTTGATTAAATCGTCTTGTTCGCTCAGCATTTTCATCCACTAATGTTGATGTCGTCACGGTCAACTCATAACGATCAATATTCGTGTAATCTTCAAAAGATAATTTTGCCCAATTTGGGTGACCATACAACTTAAAAGCATAACCCGACTCACTGCTTTGCACGTCCATATTTGCTAATAACGCTCTAATCTGATTTCTATTTGTAGTACCACAGACAATATGATTAGTCCCAGCAACAACTAAGTTTTCGTTTAATTCAGCTATAGAAGTCACAACTTTTATTTGCAGACTTTTATTATAACCCAATGCCTCTGATGCAAAGTTATCCAAAAACTGTTTACTATCGCCATCTTGTATATTGTAAACCAAAACAACGTCGCCATAAGCATATTGCTTGGCTACATGCTTCGCCATAATTTCAGAGTGAGCACGAATAGAAGGCGTTAAAGACACTAAATTGGGAATCGCAAACTCGGAAGCCAAAGTTGCCGCTAAAGGTGAAATTTGTAAAATATTTTTCTCTTTAAAGGCTTGTGCAAATGCTTTAATCTCTTTTGGATAAACAGGTCCTACAATTAAATTGGCATTTTTTATAGACGCTGAAGCAGCTAAAGAAGTGTTTCTAAAATTATCATCTTCAGAATCTATAACCTTTAAACTAAATTTACTTCCCTTTTCACCCAATTCTTCCAAGCCAAGTTGAAACCCTTGATAAAAATCCAACGCTAAAGCCGATCTTTTAACGTCTTCAGCCGTGGGACGCATACCTGCGATACGGTTTAATTGAAAAGGTAAAAGAAGCGCAATTGATTTTTGATTTTTAAGGTTTTCACTCGCTTTAGCAGCTTCGAGTTTTTTGGCTTCTTCAGCCTGTTCAGCAGCAGTTTTACCGCTGTTATTAGAAACAGTACCCTGCTCACCTTTACTAGAAGGTGAGCGAAGTACGCCTGTTTTTTTTGTCGTACAGCTTGCAAGACTTAAAGCCAATGCTACTGCAAGAGCAATTTTATTCCCACTCAATCGTCGCTGGTGGTTTTGAACTGATATCATATACAACTCTATTAATGCCTTTGACGTGGTTGATAATTTCATTTGAAATCTTTGCCAACAAATCATAAGGTAAGTGAATCCAATCTGCAGTCATGCCGTCCAATGAACCTACAGCACGTAAACTAACAACATGCTCATATGTACGCTCATCGCCCATCACTCCTACAGAACGAACAGGAAGAAAAATCGTGCCAGCTTGCCAAACCTTATCATACCATCCTGCTTCTTTCAAATTACGGATGTAAATATCATCAGCTTCTTGTACAATACGTACACGATCTTCAGTGATATCTCCTAAGATACGAATAGCTAACCCTGGACCAGGAAAAGGATGTCTGCCTAAAATAGCTGGATCAACACCCAATGTTTTACCAACACGTCTTACTTCGTCTTTAAATAAAGTCTTCAGAGGCTCTACTACTTTCAGCTTCATGTAGTCAGGTAAACCGCCAACATTATGATGCGATTTAATAGTCGCAGAAGGCCCCTTAACCGATACCGATTCAATGATATCTGGATAAATAGTACCTTGACCTAACCATTTTGCCTCAATACCTTCAGGCAATTCCTTTTGAATTTCTTTTGCTGCCTCATCGAATACATCGATAAAAGAATTACCGATAATTTTACGTTTTTGTTCAGGATCAGAAACACCAGCTAAACGACCAAAAAATAATTCTTTTGCGTTTATACCTTTAATGTTAAGTCCCATGTTTTTATATGAATCCAAAACCTGTTCAAATTCACCTTTACGTAACAAACCATGATCAACAAAAATACAATGCAAATTTTTGCCAATGGCTTGATGTAATAAAACAGCTGCAACAGTAGAATCAACTCCTCCTGATAATGCCAAAATTACGTGATCGTCACCTAATTCCGCTTTCAGAGAAGCAACACTTGTTTCAGCAAAAGCATCTGGAGTCCACTCTTGAGCACATCCACAGATCTCCACAACAAAGTTTTTCAATAAAACAACGCCATCTGTACTGTGGGTCACCTCTGGATGAAATTGAATACCAAAAGTTCTTGTACCGATAATGTGATAAGCTGCTACACGTACTTTATCTGTACTTGCGATAATTTCAAAGTTTGAAGGAACTTCTTTAATAGTATCACCATGAGACATCCATACTTGAGACTGAACCGGTACACCCGCTAATAATTCATTCTCAGCATTCACAAATTGCAAATTAGCACGTCCATATTCACGGATTTCCGAAGGTAATACTTCACCTCCTGATTTTTGAGCGATATATTGTGCACCATAACAAACACCTAATAAAGGAAAACGCTCTTGAATTGATTTAAAATCAATTTGAGGAGCTTCCTCTTGTCTTACTGAATATGGACTTCCCGAAAGGATTACTCCCTTTACAGTCTCGTCAAATTCAGGTAATTTGTTAAATGGGTGAATTTCACAATACACATTAAGTTCTCTTACACGACGCGCGATTAATTGCGTGTATTGCGAACCAAAGTCAAGAATTATAATTTTTTCTGGCATGGCGCAAAGTTACGCATTTGATATGAATTTATAGAAAGGAAATTTGACTTAAATCTTCTCAAAATACTCATTCTATATAAAACACACCCTATTTTTATTGCAAAAAAATAACAGCTTTTGATCAGGCTTAAATAACATTAATCACTAAAACAGTTTTCCCATGCTGCTTTAAATTTTGAAGAAAATCTATAATCTTCCTTTTCCAAAGTTTCGAGTAGCTGTTTTTTCGCCTCATATTTTGTCTTGATTTTAATGTCCTGAAATAAATCTTTAGACTTATTTTCTTCCCCATCAACATGATATAAGACTGCTAGACCTACCAAAATATCAACCTCTGCAGGATCAGTAACAAGCGCCCGTTCAAACATTTCAATAGCTTTAGATAATTGATTCAATTCAAATAAAGCATAAGCATAGTTACTTAGAATCATTGTTTGATTTGGATTTTTACGTAAAACCAAATCATAATATTCAGCAGCTTTTGGATAATTATTAAGAACATCATAGGTCAGTGCCAATGCAGCATAGATATCTAGATCAGAATTTCCCAGACTAATTACTTTTAATAGGTCATTTTGCGCCTCTTGATATTTCTTTAAATCAAAAAAGATAGCATATCTATTTTCATAATAAACAGGATTATCACGATCCAATTCAATAGCTTTATCCAAATCCTTCTTTGCAGCTTCCAGTTTGTTTAGATCTTGAAATATCAAACCTCTATTATTGTAATACATCGCTGCTTCTGGAGATTTTTTAATTGCGTTCCCAAGAAGGTCAACAGCTCTTAAATTATCTTTTTGACGTTGATAGGCCAAGGCTCCATAAAAGTAAACATCAGCTATAAATCGAGGTTCCTTGATATCTTCTCCACTTACCATGCTATTCTCGAAAAGCTTAAATACATTTATCAATTCATCATCCTTGCGCATTTCATTAAGTAACTTCAAATAATTATTATAATAACGAGCATTATTTTTTTCCAATTGGAGTACCTTTTGATAATCAGATCTTGCCAATTCGGGTTTTAAATCAAAATAATAAGTATTACCTCTTATATCGTAAAACGAATGATTATCAGGATCTAATGCGATACCCTTCGTGGCAGTCTCAATAATAGTTGCGTTTCTTTTCAGTGCAATTAAGATGTAGCATTTCAATTCGTAATAAGCACTTATTGTTTTATCTTGAGCGATAAGCTTATCGATAAGTTTTAAAGCTTCTTCGTGCTTGTTAGATTTGTAAAGTTTCCAGACTAACTGATACATATCTTCACTAGACTTTGTTGAAGTAAAAACTTCACCCTCTACAATATTTTCGATCTCTTGTGCATCAACCACACAGCCAGTTCCTAGCATACATGCTAATAGTAGAGTACTCACTACATTCATTGTTATCTATTTTATATTTTAAATTTACAATTTCTTCTTTATGAATAATCACGATCAATCATCTAAATACATAAAATAAAATCTCCAACAAAAAAAGCTTCAGACCTTTCGATCTGAAGCTTTTCAATATGCCGATATGTAAGAATTAACTAATAATTCCAGCCTTAATTAATTCGGCTTCCATCTCTTGTTGTAATTTCAAAGCCTCTTCTCTTGCTTTCTCCGCAAAATCATGTCCTTTTGAAGCGTAGATAATACCTCTTGTGCTATTTACTAAAAGGCCACAATCCTTATTCATTCCATATTGACAGACATCTTGAAGAGAACCTCCCTGCGCTCCAACACCCGGAACTAAAAGGAAATGATCAGGAGCATGCTCACGAATCTTAATAAAACCTTCACCACGGGTCGCACCTACTACATACATCAGGTTTTCAATTGTTCCCCATGTATTCACTTTATCAATGACTTGCTCAAATAACTGCAAACCTGATTCATTCTTAAAATTTTGAAAATCCAAGCTTCCTGCATTTGATGTCAATGCCAGTACAATTGCCCATTTGCCATCAAAATCTAAAAAGGGAGTAACAGAATCATTTCCCATATATGGTGCTATCGTAATGGAATCAAAACCTAATCCAGATTGCTTTTCATCAAAAAATGCCTGTGCATACATTTTTGATGTATTTCCGATATCACCACGTTTAGCATCAGCAATACTCAAACAATCTTTAGGTAAAGCCTCCCAAGTTTTTTGCAAAGACTGCCATCCTTTAATACCGTAACTCTCATAAAATGCGATATTCGGTTTGTATGCGACACACAAATCTGATGTAGCATCAATAATGGCCTTATTAAAGGTATAAATTGGATCCTCCTCTGCCAGTAGATGCTCTGGTATTTTTGTAATATCTGTATCTAAACCAACACAAAGAAATGATTTTTTTATCTTAATCTGTTGAATAAGTTCTGCTCTAGTCATACCGGTTATTCTGTACTTATTTTTTTGTTAATTCAATTATAAAATCTGAAACTTCCTGGCGAGAATAATCTGCTAAACCTTCATGTTTAGTAGCAATCTCACCATGTTTATTGATAATCAATGTCGTTGGTATAGAACCACCTAACCATTCTTTAGGAATTTGTGAATTTGGATAATAAACGGGTAGATTTAATTGTTTACGCGTCATAAATTTATTTGCCTTCTCAGATTCTCCTTCAATTTCTACAATCAGAAAAACGACTTCACTATTACCTTTCAATCGTTCATATAACGTAGCAATGGAAGGCATTTCTGCAATGCAAGGAGGACACCATGTGGCCCAAAAATTAATGAATACAACTTTACCCTTTAGATCGTTCATATTCACGATCTCCCCTTTATCATTTTTAAAAGAAATGTTATTCTGAACAGAAATCTGCGAATCTATTTTTTCAGGTTCTTCCAATGTTGGTTTAAATAAACCAATTTTCATTAAGCCTTGTTGAAAATAAGCTCTACTTGTTGGCCACAAAAGCAAAAGAATGATAACGACAAATACTGAATTGCCAATTATTTTTTTTGTTTTCGGATTCATGATCGGCATTTAAGAATCAAACTTTTCTAACTGTTTAAGCAAAGTCGCAAAATCCTTTGGATATGGGGCTTCAAACTCAAACTTCTTTTCATCAATTGTAAAGTCAACATACCGGGAGTGCAAAGCAAAGCGCTTCATAATTGGTAGTTCCTCTTCATTTTTAGCCAAAGAAAACCCACGTTTTTTAATCTGTGACAAGTATACCGGTTTTCCATGATACATATCATCTCCCACAATTGCAGCTTTCTGTGTGGCTAAGTGAATACGAATTTGATGCATACGGCCTGTAATAGGCTTACATTCGACTAAAGTATAGTGGTTAAAATAACGTATTGAATTAAAAATTGTAGTAGCCGCCTTACCTTTGGCGCGATCTATTGACACATTTTTGCTTCCTTGATTTAAAATGGGTAACTCAACTTTTAAATCCGTAAATGTATGTGTACCTGCAATGATAGCATGATATACCTTATTGACACGACGTCTTTCAAATTCAATAGAAACAGAACGGTAAGTCTCAGGATTTTTAGCAATCAATAATAATCCAGAAGTTTCCTTATCTAACCGGTGACAAATCTGCGCATCTGCGTAATATTTTTTTGCTAATCGTAAAATATTGATCTCTCCTCCTTCACGCTCATCTAACGAAGCAATGAAAGGGGGTTTATTGATAACAATCAAATTATCATCTTCAAAAACAATTAGATCGGAAAATTTTGGAAATTTAAATAAGCGAGTTTCGTTTTCTCTCATCCTGCAAAAATAGTAAAATCAAAGCAATTTAATCTGCTAATTACCAAACTATCATTTTAAAATCAATAATTAATGACCTTAATTCAACGAATTTCTCTAATTTTGGTTAATTTAAACAAATCAGTAATGTCTGTAAATAAAGAAATAAAACGTATCACTACAGTACAGGTACAGGAAATGAAACATCGTCATGAAAAAATCGCGATGTTAACAGGTTATGATTTCACCATGGCAAAAGCACTTGACGAAGGTGGCATCGATATCATTTTAGTAGGCGACTCCGCTGCGAACGTATTTGCAGGCTATGAAACAACACTGCCCATCACCTTAGACCAGATGATCTACCACGCGGCATCTGTTGTAAGAGGTACAACTAGAGCAATGGTTGTAGTGGATCTTCCTTTCGGCGAATATCAGGGAAGCATCGATCAAGCCTATTTATCTGCAGTACGTGTCATGAAAGAGTCGGGAGCACACGCCCTTAAATTGGAAGGTGGTCTAGAAATCATTGACAACATTAAGAAAATTATAAATGCGGGAATACCAGTTTGTGGACATCTGGGATTAACACCACAAGCAATTAATAAATTTGGAAATTTTGGTGTTCGTGCTAAAGATGATAATGAAGCTGAAAAATTAAAGGCCGATGCGCTAGCACTGCAAGAAGCAGGTTGTTTTGCCATCGTGTTGGAAAAAATACCAGCAGCACTTGCTGCCGAAGTAAGTGCAAGTTTAGCGATACCGACTATTGGTATAGGCGCTGGTAACCAATGTGACGGACAAGTTCTAGTTGTCAATGATATGCTAGGTATGACTAAAGGCTTTAAACCTAAGTTTTTAAGACAATATGCACAATTATATCAAGAAATAACAGGAGCTGTAGGACAATATGTAGCTGATGTAAAATCAGTTAATTATCCAAATGATAATGAACAGTATTAACATATAAACTGTCATGACCAAAGTTATATTAATAGTTGGACTTATTTTATTTTTATTGTACTACATCAGTAAAAAGCTGTCCGCGTCATTTACCGCAACCAATAGTCCAGCTATTATTGTAAAAAATGGTTATCAAAAAATAGATACATCCAAAGTTATCATAGCAGATACATCTCAAAAGGTAATGAAAAATGTAGGTATAGGAGCAATTTTATTGATTATTATGCTTGCGCTGATAATCAAGATAAAGATTTTACTATTCCTATTTCCAATATCAATATACATGATTGGTTACCTTTTTCTTTTTAAGAATCATTTAAAGAAAACGAGCAGTCAAGTAATTTGGTATAATAAGCAAACTGAAGATGTAATCATTGAATCTATGACAAAAGACCCTTATCACTTTAATTTGTTACGAGATGTTAAGGCAGTGCAACAAATTGAATCAATCCAAAATACAAAAGGATTATTATTTGGGTACTTTAGAATAAAAACACAAAAAGAGATTATAGAGATTCCGTATTTAGTCTTTCAAAATAATCCAAGCAATCATTTATTTTTTGATTCCCTACAAAAGAATTTTAAAATAGATATTCAGAAAAAGATATTTCCGATCATCTAAGACCAGTTATAAATGTGGTCTATAATGAAGATCGAAAGAGCAATTTCTTAAAATGTTTTATAAAAAAAGCTTCTATCCTATTTAGGTCAGAAGCTTTTTTTATAAAACTAAAATAGGTTAAAAGTCATCCTCAATTATCTCTGCAACTCGACCGATCTGACCATCCATCAACCGAACCTTGATTCCTCTATGGTGAAATGGTGCAGATGTCAGAAGATCCTTAACAATACCTTCAGTAAGTTCTCCTGATCGCTGATCTTTTTTCAAGATAATGTTAACCAACATACCAGGTTTAATCGTTGCTCTTGTTTTTCCATCCATAATACAAATATCTAAAAATAAAAAGGGTCTTACAAATTAAGTAAGACCCCCTTGTATAAACTTAATATCCCTTACTTGAATAATTTAAAAATGTCATTTCCAAAAATAAAGACCATTAGAGCAAGTAAAATAAAGAAACCTACCATCTGTGCCTTCTCTAAGAATTTTTCACTTAATGGTTTTCCTTGGATCATTTCGATCAACAAGAAAACCACGTGTCCACCATCTAATGCCGGTATCGGTAATAAATTCATGAATGCCAAAGCCATAGACAACATACCTACTAATGACCAGAAGCGTACCCAGTCCACTTCAGTACCGAACAACTGCGCAATACCTACAGGACCTGATAAAGCTTTATCGGCACGAATCTCTCCCTTAAATATCTTACCAAATCCTTTTGCATTATCAGTAATAACCGTGAATGCTTTCTTTGCCCCCATTGGCAAAGACTCCATTAAACTATAATGAATCGTAAATGTTTTAATGGTTTGATCCGGATTAACATTAAAACCCAAAATCGCATCAGAAGGCACAACACCTTTTAAAGATTGTTCTTGACCATCGCGTACAATTTTCAATTCAACTGGTTTTCCGACTTTTGCTTTCAATTGGTCCTTAAACTGATCAAAAAACTGAATTGGCGTATTGTCAACTGCAACAATACTATCGCCTTTAAGAAAACCCATTTTAACTGCTTCTGAACCCGGTTGAATAGCTGCAACAGAGGTCATTTTCATCCGTGGTTCTATAAATTTCTCATCTTTTTTATCCGCAATTGTATTTAAGATATCCGCTGGAACATGAATTTTTGTATCAGCACCAGCACGATTTACAGTCAGATCTACTCCTCCCATTAATAGTTTAGAGCTAATTAAATCTGAATAGTTTTCAATCTTAGTGCCATCAATAGCCAAAATACGGTCTCCCGCCTGCAAGCCGATTGACTTCCCAATTTCTCCGGGTACAATACCATTCACCAATTGATCATTCTTGATGTCCGTAGTGCCCATTTTAAATGTTAACATCCAAAATACAACAACACCAACAATGACATTAACAATAATACCACCTAGCATCACGATCAAACGTTGCCAAGCTGGTTTTGAACGAAACTCCCATTCTTGAGGCTCTCCACTCAATTGCTCAGTATCCATGGATTCGTCAATCATACCAGCAATTTTAACATAGCCACCTAAAGGCAACCAGCCAATTCCATATTCACAGTCTTTATATTTGAATTTAAATAATTTGACACCCCATGCATCAAAAAATAAATAAAATTTTTCTACTTTAATTCCAAAAGCGCGTGCCGCTAAAAAATGGCCCAACTCATGCAATACGATCAAAATTGACAAGCCCAATATGACTTGTGCCACCATAATTAAAACACCCATGTATCTTCTTCTATAATTATTTACTTAATTGATTATTTCTTGCGCAACTCTCCTTGCAGCATAATCGGACTCAATATAGTCATCTAGACTTGGTCTCGCAAGATAATTTACTTTTTCCAATACAGTCTCGATCACATCACTCATTCCTAAAAAACTAATCTTATCCTTCAAAAATGCATCCACAACGACTTCATTTGCTGCGTTGAGTACACAGGCACTATTCCCTCCCTTTCGTAAAGAATCATAAGCTAATGCCAAATTTTTAAAAGTTTCCAAATCTGGCTTTTCGAAAGTTAATTCTGGATAATCCATAAAATTAAACCGTTCAAAAGTATTCTTTAAACGATTTGGATAAGACAGGGCATACTGTATCGGTAACTTCATATCTGGCAATCCGAGTTGTGCTTTTAAAGATCCATCTTGAAACTGTACAAGCGAATGTACAATGGACTGAGGATGTACAATTACATCAACTTGGTCTACTTTCAGATCAAAAAGCCATTTTGCTTCGATTACTTCGAGTCCTTTATTCATTAATGAAGCCGAGTCAATCGTAATCTTAGCACCCATTACCCAATTCGGATGTTTCAAAGCATGTTCCTTTGTTACGGAAGTCAATATCGAACGGTCCTTCCCACGAAAAGGCCCTCCAGAGGCAGTGATATATATTTTTTCAATCGGATTAGCTTCTTCACCAACCAAACATTGGAAAATCGCTGAATGTTCCGAGTCGACTGGCAACATCTTAACTTGATATTGAGAAGCTAAGCTCATCACCAATTCACCCGCAACAACCAGTGTTTCTTTGTTAGCTAGTGCGATATCCTTACCGCAGGAAATAGCCTTAACAGTAGGTCTGAGTCCAGCAGCACCTACAATGGCATTCAAAACAACATCAACCGACTCAAACTGTACCACTTCTTCTAAAGCCTGCATACCTGAGTAAACCGCAATTTGAGTATGTCCTAATTTTGATTTAACAAAATCAACTTGTTCTTCATTGATAATAACAACAGCGTCGGGCAAAAATTCTAATGCCTGCGCTACTAACAAAGTAGCATTTGAACCGCAGGTCAATACTACAACATGAAAAAGATCAGGAAAGGCGCGTACCACATCTAAGGTTTGTGTACCTATACTACCCGTTGAACCTAAAACCGCAATTCCTTTTTTATTCAAAATCAAAATTATTTATTAAAATATATTACTTAAAATACTCGGATCTTCACTACCCTTATATTCTTGAACCATATCTCGGTAAGCAACTGTATAGACAACAGAAGTTAACGGGATAATTAAAAATGAATTTATTAAACTAAATATAATTGCCATAATGGAATACTCCATATAAACACAATAAATATTTAATACGCTAACAAAAGCTAAACTCAATAAAATTAAAAATAAACGAATTATATTTCCTTTCGTAATCGCCAGACTCCAACGCAAAGACTTCATGACACTAATTCCTTTATCAATAATAAAAAAAGGAAAGAATGAGATACGAAGCAATATAAAGAAGGATAAGATTGCTCCTACATTTGGTACGATCTCAAATGATACCACCTCCGTATCTATACCCATATAGATAAGCGGGAAACAAACAATCATAGCAAAAAAAAGAATCAGTATAGATGCTAATGTAAAAACGACAATTCCACCTAAAAAATTAATTAATTCTGCCCAGGAAGGCCATGTTTTAACAACACCCACATGCTCTTTATGATCCAATAAATTCAAAATAAATTTAAACAGAAACAATTGTAAGCCTAATAAAGTTACAGCAAATAACAGCATCAAAGGAATTTTGAGAAGTATACTTGAGGTCTCCAAATAAAAAGTTAATTCATGAGCAACAACAAACAATAAAAAAATAGACAATAACAATCCCCCTATTGAGAAATAATGTCCCTTTAGTATATGAATTGATCTGCTTAAAACTTCATTAACAGCAAAAGTGCTCTCCTTGAGAAACTGAATCATCGAAATAAAAATAAATTACACAAAGATGAAATAATTTTTGGTTATCAACAATTTAACAACTCAATATTTCATCTTTTTTTACACACAAAAGATAGCAAAACAAAAAAGCCTTCTCAAATAATATTCTGAGAAGGCTTTAGTTATAGGTACACCTCTATTTAAAGTCCTTTGGAACCGGTTTTTCTAATAAATACTGATAGTAAAAACGTACACGTTCTTTAAAATCATATGCATTTTTAGATCTTTCAAATCCGTGACGACTACCCGGATAAATCATCAACTCGAAAGGTACAGAACGATCGGTCAAAGCATCAACCAATTGCATGGTATTTTGCAAATGAACATTATCGTCCATATCGCCATGCATAATTCTCAAAATACCTTTGTAATTATCCGTATAAGTTAAGACAGAACCATTTTTATATCCCTCTGCATTATCTTGTGGCGTATCCATCCAGCGCTCTGTGTAATGGGTATCATACAACTCCCATGATGTCACAGGAGCACCAGCTATCCCAAAATCAAAAACATCTGCGGCTTTAGTCATTGCTAAACATGTCATATAACCGCCATAACTATGGCCAGTAATCAAAAATTTATTTTTAGCTACCCAAGGTTTTGCTTTAAACCATTTCGCAACAGTAGAATAATCTATAATTTCCCAGTGCCCCAGATTACGATGCATAAGTGCTACGCCCTGTTTTCCAAATTGTCCAGATGCACGATGATCAGCCGACACTTGAATAATACCCTCATTAGCCCAATATTGACTTCTTGTACCTTTCCATGTATCTTTCACAGTACCTGCGTCAGGACCACCATATATACTGAAAATAACAGGGTATTCTTTCGCTTCATCAAAATCCGTCGGATAAGTCACGACAACAGGTAAATCATACTGGCCATCATCAGACTTTATAGTAAAGTATTTTGTCTCACCAAATTTATAGGTATTAAAATCCGATGCTCTACTATCGGCCAGTTCTTTTACAATTTTACCCTTATTGTCAACTAGTGCTACCTTATTAGGTGTGCTTACGTTAGAATAATTAGTTATGAAATAATGTCCGTCAGGAGATACTTTTACATCATGCGAATAATCACCAAATGTCAGTCTTTTCATATTCTTACCTGAAAAGTCAACACGATATAGATCATAACGTGCCGAATTCTCTTTACGCGCCATGAAGTAAACTACTTTTGCCTTCTCATCTATATACTCTAATGAAGTCACCTGCCAATTACCCGATGTAATTGGATTTAATAACTTACCATCTAAAGTATAAAGATAATAGTGAGCCCAGCCTGTCTTATCTGATTTTAATATATAGTGTTTGTTATCGGCCAGATAGGTGATACGCTCTTCATGATCTAAATTAATCCATGAAGATTGTTTTTCATCATAAATTTCTTTCTTAGCTCCAGAGTTAGGATCAACTTGATAAAATTTCAAATTATTCTGATCACGATTCATCCATTGAACCATGATGTTTTTACTATCAAAACTCCAATAAGGTTGGCCAAAATATTGATCATCCTTTTCGTTAAAATCAGACCAGGTCACTTCTCCACCAGTAGCATTTACAAAACCGACCTTAACTTCTGGATTTGGATCTCCAGCTTTAGGATAACGGGTTTCTTCTAGATAACCGTGTTGACCTTTCGACACATAAATTGGAAACATAGGCACCTTTGTATCATCAAAGCGCATAAAAGCCAACTTCTTACTATCTGGCGACCACCAAAAAGCTTTATAATTAGTTGATCTACCTAAGATCTCCTCATAATACACCCACGATGACCAACCATTGTAGATAACATCTGTACCATCGGTAGTATAACGAATTTCCTTGCCTGTCGTTAAATCAATCGCATACAAATCACTTTTACGTGTAAAAGCAACAAGTTTACCATCTGGTGAAAGTGTTGGGTTTTGCTCTGCAACATCAGGAGAACTTGTCAGTTGCTTAGCTGCTTGACTACCGTCCTGAATAAAAATATCATTTTTTGAAACGTATACTTTGACAGATGATTTGGCAGGAACGACATATAATTCACGTTTCCCACTTTTCAAATCAATTTGATACGTTTTACCATCTTTCGCATCACGTTCTAGATAAGCGACACTGTTTGCCCAACCAGGGTAGAAGTTGACATTTTGTGTTAATGAATTTCGATTTCCCCAAGATTGATCAAAATCCAATCGTTTTTGTTGCGCCTGAACTGTAGATTCTGATACCAGAATAAAAGCCGTAAGACTCAGCGCGGTAATTAATTTACTCATTTAAATATGAAGATTATCTAAGTTTGAGCACTAATATAGGAAATTGCCCCTATTTACAAGAAATTTAAGTTGTAACAAGGTGATTAGACAACTCGAATTTAATTAATCATCAAACAGAGACAATTGATAACCTTCGAAACGGTCATTACTTTCATCTCTAAAATTTGAAATCGAAATCCCCATTAACCGGACCTTTTTATCAAACTCCAGTTTTAGAAGTAATGAAAGTGCAATTTGATACATATCTTCTTGATGTTTAAAAATCTCCAAGATAGAGATACTTCTTGTCAACACCGTAAAATCTGCAAATTTTACTTTTAAAGTCAAAGTTCTCCCCCATTTACCACCTTTTTCAAGTCGTGTATAAAGTCGTGAATTTAAGTCTTCCAAAATTGATTTTAATTCATCTAACTGTCCAATATCACTAGGAAAAGTATCTTCAATACCAATAGATTTACGAATACGATTTGGTACAACTGCTCGATTGTCAATACCTCTCACAATTTGATAAAAAAAATCTCCCGATTTACCAAACCATCGCATCAAATCTACATGTGATTGCTTTTTTAGATCAAGACCTTTAAAAATACCCAAAGAGCGCATTTTATTTGCCGTTACTTTTCCAACTCCAAAAAATTTTTCAACAGGTAGCTCCTCCATAAAAGTTACAATCTTTGAAGGGCCTATAAAAGTTAAACCATCAGGTTTATTCATATCAGAAGCTATCTTTGCCACGAATTTATTAACCGAAACCCCAGCAGACACGGTCAAATTAAGTTCGTCTTTTATTTCACGTTTAATTCTCTTAGCAATCTCTAGAGCCGACCCAATATGTTGTTTATCATCCGATACATCTAAAAACGCCTCATCCAAAGATAGCGGTTCAACCAAATCAGTATAACGATAAAAAATGGAACGAATATGATCGGACACCTGTTTGTAAACATCAAATCTAGGACGAGTAAAAATTAAGTGGGGACATAATTTTATAGCTTGTATAGATGACATAGCCGACTTAACACCATATTTTCTCGCCTCATAACTAGCAGTGGCTACAACACCACGTCCATCAGGAGATCCACCAACGGCGATAGGCTTACCCCGTAATTCTTCAAAATCGCGTTGATCAACAGAAGCAAAAAATGCATCCATATCTAAATGAATTATTTTCCTCTTCTTATTTAATATTGTATCATCCATCGTTTTTCAAAAAACAAATTTAAATAATATTATACAGAGAAGTCTCAACATTTACTATTTTGAATTCATCATTACCAAATGCAAAAAAATAAATACGCAGATAAAGGATTGACTATAATCAGAATAAACCGACTCCTTCCAGCAAATAAATGCATTACTATATAATTACATTTTTAGACAACCAAAACCAGTATTAATTAAGGAATTATAAATACCGATATAAAAAAAGATGGCCTAAAAATTGATTTAAGTATAAACGAAACTTTATTGTTCATCTAAACAATTTTACTTAAGTTTATTATAAAATTAAACTCAGATATGACTAATTCTACAGATACGCAACAAAAAAAAGGAGGTTTTAAAAAATTTTTATTTATCACCATCTTAGTTATTTTAGCAATTGGAGCTAGCATAACATATTATAAATATTACTTCGTTTTCGGAGAAGGTGTTAAATCAGGATATTTAAATTATGCTGTCAAAAAAGGAAATGTTTTCAAAACGTATGAAGGAAAGCTTATTCAGGAGGGTTTTGGACAGATGAAAGCTGGTGGTGTAGCAAGCAATCAATTTGAATTTTCAATTGAAGACGATACTGTTTTTAAACAACTCGAATCAAATAGTGGAAAGTACTTTGATCTGCATTATAAGGAATATCATGGAGCACTACCTTGGCGAGGAAATACGGTCTATATCGTAGATAAAGTAATCAGTATGAAATAAAAGAAGCACTGTTTACAAAACAGTGCTTCTTTTATTATAACCGTATATTCAAAAGTTATTAAAAAGGCGCATCGTCCGGCATGTCATTCATACGTGAAGGCATCGTAATACCACCAGTCATCCCTCCCATATCACTACCACTAAACATAGCCGAAGGATTCATTGCTGGAGAACTGAATGATGTTGGATTATTAAAACCATCCGCCGCACCAACACCTGTAAATTCATCTTCCAAATCAACAAACTTCACATATTTACCGACAAAACGAAGTGGTACAATTCCAGTTTCACCATTACGGTGCTTAGCAATAATAACCTCTCCTACACCAGCAGTTGATCGACCTTCTTCATCTTCGGTCATACCATAATACTCCGGACGGTATAAAAATAATACCATATCTGCATCTTGCTCAATAGATCCGGATTCACGTAAATCCGAAAGCATAGGACGTTTTGAATTCCCTGGACGAGACTCTACCGCACGGCTTAATTGTGAAAGGGCCAATACCGGAACATTTAACTCTTTTGCAACAGATTTCAATGCCCTTGAGATACTACCGATTTCCTGCTCACGATTACCACCACCTTTTCCTTCGGCCTTTCCATGCATAAGTTGCAAATAATCGACAATGACCATCTGGATATCATGCTGCGCTTTTAAACGTCGGCACTTGGCTCTAAATTCAAATACGTTTAATGCTGGTGTATCGTCAATAATTAAAGGTGCTTCAGTCAACCTTCCAATTCTAGAATGCAGTTGCTGCCATTCATGATCAGCCAGATTACCTTTCTTCAACTTCTCCTGTTCAATTTCTGTTTCTCCAGCTATCAAACGATTAACCAATTGCACTGAAGACATCTCAAGAGAGAAAACGGCTACAGGTTTATTATGATCTACAGCAGCATTACGTGCTACAGATAAAACAAAGGCTGTTTTTCCCATCGCAGGACGAGCCGCAATAATTACTAAATCTGAAGGTTGCCATCCGGAGGTCATACGATCTAATGCTGTTAAACCAGAAGGAACACCTGTTAATCCATCTGTACGATCACGCAACAATTCCAAATTTGATATTGCTTCACGCATGATATCATCCATTTTCCTAGAATCTCTTCTTAAATTATTCTGGGCAATATCAAATAAACTCTTCTCTGCATGATCCAAAAGATCAAATATATCCGAAGTTTCATCATAGGCACTATTAATAATCTCTGTTGAAACTTTGATTAATTCACGTTGAATATATTTTTGCGAAATAATACGCGCATGAAATTCAATATTAGCTGCAGAAACAACACGATCAGTTAATTGTGTTATATAATATGCTCCACCAACCATTTCCAGAGCTCCCATTTTTCGAAGCTCAGCAGTAACAGTTAATAAGTCAATAGGAGATGATTTCTGAAATAAGCTAAAAATAGATTCGAAAATTTTCTGATGAGCGTCTTTGTAAAAAGATTCTGGCTTAAGAATATCAATAACTTCACTTAAGGCATTTTTCTCCAACATCAGAGCTCCTAAAACCGCCTCTTCCAAATCTAAAGCCTGTGGAGGAAGTTTACCTAATCCACTGACTAAATTATTGAGTTTGGTTCTACGCTCTCCGAAATTGGTCTTCTTACCAGTTCCAGTATTACTATCTTCAAAATTATTATCGTTACTCATCTTATATGATATCCAAAAACTTGTGCATGTACGCTAAAAAACTGATAGCGGATAGCAAATGTAAAAAAAATAAGGTAGACATTTTTCAAGAGTTGTACACAGTCAAATTAGTTGTGAAAACAATCACCCCAAAAGCTTTTGATAAACATTGATTTACAACTCAAGTTTTCCACATTTGATGTTGAAAAAAATGTTGATAATAAAAAACAGCATCTAATTAACAAGACATTAAGCAACTGTTAACAACTTCCACCAATGTTAATAAAGTTACACTATTTATCGCAACAATAGCGCAATCAAAAAAATAATAAATAATTAAAAATGTATTCAAATCGTCACGCTGAATAAAGTATTTGCAAGAAAATTTTGCTATTTTGATTTTTCCTTTTCGATCATATTAAAGCTCAATCAGAATATTGTATCTTTGCTACTATGACAAATGAAGCATCATCATTAAAACCATACAAGGACGCAAAAGACGGTAAAAAAGAGCAAGTTGCAGATATGTTTAACAACATATCCAAAACTTATGACTTTTTAAATCATTTTCTATCCTTAGGCATTGATATCATCTGGCGTAAAAAAGCAATTAATGCTTTAAAATCCATCGCTCCGCAATATATGTTAGATGTAGCAACAGGAACTGGTGATTTCGCGCTGGAATCAATTAAAATATTGAATCCAAAAAAAATAATCGGCGTAGACATTTCGCAAGGTATGCTTGATGTTGCACAGCAAAAGATTAAACAAAAAGGTTTATCTGAGCAATTTGAAGTACAACTTGGTGATTCAGAACAGTTGCAATTTGACGACAATACCTTCGATGCTGTAACGGTTGCATTTGGCGTCCGTAATTTTGAAAATCTAAATCAGGGCTTAGCAGATATCTGTCGTGTATTGAAGCCTGGCGGAAAAGCAATAATATTGGAATTTTCTAATCCTAAAAAATTTCCAATTAAACAATTGTATAATTTTTATTTTAAAAGAATAACCCCAACAATAGGAAAACTCTTCTCAAAAGATTCGAGTGCATACTCGTATCTACCTGAATCTGTAGCTCGATTTCCTGATGGTGAAAAATTTGCGGAAATTACAAAAGCCGTTGGTTTTTCAAACACAATAATTCGCCCGCAGACTTTTGGCGTTTGTACGATATATATTGCCACAAAATAGAGAACCAAATTTATTTTATTTTTAAATTAATTCAATGTCAAAAACAGTATTCATTACAGGGGCAAGTTCAGGTATTGGAGAAGCTTGTGCAGAAGTCTTAGCGCGTGAAGGATATAATTTATTACTTTGTGCGCGTCGTTTTCAAAGATTAGAGGAAATTAAGGATAGACTTAATAAACAATATCCACAAATTGCGATTCATATCTTTGAACTTGATGTTCGCAATTATGATGAGGTAAAATCTAAAATTGAGAACTTACCTTCAGAATGGAAAAATATAAATGTACTTATTAATAATGCAGGATTAAGCCAAGGTTTAGATAGCATCCAAGATGGCGATATCGGCGATTGGGATCGCATGATCGACACAAATGTCAAAGGATTATTATATGTTACAAAAACAGTCATACCGCTATTAGAAAATCAAGAGGGAGCACATATTGTCAATTTAGGATCTATAGCCGCTAAAGAGGTGTATCCAAATGGAAATGTCTACTGTGCCAGTAAACATGCAGTAGATGCACTTAATAAAGCAATGCGAATTGACTTACTTCCAAAAGGAATAAAAGTAACCGGCATAAATCCGGGAATGGTAGAAACAGAGTTTTCAGAAGTGCGCTTTAAAGGTGATATCGAGCGTGCAAAAAATGTGTATAACGGAGTTGACGCTTTAACGGGAAAAGATATTGCTGAAACAATATCTTTCGTGATTAGCAGACCCAAGCATGTTAACATCAACGATCTCAT
Source organism: Sphingobacterium sp. B16(2022) (assembly GCF_012030425.1). Lineage (GTDB taxonomy): Bacteria > Bacteroidota > Bacteroidia > Sphingobacteriales > Sphingobacteriaceae > Sphingobacterium > Sphingobacterium anhuiense. The sequence continues at coordinate 187,541 of NZ_JAAUVN010000001.1, read as the reverse complement.
TATTATGCCAACCGCACAAGCAACAGGAACGATTGTAAATAGAAAATAATAAAATTCAGTTTAATATGACTTTAGAAGAAAAAATAAATCAAGATATCAAGACCGCAATGATCGCAAAAGATGCGAACAAATTACGTGGCTTACGTGCTGTCAAAGCAGCTATTTTATTAGCAAAAACGGAAAAGGGCCACAGCGAAGAATTGACAGAAGAAACAGAAATTAAAGTTCTTCAAAAATTAGTAAAACAACGTAAAGAATCCGCGGAAATTTACAAAACTCAAAACAGAGATGATCTGTATGCGATCGAAGTTGAAGAGCAAGAAGTAATTGAAGCATACTTACCAAAGCAACTCAGCAGAGAAGAAGTGGAAGCGATTATCAAAGAAATAATCAGCACAACTGGAGCTTCAACAGTAAAAGATATGGGCAAAGTAATGGGTGCTGCTAACCAACAATTAGCAGGAAAAGCCGACGGAAGGACAATTTCCGAGCTTGTAAAAAGTTTACTCGCTTAATTACATATACTTAATATAAAAAGGGCTATAGTAATATAGCTCTTCTTTTTATGGAATTATTTTGGAAATATAAGACATTCTCTGAATTAACAACAGAAGAATTATATCGCATCCTCAAATTACGTGTTGATGTCTTTGTGAATGAGCAACAATGCTTTTATCCAGAATTGGATAATAAAGATGATCAGTGCGCCCATATTTGGGCAGAAATCAATAATGATATTGTTGTTTATGCCCGAATTGTACCACCAGGTCTATCTTATCCGGAACCGGCAATTGGCCGAGTTGTAACAAACCCATCCTTTAGAGGTTGTAATTATGGGAAAGCTCTTATAAATAAATCGCTTACCTGCATATCTGAAAAGTATGGAACCACAGCGATTCAGATAGGTGCGCAAACCTATCTAAAGAAATTTTATGAAAGCTTCGGATTTGAACAAGTATCTGATGAATACCTGGATTATGGAATCCCACATATTGACATGATAAAACCTAAAACTTACTAATATGAATCATATTGTTATTATTACTGCCGCAATATTAGGTTCTACAGCCATTATGCTGGGTGCCTTTGGTGCACACGCTTTTAAGAAACTAATTAGCGAAGAAAAACTGACCTCTTTTGAAGTAGGTGTACGTTATCAAATGTATTCGGCTATTACCTTACTGGTCTTAGGGTTTAATTTACATTTCGACCTTTACAGTGAACGTTTTGTATTTTATAGTATAACGGCAGGAACTTTATTATTTTCTATCAGTATCTACCTCCTGTCATTTGCTCAATATTGGAATAAAAATTTAAAATTCTTAGGCCCAATTACCCCATTAGGGGGACTGTTAATGATCGCTGGCTGGGTTGCGTTAATCATTCGTTTTATTTAACTTTACCTATATCAAGGCAATGATGTCTGCCACTAACCGCTTTAATGAGCTGATGACGTCTACTTTTGCTGATACTTTTTGTATCCGCTAGAATCGTTTATGACAATAAGTAAGTAGACATGTCAACTAAAAGTAACACTTTATCAAAAATAGCACTTAAAGAGAAGACTTTTTGTGTTTTAAAATGGATAGCGATCGCCATTTCAGTTGGGTTTATTGTAGGATCAATCTCAGCTTTCTTTCTCACGAGCCTATCCTGGGTAACAAATTACAGAGATCTTCATCCCGTCATCATGCTAGGATTACCATTAGCAGGTTTAATAATTGGATTACTTTATCACTACTATGGTGGCCCTTCAGGCAAAGGCAATAATCTCCTGCTTAAAGAATATTACCAAAGCGAACAGACCATCCCATTAAGAATGGCACCTTTGGTTTTATTCAGCACGTTGCTTACACATCTTTTTGGAGGTTCTGCAGGAAGAGAAGGAACCGCTGTACAAATAGGAGGTGCAATCGCCGATCAATACTCAAGAATTTTCAAGTTAACTCATGACGATCGAAAGATTTTAATCATTATCGGGATAAGTGCGGGATTTGCTTCTGTTTTTGGAACCCCCTGGGCAGGTGCATTATTTGGACTAGAAGTTATAACTGGTGGAAAGTCAAGATTAAAAGCACTTATACCAAGTATCATGACAGCCTTTATTGCCAACTATGCCTGTTCTTTCTGGAATGTATCGCATACACATTATCACATTCGAGAAATCATCCCCGCACTCAATCCGCAACATCTACTTTATACGGTCATTGCAGGTATAATTTTTGGATTAGTAGCTTATCTATTCACTGCATTCGGAGATATCTTTAGCTACATTTTCAGAAAGATTCAATACCCTCCCCTGCGTCCTTTTATTGGAGGTATTGTCCTTATTTTCCTAATATGGCAGCTAGGAACTACACAATATATAGGTTTAGGAATTCCTACCATATTAGCCTCATTCGAAAGTCAATTAAATTCTTATGATTTTATTATCAAACTATTACTAACCACTTTCACCCTTTCCGCAGGATTTAAAGGTGGAGAAGTAACACCATTATTTTTTATTGGTGCAACTCTAGGTAATGTCCTATTTGGAATTATTCCGCTACCAATGGGATTATTGACCGCAATGGGTTTTATTGCTGTTTTTGCAGGAGCAACCAATACACCGCTGGCTTGTATACTGATGGGGGTAGAATTATTTGGGTTTGAAGCCAGTATTTATTTTACAATTGCTTGTTTTGTCGCCTATTTCTTTTCTGGAGCGAAAGGAATCTATACAACTCAGATCATCACAGGCCCTAAACATCACTTCTATCTCCACATAAAGAAAAGGCAAAATGACATCTACGAACGATTAAGGAATCTATAATAAAAAAGTTCAAGGATTTGTCGCCAATAATCCATCCTTGAACTTTTTCAACTACAATTCTTTAAGGTGTTTGTAGTTAGATTTAATCGTATCCAAAACTTCCTGCATTTTACCCCCAAGCATCAATTTAGACATTGACTTTGCCATTCCTACCATTTGATCAAAATCAACCTTAGGAGGCATAGCTAGCGCATTTGGATTCGTAAAAACATTTAATAGAATTGGACCAGGATGCGATAAAGCAAACTCAACAGCATTCCTAACCTCTTCAGGTTTATGTACATTCATACCTTTAAAACCCATCGCTTCCGCTATAGCGGCGAAATCAGGATTTACCATATTGGTTTCGTTATCAGGAAGTCCGGCAACTTCCATCTCTAATTTGACCATACCAAGAGCCCGATTATTAAAAACAATTATTTTTACAGGCAGTTGATATTGATTAATAGTAGCTAAATCACCAAGCAACATCGACAATCCACCATCACCACATAATGCAATAACTTGCTGTTCTGGATGAGACAAAGCAGCTCCAATTGCCATTGGCATGGCATTGGCCATAGATCCATGGTTGAAAGAACCGAGCATCTGCCGTTTACCAGTCCCTGAAATAAAGCGCGCCCCCCAGACACAGGTCATCCCCGTGTCCACCGTAAATATAGCACTGTCCGTAGCCAGTTCATTAATACAGTGTGCCAAATATTCTGGCTGAATTGTATCCTCCCCCCCTTTTTCTTGCATAAAACTACGCATATTGTCCTTTACTTTCTCATAGATCTTCAGCTGAGCTTCAAGGAAACTTGCATCTTCTTTTTGTTCCAGCAACGGAAGAAGTGCCTGTAAAGTATGCTTGATATCTCCGCACAATCCCATTTCCAATTTTGCGCGTCGTCCTAATCGTTCAACAGCAGTATCGATTTGAATAATCTTATTATTAGTAGGCATAAACTTATCATAAGGGAAATCCGTACCTAATAATAAAATCAAATCTGACTCATGCATACTTTGATAGGCTGCGGCTTGCCCTAGCAAACCAGTCATTCCTATTTCGTAAGGATTATCATGTTGAATCCCCATTTTACCTCTAAAAGAATACCCTACTGGGGCCAAAATCTTTTGAGATAATTGTACAATTTCAGGATGAGCCCCAGCTGCTCCAATTCCGCAAAAAACGGTAACACATTTACTCGCGTTAATAACTTTTGCAAGAGCGTCTAATTCACTATCAGAAGGCCGAATGACAGGATTTACATAAAATAATTGGGTAGACACCGAAGAATCTTCAGCTTTCATTTCTGATACATCCCCTGGCAAACCGATGACAGCAACTCCTTTCTGTCCTATTGCATGCTGTATGGCAGTCTGAATAATTCGAGGAGCCTGTTCCGCAGTAGTTATTAATTGGTTGTAGCAACTACAGTCATCAAAAAGCTTTACAGTATTTGTCTCTTGAAAATACCCCATGCCCATCTCCGAGGTATTAATTGTAGAAGCAATTACAATCATGGGAACGTGTGAACGATGAGCATCATACATACCATTTATGAGATGAACGTGACCAGGCCCGCAGCTACCTGCGCAACATGCTATTCCATCCAGTTCCGCTTCAGCAGCCGCTGCATAAGCCCCAACTTCTTCATGACGCACATGAATCCATTTAAGTCGGCCATCTTTACGTATTGCTTCATTAAAAAAATTAAGACTATCTCCAGTAACCGCGTAAACGCGTTTTACACCTGCTTCCACAAGCATTTCAACCAACTGATCTGCTACAATCTTTGCCATATTAAATTATTTAAGTTAAGGGGAAATCAACACCCCCTATACTAAATAACAATGAAAAATAGAATCAGTTTTAAAATATTATGTTAATAAAGGCTATAATAGCTTACCCGATAATAATAAGCCCGCAACGGTAAAATAAATAATCAATCCAGATACATCAACCAAAGTTGCGACAAAAGGTGCTGAAGCTGTTGCTGGATCTAAACCGAATCTGCGTAGTACAAATGGGATAACCGAACCGGATAATGTACCCCAAAGCACAACAAAAAGTAAAGATAAAGAAACACTTAGTGCAATATAAACCCAGTAAATACCATAATCATATATTCCCAGTTCTTGCCAAAGTAAAATTCTAAGAAAACCAATAGTACCCAATATACCTCCCAAAATCAGACCAGATGAAATCTCACGTTTCATGACATACCACCAGTCCTTAAGTTTTATCTCTCCCAAAGCCATGGCTCGAATAATTAATGATGCGGCTTGCGATCCAGAATTTCCGCCACTAGAAATAATTAATGGAACAAATAAAGCAAGAACTACAGCCTTTTCAATTTCTCCGTCAAAGTAAGCCATCGCTGAAGCTGTTAGCATTTCACTTAAAAACAAAATAATCAACCAACCAGCTCTTTTTTGAATCAATTTAAGTAGCGGAGTTTTTGTATAAGCAACATCAAGTTCATCCATCCCGCCAAAACGTTGGATATCTTCCGTATCTCGATCTTTTATCTGATCCAATACATCATCAAATGTCACAATACCGACCAATACACCATTATCCGTCGTGATCGGAAGCGCACTTCGATCGTATTTCTGGAAAATCTCAAATGCCTCCTCCATAGGAGTTGCGGCTCTGATAGCAACAAAATTATGATCAATCAGTTCTGAAATTTCAATATCTGTATCGGCTAATAACAACTCACCTATTTTTAAATCATCAATAAGCACATTCTTTTCATCGACAACATATATAAAATTTAAGGTTTCAGCCTTCTTTCCAAAAAGCTTAATATGCTTAAAAACATGTTCAACAGTAAAATATGGTCTAACTTGGACATACATCGGGGTCATGAGATGTGCAATACTATTTTCATCATAGCCAATCAGCTTCAACGCTAACTGTTTTTCACGTTCATTTAACAAATTAATTAAGTACTTAATCAAATCATCAGGTAAATCAGAAAATAGCTGATTCCTAATATCAGGCTTTAAGTTGTTAAGTAATTCTGTCAGTTCCGATTCTGAGAGGGATTTCGCTAGGCGATATTGAACATCCTTTTCTAAAAAAGAAAATATCTCGAGTTGCAAGTCAAAATCATAATGATTAAATTGCTCATACAAAGCCTCTTTGTCTAATTTACTTAGATTTTCAGCAATATCTGCGGGATGTACTTTTATTTTTTTACTCATAAATAATTACTTTTTTAATCACCGCTAAAATCTAGAAGCTAAATTGCTAAAGTATTTTGTAAATATCTCAAAATTGAAGTTGACCAGGATTAAGCTCAATAGGATCTTTTCCTTGTTGAAATAATCGTGCAGACAGTACACCTTTCAATTCAATTTGACCATGCTCAACATGTAACCAGCTACCCTCTCGTAAACCCAACACAGCCTGACTGTTGAATTGATGAAATTCTTGGATTCTTGTCTCTCTCGTTTCACCTTTATGTGTAGAGTTAGGATCTGGATCAAGATAATGTGGGTTGAGATTAAAAGGTAAAAACTGTAACGCTTCAAAACTTGGGGGATAAACGATCGGCATATCGTTAGTTGTACCAATTGTCAAGCCCGTTAAATTAGATCCAGCTGAAGTACCCACATAACGTAAACCAGAAGCAACAGCCGATTTAATTTCACTAACAAGATCCAATTCATACAAAGTCTTGAGCAAAAGAAAAGTATTTCCTCCTCCTATAAAAATTGCTTTTGCTTTTTTTATTGCATCCTTTTGATCAGAAAAAGTGTGTAGACCTTTTACCCGAATTCCTTTATCTTTTAAAGCTTCCTGAACATGAGCTGTATATTCATCATAAGAAATACCAGATGGCCTTGCGTAAGGTACAAATATCAATTCATCGGTCTGAATAAAGTCAACCAAATCATTTTTTATATAGGTCAAAAAAGAACTCCCATGGATCGTACTTGTACTGATAACAAGCAATCTAAAATTATTATTCATATCTATCTATCTTACCACTCAAAATTCATTCAAATTTAAAATTTATTATGTTATTTCATCATTAAAAAAGCTAGTGTGAAAATGATTTTAGAAACCTTTACTTTCACACTAGCAACTATCACATGTCAAATGCAATAAATCTCAATTAAGGATGTTAAACAAACTACTCTGCTGATTTATCTGAAGTTGTTTTTATTTTTTTATCAAGTAAGCGCTTTTCTTCTTTCAACGCCTTATTCAATAAAAACTCTATTTGCCCGTTCACACTCCTAAATTCGTCGGCAGACCATTTTTCCAATGCCTTATATACATCACTATCAATCCGGAGCATGAAATTCTTTTTTTCCGCCATATTATTTATTAATAAAACTATTGATACAGGGTTCCCGTATTTAACACAGGAGATGCCGCCTTTTCCCCGCAGAGTACAACCATCAAATTACTAACCATTGCTGCCTTTTTATCATTATCAAGCTCAACTATATCTTTTTCAGACAATCTTTGCAAAGCCATTTCTACCATACCAACTGCACCTTCAACAATTTTAGCACGAGCGGCAACAATCGCAGTTGCCTGCTGTCTTTGTAACATTGCTCCGGCAATTTCAGAAGCATATGCTAAATGACTGATCCGCGCCTCTTTTATAATAATACCAGCTGGAGCCAAACGCTCTAATAATTCTTTTTCTAAGATATGATTAACAGTATCTCCACCTTCACGCAAAGTAATTGTTGCTTGATTATTAGGATCTATTTCCAAATTATCATAAGGAAAACTACCAGCCAAATGCCGCACAGCCGCTTCGCTTTGTGTGCGGACATATGAAGTATAATTTGTCACATCATAAGTAGCCTTATAAGTATCACCAACTTGCCAAACAATAACAGCGCCTATTTCAATAGGATTTCCCATTTTATCATTTACTTTTAAAGTTTGTCCCTGTAAATTATCCGATCGTAGACTAACATTTAAAGTAGAGTACAAAGGATTAACAAAAAATAACCCATTTTCTTTTACTGTACCAATATAACTTCCAAAAAAATTCAACACACGTGAATGATTTGGATTAATGATCATCAGACCCTTTAACAAGAACAGTGTGGTTAAAATAAATAAAATCCCCACCGCAATATACCAGGAAGAAGCTTCTGCTTGAAAGAAACATACGATTCCAAGTACAAAAAGAACAATAGCAATTAAAAGAGCTAAATAACCAGAAAGAGGTTTAATTAATTTTTCCATATTTTTTTAAGTTTTGATATTAGTTTGATATCAAATATATAGCATTAAGATTTCATTTCAAAATAAAATATGCCAGATCAAAAAGGATTATTTATATTCGGCATAAATGTTTATTATCAAGATGTTTAAACAATCATTCTTACCCATTCAAAATAAAGATATTCAAGTATTAATATTGGGTTCTTTACCAGGAGACAGGTCCCTTCAAGCCCAAGAATATTATGCACATCCTCAGAATCGCTTCTGGAAATTAATCCAACGGATTTTTAATATAACTGACTTTCATTCTTATTCAGAAAAATTAAATATACTGCTAGAAAATAGGATCGGTCTATGGGATGTGTGCGCACAAGCAAAAAGAAAAGGCAGTATGGATCTCGATATTCTTGAGGAAATTCCAAATGACCTCACTACATTCTTCTCCCAGCACCCACACCTCCATACCATCATATTTAATGGACAAAAAGCGCGTAAAGTATTTGATAAACACTTTAAAAAAGCGGATCAATACCAGTATTACACACTACCCAGCACAAGTCCTGCAAATGCACAATACTCTTTAGAAAAATTACTTCTTGAATGGCAAGTCATATTTAAAAAAGATTAACAAATATTTACTACAATAAAAGCTTAAAATTCATAACGAATCATTATTTTTGCAGCAACATGTCAGATTTAAAATATAACCAAAGAGGTGTATCCGCAGGTAAAGAGGATGTACACAATGCTATTAAGAACATCGATAAAGGATTGTATCCAAAAGCTTTTTGTAAAATCATTCCTGATATTCTAGGTGGTGATGAACAGTGGTGTAATATTATGCACGCTGATGGTGCAGGTACGAAATCTTCCTTGGCCTATGTTTACTGGAAAGAAACAGGTGATATATCTGTTTGGCGCGGTATTGCACAAGATGCAATCATCATGAATCTTGATGACTTACTTTGTGTAGGCGCTACCGATAATATTTTATTATCATCTACTATTGGTCGTAATAAGAATGTCATTCCAGGAGAAGTTCTTGCAGAAATTATTAATGGAACAGAAGAAATTCTAGCAGAGCTCCGTGAAATGGGTATTGGTATTTATTCAACAGGTGGTGAAACTGCAGATGTGGGCGATTTAGTACGTACTATTATTGTAGATAGTACGGTAACTTGTCGCATGAAACGTGAAGACATCATTTCTAATCATAACATAAAACCAGGCAATGTAATTGTTGGTTTATCCTCTTCAGGAAAAGCTAACTATGAGACCGAATATAACGGAGGAATGGGATCCAATGGATTAACTTCAGCACGTCATGATGTCTTTAATAAAAATATTGCAGCAAAATATGCGGAAAGTTTTGACCCAGCTGTTCCATATGACTTAGTTTTTTCAGGCAGTCAAAATTTAACCGATAAAATCACAGTTGAAACTGGTGAAGAAATTACAGCAGGAAAACTAGTTCTTTCTCCAACACGTACATATGCGCCGGTAATCAAAAAAATATTAGATCTTTACCGTTCTCAAATTGACGGAATGGTACATTGTTCAGGTGGTGCACAAACGAAAGTATTACACTTTGTTGATGCAGTACACGTTATCAAAGACAACCTCTTCCCTATCCCTCCATTGTTTGATTTGATTCAAAAAGAATCAAATACGGATTGGAAAGAAATGTACAAAGTATTCAACATGGGACACCGCATGGAACTTTATGTACCTGAAGAAATTGCATCAGAAATTATTGCAATCTCCGAATCTTATGGTATTCCCGCTCAAATTATTGGTCGCGTAGAAGCTGCTACTACAAAACAAGTAACAGTTAAATCTCCTTACGGCGAGTTTATTTACGAATAACTAAAACGTCATTAGACTTGGTATTTTATCAAGTCTAATGACTCCTTATAACCATGAAAGATAAACTAATTGTGGGTTGGAAAGAATCATTAGATTTACCGGAACTTGGTATTTTTAATATTGAAGCAAAAGTAGATACAGGTGCGGGATCATCTGTTTTACATTGTGAATCTTATGAAATCAAAATAATTGAAAATCAAAAGTGGATTATTTGCCATATTATCGTTAATTTTAAAACAAGAGAACTTCGCATATTCAAATTTCCTGTTTATCGAGAAAAAATTGTAAAAAGTTCATTCGGTCAAAAAGAAAAGCGTTATTACATATTAACAAAAGCCAAATTATATAATCAGTTTTTCGAAATTAAATTATCTTTTAGAAACCGTTCTTCCATGCGATATCCTATGTTACTAGGAAAAAGTTTCCTATCAAAAAGGTTTATCGTGGACGTGTCAAGATCTAACTTATCTCAAAAATCTGTTGGATAAAAAGAATATTCATAGACAATTGTTTATGAACCAACATTACAATTAAATCATTCTAATCATAGCAAAGTGAAAATCGCTGTATTATCAACAGTTAAAAGCTTATACTCGACACGTCGATTAGTAGAAGCTGCAGAAAAACGTGGACATGAATGCGTTGTCATCGATCATAGCAAATGCTATGTAGGAATTCAACAAGGCAAACCTAGCATCCACTATAAAGGTCAAGATATTTCAGATATTGATGCAATAATTCCTCGAATTGGTGCTTCGGTTACTTTCTATGGTTCGGCCATTGTGAGGCAATTTGAGGTAATGGACGTAATTTCAGCCAATCCAAGTCAAGCAATCACACGATCACGAGACAAACTTCGTTGTATGCAAATTTTATCTGGTGCAGGAATCGGTCTTCCCATTACTGGATTTGCCCGTACTGCATCTGATGTTGACGACCTGATTAGCATGGTCGGTGGTGCACCTTTAGTTATTAAATTACTCGAAGGAACACAAGGAATTGGTGTAGTATTAGCTGAAACGAAGAAAGCTGCCTCCTCAGTTATAGAAGCTTTCTATGGATTAGGAAATAATATCTTAATACAAGAATATATCAAAGAAGCGAAAGGAACAGATATACGTGCATTTGTTGTTGGAGGAAAAGTGGTCGGTGCAATGAAAAGAACAGCCAAAGAAGGAGAGTTTAGATCTAACATCCATCGTGGGGGAACAGCAGAAATTATCAGACTTACAAAAAATGAACGTGAGACTGCCATTGCAGCTGCGGCTTCCATGGGATTAACAGTTTGTGGTGTTGATATGATGCCATCAGACAGAGGTCCTCTCGTACTGGAAGTAAACTCATCTCCTGGATTAGAAGGAATAGAAAAAGCAACAAAAAAAGATATTGCTGGAGAAATTATCATGTATCTCGAAAAACAGTTTGAATTAAAGAAAGCTGCCAAACCAGAGATTCGTAAAAAGAAGAAAAAGCAAAGCGATTTATAAAAATTAAGGTTCCTCTAAAAAAGGAACCTTTTTTGTTTATGAACTTCATATAATGATATGAAAAATCATCTGTTTAGAATACATGATAGAAAAGCCCAAAATTTCATTACCTGATTTTGACAATACTAAAACGAATAAATAGGATTATACGGTTACATTTGCCGATTATATTTTAAGATGCTATGAAGTTATTTCGCTACGGACCACTAAATGAAGAAAAAACAGGAATTTTAATCAATGAAGTTCACTATGACACTTCCGATTTTGGAGAAGATTATGACAATAAATTTCTCGCTAATGGTGGGCTCGAAAGATTAGAAGAGTTTGTGATAAATAACCGTACAAGCTTAAAGCCAATTCCTTCCGAAAGTCGTATCGGAACACCACTTGCAAATCCAACTAAAATTGTATGCGTAGGACTTAATTATTCTGACCATGCAAAAGAAACTGGATTAGCTCAAGAACAAGAGCCCATATTATTTTTAAAAGCTATTTCAGCATTAAATGGCCCCTTTGATAACATTATAATTCCAAAAAACTCATACCATACAGACTGGGAGACAGAACTTGCTGTTGTGATCGGAAAAAAGGGTACACATATTTCGACAGCGGAATCAACAGATTATATCGCTGGATATGTCATGATGAATGATGTAACAGAGCGTCATTTTATGAAACATAGAGGTGGTACCTGGGATAAAGGAAAGGGCTATAATACTTTTGCTCCTTTAGGCCCCTATTTTGTAACAAAAGACGAAATTGAAGACGATGGGAATTTAAGAATTTGGTTAAAACTCAACGGTAAATTAATGCAGGAAGGAAATACAAAAAATTTCATTACTCCTGTTAAAGAATTAATTTCCTATATTTCGGATTTCTTTGGATTATTCCCCGGAGATATTATTTCAACCGGCTCACCTGCTGGCACAGGTATAGGACATGTACCGCAACGATTTTTAGTAGAGGGTGATGAAATTGAATATGGAATAGAAGGTTTAGGTGTTGCTAAGAACACACTGATTAACTTCCAGAAAGAATCCAGTTAAAATCATTAAAAAAAGCACTTAAAAAATTAAGTGCTTTTTTAATTTACTCTAGTAGATTATTTATAATTAATTATTCCACCAGCCAATTTCTTCTCAGATTTATGTGCAGGTTTGCCATAAACTTCAATAACGCCACCCGCACGCGTTTTAGCGACAATAGAATCTTTTGCATATACCTCTGCTTGACCACCGCCATTGACCGTAACATTGGTTACATCTGTTATCAATTCTTTACCTTCATATTTACCGCCAAAATTAGACACAACATCTTGTGTGATACTTTTTCCAATAAGTGAAATTGTAGAACCTGAAGTAGGCTTAACATCTACCTTTTTAGCCTCCACATAAACAACCACTAAACCACCCTCTGCCGCGGAAACATTTAATTGATCGGCTACTATTTTCTCTTTTTCTCTATTAACGATCTTCGCTCCTTTTTTGGCAGATAAACTATTCAAAGATTGATAGTATACCTTAACACTGATATTATTTCCTTGAAGAGCATTTAAAGTATTCATTTTAATACGTAATGCACCGTTTTTGTTGATAACTTGGATATTCTCAGAATTAGCCCCTTCAGTCACAACCTCATTGGAATTGCCATGAATTAATTCAACCTGAATTTTATCTGTAACATCTACCGAATTAAACGTACCCACGTTCTGCTTTGTCTGAGCAATTCCTAATTGCGCAATAAAAAATAAAATAGCACCTAATCCTAATTTTTTCATATCAATATATTCTATTCGTATAACTATCCTGCAAAATATGCACCATTCCTGACTTTAAGATAAAATTTAGCAGATTTTAACAAAAATAAATAAAAAACACAGCCCCAACAAAAAAGCGTACGAAGTGAAATTACCTCATACGCTTTTTAGTACTACTTAAATGTAGACTCAATCGATATTATAACTTGCTATTAACATCAATTGCATTCAATTCTTGGAAAGCTTGTTTCAAACGTGTAACGAAAGCTTCTTCTCCCTTACGTAACCAAACGCGGGGATCGTAGTATTTTTTATTTGGAGAATCAGCTCCTTCAGGATTACCGATTTGACCTTGTAAATAATCATGGTTTTTAGCTTCATACTCGCGAACACCATCCCACATAGCCCATTGCATATCTGTATCGATGTTCATTTTGATTGCACCATATGAAATTGCTTCTGCAATCTCCTCAGGAGTTGAGCCCGAACCACCGTGGAAAACAAAATTAACAGGTTTATCAGCAGTTAAATTAAATTTCTCGCGAATGAATTCTTGTGAGTTATGTAAAATAACAGGTTGTAATTTTACATTTCCTGGCTTATATACACCGTGTACATTACCAAAAGCTGCTGCTACAGTAAATTTATCAGACACCTTTGATAATTCTTCATAAGCATAAGCTACCTCTTCTGGTTGTGTATATAATTTCGAACTATCAACATCAGAATTATCTACACCATCTTCTTCACCACCTGTTACACCCAATTCGATTTCAACAGTCATTCCAAGCGGCTTCATACGTGCTAAGTATTTTGCCGAAATCTCAATATTTTCTTCAATAGGCTCTTCAGACAAATCTAACATATGAGAAGAGAATAATGGTTTACCGTGTTGTGCGAAAAACTTCTCACCAGCATCTAATAAACCGTCGATCCAAGGTAATAATTTCTTAGCAGCATGGTCTGTATGCAAAATAACTGCAACACCATAGTGCTCTGCTAATAAATGAACGTGTTGAGCAGCAGCTACAGCACCTAGAATACATGCCTTTAATCCATCATTATTTAACGTTTTACCAGCGTAAAATTGTGCTCCACCATTTGACAATTGAATAATCACTGGTGAGTTAACCGCTTTTGCAGTTTCCATCACAGCATTAATCGAGTTTGTACCAGTTACGTTAACAGCTGGTAATGCGAATTTGTGTGTTTTTGCTAATTCAAACAATTCTTGTACTTGATCTCCCGTCAATACACCTTTAAAATCTTTTAGGCTCATATTATAATTTGCTTTTGTTATTTATAATCTCACTATTTATGGACTAAGTTAAAAAAAAAATATTGTTCTACATAATTTATAAAGTGTACTTCTTACACTAACACAATGATCCATGCTCACTAAATAAAGAAGTTTACCCAATAGCATCTATAATTTAATATTCACCTATACGATATTGGATATCAATTACAATTTCTCTAAGTTTGAATTAAAATATAGAACAAATATGTTACACGTATACGGAATCAAAAACTGCAACACAGTGAAAAAAGCGATAAATTGGTTAGAAGAACATCAATTGCCTTATACATTTCACGACTATAAAAAGGAAGGCATCTCTGAAAATAAACTCGAGGAATGGGAAAAAGAAATCAGTTGGGAAAAACTGTTGAATAAAAAAGGAACCACATGGAAAAAACTTGATGTAGAAGAACAAGCGACCGTTACAGATGCACACACCGCTAACCAAGTTCTGATCAAAAACACAAGTATGATTAAAAGACCTGTAATTGAAGGAGGAAAGCAAATTTTGCTCGGTTTCGATGAACTAGAATACGCTTCCTCTCTAAAATAATCGTTACAATCCGACTATTTCTTCGAAAAAATTTAACAATACATCTTTTCATACTATATTTAGGCAGAACAATCCCTACAATTAAGTATGAAAAGATTACCCTTATTGTCAATAAGTATTCTGTCCTTATCATTATCAACTCCAAGTTTTGCTCAACAAAAAAGCAATTATAGTTATACTGAAGCATTTGCTCCTTTATTTTTTAATAATAATGGTGATGAATTTCGCTCAGCAAGTGGAAAACCAGGACCAGCTTACTGGCAAAACAATGCTGACTATAAAATTACAGCAACATTAGACGATCAAAAAAATACAATTGCTGGAAATGTTGAAATAAATTATAGCAATAATAGTCCAGATCAGCTGGACTATGTATGGCTTCAGTTAGACCAAAATATGTTCTCCAAAGAAGGTCGAGGTCAAGCCATATCTCCATTAACAAAAAGTAGATATGGTGATGCTAACGCAAGTTTTGATGGTGGCTATACGATATCTTCTGTCACCGATCTAACTGGTAAACCGGTTGATTATATCATCACCGATACCCGCATGCAAATTAGGCTAACTCAAGCCTTAGCGGCAAAAGGTGGTAAAACAGGATTTAAGATACAATATTCATACATAATACCAGAATATGGTGCCGATAGAACGGGAATACTGAAAGCCGCCAAAGGTAATGTTTTTGCCATCGCACAATGGTTCCCTAGAGTATGCGTTTACGACAACATTCGAGGATGGAATACAATACCTTATACGGGGCCTGGCGAATTTTATCGTGAATTTGGTAATTATCAGGTACAGATAACGGCTCCCGCGAATCACATTGTCGTTTTGGGGGGAGAACTTCAAAACCCACAAGAAGTATTTACGGCAGAACAGTTTAAACGCTATGAAAATGCCAAAAATAGTGACCAGACAGTCATCATACGTTCTGCACAAGAGGTCGCTCAAGCAAACTCAAGACCAAACAAAAAAAGTCTAACTTGGAAATACATTTTAAATAATGCGCAAGATATTGCATGGGCTTCTTCCTCTTCTTTTATATTGGATGCGGCGAGAATTAATTTGGTCAATGGAAAAAAATCACTTGCTATTTCTGCTTACCCAGAAGAAAGTAATGGTAATAATGCCTGGGAACGTTCTACCGAGTATACCAAAGCGGCCATTGAACATTACTCCAACAAATGGTTTGATTATCCCTATCCTGTAGCTGTCAACGTAGCTTCCAATGTTGGAGGCATGGAATACCCTGCATTATCTTTTTGTGGCAATAAAGCACGTGCTGGATCCTTATGGGGAGTAACCAATCATGAATTTGGCCATAACTGGTTTCCAATGATCGTATCGAGCAACGAAAGAGAATTTGGCTGGATGGATGAAGGATTCAACTCTTTCATAAATGAAATTGCAACTGAAAGTTTCAATAACGGTGAATATTTTAAACAAGTTGGGGATCCAAACAGTCAAGCAGTCCGATTTACAGATCCTCGCTTAGAAGCGATAATGAATACACCACAAAGCATGGATGAACGCAATATTGGTATATTGCTTTACTATAAACCTGCTTATGGTCTCAAATTATTAAGAAATGAAATTATCGGCGCAGAACGTTTTGATTATGCATTCAAAAAATACATTTCTGATTGGGCCTATAAACATCCGACACCAGAAGATTTTTTCCGTTCAATGGAAAATGGGACAGGGGAAAACTTAAATTGGTTTTGGCGCGGTTGGTTTCTAAACAACTGGCGTCTTGATCAGGCAATCAATAAAGTAACATACATAAAAAATGACCCTAAATTAGGTTCCGTTATTACGGTTCAAAATTTAGAAAAACTTCCTATGCCTGTAGTAGTTGAAGCCACAACAGTATCAGGAAAGAAAATTCGAAAAAAATTACCCGTAGAAGTTTGGGAAAGAAACCAATCTTTTGACTTCAAAATAGATTCAAAAGAACCTTTAATATCAGTTCAATTAGATCCTGATAAAGTTTTTCCAGACCATGTTCCGGAAAACAATATCTGGACAGCAAAATAAAAAACAGAAAATCTCATATACAATCATATATGAGATTTTTTTATTAAAATAATTTCTTTTAAATACATTACTACTTATATTTATGTATTTTTGGTTATATAAAAAGGAAAAATGAAAACAGCATTCATACATAGTTTAAGCATATTGACACTTCTGGGAATTACCAGTATCTTCAGCAATCTCAAAGCGCAGGAAAAAATAAAAGGAATTGCCATGGAATTGGTCAGTAGTCAAAAAATTGAAGGAGTTTCTATCAAAAATACCCGTACAAATAAAATTGTGCAAACAGATCAAGAAGGCAATTTTATCATTGATGCTCAATTGAATGATTATTTAGCGATAGAGGCTACCGGATATGAAAAAGACACTGTTTTTGTCTATGATTATGGTGTTAAAAGAGTTTATCTAAATAGATTAAACTCAGTAATTGAACTAAATGAAGTCTATATTGAAAGAATGACAGATAGTAGATTAATTGCAGAAATCAATGCAACAAAAATCGCGGGAAAATACTCTGATGTTGGTCAACAACGTGGCGGTATCCGTCTCTCTCCTTCTCGACTATTTAGTAAAGAAGGAAAAAGAGCACGTCAAAACTACAAACTTTTAGTAGAGGAGCAACATAAAAGAGCTATCGATCGTAAATTCACAGATGACTTAATCCAATCCGTAACGCCTCTAAAAAATCCAGATTTGGCACTTTTCAAAGAGCAATACAGACCGACTTACAAATTCATTGAGCAAGCCTCAGCAGAAGATGTTAAGTTGTATATTATAGATGCCTACAAAAAATACAACACGAAAAAAGGAAAATAGTAAATTCAACTTTATTATAAGTTCAAAAAAGCTTTAAACCAAAATATTTCACATATAAGGTTTAAAGCTTTTTTATTTTTAAAGCCTTTATACGAATATTGAATCATTAACGCGCAGATTCTTTACCATTCTGTGTTCAAACTCCCAATACTTTATTTAAAAATTTCTTTCTTTTATTTTGAACAAGTTTAAATAAGTTAGGCTATGTAAAAATACTTTACAACAGCTTTATAAACATTAATTATCATTATATCAAGAACAGAAACAAAAAAAACTTCCTCTTTTTTCATATAATAAACTATATTTGACTTTGAAAAGACAATCAATAAACATTAAAAAACAACCCACTTAAAACATATTTATGCTTTTTAAAAAATCGATTAGCAAATTAATCGCAGAAGCAGAGCTAAATGGCCAAGGTACATTAAAACGTACACTCTCCAGTTCTGGACTTATTGCATTAGGAGTAGGTGCCATTATAGGTGCAGGCTTATTTTCACTGACAGGTATAGCGGCGGCCGACCATGCTGGTCCTGCTGTAGTACTCTCTTTTATTATTGCGGCTGTAGGCTGTGGTTTTGCAGGTTTATGTTATGCAGAATTTGCATCGATGATCCCGGTTGCTGGATCTGCTTATACCTATTCATATGCTACGATGGGTGAATTTATGGCGTGGATAATTGGATGGGATCTAGTCTTAGAATATGCTTTGGCAGCAGCTACGGTATCTGTTAGTTGGTCCCAATACTTCAATCAACTTCTCTTAACATTAGGCGTCGAAATTCCAACTCAATTTCTACATGGTCCTTGGGAAGGTGGTATTGTCAATGTTCCTGCAATTATCATTGTTTGTTTACTATCACTACTTTTAATGCGCGGTACAGAAGAATCTTCTTTTGTAAATAACATTTTAGTTATTCTAAAAGTTGCTGTAGTTCTAATTTTCATTGTACTGGGTTGGGGATTCATAGATCCAGCGAATCACACACCTTTTATACCTGTCAATCATGGAGAAGAAATGGTGAAAAGTGGCCAGTTAAGCTTCTGGAGTTTTCTGGGTAGCGATGATTTTGGTCATTTTGGTTTTAGCGGTATCCTGAGAGCGGCTGGAGTTGTATTTTTTGCTTTTATCGGTTTTGATGCCGTTAGTACTGCTGCGCAAGAAGCTAAAAATCCTAAAAAAGGAATGCCAATCGGTATTATTGGTTCTTTGATTATCTGTACCTTACTATATGTATTGTTTTCATATGTATTGACTGGATTGGCACCTTACACTGAGTTTAAAGGTGATGCCAAACCTGTTGCCACTGCATTTGCAAAAACAGGTTATACCTTCTTAAACACAGCTTTAATCGTAACGATTATCGCTGGATATACATCTGTAATTTTGGTCATGCTTTTAGGTCAAAGCCGTGTATTTTATTCAATGAGTAAAGATGGTCTATTACCTCGAATATTTTCAGATCTATCAAAAAGACAGACTCCTTGGAAAACAAATTTAATTTTCATGGTATTTGTAAGTATTTTTGCCGGATTTGTGCCCGTATCCGATTTAGGCCACATGGTCAGTATTGGTACCTTATTTGCATTTACATTAGTGTGTATAGGGATACTTGTATTACGCAAAACAGAACCAAACCTGGAACGTCCATTTAAAACACCATTTGTACCACTTATTCCGATACTCGGTATTTTAGTCTGTGTATTAATGATGGCATCATTACCTATTGAATCTTGGGAACGACTAGGCATCTGGATGTTGATCGGTGTAATAATTTACTTTGTTTATAGCAAAAAACATTCGAAAATAAGAAAAGAATATGCCGCAGAGCATAAGACAGAAGAATAACATAAAAAAGGCTGTTTCAAGATCGAAACAGCCTTTTTTATGTTATTCTAATAATTCAATATCCTAAAGAAAGGAAACTTGGATTTAATTTTCTTCTTTTGGTTCTACCTCGGTTACAATATAAACATCCTCATTTTCTTTCTTCATTTTATATTTTTCACGAGCTATCCTTTGCACTTCACGTTGATCAGAGCGGATGTCTGTTATGGTTTCAATAATACTCTCATTTTCTTTCTCGTAAAACGCTTTCTCTCTCTCCAAATTACTTTTTTGATGCTGGTAACTATATTGTGTTGCAAAATCATTACGATCAAAAAAACACATCCAAACAGTAAAAGCTATACCAGCTAAAAAATATTTGTTTCGAATAAGTGCTAAAAATCTATCCATAGTACAAAAGTAATATTTAAGATCTATACATGCTAAATCTCAATTAAATATAAAAACATTTATCTAAAAATTAGCTAAAGTCTAATTATGAACACATTAATTATGGAAAAACTGCGTGATAATCATCTATTATAAAAGGAACCTGTAACTTTCTTCATTAGAAATGCGCAATCATCATCAAAAAATGAATCACCCATACTGTATCCATAAAACGATAAATCCAATATCATTACTTTTATATAAGCGCAATAATATTGCGGATCTAAGCAAAATTATCTAAGTTTAACCCTATTATTGAATAGAATCGAGCAAATGAAATATTATCTTATAGCAGGCGAATCTTCCGGAGATTTACATGGTGCAAACTTGATCAACGCATTAAAAGTCGAAGATCCAGACGCTACCTTCAAAATCGTAGGCGGCACGCAGATGGAAGAATCTGCAGATCAAAAGGCCTTAATACACACTTCGGAAATGGCCTTTATGGGCTTTGTCGAAGTATTAAAAAACTTAGGTACCATTTCAAAAAATCTAAAAAAGGTAAAAGAAGATATTATTAAAGAAAAGCCTGATTGTGTCATTTTAATTGATTTCCCCGGCTTTAACTTAAAAATCGCAGATTTTGCCAAGAAAAAAGGTATAAAAACATGTTACTATATTTCTCCAAAAGTATGGGCATGGAATCAAAAACGTGTGATTAAAATTAAACATGTCGTCGATCACATGTTCTGTATCCTTCCCTTTGAAGTCGATTTTTATAAAAAATGGAAAATGCCCGTTGACTATGTTGGAAATCCATTACTAGATGCCATTTCATCTTACAAATTCAATCCTAATTTCATTACGGAACAACAGCTCAGCGAACGGCCAATCATCGCATTGCTGCCTGGTAGCCGTAAAATGGAAATAGAAAAGTTATTACCGGTTATGGCAAATTTAACCTACCTCTTTCCAATGCATCAATTTGTAATTGCAGGAGCACCAAATTTTGATAAATCATACTACCAGCAATACATTGGTGATCAAAATATACCAATTGTATTTAATGCTACTTACGATTTATTAAAACATGCCGAAGCAGCAGTCGTAACAAGTGGGACAGCAACATTGGAGACTGGAATTCTTAAAGTACCTCAAGTCGTTGTTTATAAAGCCAATGCACTATCTATATGGATTGCTAAACAGGTCATTAAAGTAAAATTCATTTCGCTGGTCAATTTAATTAATGACTTCTTGTCTGTAAGAGAATTGATTCAAGACGATTGTACCACTTACGATATTGCACAAGAGTTAGATCAATTGATCAATAAAGCAGAATACCGGGCAAGTGTAATGGAAAATTATGAAACATTGGCCCAAAAACTAGGAGAACCAGGAGCATCAAACAAAACCGCTAAATTAATTGTTCAGTATTTGAAGTAGCGCATTAAACCTTCAAAAACGCTATTCGTCAAACAGATGTTGTTTAACATAAAAAACAAATAGCCATGAAAAAAATAATTACAATTTTTGCCCTTGCTTTTTTGGGATTTCAGTCATATGCACAAAGTAATGTTGAGCACATCAGCAAATTAGAAATTGGGAAAAAGGCTAAAAAAGTCTACAATACCAAATCCTCAGACTCGACGATTAATTTGCATATTGACACTTTGATCATGGGCGATAAAGCTTCCTTGATGTTTTACGCAAACAAAAATGTCATTTTAAATGTTGGTCACGCCATTATAGGTAATAATGCTTCTATTTCGGGGACAGATGGAAAAAATAACGGTTCCAATTTTGATATTCAAGCTAATATTCAAAAATTAGGGTCGCTGTATATTATAGCTAAAGGAGATAATGCCTTTAATGGAACAAAAACATTTCCAAATGGTAATGGTGGAAATGTTAAATTAACACTTTCAGAAAATAGCCTTGTACCGCAAAGAGAAAATAAAAAACAACCTAATTATTTGCAGATTGCAAATGAAGGTGGAGGTAAAAATGTCAATGCAACCAGCGATTTAAGATCTATTTATGATCGCGTAAGACAAGCTCCTGCTGGCTTGAGAGGACTTCCTCAAGGTCAGATCTATTCCGGTAGCCCGGGTACAGATGGCAAGACTGAGATTATAACGATTAAATAAGAAAAAGCGAGCAATGCTCGCTTTTTCTTATTTAAAATTATTTTAAAGGCATCCTTTAAGCTTTAATTCATAAGCTACGACAAGTCTCGTCATTCTATCATAGCGGGCCATACCCTCCTTTTGATTATTATGCTTCAAATAGCCATTATAGAAGATACCAAAGACTTTATTAGTCCAGCCAGTATAATTGCTCCAAAAAGTAGCTTCCTCCTTCAGATCCGCCACTACAAGTTGGGAAAGGCGTTTTTTATAAGTAGCAAACAATTCCACATCTATTCCCCTCAGCTCCTGTAGCATATATGATGTTGTTTGTAAATAGCTGGAATAGCGGTAAAAAAGCTCTGAATGGTTTTTCAATCGCACATAGGCGATAAAATTTGCTTCGTCTTCAAAACCCACCCCCTGTTGATGAGCCAATTCATGAACATACGTAAAAGGACTAGAAAAAACAGGCATTGCTGTATTCACATGTGCTTCATGTGTAAAAGGATTAAAATATCCTGACACACCAAAATAGGAGACCCAATGACTATTAAGGGGACCCTTTGCACCAACTAAAGTCGTTGAAAGAAAAGATTGGAAAGTCGTATCCGACTGTACTAATGCTATCATCTCTCTTTTTATCTTTTCATCCTGATGCTCCCATTGCTTTGGATTTATTTGGGAACGCAAAATATTTGTCGAATCGAGACATGTTTCCAGGACAACAAGATAATCAGCCAACTTTAGACTATCTGTGCTTAAACCTATATTTTGGACAATGGGTATCCGGTAATAGTTCATCCCCCAGCTTATGTAAAAAAACAAGTATAAGCCCAAAATTACGTTAATAAGATATACTAGGAATCTACCTGCATAAACATACCTTTTTTTAAATAGGTACTTAACAACATTAACGATTAGTAGTAAAAGGCAACAAACAGCAAAAAAGTAAAATAAGTCCCCAATACTAAAAGGTAAATAACCAAAAATAGCTTGTGGTAAATATGAAAAAGAAGGATACCACATTCTTGAATAATAATGCTCAACAAAAAACGTATTTCCTTCCAGAATGGTGATTATTGCAGTAATAAAACACAGTATTGCAAAACAGATAAGTGGTTTCTTTAGCATAAACGTGGTTTATATATTAGCTCTCATTCTCAAAATATAGCTTGTAATAATTCATCCCTTTTTCTTCATCAAATCCCTTTTCAATATATTCTCGTTTACCATGCAAATAAACATGAAAATTTTTATCCAGCTTTAATACGGTCTTATAAGATGCTTCCATTTTTTTAACCGCTTTGTCAGCGATATCAAAACTGCTTTGAAAAGGAGAATCAAATTCATCTTCAAATCCAGATCGGAAGTCATTAAACATTGTTGCTGCAATAGGATTACCAATTACTTCCTCCTCAAATTCCTCTTGATCAAAAGTCTCTTTTTCTTTAAAGTAATTCAATGATTTATTGAGCAGATCAATCTTATCAGCCTTTTCTAACTCAAACATATCATCCAATTTCTCATTTACAAAGTTTTTATAAACTTTCAAATAGTTACCCGTCTGATTAAAATCATCATTACGAATTTTTATCTTTAGAAAATCATCTTTCCAATAAACTGCCTCGGTTTTATTCGTTTGATCGACAACCAGCACCTTATAACCTTCCTCTTCTTCTACATTGACTATGATCACACCCTTATCCAATTTATTAATATTAATTGCTTCTTCCTCATAATCCAATTGAAAACCACCTTGATTCGGATATACTTTTAGATAAGTTTCCTTGTTCTCAGACTTAAAAATTCCGACAGCATCATAATTCTCACCCTCAATCTGTACATTTTTCAATGAAACCACATACACCTCACCAGGTTTGATCTTCGGGTGCATACAAACTTCATATAAGTGTTTTGCTATCTGCTGAGAGTATTCATGAAAAGCTAATTGCTCATTAAAGAACTGTTTTGTAAAGTGATAAATTTCATTTAACGCCAGTTCTCCATTGGGATGAAATAAGCGATAAACTTCATTTACCTTTGCAAAAGGACTCATAAAATATTGCATAAGCAGAGGGGGTAATACATCGTCATTCTCAAGTGGAACAGGTTGCTCTGATAATATATAAAACTCCTCTTGTGACTTGTTGCCTACACGATGGATAGAAAGTTGATCGAAAGTTGCATCTTGATGAAAAAACATATTTCCTATTTAAATCTTATTTTTAAAAATTATATAAATCGACAGCGATTTTAAATGTTTCGCAATGTGCATTAACAATATCTTTGATATGCAAAGAATAGCCTCCTCCCATACAAACTTGAACTGGAACCTGATATTGCAAACAATTTAACAGAACAAACTCATCTCTTAATCGACAGCCTGCTGGAGAAAGTTTCAATTTCCCCAATTTATCTGTCGCCAGAATATCAACTCCGGCCTGGTAAAAAACAAAATCTGGTTTGACTTTGTTAAAGAGATTCGGCAGATGCTTGCTAAGCAACTGCAAATATACATCATCAGTTATACCATCCGAAACAGGAAGATCCAAATCAGAACTTTCTTTGATAAATGGAAAATTTTTATCCCCGTGAATCGAAAAAGTAAAAACATCTCGGTCGTCTTGAAATATATGAGCGGTTCCGTTGCCCTGATGCACATCGAGGTCGATGATTAAAATTTTTTTTGCCAGCTTATTTTTAAGCAAATAACGAGCGGCCACAGCTTGATCATTCAATAAACAAAAGCCTTCTCCAAAATCATAACCCGCGTGATGCGTTCCACCTGCAATATTAAACGAAATACCATTTTGTTGCGCATATAGTGCGGACTTTATCGTACCATCTACCAGATAACGTTCACGATCAACTAGACTCCTTGTTAAAGGAAAACCAATTCTCCGAACCATCTTAGGATCTAATGTCAGATCAAATAAAGCCTGCACATAGCCGGGGTCATGCGCTAAACAAGCAATTTCAAATGACACAAGTAGAGGTTCAAAAAAATTTTCCGCTTTCACTACCCCTTCGTGCAATAGCTGTAATGGAATCAATTCATATTTTTCCATCGGAAATCGATGGCCTGCACGTACAGGATGAATATATTCGGGATGGTACGCGATCTTTAACAAAGCTGTATATTTAAAACTTCACTAAGATAATAAAAAGGATATTTAATGGTTTTTATTGTGGATAATATTTAAAAATAATTGTTTCCCCCTCTAAAAAATAGCATATTTGATTTCAACTAATTAAATTTATGGAACTTAGCACCAAACCACAATTATCAGCCGAAGAGCAACGTGTATTAGGCTCTTTAATCGAGAAGTCAAAGGTCACCCCAGAATATTACCCGATGTCACTGAACGGTCTCCAAAGTGCCTGCAACCAAAAAACGGCTCGAAGACCTGTGGTACAATATTCCGATGAGACCATTATCAATACCTTAGCCATACTGAAAAAAAAGGGTCTTATCGCGCATGTTGTAGGTGGAGGTAGCCGTGTGACAAAGTATAAACATAATTTTGCCATACAATTTCCATTAGTTCCATCAGAACTAGCAATCATCTGTCTTCTACTACTTCGCGGACCATTAACAGCCGGAGAAATAAATTCAAATTCAGGTCGTCTGTATGATTTTGAAGCCTTGGAAGACATTACAGAACATCTTGAAAAATTAGCATCTGAAGGATTTGTAAAAGCATTAGAAAAACAACCAGGACATAAGGAAGTGCGATATATACATTTACTCGGTGATATCGATTTGGAACAATTTGAGCAAATACATCCCCCTTCCGAAAATACGGTACTCCTTCATAAAAGAATTGAAACATTAGAACAAGAATTAGCACAATTGAAACAACAATTTCAAGAACTTTGGGATGAACTGCATTAAAATAGACTGCTTATTTTATCCTTCTTTCAATGTGATTTATTAAGAATCGCGAGCGCACAATGGTAAGCTCAACTTCAAAAAAGATCATGTGATTTTAGATAAAAATAAAATCGGTTTACATTATTTAAATCCGCAGCTTCGCTTTACTTTTTATAAACAATATAAAACGGAACAACATGAAATTTGGACAGGTATCAAATCCACAAGAAATAGATTTTACGTTACCCCCTACTTCCCCGGATACGCTAAAATTATTAAAAAAGAATAAAAACAAGGAAGCATTTGCCATCTATGTCGGATGTGCTAAGTGGAATAAATCGGACTTAAAGGGCTTTTATCCGAAAGGAACGAAAGATGAACTTCCCTACTACAGTAGCCAGTTTAACAGTATTGAACTCAATGCAACCTTTTATAATGCACCATCAAAAGAGCAAGTTGAGACTTGGAAAAAAAAGACTCCCACAGACTTTAAATTTTTCCCTAAAATACCGCAATCAATAAGTCATTATAGCCGTCTATTAAACACTGATGAAAAAGTAAAGGAATTTACAGATAATATCGCTCTCTTTGAAGAAAAGTTAGGAATGATCTTCTTACAAATGCATGATAACTATAAACCAAAAGATATGGAACGCCTCCGTGAGTTTATCTCTAAATTTCCGAAAGGACTACCACTTGCAGTAGAAGTTCGTAATCAGGAATGGTTTTCCAAAGCTGAAACAGCAACTGCATTTTACAAGTTACTTGAGCAATTTGACATTACAAATATCTTAGTTGACACAGCAGGAAGACGCGACCTCTTACATATGCATTTAACTACTCCATCGGCATTCATTCGCTATGTCGGAGCCAATGATCCATCTGATTACACCAGATTGGACGACTGGGTTATGGTCATTAAACAATGGCGGGAAGCAGGTCTACAGAAACTATATTTTTTCATTCATCAAAACATCGAACTGGAATCACCACTTTTAGCAAGTTATTTCATCAAAAAGCTGAATAAGGAATTAAAACTTGATTTACATATCCCAGGTAGTGATAAATTATTTTAAAATTATCACTTAGCAGTGCATGATATAAATTGTAACTCTAGCTTAGAATATCATGTAAAAAAAGAGGCATCCTTAAATAAAGGATGCCTCTTTTTGATATTTATTGCAAATTATTTTTTCGCAAAACGGAAGTTCTTTCCAATAAAACGAGCATTTGCACCTAATTCTTCTTCAATGCGTAACAATTGATTGTATTTAGCCATACGATCAGAACGTGAAGCCGACCCAGTTTTAATTTGACCACAGTTCAAAGCAACAGCTAAATCAGCGATTGTTGAATCTTCAGTTTCACCAGAACGGTGAGACATAACCGAAGTGTAGTTTGAATTCTGTGCCAAAGTAACAGCATTAATTGTTTCAGTTAAAGAACCAATTTGATTAACTTTTACTAAGATTGAATTTGCAGTATCTGTATCCACACCTTGTTGCAATCGTTTTGTATTTGTAACAAATAAATCATCACCAACCAATTGAATAGTAGCGCCAATTTTTTCTGTTAACAATTTCCAACCTGACCAATCATCTTCCTGCATACCATCTTCGATAGATATAATTGGATATTTTTCAGTCAATTCTGCTAAATAAGCAACTTGTTCTTCGGAAGTACGGATAGCACCTTTATCACCTTCAAATTTAGTATAATCGTATTTACCGTTTACATAAAATTCTGAAGCAGCACAATCTAAAGCTAGACAAATATCAGAACCTGGTTTGTAACCAGCTGCTTCAATTGCTTTTAATACAGTTTCAATAGCATCTTCAGTACCATCAAAAGTTGGAGCAAAGCCACCTTCATCACCTACTGCAGTAGATAGACCGCGGTCATGCAAAATCTTTTTCAAGTTATGGAATACTTCCGTTCCCCAACGTAAAGCTTCAGAGAATGAAGGAGCGCCTACTGGCATAATCATAAATTCTTGGAAAGCAATAGGAGCATCAGAGTGAGAACCACCATTAATGATGTTCATCATCGGAATAGGTAATGTATTAGCATTAACACCACCAATATAACGGTATAATGGTTGACGAGACTCTTGGGCAGCAGCTTTTGCAACAGCTAAAGAAACACCTAAAATAGCATTAGCGCCTAAGTTTCCTTTATTTTCAGTACCGTCCAAATCAATCATGATTTTGTCGATTGCATTTTGCTCAAAAACATCAACACCTGCTAAAGCCTCAGCAATTTTAGTGTTTACATTTTCTACTGCTTTCAAAACACCTTTACCTAAGTATTTTGATTTATCACCATCACGCAACTCTACTGCTTCGTGAACACCTGTAGAAGCACCAGAAGGCACTGCAGCACGTCCAACGAAACCATTTTGTGTCGTTACATCTACTTCGATAGTAGGATTTCCGCGCGAATCCAAAATCTGACGCGCATGTACATCAATAATTAAACTCATTGTAATATTGGTTTAAACTTTTTATATAGTATTTTATACAATACTTAGTGTAATTTTTACACTAAAAAATTATATTCTGATTTAATAATCAAATATAAATAAAATTGAGCTTATTAAAAAACGTAAACCACAATTTTATGGCAAGAATGAATATATAAAGTGCAAAAAAAGAGGTTAGCAAATTGCTAACCCCTATCTTTATACTAATCGATTATTTTTTAATTAACTCAATGAAATCATCAAATAAATAACGTGAATCATGTGGACCAGGTGACGACTCTGGATGATATTGTACCGAGAACGCATTTTTTCCAATTACACGGATACCTTCAATCGATTGGTCATTTAAATTGATGTGCGTAACTTCAACTTTATCTGACTGTTCAATATCTTCTGCAACAACACCAAAGCCATGATTCTGTGAGGTAATCTCACAACGGTTAGCAATAATATTCTTAACCGGATGGTTGATACCACGGTGACCGTTGTGCATTTTTTTCGTACGGATATCATTTGCCAAAGCCAATATCTGGTGTCCAAGACAGATTCCAAACATCGGTTGGTCTGCCGCTAAGATATCTTTTACCGTTTGAATTGCGTAACTCATCGCTGATGGATCACCAGGACCATTAGAGATGAAATATCCTGCAGGATTCCATTCTTGCATTTCTGCAAAAGTAGTTTTAGCAGGGAATACTTTTGCATACACTTCTCTTTGAGAGAAATTGCGAAGAATATTCTTTTTAATACCTAAATCTAATACTGCCACACGTACAGGAGCATCTTCATTACCATAAAAATAAGGTTCTGTTGTAGAAACCTGAGATGATAATTCAAGTCCATCCATGGAAGGAACAGTAGCTAAAGTAGCTTTTAATGCTTCAACATCTAAGTTTTCAGATGAAATAATAGCATTCATTGCACCTTTATTACGGATATGACGCACCAAAGATCGCGTATCAATATCTGAAATACCAACTAAATTTCCCTCTTCAAAATAGCTCTGAATAGATTCGTCGGCCATTTTACGACTATAGTTAATATTATAATTTTTACAAACTAATCCTGCGATTTGAATCTTACCAGATTCAGTATCATCTTCATCAATTCCATAGTTACCAATATGGGCATTGGTTGTTACCATAATTTGTCCGAAATATGAGGGATCGGTAAAAATCTCTTGGTAACCTGTAGTTCCGGTATTGAAACAAATTTCGCCAGTAGTCGTTCCAATTTTTCCCGCTGCTTTTCCGTGATAAACCGTTCCGTCTTCTAAAACTAAAATTGCAGGCAATTTGCTGTAGTTGGTCATTATTTATTAAATATAAAATTGTTTTTCCTAATTCCTTGCTTTATCGAAGTTTTGGTGTATAAAAAAAGCCCTAAATGGGCTAAATAATCAATTAACAATTGATTCAACGATAACGAAATTATCGTTTTTTACAACATTTGCGAAAGCATTTACTTCAATTTTCACAGGAGACAAAGGTATAACAAAATCATCAAAGTAAAAAGACTTTTTTTATAATAGTGTGATATTCCAAAAATATAACGTTAAAATCACCAATCTTAATAAGATAATGAAGTGTTTATTAATTACTTTCAATTACATTGCCCGATGCATCGCGAAAATTCCCAATGACAATCATAACAAGATCAATAATATACCAGATACCACATCCGCCAAAGGTCAATAATTGAATAATCCCAGTACCGATCTTACCTACATAAAAACGGTGAACACCAAACGGTCCTAAAAAAATACAAAGTAATAAACAGGCTAACCACCTCTCATCTCTATTTTGATTATTTGATTGCTGGGTATAATACATCGGTTGACGAACACCACATGATGGACATATTTCTGCCTTCGCATTAATAATAGCTCCGCATTCTACACAATATTTTTGTGCTGCTTGATTCATAATGTAATTAGTTTAGACAATAAAGTTACAAACTACCGTTCAATACAGGAGCTAAAAAATAAAAAAAGCGATTACATCGTATGTAATCGCTTTTTCTACCAAAAAACAATCAATTACAAATTGATTGCTTTCCAGATCATATCCTTCAATTGCAAAATATTTTTTCCTGCAACAGATGATATAAATATATACGGTAATCCTTCCGGAACTTCTTTTTCCATTTCTCTCTCCAATTCATCATCCAACATATCAGCCTTAGTAATTGCCAATAATTTTGGTTTATCACGAAGTTCTGGATTATAAACTGAAAGCTCATTTAATAAAATATCATATTCCTGCTTTATCGTGCGCTCAGTATCTGCGGGCACCATAAACAGCAACACAGAATTTCGTTCAATGTGTCTTAAGAATCGATATCCTAAACCCTTACCTTTAGAGGCACCCTCAATAATACCAGGAATATCTGCCATTACAAAAGATTTCCCATCACGATAACTCACGATACCAAGATTAGGAACTAAGGTAGTAAAAGGATAGTTCGCAATTTCAGGTTTCGCCGCTGAAACAACAGATAATAGTGTAGATTTTCCCGCATTTGGAAAACCAACCAATCCTACGTCAGCTAATACTTTCAACTCTAGAATAATCCAACGCTCTTGTCCAGGCAAACCCGGTTGTGCAAAACGTGGCGTCTGCTGAGTTGAAGATTTAAAGTGCCAGTTACCTAATCCACCTTTACCACCAGGAGTTAAAATTTGTGTCTCTCCATCCTCGGTGATTTCAAATAAAACCTCTCCCGTTTCAGCATCTTTAGCCACTGTCCCTACAGGAACCTCTAAAATTTCATCCTTCCCTGAGGCACCCGTACTTGTAGCAGAACTACCTGATTCACCACTGGAAGCAATGATATGCTTCCTATATTTTAGGTGCAATAAAGTCCATAATTGTGTAT
The DNA here is from genome assembly GCF_012030425.1 of Sphingobacterium sp. B16(2022). GTDB lineage: Bacteria > Bacteroidota > Bacteroidia > Sphingobacteriales > Sphingobacteriaceae > Sphingobacterium > Sphingobacterium anhuiense. Next base: position 156,146 of record NZ_JAAUVN010000001.1, on the reverse strand, counting down.
TCCCTTTAAGGATAATATGACCTCCACGACCACCATCACCTCCATCGGGTCCACCCTTCATGGTTGTTTTATCTCGATGTAAGTGCGCTGAGCCTGATCCTCCGTGTCCCGATCGACAACACACCTTCACATAATCGACAAAATTAGAACCTTGCGCCATAGAAATAAAATATATTTGTTATTAAAACGTCTCCGCTTTATTATTTAATAATTGTCAATAATAGCAGTCAATTCTCCAAAAATAAAATCGATATCACCAATACCGTTTACTTTGGACAATTTACCTTGTGCTTCATAATAAGGTAACACATGAATAGTTTTTGTAAAATATTCATCAATACGTTTTACCAATTTATCAGCAGCATCATCCGCACGGCCAGAAATCTCCTGACGTTTAGCAATGCGTGTTTTTAATTCATCTTCATTTACATCTAAAGCTATAACTACAGAGATAGAAGAATTAATACCAGTTAAAAATGCGTCCAACGCTTCTGCTTGTGCCACAGTACGTGGAAAGCCATCAAAAATAAATCCTTTTGCGTCCGGATTTTTCTTCACCTCCTCTTCCAACATCGCAATCGTAACCGAATCAGGCACTAAGTTTCCGTCAGCAATAATCTGACTGACTTGTTGACCTAGAGCTGTCTGGTTTTGAATATGAGCTCTAAAGATATCACCTGTTGAAACATGAACTAACTGATATTTATCGATAAGCTTCTGCGATTGTGTTCCCTTTCCTGCCCCCGGAGGGCCAAATATTACAAGGTTTAGCATAGTAGTATTTAGAGTAATAGAGTAAAAAAATAAAAGCCTAATCGCTATATTGATTAGGCTTTTCAAATAGTGCGCTCAAAGGGAGTCGAACCCCTAACCTCCTGATCCGTAGTCAGGTGCTCTATCCAATTGAGCCATGAGCGCGTCAACCATTACGTCATCTTCATTGCTGTTCTTCCGTTTTGGTGATGCAAATATAGGCAAAATAGCACTGCCTCCAAATTTTTTTTTCAATTTTTATCTAATAGACTGATAATGAAACAAAATAAAAAATCATCAATCAAATACAATTATGCTTAATCATAATCAACAGATATAAAGAGCTCGCACACGGCGAAATTCGATATATAGAACCACCAAAGAAGAATTTTTAATCCCTAAATCACCCATTATACATATTCAAGTTATTTCATCTTTGAAAGGATTATCTTAAAATAATTAAAAAAAGTTTCCCAAAACTCTAAGCAATTTTTTCAGTTACTATATAAAATGCTGATTGCATTTGAAATACTTTACCTGTACCTCTGTCAACGCATAAACTAGATCTTATTTTAAAAATAGAAGAAAATAAAAACCTTTTAACCAGGAAGACTCGTATAAAAGGAATATGGAATATTCTTTATTCCAAATCACCAAATTCAACATACAGCTGTTTGTGGTTTATAAAACTAACCGGTCGTTTAGTACCCAGAATCATTGCCTTCGACTTACTCCAAGAAAAAGGAACACGATTCTCCCTTTCCTTCAAAACGAGCAGCTGATAAGACTTGTCTGTTTTCATCTGCTTAACATCCGATAACTTAACAGACAAAACCTCATGAAAATCAGGTTTTCTACTGATCAAATGGCTCAGAAATTGTTCTTTCATATTTCCGAATAAGATGTACTGCAAATTTACAGGCCTTGGATTATCTTTATCAAACTGTTTATAATAGACAACCTGCTTGATTTTAAGAGAAATCGAATCTAAAAGCTTAAATCCTCCCCTTTCAAAATGACCTCTATATACATTTGCCCTAAATACTTTGGTCTGATTAACCATTTCTGGCAAAACAAAAACTTCTGGTTCAATCGTATAAACAAATTCTTCAGGAAATGCTAAACGGCTAGTGCGATATTGCTCTAGATCGGCCTTAGAAAATTCAAGCTTCAGAATAATCTGATAGTCGTGTGGCTGATGAAACATAGGTAAATGTTCAGCATATATAGTCTCTATCCCCATCAATAACATTCCATGAATATTAGGCTTATCAGGATAATGAGCTTGCTGGGCAGATATTATTTTGAAAGTGAAGAGTAAAAAAAGCAGACAAATACTTTTATAATTCATTTTGGCGAAATTTAAATATAGCAACAAAAATAGCGGATAGTTAAATAAAGAGTTTAAACGGAGTGTCATATTCCTATTAACCTCAATTAAACTATATGATGAAACCTTCTTTTAATAATTTGGAATGGAACAAAAAAAGCTTAGTCGTAATGACTAAGCTCTCTAGTAGTGCACTCAAAGGGAGTCGAACCCCTAACCTCCTGATCCGTAGTCAGGTGCTCTATCCAATTGAGCCATGAGTGCATTTTGAGCGACTTTTATTTAAAGTCATACCCCTTTGTTTTGTGATACAAATATCGGGACTTTTTTCAATTCTGCAAACTATTTTTAAACTTTTTTAGACAAAAAAAGTAATATTTTTATTATCTTATTGATAGTATTACATTTACAAAGGTTATTTTTTTAATATTTTTTTCACAAAGACGTACTTATGTCCAAAAAAGAAACGAAACTCAGCAAAATACGTATTGACGACATCAGCATTTCATATATGATAAGACCTAGTAAGACAGATAAAGCTGAAAAAACAGTTATCTTTTTACATGGTTTCCCTTTCAATAAAAATATGTGGCGCGCACAGATGCAACAATTAGACGAACAATTTATCGGAATAGCAATAGATATTAGAGGACACGGACACAGCACGCGAGGTCATGGCTTTTTTAGTGTGGATGTTTTTGCAAAGGATTTAATCCAATTCATCACACATTTAAATTTAAATAACGTTGTACTTTGTGGTGTTTCGATGGGAGGCTACATTGCACTGCGCACTTACGAATTAATAGGAAGTACACTTCAAGGACTCATTTTAAGTGACACCCATTCTTTTGCCGATAACAATATGGCAAAACAAAAACGTTTTGATTCAATCCAAGCTTTACTAAAATATGGAAAACGTCCATTTTCATTAGGTTTTATTGAAACAGTATTTTCAAAAAAGACATTAACTGAAAACCCAGAAGCGATTGAAACAATAAAGAGTGCCATTCGGCGAAACGATCTGCAAAACATTTGTGCGACACAATTAGCATTAGCGGCCCGTACAGATACAACAGCTATGTTAAACACTATAACAGTGCCCACATTGGTCATCAAAGGGAAAGAAGATAAGTTAATCACAGATCTACAGACCAAAACCTTACTTGACAATATTGCCCACGTTAAATTTATTGAATTTACGGAATCAGGTCATTTACCTAATTTGGAAGAGCCCGAAAAATTCAGTGGAGAGGTCAACTCCTTCTTAAACTCGCTCTAGTTACAGACATAAAAAAATGCAGTGGATAAAAATCAACACTGCATTAAATTGGATGTACCAAAAGAAAACATTTCTTATAAACCACGGTATTTACTTTGTTTATATTTAAAGAAATCATTCAAATGTTGTAAGTTTTCTTTTCTTTCCTCCGATTTACGGTAAGAAATAATGGAATCCCATATAAACAAAGCGAACAACAATATTGCAAAAAGAACAGGTATGCTCAAGAAGCTACCCGTAGTACCCTGCATAATTAACCAAGTTGAAACAATAACCGTTAATAAAAATTTCATAATAAATCCTAACATTTCGTATAATTTAAAGTGACTGAATAATACGCTGACTCTACCGCCAGACGTCTGAATAAAACCTGTGATGCCGTATCTTGAAATCGCTAGCCTACTGAAAAATATAAATGATCAGAAAACTAAATGGTGGAGAAGAACCAATATATTGATAAATCAAAATATCAGGTCAATTTTCAAAAAAATCAATAGTGTATGGAGAAGGTAAAACTGGTAAGTTTTAGCACTGATTTATATTTAAAAACTGACAAAAATTAAAAAACTTATAGTAATTAATTTCACATCAACTTCAAATGTACTAATTTTTTTAGACAAAAACAAATGCTACGCGGAAAATTTTAGCTAAATAACGAGTTACTTGATTTTGTAAACAGCTATAAAATAAGAGCAAATAAAAAAATAACCTCTAATTATAACCTCTAATTAACTCCAGTACTGCAGCCAAATCTTAATAATAACAAATTGCTTTTTTAGACAAACTCTACGATTGAATAATTATAATCTGTCATAAAAATGTACTAAATTTTACAGGCTATTTAATTTAAAAAAATCATTGTTACTTTTGCTAACACTGTTAACTAAAGTTTTAAAGATGGGTGTATCAGAGCGGAAATTGCGAGATTTAGAAAAAATTAGGTTACAAATAATTGAACAATCCTGGCTTATTGTACAGGAGGAAGGTTGGCAAGCACTATCCATTAGAAAAATAGCAGATGCCATTGAATATAGTGTTCCTGTTATTTATAAACATTTTGAAAACAAAGATGCTATTGTAGCCTATTTTACAAAAGTCGGTTTTTCTTTGCTTGCAACACAACTTGCATCTGCTGTAGATTCAAGCAGAACCGCAGACCTGAACTTGTATCATCTAGCGACATCTTACTGGAAATTCGCATTCGAAAATAAGAAATACTATGAAATTATGTTCGGTTTGGGTATTCCCCAATGCGAAGTTGTGAACAGTATCAAAGAGATGAAAGTCGCATCAGATGTCATGTTAAATTGTATTTCCAAATGTATTGAAGAGAATCAAGTCGAACAAATTGATCTATTTTTAAAATTCAAAACCTTTTGGTCTATTTTACATGGTATTATTACCATCGAATTCATATCAAATACAGCAACAGATCCAGAAGTAGTATCCCCTATCCTAACAGATGCTATTGAGGGATTTATTATATCATTAAAACACCACAATAAATAACATGAGTTTATTAGAAGATTTAAAATGGAGATATGCCACAAAAAAGATGAATGGCACTCCAGTAGCACAAGAAAAAGTTGATTACATTTTAGAAGCTGCTCGTTTGGCTCCTACCTCTTCTGGGCTACACCCTTATAGAGTAATTGAAATATCAAATCGCGAATTGAAAGCAAAAATTCAACCTATCGCTTACGGTCAATCCCAAATCGTAGACAGTTCACATATTTTAATATTCGCAGCTTACGATTCCTATACTAAAGAACGTGTAGAAGCACCATTTGCGCAACAGGCGGAAGAAAGAGGATTGCCAATAGGGTTTGCAGATGATTATAAAAACAATCTTTATACACAATTATCAGCGTTGTCCCAAGAACAGCAATTTAACCATGCGGCACGTCAGGCTTATATTGGTTTTGGATTAGCCGTAGCCGCGGCGGCAGAACAAAAAATTGATGCAACTCCTATGGAGGGTTTTAACAACCAACAGTTAGATGCCCTACTTGAGTTAGACAAATTAGGCCTTAAATCGGTTACAATCTTAGCCCTGGGTTACCGCGATGAAGCAAACGATTGGTTAGTTAACTTAAAGAAAGTAAGACCAAGCCATGAAGATTTCATTATTAAATTCAACTAAAATATATTTTGGGAACTCAATTATTAGGAGTTCCCGATTCTTAAACATACATTATGAAAATAGAAATTTGGTCGGACATCGTTTGTCCATTTTGTTATATTGGTAAAAAAAGATTAGAACAAGCATTAGCTTCATTTCCTCATCGTGATGAAGTTGAGATTATTTGGAAATCTTATCAACTACACCCGCAATTCCCACAAGATGCGGCTGGTATTCCCGCAGTAGAGTACATTAAAAATGCGAAAGGTCTAACTAAGGAAGAAACTTTAGGTATGATGCAACAGGTTCAGTCCATAGGAAAATCTCTAGAGATTGATTTTGATTTCGAAAAATCACTAATTGTCAATACCCTAAATGGACATCGTCTTATACATTTTGCACAAGAACATGGTCTTGGTAATATTTTAAAAGAACGCCTACTAAAAGCCCATTTCAGTGAAGGAGTAGACGTTAATGATACCAATATATTAGTAAACCTAGCCGCGGAAGTGGGGATGGACAAAAAAGAAGTCCAAGAAATGCTGTTTTCTGATCGTTTTACTTACGAAGTCACTCAGGATATTCAAGAAGGTGTAAATCTAGGTTTACGTGGCGTTCCATTTTTCGTATTTAATCAAAAGTTTGGTATTGCTGGAGCACAACCTTTAGAAATGTTTGAACAGACACTCCGTCAAGCATATGAAGATGCTAAAACAGTTATTATCATGAATGATAATGAAGGACCTAGCTGCGACAGTGAAACCGGAAATTGCTAATAGTTTACTATTAGCAATTTTGATTGTCAGACATAACCAAAGAGTTAGCTAAACTTCTGCTCCCGAATCCCAAAATCGTGCAAATAAGTTGAACTTATTTCTTAATTTCGTTTCCTATTTAATGCAGAAAAATTGTAGTATAAATGCAGTTAACTAAACTAGAAATAAAAGGATTCAAAAGCTTCGGCGATAAGATTACAATCAATTTTAATGAAGGCGTCACCGCAATTGTGGGCCCAAATGGTTGTGGCAAATCAAATGTCGTCGATGCGATACGTTGGGTTTTGGGAGAGCAGAGTACACGTATGCTCCGTTCAGAAAAAATGGAAAACATCATTTTTAATGGGACGAAAAATCGTAAAGCGGCAAACCTGGCAGAAGTTTCACTCACTTTTGACAATAATAAAAACGTACTTCCAACAGCATTTACAACAGTCACTGTGACACGTAAGCTGTTTAGAAACGGTGATAGTGAATACCGATTAAACGATGTAAAATGTCGCTTAAAAGATATTACAGACTTGTTTTTAGATACAGGAGTTGGAGCAGATTCTTATTCGATCATCGAACTGAGAATGATTGATGAAATCATCAATAATAAAGAAAACTCCCGTCGAAATCTATTTGAAGAAGCATCTGGAATATCCAAATATAAAGTCCGTAAAAAACAAACGCTAAATAAGCTAAGAGATACTGAACTTGACTTGAGTCGCGTAGATGATTTAATGTTTGAGATTACCAAAAATCTAAGATCATTAGAAGGACAAGCTAAAAAAGCAGAAAAATATACGCTTTTAAAAGATGAATACCGCCAGAGTAGTATCAATTTAGCCTATTACCGCATTGCCGATTTTAGCAGTGAACTGGAACGTCTCCAAGGTCAGGAATCCAAATTAAACAAGCAGAGTACCGACGCACAAGAACATATTAATAAAGCTGAAAATGCACTAAAGCAAATCCGAGAAGACAATCTGGAGCAGGAAAAAAATGTTTCCATACAACAGAAAGCCACCCAGGAATTTATTAATAAAATCCGAAATTACGAGTCGGAAAAAAAAGTTAAAAACGAACAGCTTAAGAATCTTCAGGATAAAGAAAGCAGATTGAATTTTGAAATCAACAATGACAATCAACAACTCAATCATGTTCTTTATACGATCAAAAGGTTAAATGAAGAGTTATTTCATGAGCAACAGCAATTGGATAATTTCCAAACAAACCTAGAAAAGGATAAATTTGAAGTCGAAGAGCTAAGAGGTCAGCAACAAACTGCCAAAGGAAAATTAGACAGCTATAACAAGGCCAGTACAACTTTACAGGACAATATCTATAAGCTTGAAAAAGATATTGCTGTTTTAAATATTCAAAAAGAAGCTTTATTACAAGAATCCATCCGAACGGTAACAGATACTGAATCCAAAGAAGCTGAGTTAAATCAATTTAATATTACTGTAGCTGAATTAGAGGGCCGTGTAGAAACGCAGCAACAACAGTATGAGACCGCCATACAGATGGAAGAAGAATTGCAATCGCAAATTCAAAATCATACAGCAAATATAAATACCCTTAAGGACGAATTAAATAAAGAGTCAAGGTTAGCAGATGCGAAACAGAATGAATATAACTTAACTAAATCCTTAATTGATAATTTAGAAGGCTTTCCTGATTCAATCCGATTTCTAAAGAAGAATGCAGGTTGGAAAAAACAACCGCCATTATTTTCAGATGTTCTTTTTTGCGAGGAAGACTACCGCGTAGCTATTGAAAATTACCTGGAATCGATCATGAATCACTATGTCGTGGAAACACAGCAAGATGCGGTACAGGCAATTAATCTTTTAAGCGATGCTGCACGTGGTCGTGCAAATTTCTTCATATTGGATGCCATCCCATCCATAAAGACATCTTCATCGATTAATGATGATATCTTAACTCCAGCTTTGAATGTTATTACTGTTGATGACAAATTCAAGCCTCTTTGCGAAGTTTTATTACAAAATGTCTATATTTTGCAACGAGAACGCGACCATGAACTTGAATTACCATTGCCCGAGGGAGATATTGTTATTTTGCAGAAAAATGGTAAATTTTCGAAAAACAGGTTAGGTCTATCAGGTGGTTCTGTGGGATTATTTGAAGGTAAACGAATCGGACGCGCTAAAAACATCGAAATCTTAGCAAAGGAAATCAAAGCTCTTAATGAAAACATCAATAAGCTACAGGATCAAATAGCCGACGAATCCGGACGTTTAGCAGCATTACAGTCTAATTCCCAAAAGGAAATGATTGATGAGCTTCGTTTTCAACTAAACCGTCTAAATAATGAATTGATATCTGTCAAAACAAAACAAGAACAATATCAAACCTTCATTACTAATGCACTAAACCGCAAGAAGGATATTCAAGATAAAATAATAGCTATTGAAAATGATTTACTAATTGTCGAACCTCAAATTCAAGATTTCAAAAACGAACGTGAGCAGCAGGTAGGTGATCTTCAAGAATTTCAGGACAGATTTAATGAAATTTCAGAGATTTTAACTGAAAAATCCGCAAGTTACAATCAAGGAAATCTCGGATACCATCAGCAACAGAATAAAGTTTCAAACATCAATAAAGATCTCGAATTCCGCGAAACGCAGCAGGAGGATTTTCAATCTCGTATCGAACGTAATACAAAAGATCTCGAAGAAGTACAGTTATCTTTAAAAAATACAGCCCAATTTGTAGATGAAGAAGACCAAGATCTGGTGGAAATGTATACGCAGAAGGATGCACTGGAAAAAGGTTTAGAAGAATTAGAAAAGAGCTACTATGGTGTTCGTAAACAAATAAATGAGTTAGAAGAGCAAATTATACAATACCGTCGATCAAAAGAACAAGATGATCTCCTAATTTCTGAAATAAAAGATAAGAAAACAGCACTTCAGATTGATCTTAATACTTTAAAAGAACGCCTTTCTGCAGAGTTTAATATTGAATTAAAAGATCTATTAGAACAAGAAGAAACGCCAACAATCACAGAAGATCAAGATGTACTTGTCGCCAAGTGTACGAAACTCAAAAAACAATTGAATGAGTACGGTTCAATCAATCTTATGGCCAAAGAGGCTTTCGATGAGATGAATGAACGTTATAACTTCATCAATAAAGAAAAATCAGATCTATTGGAGGCAAAAGAATCTTTAATGGCAACCATTAAAGAGATTGATGATACTGCAGAGGTACAATTTATGTTTACGTTCAATAGTGTTCGTGATAATTTCATCAAAGTTTTCCGCTCCCTATTTAACGAAGAAGATAGCTGTGATTTAATCCTTACAGACCCATCTAAACCGTTAGATTCGGATATTGATATTATTGCGCGTCCTAAAGGAAAAAGACCATTGTCGATCAATCAACTATCAGGAGGAGAGAAAACCCTCACCTCAACAGCACTTCTATTCTCACTGTATCTTTCGAAGCCTGCACCATTCTGTATTTTTGATGAGGTAGATGCACCATTAGATGATACTAACATTGATAAATTCAATAATATCATTCGTGATTTTTCTAAGAACTCACAATTTATAGTGGTTTCTCACAACAAAAAAACAATTGCGAGCACAGACATCATCTATGGAGTTACCATGGTAGAACAAGGTGTATCACGTGTTGTTGCAGTTGACTTACGAGATGTCGCTTAAGAAATAACAGATTTTGTTATATACAAGATCTGTTATTATAAAAAAAGGGAGTGATACATGTGTATCACTCCCCTTTTTTTATAATAATTATTCTGATGAGCTTATTTAGTCGCTACTAGAGAAACCTTAAAGTTTATCTCAGCAGAAATTAAATCATCTTTTTTACCTTCATAACTTACGCCCCAATCAGCACGAACGATGTTAAAATCAGCTTCTGTTTTGATTGTTGTAGCAGTTGATTCAATTACTTTAGCATCAAATGAGATATTTTTAGTAATACCTTTGATTGTTAAATTACCAGAAATTTTCACATCTTGTGCTGTAGCACCAGCTTCCGCTTTAGTCACAACAAATGTAGCTTCAGGAAATTTAGCAACATCAAAGAAATCCGCCGCTTTTAAATGGCCATCTAATTTCTCTTTGTACTCTCCTTCAAGATCTGTAGAACTAATTGTATTCAAATCCAATGTGAACGTACCACCGGTTAACACACCATTATTCACATTTAATGAACCTGATTTAATCGCAATCGTACCTGTATGTGCACCTGTCACTTTCGTTCCGGTCCATACAACTTTTGACTGTGTTGCATCTACATTAAACACCTCTCCAGCTGGAGTAGCAATTTGTTCTGTCGCAACAGAATCTTGCACTTCCGCTTTTTTTCCTTCTGGATTTCCAGCACAAGAAGACATAATAACAGCTGCGATAGCAGGTAATACTAATAATTTTTTCATAACTAACTTAATCTATTTTATATGTTTAAACACTTGATTAACCAAAGATATTATAAGATCTAAATAAAATCTACTAAAATACTATACAATATCAAATTATGACAATAACATGTTTTAGTGTCCTTTAGGAGCAACATCAACGCGACGAATATCAGCGCCTAATTTCTTTAATCGCTCTTCGATATTCTGGTAACCACGCTCTATTTGCTCGATATTATGAATAGTTGAAGTACCTTTTGCAGATAATGCTGCGATCAATAAAGATACGCCTGCACGGATATCAGGTGAAGTCATTTCAATTCCACGTAAAGGATACATTTTATTCAATCCGATTACAGTTGCACGGTGTGGATCACAAAGTATGATCTGAGCCCCCATATCAATCAGTTTATCAACAAAGAAAAGACGGCTTTCAAACATTTTTTGGTGTATCAAGACATTTCCCTTTGCTTGTGTTGCCACAACCAAAACAATACTTAATAAATCTGGTGTAAATCCTGGCCAAGGTGAATCTGATATCGTTAAAATTGAACCATCAATAAATGTATCTATTTCGTATGAATCCTGCGCTGGAATAAAAAGATCATCACCACGCAACTCCATTTTAATTCCTAAACGTTGGAATACGGTAGGAATAATCCCCAATTCTTTGTAACAGACATCCTTAATGGTAATTTCAGAACCAGTCATAGCTGCTAATCCGATGAAAGAGCCAATTTCAATCATATCTGGCAACATACGGTGTGTTGTTCCACCCAAACGCTCCACACCTTCTATCGTGAGCAAATTTGAACCAATACCGGAGATATTAGCTCCCATACGATTCAACATTTTGCATAACTGTTGCAAATAAGGCTCACAAGCTGCATTATAGATTTCAGTTTTACCTTTAGCCAATACTGCCGCCATAACAATATTAGCAGTACCTGTAACAGATGCTTCATCTAACAAGATGTAAGCTCCCTTTAATTGAGTAGCATCGACATTAAAGAAATGATTTTCCGAATCGTAGATAAACTTGGCTCCCAATTTTTCAAAACCCAAAAAGTGAGTATCCAAACGACGACGACCAATTTTATCGCCTCCGGGTTTTGGAATAGCTGCCTTCCCGAAACGTGCTAATAAGGGTCCTACAATCATAATAGAACCTCTTAAGCTTCCTCCTTTTTCTTTAAATTCTGACGATTGGAAATAATCTATATTGATATCCTTAGCTTCAAAAACATAAGTATCCTCATCAATACGATTGACACGTACACCTAATGCTATTAAGAGATCTATTAATTTATTGACATCCTTAATGTTTGGAACATTACTAATTGTGATGGGTTCTTCAGTCAACAATACTGCAGATAAAATCTGTAATGCTTCATTTTTCGCTCCCTGAGGAATAATCTCTCCTTTTAATGGCTTCCCGCCATTGATTTCAAATGCATTCATGCGTACACCTATATCTTTTTATATTTTCCTTTGATGTTATAAGAAAAAAAGCAATTGAAAAGAAATATAAATCACTTCACAATTGCCTTATATCATACTTAAAGTATTAACAATTATCCTCTCTTATAACCGCTGTTACTATTGCTATTATTATTGCTGTTATTATTATTTTGGTAAGGACGTCTATTGTTATTGTTACTACTTCCGCCACCTGAATTGCTTCGTTTTTGGAACGAATTTGTTCCCGAAGGTCTTCTGTTATTTGAGTTATTATTGTTGTTGCTCCGACTATGGTTATTATTAGAATGCCCGGAATTGTTATTAGTAGTTTGTGTCGGATTATTTCCTTTAACTCTATTTCCCGGAGGCGCACTTTTGAAATCTTGTTTGGTCAAAACTGTACCTTCTGGCAATTGCAATACCTTACTTGACAATTCTGCTAAATCTTGAATAATAAATTCGTCTGCTACCGCATCTTTATTCCATGTTGTATACGCCATCTTCATGAAATTGGCAATTGAAAGCGCCATTTTTTGACGTTTTTCTTCATCCGTAATGGAAATTGCCTTATTAATCATTTTCTCCACTGTAAAACCATAATGCTTGTACTTGATATTATGCTGCGGATAGGATAACAATTCTGGCTCATGCTTCACCAATTCTGGAGTTGCTTTAGGATATGGAGAATCCACGTCAATCTGGAAATCAGAAATAATTTGCAAGTGATCCCACAATTTATGCTTAAAATCTGCCACGTCGCGTAAATGAGGATTTAACACCCCCATCATATCAATGACAACTTGAGCATACTTATTTCTTTCTTCTTTTGTAGGTAAATCACAAATATAGTTTACCATATTTTGCACATTCCTACCGTATTCAGCTAGGATTAGCTTCGGTCTTGTGCTGTTGTAGTCAAAGTTCATATAGTGAATTTCAGTACCAATACAACGTTGTATTCTGTACTTTGGTATTAAATTATTGAATAATTCTCAGTTTTGCAAATTTAAGCAACAATTGTTTCTGTCCCAAGTCTTTAAAGAAAATAGTTGCTTTTACTTCTCCCTTTGATCCTTCGAGGTTAACAACCTTTCCGAAACCAAATCTTTCGTGTTCCACTTCCATGCCAACCTGCAAACTATTTGTGTCGGATGGAGTAAAACCAGCGGAAGGTGTATGCGCTTTGGGTAATATCGAGGTAGTTTTAAAAGGTTTCGGCTTAGGTTTCGAAAAACTATCCGTCTCTTTTTGCTGCCAGGCAATACGCTCACCTTGGAAACTTCCAGATTCTGCAGAAGAACTTTGTCTTGGTTTAAAATCCAGATCCAAACAAGATGGATTCAGTTCATCCAAGAATCTGCTTGGTTCACAGTTATTAAGTGTTCCCCATCGATATCTAGAAGTTGCGTACGAAAGTAATAATTTTTTTTCAGCTCTGGTAACTGCAACGTAAAATAATCTTCTTTCTTCCTCCAGTTCAGTCCTTGAATTAAGTGCCAACTGAGATGGAAATAAATTTTCCTCTAAGCCAACGATGAATACGACAGGAAATTCTAAACCTTTAGACGAGTGTATCGTCATCATTGAAACCGTATCCGCATCTGGATCTTTATCGTTATCATCATTGGTCAGCAAAGCAATATCCTGCATATAAATGTCTAACCCACGTTCCTCAATATCCTCGCGTTCGGAAAACTCTTTAATACCATTGAGCAATTCCTGTATATGTTCGTACCGTGTCAATCCCTCAACAGACTTATCTTCATATAGTTCCTTTAATATACCTGAATGCTGTGCTATATGCATTGCCGTATCAAAAGCACTATTAGTTTTTGCCAGCGCTTGAAAACTCAAGATCATTTGACCAAATCCTCCAACAGAAGCGGCACTACGTCCGTCCATAAACATTTGAGCATTCGCTACAATATCCCAAAGACGGTATTGATGTTGATCTGCGGCGATCACGATTTTCTCAACCGTGGTATCACCAATACCACGACGAGGATAATTGATCACACGTTTCAACGCCTCTTCATCGTTTGGATTAAAAGTAAGTCTAAAATATGCAATTAAATCTTTAATTTCTTTTCGTTGATAAAAAGAAGTACCACCATATATTTTATAAGGGATATTTATTTTTCTTAAAGCTTCCTCCATTGCTCTAGATTGCGCATTGGTGCGATAAAGAATAGCAAAATCTTTATAATTATACGATTTTAATGACTTTTCTTGCGAAATTAATTCCGCAACAATTTTGCCTTCCTCATTATCTGAAAATGCACGTGAAACTTTTATCTTCTCTCCTTCTTCATTATCAGAAAAGACATTCTTTTCCAACTGATTTTGATTGTTAGCAATAACCGAATTCGCGGCGTTAACAATCATTTGAGTTGAACGGTAATTTTGCTCTAATTTAAAAACCTTTACTGCAGGATAATCCTTTTGGAAATTCAAGATATTCTGAATATTTGCACCACGGAAAGCATAAATACTCTGTGCATCATCACCAACTACACAAATATTCTCATTAACAGCAGCTAATCGCTTAACGATTAAGTACTGTGAAAAGTTGGTATCTTGATACTCATCAACCATCAAGTATTTAAACTGATGCTGGTATTTATGCAGCACTTCAGGATGCTTATTCAACAAAACGTTGGTTTTGAACAACAAATCATCAAAATCCATAGCCCCTGCACGATAACAACGTTGCGCATACGTCATATAGATTTCTCCTAACTGACCTCTCCCGTTAGAAATATCTTCCGCTTTTAGTGCTTCATTTTTATTATACTCCTGTGGCGATATGAGATTATTTTTCGCTTGAGAAATACGCCCATACACATGATTGACATTATAAAGTTTGTCATCTAAGTTCATTTCTTTCAAAATGGAACGTAGTAAACTTTTCGTATCATCCGTATCGTAAATCGTAAAATTACGCGGGTATCCGATCAATTCAGCTTCTACACGCAAAATCTTGGCAAATACGGAGTGAAATGTTCCCATCCAAATATTTTTAGCCTCAGCACCAACCACCGACATAATACGATTACGCATTTCTTTTGCGGCTTTATTAGTAAAAGTTAAAACTAATATATTGAAAGGATCTACTCCTTTTTGTATTAAATGGGCAACGCGATAAGTAATGACACGTGTTTTTCCTGATCCAGCCCCAGCAACTATCATTACTGGTCCATCAGTTTGTTCTACAGCTCCTCTTTGAGAAGGGTTCAATCCTGCTAAAAAATCCAAAGCTTTCTCCTAATATTATATGTTATTTAAAATAGCTTATAAAAGTACGAAAATCATTTGGCGGATAGGCAGTCATCGTCACAAATAATAATTTTTTAACAAAATCTGCATCCTCTTATGAATATGTAAAAGACTGATTTGCACTTCAGCTAATACTCGTTCAATATGCAGTAAGATTTTCATCGGATTTAACTGAGCTTTAATAGAGGGTTTATAGTGTTTTACCTCTAGAAACCCTCTATTATCCCTTTAGAATATCACCAAAAAATAGTACCTTAGTATAAGGTATATATAAGTATATTTCCTATTAAACAGCAGCTTACTAACGTGATATTTGCAAACTAAAATTTATCGTCTTTTAAAATGAATCAACTATGCTTCTTAAGATGCTGTAGTTCGAGATTTAAAAGCTACAAAAGAGGCAAAATTCAATTTTTTATGGAGTACATCAACAGAATTGAATCCTACTTTTTTAAGCAAATCAAGCTGATAAGTTAAACTCCGCGGTGTATCTTCATGCTCGATATAAGCAAAAACATGGTCACGATAAGTTCCGTCTTTCAAACCCGTAAGGTATCTACCATAGTAATTATCATAAATCAATTTTTGAATGGCATCATGATCATGAATCACCAGATCAAAAATCCAGATACTCCCGCCCTCTTTGAGTAAGCTATACAGTTTTTTAAATGCATGCTCCCAATCTTGGTCATCACGGAGATGATGCAAAACCGCCGTTGCAATAATAACGTCATAATGATTTTCTTTTAGCTCGGCAGTTCTAAAGTCACCTTTTAATATCTGAACCTGTCCAGTTATGACTTCTTGTACACGTTCTTGTGCTTTTTCCAACATCGGCTGGCTTAAGTCAACCAAAGTACAGTCAAAATCGGACATCTTTTGCGCTAATTTAACAGGGTAATTACCAGCGCCACAACCAATATCTAGCACGTGATTTAATTCCGGATACACAGCGACAATACCATCAGTAATCAGTTCCATATTAAACAAGGCATCTAAAGTCGTCTGCTGTCCTGTGTCAAGATTTGAAAACCGTGCTACATCCTGGTCAAACCGTTCTTCAATTTCTTTTAGCGTTGATTTATATTCCATCTTTCTAATTTTTAATATTTTCAAATCTAAAACATTGAATAATACTTTAAAAATACTATTTTAGGCAATTATTAATACCTTTCAAGTATCGATGGAATTAAGACATTTACATTATTTTAAAGCAGTGGCAACGGAGTTACACTTCGGTCGTGCGGCAGAAAAATTGCATATCTCTCAACCGCCCTTAACCCGTCAGATTAAAGATCTGGAAAAAGAATTAGGGGTCATTTTATTTTACCGAAATAATAAGCGTGTTGAATTAACAAATGCAGGACGCTATTTTTTACAGGAATGTGATCAACTGATGCAGCAGCTGGAAAAGGCTAAGCTCATGACCAAACAATTACATCAGGCTATTTCAGGAGATTTCAGACTCGGTTACATTAGTTCGACCCCAAAGAAAATGCTGGCTAAGATATTGAAACAAATCAAAAATGATTTCCCCTACTTACATGTCTATCTGTATGAGACCTCTTCTCAGAAACAAAAAACGGCATTAGAAAATGGGAAACTTGATTTAGGAATACTACGAGCACCTATCTTTACAACTAATCTTCAGGTGTATTCTTTGTTTAAAGATTCCTTTTGCTTAGCAACGCCTAAAAAGTGGGGTAAGGACATTCATGCACTTACTTTAATGCAAGAAGATTTTATTTCGTACAATTCAAGTTATGCTGATGATTACCACAATCAGATCATAGCCTGTGCAAACCGGATCGGTTTCCATCCACAAATTGTACACGAATGTAACACCATGCATTCCATATTAGAATTGGTAGCGAATGGATTAGGTATCGCATTTGTTCCCACTTCGGTTGCAAAACAGAATACCGAATTGCCATTAGAATTTCATGCTTTAAAAGAACAGGATATTCAGACAGAGGTGATATTAGCTTATGACAACAAAAGTCAACATCCCGTTTTACAGCAATTTATTACATTAATTAAAAAATATTATACCGCTTAACGCATAGCTATAAGCTCGGAATTATAAAATAGATCAGTTGATTAAAGAAACATCTGATCTGTTTTACAACTCACGTTCTACTCCTAGGCCAAATAAAGCAAAATCATATTTAACCGGATCCAATGGATCTAACTTTCTCAAATTTTCAGTAAGCTGCATCGCTGTTTTCCAGTTTACCTGATCCAAAGTTATTAATCCAAATTTACGAGCGACACGTTCGACATGAAGATCACAGGGACAAATAAGATCCTTCTGATTTAAACGGCTCCAAATTCCAAAATCTACTCCTTTATCATCATGACGTACCATCCAGCGCAGAAACATATTGATCCTTTTAACAGTAGATTTCTGTATTGGAGAACTAATATGCTTTCTCGTTCTTAATGGATAATCAGGAAGAGAAAAAAAGTAATTTTTAAACTCATCTAAACACTTTTCTAGTACAACTGTACCCGTATTTTCCTGTCCAATTAAAAATGCATCTTCCAAAGAGGAAAAATGATTATAATGATAACGAAAAAACTGAATAAAATACAGAAGATCGGTATCGTTAAAAGTACGATGCTTAAATCCGAGCAACTGCTTTAAATCAACCTCCTGATGATTCATGATGAAATCATGTGGACTTCCATCCATACGTTCTATCAACTCTGTGCATTTATTAATGATGGTCTTCCGTTGCCCCCAAGCTAATATTGCAGCTATAAACCCCATGATTTCCACATCCTCTTTCTTTTGAAAACGATGTGGAATACAAATCGGATCATTCGGAATGAAATTGGGTTGATTATACTGTTCGACTTTTTTATCCAAAAAATCCTTAATATTAAAATCTGCCATCTATTTAAATAAAAACCATCAGTTCCTCCCGATAAAATTATCAGGAGGAACTGACGGCTAAAACTTTTTAATCTATTATTAAACTAACGCTTGTTCCAGATCAGCAATCAAATCATCAGCATCCTCGATCCCAACTGAGATTCGGATCAAATTATCGACCACACCTACTTTCTCACGTATTTCTTTTGGAATAGATCCATGGGTCATTGTTGCTGGATGATTAATCAGAGACTCCACTCCTCCTAGTGACTCAGCAAGTGTAAACACTTTAAATTGCGAAGAAATGCGAAATGTTTCGTTTAGATCAGCACCTTTTAAAACAATAGATATCATACCGCCGAAATCACGCATTTGCTTTTTAGCAATATCATGTCCAGGATGATCTTCAAATCCTGGCCAATAAATTTTTTCCACTTTTGGATGATTCCTAAGATATTCAGCAACTTTACGTCCATTAGCACAATGTGCCTCCATACGTAAATGTAATGTCTTGATACCACGAAGCGCTAAAAATGAATCCTGTGGTCCAGGAGTTCCGCCTACGGCATTATAAAAAAAGAATAATTGTTTGTATAACTCGTCTGAATTCATAACTAGTGCCCCCATAACCACATCCGAATGACCATTAATATATTTGGTAGCTGAGTGCATAACAATATCAGCACCAAGGTCCAAAGGATTTTGTAGGTATGGAGAAGCAAAAGTATTATCAACTACGTAAAGCACTTTTTTTTCCTTAGCAACCTGGCCAATAGCCGCAACATCCGCAATTTTCAATGTCGGATTAGTCGGAGTTTCTACCCAGATTAACTTCGTTTTGTCCGTTATCGCTTCCCGTACAGCATCAGGATCTGAAGTATTTACAAATTTAAAAGTGATTCCATAGGCTTCATAAACTTTAGTAAAAATACGGTAGGAACCACCATATAAATCGTCTCCCGTAACTACTTCGTCTCCTGGTTTCAATAGACGCAAAACACAATCCGTGGCGGCCATACCGCTTGAAAAGGCTAAACCATGCTGACCATTTTCTAAAGCAGCTAAACAGTCTTCTAAAGCTTTCCGTGTAGGATTTGTTCCTCTTGAATACTCGTAACCTTTATGCTCGCCTGGAGAAGCCTGTTGATAAGTAGAAGTCTGATATATAGGAGTCATCACTGCACCCGTTGTAGGGTCCGACTGTTGACCAGCATGAATCGCTTTAGTTGCAAATTTATATGCCATATTATTTAATATTTATATTAATTCTGAAAAAGTAAATTTATTAAAAATCTAACGGAGATTCATATTTAAAAGTATAATTCAAGTCATTTTGCAAACGATTTGACTTTACTATTTTCTGAAATGAATCACTATTATTAAAAGCAGTTGGTAAATCAAAACCGTATTTCTGTGCTGATGCTTCGACAACATCTTGCTTTAATGGATGATGAGGACATACCACGTTGTAGATTTTATTGTTTAAAGGCTTTGCAAAACCCTCACTTATCAGCGACGCAACATCTTCCAAATGAATAAAATTGGCAGGCTGTCCACCCGTAGTGCATTCTTTCTGCTGAAAATATTTAGCAAAAATGCGATTTTGACCAAACAGGCCTCCTAGACGGTAAATATGCGTATTTGGGAATACACCAATAGATTTTTCAGCAAGCAGTAATTTGGACTGCAGTTCATCTTCTTCAAAACTATCCTCATCTATTTCTTTCGAAACATCGGGATATATTCCAATTGAGCTTAAAAATATTATTTTACTATATTGTAAACTGGATAGAAAGTTACTTACTCGAAGGAACCTTTTAGTCAGGTCTTCTATTGTTGATTTATTTGTTGCAGGAACACTCACCAAGATATAATCAAATTCTTTTGGCAAATTAATAGCAGGAGTTAGTGGTTCGTCGAAATTTTGCTTAAATGCAAAAATACCATCGGTTATTAACCGATGGTATTTTTCTGCTGTAGTGGTAGATGCCCAGACTTCATGTCCTTCTTTCAACCATAAATTAGCGACAAACTCTCCTACCCATCCACAACCTAATATGAGATAACGCATGAGTGATTGATTATAAATTAATACGCTTTTGCGAATAAAACACGTTTTGTCGAAGGCTTACCTGTAAAAATACAAATACCAGCTTCCTCTTTTGCGTCTAAAGGCACGCAACGAATAGTCGCTTTTGTTTCTTCTTTCACTAGTTTTTCTGTCTCCACAGTGCCATCCCAGTGACAAGATATAAAACCAGCTTTCGTTTCCAAAACTTCTTTAAACTCATCATATGAATTTACTTCAGTAATATGAGAATCTCTGTAATCCAAAGCCTTTTTAAAAATGTTTTCCTGAATTTCAGTCAATAAACCTTCGATTCTATCTGCTAATCCAGCTTGTTCAACAGTCTCTTTGGTCTGTGTATCACGTCTTGCTAATTCAGCAGTTCCATTTTGCATATCACGTGCTCCAATAGCTAAGCGCAATGGTACACCTTTTAATTCCCATTCTGCAAACTTGAATCCAGGTCTTTGCGTATCACGATCGTCATATTTCACTGAAATATTTTTACTTTTCAATTCGCCAGACAAAGCATCGATAAAATTATCAATTGCTTGCTTCTCTTCTGCTGTTTTAAAGATTGGAACAACAACAACTTGGATTGGCGCTAACATTGGAGGCAATACCAGACCTTGATCGTCCGAGTGTGCCATAACCAGAGCTCCCATCAAACGCGTCGAAACACCCCATGATGTTGCCCATACATGCTCTAATTTACCTTCTTTAGAAGTAAATTTCACATCAAAAGCTTTAGCAAAATTTTGACCAAGAAAATGTGAAGTACCTGCCTGCAGAGCTTTACCGTCCTGCATCAATGCTTCAATACAATACGTGTCTATCGCTCCCGCAAAACGCTCGTTTTCAGTCTTACGACCGCGTATAACCGGCACACCCAAATATTTTTCAACAAAGTCACCATATACATGAAGCATCTTTTCGGTCTCTTCAATTGCTTCTTCCTGAGTTGCATGCGCGGTATGGCCTTCTTGCCACAAGAATTCAGTAGTACGCAAAAATAATCTGGTACGCATTTCCCAACGAACAACGTTAGCCCACTGGTTCACTAAAATTGGAAGATCCCGGTAAGATTCAATCCACCCACGGTAAGTATTCCAAATAATCGTTTCAGATGTTGGTCTAACGATTAACTCTTCTTCCAATTTAGCATCTTCATCAACAATAATATTTCCGTTACCATCATTTTTTAAACGGTAATGTGTCACTACTGCACACTCTGTTGCAAAACCTTCTACGTGTGATGCTTCTTTCGAGAAAAATGACTTGGGGATGAACAAAGGAAAATAAGCATTACTGTGACCAGTATCTTTAAACTTTTTATCCAAAACCGCTTGCATACGCTCCCAAATAGCATATCCATATGGTTTTATAACCATACAACCTCTCACAGCAGCGTATTCTGCCAAGT
This sequence comes from Sphingobacterium sp. B16(2022), assembly GCF_012030425.1. Taxonomy (GTDB): domain Bacteria; phylum Bacteroidota; class Bacteroidia; order Sphingobacteriales; family Sphingobacteriaceae; genus Sphingobacterium; species Sphingobacterium anhuiense. The sequence continues at coordinate 134,378 of NZ_JAAUVN010000001.1, read as the reverse complement.
CAGCCTTGATCACAAGGTCATTATACCATTGCGAATAGTCTTCTTCACGACTTGTTATACCTTTACCCATATTATTAATTCAAAAATTATTGTAACATTGTGATTAAGAATTCCGTCTAATAAAGGAATATAAGTTTTAAAAATAAATATTTATTATTTTTGAGAACACGATTAAACCCTTATCTGAAATTTGGGTCTAAGATAGTAAATTAGACTGTATTGTCGAACATAACGACTTAGTATATTATGAAAAAAAATAGTTTTTTACTCGGCGCTATTGTGATTTCAGGAGCCCTTACGCTGGGATCTTGTACTACTAGCAGACCAATCACTCATAGTGATGATGTCTATAATAATAATGCCCAGGCAAGACCAGCTTATCAAAGTCCGGATTACTATTATGCGGATGAAAGTGAAGCTGATCAAGTCCAAGATAACGGATATTATAGTGATGAATATTCTGATGCAGAATATGAAGAAGGAAAATACGAAGACTTGGAATATGCGAATCGAATTAATCGATTTTATTATTCTTCACCAGGTATGACCTACTTTGATCCATTCTTTGATCCTTGGTATGGTATGGGAATGGGATACGGAGGCTTTTATGGTCCTTCATTTGGTTTCGGATATGGTAATGGTTTTGGAGGTGGCAGATGGTCCATTGGCCTAGGTTTTGGCTTCGGCTATGGTTCTGGCTGGGGTTACAATCCATGGTACCCAGGATGGGGCTGGGGCGGTGGATATTGGGGTAATGGATATTGGGGCGGCGGCTACTGGGGTGGTGGTTATGGTGGCGGATACTGGGGTAACCACAGATCACGTGACTTAGCAGCACGTTCACCTTACCGTGATAACTACAACACACGTTCGAGATCAGGTACGCGTTACAGTGATGGTGGAAGAACTACTGGACGTACACGTTCGAATGCTGTCGTCTCTAGAGATGCGAACGGTAGAATTAGCAGTGTTGGAAGAACACGTTCTTCTGCATCAAGCAATAATCCAAATGATACCAGAGCAGGAAGAACACGTATCGGTTCAAGCAATACCAACAGAGGTGATTATAATAATGGTGTTGGCAGAACACGTTCAACACGTTCCGATAATTACAACAACTCAAATAGTAATGTAGGCAGAACACGTTCTACAAGTTCAACAAGAGTACAACAATCAAACCCAGCGACAAGAAGTACAAGTAGAGATACTTATCAACCTTCAAGAACACGTTCTAGCGAACCGGTTCGTTCATCGCAACCAACGATGCGATCACAATCGAGCGGAAGCTTTAACAGTGGCGGTGGTGCCACTCGTTCATCAGGTGGTGGCGGAGGCGGTGGTGCTACACGCAGTGGTGGAGGCCGTACAAGATAAATATGATTCATAAGAAGAGTGGTTGATGAAAATTCAATCACTCTTTCATTACTACTATATATAAAACTATATGACTATTAAAAAAATACTTTTTGGGAGTGTACTAGCTATAGGTATGGTTGGCACCGCAAAGGCCCAGTCAATGACGGAAGATGTACTTTTGTTTTCTCAAGGAGACAATGGAGGAACAGCTCGTTTCAAGGCTATGGGAGGTGCTTCAACTGCATTAGGTGGTGATATTAGCGCTATAACAGGAAACCCTGCAGGTTTAGGTTTTTATAACCAATCTGATGCTTCTGCAACTTTACGTTACCAATATGGGAAAAATAAGATGGATTATTTCGGTAACAAAAGCAATAGCAAAACAGACAATTTTAACCTGGATAATGGTGGTGTTGTATTTCATTTACCAACCACTCGTTACGGCGGAGACTTAACTAAAGGCTGGTTAAATTTTAATGTTGGTATTGCTTACAATCGTACGAATCTTTTTAACAATAAATTAGACTATAGTGGCGTGAATAGTGACAATTCGATCACACATGCGTATGCAGATCGCATGTTCGATGAGGATGGAAGTGAATGGGCAAATGACATGAAATCATCCTTTATGTTTGATAAAACTATTGGCAAAGACAAAAACTTTTATTTTCCAATTGCTGAAGATAAAGGAAGCGAACAATTGAATTCAGTATGGACCAAAGGTGGAAAATCTGAAACAGCATTATCTTTTGGCTCTAATTATAGCAATAAATTTTATATCGGAGCAACTTTCAGCCTAACAGATTTCCGTTATGAAAAATCTGCTGTTTTTACAGAATACGGCATAACGAAAGATGCGGCTGGTATTAAAGCATTGAATCCTGAATCAAACTATCTAAAGGCAGATGAAGAACAGGCAAAATTTGTTGATGTGGACTACGAACTATTTGACCATTACGGCCAAGTGACTCAAGGATCTGGTTTTGATTTTAAATTAGGTATGATCTATAAAGCCACACCTTCTTTAAGTTTAGGATTTACGGCTAAAACGCCTACATTTATGTCAATTACAGATGAATCGACCTCTTATACAGACATTAACTACTTTAAGCCAAATGCCGATAAGTCATTCCATAATTTCGCATCTAAGTATTACGACACCTCGTACGATTATAACTTACAAACTCCCTATAAGCTTTCAGCTGGTCTTACACAATATTTTTCTGCCGGTCTATTAACTGCGGAAGTTGAATTTGTCGATTATGCAAGTATGCGCTATAGAGATGTTTATAATAATAATTCAAACGAGCAGCAGATGAATGCTAATATTAAAAATACATACCAGGCAGCCTTCAATGTACGCGTAGGTGGCGAGGTATTATTTAATCAGATATTAAGCGGAAGAGCTGGTTTCAATTATAATGGTAATCCGTACAAAGATGCTGAGTATAAAACTTATGGCATTTCAGCTGGTCTAGGTGCTAAATTAGGCCGTGGTGTATATCTTGATCTGACTGGTGTTTATAATGCCAACAACTATAAAGAAAATCCTTATAGAATCACTTATGAAGGCGACTGGAATACGGTTAGTCCAAGTGTTGACGTTAAGAATAGCAGAACAAATGTAATGTTAACGATAGGATCAAAATTCTAGATCCTATTATACGAAAAAAAGGCCTATTTCATATGAAATAGGCCTTTTTTCGTATAAGTTACCTTTAAGCCTTTTCTGCTTTTCGTCTTACAAATAAGTTGTAGTTCTCATGCTTATCTACATAAATCTCCTCCCCTTCTTCAATAAATCCATCCAAAGCCACAGCATCATACCAGACTCCCTCTATTTCAATCTTACCAGATGGGCGCAAAACAGTCTTTGCTACTCCTTCCTTATTCAATAAATTGGACTTTAAAATAGAGGAGGTATATCCTTCTTCCGATTTTTGCTCTTCCTTTAAAACAAGTCGTCTAAAAACTGGAGCCTTTAACAGATTTTTCCCAAAGATGACCATCAATATGATCGACAGTATCATGGCTCCTACAACTAATAAAAATGAATTAAATAACATACCTGGATAAGCGAGTTTAAAATCTAAAAAATCATTGGCAACAAGACTAAAAGTCAGACCGCAAATAACAAAAATTATTCCTAATATACCGGCAATTCCAAAACCGGGAATAACAAAAACTTCTAAAAGAATTAATACAAGTCCTACTATAAAGACAGCTATTTCCCAATTTGCAGCTAAACCTTGAATATAGAGTGGTGCAAAGAACAGTAATGCCGCTACAATCGCAACAGCAATAGCAAATCCTAAACCAGGGGCTTGCATTTCGGCATAAATACCACCTATTATTAACAAAATCAGTATACCACTTACAGCTGGATTTATTAAAAAACTGATAATATGATCAATTGTACCCTTACGATAGACAGTTTCTTGTACATTGACTATATTTAAGTCTTTATAGATCATATTACGATTGCTAACTTCCCCCTTTGCCAGTCCAAACTTAACAGCCTCACTGCTCGTTAGAGTCAACAATTGTCCATCTTGCTTTATCAACGGCAATGATACATTAGGATCAACAAAAGCTTCTGCCAATTTCGGATCACGATGTTTTACCTCTGCCGTTGCGCGCATCAGTCCTCGCATATAAGATTGATACTTCTCAGGAAGCACTTCTCCATTAGCATTGACAACACTTGCTGCGCCTATACTTCCCCCCGGATGGATATAAATATAGTCACTCGCCAAGGATATCAGCGCTCCTGCAGAAGCTGCATTATTATTAATATAAACAATCGTCTTAATCTTTGAGTCAAGCAATTTTGTCCGGATAGAGTCTGCAAAATTTAGGGCTCCTCCATATGTATTCAATTCCATTAACACATAATCCACCTTTTTACTCTGTGCGCTGTCGTAAACTTGTTTTACTGTACGCCAGGCACTTGGTCCTATATCATCCTTTAATTCAAACACATACACCTTTTGGGCAAAACTTGATGTGAATAATACCAAGCTTAAAAAGACTGTTATTAAAAATGATTTACTAATTTTGCCTTCCATAAATAAGATTATTAAAAAAATAAACAAGCGATTAATACATTTGCTATGTCTAAATATACTATTTCTAACGCATTTTCTCAAACCTTCAGATTTCCGGTCTGGAAAATAGAAATAGATGAAATAAGCAGATTGATTGCTATTGAGTGCCGCGATCCTGAAAATACTGTTCCTTACATCACAGTTCTGGATTTTAAAGGTACAGTGTATTTAGATCATTTTAGACTACCAGAAAAGGAATGGACTTTAGCGGCTATCCAAGATCAAGTTGTCGTGTTAAGGAAAGTTTCTGAAAATAGTCCTGTATCTCCAGGTGTTTGGATGCTATTTCATCAAAAACCAGATACGACTTATTTATACCATCAATACCAATATCTTGGGATACTCAATGGTTATGTACATGTTCGTCCACAACATATCACTGCAGGTTTCGAACAGTATTTCTCATTTCTTTCAAAAGAAATTTTAACGACAATACCTTCAGAAATTAAACCTTTTGAAAATGATATAGTCTTTCCTTTGGAATTTAATGCGCAAAAACCTTCATTTTTGCAGCATATTAAAAATAATGAAGATCTATGGATCAGTAAATGTAATGATCATTTTCTATGGTCTTATCATGAAAAACGGAAAAAAAAATATACCATCAGATTGTTGCTTTCTGATAAAAAACAAGTTCTAGATGAAACGTTAATTATTAGCGATCTGGATTTAAAACTGGTGCAAATCTATTTTCAAATTGGGTGTCAGATTTTTCTTTTAACACACAATAAACAAGAATTTGTATCGTATTTAGTATAATTGTAAAACATGATGAACATTCTATCAAAATCTACCACATATAAAACACTAGCATTCTTATCATTAGCAATGTTAGCGATAAATCATAACAATGTGTCAGCGAGCACATTTACGATTGCAGCAGCACCAGACTCCATCGGAGTTGAAAAAATTGATGGACAAGAATATGTTCTTTTCAAAATTGAAAAAGGCGATAACTATTACCAGTTAAGCAAAAAATATAAAACTACCGTAGGTAAAATAACGGAATTAAATGGAAACAAAACTTTAGCTCTTGGCCAGATTGTCAAAATCCCGACCGGTCGCATGTTTTATGTAACTCCAAACAATTCAAAGAATTCTACAGTTAAAGGCTCCCAAAAAGAACTGATCGATTATAAAGTTGGTGACCAAGAGACTCTGTATGCTATTTCACGTAAATTTGACGTAACTGTTGAAGAAATAAAGAGAGCAAATAATCTGCGGTCAAACAGTATCAGCGGAGGCCAAATATTAAAAATCCCTAATAACAGCAACTTAAATATACCTCAAAAACCAGACACGCTATTTATCGGTCCAGATACCACTGCTGTAGAAGAACCCGTTATTGCAGCTAACAAATATGGTATTCGCGAGAAAACGGAACGTGGAATTGGCGTTTGGATAGATGGACTGAATGAAAATGGGACCAGTAATTTAGCATTACATAAAACTGCAGCAGTAGGTACCGTGCTTAAAATTACCAATCCGATGACAAGAAGCGTGACCTACGCCAAAGTGGTTGGTAAATTTAATGAAAATGCAGATACACATAACGCCATTGTTGTTTTATCAAAATCTGCGGCCGCTTACATAGGCGCTTTAGATAAGCGCTTTCAAGTCGAAATTACTTACGGAGTTCCTTTAGAGGATTAGTGCTGATCGATTCTTTTCGAATATTATATATTAAATGAATAAAAAACCATATGTCATTGGAATCGCAGGTAGTAGCGGTTCTGGTAAAACATTTTTTCTAAACTGTTTTTTGAAACACTTTAGTCCCGACGAAGTGACGCTTATTTCACAGGACGACTATTACATACCAGCAAATACAAAGACGCAGGAAGAAAATAAATTGTATAATTTTGATCTTCCAACTTCGATTGACCGAAATGCTTTTTATAAAGATATTAGTGATCTATTTGACGGAAAAACAATTTATAAAGAAGAATATACCTTCAATAACCCTGCTATAAAACCAAAGATGCTGGAAATTAAACCAGCACCTATTTTGATTATTGAAGGACTGTTTATCTATCATTATACAGAAGTAAACAAGTTAATCGATCATCGGATATTTTTAGATGCAAACCAAGATATCGCATTGGAACGCAGATTACGACGAGATTTAATAGAGCGTGGTTATTTTGAAGATGATGTTCGTTATAAATGGGTTAATCATGTTTTACCGTCTTACAATGAATATTTATTGCCCTACAAAAATAGTTGTGATCAGGTTATAATCAATAATACGGACGATCCTGAACCGATCTGGAAGATCACAGATGATATCTGCGCGGATTTAAAAGATAAAATTTATAAATAACAATAAAAAGACTGTGTAGAACAGTCTTTTTTACTTTCAATCGTTCCTAAAGGGTTTGTGCATACTTATTATTTACCTATCTTTGCGCCAGCAAACAAATTATACTAATGAGCCATTCTGTAAAGATTAAAAATGCTTTAGTGTCTGTATATTATAAAGACAACTTAGCACCATTAATTCAATTATTAAACAAATACGGTGTTACCTTCTATTCTACAGGTGGCACAGAAGCTTTCATCAAAGATTTAGGTATTGATGTAGTTCCTGTAGAAGACCTAACGAGCTATCCTTCCATTTTAGGTGGCCGTGTAAAAACATTACACCCAAAAGTATTTGGTGGTATATTAGCGAGAAGACCTTTAGAAAGCGATCAACAGCAACTAGCACAGTACGAAATTCCGGAAATAGATTTAGTCATTGTTGATTTATATCCTTTTGAGGAAACAGTAGCTTCTGGAGCTTCTGAAGAAGACATTATTGAAAAAATTGATATCGGTGGCATTTCATTGATTCGTGCGGCTGCTAAAAACTTCAATGATGTTGTTATCCTATCTTCTAAAAATGATTATACAGCTTTAGAGGAAATGTTAGCAGATCAAGAAGGTACAACTACATTGGAGCAACGTAAAGAATTTGCTAAGCTTGCTTTCAATACTTCTTCACATTACGATACTGCTATTTTCAATTATTTCAATAAAGAAAATACGCTTGATGTATTCAAACAATCGGAACAAAAAGCTCAAGTATTACGTTACGGTGAAAATCCACATCAAAAAGGTGTTTTCTATGGTGATTTAGATGCTATGTTTACAAAACTGAACGGCAAAGAATTATCCTACAACAATTTGGTAGATGTAGATGCTGCAGTTGCTATCATTGATGAATTTACGGAGCCTACATTTGCAATTTTAAAACATACAAATGCATGTGGTGTAGCTTCACGTCCTACAATCAAACAAGCATGGGTGGATGCTTTAGCATGTGACCCTGTTTCTGCGTTCGGTGGTGTTTTAATCACTAATGGTGAAGTAGATGCTGAAACTGCCACTGAAATCAATAATTTATTTTTCGAGGTTCTTATTGCGCCTGCTTACTCAGAAGAAGCAATTGCAATTCTTACAGCAAAGAAAAATCGTATCATTCTAGTTCGTAAGGAGGTTGAATTACCATCACAACAATTCAAAACATTGTTAAATGGTGTTATACAACAAGATAAAGACAATACAGTTGAAGGACCTGAGCAAATGACTGCTGTTACTACAGTTGTCCCAACAGCGGCTCAATTAGAAGATTTATTTTTCGCAAACAAAATTGTTAAACATACCAAATCAAATACAATTGTATTTGCTAAAAATGGCACATTGATCACTTCAGGTGTTGGTCAGACATCACGAGTTGACTCATTAAAACAAGCTATTGAAAAAGCGAATGCTTTCGGATTTGACTTAAAAGGATGTTCAATGGCTTCTGATGCTTTCTTTCCTTTCCCTGACTGTGTTGAAATTGCAGCAGAAGCCGGTATTGCAGCAGTTCTTCAACCAGGAGGCTCAATCAAAGATCAATTATCAATCGACATGTGTAATGAAAAAGGATTAGCAATGGTGACGACAGGAGTGCGTCATTTCAAACACTAATCTTCCGATTGAATCATATAAAATAGAAGAGACTGTTACCTAATAAGGAGACAGTCTCTTTTTTGTTTATAAATAAAGTCAATCTGCAGAACGAAACATTTTCGACAATCTTTAAAAGTGTCATAAAATAGCATATAATAAATAAAGGCGACCAATGGTCGCCTTTATTTATTATATGCTATAGTAACAGCTTAAATGCTTGGTACGTTTACCAATTCATTTGTATCTGCATTATAGTCGATACCATCAAAATTAAAACCAAATAGGTTAAAGAATTCGTCACGATAACCTTGAATGTCAGAAATTTCTGATAGGTTCTCTGTACAGGCTTTTTCCCAAAGTGCCGCTACTTCTGCTTGAACATCAGCTCTCATTTCCAAATCATCTACACGGATACGACCTTTTTCATCCAATTGAACTTTACCGTCAGCTGTGTAAAGACGCTCTGCAAATAAACGTTGCATCTGCTCAATTGTACCTTCGTGAATACCTTTTTCTTTCATCACTTTGTATAGTAAAGAAATATATAAAGGAACAACAGGAATTGCAGAACTTGATTGCGTTACCAAAGCTTTATTAACCGAAACGTACGAAATACCGTTAATATCTTTCAATAAATCATTTAAAGCAGGTACAGTACCTTCTAAATCATCCTTCGCACGGCCAATTGTACCGTTACGGTAAATAGGGAATGTTAACTCAGGACCGATATACGAATAAGCCACTGTTTTAACACCATCTGCTAATACACCAGCTTCTTTTAAATCTTCAATCCAAAATTTCCAATCTTCTCCCCCCATTACTGCTACTGTATTCGCAATATCTTCTTCATTATCAATCGGATTAATCGTGATATCAGAAATCACACCAGTATGAAAATCCACTGTTTTATTTGTAAAAGGAACATCAATCGGTTTCAAAACAGAAGCATATGAAACACCTGTTTTTGGATGTGTCCGTCTCGGAGAAGCTAAACTATAGATTATTAAATCAACTTGACCTAAATCCTGCTTGATTAATGCTATAGTTTGTTTTTTGATTTCATCAGAAAAAGCATCACCATTGATACTTTTTGCATAAAGACCAGCCTCATGTGCTTCTTTTTCAAAAGCAGCAGTATTGTACCAACCAGCTGTACCAGGTTTCCCTTCAGCTGCCGGTTTTTCAAAAAATACGCCAATTGTTGCTGCTCCAGAACCGAATGCTGCTGAAATACGAGATGCAATACCGAATCCTGTTGATGCACCAATGACCAAGACTTTCTTAGGGCCATTAGCAATTTCACCTTTAGATTTTACGTATTCAATCTGGTTTTTAATGTTTTTCGCAGTTCCTTCTGGATGCGAGGTTAAACAAATAAATCCTCTAGTTCTTGGTTGTATAATCATAATGATTAATTTTCTTACTCATGTTTTATTAAGGATGCAAAATAAACAAATTTTAGTAACAATTGATGCATAAATAAAGAATATCTTTTCAAGACATATCATATAATCGGTCTTGACATTGTCCTATTCATTAATTACTTTAGAAGTTACAAATCCTGATTCTTATATAAACATGCTCCTTACCGCTAAATCAAAAGCACTTTCATTTGGTATATTAGCCTCATTATTTTTCGCTAGCACTTTTGTCCTCAACCGCATCATGGCAGTTTCGGGAGGTGGATGGCAGTGGTCTTCAGCCTTACGTTTTGTATGGATGCTACCGATATTGTTACTTATCGTTATTATACGTGGAAATTTAAAACAATTATTGATTGAAATGAAAAGAAATCTAGGGCAATGGTTGCTCTGGAGTACACTTGGATTTGGAATTTTCTATGCTCTGTTGACATTTGGGGCAAGCTATGGTCCTTCCTGGTTAGTTGCAGGAACCTTTGAATTTACCATTATTGCCGGTATGTTTATAGGTCATTTCATGCAACGTAAAGAAAATCGACAGCCATTTTCTAAATCGACCTTATTTTTTTCCTGTATCATCTTTTTGGGTATCCTAGTCATGCAAATTTCTGAGGCTAAATCTACTCCGTTGTCAACAATATTACTCGGAACTATTCCTGTACTAATAGCCGCAATTGCTTATCCTGTTGGTAACCGTAAAATGATGGCCTTAACAAAAGGCTCTTTGGACACGTACCAGCGTACATTGGGTATGACGCTCGCAAGCATGCCATTCTGGATTATTCTGATGTTCTTTGGCTTTCAGGAGCATGGACTTCCCGATCAAAGTCAATTGTTACAGACCTTATTAATAGCCTTATTTTCTGGTGTTATCGCAACGCTACTTTTTTTTAAAGGGACAGAATTAGTGCAACATGACCATAAAGCACTTGCCGCAGTTGAGGCAACACAGGCTATGGAAGTGATTTTCACATTAATAGGGGAAATTATCATATTGCAAACTGCTTTCCCAAACAACTTGGCTACAACCGGTATTTTACTTGTAGTAGTAGGAATGTATCTGCACAGCAAAAACCATTAATGATTTAATGTTTTACTAATTTTATCCAAATTGAGACTATTAGCCATAGCAGAAAAGATCTTATAATAAGTGCCACGATGATCGTATAAATCTTCATGAATGCCCTTCTCGACTACCCTACCTTTTTCCATCACCACTATTTCATTGGAGTCTATAATTTGGGAAATACTATGAGACACAATAATAACCGTACGATCCTTTTTTATAGCATCCAAACTATTTTTTATTTGTTCGGTAGCAATGGCATCCAAATTCGCAGTAGGTTCGTCTAGAAAGATAATCGGAGGATTTTTCAAAAACAAGCGGGCAATTGCTATTCGTTGCTGTTGCCCCCCTGAAAGCAAATGAGCTCCAGAATCGTAACCTTGAGGCAACTCCATAATCTGTTCGTGAATGTAAGCTTCTTTAGCTGCCTTAACAATTTCTTCTTTACTACTCCCTATCTTTCCATATTCAATATTTTCAAAAATAGAACCTTTAAAAATATGGTTGCGCTGAAGAACCATACCGATATTTTTTCTTAAAAATTTAGTATCATAGTTTTTAAGATCAACTCCATCTAATAAAATCCGACCAGCTGTAGGTTCATAAAATTTATCTAAAAGATTTATAACTGTACTTTTCCCTGCGCCGCTTAATCCAACAAGCGCTGTGATCTGATTTGGTTTGATTTGAAAAGAAATATCTCTTAGTGCATGGGTTCCGTTAGGATATTCAAATGATACGTCTTCAATCACAATATGGCCTTTGATCTTATCTGGTATAAAAGTACCGCTTCCCTCAATCAAAACATCAGACTCCAATATTTCGAAAAATGATTCCGAGTAAATTAAAGCATCATTTACCTCATCATAGATACGATGCAGTTGACGAATAGGAGCTGAAACATTTGAAAATAACATAATATGAAACATAATCGCTCCAATTGTAATCTGATTGTCCAGCACCAGAAAAGCAGTTAAAACAATAATTGCAACAACTGCTATCTGCTCAATAAAATTCTTTAGACTATCAAAAATGAAACTCGTTTTTCGTGTTTGCATCTGATTTTCCGTCATTTCAAATTGAATCTTCTCATGACGGTCTGCTTCTTCAGGTTCGCGTACAAAAGATTTTATGACCAATATAGAGTCAATTAAATTAATGATTCTATTATTCTTGGATTCTCTATATTTTCGCATCTGCCGTCTAAATCCACTAAGTTTTCCAGCTTGTGTTTGACTGATGTAGAAATAAATTGGTATAACTGCGAGCCCAACCAATCCGACGTACACATTAGCCATAAACATACATACGAGCGCCACGATGGCATTCGCAAATAAAGGAAGGATATCGATAAAGAAATTCTGAACTAAACGTGTCAGCGAGCTAATTCCCGAATCAATCCGTGTCTGCAATTTTCCGCTTTCATTTTCTTCTGACGTATAAAAAGCCATTTTATACGTCAATATTTTTTCTACAATCTGTTGTGAAAAATCTCTTGCAATAAATATACGTAGTTTTTCACCGTAGAATTTCTGTCCAAACTGAATAAAGGAATAGACAATCTCTTTTACCAAAAGAACTGCAGAGATAATCCCGATCAAATGCATACCTCTAGACAGCGGTTCTTTAGCGACCATCAAGTCACTGATAGTATCTACCGTATATTTCAAGATGAAGGCATTAATCTGCGCGGCAAAAGATCCGACCAAGGTTAAAACTAAGGTATAAAAGATGAGGTTTTTATAGGGCTTGGCAAATGGTGTTATCTTCTTGAACAGTAGTGATATGGTCATATATTAAGGCGTAAAAATAAAAACGACAAGAAAATTCGTTGTATTAATCTGACCACAACAATAATACCGAAAATAAAAAAGGGAAATGAATACATTCATTTCCCTTTTTTATTTTATAAGACTAATGATTAACCAAAAACATCATTCAAGATTTTTGCCAAACGTAAACCACCTCTAAGCATACAATTTTCTGCTTTATAAATATTGTTATAAATGTAGTTATAAGATAAGTTTGCGTTGAGCTCAACATCTGCATAGATTTTATCTGAAAGCTGATTTGACTCATACAACCAGCTCGCTAATGTACCACCTTGCACCTGCTTAACTTCATTTTTACTTAAAATATCCAACACTGTTGCATATTCAGTATAGCTATATTTTTCACCATCGATCAAATCTGAATCCCATACACGGTGTATATTAGATTTTTTTCCGAACCAGCTTACTTCAATTTTATTTCCACCTTGATCTTCGGCTCTACTTACGTGCATCGGCTGATGAGCGTCACCGATTAAATGGATCAGCATGTATAAATTTTGTTTCTTTTTTTCAAGCGTTAAATCTTTTTCTGAAAATGATTTTTCCAATCTCAACACCGTTTTGTATAAATTTTCTTCATTGGAATTTTCCATTGCTAACTGAAAATCAGCCCAAGGTAGATGCGGATTAGTATTTATAAAATGAGAATTCCCCAATTTTTTAAATTCATCATGCGGATCAGATTTAATAAAATCACCCCAATTTGCCCAATAAGCTAGTTTCTGTTTTCCAATTATTTTTTGAATATTCTTTTTTGCTTTTTTTGTCAGATGACGTTCTGCGACCTCAGCAACGACACGATGTCCAGTAGATCCCCATGCGAATACGGAAGAAATCTGCAAAGTCATTGCGAGTACAATTAGACTTTTTAGTATATTTTTCATAAACAATACAATTTTAGCGCAAAGGTAAAAATTACATCCTCAAATAAAACCCTATTGACGTAATAATTTAACTTTTGAAAATTTCAAACCCATATTGAGCATCACACCAAAACTCATCGAGAGCAATTAATCTTGGTTTGAAAAATGATATCAGATCGGGCCAGTCTTCTTGTTTAAAAATACTTTTTCCCTCCATAGTCATATAGATCATACTTACAGATTTCCCTTGTTCATCTTCCATCTCCAGATCCCAGGTCCATTCCTCTCCTAGTATAGCTGTTAGAATGGTTTTGTACTCTTCAAACTGCTCCATCATAAGTTTACGCATTGATAGGTCACGATGACTCCACTCAATTGCTATTAAAGAAAGGCGTTTATCTGCCTCCATCTTAAAGCGTAGATTTTTAATACCGGTTCTATAGTTTACCCAATTAATTTTCTCTCCATCAGCAGAGTTATTTAAAGCCATATACTGTCCAAATCGGGTCCAAAAAGTCTCCTTCAACTGTTTTACTTCTTCTCTTGAATACATGGTACTTAATTTTAAAATGACGAAAATACTACTTTTATTTTCATAAATGACTAAACATTCGTCTCCACTTTGGCGTTTTTATTGCATGTACCCATAGGGACAGCTCACAGATTTATGAACAAATCATCATTATTATGGATAAGAAAAAATCACTTCTCATACTCGCCGCTACCGCTGCCGTCACGTTCGCTTACAATGCGTTAAAACCAGTAAAATCCAAAGTCAAAGTCATCGAACCTTTTGACATAGATCGTTACTTAGGCAAGTGGTATGAAATAGCAAGGCTAGATTTTAAATGGGAAAAAGGTCTGTCACAGGTTACTGCTACTTATAACAAAAATAATGATGGTAGCATTGCGGTAAATAATCAGGGATTTCATGACCAAAAAAATAAATGGAAACAGTCAATCGGTAAAGCAAAGCCTATTGATTCATCAAAAAAAGCGGCTTTAAAGGTATCCTTTTTCGGTCCATTTTACAGTGGTTATCATGTAGTGAAAATTGATCAAGATTATCAATATGCACTCATTTTTGGAGATAATTTGGATTATATGTGGATATTATCCAGAGAAAAGACAATACCTGAAGATATTAAATTAGCCTATTTGGAATATGCGCGTAAATCTGGTTATGCCATCGAAAACCTGGTTTGGACCAAACAAGATTAGCCAAAAATAGGCTTTAATACACCATAGTCAAGAGTTGGGTCTTGAGCAAAAACTCGAGCCAGCTCTTCACGATCTTCCTCCGTGATAATCCCACCAAGTCCCTTATTGTATAATTCAAGCAAATACAAGGAAGCCTCAAGCTTGTTTTCATAGGTTAAAATTGCACTTCCCACATAAAAATTTAATACCGATACTGCATATTCACCGAAAATGTCAAATCCAAATCCTGCGCCCGACTGTACTGCAAAACGCATATATTTTTCAAAGTCAGATTTTAAAATTTCCTTTACCTTGTTTTCCATATCCGCAAAAATGCAATATTATAGTGAAATAAAAAAAAGGAGATGAACTTCGTTCACCTCCTTTTTCTGTTCCAATTGGACCTATCGTACGCTTATAGCAACGATACGATCCAATACGCGTTCCGCTTCAGGTGCATCAGCTGCTGCTTTTGCAAACTCAGAACCATAACCTTCAGCGCCAATAACCTGACTACTAGGTCCTTTTCCAATCAAATATACTTTAACTACCTCAGCGCGATCTGTAGATAATTTCTTATTAAAATCCTCATTTCCAGTTTTATCTGTATACCCGCCAATCTTTACAGTTGCTGCAGGGAAAGCTTTTAGAATTGCCGCTATGTTTTCTAATTGAACTTGACTTTCAGGAAGCACTTTAGCCGTACCTGTTTCAAAATTTAAATTATCAAAATTAAACCACTTATCTTTCAGTTCATCCTCGCTTAGCGCTTTGTAGTCTGTTTTTAGAAACTGCACCAACTGATCTTCAATACCACCTTTATAGGCTTTTAACTTTACACTATCCGGCAAAATCACCTCTAAACTTTCGCGAACGACCGGAGTAACAGCAACAACAGTCAAACTTGTGTCTACAGCTGTTGTATTCATGCTATCGGTAACAACTACCTGATCTTTATCACCTTTACAGCCTTTCCCGAATAAGAACCAAAGAACAGCAATAATTACGATGGGTATTAAAATTTTCCAAATTCCTCCACCGCCAGAAGACGGGGTTTCTGTATGTAATGGATCAACAATGGGACCGGAAGGCGGAGGTGGAATAATAGGAACATGATCAATAGGAGGCACAACCGGAGGTGCTGCAGTGACTGGATTATCATGATTTACAGGTTTCGATGGAACAATAGGTGGTGTTACAACAGTCAACTCTTCCTCTTTGGAAACAGATTCATTTGTGACCTCTTCTGGGTGAGTAACTTGAAGTTCCTCTTTAGTAACTGGCACTGATACCAATATTGCTTCTACAGGCTTATCTGTAATACTGCTATCGTGTAATTCACTATCAGTAGAAGAGGATCTAATTTGATCCGCCTGAGCAAAAGAAGTTCCAAATGCCGCTAGTCCTAATCCTGAAGGCAATGCGGCTGTAAAATTATCCTTATTTTCATTTAATAATCGACCGATTGCACTTACATCCCAATTTGTTCCATTTTGTGTTAAACCCGAGAATACAGCAGGTAATGAAACACTTAATAACTTTTCAACAGTGGATTCATTGCCTCCAACAAGGCTGCCTAAGCTTGAAATAATTGAATTAAACTTGTCTCCAAAGATAGATTGTAAAAGATCATTGTGATGAGGTTCAATAGGCTCTGCATCTACCAATCCATTGATACGTCCTGTTTCAGTATTGGTTTTTAAAAAGTCACCAAAATTAAAATCTCCATAATATTGTTTAGCTTTCTCTAAAATTGCAGCTAAGCCACTTCCTGACTCTTTTTGCAACCCTAAGAAAACAGTAGGAACAATTGCTCCAATAGCTGATTTCACTTTTTCTTTATCTTCCCCTACGGAATTACCGAGCTTAGATAAGACTTCATCATTAAAAAATTCTTTAGCAGAATTTAAAAGGTTAATTTCCATAATGTTCAAATTTTAGTTTATCCGTTACTTTAAGTTACACTTCACGATCAAGTGCTATGCTGCAATTTCACCTTGTTGTAACAATTACATACCAAGAATTGTTTTAACACAATATATAATGCTGAATTTTAAAACTTAACATTAAACAAATATGGGTTTGCTATATTAGCCCATTAATATGATATTAAGACTATAAATACCAACATCAACTATTATTAAACATGATCAAACGTACACTCGCAACGACATTTTTCTATTTAGCATCACTATCTATTTTATTTGCTCAAAATAAACCTAAATATATATTCTATATGATCGGTGATGGTATGGGACTCAATCAGGTCAATTCTACAGAAGTCTATTTGGCAGACCTTGAAAATAGAATCGGTTTGAAACCTTTAGTATTTTCGCTTTTTCCTGTCGCTACTTTTGCTTCTACATACTCCCTATCCAATGGCATTACCGATTCTGCTGCTGGTGGAACAGCACTTGCTGTAGGATCAAAAACTAAAAATGGTGTTATTGGAATGGACTCAACACAAACAAAACCTTTAAAAAGCATCGCTTATGCGGCTAAAGAAAAGGGGCTAAAAGTCGGCATCACAACTAGTGTCAGCATTGATCATGCTACTCCTGCTTCATTCTATGCACATCAAACAAGCAGAAATAAATATTATGAAATAGCAACAGATATTCCTAAATCAAACTTTGATTTTTTTGGAGGATCTGGCTTTTTAAAGCCTAATACGAATGCTGCCAAAGAATCTGTAACGCCAATTTTCACATTATTTGAGAAATCAGGTTATACATTAGCTTTTGGAAAATCGGATTATCATCGATTGAAATCAAAAGCAGATAAGATGATCTTGATTAACAATAAAGATACTGATCCTGAATCCTTAAAATTTGCAATCGATCAAAAAGATGGAGATCTCAATCTTAAAGAAATTACGGAAGTAGCAATTGAGTCACTGACAAAAAATAATGATAAAGGTTTTTTCTTAATGGTCGAGGGAGGAAAGATTGATTGGTCCAGCCACAGCAATGATGCGGCAACTACACTGCATGAAGTAGTCGATTTCAATAACTCCGTACAGGTTGCTTATGATTTTTACTTAAAACATCCGGAAGAAACATTAATCATTATTACTGCCGACCATGAAACAGGCGGTATGACCTTAGGAAATGGAAGTAGCAATTTAAACTTCAAAGCCCTCGTAAACCAAAAAGTTTCTCAGGGAGAACTTTCTAAAATAATTACTAAAATACGTATAGAACAACCTAAGACAACTTGGGAGCAAATCAAAAATATACTAGCAGAAAATCTTGGTTTATGGACAAAAATTAAAGTCAATGAACGTCAAGAAAAAGCTATGTTCCAGGCATATGAGAATAGTTTTATCAAACATGTAAACGCAACAGAAAAAAGCCTGTATGCCAATGATGAAAAACTAGTAGCTGAAGCTGTCAAAACATTAAACGAAGTCGCAAATATATCATGGGCTTCTGGCAATCACTCTGCAGGTTACGTTCCTGTTTATGCAATCGGAGCTGGCTCTGAACTGTTTACTCACAAAATGGAAAACACCGATATTCCTAAAAAAATCGCACAAGCGGCGGCATTAAGCTTATAATAAGCAATAAAAAAAGCGGGGGTTATCAAAATGATAACCCCCGCTTTTTTTATTTTAAATCTTCATCTATTTATCATGCTGTTTATGCATCTGTTTTTTCTCGCTTTTAATATTTAAAAATTCGACTAAAACAGAGAAAGCCATTGCAAAATAAATATATCCTTTTGGAATATGCTGATCAAATGCTTCTGCTGTCAGCGACACCCCGATCAAAAGAAGGAAAGACAAAGCTAGCATTTTCACGGAAGGATAATTATTGACAAACTTACTGATCTGCTCGGAGGATAGTAACATAATAACAACAGCAATAATTACTGCCGCAACCATCACACCTATTTGATCAACCATACCAACCGCAGTGATCACAGAGTCTAATGAAAAAACAATATCTAAGATTAATATCTGAAAAATTGTACTTAAAAAAGTTACACCCTTTTTATTGACTTTATGTTCTTCAGTGTGCCCGTCCATTTTATGATGTATCTCGGTCGTACTTTTATAAATTAAAAATAGACCTCCAATAAATAGAATTAGATCCCTACCTGATAATTCCAGATAACGAGACCAATCCGGATTGTCAATACCAAAAGTAGTTGCAAGATTAATAAATGGTTCTGTCAAAGACATGATCCATTTAATTGAAAATAACAGAAGCACACGAGTTACTAATGCCAACATCAAACCTAACTGACGGGCCTTTTTTTGCTGTTCGGCAGGGAGTTTACCGCTAAGAATAGAGATAAAAACAATATTATCTATTCCAAGCACGACTTCCAGTACTGTCAATGTCAGTAGTGAAATCCAAATCTGTGGGTCTGAGATCCATTCCATAAAATATGTTGAGGGTTTTTATAAATTAAATTATTTATAATGTGCTAATGAAAAAACATGGGGACTAAACCGGGTTAATCTTCCCTGGCTATTTAAAAAATCTAGGCTGATGACAAAACAATATCCAGCGATTTCACCACCTAATTTTTCAATCAATTTACTTGCAGCCACTACAGTGCCACCTGTAGCCAGCAAGTCATCATGGATGAGAATTCTACTTCCTTTTGGAAAGGCATCTTCATGGATTTCTATAGTCGCCTGTCCATACTCAAGAGCATAAGACTCTGAAATTGTATGAAAGGGTAATTTCCCCTGCTTACGGATGGGAACAAAAGGAATCTTCAAACGATTGGCCAACATCATTCCAAACAGAAAACCTCTGCTCTCAATACCAGCAACAGCATCAAGTTTACAATCCTTTACCTGTTCTACAAAAGCGTCGACCATCTCTTCACACAGCTGTGCATTTTGCAATAGCGGTGTAATATCCTTAAAAACAATTCCAGGTTTAGGGAAATCATATACATCCCGAATGATATGTTTTAATTTTTCTTCAAGCATCTTTAAAAGATTAAATACGGAGCAAGTTTACGCAAAAAATCATCATCTAATAAGATGACCTTTTTTAAATCTTCCAAATTACGAAAATGACCATGTTGATTTCTGTAATTGACGATTGCAGTACTTTGCTTAAAACTAATATAAGGATGTTTAGACAATGACTTTACATCCAACTCGTTAATTGTTAATTTTGAAACTGCATGATGAGGACTAATCTTTAGAAAAGGAAGTATGGCATCAAATGTTTCAACAGGCAGCCCATAAATCTCTTTAATCTGATCAACAGATACAAAGCCACCCAGAGACTCTCTATATTTCACAATCCTTTTGGCAAAAGTTGAACCGATACCTTTTAGCGCTATGAAAGCAGTAGTATCCGCATTGTTTATGTCGATCTCTCGAGTTTTTAATTTATTCTCAGAATCATTTTTAAACTGAGCTAAACTATCTTTTCCTCTATTTTGAACCTGATTTTTAACTGTCGTTGGTGCAATTTCAATATAATTTTCCAATTGCTTAAATGTAGCCGGAGAGATAGAATAGATCTTAGCTAAATCTTCCTTTTTATAAAATCGGCCTCCTTTTTTTCTATAATTGAGTATGACCTGAACCTGTTTCTCTTTCAATCCCAGTTTTATCCAGCCTGCTTTATCCAAACGATTGGGATCAAATCGAAATAAACTACCTTCACCCCCTTTATCATAAGGATCTTTATCTTTATGATCCCCTAAAGACCGATATTCATTCGATTGACCAACATCTGTTGTATCATTTTCAACAGATGTAAAAGCCTGAATATTGTAATTTTCTAAATTTAAGTCGGGTTTACTAAAAAAATTGGCTATAAAAGGAAAACTGAACAGGAATAGCATCAATATACTCAGTACAAAGAATCCATTCTGTTCAGTTCTTGAGAACTTGAAGTATTTAAAAAACTGACGTAGCACAATAATTTAGTTTTCATTTAAAATACATAAAATTTAAATAAAACAAAACTAAATAATCTGAAAACCAGATAAATACTACATCAAAATACGTTATAAACTATTTTTATCTACTTTTTCTACTTTACTATCGTTCTTTAAAGTTTTAGAAATAGCATCAAATGGCCTTGAGACAACCTCATCACCTTTTTTCAGACCCGATAAAATTATAATATTTTTATCGTCCTGAATGCCTGTTTTCACAACGGTTTGTTTAACCAATCCATTGTTAAAGACAAATACATATTCTTTCAAACTGTCTGTGCTTAAACTATCTGCTCCCGTACCATTTCTGATGGTAACAGATTGTATTGGAATAGCCAACCCCTTCTGATGTTTAGTAAAGATCTGTACTGTTGCAGATAGACCTGGTTTAAAAGGAGAGGCACTATTCTCCTTAATTAAATCCTCATAAGAGCTCAATTGTATACGCACTTTGACATTAAAGTTTGTAACCTGCTCGGTTGATGAACCAGCAGTCACTGTAGCAATATTTTTAGATGAAGAAGCAATCTCAGTAACAATACCTTTAAATTTACGATCTTGATAAGCATCAACTTCAATCTCTGCTTCGTTTCCTACACGGACGCGATTAATATCATTTTCATTCACATCCACATTCACTTCCATAGCGTCCATATTAGCTATACGCATGATTTCTGTACCCGCCATCTGTGCCGTTCCAACCACACGCTCGCCTAACTCAATAGATAATAATGACACGACACCGTCACTTGGCGAATAAATTGTTGTACGATCTAAATTATCTTTTGCTTCTTTGACAGTTGCCTGAGATTGGTCTATACCAAATTTCGTAGATAATACAGTCTGTCTTTGTGCTTCAATAGCTGCTAAAGTTGAGTAATATTCTGCCGAGCTTTTGTCCATTTCAGCTGCTGAGATCACTCTTTTATTAAACAGTTCAAGATTTCTCTTGTAAGTTGCTTCAACATTACTAAAATTAGCTTGTTGCTGTTTTAATTGTTGTTGTGCAGCTGCGAGATTTGCTTTCTGAGAATTCAAAGTCGCAATAGATCTTTCATAACCTGATTGCAAAATATCAGGTTTTATACGACAGAGAACTTGTCCCTTTTTCACTAAATCACCTTCTTTAATATTCAGTTCCACAACTTCGCCAGATACCTCAGAGCTCAACTTAACTTCAAATTCTGGTTGAATTTTACCACTTGCAGAAACCAGCTCATTGATATTCATTTCCTTTACAGGATCTACAGCAACTTTAACGATATCCCCTTTTCCGAACCATCCCAATTTGCTGCCAACTAAAACCAATATTAATAGAACAACTGCACTTATTAATATGATTTTTGGTAATTTATTTTTCTTTTTAGCCATTTCAGATTTTCATTAAGGGGTTATTTAATATCAAATTTAATTGGATTTCCAACATAATAATCAATTATTTTATCTTTAAAGATCATATTATACTTTGCTTGGATTAAATCAAATTCTGCTTTATTTCTATTTGTTTGTGCGGTAAACAGTTCAATACCATTCGCCATACCTATATCATAGCGTTCTTTGATCACTTGAAATGCATCTGTCGCACTACTAAAAGCAGCTAAACTAGATTGATAACGCTGTGCTGCGGCAGAAAGGTCTAAAACAGCCTGATTAACGGTTTTATTTAAATTTGTTTCTAAAAGCTGTTGATTGGTTTCTGCCAATTCTAGATTAATCTTAGCTTTTGATACATTTATTCGGTTTTTATTATTGTCAAAAATTGGTACCGACAAAGTCAGTCCTGCCCCAAATGATTTATTTTGATTAAACTGGTCACCAAAAGGAAGATAATCTCCGGTAATTAAATTTCTTCCTTTGGAAGAATAATTGGTACCATAACTCACTCCTAATGAAAGAGAAGGATAATAGCCTCCTTTCGCAATATCAATTTGTTTTAATGCTACTTCCTTATCTAATTGAGCCTTCTTTACCTCTGGATTGAAACTTTTAGCTTTTTCAAAGACATTAACTGCCGAATATTGACCTAGCACATAGTCCACCGCTTCTACTTCTGGTTTAACCAATTTCAACTCTGCTTGTGGAGACATCTCCATCAATTGTTTCAATGTCAATAAAGAAGATTCATAGGCATTTCTAGCATTTACCAAATTAAGCTCATCCGTGGCAACTTGATTTTTAGATTGAGAAAGATCTGCCAAAGTTTTATTACCTACTTGAAATTGGATGGAATCATTTTTCACCTGCTCTTTGGATAAAAGAATCTGCTGCTGGCTCGCAATCGTCAATTCACTGTTTGTGATTGCTTCCAAATAATTAACCAATACAGATAACATCAAATCATATTTTATCTTTTCAATTTGCGTAGCGGACGACTCTAATAGTAATTTATTAGCTTTGATTTGGTTGATCTTCTGAAAACCTTGAAAAATGGTTACATTAGAACTCACAGAAGCGCTAGATGTCCTCGTCCATTCATTTCCTGTGATCACAGTACCCGATACTTGGTCAAATGCAAATCCATTATTAAATCGCTGATTTACACCTATGCTCAAATCGGGATATAAATTGGATTTTGCCTGATAGACGTCCTGCGCCGCTAAATCTTTATTTAAACTAGCCTGCTTGACCTGCAGATTTCTTTCTAAAGTAATTCGAATAGCTTCCTCTACGGTTATTTGTCCTTGTCCAAACCCCGCATACCCCATCAAGGAAAACATGATGGTCATAAAAGCCATTTTCTTATAATTTTTTCTATCGTCCATAGTAAGAACCTAATAGTTTTAATATTTTTGCTAAAATAAAAATGTATGTATCTCGTTAAAGCACCTTTCTTTCTTAAATTATTATATCCAAAATCAATCTGGAATAAATCAAGGAAAGAAAACAAAATTTACCTCACTTTTGATGATGGTCCTATTCCGGAATTAACTCCATTTGTTTTAGATACTTTAAAACAGTACAACATCAAAGCGACTTTTTTTTGCGTAGGTGAAAATATTAAAAAAAATCCACATTTATTCGAAAGAATTTTGTCTGAAGGCCATCAAGTCGGAAATCATACTTACAATCATTTAAAAGGCTGGAAAACTGACGATGCTAAGTATCTCGAAAACATCCGACAGTGTCAAGAGCTTACCAAAAGTAAGCTATTTCGCCCTCCATATGGAAGAGCTAAAAAATCTCAATTAAAAGAACTCTATTCTGCATATGAAATTATTATGTGGGATGTTCTAACCGGTGATTTTGACCTTTCACTTTCCCCTGACCAGTGTTTAAAAAATGCAATCAGAAATACCGAAAATGGATCAATTATCGTTTTTCATGACAATATAAAAGCAATACCTCGTGTAGAATATGCACTTCCTAAAACTATAGCTTATTTATTAGAGAAAAACTACCGATTCGAAGTGTTATGATTTGCTTTTTCAAGTACTTTTAGTTCATAGTATTGCGCACTACTAACACTAAAATATCCAAGTGCACCATTAGATATATTAGATATCGGATTAGAGGGAGCTGCAGAACCTGGATTTAACCCTTTAACATTGGACCAGTATGTGTATACATCCTTGGCGATACATTGTCTCAAAACTTGAATTTCGTCTCCAACTTTTATGTCTTCATCTTCATTACTTATTTCATGCTCAACAAATAATCCATCATTAAATTTATCACTAAATACATCGCTAAATTTAAATTCCTCATCATTCAATTTCAACTTATACTTGTAATAGTTTTCTTGATTAGCTGGATCATTAAAACCAAATGAAGCATATATATATTCATCATTAAATCTTTTTTTACGAACTAAACCGATGGAATCTACTGCTACATATTTAGGCATGATACAGGTTGACTCAAAATGGCTTCCATCAGACATTGTAACTGATAAGGCATATCGATCACCTTCTTTGAAAGTCATTCTATCAATAACATAGCTACCATTATTCCTATCAGCAAATTGATAAGAACGGCCACTACTCATATTTGTCACTTGCACATAAGCGCCTAACACCGGATCGTTGGGTGATGTATTCGAAAAGTCGACAACACGGTTAATGGAGATTGTTTGAGACACATTTGCATTATGCAGATCTCCGACAATAACATATTTACCGACTACAGCATCCAACTCTAAATCTATTTTATCTTCACATGAACTTAAAAATACGGCCGTTACCAACACGATACAATTAAAAACAGTTTTTATATTCATCACAATAATTTATTTATTCATTAATAATCAGTTTTTATAGATCATCACGCTAATGCTTGATTTGATGATTTAACTTCTTGAATACCTATCGGTACCTTACTTTTAAAATCATTAAAATTTAAAATTCCAGGTCACAGAAGGAATTATACCGAATAAAGCGATACGGTAAGCCTCGGTAATATTAGCATTATCCTCATTCTCTCTAAAATCAATTAAGTACGCGTTTTTTCTGTTGTATGCATTATACAGCCCAAAAGACCACGATGAGGAATACCTTTTATTGAGCTTGGCACCTGGATCGTAAGTTGCAGATACATCAAGACGGTGATAATTAGGCATCCGATAACTATTGCGATCTGTATAATAAAACAAGGTTTTACCGTCTACTTGATATTTTCCAGAAGGAAAAGTAACCGCATCACCTGTGTAGTAAACAAATGTAGAGCCCAAAGTCCATTTATCTGTCAGCTTATACATCGCTACTAAAGCGACATTATGAGTTTTATCTTGTCTGGCATTGAACCATGCTCCATTATTAATCTGATCAAATTGACGCTCACTTTTCGATAGCGTATAGCTCAACCATCCTGTTAATTTTCCTTTATTTTTTTTCAAAAACCATTCTACGCCATAAGCTCTTCCTTTACCGAATAATAATTCTCCATCCAACATTTCGTTTGCCTGTAAGTCAGCACCATTCTTAAAATCAATCTGGTTTTGCAGATCTTTGTAATAGGCTTCTACCGAAGCTTCATATTTTGCATTTTCAAAATTCTGAAAATAGCCTAGTGATACTTGATTTGCTAACTGTGGTTTGATGTTATTGGAACTTAAAACAAATTGATCTGTTGGAAGGCTTGATGTCGTATTCGTCAGCTGATGCAAGTTTTGAGAATTACGATTTAAGGATGCCTTTATACTTTGATTGTCATTGAACATATAATTTAATGACAATCTTGGTTCTACAGTGAGATAATTTTGAATTATCTGATTTTTCTCATAAATAGTTTTCTCTGTGGCATTTCCATCAGCATCAAAACTATAGATGGTACCTGGCCCTAACATACTATAGTTATTAACGCGTACACCGTACAATGCTTTAAATTTATCTGATATAGACCATTCATCTGACACGTAAACAGCCGTCTCCAACCCTTTTCTTGGTTCGATCTCAATTGTGTTTACTGCGGATCCCTCTCCCCCAAAAAGACTGGCAGGACGAATTGTCTGAACAGATGCTTGAACTCCAAACCGGATCTGATGATCATTATTAGGATAATATTGAAAATCTTGTTTAAAATTCAAATTTTCAATCTTTGAAGTGATTTTGAAGTTTGAATTATTTTCAATATTCACGTTGTAATTAAAATCGCTGTAGATAAATGTTGTGTTACTAAAGAGCTTATTAGTCCAAACGTGATTCCAGCGTATCGTACCAGTCGCATTACCCCAATTAAAATCAAACAAATCACTATAGGCCATGGCATCTTTTCCAAAATAACCAGATAGAAACAAGGAATTCTTATTATCAAAACGATAATTTACTTTAGCATTCAGGTCATAGAAAAACAATTTGCTTTTGTTTACATCTTCATCCTTCGATAATTTAAGAAATAAATCGGCATAAGTTCGACGTCCACTAATCATAAAAGACCCTTTGTCTTTTACTATAGGTCCTTCCACTTTAAGTCTAGATGCGATTAAGCCCACACCTCCTTCTACACCAAACTCCTTGTTATTTCCATCAATCATACTGATGTCCATAACCGAGGAAACCTTACCTCCAAAATGTGCCGGCATACCACCTTTATAAAAATTCACATCTTTAATCGCATCAGAATTAAATGTAGAGAAAAAACCAAATAAATGTGACGCATTATATACCGCTGCTTCATCTAGTAATATTAAATTCTGATCACCCCCACCACCACGCACATAAAAAGAACTACTGCCTTCTCCTCCACTTGTCACACCTGGTAGCAATTGAATTGTTTTTAAAACGTCTTGCTCTCCAAAAACAACGGGAATATTTTTAATATCTTTTATTTCTAATTTAACCAAACCGGTTTGCACACCAGATACATTACCGATCTTCCGTCTTCCTGACACCACAACTTCGTCAAGCTTTCTTCCTCCAGGGGTCATATCAACATTGAGTACACTATCTCGATCAATCACAACATTGAAAACTTGCTCATCAAATCCAACATAAGATACAGCAATAGATTGATTTCCGGCAGGCAACTGAATGGAATAGAATCCATAATTATTTGTTCTTGCAATCTGACTAGAATTCAAATCCCGAATTACTGCTCCAATTAGAGTTTCACCATTAGCTGCGTTTTTAATGTATCCAGAATATTGGAATTTGCCCTGAGCAAAAATTTGAGAAAAAAATAAAAAGAACAAGACAAAAAAGATAGGTCTAAGAGATCGTAACATTATTTTGATTTAGTGTTTACCAAAGATAAAAAAAGCCTTGTGGTTAGCAAGGCTTTGTGTCATAAGTTTATAATTAATTAATAAAGATTTTGGAAAACAAAAATAAATCATTTATTCATAATAGCCAATTATTTATTAATTTTTTACAAAAGTATCTTTTTTTATAAAGAACTCATTGAAAAATGCCATCTGATAAATGATTGATTTAGACCAATAATCCCAGTTATGGGCACCTGACCGGGTAATAAATGTATGTGGAATATTGTTATAATCTAATTTATCATGAATTGCTACATTTACTTTATAGAAAAAATCTTCCTTCCCACAATCTATGATCAAATCCAATTTGTTGGGTTCAAGCAAATGCACCTGATTGATAACTGATTTATTCTCCCATTCAACAGGATGAGCCGTATAGGTTCCGATTCTACTTTTGATATTCCAATTCATAGGAAAAGGACGAATATCCAATCCACCAGAGGTACTTCCGGCGGCACCGTATATATCCTGATGATTAAGCGCTAATGTCATGGCTCCATGTCCTCCCATGCTCAATCCTGTTATTGCTCGTGCCGATCGATCTTTCTTTGTTGAATAATTAGCATCAATATGTGTTATTAGTTCTTGACTAACAAAAGTATCATACTGATAATTTTGATCACCTTTTACGTCCCAATACCAGCTATCAAATCCTCCATCAGGACAGACAACTATGTATTGATAGTTATCAACAAGCTTTTTTACAGCAGGAACATTATTTACCCAATTATCATAACGTCCACCAAAACCATGAAGTAGATAAAGCACGGGATATTGATTTTTCTTATCGTATTTTTCAGGTAGAATTACAACAGCCTTTATCCCTTTAAGCATACTTTTACTATTGATTGTTAATGTATCTACAGTAGCGGCATGACCTTTAATGAGAAATAAAAAAAATAGTGCCACTAACCAATATTTGAGTTTCATGTTCATTGTATTATAGTTTTTCAAAAAAATAAAGTGATGATTTAAGTCCAAACGGACGTTCACTGATGGTATAAAATCCTTCTCCGTTTAATCCAAAAGTAATAGCTTCCCCCTGTGGTTCAATCTGATAAGGAATTAATGTGGGTTTCCTAGACAGAGCCTGTTCAATCGACTCGTTCCTATTTCTAGTCCAATAAAATATTTGCGTTAAGTTCTTAATTATTATCGCACTACCTGTGGGACTGATATTTGCGGAAGTTGTAAAAGTAAATGGCAATGTTTGAACAGGTGTCAATAGGCTGAAATTCTTTTTCACATTATTAAATATTGTAGCCTTATAAACTGTTGATTGAAAATCTCTTTTCGAAATAACATAAAGCTGATGATCTACGGGATCAACAAATAAAGCTTCTGCATCCCGAGGACCATTCTTATATCGCAACGTAACGGTACGGATTACTTTCTTCGGAATATGAATTAGCGTATCACCATGCTGATATGTTGGCTCAGGAAATATGTGAAGTTTAATATTTTCACGTTTCGAATTATTATCTCCAATATCTGCTAAAATTAAAAATGAATTTCCATTGATGATTACGCGCGCTATATCTTCACAGTCCTTCACAACAATGGATTCTAGTTCATATGTACATAACAAACTACATTTCTTATCGATCAAATAAACCCGAGCCTTATCTCCACTATCATTGTGCACCCAAAAACAGGATGATTGTTTCGCATTGATAATTCCGGACAATTCATTTAATTTCCTATCAGAAATCTCACCTAAGGCCACCTGCGATTTAAAGAGCTGTTGGCTGGTTTGGGTAAATGCGATATGAAATTGTAAAAACAAAAAGGAAAAAACAATAACTTTGTTTAATAGGTTCATGCGTTAAAAATACAATATTTTTTAATCAAACAACGTTTTCTATTTACAAATGAAGCATATGATCAAATTTTCATCTCTAATATTTTTACATCTTACAGCATTTAGTTTAACATCTTTGGCGCAAACAAATGATTTTACAATTAAAATGAAAAGCGGTATCCAGAAAGAGCAGGCATTGCAGGTAAAATATTATAATAGTGCAGATTGGGAACCTTTTTATGCTAAAATAGAATCTTTCTCCTACGATCCCAATTATAGTTATGAACTGCGAATTAGAAGAACAAAAGTAGCAAATTCAGTTCCTAATAAGCCTAGTTATCGTTATACTCTCCTGAATACAGTACAAAAATCTCAGGTAAACTCGGAGAAAATAATCTTAGAAATCAATGATAAATGGGTAGACTGCCAGGGTGTAGGGCAAATGAAGTGCCTACAGGTGAGGTCTACTCCCAAAGATGATTGGGAATATTTTCACAGTCATATAAACGGATTTGATTACGAAGAAGGTTATATTTATAAATTAATAGTGAAGCGTACCAAAATCGAAAATCCGCCACAAGATGCTTCAGCTTATCAGTATAATCTTGTAAAAATTGTGACGAAAACAGCAAGTAAAAACAAAAGATCTTTACCAACAGCAGCAGTATTCTTATCAAGACATAAGTGGAAATTGATTAGTTTAAATGGAAAAGATGTAGCTAAATATAATGCTCACCTACTTTTTGATGCTGATAAGGGCCGGATATCAGGAAACTCGAGCTGTAATAATTTCTTTGGACCATTTATCATAACTAGTAATACGATTGAATTTCCAAATATAGGAACCACAATGCGGGCATGTATGGGTGATAATATTGAATCTGACTTATATCAAGTCCTTGAAAATAGGGAACTTCATTACGATATAGCGGAGCAGACGTTTAATCTGTATATTAAAAATAAACACGTTGCTATTTTCGGCCTGACAGAAAAATAAGTCTTCAATATATGCTCTTTACAAAAACAAATATGTAGGATGATGTGTTTTACAATAAAAAGATCGAAATTATGTCATATACAAAATTCACAAAACTGCATCAGCAGAGTAACTTGCTGATTTTAGGAAATGTCTGGGATGCACACAGTGCTAAAATAGCGGCCTCTGCCGGATTTCAGGCCTTAGGTACCTCCAGTCATGCAATTGCTAATTCACTTGGCTATGCCGATGGAGAGCAAATACCTGTGAATGAGTTATTATTTGTCGTCGAAAGAATAGTGAAATCCGTAAAAATACCTGTTTCTGTCGATTTTGAATCTGGTTATTCAGACAACCCATTTGAAGTTGCCAAATATGTAACACAGCTTTCTGAAATGGGAGTTGTAGGAATCAATTTGGAGGACGGAAAGGTAGTTAAGTCTGGACGCAAGCTCGGTAAAACAGGTATTTTAACAGAAAAAATTGAAGCCATTAAATCGAGCACTAAAAATATATTTATCAATGCTAGAATTGATACCTTTACCACTAAGCATGAAAATGCGCTCGAAGAAACCATTAAAAGAGCTAAAATTTATGAAGAGGCAGGTGCCGATGGTTTATTTGTACCACTAGCAGAAAGTAAAACAGATATTGAAAAAATTGTTAATTCAACACGTTTACCGCTTAATTTATTTCTAACGGATAAACTCGCAAAACCCGCTGTATTAGCAGAACTAGGTGTGAAAAGACTGAGCCATGGTGCAAAAATTTACGAATATTTAGTCGCTCAAAACACGAAACTATTTCATGATTTTTTGGCCAATCCAAAACTTCCTAAATGATATTTTATAAAAGCCATTTATCTTAGTAAAATGGCTTTTATAATTTTACTCCTCACTCAACTGCTGTAGTGCTTCTTTAAATTTAGTTGACTTAAAGTTCATTCCCCCCCCATGTTTATTTACCAGTACCCCTTTTCTATCCAGAATAATTGTTGTCGGTATAGATTTCGTTTGCAGATCCAATGGTAGCTCTGTTTTAATTCGGTATACTGGAATACTATACTTTCTTTTTTTCATAAAATTTCCTCCTTTAACTGCATTGCCGTCCATATCTACTGCCATGAAAATGATATTGCTATTTTCCCTCATGTCGAGATAAAGTTGATTCAGTCCCGGCATCTCAGCTAAACAGGGTATACACCATTTTGCCCAATAGTTGATCACAACAACCTTGCCTTTCAGATTGCTTAAATTGATATCTTCACCATCACTATTTTCAAATAAAACATCATAATCTTGCTGCAATCTTGCTGAATAATCTTTTATATTGATGGAAACAATAAAGGAGAAACAGAATAATCCGATCACCGAAATTAACCATCCTATATTTTTTTTACAAACTCGCATAACATCACCTGTAGTCCAATCTCAAAAATAGAATTTTTTATCAACTTTTATGATAGGCCTAACTAAATACTACCCTCACAATCAAAAGATTAATAAAACAAAAGATAACCCTTTGCTATATTCCTTAAAATGTTAATCTTATTTTAATATATAATCGCTATATTCATTTAAACAAACTGATACATGATCAAAAATAATCAGCTTACAACTAACATATCAAACAAATATGCTTACAATAAACAATTACGAAGATTATAAATCCTATGAAGGAAAGCTTTTGGGATTATCAGAATGGCACAAAATTGATCAGCAACAGATCAACAGTTTTGCTGATGCTACTCTAGACCATCAATGGATTCATGTCGATAAAGAAAAAGCGGAATCCGTTGGACCTTTCAAATCTACTATTGCTCATGGATACTTAACGCTTTCACTCATTCCTTACCTTTGGAAGCAGATTGCTGAGGTTAGAAATGTAAAAATGGAGATTAATTACGGTATTGAAAATCTAAAATTTGGTCAAGCTGTTTTAGTTGATAGCGAAGTTCAGTTGCAAGCAAAAGTAAAATCTGTGAACAATTTAAGGGGTGTTATAAAAGTTATTATCGAAGCTACATTATTGATTAAAGATAATGCTAAACCTGCATATGTAGGTGATGTTATATTCCTTTATCACTTCATGTAGTAAATATACAAAGCATCCATGTTTATATAATGGCACATGGATGCTTTGTATATTTAAGAAAAGCTAAGCGGGAGATACCATATTCCGCTTGAGTTTTTTATACATACTTTTAAGCGACGGAGATAAAAAAATAACAATCAAAATAATAATGCTGATGAGTGACATCAATTCATAATAATCCATTGCAAAACGTACAAAAGCCTGATTTTTGACACGTTCTGTCACCAATTTGACTGCTGTTGCATGTTCATGAAACTGAAGACCATTTTTCAGCAACGTTGCACTTTCTTTTTCAAAATAACGCTGTAATATGATATTATTCTGCTGCAGATAGTCTTGAAAAACCATCTGATGTTGATTGGTGTCAAATAATTTGAAGAAATTTTGTAAACCGATACTACTGGTGTAGCCCAAATACCGTATAGCCAGACAAACCGCCGCCGCAGAAACGGCCAAATGTGACTTCACACTCGCTATTGTAAATAAAATAGTAGGGACCATGATCAATCCAACCCCAAATCCGTGGAGCCATAAAGGAATCCAGAAATAATAATCATTCCCTTCGCTTTCAAAAGAAAAAAACATCACCTGATGGAAACTCAATAAAAAACAATAACCTAATATCCAGATCCACTTGACTGCTTTATGGGCAATAATCCAGTACATGGAAAATAACACCCCCATAATAATTCCTAAAATATTAAACCATTGCACATAGGATAAATGGATCGGATCTAGTTTTAAAACCTGAGAAAAATATTGATTGGACACGGAAAGCGAAAATCGTTCGATATACATCATAAAAAGGATCAATAACCCTAAAAGTAAGCGTCGATTTTTAAAAATGGAAATATCAACATACACGCGTTTTAAAATCAACTGACGGATGATAAAGCAAATCAACAAAGCGATTCCCAACAACAATGCAACCTGCATATGCTGATCTGAAAACCAATACACTTCTTGTCCATACACCATCATATAACCAAAGGCAATGATGACACCACTAAAATAGATACTACTTGGCCAGTCTAGTGAAAACAAAGGATAAGGCCTAATATGACGTATTGATTTCATCGAAAGCAGTATCATTAATAAGCCCGGCATAAAGGCTAATGCAGCATAGAGGTATAATACATCGAAATTAAAGGAATCAATAAACTCTGCAGTTACAAAACTATTTAAGGGGGAGCTGCAGAGCAACATTCCGAAAAAGATAGAATAGCTTACCTCCTTAGCTCGTTCACTATTTAACCTTGAAAAAATCATCGATATGGATAGGTTTACCGCACTGGCAAATAACATTCCTTGCAGAAAGCGCAATCCATAGACCCAGGTAATATCCGTAATTCGATACATCAGAAAACAATTCAGTATCTGTAATAAATTGAATATAACATAATACTGCTTTACTGGAAAAAAGAGGAAGAAACGTCTTTCTAAGATATAAAAGCCAACAAATCCGGCATAGAATAGAATTATCAAAAACTGAACATCACTGGGCTGACTGCCATAATAACCTGCAGTAACTTGAATATTGGCTCCGGGCAAAAAGAATAATACCATACTCGGCATTAAGCAGCTGAATAATATTAGCTTAATCAACCATTCCGGAACCCATTCCTTAAATATCTCTCTCACTACTTTTTATTTTTAGCAACAGATACATTTACGTTCATGCCGGAACGCAAAATTTGTTCACCCTGCTTCTTTTCCAATTCAATTCGCACTGGAACACGTTGGACTATTTTAACAAAGTTTCCAGTTGCATTATCCGGAGGTAATAAAGAAAAAGAAGAGCCTGTGGCAGGGGAAATTGAAATAATTTTCCCTTTAAAGACTTGATCGGGATAAGCATCAGCGATCACCTCTACCGAATCTTGAATACGCAGATAGCGCAATTGGGTTTCTTTAAAATTTGCAGTCACCCAAGTCGGTGTCTCAGCATTAACAATAAATCCCAATACTTCACCAGCATTGACCATCTGCCCCTCTTCAATACTCCGTTTACCGATCATACCGTCATAAGGAGCACGAACCACTGTGTATCCTACATCCAGATGTTTTCTCCCAGCAGCCGCAGATAGTCTATTCTTTTCTGCACTGACTACTGTTTTTTGTACTTCGACATCTCTCACCCGCTCTTGCGAAGCTTCCAATTTATGCTGAAGTGCAGCCAATTCACTTTTATAAACGTCTAAAGTCGCTTTGACATCTTCCATTTGCTGGGCTGTGGCAGATTTTTCTTCATAAAGAAATTTATACCGATCATACTCTAGTTGTTGCTTCGTTACCCTAGCCTCATTTGCATCAATAGATTTCTTTAATGATTCATGCTCCTCCATTAGGATCTGCTTTTGACTGCTCAACACATTCATTTCAGCATGCTCTTTGTATACAGAAGCATTAGCTTGATCGGCCTCGTATCTATATTCACGTTGATCAATAATCAGCAACGTATCACCGCGTTTTACAAATTGGTGATCATGGTAATGCACAGAGACAATGTACCCTCCCACTCTGGAGATAATAGGATTGATATACTGAGTTACCTGGGCATCATTTGTGTAAGCATAGTTTAACCGAATCCATAATGTGCGTCCTCCCCAGAACAATAATGCACATAATACAAGTGCTGCGATCCAGTTTGTTAATTTTGTCAACTTAGCATCGGTCAATGACCAACGAGATTTAGGTTTCATTAAATAGTACCTTTTAAGAATTCAATAAAATAATAGTGTTTCTGTATTGCTATTTTAGCAGTTTCGAGTTCAAATAACGTTTTTAGATGCTCCATGTCTGCGTCTAACAGATCTGTAACAAGAGCTGATGATTTAAAATAACGGTTTTTGATAATACGAGCATTTTCTTTGGCAAGACCAACATTCTTCAAGCACACATCTCGTTGTACACAAGCTAATTTATAATCCAGATGTGCTTGTAAAAGTTGATGTTGCATATGCTCTTCTTCTAGATGGTGCTTTACTTCTTCTCTATCCACTGCAACTTTCGCAATTCTTACGAGATTTTTATTACTATAAACAGCTGAAATTGGGATCTTCAATTTGAGACCGACAATTCCTAAATTATACCAACTATCATTATATGGGTATAGAAATATCTGTGGATTGGCAAAAGTAAAATTACCAGCAAGACCAAGTTCTGGCAGATAATTTGCTTTAGATTGCTTAATTGCCAGCTGTTTTATTTTCACTTCCTGTTCAGATTGCTGCAACACAAAAGCATGGTGTTTAGCAAAAGCCCAGGATTCATCATAACTATCAACCTTTACTATAAAATCATGTGGCACTGGAACGATTGTGGCATCGCCACCAATAATGAAATTTAATCTCTGATTGAATGCTTGAATATCATGGTCAATTTGAACCAGCAACAGTTCGCGTTTAGAAAGTTCCAGTTCCATACGCAACACATCACTATGGAGTAAAGCACCCGAAGTATATAAATTTTTTATTTCTTTTAACTGGGCTTTCTGATCAATAATATCTGATTCAATTAAGGTTTTATCCATATAAGATCTTTCTAGATCTAAAAACAGATTACATACATCCAATTTGATCCCTGCTTTATCATTTGCCCACGCAATAGAAGCAAGCACCTGTTCCAATTTTCGGGATTCAATTTTCATCATATCTTTATGACCATTGTAAAGATTTAGATAAAAATCAACCCCAGTATCATATAAATAATGAATGACATCGTGTTGACTTGGTTTGTTAAATAGTCCATGATCATAGACGGGCATATTGGTTGCATAACTAGCAGAACCACGTAATGAAATTTCCGGGAGCAATTCCATTCGCTGTTGTTGGACTGCCAATTTACTTTCTTCAATCTGCAAATAGGAAGTTTCTATTTGCTTGGAATTCAGCAATGACTTACTGATTATATCTTCCAAAGATGTTCGTAACGTATCAGAAGCCTGGACTTCTGAAATAGCAGATAATAACAACCCAATTGTTAGCATCCGCTTTACCATGCTGGTAATAAATATCACTTTCGTTTCTATAAAAATTTTGCGTTGCAAACATAGAGACTATTTGGATAAATAATTTCTTCACAATTGCCAATATCTTATGCATAAAAGACAAAATCAAATAAATAGAATACAAAACAACTCAATTAAGACATGCTATGAAAACGCAAGAACTCATTTAATGAAAATTAAATTCTAAAATAGAAATATATTTACAAACGACATAATGTTATTTTCTAATATAAAACCCATATGACGTAAAAAAGGTCTACTGAATAACGGGAATGTATTCAGCAGACCTTTTCCTTATGGTATCATATATTTTTTAGCTAGACCCAACCGTAAAAACCTAACTTATTCCTTCGCAGGCCGTAATAAAACAGTTATAATTTAATACCAGATTTTAGTCAAAATCAAAGAAATCTGAAAGAAATGATTTCTTCTTTTTAGGATATTGCTGATGTTTATTATGGTCATCACGGTGACCCTCGCGATAATGCTCACGATAATCGGATCTTTCCCTATTGCTATGCTCAGGACGGACTGATCGATCTTCATAAGTATTTGAAGATACTTTGTTTTGCTCAGCGGCATAAGACATCAACTTATCAAGTTCTCCTTTATCCAACCAGACACCTCTACAAATAGGGCAATAATCAATTTCAACCTGATGACGCTCTGTCATCAATAAAGTTTCGTTGCAATTTGGACATTTCATATCTTTCTATTTCTAATTTTTCAATCAATTAAATAGCAATTTACTGAAATTAAGACTATCATCACGTTGCTATCTGACACATTTCACATTATTTAACAAGTATTATCATAACAATGTAATGCTGTTGATTTTCTCTTTATATATGCCCCTAAAAAAGAAATTCATCACTTAAGACATCAAAGATTAATCCCATTCTAAAAATTGAGAAAACTTTGACACCAAAAAGTCTAATAGCATATATTTTTATTTTTTAGGATCCAGTGTTATTTCATAGACTTTAGGATCATATTTCATCATCGCCCCAGTAGCAGCATCAACACCCCAACCAATTATTCCAATAAAGTTTAAGATAGAGACCGGATTAAAAGTTGTTTCAGGTTGAAACATCTTAAATTCATAGCCTTCTTTCTTTAAAGTAACTGTTTGACCGCTAAAACCTTTTTTAAGTCTGACTGCTACAGGAGTTATGCCCCTATCAAGACCATCAACCTCAACTTTAGCACCTTCAGGAAAGGTTTTAATAGTCACTGTTTGTTTTGTCCCTGTAAAAATTGTCGCACAAGAAGTTAAAGTAATAGTTACTAACGATAATAGTAAAATTTTTTTCATAATATGTTTATTGAGATAAAGTGCAAAGATATAAAAGGAAAGTTATTATCATGAAAACAACTTAAGATTAATTTAAATAAATTTAGATCTATTTTGAATTTACACCAAATTGCCTATCCGGTAATGAAGTAAAATCATATATTAAATTCTTGACGAGAGAAGAATATGCTACATGTAAAAAAAATATCATTATTCTTTTTAGAAAGCCTCTAAAAACTATCTGACCTCAAATCATAATAATCACACGGAAAGCAGAACTTTAACTTTATAATATCTTTAAAAATGGACTTAAAAAAGAGAGAAAAAAAGCGTACCTTTGCGGTATGATTAATGTATCCAATCTTTCTCTTCGCTACGGTAAACGCGTATTGTTCGAAGATGTCAATCTCAAATTCACACCTGGTAACTGTTACGGTATTATTGGTGCCAATGGAGCTGGAAAATCGACTTTCTTGAAAATTGTTTCTGGAGAAATTGATCCTTCTACAGGTTCCGTTGCTTTTACACCAGGCGATAGAATGTCGGTATTAAGCCAAGATCACTATGCTTTTGACGAATTTACAGTTTTGGAAACCGTAATGATGGGTAATCATGAGCTATACAAAATCATGAAAGAGAAAGATGCGATCTATATGAAAGAAGATTTCTCTGATGCTGACGGTGAACGCGCTGGTGAATTAGAAAGCTTATTTGCTGAAATGGACGGCTGGAATGCTGAATCAAATGCCGCAACACTCTTAAGTAGTTTAGGTATTAAAGAAGAATTCCATTATAAATTAGTTTCAGAAATTGACGGTAATCAAAAAGTACGTGTCTTATTGGCGCAGGCTTTATTTGGTAAACCAGATATTTTGATTCTCGATGAGCCTACCAACGATCTTGATATTAATACAATTGCATGGTTAGAAGATTTCTTAGCTTCTTATGAAGCTATCGTATTAGTTGTATCCCATGATCGTCACTTCTTAGATGCTGTATGTACGCATACAGTAGATATTGATTTTGGTAAAATGACCATCTATACCGGTAACTACTCTTTCTGGTACGAGTCTTCTCAATTAGCGTTGAAACAACGTACTGATCAGAATAAGAAAACTGAAGATAAGGTTAAAGAATTGCAGGAATTTATTCGTCGCTTCTCGGCCAATGCATCAAAATCAAAACAAGCAACTTCACGTAAGAAAGCTTTAGATAAGATCAACATTGATGAAATTAAGCCTTCTAACCGTAAATATCCTGCGATCATGTTTAATACCATGAACAGAGAACCAGGAGATCAAACTTTACAGGTAGAAGGATTGAGCAAAACAGTTAACGGCGAAGTTTTCTTCAAAGACATCACCTTCATGATTAACAAAGGTGATAAAATTGCAGTATTAGGTGCAAATTCATTGATTACTTCGGCATTCTATGATATCCTTACAGGACGTGACAAAGATTTCAAAGGAGATATTAAATGGGGTATTACGATCACTCCTGCAGATATGCCAATGGATAATTCACCTTTCTTCGAAGGTAGAACAGAAAATCTGGTTGATTGGCTAAGAGATTACACAACAAACCCTGATGCTGATGAGCAATTTATTCGCGGTTTCTTAGGTAAGATGTTGTTCTCTGGAGAAGAAGTCTTGAAAAAATGTTCAGTACTTTCCGGAGGTGAGAAGATGCGCTGTATGTTCTCCAGAATGATGCTTCAAGGTGCAAACTTCTTAATCTTTGATGAGCCAACGAATCACTTGGACTTAGAATCCATTACTGCTTTGAACAACGGTATGGTTGATTTTAAAGGTTCCATGTTATTCACTTCTCGTGACCACGAATTAACTGAAACGGTAGCAAACCGTATTATTGAATTAACTCCAAAAGGTATCATCGACAAGTTGATGACTTACGATGAGTATATTAATAGTGAAGTTGTACAGGCACAGCGTGCTGAAATGTATAAATAAGAATTATTATCTATAAAAAAGAGAGGCCTTGATTGTTATAATCAAGGCCTCTCTTTTTTCATAATCTATATTAATTTGAATAAACTCCAAAATCAGCTAAATGTGAATAGAAGAAATTACCCCACGAACTTGTCGACTCTATTTTTAGATACTGTGTATTTAGTACCGATGTAAAATCTACATTGATCCAACTTCCTGACACTTGTATCAATTGAGCTGTTTTTACCAACGACCAGCTAGTACCATTTGTACTTGAGTAAATATTAATATCCTTCATCGCCCCGTTTAGGTTATCCCGATTTCTAAAAGCGACTCCTTTTACAGATCTCAAAGCCCCCATATTCACAGAAAAATAATGCGGCTGTGGCGTTTGAGCTGACGACCAAGGCGTATGCCATATTGTACTTCTATTTTTATCTAAAACGTTGCTTGCAGGCGCACCATTTTCTTGACTATCAGCTGCTATGATTGACCAGCCTGTTATCGGTAACAAGTTGTGAACAACAACTTTAGACAAATCAGGAAGATTATTGACAAAACTATATAAGTAACTATAAGTCGACCGGCTACCGTTCTCATGCATAAAACCAATACGAAGCTGGTAGTCTCCAGTTAAATCGTAAAAATCTGCCAATGGGCACTCAAATCTAAAGCTGTCAACGCCAATTACTTTAGTCGACCATTGCACAGCATCATAATCCTGATTACCACCATATGGACTTCTATCATGCCAAATCACGACATCTTTCACCGGCTTAGTCGCTGTAAACTTACCTGAAACAATAATTTTATTGCTAGCTACAGAAGCTGATAATGATGTAATATCTACAGAGGCTGCTTGGTACCAATCTGTACGTGTTACTGTACTGAATACTTGACTATTATTAAATGTTGCTGTAGTAGCTTGTGTCAGCGAAGTTGTAGAGATGCCATAAGTCGAATTACCACTTCCCATCAATGCCGTACCTAAAGTAGGAGCCAATGTTTTATTCATGCGGTTATGGCTAGCGTTAAGACCATGACCTAGCTCATGAATCATTCCTCCAATCCATACTGTTGCTTTCCAGCCGATATCGCCACCTATTCCTAAATTTTTAGCGTCTAAATTCACATAGTCCAGCGCATAACATGTGGTACCCGTTCCATAAAATGGCGGACCTCCTGGATTCGCCGGATCACTATTGTAAGTAGGAATGACAATCAGATTATGCTCACTTTTCTTTGCAGAAGGATTTAAAGCATAGTAAGCATCCACTTCCGATTTCACTGCGCCACTCCCCCCCTCATAAGGATAAGTTGCTTTTCCAAAATTACCTGGAATGTAGATAATATTAATTAGAGAGTCGTTGATCAGATCCAAACCAAAAGATTTACGACCAAAACCTTCGCGGTCCATGTTCGAAGCAAACATTTCCTGCGCATCGAGTAATATCTTACTCAGGCGCTTTCTGAAATTTGGTATAGAATCCAAATCATTTGGCACAAAGTAAACGACATTTAATTTGTAGGGATTGTTGCGCCATTCATTAGTCAAATTAAGCGCTTGCTTTTTTCCTAGACCGGATTCATCCTTGTCATAATTACTCAAATCCTGTGTAATGTCTTTACAAGAGAATACAGTAAGTAGCACTATACTACAGAGTACGTAAAAAGATTTATTCTTCATATTTTATGTTATAATGGTGTTAACCGAATTTATAAAAGACAAATCATTTTAAAAAAAATTATTTAAAAAATATAATATTTTACTTAACGCAAACGATTGTTTTTCGCAATCAACTATACTATTTGTAACAAAAGCATAGTAAAAACTATTTCACAACCAAAATATTAATTACGATTAAAGAAAAATTACAAGCACATTGATCAACGATGAGGTCATAAAAATGATTTTTCTTATAGTGAATGTGGCTTATAATTCATTTAGGCAAGTAAACATAGAATAGATTTAAATTTCTAGTAGAGGTGTTCAAAACCTGAATCATTAATAGCTAGATTTTTTTTTATTCCAGCCTCCTACTTACATCCAAAAAAATTATTATGATTCTTTTTATCTTTCTTATACAGCGGAAAGATGTTAATGATATAATAAAACGAAAATAATTACTGCAGGTAGCTTTTACACGAAAAAAATCATAAATTTTTAACAGATAAAAGATTGACTATTTTATATTGATTTTTTTAAAAAAACCTTTCTAAACGTAACTTAAAACAATATTCATATTAAATTATAAGCGCTCAATTACAGATAGTTAAAAACTAATAATTACTATTATTTAAAAATAAATGCTGTAATATGAAAACTAAAAAATATATTTGTCTACCAAATCGATAGATTTAATATTAAATATGAAAAGAACATTACTAAATTTTATTATCATCGCGATTATTGGGGTGGCCAAAACTACTCCCTCTTTTGCTCAAGGGTCCAATATTATTGAACTCACCGGTCATATTATTGACCAGAACACAAAAGAACCTTTGCCCGGAATTACCATTACAATTCAAGGAACTGTAAACGGAACATCAACGAATAACAAAGGTGATTTTAAACTCAACACAAAGGCAAAATATCCTTTTACATTAAAAGTATCTGGAGTTGGTTTTGAAACAAAAACTTACGAAGTAACAGGTCCAGAATCCAACTTAAATTTAGCATTATTGACGCAAACAATTCTCGGAAAAGAAGTGGTAGTCACGGCATCACGAACACAGGAAAGTATCTTAAAATCTCCTGTTTCAATTGAAAAATTAGATATCAGAGCTATTAGAGAATCCCCTGCCCCTAGTTTTTATGATGCACTTGAAAATGTTAAGGGTGTTCAAATGACCACTTCAAGCATTACTTTCAAAATTCCTAATACCAGAGGTTTCAATATTCCTAATAACTTTAGATTTGTTCAGTTGGCTGATGGTGTAGATATGCAAGCGGCGACATTAGGTGTTCCATTAGGTAATGCCATAGGTCCCACAGAATTGGATATTGCAAGTATAGAAATAACTCCTGGCGCTTCTTCTGCTCTTTATGGTATGAATGCCATTAATGGGATGGCTAATCTATTGACAAAAAACCCGTTTTTATACGAAGGATTAAGCGTTTACTCCAAAAATGGGTTAAATCATACCGGCGGTACTGGTCGAGAATTGAGTAATTTGACAGAAAATGCCGTCCGCTTTGCCAAATCTTTCAATAATAAATTTGCATTCAAAGTCAATCTTAGCTATTTAAGAGGAACAGACTGGTTGTCTAATTCTTATCAGGATCAAAATCCAAACACATTAAACACAGCAAACCCTGGCTTCCCAGAACTTTCGGGTAGTAACAACCCGGCCTACGATGGCTGGAATATTTATGGTGACGAAAATAATAATGCTGTGACCCTTTCGGGTTTGAACATTAATGGTAAAGCAAACCAATCTCTAATTGTGAGACGTACAGGTTACAAAGAGGAAGATCTTTCAAAGCCTACAGTTGAAAATTTAAAATTTGATGCCGCATTACATTATCGCCTTACTGAAAATGCGGAATTATCTTATAGCTACCGATTTGGTCAAATGGATGGCGTCTTTCAAAGAGGAAATAAAATTCAATTGGATAATGTAAAGGTTCAAAATCATAAATTAGAATTAAAAGGAAATGACTATTCTATAAAAACCTACCTTTCTACTGAAAACACGGGTGACTCCTACAATATTAAACCTTTGGCAGACAATTTAGACCTGACTCATTTATCTAATAATGCATGGCGAGATCTTTATAAAAACTCATTGCAAACACAGTTAAATGAAGGAATATCTTTAACAGATGCTTTAAGAAATGCTAGAATAGTAGCTGACAAAGGTCGTGTAGAACCTGGTACAAAAGATTTTGATGAACTAAAGAATACCATTACTAAAATCAATAATTGGGATCATTTGAATGCAGGCGTTAAAACCGGTACTGCAACAGGTGGTGCTCAATTGAAACAAATGAGCAGAACTTACCACGTTAATGCACAATGGGATTTAAGCCGACACATCAATATTTTCAACTTATTAATAGGGGGTGATGCGACCATTTATGAAGTAGTTCCTGACGGAAACAACTTTGTGGATTTTAAAAGACCTATAGCAGACAGGAGTCAGCCTTTGTCAAATGGTTCTTTTGGTGAAAATGTCTATTACAAAAAAGTTGGGGGTTTTGGACAGATTACAAAATCTCTTCTGGATGAGAAATTAAAACTTTTTGGATCATTACGGGTTGATTATAATCCTGAATTCTCAGCTAAAATTAATCCTAGGATTGCAGCAGTATATACCCTAAAAGAAAAACATAACCTTAGAGCATCTTTTCAAAATGGATATCGCTTTCCTGCTCTATTTGAAGCACTATCATTTGTCAATAACGGAAATGTACGTCGCGTAGGAGGCTTGTCCTATATCAATGAAGGACTTGGATACTTAGATAATTCATATACCCTTCAATCCGTAAATAGTTTTAATGCAGCGGTAAACAAGGATGTCGCAACTGGATTGACAGCTAATGATGCGGCACTTAAAAACCGGGAACTTTTAGCTGTTACAAATTTAAAGGCAACAGAGCCAGAAAGTATCAAGTCTTTCGAAATTGGCTATAAAGCGGTATTGTTTCAAAACAAATTAGCTATTGACTGGGATCTTTACAGCAATGTCTATAATGGATTTTTAGGTCAGGTAGAAGTCGCCGTCCCATCTACAGATAAGATCACAACAGATGCATCTGTTATTGATATGTTAGCTAGTAATAGATCCAAACAAACCCGTTACCGTGTTTATACGAATGCCAAAAACAGTTATAACAATTATGGAAGTTCTCTTGGCATTACTTATAACTTC
Source organism: Sphingobacterium sp. B16(2022) (assembly GCF_012030425.1). Classification (GTDB taxonomy): domain Bacteria; phylum Bacteroidota; class Bacteroidia; order Sphingobacteriales; family Sphingobacteriaceae; genus Sphingobacterium; species Sphingobacterium anhuiense. The sequence continues at coordinate 89,980 of NZ_JAAUVN010000001.1, read as the reverse complement.
AGTGGTAACTATACAGTATCCGGCAATATTAACTACAGTGATATTACTAAAAATAAAGAATCTGATTTATTTGTTACCGGATTCAATACTCCTAAGTGGGCATCTAATCTATCTTTCGGAAATAGACAGATTCTGCCAAATGTAGGTTTTAATCTTGTTTGGAAATGGCAGGATGCATTTGACTGGGAAAGCCCGCTTGTGAATGCCCGTGTCTCCGCTTATAATAATATTGATGCACAGGTTAGTTACAAGATGCCTAAAACAACTATTAAACTTGGTGGAAGTAATATACTAAACAATCATTATATACAATATGCAGGTGGACCGACACTTGGCGCTTTATACTATATGGCTATAACTTTTGATAACATCTTAACGAAATAATATTCCCTCCCCCCTTCTATTATAATTGGTTTAATCCTCCTCATTTCTCGATGACGGAGGATTTTTTTAAACTTTATTTTAAATAAAGCCCAAAATACCATACCCATGCTATTAAAATAAGCTGCATCGGAAGTCTTTGTGCATATAAATAATTCATCCCCGGCCCCGTATAATCGGCTTTAAAAATATTGATCATCTTTCTCGAAGAATTAACATTTGCAATGAAAACGACAACAAAAAAGATAATGAGCAATATTGCAGTGGTTGCTCTTAATGAAGGTATCATTAATCCGATTCCAGCGGCAATTTCGAGTACTCCCGTTAAGTATACTAAAAATAATTTTGCAGGAATAAAATCTGGCATCATCATCACCATACCTTTTTGAAATCTAAAATGCGACAAACCAGTGAAAATGATAAAAACAGTCATACCAAGATTACCTGCAAATAAAAAATCCCAAAAACCGTAGACTAATTTTGTGCCTATCAGGGCAAGAAAAAAAGCTGTAAAAAGAATAAGTAATAATTTCATAAGTCGATCATTAGTTTGTCCTAATCTAAATCTTGTTTTAAGTTTACAAGTGCATCACTTGAGAAACAAATAAATTAACGATTTGTTACAATCAAAATGATCTGTTAGATTCAGTTCTTTTCATTAGCACTATTTTTCAGATAAACTTTTACCTGCTTTTTACATTAATCCGAAATCAGGCACAAAAAAAACAGCCGTATGTATATTTACGGCTGTTTCTATTCTTTTACGTTTTTAGCTTATTTAGTGTAAGCTTGATGTATCCACTTTGTTCTTACCTTGTTTGATCATCAGCACGAATGGTACACAGGCTATGAATAATATTCCGATGTATAAAAACACATCCATATAAGATAAAACAGTAGCCTGCTTCATGACTGAACCTTCTAATAATTGATAAGCTTTACCTAAGGCTTCATTCGGGGTAAATCCTTTAGCTATAAAACTAGCCTGCATCTGATTGATACGTTGCTGTACCTCAAAATCAGTTGGATCTAAATTAGCTAATAAATTAACCCGATGGCTTTGACTAAAGCGAGAAATAAATGTCGTAATCAAAGCAATACCAAATGAACCACCCAATTGACGCATCATTCCCGTAAACGCCGCTCCTTCACCAATACTTTTACCCGATAAGGTCGACAATGATAAAGTCATTACTGGCACGAACAATAGACCTAAACCCACACCTCTAAATATTAAAGGCCAAAACATGTGTTCCGCTCCCGTATCATTTGTGAGACGGCTGTACATCACAAATGAAAAACCAAAGAATACACATAAACCTATCGCGACCATATATTTCTGAGGAACCCCATTCTGAATCATCTTACCGATAAAAGGCATCATGAAACCAGTCATCAGCGAACTCGGAATAAGCAGTAAACCTGCATCTGTTGCTGTCCATCCCAAAATAGACTGGGTGTAAATCGGAATAACAAATGTCGAACCAAACAAGCCGAAACCGAGTATAAAGCTCATCACGACACCAACTTGTAGATTTTTATCCTTTAAAACCCGCAAATTAACAATCGGCCGGTCATAGGTCAGCTCTCTCCAGACGAAAAACAGTAATCCTAAAACTGATGTAACCGAAAGAATAACAATTGTACTATTGGAGAACCAATCATCCTGCTGTCCATGTTCCAATACAAACTGTAAAGAACCAATAAACATAATCAAGAAAACCACACCCCACCAATCCACATCTTTAGCAGCCTGTTTTTCACCATATTTAGGACTCTTAACAAATGTAAGCGTCAAAAGAACAGCAATAATACCTAAAGGAACATTGATATAAAAAATATAAGGCCAAGAGAAATGATCTACGATATAACCACCTAGAGGAGGACCTAGCGTTGGCCCAACAATAACCCCCATTCCGTAGATGGCCTGCGCCATACTTCTCTTTGCCGGAGGATAACTTTCGGTAATAATAGTTTGAGCAGTAACTAATAATGCTCCACCACCCATTCCCTGTATAAATCTAAAAAATACCAGTTCCCAAATATTGGTTGAATTGCCACATAAAAACGAAGCAACCGTAAAAATAATAATAGAGGCTGCAAAATAATTTCTGCGCCCAAACTGTTGCGATAGCCAACTTGTCATGGGGATCACGATCACATTCGCGATTGCATATGCTGTAATGACCCAAGCGATATCCGTTAACGTCGCACCCAATGTTCCTTTCATATCATTGAGAGCAACATTGACGATGGTGGTATCCACAATCTCCAATAAAGCACAAAGAACTGCTATAATGGTGATGATGACACGCCGATACCCATATTCAATGAGACTATCCTGATCAAGTGTAGCTGTCATAATCTTATTTTAAGTGAACGTCAACGTCAGCGTTCATTCCTGGACGCAATAAAGCAATATGATCAGCTGTGTTAGCTTTCGTTAATAATATCTTCACAGGAAGACGCTGTACTGTTTTCACAAAGTTACCAGTAGCATTATCCGGAGGAAGTAAAGAAAATTTAGAACCTGTTGCCGGTGAAAATGAATTCACTTCACCTTCAAATTCGATATTTGGATACGCATCAACAGTAACTGCTACCTTTTGTCCAATTCGAATATCATTCATCTGTGTTTCTTTGAAATTAGCAACAACCCAGGTCTCATGATTATCAACAATGTAAAATAATGCTGCTCCAGGATTAACCATCTGTCCAGGTCTTATTTTTACATTAGAAATCTGACCGTCTGCAGAAGCAGTAACTACTGTATACGAAAGATTCAATTTAGCGGCGTCAACAGCTGCTTTAGCGCGTTCAATATTAGCCTGTGCTACTGCTGTTTGTTTACTTGCAACATTTGTTTTACTCAGCACAGCCTGACGTTGTGAATTTGACGCATTTCGCTGTTGTTTTAAAATCTCAACTTGCTTCTCCGCCTCTAGCTTAGTTGTTAAAGCCTGTTCATATTGCTGTTTCGTAATTGAATGGTTATTATAAAGATTCGAATACCGGTTGAAATCATTTTGAGCTTGTTCTGCACGAATTTGCGCAACATCAATACTTCCAATATTAGAACGAACCGTCGCATCAGAAATCGCTACATTAGCAGAAGTGGCATTCACATCAGCTTTCGATACTTCAAAAGATCCCTCTGCGCCCAACAAAGCAGCTTCAGCTTCTTTTACCTTTATCAGATAATCCTGTGTATCAATCGTAAATAATGTATCTCCCTTTTTAACAATATCATTATCCTTTACATACACTTGTGCAATATAACCACCTACTTTAGGAATGATCGGGTTCATATTTTTATCAACCTGTGCATCATCTGTTGTTTCATGCGACTGACTGTGGATGTATTTATAACCACCATACCCTCCTCCAACTAAGATAAGAGCAATAAGAATGAAGACAAATTTCTTATTTGATGGTTTCTTTTCTTCTTGATTTTCCATTGATATTTATAATTATTTTGTTGTTAATTGACCATTTACTAAAAGTAAATCATAATATTTCTCTACAGTATTAGCTTTGGAAATCGCTAAGTTAATTTTTGATTGCAACTGTTGTACATCAGCTTCTAATAAATCATCTGTATCCGCCACACCATTATCATATTTATCCTTTACAATACGATAATTTTCATTCGCCTGATTTACTGCCTCTGTATACAATTGATTTTGAGAAATCGTCAAGTGATAATTTTCATTCGCCTGTTGTACCTGAACTTTAATTTTGTCGTTCATAATAACTACATTTTCATCCACTTGGCTTACTTGATTACGGGCGATATTGACATTCTTCTTATTTTTATAAAGTGATCCAATATCATAAGAAACTCCTACACCAACATTCACTGCATTTTTCACTGTTACCAAATTATGTACGTCCAGTGCAGCATAACCACCCGTTAATGCTATTTTGGGCAATGCATTAGATTTCTCAATATTGACCTTATTCAAAGCAATATCATGTTGTGCCTGTAAGGCCTTCAATTCATTCCTATTGGCCAACGCGGTTTGAACATCAGAGAAATCTCCTGCTATAGGTGCCTCATCCAGATTGATCGCAGAAACTTGAGTAGCCTCATCTAGTTTTAAAAAATTAACCAACTGATAATTTAAAACATTAGCATTTTTTTTTGCTTCCTGAAGAGAAACCTTATAATTAGACAATTGCAATTCAGCTTTTAAAAGATCATTTCGTGGAATGATCCCATTCGCCTCCATCGCTTTAAAATCTGTCACACGTTGCTCAGATCTTTTAATATTTTCTTCCATTAAAAGTGCAGTCTGTTGCGCTTTATACAAATTGATATACAAGCTAATACCTTGTTCAGCCAATTGATCTTTTAACGCTAAAGCTGAGAACTCCTCCATCTTCACAGCATTGCCAGCTGCTGCGATACTGTTTTTAATTTTTCCACCTGTATAGATGGGCATACTTACAGAAGCCTGTCCTAGCATTAACTGATTAGCTTTAATATCCATCGGATCTGAAGATGATGATACAGGTATCCGAAGTTTAACATCCGGAGAAGTCATTGCTAAATATTGTCCGCTCAACTTAGCGTCAGGAAGTAAACTATTCTTTGAAGCATCCAACTCCAATTTTCTTCCTTTAATTTTTGTTTCTGAAGCTTTTGCTTCCAAACTTTGTGTCTGAGCAAGACGGATTACTTCTTGCAAAGTGAGGGGATCACCCTGTTGCGCAAATGCAACCCCCTGTAGACAGAAAAGTAAGAGTGCCAACTTCCCTATTTTAATATTCATATGTTAATAAAGCTTTAATCGTTCTTTGTAAGTGGGTTACTAAAGTTGACTCCATATATTGACTATATTCCTCATCAGTAGTAAGATTTAATTCTGATTTTAGAAAAGATCTGTTCATCTGAAAATTCATGAACGTCCCCATCATTGTGGCATGTATCAAGATTGGATCATTACCTGATCGAAACTCGCCTGCATCTACTCCTTTTTGAAGAATACTTGAAATGACATTTAAATTGTGCTTTTTTAAATTTTTATAGGAATCGGAAAGCATCAACCTTTTTTTCACTCCGGCTTCTATTGCCAAAATATGATAGATCGCCAGACTAGAATTCATATATTTAATATAAGATTTTACCATCTCGTCAAGGATATCCATCACAGGAATAGTCAATTGTAAAATACTCTCATCCATCTTGAATTTTTCAACCCTGTAGGTAAAAAGATCATCTAGCAATTTATCCTTAGAACCAAAATAATAATTGATCATAGCGACATTGACCTGGGCTTCATGTGCTATATCACGTACAGATGTACCATCAAATCCACTTGTAGCAAAAAGCTTTTCTGCGACATGCAATATTTCTAATTGTTTTTCACTGAATTCCATTATTGGGATTTTAAAAACCGTGTGCAAATTTAAACAAGCGTTTAAATTAAACAAGCGTTTAAATTAAAATTTACAAAAAGATAACATTAATTCGATATCATTGTAAATAAGATAAATAACATTGATTTACATTAGTTTTTCCATAAAAAAAACCTTCCTCAAACAAATGAGAAAGGTTTCTTTATAAAAATATTGAGAATATTTTAATCGTAATTTCTTATAAAATTGCTAATTAAGTATTGTAAAAATCAATTCTGTCAGGATATCTTTAGTACTCGTATTACCTCCTACATTCATTCCTTTTGATTTTAAATCTGCATCTTTTAATGCTTCGATGATCGTAAATGTTTTTCTTCTATTGTAGTTACGTGCTGCAAGTTCATATTCTTTCATAAAAAAAGGATGAACACCCAGCTCTTTAGCGGCTGTGCTTTTATCAATAATATAATGATATTTTAAAATCTTGGTGAAATATCCAGCTATAGTACCTAGAACTAACACTAAAGGATTACTTTTTGGATTTGCGGCAAAATAATCTATAATCTGATATGCTTTAAATGCGTTGCGCTTCGCTAAAGCAGTATTCAGTTCAAAAACATTAAAATCTTTCGAAATACCAATATTTTGTTCAATATCTGCCACAACAATTTCTCTTTCCTTTGGTACATTGAGCATCAGTTTATTCAGCTCATTGACAATTTTAGAAAGTTCTGTACCTAAATATTCTGACAGTAGGGCCGCTGCTTGAGGATGTATATTCCATCCCTGTTCTTTAATATAAGAAATAACCCATGCGGCTACTTTATCGTCATAAAGTTTGTTTGATTCTACGACAAGGCCTTTTTTTTCAATGGCTTTGTATAATTTTTTACGCTTGTCAAACTTGCCATATTTATAATCAAACACCAAAACCGTACTCACTGTACATTGCTCTACATATTTGAGAAGCAATTCGTCATCCTTCCATTTTAGATCCTGAGCCTCTTTAATAATAATCAGTTGGTGATCACTCATCATTGGATAACGCTTGGCAGCATTCACAATTGTCGAGAAATCAGTATCCTTTCCGTAAAGTACAGTTTGATCAAAACCTTTCTGAGCATCATTAAGAACCGTATGCTCTAATGCATCACTTATGACATCTATAAAATAGCTTTCCTCTCCGTGCAATAAATAGACCGGCTGAAATTTACGTTTTTTAATGTCTGTTAAAATAGGACTGATATTCATGATGCCACTAAATTACAACTAAAATGACGAACCGTAAAATTTGAATAACGGAATCCTACATCTCTTCTATTTTGAATAATTCAAAAATTAGTATCTTTGTCCTATGTTTAACCCAATTCCGTTAAATTTACCGCCATATCCAGCGAAATTGACAAAAGAGAATGAAACCATTTTCATTTTTGACGATTTACGAAAGAAGAAACTTGTTTTAACTCCGGAAGAATGGGTTCGCCAACATTGGGTACACTTTCTCCATATCAACAAAAAGTATCCTAAATCCTTAATGAAGATAGAAGGTGGCTTACGACTGAATGACCTTCAAAAACGAAGTGATTTACTCATCTATAATAATCAAGGAGAAAAAATAGTACTAGCTGAATTTAAGGCGCCACATATAAAAATTACACAGGCGACCTTCGAACAGATCGCTAATTACAATTCTATCCATAAAATTCCGTTACTCTTAGTAAGCAATGGATTGCAGCATTACTATTGTAAAATTGATTTTGAAAACAAATCATTTGCCTTTATAAAAGAGCTGCCGAGTTATGATCAACTTTAAGAGAATTGTAACTCATGTGTAAAACAAATGGCATATAGTATTTATTATTTAAAATATAGTTTTATATTAGTCTTATAAATTTGAATCACAAAGAATATGAATATAGATAAAAACGAATTCAGAAAATATGCAATCAAGCATCACAGAATTGGAAGTCAACATGTTGATGGATTTATTGCACGAGCGCAAGTAAACACACCTACAAACTTGACTCCATACATCGTAGAAGAGCGTCAATTAAACGTTGCTCAAATGGATGTATTTTCACGTTTAATGATGGATCGTATCATTTTCTTAGGTGATGGTATCAACGATCAGGTAGCAAATATCATTCAGGCACAATTGTTGTTTTTACAATCAACAGATTCCCAAAGAGATATTCAAATCTACATCAATTCACCAGGTGGTAGTGTTTATGCAGGATTAGGTATTTATGACACGATGCAATATATCGCACCAGATGTTGCTACAATCTGTACAGGTATCGCAGCTTCTATGGGTGCTGTATTATTGGTTGCTGGAGCAAAAGGTAAACGTGCTGCATTGAGACATTCACGTGTCATGATCCACCAACCTTCCGGCGGTGCTCAAGGTGTTGCTTCAGATATGGAAATCAATCTTCGTGAGATGATGAAATTGAAAGAGGAACTTTACACTATTATTGCTGACCACTCAGGACAAACTTACGAATGGGTAGAAAAATCTTCTGACCGTGATTACTGGATGAAGGCTTCCGAAGCAAAAGACTTTGGAATGATTGACGAGATTTTACTTCCTAAAAAGGAGATTATTAAATAATAATGGCTAAAAATAATAATAGTGGCGTTCATTGCTCATTCTGCGGAATGAGTAAAAATGATGCCCAAATGCTTATCGCTGGAGATGGAGCTCACATCTGTGACCGCTGTATCAATCAAGCAGGCGAAATTCTAGCGGAAGAATTGAAACAACGTAAGAGTAAAACATTACAAACTGCGTTAAAACTCATTCGTCCCTTAGAGATAAAAGAACACTTAGATCAGTATGTTATCGGGCAGGATGACGCAAAAAAAGTGATCTCTGTTGCTGTATACAATCATTACAAACGTCTAAATCAAAAAGTTGATCAAGATGAAATTGAAATTGAGAAGTCAAATTTAATTGTTGTAGGTGAAACCGGTACTGGTAAAACCTTACTAGCCAAAACGGTAGCAAAGATTTTAAATGTACCTTTCAGTATTGTAGATGCTACAGTATTAACGGAGGCCGGTTATGTCGGTGAAGATGTTGAAAGTATATTAACTCGTTTATTACAGGCGGCAGATTACGATGTTGCGGCAGCTGAACGCGGTATCATCTATATTGATGAAATTGATAAAGTAGCACGTAAAAGTGATAACCCTTCCATTACCAGAGATGTATCTGGAGAAGGTGTTCAGCAAGCATTGTTGAAAATCTTAGAAGGAACAGTTGTTAACGTACCACCTCAAGGTGGCCGTAAGCATCCTGATCAAAAAATGATTGCTGTCAATACAAGCAACATTTTATTTATCTGTGGTGGCGCATTTGATGGCATTCAAAAGAAAATTGCCAATCGTCTTCGTACACAGACAGTAGGTTACAGAATGAATGAGGATGATGCAGAAATTGATTTAAAAAATCTTTATAAGTACATCACACCTCAGGATTTAAAAAGTTTTGGTTTAATACCGGAATTGATCGGAAGATTACCTGTATTAACGTATTTGAACCCATTGGACAAAGAGACACTATTAAGTATCTTGACAGAACCTAAGAATGCGTTAATAAAACAGTATAGAAAATTATTTGAATACGAAGGAATTGAATTAAAATTTGATACCGAAGTCTACAACTTTATCGTAGACAAGGCTGATGAATTTAAACTTGGAGCTCGTGGTTTAAGAAGTATTTGTGAGGCTATTATGCTCGACGCAATGTTTGAAATTCCTACGTCAAAGGAAAAGACGAATCAAAAAGAACTGCATATTACGTTAGAATATGCGACGAAAAAATTTGAAAAGTCGGACATCAAAAAATTGCAAGTCGCTTAAATAAGAAATCCCTCGCATACCGCGGGGGATTTTTTTTAGCCGCACAAATTTCTTCCCATAGGCCCTCCTTCAAATAGGTTAAATTATTAAATTGAAGAATTATGGCAAAAAGTAAAAAAAACGTAGATAGCCCTATCACACCAGGTTTAAAATCAAAAGAAGAGATTGTTCACAACTGGTTACCACGTTATACAGGAAGACCTTTAGAAGAGTTTGGTAATTATATTTTATTAACAAACTTCTCAAAATACGTCACTATTTTTTCTGAAATGCATGACAATGCACCTATTTATGGTGAAGATAAACCCATGCAAAGTGTTACTGCAGGCGGCATCACTATTATCAATTTTGGTATGGGGAGCCCAATGGCCGCAACCGTCATGGATCTATTGTCTGCTATTGCTCCGAAAGCAGTCCTATTTTTAGGAAAAACAGGGGGGTTGAAGAAAAAAATTGGTGTAGGAGAACTCATCTTACCAATTGCAGCCATCAGAGGAGAAGGTACATCCAATGACTATTTCCCCGCTGAAGTGCCTTCATTACCATCATTTGCATTGCAAAAAGCAATATCAACTACTATTCGCGACCACTCCAGAGACTACTGGACCGGAACAGTCTATACAACCAACAGACGGGTATGGGAACACGATAAAGATTTTAAAAAATATTTAAAAACGATACGTGCTATGGCTGTTGATATGGAGACAGCCACTATTTTCAGTGTCGGGTTTGCAAACAAAATTCCAACGGGTGCTTTATTACTTGTTTCGGACCAACCTATGATTCCAGAAGGCGTAAAGACTGCTAATAGTGATGTAAGTGTAACAGCGAAATATGTTGATGCTCATATCAGTATTGGTATTGATGCGCTTAAGCAACTTAAAAATAATGGGTTGACTGTGAAACATTTGAAATTCTAGGAAACAGACATTTTTTGGTATTTTTGCATAAACAAACAGTAAATTTATGTGGTATAATAACATTTTAGAAACAATAGGAAATACCCCTCTTGTTAAGCTAAACAAAATCACCAAAGATTTAAAAGGAACCATCCTAGCGAAGATCGAGACCAGTAACCCCGGCAACTCGATTAAGGACAGAATGGCACTTAAAATGATTGAAGATGCAGAGCAAGCTGGCTTATTAAAACCAGGAGGAACAATCATTGAAGGAACTTCTGGAAATACAGGTATGGGATTAGCCATGGCTGCTGTTGTCAAGGGCTATAAATGTATTTTTACCACAACAGATAAACAATCCAAAGAGAAAGTCGATGCTTTACGTGCCTTTGGCGCAGAAGTGATCGTTTGTCCCACAAATGTGGATCCTGAAGATCCCCGCTCCTATTATTCGGTATCGAGCCGTCTGGAACGCGAAGTTCCCAATAGCTGGAAAGCCAATCAATACGATAACCCTTCAAATGCGCTGGCACATTATGAACAAACTGGTCCTGAAATATGGGAACAAACTGAAGGGAAAATCACCCACCTTGTCGTGGGTGTTGGTACTGGAGGTACCATTTCAGGTACAGCCAAATATTTGAGAGAGCAAAATCCTAATATTAAAGTATGGGGAATAGATACTTATGGGTCTGTATTTAAAAAATATAAGGAAACCGGTATTTTCGATAAAAATGAAATATACCCTTACATAACAGAAGGTATTGGTGAAGATTTTTTACCGCAAAATGTTGATTTTAGTTTAATTGATCTTTTTGAAAAAGTTACCGATAAAGATGCTGCATTAATGACGAGAGAACTGGCTCGTAAGGAAGGAATTTTTGCCGGAAACTCAGCTGGATCAGCATTAGCAGGTCTTATTCAATTAAAAGATCGCTTAAAAGAAGATGATGTTGTTGTCGTTATCTTCCATGATCACGGTTCGCGTTATATGGGAAAAATGTATAATGAAGATTGGTTAAGAGAACGTGGCTTTTTAGAAGATGAGAAACTCAACGCAAAAAGTATCTTAAAAAGAAGAGGTGAGCAAGCAATTGTAACAGCAGATGTTGAACAAACCGTCTTTGAAGCGTTCAACTTTATGAAAACACTTAATATTTCTCAAATACCCGTAACACAGCAGGGAATGGTGGTCGGAAAAATAACAGAGTCTGATATTTTGAATGCTCTTTTAGAAAATCCAGCTCTTAAATCCTCGTCAGTACAAGAAGTTATGACAAAGCCCTTTCCTTTTGTTGACTTAAATACGTCGATTGATAAAATATCGGCTTTGATCAATAAAGATACACAAGCTGTACTGGTAGAAGATGAATTCGGAAAAATTAATATCATCACACAGTATGATATTATCAATGCAATATCTGAAGCATAATTAAATAAAATTGTATAAAAAAAGCCTTATTGTTAATAACAATAAGGCTTTTTTTATGATAAGCAATTAAACTATGCTCCCATTGCATTCGCACTTTTGCGGAATGTATATGAGTTGAAAATTTGTCTTCTACCAAATCTTGGACGAGACTCAGCATTGATGAATTTCGTGTACACTGTTTTTGGAACACCAAAATACTCATAAGTACTTTTATCCTGAAATGTAACGCGTAATGTCTGACCCTTAAATTCAAAATCTTCAATAAAAAAGTTATTGATCGTATTGTTATACTCTTCTAAATTTGCTTCATGTGTCTCAGGAGAAATACTAACTAAGAAGTGGTAAGCCTCAATAATTTCTGTACTTTTTAACTCAGCTTCCTCTTTTTGTACTTCATCTTGAAATTTATCCGGATGCCAAGCTTTGATTAAGTCACGGTATATCTTTTTTAACGTCGCTAAATCTTCATTTTTTGTAATACCAAAAATCTTTTTGGATTCACCTATTCTTTTCATAATATTTATTTTTCCCTATTCCAACCAAACCATATTGATTTTAGGATTTGCAAAAATACGTCAATTATATTTTAGAATGAACAATTGTATGTTAATTTTTTGTAATTTCATCTTTTACATACTAAATTATCTATTTAAATTAGCAATACTGCCGAAAAGTCAAGATTATAATCACTGCCCCTATGAGCTCATAACGAGCTTAATCTGTCAAAAAAAGATTTCCGTTGTGCATAAATGCAAATACATAAGACATTCTAGAGACTGCTTCAGCTGAGCAGGTCGCATCTACAAAAACCAGGTTAGCATCATCATTCGCTTTTGGCCATTGTTGTTTTCCTTCATCGTCTAAAGGCAAGAGTTGCTGTGTTGCAAAGCTTAGCGTACGTGAAAGCTGCAATTCGGTCGCATATCCGTATAGCTCTGCTATAAGGTTTGCTTTTTGTAGCATATTACCGGTACCAAATGTGCTCCAATAATCCTGTACATTATCATTTCCGATCAGCACATTTACTCCATGCTTTTTTAATGCTGGAATAGGCATGGGACGTCCTTTAAATGGCACAGAAGAAGCAATACCCACTTTTGCAAAAGCCAATTTCTCAGCAATCTCTTCTACCTCCTGTGCATTCAGTTGTGCTAAAGCAAAGGCATGGCTGATAAATGTTTTCCCTTGTAACTGAGGGTTTTCAACTGCTTTATCGATAAGATATTGAATTGTTTTCATTCCCGAAGGACCTGCTTCATGAAGATGAATGTCTATTCCTTTATTATTATCCAATGCCAACTGTACAGTAAATTCCAAAGGCTTCTCTATGCTTCCATCAATACTGAGTGGGTCAAGTCCTCCTATAAAATCAACCCGATCAGACTTCGCTACTTCTTTCATAATAGGAGCAGAATCTGTATAATAAAGCCCGTGTTGCGGAAAAGCAACAAGCTCCGCTTGAAAGGAATCTTTTTGATGTTCGAGCGCTAGCAAAAGATTTTCAAAAGATTGAAGCCCAGAGGTCGGATCTACATTAAAATGGGTTCTCGCATAAGTTGTACCATATCCCTGCAATAAAGCAATGAGTTGCTCGGCACGTGCTGTGGAGGTTGTCAACAATCTGGGAATGATCTCTTGCTCATAAGCAATCATATCTGCAACCGTTTTTCTTTTTGGAGATAGCGCTTGCCATGGTAAACCAAATAAAGTTTTATCGATATGAATATGCATGTCTTTAAAAGCAGGCAACATCAGCCTTCCTTTCATGTCAACAGCTTCTTCAGCTGCATTATTAGCTTTTATAGCTATTATCTTTCCGTTTGCAATTTCAATACAGAAGAGATCAGTAAGAGTACCGATTACCTCTTGGTTTTCATATTCGAATCCGGTCTCTAAACGAACATTTTTTAGTGTGTAATGCCCCTTGGAAATTAATTTATGAGATGGCAACATAAGATCAATGATTATATAACAAATATAAAAATCAACTACTGACCGATTAGGTACAGATTATGCCAACTGTTGTCAAAATTATCCTTGTTCTTTAAATTGAGATGGTGTCATTCCGGTATGACTTTTAAAAAATTTCGAAAAACTGGCGTGATCATAAAACCCTAAATCATATACAATATCCTTAACACTCATTTCCGATATTTTAAGCAAACGTTTTGCTTCTAATAAAATACGGTCATGAATCAATGTCGATGCGGCGGTATTAATCACTTTTTTACTAACTATATTGAGGTAATTAGCGGAGATATGTAATTTTTCTGCATAAAAAGCTACCGACCGATTTGATTTAAAATGAAGATCGATGAGCTGTACAAATTTTGAAATAATCGGATTTGAATGATATTTCTCAAAATCATGGAATGTAATCTCAAAAGACTTGCGCAATAACAAACCGATCAATTTGCTACGTGTCTGAATAATTTCCCAAAGAATATTTGTTTCTTGCAATTCCTGTTCAATAGCTCGAAATTCATAAAACAATGCTGTATAAAGCGATCGAGAAATTTGAAAAACAGGATGTTGCTGGTAATAAAGAGAGGAAAATCGAAGATCGGGGAGAAAACTTTCAAACCATTCACGGCTAATCATCAATTGATAACAGACTGTTTCTTCATCAAATTGCCATTGATGAACCTGTCCTGGGAATAAAAAATGAACCTGCTGAGATTCGATCACATAATTTCTAAAGTCAATGCTGTGGGTACCACTCCCCTTCTCAAATAGCAGAATAATTAAAAAATCATGCTTATGTGGTTCAACAATATGACGAGCACCTCTGATCTCATGAAACAATAAATTTGTAAATCCTGAGGGTGCTTCAGTAAATTCTTGAATATTTAAAACTGGAAAATAATCGTGCTGGTTATCCATTTCTCCTCAAATTTAGTAATTCAATTTACTAAAAACAGAGGAGAATGGATTATAATCAACCATTTTTTTAATCTAGAGATATCTACACCAACTCGCCTTTATGTACCAAAGTCTCCACATCAGAGATCCGTGATACTGCTTCTGCAGAACAACTCGCCTTGATCAACACAAAATCGGCCTGATCTCCAACATTTGGCCATTGTTTTACACCCTTATCATTTAGAGGTAAAGTGCCTCCCGTTGCTATCTTTAAACTTCTTGACAATAAAAACTCTGACGAATATCCATACAACTGTGCCATAAGATTAGCTTTTTGCAGAACACTTCCCGTTCCAAAAGTATTCCAATGATCCACAATACTGTCATTTCCGGTCATTACAGTAACGTTATGTTTATATAAAGTAGGGATCGGCATAATTAAACCTCCAAAAGGAATAGTAGAAACAATACCGATTTGAGCAGCTCCTAATTTTTCAGCAATCTCCTCTTGTTTTACTTTATCAATCTTTCCTAATACAAAACAATGACTTAAAAATGTTTTACCCTTCAATGTAGGATTCTCATTAACCTTATCAATCAGATACTCCACTGTTTTCAATCCCGATTCTCCAGACTCATGCAAATGAATATCTATTCCTTTTTGGTTATCCAATGCCAGCTGAACTGTAAAATCTATTGTTTTTTCAATTTGTCCATCAATAGAATATGGATCTACGCCACCGATAAAATCAATATCCATTTGTGCTGCTTCCTTTAAATAAGGAACACTATCTGTAAAATATACGCCATGTTGCGGAAAAGCGACGATCTCAGCACTAAAACTTTTATGTTTGTTCTCAAGCGCTTTTTGTAGATTTTTTAGCGACTGCAACTTCGAAGTAGGTTCAATATTAACATGACTGCGTGCAAATCCTGTACCTTTCGACTGTAATAATTCGATCAGTTTCTCTGCTTTGAAAGTTGAATTCTTCAATAAATCGGGAAGTATTTTTTGTTCTAAAGCAATCATGCCCTTCACGCTGCCAGCTCCACGTCTTATTGCCTGCCACTTGTCACCATAGAAAGTTTTATCCAAATGGATGTGCATATCTCTGAAAGAAGGCAACATTAATAATCCTTTTGCATCAATAGCATCTGCGTTGGCTTGATTGGAACCGATTTTTGATATTTTACCATTTTCAACTTCCATATAAAATAAATCCGTCTTAGTACCAATTACATCAGCCTCATCATAAATAAAACCAGTTTCCAAACGTACATTCTTAAATTTCAACATTTTACTTTTTATTTCTGTATGCATTGGATTGATTGATTTAGCGCTCAATGTGCTTAACGGAAGAGATGCGCCAGCAACAGCTATCGCGGCATTTTGTATGAATTGTTTACGGGATAAATGGTTCAAATTATTCACTTTCTTTTTTTGTTATAAAATTACAAGTAAACTAAATCAAAATAGAGGTACGTTTTATAACAATACTTGTCTGATTTATTCCAATTGATCTCGTAAGATTTCCATCGTAAAGTAGCCATTAGTAATATCATCTTCCTTTAAGAAATCATGTTGCTCTTCACGAATCTTAACATAATATTTCCCTTTAAATAATGCCGGTAAAAGCTCTTCAATTTCATATACATCATCGACATCGATACCATATTTATCATCAATATGTGGAGAAATATGATGTTTAAAGAAAACCGTTTCTTTTGCGACTTCCTTTGCTTCCTCCAAGTTATAAGCAACAACCATTTCTTTATAATGATACTCTTCCATATCATTGGGTTTATACCCACCCATATTAACAAAATAGAGTTTCAGCTTTTCATTGTCTATAGGCTCTGTCGAGATCGAAATTTGGTAAGATCCGACTTTTGTCACCTCCCGCCAAGCATCAACATGAATCTCTCCTTTTGCTTCGGGCCAATAGTCTACTATAGCTGGAACCAATTCTCCCAATCGTTCCGCAATACCAAAATAAATATCGTGCTGTTCAACATGTCTTCCAGATGGCTTACATCCTAATAATAACATAAAAAGATTCATATACTTCCTTCGATTAATTATACTTTTATTATCATTACTTTTATAAGGTACAATTAAAATCTAATGAGAACAAAAAATTTATTCCTACTACTCATCATTGCTATCCTATTTCCTTGTAGCACCAGTGCTCAGCATATTGACAAAAAATTAGACCGTCAATTAAGAGCCTTAACACAAGACTTTCGTGGAGATATTGGTATTTATGTAAAAAATCTCAACACTCAAAAAGAAGTGCTTATTGAGGCTGACTCCATTTTCCCCACAGCTAGTATCGTAAAAGTTCCTATACTTGCAGGTATATTTGATAAAATAGAAAAAGGAGAACTGACACTGGATCAAAAATTCACTTACCGGTCATCACAGCAATATGGTGGTTCAGGTCTGATGCAATTTTTTAAAGATAGTAGTGAAACAGATCTTGCCACTATGATAGGTCTGATGATTTCTTACAGTGATAATGTCACCTCTATTTGGAATCAACAACTAGCAGGAGGAGGTTCGACCATAAACCAACTCATGGACCAGTTAGGTTTAGTCAATACAAAAGTTAATTCCCGTACCGAAGGTCGCAATGAGATCTGGAAAAAATATGGTTGGGGACAGACTACACCTAGAGAAATGGCAACCTTAGTAGCGCTGATTTTCCAAGGTAAAGTTGTCAGCACAAAAGCATCAGATAAAATGTACCGTTATTTAGGAAATATCTTTTACAACGAACGATCCCTTTCTCAAATACCGGCATATGTAAAGACCGCATCCAAAACAGGCTCTGTTGATGAAGCCCGCGGTGAAGTTGTACTTGTAAATGCCCCTAGTGGTGATTATGTATTTTGTGTATTGACAAACAACATTAAAGATCAAAGCTGGACTAAAAATAATGAAGCTGAGGAACTCACCAGAAAGATCTCACATTTATTATGGAATTATTTTGAACCAAAAAAACCCTATACACCTTAAACTATAAGCTAAAGAATGAATAAAGCGAATTTTCAATTTTGAATATCATCTCGCTGTCGTAATTTTGATTTTTCTACATAGGTTCAAAATATTCTACTAAATTTACTTTATGAGTATCTTAACACAACATTTTGAGACGGTTCATAATACCGCACCATTTTCTAAAATAAATAACGAAGACTATATACCTGCATTTGATCAAGCTATTGCTAGCACTAGAACTGAAATTGATGCCATAGCAAATACCGTTGAACCTGCTACTTTCGACAATACGATTGTTGCATTGGCATTTTCGGGAATGTCTTTAGATCGTTTATCAACTATTTTTTTCAATCTACATTCAGCGGAAACCAACGACGAATTAGAACAGATCGCTCAAGATGTTGCTCCAAAACTTGCAGCACTTGGCAATGATATCACGCTTAATTTTGATCTGTTCAAAAGAATAAAGCAGGTTTACGATCAAAAAGAACAGTTGAATTTAACATTAGAGCAAACAACTTTATTAGAGAAAAACTATAAAGATTTTGTTCGCAATGGGGCGCTTCTGTCTGATGATAAAAAAGAGCAGCTTCGCGCTATTGATACCGAACTCTCGCTACTTAAATTAAAGTATGGGGAACACGTATTAGCCGATACCAATGCTTATGAACTTCATATTACAGATGAAGCTGAGCTTGCTGGTTTGCCAGACGGAGTCAAAGAAGCTGCAGCCGGATTAGCGAGATCTCAAGAAAAAACAGGTTGGGTCTTTACCCTAGACTATCCAAGCTATATCCCGTTTGTCACCTATGCCGAAAATCGTGAATTGCGTAAAATAATCACTATTGCCGCCGGTAAAAAAGCATATCAGGATAATGAAAATAATAATGAAGAGATTGTATTAAAAATTGCGAAACTTCGATTTCAACGCGCACAACTTCTAGGCTATCAAACGCACGCCCACTTTGTATTAGAAGAGCGTATGGCACAGAATCCGGATAAGGTAAACGCATTCTTAGATGATTTATTGACCAAAGCAAAACCAGCGGCAAAAGATGAATTTCAGGAATTAAGCTCTTTTGCCAATGAAACTGATGGTATTGCTATTTTAGAAAAATGGGACGGAGCTTACTATGCTGAAAAATTGAAGCAAAAGAAGTTTCAGCTTGATGATGAGCAATTAAAACCTTTTTTCAAATTAGAAAACGTACTGCAAGGAGCATTTGAAATTGCAGGAAAATTATTTGGTTTATACTTCAATGAAGTGCAAACTATTGACAAGTACCATAAAGATGTACAAACATTTGAAGTAAAAGATGATTTGGGGAATTTCATTGCAGTTTTTTATGCTGACTTTTTTCCAAGAAAAGGTAAACGCAATGGTGCCTGGATGACTTCATTTAAACCACAATATAAAAAAGATGGTAAAAATGAACGTCCACATGTTTCAATCGTGTGTAATTTCACTCCTGCTACTGAAACCAAACCATCGCTTTTAACATTTAATGAGGTAACAACTTTATTTCATGAATTTGGTCATGCTTTACATGGTATGCTAGCAGATACCGTTTACCCTACGCTTTCAGGAACTGCGGTGTTTTGGGATTTTGTCGAACTGCCTAGTCAGATCATGGAAAACTGGTGTTATGAACAAGAAGCATTGGCGCTATTTGCTAAGCATTATGAAACTGGAGAACCGATCCCAATGGATCTTGTTACAAAAATTCGTGAGAGTGCTTCCTTTTTAGAAGGTATGGCTACACTTCGCCAACTCAGCTTTGGAAAATTAGATATGGGCTGGCATGGTCAAGATCCTACAGCGATCGATAACCTCAAAAATTTTGAGAATAATCAATTTGCATCGACGCAACTCTATCCTGATGTTACTGAAAATGCAATGAGCACATCTTTTTCCCATATATTTAATGGCGGGTATTCTTCAGGCTACTACAGTTACAAATGGGCTGAGGTTTTAGATGCAGATGCGTTTGATTACTTTAAACAAAATGGCATTTTTAACAAAGAGATTGCAACTAAGTTTAAAAATACCGTTTTATCCAAAGGTGGCACTGAACATCCAATGAGTTTGTACAAACAATTTAGAGGCCAAGAACCGAAGGTAGAAGCTTTATTGAAACGTGCTGGTTTACTAAAGTAAATATTTGCCTATGCATAAAAAAAGGATGCTCTATGATCGTAAGGCATCCTTTTTTTATTATTCTTTTTTTTAAATAGTCCCTATTTTGTAGGCTCAGCTTTTTCGTCACCTGCCGTATTTTTATCGGTATTTTCTTTTGCAGCACTGACCGTTTTTGCATTATTATCGGGAGCAAGGCTTGGGTGTGTCACCGGACTTCCTTTAGCTTCAGAAGGTGATACAGCAGGTTTAGCTGCTTCCCCTGATTTTGTGCTATCAGTAGCCTTTGGCGCTGCCTTTGTAGTAGCAGGTTTAGCTACTGGCTTTGATGCTGTTGCTGGTTTCGAAACATTAGTTGCTTTTGTAGCTACTTTTACAGGAGCTGGTTTTGATGCTGTTGTAGCAGGCTTACTTGCAGTTGCGACTTTTGGAGCTTCCCCTACCTTTGGCGCAGTTTTCGCAGGAGCTGGTTTTGATGCTGTTGCTGTAGGCTTACTTGCAGTTGTGACTTTTGAAGCTTCCGCTACCTTTGGTGTTGCTTTCGCAGGAGCTGGTTTTGCTGCTGGCTTCGATGCTGTTGCTACAGGTTTACTTGCAGTTGTGGCTTTCGGAGCTTCAGCTACCTTTGGTGTTGCTTTCGCAGGAGCAGGTTTTGCTGCTGGCTTCAATGCTGTTGCTGCCGGTTTACTTGCAGTTGTGGCTTTCGGAGCTTCCGCTAAATTTGGTGTTGCTTTCGCAGGAGCAGGTTTTGCTACCGGCTTCGATGCTGTTGCTGCAGGTTTACTTGCAGTTGTGGCTTTCGGAGCTTCAGCTACCTTTGGTGTTGCTTTCGCAGGAGCAGGTTTTGCTGCCGGCTTTGATGCTGTTGCTACAGGTTTACTTACAGTTGTAGACTTAGGGGCATCAGTAACCTTTGGTGCTACTTTTGGAGGATCAAGTTTAGCGACTGGTTTTGATGCTGTTGCTACAGGTTTACTTGCGGTTACTGGTTTAGTAGCTTTTGGCTTATCATCGTCTTTTTTTACTTCGATATTTTTTTCTGCTACGGCTTTAATATCCTTTTTCTTACTTTTAGAGACTTCACCTTTTTTTAAAGACTTACTATCCTTTAATTTCTTCTTTTTATTCTTATCAGATTTAATTGCATCATCATTCTTATTAGAAGTAACTCGTTTGATCGTTTCATCTACATGAAAAAAAGGCAATTTTTCCTGAATCTCCGAAAGTGTTTCTTTCACTTTTTTATTCAGCTTTTTATATGCCTTTACTAATTTAGATTCCTCTTTTGAAGTCACTTTCTTAGATGATTTCTTTAGTTTGCGCGGTGTTTTCGATTTTTCTGCAATTGTTTTTACATTGCTTACATCAGCTGCGAACTTCTTTTTAGCAACTGGAGTAGACGCCTTTTTATTTGTCTTTTTCGAATTTTTAGATTTTATTTCCTTAGCCATGTAGATTTATTTTTTGATTCAATGAATATTTCATCCTTATAACAATTCTGATTAACAATTGTTTGTATATCAATATATGTAAGATACAAAATATATTGTATTCCAAGCGTGTATATTCCTTCATAATTGAAATAATATTTGTATTTTTGTAATCTACATAATTGGGGTCGACCGGAATTGACAGGATGGAGACGGTTATGTAAGCATGCAGTGCGTTGTTAGTAGAGCACTTTAATCGGAACTTTCACAATTACAACTGGCGAAGAAAACTACGCCTTAGCTGCTTAAGTTAGACTTAACATAGCTATTTGTCCCGTTAGATCCTGTTCTTTGGTTTAACATTCGGGGCATCGAACAATAGAACTGGCAGGTGTGATTTTGCTAATCACTTGTAAGACTCAGCAAATACGGCGTACGGTATAGGTCTGCAACTCACCTTCCCTCGCTCGACAATTAAAGAGAAGCTAAGCATGTAGAAAGCGTACACAGTACCATGACTGGACGAGAGTTCGAATCTCTCCGGCTCCACAAATAAAACCGCACTCAGTTTAACTGAATGCGGTTTTATTATTTTATGAGAAATTATAGCAAAAAAATGTACGACGTCGGGATCTAAACAAAATTGATTAATGAGAATGCTTACGAAGTAATCTCATACCCAGCATAATAGAACCACATATACATAAGTTGTACGAATTTATTATCTTTATTAAATGCAAACCGAATTTGAAAAACTTCTAATTGACTCCTTACTGCAGGGCAAAACACAGCCTGAAATTGCTCGCGAACTCAAAGAAAAGGGGCATAACCCTTACAGTTTATCATCAATTGAAAAAACACTAAATGATCTTAAGCGTAAGCATAATGCACATACCTTATTTCAATTAGGCGCAATCATTACCCTAAAAAGGTATATAAATAAAAAAGAGTAGGTATTAGCCTACTCTTTTATAATTTGATGCCTCTAATTCAATAAGACGTTCAATACCTTTTCTTGTAATATCATAGCATTCATAAGGACTTTGCCCAATTTCAGGCTTAAAACTTCTAATAAAACCAGTCCTTTCTAAGATTGCCAATTCATCTTGAAAAGATTCATTTACCATCAAGGGCTGAAGATCTTTGTCTTCTTTTACCAACTGTAATATTTTAACTGCTAACTGTCTCATATTTTTAGAATATTGGGAAAGCTGAATTACTTTTATCTAAATATACCAGTTTGCCCGTTCAAAAACAACAGTTTTAAAGTACTGTAAATCAAAAATAACATTTTAATAATCCATAAATTACAATCCGTTAATATCTAAAAAAGATTTCTTTAAAACTTTGTATCACGCCTAACTTTATTAAATGACACAGTTCCTATCAGTTGCTTATGTAACACTTGAACCATTGAAGAAGTACTAAACAAAAGAGATCTTTAGTGGCAATGATGTAATCATAAAAAAATGGTGTTGAAATATGGGAAACTATTCGAGTTTCCCATATTTCAACACTTTAACAAACAATAATAAATACCCTGTTAGATATTAATAAATTACATTTTTTATACTCCACAAGTGTAAACTAAAAAGCGGACAAGACTAGCTGTCCACTTATTATCAGTATAAAACAATAGTAATCTGCTTCGATACTTATTCGCACGCAGTTCGGGAAAGCTTCGGGAAATATCAACTGTGCCTATTCTGTTTGTATACTGTGCCTCTACAAAAACAGTAGAGGCACAGTATAGGCAAGGTGGAAAAACAGTAGAGGCTTTCCGAAGAAAGGGCGAAATAGACCCGAATAAAGGCTGAATGTGCATCGTCCTATTATAACTATATAGAGTTATAAATTATTATTGATATTATGATCCACGTTGTTTTATGAATTCCGCTTCTGCTACACATAATTTATTTTTATTTTTGCAACGTTGCTTTTCTGGAATTTCTGCAGTTTTCCGGAGTATTTTCCTACCTGTTTTGGCGTTAGAAAATCTATGCTGCATATGTCAACTACGCAATTAAATAGAAATTTTAATTCAATTCAATAATTGATACCCCATTAAATAGATAACTTAATTATTTCCTTTCGGTAAATCGTGTAAATGCATGCTACATAATAGCCCCGGCTCAAAAAAGAAAAGCTCAACTTTTGTTGAGCTTTTCTTTTTTGAGAGAAATTAAACCTTAAACAAGGTTGAAATAATCGCCGTATCGGTAATTAATCTGAATAACTATTGCTTTTTTCTTTTATATTCCCTGAAATACAAAAGGCTTAGCATCTAAAAATTTGTCTGATGTTTCTCCTGCATAAATTTGATTTTTATCCAATGTCAGTTTTTTTATTTTTCCATTCTTGCTAAAATCCAATTTTTTCAAATCTACCCAGATCGCATTCGGACTTAGTGCATCTTCAAAATAGTAAACCAGATTCTTTTGGTCTGAAACTGTTCTCCATCTAGTTGTTGATAAATTAGGAAAACCCTCAGTAGAAATACCGTAAGGTACGGAACATTGCCTAATGACACTAAACGCACTCGCTACAGCAATTCTGGTATCATCTGTTTGCGGGACAGCTTTAATATAATATGACGCTCTTACATAGCGATCCGCAGCACGGTTTGTTCCAGGAAGAAATATACTTCCAGGAATACCTTTCCAATATTCATTTATCGCAAGTTGTTCTTCAAAAATCGGATCATTAGTCATTACAGTGTAAGCAGGATCGTGGTGTATGACTAATTTTCCGTTAATGTATTCAAGAATGGCATTGTCCCCACTTGCATCTGACATAGAAAGATGGACAGTAGTAAACTTATCTGTTCCTGGGATAAAGTCTGTAACAACAACAAATTCTTCTTTCTTAAAATGTTCGACAGCTTCAGCTACTGTCGCGAAGTTATCTAGGGCATATTGCGCCCATAGTGAAACAGCCAAGCCATTTTTCCCGGCAATATCTTTGGAAAATTCGGGATATTTAGAGCTTACTAGCCAAAGCATATTAGCAACCAGCCCCTTTTCATTCATCCCATCCGATATTGCAATGTCCCAAGAACTAGTCGTCATGCTCCCATATTTTGAAGTCCATTTAATCGTATTCTTTCCAGTACTTCCATCGCGCTCGATTCCTCTTGGGAATAGCCATAAGTTAGAAGGAATAGGAATGGAAAAATCCATACTTCGCGCTGTAATAATTGTGCTGTTTGGACCTTTATAAACCACTCTTGTACAAGCTTCTGCTTCTACTGATGAGGCGATTAAAGTTGCGGTTAAAATCAAAGCGCTTCCAATTTGTTTAATAAATGTTTTCATGACTACTAATTTTATTAAGATAAAAATGTTTAGTTCTTAGACTACAAAAGAAAAATAGATATGACACCTTCGTCATATATAATGACTCATTACTGCAATTTAAAAATATTTTTTCGATTAAAAAGAAATTACATATAAATTAAAAAAAATATCCTATAACAGTTGTTTTAAATCTACTTTATATTTGATAAAAATTAAATATCCGGTAGCAACTATCGTTCAATGTTACGTAAAATGCTTATTTAAGTAAAACGAAGTAACTGACCTTGCGAAGGTCTTTTATTAAAACTAACACATATAAATAAAAAGGAATCTCTATTTTAACAAAAATGAAGCTTTGTTTCAAATTTTACAGATATTTACGACATTAAGGACCTATTCGTACCTTAAATTGAATAAAACTTATTACAGAAAGAATTACAAATACAATTTAAACCGAAATTTCAAAATATGAAAAAGTATTTATTGCTTTTGTTTACTGTCCTATCATTTGCAAACGTGATGGCGCAAAAGAACACAGATGTTTCCTTTCAATTACAGGGAATAGTCAACATACCAACTTATGATTCTACCAACCGAATGATTTATTTGACTTATCAAAGTAAAGGACAGGCAGTATTAGACAGTACAGTTATTAAAAACAACAAATTTCATTTTAAAAGTACTGCCGATGTAGATGTTCGTGCCACATTACAATTTACAAAGCCCAATACCTCACCCAATGCTTTAGCAGATCCTAATTCCTTATACTTATATCTTTCACAAAGCATCGTAAATATTAATGCAAAAGGCTACCTAAGAAAGGCAATAATTACAGGTTCAACCACCAACGATGATTATATGGTTTTCAAAAAACCTTATCTAAAGATAGACACTGCTTTAAGATTATTAGGATGGGAGAAGAGAAGAGTAAAACCAGAAGATACGAAT
The DNA here is from genome assembly GCF_012030425.1 of Sphingobacterium sp. B16(2022). GTDB lineage: Bacteria > Bacteroidota > Bacteroidia > Sphingobacteriales > Sphingobacteriaceae > Sphingobacterium > Sphingobacterium anhuiense. Next base: position 64,369 of record NZ_JAAUVN010000001.1, on the reverse strand, counting down.
CAAAGTAAAATTGTTGATGCAAAAATTGACAGTGTAAAAAACAGCAAGCTTGCAAAGCTTTCAGAGTTTTTATCAACACATATTACCAAACCATATGCGGCTGAAGCGTTGCAGATGTATGTAAGCACTGATGGTTCTGCTTTTGACCTCGATAAAGCACAGCTATTTTTCGATCAGCTACCTAAGAAACAAAAAATAGCTGTATTAGGTAAGGATATTACAGCCAGCTTAATAAAACTAAAACAAAAAATCGTAACCATCAATATTTTAAAGAATGTTGATTTTTTTGATGGCTATGCCCAAACTGTTACCAATTCTGTTCCTAGAGGTGTAACCCGCATCACTAATTCCGAATACCTATACCAGTTAAATCCGAGCGAAATAAAGCAAATTGGCAATAACCTTAAGATTAAAGTTACAATTAAAGCGGGCTGCGATAATTACGATAGAATTGGCCGAGTGACTTTAGTTGTTATGCCAAAAGGTGAGAAATTTGACAAGGAAAAGGGTGAACGGTTTGAAATACTACGTATTATGACACCGTTCATGTACCGAAGTCGTCATCCAGACCATATACCTTACGAAGCTCAAATAGATCAGATGATCAGTACGATAAAACAAACCGATAAAGAAATGTATCTCGTAACAGAAGTATTTGGAACTACCGGAGCAGGCCAAAGAGAAGTAATCGGATGCGATGGTTCATTATTAACGTTCAACGTATCTGTTGATTTAATAAGCGACAAAAAAACAACCTTATCTTCGGAAAAAGCAATTTCCCTGTTAAGCTACTACAGTTTAGATGGAAAGGACAAAACAGCTGGAAAAAATAGTAAAGAGGTAGAATTTGAATTACCTGAAGACACCAAGACGACTGTTCTTTATCTTATTTCATCTGGTCATGGTGCAGCTGAAGGTGGAGAAGAATACAATTGGAGACAGCACATTATTGATTTGGATGCTAAAGAATATATACGTATAGATATGAACCAGGACTGTACACCTTACGAAATCTATAATACGCAACCAAATGGTATATATTTCGGAAACATCAGTAAAGAACGTCGTTCTTGGTGCCCAGGAGGACCAGTTCCTACTCGTGTTATCAATTTAGGACCACTAAAAAAAGGCAAGCATAGCATAAAGATAGCTATACCAGATGCCGAATTTGAGAAAACAGAAAGTAAATATTTAGTATCTGCTTATTTGATAACCCAATAATATCAATAATAAGCAATACTGCTATACAAAGTCTGTCTCTCAAGATAAGAGACAGACTTTGTACTTAAATAGTAATATTACTTCCGCACTTTCAACAGCTTCTACCTGTTTAAATTCTCATTATAATTATAAAAAATTATTCTACCGCTTTCTATCTCTTAGCAGTAATATATGTGACAATAGTGCTATAGGAACAATAATTGTTGGCAGTAATGCATAAGGAAAACAAAGAACGGCAACATTGGGCTGATCAAAACTAAATTGCTGTATCGGTACCGGGGAGGAAAATATCCCTATAAGGACAATGGAAATCAGCGAAACAATACCAGCATAATTCCACAGTGCAAATATCCAATTATTCAAGATAGATTTCCTGAATAAGGAAATAACCAGAAACACAACACTGAATATCCCTATTATAATATCAAAATTAAAACCTTTAAAAGTCATAATCTGAGGAATTAATTTTTCGAGATATAACTGATAAAGATAATACTCAATGACGATCCTAAGCGACTGAATTATCAATAATAACGTGACGTTTACCCGAGCGCTCTTCACTTTCCGATATATAGCAACATTCAACAAAATGCTACCGATTAAAGCCATTATAAATAATGGTGGATAAGCCCTAAAAATACCTAAAAAAGACAGGCCACCAATGATCGTTGTCAAGATCCCATTCAGGATCAACATCGGCCTATTTCGCCCAATTGCAAAATAAAAAATAACAATGAAAAGAAACGCCAGTCCTAAAAAAAGAAAACCGAACATATTTTATGATAATTTCTATATTTTAAATTATTACTATAAATTTAGTGATACCTTTTTAATAATTCTACTGCTTCAGAATAACGAAATTAAATAAATCTAAAAAAAACTTATCAAATACTGCTTAAGACATTCAATAATGAATAAAAAATGCATGTTTTTGATTAAATAGTACATTCTTCTAAAAATATCACGTGTTAAATTTGTTACTGGAATTTCTTGCCCTTAGGGAGCAAGTTGTAATCTTTGTACATAAATCATACTGATATGATCACCAAGTTTTGCAATTATCACACGCAATACTGAGATCTAAAAGTAAAGTAAAAATCTTTACTATACATTACACTAGTAATACCATCTTCAACATATAAAGCATCATTACCGTAAGTGTTGTTGAAGCTACATATGAAAAATAAATCTCCTGCTTTTGTTTGAAATTCTTCTCTTCAATACTTGACAGAATCTTAGGTTCATTAAAAGTTCCATATCTAATCCTAAGAAATAGGACGTAAACTATAGCCAATAGGAAAAACGTTCCGAATATAAATACTAATAGAACTGGAAAATTTGGCGCTCCTTTATAATTCCTTCCAAAGGTATCCACAAAAAAATCATAGATCTGCGCATGGTGTTCTAAATCAGAAAATATCCAGAATAATAGAGGTGCTGTAATACTATGAAGTAAAATAAAAAAGAACCAATCAGATTTATCAAATTTTTGTCTTTCAAAAACTGGATGCGCTATCTTATTATTCTTATTTAAAGCTCCGAGGTTAGAAATTTGTTTTGAGGCAATTGGATAACACATAAAACTGATTATACCACTTAATATCCAGAGTAAAAATTGTCCAGAACTCGATTTAGAATCAAAATAGGTATTACCAATATATACCGCTGCAATCCAGATCATTAAAAAGATAAAAACAGATGGAATTGCTATCAATAACAATTTACCGATTTGGAGCTTGTTTTTTGTAGGATCCATGTTAATTAATTCCTTTATGTAGTCCGCTTAATATGTACTTAACAATAATAACCAAATTCAACAGTTCTCTTTTTATTTAATTTAAATTCGCCCTTCCTATCTGATATCCGTAGTACTTTCATTAAAACTGTTAACATTTTCCAACTTGCATTACAATCCGACTTTTTTCCAACCTCCATCTAATCTTTGTGCATCATCTACCATCCACTCATCATCATTTCGAACCAAGATAAAACGATACTGAAAATCAATATGGTCTTTGGTAAAAAGATAGATCTTATTTTTTGTTGACTGCTCACTATCCACAATCTTGTGCGTCGAATACGTATGGTTAAGTCCGTTGGAATAATATAAACCATCTGGTCGATAACCTTTACGAGTTTTATAAGTACAATGTTCCTGAAAAAGTAACTTACATCTTAAACTTGTTTCATTCGTAAAACCATGTATAGCGGCATATTTCTCCCATTCAGTCATCGCATTAAAAAATAGCAGTAGTTTTTGGGAAGCATCAGTAATATCTTGTGAATTAACCGATTTCTTTTTCTTGGCTAAGGTTCTTTGTTCTTGCTCAAACTGCTCTAGTTGCTCCTTACTAAATAGATCATTCGCAACAATCTCAATCTTTGGATTACCTGCAATTGACATTAAACCTTCAAATGTAACAGCTGTAGCATCAATTCTCAATATACTAAGTTTAGGCAACTGCGCAACAATCTTCAACGTTTCATCATTTAATTGGGTATGACAGGCCCAAACACAGTTCAACTTTTTATGTCCAATGAAATATTCAAAGCCTTGCCCAGATACATTCGCCTGCGTAATAAACAAGTAATTTAAATTTTGCAGTTCCGCTAAATATTCAAGCGAGCGATCTGTTATACGGGTATTTTCAAGCGTAACATTGACCAATTTGCTAAGTTTAGAAATTTCCAAAATATCGTCATCCTGAACAGGACAATTTATAAAGGAAATTCCTAAAAGTCCTTTAGACTGTGTGATCTGCTTAATATCATCTTTCGAAAGTATTCGATTTTTAAATTCGGCACTACCTTTTAATTTACTTAAATTCTCCATATCGAATCCAGGTTTTTGGACCTAATAAACTACTTAAAATAACCCTACCGCCATGTCGTTGCAATACTTTTTTTAACATCTTGATTTGGGAGTTCTCATTTTCACATCATATTATAGCTTAACAGCCTTCGTTGCAATAAAAGTGGGGAGATACTGATCTATTAAGAATCGTGGTCGAGGCTGCGAATCTTCTATAAAATCAGCAATCATAAATCCCGCTCGCAATTGTCCACCGATAAGATCCGCTAAAGTATGACCAAAAACCAGTGCTTCCTGTCTCTCAATCTTTCTCTCAATATCGTTAGCATCCAAATCTTTCAGATCTGCATATGGCAACTTGAATTTGGGCCTAATTATACCGTCGGTAATTTCCTGGGGATTTCTATCCCCAATAAATACAACTGGATTAAAAAAACTAGCCAGTAAAAATCCACCTTTTTTTAGCACACGATAAGTCTCCTTCCATACTGGATTTACATCTTCGACGTAATGATTTGATATCGGATGAAAGACAATATCAAATGAGTGATCATCAAATATTCTCAGATCTTTCATATTTCCCTGAATCGTTTCCAGAGAAAGTCCATCTCGCTGTGCAACGATTGAATCTTGTCTCAGCTGTTCTTCTGAAAGATCAAAAACGACAACCTTGGCACCTGCTGCTGCCAATATGGGAGCCTGCTGACCGCCAGCTGAAGCAAGACAAAGTATCTTTTTATCCTTAATATCACCTAACCATTGTTTTGGTAAAGGCTCTGGGGTAAGATGTACATCCCATACGCCTTGTTTAGCAGCATTAATTAAAGCTGAGCTTACCGGCTGAGACCATTCATTTTGATCCAATGCCTGTTTATTCCAGGCTGATTCGTTATGGCTTAAAAAATCTATTTCCCTATTTGTCATAAAGTTTAATCGTTAAATCCCCTAAAATAGCATCAGCATACTATACAATTCTTCTTTTTATATTATTTACAGAAGCTTAATGAAACAATATATGTACAAAAAAGGCATCCGATGGATGCCTTTTTTAACACTTCTAATTTTCTACTAAATTTTGGCAAAAATCTTCTTTCCCCCTGTCATAAGCAAAACTGCAGCCAAACCGGCAAGTGCACCATAAGCTATTTGCTTTAATAATGAAGGAACCTGAGGTAAAAAATGATGCAAATAATCAATATTATGCTCAAAAATACCACCAGAGACTAAAATCAATGCAATTGTTCCAACTACTGCCAAGACTTTGATAACAACAGGTAAGGAATTAACCAATAAGTGTCCTAGCTTAGAAACAGCACCCTCATCATTAGATCTCTTGATCAGCTTATACCCTGCATCGTCCATACGTACAATCAATGCGACAATTCCATAAACACCAACAGTCGCAAATAAAGCAACTACCGCTACTGTTAAAATCTGAATGGTCAGACTCTCATTTAATACAGTTCCCAAAGCAATAATCACAATCTCTACAGATAAAATAAAATCCGTGGTAATCGCTGATTTCACTTTTATTTTCTCAGTTTCACTATTATTTTCTTCACTTTCCACAACCACTTCATGGCCTGTTTTCTGGCGATGAAAAAGGTACTCTATAATTTTTTCAACCCCTTCGTAGGCTAAATAGATACCTCCGATGATTAAAATAAACTTGATGGCAATAGGAAAGAAAACATTCAATAACAGTGCAATCGGAACAATTATAATTTTATTAATAAATGAACCTTTTGTTATAGCCCATAGCACAGGAATTTCACGAGAAGATAGAAATCCTGTGGCTTTCTCAGCATTTACAGCCAAATCGTCGCCTAGAATTCCTGCGGTTTTACTTGCTGCTATCTTACTAGTAACCGCAACATCATCCATTAAAGCAGCAATATCATCCAATATTGCAAATATACCTGAAGCCATATGTATTAAATATTTAGTACGGCAAAATATAAAATGATTTTATATTTCCCATTTTTTATTTTAAAATAAAAAGACATCTGGTATTACTAGATCTAATAATTTATTAATTGCTTTTTTTTCACCAATTTACAGCATTATTTATCATGCCTTCATATCATGAACGATAGAAACATAAAAAATAAAATTCTCAATTTTGCGAAAAGAGATGATCGGGTGCGCGCAGTTTTATTGAATGGTTCGCGTGCAAATCCTAAAATTAAGCCCGATCAATACCAAGATTTTGATCTATTATTTATTGTCACCGATATCGAATCTTTTATTGCTGACAAAGATTGGACCTCTTTTATTGGTAAAGTCTTGATACAGCAACTTCCCGATCAGATGTTGTTAGGAAATGATCCTGATGTAGATCGGATAACTTTTGCTTACTTAATGATTTTTGAAGATGAAAATCGAGTCGATCTAACTTTATTCCCTATCGATAAGTTCCACTCACATTTCAAAAGTGATAGTTTAACGGAAGTTTGGGTAGATAAAGATTTACTTTTTACTAAGATCGCTCCTGCTAATGATCATGATTATCATATCGCTAAACCTACTGAAAGAATGTTCATAGAGACATGCAATGAGTTTTGGCGGGTCTGCACATATGTTGCTAAAGGACTTGCCCGCCGGGAAATTCTATATGCCAAAGATACGATGGAAAGAGTAATCCGTCCTATGTTCATGAATCTAATAGCTTGGCATATCGGGGTTGAAAAAAAATTTCAGGTTGCATTTGGTAAATCGGGAAGATTTGCAGAAAAACACCTTGATCCGAAATTGTACCAAAGCATATTGCAAACATATGCGGATACGTCTATTGATAATAATTGGCTAGCACTAGTACAGATGATGACTCTTTTTAAAGATCTGCAAAAAGACCTAGCACTACATTTTGAATATAGAATCAATGTAGATGAAGCTAATAACAGTTACAACTACATTTTGAAGATAAGAAATTCGCAATAGTACCTTTTAGAAAATAATCGCACTATGCCATTTTAAAGAATAGGGTCATTAACTTTGTAACAAAAGCCCCAAAAGTATTTACCTTCTGGAGCTCTCTTTATATTGATGTAAGTCTCTTTTATCTTAATCAGCCAGATATCCGAACTTACCTGTTTGAAAATCTTCAAATGCCTGATTGATTTCTGCTCTAGTATTCATTACGAATGGTCCGTGACTTACAATAGGCTCTAAAATAGGCTCACCGCTCATAATCAATACTACCGCATGATCTAACGCCTGAACATTAAATTCCTCTCCTTCATTGCCAAACAGAACAAAATGGTCTGTAGGAGCATGATCTTTACCATTTATTAGCACATTTCCTTCAATGACAATCATGGCAGTATTATAATGTGCCGGAAAAGAAAAGGATGCTTTTCCTCCAGCTTCCAATTTTGCATTCATAACATGCATGGGTGTAAAAGTTGACGCAGGCCCTTTATTTCCATGATACTCTCCTGCAATCACTTCAATCTCTCCTTGATCAAGTTTCACTTTAGTTTGCTCGTTATTTGCAATAGCTTGATATTTTGGTGTACTCATCTTATCTTTTGCAGGTAAATTGACCCACAACTGTACCATCTGAAAGTCTCCTCCGGTTTTACTCCATTCTGTTTCATGAAATTCCTTATGCAATATACCAGATGCAGCAGTCATCCATTGAACATCACCTTCTTTAATAACTCCGCCGCCACCAGAACTATCTCCGTGCTCTACACGACCTTTATAGGCAATGGTTACGGTTTCAAATCCACGATGTGGATGTACTCCCACTCCTTTTGGAATTTCACTTGGTGGAAAATGGTAAGTTGAGTTATAATCCAGCATAATAAATGGACTCATCCTACTAGCGGAAGCAATACTTGGTATTAAATTATGTACTCGAAATCCATCTCCAACAAAGTGAGCTGCTTGCGGTTTTGCAATAATTTCTACATTTTTCATATTCTTTTCCTTTTGTATACCACAAAGTTAGCGGAAGAAAGCCTCAAATTAATTGATGTAGGATAAGAAAAATCTAGGCTTAATTTTGTACACTTTATATTGATTTTAATTGGATGACATTAAAGACCAAGTTAAAAACACTATTAAAACGGTAAAAAACACCATACACAACCCTGACAATAATCTAATTTTGTTTTAAAATTAGATCATGATTCAGATTGCCATTTTTAGTGATATACACGGAAACCTTCCTGCACTGAATGCAGTACTAGCAGATATTCAATCAAAAAACATTTATTATAAATATTGCTTAGGTGATCTTGTGGACTTTGCTCCCTGGGGTAATGAAGTGATTGAACTGATCAAAAATGAAAAAATCCCCTGCTTAATGGGGAATCACGATGAACGTATAGCATTCGATCTACCCATCGTCCCATTAGAAAAACATGATGCTGAAGAAACTGCGAACCGTATAGTTGCCATTAAACACAGTCAGGAAACTATCACACAAGAAAATAAATTATTCTTGGGGCAGCTTCCTTACTTAATGCAGTTGGACTTTAAGGTGAAACATAAGCACTGGAAAGTTCAATTGATTCATGGAAGTCTAGAAAGCAATGAAGCATATCTTTATGCATCAGAACCCAACAGTACTTTTGAAGATATCTTCTTTAAAACACAAGCTGACATAGTCGTTATGGGTCATACGCATCTCCCTTTCATCAAGGATATAGGCAAAAAATGGGCAATCAACACAGGTTCCGTAGGAAGATCAAAAAAGATGTGCAAAGATGCAACTTACCTTTTAGTCGAACTTCATGAAGACCGAATACATGTCGAAATCATACAGGTTCCATTTGATATTATTGCGGTGGCTCATGAAATAAAAGCTAGTGATATACCTGATTTTTATGCGGACTTTCTACTCTCTGAATAAACAGCCGTTAAACAAGAAAAGATGTATCTCTCTTTTCTTCAACATTTAATAGTTTAATTCTTAATCTCTGACAACTCAAAATGAACGGGCTGTACTGGGTAATCCTGACTGTCTGTTTTTACTTTACTGATCTTTAGAATGACATCCAGTCCTTCATATATTTCTCCAAAGACGGTAAAATCATGATCTAAACGGGGCTGTCCTCCAATTTTTAAATATGTTGCTCTTTGCTCAGGAGTATATTTTATTTTTTTCTTCACTTCCAGATCATCAAGCTCTTTTGCTATTATTTTTTTTCCTACGACAAAATAGATCTGATTAAGGAAAGAGGCCTTCTCCGCATTTCCATCCCTTCCTGCCCCCAATGCTCCAACTTTATGAAATGCTCTTGGATCAAACTCAGCCGCTAGACGAGGTTTTTCTCTGGCCGGATCCGCAGATTCACGCTTCTCAATATCAATATCATGCTCTCCCCCCTGCACTACAAAATCTGAAATAATACGATTGAATAAAGCGTCTTTGTACACCTGAGTCTTGATTGCATTTAAAATTAAATCCCGATGAGCTGGTGTATAGTCATATAAGACAACTTTAATATTGCCATACGCTGTCTTAAAGAGCAACTGGTGCGTCTGACTTTTGACAACCGTTGCAAAAAATAAACATAAAAGAGAAAGGATGATATTTTTCATATGCTAAAATTTAAATGAAGGTAATTCATTTTTTAATAAATAGTAAAGCAGAAGTTATAATTGTTCAAAAAAACATGAATAGGTATGATAATTTGAACCTACCCCCCTATCCTTTCAAGGCAGGAAAATTAACTGGTCTTTCTATTTTCGAACGAATACATCACTAGTCTATTCCAGCTACAACTTTTCTCAGATAAACGATGATCAATAAAAGAGTTGGAGATTTTTTTATAACAAATAGAAAAGGTTTTAAAAATTTATTTTATTATAAGGAAGAATTTGGTCATTGCTGTATACATAAAATTTGAAGCAAAGCAAAGGGAGACAATTGGATCCGTCTTAAAAATTTCATATCTAAGACAAAGCCTCGGTGACTTTGTCTTAGATATGATAATAATGATAATCTTGATTGTTTATTTAATGGTATACAAATTAGTTTATATACCGATGAAAAGAGAGCTCAAACTATCAATTTTTATCAATCTTGCTTACTACTAAATGCAAGAGTATTGAACAGCAACTTTAGAATGCGCAGCATCTCCACCAAAGGGAGGATTCATTTTTTTTATAGAAACATCTATTGTTTTTGCAAATGAAAAATGATCATGTATAGCCTTTAGTATTTCATGAGCAGCAGATTCTAATAACTTCCTTTTGGGTTTCATGACCCGATGGATGATCTGATACAAAATCTCATAATTCACGGTCTTATCTAAATTCTCGTGGTCATCAATACCTGCATCAAACTTTACGGAAACGTTTACCAGAAATTCATTACCTAATAGTTGCTCTTCTACATAAAATCCAATCGGAGCAAATACGCGAACATCTTCCAAAAAAACGGTTTGTACTATCTTCATCCTACAAACCTATATTTTTATTCTGAATAAAACAGAATATGAGTTCAATTTCCTGTCACATAGAAAGTCCAATTATGCAGACTATCATCCAAGAGGGTATACATATTTTAGAATGGCGAATTTCTAAAACTCATATCCACTCACAAACGTCCCCCTTGTAAACTTACATTTTTCTTAACAAACCTGAATGCGCGATGACATATGAGAGTTTATTCTCTTATTGAGACAGAAAAATTTAATGAACAGACACAACCTCTACTTCAAAAATTAGTGTAGCATTTCCGCTAATTTCTTTCGAAACACTTAATTCTCCATATCCGAGCGAAGATGGTATATACAAACGCCATTTACTGCCTTCTTTCATGAGCTGCAGTGCTTCTGTCCATCCAGCTATCACTTCATTCACTGGAAAAGATACAGGTTTCTTCTTCTTGGCGGTTGAGTCAAAAACAGTTCCATTGATAAGGCGTCCTTCATAAAAACATTTTACACTATCGGTTAGTTTAGGAATCTTACCATTGCCCTCTTCTATTACCTCATACTGCAAACCAGAAGGCAGGCTGACCACAGTATCACGCAATGCATTTTCTTTAAGAAATGCTTCACCTTCTACCAAATTTTTTTTTGCCTCTAAGCGTAACTTTTTTAAATATCCTGTCGCGTTAGCCATATTTTTTTTTTCAAACATAGATAATTTTGTTTTATCTATAATAATAACTGCATCTCATGCGAAACAAAATTATCGATCTCCCCTCTGTTGTAAGGAATTATTTTACTTAGGAAAGATATCAATCTCTACCTCATCATTCAATTTCCAGTCGAAAACAACTGAAATAGGCCAATGGTCGGACAAAGGTTCGCCATACTGATCGACAAACTTTTCTTTCTCTACTTCATAAACTTTTGGAATTAACGTCAGCTTATCATTACTTCTGAACATGACTTTATCGATCGATTCTGATTCATTATTAATATCCATAATATCAACACATAAAAACAAGGGGTCAATAATTGGAATCACGTGATCACGTTGCAAGGTGATCCAGCAATCTTCCAGCTTTGTCTTATCCATAAACTCCACCAAGTTGTCTTCAGAGAATGAGAAGTGAGAATTAAAATCACCGGCAACTATGATTGCCTTTCCTACCGAAAACTTATTGATGTAAGTAGCCAACTGCAGATAATTAGCCCGTCTAGCCTTTGCTGCACGCGGATGATCCTGAGAGTTAGCATGAATATTATAAAAATCAACCTCAACACCTAAGCCTAAATGCACAGTACAATGACTAAAGCCTTTTGGTGTTAAACGATCTGATCCCGTCCTATTCTGCCATTCAATTCGCTTAAAATTGGTTATCGGATATCGGGACAAACTATCCAGGCCATCCCCAAAAATAGCTAAACCCATACTGATGGTACGGTAAGGGTGAGAATTACCACCTTGGTATAAGTAGGTATTGTAATTAAAATCTTCTTGAATATGCACAATGTCAAAGTCATTACATAGCATACCTATAGTCGCGATACTAGTAGATCGATTTGTTTTGGCTGCAGAAATAACTTGGGGTAAACCTGCAATATTATAAGTTATAATAGAAAAATTGCCCGATCTATCATCGGACAATTCATATTCTTGTTCATGTATAAAAACACGGACTTTCCTTCGTATCAAAGATTTCCATAACTCATGTAGATATTGAAAAAACATATATGCTTACAACTAGTCTATTTTCAATGACAAATATAGAATGCCCATATTAAATTACAATAACCCTACGATTAAACTTCATTAAATCATTTTTGTTTACAGCATCTGGTCAATAGCATCCCATAATTTAATCCGCTTTTGTAGAGCAATTTTTGAAACCTGTTCCACTTGCTTCCACTTTACAGGATCAGCCTCACAAAGCTCCATAATCATCTTCATTGCCAGGGGACCATGTTCATCTGCATCTAATTCAATATGTCTTTCAAAATAATAAAGCAGCTTTTCCAAATTTGAATTTGGAAAATTTAGCTGGATCTCTTTTAAAATAGAAGAAAACATATCCGGTATCAAATCTTCTCTTCCGAAAGTAAACGCAGCTGCGATTTCATGAGCTGTTCCATTTGCAATAACATCAAAAGTAAATATTAAAAATTCTTTTATGTTCGGGTGCAAAGTACTTTCGGCAATAACTTTTAAAATATCACCACCTTCATAAACATCTTTTAGAAAATTATTAACTTCACTACTGTCCCCCCTCAGTGTATCTAAAGCATCCAGATACATTTCAAAATGGCTCAATCTACGACCATCTATATATTCATCGGATTCCTCGGCAACAACAATTTCATTAATTAAATATCTGGTATTCGGAAATTTTGAAGGATACCATGGCGTTGTTGTACAGGTTAATTTCTGCTGTAATGCTTTCAATAACGACATAAAATCCCACACAGCATATATATGCCCTTGCATAAACACTTGAAGATCTTCAATAGTTTTTATTTTATAATAAAGTGGGTGTGCAAGTAATTGATTTCGCTCGGTAGCAATGAAGGCATTAACATTATTGATGTATTCCATATCTTATGATTTGAAAGCAAAAATAGGTTCTCAAAATGAAAACTCTTCTGTTTTAAAAAAAATTGACGTCTTATTTACATATGATCACCTATGCTTGTTTAGGTCCGGCTAAAAAAATAGAAAAGCTTGAAGTGGGGAACCTCAAGCTTATCGTTAGCCATATATTAACCTATTTTATGAAAAGTATTTGTAATTAAAACGACCGACTTATTAAATTATTGTGCTTCGTTTTATTTTTTTTATAATTATTATCAAAATTAATATTTGTTAATAACTGCTGTCCTCCCTAAATATACCATTATTAGAGTTGATGTATATATAACGATAGCATGGATGTTTTTATTATCTCTCAAAAAAAATAATGCAAATTCCAGTGAATATTAAACTTCTAAGGTATATTTATTGTTGTACAAGAGTAATTCAATTAAAACACAATCGATATGGCAGATTTCAATTTAGAAGACTTTGTAAATATTTTAAACAATAAGGAGGTTTTTCAGTACTTGATTGATAAGAAAGTAATCAAGGAAAAAAAGTTTTTAGAGACATATGAATACGAGAAGGAATTACATGAGCTGCAAATTGAGCTAACGGCGATTCAAAATAAAGTCATATCAGACAATAAACGTGTTTTGGTTATTTTTGAAGGTAGAGATGCTGCTGGTAAAGGTGGTGCTATAGAAAGATTGGTAGAATATTTAAATCCTAAAAAATTAAGGGTAGTCAGCCTCCCTAAACCAACTGCAGAAGAATCAACTCAATGGTATTTTCAACGCTATTTCAAACAGCTGCCCAATGCAGGGGAAATTGTGTTCTTTGACAGAAGCTGGTATAACCGGGCTGTTGTTGAACCAGTTTTTGGTTTCTGTACTCCAGAACAACACACGCTATTTTTAAAACAAGTTAATGAAGTAGAAGAACTTTTAATACAGGATGGAGTTATCATCATTAAATTCTTTTTAAGTATATCTAAAGAAGAGCAGGCGAAGCGACTGGAAGAAAGGAGAACAGACGTTTTAAAACAATGGAAAATTGGCCCTCTTGACCAACAGGCGCAAGAAAAATGGAGTGATTATACCAGTTATATCAAGACATTATTTAAAACTACCGGCACCAAATTATCACCGTGGATAGAAATTGAAACGGATAACAAGAAAAAAGCCCGTCTTGAAGCGTTCAAAATCATCATTAATCAGATTGCAAATCAAAAGAGAGAAAAAACAGAAGATTTTGTTAAAATCCATAATTAAATTCGAAATCGGAAAAGAGTGCGTTATTTCGTCTCTTTTCCGCTAATTGAACCTTCTACTCCTATTACTTTAATTACTTTATCACCCAGTCTTGTTATATCCGACTTAAGCCCAACCATAACAGTCATAATATTGATTGGAGTGTCCTGTATTTTATTAAATGAATGTAAATAACCGATTTCCAAACCCAGGAAAAAACCATTAAATCGATAATCAGCACCAACCCCGAGTTTGCCTGAAAAAGAGAATTTTTTCTGATTTTCAATTTTAGCGATACTGTTGACAGCATCGACCTTCACTCTTGGTTCTGTCAAGAATCCAACACCAGGACCTGCATAAGCATAGGCATTTAATTTCTTTAGCTGTTTACGAATCCCCCCAGCTAGGGAGAACATGTAAAAATTAGCATTAGCATCCTCTATCTTATAAGGATACTGATTGTCCTGAATCTTTTGCTTGTAATCAAACGATAATGTATATAAAGCTGGATATAGATAATACTTTGGATTTTTCAATGAAATATCCAAACCTAAACTTCCTGAAAACTTTGGAGACAGAACATCTTTTGTCTTACCTAACGGAAAGCCCATTCCTGTTCCACCAAAATAATACACTTTGCGGTAATGAAGTGTATCTACACCCGACTGGGCAAAAACAGAGCAACACAAGAACAAACAAAATACAGTTGTTAAAATACTCTTCATAAAAAACGAATCTATTATTGTATTACAATAATAGACTCTAAAAGTTTTATATATGATCAATTATATTAAAAATAATTTTTTGACTGTGGTCCCTGACTAAACAATAAATCCACAATGCTCAAATCTGAATAAAATCCATTTTTCTCCTCAAACACTTGGTAATAAGGTTTCGGGTTTAATAAGAGACTTTCTTTCTTGGGATGGATACGGTCTCTAAAATCCAGCGCATCGGGAACCGACCTAAAATATTCATCTGTAAAAGACAATTCACGCTTTAATTTTAATGATTTTAACAAGAGCTCAAGCTGCGCAATATTGAAGTCAAATAGAAAATCAAACTTCTTATTGTAAAACTGAGCGAAATCATCCTCATAATATTCAAAATAAGCAGAATTGCGATATGCGGCTTGAAGACTCAACCAATGTAATCGTTGCCAGTCAAACTCATAGGAAATGCGCTTTTCCGACATCGGTGAACGTTCCTTTTTACTATGCTGTATGGGTACAATCAATTCCTGTATACCATTTGCAGTTGCAATACGTGTTCTAGAACGATAAGTTTGCTTTTGGAAATTATCATACTTCTCAATCAATACAGGTAACGCATTTTGTTGGATACAATGAAAATAAGAAACCGGAGGTAAGTAGCAAGTCGTTAATAATAAATGAGTTGACATAAAAAATCGTTGTATTTTACTTTATCTACTGCAAAAATAACTTAAATTAGGGATATTTGCAGGTAAGATTTACAATAGTTATCACGTTTACATGAAACAAAAAGCATTAGCAGCACTTCTATACCTTTTCGCTTTGATGCCATTTTGGTTCATTTATATGATATCCGATGTGTTATACTATGTATTCTATTATATAATAAGATATCGCAAAAACGTCGTATTTAATAATCTTAGAAATTCATTTCCTGAAAAAGATGAAGAAGAGATTATTAATATAGCGAAGAAATTTTACCGTTTTTTTCCTGACATGATTCTTGAATGTCTAAAGTTCAAGAGTATAAGCCGCGCTGAAGTAAAAAAAAGAATCACACTAATTGATGATCATGAATTAACTAAGCACTTGGACCAAAATAGAACAGTTATTGCCGTCACTGCACATTATGCCAATTGGGAATATGGTATTCACCGTTTAGGTGCCATTACAGAAGCTCCGACCCTCATTGTATACAAACCGCTAAATAATAAAACCATAGACAGTGTTTACAATCAGGTCCGTTCTCGATTCGGCGCTATTATGGTCCCAATGAAACAAATAGTGCGGCATCTAGCTAAATTAAGAGGAAAACCAAGTGTCAGCGTTTTTGTAGCAGATCAAGCTCCTTTACATTCGGATGCTGACTATTTTCTACAGTTCTTAAATCAGGAAACGCTTGTTTATACCGGTGTTGAACGAATTTCTAAAATGACCAATGGTCCTATAGTTTTTTGCCATATCGGAAGAAAAGAGAAAAGAGGATATTATTTTTGTAAATTTACAACATTAATTGAAGACCCATCTTCTTACTCCGACAAGGAAATAACCCATATCCATAATGCTTTTACGGAAAAAATAATCCGCGAAGAGCCACAATATTGGCTTTGGACACATAGAAGATGGAAAAGAAAACGTAGAAAATGAAAAATTACCCTAAAGTAGCTGTTGTTATTTTAAATTGGAACGGGAGATTTTTCTTGGAAAAATTTTTACCTTCCGTATATAATAGCAGTTACCCAAATATAGAATTCGTAATTGGAGACAATGCCTCTACAGATGATTCTTTATCATTTGTACGCGCTTCATACCCAAAAATTACCATCTTAGAAAATACGGAAAACTATGGTTTTGCAGGTGGTTATAACCATATTCTATCACGTGTGGAAGCAGATTATTTTGTGTTGCTTAATTCTGACGTGGAAGTTACACCAAACTGGATAGAACCTGTCATCGAAATGCTTGAACGAGACACTCACCTTGTGGCCGCACAACCTAAAATACTAGCCTTTCACAATAAAGCAAAATTTGAGCATGCCGGTGCTGCGGGTGGATACCTCGATCGCTATGGATTTCCATTCTGCTGTGGACGCATTATGGATAAAGTCGAATATGATTTGGGACAATATGATGATGAAAAAGAAATTTTTTGGGCATCGGGAGCCTCACTGTTTATAAAAAGCTGGGCTTGGAAAGAAGCACAGGGACTGGATGAAGATTTTTTTGCTCATATGGAAGAAATAGACCTTTGTTGGCGCTTAAAAAGAATGGGATACCGAATTGGTTATTGTCCAGACTCGACGGTATATCACGTGGGTGGCGGAACATTAAATGCCAGTAATCCACAAAAGACTTATTTAAACTTCCGGAACAATCTGTTTATGCTGCAAAAAAATGTTCCTATAGGGCAGCTATTTACAGTTATATTCATCCGCTTCTGGTTTGATTTTGCTGCCTTATTGAAATTTGCTTTTGATAGAAAATTTAAAGATGCCTGGGCTGTTAGCCGAGCACATCAAGCTTTCTTCCTGAATATTTTCAAAAACGCTAAAAAAAGAAAAAATCATATTAAAACCGAAAATAAGACTGGTCAATATAAAAAATCAATAATCAATGATTTCTATCTGGATAAGAAACAAAAATTTTCTGACCTAGATCAAGAGAGCTTTTTTTAAAGGCTTTACTAAGAGTAAGTAAAAACGCATAAAAATGCAGCTCTTATCAATAGCTGCATTTTTCATTAATTTCTGTTTGCAAATAGACTAAACGTACTTTTTATTTGTAAATTCGCAACATGTCATCCATGGATATTGAACAAAAAATAACTTCACTAACGCAAGAGCTCAACCATTATAATTATCAATATTATGTGTTGGCTCAAAGCCTTATTTCAGATTATGATTTTGATCTGAAAATGAAAGAATTGGAAGCCTTAGAAGCACAATACCCTGAATTCGCAGATCCCAACTCGCCTACACAACGTGTTGGTGGTGATGTAACGACAAAATTTGAGACCGTTAGACATCGCTGGCCAATGTTATCATTAGGAAATACCTATAATCAAGATGACCTTCGTGATTTTGATCAACGGGTACGTAAAATAATCGGCGATAATTTTGAATACATCTGTGAATTAAAATTTGATGGACTATCCATCAGCCTTACTTACCTGAATGGTAAACTGGTAAAAGCGGTAACACGCGGAGATGGAACACAGGGCGATGTGGTAACCAATAATGTCAAAACAATAAGAAGCATCCCTATTCATCTAAAAAAGGGAAATTATCCTGAAGAATTTGAAATAAGAGGTGAAATCTTTATGCATAAAAATGCTTTTTTACGCCTGAATTCTGAAAGAGAAGAGAATGAAGAACAAACTTATGCTAACCCACGTAATTTTGCCGCAGGAACGATCAAATTGCAGGACTCGGCTGAAGTAGCCAAAAGACCATTAGATTGTTTCTTGTACTTTTTATACTGTGAAAACAGAAACAAATTATTCCATAATCATTGGGAAAGTCTAGAAGCTGTCAAAGAATGGGGATTTCACGTTTGTGAACACACTCAAAAATGCCAGACGCTAGATGATGTTTTCTCCTTCATCGATTACTGGGATGATAAAAGACATGACCTGAGTTATGAAATCGACGGTATTGTCATTAAAGTAAATGATTATGGCGCACAAGAGGAACTGGGATTTACAGCAAAGAATCCACGTTGGGCTATTTCTTATAAATTCAAGGCTGAACGTGTTGAAACCCAACTCGAATCCATCAGTTACCAAGTCGGACGTACTGGAGCAGTTACTCCTGTTGCCAATTTAAAACCTGTTAGTTTAGCAGGCACAACTGTAAAACGAGCTTCTTTACACAATGCGAATGAAATAGCAAGACTTGATCTTCATAAGGGAGATACTGTTTTCGTAGAAAAAGGTGGTGAAATCATTCCGAAAATACTTGCAGTTAATGTAGATAAAAGATTGTCATCTGCCAAACCTTATGCATATCCGACACATTGCCCTGAATGCAATACCGAACTGATTCGTCAGGAAGGCGAAGCCGTTCATTATTGTCCAAATGAAGATGGATGCCCGCCTCAGATTATAGGAAAAATGCAACACTTCATTGGCCGTAAAATGATGGATATAGAAGGATTAGGCGATGAAACTATAGAAACTTTCTATAGGAAAGGGATTCTTAAGAATGTTGTTAATATCTATGGATTAAAAGATCATCAGGACCAATTACAGCAATTGGAGCGTTTTGGACAAAAATCTATCGACAATATGTTGAAGGGAATTGAAAAGTCCAAAGAAAAGCCATTCGAAAAATTACTCTTTGCATTAGGGATTCGACATGTTGGCGAAACAATTGCTAAAAAACTAGCACAACATTTCAAAACAATCGATGCGATTAAGGCTGCTTCTGTTGAAGAAATAGCTACTGTGCAAGATATCGGAATCCGTATTGCGGAAAGTATACATGAATACTTACATGTACCGGCCCACGAAGAGTTAATAGCAAAACTAAAATCTTACGGTTTACAGTTTGAAATTGAAGAGAAAGAAGTAATTTTGGACAGTAATGCATTAACTGGCCAAACATTTCTGATATCGGGTGTATTTACAAATCATTCGAGAGAGGAATTAACTGCACTTATTGAAAGTAATGGGGGTAAAATGGTTTCCAGTATTTCAGCAAAATTAAGCTACCTGGTAGCGGGAGATAAAATGGGGCCTTCAAAATTAGCAAAAGCAGAAAAACTAAACATCAAGATGATCACTGAAGATGAATTATTAGCTTTGATCGCAGATACAACAAGTATATAAATTAAATATTAATCTTTACAAACAACACAATGAACGAGCTTCATGGAGCTGGTGTAGCATTAGTTACACCTTTCAACGCAGATGGAACAGTTGATTTTGATTCTTTAGCACAGCTAATTGACTATCAAATTGACTCAGGTATGAATTATTTAGTCTCTTTAGGTACTACTGGTGAAGTAGCAACATTAACGAAAGACGAACGAAAGCGTATCTGGGATTTCACTGTCAAACAGGTGAATGCTCGCGTACCATTGATTGCGGGTATCGGAGGAAATAATACGGCAGAGATTGTAGAGCAGATCAAAAATTTTGATCCTACAGGATTCTGTGCTATACTATCCGTATCTCCTTATTATAATAAACCAGTACAGGAAGGAATATATCAGCACTATAAAGCAATAGCTGAGGCTTCTCCCTTACCTATTATTTTATATAATGTACCAGGACGTACAGGAAGCAACATGACTCCTGCCACGACAATACGCTTAGCAAAAGATTTTAAGAATATCGTTGCAACAAAAGAAGCTTCTGGCAACTTTGCTCAGTTTAACGAGATCTTAAGAGATAAACCAGCTGATTTCTTACTGATTTCGGGTGATGATCCTGCAACCTTACCTATGATGGCTTTAGGTGCAGTGGGAATCATTTCTGTTGTTGGAAATGCATATCCAGCTCAAGTTTCAAAATTAGCTGCATTATGTACTGCAGGTAGTTTTACTGAAGCTAGAACAATCCACAATGCGTTGCTTGAAATAACAGATCTTTGTTTTGTTGAAGGAAATCCTTGTGGGGTTAAATATATCCTACAAGAAAAGGGTATCGGTCAAGATTATGTACGCCTACCTTTAATACCGGTATCAGCAAACATTCAGACTGCTATTAAAGCAGAAATGCAAAAACTAAAATAAAATACCATACTATAATCATTGTATATTTAAAATCTATTAATTATCTTTGCACTTCCGTAAGTACGGAGAAAAATTAATAAACATAATTATTTAACAAAATGCAACAGTACGAATCTGTAATCGTTCTTACCCCGTTGCTTTCTGAAGATGCTGCGAAAGAAGTAATCGCAAAATTCAAAAACATCTTAGCAGAAGGCGGAGCCGAAATTGTCGCTGAAGACAATTGGGGTTTGAAAAAATTAGCGTATCCAATCCAGAAAAAAACAACTGGGTTTTATCACTTAACTGAATTCAAGGCTCCAGGAGAATTAATCAATAAATTAGAGGTTGAATACAAACGTGATGAGCGTGTAATGCGTTTCTTAACTATTGCTTTAGACAAACATGCTAAAGCTTATAGCGAGAAAAAACGTAGCGGTGCATTCAACAAAAAAGCGGAAACTAAAACTGAGGAGGGATCAAACTAATGGCTAACGAAAATATCCAATACGTAACTGCCCCTAAAGTAGAGGACAATCGTAAAAAGTATTGCCGTTTCAAAAAGAATGGTATCAAATACATCGATTATAAAGATGCTAACTTCTTGATGAAATTTGTGAATGATCAAGGTAAAATTTTACCTCGTCGTTTAACTGGTACGTCATTGAAATTCCAACGTAAAGTAGCTCAAGCGGTTAAACGTGCTCGTCACATCGGCTTGTTACCTTACTTAGCTGATTCATTAAAATAAGGAGGACTAGAGAACATGGAAGTTATTTTAAAACAAGATATCAAAGGCTTAGGTGAGCAAAATGATATCGTAAATGTAAAGCCAGGTTACGGTCGTAATTATTTAATCCCTCAAGGATTTGCTATTCAAGCGACTGTATCAGCAAAGAAAGTTTTAGCTGAAAACATTAAACAAGCTCAGTTCAAACAAGATAAAATTAAGAAAGACGCTACTGAATTAGCTACTAAGTTGGAAACTATTAAGTTATCAATCGGTGCTAAAGCTGGTGAAACTGGTAAAATCTTCGGTAAAGTAAACAGCATTCAAATTGCTGATGCTTTGAAAGCTAAAGGTTTTGATGTTGACCGTCGTCGTATTACTTTCGAAGTAGAACCTAAAGAAATTGGTGAATACTTAGCAAACTTAAACTTACACAAAGAAGTGAAAGTTCAAGTTCCTTTCGAAGTAATTGCTGAGTAATTCTTATTCAGTTTAACATATAGAAAAGGAGATAATTTCGATTATCTCCTTTTTTTATGACGTATATCGCGCTTATATTGAAGCAGTCTGTCTATCTAGTGGAATAAAAGAGGGTAATCATAAATAATATGATTACCTTCTTTTATATTATGAATATTCCCTAGATGAGTTTTCCGTATTTCAGTTCAATATGAAATTGCTATGTTATTTTATAATACCGCTCTTTTTTCATTCATCCTTATGATGAAATCTATATAAAAGGATTTCAATAAAATGAGTTCATGCACAAAGCTCAGCTATAAAATTCATAATATCGGGATTACAATTTTAACATAAGACCTACTGCTCCACCACCAAACAATGAATTTCTGTTTTTATCTCGTCCCCAAACCTTCCATAAGGTTTTCCCAACCTGTGTAACTGCATCATCTTCTTTACTCACGTAATTAAAGCTAGGGGCTACAAATACGGATAGTTTTTTATTTAGACGTAGCTCCGGAATCAATCTAAAACTAGAATGGTTATTGGATAATAATTTAAACTTATCTGTAAACTGATTTCGGCTGGATATCTCAGCTCGTAGCATAAATCTGCTGCCGTGTAAAAAAATCGCTCCTAAACCTGCTTCAAAAGCATAACGGGCAGTGTTATCATCTTTCAATGATACATGCGCTCCTAAAATGCTGTAAAGAACACGACCACCAGATCGGAATTGCACACCTAAATATGCATCTTGATCAATAGCAACAGAAATACTCTTCTCACCATTTTTAATTAAATTTAATAAGCCAATTGCATAGTCGCTGCTATCTGCAATATTAACTAACCCAGCAAGCTGAATACCTTTTACTTTATTGCCAATGTTGGCTATACCTGCAACTTGATTGCTGACAGTACCTTTACTTTGATTAAATCCACCTGCTAGTTGTGTCGCTCCTGTCCCTTCTTTCATCATATTGCCAATTCCAGAAATTTGAACTCCTTTCACCGTATCGGCCTTATTTAGTCCTCCCGTTAACTGCACCCCTTTGACATCACCAAATACTTGATTCGATATTCCTGCTACCTGCACACCATTTACATCGCCTCCCACGAC
Source organism: Sphingobacterium sp. B16(2022) (assembly GCF_012030425.1). Taxonomy (GTDB): domain Bacteria; phylum Bacteroidota; class Bacteroidia; order Sphingobacteriales; family Sphingobacteriaceae; genus Sphingobacterium; species Sphingobacterium anhuiense. The sequence continues at coordinate 41,391 of NZ_JAAUVN010000001.1, read as the reverse complement.
ATTGAACCCTCCTACTAACTGTACTCCTTCCATGTCATATTGATTGAGATTAAAAACTCCACCAATTTCTAAACCTTTTACCCCCGCAGTAGAACCTCCTAGGATATTTATTGAAAATTTATTAACAATCTGTGAGCGGATAAAACCATGTGAACTTAATCCCGGAGTCATCGATATCTGATATGGACTATATAGGAAAAGTCCGCCAAGGTTCATATTTTGAATACTTTGCGCCGGTGATAAAAATACTCGTCCAAAAAAAGATCGATAAAAACCATTGTCTTGCTCATATCCGGTAAAGTAACCATACTTTCTTTTTTTATTGCCAACTTCTGTATCGATGGGAAAAATCACTAAAACACTTGTATCACGAAACATTGCTTTACTTACATTAACAGCAATCAAACTAATTTTTTTCTTAACATCAAGTTCGAAATAACCATTTTTATCGGTTAAAGTAGAAAGTAGTGCATCGCGATCAAAAATACTAGCGTCAGAAATAGGTTTGTTGGTTCGAATATTTTTGATATAGCCCGTGATAACAACTTTATTTTTATCCTGCGACTGCACTTCAACGTCTACTGCCATACGTTGTGGCGTATATTGTATAATAATATGCTTGCCAATTTCCTTAAAACTATATTCCTTTCCTAACGTATGATCCAAAAAACCATATAGTGATCCCTTATATGCCGATACTTGAATCACACTATCCGTCTGCAGTATATTGCTATTAAAAGAAAACAAAGTACCATGCTTTTCATTCAGCACCTGAAAAATTTGACCTACTGTCATATTCGAATAAGCAGGTATTTGAATCTGGGTCGCTAACTGTTGCTGTGCATCCGCTTTTGAAAAGCTAAACAAAACTAAAAATATGAATAGGTAACTAAACTTTTTTAAAAGTGGAATCTTAGTGATATGATTGATAAATTTTACCAAAAACATGATTATCTAGTTATATGAATAATTGAATCTTTAATAATAACCTTACATTTAAATGTGTCCGATATGACCTGTAAAATTTGATTTAGACTATTTTGTTGAAATGTTGCCGTTAACAAAAGCTTTTTATCTGCTTCGAGATCAATAACAATTTTTTGATCATACGCCTTAATTAATAGTTCTACGACACGCTCTAACTTGGTATTTTCAAAGACAAACTCACGATCTACATAGTATGTATAAAACAAGTCTGGCATCTTTTTGACTGATACTTTAGTGGTATCATTATCTTGGATCGTAATCATTTCTTTAGGATGCAAGTAAACCTCCTTATTGCTGTATGAAACTTTGACCAAACCTGTTGCTACAATTACTTCGGTAGCTCCTTCATAACGACGCACATTAAAACTCGTGCCCAAAACAGTAATCTGGCTCTTACCTGATTTAATCACAAAAGGATGTTCTTTGTCTTTAAACACATCAAAAAACACCTCTCCTTTCTCTAATTTTACGTTTCTCTGTTTACTCATCCATGTTCGGGAATAAACAATTTCTGAGTTCTTATTGAGTGTAACTCGAGAACCATCTGGCAGTGAATCTGAGAGGACAGCGGTAGCACTAAAAAGATTTTTTTCTTGCTTATAACTATTATTAAATAAATAAAACCCTAATGAACAGATGACCAGCACTCCAGCCGCTGCCCACCAGTTCCATTTTATCGTTACTGTTTTATTCTCAGCAACTTCTATTACTCCAGCAACTCTATTTTCTTTAGCGAATTTAAAATTTTCCCAAGCTCGATCGACATCTACCTCTGGTGCTTCAAGTGGTTTAGGTAAACGGTCCCACATATCTTTTATTTTTAAATATTCAGTTCTATTCCTAATATCTTGTTCCAACCAGTTTTTGATTCTAATATTTTCTTCTTCATTGGTTTCTCCAATGATGTATTTTTCTAGCAATTCCTTATTCATAATATATAAATGATATAAAAAATAATTACAGTTAAATAATCCATCAGCTCAAGACGTAAGTGTCGCAACGCTTTGGTCATATGTCCTTCAACAGTTTTAATGGAAAGATCCAATGTCTGAGCAATATCTTTATATTTCATCTCTTGAAAACGGCTCAGCTCAAAAACAGTACGACTCTTTTCAGGTAGCTTAGCTAGTGCTACTTGTAGTTTTTGATCAAGATCTTTTGCACTTTGATCGACAGCAGGAACAACTTCTTGCCTACTTTGCTGATAAGATTGATATTTCATCTTTCTCTGCTCTTTTTTTAAGAAATTCATACTTTCATTATAGATAGCACGATATAAGTAAGCTTTTAAAGATGTATGTACTTCTTCCTCCCAATTTTTCTCCCATAGACGCAAGAATACTTGCTGTACGATCTCTTCAGCACTCTCACTATCTCTCAAATAACGAAATGCAGAACGGTGCAATTCCTTATAGTACAAACGAAACAGTTGCTCAAATTTCTTTTCTTTATTTTCTGACATTGATTGAATTTTCCGGATTCATGAAACAATCTACTTTTATTTATGACAACTGAACTGGCCTATACCCTTACACTAATTTCATTTCTTTTTATTGATTCAAATTTAAAATATATAAAACGATAATATTTTATTTTTTTTCAAGGGTATCGTGATGTTATGTTGTCATAAAGGAAAGACGAATAATTAATCAATACACATACAAATACGTTTAGAAAAATGAAAACAACATTAAAAACTGCCCTTATGGGATTGACATTATTAGGATTGTCCACCGCAGCAAAAGCACAAGAAGTTACTTATGGACTTCAAGTTGGAAGCAATTATAACATGACATCTTTTGGTAACAAATCCGTCAAAGATAATAATGGGAAAGTGGGTGTTTCTGTCGCTGGGTTTGCCCGTATTGGAAATGAATTATTCTTTCAACCGGGTTTAGGAGTGAGCTTGTTACGTAAAGAATATACTTTTGACAAAAATGAGAAAACACCAAAATTCTATCAGATAAATTTACCGCTTCAGATAGGATATAAGTTGATCAATGATGGCGATTTTAATTTACGTGCTATGTTGGGACCACAATTGAATTATGACATTAAAACCGTTAAATCAACAGCAACTACTGATTATAAAAAGTTTTCTTTTGATGGTCGAATTGGATTAGGTCTTGATATTAGCAAATTGACATTAGATGCCTATTACAGTCATGGATTTAGCAGTATTGATAAAACTCTTGATGCTAAAAACAAAACGGTAGGCATCATGGTAGGCTACAAATTTTAATTAAAATAATTTTCAAATCACGAGCGTTATCCTAAAGAATAACGCTCGTTTTTTTTGTAAAACTGATCATTACAATTTAACAATGATTTAAAAAAACTATTTATTATCGATCATCTTTATACGGCCTTCTTCCTGTGTTACAAGTTGTTTTTCGACAGCTATGCCAATCGCATAACGCATCGAAAATTCAATTTGCTTACCCATTTTCTGAAAATCAAATTGACGAGCCAAGTATCGGACTAAATCATCTTCAACGATACTTAAATTCTGTTCGACGGCTTCTTGCAATGCTACTATAATTTCCTCTGGGGCTATATCTTCTGAATTTCTTCCTATTCCAGCATTTGACCGATAATAGTTGATATCAACCACACTTTGTTCCTTCCAATAAAATGGTTGACGGTGTTTGGTTACTTGCGAAGGAACATCTACTATTATTTCAGATAGAATTCGCTCGATTTTAACACTAGGTTTGGCTTCCCAATGTTCCATAATACGCTTATATAAAAAAGACTTACTTATGGGTGATTCATGATGAATAAGCAACTCCATCTGTCTATGGATCAATGCCCTATTCCCAAGATCTTCTAAGCCCTCTGCTCCGATAGCAAATGCTTTTGGCAAATGAGTGCTCTCATAAGGGATCTGTTTAGAAATTATAGGAGAATAATCAATTTCTTCAATATGATATCCATTCTGATGAATACTTTCTGTGACGTTAGCTACAATATGGTCATGCTCTTCTGTTTTTAATAGCAATGCATTAACTTTTTCCAAAATAGATTCAACTATAAGGTCAGCATTCTCAATCCAATCCAATGTCCAGATTCTAAAAATATTCCAACCTAAACTTTCCAACATTTTTGGTAATACCAGTTCGCGGTCGTTGGTAGTTTCCGCTTGAAAATAATTAAGTCCATCTAATAAAATCGATAAAATATAGCGTTTCGGATGTTCGGGATGAACAATACCTAAATCAACTCTATAGTCAGATGTTCCTATATTGACATTGACGATTAATCCTTCGGCACGTAATCTATTTGCGATATTTTGGGTTAAATTAGCATGATTATCTGTCGTGGTTATTTGGCTAGCATCTAGTACAAGGTGTCCTTTTTCGGCAAAAGTCAGAAAATTTTTCAAACCCGCGACTCCTTCTGAAGCTGTACGATTTAAGTTTATCTGATCAGATCGAAGTGTTGCAAAAACTTTCATTTCCTCTCGAGCCCGAGTTACCGCAACATTCAGCCTTCTCCAACCACCTTCCCTATTCAACGGTCCAAAATTCATACTCACTTGACCATTTTCATCTGGTCCATATCCAATTGAAAACAAAATCACATCTCGTTCATCACCTTGAACATTTTCTAGGTTTTTAATAAAAATAGGTTCATCACTTTCCGTAGCCCATGCTTCCAGCTCCGAATCAAGTCGATACAACTCGTTTAGCTTATCTTCTATAAGATTCTGTTGCACTTGACTAAAGGTGACAATACCGACACTCTGTTTTCGAGTTTTTTCATTCTGAAACCGTCTTGCGACATCTTCAACGATGGCCTGTGCTTCGAATTTATTCTGTCGGGTTTTACCCTTGTCATAATGACCTGATACATGCTGGTACGTGACACGACTATTTAGATCATCTGCTGATGGAAATGTTAATAATTTATTGTCGTAATAATGTGCATTACTAAAAGCAATAAGACTTTCGTGTTTACTTCGATAATGACGTAACAAATATTTTGAAGGAAATGATAAAGAAAGACAGTCATCTAAAATACTTTCAAGGTCCTCAATTTCCATATTTTCCTCATCTACTTTATTCGTCATGAAGAATGATGTTGGAGGCATCTGTTTTGGGTCACCTACTATAACCGCGTGTTTAGATCGAGCTAAAGAACTGACAGCTTCACAAGTGGGTAATTGAGAAGCTTCATCGAAAATTAATAAATCAAACTGGTCCGGATTTACCTCAAAATATTGAGCCACTGAAATTGGACTCATAAGCATACACGGAGCTAAACGAGGCAGTAATGCTGGAATTTGATCGAATAGCTTTCGAATGCTTACACCACGTCCCCGATTTTTAATAGCACGCTGTAAAATTGCTATTTCAGATCCTTGAAGAGCTTCAATAGTATTATTTGGCAACCGTTCATTAAGTCGTAACAATAATTCCTTTCTAGTCAATTCAGTGAAAGAATTTGCAATTTGTTTATACTTTTCGATCTTATCTTCAAATAATCGAACATTAAACATATTAAGTGCTTCATGCGAAGCGATCACTTGATTGGCCAGATTGTAATGAATGATATAATCAAAATGTTCCAAAAGATGTTCTTGTTTAAGATCATCTTTTTCATACAATTCAATAAACCAGTTTAAATCTAATGATATGGCTTTTTCTTTTGTTTTCGAATAATTTGTCCAATTCTTTAAATAATCAATCTGATCAATAATACCAGAAATTTTACCTTCGATATCAGTCAGCCAATCGACCTGAACAGGATAAGACCGAATATCTAATTGCGTTAAAGTTTGAAAATCATTACTCTTAATAAGTAGTGTACCCCATACCTTTGTTAAACTTTGTAAAGTATATTCTTGATTTGGGATCAATTGGGATGTTTTTGTTTTCGACTTTTCAATCCACTTTTGTACAATATCAGTTACGGTAACATTACTTAATGCTATTAATTGTCCATTAATTATTTTCAGTGTCTCAATTTGCTCCTGCACAAGTTTTAAATTAGTATCTTCTTGCAGGTAAGAGCTGCCTAAGCCTTGGTGGATTGCCTCATACTCTTTAGACTCAACTACTGCTCTTATTTGTTGAAAGGCATTGACATAAGCAAAAAACTGATCGAAGGTTTCATCTTCATGTAAAGGTATGGTACTAAAAGCTGACAAACCTTTCTTTACTTTTCTTTTTTTAAACCATTTTGGTAAAAACCAAGTTTGTTTTGCCTCATTCCATAAAGATTCTAATGCTGTCAAATTAGCATCGAGCACGCTTTTGTGAGCATGATTTAATAAAACCTGACGTCTGCTCTGATATATTTCAAAATGAGAGATCCATTTCTGTAATCGCTCTTCTTGCGATTTGCTTAATAGCATCTTCCAAAGCGATAAATCCGTCTCAGGAAGTTCCGTTAAGGACTTAATAAGCTGATCGAATAAATATAAATCTGACCAAGATAAGTTCTGAATCGGCATATCAAAATTTGATATGAACTGACGTAGCAATTGCCCATACTCCAACAGAGTATGATTTAATTCTACAGCAGAGGATACAACTTCCTGTTGGATAGCACTTGAGTATTGCACAAGAGCAATACCTTTGAACGGATTCTGAATAGGATTAGCGATAATCTTTGAAACAGAATTTAAATCGATTACCAGATCTTTCCATGTTCGCCATTTCTCATTTGTCAAAGAATCAAAAAATGTTTTAGGGAGATCGATTTTAGCGAACTGATAAGATTCTAAAGTTGTTAATGCTGTAATACTATCGTACAAACTCCAGCCAATAGGTTGCTGTTTATGCAATTGGCTAATATAAATCTGTAACTCTTTTTTAGCATTTATTAAATGATTGGCCTCATCTTGAAAATTAAAATTACCCTTCAACTGCGGCTGTTCCAAAGTTTCTGCAAGCTGTGACAGTAGATCTGATTTTTTTGCTTTATTGGAGTGTAGTTCCAAACAGAAATTGGATAGACCTATTGCTGCCAATCGCTTATATACAACATCTAATGCGGCTTTCTTCGCAGCAACAAACAATACTTTTTTGCCCTGATAAAGTGCATTTGCAATAATGTTAGTAATCGTCTGGGATTTACCTGTCCCAGGAGGACCATGTAAAACAAAACTTTGATTCTGATTAGAAGTGAAAATTGCTTCTAATTGGGATACATCTGTTGCTATAGGCAACGCTAAAGCAGATGGGTTTATATTATCAAAATCTAATGGAACTTCCTCTTTTCCAATATCTAATCGCAACTGGCCATCGATAAGGCTACGAACAATGCTACTTTTTGCAATTTCTTCAGATTGGTGCGCAATATCATTCCAAAGAATTAATTTGTTAAAAGAGAAATTACCCAAAATCACCTGATCTACAATATCCCATCCCTTAAGTCCCATGATTGCTCGTCGCATCTGTGCGATCAATTGTGCAACATCGATTCCTTTTCCATCTTTAGGAAGCTCTTCGAGATCCCGGAGATCCAAACCGTGTTCTTGACGAAGAAACTCTAATAAGGTAATATTGATCATCGCCTCTTCTTCGCGGCTTCTGAGGACAAATTTACTGTTGATAGAGCGTCGCGTCAGCTCAACCGGAATTAATATAATTGGAGCAGATCGAACTTGGGCAAGCGTTTTTTTATCCCGCCACTGTAACAGTCCTATAGCCAAGAATAAAGTACTGGAGCCGTTCTCTTCTATCGATAATTTGGCATTTCGGGATATATGAGTCAGAATTGTATCTAAATCATCAGCATGATAATAAGATAATAAACGGTTATGTGCTAATTCTTCTTTTGCCAATTGATATGCTGCCGATGAAGGATGTAATGAAGGATTCAAGATATTGTACTGCTTCAGTATGGGAGCATCTGCACTAGCACTGATCGAGAAACTTTTACCATCAACTAACAGGTCTTCCAGGTCATGAATATTTACATCCATAATCTGTAACATATTTTTTGTCATACGCAAATTAAGAAGATTGTTGCGCAATGACAGGTCTAACAGCTTTCTTTCCCAGACTTTCTGCTTACTGATGGATTTATTACCATTTCCCTCAAATTCTTCATAAATTTTTCCTACCTCAATCGTTTCTTCTTGCATCTTCAAATCTACTTGATTTCGTATAAACTCATGCTCGAGATCGCAAGAATCATCTATCTTTAATGGAAGAGGTTTGATACCGCTGGCACGCGCACGCTTTATGTCGATGGAAAGTAAGAAATCATTCCTTTCTATCAGGCTCGCTTCCGCAAGATCAATTGCCTGATTAAAGTTAATACTAGCTCCTTTACAAACACTTGTTGACTCAACAACAACAATTTCACTTATTCCTTTAGCAAAACGTTTAGTAATAGCGGTTTTATCTTCGTTAATAATCTGCGCAAATCGATCTTGATGAAGCCAACATCCTACGAAAGCATGTCCTTTAGTAACTATTATTATTGGATTCAAATCAATCGCCTCCAAACATGCTGCGTAGAGTAAACTAATATCAATACAATTACCAAAACGTTTTTTTGCAATAACATCAACCATCCTCAGCCGTTGTCCATTCTCTTCAAAACTAGGCGGTAATGCGCTGTATACTATTTCTTGCGCTTGCAAAGCATAGTATATCGCCCGCATCATTTCAAGAATCCGCGATGGATCTGTAGCCTGGTACCCCTCAAATTTAACAGGTAAATTTTGCTGTTCTAGATAGGCAATCGCCTTACTTTTAACAGCATAAATGTAAGGATGATTAGGTGTAATATAAGATGCTAATAATTCTGGAAGAGTATTAAAACCTCCAAAAAATGATAAGGGTTGCAACGCTATAGACACTACTTCTTCTGTTAATAAATTTTCGTCCTGATAAACTCTAATTTGAAAAGTACTTCGTTCGACCTCGCTTAATTGAAGGAAATAAATTGGCTTGACAATAATTTTATCCGTGGGTATCTTAACAGATAATCCGACGGGTAGATAGGCTAATTCATAAGAAAAAGGTTCCATCCACGCTCCGTCAGAATCAATTTCAATTCGGATTTTTTCTAAAATTTGATCGCTCTTAGAAGAGAGCATCAAATTGCTCAAAAAAGTAATCTGATTTTGATACATAGAAAGATTTAGAAATTCTGCCACATCTCTTTCTATATAAACCTGTTTCATATTATCCATTCGCATTTTATCTTATTCTCTAATATAAAAAAGATCATTAACAGTTTAGTATCTTTTATCTTAAATAATTATCATTTCAGATTATTGCGCAATAAAAACGGGTATTTTCACTGCATGCCTCAATTTATTTACAGTTTCTCCGAAAACAAAATCCTTAACTCCCGTATGTCCATGGCTACCAACAATTAAAAGATCAGCCTCATATTGTTCACATATCTTCGCAATAGAAGCAACCCGATTATTATAACCCAGTTCAAAATTAACTTGATAGGCTCTATCGGAAAAGAAATGTGCATACTTCTCTAATCTTTCCATATCTTGTCTAGACTCTAAGTCATCCGTACTTTCTCCCGTATATTTCACGCCTGCACTTTCAACAATATGCACCAAGATAAAGTGAGAATTCGTATTAGCTATAGAAAGGGCGTACTGTACTGCTTTTGTATCTGAAGTTGAGTAGTCCAAAGCAAGTACAACTTTATTGAACGATATGGGTTCATCAAACTTTAAATCTTCAAATGGGGGATGGACATCCAATACAATTGCTCTATTTTTATGAAGTATAGGATAAATAAAGGTCATAATCAACAAAACGATCATACCTGCGGCCCCAAGAATTAATAAAACAGTTAACCATAGTACATCATATTTAATAATCCATGTTGAGATTTCCTCATATACCAGTTTAATATTAAGTACGGCGATGATAATAGCTATAAGCCATGCCAATATTTGCATATAAGGCTTAATAACGAAATTTCCCATCTTTTCCTTATCACTTACAAAATGAATTAATGGAATAACTGCAAATGCCAACTGCATACTTAATATAACCTGGCTAAAAATTAATAAAGAGCCAACTTGAGATTCTCCAGCAATTAATATGACCAATACTGCTGGTATAATAGCTAATAATCTAGTAATAATTCTTCTAAGGGTGGGACTGATCCGTAATCTCAAATATCCTTCCATTACAATCTGTCCCGCAAGGGTTCCTGTTACGGTAGAACTTTGACCTGCCAATATCAACGCTACTGCAAATAATTTAGGTGCGAGATCTGTTCCTAATGTTTTCCCCAATAAGTGATAAGCATCTTCCAGATCTGCTACATCATGCATTCCGTTTTTATGAAAAGCGGCTGATGCGAGGATAAGAATAGCGGCATTAACCAGAAAGGCGAGATTTAAGGCAATTGCACTATCAAAAAAATTATATTTGAGTGCTTTTCTTATGGAATGGTCATCTCTGTCTATTTTTCGCGTTTGTACCAAGGCTGAATGTAAATACAAATTATGTGGCATTACAGTAGCTCCGATAATTCCTATTGCAATATAAAGTGCAGCGCTATTGGGTAAGCTTGGAATAAAGCCGGTCATTACTTCACCGAAATCAGGCTGAACTAAAAACATCTCTACCATAAAGCACATACCAATCATCGTAATTAGACCAATAATGAAAAGTTCCATCTTTCGCATTCCTAATTTCTGTAGATACATAATCAAAAATGTATCTGCAAAACTGATTAATACGCCCCAAAGGATATCTATTCCAAAAAGTAAGTTTAATCCGATCGCCATTCCCAATACTTCGGCGAGATCACAGGCCGCGATTGCTATTTCTGCTAAGATATAAAGCACAAAATTCATGCGCTTTGGGTATGTCTCCCGATTGCACTGTGCGAGATCTTTTCTTCTCACTATTCCTAAACGGGTACAAAGACTCTGCAAGAGTAAAGCCATGATGTTACTCATCAATAAAACCCATAATAGGGCATAACCAAACTGACTTCCCCCGGCTAAATCTGTAGCCCAATTCCCAGGATCCATATAACCTACACTAATTAAATAGGCCGGTCCAAAAAAACTGAGGATTTTTTTTATTTTTGATTTGCCCTTACTGATTTCAACACTTTCGTGCACATCTGAAAGAGATTTTTCATGCTGGTAAGGATCTTTACTCATTAGGATTGCTATGTCGTTAATATGCCATCTATCTTGCGGAAATAAAGATATAAATCCTAAAACGAAAAACTACATTTTTATCCTTTTATTAAAAATCAAAAGACAACTGTCCCTCTTCTTTAGGAGGTTTAGGAAGATTGCCAAATTTAAATTCTTCTATTGTATCATATTGTTTTTTAATGGGATTAAATCTTCGCAAGAAAATACTAGAACAAAAAAAATCTAAATCTATTGCTTTGAAATTTTCAAAAGCTACAGCAAGCTTATCCTGATCCAACTTACGCCCGACTGTCAAATGAGGTTCAGTACTTTTAAACATTTTCGTATCAAAATCGATACTGGTTATGGCCTGCATTTTATTTTTCAAAAACTGTCTAGATTTTAATGCTGGAGCAATGAAAAAAGCACCATTTTTTGGAAAGGCACTATAATCATCAAAATACACATATTGCGAATTTTCATATTTAAGAATCTCTGTGACTTGTTTTTTTATCTTTGATAGATCATTACCATTGGCTAAATATTCACATATGGTAATATGCGCTAATGAATGACAACTCGAAAACCATCCAATCTTGTTCTTTAAACTTTCTTTGATAAATTTTACCATCTGAATACCCTTTTCACAGGGTTGAAATACCAATGAATATTTTTCTAAGTCTGTGACCATTTCCATTCCTTTCTCTAATGATTCGCTTTCCTTTAAATATAGTGATAATAAAACAAAAAGAAAAACTTTCAACATTTACTGAGATCAATCTTACATTAACGCATGGTTTCATAAGATGTAATGGATTAAGAACTATAATCATCATGCAATGCTGATCTCAATTTCTTATTGCAATTTATGGTTTTAGTAAAATGCCATAAAGCTTTGTAATGGTCTATTAGCAATTATTTTTTAAGTAACTTTGTCCATTATTCATTAAATACGACAATAAAGTGTCTTTCGATAAATTAAAATTAAGCAAGCGGTTACAAAAATCCATGGAAAGTTTGGGTTATTTAACACCCAAGGAAATACAAGTGAAATCTATGTCTCGGATATTAGGTGGCCAAGATATTATCGCTATAGGTCCTGACGGTTCAGGTAAAACAACAACTTATATCCTCAGTGTACTTTCTGGACTTAAATTCAACGTTCCTGATGCTCCAAAAGTTTTGATTTTGGCTCCTGATCAAGAATGTGTTCAGGCTATTGTTGATCAATTTTATTTGATCAGTAAAAATAAAGACCTTAGTATTATTGGATTACGTGCTGGAGGTAGTATGGAGCAAGAAATTGAAAAACTTGTCGCTGGTGTTGAAATCGTTGTTTCTACTCCAAATAGAGCAAGAGCTGTCTACCTTAAATTGGGCTTAAATCTTAATTTAATACATACCATAATTATCGATGATGCAGAAGAGGTAATTAAAAATGGCATGATAACTCCGGTGAAAGAACTTGTTCAGAGTGCTAAAAAGTGTCAACATCTTGTTTTTAGCACAGTGGAGCATGAAAAATTACACCAGATGATTGATGGTTTTATGGTTTCTCCAGCCCTGATCGAAGTAGAAGAACTTGCTGCGGAAAAACTTAATGTACATGATATGTTTCTATATCAGGTTCCAAATTTTACAACAAAAATCAATCTTCTCAACAGCTTAATGCTGGACAACGAAGTTTTTGATAAAGTGATCATTTTCGTTAATAGTAAACTTACTGCACAAAAATTAGGGAAAAGCTTACACCGTAAATATAACGATGAGATCGTTATATTTAACCCCTTATTTTTTGAAGATAAAAGTATTTCTGATATCGAATTATTTAAACAAGAGGATGCTCATCGGATATTAATCGTAGCCAATGAAGGAACTGAAGTATTAGATGTGTCAGGAATACCGTATATTTTTCATTTTGAAATCCCCGAGAATAACGATACGCTTATACAACGAATCATTAAATCAAATGCAGAAGAGCAATTGTCATTTACTTTTGCAACAGATTTGGAGTTGCCTGAAATAAAAAAGATGGAGCATACAATAGGTCAAAAAATGGAAGTTCTTGATTTACCAGAAAAATTATCAATTTACAGTGCAAAAAAGGGAAATACCTCATTAATTGATGATGATAATGATGGAACACGTGGTGCAGCTTACCATCAAAAGAAAGAAAGTAATAGCAAAACATATAATTATGGGGCTGGTAAAAAAGCTAAGATGACCATGAAGAAGAAAAAGGGTTAAATATCCTCCTTCATATAAAATCTAAAAATCACGGGACTATTACTCCGTGATTTTTAGATTTTTGGCTTAATATAGATCATTCCGATATGGTTTAGCCTTTTTAATTGTGAACTTGTGACGATTCAATGAAATTTAACCTGTCATAAAATCATTAATTATATTTTATCTTTATAGGTCTATTGAGTGGCGCTGTAAGTTATAAATAATGAAGGAAGCAATTTACCACTATGCCTCTCCTATCTTGGTTATATTAAAATAAAAAAATGTACAATTTCAAAAATGACTATTCTGAGGGTACACACCCAAATATTCTCAATAAATTAATAGAAACAAATCTTGTTCAACAACTTGGTTATGGAGAAGATGAATATGCTATCCAAGCAAAAGATATTTTAAAAAATAAGATCAATAACCCACAAGCTACCATACATTTCCTTTCCGGAGGTACGCAGACCAACCTTATTGTTATTTCTTTTCTTTTGCGCCCCCATGAAGCGGTGATCAGTGCTAAAACTGGACATATTTCGGCTAATGAAACAGGAGCTATTGAGGCAACCGGCCATAAAGTAATTACTGTAGAAACCGCTGATGGCAAACTTAATCCAGTTGCTATTGAAAGAGCATTGCAAGAATATGCACTAAAACCACATGTAGTAAAACCTCGGATGGTTTATATTTCCAATTCAACTGAGATCGGCACGATCTATCTCAAAAAAGAATTAGAAGATCTGGCAGCATGTTGTCTTTCGCATAATTTGTTGTTATTTCTTGATGGTGCTCGATTGGGACACGCTTTAATGGCTCAAGATAATGATTTAACACTCGCTGATGTTGCAAAATTAACAGATGTATTCTATATCGGTGGGACGAAAAATGGTGCATTATTAGGCGAAGCTGTTATTTTTAAAGATCCGCATCTGGCAGAAGATTTTGATTATGTACTGAAACAAAGAGGTGCAATGTTAGCGAAAGGACGTGTACTTGCGATACAATTTCTTGAATTATTCAAGGAAGACCTATATTTCGAATTGGCAGATCATGCTAACAAAATGGCTATGAAGATAGCAAGCACTGTTAAAGCTAAAGGTTTTTCTTTCTTAACAAATTCAACTACAAATCAGATCTTTCCTATTTTACCCAAAAATATTATTACAAAACTCAATGAAAATTATTTGTTTTTTGTCTGGAAAGAAATAGATGAAGACAATGCTGCAATTCGATTAATAACATCATGGGCAACAGACGAACAATATGTCGATGCATTTATTAATGATCTTAAAAAATTATAATTTATTATTTTGACAATCTAAAATAGGTTTTACTAGTGTAAAGTATTTATAATATATAATAATATTATTTAACAAAAGATCTGTTTAATAAAAAGAGGTTTATCTAATAATTTAGATAAACCTCTTTGTTTATTGTCAATGATTAATACCCATTGTTTTGTGTTAAAGCACCACCACTTCGATCAATTTGAGCTTGAGGAATTGGGAAATATTCATTTTCAGGTTTAAAATTCAAGCCTTTATATGCTGGTAAAATACCACCTTCAAAAGATGAATAACTTTCTAAAACTGCCTTTGCTTCACCCCATCTTACTAAATCATAAAAGCGATGACCTTCCATTGCCAATTCCAGACGACGTTCAAAACGAACAGCTTTTCGCGCATAAGTTGGATCAGGAAAAGATAAGTATGGTTTAACGACATAGACAGCAGCATTGCTATTATTGGCTGTTTTCTTCGCTGGTAGATTAGCGGCTCGTTTACGAATTGCATTAACATAATTCATTGCACCAGTCAAATTCCCAACTTCCACTTCACACTCTGCTGCCATCAACACAACATCAGCAAGACGGATTATATTTACATCTAGATCAGTGATGTATGCAGCACCTGAAGCTGTATGGCTACCAAATTGACTCTGCGGAATCATAGTTTTGATACCTACAAAAGGACCTCCATTCGTGACGTCTCTAATCCATGCATCTCCCGGCATTACACCGTAATCAAGATACCTTACTCCTCTACGCCCCACAGTATAATCTAATCGCGGATCAAATCTTAAGCTAACATCCAATTGATATTTTGTTTTTGCTGAGTCCGCTTTTGTATCCACCAAACCAAAATCTGATTTGTAGGGATTTAGACGAAATGTACCATCTAAAAGTGGTAACCCATTAGCGTCAACTTTATATGCATTTACCAAATCAATTGTTGGTTGATAAAACCCACAACAGCCAACGGGATTATTTCCATTCAATCCAGCTAACATATCCCCCACATTTGCATTGTCACCACTACCGTTAGGATTGATGGCATGTTTCGATACTAACAAAGCCTCAGGTCCATTTTCAGTTAATACATCAAAGTTATTTTGAAAAGGCATTGCTAAAATATCTTTACCAGCCATAACCTCCTTAAACAAAATAAGCGCATCAGGATATTTCTTTTGGTACAAATAAACTTTGCCCAAATATGCTTTAGCAATATTTTGATCCATTCGACCTGCCTCTTCATTAATCTTCGTTAAAGGTAAATTCTCAATACCAAACTTTAAATCTTCTATTATTTTTGGTAGCACATCATCTTTATTAGGCTTTACCTTCGCTTCATCTAAAGTAGTATTTTCATCTACAAAAACAAGATTCTTGAATACCCTCCATAGATAAAAATAATAATGTGCTCGCAATACTCTCGCCTCCCCTTCAATCTGCGTTGCTCTAGCTGCGCTAATAGTCTTAGCTCCAGCCTGATCTACTTTTAATAGGCGTAAAGTGTTATTAGCCCGCAATACACCTTCATAATAAACTTCCCACATTTGGCTCAAGTTATCGTTTGAACTATTTGGTGTATGAAATTCAATCATATTCATATTCGGCTGATCAGTAGACGTAGAACCTTTATGTGCATTATCTGCTGCAACTTCACCAAATAACCACTGGCTTGGTGCCGATGAGTAATTACCCCAAGTTCCACTTACATTCCCATTCAATATTCCATAGGCTCCAATCAATATCCCTTCAATTCCTTTAGCATTTTCAACTTGTGGTTCTGCTAATTCTCCTTGTGGAAATTTTTCCAAAAAACCCTTACCGCAAGAAGCAAATAAAAGTGTAGTGGCTCCCAGCATCATATATATATTCTTTTTCTTCATGATATTTAAATTTTAATAATTAATAAAGCTTTAGAATCCTAAACTAAGACCTAACATGTATTGTCTTGCCTGTGGATAGACTCCAAAATCAACACCTAATGCTGGATAATCCGAAGGAGTAGCGGTTACCTCTGGATCTAACCCTTCATATTTGGTAATAGTAAACAAATTCGTTACAGCAAAATACATTCTAAACTTACGTACTGAACTATTTGCTCCAAATAGATTTTGAACAGGTAAATTATAACCTACCTGTAAATTCTTAAGCTTTAAAAAACTAGCATCTTGTACATAATAACTTGAAGATGCATATTCATATGGAGAAGCATCATTGACTTGAGAAGGAATCATACTTCCATTATTTTTTGGGCTCCATTCATCTAAGACACGAACACTTTTCTGTCCTTTGAAAACTCCGAAGTCGGTAAAATAACGTGTTGCTTCATAATTTTGATTTCCTTTAGAACCGTAGAAATAAGCCATAAAATCAAAGTTTTTATACGTTGCATTGATATTTAATGAATATACAAAATCAGGATGTGGACTTCCTATTATTGTTCTGTCATTAGCATCAATTACATTATCACCATTTATATCGGCATATTTAAGCCCTCCTATCCGTGATTTTCCATCTGCATAAGGTGTACTTGCGACATCAGCAGCATCTTGATAAATTCCAACAACTTTATATCCGTAAAATGCGCCTAATGGTTCACCAGCTTTTAAAATAGAAGTTTCCATACTACGGAAAGCACCATAAACTTGTTGACTAATTGAAGGAGCTAAAGACACAATTTTATTTACATTTCTTGAGATATTAGCTGAAAGATCAAGCGTGAATGGTTTTTCTTGTTTCTTGCCATAATGATAATTTAATGAAAACTCAACTCCTTTATTTTGCATATCACCAATATTGACATAAGGCGCATCAGCTCTTCCTACACCAACTGCTGGTAATGGAAGAGGATAAAGCATATCTGTAGTTTTCTTATTATACCAGTCAAATGATCCATCAAAATCACCATTCATGATGGAAAAGTCCAATCCGAGGTTTAATGCGGACACCTGTTCCCACTTAATTGCAGGGTTACTATATGCATTTTGCCATACACCGGAACTAAGTGGTCCGTTGATTGGGTAAGAAGATGAGTTAACATCAACTTTATAACGATTTACATATTGATTTTGTGGAATACGCTGATTTCCTGTTACTCCATAACCAGCACGAATTTTAAGATCATTCAACCATGAAGATCCCTTTAAAAACTCTTCTTCCGATAATCGCCAAGCAGCACTTACACCAGGAAATACCCCATATTTATTGTCTGGTCCAAATGTTGACGATCCATCTCGTCTTACAGTACCACTCAAAATATAACGATCTTTAAAAGAATAGTCTACTTTTCCGAATATAGAGAACAATGAACCCACGGTTCCCTCCCCATTTCCAAAAATATCTTTTGACGCAGCATCAATATAAAAATAATCTAAACTTTCAGTCGTAAAGAAACCGTTTCCTCGAGCAGATATTTGTCTATATCTGCTGGATATTGCTTCGGTACCCAACAAAATATTTAGATTATGTTCATCATTAAATTTCGCTTTATAATTTAAGGTATTTGTCCATGTCCACTCTTTATTAATTCCAGAAGATTCAATCATTCCGTTGTTGAAACTTCCTTCCGTAAATTCTGGATTCGGATAGGTATATGAAACTGTATTATAATTTTCATATTTCATACCCATACTTGTGCGGAAAGTTAAGCCTTTAAGTAAATCATACTCCCCATAAACATTACCAAAGAATAAATTACTTTTATTCTTATTATCTTGAGCACGAGATGCTATGGCTACTGGATTTTCTCCATTACCATACTGCCCACCAACAGAACCTGCAAAATTTCCACCTTCATCATATACAGGGATTAAATTGTGTATTCGGTATGCAAAACCAAGGGCACTCCCTTCCCCAATATAATCACCTGCAGTATTTGTATTCACCCCCATGCCAAAACCTTCAGTAAAAGAATACTGAATATTTTCCCCAAATCTCAATTTTTTATCAAAAGCAGAAAATGACATATTCGAGCGGACATTATATTTTTCAAAACCAGTATGAATGATAGTACCTTTTTGGTTTAGATATCCTCCTGAAAAAGCATAATTTGCATTCTCCCCCCCACCCGTAGCACTTAATTGATAAGATTGGGTTGGTGCATTTTGAGATAACGCATCAAACCAATTGGTACCAGCTTGATTCGCTTTTGTAATTTGATAAAAATCGGCTCGACTTGAAGCATCATATTTGTATTTTGACATATCAAGATCAGCAGGTTTAATATCATGACCTAATTTAGTACCTGCAATAATGTAATCTGGTAAAGTATTGTTTTTTCCATCTAATCTATTTTCAATATCTAAAACTTGTTGTGGACTTAGCATTTTAGGAAAACGACTACTGTTAGGAACCTGTATTCCAAAATAGGCATCCAAATTAATTTGTGGTTTTCCCGATTTACCCATTTTTGTTGTCACAATCACGACACCATTATTTGCGCGAGATCCATATATTGAAGCTGCAGATGCATCTTTTAGAACCTGCATACTTTCGATGTCATTTTGATTCAACCAACTTAATTTCCCTTCATACGGCACACCATCAATAATGTATAATGGTTCATTATTGTTAATGGTACTATAACCACGGATCTTAATCTGAGGAGTTGCACCTGGAGCACCATCTGTCACAACCTGCACCCCTGTTGCACGCCCTTGTAAAGATTCTACGGCACTTGCAGCCGGTGTACTTTTTAACTGATCAACATTCACGACAGAGACAGCTCCGGTCAGATCTTTTTTACGTTGTGTGCTGTAACCTGTCACAACTACCTCATCCAAATCACCAGTTTGTCCTTGCATCCCAACAATTAGTGGAAGTGATGTTGATGTCACATTCACAGATTGCTTTGAAAAACCGACATAGGTAATTTCCAATACATCATTTAAGGCTGCATCAATCTGAAAATTACCCTCCGCATCGGAAGAGGTCGCTAAAGTCTTTCCCACGACTCTAATTGTTGCTCCAGCGATGGGTTCTTTAGTCGCGGCATCCTGAACTTTTCCTCGAACAGGGTTTTGCGTAATCTGTGTGTTGACTACATAATTTGACACATCAGCAAATTTTGACATCGGATTACCTAATGACTGATGGCTAATTAACACGAGCGCTGTGGACGCCCAAAGGGAGTATTTTATCGATTTTTTATGCTCAATAAAATCCTCGTTAAGAAACTGTAATAGTTTTCTCATAATGTGAAAAAGGTTTAATTTGGTAATTTAATCAGTGCTAAACCCTATTGAAAGAATCTCCCCTAGCACCATATGTTTAGTTGTTACCTAATGTACGCAATCGATTGATTTTTCATAATTATTCCGAAAAAATGTTTTTAACATTACCATAACACATTGATAATTAACGATTAAAATTATAAAGCCTTATTGTAACAAGTACATCATGTAACAAAAAAAAGACAATTTAACTTAATATCCATTAGTTTAAAGAATGACTTTAAATGATCAAGATCCACTCTAGATTAATTCTTAACACAAATGATTTACCTCGAAAAAAAATAATCAGAATCTATTTAATTCGATTTATTTTTAAGTTTTAATGACAGAAATCATAGATATGTTCTAAACATAAAAAGGCAGCCCTAATATTAGGGCTGCCTTTTTATGTTTAGTTTTTATTTAGCTATGCTGTCTTTTTACCAACACTTGCTAAAAATAAATAGCCGATTGCTCCTGAAAATAAAGATCCGATGAGTACTGCAAATTTTGCTTCTTCAATAAGCATGGGATCAGTAAAAGCTAATATAGATACAAAGATAGACATCGTAAACCCTATACCGCCTAGTAAACCTACTCCAAAAATATGTTTCCAATTTGCACCTTCAGGCAACGTACATAACTTTAATTTCGTAGCAATGAAAGATATCCCTAATATCCCAACAGATTTTCCAACCAATAAACCGCCTATTATACCAATACCCAAAGCAGTGGTCAATCCGTGCACCATTTCACTTTGTATAGTAATATTGGTATTTGCGATTGCAAATAAAGGGATAATGATAAAATTGACGGGAGAAGTGAGTATATGTTCCAATTTTTCTAACGGTGATTCATCGTCTGTTGCATTTGTTGGTAATGATAGTGCTACCAATACCCCCGCAATGGTGGCATGTATCCCTGAATGATGAATAAAATACCAGATAAATACTCCTGGTATCAAATAGGCCCATATTTTTTTTACTCCAAAAAAATTAAGCAACAATAAGAAAGCAAAAATTCCTAATGCAATGAATAAATAATTATAATGCAGATCGCCGCTATAAAACAATGCAATAACTAAAATAGCCAACAAATCATCAACGATTGCTAAAGCCGCTAAAAAGATTTTTAGACTTGCCGGAACCCGATTACCCAATAATGTAATCACAGCCAAGGCGAAAGCGATATCTGTAGCCATAGGGATACCCCAACCATGCTCAGTTGGTAATCCTTTATTAATAAACAAATAAATAAGGGCTGGTAAAATAGCTCCACCCACAGCAGCTAATATGGGGAGTAATGCTTTCTTTGGAGAAGATAATTCACCCTCTACCAATTCACGCTTGATCTCTAAACCTACCAAAAGGAAAAATATTGCCATCAAACCATCGTTAATCCAAAGCAGTACCGAATAGTTTAACTGAATATGATCTGTTTCAAAACCTAGAGTTGTATTTAATAGCTTACTGAATGAATCTGCTAAGGGACTATTGGCTAATATTAAAGAAAGAATAACACAGATAAATAACAGAATACCGCCAATATTACTAGACTGTAAAAACTGCTTGAAAATTTTTAGATTAATTAATTTTGACATGAAGACTGTTTCATTTAGTGATCAATAAGGAAATATACAAGCTCCAAAATGACTGCGGAACTTTAACTATGTAATTCTACTAAGATAAGTTTTTCTTTTATAATAACAGGTTTTTTTGCCTCAATAATCATGGTTTTAGAATGAAAAAAAACCTCCAATGTTAACAAAATCAAATACACAAAACACTTAACAAAAACTTCACATACATTTTACGCAGAGATTAAAAACGATACTTATCTTTATAATAAATAAAAAACAGAAAGATGATTAAAGATTTTGAAGTACAAACATTAGAAAGCTACACGGATGTAATCGAATTTACATTTGATGGAGATGATTTATTATCGGGTGAAGATTAACCTACATTGATAAACAATTTGTCGCACGCTTAAAGCGTGTTTTTTTTTATCTTATACATTCATAAAATAAAAAGGACCAATGTAAGCCATCAGTCCCTTCATATTATACCAATAATAGATTTTAAATTCCTTGTTTTTAACGAACCTATGAACGGTGCTAATTAAACAGAGTGTATTTTGGCTGATCCATACCATACATTAGCAATGATCAAATTAACTATTCAGGATATAAAATCTTTATTTTTTCAACCAGCTAAACCAGCCGGAGCTCCATTCTTTCTTTTTCTCTAATGCCTTTTCATGCTTCGGAAAAAACTTTAGAATATTTTGTATTTTTTGTTTGCCGCTTTCTGTATCATTCAATTCAAATGAAGCTTCGGCAGACATCAACAACATTTCGCACCAATCATCATCTTCTTCCCAATTCTGACTTTTATACATTTCGTCAGACTCTTGAGCAATTCGAATAACATTGTTCCAGTCATTTAAATGAAAATAAGTACGGATTAAATGAAGCAGTATCAAATGAAAATCACCATGTGATTCCTCTTCTTCCAAAGTTGCTTTTGTAGAACTATACGCCACCAATAAATCCTGCAATGCTGCTGTATAGTTTGCAGTTAAAAAGTACGACTTCCCTCTGAGGTAATGTAACTTGCGATAATCTATTAATGCCATCTCCTGTATGGGTTTTGTCGCTTCATAATTATTAGCACAGGCGATACATTGTTCATATTGTTCCAATTGGAAATAGTTTTGCATTAACATGTACCAATTTGAAGCATCATCAGGTTTGCTTTCCAGCTCTTTCTGCCAATCTTTTAACGTTTCAGAATCTCCACGATGATTGATTAAATCAAAACGAGCATTTTGAATTTCCATATAAGCCTGACGTGTAACAAATAAATCTTCCTCATCGTATTCAGCATATTCTGAAGATTGAATCAATTCATCATATTCCCGAGAAATTGTTTTTAAACGCTCTTCAGCTTCCTTAATATACCCGAGCTTAAATTCGCATTTCGTTACATAAGCTGAAATTCGAAGGTAGTTTGGTAAATCAAATTCTTTAAAACTATCATCCAATAATTCATGATAATTGATTAGTGCATCTTCAAATTCATTTTTTTCAAAATAGGCATCTGCCATGGTATTATACAGCTCCCAGAATCTACTATATGTCAGTCCTTCTTTACAGATCTCAATCACTTCATCATATTTTCGTTTACTGCTCAGCGCTAATGCATAATTATTACAGCACATGGACATGAGCTGATGGTTAATGAAGTAATTCGCTTCAAATTTATTTTCGTGGAAATAAGCTTTAAATGCGAGGTATGCTCTTTCAAAAAACTGTAAGCGATAATTCAATAAGGCCATATCGAGTATTGGTGAGCCAATTGAATTTTCGAATTCTGAAAATTCGCAACCGGAATTAAAATAGTCAATAGGTCCATCTTCTGGCCAATTTAATACGACGGGCAATTGTTTATGAACTTCGTAATAAGTGAGTATATAACGGTATATAGTAACTGAAAAACCACCTAATTCGACAGCTTTTACCAGATAGGGCAAAGCTTCTTCATAGTTACCACCTTCAAGAATATAAGTACCCGCAAAGTGATAGGGTACAAACCAATCTGGATTAAGATCTATATAACGTTTTGCTTCGATAAGAGGATCGGATAAGTCCAATCCCAGTTCTTCCCGAAAATTACGTTGGACCATAATCGCAAAGTAAATACATTGCTTGTTTTCTAAGCCACCATTTAATAGATCGATTACCTGTTCATAAAACTTAAATATCTCTGCGTCAAGTTCAGGATCTTCATTTCCATACAACACAGCCTTAGTACCGGCCCAACCGATCATGTCATAATCATGATATTCCATTGCAAGCTGTCCTATGTCTAGGTAAAGCAATACATTATTGGAAAGAATATCATGTTTGTATTTTTTAAATTCAGCTAAGGCTTGTTGATGTTGATCTAAATTTTCACGGAGTATCATTGCTTTAAAGAGTAAACTCTCTGTTAGCAAAGCACATTTACTAATACGATCATGGGCGTATAGCACTTCATAAATAGATAATAATTCATTGATATTACCTATAGATTCATTAAACTTTTCATGCAAATAATTTAAATCAGCTTTAAAACGGCATACGTTCTCCAGTTCATCTTCATGAATACTCAACCTATCTATATACGATGCATACTCATCGTAATCTAGATCTTTATAAAAGAATCGTGTTGTTTCCAACAAACCAAAAAGAGCGGCCTCATTATTGGGCTCTATTTCAAGAATAGATTTATAAATTGTAATAACTTCCTGAAAATCTTCTAATAATAATTCCTTACTATCTTCTTCTGAATTTTGAAAATCAAGTTCTTTAAGTACAGTAGCTTTTAAAATTAGTGTGGGAATATCTTGAGGATTCAGTACCAGAAAAACTTCTAATTCGGACAAACAATCCTCATATCTTCCTTCTTCATAC
Organism: Sphingobacterium sp. B16(2022); assembly: GCF_012030425.1. GTDB lineage: Bacteria > Bacteroidota > Bacteroidia > Sphingobacteriales > Sphingobacteriaceae > Sphingobacterium > Sphingobacterium anhuiense. Next base: position 17,119 of record NZ_JAAUVN010000001.1, on the reverse strand, counting down.
AAATTAACTAAATCTTGAAACTTCATAAACTACGGCTCTTTTATATAAAAATAAAAATATATTCCAAACTTCAAAACAGTTAAAAAAAATAAAGCTTAAAAGAGCTCATTATTAAAACGATAAATAATCGAAAGTTTGTAACAACAAAAAAGGAACCCTGATGGGTTCCTTTCCAATATCTAACAAATTGACTCAGGGTTAAAACTCTATTTTACTGCGTCAATAACTGCTTTGAAAGCATCTGGGTTGTTTAAAGCTAAATCAGCTAAAACCTTACGGTTTAAACCAATATTTTTAGCATTTAATTTACCAATCAACACTGAATAAGATAATCCTTGTTGACGGGCTCCAGCGTTAATACGTTGAATCCATAAAGCTCTAAACTCGCGTTTTTTGGTTTTACGGTCGCGGTAAGCGTACTGTAAACCTTTTTCTACTGTATTTTTAGCAATAGTATATACTTTGCTACGTGATCCATAATAGCCTTTCGCTAATTTAAGGATTTTTTTACGTCTTCTTCTCGAAGCAACTGCGTTAACCGAACGTGGCATATTTTTAAAATTATTTGGTAAAAGGCGTCATGTTTCTCAATGATCTTACAACCCTGTACCCGGTTAAAAAATTATTATTAATTAAATCGAATAAAACTTATTTACCGATAGCAAGCATACGTTTAACGTTGCCCATATCGCCATCAGATACATAACTTGTTGTTGTTAAGTTACGTTTACGTTTTGTGCTCTTTTTTGTCAAGATGTGGCTTTTGAAAGCGTTTTTTCTTGCGATTTTACCTGTTCCAGTAAGCTTAAAACGTTTTTTAGCGCTGGAATTGGTTTTTACTTTTGGCATAATACTTTAAATTTTATATCAATCTGTTAGAATTTTTTTATTATTTTTTAGCTACCAATTTAGGCGCCAAAGTTAAAAACATACGTTTTCCTTCTAATTTCGGTAATAATTCTACTTTACCTACTTCTTCTAACGCTTGTGCAAAACGCAATAACAGGATCTCTCCTTGTTCTTTGTGTACAATTGCACGGCCTTTAAAGTGTACGTAAGCACGAACTTTTTCACCGCTTTCAAGAAATTTGATCGCATGTTTCAATTTGAAGTCAAAATCATGTTCACTGGTATTAGGTCCGAAACGGATTTCCTTAATAACAGTTTGTTTTGCATTAGCTTTGATTTCTTTTTGTTTCTTCTTTTGCTCGTAAACAAATTTACTGTAGTCGATAATTTTACAAACCGGCGGAACAGCATTTGGCGAAATCTCAACTAAATCAAGTTCCAATTCATCTGCAAGCTCTAAAGCTTTACGTGTAGGATATACTCCTGTTTCCACATTGTCACCTACCAAACGTACCTCAGGCACACGGATTAGTTCATTAATGCGGTGATCTGGTTCTTTCTTCCTCATTGGTGGTCTAGGACCACCTGGTCTTTTTAATGCCAAATGTTTAAATATTTAAACGGTTATTTCTTTAATTAATACTTCTCTAAATTCGTCAGCAGTCATGGATCCCATGTCTACTGAACCATGTTTACGCACAGAAATCGTGCCACTCTCAGCCTCTTTCTCCCCTACAATCAACATATAAGGCAGTTTTTTCACCTCTGCATCTCTGATTTTGCGACCCACTTTTTCATCACGCAAGTCTATCAGTCCGCGAATATCGGAATTATTTAGCGATTCTAAAAGGTTTTTCGCATATTCTTCATATTTTTCTGACACTGGTAAGACGATAAATTGTTCTGGGGCAAGCCATAATGGAAATTCTCCAGCACAGTGTTCGATCAATACAGCAATAAAACGCTCCATAGAACCAAATGGTGCTCTATGAATCATCACTGGTCTATGCTTTGCATTATCAGAACCTGTATACTCCAGTTCGAAGCGCTCAGGTAAATTATAATCCACTTGAATAGTACCTAGCTGCCATCTACGTCCCAAAGCATCCTTCACCATGAAATCCAATTTAGGTCCATAGAAAGCTGCCTCGCCATATTCGACGACAGTCGATAATTCTTTTTCTGCAGCGGCCTCGATAATTGCACTTTCTGCAAGAGCCCAATTTTCATCGGTACCAATATATTTGGTGCGATTTTCTGGATCTCTTAATGAAATCTGTGCAGTATACTCTTCAAAACCTAATGCTTTAAAAACATACAACACCAAGTCAATCACTTTTTTAAATTCTTCCTTCACCTGATCTGGGCGACAGAATAAATGTGCATCATCTTGTGTAAACCCTCTTACACGTGTCAAACCATGTAATTCTCCAGATTGCTCGTAGCGGTAAACCGTACCAAATTCTGCAAAACGTACAGGAAGATCTTTATAAGAGCGTGGCTTTGTTTTATAAATCTCACAGTGATGTGGACAGTTCATCGGCTTCAAGAAAAACTCTTCGTCTTCAACTGGAGTTCTTATCGGCTGGAATGAATCTTCGCCATATTTATCATAGTGCCCAGAAGTTACGTACAATTGTTTATTACCGATATGAGGTGTCATCACAGGTTCATAACCTGATTTTAACTGAGCTCTTTGTAAAAAATCTTGTAATTTTTGACGCAAAGCTGCTCCTTTCGGCAACCACAATGGTAATCCTGCTCCTACTTTCTCTGAAAAAGCAAACAACTCTAATTCCTTACCTAATTTACGATGATCACGCTTTTTTGCTTCTTCAATGAACTTCAAATATTCTGTTAATTCAGAAGCTTTTGGAAACGTTACCCCATAAATACGAGTCAATTGTTTACGAGACTCATCACCTCTCCAGTATGCACCGGCAACATTTGTTAATTTGATCGCTTTGATAAATCCCGTATTAGGAATATGTGGTCCACGACATAGATCGGTAAATTCTCCCTGTGTATAGAATGTAATCTTTCCATCTTCCAGATCTTTAATCAGATCTAATTTATATTCGTCTCCTTTTTCAGTAAAATATGCAATAGCATCAGCTTTAGAAACAGCTTTACGTTCGAAAATTTCTTTACGTTTTGCTAGTTCTAGCATCTTATCTTCAATCTGCTTAAAATCATCAGATGAGAATTCACGATCTCCAAAATCAACGTCATAATAGAAACCCGTCTCAATAGCGGGACCTATACCAAACTTGATACCTGGGTAAAGATCTTCTAATGCCTCTGCTAATAGATGCGCAGAAGAATGCCAAAAGGTAGATTTACCATTTGTATCATTCCAGGTCAACAACTTTACTGCAGAATCTTCTTCAATAGGACGAGATGAGTCCCAAATCTCTCCATTCACTTCGGCGGCTAACACATTTCTAGCTAAACCTTCCGAGATTGACAATGCTACTTGAGCAGCTGATGTTCCTTTTTCGTACTCACGAACGGAACCATCAGGTAATGTAATTTTAATCATCAACAAATATGATTATTTTTAGTAATTATTTATAAAACAATACCTTACAGATACACAACATACTAAATTGTTAATTATCAATAAGGCTTAATAAATTAAATCTATTCCTAGACCTATTATCCATCAAATATACTGAAAATAATCCATAATTGCACTTTTAAGTCTTTATTGCACTCCCATCATTGATTGACACATTTTAGTTCTACCCTTCAATTGGAAGATAGCACAACATAATGCAAACGTAACATAGGAATATTCATCATAAAAATGCTGAACTAACAGTTTATGATAAAAATTCGTTAATGATAAACATGGAGATATATAGAATCCTGTCTGCGACAAATAAGATCGTCAAGTAATTTGACTATCTAATCTAAAAGTAATGAATTGAAAACAATCCCGATATCACAATCTTTTTTATTATTTTTGCAATCTTAAATTCATTACTATGTCACATCAAGTTCCAGAAGACGGCACTTTACTTCCGTTGATGGAAGAGTTCTATACAATTCAGGGAGAGGGATTTCACACAGGAAAAGCTGCATATTTTATTCGATTGGGAGGATGTGATGTGGGGTGTCACTGGTGTGATGTTAAAGAAAGCTGGGATGCCACTTTACACCCGCTTACTTCTGCTGATCAGATTATTGAAAATGCAAAAAAATATCCTGCAAAGACAGTTGTCATCACTGGAGGAGAACCTTTAATCTACAATTTGGATTACTTAACAAGAGGTCTTCACGCAGCTGGAATTCAAACTTTTATAGAGACATCTGGTGCCTATCCACTAAGTGGCGAATGGGATTGGATCTGTCTTTCTCCAAAGAAATTTAAAGCTCCAAGAAAAGATGTTTTAGAAGCTGCCGGTGAATTAAAAGTCATTGTTTTTAATAAAAGTGATTTTGAATGGGCTGAAGAACATTCTAAATTAGTAAACAACGACTGTAAATTATATTTGCAACCTGAATGGTCCAAATATCCTGAAATGACCCCACTGATCATTGATCATGTCAAAGATAATCCTAAATGGAATATCTCACTTCAGACACATAAATATTTGAACATCCCTTAATCTAAATTTGGGATTAATAATAAAGCATAAAGGCGATCAATGATCGCCTTTATTTTTGAATGAATATTTTTTCGACTCTATTTCAAGTACTTCTCATGAAAATCTGGAAGTGAATATTGTTGTACTTCGGAACTAATCTTCAAATCCTTAACCAGAATATTACCTTGCTCATCAGTATCAATAAAATCTAAAGTAGGTTTCAGAACAATCTTCCCATTAAAATCCAATAAACCTTGCTTATTGTTTTCAGAAAATAGCAAATATGATCCTACAAAGTTGCTGATATTGCTTAAACCTCCAATAAGTGACACTCCTGAAGCATTAATGATACCATATCGATCTTCTATTGCATACACCATGTTCTCATCATTAACAGCATAAAGCACTTCAAAACCTACATGATTTATTTTTTTTGCTTCATCATCAATAATCCAAAACAAACTACTACTATCAGAAACTATTGCTCTTTGTTTATTCAATACATCGATTGAATAAAAATTTGCAGGCTCCACAATTGTTCCATCCGCTTTTTTAACCCCAAACAAATGTTCATCACCATATGCGGCATTCTGCTGTGAAAACCATTTTAAAGGTGCTTTAAGTTCAAATGCATCTTGAAAAACACTTGCATCATCCAAGTTACTACCTTCATTTTCTGAAAGCTTAACAATTTTAACCTCATGAGGTAATTCAAATTCCTTTAAGTCACTTAGCTTAGTCAAAGCTGAGACTTCAAAACCTAAAGAATTATGCACCTGATCATTTAATTTCAGAACTGCTCCTGGTACATTAATCAAAAAGGGCAAACTACTTAGATAATAACTCGGTAGATCCGGAGCATACCAAATTGTCATTGCAACTTCACCTAAATAAGGGTCCACAACTTTCAACAATGCTTTTATACAGGAAACACCGTTGATGGTTTCTTTTTCGGACCCGTTTTCCAAGATAAGATAAGCATCTTTTGGATCAGTCGGATTCTTCAATAAGGGATAATCTGAAGACAGCACATCCTGTGAAAGTAGATCATCACCTTTTGTAAATGAATATTCCTGTTTTTTAGTTCGATCTGCAATCAGAACGTGCCCTAGATTATCAACTGATTTAATCTTCGTAGGTGAGGTAAAAATCGTAACCTCTTGAGCAGTGGTTCCTCCTTTTAAAAATGGCTCATAGAAATCTAACGCAAATTCAGGCACAGACTTTTCTAATTCTTCCACAGCGATCTGTCCTTTAAAACTCAATTTCATCTGCCATAGGTTATCCTGAGCTGTAGCAGAATGGGATAACAGTATAGTAAGAAATACAACATGAACCAATTTTTTCATACATTACAAATATAGCTCCTAAACAACAAAAGATAGACCAAAACGATCTATCTTTCACAATTAAAATTAATTTACTTTATTTCTCCACATTTTATTGTTTTAAATAAAATAGTGAACGATGGTTTACATATGCTGTTCTGCTAATTGCCTTATTACAAAATAACATACCTAAAACCATTATTTCTCTATTAAAAGTTCTTTACAACGTTATTATACTTTTGGTTTTCACAGCTTGGTCACATGCAAAAGCAATACGTAAACTATTCAAAGCATCTTCCGATTGCTTCTTTAAATCCAAATCCTCTACAATTGCTTTTTGAAAAAACAACTGTTCTCTGTTACAAAGATCTTGATGTGTAGGTTCGTCTTCTAAATGAATCCATTCATCCGCTTTTAAAAATTCATTATTTACATCAATATCAGCATGATGTACACGAATTGATTCTGTTTTGGTATGTGCTTCCACCGAATCCGACACTCCTTCTCTGACAGCATGATTTGGCACAATAGATACCGCCCCTTTAGGGCCAAACACATCTTTAACAAAAAAAGCAGTTTGACTGACCATAGGTCCCCATCCTGCTTCATACCATCCTACAGAACCATCATCAAAATGTAACTGAAGCTGTCCATAATTATAATTCGTTTCGGGTATATCATTTGTCAATCGAGCTCCGATAGTGGAAACTCGAACAGGCTTAGCGTCTGTCATTTGACACATCACATCAATATAATGAACACCACAATCTACTATTGGACTTAAACTATTCATTAAATTGCGGTGTACATCCCACATATAACCATGACTCTGCTGATTGAGATTCATACGCATGACCAAAGGTGTTCCCATCTTACGGCTAATTGCGATAAACTTTTTCCATGAAGGGTGATATCGTAAAATATATCCTACCACCAATTTTTTATTATACTTTATTGCTGCATCGATAACATTTTGAGCGCCTAGTACTGTATCTGCTAAAGGTTTTTCAAGAAAAACATGTGCTCCTGCCTCAAAAGATCTGATTGCATAATTTTCATGCGTATCGGGATAGGTTGAAATACAGACTGCATTTGGTTTTGTTTGCAGTAACGCCTCTTCAAAATCATCAAATTCAGGATAAGCTGCCTGAAGCGATTTATTCAATCTACTTTTACTTTCTCCCCTGGATACCAGCCCAACAATTTCAAAACCCGGTAAGTCATGATAGGCGCGGGCATGAGAGGCTCCCATGTTACCACACCCGACTACTAATATCTTAATTCCTACGTCCATACCTAAACAAATGGTGTTTTTCCCGGCTGAGGAATCCCGCGATTATCAGCTTGCATTTTCCAATCATATTCTAATGAAGTAGGGCCTAAAACTTCTGTCGATTGCATAATCTGATCATACGTAATCGCTTTCCCCGTATAAGCGGCCGTTCGAGACCAAATTGCAAGTAGGGTACTATTCGCAAGGTGTGGTCCATCGTTAATCACTTTTTTATCACGGATGGCTGCGAAAAGTTCATCATGCTGGGTTTGATACATATTATTGTTCCGTCCAGTAAACTTCCACGCTTTGTCACCATAAATCTCGAAGTTTGAAGGAATATTTAAGTTTGCACGACCGTTCTTTCCTATGACGTCCACTGAATTTCGGGAATCAGTTCCATTTTGTTGACGACAAGAATGAAAGGCCTTTAATCCATTTCCATAATCAAATTCAATAGACATATGATCATAAACGTTGCCGAATTTATCCAACTCTCGGGACTGTCTTCCTCCAGTTGCAATAATAGTCTTAGGAACAATATCTCCTAATGCCCAAGACATCATATCAACACTATGTATAGCTTGCTCGACAATTAGATCGCCAGAATATCTTTGGAAATAGAACCAATTACGTAACTGATACTCTAAATCTGACCAACCGGCCTGTCTTTCCTTATGACTTAACTCTCCTCCAAATCTAAAAGTAGAAACAGATTGTATATCACCAATATCACCTTGTTTTATCCTTTGAAAGATTTCACGGTTTGGTGTTGCATACCGAAAACAGAAACCACTTACCAAACAGAGATTCTTTTCTTTAGCAATCTTTACGCTTTCAAAAACTCTTTTCAAGTTTGGAATATCTACTGCAACAGGTTTTTCGCAAAAGATGTGCTTTCCTTTTTTGACGGCCTCTTCCAAATGATCTGGTCTAAAGTTTGGTGGAGAACAAAGTAAAACCACATCCACATCGGTATTCATCAATTTTTGAAATCCTAAAAATCCTAAAAAGATGTTTTTGCTATCGACCTTTACTTGATCATTTGATATCTGTCTTAATGAATCTAAACATAGGTCTACTTGATCTTGGAAGATATCTGCAACAGCGGTAATGACGACATTTGGATCTGCGCGCAATGCTTGAGAAGCGGCCCCTGTCCCCCTACCGCCACAGCCTACAAGTCCGATCTTAATTTTCTTTGGAGCACTGTTTGCATACAAATTAAGGCTTGATGCAGCCAGAGCAGTCCCCAGAACTACGGTATTTGTTTTCTTTAGAAAAGAACGGCGATTTAGATTTTCTAGATTCATATTTTAGCTTATTATTTTCGATTGTACAAGTCCCTATTCTTCTTACAGACATCGAGAATTTAAAATTAATATTAAATTTTATACTAAAAAAGTATAAATAGCTTCCAAATGTAATAATGTTGTGCATCATAACAACATCACGCAAAAAGAAGCTTGAAGCATACTCTAACGTAATTTCTATCGCATATTAAATATTTTAGTAAGGTGAAAAATGTTTAATTTCAATGCAGAAATGTCATATTTACGCTATCTCTATTTTATTTTTATCAATTAATAGCTATTTAAATTTGATTTCTATTAACAAAATACTATTTTTGACACATTATTAATACAAACATGATTTTTGCTCACGGACATCACTTTCATATGCATCATCGCCATTGCGGCGATATGTAATAAGTGTGTTTCTACGTGAAGCATTTTTTCCCTTGTGTTTGATTTCTATTTATTAATAATTTACAGCTAACATTATAAAGCTTTGAAAAATCTTAAAATTGCTATCCAAAAATCGGGTAGATTAAACGAAAAATCAGTTCAATTACTTAAAAACTGTGGTCTCGACTTCGAAAATTATAAAAGTTCTTTAATAACAACCGTTTCCAATTTCCCTCTTGAAATTCTTTTCCTTCGTGATGATGATATTCCAGGATATGTAGAGCAAGGAATTGCTGATCTCGGAATAGTTGGTGAAAATGTCATTGATGAAACTGAATCTGAAGTTAATTATCTACAACGTCTCGGTTTTGGAAAATGTACTTTAAAACTAGCTGTTCAAAAAGATAGTGATATTAAAGATTTAAGAGATCTTAATGGAAAATCTATTGCAACTTCTTATCCTGTTATTTTAAAGAAATTTTTAGATGAATACCGCATCGAGGCAGATATTCAGATGATATCAGGATCTGTTGAAATTGCACCTGGCTTAGGGTTGAGTGACGCTATATGTGATATTGTCTCTACGGGCGGAACCCTTAAAAATAATGGATTAAAACAGTTTGCCGATGTCCGTAAGTCTGAAGCAATTCTTATCGGTCGTCCAGGATTGGAGGATAACGAAATCTTAGCAGAACTTTTACAGCGAATCCAGTCGGTGTTAATGGCAAAAGAAACTAAGTACGTTGTTCTGAATGTTGAGAAAGTTAATTTACCTACTATAACAGGTCTTTTACATGGTGTAAAATCACCGACTGTTGTTCCTTTAGCAGAAGAAGGTTGGGTTGCCGTTCATACCGTTATTTCAGAAGATGATTTCTGGGGTAAGATCAACAAGCTAAAGTCTGCAGGTGCCCAAGGAATTGTGGTCATGCCGATCGAAAAAATTATTATGTAGTTAATAAGCGCACTGCGCTTAAAATAAAATTCATCATGCTTAAAACTTTTGAATATGCTCAGTTAAATCCCATTGAATTACAGGAATTAACAACGCGTAATACTGATCCTTCGCATGCTATCCAAGATACTGTCTTAGATATTATACAAGAAGTTCGTCAAAATGGTGATAAAGCTTTGATTAGCTATGCACAACAATTTGACAAAGTTGAATTAGAAAAACTTTACCTTGATGCTAACGATATTGACGCACTGGCATCAACGATTAATCGCGAACAACAAAGGGCTTTAGAAATTGCGTTCCAGAATATTCATAAATTCCACTCTTCACAAGTAAAGCGTGAGCGAGTTGTAGAGACCACGATAGGTGTAAAATGCTGGCGGGAGAACCGTCCTATTGAAAAAGTCGGTCTTTATATACCGGGAGGCTCCGCTGTTCTACCAAGTACACTATTAATGTTAGGTGTACCGGCGCGAATTGCGGGATGTAAAGAAATCATCGTTTGTTCTCCTCCCCAAAAAAGTGGAAAAATAAACGGTTTCGTAGCCTATTGTCTCAAATTATTAAAAATCGAACGCATTTACCTTGTCGGTGGTGCTCAAGCTATAGCGGCAATGGCTTTTGGATCGGAAACGATCCCTAAAGTTGATAAAATATTTGGACCTGGCAATCAATTTGTGACAAAAGCAAAAAGCATTGTTCAAGGTATGGCCAATGTAAGTATCGACATGCCTGCTGGTCCATCTGAAGTTTTAGTAATTGCTGATGAAACTGCCACACCTGCTTATGTAGCTGCAGATCTATTAGCTCAAGCTGAACATGGTGCGGACAGTCAGGCTGTACTGGTAGCAACTTCCAAAGATATTATTGAAGCTGTAAATCTTGAATTAGAAAAGCAACTTGCTATTTTACCCCGTTTTGAATTAGCAAGCAAAGCAATCGAGAACTCCTATGCGGTGTTAGCAACTGATTTAAATGAGGCACTGGCGTTTAGTAATTATTATGCACCAGAACATCTGATCCTAGAAACCGATCAATGGGAACGTCTTGTTCGTCTTATTTTAAATGCAGGTTCTGTCTTTTTAGGACACTTAACGCCTGAAAGTGCGGGAGATTATGCTTCTGGAACAAACCATACTTTACCCACATCAGGATATGCAAGATCCTATTCAGGTGTATCTGTAGATTCATTTGTAAAAAAGATTACTTTCCAACATATAAGTCCGGAAGGACTACTTAATATTGGTTCTACTGTGGAGATCTTAGCAGAATTAGAGGGACTTCATGCACATAAGAATGCTGTTACCATTCGAAAGGAAAATTAAAAATTTCAAATCAAAAGAAAAGCCTTTCAGAATTTCTGAAAGGCTTTTTTATTAAAATCTTATTTCGATTTAGTTTTTCAATGCTTCACCAACTTTTTTGGCTTTGTCACCTACAGCTTTAGCTGCATCTTTAGTACCTTCAACTGCAGATTTTCCAGCTTTAGCTGTTGCGTCAGCAGCTTTATCGATAGCATGACCAGTTGCATGGGCGGCATCCTTAACGCCTTCTTCAACATCTCCCGCTACTTTAGCAGTACCTGCAGTAATTTTTTCCCAAGCAGTTTTTGTCTCATCTACCGTTTTACGTGCAGCTTCTTCAGCTTTCTTATCTCCTTTTGCTATTGCAGCATCTAGATCTTTTTGAGCTTGCTCATATTTAGCTTTCGCATCAGCTGCAGCAACGTCTGCATGTTTATCTAAACTATCAAGAGAATTATCTAACTTTTCTCCGACTGTGACTTCTCCATCACTATTTTTATCTTCTTTTGGCGTGTTATTACAAGCCGCAAAAGTTAATGAAACTCCTGCGAATAATGCTAAAAATGCAACTTTTTTCATTTCGTATATTTTTTTGGTTAACAGATTTAACCAAACAATATTTATGCCAATTATGCTTTAGGATAAATTGTGCCTTTTGCCGCTTCTAGTGTATTCTTAAGTAATCCTACAATCGTCATCAAGCCCACTCCTCCAGGTACAGGAGTTATCCATGAAGCTTTAGGAGCGACTTGCTCAAAATCTACATCTCCATATAATTTAAAGCCAGATTTTGTTTCTGTTGAGTCTTCTCTATTAATACCTACATCAATTACAACTGCGCCATCCTTCACCATATCTGCAGTAACAAAGTTTTTCTTCCCAATTGCAGCAACAATAATATCCGCACGTAAAACTTCTGTTTTAAGGTCTTTTGTACGACTATGTGTTAAGGTAACTGTGCAGTTACCTGGATTAGAGTTTCGTGCTAAAAGAATACTCATTGGTGAACCAACGATATTACTTCTACCTACCACCACTGCATGTTTACCTGCAGTTTCAATTTTATAATGATCCAGCATCAACATAATACCATAAGGTGTTGCTGGGATAAAGCAAGGAAGATTTCGTTGCATTCTGCCCAAATTGATGGGATGAAAACCATCTACATCTTTTCGGTAATCTATTGCTTCAGTTATTTTATCGGGATCGATATGCTTTGGAAGTGGTAACTGCACGATCAAACCGTCAATATTTGCATCCGCATTTATTTCTTGAATTTTCGCGATCAATTGTTCTTCAGTCACATCAACATCGTAACGAATATTAGTAGATTCAAAACCTACCAATTCACAATTACGCATTTTACTCGCCACATAAGTTTCACTACCTCCGTCGTTTCCAACTAGGATAGCCACTAAATGAGGTTTACGTCCAGCTTGCGCTGTAAAATCAGCTGTATCTTTTTTGATATCTTCTTTGATTTTAGCTGATACGAGTTTACCGTCTAATAAATTCATTTTTATAGGAATAGGATTTTTTAAGTTTCTAATCTAATTTCAGTACAGCCATAAATGCCGATTGCGGTATTTCAACGTTACCTACTTGACGCATTCGTTTTTTACCTTTTTTCTGCTTTTCCAAAAGCTTACGCTTACGAGAAATATCACCGCCATAACATTTTGCTGTTACATCTTTACGTAAAGCAGAAATTGTCTCACGGGCAATAATTTTCATTCCAATAGATGCTTGGATACGAATTTCAAACTGTTGGCGAGGTAGTAATTCTTTTAATTTTTCACAAATTTTCTTACCAAAGTCATATGCATTACTTCTGTGAATCAGAGATGACAATGCATCTACAGGTTCATCATTTAAACGGATATCCAAACGGACCAAATCCGATTGACGGTAACCTATCTGTGTATAATCAAAAGAAGCATAGCCCTTGGAAATCGTTTTTAACTTATCATAAAAATCAAATACAATTTCACCCATTGGCATCTCAAATACCAATTCAACACGGTCTGAAGTTAAATATGACTGATTAATGATTGCACCACGTTTTTGGATACATAAAGACATAATCGGTCCTACGAAATCAGATTTAGTAATGATATTTGCTTTAATATAAGGTTCCTCAATAGCATCTAATTTACTCGGATCTGGTAAATCGGATGGGTTATGAACCTGAACTTCTTCATTATCTTTTGTTAAATACGCTTTGTAAGATACGTTGGGAACAGTTGTGATAACAGTCATATCAAACTCACGCTCAAGACGCTCTTGGATAATCTCCATATGAAGCATTCCTAAGAATCCACAACGGAATCCAAAACCTAGCGCTGCTGAAGACTCTGGTTCAAACACTAAAGATGCGTCATTCAATTGCAAACGGTGCATAGATTCACGTAACTCTTCGTAATCTTCTGTATCAACAGGATATATTCCGGCAAAAACCATTGGTTTTACTTCTTCAAATCCTTGAATAGCACCATCACAAGGTCTTTCCTTATGAGTGATCGTATCGCCAACTTTTACTTCACGTGCTTCCTTAATCCCGGAGATGATGTATCCAACATCACCTGTTCTAACGACATCTTTAGCAACTTGATTTAATTTCAAAGTTCCGATCTCATCCGCAGAATATTCCTTTCCTGTAGCAACAAATTTCACTTTATCACCTTTACGGATCTCACCATTTTCAACTTTGAAATAGGCCATGATACCACGGAAAGAGTTATAAACTGAATCGAAAATCAAAGCCTGTAAAGGAGCTGTTGGATCACCTAGTGGTGCAGGAACCCGCGCTACAATGGCTCTTAAGATATCAGGGATACCAAGACCTGTTTTACCAGATGCTGGAATAATATCTTCACGGTTACCACCAATTAAATCAATGATCTGGTCTTTCACTTCCTCTGGCATAGCACCAGGAAGATCCATCTTATTTAAAATTGGAATAATCTCTAAATCATGTTCTAATGCTAAATAAAGATTCGAGATTGTTTGTGCTTGTATACCTTGAGAAGCATCTACAATTAACAAGGCTCCTTCACAGGCAGCAATGGAACGTGATACTTCATAAGAAAAATCGACGTGTCCAGGAGTATCAATTAAATTTAAAATATACTCTTGACCGTCTTGTATATAGTTCATCTGGATCGCGTGACTCTTTATGGTAATACCACGTTCACGTTCCAAATCCATATTATCTAGTAATTGTGCCTGCGCTTCACGTTGTGTAATGGTGTTAGTGTACTCCAATAATCGATCGGCTAATGTACTTTTACCGTGATCAATGTGTGCGATGATACAGAAATTACGTATGTGCTTCATATAGGATTTTTAAAAATCGTTTCTAAAAAGCAAAGATACTTTTTTTGACAGACATTTAGGCTAAGCTCTCCCCTATTTATGCACATAATTTCATGATTTATCGATTAAGATAAAAAATGTTTTCGATTTGCTGTGACGTTTTCGACTTGCCATTCAATCTCAACTGTAAACTCTTGCGATCTTATCGGACAGTCTTTTACCTGACAGTAGCTGCAACATTCAGGGAGGCATGGATCTGCGTGAATAAAAAACTCGGTTTCAACAGACATTTTGGTATTAACTATTTTATCTAAAATCGAGATTTCATCGTGTACTTTAATTAAAGAATAATAATTCGGAAGTGTCAAGTGACAATCTACATGCAATTCATTGCCATATCGTTGGACACGCAGATTGTGTATATCAATCCAATCTGTATGACGGTTTTCCTGCAAAACTTGAACGACTTCTTTTACAAGATCTACATCTGACTCATCCATAAGTCCACCCACTGACTGACGTAACAATTTATACCCATTATATAAAATAAAAGTGCCCAAGACAAAAGAAATAGCAATATCGATCCACTTTAAGCCTGTTAATTTCATAAGAATAAGACCGACTACTAGGCCTATTGTACTATAGGCATCAACTTGTAGATGTTTACCGTCGGCTTCCAATGTAAGAGAACCCAATGCTCGCCCTCTTTTCATGATGTAGAATCCAATTATAAAATTAATCAGGGCCGTAACAGAAACTAAACCGATCCCTTCTTCCAAATTTGATAATGTAGATGGGAAAAAGATATTATAAAATCCTTTTACTAATATGATTGATCCGGCTATAAAAATAAGTCCCCCTTCCAAGAAAACAGAAAAGAATTCAACTTTTCCATGGCCATACGGATGATTGTTATCTTTAGGTTGAGCGGCTAAATAAATACTATAGAAAGCAAAACTTGAGGCAATGACATTGACAATACTTTCCGCAGCATCGGTGAAAATAGCATTGGAAGCAGTAAGGAAATACGCGACAAATTTGATGATCATCAATCCCAGCCCTGTCAAAAGGGATAGCAGAACTAATCTTTTTTGCTTAGACATAATATTACTTTATTTTCGCGACAAAGGTAGTCATATAACGCTACGATTTCCTTTTTAGTTTGAAACTACTAATCTTTTAGCATACTCTTTTACGTTTATACGGACTAACAAATGAAATGGTGATCAATGCTAAGCAGAATTATCATTATAAAATTTATAGTAAATTTCTGAGATGGTAACATCGGAAATATACGAAATGAAAGATTAGAATAAGTGTTACTCCAAAGCAATCAAAATCTTAATAATTTTACATATTTTCAGCAAAAAAGAAGCAATCGTTTGTCTTTTTTCAAGAAATTAAAGTATTATTTGCATTCTAAATAATATCTTTGTCTTACCATGAGCACACAATCATATTTATCAGATAGGATAAACAATTTATCCGAGTCGGCTACGCTTAAAATGACTAAGCTTGGTCGCGAATTAGCCGCAAAAGGCGTTAATGTTATCAGCTTAAGTGTTGGCGAACCAGATTTCAATACTCCTGACCACGTTAAAGAAGCTGCTAAGGTAGCTTTAGACGAAAATTGGACACGTTACTCGCCAGTTCCGGGATACCCAGAATTACGTCAGGCTATTGTGAATAAATTGAAGATTGAAAATAATCTTGATTATGACATCTCTCAAATCGTAGTTTCTACAGGTGCAAAACAGTCTTTATCAAATGTTATTTTAACACTTGTTAATCCTGGTGATGAAGTTGTAATACCCACCCCATACTGGGTTTCTTATTCAGAAATGGTTGTTTTAGCTGAAGGAAAATCGGTTTTTATCAATACTGAAATCGATAATAACTTTAAAATAACTCCTGAGCAACTTGAGGCTGCTATCACGCCTAAAACTAAATTGTTCATGTTCTCATCACCAAATAACCCTACAGGTACGGTGTATAGTAAAGATGAGTTAGCTGCTTTGGCAAAAGTATTTGAAAAACATCCACAGGTATTTATCTTATCAGATGAAATCTATGAACATATCAATTTTGTAGACAAACATGAATCTATCGCTCAATTTGATAGCATTAAAGACCGTGTGATTATCATTAACGGTTTCTCCAAAGCATTTGCAATGACCGGATGGAGATTAGGTTATATTGCTTGTAATAAAGAGATCGCTGCCGCAAATGACAAATTACAAGGACAAACGACATCGGGAACATGTTCGATATCACAACGTGCAGGAATCGTTGCTTATGAACAAGGATTAGCATCCGTAAATAAAATGAAAGAAGCATTTGCTCGTCGTCGTCAACTGGTTTATGATCTATTATCCGCAATTCCAGGAGTTAAAACAAACTTACCTGAAGGCGCTTTCTATTTCTTCCCAGAAATCAGTTCTTTCTTTGGAAAAAAAGATGAGAATGGAAATGTAATCAACAATTCATCTGACTTAGCTCTATACCTATTAAATGTAGGTCATGTCGCAACAGTTGGTGGTGATTCATTTGGAAATGACAAATACATCCGTCTGTCATATGCTGCATCTGATGAAAGCTTAGTAGAAGCTTTAAGACGTATCAAAGAAGCATTAGGCAAATTAGCATAAACTTTTATAGTCCACATAAAAAGAAGAGGCTGTCTTTAATGGACTGCCCCCAAAATATTGGACAAATTTAGTTAATTAGATTTGTAATAATGAGCTCGATATTCTGTCGGGCTCATTCCATTTAAATTTAGTTTTATCCGTTGATTATTGTAATAGGAGATATAAT
>NZ_JAAUVN010000019.1 GCF_012030425.1 Sphingobacterium sp. B16(2022) | reverse complement strand
TATAATAAATAGAATTGTCTTGTATTTTAATTTCTAATTCTAAAATTGAACAGGTTGATTTTTTTAACTTTCGTTGTTTCTCAACACTACTCGTTACGTTACATGATTATATTTTTAAAGAACTTCTCTCGCTTCCGCATCTCGCTTCGGCCTGTATGATGTCGGCATTGCGCCGTTATCGATCTTGTTTCTGTTTCCCTTCGTTTCCGTTGGGACTGCAAAGGTAGAAATCTTTTTGGTTTCTCCAAAATAAATGTGAAAATTTATTTTTTTTGTTTTCC
>NZ_JAAUVN010000018.1 GCF_012030425.1 Sphingobacterium sp. B16(2022) | reverse complement strand
TAAAAGAGTCTGTTGAAAGACACAGACTCCAAGACATTAAAAATACATTGCGGGATGGAGCAGTTGGTAGCTCGTCGGGCTCATAACCCGAAGGTCATCAGTTCGAGTCTGATTCCCGCTACTAAAAAGAGTCTGTTGAAAGACACAGACTCCAAGACATTGAAAATACATTGCGGGATGGAGCAGTTGGTAGCTCGTCGGGCTCATAACCCGAAGGTCATCAGTTCGAGTCTGATTCCCGCTACTAAAAGAGTCTGTTGAAAGACACAGACTCCAAGACATTAAAAAT
>NZ_JAAUVN010000017.1 GCF_012030425.1 Sphingobacterium sp. B16(2022) | reverse complement strand
TAGCATACTGAAGGTATGTTGTAAAATACGCGAACGCGCTGAACTGAAACATCTAAGTAGGCGTAGGAGAAGAAAATAATAATGATTTCCCAAGTAGTGGCGAGCGAACGGGAAAGAGCCCAAACCAGTTTTGTTACGGCATGACTGGGGTTGTAGGGCTGCGATGTGGCATTAGCAAACAGAAGTGGAATGGGATGGGAAGCCCAGCGATACACGGTGATAGCCCTGTACACGTATAGAATGCTAGCCTAGCAGTACCCTGAGTACCGCGGGGTCGGAGACGCCCTGTGGGA
>NZ_JAAUVN010000016.1 GCF_012030425.1 Sphingobacterium sp. B16(2022) | reverse complement strand
CTGATTTTAAAATTCCGAAGAAATTTTCAATTACGGCATTATCAAGGCAATTTCCTTTTCTGGACATGCTTTGAGTGATTCCGTTTTCTTTGAGCCACTGTTGATATTTAGGCATTTGGTATTGCCAACAACCCTGATCTGAATGTAAAAGCAGTTGTGATGCCCCCCTTGCTTTGGGCAGTGCCTTTTTGAGCATGTCCATTACCCCTTTAAAGGCCGGCCTGTCAGTAATTTCATAACTTATAACTTCCTGATTGAACAGATCAATTATTGGGGAGAGATACAGCTTTTTTTCCTTGACTTTGAACTCAGTAATATCCGTGGCCCATTTTTGCAAAGGCCC
>NZ_JAAUVN010000015.1 GCF_012030425.1 Sphingobacterium sp. B16(2022) | reverse complement strand
GGTCGGGGGAGGCCTTGTCCACGGTGATACCGATGCGCGTCACTTCCTCAGGCAGTTTTGGCTGAGTCCGCGTCACCCGGTTTTGCACCTGCACCTGCGCATTGTCCAGGTCGGTGCCCAGGGCGAAGGTGATGGTCAGGGTCAGCTTGCCGTCGGCAGTCGATTGCGAGGACATGTACAGCATGCCCTCGACGCCAGTGATGGCTTGCTCCAACGGCGCGGCCACGGTTTCACCGATGACCTTGGGGTTGGCGCCCGGGAAGTTGGCACGCACCACCACGGTCGGCGGCACGACTTCCGGGTATTCGCTGATCGGCAATTGGAACAGCGAGATCGCACCGGCGATCAGGATCAACAGCGACAGCACCGCTGCGAAGATCGGCCGCGAAATGAAGAACTTGGAAAAATTCATCTTGAGTCGTATCCCTTAAC
>NZ_JAAUVN010000014.1 GCF_012030425.1 Sphingobacterium sp. B16(2022) | reverse complement strand
TGTGCCCATCCCTGAAAATGGACGGTCCAGAGAGATAGAATGATAAGCTAGTCCCGTAGCTCAGTTGGTTAGAGCACTACACTGATAATGTAGGGGTCAGCAGTTCAAATCTGCTCGGGACTACCATCTAGATGTGAGATGACAGATATGAGATCTGAGACGTAAAGTCTGCTTTCTCTGTTCCGGAATCTATAATCTACACCACGGGGAATTAGCTCAGCTGGCTAGAGCACCTGCCTTGCACGCAGGGGGTCATCGGTTCGACTCCGATATTCTCCACATCCTTAGACGTGGGACACAGGATAAGAGACATTAGACACTTTATAGTTTCTGATATCTCAGATCTGATATCTCCGATCTAAAAGAAGAGTTCTTTGACATATTGAAAGAAAAAAAATTACAAGAGAAGACAACAGTAGAGACAATACTGTGATGTGCTCGATGTATTATGAAGACCCTCGGTCAAGGCCGAACGGATTAATGCGTAGCATC
>NZ_JAAUVN010000013.1 GCF_012030425.1 Sphingobacterium sp. B16(2022) | reverse complement strand
TCCCACAGGGCGTCTCCGACCCCGCGGTACTCAGGGTACTGCTAGGCTAGCATTCTATACGTGTACAGGGCTATCACCGTGTATCGCTGGGCTTCCCATCCCATTCCACTTCTGTTTGCTAATGCCATATCGCAGCCCTACAACCCCAACAATGCCGTAACATTATTGGTTTGGGCTCTTTCCCGTTCGCTCGCCACTACTTGGGAAATCATTATTATTTTCTTCTCCTACGCCTACTTAGATGTTTCAGTTCAGCGCGTTCGCGTATTTTACAACATACCTTCAGTATGCTAGGTTGCCCCATTCGGAAATCTTCGGATCAAACTCACATTTGCTAATCCCCGAAGCTTATCGCAGCTTATCACGTCCTTCATCGCCTCTGAGAGCCTAGGCATCCCCCGTGTGCCCTTATTTACTTTCTTCACCTCATAGCCCTTTTGCTACTATGGGTTGCTTTTGATATATAACCGTGATGCTACGCATTAATCCGTTCGGCCTTGACCGAGGGTCTTCATAATACATCGAGCACATCACAGCATTGTCTCTACTGTTGTCTTCTCTTGTAATTTTTTTTCTTTCAATATGTCAAAGAACTCTTTGTAGCCTTATCGTGAACACAATATCTTAGTGTCCGGGCATACGTGTGGAGAATATCGGAGTCGAACCGATGACCCCCTGCGTGCAAGGCAGGTGCTCTAGCCAGCTGAGCTAATTCCCCGTGGTGTAGATTATAGATTCAGGAACAGAGAAAGCAGACTTTACGTCTCAGATCTCATGTCTATCATCTCACATCTAGATGGTAGTCCCGAGCAGATTTGAACTGCTGACCCCTACATTATCAGTGTAGTGCTCTAACCAACTGAGCTACGGGACTAGCTTATCATTCTATCTCTCTGGACCATCCATTTTCAGGGATGGGCACATTTCTTCAAATGCTTTTTTATAGTAATCAGTACTTAGATATCAGTAGTTAGATAGAAAATAATCTAAATACTAAATACGCTGTACTAAATACTTTTTTAATCATGTGTATCCGTAACGAGCTTCAATTCCGAATGCTCTAGAAAGGAGGTATTCCAGCCGCACCTTCCGGTACGGCTACCTTGTTACGACTTAGCCCCAATTATCGGTTTTACCCTAACACGCTC
>NZ_JAAUVN010000012.1 GCF_012030425.1 Sphingobacterium sp. B16(2022) | reverse complement strand
AGAGCCGATGGTATTGCCGTAACAGGTGGGAGAGTAGGTCGGTGCCTTTTTTTATACAGAAGCCTTTGCTATACAGCAGAGGCTTTTTTGTGTTTATACCTTTTTATGCTGTGAACAGGGCTATTCCGGTTCTTCCAGTAACTTCTGCAGGCCCGTCATGCTCATCATTTAACCTATTCAGCTTCTACATCCTCTTCCTATCGGACAAGCATAATGGCAGCTTCTGCTTATTCTTCTTTACTTAGTAAAAAGCACTTTTTCCGCCAAATAACTTCTTGTTATTGAACTATTTTCTTTTTTCAGATAGTTGCCTAGAGGATTTGGTGAAAAGATACAGTACCATCCTTGCTTGACAAACTGAATTAATTTTAGAATCATAGAGGACTACTCTGTTTATAAATAAGTAATTAACTGCCTATTGAAAGGAGGATTTAAGTTTTCTAATTTAAATTGTAACCATGATTTAACCAGCTCCTTTAATCATTCGTATAGAGACGTGTGCTTGTAAATTCATCATATTATTTAGTATAATTAGGATGTAATTCACTTTTCTAAGTATAAATGAATTATTTTTTAATGTAAAAAGCTGTTCGATGCTGCCTATTAGATATTGAGATAAAGTGTATTGAACTCATTTTTGTTGCTATTATAACATAATTCTAGAATTTCGTACAGTGAATAACAAGAAAATAATTGAAATCTACATAAAAATAGATATGGAATTGTTGTTATTTTTTAATGAGTTGACAATAATCTATATGCAATAGGCACAAAAATGCGCTGATGATGGGTGGGCGAATTGTATTTTTAACCAGGTATTTTAGACTTGTTGATGCATTAAGAAAGCATTGACATGATATAATACCCGTATAATATGGATATATGCTGTGGAATATGGGAAGAAAATGTATCCTATCACTTCTTTTCAAAAAAGTATTTTGATTTTTTGCAGGAATTTATTTTCTAAATGCAAGTTTATGATTAGTAATTGTTGTAAAGTATCATCCTTATAGGAATAAAAAGATAGATACTACGCTAGAATCTTTTATACTGCTTAAGTACATTGAAGACTTCAGATTCGTAATTATTATGATTTTGAAGTCTTCAATGTAGCTACGCCTACAAATGAATTATCCAATGTTACAGTTAGTTAACCTTATTATTGAGAAATAAGCGAAAAAAGATTAGGAAGTGATTATAAAAAGTCGCTATCTTTGCACCACTCCGCAAGGGAGGAACGGCTGATCCGAAAGGTGAGGCACTGAAAAAAGAAGGGTTTAATTCAGGTTAAACGCAGAAACAGCA
>NZ_JAAUVN010000011.1 GCF_012030425.1 Sphingobacterium sp. B16(2022) | reverse complement strand
ACCGGCATCGGTTTTTGATCAAATATTTATAGGATATGGATGGGCTCGCGTGACATTAGCTAGTTGGAGAGGTAACGGCTCACCAAGGCTACGATGTCTAGGGGCTCTGAGAGGAGAATCCCCCACACTGGTACTGAGACACGGACCAGACTCCTACGGGAGGCAGCAGTAAGGAATATTGGTCAATGGAGGCAACTCTGAACCAGCCATGCCGCGTGCAGGATGACTGCCCTATGGGTTGTAAACTGCTTTTGTCAGGGAATAAACCTTTCTACGTGTAGAAAGCTGAATGTACCTGAAGAATAAGGATCGGCTAACTCCGTGCCAGCAGCCGCGGTAATACGGAGGATCCAAGCGTTATCCGGATTTATTGGGTTTAAAGGGTGCGTAGGCGGTCCTATAAGTCAGTGGTGAAAGACGGCAGCTTAACTGTCGCAGTGCCTTTGATACTGTAGGACTTGAATCTATTTGAAGTGGGCGGAATAAGACAAGTAGCGGTGAAATGCATAGATATGTCTTAGAACTCCGATTGCGAAGGCAGCTCACTAAGTTAGTATTGACGCTGATGCACGAAAGCGTGGGGATCAAACAGGATTAGATACCCTGGTAGTCCACGCCCTAAACGATGATAACTCGATGTTTGCGATACACAGTAAGCGTCCAAGCGAAAGCGTTAAGTTATCCACCTGGGGAGTACGGTCGCAAGATTGAAACTCAAAGGAATTGACGGGGGCCCGCACAAGCGGAGGAGCATGTGGTTTAATTCGATGATACGCGAGGAACCTTACCCGGGCTTGAAAGTTAGTGAATGATCCAGAGACGGATCAGTCCTTCGGGACACGAAACTAGGTGCTGCATGGCTGTCGTCAGCTCGTGCCGTGAGGTGTTGGGTTAAGTCCCGCAACGAGCGCAACCCCTATGTTTAGTTGCCAGCATGTAATGATGGGGACTCTAAACAGACTGCCAGCGTAAGCTGTGAGGAAGGTGGGGACGACGTCAAGTCATCATGGCCCTTACGTCCGGGGCTACACACGTGCTACAATGGACGGTACAGCGGGCAGCTACATAGCAATATGATGCTAATCTCTAAAAGCCGTTCACAGTTCGGATTGAGGTCTGCAACTCGACCTCATGAAGTTGGATTCGCTAGTAATCGCGTATCAGCAATGACGCGGTGAATACGTTCCCGGGCCTTGTACACACCGCCCGTCAAGCCATGAAAGTTGGGGGTACCTAAAGCATGTAACCGCAAGGAGCGTGTTAGGGTAAAACCGATAATTGGGGCTAAGTCGTAACAAGGTAGCCGTACCGGAAGGTGCGGCTGGAATACCTCCTTTCTAGAGCATTCGGAATTGAAGCTCGTTACGGATACACATGATT
>NZ_JAAUVN010000010.1 GCF_012030425.1 Sphingobacterium sp. B16(2022) | reverse complement strand
TGCGTTGCTTGAGAAAGCTTCGGGTGATTAGTATTGCTCAGCTATGGTATTTCTACCTTTACACCTGCAACCTATCAACGTAGTAGTCTACTACGGCCCTATAAGGAAGTCTCATCTCGTGGCTAGTTTCGCACTTAGATGCTTTCAGCGCTTATCTATTCCCGACGTAGCTACCCAGCCGTACACCTGGCGGCATAACTGGTTTACCAGCGGTCAGTCCATCCCGGTCCTCTCGTACTAAGGACAGATCCACTCAAACTTCCAACGCCCACAACAGATAGGGACCGAACTGTCTCGCGACGTTCTGAACCCAGCTCGCGTGCCACTTTAATGGGCGAACAGCCCAACCCTTGGGACCTTCTCCAGCCCCAGGATGTGACGAGCCGACATCGAGGTGCCAAACCTCCCCGTCGATATGAGCTCTTGGGGGAGATCAGCCTGTTATCCCCAGCGTACCTTTTATCCTTTGAGCGATGGCCCTTCCATACAGAACCACCGGATCACTATGTCCGTCTTTCGACCCTGTTCGACTTGTTGGTCTCACAGTCAAGCAAGCTTATGCCATTGCACTCCTCGTACGGTTACCAAGCGTACTGAGCTTACCTTTGAAAGCCTCCGTTACCTTTTTGGAGGCGACCACCCCAGTCAAACTACCCACCAAACAATGTCCTCGACATGATCGAGTTAGAAACCGAATACAGAAAGGGCGGTATTTCAAGGTTGATTCCATGACTCCTGGCGAAGCCACTTCAACATCTCCCGCCTATCCTACACATCCTGTACCCAATTTCAATGTTAAGCTATAGTGAAGGTGCATGGGGTCTTTCCGTCCCGTTGCGGGTAATCGGCGTCTTCACCGATACCACAATTTCACCGAGCTCATGGCTGAGACAGCGCCCAGATCGTTACACCATTCGTGCAGGTCGGAACTTACCCGACAAGGAATTTCGCTACCTTAGGACCGTTATAGTTACGGCCGCCGTTTACTGGGGCTTCGATTCAATGCTTCTCTTGCGATGACATCCCCTCTTAACCTTCCAGCACCGGGCAGGTGTCAGGCCTTATACTTCATCTTTCGATTTTGCAAAGCCATATGTTTTTGTTAAACAGTCGCCTGGGCCTTTTCACTGCGGCTTCTCCATCGCTGGAGGAAGCGCCCCTTCTCCCGAAGTTACAGGGCCATTTTGCCGAGTTCCTTAGCCATGATTCACTCGAGCACCTTAGGATTCTCTCCTCGACTACCTGTGTCGGTTTACGGTACGGGTTTTTATAACCTGAAGCTTAGCGGGTTTTCTTGGAAGTCTGTTTACCTGCTCTATCAGCGCCGCCGAAGCTTTGCTGTACTATTGGGTTTCAGCAGGGTCGGCGGATTTGCCTACCGTCCCTATACCTACGCCTTTTAACGAACTATTCCGTCAGTCCGCGGCAGTGTCACTACTCCGTCACCACATCGCAGTTATAAAAAGTACTGGAATATTAACCAGTTGTCCATCGGCTTACTCCCTTCGGATGCGCCTTAGGCCCCGACTAACCCTGATCCGATTAGCGTTGATCAGGAAACCTTAGTCTTTCGGTGGGCGGGTTTCTCACCCGCCTTATCGTTACTTATGCCTACATTTGCTTTTCTATCAACTCCACGGCCCATTACCAGACCGCTTCTCCGTAAATAGAATGCTCCCCTACCAGACATACACATAATGCATGAATCCATAGCTTCGGTAATACACTTGATGCCCGTTTATTATCCACGCCCGACCGCTCGACTAGTGAGCTGTTACGCACTCTTTAAATGAATGGCTGCTTCCAAGCCAACATCCTAGCTGTCTGTGCAGTCGGACCTCGTTAGTTCAACTTAGCGTATATTTAGGGACCTTAGCTGATGGTCTGGGTTCTTTCCCTCTCGGCCTTGGACCTTAGCACCCAAAGCCTCACTGCCGGCCATATCTTATAGCATTCGGAGTTCGTCTGGATTTGGTAGGATTTGACTCCCCCGCACCCAATCGGTAGCTCTACCTCTATAAGACTCCATGCCGACGCTGTTCCTAAAAACATTTCGGGGAGTACGAGCTATTTCCCAGTTTGATTAGCCTTTCACCCCTACCCTCAGGTCATCCGGAAACTTTTCAACGTTTATCGGTTCGGTCCTCCATTACATGTTACTGCAACTTCAACCTGCCCAAGGGTAGATCACAAGGTTTCGCGTCTACCTCATCTGACTATGCGCCCTATTAAGACTCGCTTTCGCTTCGGCTGCGTGGCTGAACCACTTAACCTTGCCAGACAAGAGTAACTCGTAGGCTCATTATGCAAAAGGCACGCCGTCACTGCACCTGGCAGCTCCGACCGCTTGTAAGCACACGGTTTCAGGTTCTTTTCACTCCTCTGTTCGAGGTTCTTTTCACCTTTCCCTCACGGTACTAGTTCACTATCGGTCTCTCAGGAGTATTTAGCCTTATCAGATGGTGCTGACAGATTCCCACAGGGCGTCTCCGACCCCGCGGTACTCAGGGTACTGCTAGGCTAGCATTCTATACGTGTACAGGGCTATCACCGTGTATCGCTGGGCTTCCCATCCCATTCCACTTCTGTTTGCTAATGCCA